>NZ_KB911592.1 GCF_000383615.1 Streptomyces canus 299MFChir4.1 | reverse complement strand
ACCGCCCAGGTGCTCGTCCTGCCCACCGCCGAGATTCCACGCAGACGGGGCGCGCCGGCCCCCGGTCCGGCCGACACCGCGGAGGTACGGGTGCTGACCGCGCACGCCACCACGGTAAGCCGCGTGCTGGACGACCTCAGGCCGGCCGGAGTCGACGCTGCCCGCGACACCCTGGCCGAGTTGGCCCGGGCCGCCGTCACAGGCGGCCTCGACGACGTGGAACCGCTGCTGTCGCCGGCACTGGCCCAGGCCGCTCGAGACTTGGCCGACCAGCGGCTCACCGATCCCAGCCTCTCCGCCGCGGCACTCGCGCGGAAGCTGAACGTCTCTGCCCGCACCCTCCAACGCGCTTTCACCCATGAAGGCCAGTCACTGAGTGCCTACATCCGGGAGCGCCGCCTCGACGAGGCGCGCCGTGCGCTCATCGCCCCGCACCGGCACATGACCATCACGGAGATCGCCGCCCGCTGGCAGTTCGCCGACAGCGCCCACTTCGCCCGCGCCTTCCGCAAGCGCTACGACCAGACCCCGACGGACTGCGCGGCGACCGCCGCTCGTAAGACGTCATCTCATGTGGGCCGGTAGCCTGTTGGTCGTGATTCCGATCGTTGAGCGGCTGGTGCCGGGTTGCGGGTGAGCAGATCCGCGACCCGGGCGATCATCTCGCTCTCCGCGCCGTCGCGGGCGGTCGTCGGGTGGTACGCGAGTACGAAGCGGCGTTGCTGGTCACGAGTGGAGAACGCGGCGTTCTTGTAGCCGTACGTCTCCCCGGTCTTGCCCCAGAAGGTGACGCCGTTGACGGTGGCCTGCTGCAGTCCGGTGCTGTAGCGCGCCGGAGAGCCGTCCAGCATCCGCACGTCGTCGGGCGGCAGGGTGAACATCAGCTCCAGCAGCTCGGGCGGGAGCAACGCGCCGGAGAACAGCGCGGCCAGCAGGTGCTCGAGATCGCTCGCGGTGGAGATCATGTCGCCCTCGCCCCTGCTGGACGACTGGTCGTACGTGGTGATGTCCCGCAGGCTGCCGTCGGCCATCGTCAGGTAGCCGTGCACGTGCCGGCCGTGGATGTGCGGGTCGTCGCCCGGCACGGCGGTGCGCGCCAGGCCCAGCGGACGCAGGATGCGGGCCGCGACGGCCTCCGGGTACGAGCGGCCCGTCACCCTTTCGATGATCAGTGCGGCCAGTGCGTAGTTGATGCCGCGGTACTCCTGCCGGGTGCCGGGGGCGAACTTCAGCGGTCCGTGGGTCGCCGTCGCCACCCACTCCTGAGGCGTCCAGTGGTCGAAGCGGTGGCGGAACACCTCCTCCGCGGTGCGCGGGTCCGGGATGCCCACGTGGTCGGGCAACCCGCTGGTGTGGTTCAACAGGTGCGCCAAGGTGACAGCCGCGAACCGGTCCGGCAGCAGCCCCGGCAGGACGCGCCCCACCGGCGCACCCAGGCTGATCCGCCGCTCCGCCACCAGTTGAAGCACCACCGTGGCGACGAAGACCTTGGTGACGCTTCCGATCCGGACCCTGTCGTCCCCCCTCACAGGACGCTGCGTTCTGATGTCGGCCGGCCCCGAAGTGCCGCGCCAGGAGCCGGACGTGCCGCCGACACGCAGCTGGGCCGCGGTCGACGGCGGGTGCTCCAGATCGTCGATGGCCGCCCGCAGGGCGGTGGGGTCCAGTGGCGGGAGCGGCGCGGACAACGCGGTCGCCCGCTGCACGGGCAGTACGGCGGTGGCGGCCAGCGCGGCCGCCCCCGACACGGCGACGTTCACAAAGGACCTGCGTGACATGCGCGTTGAGGTCATGCCCGCCACCCTGTCAGCGGTCCCGCCCTCGGGCATCGGGGTCCGCCCCCAAGTGATCCCCCATCACACCCTGACCCGTCCCGGACCCGGGCGCTGGAGAGTGCGTCATCATCCGGAAGACGCTGAGCGAGCCGCGGGCGGTCACGTCCTCCCGCAGCTCCGCGGGCAGTGCGGAGCCCGGATCGAACACCACATGATGGGCAGAAACGGCTGTCGGTTCGGTGCCGTCGGTCAGGAGCTCCACTTCACCTTGAAGACCCACACGTGCTGTCCTGCCTTGCGGGCTGCCGCGGGAACGTCGATCGCCAGCGCTCCGTTGCGAACGCTCCAGCTCAGCGGCCGGTCGTGGCCCAGCATCGTCACCGTGTCCCCGCCGCGGATCGGTACCGGCGCCTCGACGGTGAGCCGTGAGCCCGGCTGGGCCAGGGAGTGGATGTAGAAGGCCTGGTTCGGGCGGACGGTGAAGCGGAGGTCCTCGCCCAGTTCCGCCGTCTTCGACCAGTACGTCGTGTCGTAGACGGCTTCGCCGTTCGTCCGCAACCACCGGCCCGTCTCCCGCAGCCGCGTCTGCATGATCTCCGGGATGGTGCCGTCGGCGCGGGGGCCGATGTCCAGCAGGAAGTTGCCGTTCTTGGAGACGATGTCCACCAGGCTGTGCACGACCTGTTCCGTCGTCATGTAGGAGCCGTCGGGCGTGGCCTGGTTGTAGCCATAGCTGAAGGGGTCAAGGCCGCGGCTGGACTCCCATTTAGCGATCACGGTGTTGTCGTACGTCGTGTACTCGGGTGTCGTGAAGTCGTGGAAGGCGATGCCCGAGCGGTTGTTGACGGTGACGTCGATGGGACGGGCCCGGTTCTTGGCGTGGTTGAAGTACTCGGCGAGCACGTGCACGCTGTCGTTGGCGCCGCCGATGTCGCACCAGATGAGCTCCGGGTCGTAACCGTGGATCAGCTCCAGCATCTGCGGGGCCTGATAGTCCCTCACGAAGTCCTTGCCCGCGCTGTATCCGGTGTAGGGCACGGGATCGAGGGTGTACGGGTTGCGCGGGGCGTGGCCCATCCAGGGCTGGTCCGGGTTGAACCACTCGGGCATCGAGAAGTAGAGGCCGCGGTGGAGCTCGGGCGTGTAGTGCCGGGACGCCTCGAACAGCTCCTTGACCAGGTCCCGCTTCGGGCCCATCTTCACGGCGTTGCGGTCGGAGACCTTGGTGTCCCACAGGGCGAATCCCTCGTGGTGCTTGGAGGTCAGCACGTGGTACTGGGCACCGGCGTCCCGGAACAGTTCGACCCAGGCGCGTGGGTCGAACTTCTCCGCCGTGAAGTGCGGGATGAAGTCGTCGTAGGCGAAGTTTTCGCCGTAGGTGTCCCGGTGGTGGGCGTAGGTGGGGTTGTTGGGGTCCTGCATCTGGTCCCAGTACCACTCGGCGTACTGCGTGCCGACCGGCGCCCAGGCGGGCACCGAGTACACGCCCCAGTGGATGAAGATGCCGAACTTGGCGCTGTGGAACCAGTACGGCGCCTGGTGACCGGAGAGGGAGGTCTCGGTCGGCTGGTAGTCGGCGACGCCGAGGGACAGCCGGCTGCGCCGCGTGGCGGCCGTGGCGCCACGGCCGGTGACCGTCACCACGCCGTCCTGGGACGTGCCAGGTGCCGTCCCCGCGCGGTTGCGGATGCCGATACGGACGCGAGCCTGCTCGCCGGGGTCGAGGCGGCGGACGACGGCGGGCTCCACGGTCCGGGCGCCCGGCACCGCGACCCGAACCGACACGTCGTCGCCGGCCAACACGGCTGCGGTGCCCGCGTTGACGACGGTGGCCTCGACGCTCTGGGCGCCGGTGGACGCCAGGAGCGAGTTCGTGGAGTGGACGTCGCGCAGGACCAGCGCGCGACCCTGGGCGACCGGCTGGAGGGAGAGTGCGAACACGTGCAGCGAGGTCTGGTTCGGCTCGGGCGCGGCGGTGACCGGCAAGTTGATGGCGATGGCCTCGCGCTGCGGATCGATCCACACCTCCGAGGTGCCGATGCCGACGCTGTGTTCGTCCTTCGCGCCGTCAGGACCGTAGCGATACGACGCCGACAGCGAACCGCCCGCCGCGTACCAGTCGGCTCCGGTGAGGCCGGCCGTCGTGGTCGAGCCGTCCGCGTAGTGCACGGTCGCCTTGCCCGAGGCGTTGCCGTAACTCCCCGAGGTGAGGAAGTGGGCCGCCATGTAGCGCCCCTTGGGCAGGTCGATGCGCTGCCCGAGCGCGACGAGATTGTTCTTCGCGTCCTCGGCCGAGGACGGAAAGACGAAGGGAACGCCGTCCACCTCCACCCGGCCGGCCGGGAGCTCCTCGCCGGGGAACGTGTAGCCGGAGCCGTCGAAGTCGCCGCCTCGCGCGGAGGCGGTGTCGATGCCGTCGTTGTCATACAGGCTGTCGAGCGGGATGGAAACCGGAGCGGGCACGGCCGCCCATGTCCCCGGGTGCTGTTCGACTTCCTGGGCAGCCTGGGCAGCCTGGGCGTCGGTCGCGGGGATGAGGGAGAGCGCGGCCGAGGCAGTGACACCCGCCGTGACGCCGAGGACCTGACGTCTTGGATACGTACTCATGACGGCTCCTCAATCATCGGATGTCTTGATGATTGAGGAGGTGTTGAGGGGTGTCAATGGGGTGCGCGTGGAAGAGAGTTGGATTAGAGGTCGGATGGCTGCGGTGTGGCTGCTCAATGCCTGAGCAGCCACAGGACCCGGTCCCAGGACAGCAGGTGGTACACGACCAGCGCGGCGCCGAGCAGTACGGCGGAAGCGTGGGCTCCCGCCGCGTACAAGGCCGCCGCACCACCGAAGAACACGGCCAACTCCAGCAGGAACCGCAGCGGGCCAGGGGTCGCGATCACCGTTTTCCCGGACCGGGATGCATCATCCGGAGTGGCGAACGCCCCCCAGAGCACCGCCACCACCACGGGCGCGGCGATCACGGAGACGTACTGCAGGGATGCGGGCGCGGTGACCCATGCCCAGAAGCCGAAGGACGTCAGGGCCGCCAGTTCCAACACGAACCGCACGCCGAGAGCCCAGGGGCGAAAGCCGTACCCGGACGACATAGGCGCCCCTTCCGTCGTGGCTCCTGCCTGACCACCACATCCTGCCGCACACGGGTTCCAGAAACCGAGCAAACAGCCGGGCTAGTAACTGTCGTACCCGGGCTTGCCGTTCGGCCGGTAGACGCCGACGACGGTGCCGTTTTTGGTCGTCGAGACGCTGACCGGCTCCAGCGCGGTGGGGATCGCGCCGTCGGCGAACAGCCGCTTGCCGGTGCCGATGATCACCGGATGGATGGTCAGCCGGTATTCGTCGACGAGGCCGTGCCGCATGAGGGTCTGGGCGAGGTCGCCGCTGCCGACGACGTTGATGTCGCCTCCGTCGGTCGTTTTCAGCGCGCGTACGGCATCGACGACGTCGCCCTCCAGCAGGGTGGAGTTCTGCCACTCGACGGACGTCAGGGTCCGGGACGCCACGTACTTGTGCATGCTGTTCATCCGAGCGGTGAACGGGTTGTCGGGATCGGCGGTCGGCCAGTACGAAGCGAAGATGTCGTACGTCTTGCGGCCGAGCAGCATCGCGTCGGAGCGCTCGTACCAGTCGGCGATGGCCGCGCCGACCTCGTCGTCGGTCACCGGCTTCTGCCAGCCGCCCTGCTCGAATCCGCTCTCGGCGTCCTCGTCGGGACCGCCCGGCGCCTGCATGACACCGTCCAGTGTCAGGAACGTACAAACGATGATCTTGCGCATGGTGCGCTCCCTTCGTCGAAGGACAGACGCCACGATCACCGAAAACTCATCGGTCAGCCGGGCCACGTTCCGGTCAGCCGGCGGGTGGCGGTGGCGCCGCCTCGGTCCACGGCGGCCTTGACCCCGGCGAAGATCGCTCCCTGCAGGACGGCTGCGGTCAGGACCTCGCGCCAGGTGCGCTGCTCGTCGGTGGCGTCGGGGGCGTCCTCGTCATGTCCGAGTTTCTTCCAGACCTGTTTGAACACCGAGCCGGCCACCACGCCGCTGACGGCGCCCATGGCCATGCCGACCGGCTTGTAGGCGAGTTCGGACGCTTTCATCGGTGCCGCCTGAGCCGGCGTATGGACAGCACCGCGACGAGCGCGCCGGCCGCGGCGAGCAGCGGGACGCGGTTGGCCCGTGCCGCCTGCATGCCCTGGCCGGCCTTCTCGCGTACCGGCTCCGGAGCCTTCTCCCGGGCCAGCTGACCGGCATGTACTGCCTTCTCGCGGACCTGCCCGGAAGCGGCGGCGGCTTTCGCCCGCACCGGCTCCGGCGTCTTGTCCTGCACCATGTGTGCCGCGTGCGACGCCTTGTCCCGCAGCTGGGTCCTGACCTGTGTCGTCTTCTGCGCGACCTGCTGTTTGACGGCGGTCGTCTTCTCGTGGGCCCGCGTCTTCACGTCGGTCCTGGCCGCGAGCGCCTCGACGGTCTCGCCGAGCTCCTGGCGGGTCGACTCCACCTGTTCCCGCAGTTCCTCCGGGGAGGGTGCTGCCTCATCGCCGCTGTGCGGCTTGTCCGGGGTCATCGCTGTGCCTTCTCCTTGATCTCGGCCACATCGGCCTTGACGCTGTCCATGGTCTGTTCGGGCGCCGGCGGGGATGCCTTGCTGATCTGCTGCTTGCCCACCAGCGCCATCAGCGCGGTGACGACGGCCAGGGCGGCGGTGACGATCAGCGCCGCCGCCCATACGTCCAGGACGAGCGAGAGCGCGGCGATCCCGGTCGCCACCAGTGCCTGCAGGGTGAGGACACCCATCAGGCCGGCGCCGCCGAACAGGCCGCCGCCCTTGCCGAACCGCTTGCCCTTCTGGGTCATCTCGGCCTGTGCCAGGCGCATTTCCTCGCGGACCAGCTGCGACAACTGCTGGGAGGCGCGCTGGACCAGGTCGCCGACCGGTTCCTGCGCTGCGCCGCCGGTGCGCTGGGAGC
Source organism: Streptomyces canus 299MFChir4.1 (assembly GCF_000383615.1). Lineage (GTDB taxonomy): Bacteria > Actinomycetota > Actinomycetes > Streptomycetales > Streptomycetaceae > Streptomyces > Streptomyces canus_C. The sequence continues at coordinate 229,078 of NZ_KB911592.1, read as the reverse complement.
CTTCAGCTGTCATGGGTGCTCTCACCTGTCCTTCGTCGGCGTCCGGTAGATCCTGTGACGTGCGAGGTCGCTGTGGAGGCGTCGGGCGGGGCCCGACGAGGCCGCGGCCGTGATCTCGACCGCTCATGACTCAAGGCGTTGGCGGTCCTCCTCGTCCCACTTGCGGGTGTCGCGCGGCTGGACATACGGCTCCTGTTCGGCCGGATGGCCGCCCGCTACGACGCGCTGGCGGTGCATCTCGGCGTCGAACTCCAGGCCGAGCAGGATCGCCAGGTTCGTGATCCACAGCCACACCAGGAAGATGATCACGCCGGCGAACGTGCCGTAGGTCTTGTTGTACGAGGCGAAGTTCGCCACGTACAGCGCGAAGCCGGCGGAGACGATCATCCAGATCACCAGAGCCAGCAAACTGCCCGGTGTGATCCAGCGGAAGCCGCGGACCTTCGCGTTCGGTGTCGCCCAGTAAAGAATCGCGATCATGGTGGTGACCAGGAGCACGAGCACCGGCCACTTGGCGATCGACCACACCGTCAGGAACGTGTCCCCGACGCCCAGCGTGGTACCGACCTGTCGTGCCAGGCTGCCGGTGAAGACGACGATCAGCGCGCTGATCACGGCCAGGACCAGGAGCACCACGGTCACACCGACCCGGACCGGCAGCACCTTCCACACCGGGCGGCCCTCGGGGACGTCGTAGACCGCGTTGGCGCTGCGGATGAACGCGGCGACATAGCCGGAGGCCGACCACACCGCGAGAACCAGGCCTACGATCGCCATGACCGAGCCGATCCCGGCGTTGCCCTGCATCTGCTTCACCGCGCTGGTGAGCACGTCGCGCGCCGCGCCCGGGGCGAGTTTCTGGATGTTGTCCAGCACCTTCTGCGTCGCCGAATGGCCGGCGATCCCGAGCAGCGAGATCAGCGCCAGCAGGGCCGGGAACAGCGCCAGGATTCCGTAGTAGGTCAGCGCTGCGGCCCGATCGGTCAGCTCATCTCTCTTGAACTCCTTCAGCGTGCCCTTCAGTACCATCCCCCAGGAGCTTTTGGGCAGGTCAGTCGGGGTGTCCGGTGACTGCCGCTCCACCTGCTCATCCGGTCCGGCACCCGTCCCCCGACCAGCCTCGACCTCGCGGTCGGCCACGCTGTGCCCGCCGTGCCTTCCATGCCGTTTCAATGTCCGTACCATGCCGTGCGGGTTGCCGGACCTGCGGGTCTCATACCGGGCATTTAAAAATAAATCGCTCTTTGTTGGTTTTCCTTGCCTTATGGATGTTCATGCATGTTTCGGGACAGTCCGTCACGCAGTCCACAGACGGACCACGCCGTCAGCGAGCTGCAAGAACTGCCGGGCGCTCGGGTGGTGATGCGTGGGGGAGAAGCCGGGAACGGTGCCCAAGAGCTTCCCCTCGGTCGGGTCCCATGTCGACAGACCGGTGTCACCGGAACTGAACAGGCGGGTGCCATCACTGAAGAAGCGCCCGGTCGGGCCCTCGAACGCAAGGAGCTCTACGGCCGCTCCGCTCTCGCTGGGTCGACTCGTATCGAAGATCCGTGCCCCGGGCCGCATGGCACGGTCGACATCGCCGATTCCCCCGATGGCGACCCGGACGGAGTCGATCCAGGTCATGGCGTGGTCCCAGTAGTCCGCCCGGCCGCACAGATCGACCCGGCTCGGACCGTCCTCGGACTCCCACACGTTGCCCTCGATCCATTGGCCGAGATCCCACACCGAGGGGACGCCGATCGGATGCCATATCCAGCCGTCGTCCAGGACTCGCTGGCCGTCAGGACTCACGTACAGGGCGCCGTGGAAGTAGTCGAGGTGGTGCTCCGGCAAGCCGTCTGCCTCGGCGGGCGCGGGGAACGACCGATCGGTCAGCAGCGCTCCCGTTTCCGCGTCCGACACATCCAGTCGGTTCCAGTCCGTGCGGTGGATCACGACGCGGCGCCCGAGGCTCTGTCCGAACGCCAGCGAGAACGGCACGGTCTCTGAGTGGTAACCGTCGTTCTCCAAGGCCAGCGTGACCTCGTCGGTCCGCAGGTCGACCACCTCCCCGAACCGTCCGTAGTCGTGGACCACCGCGGCGAACCTGCCGTCGTGGGAGGCGTGCAGGCGTGTGCGAAGCTCGCGGTCGTTCCATGGTTCGTGGTCGGGTTCTGCCGCAACGGTTGTGGTCCCGACTGCCTCGTGATCGCCGGTTGTCACGTCCCAGCGGCTGATCGTCCCGTCCTCGCCCAGCGCCAGCCACGTGGGCCGCTCCTGGTCACGCACCGGCGTCAGATCGGCGATCGCTCCCAAGCGCGGTGGCACCTCGACCGTACGGACGTCTTGATGACCACCTGTCACCACTGACCCCCGATCCCCCGAAACCGAACCCCCGAAGCCCCGATCCCCAACCAACAGCGTATCGGGGACCAGGAGTTGCAGATTGCCGTGGCCAATTTGCGCTGCTCGGCGTCTACCGGTGCGTGCGGAGGCCGTCGAGGATGAGCGCGAGCATGTGGGGCGCGCGGTCCTGCGGGGTGGACGCGGCGCGCCAGAGTGCGCCGGTGAGTTGGAGGAAGTCACTGGGGTCGGCGTCCACGCGGATGCTTCCGTCCTTCTTGCCGGCGTCGAGGAGTTCGGTGATGGCGGCGACGACGGGGCCGTAGCTCTGCTCGCTGATCGCCTGGTGCGCACCCGGGCTGAGGGCGTCCCCCAGGCCGTGCTTTCTGCGCATGGCCTCGACGAGGTCGGTCGTCCAGTGGCGAAGCGCTTCCAGGGGCGGCATCTTCGCCAGCAGCTCCGGCGCGGTGCCGACGATGCGGGTGACCTCGTCCTGGTAGACGGCCAGGACCAGCGCTTCGCGCGTGGGGAAGTTGCGGTACAGCGTGCCGGCGCCGACCCCTGCGCGCTGGGCGATCTGGTTCATCGACGTGTTGCCGTCCGCTGTGAGCGCTTCGCGGGCGGCAGCGAGGATGCGCGCTCTGTTCTCAAGGGCGTCTGAACGGACCACGGGACCTCACCTTGCTAAGTGGAGAGTTCTCCACTACGTTATGTGGAGAGCTCTCCGCATACTCTAAGGAGCGTCATGCAATACATCAAGCTCGGCACGACCGGCCTCGACGTGTCCCCGATCGCCATCGGCGCGATGACCTACGGCGAGCCCGACCGGGGCCACCCCGTCTGGTCGAGGGGCGAGCGGGAGGCGCGCCCGCTGATCAAGCACGCCCTGGACGCGGGCATCAACTTCTTCGACACCGCCAACATGTACTCGAACGGCTCCAGCGAGGAGATCCTCGGCCGCGCACTCAAGGACTTCGCCGACCGGGACGCCGTGGTGATCGCCACGAAGCTCCGCCACCCGATGCGGCTGGGACCGAACGGACGGGGACTGTCGCGCAAGGCGGTCATGACCGAGGTCGACCATTCGCTGCGCCGCCTGGGCACCGACTACATCGATCTCTATCAGATCCACCGCAACGACCACGCCACTCCGTGGGAGGAGACGCTGGAGGCGCTCAGCGACCTCGTGAAGGCAGGCAAGGTCCGCTATCTCGGCGCCTCGTCCATGCACGCCTGGGAGTTCGCGAAGGCGCTCAACCTGCAGAAGCAGAACGGCTGGGCACGGTTCGTGTCCATGCAGAACCACTACAACCTGCTCGCCCGTGAGGAGGAGCGGGAGATGATCCCGCTGTGCCTGGACGAGGGCGTCGGCACGATCATCTGGTCGCCGCTGGCCCGCGGCCGCCTCGCCCGGGGCTGGGACGACGCCCGCTCGACGGCGCGCTCCGAGACCGACGGAGCCTATGCGGACCTGCTGTACTCGCCCGCGGAAGAGGGGTCCAACCACGCGATCATCGACGCGGTCGGCCAGGTCGCGGACGCCCACGGCGCGAGCCGCGCGCAGATAGCGCTCGCCTGGCTGCGCCGTCAGCCGGTCGTCACCGCACCGCTGGTCGGCGCCGGCTCGATCCGGCAGATCGACGAAGCCGTGGCCTCCCTCGACATCGAGCTCGCTGCTGACGAGCTGCGTGCCCTGGAGTCGCCGTACACCCCCCGATACGACTGGCAGGGTGTTTCCGACGAGGCCGAGATGGAGGCCATCCGGCAGCGCGTCCCCGGCATGGCTCTGGCATGAACCCCATCGTCCGCTCCGGCGCGGCTGCCCGCGCCGGAGCCCTCCTCATCCTCCTCGGCCCGCTCGTGTCCTGGACCGCCGAGTTCGTCACCGCCGCCGCATGGCAGGACCCGCCGTACTCGCCCCTGTACAACTGGGTCAGCCACCTCGGCCTGACCGGCCCGCCGCAGACCGCGTTCGGCCAGGTCGCCAACTCCCCGCTCGGCGCCGTCATGGACACCGGTTGGGTGATCTACGGCATCCTCCTGGTCGTCGGTGCCTTCCTCGTGTTCGACCCGCGCCAGGGCGTGCGCCCCACCCTCGTCGTGACGCTCGCCGTCCTCGCCGGCACCGGGGTCTCGCTCGTCGGCATCTTCCAGGGCTCCCTCGCGAACGTCGACAACGGCCTGATCGCGTTTCACACCCTCGGCGCGCAGGGCGTCATGCTCGCCGGAAATCTCATGGCGATCGTCGTCGGATCCGGCGGAACCCGCATCGGTCTCAGCAGGGGCCGGTCCCTCGCGAGTGTCGCGCTCGGCACCGCCGGGCTGGTCGCGTTTCCCCTCTTCATGGCGGACGTGTTCACCGGCTGGATGTGGAACGTGGGCATGTTCGAGCGCGCCGTGATCTACCCCATCATGATCGGCCACGCCCTCCTCGGAAGCAGTGTGGCCGCTGCCCGACGGCGTGATGCCAAGCACCCGCTGACGTCTCTCGACACACGACTCGCGAGCTGAGGAGACACACATGACACGCGTACTGGTCACCGGAGGAACAGGATTCATCGGGAGCTGGTGTGTGCGGGCCCTGCTCGACGCCGGGCACACCGTCCGCACCACTGTCCGCAACCCACAGCGTGAGCCGGAACTGCGCTCCTGGCTCCACGCGGCGACGACGTTCGACGACGACCGTCTCGCGGTCGTACGCGCCGACCTCGAACATCCCGACGGCTGGGAGGACGCCGTCGCCGGCTGCGACCACGTTCTTCACGTCGCCTCGCCGACGCTGCGCCTCACCCCGACCGATGACGACGAGTTGGTGGTCCCGGCACGGGAGGGCGTCCTGCGGGTGCTGCGCGCCGCCCGGGACGCCGGCGTGCGTCGGGTCGTCCTGACGAGCGCCTTCGGCGCCGTGGGAATAGGGCATCCGCCGCGCTCGACGCCGTTCACCGAGGAGGACTGGACCGACGTCGACGCCGACATCCCGCCCTATCAGCGGTCCAAGACGCTCGCCGAGCGCGCCGCCTGGCAGTTCATCAAAGAAGAGGGCGGCACTCTGGAACTGACGGCGATTCATCCCGTAGGAGTCCTCGGGCCACTGCTCGGCCCCGACGACCCGCCCTCCTTGCGTCTCGTGCGCCGCATGCTCCAAGGGCGGGTGCCCGCGTGCCCTCCCTTCGGCATGGGCTTCGTCGATGTCCGGGACGTTGCGGATCTGCACCTGCGTGCGATGGCCGATCCGGCAGCCGCCGGCGAACGCTTCCTCGCGATCGCCGGGCACAGCCTGCGTGTTGTCGAGATCGCGCGCATCCTGCGGGACCGCCTGGGTGAACGCGCCGCGCAGGCCCCGACCCGTGAACTGCCCGTGTGGCTCGCACGCGCGCTGGGCGTCGCGAACCCGGAACTGCGCCTGCTGAGGCATCAGCTCGGCCGGGATCTCGACGCCACGAGCGCCAAGGCCGAACGGCTCCTCGGATGGCGGCCCCGTCCCATCGAGGACACCATCGAGGACACCGCGGAGAGCCTTCTCGCCCACGGTGTCGGCAAATGACCAGTTCGTGAACGACTAGTCGATCAGGCGTTGTGCTGCCGTGCGATGTCCCGAGCCGTGCGGGCGGCCTTCTCCTCCGTGTCGGCGAGGGCTCCGCTGCCCACTCCGAACAGGCCCTGGCGTAGGAATACGGCAAGGCCGTGAGCGGCGGCGGCCACGCGGAGCAGCAGGTCGAACGCGGCCTCCTGGTCCGGGGCCAGCCGGCCGGCCACCGGCAGCAGGAGGCGGGCCACCTCGTCTCCGGCCGCGGCCAGATCCGGGAACCGGGACTTGTCGAGGCCCGCGTTGAAGGTGATGTCGAACAGGGCCGGTTTCTCCGCGGCGAAACGGACGTAGGCGGACGCGAAGGACGCGAGTTGTTCCACCGGGTCCTCGTCGGCAGCCACGGCCACGGCGAACCGGTCCCGCTGCTCGCGGTAGCCCTGCGTGGCGAGCTCGGCCAACAGCGTCTCCCGGTCGGTGAAGTGCTTGTACGGCGCCGCGACGCTCACTCCGGCCCGGCGGCTGGCCTCGGCGAGGGTGAAGCCGTGCGGGCCTCGTTCGCCGACCAGCTCAAGGGCTGCCAGCAACAGGGCGTTGCGCAGGTCCCCGTGGTGGTGGCCGGTGGGACGCCGCTTGACGGGAGGGCTCATGGAGCTAAGGTTAACACCACTTACCAGGTGAAAGGTATTAACCATGGGAGCCCTGACCCCTGTCCGTTTCCACCACATCAGCCTGTCGGTCGGCGACCTGACCGCTCAGGAGGCTTGGTACGGCGACGCCTTCGCGCTGACCCATGTCGCGGAGCGCCTGGAGATGCCCGAGGCGGGCGTGCGTACCGTCGTTCTGAGCGATACGGCGGGCCTGCGGGTGGAGTTCGTCGAACGTCCCGGCTCGAGCCCCGTCTCGCCCGCCGATCCGTTCGCCGCCACCGCCGCGCAGACCTTCACCCACCTCGCTCTTCAGGTCGGGGATCTCGACGCCGCGTTCGCGCGCCTGACCGTCGAGTGCGGCGCGGCCCCGGTGTCGCCCCCTGCGCCCGGCGTGTCCGAAGGCATGCGGTACGCGTACATCGCCGACCCGGAAGGCAATCTCCTCGAACTGATCGAGACGGCGGGGGACTGACTGTCGATCCTCGTCGGCGGCGCGGAGAGGCCGTACGCATCACTCGCGGGCCGCCCTCCGCCCGTGCGGGAAGCGGCCGTTGAGCATCTGTGCGGGCGCCGCCGTACGTGCTCGCTTCCTCGTCACGAGGGAGGTGTGTCCGGAAGGGGCGTGTCTGCGGCGAGGGCGGTCGCGCGGAGGGCGGCTGCCACGCGCACGCTCGGGGTGGTCGGCGGGTTGGGGAGGCGGGCCAGGAGCAGGCGCCGTTGTTCCTGGGGGCCGCCGCGGACGGGCAGGACGCGGACGCCGGGTGGCGCGGCGGATGCGAGTACGGCGGGCACCGTGGTCAGTCCGCAGCCGGCGGCGACCAGGTGGAGCTTGGCGAGCCAGTCGCGAGCTGTGTGGGCGATCTCGGGCCGCTCGTCCAGGCCCGGCCACACGCCCATGAGCTTGTCCTCTCCGGAGGAGGAACCGGCGATCCAGCGCTGTCCCCGCAGGTCGGCCACGTCGACGTAGTCGCCGCGGGCCAGGGGGTGGGTGGTGGGCACCGCCAGGCAGAGGACGCGTTCGGTGAGTGTCTGCAGCACGAGCGGGGGCGATTCGGCGTCCGGCGGCCGGAAGGGCGGGGCCGAGGCGAGCAGGGCGAGATCCAGGCTGCCGGCCCGCACGGCGCGTACCAGCGCAGGGGTGCTGCCCTCCCGGCCGATGATGTGCAGGTCCGGGTCCGTGCGGCGCAGTGCGGCCAGGGTGCGGGGGACCAGAACGGCGCCGGCGCTGGGGAACCATCCCAGGCGGACCGTGCCCGCCTGACCGGGCAGGCCGGACAGTTCGCGGGCCGTCGCGTCGATCTCGTCGACCACGGTCGTCGCACGGCGCAGGACGACCCGCCCGGCCGCGGTGAGCCGTACGCCGTCGCGCCGGCGCTCCAGCAGCTCGGCGCCCGCGGCCCGTTCGATCGAGGCGATCTGCCGGGAGACCGCGGACTGGGTGTAACCCAGCGACGCGGCGGCCGCGGTGAAGGTTCCCTGCTCGGCGACGGCGCGGAAGACGCGCAGAGCGGTGAGTGACACATCCGAGAAGTCCATGACGTTTACGCATGCTACCCGTGCCGAACTTTCGTTGGACTCATGGACGAGGGGTTCCTAGCGTGGCATGCGTGAACGCATCCCGAATCGCCCTCGTCACGGGCGCCAACCAAGGACTCGGTCGCGCCCTGGTCGAAGGACTGGCCGCCCGCATGAGCCCGGACGACCTGGTCCTGCTCACCGGCCGCAGCCACCGCCGCGTGACCGACGCAGCCGGCGAGGTCAGCCGGCTGCCCGCTACCCGCGCCCGTGTCGAGGGCCGGGTTCTGGACGTCACCGACACCGACGCCATCACCCGCCTCGCCGAGCACCTCCGCGCCCGGCACGGAGGCGTCGACGTCGTCATCTCCAACGCCGTCACCCGCCTACGACCCGAAGAGTCACAGGCCGAGCGGGCGGACGAGTTCATCGACGTCTCCAACACCGCCACGCACGCGATCCTGCGCTCCTTCGGCCCTGTCCTTCGCCCGGGCGGTCGGCTGCTGGTCGTGGCCAGCAGCCTGGGCACCCTCGGCCGTCTCGACCCGCGGCTGCGCCACCTGTTCGACGGTGCGAGCCTCGACCAGGTCGAGTACGCCGTCGAGTCCTGGCGCGGCGCCATCCACAACAGGACCGCGCAGGAGGCGGGTTGGCCGGTCTGGCTGAACGTGCCCTCGAAGGTGGCCCAGGTCGCCGCGGTCCGTGCCCTCGCCGCCGAGCGCCGCGCACGCGACCTCGCCGCCGGCACACTGATCGCGTCCGTGTGCCCCGGCATGGTCGACACCGCCACCTCGCGCCCCTGGTTCAGCGACTACAGCCAGGCGCAGTCACCGGCCCAGGCCGCCGCGGCCCTGCTCGACCTGGTCTTCACCGAAGGCGCCGATCCCGCCCTGTACGGCGAGTTGATCCGCTTCGGCAAGGCCCTGGACTGGTACGACGGCACCCCTCCGGTGGAGCAGGACGGCATCCTCACGCCCTGAACGCGCGGAGCCGTCGCGCCACACCTGAGCACACAGCAAGGAGTTCACTCATGAGTGCCATCACCACCCCGTTCGGTTTCTCCAGCACCGCCGACGAGGTCGTGTCAGGGATCGACCTCACCGGCCGCCGTGCGGTGGTCACCGGCGCCTCCTCCGGGATCGGGGCGGAGACGGCCCGCGCCCTGGCGGCGACCGGTGCGACCGTCACGCTCGCCGTACGGGACGTGGCGGCGGGCGAACGCGTCGCCAAGGACATCACCGGATCGACCGGCAACCAGGACGTGCGGACCCTGCACCTCGACCTGTCCGATCCCGCGTCCGTCAGGGCCTTCACCACCGCCTGGCAGGGCCCGCTGCACGTCCTGGTGAACAACGCGGGTGTCATGGCCTGCCCCGAGCAGTACACCGAGCAGGGCTGGGAGTCGCAGTTCGCCACCAACCACGTGGGCCACTTCGCCCTCGCCACCGGCCTGCACACCGCGCTGGCCGCCGACGGCAACGCCCGTGTCGTAGTGGTGAGTTCCACCGGTCACCAGCAGTCACCGATCGTGTGGGACGACGTCAACTTCGCCTTCCGCCCCTATGACCCGTGGCTCGCCTACGGACAGTCCAAGACCGCCAACGTCCTGTTCGCGGTGGAAGCGACCCGCCGCTGGGCCGACGACAACATCACCGCCAACGCCCTGATGCCGGGCGCCGTCTACACGAACCTGCAACGGCACACCGGCGGCCGGGGGAGCGGCCGCGTCCCCGCCGAGCTGATCAAATCCGTCGAACAGGGCGCCGCCACATCGGCACTCCTCGCCACCTCGCCACTGCTCGAAGGCGTCGGCGGCCGCTACTTCGTCGACTGCGCCGAGACCGAGATCGTCGACCGCCGCTCCGGCACCCTGCACGGCGTCGCCCGCTACGCCGTGGACCCGGACAACGGCCGACGCCTGTGGGCCCTGTCGGAGGAACTCCTCGCCCAGACAGGCTGAACCGGCCCAGCAGCCGGGGGTCTTCAGTTGATCAGGCGTTGCCTCCCTTCCGGTCAGAGGACCAGCTCCGCTCATCAGGCCACCTTGAACCGACCCTCTAGGGTGGCGTGGTGACTGATGAGCAGGAGCGGGTGCAGCCGTCGGGAGTGTGGGCCACGTCGGTGGGGGTGGCCAGGGTGCGGGCGCTGGAGACCGAGCGGGAGAACGCGCTGTTCCGCGACCCACTGGCACGGGCCTTCGCTGCCGCCGGCGGCCTGTGGCCCGCCTCGCCGCCGCTGCCCGACGACGAGGGCGCGCGACGCCGCCGGCTCGCCGTGTCGTTCTCCATCGTCATCAGGACGAAGTTCCTCGACGACCTGTTGCGGCGGGCCTGCGCGTCCGGAGTCCGGCAGGTCGTGCTGCTCGGCGCGGGCATGGACAGCCGGGCCTTCCGGATGGACTGGCCCGAGGGCACCCGGCTGTTCGAGGTGGACACCGCCGCCCCACTGGACTTCAAGGCCGCGGTACTGCGCCAGGAACGGGCCGTCGCGCGCTGCGAACGGATCACCGTCGCGGTGGATCTGCGGGAGGACTGGCCAGGCGCGCTGGCCGCCGCAGGGCACGACCCGGCCGAGCCGACCGCGTGGATCGCCGAAGGACTGCTGATCTATCTGCCCGAGGATGCGGTGGAGCTGCTGCTGGCCCACATCAGTGCGCAGTCGGCGGCAGGCAGTCGGATGGGTCTGACGTTGGGCTCGCGGGGCGTGATCGAGCGCTTCGGCGCGGACGCGGTGCCGGGATCGGCGGCGGCCATGTGGATCTCGGAGATGCCCGACGACCCGGTCGCCTGGCTGGCGGGGCACGGCTGGGAGGCCCGCAGCCACACCCTGCGCGAGTGCGCTGCCGCCTACGGCCGCCCGGTCGGCACCCCGCCGCAGCGCGAGGAGCGGCCCGGCGGACTGATCTCGGCGGTACGCCGGTAGGGCGTCTTGCGGCTCCCCGCATGATCGATGCCGAAGATGACTGATCCCTAGGGGAGGTGTGGGTCACGGCGGGGCCGCCAACGCGGTCCGTGCCAGATCGCGTAGCCAGACATGTGCGGGGTCGGTGTCATAGCGCTGATGCCATGACAGGTACACCGCGGCCGGCGGCAGTTCGAACGGCAGGGGGAGCAGGGTCAGACCGAGAGCCGTGGCCGCTGAACGCGTCGTCGCTTCGGGGGCTGTGACGAGGAGGTCGGAGCCGCGCACGAACTCGAACGCGGCCCCGTCGGTGGGCGCGCCAGCCACCACCCGTCGGGTGAGGCCGAGCCGCGCGAGAGCGTCGTCGAGGGCGTTGCTGAGTTTTCCGCGCCGAGAGACCGTGATGTGCTCGGCCGCGGCGTATCGCGCGGCGGTGACGGCCTTGACCCGGGTGAGCGGGTGCCCGCGCCGCACGACGATGACGTGCCGGGTCTCGGCCACCCGATCGGCGCGGAGGTCGGGTGCGGTCGGGCGGTTCGCGTTCGCCTCCAGGTCGATCTCGCCGCGCCGCAGCTCGGGGGTGTCGAAGCTCGACTCCGCGACGAAGCGCAGGCGCACGCCCGGCGCCTGCTCGCGTACGGCCGCGAGAAGCGCGGGGCCGCCGAGGGCGACGAGTGAGTCGTGCCAGCGGAGTGTGAAGGTGCGCTCGAGCGTCGTGAGGTCGAGTTCGCGGCTCGGTGCCAGGACTCCCTGGACCTGCTGCAGCAGCTCGTGAACCTGTTCCCGGACCGCGATCGCGTACGGCGTCGGGGTCATCGTGCGCCCGGTACGGACAAGGATCTGATCCCCCGTCGTGCGCCGGATCCGGCCGAGGCTTCGACTCATCGCGGGGGCGGTGACGTGCAGCCGCGCAGCAGCCCCGGCGACGCTGCCATCCTCCAGGAGCGCATCGAGCGCGGCGAGCAGGTTCAAGTCCAATTGCATGAGAGTCATCCTAGCCGTGCTTTACATGCACTTGCAGTTAATGATGGGCCCTCCTATCTTCGAGGTGCAGGCGCGAGAGAAAGACGGTTTCCGCCTGGTCCGCCTCCGCCTCATCCCCCCTGCTCAGATGGGAGCACCGCCATGCCCGAGTCGATTCAGACCACCGGGATCGCCGCCACCGTCGACTCCACGTCCGACGCCGACCTGCTCGCGCAGACCGCGATAGCCGTGCGCGATGCGGGTTCGGCGCTGCGGGAGAGGTTCGGCGACGTGGTCCGCTACGAGACCCGCGAAGAGCTGATGCGGGCGCTCGCCGCCAACGACGACGTGGCCCTCGACATCCTGCGCCCGCGCCTCGCCCTCCTGCGTCCTGACGCCCGCCTGGTGGAGGACGAACTCGCGGGCGGGGCCCTGCCTCCCGGTGAATGGTGGGTCCTGGATCCGGCCGAAGGCAACGTCAACCACCTGCACGCCCTGCCGGATTGGGCGGTGACCGCCACTCTCGTGCGCGACAACCAGCCGGTGCTCACCGCGGTGCACCTGCCGTTGACGGGTGAGACCTACACCGCACTCGCCGGTGCCGGCGCCCACCTCGACGGCCGCCCTCTGCACGTGTCCCCGACCACGGACCTCGGCCTGAGCCTCGTGGCGACGAGCCAGGCCAGGCCGGACGAGGACGAGACGGTCGTGCGGCGCATCGGCTCCTCCATCACCGCGATGCTCTTCGACGCGCTCGTGGTACGCACATCCGTGCCCGCCACCCTGCACCTGCTGAACGTGGCGGCCGGCCGGATCGACGCCTTCTGGCAGTTCGCCGGGGCCCGCGCCGACCTGCTTCCCGGGGCGCTGCTCGTCGCCGAGGCCGGCGGGCGGATCTCCGACGCCGAGGGCTGCCCCTGGACCCCGGAGAGCGAGAGCTTCCTGGCCGCCGCGCCCGGCGTGCACACCGACGCCGTCACCACGCTCTCCCGCTGACCGACTGCCACAAGAACCGAAAACGCCGAAAGGACCACACCAGCATGACCAGGATCGCAGTTCTCGGAAACGGCCGCGTCGGCGGCAGCCTCGCCCCGGCCCTCACCCGGGCCGGACACGAGGTGACCGTGGCGGACCGCTCACCGGGCTCTGCCGCCGACGCCGCCCGGACAGCGCGGATCGTCATCAACGCCACCCCGGGCGCCGGGTCGTTGGAACGGCTCATCGCGCTGCGCGAGGAACTGCGGGACAAGATTCTCGTGGACGTCTCCAACGCCACCGTCGACGGACCGGACGGACTGCCCGCCGACCTGCTCTATCCCGGCTCGAGCCTCGCGGAGCGACTTCAAGAAGCTCTCCCCGACACCCGGGTCGTCAAGACGCTCAACACGATGCTCTACACGGTGATGACCGCGCCCACCGCCCTCACTCAGACACCGACCGTCTTCCTCTCAGGCGAGGACGCGGAGGCCAAGCAGGTCGTACGCGGGCTCCTCGGCGACCTCAGCTGGCAGCAGGAGTGGATCACGGACCTCGGCGGGATCGAGACCGCGCGGGCCGCCGAGGCCGCGATCCTGTTCGTACCCCACGTGATCCGATCCAGCGGCTTCGCGCCCTTCGCCGTCTCGATCACCCGCTGAAAGCCCGACGAAACTCTGCCAGGGCGGTGCGACCACACGCCTTCGTCGGGGGTGACGGACGTGGTCGGACTCGGTGAAACCCTTGCGACGGCCTTTCGCGGGACCACGGTCGAGCCTCGGGTGCGGCCCTTGGGCGCCCTCAGACCTTGGCCGGCGTCGTCCCCGAAGCACAGCCGGGCGCCCAAGTCCGCCGTCCGCCTCTTACCGGAAGTTGTGTCCGGTCGAGCTTGCAGCGGCGCCGCCGGCGACCTTGGAGGCAAGGGTCCGTCGACCGCCTGAAGCCAACCCCCGCCTCCGGCGATTCGCCGACACCCGGGTCACCCTCAACCGCCGGGCCGGCTCCCGGTCGCCGGCCCCCACTTCGATCGGATCGGCGGCCACGGGCCGGACTTGCTCACATCGAGCCCGTTCCTCGGCCGCCAGCCCGCACCCTCGGAGATCTCTAGAAGGCCGTTGTCCGGTCTTCGCTGCGCGGGTCGTTCACCTGGTGCTCGGCGTAGATGCCCGCGCGCGCCTCACGACGCCAGGGACGCCCGTAGGTCACCGCGTCGGCAGCTGCCTCGGAACTGTCGTCGAGGTTCACGACGGCTACCGACAGGGAGCCGTCCGCAGGGCACCGCGCAAGCCATTCGCCGTTGGGAGCGACGATTCCGGATGGCGTGGGGTGCTGCGTGGGTACGGACAAACTGACCCAGTAGCTGTTGACCGTGGCGTGGCCTTGGGCCTGGGCGGCGGTATTGCCCGGGGTGCCGCTCGTGGAGAACAGGACGCAGTCGACATCCAGTTTCTCGTACTCCGCGAACAACTCCGGGTAGTGGATCTCCATGCCGAGCAGGCAGCCGAAGCGCACACCGTCGACCTCGAAGGTCACGGGGGAGACGCCAGGCGAGTACATGTACGAGACCTTCGTCTTCGACAGCAGGCGCTCGTCATACCGCGTGACGACCTCGCCGCGGTCGGAGATGACGTAAAGGCTGTTGTGGGGGCGGTTCGGGTCGGTGAGACGGTGCACCGACGCGATCACCGTCCACAACCGCAACCTGCCGGCCAACCCGGCGATCGCAGCCAACTCCGCTTGCAGAACCGGCCATTGGCACCGGCTCCAGTCCGCCGGGCCGACCGCGTCCGGGCCGTCGACGGACATCACGAGCTTGCTGGGAAAGCAGAGCGCGCCTTCCGGGAAGTGCGCGATCCTCGCCCCCCGAGCACTGGCCTCGCGCATCAGAGCACGGACCTCACGTCCGCTCGCGCGCAGCGCTTCAACGTCTCGGGGGTCTTCGCGTACCGGGGTCTGCGCTACGGCGAGCCGTACGCTTTCGGGGTTCCTTGCTTCCGACATGACGTCTCCTGAGGGAGTCGGAAGGAAGTGCCGGAGGGCGGACGTGTAGGACTCGCCGGTCTTGGCGGCGCGGGCACGCACCTGGCGCTTGAAGTTCCTACGGGCAGTCATCGCGGCCTTCCACGCCTTGAACGACAGCTCCCCAGCAACCTCGCTCCAGGCGATCGGACTGCGACAACGGCCTGAGACGCTGGTCCCTTTGCCTCCGACGGGAGACCGTGCTGGGGACGGTCGCGGGAGGTTCGGCGTAGGCCACGCAGTCGGTCATCATGCCGTCGCTCGCAGAGGCCGTCAACATCCCCGTCCGCGCTCCCCGCGCTTGGCCGTCAGGATGGCTGGACCTGGTCGAACTGGGCGATGGCTTCGGCGGGATCGGGGCTGACGAGGCGTTCCAGTCCGGCTGTCGTGATCTTCGCCCACCGACCGGCCCGTGCCCACATCCGCTCCTCGAAGGCGCGGACGGCCTCGTCCAGATCTCCGGGAGCGGTGGCGATGGACTCGGCGAGTTCGGCCCCTTCCAGCATCGCGAGGTTCGCGCCCGCCCCTAGCGGGGGCATCAGATGGGCGGCGTCGCCCAGGAGTGTCACCCCGGGGACGTGGGTCCAGGTGTGGGACACGGGCAGGGCGTAGAAGGGGCGGTGGACGAAGGCGGTGCCGTGGCGGAGGAGGTCGAGGATGGGAGGGGCCCAGCCGTCGAACAGGGCCAGCAGGCTCGCTCGCACGGCCTCGGCGTCGGCGAGGTCCAGGTGCGTGTGCCAGTCCAGCGGCGCGCGGAACTTGGTGTACACCTTGACGTGGCCGCCGCTGTTGCGCTGGGCGACGAGGGAGCGGTTCGCGCCGTACGCGGACACGGAACCGTCGCCGATCAACCGGGCGAGGTCCGGGTGGCGGGTGTCGACGTCGTCGAGGGAGGTCTCGACCGAGGTGACGCCCGTGTAGTGCGGCGCCACCGGCGAGACCGCCGGGCGGGTCCGTGACCAGGCGCCGTCCGCGCCGACCACCAGGTCGAACGTCTCCTGTCGCCCGTCCGCGAAATGGACCTGTGCGCCGTCCTGTTGCCCCGGCACCACTCGTGTCACGCTCCGGCCCCACTGGACGTCGAGAGGGGCCAGCAGCAGGTCACGGAGTTGCCTGCGGTCGATCTCGGGATTGGCCCGGTCATCCGGACGCGGTCGTCAGTCGCGAAGGACGGTCCCGTCCGTGTCCAGGATGCGCATGGCCTGGCCCTCGGGACGAGACAGCGCCTCGAACTCCGCCAGCAGGCCCGCCTTTTCCAGCGCGCGCTGGCCGAGTCCTTCGTGCAGGTCCAGCGTGCCGCCCGGGGGGCGGGCGTCGGGGCCGGGATCGCGTTCGAGGACGGTGACGAGGTGATCATGGCGGTGCAGGACGCGGGCGAAGGTGAGGCCGCCGGGGCCGCTCCCGACCACTGCGATGCGATGTCTCATGTCGATACACTGTATTGATCCGTGACGATGTATCGCAACAGTACGGTGGGACCATGACTGTGTGGGACAGACCGGAGCCGTCGGCTCGCCCCGTGCCGCTCGACCGGGAGCGGATCGTCGGCGCCGCCATCGCGCTGGCCGACGAGGGCGGCCTTGAGGCGGTGTCGTTGCGCAAGGTCGCCGCCCGGCTGAACGCCGGCCCGATGCGGCTGTACGGATACATCTCCACCAAGGAGGAGCTGTTCGACCTCATGGTGGACGAGGTCCAGGCCGAGATCCTCCCCGAGGAGCAGCCTGGCGACTGGCGGGAGGCACTGCGCAGCCTCGCCCTCCGCACTCGGCAGGCCGCTCTCCGGCACCAATGGCTGGCCGACCTGCTAGGCGGCCGGCCGACCCTGGGCCCGAACGGCCTCGCCGTGACCGAGGCCAAACTGGCCGCCCTCGACGGCCTCGCCGACATCGACACCGTCATGCGCGCCGTGGAGACCGTCAGTGCCTACTTCACCGGCGCGATCAGGCGCGAGATCGCGAACCTCCGGGCCGAGCACGCCACAGGCCTGTCCAAGCGCGACTGGCAGCGCGCCTCCGGCCCGCACGTGACGAAGATGTTGGACACGGGCCGCTTCCCGGCGCTCGCCAAGGCGGTCCACGACGGCACGGACGTGGACGCCGAGACATCCTTCGTGACCGGCCTGGACTGGGTCCTCGACGCCGTGGCCGCCAGACTCACCCGTCCGCCCGCGTGACGCCTTGGCGTAACCGTGGTCATTCACGCGCTGCTTGCCGTCCGCTCCGGATATGTCGCTCGTTCCGCTGTTTCCCTCAGCCTGCGTCCGATCTGCCTGCGGGACGTGATGCCGAGTTTGCGGAAGACCCTGCTCAGATGGAACTCGATGGTCGAGGTGGTGACGAACAACTGGGTGGCGATCTCCGCGTTGGTCAGCCCTGACGCCGCCCGTGCCGCCACATGGAGTTCCTGCGGGGTGAGGTCGAACTGGGTGTCGACGGTTCGTTTGCGTGCCGTCTCTCCGGTGGCCAGCAGCTCCACCCGCGCCCGCTCGGCGAAAGGTGCGGCTCCCCAGGACTCGAAGGACTCGTACGCGGACCGCAGTTGGACCCTGGCGTCGGCACGACGCCTGCTGCGGCGGAGCCACTCGCCGAAGAGCAGGCGCGACCACGCCGGCTCCACGGCCACCGGGACCTTCTCGAGCTGCGAGATGGATTCCTGGTACAGCTGCTCGGCTGTGTCGTCGTCGGTCATCAGGGCCCGGCAGCGGGCGAGCAGCCCCAACGCCCACGGGGTTCCGGTGCCGCCGACGGACCGGCGAGGTAGACCACGAGATCGGCGACCTCGGACGGCCGGGTGAAGCGGCCGGTCGCCGATTGGCCCGCCGCGCCGCGGGCCACCTCGCGGGGGTCGACGCCGAGGGACTCGCCGACGGTGGCGGCGACACCGCCGGCACCCTGCCACAGCGCCGTCTCCACCGGGCCGGGGCTGACGGTGTTGACCCGCACGCCGTGTGGCCCCACCTCCTTGGACAGGGCCTTGCAGAAGTTGGTCAGCGCTGCCTTCGCCGCGCCGTAGTCGATGACCAGCGGGTCCGGCAGCCGGGCGTTGACGGAGGAGACGGTGACGACGCGCCCCGCGCCGGTGGCGAGCAGGTGCGGCAGGGCGGCCCGGGTCGTACGGACGGCGGCCATGAAGTTGACCGTGAACGTCCAGTCCCAGTCCTCGTCCGTCACGCCCGGGAAGCCGTCCACCCGCGGCCGGACCGCCCCGACGTTGTTCACGAGGACGTCGAGACCGCCATGGACCGCGACGGCCTCGGCGACCAGCGCGTTCGGACCGTCGGACGTCGCGAGGTCGAGCTCCACGACGGTGAGTTCAGCGCCCTGCTTCACGAGCTGGTCGAGGGCTTCGATGCGTTCCCTCGACCCGGCGACCACGTGGGAGCCGGCCGCGAGGAAAGCCTCGACGACGGCCAGCCCGATGCCGCGCCCGGCGCCGGTGACGACGACGGTACGCCCGGCCAGGTGCGCGTCGGCACCGGAGGCTCCGGTGGCAGGGGAGGTGGGGGAGGTGGGGGAGCTCATCGTCCGCCCTCCGGGTTCTGCTTGCGCAGCCAGCCGAGGACGGTGTCCGCGACCTCGCGCCAGCCGTCGTCGATCGTCAGGGAGTGCCCGCGGTCGGGGAAGTTGAGGATGTCGGTGACGGCCTCGGAGTGCCGGTACTGCTTGAGGGTGGCCCGGGTGACCGTCTCGGGCACCGTGTGGTCCTTGCCGCCGGAGATCAGCAGCAGCGGACCGCGTCCGCTGTTCTGCGTGTCGACCTTCGCCGGCGAGTGCGGGTTGAAGTTGGCGGAGGCGGCCTCGTACAGCGGCTTGCCCGGCGCGGGGATGGTCCACCGTTCGTACAGGGTGGTTGATTCCTCCTCCGAGAGCGCGTTGCCGAACGCGAACCGGAACTGCTCCGCGGTCAGCGAGACCGACCGGTGCTTGTTGGCCGGGTTCTTGAAGACCGGGAACGTTGCCCTCAGTGCGGACAGCGGCAGGGGCAGGACGCCCTTGATCTGTGCGGCGTCGATGGCGACCGCGGCGGCGGCGCGGTCCTGGCCGAGCAGCTTCTGCGCGATCATCCCGCCGAAGGAGTGGCCGATCACGATGGGCCGCACGGGCAGGTCCGCGATCAGGGTCGCGTAGTGCTCGACGACGTCGTCGATGCCGTGACCGGCGATGCTCTCCGGGTTCTGGCGTGCCTCCTCGACGGTGTCCGGGTCGCCGGGCCACCCGGGCGCGGACGGGTCGTATCCCTCGTCGCGGAACAGGTCGATCCACGGCTGCCACGAGGTGCTGTGCAACCAGAGTCCGTGGATGAAGATCACGGGAAGCGGAGCGGTCATGGTGGGGCCCCTCTCGTACGAGTGTGTCGACCCGGCGTGCACACAGAACCGCGGATCCCGGTGCGCTCGCACCGGGGTGACACCCCAGTCCAGTGCTTCAGGGCCGGACGCGGATACCGAAGTACGGAGCCGGGTCCACGGAGTCGAACGCGGAGGGGGTGCCGGCTTCGGATATCGACCGGCTAAGTCCCGTACGACGCACGGTGATCCGCTGCGGCACCGGCGACGAGCGGAGCAGCCCCGAAACCGCCCTGCCGGACGTAGGCACGGCAGACTGCCACCCTCCGTGCCGGCACGAGCCCGCTCAACGACGTCACGGCAGCGCGCCGACCCGTCTTCAAGACGGCGGCAGCTCAGCGTTGAGTCTGTCGGCGGGCACTCGCTCGATACGGGTCCAGCCCCTCCAGCCCCGCTCCTCCAGGATCGCCAACAGCCGCGCGGCGCCGGGCGTGGACTGCGCCACGGTGGCGTCCATCAGGGCGACGAACTGGTCGTCGAAGCCGTCGTTGCCCACCTCGCCGGCCTCCACGGCGCGAATCATCAGGCGCTCCAGGAGGTCGGCGATCTCGACGATCCGCGGATCGTCGGCCGGCCAGTCGAGCGCCCCGCTGAGAAGGCCGTAGAGCTTCGTCATGTCCGGGTCGTCAAGTTCCTCGTGCTTCTTTATGATCACGGCGTCGATCAGATGGGGCACTTGGGCGGCGATCATGATCCAGGCGTCCCTCTCCATCTCGATGTACCGCTCCCCGACGCCGAGACCGCGCAGCCGGTCGAGGTAGCCCACGACGCTCCGCGGGAGCGCGAGGTGCTCTCCGGCGGCGAGCCTGGCGAGTCGGCCGCGGGTGTTCTGCAGTCGGCGGATCTCGGCGCGCAGTTCTTTGTCGATCTCCTGGACGCCGTCGGCGAACTCCACCGGGCCGGCGTCGAGGAGTGCCTGCACCCTGGCCAGCGGCACGCCGGCGTCGGCCAGGGTGTGGATTCGGATCAGTCGCACGACCGCGGCGGCGTCGTAGGTGCGGTACCCGGAGCGGTTGCGCTCGGGCTCGGGCAGCAGCCCGATCTTGTGGTAGTGGCGTACCGCCCGCACCGTCACCCCGGCGTACGCCGCCAGCTGGCTGATCGTGAGCATGCGTCTCAGCCTGCCTCAGGCGATCTTCCGGCGATAGGCGACCATCGCGAAGAGGTACGCCACGAGGAGGATGCCCACACACCACGCGAGCGCGATCCAGTTGTCGTCGCCGACCGGCTGCTCTGCGAACAGAGCACGGATGGTGTTGACGATCGACGTCACCGGCTGATGCTCGGCGAACCAGCGCACCGGGCCGGGCATCGTCCTGGTGGGCACGAACGCCGAGCTGACGAACGGCAGGAAGATGAGCGGGTAGGCGAACGCGCCCGCTCCCTCGACCGACGACGCCGAAAGCCCGGGGATCACGGCGAGCCAGGTCAGTGCCAGGGTGAACAAGAGCAGGATGCCTGCGACCGCGAGCCATGCCGACACTCCTGCCCCTGAGCGGAAGCCCATGAGCACAGCGACGCCCACGACGAGGACGAGCGCGATCATGTTGGCGACGAGGGAGGTGACGACGTGGGCCCACAGCACACCCGACCGCGCGATCGGCATGGACTGGAACCGCTCGAAGATCCCGCTCTTCACATCGGTGAACAGCCGGTACGCGGTGTAGGAGATGCCCGATGCGATGGTCATGAGCAGGATGCCGGGCAGCATGTAGTTCACGTACGAAACGGACCCGGTGTCGATGGCGCCACCGAAGACGTAGACGAACATCAGCATCATGGCGACCGGCGTGATGACGGTCGTGATGATGGTGTCCATGCTGCGGGTGACATGGCGCAGGGTCCGCCCCGTGAGGGCGGCAGTGTCGCTGAAGAAGTACGCGGTCATTCGTGAACCCCCGTGGTCGTGCCAATGGCGTTGCTCCTGTCGCCGCCGCCGATGACCGCGAGAAAGATCTCCTCCAGGGTCGGCTGCTTCTCGACGTACTCGACCTTGGCGGGCGGAAAGAGCTGCTTGAGCTCGGCAAGGTTGCCGTTCACGATGATCCGACCCTGGTGGAGGATCGCGATCCGGTCTGCCAACTGCTCGGCCTCGTCCAGATACTGCGTGGTGAGCAGCACCGTTGTTCCGTCGTGGGCGAGCTTCTTGACGGCGTCCCACACCTCGATGCGCGCCTCGGGGTCGAGTCCGGCCGTCGGCTCGTCCAGGAAGATCACGGGCGCATTCCCGATGAGGCTCATCGCGATGTCCAGCCGGCGGCGCATGCCACCCGAATACGTGGACACCCGCCGCGAGCCCGCCTCGCTCAGCGAGAAACGCCTCAGCAGGTCATCCGCGGTCGCGCCCGGGTCCTTGAGGTGGCGCAGCCCGGCGACGAGGGCGAGGTTCTCCCGGCCAGTGAGGATCTCGTCGACGGCCGCGAACTGCCCGGTGAGACTGATGGACTGCCGTACACGAGCCGGTTGCGCGGCGACGTCGAAGCCGTTGACTCTCGCCGTTCCCGCGTCGGCCTTCAGGAGGGTGGAGAGGATCCGCACGGTCGTGGTCTTGCCCGCGCCGTTGGAACCCAGCAGGGCGAAGATGCTGCCCGGAGCCACGTCGAAGTCCACACCGAGCAGCACTCGGAGTTTCCCGTACGACTTCTCCAGACCCTGTACGCGCATCACCGGGTCGGCGATCGTTTGGGCCGTCATGATCATCTCCCTCCTTTGCGGAGCTGTTCCACGCGACTGCGCGGACACGCTGCCGGAAGGATGGAGGGTTGACCCAGCGTCAGGGTCAAGGCTGCGAAGTGTGCGTGGGAGGGTGGTACTCGCTGACCGAGCACACCAGTCGGTCCATCCAGTACCGGGAGGTCTGCGCCGGCACCGACGTCCGCCGCATCCGCTCCCGGAGTGGCCCACCGTGGCGTTCCTGCCCGGCAGCCGCGCTGATACGTCTGCTTGAGTCCGCAGCCGTCCCGTGGTCGGCGAAGAGCCCATCCGCCGCACTGTTCCCTCGCCCGGCTCATCCTCCGGCGGTCTCGATGCCGGTGCACGCGGAGTCTTGGTGCGGCCCCTCGCCGGCGGCCTTTCTCGGTCTCGGGACCGCCCGGAAGCGGGGGCTGCACGTCCAGTACAGCTTGGCGAGGTGCGCCAGCACGGTCGTATGCCCGTGCTCGGTGAGCGCCTCGGCCTTCCGGACTGGCACGTAAGCGGACCGCCGGCAGCGCCGGCGCGCTGACCCACTGCCGCCGGCCGCCGTACTGTCGGCGGCGGTACACGCCTCGGCCGGCCTACCGTTCCATGGCAGGCCGGCCGAGATCGTTGCATCAGGCGTGGCGGTGCGACCGCCGGTTGCCGGTGACCACCCGGTACAGCACGAGCAGGATGAGGGAGCCGACGATGGCGGCTATCCAGGTCGACAGGTCGAAGAAACCGTCGATCGAGTCGACACCGAAGATCACCTTGCCCAGCCAGCCCCCGAGCAGGCCGCCAACGATGCCGATCAGCATGGTGATGATGATTCCGCCCGGGTCCTTGCCGGGCAGCAGAAGCTTGGCGATGGCGCCGGCCAGCAGGCCGATCAGAATCCAGGCGATGATGCCCACGTTTCCTCCTCGTTCAGAAATACCGTCCCCACCCGGATGCGCACGGACGGGAAAGATAAACCTGGAATAAGGTCGGCCGATGCGAGGCGGACGGACCCCTCAGGCGCACCCCGAGCTGATCGGGGCGCGCCCCGGCGACCACTGAGCGAGATCATCGACGCGCCGACACCGGCACTGGAGGTCCCGCACGAGCGGGTCCTCCGCGCGTGTCGCCCTCACGATCGGCTGGTGGCCCAAGGGACAGGCGCCAAAGCCAGGCTCATGCCGGCTGACCGGATTCTGGGCCCCTGCTTCACCTGTGCGAACGCGCCATCGCGCCCCGGAGGAGTCACGTGATTCGGGACCCACGGGGGCCGAGCGCACCGCCGCCCAGGTCGGCGGCAAGGTGCCGGAATTGCGCGGGCGGCGCTACGGACGCAAGGTATCCACCCGGGACATTGCCTACCTCCTGGGCCGATCGTCTCGTACGACGGCGCTGGGCCCCGTAGTCGGCCTTCCGGGCACGGCAGGCCGGCTGAACGGGATTACGGATACGGCGTAGGCGTACGCCTCGTTTGTCTGCCTTCAGGTGTCGGCCTTCAGGCCGCGGCGAGGAACACGTACGCCGTCATCGGCGCGGTGACCGGTCCCGGGCCCAGACGGGCCGTCATCTCCTCGATGACGGTGGCCCGGACGGCCGGTCCGTCTCCGCGCTCCTCAACGGCCGTGCGCACCGGTGTCCCCGTGAGGTACCCGGTGGCAAGGCCGGCGGTCGACGCGGCCCGGCCCTGAAGCGTCAACTCCTGCTCGTCCTCGACAGCGAACCCGGCGGCCGACAGATCGGCGGCCACGACAGCGGGGTCGGAATATCCGTGCGGAACCGTCGGGAAGAACCGCGGCGGGTCGACGGGAAAGGCCCGCTCCAGTCCGGCCTGCAGTGCGACTTCGAAAGAGTGCGTTTCGAGCGGGCCCCAGGTGTTGAACAGGAACCGGCCGCCCGGCGCCAGCACCCGGTGGATCTCGCTGAAGGCCTCGACCCGGTCGGGAAAGAACATCACACCGAACTGGCAGGCCACCAGGTCGAAGCCTCCGTCCGGGAACGGTAGCCGCTGGGCGTCCGCCTGCCGCCACACCGCACCCGGGGCACGAGCCGACCCGAGAGTGACCATGGCCTCGTTCAGGTCCGTGGCCGTCACCTCGACCGAGGGTGCCGTTGCGAGCAGACACGACGTCAACACGCCAGTACCCGCGGCCAGTTCGAGGACGTGCGCAGGCGCGAGTGCCGCCGTCCGGGCGGCCAGATCCTCGGCGAAGGGCCGGAAGATCACCGGCACGAGGTACTGCTCATAGGCGTCCGGCATGGACTCGGACCACCGCCGGTCGGCATTGCTTCCTGTCACCTCATGACGGTATCGCCGCGTCGGGAACCCTTCTCCCCGCCGCGCCGCCGTGCAGGCTTGGCCCACGGCTCGCGTCGCGCCCGGGGCGGTGTCGGCCTCGGTGCCGCGTCAACTACCGTGCTGGGGCGCCGACTCGGTGGGGCAGCCCGCGGCCGGGAAGTCTGAGGAAACGCCGTATTCGGACTGTCGTCGCGGTCGACATGATCCTGCCGCCGTCAGGGTGTCTGCCCGGTGTCTGCCCACGCCTCACGAGTCAGGGCTTGCCCGTCCGAGTGTGCCCCGACGCCGCCTCATCGCTGCGCGGAGCGCGCCTCTCCGTGCGGTAGTCGTAGTACGCCCACGCGGCCACCGCCACGCCGGCCGTGAACCCGACCGCCACGATCCGTACCGGGCCGCTGGTCAGGGCGGAGGCCAGAACGGTGAGTCCCGCGCCGCACAGCATGAGCACGCGGCTGATGAAGCGCTGCTTGGGCGACTGTGGTTCCTCTCGGTCCTTGAGATCGTGCACGGCGTCACGAGCTGGATGTACGGATCCACGCCGGACACGGGCCCGGTACGTCAGCCCATAGCTGATCAGTGCGTACAGTGCGAGAGCCCCAAGGGTCCAGAACCAGGCGTACGGGTCGTCACTCGATCCTCGTGCCAGATGCATGACGCCTGTCCTCCACAGTGGGCTTCACCGGTGAGCAGAACTCAACTGGGGCTGTCCGCAGGGTCGGTGGCGGCAGCGGGGTCGGCCGGGCGGAAGCATGCCGTCACCGTCTTGCCGTGCCGTTGGCACCTCATCCCCCACTCATCGGCGAGTTTGCTCACGATGGCCACCCCGCGGCCGGAGACCGCGCCTGGCTCCGGTTCGCGCTGCCGCGGCAGCGACGGGTCCTCGTCGTGGACGCTCACCTGCAGACAGTCACCGTCCCAGGTGAGGACCAGGTGTGCGTCGCTGTGCGCGTGGATGTGCGCGTTGGTGATCAGCTCGGACACCGCCAGCACGACGGCGTCAACCGTGTCCGGCTCGGCAGCGGTCCAAGGCAGGGACTCAAGACGCCTGCGTGTCCACTCCCGGCCGACGCGCACTCCTTCGGACATGGGGAACGAGTGCGCCCACCCCATCGCCTTCACCGCCACTGTCCGACTTCCTCTCCTTGGCCAACCAAACGTCGTGTGCACGCACCGTGTACCCGGCCCCCGGGTCAACAGGCATGACGGCTCCCTTCCGCCCCGACACTGAGCCTGCTGCGGCAACCTCGTGCTGACCGTCGACCCCGCGACGAGGTGGCTCCACACCCACCAGCGGCATCACCATCGGTTGCCATCAACTCGGACGGGGCGCGCGGCCACTCGCTGCCCACCTCCCCGACGTACGTATCGCGCTCACCCTGGGCCCGGAAGGCCAGGTGGGCAGGGCAGGCCTCTGAAACCCGATTGACGATGTCGGAGGAATCACGCCCGGCTGTTCCGAAGAGCGGGAATCCGTCCGCCCCCCTCCTCAGTACTGTGACGTCACATGAGCGACACCGAGATCACCGCAGACTTGGTCCGCGATTTGCTGCAGGGGCAACATCCAGACCTTGCGGGGCTTGCCATCCGTGAGGTGGTCGGCGGCTGGGGCAACCAAATGTGGCGCCTCGGGGACGAGTTGGCCGTGCGCATGCAACGCATGGACCCCACCCCGGAACTCCAGCTCAAGGAGCGGCGGTGGCTCCCCCTGCTGGCCCCGCGCCTGCCGCTCCCGGTGCCGGTCCCGGTGCGGTTCGGCGAACCCACCGAGCGCTTCCCCAAGCACTGGACCGTGATGACCTGGGTCCCCGGTGAGCCGCTGGACCACGGCTCGATCATCCACGGCGACCACGCGGCCGACACGCTGGCAGGCTTCCTCCGAGCGCTCCACGTGGAGGCGCCCGCCGAGGCGCCGATCGCTGCGGACCGCGGTGCCCATCCCAGGAACTGTACCGACGGCTTCGAGAACTTCCTCCAGGCCGTGGCCCTTGACGGCATCGCTGCCGACGTCCGGGCCGTCTGGGACGACGCCGTTGCGGCCCAGGCATGGGAAGGTCCGCGGGTGTGGGTGCACGGCGACCTTCACCCCGCGAACGTCGTCGTCTCGGACGGAACCCTTTCGGGCATCGTCGACTTCGGCGACATGTTCGCCGGCGATCCGGCGTGGGACCTCGCCGCAGCATGGGTGCTGCTCCCCGCGGGCACGGCTTCACGGTTCTTCGACATGTACGGGCATGCAGACGAGGCGGCTGTTCGGCGCGCCCGCGGGCTGGCCGCCATGAAGAGCCTCTTCCTGATGCTGATGGGGCAGAACGGCGATCGGGGGCTCCCCGGCGGGAAGCCGCACTGGGGACCTGTGGGTCGGGCAGCACTTGATCGTGTTCTGAAGGGCGTTTGATACGCGCCGCAGCCCAAGCCCGCAGCGCGCGAGAAGGGACCCGAAGGTACCGGTCGTCGAGCCATCGGTGGCTCAGCCTGTCGGACCTCGCCCACCCCCGGGCCGACGACCTCGGCGATCCGCTCCCTGACGAGGCTCGTCGGCCGGTCAGAGGGTGATGAAAGGCGAGTGTTCGGCAAGCAGGAGCCTTCGGAGCAACGAGCGGATACGTGACAGGCTTCGGCGCCTGGATGACACAGGTGTGGACATGACCCCCTCCAGCGGTAAGGTACGTCTAGCGGCGTACCTTCATGGAAGGTACGTCAGTAGTCGTACCTTGTCGAGAGGTGGAGTGATGGCTCCGAGCGAGTTGCCGCACCCCGGTGTGGACGATCTGGAAGTCGGGCCGATTCTTCTGGCGCTCGCTGACGAGAACCGTCGTCGGGTCATCGCCGAACTCGCCGCGCGGCCGGATGAGGAGCGGCTCTGTGCTTCCTTCGACCTGCCCGTCAGCAAGTCGAGCCGCACCCATCACTGGCGGGTGCTTCGTGAGGCCGGCCTGGTCCGTCAGCGCGACGCCGGGAACAGGCTCTACATGCGCCTGCGCAAGAAGGACTTGGACCGTCGGTTCCCCGGCCTGATCGAGGCTGTCGTATCCGCAGACCGGCACTGAGGACCCCTGGCGGATCCAGATCATCCTCGATGAGGCGGAGGGCCCGGACTGGATCTCCAGGCGCTGTGCCCAGCCCCGACGCCCCGTCGACCTCTTGGGCAGGAACTCGCCAGAAGGCGTGCCCTGTCTGGCGCCAGAGGGGCAGCGCTTCTGCAAGGCCTCCCAGCCCCGGCCGAAGGACGAGGAGGACTTCCAGGTTCTGCTCCCAGCGCTCGATGCCGGTCAGCGAGAGTGGCTGGCGGCTGCCATCACCCAGGCGTACGGGGATCGTCCCTGGTGCGAGAACCCGCCGCACGGTCGACCCTCAGAACCCTGAACTCGAGCCCCTGAACCCGAGGCGCGAGCGGCCGCCACTCCGCATCTCGCCTCCGCGACCAACACCCCGGAGAACCGGGCCCGGTTGGCGGTGGCTGGGAATGGCGTGAGGAGAGCCAATGACGAGCCGTCCGTCTCCACCGCCGGGCCCGCCGGGCAATGGCCACGGCTCGGCATCGTCCGGCTCCAGCCTTCCGACCTGGCTGGTTCGCCGAAGACGAATGCCCAGTCATCGAGCTTGCCGGGCGGTGCTCGCGGCGGCCGCCGAGCAGAAGTAGCCACGGATGCAACCGGCAGCAACACCTGAGCTGCCCAACTGCCCCAGCCGTATGGCCGCTGCTCGGCGACCAGTTGTGTTCAGCGCTGTCCGGACCTCCGGTCTACCAGCCGACCGCGACCAGGAGCCACTGCGGGTTGGCGTGGGAGATGAAGGAGGACTGGCCCGCCACGTCGTCGTAGGGGAAGCCGTAGGCGAGGCGGTTGATGGCGTTGTCGTGCCAGAACTTGGCGTAGTAGTTCGCCGGTGCCGCCTTGTAGAACTGCGCCGGATCGGACTGCTGGGAGGCCGGCAGCGTGGCGACGTGGCGGTTGAGGGCGGCGCACATGTCGGGGTTGCCCGCGAGGGAGGCGGCGCAGCCGAAGATGTCGGAGGTGGCCGCGTTCACGCCCACGGACTGGGCGTAGGCGGTGAAGTAGGTGGCGTTGGCGCCGCCCGCGCGGAAGCTCGGGTCGCTGCCGGGCGCGATGATCCGGTACGGGGCCTGGGTCCGGGCCAGCACCTTGAACTGGTCCGGTACGGCGTCGGTGAAGCGCTGGAAGGTGGTGGCGCGGTCCTCGGCGAAGGTCTGCCGGTTCTCGCCGACCTCGGCGTCGTAGCCGTCCTTGGTGTGCAGGCGCATGGCCAGTTTCAGGCCGAAGGCGTCGACCCGGGTGGTGTTGCCGTTGAAGACGTTGTTGCCGACGGTGAACTCGATGAAGTCGTAGTAGGGGCTGTTGGGTGAGCCGAGGTAGAAGTACATGCGGCCGGCTGAGTTGGCGGGCATGTCGAGGTAGGGCTGCTCGGCGATGGAGTGCGTTTGACCGTTGAAGCTCCAGAACACCTGGCTGTCGGGGTACTTGCCGTTGGTGCGGTTGAGGATCTTCACCTCGACGGCGTTGCTCGCCGGAGGTATGTCGGTGGTGCTGCCCCAGAAGTCGTCCGGGGGAGTAGTGCCGCCGGGGCCGTAGACCTGGAACTCCCACAGGGAGTAGCCGTACGGGGTGCCGCGCGCGGTGCCGTAGAGGCGGACGTAGCGGCCGCTGCCGGAGACGGTGATGTTCTGGGTGCCGCCGGTCGCGGTGGTGGTCGAGTGGACGGTGGTCCAGTTCGTGGCGTCGGTGGAGGTCTGGATCTGGAAGGCGGTCGCGTAGGCGGCCTCCCAGTTGAGGCTGACGCGGCTGAGCTGTTGGACGGATCCGAGGTCGACCCTTATCCATTGCGGGTCGGAGAAGGCGGAGGACCAGCGGGTTCCGGTGTTGCCGTCCACGGCCGCGCTCGCGGGGGTGCCCGCGTTCTCGGTCGACGAGGCGGTGGCCGGTCTGCCCTGGGACAGCAGCTGGTCAGCGGCGCGCGCGGGCGTAGGTGCCAGGACGGTGAAGAAGGCGGCTATCAGGACGACGACGAGGCCGAGCGCCGCGCGGGAGCGTGCGGCGGCGGCCGGGGGACTGCCGGTGGGGGCGCTGACGATCCTCTGCATGGGAGTCTCCTCAAGCCGGTGCGGCGTGCGGGGGGATGGAGCAACGGCAGCAACAGCAGATGTGAGAGCGCTCTCTCGCGGAGGAGTGTTGAGGGCATGACATCAAGATGTCAAGGGATCCGGCGGGAGTAGGCCCGGAAAGATTTCAACTTCCGAAGGCTTGCCGAAACTTGTAACTCATTAGTTAAATCAAGACGTGAACTAAGCGCTGTCGCGGCGAACTCACCATGTCCCCAAGCTCCCTGCCGTAGGCGCTCCCCACTCTTCCCCGACGCACCCGCAGGAATCTTCATGAGACTCAGATCCCTGGGTGTCGCGCTTGCCGCAACGGCAGCACTGATCACCCTGCCCACCATCCAACTCCCGGCGGCCGCGGCCGCTAGCGCCGACACCAACCTGTCCCAGGGCAGGGCGGCGACGTCCTCCAGCACCGAGAACGCCGGCACTCCCGCGAGCGCGGCCGTGGACGGCGACACCGCCACCCGGTGGTCCTCGGCATTCACCGATGACCAATGGCTGCAGGTCGACCTCGGGGCCACCGCCTCCATCAGCCAGGTCGTCATCAACTGGGAGGCCGCCTACGGCAAGGACTACAAGGTCCAGTCTTCGAGCGACGGCAGCACGTGGACCGACCTGCGCTCGGTCACCGGCGGAGACGGCGGAACCGACACCCTCGACGTCTCAGGTCAAGGCCGGTACGTACGCCTCCTGGGCATCCACCGCGCCACCCAATGGGGCTACTCCGCGTGGGAGTTCCAGGTCTTCGGCACCACGGGCGGCGGCAGCGGCCCGATCCAGGGCGGCGGTGACCTCGGCCCGAACGTGATCGTCGTGGACCCCTCCACCCCGAACCTTCAGCAGAAGTTCGACCAGGTCTTCGCCCAGCAGGAATCGGCGCAGTTCGGCTCGGGGCGCTACCAGTTCCTTCTCAAGCCCGGCACCTACAACGGCATCAACGCCCAACTCGGCTTCTACACCTCGATCTCAGGCCTCGGACTGAACCCCGACGACACCCAGATCAACGGTGACGTCACCGTCGACGCGGGCTGGTTCAACGGCAACGCCACCCAGAACTTCTGGCGTTCGGCGGAGAACCTCGCCATCAGACCGTCCAACGGCACCGACCGCTGGGCCGTGGCACAGGCCGCGCCCTTCCGTCGCATGCACATCCAGGGCGGCCTCAACCTGGCTCCCAACGGCTACGGTTGGGCCTCCGGCGGCTACATCGCCGACTCCAGGATCGACGGCACCGTCGGCCCGTACTCCCAGCAGCAGTGGTACACCCGCGACAGCTCCGTCGGCGGCTGGACCAACGGCGTGTGGAACATGACGTTCACCGGGG
Source organism: Streptomyces canus 299MFChir4.1 (assembly GCF_000383615.1). GTDB lineage: Bacteria > Actinomycetota > Actinomycetes > Streptomycetales > Streptomycetaceae > Streptomyces > Streptomyces canus_C. The sequence continues at coordinate 198,450 of NZ_KB911592.1, read as the reverse complement.
TGCAGGGCGCGCCGGCGACCAACTTCGACTCGGGCCCGTACACCACCCTCGACACGACGCCCGTCTCCCGCGAGAAACCCTTCCTCTACCTCGACGGCAGCACCTACAAGGTGTTCGTGCCCGCCAAGCGCACCAATGCGCGCGGAGTGTCCTGGCCGGCGAACGCGGGCACCTCGCTCCCGCTGGACCGGTTCTATGTCGTCAAGCCGGGCGCCACCGCCGCCACCATCAACCAGGCGCTGGCCCAGGGGCTGAACCTGCTGTTCACCCCCGGGGTCTACCACCTCGACCAGACCATCGACGTGCGGCGGCCCGACACGGTGGTGCTCGGACTGGGCCTGGCCACGCTCGTGCCGGACAACGGCGTCGACGCCATGCACGTGGCCGACGTCGACGGCGTACGGCTCGCCGGTTTCCTCATCGACGCCGGTCGCGCCAACTCCGACACGCTGCTGCGGATCGGCGAGCCCGGCGCCTCCGCCGACCACTCGGCCGACCCCACCACCATGCAGGACGTCTTCGTCCGGATCGGCGGGGCTGGCCCGGGGCTCGCGACCAACTCGGTCGTCGTCAACAGCGACGACGTGGTCATCGACCACACCTGGCTGTGGCGCGCCGACCACGGCGACGGTGTCGGCTGGGACACCAACCGCGCCGACTACGGGCTGAAGGTCAACGGCGACGACGTCCTGGCCACCGGGCTGTTCGTGGAGCACTTCAACAAGTACGACGTGCTGTGGAGCGGCGAACGGGGCCGCACGATCTTCTTCCAGAACGAGAAGGCCTACGACGCCCCGAACGCGGCCGCCATCACCCATGACGGCATCGTCGGCTACGCGGCCTACAAGGTCGCCGACACCGTGACGCAGCATGAGGCGTGGGGGCTGGGCAGCTACTGCAACTACACCTCGGATCCCTCCATCGTGCAGCACCACGGCTTCCAGGTGCCCGTCAGATCGGGTATCAGGATGCATGATCTGTTGGTGATCTCGCTGGGCGGCAAGGGACAGTACGCCCACGTCGTCAACGACACGGGTGCGCCTACGTCCGGCACCGACACGGTCCCCTCCAAAGTCACGCAGTTCCCGTAACCGACGCCTGTTTCGGTGCGGCGCGGCCTCCACCGCGTCGCTCGCGGTGAACGCGGCTCGGCCCGGACGTTTCGTCCGGGCCGAGCCGGTTTCGGTTGCGAGGGTGCGTGCCCGGGTGTCCGCGGGTCCGCGTATCGGTGAAGCGGCGGCCGTGGCCGACACCGTTGGCAGAGAGCCTTGTGGCAAGATCGCGGGATGCTACGACTAACCGACTTCATCATCGATTGCCCGGACACGATGAGGCTGGCGGCTTTCTACTCTGAGGTGATTGGGCGCCCGGTCAAGGAGGGCAGTGACGAGAACTGGGCCGGCATCCAGTTCGGCGATATCGAACTGGCCTTCATCCAGGTGGAGGACTACCGCGCCCCGCAGTGGCCCGACAGCGAGCACCCCAAACAGTTCCACCTAGACTTCGAAGTCGACGACATAGAGGCCGAACAGCGCCGCGTCCTGGCCCTCGGCGCGACCTTGCAGCGGGACTGCGTCGGTCCCGACGGGTACGGTTTCCGCGTCTACACCGACCCCGTCGGCCACCCCTTCTGCCTCTGCCGCAACAAGGGTGTCATCTGGACCGATCAGGGCCTCACCTGGCCCAAGCGAGACCAGTAGGCCGTTTTCGCACGGCGTGTCGGCCGTGGCAGTCGATCGGCTCGAAGGCGGCGGTCGGCCGCCACGGCTGCCGCGCCTGCTGCGGCGGGTCGGTGGTCGGCCGCCCCCCAGGCCGCCCGGGCGATGCGGATACAGGCCTCATGGCCTTGCAGTGCGCGACGTCGACCAGCCGGGTGTGAGGGAGGGGTTCGGCGAGGCATCGGCCGTGCCCGGGTCGCATCACGCGGTCTCCGCTTGCCCAGACCATCAGGGCGGGATGCCCGAAGGCCGGCAGGTGTTCGGCTGCGGCGAGCAGGAGTTGCGCGCCTGCCGCCGCCGCTCGAGGCGTTCGTGCGGCGCCGTAGCGAATCTCGTGCTGCTTCATCACCGGCTTCGTCCACCGGGCGGTGGCGGTATCTCCGCGCAGGGTCAGCCACCCGAACGCGAACGGCAGGTGCCGGAGCGGCCGCCGGTGAACGCGAGCGTCTTGCCTGTCAGGCCCGGCGGGAAGTGCCGAACGCGTCGCATGAAACGAGCACGCCGCGTCCCACGCGTGCGGCCCGCCGCACATGAGCAGTTGGACGAGTGCCCCGCCGCTGCCGTTGCCGAAGAGGCAGTACTGCCGCTGCCCCCTATCCGCTAACATAGAACAATTAGATAGATGAATAGGCTAGTGCTGGCGAGGAGTGGCCGTGGACTTCGGGCTGACCGATGAGCAGGACCTGTTGCGTGCGACGGCTCGGCAGTTCGTCGCCGACGTGTGCCCGGCCGAGAAGGCCAAGCGGTGGGACGAGGAGGGCGTCGTACCGCCAGAGCTGTTTCGCGGGATGGCCGAGCTGGGGTGGTTCTCGCTCCCGTTCGCCGAGGACGAGGGCGGTGACGGTGGCGGACCGCTGGAGCTCATCCTCATCGCGGAGGAGCTCGGGCGGGCCAGCTTCGACGTGGCCATGTGCTACATCGGCGTGCTCATCCCCGGCATCACGGTGTTCCGGTGGGGCAGCGAGGTGCAGCGCGACTTCATCCGCGAGCAGGTGATGACGGGCCGCCACCGGCTCGCCGTCGGCCTCAGCGAGCCCGACAGCGGGTCCGACGCCGCGGCGCTGCGGACCACCGCCGAGGACCACGGGGACGACTTCCTCGTCCACGGCCAGAAGGCCTGGTGCACGGGTGGCGGCCTGCCGGACACGACCATCGCCACGTATGTGCGGACCGGGCCCCGCGAGCCCAAGCACGGCGGCATCAGTCTGCTGCTCGTCGATCCCGCGACCGAGGGCGTCGAGGTGCGCCGGACGCCGACACTGGCCCGGCACATCCTGGGCACTAACGAGGTCTTCTTCAACGACGCCCTGGTGCCGAAGGAGAACCTCGTCGGCCCGCGGGACGAGGGCTGGAAGGTGATGCTCTCCAACATCGAGCTGGAGAAGGTGATCATCAGCGGGGGATATCTGGGCGCCGCCCAGGCCACGCTCGACGAGATGCTCGACTACGCCCGCAACCGGCACGCCTTCGGCCGGCCGATCGGCAACTTCCAGGCCCTCGCGCACGCCATGGCCGACCTGCAGACCGAGATCGACTCCGCCCGGCTGCTCGCCTATCGGGCGGCCTGGCTGCTCGCCCAGGGCAAGCCCTGCACACGGGAAGGGTCGATGGCGAAACTCAAGGGCTCGGAGACGTACGTGGCGGCCGCCCGGCTCGGGATGCAGGTCTGCGCGGGGCACGGCTTCTCGACCGAGAGTGTGATGAGCTTCCGGTACCGGGAGTCGATCGTGGCCACGATCTCCGGGGGCACGAGTCAGATCCAGCGCAACGGCATAGCCCGCAGCATGGGGCTCAGATCCTACTGAGCCCCGCCGCCCCGACCTGGCTCAGGGCCTCGTCGTCCTGGGCTGTGGGCTGTTCCTTCTGAGCCTCGGCACCCCGGGCTGCCAGCTGTCTTCATGCGCCCCGCCACCACCCTGGGCCGTCAGCTGTTCCTCCTGCGCCCCGGCCTGCCGGCTGTTCCTCCCGCGCCCCGCCACCCCGGCCTGCCGGCTGTTCCTACTGAGCCTCGCCGTCCTGATCCGCCAGCCACTCCTGGTGCCGTGTGAAGTGGCCCCTGTCCCGGGTCACCCAGATCCCGGAGACCCGGGCCAGCACGGCTCGCGTCGGCAGCAGCACCATCTCGCCGGCGATGTACCAGCGCCTGCCCTCCCGCTTCTCCACCCAGGCCCGGACCTCCAGCGGCCGTTCCACCGGCACCGGCTTCACGAAGCTCACGGTCAGTTCCGCCGTCACGCTCAACACCCGGTGCAGCAGCGGCAGATGGCCGAGGCAGTCGTCCAGCACGGCCGCGGTCCAGCCACCGTGCGCCACATCGGGGCCGCCCTCCTGGTCCCGCGGGCAGGACAGCTCGAACCGCGCCGACCCGTCCTCGTCGAGCCGCTCGTGCTCCACTCCCAGCCGGCAGGAACCGGCGACGCGGCACGCCCCGCACAGGGCCACCCCGCCGGGAGTCCGGGGCGGCTCCTGGAAGTCGGCCCCCGCCCAGGGCCCGGTCGGTGGCGTCGTGGACATGGTGTGACTCCTCTTGTCGGGCGTCGGAATGTCAGGCGACTGGGTGTCAGACGTCCGCAAGCAGCGGGCGCAGTTTCCCCGCGATGAGCTGAACCTGCCGGGCCACCATCTCCTCGGGCATCCCGGCCAGCGAGGCCCACAGGAACACGCCCTCCACCGGCAACCCTGCCACGTACGCCCTGATGGCATCGGCGACGTCCTGCGGAGTGCCGTACAGGAACTGACCGACGCCGGTCGCGCTCAGCCCCGTCTGCCGCCACTTCTCGGGGTCGATGGGGCGGGGCAGCGGCTGGTCGGTGCCCTCCACCATGTACCGGCGGTAGCTGTCCCACTGGTACGCCAGGTGCCGGCGCACCACCGGCCAGTCACCGTCGGGATCCTCGGTGACGAACGTGGTGAACGAGCCCTGCATACGGCCCGCCGCCACGTCGTACCCGCTCTCGGCGAGCCCTTCCCGGTACGGCGTCAGCAGCGCCGGGTTGAGCGACAGCAGCCCTGTGCCGAGCCGGCCGGCCCGGCGGGCGCCCTGCGGGCCCTGGTAGCCGAGCCAGATCGGCAGCGGATCCTGGACCGGGCCCGGGGTGACCAGGGATTCGGCCCACAGGCCGCGGATCTCCCGTACCCGCTGATCGGTCGTGGTGTAGCGCTTGGCGAGATCGGCGCCGTACAGCCGGTACTCGGGCACCCGGTAGCCGGTGCCGAGCCCGAGGTCCAGGCGGCCGTCGCTGATGATGTCCACGAGCGCGGCCTGTTCGGCGATCTCGGGGGCCGCGTGCAGCGGTGCGGGGATGACCGCGGTGCCCAGACGGACCCGGCCGGTGCGGGCGGCCGCCGCGGCTGCCATGGTGAGCGGCTGGGGGAGGTAGCCGTCCTCGAAGCCGTGGTGTTCGGAGAACCAGACCGAGTCGAGGCCGAGCCGGTCCGCCTCCTCGCACATCTCCAGGGCGAACCCGTACACCCGCGACCAACTCTGCCGCCACGGCGGCGGGTTGCGCAGGTCGAAGTAGATGCCCACCTTCACGAGGAACCTCCTGCTGCTGTGTCGTCGGCCAGCCGGATCGTCGCGTGCGCGACGGCCACGCCGTTCCCGGATGGCAGGAGCCGTACCGGACGGAGTTGCAGCGACTCGATCTCGGGGTGCTCCTCGACCATCGCCGAGATGCGCAGGACGGTCTCCTCCAGGGCCGCGAGGTCGACGCCCGGGCCCCCGGCCCGGCCGTCCAGCAGCGGGGCGGCCCGCAGCGAGCGGACCATCTCGCGGGCGTCGCGGTCGCTGAGGGGGGTGACGCGGTGGGCGACGTCCGCCATGAGGTCGGCGTAGTCCCCGGTGAGGCCGAAGGCGACCACCGGGCCGAAGACCGGGTCGGCGCGGACGGTGAGGAACGCGTCCGGTCCAGCGTGCGGTCCGGCATCCGGTCCGGGGCCCGGTTCACCCCCGCGTACGGCGATCCCGTACGAGGCGAGCAGCTCGGCGGCGACCGCCGCGGGGACCGGCCCAGGGGCACAGGAGGTGATCAGCGATCGGGCCCGCTCGGCGTCGATTCCGGCGAGGTCGGGCACGACGCCCGCCGGGGTGCTGCGCCAGGTCTGGTAGGCCGCCGCGTGTCCGAGCGAGGTGGCCGCGGCCTCCGGGAAGGTGTACGTCGGTACCACCAGGTCGCCTCGGTGCAGAAGGTCGGCGACGCCCGCACCGCCCAGGAAGCTGGCCAGCACGGGTTTGTCGGGCCGGGCCGCGGCCGCGTCGAGGATCGCCGACGCCACCTCGTCCGGCTTGTCCGCCAGCGGCGGCATGAACAGGACGACGGCCGCGTCGATCCCGTCGTCAGCCAGGGCGGCGTCCAGCGCCTGCCGGTAGTGGGCGGCGGTGGCGGTGGGCGTCAGGTCGACCGGGTTGGAGACGTCGGCGTGGGGCGCGAGGGCCGGACGGAGCGTCTGCCGGGTGCGCTCACCCAGCGCGGGCACGCACAGACCGCTCGCCGCGCACGCGCCGACCGTCAGGGCCGCCGGGCCGCCCGCGTTGGTGATCACGGCGACCCGGTTGCCGGGCGGGGGAGGCTGGTGGGCGAGCAACAGGGCGACGTCGAAAAGCTCTTGGAGGCTCCGGGTGCGGATCACACCGGACTGGGCGAACAGCGAGCTCACCGCCGAGTCCGCGTGGCCGGGATGGACGGCGACGATGGGTTTGCGCGGCGCGACCCGGCGGGCGACGCGGGCGAACCGGCGTGGATCGCCGAAGGTCTCGACGTGCAGCAGGATCACCGAGGTCCCCGGGTCCTCCTCCCACCACTGGAGCAGTTCGTCGGTGGAGACGTCGACGGCGTGGCCCACCGACACGAAGCCGGAGAAGCCGAGCCGCAGCCGCCGGGCGTAGTCGAGCACCGCGAGCCCGAGCGGCCCGGACTGGCTGGACATCGCCACCCGGCCGGGCGTCGGCAGGGCGGGGGAGAAGGTCGCGGCCAGTCGCGCCGCGGGGGTCGTGTTGACCACGCCCATGCAGTTCGGGCCCACGAGTCGCATTCCGGAGGCGCGGGCGAACCGCGCCAGTTCCATTTCGCCGGCTCGTCCTTCGGTTCGTGTCTCCCCGAAGCCCGTCGAGACGACGACCACCGCCTTCACCCCGACCTCCGCGCACTCCCGTACGACACCGGGCACGGCCTCGGCGCGTACGGCCACCAGCGCCAGGTCCGGCGGCTCGGGCAGGTCCCGGACGCTTGCGTACGCCCGCGCCCCGGCGATCTGCCCGGCCCGCGGGTTGACGGGGAACACGCTGCCGGCGAAGCCGCCCCGCTGGAGATTGGCGACGATCTCGTGGCCGATCGTCAGCGGGTCGCGGTTGGCGCCGATCACGGCGACCGAGCGCGGTTCGAGCAGGGGCTTGAGCGAGCGCCGTACAGCCGTCTGCTCGCGGCGCTCGGCCCGCGCCACGGCCTGGGCCTGCGGATCGACGGCGATCTCGAAGTGGATGATCTGGCCCGGCGGACCGGCCTGGGTCCGGTAGCCGGAGCCGAGGAAGACGTTGATCATCCTGGCGTTGTCGGCGAGGACGTCGGCCTCCAGCACCCGGATGCCCCGTGCCCGCGCGGCGGCGGCGATGTGTTCCAGGAGCAGCCTGCCGAACCCCTCGCTCTGGTGGTCGTCCCGGATGGTGAACGTGACCTCGGCGTGTTCCGGTTCCTCCGGGTCGCGGACGTAGCGCACCAGGCCGGCGATCTCGTCACCGGCGAGGGCGACGAGCGCCAGTTCGTTGAGGTAGTCCACGTGGGCGCCGCGCCGGATGACGTCGTCGCGGGCGCGGACCACCGGACCGAGGGAGCGATAGGCCAGGGTGGCGCGGGACAGGGTGCCGACGAAGGCGACCAGGCGGTCGGCGTCCTCCGGCCGGATGGGCCGCACGAAGGTCGACCGCCCGGTCCTGACGAGTCCGGGCCGTTCCAGGTCTTCGGGGTACGAAGGGTCCGCGGGGTACGAAGGGTCCGCGGAGTGCGAGGGGTGCGAGGGGTACGGGGGAGTGGTCACCTCAGTGGTTCCGTCGGCGCCGCTCAGACGGCCGCCTCCTGGGGAGTCCGCTCCGGCAGACCGAAAAGCTCGTTGAAGGTGCCGCGCGTGACGCGGTCGCGGATGTCGTCGGACACGCCCTCGAACAGGTCGTGCAGCGTGGACTGGGTGTGGCCGTAGGTGCCTTCCAGGTGGGGGTAGTCGTCGCCCCACATCACGTTGCGGTAGCCGGTCGACTCGACGATCTCCACCGAGCTCTTGTCGTGCTGGAAGGAGGCGTACACCTGCTGCCTGATGATCTCGCTGGGCAGTCGGCTCAGCTTGGGCCGGACGAACATGCCGTGCTGGCGGTAGGCCTCGTCCATCCGGTCGCCGATGGCCGGCACCCAGCCCGCCCCGCCCTCCGCGATGAGGATCCTCAGGTCGGGGTGACGATCCAGCGCGCCGCCCGCGACCATGTGGGACACGACCCGCATGCCCGGGTAGGTCGTCTCCATGTAGTTGACGACCGCGCCGCCGGGTCCGCGGAAGACGACGTTCTGCGCTCCGGTGCCGATGTGGAAGCCGAGCACCAGCCCCGCCCGCTCGACCGCGGTCCACAACGGCTCCCAACGGTCCAGGGCGTATTCCTCGCCGGGTCGTGTCGAACACGGCAGGAAGATCGCCTTGAAGCCCAGCTCCGCCACCCGCTCCACCTCGGCTACCGCGTCGTCGATGTCGGCCGTCGAGACACAGGCGGTGGTGATGACCCGCTTGTTCTTGCTGAGGATCTCCTCGTGGGCCCAGTCGTTCCAGGCCCGGACGGTCTCCCGGGCGAGCTCCCGGTCGGTGATCGACACCAGCCAGAACCCCATGGAGGGGAAGGCCAGTTGGGACCACACGCCCTCCTGGTCGAGGTCCTTGAGCCGGACCTTCAGGTCCCAGGCGCCCGGCGGGCGCATCGCGTCCATGAAGTCGCCGAGCTGGCGGTCGATGCGCTCGCCGTCGATGTAGAGCATCTCGTACTTCTCTCCGCGCTCACTGCGTGGCGCCCGCGCGCCCAGCCGCGCGGACAACCGCGTGGTCCACACGTCGGCGGGCTCCATCACATGGGAGTCCCCGGAGTTGACCCAGATCTTCGTCATGACACTCCTTCGGGTCAGGGCTGCACGCATCAATGGATGCAATCAGTTAGCGATTTTAGATGTATGGGTCGTTGAAGGGAAGGCCGGGCCGTGAAAGATCAGCTCCGGCGCCGCTCGATCTCGTCCACCAGCTGCGGCAGCACCGCGAACAGGTCCCCGACCACGCCGTGGTCGGCGAGCTCGAAGATCGGTGCGTCGGCGTCCTTGTTGACGGCGACGATGGTCTTGGACGTCTGCATGCCCGCCCGGTGCTAGATCGCGCCGGAGATGCCGGCGGCGAGGTAGAGCTGCGGGGAGACCTGGGTGCCTGTCTGGCCGACCTGGTGCCTGTGCGGGTACCAGCCCGCGTCCACGGCCGCGCGGGACGCCCCGACGGCCGCACCGAGCGCGTCGGCGACCCGTTCGATGAGGGCGAAGTTCTCGGCGCCGTTCACCCCGCGACCACCGGAGACGACGATGTCGGCCTCCGTCAGTTCGGGCCGGTCGCCGCGCTCCCGCGGTGTGCGGGACAGGACCCGGACGGCGTGCTCGGTCGGGCCGAAGGCGATGTCCTGCTTCTCGATGACGGGTTCGGCGGGGGCGGCCTCGGGGGCGGCGGCGTTCGGCTTGACCGTGATCACCGGCACGCCCTGGGTGACGTGCGCGGTGACCTGGTATGTCGCGGCGAACGCCGACTGCTCGGTGACCGGCCCGTCGGGCCCTGCGGTGACATCGACGGCGTCGGTGATGAGTCCGGAGCCGAGCCGCAGCGCGACCCTCGCGGCGATCTCCTTGCCGTCCGGCCCGGACGGCAGCAGGATCGCGGCCGGTCTGGTGCGCTCGGCGATCTGCGTGAGGGCGTCCACGGCCGGGGTGACGAGGTACTCGTCGACCTCGGGGGCGTCCACGACATGGATCTTCTGGGCGCCGTACCGGCCGAGGACCTCGGTCGCGCGGTCCGCGCCCGGCCCCAGGAAGACGGCCGAGGGTTCACCCAGGCGGCGTGCCAGGGTGAGCAGTTCGAGGGTCGGCTTGCGTACGGCACCGTCGACGTGGTCGACGAGGACGAGGATCTCGGCCACGGTGATGCAACTCCTTCAGCAGGCAGGCAGGCAGGTCAGGGCGGGGCGCGGTCAGATGAACTTCTTGGTGGTGAGGAACGCGGCCAGTCCGATGCCGCCCGTCCCCTCGTCGGCGACGATCTCGCCCTTGGTGCGCGGCGGGCGCCGGGTCGCGGTGTCCACGGCCGACCGCGCCCCCGCCGGGCCGACCTGTGCGGCCGCGATGCCGAGGTCGGCGAGGCCGAGGGTCTCGACGGGCTTCTTCTTGGCGGCCATGATCCCCTTGAAGGAGGGGTAACGGGCGTCCCCGGAGCGGTCGGTCACCGAGACGACTGCGGGCAGCGCGCCCTGGATCCGTACGGTGGCGCCGTCGCCCTCGCGGCGCCCGGTGACGCTTCCGTCCTCGATCGCCAGGTCTTCGAGGTGGGTGACGGCCGGGACGCCGAGCCGCTCGGCCAGCAGCGCGGGCAGCACCCCCATGGTGCCGTCCGTCGAGGCCATTCCGCACAGCACGAGATCGAAGCCGTGCCGCTCGATGGCCTTGGCCAGTACGAGTGACGTACCGAACGCGTCGCTGCCCTCGATGTCCTCGTCGCTGACATGGATCGACGCGTCGCCGCCCATGGCCAGGGCCTTGCGCAGGGCATCACGTGCGTCGTCGGGTCCGACGGTGAGATAGCTGATCTCGGCGTCCGCGTCCGACTCGGCCAGGCGCAGGGCCTGTTCGACGGCGTACTCGTCGAGTTCGGACAGCAGTGAGTCCACCGACGCCCGGTCGGTGGTGCCGTCCTCGGTGAAGGTGCGGTCCGCCGTGGCGTCGGGCACGTGCTTCACGCAGACAACGATCTTCACGGCAGCCCTCCTGTGGTTGAATGAGTTCTAATAGTTAACTATATAGATCGACAGAGTGCGAGCCCCTCGTCTAATCCGTCGAATTGGTTGACTGATTGCGCTGATAGCTGGAAGATCTGGGCACTGAGCCGCAAGGAGGCGCCATGGTCGGTGACAGGGACACCGCTGACAGGTACTTCGAGCCCCACGTGGAGACCATGCCGCGCCAGGAACTGCGCGCGCGGCAGGAGAAACAGCTCCTGGAGCTCGTCGAGTACGCCTACGCCAACTCGGCCTTCTACCGCGAGCTGTGGGACGAGCACGGGGTCCACCCGCGCGACATCCGGTCCCTGGAGGACTTCCGGGCACGCATCCCGTTCATCACCAAGGACATGATCCGCGCCTACCGGAGCCGCACCGGGGACGCCTTCGCCGGCCTGCTCTGCGTCCCGGTCGAGGAGCTGACCTCGGTCTCCTCCAGTTCCGGAACCACCGGCGACCCGGAGTTCTTCGCCGAGATCTGGCAGGACGCCCCGCCCCTGGTGACCGCACAGGTACGGGACCTGTGGGAGCTGGGCCTGAGGCCCGGCGACCGAGTCCTGAGCCCGCCCGGCACCTTCCGCAACTTCATGGACGCCGGCTTCCAGGCGCTGGGCGCGGTGGTCATCGAGGTCGACACCTGGATGGGCAACATGCCCGAGGTCGTCGAGGCCCTGCGCACCTACCGACCCGCCTACCTGCAGATGATGTATCCGCAGATGGTGGAGCTGGAGCACCTGGCCGAGAAGACCGACCTGAGGGAGGCCTTCTCCTCCCTCAAGGGCGCCTCCTGCGCCGGCCAGCCCCTCAGCCGGAAGATGCGCGAGCGGATCCGCGACGACTGGGGTATCGACGTCTACGAGTACACCAGCGCCGCCGACACCGGCACCGCCTGGGAGTGCCGCGAGCACGACGGCTTCCACCTGTGGGAGGACACCGTCTTCGCCGAGTGCGTCGAGGTCGACGAGCACGGCTGGCACGACGTCCCCGAGAGCGACCTCGGCGAACTGGTCGCCACCGACCTGGACAACCGGGCCGCGCCGCTGATCCGTTACCGCAGCGAAGACCTTGTCCGACTCTCCCGCGACACCTGCGGCTGCGGCCGCACCCACGCCCGCATGTGGGTGGCCGGGCGGCGCGGCGACGAGACGGTAGTCCAGGGACGCTCCGTCGTCCTGCGGGACGTGTGGCAGGCGGTCGAGGACCAGCCGGAGACCGTCGCGGGGGTCTTCCAGATCGTCCGGGACCGGCGCGAGGTCGACGAACTGCGGCTGCGCGTCGGCTACGACCCCCATCTCACCGGCGACGTCGACGCCCTGGCCGGGCGCCTGAGCGAGGCCGTGCGCGAGCGGACCGGAGTCAAGCCGGTGCTCGACATGCGCACCGAGGAGGACCTGTTGAAGACCATGACCAGCGTCGCCAAGTTCCCCCGGGTGGTGAAGACCTGATGGCCCGCGCCGACACCCTGGCCCGTGCCAGGACGCTTCCCCGCCCCGAACTCGCCTACCTCCTGCGCTTCCCCACCGCCGACGGCCTGCGGGACCTGGAGCTGACCTGGGCGGAACTCGCCCGCGACACCGAGTGGGTCACCGCACGGCTGCGCGAGCACGGTCTCGCGGCCGGGCAGCGGGCCCTGCTGACCGCCTCCGGCTTCGAGGGCTTCTGGGGCCGTGCGGTGATCGGCGCCCTGCGCACGCTGAAGGTGCCGTACGGCATCGCCGAGGCGATGGGCTGGGACCACCGCCGCACCGCCGTCTTCCACCGCGAACTGACACCGCACGCCGTGATCGGCCTGTCGGCGGAGACCCTGGAGGGGCTCGCCGGCTCGGCCGACATCGGCGAGATGTTCCGGTCCACGCCCGTGGTGCTGGCCAGGCCCGCCGCCGTACCCCTCCTGCGTGCCGTGGGGGTGACCGCCTCCGTGATCTCGGCGATGGGGCCGGCTCTCGCACTGGAGTGCCCCGAACGCAGCGGCGCCCATGTCAACGCCGCCGAATGGCGGTTCGGCGAGCGGGACGGACAACTGACCGTGGCCGCGGGGGACGAGCGCACCGCGTCCCTGCCCGAGACACCGCTCGGCATCACCGGACGCGTCGTCGTGGGCCGGTGCGGCTGCGGCAGCGACAACCCGCGCGTCCTGCTCGCCGAGGCCAACTGACCTTTCCGATGGAGGAATTGAGCATGTCTGAAGGAGTGGTCGCAGGCCGGATCGCGGTCGTCACCGGTGCCGGCAACGGGATCGGCCGGGCGCACGCCCTGGCGTTCGCCGCGCACGGGGCGAAGGTCGTCGTCAACGACCTGGGCGGCGGACGGGACGGCGCCGGCGCCTCCGCCGGGCCCGCGCAGAGCGTGGTCGACGAGATCGTCGCGGCAGGCGGCGAGGCGGTCGCCAACACGGACGACATCTCCACCTGGGAGGGCGCCGGCCGGCTCGTCCAGCAGGCCGTCGACACCTACGGCGGCCTCGACGTACTGGTCAACAACGCCGGCATCCTGCGCGACCGGATGATCGTGTCGATGACCGAGCGGGACTGGGACAGCGTGATCGCCGTCCACCTCAAGGGCAGCTTCGCCACCCTGCGCCACGCGGCCGCGTACTGGCGCGAGCGCGCCAAGTCCGGTCAGGACAACGACGCCCGGGTGATCAACACGACCTCCCCGTCCGGCATCTTCGGCAACCCCGGCCAGTCCAACTACGGCTCCGCGAAGGCCGGCATCGGCAGCCTCACCCTCATCGCCGCCGCCGAACTCGCCCGCTACGGCGTGACGGTGAACGCCATCGCGCCCACCGCGCTGACCCGGCTGACCGACGACATAGAGATGATGAAGCAGGCCGCCGAGAGCCAGGACCTCACCCCCGAGGCCATCTCGCCGCTGGTGGTGTGGCTGGGCTCGGCCGCCTCGCGCGAGGTCACCGGCCGGGTGTTCGGCGTCGTCGGCAACCGCATCACGGTCCTGGAGGGCTGGGTCAACGGCCCCACCGCGAGTGCCGACGCCCGCTGGGCGCCGGAGGAGCTGTCCTCCGTCGTCCCGAACCTGGTGGCCAAGGCGGCTCCGAACGCCGATGTCCTGGGCAACCGGAACGGAGCCTGAGATGACGACGGCACAACGCCCCGTCGCCGAGGGCCTGTTCACCTGGCCGCCCGCCGCCATGCCCCTCCGGCTGATCGGTTCCGAGTGCAGGGTGTGCGGCCTGGTGAGCTTCCCGGCCGCCGCGACCTGTGTCCGGTGCGCCGGCGACGAGTCGAAGGAACGGCTCCTGGCGGACCGCGGCACGCTGTGGACGTTCACGACCCAGGACTTCCGCCCGCCGTCCCCGCCGTACGACGGCCCCGAAGCCTTCGAGCCGTACTCCGTCGGATACATCGAGCTCCCCGGCGAGCTGCTGGTCGAGGCGCGACTGACCGAACCCGACCCGGAGAAGCTGCGGATCGGGCAGGACATGCGGCTGACGCTGGTGCCCTACACCGTGCAGGACGACGGCACGGAGGTCATGACGTTCGCGTTCGCCCCGGTCGAGGAATCCACGGAGATCGAGGAATCCACGGAGACCGAGGAATCCACGGAGACCGAGGAATCCACGGAGACCGAGGAGGAGGCGTCATGACCGAGGCCGTCATCATCGGGGTGGGCCTGCACCCCTTCGGCCGCTTCCCCGGCAAGCCCGCGCTGGACATGGGCGCGGACGCGGTACGGCTGGCCCTCGCCGACGCGGGCGTGAACTGGCCGCAGATCCAGGGCGGTTACATCGGCAGCTACGAGGTCGCCAACCCGGATGCGATCGTCGGCCGGCTCGGCCTGACCGGCGTACCCCTGCGCGGTGTCTTCAACGGCTGCGCGACGGCCGGTACGGCGGTGGCGCTGGCCGCCCGCGCGATCGAGACCGGCGAGCACGACCTGACCATCGCCATCGGCCTGGACAAGCACCCGCGCGGTGCCTTCGCCGCCGACCCGTCCGTGGCCGGCATCCCCTCCTGGTACGGGCAGACCGGGCTCTTCCTCACCACCCACTTCTTCGGCATGAAGATCAACCGCTATATGCACGAGCACGGCATCTCCCACCGGACGCTCGCCCGCGTGGCCTCCAAGAACTTCCGCAACGCGGCCGGCAACGAGAAGGCCTGGCGCCGCACGCCCCTCACGCCCGAGGAGGTCCTCGCCTCCCCGGTCCTCAACTACCCCCTGCGCCAGTTCATGTATTGCGGCCCGAACGAGGGCGCGGCGGCGATCGTGATGTGCCGGGCCGACCAGGCCCACAAGTACACAGGGAAGCCGGTGCGGGTCCGCTCCACCGCCCTGCGCAGCCGCAGGCTCGGCGCGTTCGAGGTGCAGAGCCCGTCGTTCCCGGTCGGGGAGCCCGTGGACAGCCCGAGTGTGGACGCCTCCCGGGACGCGTACGAACGCGCGGGCATCGGCCCCGAGGACGTCGACGTCGCCCAGCTCCAGGACACCGACGCCGGGTCGGAGATCATCCACATGGCGGAGAACGGCCTCTGCAAGGACGGCGAGCAGGAACGCCTCATCGCCGAGGGCGCCACCGAGATCGGCGGCCGGCTCCCGGTCAACACCGACGGCGGACTGCTCGGCAACGGCGAACCGATCGGCGCGTCCGGACTGCGCCAGATCCACGAGATCGTCCTCCAACTGCGCGGTACGGCGGGCACCCGCCAGATCCCCGGCACACCGCGCGTCGGCTACACCCACTTGTACGGCGCGCCCGGTGCGTCGGCGGTGACGATCCTCTCGACCTGATCCTCTCGACCTGAACCTCTTTCTGACCGCGGAGCGAACGCGATGGAATCCGACGACATGCAGGACTTCGCCGCCGAGGCGCGCCGCTTCCTCGACGCGCACGCGGCGAAGGCCCCCGACCGCACCGCCTTCACCTGGGGCGAGGGCGACGACTCGATGGCGTACTTCAGCAGCCTCCCGCCCGACGAGGAGCGGGAGTTCGTGCAACGGGCCCGGGAGTGGCAGCGGATCCGCCACGAGAACGGCTTCGGCTGGACCACCGGACCGGTGGAGTACGGCGGCCGGGGCCTGACCCCCGTGCACGACCTGCTCTACGACGCCGTCGAGTCGGAGTACGACGTCGCCGACACCGGTGTGCTCAGTGTGATCGGCCTGGGCATGATCGGGCCGACGATCCTGGCCCACGCCCAGCCCCACATCAAGGACCGCTGGCTGCCCGCGATGTACCGCGGGGACGCCATCGCCTGCCAGCTGTTCAGCGAACCCGGCGCCGGATCCGACCTGGCGAGCGTTGCGACCCGGGCCGTCCGCCAGGGCGACAGCTGGGTGCTGAACGGGCAGAAGGTGTGGACCTCGGTCGCCCAGCACAGCCAGATCGGCCTCGCCCTCACCCGGACGAACCCGGACGCGCCCAAGCACCGCGGTATCACGGCCTTCCTGGTCCCCATGGACACGCCGGGCGTCGAGGTCCGGCCGCTGCGGCAGATGACCGGCGGCGCGGACTTCAACGAGGTGTTCCTCACCGACGTCCGGATCCCCGACGACCACCGGCTCGGCGAGGTCGACGGCGGCTGGACGGTCGCCCTGACCACCCTGATGAACGAGCGCGCGACCGTCGGCAGCGAGGGGGTGGGCCCGGTGGCCGCCGCCCTGTCACCGGACCACCTCTCGGCGCTCATGCGGGCCACCTGGACGTGGGACGACCGCGCCCTGCGCGCCCGCCTCGCCGAACTGCTCGTGGACGTCATGGCCACCGAGCACCTCAACGCCCGCGCCCTGCGCAAGCTTCGTGCCGGAGTGGCGCCGGGCCCCGAGATGTCCGTGTCGAAGCTGATGTACGGCCAGAACCTGACCCGGGCGGCGCACTTCGTGTCCGACGTGCTCGGCCCCCGGATCATCGCCGACACCGGCCAGTGGGGCACCTACGCCTGGACCGAACTCCTCCTCGCCACCCCGGCGTTGCGCATCCTCGGCGGCACCGAGGAGATCATGAAGAACATCCTCGCGGAACGCGTCCTGGGCCTGCCCAAGGAACCGGTGACCGCCGCTGCCAAGGAGGTGCGGCCGTGACCGCCGACGAGAGCGAACTGCGGGAACTGCGGTCATCCGTACGGGAGTTCCTGGAGGCCAAGTCGCCTGAGGAGGCCGTACGCAAGCTCATGGAGAGCGAGCCGCGTTTCGACCCGGCGGTGTGGTCCCAGGCGGCCGACCAACTGCGCCTGCCGGGCCTGGCGATCCCTGAGGAGTACGGCGGTGACGGCTTCGGCCTGGTCGAACTCGGCGTCGTCCTGGAGGAGATGGGCCGC
Source organism: Streptomyces canus 299MFChir4.1 (assembly GCF_000383615.1). Lineage (GTDB taxonomy): Bacteria > Actinomycetota > Actinomycetes > Streptomycetales > Streptomycetaceae > Streptomyces > Streptomyces canus_C. Next base: position 181,411 of record NZ_KB911592.1, on the reverse strand, counting down.
GCGCTGTTCTGCGCTCCCTTCTTCGCCACCGTCCTCCTGGCGGCCCAGGCCCTGCTGGCATCGGGGGACAAAGCGGCCTGTGCGCGCCTCCTCCCCGGCATCGCCTCCGGACGCACCACGGCCACCCTCGCCGTCGCCGAAGAGCACGGCTCCTGGGACCCCGCCATGGTCTCCGCGCGCGCCGTGCCGGACGGCGACGGCGGCTGGACGGTACGCGGCCGCAAGTGCTTCGTCGTCGACGGTACGACGGCCGACCTGATCCTCGTCGTCGCCCGTACCGTGGCAGGCCCCACGCTCTTCGCGGTGGAGCGGGAAGCCGCGGGACTCACGGCGGAGCCGATGGAAACCCTGGACGCCACCCGGGCCTTGGCCCGGCTGACCCTGGACGCCGTGCCCGCGACGCTCGTCGGGGCGCAGGGGGCGGGCGGCCGCATCATGGCCAGGGTCCTCGACATCGCCTCGGTCGGGCTGGCCGCCGAGCAGGCGGGCGGGGCACGGCGGTGCCTGGAGACGAGCGCGGACTACGCCCGCGTCCGCCATCAGTTCGGCCGGCCGATCGGTTCCTTCCAGGCGGTCAAGCACAAGTGCGCCGACATGCTCGTCCAGGTGGAACTCGCCGAAGCCGCCTCCCGTGAGGCGGCCCGACTGGCCGACGAGGACTCCCCGGACTTCCCGGTCGCCGCCGCCGTGGCACACGCCTGCTGCTCACGGGCGTACATGCTCGCCGCCATGGAGAACATCCAGGTCCACGGCGGCATCGGCTTCACCTGGGAGCATCCCGCCCACCTGTACTTCCGGCGCGCCAAGTCCTCGCAGCTGCTGTTCGGCGGCCCGGCGGTGTACCACGAGCGGCTGCTGGACCGGCTCGGGATCTGAGGGCAGCGGCAAGACAAGAAGAGGCCCCGAGTCATCCCGGGGCCTCTGCCTTGTCTGCGCCAACCGCTCAGCCGCGCGCCGCCTCACCCAGCAGCGCCTTCGCGATGATGACCTGCTGGATCTGGCTGGTGCCCTCGTAGATGCGGAACAGCCGGGCGTCCCGGTAGAAGCGCTCGACGGCGACCCCGCGCATGTAGCCCGCGCCGCCGTGGACCTGCACCGCCCGGTCGGCGACCCGCCACACCATCTCGCTGGCGAAGTACTTCGTGCAGGACGGGCCGATCTTGGTGTCCGTGCCGGCGTCGAAGGCGCGGGCGGCCTCCAGGACGGTGGCGCGTCCGGCGTAGTAGTCGGTCTGCGCGTCGGCGATCAGACCCTGGACGAGCTGGAAGGAGCCGATGAGCTTCCCGGACTGCTTGCGGGTGCTCGCGTAGGCGACCGACTCGTCGACCAGACGCTCGGCCATGCCGACCATCAGCGCGGAGATGTGGACCCGTCCGTGCGCGATACAGCCCATCGCGGTGCCGAAGCCCCGGTTCAGGCCGTCCTCGCCGCCGACGAGCGCGGAGGCAGGCACCCGGACGTCGTCGAAGAACACGTCCGCGGTCCAGGCGCCGAACTGGCCCATCTTGTGGTCCTTGGGAGCCACGGTGAGACCCGGGGTGCCGGCCGGGACCAGGAAGGTGGAGATGCCGCGGGTGCGCGGCGCATCCGGGTCGGTGCGGGCGAAGACCATGAAGACGTCAGCTAGCGGCGCGTTGGTGATATACCGCTTGGCGCCGTTGATCACCCACTCGTCGCCGTCGAGGTGTGCCTTCGTGGTGAGCGTCGAGGGATCGGAGCCCGCCTCCGGCTCGGTGAGCGCGAACGACGCCAGAACCTCACCCGAGGCGATCCTCGGCAGCCAGTGAGCCTTCTGTTCCTCCGTGCCGCCGACCATGAGGACATGACCGGCGATGCCGTTGTTCGTGCCGAACATCGAACGCAGGGACGGAGTCGTGTAGCCCAACTCGAACATCAACTGGGCCTCTTCGAGCATCGACAGACCCAGGCCGCCGTACTCCTCGGGCAGCGCGAAGCCGAACAGGCCCATCTTCTTGGCCGCCTCGCGGATGTCCGCGGGCATCTCGTCCGTCTCATCGATCTCCGCCTCTAGCGGCACGACGCGGTCCCGGACGAAACGCCGGACCTCGGACAGCACCGCGCTGAAGTCAGCCGCGTCCATGTCGACTCTCCCTTGTTGCCCTCATCGGTCTCACTGATCTGTCTCGTCAGGTTTCTTTTCGGGCCGGTAGGACAGCGCCAGCAGCGCCGCCGCGCTCGCCGTTCCGATCCCTGCTGCCAGCAACGCGTGCCCGGCGCCCGCGCGTTGGCGTCGCAGCAGGGCGTCGAGCGAGTACCGACCGTTGCCCAGCGCGGCCAGTGCGACGGCCGCGCCGCCCACGACACCGGCGTACTCCCAGCCGCCCTTGAAGACGAAGAAGCCCTTGCCGCGGTGGTCGGTGCGCGCGGCCTGGTCATCAGGCCGACGGCCGCCGCCGCGGGGAGCGGGTTGGCGGCGCCGAGCGTGATGCCGACGCCCGCCGCCATCTCGGTGCCGGCCGCCATGCGGGCGTGCACCTCGGCCGGCTGGAGGCCCAGCGCCTCGAACCAGCCCGTGGTGCCCTTGAGCCCGCCCGGTCCGGCGACCTTGTTCCAGCCGTGCGCGAAGAGCATCGGGCCGAGGGTCGCGCGCAGCACGAGGGCGGCGGCGTCGTGGCCCTTCACTGGCCGGCGCCCGTCGCCCGACCCGCGGGCATGGCTGCGTACAACTGCGGTACGGCGTCGACGAGTTCGTCGTAGGCGAGGGCCTGGCCGGACCGGCTGGGGTGGACGGCGGCGACGGTCCAGCCTTGCAGGCGGTTGAGGCGGTTGCCCTCGATGCGCAGGACCTGGCCGGTCAGCCAGGCCGCGCTGTCGGAGGCCAGGTAGACGACGACTCCGGAGGCGTTGGCGGGATCGCGCGGGTCGAAGCCCTCGGCGGCCTGGAGGGACTCGCCGACGGCCAGTCCGTCCGTCATCCGCGTGGCCGCGATGGGCGAGATGGCGTTCGCGGTGACGCCGTACTTGCGCATCTCCAGGGCGGTGAGGACGGTGAGCCCGGCGATCCCGGCCTTCGCCGCCCCGTAGTTGGACTGGCCCTGGTTGCCGAACAGGCCGGTCCCGGAGGTCGTGTTGATCACGCGGCCTGTCACGCGCTCGCCTCGCTTGGACGCCTCGCGCCAGTGCGCGCACGCGTGTCGGGTGAGTGCGAAGGTGCCCTTCAGATGCACCGCGATGACGGTGTCGAACTCGGCCTCGGTCATCGAGAACAGCATGCGGTCGCGCACGATCCCCGCGTTGTTCACGACGATGTCGAGGCGGCCGAACTCGGCGACGGTGTCCGCGACCATGGTCTCGGTCGCCGCCCAGTCCGTCACCGAGGAGTGGTTGGCGATGGCCCGGCCGCCGAGCTTGGTGATCTCGGCGACGACCTCGTCGGCGGGGGAGTCACCGGTCTGCTCGCCGTGTATGCCCGAGCCGAGGTCGTTCACCACCACGGTCGCGCCGGCCTCGGCGAGCGCCAGACAGTGCGCCCGGCCAAGGCCTCTGCCGCCGCCGGTGACGATGGCGACCTTGTCGTCGAGGATGCCCACGCCGTACCTCCAGATAGATGAGTTCAGTTGAGTTCGCGGAGCACTTCGTCGGTGTGCTCGCCGAGGGTCGGTGCGCCGCCGCGCGGCTTCTCGTCGACGCCCCAGAAGGCGACCGGAGTCGCCACCGTCCGCAGCGGCGGCGCGTCACCCATGCCGGGCTGTTCGACGAACGCCCCGACCGCCTCCGCCTGCGGATCGGCCGCCACCTCCGCCAGGGTCTGCACGGGCGCCCACCACACGCCCTCGGCGTCGAAGCGCTCGGCCCACTCGTCAAGGGGCCGCTTGGCGAACTCCTCGTCGAACACGGCGATCAGCTCGCGTACGTGGCCGCGCCGGGCCCTGCCGGTCGCGAACCGCTCGTCCGTCTCCAGGTCCTTACGGCCGAGCGCCTTGACGACGCCGGGCCAGTGCCGGTTGCCCTCCAGGCCGACCAGCCAGAACCAGCGGTCGTCTGCGGCCCGGTAGGAGTTGTAGAGGGGTGACTCGTGCTCGGTGCGGTGGCGGGTACGGCCGCGCTTGCCGAAGAAGTTCTGCAGGGCGAGGTCGTTTCCGTTGGCGTAGGTACCGGACCGCAGCAGGGACACGTCCACCACCCCGCCTTCACCGGTGCGTTCGCGTCGCAGGAGCGCGGCCAGCACGCCGGCGACCAGGTTGGCCGCGGCCGTACGGTCGCCGAGGCCGGGCCGGATGCCGGGCGGCGGCTCCCCGGCCGGGTTGAGCATGGCGGCGATGCCGGGGCGGGCCCAGAACGCGGAGACGTCGTACCCGGCGCGGTCGCGCTCGGCGCCCGTCCAGCCGTAGCCCGTCAATGTGCCGACGACCAGGCGGGGATGGCGGGTGCGCAGCTGGTCCGGGGACAGGCCCAGCCGTTCCAGGGCGCCCGGGCGGAGGTTGGTGACGAACACGTCGGTGCGTTCCAGCAGCCGCTCCAGTATGTCCTTGCCGTCCTGCGAGCGCAGGTCGAGGACGATCCCGCGCTTGCCGCGGTTGTCGGTCTCGAACGGGGGAGCGCTGTCGATGTCCTGCCCGACGTGCTTGAGCGTGTAGCGGTTGGGGTCGCCGGTCGGCGCCTCCACCTTCACCACGTCCGCGCCCCAGTCGGCGAGCATGGTGGCCGCGGCCGGTGCCGCCACCCACATGCCCAGCTCGACCACGGCAATGCCCTCCAGTGGCCGCACGGCCCACCTCCAGATCAGTCGGGACGTCTGAAAACCCCCGCCGTACGCCTGCTACACGCCGCGGAAGTCGCCCGGTCGGCGTTCCCGAAAGGCCTTGAGTCCCTCGGTCCGGTCCTCGGTGCTGAACAGCACCGCGACGGTTTCGCGCTCGTACGCGATCGCCGCCTCCAGGTCCATGCCGAGGCCGTAGTCGATCAGGCGTTTTCCGGCCGCGAGCGCGAGCGGGGCCCCGGCGGCCAGCTTCGCGGCCAGCGCTTCGGCGGTCTTGAGCGCACCGCCGGGCTCGGCGAGTTCGTTGACGAGCCCGAGCGCGTGAGCCCGCTCCGCGTCGATCGGCTCGCCGGTGAGGATCATCTGCTTGGCGATCGCGGGCGGCAGGAGGCGGGGCAGCCGCTGGGTGCCGCCCGCGCCCGGCAGTACGCCGAGTTTCATCTCGGGCAGACCCAGCCGGGTGCCGCGCTCGGCCACCCGCAGGTCGCAGGCGAGGGCCAGCTCCAGGCCGCCGCCGAAGGCGAACCCGTGCAGGGCCGCGACCGACGGCTTGGGGAAGTCCTCAAGGAGCGCGAACGTCTCGGTGAGTCGCCCCACGAAGGCACGGAACTGCCCGGGTGCCGTGAACGATTCGATCTCACCGAGGTCGGCACCGGCCGAGAAGGCCCGTCCCGCACCGGTGATGACCAGGGCGCGCACGTCGTCGTTGTCGCGGACGTCGGCGAGGGCCAGTTTCAGCTGGTCGGCGGTCCTGGAACCGAGGGCGTTGAGCTGCCCCGGCCGGTCGAGCGTCAACACGGCGATTCTGTCGCGGAGTTCGGCACGCAGCACAGTGCTCACCTCAGACCATCGTCAGTCCGCCGCTGACCGAGAGCGTCTGCCCGGTCATGTAGGCGGCGTCGTCGGACGCGAGGAAGGCCACCACACCGGCGATCTCGTCGGGCCGGGCGACGCGGCGCAGCGGGATGGCCCGCACGGTCGCGTCGTACATCTTCTGGCTGTAGTCGGCGACCTGTCCGAGCAGCGCGGTGTCGGTGGGACCCGGGCAGACGCTGTTGACGGTGATGCCGTGCCGGGCGACCTCGCGGGCCAGCGCCTTGCCGAAGGCGATGACCCCGCCCTTCGTCGCGGAGTACACCACCTCGCCGGACGAGCCGACGCGGCCGGCGTCCGAGGCGATGTGCACGATCCGGCCGCGCCCGCTCTCGATCATGGAGTCCAGTACGGCCCGGGTCATGGTGATGGTGCCGCGCAGATTGACGTCGATGATGCGGTTCCAGGTGTTCTCGGTGCTGTCGACGAAGCGGCCGATGACGTCGACGGCAGCGTTGTTGACCAGGACGTCCACCGGACCGAGCTCGACGGTGACCCGCTCCACGGCCGCGTGCACGGCAGCGCTGTCGGAGATGTCCACGCCGACTCCCGTCGCCCGCACTCCGTACCGCTCGACGAGGCGGCCCGCGACCTTGGCGGCGGCCTCCGCGTCCAGGTCGCAGACGGCGACCGCGGCTCCCTGGGCGGCGAGCCGGTCGGCGATCGCCTCGCCGATACCGCGCCCCGCTCCGGTGACGAGTGCCACCTTGTCCCGTACGCTCACGCGCCCTCCCTCGCCCAGGTCCCGATACAGCGCTATCGTATAACTACTTCAGCTAAATAAGCGAGATGCCTGAGTGGAGTCGAGCATGCGCCGAACGATCTTCACCGAGGAACATGAGCTGTTCCGCGAGACCGCCCGCACCTTCTACCTGCGCGAATGCGCCCCGTACGCCGAGCAGTGGGAGCGTGAAGGGCAGGTGAGCCGGGCCGCCTGGGCGGCGGCGGGCAAGGCCGGACTCATCGGCTGGCAGTTCCCCGAGGAGTACGGCGGCCAGGGCATCCGGGACTTCCGCTACAACGCGATCATGGCCGAGGAGATGGCGGCCACCAGCTCGGTCGGCGTAGGACTCGGGCTGCAGAACGACGTCCTCCCGCCCTATCTTATGAACCTCACCACGCCTGAGCAGAAGGCCCGCTGGCTGCCCGGCGTCACCAGCGGCGAGACGATCTGCGCGCTCGCGCTGTCGGAGCCGTCCGCCGGGTCCGACCTCAAGGGCATCCGCACCACCGCCCGCCGGGACGGCGACGAGTGGGTGATCGACGGCTCCAAGACCTTCATCACCAACGGCATCCTGGCGGACCTGGTGATCGTCGCCTGCAAGACCGACCCGGAGGCCGGCCACAAGGGCATCAGTCTGATCGTCGTCGAGCGCGGCACCGAGGGCTTCGAGCGGGGACGCAAGCTCGACAAGGTCGGCATGAAGGCCCAGGACACCGCCGAGCTCTTCTTCCACGAGGTCCGCGTCCCGGCCGACAACCTCATCGGTCAGGAGGGCCGCGGTTTCTACCACATGATGGGCAACCTCCCCACGGAACGGCTCGCCATCGCCGTCTCCTCGCTGGCGGCCGCGGAGCGGGCCTACGTACTGGCGCTCGACTACGCCAAGACCCGCACCGCCTTCGGGCAGCCCATCGGGGAGTTCCAGGCCAACCGGTTCGCGCTCGCCGACATCAGGGCCAAGTTGAACGCCGCCCGGATCTATGTGGACGGCTGCATCATGGCCCTGATCCAGGGCGAGCTGACGGCCGAGGAGGCCGCCGCCGCCAAGTACTGGACCTCCGAGACCGGCTGGGCGGTCATCGACCGCTGCATGCAGCTGTTCGGCGGCTACGGCTATGTCAACGAGTACGAGATCGCGCGCATCTGGCGCGACACCCGGGTCCAGCGGGTCTTCGGCGGGACCTCGGAAATCATGCTGGAGATCATCGGGCGGTCGCTGGGTCTGTAGGCCGCGACCCGGAGGCCCTGAACTTATTGACTAGCTTGGCTAAATAGGTTAGCTATTTAGCCTGGATGTGCGCAGTGTTGCGCGGTCTCTAGGGGGTACCCGTGGTCACGGTCGATGTGGAGCTGCACCAGGAGAGAGCGGAGCGCGACCTGCCGCAGCCGCGTCTGGTCATCGGCGGCAAGGACGTCACCGACACCAGCGGTGGCCTCTACGAGCACCGCAACCCGGCCACCGGCCTCATCCAGGCATACATCCCGCTGGCCGGGCCCACCGAGGTGGACCAGGCGGTCGCGGCCGCCCGCCAGGCCTTCGAGGTGTGGGGCACCATGCGCCCCGCCGAGCGCCGCCGGCTGCTCACCCGCTTCGCCGCGCTGCTGCGCGACCACATCCCCGACTTCGCGGCGATCTGCCCGCTGGAGAACGGCGTGTGCATCGGCGGCTGGGCGGAGAACGTCGGACCGCACGTCGCCGAGTGGACCGAGTACTACGCCGGCTGGGCCGACAAGATCGAGGGCATGGTCGGCGCGGCCTACAGCCCGCACGAGAACGTCGAGTACACCATCGCCGAGCCGTACGGCGTCATCGGCCACATCATCACCTGGAACTCGCCCGCCCTGTCGCTGGCGATGAAGGTCCCGCCGTCGCTCGCCGCCGGCAACACCGTGGTCATCAAACCGGCCGAGTCCACACCGTTCTCCGCGCTGCTCTTCGCCGACCTGGCCCGCGAGGCGGGCATCCCCGAGGGCGTCGTCAACGTCGTCACCGGGCTCGGCGACGCCGGATCGGCCCTGGTCACCCACCCCGGCGTCGACAAGATCTCCTTCACCGGCGGCCCCGCCACCGCGCGCCGCATCATGGCCGACGCGGCCCTCAGCCTCAAGCCGGTCGTCTTCGAGCTCGGCGGCAAGTCCGCCAACCTGCTCTTCGCCGACACCGACCTGGACACCGTCGTCCCGTACTGCGCCGCCTTCGCCATGAGCAACACCGGACAGGGTTGCGCACTGCCCACTCGGCTCTTTGTGGAGCGCCCGATCTACGACGAGGTCATCGCCCGGGTCACCGGAGTGATCGCCCACCTGCCCGTGGGCGACCCGCTCGACCCCACGACGTACATCGGACCCCTCATCAACGAAGCCGCCCGCGACCGCGTCCAGGGCATGGTCGACAAGGCGGTCGAGGACGGTGCCGGCCGGCTCGTGTACGGCGGCGAACACATCGACTCCGACGGCTGGTTCGTGACCCCGACCGTCTTCGCGGACGTCGACAACCGCAGCGACCTCGCCCAGCAGGAGGTCTTCGGACCGGTCCTGGTCATCACCCCGTTCGACACCGAGGACCAGGCCGTCGCCCTGGCCAACGACAGCGAGTACGGCCTGTCCGCCTACATCCAGTCCCGCGACATCGCGCGCGTCAACCGCCTGGTGCCGCGCCTGAAGGCCGGGACGGTGTACGTCAACCCCGGGCCGAACCCGATCACTTCGCCCGCCACGCCCTTCGGCGGCGTTGGCATGAGCGGGTTCGGGCGGGAAGGCGGCAAGGCCGGTCTGGACGAGTTCATCAACGTGAAGGGCGTCGGCATCGGCCGCGTCTGACCAACCATGGGGAGCAACCACGTGCTGAGTTATTCCGGGGGACAACCCCCAGACCCCCGCGCCCGCCGCCTGACGTTCGGCGACATCATCCGTGAGCACCGACGGTCCTTCCCCGACGGAGTCGCCCTCGTCGACGGCGACGTCCGGCTGACCTGGCCCCAGTTGGACGAGCGCACCAACCGACTCGCAGGCGCCCTCACGGACGCGGGCGTCGGCTCCGGCGACCGCATCCTGTGGCTGGGCCAGAACTCCTTCCGGATCTGGGAGCTGCTCGGCGCCGCCGCGAAGATCGGCGCCATGGTCTGCCCCGGCTACTGGCGCTGGGCAGCCCCCGAGATGGCCTTCGCCGTCGAGGACTTCGACCCCAAGGTCGTCGTCTGGCAGGACGAGGAGATCGGTGACACGGTCGCCAAGGCCCGGGCCGAACTCGGCAGCGACCACCGGGCGTTGTGGCTGCGCCACGACTCCGAGGGCGCCGACTCCTACGAGTCCTTCCTTGCCTCCGGATCGCCGGAGGACCCCGTCGCCGACGTCGACCCCGACGCCGCCCTGCTGGTCATCTACACCGCGGCGATCTCCGGTAGGCAGTCCGGCTCGATGCTCTCGCACCGCAACCTGCTCGCCATGGGCGCGAGCGCCGCCTGGATGGGGGACATCGGCACGGAGACGTCCTTCCTCGGCGCCGGTCCGATGTTCCACATCGGCAACTACCAGTTCTGGGGCGTCCCGGCCTTCGTCCACGGCGGCAAGAACGTGGTCGTGCGCCGCGTGGTCGCCGAGGAACTGCTCCCGCTGCTGGCGGGCGAGAAGTGCACCCACGCCTACCTCATGCCCCCGACCATCGCGCAGCTCGTCGCGCTGAACCGCGAGGCCGGCCACGACCTCTCCCACCTGCGCGCGAGTGTCGCCGCGCAGCTCTGGGAGGGCACCGTCCCCACCGATCAGAGCCGCTTCACCCGCAACGGCGGCGGCATGGGCCGCGGTTACGGGCAGACCGAGGTGACCGGCTTCGCGGTGACCGGTGCCTACGGCGACGCGGGCACCGGCAACGCGGGACGCCCCGGCCCCTTCACCGCCGTACGCCTCCTGGACGACACCGGCCGGGAGTGCGCGGTCGGCGAGGCCGGCGAGATCTGTGTCCGCGGCGACCTCGTGCACCTCGGCTACTGGAACCGGCCCGAGATCAACGAGGAACGCTTCCGGTTCGGCTGGTGGCACACCACCGACCTCGGCCGGCGCGAGCCCGACGGCACGATCAGCTTCCTCGGGACGACGACCCGCATGCTCAAGTCGGCCGCGGAGAACATCTTCCCGGCCGAGGTGGAGAACTGCATCGAGTCCCACCCCGCGGTCAGGGAGGCGGCCGTGATCGGCGTGCCCAACGAGCGCTGGGCGCAGGACGTCAAGGCCGTCGTGGTGCTCCTGCCGGGCGCCGAGCCGGTCACCGCGGCGGACGTCATCGAGCACTGCCGGGCGCGGATCGCCTCGTACAAGAAGCCGAAGACGGTCGAGTTCGTCGACGCCCTGCCGCGCACCAAGGACTACGCCAAGGACTACGAGGTGCTCGACGAGCGCTTCGGCGGGGGCGGCTATCCCGGCGGCGACACACTCGGCGCGGGACGGTGACCTCGTGAACGGCCGCCAACCCGTGGTCGTCGGCGTCCACGCCACCGAACAGGCGCTGACGCTGCCCGACCGCGACGCGATGGACCTCGCCCTCGAAGCGGTACGCGGTGCGATCGCGGACGCCGGACTGACCCCGGCCGACGTCGACGGGGCCCAGGTCGACTGGCCCGGTCCCGGCGGCGTGCCCGGCGAGGGCAGCTCCTGGGCGCGGATGCTCGGCCGGGACCTGCGCTGGACCAGCGACTCGATGCTCGACAACGCCGGCTCACGGGGCCTGCTGAAGGCGGCCGCCGCCATCAGCGCCGGATACGCGGACACCGTCGTCGTCGGCGGCTGCAAGCTGGTCTCGCGCGGAGCCGGCCCTGTGGGGGCCGGGGTGCCCCTGGAGTTCGCCGATGTGTGGGGCAGCTATGTCGTCGCCCAGTTCGCGCTGGTGGCGGCACGGCACATGCACGAGTACGGCACGACCTCCCGCCAGCTCGCCGAGGTCGCCGCCACGATCCGCAACAACGGCAGCACCAACCCGGAGGCGATGATGTACGGCCGCGGGCCCTACACCGCCGACGACGTGCTCGCCTCCCGGATGGTGGCCACGCCCTTCCACCTGCTGGACTGCTGCATCGTCGGCGAGGGGGGCGCCGCACTCGTGGTCACCACCGCCGAACGGGCCCGCGATCTGCCGCACCCGGCCATGGCCGTCCTCGGCGGCGGCATGGAGTACCACCAGGCCGCGTACGCCAACCCGGCGCTGTACCGGGAAGTCGGCCAGCTCGGCCGGGACGCGGCGACCCGCGCCTACGCCATGGCCGGCGTCGGCCCGCACGACGTGGACGTCTTCTCCCTGTACGACCCCAACTCCTTCGAGATCATCCGGCAGTTGGAGGCACTTGGCCTGTGCGGGGAGGGCGAGGGCGGACCGCTGGCGGCCAGCGGTGCCATCGCTGTGGGTGGCAAGCATCCCGTCAATCCCGACGGGGGCTGTCTGTCGTACGCCTGGAACGGGACGCAGCAGATGACGCTCAAAGTCGTCGAGGCGGTACGGCAGTTGCGCGGCACCGCCGTGCACCAGGTCGAGGGCGCCGAGCTCGCCGCCGTCGGGAACGCCGGGTCCGGCGCGCAGCACTACGAGATGAGCCTGCTGGGGAGAGCGCGATGAGCCGGCCCGTACCCGTCCCCACCGAACTGTCCGAACCCTTCTGGGAAGCGGCCCGCCGCGGCGACCTGGTCGTCCCCTACTGCCCGAGCTGCGACCTGCGCTTCTTCGTGCCCGAGCCCGCCTGCCCCGGGTGCCTGGGCCCGGACTGGCGCTACGCGCCGAGTGCCGGCCGGGGGACCGTCTACTCGGTGACCGTGGTGCACCGCGCACCCGGCCCCGGCTTCGACACGCCCTTCGCGCTCGCCGTGATCGACCTCGACGACGGCGGCACCCTGCTCTCCCACGTGGACGCCGGCGATCCGGAGACTGTCGCCATCGGCATGCGCGTGCGCGTCGACTTCCGGCGCCTCACGGACGAGATCACGCTGCCCTGTTTCGAACCGGAGCCCTGACCGCATCAGTTGAAACAGATGATGGTGATAGTTTAGTGCGCTAAGTGTATTTAGATAGCGGTATCCAGGGATAGCATCGGCGCGTCATCGTGCGGGCCCATCGGAGCGGCCTGTCACTTGGAGCATCGCTGGGGACCTCAGTGGCAGTGCACGCGCGTGCGTCGAAGAGACAAGGACCAAGGGACAGCGGAGGCGCCGGAGCCCGGCGCCAGCCGTCACTCCGGACGTTCCTGCTCATCCTGGCTCTGGTGCCCAGTGTGACCCTGGTGGCCCTGTGGCTGGCGAGTTCCGCGCAGCTCTACACGGACTGGCAGACGCAGAAGGACCGCAACGCCGCCTCCAACGCGGCGGCACGTCCGATCATGGCCGCCTTCTTCGACCTCCAGGAGGAACGGCGGCTCAGTGGCGCGGAGTTGGCCGATCCCGAGGGCTACCGGAAGGCGTTGCGCGCACAGCGCGTCCGCACCGACGCCGACGTCACGAACGTCCAGGGACTGCCCGACAGCGGCTGGCGCGCCCCGGACGACATCCGCGCCAACGTCGTCCAGGTGGGCAGGAACCTGCGGAAACTGGCCGACTACCGGTCGGGGGTGGACCAGCGGACCGCCTCGCAGCAGCAGACCTTCGACCGCTACACGAGCCTCATCTCCGGCCAGTTGAACCTGTTCCCACTCTGAGCCATGTGGGTCTGCCCAACATCGACTACCTCGCCCGGCCGGCCATCGACTCGGTCTGGGGCATGGAGATGATCTCGCGGGAGAACGCGCTCTTCGCCCGCGGCTCGGTGACCGGGCGGCTCTCCGGCACCGAACGCGGGCAGCTCGCCGGTTGGATCGGCTCCCAGCACTTCCTCTACGACAACAAGGTCGTGCCGCTCGTCCCGGACGACCAGGCCGCGCTCTACCGGAAGTTGATGGCGGGCGGTGCGTGGAAGCACAAGGCCACGGCCGAGCAGAAGGTCCTGTCCGCACCCGGCTCCGGGGCCGACGCGGACAGGTTCTCCAAGAACCCCGGCACGACGTGGAGCGAAAGCGTCGGACCGGTCGCCGCCCAGCTCCAGCAGCTCAACACCGCCTACTCCGTAACACTGACGGCGGCGACCGAGACGGAACTGAACGCGATGGTGCGGCGGTTGATCGTCACCAGCGTGATGGGCGCGGTGGCGGTGCTCGTGGTCGTCCTGATCAGCGCGCTCCTGACCCGGACGCTGCGCCGCCGGATCTCCGCGCTGCGCGTCGCCGCCCTGGACCTGCAGACCCGCATGCCTGCCGTGGTCGAACGCCTGCGCAGCGGAGACGTCGTCGACCTGGACGCCGAACTCCCCGCGATCCAGCACGGCGACGACGAACTCGGCCAACTGGGCCAGGCGTTGAACCTGGCGCGCCACAGTGCGCTGGACACGACGATGGCTCAGGTCTCGCAGTTCCGCGGCTTCGAGAAGCTGCTCCAGCGCATCGCCCGGCGTACCCAGCTGCTGATCGGTCTGCAGATGAAGAAGCTCAGTGAGCTGGAGCGTCGGCACGAGGATCCCGAGGTCCTGGAGGGCCTGTTCGACCTCGACCATCTGACCGCCAGGCTGCGGCGCTACGAGGAGAACCTGGTGATCCTCGGAGGCGGCCAGCCGCAGCGACGCTGGCGCAAGCCCGTCCTGCTGCTGGACGTGCTGCGTTCCGCGCAGAGCGAGGTGCAGGACTACCGGCGGATCCAGATCGACGTCGAGGACCGGGTGTGGCTGGCCGAGCGCGCCGTCGGCCTGGTGATCCACGTGCTGGCCGAACTCATGGAGAACGCGGTGGGCTTCTCCAGGCCACCGACGCCTGTGGAGGTGTACGCCGCCCGGGTGGGACGCGGTCTCGCGGTGGAGATCGAGGACCGCGGCGTGGGCATGGACCCCGGGCAGTACGACGCGGCCAACCGGCTGATGACCGAGCCGCCCCGCATGGACGTCATGTCGCGGGCGGACGACGTCAGGCTCGGCCTCTATGTGGTGGCCCGGCTGGCGCGTGCCCTCGACATCCAGGTGGAACTGCGGCCCTCTTCGTTCGGCGGCACCCGGGTGGTCGTCCTCATCCCCGACGAACTCGTCGTCGAGGCGCCCGGGCGGACCGGGCCGACACCCGAAGCAGCCGCCGCCTGGCCGCCGCCTCCCGAGGCGGCCGTCGCGGACGTGCCCGGTGTGGAGCACGGTTCATCCCCGGACGTGGACACCCTGGTGACCGGCCGCATCGGCCCGCCCGAAGCCGCGGCCCCCATGAGTGATGTGTGGACCCGGCCGCCACGTCCCCACCCGGTGGCGCAGACGGCCGGCGCACCCCGGGGGAACGGCACACTGCGCGTGGACGCCGCGCCGGACGTGCAACCGCTGCCCAAACGGGTACGCCTGGCCAGTCTCGCCGACGAACTGCGGGACCCGAGCGCCGGTCCGGGTGCCCAGCCGACCGACGAGCAGACGTCGGTCCGGCGGCCTGCACCCGCCCGCTCCGGCGCGACGATCGGTGCCTTCCAACGCCAGTCCCGGATGGTCCGGCGCGACGTTCCCCCGACCGACCACGAACCCCTCGACGTGCTGCCGCAGCGTAGACGGATCCCGACGGAAGACTGACCATGACAATGCGAACGACCGCCACCCATCCGGACCTCGACTGGTTGCTGGACGGCCTGGTCGAACAGGTTCCCGGCACGCACCACGCCACCGTGCTGTCCGACGACGGGCTGGTGGTCAGCCAGTCCCGCACCATCGCCCGCGGCGACGCCGAGCGCCTCGCCGCCATCGCCACCGGCCAGCAGAGTCTGGCCCGCGGGGTGGGGCAGCTGTTCGGTGGTGGCTCGGTGCACCAGGTCATCGTCGAGCTGACCGACCTGTGGCTGTTCATCTCCGCCGCGGGCCGCGGCACGCATCTGGCCGTCGTGGCATCCCAGGAAGTGGACGCCGAGTTGATGACCGTGGCCATGCACACCCTGATGCAGCAGGTGGGACGGCGCATGAGCACCGAGACGCGCTTCGGGGCGCCTGCCGACGAGCGCGGTGTACGTGAGTGAGCCACTGGATGGACGGCCTGGAGGACGGGGACGCTCAAGAGCTGTCGGTCAGGCCTTACACGATCACCCACGGGCGGACGGACCCCACGCGTGACGACCTCACTCTGATCACCCTCGTGACGACCGTCGAACCGGCACCGGGCCGGGCCGGTCTGCGAGGCCTGGAACCCGAGCACCGCTTGATCCTCCAGGGAACTGGACCTGCCCGTGGCGGTGACGAAGATCCTCATCGACGACCTGGTCGCACTGGGCAGGGCGACAACCCGCCCGCCGATCGCTGTAGCAGCAGGGAACTCAATGGACATGACGCTTCTTCGGGCGGTGAGGGATGGCCTTCGCAGACTCTGACCCCGCGGGCCGGGTCTACGGCGGCTCGGCATCCGCGGCGGTCAAGATCCTTGTGGCCGGTGGCTTCGGTGTGGGCAAGACGACCCTGGTCGGGGCGGTGAGCGAGGTGGCACCGCTGCGCACCGAGGAGTACCTGACCGTCACGAGCGTGGGCGTCGACGACGTCGAGGGAGTCGAGCGGAAGGCCACCTCGACGGTGGCCATGGACTTCGGCCGCATCATGGTCAACCCCCGGCTGGTGGTCTACCTCTTCGGGACACCCGGCCAGGAGCGCTTCTGGTTCATGTGGAACGACCTCGTGCACGGCGCGCTCGGTGCGGTGGTCATCGCCGACACCCGGCGGCTGGAGTCCAGCTTCGCGTCCATCGACTTCTTCGAGAGCCGCGGCATCCCCTTCGTGATCGGCGTCAACTGCTTCCACGGCCGCCAGGAACGCGGCGAGCGGGAGATCCGCGAAGCGCTCGACCTCGACCCGGAAGTCCCCCTGGTGATGGGGGACATGCGGCAGCGGTCGGTCGGCCGCGACCTGCTCCTCGCGCTGGCGGAACATCTCATTGCCGGAACTCGATAACCTAGTTTAATCAGTTATCTAGTAGAGTGAACCGTCTACCCGGTGCTCGGGCCCTGTCCCGCACCTGTGGGTCGGACGGAGGTGGGCCCCGGTGACGAGTGTGTCGGGACGGCAGGGCGGTGGCGGTGGGGGCGTGAACGGTGTCAAGGTCCGCGTCCCCAAGATGGCCGAGCTCGTGGCGGCACAGCTGCGCCGCAAGATCGTGCGCGGGGAGCTGGCCGAGGGCGAGGCGCTGCCGGCCGAGTCGGCGCTGATGGCGGAGTTCGCCGTGTCCCGGCCCACGCTGCGCGAGGCGTTCCGGGTGCTGGAGTCGGAGTCGCTGATCAGCGTGCGCCGGGGCGCCCGGGGCGGGGCACGGGTGCAGATTCCGGAAGGCACGGTCGCGGCCCGGTACGCCGGGGTGGTCCTCGAATACCGCGGCACGACCCTCAAGGACGTCTACGACGCCCGTACGGTGATCGAGGCACCGTGCGCCGGGCTGCTGGCCGAGGGGCGCACGGACGAGGACCTGGAGCGGCTGCGGGCAGCCGTCGCCGAGGCCGAGGCGCTGATGGACGACCCGTCGGCCTTCATCCGTGCCCACATGGAGTTCCACGCCCTGGTCGTCGAACTGGCGGGCAACGAGACGCTGAGCGTCCTCAACGGCATGGTCCGGCACATCATCGACCAGGCGAACTGGTCCCACGTCGACCTGGACGCCGGCAGCCCCGAGAACGTACGGGCCAACCGCCGGGGCTTCCGCGCCCACGGCGCGCTCGTCGAACTGGTCGCCCAGCGCCGGGCCGAGGCCGCCGAGGAGCTGTGGCGCCTGCATCTCCAGGAGGCCGAGGACTACCTGCTGCAGAACAGGTCCATGACCACCGTCCTGGACCTGCTCGGCTGACGCGACGTCACGTGCCGTGGAGTTCCTCGACGATGGGCTCCCACACCTCGGCGTCGATCTCGTACGCCGTGTAGAAGGACACCCGGTCGACCAGCGCCCCGTACCGGCGCCGGATCTCGCCCGCGACCCGCTCCGGTTCCGCCACGACCGCGAAGGTGTGCAGCACCTCGTCGTCGACGAGACCGCTCATCGCCTCCCACTTGTCCTCGCGCCGGGACGTCGACAACGCGTGCAGCTCGTCGCCGAGTTCACCCCAGCCGTGCAGCTCCAGCACCCCGCGGTAGGCGGGTGTGCTGCCGTAGAAGGCGATCTGCGCGCGGGTGCCGTCGATCGCGCGGGTCATCTCCTCCTCCGTGCGGCCGGTCGCGGTCAGCAGCAGATGGGAGACGGCGAAGTCGGCACGCGTACGGCCGGACGCGGCCAGACCCGCCTCCACGGTCGGCAGGGTCACCTCCCGCAGGTACCGCTCGGTGGTGAAGCCGTGCGCGAGGAGCCCGTCGGCGACCTCGCCCGCCACTTTGGTCATCGCCTGGCCGACCGCGGCCACGAACACCTTGGGCGCGCCGCCGGGAGCGGGCGGGGGAGAGAAGAAGGGCGACATCAGGGTGTGCGAGTAGAAGTCGCCGCGGAAGTTCAGCTTCTCGCCCTCGTTCCAGGCGGCCCAGATCGCGTGCAGCGCGCTCACGTACTCCCGCATCCGGGCCGCGGGCCGGCTCCACGGCATGTCGAAGCGCCGCTCGATGTGCGGCTTGATCTGGCTGCCGAGACCGAGCGAGAACCGTCCGCCGGCGTAGGTCTGCAGGTCGTGCGCGGTGTACGCGAGCTGCATGGGGGAGCGGGCGAAGGCGACCGCGATGGCCGTGCCGACCTCAAGGCGGTCGGTGTGCTCGGCCGCCAGCACCAGCGGCAGGAAGGGATCGTGCTTGGACTCCGACGCCCACAGACCGTCGTAGCCGGCCTTCTCGTGGTGCCGGGCCTCCTCCACGACCTCCGTGGTGCCCCACACGTTGAGCTTGCCGTCGACCTTCATGCCGCTCCCTTGTCCTTTTGCATTTCCATGCCGATGCGCCGTGCGAGCAGCTCCCGGTGGTACGCCGGATCACCGAACAGCAGCTGTGACGTCTTGGCCCGCTTCAGATAGAGGTGGGCCGGGTGCTCCCAGGTGAAGCCGATGCCGCCGTGCACCTGGATGTTCTCCTGCGTCGCCTGTACGCACGCGTCGGAACAGAACGCCTTGGCCAGACTCGCCACGGCGGGCAGCTCCGGGTCCTCGTTCTCCGAGGCGAGCAGGGCGTAGTTGGCGGCGGCGCGCGCCGACTCCACCTCCAGGAGGACGTCGGCCAGCAGGTGCTTCACGGCCTGGAAGGAACCGATGGGCCGTCCGAACTGGTGGCGCAGCTTGGCGTACTCCACCGCCATGTCGAGCGCGCGGGAGGCCACCCCGACCTGCTCGGCGGCCAGCGACACCGCGGCCCGGTCGAGCACCTCCGAGACCAGGTCCCAGCCGTCGCCGTGCGTACGCAGCCGGGTCGCCGGTACGTCCTGGTAGTCGAGGCGGGCCTGGCGGCGGGTCGGGTCCATCGTGGGCAGCGGCGCACGGGTCAGGCCGGCCGCGTCGCCCTCCACGCAGAACACCCCGATGCCGTCGGCGGTGCGGGCGACGGTGAGGACGACATCGGCGGTGGCACCGTCAAGGACGAACATCTTGTGCCCGGTGAGCAGCCAACTCCCTTGGCTCTCACGGGCGGTGAGCCGGACCCCGGCCGCGTCCCAGCGGGCGGAGTCCTCGGTCAGGGCGAGTGTCCCGACGAGTTCACCGGAGGCAAGGCCCGGCAACAGGCGCTTGCGGGCGTCCTCGTCGGCGCAGCGCAGCAGCGTGGTCGTCGCCAGCACGGCCGAGGACAGGAACGGCGCGCACACCAACGCGCGGCCCATCTCCTCCATCACCACGCCCACTTCGACCGGCCCGCACCCGGCACCGCCGTACTCCTCGGGGACCGCGAGGCCCTGCAGCCCTAGCTCCGTCCCCATCCGGAGCCACAGCGCCCGGTCGAAGCCCTCGGGTGTCTCCATCAGGCGACGCGTCTCGGTCTCGGGCGAGGTGTCGGCCAGGAACGCCCTTACGGTGCGCCCCAGTTCCTCCTGCTCCTCGCTGAACGCGAAGTCCATGTCTCAGCCCTCTCCGGGTCTCAGCCCTCTCCGGCGGTCCGGCGACGGGCGCGGGACGCGATGATCTTCTCGACGACGGCGATGTGGTCCGGCGAGCGCATGGTTTCCTGCTCGGCGAGCAGGGCGGGTTCGAGCACGGTGGCGAGCGCCTGCTCCAGGTGCAGGTTCACCGCGCGCTTGGTCTCGCGCAGCGCCTGCGCGGGCAGGGCGGCCAGCCGTCCGGCGAGGTCCATGGCCTCGTCCAGGAGCTTGTCCTTGGGTACGGCCCGGTTGGCGATGCCCAGGCGGACCGCCTCCTCGGCGCTCACCCGGTCGCCGAGGAACAGCAGTTCCTTCGCGCGGGTCAGTCCGACGAGCAGAGGGAGGACGAGTGCACCGCCGTCGCCCGCCACCAGTCCGACCTGTACATGCGGGTCCGCGACATAGGCGTCGTCGGCGATGAGGACGAGGTCGCTCAGCAGGGCCAGGCTGCATCCCAGGCCCACCGCGGGCCCGTTGACCGCCGCGATCACCGGCAGCGGACAGCGCACCATCCCGGTGATGATCCGCCGGGCCTCGTCGACGTTCCGCTCCCGGAAGGCGCGGTCGCGCTGGACCCGGGTCATGATGTCGAAGTTGCCCCCGGCGCTGAACGCCCGGCCGCGCCCGGTGAGGACGACCACCTGGGCCTCCGGGTCCTCGGCGAGCGAGTCCCACAGCGACGCGAGACCCGCGTGCAGCTCCTCGCTCATCGCGTTGAGCTGGTCCGGTCGGTTCAGCTCGACGAGCCGGACCGGCCCGACGGCCGTCACCAAGAGGTCCGTCATCTCCACCGCCATCAGTCATGAACGAACGAGTCAGTAGAGTTGAATGCTATAACTAATTAAGCTTTCTGGAAACGGCTCGCTGGAGTGACGGAGGACGCGTATGCCGGAGCAGGAGTACGAGACCGTGCGGGCCGAGGTGGCGGACCGGATCCTCACCGTCACCCTCGACCGGCCCGAGAAGCTCAACGCCTTCAACCCGCGGATGATGGCCGACCTGCTCGACGCCCTGGACGCGGCCGATGCCGACGACGACGTACGCGTGATCGTGGTGACCGGCGCCGGGCGCGGCTTCTGTGCCGGCGCCGACGTCAGCTCCGGCGGCTCTTCCTTCGACCACCGCAAGGCGGGCGCATGGCACCGGGACACCGGCGGCCGGGTCGCGCTGCGGCTCTTCTCCAGCACCAAGCCGGTGATCGCGGCGGTCAACGGCCCGGCCGCGGGCGTCGGGGCCAGCATGACCCTGCCCATGGACATCCGCCTGGCGTCGACCTCGGCGAAGTTCGGCTTCGTCTTCGCCCGCCGCGGCATCGTGCCGGAATCGGCGGCGAGCTGGTTCCTGCCCCGGGCCGTCGGCATGCAGAAGGCCATGGAATGGGTGACCACGGGCCGCGTCTTCGGCCCTGACGAGGCACTCGCGGCCGGGCTGGTCCGCTCCGTGCACCCGCCGGAGGAGCTGCTGCCGGCGGCGTACGCACTCGCCCGGGAGATCGCCGACAACACCTCCGCGATCTCCGTCGCCCTGTCCCGCCAGATGATGTGGCGGATGCTGGGCGAACCCCACCCGATGGCCGCCCACCGGCTCGACTCCCGGATCATGAGCCAGATCGGCGGCGGCCCGGACCCGGTGGAGGGCGTCCAGTCGTTCCTCGCCAAACGGCCGCCCGCTTTCCCGGGCCGGGTCAGCAAGGACATGCCACCCCTCTATCCCTGGTGGCAGGAGGAGGAGTTCCGCCCCCTGGAGGAGCGGGCGCCGGCGTCGGAGGGTCAGGGATGACGACGTTCGACTACATCGTGGTGGGTGCGGGGTCCGCGGGCTGCGTGCTCGCGAACCGTCTCTCCGGAGACCCGAAGACGTCCGTACTGCTGATCGAGGCGGGCGGCCGGGACGCCACCCCGCTGATCAGGATGCCCAAGGGATTCGGCAAGCTGCTGGGTGATCCCCGGTTCGCCTGGCACTACCCGGTCGAGCCGGTGGGCCCGAGCCGCCGCGTCGAGCACTGGGTCCGCGGCCGGACGCTCGGCGGATCCAGCTCGGTCAACGGCATGGTCTACAACCGCGGTGACCGCGCCGACTACGACGAGCTGGAGCGGCTCGGCAACCCCGGCTGGGGCTGGGACACCATGCTGCCGGTCTTCCGGCGGATCGAGGACAACGCACTCGGCGCCTCCCCGGCCCGGGGAGCGGGCGGCCCGCTGCATGTCTCCACCGCACCGCGGCCGGAGCCGCTCTGCGAGGAGGCGATCGCCGCCGGGACCGGACTCGGCTGGCGCCGCACCGACGACCTGAACGCGAGCGACGACGAACGCATCGGCTACGCCATGGCCACCATCAAGAACGGGCAACGCTTCAGCGCCGCCCGCGCCTTCCTGCACCCCGTCGGGGACCGCCGGAACCTGACCGTCTCGGTGGACACCGTCGTGACACGCGTCCTCGCCGAGCACCGCAGAGCCGTCGGCGTGCACACCCGCAGCAGGGGCCTGGAGGCCGACGTCCGGGCCCGGCGCGAGGTGATCCTCTCCGCCGGCAGCATCGCTACGCCCAAGATCCTCCAACTGTCCGGCATCGGCCCGGCCGAGACGCTGAAATCGGCAGGCGTCGACGTCCTCGTCGACAGCCCGCACGTGGGCGGCCGGATGCGCGAGCACCGGTGTTTCGTGGTCCAGTACCGGCTGAAGGACGACCTCGGCTACAACAAGTCGCTGAGCACCCCGCTGCGACAGGCCCTGTCGGGGGCGAGATACCTGGCCACCCGCCGTGGACCGTTGGCCGCGCCCGCCTTCGACGTCATCGCCTTCTTCAAGTCCCGGCCCGAACTCGCCCGACCGGACGCCCAGTTGCTGATCGCGCCGGTGTCCCTGCTGCCCGACGTCCCCGGCAAGGAGACCGGCGTGGAACGCGAGCCCGGAGTGATGGGCCTCGGCTACGTCCTGCGCCCCACCGCCGAGGGCGGCCTGCACATCGTGTCCGCCGACCCCGACGCCCCACTCACCATCACGCCGAACTACTACGGCTCCGACCATGACCGCACGGTGGGTACCGCCCTCTTCCGGCGCATGCGGGAACTCTTCGAGACCGAGCCGATCGCCGGCCGGATCACGGCCGAGACGCTGCCGGGCCCCGGCGTCCGCGACGACCAGGACATCATCGACGCCGGTCTCGACCAGGGACGCTGCGGCTACCACGCCATCGGCACCTGCGCCATGGGCCCGGCCGAGGACGACGTCGTCGACGGCCGGCTGCGGGTACGCGGCATCGAGGGTCTGCGGGTCGTCGACTGCTCGGTCATGCCGACCATGGTGTCCGGCAATCTGAACGCACCGATCATGGCCATGGCCTGGCGGGCGGCCGACCTCATCCTGAGTGCGGTCTGATCCCGTATCGGGAGATCTGGCCGAAACATTGTCGTAGTTTGTTTGACCTGTTAACGTCCGGTCGGCGGACATTCAGTTGAATGCGCTAAACCATTCACCGCCTGGACGGTAACCATGAGCGATGGTTTCCTGCATGAATCCCTTCGCCGTGTCGACTGGGGGGTCGCCACGGCGGACACCATCGCGGCACCCTTGCCGCCCCTGCCGGAACGCGGCGGGCACTTCCGGCAGTGGACCGACGACCTCAAGCAGCTGACCGGTGTCGTCGCGGACACCCACCGCATGGTCGCCGGATGGCCGCAGCTCCAGCCCGACGGCCCCGGCAACTGGGACCGGGACGCCCTGGACCGCTGTGACCGCGCGCTCGACGCACTGCTCGCGCAGGGGACCCGGCCCGCTCTCACGCTGCTCGACCGCTCACTGCCGCCGTGGCTGGACGTGGCAGGCGGCTGGCTCGCCCGCGACACCGCCGAGCACTTCGCCGCCTACGCGGCCGAGCTGGGCCGCCGTTTCGGCGACCGCGTGGAACGCTGGATCACCTCCACCGACCTCGCAGGCCCCACGCTCGCCGACCACGTGGCCGGAATGTACCCCCCGAGCCGGGGCGCGGGCCGGGCCGGACTGCCCGCGGTCCACCACATCCTGCTGGCCAACGGGCTCGCCACCCAGGCCCTGAGTGCCACCGGCGCGCGAGGCCGGATCGGCACCACGGTCACCCTCGTGGGCGGCTACCCGGCCACCGACGACCCCTACGACCGTCTCGCCCTGGAACGCCTGGAGAGCTGGACCAACCGACTCTTCCTCGACCCCCTGCTGCTCGGCGAGCACATGGTGACCGAGGACGGCGACTCACCGGTCGAGGACACCGGCTGCGTACGCCCCGGCGACCTGGAGACCATCACCGCCGAGCAGGACCTGCTGGGCCTGTCCTGGCACACTCCGTTCCGCGTCACCGCGCCGGAGAACCTGCCCCGCGTGCTGCCGACGAGAACCTGCCAGAGCGCCCTCAACGAGGTGAACCGCCTACTCGTGGGCCTGGGCTTCGCGATCGTCCCGTTCGACGACGTGGAGACCACCGCCTACGGCTGGCCGATCATCCCCGAAGGGCTCGCCGACGCCGTCGCCGGCCTCTACGAGCTCTACGGCGACGCGCTGCCGCCGCTGTCCGTCATCGACAACGGCATGGGCGACCTGGACCTCGTCGACGCCACGGGCCACAGCGACGACGACCGGCGCCGGGCCCTGCTGCGCGCCCGGCTCTCCTGGCTGGCCGGACTCACCGCGGCCGGTGTGCGGGTGTGCGGCTACGAGTACTGGTCGGTCCTGGACAACCTGGAGGCCAAGTTCCGCTACACCCGGCTGTACGCGATGGCGGTCCCGGACCACGAGGCCCCGCCGCGTCCCTCGATCCCCTCCGACTGGCTGCACCACGGCGCCTTCGCCGACGCCGCCGTACCGGAAGCGGGGCGGCACACCGGTCTGAGTCTGGTGCCGGCTCCGCCCCGGGCCAAGGACGGCGCGACCTCGTAGCCGGCCCCGGGCTCAGATTCGTCGTAGGCCGCGTAGCCGGTCCGTGGCCCGCGGCTCAGGCGTGCCGAAGGCCGCGTAGCCGGTAAGTGCCTCCGGCTCAGGATTGCCGGAGGCCCCGTAGCCGCTCCGTGCCTCCGGGTCAGGAAGCCGGAGCCTCGTAGTCCCTGCCGCGGATCAGCCGCACCGGCGTGTAGACGAGGACGTCCTCGTCCCGCTGGTTGCGCACCGTGATCCGACTCGTCACCACGCCCCGGCCGGGCTTGCTGGAGGGCCGGGAGCCGGTGGTTTCCACGACGGCGTACACGGTGTCGCCCACATACACGGGACCCAGTACGTCGAGCTCCATGTGCAGGAAGGCGAGGCCGGTGCCGTGCAGCACGTTCGTCTGGAGCACGAGGCCTTCGGCGATGCAGTAGGTCAGTCCTCCCGGGACGAGTCGCCCCGTGTAGCCGCCGTCCGCGGCGTGCGAGGCATCCCAGAAGAGGGGCTCGGTGAAGCCGCCCCAGGTGACGAAGTTGACCAGGTCGGTCTCCGTGATGGTGCGGCGGGCGGTCCGGAAGACCTGCCCGACCGGCATCTCCTCGAAGGTCAGACCCTTCACCAGAAGGGGGACTTCGGTGCTGGTCCGCTGCGGTGCCATGATCGATCGGTTCCTCTCGTACGGTGGTCACAGGTCGAGCGGGTGCTTGCCGCCGACGCCCTCGAAGTCCGCGGCCCGCTTCTCGCGGTGCGCGGCGAGTCCCTCGACGACCTCGTGGCCGCCGAACCCGAAGAACTCCAGCCCCAGCGAGGCCTCGAAGATCGGCTGGGCGGTGCGGTACCAGTGGTTGAGGGACCGCTTGGTCCAGCTGATGGCGCTGGCCGGTCCGGCGGCCAGGGCGGTCGCCACCCGCAGGGCCTCGGTGTGTACGTCGGCGTCGTCCACGCACTTCGACACCAGCCCGATCCGCTCGGCCTCCTCGCCGGTGAGCGTCTCGCAGGTCAGCAGGTAGTACTTGGCCTTGGCCATGCCGCACAGCAACGGCCAGCAGATGGCGGCATGGTCACCGGCCGCGACACCGAGCCGCGTGTGCCCGTCGACGATCTTCGCCGTGCGGGCGACGACGGAGATGTCCGCCAGCATGCCGATGACCAGACCCGCCCCGACCGCCGGGCCGTGGATCGCGGAGACCACCGGCCTGGAGCAGTTGAGCACGCCGTAGACCATGTCCCGCGCCTCCCGCATCACCCGGGCGCGCACCGCGTAGTCCTCGGTCATGGCCTCGATGGAGTCGAAGGTCCCACCCGCCGAGAACGCCCGGCCCGCCCCCTGGACGAGCACCGCGCGGGTCTCCTCGTCCCGGTCCACGACGGACCAGACGTCGGCGAGTTCACCGTGCATCCGCGGATCCACGGCGTTGAGGTTCGGGGCGTCGAGCACGATCCGCAGCACGCCGGGCGCGGGCCGCTCGAAGGTCAGGCTCGTGAACGGGGCGTAGGGATCGGTCACGTCGCGCTCCTGGTGTATTCAGTGTGGATACTATAATTATCTAACTGTATCGAGGGGTGGGCGGCAAGCAGGCCGCACGTGACGTTGCACGGAGGACGGGAAGGTCGGTATGGATCTCACCTTCAGCGAGGAACAGGACGAACTGCGCAAGGTCGTCCGCTCGTTCCTCGCCAAACACTCCGACGAGGCGACCGTGCGCCGCCTGGCCGCCGACCCTCAGGGTCACGACCCCGTCGTCTGGGGGCGGATGGCCGGTGAACTCGGCCTCCAGGGGCTCGCCGTCCCGGAGGAGTACGGCGGCTCGGGCTTCGGCTACGTCGACCTCGGCATCGTCTTCGAGGAGGCGGGCCGCGCGCTGCTCGGCGGGCCGTACTTCGCCACCGTGGCCCTTGCCGCCGAGGCGCTGCGGCGCTGCGCCGACGAGCAGGCCCGGCACGACTTCCTGCCGGGCGTCGCCTCCGGCGAGACGGTGGCCACTCTGGCGCTCACGGAGGACATTGGCCGCTGGGACGAGCAGGGCATCGGGCTCACCGCCGCCCACGACGAAAGGGGCGGCTGGCGACTGACCGGCGTGAAGACGTACGTCCCCGACGGACACCTCGCCGACCTGCTCCTGGTCGCCGCCCGCACCCCCTCGGGCATCAGCCTCCTGGCCGTCGAGACCACCGACGCACCCGGCCTCGCCCGCACCCCCCTCCCCACCCTCGACCAGACCCGCAAACAGGCCCGGATCGAGTTCACGGACACCCCCGCCCGCCTCCTGGGCCCCGAGGGCACGGCATGGCCCGCCCTGGAGCGCACCCTCGCCACCGCCGCCGTACTCCTGTCCGCCGAACAGGTCGGAGGAGCCGCGGCCGCCCTGGACGCCGCCGTCGAATACGCCAAGATCCGCGAGCAGTACGGCCGGCCCATCGGCTCCTTCCAGGGGATCAAGCACAAGTGCGCCGACATGCTCATGGAGATCGAGTCCGCCCGCTCGGCCGCGTACGGCGGACTGTGGGCGCTGGACACGGGCGACAGGACGGAGATCGCGATCGCCGCCGCCCTCGCCCAGGCCTACTGCTCGGAGGCGTTCACCAAGGTCGCCGCCGACAACATCCAGGTCCACGGCGGCATCGGCTTCACCTGGGAGCACCCCGCACACCTGTACTTCAAGCGCGCCAAGAGCTCCGAGGCACTGCTCGGCACACCGTCGTACCACCGGGAACTGCTCGCCACCCGGCTCGGCATCTGAGACCTCAGGGAGAAGTTGACATGGAGCTGGACTTCGGGCCCGACGTACGCGACTTCCGCGACGAGGTACGGGACTGGCTGGCGGACCACCTGGTGGGGGAGTTCGCCGAGCACCGGGGCATGGGCGGCCCCACCGACGGAGCGGCCTGGGAGGTCCGCCTCGCCTGGGACCGTGAACTGTCCGCCGGGGGCTGGCTGGGCGTCGGCTGGCCCCGGGAGTACGGCGGACGCGGGCTCGGGCTGCTTGAGGAGATCGTCTTCGAGTACGAATACGCCCGCGTGAACGCCCCGTACCGGGCCACCGTCAACGCCCTCGATCTGCTCGGCCCGATGCTCCTCAAGATGGGCAGCGAGGCGCAGAAGAAGCGTTTCCTGCCGCCGATCCTCGGCGTCGAGGAGCTGTGGGGCCAGGGCTTCAGCGAGCCGGGCGCCGGCTCCGACCTGGCGTCCGTGCGCACCCGGGCGGAGCGGGACGATGGGGGCACCTCCCGCTCGAGCGGAGCCGAGAGTGGGGGAGAATGGGTGGTCAGCGGACAGAAGGTGTGGACCTCGTTCGGAGTGCACGCCGACTGGCTCTACGTCCTCACCCGCACCGACCCGCGGTCCGTGCGGCACAAGGGCCTGAGCCTGCTGCTGGTGCCCACCGACCAGCCCGGCGTGGAGATCCGCCCCATCCGCAACCTCGCCGGGCAGGACGAGTTCGCCGAGGTCTTCCTCTCCGACGCCCGCACGAGCGCCGACATGGTCGTCGGCGAGGTCGGTCAGGGCTGGCGCACCGCGATGGCCACGCTCGGCATCGAACGCGGCACCACGCTCCTTCCCCAGCAGCTCACCTTCGAGCGGGAGGCCGAGGCACTGATCGACCTGGCCCGGGAGCGGGGCGCGCTCGACGATCCGATGCTGCGCCGCCGTATCGTCGACGCCTGGATCTCCGTACGCATCATGCGCACCACCAACCTGCGCACCATCGCCGAACTGACCGCCGGCCGCACGCCGGGAGCACAGGCCACCACCGCGAAGCTGTACGCCTCCACCCGCCACCAGCAACTCGGCCAGCTGGCCACGGAGTTGGCGGGCCCGGCCGGACAGATCGTCGGCGAGGACTACGCCCTGGACCGCCGCCAGCGCTCCTTCCTGCTCTCCCTCGCCGAGACGATCTACGGCGGGTCGAGCGAGATCCAGCGCAACATCATCGGTGAGCAGGTCCTGGGTCTGCCTAAGGAGCCGCGCCCGTGATGCCGGTCGAGGACCGTCTCGACCGCGTCGAGTCGCAGCTCGCCATCCAGCAGCTGCCCATCCGCTACGCGCTCGCCGTGGACGGCCGCGACCTGGACGCCTGGGTCGGCTGCTTCCGGCCCGACGTGGACATGGGGCGCCACGGCCGCGGGCGGGCTGTCCTGCGGCAGCACATCGAACCCCAGGTGCGCGGCTTCCACCGGTCGGTCCACCAGATCTGCGGCCACCGCGTCGAGTTCACCGGCCGCGACACGGCGACCGGCGCGGTGTACTGCCGGGCCGAGCACGAGGTGGGGGAGCGGTGGATCGTGATGGCGATCTGCTACTGGGACGACTACGCGCGCGTGGACGGCGAGTGGTACTTCTCCCGCCGCCGCGAGCGGCACTGGTACGCGGCGGACGTGACCGAGCGCCCCCAGGCCGTGGGTTTCAAGGGCTGGGAGGGAGCCGGGGAGCCGACGCTGCCCGAGGCCTTCCCCGCCTGGCCGGCCTTCTGGAAGGAGACGTGATGGCACGGCTTTCGGGGAAGACGGCGCTGGTCACCGGCGGCGGGCAGGGCGTGGGCCGCGGCATCGCGCTCGCGCTGGCCGTCGAAGGGGCGGCCGTGGTGATCACCGGCCGCACCGAAGCCAAGCTGAAGCACACGGCCGGGGAGATCGCCGAGCGCGGGGGACGGGCGTACACAGTGGTCGGGGACGTGGGGGAGCGGGAGGACGTCGACCGCATGGTGGCCGAGACGGTACGGGAGTTCGGCGGTCTCGACGTGCTCGTCAACAACGCGCAGTCCTCGGTGCAGCGCCGGCTGGCGGAGACGTCGTACGAGGATGTCGAACTCGCCTATCACAGCGGGCCGTTGGCCGCCTTTCACGCGATGCGGGCCGCCCTGCCCCACCTCAAGGAGAGCCGCGGCAGTGTCGTGAACCTCGGTTCGTCGGCCGCCGTGCAGGGCGAGGCGACCTTCGCGGCGTACACGATGGCCAAGGAGGCGATCCGCGGCCTGAGCCGGGTCGCCGCGCGGGAGTGGGGCGCGTACGGGATCCGCGTGAACGTCATCTGTCCGGCCGCGCTCAGCCCGGCGGCGGAGGACTACCTGGCCGCGCACCCGCACAAGGCGGAGGAACTGGCCCGGCAGATCCCGCTGGGCCGGCTGGGGGACCCGGAGGCCGACATCGGCAGGGCGGTGGCCGCGCTCGTCAGCGACGACATGGCATATCTGACCGGCGCGACGCTGATGCTGGAGGGCGGCCGGACCCTGATCGGGTGACGCCGCTACACGACACCCCGGCCCCGCAGCGCTGCCAGTTGACTCTCCGTCACCCCCGCGAGAGCGGTGAGTACTTCGTCGGTGTGCTCACCCAGCGCCGGAGGCGGGGCGTACCCCTCGACAGGGGTTGCCGCGAACCGGATGGGGTTGGCGAGCATCGGCAGGGGCCCGGAGGCCGGGTCCTCGACCTCGATCAGCATCCCCCGGTGCTGTATCTGCGGGTCGGCGAAGACCTCGGGCATCTCGTTGTACGGGCCAGCGGGGACGTCGTGTGCGTCGAGTACGGTCAGCCACTCGTCCTGGGTGCGGGTGCGCAGGATCGCCGCCAGCACCGGCAGGATCTCCTCGCGGTGGGCGATCCGGGCGGGGGTCGTGGCGAACCGTTCGTCCTGGAGGAGGTCGGTGCGGTCGGCCGCCGCGCAGAACGCGGCGAACTGCTTGTCGTTGCCCGCGACCAGGAAGATCGGCCGGTCCTTGCAGGGGAAGGCCTGCGAGGGGATTCCGCCGTAGCCGCCGTTGCCGCGCCGCCGCGGAACCTCGCCGGAGACCAGGTAGTTCATCGCGAAGTGGGACAGCGAGGCCAGGCCGCAGTCCAGTAGGGACAGGTCGATGAACTGGCCCTCGCCGGTGAGGTCCCGGTGGCGCAGTGCCGCGAGGACGGCCGTGGAGGCGTAGAGCCCCGTGAGGATGTCGATCATGCTGACGCCGACCTTCATCGGCTCCTCGGGGTGCCCGGAGACGCTCATCATCCCGGACATGGCCTGGAAGATGCCGTCGTAGCCGGGTCGGTCGGCGTACGGGCCGGTCTGGCCGAAGCCGGTGACCGAGAGGTAGACGAGGCGCGGGTTGAGTGCGCGCAGGCTCTCGTGGTCCAGGCCGTACTTCGCCAGCGTGCCCGTCCGGAAGTTCTCGACCAGCACGTCCGACCGCGCGGCGAGGGCGCGGATCAGTTCCTGTCCCTCGGGGGAGGCGTGGTTGACGGTGACCGACCGCTTGTTGCGGTTGCAGGAGAGGTAGAAGGCGGCGGTGTCGGTCCGGTCGCCCGCGGGCCCGGGGGCGAAGGGAGGACCGTACGTCCGGGAGTCGTCCCCCGATCCGGGCCGCTCGACCTTGATCACCTCGGCGCCCAGATCGGCGAGCATCTGGGTCGCCAGCGGCGCGGCGAGGATGCGGGACAGATCGAGCACGCGGATCCCGGCCAGTGCGGTCGACGGCATCTGGGCCTCCCTCTGTTCACAGACGACGAATCAGTTATATAAATAATACATCTAGCGTCCGGCTGCGGCTCGGGCGATTGCCTCATCTATTCAATTCATGTAACTATATGGATCGGCCGTCAGGCCGGGACCGGAGGGCGGGCTGATGACCGTCGCGGCGAGGACCCTCACCGATCAGGAACAGCGCGAACGCCGGGCCTGGTTCCGGGTCCGCTGGGAGCGCGGGGTCGCCTTCAACCGGCGCTGCCGCATCCGGGTCACGCGCTGGGACGCGGACGGGGTCGAGATCGTGCTCCCCTACGCCGAGTCCCTCTCGGCCCACGAGGACGTCTTCCACGGCGGCGTCATCTCCGCGCTCATCGACACCGCCGGCGCCGGAGCCGTGATCGCCGGGCACGACTTCACCAAGGGCAGCCGGCTCAGCACCGTGTCGATGTCCGTGCAGTACCTCGCACCGGCCCGCGGCCGTGAGGCGGTCGCGTACGCGCGCTGTGTGCGGCGGGGCGGCCGGGTGCACTTCGCCGACGTCGACGTCAGGGCCGACGGACGCCTCTGCGCCCGCGGACAGGTGGTGGTGACCATCTCCGGGGAACGGCCCGGCGTCGGCGACCCGATCGAACCGCTGGACGAGGAGTGACGTGATGCCCGAGGAAACCGTGGTGGCCCCCGAGGACCTGGACCTGGTCCTGTACGAGGTGGACGAGGACGGCGTCGCCACCGTCACCCTCAACCGGCCGGAGCGCAAGAACGCGTGGAGTCTGCCGATGGAGCGCCGCTTCTTCGCGCTCCTCGACCAGGCCGCGCAGGACCCCACCGTCAGAGTCGTGATCATCACCGGTGCGGGCAGGGCCTTCTGCCCGGGGATGGACATGCAGCGCCTGGAGCAGAACTCGCAACCGGGGGAGTCCCTCAACCTCCAGGCCCGCGTCCCCATGTACAGCAGGCGGAACATGCCGAAGCCGCTGATCGCCGCCGTCAACGGCGCCTGCGCGGGCATCGGCCTGGTCCAGGCGCTCATCTGCGACGTCCGCTTCGCCGCTCGAGGGGCCCGCTTCACCACCGCGTTCACCCGCCGCGGCCTGGCCGGCGAGTACAACCTGCCCTACGTGCTGCCGCGCGTCATCGGCCTGGAGAACGCCCTCGACCTGCTGCTGTCCGGCCGCGTCTTCGACGCCGACGAGGCGAAGAGCCTCGGCCTGGTCAGCCGCGTCGTGGAACCCGCGGATCTGCTCGACGCGGCCCGCGCCTACGCCCGGGACATCGCCCGCAACTGCTCACCGCGGGCCATGGCCGTCCTGCGGCACCAGGTGTACGGCGACCTGGACCGCACCTTCACCGACGCCCTCGCCCGCTCCTACTCCGCCATGGAGTACTTCGCGGGCTCGCCCGACTTCCGCGAGGGCGTGTCGAGCTTCATGGAGAAGCGGGAGCCCAAGTTCGATGGGCTGCCCCCGGACTTCGACCCGGACGAGGCCACGCGCGACGCGTTTCTGCCGTACTGAACCGATGCGAGGAGCACACGCAGATGACAGGGCAACCCTTCCCCGTCGAGGCCGGGCACATCATGATGTTCGCCCGTGCCATCGGTGACGAGAACCCGGCCTACACGGGCGAGTCGGCGCTCGCACCGCCCACCTTCACCATGGCGAGCGCCCACTACGACCCCGGCTACCACCTGCGTCCCAAGCCGGACGAGGAGTGGTTCGGGTCGGGGCGTGACGCCGGCGTCATGGCCGAGGGCGGTGGCGGGCTCCACGCCGAGCAGCACTTCGAGTACCACCGCCCGGTGCGCGCCGGCGAGACCCTCTACGCGCACAACAGCACCGGCCGCAGCTGGGAGAAGCAGGGCCGCACCGGCCGCCTGCTCTTCAGCGAGCGCATCACCGAGTACCGGGACGCCGACGGCGAACCGGTCGTCAGCGCCGTGACCGTGGCCGTCGTCCCCGAGGGCCCGGCGACCCCGAAGGACGCCCGATGAGCCTGAGCCCGGACGACATCAAGGTCGGCGAGACCCGCGAGAGCATCCTCGTCGACGACCTCAAGCGCACCCGGATCGTGCAGTACGCGGGTGCCTCCGGCGACTTCAACCCCCTGCACACCGACGAGCGGTTCGCCGTCGAGGCCGCGGGCTATCCCCGCGTGTTCGCCCACGGCATGCTGACGATGGGCATGACCGGCCGGGTCCTGACGGACTGGGTGGGCACCGAGGCACTGCTGCGCTACGGCGTGCGCTTCAAGGCCCAGGTCTGGCCCGGCGACACCCTCACCGCCACGGTCACCGTCGAGTCGATCGAGGACACGCCGAGCGGCCCGGTCGTCCACTTCACCCTGCGCACCGTCAACCAGGACGGCGCCGAGGTGGTCACCGGCACCGCGGCGGCCCGCCTGGAGCCCTGACCCGATGGCCGCCGCGCAGGAAGGGATGCAGGCGGCCACCTGGACCGCCCTGGTGAGCCGCGCTTACGACCACGCCCGCCCCGCCGTCCGGTTCGGCGACCTGACCTGGACCGGACGCGAACTCCTCGACCGAGCGGCCGGCGCGGCCGACTTGCTCGACACCCTCGGCCTGGAACCCGGCGAACCGGTGCCCGCACTGGTCGCCACCTCCGCCGACGCCCTCGCGCTGGTGATCGGCGGCGCCGGATCCGGCCACCCGCTCGCACCGCTCGGCGTCCGCATGACGGCCTACGAGATCGCCGCCGTGGTCAAGGAAACGCGGGCTCACGTCCTGCTGGCCCAGCCCGAGTTCGCCGACCTCGGCAGGCAGGCCGCCGAACTGTCCGGCCGGCGGATCGCCATCGTGCCCGAACTGCCGCCCGGCGCACGGCGGTTGACTGCCGGACCCGACGACCTCGCCGCCGTCCTGCACACCTCCGGAACGACGGGCCTGCCCAAGCCCGTCCCCATGAGCCAACGGCGCCTGGCCGCCCGGGCCCGCGTGAACGGGCGGCTGTGCGGGCTCGACCCCGACAGCTTCTACGGCGGCAGCGCGCCCTTCCACCACATCGCGGGCCTCGGCAACATCGCCGTCGCCCTCGCCGCCGGCGCCCTGATCACCGGTCTGCCCCGCTTCACCGTCGAGGGCTGGACCCTGCTGCGGGACCTCGGCACCACCCACACCAGCATGGTCCCCGCGATGCTGGAGACCCTGCTTGCGGCCGGACAGGCCCGCCACGAAAGGCTGCGGACCCTCCAGTACGGCGGTGCGCCCGTCCGCCCCGGCACGCTGCGGCGGACGTACCAGGCGATGCCCGGCGTCCGCATGCTCAACATGTTCGGCCAGACCGAGGGCTCCCCGATCAGTGTGCTCACCCCGGAGGACCACCGGGAGGCGGTGGCCGGGCGCACCGAGCTGCTGCGATCGGTGGGGCGGCCCGCACCCGGTGTCGAGATCAGGGTCCACGACCCCGGGCCGGAAGGCGTCGGAGAGATCCACGCCCGCGCCGACCACCTCTTCAGGATCGACGCCGAGGGCTGGCTGCACAGCGGCGACCTGGGCCGCGTGGCGGAGGACGGGTATCTCTACCTGCTCGGCCGACGCACCGACATGATCATCCGTGGTGGCGAGAACGTCCACCCGCTGGAGGTGGAGACGGTGCTGTCCGCGCACCCCGGGGTGGCGGACGTCGCGGTCACCGGCGTTCCGGACGAGCGGCTCGGTCAGACCGTCGTCGCCTTCGTCGTCCCCGCCGATCCCGACGCCCCACCGCAGCCCGCGGCACTCACCCGTCACACCCGCGCCCGGCTGTCCGGGTTCAAGGTCCCCGTCCGCTGGTGGTTCGTGGACGACCTGCCGCGCAACGCGAACGGCAAGGTCATACGCCGAAGCCTTCGGGAACCCACCGCGCTCGAAGGGGAATTCACCCCGCTCGAAGGAGAACCACGTGACGCTTGACCACTCGGTCGTCGTCCCGGAAGCCGTCGGCGTCGACCCGCACCGGCTGGACCTGCTCCTGCGCCGGATCCGCCTGGAGGTCGAGCACGGACGGTTGCCGTCCGCCCAGGTCGCCGTGGCGCGGGGCGGAAGGCTGGTCGCCTTCGAGACCTGGGGAGAGGCCGAACCGTCCACGCGATACGTCCTGCAGTCCGTCGGGCGGTCGATCGTCGCGGGCGCGGTCTGGAAGCTGATCGGCGACGGCCAGCTGGACGTGGCCGAGCAAGTCGCCGCGATCATCCCGGAGTTCGCGACGAACGGGAAGGAGGAGGTGACGGTCGAGCAGGTGCTCACCCACACCGCCGGCTTCCCCTTCGCACCGCTCGGCTACCCGAAGATGCTCGACCGCGAGCAGCGTCTCGCCGCCTTCGGCCGCTGGCGGCTCGACTGTCCGCCGGGCAGCCGCTTCCAGTTCCACCTCACCTCGGCGGCCTGGCTGATCGCCGAGATCGTGGAACGGCGTACGGGACTGGCCTTCGCCGACTACCTGCGCGACCGGATCGCCGTACCGCTCGGCCTGTCCTCGCTCGAACTCGGCGTACCGGTGGATCGGCAGCCCGCCACCGTAGCCCCGATGACCGTCACTGACCGTACGAGCGACGAGCAGGAGCCCGACCCCTGGGGTCCGTGGTACCTGTCCGACCCGCGGGTGCTGGCGGGCGGGGAGCCCAGCCACGCGCTGGTCGCCACGGCCGCCGACGTCGCCCTGTACTTCCAGGCGCTGGAACACTCGGGACTGTGGAAGCCGGAGGCCGTGGCGGAGGGCACCCGGATCCGGCTGACGGACCGCCCGCACGGGGAGCAGATCTACGGGGGCGGCTCCAACCGCCGTACCAGTATGGGCCTGTTCGTCACCGTGGCCGGACCGGACGCGGGCAGCAACCTGCCGTCCACCGGTTCGGCCGCCCTCTTCGGCAGCGCCGGAGCCGCCTACCAACTCGGCTTCATGGACCCGGAGACCGGTCTGTCCTTCGCCTGCCTGAGCAACGGCTACCCCCTCGCCGGCTACGACCACTCCCGGCGCGGCACGGCACTGCTCACCAACATCGCGAATCTCGCGGCGGATCTCACGGACCCGTAAGGCGGGGGTGCGTGCCATGGTCGCGGCCCCACCACCGGGATGAACGCGATGCCGTCGAGAAGGCCGAGCGCGTAACACATCGCCCGACCGCGGCGGTCCGTGGAGGGGCGGGTGCGATGTGGCTCGGCCGACGCCTGGAAAGGCGGTGCGCCGCTACCCCGGACAGGCTTGAGCCCGGTACCCAACTCCGGTACCGGGCTCCCCGCTCGACCATGTCGCTCAGCGGCTGATCAGCTGCTGGGCGTTGTTGAACATGATGTCGTCCTGCGCCGACTCGTCGAGTTCCGCGATGAGCTTGCGGAAGTCCGCCGGATTGGCCAGGCCCTCCGCGTGCGGGAAGTCGGAGCCCATGACGATGGACTCGTGGTAGCCGAGGCGCTTGACGACGTTCACGATGTCGTCCTCCGGATAGGGCACCACGCGGACGTGCTTGCGGAAGACCTGGCTGGGGCGCTCGTCCAACTGCCCGCCGATCCAGGGGCCGTTGCGGCCCATGCCACGGCTCTTGTCCATGTGGCGCACGAAGTGCGGCACCCACTCGGAGCCGAACTCGGACACCAGGACGTTGATGTCGGGGAACCGGCCGAAGAGGTTGTCGAAGATCAGCGCGGACAGCGTCTCCTCGACGGGCCGCTGGCCGTAGGTGTTCTGCCACTGCCAGGCCGACATCTGGAAGTGGATGGGGTTCGGGTCGTAGCCCCAGGAGGGTGCCACCTGCGAGTTGTAGTAGAACTCGCTGATGTGGTAGCAGACGCTCGCCTTGGCCTCGTTGACCAGCTTCCAGAACGGGTCGAAGTACGGGTCGCCCGGCGAGCGGCCGTACACGGGGCCGGTGGGCAGCAGGATGAAGCGGGCGCCCTGGTTGAGGACGTACTCCAACTCCTTGACGGCGCTGGGCAGATCGCGCAGTGACAGCAGCGCGGGGGCGTAGATGCGGCCCTGGTGGTTGAAGCCCCAGACCTCGTTCATGTACCGGTTGAAGGAGTGGTAGTTGGCATAGAGCGGCTCCACGCCCTTCACGTATTCCTCGGCGACCAGCGCCCAGCCGCCCGGGTAGATGATCGTCTGGTCCAGACCCTGCTCGTCCATGACCCGCAGCCGGGCCTCGCGGTTCTGGTACGACTCGTGCATCGGCTCGAACTGGTACGTCTCCTCGGGGTTGCCCGAGGCCATCGCCTTGAGCATCTCCTTGAGCGAACCGGGACGGTAGACCTGCCCGAACTCCGGTTCCAGGCATACGACGATGCGGTCCCCGGCGAGGATCACCTCCCGCCCGTCCGGCAGGGTCACCGGGGCGACGGCCGCACCGAGGAACTCCTTGGGAAGGTAGCGGGTGAAGGAGTCCCGCTCCTCGTACATGTGCTGGTCGCAGTCGAAGATGGGCTTGCGCTGTTCGGCCATGGCGTCGCCTCCGGGCCCCAGGAACTATTCAGTACGCCTTCTATAATTATCTAACTGATTAGAGAGCGCAAGGGGGGAACGGAGGCGGGTCCGCCGCGGGGGTGGGGCCGGTCAGTCGAGGAGTTCGAGCACCGTCTTGGGTCCCGCGGAGTTCACGATGTCGTCCGCGCTGGAGATGTGCCGCTGCCACAGCTTTTCGGCCTCGTCCGCCTTGCCGGACTCGATCAGGCCGACCATCCGCACATGGGCCCGGTGTCCCTTGAGGGCCTGCGTCTTCTGGGCTTCGGCGTCGGCCGCGCCCGCCGTGTACGAGGCGTTGGCCCGGTCGATGATGTTGCGCAGCATGCCGCACAGCAGGATCAGGGTCTGGTTGCCGGTGAGTTCGACCAGCAGGGCGTGGAAGGCGTCCTGCGCGTCGACCAGGGCGAGCGGATCGTCCAGGACGGCCTTCTCGGCCGCCACCGCGTCACGCAGCCGCTTGATGTCGTCGTCCGTGTGCTTGGTGGCGAGCTGGCGGGCGCAGGGCGGCTCGATGAGGGCCGCGGCGCGGTAGATGTCGCCGAGGGTGGCGCCGCGGTACTCGAGGATCAGGCCGGCGAAGCGAGCGGCGACGTCCGAGTCCGGAGCGCTCACCCGGGCACCGCCGTGGGCGCCGCGGCGCACCGTGATCAGGGACTCCGACTCCAGCACCCGGAACGCCTCGCGCAGCGTGGGCCGCGAGATGCCGAACTGCTCCATCAGGCCCGACTCCGGGGGCAGCGCGTCGCCGGGCTTCAGCTCGCCCCGTACGATCTGGCGACGCAGGTGGGCGGCGACCAGCTCGGCGGTCTTCGGCACCCGCACCTGACGTCCGACGCGACTGCGGGCGGGGACCGGGACGGTCGCCGATTCTGCGGTGCGGGCTGCCTCGGCCACGGTGGGCTCCTCGTATAGCTAAATGAATCGTCTTAGTGCATCGAGGGTACCAGGTCAAGCCCCCGGTGATCTTCTCCGTGCACGATCTGATCTGGCGCCCTGGACGTCCTTGGGTATATAGATGATTCATCTAGCTATAAAGCCAGATCCAAGCCGGTCCAGCCGACGGATACCGCGGGAGTGACCTCGATGACCGAGAACCCGGCCCCGGAGATCCTCACCGATCTCACCGACGACGGGGTCATGCTGCTGACCCTGAACCGGCCCGAGCGGCACAACGCCTGGACGCTGGAGATGGAGCTGCTCTACAACGAACTGTTCGACCGGGCGGAGCACGATCCACGGGTGCGGGCCGTGGTGCTCACCGGCGCCGGGCGCAGCTTCTGCCCGGGCATGGACATGAGCGTCCTCGACGCCGCCTCCTCGGGCGCCCGCCCCTGGCCGACGGGTCAGCTGCCCCCGCGCACCCGGCCCATGTCCTTCCCGAAGCCCGTGGTGGCGGCCGTCAACGGCGCCTGCGCCGGCATCGGGTTCAACCAGGCGCTGATGTGCGACGTCCGGTTCGCCGTGCCGCACGCCAAGTTCGCGGCCGCCTTCAGCGCCCGCGGGCTGGTGGCCGAGGACGGCGTGTCCTGGATCCTGCCCCGGCTGGTCGGCTACGGCAACGCCGCCGACCTGCTGCTGTCCTCGCGCCGGATCAACGGGACGGAAGCCCTGGCCATGGGCCTCGTCAACCGCCTGGTCGAGCCGCAGGGCCTGCTCCCGGCGGCACTCGCCTACGCGAGTGAACTGGCCCGCTCGGCCAGCCCGTACGCGATGTCCCTCATCAAGCGCCAGCTCGCCGACGACCAGGCGAGGACCTTCACGGAGAGCCGCGACCACGCTGCCGCCCTGCTCGCCACGGCGAAACGCGCCCCGGACTACCGAGAGGGCGTACGCAGCTTCATCGAGCGCCGGCCGCCGGAGTTCGCGGGGCTGGGGGAGACCCCGGCCGTGGCCCCGGCGATCGCGCAGGAGGCGTCGTCGTGACCCGGTCCGAACTCCCGCTGCACCGCCGCACGATCACCGTCACCGCGTACGCGGAAGGCGGCGACGAGATCTCGGTCGAGGCGGAACTGAGCGACGTGCGCCCCTGGGCGGAGCCGTCGGCCGGCGTCGTCCACCGGATGGCGCTCGCCGTGCGGGTACGCCTGGCCGACATGGTCGTCGTGCACGCCGACGCGGACATGCGGACCTTCCCGCACGCCGAGTGCCCCTTGATCACCCCGGTGTTCGACGCGCTGATCGGGCTCAGTGTCGCCGCCGGATACAACCGGGCCATCCAGGAGCGGTTCCGCGGGGTGTCCGGCTGCTCGCACCTGCACGAGCTGGCCCGCGCCCTGGGCCCCGCGGTGGTGCAGGCGGCCATCTCGGCGAACGCGGGCCTGCGGTACGCCGGTGAGCGGTCCCAGGGCCCGCGCTCCACGGCGGGGGTGCTGAACAGCTGCCACATCTGGGCGCCGGACGGCGTGGGACTGCGCAAACTGGACATGGGCTGGGTCCCGGGGACCGGGCCGCGTCCGGTGCCGCCGCTCAGGACTTTCGAGCAACGGGGACCGGGGGTGTCCGGCGGCTGACTCGGAGAGGCCCGGGGGCCGAGCGAGGGGGGGGCGATGAGGCGGGGCGCATTGGTCGATACGCCCCGCCTCATCGCCGTGCCCCCGACAGGGAACCGTCAGTCGACGTTGACCGGGCCGTCGTCCGCCTTGTCGTCCTTGCGTGAGTGCAGCTGGAGCAGACCGTTGTCGCTGCCCTCCGGTCGACGGCGGTCGTCGGAGGAGTCCGGGCCGCCCAGGTTCTGCCGGACCGAGTCGAGGATCGTCAGGCCCTGCGACACCAGACCGGCGGCGATCTCACCGAGCCCGTCGGCGCCGTTGAGGACGTTGACGTTGGCGCCTGCGAGGCCGCCCGCCGCTTCCTTCACGATCTGCGGGAGCTGGTCGATGAGCATCCGGTCGAGCGCGACCCGGTCGTAGGAGGCCGCCGCCTCCGCCTGGATCTTCATGCGCTGCGCCTCGGCGGCGGCGAGCACCCTGATCCGTTCGGCCTCGGCCTCGGCGGGCTTCACGATCTCGGCCACCAGCTGCTGCTGGCGCAGTTTCGCCTGCCGCAGGGCCAGTTCGGTCTGCGCGTCGAGAACCTCCTGCTGGGCGTGGGCCTGCGCCAGCGGGCCGGCCTGCGCGGCCCGCGCCTGGGCACGGTCCACCTCGGCCGAGTACTCCGCCTTGACCACGGCGGTCTGACGGGCGTACTCGGCCTGGTTGCGGGCCGCCACCTGCTCCGCCTCGACCGAGGCCTGGGTGGCCTGGGCCTGGGCGATCTGCGCCTGCCGCTGGATGGCCGCCTTGTGCGGTGCGGACATCGCGTCGATGTAGCCGGTGTCGCCGTCGTCGATCGACTGGATCTGCAGCGAGTCCACGATCAGGCCGATCTTCGCCATCTCGGTCTTCGAGGTGTCCAGGACCTCCGCGGCGAGCTTCTGCCGCTCGGTGACGATCTCCTCGACGGTCATCGAGCCGATGATGGCCCGCAGGTGACCGGCGAAGATCCGGCCGGTGAGCACCGACATCTGGTCCTGGTCGGAGAGGAACCGCTGGCCGGCGTTGATGATGCTCTCGTGGTCGTTGCCGACCTTGAAGGCGATGACCGCGCGGACGTGCAGCGCGATGCCCTGCCGGGTCACACAGGTCTCGGTGACCTCGGACTCGCACATCGACAGGGTGAGGAACCGGGTCTTGCGGAAGATCGGGAGCACGAACTTGCCGTGCCCCGTCACCACTCGGAACGGCGCGCCCCCCAGTCCCCGCCGTCCGCCCGAGATCAACATCGCCTCGTCGGGAGCGGGAACGCGGTATCCGAACATCGTTACTCCTCAGCCGGCGCCGGCGGGATCGCCGAGCGCGTCCAATGGATCCGCCCACTCGATGACGCCGACCGCGCGGCATCCACGCGACTCGATCACGAGCACGGTCGCTCCGGTGGGCAGGGGATCCTCGGACCAGGCGAGAAAGGTCTCCGAGCCGCCCCTGACGCGCACGAGGATCTCGCCGGGGCCCGCGGATCCGCGGGTTCCGATGAGGAGTTTCCCCGTGCAGCCGATCACGGCCTCGTCCTGCGGCATTCCCGGCCGCCCTTCATCGCCTGGCCCCAGGATCCCGACGATAGACCCACTGCGGCCGGGGGCCCAACGGGCATGACGATCCGACCCGCCGGA
Source organism: Streptomyces canus 299MFChir4.1 (assembly GCF_000383615.1). Lineage (GTDB taxonomy): Bacteria > Actinomycetota > Actinomycetes > Streptomycetales > Streptomycetaceae > Streptomyces > Streptomyces canus_C. The sequence continues at coordinate 140,139 of NZ_KB911592.1, read as the reverse complement.
CTCCGCTTGTCCCGGCTGCGATGCGGCCCTGGGGGTGTTGGTTGGCGCGTCTGTGAGGTGGCCGTGCGGGTGTTGGTTGGCGCGTCTGTGAGGTGGCGCTGCGGGTGTCGGTTGTCCGGTCTGCGATGTGGCCGACCGGGTGTTGGTGGTCCCGCCCGCGGCGTGGTCCACCAGGGGTCGTCGCGCGCTTGCGATGTGCCCCAGTGTGCGTTGTTGCCCCCGCTGCGGCGTAGCCCACTGGGCGCCGTTTGCTGCGCCCGTGGCGTGGCCCATCAGGTTCCGCTCGTCCCGTCTGCGGTGTGGCTCACTGGGCGCCGTTTGCCATGCCCGCGGCGCGCCCCATCGGGCTCCGGTGGTCCCGTCTGCGGTGTGGCTCACCTGCCGTTTGCCGTGCCCGTGGCGTGGCCCATCAGACCCCGTTCGTCCCGGCCCGCGATGTGGCCCACCAGGCGCCGCTTGCCGCGCCCGCGGCGCGCCCCATCAGGCCCCGCTGGTCCCGGCTGCGGCGTGGTCCACAGGGTGTCGTCGTCACGCTTGCGGTGTGCCCCAGCGGGCGTCGTTGCCTCGTCTGCGGTGTGGCCCGCTGGGTGCCGTTTGCCGCGCCTGTCGCGCGTGGCCCATCGGGCTCCGGTGGTCCCGGCTGCGGCGTGGCTCACTGGGTGCCGTTTGCCGCGCCCGTGGCGTGACCCATCAGGCCCCGCTCGTCCCGGCCGCGGTGGCGCACCGGGCGCCGCTTGCCGCGCCCGTGACGCGCCCCATCAGGCCCCGCTCGTCCCGGCTGCGGCGTGCCCACCGGGCGCCGCTTGCCCGCCTGCGACGCGCCCCATCAGACCCCGCCTGCCCCGCCCCCGACGCGGTCCGCCGCAGCAACCGGCACAGCCCCCGACCGCGTGCTAACCCGCCGCCGCCCTCGGCTCCCGCGGTAGTCCCAGCACCTTCTCCGCCAGGATGTTCCGCTGCACCTGGGAGGTCCCCGCGTAGAGGGTGCCCGAGCGGGCGATGAGGTAGGTCGTCGACCAGGACGCCGAGGAGTTCGCGGCGCCGGGGTCGTCGGTGCGGTAGGTGCGCAGGGGCGGGCGGCCGACCGGCACCTGGCCGTGCAGGCCCATGATGTCCATCGCGAGATCGGTGACCTTGGTGTGGTACTCGCTCCAGTACAGCTTGGCGATCGACGACTCGGGGCCCGGCTCGGCGCCCTTGAGCCAACCGGTGAGGATCCGGTAGCCGAGGTAGCGCATGATCTCGACCTTGGACCAGCACCAGGCGATGCGCTGCCGGATCACCGGGTCCTGGTCCTTGCCGTACAGCCGGGCCAGCTCGACGAGGCGTTCCACCTCCGCCTTGAAGAGGATCGGGTTGGTCGCGGCCTCCTCGCCGCGCTCCACGCCGAGCAGGCTCTGGGCGACCGTCCAGCCGTTGTCGACGCCGCCGACGATCAGATCCGCGCGCGTGCGGGCGCCCTGGAAGAAGACCTCGTTGAAGTGCAGCTGCCCGCTCATCATGCGGAACGGCCGCACCTCCACGCCGGGCTGGTCGAGCGGGACGAGGAGGAAGGAGATGCCGCGGTGCTTGGGGGCGTCCGGGTTCGTGCGGGCCAGGACGAAGATCCAGTCGCTGTGATGGGCGCCGGAGGTCCACACCTTCTGGCCGTCGATCACCCGTTCCTCGCCGTCGCGCACCGCGCGTGTCCGCAGGGAGGCGAGGTCCGAGCCCGCGTCCGGCTCCGAGTACCCCTGGCACCAGGTGTCCTCGCCGCTGAGGATGCGAGGGAGGAAGTGGGCCTTCTGCTCGTCCGTGCCCCAGCGCAGCAGCGTGTTGGCCAGCATCTTCACGCCGAAGGTGTCCTGCGGCAGCCCGAACGGCACACCGGCCAGCGCGAGTTCCTCCATCAGCACCACCTGGTGGAGCTTGGTCAGGCCCCGGCCGTCGCACTGTTCGGGCCAGGTCAGCGAGAGGTAGCGGCGCTCCGCGAGCAGCCGGCGCCAGTCCCGGGCGAAGGCCCAGGCCGCCTCCTCGTCGAGGGCGCCGATCCCGTTCCAGCCCGGCGGCAGAGTCTCGGCGAGGAACGCCCTGACCTCGGTGCGGAACGCCTCGGTCTCGGGGGGATAGCTGATGTCCACCTGCGTACTCTCCTCGTCCGGTCCCGGGCGCACAGCTCCGTCGCTCCGTCGCTGTATTGATTGTTTCAGCATAATAGGTTATCTATTTAAGAGGAATAGCGTCGAGCCAGGGCGGGCTGACATGGGACTGCTGGACGGCCGGAACGCGGTGATCACCGGCGGCGCACAGGGCATCGGGTTCGAGATCGCCGGGGTCCTCGGTGCAGAGGGGGCGTCCGTCGTCCTGGGGGACATCAACGAGGACGCGGCGGCGGAGGCCGCCGAACGCCTGGCCAAGAACGGTGTGGCAGCCACCTCGCTGCGCTGTGACGTCACCGACGAGGACGAGGTCGCCGCCCTCGTCGCCCACTGCGCCGACAGTTTCGGACCGGTCGGCGTGATGGTCAACAACGCCGGGATCACCCGGGACGCGACCCTGCGCAAGATGGCTCTCGCCGACTTCCGCGCCGTGGTCGACGTGCATCTGACCGGTGCCTGGAACGGCACCCGGTACGCCGCGGAGGCGATGCGCGCGCACGGCCGGGGCGGCAGCATCGTCAACATCTCCTCCATTGCCGGCAAGGTCGGCAACTTCGGCCAGACCAACTACAGCGCGGCCAAGGCGGGACTCGTCGGCCTCACCAAGGCCTCCGCCAAGGAACTCGCGAAAGCGGGCATCCGCGTCAACGCCGTCCAGCCGGGCCTGATCCGTACCGCCATGACCGAGGCGATGCCCGAGGCCGCCTGGGACGCGAAGCTCGCCGAGATCCCCATGGGACGTGCCGGAGAGCCCGCCGAGGTGGCCCAGGTCGTCCTGTTCCTCGCCTCCGACCTGGCGAGCTACGTCACCGGAGCCGTGGTCGAGGTCACCGGCGGCCGGTACATGTGACCCCTCATGAAAGGCAAGAGCTGATGCCCGCCCTCCTGCGTGACGCGGTGATCTGCGAACCCGTGCGTACCCCCGTCGGCGGCTACGGCGGCGCTCTCCGCGACGTGACGGCGGCCGAGCTCGCCGCCACGGTCGTACGCGCCGTACTGGAACGCACCGCCATACGGCCCGCGGCCGTGGACGACGTCCTGCTCGGGCAGTGCTACCCCAACGGCGAGGCCCCGGCCATCGGCCGCGTGGCCGCCCTGGACGCCGGTCTGCCCGTGGAGGTGCCGGGACTGCAGATCGACCGCCGCTGCGGCTCCGGACTGCAGGCGATCATCACCGCGGCGATGCAGGTGCAGACCGGTGCGAGCGACCTCGTGCTGGCCGGGGGCGTCGAGTCCATGAGCCAGGCCGAGTTCTACACGACCGGTGTGCGCTGGGGTGTGCGCGGGGCCGGCACCACCCTGCACGACCGGCTGGCGCGTGGGCGCGTCACGTCAGGAGGGGTCAACCACCCCGTCCCCGGGGGCATGTTGGAGACCGCCGAGAACCTTCGCCGCGAGTACGCCATCCCTCGCGAGGAACAGGACCAACTGGCCCTGCGCTCCCACGAGAAGGCCGTCGCGGCCCAGCGGGAGGGCCGGTTCGCCGACGAGATCGTGCCCGTCGCCGTACGGTCCCGGAAGGGTGTGACGGTCGTCGACACCGACGAACACCCGCGCCCCGACTCCTCGTTGGAGAAGCTCGCGACGCTGCGTCCCGTGCTCGGCCGCCAGGACCCGGAGGCCACCGTCACCGCGGGCAACGCCAGCGGCCAGAACGATGGCGCCGCGCTGTGCGTCGTGACCCACCCCGAGCGCGCCGCCGAACTCGGACTGCGCCCGCTCGGCCGTCTGGTCTCCTGGGCCGTCGTCGGCGTGCCACCCGAGACGATGGGCATCGGCCCGGTACCCGCCACCGCGCGGGCCCTGGAGCGAGCCGGACTGAAGCTCGCCGACATCGACCTGATCGAACTCAACGAGGCCTTCGCCGCCCAGGTACTGGCCTGCACGCGTGAATGGGGCCTGACCGAGACCGACTTCGAGCGGTTCAACGTCAACGGCTCCGGCATCTCGCTGGGCCACCCCGTCGGCGCCACCGGCGGCCGCATCCTCGCCACCCTGCTGCGCGAACTCGACCGCCGCCAGGCCCGCTACGGCCTGGAGACCATGTGCCTCGGCGGGGGCCAGGGCCTGGCCGCGGTCTTCGAACGGCCGACCCACGCAACCCACGCTCATGGAGGACGCTGACATGGCCGGACTGATCGCGTACGGCGCCTACGTGCCGTACCACCGCCTCGCGAGGACGGATGTCGCAGCCGCCCTGGGCGGCAAGGGAGGCAAGGGAACCCGTGCGGTCGCGGGCTACGACGAGGACACCACGTCCATGGCCGTCGAAGCGGCCCGCGGTGCCCTGGCCCGTGACGGCCTGCGTGCCCGCGTCAGCCAGCTCTTCCTCGCCACCGCCGCGCCCGCCTACCTCGACAAGACCAACGCGGCCGCCGTGCACGCCGCACTCGGCCTCGACCCGCACGTGCTCGCCGCCGACATGGCCGGCTCCGTGCGCTCCGGCCTCGGCGCCCTGGTCACCGCCGCCCGGTCCCCGGTGCCGACCGTGACGGTCCTGTCGGACCTGCGTACCGGTTTGCCCGGCGGCACCGACGAGGTCGCGGGCGGCGACGGCGCGGCGGCGTTCGTCTTCGGCGGACACCGCAACGGGGCCCCCGTCATCGCGGAGTTGCTCGCCCACGACACGGTCAGCGACGAACTCCTCGACCGCTGGCGGCTGCCCGGCGCGCCCGTCTCCCGGGTCTGGGAGGAGCGCTTCGCCGAGGAGATCTACGTGTCCCTCGCGGACAAGGCGCTCACCGCGGCCCTCGACCACGCGGCGCTCGACATCGGCGCGATCGACCACTTCGTGGTCGCCGGTCTGCACGCGCGTGCGTGCGCGGCGGTCCGGCGCACAGCCGGTGTCCGTCCCGAGGCGGTGACCCCGGACCTCACCGGGGCGATCGGCAACGCCGGCACCGCGCAGCCCGGACTGCTCCTCGCCGACGTCCTGGACCGGGCCCGGCCCGGCGAGACCATCGCCCTCGCCGTGCTCGGCGACGGCGCCGGAGTCCTCCTGCTGCGCACCACCGACGCGCTCCCCGCCCACCGCGCGGCCCGCCCGGTCGCCGCCCAGATCGCCGCAGGCAGCGCACCGATGCCGTACGCCACCTACCTGTCCTGGCGCGGCCTGCTCGACCGCGAACCGCCCCGCCGGCCGGACCCCGAGCCGCCGTACGCGCCGCCCGCACACCGCCGTACCGGCTGGAAGTACGGCTTCGTGGCGTCCCGTTGCGAGAAGTGCGCCACCCGGCATCTGCCACCGGACCGGGTGTGCACCTCCTGCCGGAGCGTCGACGCCATGACCGACGAGCCGATGGCGGACGTGCGCGGCACGGTCGCCACGTTCACCGTCGACCGCCTGGCGGCCACGCCGAGTCCGCCGATGCTCGTCGTGGTCGTCGACTACGACGGCGGCGGCCGGTTCCGCTGCCAGCTGACCGACGCCACCGAGGCCGACGCCGCCATCGGGGCCAGGATCGAGATGACGTTCCGGCGCACCGTCACGGCGTCCGGCGTCCACAACTACTTCTGGAAGGCCCGGCCGGTGCGCACGGGCGAGACCGAGGGGACACACTGATGGGCTCGCACGGAATACGGGACCGGGTCGCGATCGTCGGCATGGGCTGCACGCCCTTCGGCGAGCACTGGACCCGCTCGGCGGACGACCTGCTGATCGACGCCGTCGGCGAGGCCGTCACCTCGGCCGGTATCACCCTCGACGACATCGACGCCTACTGGTTCGGCACCCAGGCGTCCGGCGTGTCCGGGCTGACCCTGAGCCGGGCGCTCCACCTGCCCCACAAGCCGGTCACCCGCGTCGAGAACATGTGCGCGACCGGCTCCGAGGCCCTGCGCAACGCCTGCTACGCCGTCGCTTCGGGGGCGTACGACGTGGCGATGGCCGTCGGCGTGGAGAAGCTCAAGGACTCGGGCATGTCCGGACTGTCCGGTACGGCCATCCCGGGCGCGGGCGACGACAGCCGCGGGGAGATCACCGCCCCGGCCAACTTCTCCCTCCTGGCCCCCGCCTACGCCGCCAAGTACGGCCTGGCAGGGGAGGAGATGAAGGACGTCATCACCCGCATCGCCTGGAAGAACCACGTCAACGGGGCCCGCAACCCGCGCGCGCAGTTCCGCAAGGAGGTGCCGCTGGAGCGCATCCGGTCGGCCCCGATCGTCGCGGGCATGCTGGGCGTGTTCGACTGCTCGGGCGTCTCGGACGGTTCGGCGGCGGCGATCGTGGTGCGCGCCGAGGACGCCTACAAGTACACCGACAAGCCGATCTTCGTGAAGGCGCTGTCCTTCGTCGCCGGTCCGGCGGACGGGCTCCTCGACCCGGAGTACGACTTCACCACCTTCCCCGAGGTCGTCGCCTCCGCACAGGAGGCCTACCGGCAGGCGGGCATCACCGACCCGCGCTCCGAGCTCGCGCTCGCCGAGGTCCACGACTGCTTCACGCCCACGGAGTTGGTGCTGATGGAGGACCTGGGCTTCTCCGCGCGCGGTCAGGGGTGGAAGGACGTGGCCAGCGGGGCGTTCGACCTGGACGGCTCGCTGCCGGTCAACCCGGACGGCGGCCTGAAGGCCTTCGGCCACCCCATCGGCGCCTCAGGACTGCGCATGATGTTCGAGGCCTGGCTCCAGCTGCGCGGCGAGGCACCGGCCGAGCGGACGGTGAAGTCCGTGGCCGAAGGGCGCTCGCTCGCCCTGACCCACAACCTCGGCGGCGGACCCGGCGAGTGCGTCTCGTTCGTGTCGGTCGTCGGCAGTCAACTCACCGAGTAGAACGGGCGGTTCGCGATGACGCGACTCCAGGACAAGATCGCCGTAGTCACCGGGGCCGCGTCCGGCATCGGCGCGGCCACTGCTCGCCGCCTGGCTGCCGAGGGCGCGCACACGGTGGTCGCCGACCTGAACCTCGACGGCGCCAAGGCGGTGACGGAGGAGATCCGCGCCGCCGGCGGCTCCGCGACGGCCGTCCCGGTCGATCTCGGCGACATCGAGAGCGCACGGGCCATGGTGGCCGCCGCGGTCGAGACGTACGGCGGTCTCGACGTCCTGCACAACAACGCGGCGGCCACCCACCTGGCCGCACGTCAGGACCTCGCCGTCGCGGAGGCCGACCCGGCGGTCTGGGACGACACGATGCGCATCAACCTGCGCGGGACCATGGTCGCCGTCCAGGCCGCCGTCCCGCACATGATCGCGCGCGGCGGCGGCTCCATCATCAACACCTCGTCAGGGGCCGGGCTTTCGGGCGACCTGCGCAACCCGGCGTACGGCGCCTCCAAGGCCGCCCTCATCAACCTCACGCAGTACGTCGCCACCCAGTACGGCAAGCAGGGCGTGCGCTGCAACGCCATCGCGCCCGGCTTCATCGTCACGCCGGCCAGCTCCGGTTCGGCGCACGGGGCGATCCGCGAGGCGATGCTGCGCCATCACCTCACGCCGCGCCTGGGACGCCCGGAGGACGTCGCGTCGGCGGTCGTCTTCCTCGCCTCCGACGAGTCGGTCTTCATCACCGGGCACACTCTTCGCGTGGACGGCGGCCTGCTGTCCCATCAGCCGTACGTCGCGGATCTGCGCGACGCCTGACACGGCCCCTGCTGCTGCCACCGGAGGCGCTGAGATCAGCGCCTCCGGTTCTCGGCGTCGCCCGGGACGGGGCGCTCAGACCAGCGTCTCCGGCTCCAGGTCGCCCAGGTAGGCCGCCCGCACCGCCGGATCGCGCCGTACCTCCTCCGGCGTACCCGCGCAGATCCGGCGGCCGAAGTCCAGGACCACGACCTGGTCGCAGACGCTCATCACCATGTCGACGTCGTGCTCGACGAGCAGCACGCCCATGCCCCAGTCCTCGGCGAGCCGCCGTACCAGGTGGGCCAGTTCCCTGGTCTCGTCGTCCGAGAGGCCCGCCGCCGGTTCGTCGAGGAGCAGTACGGACGGCGAGGCCGCCACCGCGCGAGCGATGGCCAGCAGTCGGCGCTCTCCGTACGACAGGTCGTCCACCGGCTGGTCCAGACTGTCCTGGAGCCCGAACTCCCGTACCGCGACGAGCACATGGGCGGGCAGCGGGCGGCTGCCGGGACGGATCAGGTCCGTGAGGTACGCCCAGCGGCCGGGCCGGTCGCAGGCCGCGTACAGGTTGTCCAGGACGGTCATGTCCTCGAACAGTTCCAGGGACTGGAAGGACCGGCTCAGACCGGCGGCGGCCCGCCGGTGGACCGGCAGCCGGGTCGCGTCCCGGTCGCCGAGGCGCACACTGCCCGACGCGGCCCGGGTGAAGCCGGTGACCGCGTCGATGGCGGAGGTCTTGCCGGCGCCGTTGGGACCGATGAGCCCCACGACCTGGCCCGGTCCGACGTCCAGGGAGAGCCCGTCGACGGCGACGACACCGCCGTAGCGGACGGTGAGGTCCCGTACCTGGAGGTGGAGCGGGGCGGCACGGGTCACGGTCGGGGAGGCCGGCGGCTCGTCCTTGGGGACGGTCGCAGGGCGCTTCGAAGGCAGCTTGAGTCGGCTCCCCGCCGCCCGTGTGCCGAGGCCCTTGCCGATGCCGTCCTGGTTGCCCACCAGCGTCAGCACCAGGATGATCCCGCCGATCAGCGGCATCCACGCGCTGAGCCCGGGCAGCACGAGGTCCCCGAACCGGGCGCCCACCGTGCCCGCGGCGAAGGTCGCGCCGAACAGCGGACCGGCGAGGAAGCCGACCCCGCCGATGACCGCGAGGCCGAGCGCGGTGATGGAGCCGAAGCTCGCGAAGTCGGACAGGACGACCGAGGTCGAGCGGAAGCCGGTGAGCACTCCGGCGAGCGCGGCGATGGCCGCGGACAGGCCGAAGGCGTAGAGCTTGGCGGCGCGGACGTCGATGCCGAGGGCGGCGGCGGCCCGCTCGTTCGCCCGTACGGCGATCAGCCGGCGGCCGGTCCGGCCGCGCCGCACGTTGGCGACCACGAGCGTGGCGGCGACGAACAGCACGAGCACCACGGCGGCGTACCGCTGCGGATGGTCGACGCCGGAGATGCTGATCCCGAAGAGTGTCTGCTTGCCGACCGCGATGCCGTCGCTGCCCGGGGTCGTCGACAGGTCGGTGTTCTGGAAGACCATCGCCTCCAGGGTGGTGCCGAGGCCGAGGGTGATGATCGCGAGATTGACGCCGCGGGTGCGGACGGCCGGGAGTGCGAAGAGCAAGCCGATCGGCACGGTACCCAACACCCCGGCCAGCAGGGCGAGTTCGAACGGCCAACCCCAGTCGGCCGCCGCGTGCCCGGCGAGGAAGGCGCCGGTCCCGGCCAGTGCGTAGGCCGCGAGGGAGACCTGTCCCGCGTATCCGGTGACCACGACGATCGACAGGATGATCAGCGACAGCACCAGAGTGGTGGTGATCGCGTCGGCCCACAGCGGTGTCGCCAGGCTGACCAGCGCCAGCCCGGCCACGACGGCGAGCGCCAAGGGCAGGGGGCGCACCCTCCCGGTGCCCAGACCGGGCAGCCGGTCCAGGACCGTGCCGCGCAGTGGCAGCGCACGGCCGCGTGCGACCAGCACCAGCGCGATGAAGAGGAAGGGGACCGAGGCGGCGAGCCCGGTGACGTCGGAGCCGAAGCGGGTCAGTTCGGACTGCACGACGCCGATGACCAGGCCACCGGCCAGTGTGACGGGGAACGAGGAGAACCTGCCGACCAGGGCGGCGGCCAGGGCGCTGAGCAGGAGGGTGGTCAGCCCGGTCACGGACAGACCGATGACCGGGACGATCAGGATGCCCGTCAGCCCCGCGAGCGCCGACCCCAGCGCCCAGTTGCCGGTGGCGATCAGGTCCGGGGACCAGCCGAGCGAGGCGGCCGCGCCCTCGTTCTCCGCGACCGCGCTGGTGCCCAGGCCGAACAGGGTGCGCTTGTAGAGGAGATGGAGGAGCACGGTCACGGCGACCGCGATGCCGATCAGCCAGACGCGGTCCTCGGAGACCGTCGCCCCGGCGATCGTCAGCAGCTTGGTGGGCAGCTTGCCCGGCACCAGCTCCAGGCTGTCGCCGTAGCGCTTGACGGCGATCGCGGTGACCACGATGAAGACCGCCAGGGTGCCGACCAGGCGGGCCAGCGAGGACGCTTTGCGCAGCGGGCGGAGCACCAGCAGGTGGGTGAGCACGCCAAGGACCGCCGAGGTGAGCACGCCGCACGCGGTGGCGGGCCAGTACGGCACGCCATGCTGGGTCGCGAGCTCCCACTGGACATAGGCCCCGGCCATTCCGATCGCGCCGTGCGCGAAGTTCAGGACGCCGGAGCCCCGGTAGACCAGCACGATGCCGTGCGCGGTGAGCGCGTAGAGGGCGCCGAGACCGAGGCCGAGCAGGGCGAAACGCAGGACGTCGTCCATCGAGGAACCTCCCGAGGGCAGGAGCGAGACAGCACATTCATTTAAATAATTGTGCCGAGAGTACTTCACTAACCACAAAACGCACCCCATGCTGTTCGGCATCTCGACGACGAGCACAGCGGAGGAACCATGTACCACTCACGCCGACGCAGAACCGCCGCAGCGAGCGCCCTCGCGGTGACCGGAGCCCTGCTCGCCGCCGGCTGCGGGGGAGAGGCGGCCGGCAGTTCCAAGGAGGAGACCTCCGCCCTGAAGGGCACACCGGTCAAGGTGATGGTCTGGACGCCGGAGGAAACCCAGGGCAGCGCCCAGCCCGGAGTCCGGCTCACCGCCCAGGCCTACGAGAAGTGGATCAACGCCAACGGCGGGATCAAGGGCGCCCCGCTGAAGGTGCTCACCTGCAACGAGAAGAACAACCCCGACGAGGCCGAGAAGTGCGCCCAGCAGGCGGTCGCCGAGAAGGTGGTCGCGGTGGTGGGCTCCTACAGCCTCGCCGGTGATCGCTACATGCCCATCCTGCAGAAGGCCGGCATCCCGTACCTCGGCGGCACCGGAGTCTCGGCGGCCGAGTTCTCCAACCCGCTGTCGTTCCCGGTCAACGGCGGCACCCCGGTGGTCTTCGCGGCCCACGGCCGGCAACTGGTGCAGAACGGCTGCAAGAAGATCTCCGGCGTGCGCTACGACGTGGCCGCCGCCGCCGTCGTCTCGCAGTTCCTCACCGTCGGAGCGCTCTCCGCCGGAGGCGCGGCGCCCAAGGACATCAAGGTGCCGCTCACCGCCACCGACCTCGCCCCGCAGGTCGCCGCCGCGACCAAGGGAAGCGACTGCGTGAGCGTCATCATGGGCACAGCCTCGGGCCTGTTCGTGAAGTCCTACGTGCAGTCGGGCGCAAAGACGAAGCTCGGCAGCGTCGTCGGCAACCTGACCCCGCAGCTCGCCGAGAGCACCGGCGGAGCCGGCGGCCCGCTGGAGGGCGCCGCGATCACCGGCTACTTCCCGCCGACCTCCGACGCAGCCTGGAAGGACTTCCTCGCGGCCACCAAGGGCGACAAGGACATCGACACCAGCAACGGCGCCAACGAGACGACCTGGGTGGCCTTCAAGGTCTTCACCGAGGCCGCCAAGAAGCTCCCGACGATCACCGCGAAGGCCCTCGTGCAGGAGCTCGACACCAGCCCGGGCATCGACACCGGCGGACTGACCCCGCCGCTCAGCTGGAAGGCGTCCACGGCCCTGCCGATCAAGGGCCTCGACCGCATCCACAACACCACCGCCACCGAACTGACCATCCGCGACGCGAAGATCGAGTGGGCCAAGCCCGGATCGACCTTCGTCGACGTCCGCAAGGTCCTGACGGCCCTGCCGTCCAGCTGAGGAGCAGGCCCGTGCCGGACACCGACGCACCCTTGATCGAAGCACGCTCCCTGTCCGCCGGATACGGCAGCCGGCCCGTCGTCCGCGACCTCGACCTGGAGGTCGGGCCCGGCGAGGTCGTCGCCCTGCTCGGCCCCAACGGCGCGGGCAAGACCACGATCCTCCGGGCGCTCTCCGGCAGCCTCGCTCCGATGGGCGGCGAGGTGCGCTGGCTGGGCGAACCCGGCCGGACACCGCCGCACCGCCGCGCCCGCCAGGGCCTGGCGTACGTCGGTGAGCGGGCAGTCTTCACCCGGCTCGACACCGCGGACAACCTGCGGGTCGGCCGGGTGAGGTCCCAACAGGCGCTGGAACTCTTCCCGGAGCTCGAAAAGCGCCTCGGCACCGGCGCGGGCATGCTGTCCGGCGGCGAGCAGCAGATGCTGTCGCTGGCCCGCGCCCTGTGCCGCGCGCCCAAGCTGCTCCTCGCGGACGAACTCTCCCTCGGCCTCGCCCCGTTGGTGGTCGACCGCCTCCTGCGCGCGGTGCGCGAGGCGGCCGACCGCGGCCTCGGCGCACTGCTGGTCGAACAGCACGTGCGCAAGGTCCTGGACGTCGCCGACCGCGTGTACGTCCTGCACCGCGGCCGCGTCACCATGACCGGCACCCCGGCAGAACTGCGCGGCAACCTCGACGCGATCGAGTCGTCGTACCTCGCGCAAGCCACAGCGGAAAAGACCACGTACGCAACCGATTGAGGTGAACGCTGTGCCAGGCGCACGCGAGCAGATCCGATCCCGCGTCCTTTCCGGCGACACCTTCGACCAACCGGCCGACGAACTGAGGGAGTTGCAGCTGGAGGCCGCCCGGGAGACCTTCACCGCCCACCGCGAGCGGGTTCCACTGCTACGCACCCGGGCGGCGGAGACCGGCGTCGACGAGGTCACCGGCCTCGACGACCTGGTGCCGCTGCTCTTCTCGCACACCAGCTACAAGTCCTACCCCGTCTCCCTCATCACCGCGGGCCGCTGGGACCGGCTCCTGCGCTGGTACACCACCGTGTCCGCGGTCGAACCCGGCGACGTCGACATGGACGGCGTCCGTGACATCGACGAGTGGACCGACCGCATCACCGCCGTCGGCCACCGCCCGTACATCACCAGCGGCACCTCCGGGAAGGTCTCCTTCCTCAACTGCGACGCCAGTGACCTGAGTTTCCTGCACGACATCCTGGAGCACCTCACCTGCTGGCCCGACCCCCTGCCGGCCAAACCCACCCGCCGCGGCTATCTGCTCGCACCGGCGAGCGGCCCGATGCGCTCCATCGACGGCTTCCGCTGGCACGCCGAGGTCTTCGCGCAGCCCGGTGAGACCCGGCTGCTCACCGAGGACCCGATGCGGGTGTCCGAACTGATGAGCAGCGCCCTGCTGCGCCGCCGGATCGCCGAGGGTGCCGCCACTCCACAGGAGATCAGCTCCTTCGAGACCGTCTCCGAGTCCCGCGAGGGGGAACTCGGCGCGGCCATGGCCCAGATCGTCGACGACATCGCCGCCCACCGCGACGAACCCCTGCTGATCGCCGGCATGAACAACCAGCAGTTCACCCTCATCCAGGCCCTGCGCGCCCGCGGCGTGCCCGACGGCAGCCTGCACCCGGACACGCTGGTGCTCAGCGGCGGCGGCAACAAGGGCCGCGCCCTGCCCGACGACTACCAGCAGCAACTCACCGCCTTCTACGACGGTGTCCGCCGCGTCCGCAGCTACGGCATGACCGAGCTCCAGGGCTCCTGCCTCGCCTGTGAGCAGGGCAACTACCACGTGCCGCCCTGGGTGACCCCCTTGGTGCTCGACGAGCCCGGCGAAAAGCTGCTCAATCCCGAACACGGCGTAGTCGAGGGACGGTTCGCCTTCCTCGACATCTCCCTCGAAGGCCGCTGGGGCGGACTGATCAGCGGCGACCGGGTCTTCGTGGACTTCTCGCCGTGCGCCTGCGGCCGCCCGGGACCGGCGGTCCTGCCCGACATCCGGCGCTACGGCGACCTCGGCGGCGACGACAAGATCACCTGCGCCGCGACACTCGACTCCTATGTGCGGGGGATGATCCACTGATGAGCGGTACGACACTCGACGGCACCGCGGCCGCCCCCGTGACCGTCGTCCACCTGGTCCGGGGCGAGGCCGACCGGAGCACCCCCGTCGACCTCGTCCGGTTCACCGCGCCGGCCCTCGACCTGGACCGCCTCGTGTGGCCGCGCACCGAACCCGGCCCCGCTTTCGACGTGCCCGTGGCGGAGATCGTCGACCTGCTGGTGGAGACCGGCGAGGCGCTCAAGGCGGACCGCGCAGGCCTGCTCGCCGAGGCCCTGGAGCGGATGGTCCCGGTCAGCCCACTGCCCGCGGAGGTGCTGGAGCGCGCCTACGCCGTGCTGTGGCGCAGCTTCCAACGCCCCGGCCTGTACGCCCAGATCGACCACGAACTCGGCGGTGCGGACGTCCTCGACGGCTGGCGCGAGGTACGCCTGCCCGACGACCGGATCGCGGCCACCCGCGCGTTCCCGCCCCGCCTGGTGCACATCATCGCGGGCAACGCACCCGGAGTCGCGGCGATGTCCGTCGTGCGCGGCGCGCTCACCAAGGGCGTCAACCTCCTGAAACTGCCCTCGAACGACCTGTTCACCGCGACCGCGATCCTGCGCACCATGGCCGCGGTCGCCCCCGGGCACCCGGTGGTGCGGTCGTTCTCCGCGGTGTACTGGCGCGGCGGCGACGAGGCGGTGGAGAGCGTGCTGTTCCGCCCGCAGTTCTTCGACAAGCTGGTCGCCTGGGGCGGCGAGTCCACCATCCGCAGCGCGCTGAAGTACGTCGGCCCGGGCTTCGAGCTCGTCTCCTTCGACCCCAAGACCTCCATCTCGATGATCGGCCGCGAGGCCTTCGCGTCCGAGGAGAGCCTTGCCCGGGCGGCGGACGCGGGCGCCGCCGACGCCACCTTCTTCAACCAGCAGGCCTGCGTGGCCAGCCGCTTCCAGTTCGTCGAGGGCTCCTGGGACGACGCCGACCGCTATGCCGCCCTGCTGTGCGAACGCCTGGGCGTGGCGCGGGAGTTCAGCTCGGCCGGCGGCCCACGGGTCGTCGCGGAACTGCGCGAGGAGATCGACGTCCTGCGGTCCATGGAACCCGAGTACCGGGTGTGGGGCGGCTACGACGGCCAGGGCCTGGTCATCCGCTCACCGGAACCCGTGGACTTCCACCCCGACGGGAAGATCGTGGACGTCGTCCCGGTCGCCGCCCTGTCCGACGCCGTCACCCATGCCGGGGTCGCCACCCAGACGGTCGGCGTGTACCCCGACACCCGCACGGCGGAACTGCGCGACGTCCTCGCCTGCGCCGGCGTACAACGCGTGGTCTCCCTCGGCAGGGCGGGCGGCATGCCACCGGGCCTCTCCCACGACGGCTTCTACCCGCTGCAACGGCTCATGCGGTGGGTGAACGACGAGTGACGGCTCCGCCTGCGGCGGGCTCGTCTCCCCGTGTTGCGCCCGGACGGAGTGACCGGCCACCCGGAGGACCGCGGACACCGGCGCGGACCGGGAGGGCATCGTCTCCTGACCCAGGAGCCCCAGCGCGCCGTCTCGATGCTGGGTAGCGAAAGGCGCTGGACTCGGTGAGAAGAAGCTTCGTCGGGGCCGTCCCGAGGTGCGGGCGCAGCGCGAGTCGTGCCCCGGGTCTGTGAATCGGCCACTGCCGCCCGTCGCACCCTGCGGCCGCCGTCCCGTCAAGTCGGTCTCGCAGCACCAGGGATGACAGCCGGCCGCCCACGCCGGCGGCCGGCGCGTGAAGGCCCCGGCTGGACGGGGGAGACCAGCCGGGGCCGTAGGGCGGTGGCGTGCGGAGGGCGGTCGCCTCTCGGCGGGGTGCTCCATGGGGCTTCAGCCGAACGATCGTCCCCATGGGCGGAAGGTGAGGCCCGGGGACACTGTCCCCTCCACCAGCCACATACACATGAACGGTCCACCGTGGTGCGGTGTTCCCGCTCACTGTCTTCGTCGCGGTGAGCTGCGGCACACCCGTCGTACTGGTCAGTTCGTGAAGTCGGCGACCAGGGCGGCGAATTCCTCCGGGGTGGCCAGGCGGATGCCGAGGTCTTCGGCCTTGGCCCGCTTGGATCCCGCGCCCTCCCCGGCCACGACCAGGGTGGTCTTCTTGGAGACGCTGGAGGAGGAGCGGCCGCCGGCGCGTTCGATCAGTTCGTTCATCTGGTTGCGGCTGAGTTTCTCCAGTGCGCCGGTCATCGCGCCGGTGACCACAACCGTCATCCCGGCCAGCGGCCCGGCCGCCGCATCCGTGCCGCCGGCAGCGGCAGCGGCAGCGGCGTCGGTGTCGCCCGCCGCGGGCGGCGGCGGGGTCGCGCCGGGTTCGGTCATGTTCACCCCTGCCGCCGTGAGTTTGTCGATGAGCGGGGCGAGTTCGGTGAGTTCGGCGACGATCGAAGGGGCCTTCTCGGGGCCGATGCCCTCGACCTGCTGCATCGTTTCGGCGTCGGCGGAGCGGACGTTGTCCATGGTGGCGAAATGGCGGGCGATGCGGCGGGACATGGAACGGCCGGTGCCGCGGACCCCGAGCGCGCACAGCACCCGCGACAGCGGACGGTCCTTGGCCGCGGTGATCGCTGCGAGCAGATTGTCGGTGCTGGTCGCGCCCATCCGCTCCAGCGCCAGGAGTTGGTCGCGGGTGAGGGTGAAAAGGTCGGCGAGATCGGCCACCAGGCCGGCCTCGACGAGCTGCACGATGCGGGTGGCGCCCAGGCCCTCGATGTCGAGCTGGTCGCGGCCGGCGGCGTAGGACAGGGAGGCGACCAGATGGCAGTTACGGCCCTGCTCGCACCGCCAGCGCTCCTGGCTGGTGTCGATGGCGGAGCCGCACCGGGGGCACACCTCGGGGAACACGATCGGCTGCTCGTCGCCGGTGCGCAGGTGGGCGACCGGTGCCTCGATGCGCGGGATGACGTCGCCGGCGCGATGGACCATGACATGGTCGCCCAGGCGCAGGTCGCGGCGGGTGATGTCGGCCGGGTTGTGCAAGGTGGCGTAGGTGATGGTGGCGCCCCCGATCTCCACCGGCTCCAGGACGCCGCGAGGCGCGATGATCCCGGTGCGCCCCACGTTCCACTCCACCTCGACCAGGCGGGTGATCTTCTCCACGGCGGGAAGCTTGTAGGCGATCGCCCAGCGGGGCGCACGCGATCCGGATCCCGCGGCCTGCTGGTCGGCGGCCAGGTCGGCCTTGATGACGATGCCGTCGATCCCGAAGGGCAGCTCGGCGCGTAGCGCGGCGATCTCCCGCACCCTTTCCAAGACCTCCTCCACGGACGTGGCGACGATCCCGGGGACCGCGGTGGCGGCAGGAGTGTGCACCCCCAGTCGTGCGGCCAGGACCATCAGCTCGCTGTGCGCGAGTCCGTGCAGCCGCTCGGCGAGCTCGGCGCCGGTGTCGGCCAGGGGCAGCAGGCCATAGCCGAAGAACGTCATCGCCACCGTGTACGCGCGGTCCTTGGCCCGCAGCGTGCCCGCGGACGCGCCGCGCGGATTGGCGAAGGGCTGCCCGCCGTGCGCGGTGCGCACCTCGTTGGCGTGCTCGAACTGGGCCGTCGTCATGAGGACTTCGCCGCGCACCTCCACGGTGACCGGCTGGTCCAGCTTCTCCGGCAGCCCTTCGAGGGTGCCGATCGCGTGCGAGACGTCCTCCCCGGCGAGTCCGTCGCCGCGGGTGATCAGCCGCGTCAGCCGGCCGCGGGTGTATCGGGCCGCGACGGCGAGCCCGTCGAGCTTCGGCTCGACACTGAACCGGGCGAGGTCGTGGCCCACCCTGCGGGCCAGCGAGTCGGTCCAGGCCGTGAACTCCTCCGGCGAGAACACGTTGTCCAGACTCAGCATCGCCACCGTGTGCGGCACATCGCCCTCGACCGCGCCGCCGGCGACCTTGCCCGTGGGGGAGTGCGGCAGCACCTGGTCCGGATGTGCGGCCTCCCATACGGCGAGGCCGCGCACCAGCCGGTCGTAGGCGTCGTCATCCAGGGGAGAGGTGCCGCCCTCGTAGTAGGCGGTGGCGGCCTGGACCGCGTCCTCGACCGCCTGGGCGTAGGCAGCGGCATCCACGATCTGCGCAACGGGTGTCGTCATGCCGCCATCCTGACGGGCACCACTGACAATGCCTCCCGTCGACGCCTCTGGGGGAGCAGCCGGACCTGGGTGGTGTGGCCGACCATGGGCGCCGCCCAGGACCTGCCCCCCGACCTTGGGGGCTACGCCGCAGTTTGATCCGATCAGGACTCCGTCCCGGCCGCCCTCGGGCAGTACGCGATCGCGGCGTACGCCGTCGCGCGGAAGTTGAGGACGTGGGTGAGGTCGATGCGCGCCCGTGCACGGGATGCCCGCGCTGGGCCGTGGACCCCGGGCAGACCGCGACCGACTTCACCGGCGGCCTCGGACACAGCGTCGCCGACGGCGCCGAGTCCGTCGTGACCCTGGCGACGATCGGCCCGGACGGGCCGACGGGACAGTTCATCGACCGATCCGGGAACCTGCCTTGGTGAACCTGCCCTGGTCAGCCGGTGAGGCTGGTGTGGAGGCGGATCGTGGTGCCGGTGTCGGGGGTGGAGCGGATTTCGACGAGGTCGCAGAGTTGGTGGGCGAGCCACAGGCCCCGGCCGCCGGCCTGGGTGCTGGTCGGCCTGTGCCGTCCCGCCAGGGGGTTTGCGATGTAGCCGGCGTCGCGGAACTCGCACACGAGCCGCTGGTCCTCGCTCCAGGTGCGCAGCGTGCCGTGTCCGCCACCGTGGCGGATGCTGTTGGTGGCGATCTCGGTGGCGGCCAGGTGCAGCTCGCGCAGCCGGCGGTCGGCGAGCCCGAGCTGTTCGGCGCAGGCCGAGATCTTCTCCCGCAGGGCGGGCAGGTCGCCGCTGGCGTAGATGAATTCCTCGTAGGGGTCGCACGGGTGGCTCAGCTGAACGAAGTCGAACGGAGCCTGCGGGTCGTAGTCCTTGCACGGTGTGCTGCGCCCGCCCGAGCGGATCTGGGGGTGGCAGCGGCTCAGCTGCTCCAGGCCGGCGTTGTCACCGGCGGTGTCGTAGGGGCACAGCAGCCACCAGGCGGGGCCGTCGGCGAAGGCCTTGTTCAGCAGCCACTCGTGATAGCGCAGCTGTTCCGCCTGCGCCGGGCTGCGTACCTCGTCCCAGGGGGACTCGCCGATTCCGCGCACGGGCCGGCCCCCTGCGGCATGCTCCTTGATCCAGTCCTGCCAGGCTCCGATGAGCCGGCCCGGGTGGTGCGCCACGGCGCTGGTGTCGACGTAGCGGACGGTGCCGTCTTCGGGCACCTCGGAGCGCAGCAGGGACGCCTTGTCCTCGGGGACGGCCACCACGACCGCCTCACCGTCGTCAAGGGCTTCCTGGATGAAGCCGACGGTGCCCTGCAGGAACTCGTCGCGGCCCGCGTACGGGTACAGCTCGTGCCGGTACCCGGCCTGTGCCGACGTGGGAGTGTCGGAATGCGAAGGGAGGGTCACGACGCCATCACCACCGGAATCGAGGGGACGGCGAAGCCGGACAGTTCCCATGCCAGCCGGACCGTGTCGTTCGTGCCTTCCAGGACGACTTTGCGATCGGGAAGGTGCCGGGAGGCGTCGGCCAGAGTGCCCATCGCGGCCGCGTCGAAGAATTCCAGGGCGTGGCAGAGCAGGCGCACGGTCGCGCTCTGTGCGAGCAGCGTGCACAGGACCGCACCGAAAGCGTCGGCGCCTTCGGCGTCGATGACCCCGTTCACCGTCCAGCCTTCCTTTCCTGTCCGGTACACCTGGAATGCGGGCGATGCCGGACGGCTGCCCAGGTGGTGGGGGTGCACACACCTGATTTCCTCCAGTGCAGAAGCGCCCCACTCGGCACCGCGGTAGGCGCAGACCACCAGGGCGCCGCTGTCGGCGGCGAACTCCTCCAGGTCCAGCTCACTGCGCAGCAGCTCCTCAGGGCCCTCGGGCCAGACGCCGGGGGTCACGTGGTGCAGCACGCGCAACGACCGGTACCCCTCCCTTCCGGCGGCCTCCGCTTCGCGGCGCACCGCGGTGATCAGGGGGCCGTCGAGCCGGGCCGGGTCGAGCACGGTCTGGGCGAACTGGCCGGCCGTCTCCATGGCCGGGCCGACGATCATCACCTTGTCGCCGAACAGGGCCCCGTCCGCCACGAAGGCCCGGCTGCGGTCCATGAGGTCGTCCGCCGGCCCCATCAGCTGACAGACGTGATCACCGGTGCCGGCCTCGTCGAGTGTGGCCAGGGTGCGCGCCGCTCTCACCGATCCTCCCTCGCTTTGGTGCGCTCACCCTACTGACTTACCCCTCTCAGTGTCGGGGCGGGCAGCCTCGGCACGGGACGCGCGCGCATCTGCACCGCAGGCCCAAGAGTGCGTGCGAGTGGGACAGGTCCAGCCTGAAGAGGGGCCTTGGGGTCGTGCTCTCAACGGACAGATCACATGTGTCTCTGCGCGGGGTGGAGCGGAATCCGGGGCTTGCCGAGGCTGCCGATCAGGTCGCCTTCGGTGATCGGCATGTCGTCACGACGCCCATGGCAACGGAGGACGGTCAGCACACCAACGACTTCGATTGGACCGGTGGCCCCTGGTACGTCCGCTCCTGATCCGTCGTTGTCACATCCACGAAAGGCAGAGCATGTCGCTCCTGAAGACAAGACCTGGGACCAGGACACCGCTCGCGGGGAAACGATCAAAACGGGTGTCTGGGAGGCCACACCCGGCGAGACTCGTTCGATCGAGGGTAGACCCCGCGGACGTCCACGCCCACGGAGGACGCGTGGACCCAGCGGGGCGCCCTGTGCGGATCATCGGGCCAGGCCTCGCGGATGGCCGGGGTGATGTTCACCCAGGCCAGTCCTCGGGGGAGGCGCCGAGCTGGTCGAGCATGTACTCGAACGCCGCGTAGCGGGGCTTGTAGACGGACCACGTGGTCCGCCGCCGTAGTGAGAACAAACGCCTACACCTAACGAAGCACTGTTAGGACCGCGGGTGGAACTGGGGGCCGTACGTGCTCCGGGTCCCGGGGATCTTGGTCTCCATGAGCCGCACCGCGGGCTCCTCCAGGGCACGCATGGCGTGGATGGCCGCGCCCAGGGCGCGGGGGCCGCCGTCGGCCCAGGCCGCGTCGAGGGAGTTCAGCACGGTGGTGTAGGTGTTGTCGAACCTGTCCAGGAGCCGCTGCACCGGCGCCGACGGCCGGGGCCAGCCGCCGGCCGGGACCCGGGCCATGGGCCGTGCGTGCGGGAAGGGAACGGGCGCTCCGGTGAACGTCCAGCCATCGGCGGTCTGGCGCAGTTCCCGTCCGTGGTAGATCTCGGCGAAGGCGTAGTAGTGGGCCGGGTGGTCGTTGGTGAAGGAGTCGGCCGGGGAACTGCTCGTGCCCTCGCCCTGCTCCCTGATGATGTCGATGGAGCGCTCTACGTCGAGGAGGGTCTCGACCGGGTGCAGATCGTCGGAGCCGATGCGCGCGGTCAGCTGTCCGCGGGCCGACAACTGCGGGGCCACGGTCCGAAAACCGTCGAGCATGGCGCCGTAGAAGTCGCCGACGGAATGTGTGGCACTGTCGCTGAGGGCGAGCGGTTCCTCGGGTGCCTCGATGGACATCATCATGTGCACCAGGGACTTGGTGAGACCCGACAGGTACACGGTCACGCCGTCGCGTACGCCGCCGGGCAGCGGGCCGGGATAGTTGGGCGCCGCCGCCCTGATCCGGGGCTGCCCGCCCACGGCCACGAGCAGGTTGCACACCACGCCCAGGTGGTACATCTCGTCGTCGATGATGCGCCGGATCAGTCGCGCGGCCTGCGAGCCGCGGTCCTTGATGGACCACCAGCCGCACAGGTACGGCGGGATGGTGGACAGTTCCAGCTCCACAGCGACCTGAAGCGCCGACCGGAGCCAGTCGACGCCGCGACCGGTCTCGGGGACGGCCATCAGTCGCGCCACGCAACCGAGCGGCGGCGGCTCAGGTGGTCCGCTGTGGGGGCCCGCAGTGGCCGACGCCGGTGCGGCCGCCGCGATAACCGGCGCACCGGCGGCCACGGCTGTAGTGGCCAGGAAACTCCGGCGCTTGAGCGCAGCCCCGGCCGGCCTCTCCACGTCTTCCCTCACGCCATCACCCTCGCCTCGCAGTCACGGCCCCGCCATGCCGAAGGCATACGGGTCCTCGGATCAGCTCGCGAAGCTAGCAGGCATCACCCCAGATGAGAGCCATGACGTGCGAGGACGACTTCAAGTTCGCTGAGAGGGAGCTGTCGCAAACCCATCCGCCGCCCACCGAGGACAGCCGCCGTAGCGGCCGTCAGCTGCCGATGGTCTTCCAAAAACCGCAGTCGTGTTCCTGGGCGAGATCAGCCGGTTCCGTCTTGCCCGGTTGCAGCGACTGGACGTGCCGGCCGGTTCCGAATCGGGGCCAGGGCGCCGCGCCGTGGCCGTTCGGGTCGCCCGTGTACGCGAACCGGGCCCAGTAACGCACCATCGTCTCCGCGAGTCGGTGCTGAGCGGGTGTGGCCGGGCCGGGGAGCTGCTCGTCGTCGAAGAGGTACTGCAGTTCGCTGCCGTGGAACGCCCCCGTGGGGAAATTGGGTTTCTTGAGGGTGCTGAACCAGGGAGCTTCGTCGTCGTCGAACTCGTAGGCGTAGGTCGGCACGTGTCGGTCCAGGGTCCGGTCCCGGTCGAGGACCGTGCAACCCCAGGCCCAGTCGGTGACGACGGTGGACAGCGCCTCACCCGGGGATCGGAAGCGGTCGGCGGGGTAGCGGGCCAGGACGCGGGCCGCGTCGGCGGGCGCGAAAAGTGTCTGGATCTCCTGCCGGTAGCCGGCGTCGGTCGTCGTCTCGCCGGTCACGGCTTCGACGGCCGCGGTGAACAGGCGATGTTCGTCCCGGGTCGTTCCCTGGATGATGGGGACCCGGCGGAAGTGACCGGTGGCGAACGCCCGTTCCGGACTCACGGGCAGTACGCCGCCACCGCCACCGCCACCGCCACCGCCGACCGTCGGTCCGGACCCGAGTCCGTAGTCGGACCATTTGACGAGTTCCTCCACGGGTTCGGCGCGCAGACAGGCCGCTGCTGTCCGACGGTCGGAGCAGCCGACCTTGGCCGCCACGTCAAGCCCGTGCCGCTCGCGCTCCGCGCGCGGCAGCGGGAACCAGGTCGCCGGACCCGGTGACCATGTGCGTCCCGTGCACTGGGCGCTTTGCAGGATCGCCTTGTGGAAGAGGCCCGCTGACCCCGGCGCCACGAGATGTGCGCAGACGCTGGTACCGCCGGCCGACTCGCCGAAGAGCGTGACGTTCGCCGGGTCGCCGCCGAATGCCGCCGCGTTGCGCTGCACCCACCGCAACGCGGCCTGCTGGTCCTCCAGGCCGAAGTTGCCCGACAGGTGCTTGGCCGGACCGTGGTCGAGCGCGGGATGGCCGAGGAATCCGAAGACGCCGAGCCGGTAGTTGAAGCTGACCACGATCACGTTGCCCGTACGGGCCAGGCGTTGTGCGTCGTAGAGGCTCCCGGCGCCGTTGATGAAGCCGTTGCCGTGGATCCACACCATCACCGGCAGATCGCGGGCACTGCTGCGCACAGGCGTGGTGACGTTCAGGTAGAGGCAGTCCTCGGTGCTGCTCGCCTGGTCGATGAGCCCTGCTGCCTGTGCACACCGGTTGCCGGGTTCGGTGGCGGACCGTACGCCTGCCCAGGACGCGGCCGGCTGGGGCGACGCCCAGCGCAGGTGCCCGACCGGCGGAGCGGCGTAAGGGATGCCCTGGAACATCCGGGTGCCCGTGCCGAGGCCGCCTTCGACCAGGCCGGCGTCCGTCCTGACCACGGTGGCAGGACGGCCTTGGCCGCCGTCGGTGCGATGCGCCGCGTCCGACGATCCGGCTGCGCCGCTGATCATGGCGCCGCAGAGCAGAGCGGTCAGCAGGGTCCGTAAGCGCGGCCGCACCGTGATCTGCGACCTGCGTGTCGTGGGTGAGGGTTCCTGGCCCAGTGGATTCACAGACATTCGCATCCTCAGTAGTTCGTGTGTGGGTCACACTAATATAAAGTGTGAGGGGCGCACGAAGTCAATGCCCCTGGGCTGACATGGAGATGACCGATGCCGACAAGTGACGATGAGCAGCTCCCGCCCGGCCTCGCCCTGGCATGGGGACTGCCCGTCAAGACGGGGCGACTGGGCCGGAAGCCCTCGCAGAGCGTTGAGGGAATCGTCGAAGCGGCAGTCGCACTGGCTGACGCGGACGGCTTCGCGGCTCTGTCCATGCCGAACATCGCCAAGCGGGTGGGGCTCACCGCCAACGCGATCTACCGGTACGTCAGCTCGCGGGACGAACTGCTGGTGCTCGTCGCGGAGACCGCGTGGGGCCCGGCGCCGGACCTGGAAACCGGTACGGACCAGTGGCGAGCCGCGGCCGCCACCTGGACCAGGGCAATGATCGAGCGATGCGAAGCTCATCCATGGCTGCCCGACCTGCCCATCCGCGGGGCGCCCGCGACCCCGAACCTGCTGCGCTGGACAGAGGTCCTGCTGGAAGCGCTCACCGGCGCCGGGCTGAGCACTGCCGAATCGCTAGGGTGTGCGCTCCTGCTCGACGGCTACGCGCGGCGCATCGCCAGTGCCCGCCGCGACGTGCGCAACAGCAGTGCGGCGCCGGTTCAGTCCGCCGCCGTGGCACGGTTCCTTCAACCGCTTCTGCACGAGCACGGATATCCCATTCTGGCGTCCATGATGACGAACAACGAATACGACGACGACATCGGCGACGACGACGTGGACTTCGGCCTGACCCGGATCCTGGACGGTATCGAGGTACTGATCGCTCGACGAACACAAGGGCGGCAGCCACGGCACACGGACGAGTGAGCGCACCGCACCATCGGGCCGCTGGCGCTGGCGCTGGCGACGCGGGCGAGGGACGGGCCGGCCTCTATCGCGATGCGATGGCTTTGATCCAGCCCTCGACGTCGACCACATCCGCCCACTGCGGGAACAGCTTCTCGGTGAGCATCCGGTGCACCTCGGGGTCGGTGTCGAGGCAGGCATCCGCCAGGACGGTGAGGCCGAAGTCCAGGTCGATGGCGTGCCACAGGGTGGACAGCACCACAGCGCTGGTGGCGATGCCGGTGAGAACAAGGCTGTCGATATTGCGAGCTCTGAGCACCAGGTCGAGGTCGCTGCCCGAGAACGCGCTGCCCCGCCTCTTGGTGACCACGACGTCGCCCTGCCGGGGAGCGACATCGTCATGGATCTCGGTACCAGGGGCACCCTCGGTGAACAGGCCGGCCCGAACGGCGTTTGTCATCACCTTGTTTCGGGGGCTGACTTCTGGATCGCCCGGCCGTAACCCGAGCACCACGTAGATCACGGTGATACCTGCGGCCCGCGCGCCGTCGATCGCCCGGCGCAAGCGCGGCAGATATCCGGAACCGTCATCGGCGATGGCCACGACGTCCCGTTGGACGTCCATCACCAGAAGTGCGCTGTTCGCCATGCCTGCTGTCCCTTCTCCGTGGGGAAACAGGAGCAAGTCTGGTGGATCAACCGAGCCGCGGTGGAGGTTTCGGGATCCGTCGCAGGATCATCGGTTCCGGGCGGAGCAGGCACAGCCCGGGCAGGTAGCCGGGTCAGTCCCCGCCTCGCCAGGCAGCACGGATCCGCCATTCCAGCCGCACATCCGCCACAGCAGCGGCCCGCCCATCGAGCTGTCGTACGATTTCGGCGCCCCGGGCCGGGGTGCAGCCGGGTCGCAGTGCGTGCCAGCCGTGCCAATTGAGGAAAAACCGCGGCGACATCGAGCGGCCGTGGCGGAGGGACGGGAGTGACATCTACAGCCGCAAGCTTGCCAACTGCCTCTGCCGACGCCTCTCGTCGCCGCCCCGTTTCGCCCCGCTGATGTCAGCCACCCTGTCCCGGAGAACAAATGAAGCTCCCCATCACCATCCACGAAGCAAGGCTCGGAGCCACGGAGTTCAAGGTCATCCGACCCGCCCGGCCCTTGGTCCACGCAGTGCTCATCGATCACGACCGGCACCTGGACACCTACCTCGACCAGGAGGCCGCCCAGCGAATCGGCGGGCTGTGGAAGCTCGCTGCCTCGTCACCACGCTCGCTGGTCCACCTGCCGATACGGGGGAACCGTGGGCCCTCCCGCGAGCTGCCGGAAGACGGCACACGGCAGCTTGATCTCGTGCTGCTGCACCACTCGCTCCAGTTCGCCCCCTCGCACTGGAAGGAAGTACGAGGACGGCTCGGCCCGGGGCATCCGCGGACCGTCACGCTGCCCGGTCCAGGGCACACCGACGAAGCCGTGGCGGATCACGAGGCACGGCACTACCGGGAGAACCGGGACCTGTTTCACCAGCATCTCCGCGCCGAGACCCTGTTCATGACCGGCAGCGCGAAGCTGTTCAGGGACACCGCCCGGCACTTCTTCGATGTCGCCCGAAACGGTCCTGGATACGTCCCGGTCCACCCGAGCTATCCGCACTTCTGCACCGAACTCCACTCGAACGACGGCGTTCTCGGCAACGCGCGCGAGATGCACATCGAGTACTGCGACCAGTGGGACTCATGACCCATGAACCCGACTGACGGGAGGCGCGGCCGACCACGACTTTCAGTGCTGCATGCCGTACAACGCTCGAGATCAATCACCTAGCGTACGAACGTGATCGGGTACGGCGACGCACCGCCGTCCAGCAGGTGGTCGTCGCGGTCCTTCAGGAAGCGGTCGAAGAACGAGGCCACCAGTGCCCGGTTCGCGGCCACCGCCCGGTGGGAGTCGACAGTCCCGACCGCCGCGGCCAGCGTCGCGTCCGGTACCCGGCCGGCCAGCTGCGGCAGCAGTGCCTTGGCGTCGGTGAAGGACGCGTGCACGCAGTCGTTCAGCGTGACGTCGGCCTTCCAGCCGCGCTGGTGACTCCAGAACGAAGCCCAGGACGGCTCGCGGCGCACGTCGCTCCCGTCGGCCGCAGAGCTGTTGCCCATCAGCAGGAACGGCTGGTCCAACCCGTGCAGGGCGACCTCGCTCAGGTTGGTGCCGGAGGGTTCGGAGTTGTACTCCAAGGTGCCGTCCATGTTGATACCGGCCTTGATCCGCGGATCGCCGTACATCGTGCTCGCCGCCGTGAACCCACCGCCGGATTGCCCGAACATGCCCACCCGGCGCAGGTTCATCACACGGGTCAGCCGGGGCGGCAGGCTCGACAGCCGGTCCAGTACGAGCTCGGTGTCGGCCGTGCGCGCGGCCATCAGCTTCGTGAAGAACGCCAGTGTGGTGCCGTTCTGGAACGCCTCGGCCCAGGCCGTCAGCATCGGCCCGTTCCCGGTCACGTGGCCGTCCGGGAACTGAACCGCCGGCGCCTCCCCGGTGTGGTCGACCGTGACCACCACGAAGCCGCGCGACGCGAGGTCCTCGGCCAGCGACACGTTCCAGTCCCGTGAGTCACCGGCGCCGGGGGAGTACAGGACGACGGGGAAGCGGCCGGGCGCCGGCGCGGCGTCCCGTACGGAGTGCGTCCTGGTCGCGGCCCAGTTCACCAGACCGGCGGGCAGCTCGTTGTTCTGCTCGACCGCCGGACCGACCGCCGCGGCCACCGCCTTCGGAAACTGGTGCGTGAACGGGCGACCGCCCGTGTGCACTGCCGGGTAGAAGACGCTGATCATCAGCTCGCGGGGAGACCGGCCCGGCACCCACGGATCCGAGCGCTTGTCGTCGACGAGCCGGAACGCCGACTCGCCGGTGGCGTGGTGGCCGCGTGGTGCGGGCAGCCTGAGTGTCTGGCCCTTCGCCGGGTTCGATGGCACAGGCAGCGCCGGCGCGGCGTGCGCGGCTGAGGCCGCGGCCGGTGCCGAGACGGCGAGACCGGAGAGGAGAACCCCGACCAGAGAAGTGACAACGAGACGAGAGCTGCGCATGGGAGGTCCCCCGAGTGCGGCGTGGCGGTGTTCGGTCACGTGGATCTTCCCAGCGCGACTCCGCCATGAGCCATCGTGCTACCAGGCGTGTCACGCCTCGGGTAAGCCCTACCGCAAGCCGGCCGGCCGGTGGCCCGCGGAACGGCCGTCGGCGCAGAAGACGGTCACCTCGCGGCTGTAGAGGACGAACGAGCGGGACGGGTCGTAGAAGCCGCCGGCCTGTGCGGAGCATTCCCGCAGCGAACGCTCGTAGGAAGGGAAGTGGGTCAGAGCCTCGTCCGGGGAGTCGAAGTACAGGGCGCCGACTCCCGCGTACGCGGGCTCGCCTCCGCCGCCGAAGTGGCTCAGCGCTTTCTCGGCCCCGGGGGTCTGCCCGTGCTGGACGCATCCGCGCAACGCCTTCGCATGGGGCGCCCCTTCGGTGATGACCTCCTCATGGGCGGCCCGCCACCGCCCGGTGAAGTCGTTCGGGAGCAGCCCTTCCGACACGTGGAGGAAGTGCAGTACCTTCACGCGGCCCGCTTCCCCGGCCGACGTCGGCGGGGGCATGAGCACCGCGGGGCGGGTCAGCAGGGCCAGGGCGCTGGGCAGGTCGTTGAAGTGGGCGCCGTCGGGGCCGACGACCTCGCGCGAGTACGGGTCGGACATCGTGGCGGCCAGCGCCTCCATGCTGTCGAACTGCAGCTCGGTGACGGAGTCCCGGCCGAACTCGGCGAGGTACGCCGGGTCTTCCGCGCTGCCGAAGGACGCGTCGAACACGTGGTTCTGTATGTAGCGCCGGATCTGAAGCGGGTTCGCGGCGGCCAGCGCTCCGTGCACCTCGTGGAGGTAGCGCAGGAACGCCTGGTGCGTCATGCCCGGCTTGCGGCGGATCGCCGCCATCAGGTTCAGCATGTCTCTCCCATGGGACGGTGGGACGGGTGGGGCACTCGGACCGCGGGCGATCGGCGTCACGGAGACGTCCGCGACGCCGATCCCGACAGGCGCGTGGTCTTCGCCTTGCTCCGGCGCCGCCTCGGCTCAGCCCGCCAACTGCCGCACCGGTTCCGGGGCGGATTGCGTACGGCGTCGCCGGGCGGCGAGACCGAGTGCGGCGGTGGCTGCGGCTCCGGCGAGGGCGAGTACGCCCAGGGCGTCGGCCCGGGTGCCGAGGGCGGAGGCGAGGGCGAGGACCACGAGCGGGCAGATGAACTGGCCGAGGAAGAAGGAGCCGGTCCACAGGCCGGTGCCGCGGCCGCGGTCCTCGAAGTCGAGCAGGGACATGGCGAGGGTGAGCAGGCTTGGCAGCATGATGCCGCCGCCCAGGCAGTTGATCACGGCACCGACGGTCAGCACGACGGGATCGGGAGCGAGCCAGATCACCGCGAAGCCGAGGGTGCACAGGGCGAAGGCGATGGACAGCCAGTCCCGCGGGCTGCGGCCGGACCGGGTGAAGACGACGGCGCCGATCACGATCGCGGCGCTGGAACCGGCGCTGGCCAGCCCGATGACCGCGGTGTTGCTCACGCCCATGTCGTCCAGGAGATAGGCCATCTCCACCTGGACGGTGTAGAAGAGGACGGCGCCGAAGACGGTCAGCGCGCAGGTGCCTGCCAGCGGACGCCAGGGGAAGGGCCGTGCGGCGACCGGCTCCGGGGTGCTGGGGAAGGGGGCGTCCGCGAGGCCGTGCGGTCGGGGCCGGGGCAGGAAGGCGGCCATGGCGGGCGCGAGCAGCAGGCTCACGGCGTAGGCCCAGAACGGCATGCGCCAGCCGGCGGATCCGGCCGCGCCGCCCAGGACGAAGAAGGCCGTCGCGGAGATCGCGGCGCACATCGTCTGCATCGCGAGGTAGCGGTCGCGTTGCCGGCCGGAGTAGTAGTCGCCGAGCAGTGTGGTGCAGCAGGTCATGATCGCGGCTTCCGCGACGCCGACGAGTGCACGGCTGGCGACGATGGCGACGAGGGAGTCCAGCCACAGGGGAGCGGTGCCGAGGATCGCGTACACCACGGTCGCGACGACCAGCAGACGTTTGCGGCCGAGCCGGTCGACGAGGACGCCGGCGAAGGGGGCCAGCAGCGCCAGCGACAGGGCGGGGATGGTCAGCGCCATGGGGACGAGCGCGTCCGCGCCCGGCACGTCGGCGAAGTGGTCCTGCATCTGCGGCAGCACGGGGGCGATGAGCACGGCGCCCAGGATGGGCAGACAGGCACCGGCCATCAGGAGCGTCAGACGAAGCCGGTGGCCGGGGCCGGACACGATCTGCTCGGGCGGGGCGTCCGCGGCCGCGTCGGACGGCGGGGAGGGGAGCGGGGACACGGGTGCAGGCATGCGGGAACTCCACGTGGCGTCTCGGGAGGGGATCGGGCTGGTGCGGCCGTTGTGCACGGACCGTCCGGCACCCGTGGCGGCCTCGGAGCGGGGTGCCGATGGCTGCCGGGCGTCGCGGCGGATGGGCTCGCCGGGCGCCTGCGCGGACCCGGCGGAGTGTGAGGGGGCGGCTCCTGCGCCGGGCTGAGACGACTATGGGCCAAGGAACAGGTCATGCCTAGCCCTCATCCGATCGATATCGAAGATGCGGATCATCCAGAGCCTGGATGGAGGGGCTGCAGGCGTCGCCGCTAGCTCGACGGGACGGCGGCGGGAGGCCGGGGTTCGGACGGCGCCAGTTCCGCTCCCACCCGGGCCGCGGTCTCGCGCAGCCAGATGTGGGCCGCGTCGTGGGTGTGCACCGGATGCCACCACAGCGCCTCCTGGAGAGGGACCGCCCCGTACGGCGCTTCCATACGGCGTACGGCGGCCACCCCGCTCAGCAGCTCCGCCAGACGCTGTTGCACCAGGGCGATCCGCCGGGTTCCGGCGACCAGGAACGGCAGCGCCTGGAAGCTGTCGACGGACACCTCGACCTGCGGTTCGATGCCGAGCATGCTCAACTGCCGGGCGGCCGGGGCGTCGTAGGTGCGCTGGTAGGCGACCCAGGGCAAGCGTGCCAGGTCGTCCATGGTCAGCCGGTCGCCGACCTCGTCGTTGGTCTCGGCGACGAGGAAGACCCAGCGGTCCGCGAACAGCTCCACAGCGGGGAATCCGCTGATGACACCGTGCGGCATGAACAGTCCGTCGGCCGTGCTGAGCAGCGTTTCGGTGTCCTCCGTGACGTCGCCGGGCGTCCGCTGGAAGCGCAGCCGTACGCCCGGGGCCTCGGCGTGCACCCGCTGGGCGAGCTCGGCGCCGAAGACGCTGAGCGCGTAGTCGGAGGTGAGCAGGGTGAACTCGTGCTCCTCGCTGCCGGGAGCGAAGTCGGCCCTGCTGGTGAAGACTCGTTCCAGCAGGTCGCACGCGGTCGCGGTGCGGTCCAGCAGGGCGCGGCCGAGGGCGGTCAGTTCGTACTGTTTGCCGGCGCGTGAGATCAGGTCGTCGTCGAAGTGGCGGCGCAGGCGGGCGAGCGCGGCGCTCATGGCCGGCTGGCTCAGCCCGACGCGTTGCCCGGCGCGGGTGACGTTGCGTTCCTCCAGCAGGGCCCGCAGGGACAGGACGAGGTTGAGATCGAGGCCGGAGAGGGACACGACGCCTCCAGAGCTGGGTCGCCGACAGCGACATCTGCCAGGCGGATGATCAACATCCTAAGAATCTATTTCCCAGATTAATGGGTGAGGCCCCAGATTGGTCCCACCGCAATCTGGAGGACATTCCCGTGAAACCCGCAGCCGCTTCCACGTCTTTCTCCGGACCCTTCGCCCTCGGCTCCCTCGCCGCCCCGGACCAGGCGTCCTTCCCCGCTCTCGTGATTCCCGCGGGACGCGTGCTGGATCTGCGCGCGGCCCTCGCGGAGCCCGCCCTGACGACCCGGCAGATCCTCGAACGCTGGGACGTACTGCTGCCTCGCCTGCACGAACTCGCGGCCGACACCACGGCCGCCTGGCGCCCCCTGGAGGGCCTGCGCGTACAGGCCCCCGTTGAGCCCCGCCAGGTCTTCCAGTCCGGGGCCAACTACCGGCAGCACGTGATCGACCTGGAGGTCGCCCACCGCTCGCCCGACGACCCGCGCACGGCCGAGGAGTCGCGAGCGGAGATCGCCGCGGTCATGGACCGCCGGGCCGCCGAGGACCTGCCGTACGTGTTCATCGGGCTGCCGAGCGCGATCACCGGCCCCTACGACGACGTAGTGCTCCCGTCCTGGGCCGAACAACCGGACTGGGAGCTGGAGTTGGCCGTCGTCATCGGCAGGCCCGCCCAGCGGGTGCCCGTCGAGGACGCGCTGGATCACGTCGCCGGGTACACGATCGCCAACGACCTCACCGACCGGGCCACGGTCTTCCGGCAGGACATGAAGGCCATCGGCACCGACTGGCTGCGCTGCAAGAACGCGCCCGGTTTCACCCCGCTCGGGCCGTGGATCGTGCCGGCCGGGTCGATCGCCGATCCGGGTGATCTGAGGGTGACCCTCAAACTCAACGGCGACACCATGCAGGACGAGTCCACCAAGGACATGCTGTTCGGAGTCGCGCGGCTGGTGTCGTACATCTCGCAGACCTCCCAACTCCTGCCCGGCGACCTGGTCTTGACGGGCAGCCCGGCCGGAAACGGCATCCACTGGAGCCGGTTGCTGCGCGACGGCGACGTGATGGAGGGCTCCGTCACCGGGCTCGGTGCGCAGCGCACGCGCTGTGTGGCGGAGGCGCTGTGAACCGTCACGACCGAGGCGCCGCGACGCGTCACGCCCCAGGCGTTCTGCCCCCCCACGACCCCGAGAGCGCGATCGCCGAGGCCGCCAAGGCGTACTCCAACTGGGGGCGTTGGGGCCCGGACGACGTGCTCGGCACGCTGAACTTCCTCGACGAGGCCAAGCGCCGCGAAGGCGCGGCACTGGTCCGGCGGGGCGTGAGCTTCTCGCTGTCGCAGCGGTTCGACATGAACGGCCCGCAGAAGGGCTGGCGGCGCCGCACCAACCCGGTGCACACCATGCTGGACACCGGCACCGACGCCGCCCTCGGCAACCAGGGCTTCCCGCACGGCATCGGCGGCGCCGACGACGTGATCGCGATGCCGCTGCAGTGCTCCACCCAGTGGGACGGGCTCGGCCACATCTTCGACCACGGCAAGGCGTGGAACGGCCGCGACGCCGCGACCACGGTCACCTCCGAAGGCGACCTCGTCACCGGCATCGAGCACATGGCGCCGTACGTCGCGGGACGCGGCGTCCTCCTCGACGTCGGCCGGGTGATCGGCGACGAACGCGGAGAACTGCCGGACGGATTCGCGATCACCGAGGAACACCTGGCCGAGACGGCTCAGGCGCACGGCGTGGCGGTAGGACGCGGTGATCTCGTCGTCGTCCGGACCGGGCGGCTGGCGCGCGCCCGCCGCGAGGGCTGGGGCGACTACGCGGGCGGCGACTCGCCCGGGCTGTCCTTCACCACCGCCGGCTGGCTGCACGCGAGCGAGATCGCCGCCATCGCCACCGACACCTGGGGCTTCGAGGTGCGGCCGAACGAGTTCGACGCCGCCTTCCAGCCGCTGCACCAGGTCGCCATCCCCCACATCGGCCTGCTGATCGGCGAGATGTGGGACCCCGACCCCCTCGCCGACGACTGCGCGGCCGACGGCGTGTACGAGTTCTGGCTCACCGCCGCACCCCTGCCCATCACCGGAGCCGTCGGCTCCCCTGTCAACCCGGTCGCCGTCAAGTGACCCGCCCAACAAAGGAGTTGGCCATGGAATCTACGACGCGGAGAAGGAGAGTCCTGGTCGTCGGAGGGGGCACCTCCGGCAACGCCATGACCGTGCTGCTGCGCCGGGCGGGCATCGACGTCGACCTCGTCGAGGCAAGGCCGGACTGGAACGTACGCGGCTCCGGCATCACCCTGCAGGGCAATGCCCTGCGCGTGCTGCGCGAGATCGGCGTATGGGACGAGGTCCGCGAGCACGGCTTCGCCTTCGACTCCCTGGGCCTGACGACCCCGGACGGCACCGTGCTCCACGTCGGCGACGTCCTGCGAACCGGCGGAGACGACCTGCCCGCCACCCTGGGCATGCAGCGCCCGGTGCTCCAGCGCATCCTCGCCGACGCCGTCCGGGCGTCCGGGGCCACCGTCCGCCTCGGCACCACCGCCGAGATCCTCACCCAGGACGACCAAGCGGTGACCGTCCGCCTCAGCGACGGCACCGAGGACCGCTACGAGCTCGTCGTGGCCGCCGACGGCCTGAACTCCGCGACCCGCGCCGCCATCGGCATCGACGCCAAGCCCGAGCCGACCGGCATGTCGATCTGGCGTGTCCCGGCACCCCGCCCGGCCGGCGTGGAGCGCAGCGACCTCTCCCACGGCGGGCCCTGCTACATCGCCGGCTACACGCCCACCAGCCAGGACACGGTCTACGCCTATCTGGTCGAGGCCGGCCGCGACCGCGCCACCATCCCGCCCGAGTCGTACGCGCGGGAGATGCGCCGCCTCGCCGAGGGGTACGGCGGTCCCTGGGACGAGATCCGGGAGTCGATCACCGACCCGGCCCAGGTGAACTACACCTGCTTCGACCGGATGCTGGTGGAGGGGGCCTGGCACCGGGGGAGGGTCGTACTCGTCGGCGACGCCGCGCACTGCTGCCCGCCCACGATGGCCCAGGGCGCGGCGATGGCCCTGGAGGACGCCTCGGTGCTGAGCCTGCTACTGGCCGACGGGTCGACCTGGGACACGGAGCTGTTCACGCGCTACTACGAGCGGCGGATCGACCGGGTCCGGACGGTCGTCGAAGCGTCCGTGCAGATCGGGCAGTGGCAGCTCGACGGGGTGCAGGGTGACGTTCCCGGCCTGATCGACGCCACGATGACCACCCTCAGGGAGCTGCCGTGACGGACCGTCCTCCGGTGCGCGCCGCCGGGGCAGACCCCCGGCCCGGCCGCCCCTCTGCCCCGAACGGCGACGCGCTGCCTTCCCCGACCGTCGACGTACACGCGCACATCCTGATCCCCGAGGTCGAGGCCTTCGTGGCCGGGCTTCCCGGACTGGCCGAGGCCAGGGAGCTGGATGCCCGCCGTAATGGCCCCGCGTCCCTGGCGGTCAGCGGCCCCATGGTCCGCACCGTCCTCCCCAGGGCCACCGACGTGCGCCTGCGGCTGGCCGCGATGGACGCGCAGGGCGTGGACGTGCAGTTGGTCAGCCCCTCGCCGTCGCACTACCACTACTGGGCGGACGAGGAGACGGCCGAGAAGGTCTGCCGGCTCGCGGCCGAGGCGACGGCCGCGCACTGCGCCGAGGCGCCCGACCGGCTGCGAGGGCTCGGACTGGTTCCTCTCCAGCATCCGCAGCAGGCCGTGCACGCCCTCGACCAGGCCCTGGAACACGGGCTGTTGGGCGTCGAGATCTCCAGCCACGCCCCGGGACGGGAGTTGTCCGACCCGGCGTACGAGCCTTTCTGGGCGCGGGCCGCCGCGACCGGCGCGATCCTCTTCCTGCACCCCTTCGGCTGCACGCTCGACGAGCGCCTGGACCAGTGGTACCTGTCCAACACCGTCGGCCAGCCCACCGAGAACGCCGTCGCTCTCTCCCATCTGATCTTCTCCGGGGTACTCGACCGGCACCCGGAGCTGAAGCTGATCGCCGCGCACGGCGGCGGCTATCTGCCCACCCACATCGGCCGCTCCGACCATGCCTGGTCCGCCCGCTCCGACGCGGGCGCGGACTGCGCCCACCTGCCCAGCAGCTACCTCAAGCGCCTGTACTTCGACTCCCTGGTCCACGACCCGCACGTCCTGCGGGCACTGGTCGGCGCGGCCGGCGCGGACCGCGTACTGCTCGGCTCCGACTTCCCCTTCGACATGGGCACCGAGGACCCCGTCGGCGCACTGCGCGCCGCACGCCTTCCCGACGCCGACTTCCACGCCGTGCGCGGCGGGAACGCGGCGGCCCTGCTCGGCCTGACCTGAACCTCACAGAGAAGGACCCCCCCACTATGAGCACATACCTGCTGACGCATCTGCGGCACGTCGACCTCGCCGTACCCGACTACGACAAGCAACTCGACTTCTACTCCGGTGTCTGGGGCCTGACCAAGGTGGTCGAGGACTCCGGTATCGCCTTCCTCGCCGCCGAGGGCAGCCCGGAGCAGTACGTCGTACGGCTGCGCAAGGCCGAGGAGAAGCGCCTCGACCTGGTCTCCTACGGTGCCGGCTCCGCCGAGGACGTGGACACCCTCGCCGGGCGACTGCTCGCAGGCGGGGTCCAGTTGATCTCCCAGCCGGGCAAGGTGGACACGCCCGGAGGCGGCTACGGCTTCCGCTTCTTCGACATTGACGGCCGCACCATCGAGGTCTTGGCCGACGTGGACGTACGACAGCACCGCAGGATCGAGGAGAAGGAGTCCATCCCGGTCAAGCTGTCGCACGTCGTGCTGAACTCGCCGGACCTGGACAGGACCCGTGAGTGGTACGAGCGGCACCTCGGCTTCCGCCACTCCGACACGCTCAGTTCGCCGTACGTCGGCGATGTCATGCACTTCATGCGGATCAGCAACCAGCACCACTCCATGGCCATCGCCAAGGGCCCGCACACCTCCCTGCACCACGTCTCCTTCGAGATGCGCGGCCTGGACGAGTACATGCGCGGGTCCGGCCGGGTGATGCGGGCCGGCGTCCAGAAGATCTGGGGCCCCGGCCGACACGTGGCGGGCGACAACACCTTCACGTACTTCCTCGACCCGCACGGCAACACGGTGGAGTACACGACGGAGTTGGAGGTGCTGGACGAGGACACCTGGCACCCGCACGTCTACGACTTCTCGAAGCCCGAGGTCACCGACCAGTGGGGCACCGCCAACCCCATGAACGAACTGGTCGCCAAGGAGTCCTTCAACGACGTCGACCGCGGCGTGTTCGTCGCCCCGCCGGTCTGATCCCTTCGACCCCGGGGGACGCGGTGGCCCTGTCAACTGCCCTGACTCCCACGCCGCGTCCCCGGCCCTCATCGCTTTCCACGATCGTCGGAGCCTGGAGCCGTGCATGCGTTTCGCCACCTATGAACACCGAGACCAGCGCCGGGTCGCCGTCGTGGAGGAGGACGGCACTCTCCTCCCGGTTCCCGGCGCGCGCTCGCTCATGGAGCTGATCGGTTCCGGCGCCGGACTCGACGCACTCCTGGACGTCGGCACCGCCGCCCTCGACGTCCCCCCGGGCCCGCAGGTGTCCGAGGTGCGGCTCCTTCCTCCGCTCCAGCCGCCCACCGTGCGGGACTTCGTCACCTTCGAGGAACACGTCGAAGGGGTACGGCGGTCCGTGGACGGCGTCGGCGGGGTGCCCGAGGCCTGGTACGACGCGCCGACGTTCTACTTCACCAACCCGTACGCGGTCATCGGCGCCCACGACGACGTCCCGGTGCCGCCGGGCAGCGCCGTCCTCGACTTCGAGCTGGAGGTCGCCGCCGTCATCGGCCGGGAGGGGCGGGACCTGACTCCCGAGCAGGCCCAGGACCGCATCATCGGCTACACGGTCTTCAACGACTGGTCAGCGCGCGACCTCCAGTCCCGTGAGATGCAGGTCCGTCTCGGCCCGTGCAAGGGCAAGGACACAGCCGCCACGCTGGGGCCGTACCTGGTCACCGCCGACGAGCTGGAGCCGTACCGCGACGCCGACGGCTTTCTGCGCCTGGCGCTGACCGCCTCGGTGAACGGCGAGGTCGTCGGCAAGGACCTGCTGTCCAACATGAGCTGGACCTTCGAGGAGATGGTCGCCTACGCCTCCCGCGGCACCGCCGTCCGCCCCGGCGACGTGCTCGGCTCGGGCACCTGCGGCAACGGCGGTTGCCTCGCCGAGCTGTGGGGTCTCCGGGGCGAGCAGTCCCCACCGCCGCTGAAGCCGGGCGACACCGTCACGCTCACCGTGGAGGGCATCGGCACCGTCTCCAACACCGTGGTCCCGGGCGAGAATCCGGTGCCTGTGCCCACCGCCCGCCGCCGCACCCGGGAGCGCCCATGAGCGACCTGCACACCGGGAGACTCCTGGACAAGGTCGTCGTCGTCACCGGCGCCGCGCGCGGCCAGGGCGCCGCCGAGGCCGAGGCCCTGGCCCGTGAGGGAGCCCGCGTCATCGCCACCGACGTGGCCCAGGCTCCCGGTTGCCGGCTCCTCGACGTCACCGACGAGGCACAGTGGGCACAACTCGCCGCCGAACTGCGGGAGTCGTACGGTCAGGTGGACGGCCTGGTCAACAACGCGGGCATCACCTGGCGCGCCCGCCTCGGCGAGGTGACCCCGGACGACGTCGCCCGCGTCCACGCCGTCAACGTCACCGGCCCGCTCCTTGCCATCCAGCACCTGGCGCCGCTGATGCCGCCCGGCTCGTCCATCGTCAACGTCGGCTCCACCGCCGCGCTCACCGGCCACTACCCGGTCGCCTACACGACGAGCAAGTGGGCGCTGCGCGGCCTGTCGAAAGCCGCCGCCACCGAACTCGGCCCGCGCGGCATCCGCGTCAACACGATCCACCCCGGCTTCATCGAAACCGAGATGACCGCCTCCGCCGCGCCCGCCTTCCGCGAGGCGAACATCCGCGAGACCCCGCTCGGCCGCACCGGCACCCTGGAGGAGGTCGCCCCGCTGGTCATCTTCCTGCTGTCCGACGAGTCCTCCTTCATCACCGGCGCCGACATCCCGGTCGACGGCGGCCTCACGGCGCACGGCGGCGTCAAGTCCATCTCGGACGCGATGAGTTAGACACCGTCGGTTCAGAGCCGGGCTCTGCTGGAGCAGGGCGCTACCGGCTTGGAGGTCGTGGCCAACAACTGCGGCGCCTTGACGGGGTCGCGTCCGCGCCGGGGATTCAGGTCACCGGCACCGGCACCGGCACCAGCTCCAGTCGGCCACTCGCCATGGCCATGACCGTCGAGACCAGGGCTTGCAGGCCGTCCTGCTCCGCCTTCTCGTCGGGCAGCGAGAGATGCTGCATGGTGAGCCCGTCGAACCCGGCGAGGAAGAACCGGGCGATGGTCTCGGCCGGCTGGGCGAGCTGATGGCCGGCACGCTCGGCGGCCTCGGAGATCAGCTCCGTGGTCGCAGCCGCCACCTCGCGATAGTGGCTGTGGAGAGCCGCCTGGAGGCTGGGCGTGCGGAGCGCGAACATGGACAGCTCGGTGAGCAGTTGGTGGCTGGTCGGCCTCTCACGCACGGTGCGCCACAGCGCGCCGGCCAGGGCGACGAGCGTCTCCTCGAAACCGTCGTGCGGGGGCGCCCCACGCTTGACCTGAGCGAGCAGCTCCTGAGTGAGCTGCTCCATGACGGCGCGGTAGAGGTCCTCCTTGGTGCCGAAGGTGTAGTGCACCGTGGCCTGAGCCACGCCGAGTTCCGCGGCGATGGCACGGGTACTGCCGGCGGCGACGCCCTCCCTGGTCATGAGGTCGATGGCCGCCTTGATCAGCTGGGGGCGGCGCTCCGCCGCGGATACGTGAGCCATGGCCACATCATAACGACTGAGTCAAATGAGTAAGTCGAGCGAACAAGTAGGTCTGTCTCGGGCGGCGACCGGCAGGAGGATCAGGTCCGAGACGCGTATCCGGCTGAAGGACATCCCGAAGGGGTTGACCCAGAAGGCGGAGGGGTTCTCGGGGTCGCGCGCCGTGATGCGACCCGCGACGCCTTCGGACAATCCGAGACGTGCGAAGAGGCGGAAGGCGGCGGCGAGTTCCTGCTTCCGGACCTGGCGCTCCTCCTCGACGCTGAGGTCGTGCCGAGGCAACGGCAGGTGGACTCCTTCGGGCACGGTTCCGACGGGCGCGTGCGGGGGTGCGGCAGGCGTCACGGTCATGGGTGCGGTGGGTCCTCTCGTGATCCGATGGCCGGCCGGTGCGTGTTACTTGTCGCGAGGGCGGCGGCGGGTGCCGTACTGAGGTCCACCAGGCGGAGGATGAGGCGGTAGGCCGAGGGGTCGTACGGGATCATGTGCAGGTCCCTGCGCAGCGGGAACCGGTTGATGCTGACGGCCTGGAGCTTGGTGTACTTGCGGATGCCTTCGGCGCCGTGGCGTACACCGAGGCCGGAGTCCTTCCAGCCGCCCATGGGCAGGCCGAGGGCCATGTAGT
This sequence comes from Streptomyces canus 299MFChir4.1, assembly GCF_000383615.1. GTDB lineage: Bacteria > Actinomycetota > Actinomycetes > Streptomycetales > Streptomycetaceae > Streptomyces > Streptomyces canus_C. The sequence goes on along the minus strand of NZ_KB911592.1, from coordinate 100,271 downwards.
TGGTCTGGGCGTCGTTGACGGTGATGCAGCCGGCTTCGAGTCGCTCCGCCAGACGGCGGGCCCGCTTGGTGTTCGATCCGATGACGGAGGCCTGCAGCCCGTAGGAGCTGTCGTTGACCAGGCGGACGGCCTCCTCGGCGTCGGCGACCTTCATCACGGGCAGTGTGGGGCCGAAGGTCTCCTCGCGCATGCACTTCATGGTGTGGTCGACGTCGACGAGCAGGGTGGGGGTGAAGAAGCGGCCGGGTCCGGGCCCTGCATGGCCTCCCACGACGACGCGCGCACCTTTTGTACGGCGTCGTCGACGTGGTCCGCGACGGTGGCCAGCTGGGGCGGGAACGTCATGGCGCCCACGTCGACGCTGCCCAGCCCGGCCGGCTTGCCCGAGGTCACCTGCTGGAAGCGTTCGCGCAGGAGGTCGACGTACGCGTCGTAGACGGGCTCCTCCACGTACACGCGCTCCACCGAGGTGCACATCTGGCCCCCGTTGGACAGAGCGCCCTGGAGGGTGACGTTCACGGCCCGCTCCAGGGAGGCGTCGGCGAGGACGATGAGGGCGTCCTTGCCGCCGAGCTCCAGTGAGCAGGGGATGAGCCGCTCGCCGGCCCTCGCCGCGACCAGCCGGCCGGTCCTCGTGGATCCGGTGAACATGATGAAGTCCGCGGTGTCCACCAGCGCCCGGCCGGTGGCGCCCGCACCGGTGACGACCTGGAAGACGTCCTCGGGCCAGCCGCACTCGCGGGCCATGCGCTCCATGAGCAGCGCGGTCAGCGGCGTGTGCTCGGACGGCTTGAGGACGACCGCGTTGCCGGCGGCCAGGGCCGGGATCGCGTCACCGAACGAGTTGAGCAGCGGGTTGTTCCACGGGCCGATCACTGCGACCACCCCGAGCGGTACCCGGCGGGTGTACATGCTGCGCCCGAGCACGAACGGCGACCAGGAGTGGATCTTCGTCTCGGCGAGCAGCCGCCGGGCCTGCTTCGCCCAGTGGGCGAAGGCACCGGTGCAGTAGACGATCTCGACGATCGCGTCCTCGCGCGCCTTGCCGTTCTCCTCCACGATCAGGTCCGCGATCTCCTCCCGGTGCGAGAGGAGCCACCGGCGGCCGCGCGTGAAGAACTCCGCACGTGAACGGGCATCCAGTGCCGCCCAACCCGGCTGCGCCCGCCGGGCCCCCGCGATCGCCTCGGCCACCTCCCGCGCCGTCGCGTCGGAGACGTGGCCTACCACCCCTCCGGTGGCCGGATTGTCCACCGCGATCAGTGCCCCCGTCGGAGCGCCGTCTGCTTTGAGGGTTTGCATCTCAGCCACGAAAACTCCCGCCGGAACGTTGACTTCAGTTCACTCAGAATGAGACGGTCGCCCGTACAAGTCAAGCGTCCTGTACAAGCGTCCAACTTCTGGTTGCGGTGGAGCAGAGCCCCGTCAGCCGGTCACCTGAGGAGTGGCTGAATGAAAACAACGGCAGCGCTCGCAGTGAGCGGCCTCGGTGTTCCGGAATGCCTGCGCTGGCACGAGGGGGCTCTGTGGTTCTCCGATCTGGCGCACGGCACGGTGCATCGCTGGGACGGCGGCGGGGAGCCGGAGACGGTCCTGAAGGTCCCGGGCCGGGCCGGTGGGCTCGGCTGGCTTCCCGACGGCCGCCTGCTGGTCGTGTACATGGACGAGGGCCGCGTGTACCGGCAGGAAACGGACGGCGAGCTGGTCGAGCACGCCGATCTGCGCGATGTAGTCGGCGGTCCTGTCAACGACATGCTGGTCGATCCCCAAGGGCGGGCGTACGTCGGGAACTTCGGGTTCGACTACCACGCCTTCGTGCGCGAGCACCCCAACTCCCAGCTCTACGCGCCCCCCGGCCCCCCGAGAACCCCGGTCGCTTGCCTCGCCCCGGACGGGAGCCTGCTCGGGCTGTCGGAGCCGCTGCTGTTTCCCAACGGCATGCTCCTCACGGCCGACGGTACGGCGCTCGTGGTGGCCGAGACGCTGGCGATGCGGCTCACCCGCCTTCCCGCCCACGCCGACGGCACGCTTGCGGACCCACAGCCCTGGGCCGCGCTGATCTCGCCGCTCCTGTGGCGCCTGGTGAACCATCCGGGGCTGCCCGGACGCATCACCCGCCGGATCTCCGCGCTCCTGGACCACCCCGCCATAGCCAAGCGTTCCGCGTCACCCGTCGCACCGGACGGCATCGCCTGGGACACCGACGGCGAGACGATCTGGGTGGCGAACGCCCTGCGCGGCGAATGCGTGCGCGTGGCCGAGGGCGGCCGGGTCCTCCATCGAGTGGCGACGAGCCAGCACACCCTCAGCTGCCTGGTGGCCGGGCACGACGGGCGCACCCTCTTCGCCGCCACCGTCCCGACGGACGACCCCGTCCGAGCCGCCGCGCTGAACACCGGCCGCATCGAGATGCTGCGGCTGTGACCCACCTGGAGACCGGCGAAGCCGACCTCACGCGACCGAAGGAGTCCGCGTTCATGAACCCGAAGAACGAGCAGGAGCAGGTCGTCCTCGTGACCGGTGCGGCGGGCGGCATTGGCGCCGCCATCGCGGAGCTCGCCGTCGCACGCGGCCATCGGGTGATGCTGACCGACGTCGACGAAGTGGCTGTCGTCAGCCGCGCCCGCAGCCTGGGCCCGCGGGCCGCCGCCTGCATGCTGGACATCCGCAGTTCCGCGGGATGGACCAGGGCCTTCGAGGCGGCGGAAGCCGTCTTCGGCGGCGTGGACGTACTCGTCAACAACGCGGGCATCACCCACACCAGAGTCGCGCGTGACCTGCCCGAGCAGCAGCACCGTGACATCGTCGAGGTGAACCTGCTCGGCACCATCACCGGCGTCTGCACGGCGCTGGAGCGGATGACCGCGCGGGGCCGTGGTCACATCATCAACGTCTGCAGCATGACCTCGTTCCTGCCGCTGCCCGGGTACGCCACCTACTGCGCCTCGAAGTTCGGTCTACGGGCCTTCCACCACAGCGTCGCCATCGAGGAGCGCGACGGCCCGCTGGACTTCACCCTCATCCATCCGCCGTCCACCCGCACCGGCATGCTCGCGCAGGAGATGGCCGACCCGTCCTGCGCCATCGCCTTCGCGGAGAAGTCCTACGCACCGCAGCGGATCGCCCGGGCCGTCGTCGACGCCATCGCCACCAAACCCGTCGAGGTGGTCTTCCCGCCCCTCGCGGGCCGCGTCCAGCGGATCGCCGGCGTCTTCCCCCGGCTGATGCGCCGTGTCATCCCCGTCGCCGAGGCCAGGGGGCTGCGGCAGCGGGAGCGCCTCCTGTCGCACTCGGACGCCCACCGATGAGAAGGGTCCGCGGCCTGTCCGGCCGATTCCGCACGCCATCGCTCCACCCGGCCCCCGCTGCCGCGACCTGCCATGTGAACTCCCCAGAAGAGGTGCGTACTTGACTTCCTCCCCTGCCTAAAGGCGGGAGATTCCAGCGGTCGCCCGCTGGGGTTCCTGCTTCACCGGCGACCGCCCCGTAGGGGAGGACTCCCGTTGAGGTCTTACACCGTCTCCACAGGCAGACGCCGCCAGCCGGGCGGCCAGGATGTCGCGTGCCGCGTTCATGTCGCGGTCATGCACGGCGCCACAGGCACACGACCACTCGCGGACGTTCAGCGGCAGTTTCCCGCGGACCGTGCCGCAGCTTCCGCACAGCTTCGAGCTGGGGAAGAAGCGGTCGATCACGACGAGTTCGCGCCCCTAGCTCCGCCATACCTCACACTCCATCAATTTCCGTGTGAGCGGCGGGTGTCGGCCGGTGGGCGGTGGGCGCCGGGCCGTCCCGGCAGCGAACCGACCCTCTCTGCCCCGCTCCGCAGGAGCTTCGTTTCCTCCCCGGCCTGAAGGCCGGGGTATCCACGAAGGAAGGCCCCATGAACACACCCACGGCGTCCCCGCCGGACGCGACAAAGACCCGCACCGCCGATGCCGGGCCGACCGAGATCCGTATGGCACAGCTGAACAGGGCGACCGGGCATCTCGATCCGCCCTTCGCCGTGGTGGACCTCGACGCCTTCGACGCCAACGCCGTGGATCTGGCCCGCCGGACGGCGGGGCGGGCGACCGTCCGCCTGGCCAGCAAGTCGGTCCGCAGCCGCGCGCTGATCCACCGGGCCGTCCAGCAGCAGGGCTACCGGGGCATTCTCGCCTTCACCCTGCCCGAGGCGCTGTGGCTGGCCGAGGACCATCCCGACGTGGTCATCGCCTACCCGACCACCGACCGCACCGCGCTGAAGCGACTCGCCGCGGACGAGCGAGCGGCCTCCCGCGTCACCCTCATGATCGACTCCACCGCGCAACTGGACTTCATCGACGAGGTGTTGGGTACCTCCCGGCCCGCCCTCCGCGTCTGCATCGATCTGGACGCCTCCCTGGAACTGGCCGGCGGCCGCCTCCACCTGGGCCCCTACCGCTCCCCGGTGCACTCCCCGCGGCAAGCGGCGGCACTGGCCCGCGCCATCCAGGACCGTGCCGGATTCCACCTGGCCGGGGTCATGTCCTACGAGGGCCATATCGCCGGGCTCGGTGACAACCAGCCCGGCTCCCCCCTCAAACGAGCCGCGATCCGCGCCATGCAGCGCCTGTCCACCCACGAGCTGGCCGACCGGCGGGCCGCCGCCGTCGTCGCCGTGGAAGCCGTCGCCCCCCTGGAGTTCGTCAACGGCGGTGGCACGGGCTCCGTCGAGCAGACCGCCGCCGAACACGTCATCACCGAGATCGGCGCAGGGTCGGGCCTGTACGGGCCGGGGCTGTTCGACTTCTACCGGCGCTTTCGGCCCCGGCCCGCCGCCTACTTCGTCATGTCCGTCGTACGACGCCCGAGTGCCAGGATCGCCACTGTGCTCGGCGGCGGCTGGATCGCCTCCGGGCCGCCCGGCCCGGACCGACAGCCCACCCTGAGCTGGCCCCAGGGCCTGCGGATGAACCCCAGGGAAGGCGCCGGAGAGGTCCAGACGCCGGTCTTCGGCGCCGCGGCGCACCAACTGCGCCTCGGCGACCACGTGTGGTTCCGCCACGCCAAGGCGGGCGAACTGTGCGAACGCGTCAACACCCTCCATCTGGTGTCGGGCACCGAGATCGTCGAGCAGGTCCCCACCTACCGCGGCGAAGGCCACGCCTTCCTCTGACCGCGCCCCCACCAAAGCTTCTGTCCGTCCCCACGGAGGCCCGATGTCCACAGAGTTCCCCCGTCCGGTCCTCGCGCCGGCCGGCACCGCAGGGGCGGACGCCGGCCATGGGCCGACCGAACCCGTCTCGCGCGGCTGGACCACCCTTTTCGGCCTGATCTGGTTCGGCTACTGGATGGCGAGTCTCGTCCCGCTCCAACTGCTGCTGCCCGAGCAGTTGGAGGCGATCGACCCGTCCGCGAAGGTGCACGACTTCGCCGTCGTCAACGCCGTGTCCGGACTCGTAGCGCTTCTCGCCCTTCCGCTGTGCGGCGCGCTGTGCGACCGCTCCCGCAGCCGCTTCGGCCGCAGAAGACTCTGGGTCACGGCCGGATCCCTGTCCCTGGCCGCGGGGCTGGCCGTGACCGCACAGCAGACAACCGTCGCGGGAGTGACCGCCGCCTGGGCGGCCGCCATGCTCGGCCTCAGCGCGGCCACCGCCGGACTCACCGCCATGATCGCCGACCGTGTGCCCGTCAACCAGCGCGGCACGGTCTCCAGCGCGATCTACGGCCCTCAGGCACTCGGGGTCGTGGCCGGCATCGCTCTCGTCTCCGCCCTCGGGCTCGCCCCGTCCGGCGGCTACCTCGTCGTCGCGGCCCTGCTGATCATCTGCGCGGTGCCGTTCCTGGCGCGCTACCGCGATCCCGCCCACAGCGCGGAGCCTGCGCTGCGTCTGCGCGCGCTGCTCGCCTCGATGGGAAGCGCGCTGCGCAACCGGGAGTTCGCCTGGGCCTTCGGCGGCCGGCTCCTGGTCAACCTGGCGAACTCGCTCGGTGTCTGCTACACCCTGTACTTCCTGACCGACGACCTGAAGGTCCCCGACCCGACGGGCAGCCTTCTGGCGTGCACCGTCGCCTATCTCGTGGCCGGCGTCCTGGCCACCTCCGTCGTCGGCGTGCTCTCCGACCGGCTGGGCAGACGGCGGATCTTCGTCGCGCTGGCGGCTCTGCTCCAGGCGGTGGCGGGCTTCCTCCTGGCGGCCCTCCCCAGCCTCACCGTCACCCTGGTGGCATCGGCGATCATGGGCGCCGGCTTCGGGGCGTACATGTCCGTCGACCAGGCCCTGATCACCCAGGTCCTGCCCGACGCGGAGAGCCGCGCCCAGGACCTCGGCATCATGAACATCGGCTCGGTGATCCCGCCCGCCCTGGCCCCACTGATCGCCAGCCTCATCATCACCTCCGACCACGGCTACCCCGTCCTCTTCGCCCTCGTGGGCGCGACCTCGGCCGTCGGAGTCCTGCTCGTCTACCGCGTACGGTCCGTCCGATAGGGGCGCCGAGCCCCACGTCACCTGCGAAGAAAGGAAAGGCCATGGAAACGACCCACTACGGCGCCCCACGGGACACAGCGCCCCGGAAGCCGGGCGCCTGGCACAACTGGGCCGGCAACGTCACCGCCCGCCCCGTCCGGAACGCCACGCCCGCCTCGGTCGACGAACTCCGCGCAGTCGTGCGGCAGGCGGCCGAGGACGGCCTCGCGGTGAAAGCGGTGGGCAGCGGTCACTCCTTCGCCGCTGTCGCCGCCACCGACGGCGTGCTGATCCGCCCCGACCTCCTCACCGGGATCCGCGCGATCGACCGGCAGGCCGGAACCGTCACCGTGGAAGCCGGTACGCGGCTCAAGACGTTGAACGCGGCGCTGGCCCGGGAAGGCCTCTCGCTCACGAACATGGGCGACATCATGGAACAGACCGTGTCCGGGGCGACCAGCACCGGCACCCACGGGACGGGCCGCGCCTCGGGCGCGATCGCGGCCCAGATCCGCGGCCTGGAGCTGGTGACGGCGGACGGGTCACTGCTCAGGTGTTCCGAGACCGAGAACCCGGACGTGTTCGCCGCCGCGCGCATCGGACTCGGCGCCCTGGGCGTCGTCAGCGCCCTCACCTTCGCCGTCGAGCCACTCTTCCTGCTCGCGGCGCGCGAGGAACCGATGACGTTCGACGAGGTGACGGCGGCCTTCGACGAACTCCACGCGACCAACGACCACTTCGAGTTCTACTGGTTCCCGCACACCGACAACTGCACCATCCTGCGCAACAACCGCACGGGCGGCCCGCCCGCCCCGCTGGGCCGGATCAGGGAATGGTTCGACGACGAGTTCCTCTCCAACGGCGTCTTCCAGGCCCTCAGTTCGCTGGGCCGGACCGTGCCCGCGGCCGTCCCGACGATCGCGCGGCTCGCCAGCCGGGGCCTGTCGGCCCGGACCTACACCGACATCCCCTACAAGGTGTTCACCAGTCCGCGCCGCGTGCGGATGATCGAGATGGAGTACGCCGTCCCCCGCGAGGCCCTCCTCGACACGCTCCGCGAGCTCAAGTCCATGGTGGAACGCTCCGATCTGCGCGTCGGCTTCCCCGTCGAGGTCCGCACCACCCCCGCGGACGACATCACGCTTTCCACCGCTTCGGGGCGCGACAGCGCCTACATCGCGGTGCATGTGTACCGGGGTGCGCCGTACCAGCGGTACTTCACGCGAGCGGAGCGCATCTTCGTCGCCCATGAGGGGCGCCCGCACTGGGGCAAGCTCCACACCCGGGACGCCGGACAACTCGCCGACGTCTACCCGCGCTTCGGCGAGTTCACCGCACTGCGCGACCGACTGGACCCCGACCGTCGGTTCAGCAACCCGTATCTGCGGCGGGTGCTGGGCGACTGAAGAGCGGTGGCGGGACTCCAGGACGGCCACGGACTTGCCCGCCGCGACGAGTTCCCGCGCCGCCGTCAGGCCGGCCCGCCCCGTGCCGATCACCACGACCTCTCTGGAGTGAAGTATGTCATGCGAGTGACTTGTTCAGTCGACTTGAGCGACTGATAAAGTCGGTGCTCGAACCTTCGTGCACCGACTTTGGGAGTTCGCCATGGCTGTCCTGCTCCATCGGCTGGGCCGCGGTGCCTACCGTCACCGCAAGCTGGTGCTCGGCATATGGCTCGTGATCCTGACCGCGCTCATCGCCTGTGTCAGCGTCTTCGGCGGCAAGCTCGACGACCGTTTCACCGTGCCGGGGACCGAGTCGCAACGGGCCCTGGACACACTCGGCAAGACACTGCCCGAAGCGTCCGGAGCGGCCGCCGAGATCGTCTTCACCGCCCCCGCGGGCCACCGCGTCACCGAGGCCCGCTACACGGCGGCCATCGCCCGCGTCGAGGCGGCGACCACGAAGGCACCCCAGGTCAGCGCCGTCATGGGCCCGGACGCCTCCGGTGCCGTCTCGGCCGACCGGACCACGGCGATCGTGCAGGTGCAGTACTCGGTACAACGGGCCGAGGTGCGCGCCGCGTCCCTCGACGCGGTCGAGCGCGCGGCCGAAGCGGCGGAGGCCGGCGGGCTGAGGACCTTCGTGGGCGGCAGCGTGTACGGCAGCAACGGCGTCCACATCGGCCCGTCGGAGATCATCGGCGTCGGCGTCGCCCTCCTCGTCCTCGTCATCACCTTCGGTTCGTTGCTCGCCGCAGGCATGTCGCTGCTGCCCGCCCTGCTCGGTGTGGCGGTGGGACTGACCGGGTTGCTCGCCCTCGCCCCGGCGGTCAGCATCTCGTCCACGGCCGTGACGCTCGCCCTGATGCTGGGCCTGGCGGTGGGGCTCGACTACGTCCTGTTCATCCTCTCCCGCCACCGTCAGCAACTCGCCCGTGGCGCCGACCCGCAGGACTCCATGGCGCTGGCGAACGGCACCGCGGGCAGCGCGGTCGTCTTCGCCGGCAGCACGGTGATCATCGCCCTGGCCGCACTCGGCGTCATCGGCATCCCGTTCCTGACCACGATGGGCCTCGGTGCCGCCGGAGCCGTCCTCGTCGCCGTCCTGGCCGCGATCACCCTGCTTCCGGCCCTCGCCGGATTCGCCGGCACCCGGTTGGCGCCCAAGCCCGGCAGCAGGGCGGCGCGGCGAGCCGCGGACCCTGGCTCATCCGCCGCACAGGCCACCCTGGGTGCCCGCTGGATGAGGACGACCGTCGCCAAGCCTCTGCTGACCGTTCTGGCCGTCGTGGGCATCCTCACCGTACTCGCCCTCCCGGCGGCCGAGCTGAGCCTCGCCCTGCCGGACAACGGCTCGGCGCCGGTGAGTTCCACCGAGCGCAAGGCGTACGACGTGGTGAGCGACAAGTTCGGCCCCGGCTTCAACGGCCCGCTCATGGTGCTGACCGAGACCGGCAAGGGGGCTGACGCGAAGGCGGAGACCGAAGTCGCGCAGAAGCTGCGGAACCTGAAGGGAGTCGAGGCGGTGCTGCCGCCCCAGCCGACGCACGACCCCGCGCTGACCGTGGTCCAGGTCATCCCCGAGACCGGCCCCGACGACGTCCGCACCGGCCGGCTCGTCCACGACATCCGTGCCGCGGCCCCCGAGATGCGCGAGAGCACCGGAGCCTCGATCGCCGTCACCGGTACCACCGCCGTCAACATCGACGTCTCCGACCGGCTCAGCGACTCCCTGCTGCCCTTCATGGCGATCGTCGTCGGCCTGAGCCTCATCCTGTTGACCATGGTGTTCCGCTCGCTGGTCATCCCCCTCAAGGCCGCCGTCGGATTCCTGCTGTCGGTGGCCGCCTCACTCGGCACGGTCGTAGCCGTCTTCCAGTGGGGCTGGTTGGCGGACGCCTTCGGCCTCGCCCACACCGGTCCCGTGGTCAGCTTCCTGCCGATCATCCTGATCGGCGTCCTCTTCGGACTCGCCATGGACTACGAGGTGTTCCTCGTCGCCGGGATGCGCGAGGAGTGGGTCCGCACAGGCCGAGCCGACCGGTCGGTGACCGAGGGCGCCCGGCACAGCGTGCGGGTCGTCACGGCGGCCGCCCTGATCATGTTCACCGTCTTCGCCGGGTTCTTCCCCCTCGACGATGCCCTGATCAAGCCCATCGCCTTCGCACTGGCCATCGGCGTGGCGATCGACGCCTTCCTCGTCCGCATGACCCTCGTCCCGGCCGTCCTCGCGCTCGCCGGACGGCACGCCTGGTGGCTGCCCGCCTGGCTGGACCGGCTCCTGCCCGACCTCGACGTCGAGGGCGCCAGCCTGGAGAAGGCCGTACCGAAACACAGCGAGCGCGCACCCGAGCCCGAACCGGTGGTGTGAAAGGCGGTTGGTCCAGGCGGCCGCACAGAGCACTCTGTGCGGCCGCCGCCCGCTCAAGACATCACCTCGCGCAGGCGCCCTTTGACGACCGCCGGGATCAGTGCTGGGCGAACTGGACCCGTGTGGGTTGTACGACGTTCGCCAGCACTGCCAGTCTGCTGACGGTCAGCTGTTCCCCGTAGATGTCGGTCACTCTGAGCGCCTTGCCACAGCCGCTGCCGTCGGCGGAGATGAAGTAGTTGAAGCTGGTGCGGGGCAACTGCCGCCAGCCGCTCCCGGTGCTGACCTCCAGCCGTGCGACCGGGTTGCGGTGACCGATCACCTGGATGCCGCACCAGTACACGCTGGACCCGGTCTTGTACCTGATGGACATGGTGCCGATCGAGCTGGGGCTCACCAGGCTCCAGGTGATGGGGAGCCGGCCGACCTTGAGGTCGGCGAGCTTGGCGAAGGCCTGCTGGCTGAGGTCGATCTGCCCGGGTGCGCAGGGCAGCGGGCATTCGTTGGTGATCCGTACCGTGATCGACTTGCCGTTGGCCGCGTGGACCAGCACGTACGCGCCGCAGGCCCTGGAGGTCTCGTAGTCGGTGGTGTTCATCGCCGCGATCATCATGTCCGGGCTCGGACCGAACAGACAGGCCCCGTCCCCGACACCGGCCTCGTAGGCCGTGGCGACGCCCTGGTACGAGGTGTTGGGCCGGATCCGTCCTGCCGGCGGGGCCGTGGTGGACCCGCGGGAGGACTTCTGGGTGCCCTTGGGCGACGGCTTCGCCGCCTTGGTGGTCGTCGTGGCCTTCGGACTGGCGGAGCCGCTCGCGCTCGGGCTCGCCGACGGGCTCGGGGTCGCGCTCGCAGATGCGGTGCCCGCGGTGCCGCCGGCTTTCGGCTGAGCGGTGACGAGGGCGGTGGCCGCGGCCGGACCCGCATCGACCTTGTGGCCGGGGACCAACGCCATGACCAGGTAGGCGAGAACGCCCGTGGAGGCCAGGGCCACCGTGGCGCCCAGCACGAGTCTGCGTCTGCGCCTGCGCTGCCGCGCGATCTGCCTCGTTGTGTTCATTACCTGTCCGTTCGCAAGCTCGGGCCGATGGTGCACTGGTCAGTGGCCGCCCACGGCGAAAAGGTTGCCGACGATTTTCCGGGACGCGGCGCGCACGGCGGTCGAACGCATGTGCCGCACCACACTTGCCTTGGAGACCACGCACTTGAGGGTTTTCGGCTCGTTCGATGGCGGTGATCGGGTGCCGAGCCGATACTGACGATCCTGTACGCCATCAAGGGGAGGGACCGTGGCGCAGGACCCCGTGCCGAAGCACCTGACGATCACACTCGACTTCGACCTCCAGACCCCCAACTCCACTGTGGGCGAGGCCCGGGTCAGAGGGGCCTACAAGGCGGCCGTCGAAGCGGCCTTGGCGGCAGCCGCGGAGCAGCTCCCTGAGGGGAGCATCAAGAAGGTCACGGCCGAGCTGGACTGGTCGTATCGCTGGATCGGGGAACCTCAGGTTCTCTTCTCCCGGGACGGCGAGCAGGGCTGAGACGCGAACAGCCCCGGCCGCAGCGAGACGACCGGGGCTGTCAGCGACCGGGTCGCCAGGGTGATCACCAAGGTCGCCGAGCGTGCATGGCCTCTGCCCATGGCGGACTGCGAGGTCCCCGGGGAGAGGATCGCGGCCCAGTACGCACGCATTCCGGCTGTCCGACGGGCGAACAACCAGATCTTCGACCAGCTCACCAAGATCATGGTTGGTGCCGGCAGCAAGCCCGAGATGCGGCGCGTCCATAGGGCAGTCAGACAAACCCGTCAGGGGCGAGGAAGCCGATGCGCTGTGGCAGGCGATGATGGACTGTCTCCGGCTACGAGGCCAAGCTGTCCGTGAACGAGCACATTCGGATAATGGGGCGGTCGATGGAGACCGCGTACGGCGCGATGATGAATCGCTCGTGGGGACTGTGCCGGTTCGAGCGCAAGACCCTCCTCCTGTCCGACCACCCCCGTGACCCTGATGGCAGGTCCGCGCCAGCCGAAGGGGCGTGGCGTGGGCCTGGCGGACGCCGCAGCCATTCTCGGCCCATCGGCAGGCGGGCAGCGATCATCATGGAGCCCCCTGGTGTGCCGGAGCGCGATCTCCCTCCTTCGGCCAAGGTGGCCCGCGAGCTGAATCACCGGTTCGTATGGACTCGCGCATCGAGCTGTTTCACCCCCCGGATGACAACCCGCTGTCCGGGATTGAACTGCCTCGGGGCCGGTCCATCGAGGCCGAGTTCGGGCAGACCACCGAGGACTTCGTACGGCGCGAGGGGTTCACAGAGACCGCCTAATGCCGGAGCACCTCGACCCGGTCGGGGCCCGGTCGGGGCCCGGTCGGGCAATGGATTGGTAAGTGGAGCGGCAGTTGGCCACGGCTCCGCCTTTCCCGGTCAGGCAGTCCCAGGCGCTTCGTCCGGTGAAGCGGGTGCTGAATCGGGCGACGTCTCGGCTCCGGGCCCAGGAGTGTCGGGCGGCCCGCCCATGGTCCTGAACACACCGTGAGCGCGCTCGCCCCGCTCCGGGTCCTTGGCCAACGCGGCAAAGAGCACGACGGTGATGGCAACGCCCACCAAGACAGTGGCGACGCTGAGAGCCCACCAGCCCACCACAGGGTTCGACTTCATGAAGACGGAGCCCAGAAGGAACAGGAAAGCGATGAGGGAGAGGTAGGTGACTTTCCTGGGGATCTTCGGCGCGGCAACCGCGAACGGGACCAGGATCAAGCCGCTGGTCCTCTGGACGAGGTCCCACAAGAAGGCCGCCGCTGCTGCGCTGCCCCGGATCGCGACCGGCATTGGATCGTGCACATGGTCGTGGATGTACACAAGGGCCCAGAGCGTCAGTGCCCAAGTGGCCACAAAGGTGACTACCGAGATGAGTCTTGCGTGAGTTCCCCGCAGCATCGCATCCCCCAAGGATTGTTGGGTGACTTGTACAGCCTGACAGCCCTTTCTGGCGAATTGATCACTTCCAGGCGATCTCGACCCGGTTCGGGTTCCACACGTTCTTCGGCGGCGTCGCGGAGTGTACAAGCACCTCCCGGATGAGCGAGCGGACACGCTCTGCTTCCTTGCAGGGAGGTAGTCCTCCCAGGAACTCCGCAGCTCCTCGGGGCCGAGGTCCAGTGCGCGGTCCTTGACGCCGAACTCGGCCATCTCCCACCGATCAGTGGGACGCGCTGAGTTCGCGGGTCACGGAGACGGTCCCGGCCGCTCGCGGACCGACGGCCCCGCCGAGATCACCGAACCGCCCCAAGACGGAGACCCACCGTGCCCTGGTGACTCAGTGCGTCGAGAAGGCCCTCCTCGGAGGCGACCACGCCCGTCCCGGCACCGGGCGTGGTGCGCTACGCGCTGCGCTCGCTGGGCCGCCCCGACTCGCCGTTGTATCTACGGCCCCTGCCGGACCCGGCGTTCGTACGGTGGCTGTGGCGATTCTGGCGCAGCAGCACACCGGCCGCGTTCCGGCGCGGGTACACGGCGATCGCCGAGCTCAACCGGGACACCTTCGACCGGTTCGACGAGCTGCGCGAGGCGGGCGTACGGACGACACTGACCCGCCCCGGCATGGTGCACGCCTTTCTGTCGGCGGCCGAGGCCCGCCGTCACCTCGCCGTCCAACGGGACATGGCCGACGGCCACTACCGGCTGCCCGAGGACGTGACCATCGGCGACGAGGCGCGCCTGCTGGACGACGCGCTTGCCCCCGGGGTGCGCGCCGCGTATCTCGTCGAGGGGGAGGGCGTGGTCGATCCGGAGGCGTTCGCCCGCGGGCTCGGACAGGCGCTGGCCGCATCGGGGGTGAAGGTCCACGAGCACACGCGGATCACCGGATTCCGCACGGCTGGAGGGCGGGTGACGGCACTGCGCACCAGCCAGGGCGAGATCCCCTGTCAAGCCGTCGTCATCGCGGCCGGCATGCGTTCCCCGGCCCTGCTCCGCCTCCTCGGCCGACGGCTGCCGCTCCAGGCGGGCAAGGGCTACAGCTTCTCGGTCGACCTGGACCCGGCGCCCCGCCACACCCTCTACTTCGGCGAACGCCGGGCCGTCGCCTCACCCATCGGCGCCACCACGCGCATCGGCGGCACGATGGAACTCAGCGGCAGCAACAACCGGCTCGACTGGCGCCGGATCGTCGCCGTGGCGCTCGCCAGCCGGCACTACCTGGGCAACTGGTTCGACGACCCCGACGACCTGGTCACCCTGATCCGCGATCCCTGGGTGGGCGGGCGCCCCTTCCTCCCCGACGGCCTTCCCGTCATCGACCGCGTCCCGGGACACGACAACGCCTACGCGGCGACCGGCCACGGCATGCTCGGTATCACCCTCGGCCCGGCCGCCGGCCACGAACTCGCGGAGTACGTCCGCACCGGCACCCGCCCGCAAGCACTGCGACCGTTCCGGTTCGACCGGTTGTACGGATAGGGCGTCAGGGGATCCGGGAGGTGGTGGCCGGGCCGTGCGGCTCGGCCACCACCGGTGAGGGGTACGGCGTGACGTGCCTACAGGGCCATCTCGTACGCGCCGGACAGCGCCTCTACCCGCTGCCAGACCCGCTCGGTGCGTGCCGGGTCGACGACGGGCCGCCGGACCGCGCCCAGCGCCCACTCCTGCTGCTGTGGGGTCGCCGAGTCCTTGCCGTGCAGTTCTACGGCGTGGGCGGAGAAGTCCCGTACGAGGACGGCGAAGAGCTCGTCGAGCACGTCCTCGTCGAGGCCGGTGAGGCGGGACTGTTCCAGGACGAGCTGTGCGTGGACGACGAGGGCGAAGAGCTGGCCGACGGCGAGGAGGAGGTCGAGGTCGCGGCTCTGTTCGGCGTCGGGGGCCGCGGTGGCGACGAACTCGCACAGGGCGTCGGCCTGTTCGCGCAGGCGAGCGACGTTGGGCAGGTGCGCGTACGACTCGAAGGCGGGCCGCCAGTCGTGGAAGCGGACCGAGCCGAGGCCGCGGGCCGGTCCCTGCCGGAACAGGAAGGTGTCGTCGGCGGCGTCGAGGCGGGTCGGTACGGCGGGGTAGTCGGCCGGGTCCAGGAGGTGGCTGCGCATGAACTTCAGGATCAGCGCCAGGTTGACGTGGACCGTGCCCTCCAGCTTCGGCAGTCCGCGGATCTCCACGGCCGCCTGCGCGAAGTAGTTGTCCTTCTCGAAGCCCTTGGCGGCGATGACGTCCCACATCAGGTCGATGACCTTCTCGCCCTCCGTGGTCACCTTCATCTTCGTCATCGGGTTGAAGAGCAGGTAGCGGCGGTCGTCGGGACCGGCGCAGCGGAAGTAGTCCACGGCACGGTCGCTGAACAGCTTCATCCCGACGAGCCTGACGTAGGCGTCGGTCAGCTCGCGCCGCACGTGCGGGAAGGCGGTGACGGGACGGCCGTAGAGGACGCGGTTGTGGGCGTGGGTGACGGCCTCGTACATGGCGTGTTCGCAGATGCCGATCGAGGCGGTGCACAGGTTGAACTTGCCGACGTTGACGGTGTTGAGGGCGGCGTCGAAGGCGGCGCGGCCGGTGTGCAGGACGTCCGCGGCCCGCACGGGGTAGTCCTCCAGGCGGAACTCGCTGACGAACTTGGACGAGTCGACGACGTTCTTCACCAGGTGGTAGGCCGGGTGACGGCTGTCGGCGGCGAAGAACACGTAGCCGTCGGGGCCCTCGACGTCGCTGCGGCGCCCGAAGACGGAGACGAGCCCGGCGGCGTTGCCGTTGCCTATGTAGTACTTGGAGCCGGTGGCACGGAAGCCGCCCTCGCCGTCCGGCTCCAGCAGCATGTCGGTGGAGTAGATGTCGGCGCCGTGCGTCTTCTCGGACAGGCCGAAGGCGAACACCTCACCCTGGGCGAGGAGTTGGGCGGCGCGGTCACGGGCGGCGGCGTTGTCGCTCTGCCAGACCGGGCCGAGGCCGAGGATGGTCACCTGCCAGGCGTACCAGTAGTCCAGGCCGTAGAAGCCGAGGATCTCGTTGAGCGCGGCGATGCGGGCGGTGTCCCACCGCTTGTCCGCCTCGCCCTCCCCGGCGGCGGAGGAGGGCGTCAGGAAGGTGGCGAACAGGTTCTCCTTCGCGGCGAAGGCGAGGAAGTCACCGAGCCAGGCGCGCGTGCGGTAGTCCTCGATGAGCTGCCGCTTCCCACGCTCCTCGAACCAGTCGACGGTGGCACGCAGCAGGCGGCGCGTCTCGGGATCGAAGTGCGCGGGGTCGTAGGTGCGTGGGTTGAAGAGGAGTTGGTCAGCCATGGTGAGGAACCTCTTTGAGGGGGACGGTAGGTGAGAAAGGGAGAAAGTCCGGAGACCGGGGGAGGCGGGAGCCGAGCGATGGGCGACTTGTGCGATGGTCAGTGCTCGGCCGGGCCGAAGCGGGCCAGCGTGGCGAGCACATCGTCCAGCCAGCCGATCATCATCCGCTCGTAGGCGATGCCGCCGCGCAGGACGACGTGCTGGAGTTCGCGTTCCGCGTCGAGCGGCGCGTCCGGCGGGGCCGCGTTGGCCTCGGGCCCTGTGAAGTCGCGCTCCTCACCCGCGAGGTAGTGCGCCAGCCGGTCGCGGTGCGCCTGCCGGTGACGTTCCACCTCTTGGATCAGGGCGGCCGGGTCGTCGAAGGCGGCACCGCGGATCTTCACCGCCAGATCGTGGCGGACACTCTCCGGCTCGATCGGATCGTGCAGCCACGAGGACAGCGCGGCCCGGCCGAGGTCGGCGACGGAGTACTCCTTCTTGTCCGGCCGTCCGTGCTGCGGGACGTCGCGGGCGTCGACCCAGCCGTCGTTCTCCATGCGCTTGAGCACGCGGTAGATCTGCTGGTGGGTCGCGGTCCAGAAGTAGCCGATGGACCGCTCGAAACGCCGGGCCAGCTCATAGCCGGACGCCGGTTTCTCCAGAAGCGACACCAGGATCGCGTGTTCGAGCGCCATGCCGACGATCGTGCTATGCAACTCGTTGCATAGCAAGTCCCGCTCGCTCTGATGCGACATGGCTCACCCCAGGCCGGGGCGTGTGGCCCGGATCAGCCGTGACGTGCCGTCATGGAGCGTACGCATGGGGTTCGTGATGGTGCCGGGTGGTTGGCGGGGCGGGCGCTGGTGAGGTGGAAGTCGGTCCACCTCGTGTCGGGCAGCGGCCACTCCTGCTCGTCGCGCCACTCGTCGACGCCCATCACGAAGATCTTCACCGGCGCCACGCCGTCCACAGCGCTGCTGCCGCCGCGATGGCATCTGTGATGCAAACCCGTCTGCCTGCCGCTTGCTTGTTCGTCGCGAGCGGCCGTCATGGAGCCCGGTGCGCGGCTCACCAGCAGATCTCGTCCGGGTGTGCGATGTGATCACTCGATCGTGAGTTCTTCCCTTCATGTCCCCGGTGCGGCGCGATTCTGGGTCGGACGGCGTGTGACCGGCGCCGCTCGGACGTGCTGGACGGAAGGGGGACGGGCGTGGTGCAGGGAGCGGGTGGCCGTGAGGGCCTGGACGAGCAGGCGGTGCTGCTGGTGGCCGGAGTGGCCGATCTGGCGATGAGCACGCTCGGGTCGGCTCTGGGGACGATGCGGGGGCTGCTGCGCCGCTCGGATGTCGCGGATCTGGCCGCGGAAGCCGAGCAGGACCTGATGGCACGCGGCCGTATCGCGCTGGATCGGTACGCCACCGTCCCCCCGGCCCACCTGGAGATCCTCGCCCGGCATGCCCTGTCCCGGCGGGCCCTTGGTGATGACTGAGCGATGGGAGCCAACCGCGTTCAAGAGCCGTGTCGACGACGTGCTGCGCGTCTTTGTCGCACGGGAAGCCGACCAGTTGGCGGCGATCGACCCTGCCCTGGAGCCGGTGGCCTGGCAACTGGAGGCGACGGTCGCGGACGGCAAACGGCTGCGGGCGGCGTTCTGCTACTGGGGCTGGCGTGCGGCAGGGCAGCCGGACAGTGACGCGCTGGTGCGGGCGGCGGCCTCCATGGAGCTGGTGCATGCCGCAGCGGTCGTGCACGACGATCTCATCGACGAGAGCCCGTTGCGGCGCGGCCGGCCCACGGCGCATGTCGCGCTGCGCGGGGCGGTTCGTCGTCGGCCGGGTGCGGTCTCCGCGGCCCGGTCGCTGGCGATGCTGGTCGGGGACCTGTTGATGTCGCTGGCCGGGCAGATGTTCGCCACCAGTGGTCTGCCCGCGGCGTATCTGGCCCGGGCTCGGCCTCTGTGGTCGATGCTGGCCCGGGAACTGATCGCGGGGGAGTGCCTGGAGATCCTGCGCACCGGCATCGATCCGGACACCGCGATGTCGCTGAAGGTGATCCGGTACAAGACCGCCAAGTACACGGTCGAACAACCCCTGTTGATCGGCGGCACGCTGGCCGGGGCCGGAGAGCGGCTACGTGAGGGCTACTCCGCCTACGGGCTGCCGCTGGGCGAGGCGTTCCAGCTGCGGGACGACCTGCTCGGCCTGTTCGGCGATCCGGAACAGACCGGCAAGGCCAACGCCGACGACGTGTCAGGCCATCGACCCACCGCCCTGTTGTCGGAGACCTGGCGTCTTGCCGGTGAGGGCGAGCGGGAGCAGTTGCGCGCCCTGCTCGGCCGACGTGACCTGGACACCGACGGTCTGGACGCGGTCCGGGAGCTGATGCGCCGACTGAAGACGCCCGACCGCATCGAGGACATGATCACCGCGCGGGTCGAGACGGCTCTAGGCGCACTGCACGAGCTCGACGTTAGCGCGCACGCTGTCGCTGCCCTGACCGCGCTGGCACACACCGCGGCGGTCCGCCGGTCCTGACCCCTCGCATCGGGGCGCCGCAGTCCGTGCTCCCCGGCGGACGCTCCCGTCTCGCAAGAGTCCCGCCTCGCAAGAATCCCGCCTATACAAGGAGTTCCGCCATGACCGGCACCGAGGCTTCGATGGACGCCCTGCGGCAGGCCGGTGACGACCTCGCCGACGCCGTCGTCGCCGAACTGTTCGAGCGCGGGGAAGTGGGCAGGTTCAACACCCTGATGCGCTACGTCTCCACCGCCGGCGCCCCCCTGCCGGACGGACTTCCCGACGTCGCACGCGAGTACCTCCAGGCCACCAGCGTGCCACCGGCCTGGGTGGACTGGGGCGAGATGGAGAAGGCCCGCCTGTTCTTCATCGACAACAACGTGCACATCTCCACCGCGCTGTCCTTCGCCTCCATGCCCGCCTGCTATGTCGTCCCGCACGTCGCGAAGCTGCTGTCGGCCACCCACGGGCTGAGCTACCCGTCCAAGCGGATGGCGGAGACCGGCCAGTTCACCGTCTACCTCATGCAGCCCGACGCCTTCGAGGCGGGAAGCCGGTTCATCCCCGCCGCCCAGAAAGTGCGCCTGCTGCACGCCTCCATCCGCCACCACCTCAAACGGGAGGACCGCTGGGACACCGCCGCGATGGGGACGCCGATCTGTCAGGAGGACATGATCGGCGGGCAGATGTTCTTCTCCCTCCTGGTCCTGGACAGCCTGCACCGGCTCGGCATCCACATGAGCGTCGAGGGAGCCGAAGCGTACTTCTACGCCTGGCGCGTGGTCGGCGCGATCCTCGGCATCGACCAGGACGCCGCCCCCAAGACCCTGGAAGAGGCCCGGCGGTTCCTCGACCTGTACATGGTCCGACACATGGGCCCCTCCGAAGAAGGCGCCCACCTGACCCGGCAACTCATCGACCTCTACGAGGAGGTCGTGCCCGGCACCCTCTTCGACCCCATCGTCTCCGCCCTGATCCGCTACCTGATCGGCGACACGTGCGCCGACTGGCTGCAGGTCCCCCGTACCCCATGGGACACCGTCGTCAAGACCGTGCCCCACCTGCTGGGCGTGCTGGAGACCATCGAGGACCGCTCTCCCCTCGGAGCCTGGGCGCTGGACCGCCTCGGCCACCTCACCAGCGTCTTCGAGCTGTCCTCCCTCACCCGCGGACGCGTCATGCACTACGCCGTCCCCGAACAACTGAAGAAGGACTTCGGGGTCGGCGGCACCCTGCGACGCACCCAACGGTGGACCCCGCCCGCCACCACTGTGTCCTAGTACTCCCAGCCGTAGATCGTGAGCACGGAGGGGAAGGCCAGGCCCGGGACGCTCCGAGGAACCGCAGCACGGCCAGGACGCGGCGGTGGTCCGCGTCGACCACGGGCAGGTGAGGCTTGGCGAAGATGTTGTTGCCGAACAGGACCAGGGCGGCCGACACGGAAACCGTAAGGAGCCAGTTCCCCGTCCTGGCGGTACTCGCCGCCGCCCAGGCCCACACGGGCACCAGCGCCAGGTGCGGCAGCACACCAGCGGCAAGAAAGCCGGTGTCCCGCCGCGCCCGGAGGACCGTGCGCCTCAGTCCGGCTGGAATCGTCATGGCACGACGCTAGGGCACCGCAGGAGGACGGTGCCATGAAGCCTGTACCCGATCCCATGGTGAACCTAGTACCAGCCGCACCTCTCGATCTTGGCCTGTGGGCGGACAGCATCTCGGTTCGGTAGGTCGGCAGCTGCCGCTGCTGTCGCGTGGGGGCGCCAGTGCCCTGACTCGGAGTCTCATGGGCATCTGGCGATGGGCGGGGGCCGTCGTCGTGCCGGCAGGCAATCCCTTGCAGATTTCTTGACGAAACCGCAGGACTGGACGGCGGACCCAGGGCAAGGAGCGAGGGGTGAAACGCATTGCGATCGTCGTCCTCACTCTGGCCGTCGGCATGGTGACGGCTGTCGCCGCGGTCGGTCTCTCACCCTGGTGGTGGGCGGCCGCCGTACTGCTCGTCCCGCTGGGTCTGCTGGGTGCGGCGGACCTGTTGCAGCGTCGGCATTCGGTGCTGCGCAACTATCCCGTTCTGGGGCATGCCCGCTTTTTTCTGGAGCGGATCCGCCCGGAGCTGCAGCAGTACTTCATCGAGCGGAACTTCGATGGGCGCCCCTTCGACCGGGATGTCCGCACCATCGTCTACGAGCGGGCCAAGGGCACCGACGCCGAGCAGCCGTACGGCACCGAACGCGACGTCTACCAGCCCGGTTACGAGTTCCTGGTTCCGTCGATGGCTCCGTGCCCGGTGCCGAAGGCACCGCCGCGGGTGCGCATCGGCGGCCCCGACTGCGGCCGTCCTTACGACATGGCGTTGCTGAACGTGTCGGCGATGAGCTTCGGCTCACTGTCGGCCAACGCGATACTCGCCCTCAACGGCGGCGCTGCGGCCGGTGGTTTCGCCCACGACACCGGCGAAGGCGGTCTGTCGGAGTACCACCTGAAGCCGGGTGGAGACCTGGTCTGGGAGATCGGCACCGGCTACTTCGGCTGCCGTACCCCGGAAGGCGACTTCGACCCCGCCGAGTTCGCGGACAAGGCCGCGCACGAGCACGTCAAGTGTGTGTCCCTGAAGCTCTCCCAGGGAGCCAAACCGGGCATCGGCGGAGTCCTGCCCGGTGCGAAGGTCAATGCCGAGATCGCGAAGGTCCGGGACGTGCCCGAGGGGCAGACGGTGATCTCGCCGCCGTACCACAGGGTGTTCTCCACCCCGCGCGAACTGGTGCGCTTCATCGCCCGGATGCGCGAGCTGTCCGGCGGCAAGCCGACCGGATTCAAACTGTGCGTGGGCTCGCGCCAACAGTTCCTCGCCGTGTGCAAGGCCATGCTGGCGGAGGGCACCGCCCCCGACTTCATCATCGTGGACGGAGGCGAAGGCGGCACCGGAGCCGCGCCCCTGGAGTTCGCCGACCACGTGGGAGCCCCGCTCACCGAGGGCCTGCTCACCGTGCACTACGCCCTCGTCGGAGCGGGCCTGCGCGACCGTGTCCGGATCGGGGCCAGCGGCAAGATCGCGACCGGCACCGATCTCGTCAAACGCCTGGTACAGGGCGCCGACTACGGCAACGCCGCGCGGGCGATGATGTTCGCGGTCGGCTGCATCCAGGCCCAGCGCTGCCACACCAACACCTGCCCCACCGGAGTGACGACCCAGGACCCCCGACGCGCCCGCGCCCTCGACGTCCGTGACAAGGCGCCGCGCGTGAAGCGTTTCCAGGAAGCGACCGTGGCCAGCGCTCTGCAGCTCATGGCGTCCATGGGCGTCACCGATCCCGCCGACCTGCGCCCGCACATGCTGCGCCGACGCATCGATCCCTACACGGAGCGCTCCTACGAGGAGTTGTACGAATGGCTCGAACCAGGACAGTTGCTCGCTGAGCCGCCTTCCGCCTGGGCAGCCGACTGGCACGCCGCCGATCCCGACCGATTCACCGTCTGACTGGAGGACTCTCGTGGCCCGTACCGTCGCCCGCGTCATCGTGGACGCACTGAGCGAACTCGGCGTGCACCAGGTGTTCGGCGTGGTGGGAGACGCGCTCAATCCCCTCACGGACGCCATTCGCACCACCGAGAACCTGGAGTGGGTGGGCTGCCGGCATGAGGAGGCGGCAGCGTTCGCCGCGAGCGCCCAGTCACAGCTCTCGGGCACCCTCGGTGTCTGCATGGGAACAGTCGGACCAGGCTCCGTGCACCTGCTCAACGGGCTGTACGACGCGGCCAAGAGCCACACCCCCGTCCTGGCGATCGCCGGGCAGGTGCCGCTCGCGGAACTCGGCACCGACTACTTTCAGGAGGTCGACAACGACGCCCTGTTCAGCGATGTCGCCGTCTTCCGCGCGACCATCACCTCTCCCGACCAACTGCCGCAGATGCTGGAGACGGCGGTGCGCCACGCCCTGGGCCGCAAGGGCGTCGCCGTCCTGACCGTGCCCGGCGACCTGGGCGAACGCGAACTGACGTCGGACCGCCCGGCCCGGTTCTCCCTGAACGCTCCGCTCAGCCGGCCGGAGGAGTCCGCCGTACGTCGGGCCGCCGGACTCCTGGACCGCTCCGAGCGCGTCACCCTGCTCGTCGGACGGGGCGCACGCGCCGCACGCGAGGACGTACTGGCCCTCGCGGACCGGCTGGCCACCCCCATGGTGCTCACGCTCAAGGCCAAGGAGGGCTTCGAAGGCGACAACAATCCGTTCCAGGTCGGCCAGACCGGGCTGATCGGCAACCCGGCCGCCGCGTCGGCGCTGCAGGACGCGGACACCCTGCTGCTCCTCGGGACCGACTTCCCCTACCGCGACTGGTATCCGGAGGGCAAGACCGTCATCCAGGTGGACACCGAGGCCGCCCACATCGGGCGGCGCGTGCCGGTCGACGTAGGTCTCGTCGGCGACACGGGCGCGACCGTGCGCGACCTCCTCACCCACCTCGCCGCCGCTCCCGCCGGGACGGACGGTGCGCGTGACCGCTCGCACCTGCAGAAGGCGCGTGAGCGTTTCGAGCAGTGGCGCGAGGGCCAGGCACGGCTGGCCGATCCGGCGCACGACAAGGGCCTGCTGGGCCGTGTACGTTCCTCGCTCGACAACCGGACCCACGACATCCGGCCGGAGGCGCTGGCAGCCGTGGTGGACCGGCTGGCCGACGACGACGCCGTCTTCACCTCCGACACGGGCATGGCGACGGTGTGGCTCTCACGATCCGTCGAAATGCGGGGCGAGCGGCAACTCATCGGCTCCTACAACCTCGGCTCCATGGCCAACGCGATGCCGCAGGCACTGGGCGCCCAGTGCCTGGACCGCGAACGGCAGGTCGTGGCCTTCTGCGGAGACGGCGGGCTGAGCATGCTCCTCGGTGACCTCATGACACTGAAGACGTACCGCCTCCCCGTGAAGCTCGTCGTCTTCGACAACCGCCGTCTGGGCATGGTCAAACTCGAACAGGAACAGGCCGGGCTGCCGGAGTTCGGCACCGTCCTGGACAACCCCGACTTCGCCGCCGTCGCCACGGCCATGGGCATCCCCGGGATCCGCGTGACCGACCCGGCCGAGCTGGAGAAGGCCGTACGCCGCGCCTTCGACACCCCCGGCCCGGTGCTGCTCGACGTGCTCACCAACCCGGACGAGATCGCGGTGCCGGCCAAGCCGACCGTCGAACAGGGCTGGGGGTTCGCAGTGGCCAAGGTCAAGGAGGTCGTGCGCAGCCACGGAGACGACAGCACCCTTTGAGGCGGCCGCGAAGTCCCGAACGACCGAGTCTGCACACCGCGGCGGCCTGTGGGGGCGGACTTGTGGGCGGACGTCGGTGAGTGAACCGACCGGGACGAAGCCGATCGCTCGGGACGGGCGCGGCTTGGCGACGACGGCCGTGCAGACCGCCGGCAGACGGTGGCCATGCTCCGTCCCGGGACCTGTGATCGCCGCACTCGCCGCACTCGCCGCACTCGCCGAACGCGACCGGGCGAGATCACCGGCTAGCACGAAACCACACCGACCCGAGAGAGCGAGTAGCCGCAAGGCCGTGAGGACCCGCCCACGTTCGCGTTTCCGGGTGCCATCGGCGCGACGGACGGGGGAGAGGTGACATGGAGCACCCCCCCGTACCGCCGCGGTGTCCGGCAGGTGGGTGTCAGTGGGTGGCGAGCATGCCCTCCCGCAGTCGGGCGAGGGTGCGGGAGAGCAGTCGGGAGACGTGCATCTGGGAGACGCCGAGGTGTTCGCCGATCTGTGCCTGGGTGAGTTCTTCGACGAACCGCATGTGGAGGATCTGGCGGTCCCTTTCGCCGAGTTGGGCGATCATGGGGGCGAGGGCGTGGAAGTCCTCCACCAGTTCCAGTGCCGCGTCGTCGGTGCCGATGAAGTCCGCGAGCGCGCTTTCGCCGTCCTCCGCGCCGTTGATGGTGGCGTCCAGGGAGGTGGAGTTGTAGGCGTTCGCGGCCAGCCGGGCCTCGATGACCTCTTCGTCGGGCAGGCACATCAGTTCGGACAGTTCCTTGACCGTGGGGGTCCGGCCCAGGCGGCTGCGGAGTTCCTCGGTGGCGCGGGCCAGCTGGACCCGGGCTTCCTGCAGCCGGCGGGGCACGTGGACGGCCCAGGTGGTGTCGCGGAAGAACCGCTTGATCTCGCCCACGATGTAGGGGATGGCGAAGGAGGTGAACTCCACCTCACGGGTGAGTTCGAACCGGTCGATCGCCTTGATCAGGCCGATCATGCCGACCTGGACGATGTCCTCCATCTCCTCCGGCCCACGGCTGCGGAACCGCCCCGCGGCGAAACGCACCAGGGACATGTTCATCTCGATCAGCGTGTTCCGGGCGTACTGGTACTCAGGCGTGCCCTCCTCCAGTACCGCCAGCTGGTCGAAGAACAGCTTGGTCAGAGCGCGGGCGTCCTTGGGGGCGACCTTGGAGGGATCGGTGAGCTCCGGCAGCTCCCTCGTGTGGGTCTCTGTCCTTGCCGTGCTCGCTGCCGCCATGATGCTTCCCTCCCGAGACGTCTGATCGCCTGTCCGTTGGAGATACAGGCCGACGAGAAGCCGCCTACCCACGCATCCACTGCGCATGCCTGCCCGCCGCGCGGTCTGCCGACACGGGAGGTGGGGCTGCGACCGGGCGGTCATCCGGTGTGACCCCGCATGCCGACTGTGGTGGCAGGGGCACGGGGCCCAGGGCAGGCTTGCCAGGCCCTGCCCACGGCTACGGCCTGTATCCGTCCTCGCGGTTCTGACCGCCTGCATCGGCATCACTATTGCGTGGCTTCCACACTGGGACGAACTCCGGCAGGCCGCCGCGCGGTCGAGCCAGGTCCGTCTGCACCTGTACGTGACGCGACCACGCGCAAGCGGTCGAGCTCACCCCGCTTGCCGCTGACGGAACGGGCGGAGAGGGGCAGCGGGCCACCGGCCGCCGCGCCTTCGGGCCGTACGGCGTCAAACGCCGATCGATACGCCGCCGATACGTGCCGACGGCGATACTGCCGATGACAACCGGATGGAAGCAGAGGTGACAGGGTGCGACTCGAAGGGTGGCACGGCTGGGTCGGCACCTTCACCGGGGTGGTGCTCCTCACGGCGGCCGCGTTGCCGTTGGCAGCGTCGGCGGCGTGGGCTCTGGCCCACCGGCGGAGGCGAGCCGGTGCCAGGGCGCCGGAGGCGTGGCGCATGGCGCTCGCCGAGGTCGGCATCGTCTACGCGACAGTGCCGCCGGTCTGGTTGATCCTGCTGCCGGGAGACGAGGACGGGGCGATCGTGAACCTGGTTCCGCTGCGGGACCTGCTCACGATGGACGCGGGCCAGATCGTCGGCAACCTGCTGGTGTTCGCGGCGTTGGGCTTCCTCGGCCCGCTCCGGTTCGCGGCGCCGGCATCGGTACGGCGGGTTCTCGCGCTCGGAGCGGGCTGCTCGATCCTCGTCGAGACAGCGCAGTACGTCCTGCAGCTGGACCGGGTTTCGTCCGTGGACGACGTACTCCTCAACACCGCCGGCGCGGGTCTCGCCGCACTGGCCTCACGCCGCTGGTGGCGCGCGGGCAGGAGTCCGCTTCCCGCGGGAGGAACGGGCCCGAAACGCGGGGAGGTGAGCGGGAGATCCGCATGATGGTGTGCTGGTGACCGCTGACAAGGCGGTCTCCCGGAAGGGGAACCTCGGCGAGTGGAGACCTCCAGCCGGTCGGCGAAGTCCGTCGGTTGGCCGCAGCACTTGCCGGAAACGGCCCCGGCCCCCGGGGCCGGCAGGACAGGACGGGGAGTTCCTCGTCCAGGTCGTCCATCATGCCGCGGACCATGAGGTCGCCGGACGCGGAGTGTGCCGAGACCTCCAGGACGTCCCGCCAGTTGCCGCGGTCGGGTGCGGGTTCGGTTTCATGGAGGGTCACGGTGACGTCGACCTCGCCGGTGTGGATGCCGGTTGGGACCGTGATGACGCCGTCGGCGACCCGGACCAGTCCGTTGTGGCCGCGGTCCAGGTCGGGGCCGGTCGGCCCGTCCTCGTCGCTGACATCGAACTGGTGGTACTGCACCGGGACGCGTCCGTTGCCGCGTCCGACCTTGCTCATTTCACCTCCACCGTATCGATGACGCGGTTATACAGGTGGAAGCGGCTCAGGGGCCGGGCCGGCCGCCGCCTTCGTTCTGCGTCGCGTTGATGAGGCGTCGGCTGTGGTTGCCCCGCCGGTGTCGGCGCCCTGCCAGGTCGAGGCAGGGAGTACTGGTCCAGCGGGCATCGCCTGCCGGCCTGATCCCCAGGTGGTCGTTGGAATGGCGGATCCGACAACCGCGCCCAACGCTCACGGTCGCGGTGAGCCCACCGACGGCATCATGACGACCAGGTCGGCGACGGCAGTCGTTCGGGTACGGCCGACACCGACCCCCTCCGGTCGGCGGGGTCGCTCTCGGCCGACCGGAGGGACACCTCCCGAAGCCCGGCGGATGGTCGGCCGCCCCCCGCCTCGGCAAGGTTGTCCCGGTGACCGAGATCGAAAGCGCCCAGAAGACGCCTCGCCGGCCGTCCCCCTCACCCGAGTCCGCCACGGCGACCGAGCGCCCTGCGCCGATGGCGCGGCTGGTCGCGGTGGACCTCGCCCGTGCACTGGCCGTGTTCGGGATGTTCGCCGTGCACGTCGGCCCCATGGCAACCCCCGGGGGCGGTGTCGGCGACTGGTTGCTGGAGCTGGCGAGCGGCCGCGCGTCGGCGTTGTTCGCCACCCTCGCCGGGTTCTCGTTGATGCTGATCGCGGGCCGATTCGAGCCGAAGACCGGACTGGCCGGCCGACAGGCGAGGGCCCGGATAGTGATCCGGGCCGTGACCCTGCTGGTGCTGGGCAGCGCGTTGGCGATGACCAATTTCGGCGGCGCCGGGATCCTCAACTTCTACGCGGTGTACTTCCTGTTGGCCCTGCCCCTGCTGCGGCTGCGGACCAGGACGCTCGCGATCACGGCGGTCACGCTCGCGGTCGTCACGCCGCAGCTGGCGTACGTGATCCGGGCGCTGCTCACCGAGTCGATCGTGCACAGCGTCGACTCGTACGACCCCATCGCGCGACTCTGCGGTGTGGGTGTGCTCGATCTCCTGCTCACCGGCCTCTACCCGGCGATCACCTGGATGACGTTCGTGGTCACCGGCATGGCGCTGGGCCGGCTGGACCTGTCCTCCGGCACGGTCCAGCGGCGGCTGGCCGTCGTCGGTCCCGCGATGATCGCGTTCGGGTACGGCGTCTCGTGGCTGGCGCTGCGGTTGACCGGCGGAGCTCAGAAGATCATGGACGGGATGTCCGCCATGAAGGAGGCAGGTGCCATGAAGGATCCCGGCCTGGCATCAGCATCCTTCGACTCGTCGGTCGGTGGCGGGCTGGGTGGCCCCGACGCATGGGGGCTCCTGGCAGCCGAGCCGCACAGCGGTTCCACGTTCGACCTCATCGGCAGCCTGGGGATCGCGATCACGGTGCTCCTGTGCCTGACGGTGGCCCTGGACCGACTGTCGTGGCTGCGTCGACCGGCAACGCCGATCATCGCCGTCGGCACCATGTCCCTGACTCTCTACGTGGGCCACATCCTGGTCATCCTCGCCCTGCCCGGCGAAGCGGCCACCCCGCCGCAGTCCGCCTCCGCCGTGCTGCTGTTCTGCTTCATTGTCGGAGCCACCGTGTTCGCGGCGGTCTGGTCCCGCTTCTTCCGCCGCGGACCGCTGGAGTACCTGCTCAACGGTGCCACAAAACTGGCCAGTTCCGTCCGCTGAGCAGCGGGTGGGCACCCTTGGACGCCCGTACGAGAAGAAAGCCGTAACCCCTCTCGACGCGTATCGCCGGTCTCCCGGGCGGCGTACTGCCGGACGGCAGGCGCACGTGCGCTGATCGCGGCCCCGCGCAGCCTTCCGCCTCGCACCTGCCGTTCCGCCCGAACACTGATCCAGGGACCTTCACCATGGCTGCCATACCCACCGCCCAGAGCACCGACTCCCGTGACCTCCTCCGAGAATCGCACCGCCGCGCCGACCGGCCGGGCGGTCCGGCACGCTGGGAACGCCCGGCGCTGGCCGCGGTGTTGGGCGTCGCCGCACTGCTGTATGCATCGGGCATGGGGCATGCCGCGATTCACCCCTACTACGGCGCGGCGATACGGTCGATGGCCACCAGTTGGCGGGGATCGTACGGGCATGGGCCGGGCCGTTCGCCGCACTGATTGCCGCGCTGACGCTCACCTTCACTCCGATCACCGTGGCGCTGAACAGGGCCACCATCCCGGACACGGCACTCACTCTGCTGCTGGTGGCGGCCGCCGGAGCCCTGCAGAAGGCGGTCCGAACCGGGCGGCTGCTCCCGCTGATCACGTGTGGCGTCTGGGTCGGGCTGGCTTTCCAGACGAAGATGCTGCAGGCCTGGCTCGTTCTGCCGGTCTTCGCCGTGGTCCATCAACTCGCCGCGAGCGGCTCGCCGTTGCGGAGGGCTTGGCGCCTCCTTGTGAGTGGTGCGGTCACGCTGGCCGTCTCCTGCTCGTGGGCGCTGATCGCGTGGGTGACTCCCGCGGGCAACCGCCCATATGTCGACGCTACGTCGAACAACAACCCCTTCAGCCTGGTCTTCGGCTACAACGGCATCAGCCGCTTCACCGACGACGGCACCGCGTTCGGCGCCGTGGCGGCCACCGCCGCCAGCCGTATCTCCGGAAACACGGGACGGGGGATGCTCGTCAACCCCACCGTCGGCCCGCAGATCGCCTGGTTCCTGCCGCTCGCCGTGCTTGCCGTGTATGCCATGGTGTTCAGCGTCTCCAACGGCAACCACGTCTACTACACGGCCGAGCTGCCGGCGGGCCCGGCTCCCCGGAGGCCGACGAGCCGGACGCACCGGTCGTCGCCATGCGGAGTTGATGGTGCCCGGCTGGGCTGCGTGACTCGTGGGGCTGCCGTACTTACGGTGCGTCAGCCCCACAGCCCCGACGGCTGTCACCTCAGGCTGAACTCCTCCAGCCACTCGGCGGGGGTGGGCCGGACAGTCGTCGGATGTGCGGAGAGCGGCCCGGCGACCAGGCTGGAGACATGACACATCGTGTTCGCGACAAGGAGCCCGAGACCGCCCCTGGAGCATCGGCCGATATCGAGGTACCGGGCCGTGACATCACGCCTGGCAGAGGCAGGTTGCTGGAACCTCTCGGCCTGACGCTGGTGGCGGGCGCCGGTGTCCTGTTCGTCGTGCGTCCTGAGTACTACGCAGCAGGGGTGCACCTCTTCGCCACGTGGGCGGCCTCACTGGTCCAGTGAGCCGGCCGTCGGAGCCCCCCCGGCGGTGTGGGATCTTGGCGGTCACCGGCACCATGGCCTTCTTGGACGAGGCGAGAGGGAGCCCGAGGCTTGGCCTGTTGCGTGCGCTGGTACTGGCGTCCCTCAATGCCGTCCAGCTGGGCGTCACGCTCGGTGTGGTCGCGGTCGTCGGCGTGGGCGTCGCCCTGGTGATGCCGAAGATCGGCAGACCGCCGAGCGCGGGAGACCGCTCGCTTCGAGGCGGTCCCGCAGGGCGTGGCGCCATGGCGTGCGCAGCGCGAAGGGGGAGGCCGTGCTTGCCGCGGACAACCTCATCGTGGAGTCGGCGTTCCTCGCGGTGCTCGCCGTCGGCGGAGCCTGCGTCGCGTCCGGGGCGATGCCCGTGTCCACGCTCATCGCGTTCCTGCCTGAGCGCCGGGCCACCCGACTCACCTCCCAGCCGGGCATCAACGACAAGGCGCGAGTGCAGCAGGGACCGGGTGCGTCAGCGCCAGGCCGGTGCAGGCCGTCCGGGCCGGGATGGCGCATGCATCCGAGCCACCCCGACCCGAACCTCACCGGATGTACTTGGCGGGCTTGGTGGCCGCGTTGAGCAGGTATTCCAGTGGTCCGCGGCGGAAGAAGCGGGACCAGACCCCGGCGAACACGATCGCCCCGAGGACGAACCCGAGCAGGGGCAGCCAGGACTGCTGGGTGTCGGTCCCGGCCGGCAGTGACAGCACGGACTGTGCGAGGAAGTGGCCGACGTAGGCCGTCAGGGACATGGTGCCCACGGCGATGACCGGTTTGGCCAGGCGGCGCAGTCGCGGGAGGCGGTCCATCGCCACCGTCGCGCCCACGATCACGAGGATCGCGACTCCCACGCTGCCGATGATGTCGAACGTGGTACCGCTGTGCGGCCCGGCCTTCAGGAGAAACGACGCGGACATGTCGGGCAACGACCCTGCATCGGGGGGCATCGACCCGGAGCCGCCGGACGACGGCCCGTCTTCCGCGAGGCTCCGCAGCGCGCTCTTGCCGGCGAGCAGCAAAGACATGCCGTACGCGGCCACGGTGAGCGAGGCGCCGAGCGCGGCCAGACGCTTCTGGACAGCGCTGGAGGACAGGTCGAGGCGTCCCAGGGCCATACCCGCGATCACGAACGACACCCACGTGAGCGCCGGGTAGAAGCCGGTGAGCAGCAGATCGAGCACTCCCACCTCGCTGAGGCGGCGGAGCGGGTCGTAGGCGTTGATGCTCTGCTGGACCGACTCGGTCAGCAGGTTGGTCAGGACGAACGCCAACTGCGGTGTCACGACGGCGACCGCGGCCGCGATGATCGCGAGGGTCCTGGCGCGCAGTTTCACCAGCGGCAGGGCCAGGAGGAAGTAGACCCCGTAGAAGCCGAGGATGATCACGCCCCCGTACTCCATGGCCATCGCGGTGCCGAGTGCCAGCAGGACCACGGCGCGGATCGCGATGCGGGCCCTCGCCTGCCGGCCGGCCAGGCCCGTCTTCGGTTCGCGGCGCCCGGCGAGCAGCATCAGGGAGAACCCGGCGAGAGTGGCGAACAGGACCGACGAGTGGCCGTCCGCCAGGTACCGGATCCAGCTGGCGACGCCGGTCGTGGCGGACAGCGGGGGACCGATGTGCACGACGTACATGCCGAACACCGCCAGCGCGCGGGCCAGATCCACCCCGACGAGGCGTCCCATCGAGGGACCTGGTGTGGCCGGCACGGCGCCCTCGGATGAGGTTCGGGGCTGCGGAGGGGAGCTCTCCGGGAGACCTGACGTCTCCTGCGGCGGCTGTGTCTGTGTCATACGGAGAACCTCGCGTGGACGTCCGGGGGCGGACCATCCGGCAGGCTTCGGGAGTTCCCCCGCCGGTCGGCGGGTGCCGTCCTGCCGACCGGCGGATTCCTGTGCCTGGCCGGACTCCGGTGCGACCGGACGGCGGTCATGTGCAGCCACTCGGCGGGGGCGGACCCGACAGTTGCCGGATGGGCGCGAGGCGGACGGGCTTCCAGGCTGGAGGCATGACGCACGGCGTCGGCTCAAGGAGCGCGAGGACTGCCTCCGCAATTCGGCCTGCGTACCGGGTTGTGACGCCGTGACCTGGCAGACGAAAGGAACTTCGTGAACACCGCATCCGCCCCGACGACGGATGAGACTTCCCTGTCCGCCCGAGAGACGCTCAAGGCGCTGTACGCGTACGTCCACCCGCACCGGCGGGCCGTCGCGCTCGGCCTGCTGTGCGCCCTGTTCGGGGCCGCCGGGGGACTGCTGCAGCCCCTGGCCACGAAGGCGCTGGTGGACCGGCTGGCCTCGGGTGACACCATCGCCGGGATCCTGATCGCGCTCACTGTGCTGGTGGTGCTGGGCACGGCGGTCGAGGCGTTCGGCGCGTATGTGCTGGAACGGACGGCCGAGTCGGTGGTCCTGGCCGCGCGGCGCACCCTCGTGGGGCGCTTGCTGCGGCTGCGGATCGCGGAGTGGGAGCGGATCCCGCCGGGTGATCTGATGTCCCGGGTCACCTCGGACACCACGTTGCTGCGGTCGGTCAGCACCCAGGCGGTCGTCTCCGCCGCCACCGGGGCGGTCGCCTTCGTCGCGGCGGTCGGTGTGATGGCGTTCCTGGATGTCGTGCTGCTGGGTGTGACGCTCGGTGTGGTCGTGCTGGTCGGCGGGGCAGTCATGCTGGTGATGCCGAAGATCGCGCGGGCCACCGAGCGGGCGCAGGATGCGGTCGGGGAGATCTCCGTCGCGCTGGAGCGGGCTCTTGGAGCGTTCCGTACGGTGAAGGCGTCCGGCGCCGAGGAGCGGGAGACCGTCCGCGTGGAGGCGGCGGCGCGGCGGGCGTGGCGGCACGGCGTGCAGAGCGCGAAGTGGGAGGCCGTGGCGGGCTCGGCGGACGAACTCGCCGTACAACTGGCCTTCCTCGCGGTGCTCGGTGTCGGTGGCGCACGAGTGGCGTCGGGGGAGATCCCCGTGTCCACCCTCATCGCCTTCCTGCTCTACCTCTTCTACCTGATCGAGCCGGTGTCCAGGCTGGTCGACGCCGTCTCCCAGTACCAGGAGGGGGCGGCCGCGATCTCCCGGATCGCGCAGGTGGAACGCCTGGCGGTGGAGCCGACTGCCGGCCCGGAGGACGCCCTGCCCAGGCAGGGTGCAGCGGTGCCGGGTCCGGCGTCGGTCCGATTCGAGGAGGTGTCCTTCCGCTACCGCCCGGGCCGGCCGTACGTCCAACGGCAGGTGAGCTTCGAGGTACCGGGCGCCGGGATGACGGCCTTCGTCGGCCCCTCCGGCGCCGGCAAGTCGACGGTCTTCGCCCTCATCGAGCGGTTCTACGAGGCCGGCGAGGGCCGGGTCCTCGTCGACGGCAGGGACGTACGGGACTGGTCCCTTTCCGAGCTTCGGTCTGCCATCGGATACGTGGAGCAGGACGCCCCGGTGCTGGCCGGCACACTGCGGGAGAACCTGGTCTTCGCCGCGCCCGGCGCTACGGACGACGACATCCGCGACGTCCTGGCCCGCACGAGGCTCGACACCCTCGTCGAGCGCCTGCCGCACGGTCTGGACACCCCGGTCGGACACCGCGGTTCGAAGCTGTCGGGCGGTGAGCGGCAGCGCATCGCCATCGCCCGCACCCTGCTGCGCAGGCCCCGGCTGCTGCTCTTGGACGAGGCGACCTCGCAGCTCGACGCCGTCAACGAACTGGCACTGAGGGACGTCATCGTGGAGGTGGCCCTCGAGACCACCGTCCTCGTGGTGGCCCATCGCCTGTCGACGGTGACCGGCGCCGACCGGATCGTCGTCATGGACGCCGGACGGGTCCGGGCCGTCGGCACGCACGAGCAACTCGTGGCCGAGGACGGGCTGTACGCGCGACTGGCGGCAACCCAGCTCCTGGCGCCCGCGCGATGACCCAGCCCACGCCGGGTTGTCCGGTCGGCCACCGCCCCACTCCCGGCCGGACAACCATGCTGGGGGCGGGCCTTGGGCGGTGGCGCTCCGCAGGCATCGAGTACCTCGCCTTCGGCATCGACACCGTCCTGCTGCTTGGCTGGGGCGTGCTCGCCTGGTCAGCACGTGGGCGAGGCGGAAACCACGGCTGTCACCCTGGCGCCGGCATTCTCACTGTGCTGGCGCGGAATCGGACACGGTGAGGACAGGGAGCTGGACGAACGTCGCAAGCCGGGCGGAGAGGTGGCCAAGGCGTCGGCCTCCGTTGCCTACTTGAGGGGTCGGTCAGTCCGCGCAGAGGGGAATCCGCAGCCGCACCCGGTAGCCGCACTCCGCGGTCGGGCCCGCCTCCAGTGTGCCGTGCAGGATCTCGGCCCGTTCCCGCAGACCGACCAGGCCCTGCTGCGAACCCGGGAGGGAAAGGGAGGGACGCGTGGGCGGGGTGTTGGTGACGGTCACTCCGACGTGGTCGCCGTCCTGCCACAGCTCGACGCGGGCCGTGGCGCCGGGGGCGTGCTTGCGGACATTGGTCAGTGCCTCTTGGACCGTGCGGTAGAGGGCCCGTTGGGCGGGCGAGCCCACGGTGGGCGGCAGCTCACCCGACAACTCAGCGTGGGTGCCGCTTGATTCGACCAGTTTGCGCAGGTCGGCCAGGGTGGGCTGAGGAGTCAGCTCGGTGGCGTGGCCGCCGGAGGCGCGCAACAGCGTGACCATGGTGCGCAGTTCGTCGAGCGTCGTGACGCTCAGCGAACGGATCGTGCGGGCAGCCTCCTTGGCATCCGCGTCCTTGGCGGCGACCTGCAACGCTCCGGCCCGTACGGCGATCAGACTGACCTGGTGGGAGACCACGTCGTGCATCTCACGGGCCAACTGGGCGCGCTCGCGCGCGAGCACGGCCTGCGCGTGCAGTGCCCGCTCGTGCTCCCTGGCGTCCTCGATCTCCACCAGCCGCCGCGCCAGGTCCCGGTGCGCCTGGAGAAGCTGTCCGATGAGGACCGGGGCGGAAGCGGTGGCAAGGCCGTAAACGAAGGTGAGCAGCGTCATGGTCCGGCCGACCTCGGTGAGGCCGGCCAAGGGCCACGGAGTGCTGTTCGCGACGGCGGTCACTGCGACACACACCGCGAGGAGAGGGCGGTTGCGGGAACGCTCGGCCAGCGTGAACAGGGCCGCGAGCGGAGCGACGGCGACGGGCTGCGTCAGCGAGATGGGCAGGGTGAGCAGGAAGACGCCGAGCGGGAACCGGCGCCGGAAGGCCAACGCTGCGCAACCGAGAGCGGCCAGCGCGACGGCGAGGCGCGTGTCGTCCAACAGGTTCAGCCACACGTCCACGGCCGCCGCGACGACCAGGACGAGGTCGACGGCCGGCGCGGGCACACGCTCCCACAGCGCGCGGACGCGGCTCAGTGCCCGCTCCCCGACCGGGAGCGCTCGTCGAGCAGTCCCGCCCGCTGCGCCAGCAGCGCGGCCTGCACCCGGCTGGTCACCCGCAGCTTGGTGAGGATCGCGCTGACGTGGTCCTTGACCGTGCCGGCACTCAGGTGGATGCGGGCCCCGATGTCGGTGTTCGACAGCCCTTCCGCCACCAGGACGAGGACGTCACGCTCGCGGGCGGTCAACAGCTGGACCCGTGCCGCATCCTCGTCGACGGCCGCCCCGCTGCCGGGGTGGCTGTGCAGCAGGGTCCGCGACGCCTTGGGGGAGAGCACCACACCGCCCGCGGCCAGGGTCCGTACGAGGTGGGCGAGTTGCTCGGGCTCGGTGTCCTTGAGCAGGAAACCGGCCGCTCCGGAGTGCAGCGCGGTCAGGATGTACTCGTCGGCGTCGAACGTCGTCAGCATCGCCACCACCGGAGCGTCCGGCATCGTGCGCAGTTCGCGCAGGACGGTGAGTCCGTCGACATCGGGCATCCGGATGTCCAGCAGCACCACGTCGGGCTGCTCCCGGCGGACGGTCTCCACGGCCTCGCAGCCGCTCGCGGTCGCGACGACCTCGATGTCCTCGGACGCGCCCAGAATGAGTTCGAAGCCCGAGCGGACCAGTGCCTCGTCGTCCACCACCACTACCCGGATCACGCTTTCAGCCTCACCTTCGTTCATGCCGTACGGCCATGCCGACTCGACCTTAAGGCCCCGATCGGTCCCGACGGCCTGGCGAGCGGCAGCTCCAGCCACACGGCGGGGGAGCACCCACCACTCGGCAGGGACATCACAGCGCGTGCCGGTTGGTCCATGATCTGGCGTTGGTTCAAAACAGCCCGTGTGGGGTCCGCACTCGCTGGTGGCCCACTGAAGTCGGCCGTCGTAGTCGAACCTAACCCGCCGATCAGCAGACTGCCGGGAGCGGCCAGGGGGCCGGTGATCGCGCCGACGGTCGTCCCGGTCGTCTCGCGCACCTTGTACTTCCGACGCCGTCTCACTCGCCGCCTGACTGCCCGGCGCGCGTAGGTCAACGATGCAGACAGCGTCGGCGGCGCGGTGCGGTTTCCGTCGTGGTCGCGGTGCGGCAAGGGTACGACAACCTCGCCGTCCGCTGTCGCGCGACCGTGCCGGTCGCAGCCGTCAGCGAGTGGCTATGACCAGCACGGACCGATTCGTCCTAGCCGTTGACGTCGAGTGCTGTTCCGTACTGCGGGATCATTCCGAGCAGTTCTCGACCAACCGCATCCCCAGGAACCCTCGTGATCTCGGAGACCTCGGCCTCGCCATCGGCCACGGCGAACGACCACACGTCGCCGCCCTGTACATGCAGCGAGGCACGCGGATCGCGCCGCAGGTGTCCGACCTTGACACGGTCGACCGTCGTCGAGAACCGCACGATGCGGGCCTCAGGGTCCCGGCTGTACAGCATGGTGGTCAGGTGGGGATGGGGAGAGGGCTTCGTCGGACAGTGGGACAGGTGCTGGTCCTTGAGTCATGACCTGATCAACAGCCGTGTCCGCCCAACAATTTCGCGGACACTGAGTCCAGCGCACCGTGTCGTACCCGGAATACTTCGAGTACCCGGAAGCCCGCTACCACGGCAACAAGGGCGAAGTGAACGCGGCCTTCCGCCCGGCCGACAGCCCACCGGACATCTCCTCTCCCGGCGGCTCTACCCACTACCTCGCCACCAACGAGTCGACCGGCGGGGAATTCGGCCTGTACAAGGTGGAGCTGGGTGCACGGTCCTCTGGAGCCAAGACCCGACACGACAGCTACTTCCTGGAACCGAGCGGCTGTTCCGCGTCCCGGTAATGCAGGTCAGCAGATCGGCACGATCCTGCTCCCCGGCGGCGTAGACGATCCCCTCCCAGGGGTTCAGTGCGGTCTGGGCGCGGCCGGGATCGTCCGCTGACACCGGGCGCTCCAGCATGAGATCTGCGGGCGCGGCAGTGCATCCCCGCCGTAAGGGTTGAGCCGCACAAGACCCTTACAACAGTGTGGTCGGCATGACACGACAAACCGCCGAACGCGCCGGATCCCCGGACCGCGACCCGTGGCGCTATCGCTGGATCGTGCTGGGCATCGCCACCTTCACCCAGGCCGCGGCCGGGTTCTTCGTCGGCGGCATAGGAGCGCTCGGCGTCCACCTTCAGAGTGCCCTGGACCTGAGCACGGCGCAGCTGGGTCTGCTGGTCTCGGCGGCCCAACTCGTGCCGCTGGCCGGGCTGCTGGTGGCCGGCGAGCTGCTGGACCGCCACAGCGAGCGCTGGGTGGTCGGGATCGGGGCCGGGGTGGTCGCGCTGGCTCTGGGCGCGGGGAGCCTGGCGCCGGGATACACCGCCCTGCTGCTCGCACTGCTGGTGGTCGGCACGGGATACAGCACCGTCCAGCCGGGTGGGAGCAAATCGGTGGCTTCCTGGTTCGACGCGTCACAGCGCGGCTTCGCGATGGGTATCCGACAGGCCGGGCTGCCGCTGGGGGCAGCGCTCGCCTCGGCCGTACTCCCACTCGTCGCCGAGGAGTTCGGCTGGCGGGCGACACTGCTGACCGGCGGCTTCGTCGCGCTGCTCGGGGCCGGCCTCTTCATGGGCTGCTATCGTCGGCCGCCCGCGCTGCCAGTCCCGCAGGACAAGGAACCGTCAGCCTCGCCCGCGGCACAGCTCCGCGGCCGGCTGTGCATGCTCCGTGAACCGTCCGCGGTGAAGATCATGCTGTCGGGGACCAGCCTGATCTCGGTGCAGTGCGGCGTGGGCATCCTGACAGTGCTCCACCTCCACACGGTGTCATCGGTCGGCGCCGGGCAGGCGGCTCTCGTCCTGGTGGCATCCCAGGGCGCGGGTGTCGCGGGGCGGATATGCCTGGCGGCCTGGAGCGACCGGAGCAGTTCGGGGCGCTATGCCATCGTGCTGGTCTGCATGGTCGCCGTGACCGCCGGGCTCGCCGTGCTGATGACACCGGCAGGACGGGCACCGGTCGTCGCTTCCGGCGTCTTCGTCTGGCTCGGCTTCTTCGGATTCGGCTGGTACGGCCCGTGGGTCGCCTACGTCACCGAAGCGCCCCACCGGGCAGGACCGGCTTCGCCCTGGGGCTGGCCATGTCCGTCAACCAGATCGCCATAGTCACGGTGCCGCCCGCGCTCGGCCTGCTGGTCGACCTCACCAGCAGCTTCACCCCGGCCTGGGCCCTGCTGTTCCTCCTGACTGTCGCCGCCCTGGCGGTTACGGCCGTCGCGGAAGGCCGCACACGCTCCTGCGAGGCAGACGCCGGGGCCCTACTCGCACACCGACACCCGCCGGACGACCTGACCCCGCCGTCCTGCAGCGTGATCTGCTCGCGGTCTCCGGATTCACGGCACACCGGTAAGGAGAGGAACCCCGGCCGACGTGCGACTGGGGTTCCTCAAGGTGGCGAGTATCGGTCAGCGGGTGGAGCCGCCCACGCCGTTAACCGCTCGGCTAGGCGTCGGCGGACCGGACCCCGTCACGATCAGCTTGGATCGCGCTGGTCAACGCTGCAGGGTGAGCACGCCCGGTCGCCAGGGCAGCTCGTTGTAGGGCATGCCCGGGGTGACGGAGGCGGGGGACAGGCCCTGGTAGAGGAGCTGCAGGTTGCAGGGGTCGATGGTCTTGGTCTGGTCGGGGTTGTTGCGGACCAGGTCACCGTGGCTGATGTCGTTGGTCCAGGTGGCACCGCTGTTGGCCTTGCCCGCGAAGGGGTTGGACTCGGTGGCGGCCTGCGGGGTCCACGAACCGTTCAGGCTGGAGGCGGTGAACGAGCGGAAGTAGCGTCCGCTCGCGCCGATCGCCTCAACGATCATGAGGTACTGGTTCTGGCCCTGGACCTTGTAGACCTCCGGAGCTTCGAACAGGTTGTTCGTCGTGTCGCTCATGACCGTCGTATACGAGGAGCCGAAGTTGCCCGGGAAGTTCCCGATCGGCATGCTCGCCCGGTAGATGTTGCCGTTGTCGCCGGCGAAGAACATGTACATGGTCGTGTCGTCAGCGATCAGGGTCTGGTCGAGCGGGCCGCCGCCCGGGATGCTGCCGGTGAACAGGGGCTGCGGTGCGGACCAGCCGTTGGGGTTGGTGGGGTCGCTCGACGTGCGGTAGATGAAGGGCGAGGCACCCCACTGGGAGGCCAGCACCCAGATGTTCTTGGGCGCGAAGTAGAACAGCGTGGGCGCCACCGCGGACTGGCTCATACCGGTCTGGCCGGCCGACGCCATGTCCGACCAGTTCGTGAAGGGACTGAACGCCATCGAGCCGTACGACGTTCCTCCGGACACGTTCGAGGCGTAGACCAAGTGCTTGCCGTTGTACACCACGTTGGTGAAGTCCTTCACCGAGTTCCACCCGTTCGCGGGCTGCGCCAGCGCCCCCGTCGACGTCCACCGGTAGGTCGACGGAAGTGCACACGTGCCGCCCCCTCCGGACAGGCCGGTCCACTTCTGGTTGCTCCCGCCGACGCAGTTCCACAGCTGCACCGCCGTGCCGTTGGCGGTGGCGCCACCCGAGACGTCCAGGCACAGCCCGGACTCCACGGCGACGACCGTGCCGTCCGAGTTCACCCGCCACTGCTGGTTCGAACCGCCGTTGCAGGACCAGATCACCGGCCGGGTACCGGCCGTGTTGGCGTGGCCGGGCACGTCGAGGCACTTGTTGCCGTACACCGTCAGCTGGTTGCTGTCCGTCAGCGTCCACTGCTGGTTGGTCCCGCCGTGGCAGTCCCAGATCTGCACGTTCGTGCCGTCGGCCTGGCCGGCGTTCGCCACATCGAGACACCGGCCGGAACCGACACCGCGTAAGGCGCCGCTGCCGGCCGCCTGAGCCGGGCCGGCGACGAGCAGCGCCGCCAACGAGACCAGGGCCGCAACCGCGGCGGCGAGCACCACGGACGGACGTCTGCGGCTGAACTTTGCCAAGTGCATGGGGACCTCGTCATCCTTGAGCGGGTTTACGGACTGGCGATGTCGGTGCAGTTCTTTCGTGTTCGCTATTCCGAACAGAGGTCGGAGTGTCGAGCAAAGTGGATGATGGGAGAACCTGCGAACGGCGTCAATACTTCGCGCATGATGCGCGATCAGAAACATTCGCAGGCCTTAAACCGTTGCTGCCCCCGTCTGGGCCGGTGCCGCGACGGGGTTGACACTGTCAGGTCCAGGGCGTCACAAGGACGAAGGAGCGGCTGGCCCGGTAGGCGGCCGTGGTCTCGGAAGGGTCGAGCCACATCTGGAGGTTGTCGCGGTGACGGAGGTAGCGACCGGGGTAGTTGTACGACTCGAGGGAGACCGAACCGACCGTGGAGCCGGGGCGGGGGCAGAAAGTGGCGTCCTTCCGGAAGATGGCGGATCGGTCGTCGGTGTCCAGCCGAATGCGGAAGGCGTAGTGGCGCAGATACCTGCCCGTGGCGTCCCTGAGCGAGTAGCAGCGGGCGTCGGCCAGGCCGGGAACGAAGGTGAAGGTGGCCGCTTGACGGGTGGTCGCGGAGCTGGTGGTGCCGACCGGGCCCAGGACGCCGAGTCGGCCGGACTGGCTCACGTAGTAGCCGGGATTGTCGACCGACCGCAGGACATGCCGCCCCGGGAACCGCACCGCAGCCGTCGTCGCCGGGGCCGCTGTGGGCGTCGATGTGGGTGCCGGTGTCCGTGAGGCGGATGCCCTCGGGGATGGCGCCACGGACGAGGCGGCGGGCGACCGCGGGGCCGTGACGGCGGGTCGCGCGGCCGGCTCGTGGGGCCCCGCGGCGGTGTACCAGGCCACTCCGGCAGCCGCGAGCGTGACGGCTCCTGCGGCTGCCGCCGCCGCGGGCTTGGCGGCCAGCCTCCCGATCGTCCGCGCCGTACGGCTCGCACCGCTCGCCGTGCCCGTGCGCGTGCCCGCATCGACGCCCGCCCCGGCCGAGTCCGCCCTCAGCGCCCTGGCAAGGACCAGGCCGGCCAGGCCGACCGGCGCCGGCACCAGCGCGAGGCCGGCCAGCAGCCCCTCCGCCGGTATCAGATCGGACGAGCTCAACAGGCACTGCGGACAGTCGCGGACATGGCGTGCCAGTCGCTTGCGCCACAGCGCGGACGGCCGTCCGTCCCACGAGGTGAGTACGGCGGCCAGGTCCGGGCAGCGCGGCGAGGCCGTCACGGCTCGTACGACGGTGCGTGCCGTCTCCAGCCGTTCCTTGACCCGCTGGACCCGGACGGCGGCATGCTGGGGGGTGAGGCCGCAGGCCACCGAGAGCTCGCCGCGGGTCAGTTCACCGGCGCTCTCCATCCACCACAGCGAGAGCACCTCGCGTTCCTCGTCCTCCAGCCAGCGGGTCGCCTCCACCGCTTCGCGCCG
Source organism: Streptomyces canus 299MFChir4.1 (assembly GCF_000383615.1). Lineage (GTDB taxonomy): Bacteria > Actinomycetota > Actinomycetes > Streptomycetales > Streptomycetaceae > Streptomyces > Streptomyces canus_C. The sequence goes on along the minus strand of NZ_KB911592.1, from coordinate 58,304 downwards.
CTGGCCCGACAGCGCGAGCCGGAGAATCGCCAGGTCGGAGAAGTCGGCCTGTGGGACCGGTTCCGAGGCGTTCTCCTCCAGGGATTCCACGGTGAGCCCAGTGCGCCCTCTGCGCCACCGGTCACGGATCTGCCGCACGGTGATGGCGACGAGCCAGGACCGGAACCGGTCCGGTTGCTCCAGTCCCGGCAACCCGTCCAGGACCCGCATCATCGTCTCCTGGACCACGTCGTCGACATCGCTGTGCCCGTCCAGGGCCCGTCCGACGATGTTGTAGACCAACGGCAGACAGTCCCGTACCAGTTGTTCCGAAGCCTGCCGGTCCCCGGCCCGCGCCGCCATGACGACGGTGATGTCCGGCCGTTCCTGTGTGTCCTGCGAGCGCACCCCGCCCCACCTGTCCCGTCGCCTTGCCGATGTCCGCGGGCGACAGTGTGTCAGGAGCGAACCCGGAGGATCTGCCTGGGCGGCTTCTCAGGTGCCGCCCCACGGCCTTCGACCAATCCGTGTTTCCGTGGTGTTTTCCGTTATGCGCGACGCATTGGCGCGTCTCCTGTACGTACGACTCTTGACACCGGCTCTTACCCAGCCCTAACTTTTCGCCGAATTCACGAACAAGGTGCGATATTTCGAACAAAGCGCAGACAAGGATGAGCTTGTCATGGGCATTGCCTCGGCATGAGCCGATGTGGAACAGCTCGTCCGTCGGCTGTTCGCCTCGGCGTCGTCGTCGGCGCCGGTTGGCGTCGGCGGTGCCGGCTTCCAGTGGTCACGCGCCTGAGGCTCGGCTCGCAACTCGTCCCGGCACCCGCAGAAAGACAGGAAACGTATGTCGAGGGCTCTCACCCGGATCGCGGCGATATTGGTCGCCGTCGGCCTCTTCTTCACCTCCCAGTCCCTGACCGCACCTCAGCGCGCAGCCGCCGCCGACCCCGGCTACCTGATGGTGCACTTCACCGGCGAGGGGGCGACCAATCAGCAGATGTACCTCTCGCACAGCACGGACGGCCTGCACTGGAGCGACCTCAACGGTGGCGGCATGGTCCTGCGCTCCACGGTCGGTACGCAGGGAGTGCGCGACCCCGCATTCGTGAGATCCCCCGACGGCAGCAAGTACTGGATCATCGCGACCGACCTGTGCATCAGCTGCGGGCAGACCTGGGACTCCTCCATCAACAACGGCAGCCGCAACCTGGTGGTGTGGGAGTCCACCGACCTGGTCACCTGGTCGAAGCCGTGGCTGCTCAACGTCGCCGGTGCCATCCCCGACGGCCGCAACGCCTGGGCGCCCGAGGCGATCTGGGACCCGCAGACCAACAGCTACGTCCTGTACTGGGCGACGAACGTGCCTCTCGACGGCAAGACAAAGCACCGCATCTTCTACGCCCGCACCAGCGACTTCCGCACCATCACCACCCCGCAGACCTACATCGAGCGCCCCGGCACTCAGGAAATCATCGACACCCAGATCATCGAGATGCCCTCCGGAGTGGGGAACTACCGCTACGTACGCGCCTCCGGCGACGGACAGATCACCCTCGAAGGCAGCAACTCCATCCTCGGAACCTGGACCAAGCTCGGTGACCTCTCCGGCATCGGTCTGACCGGCTCCCAGGTCGAGGGGCCGATGTGGATGAAGTTCAACGGCACCAACAAGTGGGCCCTCTACCTCGACCAGTACGCCACCAGCGGCGGCTACATGCCGGTCGTGACGACCGACCCGTCCAACCCCGCCGCCTACCAGAGGCAGGCGTCGGGAAGCTACACCATGGGCGGCACGAAGAAGCGCCACGGCTGGATCATGAACCTGACCGCCGCCGAGGAGAGTCGCGTGCTGGCCCGCTGGCCCAACATCGCGGCCAACCGACTCCAGTCGTTCAACTTCCAGGACCGCTACCTGCGGCACACCAACTTCGACGTGCGCATCGACCCCGACGTCAGCCCCGTCGAGGACTCCCGCTTCCGGATGCGAACCGGCCTGACGGGCTCGGGCACCGTCTCCTTCGAGTCGGTGAACTACCCCGGATACTTCCTGAGGCACTCCAACTACGACTTCCAGCTGGTCTACAACGACGGCACCGCCCAGTTCGCCGCCGACGCCACCTTCCGCCAGGTCGCCGGACTCGCCGAACCCACCTGGTCGTCGTTCCAGTCGTACAACTTCCCTGACAGGTACATCCGCCACTACGCCTACTACCTGAAGCTCGACCCGATCACCACCACGACAGCACGCAGCGACGCCACCTTCCGTGTGACGAACTGATCGGATGAGGGATGCCGGCGCGTCGGAGAGCGCCGGCATCCCAACCTTCTTCCGTCTCCCCACCCTCGACCAGCTCACTGAACGACGACTGTCGTCTCCACGCCGACCCTCAGCTGGGAAGTGAAGACCCGGAGGGGCGGCCGTCGACCGCACCCCGCACGAATGCCGCGAGCTCTGCGGAGCCCTCGGCCCACCTGACCGTCAGCATGGGCGGCCACAGGGTTCAGGGCGCCCCGTACCCACACCCGACCCGCTTGACCAAAGACATAGGGTCTCGCAGATCGAGAAGCTCGCTGTCGACCGCGGCGAGCAGGATGTCCGGCCGACCACCGACGAGCTGCTGATTCTCCGAAGAGAGAACGCCCAGCTCAAGTGGGCGAGGCGGGTGTGGATGCGCCGTTCCCGGGCGTCAGCTCCGTCCATCCGCACTGGGAGCGGGGCCGCCCCGGAAACACGCCGTGGAGCGTCCGGGCGCACGTTCACCCCTGCTCGGCTTCTGTAGCCGAACGCTCAATCGATGCCACCAAGGCCGCGGATCGTCCGGCTCGACAGGTGCGTCCGGCAGTGCCGAAAAGACGCCGGCCTTTGCCTGCCAGCTGCTGAACACGCCACGGAACGTTTGGTGAGGTTCGTGCGGTTTAGGGCCCCTCAGAGAAGCCACTGCGATCTCCTTCGTTAGGTCCGTTACCGTTAACGTGACCGCTAACGTGATTCTTGCTCAGGGGAGCGGATGCCGTCAACGCCCGCCGCCGGGCGGCTCACGGTGCCGCAGGCCGGTGTGAACCTGATTCACTTGGGCGCAGGGCGGCACAGCAACAGAAGTGAGTGGGCAGCGTGGCCGGACAGCGAGAAACGGAAGACCAGCAGGCGCGAGGTGTGAGAACCGTCAAGCGTGTCACGCTCCGCGACGTCGCTCAGGCGGCAGGCGTGTCTCATCAGACCGTCTCCCGGGCGATCAACGGCAAGGGGGAGATCGACCCGGGGACTCAGCAACGCGTGCTCGATGTCGCAAGGCAGTTGCGGTACCGGCCCAGCCGGTTCGGCCGCGGGCTGGTCCGCCCGGACGTCGTATCCGTCGGGCTCATCGTCCCCGACGTGGTCAACCCCTTCTTCCCGGAGTTCGTGGCAGGAGTGATCGCGGCCGCGGACGCGCGGGACTGGCAGGTGCTCGTCGCCAGCACCGAGAACGACCGGTCCCGTGAGCTTGCCCTGGTCCGCTCACTCGGCCAGCAGGTCGACGCTCTGGTCGGCTACATCACCCATGCCGATGCGCAGCTCGAGCCGTACGCGGGCAACGTGCCGCTGGTACTGGTCGACCGCGGGCTGGACTCGTCGAACCACGCCTTGGTCCACATCGACACCGCGGCCGGGATCCGGGCAGGGATGCAGCACCTCGTCGCCGCGGGTCACCGGCGGATCGGCATGATCGACTGCGAGTGCTTGAGCGCACCGATGGTCCGGCGTCGTACCTTCCTCGAAGTCGTCGGCGAACATGCGCTGCCCGTTGACGAGGATTGGATTGTCATGGCCGAGCAGTCCCCGGCTGGGGGCGCCGCCGCGTTCGAGGCGCTGCATGCCGGGCGACCGGACCTCACCGCCGTGGTCGCCTTCAACGACCTGGTGGCGATCGGCGCGCTCCGGGCCGCCCGCCGGCTCGGCGTCCGCGTACCGGACGACTGCGCGTTGGTCGGCTACGACGGACTGAGCGTCGTCGATCTGGTGGACCCGCCACTGACCACCCTCCATCTCGACAAGCGACGACTGGGCGAGTTGGCCATCCACCAAGTCGACCGACTCCTCGCCGGCGAGTTGCCACCCCCCATCGTCCTGACCCCGAGCTTGACTGTCCGCGGCACGACGTGACCCACCGTCCGGCCGTCGCGTGACGCTGGAATCGGACGTGGGATTAACTGGCAGGACAGATCGGACGTCTGCCGACACTCACACCGGTGATCACGACCAGCAGGCGGGCAGTGTCGGCAACGCGTGTCGGTGGCCGGGCACTGCGCCGTCCGGGGACCCGCCATCGTGGACGGGACCCACTGCCGGCCTGCTCGTGGAAGACGCCTGCTCACCTCTTCCGAACCCACGTCGGCGCAGTTGTGAGGCGGCGTTCTGCGCCAGATTCCGTACCCGGACGCCACTGTGGGTCTTCCGCTCCCTGGCCGTTTGCCAAGGACGCAACCGTCGAGGAGGGCCGACGAGCTGACCGCCGACGAAGACCCTTTCGTCGACGACGTCAGCCCGCCCAGGAGGAGTTGACGTGCCGCCGGCTGCCCTGCTCACGGATCTGTCGTACCGCGGTCGAGTACGCGCCCAGGGCATCCGCATCAACGCCGTGTGTCCCGGTGTCATCGACAGCCCGGTTGATTGTTTGCCCGGCAACCCCACCCCAACGCCGACCAGCAGCCCTGCTGACTGACCGCTCAGCCGTTCCGCACGGGCACTGAACGTCCTATTCGTCGAGGAATTGATATCCCTGGCTCGCGGGCTGGATCATCACCGTGCCGTCGCGGACCTGCCACTCGCTCATGCCGTCGACTTCGTGGCTGACAAAGAACAGGCCGGTGACCAGGTCGCCGTCGTCGTCCGAGGCGGGAATCCGCGCCACGCGCCGCAGTGGGTCAAGGGACCGGTCGACGGACTGAGCCCGCATCTCGGCTCCGAAGAAGACCCAGTTGGTGAAGTTGTACTGCCTCGGCGGAAACGCCCAGCCACCGCTGTACGTCAGGTCGGCGTCGTCCGCCTCGACGATCTCTCTGACCTGGGCGAGCTGCTGGTCGTCGCACTCCAGCCAGCCTCTGATCCGGACGAAGACACCCACGACGATCGCTCTCCCTTCCATTCCGGACGGAATACTCTCACTGACCGGACAGTGGACCGATTGCATCACCGCCAGGGTGTGCCGCCCGCGCCTTCTTCGGCGACCGGTCAGGGCCTGGCGGGCCGCGGTGATGTGATCGGCGGAGGTCTTCGCGCCTGCGTGAACTCCGCCACCTCGCGCAACGACCACGGCCGCTTCATCGACAACACCTCTGGTGCGGGAAGGGGGTCAGCGGTGGACACCACCACTGACCCCCTTCCCGCACCGGCGGCACGGCGTGACGGCGCAGGAGTAGGGGCATGGTCCGGCAGGCCGGACCATGGGAGGTAGGCGTCGCGGCCGACGACTCTCATCGGCCGCTGACGCCTTGTCACGCCGACGGCGGCGTCAGCGGCTGCTCCGGGGCCGTGACCTCCGCGCTGTCAGGAACACCAGCGCGCCGCCCGCCACCAGCAGGACGGCGGTACCCGCCCGCAGCAGGATTCCGTCCGCGCCCGTGGCGGCGAGCCCGCCGCCGGCCGTCGTCCCGCTCCCGGTTCCCACCGCGGAGCCGGACGGGCTCGCGCTAGCCGTGGCCGACGGGGAGGCGGAGGTGCTGGGCGACGGGCTGGACGTCGCCGAGCCGGTGGCCTTCACCGCGATCACGGCGGTGTCATTCGCCGCGTCGTCGTCTCGGTTGGGGTAGTCGGGGTTCTCCACCGCCTTCACGCTGCCCCGCGCGTCAGGGACGACTCGGTCGATCCGCACCGTGAACTCCTGGGTCACGGAGTCGTCCGGCCTGAAGTCCGTGCTGCCGATGTCGCAGGTGTAGCTTTTCGCGCCGGCCTTCTGCGGTGTGCAGTTCCACAGCGGCCCGGGGTCGCCCTGCTCGCCGGGGCCGGGTGCGCCGGTGATGGTGGTGCCTGCGGGCGGGGTCACCACGAAGGTGCCGGAGTTCTCGGCGTCCATCCACCGGAAGTTCATCCGGCCCGGCCCGTTGTTCCGCACGCCCACGGTGATGCTCACGGTCTCGCCGACCTTGCCCTCGACCGTGTCGCCGAGCGCTTGGTAGTCGGCGTGCTGGGTGGTGGCGAAGGTGCCGTACCCGGAGCCGGTGAAGCCGGAGCCGGAGGCGACGGACTTCAGGGCGAGCGGCGCGCCGGTGCCCGTCTCGGGGAAGTCGGACGGGTCGAAGGAGTCGGGCGCGGTGCCGCCGACCGGCCACACGACGTAGGTGTTGTAGCCGTACATCGTGTCCACGGCAGCGGTGTAGCGCAGCGGCGCGTCGGCCTCGTAGGCGGAGCCGGGCGCGACCGGGGTGTCGAACCGGCACCAGGCGCCGACATCGGGTCGGCTCGAGTAGTGGCAGTTGGGGTGTTCACGGGCGAGGGAGACGCCTTCGGAGTCCTGCACCAGCAGCATGACGCCCTTGTCGGCGGGGGCTGAGCCGGTGTTGGCGAAGGCCGGGGTGCGCTCGAAGACGGCGCCGGGCGCGATGCCTTTCAGCGCCGGGTAGGGTCGGCTGACGAGCTTCGGCCCGCCGACCAGGACGTCCGTCTTCCCGGTCACGGTGGGCGCGTCGGAGGCGGTGGCGGTGTAGGTGATGGCACCGGTGTCGCCCGCCTTGGCGGCCGCGGTGGGCTTCAGGAAGAACGGGTCGATCGACTCGCCGCCCGACAGCGGGCCCACGTCACATCTCACCTTGAGGGTGCCGGTGCTCACGCAGTCCCCCGTGACCACCATCGTCGCCTTTCCGGCGAGGGACGACGCGTCGACCGCGACCGAGACGTCATGGGCATCCCCGCCCGAGGCGGTGATGCCGAGGTCCAGGTTCGGGCCCTCGCCCTCGGTGGGGAGGTAGTAGTTCTCCTGGGAGTCCAGGATGAGCGTCGTTCCGGCGGCGTGCGCGGCCGGGGTTGCTACCGCCAGGGCGGCAGTCGCGACAGCGGCGGCCGCCGCTGTCCACCAGGTTCTGCGTATCGTCAGCACACTATGTGGACACGTCAGAAGACCGGAAGGTTGCGCCCGAGCGGCCGTCGTCCGACGGACAGCTTCCGCTCTGGAAGGTTCACCGGGAATCTGCTCAAGTCAGAGGCCGCGTTTGCACAGGCCCCCGCATTCCGTCGGTAGTCCGCGGTTGTTCACACCGCGTCGATCCGGCCTCCGGCCCGACCGGCCCGACCGGGCGGACCGGGCAGACCTGAGCCGGGCAGTGAGGTCGAATGGATCGGTTGATGCTGCGGAGCATCGACACGGTGATGTGGACGGGTTCGCGGCACTGGGGGAGGCCGGGTGCCGGCGGGTGCGGCCGCGCCATCGCGGTCAAGGTGTCGATGCGGTTCGGCGTGGTGCCGAGGACAAGATCCGCGCGGGTGGAGCGGTGCACGAGAAAGACGGTACGTGTGCCGTCCTCGTATGACCGAATGCGCAAGAAAACAAATCCACGGTCCAGGTCATACGGATGTGCCGTCCAGGGCGTCAACGGTTCGTAAGAACAACCCAGTTCGACTTCGCCCGGGGAGGATGCCGATGAAGCGCGCCGACGCCTCACGCTGGACGGTGGTACCGAGTGGCCGCAGCACAGCGCGCGCGAGCACCACGTTGGGTGGGGTCGCCGCACTGGCCTGCCTCGTCCTGACCGGCTGCACGGCAGACACCGATGCGGCCCACCGCACCTCACCGGCCGCACGGGTCGAGGCCGCCACGGCCGACGAGGAGCTCACCGAGGCGCAGGAGCTGCGGATCGCGGATGCCGAGCAGCGGCTGATCAGGCAGTGTCTGAACCGGCAGGGCTTCAGGTACTGGGAGGCGGAGCGGCCCAGTCTGGAGGAAAGTCGGACGCTCGGCTATGTGGCGGACGATGTGGCCTGGGCCCGTAAGCACGGGTACGGCAGCCGGATCGCGGCCAAGGAGGACCGCGCACGGCTCGCCAACCCCAACCTCGTCTACCGCAAAGGTCTTTCAGAAGAGCGGCGCAAGGCGTACGACGACGCTCTGGACGGGGGGATCGACGCACCGGAGATCTCGGCGCAGCTCCCGAACGGTGGCACCATCCGCAGACAGATGGGCGGATGCGTGGCCGAGGCCGAGAAACGGCTGTACGGGGATCCGGTGGTGTGGTTCCGGGCCAACAAGATCGCCTCGAATCTGCAGCCGCTCTACGTCCCCCAGGTGATGCGGGACAAGAAGTTCGTCGCGGCGCTGCACGTCTGGTCGGCGTGCATGCAACGCGCGGGCCATCCCTACAAGGATCCGGGAGCGGCGCGTCAGGCAGCGAAGGAACGGGCGTTGCGCAGCACGTCCGACAAGACGTTCGCAGCCGAGCGACGACTCGCCGTCGCCGATGCCACCTGTGCCCGCACCGCATCGTTGGCAGCCATCGGCAAGGAGCGCGAGGTGCACTACGTGAACGCCTTGCGCGGCCGGTACGGCCAGGCGCTGGACACCAGCCGCCGTATCGAGCGCGAGGCATACGTCCGGGCCGCGGGCATCGTCGGCTCCCGGACCTGACCCTACAGATTTCCGCTGGTCCGACAGAGGATCAGCGCGCCTCGAACGAGGCAGACATAAGGGAGAATCATGCGAAAGTTCGCTACAGCCGCCGCGGTCATCGGCCTGGCGGCACTCGGCCTCGCGGTACCGGCCACCTCCGCTCAGGCCTCGGTCCAGGGAGCCGGTTGCAATGCGAAGTGGCCGGGACGGGACGGGTACGTCCGTGCCTGGGCCGACGCCGACTGCCAGGGCACCCTGCTCGGCGCAACCCAGGGCAACGACGCCGACTGGGGCGACAGCGAAGGCCCGTTCACCGGTGGTGACGCGAACACGGCCTCGTCCGTCATGAACAGCGGAACGATCGGCGGCAAGGACGTCGTTGCCTTCTACTACTGGAGGGGACAGAGCGACGTGGACGGGTACACCTGCCTTGCCCCGGGCGAGAAGTACGCTGACAACCTGACGGACAACAGGTTCCAGAAGCGCGACGGCACCACCGTCGGCCCCGTGGACAACAACATCATGTCCCATGTGTGGGTCACCGCCTCCGCCTGCGCCTCCAACTCCTGGCTCACCTGACCTGGCATGTCACTCACGCCCGGGGGCACCACCGCCCCCGGGCCGCCACCGCTCGGTGCACCGATGCGGCGCGGTGGCGTACCACCGGTGAGCGCAGAGGTTCTCCTCGGCGAGCCTGCCGCCCTAGGCCAGGAAGTTGCCGAAGATGTCCGAGGTGCTGCCACTGCTCTGCCGGCACGGCCTGTCCTGCGGGGGCTTCGTGCCCGCGCAGGAGCAGTTCCCGGGCAGCTCGGCCGGCCTCTCACCGGCCGCGGTCACCTGCCTGACCGTGCGCGTCGTCGGCGCCAAGGAACTCATCGCGACGGCCGACGGTTACCGCGAACCGTCGGAGTCCTGGACGAACCTGCTTTCGGCAACTGGAAGGCGCTCGCCGCGGTCTTCCCCACAACTCGCCCGCAAAGAGGCGGCGTTCACAGAGCCGCGAATGTCCTGGACAGCCTGCCGCAGTCGGCCCAGCCAGCGGCGAACCGCCATCTTCGCCGGGGCGGACATCACCGCCATGGGAGTGCTGGAAGCCCTTGCCGAGGCCGGCCTGTCCGTTCCCGGCGACATCTCGGTGGCGGGCTACGGCAACACGACCTCCGCGTCCTTCGGCCCCGTCTCCCTGACCAGCGTCGACCAGGCGGGCCCACGAGATCGGTGACAGCGCCGTACGCCTCCTCCCCTGGAGCGGATCGCCGACCGAGTGACTCGCGGTCGAACAAGTCGAGGTGCACGGAGCCGGATGCGGCGAACATGCCGCGGACCCGCCCGGTGAAGCCATCCCGGGACCTCCGTCGAGAAGTTCTTGCCGTCCAGTGAGGCGCGATCTCGGCGAAGGAGTCGTCCGGTACCTCGAATCCGATCGAAACGGTGCCCGGACCAACGGCGACCAGCACACCGTCGCGAAGTACATCTCGCTCGACAGGATGACGCCGGGTGCACGGCATGGAGCAGGATCGGAACGTCAGCCGCCGAGCCAGGCCTTGACCTTGCCGGGGTTCGCGTGGACCACTGCACGGCCGTTGCCTGCGGGCGCGCATACTGGCCCGGGTCTGACTGCGGCCCATGCGATCACCGAGACCGCCGCCTCGGATTGCCGCTCCAGTGCCCCTTCGCATGAACTCGTCGCGCGTGGCCGCGGATGCCCGTGACACGGCAGCGTGAGAGGTAGGTCTCGGCCGGTCCGGCTCGCGCAGGCGTGACTCTCAAACTTTGTCCTGCATGTGGAGAAAGAAGGGTCCAACTCCTGCATAAGTACTTCCCAGTCTGGAAAATCGTTGTTACGTTCCTCTCCGACAGCCTGACGACGCAGTGGGCGGAGACGGGCGTCCGGGACCCAGGCGGGGATGAGGGGAGGGATCGTGAGACGGATGACTGCTCGGCCTGAGAACACCCATCAGGCGCGGCTGCTTCGTCTGCTGCGTGACAACGGGTCCAACTCCCGTGCCCAGCTGGGCGATCTGGTCGACCTGTCCCGTTCGAAGCTGGCAGTCGAGGTTGACCGGCTGCTGGAGACGGGACTGGTCGTCGCGGACGGGCTGGCCCCGTCCCGGGGCGGCCGCCGGTCGCACAACATCCGGCTCGCGCCGACGCTGCGTTTCCTCGGTGTCGACATCGGTGCCACGTCGATCGATGTCGCCGTGACGAATGCGGAGTTGGAGGTCCTGGGGCATCTGAACCAGCCGATGGACGTCCGCGAGGGCCCGGTCGCGGTGTTCGAGCAAGTTTTGGCGATGGCGGCGAAGTTGAGGGCTTCGGGGCTCGCGGAGGGGTTCGACGGCGCCGGCATCGGCGTCCCGGGGCCGGTCCGCTTTCCCGAGGGCGTTCCGGTGGCTCCGCCGATCATGCCGGGCTGGGACGGCTTTCCCGTACGGGAGGCGCTCAGCCAGGAACTCGGCTGCCCGGTCATGGTCGACAACGACGTGAACCTGATGGCGATGGGGGAGATGCACGCAGGTGTCGCACGCTCCGTGGGCGACTTCCTCTGCGTCAAGATCGGTACCGGCATCGGGTGCGGCATCGTCGTCGGTGGTGAGGTCTACCGGGGCACAACCGGCAGTGCCGGCGACATCGGTCATATCCAGGTGGAACCGGAAGGCCGTGCGTGTGTGTGCGGCAACCGGGGCTGCCTGGAAGCCCACTTCAGCGGTGCCGCGCTGGCCGCTGACGCGGAGCAGGCCGCGCGTGAGGGCCGCTCGGCACACCTCGCCGCCCGGCTGGAGACAGTCGAGCGTCTGACGGCCGAGGACGTGTCGGCTGCCGCGGCGGCCGGGGACCCGGTGGCTCTGGAGCTGATCCGCGCGGGCGGGAAACGCCTGGGGCAGGTCATCGCAGGGCTCGTCAGTTTCTTCAATCCGGGACTGGTGGTGATCGGTGGCGGCGTGACCGGACTCGGACACACGCTGCTGGCCAGTGTCCGGACCCAGGTGTACCGGCAGTCGTTGCCGCTGGCCACGGGCAACCTGCCGATCGTGCTGGGGGAGTTGGGGCCGGCTGCCGGAGCCATCGGCGCGGCCCGGCTCATCAGCGACCATGTCTTCTCACCTGCCTGACCGTTGCCCGACCCCGTCGGCAGCGGAACAACAGGCGCGCCGGTGCAAACCCGGTGGCGCCACCCGATCAAGTGCCACCCGATCAGGTGCCACCAAGCGTCAGCGCCACCTCCTTGGCGATCCCGCACACCCGGTGCGCCGCGGCAACCCCGTGACGTCCCGGCAACATCAGCAGAGCCACCGGCGCACCAGTAGCGCCACCGCGACAGCCACAGCACCGCCGTAACCGCCCATGAAGCGTCGGCGGCCGTCACCTCCTGCACGCCTGCACACCTGCACGCCTGCATGGTCGCCGGGCGCTCAAGGCTGCCCTGCCCTGCCCTTCACAGTCTTTGTGCCGGCCCGGCGCACGCGACGCCAGGGGCTCCCAGAGCCGCCCACATCACCGAGACATCCAGCCCAGCCCTGCCCACTCACGGCCCGTATCCGACGAGGGGATTTCTCATGGCACCACAACCACCCCTGCTCACCATGTCCGGTATCACCAAGTCGTTTCCCGGAGTCCGGGCCCTGGACGGCGTGGATCTCGAGGTCCAGACCGGTGAAGTGCACTGTCTGCTCGGCCAGAACGGGGCCGGGAAGTCCACCCTCATCAAGGTGCTGGCCGGTGCTCACCAGCCCGACAGCGGTGAGATCACCTGGCGCGGTGAGCCCGTGACCCTGGGATCGCCGATCGCCGCCATGCGTCTGGGCATCGCCACCATCTACCAGGAACTCGACCTGATCGAGGGGCTGTCCGTCGCGGAGAACGTCTTCCTCGGCCATGAACCCACCGCGGCCGGGTTCGTGGTGCGCGGCTCCGCCGCCCGTACGGCGACCGCGGAGCTGCTGAAACGGCTGGGGCACTCGGAGATCGATCCGACGCGGCTCGTCGGTGAGCTGTCCGCGGCGCAGCAGCAGATCGTCTCGATGGCCCGTGCGCTGTCCCACGAGGTCCGGTTGATCGTGATGGACGAGCCGTCGGCGGCGCTCGACCCCGAAGAGGTGGACAACCTGTTCAGGATCGTGGGCGATCTGACGGCCGACGGTGTCGCCGTCATCTACATCTCCCACCGTCTTGAGGAGATCCGGCGCATCGGCGACCGGGTCACGGTCCTGAAGGAGGGCCGGTCGGTCGCGGGCGGTCTGTCTGCCGAGAGCACACCGACCCATGAGGTCGTGGCCTTGATGACCGGGCGAAACGTGGAGTACGTCTTCCCCGAGCGGCCCGAGGCCGGGTTCGCCGCGGAGCGGGAGCCCGTACTGAAGGTCGAAGGACTGTGCAGGGCAGGGGAGTTCGCCCCCGTCGACCTGGAGCTGCGGCCCGGTGAGATCGTCGGCCTGGCCGGGCTCGTCGGTTCCGGGCGCAGCGAGATCCTGGAGACGATCTACGGCGCCCGCAAGCCCGACGAAGGCCGTGTCCTCGTCGACGGCACACCCCTGCGCCCCGGAAGCGTCCGCGCCGCGGTCGGCGCCGGCATCGGTCTCGCGCCCGAGGAACGCAAGGCGCAGGGCCTGCTGATGCTGGAGTCCGTCAGCAGCAACGTCTCGATCTCCACGCTGTCCCGGTTCGCCCGCGCGGGCTGGCTCGACCGTCGCACCGAGCGGGCCGCGACGCACCAGGCGGTGCGGGAACTGTCTCTGCGGCCGGACAACCCCGACGCCGCGATCAGGACCCTGTCCGGCGGCAACCAGCAGAAAGCCGTACTCGCCCGCTGGCTGTTGCGGGGCTGCAAGGTGCTGCTGCTGGACGAGCCGACCCGGGGCGTCGACATCGGCGCCCGGGCGGAGCTCTACGCAGTGATTCGCCGGCTGGCGGACGAGGGCCTGGCCGTACTCCTCGTGTCCAGTGAGGTGCCCGAGGTCCTGGGGCTCGCCGACCGGGTGCTGGTGCTCCGCGAAGGCAGCGTCGTGCACATGGCGGACGCCCAGGAGCTGGACGAGCACCGCGTACTCGATCTTGTGATGGAAGGGAACCCGACGCCATGACGCAGCCGTCCACCGCCGCGCACAAGGACGCACCGACGTCCGCGACCAAGTCCGCGGGGGAGCAGCGCAGTTCGCGCCGATCGGGTCCGTGGTGGGACGTGCGCACGCTGTCCTTGCTCGGCGTTCTCGCCGTCCTCGTGGCGGTCGGCGGGATCACCGCACCGGACGAGTTCCTCGCGACGAGCAATCTGCAACTCGTCCTCACCCAGGCGTCCGTGATCGGCGTCGTCACCGTCGGCATGACGTTCGTCATCACCAGCGGCGGCATCGACCTGTCGGTCGGCGCGATCGTGGCACTCGCCTCGGTGTGGGCGACGACCGTGGCCACCCAGGAGTTCGGCTTCGCGGGCATCCTCTTCACCGCGGTGATCGTCGGTGTGGGCTGTGGCCTGGTGAACGGTCTGCTGATCGCCTACGGCAGGATGGTGCCGTTCATCGCGACGCTGGCCATGCTCGCCTCCGCCCGGGGCCTCGCGCTGCAGATCACGGACGGCAGCACGCAGATCGTGAGCGTCGCGTCGGTGCTCGATCTGGGGGCCAGGGACTCCTACGTCCTCGGCATCCCGCCCCTTGTGCTGATCTTCGCCGCGGTCACCGTCATCGGCTGGCTGGTGCTCAACCGCACCACCTTCGGCCGCCGCACCGTCGCGGTCGGCGGCAACGCGGAAGCGGCCCGGCTCGCCGGTATCGACGTGCGCCGCCAGCGCCTGTACCTGTACCTGCTGTCCGGGCTGTGCTGCGGTGTCGCCGCGTTCATGCTGATCGTGCTCGCCGGCTCGGGGCAGAACACCAACGGCAACCTCTACGAGCTGGACGCCATCGCCGCGGCGATCATCGGCGGCACGCTGCTCAGCGGCGGCCGCGGCACCATCATCGGCTCCGTCCTCGGCGTCCTGGTGTTCACCACGATCACCAACATCTTCGCTCTGAACAACCTCGAGACCGCTGTCCAGCAGATCGCGAAGGGCGCCATCATCGTCGCCGCCGTGCTGGTTCAGCGCCGCTCGCTGCACGGCGACACCTGACACCGTGCAGCGCACGCCGGACGGCGGCCCCTGACACCGCCGTCCGGCCCCCACCTCCTCCGTCGGACGCACACCGTCCAGTCGGACTCCATGTGACGCACACCGCCCAGTCGAAGGGTCGATCCGCCATGGCAAGAACCCCTGCCACCAGCCGCAGAGCACTGCTGTTCGGGACCGCCGCCGTCTCCGCCGGCGCGCTGCTCACGGCCTGTACCAGCAATGAGCCCAAGGAGCAGGAACAGGCCGCGGACAACGCCGCCCCGGTCGCGGACGACAAGCCGGGCAAGGCCGTCACCATCGGCTTCGCCGGACCGCAGGCCGACCACGGCTGGCTCAACGCCATCAACTCCAACGCCAAGTCGCGTGCGAAGAAGTACTCGGACGTGACGCTGGAGATCACCGAGGGCTCCAACGACACCGCGCAGCAGATCGGACAGGTCCAGACGCTGATCAACAAGAAGGTCGACGTCCTGGTGATCCTGCCGGCCGACGGCAAGGCGCTCACCCAGGTCGGCCTGCAGGCCATGAGGGCGGGCATCCCCGTCGTCAACCTGGACCGTGTGTTCGCCTCCCCGCAGGCGTACCGCTGCTGGATCGGCGGCGACAACTACGGCATGGGCCTCAACGCCGGGCACTACATCGGCGAGCAGCTCAAGGGCAAGAAGAACGCGAAGGTCGTCGAACTCGCCGGCCTGGACAACCTCGAACTGACCCAGCAGCGCACCAAGGGCTTCGACGACGCCCTGAAGAACTATCCCAACATCCGGAAGGTGGCCCGCCAGGCGGCCGACTTCACGGTCGAGTCCGGTCAGGCCAAGACGGCACAACTGCTGCAGGCCCAGCCGAGCTTCGACGCGCTGTGGAACCACGACGACGACCAGGGCGTGGGTGCGCTGCGCGCCATCGACCAGGCCGGCCGCGACGACTTCCTGATGGTCGGCGGTGCCGGGGCCAAGTCCGCGATGGACGCCATCAAGGCAGGCAACAGCGTGCTGAAGGCGACCGTCCTCTATCCGCCGACCATGGCCGCCTCCGCCATCGATCTCGCCCGGGCGCTCGGCCAGGGCAAGGGCGTCGGCGGTCTCGCCGAGTTCGAGATCCCGTCCTCGCTGACCCTCTACTCGGCCGTGGTCACCAAGGACAACGTCGACCAGTACCTGCCGACCGGCTTCATCTGACCGGGCCGGGACACGGGCCCCGCGCACAGCACCACGAGTCAGTGACACTCCGACGAGGAGGAATCCGTATGGAACAGAGGGACAGCCGGACGGCACCGCCGACGCTCGGCGTCGGCATGGTCGGCTACGCGTTCATGGGCGCCGCGCACTCACAAGGCTGGCGCACCGCAGGGCACGTGTTCGACCTGCCGCTGCGGCCGGTCATGGCCGCGATCGCCGGACGCGACGCACACGGTGTGCGGGCGGCGGCCGACCAGCACGGCTGGGCCGCGACGGAGACCGACTGGCGCGCCCTCATAGCCCGCGACGACGTACAACTCGTCGACATCTGCACACCCGGCGACAGCCATGCGGAGATCGCGATCGCGGCGCTGGAGGCGGGCAAGCACGTCCTGTGCGAGAAGCCGCTGGCCAATTCGGTCGCCGAGGCGGAGGCCATGGTCGAAGCCGCCGAAGCGGCCCGCTCGCGGGGGCAGTTGGCCATGGTGGGCTTCAACTACCGGCGGGTGCCGGCCCTCACGTTCGCGCGCGGCCTCATCGCGGACGGCAGGCTCGGCACGCTGCGCCACGTACGGGTCAGCTACCTCCAGGACTGGCTGGTCGACCCCGACTTCCCGCTGACGTGGCGGCTCCAGCGGGAGCACGCGGGCTCGGGGGCGCTCGGCGACCTCGGCGCGCACATCGTCGACCTCGCGCAGTACCTGGCGGGTGAGGTGTTGGTCGGCGTCTCCGCCCAGATGGAGACCTTCGTCAAGGAGCGCCCACGCCTCGACGGCGCGTCCTCCGGCCTGACAGCGACCGCCGGCATCCGGCGTGGGCCCGTGACGGTCGACGACGCGGCCGTCTTCACGGGCCGGCTCACCTCAGGAGCGCTCGCCACGTTCGAAGCGACCCGGATGGCGACAGGGCGCAAGAACGCCCTGCGTCTGGAGATCAACGGTGAGTCCGGTTCGCTCGCGTTCGACCTGGAGCGGCTCAACGAGCTGTCCTTCCACGACCATCGGGAGCCCGCCGCCACAGCGGGCTTCCGCCGCATCCTCGTCACCGAGCCCGACCACCCCTACCTGGACGCCTGGTGGCCGCCGGGCCACGGTCTCGGTTACGAGCACACCTTCGTCCACCAGGCCCGCGACCTCGTCCACGCGATCGCCGAGGGCCGCCGCCCCGACCCCTCCTTCGCCGACGGTCTGCAGGTCCAGCGGGTGCTCGCGGCCGTGGAGGAGAGCGCCGAGAAGAACTCCGTCTACACCCCGATTGCCGTCTGAGGAGGCTCCCAGAGATGCCGCGCACGTTCACGCTCTTCACCGGCCAGTGGGCCGACCTCCCCCTCGAAGAGGTCTGCCGCCTCGCCCGCGACTTCGGTTACGACGGCCTTGAACTCGCCTGCTGGGGCGACCACTTCGAGGTCGACAAGGCGCTCGCGGATCCGTCCTATCTCGACTCGCGGCACGCGCTGCTCGACAAGTACGGCCTCAAGTGCTGGGCGATCTCCAACCACCTGGTGGGCCAGGCCGTGTGCGACGCCATCATTCAGCAGGAGGCGCAGACCGGCACAGCGGTTGCGGTGCTGACGCCGTCGTAGCGGCCTTTCGGCCTGGTGAGAGCCGATCGGGTCATGGCCCGGTAGCGGGAAAGCCACCGGGCTGAACCGGGCTGTCCGAACACGGCTTTGTCCTGACTCTGGAAGAAGTTCGCCGTTTCCCTGCGCGAGGGGTTCCGGCCAAGGACGAACGAGGCTACGGTCCCTTCGTGTACAGGAACCACACAGTGGTTCGGAACTGACGACGCGTCACGGCCGTACAGCGCAGCCCTCGGCCGCGGCCGGCCGAGGTCGACCCTGCACAGCGCAGGGCCAAGAACCTTCAGGCACCGCGTACTTCTCACCGGCGGCTCCTTGCCGCCCCCTCGAAAGCCGCAACCGCGCGCATCACGGAGCAGCTCTCCAGGCCGCGGCCAAAGCCGTCCCAAGGCCGACGGTGAGCGGGAGGCCCTCGCGTCCCCGCCCACCGTCCTCCAACCACATCGGAACATCGACATGGCAGGGAGGCAGCCCGTGAAGAACGACGGGAACGCATCGGAGCCCCGGACCGGCGGGCGGACCGCACGCACCGGTGTCTGGTTCGTCGGAGCCCGCGGATCGGTGGCCACCACCGCCGTCGCCGGATGCGCGGCGGTCAGCGCCGGACTGCGGCCGCCGACCGGCATGGTGACCGAGACCGCCCCCTTCGACGGCATGGGCCTGCCGCCCCTGCCCTCACTCGTCTTCGGCGGTCATGACACCGCCCACAGTCCGCTGCACAAGCGGGCCGAACACCTCACCGACGCGGGTGTTCTGCCGCACGGGCTAGCCCCCGCCGTGCGCGCCGAACTCCAGGCAGCGGACGAGGAGATACGCCTCGGCGGCCCGCTCCCGGG
Organism: Streptomyces canus 299MFChir4.1; assembly: GCF_000383615.1. Lineage (GTDB taxonomy): Bacteria > Actinomycetota > Actinomycetes > Streptomycetales > Streptomycetaceae > Streptomyces > Streptomyces canus_C. Next base: position 40,047 of record NZ_KB911592.1, on the reverse strand, counting down.
CGACACGCGCGGCGACGAGGAACTCATCGCGGACTTCGCGGCCGACCTCACCTCGTTCCGCGTGCGCAACGCACTGGCACGCGTGGTCGTCGTCAACGTCTCCTCCACCGAGCCGCTGCCCGAACCCGACGCCGTACGACTGCCGCCCAGCTCCCTCTACGCGGCCGCCGCCGTGCGGGCCGGCTGCCCCTACGTCAACTTCACGCCGTCCACCGGGTTGCGCACCCCTGCCCTCACGGAGGCCGCCGCGGTCGGCGCACTGCCCCACGCGGGCCGGGACGGCAAGACCGGCCAGACCCTGTTGCGAGCCGCGCTCGCCCCGATGTTCGTCCAGCGTGCCCTCGAGGTACGAGCCTGGTCCGGCACCAATCTGCTGGGCGGCGGTGACGGGGCGGCCCTGGCAGACCCGGGCGCGGCCGCGGCGAAGAACGCCGGCAAGGAACGCGTCCTGGCCGACACCCTCGGGCACACCCCGCAGGGCGAGGTGCACATCGACGACGTACCGGTGCTCGGCGACTGGAAGACCGCCTGGGACCACATCGCCTTCGACGGCTTCCTCGGCACCCGCATGATCCTCCAGACCACCTGGCAGGGCTGCGACTCGGCCCTGGCCGCACCGCTCGTGCTGGACCTGGCCCGCCTGGTGGCCCGTGCCCACGAGGCGGGCCTGTCCGGTCCGCTCCCGGAGCTGGGCTTCTACTTCAAGGACCCCGACGGGGGCCCGTCGGGTCTCTCGGAGCAGTTCACCGCGCTGCTGTCGTTCGCCGACCGCCTGCGGAAGGGGCGGTGATCCGCTCCCTCCCCCCGACGCGCGCCCCGGGCGGACGACTGTCCGCTCGTCCTGATCTCCACCCCCCGCGCAGTATCCGGCCGTGCAGCGGCCACCGAAGTGAAGTCCCTTCACCCGCGGCTCGTCGGCCTCGCCGGAGACGAAAGCCGCAAGGCACCCGCAGCACTGCGACGATGAAAGAGAGAACCCCTGTGACCGCGTTCAACGACGAAGCCGTCACCGGCGACACCCTGCGCCGCGCACTAGGCGTCAGCCGCCGCCGCTTCCTCAGCACCTGCACGGCCGTCACCGGGGCGGCGATCGCGACCCCGGTCTTCGGCGCCGCGCCCGCACTGGCGCAGAACAGATCACAGGCCGGCGGCCATGACCACGGCCGCTCCGCCCTGGTCCCGCCGCACAAGCGCGGCATCATCCTCTACACCGTCCGGGACGCGATCGGCCGCGACCCGCTCGCCTCCGACCTGCCCTCCGGCTTCCGTGAGGTGTTCAAGCAGCTGTCGCGCTTCGGCTACCGCCAGGTGGAGTTCGCCGGCTACGGCCAGCACGCCAACGCGCCCGGTGGCGCGGATCTCGGCACGGTCCAGGGCGCGAAGCTGCTGCGCTCCTGGCTCGACGAGTACGGGCTGCGGGCGCAGGGCAGCCACGGCTACATCCCGCCGTCCTGGCCGCTGACGCCGGCCGACCGGGACACGTTCAAGCGCTGGCTGGAGATCGCCCACATCCTCGGCATGGAGCACATGGGCACCGGCGCCGACCCCACCAACACCCCCTACCGGGCGGACTGGGACGTCGCCGCGCAGAAGTGGAACACCCTGGGCGCCCTCGCGTGCCGTGAGGGCATCAAGCTTTACACCCACAACCACGACGCGGCCTACGACTTCCTGCTCGACGGCGGCCCGCTCGACGCCCAGGGCCGGCCCACCCGCAGCTCCGGCATCCGCAAGCTGGAGTACTTCCTGAAGGTGACCGACCGCAAGAGCGTCTACCTGGAACTGGACGTCTTCTGGGCGCACGTGGCCCAGTACAAGTTCCACACGTACACCGCCCACGACGGCTCACAGCGCGAGCGCGTCTTCGACCCGGCCGCACTCGTGGAGCGCAACAGCACCCGTTTCCCGCTCTTCCACGCCAAGGACGGCGTCGTCAACACCCAGAACGGCATGGGCTACGACATGGTGCCGTTCGGCACCGGTGACATCGACTACCGGCGGTTCTTCACCCGGGTGGGGGCCAAGAACTACCGCAACCCGATGGTCGAGCAGGACAACGCACCCAGCACGAGCGTCCCCGGCCAGTCCCTGGACTTCGCCCGCATCGGCTACGACAACCTCGCGGCCCTGCGCGCCCGCCACTGACCACATGTCACCCATGGTGCCCGCCCGGCGTGTTGGCGTCGGACGGGAGCCTGGAAAGCGGGCGCACTGGCGTCCAACTCACGCATTCCGCCTGGCTCTTCTTTTCACCCGCAGGCCAGACCAAAGGAGTTCTGAGTGCGCAACAGACGGATCGTCACCCTCGTGGGGGCGGCTGCGTTGGCCGGAGCCGTCGGGCTCCTGCCGCTCTCCCCAGCGCAGGCCGCCAAACCGGACCCCGCACCGCCGGCTTCGTCGGACTTCCAGAAGGTCACCCTCAACGACCGCCCGGGCGAGCCCATGGCCCTCGCCGTCCTGCCCGACCGCCGAGTGCTGCACACGGCGCGCACGGGAGAGGTCCGCGTCCATGACCCCAAGAGCGGCGTGAACTTCCTTGCCGCCGACATGAAGAAGAGCCCCGCAGGGCTCTACCAGCACGACGAGGAAGGCGTACAGGGCATCGCCGTCGACCCCGGCTTCGCCAAGAACCACTGGGTCTACCTCTACTACTCGCCCCGTCTCACCACCCCCATGGACGACCCGGCCACCCCGGGAGTCAACGAAGGGGACGCGCCGCAGTTCGGCACAGACGCGGACTTCGCCAAGTACAAGGGCGTCACCCGCCTGTCGCGGTTCAAACTCGTCGGCAACAAGCTCGACTTCGCCACCGAGCAGAAGGTCATCGAGGTACCGGCCGACCGCGGAATCTGCTGCCATGTCGGCGGCAAGATCGACTTCGACCGCAAGGGCAACCTGTTCCTGTCGACCGGCGACGACTCCAACCCGTTCTCCTCCGACGGCTACGCCCCGCTCGACGACCGCCCCGACCGCAACCCGGCCTACGACGCGCGGCGCACCGCGGGCAACACCAACGACCTGCGTGGCAAGGTCCTGCGCATCCAGGTCAAGCCCGGCGGCGGCTACCAGATACCGCGTGGCAACCTGTTCGCGCCGGGCACCGCGAAGACGCGTCCCGAGATCTACGCCATGGGTCTGCGCAACCCGTTCCGTTTCGGCGTGGACGAGAAGACCGGCGAGGTCTACGTCGGCGACTACTCGCCGGACGCCAACGAGGCCAACCCCAACCGCGGCCCCGCAGGCCAGGGGCGCTGGATGGTCATCGACCGCCCCGCCAACTACGGCTGGCCCTTCTGCGTGACCCAGGACATGCCGTACCAGGACTACGACTTCGCCACCCAGAAGTCGAGCGGAGCCTTCGACTGCGCGAAGCCGGTCAACGACTCGCGTCACAACACCGGCCGCAGCGTGCTGCCGGCGGTTGAGGACGCGGAGATCGTGTACGGCTACGGGGCCTCCGCGGAGTTCCCGGAACTCGGCACGGGCGGCATCGGACCCATGGGCGGCCCGGTGTACCAGTACGACAAGCGGAACAAGGCACAGAATCGCTGGCCCCAGTACTTCGACGGCAAGCCGCTCTTCTACGAGTGGACCCGTGATCAGATGAAGGCCATCACCCTCGGCAAGAAGAACGAGGTCCTCAAGATCGAGGACGCGATCCCCACGATCACGACGGACGGCCCGATCGACGCCGAGTTCGGCCCGGACGGCGCCTTGTACGTCCTCGAGTACGGCACCGGGTACTTCGCGGAGCTGCCCGAGGCCCAGCTCTCCCGCATCGACTTCACCCGGGGCAACCGCACCCCGGAGCCGAAGGTCGCAGCGGACCTGGTCAACGGCACCAGCCCGCTGACCGTCCAGTTCTCCAGCGCCGGCACGAAGGACGCCGACGGCGACGCCCTCCGCTACGCCTGGGACTTCGACGCCGACGGCACGGTCGACTCCAGGGAGGCCAACCCGAAGCACACATTCACCAAGAACGGCGTCTACGATGCCACGCTGAAGGTCACCGACAGCACTGGGCGTTCGGCCTCCGCGTCCGTTCCCGTCGTCGTCGGCAACAAGGCGCCCGTCGTCTCGCTCACCACCGACCCGGCACCGCACGGCGGCACCGCGTTCCACTGGGGTGACACGGTCACCTGGCAGGTCACCGTCACCGACGACCAGCCGGTGGACTGCGCGAAGGTCAGCGTCTCGTTCATCCTGGGCCACGACTCGCACGGCCACCCGCTGTCGACGAGCAACGGCTGCTCCGGATCGTTCAAGACGTTCGTGGACGGCGGTCACTCCGGTTCGGACAACCTCAAGGCGGTCTTCAACGCCTCCTACACCGACACGCCCCCTGACGGCCTGCCGTCCCTCTCGGGCAGCGCCGAGGTCGCCCTGACACCGGCCGACTGACCGACGACCAGCACACAGCGACGGGGCGCCACTTCGGGGCGCCCCGTCGTCGTGGGAGGACTACCGCAACGTCCCGGACTCTGTTGTCAAGCTGCCTACTGATGCCCTGGTCCGCGTCACCGCCTCAGCGATCGACGACGAACTCCGCGATGTCCTTTTACACCGGGAGCAGGAAACGCCCGGCGGCCGTCACTGGCTGGCCGGTGACCAGGAAATGTGGACGGCACCGGCCGCATAGCGATCCTCAACGACCAGGGCACGTCCACGATCGCCTACGCCGAGGTCGACCTCGTCGACTCCTCAGGCACCTACTACCGGCTCGTCGACCGCAAGACCGGCCAGGTGATCGGCACCGGCAACAAGACCAACGACGTCATCACGGAACTGGCCGAGAAACGCAACCATCACGGGGCCGCGAACGTACTGAGGGCATGGTGGATCTCTCTGAACGAGGGTGTGCCGAAGGGGAGGTGGGAACCGAGCGGGGGTCAGCCGGCGGCGGGGAACAGCGACCCGTTGGCGATGTCGATGATGAACGGGCCGGCGTGGGCGGGGTATCGGTCCACGATCGCCTTCTTGTACGCGTCGCCGTCGTCGCCGAGCAGTTCACGGGCGTCGTCGAGGTAGCGCCGTACGGCGTCGTAGATCTCCGGGCCGGCAGGGGCGCCGTGGCCGGCGAGGATCGTGTCGTAGCCGCTCTCGGAGGCCAGTGCGTCGACGGCCTGCCGCCAGCCGGTGATGTCGTTGTTGCCCAAATAGAGGTGGACGTCGTTGTAGACGAGGTCCTGGGCGATGAGGACGCCCTGCTCGGGCAGCTTGACGAGGAGTTCGTCGGCGGCCTCGCCGCCGGAGACGGCCTCGAAGACGAAGGGGACGCCGTCGAGGACCTCGGTGCCCGGGGTGAGGGCGACTTTCGGGGTGAACTCGGTGAGCGGGATGACCTGTCCGGTCGGCAGGTGGCTGTCGCCGCGGGCGATGATCTGCTCGGTCACCTCGGCCAGGGCGTGGACGGGGACGCCGAAGCGGGCCGCGCCGTTGTAGTGGTCAGGGTGGGCGTGGGTGACGATCAGGCGGTCCATCGGCTTGCCGAGGCCCTTGGCATAGGCGACGACCTCGTCCGCGTAGGCGGGAAGCAGCTGGGCGTCGATCGCGATCAGCCGAGCCGGGGTCTCGATCAGCTGGGTGGTGACGTGGAAGGTGTCCGCCGGCGACATGTAGCTGTGGATGCGGACCGCGCCCCTGTCGAGGACCGTGACCGTGCCATTCATGGTGAAGCTCCTTGCGGTGGTGGAGGCGGCCCTTGCGCCGTCTTGATGTCCTCCACTCTTGTCGCAACGCCGCAGGCAGGCGAGATACGCTGAAGACGCGGCATGGTAATTCGAGGACATGTGGAGCGTTCGATGCCGACTGCGGATTCCGAGGGTGCCGACCCCTCGCAGCGAGGTGCCATCCCGCGGCTCGACTTCAACCCGCCACGGGAACGCGTTCCGGGCTTCGAGATCGTCGACCTGGCGACCCTGCACGAGCGGCGGCGGAGCCGGGGAAGTCGGGCCGACCTGGTGCACCGGGTCGATTTCCACACCCTCACGCTGATCACGGAGGGCAGCACGGAGCATGCGGTCGACTTCGTGACCTACCCCTGCCGCCCCGGCACCCTGCTGTGGATTCGTCCCGGCCAGGTGCAGCGCTTCGCCCGGCCGGGAACCGCCGACGGCACCCACCTCCTCTTCACACCGGCCTTCCCGCCGCACAGCAGCAGCGCCGACCGGCTGGTGAAGGAGTGGTACGGGCCTGCCTGCTGGCAGTTGGGTGCGCGCCCCGAGTACGCAGTGCTGTCGACCCTGCTCGGTCAGATGCGGGCCGAATACGGCCGTCCCGAGGAGGCCGTGTCGGCGGAGATCCTCCAACTCCTGCTGGCCACCGTGCTCTTGCAGATCGACCGGCTGCCCCGCCCCGACGGCCGCGGCGACCCGCACGCGGGCGGCGAGGTGTACGTGCGCTTCCGCGCCGAACTGGAGCGCGGGTACGCCACCACCCGCCGCGCCGCCGACTACGCCCACCGCCTCGGGTACACCGTCAAGACCCTCACGCGCGCCTGCGCCGCCGCCACCGGACAGCCCGTGAAGCACGTCATCGACGGCCGGGTGGCTCTGGAGGCCCAGCGGCTGCTCGCCCACACCGACGAACCAGTGGCGACGATCGCCCGCCGTCTGGGATTCCAAGAACCCACCAACTTCGGAAAGTTCTTCACTCGTCACGCCGGTGTGACGCCGGGCGCGTTCCGGCAGACCCACAAAGGCGGATAGCAAATGAGTACTACTCATTGTGCGTTTCCATGATTCTCAACTGTCGCCGCTGCACTACGAGAACGACGTCGTGATGGATGTCTTTAGAGAACGCTGCGCATCGGTGTGAGCCTGACCAAAGTGTGCGCGGCCGGAGTGGTCGTCCTCGCGGCCCTCCTGCCCGCCCACCCCGCCCGGTGCCGCCATCGACCAGTGGACGGCACTGAACCAGTCGAACCAGGCGTGGACGATCCAGTGACCGGATGAGGCGGTAAGGGTCAGAAAGACGGCGGGGCCGGAAAGCCATGGCTTTCCGGCCCCGCCGCCGCGAGCTAGCTGGTGACGCGGGAGAACGTCCACTGCTGGTTGGTGCTGCCCCGGTCGGTGAACTGGATCAGCGCGGCACCGTCGGCCGCACTGCCACCGCTGACATCCAGCACCTTGCCGCTGTTGCGGTTGACCATGGCGAACGCGCCACCGTTCAGTGGACGCAGCTGCCACTGCTGGCTGGTCCGCCCGTCGGCCGTCGACTGCACGAGCCGTGCGCCGTCCGCCGTCGAGGACCCCGCCACGTCGAGGACCTTGCCGCTGTTGACGCACATGACGGTGTGGTAGCCGTCTCCGGTGGACTGGAAGGCCCACTGCTGGTTCGGCCTGCCGTTGTCGGCCCACTGGATCACGGTGGCGCCGTCAGTCTGGGAGGCTCCGGAGACATCGGCGACCTTGCCGCTGCGCACACTGACGCACTTGTACGCCAGGGTGGGCGCGACCGTGTACTGCACCGAGTCCACATCGACGTAGCCGGTGTTGTTCGGGTTGTAGGTGTACAGGCCGATCCGGTCGCTGCGGTAGCCGCCCCAGGTGAGCTGGTATGTGCTGCCGAACGGAGTGAACGTGCTGCCGTCGAGACTGTAGGAGAACCGGCTGACGCCGTTGACGTCCCAGGTGGTACGCAGCCACACGGCGTTCTGCGTGACGGCCGGGCCGTCGGTGAGGGTGCCGCCGGCGTTGTGCGTGATCGTGGTCGTGGTCCCGGTGCGCCGGACGCCCAGGCCCGCGTAGGTGGCCGCGTAGTGGCACAGTCCGGCGTGCTGGCCGTCGGCGAGGCCGGCCAGTTCCATGCGGACGGTGACCGTGGCCCCGCCCGCCGTGCGCAGCGCCCGCTGGGTGAGGGTGTTCCCCACCTTGGTCAGGTTGTCGCCGGCCAGCGGGGCGAACGCCTTGAGCCGCAGGTGGCCCGGGCGTTCGGTCAGCGACCAGTAGCCGGCACGCGCCTGGTAGTACCACTCCCACTGCGGCTTGAGGCCGGTGCCGGTGAACAGGTCGCTCGTCACCACGGCGGGAAGTGCGTCGACCGGCAGCCCAGGTGTGCCGCCGGCGGGCACCCGGCCCGTCCACACCATGGTGCCTATGCCGTCCGTGCCCACCTGGCCCAGGATCGGCCAGCCGTCCACCCAGGTCACCGGAAGAAGGGACAGCGGACGCCCCTCCCAGTCGCCGTGGCCGTGGTGGGTCACGAAGTACCAGGTGTCGTCGGGGGCCTGCACCAGTCCGCCCTGGTTGGGCTCGCGGTCCACCGAGGCGTTGACGTGTTCGAGCTGTTTGGTCTCGTAGGGGCCGTAGAGGTTGGAGCTGCGGTTCATCATCAGCACCCGGCCCTCGGACTTCACCTCGCTGTACAGGTGGTAATAGAGGCCGTTGATCTTGTACAGCTTGTTGGCCTCGCTGCCCGGCGACTGGTGGATGACCGTGGGTGTGCCGAGCAGTGACGTGCCGTCCGCGGACAGCTGGAACAGGTTGATCTTGTAACTGTCCGAGTAGTGCGTGGCGACGAGGTAGCCCTGGCCGTCGTCGTCCCAGAAGGGGCACGGGTCGTCCCAGCCGGAGGTCCGCCACACCGCCGTCAGCGGGTTCCACGGTCCGGCCGGCGAGGGTGCCGACGTCATGAAGAAGCCTTCGTCGGGAGTGTTGAAGTACACCCAGTAGCGCCCCGCGTGGAAGCGGATGGCCCCGGCCCACACGCCGCGGCCGTAGCGGTTCATCCGGTCCCAGTTCAGCAGTGGTCCGATCTGGGTCACGTCACCGACCGCGCCGCCGAGCGTACGCCAGTTGACCAGGTCCTTCGAGTGCAGCACGGCAACGCCGGGGGAGTATCCGAACGTGCTGGTGATGCCGTAGTAGTCGTCGCCGACCCGGACGCAGTCCCAGTCGCTGAAATCGCCCGGGAGAACCGGGTTGACGTAGGTGCCGTCGCCCTGGTCGCCCCACTTGCCGGCCGACAGCGCGGCCGCCGCCGCCCTGCCCGGTGGCAGCAGGCCCGGCAGCAGGAGCGCTCCGGTGCCGACCGCGGCGAGCCGACCGAGTTGTCGTCTGGTGAGGTCCACAAGTCCCGTCCCTTGGTAGGGGTCATCACATGTGAGGTGGTACTGCTCGACTCGAATGCGCGGTGATGGAGGTACGCAGGACGGCGCCGGTCCGGGTTCGGCCGGCGCCGTCCCTCACACCCCTTTGTCTCGTGGATCAGTCGACGTTGACGACTTTCCACAGCTGGCTGTCGGCGTTCGTGTCCGTCGACTGGACGAGCTGACTGCCTCCCGAGGACACGTCGAGCACCTTGTCGCTGTTCACGTTCTTGAGCTTGTAGTAGCCGTTTCCGGTGGCGGTCAGGGTCCAGTGCTGGTTCGCGGCGCTGGTGTCGGACGACTGGACGACGGACGCGCCGTCCGCGGTGGAAGCACCGCTGACGTCCATGACCAGGGCACTGTTCCGGCTGACGAGCTTGTAACTGCCGTCACCCACCGGGACGAAGCGCCAGTTCTGGTTCCCGGCTCCGGAGTCGGTCCACTGGATGATGTCGGCTCCGGCGGTCAGCGATCCGCCTGACACATCGATCGCCTTGTTGCTGCTCTTGTTGACCACCTTGTGGTTGGCGTTCTTCGCGGGGAACTGGATGGAGGCGAACGCGTCCAACGCGCAGACGGTGCTGGAGGCGGCGGTGTTCTTCGTCCCGGTGCACACCACCCTGATCGTGTGCGGGCCGGCGGCCAGGTTTGTCTTCTCGAACAGCGGCACCTGCTTCGTCACCGTCGGGGCGTAGGCGTCGATGCCCGCCTGGGCCAGGGTGCCGTCGATGTAGACGTCCACCTTGCCCATGTTCGGCTGCGTCATGCTGAGGTACCGCACGCCCGTGCCGGTGAACGAGAACTCGGCGTAATTGCCCGCGGTGCCCGTGACCTTCTCGGACCCGTTCATGTCCTTCGTGTCGTTCCAGTTCGACCAGGTCCCGGAGTAGGCCACGCCCGCGGCCTTGTCGTCGACGTGGTTCCAGCGCTGCCGCACGAGGGCGTTCGACGCGGGGGACGCGTTCCCCTGGGCGTCCACCACGTAGAGCCGGTAGTCACCCGCCGTCTGCGGGACGCGGATGCTCGTCGAGGTGCCGCTCGCGCTGGTCATGGTGGGACCGGCGGCGAACGCCGTCGTACCGGCGGGAGCCAGCCACAGCGTCTTGGTCGCGTCCTTGGGGCTGCGCACCGGAACGGTCATCACGCCCGTGCCGGCGAACGTGCTCGCGGGCAGCGCGTAGTCCTGCGCAGCCGTGACCGCGGCGGGCAGGAGCTTCTTGTAGGCCTCCTCCAGACCCGCGTTCAGGGCGATGCTGTACGCCTGCGACGGCCACACGTTGTCCCCGTATCCCCGCACGTCCGTGATCGTGCTGTTCGGGACGTTCCTGCCGGCGATCTTGTTGACGGTGCCGTAGTTGTTGGCGATGGTCAGGTCGTGCTGCCGGCCCCAGGTGCCGGAATTGACGGTGTACGCCAGGCCCGGGTCGACGTCGAGCACGTTGTCGTGCTCGTTGATGAACGCGGAGCCCTCGTCGGGGTGCAGGCCGTACTTGTGGCCGGCCGGGACACCCTTGATGTAGTTGTTGCTGATCTCCGTACCGGGCTGGCTGCCCAGCGTGTAGATGGGAGCGGAGTCGCCGAGCACCTGCATCGTGTCGAAGATCTCGTTGTACTTGATGGTGTTGTTCTTCGCCGTGGTGGTCGGGTTCCCGGGATTGATCGAGTTCGCCGAACCGTCGAAGTTCCACCAACCCCAGCCGAGCGTGATGCCCGCCCACGGAGACTTCTCGATCCGGTTGTGCCGCACGGAAAGGGAATCCACGAAGTACGCCGACACCGGGCTGGAGCCCTGGAACAGCACCGCGCTGTCGTAGAGGTAGTTGTTCGTGATCGATATGTTCTTGCAGAGCTCCTCGACGTTCACCGGGTACTTCTCGTGGTTGGTCGAGGTGTAGTCCCCGATGTACACGTGCTGCGGGTGCCCCACGGTGACCGCGGACCCGGCGATGTCATTCGTGACGTTGCCGGTCAACTGCGAGTCCGTCACATCGTTGGCCAGGGTGATCCCGTCGGCGCCGGTGTGCCGCACCGTGTTGCCCTGCAGGACGATCCCGTCCGCGTTCTCGATCTGCACGGCCGCGGGCGGCAGATCGACATTGCGGTAGGTGTACGCGTGGAAGTTCTGCTTGGAGTACACGGTCGAGCCGGCGTTGCCCTGCTGGCCCTGCCGGAAGACGGAGCCCGCGACATTGACCAGGTTCCAGTCGGAGTGCTCGATCGTGAGCCCGGAGAACGTGATGTTCCGCGCGTGGTCGGTCGTGGACGTGCCGGCCACGTCGATGAGGGTGGAGAGGTTGTTCGGCGCGAAGACCTGCGCCGTCGTCATGTCATCGGAGCTGGACTTGTAGTAGTACAGCGTGTGGCTGCCCTTGTTGAAGTAGAACTCGCCCGGCTTGTCCAGGAACTCGAACGCGTTCATGATCGTGTGGCTGCCGCTGCCGGCGACGAACTTGGCGTACGGCGATCCCTGGGCGATGGCCGCGCCAGGTTCCTGGAACTGGGCCACGCGGTTGGCGCCGTCCGAACTCGTGGTGATCTGGCGGACTCCGACGATGGCCGTGTTCCAGGTGCTCGACGACATGATCTCGACGTCGTCCTGGTTGGAGGCGATGGCCGGCAGGTCGGAGAGACTGTACTTGGACCCGTCGCACTGCGAACCCGACTCCCAGGCCCAGGGAGCCTGGCCGGCCGTGACGGTGTAGGTCCCGTAGCATCCGGCCGAGTTGATCGTCTCCGACGCCATCTCGGTGCGCTTGCCGTTGACGTAGAGGGCGCGGAGCTTGTTGTCGCGGTTGAGGGTGGCCTTCCAGATGTTCCCGCTGTGCTGGGTCCAGCCGGACACCTGGACGCCTGCGTCCAGGACCGGCTTCTCGCCGGGGTAGGCGGCGTAGACGACACGGTTCCCGTTCGTGCCGGAGTCGGCCGAGGTGAAGTTGATGGTGCTGCTCACCGGGTAGGTGCCGCCCCGGAGATAGACGTCGATGTCCCCGGTCATGCTGTTGTTGACCGTGCGCACGACGTCCCGGGCGTGCCGCAGGGTCTTGAACGGCGCCGTGATCGTGCCGGTGTTGGAGTCGTCACCGTTGGGGGAGACGTAGTAGGTGGCCTGGGTCGCGGCCGAGGCGGGTGTCGATGTGGTGAGGGAGGCCAGCACGGTGGCCGAGAGCGCCATCGTGAGCGCTGCCGGGAGGAGGCGCAGGCCGCGTGCGGCGGGGTGTCTGCCCCTCTTCGGGGCGCGGACATTCGGGAACGTGAACATGAGCGGCTCCAGAAGGTGTGTTCGGACGACGGCTGAGGTGGCGCCGTGCCGGTCAGGAACGGCGGGGGTGCCGCTCCTCGTTCGCGGTGGGCACATCGGCCCTGATCAGCCCCTGCGCCCGCAGTTCGTCCCAAAGCCCGTCGGGGACGCGGCGGGCGTGCAGTTCGACGTTGCGCCCGACCTGCTCCGCGGTACGCATGCCGAGGGTGACGTTGACGACGGCGGGGTGCGTGCGGGGGAAGGCGATGGCGGCGGCCGGCAGGGTGGTGCCGTAGCGCTCGCAGACCTCGGCGATGGCCAGGGCCCGCCGCACCAGGTCGGGCGGGGCGTCCTGGTAGTCGTACTTCATGCCCTCGGCGGGCCGGTCCTGGGAGAGGAGGCCGGAGTTGAAGACGCCGACGGAGACGACGCTCTTGCCGTGGGCTTGCGCGGCGGGCAGGACGTCGTCCAGGGCGGACTGGTCGAGCAGGGTGTAGCGCCCGGCGAGCATCACCACGTCGGCGGCGGTCTCGCGCAGGAAGCGGGCGAGCATGGCGGACCGGTTCATGCCCGCGCCGATCGCCCCGATCACGCCCTGGTCGCGCAACTCGGCGAGGGCGGGCATGGCCTCGTCGGCGGCCTGGGCCCAGTGGTCGTCGGGATCGTGGAGGTAGACGATGTCGAGGCGGTTCAGGCCGGTGCGCTCCAGCGTGTCCTCAAGGGAGCGCAGCACGCCGTCGCGGCTGAAGTCCCACTGCCGGCGCAGGTCGTCCCGCACGACGAACCCCTCGTCGTCGACGCCCCGCGGGTGCCCGTTGCGGACGAGGAGGCGGCCCACCTTGGAAGAGACGACGTACTCATCGCGGGGCCGGTCGTGCAGGGCGGCGCCGAGCCGGCGTTCGGAGAGGCCGAGGCCGTAGTGCGGTGCGGTGTCGAAGTAGCGGATGCCCGCGTCCCAGGCGGCGTCGAGGGCGGCCGAGGCGACATGGGCTTCGGTCACCCGGTAGAGGTTGCCGATCACTGCGGCGCCGAAGCCGAGTTCGGTGACGGCGACCGGCGTGTGCTGGATCTTCCGGTGGTGCAAGGCGTGCTCCTGGGGACAGGGGTGGGGGACGCCGTCAGCGTCGGACGTGGGCCGGGGCGCCGGCGACGAGCGCCTCGACCTCGGCGAGGGTGGCCATCGAGACGTCGCCGGGAGTGGTCATGACCAGGGCGCCGTGGGCCGTGCCGCAGGCGAGGGCACGTTCCAGTGAGTGACCGGAGAGCAGGCCGTGGATCAGCCCGGCGGCGAAGCCGTCGCCCGAGCCGATGCGGTCCAGGACGTGCAGGCCGGGCATGAGGGGGCCGGTGACGTGACCGGTCTCGGCTGACCAGGCGGCGGAGGTCCAGTCGTTCACGCCCGCCGAGGGCACCTCGCGCAGGGTCGTCGCGAGCACCTTGGCGCCGGGCAGCAGGTCGGCCACGGCGGCCAGGGCGTCCGGCACCTCGTCGGGCGAGAAGCGCACGGCGCCCGGATGCTCGCCCGCCAGGCCGAGAGCGCCCACCACGACGTCGGCGTGCCGGACGAGCCGCAGGTCGACCTCGCGGGCCCGCCCCGGCCCGCCGCGGTCGGCCCACAGGCTGGGGCGGTAGTTGATGTCGTAGGAGACGGTGACGCCGTGCCGGCGCGCGGCCGCCATCGCCTCGTCGGCCACGTCGACCGTGGTGTCCGACAGGCCGGCGAAGATGCCGCCGGTGTGGAACCAGCGCGCCCCGGCCGAGAACACCGACTCCCAGTCCACGTCACCCTTGCGCAACTGCGAGACCGCGGTGTGGGCGCGGTCGCTGGCACCGAGCGCGCCGCGGATGCCGTAGCCGCGTTCGACGAAGTTGAGACCGTTGCGGGCGCTGCGGCCGACGCCGTCGTCGGGCATCCAGCAGATCATCGAGGCGTCGACCCCGCCCTGGAGGACCAGGTCCTCGACGAGGCGTCCGACCGCGTTGTCCGCCAGGGCGGTGACCACGGCGGTACGCACTCCGAAGCAGCGACGGAGTCCGCGTACGACGTTGTACTCGCCGCCGCCCTCCCAGACCTGGAAGCTGCGCGCGGTGCGGATCCGGCCCTCACCGGGGTCGAACCGCAGCATGACCTCGCCCAGGGCGATCACGTCGGCCACGGCACGCTCCGCCCCACCGCGTCAGCGGTCAGCCGGCGGATCTCCGCGTAGTCGCCGCTCGCGAGGAGAGCGGGGGCGGCCATCCAGCTGCCGCCGACCGCGAGGACCGCCGGTTCGGCGAGGTAGCCGGGCAGGGCTGCGGCGTCGATCCCGCCGGTCGGCATGAACCGCACCCCGGGGAAGGGCGCCGAGAGCGCCCGGAGCATCGCCGTACCGCCGAGCGGCTCGGCGGGGAAGAGCTTGACCGTGTCGAGGCCGGCCCGCAGGGCGCCCATCAGCTCGGTCGCGGTGGCGACGCCGGGGAGCACCGGAACCCCCAACTCCCGGCACCGGGAGATGACTTCGTGGTCCACGCCGGGCGAGACGACGAAGCGCGCCCCGGCCGCCACCGCCCGCTCGGCCTGTACGGCGGTCAGGACCGTACCGGCGCCGACGACCAGAGCACCCTCAGCGGCCATCGCCTTCACGACCTGCTCGGCGTCCGAGGTGCGGAAGGTGACCTCCGCGCAACGCGCGCCGCCCGCGGCGAGGGCACGGGCCAGCGGGGCGGCCGTGGTGGGGTCGGGCACGGTCAGGACCGGCACGATCCGCGCCTCGGCGAGTATGTCGGTGAGGTCGGCGGTCATCTGCCCAGCCATCCGCCGTCGACCGGAAGGACGGTGCCGTGGACGTAGGCGGCCGCATCCGAGGCCAGGAACACCGTGGCGCCCGCCAGGTCCTCGGCGCGGCCCCACCGCGCGGCCGGGATGCGGTCCAGGATCGCCCTGCTGCGCGCCGGGTCGTCCTGGAGGGCCTGGGTGTTGTCGGTGGCGATGTAGCCCGGCGCGATGGCGTTGACGTTGACGCCGTGCGGCGCCCACTCGTTCGCCAGCGCCTTGGTGAGACCGGCGACGCCGTGCTTGGCCGCGGTGTAGCCGGGGACGGTGATGCCGCCCTGGAAGCTCAGGAGGGAGGCCGTGAAGATGACCTTCCCCCGCCCGCGCGCCACCATCGACGCGCCGACTGCGCGGGCCAGCGCGAACTGGGCGCTGAGATTGACCTGGAGGACCAGGTCCCAGTCCGCATCGGTGTGCTCGGCCGCGGGGGCCCGGCGGATCGTGCCCGCGTTGTTGACCAGGATGTCCACCGGACGCTCCCGGCCAGCGAGGTCCGCGCCCAGTTCCCGGACGGCCTCGGGGTCGGCGAAGTCGGCGCGGATCGCCTCGAAGCCGCGCCCCGCGGCGGTGACGTCCTTCTCCACCGCGCTGCCGGACTCCTCCAGCGAGGCGCTCACCCCGATGACGTCCGCGCCGGCCTCGGCGAGTGCGCGGGCCATGGCCCGGCCGATCCCGCGCCGGGCGCCGGTGACGACGGCGAGCCGTCCGGTGAGGTCGAAGGCGTTCATACGGTGGCCTCCTGGGCCTCGTCGGTGCAGTCCACGAGGATCTTCATCACGTCACCGCCGCCCTCCAGCGCCTCGAACGCGGCCGGTGCCTGGGTGAGCGGCACGACCTTGCTGATCAGCCGGTCGGCGGGAATGGTGCCGTCGGCCACCAGCGCCACCGCCTTCTCGAAGTCGGAGCGGTCGTACAACCGGGCACCGACGAGGGTGAGTTCGCGCCAGAAGAAGCGGTGCAGGTTCACCTCGCGGGGCCGGGAGTGGATCGCGACCAGGCACAGCCGCCCGCGCACACCGAGCACGTCGACCGCGGTGTCCACGCCTCCCGCGGCGCCGGACACCTCGAAGGCGACGTCCGCTCCCGCGTCCCCGGTCCACTGCCGGACCAGCTCGGCCAGGTTTTCGGCGGCCGGGTCCCACACGGTCAGCCCCAACTCCTCGGCGAGCAGCCGCCGGTGGGCGCTCAGCTCCACCACCCTGACGTCCGCCCCGGCCGCCCTGGCCACCAGCGCGATCAGGACGCCGACCGGGCCGCCGCCGACCACGACGACCCGCTCACCGTCGCGCACCCCGGCCCGGCCGACGTCGTGCACCGCGACCGCGGTGGGCTCGACGAGGGCGGCCCGGTCCAGTGGCAGGGAGTCGGGCAGCCGTATGAGAGTGGAGGCGGGCACGGTCCAGCGCTGCTGCATGGCACCGGGGGAGTCGATGCCGATGAAGTCCAGGTGCTGGCAGATGTGCTGGTGGCCCTTGCGGCAGGCCGGGCAGGTGTCGTCCCAGCGCAGCGGTATCACGGTGACCGCGTCACCGGGTGTCCAGTCCTCGACGTCAGGGCCCACTCGGACGACACGGCCGGCCATCTCGTGGCCGAGGACGGCGGGCGCGGCGACCCGGGCGTCCATGTCGCCGTGGAAGATGTGCAGGTCGGTGCCGCAGATACCGACGTAGGCGGGGGCCAGTTCCACCTCGCCGGGGCCCGGTGGTGTGCTGGGGACCGGTGCGGTGTCGAGGGTGCGGGCGGACAGATAACGGGTTGCGAGTGCCACGGAGCAGGGTCCCTTCGGCGCAGACCGGAGGCGGATGCCGAGGGCTCGGCATCCGTGTGGATGTGTTCTGCGCGGGTTCGGCGCGATCTTCGGTGGGGTGTGTTCAGCTCGTTCGGGCCGTCGTGTCTGCCTTTTCGGCAACGGGCGCAAGGCCGTAGAACGCGGTGGCGTTCCCGGCGAGGAGCGCGTCGATGTCGTTCTCGCTCCAGTCGGTGAGGAGTTCGTCCACGGTGGCGGCCCACCGGTTCCAGCCGCCCGCCAGGTTGGCGACCGGCCAGTCCGAGCCGAACATCAGCCGCCCGGGGCCGAAGGCGGAGGCCAGTACGTCCCAGACGGGCCGGATGTCGGTGGTGGTCCAGCGGGCGTGGTCGGCCTCCGTGATCAGCCCGGAGACCTTGCACACCACGTGCGGGTGTGCGGCCAGTTGTCGGATCCGGCGTTCCCAGTCCACGGAGTCCTGTCGGGCGATGTCCGGCTTGCCCGCGTGGTTGAGGACCTGGGGCAGGTCGGGGAAGCGTTCCGCGAGCCGGATCGCCTGGTCGAGCTGGTGGGCGCGCACGAGCACGTCGTAGCGCAGTCCGCGGTCCCGGGCCGCCCGCAACCCGCGCTCCACGTCAGGGCGTTGCAGCCAGTTCGGGTCGGTCTCGCCCTGGACGAGGTGGCGCAGGGAGCGCAGGTATCCGCCGCCCGGCCCGGCGAGCAGCTGGTCGAGCACGTCACCGATCGTGGGGGCGGTGAGGTCCGCCCAGCCGACCACGGCATGGATCAGCGGCTCCCGCTCGGCCAGTGCGAGCAGGTCCTCGGTCTCGGCGACCTCCGCGATGCACTGGACGACCACCGTGCCGTGCAGCCGCCGGCCCGCGATCGGGTGGCCGGCGGTGGCGCGCAGGTCGTCCGGGGTGAAGGTGCGGCGGATCGATGCCACGTCGGGGTCGTCCAGCCAGGGTTGCGGACGGTGGGCGAGATCCCACAGGTGGTGGTGGGCGTCGAGGAGCACGGGTGCGTTCACGGGGTGATCCAAGTCGGGTCGGGCTGGTGCGGGCCGGGTCAGGCGGTGGTGTCGTCGCCAGGCGGGCTCAGGTGCCAGATCTCGGGGAGCTCGCTCCACTGGCGGCCCTCGCCCCGGTCCGGCCAGGGTTCCTGGCACGGGTCGGTGAGCTTCCACCAGCGCTGGGTCTCGGGGTCGGCCTCGATGGACGCCATGTCCGCCTCGAAGTCCTCGCCGTGGTACTCCATGTAGGCGAACAGCACGTCACCGTGGAGGAAGATGCTGTAGTTGCGGATGTTCGCCCGGTGCAGGGCGGCTTCGACGCCGGGCCACACGGCGGAGTGGAGCCGGAGGTACTCCTGGCGGTGCTCGGGGCGGAGCCTGATGGTCTGGGCGATGCGCTTCATGCCGGTTCCCCTGTCGTGTCACGGGAGTTGGAGCCGTCGAACGGCGTCCGGTAGCTGGGTGTGCGGGTGCGCGGTCCGAGCCGCAGGGTGAGCCGCACACGCGTGGAGGCGGGCAGACGGACCGTCAGGTACGGACTGTCACACGCGACCTCGGCCTCGGCGACCACCGGCTCGCTGTGTCCGTAGTCGTACATGTCGCCGATCCAGCCGTCGTCCGTGCAGGTCGTGTACCGGACGCCGGTGATGGTGTGCTCGGCGAACGCGCCCGCCTGGACGATCACCGTGCGGTCCGTCTCGGGGGCCAGGTTGACCAGCTCGACGGTGGTCGCCTCGGGGTCGATGGAGGTGACCAGGGCGGCGACGTCCGCGGGCAGGCCCGCCCGGCGGGCGTCGGCGTCGTGGTAGCGCAGCCTCGCCTGCTGCAGACCGCCCTGGTACAGCACCTGCGGGCCGCCCCAGGTCAGTTGCACCAGGGCCTCGGTGACCACCGGATTGGACAGCTGCCACACGTGGATGTCGGCCTCGGGCACGTCGAGGTCGCGGTAGCGGTCGATGCGCCGCAGCCGGTGGCGGACCTGGGCCTGGGCGGCCGCGAGGATCCGCTCCGGGTAGCCGGGGTCGTCGCCGGCGAGGAAGGCGAACCAGGCCTTCTCGTGACCGGAGTCCTCCTTGGACCGGAACGGCCGCACGGTGCGCCAGTCGATGCCGTCCGCTTCGCGCAGTCCCTCCAGCCGGGCCCGGTCGGCCTGGGAGGAGGTGTGGTGCCACAGGGCCACCGGCACGGGGGGAGTGGCCGGGTTGTAGTCGAACCAGCCGGAGTCGTTGTGGCGGAACGGCAGGTGGAGCGTGGGTGTGTGCCGGTCGGGACCGAGCTCCACCGCCCACTTGGAGGGCAGGCTGGAGTCGGACTCGGTGTGGGGCATGACCTTGGCGTGGTCTATGAGGGTGTCGAGCGAGGTGGCGACCATGGAGAGGTAGTCGTCGTCCCCGGTGACCGTGGCTGCCGCGAGCGCGGCCACGCAGGCCGCGTGTCCGAGGCTGTGCCAGCCGTGCGGCCAGGACCAGCCGTAGTGGCCGCCGTACCAGCGGCCCTCCAGCAGGCTGCCGACGACTCCGTCCGGGCCGACGTTGTCCGGGATCAGGCCGCCCTGTTCCCGGGTGCGCTCGCGCCAGGCGCCCACGTACTCGACGATCCAGTCCCGGTAGCGTTCCTCGCCGGACAGGATCCAGGCGTTGAGGACCAGTCCGGCCGCGGCGAGGTTGACCGCGGTGTCGCCGACGCCCATCCGGTCGCGCATCTGGTCGCCGAGGCGCGGGTCCGCCGAGAGCGGAAAGGGGCCGTCGGCCGCCTCGGGCAGCCATTCGAGGGGGAAGCCGTAGGTCTCCGCCTCCTTGAGCAGCCACGGGTAGACGTCGCCGTCGAACAGGCCGGTGCGCTCGGGGTCGCTGCCGTTGTGCGGACGGGTGATGATGCGGTGCTCGGGGTCGTAGTTGCCCTTGGCGGGGTCGACGTACAACTCGGCGAAGCGCAGGGCGCGCTCACGCCAGCGGTCGGGGGCGGCCATGCACAGGAAGTACAGCAGCAGCAGGCTCTCGCCCTGGTGGAACCAGTCGTATCCGCGCTCGTACTCGTCGCGCAGCATGTCCAGTTCGGTCAGCTGCCGGGTGACGCCCTCCCAGTGCTTCTCGCTGGCGGGCAGGAGGTCGTCGGCGCCGCCGAGGAGGTAGAGCTGGGGCCAGTTGAAGAAGACCTCGTAGAAGTCGTCCACGCCGTCGCGGGTGGTCAGCGGGCCGGTGTAGTTCAGGCGTCCGTCGGGGCCGGTGAAGTCGCGGGCGAAGCGGCGCCAGGCGTGGTCGAGGAGGTCGAACAGGGCGCGCTGGGCGACGGCCCAGCCGGGTGGTTCGAGCAATGGGACCGTGGCGTGGACATCGGGGGCGGGGATGGCCGGGGTGTCGCCGGAGGCGTCGGGGTGGGGGCTGAAGGGCATGAGAGCTGTTACTCCTTGGTGGCGCCGGCGAGCATTCCGCTGACCAGGAAGCGCTGGGCGAACAGGAACACGACGAGGACGGGTGTGATGGCAACCAGCGTCGCCAGGGCCAATTGCGGGCGTTGGATGGCGAGGGTGCCGACGGTCGGGTTGAACGACGGCACATTGCTGAGGAGACTGCCGACGCCCACCTGGATCGGCATCTGGTCGCTCTCGGGGAGCATCACGTACGGCAGGAAGTAGTTCGTCCAGTTGGCGACGAAGCTGAAGAACCCGACCAGTGCGATGACGGGCGTCGCCAACGGCAGGGCCACATGGCGGAAGACGCCGAACTCGGAGCAGCCGTCGATCCGCGCCGCCGCCAGGAGGTCCTTGGGCACGGCGGTGGTGAAGTAGATGTACGTCAGGTACACCCCGAACGGGTAGAACGAGTACGGCAGGATGATCGACCACATGGTGCCGATCAGACGCACCGCGTTGATCTCCAGGAACAGCGGCACCACCAGCGTGGCGTTCGGCATCAGCATCACGACGAGGGTCGTGATCAGGAGCGTGTGCCGGCCGCGGAACTCGGTCATCGCCAGCGCGTATCCGGCCGGGATGGCCAGGCAGAGCGTGATGACCAGGGAGATCGAGGCGTAGACGGCTGAGTTCCCCAGCCACACCAGGATGGCGTTGTCCTGGAAGCCGGTGAGCGCGTGCCAGTTGGCTTTCAGCGCGTGCCAGGAGCCGAAGGACAGGGGGTTGTCGTGGACCAGCTGCTGGTCGGTCTTGGTGGCCGCGAGCAGCAGCCACAGCACCGGCAGTACGAAGAACACCACGAACACGGTGAGCACCGAGCCCGCGAGGAGGCGGGACGTCATGTGCTCCGGGCGCCGGGTGCGCTGCCGCGGTCCCCTGTGGCGGCTTCGGCTCATGATGGTCGCCTCCCGTTCCGTGCGGGCGGTGGCAGGGGCAGTGGGTCGGGTATCAGTCGGCATCGAAGAACCCCGACCGTGCGACGAAGACACCGGCGACCGACACGCTGACGACCAGAAGCTCCACCGAGACCGCGGCCGCGCCGTTGATGTTGTTCATCTGGAAGGCGAAGTCGTACGTCAGCTGGTTGAGCGAGTAGTCGCGGCCGGCCACGCCCGTGCTGGCGAGGGAGAGCAGCTGCGGCTCGACGAAGAGCTGGGCGCCGCCTGCGAAGGCCAGGATCACCATGTACACGATCCACTTGCGGAGCATGGGGATCTGCACGCGCCAGGCGGTCTGCCAGCCGTTGGCGCCGTCGATGCGGGCGGCTTCCATGACGTCCTTGGGGATGTTGTTGAGCGCGCCGTACATGACGACGATCCAGCCGCCCGCGCCCGTCCAGAACGCGATGATCGTGAACAGCAGCGCCAGGTTGCCGGGGGCGATGACCTCGCCGAAGGTGTGGAAGCCCAGTGAGTCCAGCAGGGAGCTGACGGGGCTGACCGTCGGGTCGAGCATGAACAGCCACACCAGGACGCTCGCGGCGCCGGCGAGTGCTCCGGGGATGTAGTAGAGGAAGCGCAGCGCCTGGCTGAGCGGCCCAGAGGACAGCCGGTGCAGGAGCAGCGCCAGGACCACGACGAACACCACGAGCGACAGGAGCCAGAACAGGAGGTACAGGGCCACGTGGCCCAGGGAGTCGACGAAGCGGAAGTCCTGTGCCGTGGTGACGAAGTTGGAGATGCCGGTGAAGGCGCCTCCGGCGTCCGTGAACGCGAAGTAGATCGCGTAACAGGTCGGAAGGACGCCGAAGGCGATCAGCAGCAGTACGTAACCGGCGACGAAAGCCACGCCGGCCCGGCTCTGCCGGGAGGTGCCGCGAGGGCGCCCCCGGACAGAGCCGGCCGAGGAGTGCGTGAGCGTCACTGGGACACCTTGTATCCGTCGGCCTTGGCGTACTTGACGATCGAGTCCTGCCAGGCCGGCAGCAGCGATTCGATGGTCTTGCCCTGCGTCAGGCCCGGCTTGACGGTGGCGGCCCATATGGCCTCCTGGCTGAACTGGCCCGAGCCCCAGTCGGACCACACCTGCGAGGAGGCGTCCTTGAGCGCGGTGAGGTCGCCGTCGAAGTACCCGGAGGCGGCCTGCGCCTTCAGCCAGTTCTCGGCGGCCGGGGCGTACGCCGGGAAGCCGGGGGCCTTCTCGCCCTGGTAGGCGTTGTCGGTGGTGACCCACTTCAGGAAGTCGGTGGCCGCCTTGATGTGAGTGGAGTGCTTGGACAGCAGCCAGGTGCCGCCGCCGACGTTGCCGGTGGACGGTGAGGTCTCCCCCTGCCACTGCGGCATGGGTGCGACCGCGATCTGCTTGGCCGGCGTCTTGAGGCCGTCCTTGAAGACCGCGCCGCCGTACCAGGCCGGCCCGGGCATGAGCAGTACCTTGTCGGCCTCGTTCTTGGCGAAGTCCGTGCTGAAGACGCCGCTGATCGACATCGACTTGTTCTTGATCAGTACATCCAGCAGCTTGGCCATCTTGGTGCAGGCCTCGCTGGTGGTGTTGACGGACACGGACTTGGGCCCGGTGATGTGGTTGGCGCCGCACTTGCTCGCCCACAGGTAGATCTCGGGGGTGAAGGAGTCGCCCGCGTCGCCGACGAGGTAGCCGGGGTGCTCCTTGGCGACCTTCTCGCCGAGCGCCCGGTACTCCTCCCAGGTCGTGGGGACCGTGTAGTCGAACTTCTTCAGCAGCGGCGCGTTGTACCAGAGCACCGCCTGGGAGAGGTCGTTGCGCAGGCAGTACAGGGTGCCGTCGACCGTGCAGACGTCGTTGGCCCCCTTGGCGAACCCGCCGAGGGTCGCGTCCGGGATCAGGCCCTTGTTCAGCGGAGCCGCGAAGCCCGCGTCCACCGCCCAGCTCGCCTCGTTGTTCTGGGAGCTGAAGACGACGTCCGGCCAGCCCTTGCCCGTCCGGTTGAACAACTGGACCTTCGTCTGGAGGTAGTTGGAGCCGTTGGCGTCGCCGTCGTAGCTGACGATGTCCATCTTCACGTTCGGGTGCTGCGACTGGTACAGCTTCGCGGCGTCCATGCGCGTCGCGTCCACCCAGACGGTCAGCGCCCCGTCCTTCTGCGCGGCCTGCGCGAATCCGTCCTTGGTCGTGCCGGCCGAACCGCCACCCCCGCCACAGGCGGTCACGGTGAGCAGCACGGTGGCGGCACAGCCGGCCAGCAACGCGGCACGTCTCCTGCTGGTCCCTGTCTCCTGGGTGACCGAAGGCTTGTAGACGGACATGTGCGACTCCACTCGGTTTGCGTGAGGCTGACGGCTCTGTCATTACCGCTGCGGAAGAAATTAGCCGCCATATCGAAGGGTGCGTCAAGGGGTGTGTAGGTCTTTTTCGAGGTTCAGCGTCCATGTCGAGACGGCGAATATGGGCCATAAACCCAGGCGAAACGTCATCAAAGCCTCAAATTGTCTACCGATTCATGATCGGTGGTCCTCTAAATGAGTACGACTCATTAGGGTCTGAGGTACGATGAACGCGGCTCAAGTGCCGATCAGGCAGCGTCGTCGCAGTCACCCGGAGGCAGGACACATGAATGACACGCCCGCCGTGGCGGCAGTGGTGAACGGCGCGGACGAGCGGCGCGACTACCGGCCCGGATACGAGATCGTGGCGGAGCGGATCCTCGAGTTCATCGCCGAGGCCCGTCTGGTCCCCGGTGACCGCATGCCCACGGAGAACGACCTGGCCCAGCAGTTGGACACCAGCAGGGCGGTGGTCCGGGAAGCGGTGAAGATCCTCTCGGCGCTCGGCCGGGTGCGGGCGCACAAGGGCCGCGGACTGTTCGTCGCGGACGACGAGGGCATGCTGATCACCAGTCGCTGGGGCGGCTTCTTCCGTCCCGTGGACCTCGACCACGTGCTCATGCTGTTCGAGTTCCGCAGAGTCCAGGAGATGGCCGCCGCCAAGCTCGCGGCCACTCGCGCCACGCCCGCCGAACTGCGCGCCATCGAGGTCGCCATGCAGCAGTGCCGGTACGGGTACGCCCACGGCGACGTCGACGTCTTCAACCAGGCGGACGACGACTTCCACGCGGCACTGGCCGCAGCCTCGCACAACACCTTCCTCGGCAGCGCGGTGCGCGACGCCCGACGGCTGCAGCGCCAGTCCAGCGCGATCGGCATCCATGACAGCCTCGGCGAGGGCACCCCGGCCGCGGTCGAGGAGCACGAGGCCATCTACCGCGCCATCCGCGACGGCCACCCCGACGAGGCGGCCCAGGCCACCGCCGTACACCTCGACCGGACGCTGGAGGACTACCGGCGGGAGATCCAGCGGCGCCTGTTCGGATGACCTTCAGGCCCGGACAGGCCGAAGGGGGCCCTGCCGCACCGCGGCAGGGCCCCCTTCGAACGCCGGTCTGCAGCCGGCACCCAGACCTGACAGTGCAAGGCCTTACCCGGTCACGAAGGTCGTCAGGCTCTGCGCGGGCAGCTGCCCGGTGAAAGAGCCGTTCGACACCGTGATCCTGTTCTGGGCCGCGAGGGTCCTGCTCGCGTCCGTCAGCCAGGAAGAGACGCCGGACGAGGCATTGTTCTGCAGGGTGAACTGCTGACTCACCTGCGAGGTCCCGTTGTTGACGGCGACGATGACCACCCGGGAGCCGCTCCCCTTGTACGCCGAGAGGTAGACGTTCGGCTGTGGGTTCGCGGTCACGGCGATCCGCACGTGCCCCGGGCGGACGTACTTCGAGAAGTGCGCCATGGCGGCACCGCGCTTGCTGATCCGCCCGTCCTCGCGCATGGGCCCGTAACCGCGCCGGATGTACCACCACACGTACGCCTGGAACTCGGCATCCACCATCGCCCGGTGGACGTGTTCCCCCACGTCCAGCGCTTGCGGCCAGAGGTCGGCCGAATCGCTGCTGTTGGGGTAGTAGACCTCGGTCATCCACAGCTCCTTGCCCGCGCCCTTCTGCTTGAAGAGGGGGTAGGGGAAGTTCTGGAACGAGGTGCCGTAGAGATGCGCCCCGAGAATGTCGAGGTTGGCCAGTGCTGCGGGGTCGTTGAGGATCGGGTCCGAAAAGCTCTTCACGTACTGGAAGGACTCCGGAGCGATGACCCGGGTACTGATCGACCCGGCGTTCTCCCGCAGGAACCTGGTCATCTCGGTCGGAGTCCACCAGGTCCAGTCATGAGCGTAGTCGGGCTCGTTCTGCACGGAGATGGCATACAGGTTCACCCCGTTGCTCCGCATGAAGCCGACGAAGTCGTTCAGGTGCTGCGCGTAGGCGCCGTACATGGTGTACCGGAGCCGCTTCGCGTCGGTCTGCTGGCCGTGAACGAAGGTCTCCACCATCTGAGCGGGAGGATTCCATGGTGAGGCGAAGACCGTGGCCCCGAGCTCGATGGCCCGCTTCGCTGTCGCGACCTCACGGCTCCAGTTCGCCTTGTCCTCCGAGACGAAGATTCTCAGCATGGAGAAGCCGAGCTGTCCTTCACCGTTGCCGAACGCCGTCTCGCGCTGGGCAGATGTCAGGTCACCGATCCAGAGCGGGTGGTTCATGCCGCCGAACCCCCGGATCGTCTGCCGGGTGGCCGACGGGTCGACGGTCACGGCGGCGGCTGCCAGGGACGGAGTTCGGGGCGCTCCCACCGCAGGTGCCGCGGCCGCGACGACCGGCAGGGCAGTCATGCTCGTCAGGACGGCCCGGCGACTGGGAAGCACCGGACCTGTGTTGCCGGAATCGCTACGGTGCAACGACATTGCTCCTCCATCTGGACGTGGCGCTGATGTGCCTCTCGAAACTTTCGGTCCTGGCGGGGTGTCGTGGTGCGGTGGCAGCCGACTGTGCCGGTGACACATGGCCTGCGATGCCGAGCCCGGGGACCACGCAAGCGGAATGACGTCGAAGCAGCGAAGCGCAGACCAGAAAGCCCGGAGCGCTCCCTTCGTCATCGAATGTTTCGATGGAGCGACCGATCGTGAGGTGGTGTAGGGACCGTAGGATCACGGCTCTCTGGCGTCAAGGCTTCGGGGAACCCTTGGCCTGTCTGCGAGGGCACCGCGGCATCGTCGAGCGGGCCGTGCGAGGATCTCCTACTTCGCCGGACACCGGCCCGGGGGCCCGGTCAACTTGCCGTCGCCCGTTGCCGGCTGGGGCTGGAGGAGGCAGCGGCGCCCTGCGGAAACGTGAGTCGGTCGTTCATCCAGGTCATCGCGGCGGCCACAGAAGTCGAAGACGGGCCGGACCAGCGTCGCTCAAGATACTGTGCGTTCCCCCTCCCCAGGGCCTCCGCCCTCAGCAGCTCAGCGGCCGGTGACTTGCGCCAACGCGCCCGCCGCTGTGCGCTGTTCACCTAACGGGTCGGCAGCCACTCGTCGACGACGGCTGCGAGGTCGTCCTGGCTCCGGAAGATGTGTCCGTCCATGCCGACGGCCTGCGCCGCGCGGACGTTCTCCTCGCGGTCGTCGACGAAGAGGAAGTCGGCGGGTGCGGCCCGCAGGGTGATGACGCAGTGCTGAAAGGCGGCCGGGTCGGGCTTGGCCGCACCGATCTTTCCGGAGAAGGCGATGTGGTCGAGGTCGAGCAGCAGGGCTGGGCGGCGAGGAAGGCGTCCGCGTGGTCCGCGGGGATGTTGGACAGCAAGGCGACCCGGGCGCGGTCCCGCAGGTCGCGTACGTAGGTGACCATACGGTCGTCGACGCGGGACCAGCTGTCGATGTCGGTGAGGCGCAGCTCTTCGATCGTGTCGGCGTCGGCGGGGCGGGACAGCGCGTGCAGGACGTCGGTCCAGTAGGTGGACGCGGGGTGCCGGCCGGCGTCGTAGGGCGGGCGGTGGGTCCAGTAGGCCGTGGTGAAGGCATCGGGGGAGGTGTGGCAGCGGGCGGCCATCTTCTTGAGGGCGCCCGGGCGTCAACTGCTGGGTGCGGAACATGACCGCGATGGTCAACGTCGGCCCGGACCGGCACGGCACCGTGTCCTCCGGTCAGGCGAGCCTGCTGCGCCAGATCGGCGCTTTCATGACCGCCTGCGGCCAGTCCGTCTACGGCACCCGCGGTGGCCCGTGGAACCCCGTCGACGGCCAGTACGGCTTCACCTACAAGGACAACACCTTCTACATCCACCTCCTGCCCGGCTACGGCGGCACCGCCTTCACCACCCCGTCGATCGGGGACGCCCAGGTCCCCCGTGTCTTCGACGTACGCTCCGGAGCCGGCCTGTCGTACACGGTCGGTGGGGACGGCCGGGTCGCCATCAGCGGTATCGACCGCACCACCCACCCTCAGGACAGCGTCGTCGGCGTCACCCTGGACCGGTCCGTTCAGCCGGTCGACATCGCCGTCGGCAAGACCGCCACAGCCGACAGCGAGGAGACCTCCAAGGGCAACTCCGCCGCCAAGGCCGTCGACGGGTCCACTGCCACCCGCTGGTGCGCGAACAACGGCAACACCGGCCACTGGTTGAAGGTTGACCTCGGCTCCACCCGCTTCGTCACCGGCACCCGCATCGCTTGGGAGCTGGACAAGACCAACTACCCGTACAGGGTGGAGGGTTCGACCGACAACACCACCTGGACCGTCCTCGCCGACCGTACCGCCACGACCAGCGCCGGCCAGGTGCAGGTCGCCCAGTTCCGGGCGCAGGCGCGGTACGTGCGCGTCACGGTCACCGGGCTGCCGTCCGGGGTGTGGGCTTCCATCCGCAATCTGGAGGTCTACGACCGACCCTTCGCCGCGGACCTGGGCACCTTCAAGTTGGTCAACCGCACCAGCGGCAAGGTGCTGGACGTCAAGGACGCCTCGACCAGCGACGGCGCCTATGCCATCCAGTATCCCTGGACCGGCGGCCCCAGCCAGCAGTGGAAGCTGCTGCCGAACGCGGACGGCTCCTACCGGCTGGTCAGCGTCAAGAGCGGCAAGGTCCTCGAAAGCCCCGGCTCCTCCGCCCAAGGTGCGATCCTCGACCAGGGGACCGACGACGGCGGCGGCAACCAGTGGTGGAAGCTGGCCCCCTCCAAGACCAGCGGCTACTACCGGCTCGTCAACGTCCACAACGGCTGGTGCGCCGACGTCAAGGACGCCTCGACCAACGACGCCGCCTACGTGATCCAGTGGCCCACCACCGACGGCCCCAACCAGGACTGGCAGACCGTCGCCCTCTGAACGGCGGGTCGTGGGCCGGGCCGCACGGCGGCCCGGCCCTCCCACATCGCTTCAGCGAGTGGGCGAAGGTTCGCGTGTGGGCCGAACTCGCCCGCCCCCACGGGGGTCAGGAGACGGGCTGGAAAGTCCACAGCAGGTTGGTGCTGTTCACCCACGTCCACTGCTTGGTCACGGATCCGGAGGGGACACCTCCGCCGCCGTCGAGGACGAGTCCGGTGGCGCGGTTGGCGATCGAGTACTGGTCGTTGCCGCGGTCGGTGATCTGCCATTGCTGGTTGGGGCCGCTGTTCCAGGGCGCTTGCTGGGCGGGTGCGCCGTTGTTGACCGAGCCCCAGCCGTCGGCGACCATGCCGTTGGTGCGGTTGACCAGCTTGTAGTAGCCGTTGCCGAGGTCGACGGCCTGCCACTGGAGGTTGGGGCTGTCGACCGGCGTCCACTGCTTGAGGTTCGAGCCGCCGGCGACGTTGCCGCCGCTGTCCAGGGCCAGACCGTCCGTGATGTTGATCAGCCGGAAGTACGAGGCAGGATTGAAGGTGACCTTCAGCGAGACGATGGCGTCGTTGTTGCCGGTCACCCGCAGATCGGCATTGTCCGCCGTGAAGGTCCAGGCCGTGCCGCTGAAGTTGTCACCGGAGTAGCCCGTCACCTGGTATCCCTGGGGCACCCTCAGCGAGGAGATGGCCGCGGGCCCCACCCCCGCGGCCGACAACTGGGAGGAGGTGTAGCTGCCCAGCGTCAGGACGGCGTTCGTCGAGGAGTAACCCACGTCCTTGAACACCGTCACCCGAGCCGTGCCGGCGGACGTGGGGACACCGCTGACCTCGACACAGACCACCGAGTCATTGGCGTCCGGGGCGGTAGCCGGAACAGTGACGTTGATCTGGCCGCCGCTGACGGTGTAGGCGAGCGAGGCCGAGGGGTTGTTCATCAGGTAGACGCGGCTGATCGTGTTGTTGATCGCCGGGATCTGCAGCACGCCGCCCGTGGGCCAGGTGAAGACGTGCGCGAACAGCTTGCCGTCCTTCTTCGTGGCCCTTCCCCAGGTGGGGTCGGTGCCGAACGGGCTTGCCGTGGCTCCGTGCACGCTGTCGCCGTACGTCGTCATCCAGGAGGCCAGGCCGCGAAGAATGGTCACGGACCCGGTGGTGACCGAGCCGTCGCCCTTGGGGCCGATGTTCAGCAGGAAGTTGCCGTCCCGCGAGACGCAGGTGACGAGCTCCTGAACGAAGTTCTTGACGGGCTGGTAGGAGTTCTCCCGGCCCGCGTTGTAACCCCAGGCGCCGTTCATGGTGTCGCATCTTTCCCACTGTCGGTCCAGCGGCGCACTGGGGACACCGAACTCAGCGACCGCGTAGTCGCCCAGACCGAGGTCCCGCTTGACCCGTTCGTTGACGACGAGTCCGGGCTTGCGGGCGATCAACCAGTTGTAGAGGTCGACACCGTCCGACCGGAGCCACCAGTCCTGGAGGGTGGGGCTGGAGGGTTCGCCGAACCAGTCGCCGTCGAACCACAGCAGCGCCGGGTCGTAGCGGTCGAGCAGCTCCTGCAGTTGGGCCTTCATGTCCGCGATGTAAGCCGTGCGGGCGGCCTGCGAGGCCATCGTGGTGACACCGCCGCTTCGGATCGTCTGGGAGGGGTGGTTCCAGTCCAGGATCGAGTAGTAGAGACCGAACTTGACGCCTCGCGCCTCGCACTCGGTCTTGAGCGCAGCCAGCAGATCACCCTGGACACCGGCGTAGTCGTGCAGGTTGTACAGCTTGGTGCCGGTGGTGTCGGTGAAGCCGGGGACGTTGGAGTCCCACATCGCGAAGCCCTCATGGTGCTTGGCAGTGATCACCAGGTACCTCATGCCGGCGTCCGCCGCCAGTTGGGCGATGGTCGCCGCGTTGAACGCGGTGGGGTTGAAGTTCGCGGACACCTGGGTCTGGTAGTTGGCCTTGGCCCAGTTCTCGCTGGAGAACGCCCATTCACCGTGGCCGAGGTAGGAGTAGGACCCGAAGTGGATGAACATCCCGAACCGGGCCTGGTACCACCAGTCCATCTTGGAGGGGACGGTGTAAGCCTCGGCGGTGGCAGGCAGAAGGGCTTGCGGCAGCCCGAAGGCCACGACGCCTCCGGCAAGAGCGGCAGCCTTGATCAGGGAACGTCTGCTGAGGTGTGCAGAGGACATGGGGCGGCTCTCCTCGATCGTCAAGGTGCGCTGTTCGGGGCGGGGTTCGTGAAGGACGCCAGGGCCGTGGGTACCTGGGACGCGGTGCAATCCGACCGTCAGCGCGGTCAGCTACATCGGATGAATTTATAGACGCTGATCGACCGTGACGTCCAGGGTTGAAGCAAGGATTAGTCAACTACCCTGCTTAAACCCCTACATGAGCGAAACCAAGCCAACCCGACTGGCCTGACCGTGACCTGATCTTCCGCAAGAGCTCGGATCTATGCGCGACTGCACCTGTGTTGCACATATCGCGGGACCGTGGCCCGCATTGGGCGTCTCCCTCGATCCTTGGCCGCTGTCGGCAGGCGGTCTCGTCGTCAGGCACGGGCGGTCAGCCTGGCTTCGACACCGTCGAGAATCGACTGCAGTCCGAAGGACACATACGGGCCGGGGGCGGTCGCGAGGGCGGCACCGATCACGAACATGACGATGCTGTGGGCGGTTTGCTCGGCATCTCGCCCGGCGAGTCCGGACGTCTCACAGACCGCGATCAGATGTTCGTCATGGCGATCCCTGCACGGACCGTCGAGAGGCTGGAGGGTCATGGCGGTCAGGAGCCAGGGGTGACGCGAAAGCATCGAACGCACCTCGCCGGCCATGGCCAGCAGCGCCGGACGCCATTCGAGGCCGTCAGGACGGGGGAGAGGCATTCGCCCCCAGACGGTGTCGGCGGCCAGCAGGAGCAGATCATGTCTGCTCCTGACGTGCCGGTAGAGTGCCGCGGCGGTGATGCCGAGGCGACTGCCGAGCCGTCGCATGCTCAGATTCTCGATGCCGCCATCGTCCAGGAGGACGATGGCGGTCTGGACGATCTGTTCCTGCTGCAGCGCCTGGCGGGACATCCCCACGGTGGTCGAACTGGGACTGCTCATGTCACGTTCTCCTGTGGGAGTGCGGCCGCGATGCGCGGCTCTGTGGCGAGTCGCCCTCGCGCCGACGAGGGACGGCAGGTCGTGCGCGTCGGCGTCCGTTTCGTACGTCGGGGCCGCTGCGTGTGTCAGGCGTGGCTGCGCACACTCCCGATGCTGTGCAGCAGCCGCTGCCCGGACTCGCGGAGCTGGTCGCTGAGTTCGTCGAGGCCGGGTGCGATCAGGGCGTGATCACGTTTGCGCCAGATGCCGGCGACCAACACCGCTTCGATGTTGGCGATGTCGGCGTGCAGGACCGTGGCGACGGGGTCGTGCGCCGGCCACAGGTTGAATGCCCGGGCGTCGACAGCGACCAGGTCGGCTTGCATGCCGACCTCGATCCGGCCCACCCGGTCGGCCAGGCCCAGTGCCCTGGCCCCTTCGACCGTGGCCCAGGCCAGGGCCTGTTTGGCAGTGACCGAGGCCGTGTTGGCGTGCATGCCAGTCGTCTCCCGGTACCGGGCGTGGTCCAGGCTGCGCTGATGGGCCAGGGCGATCCGGGCGGCGGTGAGGACCTTGCCGGGTACGGCGGTGTCGATGTCCGTGCCCAGGGAGGGCGCCGCGCCCAGGCGCAGCAGAGCCCCGGTGACGGGGGTGCCGTGACCCTGGCCCAGCTCGTTCTCCGGGGTGGTGGTGAAGGTGACGCCCGCCTCGACGAGCATCTCGATCCAGGCGCCGGGCAGATCGGCTCCGTGCACGATGTTGGTCAGGGGGCTGAACAGCCCGGAGGCCCGCACGGCCTCCCAGCCGGGGGAGAGTTCTCCGCCGCTTTGGTGCATCGAGACGACGAGACCGCGGTCCGCACCGGCTCGGAAATCGGCCACCGCCGTCTCCGGCGAGGAATACTGCGGCCCCTGCAGAGCCATGCCCAGGGTCAGGAGCGCATGGCCGCGGACGGGTCCGTCCAGCAGCCGGTCGATCTCGGCGAGCGGGTGAGGAGTCTCCGGCGACCGGTAGGGCGTGCCATGCAGGAAGACGGCCCGGATTCCCGCCTGGACCAGTCCTTCCAAGGCCGCGTCGGCATGCTCGGGGGAGAGGGCATTGTGACACCAGTCGCCCACGGTGGTCGTACCGCAGTTGATCTGGTTCAGCGCGCCGGCCAGGTTGCTGATGTGTATGTCGGCCGGGGTGTAGTGGCCGACGCACTCGCCGTGGAGGTGGGTGAGGTACTCCATCAGCGTCCAGTCGGCGCCTGCGGAGCGCAGCGCGGTCTGCCAGGTGTGCAGGTGGGCGTTGACCAGGCCGGGGATGATGATGCGGCCGGAGAAGTCGACGACTTCGGCGTCGGACGTCTCGATGTTCTCGCCGATGGCGGCGATGCGGTCGCCGTCGACGAGGATGTCGACGTGTTCGGCGTCGGGCCGGTCCGGCGCCATGGTGATGACCTGCGCTCCGCGCTCCCCGAGCGGGGGTGATGCGGCTCGGCTGAAACATGGTGCGGCTCCTTGGCTACGGCGTCATTGCGCGTGCGGCGGATTGTGTGGTGGCGAGGAAGCCCGAAGTGGCGATGTGCCCGATGTAGCCGTCGGGGCGGATCAGCAGCAAGGCGTCGCCGGTCAGTCCGTAGGCGCGCCGCAAGGTCTTCGCGGGGTCGCTGAAGCCGAGGCCGTCGGCGGCAGTCGGCCCCACGGCGAGTCGTTTGAGCAGGGCGCCCGCCGTCGGCCAGGCGATCCGTTCGAGGTCGCGGGCGGCGCGGGGGCCGTAGGCGAGAGCGGTGAAGTGCGGCCCGCGGAAGAGGTCGAAGAGCCGGATTCCGGCGCCGTCGGTGCCACGCAGTTCGGCGTCCGGGGCACGGTCGCCCACGCGCAGCGTCTCGGTGCGCACTCCGTCGGCCGGGGCGAGCGGGCCGCCGTAGTAAGTAAGGGCGAGCTGCTGTTCGTCCTTGCCTCGCTTCATGCTCGACGGGTCGAGCTTGGCGATGCCTCCCCACTTCGCCGTGGACAGGCCCAGGACCCCGGCGGCGATCGGCTGCCGCTCGGCCTCGTAGGTGTCCAGCAGCGCCGGGTCCGCTCCGGCGAGGACCTGGCCGAGCTTCCAGCCGAGGTTGTAGCCGTCCTGCATGCCGGTGTTCAGGCCCTGGGCGCCGGCCGGGGTGTGGACGTGCGCGGCGTCACCGGCGAGGAAGACACGTCCTCGGCCATAGCTCTCCGCCAGGCGGATGTTGGGCCGGAACACCGACGTCCAGTGGATGTCGTGCAGTTGGATGCGCCGGTCGCGGGTGTGGTCGTGGATCCGCCGGAGGATGTCGTCCTTCTCCGACGGCGGTTCCTCGTCCGGCGCGAGACGGACCATCCACTGGAACATGTCGCTGTGGGGGAGCGGGCAGGCACCGATGAGTTTGCCGCCCAGGCCGGGCCACATGTGCCAACGGTCCCGGGCCAGACCGGTCACCGAGGCATCGACGATGAGCATCCGGTCGCTCTCGTGCGTCGTCCCGACGAAACCGACGCCGAGCTGCTTGCGTACCGCACTGGAACCACCATCCGCGCCCACGACATAGCAGGCGACGATCTCCTCCGTACCGTCCGCGCTCGCCACTCTGGCGGCCACCATGTCCCCGCCCTGCGTCAGCTCGGTCAGCTCACGGCCGAACTCGACCTTGAGCCCGAGCTCGCTCAGCCGGGTGTGCAGTGCGCGGTCCGTGCGGAACTGGGGGATCAGCCAGGTGTTCGGGTAGGGAACGTCCGGGGTGGGCTCCCCGCGCGGGAACATCTTCCATGGCACGGCGAGGGGGCCCGCGTGGAGCCCGAGCTTGGGGTAGATGCCGCCGCCGGCCAGTACGTCGTCAAGAGCACCAAGGTCTTCGAGGATTTCGAGGCTGCGGGGCTGGATGCCCTTGGCGCGGGAGCCGTCGAAGGCGTGGGGAGACCGGTCGACGATGCGTACGTCCAGTCCCCGGCGTACGAGGTCGATCGCGACGGCGGAGCCCGAGGGGCCCGCACCGACGACCAGGACGTCGATGACCTGCGGGCGGTTCATGAGTCGAACCTTTCGGCGCGTGCGGCCACGAACGGGGCGATCTGATCGGCGACGTCGCGAGGTCGTTCGAAGGGGGCCATGTGGCCGCATTCGGCAATGACGTGATGGCGCTGGGGCTTCAGCAAGTTACGCGCTGTCTCGAAGTGGGCCATGGGCGTGACTTCGTCCCGGTCGCCCCACAGCAGCAGCGTCGGGATGCTCAGGGCCCCCGTCCGCCGGAAGAGGTCGTCCCGGCCGGCGACCGGCAGATGCTGGAGCGTGTCGAAGACCGCGTACAGCGAGCCCTCGAAGCGGAACGCGTCGAGGACCATCTCGGTCAGTTCCGCGCCCAGTTCGGGGTCGCGGACATTGTGTCCCAGGTGCCCGTGGAGTATCTGACGGCCACGTCGCCGGGCGACGAAGCCGGCCAGCCAGTCGTTGCGCAGCAGCCGGTGGGGGGAGGCCAGCCGTGGTTTCGTGAGACCGGCAGGTCCGACGATGGTGAGGGTGGCGACGGATGAGGGGTATTGGGCGGCGTAGGTCATGGCGACCAACGCGCCCATGGAGGTGCCGACAAGGTGCAGGGGCCGCTCCGTCAGACCGAGCCGCTGCGTCAGCTCGGCCAACTGTCGCGCGAACAGCGTCTCGTCGTAGCGCGACCGCACCCGGTCGGAGTAGCCGCGGCCGTACGCGCTGCAGGTCAAAGTGCGCAGCCCGCGGCCGTGCAGCTCGCTGGCGAGGCTGTCCCAGTAGAACAGCGGGATGGTCAGTCCGCCCGCCATGACGACGATGTCTCCGTCCTCGGGGCCCCTCAGTTCGTAGTGGGTGAAGCCGTCGGACAGCTCGATGAAGCTGCCGGGCAGGGCTTGCCGCGCTTCGGCGGTGAGCCGGCGGTCCTCGCCCGATGCGACGAAGTACTTCATGGAACGGGACTCCTTGGCGTCAGTGCGTGGGGGTGCCGGCGGAAGAGCCGAGGAACTCGACGATCGCGTCCGCGACCCACCGGGGTTCCTCTTCCGGCAGCAGGTGCCCGCCGTGGGGATGCACCAGCTCCTTGGCGCCGGGGATGTCGCGGGCGAAGTGCTGGCCGTCGACAGCCGCACTGCGCAACACGAGTGTCGGCACCGTGATGCGTGAAATCTGTGC
Organism: Streptomyces canus 299MFChir4.1; assembly: GCF_000383615.1. Taxonomy (GTDB): domain Bacteria; phylum Actinomycetota; class Actinomycetes; order Streptomycetales; family Streptomycetaceae; genus Streptomyces; species Streptomyces canus_C. Next base: position 4,407 of record NZ_KB911592.1, on the reverse strand, counting down.
AGAGCGATCGGGCTGGTCGGTGTTGCAGAAGTCGACGAAAGCCGAGCGGTTCCCAGGTCGGCTCATGAGTTCGTGGGCCCGGTCGATCATGGCCTTGTCCACGACGGTCGAACCTGGACCGACGGCCGAGCGCAGATTGCGCTCGATGGCGCCGCGTGGCATCACTCGCCGCAACACAGGTCGCAGCAACGGATTGCGGGTCAGGCGCATGCCCGCCGGTATCGCCTTCTCCGGGTACCCGGTGGCATTGACCAGCACCAGGCCGGTCAGCCGCTCGGGGTGGTCCAGCGCGAGGTTCCAGGCGATGTTGCCGCCCAGCGAATTGCCGGCCACCGCGTAGCGGGGAACCCCCAGCGCCTCCAGTAGACCCGCCACCGTCGATGTGTAGGTCGGGATGCGGTAGTCGCGATCCTTGCGGGGGCCGGTCAGGCCGAACCCGGGCAGGTCGGGGCGGATCACGTCGAACGACTCCGACAGCGGTCCCGCCGCACGGTCGAAGTGCTGGAGCGAGGACGCGCTGCCGTGCAGTAGTACCAGGGCCGGCCCTCGCCCGGTGCGTTTGTAGTGGAGCTGCAGGCCGTCCACCACGGCGAAGCGGGAATCAGGCTGCGGCTCAGACCAGGAACTCATAATGGATACGGTGTTACCGATAAAGAGTTCTGTCAAGTGGAAGCCGGTGCGGTACGGCGGGGGGCACGGCGGCCCAGTGGGGCACGGAGGGCCGGCACTCGCCCTCACCGCGTGACCGTCGGCGATGGCCGGCCGAATGGGCCACCGCCCTGTCCGGCGAGGCGGGCTTCACCCGGCACCGCCGAGCTTCCCTGACGTCGGGGCGATCCTGCACGCCTGCGCCGGGACCGGCCACTTGACGACCGGCCCCGGCGACCACTCACCGTGTCACAGGGTCATGACAGGGGCGGGTAGGCGTTCTGCATCAGCTGCTGGAACTGGGCGGAGAACCAGTGCCCGGCGAGCGGTGCGTTCGGCAGCGCGCCGGTGGGGTTGTTGCCGTTGCGGGCGTTGCCGCCGTAGGTCGGGTCGCACATGCGGTCGAAGCCCTTGCCCTCGTCGTTGGGCACGGCGGCGCTGTTGCCGTCGGACTCTCCCGGCGGCTTGACCCACACGTAGGCGTCGACGCCGGTGGCGGGGGCGGCGGTGGGCCGCTGGCCGATTCCGGCGCCGCTCTGGTTGCACCAGTTGCCGGCGTGTATGCGCCGGTCGATGCGACCGCCGTTGACGTAGTCGTCGACGGAGGTCGACGGGCCGGGGCCGGTGGGCCGGGCGGAGCCGCCCCAGCCGTTGCGGGAGGTGTCGATCAGCATGCCGAGGCCGGAGTCGAACCCGGCGGCGACCAGCTTGTCCCGCAGACCGACCGCGAACGACTGCTCGTCCACGTACTGGTTCCAGTCGACCCACTTCGACTGGCGTATGGTCTGCCCGTTCACCATGTCGGTGACCTTGAAGTTGGGCTCCTTGACGGGGCTGTAGTTGGCGGTGTTGACGATGAAGCCGGCCACATCGCTCACGCTCGCGCCGTTGGTCGTGGCGACCTTGTAGAACTCCTGCACCGACGGACCGAGGTTGCTGTCCCAGCCCAGCCAGCCGTGGTGGCCGGCGTCGATGTAGTTGTAGACGTTCGCGAGGGCGCCGAGCTTGTCGAGCGCGTAGGAGACGCCCTTCTCGTAGTTGCCGTTGCTCTTCATGGTCACGCAGGCGTCGGTGGTGGTGTTGGTGCCACCGGCGTTGGTGACCAGGTTGGGCAGCGAGTCGGGCTCGATGACGGTGGCGATCCGCAGGCCCGCGTACTTCGACTCGGACAGGATCGAGGTGATCGGGTCGATGTACTGGCTCTTGTACTTGTCGAGGTCGTTCGGTCCCAGTTCGCCGTTGGAGGCGAGGGCGGCGCAGTCGCGGCCCGGCAGGTCGTAGATGACGAGCTGGACGACGAGTTCGCCGCTGCCCTTCTGCTTCAGCGCCTCGTCCAGGTGGGCGCGCAGGCCCATGCCGCCGTTGACGCCGTTGATGGCGGCGATCCGGTCCAGCCACACGGCGGTGGGCTGGTTGGCGATGCGGCTGCCGCCCGGTTCGGCGGCCGCCTTCGCGGACCACTCCGGGTTCACATAGGCCTTGGCGCCGACATAGGGGTTGGCGACCTTGGACCCACCCGGACCGGGGTCGGTGGGTCCCGGGTCGGTCGGCCCCGGATCCGTCGGCCCCGGGTCGGTCGGCCCGCCGTCGACGTTGCAGGTCACGCCATCGAGGGTGAACGTGGAAGGGACGGCGTTGGCCCCGCTGTAGGACGCCTGGAAACCGAAGCTCGCCGAACCCCCGGTGGGAAGCGTGCCGTTGTAGTTCTCGTTGGCGGCCGTCACGGACGAACCGTTCTGGCTGACCTTCGCGTTCCAGCCATTGCTGATCCTCTGGTTTCCGGCGTACGACCACTGCAGCGACCAACTCGACTTGGCCGCGCCGTTGTTGGTGATCGTGACGGCTGTCGTGAAGCCGGTGTCCCACTGGTTCTGCACCTTGTAGTCCACTGTGCAGGGTGCGGCCGCGGCGGCGGCTCCGGCCGGCGCCGAGACGAGCGCGGCCGCTGAGGTCCCGCTGAGCAGCGCGAGGGCCGCGAGCAATGAGGTTTTGGTGCGACTCATGATGAAGCATTCCTTCTGGTTGGAGGGTTTCTCCGCTGGTTGCGCGCGCGCAGGAGATCGCTTGCCTTGTTGTGTACGGGTCGACGTGGCCTCGTGGCCGAAGGTCAGGAAGGGCTCGGAGGAGCCGTCCGCTGATCCGAGGCACGGCCACTACACCAACTGCTCGCCCGGAACGAACCTCCCCGCCCGGCTCAACTCCATCGCGAGCGCGCCCTCAGGCATCTCCTACAGCTACGTGAGCGGTGCGGCCTACGACGCCGCCTACGACATCTGGCTGGACCCGACGCCACGCACCGACGGCGTGAACATCACCGAGATCATGATCTGGTTCAACCGGGTGGGGCCCGTGCAGCCGGTGGGATCGCCCGTCGGTTCCGCCACGGTGGGCGGACGCAACTGGCAGGTGTGGTCCGGGAACAACGGCTCCAACGACGTCCTGTCCTTCGTCGCACCCTCGGCGATCGACAGCTGGAACTTCGACGTGATGGACTTCGTCCGGCAGGCCGTCTCCCGCGGACTCGCCCAGGACAACTGGTACCTGACGAGCATTCAGGCAGGCTTCGAGCCCTGGCAGAACGGCGCGGGCCTGGCCGTGAACTCGTTTTCGTCCAGCGTGAATCTCGGCAGCGGCAGCGGCAGCGGCAGCGGCACGGGTGGCTCGGGCGGTTCGTCGGCCTGCAAGGTGGGCTACGGCACGAACGTGTGGCAGGGAGGGTTCACGGCGGACGTCACCGTGACCAACACGGGCTCGTCGCCCGTTGACGCCTGGAAACTCACTTTTGCGTTGCCGCCCGGGCAGAAGGTCACAAGTGCGTGGAGCGCCGAGATCTCACCCTCGTCGGGATCTGTTACGGCTGGTGGTATGGCCTACAACGCGTCCATCGCACCGGGCGGCCAGTTCTCCTTCGGGTTCCAGGGCACCTATGACGGCGCCTTCGCCGAACCAGCCGCATTCAGCCTGAACGGCACGTCCTGCGCCACCGCGTGAGGGCACCGGGACGGGCAGTCTGACCGGCCGCTTGGAAGGCCTGCCCGGCCCGCGTCCAACCGCGTGCACCCGGTACCGCGGATCCATCCGGCTGACACTTCTGTCAGGCGGGGTGGGTCCGCGGGTTTCTTCCCGGGTTTCGGCGGGCTCGTCCGCAGCGGACCATCGCTACCGCAACTTCCCTTCGTGCCGAGTCCGGTCGTTCATGTGCGGAAGGCATGTGCCCGGGTCCTCCTCCCCGTAAGATCGGTGATCTCGCGGGTGGGGAGGTGGTCATGGCCAAGCGGCGACCCGGAGCGCCGACTCTGGAAGAAGTGGCCGCCCACGCCGGGGTGGGACGAGGCACGGTCTCCCGGGTCATCAACAACGCGGCCGGCGTGAAGGAGTCGACACGCCAGACCGTGCGGCGAGCCATCGAAGAACTGGGCTACGTGCAATACCAGTGACTTAAGGGTCTCGACTGGTAGCGTGGCATCCAGGAGGTGCCTGGATGCCACGCCCTGGGCAGGTCAAGCCGGAGACGGATGAGCGGTTGTCGGACCGGATCGCGGTCGGGCTGCTAACGCGTACATTTCCGCCGGAGCTGGTGGACCGGGTGGTCGCTGAGTCCGGTCGTTCGGGTCAGCGCACTCGGCTGCTGCCGCCGCGGGTGGTGGTCTACTTCGTGCTGGCGATGTGCTTGTTCTCCGGGCAGGGGTATGAGGAGGTTGCGCGGCTGCTCACGCAGGGCCTGACCTGGGCGAAGCGCTGGTCAGGCTCGTGGCGGGT
>NZ_KB911591.1:144878-253343 GCF_000383615.1 Streptomyces canus 299MFChir4.1 | reverse complement strand
TACGCCGACTTCAACGGCGACGGCTACGACGACCTCGCCGTGGCCTCGCCGTACGAGAAGGTCGGCACCGACACCGACGGCGGCGCCCTCGCGATCCTGTGGGGTTCGGCGAGCGGCCTCACCGGCAAGGCGAGCGACGTACCCGACCCGGCCGTCTCCTCGCACGACAACTGGGGCCTGTCCCTGGCCGCCGGCGACTTCGACGGCGACGGCAAGGCCGACCTGGCCGTCGGCAACTCCTCCGCCACCCTCTACGTCTACAAGGGCGGCTTCAGCAGTTCCACCGGCCAGTCCGGCGGCCGCTACACCGTCAAGCCCCCGATCGCGCCCGGCTCGGCCGGCTTCCCGTACGGCCCGGAGCAGCTCACCGCCGGTGACGTGAACGGCGACGGCCGCACCGACCTGGTGGTCGACGGCTTCGAGACGCAGACGGAAAACGGCTGGAACACCAACTACTGGGTGCCGGGCACCGCGAGCGGTCTGAGCGTCGCGGGCGTCAAGACACTCAAGCCGGGCATCGTGACCGGCATCGGCGACATCAACGGCGACGGGTACGGCGACATCGTCACCGGCGCCGACTGGGACGCCACCTCCGGCGAGGGCCAGAGCATCCCGGACGCCGCGAACGGCGGCAAGGTCAGCATCACCTACGGCTCGGCGTCGGGTCCCGCCTCGACCACCGGCATCACCCAGAACACCGGGAACGTACCCGGCAGTTCGGAGAAGGGCGACGGCTTCGGCTGGGACCTGGACCTGGGCGACGTCAACGGCGACGGATACCAGGACCTCGTGGTCTCGACCCCGGCGGAGGACCTCGGCAGTGTCGCCGACGCCGGCATGGTCACCGTCATGTACGGCTCCGCGAGCGGCATCAACACCTCCACCGGCCTCCAGTCCTTCGCGCAGAACACGACGGGCGTCCCCGGCACCGACGAGAAGAACGACCTCTTCGGCGCCGACGTCAAGCTCGACGACGTCAACGGCGACGGCAAGGCCGACCTGGTCATCGGGTCGTACGAGGACGGCGGCGACGGAGCGGTGACCTACCTGCCCTCCACCGGGACGAAGATCGGCACGACCGGCTCCCGCGCCCTCTCCGTGACCTCGGTGGGCGTCTCCACCTCGGGCACCGCACAGTTCGGCGCGCTCTTCGCCGACTAGACGGTGCGCTAAGAGGTCACGGGCGAATCCAGGTGACGAGTGCGGCTGCGGCGACTGTACGGAGGTGGCCGCAGCCGCACTCGCCGAACCGGCCGAAGCCGCTCGCCCCGCTCTTACTGGGCATCCCAGTGATCTCCACGAGCTGGAGTCGACGTGGTCGGTCGACGTGACGACTCGACACGCCCTGTGCCTGGGGCGGTGGTCGGTGCCATCCGCAACGGCGGTTGCGTGGAGCGTCCGTGCGGTAGCCGTCCGTACTCCGGTTCCACTGGAGCCGGCTCGCCGCCGACGTCAGGCGGGGCGGCCGTAGGAGTGCGGGTCGACCGGCCGCTGGGACTTGGGGAGTTGACCGACCACGAGACGGTATGACTCGGTCACGAGCTCCTGGACCAACTCCTCGTCGATCGCCTCCCCGCCCTCCAGCGTGATCCAGTGCTTCTTGTTCATGTGGTAGCCGGCGGTGATGTCCGCGTTCTCCTCGCGCAGGGCCTGTGCCTCGCCCGGATCCGACTTGAGGATCACGACGGGGCGGCCGGGCACCTCGGTTATCAGCATGAAGACCTTGCTGCGCACCTTGTAGACCTCCCAGTCCGGACCGAAGGGATGCTCCAGGCCGCTTCCGGGCAGCGCCTCGGCGCGGTCGGCCGCGGTCTTCTGCAACGTTGTTCCGTTCATGGGGGGGTGAGGCCCTTCCTTCGCGGGGGGGGTCCTTCATCCTGTCCTTGAGATCGACAAGTCGGACGGCGGGCTGCGGACACATGATGGTCAGCAGGCGACACTCACTCGACGCCGACCACCTCACCCGTAACACCACAGCCCACGCGCCGGGCATGTGCCGTGCGGGCACGATCCCAGCACCGCGCACAACGCCCCGGCCGTCCTGGCCCCGCATCCGGTCGACGTGCCCTGCGGTACGAACGTTGCCTCGACCCCAGCAGTTGACCTTCCGCGAACTCACTAGACGACACCGGACACCTGAACGCCCGCCCCGGCCGCGAACGGCTCCCCAAGCTGCTCGCTCTCGATCTCCAGGACCCTCGTCGATGAGTTCAGCCACGGATCGCAGTCTCACCACTGTGACCGACCGATAGGAGTGGAGATGGGCAAGCTGCGTCAGGTGGCCGACGGCGTCTGGGTCCGGCAGAGCGAGTGGGTCTGGAGCAATTCCGTCGTGGTGCGCGGGGACGAGGGGCTGATCGTGATCGATCCCGGCATCAACGGCTCCGAACTGGACCAACTCGCCGATGACGTGGACCAGTTGGACGTGCCGGTGGTCGCGGGTTTCTGCACCCACCCCCACTGGGACCACCTGCTCTGGCACAGCCGGTTCGGCGACGTACCGCGCTACGCCACCTCGGCCGCCACCCGGGTCGCCACTGAAGCCCGGGAGCGGGCGCAGGCCATGGCGGCGCAGAGCGCGTCCGGCATCCCTCTCGAGCTGATCGCGCTCCTCACCCCGCTGCCCGCGGACGGCGGACCCGTTCCGGGAGAGATCATCGAGCATCGGGCGCACGCCGTCGGCCACGCCGCGATCCTTCTCGCGGACCGTGGTGTCCTGCTCGTCGGCGACATGCTCTCGGACGTATTGATCCCGCTCCTCGACATTCGCCAGGACGACCAGGTGACTGCCTACGAGACGTCACTGGACCGGCTGGACGAGGCCGCCAGGCGCGCCGACGTCGTGATTCCCGGGCATGGTGCCGTCGCCGAGGGTCCCCAGGTGGCGGCTCGGCTCGCCGCCGATCGTGCCTACATCGACGCACTCCGACGAGGGGAGGAACCGGTCGACGCACGTCTGGGGCCGCATGCGGACTGGCTCCAGGGCCCCCACCGGTCGAACCAGGAGCAGGCACGGGGGCAGTAGGGCCGCTGCGGCAGTTCACTCTCACCAACTCTCACCAACTCTCGCCACTCCTGGCGTAATTCGTTTGACCGGGCCTCCGCGCAACGCTGCACTATGGCCAGGCGCCACCCGTCGTGGTGCCGGTCTTTCGAGGAGGCAGCGGCACCGATGGAGATACGCGCCACGACCGACGAGGATCTCGACGTCTTCGTCGACACCGTCCATGCCGCGTTCGGACGCTTCCCGGAAACCCCGGTCGAGGGCGGCGGGCTGTGGTGGTCGGCACTCGAAATGGACCGCTGCCTGCTCGCCCTGACGGCGGACGGGCGGCCGGTCGGCACCGCCGCCACGCACTCCTTCGAGCTCACCCTTCCCGGCGAAACCCTCGTCCCGGCCCCCGGGGTGACCGCTGTCGGCGTCCTGCCCTCGCACCGCCGCCAGGGCGTGCTCACCGCGATGATGCGGCATCAGCTCGCCGACCTGCGGGCCCGCGGGGAATTCCTCTCCGTGCTGCTGGCCTCGGAGGCCATGATCTACGGCAGGTTCGGTTACGGACCGGCGACCTACACGCAACGGCTGACGGTGCAGCGCCACCGGGCCGCCCTCGCTGTGCCCCGGGCACGCGCAACGGCCGACGCGCCGGCTAGCGGCCCGGACAACGGCCCGTACAACGTCACAGAACACGGCCCGGACAACAACGGCCCGGTCGAGGTGCTGCGTCGTTCCGAGTGCGGCGAGATCCTGGAAGACGTGTACGACCGGTACCGCCGCGCCCAGCCGGGTGCTCTGTCCCGGCCGCACCGCTGGTGGGCCCTGCGCGCGGGGCAGCCCCCGATCTCGCCGGCGCCGCGTTACGTCGCCGTCCACCGGGACGCCGCCGGCGTCCCGGACGGGTACGCCAGTTACTCGATCGGCGAGCCCGACAACACCTTGACGGTCGACGAGACCATCACCGGCGACGACGCCGTCTTCACGGCCCTGGCCCGGTTCATGCTCGGCCACGACCTGGCCTCTCGGGTGGTATTCCAGCACGTCCCGCCCCAGCATCCGTTGCGCTGGCAGCTCGCGGACTTCCGCGCCGGTGAGGTGAGCGGCGACACGGACTGGCTCTGGGTGCGGCTGCTGGACGTCCCGCGTGCGCTGACCGCGCGCGGCTGGTTCACGGACGGCGAGCTCGTCCTGGACGTCGAGGACCCCTTCCTCGGCGAGCACGGCCGCTACCTGCTGACCGTCCGGGACGGAAAGGCCGAGTGCGTCCTGACGGACCGGGAGCCCGACCTGTCCCTGGACGTGGGAGACCTGGGCTCGGTCTACCTCGGCGGCACCGCACCCAGCACGCTCGTGCGTGCCGGACACATCCGGGCCCACCGCCCGGACGCGGCCACCCTCGCCGACGCCCTCTTCCGCGCCGACCGCGCCCCGCACTGCCTGCACTGGTTCTGACCACGCCCTCGCCGTCCCCGCACATGCCACCTCAAGGCCGCCCTGCGCGGGGAGTCACCCGACATCGAGGGCCGTGGTTTCGGCGGCCTCACCGAGGCCGAGCCGAGCAAGCCCCTCATCGCCGCCGTGGAGGGCTTCGCCATGGGCGGCGGCTTCGAACTGGCCCTGGCCTGCGACCTGATCGTCGCCGCCGAGGACGCCCGGTTCGGACTGCCCGAGGTCAAGCGCGGGCTGATCGCCGCGGGCGGCGGCGTGATCCGGCTGCCCAAGCGCGTGCCGCACCACCTGGCCATGGAGTTCCTGCTGACCGGCGAGATGAAGACCCTGATGGCCACGGACGACGTACGCGAGGGCATGACGGCCTTCGCCGAGCGCCGCCCGCCGCGCTGGACGGGACGGTGAGGGCCATGAAGGCAGCGGACGTACGACAGCACCCGACCACCCCGCTCACCAGCCCCGCCTACGCGTCGACGATCCCCCGGTTCACCGACCGCGAGTACCTCAACGTCGTCTACCGCACCGATCCCGACGCGCTGCGCGCCGTCGTCCCCGAACCGCTGCGGATCGACGAGCCGTTGGTCCGGTTCGAGGTCATGAAGATGGGCGACGTCAACGGCTACGGCCCCTATACCGAGGCCGGCCAGGCGATCCCCGTCACCTTCGAGGGCGAGTGGGGCGAGTACCTGCACGCCCATGTACCTCGACAACTTCCCCGCGACCGCCTCCGGCCGCGAGGTCGCCGCCTACCCGAAGGTCATCGACTCCCCGTCGCTCTTCGTCGACTCCGGCACGCTCGTCGGCACCCTGGATTACGGCACGCTGCGGGTCGCCACCGCGACCATGGGCTACAAGCACCACGAGCTGGACCTGCGCGAGGCCGTCATCCTCACCATCCGGCCCGAAGGGTCGTGCGACTGTGCGCTGCTTCACCTGTAATAGGCGGCGTACTGGGCCGATTGGGCGTCGACGGAGAAGTACTTGAAGTCGCCGTCGGTTTCGCAGCGATTCAGCTGTTCCAGTGCCGCCGCAGCTTCGGACAGATGTTGCTTCGAAAGGTGCGCTTTGGTTTCGTCCAGGCCCCCTCCGCAGAGCAACTGGATGTCGATCGAGCAGCCGGCGTCCATGCTGGCTGCCTTGGCGCGCCAGATCAGAAGCACGTCCTCAGGGTTCCCGGCGTTGAACAGCTGTACGCAGCACAGCTTCATCAGTTCCGTATCGCCGTCGCCTTGTGCACGTCGCTCAAGCCGGGTGTGTGCGGACAGCAGGCACCGGACGTCTTCCAGGTCCGCCCCCGTGGGGTGCAGGCCGTACCGACGCAGACTCTCGTCCTCGTCCATCGCCATGCTCCTTCTCGCAGTACCTGCTGTCAGCCGGTGTGCCGGTCTGTGGAGAGCAGCCACCGCCATCGATGGCGTTCTGTGACGAGGGTGGCGGCGACCAGGAGAGACACGAGCACCGCAGCGTAGACGGGCCATACCCACCATGCGGCGATTGCGGCTGCGGCGAGTTGGAGCAGTACGAGCAGAATCGTGACCGTACCTGAGACCGGGATGATCACCTGCTTCTTGTCCCCCGGAGTCGAGAAGACGGTCGGCAAACCGATCAGTACCACCACGGCCAGGACGGCGAGCGGCCACGAGTACGCGGACAAGGCCCACGGGGTGGCCACCCACGCGACGAGTTCCGCGGCGAAGCGCAGGACAGATGCGATGCGGTCGTCCGGTCTTTCCATGTGTACGCCCCCCGAGACAGCGCCAATCCCCGACGGGAGATCCTACGACCAGTCACGCGACGCCGAGAGCTCAGACGGGGCTCGGCTGCGGCCAGGGCATGACAGTCCCAGCCGTCAACGGAGCTGGGCTAGTCGGGAAACTCGCCGGCTACGAGGTATGGCCGCCAGTGGCTGACGTCGCCTCGGCCGTGACGTACCTGCAGCGCGAGCGTGCGGTGACCCTTGGCGCGGTCCGCCGGAAGGGCTGGGGTCTCGTGGTGACCGAACGAGCTGACGAGCGGCCCCCGAACGAGGTACTGCAGCTCGCGCAGCGAGGCCTGCGGCCATGGCTCGGAAGGACCGCGACACTCTTCAGCTGGAGTACTAAGTGATGGGAAAATCAAAGAAGGTGTCCGGGTAAGGTTCGCTTTTCAGTGTGTAATGCCACCATTCGCGCGCGTACGAGCTGAACCCGCAGTCCTCCATGATGGAACGCAGGTGTTCACGGTTTCGCCCTTCGGTTGGCTTGATTTCCGTTGCTCCATGGTGGGAGCGGGAATCCATCAGGTCGTGTCCACCACCCATGGGGACGAGTTCGCCGGACTCCAGGTGATACAGGGTCATGTCCACGGTGCTGCCCCGACTGTGGCCCGACATGGTGGCCACATATCCCCTCTCGAACATGTCGGACCTGTTCATCTTCGGATAGTGCCGTGCCTTGGTCCGGCCGTCCTCCGGCTGTTGCGACCAGCGTACGAAGCAGTCCACGGCGCGTTGGGGACGGTAGCCGTCCCAGAGCAGCAGGCCGAAACCGAGGGATGCGGCCTTGTCCCCCGCCTTTTCCAGTGCCGCGCACAGGGCCTTCGTGCCGACGATGCGATTCGCCAGGTAGCCGTCGACCGGTTTGCCGGTGAAATTGTCCCAGGTGGCGTATTTGGCGTCCCAGCGTATTCCGGGTACGAGTTCGTCCACGAAGGCGAAGTCCTCGTTCATCGCGGCTCCCCCGGCAGTGCCAGTGACACCAGCCGGTCGATCACTTCGGTGAGCGGAAGATCCGCGGCGGCCATCATCCTCGGATAGCGGCTGTACGACGTCATGCCCGGGAACGTGTTGACCTCGTTGAGGACTACTTCGCCGTCCTCCTTGAGGAACATGTCCACCCGCGCCAGTCCCCGGCATCCCAGGGCACGGTAGACGGCCTTCGCCTGCTCCGCGACGACCGATCGCGACTCTTCCGGGATGTCGGCGGGAACGATGGCTACGGAGTTGTCGGATCCGGTTTCGGGCTGGTCCTCCTGATGGATCCTGAAGAAGCCGTGGGAGACTGCGATGTGGTCCACCTGACCGGTGATCAGGTTCTTCTCGTTCCCGAGGACGGCGCACCCGATCTCGCTGCCGACGACGCCCTCTTCGATCAGCACCTTCGAGTCGTACCGCCGGGCGGATTCCACCGCACTCAGGAGTTCCTCCCTCCGGGACACTTTGGTGACGCCGAACGAGGACCCCGAACGGGCCGGCTTCACGAAGACGGGATACGTGATCCGGTCGGGATCGATGTGCTCGCCCGCCGTGACGGTCCAGTGGTTCGGCGTACGGATTCCCGCGCTGGAGGCGACGAGGTAGGCGAGCGACTTGTCCATGCACAGCGCGGAACTCTGAATGTCACAGCCGATGTACGGAATGCCGGAGAGTTCGAGGAGACCCTGTATCGCACCGTCCTCGCCGAGCTTGCCGTGCAGCACCGGCAGCACGACGTCCAGAGTGATCGTCTCGTATCGCCCCTGGTCCAGGACGAGCAGTCCGCCGACGCCGCGGTCAGGTGACAGCACGGCCGGGCGGTGGTCGCCCTTCTCCCAGTCCGTGTCGGGCCCGTCGCAGAGTCTCCAGTCACCGGCCTGCGTGATCCCGACGTAGAACGGCTCGTACTTCTCGACGTCCAGACTCCGGGCGACCTCCCGCGCGGACTTGACGGAGACGGGGTGCTCCTCGGAGCAGCCACCGAATATGACGCCAACTTTCAACCTAGCCACGCTGATTCCTTCTTTCAAATGTCAGGCAGCTGATGATCGAGTTCTCGACCGTGTCGATCAGGGCATGATCGGTGTAATACGCGGTGTGCGGCGTGATGAGCACGTTCGGCATCTCTTGCAGCCGCAACAGCGGCTTGCTTTTGATGTGCTTGTCGCGGCAGTCGGCGTAGAAGACTCCTTCTTCTCCTTCGATGACATCCAGTGCCGCACCGCCGAGCCGCCCACCTTCCAACGCCGAAACGAGAGCTTCGGTGTCGATCAGGGAACCGCGTCCGGTATTGACGATGAAGGCGCCACGCTTCATCCGCTCGATCCGTTGACGGTCGAGGAGATGATGCGTTTCCGTGGTGAGTGGCGCGTGGAGCGTCACGATGTCGCTCAGGTGCAGCAAGTCATCGAGCGAGACGTAGTCGGAAGACGTCTTGGGGCTGCGGTCATGGGCCAGTATTCGACCGCCGAACCCCCGCAGCCTTTCCACCACCGCCGTGCCGATGCGTCCTGTTCCCACGACCCCGATGGTCAGGTCTCGCAGTTCTCTGCCGCGCACCTCGCTCAGCCGGTAGTCGTGGCGATCGGAGCGGCGGACAGTCGTTTTCGCGTTCCGTACCGCCATCAGCATCAACATCAACGTGTAGTCGGCCACGCTGTCGGGCGAGTAGGTGACATTTTCGACCGCGATGCCGAGGCTTGCCGCGTATTCCACATCGATGTGATTGCAGCCGATGCTCCGCGTGGAAACGTAGGTTACGCCGACTCGGCTGAGGGCCAGAAGTGCGGAATTGGCGATCCGGGTCTTATGGCCTACGCTGACGCACCGATTCCCCGAGGCCAGGTCTGCATTGGCCTCGGACACCCCCGCCTCCGTGATGGTCGTGGTGACACCGAAGCGGAATGCCTTCTCCCGGAACACGGCGGCCTCGTCCGGCCCGCATCCGTAGACGGTGATACCCGTTGCCGGTCCCGACGACGAGGAAGAAGTCGCCGGAGATCCGGGGCGACCGACCGCCTTTCGGGCTGATTCGCTGTGGGTCATGCCAACAGTCAAGATGACGGGGTGTTGCCGGAACGTATGCGGTTTTCGATACGCCGGCGATATGCAACAGGCCGGTAGCGTCGACCACATGGCTATGTTGACCGTTCATCAGATTCCGCTTTTCCCGCATCCGTTCTTCCGGGTCCGCGAGACCTCGGCATGATTCCGCTCAGCGTTGGTGAGATCGCCGCGGTCGTCGGCGGGACGGTCTCTGGCGACGGTTCGGTGGCGGTGACCGCGCCCGCCGTGCTCGACAGCCGGCAGGCCCAACAGGGCAGCCTCTTCGTCGCCTTCGCAGGCGAGCACGTCGACGGCCACGCATACGCCGAACAAGCAGGCCGGACCGGTGCCGTGGCCGTCCTCGGGTCCCGGCCCACGTCGTTGCCCACCGTCGTCGTCGAGGACGCCCGGGCCGCGCTGCAGGCACTCGCCGCCCACGTCGTGGGCAGGCTGCGCGACCGGCTGACCGTTTTCGGGGTGACCGGCTCGCAGGGCAAGACCAGTACCAAAGACCTGCTGGCGGCCGTGCTGTCGAGCGCGGGGCCGACGATCGCCACCTTCGGCTCGTTCAACAACGAGCTCGGTGTGCCGCTGACCATGCTTCGCACCGAGGTGAGCACCCGGTTCCTCGTCCTGGAGATGGGAGCCCGCCACGTCGGCGACATCGCCGAACTCACCGGCCTGGTGGCGCCCGACATCGCCGTCGTCCTCAACGTCGGCCAGGCACATCTCGGCGAGTTCGGGTCGCGCGCGGTCATCGCCAAGGCCAAGGGTGAACTCGTACAGGGGCTGGCACCCGGCGGCACCCCCGTCCTCAACGCCGACGATCCCCGGGTGGTCGCCATGCGCTCACTCACCGACCGTCCGGTGCTGACCTTCGGCAAGGCGGAGCACGCCGATGTACGGGCGCTCGGCCTGGCTCTGGACCGGCTCGGCCGGCCGTCCTTCACCCTGCGGACCGCCGATGCTTCGGCTCCCGTCGCGCTGCCGCACGTCGGCGCCCACCAGGCGCTGAACGCGTCGGCTGCCGTGGCAGCGGGGCTGGTGGCAGGCATACCCCTCGACGTGGCCGCGGCGGCGCTCGCCACCGCCTCACTGTCGAGATGGCGCATGGAGCTGCACGACCTCGTCGGCGGCGCGACTTTGCTCAACGACTCCTACAACGCCAACCCCGACTCGACTCGCGCGGCCCTGGACGCCCTGGCCGCGATCGAGGGCGCGCGCCGCATCGCCGTACTCGGCGAAATGCTCGAACTCGGCGACGACAGCGAGGCCGAGCACCGAGCTGTCGGGGAGTACGCCGCCGCCCGGGCCCACGTGGTGGTCGCGGTCGGCGAGGCCGCCCTCCGGATCGCCGAGGGCGCGGGCGACCGTGCGGTGGCACTGGCCGACAACGGCGCCGCCGTCCACTGGCTGCGCAACCACCTGGCCGCCCACGATGTCGTGCTCGTCAAGGCGTCCCGCGGTGCGCGCCTCGACGAAGTGGCCGCCGCGCTCCCGTAGTTGGGCAAAGCGAGCCGGAGGAACCGCGTCGCCGTGCGGTTGGTGAGTCAATCGACCGATAACGGCAGGGCGCTGGTGACGCGGTGGACGCTCGCCTTGGGCGCAGGCCACGAGGGTGACGGGCCCAGGCTCATCGCCCGCGCCGCTTGATGTACAGGTCGAAGGCCCGGTAGACCAACGGCCGCAGTGGCAGGTCCCATTCGCCGACGTATCTCACCGCCTGGCCTCCGGTGCCGACCTTGAACTGGATCAGTCCCAGGTGCGGATCGTCGGCATCGAGGGTGGGCGTGATGCCGCGCAGGTCATAGACGTCGCATCCGGCCGACAGCGAGTCGCGGATCATCGCCCACTGGCAGGCGTTGGAGCCGCGCGCCTCGCGCTTGTGGGTCGATGAGGCGCCGTAGGAGTACCACGCGTGGGCGCCGACTCGGACCAGGATGGTGGCAGCGACGACGTCACCCTGGTGACGGGCCAGGTAGAGCCTGATCCGCTCGGGGTCCTCCGCGTTCAGCGCCGCGAACATGGTCTCGAAGTAGCGCAGCGGTCGGGGTGTGAAGTGGTCGCGCTCGGCGGTGTGGACGTAGAGGTCGTGGAACACCTTCAGGTCCCGGCCGACCGTGACCTCGACCCCCTCCTTGGCCGCTTTCCTGATGTTGCGGCGCCAAAGCTGGTTCATGCCTCCGAGCAGCACTTCCTCGGTCCTGCCGGCCAGCGGAATCTCGTACTTGAACTGCGGATGCCCGACCCCGAAGCCGTTCTCCGGACTCTGCGGCAGCCAGCCGGCGTCCCTGAGCCGCCCGGTCACTCGGGCGCCGACCGGGTCGGTCCACTGCCCGGCCATGTCGGTGAGCCGCCGGGTGCCCGGGTCGGCGATGCCCTCCTTCACCTGTGCCGCGCTCCAGGTGTCCGTGCGCACCGGCGGCCCGAGCCTGATCGCGAACGCGCCGTGTGCCTTGAGATGGGCCGCCAACGGGTCGAGCCATACGTCGATATCGCCGGTCCAGTCGATGACCGGGCCCTCGGGCAGATAGGCCAGCGTGAAGCGCTCGAGTCGCGGCACCGGGCGGTGCAGGACGAGCCCGGCGCCGACCAGTTGCCGGCCGTCGTACCAGCCGAGGGACTCGCCGTGCCATTCGGTCTTGACGCGGGCCCAGGCCGGGGTCTGCAGGAAGCTGACCGACCGCCGCGTCCGCACGAACGCCAAGTGCTCCGCGGCGCTGATCGGCACGACGGTCAGGCCCCCGCCCGCGGCCCCGGTCACGGCTGGTCGCGCTGATTCGCTGTAGGACATGCCGCCATACAAGGCAGCGCGGTGTTGCCCGCCCGTATGCGGTTTTCGATACGCCGACGACAGGTGGCAGTTCGTAGCCTGGGAGGGGGGCGGTCCGGCACGACCGTCGAGGTGACACCTGGGCGTGTCCGTCCCCAGGGTCCAGAGGCCGGTCCAACGGCACACACCCCTCCGCGAAGCGTGAGCGAGGCATGATGTAGGCCATGACTCACAGCGCCCGCCGCATGTACGAGCTACTGGAACCGATCTGCCTGGTCACGTACTTCGCCGATGAGTGCAACGAGGAGCTGACCGCGCTCGGCCACCGCACCTACTGGGACGGCTACTTCGCCAGCCGTGCCGCGCCGCTCGGGCGGGTGCCGGCGCAGGTCGTGCACGCGGCGTTCTACAGCTTCGCCGACGGGGAAGCCGCGCGGCACATCCCGAGCGCGTGGCAGACGATCCCGCCCGAGGCGTCCGTAGCCGCTCGGGAGCGAGGCAGCGCGGCCTCGTTGCGGCGGATCCTCGGCGAGGAGCTGGCCGACTCCCCTGGCCTGGTGCGTGCCGCCGACCTGACCACCAAGGCCGCGACGAACGCGCCCACGGCAGGCCGCGTGATGTACGCCGGTATGCGCGCTCTTCCGGTGCCGAGCGATCCGGTCGCCCGGCTGTGGCATTCCGCGACCATGCTGCGCGAGCACCGCGGGGACGGGCACGTCGCCGCTCTCGTCGGCGCGCGCATCGGTGGCACCGAGGCTCACGTGCTCTCCGCGCTGGAGCAGGGCGTTTACCCACCGGAGTTGTTCGGGCGCATCCATCACCTGCCGAAGAAACGGCTCGCCGCGGTCATGGACGGCCTGCGCGAGCGCGGGCTCGTCGACACCGAAGGCCACTTCACCGACGCCGGCCGCGAGACCAAGCAACGCGTCGAAGCCCTTACCGACGAACTCGCCGCCCCGCCGTACGACGCACTCTCCCCCGGCGAACTCGACGAACTGGTCACCGAGCTCGAACCCATCACCGCGACGCTGGTGGCGGCGGGGTCGCGGTGAGTGATCCCGCCGCTCGGCCCCTCGCGGGACATCGACAATCACACCGACAATCAGTGATGACTGATGTAGCAGCGAACCGTCGTTCCCTCGGTACCGGTGTGGATACGTACGAGGTCGGCCAGAGTGTGCACGAGCAGCAGGCCCCGGCCGCCGAGCTTGTCGCCTGCGGGTGGACGACGGCCGGCGAGCGGATCGCCCAGGTACCCGTGGTCGCGTACCTCGCACACCACTTGACTGTCGTCGGCCCACACACGCAGGGTGCCGGAACCCCCGCCGTGCACCACGCTGTTGGTGGTCAGCTCGGCCACGATGAGGGCCACGTCCTCCAGACGGACACCGGATAGACCGCACCGCGCGGCCTGCTCGACCGCGAAGCGCCGGGCTGCCGGCAGTTGGCCGGCCTGGAAGACGAGTTCCTCGGCGGCCGCCGGCTGCTCCAGGGGCTGGTTGTAGCGGTCGACCACGTGCTCCGGGGCGTAGGCGGTGCTGGGCCGTTCCCTGCCGCCGGAGATGATCACCGGATGGGTCGCGTGCGCGTCGGTGAGTGCCTGCTCATCGAGGCGGTCGGCGTCGTAGGGGCACAGGATGGTGACGTCCCGGCCCTGGAACGCCGGGTTGATCAGTGCCTCGTGCTGGACACATGCCGGGTACTCCACCGTGCTGCGACCGGCCCAGATCGGCTCACCGATGATCCGCACCCGCGTCTGGCGGTGGGTGTCCGCGAAGGCGCGCAGCACCCGCGGGATGATCCGTCCGGGGTTGCGCCCCGCCTCGGTCATGTCGAGGAACTTCACCTTGGCGACATCCTCGCCCAGGGCCGCCTTGAGGAGGGCGAGGTTCGGCCCGGGCACGGCCACCGCCACCGGCTCCCCGGCCTTCACGCCGTCGCGGATGAAGGGCACGGTGCCCTGCAGGTACTCCTCCTCGCCCTGGTAGAACAAGGCGGGATGAACGAACGGTTCGGTGCTGAGCTCCGTCATCGCCCGATCACCTCGACAGTCAGCAGGTCCGGCCAGAACAAGTCCAGAACGCGGCGCAGGGTGGCGGGCGGCTCCTCGATCACGATGCGTCGCCCCTGCGGAAGGCCCTGAGCGGTCATGGCCAGAGCGGAGACGCCGGCGACGTCGACGAACGTGACGGCTGAAAGTTCCAAGTGGCACGTCTCTTCGTCGCTGCGAGCAAGGTGGCACAGGGCCTGTTCCCAGGCCGGGCGGGTGATCAGGCTGACCTCTCCGGCCGCTTGCCAGCCCGGCCGGTCCGTCAGCGGGAGCACACGCAGCGCGCTGGTGGGCGGACCCGGCGATGCCGACGGCGCCCCCGCCTCCCCTGAACTGCCCACGCCTCACCTCTGGTCGCCCACGTCCTGCTTTCCAGTATCTCCTATCGGTGGAGTGTAGGTGGCGGCAGCGTGGAGGAGGCGCCGTGCGGGGCGGCGGCGCACGGGGCGATGAGGTGTGGCCCCGCCCCACCCCGTTCCGTCGAGCCGGCCGCCGAGTCGGCCGCCGAGCACTTCGCGATCGCCTTGAGCTTCACCGCCGGCGGTTCACGGTGTGAGGGGTTCAAGCACCTGTTTGTCGGTGTGCTGGTAGATCACAGAGGTCCGGAATCCGACGACTTCGCGGCGCGCGGTGAACTTGTCCATGAGGAAGCCGTGGAGGTGGTCGACGCTGGGCGCGGAGACGTGCACGATCATGTCGTCCCCGCCGGTGACGACGTAGACGGTGCTGACCTCGGGCAGACCGGCCGCATAGGTCTTGAACGCCTCGATGACCGCTCGGCTGAGGGGGCGGATCTGGAAGTGGATGAGCGCCTGGACGTGGCGGTTGAGGGCGGCCGGATCGACGGCGGCGTGGTAGCCGGTGATGACTCCGCGGGCGCGGAGGGCGCGAATGCGTTCCAGGCAGGTCGACGGGGCGATGCCGAGCGTGCGGGCGAGGTCACGGTTGGTCTGCCGCGCATCGCGCTGCAGATGCCGGACGATCGCCGAATCAAGTTCGTCCATGCCGCGACTATGGCGCCCGTGCCGAATACCGTTCGGTTGATGGCCATGGCCTTTGTCCGAACGGCTAGCTTCACGCCATGACAGCCGTACTTATGGAAGCCCTGGCCCCCCTCGTCCCGGAGCCGGCGCACGAGCTGGTACAGGTCGTGCGCGGTCGCCGCAGTGGCCTCGCGATCACCATCGCGGTTCACTCGACCGCGCTCGGTCCTGCCGCCGGCGGCTGCCGGATCGCTCACTACCCCGATCCCGCCGCCGCGATCACGGACGCGCTGCGGCTGGCGGCGGCGATGACCGAGAAGAACGCGTTGGCCGGTCTGGACCACGGCGGCGCGAAGGCGGTCGTCGCGCTCCCCACCACGACTCGGCCCACCGGCGCGGAGCGGACGGCGTTGCTCCACGACCTGGGCGACGCGATCGAATCGCTCGGGGGCCGCTACCTCGCGGGTCCGGACGTGGGAAGCAGCCCGGTGGACATGTCCGTGATCGGCGAACGCTCCTCGTATGTCTGCTGCCGGCCCGTGGCCGACGGCGGCAGCGGCGATTCCTCCTTCCACACCGCGCGCGGGGCCCTGTCGGCGCTGGGCGCGGTGGCGGACGAGGTCTTCGGCTCACCGGAGCTCGCCGGCCGGACCTTCGGGGTGATCGGGCTCGGTGCGGTCGGGGCCCACGTGGCCCGACTCCTGGCCCGTGCCGGCGCGCGGCTCGTCGTGACGGACATCAGCCCCGCCGCCCGCAGCCTGGCCGAGGAGGTGGACGCGACCTGGGTGGATCCGGACAACGTCCTCACGGCGGAGGTCGACGTCCTCGTGCCGGCGGCACTCGGCGGCCTGCTGACCGCGCGCACGGTGCCGCTGCTACGGTGCGCCGCTGTCGCCGGCCCGGCCAACAACCAGCTCGACGAACCCGTCACCGCCCGCCTCCTCGCCGCACGCGGCATTCTCTGGGCACCCGACGTGGTCGTCAGTGCCGGAGGAGTCATCCACGCCACCGGTGTCGAACTGCGCGGGGAATCCGAGGACCAGCTGACCGGGCGGCTCTCCGGCATCGCCGCGACGCTCCGACAGGTCTTCCACAGGGCCCGCACCCGTGGGACCACCCCCGCCGACGCGGCTACGGACCTCGCCCGGCAACGCGTACGCCAGGGAGCCGCGCACCCGGCTCACGCTGCCGTGCTGCCCGCGGCCCCGTCGGCTGCCGGGCCGAGGAATCCCGGGCCACCCGCATCCCGCCCCACGACACAGGAGAGCTGACGACATGACGAACCGCTGGGTCGGAGTGACCATCGACTGCCTCGACGTGGAAAGGACCGCCGGTTTCTGGAGCGCATTGCTGGAGCGCCCGACCATGCCGTCCCGCCCCGGCTGGGTCTATCTCGGCCATTCCGGCGACCCACAACCCCGCCTCAACTTCCAGCCTGTGACCGAGCCGAAGCGTGGGAAGGTGCGCCTGCACCTCGATGTCGCAGTCGACGACATCGACCGGGGCATCGCCCAGGTGATCGCCCTCGGCGGCCTGTTCACCGGCGAACGGCACGACTACGACGAAGGTGTGGTCGTCGTGGTGGCCGATCCCGAGGGGCACGAATTCTGCCTGGTTCAGTACTACTGAACCGCCTCGTGCGGCAGGCACCGGGTCTGCTCCTGAAATCCGGCTCCATCTGGCGGCTGACCTGCCAGAACCTTCGGCGCGTACGCAACGGGGTCCCCGGCGGCCCTGATGTTCCTCGCCCGGGACCGGACGATCGCCCTTCCGGTCGAATCTTCTTTTTCCGGAACGCGTGCGTCAGCGACGCGGCCGGCACCACGAACGCGACCAGCAGGGCCCGGACAGGCCCCGAAACCAGGGGGCAAACTCGGATCGCCGAGGAGCAGCAGCAGGCCCACGTGGGGGAGTTCGGCGACACGCCGGGCACCGACTCGACCGCGTTCTCGGTAGCGGCGGCCACTCCCCGGGTGTAGCGTCGTGATCCAGCAGTCGTGGTTCCGAAGTCCTGTTCGCCCGTGATCGCCGTCACGGGCGTTCTTGCGTGTCAGCGCCTCTCCGGACCAGGGCGATCACCTCCGGGCACGCAGAGTGCGAGCCCGGTTTCCCTCGAAGGAGACGGTTATGGCCAAGGGCACTGTCAAGTGGTTCAACAGCGAAAAGGGCTTCGGTTTCATTGAGCAGGAGGGTGGCGGCCCCGACGTCTTCGCCCACTACTCCAACATCGCCGCCCAGGGTTTCCGCGAGCTGCAGGAAGGCCAGAAGGTCGAGTTCGACGTCACGCAGGGCCAGAAGGGCCCGCAGGCGGAGAACATCCGCCCCGTCTGATTCCGCTGCCGCGGCAATCGTCAGGCCGGAGGCACATCGGCGTGCCGACACGCACGATGAGCCGATGAACCGGCCGGGCACGGAGTGGCGTTGAGGACGTGGCGTACGGATTCGGTCTGACCCGAGGGTTGTTCCGGCTCCCCATCCACCTCCGCACTCCCCGGCGAAAGCCGGGACGCCGCTCCTGGTCTCGTGTCCTGTTCGTGCCCTGTGCCGAACAGGACACGAGACCAGCCACGCCGTCGAGCAGCTGCTCGTCAGTCCAGCGCACCCGCCTGCTCGGGACGCTCGCCAGGGTCCGCAGGAACACCGCCCCGCGTCCGAAGGGCATCTCCGGTGCCGTAGTGGCGCAGCAGCCACACCCCGTACCCGGCGTGGAAGACGTACACGCACACCTGCCACCGGTCCGGTGCCGCTCCCGGTGAACGGATCTGGAAGAAGTCATCCAGTCCGTGGACGGCGACCATCGGCCAGACCGAGCCGATCGCGTACCGCAGCCCCGCGCAGGTGAAGCCGAACAGGCCGGCCGACAGCATCTGCCACAGCGTGTCGTCCAACGGGGCGCCGAAAAACAGGTAGTTCTGCAAGTGGCCGACGCCGAACAGGAAACCGACGCCGATCGCCGCCCGTGTCGCACCGAGCGGGGTGAGGACCTGTTGTACGAGGCCGCGACTGTAGATCTCCTCGTTGATGCTGACCCACAGCAGCGAGATCAGACTGCTGACCAGCAGGGTCGTACGTCCCTCCAGGCCTGCGGCCGCGTACGAGCAGGCCACGAGGAGCATCGGCAGAGCCAGCCACCAGCGCCGCGGTCCGCCCAGCGCGGTAACGCCACTCACGCGGAGCCATCCCCAGCGCCACAGGACGACCCAGACGCCCGCGAAGCAGACCGCGTTGACCACGGTGGCGCCCAGGTCGGGAAACCAGGACGGGGCCAGGGGTGGCAGGATCACCTTGGCGAACAGCACCAACACCACATGCCAGGCGACCGTGAACTCGACGGCGCCCCACAGAGGGTGGCGGCTTACATGGCCTTTCCACCGGTGCATCACGCGGTGAGCGTAACCGCGGGCTCCCGCTCTGCGCCCTGCCCTTTCGTGAAGCGGTGCCAAGGCCCTCCGGGGTGGCAACCACTGCGGCTGCGACGAGAGTTCAGAGGTCGCCGTCGTCGGCACTGCCGGACTGCCGGACTGTCCGACGGGCTGCCTCGCGCAGGGCTGATACAGCGGGTTCGTCCCGGTTGTCGGGAAGCCAGGCGAGTTCGGCCGTCGAGAGGCCGAGCTCCGGGCAGTCGACGTAGGTGATGCCCTCGCGCGGGTACAGGCGGCGGGCGGCGGCGGGCAGGAAGGTGATCGCGCCCCCTTGGGTGACGGCGAGGACCATGGCCTCGGTGTCTCTGACGACAGGGCCGAAGCGGACCCTGGTGCCGTCGGGACGGGGATTGACCGTCAGGTGGTTCCACCACGAGCGGGGTACTTCCGGCGGCATGTCGACGACCGTGCGATCGGCGAGCTGGCCGAGCGTGAGCATGTCCCGGTCGGCGAGCGGGTCGTCGGCGGACAGACAGACCACCCGTGTCTCGGACGCCAGGTGCAGGGACTGGATCCCGCCGGGCAGGGGGCCGCGGAGGAAGGCGGCGTCGACCTCCCCGCTGAGCAGGGTGCTGAACATGTCGACGAAGGTCAGGTTGCGGACCTCGATCTCCAGATCGGGGTGCCGACCACGGAGGAGGGCGAGGATGGCTTGGGCGTAGGGCATGGCTGCCTCGGCCCCGAGGCTGCCGATCCTCAACAGCCCACGCGCCGCGCCGGCATGACGGTCGGCCGCCTGTCGCAGTCGCGCCATGGCATCGACCACCGTCCTGGCCTCCTCGGCGACGGACTGACCGACGGCGGTGAGCCGCACGTTCCGGCTGCCGCGCTCGACGAGTACGACACCGAGCCGCTGTTCCAGCGACCGGATCTGCTGGCTGAAGGCGGGCTGAGTGACGTAGACCCGCGCTGCCGCACGCCCGAAGTGGAGCTCCTGGGCGAGGACCAGAAAGAGTCGGAGTTGGTGGAGGCTCGGCTCTCGTTTGGCCCCGGATCCGCCACCAGCACTCATAAAGGAAAGTTTATCGACAAGGAGGTCATCCTCTTCTGCCGATCGGCTTTTCCCGCCGGACCGACTCCATCAGGATCTGTGGGGCCGACTCGGCCGACGGAGCAGAATGAGCCGAACGATTCCCCAAGGGCTGCCCGAGCGCCGTGACAGCCGGCTATGACGACATCGACAGCGTCCGGCGCGGTGATCCCTGCCCTCAGTAGGCTGCCTCGGCCCGGCGGCGAACAGGCCGCATCCGTCGCGCCGTTGGGCCCGACGTGCTCACCATGGGCCACGCAAAGCCGGGGGTCCCTTCAGGTGACGGTGGGCCGGCCCGACGGTCACCCCTACCCGACTCGTCCGTCCAGCGTCCCTCTCAAGGAGCCACTTGCTACGTATCCACTTCAGCTGGCGCGATCTTGAGAACATCCGGATCGCTCAGCAGCCCGATCCTTTATGGGAGTTGATGTGCGCGGTCTGCCGCCTCCAGACGCGTCAGCGGCTCGTGGAGTTCGGACACTGGCGTCGCGAGACCGGACAGCGGCTGTCGCGGGACCGTCGGGCCTCACACGCCCTGGGCACCCTGCGCACCGTCATCCCGGCCTCCGGCTACATCCCCGACTTCCTCACGCCTCCCGTCACAGGCGAGTGCCTGGAGGCGGGTCTCGAAGAACTACGGGCGACACCTCGCGACCGATTGGCCGCGGAACTGAGGCGATTCGCCGGCACACGGCCGGTGCCTGGCTGGATGCGCGGCCCCCACGAACCACCCGCCTCCTCACTCAAACTGGTCTCCGACGCGCTGCGGGCCTCGTTCCGGGCGCTCCTGGAGCCCTACTGGCGGCATGTACGTTCGGCCGTGGGCGACGACGTCTCGGTCCGCACGCGCGCCGTCCTCGACGGAGGCACCGCCGCCCTCCTGGAGGGCCTGCACCCCTTCGCGCACTGGAACCCGCCGTATCTGGACGTCGACTATCCCGTCGACCGGGAACTGCGGCTGGAAGGGCGGGGGCTGATGCTCGTACCGTCGTATTTCTGCTGGCGCAGGCCCACGGCACTTGCTGATCCCGAACTCGACCCGGTCCTCGTCTACCCCGTCATGAAGCAGCCGCTCGAGATCGCCCGAGCGGGCGAGGAACGGCTGGACCGACTGCTCGGCCGGACCAGGAGTGCGGTGCTCGTCGACGTGGCAGGCCATTCCACCCGCACCACCACCGAGGTGGCACAGGCCCTCGAACTCGCACCGGCCAGCGCGAGCTATCAGATAGGCGTGCTGCGCGGGGCAGGACTCGTCGTCAGCAGGAGAGACGGGAAGCACGTCGAGCACACGGCGACGTCACTCGCCCTCAACCTGCTGGCCGGCACGGGGACGACGTTTCGAAGAGGGTCGAAAACATAGCGGCCCGTGCGGGTGCGTGGCACTGTCATTGCCATCGTTGAACGACCGGGGGGAACCACATGGGGCGTGCCGTCAAGGCCGCGCTGATCGCACTGTTGGTGCTCGGCTCCTGCTCCGTCCTGGCTGCCGGATCGGCACCGGTGCAGCACGTGACGATCAGGGCGCACTAGCGGGAACGCCGTCTGACGGGCGGCTGACGAACCAGCTCCCGGCAAGCATAGACCGACGACCAATGGGGGAAGAATGAACGTGCACAAGCGGGCCATCGCCGTGGTGTTCCTGGTAGCGACCGCGCTGGGCGCCCTCGGCGCACCTGCCATGGCGGCGCCGATGCCGTGGGAGACCAGCAGGGTCCCAGCGGCCCCAGTAACCCCTGTCGCCCCATCCGTCGCAGACGGGCACAACAACACCTTCACCGTCCAGTGTGCGCCTCCCTGCTATCAGTAGGCGACACGCGCACCACACACGCATCTCACCGCCTGGTGCCCCGGGCCTTCCATGGGAGGAGGGCCCGCTCAGTGAGCAGGCCCTCCTCCTGAAGTCAGGCATTTCGCCGGACGTGGTGCGAGGACAGCCCGGTCACCAATAGTGACGTCGGCCGGCGACCGCGTGCCCCATGGATCCCATGACCCAGAAAACGGCGCCCACCACGGCCAGGATGATCCCGAGGGTCCACAGGATCGATATGCCGGTGAGGAAACCGATGACAAGCAGGATGATGCCGAGCGCGATCATGACGTACCTCCTGGTGCGAGCTGACGTGTTACCTCCCGGATGCCCCGAAGCGGCAACATCACCCCACCGGCAATCAGGAAACAATTGCTCGTAGAATCCGTTGATCACCGAGGGATTCCGTGCCTGCGCACGAGACGACAAGGTGTGCTCGGCCCGCGCAGGCGGTAGATCGTCGGCGAAGGGCAACAAGGTCCCTGCCCTCTCCCCGCTGCTCCTCCCCCGCGACCCCACCGGCACCGTGATCAGCACCCCTGGCCTCCGTGGCCTGTCGCGCCGGCACGTCGCCCCGGACCTCCACGACCCGATCAGTCCGCCCGGGCATTCCAAAACCGTGGCCAGCAGGGGACGTTACGGGGAAAATGATCGACATGACGTACGAAGGCTCTTCCATCGACCCGTCCAAGCCCAGCATCGCCCGCGTCTACGACTACCTGCTGGGCGGCAAGGACAACTACGCCGTGGATCGAGAGATCGGCGACGTGTTCAAACGCGACCTGCCCGGCTCGGTGGCCATCGCCTTCGCCAACCGCGCGGCGCTGACCCGCGCGGTCGGGGAGATCGTGAGGACCACGGGCATTCAGCAGTTCATCGACCTGGGCAGCGGCCTGCCGACCGCGGACAACGTCCACCAGGTCGCACAACGGCACACGCCCGAGGCCCGGGTCGTCTACGTCGACATCGACCCCCAAGTCCTGGTCCACGGACGTGCGCTGCTGGAGAAGGACGACCGGACCCGGGTCGTCGCGGTGGATGTCCGCAACCCCGAAGGCATCCGGAACCACCCCGAGACCATGCGCTTGATCGACTTCACCCGGCCCGTCGCCGTGATGTTCAGCGCCATCCTCCACCACGTCAACGACGACGAGGACCCGGCCGGCATCGTCCGCTACTGGCGGGAGAACGTGCCCTCCGGAAGCCACTTCTTCGTCAGCCACTTCCGCTCCGGCGACAATCCGGAGACGCAGGAGGCCGAGAAGGTCCTCCAGCAAACCTTCGGCCGCGGCCGGTGGCGCACCGACGCCGAGATCGCCTCTCTCCTCGACGGCCTGGAGATCCTCGACCCCGGTATCGTCCCCGCACCCCTGTGGCGCCCGGAGCAGACCGAGACTCCGTGGAACAACAGCGGGGAACGGCAACTCACGGTCTGGGAACACCTCATCGCGGCCGCCCTCGCCCGCAAGCCCTGACCGCCGCCTCGGCCCCTGTCCTCTCCGCCCGGCTGAGGGCGGCCCGCCCGAAACGGACGCTGCCCGGGGGCGGACTTGTGGTCATTGCCTCGGCTCCACGCTCGTTGCTGCGTGGCCGTCATCGGGCCGGTGCAGGCCGCCTGGCGGGCGCCGTAGACGCATCCGACGGTGGAGCAGGCAGGTGTCACGGACGCAGGGGTGGGTTTCCGCCCCGAGCGCGCCCATGAGTCGAGCGGCTACGAACCCTCGTCGAACGCCGTAGATCGGCGCGTCGGGCCGATGAGTTCGCCGGTTGCCTGAAGTCTCCCTTGTGACCAGCCCACCCAGCCGGCGGCTCGGGAAGCGCCGGATCCGGGTGTCGTGGAGGAGAGACGGAGAGGCCAGGATGAACAATCCGATTCGGCTGTACATGTCGATGTCGCTCGACGGCTGTATCACCGGCCCGGACGATCGGCCGGGGCAGGAACTCGGGCGCGACGGTGGACGCCTCTTCAACTGGCTCGACGACCGAGAATCCGACGGTCCGAGCGGCCAGGTCTACCGCGAAGCGCTGGCGACCGGCGCGCTGATCTCCGGCCGTCGGACCTTTGAACTCGCTGGGCGCTGGCAGGGCGATCACCACGACGGCGTGCCCATCCTCGTACTCACCCACCAGGTGGACGCCGGGGACGTGCCACCCGGCCACGCGCGTTTCGTCACCGATGTCGCGGACTGCGCCCGCCAGGCTCGCGCAGTCGCAGGCGCCCGGCCGGTCATGGTCCACGGGGCGGGAGCGGCTCAAGCACTTCTCCGGGCCGGGCAGCTGGACGAGATGGAGATCCACCTGGTCCCGGTCCTCCTCGGGGAGGGGCGCCGGCTGTTCGACCACCTGGGCGGCGATCACATCGAACTCGACCTCGTCCGAAGGCTCGAGGACCGAGACGTCACGCATCTCCGATACCGGGTGCGTCGCCCCGGGGAGGCCGCGTGAAGACGCTCTTCGTCTCTTACCGCGTCACCGATCTGGCCCGCTCGCTCGGTTTCTACACCGCCCTGGGCTACGCCGAACTGGGCAGGGTCGAGGCCGGCGACGGGGCTCGCCTCGTGATCCTCAAGTTCCCCGACGAACCGGCGGCCTCGCTCGAACTGGTCCACCGCCCCGGCGGCACAGCGGTCGAGGTGGGCAGCGGTTTCGACCACCTCGCGATCCAGGTGGAGAGGCTCGCCGCCACGCTGGAGACGCTGACCGAAGCCGGCCTGAGGCCCGAGCCCCTCCAGTACCCGGGTGGCCCTGACGGCCCGAAGACGTCGTGGCTCACGGACCCTGACGGTTATCGGATCGAGTTGGTGGAGTGGCCGTCCGGACATCCGGACGGCATCACCGAGGCCGACTTCGCCTGAGGCGGCGGCCACAGAACGGTGCTTCCGTGCCGATCCTGCTCCTCCTTGTCGTCTACGTCATCGGTCGCGTCCGGGGCACGCGGTGAGCGCGGGTCTGCGGTCCGGCGATCCCGTCGGGAGTTCCGGCGTTTTCGCCGACCGCGTTCAGGAATTTCTGCGGCGCCGTGACGGTGTTGCTCCCGACGACCCCGTCGACGGTGCCGGTGTTGAAGCCCCAGGCGTTCAGGCAGCTCTGCCAGTTCTTGGCCGGTGCGGTGTTCAGGCCGAGGTAGTTCACCGCGGGGGGTGGGAGACATGCGCGCTGCTGGCCGCGGGCCTGACGGCCAAACAAACGATCCTCCTTTTGGTATGTCCGGCTGAACGGACTCAGTCGCGTACGGATGAACCTCCTCTCGGACAACGGCGTGTCGTAGCCGGGGCGGTGGGGGGCCGGGGCCGACGCTTCGGCTGTGCGGTCGTCGGCCGTATGACCGGTATCAGGAGGTTGAGACGCATGCTTGTTCTGGGCCGCTCGCAGGTCGAAGCCCTGCTCGACGTGGACGCCCTGATCGATGCCCTGGCCGTTGCGATGGCAGACCTCAGTGCCGGGCGCGCCTCGGTGCCCGACCGCGTCGCCGCCCTGGTGTCCGAACGCGATGGATTCCTGGCGGCCATGCCGGGCTTCCTGCCGTCGGCCGGGGTGCTCATGACCAAACTGGTGTCGCTCTTCCCGCACAACGACGGGGCACGGTTGCCCACACATCAGGCGCTGATCGTGGCGTTCGATCCGGACACCGGTGAGCCCACCGCACTGCTGGACGGTACGGCCATCACCGCGGTGCGGACCGGCGCCTGCTCCGCGTTGTCGGCGCGGCTGCTGGCCCGCGAGGACGCGACGGTGCTGGCGGTGCTGGGCACCGGCGTGCAGGCCCGGTCCCACGCCCGTGCGATCTGTCGGGTCCGCCCGATCCGGCGGATCCGCGTCGCGGGCCGGGATCCCGCGAAAGCCGCTGCCCTGGCCGCCGAACTCTCCGCCGTGCTGGAGGGAGAGGTCCAGGCCGTGTCCAGCTACGCCGAGGCACTGGACGGCGCGGACATCGCCGCCGCGACGACGCACGCCGCCGAACCCGTGATCCGCCGTTCCTGGCTGACACCCGGGGTGCACATCGCGTCCGTGGGGTACAACCCGGCCGGCCGCGAGATCGACGACGCCACCGTGGCTGAGGCTCTGGTGTGCGTCGAGTCGCGGCAGGCCGTGCTCGCCCCGCTTCCTGCCGGCAGCAACGACCTGCTCATGCCGATCCGCGACGGCCTCATCACCGCCGATCACGTGCACGCCGAACTGGGCGAACTCATCGCCGGCAGCAGACCGGGGCGCACCGCACCGGACCAGATCACCCTCTACAAGTCGGTCGGCGTGGCGGCGCAGGACGCCGCGGCGACGGCGCTGGTCATTGCAGCGGCCCGCGAGCGGTCGATCGGCCGGGAGGTCACGCTGCGCTGATGCCGCCGGCTGGGCTCGAACGGGAGGAGGTCTCCTCCCCGCAGCAGTCACCGGCTGGTGCGGCCGGCACTCCCGCACCAGCCGGGCCACCGGACCGCAGCGGTGATGCTTCCGCGCCTCGGCGCCTCGGCGTTCCGCGGCACCCTGGCCCCCGCGCTTCTCAGTTGCCGCTCCAGGGGTCCGCCCTGCGTGCCAGCTTCTTCGCTCGGCCCCGGACGTCCGGGGGGAGGCGGTGGAGGACCGTGCGGGCTGCGCGGCGGATGGGCGGGACGGATGTGGTGCGCAGGTAGAGACGGTGAGGGAGCGTGGCCTGGCCCGGTGGGCGTACGGACAGCCGGAGTTGGCCGGTCGGGCCGCCCCAGGCCGGGATCACCAGATGGGGTGGGTTTCCCACCCTGACCGAGCCGAACCCGAGACCGAGGCCCGCGCCGAGACCGAGGTCCGGAGCGCCACCGCGCGTCTCGGCGTCGCTGCGGGTCACCCTCGCCCTGCGGCCCACACCGAGGAGTTGGGCGCTCGCCCACACCACGTGCGTGCCGGGTTCCATCTCCTGTCCGCCGGCCAGAGTGAGGGGGTCGATGACCGTTTCGCCGGTGAGCACGACGCGGTGACGACGCCCGCCGAGCGGCTGGGTGCGCGGGGTCAGGTCGGCGTCGGGGAACCACCACAGGTCCCTGGCTGTGTCGTGGACCAGGAGTTCGCCGTGGGCGTGGCCGAGGGGGTGCGGGGCCTCCCAGCCCTCGGCGCCCTCGATGCCGTCCAGCAGCTCGGGGTCGAGGAGCATACGGCCGTAGCGCTCGACGAGGGCGAGGGGCTCACCGTCGGCGCGGCGCATGCCGATCGTGGTCGTGACGTGGAGCCTTCCGTCCCGCCAGCGGATGTCGTCGACGGTGACCTCGGGCCTGATGCGCCGGGTGCGGCGGCCGAGTTCGACGAGGGAGTCCAGATGGCCCTCCTCCAACAGGTGCGCCCGAAGTCGGGTGAGTGCGGGCAGGCCGTCGCGGACACCGGGCGGGTAGGCATCCAGGGCCATACGGCGTACGACGTCGAAGTGGCGCTCAAGGTTCTTGCCGGTGCGCTGGAGGACGCGAGGTTCGTTCACCGGACGAAGCAGTTCGACGCGGTAGGAGCGGCGGAGCAAGTGGTTCTGCAGCGGGCCGGGTTGGGTGTCCTGCTTGATGGCCTCGACGACCGTCCGGAGATGACCGTAGTAGTCCTCCGGGGTGGTGCCGCGGCTGCTGGTGTTGCCGCCGTCGTCACGGCGCTTCCATACGTAGCAGGGGTGGTCGGCGAGGATCGAGACCGTCTTTGCGCGCAAGTAGGCGCGGACCATGAAGAGTTGGTCCTCCAGGCGCACCGGGCCCTCGGGGAACCGGATGTCGTGGGTGAGGAGGAAGTCGCGGCGGAACATCTTGTGCGGGGTGAGGCTCTCCATGAGGGGCGCGTCCTCGACCGTGCAGCGCTCCACGGTGCGTTTGAAGACGTTGCTGGGGCCCTGCATGGTGCCGATGACCTTTCCCATGACGATGTCGGACCCGTTGCGGGTCGCCATCCGGTGCAGGTGTTCCAGGGCCCCCGGGGTCAACTCGTCGTCCTGGTCGACGAATTGGATGTACTCGCCGCGGGCTTCCCGGATGCCGACGTTGCGCGGTTTGCCGGGCCAGCCTGAGTTCTCCTGGTGGATCACCCGCACATGCGCGTGCTCGTCGGCCAGCTCGTCGAGCAGCTGCGCGGAGTCGTCGGTCGAGCCGTCGTCGACGTAGATGATCTCGTACGCATCCTCCCCCAAGGTCTGGCGTAAGAGCGACGGTGCACACATGTCGATGTAGCGCCCCGCGTTGTACACGGGCACCACGATGCTCACCTTGAGCATGAACGCTCCCCCTAAACGGAGACGGCGCGTCTCCTGTTGTTCTTTGGACGTTCAGACTCTGGCAAAGGTTGTCTAACCCGAAGCAATCAAACGATTGTCTCCAGAAGGCGTCATCGCTGGCGCTCCTGAGCCGGAACCGGGGAGTGAGGTGGGAAGGCCGAACGACGGGAACAGCCCGCCGTCGAGGAAGACCACGATCCGTGCGATCAGGCCCTCTCGGATCTCCAGCACATGGATGCCGTGCGGGACGAACGAGCCGTCCGGCGCCAGGCTGTAGGTCGCCACTGCCGGGCAGCCGTTGGCGGAGGTCGCGAGGGAGCGGTGCGGTCGGGCGAACGCCCGGCGCCTCAAGTGGTCGACGACGGCCGCGCGGCCGAGGAACCAAGTGGGGATCGGCGGCATCTCGTACTCGATGTCCGAGCGCAGCAGTTCCGCCAGAGCGGCGGTGTCCGACGTCTCGAAGGCGCGCAGGTACTGACGCATGACTTTCTCGTCGAGTGCCACGTCGGCCGCGGAGCCCGACGCCGTCTCCTCCTCGTCGGGGACGTCCTGTGCCAGCGTCTCGCGGGCGCGCTGAAGAAGACTGCGGGCGGCCGTGACGGTGATCCCGAGGAAGTCGGCCGCCTCGGCGGGACGGAAGGCGACCACGTCGACGAGGATCAGGACGGCACGCTGCCGGGCGGGCAGCCGCTGGAAGGCGGCGATGAGCGCGAGCCGGGTGCTGTCGCGGAGCGCCGCGATGCCGGCGGGGTCGTCCTGCGCGTCCCCGAGACGGCGCGTGGGCATCGGCCCGAGCCACGGCAGCGCATCCGACCTCGACAGGTCGGCCGTCTCCGGGCTCTCCGTCGCGGCGCCCAGGCCGGAGGGCAGGACACGTCGGTGGCTGCTCCGCAGGGCGGTCAGACAGGCGTTGGTCGCGATCCGGTACAGCCAGGTGCGCAGCGAGGATCGTTCGTCGAAGTCGCCGTATCCGCGCCAGGCCCGGATCAGCGTCTCCTGTACGAGGTCCTCGGCGTCCTGGAACGACCCGAGCATGCGGTAGCAGTGCGCGAGCAGCTCCTGCTGGTACGGGTCGGCGAGCCGGGTGAACTCCTCGCCCGTGCAGCGGCTCTCAGCGGACACCGAGTTCCTCCTGGGAGGTCTGAGCGGCCGGGTGCCGCGCGGCGGGTGTACGGCCCGGGGCGAGGACGCCCGAGGCGGCCCCGGCGAACGCGAGCGCCGCGGACGTGATGATGGCCGCCGAGAAGCCGTCCGCGAACTGCTCCGGTGACCGGTCGCTGCCGTGGGCCGCGAAGACCGCGGCCAGGACCGCGATGCCCAGGGCGCCGCCGAGTTGGCGCACCGTGCTGAAGGTGCCGCCGGCCTTGCCCATCGACTGCGGCGGCACCGACGTCATCACCGCGCTCTGCTGGGCCGGCATGGCCATCGACGTCCCGATGCCCGAGATGATCAGTGCGGCGACGGAGGACCCGTAGGAGTCGTGGTCGTGGGCGTTGACGCCCAGCCACACCAGTCCCGCACCCTGGAGGAAGAGCCCCGACGAGATCAGCCGGCGTGGGCCGACGCGGTCCTGCAGCCGGCCGGCGAGGGGGGCGACGAAGAACAGTGGCACCGTCCACGGCAGGAACCTGACCCCGGCGCCCAGCGGCGAGTAGCCGAGCGAGATCTGGAGATACTGGGCCAGGAAGAAGACCGTGCCGAACAGGGACGCGGTCAGCAGGAGTGTCGAGAGGTTGCCGGCGGCGAAGGCGGGGACGCGGAACAGGCTCAGCGGAAGCATCGGCTCCGTGGCCCGCCGCTCCCAGCCGGCGAACGCGGCGAGCAGGACGAGGCCGCCGACCAGGGAACCGAGGACCTCTCCGCTGCCCCAACCCGCCGGGCCCGAGCGGACCAGTGCCCACACGAGGCCGAACATCGAGGCCGCGACGAGCAGGATGCCCAGGTAGTCGATGGCGATCGGCTCCCCCTTCGTCTCGGTGAGCTTGGCCGCCGCGAACGGGATGACCGCGGCGATGACCGGCACATTGATCCAGAAGATCCACTGCCAGGCCAGGCCCTGCGTGACGGCACCTCCGACTAGCGGGCCGCCGACGACGGCGAGACCCATCACGGCAGCGTAGATCCCCATGACGGCGCCGCGCTTGTGCGGCGGCGCGGCCGCGGTCAGGAGTGCCAGTGCGGCGGGCGAGATCATGGCGCCGCCTGCGCCCTGGAGGACGCGGGCGGCGATCAGCAGTCCGATGTTCGGCGCCAGGGCGCATGCGGCCGAGGCGAGCGCGAAGACGACCAGGCCGAGGATGTACGTCCGCTTGCGGCCGATCCGGTCGCCGAGTTCGGCGCCGGGGATCATGAGCGCGGCGAAGCTGAGGCTGAAGGCGTTGACGGTCCACTCCAGGCTCGTCATCGAGGCGCCCAGGTCGCGGTGGATCGTTTGGAGCGCGGTGGCGACCACCAGTTGGTCGAGTGCCACCACGAGGGCGGCGACCGCGGTCAGCACGAGTACCCACGGCGGTGATGCCGGCGCCTTGTGGGGCGGGGCGAGGGTCATGTCCGGTCCTTCCGATCAGGTCTTGGTGATACAGACCTGTCGGCGGTCGCCGTTTCACCGGTCCGGGACGGAGGAGGGCGGCGAAGACCGCGCGGACCACTTCCACCAGCACCGAACCCAGGGACTCAAGCGGGCCTCGTACCCCTGGAGGCACACCCTGCGCCCCCGGCGGTCTGATTCTGCGGCTGTCACCACCTGACGGGGTGACGAGGGCACAACGGCTCTGGGTGCGCGACGCCGATGACACCAAAGTAACCGCCTTGACTGGTGACGCAGCCGTGTGGGAATCTCTCGTCACCGCTCAGAACAGTTACTTTTCGGTGAGGACATCCCATGGCAGTCGTACGCGTCCACCTCGTCTCCCAGCTCAGCCCCAAGGACGTGCTGGGAGTACTGACCGACTTCGGTCCCTCCCGCCCCCAAGCCTGGCCCACGATCGACGCCGACCACTTCGAGGTCCACGGCCTCGGCGACACCTGGGCCGAGGTCACCGAGGGGACCGCGGCCGCCTGGGAGCGGGCGCGCTATGAGTGGGAGCCCGCCGGTGACACGGTCACCGTCACCACGTTGGACTCCAAGCTCTTCGGGGCCGGCGGCGGCTGGGTCTTCCGGCTGACCCCCGAGGGCGACGGCACCCGGGTTGACGTCGAGCTGACGCGGGAGCCGAGCACGGTCAAGGGCAAAATGCTCGCCGTGCTCCTGCCCCTGGCCGCTCCCCGGTCGCTGCGCAAGTCCTTCGCGGGGCCGTTGCAGGCGAAGTGACCCGCCCTCACATGCGGGAGGGGCCGGCAGCCTGCGCTGTCGGCCCCTCCCGCATGTGCCCCCGTACGTGGGCTCGGCAGGTCACTTGTCGAGGTGGGCGGTGAAGTAGTCGGCGAGCTTGTCGACGGCCTGGTCGACATACTCGCGCTTGTCGTAGAGGTCGACGTGGCTGGCGCCGGGAATGCGATGGAGCTCCTTGGGGCCGGTGGCGGCCTGGTGGGCCTCGATCGCCATCCAGGCGGTCACCGCACGCTCCCCGATGATCTGCAGGACGGGGCGGGGGCCGATGAGGGGGACGGCGCGGAAGACGTCGCCGGAGGC
Organism: Streptomyces canus 299MFChir4.1; assembly: GCF_000383615.1. Classification (GTDB taxonomy): domain Bacteria; phylum Actinomycetota; class Actinomycetes; order Streptomycetales; family Streptomycetaceae; genus Streptomyces; species Streptomyces canus_C. The sequence goes on along the minus strand of NZ_KB911591.1, from coordinate 222,215 downwards.
CATCTTGTCGACGCTGTCCCAGGTGAGGTACTTGGCGGAGCGCTCGTGGTAGCCGCGGGCGCCGCAGTAGTACTCCCAGCCCTCGATGCCGTGTTCGCCGCCCAGGGCGCCCGCCTCCTCGGCGGTGTCCGGGAACATCGTCAGCACGCCGGGGTCCTCGCCGCGGGCGGCACGGGTGCGAGCCTGAGCGGCGGCGTCCAGGAGGGCCTGGAAGACCGCCGGGTCCTGGGAGCCGTCGGCGCCGAAGCGGAACTGGCGGGCGGGTTCGGCGGTCGAGACGGTCGCGACGGCCCTGACGCGATGGTCGCCTCCGGTGGCGGCCAGCGAGTAGCCACCGGAGGCGCAGATGCCGAGCAGACCGACGCGGTCGGAGTCGACCTCCTCGCGGGTCGTGAGGTACGAGACGGCGGCCTTGAAGTCCTCGATGCGCTGGGCGGGGTCCTCCAGCCCGCGGGGCAGACCACCGGACTCGCCCTGGTGAGCGGCGTCGAAGGCGAGAGTGACGAATCCACGCTCGGCCAGCAGCTGCGCGTACGTACCGGAGGTCTGCTCCTTCACCCCGGTGCCGGGGTGTCCGACCACCAGCGCCGCACGGGGGCCGACGGCCGGGCTGTCGGGAACGTAGAGGTGTGCGGCGATCTCGATACCGGCGCTGTCGAAGCTGACACGGGTCCTGGACATGGAACACACTCCTGGAAGACGGTGACGAACGAGTTCGGGATGACCCGGTCTCCGCCGGGCGCAGATCCACCATCCGTCGCCCGTCCCGTGTGCGGGAGAGGCAGGTTTCTGCCTGGGAAGAAACCTGCCCCCTCACACATGCGGGGTGTTCAGCGGCGTGGGAGTCCGGCTGTCACCGGCCCGAGTGGGTCGTACTCGGTGTGCCGTTGCCTCAGCCGGCAGCGGGAGGCACGGGGCGGGGCGTCCCGCACGTGGATCTCCTCCGACCTGGTTCACGAGTACGACGGCGGTGACCACACCACGGGTGCGCACGCACATCGACCCGCGGGCGGGTCACATGGTCCGGGTGCGCGGCCGGCGGGACTTCCAGCCCAGGAGCAGCGCCTGCAGGACGAACCACACCCCGCCGCCCGTGGCGTACACCGACAGCACGTCGAGCGAAGGGTGGTCGCCCGCCGCCTGGATGTTGTAGGCGAAGCCGACGAGGAAGGACAGTCCGCCCGAGATCAGGGTCGGCCACTGCTTGCCCAGTTCGGGACCGCGCCGCCGTAGTCCGACGCTCAGCTGGGCTGCCCCGGAGACGACGGCCCAGGCGCCGAACACATGGAGCACGGCCGTCACGCCGTCGGTCCCGGCGAGGCCGATGGCGAAGGCGGCCAGCGTGCTGAGCACCCCGTTGAACGCGGCGACCCGGCGTTCGGGACCGTCCAGGGTGGACCGGTAGTCGATCAGCGAGGACACCGCGTCGATCAGCGGGTAGACGACCAGCAGCGTGATCGCCGGAGCGTCGAGGTCCTCGTGGGCACCGGCGAACGCCAGGGCCCACGCCACGGCGGGGCGGTGGGTTTGGCCGTCTGCTTGCTCATGATGGGTCGGCCCCTCTCAGGTCGTCGGATGGTCGGCGGAGGGTCGGCCGTCAGGTCAGTGCCGGGGCGGGGAGACACACGTGAAGCTGGAGGCGGCGGCCGGGTCGCCGTGGCCCTTGTAGCGGGACACCTGCGGGTAGCCGCACAGGTCGCGGGAGACGCTCTGCCCCTCGGCGTTGATCAGGGTGGCGGGCAGCGTCCTCGGCGCCTTGCCGTGCTCGACCCAGCCGGTCAGCGCGGCGAGGCCGTCAGCCGAGCCCTCGAGGCCGTTGAGACCGCAGTGGTTGGTGCCCGGAGCGAGGAAGAGACGGTAGAAGTCGTTGACCTTCTTGGTGCCGCCCAGCTCCCGCTCGACCTTCTGGCGGTACTGCACGGTGCCCTGGGCGGGGATGAACTGATCGGCTTCGCCGTGCCAGGTCAGCAGCTTGCCGCCGGACTCGCGGAAGCCCGAGAGGTCCGGGTCGTCGGTGCCGATGACCTTGTCGTACTCGGCCTGGGACTGCTTGAACAGCTGTGTGAACCGGCTGTAGGTGATCTTGGAGAGGTCGAGGGAGGCGTCCTTCGCCACCCAGAGCTTGACCCAGGCGGCGGGCACCAGGAAGGGCGTGCCGACGACGTGTCCGTCGGCGTCGGGCTCGGTGTGCGCGGCCAGGGACCAGATGTCGGCGCCGACCGGGACGCCGTACCAGAGCTTCTTGCCGGCGGCGGTGCGCGGACCGTCCCAGATCTTGCGGACCACGGCCGCGTCGGCGGCGGTGACGGTCAGTTCCCTGCCGTCGCACACGACCTTGGTGCCGACCAGTCGGCGCGGGTCGTAGTCGCAGCGGGAGGCGTCGTCGACCAGACCGTCCCTGACGCCGTCGAGGGAGTCGCAGGCCTTGACGGCGGCCTGGGTGAAGGCGGCGAACGCACACTGGGACGGGTAGGTCTTCTCGTTGTTCATGACCACCTGCGGCCACAGGGTGGCGACCTCGAACTCGTCCCAGTTGACGGCGGGAGCGTCGGCGAGGATCCCGTCGTAGTCGCCGGGGTGGCGCTGGGCCTCCATGTAGCCCTGACGCCCGCCGGTGGAGCAGCCGATGAAGTACGAGTGCGCGGGACGCTCGCCGTAGACCGCGTCGACGACCTCCTTGCCGACGACGGCCGCCTCGTGCTGGGAGCGGGAGGCGAAGTTCTTCAGCAGCGCGGTGTCGACCTGGCCCTCGCTGTTCAGGGCCCAGCCGGTGTCCAGGGCGTCGCCGACACCGGCGTCGGTGGAGACGGCGGCATAGCCGTTCTTGACCGCGGTGCCCAGACCGACGTTGTTGTCGCCGGCCAGGTAGGCGGCACCGCCGAGTCCCTGGAAGCGGCCGTTCCAGCCGCTGACGGGCAGCCAGGTGCGGACCTTGGCGTGGTCGTTGCCGCCGGGGTGGGTGAGGGTGACCGTCACCTCGCAATAGGCCGGGACGCCGGAGACCGAACCACCGAGGGCCCCGGTGCCGGCGATGGTGCCGCCCTCCTGGCCGACCGCGGTCACGGACTCCACCCTGGTGCCGGCCGGCGCCTTCACTGACGGTGCCGTGCAAGCGGACGGGGTGGCGGCGGAGGCGTCCTTGGTTTCCGCCGAGGCGGTCGGCAGGTACACCGCGGCGGCCAGCGGAACACCGGCCGCGAGGACAGTCAGCAGTCGTCGTCTCATGGGTTTCCCCTTCAGGAAGTAGGTGTGCGTCCGACGTGGGCGACACATGTGCTCAGCGCACGGGGTGGGCCGGACTGCCGGAACGTGGGAATCACCGATTAAGACGGTGACTAATGAGTGTGAGTCGAGATTCGCGAAGGAACAGATGTGGCGCCTGTCGACCTGGCCCCACTCTGGCCACGCACCGCAGGTGCCGCCAACAGTCAGTTGACTGCCTGCACTTATGACTGTCGGCCGGGCCCGCCGGGGGCGTGTTGGGCCATCCGACGGTCCGTCGCGTCCTCGGCACCGTCGCCCACCCGCTTCTCGGACATCCAGCGCGAGTGGTACCGCTGCGCCCACGAGAGGCTGACTTACCCGGTACCCATCCCCCGTCGCGCCTCGGGGTCCGCGAACGCCCTGCGCATGCGCCCCAGGAGGACGAAGGCGATCGCCCAGGCCAGGATGTCGTGCACGAAGATCGCACTGGTACGGCGCCTGCGGACCGCACGCAACCACTGCCGGTCGTACACCGCGAACCGGTTCAGCCTGCGCAGGTCCGCACGGAAGGCGGGTGAGAGGAGCCCCAGCAAGGAAGGGCAGCGGCGGCGAGATGCCGGACCAGTCGTGGACCGTGACCATCAGGTGGCGCCGTCCGGCGAGTTGGGTCAGTGGCCCGAGACAGAGACAGGCGGCCGAGACCAGGCACAGCAGCATCAGAGGTCCGGTCGCCCGGGTGGACCATGCGCTCGGCGGTGCTGAAACGGCGTACCCGGCCCTCGCGTTCAGGCCGCTTCGCCGTTCCGGCCGGCTCCGTCGAGCCAGCCGTCGACCGCATAACCACGCTCCTCCCAGTAGCCGAGCCGTCGTGCGCGTGGGTGAGGGGTTTGTCCTGAATCTTCAGTGACACCAGGACGTCCGAGCGGCGGGCCTGTTCCAGGGTGAGGCTCTCGGTGCAGGCGCCGTCGAAGCAGGTGAACCGGATCGCCGCGCTCGGCGAACGCACCCCGGCGTCCTCGAGGATGTCCGCCGCCCCCCTCCCAGGGAGTCCTGGCCACGCGCCAGCCGTCGGTGCACACGACATCGTGGACGACCCGGGTCTGCGGCATCGCACGCAGCTGGTCGAGCGTGCAGGCCTTCGGCCGGTCGACCAGTCCGTCGGCCCACAGCACGCAGTCGGTCTCGTCCTTGTGCGGGACCGAACCGACGACGCTGTAGTACCGAAAGCCGCCCGGGTCGGGCAGCAGGCCGGTCAGGCCGGTGGCGTCGACCCCCGAGGCCGCGGCGAGGAACCTCTCCCAGCCGCGCTGGAGGTACGGCGCGGCGGCCACTCCGGCCGCGCCCGCGCCCGTGCCCGCGCCCGCGCCCGCGCAGCATGGCCCGCTGCCCGGGCGGTGCACCCCCGGCCCTGGGCTGAGCTCTTGGCTCTCCGCCATGGTGTACGCCCCTTCCGGCACATGTGAGCTTGCTGAGCCACACGAAATCGTCACCGCTTTAACTGGTGACGATGCTGGCATGCGGCCACAGGGCTGTCAACACGGGCCGTGCCCTCCATGCACATGTATGAGCTCGCCCGATGGCCACACCGCCTGGCGAACGGGGCGGCGAATGTTAGACTTCCGGGGACGTTGACCGTCGATCGAGGAGTCACAGACGTGGTGGGTGAAGACGACATCTCCGGATGAGATCCGGATCTGACGGCCACCGGCCGGCGCTCAGGAGCGCTGCCGAGGTGGTTCGTTTTGTCGCACCCCTTTTCCCCGTCTGCCCAGGGCAGAGGTAAACAGCTCTGCCCTCAGTCCTTTCGAGGTCGCCTCCATGTCCGACGCCGCGATCGTCTGCTCGAATCTCTCCTTCGCCTGGCCCGACGACACCCCGGTCTTCCAGGACCTGTCCTTCACCGTCACCACCGGCCGCACCGGCCTGGTCGCCCCCAACGGCTCCGGCAAGAGCACCCTGCTCAAACTGATCGCCGGTGAACTCGAGCCCGCCACCGGCTCGGTGTCCGTGAGCGGCACCCTCGGCCACCTCCCGCAGAGCCTGCCCCTGACCGGCGACCTCACCGTCGCCGAGGTGCTCGGCGTGGCCGCGGTGATCCGCGCCCTCGACGCCGTGGAGTCCGGCGACGTCGACGAGAAGCACTTCGCCACCATCGGCGACGACTGGGACATCGAGGAGCGCACCCGCGCCCAGCTCGACCGCCTGGGCCTGGCCGGCCTCACCCTGGACCGCGGCATGAGCACGCTCAGCGGCGGCCAGGTCGTCTCCCTCGGCCTCGCGGCCCAACTGCTCAAGCGCCCCGACGTCCTGCTGCTCGACGAGCCCACCAACAACCTCGACGTCGAGGCCCGCCACAAGCTCTACGACGTGCTCTCCGACTACACCGGCTGTCTGCTGCTGGTCAGTCACGACCGCGCGCTGCTCGACCGCATGGAACGCATCGCAGAACTCGGCAGCGACGAACTGCGCCTGTACGGCGGCAACTTCACCGCCTACGAGGAGGCCGTGCGCGCCGAGCAGGAAGTCGCCGAGAAGAACGTCCGCAACGCCGAACAGGAACTGAAGCGTGAGAAGCGGGAGTTGCAGCAGGCTCGTGAACGCGCCGAGCGCCGGATGAGCAACGCTTCCAAGAATCTCAAGAACGCCGGGCTGCCCAAGATCTTCGCCGGCAACATGAAGCGCGGCGCGCAGGAGGCCGCGGGCAGGTCCGGCACGATGCACGCCTCCCGCGTCGGTGAGGCCAAGGCCCGCCTCGACGAGGCCGGACGCGCCCTGCGCGACGAGCAGCGGCTCGCTTTGGAGCTGCCCGACACCCAGGTACCGGCGGGCCGCAACCTCTTCCTCGGCAAGGACATGCAGGTCCGCCTCGGGGGCCGGGACGTGTTCGCCGAAGGCGGCGTCGACCTGACCGTCCGCGGCCCCGACCGCATCGCCCTGACCGGCCCCAACGGCGCCGGAAAGACCACCCTCATGCGCCTGATCACCGGCGATCTCGCCCCGGACAGCGGGGAGACCAAACGCAGCGACGGCCGCGTCGCCTACCTCTCCCAGCGCCTGGACCTGCTGAACCCGGACCGCACGGTCGCCGAGAACTTCGCCGACTTCGCCCCCGAGCGGCCCGAGGCGGAGCGCATGAACCTGCTGGCCCGCTTCCTCTTCCGGGGCGCACGGGCCCACCTGCCGGTCGGGGTGCTCTCCGGCGGCGAACGGCTGCGCGCCACCCTGGCCTGCGTGCTGTGCGCCGAACCGGCTCCGCACCTGCTGCTGCTCGACGAGCCGACCAACAACCTCGACCTGGTCAGCGCCGGCCAGCTGGAGAGCGCGCTCAACTCCTACCAGGGCGCCTTCATGGTGGTCAGCCACGACGAGCGGTTCCTCACCGCGATCGGCGTGAACCGCTGGCTGCGGCTGGCCGACGGGACACTCAAGGAGACGGGAGCCCCCGAGGTGTGATCCGGCGACGTGTGACGTGGCCCGCGTCCGAGGCGGCATGCCCCGCGGGCCGAACACCGATCACGTTGGACGGTCCCCCTGTGCCTCAGTCCCCCATGCCCCAGCCCGCACTGCTCGCCCGCGACCTCGTCCGTACCCTGGGCGGACGACGCGTCCTCGACGGCGTCTCCCTGACCGCCTCACCCGGCCACCGCGTCGGTCTGATCGGGGAGAACGGCGTCGGCAAGTCCACCCTGCTGCGCGTCCTCGCCGGCACGGACGAGCCCGACGCGGGCAGCGTCACCCGCCCGGCCGACCTTGGGTTCCTCCACCAGGAGATGCCGTACGACGCCGGCTCCACCATCGCCGTAGTGCTGGACGAGGCGCTGCGCGAGGCCCGCGAGGACCTCGCCGAGCTGGACCGGCTCGGCACGGAACTCGCCCGGCTCCCGGAGGACGACCCCGGTCACCAGAACCTCCTCGACGCCTACGGCAGGCGTCTGGAACAGGTCCAGGACCGCGAGTCCTGGGACGCCGACCGCCGCGCGGCCCTGGTCCTGGACGGTCTCGGCCTCGGCGCGTTCGGGCACGAGCGCACCCTCGGTTCGCTCTCCGGCGGGCAGCGCGGCCGTCTCGCCTTGGCCGCCCTGCTCGTACGCCGTCCGTCGGCGTTGTTGCTGGACGAGCCGACCAACCACCTCGACGACGGCGCCGCCGCCTTCCTGGAGGAGCAGATCCGCGCGCTGCCCGGAACCGTGGTCGTCGCCGGCCACGACCGGGCGTTCCTCGACGCCGTCTGCACCGACCTGATCGACCTCGACCCGGCGGTCGACGGGCCGGTCCGCTACGGCGGCAACTACAGCGCCTACCTGTCGCAGAAGCGCGCCGAGCGGGAGCGCTGGGAACGGCGGTACGCCGAGGAGCAGGAGGAACTGGCGGAGCTGCGGCAGACGGCGGGAGTGACCGCGCACCGGGTCGCACCGGACCGGGGCCGCACCGACAACGAGAAGATGGGTTACGGCCACCGGGCCGGCCGCGTGCAGAACCAGATCTCCCGCCGGGTCCGCAATGCCACCCGGCGACTGGAGGGCCTGGAACGCACCCAGGTCGCCGAGCCGCCGCGGCCGTTGCGTTTCGCAGCCGGGGACATGGCCGCGCAGAGCGAGGAGGACTCCGGCCCCCTGCTCCTCCTGCACGGCATCCGGGTGCCGGGCCGACTCACGCTGGACGGCCTGGAGATCTCACCAACCGACCGGCTGCTGGTCACGGGCGGCAACGGCGCGGGCAAGTCGACGCTCCTCGCCGTGCTCGCCGGACACCTCCCGGCCGAGGGCGAGGTACGTCGGCGGCGCGGACTGACGGTGGGGCTGCTCACCCAGGACACCGAGGTCGAGCACGCCGACCGCACGGCCCGCGACACTTACGAGCAGGCGCTGGGCGCCCGGCGCGCCGAGCGGGTGCCGCTGCGCTCGCTCGGCCTGATGCACGAGGCGGACCTGGACAAACCGGTCGGCCATCTGTCCGTGGGCCTGCGCAGGCGTCTCGCCCTGGCGCTCCTGGTCGCCCGCCCGCCCCACCTCCTGCTCCTCGACGAGCCCACCAACCACCTCTCCCCACGACTGTGCGACGAACTGGAAGCCGCCCTGGGACCGGGGCCCGGCGCGATCGTCGTCGCCAGCCACGACCGCTGGCTGCGCCGCCGCTGGCAGGGCCGCGCCGTGCGCCTGGAGCGCGGAGCCGGTTCCCGGGAGGAGGCGGGTCCGCCCCTCGTCGGCCACCCCGGTCAACGGTTCTGACCCGCGCGTCCGTTCCCCTGCCGTACGGTCGCGAAGGCGCCGCCGCCGATAGGCAACCGCCTGAGGCGGTGACGGTTCTTGCATTCAACATTAGTCACCTGTCAAGATGGTGATGTGAATCTTGACCATGTCTTCGTATGCGGGCACCCGGCTCTCGACTTCGCGGCCACGCTCCGGGCCCGACGCTCGACCCGGTTCGAGATGTTCATGACGCCGGAGCGGCTCAACGCCTGGTACCTGGAGTCCGGGCTGGTGGACACGATCACTCCCGGCAGGGAGGACGACGTCCGCGAGGCCACGACCGTACGCGAGGCCGTCTACCGGCTCGTCACCGACCGCAGGCTCGGCGAGGAGTTCGACCGGGAGGCGCTCGGCGTCCTCAACGCCGCCGCGCGCAAGACGCCTGCGACACCCCAGCTCACCCTGTCGGGCCGGCACACCGACGCATCGCCGGAGCAGGCCCTGGCCACCGTCGCCAGGCAGGCCGTCGAGCTGCTCAGCGGCCCCGACGTGCCACTGATGAAGGAGTGCGGCAACCCCGAGTGCACCCGGGTCTACATCGACCGTTCCCGGGGCATGCGGCGCCAGTGGTGCGGCATGGAGTCCTGCGGCAACAAGATCAAGGCCGCCGCGTACCGCGCCCGGAAGAAGTCGGCACCCGCGGTCGCCGCCCGCTGACCTCATCCGGGCGGCGCACGGCCCTGACTGACGCGGGGCTCCGTGCGCATGTTCAGAAGCACCCCCGAGCCCGTCACCGGCCCAGCCCTGTTCCGCCGGTGACGGGCTCGAAGCGCACCGGGGAGCGAGGGCCAGGCGCGGGCCGCCCGGTGGACACCAGCCCCGACACGGCGACACACCTCAAGCCCCCCGGTAGCCGGTGGCGCATGGCCGGAAGCCCGCCATCAGCACATGTCGCCCCGTTCACATGTGTGTCTCCGTCCGGTCCGGCCGGGATGAAAGCCCCACACACGCACGACTGGAGCGAGCGCGGCAACCAGGCGCCGCAGAACTACAAGGCAGCCATCGAGACCCGGCTCGGCACCGCCCGCGATCTGGACGACTTCACGCGCAAGGCGCAGTTCGTCAACTACGAGAACTTCCGCGCCATGTTCGAGGCGAGGAACGCCAACCTGTGGGACAACGCCAGCGGGCTGATGCTGTGGATGTCCCATCCGGCCTGGCACAGCACGGTCTGGCAGACCTACGACTACGACTTCGACGTCAACGGCGCCTACTTCGGCTGCCGGAGCGCCTGCGAGCCCCTGCACGTCCAGGCCGACCCGGTGAAGTGGCAGGTCATCGCGGTCAACCACACCCGTAAGGCGCTCAAGGGTGCGCCGGTCAGGGCGGAGACGTACGACCTGACCGGCCGCCGGATCGCGAGCCCGCGGACCGCACGGGTGGACGTGGCGCCCGCCGCCTCGGCGCCGGCGTTCACCGCGGCGGCCGCGGAGGATCTGCCGGATCTCCACCTGCTGCGGCTGACCCTCACGGACGAGGCCGGCAAGGTCCTGTCCCGCAACACCTACTGGCGCTGCCGCACCCCCGAGGCGCTGCGCGGCCTCAACCAGGTCCAGCGGGCCAAGCTGTCGGCCTCCCTCACACACGTGTCGCGTGACGGGGACCGGCGTACGGCCACCGCCACGGTCCGCAACCGTGGGTCCGTGGTCGCGGCGATGGTCCGGCTCTCCGTGCTGGACGAGGAGGGCGCCCGGGTCCTGCCGACGCTGTACGACGACAACTACCTGTGGCTGCTGCCCGGTGAGAGCCGGACGATCACACTGTCGTGGCCCGCCTCCGCCCTTCCCTCGAACCCGGCCGAGGCTGCGGGCGGAGGGGTACAACACTCCTCCGGTCACGGTGCACGGCTGAGCCGTAGGCACGCGCCCGCCCGACGATCACACGGCACGCTTGCAACCCCCGCCGAGCCGGCGTGCGACTCGTGCAGTGTCACGGCACCTCGCGGCTCCCGCGGGCGCCCCACCCAGGACGCCCGCGTGGATCGCCTGGACCGCCCGGTCGGCGATTGCATCGCTCGGGTACGGGTGATCGATGACGAACTGCCTTGAGGCTTCGCGACCGACTACGCGAGAAATGCCCTCGCCGTGGACACTCGGTCCCGGCATGATTCCCACCGTGCATGAGGACGAGGGCCATCGCGGGCGCGCGCGGTACACGCGGTACACGCTGACCGAGGAGGAGCACGGGCATGCCTGGGGCGTCTGCGCCGAGGTGGAAGGGCTGTTCGGGGAGCCTCAGCGGGGGACCTACGAGCTGTTCGGCTGGGTTCCACAGGCAGAAGTGCGCGGTTGGGTCGGCGACCGAGTGTGGCTGGTGCCGGACGATGAGACGCTCGATGCCTGGCTGCTGGAGGACGCGGAGAGCGTAGGCCGGTCCTTGGGGACAGACAGTCTCGTACTCACCGGCCTGGACGACTACGAAGGCCCACCCGAAGGGCACCGGGGCCGAGTTCGCGTGCACGACGGGCACCGCTGGCTGGGCTCCCGCCGAGAATTCGCCCGTCTCCTGTCGCCCAAACGGTCGGCGGCCCCGCTCGTCCTTCGGGGGCTCGCCCAGGGTGATCAGCTGCGGGCGGCCCTGCTGAAGGGCACCCGGCGGGCGCTGGACCTGGAGCAGGCCGCCCTGGAGATACAGGACGACCAGGGCGAGCCGCTCACCGAACGCCTGCTCCGGGCCAGAGTCAGCGCCTGGCGCCCATCCTCCGACGGGAACGATCGGATCGACCTGGAGCTCGACGGAGCGCTCTTCACGCCCGTCCCCCCATACGCCCGGCCGATCTGGGAGCGGTGGTTCGCCGGGCCGCCGGACACTCAGGGTGCCTGGGCCGGCCTCGACACCCGGCGTCGCGGAGCCTGGCTCGACCTCGTTGAGAGCGGGCCGGCCGACGCACCCACCGTGACCGGCCGGTCGGTCACACCTACGAACTCGACGGCCGGCACGTCACCGACGAACCGGGCCTCTACCTGGCGCTCGGCGAGGCGGTGAACGGTCCGGGCGGCTACCTCGGCGGCTGTCTGGCCGCCCTCGACGACTGCCTGCGCGGCACCTTCGGCTACACCGCCCCCGCGACCCTGCTCTGGCGCGAAGCCGCGACAGCACGCGAGCATCTGTCCCAGGCCCTGACACCGGACGGCCAGGCCTACGACCTGTTCGGCGTGGTCCTCGATGTCCTGGCCCAGGGCGGCATGCACGTCACCCTGGCGTGAGCTGCCGTCCGCCCGGCTCGGAACCTGGTCAGCCCACTTCACCTGGGCATTCCCGACGGCACTCCCCCTACCTTCTCTCGCCGAGCTTCGTCTACGGCATCCAGTTGCGGGGTTTCAAGAAGAAGTCACCCGACCATCCGAGGTGGAACAACCTCGTGTCCCGGCGGCCGCTCGGGGTCCCTCAGTGGTTCTCCTGGCAGCACTTCGCTGCTACGTCCAGAGCCTGGCCGCTTACCTTGCCGAGTTCCCAGCTTCGTCGACCGGCGGTTCCGCGAGACGACCCCGCATGACGGGGTGACAGCGTCCTGTCGCGGATACACACATGTTTGTCTGCTCGTATCGCCGCGGCAGGGGTTCTACGACACACTTACCGGGCAGTACCTGCGCAGGGCACGAACCATCTGGCGCTGACACTTGTCCGCACGCGGCCCTCGGGCCTGGGTACCATGCGCGAACGTCAGTCATATCGAGGGAGTGAACGGTTGTGACCAGCCAATCAGCCGCCACGCTCCGGTCGCGGTACGTAGCGCAAGCCGCATCGGACCTGGAGGAGAACCGTCGGCGACAGCAGGAGCTGGCGGAGAGGATCAGCGTCTTGAAGCAGGAGGAGGCCCTCCTCTCGGACATCCTCAACCTCGCCGAGCGGTACGAGAGTTTCGCGGACGCGTCCCGTCTGCCCGACCAGTTGCAGGACAAGCCGGCCGCCGCAAAGGCGAAGAAGGCTCCTGCCGCTACCACCGCACGGCGCTCCGCGTCGGCCAAGTCCGCCCCGGCCGCCAAGGCGGCGAAGGACGGTGCGAAGGGGAAGCCGCAGCAGCCTCTGCTCGGTGACCTGTTGGCGGAGCTGCTGGGCCAGCGCGAGGAGCCACGTCCGGCGAAGGAGCTGCGGGACGAACTCCTGGCCAAGCACCCGGACCGCAATCCCACCCCGCAGGTGGTGCGCAACACCCTTGAGTCCCTGGTCGCCAAGGGCCGTATCCGGCGCCACAAGCAGCAGCACTCCGTCATGTACACCCTGGTCGAGCGGGGCGCGAGGGACACCGACTGACACCGGCAAGGTGTGAAACCTTGCCCCTCAAGCGTGCCTACGCCCGCCACATGTTGTCCACCGCCACGTTTCCACGTCTCGCCGCAGCCGTACGGCCTCCAGCTCCGTCACCGCGTCACCGACCGCGGCCTGGCGGTCCCATTGAAGGCGGCGAAGGTGCCGTAGCTGGCTCGCTCGGGGTGCACGCCGGGCACCAAGGGCCGAAGACCTCCGCACCGCTGGAGATCAGCTCCTCCTTGGCCTTGAGGATGTCGGTGACGGTCAGCTGGAGGCCGTGGAGGGTGCCCCCTTCCTGCTCGGTGAGGCCCCTGCCGAAGATGGCCGAGCATGCGGAGCCGGGCGGGGTGGCCTGCACGATCCGGTAGCCGTCGTGGATCGGGAAGTCGGCGTCCAGTCGCCACCGTGTCGGCCGCGATCGACTTGTGCGGCCTCAGTCACCTGACGGCGTGTGTGTCCGGACCCGGTTCTGGGTCCGTCGACATTCCGTTCAAGGCATTTCGTTGTCCGAGCCGAGTACCTGACGGCTCTCGCATACGTGTGAAGACCCGCGCTCCTTTGCCGACCAGGCGGTTGTTCCGCTGGTCGCAGGAAGGCGAGGGCGGACGGGCCGTACCCCGAGAGGGCCGTGCTCTCCACCCGCACGTGGGTGTGCGTCATGGCGGGCATGTTCTGCCCTCGCTCTTCGATCGGCGGTGCGGATGCGGATTGGGGGCGGGGCCCGTGCAGGGGACAAGGGACCCGCGGTCCAGGGGGACGGTTCAGGCGGCGACGCCGGCGTTGATGGTGACCGGGATGTTGTCGCGTGTGGCCTTGGAGTACGGGCAGATCCGGCGGGCGGCCTCGGCGAGCTCCTGCGCGGTGGCCTGGTCGACGCCGCGAGGACGGGGTTGAGGACCGCGCAGAGGGAGAACTCGCCGTCGTCGCCGTGGGTGAGCGTTATCTCGGCGGTGATGCTCGTGCTGGTGAGCCTGATCTTGCGGGTGGTGGCCGCACGACGCAGGGCGCCGAGGAAGCAGGCGGCCCAGCCCGCCGCCAGGAGCTGCTCGGGGTTGGTCGCGGTGCCGGCGCCGCCGAGTTCCTTGGGAAGGGCGAGGCCGGTCTCCAGCAGACCGTCGGAGGAGCGGACGTGGCCGCCGTTGCGGCCTTCTCCGTCGACGTCGACAACGGCGGTGTAGCTGACTGCCATGGCTGATACTCCCCCATCTGGGCCGCAAGGTCTTCGGTCGCCTGTTGACCTGCACATGTTCTATGTTACCGGTTAAGACGGTGACGCAATAGGCGGCGCCTCATCACCCGTCAAGATGGTGACGACACGCCATCCAGAGACGCCGGAGACGCCGCATCGACCGGTCAGGCGCGCAGGGCACGACCGACCGGGCGATCCGGGTGATTCATCCTGTTGTACCGGGTGCCGACAATCCGGCTTGTGCGCCTACAGCCCCAGGTCGAGGGCGAGGCACGAGTAGAACTTCCATGAGCCTTCGGGGTCGTACGATCCGTTCGCGCCGCCGGCCGGAGCGACTTCGACCGCTTCGGTCATGTCGTCGAAACGCACGCGCTCGGGAAGCTTGCCGAACCGTGCGCGTCGTACCGCCGCCTCGGCGGCTTCCATGGTGAGCCCCTTGCTCATGACCGTGCTCCACTTCGTCGATCGTGGACGGCGTCCCGCTTGTCGCCCGGACGGACCTCAGCATGCCCCTCCTTTCATCACCGGTCAAGCCGGTGACACCATTCGGGCGTGAGCAGCCGCCCCATGGCGTCGGCCGTCCTCGCCCGTGCTGTGCCCGGCATGCGTGCGCGGGCGCAGCGGCGTCGTCGTAGACGTCTTTCCCATGCACCGAGAACAGGCGTCAAGCCTTCCGTGTCAGACCGTGATGGTCTTGTACTCGGTGTGGGTGCCGAGGCCGACCGCTCCGTACTCCCGGCCGATCCCGCTCGCCTTGAAGCCGCCGAACGGGCCGTCGAAGGCGACTGAGGCGCCGTTGACCGTGACAGTGCCGGTACGGATGCGACGGGCCACCGCCAGGGCGTGCTCCTCGTCGGCGGACCAGACGCCGCCCGACAGGCCGTACTCCGAGTCGTTGGCGATCCGGACGGCGTCGTCCTCGTCGTCGTAGGCGATGACCACCAGGACCGGGCCGAAAATCTCCTCCTGCGCGATCCGCATGGAGTTGTCGACGTCGGCGAAGACGGTCGGGGTGACGTAGTTGCCCTTCTCCAGGCCCTCGGGGACCTGAGGGCCGCCGGTGACGAGGCGTGCGCCCTCCTCGATGCCGAGTCGGATGTAGCCGCGCACCCGCTCCTGCTGGTCGGGGCGGATCATCGGGCCGATGAAGGTATCGGGCTCGCTCGGGTCGCCGACCTTCAACGACTCGACCAGTTCCTTCAGCGCGGCCACCACCTCCTCGTACCGGCTACGCGGGGCCAGGACGCGGGTCTGGGCGATGCAGGACTCGCCGTTGTTGAGCAGGGAGCCGAACTTCAGGCCCGCCACGGCCCTGTCGATGTCGGCGTCCGGCAGGATGACGGCGGCGGACTTGCCGCCCAGCTCCAGACTGACCCGCTTGAGCTGCTCGCCCGCGATCGCGGCGATACGGCGGCCGGCCCCCGTCGAGCCGGTGAAGGCGATCTTGTCGACGTCCCGGTGGGAGACCAGGTACTCGCTGGTCTCACGGTCCGCGGGCAGCACGCTGATCACTCCCTCGGGCAGGCCGACCCGTTCCAGCAGCTCAGCCAGGAAGCCCATGCTGAGCGAGTTCTCCGGAGACACCTTGAGGACCACGGAGTTGCCGGCGAGCAGAGCAGGGATGATCTTCGAAGTGGCCGAGGAGAACGGCGAGTTCCAGGGGATCACCGCGGCCACGACGCCGACCGCCTCCCGGCGCACCACACTGCGCACCGGGGACTCAGGGTCCGAGGGCACGAGCGCCTCCTCCCAGGCGAACTCCTCCGCCGCCCTCAGGTAGGCGTTGGCCTGCCGGGTCAGGCCCGGCTGGCCGGCCCGGGTGAACCAGCCCGCCGAACCGTTCTCCAGCGAGATCAGCCGCGCGACATGCTCCGCGTTCTCCTCACGCAGCGCGTTGAACCGCCGCAGGGCGGCGATGCGCTCCGCGGGCGGAGTCCGGCGCCACACACCCTGCTCGAACGAGGCGCGCGCGGCGGCCACAGCCCGGTCCACGTCCGCCGGTCGCGCCTGTACCGCGCGGCCGATCATCGACCGATCGTGCGGCGAGGGGATGTCGAGCGGTTCCGGGTCGCTCGGCTCGACCCAGGTGCCTCCGACGAAAAGCCGGTCGTAGGTGATCATGCGCTTCTCTCTTCCGGTGCTTCAGACCCAGGTCATTGACCATCGTCAGTAATTGCCACTTCAATGTAGCATTTACGCAGCCTACATTCTCATGCCATTGACTTTGACTGAGATATCTTCCACACCAGGGGCCCCATTGAACACGAGAGCCGATACGGCAGGCGAGGCCCAAAGGTGCTCCCTTCAGCCGAATGACCGACCGGACGGCGCTCCGCACGCCCCCATGCACCCTTCACATCCGACCGTCACATGACTGATGCGTCGGGTTTCGTCACGGGCGAGAGTGTGGGGCACCGACGGCATTCGTCACCGGTTTGACAGGTGACGAGTGCTGTGCGAGGGTCGCCTCGCCCCGGGCTCACCAAGCACGGGCCGGTCATCGCAATCGCACGACGGAGGACTGGACATGATCAACAGGCGTACCTTCAGCAAGGCCGTCGGCCTGGGCACCGGCGCGGCAGCGGTCTCACTCACCGGCCTGAAGACCAACGCATCCGCCGCGACCGCCCCGGACGAGCCGGGCGGCGCCACCACGCCCACGGTGCCGACCATCACCCCCGGCACCCACACCGAGTTCAGCACGCTCAGGCACGTCAAGGCGGGTGTCCTGGACATCGGTTACGCCGAGGCCGGCCCCCGGCACGGCCCGGTCGTCGTTCTCCTGCACGGCTGGCCGTACGACATCCACAGCTTCGTCGACGTCGCCCCGCTCCTGGCCGACCTGGGCTACCGCGTGCTCGTCCCGTATCTGCGCGGCCACGGCAGTACCCGATTCCTGTCCCGCCACACGCCCCGTACCGCCGAGCAGTCCGCGATCGCGCTGGACGTCATCGCCTTCATGGACGCCCTGAAGATCGAGAAGGCCGTCCTCGCCGGCTTCGACTGGGGCTCACGTACCGCCGACATCATCGCCGCCCTGTGGCCCGAGCGCGTCAAGTCCCTCGTGTCGACCAGCGGTTACCTCATCACCGACCGCAAGATGCAGCTGGAGCCCGCCGCTCCGGGCGTGGAGCACAACTGGTGGTACCAGTGGTACTTCGCCACCGACCGCGGCGTGAAGGCCATGGAGAACGTCGACGAGCGCATCGCGCTGTGCCGCTACGTGTGGACCCTCGTCTCCCCCGACTGGAAATTCTCCGACGCCACCTTCGGGCGCACGGCCGAGGCCTTCGAGAACCCCGACTACGCCGCGATCGTCCTCTACAACTACCGCTGGCGCATCAGTCTGATCGAGGGCGACCGACGCTATGACCGGTACGAAAAGAAGCTGGCCGCCCAGCCCTCCATCGGGGTCCCCACCGTCACCCTCGACGCCGCCCTCGACCCATTCACCGCACCGGGCGACGGGTCCAGTTACCGCAGCCACTTCACCGGGCCCTACCTGCACCGGACGATCGCGGACATCGGTCACAACCTGCCGCAGGAAGCCCCCACCGTCTTCGCCCAGGCAGTGGTCGACGCCGACCACCTCTGAGCGTCGGCCGTCGCCGGGCGGCGGCGCCGGACTCCGCGCACACCGGAGTGGCCGTCATGCCGTCCGCGTCAGAATCGTCACCAATCAATCCGGTGACGAGGTTCAGCGAGACCGAAACACCGTAAGTACCGAGAAGACTTCCTGAGAGGGGTTTGTCGTGGTGAGCATCAAGGGTGGACACAAGCGGCTGGTGACGGGCGCGGCCGCGGCGGGGCTCGCGCTCGGCGCGTTCGCCCTCAGCGGGACCGCCAACGGCGCGACCGAGACGGCCGAGGTCGCCGGAGCAGCCCAGCCCGCCAAGCCCTCCAAGCCCGCCATCATCCTGGAGCACGGAGCCTTCGCCGACGGATCCAGCTGGAACGGCGTCATCGCCGACCTGCGTGCCGACGGCTACCCGGTCGTCGCCGCCGCCAACCCACTGCGCGGCCCGGCCTCCGATGCCGCCGCGCTGCGCACGGTCCTCGACCACGTCAAGGGACCGAAGATCGTCGTCGGCCACTCCTACGGCGGCAACGTCATCAGCGAGGCCACCACCGACGCACCCGAGGTCAAGGCCCTGGTCTATGTGGCCGCCTTCCTGCCCGCCCCCGGCGAAAGCGCCCTGGAGCTCACGAACACGTACCCGGGCTCCACGCTCCCCGGCGCTCTCGACCCGGTCACCTACCAGCAGGCGGACGGCTCCACCGCCACCGACCTGTACATCCGGCAGGACAAGTTCCACCACCAGTTCGCCGCCGACGTGCCGACGGGGCAGGCCGTCCTGATGGCCGCCGAACAGCGTCCCATCGCCCAGGCCGCCCTGGAGGAGAAGGCCACCACCGCGGCCTGGAAGACCAAGCCCAGCTGGGACATCATCACCACCGAAGACCTCAACATCCCCCCGGCCGTGCAGCGCTTCATGGCCAGGCGTGCCCACGCACACACCACCGAGGTCGCCGCGTCCCACTCCGTCGCCGTCTCACACCCGCATCTGGTGGCCAGGGTGATCGAGCGCGCGGCCCGCGCAACTGTCCGCTGACAACCCCTCGGAAGGCTGCGGGACCGACCAAGGGTCCCGCAGCCCTCGGGCGGCATATCGGCACACTGCACGTGTGCGTGATCCGCAGGAGAATCGACGACATGAGCTCACATCCCGACCCCCGTGCCCTCGGTGCCTTCCTACGGGCCCGTCGGGCACAGCTGACCCCCCGGGACTGCGGCCTGCCCACCACGGACACCACACGCCGCGTCACCGGCCTGCGCCGCGAAGAGGTCGCCACCCTCGCCGCCATCAGCGTGGACTACTACACCCGCCTCGAACAGGGCCGCGTCCGCGCCTCCACCCCTGTCCTCGCCACCCTCACCCACGCCCTCCACCTCGACGAAGACCAGCGACAACACCTCTACCAACTCGCCGGCCGCACCGACGACCAACCCCGCCACCACCGGCAGACCCAGCGCATGCGGCCCGCCATGCGCCGCCTCCTCGACCAACTCACCCACACCCCGGCCCTCGTCCTCGGCAAACACCTCGACATCCTCGCCTGGAACCCCACCGCCACCGCCCTCTACACCGACTTCGCCGCCCTACCGGCCCAACACCGCAACTACCTGCGCCTCATGTTCACCCACCCAGCGATCCGGGGACTGCACAAGAACTGGGCGCACGACGCCCGGGACGCGGTGGCCGCCCTGCGCATGGAGGCGGGCGCCGACCCCGACGACCCGGACCTCGCCCGCCTCGTCGGCGAACTCTCCGTCCGGGACACCGACTTCCGCACCTGGTGGGCCGAACACCGCGTCACCAGCGCGACGTACGGCACCAAGCACTACCACCACCCCTTGGTCGGCGACCTCACCCTCGACTGCGACACCTGGGCCAGCCCCGACCACTCCGGACAACGCCTCATGATCCTGACCGCCGAACCCGCCAGCCCCGCCCACGATGCCCTGCGCATCCTCACCTCCTGGGCCGCGGAGCAGACGGAACCGGCCTCGGCGAAGAACACGACCCGTTAGCGATCCGGCCGACTGAAACCCGCAGGCCCTCGTGTACGGAAAACCATGCGTATCGGTCCCTTGACGCTCTGTCCGATGCTCACGCCCGGGAACGGGAGGCGCCCTCACGGCGGCCTGCCTCAGTCCTTGAGCGCGTAGAAGCGCATCGGGGAGTTCGGCTCGAAACCGATGCGCGGATACACCGGTGCCCCGGCGGCGGTCGCGTGCAGGGTGGCCCGGGTGAGGCCGGTGGCGCGGACACCCTCGTACAGCGCCTTGCGGGTCACCGCCTCGCCGTAGCCGCGGCGCTGCTGCCCGGACCTCGCCTTCATCCGCTGAGAGGGGAGCCTGGCGTGTCCGGTGCTTCGAACGGTGGCCGGAGTGGGGGCCGGAGGGGGGGCCGGGCCTCACCGAGGTCCGAGCTGGGCCGCTCGCCCGAAGCTCCGCGGTGTGGTTCCACGGCCATCGGTTCGAGATGTTCCCGGGAGAGCAGGTGCCGTACACGCGGCTCGGATGGTCGGGTGTCGGCGCGGGTGTGCAGCTGCACCAGGGACATGGTTGCTACCTCCGGTGGCGGACAGCACGCTTGTGGTGACCGGGAACGACGCGTTGTGGGTCACCCAGCTCAAGCGGCTGTCGGAGACGACTCCGCAGGACGGTGACGCCTGGCCCGGTGCCATGGGCGCCCGGAGCACGCCGTCGGCCGGTACCTGGTGGGGTGTCGGCCGGTCGAGGGCGTGGGCGCCGGCGGGTCAGGCGGCCCGGACGGAATCCTTGGCGGGGGCGGGATCGGAGTGGTCGAGGGTGGCGGTCTCGCCGGTCCTGAGCGCCGGCTTCAGGAACAGGGCGAGAAGAACCCCGACGGCGAGGGCGGGCGCGATCCAGAGATAGCCGCCGGCCGTGGCGTGGGCGAAGGCGTCCAGTGCGGAGTCGCGCAGGGCGCCGGGCAGCCGACCGATGGTGTCGGGACGAGCGGAGTCGAAGCCGCCGGCGGTCGGCAGTCCGCTTGTGCGGTCGGCGAATCCCGTGTTGAGGAGGGTGCCGAAGACGGCGACCCCGAAGGCAGCGCCGATGGAGCGGGCGAAGGTGACGACGGCGCTGGCGGCGCCGAGGTCGGCGGCGGGCACGCTGTTCTGGACGGTGGTCAGCACGACCATGGGCACCATGCCGATGCCGACACCGGTGATCAGGAAGTAGAAACTCAGGACGAGAGCGTTGGTGGCCGCGCCGATGGTGCCCAGCAGGAGCAGCCCGGCGAGGTTGGCGACCAGGCCGGCCAGGAGGATCGTCCGCAGCCGGCCGGCTTGTGCGGCCCAGCGTCCGGCCAGGGACTGGCTGACGACCAGACCGGCGACCAGGGGCAGCATGTGGATGCCGGAAAGGGTGGCCGAGACTCCGTGGACGATCTGGAGGTAGGTCGGCAGGTAGACCAGCACGGAGAACATCGCGGCGTTGGCGAAGAAGGCGATCAGCGAGGAGAACACCACGGTCCGGGAGGCGAACATGGCCGGCGGCAGGACCGGGGCGGCGGCGTGGCGCTCGACCGGCACCAGCAGTACGGCCAGCGCGACGGTGACGGCGATCAGTCCGACGATGGCAGGCGAGCCCCAGCCCCAGCGCTCCCCGAACGAGGTGACGAGCACCAGGCCGGTGGCGAGGGCGGCCAGCACGGTGGCGCCGAGGTAGTCGATGCGGGCCCGGGCGCCCCGGGTGGCGGCGGGCAGCGCCCGGGCGGCGATGGCCAGGGCGACGATGCCGACCGGCAGGTTGACCAGGAAGGCCCAGCGCCAGGACAGTTGGTCGGTGAAGACGCCGCCCAGCAGGGGGCCGACAATGCTGGCGACGCCGTAGACCGAGCCGAACATGCCCTGGTAGCGGCCGCGTTCGCTCGGGGTGACGATGTCGCCGACGAGGGCGAAGGTCAGCACGATCATGCCGCCTCCGCCCACACCCTGCAGCACACGGGCGCCGACCAGCTCGGGCAGGTTCTGTGCCAGGCCGCAGGCCACGGAGGCGATCAGGAAGACCGAGGTGGAGGCCAGATACAGCGGCTTGCGGCCGAACATGTCGCCCAGCTTGCCCCACAGAGGTGTGACCGCGGTCGACGCGAGGAGGTAGGCGGCGCTGACCCATGCGATGTCGTCGAAACCGTTCAGGTCCTCGGCTATCCGGGGCAACGCGGTCGAGACGATCGTCTGGTCCAGGGCCGCGAGCAGGACCGCCAGGACCAGCGCGCTCATCGCGGCGGCGACACCACCCGCCCTGGGTGAGGAGGAGTTGTCTGCCTTCGACATCGGAAGCTGCCTCTCTAGAAGACTCACAGATCTGTCACTACCAGATCTTTCTGTCACTAGAATGTAGCACTTATAGGGGTGCCTTCTACTCCTGAGAGGCGCTAGATGTCTCAGGCATCACATTCCGCCACTAGAATCAGTGCGGTGAGAGCCGATGCAGCGCGCAATCTCGAAGCCGTCCTGACCACCGGCGCCCGCATGCTCGCCGCCGACCCCGGCGCGAGCATCGCGAGCATCGCCGCCGAAGCGGGAGTCGACCGGCGCACCGTCTACCGCCGCTTCGCCTCCCGCGAAGACCTCCTCGCGGCCATCTACGAAGCCCGCCTCACCGCCATCGAGCACGCCATCGAGGACGCGCGGCTCCGCGAGGCACCCGTCGCCGTCGCCCTGCACCGCTACGTCGAGAACATCATCACCGTCAACCGCACCTGGCCCGTCGACCTCGCCCGCATGCTCACCGACAGCAGCGTCCATGCCCGACGCGACGCGGCCGTCGAGGAGGTCGACACCTTCCTGCGACGCGCCACGGACGAAGGCCTGCTGCGCTCCGGTCTCCCGCAGGGCTGGCCGAGCGCGCTGCTGCCCCAGCTCATGCACCTGGTCTCCCGGCAACTGCCGGAACTGAGCGCGGGACAGGCGGCGGACGTCGTCGTCGACACCCTCCTCAACGGCCTCGGGACGTCCTGACACACCGGCGGTCTCGGTTCGGGTACGCGGCTTCTCCCATGAGCGAGGGTTCCGCTGCCGCGCACCGAGTCAGCCGCGGCGGACTCCCCCGATGAAGCGGCCGGCGAGGCCGACGCGTTCGGCGAGAGACGCGACTGTCTGCCCGAAGTCCACGAACAGCTCGTGCACGCCCGCATCTGCGGCGGACCGCGCGTAGTCGACGTACTGGGCGAGGGTGCCCGCTGCGGGCATCTGGCCGCCCGGGTCGGTCCTCGTATCGGTCAGCCGGGCTGCTGCACACCGTCCACAGCCGCCGTGGCATCGAAGCCCTGCGCCAAGGCCGGTGCCCGCGGCTGCCGACCTGGCTCTCACCGCTGCTGAGCGATCCCCGAGTCGGGTACCGAGAAACCCCCCGGCGCTTCACAGCCACGTGCGCAAGTGGCAGGTTCTGGTCAAAGGCTTGTCAAACCCCCGGACGCTCCGTCCCGCGCGTGGTCGGGTCTCCACCGACGGCTGTATCACCACCCGCTCGGGAGGACCTGGTGTCAGCACCAACTCGGAGCAGACGATGGCTCACGACCTGCGCCATCACCGCAACCGCCGGGCTCATCGCGATACCCGCGAGTGCCGCGCCCGGCCGACACGACAGCAGCCCCTTCGGGGCTCGCGCACTCGCCCAACTCGCCGCTGAGCGACGGCAGTCGGTGGGCGCCATGAGCCCGAAGGCGAAGGAGGACGACGGCGACGACGGCAACGAGGCCGACGAGATAGCCGAGGGCGCGGACCAGTACGCCGAGGCCCGCACCTCGCCCGGCATCGTCGCCCCTGGCGCGTACGGGGCCGCATGGAGCAGTCTCACCAAACTTCCCGGTACCGGCGGGAGTTGGCGCAATGTCACCAACCTGCCGTACAACTCCGACGACCCGCGTTACCGCGACATCGACTCCAACTCCAGCGGTGGCTCGGGCAATGTCACCGGCCGGATGGCCGCGGTGGCCGCCGATGACGACGGGTACGTGTACGCGGGCAGCGCCGGCGGCGGGGTGTGGCGGTCCCGCAGCGGCGGCGGCCACTGGCAGCCCATCAGCGACCGGCTTCCCGCACAGTCGACCGGCGCGCTCACGCTCGACGGCGGCGGACGGCTGTGGCTGGGCACCGGCGAGGCGACCACCAACGCGGACGCCTACCTCGGCAGCGGTGTCTACGTCCTGTCCGACCCGCACCACGGCACGTTCTCCACGCGCAGCCGGGTCGGCGGCCACGAACTGGAGTCCACCACCATCCACGAGCTCCGCTTCGGCGGCGGCAAGGTGTGGGCGGCGACCAGCGCGGGAGTGTGGAGCCACTCCACGAAGAAGCTCAGCGGCGCCTGGAAACTGGAGTACGCGCCCAACCCCGACTACCTGCCCGGCGGTTCGAAGGCCGACGACCCCAGCGCGGCGTACGAGAACATCACCACACGATCAAGGTGCGCGACTGCGACTGAGGCGCCATCGGCGTCGCGACGGTTCGCGGTTCGCGGTTCGCGGTTCGCGGTGAAGGGGTGATCCCGGTTTCCGGGGTCACCCCGCCGTCGTGTGCGGCACCACGTTCACCTGCAAGGTGAACGCCACACCGCCCGCGCCCGCCAGGTCGGGTTCCTTCGCCAGGGCGGTGACGTCGGCAACACCGCCTCGCGTCCCCGCGCAGCGCAGTGAGGCCCGCGCGGTGCCGTCCGCGCCCAGCCGCCAGCCGGAGGGGAGGACGAAGACCGGCGCGGAGCTGCGTAGGGCGGTCCACCGCTTGCCGTCCGTACGAGGGCGCAGGACGAGCGACACCACGGTCCCGGGCCGCACACACACCTGCTGCCGGACGGGATCACCGGGGGCCACGGTGACCTCCACATGCCCGCCGGCACAGCTCTTGGGCGAGGAGGGTACGGAGGCCGAAGCGGACGGGCTTCGTCCGGTCGGGCTCGCGGTCGGTGCCGCGGACGAGCTCGTGGACGGCGCCCCGGACGCGGCCGTCGACGCACCGGTCGACGGCGTCGGGGAGCCACCCCCGGACGTTCCTCCTGAGGAGCCGCCGCACGCCACCAGGACGACCACCCCCACGATCACCCACCCCCCGGCCCACCCTCGCATCCGTGCACCTCCCGGCCCGGCACCCATGGATACCAGCATGCCCCACCGCGCCCTGGGGGTCCGGAGACGAAATGGGCTCCGCGAACGGAACGGTGACGTCGGCACCCTGCCCGACGCACCCCTGCGGCACGCATCCGCCCCCGATCACGGCCATGCTGGAGAGGTCCGAGCGCCGGCGACCGCCGGAGTCAGGGGTGCGAGGCGGTGACACGATGAGCATCGACGTGACAGTGCGGCGCGAGATCCCGCTGCCGCCAGAGCGCGTGGCCGCCTACGCCATGGACTGGCGCCACGACGCCGAGTGGACACAGGGCATCCGTACGGCGGACCTGACCCGGCAGGCGGACGGCGGCGGCTTCGGGACGGGCGCCGAGGTCACCCGTAGTGCGCACTTCCTGGGTCGGCGCATCGACTACGTCCTGCGGGTGGCCGTGTACGAACCTCCGAGGCTGCTGGACATGGTCTCGGTGGCCGCTCCCATGCCGATGCACGTGACCTACTCCTTCGAGCCCCACCCGCGCGGCACGCTCGCGGCCATCCGGGTCCGGGGAGGCCCAGGGGGTCTACTGCGCCTCGCGGCACCCCTGTTCGCCCGTCAGGTCCGTTCCTCCCTCACCAAGGACCTGCGCGACCTCGAACGCAGGCTCTCCGAGCGGCAAGGAGACGGCTGATGGCGTACGACGAGGGGCTCAGGGCAACGTGGCCGTCGGTGTGACCGGCGACGACCTCATGGTCCGCGTCGGGCCGGACCCCGCCGACGCGGCCCTCGCCCGGCCCGGGACGCGGCTCTTCGACATGACCGGCCGCCCGATGCGCGGCTGGGTCGTGGTCGCCGGGGCCGCCACGACGCAGGACGAGGCCCTGGTCGCGTGGATCGACGAGGGACGCGCGTTCGCAGTGAGCCTGCCGCCCAGGTAACGGTCCTGGCCGCTCCGGACACCGGCCTGCCGTCCTCAGCCGAAGCTGACCGCGGACGTACGGCGACCGCGAATCCGGGACTTCAGTCCCGCTGCCCGACCGCCTCCAGTACGGCCTTCAGCTGCCGCAGCGGATCCGGGCCGGAGATCCGCAGGACCACCGTGTCCGCGCCGGCCGTCGCCAGCTCGCGGATGTGCCCGGCGGCCTGGGCGGCAGGACCCGAGACGGTGAACACCTCGTGCGGCGGACGGCCGAGCCAGGCGGCGTGGCCCTCGATGTGCGGGTGCAGGGCGCGGGTCACCTCGTGGGCGTCGTCACCGACGCAGGCGAAGGCGAAGACCGTGAGGGTGTGGTCGGAGGCGGCGCCGCCCTTGGCGATCAGTGCGCGGGCGTTCTCCAGGTCGTGCGGGCCATGGCCCTCCGTGATCACCGTACCGTCCGCGACCCGCCCGGACAGCTCCAGGGAGCGCGGACGCACCACACCCGCGACCACCGGCGGGGCCTCGGCCGGAGGGTGTGTCAACTGAACGCCGTCCAGGCGGACTTCGCGGCCCGCCAACGCCACCCGCTCTCCGCGCAGCAGCGCACGCACCGAGGTGACGGTCTCCTCCAGCAGGGCCAGCGGGGAGCGGGCCGCGGCGCCCACCTGGGCCATCCACTCCTGCACCCCGTGCCCGATCCCGGCCACCAGCCGCCAGGGGAACACCCGTGCCAGCGTGGCCAGTTCCATCGCCAGGAGCGCCGGGCTGCGCAGCGGGGCGGGGGCGATGCCGATGCCGACCCTGATGTGTTGCGTGGCTCCCAGTGCCACGGCCGCCGCCGACACCCCTCCGTTCCACCCGAGGTCCTCGACCACCCACAGGTCGTCCAGGCCGAGCGCCTCGGCCTGCCGCGCGAACTCGGGCAGCCCTTCGGGGGCCCAGTCGCGGTCGTACATCACACCGATCCGTACGTTCGTCATACGCCGGAACCTATGCGGCGGTGAGCAATCGTTCAACGGCGTCTCCGGGCCCCGGGAGTTGAGTGCGGCGAGGCCGACGAACACAAGTGCCATCGGCTGTAGGCCCGTTCAGCCAAGGTCGGACATGTCGAGTACGAAGCGGTAGCGGACGTCGTTGCGCCGGAGGCGGTCGAGGGCCTCGTTCACACCCGCCGAGGGAAGTATCTCGATGTCGGCGGTGATGCCGTGGCGGGCGCGGAAGTCGAGCATGTCGGCCGTCGCTGCCCGCGGAGCTGAGTTTCCTGCGGCCCTCTACGCCGCCGACCTCGCGGACTGGGCCGTGCGCCTCTACGACGAGTACCTCCGGCGCCCCGACCTCATCCGGCTGGCCACCTGGGCGCGATTGGAGCGACGGCCGGTGGGCCACCTGGTCGACGACCCCGACCGCCTCGACGACGGCAAGCTGCGGGCCATCGCCCAGGCCCAGGCCGCCGGCTCGGTGCACCAAGGAGACCCGTTCGACCTCATGGCCATGGTGATCGCCATGTCCATGGCCTGGTCACCGGTCAGCAATGTCTATGCGGCGACCGCACAGGAACCCCCCGAACTGCATGATCAGCGTCGGGCCCTGCTCAGCGAAAGTGTCCGGCGCGCCGTGGCGGCCGACCGGGGTTAGCGCGGCACCCTACCTCGCCGGGCGAATCAACCCGGCCCCGCACAAGACAGAGTCCGGGCACCTCGGCCGACAACGGAGTCCGAGGTGCCCGGAGACGGTCACGGAGACGTCCAGCGCCCCGCGGATCCCGGAGGTCCGGAGGTCCGGCGGGACAACTCCCCTTGGAGCTATTCAGCCGGAGCCCGGAACCGCTCCGGCTCAGCCCCCGCTCTTGCGCCGGAACGACCGCTGGCTCGACGCCGGGCCGTGCGCTCCACGGATCTTTGACGCGTGGGGGTTGGAAGCGAGGTCGGCGGCGTCCGCCTCCGCACCGCGCTTGCGGGCCAAGGCCTCTCGGAACTTTCGTTTGAGGTCGTAGTTGCCGTCGCTGTCGGGCGCGAGCGCGGACGTCTCGGGCTCAGCCGGCTCCGAACCTTCTGGGGACGCAGCTTCTGCGGTCATCGTGACCTCCTGGGTTCGGGCAGTGGGAAGCACAGCTTGTCATGCCGGACGCGGTACGGGCGCCGCTATTCCGCCCAGGTGACAAGCCAGGGCACGTTCCTCAGGAGTCCTGGGCGACCGTGAGCACGATCTTGCCCCGGATGTGCCCCCGGGCGGCCCGTTCGTGCGCCGCCCGGGCGTCCGCGAGCGCAAAGGTGCTGTCGATCGCGACACGGACCGTGCCCGCTTCGAGCAGGCGCCCCATTTCGGCGAGCTGCGCGCCGTTCGAGCGGACCTGGGTGGCCGTGACGGTGACACCCAGCTTCTCGTTCTCCTCGTCGTCGAACTCTCCGAAGTACACCGGGTAGAGGGCCCCGCCGCGCTTGACGGTCTGCAGGAAGCGCCTGCTGCCGGGGCCCCCGACGGAGTCCAGGACGAGATCGACGTCCCGGGCGACCTCTTCCGGACGGTCCTTGGTGTAGTCGATGAACTCGTCGGCGCCGAGTTCGCGCAGGAACGTCTCGTGGGTGCCCGAGGCCACGGCAATGACGCGGGCCCCCTTCCACTTGGCCAGCTGGAGCGCGAGATGCCCCACGCCACCGGCAGCGCCGTTGACGAGCACGGTGGTCCCGGCGCCGAGCGCCATCGGGCGGTGCCGAGCCGCCTGGAACGGCGAGGGATGGTCGTGCCCGAGGTCGATCAGGAACTGCCACGCCGTCAGTCCCGACATGGGCAGGCCGGCGGCGTGGACATGGTCGACGGAAGCCGGCTTGCGCGCGAGGTCGGAGGCCGGCGCGGTGACGTAGTCGGCGTACGCGCCGCCCTGGAGAGCGGTGGGGAAGCGCACAAGACCGAACACCTCCTCCCCCACGGTGAAGGCGTCGACGTCGGCGGCGACGGCCTCCACGACGCCCGACACGTCGGTCCCCGGAATCAGGGGGAGGTCGAACGGGGGCTTGAGCTCGGGAGGTACATCGGGCATCCCCCCGCGGGCGTACCAGTCGGGAGGATTGAGGCCCACCGCGTGCACGCGCACCAGCACCTCACCGGGGCCCGGCACGGGAACCGGCACCTCCTCGTAACGCAGCACCTCGGGGCCGCCGAACTCGTGCAGCCGGACGGCCCTCATCGTGTCTGTCGACATCATTTTCTCCTGTCCGCGCTGCGGGATACGCTTATCCGGATCAGCGATCCGGGTATCCGGACCACTGATCCGAATATATGGATCACTGATCCGGATAGTCAAGGGGAGCAGATGCGGGCCGACGCCAGGAAGAACCACGACCACCTCCTCGCGGTCGCGGGCGCCGTCATCACCGAGCAGGGCGTCGACGCGTCGCTGCGCGACATCGCACGCAGGGCCGGGGTGGGACTCGCCACGCTGATCCGCCACTTCCCCACCCGCGAGGCACTGCTCGAAGCCCTGCTCCGCACGAGCTTCGACGAACTGGCGGTGAAGGCGGCAGCCCTCGAAACGTCGAGGGAGCCCGCGGACGCGCTGGGCTCGTGGCTGCGCGACTTCGTTGCCTGCGCGCACAACTACCGGGGTGTCGTGGACCTGATGGTCACGGCCATCGAGGACCCGCAGTCCGCGCTGCACGCCTCGTGCGTCGCGATGCGCGCCGCCGGCACCCAACTCCTCACCCGCGCACAGGCGCAGGGCCTGGCTCGCACCGACATCGACGGCACCGACCTGTTCGCGCTGGCCGGTTCGCTGGCATGGCTCAGCGATCAGCCCTCCCTCGCCGCACGCACCGATCACCTCTTCGACGTGGTCGTGAGCGCCATCCTGAGACCCGGCGAGTAAGGACGACAGGGCAACGGCGTCCCCGGCCCCGGCCGCGACCGAAACTCTTCGAGGCCGCTCGACACGGTGCCCGTCATGACTGAACCGGGCTCCGTGGCCCGGCCAGTTGACCCGATCAGAACCTGGGCGTACGGGCCCGGCCGCGCCGCCCGCCGGCTGAGGCCCTCGGTGCCGCCGGCTCCGGCACCGCCCTGAGGCCGCTCGCGGTCCGCCGCGGCAGAACCGGTCAGCCCTCCCGACGCACCGCCGCGTCGAGGAGGGGGCCGAGTTCACCGGCCACGGTCGTCAGCGGACGTACGTCCCGCTCCGCCCGAGCCATGAGGATCGCCCCTTCCAGGGCGCTCACCATGAGGGTGGCCAGCGCGGTCGCGCGTTCCCCGGGCACGCCCATGTCGGTCAGCGCGCGGGCCACCGGACCGGTCCAGGTCGCGAACGCCTCCGCCGCGGCCGCCCGCGTGGACGCGGTCGACTCCGCCCAGTCCACCGTGGCGGCGGCGACCGGGCAGCCACCGGCGAAGCCGGCGCTCTCGTACTCGTGGGTCCACTGGCGCACCATCTCGGCGAACAGCCCGCTCGGTGTCGGCTCGGGCAGGGCGGCGAGGAAACGGGCCACGCGCTTGCCGGCGTATCGGCCCGCCCACTCCACCGCCTCGTTGACCAGTTGCTCCTTGCCGCCGGGGAAGTAGTGCTGGAGTGAACCGCGCGGCGCGCCGGCGTGGGCGGCGACCTCGCGCATCCCGGTCGCGGCGACCCCCTCGCGCCGGATGAGCTGGGCAGCGCTGAAGACCATCCGCTCCCGAGCTCCCCTCTCGGACACCGCCATCGCCGACCTCCACGTCCGGTTTCGTACGCGTTCACTCTATGACCGTCGTCATAGACACGCCTACCATGACCGCTGTCATAGTGTGCGGCAGCGGCTCGGCTTCGGCGTGGGCCGGAGAAGGCGGTGCCTCGTGTACGTGGGATTCATCGGCCTCGGAGCCATGGGCCGGCCCATGGCCCTCAACCTCGCCCGGTCCGGGACGCCGCTCGTCGTGTGGAACCGCACTCCCGACCGGTGCGAGGCCCTGCGCGCCGCCGGAGCCGAGGTCGCCGCGCGCCCTGCCAAGGTCTTCGACCGGGCCGGAACCGTGATCCTCATGCTGGCCGACGAGGCTGCCGTGGACGCCGTCCTGGGGCGCGGCACCCCGGACTTCGCCGATCTCGTGGCCGGACGGACCGTCGTCCACATGGGCACGACCTCGGCCGAGTACTCGGCCGGTTTGCAGGATGCCGTCCGGGCGGCGGGCGGACGGTATGTCGAGGCTCCCGTCTCCGGCTCCCGCATCCCGGCCGAGCGGGCCGAGCTGGTGGGCATGACGGCGGGTGACGACGCCGCCGTCGCCGCCGTGCGCCCTCTGCTGGCCGCCATGTGCCGGGAGACGTTCGACTGCGGTGCGGTCCCCGGAGCGCTGCTGATGAAGTTCTCGGTGAACCTGTTCCTGATCACCCTCGTCACCGGGCTGGCCGAGGCGTTCCACTTCGCCGACCGGCACGGACTCGACCAGCGCCTGCTGCGGGACGTCCTGGACGCGGGCCCGATGGCCAGTGCCGTCTCGCGGGTGAAGGGGCCCAAGCTGCTGACCCGCGACTTCACCGTGCAGGCCGCCGCCACCAACGTCCTGGAGAACAACCGTCTGATCGCCGAGGCCGCCCGCAAGGCCGGCCTGGCCTCCCCGCTCCTCGACGCCTGCCACGCCCTGTACGGCGAGGCCGTCGAACAGGGCCACGGCGCCGAGGACATGGTGGCCGTCCTGCACGCACTGGAATCCCGCACCGACGCCACCCCCGCCTCCGTCCGACGGTCGGAGGCCCACGCGAAACGGCCATGAGCCGACGAACGCGGGCCAGGGCACCGCTGATGAACTGCCGAGTCAAGGTCCCGTACGCGCCCTGCGTCGCGGACCTCAAGGCGCAGAACGCCGCCGACACCGGCAGCACCTCACCGGCACTGCCGATCACCCTCGGCGCCGGCCTGGCCACCGCTGTTGCCACGACCACGGCGTTCGCCCCGCGGCGCCGCTGGACACGCGGCGCGACGCGCTGAGCATCGGTCAGGTGATCCGACCCGGTCGTGGGAGTCGGCGGTCCGGGGTCTCCCGGACCGCCACCGCCGGTGCGCCTCCTTACGCCGTCAGGTCCTCGCCACGAGTTCCCTCACGGCGATGTTGAGTTCGAGGACGTTGACACGGGGCTCGCCGATGAAGCCGAGCGTGCGGCCGGACGTGTGCTCCTCGACCAGCTTCTCGACCTGCGCGACGGCTAGACCGTTGCGTTCGGCGACCCGGCGGACCTGGATCTCCGCGTAGGCCCGGGAGATGTCCGGGTCGAGGCCGGAGCCCGAGGAGGTGACCGCGTCAGCGGGCACCTGGGAGGGCCTGACCTTGTAGTCGGCGGTGGAGTTGTCCTTGACGACCCTGGCCTTGGCCTCCTGCACCCACTTGACGAGTTGGGGGTTGTCGGCGGAGCGGTTGGTGGCGCCGGAGAGGATCAGTGCGTACTGCTTGTTGACCGAGTTCTCGCCCAGTCCGTTGGCCAGCCGGGGCTGGAAGTAGTCCAGGCCGTAGCCCTGTTGGCCGATGAGGGAGGAGCCGACGACCTTGCCGTCCGCCTTGATCTGCGAGCCGTTGGCCTTGGTGGGGAAGAACGCCTGGGCCACACCTGTCACGGCCAGCGGATAGAGGACGCCGGTGAGCACGGTCAACACCAGCAGTGCCCGCAGGCCCGCGCCGAGCAGACGGGCGGTGTTCACAAAGGAGTTGTTCATGTCCTTCAGCCGATCCCGGGAATGAGCGAGACGAGCAGGTCGATGATCTTGATGCCGACGAAGGGCGCGACCAGGCCGCCGATGCCGTAGATCCCGAGGTTGCGGCGGAGCAGCTTGTCCGCGCTCACCGGCCGGTATCGCACGCCCTTCAGAGCAAGCGGCACCAGCGCGATGATGATCAGCGCGTTGAAGACGACGGCGGACAGGATCGCCGAGTCGGGTGAGGACAGGCGCATGATGTTCAGCCTGTCCAGGCCCGGGTAGACCGCCGCGAACAGCGCCGGGATGATCGCGAAGTACTTCGCCACGTCGTTGGCGATGGAGAACGTCGTCAACGCGCCCCGGGTGATGAGGAGTTGCTTGCCGATCCCGACGATCTCGATCAGCTTGGTCGGATTGGAGTCGAGGTCGACCATGTTGCCGGCCTCCTTGGCGGCCGACGTCCCCGTGTTCATCGCGACGCCGACGTCCGCCTGGGCCAGGGCCGGGGCGTCGTTGGTGCCGTCACCGGTCATCGCGACCAGCTTGCCGCCCGCCTGTTCCCGCCTGATGAGGGCCATCTTGTCCTCGGGGGTGGCCTCCGCGAGGAAGTCGTCGACGCCCGCCTCCTCGGCTATTGCCTTGGCCGTCAGCGGATTGTCACCCGTGATCATGACGGTCCTGATGCCCATGCGGCGCAGCTCCTCGAACCGCTCCCGCATCCCCTGCTTGACCACGTCCTTGAGGTGGACCACTCCGAGGAGCCGGGCCCCCCGCTCGTCCTCGACGGCCACCAGCAGCGGTGTGCCACCGGCCTCGGAGATCCGGTCGGAGAGGGTCGCGGCGTCCTCGGCGACCGTGCCGCCCCGCTCCTTCACCCAGGCGACGACCGAACCGGCCGCGCCCTTGCGGACCCTCCTGCCGTCGACGTCCACGCCGGACATCCGGGTCTGCGCGGTGAAGGCGATCCACTCGGCTCCGGCCAACTCGCCCTGGTGGCGCTCACGCAGTCCGTACCTCTCCTTCGCCAGTACGACGACGGAACGGCCTTCGGGTGTCTCGTCGGCCAGCGACGACAGTTGGGCCGCGTCAGCGACCTCGGCCTCGGTGGCGCCCTTGACCGGCACGAACTCCGCGGCCTGGCGGTTGCCGAGGGTGATGGTGCCGGTCTTGTCGAGCAGCAGGGTGGAGACGTCCCCGGCGGCCTCGACCGCCCGGCCGGACATCGCCAGGACGTTGCGCTGGACGAGCCGGTCCATGCCCGCGATGCCGATCGCGGAGAGCAGCGCGCCGATCGTCGTGGGGATGAGGCACACGAGCAGGGCGATCAGCACGACCATCGTGAGGTGCGTGCCCGCGTAGTCGGCGAGCGGCGGCAGGGTGGCCACAGCCAGCAGGAAGACGATCGTCAGCGAGGCCAGCAGGATGTTCAGGGCGATCTCGTTCGGCGTCTTCTGCCGGGCCGCGCCCTCGACCAGGTTGATCATCCGGTCGATGAAGGTCTCACCCGGCTTCGTGGTGATCCTGATGACGATCCGGTCGGAGAGGACCTTCGTCCCGCCGGTCACGGCACTTCGGTCGCCGCCCGACTCGCGGATGACGGGTGCCGACTCACCGGTGATCGCCGACTCGTCGACCGACGCGACGCCCTCGACGACGTCACCGTCGCCGGGAACGACATCGCCGGCCTCGCAGACCACCAGGTCCCCGATCCTCAACTCGGTGCCGGGGACCCGCTCTTCGACAGACCCGTCGAGCCGTCGAGCCATCGTGTCGCTCTTGGCCCTGCGCAGGGTGTCGGCCTGCGCCTTGCCCCGGCCCTCGGCGACCGCCTCCGCCAGGTTGGCGAAGACGACCGTCAGCCACAGCCAGGCGCTGATGGTCCAGCCGAACCAGTCGCCGGGGTCCTTGAAGGAGAAGACGGTGGTCAGGACGGAACCGACCCACACCACGAACATCACGGGCGACTTGACCAGCACCCGCGGATCGAGCTTGCGGAAGGCGTCCGGCAGCGACTTCAGCAGCTGCCCGGGGTCGAAGAGGCCCCCGCCGACACGGTTCTCGGGGGACGGGTGCCGGGTGGGTGCGTCACTGTGCGGCGCCCGGGTCGCAGTGGTGGGGGACATCTCTTCGCTTTCGTCACGAGGGACCTTTGTGCGCGTGGTCATGACGCCAGCCCCTCGGCCAGCGGGCCCAGCGCGAGCGCCGGGAAGTACGTGAGACCGGTGATGATGAGGATCGCGCCCACCAACAGCCCGGTGAACAGCGGCTTTTCGGTGCGCAGGGTGCCCGCTGTCACCGGCACCGGCCGCTGCTCCGCGAGCGAGCCGGCCAGCGCCAGCACGAACACCATGGGCAGGAAGCGGCCGAGGACCATGGCCAGGCCCAGGGTGGTGTTGAACCAGTGGGTGTCCGCGTTCAGTCCGGCGAAGGCCGAGCCGTTGTTGTTGGCGGCCGACGTGTAGGCGTAGAGGATCTCGGAGAACCCGTGCGCCCCGCTGTTGGTCATCGAGTGGGCGGGAGTGGGCAGCGCCATCGCCGCGGCGGTGAAGACGAGGACCAGCGCCGGGGTGACGAGGATGTAGCAGGCGGCGAGCTTGATCTCGCGGGTACCGATCTTCCTGCCCAGGTACTCGGGTGTACGGCCGACCATGAGACCGGCGATGAACACCGCGATGATCGCCATGACCAGCATGCCGTAGAGCCCGGAGCCGGTGCCGCCGGGCGCGATCTCGCCCAGCATCATGCCGAGCAGGGTGATGCCGCCGCCGAGCCCGGTGAAGGAGGAGTGGAAGGAGTCCACGGCACCGGTCGACGTCAGGGTCGTGGACACCGCGAAGATCGACGAGGAACCGACGCCGAAGCGGACCTCCTTGCCCTCCATCGCCCCGCCGGCGAGCTGCAACGCCGGTCCGTGGTGGGCGAACTCGGTCCACATCATCAGGGCGACGAAGCCGACCCAGAGGGCGGCCATCGTCGCGAGGATCGCGTAGCCCTGTCTGACCGAGCCGACCATGACCCCGAACGTGCGGGTCAGGGAGAACGGGATCACCAGCAGCAGGAAGATCTCGAAGAGGTTGGTGAAGGGCGTCGGATTCTCGAACGGGTGCGCCGAGTTGGCGTTGAAGTACCCGCCACCGTTGGTGCCCAGCTCCTTGACGGCCTCCTGCGAGGCGACAGCGCCCCCGTTCCACTGCTGCGAGCCGCCCATGAACTGGCCCACCTCATGGATCCCGGAGAAGTTCTGAATCACCCCGCAGGCGACCAGCACGATCGCCGCGGCGAACGCGCCCGGAAGCAGGACGCGCGTGACACCGCGCACCATGTCCGCCCAGAAGTTGCCCAGCTCTCCGGTGCGGGATCGCGCGAACCCGCGCACCAGCGCCACCGCGACGGCCATGCCGACGGCCGCCGAGACGAAGTTCTGCACGGCCAGACCGGCGGTCTGCACGACATGGCCCATGGCCTGTTCGCCGTAGTACGACTGCCAGTTGGTGTTGGTCACGAACGAGACCGCGGTGTTGAACGCCTGGTCCGGATCGATCGCCTTGAAACCGAGCGACAGCGGCAGCATGCCCTGGAGCCGCTGGAGGACGTAGAGGAAGAGAACCGACACGGCAGAGAAGGCGAGGACACCGCGCAGGTAGGCGGGCCAGCGCATCTGCGTGTCGGGGTCGGCGCCGACACACCTGTAGATCCACTTCTCGATCCGCCAGTGCCGGTCGGCGGAGTAGACCTTGGCCATGTAGGTGCCGAGAGGGACGTGGGCGAGAGCCAGCGCGCCTATGAGGGCGGTCAGCTGGAGGACGCCGGCGAGTACGGGACCCATGTCGTGGTTCAGAACCTCTCGGGGAAGATCAGCGCGAGGACGAGATAGCCCAGCAGGGCGACGGCGACCGTCAGGCCGACGATGTTCTCGGCGGTCACAGCTTCGTCACCCCCTTGGCGACGAAGGCCACCAGTGCGAAGACCGCGACGGTGGTGACGACGAAGGCCAGATCGGCCATCACGAACTCCTGGAAGAGGTTCGGAAGAGAAGACGGACAGGTAGAGCAAACCTCGCCCACGCCCGGCCGCCGCCGCCGTTGACGGCTCCCTTACGGCGGACCCCGGCACTTTGACGGGCCCCTTACGCCTGCGGCGTTCAGTGCCTGGTGACCCAGGTGGCGCGGGAGACCGCTCACGGCGAGAGCGGCCGTCCCACGCGGCGGGCCGCGTCGACGGCGAGAGACCGCAGGCCCCCTACGGCGTCGGCGAAGCCCCTGCCACCGCACTGCACCGGGGACGCCCGGTACAGGTCGAAGGACCGGGCCCGGTGCCGTGGTGCCGCCCCACCCGCGGGACGCGCAGCAGCCGTACGCCATCGGGCCCGGCTTCCCCGCCCGCCCCGCGCCGCGCGGACGGCCCAGCGGCACAGCCCTCCCAGGCCGGCCGGCCGCCGTGGCCGGCCCCCTTCGCAGGACGGCCTCCGCGACCCGTACGGGTATTGAGGGATCCCGCCGCCGAGACCGCGCGGGAAGCCGATCGCGCGGGGACGAATCGAAAACCGCGATGGGGGAACCGGGAGAGAAGCCCGACGCACGAAGGGGGCCGGGGGCGCGACGCCCCGGCACCCGCACCGGAGGAGAGGCCACGATGGCGCGTGAACACGACTCCCGGCAGGCCGTCCCGAACACCCCGGGGATGCGGCCCGACAGCGACGGCGTCACGCGCCGTCGGCCGCTACGGCGGCGGCACGTCGAGGAGACGGTCGAGGTCGCGGTGCCGGTGCGGACGGCGTACAACCAGTGGACGCAGTTCAAGACCTTCCCCCGGTTCTCCGGCGTGGTGCACGGCGTGGAGCAGGTCAGGCCCACCGTGACCGCCTGGACCATCGGCTACGGGCCGCTGCGGCGTCGCTTCGCGGTGGAGATCGTGGAGCAGGACCCGGACGCCTACCTGGCCTGGCGCGCCCTGGAGCAGCGCCCCTCCCACCAGGGCGAGGTGGAGTTCAGGCCGACCGACTCGGGCGGCACGGCCATCACCGTCCGGATGCTCCTGGAGCCACGCGGAGTCGCGAAACGGCTCACCGGGTCGTCCAAGGTCACGCAGGTGACCACCCGGTTGGTGCGCCGCGAACTCCAGAACTTCAAGCAGTTCATCGAGGGGCTGGGCCAGGAGGGCGGGGCCTGGCGCGGCACCATTCGCAACGGCCGCGTACAGCACGACCACCCGGAACCGCCGAGGAGCCGGGTGGCCCAGTGGCCCGTCGGCTGACCTGCGTACCGGACGCGGCAGGACACCGCGGCGAGCGAGTCGCGGCAAGAGAAAGGCGATGCGATGCAGAACCCGCCCGGTGAGGAGCCGGAGACCACCGTCTCCGTGACACCGCCGAAGAAGTGGGCGGCCGGGGTCCCCGCGGTCGTGCACGCGCTGGAGTACTCCCTGGAGCAGACGTCTCCGCGCAGGACCGGCGTGGACCTGCTGGCCATGAACCAGGTGGGCGGGATCGACTGTCCCGGCTGCGCCTGGGCGGATCCGGCCCCGGGGCAGCGCCACCGCAACGAGTACTGCGAGAACGGCGCCAAGCACATCAACGACGAGGCCACCAAGCGCCGGATCACCGCCGACTTCTTCCGCCGGCACAGCGTCTCCGACCTCGCCGGGCGCTCCGACATGTGGCTCAACCAGCAGGGCCGGCTCACCGAGCCGATGATCAAGCGGCAGGGCTCCGACCACTACGAGCCCATCAGCTGGAACGACGCCCTGGGCGTGCTCGCCGGGGAACTGACCTCGCTCTCCTCCCCCGACGAGGCCGTCTTCTACACCTCGGGGCGGGCCAGCAACGAGGCCGCCTTCCTCCTCCAGCTCTTCGCCCGCGCCTACGGCACCAACAACCTGCCCGACTGCAGCAACATGTGCCACGAGTCCAGCGGCTTCGCCCTGAGCGACACACTCGGCACCGGCAAGGGCACCGTCACCCTCGACGACCTCCACCACGCCGACCTGATCTTCCTGGTCGGACAGAACCCCGGCACCAACCATCCGCGCCAGCTCTCCGCCCTGGAGGAGGCCAAGCGCAACGGCGCCCGCATCGTGGCGGTCAACCCGCTGCCCGAGGCGGGGCTGCGGCGCTTCAAGAACCCGCAGAAAGCACGCGGGGTCGTGGGCCGCGGCACCCAGATCGCCGACCGTTTCCTGCACATCAAGCCCGGCGGTGACCTCGCCCTCTTCCAGGCCCTCAACCGTCTGCTGCTGGAAGCCGAGGACGCCCGGCCCGGCACCGTCCTGGACCACGACTTCATCGACGCGCACACGGCCGGCTTCGAGGAGTTCGCCCAGCACGCCCGCACCGTCGACTGGGACGACGTGCGCGCGGCGACCGGACTGACCCGCGAGGAGATCGAGAAGGTCCACGACGAGGTCCTGCGCAGTGAACGCGTCGTCGTCTGCTGGGCGATGGGCATCACCCAGCACAAGCACGGCGTGCCCACCATCCGGGAGATCGTCAACTTCATGATGCTGCGCGGCAACCTGGGGCGGGCCGGCACCGGTGTCTGCCCGGTGCGCGGGCACAGCAACGTCCAGGGCGACCGCACCATGGGCATCTGGGAGCAGATGCCGGACTCGTTCCTCGACGCGCTGCAGGAGGAGTTCGGCTTCGACCCGCCGCGCCCGCACGGGCTCGACTCGGTGAACGCGATCAAGGCGATGCGCGAGGGCCGCGTCAAGGTGTTCCTCGCCCTGGCCGGCAACTTCGTGCGTGCCGCTCCCGACAGCGAGGTGACCGAGGAGGCGATGCGTTCGTGCCGGCTGACCGCCCACATCTCGACCAAGCTGAACCGGTCGCACACCGTGTGCGGTGACACGGCGCTGATCCTGCCGACGCTCGGCCGTACCGAACGGGACGTCCAGGCCGACGGCGAGCAGTTCGTCACCGTGGAGAACTCGATGAGCGAGGTGCACACCTCCCAGGGCCGCCTCGAACCGGCTTCGCACCTGCTGCTCAGCGAAGTCGCGATCCTGTGCCGGCTCGCCCGCCGCACCCTGGGCGGCAAGCCGGACATCCCCTGGGACCGGTTCGAGGGGGACTACGGCACGATCCGTGACCACATCTCCCGTATCGTGCCGGGATTCCACGACTTCAACGCGCGGGTGACGCGACCCGGTGGTTTCCAGCTGCCCAACCCGGTCAACGAGGGCGTGTTCAACACGTCGGTCGGCAAAGCGCTGTTCACCCGCAACGAGCGGGTGGTCCCGAAGGCGCCCGAGGGACATCTGCTGTTGCAGACCCTGCGTTCGCACGACCAGTGGAACACCATTCCCTACTCGCTCGACGACCGCTACCGTGGCATCCACGGCAGCCGCCACGTCGTGCTCGTCAACCCGGCCGACCTCCCCGGGCTCGGCCTCGCCCAGGGCGACCAGGTCGACCTCGTGAGCGTCTGGGCGGACGGCACCGAGCGCCGCGCCCAGAACTTCGAGGTCGTCCCCTACCCCGCCGCGCAGGGCTCCGCCGCCGCCTACTACCCCGAGACCAACATCCTGGTGCCGCTGGACAGCGTCGCCGACATCAGCAACCAGCCCACGTCGAAGGGCATCGTCGTCCGCCTGGAGCCGACGTCAGGCCGGGCGACGACCCCCACCTCCGCGTGAGACGGGCGCCGAGAGGGACGCGAACCACGGCTCGCGTCCGTACGGACACCCGGTGACAACGGCTACGGCGAGACGGACGCGCGGTTGTTCCGACTGCCCGCC
This sequence comes from Streptomyces canus 299MFChir4.1, assembly GCF_000383615.1. Classification (GTDB taxonomy): domain Bacteria; phylum Actinomycetota; class Actinomycetes; order Streptomycetales; family Streptomycetaceae; genus Streptomyces; species Streptomyces canus_C. The sequence continues at coordinate 182,384 of NZ_KB911591.1, read as the reverse complement.
CGACGAACCCTGTCCCAGGGGCCACGATCGGCCGGATGCCGTCTGTCCACGGGCCCGTGACGGCCAATAGCCTGTGCGGCCAGCGCGCTCTGGGAGGTCTCGTGAACGGTCTCCGTGCGGTCGTCGTCTGTCTTGTGATCGCCTGTGCCTCGGTGGTGTCCCCGGCTGCGGCCGTGACACCGGACCCGGCGACGCCGAGCTGGTCGGCGCTGCCGGTGCCGGCGGCGGCCCCGCCCGTGACGGTGTCCGACCTCGCCGCGCGCGGGCCGGGTGAGGCGTGGGCGACCGGCTACGAGCAGGCCACCGACGGACTGCGGCCGATGCTGTACCGCTGGAACGGCACGGCGTGGAGCCGGGACACCTCCTTCCCCGGCTCCGGCGAGCCGGGCTGGCTCGGCAAGGTGCAGTTCGTCGGTACGGAGGTGTGGATACTCCACAACCGCGCGGGCGCGGGGGAGCTCCTGCGCCGGTCGGCGGGAGGATGGAGTGCCGTCCCGCTGCCGCAGACCCTGTGGACCTACCAGGACTTCGCCGCGGTGCCGGGGGCCGCGTGGGTGGTCGGTGAGGACGACACCGGGCTGAAGGTGCTGCACTACAACGGCTCCCGCTGGACCACGCAGGCCACCCCGGACGGCGTGCTGTACCTGATGGGGATCAGCGCCCGGACCGCCACCGATGCCTGGGCCTGGGCGGACACCAGCACCGGGACGAGTGTCCTGCGCTGGGACGGCACGGCGTGGCGGGACGCGAAGGTGCCACTGCCGCCGAACAGCAATGTGCACACCCTCCTGCTCGAACCGTCCGGCCGGATCACGATCGGCGGCAGCCAGTACACCGACGGCGCGGCCCGCACCTACCTGATGACCTTCGACGGGCACACCTGGCACACCGCCTACCCGCCGCTGGGCGACACCTCCACCGAGGCCATGGTGCGCGGCCCGGACGGCGCGCTGTGGCTCCCGGTGCGCGGCGACCGCGCGTTCCAGTCGAAGTACGCGCGGGTGGACGGACCCCGCACCACCTTCTCCTACGGCCCGGAGCGCACGAACGCGATCGACGTCAAACCGCGTGCGCTGGCGAGGGCCGGGGTGGCCCTGCTGTCCTTCGGAACGGTCGAGATCTACGGCTCGAAACCGAACCTGATGAGTGAGCGGCTGGGAGGCTGACCATGGCACGCAGGACCATGGCACGCAGACTTCTCGTCGCGGCCCTCGCTGTCGTCATGACCCTCCTCACCGCCCTGACGACAGCGAGGGCCGCGACGGAACCCCTGTCCTGGCACCACGTTCCGGTCCCGGACCGGGTACGCCCCCAGGCCGCGCTCAACGAGGCCGTGGCGTTCGGCCCGGACCGGGCGTGGGCGGTGGGCGCCGACGCCGTGGGTCGCGAGGCGCCGGGCTTCCCGCTGGTGCTGCGCTGGGACGGAACCGAGTGGCACGACCAGAGCCTGCCCGGGGTCAGTTGGCAGGGTGAACTGCTGTCCGTCGCCGCGACCTCACCCGCCGCTGTCTGGGCGGTGGGCCGCGACGCGGCGGGCGGCACCCGGCTGCTCCGCTTCGACGGCACCGCGTGGTCCGAGCGCCGGCCGCCGTCCGGTGCGGCGCTGACGCAAGTCGTCGCCGGAGGCGGTGAGACCTGGCTGATCGGGTCGCGGGACGGCGCCCAGGCACTGCTGCGCCGGGACGGGAACCGCTGGCAGGACGTGCCGGTGCCGCCGGGATCGGTGTACGGCCTGCACATCAGGGCCGCCGACGACGTCTGGGCCGCGGGCGCCACCGACTCGGGTGCGACCGTCTCCCACTGGAACGGGCAGGCGTGGCAGCAGACGATCGTGGACGGCTTCCCGCGGTCGGCCGTGGGCAGTGTGCTGGCGGTCTCTGCGACCGAGGTGTGGGCGGGCGGCACGGCCGGGTTCGTCGGCGGTCCCCCGGGGAGGCCGATCCCCCCGCTGCTGGTCCGCTTCGACGGACAGACGTGGAGCCGGGTGACCGTGCCCGCCGACTTCGGCTCGGTCAGTTCGCTCACCGCCTCCCCGTCGGGCCGGCTGGCCTGGGTCTCGGTGGCCCGGTCGCAGAAGTGGGGCCCGCCGGGCAGCACCCCGCCCCTCGTCCCCGGGCCGGACTTCCTCGCCTGGAACGGGCAGTCGTTCACCGAGTACAGCGAACCCGCGGTGGCCGGAGAGGGAGACTCCCGAACGCTGCGGCCGGCGCCCGTACCGGGCACGGAGACGGTGTGGTCGGTCGGCCGCGCCGACGGCCCCGAAGGCACCTTCGCCCCGCGCATCCTGCGCTTCGGTTGAGCAGCGGAAAAATCAAAGCGGGAATCAAGGCGAAATCCATTCCTCTTCCCCGGATGACTCCGCGCATGCGCAGCGTCCCTCAATCGAGAGACATACGGCACACCCCCCGAACAAGTCGGCGCGACGGGGTAACCGAGTTCAGGTAAGGGCGTCAGACGCACTGTTGCCGTTTGACAACAAAAGCCGGCAAGCAACACAGTAACCGTGTCGGACGTATGGGGAAGGACCTTGAATGTTCCGGTGGGCGGAGACCACTCCGTGTGCTGGTCACGCGTGTCGAGAGGTGACGAAGACGCCGACAATCCGATCGGCGCGTCAGGCTGTCCGACTGCCGGAGCCCGCCGCGTCGCCGTGCGTCTGCGCCGCCGCGGTGGCACAGAAGGCCTCCAGCCCTTCCAGCAGCGCGACCCGCTTGGCGGCAGGCATGTCCGCCAGCACGGTCCGCAGCTCCCTCTCCCTGCGGGCGCGCAGGTCGACGAGGAACGCGCGGCCCCGGCCACTGAGGTGCAGCCGCACCTCACGTCTGTTCGCCTCGCACACGACCCGCTCGACGAACCCGGCCGCCACCAGCCGGTCGCACAGCCGACTGGTGGACGGCGGGGTCGAGGCCAGGGACTCTGCGAGGGTGCGCAGGTTGATGCCGTCGTGGTGCTCGAGGATGTGCAGCACCCGAAGCTGCGACGCGGAGGTCGGCGTGGTCGAGGCCCGGCCCCACACGACCTCCAGCAGCTCGACGGCCGTGGTGGTCACACGGGCGACCTCATCAGGCTCTGAGCGGCGGCGGAAGGCAGTCACGATCACACTCTCGCAGGCACTGGGATGCCTGTCAGCGTACTAGGCGCCCGCCGACCGCACAGAACCGGAACGGTCGCACCGAGCGGCCCAGTGAGTGAGACCCGTACGTCGTCCGGCGAAGGACAGGTGTTTTTTCCCTCATGAAGAGATTTCTGGCCGCTGAACGCGCTCTGCGCACAGCGGCCCCCCACGAGTTGCTCGACGCCATCCGCGCCGTACTGATCGAGCAGTACGGCGCGGAGGACGTCGAGCTGTTCATGGCCGACTACAGCCTGCGCGTGCTCCAGCCGGTGTCGGTGCTGCCGCACACGCTGGAGCCGGTGTCGGTGCACAGCAGCCCGGCCGGCCGGGCCTTCGGTTCGCAGAAGCCGTACCGGGAGGAGGGGCCCGACGGGCGACCCCGTCTGCATCTGCCGGTCAGTGTGCGCGGCGACCGGCTCGGCGTGCTGTCCGTGACCCTGCCCGACGGCGACACCACGCGGCGGTGGGAGTCCGAACTGGCCGACGTCGCCGGCGTACTGGGGCACGAGCTGGTCGTGGCGGAGCGCGACACCGACCTGTACCTCCAGGCGCGGCGCAAGGACCGGCTGACCCTGGCCGCCGAGATGCAGTGGCAACTGCTGCCCGGCCGCGCCTGCTCCCGTCCCGAGTACGAGCTGGGGGCCCAGCTGGAGCCGGCCTACGCGATCTTCGGCGACAACTTCGACTGGTCCGCGACCGCCGACCACCTGATGCTGTACGTCACCAACGGCATGGGCGAGGGCATAGAGGCGTCCCTGCTCACGAGTCTGGCCATCAACGCGCTGCGCAACGCCCGGCGCGCCGGGCTGTCCCTCGCCGACCAGGCGGCCCTGGCCGACCAGGCCGTCTACGCCCACTACCGTGGGCACTGCTACTTGTCCGTCCTGATGTTCGACTTCGACCTGGCGACCGGCCGGGCGAGCGTCGTGGACGCCGGCTCCCCCCAGCTGCTGCGGCTGCGCGGCGGCACCGTGGAACGTGTCGACTTCGACGCCCAGCTTCCGCTGGGGATGTTCGAGGAGACCGACTACATCGCGCAGGACTTCCAGGCCGAGCCCGGCGACCGGCTCATCTTCGTCAGTGACGGAGTCCATGCCGTCGCCTCGCCCAGGGGCGAGGCGTACGGGGAGGCGGATCTCGCCCGGGCCATCCACTCCACACGGCTGCTGCCCGCCGCCGAGGTGCCGCGCGCCATCCTGCGGGAGCTGACCGGCCACCGCGGGGAGGCGATGCCGGACGACGACGCACTGGTCGTCTGTCTGGACTGGCACGGCAGGACACCGTCGGCCTGATCGCGCGCCTGTCCGGCGGCGGGGAGGGCATGTTGTCCGCCGTACACGCACACGTTAACGTTTGCCATGCGGCAATAATTGCCACATGGCCTGACCGCTCGGCGAGCCGAAGGCCTCGCAGACAGGGAGACGATGCAGGTGGCGGAGCACGACACGGCCCCCGACACAGCGAAGGAGCTGGGCGCCTTCCTGGAGCGGCGCCGTGAGCAGATCGCCCAGCGCTGGGCGGACGCCGCCCTGTTCCGCACCGTCTTCACCGTCTCCCGGGACGAGGCGGTCGAGGCGGGTAAATCCGTCGTGGACGCCCTGGCCGACGTGGCCCGCTCCGGGCGGCTGGAGGATGTCGACGCCCCGGGTTTCGGCACCGTGCGGGACCAGCTCGGCCGGATGGCCGCGGCTCGGGCCCGGGCCGGGTACACGCCCGTGCAGATCGCCGGCGAGGTCGCGGATCTGCGCGAGCCGGTGACCGCGCTGCTGCGGACCGAGTTCCAGGGCGCCGACGACGTGCGGGCAAAGGCGTGCGCGCAGGCGCTGGCGGTCCTGACGGCCACGCTCCGACTGGTGATCATGGAGACGACGGTGAGCGCGGGCGAGGAACTCATCGCCCGCCAGCGTCAGCAGCTGCTGGAGGTGGCCACGCCGGTCATCAAGCTGTGGGACGGCGTGGTCGCCGTGCCCCTGATAGGGACGCTGGACAGCGCCCGCAGCCAGGTCGTGATGGAGAGCCTCCTTGAGGCCATCGTGGACCAGCGGGCGGCGTACGCGATCCTCGACATCACCGGCGTGCCGACGGTGGACTCGCTCGTGGCCCAGCATCTGATGAAGACGGTCGCCGCGGCCCGGCTGATGGGCGCGGAGTGCATCGTCTCCGGCATCCGTCCCGCCATCGCGCAGACCATCGTCCACCTCGGCATCGACCTCGGATCGATCATCACGCGGGCCGGCCTCGCCGACGCGTTGGCGTACGCGCTCACCCAGCAGGGCATCGTCGTCTCCCCACGCCCGGCGACGGGAGCGAGCCCGCGGTGACCGGCTTCGTCGCCACACACTCCGGCCCGGGTCCGGTGCCGGTACTGGCGCTGGGAGACGTCCTGCTGGTCACCCTGCAGGGCGAGCTGCACGACGGCGCGGCCGAACAGCTCCAGCAGGACATCTCCCAGCGGATCGCCTCCAGTGCCACGCCGGTGAACGGTGTCGTGATCGACATCTCCGGCGTGGAGATCGTCGACTCCTTCCTCGGCCGCGTCCTGGCCGAGATCGCCGCGAGCTCGCGCCTGCTGGCCGCGCGGACCGTCCTGGCCGGCATGCGTCCGGCCGTGGCCATCACCCTGGTCGAGATGGGGCTCACCCTGCCCGGCCTGGGGACGGCCCTGAACGTCGAGAGGGCCCTGTCCCTGCTGGGCCGCGCACCCTCGGCTGCTCCGACCGCACACCTGGAAGAGGGTGCATGATGCATGCCCCCAGCGCCTCGACCACGCGCCTGCCCATCGGCTCGGACGCCGACCTGGCCTGGGTCCGCCAACAGGTGCGCCAGGCCGCTGCCGACCTCGGCTTCAACCTGGTCCAGCAGACGAAGCTGGTGACCGCGGCCAGCGAACTGGCGCGCAACGCCCTCGTCCACGGCGGCGGCGGACACATGGAGATGACGGTGCTGACGGAAGGCGCCCACCACGGACTGCGACTGTCCTTCGTCGACGCGGGCCCCGGCATCCGGGACGTCGAACTCGCCATGACCGACGGTTACACCACCGGAAACGGCCTGGGCATGGGGCTGAGCGGAGCCAAGCGGCTCGTCAAGGAGTTCGCTCTCGACACCCGCCCCGGGCAGGGCACCACCGTCACCATCACCGACTGGATCTCCGGACTGCCCGCGCCCCGCACAGGTGCGCCTTGAGCAGGGTGTGGGACATCCCGGTCCAGGACAGCACCCGCGTACGGGACGTACGGGTCGCCGCCGAGGCCGCCTGCGCCCGGGCGGGGCTGGACGCACATGCCACAGCCGTCGCGGCGCTGGTGGCCACGGAGTTGGGCACCAACCTCGTCAAGCACGCCGGGGGCGGCCGTGTCCTCGTCAACCTGGCGGCCCGCTCCGACACGTTCGCCGAGGACGTGTCCTGTGTGCAGATCGCCTCGATCGACCACGGACCGGGCATCGACAACGTCCCCGCGGCGATGCGGGACGGTCACACGACCGCGTCCTCCTCCCTCGGTGCGGGCCTGGGCACCTGCCGGCGCATCGCCGGCGAGTTCGACCTGCACAGCAGACCGGGTCAGGGCACCGTCGCGGTGGCACGCATCACCCCGGCGAGAGCGCCGGGCGGACCGCACCCACGGGAGGCGCGTCCCGGGACCGGCACCCGGGCCGGGGGCATCACCACCTCCCTCGCCCATGCCGAGCACTCCGGAGACGCCTTCACCTGGGTGCGCTCCGGTCCACGCGTCACGCTGATGCTGGTGGACGGGCTCGGCCACGGGGACAAGGCAGCCGACGCGTCCACGGCCGCCGTCGAGGAACTGCGCCGGTGCGCCGAGCTGCCGCCGGCCGAGATCCTGCGGCGGCTGCACACCGCGCTGCGGGCCACGCGCGGCGCGGCCGTCGGCGTCGCCCAGCTCGACGAGGACACCGAACAGCTGTCGTTCGCCGGCGTCGGCAACATCGGCGCCAGGCTGCGCATCGCCGGCGTGTGGCAGCCCCTCATCTCCCATCCGGGCATCGTCGGCGCCCACTTCCCCGCCACCGTGCCCCTGCGCGAGAATGTCTGGACGCCGGAGAGTCTGCTCGTCCTGCACAGCGACGGACTCCCCAGCCGCTGGGTGCCCCCCGGCGACCCCCTGCTCGGCGCCCACGACCCCGCCGTGGTGGCCGCGGTCGTCCTCAGGGACGCCGGCAGCGCCGCCCGGCCCCTGCGCGACGACGCCAGTGTGGCCGTACTGGCCCCTGAACCCCGGACGGACCCGCATGACCCCACCCCCTGACGTCTGGAAGATCGCGTCGGTCGCCGACGCCGCCCGAGCCCGTGCCGCCGTCGACCGCATCGCCACCGACGGCGAGGCGCCGACGCTGGAACGAGTCCGCTTCCTGACAGCGCTGACGGCACGACTGCGCCACTGCCTCAGCCGCGGCGGTGAATGGGAACTCCGGCTCCACGTCCGGCAGTTCGCCACCGGGCAGCCCGCCCGTCTCGAGGCGTCGTTGAGCCCGGCCGGCGACCGCGAGCCGGACCCGCGGGACGAAACGCCCTCACTCACCTGCCCCCTGCCGCACCAGCCCGCCCGAAAGAGTCGCCGGGCCGCCACCTCGCTGTCGCAGGCCCTGCTGGCCGCGGACGAGAACACCGCGGCGGTGCTGAGCCTCCTCGACGAGCAGGAGGACCTGGTCCGGCTGCACCGGGAGGAACTGCACCACACCAACCAGGGCGTTCTGGCACTGCACGCCGACCTGGAGGCCGCGGCCCGCGCCCAGCGCGAGCTCCTCGAAGCCGAGCGGACCGCACGCGCCGCGACGGAACGGGCCCGGCGTCTGCTGACCTTTCTCGGTGACGCCAGCGCCGCCATCACGTCGTCCCTCAGCCATACGGCCATCCTGCGCCGCCTCTCCGACATGCTGGTGCCGGAGTACGCGGAGCGTCTCGACGTCTGGCTCTTCGACGAGGAGGAGTACGAGGACCACGACGACGAGCCCGCGCACCGCGTCCGCGAGCACTCGGCGGCCGCTGTGGCCGCCGCCCGCACGGGCCGCCCCCAGCACGCCGCCGCCCACCCCGGCACCCTTCCCGGCGTCGACGACCTCCCGCCCTCCGCCCTGTCCCCCGAGCGGCCGCTGCTGGCCATCCCCCTCGTCGCACAGCGCCTGCTGGGCGTCCTCACCCTCACCGCGCCAGGCCCCCGCTTCGACAAGGACACCTCCGTGATGCTGGTCGAGCTGGCCCGCCGCGTCGGCGTCGCCCTGGACCACGCCCACCGCTACCAGCAGTCCCGCAACACCGCCGAAGCCCTGCAGCGCGCCCAGCTCACCGACCTGCCGACCCCGCCAGGCCTGCTGCTCGCCGCGCGCTACCTTCCCGCCACCTGGGGCATGAACATCGGCGGCGACTGGTACGACGCCTTCCTCCAGCCCGACGGCAGCGTGCTGGCCGTCATAGGGGATGTCACCGGCCACGGGCTGCACGCCGCCGTCGTCATGGGCCAGCTGCGCACGGCCCTGCGTGCCTACGCGGTCGAGAACGCCACGCCCGGCGAGATCCTCACGCGGCTGCACCGCATGCTCGGCCACCTCCAGCCGGAGCTGTACGCCACCGCGCTGATCGCCCGCTTCCGACCGGGCGAGCCGGAGGTGGTGTGGGCCTCGGCCGGCCACCCGCCCGCCGTCGTGCGCGGCGCCGACGGCACCGTACGGGTCCTGGACGCCAAGCCCGGCGTGATGCTGGGCATCCCGCTGCCCTACGTGTACAAGGATCACCGGGCCGACCTGGCCCCCGGCTCGTCGCTGGTCCTCTACACCGACGGCCTGGTCGAACGCCGGGGGCAGGGCATCGACCCCGGCATCGGGCGTCTGGCCCGAGCCCTGGAGGCGTTGAACACCCCGGAGCTGGAACAGGACTTGGACGCGGCCGCCGACGCCCTGCTCAAGCCCCTCCTGTACGACTCCGAACGGGACGACGACGTCTGCCTGCTGCTGTGCCACACCATGACCGAGTCGCCTGACCGTTCGCCCGCTCGCGGTAGCGTGAAGAACACAAGGCGAGAGGGTGGATTTCGTGAAAGCCTCTGAACCGCAGCCGTCCGCGGAGGCCCAACTCCGCGCGGCCGCGCCGCACGCGCTGGTCGCCACCGCCCGCCGTCTGCTCGCCGACCGGGTGGGCGCCCAGGAGGTGACACTCCTCCTCGCCGACTACGGGCTGGACGTCCTGCAGCCGGTGACGCACCTGCCGCACACCGGCCCCCCGGTCTCCGCCAAGGAAGGGCCCGCGGGCAGCGCCTTCCTCACCCAGAAGCCGGTGCTGGAGATCCTTCACGACCCGGCCGGCAACCTGGCCCATCTGCCCATCACCGTGCGCGGCGACCGTCTCGGCGTCCTGTCCGTCCAGCTGCCCGCGGGGGCCGTCGACCCGCACACCGTGCTCCAGCTCGGCGACTTCGCCACGACACTCGGCCACGAGGTCACCACCGCCGGCCGCGACACCGACCTCTACCTCCAGGCCCGCCGCACCCGTCGGCTGACCCTCGCCGCCGAGATGCAGTGGCAGCTCCTGCCCGGCCGGGGGTGCGCCCGCGAGGAGTACGTCATCGGCGCCCACCTCGAACCCGCCTACTCCATCGGCGGCGACACCTTCGACTGGTCCACCGGCGCCGACCACCTGTTCCTCAGCATCACCGACGGAATGGGACAGGGCATCGACGCCTCCCTGCTCGCCGGCCTCACGACCGGCGCCCTGCGCAACGCCCGCCGCGCCGACATAGGCCTCGCCGACCAGGCGTGCCTCGCCGACCAGGCCGTCTACTCCCAGTACGGCGGCAAGGCGTACGCCTCCACCCTGCTGCTGCGCTTCGAGCTGGCCACGGGCCTCGTGCAGGCCGTCGACGCGGGTTCCCCCCAACTGTTCCGGCAGCGCGGCGGCCGTACCGAGCGGGTCGAGCTGGAGGCGCAGCTGCCGCTCGGCATGTTCGAGGAGACCCTCTACACGGAGCAGACCTTCCAGGTCGAGCCCGGCGACCGGCTCATCGCGGTCAGCAGCGGTGTCCACGGCACCCGCTCCGCGACGGGTGATCTCTTCGGCGAGCGGGTCCTGCGCCAGGTCCTCGGCGCCACTCGTTCGACGGCGCCGCACGAGACGGCACGCGCGGTCGTCGCCGGGCTGATCGAGCACTTCGGCAGCAAGGAACTGCTGTCCGACGCCGCCGTGGTCTGCCTCGACTGGAACGGCCGCCAGGGCTGACCGTCCCGTCAGCGTCCGGGGCCGCCGGTCTCCGTGCCGGTGTCGCTCTGAGCGGTCAGAAAGGCCCGCAGCCCCCCGCTCAGCGCCGCCCGCTCGCCGGGTTCCATGGCCGCGAGGACCGCGGCGAGCGCCTGCGATCTGCGCGCGTCCACCTCGTCCAGCACATGCCGACCGCGCCCGGTGAGAACGAGCTGCACCTCACGCCGCCGGTGCGGGTGCAGCAGACGCTCCAGCAGCCCGGCCGCCTCCAGCCGGTCGCACAGCCTGCTGGCGGTCGGCGGCCCGATCTCCATGTTCTCCGCCAGAGTGGTGAGGTTGAGACCCGGCTCCGACTCCAGGATCCGCAGAGCCCTCAGTTGGTGCGGCGACAGCCTCAGGCTCGCTCCCTGGGCGGCCACCGACCACAGATTCGCGAGACCGTCCACGGCGTCGGCGACCTCCAGCGCGACGGAGAGTGGGTCGTCACCCGGTCCGCTCGACTGGTCGTCCCCCGAGCCACTGAGACGAGTCACACACCCATCGCTTTCAGTAATCGCTGCGCCATACAGATACCACCCTCATTCAAACGCGGTACCCGATGAGACGGCGACCAAGCACCTGGCGGCTCCGGAGGACGGCAAAAGCAAAAGGCAAGGAGATAACTCTCCTTGCCTCTTTTCAAGTTATAGCGCGGAGGGGGGCTTGCGGCAAGCCCCCGGTCAGGGCGCAGAATCGTCGGCCGAGGCTACAACCTGCGGAAATGGGGGAACGACGTTGTCGTTGAACAACGTGACCGAGCGGTACGTGCTGGACCTTCGGGAGATCGACGAGAGTCAGATCGCCGTCGTCGGCGGCAAGGGGGCGCACTTGGGCAGCCTGTCCCGGATCGAGGGCATCCGCGTACCGGCGGGCTTCTGCGTGACGACGGACGCCTACCGGCGGGTCGTGGCGCAGTCACCGTCGCTCGACGCACAGCTGGACCGGCTGTCGCGCGTGAGTCCGGACGACCAGGAGGCGATCCGCACGCTGAGCGCGGAGATCCGCCGGACCATCGAGGAGATCGCCGTCCCGGACGATCTGGTGGGGGCGATCACCCGGGCGCTCGCCCGGTCCGGGGAGCGGACCGCGTACGCCGTCCGCTCCAGCGCGACGGCCGAGGACCTGCCGACGGCCTCGTTCGCCGGTCAGCAGGACACCTACCTGAACGTCGTCGGTACGGCGGCGATCCTGCAGCACGTCAGCCGGTGCTGGGCGTCACTGTTCACCGAACGAGCCGTGACCTACCGCCGGCGCAACGGCATCGACGACCGTACGGTCCGTATGGCCGTCGTGGTGCAGCAGATGGTGTTCCCGCACGCGTCCGGCATCCTGTTCACGGCCGACCCCGTCTCGGGCGACCGGACGGTCGCCACCGTGGACGCCGGCTTCGGCCTCGGCGAGGCCCTGGTCTCCGGGCTGGTGAACCCGGACGTCTTCAGGGTGCGCCACGGCGAGGTCGTCGCCAGGACGATCTCCGCCAAGCAGCGTGAGGTGCACGCCCTGCCGGCCGGAGGCACGCGAGAGGTGTCGATCGACGCGCAGCGCCAGGAGCAGCCGGCGCTGACGGATGCGCAGGCGATCCGGCTCGTGGAGCTCGGGCGACGGATCGAAGCGCACTTCGGCCGCCCGCAGGACATCGAATGGTGCCTGGCCGACGACGACTTCCACATCGTGCAGAGCCGGCCGATCACGACGCTGTTCCCCGTCCCCGAGAGCTCCGACCAGGAGAACCACGTCTACGTCTCCGTCGGACACCAGCAGATGATGACCGACCCCATGAGGCCGCTGGGCCTGTCCATGTGGCAGCAGACGGCCATGGCGCGGATGCACGAGGCCGGCGGGAGGCTGTTCGTCGACGTCACCCAGCGTCTGGCCGCGCCCACGAGCCGGGCCGGCCTGCTGGACCTCATGGGCAGAGGCGATCCGTTGGTCAGGGACGCGCTGGAGACCGTCCTCGACCGCGAGGACTTCGTCCCGTCGCTCCCGGACGCTCCTCCCGCCGGGCCGCGCGGCGGCGCGGCCCCCGAGCCGGTCGAGACCGACCCGGCGGTCGTCACCGGGCTGATCGAGCGCAGTCAGGCGTCCCTCGCCGTCCTGCGGCGCGACGTCCGGACGAAGACCGGGCCGGAGCTGTTCGACTTCCTGCCGACGGCCTTCGAGGAGCACAAACGCGTCCTCACCGATCCGCTGAACTTCAAGGCGATCATGGCGGGCATGGAGGCCACGTGGTGGCTCAACGACAAGCTGGAGGAGTGGCTCGGCGAGAAGAACGCGGCGGACGCGCTCACGCTGTCCGCCCCCGGCAACATCACGTCGGAGATGGGACTCGCGCTGCTCGACGTCGCCGACGTGATCCGCCCGCATCCGGAGGTGGTCGGGTTCCTGGAGGGCGTCGAGGACGACGGCTTCCTCGACGAGCTGGCGAAGCTTCCGGGCGGGACCGAGGCACACGACGCCATCCAGGCCTACCTCGACCGGTACGGCATGCGCTGCGTCGGCGAGATCGACATCACCAGGCCGCGGTGGAGCGAGCGCCCGAGCACGCTCGTTCCCGTGATCCTCGACAATGTGCGGAACTTCGAACCGGGCGCGGCCCGGCGGCGCTTCGAGCAGGGGCTCGAGCAGGCGCGGAAGAAGGAACAGGACGTGCTGTCCCGGCTGCGGGCCCTGCCGGACGGGGAGCGCAAGGCCGACGAGGCCAAGGCCATGATCGACCGGGTCCGCACCTTCATCGGCTACCGGGAGTACCCGAAGTACGACATCATCAGCCGCTACTTCGTCTACAAGCAGGCCCTGATGGCGGAGGCCGAGCGCCTCGCGCAGGCGGGCGTGCTCGCCGACAAGGAGGACGTCTTCTACCTCACCATCGAGGAGTTCCACGACGTCGTTCGCTCGCGGCGGGTCGACGACCGGCTCGTCCGGCAGCGCAAGGACGCGTTCCGCTCGTACCAGGCGCTCACCCCGCCCCGGGTCCTCACCTCGGACGGCGAGGCGCTGACGGGGGCGTACCGGCGCGACGACGTACCGGACGGCGCCCTGGTCGGCCTGCCGGTCTCCACCGGGACCGTCGAGGGACGGGCCCGCGTCATCCTCGACATGGCGGACGCCGATCTCGAAGCGGGCGACATCCTGGTCACGACCTTCACGGACCCCAGCTGGTCACCGCTGTTCGTCGCCGTCGCGGGTCTGGTGACGGAGGTGGGCGGCCTGATGACCCACGGTGCGGTGATCGCCCGGGAGTACGGCCTGCCGGCCGTGGTGGGCGTGGAGCAGGCCACCCGGCGGATCCGGGACGGACAGCGGATCCGCGTGCACGGCACGGACGGGTACATCGAGATCCTGTCCTGACCGCCCGGGAGGGAGCCGGGTCCCGGCTCAGGGTCTTGTGGCGCTCTCGATGTCCGGGTGCACGGTGAAGATCTGGTCCAGGCCGACGATGCGCAGGACGCGCAGTATGTTCGGCGGTACGGCCGCCAGGGCGACGTCCGCCCGGACGGTCTGCGCGTTGCTGCGCGCGGCGATCAGAGCCGTGATGCCGCTGGAGTCGCAGAATTCCAGCCCGCTCATGTCCAGGACCAGGCACCGGCCCGGCCGGAGGGCCAGGCCGTCGAGCGCTTGGTGCAGTTCGGCGACGTTGGCGTAGTCGAGTTCACCGGAAAGCTCCAGAACGGGACCGGTCGCGGCGTCTCGGGGAGTGATCTTCAGCGGGCTCATCGTTCGTCTCTCGTCTGTGGGTCGGAGGCGGGGACACCGATGGCGAGCAGGGCGGTGTCGTCGTCGAGACCGTCACCGAAGCTGTCCAGGAGCCCGGTGAGGGCCTGGACGACGGCATGCGGTGGCTTGCCGGCGTGAGCGGTGACGAAGGCGAGCAACGCCTCGTCGCCGTAGAGACCCGCACGGTCCTGGCCGGTGCGGGCTTCGGTGAGGCCGTCTGTGTAGAGAAGAAGCGTGTCGCCGGGACCGAGAACGGTTGTGGCGTCGGTGAAGGGCGCTGAGGGCAGGATGCCGACGAGAAGGCCGCCGGGAGTGGGCAGGAAGTCGGCTGTGCCGTCCGCGCGCAGCACGATGGCCGGCGGGTGGCCGCCCGCGGCGAGGTGGACGGCCAGCTGCCCGGTCGCGGGGTCGGGTTCGAGGGTGCCGTAGACCGCGGTGCAGTAACGGGGGTCGCCGCTGCCGGCGTAACGCTCGTGGAGCACCGTGTTGAGGGTGGTCAGGGCGGAGACGGGATCGGGGTCGTGCAGGGCGGCGGCGCGCAGGGTGTAGCGGGTCAGCGAGGTGAGTGCGGCGGCCTGGGGCCCCTTCCCGCACACGTCGCCGAGGAAGAAGCCGAAGCGTTGGCCGTCGAGCGCGAAGACGTCGTAGAAGTCGCCGCCCAGCCGGTCGGGGGAGGCCGTGTGGTAGTGGGTGGCCGTCTGCGCGCCGGGTACCGGCGGGAGGGTGTCCGGGAGCAGCGACTGCTGGAGCACGGCGAGCGCCTCCTGCAGCCGTGCGCGGTCGGCCTCCGCCTGTCGGCGTGCTTCCTCGGCCGCCTCCCGGCGGCGCAGGAGTTCCTCTTCGTAGGCGCGGCGGTCCCGGGCGTCGAAGACCGTGGTGCGGATCAGCAGGGGCTGCCCGGTGGTGCCGTGTTTGACGGCCGACGAGACCAGCACGGGTATCCGGCCGCCGCCGGTCTGCTTCATCTCCAGCGCTATGCCGCTGATCTCGCTCTGCATACGCAGCAGTGGGGCGAAATGCGTCTCGTGGTACAGCTTCCCGCCGACGGTCAGCAGGTCGGTGAACCGCTTCCGGCCGACCACCGCCTCCCGCTCCAGACCGAGCCAGTCCAGCAGGGTGCCGTTGATCTTCGCGATGGTGCCGTCCATCAGCGTGGAGAGGTAACCGCAGGGGGCGTTCTCGTAGAGGTCCTCGGCGCTGTCCTCCAGCAGTGCGGCGAACGCCGCGTCCGCGGTCCGGTCGGCATCGGCGTCCGCGTCGGCGTCCTGCGGGTCGGGCTGCTGGTCGGCGCGGCACATCATCACAGGCTCGCGAGGAAGTCGACGATCGCCTGGTTGGTGGCCTCGGGCGCGGACAGGTGCGGGCAGTGCCCGGTGGCCTCGAGAGTGACCAGGGCCGAGCCGGGAATCGCCTGGTGCACGAAGGCTCCGACCTCACGGGGGGCGATCACGTCCTGGGTGCATTCCAGCACCAGCGTCGGCACGCTCACGCCCTTGAGGTCGTCCCTGGAATCCGACAGGAACGTGGTCCGGGCGAAGACGCGCGCCATGTCCGGGTCGGTGGTGCAGAAGCTGTTCCTGAGCTCGTCGCCCAGCTCGGGCCGATCGGCGTTGCCCATGATCACCGGGGCCATGGCCGCCGACCAGCCGAGGTAGTTCGCCTCCAGCGACGCCAGCAGTTCGTCGATGTCCTCTGCGCTGAACCCGCCTCGGTACCCCTCGTCGTCGATGTACCGCGGGGACGGGGCCACCATCACCAGCGCGCCGATCCGCTCGGGAGCCAGCCCGGCCGCCAGTACGCCGATCATCGCGCTGACCGAGTGCCCCACGAACACCGCGTCGCGCAGTTCGAGGGCCTCGCACACCTCGACGACGTCCCTGGCGTACCCGTCCAGAGAGGCGTACCGCTCCTCCGAGAACGCGGACGCGTCCGAGCGGCCCGAACCCACGTGGTCGAACAGCACCACGCGGTAGTCGTCGACCAGGGCGGGCACCGTCAGCCGCCACATGTTCTGGTCACAGCCGAAGCCGTGTGCCAGCACCACCGTCGGTCCCTGCGGGTTGCCGGTGACGGTCACGTGGTTTCTGCTCGCGATGTCCATACCCGCCAGTCTCTCAAGTCGCATCCGCCCGTCCTGACACCCCCTCCGCCGGTCGTCTCAGGACCCCGCGCGGGCTCGTGCGTGGCCGCCCGCCAGGGCCCGGAGCAGGCGGTTGCGGCCGCCGTTGGGCACGGTCCACAGCGGGTGGCCCCGTACCGCCCAGGACTGCAGGAGGGCGTTGGCGGCGAGGAAGCCGCTGGTGGCGGCGCGTTCCATCAGGGCGACCGGGAGGTCCGTGCGCACCAGGTCGCCTGCCAGCACCAGGCCGGGCTGGGGGGTGCGCACGCCGGGGCGGTCCCGGGATCCACCGACGGGGAACAGGGGGCAGTCCTGGCGCCATTCGTGCCGGGCGTCGAGGACGCGCGCGTCGCGGGTCTCGGGGTAGACGGTCCGCAGCTGTGCGATCAGGTGCCGGGCCTCCGCGTCGGGGTCGGCGTTCTCCGGCAGCGCGTAACCGTGGAGTTCGACCACGGAACCGCCGGTGCGGGCGGACCGTCGTGCGGCCTCCTGCTCCCAGCGTTCCAGGACGCTGACGTTGTCCAGCGAGCCGTACCCGGCCGTGCCCAGGAACCCGGGCCGGTCGGCGTCGACGGGGCGGTCCAGCCAGAGTCTGGAGACGAGGAAGGGCGGGGCGGTGCGCAGTCTGCCGACCCGTTCACGCCAGGCCGCGTCGGCCAGCCGGGGCGAGCGGCCGACCAGGGAGCGCAGGCCGCCGGTGTCGAGGGCGAGGACGACGGTGTCGTACGGCCCCTCCTCGCGGTCCGTGGCGACGGTGAAGGCGCCGTCCGTGGTGGGCGAGACGTTCTCGACGGAGGTCGACAGGCGCAGGTCGACGCCGTGGCGGGTCAGGTGTTTGGCGAGGGGGTCCCACAGGGCTGTCGGGAAGGGGTCGTCGGGCACGTCGAAGAGAAGCCCCTCGGAACTCCCGAGGAAGTAGATGTGGAACATCAGGACCATCTCGGCGGCCGAGAGGTGGCGGGGGTCGGCGAAGAAGCTGCGGGAGAAGACCTCGAAGGCCAGGTGACGTGCGGCCGGAGGGAAGCGCAGGGACTCGAGGAAGTCGTGCGCGCTGACACCGTCCAGTCGGTCGTAGACGTCCGGGACGCGGACGTCCAGCAGGGGAAGGGCCGCGGCCGGGCGCATGCGCACCAGGTCCCGCCAGCGGAAGGAGGGGCTCAGCGCGACGAAGCCCAGTGCGCTCAGCGGTGGCGTGCGCGGCACTCCGCGGAAGCTGTCGTGCAGTCCCTCGCGGTGCCGCAGCGGGTAGTCGGGGAGGCCGGTGAGGCGCCCCGGAGGGGAATCGGTACGGCTCAGCAGGCTGCGCAGGTTGTAGTACTGGCGGAAGAAGGCGTGGAAGCCGCGGCTCATGGTCGCGGTGGTGCCGTCCGACAGGGCGGTGCTCCAGCCGCCCACGCGGCCTCCGAGGTAGGCCTCGCGTTCGTAGAGCGTCACGTCGACGCCGCGCTCGGCGAGCGCGGTGGCGGCGGCGAGCCCGGCGATGCCGCCACCGACGACGGCGGTGCTGCGCGCCCGCCCGCCGACCCGGGTCGCTCCGGGCGGCGGAGGCAGGAGCACGGCGTGGCGGTCCCGGCCGGGGGCCGCCGCCGCGGCGGTCACTGTCCGCTCCCGGCGGGCCACGGCCGACGCGGGCAGGAGGACGGCGTGGTGGTCCCGGCAGGCGCTGCCGTCGTCGCAGTCACTGTCCGCTCCCGACGGGTCGGGTGGCGCGGTGGGCCACGGCCGTGTGGGTGATGCCGGTCTGCCGGCCCACGAAGGTCGGTCCGGACGGCGTGGGCAGGAGCCCGGCATGCCGGTCCTGGCCGGAGCTCACCATGACAGCAGTCACTGTCTGCTTCCGGCGGGCCACGGCCGTGCAGGTCATGCCGGCCTGCCCACCCCTCTCCCCAGGCGGCGCGGGCAGGAAGGCGGTATGCCGGTCCCGGCCGGTACCCCCCGTCGTCGCCGTGACCGTCCGCTCCCGGCGAGCCGCGGCCGTGCACCTCATGCCGGTCCGCCCACTGACGCCGCTCTCCCCGGGCGGCCCAGGCAAGAGAACGGCACGCCGACCCCGGCTGGGACTCCCCGTTGTCGCGGTCACCGTCCAACCCTGCCGGGCCGGGCGCCGCGGTGGGCCACGATCGTGTGGGTGATGCCGGTCTGCCAGCCGGGCAGGGGGAGGGCGCGTACATGGTCGAACCCGCGGCTCCGGACGCGGTCCGTGAAGCGGTCGACGGTGTCGAAGTCGACGACGCTGCGCCAGAGATGGCGGTACAGGTCGCCGTCGCCGAGGGCGGTGGCGACGGGCAGTACCAGGCCGCGGCACACGGCGCTCCAGACGGCACGGTCGAGCGGGCGCCCGCTGAGGGTGTACTCGTGCACGGCGAGCCGGCCGTGCGGGGCGAGCAGGTCGTGGACGGCGTCCAGCACGGCGTCGGGGTCGGCGACGTTGCGGAAGAGGTAGGCGGCGAACACCGCGTCGAAGGGCCCGTCCACGCCCGCCTCGGCGAGGGCCTCCGCCGGGGCGCACACGAACCTGACCCTGCCCTGCCACGACTTGGCCATGGCACGGTCCAGCATCCCGGCGGAGGCGTCCACGGCCGTGATCTCGGCGCCGGGCAGCACCCGGGCGAGCGCGGCGGTGGACGCGCCGGTCCCGCAGCCGAGGTCCAGGACGCGCAGCCCGGCGCCCGGGTGGGGCAGGCCGAGCCGGCGCGCCGAGCGGCGCAGATGGCCGTGATAGCCGGGGTTGGCGGCCACGAGTGTGTCGTAACTGTGCGCCGCACGGTCGAATGCGGCGGCCAGGTCCGCGTCACGCAGCACGGTCACGCTGCCTCCTGGTACGGGTCGTAGGGAAGTCGGGGATCGCGGGCCGCACCGCGGGTCAGGGTCCGGGGAAGGGGCGCCGGGGAAGCCGGGGCACTTGCGCGGCGGCGCGCAGCATGGGCAGGACGGGGGTGCGCAGACCAATGGCGAGTTCTTCGTGGGGGCGGGTTCCGCCGTCCAGGAAGCGCAGGAGCCGGGTCATGGGGATCCTCGTGAACAGCCGCGCGAAGAAGTCCGCGCCGTCCACCAGGCCGCTGTCGAGGGCGTGCAGCAAAACCGCGTCCATGGCGCGGGCGCGGGACGAGTGGGGCGAGGGGGGCACGGGCCGCCGGCCTTGGCGCAGGGCTGCCGCGACGGCCGCGGTCTGGCGCTGCACGCCGGCGAAGGTGTAGCCGGTGGCGGGCCGGGTGGCTCCGCCGGCCGCCCCGATACGGAAGACCGACGCGCCCGTCTGCCGGGCGAACCTGGCGTCGGTCATCGGGATGACCCCGGTCTCGGTGGCGGTCACCTCGAAGTCGTCCAGGCCGAGCACGGTGGCGGTGTAGTGGTGGAGCGCCTTGTCGTACGCGTCCGGGGAGAGGACGGTCGGCGAGAACTCCGTGTACTCCACCAGGGCCTGGTCCGGGCGGGTGGGCAGGACGTAGCCGAAGGAGAGGCCCTTGGTGGGCCGGGGCGTGCGCAGGTCCATGAACTCCACGCGGGCCGGGTCGAAGACAGGACGGCCGGTGCGGACGAACCAGCCGTGGAAGTGCTGGAGCAGCGTCGTACGGGCCGCGGGCAGACTGCCCAGCGGCCGGGAGTCGAACACCCAGCGGGCCCGGACCGACTCGCGGTGCCCGTCCGCCGTGCGGGCGTCGATCCGCGCCCCCCGCGGGAGTCCTTCGACGCTCTCGACGGTCGCCTCGATGCGCCGGACCTGTCCGCTCCGGTCGAGGTCGTGCTCGATCAGGGACTCGAAGTGGTCCGAATGGATCATCTTGTAGCGCAGGGGCGAGATGTCGTGCTCGATCGGCTCCCCCGTGGGCCGGTGCACGCGCAGGCGCTGCCACGACCGGGTGACCGCGGCGTCGTAGGGTCCGCGGCCGCTCTCCCAGAAGCACCACGTGCGCCGGGGCGGACGCAACGGTCCGGGCGGGGCGTCCACGAGGACGACGGACGGGCGCCGCACACCGGGGGCGGGGCGGGAGAGGCGGTGGGCCAGGGACAGCCCCGCGGCCCCCGCTCCGATGATGGCGACGTCCGCCTCGTGCATGTCCGGGTCACTCCCTCCGCGCCTTCGCCGTGCCCTGCGGCGACACTCCGGTCGCAGTACCCGTCCGGATGCGGATGTCACCTGCTCGGTGCCGCGGGTGGCGCCGGTCGCGATGACGATGTGCATCGGTTCCGCGTTGCTCACGCGGCGCACTCGACCAGATCGTCCTGGCGGAGCCGGCCGGCGAGGCGGCGCAGGCCCCGGCGCGCGTGGCTCTTGACCGTGCCCAGCGGCCAGCCGGTGAGTTCGGCGATCTGGGTCTGGGTGAGGTCGTCGTAGAAGGCGAGGTTGAGCACCCGGCGCTGCGGTGCCGGAAGCTGAGACATCTCGTCGGCGAGCAGGACACGGTCGAGGGCGGCCTCCGGCAGCGCGGCCTCGTCCTCGGCCCGCAGGAGCAACTGGGCGCCCGCGGCGGCGACGAGTTCGTTGCGCCGGGTGCGGGCGGCGAGCGCGTCGGCGATCTTCCGGCGGGCGATGCCCGTGAGCCAGCCGGGCAGGGTGCCGCGGTCCGGGGTGAATCCGGCGCGGCCCCGCCACGCGGCGAGGAACACCAGCTGGGTGATGTCCTCCGCTTCCCTCGCGTCCCCGAGGGAGCGCCTGGCGAGGGCGTGCACGAGCGGACCCCACCGATGGTGAACGGCCGTGAGGCAGGCCTCGTCCCCCTTGAGGAACCCGGCCACGAGATCCCTGTCGTCGATGTCTCCGCCGGTTCGCGGTGCGGTCGTCATCGTCACTCCTCCGCTGAGCCTGGTGGTCGCCGAGAGCGACCGCAGCCCTTCCACCGTGCGGATTCCACGCAGGGGTGGCAACTTGCATCGACTTCGCATCGAATTGACCCAGGAGGGGTGGGACACGCACCCGCGGGATCCATTCCTCACCGTGCCGCCCCGCATCCGTCTCCGCCACCCGAGGCGAACCGGTCATGACGACACCAGTTCTGATCACGAGGACCTCGACGAGGGGAACCGGCATGAGCTCCACCGTGGCAAAGGACCACCGCGCGGACCGGAGTCCGTGCGCGCACCCGACCGCCGAGCAGGTCTCCCCCGCTCCCGCCCGCCGGGCGGCCGAGGGGACGGACCACGGCCGGGGCGACCATCAACGCGCCTCCCCGCCGGGCACCCGTTCGGCGTACGGCGACGATCCGCGCGCCGTGGACGCGGACGTGACCCACGCCGTGCGCACCGTGCTCGGCGACCTGCTCGACCAGCACCTGGCCGCGGCCGAGACCGTCGACCCGCTCTTCGCCGAGGACCTGGCCGCACGGGTCGCCGGCTTCACGCGGGGCGGCGGCGGCCTCGGCCGCTCCCGCTTCGTGTGGTGGGCGCTGCGGGCCTGCGGCGGCGCCGAGCCCTGGCGAACGCACGCCGCGCTGCGGATCGGAGCCGCCCTGGAGCTCATCCAGACCTGTGCCCTGGTCCATGACGACGTGATGGACGGGGCGCTACTGCGCCGCGGACGGCCGTCGTTGCACGTCGACGTGGCGGCCCAGTACGCGGGTGCGTGCGACCCGCGGCGCGGCGGGCACCTCGGGGAGGCCGCCGCGATCCTCGCCGGTGACCTGGCCCTGGCCTGGGCGGACGACGTGGTGGCGGACACCGAGATGCCACGTCCCACCGCGCGGCGGGTCCGGGACCTGTGGAGTGCCCTGCGCACGGAGATGGTGGCCGGGCAGTACCTGGACGTGCAGGGTGCGGCCACCTCGGCGCGTTCTCCGGCCCGGGCGATCCGCGCCGCCCGCCTCAAGAGCGCCCGGTACTCCGTGGAACGGCCGCTCGCGCTGGGGGCGGTGCTGGCCGACGCCGGGCCGGCCGCCATCCGGGCCCTGTGCTCGGCGGGCGGCTGCGTCGGGCTGGCCTTCCAGCTGCGCGACGACCTCCTCGACGCCTTCGGGGACCCGCGCGACACCGGCAAGCCCGCGGGCGGCGACATCCGCGGCGGCAAACCCACCTACCTCGCCGCCGTCGCACAGGCGCGGGCGGACGCCTCGGGCGACCTACGCGCCCAGGACCTGTTGCGCGACACACTCGGCCGTACGGACGCCTCCGACGCCGAAGTCGCCGCGGTGCGCGAGGTGTTCGTGTCCACCGGCGCGCGCGACACCGTGGAGGAGAAGATCCACCGGCTGGTGGTCCAGGGACTGCGCCACCTGGACACGGCGGCCCTCGAACCCGAGCCCACAAGGCAGTTGCGCATGCTGCTGCGCTCCGCGAGCGGCGTGGCCTCCGACGCCGCTCCCGTCTCCCGGGCCGTACCGACCGCCGACGAGGGGGCCGGCCGATGACCCGTACCGTTCCCGGGCGCACCGATCATGTGGTGGTCGTCGGCGCCGGCCTGTCCGGACTGGCGGCCGCCCTGCACCTGCTCGGCGCCGGACGCCGGGTGACCGTGGTGGAGCGCGAGGCGTCTCCCGGCGGACGTGCCGGGCGGACGGTCCGCGGCGGCTACCACCTCGACACCGGGCCCACGGTCCTGACCATGCCCCACCTGGCGGACGAGGCGTTCGCCGCCGTGGGTGACAGCCTGGACGCCCGGGTCGAGCTGGTGCCGCTGCACCCGGCCTACCGGGCGCGGTTCGCCGACGGCAGCTCCCTGGACGTCCACACCGGCGCCGAGGCGATGGAGGCGGAGATCGAGCGCTTCGCCGGGGCCCACGAGGCGGCCGGATACCGTCGGCTGCGCGCCTGGCTGGAGCGGCTCTACCGGGTGCAGATGCGGCGCTTCATCGACGCCGCCTTCGACTCACCCCTGCAGCTTTTCCATCCCGACCTCGCCCGCCTGGCCGCCCTCGGCGGGTTCGGGCGTCTGGACGCGCGCATCGGACGGTTCCTGCACGACGAGCGGCTGCGGCGCGTCTTCTCCTTCCAGTCCCTGTACGCGGGTGTGGCACCGGAACGTGCCCTGGCCGCGTACGCCGTCATCGCGTACATGGACACGGTGGCGGGCGTCTGGTTCCCGCGCGGCGGCATGCACGCCCTGCCCCGGGCGATGGCGGACGCCGCCGCGGACGCGGGGGCCGACCTGCGCTTCGGGCAGCCGGTCACGCGCCTGGAACGCTCCGGGGAACGGATCACGGCCGTGGTCACCGACGCCGGCCGGATCGCCTGCGACGCCGTCGTCCTCACCCCCGACCTGCCCGTCACCTACCGGCTGCTGGGCCGCGCCCCGAGGCGGCCGCTGGGTCTGCGGTTCTCGCCGTCCGCCGTGATCCTGCACGTCGGCACCGACCGCACCTGGCCCGGGCTGGCCCACCACACCCTCTCGTTCGGCGCGGCATGGCGGCGGACGTTCCGCGAACTCACCGAGAGCGGCCGCCTGATGAGCGACCCGTCCCTCCTCATCACGCGCCCCACCGCCACCGATCCGGGCCTCGCCCCGCCCGGACGTCACCTGCACTACATCCTCGCCCCCTGCCCGAACACCTCCCTCGGCCCGGACGCGGCCGCCTGGGGCGAACTGGGCCCGCGCTACCGCGACAGCCTGCTCACGGAACTGGAGCGGCGCGGCCTGGACGGTCTCGCCGCCGCCGTCGAGGAGGAGTGCCTGGTCACTCCGGCCGACTGGCAGGCCCAGGGACATGCGGCCGGCTCGCCCTTCTCCGCCGCCCACACCTTCGCGCAGACCGGGCCGTTCCGGCCGCGCAACCTGGTGCGCGGCACGGTCAACGCCGTGCTCGCCGGCTGCGGCACCACCCCCGGCGTCGGCGTGCCGACCGTCCTGCTGTCGGGCAAGCTCGCCGCGGCCCGCATCACCGGCGGGGCCCGGCCCCGCGTAGCTGCACATGCATCCCGGGAACGGAGGCCGGTGTGACCGACCGTGAACTCGACGCGGCCGGCGTCACCGATCCGGCGCTGCGGCAGGCGTACACCCGGTGCCGGCGGCTGAACGCCCGGCACGGAAAGACGTACTTCCTCGCCACCCGACTCCTCCCGGTGGCCCGCCGCCCGGCCGTGCACGCCCTGTACGGGTTCGCCCGCTGGGCCGACGACATCGTCGACACGCTCGACGGTACGACCACCACCGCCGAGCGGGCCGAACAACTGACCCTGCTCCAGCACCAGTTGGAGGCGGGACTGCGCACCGGCGACAGCGCCGAACCGGTCGTCCGCGCCCTGGCCGACACCGCGCTGCGCTACGCCATCGACCACCGCCACTTCATCGACTTCATGACCGCGATGCGCGCCGACCTCGACATCACGGGCTATGCCACCTACGCCGACCTGCGCACGTACACCTACGGTTCGGCGGAGGTGATCGGCCTGCAGATGCTGCCGGTGCTCGGCACGGTCGTCCCGCGCGAGGAGGCCGCACCGCACGCGGCGGCCCTGGGTGTGGCGTTCCAGCTGACCAACTTCCTGCGGGACGTGGGCGAGGACCTCGACCGCGGCCGTGTCTATCTGCCCGCCGACCTGCTGGCCGCACACGGCGTCGACCGGCGGTTGCTGCGCTGGAGCCGGGACACCGGACGCCCCGACCGCCGGATCACCGCGGCCCTGCGGGAGTTCGAGCGGCTGACGCGCGCGCTCTACCGTGAGGCCGCCCCGGGGCTGGCCATGCTCGACCCGGTCTCGCGCCCGTGCATCCGCACCGCGTTCGTCCTGTACGGCGCGATCCTGGACGCGGTCGCCGCCGACGGGTACCGCTCGGTGCAGCGCCGAGCCGTGGTCCCGGGACATCGCCGTGCCGTCGTGGCCCTCGACGGCCTGGTCCGGGTGGGCGCGGCACGGCTGCTACACGGGACGGCCGACGACCGGGCAGCCCCCTCGCCGGGCCCGGTCACTGACACGTCATCACCCCTGCGGAGGATCGCATGAAGCCGTGGCGACCTGCGGGCCGTGCCCGCTACCCGCTTTCCCTGCGGCACCGCCCGGTGCGGTGGGACAAGCAGCGACCGACATGGCGGCAGGCCCGGCCCGCTCTGATCGCCGAGGCGCTGAAACGGGCCCAGGCCCGCCCGTCCGGCAATTGGTACGTCGTCGGTGCGAGCCGGGACGTTCGCGCCGACCGGTCACTGTCCGCGACGGTGGCGGGGCAGGAACTGGTGGTGTGGCGCACCGCCGACGGGCGGCCGGTGGCGGGCCCCGGCAGCTGCCCGCACCTGGGAGCACCGCTCGCCGAGAGTCCGGTGCGCTGCGGGACACTCGTCTGCCACTGGCACGGACTGGCTCTGGACGGCGGGCCGTTCGCCGGCTGGGAGCCGCTGCCCGTGCACGACGACGGCGTGCTGATGTGGGTCCGCCTGGACCAGGTGGGCGGTGAACCGCCGACACCGGCACCGGTCGTCCCGCCCCGGCCGCAGTTGTCGCGCTCCGTCGCCGCCGTCTGCACCGGGGTGGGGATCTGCGAGCCGGAGGACGTGGTGGCGAACCGGCTGGACCCCTGGCACGGGGCCTGGTTCCACCCGTACTCCTTCGTCGACCTGACCGTCGTCGGCACTCCCGACGCGGAACCCGACGCGGAGCCCGACGCGGAGGGGGCGGGCGAGGACGGGTTCACCGTGGACGTCTCCTTCAAGGTCGCCGGGCGGTTCGTCGTACCGGTGCGGGCCGTCTTCACCACGCCCGGACCGCGGACGGTGCTCATGCGCATCACCGAGGGCGAGGGCCGGGGCTCCGTGGTCGAGACGCACGCGACCCCGCTCGGTCCGGACGAGCTGGGCCGGCCGCGCACTGCCGTCGTCGAGGCGGTCGTGGCCTCCTCCGCGCGTCCCGGCTTCGCCGCGGCCCGCGCTGCGGCCCCCGTGGTGCGCCGCCTGATGGCGGCGGGGGCGGCGCGGCTGTGGCGCGACGACCTGGCCTACGCCGAACGCCGCTGGCTGCTGCGGTCCACGGGACGCTTCCCCGGCTGACCGACCCCCCGGACGCGCAGGACCGGGTGGCGCGGTTCAGTGGATCGGGGCGGCGACGGCGTCGGGGTGATCGGTGAGGTAGTCCACGAGCACCGACCGGAAGCTCGGGTCAGGGACGAGTCCCAGTGCGGCGGCGCGACGGTGGTCGAAGACGGCCGGCCATGAGCCGACGATCGCCTCGACCGCCGGGTCGGGAGCGAGGGTGACCCGGTCGGCGACCGTGTCACCCGCCACCTCTCGGAGGGTAGCGAGCATGTCGGCGACCGAGACGGTCAGGCCGGGCAGATTGACCGGCAGCGGGCCCTCCAGACGGCCCGGCCCGGTGCCGCGTTCGGCCTCGGCGACACGGAGGATTCCCGCCAGGGTGCGCCGGGGTGAGGACAGGGCCACTTCCAGAGCGGGATCGACCGGGCAGACAGCGGGCAGGCCCGCGAGCGGTTCGCGGACGATGCCGGACAGGAAGCCGGAGGCGGCCGCGTTGGGCTTTCCCGGACGTACCGCCACCGTCATCAGCCGGGCGACCCGCCCGTCGACGAAGCCGCGTCGGGTGCAGTCCGCGATCAGCTGCTCGCACATCAGCTTCTGGGTGCCGTAACTCGACCGCGGGACCGCCGGCGTCGTCTCGCTGACCGCCGTCGGCAGCGGCACGGCCGGGTCGGAGCCGTAGACGGCGACACTGCCGGCGAACAGCATCCGCACCACCGGCCCGCCCGACCCGGACTGCGCCCGCGCCGCCTCCAGCAGTGCGCGCGTGACGTCCACGTTGGCGCGCATCCCGAGGTCGAAGTCGGCCTCGCACTCGGCCGACACCGCGGCGGCGAGATGGAAGAGCACGTCCACCGGCTCGGCGAAGACCGCGTCCAGGTGCTCGAGCAGTTCCCCGTGCACCACCTGGACCGGCGTCCCCGCACCGTGCGGCTCGTCGGGCGGCGCCACGCGGTCGACCAGCACCAGACGGCTGATCGGCGCACCGTCGAAGGCCCCCGCCCGCAGCAAGGCGTCGGCCAGCAGTCGCCCGAGGAACCCGGACGCACCCGTCACGACGATTCTCATCTGTTCGTCTCCTCCGGAGGCGGCCTTGTCCCATCGGGTCGTACGGCGTGACCGAGGGCGACCCCGGCCGATCCTCCACGTGATATCAGGGCAGAACACGCAAGCCAGGACGCCGTTGCGTGCCCAACTCGTGAAAGATTGACGGCGGTTGTGAAGTGGGACAAGAATGCGCTCGCTCGCTGTGACTGAAGTGAGCAAGGTGACACGAGTGGCTCCGCCACGGCTTGCATTTCCCACTCTCCGCCTGCCGCGCCTGCTCGCGTCCGCCACCTCCCACATTCTCGAACCGCTAGGGCATATCTTGACGCGCCTCTCACGCTCCAGAACGTCGGCCGCCATTGCCGCAACCGCCTTCATCGCCACGGCCACTCCCCTGTTCGGGGCCGCCACCGCCAGCGCCACCCCCGCGGGCGGCTGCCAGACGGCCACGGTCCAGTACCGTCTCGTCGACTCCGCCGGAAAGCCGGTCGATGCCGACTGGACCTCTCAGGGCGGCTTCCACCAGTGGTCCGCCGCCCCCGGCACCGTCGAGGTCCGGCTGGCGCCGGGGCAGACCGTCGGCGAGGGCTGCAAGTACCCGGTCTCGCTGGCCGAATACACCACCGAGGGCCCCAACTGGTACACCTCCGGTCTCCAGACACTCGTCGACCACGCCGCGGTCTACCTCAGCGCCAAGGACCTTCCCGGCGCCGACGAGGCCAAGCAGACCTGGCAGAAGCTCACGGTCAAGACCCCGGACTGCTACGGGCAGATCGACCTGTACGGCGACGACGTCATCTACGACGGCGGGTCGGGAGAGGGTCACGGACCCGCGCCGTACCAGCCTGACAACGTCGTCACGCCGTACCACCTGATCGCCGCGTGGAACGGCGGCGACAAGTCGTGCACCCCCGACCAGCCGAACTCCCCCACGCCCCCGTCCACGCCGGACAGCCCGAGCAGCCCGCCCGCCGGCCAGCCGCCCGCGGACGAGACCACTCCCCCGGCCACGCCCACGACCCCGCCCCCCACCTCCAGCACTCCGCCCACCACCCCGGACGTCCCTCCGATGGAGTCGACGCCGCCCACCGGCCCGGCGCCCTCGCCCAGCGAGAGCACCCCGCCGCTGGCCGAGACCGGCTCCAGCGCGCCGGTCGGCCTGATAGCCGGCGGCGCGGCCGCGGTGATCGCCCTCGGTGCCGCCGCTCTCTACGGCACCCGCCGCGCACGGCGTTCCTGACCAGGACCGCCGCTGACACCGCCACGCGGTGAGGCACCCGGCGGTTTCGCCCCGGGCACCGGACACCGACCACCCGGTCGGCCAAGGGCCCGGGGCGAGACCGTCGTCGCGGCGCAACGGGCGGGCGAACGGTCACGGGGAGCCAGGCCCTCGCCGCGGCCTCGTGCCGGTTCAGTGCTCGCGACGTGCGCCGCGGTCGGCCAGGCCGCCGGCACCGAGGGGTCCCGTGTACTCGAGGGACTGTTCGGCCTCCAGGCGGGGCAGCGCGCGGCGCGAAACGCGCAGCACCAGGGGCGGCAGGGCCGCCCGCACCGGTTGGGTCAGGCGCAGCCAGGCCGGGGCGTACAGCGCCGTACGGCGCCGCTCCAGGCCCCGGACCAGGCGGGCGGCGACCATTTCGACGGGATACACGCGGCGGGCAGGCGCGGGCATGCGGACGCGCAGTTCCCGCAGGACGGCGTGCCGGTCGGCGTCGCGGATCATGTCGGTGTCCGTCCAGTTCAGGTAGCCGATGCCCACGCCGACGCCCCGGTGCGCCACCTCTGCCCGCAGGGCGTGCGCGAAGGCCTCGGCCCCCGCCTTGGAGGCGCAGTACGCGCTCATCAGCGGGGCCGCGCCGATCGACGCGAGCGAGGCGATCTGGAGGAAGTACCCCGCCGTCTCGAGAAGGTCCGGCAAGAACGCCCGGGCCGTGTGGGCACTGCCGGTGAGATTGACGTCGACGACGCGGCTCCAGGCACCCGGCGGCGAGGTGAGGAACGGGCCGCCTTCGGCCACGCCCGCGTTGGCCACCACCGCCGAGGGGGGTCCGAGGCGGCCCCGCACGGTACCGGCCGCGGCGGCCAGCGCGTCCGGGTCGGTGACGTCGACCTCGACGGCCAGGGCCGGTCCCGGCAGGGACGCGGCCACCGCTTCCAGGAGGGCCTTCTCGTGGCCCAGCAGCGCCACCCGGGCCCCGCGCCGGGCGAACTCCCGGGCCAGGGCCGCCCCCAGGCCGCGGGCGGCTCCGGTGACGACCACCGTCCGGCCGTCGAGCGGACTGCTTCGCACGGACCGGCCCTCCTTTCGTGGAGCGGGCACGTTGTCAGCCGCGTCCCCGCTCCGGGAACGCCCGGGCTCAGCTCTCGCGGACCGGCGGGCGCGCGGCGTGGTCGGGGTGACCGGGAGTGCGGCGCTCCTCCTTCATCTCCGCCTCGTACAAGTGGTCACGGCCGCGCGCGAGTTCCTGCACCGCGCTCGTCTCCAGCTGCTGGAAGGGCCGGTAGTAGGTGGCGTTGTAGGCCTCGACGATCTGGAACGTCCAGTGGCCGGGGATGACATTGCGCCCGAGGATCTCCGAACGGACCTTCGCGGCCCATTCGGGGTGACCTGCCTCATCCAACAGCCGTACGGCACGGTCGAGTTGCAGGTCGGCGGTGCCGGTCAGCTGGTGGAAGTCGTACAGTCGGCCCCGGGCCCGCTCGGTCGTCTCCAGTGCCTTGGACAGCGCTCCGAGAGCCTCGACGGTCCTGTCGTCGGCCCCCGCGGGGCGCCGATGGTCGCGGTCGGGGCCGCCGAGGGCCTCCTCGTGTGCGTTCACTGGTCCTCCTCGACAGATACGGCCGCCCCGGCGGGCGGCGCCATGGGTCAGCGTCTGCTTCCGGTGCGGTCGCGGCGCGTCAGGAGTCGTTGGGCGCGGGCGAGCCCGGGGGGCCGTTGTCGGTGCAGGGCCGCCCGCGCGGCGTTGGCGCCCGGCGCACCGTGCACGCCGCCGCCCGGGTGGGCGCCGGAGGAGGCCAGGAAGAGCCCGGGGACCGAGGTCTCCGGGCGGCCGGTGCCGGGCACGGGGCGGAAGACGAGCTGCTGGTGGAGGGCGGTGGTGCCGCCGTTGATGGCGCCGCCGCTCAGGTTGGCGTCCAGGGCCTGGAGGGTCGGGGGCGCCAGGATGCGGCGGCCCCGGATCAGGGCGCGGAACCCGGGCGCGAACCGTTCCACCTGCTGTTCGACCCGGTCGGCCATGAGCTCCTGGTCCTTGGTGTCCCAGTCGCCGGTGATGCCCTCGTCCGCGGCGTCGGCCCCGATCTCGTGGGGGACGTGGGTGTAGGCCCAGGCAGATTCCGTGCCCTGCGGGGAGCGGGTGGCGTCGGCGGTGGTCATCTGCCCGAACAGCAGGAAGGGGCGGTCAGGGACCTGTCGCATGGCCAGCTGCGCGGCGAAGCGCGTGAGTTCGTCCACGCCGTCGGCGAGGTGGACCGTACCGGCCCGGGACGCCTGCTCGGCCCGCCAGGGCACCGGGCCGTCGAGCGCCCAGTCGACCTTGAACGTGGCGAAGTCCCACTGGAACCGGCGCAGGTCCTCCAGGAGCTGCGAGGGCAGGTGCTCGGGGGCGACAAGGCTCCCGTACAGCGCGGGTACCGACACGTCCGCCAGCACCGCCCGGCGGGCCGGTACCGCGTCGCCGGCCGCCGTGCGGACGCCGACGGCCCGGCCGCCGCGGACGACGACCTCCTCGACGCGCTGCCCGCAGCGCACCTGCCCGCCCCGGGCCCGCAGCCGGCGGGCCAGGGCCTGCGTCAGGGCGCCGGAGCCGCCGACGGGGACGGGGAAGCCGTACGTCTGCCCCAGCATGGCCATCAGCCAGCCGAAGCCGCCGCTGCCCGCCGATTCCGGGGCGAGGTCGGCGTGCAGGGCGTTTCCCGCCAGCAGGAGCCGGCCGCCCTGCCCGCGGAACTCCTCCTCCCCCAGCCGCCGTACCGGAAGGACCAGGGTCCGGGCCATCCGCAGCCCGCCCGCGGCCCGCAGCCGCCACGCCAGGCGGGCCGAGGCGCGGACCGGCGGGAAGGGGGTGAACAGGGCGTCCAGGAGATCGGGGCCCAGTCTCAGCCACACGTCGTGCAGCCGCCGCCAAGCGTCCCCGTCGCCTGGCGCGAAGGCGTCGAGGGACCGGGCGGTGGTGTCGAGATCACGGTCCAGAAGGGCGCAGCTGCCGTCGGTGAGGGGATGCGCGAGCACACTCGGCGCGTTGCTCCACCGCAGTCCGTGGTCCTCCAGGCGCAGTGCGTCCAGGACCGGGGAGGCGGCCGCGAGCGGGTAGAAGGAGCTGAAGAGATCGTTGACGAAGGCGGGGTCGACCCCGTGGTCGTGGCGCACCGCGCCGCCCGGTTCCGGCTGCTCCTCCAGGACGTCGACGCTCCAGCCGGCGTCCGCCAGCACGTTGGCGGCCACCAGACCGTTGGGTCCCGCGCCGATCACCACGGCGTCAGGCATGGCCTGCTCCCTCCACGCCCGGTACCGCCGAAGGGACGGGTGCCAGGTGCGGGGCGTCGGAGGCCCGGCTCTCGCACAGCCTGGCCAGTCGGGCGAGCATGGTGCGGTGGCGCAACTGGATCAGCGCGTCGAAGCCGACGTTGTGCAGCCGGCCGCCGGCTCCCTGCAAGGGGTGTTCGTCCACGATGACCAGGCAGTGTTCGCCCCACGGCCGCAGTTCAATGGCGATGCGGGCCGTGCCCAGCACGCCGGCGTGGGCTTCCAGCTCCAGAGCGACGCCTTCCTCGCAGAGGCGTACGACCGTCTCGTTCTCCAGTCGCAACGGGCCGAGCCGGACCTGGAAACGGATCGCGGCGTCCTTGTGCGGCCACTGCCCCCGGACCGGCTCGGACCGCGCGGTCCCCACCACCCACTCGGCGTAGCGGTGACCGTCGGCGAGGACGTCCCACACGGCACTGGGACTGACTCGGATCAGACGATGGCGACGAGCCACGGGCACCTCCAGGACTGTGCGTACAGAGAACTTCTGTCGTGATCCCCCGGCCGGATGCACCGGTTCCGGCCCGGCCTTCCCGGTCCACGCTGCCGCGCGGTCACCGTTGGTCTCGCGTCATGTCCGGGCCTCCCGTAGGGTCACGGTGCCGCCAGGCAGAAGGGCCCTGCGGCCGGGTCGCAGGTCGACCGATGAGGAGTGCCCATGTCCGGAGAGTTCAAAGCGGTGGTGGAGATCGACCGGCCGGTCGAGGAGGTTTTCGCCTACCTCGCCGACGGGCGCAACGATCCTCAGTTCAGTCCCCGGGTCCTCCGGATCGAGAGGGTCCCGGACACCCCGACCGCCGTGGGCACGGTCTTCCGGAGCACCGTCAAGGACGCCGGCATGAAGACCGCCCGGGAGTTCCGCATCACCGAACTCGAAGCGCCGGTGAGGCTCCGCTGGGCCGAGGTGTCCAAGAACAGCGTGACGGTGCGCGAGGGTGGCTACGACCTGGAGCCCCTGGCCGACGGCAGGACTCGCGTCCGTATCTTCAACGTCCTGGAAGGGCACGGTCTGGGCAGACTGCTGGTCGGACTGGCGCTGGCCGCGGCCCGCAAGGACGCCCCCGCCTTCGGCACCCGGATCAGGACGGCCGCCGAGAAGGCGATCGTTCCCGACTGACTTTCGCGGGGGCCGCGACGACTCAGCGGAGGGTTTCCTCGTCGGTGACGGTGCCGTGGCGCTTCTGTGCCGGGACGACGGTCAGGAGGCCGGCCGTCTCCAGATGGGCGCGCGCGGCCTTGATCGCCTCCGGTGTGGTGGCGTACTCCCTGCCTCCTGGGCGGAGCAGGTCGAGTGCGCCCACCGAGTCCAGGACCTGTCGCTGACCGGGCCGGATACCGGAGGCCAGGACCACGATGTCGCGGCGGTTGAGCTTCTCCACGGCGTCCTTGAGGACCAGGGCCCCGGTGGCGTCCATGGTCGTGACCCGGGACATCCGAAGAACGACCACCCGGACGTCGGCGAGCTCGCTCAGCTCCAGCAGGAAGCGGTGCGCGGCGGCGAAGAAGAGCGGCCCGTCGAGACGGTAGGCGACGATGTGCTCGGCCAGCAGAGCGTGCTCCTCGGCGCTGTGGTCGCCCCGGTCCAGTGGCACCTGGTCGAGGCGGGCCTGTCCGGACACGGCGCGCAGCGCGAGGGCGCCCGCCACTGCCAGACCGATGACGACCGCGTGCACGAGGTCGAGGGCGAGGGTGGCGACCGCCGTCAGGACGAGGATCAGCGCGTCGGAGCGGGTCGCCCTGGCCATGGCTCGGAGCGAGCCGACCTCGACCATGCGGATCGCGGTGGCCATCAGCACGCCCGCCAGCGCGGCCAGCGGGATCCTCGACACCAGCGGCGCGGCGGCGAAGACGATCACGGCGAGGATCGCGGCATGGGTGAGGGCGGCGAGCCGGGAGCCCGCTCCGCTGCGCACGTTGACCGCCGTCCGGGCGATCGCGCCGGTGGCCGGTACGCCGCCGAAGAGCGGGGCGGCGATGTTGGCCAGTCCTTGTCCGAACAGCTCCCGGTCGGGATCGTGCTTCTGTCCGACCGTCATGCCGTCGGCGACCGACGCGGACAGCAGCGACTCCAGTGCGCCCAGCGCCGCCACCGCCACGGCCGAGGGCAGCAGCGCACCCAGCGAGCCCAGGTCGAGGAAGGACAGGGAAGGTGCGGGCAGACCGGACGGGAGGCCGCCGATCGGCTTCGCCGCGTCCAGGTGGAGGACCTGGGCCACGGCGGTCGCCGCGAGCACGGCCAGGATCGAGAACGGGACGGTGGGCCGCCACCGGGCGCCGGCCAGCATCACCGCGGCGACCGCCACGGCCAGGGCGACGGCGGTCCCGTTCGGGTGGCGGGCGAACTCGGCCAGCGCCTGTCCCGCGGCCACCACGGTGTTCTCGGCGTCCGGTGCGGCCACGCCGAGCGCGTTCGGCACCTGTTGCAGGCCGATCACGCAGGCGATGCCCAGTGTGAAGCCCTCGACGACCGGCGCGGGCATGTACTGCATGTACTTCCCGGCGCGTGCCAACGCCAGCGCGACGATCATCAGTCCGGCCAGGAGCCCGACGCCGAGGACGCCCGTCGGCCCGTACCGGTGGGCGATCGGCACCAGGACCACCGTCATGGCCCCGGTCGGCCCGGACACCTGGAGATTCGAGCCGCCGAAGACCGCGGCGAGGGCGCCCGCCACGACGGCGGTGGCGAGGCCCGCCTCGGCTCCCAGCCCGGAGGAGACGCCGAAACCGAGCGCCAGCGGCAGCGCGACGACGGCGACCGTCAGCCCCGCGAGCAGGTCACGCCGGGGGTCGCGCCGCATCTGCGTCAGGTCGTCACGCCTGGGGAGGAGCTCGGTGAGCCGTACGAGGGCCGTTCTCATGGCGCGGTGACCTCGGCTTCCCTAGCTGCCCGCGAACACGACCGACACAGCATCCAACGAATTGCAATATTTCGCAATTCATGTATTCGCTTGTTCGACAGGTTGGCAATCACCGACGGGCGGGCGAGGAGGCCGAGCGCGGCGACGGCCCGCACGAGGGGGTCGGCGTCGGGGCCGCCGAGGGCCCGGCCGCGGACATGGGCCGCTTGCCGCACGCCGCCGACCTGGTGTCCAGCGCTCTCGGCCCGCTCACGGCGGCGCAGCGGTGATCGGTGCCCGGTTTGCTCGACTGGCCCGGCAAGGCCCCGTGAGGTGGGTCGCCGTCGCGGAGCGCGGCGCGGCTACGACCGCGGCTTCGCCTCACCCTGCGCGGCCCGCAGGTCGGCGAGGAGTTCGGCTTGGCCGGCCAGCACGCCGGAGAGAATGGTGCGGGCCACCCGGAGGAGCTCGGCGAGGTGCGGGCTGGTCAGCGAGTAGTACACGGCGGAGCCCTCCTTGCGCGTGACCACGAGGTTCGCGCGGCGCAGGACGGCCAGCTGCTGGGACAGGTGGGCGGGCTCGATGCCCACCTCGGGCAGCATCTCGGCGACCGCGTGCTCGCGCTCGCTCAGCAGTTCAAGAACGCGGATACGGGCCGGATGACCGAGGGTCTTGAAGAACTCGGCCTTCAGTTGGTACAGCGGCGTGCTCATGCTGCCGTCCCCTCCCCGGCGCGGGCGCGCGGCCGCGCCGGCGACCCATTCGTCAAGAACATGCGGACCATCCTCGCGTGCGATCGCGGTCCGGCCGAACCGCACCGGGGAACGGGCCGCCGTATCCGGCCGCGACGACCTTATGAATTGCTGATATTAGCAAGTGGGCGTCACGTGCAGCGGGCAGCGGGCAGCCGCGATCCGTCCCGCTGTCCAAGCCGTCCGCGCACCCGGCATCGGACGGCAGGACCCGAGAAGAGAGACGCTGGGCCGGGCGAGGCCGGCCCGGGACGTCCTAATGCGGCTCGTCGAGCAACGTGAGCCGGACCGTGACGCACTTGCCGACCGGCTCCCGGCGCACCTCGATTCCCTGGACGACCGCCAACACGATCTCCAGACCGTGCTGACCCACCCGCCCCACGTCGGCGGCGCGAGCCAGCGGAAGGGTCGGGTCGGTGTCCCAGACCTCGATCTCCAGCATGCCGTCGGCGATACGCAGGTGCAGCAACACCGGCCCGGGCGCGTATTTCAGCGCGTTGGTGACCAGTTCGCTGACCACCAGCTGCCCCAGGTCCATGGTGCGGGCCGACACCGGCAGCCCGTACTCCCCCTGCACCCGCGTCAGGAACTTCGACGTCTGGGCCCGGGCGTCGGCGATACAGCCATCCGCTCCGTCCAGGGCCACGGTCACCTCGGCAGGTGCGGCTTCCGGCATCCGCGAACACTCCTCAGGCAGGACCCGCACCCTGCCGACCATCTCCAGTACCCCGTTCATGAGCGCGCGGATACCCCGTGATGCGCGCCTTACGCCTGTGCCGTGCTTTTCCTGTGCTGCCGACGAACTGAAGGGCCGTCTCATGCATCGTGCGAGGACTTCCGGGGCAGCGGTGGCACCAAGGACGTGACAGCCCCCATCGAGTGCGCAGAGGACGCAAGTGGCAGAGAACCGGGAAGCAGCGGGTCACGGCACATTGTCCGTGGTCCGGACCGACACCGACGGCATCACCGTGCTCGGCCTCGACGGAGAGATCGACCACCAGAGCGTGGGCGGCCTGACGCATGCCCTGGCTCGGGCGGACGCCGCCGTGGGTCAGCGGGTCGTCATCGATCTGAGCCGGGTCACGTTCATGGACTCCAGCGGCGTCAATGCCCTGATCGCCGCTTTCCAGGCCGCCGGGGCCGCGGGGGGATGGCTGCGGCTCGTGGTGGTGCGGGGCGCTGTGCTGCGCACCCTGCAGCTCGTGGGACTGGACAGCGTCATCCCCTTTCACGAGACCCTGGAGGACGCCCTCGCGTCACCTCGGCCGGGCTCGTGAAAATGAAACCGAGTACCCAGGGTCAAGCCCCTCATGCCACCTTCATGAGGTCTTTTTTCGCCATGTCACAACCCTCCCGCCAACCTTTTGTCGCTGCTCCGGACCTGGGTTAATCTTCGACGGATTTCTCATCGGGCAGCCCCGTGGGGTGCGGGATTGTCGCTGGTGAGCGGGCCCTTCAAGAGCCCGGCACGGTTCCGAGTCCCCGGTGCGGGGGCTCTTGGGGAGCGGAACGAGGGTGCGCATGACCAGCACGTCGACGGAGGCCCGGGAAGAGGCCCCGGGCGAGCAGGAGCTACGGCAGTTGCTGGCCGGGCTGACCGCTGTACGCGACGGTGACTTCGGCACCCGGCTGCCGTCCGACGGAGAGGGCCTGCTGGGCGACATCGCCACGGTCTTCAACGGCATGGTCGACCAGCTGTCCGTGTTCACGTCGGAGGTCACCCGGGTAGCCCGCGAGGTGGGCACCGAGGGCACGCTGGGCGGCCAGGCGGAGGTGCCGGGGGTCTCCGGCACCTGGGCGGACCTGACCGACTCGGTCAACGCGATGGCGGGCAATCTGACCACCCAGGTCCGTGACATCGCCCAGGTGGCGACGGCGGTGGCCAAGGGCGACCTGTCCCAGAAGATCGACGTCCCCGCGCGCGGGGAGATCCTTCAGCTGAAGGAGACCGTCAACACGATGGTCGACCAGCTGTCCGCCTTCGCCGACGAGGTCACCCGCGTCGCCCGAGAAGTCGGCAGCGAGGGGCGCCTCGGCGGACAGGCGCAGGTGCCCGGGGTGGGCGGCGTCTGGCGCGACCTCACCGATTCGGTCAACTTCATGGCGGGAAACCTCACCTCCCAGGTCCGCAACGTCGCCCAGGTGACGACGGCGGTGGCGCAGGGAGACCTCTCCCAGAAGATCACCGTCGACGCCCGCGGCGAGATCCTCGAACTCAAGAACACCATCAACACGATGGTCGACCAGCTCTCCGCCTTCGC
>NZ_KB911591.1:0-144668 GCF_000383615.1 Streptomyces canus 299MFChir4.1 | reverse complement strand
CTCGAACTCAAGAACACCATCAACACGATGGTCGACCAGCTCTCCGCCTTCGCCGACGAAGTCACCCGCGTCGCCCGAGAAGTCGGCACCGAGGGCAACCTCGGCGGGCAGGCGATCGTGCGGGGCGTGTCGGGAACCTGGAAGGACCTCACCGACAACGTCAACGTGATGGCCTCCAACCTGACCGGGCAGGTCCGTTCGATCGCCCAGGTCGCCACCGCCGTCGCCCGCGGTGACCTCTCGCAGAAGATCACCGTCGAGGCCAAGGGCGAGGTCGCCGCCCTGGCGGACGTGATCAACACCATGGTCGACACGCTGTCCGCGTTCGCCGACGAAGTCACCCGGGTGGCCCGCGAGGTCGGCACCGAGGGACGGCTCGGCGGTCAGGCGCACGTGCCCAACGTGGCCGGCACCTGGAAGGACCTCACCGACAACGTCAACTCGATGGCCAACAACCTCACCGGGCAGGTCCGCAACATCGCCCTGGTGACGACCGCCGTGGCCAACGGCGACCTGTCGAAGAAGATCGACGTGGACGCCCGGGGCGAGATCCTGGAGCTGAAGACGACCATCAACACGATGGTCGACCAGCTGTCGTCCTTCGCCGCCGAGGTCACCCGTGTCGCCCGTGAGGTCGGCAGCGAGGGACGCCTCGGCGGACAGGCCGAGGTGGAGGGCGTCGAGGGCACCTGGAAGCGGCTCACCGAGAACGTCAACGAACTGGCCGGGAACCTCACCCGGCAGGTCCGCGCGATCGCCGAGGTGGCCAGCGCCGTCGCCGAGGGCGACCTGACCCGGTCGATCAACGTGGAGGCCTCCGGCGAGGTCGCCGAGCTCAAGGACAACATCAACTCCATGGTGGAGTCCCTGCGCGAGACCACCCGGGCCAACCAGGAGCAGGACTGGCTCAAGACCAACCTGGCCCGGATCTCCAGCCTGATGCAGGGTCACCGTGACCTGCCCGTGGTCGCCGAGCTCATCATGGACGAGCTCACGCCGCTGGTCGCCGCCCAGTACGGCGCCTTCTACCTGGCGGAGGACACCCAGCGCGGCCACGAACTGCGGCTGGTGGGCTCGTACGGCTATCCCGACGACGATGAGCGGCCCACCCGGATCCCGGTCGGGCGCTCGCTGGTCGGGCAGGCCGCGCGCAACCGCCGTAGCGTCACCGTGGAAGAGCTGCCCCCGGGGTACGTCACCATCTCCTCCGGCCTCGGACACGCCGTGCCCACGGCTCTGGTGGTGCTGCCGATCGTGGTCGAGGAGCAGGTCCTGGGGGTGATCGAGCTGGCGTCCGTCAGCCGCTTCACCCAGATCCACCAGGACTTCCTGGCCCAGCTGATGCCGACCATCGGCGTCAACCTCAACACCATCGTCGCCAACGTCCGCACCGACGAGCTGCTGGACGAGTCCCAGCGGCTGACCGCCGAACTCCAGGCCCGTTCCGAGGAGTTGCAGGTCCAGCAGGACGAACTCCAGCGCTCCAACGCGGAGCTGGAGGAGAAGGCCTCCCTGCTGGCCTCGCAGAACCGCGACATCGAGGCCAAGAACCTCCAGATCGAACAGGCCCGGCAGGAGCTGGAGACCCGCGCGCAGCAGTTGTCGCTGGCGTCCAAGTACAAGTCGGAGTTCCTGGCCAACATGAGCCACGAGCTGCGCACCCCGCTCAACAGCCTGCTGATCCTGGCCCAGTTGCTGGCGCAGAACCCCTCCCGCAACCTCACCCCGAAGCAGGTCGAGTACGCGGGCATCATCCACTCGGCCGGCTCGGACCTGCTCCAGCTGATCAACGACATCCTCGACCTGTCCAAGGTCGAGGCGGGCAAGATGGACGTCGCGCCCGAGCGGGTCCCGCTGCGCCAGCTCCTGGAGTACGTCGAGGCGACCTTCCGGCCGATGACGACGCAGAAGAGCCTGGAGTTCACGGTCGCCACCGCGCCCGGCACGCCGGCCGACCTGCTCACCGACGACTCCAGGCTGCGGCAGATCCTGCGCAACCTGCTGTCCAACGCGGTGAAGTTCACCGAGCAGGGCGGTGTGGAGCTGCGGATCGAACCCGCCGCCGACCGGGAGGTGCCGCCGGGCGTGCACCGCGGCGGTCCGATCGTGGCGTTCCGCGTCAAGGACACCGGTATCGGGATTCCGCAGCAGCAGCTGGAGACGATCTTCGGGGCGTTCCAGCAGGCCGACGGGACGACCAGCCGCAAGTACGGCGGCACCGGGCTCGGCCTGTCCATCACCCGGGAGATCGCCCATCTGCTGGGCGGCGCGGTCACGGTCGACAGCACTCCCGGCCAGGGCAGCACGTTCACGCTGTACCTGCCCGTCGCGCGGGCCGACTTCGAGGAACTGATGGAGGGCGGCGGACGTCCGGCGGACCAGCCGTACGAGATCTCCGCCGCCGAGGAGGCGGCCGGGCCCCGGCAGCTCGCCGCTCCCCCGTCCTCCCCCGAGCAGCGCAGGCGCCGGCTGCTGGTCATCGAGGAGCGGCCGCGCGGTCTGCTGACGCTGGTCGCCGAGCGGGCCGTCGCGGACCTCGCGTACGACTCCGACGATCCGCACGGGGCGATCGACATCATCACGGCGGTCGGGGCGCAGGAGGCGGCGAGCACGCTGGCGGCCGACCCCTGCCACTGTGTCGTGCTCGAACTCGGCATGGCGCACGGTGAGGGCACAGCCTTCCTGGAGGCCATGGGCGGCGACTCGGCGCTGGCCAGCGTGCCGGTCCTGATCCACACCGGGCACCGTGTGGACCTGGGCCAGGAGCAAGGGCTGCGGGCCCTGGCGGGCGACCGGCCGCTGGACTTCCTGTCCAGCCTGGACGACCTGCGCGAGCGCATCACCCTGCACCTGTCCGCCGAGCAGCCGGGAGACGTGCTGTCGCTGGTGCGTCCCGAGGAGCCGCAGCGTCCGGTGGCACAGGTCGTGGACGACTCCTTCCTGGGCCGGACGGTCCTCGTGGTCGACGACGACGCGCGCAACCTGTTCGCGCTCAGCGGGGTGCTGGAGCTGCACGGCTTCCAGGTCCTGCACGCGGACAACGGCCGCAAGGGCATCGAGATGCTGCTCGCCCACCCCGACATCTCGCTCGTCCTGATGGACGTGATGATGCCGGAGATGGACGGTTACGCCGCCACCGCGGAGATCCGTTCGATGCCGCAGTACGCGGAGCTGCCCATCATCGCGGTCACCGCGAAGGCCATGCCGGGCGACCAGGAGAAGAGCCTGGCGTCCGGTGCCAACGACTACGTCACCAAGCCCGTCGACACCGGCGACCTCATCGCCCGCGTCCGGCGGTGGCTGCCGGGGTGAGCGCACGCAGCGCCCCCCAGCCGACCGCGTGACGTCCCAGCCGAGGAACAGGCCCACCGTGAGTGATCTCCGTCAGCCGTCCGAGCCCCAGAGTGCCCCCGAGGACAACCGGTCCGCCGTCGACGACGGCGACCGTCACGGGGAGGCCTCTCCCGTCGGCCGGCTGGCGGCAACCGTCGAGCGGCTGCGCCGGGAGGTGCGGGCGGCGCAGGCCGAGGCGGACGGGCGGGCCCTGATCGAACTGGCCAAGGGCATCCTGGTCGAGCGGCTGGGCTGCGGTCCGGCGCAGGCCTCGCGGCAGCTCGCGGAGCTTGCCGCGCAGGCGGGGGTGACCCCGCTGGAGTTCGCCGTCGACGTGATCAACCAGGCTTCGCGCGACCGGCTCTCGGAGGTGACCAGCGCGTTCCTCGCCGCGACCGCCGCCGATCCGCCTGACCAGGACTCCTCCGCCGTACGGCTGCGGACCGCCGAGAGCGGTGCGCTGGCCGCCGACGACACCCAGGCCGTCGCCGACTCCCTGCTGGAGCACGCGCTCACCCCGCTGGGCGCGGAGGCGGTGGCCATCTGGGCCCTGGGAGCCGACGGGTCCCTCACCCTCGCGGGCAGCGCCGGGTTCTCCTCGGCCGAGGCCGGCCGCTGGCGCCATGTGCCGCCGGGCGTGACGACCGTGGCCCGCCGCGGGCTCACCGAGCGCTCGGGGGAATGGATCCGCAGCCTGTCCGAGACCGGTCTGCCGTCCATGGGCCAGCACCAGTACCCCGACGGGGGCCGGGTCGCCGTACCGGCCGCGACCGGCGGGCGCATCCAGGGCGTACTGGAGATCGCCTGGCCCACACCGCTGGAGCCGCCTCCCCCGGCGATCGTCCGCCAGATCGAGGCCCTGGGCGAGCTGTGCGCGCACACCCTGGAGACGTACGCGCTCCGGCACCCCGACGGCGCCCCCGATCCGCCCGTCCTGCCGGACGTCTCCGAGCTGATGGACCTGGCCGACGGGCTCCACGACCCCGCCCTGGTACTGGTGCCGCACCTGGACCCCGACGGGCACCTGGTCGACTTCCGCATCCACCACGTCAACAGCCGCTTCCTCGACCCGGCCGGCCGGCCGCGGGGCGCCGTGAACGGCGCGCTGCTGCTGGAGGCGTACCCGATGGCCGCGGGCCACAGCGAGCTGTTCGACCGGATCGAGCGCGTCTACGCCACCGGCGAGCCCTTCCGCGCCCACCGCATGCGGCTCACCGCCCTGGTCGACGACGTGCAGCTCGCGGCGGTCGCCGACATCAACGTCAGCCGGCACGGCGGCAGCGTCCTGCTGATCTGGCGCATCGAGGACGAGACGGCACGCCTCGCGAGCCTGCTCCAGCACGCCCAGCGCCTGGGCCGCATCGGCGGTTTCGAGGAGAACCTGCTGACGGGCGAGATCACCTGGAACGGCCAGCTCTACAGCCTCTACGGCAAGCCCGTCTCCGAGATGCCCGTGCCGCTGGAGGAGCTGCCCGCTCACGCCCACCCCGACGACGCCGTCGCCCTCGGCCGGTTCCTGCGCACCCTGCTGCACCAGCGCCGTCCCGCGTCCACCGCGTTCCGTCTGCAACGCCCCGACGGGGTCACCCGCCACATCCGCGTCGTGGCGGAGCCGGTCCTGGACTCCGCCGGTCAGCTGTACGTGGTGCGCGGCGCCTACCAGGACATCTCCGCGCACCACTGGACCGAGGTCGCCCTCGCCGCCACCCGCGACCAGCTCGCCCACACCGAGCAGCAGGCCAGCGAACGCAACCGGCTGACCCTCCAGCTGCAGCACGCCATCATGCCCCCGACACAGGCGCCGCTGGAGGTTCCGGGACTCGACGTGGCGGTGC
This sequence comes from Streptomyces canus 299MFChir4.1, assembly GCF_000383615.1. Taxonomy (GTDB): domain Bacteria; phylum Actinomycetota; class Actinomycetes; order Streptomycetales; family Streptomycetaceae; genus Streptomyces; species Streptomyces canus_C. The sequence continues at coordinate 139,500 of NZ_KB911591.1, read as the reverse complement.
GCTACCGGCCCGCCGAGACCCAGCATCTGGTCGGCGGCGACTGGTACGACGCCGTTGTGCTGCCGTCCCGGCTGGTGCTGCTGTGCGTGGGCGACGTCGCGGGCCACGGAATCGAGGCGGCCACCAGCATGGTCGTGCTGCGCAACGCGCTGCGCGGGCTCGCCGTGACCGGTGCCGGTCCGGCCCAGCTGCTGTCCTGGCTCAACATGGTGGCCCACCACCTGACCGGCGCCGTCACCGCCACCGCGGTCTGCGGCCTCTACGACCCCGAGAACCACACCCTGCGCTGGGCGCGGGCCGGGCATCTGCCGCCGGTCCTGGTGCGCGGCTCGGAGGCGGCACCGCTGCCGCTGGTCACGGGGCTGCTGCTGGGCGCCGTACCGGAGGCGAGGTACGAGGAGCACGAGGTCCAGCTCGCCGTCGACGACACGCTGCTGATGTACACGGACGGTCTGATCGAACGCCGGGACCGGTCCGTGGAGGAGTCCCTGGCGCAGTTCCTGACGGTGGCCCGGGCGGTCCCGCCCACGCTGGACCAGCAGTTGGACCGTCTGCTCACGCACAGCAGGTCCGACACGGACGACGACACCTGCATCGTGGGGATCCGCGTGGCCTGAGGGACGCGGACGCTGTCCCTGGCCGCGATCGCCGGCAAGGACCTCCTCAGTGCCGCGCCACCACCCGCAACGTCCTGACCGAGGGGTCGGCGGCGTCCGGGATCAGGACGCCGTGCTCGACGCCGCTGCGCAGGTAGTCGAGGACCGCGTCGGTGATGACCTCACCGGGAGCGATCGCCGGCACGCCCGGAGGGTAGGGGCTGATCATCTCCGCGGCGACGCGGCCCGCGGCACGTTCGGCGGGGACGTGCTCGACCTCGGCGAAGAAGGCCTCACGCGGCAGCATGGCCTGCTCCAGTTCCAGGGCCGAGGGCTCCGGCAGGCGTACCGGCGGCCTGCGCTCGATGGACTCGGCGCCTTCCGTGAGGGCGACCAGGGCGTCCAGCAGCGTCTTCTCCGTCTCGTCATCGTCGGCGTGTGTGATCGACGCGCTGATCCGGCAGGTGTCGGAACCGCCGAGGTCCACGTGCCGCTCGGCCCGCAGCCACTCGGCGGCCTGCATGCCGCTGATCCCGAGCTCGCGTACGTCGATCACGATCTTCAGGGGGTCGAAGGACGCGGCGAGCCCTTCCTCGACGACCTCCTGGCCCATCGGCCGCAGCCCCGGCAGATCCCCGGCCGCCAGCCGGATCCGTCCCGCGCGGCGCAGCGCGGCGTCCAGGAGGTCGTGGCCCTGCTCGACCATCTGGCGGCGCCAGCCGTCCAGGGTCATGTACACCAGGGACGAGGCACTGGTGGTGCCGAGCAGGTCCTCCCGCTGTTTGAGCGCCTCCGGCGAGACCCTGTCGTACTGGAGGTGGAAGACGGAACTCTGCTCGATCGCGCCGCCCATCTTGTGGACGCTGGTGACCACCAGATCCGCATCGGCGTCCATGCCCCAGGCCGGAAGCCCTGGGTGGAAGGGCAGGTGGGCGCCCCACGCCTCGTCGACGATGAGGGGGATGTCGAACTCGTGGCACACCCGCGCCACACCCTGGATGTCGCCGCAGGTCCCCCAGTCGGTGGGGGTGATCAGCAGCATGCCCTTGGCGTCCGGGTGCTCCTGGAGGCTGCGGCGTACGTCGTCGGGCTCCGGCGGATGGGCGATGTGCCGGTCCCGGTCGAACTTGGGATGGACCCAGACCGGTTCGACGCCGTTGACGACGACGCCCGAGATCACGGACTTGTGCGCGTTGCGCGACAGCAGCAGCTTCTCCCCGGGACCGGCCACGGCCAGCATCGCCGTCTTGATCGACAGGGAGCTGCCGCACGTGGAGAAGAACGCCTGCTCGGCGCCGACCGCGTCCGCCATCAGTTCCTGTGCCTGGCTGAGCACGCCCTGGGACTGACGGCGGTCGTCCAGTCCGTTGAGGGACAGCACGTCCGAACGGAACACGTCGAGCCCGACGATCTCCGCCACCCGCGGGTCCACGCCGCGGCCCTGCTTGTGGCCGGGCGGGCCGAAGACCACGTCTTTGCGGCGCCGGAACTCCTCCAGCGCCTCCAGCACGGGCACCCGCGAGTGATCCATTGTTCCTCCCAAGTCCGTGCCGCCCCGCACAGGTGTCGGAGCCGAACGGCCCCCTCGGTCCGGACACCGAGTTGACCGCGGACGCCTTCCTGAAACGCCCGGTGCGGCCGCCGGGGGGCTCAGGAGGGGTGCAGGTGCCGTTCCATCCAGTCCGCGGCTGCCCGGCGGAACAGACGCCGGTTGTCCGCGCGCAGGAAGTCGTGCCCCTCGTCACGCAGGACGAGGAGTTCGGCGGGGACACCGCGTTCCCGGGCGGCCCGTACGAACTGCTCCGACTCCCCCGGCGGCACGTTGGTGTCGTGCTCGCCGTGCACGGCGAGCAGCGGGACCCGCAGCGCGTCGATCCGGCTCATCGGCGACAGGGCGTGCAGCAGCTCGCGGTCGCGCTCCGGGTGGCCGTACTTGTGCGCCGCCGACTCCGCGATCCAGGGCTCGGTGCCGGCGAAGAAGGTCAGCAGGTCGGACATGCCGCAGACGGCGACACCGGTACGGAAGAGGTCCGGGTGCCGCACGAGGGAGGCGAAGGTCAGGTAGCCGCCGTACGAACGCCCCATCACCGCCAGCCGGGTCGGGTCCGCGGGGCCCTCCGCGACCGCGTGCGCGGCGCAGTCGGCGACGTCGTCGAGGGCGGCGAAGCGGCCGGTGCCCAGGTCGGCGTCGACGAAGGACCGGCCGTGTCCGCCGGAGCCGCGGACGTCGGGGGCGAAGACGTCCAGCCCGCGCCCGAGCAGCTCGTGGTACAGCGGGTCGAACACCGGGCGTTCCTGGTCCTCGGGGCCGCCGTGCAGGTGGATCACACAGGGCGCCGGCTCGTTCGGGGCACGTCCCGGGGCCCGGTAGTACCAGCCGCTGAGGGGCAGGCCGTCCCGGGCGGCGAGGCGCGTGAGGACGGGGCGTACGGGCGGGCGGCCCGGCGGGACGGCGTCCTCGTCCCGGGAGGACCACGGCGTGCGCAGCAGGGACACGCCTTCGTGGGCCCACCACACGCCGGGACGGCGTTGGGAACCGGACAGCGCCAGCAGCAGCCGCCCCGTCCCGGCCGCCGTGATCCGCGTGACGACCTCGTGGGGCAGCGGTACCGGCCGCGCGGGTCCGGCGGTGTCCGATGCTCCGCGCCACGGGGAGGTCTCCACGATCTCGAGTTCGCCGGCGCCCCGCATGTTCCAGGCGAGCACGGCCGTCCGGCCGTCGTGGGCCATCGCCAGCAGTTCGAGGTCGCTGTCCTCGCGTTCCGCCACGACGGTCCTCGCGCACGGCGCGCCCTCGGCGTCGAGAGCGACGGCGAACAGTGCCGCGTACTCCCGGTCGGCGTCGCTGCGCAGCCACAGCGTCCGCCCGTCGGGGGAGAAACGGCCGATCCACGGGTCCCCGTCGGCGACCCGCAGGGTGAAGGTCGTCGCCGCGTCGGAGATGCGCCGGACGACCGCCTCCCGCCGTCCGCGCGGCCCCCGGCGCAGCAGCGCGAGCCGGCCGTCGCGGCTGAGGTCGCACACCCGCAGCGTGGGGGCGTCCGGTTCGGTCGCGAGCAGCACGGGAGAGGCCAGACCGTCGGGGTCGACCAGGTAGGCGGACAGGCCGCCGCCCGGCCGGGTGGCCGGTGTCCCGCCCGGCCCCACGGCGTACGCGGTGGTGCCGAGGAGGGTCGCCGGGCCGTCCCGGGCCGTCCAGTGGGCCGGGGCCGCGTCCGCCGACTGCCACAGACCGTCGCTCTGGGCGGTGGCCGGTGCGGCGAGCGTGACGGCGACGGCCGAGCCGTCGTGGGCCCAGCAGCCGAGGTAGGCGGAGCTGTCCGGGTCGGCACCGGCCAGCAGGCGGCGACCGGTGCCGTCGGGACGCACGCACAGCACCCGTGAGTGCTCGCCGCCGCCCGGTGCGGTGGTGTAGGCGATCCAGCGGCCGTCGGGTGACCAGGACACCTCCTTCACGGGATCCGGGGAGGCGTCCAGCAGCCGGATCCCCTCCCCGTCCACGGGTCCGGCCCACAACTGGGGGACGCCACCCCGGTCGCAGATGAAGGCCACCCGGCTGCCCTCGGGATCGGCGGAGGGATACCAGCAGCCGTGCGCGCGCAGCCGGGTCACGGCGTCCCGGGGGCCTTCTGCCTCGGGCAACGCCATCGGGGCGGGGGCTGCGGCGCGGGCGGGGGCCCGCGCCGGTACGGGCGCCGCCGCGTGCGGAGGCCGGGCGGAGTGCTCGCCGGTCACGTGATTCCGTGCGTCTGCAGCCATATCTCCAGGAGTGCCACCTGCCACAGGGCGTTGGCGCCGCGTTTGGTCCGGTGCTCGTCGGGTGCCGCCAGGAGTTCGGCCACGTACGACTCCTGGAAGATCCCCCGCTTCTTCGCCTCGGGTGCGGCGAGCGCCTCGCGCACCCGGTCCAGGACGGGGCCGGCCATGTGCCGGATGGCGGGGACCGGGAAGTAGCCCTTGGGCCGGTCGACGATCTCCCGCGGCAGGAGCTTGCGGCCGACTTCCTTCAGTACTCCCTTGCCGTCGTCGGCGAGTTTGAGCTCCGGCGGGCAGGCCGCGGCCAGCTCCACCAGTTCGTGGTCGAGGAACGGCACGCGGGCTTCCAGTCCCCAGGCCATGGTCATGTTGTCGACCCGCTTCACCGGGTCGTCGACGAGCATGACGTGGGTGTCCAGTCGCAGCGCCGCGTCCAGGGCGGTCTGCGCGCCGGGACGTGCCATGTGGTCCCTGACGAAACGGCCCGACACGTCCTCCTCGGGCAGCATGTGCGGCTGGAGGATCCCCGCGAGGTCGGCGTGGGGGCGGTCGAAGTACGTCTCGGCGTACCTCTGCGGCTCCTCCTCGCGCGCGACCGCGGCCAGGTCCGGGTACCAGTGGTAGCCGGCGAACACCTCGTCGGCGCCCTGCCCGCTCTGCACGACCTTCACCTCTTTGGACACCTGCTCGGACAGCAGGTGGAAGGCGACCACGTCGTGGCTGATCATCGGCTCGCTCATCGCGGCGACGGCGTCGTCCAGAGCGGTCGATACCCGGTCCGAGGGCACCATCCTCCGGCGGTGGTCGGTGCCGAACTCCCGGGCGACCAGGTCCGAGTAGCGGAACTCGTCGCCCTGCTCGCCGCCCTCGGCCTCGAACCCCACGCTGAACGTCTTCAGGCCGCGCTGGCCCTCCTCGGCGAGCAGCGCGACGATCAGGCTGGAGTCCAGGCCGCCGGAGAGCAGGACGCCGACCGGCACGTCGGCGACCATCCGGCGGCGTACGGCCGTGCGCAGCGCCTCCAGCACCGCGTCCCGCCACTCGTCGGGCCCCATGTCCGCGTACTCGGGCCGCCGCGTGTAGGACGGCTGCCAGTAGCGGTGGTCGCGGTGGCTGCCGTCCGGTTCGACGACCCGCACGGTGGCCGGCGGCAGTTTGCGCACGCCGTTGAGGACGGTGCGCGGCGGGGCGACCGTGGCGTGCCAGCTCAGGTACTGGTGGACGGCCACCGGATCGACGGAGGTGTCCACGTCTCCGGCGGCCAGGAGGGCGGGCAGGGAGGAGGCGAACCGCAGCCGGTCCGGGGTCGGCGCCAGATACAGCGGCTTGATCCCCAGCCGGTCGCGGCCCAGCACGAGACGGCCGGTGCGGTGCTCGACGAGCGCGAAGGCGAACATGCCGTAAAAGCGCTCCACGCAGGCGGTTCCCCACTGCCGGTAGGCGTGGAGCACGACCTCCGTGTCGGACGTCGACCTGAAGCGGTGCCCGAGGCGCCCGAGCTCCCCGCGCAGCTCCCGGTAGTTGTAGACGCAGCCGTTGAAGACGCCGGTGATCTCGCCGTCGGCGTCGGTCATCGGCTGGGCGCCGAGGTCGGACAGGTCGATGATCTTCAGCCGCCGGTGCCCCAGCGCCACCGCGCCCTGTGTCCAGATGCCCTGGCCGTCGGGCCCGCGGGCGGCGAGCCGGTCGCTCATGCGCTCGACGGCCGCGAGGTCGGGTCGGCTGCCGTCGAAGCGGATCTCACCACTCAGACCGCACATGACGCGCCGCCCCCTTCCCAGGAGCCGTCGGCCACGAGCCGGGACGGGGACCCCGGGTCGCGCCTGCTGGTCGCGCCCCGGGCGGAATTGCTGGACATGAACGAAACCTCTCCTCGGGGATTGTTGTCGAGTGACGGACGGACGGGTGAGGCAGCCGGACGCGCGCCACTCGGAGCCGGGTCAGCTGCCCAGGACCTCCGGGGCACCGGAACCCGCCGTGCCCGCGACGAAGCGCGGGGCTTGCCTGCGGGCGACGGGAGCCTGCCCGCGGGGCCGCCGCTCGCCTCGGGTTTCCGCGATCAGCAGATCGGCGCAGGCCAGCAGGTCCTCTTCCCGCGCCTTGCGCCGCATGCGCTCGGCGGCACTGCCCTCCGCCAGGGCCGCCTCGGTCAGATCGCTGACCGTCTCCCAGTCGCCGTGGGCCTCCAGCGCGGGACGCAGCCGGGCGAGCAGCCCCCGTACGACGTCGGGGGCGGGCGCCTCCCGGTGCGTCACGGGATCGACCAGGGCGCCCTCCAGGCCGGACCTGGCGGCTCGCCAGGAGGCGCCGCGCAGCCATTCGTGGCGGCCGTCGCACACCGCCGCACCGGCCGCGCGCAGTTCTAGAGCCTCGGTCACCAGGGCACGGAACAGGCCCGCGACGAGCACGACGGTCTCCGCCCGCGGGCAGGCGTCGCAGATACGGAGCTCCAGCGTGGGCAGGTGCGCGGAGGGGCGAAGGTCGTAGTAGATCATCCCCGGGTCGCTGATGACCCCGGTCCGGACCATGTCGTCCACCGCGGCGTCGTACTGGGCCGCGTCGGCGAAGCAGCCGACCGGGCCCGCGGTGGGCCAGCGCTGCCAGAGCAGCGTGCGCCAGCTGGCGTAGCCGGTGTCGGTGCCCTGCCAGAACGGTGAGCTGGCGGACAGCGCCAGCAGCACCGGCAGCCGGGGCGAGACCGTGCACATCACCCCCACGGCCGTGTCGCGGTCGGGTATGTCCACGTGGACCTGGGCGCCGCAGATGAGCTGTTCGTCGGCCACCTGGCGGTACTCCTCGACCATGTGGCGATAGCGCGCGTCGGCGGTGGGGTGTCCGGAGACACCGGGGGCGAGGGGTGCCGTGCCCGCCGCCGCGACCGCGAGTCCCAGCGAGGAGGCGGCCGCGTCGAGCCGCCGTCTGGTTCTGGTGAGGTCGGCGTACAGGCCGGCCAGGGTGGCGTGCACCCCGCTGTTCGACTCCACGGTGGACTGGTGCAGTTCCGTCGTGAAGGTGCGCCGGGGAAGCCGACGCAGGACCGCGCCGGCACGCGGCACGAGCAGGCCGCTTTCCACTTCCAGGATGTGGAATTCCTCCTCTACTCCGATGCGCATGGCCACGGTCGCTCCTCGGGGTCGTGCCGACGGTCTCCCTGTCTCCAGGGTGACCCCCAAGTGCCCATGAGCACGACTCATAAGCGCGACTTGCGCACGTTTGAAGCAGTTGAGCCACAGATGAGCGGGGTTCTGAATCAGCCGTCCGTGGTCTTGTCGACCAGCGCGCCGTACGCCAGCTGCAAGGCGTCCGCCCCGGCCAGCGCCGTCAGCGCGCCCATCCCCGCGCGCGTCGCGCGGGGCCACAGCAGCTGACCGGCGGTGAGGGTCGACGCGACCCAGACGCTCATGCAGAACGGGCAGGTCATCAGCTCGCCCACGGTCTCCTTGCCGCTCTCGGGCTGCGCCTGCTCGTGCAGTTCGGCGGGGCCCTGCGGACCGACGTATGTCGTGAAGGGGGCGCGCAGCGGGCTGGTCACCGACGCCTTGCTGATCAGCCGGCTGAGCCGGAACGTGGCCACCGAGGTCAGGAGCACGTCCCAGGGTTCCGGCCGGTCGGGCAGCGGGCGCCCACGCAGCCGTACCGCGGTGGCCCAGCCCGCCGTGTACGCGCCGAACGCCGCCATGGCCGCGAGGTAGCCGCGCAGGGGCCGGTCCTCCGTGCCCGCGTAGTCGCGGCCCGTGCGCCGCAGGAAGGCTTGAGCCCGTCGTCCGATGCGGTGGTGGTCAGTGGGTGTGGCCATGAGCGGATCCCCGTCCTGCCTCGTTCCGATGCCGATGCGGTTCCCGACCGTCCCCGGCTCGCTGGTCTCGTCCGTCCCGCCCGTCATGCCGAACCAGTCGCAGCTCGACCTGTCCGTCGGTGACCCGTGCGTCGAAGGCCGGCTGCGGGGCGACGGCCGGGCCGCGGACGTTCAGACCGTCCGAGAGCCGGAAGACGCTGCCGTGCCAGGGGCACCGCACGCATCCGTCGGAGACCGTCCCCTCGGACAGCGGCCCCGCCAGGTGGCTGCATCGATCGGCCAGCGCGTGGATCGACCCGTCGGTCTCACGCACGACCACGACCGGTACGTCGTCCACGCTGCGCCGCACCGGCCGCCCGGGCGGGAAGTCGTCCAGCGCGCCGATCCGGTGCCAGCGGTCCCTGACGACATGGGGTACGGCCTCGGCGTGGTTGACGCCGGCGGCCTGCCGGTAGGCCAGGTGACCGCCCAGCATGCCGCCTGATCCCACGGCCGCGAGTCCCAGGAAGCCGAGGGTCCGGCCCGCGCGCGTACGGCCGGCGACGCGGCACACGAGCGACGCCGTGTACAGGCCCACGGCCACCGTGTTGGACACCGCGTGCACCAGCCCGACACGCAACTGCGGGCGCTGCAGCTCCGCCCAGTCCGCGGCACCGGTCAGTGCGGCGGGACCGGCCGCGGCCAGGCCGACGCCCACCAGCAGGCCCGCCTCACGAGGGCGGCCCTTCGTCACGTCCAGCACGGCGGCGGACAGCCAACTGCCGATCGGCACCTGCACCAGCAGCGGGTGGACGGGATGTCCCAGCCACGTGCCGCGCAGCAGGTCCCGGCCGCGCCCCAGCGGCAGGGACCGTTTCCCCGCCCGCAGTCCGTCGATCACCGGGTCCTGCCGCGGTTCCCGCTCCAGACGGGCCAACAGCCGCAGGACCCGGTTCTCCCGTGTACGTGGATGACGTCGTCGCACGCTCATGCGCAGCCGGGTCTCCCCCAGCACGTGCGGCAAACGAGGCGGCAGGATGATCAGGTCTTGGACACCGCGTGGCGCCCGGTCCGCCCGGAGAACGCGGCGTGGTGAGAAGGCCGGGCCGAACCGGACGGCTCGAGACGCCACAGCCACCGGGAGGCCATGGCCAGCAGGCCCGTGAAGACGGCCAACAGCAGCAAGGAGGTCCACATGGGCCGGGTGCCGGGAGAGTCCCACATGGTCCAGGCCGACGACGCCGTCCACAGGATGACGCCGGCCGCGTAGAAGGCCCGGATGCGGCGCAGTTGCCTCTTGGCCCTGACCGCTGTGAGGTCGTCGGTGTGTGTCATGCCGCCCCGTGTACCCCGATCACCGTCCGGCAGGCAGTCAGTTCGTGGGGGCGCCGTCAGACCTACAGGTGCGGCACAAGAACAGAACAAGACAGGTGTCCTGCGTAGTATCACTACGGCATAGGCGTGCGGCCGAAGTTGTCACCGCGCATCCGGAAGCAGGCGACCCGGCACGCCCATGCCCCAGGAAGAGGTGCGAGCCCATGTCCGAATCCGCCCCCGCCACCACCGAGTTGACCTCGCAGTACAGCACCCAGGTGGCCGGTGACCTCGAACGCAACCTCAAGGAACAAGAGCGCCTCAGCGGGGAAATCGAGGCACTCCAAGGCCAGTTGGACGCCCTGCGGCACGACCACACCGTCCTGCAGAACATCCAGCAGGTCCTGGGCACCCAGGCGACAGCCGTCCCGTCCACCACCCCACCCGCCGCGGCGGTGCCCGCTCCGCGCAAGAAGGCCGCCGACTCGAACGAGCGGCCGGGCACCCGGAAATCCACCCCGGGCACCCGGAAATCCACCGCACCGGCCGGAAAGAAGACCGGGAAGAAGACCGAGAAAAAGGCGGCGCCCAAGGCGTCGGCCGCGCGGTCCGGGCTCACCCTCGTCGACCTTGTCCGGGACCATCTGGCCGGGCAGAAGGAACCCCGCTCAGCGGCCGAGGTCTCCACCGCCCTCAGCGGGCAGCACCCCGAGCGCACGATCAAGACCACCGTCGTCCGCACCACGCTCGAAGGTCTCGTGGCCAGGAACCAGGCCCAGCGCACCAAGCAGGGAACCTCGGTCTTCTACACCACACCCGACGCGGGCGAAGCTGCCGCGCCCTCCGAGGACAGCTCCCGGCCGTCGGACTGACGTTCCCCCGGGGCTCGTTCAGCCGGCCCGCCGTGAGGGACGGAGACCGCTTCCGTGCCGTCCGGCGGCGGCGAGGACCGCGGCGGCCGCTCCGGTGCCGAGGACGGCACCGGCGACCACGTCGCCCGGGTAGTGCACTCCGGTGTGGATCCGTGAGTAGCCCACCGCGCAGGCCAACAGGCCCAGCGGCACCGTGGCGACGGGCAGCGCGGGTCCGACCGCCGCCGCGAAGGCGACCGCGGACGCCGTGTGCCCCGAGGGGAAGGACGCGGACTCCGGCATCGGCACGTGCCGCCCCGGAAACGGCGAGTCCTCGGCGCGGTGCGGACGCGGCCGACGCACCAGGCGCTTGCCGAGCATGTTCGCGGTCGCGGAGGCGACACCGATGGCCGCGACTCCGAGGGCGGCGGCGCGCCGTGGCCGGCCGGGGCACAGGGCGAGCAGTCCGGCGATCGTGAACGAGATCTTGGAGTGGTCCGCCGCGGCCGACAGCCGCCGCAGGGCGTGGTCCAGGGCCGGTGTCCGGGTGACCGTGACGGCCTCGTACAGCGCCTGGTCGAGGGCGGCGAGGTCGCGCAACAGCTCTCGGGAGGTGGGCTGTTCGGGCTGCGGTCGGTCAAGCATCGCTCTGCTCCTGGTTCTTGACGGCCGGAAGGGGAGTCCGTTCGATGGCGAGGCGCACCACACGGCGCCAGTCCACGGACGGGGCAGTGTACGGCGCGCCGGGACGGTTTCTCGGTACCCGCACCCGCAGGGCCCTGGGTCGTACGGTGCACACGACCGGCTGGGGCAGCAGCAGGGCTTCGCCGTCCACGGCCACCGGGATCGTCTCCGCGTCGGCCGTGACGGTCACCCGGCGCGCGGTCGACGAGGTGATCCCGCTGGCCCGCTCCCCCAGCAGCGCGAGTTCGGCGGCCTGTGCCGCGCCCTCGATCCGCAGGCTGATCACACCGAGTCGGCCGCCGTCGAGGCGTGACCTTCGTCCGACGCCCATCGGGCCGGCCTGCGCGTAGGGATTGTTGCTCACCAGCAGCGCGTGCGGGGCGTCGAGCCGCCGGCCGTCCGCCGTCGCGGTGAGCTGTGCTCCGGCCCCGCCGGCCAGCAGGTCCGGCAGCAGGTCGAGCGTGGTGGACGCCTTGGCATCGCGGTATTCGGGGCTCTGCACTATCTCCGCGTAGGTCCCGAACGAGACCGTGTTCACGAAGGGCCGGCCCGCCACGTCCCCCAGGTCGACGCGGATCTCCACGCCGTGCGTGAGGGCTTCGAGACCGCTTGCCGGATCGTCGCGGTCCAGGCCCAGGTCCATCGCGAAGTGATTGCGGGTCCCGGCGGCGAGGACCATGAACGGCACGTCGTGGTCCGCGGCCACGCCCGCCACCAGGGCCTGGGTGCCGTCCCCGCCCGCCACGCCGAGCAGGTCCGCGCCCTCCGCGAGGGCCTGGCGGGCCAGCGCCGCCGGATCGGGGTTGTCGTCCACGTCGAGCAGGACCACCCGGGCGCCCAGGGCCTCGGCCCGCTCCACCAGTGCGTGGTGGACGACCTTGCCGCCGCCCGACAGCGGATTCATGATCAGAACCGGCCTGCGGGGCGGCCGGACCGGACGCGAGTGGGTGGCACGCGGTGCCCGCAGGTGGCGCAGTGCGCTTCTGGCACAGGCCAGTGCCGCCGCCCACAGGCCCAGGGCCGCCGCCGCGAACGGCCACAGGCCGGACACCGCGTACAGGACCAGGACGGCGACGGGCGCGGCCACGGCCAGCAGGGTGCCGCACAGCCGCGCCAGGCCCCGGTGGGCCAGCGCCCACCAGATGCCCGCGCCTGCCAGGCCGAGGCCCACGAGGCCCAGCAGCGGGAGCAGCCACTGGCCCGCGGCCACCACCGCCGCGACCACTCCCGCCAGGCAGAGCAGAGCCAGCCGGGCCAGCGTCCGCGCCGCGGTGCCGGAGCCGTCCGGCTCCACCTCGTTCATCGTTCGGGTCGCCTCTCACGGATCGGTGGCCCAACGATCTCATGCTGTCGTTCTCGCCGTCGGTGCCGGCCTGGTGCACGCTGGTTCAGCGGGTCACGACGTGCCGTTCGTCCGGCACACAGTGGGTCATGGTCAGGCCCTCGACGTCACGCGGCGGGTTCGTGCCGAGGTTCGACAGCCGCTTGCGGTCCTCGTCGGTGAGGTCCTGGCCGGCCAGCGGCTCAAGACCGGCGACGTCGTCGGGGCCGATGCCGAGGCCCTCACCGATCCTGAGGCCGAGGTCGTTCTCGACCAGCAGGAAGTGCCACACCATGCGTTCCTGCACGGGCCGGTCGCACTGGGCGAGCAGACCGGTCAGGTTCTTCACCAGGTCGTCGCGCTCCCACTCCTCCAGAAGCAGGTACCGCTGGCCCGCCTGCAGGTAGTCGTTGGTGCGGGGGATGCGCCTGCGGGTGAGCCGGCCGTGGATCTCCGGGCCCTGTTCGTCGTGCGTCGGGTGCGGCGCCTCGCGCAGGCCGCCGGTGATGGACGGCTCGTAGTTGACGACGGGGTTCTCGCCCCCGCCGTCCACGTGGTACGTCATCTGCCCGTCACGCTGGTTGGTGCGCACCTCGGCGTTCTTCGCCTGGTTGACCGGCAGCTGGAGGTAGTTCGGGCCGACCCGGTAGCGCTGGGTGTCGCTGTAGGAGAAGGTCCGGCCGACCAGCATCTTGTCGTCGGAGAAGTCCAGTCCGTCGACGAGGACACCGGTGCCGAAGGAGATCTGCTCGTTCTCCGCGAAGTAGTTGTCCGGCATCCGGTCCAGCACCATCCGGCCCACCGGCCTCGGCGGGAAGTCCTGCTCGGGCCAGGTTTTGGTGTCGTCCAGCGGGTCGAAGTCCAGCTCGGGATGGTCGTGGTCGTCCATCATCTGCACCAGGAGTTCCCACTCGGGGTGATCCCCGCGCGTGACCGCCTCGTACAGGTCCTTGGTGGCGTGGCCCAGGGAGTCGGCCTGCACGTTGGCGGCGTCCTCCTCGGTCATCGAGCGGACGCCCTGCTTGGGCATCCAGTGGTACTTGACCAGTTTGGTCTCGCCGTCGGCGTTGACCCACTTGTAGGTGTTGACGCCGAAGCCCTGCATGTGGCGGTAGTCCGCGGGGATGCCGCGCGGGCTGAACAGGTTGACCAGCATGTGCATCGACTCGGGCGTCTGCGACATGAAGTCGAAGATGCGGCGCGGCTGCTGCTCGAAGGTGACCGGGTCGGGCTTGAGGGCGTGGATGACGTCGGGGAACTTGATCGCGTCCCGGATGAAGAACACGCCCAGGTTGTTGCCCACCAGGTCCCAGTTGCCGTCCTCGGTGTAGAACTTCACGGCGAAGCCGCGGGGGTCGCGGGCGGCCTCGGAGGAGTCGCGCCCGCCGATGACGGTGGAGAAACGGACGGCGAGGTCGGTGCGCTTGCCGCGCTCCTGGAACAGCTTGGCCCGGGTGAACCTGCCGATCGGTTCGTCGCCCCAGGCGCCGTAGGACTCGAACCAGCCGTAGGCGGTCACACCGCGCGCGTGCACGACGCGCTCGGGGATCCGTTCCCGGTCGAAGTGGCTGATCTTCTCCAGGAACTGGTAGTTCTCCAGGGTGGCGGGCCCGCGGGCGCCGACCGTGCGCTGGTTCTGGTTGTCGTGGACCGGGTGGCCCTGGCGGTTGGTGAGCGTCTTGGGGTCGTCCGCCGGAGCGGGACCGGTACCGGACTCGTCCGTCATGATCAGGGGCTCCTCAGGGTCTCGGGTTCACGGCGGGGGGCGGCCCCTGGTACGGCGGGCCGCCTCCGGCCGGTGTTCGGCGGATCACCCGAGTACCCGATCGGGTCTCGCCACTCACGTCATGCGCCCGCCACCAGTGAGTCGTCCTTGGGGCGGGTGCCTGACACCTGACGGCGGGCCGCTGCCAGGGCGGATTCGATGTCACGGGTGCCCGTGGCGATGCACAGGGTGTAGGACACGTCCTCAAGGCGCTGACGCGCTCCGGCGCTGCCGTCCTCCGCGTGCAGGACGTGCAGCGCCTCGTAGCGCTCGAGCAGGTCGGTGAGAAGGGCAGGGTGGGCCATCAGCATGATTCGCTCCTCTACGCAGTGGGAGTGGGGGCGGTTCACGTCCGCCGCCGTCACTCGGACTGTCGCGGGAGAGGCCTCGGCGGCACGCACCAAGGAGAGCCGCGATCGGCCGCTTCCGCGGTGGGCCTGTGATCCCAAGCACCTGACCCGCCGTCTGCCCTGGCGAAACAAGCTCAAACCAGTGCCGGCATCTTCGACATTCGCTCGCCGCCGTGACCGGCGGAGGGTCAGTCCCGGCGGGCGTCGACATCCCCGTTGACCGTGGTCAGCGTCATGATGTGGGTCCGGTCGGCGTCGCGCACGGGGACGCCCACGGTGGCCCGGCCGTTGTCGGTGGACGCGCTGACCCGGTAGGGCGGGCTGTCGTGGGGCACGGTGACGTCGACCGAGCCGTTGACGGTCACGGCGCTGACGCCCGACGGCACCGCGGCGCATCCGACGACGACGTCACCGTTCGTGGTGGCCGCGTGCACCTGCCGTGCCGCGACGCTCGTCGCGCGCACCGAGCCGTTGCGGGTGGACAGCCGTACGTCGGCGTCGTCGCGTCCGGAACGGGTCACCGTCACATCGCCGTTGACGGTCGTGATGTCCAGGGCGGCGGCGACGCCCGCCACGTCGACGCCGGCGTTGCGGGCGGTGGCCGCGACGCTGACGCCGTCGGGGATCTCCACGTACGGCATCCGGGGACAGGCCCCGCCGCCCGTGGTCCGGTGGGCGCACGACAGGTCGAGCATCCACACCTTCCCGTGGTGGGACCAGTGCTCGTCGACGCGGTCGTCGACGGTGACGCCGCGGCCGTCGGCCGGGCGCAGCCGCAGGCCGTTGTCGGTGACGATCACCACCTGCTCGCCGGAGCCAGCAACACGGAGTGTTCCCACCGCCGGGGGGCCGCCGAACGCCCCGTCGTGATCGTCGCTGCAGGCCCCGGCGAGGGGCAGCAGCGCCAGCACCACCATCAGGCGCGTCACGCGCCGTGTCGGCATCGCCTTCATACCCCGTCGGATGCCCCGGTTCGCCGTGGGCATGGCAGAGACGGACGGCGAGGCCGACGGCGGGGCGGACGCGTCGGGGCTACGGCACCGGGACCGAGTCCGTCTCCGTCGCCCCCTCGGTCGCCGCGAGCTGCCTGTTGCGGCGCACGGAGGACCAGAAGGACCAGCCGATCAGGACCACTCCGACGAGGCCGGTGATGATCTCGTTGATCTGGTACTGGATGGTGACCATGAGGATCACGGCGAGGGCGCCGATGGCGTAGTGGGCGCCGTGCTCCAGGTAGACGTAGTCGTCGAGGGTGCCCTGGCGGACCAGGTACACGGTCAGGGACCGGACGTACATCGCGCCGATGCCCAGGCCCAGCGCCATCAGGACGATGTCGTTGGTGATGGCGAAGGCGCCGATCACGCCGTCGAAGGAGAAGGAGGCGTCGAGGACCTCCAGGTAGAGGAACATGAAGAATGCGGCCTGCCCTGCCAGTTTGACCGGTGAGCCGGTCCCGCCGGAGCGTTGGGCCTCTTTTTCGCGTTCCTCCTCGTCCTCGAGCCTGTTCTCGAAGTACCCGGAGAGGCCTCCGACGACCAGGTAGGTGATCAGGCCCGCGATGCCGGAGATCAGGACGGTCTGTGCCTTGTCGGCGTGGGCGCCGCCGTGCTGGTGGGCGTGGGTGGCGAAGGTGAACGCGGTGACCAGCAGGACGACCAGGGCGATGCAGACCGACAGCATGTCGACCTTGCCGAGCTTGGCGAGCGGCCGCTCCAGCCAGGCCAGCCACTTGATGTCGCGGTCCTCGAAGATGAAGTCCAGGAAGATCATCAGCAGGAACATGCCGCCGAACGCGGCGATCGCCGGGTGCGCGTCGGTGACCAGCTGCTGGTAGCGGTCCTTGTCGGTCAGGGCGAGCTGGACCGCGTCGTACGGATTGAGCTTCGCGGTGATCGCGACGATCACGACCGGGAAGACCAGCCGCATGCCGAACACCGCGATCAGGACACCGACCGTGAGAAAGATCTTCTGCCAGAAGGTGTTCATCTTCTTCAGGATTCCGGCGTTGACCACGGCGTTGTCGAACGAGAGCGAGATCTCCAGCACGGCCAGGATCGCCACGATGCCGAACGCGGCCCAGCCGTCGTACAGCACTCCTGCGGCCAGGCCGAGCGCGGTGACCGCGAACGCCCAGCGAAAGGTCTTCAGAATCACTGGCACCAAGTCCTGTTGTCGAGCGGTCGCCCGGATGGCGGGCGCAAACGGCCCGTGGGCCCACGGGCGTTGTCTATCACGGTCAGGGGACGCCGAAGTGGCGCGGGGGGTTGACGGGCGCCGCCGTGTCCGGGTGCCGGGCCGGTGGTCCGGGTCACGATCTGCCGGGCGTTCGCACGGCGAGCAGGGCGACGTCGTCGTCGTTGCGGACGTGCCGCACCCGGCGCAGCACCTGGTCGGTGAAGGAGGCCAGCGGACGGTGGGCGAGGGCGGCGGCGTGCCGGCGCAGGTGCAAAAGCCCCTCGTCGAGGGAACGGCCCGCCGCCTCGATCAGACCGTCGGTGTACAGCAGCAGCGTGGAGCCGGGCGGCAGCAGGGCGGTCGCGTCGGTGCGGGGTGCGCGAACGCCGGTGCCCAGGAGGATGCCGTGGCCGTCGGTGAGGTAGTGGGCCAGGCCGTCGTGGCTGATCAGGAGGGGTGGCGGGTGGCCGGCATTGGTCCAGGTCAGTTCCCAGTGGCCGTCGTCCCGCTCCTCGACCCGGGCGAAGATCATGGTGGCCATGGTGACGTCGGTGATGTGCATGACCGCCGCGTCGAGCCGGGCGACGATGCGGCTCGGCGGCTCCTGGTGGGCCCAGGCGTAGGCGCGGAGCATGTTGCGCAGTTGTGCCATGCCCGCCGCGGCCTCCAGGTCGTGGCCGACGACGTCCCCGACCGCCAGCGCGGTGGCGCCGTCGGAGAGGGTGAAGGCGTCGTACCAGTCGCCGCCGACCTGTGAGGCGTCGGGAGCGGGCAGGTAGCGGGCCGTCATCTGCAGCCCGGGCACCCGGGGCATCTGGGGCAGCAGGTGGTTCTGCATGGTCTCGGCGACCTTGCGCTGACGCTGGTAGAGACGCGCGTTGTCCAGGGCCAGACCGGCCCGGCGGGCGATGTCCTCGATCAACGGGAGATCGACGGTGGTGAAGTCCACCGGGTCCTTGTCCCGGCCCAGGGTGAGGGCGCCCAGGACGGCACGCGTGCTGCGGATGGGGGCGATGGCGGCGGAGCGGATGCCGGTGGCCTCGAACAGGCGGCGCTGTTCCACCGCTATGCCGGAATCCGGGTCCCGCTCGTAGGTCTGCGGTCCGGCCAGGGTGGAGGCGACCCCGCGCAGCGCCCTGGACAGGGGCATCGGCGATTCCTCCGGGATCGGAGGCATCGGTCCCTGAAGGTCCTCGTGGCGCACCAGGGCGTCGCCCTCCGCGTGGACGACGGCGGTGCGCCACACCTCGTCGCGCTCGGTGATCAGGTCGACGACGGCCCAGTCCGCCAGCCGGGGCACCACCAGGGTCACCAGCCGCCGCAGCGTCTCCTCGACGTCGAGGGTGGACGTCAGACGGGTGGTGGTCTCGGCCAGCAGGGCTAGGCGCTCGAGTTCCGGCATCGACCGGGCCGCCGTCTCGGGCGGGCTGTCGGTCTCCGGCGGGCACTGGGCGTGGACGAGCACGAGCGTGCCGACGACCCGGCCGTCCACGTCGTACGGCGTGATCAGCCACGAGACGGGCAGCAGGGAGCCGTCGCCGCACTCGAAGTGGTCCCCCTCGGCCTGGGCGGTGCGCCCGGCGTGGAAGGCCTGCCGCATGCTGCACCGGCTCCGTGGCAGGACGTGGCCGTGGGCGTCCCGGTGCAGCAGGTCGTGCGCGTCGCGGCCGTAGAACTCCTCGGCGGGGCGGACCAGCAACTCTTCGGCGCGGGCGTTCACGGCGATGACGTGGCCTTCTTCGTCCACGACGTACGCCGCGGTCCCGATGGCCTCCAGTGCGGCGGCGAGCCCCGCCGCGGATGCAGCCGGGGGTCGTCTCCCGAGGGTCCCCGTGTCGTCCGCCCCTGCCATGTCTTCCTCTCCTCGCCGGTCGGCGCCGCTCGCTGCCAGTCTGTGGCGTGTTCGCTCGGCCGTCCTGTCCTTCCCGTGTGCCCCGGTGGGCATGTATCCAGCCTCGCGTGTGAGCGAGTACTCGCAACCGGGTCGGCACGGAGCGTGGCGCGGGGCCGTGACACGCCCTTGCCTGCGGACCGCTCCGTGCCAGGTCGTGGCGCTCGAAGGCGGGGGCGTCCTGGTGTTTTCCGACGCGCCCCCTGACGCTTCCGTGCGCTGGGTGAACGTGGCCGAATTCGCCTTGCGCACACGGGACTTGGCGGCGCGCTGGGTATCCGTGAAATGACGGGTGCGGACCGGCGGCATGGGGAGGGCTGGGGCTGTGGCACGCCTATCGCGGACATCCGGCCCCTCCCCGTCGCGCCGATCACGCAAACGGCACGTCGTGCGCGCGCTGCGGGACCAGGGACGCTACGGCCCCAGGCTGCGTGACGTGCTGCCCGCCTTCGCGGGTGTCCTGGTGGCCGTGTGCGCGGTGGCGGCCGTGCTCGCCGCGGGGTACCGCGCCGCCGGGATCGGCGTCCCGGTCGCCGGTGTCGTCGTCCTGACCTTGGTCGTCACGGTCGCGATACGGCACGGGCGCCCCGGCGCGCGCCGTCGTCTGGGCTACTACACCGCGGACGAGCTGCTCGAACTCGACACCCAGCAACTCGCGTTGGCGGTGGCCCGGATGCTGCGCCGGGACGGGTGGCGGGTGCGGCTGGTGCCCGCGCCGGACCGGCCGCGCCTGTGCGCCCGGGACGCGGCCGGGCGTCGCATCGACGTGGCCTTCCGGCCGGTGGCGGAACCCCTGCCCGACGAGGACGTGCCGCATCCCCACGCGCACCGCGGGGACCAGGTGTCGCCTCTGCGTCTGGTCGTGCATCGCGGTGTCTTCACCGCCCGCGACATCCGGTGGGCACACCGGGAGCGGACGATCCGCCTGCTCGACGGGTCCGCTCTGCGGCGGTGGGCGGCGGGCGCCCGGCTCAACGACCTGCTGTCACAGGAACGGTGACAAGGAGTCGGTACGCCCGCGCCGCGAAGGAATGCCTCCGGGCCCACCCTGCCGCGTCAGATCCGACCGCCGGTCAGGCGGGTGATCGGACCGTGCGTGTGACGTCCGGCGCGCCGCCCGACGGCGTAGGACGTGGCGGTCAGCGCGGTCAGGCCCGCCCCCACGCCCGCCGCGATGATCTTGCGCTGGGCGATCACCGTCCAGGCCGTCTTGGCGACGGCCGCCGCCTGCCCGGAGGCGGCGACGACGGTCTGGCGGCCGGCCTCGACGCTCTTGGCCGCGGTCTGTGCGGCACCACTCACCGTCTTGGCCGTGCGTTCCGTCACCTCCTTGCCCGCTGACGCGGCGTCATCCGTCTTCGTGGCGGCCTTGTTCGCCGCCTTGGCGGCCGGGGCGGTGGCCTTCGCCGTGGTACGCCGGGCCTTCGCCGCCGCGGTCCGAGTGTTCGCGGAATCTTGGTTCGTCTGCTCGTTCGATTCACTCATGGACATCGCGTTACCGCTCGCTCCGACGGCAAACACGCTGCGCCGAGAGCGATGTCACGGCATGGCGTCGTCGGCGCGCTTTCCGGGAGCGTCGACGGCCCGGCGCTGTGGCGCACCGGGCCGTCGCCCCTTCTCCGTCAGCCGATGTGGTAACTGTCGCCGTAGACCTTCCAGTCCAGGGGCGGGTTCAGGTCGAGGTTGCCCTTGCGCAGGAAGACGCGTTGGGCGGTGTCGACCCGGCTGGTGTCGCTGTGTGCCTCCTCCTGTTTCATCGCCCACACGCGTGCGTCGAGGAAGGCGTTCAGGTACGTCGTCTCGTTGCCGCCCTGGGCCGGGGGCTCGGCCGTGCGCAGGGCCCGGCGGCGAATGCTGCTGAAGCTGGTCGCGTCGCCGCCGTCGCCGTGCATGACGATGGCGTCGTAGTAGGCGAACTGGCCGAGTGCGCGCAGCCCGTCCGTCTTGCCCTGCCTGACGGCGGGGTTGAAGTAGACACGGTCGCGTTCGTCGTTCTGCGCCTGCTGGAACGCCGTGTCCTGGGCGGCCTTGCGCCAGTCGGCGGGGAAGTTCGGGTCCAGGCCGCTGTGGGAGTCGGTGCCGTCGACGCGGCGCAGCGCCGGCAGGTACTTGGCGAGGACGTTGCCGGGCTTGCGGTCGGCGTACAGCTGGACGAGGTCGAGCATGTCTCCGGTTCCGGAGCAGAAGCCGATGATGCCGGCGGTGTACCCGCGACCGTCACCGATGTCCTCGATGTACCGGTACTGCGCCTTCCAGTCGAGCGAGGAGTTCTCCGCGCTCGACACCAGCTTCATGGCGATCTCCTTCTTCGCGGGGTCGTCGAGGCCCGGTGCGGCCGCGGACGCCGCCGCGGCGGGCACGGAGCTGAGCATCCCGGCGCAGGTCGCCGCTCCCATCAGAGCGAGCAGGGTGCGGCGGGACGGGTGGGCGGCCGGGTGCACTGTGTCAGGTTCCACGGGGGCTCCAAGTGGAGGTGGGGGGTGGAGAGTTGGTCCAGACCTGGTTGTTAGGAAGGTTTCCTACCAGTGCGGGGCGCGATCAGTAACCCACTACGCGGGAAGTTCGTAGATTCGAACGAATAACAGTCAGTGATACGTGAGTTCGACCAACCGGAGGACGGCAGCGGCTAGCTCCGCGGGACGTCCTTGACGAACACCAGGCCGTCGATGGTCGCCAAGTGGGCCGGGTCGAGCGGGGCGTAGCCGAACCAGGGGGACACGCGGGGCGCGGGCGCCGCGTCGCCGAGTGCGGTGGCCAGGCGTCGGGGGTCGATGAGGCAGTGGTCCTGCGGGAGGGCGTACAGGAGTCCCTCGACGGTGTCCCGGTGCGGTGCGTCCACTCCCTGGTGGCGGATCGTGCCGAGGGCCGTGGCGACGAAGGCGTACTCCTCGCCCAGCCGCGCGCTCACCAGCGCGCCGGCGCTCCACCACTCCACCCGGCCCTCCCACATCCGCATCGAGCTCTTCTCGCGCTGGAGATGGGAGTTGTGGGCGTGGACGAGTACAGGCCCGCGGGCGGCGAGGGCGAGGAGGTTGTGGGCCATCATCGAGTCCCGCAGCGCGCACAGGCGCGTCATACGGGCCGGCGAGGTGTCGGCCATCCCGTGGTGGTAGCGCAGCAGACCGGCCGCTGTGCGCCCGTACAGGCACGCGCGGTCCCAGTCGTCCCGCGAGGTCTCCGCGATCAGGTGCGGTGCCCCGGCATCGAGCAGCGTCACCAGTTCGTCGGTGAGCAGCCGCAGCCGGTCCGCGTCGGCCGACCGCCCCACCGACTGCGCCGGGTCCGTCATCGCGGCGGGATCGGTCCACCGGTCGTCCGCGCCGAGCAGGCGGTCGAGTGTCGGCGCGGTGCACGGAAGCAGTTCTGCGTCCACCTGAGCCGCGAGGTAACCGTGGAGGGCGGTGAGGGCCTGTCGGGGGCTCGCTGCGGCCGTGATCTCCAGCGGGCCGTCGAAGCCCGCGAAGCGGACCCGCTCGGACGCGGGCCGGCCGTCGTTGTGCGCGCGCATCCAGCGCACGAGTGCGCGGTTGGCCGCGGAGGAGCCCCAACCGTGGCTGAATCCCTGCTCCATGACCTCGTCGAGGGTGCCTGTGCCCGCGGTGACGAAGTCGTCCACCAGCAGGCCCCGCATGCAGTCGCTCTCGAGCGCGATCGTCCGGTAACCCTCCTGCTCCACGAGCTGCCGGAAGAGCTCGTTGCGCAGTTCGAGCAGGGTGTCCTCGCCGTGGGTGGGCTCGCCCAGGGCGAGCAGCCGGGGCCGGGAGGGGAGCAGTCCCATGACGGCGGCAGCGTCGACGGCATGGGCGGTGTCCTTGATGTCAGTCGCCATGCCTTCAACGCTATCGTTCAACCTTCGGTTGAAACTTTTCCGCGATATGGTCGCTGACGTGGGAAGAAAGCTTCAAAACGAGGGGCGCCTCAGGCCGGTCGACCTGGCGCGCGGGCACGGGCTGTCCACCCAGGCGGTGCGGAACTACGAGGAGGCCGGCATCCTTCCGGCCGCCGGTCGCACACCGCACGGCTACCGCGTCTACACCCCGCTGCACGCGAGCGCCCTGCGCGCCTTCCTCGCCCTGCTGCCGGGCCACGGGCATCGGACGGCCACCGCGATCATGCGGGCGGTGAACGAGGGCGCCGTCGACGACGCGTTCCGGCTCGTCGACGAGAGCCACGCCGAACTCCTCGACGACCGGCGGACCCTCCGGGCCGTGGAGCGGGCGCTGCACGACCTGGACCCCGCCACGGTGTCCGAAACGGCCGTACAGACCGGGTCCGGGCCCGGGGTGACGTTCATCGGGCCGCTGGCCGGCAGGCTCGGAATCCGGCCCGCGACACTGCGCAAATGGGAGCGTGCCGGGCTGGTGCGGCCGCACCGTGACCCGCTGACCGGGTATCGCGTGTACGACGAGGCCGCCGTACGGGACGCCCGGCTGACCCATCAGCTCAGGCGGGGCGGCCATCTGCTGGAGCAGATCGCCCCGCTGATCGCCCAGGTGCGGGAGGCCGGCGGCCTTGAGCCGCTTCAGGACGCGCTGTGCGACTGGCGGAGCCGGCTCTCCGCCCGCGGCCGGGCGATGCTGGCCGGGGCCGCGGAGCTGGAGGCGTACCTCCGCGAGCGCGGATGAGCCCTCTGTCGCCGACCGGGCGGGGCACGGACGGTTCCCTTACGGCCCGCCGGTCGGGCAGCGGCTTCAGAAGTGGCGGGGCAGACGGACGACCTGGACGAAGAAGTCGTCGATCTGACGCACCGCGGCGATGAACTGGTCCAGGTCCACCGGCTTGGTGACATAGGCGTTGGCGTGCAGCTTGTAGCTGCGCAGGATGTCCTCCTCGGCCGCGGAGGTGGTGAGGACGACGACGGGGATGTGGGCCAGCTCCGGGTCGGACTTGATCTTCTCCAGGACCTGACGCCCGTCGTACTTGGGCAGGTTGAGGTCGAGCAGGATGAGGTCGGGCTCAGGCGCGTCCGTGTGGTCGCCGCGCCGGTAGAGGAAGTCCAGTGCCTCCTCGCCGTCCCGGACCACGTGGAGGGTGTTGCCGATCTTGTTGTCCTCGAACGCCTCACGGGTCATCAGCTCGTCGCCGGGGTCGTCCTCGACGAGGAGCACGTCGATGGGGCTGGCGCCTGGGGTGGTCATGTCAGGACCTTCTCCTCGGTGCCGATACCGGACGCCTCCGGGCTCTCGGCGATGGACGGAAGGGCGAAGCAGAAGCGCGTGCCGTCCGTGTGTGCGGTGTCGATCCAGATCTTGCCACCATGTTGTTCCACGATCTTCTTGCACAGTGCCAGACCGATGCCGGTACCACCGTAGGCGTCCCGGCCGTGCAGCCGCTGGAAGATGATGAACACCTTCTCCGTGAACTGCTCGGGAATGCCGATGCCGTTGTCCGTGACGGACACCAGCAGGCTGTCGGGTTCGTCGGGGTCCGTTCCGCAGGTGATGGAGACGTGCGGAGTGCGGTCGGGATGGCGGAACTTGAGGGCGTTGCCGACCAGGTTCTGCCAGAGCATGGCCAGCAGGGTGGGGTCCCCGACGACCTCGGGCAGCTGCTCCGGGCGGTCGACGCGGGCGCCGGACTCCTCGACGGCGGTCCCGAGGTTGGCCAGGGCCTTGTCGAGCGCCTGGTCGAGGCCGACCGGCACCCGGGCGTCGTTGACCCGCCCGACCCGGGAGAAGGTCAGCAGGTCGTTGATGAGGACCTGCATGCGCCGGGCCCCGTCGACGGCGAAGTCGACGTACTGCCGGCCACGGTCGTCGAGGACGTCGCCGTAACGCTTCTCCAGCAGCTGGCAGAAGGAGGCGACCTTGCGCAGCGGCTCTTGGAGATCGTGGGAGGCGACGTAGGCGAACTGCTCCAGTTCCGCGTTGGAGCGGCGCAGTTCCTCGGTCTGGGCGTCCAGGTCGGCGGCCTGCCTGGTCAGCTCCTGCTCCTGTGCGCGGGATGCCTCGAGTTCGGCCACCACATGCCAGCGCATGCCTTCGACGGCATTGGCCACCGCCGTCAGATCGGCCGGCCCGCCGCCGGTGATGACGTACGAGAAGTCGCCGCCCGCCACCCGCCTGGACGCCGTGGCCAGCGCCTCCAGCGGGCGGGTCACCAGGACCCGGACCAGGACGGCGCAGGCGATTCCGGCCAGCAGGAAGACCGCGACCATGCTCGCCAGGACCGAGTCGCGCACGTGCCGTTCATGGATGAGATGGGCCCGGCCCTTCTCCACCGCTTTCGCCAGGTCGGTGTTCTGCCGGGCCCACAGGGTGCGCAGCCGGTCGAACTCCTTCTTGCCCTGATCGGCCTTCTGCTGGTCCAGCGGCTTCGGACGGCCTGGCGTGACCGAGGCGGCGAGGGGTTCGGCGTAGGTGCGGCGCCAGTCGGCCGCCTGGGTTTCGATGGCTTTGAGGTCGGCCAGCAGTTCGGGCCGGTCGCCGATCAACCCGCGCAGCCGGGCGGCCGAGCCTGCCTCGTCGCGTTTGCCCTGGGTGTACGGGGTGAGGAACTGCCGGTCGGCGGAGATCGCGTAACCGCGGACACCCGTCTCCTGGTTGGCCAGGGCCGCCTGCAGCCGGTACGCCTCGGTCTGCGCGGGCTGGGTACGGCGCAGCAGCTGGTCGCTCACCTCCGCCGTCCGGCCGAGCAGACCGGCGCCGACCACGCTGCCGACCACCACCAGCAGCGTCATGACGGCCAGCAGCAGGTAGAACCACCCCTGTACCGTCAGCCGACGCCCCCTCCACACCGCGCCCATCCCTCGCCTCACCATGCGGTCCGACACCGTGCTCCCACTCACTCAGTTCCAGTTCAGATGGACGACGGCCACATCGTCGGCCAGGCCGCCCCGCGCTTCGGCGAGGCTCTCGGCCTTCTCTATCAGCCGGTCCACGAAGGCCTCCGGTTCCAGGGCGGCTCCCTCCCGGGCGAGGGCCAGCAGTCCTTCCTCGCCGAGGCGTTCCGTGCCCCGGCTCACGTGCCCCTCGAAGAGGCCGTCGGTGAAGAGCACCACCGACGTGCCCGCGGGCACCGCCAGTTCCGCGGTCGGCCACCTCGCGCCGCCCGGGACCATGCCCAGGGCCGGTCCGCCGGGCACCTCCACCCACTCCACGTCCGTCCCGCTGCGCCGGAGCAGGCCGTGATGACCGGCTCGGACGACGTGGGCCTGTTGCTCTCCCGGGACGGCGGCCAGGGTCACGAGGGTCGCGAAGACCTCGTCACGGGCCCGCTCGGCCATCAGCAGTTCCTCCAGGCGGGCCATCTGCTGCGCGCCGGTGATCCCGCTGAGGACGAGGGTGCGCCAGGCGATCCGCAGGGCGACTCCCAGGGCCGCCTCGTCCGGGCCGTGCCCGGAGACGTCCCCGATGAGGGCGTGGAGGGTGCCGTCGGCGCTCTGGACGATGTCGTAGAAGTCGCCGCCCAGCAGCGTCTGGGCGCGTCCGGGCCGGTAGCGGGCCACCACCTGGACGCCTTCGGCGCGCAGCAGGGGGCGGGGCAGGAGGCCACGCTCCAGGCGGGCGTTCTCCTGCGCCTGGAGTGCGCCGGCCTGGAGGGCCACCGCCGCCTGCTCGGTCTGCTTGCGCTGGATCGCGTAGCGCACTGCCCGCCCGAACAGCTCGGGCTCGACCCGGCCCTTGACCAGGTAGTCCTGTGCGCCGGCCGCGACCGCGGCGAGTCCGGTCTGCTCCTCGGCGAGGCCGGTGAGGACCACGATGGCCACCTGCTCGGCCAGCCCCTGGACGCGCGAGACCGCCTCAAGACCCTGGGCGTCCGGCAGGTGCAGGTCCAGCAGGACGCAGTCGGGTGTCTCGGTGGCCAGCACCTCGGCGGCCTCGGCCATCGACCGCGCCCATCGCAGCCGCATCTTCACGGCGCCGTCGACGACCAGTTCCTCCACGAGCACCGCGTCGCCGGGATCGTCCTCCACGAGGAGAACCGACGGCTCCCGGTGCTCCCACGCCGTCTCGGCACCGGCTGCCGCCGTGGACACCAATGCGGCAGCCTCAGTCCCCGAGATCACTCTCGTCCCGGCCTCCCCACTGCATACTTGTCGCCTGCCGCCGGCCGTTGTCCAGGACAACGCCGGGAACACGGTCAGAGCGACGATCCGATGTTCACCCGTCGCCCACGGCGGTGGACAGCGCGTCCACCCGTGGGCCGGTCCTCAGGCGGGGCCGTGCGGCCGCCTCGGCAGTCCTGCTCCTCGTAAGCGATCTTCACTCCCCGCTCAGTTCCTCGCGAGGGCCAGAGGGATTCGCAGGGTGGCCGCCGGTGTCACGCGGGGCGTGGCCGAGCTCGACGCCGCCCCGTGCGGGGGCCTCCCCCTCCAGCTCCGCCGTACCCGTGCCAGCCGTCACCGACGCCGTCATCGTCCGCCCATCCCGAGATTCAGTGTTCTGGCCGCGCTTACCCCCGACCGGCGTGACCATGCAGGGACGGTTCCAGAAAACCACCGTGGGCGACACGCCTCCTCCACATCCGGAGCCGTGCGCCTTCGGTTCCGATCGGAATCACGGGGAACCGGGTAGGACGTCAGAAAGGAGTCCCCGTGACCACCTACGTCATCACCGTCCCCGGCACCTTCCTGCGGGAAGTGCCCGACAGCGTCCGCTCGGACATCGGACGAAGGCTTCGGCCTCAGGACCCCAGGAACACCGATCTCGGGGAGAGCGAGGAGCTGAGTGTGCTGTCCGTGGAGGAGGACGGCATGTTCGCCGCCCGGGTGGAGGTCGAGGCCCCGGACCGGTTGCAGGCGGAGGCCGAAGCGGTACGGCTGGTCTCCGGGGCCCTGCGGGACAGCGGCCTGGAAGAGGAGGACGCCCCGTTGGGCCCGGCGGTCGTGACCGGCATCGACAGCGAGTTCTGAGGCGGCCGGCGGAGCGGGCCCTCCGGTTCGCGGCGCGTCCTGGGGATGGCGCCGCGCGGTGCGGCGGGCGAGGATGTTCCTTCGCGAAGTGCGGTCCGCTCCGCCGCGGTTCATGGCCTTCCGGTGCTCCGCGAGGCAAGGGCGGACGGCGTCGGCCGCCTGAAGGAGCCTCGGGATGGGTTCACACGCAGCGCCGCACCACCACAAACGGATCCTGGTGACGGCCGCGAGCCTCCTGCTCGTGGGCGGCGGCCTCCTCGGCCTCCCCCGGGCCGATGGGGCCCCCGCTCCGGCCGACGCCTGCCGGACCACCGCCACGCGCCTTCCCCGTGGTGACTGCGGGCCCTTCTGGCAGGTCCTCGCTGAGGACTTCAACGGCGACCGGGTGCCGCTGGGTTCGTTCAGCGACTGCGAGCACGACGTCGACACGTCCGCGGCCCACTGCGGGGGCCTGAAGGGGAAGTACCGGGACAACTGGTGGGCGTACCCGACGGGTTGGCCCGACACGGCCGCCAGTCGGGGGCGGGACGTGGTGGGCGTCTACCACCCGGAGGACACCGTGAGCGTCGGTCCCGCCGCGAACGGCGACGGGCGGATGTCGATCCGGATGTGGCGGCCCGCGGACGGCGGCCCCGTGCATGCCGCGGCGCTGGTGCCGCGTGCGGTGATGCAGATGAAGTACGGCAAGTACAGCGCGCGCATCAAGGTCACGAAGCCGGCTCCCGGGTACAAGTCCGCGTGGCTGCACTACGGCGGGGGCTGCGAGATGGACCACCCCGAGGGCGAGTGGACCGGCACCCTCAGCTCCTTCCACCACCCCTGCGGCGGCGGTGAGCAGGGCTACTTCCCGGGGAGCGACGACTGGACGCGGTGGCACACCGTGTCCACCGAGTGGACGCCGGGCCACGTCCGGTTCTTCGTCGACGGTCGGCAGACGGGTCACGACACCCGTGGTGTGCC
This sequence comes from Streptomyces canus 299MFChir4.1, assembly GCF_000383615.1. GTDB lineage: Bacteria > Actinomycetota > Actinomycetes > Streptomycetales > Streptomycetaceae > Streptomyces > Streptomyces canus_C. The sequence goes on along the minus strand of NZ_KB911591.1, from coordinate 111,208 downwards.
GGGCCTTCCCCTGTCCTGGGTGCTCCAGAACGAGAGCGCCCTGGAGGGTCCGGGGGCGGCGCCGGGCAGCAGCGCGCAGCTCGACATCACGTGGGTGGCGGCGTACGCGTACGGCTGGAAGTGACCGGTCGGGCCGAGGGACCGACGAGTTCGTCGGCGACCCACCGGGCGACGTGGGCGGGGTAGGGCGACGGCAGACCGAGCACGATGTGGGTGAAGCCGGCGTCGGTCGCCTCGCTGATCGCGTCGCGGGTGGGGCCCGGACGGTCGTAGGAGACCGGCAGGTGGATCGAGCGGGTGATCTCGGCCGGATCGCGGCCGATCTCCTCGCAGTAGCGGTCCAGCAGGGCGCTGCGACGGGTGACGTCGTCGATGTCGCCTCCGGGGATGTTCCACAGGTCGGCGTGACGGGCCGCTGTGCGCAGGGTCGCTGACGAGCGGCCGCCGATGAGGATCGGGGGGTGGGGGCGCTGGACCGGTTTGGGGTTGCCGAAGGCGCCGGTGAGGTGGTGGTGGGTGCCGTGGTGGTCGAAGGGCTTCTCCTCGGTCCACAGCCTCTTGATCACCGTGCATGCCTCGGCGAGGCTCGCCACCGCGTGCGCGGCGTCGTGGAAGGGCAGGCCGTGGGCCTCGTACTCGCGCCTCGCCAGGGGGTGGTCCGGGCGGGAGCCGACACCGATACCGAAGTCGAGCCGACCGCCGGAGACGACGTCGACCGTCGTGGCGATCTTGGCCAGCATCGCGGGCGGCCGGAAGCGGTTGCTGGTCACCATGACGCCGAGCCGTAGCCGTCGGGTCTGGGCGGCCAGGGCCGCGAGGAGCGTCCACCCTTCGTAGGCGGGTCCGTCGGGGTCACCGCCGATCGGCATGAGGTGGTCGAAGAGCCAGGCGTGCTCGATGCCGGGAACGGCGTCCGCCTCGCGCCAGACCCGCAGGATGTCGTGGTAGTCGACCTGCATGGGGGCGGTCATGATCCCGAAGCTGGGCGGGGGGTGATGCGGCATGGGCGGTGGGTTCCTTTCGTACGGGTCTCCCCCGCCGGTCAGCGGCGGGGCGGGGCGAGAAGTGAGGGCGGCGTGTTGTGGTTCTCGGGCGGGGCCGGGTCCGTGTCCGGGCGGCGACCCGCCGATCGCATCGAGCACGTCGACGGTCAGGACGGCGTCCGCGGCGGCGAGTTGGGCGCGAAGTCCCACCGCGCGGGGGCCTACGCTGCGCACTGGTCACGCCCGGGGCGACGATCTCGCCGATCGCATCGAGCACATCGGCGGTCAGGACGATCTCCGCGGCGGCGAGTTGGGCGTGGACGTGGTCGACCGTGCGGGGGCACGGGGGGCGACGATCGCGTCGAGCACACCGGCCCGGCAGGACGCTGTCCGCAGCCGTGAGCCGGTCGCGCGGGTGACCGACCCGAATTGGCCGCGGGCCCTCCGTCGTATGGGGCTCCCGCACATCAGCGACGACGCAGTGACCGGTCCAGGAGCGCGGGCGGGGTGTCGTGGTTCTCCTGCGGAGCCAAGTCGGTGCCGGGAGCGACGATCTCGTCGATCGCGTCGAGTACGTCGGGGGTCAGGACGGTGTCCGCGGCGGCGAGTTGGGCGTGGAGGTGGTCGATCGTGCGGGGGCCTATGAGGGCGCTGGTCACGCCGGGGTGTGCGGTCACGAAACCGAGCGCGAGCCGGATGAGGGTGAGGCCCGCGTCCTCGGCGACCTTGGCCAGTCGTTCGACGGCGTCGAGCCTGGTCCGGTTGGCGGGGAGTGTCATGTCGAAGCGCTGGGGCAGGAACGCCGAACGGTGGGTGGTGATGTCCCGGCCCTCGCGGATCGCGCCCGAGAGCCAGCCCGAGGCCAGCGGGCTCCACACCAGTACGCCGAGGCCGTACTCCTGCGTCACGGGCAGGACGTGGGCCTCGATGCCGCGCTGGAGGACGGAGTAGCTGGGCTGTTCGGTGACGTAGCGGCTCAGCCGGTGCTCGCGGGCGACCCACTGGGCCTGCACGATGCGGTGGGCGGGGAAGGTGGAGGAGCCGAAGTAGCGGATCTTTCCGGCGCGTTGCAGGTCGGTCAGGGCCGACAGCGTCTCCTCGTCGCCGGTGTTCGGGTCCCAGCGGTGGATCTGGTACAGGTCGACGTGGTCCACGCCGAGGCGGCGCAGGCTGGCCTCCAGTTCGGTGACGAGCCAGCGGCGCGAACTGCCCCGGTGGTTGCGTTCCTCACCGATGGGCAGGCCGGCCTTGGTGGCCAGCACGATGTCGTCGCGGCGACCGGTGATGGCCTTGCCGACCATCTCCTCCGACTCGCCGTCGCCGTACATGTCGGCGGTGTCGATGACGTTGACGCCGGCCTCCAGAGCGGCGTGGACGATCGCGGTGGCCTCCTCCTGAGTGGTGCGGCCGATCCTGCCGAAGTTCATCGCGCCGAGCGCGAGGGAGCTGACCTGCACACCGGTGCGGCCCAAGGTGCGGTACTGCATGAGCGTGTTCCTCCAGGGCGGATGAGGCCGTACGGCATGGCGCGGCCCGGCTGCGGAGGCTCCGTACGGCCGCCGTACGGCAAAACGGAACCGTGCTCCGCAAACGATACGGAACACTGTTCCGCTTTGGCAAGGCGGAAGAGGGCACAGCGGATCGGTGCCGGTGCGGATTCGGTTTCTCAGATGCCCGGTCCGGGCTCCGGCAGAGCCGCCCGGCCCGCCGCCCGGTGTTCGGCCGCCGCCGTCGGGTCCGTCTCGTCGAGGACCGCCGCGATGCCCTCGTGGGCCAGTGCCTCCGCGTGGCGGTGGCCGAGCTTCGGAGCCAGTTCCAGGGCCTGGCGGTGGAGGCGCAGGGCCTGGTCGGGCCGGCCCGCCAGGCGGCAGGTCTCGCCGTAGGCGCTGAGGAAGTGGATCTTCCAGTGCTCCTCGAACAGCTCGTCCAGCAGCGCGAACGCCTGCTCGTGGCTCGCCAGCGCCTCCTCATGGCGGCCCATCCGGCGCAGGGCGACGCCGAGGCAGTTCAGGCACCACGCCTCGTTGTGCTTGTGGCCGTCCTCGCGGGCCAGGGCGAGCGCCCGGTGCAGGTGCTCGGCGGCCTCGTCGGGGTCCTCGTGGGCGATGGCCACGCCCAGCGTGATCAGGGCCGTCCGGGTGGGCGGCCAGGCTCCGTCGGCGTGCGGGACCTCCAGCGCCGTACGGGCCAACCGCGCCGCTTCCTCACGGTGCCCCAGTTGCAGCAGCGCCCACCCCTCGTACGCCGTCGCGTGGGCCGTGCCCATGGGGCAGTCGGCGTCCGCGTACAGCTTCCCGGCCAGCCGGAACAGGTCCAGCGGTTCCTCTACGTAGCCCTCGTCCCATCTCAAGTAGCCGCGCCGCATGGCCAGTTCGGCCTCGACGCGGAGATCCCCCGAGCGCAGGACCAGGGGTGCCGCCGCCTCGAAGGCGGCGGCCGCCTCCGCCATGCGGCCCGCGTTGTAGCGGGCGAAGCCCACATCGCTGTGCGCCTCGGCCAGTTGCAGGGGGTCGGCGAGGCGCTGCGCGGCGGCCAGGGAGCGTTCGAAGAGGCCGTTGAGCATCGTGGTGCCGCAGCGCCGGGCGAAGTACGTCCGCATGAAGCGCGGCAGCTCGCACATGTGCCGGTCGGCCCCGGCGTCCTCCGCCGCCTCGAACGCGGCCAGCAGGTTCAGGTACTCGGTGCCGAACCAGACGAGAGCCGCGATCTTGTCGCGGAAGGGCGGCAGTTCGGCCGGCGGGCGGTCCACGGAGGCCTCGCGGCTCGACGACAGGAACGGCATCGCCGCGTCGGCGGCGGCAGCCGCGTGCACGTAGTAGTCGAGCACCCGGGTCAGGGCCCGGTCCCGGTCCGCCGGGGAGTCCTGCTCCGTGGTGGCGCGGCGGGCGTGCTGGTGGACCAGGTCGTGGAGGCGGTAGCGGCCCGGCGCCGGCTGCTGGACCAGATGGGCGTCCAGCAGGTCCTCCAGCATGGCGCGGGCGCTGCGCAGCGGTACGTCCGCCAGCGCCGCCGCCACGTGCTCGTCGAACGAGGAGCCCGGCAGCAGGCCAAGCAGCCGGAACAGCCGGGCCTTGACGCGGTCCAACTGCCGTACGGACATGGCGAACGCGGTGTCGAACTCGCTCGCCCCCTCCGCCATCCGCTCGACCAGGATGCCCACCGTCCAGCCCGGCCGGTGCCGCAGCCGGGCCGCGGCCAGCCGCAGGGCCAGCGGCAAATGGCCGCACAGGCGCAGGACCTCGGCCGTGGCCCCGGGGTCACGGGCCAGGCGCCCCTCGCCGTCGTCGGTCTCGCCGCTGGCGCGGGCCAGCAGCTCGGCGCTCTCCCGCTCGGTCAGCACATCCAGCGACACCGGCGGGATCTCGTCCAGGCCGAGCAGCCGGTTGCGGCTGGTGATGAGGGCTACGGAGGGTCCGGCACCGGGCAGGAGCGGGCGGACCTGGTCGGCGTCGGCGGCGTTGTCGAGCACCACCACGGCCCGCCGATGGGCCAGTTCGGACCGCCAGCAGGCGGCCAGCTCCTCGACCCCGCCGTCCTGAGGGACCTTCTCGGAGGGCACGTCGAGGGCGGCGAGCAGCGTCCGCAGGGCGCGGTCGGGGTCGAGCGGTCTGCGGCCCTCGGTGAAGCCGTGCAGGTCCAGGTAGAGCTGGGCGTCCGGGTAGTCGGCGGCGAGCCGGTGCGCCGCGTGCACGGCCAGGCAGGTCTTGCCGACGCCCGCCATGCCGTCGACGGCGATCACCCGGCTGCCGGCCACCCCGTCGAGCACGGCCGCGAGCTGGGCCTCGCGGCCGGTGAAGTCGGGAACGTCACGCGGGAGGTCGTTGCGGGGCGGACGCGGGGCCCCGGCGGGCGGCGACGGAGGGGGGACCTGGCGGCTGGTCTTCGGCGGCGCCGGCAGGGGGTGGGAGGCGCGCTCCCACAGGGGGCGCAGTGGGCGGGGGTCGCGCTGGACGAGTCGGCACAGGGCGATCACCGCGGGCCAGGGCGGTACGGTCTGCCCGCTGAGGTACCGGGACAGGGACGAGGAGCTGAGACCGGCGTCCCGTGCGAGGGCCCGTACACCTCGCTTGGACAGCTCCTGGAGCAGCCGTAGCCGCGCGGCCAGCTCCTCCTGCGGGTCGCCGCCCCCTGCGCTGTCGTGCTCCACCACTGTCCCCCGCCCCCTGTCCCGCCCCGGCAGAACTCTTCCCGGCCGGATCGTGCCTGTTCAAGGCCGTTTCGGCTGTCCCACGGTGTCCCACCACCGTCGCCCTGACAAGCCCTCTCGGCTGAGATGGAATCACACCCCGCAGGAACGGGGGACAGCCCGACAGAGGAGAGATTCCTGATGCAGTCCCGTATGCAGAACCCCGCCGTTGTCCTGTCCGACGCCATGCAGCCCATCCAGCAGCTCTTCAAGGCCGTGCACTCCGGTGGGGTGGACGTGCAGACCCTGGAGCTGGTGCATCTGCGGGTCAGTCAGATCAACGGATGCAGCGCGTGTGTCGACGCCGGCGCCAAGACGGCCCGCAAGGCGGGAGTGAGCGACGAGCGACTGGCCACGGTCGCCGCCTGGAGGGAGGCCCCCTACTTCACCGAGGAGGAGCGGGCGGCGCTCACGCTGGCCGAGTCGGCGACCCGCCTGGCCGACCGTCCCGACGCGGTGAGCGACGAGGTCTGGGACACGGCCGCCACCTACTTCGACGAGCAGCAGCTCGCGGCGATCGTCCTGATGATCGGCGTCACGAACCTGTTCAACCGGCTCAACGCCACGACCCGGCAGATCGCCGGCGCGTGGGGCTGAACGGCAGGGCGCAGTTCGGCGCGAAGATGTCCCTGACCGTCCGCAGAAGAAATCCCCGACCGTCCGCAGACCAGGAGGAAACGATATGACGAACACCCGCGGGACGACGAAGAAGACCGAGACGTTCACCGCCGAGGAACGCGCCGCGATGAAGGAGCGCGCCCAGGAGGTCAAGGCGTCGGCGCGCCGCAGCTCGCGGGCCGACAAGGCGGCGGAGGAGGAGGCCGCCGTAGTCGCGAAGATCGCCGAGATGCAGGAGTCGGACCGGGTCATGGCCGAACGGATCCACGCCGTCGTCAAGGCCAGTGCCCCGGACCTGGCGCCGAAGCTCTGGTACGGGATGCCCGCGTACGCCAAGGACGGCAAGGTCGTCTGCTTCTTCCAGAGCGCCGAGAAGTTCAACGCGCGGTACGCGACCTTCGGCTTCAACGACAAGGCGAACCTCGACGAGGGCACGATGTGGCCGACCGCGTTCGCGCTCACGAAGCTGACCGCCGCCGACGAGGCGCGGATCGGCGAGCTCGTGAAGCGGGCGGCGGGCTGAAGGCCGCGAGCCGGAAGAGGTGGCGACACGTGCACAGGCCGACGAACACCCGACGTCCCGAGGGGCTGTTCGTCGGCCTGTGCACGTTGGACGTCATTCAGCTGGTGGACCATGTGCCCGGCTCCGACGAGAAACTGACGGCCCGTGAGCAGGTCGTGGCCGCGGGCGGCCCGGCGGCGAACGCGGCCGTGACCTTCAGCCACCTGGGCGGCACGGCCATGCTGCTGACCGGCATCGGCTCCCATCCGCTGGGCGTCGCGGTCGCGGCGGATCTGCGCGGGCTGGGTGTGCACGTCTCGGACCTGGCGGCCGAGTCGACGAAGCCGCCCGCCGTGTCCTCCGTTCTGGTCACCGGATCGAGCGGGGACCGCGCCGTCGCCTCGACCAACGCGGCCGGGTACCGGCTCACGCCACCGGACGGTCTGGACGCGTTGGTGGCGGCCTGCGACATCGTCGAGTTCGACGGCCACCACATGGGGCTGGCGACGGCGACCGCCCGTCTCGCGCGGGCCGCGGGCCGGCGAACCGTTCTCGACGGGGGCAGTTGGAAGCCCGGTACGGAGAACCTGCTGCCGTCGATCGACGTGGCCGTCTGCTCGGACGACTTCCGGCCGCCCGGCACGAACACCCCGGCGGACGTCCTGCGGTTCCTCCGGGAGCACGGCGTGCTCTGGTCGGCGGTGAGCCGCGGGGGCCGGCCCATCGAGTGGGCGGGCCCCGAGAGCGCCGGCACGGTGGACGTGCCTGCCGTCCGGGTCGCTGACACTCTCGGCGCGGGTGACGTCCTCCATGGGGCACTCACCCATCGCCTCGCCACTCAGGGGCACATGACCCCGTACGACTTCGCGGAGGCCCTGCGCTCCGCGGCGGCGGTGGCCGCACGGGCGTGTGCCTCGTTCGGCACCCGGGCCTGGCTTCAGGGACCGTGACACACATCGGATCTATCCCGTTCCATTGACGCACCGCAACCCCAACTCTATGTTGCCTCGCGGAATAGCTCCGATGACTTGCGCTCACTGAGCCCGCTTGGAGGCACTGTGTCCGGCCCCTCCGCGCCCGATCCGTCCAGGCGTTCCGTCCTCGCCACGGGATCCGCCCTCAGTGGCGCACTCCTGACATCTGCCCTGGCCGCCGCCCAGGCGACGGCGGCCGAGCGTGCCGGGGCCACCCCGGTGGCGGCCGACCCGGTCGCATCGGCCCCGGCGTCCGCCCCGGCATCCGGCGACCCCTGGCGCACGGTTCTCGACGACGCCGACCTCGTCTGGCAGCGGATGCCGACGGCCTGGTACGAAGGCCCCTTCCTCGGGAACGGCTTCCTCGGCTCGGGGATCTACGCCGAACCGGGGGCCACCTCGTCGGCGGTGCGTTTCACCGTCCAGCACTCCGAAGTGCAGGACCACCGGCCCGAGTTCGGGTCTCTCTTCGGCCTCGCCCGGCTGCCGGTCGGGCACTTCACCCTGGAGCCGGTGGGCGCGATCACCGGCCTCGACTGGCGACTGTCCCTGCGCAAGGCCGAGTTGACCGGCACGCTCACCACCGACCGGGGCACCCTGGCCCTGCGCGCCCTGGTCCACAACGACCGCTCGGTCCTCGCCGTCGAGGTGACCCCGAGCGAGGGGGAGCGTGACTTCCGCTGGGTGTTCCATCCGGCGGACGCGATCAGCCCGCGGGCCGCCTTCAAGCCCCTGCCGGACGGCTACCAGGGCAATCCGCCCGCCCAGGTGGCGGACCATGACGGGATCACCGCCGCCGTGCAGCCGCTGCTGGCGGGCGGGCAGCACGTCACCACGTGGCGGGAACGGGCCAGGGGCCGGACGCGGACCTTGTACGCGCACGTCGCGCACTCGCACCCCGGGACCACGGCCCTGGGACGGGCCCTCCGAACGGTCCGCCGGACGGAACCACTCCCCTGGTCCGCCCTGGCCCTGGACCATCGCGCCTGGTGGCGCGCCTACTACCGGAAGAGTTTCCTGTCGCTCCCCGACGCCCGTATCCAGCGCTTCTACTGGATCCAGCTGTACAAGGCCGCCTCCGCCGCCCGCCGCGACGCCCCCGTGATGGCGACGAGCGGCCCCTGGCTGGAGCCCACGCCCTGGCCCAACACCTGGTGGAATCTCAACGTCCAGCTGGAGTACTGGCTCATCCACGGCTCCAACCATCTCGAACTGGACGCCGTCACGCGGGCGTTGAGCGAGTTCCGGGACAACCTGGCCCAGGAGACGCCGGCGCCGTACCGCAGCGACTCGCTGGGCATCCCGCGCACCACCGACCCCCACCTGGTCAACGGCGCGGCGAGCCCCCTCATGGGCTATGGCGTCGGCATCCCCGGCCAGGACCCGCCCACCCCCGAAGTCGGCAACCTGACCTGGGCGCTGCACAACGTGTGGCTCAGCTACCGCCACACCATGGACGAGTCGGTCCTCCGGGACGTGCTGTTCCCCCTGCTGCGCAAGGCGGTCAACTACTACCTGCACTTCCTGGAACCCGGCCCGGACGGCAAACTGCACCTGCCCGCCACCTTCTCCCCCGAGTACGGCGGCGATTCGCGCGACTGCAACTACGACCTGATGCTCCTGACCTGGGGTTGCCGCACGCTTCTCGACTCCGCCGAACTCCTCGGCGTCAAGGACCCGCTGGCACCCCGCTGGCGTGAGATGTTGGCGAAAAGGGCGCCGTACCCGACGGACGCGAACGGCTTCATGATCGGCGCGGACATCCCGTTCGCGAAGTCGCACCGCCACTACTCGCATCTGCTCGCGGTCTACCCGCTGTACGAGGTCACCGGCCGCTCACCCGACGAACGCGCCCTGATCGAGCGGTCGTTGGCGCACTGGGTGGGCTTCGAGGGCGCCTTGCAGGGTTACACCTTCACGGGCGCCGCCTCCATGTCGGCCCTGCTCGGCAAGGGCGAGGACGCGCTGGCGTACCTGGGGGAGCTGATGACCCGTTTCATCCAGCCCAACACCATGTACCAGGAGTCGGGGCCGGTCATCGAGACACCGCTGTCGGCGGCACAGTCACTGCACGACATGGTGTGCCAGTCATGGGGCGGTGTCGTCCGGGTGTTCCCCGCGGTGCCCGCCGTCTGGAAGGACCTCGCCGTGCACGACTTCCGCACCCAGGGCGCCTTCCTGCTCAGCGCGGTCCGTCAGGGCGGTGTCACCCGCTGGGTGCGGCTGGTCAGCGAGGCGGGCGCCCCCTGCCTCGTAGGCCACGGGATCGCGGGGCCGGTCGACGTGCGCGACGGAGGAGGCCGACCCCTGCGCCACGAGGACGTCGGCGACGGCACGGTCCGCATAGCCCTGCGCAGGGGCGAGTCGGCGATCGTCACGGCCAAGGGCGACCGTCCGGAGCTGAGCGTGGCGCCCGTGCGCCCGAACGGGGCAGCACCCCGCTGGGGGCTGCCCCGCGTCTGAGGCGGCTCACCTGCGGCCGCGCACGTTCCAGCCGCTGCCGATGCCTGCCAGGTGCAGCGCGAGCACCATGAGGCCGAGCAGCATGATGTTCGTCGAGGTGAAGGTGTCGTTGGTGGAGATGTCCGCGGCGTTGATCAGAAAGGAAATGAAGAACAGGACCGCGGAGATGATGGCGAGCATGGCGCCCGTCCCTTCGATTGTCTGAGGTAGTCACGCTGGGTACCTCCCACGTGCCCCCAACTCCCCCATACATGTGGGGAGATCGTGACGTTCGACCAGTCGGACATCGTTCGAAACCTCTTGACGTCCCCGCACGACGCGATTGACACTCTCGCAACACCACGTCACACAGCCGAAACGGCAGGGTGCCCCCGCCGAGGCCCCGCCACGCCTCAGCAGGGGAACCCCACATGACGTACCTCGCACGTCCGCGCACCCGCGCAAGACATCGGGCGGGCCGCCTCGCCGGTCTGACCGCCGCGTCACTGCTCCTGGGCCTCGCCGCGCCCATGCTCCCCGCCCGGGCGGCGGACACCGCGGACGTCACCGATGGACTGGCCCTCTGGTACAAGCTGGACGGCGCCTCGGGCAGTACCGTCCCCGACGCCTCGGGCAACGGCCGCGACGGCACGGTGAACGGGACCGCCGACTGGTCCGACCCCGCGCACGGGCTCGCCTTCAACGGCTCCGACACCTCCATCAAGGTGCCGGACGACGTCATGAAGGGGATGGACTCCATCACCGTCTCCACGGACGTGCTGATCGACTCCGCCCAGAGCACGCCGTACTTCCTCTACGGCTTCGGCAACTCCAGCGGCGGCAACGGCAACGGGTACCTGTTCGCCACCGGCAACTCCCTGCGCACCTCGATCGCGACCGGCAACTGGTCGACCGAGCAGACCACGAAGCCCTCCGACGCGCACAACCTCACCCGCGCGGTGTGGAAGCAGCTCACCTACACCCAGACCGGCACCACCGGCGTCCTGTACGAGGACGGTGTCGAGGTCGGCCGCAACACGGCGGTCACCATCACGCCCGGCGCCATCGGCTCCGGAACCACCACCGCCAACTACATCGGCAAGTCGCTCTACTCCGGCGACAAGCCGTTCAAGGGCCGCATCCGCGACTTCCGCGTCTACGACCGGGCCCTCGCCGCCTCCGAGGTCGAGCAGCTCTCCCTCCCCGTCGCCTCCGAGGGCGTCGCCGACGACAAGGCCGCCCTGAGCCTCGGCGACACCAGCGCGGTCACGGCCGACCTGGACCTCCCGAAGACCGGCACGGCCGGCGGCTCCACCCTCACCTGGGCCAGCGACCACCCGGACGTGGTGAGCGGCTCCGGCAAGGTGACCCGCCCCGCCGCCGGTGAACCGGACGGCCACGCCACCCTCACGGCCACCCTGAAGAAGGGTTCCGTGACCGACACCAAGAGCTTCGACGTCACGGTCCTGCCCGACTTCGACGACGAGACGGCCACCCGGCGGGCGGCCGAGGCGCTCAGCGTCCACAACCTCGACGACGTGCGCGGCAACCTCACCCTCCCGGCCTCGGGCGACTACGGCACCACCGTCTCCTGGACCTCCGCCGACGAGGACGTCATCCGAGCCGACGGCACGGTCCACCGCCCCGCACACGACGACGGCGCCACGACCGTCGAGCTGACCGCCACCGTCTCCAAGGGCGACGCGAAGACCACCCGCGTCTTCACCGCCAAGGTCCCCGAACTTCCCGCGAAACAAGCCCTCAAGGGCTACATGTTCAGCTACTTCACGGGTGAGGGCACCTCGGACGGCGAGCAGCTCTACGCCGCGCTCAGCAAGGGCGACGACCCCATGAAGTGGCGGGAGCTGAACGACGGCAAGCCGGTCCTGACCTCCACGCTCGGCGAGAAGGGCCTGCGCGACCCGTTCATCATCCGCTCCCCCGAGGGCGACAAGTTCTACCAGATCGCCACCGACCTCAGGATCTACGGCAACGGCGACTGGGACGCCTCCCAGCGGACCGGCAGCAAGTCCGTCATGGTCTGGGAGTCCACCGACCTGGTCCACTGGACGAACCAGCGCCTGGTCAAGGTCTCCCCCGACAGCGCGGGCAACACCTGGGCGCCGGAGGCGTACTACGACACGAGGCTCGGCGAGTACGTCGTCTTCTGGGCGTCGAAGCTGTACGACAACGAGGCGCACTCCGGCGACACCTACAACCGCATGATGTACGCGACCACCCGCGACTTCTACACCTTCAGCGAGCCCAAGGTCTGGATCGACCGCGGCTACTCGGTCATCGACTCCACGATGATCCAGAACAACGGCACCTACTACCGTCTGTCGAAGGACGAGCGGAACAACACCTCCTCGACGCCCAACAGCAAGTTCATCTTCGAGGAGAAGAGCGACTCGATCCTGAACCTGAACTGGACCGCCGTCGCGGAGGGCATCGGCAAGGGCGCGATGAACGCCGCCGAGGGGCCGCTGGTGTTCAAGTCGAACACCGAGGAGAAGTGGTACGCGTTCCTCGACGAGTTCGGCGGCCGCGGATACATCCCCTTCGAGACGACCGACCTCGATTCCGGCAACTGGACCCCGGTCGCCGACTACGACCTGCCGGCCAGGCCGCGCCACGGCACCGTCCTGCCGGTCACCCAGGCCGAGTACGACCGCCTCCTGCGCTCCTACCAGCCGGACCAGCTCGTCGAGAGCGTCGAGGACACGTCCGTGAAGACGCGGATCGGCGAGGCTCCGGTACTGCCGGCCACCGTGATCGCCACGTACGCCGACGGTGTCAAGCGCCCCGTCGCGGTCACCTGGGAGGACGTTCCGGCGTCGAAGTACGCCCACGCGGGCACCTTCACGGTCACCGGCAGCCTTCCCGACGGCGCGGCGCTCCCGCTCCAGGCCGAGGTGACCGTCTCCGAGGAGGGCCCCGACGTCCCGGCAGACATGCTCCTGCACTACGGCTTCGACGAGTCGGGCGGCAACATCGCGGTCGACTCCAGCGGCCACGGCTCCCACGGCACCTACGTCGGTACGCCCGCCTTCGGCACGGGCGTGCAGGGCGGCTCCTTCAAGATGTCGGGAGACGCGACGGGGTCGCCGTATGTCAGGATCCCGAACGGTGTGCTGAAGAACGCCGACAGCGTGACCGTGTCGACGTACGCCAAGTGGAAGGGCGGCAGCAGCTTCCAGTGGCTGTTCGGGCTCGGTCCGGACAGCAGCAAGTACCTGTTCGCGACGCCCTCCAACGGCGGCAACAGCCTCTACTCGGCCATCACCAAAGCGAGTTGGTCGGCGGAGTCGAAGCTGACGGCGGGCTCGCAGCTCACCCCGGGCGAGTGGCGGCACGTCACCGTCACCCTCGACGGGGCGACCGGCACGATGGTCCTCTACGTCGACGGCGTCGAGGCGGCCCGGACCACGACCACCATCAAGCCGTCCGAACTGTACGACGCGAACAAGGACTACAGCGGCTACATCGGCAGGTCCCTGTACGCGGGCGACCCGGCCTTCGGCGGCGAGGTCGACGACTTCCGCGTCTACGACCGGGCCCTGACGGCCGCCGAGGTGATGGAGCTCAGCGGCAACACCGCGGGCATCGCCAAAGCCACGCACCCCGCGCTCAAGGTCGACGCGATCGTCGACAACGCGGACAGCAAGGTCACCCTGCCGATGAAGGAGGGCACCGATCTCACCGCGCTGGCACCGGAGTTCACCCTGGCCCACGGCGCCGCGATCAGCCCCGCCTCCGGCAGTGTGCAGGACTTCAGCAAGCCGGTGACGTACGAGGTGACCGGCTCCGACGGCAAGAAGCGCACCTGGACGGTCTCGGCGCTCGTGATGAGGAGCCCGGTCCTGCCGGGTCTCAACGCGGACCCGAACATCGTGCGCTTCGGCGACACCTTCTACATCTATCCGACCACCGACGGCTTCGAGGGCTGGAGCGGCACGCAGTTCAAGGCGTACTCCTCCACCGACCTGGTCCACTGGAAGGACCACGGCGTCATCCTCGACCTCGGCCCCGACGTCTCGTGGGCGGACAGCAGGGCCTGGGCGCCGACGATCGCCGAGAAGGACGGGAAGTACTACTTCTACTTCTGCGCCGACGCCAACATCGGTGTCGCGGTGTCCGACTCGCCGACCGGTCCGTTCAAGGACGCGCTGGGTCGACCACTGCTGAAGGCAGGCCAGTTCAGCGGCCAGATGATCGACCCGGCCGTGTTCACCGACGACGACGGGCAGTCGTACCTCTACTGGGGCAACGGACACGCCTACGTGGCCCCGCTGAACGCCGACATGACCTCCCTCGACCTCACGAAGATGAAGGACATCACGCCCAGCGGCTACAACGAGGGCTCCTTCGTCATCAAGCGCCACGGCACCTACTACCTCACATGGTCGGAGAACGACACCCGCGACGAGAACTACCGTGTCGCCTACGCCACCGGCCCCTCCCCCACCGGTCCCTGGACCAAGCGGGGCGTGATCCTGGAGAAGGACCTGTCGCTCGGCATCAAGGGTCCCGGGCACCACTCGATCGTCCAGGTGCCGAACTCCGGCGACTGGTACATCGCCTACCACCGGTTCGCCATCCCCGGCGGTGACGGCATGCACCGTGAAACAACCGTCGACAAGCTGGAGTTCGACTCCGACGGCCTGATCAAGAAGGTCGTGCCCACCCTGACGAGCATCGACCCGGTGAGCATCGTGCACGCCGGTGCGGACGTCGGCGGCAAGGAGGGCGACGCGATCGCGCTGCACGGCACGATCTCCGGTGCGGGCAGCCCGAAGTGGACCGCCGGGGCGGGAGCGCCCTGCACCTTCGCCAGTCCAGGGTCGGCGGCCACGACGGTCACCTGCACCGACGACGGCACCTACATGGTCACCCTGACCGGTGGCCGGAGCACGGACACGGTGACGGTGAGGGTGGCCAACGCGGCACCGGTCCTCGTCTCCGCCGCGGGGCCGCAGTCCCCGGTGCCGGTCGACAGGGGCGCGATCGTCACGGCCGGGTTCACCGACCCGGGCACGAGCGACACGCACACCTGCACGGTCGACTGGAAGGACGGGAGTGCCCCGCAGTCCGGCAAGGTGACCGCCTCCGGTTGCCGGGCCGAGCACACGTACGCCAAGGCGGGGATCCGGCGTCCGGTGCTCACCGTCACGGACGACGACGGCGCCTCGGACAGCAGGACGCTTCCCGAGCTGATCGTCTACGACCGCTCCGCCGGTCCCGTGCTCGGCGCCGGTGTCCTCGCCTCCCCGGCCGGCGCCTACCCCGCCAAGCCGGACCTGACGGGCAAGGCCGCCTTCTCCTTCGCCGCGGCCTACCTGCCGGGGGCCGTCACTCCTGTCGGCGAGGTGTCCTTCGACTTCGGCCGGGCGGGGCTGAAGTTCCGTTCGACGGGCTCCGACTGGCTCGTGGTCACCGGCTCCCAGGCCGTCTACCAGGGATCCGGCACGGTCGGCGGGAAGAGCGGGTACGGCTTCCGCGTCACCGCCACCGACGGCCCGGACACCTTCCGCCTCAGGATCTGGAAGAAGTCCGGCGGTGAGCTCGTCTACGACAACCTGACCGGCTCGAAGGTCACCGGCCTCATCGCCGTCGGCAGCAGTCGACGGTAGTTTCACCCCCACGGAGCCCCGTCGGCAGCCACCCTGCCGACGGGGCTCCGTGTTTGCACTGGTTCAGGGACATGACCAATTAATCCCTGCGCAACCTCTTTCGCATGGCTCGGCGGCATGGCATCCTCACCGATCAACGCACTTATGAACGTCGTTCACATCCATGAAGCTCCATGGAAAGGGCGATCCGCCATGAGCCACCGCACTGTCATGGGCATGACCAGAAGGTCGCTGCTGGGAAGTGCCGTCACCGTCGCTCTGGGTGCCGGGGCCGCGTCGGCCGCCGAAGCGGCACCCCTGTGGCGGGAGTTCAGCCGCACTCCCTTCACCCATCCGCAGATCCCGTACGTCGGCCGCGCCGGCTGCCACGGCGGGGCCACACGCTTTCCGCGCCGCCGAGTCGTCGCCGACGTACGCGACTTCGGTGCCGTGGCGGACGGAACGACCGACTCGGCCCCCGCGATCAACCGTGCCCTCGCCGCTGCCGGACGGGCCGGCGGGGGCACGGTCACCATCCCGCCTGGCACGTTCCGCGTCGACGACGTCATCCGCCTGGGCCACTCGAACGTGGTCCTCAAGGGCGCCGGCAGCGGCCGTACCACCTTGTACGCGACCAAGAACCTCACCGAGCTCATCGGGACGTACGGCTCCCGCTACGGCGGGGACAAGTCGTCCTGGTCATGGGCGGGCGGTCTGATCTGGCTCGCGCCGCAGGCGCGTTGGGAGTCGCTCGTCGCAGCGATCAGGACCAGGGCGTGGCCCTTCGAGGGCTGGACCGGCAACCGGCGCGACGAGTGGCGGACGCTCACCGCGGTCGCCCCCGCGCGCCAGGGTTCCTGGACGGTGACGGTCGCCGACGCACGCTCGCTGCGTCCGGGCGCCCTGGTCCTGCTCCGGCTCGCGGACGACGCCGACCACACCCTCCTGGAGCACATGTGCGGGGGCGGTTCCGGCCCCGAGGCCTACTTCTGGGACGACAAGACGAAGCTGACGTCCTACGTGCCCTACGAGTGGCCCGTCCGCATCTCCCGCGTCCACGGCCGGAAGGTCACCCTCGAACGGCCGCTCCCGCTCGACCTGCGCCCGGAGTGGTCGCCGCAACTGACCACGCATGTACCCGAGTTGAGCGGCTCGGCGGTAGTGGGCCTGACCCTGGAGGCGCCCGATGTCCCGCAGCAACAGCACCTGCTGGACAAGGGCCACAACGGCGTCGTGCTCCAGTGCGCGTACGACTGCTGGGTGGACGATGTGACGGTCCGTCATGTCGACAACGGGTTCGGCCTGGTGGCCGCCTCCGCGTGCACCCTGCGCCGGACGCGCGTCGCGGGCCGTGGCTCCCATCATCCCTACTTCTGCCGCGAGGGCTCGCACGACAACCTCGTCGAGGACTTCACCATCGAGGAGCGCACCCGCCCCGCGCCCGCGAACACCCAGCTGCACGGCATCAACGTCGAGGGGCTGTCGTCGTACAACGTCTGGTCGCGCGGCGACATGCGGATGGGCACCTTCGACAGCCATCGCGGCCTGCCCTTCGCCAACGTCCGCACCGACATCACCGTGCACAACAACGGCCGCCACGGCGGTGACGCGAGCGCGGGCCCCCTGTTCGGCGCGCGGTTCACCCACTGGAACGTCCGTGTCACCAACGGCCGCGCCGGGCTGGTGAAGATCGACGGCCTGGCGCCCTGGTCCGCGACCGTCGGCATCGACGAGGTCCGGGAGTTCGACCAGATCGACGTCCCCGACTTCACCGGTGATCTGCACACCCGGCTTGAGCTGTACGGCAGTCCGGGCGCGGTGCGGCCACGGAACCTGTACGAGGCCCAGCGGCGGCTGAGGGGAGCGGGCCGATGAGCGCCCGCTCCCGCCTGTGCGTCGCCCTGCTGACCGCCCTCGCCGCGTTCACCACCGGGTTCGCCGCACCGGCCGCAGCGCGGACCGCCGTCCCGCACACCGCGGTTCTCGACGGCGCCCGCCTGCAGCAGACGAAGGTCCGCATCGACCGGGGGGATCCGCGACTCCGGCGAGCAGTGCGGGGATTGACCGCCCGCGCCGACAAGTGGCTGGACCAGGGCCCCTGGACCGTCGTCGACAAGCCGAGGCCCGCCCCCGGTGGCGACGTCCACGACTACCTCAGCCAGGCCCCCTACTGGTGGCCCTCCCAGGCCCCCACCGCCGGCAACCCCTGGGGCTGCCCGTACGTCCAGCGGGACGGCGAGCGCAATCCCGAGGTCGACTCCGGCACCGACCGCCAGGACGTCGAGAAGACCTTCGACTCCGCCTACGACCTCTCCCTCGCCTGGTACTACACCGGCGACAGCCGGTACGCGCGCAAGGCCGGGCAGGTGCTGCGCACCTGGTTCCTGGACCCGGCCACGCGCATGAACCCCAACCTGGACCACGCGCAGTTCATCCCCTGCAAGTACGACGGCCGGGCCATCGGCATCATCGACTTCTCCCAGTCGTACACCAGCGTCGTCGACGCGCTCGCCCTTCTGGACACCGGCGCACCCGGCTGGAGCGGGAAGGACCGCACCGGCATGGCCCGGTGGAACGCCGACTTCCTCGGCTGGCTCAAGGACAGCGACTTCGGCAAGCAGGAGGGCGCCGCGGCCAACAACCACGGCACCTTCTACGATCTGCTGCTCGCCGGCCTCGCGTACGCGACCGGCGACCGGGCACTGGCCCGCCGTACGGTCCTGGACGCCCGGAGCAAGCGCCTCGCTCCGCAGATCGCGGCCGACGGAAGCCAGCCCCAGGAGCTGACCCGCACCCGGAGCTGGCACTACTCGACCTTCGACCTGGTCGCCTACACCAGGCTCGCAGCCATCGGCCGGCACGTCGGCGTCGATCTGTGGGCCTACCGAGGCCCGGACGGGCAGAGCCTGTTCAGGGCGGTGGACTACCTGTTGCCCGCCGCGACCGGGGCGGCCGCCTGGCCCCATCCGGAGCTGGAGTTCCTGCGGTACGCGGCGACCGACGTCGTGCACGCGGCCGCGGACGCGGGGGACACGCGGGCGCGCAGGGCCGTACCGGCACTGGAGGCGCCGCCGGGCGGGGACCTGTGGGCCCTGCGCCCGGCGGCGGAACAGCTGGACTCCATCGCGGGGTAGGTCCGCGGTCAGGGGGTCACGGGAGGTCGGTGGACCGGTCGACGTCCCGCCGCGGCGTCAGCAGCTTTCCCCCACTGTCACCCGCTCTTGCGGCCGACTCCCGCGTACACCCAGTACTCCGACGGCTTCTCCGGGATGTCCTCGCCCTCGTCCGGGCGCCACAGCGGGACATGGACCAGGCCGGGCTCCGTCAGTTCGAACCCGGCGAAGAGGCCCTGGATCTCGTCGTGGGAGCGGACGGTGACGGGTGAGGTGGCCCGGGCGCGGTACAGCTGGGTGACCGCGGCGGCCGTGTCCGGACGGTCCTCGTTCGTGGCATGGGACAGGGCCAGCCAGCTGCCCCCGGGCAGGGCGTCCCGGAAGGCGGCCACGATGCCGGCCGGGTTCTCCTCGGGCGCGACGAAGTGCAGGATCGCGACCATCAGCACGGCGACCGGCTCGTCGAAGTCGATCAGCTCACGCACCTGCGGCGAGGCCAGGACGTCGGCCGGCCGCCGGATGTCGGCGTCGACGATGTCGGCGAGCGGGTTGTCGGCCAGCAGGGTGGTGCTGTGGGCGACCGCCACCGGGTCCTTGTCCACGTAGACCACCCGGGCCTTGGGGTTCGCCGCCTGGGCCACCTCGTGGACGTTGCCCTGGGTCGGGATACCGGAGCCGAGGTCGATGAACTGGCGGACGCCGGCCCCGACCAGGAGCCGTACGGCCCGTCCGAGGAAGGCGCGGTTGGCCCGGGCCAGCGCCCGAACCTGGGGGTCGATGCCGGTGACGGCCGCCACCGCCTCCCGGTCGATGGCGAAGTTGTGCTCCCCACCCAGCAACGCGTCGTACATCCGGGCTACGCTCGCCTTGTCCGGATCGGCCCCTGGCGGCAGAGCATCCGTGTCGTTCACCAGAACGTCCTTTCCCACCAAGGTACTTGACGCCTCATCATATAGTTGCCGTCGACGCCTGGCGATCAGTTGTCCCTGCCGGGCGCCCGGACCCCCACCCGGAAAGGCCCCACGACCCTGCGGAACGAACCCCACAGCCGCTCCGACGACACCCCCACCGCCGTGCCCCCGCCCCGGCGGTCCTTCTTCTCCCCCGCGGCCGACGTCATCGGCTCGGAGCTCGACCTGGGGCTGACCGGCAGTCATGTCGTGCACGCGCTGACACCCGGCTTCTGCGACGCGGCCTCCCTCTATCTGCTGGAGCGGTGGCGCCGCGAGGAGACCACGTACGCCGGCGCGGATCCCGCCCAGATCGAGGCGCGCCGGCTGGCCCTGCGGGTGGGCACCGACGCGCCCGAGTCCTGGGAGGGCGTCCTGCCGGTCGGCGAGGTGATCGTCTTTCCCCGCGAGACGCCGTACGCCCGCGCGCTGGTGGACGGACACGCGCAGTTGCTGGACTCCGTCGACGACCACACGGCCGAGCGGCTCGCCGCCTCCGCCGGGCGGGACGAGCGGGTCGACGAACTCCTCAAGTCGCGGTCCTTCCTGGTGGTGCCGCTGCGGCTGCGGGGCGGGGCGATCGGTTTCGTGGCCTGCTCTCGCGGACCGGACCGCGGGCCGTTCCTGACCGCGGAGACCGCCGCCGTGGAGTCGCTGGCCGCGCGGGCCGCCGTCGCCCTGGACAACGCGCGCCGCTACGAGCACGAGCGCCGCACCGCGCTGGCCATCCGGGGCAGTCTGCTGCCCGGCACGATCCAGGAGGTCGAGGGCTTGCGCATCGCCCACGGCTCCCTGCCCGCCGGACAGGGCTCGATCATCGGCGGCGACTGGTTCGACGTGCTCAGACGGCCCGGCGACCGGGTCAGTATGATCGTCGGGGACGCCATGGGGCACGGCCCGGAGTCCGCCGTGGCGATGATCCAACTGCGCACCGCCGTACGCACTCTGGCGGGCCTCGACATCCCCGCCGCCGACCTCGTACGACGGCTCGACGCACTCGCCAGCGACACCCCGGGCGCCTCCTTCGCGACCTGCATCTACGCCGAGTGGGACCCCCGGCAGCGCACCTGCACACTCGTGGGCGCCGGCCATCCGCCCCCGCTGCTGCGCGGCCCGGACGGCCGGACCGCTCCGGTCACGCTGGTCGGCGCGGGACTGCCGCTCGGCCTCGCCGCGGGCACGTACGAGCCGACCGTCCTGACCATCGACGCCCCCTCGCTGCTCGTGCTCTACAGCGACGGTCTGGTCGAGTCCCGGGACACCGACATAGACCACCAGATCACCCGCCTCGCCCGGGCGCTCGACGCGGCGGCCGTCGACCAAGACCCGCTCCCCGCGCTGTGCCGACGGCTGCTACACGCCCCCTCCGATCCGGCCGGAGCGGACGACCGGACCCTGCTGCTGGCCGAACTCACGCCCTCCAAGGACTAGTTCAGGCGGTCAGATTCGCCCACACGGCGTTGCCGCCGGTGAGTCTGGACCGGTCCACCCCCCAGGTGTCCGCGAGTTCCTCCACGAGGAACAGGCCGCGCCCGCCCTCGTCGTCGAGGCTCGCACGGCACCGGCGGAGCGTGGGGCCCGAGCGGTCGTGGTCGTGCACCTCCAACCGGAGGACCCCGGCGCCGACCAGCCCGATGCCGCACAGAATGCGTGCGCTGAAGGTGTGGCACACGGCATTGGTGGCCAGCTCGGACAGGAGCAGCACCGCGTCCGAGCACAGCTCGCCCGGCAGGCTCCAGGCCTTGAGCCGGGTGCCCACGGAGCGACGGGCGACCCCGATGCTGGAGCGGTGCGCGGGAAGTTCGATCCAGTGGGTTCGTTCCTGGTCCACGGCGTCTAACAGCTGAGGGGACGAGGTCGTGTGGGGGGACACGGTGTTGGCCTTCCGTGGGGGCGGCGGCGCGGCCGGGCGAGACTCATCGGGCAGGGAAATGCCAACCCGCCCGTGGGTGTGGGCGGTTGACGGCACCGGGCGCGCGTTCGGCGGCACGGTTCGCACAAGTCACTATGCTCGCACCCAAGTTCAACCTGCAACCAGCTTCCTGATAATTTCAGAAAGCCGATATCCGCCTGGTGCCGTCAGCAAGTCGCTGTCAGACTCGTGCCGGTGACACCCCTTCAGGAGGTCAGGACGTGAGCGAAGGCCGTACGGGCACCGGTGGCACCAGTGCTCCCACCGTGCTGCGCATGATCCTGGGCCGGCGCCTTCAGGAGCGGCGGCAGGGCGCGGGGGCCTCGCTGGAGGACGCGGCCAAGGCACTCAGGGTGACCTCCCTGACCATCCGCCGCCTGGAGAAGGCCGAGGTCGCCCTCAAGCCGCTCTACGTGGAGAAGCTGCTGGAGACCTACGGGGCCGACCGGCAGGAGATCGACGAGTTCGTCGCCCTCGCCGAGCGGGCCAACGAGCCCGGCTGGTGGCACACCTACCGGGACGTCCTGCCCAACTGGTTCAGCGCATACGTCAGCCTGGAGGCCGGGGCCAGGACCCTGCGCACCTACGAGCCCCACTACGTCACGGGGCTGCTGCAGACCCACGCGTACGCGCGCGGAGTGCTGCGCGGCGGCTTCCCCAACGAGGCCGACGAGGACCTCGGGCGGCGGGTGGACCTGCGGCTGCGCCGCCAGAGCCTGCTGGCCAGACCCGACGCGCCCACGCTGTGGGTGGTGATGGAAGAGGCCGTACTGCACCGGGTGGTCGGCGGCCCCGAGGTCATGCGGGAACAGATCGAACGGCTCCTGGAGATCTCGGAACTGGAACACGTCAGCGTGGACGTGGTGCCGTTCACGGCCGGTGCCCACGTGGGCGCGTGCGCCCCGTTCACCTACTTCCGCTTCGAGGAACCGGAGCTGCCGGACATCGTCTACACCGAGGTCCTCTCCGGCGCGATGTACCTCGACCAGCGCTCGGACGTTTCGGCGCATCTGGAGGCGCACAACCGCATGTCCCTGCTGAGCTCGGACGCGGACAGCAAGGCACTCCTGAACCGCATGCGCAAGGAGTACTCATGACCAGCACCGACTGTCACGTCTACAACGGGATGCCGGCCACCGACCTCGGCGAGCAGGGCTGGGAGTCCCCGTGGAGCGGCCCCAACGGCGGCCAGTGCGTGCAGACCAAGCTCCTGGCCGACGGCCGGGTGGCACTGCGGCAGTCGACCGATCCGGCCGGACCCGCCCTGATCTACACCCCGCAGGAGATCGCCGCGTTCGTCGCGGGCGTCAAGCGGGGCCTCGCCGACCATCTCACGGCCGGCTGACCCATGACCCGAGCCGGACCTGCCCCGGCAGCGACCTGCCCGACACCCCCACGCACACCACTGAAAGGGACAGGATGACCCACTCCCACGCCGCGCGGGAGATCGACACCAGCCGGCCCCACTCCGCCCGGATGTACGACTACTACCTCGGCGGCAAGGACCACTTCGACGTCGACAAGCAGGCGGCCGAGGCCGTCGCGTCGGTCTACCCCGGCATCTTCACCTGCGCCCGGGAGAACCGCGCGTTCATGCACCGCGCCACCCGCGTGCTCGCGAAGGAGCACGGCATCCGCCAGTGGCTGGACGTCGGCACCGGTATCCCCACCGAGCCGAACCTCCACCAGGTCGCGCAGTCGGTGGTGCCCGACGCCCGGGTGGTCTACGCCGACAACGACCCCCTGGTCCTCAAGTACGCCGAGCGTCTGATGCGCAACACCCCCCAGGGCCGCACCGCGTACATCGAGGCCGACGTCAACAACCCGGGCGCACTGCTGAACGCGCCCGAGCTGGCCGAGGCGCTGGACACCGACCGGCCGGTGGCGCTGTCCCTCAACGCCCTCATGCACTTCGTCACCGACGCGCAGGACCCGTACGGCATCGTGAGCCGTCTGCTGGCCGAGCTTCCTTCGGGCAGCGCGCTGGCCCTGAGCCACTGCACGCCCGACTTCGACCCGGACACGTGGCAGAAGGTCACGGACATCTACACCAACGCGGGTACCCCGGTGCAGTTCCGCTCGCGGGCCGACGTGGCGCGCTTCTTCGAGGGCCTGGACCTGCTCGACCCGGGTGTCTCGGTCGGTCATCGCTGGCGCCCGGACAAGGAGCCGACCGCCTCGGACGCCGAGGTCAGCCTGTGGACCGGGGTGGGCATCAAGCCGTGACCCGGCGTCGGCCGTGCGGGCGCCTGCCCGCACGGCCGAGGACCGGTGCGGCCCAGGCGGCCAGCGACCGTCAGCGCACCAGCAGGTCGATCACGCCCGTCAGGTCCTCCTCCCCGCCGCCCTCGGCCAGCCGACGGCGCATCAACTCGAAGTAGGGGCGGACCAGTTCCGGACTGACGCCCTGCTCTTCGGCGGTGCTCAGGAAGGCCGGAGTGCCGGCCACCTGCATGGCGAGGCTGGAGACGACCCCTTGGGTGTAGTCGCCGCCGCGCAGCTGGTCGGCGGTCCGGTGGACGGCCGGGGCCGTCGCGACCAGCCAGTCGGCGAGCAGCGGGGCGAGCGACACGGGGTCGACGGCGTGGTGCGCCGTGGTCGCTCGACCGCCGCGCGGGCCCCGGGGCCCGGCTACTGACCGTTGTCCGTGGACCTGCTTCGGGCGCGCCGTGACAAGATCCACTGTCATGAGCATCGAAGCAGGAGACCGGCCCGTCGCCCTGGTCACCGGGTCCACGTCGGGGATCGGCGAGGCCGTCGTACGGCGGCTCGCGGCGGACGGGACGCGGGTCGTCGTGCACTCGCGACGCAGCGCTGAGGCCGGGCGGGCGCTGGCGGCGGAGCTCGGCGGGGCCTACGTCCAGGCGGACCTCGGCGTCGAGGACGAGGCCCGGGGGCTGGTCGAGAGGGCGCTGGACCAGTTCGGGCGGCTGGACGTGCTGGTGAACAACGCGGGCATCAGTCGGCCCATCCCGCACGCGGACCTCGCGGCGGCGACTGCGGCGGACTGGCGGGAACTGCTGGAGGTCAACCTCATCGCGCCCTGGGTGCTGTGCACCGCGGCCCTTCCGGCGCTACGGCGGTCCCCCGGGGGCGGCAGCATCGTCAACATCACCAGCCACGCCGGCGTACGGCCCAAGGGTTCCTCGGTGCCGTACGCGGCGAGCAAGGCCGCGCTCAACCACGTGACCCGGCTGCTCGCGTCCGCGCTCGGGCCCGACGTGCGGGTGAACGCGGTGGCGCCGGGCCTCGTGGACACGCCGATGACGAAGGACTGGGCCCAGGCGCACGAGCTGTGGCGGGAACGTGCGCCGATGCACCGCCCGGCGCGACCCGATGACGTGGCCGACCTGGTGGCGTCGGTGATCGGCAGCGGCTATCTGACCGGTGAGGTCATCGTGCTGGACGGCGGCCTGAACCTGACCTGAGAGCCGGTGATGCGTCAGGGCGGCGGGGAGGGGGCCTACGACCTGCGGTCGGTGCCGCCGTCGGAGGTGGCCCGGGCCAGACCGGGGCCGTTCCAGATCCTCCCCCTGCGACGGCGACCGGCGGCGGACGCCTGAACGTCCGACGAACGCGGACCGCGACACGGCGTTCCGCGAAACCGACGGGCCCCCGACGCTCGTCCTCCCCACCGACCACACCACGCGGGGCCGATCCACGCCCCGTGCCAAGCAGTTCAGGGGGAACCGCGATGTCGATCCGCTCCGCCGGAGCCACCCGTCCCGGAACGCGTACGGCCGCCGTCGTCACCACCGCCGTGCTCGCCGCGGCCGCACTCTGGTCCACCGCCACTCCCGCCTCCGCGATCAAGGGCGGTGGCCCGGCCACCACGAAGGCCCGGCCGTACGCGATGTTGATCGAGTTGGAGGGCAGGCAGTTCTGCGGTGGCACCCTCGTCGCGCCCACGAAGGTGCTCACGGCCGCCCACTGCGTGGAGAGCGCCGGCGATGTGTCCACGCTGACGGTCGTCGGCGGCCGCACCCGGGTGGACGGCACCGACGGCACGGAGCGGGCGGTCACGTCGGCCAGGCTGGACTCGCGGTACGGCGGGCCCGGTTACGCCCACGACGCCGCCGTCCTCTCCCTGGACCGGCCGATGCCGTACCGGACGATCCCGGTGGCCGGCCCCCAGGACGGCAAGCTGGTGGCCGACGGCCGGAAGGCCACCGTGCTCGGCTGGGGACGCACCGGGCCCGGCATCGGCGGAACCAGGCTCAAGCAGACCAAGCTCGTCCTCTCTCCCCTCGCCGCCTGCCGGCCGTACACCGACCCCGACACCGACCCCGCCGAGATGCTGTGCGGCATGCCCCGTCCCGGTACGACCGACAGCATCTGCCCCGGGGACTCCGGCGGGCCGCTGATCAGCGGCGGCAAGGTCGTGGGAATCGTGTCGTCCGGCAACAAGTACTGCGACGAGCAGTTCCCGGTGTCCGTCTTCGTCCGCGCGGACTCGGTCGCCGCGGATCTGGGCATTCCCACGCACTGAGGTCGTACACAGCGACAGGCGTCCGGCTCGCGTCGAGGTCGGGGCTGCCCGCGGGCCACCTCAGGCAGCGAACCCGATCGCGGTCACGAACTCGTACTCTCCACTGGCTGCCGAGATCGACCACGACGTCGTTCACCCATGCCTCGTCGAGCGCGGCGTCGTCGCCCGCGGCCCATGCCTGTACGACGCGGTCCCAGTGACGGACGTTCAGGGTGCGGTACTCGACGGCCCGTTGGCGGGTGCGGGGCACCCGGCTCTGGTTGAGCGGGTGGAACTCGACCCGCGTGCCGCGGCCTTCACGGGTCAGACGTACGAGCAGGTACCGCGCGACGTTCTGCCGGCGCACGGTGCGGTACGCGCTCTCGATCTTCTCCAGGTTGCGCTTCGAGGGGCTGCGGCGCTCCTCCAGCCACGCCTTCAGCGCGCGGTCGGTGACCGTGAGGCCCGCCTCGCGGGCGGTGGCCCGGGCGTGTTCGGTACGGGTGAGGTAGTGCAGCCGGGCCAGCAGGCCACGCCGGGTGGTGATGGGGCTGGCGATGAACGTGGCGAGCGCGTCGAGCTGCCGGGCCACGGCCTCGTGCCCCCTGATGCCCCGAGCCCCGTACTTCCCGAACTCGATGTTCCTCTCCGGCACCCTGTCTCCTCACTCCGATCCGTTCGACGGCTCGGTGCCGACGGTGTACACGTCCTTGACCTTCACCTCGGTGACACCGCGCCCCTCGGCGAACACCGCACGCCAGTCACCGGCCACGTGCAGCTCGTCGGTTCCCATCGCCCGGACGACCGTCAGGCCCTCGTCATAGGCCCGGTGCGCCTTCCACCACAGGTTCACGAAGGCCTGGGAGCGGATGAGATGCATCCAGTCGGCGCGATACAGCTCCCGGTTGTAGTTCGACTCCCCCATCGTGGAGACGAACTTGCTGTACATGGCCTTCACGTACTCGAGGGTCACCTCGTCGTCCTCGGCGATCGCCCGGTCGCGGGCGTCCTTGAGGGCGATGCGGAACTTCTCCAGGAGGTTCTCGGTGGCACCGGAGGTCCAGGACTCGTGGATCTCCGGAGGGTCGCACAGCCCGTACCTCGGGCCGGACAGGCGCAGCAGCAGACGCAGGGACGGCTCGGTCACCCACAGCGGGCCCGGCTCGTCCCGGCTGCCCAGCGGGTTCGGCAGGTAGGCGTCGTGGTCCCAGTCCGGCGGGGTGATCAGATGGACGCCGGCGCGGCGGCGGTCGTGGTCGCCGCCGGTGGAGTGCTCCAACTGGCCGATCGGCAGGTGGGTCTTGAGCGCGGACAGGTAGGCGCCGTTGACGTCGAGCGCGGTCACCTCGTGTTCGCCGGGCGGGAGTTCGGGCCTGGTCCACTTGGGGCGGGCCTCCCAGATCTGGTCGGCACCGCGCGCGGTCTGCTTGCGCAGGATGTCGGGCAGCCAGGGGTGGGCGACGATGTCGTACCGGCCGCCCTTGCGGCTGTCGTCGAGGAGCGCCATCGCGTCCGGGATCGCCCGCTTGACCAGCGCTGCGGTCGCCGCCTCCACGTCGCCGGAGTACTGGTCGAGCGCGGCCGCCACGGCGGAGGCGATCAGGTCCGGGGTGTCGGCGGGCTGCACCCGGCGTCCGACGGGCACGACCTTCACCGCGCGTGCGGTGGGGGCGGCGGGACTGCGCGGCGCTTCCTCGGGTGCGGGGGGCACCGGTTGCGCGGGTTCGCCGGACGCGCAGTCAGCGGAATCCAGGTGCTGCGGAAAGCCCTCGACCTGGTGACGGGCCGGCCGACCGCACAGGACGCAGGGCCGCGGCTCGGGGAGCACGTCGACGTCGTCGAGGCCCGCCTCCTCCTCGGCGTCCGCCACGTCGTCGACGGGGTCCGCGGCCGCCAGCTTCGTCCGTGCCCCCTCCAGGAAGTACGCGTACTTCTCCCGCACTTGCCCGCTCGGTTCCCGTCCCGACTCCCAGCCGCCCACCGTCGAGGCGCTGACGTCCAGGACCTTCGCGAGCTGGGCGCGCGAGACGTTCAGTTCCTCGCGCAGGGCGCGCCGTTCCTCGACCGGTGGCAGCGGGACCTCCTGCTTCGCCTCGGCGAGCAGCGCGTCGATCGCGTCGAAGTCGGTCATCGCACTCCCCCGTCCGGAGCGGCCGCGGGGCGTCCCACACGGCCGGGGACGCGGCGCCGCTGGGCGGGCAGTGTCTCGGTGGCCCGGGTCGGACCGGCCAGGAGGTCCAGCGGATCGATGCCGTAGTGCGCGGCGACCGCGTCGCAGTCGGCCAGGCTCCAGGCGGCGGTGCCGGACTGACGGCGGCTCACCTGCGCCTGGCTCACCCCCAGCGCGCAGGCCAGTTCCGTCTGCGACTCACCGGTCGCGTACAGCAGGGCGGCCACCGCCGACCGCACCCGCTCGTCGAGCGTCATCCGCATGGCGTGGAACCTACCACTCCGGGCGCACCGGGTATGCGCGACACGCATAGAGGGCAGCGGGAGTACGCACCGGATCTGTGTACGTACACATGAAAGGCGCTTAGCCGGCACCTCTTTAACCATGCGGAAATGCGCCCGACGCATGTATTTACAACCCTGACACCGACTCCTACTGTGAGCGTTCCCAGTCTTCATTCACATGGCCATGTCAGACAAGGAGGTCGGGATGACCGTCACAGGTCCGCGCCGCCTCGCGAGGGCCGCCATGCTCCTGGCGGCACTCGCCCTGCCCGCATCCCTGCTCACCACGTCAACCAGCGCCTCCGCCGCCGGGACGCTCACCATGCGCGGCGCCGATGTCTCGACCGCCCAGCGCGCCCTCGACCTCGGTGCCAAGTACTACGACGCGAGCGGCACCGCCAAGGACCCGCTGGACATCCTCAAGGGCCTCGGCGTCAACTACGTCCGCCTGCGGGTGTGGAACAACCCCGCCGGCGGCTACAACAACAGGGCCAAGGTGCTGTCGTACGCGAAGCAGGTGAAGGCCAAGGGGCTGAAGCTGCTGGTCGACTTCCACTACTCGGACACCTGGGCGGACCCGGGCAACCAGAACAAGCCCGCTGCATGGGCCGGCCACACCATCGGCCAGTTGCAGACCGACGTCTACAACTACACGTACGACGTCTGCAACAGCCTCACGTCGCAGGGCACCACCCCGGACAGCGTGCAGATCGGCAACGAGATCAACGTCGGCATGCTGTGGAACGAGGGCAAGGTCGTCAACAACGACTTCACCAACCTGAGCCTGCTGCTCAAGTCGGGTTACAACGCGACCAAGGCGTGCAACAGCGGCACCCAGGTGATCATCCACACCGCCGACGCCGACAGTGACGCCAACGCCCGCTGGTTCTACGACGGCATCAAGGCCAAGGGCGTCAACTGGGACATCACCGGGCTCTCCTACTACTGCCCGTGGCACGGCACGATCGCCAACATGGGCAGTGTCGTGTCCGACATGAAGTCCCGGTACGGCAAGGACGTCGTCATCGCCGAGACGGCCTACCCGTTCACCTCGGCCAACGCGGACGGCACGGCCAACTCCATCACGACGGGCTGCTCGGGCTACCCGCTCAGCTGGCAGGGCCAGGCGGACAACTTCACCGCCGTGCAGAACGCGGCCCGCGGCAACGGGGCGATCGGGGTCTTCTACTGGGAGCCCACCTGGTACGCCGTGACCGGCAACGGCTGGAACCCGGCCGACATCAACAACAGCGGCAACGGCTGGGACAACATGGCCGTCTTCAACTGGACCGGCAATGTGAACCCGAACATCAAGTGGACCCCGTAGGGGACGACTTCGCACCAAAGCGGCACCGTCCTCGGACGGTGCCGTTCGCCGTTCCCCCGGCTTCCCCAAGCGAGGCCTCGACAATCACCCCCCGCCATGGATGCAGCGCAGGGGGTCACATTACTCTTGCGTAGCGCCTGACCGAGGGAAGGAAGTCATGGGGGTTCAACTGGACAGCGGATCGGCGGCCGGCCACGAGTCGCTGGAGTCGATGAGCCTCGAACCGCTCATGACCCGGGACTACGAGCGGGACCCGTCGATCGTGTACGAGCGGCTGCGCCAGGCACACGGCCCGGTCGCGCCGGTCGACCTGCTGGGAGTGCCCGTCTGGCTCGTGCTGGGCTACGAGGAGGCCTACGAGGTCCTCCGTGACGACCATGCCTGGCCCAAGGGGCTGGAGAACTGGCGGGCGCGGCGCGAGGGTCGGCTGCCCGAGGACTGGCCGCTCGCGCCGTCGCTGGACGTCAACCATGTGCTGATCCAGGGCGGTGAGGGCTACCGGGGGCTGAAGGTGGCCTGGGACACCGCCCTGCGGCCCTTCCAGGACCCCCGGCACCCGGTGGCCAAGCGGCTCAAGGCGCAGATCACCCGGGACGCCGACGAACTGATCTCCCTGCTCACCCAGGGCGGCCGTACCGGATGGGCGGATCTGTCCGCGCAGTTCTCGCGGCCGCTGCCGCTCATGGTCGCCAGTCATCTGCTCGGCTTCCCCGGCTCGCAGCACGACGACGCGCTGATGGACATGTGGCGGGTGCTGGACGCCGGTCCGGACGCGGGGCCCGCCCTGGAGCGGCTGCTGGCCACGCTGTCGGAACTCGGCGCGTGGAAGATGAAGGAGCCCGGCGACGACTTCCCCTCGTATCTGCTCGCCTCCCATCCCGGCCTGAGCGTCGAGGAGTTGTCCCGCGAGCTGATGATGCTGCTCGGGATGACCTCCGACCATGTCGGCATCCTGATCTCCAACACGGTCGTCGAGGTCATCACCGGGAACCTCCCCGCTAGCGCCAGCCTGTCGGCGGGCCTGATCAGGGAGACCATGAACCGGGTGGTGATGCAGAAGCCGCCGCTGATCAACTTCGTACCGCGCTTCCCGCTGAAGGACATGCGGCTCGGCAACTACACCGTCGCGGCGGGCGATCCCGTCTGGGTGTCGGTCGGCGCCGCGCACGCGGATCCCGCCTTCGCGGGGAAGGTCTGCCCCGAGTCGACCATCAGCACGCGGGCCCATCTGTCCTGGGGGGCCGGTCCGCGGCAGTGCCCGGCGCGGGAACTGGCCGGGGGTGCGGCGGCGATCGGCGTGAGCAGGCTCTTCGAGCGACTGTCGGGGCTGGAGTTGTCACTGCCCGTCGATCAACTGCCGTGGCGCTCCTCGCCGTTCATACGCGGTCTGCGGTCGCTCCCGGTGCGGTACACGGTCTCGGACACGCCGGCCCAGCCAGTGCCCCCTCCCCCGCCCCTGCCCCTGCCCCTGCCCCTGCCCGCCGCGGCCGGTTCCGCCCCGGCCGACGAGGCCGCCGGACGGCCGCGTTCGTCGCTGTGGCGTTATCTGGCCGGGCTGGTGCGCGGGCGCTGACGGCCCCTTAAGGCACGGAGCGGGCCACGAACTCGGACGAGTTCGTGGCCCGCTCCGTGCCTCCGGGCTGTTCCAGCAGCTGCTCGACGAGGCGGACGAGCAGGGCCTGGCAGACGCACCGCTCGGTCAACCTCAGCGCGACCAGGACCTGACCCGTCCACCCGTCCGGAGCCGCAGCACAGGGGACGGCGGCTCCGAACGTGTCTGGACGGCGGTTCCGGACGTGTCCGACTTCCTGGAAGGGATCCCCCGGACCACCGGCCCGGAGGGTCCCGCTCAGCCGACCGGAGGCGTACGGATCGCGGCGATGTCGAACTGCAGGCGTACCTTCTCGCTGACCATGGCACCTCCCTCGGCGAGCCGGGTGCTGTAGGTCAGGCCCCACTCGGAGCGGTTGATGGTGGTGGTGCCGTCGAAGCCGGCCCGCTGGTAGCCGAACGGGTCGGTGACATGGCCTATGTAGGTGAGTTCGAGGACCACGGGGCGGGTGGTCGCCTTGATGGTGAGGTCGCCGGTCATCCGGTACACGTCCGGGCCGACCACGTCCACGGCGGTGCTGACGAACCGCATGCGCGGGTAGTTCGAGGCGTCCAGGAAGTCCCGTCCCACGAGGTGGCCGTCGCGCTGTTCCACGCCGGTGTCGACGCTGCCGGTGGAGATGACGATCTCCGCTTGGGAACGGGACGGGTCGCGGCCGTTGAAGTAGAGGCGGCTCTGGTACTCCAGGAACGCCCCGCGCACGGTGGTCACCATGGCATGGCGTACGGAGAAGCCGATCCTGCTGTGCGCGGGGTCGATGGCCCACTCCCCGGTCAGGGCCGCCAGTCCGGGGTCGGGAAGGACGGCTGTGGCAGTGCCCGACACCCCGGTGGGGGGCTGGGAATCGTCGGCGGTTTCCGCGCGGTCCGTGCGGCGGAACATGGTGCCACGGTTGAACAAGTTCATACATCACCTAATTACTGCACGGGCGTTGTTGCCGCAAGCCGTGCTCCGCTGTCGACGAAATATCCACGTGTTCGCCACACGGTTCCCGGAAAAGTGAGGGGAAAACATCTAGTCGACTCCCACAAGGGTGCGCACTTCGAAGTCCTCGTATGTCTCCTTTGCTTCCGGAATGCTGAGGATCGACCCCAGCCAGCCGAGGAGGAAGCCGGCCGGGATGGAGACGATTCCGGGATTCTGCAAGGGAAACCAGGCGAAATCGGCGTCCGGGTAGAGCGAGGCGGGAGCGGAGGAGACGACCGGCGAGAGGACGACGAGAAGGACCGAGGTGACCAGGCCGCCGCAGAGGCTGAGGAGAGCGCCCTGCGCGGTGAACCGCCGCCAGAAGAGGCTGTAGACGAGGGTCGGCAGGATGGCGGACGCGGCGATGGCGAAGGCGAGGAAGGCCAGGGTCGCGGAGTTGGCGCCCCAGGAGACCAGGGCGAGCAGCATGCCGAGGATGCCGATCACGGCCGCCGAGAGCCGGGCCACGGCCAGTTCTTCCGTCTCCGTCGCGCGGCCCTTGCGGATCACCTCGCCGTAGAGGTCGTGGGCGAGCGAGGAGGCGGCGGCCAGGGTGAGGCCGGCGGCGACCGCGAGGAGGGTGACGAAGGCGAGGCAGGACAGCAGGGCGGTCAGGACGGCGCCGCCCAGGTCGTGTGCCAGCAGCAGGACGGCCGCGTTCCCCGTGCGGTCGTTGTGCTCGATGGTGTCGCTGCCCAGGACGGCGGTGGCGCCGAGGCCGAGGACGCCGGCCGCCAGACAGACCAGGCTGACCAGGCCCATGGCCCACACCACCGAGGTGCGCAGGACGTCGACCGACTTCGGGGCGAGCAGGCGCATCATCACGTGCGGGAGGGCGGCGAGTCCGAGCACGATGGCCAACTGGAGGCTGAGGAAGTCGAGTTTGCTGGTGACGCTGCCCCCGTAACGCAGCCCGGGCTCCAGGAACCGCGCACCCTGTCCGCTGTTGTCCGCGGCGGCGGCGAGCAGGTTCTCGAAGTTCCAGTCGAAGCGGTGCAGCACCATCACGCCGGCCACGGTGACACCGCAGATGAGCATGACCGCCTTGACGACCTGGATGAAGGTGGCGCCCGGCATGCCTCCGATGGCGGCGTAGACGATGACGACGGTGCCGATGACGATGACGCACAGGGTGCGGGTGGCGGCGCTGGGTTCGCCGGTGAACTGGGTCAGCAGGGCGACGCTGCCGACGAGTTGGGCCACCAGGTAGAGGGTGGTGACGGCCAGTGTGCACAGGGCCAGGGCGAGGCGGACCGGCCGCTGCAAGCGCGACAGGCGTGTCGCCAGGGTGTCGCCGAGGGTGAACTTGCCGGTGTTGCGCAGGGGTTCGGCGATCAGCAGCAGGACCATCATCCAGGCGACCGCGGTGCCGCACAGGTAGAGCAGTCCGTCGTAGCCGGTCAGGGCGACCAGTCCGGTGCTGCCCAGGAGGGTCGCGGCCGACACGTAGTCGCCGCACATCGCGAGCCCGTTGCGCAGCGGGGACATGGCCCGGTTGCCGAGGTAGAACTCGCCGATCTCGTCGCGTTGGGGTGCGGTCAGCAACGCGGTGAACAGGGTCACGACGACCACGGAAAGGAAGAGCACGAGCGTCAGCTGGAGGCTGAGGCGGTCCACGACGGAGGCGCCGAGCGTCACCATGAGCGGAACTCCTCCTCGCGGGGGGCCGTGCGCGTCTCGAAGGCGGCGCGTTCGCGTGCCGCGGTCTCGTGGTGGCGGACCAGTCCGCGCAGACCGCGGACCACCGGGGTGACCTGGGTGCGCATGTGCACGAGATAGCGCCACACGATCACGCCCATCAGGACGAACTGTCCGAGCCCCAGCGCCAGTCCGAGCGTGAGATGCCCGCTCACGGAGGTGTTCATCAGGCCGGGGGCGAAGCTGGACAGCAGGACGTACAGCAGGAACCCGCCGACGGCGACAGCCGTGGCCCGGACACCGAAACGCCGGTGGCTTCGGCGCAGCGACTGATACGCGGGCTGGCGGGACACCGAGTGCGGGTCCGCCGGTTCGGGGCCCGCTTCGTAGGGGCTCGGCGGCCCGCCGAGCCCCATGGAGTGCCGTGACACATGTACCTTCTTTGCTGCCGCGCCGGTCGTCGCCTCAACGGCACGCCGGAGTCATGCTCAGTGCGGATTTGTGGGGGATTAGTGAATGCGGAATTCACGTGGGGGGAATTGCGCGCTTGACAACAAGCCTGTAGGGCGGTCGGCCTGTGGGTCGGGGGAGGTGGCGACGAGGCCGGGACCGGGATTGTCGCAGCGCCCCCGTTGAACTATCAACCGGCCGGTCGACCCGAATCGAAGAACTGACTCATTCACGTGCTTCGATTCATGCGCCCGGCATCCGGCAGCCTGCGAAAAGGCCGACCTCCGGAACAGGTCCCCATCTTCGTCCAGGCCAGGTTGTCTCAAATGCAGCGCACCGGGGGAGCCCTCCGTCGGCAGGGGCCCTTGTCACTGACGGACTAAGGCCGGCCTCCCGGGACTCACCTCGCGCAAACAGACCGGCGTTGGGCTCGGCCCGCGCCGGAGGCGCTGCCATATTCGAAGGCCACTTCGGAGGTGGCTGTGACACTAGAGGTGACGACGACACGTCCGCCCGACCGCACCGCCGACCGCGTCCTCGCGCTCGAAGCCCGCCGGGCGCAGGCCGTGGCCGGGAACAGGCCGAGAAGACGCGGCAAGTTCGGCGCCCGGGAGCGGATCGACCTGCTGCTGGATTCCGGCTCGTTCACCGAGACCGGCCTGTTCGTACGAGCCCGGCCGACCGGGGACAACTCCCACCGCCCCTACGGGGACGGTGTGATCACCGGCTACGGCACGGTCGACGGGCGTCCCGTCTGCGTGTTCTCCCAGGACTCCACGGTCTTCGGCGGCAGCATGGGCGAGGCCTTCGGCGAGAAGGCCGTGGCTCTGATGGACCTCGCCCTCAGGACCGGCTGCCCGGTCATCGGGCTCAACGACGGTGGCGGCGCCCGCATCCAGGAGGGCGTCGTCTCGCTGGCCCTCTACGCCGAGCTGGTGCGCCGCAACGTCCAGGCGTCCGGGGTCATCCCGCAGATCTCCGTCGTCCTCGGCCCGTGCGCCGGAGGGGCCGCCTACTCCCCCGCCATCACGGACTTCACCGTGATGGTGGACGGCGCCTCGCACATGTTCGTCACCGGGCCCGACGTCATCGAGGCGGTCACCGGGGAACGCACCAGCGCCGAGGAGCTGGGCGGCGCCCGCACCAGCAACTCCCTCAACGGCAACGCCCACTTCCTCGCCGCGGACGAGACCGAGGCCCTGGACACCGTACGGGAGCTGCTGTCGTACCTGCCCGTCAACAACCTGGAGCGGCCGCCGCAGTACGCCCCGCTGCCGCCGCCCGCCGACGTGCCGCTCGACGGGATCGTGCCCGACCGGCTCGGGCAGGCCTACGACATGCGGGACATCCTGCGGGCGATCGTCGACGACGGTGAACTCCTGGAGGTGCAGGAGCTGTTCGCGCCGAACATCATCTGCGCCCTGGCCCTCGTCGAGGGCACCTCCGTCGGTGTCGTCGCCAACCAGCCGCTGCACGCGGCCGGGGTCCTGGACATCGACGCCTCCGAGAAGGCCGCGCGGTTCGTACGGTTCTGCGACGCGTTCGGCATCCCGCTGCTGACCTTCGCCGACGTGCCGGGCTATCTCTCCGGGGTCCGGCAGGAGCAGGCCGGGATCATCCGGCGCGGCGCCAAGCTGCTGTACGCGTACGCCGAGGCGACCGTGCCGAAGGTGACGGTGGTGGTGCGCAAGGCGTACGGCGGCGGGTACGCGGTGATGGGTTCCAAGCACCTGGGCGCCGACATCAACCTCGCCTGGCCCACCGCGCGGATCGCGGTGATGGGCGCCGAGGGCGCGGTGGGCGTCCTGCACCGGCGTGAACTGGCCGCCGCCGACGATCCCGAGGCGTTGCGGGCCCGTCTCGTGGACGCCTACGAGAGCACCCACGGGACGCCCTATCTCGCCGCGGAGCGCGGCTATGTCGACGCCGTCATCGCCCCGCGCGACACCCGTGCCCACATCTGCCGTGCCCTGCGCGCGCTGCGCGGCAAGCGCGCCCCGATGCCGGAACGCCGGCACGGCAACATCCCGCTCTGACC
The DNA here is from genome assembly GCF_000383615.1 of Streptomyces canus 299MFChir4.1. Classification (GTDB taxonomy): domain Bacteria; phylum Actinomycetota; class Actinomycetes; order Streptomycetales; family Streptomycetaceae; genus Streptomyces; species Streptomyces canus_C. The sequence goes on along the minus strand of NZ_KB911591.1, from coordinate 74,963 downwards.
TGCCTCGCGAGGAGACCTGCCCGATGGACATGCGCCGTCCCCCGCTCGCCCCCGCGTTCCGGAGTCTGCCGGAATACGTCCGCCACTGGGCCCAAGTCATCCCGGAGCACCGGGCGTTCACCTTCGTCGACCATCCCGCGCCGCACTCGCGCGGTGTGCACCGCACCCTGACCTGGCGCCGGCTGGACGTGCGCGTAAGGGCGGTGGCCGCCCGGCTCGCCGAGGAGGCCGAGCCCGGGGCCCGGGTCGCGGTGCTGTGCCCCCAGGGACTGGAGTACGTCACCGGGTTCCTCGGAGCGCTCGCGGCCGGAATGGTCGCCGTACCGATGTATCCGCCCGGCCTGCCCGGGCATGGCGACCGACTGGCGGCCGTGCTGGCCGACGCGCGACCGGCCGTGCTTCTGACTGTGAGTCAGATCATGGACCAGGTACGGGACGTGTGCGCCGGCTCGGCCGCGCGGGTCGTCGCCGTGGACCAGGTGCCCGACGCCGCAGCGGAGGAACTGCCGCCTCCCGGCGGTGAGATCGCCTACCTCCAGTACACCTCCGGGTCGACGCGCACCCCGGCGGGTGTGGAGATCGGGCACACCAACGTCGTCGCCAACGCCCGCCAGGCGCTGGGCGCCTACGGTGCCGACGTCCATCCGGTGACCTGTGTGGGCTGGCTGCCGCTGTACCACGACATGGGCCTCGTCCTCAGTGTCGCCGCCCCGGTGGTGCGCGGGCTGCTGTCGGTGCTCATGGACCCGGTCGCCTTCCTGCACGAGCCCGCGCGCTGGCTGCGGCTGTTGTCCGCACATCCGCGGGCGCTGAGCGCGGCGCCCAACTTCGCCTACGACTACTGCGCCTCGACGGTGACCGAGGACCAGAAGGCGGATCTGCGGCTGGACGGGGTCATGGCGCTGATCAACGGCAGCGAGCCGGTCCGTCCCACCACGGCCGACAGGTTCCAGGCCGCCTTCGCCGGCCAGGGTCTCGGGGCCACGACGCACTGTCCGTCGTACGGGCTCGCCGAGGCGACCGTGTTCGTCAGCGCCGCCCGGCCCGGGGAGCCGGTGCGCCGGTTCGCCCTCGACCGGGACGCGCTCGCCGAGGGGAAGGCGCTGCCCGCACGGCCCGACGACCCCCGGGCCGTGCTGCTGGCGGGCTGCGGTACCCCGGTGGGGCAGGAGGTCCTCATCGTCGATCCGGTCTCCGGCGCCCAGCTGTCCGAGGGCGAGGTCGGCGAGATCCAGGTCCGGGGTCCCAACGTGGGCCGCGGCTACTGGAACCGGGACGAGCAGTCCCGCCGCGTCTTCGGCACCGACGGACGGCTGCGCACCGGTGACCTGGGGACGGTCCTGGAAGGGCAGTTGATCGTCACCGGCCGGCTGAAGGACCTCATCGTCGTCGACGGACGCAACCACTATCCGCAGGACCTGGAGGCCACCGTCCAGGACGCGCATCCGGCGGTACGGCGCGACCGGCTCGCCGCCTTCGGCGTGACGGACACCTCCGGTGAGCGGGTGGTCGTGGTGGCCGAGCACGCGCGGGCCACCAGCCTCGCCGAGGTCGACGTACCGGCGTTGGTACGGGCCGTGCGTGCGGCCGTGTCCGGGCGGCACGGGCTGCGGCTCGCCGATGTGCTCCTCGTCCCGCCGGGCACGGTGCCGCGGACGTCCAGCGGCAAGGTGTCGCGGGCGTTGACACGTGAGCGGTATCTGGCGGGTGCCTACGCGGCGGGCAGCGCCGCGTGAGGGCCGTGGACGCGGGCGCGGTGCGCCGGCTGGTCGCGGAGCGCGTAGCCGGGTGGACCGGGACAGCCGTCGAGGACGTGCCCATGGACCGCCCGCTGGCGGACCTCGGCATGTCCTCGCGGGACGCGGTCGTGCTGGCCGGGGACCTCTCCAGGCTGACGGGACGGGAGCTGCCGCCGACGTTGCTGTGGGAGGCGCCCACCGGGGAGGATCTGGCCGCGCATCTGTGCCGGGTGCCGGCGCAGAGCGCGCCGTCGGAGGCCGCCCCGGTGGCTCCCCCGTCGGAGCCCGTCGCCGTCATAGGGGTCGGCTGCCGACTCCCCGGCGGGGTCCACGGCCCGGCGGACTACTGGCGGCTGCTGACCGAGGGCGTCGACGCGATCAGACGGGTCCCCGAGGACCGCTGGCGCGACTTCACCCCCTTCCCGCCCGCGGACGCGCCCCCGTACGGCGGCTACCTCGACGACATCGCCGGGTTCGACGCGGACTTCTTCCGGATCACCCCGCGCGAGGCGGCCGTGATGGACCCGCAGCAGCGGATCCTCCTGGAGGTGGTACACGAGGCGCTCGCCCATGCCGCCGTCCCCGCCGCGTCCCTCGCGGGCACCGCGACCGGTGTCTTCGTCGGGGTCTCCGCCCCGGAGTACGGCTCGCTCACCGGCGCCGACCCGGCGGCCGTCGACCCCTGGGCCCCGGCGGGCGGTGCGCTGAGCGTGACCGCGGGCCGGCTGGCGTACGTGCTGGACACGCGTGGGCCGAGCATGGCCGTGGACACCGCCTGTTCCTCCTCACTGGTCGCGGTGCACCACGCCTGCGTGAGCCTGCGCACCGGCGAGAGCGACACGGCTATCGCCGCAGGCGTCAACCTGCTGCTCTCCCCCGTCGTCAGCATGGCGTTCCGGCGGGCGGGCGCCCTCTCCCCGGACGGGCGGTGCAAGCCGTTCTCGCCGGACGCGAACGGCATCGGACGCGGTGAGGGCTGCGCGGCCGTCATCCTGAAACGGCTGTCCGACGCCGAACGGGACGGCGACCGCGTCCTCGCCGTCATCCGCGCCACGGCCGTCAACTCCGACGGCCGCTCCAACGGCCTCCTCGCCCCCAACCCGGCCGCCCAGCAGGCCCTTCTGACCACCGCGTACGCGCGGGCCGGACTCACCCCCGCCCACGTCGACTACGTCGAGGCGCACGGCACCGGCACCCCGCTCGGCGACCCGATCGAGGCGGGCGCGCTCGGCGCGGTGCTCGGCGCGGACCGCGACCCCGACCAGCCGCTGCTGCTCGGCTCCGTGAAGTCGAACCTGGGGCACCTGGAGTCCGCCGCGGGCGTCGCCGGGCTGGTGAAGACCGTGCTCGCCCTGCACCACGCCGTCATCCCGCCGTCCCTGCACTGCGCAGAGGGCGGCTCCCTGGACGACGTACGACTGCGGGTGGTCACCGAGGGCGAGCCCTGGCCGCGCTACGGCGGTACGGCCGTCGCCGGGGTCTCCGCTTTCGGGTTCGGCGGCACCAACGCCCATGCCGTACTGGAGGAATGGCGGCCCGGCGTCCTGCCCGCGCGTCCGGCCGAGGAGCCCGGCGCCCGGCTGCATCTCCTGTCCGACGTGGACGAGGAGCGGCTGCGGGACACCGCGGCCCGGCTCGCCGACTGGCTCAGGACAACCACCGCGCACCCCGCCGACGTGGCCCGCACCCTGGCCGGACGGGCAGGCCGCGGAGGGGTGCGCGCGGGCGTGGTCGCAGGGGACCGGGCCGAACTCGCGGACGGGCTGGACGCGTTGGCACAGGGGCGCCCGCACGGCCGGGTCGTGACCGGTGAGCGTGATCTCGTGGGACCGGGACCGGTGTGGGTCTTCTCCGGGTACGGCAGCCAGTGGGCCGGGATGGGACGCCGGTTGCTGGCCGAGGAGCCCGCCTTCGCCGCCGCCGTGGAGAAGATCGACGCGGAGTGCGGGCTGTCCCTGTACGACCGTCTCGCCTCCGGGAGTGAGCTGGACCGGCTGGAGGTCGCCCAGCCCGTCCTGTTCGGACTCCAGGTGGCGCTCGCCGAGCTGTGGCGTTACTACGGCGTCGAACCCGCCGCCGTCATCGGCCACTCCCTGGGCGAGGTGGCCGCGGCGGTGTGCGCGGGCGCCCTGGACGTGGCGGAGGGCGCCCGGATCGTCGCCGAACGGGCCCGGCTGCTCAGCCGGTTGCGGGGCGGGGCGATGGCGGTCGTCGACCTCGACGACGGGGAACTCGACGCCCTGGGCCGGGACTTCCCCGGTGTGCATGTCGCCGTCCACTCCTCGCCGGGGCAGAAGGTCGTCACCGGCGAGGAACCGGCGGTGGCGCGGCTCGTGCGATGGCTGGAGGAGCAGGGTCGGACGGCCCGGTCGATGCGGGTGGTCGGGGCCGGGCACTCGCCCCAGGTCGATCCGCTGCTGGCCGAGTTGACCGAGTCCCTGGCCGACCTCGGCGGCCGAGCACCTCGTGTGCCCGTCTACTCCACCGTCCTGGACGACCCGCGCGGCGAGAGCGTCTTCGACTCCGCTCACTGGGCCGCGAACCTGCGGCGGCCCGTACGGCTGGACCGGGCCGTCGCCGCGGCCGCGGCCGACGGCCACAGGGCCTTCGTCGAGATCTCCCCCCACCCGGTCCTCGCCCGCGCCATCACCGACAACGTGCCCGGCGCCCTCGCGATCGGCACGCTGCGGCGGGACGCCGACGGATGCGCCGACTTCCTCACCCAGGTGGGGGCCCTGTACTGCGCGGGCGAGCGGCTGCCGCTGCCGTCCGGGCGGGTCGTCGACCTGCCCGCGCCGCGCTGGAAGCACGTGCGGCACTGGTGGACGGACAGACGGACGGCGGCGCCCACGGAGGTGCGGCGCCAAGAGGTTCACGCCGAGCAGGACACCTCCGTCGCCGCCCGCCTGTGCCATCACATCGCCACCGTCACCGGCCATCCCGCCGGCCGGGTCACCCCCGCCACCGCGCTGGCCGGCCTCGGGCTCGACTCGCTGATGGCCGTCCGTGTCCGCACCGCCCTGGAGCGCGAGTTCGCCGTCGAGCTGCCGCTGCGCGACCTGCTCGGCGCCACCACGGTCCAGGAGGTGGCCGACCGGCTCCGGACCGGCCCGGTACGCCCGCTGCGCACCACCGGCAGCCGTCCCCCGCTCTTCCTCGTGCACGCCGCCGGCGGAACGACCGACGTCTACCGGGCACTTGCCGAACGTCTGGGCGACGAGCGGCCCGTGTACGGCCTCGAACGCCTCGACGACGCGCCGACGGTCACCGAGAAGGCGCGCCGCTACGCCGAGGCCGTCACCGCCGTCCACCCCGACGGGCCCTGTTTGCTGGGCGGTTGGTCCTTCGGCGGCTTCGTCGCCCAGGAGACCGCCCGGCACCTCACCGCCGCGGGACGGGAGGTGGAACTCGTGATCCTCATCGACTCGGTACGGCCCCTCCCCCAGCCGGACCGGACACCGGCCGACCGGCTCCGCGCCCACTTCGAGGGGTTCGCCCGCCATGTCCGCGACGTCTACGGGGTCCCGCTGGAGCTGCCGTACGACGCCCTCGTCGCGATGGACGACGACGGCGAGCGCATCGACACCGTGCTGGAGATCCTGCGCGCGTCCGCCGACGTCCCGCCCGCCGCCCTGGAGCACCAGCGCTCGTCCTACCTGGACCTGAGGATCGGCGAGGCGCACCGGCCGGGCCGTCACGACGGGCGGGTGGTCCTGTACCGGGCCACCGAGCCCGCTCCGCACACCGTGCGCGACCCCGCCTACGAACGCGACGACCGGACGCTGGGCTGGGACGAGGTGTGCCCGCGCCTGACCGTCGTACCGGTCGCGGGACACCATTTGTCGCTGCTCGACCCGCCGCACGTCGACGAGATCGCCGCCCACCTGGGCCAGGAACTCGCCGCAGGGACCCACTGAACGTGATCCGAGGAGAGCCGCCATGCACCGTCGCACCACCGGAGTGTCCCGACGTACCGTCACCAAGGCCGCGGCCGGCGCCGGTCTGGCCGTCCTGTTCGGCGCCCGGACCGCCTCCGCGCTCGGGTCACGCACCCTCGACGTGTCCGTGCCCTCCGCCGCGCTGGGCCGCAGCGCCCCGGTGCGGCTGATCCTGCCGTCGGGGTTCGACGCGGAGCCCACCCGCACCTACCCCGTGCTGTACCTGCTGCACGGCGCCCACGACGACTACACGTCCTGGACCCGCGAGACGGACATCGAGGCCTTCACCGAGGGCCGGAACCTGATCGTGGCGATGCCCGACGCGGGGCCCACCGGCATTCCCACCGCCTGGCGCAGCGGCCCCGACTACGAGACCTTCCAGCTGCAGGAGGTGCCGGCCCTGCTCGCCCGCGACTACCGGGCCTCCGGCGTACGGGTCGTCGCGGGGGTGTCCACCGGCGGTTACGGCGCCATGGCGCACGCGGCACGGCACCCGGGCTCGTTCACCGCGGCCGCCTCCTACAGCGGGATCCTCGACACCATGGCACCCGGTGTGCCCACCCTCGTGGACGCCATCGTGGCCCGCGAGAACCTGGTGCCGACCTCGCTGTGGGGCAATCCCTTCCAGAACCTGCTCACCTGGCGCGACTTCAACCCGCGGGACCGCGCGGCGGGGCTGCGCGGCACCGCCCTGTACGTCTCCAGCGGCAGCGGGCTGGCGGGGGGCACGGGCGACTGGCTCCCCGAGGCCCTGGAGAGCGCCCTGTGGCCCTCCGCCCACAGCTTCACCGGCACGCTCGCGCTGCTGCGCATCCCGGTCACCACGCACTACTACGCGGGAGGAGGGCACAGCTGGGCCTACTGGAAGCAGGAGTTCACCGCGTCGTGGCCAATGCTTGCGCAGGGGCTGGGGGTGCCGCAGTGATGTCGGTACCGTCGGGGCACGGAACGCACCGCAGGGGACGTCCGTCCAACACAGGACTTACCCCTCGGCCCACGGGCACCGGCCCGCGGGTGAGCCGCTTCCGGGTGAAAGGAGGGCCCCCGTTGGCCACCCCCTTCCCGCACGGTGGTCCGGAGAACCTCGGCACCGCCCAAGTGCCGCCCGACCTCGCCGAAGTGCTCCGTTCCCAGCTGGAGGAAGTCGCCGACGAAGTCGAGGAGGAGGTCCGCAGGCAGGTCCCCGAGTACGCGCGCCCGGCCGACGGCACCTACCGCGAACACCTCAGAGCCGGTGTGGTGCAGGCGCTGACCCTGTTCGTCGATCACATCGCCGACCCGCGCGGCCGCGGGGACGCGATCGCCGCCACGTACTACGAACTCGGGCGCGGCGAGGCCCTGGAGGGGCGCAGTCTGGACGCCCTGCAGTCCGCGCTGCGGGTCGGGGGGCTGCACGCCTGGCGGCTGATGGGCCGTACGGCGGAGGAGCTCGGCCTGGACTCCGCGGTGATCACGACGCTGGGCGAGCTCGCCTTCCGTACCGTGCACGAGGTCGCGGAGGCGGCGGCGGCCGGGTACTCCGAGGCCCGGTCGCAGAACACGGACGAGCTGGAGCGGCGGCGCAGACGTCTGCTGGACCTGCTGCTCGGGGACGGGCAGGTCGCGCCGGCCGCCGTGCAGCACCTGGCGCACGGCGCGCGGTGGTCGGTGCCGAGGCAGGTCGCGGTCGTCGCGCTCGCGGCCACCCCGGACCAGCGGGAGGAGGACCGGCCGCTGGCCGCCGCGGGGGCGCTGGTGGACATGGAGTCGCGGCCGCCGCGGATGCTGATACCCGATCCGGACGGCTCCGGGCGTTTCGGCGGGCGGGCGTTCAGCCTCGCGCTGCGCGGGCGGCCGGCCGCGATCGGGCCGACGGTGCCTCTCGAAGAGGCCGCCCGGTCGCTGCGCTGGGCCTCCCGGGCACTGGGGTTAATGGGCCGTGGGATCCTCCCGCGGCAGGGCGTCGTGCACTGCGCGGATCACCTGTCGACCCTGCTGCTGCACAGCGACGAGCCGATGCTCGACCAGCTGCGGGCGCGGGCCCTCGCACCGCTCGACACGGTGTCGGAGGGGCAGCGCGAGCGGCTCGCCGAGACGCTGCTGGCATGGCTGCTCAGCGGCAGCAACGTGCCCGACGTCGCCGCCCGGCTCCATGTCCATCCGCAGACGGTGCGTTATCGGCTGCGTCAGCTGGAGAAGGTCTTCGGTGACGCCCTGCACGATCCCGGTTCCCGCCTTGATCTCATTCTGGCACTCACCAACGTACAAAAGAACGAGGAATTCCTGAATTCCCGTCCATAACACCGGCAATGGTCCAGCGAATACGTTCGGGACATCCTTTCCACAGGCGTTTCACACGCCCCACCCTCAAAGGATCCCCCCATGCGCATTCGCTTGTACCTCGCCGCGCTCTCGCTGGTCGGCGGGGCCGGTGTGACCACCCTCTCGGCGCCACCGGCAGCCGCCGCGGCCTGCTCGGACATCGATGTCGTCGCCGCTCGCGGCACGTTCGAGCCGGGCGCGCTCGGCCTCATCGTCGGCGACCCGGTGTACTCCGCGCTGCAGAAGAAAATCACCGGCCGGAGTCTGACCGGCTACAAGGTGAACTACCCCGCGGACCTCTCCCTGACGTCGGCCGCGCAGGGCAACGCCGATCTGGTGAACCATGTGAACAGCCAGGCGGCCGCCTGTCCGAATCAGCGTTTCATTCTGGTCGGCTATTCGCAGGGCGCGAACGTCGTCGACAACTCCATCGGTATCAGCAGCGCGGGTGCGGTGGTCGGCAGCCCCATCGTGGCGACCATTCCGGCGGCGCTGGAGTCACGGGTGGCCGCGGTGCTGCTGTTCGGCAACCCGATCCGGGCGATCGGCAAGAGCGTCACCGGCACGTACCAGAGCCGCACCATCGACTTCTGCGCCAAGGGTGACCCGGTGTGCGAGGCGGGCGGCAACGACACGCTGGCGCACCTCGGTTACACGGCGAACGCCGACGCGGCGGCGACCTTCGCCGCAGGCAAGGTCTGACCGGATCCACGGCAGAGGGAAGGGCCCGGGGGAACTCCTCCTGGGCCCTGCCCTCTTGTGGGGGCTATCGAGGTGTGCGGGCGAACTCCGTGAGGGCGGTGGACACCGGCTCGGGCCGGCCGTTGTTCTGGACCGGCGCCGCCGTCAGCACGTCGAGGTGCTGGTACCCGTCCGCGACCACGGGGTGCAGGTCGGCGGGGACACGGCCGGCGAGCAGTCCGTCGCCCGCGAGGACCGTCAGCGTCGGGTTGGCGGTGAGCCCGTCCGGGTGCACGACGAGCCGCTTCACCTGCGGGGAGCCGGCCAGTTCGAGGTCGGTGACGAGTTTGGTCGGGAAGTACTGCTCGGTGAAGTCCAGCGGCTGTGCGGCCATGCTGCGGGCCAGCTCCTGGATGTCGGTGACCTCCTTGCCCGCGGCGGTGAACGGCGTCCCGTCCGAGGACCGGTACCCGGGGTCGTCCGGATCGCCGACCCGGTCCCGGTTCCGCCAGGTGTAGAGCGGGCCATGGGGCACGGCCGGGATGGCCTTGTACTCCGTGCCGAAGAGACCCGGTTGCGACGAACTCCCGTTGGCCGCGGGGAAGTTCTTGTCGGTGATCGGCCCGCCGTCGAAGAAGCCCACGCTGCTCTGGAGGAAGGCGAGCGGTACGGACTGGTCGTCCATCAGCGAGCCGAGGACCGCCTGGTTGGTGAGCCGGAAGTCCTTCACCGCGGGTGAGCCGGTGAGGAAGGTGGCGGTGTCCTTGGAGAACAGGAAGCGGTTGGTGGCCTCGATGTTGGTGTTGGCGGGCAGATAGCCCGGCAGGTCGGCCTCGCCGGCCGGATCCTGAAGGGCGCCCACGCCCGCGATGGCGAGCAGGGTCATCGTCTCGGGGTTGAGCAGGACGGGCGCGGACAGCGAGCGCGGGAGCACTCCGCTGTCGAGTCCGGCCTGCACGACGCCGTAACCGAGGCCCACGTCGGGCAGGTTGGTGTCGTCCGGGATACTGCCGCTCAGGTCGCCGAGCGAGGTGGAGACAGTGGTGTCGAGGGCGAACCAGCCGGCGCACTGACGGTGTCCGGCGTCGGCGGTGGTGGCGGGGTCGCCGTCGAAGTCGGCGGCGGCGAAGTAGCCGGTGATCACACCGCCGAGCGAGTGGCCGCCACACAGCACCTTGTCCTTGCGCACGCGCTGGTCGGGCAACTCGGCCGCAAGGAGGTCGAATTCGTCGCGTACGGTCTGCTCGATGCCGAGCTTGGCCATCCAGCCGAGCTTGTCGTTGCCGACGAACCCGGCGAAGGTGCGCCCCTCGACCTTCTTGCCGCGGTAGTAGTAGTCGACGGCGGTGTGCTGGTCGCCGGAGGCGATGCCGGTGCGGTCCTCCAGGCAGTTGGAGCGGCGGTCCAGGGCCCAGAACTCGATGTGCCGGCCCTGCTCGGCGGCGCGCGTCACGGTGTTGCGGGCGACGCTGTCGAAGGCTCCGGCGCCTTCCAGGATGCCCGGCTGGGCGACCAGGACCCGGTCGGCGTCGGCCGAGGCGGCGGGGCCCGACGAGGACCGGTAGCGCAGGTACGACAGCCAGTCGCACGCCGCGGGACGGGCGCCGAAGGACGCCGGCAGGGGGGCTTTCACCCGCACCACGCTCTCGGTGACACCGGCGCTCGTGGCCACGGCCGTCTCGGTTCTCGCGCTGTCTGCCTGGGCGTCGGGGGCCGACACGGTAAGCGCCCCGGTGGTGAGCAGCACCGCCAGCGCGGCGATGCGCCCTCTGCTTCCTGTGCTGCGACTCGTGTTCATGCTGGGACCGTAGGGCGGCGAGGGCCATGCCCTACGGGGTTGCTCACAAGAACGCAGGGCCCGGTGGGCGCTTTGTCACCAGCCGCAGATCACCCGCCGCTGAGCGGACGTCAGCCGTCGCGCAGGGTACGGCGCGGTGTGCGGTCGTAGGCGTGCCGGTACAGAGTGGCGAAGCGGCCCGGGTGGTAGAAGCCCCAGCGGGCGGCGATGTCGGTGACCGTGCTGCCGTCCTCGGGGTCGGCCGCCGCCAGCTCGTCGTGGGCGTGGGACAGGCGGACCTGACGCAGGTACGCGAGCGGGGTGCTGTCCAGGTGCCGGCGGAAGGCGTACTGGAGCGCGCGGACGCTGATGTGGGCCGCCTCCGCGATCTGGGCGACGGTGAGGGGGCGGTCGGCGTGGTCGTCGATGTAGGCGAGGGCGCGGCGCAGGGCGGCGGGGTGGGCGTCCCGGCGGTCGGCACCGGTGGGGTCGGTGGACGCGGTGTGGGGGAAGGTGGCCAGGACGGTCGCGGCCAGGTGCTGGGCGGCCGTGGAGGCCACGAGCGGCTGGTCGGCGACGGCGGCGTCCGCGAGGACGTGGTCCTGGACATAGCGGATGGTCGACCGCAGCCGGTCCCCCGCGGCGGGGCTCAGCGGCCGGTGCCCGGTGAGCCGGACCGGTTCGGGGCTCCGGGTGTCCGCGGTCGCCGCGACCTGGCTGAGCAGGTCGGGGTCCAGCATGGTGATGTTGTAGCGGGCCGCGTGGACACGGCCCGCGTAGGACAGCTCGGGCGGCGCGAAGGACACCACGTCACCGGGGCCGAAGGAGTCCGAGACGCCTTGGTAGACGTGGTCCTCGATGGTGCCCTCGTGGACCAGGCACAGGCAGATCCGGCCCAGCGGGGTGACGGCGTAGCTCATGTCGAAGTCCAGGTCGAGCTCGTCGACGCTGACCGAGTCGATGGCGCTGCGGTGGATCCGCGCCCGGCTGCTGTCCGGGGTGCCGTTGCCGATGCGCATCTTCGCGTAGGCGTGACTGAGGAACTCCTCGGTCCGGTCCAGATCGTCGCTGTCGAACGTCAGCGTCTCCATCGCGCCAGGGCCTCCCGTTCTCTGCTCGTCATTCGCACATACCCTCGAATGTCGCGATGCTGCCGCTCGCGTTTCGTTTTCTGTCCTGCCAGGTCACAAGGTGTGCGTCCGCCGGCTCGTCAGTGACGGCAGGGGACGGGCAGGCTGGACGGACGGCGTCCGCAGGAGTCGCCGGGCAAGAGGGGGAGAGGGCGACAGGGCGGTGCATGACGCAACACGAAGAGCTGATTGAGAAGATCGAGGAACTCCAGGCGGAAACCGCCCAGCTCCGGCAGGCCCTTGTCTCGCACGCCGTCGTCGATCAGGCGATCGGTGTCGTCCTGGCCCTCAGCGGCCTCCGCCCCGAGCAGGGGTGGGAGGTCCTCAGGACCGTGTCCCAGCACACCAACACCAAACTGCGGGACGTCGCCCGGCACGTCGTGCGCTGGCCTAACGTCGGCGCTCTGCCCGCGGAGATCCGCCGGGCGCTGCGCGGGGCGCTGGTCGAGGCGCACGCGGCACACGGGGGCCGGGCGCTCGTACGGCCGGAACAGCGGTGCGAGTGCTGAGGCGGCGCCCCCTCCGGGAAAACGGCGTGACGGCCGGAGACCCTGTGCGTACCGTTGATCGCATGGAGGTCACCAGCCGTACCCACACCGCAGCCGCGCGAGCGACCAGCTCGCCGGCTGCCGACGCCTGACCTCCCCCTCTCCCCCGGCGGCCGGAAACGGACCGCCGGTGCGGGACCTCTGGTCGCGCTGTTCCCGTGGTCGTTTCCGGCTCCCATGAGACCGAAGGACCACCACCATGGACACGGACCGGACCGTACGCGTCTTCACCGATTTCTACCGCGAGCGCGGACACCACCTGATCACGGGCAGCACGCTGCTGCCACCGCCGGGCGACCCGGTGCTGTTCACCACCTCGGGCATGCATCCGCTCACCCCCTTCCTGGAGGGCCGCCCGCATCCGCGGGGCCGCCGCCTCGTCAATGTGCAGCGCTGTCTGCGGACCACCGATCTCGACGAGGTCGGTGACTCCACGCACCTGACGGTGTTCGAGATGCTCGGCTCGTGGTCGCTCGGCGACTACGGCCACCCGCAGAGCCTCCGCTGGGGGTACGAACTGCTCCGGGACGGCTTCGGCATCCCCCGCGAGCGCCTCCACGTCACGGTCTTCGGTGGTGACGAGCAGGTGGGCCCCGACCTGGAGTCCCTGCGCACCTGGGAGGAGCTTGAGGTCCCCGTGGAGCTCACCCGGGAGGACAACTGGTGGTCCAACGGCCCGGTCGGCCCGTGCGGACCCGACTCGGAGATCTTCGTGTGGACCGGCGGCACCCCGCCCCGGGGCACCCCCACCACAGACCCGCGCTGGGTGGAGATCTGGAACCACGTCGTCATGCGCTACCGGCGTCTCGAGGACGGCTCGCTCCAGCCCCTGCGGCGCCCCGGCATCGACACCGGCATGGGTCTGGAGCGCCTGGTCACCGTCCTCCAGGGCCATGAATCCGTCCACGACACCGATCTGTTCGAGCCCTTCAGGTGCCTGCTGCCGCCCCTGTGGCAGCTCGACGAACCGTCGCTGCGTCTGGTCAGCGACCATCTGCGCTCCGCTGCCGTCGTGATCGGCGACGGGGTACGGCCGTCCACCACCGGCCGCGGTCATGTCCTGCGCCGCGTTGTCCGCCGGCTGCTGACCACCCTGCGGCGCGACGACCCGTCCCGCACCCTCTCGGACCTGCCGGTGGAGGTCCTCCAGCACACGCTGGACCACTTCCGGCAGTCCTGCGGGACGGAACCCGTCCGGGACGTGCTGGTGGAGGAGGAGCGCCGGTTCGACAGGCTGCTGGACCGCGGTCGCAGGCTGCTGTCCGGGCCGCGGTACCGGGGGCCGCTGAGCGAGGAGGACTACGACTACCTCCACGACACCCACGGCCTGCCCCGCGACCTGGTGGTCGGCCTGCGCCGGGAGGGGTGACGGCTACTCCGTGCGCAGCACCGTCGCGGTCCGGGCCCTGGCCGCCCAACCCGCCGGGAGCAGCGCGCCCAGCAGGGCGATGACGAGACCGGCCAGGCCCAGCAGGAGCAGTTGCGGGGTGTCGTACACGTCGAGGACGGACCTGGGCAGGTCGGTGCCCGCCGCGTGTCCCATCACCGGGAGCACGAAGCCGTGCAGCGCGTATCCGGCGGGCACGCCGACGAGACCGCCGAGCACGCCGATACCGGCCACCGAGGCGAGGACGAGGCTCACGGTCTGCCGGGGCGACATGCCGAGCGCCTTGCACACGCCCAGGTCGTGGACGCGTTCCCGGGTGTCCAGGACGACGGAGTTGAGGACGCCGAGGCCTGCGACGCACACGAGCATCAGGGTGAGGAGCGCGGCCATCGTGTTCAGGACGACCACGAAGTTGTCCCGCTCGGAAGGGGAGTTGGCCCGGGCGTCGGCGCCGAGGGGCTCGATCCGCGCGGCGAGCTTCTTGGCGTACTCCGGCGCGGAGACGCCCGGTTTCACGTCGACGAGGAACACCTGAGGCCTGGTCGCGGGGAAGTCCGCGAGGTTCGCCTGGATCTCCAGGTCGTCACCCGAGGAGCCGAAGGCCTCCCCGACGATCCGCAGGGTGGCCGTCTGCTTCCCGACGGTCACGCGCACGGTGTCGCCGATCCCGGTGCCGGTGGTCTCCAGGAACCGGCCGGGCACGACGACCTGGCCCGCGCCGGTGAGCCAGTGCCCGGAGATCATGGCGTAACTGCCACGCGTGGAGTCGCCCTGGTAGAGGGTCGTCCGGACGGTTCCGGAGACTCCGGCCACGGTGGCGTCCTGCCGGCCCATCCCGTAGTACGAGGCGGTGCCCGCCTGCGCCTCGATGGCGGCGCTCACCTTCGCCGGGTCGGCCGGCTCGGGCTCCGGGGTGCCCGGCGCCGGGACGTGCTCGCCGCCCGCGACGCCCGGGCCGCCGGTGAAGACGGTGACCGCGGAACGGTTCTCGGGGTCCTGTACCGCGTTGACCTCGTTCAGTGACGAGGTGAGCCCGACGGCGAAGGTCGCCGCGATCGTGCCGAAGGCCACCGCGAGCAGCATCGCGAGGGCACGGACCGGATGCGCGAAGGGGCCGGCGAGGCCGTAGGTCACCGCTCGGGGCAGCGGCAACCGGGCGGCCGCGCGATGCGCCCACTGACCGCGTCCGGTGCGCGGGGCCCTGCCGACGGCGATGGCCTCGACCGTGCGCAGCCGCCCGGCCCGCAGCGCGGGGACGAAGGCCGCGGTCCCGACGACCAGCAGCGCGCCGGCGGGGACCACGACGTCCACCCACCAGGCGACGGACAGGGTGGCGGTGCCGTATGCCTGCTCGGTGTCGTCGAGGAGTGGTACGGCCAGCAGGTTGCCGAGGACGACTCCGAGCGCGATGCCCACGCTTGCCGGGACGAGCGCCTGGGCCACATAGGCACGGACGACCTCGCGCGGGGTGAAGCCGATGGCCTTGAGGATGCCGATCCTGCGCAGACTGGTGCCGACCGCGCCGCTGATGACGCTGCCGACGATGATCACCGACATGACGATGCCGAGGACCCCGAAGGCGACGAGGAACGGGATGGTCGGGGCCGCTCCCTGGTCGGCGGCGCGTTTGGTGTCGAGGTAGGACCGGGTGCCGAGGAGCGCCCCGGACGGGACGGCGGCGAGGAGCTTCTTGCGGTCCGCGGCGATCGCGCCCTTCGAGCCCGCCGAGTCGAAGCGGTAGAGCATCTGGCCGGTGACCGGGGTGTCCTTCGAGGCGAGTGCCCTGACCTGTGCGGGAGTTGCCCACACCTCGGCGGTTCTGCCGGCCGACGTGGCGAAGCCGACGACCGTGAGCGTGGTGCCGGCGGCCGTCAGGGTGTCGCCCACCGTGAAGGCGGGCCCCTCGTAGGAGGAGCTCAGCACGATCTCGCCCGGTTTCCTCGCCCACCGGCCGGACGTGAGGTCCAGGTCGTCCACGTCCGCGTGCGGACCGGTGCGTCCGACCAGGGTCATGGCCGGAGGCCGGCGCCCTGACGAGTCGGTCGCCCGGAGGATCGTGGTGGGATACGGTCCCGCGCTCGCCGTGACTCCGTCCGCCTTCCCCGTGTCTCCGAGCCGTTCGGCACTGACCTTGGCCGGGTCGAACTCGGCGGTGACGTGGGGGCCGTTCTGCTCGGCGAAGGCGTGGTCGAAGGGCGCGTTCGAGACGACCATGAGGGAACCGGCGACCACGGCCGCCGCCACGGCCATCATCGTGGCGATGGCGATGACGACGGTCTGGACCCGGCGCCGGCCCACCCCGGAGCGTACGACGCGGACGAGCGGGCCGGTCATCGCACGGCCTCCGTGCGGGAGTCGAGGGCGACATGGCCGTCGACGAGGTGGACGGTGCGGCTCGCGCAGGCCTCGGCCAGGGCCGGGTCGTGGGTGACGAGCACGATGGTCTGTCCGCCGCGGTGCAGGTCGACCAGGAGTTCTCTGACGTCCTGGCCCGAGGCGCTGTCGAGGGCCCCGGTCGGTTCGTCGGCGAGCAGCAGCGCGGGCCGGTTCACCAATGCCCGTGCGACGGCGACGCGTTGGCGTTCGCCGCCGGAGAGCCGGCCGGGATAGGCGCGGGCGTGCTTCTCGATGCCCAGGGCCGCCATGAGCTCGTGCGCCCGCTCCCGCGTCGTGCGCCGTGAGGTTCCGGTGAGCTGGGCGGGAAGCTGGATGTTGTCCAGGACGGTGAGGTCGTCGAGGAGGTTGAAGAACTGGAAGACCATGCCGATCCGTTCACGGCGGAACCGGGCCAGGGCGTGCTCGCCGAGGCGGTCGACCTGCTCCCCGGCGACGGTCACGGTGCCCTCGGTCGGCTTGTCGAGGCCCGCGACGAGATTCAGCAGCGTGGACTTGCCGCTGCCGGAAGGACCGGTCACGGCGAGGGCCTCGCCCTGGTCGACGGAGAGGTCGAGCGGTCCGAGCGCGGGTGCGCCGGCGTGGTCGTAGCGCTTGGCCACGCCCTTCAGTTCGATCACTGCTGTCATGGGAGGTGCCCGTCCTGTCGGTCGTCGGGTCGTGTCCTTGCCGGCCTGGTGAAGGTCCTGGCGAAGGTAGGGAAGGACGGGTCGCGGGCGCGTCGGCCGGAGCACTGAGATGCGGCCCTCCGTGCGGAGGACTCGCGGGCGGGGTCATCCCTGCGAAGTACGCCCGGTGGAGGGTGCGTTGGTCGTACAGACGGACGCGCCGCGGGCCCGGGGACGGTGACAATGAGCGCATGGAGACGGAGTACCTGCGGGGATGGCGTCGGCAGGTGCGTGCCGCGCTGCGGCCGGAGGCGAAGGGCGCCGCGCTGTCACGGCGGTCGGTGTGGTGCGACGTGCTGCTGGCGGTGCTGCTGACGGTGGTGGCGCTGGTGGTCGCGTCGCGTTACCCCGGCGACGGGCCGGTGCGCGTGTCGAGGTTCGAGTACGGCGTGCCGGTGCCGCCCCGGCCTCCCGTGCTCCCGGGCGCGCGGATCGAGGAACCGGTCTCCGCACCGCCCTGGGTCCTGGTCGTGCTGTCGGCGCTGCCGCTGGCGGCGCGCCGGCGGTTTCCGCTGACCGTGTTCGCGGTGGTGCTCTGCGCGGGGCTGGCCATCGGCGACGACGCCTCCTGGATCAACGTCCTGACCTGCGTCATCGGCACGTACAGCGCGGTGATGCACAGTCGGCACCGGGTGGGCGCGATGGCCGGGCTCGCCGTCGCCGCCGTCCTCGCCGGCGTGGCCTTCCGGTCGACGCAACCGGTGCTGCCCGGGTGGTCGAGTCCCGGGGTGGTGCTGCTGGTGGCGGGGGTGCTGGCCAGCGTGGTCCGGTTCGGGCGGCGGCGCCTCGCGGCGAGCCGGGACCGGTTCGCCGCGCTGGAGCGGACCCACGAGGAGGCGACACGCAGGGCTGTGGCGGAGGAACGGGCGCGGATCGCCGCGGAGTTGCACGACGTCGTGACCCACAATGTGAGCGTGATGGTCATCCAGGCGGGCGCCGCGCGCAAGGTCATGGACGTGGCTCCCGAGCGGTCCAAGGAGGCGCTGCTCGCGGTCGAGGCCGGGGGCCGGGCCGCGATGGCCGAACTCCGGCACGTGATGGGCCTGTTGGCCGCATCGGACACCGGCCGTCCGGACTCCCCCGCCGACGGCCTCGAACCGCAGCCCGGTCTCGGGCAGTTGGCCGCGCTGATCGACCGGGTGCGGGCCGCCGGGACACCGGTCGGCGTCGCGGTCTCCCTGCCCCCGGAACCGCTGCCGCCCGGTGTGGACCTCGCGGCGTACCGGGTGGTCCAGGAGGCGCTGACCAACACCATCAAGCACGCGCCCGGCGCGGAGGCCGTCGTCACCGTCGGCTGGGCAGGCGACCGGCTGGAGATCGAGGTCATGGACACCGGCGCCGTCCGCGACGGGGTGCCCGCGGACGGGAACGGCCGCGGGCTGATCGGCCTGCGCGAACGCCTCGCGGTCTACGGCGGCGAACTGACGGCCGGCCCGACCCTGGCCGGCGGCTTCCGCATCAGGGCGGAGATGCCGTGGCGGACGGCGTGAAGGACATGAGCGGCGAGCGGCTCCGGGCCGTCATCGCCGACGACCAGGCCCTCGTACGGACCGGGTTCGGGATGATCCTGACCGCGGACGGCATCGAGGTGACCGCGGAGGCGGCGGACGGGGCGGAGGCGGTCGCCGCGGTCCGGCGGACCCGCCCCGACGTCGTCCTCATGGACATCCGGATGCCGGGCATGGACGGCATCGAGGCAACCCGGCGGATCCTCGCCGAGGACACCGCGGGCGAGATCCGCGTGATCATCCTGACCACGTACGACCTCGACCACTACGTGTACGCCGCGCTCACCGCCGGGGCCAGCGGTTTCCTCCTCAAGGACGTCACGCCCGAGCATCTGGTGGCCGCCGTACGGCTGGTGCGGTCCGGGGACGCCCTGCTGGCGCCCACGATCACCCGCCGCCTGATCGAGCGCTTCGCCCAGCGCGAGGAAGCGGTGCCCTCGGCCGACCCGCACCGGGACCTGTCCGGGCTGACCCCGCGCGAGCTGGAGGTGCTGCGGCTGCTGGCGACCGGGCTCAGCAACGCCGAGCTCGCGGAGCGGCTGTTCCTCAGTCCGACGACGGTGAAGACGCACATCGGCCGGATCCTGTCGAAGCTGGAGCTGCGCGACCGCGTCCAGGCGGTCGTCCTCGCCTACGAGAGCGGTCTCATCACTCCGGGCGGCGCCACGGAGACCGCCCTCTAGGACATCAGCCCGGCCGCGACCGTCGCCCCCAGCTCCCAGCACGCCTCGATATCGGCCTTGGCCGGTTCGCCGGTGACGGTCACCGGTTCGGCCGTACGGCGCCAGCCGAGACCTGTCGTGATCGACTCGATGCCGCGCAGGGCGCCGGTGACGTCGTTGCCGCCGTGGACGTAGCAGCCGAAGGGACGACCGCGCGTCTCGTCGAGACAGGGGTAGTAGATCTGGTCGAAGAAGTGCTTGAGGGCGCCGGACATGTAGCCGAGGTTGGCGGGGGTGCCGAGCAGGTAGCCGTCCGCCTCCAGCACGTCCGAGGCGGTGGCGGACAGGGCCGCGCGCCGTACGACGCGGACGTCCTCGATCTCCGGCGCCGTGGCCCCGGATACGACGGCTTCGAACATCGCCTGGCAGTTGGGCGAGGGCGTGTGATGCACGATCAGCAAGGTGGCCACGGTCGAACCCTGCCCTGCCTCGGCTTTCGTCCGCAAGCCGGGCCGGGGACGGGCGCCGCCGGGCTACGATTCCGGAAACCGCGAGGGGGGAGCGAGTCGTGGCCGACAGAGGGCAGCGGGCTGCAGTGGTCTTCGATGCGCTGGGCCTGGAGTACGAGAAGGCGTTCGCCCGTTCCGAAGCTCATCTGGCGTCGCTGGAGTGGCTGCTCGGGCGGCTGGCTCCCGGGAGCCGGGTCCTGGACGTGGGCAGCGGCACCGGCCGGCCCACCGCGTCGACGCTGGTGGCCGCGGGTCACGAGGTGCTGGGGGTGGACGTCTCCCCCGTCATGGTCGGCCTCGCCGTGCGGCAGGTTCCGCAGGCCATGTTCCATCACGCAGACATCCGTGAACTGCCCCTGGAGCAGGCTTCGTTCGACGCGGTCTGCGTGTACTTCTCGCTGCTCCAGATGACCCGCGCCGAGCAGTCGGAGGTGCTGGGACGGCTGACCCGGGCCCTGCGGCCGGGCGGCTCCCTGGTCCTCGCCACCGTGCCGGCCGACGTGGAGGACCTGGCGGTCGAGTTCATGGGCCGGCCCGTCCGGGCGACCAGTTTCGCCGCCGAGGACGTGGTGGCCGTGGTGCGCGACGCGGGTCTGACGGTGGAGTCCGAATCCTTCGTGGAGTTCACCCCGGACCACCCCGACGCGGCCCCCGAACCCCACCTGTTCCTGTATGGCACTCTTCCCCAGTGACACGCGTGATTCATCCCAGGTCGGTCAGCCCACGGCCACCTGCACATGCGGCGGGGGTCGCCACCTCGACCTCGATGGTGTTCTCACCGCACCAAGCGGAACGTGTCGCTGACCTGTCCCAGCTCCAACTCGGCGCCGTGGGAAGGCGTCCAGCCGGCCCCCAATAGTCACCGTGCAGCGGTACCGGCCGATGCCCGCGGAGTCGGCCATTCAATCGCGGTGAACGCCCGAACGCTGAGCCTCCGGCTCGACCGAGGTCAAGATGCGTGCACGGTGAACGCGGAGGCCAGTGCGTCCAGATGGTCCGCGACCGGACCCGCGGTGAGCAGTCCGCTCGCGGCGTCCGCGAGTTCGCCCCGGGCGGGTTCGAGTGCGCTCCGGGCGCGCCGCATCAGCGCACGGTCGCCCACCTGGATCGCCGCGCGGGCGAGCAGGCACCACAGCGCCTCGCACACCAGGTCACCGGGCGGGGAGGGGACGTCGGCCAACAGGCGCACGGCGTCCCGGTCGCGTCCTTCGGCGAGCAGCAACAGGGGGCGCACCCACGATTCGTAGGGGCCCCAGTCGGTGTGCGGGTCGGCGGTGACGGGGAGGCCGTGGTGCAGCCTGAGGCACAGCAGGGCAAGGGGCAGCAGTCCGCGTTCCAGACCCGGCATGCCCGCGCCGTCGAGGGACTTGGCGGCCTCCCGGTACGCGGACTCGCCGACGTGCGGGGGCTCTGTCGCCGCGGTGCGCAGGGCGCGGTACCACGTGGTGAAGACGGCGACGAGAGGCAGTTCGTGGCGTTCCGCGAGCGCGTCGGCGGCCGCCGCGTGCCGGTCGGCGGCCGCGAAGTCGGCGGCGGCGCAGTGGGCTTGCAGCCGAATCAGCCGGCCGAGGACCTCGTAGGTGAACAGGCCGTGCCGTACGGCCACTTCGGTGATCTCCGCGCCGATCCCGTCCCGTCGGGCGGCGAGGCCGGTCCGCTCGAAGCTCTGCATGAACAGGCCGTTGAGGGTGAAGACGAGCAGGTCGGCGTCCTCGAGTCGGCGTGCGCTCTCCACTGCCTGGTGGGCCGCGTGGAGGGCGCGCCTCCCGTCGGGAAGCGTGCCGCGGGACTCCACCGCCACGGTGGCCAGGAGCCGTGCCCTGGCCGCCTCGTGCGCGCCCGGCGCCAGGAGGCGCAGGGTGCGTTCCGCGGTGCCCACCAGCCGGTCGGCCCGCGCCGGGTCGTCGCAGCGGGTCCAGACGGCGGGGACGTCGTAGACGCCGATGACGCGGGCCGTGAGCTCCGGGTCGCCCAGCTGCTCGGCCGCCGCCACGGCCGCCGCGCGGTGCCGTCGTGCCGCCTCCAGTCCGCCGCCCCCGGTGACGGCGAGGTCCCGCATGAGCACCGCGGTCGACTCCAGACGGGTGCGTGCGCGCGGGGGGACCATGCTCTCGTACGCCGCGGAGGCCTCGGCCCACACCTGTGCGGCCGGGTCCGAGGGGCCCGGGTCCAGGTGCTCGGCGTGCCGCAGGATGTCCTGCTCGGTGCGGTTCAGCCGCGGGCCCGGCTCCACGCCGAGGTGCTCGCGCAGCAGTCCTCGGGCGCGCCGCAGGACGGACAGGGCGTCGGCCTGGCGTCCGGAGCGGTACAGGGCGAGGGCGAGCAGTTGCCAGCCGTCCTCCCGCCAGGGGTGCTCGGCCACGTGGGCGTCGAGGTCCGCCGCCGCGTCGGCGGCGGCGCCGAGGGCGAGCCGGCCCTCGGCACGGCGTTCCACGGCGGTCAGGCGGAGCCCGGTGAGCCGGGAGCGTTCCGCACGGGCCCAGGGTTCCTCGGCGACGTCGGCGTAGGCGGGGCCGCGCCACAGCTCCAGAGCCTCGGTGAGCCGCGGCACCGCCTGCGCGGGAGGCAGGTCGGCCGCGGCGGCGACGGTGTGCTCGAACCGCCAGGCGTCGACGTGGGCGGGTTCGGCGCGCAGTGCGTAGCCGGGACCCTCGGTGACGAGGAGGCGGGAGGGCGTCCGGCGGGGCCGCTCGGGCTCCAGCGCGCGTCGCAGCCCGGCGACGAAGGTCCGGAGGGTGCCCACCGCGTCCGCCGGCGGGTTCCCGGCCCACAGGTCCTCCACCAGGCGGGGAACGGGCACGACCCTGCGGCGGGCGACGAGGAGGCGGGCCAGCACGGCGCGATGCCTCGGGCCCTTCAGGGCGATCGGCTCCCCGGTCTCGTCCCAGGCGGCAACGGCCCCCAGGACTCCGAACTCGACCACGCGCACACACCTCAACGTACACGCGTTCATCCGTTGCTCATTCGCTCCCCGGATCCTGAGGACATCGGCGACTCCGGGTCCGGACGCCTCCCCTGAACCGCCCGATCTGAGAGAGCCCTACCGTGAAACCCACCATTCCCGGTTTCGAGTACCAGCGCGTTCCCGTCGCCGAGGACGTGTCCCTCCAGGTGGCCGTAGGAGGGACCGGCACGCCCGTCGTCCTGCTGCACGGCTTCCCGCAGACCCATCTGATGTGGCGCCATGTCGCGGCGGACCTCGCGGCCGACCACACCGTGATCTGCCCCGACCTGCGCGGTTACGGCGACAGCGACAAGCCGCGCGAGGACGGCCCCCACACGTACTCCAAGCGCACCATGGCGGCCGACGTCGTCACCCTCGCCCACCGGCTCGGGCACCCCCGGTTCGCGCTGGCCGGGCACGACCGGGGCGCGCTGGTGGCCTTCCGCGCGGGCCTCGACCACCCGGACGCGGTCTCCCACCTGGCCTGTCTGGACGTCCTGCCGACGCTCGACATGTGGGGCGCCCTGCACGGCACGTCGGCGACGGTCGCCTTCCACCTCTACCTCATGGCCCAGCCACCCGGTCTCTCCGAGCGGATGATCTCCGCGAGCGCGGACGCGTTCTTCGGCCACTTCCTCGACGTCTGGGCGAAGCGGCCCGACGCGATCCCGCCCCGGATCCGTGCCGAGTATCTGCGGGCCTGCCGCGAGGCGGTGCCGTCGATCGTCGCCGACTACCGCGCCTCCGCCGGCATCGACGTCGAGCACGACGAGGCCGACCGGGCCGCGGAGAACCGTCTGGGCATGCCGGTGACCGTGCTCCAGCAGGACTGGGGGGCCGCGCTCGGCTACGAGGCCACCGCGCTGTGGGAGGCATGGACCGACGACCTTCGCCATGCGACCGTCTCCTGCGGCCACTTCATGGCGGAGGAGGCACCGGCGGATGTGGCGAAGGCCCTGCGGGAGCTCATGCTTCGGGGCGACTGACCCGCGGGCGTCTCGATCCGGCGTGACGACCGTGACGTCGTCCGGCTGAACGCCGGCCGGTCCGACGCCGGTCGCAGCCGGCCGAGGCCCGGCGACACCCTTGTCGGGGACGAGCTCACCTTGGTGGGCGAGGACCGAGCGGCAGCTCGGCCATCCGCAGATTCCAGCGGCCAGCGCGGCCGGTGAGTTCCACGGTGGACAGCGGCGGGACGTCGATTCTCCAGAACGCCTGGTGAGGCGCTCCGAGCGCGTGGACGACGGCGGCCCGCGCCGCCGCCTGTTCCACCACCGCCAGCACGCGCCCCGCGTCGGACGGCAGCGCGTCCAGCCATACGGCCACCCGGTCGCACATCCGCGCCACGCTCTCCCCGCCGTGCGGCGCCGCGGCCGGGTCGGTGAGCCAACTGGCCAGTCCCGACGGGTCGGTTGCCGCGACCTCGTCGAGGGTGCGGCCGTACCAGGACCCCATGTCGAGGTCCCGCAAAGCCGGTTGCGGTGTGACGGGCTCCCACCCGAGGGTGCGGGCCGTCTCCGTGCAGCGCCGGGAGGGCGCCGAGCAGCGGGTGGCGGCCCGCGGGAGGGTTCCGGTGACGGCCCGCACCCGGTGCAGTGCCCGCTCGTCGAGGGGCGCGTCGCCGAAGCGGACGTCGCGTTCCGTACGGGCGGCCGCGCACAGCAGGGTGAGCCGGACGGTCATGCGGGCCCTTTCGTCGAGTCGCCGGGGGTGGTTCATCGTAGGTGGCGTACGCCATGTTGGCCGACGCCCGCATTGCCCCTACCATCTGGGACGACAAGGACGACGGCGCCACGGAAGTCCGGTGCAAGCCCGGCACGGTCGCGCCACTGTGTGCCACACCTCGGCGACGAGGTGGTGGTGAGTCAGACCCCACGCCGTCGTCGAGTGCTCCACACGATGCGGGACGCGTTGTTCCCGAGGAGGTCTCGCCATGGCGCAGTCCACTGCCGCCCCCACGCCCACCACCCCTGTCCTCACACCGTTGCCGGTGCGCGCGCTCGTCCCCTGGGCCGTCTTCTTCGGCGTCCTGATGCTGGTCCTGCTGTACTTCGTCGGCGCCGAGCAGGGCGCCACCGCACTCGTCTCCGGCGAGGGCGTCCACGAGTGGGTGCACGACGCACGCCACCTGCTCGGTTTCCCCTGCCACTGAGGCGGGGCGGACCATCATGAACTCCACAGTCGTACGCGCCCTGTTGGCGCGCGGCATGCTCGCCGGGCTCGGCGCGGGTGTCCTGGCCTTCGTCTTCGCCTACCTGGTCGGCGAGGGTCCGGTGGACGCGGCCATCGCCTTCGAGGAGGCCGGCTCCCACGAGCACGGTGAGGAACTCGTCAGCCGTTCCGTGCAGTCGACGGCCGGACTGGCCACCGGTGTCCTCGTCTTCGGGGTCGCCATCGGCGGCATCATGGCGCTGGCGTGCTGCTTCGCGCTGGGCCGGATCGGCCGGTTCGGCGCACGGGCGACGGCGGGTCTGGCGGCGCTCGGCGGATTCCTCACCGTCTACCTCGTGCCGATCCTCAAGTACCCGGCGAACCCGCCCGCGGTGGGTGACCCGGACACCATCGACCAGCGCACCGCCCTGTTCGTCCTGATGATCGCGCTCAGCGTGCTCCTCGGGATCGGCGCGGTCCTGCTGGGCCGCGGGCTGGCCCCGGCCTGGGGCAACTGGAACGCCTCCACGGCGGCCGCCGTGGCCTTCACCGCCGCGGTGGCGGTGGCGATGGTCGTCCTGCCCGCCGGGGACAACGCCCCGAAGGGCTTCCCGGCCACCGACCTGTGGGAGTTCCGCCTGGCCTCCCTCGGCGTCCAGGCCGTCCTGTGGGCGGCGTTCGGGCTGCTGTTCGGCTACCTGGCCGAGCGGGTCCTCGAACCGGGGCCCGCCCGGCCCGAGGTCTCCGCGCTCGTCGGCTGACGCTGTGGGTTCCGCCGGGGGCGCGCCCGGCGGAACCTACGACACGCTCTTCAGCTGCCGTACGGTCCCGCCGGGCCTGTTCCTGGCCTGTTCCAGGTGTTCCGCCCTGGCGCTGACCACCCAACGCGGGCCGCCGAGGTACGTGCCCCCGCAGACGCCGGCCGCGTCGAGCCACGCCTCGTTGTACTTCTCCGCGGAGAAGGTGGTGATGCGGTAGTCCGCCTGCTCCGAGTGGCACAGCCCCTCGCGCAGCTCGTCCCCTCGATACGGATCTCGGCCTTGCAACCCGCCGGCCCGGCGATCACCTCGATCCCGGCGGGGGCCATGATGCCGACGGCGGGCGCTGCGGAGCCCTTCGACGGCCGCGGGGTCCCAGCGGTGTCTGACTACGCCCCGGGGTACGGAAGACCGGTTGCGGCTGTTCAGCCGCTGATCGCACCGAGGGCGGGGCGTCGCCGTCCGACCCGAACCACACCTGCGCCGGTCAACCGGGGCGGCGTCCGGCCGCGCAGACCGAGGCGGGCGTGCATGACGGAAGGGCCGGACACCCGTCTGTCCGGCCCTTCCGCACCTACCGGTCAGCCGCCGTTCAGGCGGGCGCGGAGGAGCTTCTTGCCGATCTCGGCGCCCTTGCGGCTGTCCGCCTGGGCCTTGCGGAACAGGTCGGCGACCTCGGTGTCCTTGCCGCGTTCCGCGTCCTGGATGTAGCTCTCCAGTCGCAGGGCGTTGCTCAGGCACGCCTCCACATACCAGAGCAGGTTGTAGTCCTTGTCCGGCGTGCCGGTCGCGCTGCCGGTCTCCGTGCTGCTGGTCATTCCGGCCTCCTCCAGCGGTAGTCGTTCCGGAGCCGGACGAGTACCCGCCGTCCGCAGGTCAGTCCCCACCCGGGCGGAAAATCAGCCAGGAGATCGACGTCCCGGGCCGTCCGGGGACGCTCATGCGGAGAGACGTCCCAGGGCGCGCGACCGGTCCCCGTCCCGGTCGTTCCCCCGCGGTGCGTCGAACCTACGTGACCTGCGCACCCCGTGCATCGCGTCGATGCCCGCTGATCGCGGCACAGGGCTCACCCGTGCACCGGTGCGTCCGGATGGCCCGGATCGTCCCGGAGCAGGACGGGGTGGTCGAGCCCGCCGGCCGCCAGAGTCCAGCGGCCCAGCAACTCCCGTGCCCGCGTCTCCAGCGCGGGTCCGGCCAGCAGGTCGCCCAGCCGGACGCGGGACTGCCGGGGCCGCCGTGCTCTCCCTGTACGTCCGCGAGACTGACCTGGGTGCTCAGGGCCAGGTGAACGGTCGCGCGGACGGTCAGATCGGTGAAGTCGGTGCGCGGCAGGGACTCGACGCCTTCCCTCCGGGCGCGGACGGTGTTGCGGCTGACGCCGAGGACCTTGGCGGCGCTCACGGCGGTGAAGTCCAGGCCGAGGGCGGGTGGTGGCGAGCAGTTCGGCGCGGGTGTGGTGCCGCAGGCCGTCCAGCGGACGCGGCAGCCGGGCGGTCCACTCACGCAGCGCCGCCGGGTCCATCAGGCGTTCGGGGCGGTTGCGTTCGGAGCACAGCGCCGCCTTGTCCGGCCGAACACGGGCCACGGCGAGGGCGCTGACCGCCCGCCCGTAGGCGCCGGCGGTCGGTCCGCGAGGCATCCCGCTCCGCCCGACCCCCACCCGCCTGACCTGCCACGTCACCCTTCGCTCGCCTCTCGCGTCCTTCCTGGCGCACCGCTCGGGACGCCACCTCACGTGCGGTCGGCGGGCGCTCGGTCGGACGCGGTCTGGTGTGGAGGGGGTGGGTGAGGAGGGTGCGAGTGGGGGGGTGCGCGTGGGGAGGGTTAGGTCGAGGGTGGGCTGCCGGGTGCCGCCGCACCCGGACCCGCGCACTACGCCGTCCGCACCCGCAGTGCGGTCGTGGACCAGACGAGGGCCGGGGTGAGGCGGGTCGGCGGGGGCCATCCGTTGATGAGGGCGAGGAGTTCCAAATAGCGGTCCCTGCGCGGATCGTGGGCGGACTCCAGACGGGTCAGCAGATGGTGGCGCAGGGCCATGTCGTCGAGGCGGTCCAGGGTGCGGGCGCAGTGGGCGGTAAGTGCCGTGACGACGGGGTCGGCCTCAGGCGAATCCGGCGCGATCCCCGCGTCGAGGGCGGGTTCCGCGTGGTCCCGGGCCAGGGCCACGACGTCGGGGCGCGGCGGCATGGCAGCGTCGGAGCGGTAGGCCTGAGCGGCGCGCCGCAGGCCCGCGCGGAAGTCCGGGTCGTGGGTGAGTTCGGCCAGCTCGATCCACGCCTCCAGCTGTTCTTCCGTAGGCCGGTCGGGGAGTTCCGGGGTCATGGAGCGGCGGGCGGCCGCACTGCCGGGGTCCGGGAACACGGCGTCGAGGAAGTCGTCGACCAGGCGTCGGCGTTCGGCTTCGGACAGTCGGGCCAGTTCGTGCATGCGGTGGGTCTCCTCGGGTGTGGGCCTGCGTCGCGCCACGGCGGTCAGTACGGCCCGCCTCAGCCGCAGGATGCCGATCTGGGCGTCCAGCGCCGCGGCGTGCTGAGCGGCGACCTCGTCGAGGGCCAGTTCACGGTCGAGGATCTGCCGGATCGCGGCGAGACCGAGGCCGAGTTCGCGCAGCGTCCGTACGAAGGCGAGCCGGGCGACGGCCTCGGGGCCGTAGCGGCGGTAGCCGGCGTGGGTGCGGTCTGCGGGGGTCACGATGCCCTCGTCGGAGTAGAAACGGATCGTCTTCACCGTCAGCCCGGTCTGCCGGGCCAGGTCACCGATCGAGTGGAAGGTGCCGCCGTCGTCCATGACCTCATCCTGCGGTCTCCCCTTGCGGGAGACTCAACTCGGCGCACGCGAAAGAAGGGGCAGGGGGTGCGAGTCACCCGTCACCGGTCGGCGCCACCCGGGCCTGCGCCGCCGCCGCGTGCCGACGGCATAAGCTCGACGGATGGCGAAGTACTTCGACGTGCACCCCGACAACCCGCAGCCCCGCACCATCTCCCAGATCGCCGAGAGCATCCGGTCGGACGCGCTGATCGCGTATCCGACGGACTCCTGTTACGCGCTCGGGTGCCGGCTGGGCAGCCGTGACGGCATCGACCGGATCCGGACCATCCGTCATCTGGACGACCGGCACCACTTCACTCTCGTCTGCCAGGACTTCGCGCAGCTCGGCCAGTTCGTACGGGTCGACAAGGACGTGTTCCGCGCGATCAAGGCGTCGACGCCCGGCAGTTACACCTTCATCCTCCCGGCGACGAAGGAGGTGCCGCGCATGCTCCAGCACCCGAAGAAGAAGACGGTCGGCGTGCGCATCCCCGACCATGTCGTCACCCAGGCGCTGCTCGCCGAGCTCGGGGAACCGCTGCTGTCGAGCACCCTGCTCCTGCCCGACGAGGAGGAGCCGATGACCCAGGGCTGGGAGATCAAGGACCGTCTCGACCACGTCCTGGACGGCGTCGTCGACTCCGGCGACTGCGGCACCGAACCGACGACGGTGATCGACTTCTCGGGCGGCGAGGCGGAGATCGTGCGACACGGTGCGGGTGACACCAGCAGGTTCGAGTAAAGCGGCTCTCAAGTAGGAGGGGGCCACGGAGGCCAGTTGGATGGTGCGTGCAACGATGTCGCCGGCCCGGTTCCGCCACCGGGTCGGCGACCTGCTCGCCGTCGCACGCGCAGAGAGGCACCCCCCCATGACCTCCGTACAGGGAACCGCCGTCGACATCCCCACCGAGGACGGTGTCGCCGACGCCTACCTGGCCCACCCGGGCGACGGTGTGCCCCGGCCGGCCGTTCTGCTCTTCCAGGACGCCTTCGGGCTGCGCCCCCAGCTGCGGACCATGGCCGACCGGCTCGCCGAGGCCGGCTACACGGTCCTCGTCCCCAACGTCTTCTACCGCCACGGGCGCGCGCCGGTCTTCGAGCTGCCGGAGTTCATCGACCCCGGCGCGCGGCCGGAGATCTTCGAGAAGATCGCACCGGTCATCCAGGCGCTGACGCCCGAGCTCGCCATGCGGGACGCCGGGGCGTATCTGCGCTGGCTGGCCGACCGCCCCGAGGCCACCGACGGTCCGGTCGCTGTCACCGGCTACTGCATGGGCGCACGGCTGTCCCTGCTCACCGCGGGCACGTACCCGGACCGGGTGGCCGCGGCGGCCGGTTTCCACGGTGGGCGCCTGGCGACCGACGCTCCGGACAGCCCGCACCTGGTGGCCGGGCGCATCACCGCCGAGCTGTACTTCGGTCACGCCGACGGCGACCCGTCGCTGCCTCCCGAGCAGATCGAGCGGCTCGCCAACGCGCTCACCGAGGCCGGGGTCCGCCACCGGTGCGAGGTCTACGACGGCGCCCCGCACGGTTTCACCCAGGCGGACACCGCCGCGTACCACCGCGAGGGCGACGAGCGGCACTGGGCCGCGCTGCTCGACCTGCTCAAGCGCACGTTCCAGTAACGCTTCGGTGCGGCCCCAGTCCGTCGGCTGTCGACCAGGGCCGCACCTTCGCCGCACCTGGACCCACCATCACTTTGTGTTACCGTCTAACGTTTGCGCGCTCATGACTTCCTGCCGGGCCTTCCTCGGTACGTCTCCTCTGCGGAAGGCTCTCCATGGACCACCCCGACCACCGTGACGCAGCGGCCCCTGCCATTTCCTTCGCCGACCTGGCACTTCCGGCCGAGGTGCTGCGCACCCTCACCGAACACGGGGTGCGCGAGCCCTTCCCGATCCAGGCGGCCACGCTGCCCGACGCCCTCGCGGGACGCGACGTCCTGGGGCGCGGGCGCACCGGATCGGGCAAGACGCTCGCGTTCGGCCTGCCACTGCTCGTGCGGACGGCCGGGCAGCGCGCGGAGGCGAAGCAGCCCCTCGCACTGATCCTGGTGCCCACCCGGGAGCTCGCCCAGCAGGTCGGCGAGGCACTGGCCCCGTACGCCGAAGCGCTCCGGCTGCGGATGGCGGCGGTCGTCGGCGGCATGTCCATCGGCCGGCAGATCGCCGCGCTGCGGGACGGGGCCGAGGTCGTCGTCGCCACCCCCGGCCGACTGCACGACCTCGTCGAGCGCAAGGCCTGCCGCCTGGGGCGGGTGCGGATCACCGTCCTCGACGAGGCCGACCAGATGTGCGACCTGGGCTTCCTGCCGCAGGTCACGGAGGTCCTCGACCAGGTGCGGCCCGAGGGCCAGCGGATGCTGTTCTCGGCGACCCTGGACCGCGATGTGGACCAGTTGGTCAGCCGCTACCTCCACGACCCCGTCGTCCACTCGGTCGACCCGTCCGCGGGCGCCGTCACGACGATGGATCACCATGTCCTGGTCGTCCACGGCCCCGACCGGTACGCCGTCACGACAGAGATCGCCGCCCGCGACGGCCGCGTACTGCTGTTCCTGGACACCAAGCACGGTGTCGACCAGCTCACCCGGCATCTGCGGGGCAGCGGAGTGCACGCCGCGGCCCTGCACAGCGGCAAGTCCCAGCCGCAGCGCACCCGCACTCTCGCCCAGTTCAAGACCGGGCAGGTCACCGTCCTGGTCGCCACCAACGTCGCCGCGCGTGGCCTGCACGTCGACGACCTGGACCTCGTGGTGAACGTCGATCCGCCCACCGACGCCAAGGACTACCTGCACCGCGCGGGCCGAACCGCCCGGGCGGGTGAGTCGGGACGGGTCGTCACCCTGGTGCTGTCGGGCCAGCGCCGCGAGACGAGCCGCGTGATGGCCGAGGCCGGCATCGAGCCGACCGTGACCAAGGTGCGCTCGGGCGAGGCGGAGCTGAGCCGGATCACCGGGGCCAAGGCTCCCTCCGGCACCGCGCTCGACGGCGGGCCCGCCGTGCCCCGGCCCAAGAACACCAACGCCCCCTTCCGCGGGCTGGGCACCAGCAAGGACGCCTCCCGCGGCACCGGCGGCAAGTCCCGCAAGTCCGGTGAGGCCCGCAAGCTCGCCGAGGCCCGGAGGGCGGCCCAGGTACGTCGCGGCGGCTGACACCCGTCGCCCCGCGTCGGTGCTTCCTGGCTGCGCCGGGCCATGTCCCGGCCCGCTGGAATGCCCCACAGGAATTCTCGAACGGGCAGGCGAGCGGCGGGAGTTCGGACATAAGTTGGGGCGTGCACGATCGACGCCCCGGCTGAAGGACGGACCCGACTCATGCCCGAACCGGTGACGACGCCCGAGCCGACAGACCATCCGGAGATCGACACCTCGGTGCCGCACTCCGCACGCATCTGGAACTACTGGCTCGGCGGGACGGACAACTACCCCGTCGACCAAGCGGCCGGCGACGCCTACACCGCCGTCTTCCCAGGCATCGTCACGATCGCCCGCGGCAGCCGCGCCTTCCTGCGTCGCACCATCACCTATCTGGTCTCCGAGGCGGGCATACGGCAGTTCCTCGACGTCGGCACCGGTCTGCCGACCGCTCAGAACACCCACGAGGTCGCGCAGGGGATCGCCCCCGACGCCCGAATCGTCCACGTCGACAACGACCCGATGGTCCTGGCCCACGCCCGCGCCCTGCTCACCTCCACCCCCGAGGGCGCCACCGCCTACATCGAGGCCGACGCGACGGACCCGGACCGTATCCTCGCGGCCTCCGCCGAGACCCTGGACCTGGGCCGACCGGTCGCGCTCATCCTGAGCAACATCCTGGGCCACGTCGCCGACCACGAGCAGGCCCGCTCGATCGTCACCCGGCTGATGGGCGCGCTGCCCCCGGGCAGTCACCTCTGCCTCAACGACGGCTCGCTCGGCGTCGACCCGGTCTTCGAGCAGGCCCAGGACGCCTACAACAACAGCGGCGCCGTCCCGTACGTCCTGCGCACCGTCGGCGACATCACCCGCTTCTTCGACGGCCTGGAACTCGTCGACCCCGGCGTCGTCCCGGTCACGCGGTGGCGTCCGGATCCCGGCTCACCCACCCCGGAAGTGGCCGAGCACGGCGGGCTGGCCCGCAAGCCGTGACGGGAGGACACGGCGACCGGAGCCCGTGACGAGGCCCGGCTCGGCGTGGCGAAAATCCCCGACGAGCACGGCCGGGCTGGGGCACCATGTGCCGGATGCGCTCTCGCTTCCTCGGCATACCGGAGGTGACGCGGACTCCCGCCGTCGCCGTCGTCATCGATGTCCTCCGCGCGTTCTCGGTGGCCGCATGGGCCTTCGCCGGGGGCGCCGAGAAGATCGTCCTGGCCTCCTCGGAGGACGAGGCCCTTGAGCTGACGGCACGTCACCCGGGCTGGCTGGCCCTCAAGGACGGTGCGCCCGCACCCGGCTTCGACGCGTTCAACTCCCCGGCCGCACTGGCGAGACACGACCTCCCCGGCCGCACGATCGTGCAGAAGACGACCTCGGGGACCGTGGGCGCCCTGGCGGTGGCCGACGCCCGGCTGCTGCTGTGCGCGAGTTTCCTCGTGGCCGGCGCGACCGCGCGGCTTCTGCGTGAGCACGGCGCGCAGGAGGTGACGTTCGTCGTCACCGGCGAGGAGGGACGGGCCGAGGAGGATCGCGCGTGCGCCGAGTACATCGGGCGGCGCGTGGACTCCGCCGAGGTGGACGCGGCACCGTATCTCCGTCGTGCGCGGGACTCCCGCTGGGCGGCCGAGCTGGCGCAGGGGGCGCGGCGCGGGCTGCCGGGGATCCACCCGGACGACGTCCGCCTCTGCCTGGAGGCCGACCGGTTTCCGTTCGCCATGGTCGCGCGTCGCGAAGGCGCCCTGATGGCGCTGCGGCCGGTGCCCGCCCCGCCCGGTTGACACCGGACCGATGACTTCGGCGCCCGTTCAGGGTCTTCCTCGCATACGACTTCCGCAGAACGGATGTGATGACCGTGCCGACCAGTTCCGCATGCGCCAAGGTCAACGGCCTGGAGATGTACTACGAGACCCACGGCGCCGCTTTCGGGCAAGGCCGCCCGCTGGTGCTGCTGCACGGCGGTGCCCTCACCGTTCCTCTGACCTTCTCCGCCGTACTGCCCACGCTGGCCGCCGACCGGGCCGTCGTGGCTCCCGAACTGCAGGGGCACGGCCACACCGCCGACACCGCCCGGGAGATGACGGTGCCGTATCTGGCCTCGGACGTCGTGGCCCTGCTCGACGAACTCGGCATTCGGCAGGCCGACTTCCTGGGGTTCAGCCTCGGCGGCCTGACCGCGCTGGAGATCGCGGTCCGGCACCCGGAGCGCGTGGGACGGCTCGCGCTCGCCGCCACCATGTACACCCAGGACGGGGTGCACGACGAGGTCCGCGTCCCGGACTACGGCTCGTCCCGGCTGCCCAGCCAGGACGACTTCCAGGAGATGGCCGACGCCTACGCGGTCACCGCACCCCACCCCGAGCACTTCCAGGACTTCCTCGCCAAGGTCTCGGCCGCCGCGCACGCCCCGCTGCCCTGGACCGCCGACGACCTGCGCGGGCTGCGGGTGCCCACACTGCTGATCGTCGGCGACAGCGACTTCGTACGCGTGGAGCACGCGGCGGAGATGCAACAGCTGATGCCGGAGGCGCAGTTGGCCGTCCTTCCGGCCACCACCCACATGACCCTCATGCAGCGGACGTCCCTGTTGCTGCCCCTGCTGGGCGAGTTCTTCGCGTGCCGCACCGGCAGATAGGTCGGCAGAACGGCCTTACGCCAAGACGCCGTTGCTCATCAGCAGCTGCCCGTTGACCCACTGCCCCTCCCGTGAGCAGTCGCTGGCGAGGCCGACGATCCGCCCGGTACCGCGCTGCGCGGTGACGGGGCCCAGCCGTCGCTCCACCTCGATGGAGGCGCCGGCCGCGCCCCGCTCGGACGGACTCGCCTCGATCGTCCCGGTCGCGCCGGACTCGGCGCCCCAAGGCATGCGGGCTTCGTACGGGTTCAGGTAGGTGAACGCGATGTCCCGCCCCGAGGCCCCCAGCCGCCGCGCGATCCCGGCGCCGATGTCGAGCGGGATCACCCGCACCGCGGTAATGCTGAAAGGCGCTCAACTCTGGCACACCCGCGAGCTCCTGGAGCGCACTTGGCCGGAACTCGCCCCCATATGACTAAAGTTCAACATCGCTCTACAGGAGTTCACCGCTTACCCTCGGTAATGCCTTGCTTTACCCGATTCCCAGCCGTCACTCTTCCTCCACAACCGGCCAGAACTCTGGGGGGAGTTGGCTTATGGAAGGCACGGTCGACGGGTTCCGCTACGGTGCGGTGACCCCGGTCGCCGCCTATCTCATGGCGTGCCTCGGAGGGGCCCTGGGACTGCGCTGCATCGTGCGCACCCTGCTCAGCGCCCAGTCGTGGAAGGCGGGCTGGCTGGCGCTCGGCGCCGCCTCCATCGGCTGCGGCATCTGGACGATGCACTTCATCGCCATGATCGGTTTCCAGGTCGTGGAGACCCGGATCCGCTACGACGCCGGGCTCACGGTCCTCAGCCTCGCCGTGGCCGTCGTCGTCGTGGGCATCGGCGTGTTCATCGTCGGCTATCGCGGCGCCAGCCCCCTGAACCTGTCCTTCGCGGGCGCGGTCACCGGCCTCGGCGTGGCGGCGATGCACTACCTGGGCATGGCGGCACTGCACCTCAACGGGACGATCCGGTACGACGCGGCCGTCGTCGCGCTCTCCGTGGTCATCGCGATCGTCGCGGCGACCGCGGCACTGTGGGCGGCCGTCACGATCCGCGGTTTCCTGACGAGCCTCGGGGCCAGCCTGATCATGGGCGTGGCCGTGACGGGGATGCACTACACGGGCATGGCCGCGGTCAGCGTCCATGTGCACGACGGGACCGGCGGCTCGTGGGCCGGTGGTTCACCCTCCTCGCTGCTGCTGCCCATGCTCCTGGGACCGGCGATCTTTCTGCTGCTGGCCGGAGTGGTGGTCATGTTCGACCCGCTTCTGGTGCTCGGTGACGGCGACTGGAACCGGACCTCCGCCTCGACCGCGCACACCGCACCGCCGTCAGACCCGCCCTTCGAGGATCAGGAGCCCAGGGTGATCCACGCCCGCGCACCGCAGGATCCGCACTGGGCCGCACCGCACGGCCGGCAGCGGTGAGGGGACTGCCGTAGGCCCTCCCCCTTCCTGGCCGGTTCTAGATCGTTGTTACGGTGCACCGGTGTCTGACTCCTCACGCGATACCGCCGAAGGCGCCGGCTGGGGCTCCACCCGACTCGGCGAGTACAAGCGGCTGATGCCGCCCAAGGTCGAGAAGATCTCGTGGCTGAACCCAAGGACCCTGTGGGCCGCCCGCAACGGCGTGCTCGCCTCCTGGTTCGGGGACCCCACGGGCCGTACCCGAAGCCGCTGGGTCGCCCAGCGCGCGGCGGCCGGCGCCCCCGCCGACAAGGTGATCCGGAGGGCGGATCCGGAGCGGTTCTCCTTCATGGTCATCGGCGACACCGGCGAGGGCGACGATCCCCAATACGCCGTCGTGCCGGGGTTTCTGAGAATGAGTCAGGAAACCCGGTTCGCGGTCGTCGCCAGTGACGTGATCTACCCGGTGGGCAGCGCGGACGACTACGGCACGAAGTTCTTCGGGCCCTACCAGGACTATCCGGCGCCGATCTACGCGATACCCGGCAACCACGACTGGTACGAAGATCTCGGCGCCTTCATGCGCGTCTTCTGCGACGACGCCCCGCCCCTGGACCCCGAGCCGGCGCCCAGCCCCCTGACCCGCGCCTGGTTGCGTTCCGTGCTGTGGCACCGACCGCACGCGAACGACGGCCAACACCTCGACGAGGCACGCCGGTTGCGCGCGGAAACCACCCAACAGGCCGTCCAGCCGGGCCCGTACTGGGCCGTCGACTCCGGACCGTTGCGGATCATCGGCATAGACACCGGGCTGCTCGGCTCCCTCGACGCGGAACAGGGCGCCTGGCTGCGCGAGGTCTCCCGGGGCCCGCGCCCGAAGATCCTCATCACGGGTTCGCCCCTGTACGTGGACGGCGAGCACCACCCGTGCGCCATCGAGGGCGGCGGCACGGTCGACGACATCGTGCGCGACCCGGAGCACCACTACGTCGCGGCGATAGGCGGCGACATCCACAACTACCAGCGCTATCCGGTCGACGTGGACGGCCGCACCATCCAGTACGTCGTCTCGGGCGGCGGTGGCGCGTTCATGCACGCCACGCACACCATCCCGCACGTCTCCGTCGCGAACGTCACCGAGAAGGACTTCCGCTGCTATCCGCTGCGCGGCGACTCCCTGGCCTTCTACAGCAGGCTCTACGGCCGCCGGCTGCACCTGCGCCGCTTCTTCACCCTCACCGAGGCCGAGGCCACCGCGGTGATCGCCGAGCGCCTCGGTATCCCGCCCACGCGTGTTCCGGGCGAGGCGGCGCGCATCACCTTCCGCACGCGTCTGGTCGCCAGTCTCCTGGGCGCAGGCGGCCGGCCCGACCGCACCTCGCGGTTCCGCCTCCCGGTGCGCAAGATCTACACACAGCTGTTCTCACCGAGCTCGGCGACGTACAGCCCGCCGTTCTTCAAGTGCTTCCTGCGGCTCGACGTCACCCCCGAGGCGGTACGTCTGCGCTGCTTCGCGGCCACCGGCAACCTGGCCCAGGAGATCGACCCGCCGGTCGAGGACGAGGTGACCATTCCCCTTACCCGATCTTGACCCGAGGGGCCCGGCGATCGGGAACATCACGTGAGAGGGCCGAGTTGGCACTTCCGTACTACTTGATACGTCAAACAACCCGGAGGAGCCCGTGCCGTCGACCCCCCGCCCCCTGCGCAAGCTGGGCTTCCTGACCATCGGCCTGTTCGACGAGGCGGATCCGCGGCGCGGCCACGAGTCCACACTGGAGATCATCGAGCTGGGCGAGCGGCTCGGCTTCGACAGCGCGTGGCTGCGCCACCGGCATCTCCAGTACGGCATCTCCTCCCCCGTCGCGGTCATGGCGGCGGCCTCCCAGCGCACCAGCCGGATCGAGCTCGGCACGGCGGTGATCCCGCTCGGCTGGGAGAACCCGCTGCGGCTGGCCGAGGACCTGGCGACCGTGGACATCCTGTCCGGAGGCCGGATCAACCCCGGCGTGAGCGTGGGGCCGCCGATGCACTTCGACGAGGTCAAGGGGGCGCTGTACCCGGACACGGCCGACGTCGAGGACTTCTCGTACGAGCGGGTGCGGCGACTGCTGGACCTCGTGCGGGGCGAGCCTGCCAGCGACTTCAGCGGGGTGCAGGGCTTCGAGGTCTTCTCGGACCGGGTGCAGCCGCACTCCCCCGGCCTCGGCCGACGTCTCTGGTACGGCGGCGGCAGTCTGAGCTCCGCGCGCTGGGCCGGCGAGCACGGCATGAACTTCCTGACCAGCAGCGTGGTCAAGGCGGAGGATCGGGAGGGACCGTACGACTTCGCGGAGATCCAGCTGTCGCACATCCGCGCCTTCCGTGCCGCCCACCCGGACGGTGAGGAGGCCCGCGTGTCCCAGGGGCTCGTCGTCATCCCCACCGACTCGGCCTCGCCGGAGCAGCGCGCCAAGTACGAGGAGTACGCGGCCCGGCGCACCCCCCGTACCGCGTCACCGCAGGGACCCGCACGGTTGATGTTCGCGCCGGACATCGTCGGCACGTCGGCGGAGATCGCCGAACAGCTGCACGCGCACGCCGCGTTCCGTGAGGTGGACGAGGTGGCGTTCGCCCTGCCGTTCACCTTCGACCACGAGGACTACGTCCAGATCCTCACCGACATGGCGGCCAAGCTGGGTCCGGCACTGGGATGGCGACCGGGGGCGTAACTCTGCGTGCCGCCGGAGACGGCAGCCGCTCCGTCCGGGGCTTGCGTGTCACACGCCTGCACTCCGGCCGCACGACACGCGGCCCTGCACGGCCCCGGCGTGGATGAGCTCGCCATGCCACGCGGTGCACGCCGTCACCGCCCACGGGGTCGGGCCGTGACGGCCCGGGTCTCCAGAACACCGACAGCGGTGGCGGGCCACGATGTGGTCACCAGGCCGAATCCACGTGCGCCGCACACACCGTCACCGCGCACACGGCCGGGGCGACAACCCGGATGTCCAGAACACCGACCGCAGCGGCGGGCCACGATGTGGTCACCAGGCCGAATCCACGTGCGCCGCACACGCCGTCACCGCGCACACGGCCGGGGCGACGACCCGGATGTCCAGAACGCCGGCCGCAGCGGCGGGCCACGGCGAGGCCACCAGGCCCGATCCACCGACCGGCCACCGCACCCGCCGGCACCGCAAACCGGCCCAGAGCGACGGCCCGCGCAGCCCAAACATCGACCGCAAAGGCCGGCGGCGGGGCTGGTGCCCCGGACGGGCCGGAGACCAGCAACCGACGCGGCCGCAACTCCAGCAGCTGAGGAAGCCGTACCTTCAGCCGTCCGAGCACACCAGGCCGTCGGCACCCCGCCCTGGACTGACCAGCACCCTTCCCGAGCCCCTTCTCCGTCCCGGTCCGCCGCCCCACCGACCCACCAGGGCCACATCCCCGACACCCCGCAGACCGCAGACTCGGGGCCCCACCCACGCCACCCCCTCAGCAGCTCGACCGCTCCAAGCCATCGCCTCCCCTCGCACGGCCCACCCCACCTCACCAGCGCCCCACCCCACTCCCAGTGATCCCCTCCGACCGCTCCCCGTCCACCCCCACCGGCACATCCCCCGCCAGCATCACCCGGTGCATGGTCCGAGGAAATCCGAGGTGGGCGTTGTCGGCGGGGGCCAAGTGAATGGTTGCGCGGTTGTCCCAGAAGGCCACGCTGCCCGGCTCCCAGCGGAAGCGGACCGTGTACTCGGGCCTGACCGCCTGTTCGAGGAGCATGTCCAGGATCGCCCGGCTCTCGGCGCGGGAGAGGCCCGCGATCTGCTCGACGTAGTAGCCGTTGACGTAGAGGATCCGCTCCCCGGTCTCGGGATGGACCCGCACCAGCGGGTGCAGGGAGGCCACCTGGTGCTCCAGGAGGTGGCGGACGTAGGCGTCGTCGCCCGGCCGGGACTGGTAGCCGACGCCGAGCCGGTGCTCCACGCGCAGGCCGTCGACGAACTCCCGCACCGGGGCGGACAGCCCGGCGTAGGCGGCCGCGAGGTTGGACCAGGTGGTGTCGCCGCCGTACGGAGGGACGGTCTCGGCGCGCAGAATCGTCGCCGCGGGCGGGTCGACGCGGGCGCCGTGGTCGCAGTGCCAGCCGCGCAGCAGGGTGTGCCGTCGGCGTTGCAGCCACTCCTCGTGCTCCATGCCGAACTTCTCGCCCAGTTCGAGCCGGTCCGCGGTCGTCTCGACCTCCGGGAACTCCGCGGGCGAGGCGCTGCCGCGCTTGCGCAGGACGACGGGCTCGCCGAACCTCCGGGCGAACGCGACGTGCCCGGCGTGGTCGAGCTTCTGTCCCCGGAAGAACACCACCTTCCAGCGCAGCACCGCGGCGCGGATCGCGGCGACCACCCGGTCGTCGAGGTCGCCGGCCAGGTCGACACCGGTGATCTCGGCTCCGATGTGCCCGGCCACCGGGTTCACCTCGATGCCCGCGCCCTGCTCCGCCGTGCTGTCGTCCGTCGTCATGCGTGCTCCGTTGATCGCCGAAACCCGTTCCGAAGTCCGTGCCCCTACGGGCACGTCACCCATGGTTGACTGCCCAGCCTGGCCGTTCCGTCAACTCCCGAGGAACCGGGTGGCCGGCTGAGAGACCTTCCCCTCGCGTGCGACGGCGACTGCGAGGGTGGGGGCGGGGACGACCTCCGGGTCAGGCCCCTGCTGCCACCGGTGCTCCCCGAGCCCGTCCGCTCCGGCGAGGACGTACCCGAGGGATGCCACACCTGCCCAAAGCGGTGACAGAGACTCTCTGGGCCGACGACCACCGGCGGCTCGACGCGGTCGGCACCGAGTCCTGACCGACGGCGGTCGCAAA
Source organism: Streptomyces canus 299MFChir4.1 (assembly GCF_000383615.1). Taxonomy (GTDB): domain Bacteria; phylum Actinomycetota; class Actinomycetes; order Streptomycetales; family Streptomycetaceae; genus Streptomyces; species Streptomyces canus_C. The sequence continues at coordinate 35,049 of NZ_KB911591.1, read as the reverse complement.
GCTGCAGCCCCGCGGCCACTACGACCTCCGCGACCTGCACGCCGAGCAGTCGGCCGAGTTCGGCCCCCCCTGCAGCGGGTGGAGCGGGCGGCCCTCGGCCTCGACGGCGTCGCCCGCGTACACGTCAACCGCTGGGGCGACGGCGCCGCCCACCTCCGCTTCTGGTTCCTCGCCCGCCCCGCGGGGCTGCCGCAGCTCCGCCGTTCACCTTCCTCCCGGTGTGGGAGGAACTCCTGCCGCCCGTCCCCGACGAGGAGCGGCTAGAGCCCATCGGCGGTCGCCGCCGCCCTCGCCGCCGAGGGCGGTACGGCCCACACCCTCTGACCTAACTCGTTAAAGGTCAAGGCGTGCACCACTCTTGACACGGCTGCGACGGCCTCCCCATCATCTGGGCGTCAACCTTGAGCTAACACGAGTTAGGCACACTGGATGACCGACTCGCACCTCACCCGTCGCACCCTGCTGCGGTACGGCGCCTACGGCACGGGCGCCGCCGCGCTCGCCGGTACCGCCGCGAGCTGGGACCGGCTCACCGGAGCCGACGTCCCCGGCCGCGACGACGGCTCCCTCGTCGTCGCCACCCTCGGCCCCGCCTACGGCCCGGAGGCGATCCGCACGCTCACCGAGGGCTTCAAGAAGGTCCACCCCGACATCAAGCTGCGGATCAACGCGGTGCAGGCCACGGACTGGTCGGACTTCTTCGCGAAGATCCTCACCCAGATCGCGGCGGGCACCGCCCCCGACCTCGTCTATGTCGCGACCGAGGGCGTCCAGCTCTTCGCCCAGCGCCTCGGCGTCGCCCTCGACAAGTGGGTGCGGCGGGACGCGGCCGAGCTGCGCGAGTACTTCGCCGACGTCCACCCCTCGCTGGTGGAGTCGATGATGTACGAGGGCAGCCTCTACCAGCTGCCGGTCGAGTTCAACGCGGCCGACATGTACCTGAACAGCCAGGTGCTGAAGCGAGCGGGCGCGGGTTTCCCGGCGGCCGACTGGACCCGCGACGACTTCACCGAACTCCTGCGGGACATGAAGAAGTCCAGCGGCTCGCAGTTCACGCCGTACTTCTGGACCAACCGCCTGTGGGGCGGGGTCGTCCCGTGGCTGTTCGCCAACGGCACCAACCTGCTCGCCGAGTCCAAGGCGCCGGGCGGCGCGTGGCTGTGGGACGGCTTCTACCCCCGCGCCGAGCGCCAGGGGCGCGGGGGCGGCTTCCGGTGGACGACCCCGCAGGCCACGGACGCTCGGGTCGAGGAGTCGTACGACTATCTCGCCTCCCTGATCCAGGAGGACCTGTGCACCCGCCCCGAGGGCGGCAACGGCCAGAACCTCATCGGGGTGTTCTCCACCGGCCGGGTCGGCGTGACCCCCGCCGGCGGCTTCTGGGCGGGCGGTCTCCACCTCGCCGGGATGCAGCCGGGCAGCTTCGACGTGCGGTACTTCCCCCGCTGGCGCACCCAGCGCATGCAGTTCGGCGCCGCCGGCTATGCGCTCCTGCGCACCTCGAAGAGGCAGGACGAGGCGTGGGAGTTCATCAAGTTCGCGGCCCGCAGGGACACCCTGATGCGGCTGTTCGAGACCAACCAGACGACCCCGGCCCGCCGTTCGATGCTGACCGCGGACCGCTACCGGGAGACCGGCCCCCGCCACTGGCAGGTCTTCTACGACACCCTCGACAAGTTTCCCGACACCGGGCCGATCCCGGCGCCGCCGCAGGTGGCCGAAGTCGAGCAGGTGCTGCTGAAGCACACCGGGACCGCTCTGGCCTCCCGGCGTTCGGTGGGCCCCGCGCTGCGCCGGATGCAGAGCGATCTGGAGAAGGCCATGGAGCGTGTCGTATGACGAACACTCAGATCCCCGCGGTACGACCGTCCCGGCCCGCGGCCGCGTCCGCCGCCCGAGCCGCGCAGCCCTCGGCCCGTGACCGCGGCACCCGGTTGCTGGCCACCCTGTTCCTGGCGCCCACCGTCGTCGGCATCGTGATCTTCACGGTGGTCCCGATCGTCGGCTCGGTCGTGCTGAGCCTCTTCCACTGGAACGTGATCGACTCCCCGAACTGGGCCGGGGCCGCCAACTACCGTGAGGTCTTCACCGATTCGACCGTCCTCGTCTCCTTCCGCAACACGCTCGTCTTCATGGTGGTCGCGGTGGCGCTCCAACTGCTGATCGCGCTGACCCTGGCGCTCGCGGTGAACGGGCGGATGCCGCTGTGGCTGCGCTCGGTGTTCCGGTCGGCGTTCTTCTTCCCACTGGTGCTGTCGGCGGCGTCGATCTCGGTGGTGATGAAGTACCTGTTCAACCAGGACTTCGGGGTCGTGAACTGGGTGCTCGGGCAGGTCGGGATCGCCCCGGTGCCCTGGCTGACGTCGGAGAACTCCGCGATGGCGGCGGTGATCCTGGTCTACGTCTGGCAGCAGTTCGGATTCTCGTTCCTGCTGTTCGTGGGCGGGTTGAACAACATCCCGAAGGAGATCCACGAGGCCGCCTCCCTGGACGGGGCGACCGGGCTGCGCAAGCACCTGCACGTGACGCTGCCGCTGCTGTCGCCGACCCTGCTGGTGGCGACCGTGGTCGGGGTCATCAACGCGCTCCAGGTCTTCGAGCAGCCGTACGTCCTCACCGACGGCGGGCCAGGCGACTCCACCCGCACCGTCGTGATGGTCATCTACGAGTCGGCCTTCGAGCAGCTGCGCTTCGGTGAGGCGTCCGCGGTGGGCGTGCTGCTGTTCGTGCTGATCATGGCGGTCACCGCTCTCCAGTTCCGGCTCAGCCGGCGTTTCGTCCACTACCAGTGAGCCGGGTGAGTCCCTTGAGCCAAGCGACCCTGAAGACCAGCCCCGCGCCCCTGTCCCTGAGCCGTGCGCGGCACTCGCTCGCCCCCTGGGCCCGGATCGCCGGCCTCGCGGCCTGCGCGCTGCTGACCCTCGGCCCGGTCATCTGGACGGTCTCCACGTCCCTGCGCACTCCGGCCGAGTCCTTCGACCTGCCCCCGAAGATCATCCCGACGCACCCCACGGCCGAGTCGTACCGCGGGGTCTTCGACCAGATCGACGTATGGCTGCTCGCCCTCAACTCCACGCTGGTGACCGCCCTGATCGCGGTCGGCCAGATGGTCACCGCGGGTCTCGCCGGGTATGCGTTCGCCCGTCTCGACTTCCGTTTCAAGAAGCCGCTGTTCGCCCTGGTGCTCGCGACCATGATGGTCCCCCTGCAGGTCACGATCGTACCGGTGTTCCTCGTGCTCAAGTCGATGAGCCTGACCGACACCCTGCTAGGCCTGATCATTCCGGCGTTCCCGACCGCCTTCGGCACCTTCCTCATGCGCCAGTACTTCCTGGGCATGCCGAAGGACCTGGGCGAGGCGGCGATGCTGGACGGCGCGGGTCCCTGGCGGACCTTCCGGTCCGTGTACGCGCCGCTGGCCACGCCCGGGCTGGCGATCGTCGGCGTGCTGGCCTTCAACTACCACTGGAACGAGTTCTTCCGGCCGCTGATCCTGGAGACCTCCGGCCAGAACTACACCCTGCCGCTGGGCCTGGTCTCGCTCCAGGGCAACCTCGGCACCGGCTCCATCTCGGTGGTCCTCGCCGGTGTCGTGCTCTCCATGATCCCCGCCGTCGCCGTGTTCCTCGTCGGCCAGCGCCCTCTCCGCGAGGGCATCACCTCCGCAGGAGTCAACCGTTGAGCCCTGACCCCGACGCCCCGCGATTCCGGGTCCGTCCCCCCGCCCACTGGATCAACGACCCCAACGGGCCCTTCCGTTGGCGGGGCCGCTACCACCTCTTCTACCAGTACAACCCGCAGGCCCCGGTGCACGCGAACGTCCACTGGGGCCATGCCTCCAGCCCCGACCTCGCCCACTGGGAGCACCATCCCGTCGCCCTCACCCCGACACCCGGCGGTCCGGACGAGGCGGGCTGCTGGTCGGGGTGCGTGGTGGAGGACGACGGGGTGCCGACGGCCGTGTACACCGGTGTCGACCGCAGCCACGCGGGGCTGGGCTCGATCTGCCTCGCGGTGGCTGAGGACGACGATCTCGTGGCGTGGAAGCCGCTCCCGGTACCGGTGGTGTCCGGTCCGCCGGCGGGTCTGGAAGTGACGATGTTCCGTGACCCGTTCGTCTTCCGCTTCGGCGGACGGCGCTGGGCGCTGGTGGGCGCGGGGCACGCGGACGGCACACCGTCGGTGCTGGTGTACGACTGTGAGGACCTCCACGACTGGCGTTTCGCCGGGGTGCTGCTGGACGGCCGGGATCCGCTGACGGCCGAGGCGTTCGGGCCGGGGGCGACCGGGTGGGAGTGCCCGCAGTTGGCGCGTACGCCCGGGGGCGAGTGGGTGCTGGCGGTGGCACTGTGGGACGGCGACCCGCGGGGGACGGCGTATGCGACGGGCCGACTGACCCGACTGCCGGGCGGTGGGCCCAGGTTCGTCCCCCGGCACGGCGGCCGTCTCGACCTGGGACGGGACTTCTACGCCCCCTCCGTCCTCCAGGACACCGAGCGGGACCGGGCGTTGCTGTGGGGCTGGTCCTGGGAGGCACGTCCGCAGCGGGACGTCGACCGGGCGGGCTGGGCCGGGGTCCTCACGGCACCCCGAGTCGTGGACGTGCACGAGGACGGCTCACTGCGGGTGACACCGACGACGGAGCTCGAACTGCTGCGCTCCGCCGAACCGTTGGGTCCTGGACCGCTCCCGGATGCCTACGACCTGACGGTGACCGCACGATCGCCCGCCACCGTGAGCCTGCTGCGGGCGGCCTCGGGGGCCGAGCTCACGGTGCGGCTCGACCCCGCGGCGGGCACCGTGACGCTCGACCGCTCGGGGTGGCCCCGGTCGAGGCCCGACGGATCCGCTCCGCTGGTCGTGCGAGTCCCCTCAGGACCTCTGACCGTGCGCGTCCTGGTCGACGGCTCCCTCCTCGAACTCTTCGCCGGGCAACGGGCGATGGTCACCGAGCGGGTGTACCGGCGCCCCGGCGACACCGCCTTGCTGACCGTGTCGGGGGATGCCATCGAGCTGGAGTGCCGGGCTCTCATCCCCGAGGAGTGAGGACCCGGCCGGGAGGGCGTGCGGGATGAGCGCGCCCGAGCGGCTCGTGGAGGTGGTCGCGCCACGGATCCCCTGGCCAGGACACCTGCCCGGCCCACCGATGAGCTGCACCGGCCGGCCCGGGCCGCCGCCTGGCAGAGGGCCCGCACGACATGAGCGCGCCCGGACCGGTCTCGGGCGTGAGCGCGCCACGGATCCCCCGGCCGACGGGGACACGTGCCCGGCCGACGTGACACCGCGAGGAGCTGGCCCCGGCGACCGCCCGGCGGGCAGTCCGCAGGACATGAGCGCGCCCGGACCGGCCGAAGGCGTGAGCGCGCCACGGATCCCCCGGCGGTCGGGACACCTGCTTGGCCGAACTGACACACCGAGGAGCTGCACCCCGGCCCGCCGCCCGGCAGAGGGCCCACACGACATAAGCGCGCCCGGACCGGTCTCGGGCATGAGCGCGCCACGGATCCCCCGGCCGACGGGGACACGTGCCCGGCCGACGTGACACCGCGAGGAGCTGGCCCCGGCGACCGCCGGCGGGCAGTCCGCAGGACCTGAGCGGCACCGCGCCGGACCACGTTCCCCGTGTTCACGGACCGCGTTCCAAGTCGCGGCTCTCGCGGCAGCGTGCCCCTCCCGCCCTCACACCGTCGGCGCCGGACCCACCGAGCCGCGGCCGACCACCGGGCAGGCGAGGCGTCGCACGGTGGGGGGCGGTGTGCGGCCGTTGTCGATGGCGTCGAGGAGGAGACGGGTGGCTGTCTCTCCCATCTCCCGGTGCGGAAGCGCGACGGTGGTGAGGGGCGGGAACAGGTGGGCGGCCATGTGCTCCTGGTCGTCGTAGCCCACCACCGACAGTTCGCCGGGCACCGTGATGCCGAGACGTGCCGCGCAGTGCAGGGCGCCCGCCGCGACCCGGTCGTTGTAGCAGAAGATCCCGGTCGGGCGCTGCTCGGCGGGGACACCGTCGAGCAGGCGGGTCGCGCCCTGGTAGCCGCTGGAGATCTCGCCGCCGGTGCGCACGACCCACTCCTTGGGCAGGTTGACGCCCTCCGCGCGCAGGGCGTCCCTGAAGCCGCGGAGCCGTTCGACGGAGGCGATGTCCTGCTCCCCCCCGACCAGCGCGATCCTGCGGTGCCCCTGGTCCAGGAGCAACCGGGCCGCCGTACGGCCGCCGGCCCGCTCGGCGGGGACCACGCACGGCAGGGAGTCGTCGTCGGGCAGGCAGTTGGCGAGGACCGAGTGGGTGCGGTGCAGTCCTTCGGGGACGCGGACGCGGCGCAGGGACATGGCAGCGTAGATGATCCCGTCCACGCGCCGGTCGAGGAGTTCGGCGACGGCCGCGTCCTCCTTGGCGCGGTCGCCGCCGGAGTCGACGGTGAGGACCAGGTGGTCGCTGTCCCAGGCCGTCTCCATGGCGCCGCGCAGCAGCCGGCCGGCGAAGGGCGAGGAGGCGATCTCGTCGGTGACCAGGCCGATCACGGCCGTACGGCGGCTGCGCAGGCCGCGGGCGACGGGGTCGGGACGGTAGCCGAGCTGGGTGGCGGCCTGCCGGATGCGTTCCTGGGTGGCGGGCGAGAGGTTGCCTTCGGCGCGGCCGTTGAACACGAAGGAGACGGCGGTGTGCGACACGCCCGCGAGCCGGGCGACGTCCCGTGACGTGGGGCGCCCTGATCCCGCCGACCGCTTCTCCTCGGTGCCGTCCATGCCGTCCGCCGACCTCGTCCCCGCCCGTCCGGTTGATCATTGCTCACCCTATCCGTGAGGCTGGGGGGACGACACAGTCAAGGGAAGGTCCGCACGTGATCAGCATCCCGACGCACACGCTCAACGACGGTACGAGGATCCCCGCCCTCGGTCTGGGCACCTGGCCGATGGACGACGCCGAGGCGGAGCGGGCCGTCGCCGCCGCCCTCAAGAGCGGCTACCGGCTCGTGGACACGGCGACGAACTACCGGAACGAGACCGGTGTCGGCCGCGGTGTGGCCGCCGCCGGCGTCCCGCGCGAGGAGATCCTCGTGACGACGAAGCTGCCCGGCCGGCATCACGGCTACGAGGAGACCCTGGCCTCCTTCGAGGAGTCCCGCGCCCGTCTCGGCCTGGAGTACGTGGACCTGTATCTGATCCACTGGCCGCTCCCCCGCGTCGACAAGTACGTCGACTCGTGGAAGGCAATGATCAAACTCCGCGAGGACGGCCTCGTACGGTCGATCGGGGTCTCCAACTTCAACCCCCCGCACATCGAGCGGCTGGAGAAGGAGACCGGGGTCCTGCCGTCCGTCAACCAGATCGAGCTGCACCCCTTGCTCCCGCAGGACGAGCTGCGAGCCTTCCACGCCGGCAAGGGCATCGTCACCGAGAGCTGGAGTCCGCTGGGCCGGGGCTCGGACCTCCTGGACGACCCGGCCGTGGCGAGTGCCGCTGCCGCGCACGGGGTGACGCCCGGCCAGGTGATCCTGCGGTGGCACGTCCAGCTCGGCGCCGTGCCCATCCCGAAGTCCGGCGACCCCGAGCGGCAGCGCGCCAACCTCGACGTGTTCGGCTTCGAGCTGAGCGAGGCCGAGATGGCCGCGATCGGCGATCGTGAGCACCGGCGCCTCGGCGGGGACCCGGAGGTGCACGAGGAGTTCTGAACACCCGGAGGGGTACCCGGGAGGCTCCGAAAGGAGCCCAGGTGAGTGAGCGACTGAGGGACTACCACGGCAAGCGGGACTTCGGACGGACCCGTGAGCCGGAAGGGCGGCAGGCCCCCACGGGTGCCGCGCCCCGGTTCGTCGTGCAGATCCACGACGCGAGCACGATGCACTTCGACTTCCGGCTCCAGGTCGGCGACGTGCTGAAGTCCTGGTCGATCCCGAAGGGCCCCTCCGACGTGCCCAAGGACAAACGCCTCGCGGTGCCGACGGAGGACCATCCGCTGGAGTACGAGGACTTCGAGGGCGTGATCCCCGAGGGCGAGTACGGCGGCGGCACGGTGATCGTCTGGGACCGCGGCACCTACGAACCCCTGAGCCACGACCGCCAGGGGCGTCCCGTCGACTTCGCCGAGTCGCTGGAGGGCGGGCATGCCACGTTCCGGCTGCACGGGACGAAGCTGCGCGGCCAGTACGCGCTCACCCGCTTCCGTGAGGACAACTGGCTGCTGGTGAAGACAGCCGAGGGCCGGGCGCGCGGACACGGCACACCGAATCCGCGCCGCGCGCGGTCGGTCCGGACCGGCCGGACCCTGGCACAGGTCGCCGCCGAGGAGAACTGAGCGGGAAGATCCGCCGAACACCGCCCCGGCCACCCGTGCGGGCCTCTATGTTCACAGCGACGTCCACCGCGACACGTCGTCGCTCACGCTCATGAGCCAGGAGGCCTTCCGTATGCGCATCGCGCTCCGTACCGCCATATCCGGCGCGCTCGTCACCGCCACCGTCTTCGCCGGCGGCACCGCACAGGCGACCCCGCCGGGCCCCGGTGTGGTCGGCACGCTGATCGCCCAGAAGACCGTGGGCGACACCGACTACGTCCTCAGGGAGATCACCGTCCCGCCGGGCCAGGCGACCGGTTGGCACTACCACGACGGACCCGTCTACGGGTACGTCAAGCAGGGCACCCTCAGCCACTACCACTCCGACTGCGCCAGTGACGGCGTCTACCGGCAGGGCACCGTGGTGCGCGAGCCGGGCGGCCCCGGCGACGTCCATCTCGGCCGCAACGAAGGGGACACCCCGCTCGTCCTGGAGGTGCTGTACGCGCTCCCGCACGGCTCGCCGTACTCGGAGGACGTGCCGAACCCCGGCTGCTCCTTCCAGTGAGCGCGGCGATCAGAGGTCGGGCGGTTCCAGGGACTGCTCGGCCCAGATCGTCTTGCCGCTGCCGGTCTGCCTGCTCCCCCAGCGCTGGGTGAGCTGGGCGACCAGCAACAGCCCGCGGCCGCCCTCGTCGAAGGCGTGGGCGCGCCGCAGGTGCGGTGAGGTGGAACTGCCGTCGGAGACCTCGCAGATGAGGGTGCGGTCCCGGATCAGGCGCAGCTGGATGGGCGGTTCGCCGTAGCGGATGGCGTTGGTGACCAGTTCGCTGACGACGAGTTCGGTGACGAAGGAGGCTTCCTCCAGTCCCCAGGCGGTCAGTTGCTCGATGGCGGCCTGCCGGGTCGCGGCCACGTGCGCGGGGTCGGGTTCGACGTCCCAGGTGGCGACCCGGTCCGCGCCGAGAGCCCGGGTCCGGGCCAGCAGCAGGGCCACGTCGTCGCCGGGTTCTTCGGGCAGTACGGCCTTCAGGACGGTGTCGCACAGGTCGTCGAGGGTGTCGGTCCGGGCGGTGAGCGCGCGGCACAGTTCCTCGGTGGCGTGGTCGACGTCGCGGTCCCGGTCCTCGATGAGCCCGTCGGTGTAGAGGGCGACGACGGCTCCCTCGGGCAGTTCGATCTCCGTGGCCTCGAAGGGCAGTCCGCCGACGCCGAGCGGGGGCCCCGCGCTCAGCGGGACGAGGCTCGCGGTGCCGTCGGGCAGGACGACGGCGGGCGGCGGGTGGCCGGCGGCGGCCGTGGTGAGGCGGCGCGAGACGGGGTCGTAGACGGCGTAGAGGCAGGTGGCGCCCAGTTCGGCGGCCTCGGCGTCGCGGTCGTCCGAGGCGAGGTGGGTGACCAGGTCGTCGAGGTGGGTGAGGAGCTCGTCGGGCGGCAGGTCGACGTCGGCGAGGGTGCGGACAGCCGTGCACAGGCGGCCCATGGTCGCCGAGGAGGGGATGCCGTGTCCGACGACGTCGCCGACGACGAGGGCGACGCGGCTGCCGGAGAGCGGGATGACATCGAACCAGTCGCCGCCGACGCCGGCCATCGAGCCGCAGGGCAGATAGCGGTGGGCCACCTCGACGACGGCCTGTCCGGGCAGGCCGCGCGGCAGCAGGCTGTTCTGCAGGGCCAGGGCGGTGGTGCGCTCACGGGCGAAGCGGCGGGCGTTGTCGATGCAGACGGCGGCCCGGCTGGCGAGTTCCTCGCCGAGGACGGCGTCGTCGTCGCCGAAGTCGTCGGGGTGGGCGATACGGACGGCGACCGCGACCCCGAGGGTGGTGCCGCGGGCCCTGAGCGGCACGGCGAGCAGGGAGTGGACGCCCTTGCGGTAGGAGCGGCCGGCCGGGGCGCGGGAGTTGCGCTCGGCGACCCAGCGCATGAAGTCGGGCTCACCGGCCTGGCTGACGGCGGCCCGGCCCTCCCGCACCGCCCGCGCGGGTGGGGAGGAAGCGTGGTAGACGTCTGCCGCACCCAGGTGGACGGCGGCCTCGGGGGTACCTTCGTGGGCGGAGCCGTGGGCGACGCGGCGCAGGGCGATGTCGCCCTCCAGAAGGGTATGCGGTTCGTCCGCGCCGAGGACCCATTCGAGCAGGTCGACGCTGGCGAAGTCGGCGTAGCGGGGCACGAGGAGTTCGATGAGCTCCTCGGCGGTGCGTACCACGTCGAGGGTGGTGCCGATGGTGGCCGCGGCCTCGTTGAGCAGGAGGAGTCGCTGCCGGGCCCAGTACTGCTCGGTGCTGTCGAACGACGCGATGGCCACCGCGTGGACCTCGCCGTCGCCGTCCCGCAGGGGCCACATGTCGGTGGTCCAGGCGTGCTCCCGGTTCAGCGCGGGAGCCCCGGTGAAACTCTCGTAGCGAACCGGACGGCCTGTGTCGACGACCTGTCGCAGATGCGCGAGCCAGCCGCGATGCGCCGGGGCGTCCTCCACGCTCTCCGGGAAGTGCTGCCCCAGCAGCGCCTCCTGCGGTACGCCCATGATCCGGCAGGCCGTGTCGTTCAGCCGCAGGTAGTGCTGACGCGCGTCGAAGACCGACATGGCCAGGGACGCCTGCTGGAAGGCCTGACCCGCCAGGGTCGGTTCGGAGCCCCCTGGGGCCTCGGCGGTGATCATGTAGCTGGAGGGTTCGCCGTCCTCACCGAGCACGGCACAGGCGCTGAGCAGCAGCGCGACGGACGAGCCGTCGCGGCGGCGCAGCACGACGGTGCCGACCAGATCCGCGACGGCATCGGCGGTCGGGGCCTCGGTGAGCAGGTCGCGGGCCGGGCGGCCCACCACCTCGTCGGCCGGGTATCCCGTCAGTTCGCGGGCGCCCTCGCTCCAGCCCCGCACCACACCCCGGGTATCGACGATCGCCGCAGCAGAGCCGTGCACCATTTGTTCAGGATCGTTCTTTTGCCCGGCCGGTTCAACCGAAACGGGGGACTGCGGGTCTTCTGCGTCCTCAGGCCGTCACTTTCCGCGTTCGCGGAGAGCGGCGAGGGCGCGGTCGGCGTGGGTGTTCATGCGCAGTTCGCTGCGGACGACCTCCAGCACGGTGCGGTCCTCGGCGATGACGAAGGTGACCCGCTTGGTGGGTGCCAGGGAGAAGCCCCGCTTGACGCCGAACAGCTCGCGTACCTTGCCGTCGGCGTCGGACAGGAGGGGCATGCCGAGGGTGTGTTGTCCGGCGAACTCCTGCTGGCGTTCGACGGTGTCGCCGCTGACGCCGACCGGCTGCGCGCCGGCGGCGGCGAACTCGGCGGCCAGGTCGCGGAAGTGGCAGGCCTCCGCGGTGCAGCCGGCGGTCAGGGCGGCGGGGTAGAAGAAGAGGACGACGGGGCCGTCGGCGAGCAGTTCGGACAGCTTGCGGCTGGTGCCGGTCTCGTCGGGGAGCTCGAAGTCCTCGACGGTGTCGCCGGTCTCCGGTGCCTTGCTCATGCCCGGCCCTCCCCGTTCTTCGCGATACCGCGTGCCCACAGCACGAGCGGCAGTTGCAGCGGCAGCCGTCCGAGGGCGGCCGCCTTCTGGGGGGTCGGGCGGTGGCGCCAGTCGACGGCCATCTTGACGTTGGCGGGGAACACCCCGACGAAGAAGGCGGCGGTGGCGAGCGCGGCGGTGCGCCGGGTCCTGGGCAGCGCCAGACCGGCGGCGAGCGCGAGCTCCACGGCACCGCTCGCGTAGGTCCAGGTCCGGGGCTTGCCGGGCAGGGCCTTCGGGATGGTCGCGTCGAACGAGCGTGGCGCGGCGAAGTGGGCGACACCCCCGGTGGCCAGCAGACCGGCGAGCAGCAGGGGCGAGCGTGGGGACCGTGGCACGGTTCCTCCTTCGGGGGGGCTGCCGCGCACATTACTGGACGGTACGGGTACCTCCTTCGGCGGGCTCCGTCGTTACGGGGAGCAGCGGTTGTGGGTGCCCGGGGTGCAGCCGAAGGAGCGGCGGAAGACGTCGATGAAGGCGCTCGCGGAGGACCAGCCGCAGCGGTGGGCCACGGTCGTCACGGGGACGTCGTCGGCGAGCATGCGCAGGGCGTGGTAGAGGCGTGACTGGGTGCGCCACTGCGGGAAGGTCATGCCGAACTCGGTGCGGAAGAGTCGGCTGAGCGCGGCGAGCGGCGTGACGCTGGGTCTGACGGTGAGCGTCGGCGGGCTGGCCGCCCCGGCGCTGGGAGCTCTGGCCGACACCGCGTCCCTGCGGACCGCCCTGGTGCCGCTGATCGTCCTGCCCGCGCTGGGCGGCCTGCTGCTGCGCGGGCTGCGTGAACCCACTCCGGCCGAGCGGCTCGTCCCCGCGGGATGAGGCTCGGCGGGTGCCGGCCGGTACGACCTCCGCGGTCTCGTCGTCGATGGCGCAGGAGAGGGATCGCGGTAGTTCAGCGTGCCGCCACGGCACCCTCCGATCCAGCCGACGGCGGCCAACGCCGGCCCGGCAGCGCCCAGTTCAGCCACGTCCTGCAGCCAGGAGGCGCGAACCGGCACCACGGGCGACGGCGGGCCTGTCGCTGGACGTGCCGTGCATGGAGAGGGTCCGTTCGCGGGGAGGGCACTCCCCTCACCCCAGCGGCCTCATTGCCCCACTCGAGTAACGCCGTCACGCTCCGGTCGGAGTGACCGGAGCCGTCCACATGGCGACCACGACGTCACCGAGTCCGGTGGCGGCGTCGTGCCAGCTGGCACGGGGCGTCGGGGTGTTGTCGGCGAGGGCCCGTTCGCGGTCGGCGGCCATGTGCACGATCAGATGGCGGGCCATCTCGCCGCGCTCGGCGCGGACGTCGGCGGGCAGTTCGGGCAGACAGCGGTTCAGGCCCTCGACGATCTGCTGGAGCGAGGGCGAGGTCATGGACTCCTCGACCATGATCTGCTGGAGCACCGGGTCGGTCATGACCTGTGCGCAGAACCGGGCGAACCACGTGGGGCTGCCCAGCTCCGCGAGATGTTCGAGCACGGGCCGGACCAGGCAGTCCACCCAGTCGCGTACGTCCGTGGAGCCGCGGGCCCCGGCCAGCAGCCGGGCGCGGATCGACTCGACACGGACCTGGTGCTTGCGGGCGATCGCCCGGACCAGGTCGGCCTTGGTGCCGAAGTGGTAACCGACCGCGGCGTTGTTGCCCTGCCCCGCGGCCTCGCTGACCTGCCGGTTGGACACCGCGAGGACACCGCGCTCGGCGAAGAGGCGCTCGGCCGCGGTCAGGATCAGCTCCCGGGTCGCGCTGACCTGTTCCTCGCGTACCGTCCTGCCCGCCATGCTCACCACCGCACCGGGACTTCGCAGAACCCTCCGACGGCCAGTCCCTCGAGCCGCCTGAGGTCCGCCGGCGGTGCGGCGAGTTCCAGTGCCGGAAGCCTACGCAACAGCAGGTCGGGAACGGCGCGCGGGACAACGCACGCGAGCGCCGCCCTTCTCGCAGCGGCTCGGCACGGGCGCCTCGCGCTCCAGGACCGACCCCCTCCTCGCCACCCCCGGCGGCCACCGCACGACCACGACAGCCGCACCCAGTACTCTAAGTCAATCACCTGACTTAATTTATCCCGGAACCCGCCCCGCTCCCCTTGGAGGCCCTTCCATGTCCGACGCTCCCGCCGGCTCCACCGACCCGGGTGCCGTGGCCCCGCCGCGTCCGAACGCCGTGGTGGCGGTGCTGGCCTTCGCCGGAATCGTCGTCTCGTTGATGCAGACCCTGGTGATCCCGATCGTGCCGGAGCTGCCCAGGCTGCTCGACGCCCCGGCCTCGGACACCGCATGGGCGGTCACCGCCACCCTGCTCGCGGCAGCGGTCGCCACCCCGGTCGTCGGGCGGCTCGGCGACATGTTCGGCAAGCGCCGGATGCTGTTGGTCAGCGTCGTGATGCTGGTGGTCGGATCGGTGGTCTGCGGACTCAGCGACGCCCTGGTCCCGATGATCGTCGGCCGCGCCCTGCAGGGCCTGTCCTCAGGTGTCATCCCGCTCGGCATCAGCATCATGCGCGACGAACTGCCCGCCGAGCGCCTGGCGGGTGCGACCGCGCTGATGAGCGCCTCCCTCGGCGTCGGCGGCGCCCTGGGCCTGCCGACCGCCGCGCTGATCGCGGACAACTTCGACTGGCACGTCCTGTTCTGGGCCTCGGCCGCGATGGGCGCGATCGCCCTGGTCCTGGTTCTCGCGTTCGTGCCGGAGTCGCAGGTGCGCACCGGCGGCCGCTTCGACGCGGTCGGCGCGGTCGGGATGGCCGCAGGACTGGTCTCCCTGCTGCTCGCCGTCTCCAAGGGCGCCGACTGGGGATGGACCAGCGGCACCACGCTCGGCCTGTTCGTCGCCGCCGTGATCATTTTGCTGGCCTGGGGCTTCTTCGAACTGCGCACCGCCCAGCCACTGGTCGACCTGCGCACCACCGCCCGCCGCCAGGTGCTCTTCACCAACCTCGCGTCGATCGCGATCGGCTTCTCGATGTTCGCGATGTCGCTGGTACTGCCGCAGCTGCTCCAGCTGCCCACCCAGACGGGCTACGGCCTGGGCAGGTCCCTGCTGACCGCCGGCCTGGTCATGGCCCCGTCCGGCCTGGTGATGATGGCCCTGGCGCCGGTCTCCGCGGCCGTCTCCAAGGCCAAGGGTCCGAAGGTCACGCTCATGATCGGCGCGCTGATCGTGGCCGCCGGCTACGGGCTGAACATCGTGCTGATGTCCGCGGTCTGGCACCTGGTGCTGGTGTCCTGCGTGATCGGCGCCGGCATCGGGTTCACGTACGGCTCCATGCCCGCCCTCATCATGGGCGCCGTGCCCGCCTCCGAGACGGCGGCCGCCAACAGCCTCAACACGCTGATGCGGTCCATCGGCACGTCGACGGCGAGCGCCCTCGCCGGTGTCGTACTGGCCCAGATGACCATCGATCTGGGTGGCTACGCGCTGCCCTCCGAGAACGGCTTCAAGACCGTCATGGCGCTCGGCGCGGGTGCCGCGCTCCTCGCCTTCGCCCTCGCCTCCTTCATCCCGCGCCCGCGCGCCGCGGTCCCGGCTGCGGCCTCGGCACCGGCCGCGGAGACGTCGGCCGGTACCGCGTCCGGACGCTGACGCTCCCGACCTGACGGCCGCCGCCCGGCGGCCGTCAGGTCCTGCCCAGGGAGGATCCGGCCCCCGGCATGTACTGCGTTCTCAGTAGACGCGAATGTCGGCGGTGGTACGACGACGAACGGACTCCGTTCGGGAAGACTGGCGACCCGGACCGTGAAGGTGGGGACGCGTGACCCACTCGGCCGGGACGGGTCGCGGCGGCCGCACCCGGCGCACCTCGGCCACCATGGTTCCAGGACGACCGGAGAGCCCATGAGCATCCCCTTGCGGCGCTACGCCGACGATCATGTCCGTACGGTCGTCGCCCTGACGACCGGGCTCCGGTTGCCCGGGCTGCCGTACAGCGGGGAGGACCACCCCGGCGCCGACCGGCCGGACCCGGCGGGGCGCCCCCGGCTCCCCCTCGCCCCCGCTGTCCCGGAACGCCAGGAACGGACCCCATGACCATCCGCGTACTGCTCGCCGACGACCAGGCTCTGCTGCGGGCCACCTTCCGGATCCTCATCGACTCGTGTGACGACATGGAGGTGGTCGCGGAGGCCACCGACGGTGCCGCGGCGGTCGACCTGGCGCGCGTCCACCGTCCCGACGTGATCCTGATGGACATCCGCATGCCGGGCACCGACGGCCTGGCCGCCACCTCCGTGATCTGCGCGGATCCGGAGCTGTCGGACACGCGGGTGCTGATCCTGACCACGTTCGAGATCGACGAGTACGTCGCGCAGGCGCTGCGGTCCGGGGCCAGCGGTTTCCTCGGCAAGGACGTCACCGCGGAGGCCCTGCTCTCCGGCATCCGCACCGTGGCTGCCGGTGACTCCCTGCTCTCCCCCGGCGCCACCCGCACCCTGATCACCCGCTTCCTCGCGGCCCCGGGACTCGGCACCCGCCTCGCCGCCGCCGACGACCTGACCGGTCTCACCGGCCGGGAACGCGAGGTCATGGCGTGGGTCGCCGAGGGGCACTCCAACGAGAAGATCGCCGAGAAGCTCTTCGTCAGCCCCCTGACGGTGCGCACCCACGTCCACCGCGCGATGACCAAGCTCGGCGCCCGGGACCGCGCCCAGCTCGTCGTGATGGCCTATCAGTCGGGTCTGGTGCAGGCGCTGCCGCCCGAGGAACGCTGATCCCTCATCTCTCGGAGAGTTCCCGCAGCCACTGCTGGAGCAGGGCCGACTCGGCCGTCGTGAGCGTCGCCGGCAGGTCGGCACGCAGCCGGGCCGCGAGGGTGGCGGCCGCGACGGGCACCGAGTCGTCCTTGCGCGGTGCGTCGGTGTCGGCGCGCCGGGTCACCGAGTCCAGCACCGCGTCGCGCAGCCGCTGCGAGAACGTCGGGTCCGCGTACTGCTCGGGCCTGGTCAGCATCGACAGGGCCGCCCCGACGTTGGCGGACATGATCATCTGCGTGGCCAGCGCGGGCGGCACCGTCAGCCGCCCTGCGGCCGCGCAGCGTTCGAGGATCCCGTGCAGCAGGTCGTGCGCCTCGCGGGCCGCTGCGGGTGGCACGGTCAGCTCGGGCGAGTACATCAGGCGGTAGTGGCTGGGGTGCTCCAGCGCGAAGCGCATGTGGTTGTCCCAGCCGCTCTTCAGGTCCTCGACGGGATCCTCGCTCGGCCGCGCCGCCCGCTTGGACGCGAGGTACCGCTCGAATCCCCGGTCGACCACGGCGGCCAGCAGGCCGGCCTTGTCGCCGAAGAGCCGGTAGAGCATCGGCGCGCCCACCCCGGCCTTCTCGCACACCGCGCGCGTGGAGACATCGGCGGCCGACGCACCGGCCAGCAGCTCGGTGGCCGCTTCCAGGATCTTTTCCCTCGCGTCCATGCCCCCACCGTACGCCATTCGTAGCATCGATACGAGTCGGGGGTTACCGTCGCTACGATCCCGTGTTATCTTCGATACGAAACAATCGTAGCAACGCTAACAGCAGCAGTGCTGACAAAGGATGCAGTCATGACCACTCAGCCCCGGACGGACCAGCGTGTCGCGATCGTGACCGGCGGATCGCGCGGCATCGGACGGCAGATCGCCCAGCGACTCGCCGCGGACGGGTTCGCGGTCGTCGTCGGGTACGCGGGCAACAAGGACGCCGCCGACGAGGCCGTGCACGCCATCGAGAAGGCGGGCGGCACCGCCCGCGCCGCCCGCGCGGACGTCGCCGACGAGACCGAGGTCGCCGCCGTGTTCGACGTGGCGGAGGCCACGTACGGCGGTGTCGACGTGGTGGTCCACTCCGCGGGCCGGATGCCGCTGGCCCCGATCGCGGAGCTCGACCTCGCCGAGCTCGACGCCCTGTACCGCACCAACATCCGCGGCACCTTCGCCGTCGACCAGCAGGCCGCCCGCCGACTGCGCCCGGGCGGTGCGCTCGTCAACCTCTCCAGCTCGGTCGTCGGGCTCGCCTCCCCCGGGTACGGCGCCTACGCGGCCAGCAAGGGCGCGGTCGAGGCCGTGACCCTGATCCTCGCCCGCGAGCTCCGCGGCCGTGACGTCACCGTCAACGCCGTGGCCCCCGGGCCGACAGCGACCGACCTCTTCCTCGACGGCAAGGACGAGGAGACCGTCGCCAGCCTGGCGGCCCAGCCCCCGCTGGAGCGGCTCGGGACGCCGAAGGACATCGCCAACGTCGTGTCGTTCCTGGTGAGCCCGGCCGGTCACTGGGTCAACGGCCAAGTGCTGCGGGCCAACGGCGGCATCATCTGACCCATCTCCTCACAGCCCTCGCGATCGGGAACCTCACCCTGGAGTTCCGCGCGGAAGGCACCCGGGCGGCGCCCGTTCAGGGGAAACCGGTGTGCGGGGCGCGTGGCGGCCGGTGCCCGTGTCGACAACTGACCCGTGACCCTCCCGCTGATCCCGCCCATGCTCGCCACCCCCGGCACCCTGCCGCCCGCCTCCCAGGACGCGCGCTGGGCCTACGAGACCAAGCAGGACGGCCAGCGGGTGGTGGCCTACCTCGCCGGGAACGGCGACGTGGTGCTGCGCGCCCGGTCCGGCGAGGAGATCACCGGCGCCTATCCCGAACTGCGGTCACTGGGCGCTGCGCTCGGCACCACACCCGCGGTGCTCGACGGGGAGATCCTGGCGCTGGACGAACAGGGCCGCGCGGACTTCCAGTTGCTGCAACCGCGCATGCAGTTGGCGCACGCCCCGGCCAGAGCCGCACGCCGGGCGGCCGAAGCGCCCGTCCACCTCGTGCTGTTCGACCTGATGCACCTGGGCCGGCGCTCGCTCCTCACCCTTCCCTACACGCAGCGGCGGGCGCGACTGGAGGAGCTTGAGCTCTCCGGGCCGCACTGGTCCACGCCCGGCGCCCTCGTCGGTCACGGCGAGCAGGCCCTGCGCGCCACCCGTGAACACGGTCTGGAGGGCCTGGTCTGCAAGCGGCTCGACTCGGTGTACGAACCCGGAGTGCGCTCCCGCGCCTGGATCAAGATCCGCAACATGCGCAGCGAGGACGTCCTCGTGGGCGGCTGGCTGCCCGGCAAGGGCCGGCTCACCGGCCTGCCGGGCGCGGTGCTGGTCGGACAGCGGGACGGAGGGCGGCTGCGCTACGTCGGCAATGTGGGCACCGGCTGGAGCGAGACGGAACGGACGGAGCTCGCCTCGCTGTTGGCGTCCGCGGCGACGGACGTGTGCCCCTTCGATCCCGTGCCGCGCGTCCCGGGTGCGCACTGGGTGCTGCCCCGGCTGGTGGGCGAGGTCCGCTACAGCACCCGTACCCGGGCGGGGTTGCTGCGTCAGCCGTCCTGGCTGCGGCTGCGGCCCGATCTCGCGCCGGAGGACTCCTCGGCCGATCTCCCCGACGCGCCTCCATGATCCCGGTGTTGGGCAAGCCGTAACCGGAGCGATGCCTTCACCAACTTGGCGCGGACATGGAAAGCCGGGAAGCTGAACTACCCAGTAACCCCACAGCCGTTGGGCTGCGCCCGGACCCCGAGGAGGACGCAGTGGCGTCACCGTCGTTCAAGAGGCACCGCACGAGGTGGTTCACCGGTCTGGCAGGCGCCGCCGCGCTCGTCGTCGCCTTTCCTTCCGTCGCGTTCGCCGCCCCGCCCAAGGCGCTGCCCGCCAACGCCGAGAGCACCGAGTACACCTACCAGCCGGCCTTCGACTACGACACCGACGGCTGCTACTCGACGCCCGCCATCGGCCCCGACGGCACCATCAACGGCGGCCTGAACCCGACGGGTTCGCTCAGCGGGGGCTGTCATGACGCCTCGGACCTCGACAACACCAACACGTACTCGCGCTACAAGTGCGACAACGGCTGGTGCGCCTACCTGTACGGCCTGTACTTCGAGAAGGACCAGGCAATAGCCAACAGCGGCATCGGCGGGCACCGCAACGACTGGGAGCACGTCGTCATCTGGGTGCAGAACGGCGCGGTCCAGTACGTGTCGACGTCCAACCACGGCTCGTTCACGGTCAGCGCGGCCTCCGGCGTCCGCTTCGACGGCACGCACGCGAAGATCGTCTACCACAAGGACGGCATCAGCACGCACTGCTTCCGGCTGGCCAACTCGGGTGACGAGCCCCCGGAGAACGCCAAGGGCACCTGGCAGTACCCGCCGCTGGTCGGCTGGAACGGCTACCCGTCGACGGCTCTGCGCGACAAGTTGAGCGCGTACGACTTCGGCAGCGCCAACTTCGGTCTCAAGGACGCCAACTTCGCCGCGCACCTGTCGTCGGCGAAGCCGTCGGGGATCTCCTTCGACCCCAACGCCTGACCCGGCCACGCTCCCGGGCGCCGTAGGGCGCGGGACCTAGGACTCCGGGCACCGCCGGATTCCGTCCCGCGCCCGATCCCCGCCGAACCGCCCCGGCATAGCGTCCTGTTCATGGACACGACCGATACGAGCTGCACGAGCGGGTACCTCGAAGAGGCCCTGGACCGCGTCCACGCGTCCGGCCCGGAGCGCGAGGGCTGGCTGAGCAACCACGCCCCCATGGTGGTCGAGGCGCTCGCCGCGCACGGACAGGCCGGCTCGGTGCACCGGTGGCTGGACCTGTACCGGGACAAGCTGGAGGACTTCCCCGACCGCACCGCCCCCGTGACGGACGACAACTGGCCCTCGGCACTGGGTGATCCGCGCCGGATGGCGGACTGGACCGACTATTTCTCGCGTACGCTCGCCGAGCGCCCCTGGAAGGGCGTCCTCGCCGAGTGGTGGCCGCGCCTGCTGCCGGGCGTGTACGGCGGTGCCACGCACACGGTCATCCGGGTCGGCCACGCCGTCCGCGCCCTGGAGGCCCAGGAGAACGCGCCCCGGCTCACCGAACTCGCGCACGCGCTGGGCTACTGGGCGGCACGGCACCAGCCCGTGACCGGGTTCGTGGAGCTGCCGGGTGCGCCGACCGCCGTGGACGCCCTGGCAGCGGTGCCGGCCATCGAGCCGGGGCACCTGGGGTTCCGGAACCGCCTGGCCGCCGTACGCCGCCTGCCCGTGTGGGCGCACGGCGTCACCGACCCGGACACCGCGAAGGAGCGGCTCACCGAGCTCGTGCGCGCCACGACCCACCGCTACGCCACCCACGGCCACGGCGAGCCGACCATGCTCGTGCACGCGGCCACGGCCCCCAACGCCGTGCTGCGGACCCTGGACTCCCTGCCCCGCGACCAGTGGGTGCCGAGCCTGCACGCGGCGTGGACGGCGTCGGCGGCGGTCACGGCGATGTACGCGCCGCCGGCACCGGTCGCCTACGTCCCTCCCGCGCGCCTCACCGCGGAAGAGGTCGTGGAACGAGCCCTCGCCCACGGCGACGAACACGTCATCAAGCTCACCGACACGGCCCTGGACATCGGCGACGAGCAGGCCCTGGCGGCAGCCCTGCGCTCGGTCGAACTCAGCGAGCCGCTCGCCTGAGCCTGTGGCCGGACCCGCCGCGCTCGGCAGCCGGCCCGGACCGCCGGACGGTCAGGCGCCCGCCACCACCGCGTCACCGAGCGCTGTCCGCCCGTACAGCACCCGGTGGCCCTGCCTGCGCGAGCCGAGCAGGCCCGCCTCGCGCAGGACCGCCAGGTGGGCGGAGACGGTCGAGGGGGCGAGGCCGTGCCGGCGGGCCAGGTCGGTCGTCGAGGCCGGGTCCCCGAGCCCCGCCAGAACCGCGGCACGCTGCCGCCCCAGCAGCCGCGCGAGCGCCTGCGACGGGCGCGGCACCCCGTCGCCGTGCAGTGCGCCCATGCCGCGCGCCGGATAGATGACCGTCGGCTGCCAGGGCCGCGCGAAGCCGCTCACCACGTCCGGCCACACGAACACACTCGGCATGAGCAGCACGCCTCGCCCGTCGGCGTGTTGGGCGTCCTCGAGGTCGCCCCGCACGGGAAGGGTGAGGCTTCCGCCGGCCCAGTCGACGTCCGGGTGCAGACCGGTGAACAACGCGTCGAGCCCGGCGTCCGCCACCTGCCGGGAGCGGTGCGCGATGTCGGCCTCCAGCACGGCCCGATGACGTGCCCAGTCCGGGGCTACCAGTGTCCGCCAGGCCTGCTCGGTGAGGTCGGCGAGGCGCCGCACGGTGGCGGCCGGGTAGTCGAGCGCGGCCCGGCCCCGCGCCGACTCGGCGAGCCCCGGCGTGCAGGCGAGCGAACGGGCCATCTCGGTGCGGGCGAGGGCGGGGTCGGTGGCGCGTACGCGGGCCAGCTCGTCCTCGAAGCGGGGGTACGGCTCCTCGGGCGGCGGCCCCAGGAAGTCGGGGGTGTAGCCGCCGACCGGCGGGATGAACAGCCACAGCGGGGACAGGTCGAGCCCGGTCACGGCGGGCGCGGCGCGGCGCAGCCAGGCCCGGTGGTAGCCGTGCCTGGCGGAGCGGCGCAGCATGCGCAGCGCCTCGTGGGTCTGGCACAGCGGGGAGACCGCGAACCGGCACCGACTGAGGTCGTCGGTCCCCAAACGCAGGGTCAGCGCCAAGGCGGCCTCCCGTGGGCGGTCGGTGATTCGTCCTGGACCGAAAGAGTAGAGCCGGTGCGCGTCGGCCCAGCACGCTTGCCGTCCCTCTTCCCCACCCCGGAAAGGCAGTTGGATGGGCAGCGTACGTCCGGCCCCCTGGCGCAGTGCCGCCGTCGTCACGGCGCTGATGCTGGCGGCGTTCACCTTCAACACCACCGAGAACCTCCCGGTGGGTCTGCTGTCCCTGATGGCGGACGATCTGCGGGTCTCGCTCACCTCGGTGGGCGCGCTGGTCACCGGCTACGGCCTGGCGGTGGCCATCGCCTCGCTTCCGCTGGCGCACGTCAGCCGGTCCGTGCCGCGCCGGTATCTGATGACCGGTCTGCTCGCGGTGCTCGCGGTGGCCGGCTGGGTCTCGGCGCTCGCCACCGTGTCGTACGGTCTGCTGCTGGCCGCCCGGGTGGCGACCGCGCTGGCCCAGGCGCTGTTCTGGGCGGTGATGGGCCCGGTCGCGGTCGGCCTGTTCCCGCCCGAACGGCGCGGCCGGATCATCGGGCTGCTGTCGGTGGGCGGTTCGCTGGCCACGGTGGCCGGGGTGCCGGCGGGGACGTGGCTGGGCGGTCACAGCGGCTGGCGGGCGCCGTTCGGGGTGCTGGGCGCCCTCGCCGTCGTATCGCTGGTCGCGGTGGCCGTGCTGCTGCCGACCTCGCGTCCGCAAGAGGGGCATGCGGCGTACGGGACCGCGCCGGACCGGCGCCGGTTCGCGGTCGTGCTCGCCACCACCGCGCTCTCGGTGACGGGGGCGTTCACCGGGTTCACCTACGTCGTGGCCTTCCTGGACGAGGTGAGCGGGTTCGGCCGGGACGCGGTGAGCGCCGTGCTCATGGCGTTCGGGGCGGCGGCGCTGGGCGGGGTCACCGTGGCCGGACGGCTGCTGGACCGGTACCCGCGGGCCACGCTGACCGTGCCGGTCGCCGGCCAGGCCGTGGCACTGGTCGGACTGTACGCGGCCGGCAGCAGCCAGGTGGCGACCGTCGTGCTGCTCATGCTGCTGGGGGCCTCGGTGGCACCGACGTTCATGGCGACGCAGAGCCAGGTGCTGCGGGTCGCCCCGGGCCGCACCGAGACGGCCCTGGCGGCCAACTCGGCGGCGTTCAACGGGGGCGTGGCCGCCGGCGCCCTGCTCGGTGGGGTGCTGCTGCCGCTGACCGGGACACGCGGCACGTTCCTGGCCGGCGGGGTGCTCACGGCGGTGGCACTGGTGGTGCTGTCCCGGCCGGACACCGTCGTCGCGCGGGAGACGGTGGACGGGCCGGAGTCCGGCGTCCGATGATGGCCGGATGGATCTTCACGAGGAACTGCCCGCGGCGGTCGGTACCGAGGCCCTGCTCGCCCTCGCCGGCAGCCACCACGCCCGTCCCGCCCGGCCGTTGGGCCTCAGGGAGGCCGCAGGGCACCTGGTGAAGGTCTACGCGCTGGAGGCGCCCGGCCGTACCGTGTCGGCCAAGGACGCCGAGGCCGGGCTGCGGATCGCCGCGCGGCAGCTCGAACTCGGCCCGCTGCGGGGCTCCCTGGGCCTGGCCGTCCTGATCGTGCACGCGGGCGGCGACGGCGACTACGTCCTGGTGCACAGCTGGATCGAGGGCGACATGGCGGACCTGGCGATCTTCACCGGGCCGGTGGGCGAGCCCGACGCGCTGCGGCCCGGCCGGGCGGGGCTCTCGCCCTGTGTGTGGGAGGCCGCCGTACTCGCGCACGAGCGGGACGCGTACTCGCGGCACGTCCTGGACGGCACCGGGTCGCTCGCCGACCGTCTCACGGCCTGGGGTGCGGACACCGTGACGGGTGACGTCCGATGAGCGACGCTCCCCTCGTCCGGCGCGCCGAGCGCGCCGATCTCCCCGCGGTCGCCGAACTCGCCGCCCGGCACGCGGAGTACGAACAGGCGGCGCCGCCCTCGGACGACCTGCCCGCCAGACTGGCCGCGCTCCTCTTCGACACCCCCGCGCCCCGCCTGCGCTGCCTGGTGGCCGAACTCCCGGACGGCGAACTCGTGGGCTACGCCACCTGCGCACCCGAACTCTCCACCTGGGAGGGCCGCGAGTACCTGCACATGGACTGCCTGTTCCTGCTTCCCGGGCACCGCGGTCTCGGACTCGGCGTGCTGCTCATGGACGCCGTGATCGCCGAGGCCCGTGCGCTGGGCCTCGGCGAGGTGCAATGGCAGACGCCCACCTGGAACGACGGTGCGATCCGGTTCTACGACCGGATCGGCGCCCGTGCCAGGCAAAAGGTGCGCTACTCCCTACCCGTTCCTCCCCGAGCGTCAAACACCGACCCTTGACAGGGACTATCATGTCCCGCATGTCCCTCCCGGAACTGATCCGTGTCGTCTCCCGTGACTCGCCGATGGCACTGGCCCAAGTGGAGCGCGTGCGCAGCGAGTTGACAGCCCTGTACCCCGGCGTGCGCACCGAGGTCGTCCCGGTGAGAACGACCGGTGACAAGTGGATGGGCGACCTGTCCAAGGTCGAGGGCAAGGGCGCGTTCACCAAGGAGGTCGACGCCGCACTGCTGGCCGGCCAGGCCGATCTCGCGGTGCACTGCGTCAAGGACGTGCCCGCCGACCGGCCGCTCCCAGCGGGCACCGCGTTCGCCGCGTTCCTGAAGCGGGACGACATCCGCGACGCCCTGATCCACCCGGGCGGCCTCACCCTGGACGAGCTTCCGGAGGGGACCCGGGTCGGCACCTCCTCGGTGCGCCGGGTGGCCCAGCTGGCCGCCACCCACCCGCACCTGGAGTGCGTGCCCTTCCGCGGCAACGCCAACCGGCGGCTGGCGAAGCTGGAGGCGGGTGAGGCGGACGCGCTGCTGCTCGCCGTGGCCGGTCTGGAACGCATCGGCCGCCAGGACGTGATCAGCGAGGTCCTCTCCCCCGAGACGATGATGCCGCCGATCGGCGCGGGCATCCTCGCGCTGCAGTGCCGGGAGGGCGACACCGAGCTGATCGACGCTGTCAGCGCGCTGGGCGACCCGGACACCTACCGGGAGGCGACCGCCGAGCGGATGTTCCTGCACGTCCTCCAGGGCCACTGCAACAGCCCGATCGCGGGGTACGCGCGCGTGGACCACGGTGACGAACTGTCCCTGCGGGCCTGTGTGTTCACCCCGGACGGCAAGACCCGGCTGAACGCCCACGAGTGGGCGGGCCGGCTCGATCCGGCCACGCTGGGCACCTCGGTAGCGGTAGCGCTGCTGCGTCAGGGTGCCCGCGAGATCATCGACGGCATCCCGCACTGACCCAGGGGCGGGATCAGGCGGTGCCCTCTTCGGCCTGGTCCCGCAGAAAGTTGCTGACCTGGCAGGCCAGGCCCTCGCGGCCCACGCCCGGGTGCGCGGTCCGCTCGTCGAGTCCGATGCCGCCCGCCCACAGCCGGCGGTCGGCCCAGTCGTCGTCGACCCGCAACTGGATCTGCACGTCGATCTGGCCGAGGCTCGCCTCCGGTCCCGCCGCGAACACCACGGCGGTGACGCGGCGCAGCGGGTAGACGTCGAAGCCCTCGATGAACTGCGAGTTGCGCCAGTCGATGAAGGCGCTCTCGCCGTCGGGGCCGATCCGCACGTCGATCTGACCGTCCTCCAGATGGACCGTCGGATGCAGGGCGCCGCGGTTCTCGACGGTCACACGGACGCTGAAATAGGTGAGCCCTTCGGCGGCGTCGTCGCGTCCCCGCGGCGGCTCGGCCGCCTCCAGACGGTGGACGCGGACACGCAGACCGGCATGCTCGTCGTACTCCTGCCAGTCCCCGACCACGTTCGGCTCGTACACAGTGCACCTCTTCGACCTCAGAGAGCTGCTTCCTATCTGTGTGCACAATGCACTGTCAAATGAGCAGAATGCGCTGTGGCCAGGGAATTCATCCCCTTTGATCGCTGATCAAGCCGTGCGCAGGAAGAATCCGCCAAGCGGCCGGAAAATCCCTTCCGCGGGCGTGCCGCACATCACGTTCCCCGCGCATGATCAACGGGCCAGCCGGCCGAGGAGCGAGGAGGCTGCGGTGATGCCGAGCGCGGCGGCCACGGCGAGCACCGCGAAGTCCAGCGAGAGATGGGCGGGAGTGCCGAGGAGGAGGCCGCGCAGGGCGTCGACTTCGTAGCTGAGCGGGTTCACCTTGCTGACGGCCTGGAGCCAGCCCGGCATGACGGACAGCGGGTACAGGGCGTTGGAGCCGAAGAAGAGCGGCATGGTGATGGCCTGCCCGATGCCCATCAGGCGGTCCCTGCTGAGCACGATGCCGGCGATGGTCATCGACAGGCAGGAGAAGAACGCCGAGCCGAGGATCACGATCGCGCCGACGCCGAGGAGCTTGAGCGGGTTCCAGGTCAGGGACACCCCGAGCAGGGCGGCGATGACGATGACGACGACGGCCTGGATCAGCGATTTCACGCCGGCCGCGAAGGCCTTCCCGGTGGTCAGTGCCGAGCGCGGGGTGGGCGTGACCAGGAGCTTGTTGAGGATGCCCGCGTCCCGCTCCCAGATGATCTGGATGCCGTAGAAGATCGCGATGAACATCGCCGACTGGGCGATGATGCCGGGCGCCAGGTAGTCGATGTAGGGGAGGCCGTGGGTGGGGATCGCCTTGATGCGGGTGAAGGTCTGGCCGAAGATCAGCAGCCACAGGGCGGGCTGGACCGCGCGGGTGTAGAGCTCGGTGCGGTCGTGGCGGAGCTTCTGGAGCTCGACGGCGCACATCGCCACGACCCGGGCGGGCAGCAGCCGCCAGCCCGCGCGGGGCTGCGGCGGCTTCAGCAGCAGACCGATGTCAGCCGACACGGTTCGCGGTGCGGCGGGTGCTTCGGACATCGCGGAAATCCCCTCCCTCGTCTTCGAGTCCGCTGCCGGCGACGTCACGGAAGACGTCCTCCAGGGTCGCCACGGTGTCGGTGCCCCGCTTTTCGGCCAGTCCCCGCCTGAGTTCGCCGGGGGTGCCGAGGGCGCGGACGCGGCCGCGGTGCATGAGGCCGACCCGGTCGCAGTACTGGTCGGCCTCGTCCATGTAGTGGGTGGTCACGAGGACGGTCATGCCGGTCGCCTCGCGCACGGCGTTGATGTGCTCCCACACTCCGGTGCGGGCGATCGGGTCGAGGCCGATGGTCGGCTCGTCGAGGATCAGCAGCCGGGGAGCGCTGACCAGCGCCTGGGCCAGCTCCAGTCGGCGGATCATGCCGCCGGAGTAGGTGCCGGCGAGCCGGTCGGCCGCGTCGGTCAGGTCGACGGCGGCCAGGGCCTGGCCGACGCGTTCGGCGCGTTCCCTGCGGGCGACGTCGAAGACGCGGGCGAACAGGGTGACGTTCTCCCTGCCGGTCAGGTTCGCGTCGGCGGACAGTTGCTGCGGGACGTAGCCGAGCAGCCGGCGTACGGCCATCGGGTCGCCCGCGGTGTCGCGGCCGAAGACGTGGATCATGCCGGCCGGGACGGGGAGCAGGGTGGTGATGCAGCGGATGGCGGTGGTCTTGCCGGCACCGTTGGGGCCGAGCAGCCCGAAGACCTCGCCCTCCTCGACGGTCAGGTCGAACCCGTCCACGGCCTTCGTGCCGGCGAAGGCGTAGGTCAGCCCCGTGCAGGAAACTGCTGCGGATGTCATGTCTCCTCGGCCTCCTCGTGCAGGGTGACGGCGAGCGCGCGCAGGGCGGGGAGCGCGGCGCGCAGGGCTTCCTGATCGGCCGCGTCCAGCCGGGTGACGTGCCGGCCCACGAGCGCGACCCGCCGCTGCTTCCAGTCCCTGAGCCGTGCCTCGGCCTTGTCGGTGAGCAGCAGCCGGGCGGCGCGCCGGTCGGCGGGGTCGGTCCCGCGGACCAGGTGGCCCTCCTTGACCAGCTGGTTGACCAGGGTCGAGACGGAGTTCCCGGCCAGGTGCAGTTCCTTGGCGGCCTCGGAGACGCCGATGCCGGGCCGTGCCTCGACCAGGCGCAGCAGTTCGACCTCGGCGCCGCGCAGCCGTGGCACGGTCAGTCCGGCGCGCAGTCTGCGCCTGAGCAGCCGCTGGACGCCGACGAGGGCGTCGGCCAGCTCTTCGGGGAAGGTCTCTTCGTCCACACCCCCGACATTACCTCTGCCTCAGAGGTATCTCGCTCAAGGACTGGTCAAGCACATTCGCGATGATTGGCGCTTTTGTTTCATTTCACCCAAAGGCGGGAATCAGTACAGAGTGCTTCGGACAGGAGGCACGTCCGTGGGAGCCCCGCCAGGGCTCCGGATTTCTCCTGGGCCCGAGTTCGCGTCTCCCACGGTGTCTGTCCATCCAGCACCCGCCCAGGGAGGTGCGCGACATGCCCGTCGCCACCAGAACGAAGCCGCATCCGCACGACGACGCCCCCGACACCAACGCGGCGTTCGAGCGCCTGGCGCAGCTGCCCGACGGTACGGAGCGCAAGGCCCTGCGGGACGAGCTCGTGGAATTGTGGCTGCCCATGGCCGAGCGGATCGCCGTCCGCTTCCGGGGCCGCGGGGAGTCCCTCGAAGACCTCTACCAGGTGGCCGCTCTCGGGCTCGTCAAGGCCGTCGACCACTACGACCCGGCCCGCGGCAGCGCCTTCG
Organism: Streptomyces canus 299MFChir4.1; assembly: GCF_000383615.1. Taxonomy (GTDB): domain Bacteria; phylum Actinomycetota; class Actinomycetes; order Streptomycetales; family Streptomycetaceae; genus Streptomyces; species Streptomyces canus_C. Next base: position 6,228 of record NZ_KB911591.1, on the reverse strand, counting down.
AGGCGTACGCGGTGCCGACCGTGACCGGGGAGATCAAGCGGCACTTCCGTGACCACATGTGGACGCTGCACGTGCCGCGCCGGGTGCAGGACCTGCGCAACCGGGTCCGGCAGGCCTCGAAGGAGCTCTCGCAGACCCCCGGCCGGGCGCCCACCGTCGCCGAGATCGCCGAGCGGGCGCACCTGACCGAGGACGAGGTGCGCGCCGGTGCGGAGGCGCTGGAGTGCTTCTCGGCGCTGTCGCTGGAGGCGGAGATGCCCGGCACCGACGGCTACGCCCTGGGCGACGCGCTCGGCGTTCCCGACCCCGGCTACGACGTGGTCGTCGACCGTGTGGCCGTCGGCCCCTGCCTCAAAGCCCTGCCCGAGCGCGAGCGGACCATCCTGTACCTGCGCTTCTTCCGGGGCATGACCCAGAGCGGCATAGCCGAGGAACTCGGCATCTCGCAGATGCATGTCTCCCGGCTGCTCAGCATCTGCTTCGCGCAGCTGCGCGAGGAGGTCCTGGCCGACGCCGCCGAGTGAGCCCCCCGAGGGAAGTCACTCGGGCGGCGCTCCCGGGATCTGCGTCGGGCCGTACCGGTCGAGAGCCTCCTCCAGCTCCACGCGGATCTCCGGGGGGATCTCCCCGGACCGTCCCCAGAGGAGGATCAGCTCCGCGACGTAGCGCAGCTTGATGTTCGTGTGCTGGGAGACCTCTTTCAGTACTTCCCAGCCCTCGTCCGGGGTGACCCTGCCGAGCGCGACGACCATGCCGATGGCCTGGTCCACGACCGCGTGGGAGGCGACCGCTTCCTTGAGCTGGCCGATCTCCTCCTGAAGGGCGAAGATCCGGTCCGACTCGCCGGCGGGTTCGTTCGGTAGGACTGGCACGTCTCCATCGTGTCACCCGGAGGGGTCCGCGCCACTGGGCGGAGGCGAACGGACCACCGTTTCGGCGTCGGCCCCGGGGTACTCGGCAGGCGCCCGAAGCGGTTCCGGACGGACACTGGTGGAAGACCGCCCGGCGGCCGCCGGCCGACGAGAGCAGGACGCGACTGCCATGAACCACGATCCCGGACATCCCACCGCGACCGCGGACGTCGTCTCCACCCACCATGTGTTCGGCGCCCCCTGCTGGGTGAGCCTGACCAGCCGCGACCAGGAGACCACGGAGGACTTCTACGGGGCCGTCCTCGGCTGGGAGTGGAAGCCCGCCAAACTCGGCGAGCGCTTCCGGGTCGCGCTGGTGGACGGCACGCCGGTCGCCGGGATCGCCGCCGTGGCGTCGATGTGGCAGATGGCGGTGGCCTGGACGCCGTACTTCGCGGTGCCGAGCGCGGACGAGGCGGCGGCCCGCGTACAGGAACGCGGCGGCACCCTGGCGGTCGGCCCGCTGTCCTTCCCGCCCGGCCGGGCGGCCCTGCTCTCCGACCGCGACGGAGCGACCTTCGGCGTCTGGGAAGGCGAGCTCGTCGCCAACTGGGAGGTGTGGCGACGGGCCCAGCCGGCCTTCGTGCGACTGCACACCCGCGACGCCTTCGACGCCGCGATCTTCTACGGCGAGGTCCTCGACTGGGCCACAGAGCGCGCCGACTGCTGCGAGGTCCGCTACGAGGGCGGTGAGGTGGTGCTGCGCAGCGGCGGCACCGTGGTGGCGCGCATCGAGTCGGGGGCGCTGGGTTCGGCTCCCGATCCCGCGATCCGGCCGCACTGGCAGGTCCACTTCGCGGTCACGGACGTGGCGGCCTGCGCCAAGGCGGCGGAGGTCCACGGCGGCAGCGTGCTCTCGCAAGGTGCCGCCGAGGCCGTGCTGCGCGACCCCGACGGCGCCCAGTTCACGGTGACCTCGCGCCGCGCGCGCTGAGGGCGGGGCGCAGGGCCTCGCCCTTCATCGGTTCTCCCGCTCCGCGCGGCACGGACCCCGGGCCGAAGCGGATGCCGGGCGCCCCTGCCGGGTTCGGCGGCGAGCCCTGGCCGCCGCAGCCCGCCGAACGGGCGTCGTAGCCGGTCGGCCGGCAGGCCGGTGACGGCCGGACGCTCTTCACGCCCCCGCTCGCGACGGCCTCGACAGCAGGACCAGGCTGCGCGCCTCGACCGTCATCTCCGTGCCCGCCTTGTGTTCGGCCTCGTCGGCGCCCTGGGGCTCGGCCGTGTCGAGCACGGTCGTCCAGCGCTCGCCGTAGGCCGGGTCCGGCAGCCGGAAGTCGACGGGCTCCCAGTGACCGTTCAGCAGCAGCAGGAACGAGTCGTCGACCACCCGGTTTCCCCGCGGATCGGGTTCGGCGATGGCGTCGCCGTTGAGGAAGACACCGACCGCGTGCGCGTCGGAGCGCTGCCAGTCCGTCTCGGCCATCTCGCGGGCATCCGGCAGCAGCCAGACCAGGTCGGGCAGCGGCTGCCCCGCGTGGGTCACGGTCTCGCCCCGGAAGAACCGGCGCCTGCGCAGCACCGGATGGGCCGCGCGCAGACCGATCACGTACCGCGTGAAGTCGGCCAGTTCACGCTGCTCCTCGCTCAGCTCCCAGTCGATCCACGAGACTTCGCTGTCCTGGCAGTAGGCGTTGTTGTTGCCGCGCTGCGTGCGGCCGAGTTCGTCGCCGTGGCAGAGCATCGGAATGCCCTGCGAGAGCAGCAGGGTGGCAAGGAAATTGCGCTGCTGGCGGGCCCGCAGCTCCAGCACGGCGGGGTCGTCGGTCTCGCCCTCGGCCCCGCAGTTCCAGGACCGGTTGGTGCTCTCACCGTCCTGACCGTCCTCGCCGTTGGCCTCGTTGTGCTTGTCGTTGTACGAGACGAGGTCGCGCAGGGTGAAACCGTCGTGCGCGGTCACGAAGTTGACGCTGGCCCGCGGGCGCCGCCGGCTGTGCTGGTACAGGTCGGAGGAGCCGGTCAGCCGGGAGGCGAACTCCCCGAGCGTGTGCGGCTCGCCCCGCCAGAAGTCCCGTACGGCGTCCCGGTACTTGCCGTTCCACTCCGACCACAGCGGCGGGAAGTTGCCCACCTGGTAGCCGCCCTCCCCCACGTCCCAGGGCTCGGCGATCAGCTTGACGCGGCTGATCACCGGGTCCTGCTGGATGAGGTCGAAGAACGCCGACAGCCGGTCCACCTCGTGGAACTGCCGGGCCAGGGTGGCCGCGAGGTCGAAGCGGAAGCCGTCGACGTGCATCTCGGTCACCCAGTACCTGAGCGAGTCCATGATCAGCTGGAGCACGTAGGGGTGCCGCATCAGGAGGCTGTTCCCGGTGCCGGTGGTGTCGTAGTAGTGCTCCCAGTCGCCGTCCACCAGCCGGTAGTACGAGGCGTTGTCGATGCCCCGGAAGGAGAGCGTGGGCCCCTTCTCGTTGCCCTCGGCGGTGTGGTTGTAGACGACGTCGAGGATGACTTCGAGGCCGGCCGCGTGCAGCGCCTTCACCATCGCCTTGAACTCGGTGACCTGCTGGCCGCGGGTGCCGTGGGCGGCGTAGGCGTTGTGCGGGGCGAAGAAGCCGATCGTGTTGTAGCCCCAGTAGTTGGCGAGGCCGCGGTCCTGGAGCACCCCGTCCTGGACGAACTGGTGCACCGGCATCAGCTCGACGGCGGTGACGCCGAGCGAGGTCAGGTGGTCGATCACCGCGGGGTGCGCGAGACCGGCGTAGGTGCCGCGCAGTTCCGGCGGTACGTCCGGGTGGGTGCGGGAGAGCCCGCGGACGTGGGCCTCGTAGATCACACTGTCGGCGTAGGGCCGCCGGGGCGGCCGGTCGTCGCCCCAGTCGAAGGCCGGGTCGGTGACCACGCCGAGCATGGTGTGCCCGGCGCTGTCGGCTTCCGGGGTGTGCAGCGAGGGGTGGCTGTCCACCTGCCCGTCCACCGCCTTGGCGTACGGGTCGAGGAGCAGCTTCGCCGGATCGCACCGGTGGCCGAACGAGGGGTGCCAGGGACCGTGCACCCGATAGCCGTACCGCTGCCCCGGCCCGACGCCCGGCACGAAACCGTGCCACACAAAACCGTCGACCTCGGTCAGCGGGACGCCGGTGTGGGCGCCCCGCTCGTCGACCAGCACGAGTTCGACACGCTCGGCGACCTCGCTGAACAGCGCGAAGTTGGTGCCCTCGCCGTCGAACGAGGCGCCCAGCGGGTAGGGGTGCCCGCTCCAGGCCGGCACCCGCTTCCCGCTCCGGTACGGCTTCTTCCTGGACGACGCCACGCTCAGCACCCGCCGTCGGCGGTGGCGGCGGCCAGGGCCGCGACCGGCATCTCGCGCGGCACCTGGAGCACCTCCCGCAGGCTGGGGGCGGGAGCCGTCGGCACCAGTGGGACGCGCTCGCCGGCGCGGGCCCGCTGCGAGAACCAGATGACCTTGCTGCCGGTGTCGGTGGCGCAGCAGCCCCAGCCGTCGCTCATCGCGGCGATGCGTTCGAGGCAGGCGCGCAGGTCCAGGTCCGGGCGCAGGTCGCAGTCGTTCTCGGCGACGGCGGTGATGAGGTGCTGGCGGTTCCACCACAGTTCGATGGAGGTGTTCTTGTCCGTCGCGTGCTCGTCGATGGCCTTGAGCAGCAGTTCGGTACCACGGCACACGGGCTCGACCAGGGTCTCCAGGTCCCAGAGCCGCAGATGGGCGGCCAGGATGCGCCTGACCTGCCCGATCCGTTCCGGGCTGACCTCCACGTCGAGGTGGTAGTAGCAGGGCACTGCGGTCTTCATCGTCGCTCGCTCCTCACCGGCGAAGCTCCCGCTCCTCCCGGCCCCCGCGGGGCCAGGCCCCGAAACACGGAGCGTGAGTGCTGATCGCTTCAGAGTCACTCCAGGGTGGGAGTGATACGCCATTCGTGCAACACGAGCGACGACCGAGGCGGTGAGCAGCTGAAGTGGTTGAAGAACCAACAAGACGTTGAGTCGTCACGCGTGCACCATGAGTGAAGATCTCTTGAATCCCGGATCTTCCTGAGCCCTGGATCGTCCCGAGCCCGGACCCCTCCGCGCCCTGGATCCTCCCGAGTCCCGAAAGGTGAACGGCGCCATGCTGCTACCGGCCAAAGCCGAAGTCGCCCGGCACCTGCGGCGCTATCGCGCCTGGGAGCGCGTCATGCTGGCCTCCCCCGCCGACCGCGAGGTTCGGGCCACCTTCGAGGACTCGGGCTACACGCTGTGCGTGCTGATGGGCAAGCGCTGCGCGCGGGAGGCCGCCGAGGCCGCCGAGCGCTATCTGCGCAGCAGCGTGGTGGCCTACCTCCAGGAGCAGAGCGACCTCCCCCGCGCGGGTGCCGTCGCCAGACGTGGTCCGCCGAGATCCGCGGAACGTTCCCCCGCAGGGAGGTAGCCCCCTTCCGGCGCAGCTTCGATCCCCGGCCGGGCGCAGTCAGCGCCCGGCCTCGAGCACGGCGGAGGCGAGAGCATGAGTTCCACCCCGGTCATCGGCCGCATCCCGGTTCGGGACGTCCGCCCTGCCGTCGAGTCCGGCAGGCACCCGGCGAAGGCGGTCGTGGGAGAGACCTTCGAGGTCACCGCGACGGTGTTCCGCGAGGGCCATGACGCGGTCGCCGCGAACGTCGTCCTGACCGACCCCGAAGGGCGGCACGGCCCGTGGACGCCGATGCGGGAGCTGGCCCCCGGCGGCGACCGCTGGGGCGCGGAGGTCACCCCGGACGTCGAGGGCCGCTGGACGTACCGCGTCGAGGCCTGGAGCGATCCGATCGGCACCTGGCGCCATATCGCCCGCATAAAGGTTCCTGCAGGTCTCGACACCGGTCTGGTCCTGGAGGAGGGCGCCGAGTTGTACACCCGTGCGGCGGCGGGCGTCCCGGAGGGACCGCAGCACGCGGTGCTGCTGGCCGCGGCGCAGACCCTCGCGGACGACTCCCTGCCGGTCGCCACCCGTCTGGCGGGTGCGCTGACGCCGGATGTGGACGCGGTGCTCGCCCGCCATCCGCTGCGGGAGTTGATCACGGCGTCGGAGTCGTTGCCGCTGCTGGTGGAGCGGGAGCGGGCGTTGTTCGGGTCGTGGTACGAGTTCTTCCCGCGGTCGGAGGGCACCGCGGAGCAGCCGCACGGCACGTTCCGTACGGCGGCCCGCCGGCTGCCGGCGATCGCCGCGATGGGCTTCGACGTGCTCTACCTGCCGCCGATCCATCCGATCGGCTCGACCTTCCGCAAGGGCCGCAACAACACCCTGTCCGCCGGGCCGGACGATGTGGGCGTGCCGTGGGCGATCGGCTCGCCGGAGGGCGGGCACGACGCGGTCCACCCGGACCTGGGCACGATCGAGGACTTCGAC
>NZ_KB911590.1 GCF_000383615.1 Streptomyces canus 299MFChir4.1 | reverse complement strand
CCGATGGCGATCATCAGGGAGAGGCCGATCGCCGAGTCGAAGGAGTAGCGGCCGCCGACCCAGTCCCAGAACTCGAACATGTTGTCCGGGTCGATGCCGAAGTCCGTGACCTTCTCGGCGTTCGTCGACAGGGCGACGAAGTGCTTGGCGACGGCCTTGTCGTCGTGGAGTCCGGCGGGTCCGTCGAGCAGCCAGGTGCGGGCCGACGTGGCGTTCGTGATCGTCTCGATCGTGGTGAACGTCTTGGACGCGACGATGAACAGGGTCTCCGCCGGGTCCAGGTCCCGTACCGCCTCGTGCAGGTCGGCGCCGTCCACGTTGGACACGAAACGGAAGGTCAACTCCCGTGCCGTGTAGGCCCGCAGCGCCTCGTACGCCATCGCGGGGCCGAGGTCGGAGCCGCCGATACCGATGTTGACGACGTTCTTGATCCGCCTGCCGGTGTGGCCCGTCCACTCGCCGGAGCGCACCCGGTTCGCGAAGTCGCCCATCTTGTCGAGGACCGCGTGTACGCCCGGGACGACGTTCTCCCCGTCGACCTCGATCACCGCGTCGCGCGGGGCGCGCAGCGCGGTGTGCAGCACGGCCCGGTCCTCGGTCGTGTTGATCCGCTCGCCGCGGAACATGGCGTCCCGCAGGCCGAAGACGTCGGTCGCGGCGGCGAGTTCCCGCAGCAGCCGCAGGGTCTCGTCGGTGACCAGGTGCTTGGAGTAGTCGACGTACAGGTCGCCGACCCGCAGTGTGTACCCGGTACCGCGCCCGGGATCGGCGGCGAACAGCTCCCTGAGCCGCACCTCGCCGAGCTCCTCGCGGTGCTCGGCCAGCGCGGTCCATGCGGGCGTCCGGTTGAGCCTGGTACGGCCGTCTGCGTTCATGTCCGACTCCAGCCTTCTTTCGTGCCTGTCCCAGATGTGCCAACCTAGTTGATCACCGCGGGACGTCCGCCGTGGTGGCGCGGGCGTCCGGCGCACCCACAGGTACGTGCGCGCGGGGCACGGGTGTCAGCGAGACGGCGAACAGCACGAAGAAGGCGGCTGCGAGCAGGGCAGCCCGGCACCGGCCGCGGAGGGGCACGGTAACCCCGCACAGCCGTGAAACGGCTTCGGCCAGGTACCCCTCGGTACCCGGCCGGCTCTCGACGCTAGATCTCGCCCCGCAGTTTGGCGAGCGCCTCGGCGAGGATCGCCTCGCCGTCCGCGTCGCTGCGCCGCTCCCGTACGTACGCGAGATGCGTCTTGTACGGCTCGGTGCGCGGCGGGTCCGGCGGGTTGTCCCGGTCCTGTCCGGCGGGAAAGCCACAGCGCGGACAGTCCCAGGTGTCGGGGACCTGCGCGTCGCTGGCGAAGCTGGGCTGCGTCTCATGCCCGTTGGAGCACCAGAAGGAGATGCGCAGCCGGGGCGCGGACTCGCCCCGCTCGGCCTCGCCCATCGGCCCCGCCCCGACCCGGCTACCTCGGATCGCGTTGCCACTTGCCACGGTCGTAACTCCCTGCGTGATGGTGCCGCGAAGCGAGTCGGCGTTGTCGCTTCGTTGCGAGCGCCTCAGTCTACGTAAGGCCCAACGCGCGTCCAGTGATTGGAGTTACAGCCCCCGCACCTAGACGCAAGCCCCATGATAGGCCGCGCTCAGGTGCGCGTACCGAACATGGGGCCTTACGTGCGGAATGTACGTGCTGTGTGTGGCGTGGCCGCTCAGCTGTTCGTCTTCATGAGGAGACCGAGCACGATGATGCACGCGAACCACAGCAGACCGACCACGATGGTGATCCGGTCGAGGTTGCGCTCGGCGACCGAGGAGCCACCGACGGACGACTGCATGCCGCCACCGAACATGTCGGAGAGGCCGCCGCCCTTGCCCTTGTGCATCAGCACCAGCAGCATCATCAGCCCGCTGAAGACGATCAGGGCGATCGAGAACCCCATAACCACGGCTGGACCAACTCTCTCGGATTCGGATGAACGACGGGGGCACGGCCTTCAGGGCCATGCCCCCGCAAGGGTACGACGGATCGCCGCCAGGGCCTACTTACTGGTCCCGGAAGCGCACGATCTTGACGAACTCGTCGGCGTCCAGCGAGGCACCGCCGACCAGGGCGCCGTCGATGTCGGCCTGCGCCATGATCTCGGCGACGTTGCCGGCCTTGACGGAGCCGCCGTACTGGATACGGACCTGGTCGGCCAGCTCCTGGGTGTACAGCTCGGCGATCTTGCCGCGGATGGCGGCGCAGACCTCCTGGGCGTCCTCGGCGCCGCAGACCTTGCCGGTGCCGATGGCCCAGACGGGCTCGTAGGCGATGACGACGGACTCGGCCTGCTCGGCCGGGAGGTCCTTCAGGCCGCCCTCGACCTGGGCGAGGGTGTGGGCGACGTGGTTGCCCGCCTCGCGGACGTCCAGTTCCTCGCCGACGCACAGGATCGGGGTGAGGCCGTGCTTGTAGGCGGCCTTGACCTTGGCGTTGACGAGCTCGTCGGTCTCGGCGTGGTACTGGCGGCGCTCGGAGTGGCCGACAGCCACGTACGTGCACTTCAGCTTGGCCAGCATCGAGCCGGAGATCTCACCGGTGTAGGCGCCCGAGTCGTGCGCCGAGAGGTCCTGGGCGCCGTACTTGATCTTGAGCTTGTCGCCGTCGACCAGGGTCTGCACGGAGCGCAGGTCGGTGAAGGGCGGCAGGACGGCGACCTCGACGGCCTCGTAGTCCTTGTCGGCGAGTGCGAAGGCGAGCTTCTGGACGTGCGCGATGGCCTCGAGGTGGTTGAGGTTCATCTTCCAGTTGCCCGCCATGATCGGCGTGCGAGTGGTCATGCGGGGTCAGTCCTCCAGTGCGGCGAGGCCGGGGAGCGTCTTGCCCTCGAGGTATTCGAGGGAAGCGCCGCCACCGGTCGAGATGTGGCCGAATGCGTTCTCGTCGAAGCCCAGGATCCGGACGGCCGCGGCGGAGTCGCCACCGCCGACGACCGTGAAGGCCGAGGAGTCGAGGAGAGCCTGGGCGACCGCCTTGGTGCCCTCGGCGAACTCGGGGTGCTCGAAGACGCCCATCGGACCGTTCCAGAAGACGGTGGCCGCGTCGGTGATCTTCGAGGCGTACAGCTTGCCGGACGCCGGGCCGATGTCCAGGCCCATCCGGTCGGCCGGGATGGCGTCGGCGGCGACGGTGGTGGCGTCGGCCGGGGCCTTGGTCTTCAGATCCGGGAACGCGGGCGCGACCACGGCGTCGACCGGCAGGACCAGCTCGACGCCGGTCTTCTCGGCGCGCTCGATGTACTCCAGGACCGCCGGGATCTGGTCCTCCTGGAGGAGGGAGGCGCCGACCTCGTGGCCCTTGGCCTTGAGGAAGGTGAAGGCCATGCCGCCGCCGATGAGGATGCGGTCGGCCTTGCCGAGCAGCTGGTCGATGACGGCGAGCTTGTCGGAGACCTTGGCGCCGCCGAGCACGACCACGTAGGGCCGCTGGACGTCGTCGGTGAGCTTCTTCAGGACGCCGACCTCGGTGGCGATGAGGTAACCGGCGTAGTGCGGCAGCCGGGCCGGGAGGTCGAAGACCGAGGCGTGCTTGCGGTGGACCGCGCCGAAGCCGTCGCCGACGTACGCGTCCGCGAGGGCGGCCAGCCGGTCGGCGAACTCGCCGCGCTCGGTGTCGTCCTTGGACGTCTCGCCGGCGTTGAAGCGCAGGTTCTCGATGACGGCGACCTGGCCGGGCTGCAGGCCGTTCACGGCGTCGTGGGCGGCGGGGCCGACCGTGTCCTGGGCGAACGCGACCGGGGCGCCGAGGAGTTCGGCGAGCCGCTCGGAGGCGGGAAGCAGGGAGAAGGCCGGGTCCGGGGCGCCCTTGGGACGGCCCAGGTGCGAGGCCACGACCACCTTGGCGCCCGCGTCCGCGAGGGCCTTGACGGTGGGCAGGACAGCGCGGATGCGGCCGTCGTCGGTGATGAGGCCGTCGGCGAGCGGCACGTTGAGGTCGGCGCGGACGAAGACCCGCTTGCCGTCCACGCCTTCGGCGAGAAGTTCGTCGATCGTCTTCATGAGGGAACTCCTGGTGAGGGTGCTCTGATCGTACGAGAGCTGATCCGAACGTGAGTCAGGGCCCGGACGGCGCGTCCCTGCGCCGCCCGAGCCCTGCTCTCACATCAAGGTGCCTGCTCTGTGGATCAGAGCTGGTTGCCGACGAAGACCGTGAGGTCGACGAGGCGGTTGGAGTAGCCCCACTCGTTGTCGTACCAGCCGAGGATCTTCACCGTGTTGCCCTCCTGGACCATGGTCAGGGAGGAGTCGAAGGTGCAGGACGACGGGTCGCCGACGATGTCCGAGGAGACGATCGGGTCCTCGGTGTAGGTCAGGAAGCCCTTGAGGTCGCCGTCGTCGGAGGCCTTCTTGAACGCGGCGTTGACCTCGTCCTTGGTGACCTCGCGCTGCAGCGTCACGACCAGGTCGGTGGCCGAGCCGGTCGGGACCGGGACGCGCATCGCGATGCCGTCCAGCTTGCCCTTGAGCTGCGGGAGCACCAGCGCGGTGGCCTTCGCGGCACCCGTGGTGGTCGGGATGATGTTCTCGGCGGCGGCGCGGGCGCGGCGCAGGTCCGAGTGCGGGAAGTCCAGGATCCGCTGGTCGTTCGTGTACGCGTGGACCGTCGTCATCAGGCCCTTGACGATGCCGAAGTTCTCGTCGAGAACCTTGGCCATCGGCGCCACACAGTTGGTGGTGCAGGAGGCGTTGGAGATGACGTGGTGGTTGGCCGCGTCGTACTTGTCCTGGTTGACGCCCATCACGATGGTGATGTCCTCGTCCTTGGCCGGAGCCGAGATGAGGACCTTCTTGGCGCCGCCGGCGATGTGCTTCTCGGCGTCGGCCTTCTTCGTGAAGATGCCGGTCGACTCGATGACGATGTCGACGCCCAGCTCACCCCACGGGATGTCGGCGGGGTTGCGCTCGGACAGCACCTTGATGGTGTGGCCGTCGACGGTGATCGTGTCGGCGGTGTGCGACACCTCCGCCTTCAGGCGGCCCAGGATGGTGTCGTACTTGAGCAGGTGAGCGGTGGTCGCGGTGTCACCCAGGTCGTTGACAGCCACGATCTCGATGTCAGCACCCTGCTCCAGCAGCGCGCGGAAGTAGTTACGACCGATGCGGCCAAAGCCGTTGATGCCTACGCGGATCGTCACGAACCGATCTCCTCGTTGGTACGCCGGTTGTGAGACCGGCGAGCTGTATGGGATGTCCCCGACCACCCCCGACCCTACCTCCCTGAGCCCCGCGTGGTGACATCGAGATGCCCCATACACGGCAGGGCGGTCCGTACCCGCCAGTAGGGGTACGGACCGTCCCGGACCGAAAGCTCCGGTCACCCGAAATGACTCCATCGAGTCACGCGGGGTTCACCCGCCGATGGCCGCGAGCGCCTTGGCGAGAACGGCCTTGCGGTCGGCCGCCGCGGTGACGTGCTCCAGGCCGAAGCCCAGCAGAACGGTGTCGTCCGTGGTGACCGCGCCGTACGTCTTGAACAGCTCTCCGGCGCGCCCCCAGTCCGTCACGACCGCGGGGCTGCCCGCGGGCGGCCCGGGCACGGTCCACGCGCCGAGCGAGGTCTCGAAGCCCTCGGTGTCCACGGCCTGGCCGCCGACGACGACGGAGGTGTTGTCGAGGAGCACACCGCGCCCGCCGGACCCGGGGTCGGTGATGTAACTGAACGACACCTCGACCTTCTTGCCCGCGTACGCGGAGAGGTCGAAGGAGACCTCCTGCCAGCCCGCCGACGATCCGGTGAGGCTGTTCCACTGGCCGCTGGTGCCGGAGGCCGTGCAGCCGCCGGTGCCCTGGGTCAGATACCGCTTGAGCGCCGGGTGGGCCGCGATGAAGAACCCGGCCTCGCACTCGGCGGGCACGGCGGTGCTGGTGGCGCCGTTCTTCTCGGGGAGCGTGGTCCAGTCCTCGGCCCCTGCGGTGTGCGCCTCCAGGACGGCGTGGTCGTAGCCCTCCTCGGTGTCCCACAGCATCCGGGTGCGCAGGGCGGGTGCCTGCGCGGCGGTGACCTGGGTGAGGTCGATGGTGCGGGTGAGGCGGTTCCAGGCGTAGTCGCTGTGCGTGACGGCCGCCATGGAGGCGCCCTCGTACGGTCCGTACGGGTTGGGCGTGCCGGGGTAGGTGCCGGCTCCCGCGCTCGCGAACTGCGGGAAGGTCGCCGCGGGCAGGTTGTCCGAGGTGACGCTGAAGGACCCGGCCGCGTCCAGCGGGTTGCCGGGGGCGGCGCCGAGGGTTCCGGTGGCCCCGGAGAGCTTGCCGGTGCCCTGGAAGGCCGTCGCGCCCGGCAGGGTCGTACGGGTGTAGGCGCCCAGGTAGTACTGGCTGAAGTCGTTCGACAGGGTGCCGCCGCCCAGGTCGACGCTGCCGCCGGCCCGCTCGCCCGCCTCGATCAGCTTGCCGCCCTCGTTCAGGAAGGCGCGCAGCTGGAGCTGGGTGGGGTTGCCCGGGACGGTCGCGCCCGTGTAGTGGACGACCGACTTGAAGTGGTCCAGGACCCCGAGCGCGTCGGGCGCGCCCTGCGTGGCGACGTTCCAGACGATCGCCTTGCGTCCGGCCGCCTTCAGCGCGTCCACGTACGTCTGCGCCTGTGTGGCGGTCGCGCCCTCCTCGGCGACCACGAGCACGTCCGCCCGCGGCCGCTCGGCCACGGTGTAGGTGAAGTGCGTGCTGGAGGTGGGTTTTCCGCTCTTCGGCCGGCCGGTGAACCAGACCTCGACCTTGTCGCCCGGGTCGGCGTCCTCGACCTTGGCCCGGTACTCGTCGAAGTAGAGGTTGTCGTCACCGCCGTACGTCTCGCCGCCCTTCCACGCCCTGAGCGTCTCGTCCTGCGTACGGCCGCCGTTGACGCGGTACTTGAGCTCCTTGTCGCGCAGGGCCCTGCGTACGACGACGGAGACCTCCTGGTCCGCGCCGCGCGCGTAGGAGGTGGTGAACGTCTTCGGGGTGAAGTCGGCTGCCTTCAGGCCGAGCGAGGACTTCGGCTGGTCGGGCCGCGCCGCGGACTCGGCGACGGAGAGCGCGAAGGGGATGTTCTTCTCGAACTCCTGCTGGATCAGCTTCTCGTCGTCCGGGAAGTTGAAGACCGACTGGCAGTCGGCCGCGTTCCACTGGTCGTTCGGGTCGAGGTCCGAGGCGGTCTGGCAGGTCGACATCTCGGGGGTGAACATCGCCAGCCCGTTGACGTTCGACGCGTGGCCGTCCGCCTCGCCGTTGGTGGTGTACAGCTCCGAGGAGACCTGCGGGCGGTAGCCGGGGATCGCCGAGTTGTCCGGGGTGCCGGCGAGCGCCTTGTACATGACGTCGTCGGGCGTGTCGGTGGCCACCTGCCAGCCGACTCCGTAGAGGAGGAGCTCGGCGGCGGAGTGGTAGTTGATGCCGTACGTGAAGCCGATGCGCTTCTCGAAGGCGTCCAGGGCCTTGGTCTCGGGCTCCGAGGACGGGGCCGCGCCGCGGTAGGTCTCGCTGGTGGGGTTGGGGGACGAACCCTCGTTGTCGTAGCCCCACTTGTAGGAGAAGTTGCGGTTCAGGTCGACGCCGTCGCCGACGCCGACGGTGCCGTCGCCGTTGTTGTCGCGCAGGTTCTTGCGCCACAGGCGGTTGTCGTCGTTCTGGAAGGTGTAGTCGTAGCCGTCGGGGTTGGCCGACAGGACGAACCACAGCTCCGTGGAGTCGACGATCTTCTTGAGCCGCTTGTCGGTCTTGTAGCCGTCCACGTAGTAGTGCAGCAACCGCCGGGTCATCTCCGGCGTGATCCACTCGCGCGCGTGCTGGTTGGACATGTAGAGGACGGAGGGCTTGGCGCCGTCCTTGGACTTCTTCGCGTTCTTGGTCAGTTTGAGCGCGAGGATGTCCTTGCCGTTCACCGTCTTGCCGATGGAGACGACCTTGGTGAGACCGGGGTTGGCCCGGGCGGTCGCGAGGATCTCCTCCTGGAGGCCGCCGCTTGCGCTGTACGGCCGGAACACGCCCTCGGCCGCCTTGTCCACGCGGGCCTCGGCCTTGGCGGTCAGGGTGTGCTCGGTGAGTTCGACGCCCTGCTTCTCGAGCTTTCGGGCTTCCTGGTCGGTCAGGTAGACCTCGACGGTCGCGGTGCCCTTCGCGGGCACCTGCTCGCTCAGTTCGTGGCCGTCCTGCCCGGCCGCCAGCAGCAGGGGTACCTGCCGGCTGGTGACCTCGGCGCGGAAGACCTTGACTTCGTTCGGATCAGGAGAAGCTGCGCCCTGCGCGGCATGGGCGACGGGCGCGAGGCCCGCGCCGCCGAGCAGGAGTGCGCCAACAGCGAGGATCGGTCTCGCTCTTCGTCTCATGAGCCCCCCTTGCGGTGGTCCGCCACAGCAGCGAACAGATGCCAGGCTCATGACAGTTCATGATCCAGTCAAGGGTGCCTCACGGATGCGCAAACGCCGGTGCCGACACCCAAGTGGGCGTCGGCACCGGCGTGCTGAAGGGCGGTCAGCCGACCAGGTTGTCGGCCATCTCCTCCGTGATGCTGGACTCCGTGCCAGGAATGCCGAGGTCCGAGGCGCGCTTGTCGGCCATGGCCAGCAGCCGGCGAATACGACCGGCGACGGCGTCCTTGGTCAGCGGCGGGTCGGCGAGCGCGCCCAACTCCTCCAGGGAGGCCTGCTTGTGGTCCATCCGCAGGCGCCCGGCGGCCGCGAGATGCTCGGGCACGTCGTCGGCGAGGATCTCCAGGGCCCGCTGGACCCGCGCTCCTGCGGCGACGGCCGCGCGCGCGGAGCGGCGCAGGTTGGCGTCGTCGAAGTTGGCGAGACGGTTCGCCGTGGCCCGCACCTCGCGGCGCATCCGGCGCTCCTCCCAGGCGAGCACCGACTCGTGGGCACCCAGACGGGTGAGCAGGGCACCGATCGCGTCACCGTCCCGGACGACCACGCGGTCCACACCGCGGACCTCACGGGCCTTTGCGGCGATCGAGAGCCGGCGGGCGGCGCCGACCAGCGCGAGCGCGGCCTCAGGGCCCGGGCAGGTCACCTCCAGGGAGGAGGAGCGGCCGGGCTCGGTGAGCGAACCGTGCGCCAGGAAGGCCCCGCGCCAGGCGGCCTCGGCGTCACAGGTGGCGCCGGAGACGACCTGCGGGGGCAGGCCCCGGATCGGTCGGCCCCGGCCGTCGACCAGGCCGGTCTGGCGGGCCAGCTGGTCACCGCCGGCGACCACCCGGACGACGTAACGCGAACCGCGGCGCAGTCCGCCCGGTGCCATCACGATCAGTTCAGAGCTGTGGCCGAAGATCTCCAGGATGTCCCGCTTGAGTCTGCGGGCCGCCATCGCGGTGTCCAGCTCCGCCTCGATCACAATGCGCCCGCTCACCAGGTGAAGGCCGCCGGCGAACCGCAGAATGGCGGAGACCTCCGCCTTTCTACAGCAGGTCCGGGTGACGGGGAGCCGGGAGATCTCGTCCTTCACCGCTGCCGTCATCGCCATGGGCCGATCCTTCCATGCATCCGAAAAATACGGTCGTACGCGGCGGCCAACAGCTCCGGGTCGTGCCTCGGGGTTCCGTCGGGCCGGGCCACCGGCGCCAGCTCGACCGCGGCGCCGAACCGCTTGGCGGCATCGGTCAGCGAATCGCGGTCGGGCACGGCGGCCTGGTCGGCCAGCACCACGTCCAGGGCGAGTTTAGGGGCGTGTCGTCCCAAAACCTCCAAATGACGCTGCGGGGAGAAGCCATCGGTTTCTCCCGGCTGCGGTGCGAGGTTCAGGGAGAGTACCCGGCGCGCCTTCGTCTGGGTGAGCGCGTCCAGGAGTTCGGGCACCAGCAGGTGCGGGATGACCGAGGAGAACCAGGAGCCCGGGCCGAGGACCACCCAGTCCGCGTCCCGGACGGCCTCGACCGCCTCGGGGACCGCGGGCGGGTCGTGCGGCACCACGTGCACGGACTGCACCTCGCCCGGGGTCAGGGCCACGGTCGCCTGCCCCCGCACGGTGTCCACGTCCTCGGGCCGCTCCGGATCGTGCCCCTTGACCAGGGCCTGGAGCTCCAGGGGTACGGCGGACATGGGCAGCACGCGCCCGTGGGCGCCCAGCAGCCTGCCGACCAGGTCGAGGGCCTGGACATGGTCGCCGAGCTGCTCCCACAGGGCGACGATCAGCAGATTGCCGACCGCGTGTTCGTGCAGGTCGCCCTTGGACTGGAAGCGGTGCTGGATGACCCGGGCCCAGGTCTGGCCCCAGTCGTCGTCGCCGCACAGCGCGGCCAGCGCCTTGCGCAGGTCACCGGGCGGCAGCACGCCCAGTTCGTCGCGCAGGCGCCCGCTGGAGCCGCCGTCGTCGGCCACGGTGACGACGGCGGTGAGGGCGCCGGTGATCCGGCGCAGGGCGGCGAGCGAGGCGGACAGGCCCATGCCGCCGCCGAGCGCGACCACCTTGGGCTGGGCACCGCGGCGGCGCGGTTTGGCGCCGCGGGCCTCGACGGGACGGCTCACGCGCCCCTCCGGGACCGCCCGGCGCAGCCTGCTCAGCCGGGAAGAACGTGCTGTCATTCCCGTCCCATGTCCCGGTGTACGACCACCGTCTCCACGCCCTCGGCCGCGAGGCGCGCGGCGAGCTTCTCCGACGTCGCCACCGAGCGGTGCTTGCCGCCGGTGCAGCCGATCGCGATGGTCACGTACCGCTTGCCCTCGCGGCGGTAGCCGGCCGCGACCAGGCGCAGCAGCTCGGCGTAGCGGTCGAGGAACTCCTTGGCACCGGGCTGGTTGAAGATGTACGCCGACACCTCCTCGTTGAGGCCAGTGAAGGGGCGCAGCTCCGGGACCCAGTGCGGGTTGGGCAGGAACCGCATGTCCGCGACCAGGTCGGCGTCGACCGGGAGGCCGTACTTGAAGCCGAAGGACATGACGGTGGCGCGGAGCTCGGGCTCCTCCTCGCCGGCGAACTGAGCGTCCATCTTGGCGCGCAGCTCGTGGACGTTGAGGCTGGAGGTGTCGATGACCAGGTCGGCGTCGCCGCGCAGCTCGCGCAGGAGCTCGCGCTCGGCGTCGATGCCGTCGACGATACGGCCGTCGCCCTGCAGGGGGTGCGGGCGGCGCACGGACTCGAAGCGGCGCACCAGGGCCTCGTCGGAGGACTCCAGGAAGACGATCCGCCGCGTGACGTGCTTGGCCTCCAGGTCGGCGAG
This sequence comes from Streptomyces canus 299MFChir4.1, assembly GCF_000383615.1. GTDB lineage: Bacteria > Actinomycetota > Actinomycetes > Streptomycetales > Streptomycetaceae > Streptomyces > Streptomyces canus_C. The sequence continues at coordinate 251,076 of NZ_KB911590.1, read as the reverse complement.
GGACTCGCGGAGGTTGTCGAAGAAGCGCCGGCCTCGGACGTCCACGACCACGGCGATCCGGGCGACATTGCCCTGCGAGCGGGCGCCGAGCTCCACCATGGTGGGGATCAGCGCGGGCGGGAGGTTGTCGACGACGAACCAGCCGAGGTCCTCCAGGCACTTCGCGGCGGTCGAGCGGCCGGCACCGGACATGCCGGAGATGATCACCAGTTCGGGGATGGCCGCCTCCGGGACTCCGCCCGCGTCGAGGCTCGCGCCCGTGCCCACCTGTGCGTCGTCTCCGCTCTGGTCCTGTCGTTCTTCGTGCTCGTTCACATTCATGTCTCCTGCCCCCGTCGTTCGTCCGGGGCGCCCGCCGTCACGGGGTCCCCACCGGAACCCGTGGTGCCGGGTTCCTCCTCACCCATGATCTCTCCAGTCGCCGTGTTCACGGCGGGCGCGGCCGGGGCCGCCTGGGCGAGGGCCACGGCGATCGTCTCGGCCGTCTTGCGGCCTATGCCGGGGACCTCGCAGATCTGGTCGATGGTGGCGGATCGTAGTTTCTTCAAGGACCCGAAATGTTTCAGCAGGGCCTGCTTGCGCGTGTCCCCGAGCCCGGGGACGTCGTCGAGCGGACTCGACCGGAAACGCTGGGCACGCTTGGTGCGCTGGTAAGTGATCGCGAAGCGGTGGGCCTCGTCACGGACCCGCTGGAGAAGGTACAGGCCTTCGCTGCTGCGGGGCAGCACGACCGGGTCCTCGTCGTCCGGCAGCCAGACCTCCTCCAGCCGCTTGGCGAGGCCGCAGACGGCGATGTCGTCGATGCCGAGCTCGTCCAGGGCCCTCTTGGCGGCGGCCACCTGGGGCTGTCCGCCGTCGACGACGACCAGCTGGGGCGGGTAGGCGAACTTCTTGGGGCGGCCGTCGTCGTCCTTGAGGCCGTTCTCGGAGGCGTCCTGGTGGCCGGTCCCGGAGACGGCCGGGATGTCGTTGCCGGAGGCGTCCTTCAGATCGGCCTGGGAGGCGTCGTCCACCCACTCGCCCGTCTTCTCCTTCTCGGCCAGGTACCGCTTGAACCGGCGGGAGATCACCTCGTGCATGGACCGGACGTCGTCCTGGCCGGCGAAGCCCTTGATCTGGAAGCGGCGGTACTCGCTCTTGCGCTGGAGCCCGTCCTCGAAGACGACCATGGACGCGACCACGTCGTCGCCCTGGAGGTGGGAGATGTCGTAGCACTCGATCCTGAGCGGGGCGCTGTCGAGGTCGAGGGCCTCGGCGATCTCCTCCAGGGCACGCGAGCGCGTGGTCAGGTCGGAGGCGCGCTTGGTCTTGTGCAGGGCGAGCGCCTGGAGGGCGTTGCGCTGCACGGTCTCCATGAGGGCCTTCTTGTCGCCGCGCTGCGGGATGCGCAGGGAGACACCCGAGCCGCGGCGCTCGGCGAGCCACTCCTGGACCGGCTCGACCGGTTCGGGCAGGGCGGGGACGAGGACCTCCTTGGGGACCGAGTCGCCCCTCTCCTCGCCGTAGAGCTGCTGGAGGGCGTGCTCGACGAGGGCGCCGGTGGTGATCTCCTCGACCTTGTCGGTGACCCAGCCGCGCTGGCCGCGCACGCGTCCGCCGCGCACGTGGAAGATCTGGACGGCGGCCTCCAGCTCGTCCTCGGCGACCGCGATCAGGTCGGCGTCGGTCGCGTCGGCGAGCACGACGGCGCTCTTCTCCATGGCCTTCTTCAGGGCCCCTATGTCGTCGCGCAGGCGGGCCGCCCGCTCGTACTCCATCTCCTCGGCCGCGTCCGTCATCTGCTTCTCCAGACGGCGGATGTAGGTGCCGGTGCGGCCGGCCATGAAGTCGCAGAACTCCTCGGCCAGATCGCGGTGTTCGTCGGCCGAGACGCGGTCGACACAGGGCGCCGAGCACTTGCCGATGTAGCCGAGGAGGCAGGGGCGGCCGGTGCGGGCGGCGTTCTTGAAGACGCCGGCGGAGCAGGTGCGGACGGGGAAGACGCGCAGGAGGAGGTCGACGGTGTCGCGGATCGCCCACGCGTGCCCGTACGGCCCGAAGTACCGCACTCCCTTGCGTTTGTGGCCGCGCATCACCTGCACGCGCGGGAACTCCTCGTTCATCGTCACCGCGAGGTACGGGTAGCTCTTGTCGTCGCGGTACTTGACGTTGAACCGGGGGTCGTACTCCTTGATCCAGGAGTACTCCAGCTGCAGGGCCTCGACCTCCGTGGACACCACCGTCCACTCCACGGACGCGGCCGTGGTCACCATGGTGCGGGTGCGGGGGTGCAGGCTCGCCAGGTCCTGGAAGTAGTTCGCCAGGCGCTGACGAAGGCTTTTCGCCTTTCCGACGTAGATCACCCGGCGGTGCTCGTCGCGGAACCTGTACACCCCGGGTGTGTCCGGGATCTCCCCTGGTTTGGGGCGGTAGCTGGAGGGGTCGGCCATGTCTCACACCCTACTGGCGAGGGCTGACACTCCGGTGAGCCTGTGGACAACGACCGGGGTCCGTCCGGCGGATCGGGAGCGGTGAGCAAGGGAGGGGGCCGGGGTGAGCGCCGGGACGCTTGACGACGCACGGGATCATCCGCGACCTCCCGAGACGATCTCGGCCTGCCTCGAACCGCCGAGGTCGTGTCCAGCCTGCCGCGTTCACTGGTGCCGGCCGAACGCTGGGAGCCCGCGGTGCCCGAGCCCGGGTTCCGGTCACGGCGTCCGGCACGCGCGCCTGATCTCAGGATCCGTCGACGGCCCCTAACGGGACTCCAGGAACGTCAGCACCGCCAGCACCCGTCGGTGGTCCTCGGTGTCCTCGGTGAGGCAGAGTTTGCCGAGGATGCTGCGGACGTGTTTCTCGACGGTGCCTTCGGTGACCCACAGGCGGCGGCCGATGCCGGCGTTGGAGCGGCCCTCGGCCATCAGGGCGAGGACCTCGCGCTCGCGGGTGCTCAGGTGGGCGAGGGGGTCGTCGCGGCGCCGGGCGGAGAAGAGCTCCTGCACCAGGGAGGGGTCGACCACCGAGCCGCCCCGGTGGATGCGCTCCAGGGCCTCGATGAACTCGTCGACGACCGTGACCCGGCTCTTGAGCAGATAGCCCACCTTGCGGCCGCTCGCCAGCAGTTCCAGGGCCTCCTCGACCTCGACGAACGCCGACAGGACGAGGATGCCGGTGTCGGGGTGGCGTGCACGGATCGTGCGGGCCGCCTTGAGGCCCTCGGTCGAGTGGTCCGGAGGCATCCTTATGTCGACGATCGCCAGCTCGGGACGTTCCTCGTCGACCAGTTCCAGAAGCCGGGCCGCGTCCCCGGCCTGGCCCGCGACCTCGTATCCGACCCGCTCGCACAGACTGGCGAGCCCCTCCCTGAGCAGGATGTCGTCGTCGGCGAGGACAACACGCCCCCGCGCCGGCTGTTGTGCTGCGTAGTCCATGACCCCGGTCCCCACCCCTGCCCGGCCTTCGCGGTGCGCCTCCCGAGGAGGTCGGAGCTCCCCCGGCCCCGCCCGCCGTCTGCGCTCCCACAGCCTGCCCCACCTTTCGGGTTGCAGCTAGCCGGAAGCGGAATTGGGGGCCTGCCGTGACGACTTGCGGCCGTCCGCGGGCGATGCTCGAAGCAGTGCAGATGCAGTCCGGCCGGCCGTCCCGGGCGAGGGACGGAAGGTCGCACGACCGAAGGGTGCGGGACATGCGGCGGACACGGATCGTGAGGCAGCGTCGAACGGTCCGTGCCCGCCGGTACCCGGAGGAGAGGTACGGTCCGACCGACGTCCTGGACCCCAGGGACCCGGACATCGTGCGAGCCAAGCGGCTGCGGACCGCGCTGAACGGCGGACCTCACCGCCACTAGAGCCGGACGGACACCCCCTCCGTCCGACCGGACCGCCCGGAGCGTACGCGACGTCATCAAGTTCAGGCTCCCCCACCTGGACGGACCCCCCGGCGTGCGCCTCCGGGCGGTCACAAGTCCGGCGAGGGCCCGGCCAGTGGCAGCCGCACGTCCACGGTCGTGCCCTCGCCGGGCGGGCTACCGACCGTCAGCCTGCCGCCGATCGCCTCGACCCGGTCGACGAGCCCGATCAGGCCGGTGCCGTGCCTCGGCTCCGCGCCTCCGACGCCGTCGTCGCAAACGGTCAGTTCCAGGACGTCGTCGCGGATCTCCGCCGACACCTCCACCACGCGCGCGTGGGCGTGTTTGGCCGCGTTGTTGAGGCACTCAGACGTCACGTAGTAGGCGGCCACCTCCAGTCGTTCCGGCAGCCGCGCCGCGGGCAGCTTCAGATCTAGTTCGACGGGGACCGCGGAAAGGCGGGCCAGGGAGCGCAGGGCGGGCCCCAGTCCCCCCTTGGACAGGATGGCCGGGTGGATGCCCCTGGCCACCTGGAGCAGGTCCTGGAAGGTGTCGTCGAGGCCCTTGCCGACGTGCGCCAACTGTTCGGCGAGCTCCGAGGACCGGTCGGTCACCAGCATCTCGGCGAGCCGCAGCTCCAGCCGGACCGCGACGAGCCGCTGCTGGACCCCGTCGTGCAGGTCGCGCTCGGTGCGACGCCGGGAGGCGTCCGCCTGGGCCACCACGCGCGCGCGAGAAGCGGTCAGCTGGGCACTGCTGTCGGCGTTGGCGATGGCGGTGGCGACGAGGTCGGTGAAGTCCGCCAGCCGCCACTCGATGCCTGCGGGCAGCACCTCCAGGGGCGAGGCCGCGAGGACGAAGCCCCACATCCGGTCGTCGACGACGATGGGCGCGCACGCGGCATGACCGATGTGGGCGGCGCGCCGGGTCCGGGTGACCTCGTCGATCGCCTCGCGCTCCGCCGCCCTGCGCTCCTCACGCGTGGCCTCCTCGAGTTCCTCGGGGAGGCCGAGCCCGGACCCGAGGAGCGTCTGGCTGCCGTCGGGCTCCTGCCGCAGCACGGCCGCGCTGGTGTCCAGCAGGTCTCCCACCTCCTCGGCCACGAGGGCGAACACCTCGGCCGGCGGTGCGCCGTGGGCCACCAGGGTGGCGACCCGGCGCAGGGCGTCCTGCTCCCGGCTGGTGCGGCGGCTGTCGGTGACGTCGCGGGCGGTGGCGTAGATGACCCCCTCCTCAAGGACCGGCCGGGCGCTCCACTGAAGCCGGAGCTCGGTGCCGTCGCTGCGCAGGCAGCGGTTCTCGAACCCGACCAGTTCGACGCCGTCGGCCAGCCGCGCGAGGGCCTCCCGGGTGCTCGTGCGGTCCTCCTCGTGCACGAACTCGATGAACGGCCTGGCCAGGAGTTCCTCGCTCGAACGGCCCAGGGTGCGTTCGAAGGCGGGGTTGACCCGCTTGAGACGGCCGTCGAGCCCGCTGATGCAGAGCAGGTCGAGCGAGAGGTCGAAGATGCCCGCCAGTTCCTCCTCGGCCTGCTCACGCCGTCCCTGAGCCGCCGCGAAGGAGGCCATGGTGTCGTTCATCCCTCTGAGCAGCCGGCTCCAGGTGCCCTCGAAAGAGGCCTCGTCGGCGCGGTGTTCGAGGCGGTTGTGGTCGATCGCGGTGTGCATGGCGCGGATCTCGGCGGCCAGCCGCTCGGTGGTCACCCGCAGTTCGCGGAAGGTGTCGGCGACCTCGCCCAGTTCGTCGCGGCCCGCGTACCGGATGTCGTAGGAGAGATCGCCGTACGACAGTGCCCGGGCGCCCGCGGAGACCTCACTGAGGGGACGGGTGATCGACCGGCTGAGCGCGAGGGCGAGGAAGGTGACGAGGGCGAGCACGGCGAGGGAGGCGGTGAGGTCGCGTACCGCGCGTGTCTCCGCCTCGCGGCGGTCGTGGCCGGCCGTGGTGTCGAGTGCGCGGGCGGCCCGGTCCTGGACACCGCGCAGGGCGTCGACGCGGGCGCCGGAGTCGGCGAGCCAGCGCTCGTACGAGGGCCACCGGGCGCTGTCCGGGCGGGCGGTGGCCAGCAGGTCGCGGACCCTGCGGACGGCCCGGCCGGGGTCCTGGGACTCGATGACGTACAGCGCGGTCCGCAGGTCGTCCGAGGTGTTCTCACGGAACGCGTCGAGCTGGGCCGTCTCCAGGGCGGGCCAGCGGCCGGCGCCGGTGGGGCGGCCGGCGGGCCCGGCGAGCAGGGCGGCGACCTCGGCCTGTTCCCGTTCGGCTGTCTCGATGGCCCGCAGCAGCGCGAGGTGGGCGTCGGCGGCGCGGCCCGAGGCCCGGGTGGGGCGGCCGGCTTCGAGCGCGGTCACGTCGTCGAGCAGGGCGTCCTCGACCTTGCCGTACTGCTCGGCGATGTCGGGGGCGGTGAGCGAGCCGGTGCCCGTCCGGGCGCGCAGGGAGTGCAGTTGACGGCCGAGAGCGTCGAGGTCGCCGGTGACGTCGGAGCCGGGCCGGGAGGCGGCGCGGGCCGCGGCGCGCTTCAGGGCCTGGTCGGTGGTTCGTTCGGTCGCGGTCCGTTCCACCGATGCACTCGGCCCGGGGCGCAGCCGGGCCTTGACCGCGGCAAGCCGCTCGCGTGCGACGGCGTCGGTGACCTCGGTCGCGGCGAACGACACTCCGGCGCCGGTGTGGAAGTCGCGCAGGGTCCGCGCCTCCCGCCACTGGGCCACGGAACTGAAGGCGGTGAAGGCCAGGAGCCCGGTGACCGGCAGCAGTACCAGCAGCAGCAGCTTCCGGCCGACACGCAGCCGGGCGAGCGGCGGGACGCGGTGCGGGGCCCGGGGCTGTCGTCTGAGCGGTGAGCGGCGCATGACAGGGCCTCAGGTGCCGTCGCTTCCGCGTGGGGTGCCGTCGGGTTCCGTCATGCGAATCACCCCTCTGCGGAGGGCCCTTTCACGCGTCCCTGCGGGGAACGGTCGGTCGTGATCCGACCCCTTCAGCATGCCCGTGAACACCGCCGCCGTCCATGTCCCCCGAGGACCGCGGGCGGTCGGGCGGTGCGGCTCACGGTCGGTTCTCCGGGTAACCGTCGTGGGCGGCACGGCACAGGACTTGAGCACATTCCAGGCGCCGGGAAGCAATCCTCCCCGAGTCTTACCCGGTAGCCGGAAAGCGCGGTCACCGGCGAGCTGGGACCCTGTCCGCATGTCCATGCGCTGTCTTCTCGTCGATGACAGCATCCGGTTCCTGGAGGCTGCGCGAAGCCTGCTGGAACGCGACGGGATACCGGTCGTCGGCGTCGCACTGTCGGGTACCGAGGCTCTTCTACGGGCCGCGGAGCTCACCCCCGACATCGTCCTGGTCGATCTCGACCTCGACGGCGAGAGCGGCTTCGACGTGGCGGCGGAACTGGCTCGCAGTGTGTCCTGCGTCATCATCCTGGTCTCCACGCACGCGCGAGAGGACTTCGAGGAGCTGATCGCCGGCAGCCCGGCGCGAGGGTTCCTGCCCAAGTCGGCGCTGTCGGCGAGGGCGATCAGGGAGCTGCTGGACGGTGGCGGACAGGCCTCGGCAACCTGAGCGAGCGGGGTCACGGACCGGCCGGGAGTACACCGCGGTTCGGCGACAGGTGTTGTCGGGACTTGGTCAACACGCTTCAATGCGGAGGAACTCGGGGCCGGGAACGACGGCGTACGGATGTGAAGCCTCCCCGGCACTGCCACGGACGGCCCCGACGCACCCTCACGAACGGCCTGACCAGCCGCCCGGACCTGCACAGAAAGGCCCCCTGCATGCCGCACGCCACACAGCACGCGGACGTCGTGAGCGCCGCCGACGCGGAACTGGACTCGGCCCTGCGAGGCGGCCCCTTCCATGTCGCACTGCGCGCGGCGATCGCCGCACGGGGGCTGCCGCTTCAGCGCGTCCAGCACCATCTGTCGCGCTACGGGGTCAAGGTCGGTGTCACCAGCCTGAGTTACTGGCAGCAGGGCGCCCGGCGCCCGCAGCGTCCCGAGTCGCTGCGGGCCGTACGGGCACTGGAGGAGATCCTTCAGCTGCCGGAGGAGTCGCTGATCCGGCTGCTCGCCGAGGACGACGACCGGTCGGCCGCCGAGCGGCCCGCGGCCCGCTCCTACCGCTCCCTCCTCGCGGCCTCGGACGTCCTCGGACAACTCCTGGGCGAGCTGGACGCGCCGCCCGACGGCGGGCTGCACACCCTCGGACATCACGAGCGGATAGGCATCGGGGCGCACCGCGAGCTGCGCAGCCGCGAGTCGCACCACATCGTGCGCGCCCAGCGCGAGGGCGTCGACCGCTTCATCGCCGTGCACCACGGCGACCCGGGGTGCGTGCCGGAGCTCATGACCGTGCACGCCCTGGAGAACTGCCGTACGGGACGCGTCCGTTCGCACCACGACACCGGGGTGCTCGTGGCGGAGCTGCTCCTCGACGCCCGGCTGCGGGCCGGTGACACCTTCCTGTTCCGCTACTGCGTCGAGGACGGCACGGCCGGGGTGTCCCGCGAGTACGTCCGCGGCTTCGGCTCGCCCGGCGGGCAGTACGCGCTCCAGGTCCGGTTCGACGAGAACGCCCTGCCGCTGCGCTGCCACCGCTTCGCCCAGCACTCCCCCGCCGCACCCCGCAGCGGCCGTCGGGAACTGTCCCTCACCGGCCATCACCACTCGGTGCACCTGGTCGAGCCGCGGGTGCGGTCGGGGGTGGTGGGGATCGGCTGGGACTGGGAGTGAGCGGTGCGACGTCAGGGCGGTGACGGCGCGTAAACGCTTGCGCAAGCGTTTACGCGGGCTGCTGAATGGGATACCTTCCGGGCGGTGGGCTGCCGTTCCGGTGGCCCACGGGAGCCGTTCCGGGAGGGGAACCCGATGCCGACCATGGCCGACGTGGCACGCAGCGCGGGGGTGTCCGTGGCGACCGTCTCGCACGTCCTCAACGGCACCCGGCCGGTCCTGCCCCACACCCGCCAGGCCGTGCTGGACGCCGTCGAGGAGCTCGGCTACACCCCCAACACCCTGGCCCGTTCCCTGGTGACCTCCCGCACCCGCTCCATCGGGCTCGCGGTGTCGGCGATCAGCAACCCGTACTTCACGGAGATCCTCCAGGGCGTCGAGGCGGGCGCGCTGGAACACGGCTACAGCCTGCTCATCGCCGATCCGCACGACGACCCCGAGCACGAGCGCAAGGTCGTCCAGCTGCTGCACGAGCGGCGCGTGGACGGCATGATCGTCGCGCCCTCGGCCAACCCGCGCGAACTGGTCTCCTACCTCGGGCGCCATCAGGTGCCGACGGTGTTTCTCGACCGGGTGGTCGACGGTTCGACCGGCGGCGCCGATCGTTTGGCGGACGGTGCCGGCGGTTTGGCGGACGGTGCCGGCGGTTTGGCGGACGGTGCCGGCGGTTTGGCGGACGGTGCGTTTGCCGCCCCCGCGGACAGCCCGCAGCCCTTCGACCAGGTCTGCGCCGAGAACACCGAGCCGGTGGCCGGGCTGGTCACCCATCTCGCCGGACTCGGGCACCGGCGCATCGGACTGGTGGCCGGCCTGCCCGGACTGAGCACCACGGCGGAACGGATCGCCGGGTACCGACAGGGCCTCACCAGCGCCCGCCTCCCCTACGACGATCACCTGGTCGTCCACGGCGACTCCGAGTCCGCCGGAGCCGAACGGGCCACCAACGCCCTGCTCTCCCTCACCGCGCCGCCCACCGCCCTCGTGACCGCCAACAACGCGATGACCATCGGCGCCCTGCGTGCCCTGCGCGAGCGCGGACTCTCGGTGCCGGACGACCTCGCCCTGTGCTGCTTCGACGACTTCGCCTGGGCCGACCTGTTCTCGCCCCGGCTCACCGCGATCGCCCAGCCCAGCAGGGAGATCGGCGCACAGGCGGTCCGTGTGCTCCTGGAACGCCTCAACAGCCCGGACCGGCCCGCCCGGACCGTGCGCCTGGACTGCACGTTCATGCACCGCACGTCGTGCGGCTGCCCGGACTCCGGATGACGGGCGCGGCCCTCGCCGTGGCCGGCCTCCCCGGCGCTCCCCTTCCTCCCAGCACCTTCAGCCCCCGCAGTTCGAGAAAGGACCCGTTTCGTGATCGTCGTCGCCGGTGAGGCCCTGATCGATCTGGTACCGCAGGGCAGGGGTGCCCTCGCGGGTCTCAAGCCGGCGCTCGGCGGCGGCCCCTACAACACCGCCGTGGCCCTCGGCCGGCTCGGCTCCCCCACCGCCTTCTGCTCCCGCACCTCGCGCGACGCCTTCGGCGAGGCCCTGCTCGACGGGCTCCGGGAGGCGGGGGTGGACGTGTCCGCCGTGCAGCGCGGCCCCGAACCCACCACGCTCGCCGTCGCCACGATCGACACCGACGGCTCGGCCGCCTACTCGTTCTACGTCGACGGCACCGCCGACCGCCTGTTCGCCGCCCCCGCCGAACTCCCCGCCGGCACGCGCGCGGTGTCCTTCGGCACCTGCTCGCTCGTCCTGGAACCGGGGGCGAGCGCCTACGAGGAACTGCTGCGGGCCGCGGCAGCGCAGGGTGTGTTCACCGCGCTCGACCCGAACATCCGGGCCGGGCTGATCCCCGACGCGGACGCCTACCGGGCCCGGTTCAAGAGCTGGCTGCCGTCGGTGTCGCTGCTCAAGCTCTCCCAGGAGGACGCGCTGTGGCTGGGCGGCACTCCGAGCGAGTGGCTGGCCGCGGGGCCCTCGGCCGTCGTGGTCACCCAGGGCGGTGACGGACTGACCGTGTTCACCCGGGACGGGGCGGTGCTGCCGGTCCCGGGCGAGAAGGTCGACGTCGTGGACACGATCGGCGCGGGCGACACGGTGAACGCGGCCCTGCTGCACGGCCTCGCCACCCTCGGCGCGCTGTCCCCGCAGGCGCTCACCGGCCTGGGCGTCGAGGACTGGACCCGGCTGCTGCGGTTCGCGGCCCGCGCGGCGGCGATCACCTGCTCACGAGCGGGGGCGCAGCCGCCGTACGCCTCGGAACTGGGCGAGCTGTAGGGGAGTCGAAAGAGCGGTGCCCCGCGGGGGTTCCCGCAGGGCACCGCTCGTTCAGTCGTTCCGGCTCAGGCCTTGCGGGCCCGGGTCGTCCTCTTGGCGGGTGCGGCCTTCTTGGTGGCTTCGGCGGCCTTCTTGGTCGTCGTCGTCCTGGCCGTCGCCGTCTTCTTTGCCGTGGACTTGGCGGCGACCGTCTTCTTCGTGGCGGCCGTCTTCCTGGCCGGCGCCTTGCGCGGGGCCTTCACCGAGGTCCCGTCGCTGATCCGGTCGGCGCCCAGGATCTCCCTGAGGAACTTGCCGGTGTGGCTGGCCGGGACTCCGGCCACCTCCTCCGGGGTGCCCTCGGCCACGACGAGTCCGCCGCCCGCGCCGCCCTCGGGACCCATGTCGACGACCCAGTCGGCCGTCTTGATCACATCGAGGTTGTGCTCGATGACGATGACGGTGTTGCCCTTGTCGACCAGCCCTGACAGGACCTTCAGCAGCTTGCTGATGTCCTCGAAGTGCAGACCGGTGGTCGGCTCGTCCAGGACGTAGACCGTACGGCCGGTGGAGCGCTTCTGGAGCTCGCTGGCGAGCTTCACGCGCTGGGCCTCGCCGCCGGACAGGGTGGTGGCTGCCTGGCCGAGACGGACGTAGCCGAGGCCGACGTCCTTGAGGGTGTTGAGGTGTCGGGCGATCGCGGGGACGGCGTCGAAGAACTCCGTCGCCTCCTCGATCGGCATGTTCAGGACGTCGGCGATGGACTTGCCCTTGTAGTGGACCTCCAGGGTCTCCCGGTTGTAGCGGGCGCCGTGGCAGACCTCGCACGGGACGTAGACGTCCGGGAGGAAGTTCATCTCGATCTTGATGGTGCCGTCGCCCGCGCAGTTCTCGCAGCGGCCGCCCTTGACGTTGAAGGAGAAGCGGCCGGGCATGTAGCCGCGGACCTTCGCCTCGGTGGTCTCGGCGAACAGCTTGCGGACGTGGTCGAAGACGCCGGTGTACGTCGCCGGGTTCGATCGCGGGGTGCGGCCGATGGGCGACTGGTCGACGTGCACGACCTTGTCGACGAGGTCGTCGCCGTCCACGCGCGTGTGCCGGCCCGGGACACTCCTCGCGCCGTTGAGCTCGCGCGCCAGGTGGGTGTACAGGATGTCGTTGACCAGGGTCGACTTTCCGGAGCCCGAGACACCGGTGACCGCGGTGAACACGCCCAGCGGGAAGGACACGTCGATGTCCTGGAGGTTGTTCTCGCGGGCCCCGTGCACCGTGAGCTGCCGGGACGGGTCGAGGGGGCGGCGGATGTCGGGCAGCGGGATGGCCTTCTTGCCCGACAGGTACTGGCCCGTCTCCGACTCGGCGTTGGCCAGCAGCTCCTTCAGGGAGCCGCTGTGCACGACCTTGCCGCCGTGCTCGCCCGCGCCGGGGCCGATGTCGACGATCCAGTCGGCGACCTTGATGGTGTCCTCGTCGTGCTCGACGACGATGAGCGTGTTGCCCATGTCGCGCAGCCGGACCAGGGTCTCGATCAGCCGGTGGTTGTCGCGCTGGTGCAGGCCGATGGACGGCTCGTCGAGGACGTACAGGACGCCGACGAGTCCGGAGCCGATCTGGGTGGCCAGGCGGATGCGCTGGGCCTCGCCGCCGGAGAGGGTGCCGGCCGCGCGGTTCAGCGAGAGGTAGTCCAGGCCGACGTCGACCAGGAACCTCAGCCGCTCGTTGACCTCCTTGAGGACCCGCTCGGCGATCTTCTTGTCACGGGCACTGAGCTTCAGCTCGCCCAGGAAGTCCGCGCAGTCGCTGATGGACATGCCGGAGACCTCGGCGATCGACTTGCCCATGACGGTGACCGCCAGGACGAGCGGCTTGAGCCGGGTGCCCTGACAGGTGGGACAGGGCACCTCGCGCATGTAGCCCTCGAAGCGCTCGCGGCTGGCGTCGCTCTCGGACTCGCTGTGCCGGCGCTTGACGAAGGGGACGGCCCCTTCGAAGGGGGTCGTGTAGACCCGCTCGCGGCCGTACCGGTTGCGGTAGCGGACCTCGATCTGCGTCTTGTGGCCGTGGAGCAGGGCCTTCTTGGCACGCTGCGGCAATCCCGCGAAGGGGATGTCCGTCCGGAATCCGAGCGCGTCCGCGAGGGCGCCGATCAGACGGCCGAAGTAGTCCTTGGTGTGCCCGTGCGACCAGGGGTGGATGGCGCCCTCGTCGAGGGACTTGTCCTCGTCCGGGACGATCAGCTCCGGGTCCACCTCCATGCGCGTGCCGATGCCGGTGCACTCGGGGCAGGCGCCGAAGGGCGAGTTGAAGGAGAAGGAGCGGGGCTCCAGCTCCTCGAAGGACAGGTCGTCGTACGGGCAGTACAGGTGCTCCGAGAACATCCGCTCACGCTCGGGGTCGTCCTCGGGGAGGTCGACGAAGTCGAGCACGACCATGCCGCCGGACAGGCCGAGGGCGGTCTCCACGGAGTCGGTGAGACGGCGCTTGGCGGAGTCCTTCACCGTGAGGCGGTCGATGACCACCTCGATGGTGTGCTTCTCCTGCTTCTTCAGCGTGGGCGGGTTGGAGAGCTGGACGGTCTCGCCGTCCACCCGCGCGCGGCTGTAGCCCTTGGTCTGGAGGTCGGCGAAGAGGTCGACGAACTCTCCCTTGCGCTCCCGCACCAGCGGCGAGAGCACCTGGAAGCGGCTCCCCTCCGGCAGCTCCAGGACCCGGTCGACGATGGCCTGCGGCGACTGGCGCGAGATCGGCCGGCCGCACTCGGGGCAGTGCGGCTTGCCGATGCGCGCGAAGAGCAGACGCAGGTAGTCGTAGACCTCGGTGATGGTGCCGACCGTCGAGCGCGGGTTGCGCGAGGTCGACTTCTGGTCGATGGAGACCGCGGGCGAGAGGCCCTCGATGAAGTCGACGTCGGGCTTGTCCATCTGGCCGAGGAACTGGCGGGCGTACGAGGAGAGCGACTCCACGTAGCGCCGCTGGCCCTCGGCGAAGATGGTGTCGAAGGCCAGGGAGGACTTGCCCGACCCGGACAGGCCCGTGAAGACGATGAGCGAGTCGCGAGGCAGGTCGAGCGAGACGTTCTTCAGGTTGTGCTCGCGCGCGCCACGGACGATGAGACGGTCGGCCACGCCGGTCCGCACCTTTCTTGGCTTGAGAGGGGTGACAGGGGCGGGGCCCCCGTGCTTTCTCAGACTAGGGGGAGCCACTGACAACGCCGGTCGGATTCCCGGATGCGTAACAATCCCCGGCCTTCCAGCATGCCCGACGCCGCACCCGACCATATAGCACGTGCATTCGATTTACGGCACTGCTTCACCACCTTCACCCAAAGGTGTGGCGGAGCTAGGGTCAGCACCATGATTGATCACGCTCATGACCTGGAGTCTGTACGTGGTGCGACCGAGCGGCTGCTGACCGCAGCCGCCGCCATGGACAACGCGGCCGTGACCAAGTCGTCACGGCTGCCGGGCTGGAGCCGCGGCCATGTCCTCGCGCACCTCTCCCGCAACGCCGACGCCCTGGTGAACGTTCTGCGAGGCCGGGCCATGTATCCCTCCGCGGAAGCGCGCGACGCCGACATCGAGCGCGACGCCCCGCGCCCCCTCGACGTCCAGCTCGCCGACCTCCGCGCGAGCGCCGCCCGCTTCGACGAGGAGGGGGCCGCACCGGCCGACTGGTCACGCACCGTCGAGCTCCGCAACGGGGTCACCGACTCCGCCTCCGGAGTGCCGTTCCGGCGGTGGGCCGAGGTGGAGCTGCACCATGTGGACCTCGGGATCGGGTACGAGCTCGAGGACCTCTCGGAAGAGTTCACGCAGCGCGAGATCGACTTCCTGACGCAGCGGTTCCGGGGCCATCCCGCCGTACCCGCGCTCCTTGTCGAGGAGGACGACGGCCGCACGATCCCGACGGGCGGCGACGGGGATCCCGCGCTCGTCGTCACCGGCCGCCAGGCGGACCTGCTCGGCTGGCTCGCCGGCCGCCGCGACGGCTCGGCACTGACGGTCCACGGCGGCACTCTCCCCTCGCTGCCGCCGCTATAGGCTGCCGCCATGACGTACAGCGGACAGGTGACGGTCGGCGGACCCGCCGACGTGCACGAGCTCAAGGACCTGATGATCACCAAGATCGCGGTCGGCCCGATGAACAACAACGCCTACCTGCTGCGCTGCCGGGCCACCGACGAGCAACTGCTGATCGACGCCGCCAACGAGGCGGACACCCTGCTGGGCATGATCGGTGACGACGGCATCGCGTCCGTCGTCACCACCCATCAGCACGGCGACCACTGGCAGGCGCTCGCGGCGGTCGTCGCGGCCACGCGCGCGCGTACGTACGCCGGCCGGGACGACGCCGACGGCATCCCCGTCCCCACCGACGTGCCGGTCGACGACGGCGACGTCATCCGCGTGGGGCACGTCGAGCTGACCGCGCGCCACCTGGTCGGTCACACCCCCGGCTCGATCGCCCTCGTCTACGACGACCCGCACGGGCATCCCCATGTGTTCACCGGGGACTGCCTGTTCCCGGGAGGCGTGGGCAACACCCGCAAGGATCCCGAGGCGTTCGCCAGCCTGATCCACGATGTCGAGACGAAGATCTTCGACGTGCTGCCGGACGAGACCTGGGTGTACCCGGGACACGGGAACGACACGACACTGGGCGCGGAGCGTCCGCAGCTGCCGGAGTGGCACGCACGGGGGTGGTGAACTCCGGGGCGCGCGCCCCGCATACACCCCTGCGCACGCACCCCGTGTGAACTCTTCGCACACGCCGGTGTCACGCACGCGCTCCCGGCGCACTTGGTTGCGCAGTCAACTGGGAGGAGCCCCGCACAGGATGACGGCTCCTGCGCGGTACGGGCCGCCGGTCTTTCATCCCCGCCCTCGACCGGCGGCCCCGGCCCGCTGTCCGGAAACTGTTCACAGAAATGCAACACCCGTTCCCAATATCCGGACGATTGCCGTCGTGACCTCGACAAACGGGACAGTGGACTGTCACTCTCCCGCCATGCACCCTGCCCCTCGCGCCCTGCGCCGCGCCGCCGCGGCGGCATCCATAGCCCTGCTCGCCACCGCCGTCGGCTGTGCTCCGCAGCCGGAGGACGACGCGAACGCCAAGGCCTCGGGGTCGACCGGAACCACCTGCGCCAAGGGCGAGTTGGCCACCAAGACCTCCGGCAAGCTGACCGTCGCGACCGACGAGCCCGCCTACGAGCCGTGGTTCAAGGACGACAAGCCCGCGAGTGGCAAGGGCTTCGAGTCGGCCGTCGCGTACGCCGTGGCGAAGCAGCTCGGTTACGACAAGAGCGCCGTCGTCTGGCAGAGCGTCCCCTTCAACAAGGCTTTCGCGCCCGGGGAGAAGACCTTCGACTTCGACATCAACCAGGTGTCGATCAGCGCCGAGCGCAAGAAGGCCGTGGACTTCTCGTCCGGCTACTACGACGTGCGCCAGGCCGTCATCGCGCTCAAGGGCACCAAGGCGGCCAAGGCGACGAGCATCGCGGACCTGAAGGGCCTCAAGCTGGGCGCCCAGGTCGGCACGACGAGCCTGAACTACATCGAGGACGTGGTGAAGCCGACCCACGAGGCCGCCGCGTACGCCAAGAACGACCAGGCCAAGTCCGCGCTCCAGAACCGCCAGGTGGACGCCATCGTCGTCGACCTGCCGACCGCCTTCTACATCACCGCGGCCGAGGTGACGGACGGCACGATCGTCGGGCAGTTCGAGAACCAGGGCGGTACGCCGGAGCAGTTCGGGCTCGTGCTCGACAAGGGCAGCGCGCTCACCTCCTGCGTGACCGTTGCCGTGGACGCCCTGCGCAAGGACGGCACGCTCGCCAAGCTGGAGCAGGAGTGGCTGTCGGACGCCGTCGACGCCCCGGTGCTCAAGTGACGCTCACGAAGGACGAGGCCGGCCAGGAGAGCGCGGGCGACTCGTACACGCCCTCGCAGCGGCGGATCGAGCGGGAGCGCCTCAAGCGCACCCGCGCCCGCCGTGCGACGGCGATCGCCGCGGTCTCGACTCTGGTCACCGCGCTCGTCCTCTACCTGGTCGTCGTCAACGCGCCCGGCTGGCCGCGCACCAAGGAGACGTTCTTCAGCGGGCAGTACGCGCGGGAGGCGTTCCCGAAGGTCCTCGAAGGGCTGTGGCTGAACGTCCGGTTGCTGCTGGTCTGCGGTGTCGCCGTGCTGGTGCTCGGCATGCTGATCGCCATCGCCCGCACGTTGCGCGGCCCGGTGTTCTTCCCCCTGCGCTTCCTGGCCGCCGCCTACACGGACTTCTTCCGCGGCCTCCCGCTCATCATCAACCTCATGATCGTCGTCCTGGGCGTCCCGGCCCTGCGGCTCCAGGGCGTGACGGTCGACCCGGTGTGGCTGGGCGGCACGGCGCTCACGCTGACGTACTCGGCGTACGTGGCCGAGGTGTTCCGCGCCGGCATCGAGTCCGTGCACCCCTCACAGCGCGCCGCGGCCCGTTCGCTCGGGCTCTCCAACCGGCAGGCGCTGCGGTACGTGGTGCTGCCGCAGGCGGTGCGCCGCCAGGTGCCGCCCCTGCTGAACGACCTGGTGTCCCTCCAGAAGGACACCGGTCTGGTGTCGATCGGGGGCGCGATCGACGCCGTACGGGCCGCCGACATCATCGTCGGCCGGAGCCTCAACTACACGCCGTACATCGTCGCGGGCCTGGTGTTCGTGGCGCTGACCATCCCG
Organism: Streptomyces canus 299MFChir4.1; assembly: GCF_000383615.1. Classification (GTDB taxonomy): domain Bacteria; phylum Actinomycetota; class Actinomycetes; order Streptomycetales; family Streptomycetaceae; genus Streptomyces; species Streptomyces canus_C. Next base: position 233,563 of record NZ_KB911590.1, on the reverse strand, counting down.
ATGACCCGCTTCACGGACTGGGTGACGGCACGGATGGACCGTCGGCGGGCCCAGGGAGGAATCGCATGAGCGACGCAGACGGACCGGTGCTGCGGATGGAGTCCGTCCGCAAGACCTTCGGCGACTCGGTCGTGCTGCGGGACGTCGACCTGGAGGTCGCCCCGCACACCGTGACCGCGCTGATCGGGGCCTCCGGCTCCGGCAAGTCGACGCTGTTGCGCTGCGCCAACCTCCTGGAGGACATCGACGACGGCGCCATCTGGCTGGACGGCGAGGAGATCACCGATCCGCGCGCGGACCAGGACGCGGTACGGCGCCGTATCGGCGTGGTCTTCCAGGCGTACAACCTCTTCCCGCACATGACGGTGCTGGAGAACATCACGCTGGCCCCGCGCCGGGTGCACGGAGTGGCCCGCGCGCAGGCCGAGGAGCACGCCCGCGAGCTCCTGGAACGGCTCGGGCTCGGCGGGAAGGCGGGCGAGTACCCCGACCGGCTCAGCGGCGGTCAGCAGCAGCGGGTGGCGATCGTGCGGGCCCTCGCCGTGCGCCCCCGGCTGCTCCTGCTCGACGAGATCACCGCGGCCCTCGACCCCGAGCTGGTGGGCGAGGTCCTGAACGTCGTGCGCGACCTGAAGGCCGACGGGATGACCATGGTGCTGGCCACGCACGAGATGGGCTTCGCTCGCGAGGTCGCCGACCAGGTGTGTTTTCTGGACTCGGGTGTGGTCCTGGAGCGCGGGACCGCCGAGCAGATCTTCGGCGACCCGCAGCAGGAGCGCACCCGGCGCTTCCTGAAGCGGATCGTGGAGGCGGGACGGCTGTAGGGACGGCTGTAGGGAGCGGTACACGCGGTAAGGACCGCCCGTCCAGGACATCGGTCCTTACACGTCGGCCTGGGCCGGCCCGGCCAGCGCCGCGACCCGCTCCACGCCGAACACGTACCCCTGCACACCGCAGCCCGCGATGACCCCGTCCGCGCGCAGCGAGACGTAGGAGTGGTGCCGGAAGGACTCGCGCCGGTGGATGTTGGAGATGTGCACCTCCAGTACCGGCAGCCCGTCACAGGTGTTGAGTGCGTCCAGAATCGCGACCGAGGTGTGCGAGTAGGCACCGGGGTTGATGACGATCCCGCAGTGGTTCAGCCGCGCCTCGTGGATCCAGTCGACCAGCTCGCCCTCGTGGTTGGACTGACGGAAGTCCACCGTGCCGCCGTGCGCGGCCGCCGCCTTCGCGCACAGGGCCTCGACGTCGGCGAGGGTGTCCTTGCCGTAGATCTCCGGCTGCCGCTGACCCAGCAGGTTCAGGTTGGGACCGTTGAGGATCATGATCGGGGCGTTGGCGAGGGTGCGGGGCACGGTTCCTCCGGTCGGTGAAGACGGGCTGCTCGGACCCGGTTTATCACGGTGCGCCGAGCGCGGCGCGGCCCATACCCTCCGGGCATGCCGACGATCTCGTATCCGCCCACGCCCGCACCCGGTGACCGTGCCGCCGACATCCATGCCGCGTTCGCCGACCCGAGCATCAAGATCGTCTTCGATGTGGACTGCGGCCACACCGATTCCCAACTCGTCATCCCCTACGGCGGTCTCGTCCGCGTCGACGGTCCGGCCCGGCGCATCACCGTCACGTACTGATCACTCCCGCGCGCTCACGCGCCCCCGTAACCCGTGATCACCGTGGGTAGTTGACGCGGCATGCACGACGTACGCACCGTGAGGGCGCCCTCCATGCCGAGGCTCGCGACCGCCTCGCTCGCCGGGACGGCCATCGAGTTCTACGACTTCTTCGTCTACGGGACGGCCGCGGCGCTGATCCTGGGGCCGCTGTTCTTTCCGACCTTCTCGCCGCTCGCGGGGACACTGGCCGCCTTCGGGACGTTCGGGGTCGGGTTCGTCGCGCGGCCGCTCGGGTCGGTGCTGTTCGGGCACATCGGTGACCGGCGTGGACGGCGGCCGGTTCTCGTGGGCTCGCTGCTGCTGACCGGCGCCGCCACGGTCGCGGTCGGCTGCGTGCCGACGTACGACACGATCGGCGTGGCCGCGCCCGTGCTGCTTCTGGTGCTGCGCTTCCTGCAGGGGCTGGGGCTCGGCGGGGAGTGGGGCGGGGCCGTGCTGCTGACCGCGGAGCACGCGCCCCCGGAGCGGCGCGGGCTGTGGACGAGCTTCCCGCAGGTGGGACCCGCCCTGGGCTTTCTGCTCGCCAACGGGGTGGTGCTGGCGCTGTCGGCCACGCTGTCCGAGGCGCAGTTCGCCTCGTGGGGCTGGCGGGTGCCGTTCTGGGCGGCCGGGGCGCTGGCGGCGACGGGCCTGTGGCTGCGCTCCTCGCTTCCGGAGAGCCCTGGTTTCCTGGAGATCGACGACCACGCGCGCGTGCCGCTCGCCGAGGTGGCCCGCGACCACTGGCGGCTCGTCCTGCTGACGGCCGGGGCGCTCTCGGTCGGGTACGCGATCTTCTATGCCGTGACGACGTGGTCCCTCGCCTACGGGACGGAGCGGCTCGGGGTGAGCCGTACCGTCATGCTGACCTGCATCATGGCCGCCGTGCTGGTGAAGGGCTCGCTCACGCCGGTGGCGGCGCTGCTCGGGGACCGGTACGGACGGCGGCCGCTGTGTCTCGCGGGATGTGCGGCGGCGGCGCTGTGGATGTTCCCGATGGTGGCGCTGCTCGCGACCGGGGAGCCGCTGCTGATGTTCCTCGGCTTCCTGGGCGCGATGATCGCGTTCATCACGATGTTCGCGGTGATCGCCGCCTATCTGCCGGAGCTGTACGAGCCGCGCGTGCGCTGTACGGGGGCCGCTGTCGGTTACAACCTCGGCGGGGTGCTCGGCGGCGCGCTGACCCCGGTCGTGGCGACGGCTCTGGTGGAGCAGGGCGGGCGGGTGCCCTGGGGCGTGGGCGCGTATCTGACCGGGATCGCGCTGCTCAGTCTCGGGTGTTTCGCGTTGCTGCCGGAGACGCGGCCGGTGCCCGTGGCGGCGGTGGCGGCAGAGCCGGTCATGGATTGATCGCCAGCTCCAGGTAGGCCGCGAACACCACCAGGTGGACGCCGCCCTGGAGCGGTGTGGCCCGGCCGGGAACCACCGTCAGGGAGCTCACCACCACGGTCAGGGCCAGCAGCACCATGTGGGTGGAGCCGAGGCCGAGGACGAGCGGGCCGGAGAGCCAGACGGTCGCCAGGGCGACGGCGGGGATGGTCAGGCCGATGCTGGCCATGGCCGAGCCGAGGGCGAGGTTGAGGCTGGTCTGCACGCGGTCGCGGCGCGCGGAGCGCAGGGCGGCGATGGTCTCGGGGAGCAGCACCAGCAGGGCGATGATCACACCGACGACGGCGTGCGGAAGGCCGGCCCTGGCCACCCCGGACTCGATGGTCGGTGAGACGCCCTTGGCCAGACCGACCACCCCGATCAAGGCCAGGCCCAGCAGGCCCAGGCTGATCAGCGCGGCGCGGGCGGTCGGCGCGTGGGCGTGGTCGTCGACGGTGATCACCTCGCCCTGGCGGGTGATCGGGAGGAAGTAGTCGCGGTGCCGTACGGTCTGGGTCGCCACGAACAGGCCGTAGAGGATCAGCGAGGACAGCGCGGCGAAGGTCAACTGGGTGGTGGAGAACTCCGGGCCCGGCTTGCTCGTGGTGAACGTCGGCAGCACCAGGCTCAGCGTGGCCAGGGTGGCGACCGTGGCGAGGGCGGCGCCGGTGCCCTCGGGGTTGAAGACCGCCGTGCCGTGGCGCAGTGAGGCCACGAGGAGGCTGATGCCGACGATGCCGTTGCAGGTGATCATCACGGCCGCGAAGACCGTGTCCCTGGCCAGGGTCGAGCTCTTGTCGCCGCCGTCCGCCATCAGGGTGACGATCAGGGCCACCTCGATGATCGTGACGGCGACGGCGAGAACGAGCGAGCCGAAGGGTTCGCCGACCCGGTGGGCGATCACCTCGGCGTGGTGCACTGCGGCCAGCACGGCCCCGGCGAGCACCAGGGTCACGAGCACGACGACCACCGCGGGCAGATCGCGACCCCAGGTGAACACCAGCAGGACGACCGCGAGTACCGGCACGACGGACGTCCAGCTCGTGGTGAGCGACCTGAGCCGAGCGATCATGCAGCGATCGTCGCAGAGGCCCGCGGGCCTCGCACTACGCCGGGACTACTTGAGTTCACCCGATTCCAGGACGTCGCAGTTGGTGTAGACGCGCTCGCCGATGCTCAGCTCGCCCAACTGCTCCGCGAGTTTGCTCGTCTCGGGGTCGTCGCTGTTGCGCATGGCCTCGTCGAACGACTCGAACTCGATCAGCGCCAGGTAGTGGTTGGGCTTGTCCCGGTCCTTCAGGAGCATGCGGTGGGTCGGGCCGCCCGTCCTGCCCGCGCTGCGCTGCTCCGCCTCCTGCAGCAGCTGCCGCATCTCGTCCAGGCGCTCGGTCTCGAAGCCGATGATCTGCACGAACTTCATGGTGTCTCCAGCCGGCCGCGGCGCCCCCGGACCGGGAAACGCGCTCTGGAACAAAACAAGCACCGGGAGAGGTACCCGGCAATTCGCCGCGCACCGCTCCCGGGGGTGGTTCTTCCTACGCCTGCCGTGGTCAGGCCTCGATGCTGTCCTTCGGAGCGCCTTCACTCTCCGTCTGCGCCGCCTCGGCCGCCGCCTGCCTCTTGGAGGCCATCAGGCTGGTGATGGTGGTGACGATCAGGACCGAGCAGATCACCCCGAGCGAGACCGGAATGCTGATCTCGGGGACGTGGACCCCGGACTCGTGCAGGGCGTGCAGGACCAGCTTGACGCCGATGAAGCCGAGGATGATCGACAGGCCGTAGCTGAGGTGGACCAGCTTCCTCAGCAGGCCGCCGATGAGGAAGTACAGCTGCCTCAGACCCATCAGGGCGAACGCGTTGGCCGTGAAGACGATGTACGGGTCCTGAGTCAGGCCGAAGATCGCGGGGATCGAGTCGAGCGCGAACAGCACGTCGGTGGAACCGATGGCGAGCATCACGACGAGCATCGGGGTCATGACCCGCTTGCCGTTCTCCACGATCCACAGCTTGGTGCCGTGGTAGCGGTCGGCCACGCCGAACCTGCGCTCGGCGGCCTTGAGCAGCTTGTTCTCCTCGAACTCCTCGTCCTCCTCGTCCGCCCGGGCCTCCTGGATGAGCTTCCAGGCGGTCCAGATGAGGAAGGCGCCGAAGATGTAGAACACCCAGGCGAAGCTGGCGATGATCGCGGCACCGGCGGCGATGAAGATCGCGCGCAGCACCAGGGCGATGAGAACACCGACGAGGAGCACCCGCTGCTGGTACTGCGAGGGCACCGCGAATTTCGCCATGATCAGGACGAAGACGAAGAGGTTGTCCACGCTCAGGGACTTCTCGGTGATGAAGCCCGCGAAGAACTCACCCGAGGGCTCGCCGCCGGCGAAGATCATCAGACCGAGGCCGAAGAGGCCGGCCAGGGCGATCCAGACGACCGTCCAGATGCCCGCTTCCTTGATGGACACGTCGTGCGGCTTGCGGCCGATGAAGAAGTCGACCGCGATGAGGGCCGCGAGGCCCACGATCGTCAGGACCCACAGGGTCACGGAAACATCCACAGTTCCTCCGGCAATACGTAACGGCAAGTAACCAGCGTCGTCGCGCTGCCGGAGGTCTCTTCCACCCACGGTGGGCCGACGCCCCGGGATCAGGCCTGATCCGTATTGACGGGTACGCCGCAGTCGACAGGGAGTACTCCCCTCCGTGCCATCCACCGTACCCAATCACCAAGGAAAGGTAAAGCAATTGGCAAAAGAAAGGTCAAAATACCTGATGGAATGGGCTTTACGTGTACTTGGCGCGAGCCTCCGCGACCTGGTTCAGGACCTGCTGGAGCACCTGGCTGCCTGGCGGGACGAGCGCGGGCTCGTAGGTCCAGGCGTGCCCGACCCACGGGTCGGCGAGGTGGTCGTCGGGCACCGGGGTCAGCCGCATGAGCGAGCGCCACAGGGGGTCGAGGAGGGGGCCGTAAGCGGAGGCGTCCTCACGGTCCGCGACCATCATCAGGTGGACGCCGACGGACGGTCCCTCGTCCGCCAGGTAGCGCAGCTGGGTCACGGCCCGGTCGTCGAAGCCGTGCGGGAAGTCATTGACGATCAGCAGCTGCTCGGAGGTGTCGAGGCCGGGCGGGAGGGAGTCGGCCGCGCCGCCGCGCACCGCCATCTGCACCAGGTCCACACGCTGGGTGAGGCGCGCCAGGACCTCCGCCACGCCGGCGGCTCCGACGGCGGGCGGGGCCGCGAGCACGCCGCTCCACACCAGCGGGGCGAGCGCCTGCGCCCCCGAGCCGGCCGGGTCGATGACGTGCAGGGTGTAGTCCCCGGCGGGATGGACGGCGACCAGCCGGGCCGCGAGCGCCACGGCCGTGTCCAGGGCGAGGCGGTGCAGTTCGTCGGAGTCGAGGAACGAGCCGTCGAGAGATTCGGCGGCCCCGCTGTCGATCCACAGGCCGCGCTCCAGCGGGAGCCGGACCAGCATCGGGATGCGCAGCTCGGGGCACTCGGGCAGATGCAGGTCGCCCAGGCGCACGGCCATGGGCACCTCGAACGGCACCCGGTAGCCGTGCCAGACCGGGTTGTCCCAGCTGGCGTACGCCGCCGGCAGGGCGGGTTCGACCACCTCGGACTCGGCCGTGAGCTGGCCGAGATCCCGGTCGTAGGCCGCGCGGGCCTGTTCGACGAGCCGGGCGTGCTTGGCACGGGCCGCCTCCCGAGCGGCGTCACCCTGCCCGCCGATCCGGCTGCGCGGGTCGGCGAGGGCCGCGTCCAACTCCTTCTCCATGCGCGAGTCGGCGAAGTCGACGGCACTGCGGTACGCGGCCGTGGACCGGGCCAGGTCCTCGAACATGCCCCACACCTGGTTGTAGAGCCGCTCCTCCATGGACCAGCCGGTGGCGTCCCCGGCTACGGGCCGCGCGGGCTGACCCGGCGGAGCGGGAGGCACGGCGGGCGGGGGCGGCGGCGGGGTGGTGTTCTGCCGTAGGGGGTGGCTGTAGTCGACCGGGCCACCGACGGTGGGCGGCTGGGGCGTGGTGTCCACCGGACCCGGGGTGTGTCCGGACTGCAGTGTGCCGGAGACCGGACCACCGCTCGGGGACTGTGTGCCGTAGGGCGACAGGGGCTGCGGGGTGTTCGGGGACGGTGGCTGCGGCGGTACGGCACCGGGGGTGCCCTGGGTCGCGGAGGATCCCTGGTCCGCGCCCGGCGTCGGTGTGGCCGACTGCCGGGTACGGTCACCGTCCGCCGTGAGCGGTGGTGGCATCGGCACCGCGCGGGCCAGGCCCCGGGCCACCGCCTCGTGGATGTCGTGGGCGAGCTGTCCGGCTTGGGGAAGGCCCTGGTCTGTGAGGAGTTCGGCGAGGCCGCCCGCATAGCCCTGCCCCACGGCGCGTACCTTCCAGGCGCCCTGGCGGCGGTAGAGCTCCAGCGCGACGACCGCCGACTCGGCGTCCAGTCCGGTGATGGTGTAGCTGACGAGCTCGGTGCCGTCCAGGCCGGTGACCGCGACGAAGGGGGCGGCGACGGCGCCGAAACGCACGGGGCCGCCCGCCGCCGGCAGTGCGAGCAGCACATGGACCCGATGGACGGCCTCGGGCACCGCGCCGAGATCGACGGCGAGGCGGTGGTCGGCGGCCGCCTGCCGGGAGACCTCCAGACCCGGCAGGGTGGGCGCGCCCGGGTGGACGACCCACTCGACGCCGTGCACCCTGCCGTGCTCGTCGCCGAGCGTGGCTCCGACCACGACCGGCGTGCCGGCCGCGATCCGGATCTCGAGTCGGGCCTGGGAGAGCGGGTGGTTCTGCCCCCGCACCAGCTCGGCCGTCATCGCCTTCTCCCCCCGTGTGGTGGTGTCGGTCGGTGCCGCTCGGCGGGCCGGTTACAGGTGCGGCAGGATCGCCGGCATCAGGTCCTGGAAGGTGCGGCCGTTGGCCGGGGTGCCGAGGGCCGTCATCGTCCAGCCCGCACCCGTCCGGTGCACCTTCGCCATGATCTGGGCGGTGTAGGCGCCGCCGCCGGCGAGCGTGTAGCGGGCGAGCTCGTCACCGTTGGTCTCGTCGACCAGGCGGCAGAAGGCGTTCTGCACTTCCTGGAAGGTCTGGCCCGTGAAGGAGTTCACGGTGAAGACGATCTGGTCGACGTGGACGGGGACACGGGAGAGGTCGACGAGGATCGACTCGTCGTCCCCGCCCTGGCCGACGCCGCCGACGAGGTTGTCACCGGTGTGCTTGACCGAACCGTCGTCGCTCACCAAGTGGCGGAAGAAGACCACGTCGACGGGCTGCTTGTCCGCGAACAGGACGGCGGAGGCGTCGAGGTCGACCTCCCGCGTGCGCGAGCCGAACAGGCCGCGCCGGGGAGCGGCCTGCCAGCCGAGGCCCATGCGCACCGCGGTCAGGCTGCCCCCGTCGTTCTTCTGCAGACTGATGGCCTGACCCTTGGTCATGTTGACGGTCACGCGCCGAACCCCTCTCGCTGCTGTCCCCTGTTGCCGCGGTCCCCGCGGTGGTCAGAACCCTACGCAGGGCCACTGACAGTGACGCACCCCGGAACGCACTTTGTGTCGGTCTTGCAACACAGCGCGATGCGGGTCAGGCCAGGCCCGCCTCCTTCATCTGCCGGAGCTCCTTCTTCATCTCGGAGACCTCGTCGCGCAGCCGGGCCGCGATCTCGAACTGCAGGTCGGCGGCGGCCGCACGCATGCGTGCCGTCATCTCCTCGATCTGCTCGGCGAGCTCGGCCGCGGGACGGTCGGTCGGGACGGTCTCCTTGGCCTTGCCCCTGGCCGCCTTGGTGCCCGCCGCCTTGCCGCCGAGGGCGGGCACGGGTGCCTTGGCCGCCTTGCCGTCCTTGCCCTTGCGGTAGCCGGAGCCGAGCAGCTGCTCGGTGTCCACGTCCTCGCGGGCGATCTGCGCGACGATGTCGTTGATCTTCTTGCGCAGCGGCTGGGGGTCGATGCCCCGCTCCTTGTTGTACGCGACCTGCTTCTCCCGGCGGCGGTTCGTCTCCTCGATGGCCTTCTCCATCGCCGGGGTGATCTTGTCGGCGTACATGTGGACCTGGCCGGAGACATTGCGCGCGGCGCGGCCGATGGTCTGGATCAGGGAGGTGCCGGAGCGCAGGAAGCCCTCCTTGTCGGCGTCCAGGATGGCCACCAGGGACACCTCGGGCAGGTCGAGGCCCTCCCGCAGCAGGTTGATGCCGACGAGGACGTCGTACTCGCCGGCACGCAGCTCGCGCAGCAGCTCCACGCGGCGCAGGGTGTCGACGTCGCTGTGCAGATAGCGGACCTGGATGCCGAGTTCCAGGAAGTAGTCGGTGAGGTCCTCGGCCATCTTCTTGGTGAGCGTGGTGACCAGGACACGCTCGTCCTTCTCGGTGCGGGTGCGGATCTCGTGCACCAGGTCGTCGATCTGGCCCTCGGTGGGCTTGACCACGACCTCGGGGTCGACCAGGCCGGTGGGGCGGATGATCTGCTCGACGACGCCGTCCCCGCGCGAGAGCTCGTACTTGCCGGGCGTCGCCGACAGGTAGACGGTCTGGCCGATGCGCTCCGTGAACTCCTCCCACTTCAGAGGTCGGTTGTCCAGGGCCGACGGGAGGCGGAAGCCGTGGTCGACGAGGGTGCGCTTGCGGGAGGCGTCGCCCTCGTACATCGCGCCGATCTGGGGCACGGTCACGTGCGACTCGTCGATGACGAGCAGGAAGTCGTCCGGGAAGTAGTCCAGCAGGGTGTTCGGCGGGGAGCCGGGCAGGCGGCCGTCGAAGTGCATCGAGTAGTTCTCCACGCCGGAGCAAGAGCCGATCTGGCGGAGCATCTCCAGGTCGTAGGTGGTGCGCATCCGCAGGCGCTGGGCCTCCAGGAGCTTGCCCTGCTTCTCCAGTTCGGCCAGGCGCTCCCCGAGTTCCTTCTCGATGTCGTTGACGGCCCGCTCCATGCGCTCGGGTCCTGCGACGTAGTGGGAGGCCGGGAAGACGTACAGGTGCTCGTCGTCGCTGATGATCTCGCCGGTGAGCGGGTGGAGCGTCGAGAGGGCCTCGATCTCGTCGCCGAACATCTCGATGCGGACGGCGAGCTCCTCGTAGACCGGGAAGATCTCGATGGTGTCGCCGCGGACCCGGAAGGTGCCCCGGCTGAAGGCCAGGTCGTTGCGCGTGTACTGGATGTCCACGAAGCGGCGCAGGAGCTGGTCGCGGTCGATCTCGTCGCCGACCCTGAGGGGGACCATGCGGTCCACGTACTCCTGGGGCGTACCGAGGCCGTAGATGCAGGAGACGGAGGCGACCACGACGACGTCGCGGCGGGTGAGCAGCGAGTTGGTCGCGGAGTGGCGCAGGCGCTCGACCTCCTCGTTGATCGAGGAGTCCTTCTCGATGTAGGTGTCCGACTGCGGGACGTAGGCCTCGGGCTGGTAGTAGTCGTAGTACGAGACGAAGTACTCGACGGCGTTGTTCGGCAGCAGCTCGCGGAACTCGTTGGCCAGCTGGGCGGCCAGTGTCTTGTTCGGGGCCATCACCAGGGTGGGGCGCTGGAGCTTCTCGATCATCCACGCGGTGGTGGCGGACTTTCCGGTGCCGGTCGCGCCGAGCAGGACGACGTCCTTCTCACCTGCCTCGATGCGCTTGGCCAGCTCGGCGATCGCCGCCGGCTGGTCGCCGCTGGGCTGGTAGGAGCTGACGACCTCGAAAGGCGCCACCGTACGTTCGATGTGGGAAACGGGCCGCATGAAGTCCACCGTACGACTCCCCACTGACAACGCGGTCTGATCAGGGGTTCCGGGCGTCGGCGGAGGGCGTGTGCGCCGACGGTCAACGTGCGGCGGCTCCTGGGCGGCGGGGGGCCGGGCGGGCGGAGACGGCGAGCCCCGGGAGCGGCCGTCGCGGCGGCGGCATGGGGCGGGCGGGGCCACACGAGGGGCAGAGACCGGTCGGGGGGCGAAGCGAGAGGGGCGGGGCGGCGCCGATGGGTCAGCGGTTCTGCGGGGTGCGGGAGTCGCGGTGGGGCACGCTCCGGAGGCCGGGCCGAGACGGCAAGCCCGGCACCGGCCACCGCGGCGGCGGCATGAGGCGGGCGGGGCCACACCAGGGGCAGAGACCGGTCGGGGGCGAAGCGGGAGGGGCGGGGGCGGTCGACGGCCCCGATGGGTCAGCGGTTTCGCGGGGTGCGGGAGTCGCGGTGGGGCACGCTCCGGAGGCCGGGCCGAGACGGCGAGCCCGGCACCGGTCACCGCGGCGGCGGCATGAGGCGGGCGGGGCCACCCAAGGGGCAGAGACCGGTCGGGGAGCGAAGCGAGAGGGGCGGGGCGGCCCCGATGGGTCAGCGGTTCTGCGGGGTGCGGGAGTCGCGGTGGGGCACGCTCCGGGGGGTGCGGAGCGACGGGCGGCGATCGGCCGTGTGGTGGACGAGTTCGCGGGCGGGGACGCCGGGCTTGTTCTCGGCGGGCGACCAGACGGGCTTGCCCATGACCATCAGCGGATCGAACATCACGACGACGCCCGCGAGCAGCAGGAAGGCCAGCGGGCCGATCATCATCGGGGCGAGCAGGGAGGCGGGAGAGTCACCGGCGACGGGGGCGGACGAGCTGTGCAGGTGGACGCTGAGGGCGGCCATGCCGGTGTAGTGCATGCCCGTGACGGCGAGGCCCATGATCAGGCTCGCGCCCACAGTCCACAGGAATCCCCTGACCTGTCCGGCGGCCCACAGGGCGGCGGTGGCCGCGACTACGGCTATGACCACGGAGATGGCGACGGTGACGGTGTTGTACTCGAGCTGCCCGTTCAGGCGCATGCCGGCCATGCCCAGGTAGTGCATCGAGGCGATGCCCAGGCCGGTGACGGCACCGCCGGTCATCAGGGCCGTACCGGTCGCGCCCCGGTAGCCGACGATGAAGACCCCGATGCCCACCATGACGATGGCGACGCCCAGGCTCGCGAAGGTGATGGACCTGTCGTAGTGGATCGGTGTCTGCTCGACCTTGAACCCCATCATCGCGACGAAGTGCATGGTCCAGATGCCGGAGCCGATCGCGACCGAGCCGAGAGCCAGCCAACCTGGTCGCCAGGACCGGCTGACCAGCATGGATCTGGTGGTGCAACGCAGGCCGAGGGCACCGCCGAGGCAGGCCATGAGGTAGGCCACCAGCGGTGTGACGAGTCCGTAGCTGAATCCGTCGACCGTGCCTTGCATGCGCGGCTGCCCTTCCGCCCTCTTACGTCCTGGAATTCCCTGAAATGCTCCCCTTCCCAGCACCGCACGAACGGTCAGGGTCGAGGCAGAGAGTATGACTGCCACCGGAATGGTCGAACGATTTTCCGGCAAAGAAACACGCCCTTGCCCCAGTTGTGCGGCACCGGTGAGCGGACCAGGGAGACGCCCATCGGGATGTGCCCATTGTGTACCCCGGTGCCGTTGACCCGGTGCTGTCACAGTGGTGCTGTACGTGATCGCTCGACGCGAGGAGTACGTATGCACGCGCGCGCCGTGACCGCCCTGACCACCGCGCTCCTGGGGACCTCCGCCCTCCTGCTCCCCGCGACCGACGTCCGGGCCGTCGAGGACGGCACGCCACCCGCGGTCGTCGCCCACCGGGCCGGCGCCGCCCACGCCCCCGAGAACACCCTGGCCGCTGTCGACCAGGCCGCCCGGCTCGGCGCCGTCTGGGTCGAGAACGACGTCCAGCGCACCAGGGACGGCGAACTCGTCGTCCTCCACGACGACAGCCTTCGGCGCACGACGGACGTGGAGCGGGTCTTCCCCGGCCGGGCGCCCTGGAAGGTGAAGGACTTCACCGCCGCCGAGATCGCGCGGCTGGACGCGGGCAGCTGGTTCGGTACCGCGTACGCGGGCGCACGCGTGCCGACGCTGAAGCAGTACGTGCGCCGTGTCGATCTTCACCGTCAGAAGCTGCTCCTCGAACTCAAGAACCCGGACCTGTACCCGGGCATCGAGCGGGAGACCCTCAAGCTCCTCGGCAACGAGGGGTGGCTCGACGGACGGCACCGGAACCGGCTGATCGTGCAGAGCTTCAGCGCGGCGAGTCTGCGGACCGTCCACGACCTCAAGCCCGGGGTGAAGACCGGCTTCCTCGGCACGCCGTCCGTGGCGAAGCTGCACACGTACGCGGCCTTCGCCGATCAGATCAACCCGTCGTACACCTCCGTCTCCAGGGCCTACGTCACGGCGGTCCATGCCTTCACCGGCCCGCACGACAAGCCGCTGGAGGTCTTCGCCTGGACCGTCGACACCGCGGACGCCGCGCGGAGGGTCGCCGGGTACGGCGTCGACGGCATCATCACCGACAAGCCGGACGTGGTGCGGGACGCGCTGCGCGGGTAGCGGGCCGTTCGCGCAGGTCGCCGGGTGTTGTCAGTGGCGGCTCGTACGGTGGTCGCATGAACAGCCATGGGCAGGACGAGCAGCGGATCGTGTGGACCGTCGTCGGCACGGACATCGGCCCGCTGCTGCTGGCCGCGACCGACGAGGGTCTGGTCAACGTGGTCTTCCACGCCACCGACGCGGTCCGCGACAAGGCGCTGGAGCGGCTCGCGTCCCGGCTGGGCGCCGAGCCCGTGGAGGCGCCCGGTTCCCCGCTTCTGGTCGAGGCGATACAGCAGGTCGAGGCCTATTTCGCGGGCGAGCGGCACGACTTCGAGCTGCCCCTGGACTGGTCGCTGATCTCGGGCTTCAACCGGCAGGTGCTGCGCGAGCTGGCGTCCGGCGTGCGGTTCGGCCAGGTCGTCGGGTACGGCGATCTCGCCGGGCGGGTGGGCCAGCCGGGTGCCGCGCAGGCCGTGGGTATGGCCATGGGCTCCAATCCGCTGCCGGTCGTCGTGCCCTGCCACCGGGTCGTCGAGAGCGACGGTGGCATCGGCGGGTTCGGCGGCGGTCTGGAGACCAAGCGGAAGCTGCTCGCGCTGGAGGGCGTGCTGCCCGAGCCGCTGTTCTGACCACGTGTGACCCTCGCGCGGTCAGTCGTAGTGCCGTGCCTCGAACACGTTCCCGTCCGGGTCGCGGAAGTAGAAGCTGCGCCGGGCCATTCCGCGGGCGCCGAAGGAATCGTGGGAGAAGTCCGAGACGGGCACGGACCGTTCCTCAAGACGGGCACGGAGTGTCTCGAAATCGTCGGCGGGCAGGGCCAGGCAGACATGGTTGACGGGGTGTCCCGCGCTCTCGGCAGCGCCAGGCACCATGTTCAGGCCGTCCGCCAGGGTGAGCGGCATGAGGTCGAAGATGGTCTCGTCGTTGAGCCGTACGGAGGGGAAGGACACCGCCCCCGCGGCGAAGTCGGTGAGCCGCACGGGTTCCATGCCCAGGGTCTTCTCGTAGAAGTCGGCCGAGGCCACCGGGTCACGCACCCAGAGGACGACATGGTCGAGACGCGTCGAGTTGTCCGTCATGCACCCCAGGCTGGTGGCGTCCTCCACAGCTCGCAAGGGTTTGACCGGACGCGCCGCCCGCCAGAGATGAGGGAAGACCGAACGACAGGAGGCAGGCCCGTGGTGCTGGTGGTGTCCGAAGAGGTGCGCGAGGCGATCGACGCGCGTCGACCCGTGGTGGCCCTGGAGTCCACGATCATCGCGCACGGGCTGCCGCGTCCGCGCAATCTGCAGGTGGCGCTGGAGCTGGAGGACGTTCTGCGGCAGGAGGGGGCGGTACCGGCGACGATCGCCGTACTGGATGGGCGCCCCCATGTCGGCCTGGACAAGCAGCAGTTGGAACGGGTCGCGAACGAGGACGGGATCCGCAAGCTGGGTCACCGGGATCTGCCGCTCGCGATGGCCGCGGGGGTGAGCGGGGCGACCACCGTGTCGGCGACGGCGCAGCTGGCGGCCCTGGCCGGGGTGGAGGTGTTCGCGACGGGCGGCCTCGGCGGGGTGCACCGGGAGTGGACCACGACCCAGGACGAGTCGGCCGACCTCGGCCTGCTGGCGCGCACCACGATCACCGTGGTGTGCGCGGGGGTGAAGTCCATCCTGGACGTGCCCGCGACGCTCCAGCGCCTGGAGACCCTGGGGGTCGCGGTCGCCGGGTACGGCACGGACCGCTTCCCCGGCTTCTATCTGTCCGACTCCGGCTTTCCGGTGGAGTGGCGACTGGACTCCCCCGAGCAGGTGGCGGAGGTCATGCGCGCGCGTGCGGCGCTCGACGCGCCCGGCTCGGCGCTGATCGTCGCCAACCCGGTGCCGGAGGAGGAGCAGCTGGATCCCGCGTTGCACGCGCGTGTGCTCGCGGAGGCACTCCAGGCCTGCGAGGAAGCGGGGGTCTCCGGCCAGGGGGTCACGCCATTCCTGCTGGACTACCTCGTGCGGCACACCGACGGCGCCTCTCTGAACGCCAACCTGGCGGCGGTGCGGGGCAACGTACGGCTGGCGGGACGGATCGCGGCCGCCCGGGCCCGGGCGTGACGACGGACGGGCCCGGCACCGCCGCGCCCGTCGGAGGCGGTGCCCTCCTGGTCGTCGGGGACGTCATCACGGACGTCGTCGCCCGGCATCGGGGGCCGCTGGCCGCCGGTACGGACACCGCCGCCGCGATCCGTACGGTGCCGGGCGGGGCCGGGGCCAACGTGGCCTGCTGGGCCGCCGCCCATGGGGACGGTGCGGAGGTACGTCTGCTGGGGCGGGTGGGCGCGGACGCGGCCGCGTGGCACGAGCGGGAGCTGGCCGCGTGCGGAGTACGGCCGCGACTGGTGGTCGATCCGGAGGCACCGACCGGGACGGTGATCTGTCTCGTGGACACGGGTGAGGCCGCCGAGCGGACGTTCCTCACCGACAGCGGCGCGTCACTGCGGCTGGACCCGGACGACTGGTCGGACGCGTTGCTCGACGGCGTGGCGCGGCTGCATCTGTCGGGCTATCTCCTGTTCTCGGAGCCCAGCCGGGCGCTGGTGGCGGTGGCCCTGGAGTCGGCACGCGCGCGCGGTGTGCGGGTGAGCCTCGACCCGGCGTCGGCGGGCTTCCTCCGGGAGATGGGACCGGACCGCTTTCTCTCCCTGATCGAGGGGGTGGACGTCCTGCTGCCGAGCCGGGACGAGGCCTGTCTGCTCACCGGGTTGCCCGACGTGGCGGACGCGGCGGCCAAGTTGAGCCGCCATGTCCCGCTGGTGGTGGCCAAGCAGGGCGCGGAGGGGGCGCTGATCGCCCGGTCCGGCACCGTGTACGCGCACGTGCCCGCCGTAGCGGCGACGCCCCGGGACACCACCGGGGCGGGTGACGCCTTCACGGGTGCGTTCCTCGCGGCCCTGCTGGCCGGCGCCGCTCCGGAGGACGCGGCGGCGGAGGGATCCCGGGCCGGCGCGCTGGCGGTGGAGCGGGTGGGCGGGAGGCCGCCGGTGCCGGAGTGACAGCGGCGGTGGACGGGAGGCCGCCGATGCCGGGCCTGACGGCCGGCCGGCGGACCCTTCTGCGGGCTCCCGCCCGGCCATCGGTTCCCGCCGGCTTCCGCTCCCCTCCTACGCCCTGCGCCCCATGCGTCTACGCCTTGCGCCCCCAAGCCGAGATCAGCGGGGCCGTGGCCAGGTCCATCGTGCCGGTGGCGACGTTGGCGAGGTGGCGGTCGATGTCCTCGTCCGTGGCCAGGCCCGCCGTGACCAACTGGGCGCGGATCTGGCGGATCGTGGCGGACTCCAGCGCGGCGCAGGCCGTGGAGGCGAGCGGGAAGTACGCGTCGGCGGCCACCTGCCGCAGACCGGCCTCGCGGAGCAGGCGCGGGAGGGTACGACCGTAGGAGAGGTCGGCACCGCGGTCGGCGAGCAGCCGGCGAAAGCCCTGGCGCAGCCGGTTCGCCAGTTGCTGCTCGGGGCCGTACTCGTCGGGGCAGGTCAGGGGTTGCAGGGCGGGGTCGGCGTCCTCCAGCAGGAGGCGTCCGCCGGGCCGAAGGGATTTGATCATCGACCGCAAGGCCCGTTCCCGGTCCGGCACATGGACCAGGACGAGCCGGGCGTGCACCAGGTCGAAGCCCTCGCCGGGGGGTTCCTCGGCGCTCACGTCGTGGACACGTACATCCACCGGCGGGCGGGCCGCCGGGGTCAGACGCGTGGTGTCGATGTCCGTCGCGACGACCTTGCCGGTCGGGCCGACCTTCTTCGCCAGCCAGGACACCACGGACGTGCCGCCCGCGCCGACCTCCCAGCAGCGCCAGCCGGATCCGATGCCGAATCCTTCGATGTGCCGGAAGGTCGTGGGGTCGAAGAGGGTGGCGAAGGCGTCGAAGCGCTCTGCCGCCTCCGCCTGCCGGTTGTCGAGGAGATACCCGTCGGTTCGTGTCATGTCGCGATGATCCCAGTCGCCGGGCTTGTCCGAAACGGACGACGCGGTTCCTTCTGTGAGGACTGCCGGGTTTTCCACAGTCGGGAACCAAGCGGAACCTGCCCTGTCCACAGGCTCACCCGGCGCTTGCCCCGACCTGGCAAACTGGCGCGCCAGGACGCAGAAACGCGTCGCACGGAGATCCACGCGAGGAGATCCCAGATGTCCATGGCAGGGAATCTGCGAAAGGTCACGAGCCTCGGCAGGGTCGGCGGCCTGCGCAAGGTGGCCCGGCTGACGCGGCGGCGCCCGCGCGTCGACCTGAGCCATCACGCCCGTTCCCCGCTGGGCACCTCGGTGGTCAACTGCGTGACGTACAAGGAGGGAGCCCGCATCCCGGTCGACGGTGATCTGGTCGACACCGTGGAGCGGGTGCGCAAGAGCCGTGACGGTTTCGTCTGGCTCGGCCTGCACGAACCCTCGGACCATGAGTTCGAGGGCATCGCGGACCTCTTCGACCTGCACCCGCTGGCCGTCGAGGACGCGGTCGAGGCCCATCAGCGCCCGAAGGTGGAGCGCTACGGCGAGACACTTTTCGCGGTGTTCAAGACGGTCTGTTACGTCGAGCACGAAGAGCTCACGGCGACGAGCGAGGTGGTCAACACCGGCGAGATCATGGTGTTCGTCGGCGAGGACTTCGTGATCACGGTGCGGCACGGCAGCCACGGATCGCTGGGCCCTCTGCGTGAGGAGCTGGAATCCGACCCCGGGCAGCTCGCCAAGGGGCCGGCCGCGGTGCTGCACGCGATCGCGGACCATGTGGTCGACGGCTATCTGGACGTCACCGACTCCGTCCAGTCGGACATCGACCTGGTCGAGACCGCGGTGTTCGCGGACAACGGCGCGCGGGTCGACGCGGGCCGCATCTACCAGCTCAAGCGTGAACTCCTGGAGCTGAAGCGGGCGGTGGTACCGCTCAGCCGCCCGCTGGAGGAGCTCTCCACCCGGCCGATCCAGGTCGTCGCCCCGGAGATACAGGCGTACTTCCGTGACGTCTCCGACCATCTGCTGCGTGCCAAGGAGCAGATCGCCGCGTTCGACGAACTGCTCAACTCGATCCTCCAGGCGCACCTCGCGCAGGTGACGGTCGCTCAGAACGAGGACATGCGGAAGATCACGGCCTGGGCAGCGGTGATCGCCGTCCCGACGATGGTCTGCGGTGTGTACGGCATGAACTTCGATCACATGCCGGAGCTGCACTGGACGTTCGGCTATCCGTTGGTGATGGGCGTGATAGCCGTCGCCTGCGCTGTGCTGTACCGCGGCTTCCGGCGCAACGGCTGGCTGTGACCGGGGGCTCTGGCGGGACGGGTCAGTGGGTGGTGGAGGAGCGCGCGTAGACGCTCTCGGCCCAGCCGGCGATCTGCTCGCCCGTCAGGTGCCGGGCCAGGTCGGACTCGCTGATCATGCCCACCAGGCGCTTGTTCTCGATGACGGGGAGCCTGCGGATCCGGTGCTCCCGCATCTCGTGCAGGACGTCGGCCACGTCGGCGCTCGCGTCGATCCACCGGGGGGTGCCCTGGGCCAGCTCACCGGCGGTGACCTTGGACGGGTCCTGGCCCACGGCCACACAGTCGATGACGATGTCGCGGTCGGTGAGGATGCCGCACAGCCGTTCGTTCTCGTCACTGATGGGCAGGGCTCCGACGCCTAGTTCGCGCATCAGCTGGGCGGCGCGGTCGAGGGTCTCGTGGGCGGGGATCCACTGGGCACCCCGGTGCATGATGTCTCCGGCCGTGGTCATGGAGTACCTCCCGATGCCGGACGGCCGGCGCGACGCGGGCGGCACCGCAAGTCCCGGCGCCCTACATTCTCACCGCGTCACCGGGAGCCCGCACCCGCAACCCCGCGGTGGCGGCGGCCGGGCTCAGGCAGCGACGCCGCAGCCGCGGACCCGCCGGGTCAGCCGTTCCACGCCGGGTGGCGGGGTCGTCGGCGCGGACCAGGACGTCGGCCGTGCCGGCCGGGTCGGTCTCGTCGGCGTAGCGCTGGTAGGCGGGGAGCGTCCAGTGGTCGGGCTCGGGGGTACGGCGGCGGAGGGCGCCCTCGGAGAGGAGAACGTGGACGGTCAGGTCGAAGGGGAACCAGTGGCGCAGCAGGAGGGGGCCGTGGAGCAACAGGACGCCGCCGGGCGGGAGGTGGACGTAGGGACTGCGGGTGGCGCGGTCGGAGACCGGGTCCCACAGGTCGGGCAGGACGCGGCCGTCGCCGCCGGGTTCGAGGGGGCCGAAGACCTCGCGCCAGAGGGCGCCGGTGTCGAACCAGCCGTCGTAGTAGGCCTCCAGGTCGTGGTGGCCGTATTCCAGACGGAGCGAGGCGGGGCGCAGAAAGCCCTCCGTGCCGACGACGAGCGAAGGCCGGCCGCGTATCCGCAGGGCCTCTCCCACCCGTTCGGCGAGTTCACCGGGGCGGGCCGCCGGGGCGCCGTCGAGGGCGACGCGGGGCCAGGGGCTGCCGTCGGCGGGCTTCAGATCGAGGAGGCGGTCGGCCAGCCGCTCGCCGAGCCGGTCCCAGGTGATCGCTTCGAGTCGCACGTGGCCATGATGCGTCAGCGGGGGCGGGGGGTGACGAGGTCGAGTGGCCGACGCGGCATCGGACACAGGTGTCGGCGGTCCATGTCCAGGTCTGTCGTGGTCCGCGTCAGTGGTGGGTGCGGCCGGGGAATGGACCCCTCATGACAGGCCTCGCGACTCCCCCGGCCCGCGGTGGACCTCTCGTCGTCCAGCCGTTGCGGAGACGGCACTGTGCGGAGTGCCGCGGCGGGCCGCTGCCGTTGCTCGTCGTCGAGGGCGGAGCGCCGCGGTGTCTCGACTGCGCAGACCTCGGACACCTGGTGTTCCTGCCGCGCGGGGACACGGCGCTCACGCGTCGGTCGCGGGAGGAGAGCGCGCTGTCGGCGGTCGTCGTGCGGTTCAACCGACGCAAGGGGCGTTACGAGCGGCAGGGCGTCCTCGTCGAGGAGGAGGGGCTGGCGCGGGCCGAGGAGCGGTGTCTGGCCGACGCGGAGGCACGACGGCGGCGTCGGGTGCGGGACGCGCGGCGGCGCGCGGTGGAGGACGTGCGGTTCGCGGAGGCGTTCGCTGCGGAGATTCGGCGGCTGTTTCCGGGGTGCCCCGACGAGCGGGCTCGGACCATCGCCTCGCACGCGTCCGTGCGGGGCAGTGGGCGGGTGGGGCGGAGTGCGGCGGGGCGGGCCCTGTCGGAGGGGGCGGTGGTGTCGGCGGTGGTGGCGTCCGTACGGCATGTGGACACGCCGTACGACACGTTGCTGATGAGCGGGGTGGCACGGCACGAGGCACGGCGGCGGATCTCGGGGCGGGTGGAGGCGGTACTGAGGGGGTGGCGGGATCTGGGGACGGTGCTGCGGGAGGGGGCGGGTTGACCATCCCGGCACGGACCGCACGGCAGGGCTGGGCTGAGCCGCCGGGCCCGAGTCGTTCCGCACCGCCGGGCCGACCCCGGCCACCCCCTCCGTCATGGTCACGTGGCCCCGCACAGGTCGAGAGGCCGCAATCGACCGGTGTGAAGGAGTTCTGGGCGGCCGATGGGGATGGACGTCCGCTTATGGGGGTGCGCGGGACGGCCATGGTGAGGAGGGTGGGCGCGGGATTCACTGGTGGGGACGGGTGTGCTGGGTCGGCGGCGGGAGCTGGTGTGGGCATGATCGATGGGCCTTACTTCGTGCTGGTCGTAATGGGGGTGCTCGGCACCGGGCTGGTGGCCGGGGTGTTCTGCGCGTTCTCGACGTTCGTGATGAGAGGGCTCGCCGCGTTGCCGCCCGCGCAGGGCGTCGCCGCGATGAACGCGATCAATGTGAGCGCGGTGCGACCGGCGTTCATGGCCGTGTTCGCGGGCTCCGCGGTCCTGTGCGCGGTGATCGCGGTGGTGACGTTCGTGCTGTGGCCGGAGGAGGGGACCGTGGAACTGCTGGTGGGCAGCGCGCTGTATCTGTTCGGTTCGTTCGGGTTGACGATGCTGGCGAACGTGCCCCGCAACGACGCCCTGCTCAGACTGGATCCGGGCACCCCGGAGGCGACGGCGTACTGGCCGACGTACGTGCGCGAGTGGACCATGTGGAACCACGTCCGCGCGATAGCCTCGGGCGCGGCGGCGCTGGCGTACGTACTGGCCCTCACCTGAGCGCGCACACCGGCGCACACCACGCGTACACCACGCGCACACCGCGCGCACACCGCTCCGCGGCCTGGGGCACCCGGTCCGGAGAAGGCGCCGTCCCAGCGGCCCGCCGGCACTCTGCGCGCGTGGCCGAGGAGTCGTATCGTGGCCGGAAGAAGTTCCGCAGGAGTGCCGCTCGATGACGCACGGCCACGTCGGACGCGTCAGCGTCACCAGCGTGAGCGAGGAAGACGGCCATGGCCGATCCCAAGGGATTCATGACCACCCCCCGCCAGGACTGGCCCCGTCGGCCGGTCGAGGAGCGGGTCCGGGACTGGGACGAGGTGTACGTCCCCGGAGCGCTGCTGCCCATCATCACCGAACAGGCGGATCGCTGCATGGACTGCGGCATCCCGTTCTGCCACGAAGCCTGTCCGCTGGGGAATCTCATCCCGGAGTGGAACGACCTGGTCTCACGGGAGGACTGGCGCCAGGCCTCCGACCGACTGCACGCGACGAACAACTTCCCCGAGTTCACGGGGAGGTTGTGTCCGGCGCCCTGCGAGGCGGGGTGCGTGCTCGCCATCAACCAGCCGGCGGTCACCATCAAGAACGTCGAGGTGGCCGTCGCGGAACGGGCCTGGGAGCTGGGGTTCACGCCGCCCCGGCCGCCGGACCGGCTGTCGGGGCGGACCGTCGCGGTGATCGGGTCGGGGCCGACCGGGCTCGCCGCGGCACAGCAGTTGACGCGCGCGGGGCACACGGTCGCCGTCTACGAGAAGGACGACCGGCCGGGCGGGCTGATGCGGTACGGCATCCCCGAGTTCAAGATGGAGAAGCGGCATCTGGAGCGGCGGATCGAGCAGATGCGGGCCGAGGGGACGAAGTTCCGTACGTCCACGGTCGTCGGGCGGGACATCGGCGCGGCGGACCTGCGGACGCGGTATGACGCGGTGGTGATCGCCACCGGTGCCACGGCCTGGCGAGAACTGGACGTGCCTGGGCGGGAGTTGGCCGGGATCCAGCAGGCCATGGAGTATCTGCCGCTCGCCAACCGGGTGCGCGAGGGGGAACTCGCGGTGTCCCCGATGTCGGCCGCAGGCAAGCATGTCGTGATCGTGGGCGGGGGTGACACGGGCGCGGACTGTCTGGGGACCGCGGTGCGGGAAGGGGCCGCCTCCGTGACCCAGCTGGACATCTACGCCCAGCCGGGGGGCGAACGGGACGAGGATGTCGAGCCGTGGCCCACGTACCCGAAGATCTACCGGTTGTCGGCGGCGCACGAGGAGGCCGGTGAGCTGCGGACGGCGCCCGCGGCCGACGCGGACGCACGGTTGTTCGCGGCGTCCACGCTGCGCTTCACCGGGGACGCGGACGGGCACGTGCGGTCGCTGCACCTCGTGGAGGTGGACGCGGCACGGCGGCCGGTGGAGGGCACGCAGCGGACAATTCCCGCCGACCTCGTGCTGCTGGCGCTCGGGTTCTCCGGGCCGGACCGGGGGGACGGGCTGGTGGATCAGTTGGGGCTGGAGATGGAGCCTCGGGGGACGGTCGCGCGGGACGCGGGGTTCGCGACGAACGTGCCGGGGGTGTTCGCCGCGGGGGACGCCGCTCGGGGGCAGTCGTTGATCGTGTGGGCGATTGCGGAGGGGCGGGCGGTCGCGGCGGCGGTCGACCGTTATCTGACGGGCAGTTCGCAGCTGCCGGCGCCGATCGGGCCGTACGACCGTCCGATGACGGTGTAGGGCGGCACGGAGGACACCCCCCGGCCCGCTCAACCCTCCGGCCGCTCACCCCCCTCCGGACGCTCAGCGACCCGGCCACTCAGCGCCCCGGCCACTCAGCCCCGCTCATCCGTCCCCGCCACCTTCGCCGTCGCCAGGGCCACCCTGTTCCAGGTGTTGATCGTGAGGATCAGGGACAGCACGTGGGCCAGTTCCTGCTCGTCGAAGCAGGCCGCGGCCTGGGCGTAGACCGTGTCGGGGACTCCCCCGTCGGCCACCAGCGTCACCGCCTCGGTGAGGGTCAGGGCCGCCTGTTCCTTCTCCGTGAAGAAATGGCGGGCCTCGCGCCAGACCGGGACCATGTGGAGGCGGTCCTCCGTCTCACCGGCCTTGCGGGCGTCGTTGGTGTGCATGTGGAGGCAGTACGCGCAGTGGTTGAGGTGGGAGGCGCGGATCTGGATCAGCTCGACGAGGACGGGGTCGAGGCCCTCGCGGGCCGCCGTGTCGAAGCCGATCAGAGCCCGGAACACCTTCGGGGCGGCCTTCGCGAGGTTGAGTCGAGCCGTACCGGTCATGTGCGGGTTCGTCGTCGTCATGTGATCAATCTACGACCCGGAAAGACCGCCTGTAGGGTGCATTTCCATGGCGGATTCGTGGGTCAATTACGCGGAGCGGATCGGCTCCGACCTGCACCTGGAGCTCTCCGGGCCGGGGAGCAGGCGGGCCGCGCTCATCGGGGCGCTGCGGGACGCGGTACGCAGCGGGCGGCTCGCCCCGGGCACCCGGCTGCCGCCGTACCGCTCGCTCGCCGCCGACCTCGGCGTCGCCCGCAACACGGTGGCCGACGCCTACGCCGAACTCGTCGCCGAGGGCTGGCTCACCGCCCGCCAGGGCTCCGGCACCCGCGTCGCCGAACGGGCCCGGCCGCTCCGCTCCGCCGTACCCCCGAAAGCACCCGCACCGCCCTCACCCGCACCACCCCTACACGCGCGTGCCCCGCACCCCAGCCGGCCCGCCCCGCACGACCTCCGCCAGGGCACCCCGGACGCCTCCGCCTTCCCCCGCTCCGCCTGGCTCGCCTCCTACCGCCGGGCCCTCCACCAGGCCCCCAACGAGGTCTTCGGCCCCGGCGACCCCGCCGGACGGCCGGAGCTGAGAGCGGCCCTCGCCACGTATCTCGCACGCGCGCGTGGCGTGCGCACGGAGCCGAACCGGATCGTCGTCTGCTCCGGGTTCGCCCACGCCCTACGACTGCTCTTCGGAAGCGGAAGCGGAAGCGCAAAAGGAGACGGAGGCGGAGGCGGAGGCCGAGGCGAAGGCGGAATCGGGAGTGGAAACGCGAGCGGAGACGGACGCGGCGGCAGAAGCGGACAGATCCTGCGCGGACCGCTCGCCGTCGAGGCCTACGGCCTGCCCTTCCACCGGGAGCTGCTCGCCGCCGAGGGCGTACGGACCGTCCCGCTCCCCCTCGACGAACACGGCGCGCGGGTCGACCGGTTGAGCCGCGAGCGGGCCGTACTGCTCACGCCCGCGCACCAGTTCCCCACCGGCGGTCCGCTGCACGCCGAGCGTCGGGCCGCGGTGGTCGACTGGGCACGCGCGCGGGACGCGGTGGTGCTGGAGGACGACTACGACGGGGAGTTCCGCTACGACCGCAAGCCCGTCGGTGCCCTGCAGAGCCTCGACCCCGAGCGGGTGATCCTGATCGGCTCGGTCAGCAAGAGCCTGTCACCCGCGGTGCGGCTGGGGTGGATGGTGCTGCCAGAGCGGTACGTCGACGACGTGCTCGCGGCCAAGGGCGAACGGGAGGCCTGGGCGAGCGTGCTCGACCAGCTGGCCCTCGCCGACCTGATCGTCTCGGGGTCCTACGACCGGCACGTACGGCGGATGCGACAGCGCTACCGCGGCCGCCGGGACCGGCTCGTCGCCGCGCTGGCCGAGCGGGCGCCGCACGTGGAGGTCAGCGGGGTGGCGGCGGGCCTGCACGCGGTCCTGCGGTTGCCGCCGGGCACCGAGAGGTCCGCCGTCGGGGCCGCGGTACGGCAAGGGGTCGCGCTCGACGGGCTCGCGGAGTTCCGCCACCCGGAGACGGACATGCCGGCCCACGACGGTCTGGTCGTGGGGTACGCGACGCCTCCCGAGCATGGGTACGGGGCGGCGCTGGAGGCGCTGTGCGGGGCGTTGGCGTCGGGTGGGACGCGGGTGTCGTGAACCGTCGGTGGTGGGTCGGGGCGAGCAGCTGCCGCCCCTTCCCCACTGCCTCAAGGACGTGGGCGGCGCCCCCGCTCGTCGTGCTCGGTGGTATCGATCTCAACCATCAGCAACTACCCATCAGTGATCAACCAGCAGTGATTACCCAGCAAGGGAGCAACGAGGTCACGAGAGCAGGAAGTCGGCCACCCCCGCCTTCGCGCCCTCGATGAACGCGGTCATCTCGTCGGTGGTGTAGATCAGCGCCGGTCCGTCCGGATCGGTGGACTGGCGCACGGCGATCCGGCCGTCGGCGAGCTTCATCGCCTCCAGGCAGTTGCCGCCGTTGCCGCCGCTCC
This sequence comes from Streptomyces canus 299MFChir4.1, assembly GCF_000383615.1. Taxonomy (GTDB): domain Bacteria; phylum Actinomycetota; class Actinomycetes; order Streptomycetales; family Streptomycetaceae; genus Streptomyces; species Streptomyces canus_C. Next base: position 207,854 of record NZ_KB911590.1, on the reverse strand, counting down.
ACGGCTTGTGCCAGCCTTCGCTCCCCAGCTCCCGGGCGGGCATGCCGTTGTAGACGGAGAGGCGGGGCTTGATGCGGTTCATTCACAGCTCCTTGCGGAGATCCCGGAGGATCTCCTTCGTGCGATGTGCCGTAGCGGCCTGCGCCGCCATGCGGTCCATGACCTCGAGGTGGGTCGCCACCTCGACGCGCGCGTCCAGATAGATCGCGCCGGTCAGGTACTCGCTGTAGACCATGTCCGGAAGTTCGGGCACGGCGAATCGGAAGAGCACGAAGGGCCCGTACGTGCCGGGGTGCGGCCCGCCCGCGAACGGGGCGACCTGGAGCGTCACGTTGGGCAGCTTCGTCGCCTCGAGCAGTTTGTCGATCTGCGCACGCATCACCTCCGGGCCGCCCACGGGGCGGCGCAGCACGGTCTCGTCCATGACCACCCACAGCCGGGGCGCGTCCTGGCGGGTGAGCAGTCCCTGCCGTTCCATGCGCAGGGCCACATGGCGCTCGATGTCCTCGGGGCTGGTCTGGCCGATGGCGCCCGAGCGCAGGACGCCACGCGCGTAGTCCTCGGTCTGGAGCAGTCCGGGCACGAAGTGCGGTTCGTACTCGCGGATGAGCGCGGCCGCGCCCTCCAGGCTGACGTGCATCGAGAACCAGCCGGGCAGCACGTCGTGGAAGCGCTGCCACCAGCCGGGACGGTTGGCGTCCTCGGCGAGCTGGACGAAGTCCTCGGCCTCCTGGTCGGAGACGCCGTAGGCCTTCAGCAGCAGCTGGAGATAGGGGATCTTGAGCCCGACCTCGGCCATCTCCATACGGCGGACGGTGGCGGGGGCGACGCGGAGGATGCGGGCGGCCTCCTCGCGCTTGAGCCCGGCGCGTTCCCGCAGGTCCAGCAGGCGCCGACCGAGGACGACCTGGCCCACCGTCGGCGCGGACCGCGGTTCGCTCACGCTCCACCTCCACGAAGTCATGTACGGGCGTCACAGCCACCGGCATGCTGACAGGCCAGCGGCGCCATTCGAAGACCTAAATCGAAGATCCGTACGGATATGACCATCGGTACGAATACCGATACGTACGGATCTACGGTGATCCCAACTGGCGCCGCTCAACACGCTGTTGCGAGCAGTGTGCCACGGCCTCCCACCGCGTCACACAGCACTCTGCATTTTTCAGAGTGACACTTGCCAAGTGTTCACGACGGGGCGATAGTGGCAAGCGTGATTCCGTCCCCGTCCTTAGGAACAGACGCTGCCGAAGACCGCCCCCAGGGTCTCGGTGCCGCCGCGGGAGCAGGCCTCTCCAGGGCTGCTGTCCGGCGCCGGTTCCGTTTCGAGCTGGCCGCGCACCCGGGTTCTCCCGCGCAGGCCAGACGCCTGACGAGGGCGCGACTGACCCATTGGTCGGTCTGCGAGGACACCTGCGACTCCGCCGCCCTGGTGGTCTCCGAGCTGGTGACCAACGCCATCGTGCACACCGCGAGCAGCCGAGTGGTCTGCGAGCTGCACGACAACGACGACCTGGTGCGGATAGCCGTACGCGACGAGGGCTGCGCGCCGGGTGAACCGCATTCGTCCCCGCAGCGCGGCGAAGAGGAGCACGGGAGGGGACTGCTCCTCGTCGACTCCCTCTGCCACGCGTGGGGCGCCCATGAGCACGGCCCCGGCCTGCTGGTCTGGGCGGAGCTGCCGCGCAAGGCGGACGAGCCCCGCGAGGACACCGGCCCGAGCAACGACCTGGGCTGGGGGGCCCGCAACGACCTGGGCTGGGGGGCCCGCCCGAAGCCGGTTCCCTCCGGGGAGCCGGGCCAGGGCGACGAGGCCGAGGAGCATCACAGAGCGGCGCCCGAGGGGGATGCCCGCGAGCACGGAGCGGGGGGCGCCGGCGCATGGGCGTGAGGAGCGGGTCCGGCGGCCAGGTGCTGACCCTGGACACGCTGGTCCGCCTCGGACGTGGGCTGTCGGCGCCGGGAACGCCGCACAAGCTGGCCGTGCCGGAGGGGATGACGGTGCCGCTGGGCTGCGACGCGGTGGGGATGCCGGCGTCGCTGGGCCGGCAGCTGGTGTCCCGGTTGCCACGGGTCGGATGCGTGTACGCCGATGCCACGCACTGGTGGTGGCTCGTTCCCGCCGACTCCGACTACGCGCTCGAGTGGCCCACACCTGCCCAGTACGCCACCGGGGCGGTTGTTCCGGACGCCCCGGTGGTGCCGTCTCTTGTGCGTCGGGGCGCGGGCACCCTGCCCTACACGCCGCCGATACCGCTGTACCTGGCGTTGTGCCGGCTGACGGGGACGACACCCAACTGGTCCCGGCCGGTCAGCTCCGCCGGTTAGGCCGTCCTGCGCAGTGCGGGCCTGAGGGCCGGCCGCGTCCCAGGGCGGACCGGTGTCCCTTGCGTCAAAAGGTGTGCGCCCGCGCGCTGCCCGTAATTCCCTCTGCGCCCTGCCCCCGCCCGGTCCGCCCCGCCATAGTTGCCCCCGTCCAGCGATCGGGGGAGGTCCACGGTGGGGAAAAAGCCGGACGCCGGGCAACCCGGGGTCTCCGAGTCGGAGCGGCTGCTCTTCGGGGGACCGTTGCGGTACGACGCGGGGTGGAACTCGCACTCCGACGCGTTCCTGGAGCTGGGGTTCCGGGCCATGGTGGGGCGGCTGCCGTCGCTGCTGTCGGGGAGTCTCCGGCTGGCCTGGCAGGCCGACCGGCAGGCCGCGCGGATCGTGCTGGTCGCCGAGGTCTGCCGGGGGCTGACGCAGGCGGTGAGTCTGCTCGCCGTCAACAGTGTGCTGGGGCGGCTGATCGGCGGGGGTGCGCTGGAGGACCGGCTGCGGGGTGCCGTGCCCGCGCTGGTGACCATGGCCGCCGTCATGTTCGTGGGAGCGCTGTTGCGGGCGGCGTCCACGTACGCCACGGGACGCCTAGAGCCCAAGGTCGAGCGGGTGGCGACCGAGCGGTACCTGGAACAGGCGGCCACCGTGGAACTGGCCGCGATCGAGGACCACGCCTTCCACAAGCTGCTGGACACCGCGCAGTACGGCGCCACCTCGGCCCGCCGGATGATCTCGTTCGCGACCCGTGTGGTGAACGCGATGATCTCGCTGGTCGCGGCGGCGGGCGTGCTGACCGTGCTGCACCCGGCGCTGCTGCCGCTGCTGGTCACGATGACGATCCCGAGCGGCTGGGGCGCGCTGACGATCGCGCGCCGCCAGTACGAGTCCTTCCACACCTGGGTGCAGCACGTGCGGGCGGGCCGGCTGCTCGGCGCCCTGCTGATCGAGCCGGAGTCGGCGCCGGAGATCCGGGTCCACGGGGTGGGCCCGTTCCTGCTCAGGCACTACCGCGCGATGGCGGAGACGGCGGAGGCGGAGCAGGCCCGGCTGGCCCGGCTCGCGGCCCGCACCGGGCTGATCGCGGCGGCCTGGACGGGCCTGGCGACGGTGGCGACGTACGCCACACTCGGCGGGCTGCTGCTGGGCGGCGCGATGGCGCTGTCGGTGGCCGGTACGGCCGTGATCGCGGTGCGCACCGGCTCACAGAGCCTGAACACCCTGGTCGTCGAGATGAACGCGCTGCACGAGGAGGCCCTGTTCGTCGGCGACCTCCAGCGGCTCTACGAGGAGGCGTCCCAGTGGGCGATCCCGGCGGGCGGGACCGCGCTCCCGGACGATCCGCGCGAGATCCGCTTCGAGAACGTCACCTTCGGCTACCCGGGTGACACGACCCGTCCCGCGCTCGACGACGTGACGCTCACCCTGCCGCTGGGCAAGATCGTCGCGCTGGTCGGCGAGAACGGCTCCGGCAAGACCACCCTGGTGAAGCTGCTCGCGGGACTGTACGCCCCGGACCGGGGCCGGATCCTGTGGGACGACGTGGACGCGGCGCACGCGGACCGGCGGCTGCTCGCCGAGCGGGTCGCGATGGTCGCCCAGGACTTCAAGCGGTGGCCGTTCACCGCCCGCGTCAATGTGGCGGTGGGCCGCTCGTCGGTCCCGCTGACCGACGAACGGGTGGCCGGCGCGGTCACGGAGGCCGGGGCCGGGGAGGTGCTGGCCGATCTGCCGCGCGGCCTGGACACGCTGCTGGCCCGCAACTTCAGCGGCGGGCACGAGCTGTCGGGCGGGCAGTGGCAGCGGCTCGGGATCGCCCGGGCCGCCTACCGGCGCGGTCACATCCTGATCGTGGACGAGCCGACGGCCGCCCTGGACGCCCGGGCCGAGCTGGAGGTCTTCGAGAAGATCCGCGCCCTGGCCGGTACCGGTCAGACGGTCATCCTGATCACCCACCGGCTGGCGTCCGTACGCCACGCGGATCTGGTGCACGTCCTGGAACAGGGCCGCCTCGTGGAGTCGGGCACGCCCGACGAGCTCCTGGCCTCCGGCGGTGTCTACGCGGAGCTGTACTCGCTCCAGGCCGAGCAGTTCACGGCAAAGGTGCCCGCCGAGGAGGCGGGCTGACCTCATGCGAGGACGTCTGCCACCGTCTCTCCACTGCGGACGATCACCAGGAACGTGTCGGACGCGAGGTCCATGACGACCTCCGCCGGCAGTCCCTCAAGACGCCTCGCCTGCGCGAACTCCTCCGCCGGCCACGATCCACGCGGCCCGCCAGCGGGAAAGCGTTCGAGCACTGTTCGCCCGTTCACCACCCTGCACCTCCAGAAAGCGTTGCACTCACCCATGGAGCGCTTGTAGGAGTTAACGCCTTCCGGGCCCAGAAAGCCTCGGTGAGTTGCCGTACTGAGACGTAGTTGACACGCGTTCAGCGCGAAGCGTGAGAGTTCGATTACTCAGCGGTCACTTTCATCGCTCCTTGTGTCAGTCCTCATACTCATCGTGATAACGCATGCGCACACTGCCTGCGGGCGCACCCAGAGCGGACGCGCGCCCCTTGGGCTCCTCCCACTCCTCCTGCCGGCCCAGCGCGGTGAGATCGAGGAGGCTGGTGGTCGAGCCGAGTCCGTCGAGACCGCGTTCATAGGTCGAGTAGGTGTGAAAGACCTGGTCGCGGTCGCGCAGGAAGCAGCTGATGCCGGGCCGCTCGGCCGGCTCCCCGTCGATCTCCAGGGTGGCCTCGAAGTCGCGGTTGAAGTCGCCGCCGTACGAGGAGTACCAGGGCACGGTCCATCCCATCCGCGCCTTGAACGGCAGGATTTTCGTATACGGCGCTCTCGACACGGCCGCGAACGTCGTCCCCCGTGCCTTCAGATGGGCCAGGTGCCCGATCTGGTCCAGGAACGCGGAGCAGCTGCGGCAGCCCGCGTCCCACTCCGGCGCGAACATGAAGTGGTAGACGACGAGCTGGCCGCGCCCCTCGAAGAGGTCGAGCAGGGTGGCCTTGCCGTCGCCGCCCTCGAAGAGGTACTCCTCCGCCACCTCGACCATGGGCAGTCTGCGCCGCTCGGCGTTGAGGGCGTCCCGCGCACGCGTGATCGCCTTCTCGCTGACCAGCAACTCCTCGCGCGCCGCGCGCCATTCTTCCCGCGAGACGATCTCCGGAAGCGCCATGGGGTCCCTCCTGTGCAACGGTCCGTTCGGGGTGGTGACCGTGGGGAGGGGCGGAACTCATCGGTCGTGCGGGAGATTCCTTCCGTACGACACCCGCAGCGCGAGCAGCCCACGGGCGCGCAGGGAGGCGCGCCATCTCGGGGCGGGGTCGGCGAGGGCGAGGTCCGGGAAGCGTTCCAGCAGCGCGGCCAGGGCGATCTCGGTCTCGGCGCGGGCCAGCGGGGCGCCCAGGCAGTAGTGGATGCCGTGGCCGAGGGAGAGGTGGCCGGAGGCGTCGGGGCGGTCCAGGTCGAGGCGGTCGGGGTCGGGAAAGCGGGCGGGGTCGCGGTTGGCGGCGGACGGGGAGACCCAGACCGTCTCGCCCGCCGGAATCGTGACCCCGCCGAGGGTGACGTCCTCGACGGGGAAGCGGCGGATGGCCAGCAGGGCGGGGCCCTCGTAGCGAAGGAACTCCTCGACAGCCGCCGGCAGCAGAGACGGGTCCTCGCGGAGGGCGGTGAGCTGTTCGGGGTGCTGGAACAGGGCCAGGGCCGCGTTCCCGATCAGCTGCACGGTGTTCTCGTACCCGGCGAAGAGGATGAGGAAGGCCAGTGACATCAGCTCGTCCTCGCTGAGCCGGTCGCCCTCGTCGCGGACGGCGATCAGGTCGGAGAGCAGGTCGTCGGCGGGGTCCCGGCGCTTGTCGGCGAGCAGCCGGGTGAAGTAGCCGAGCATCGCCACGACCGCTTCCTTGGCGGCCCCGGGTCCCGCCGCGGGGTCCGGGGCGACGAGGGTGTCGGTCCATACCCGGAAGTCGAGCCGGTGCTCGTCCGGGATGCCGAGCAGGTCGCAGATGACCGTGATCGGGAGGGGCGCGGCGTAGGAGGCGATGAGGTCGGTCGTGCCGTCGTCGCCGAGCGCGTCGAGGAGCCGGTCGGCGGTGTTCCGGATCGGCCCCCGCAACCGCTCGATCCGACGCGGGGTGAAGGCCCGTCCGACCAGTCGCCGGATCCGGGTGTGGTCGGGCGGATCCATGTTGAGCAGGTTGGCGTCCAGAGCGGGCGGCAGCGAGAACCCCTTGTACGTCCCCGCCGTGGCGTGCCTCTTGTCCAGCGACAGCCGTGGATCGGCGAGAGCCGCCCGCACGTCGTCGTACCGCGTGACGATCCAGGCCGGCGTCCCGTCGGGCCCGGCGATCCGGTGCACCGGCGCGGTGTCGCGCAGGCGCCGGTACACGTCGTAGGGGTGGTCGAGGAGGCCGTCGGCTGGGTCCATGGGCGTCAGCCTAGCGGCGCGGAGATCATGGACTGCCCGACTCGGTGACGCCCTGGGCGAGTTGGCCCACGACGTCCAGGACCCCCTGACCGAAGGCGGTCGGAGCGACCAGGATGCCGAGGACGAGCACGACGGCCACGGTCAGCCACTGGTCGGAGCGGCTTCGGGCCTGCACCCGGCGGCGAATCCGCACGAAGACGATGACAGCGAGCAACACCGCGACGTTGATCGTCAGTTCCACCTGCCGGCCCTCCCCGTCAGACAGGCATGTCCCGGCTTTCATCTGTAGCGTGAAACCACCTCACGCGACGGCCCGATCACCGACGGTTGGCGCCAAAGCGCCTTTCCTCGACTGGATTTCAGACGTCGTACGACTGGATCCGCCGACCGTGACTCCGGTCCAGCAGCGCCGGCATCCGCTCCCCCAACTCCCTTACGACCGCGTCCACATCGAGGGTCAGCAGCTCCCGGTCCCGCATCAGCACACGGCCGTCGACGATCGTCGTGCGGACGTCTGAGGAGCGGGCGCTGTGGACGAGGGTCGCGGCGAGGTCGTGGACGGGCTGGGTGTGCGGGCCGGTGAGGTCGACCAGGACGATGTCGGCGCGGCGGCCGGGCGCGATACTGCCGACGGTGTCCCCGAGTCCGACCGCGCGGGCGCTCTGGAGGCTTGCGTGGTGCAGGGCCTGACGGGATGTCAGCCAGCGCGGGTCGCCGGTGGTGGATTTCTGGATCAGCGCGGTGAGCGCCATCGACTCCCACACGTCGAGGGAGTTGTTGGAGGCGGCCCCGTCCGTGGCGAGTCCCACGGGGATGCCGAGGTCGTGCAGGGCGCGGACGGGCGTGGTGGTGGGCCAGGCGAACTTGAGGTAGCCGCGCGGTGCGGTGGCAACGGCCGTACGACCGGACGCACTTGAGAGGATCGGCAGGTCGCGGTCGAGGATGCCGCTGCCGTGCGCGATCAGGACGTCCGTGTCGAGGATCCCGGTGCGCCGCAGCACCTCGATGGGCGTGACAGCGTGCCGGGCGAGGCTCGCCTCGGCCTGGTCACGGTTCTCGGAGGCGTGGAGATGGACGGGGAGCCCGTGCTCCCGGGCCAGCGAGGCGGTCGCGGCGAGGTCGGTGTCGTCGACCGTGTAGGGCGCGTGCGGGGCGAGGGCGGTGGTGATGCGGCCACCGGCACCGCCGCGATGCCGTAGCGCGAACCCCAGGGAATCCTCCCGCCCTTGGGGACCCTGCGAGGAGAAGTACGCCTGCCCGAGGTGCGCCCGGATCCCGCACTCCCCGACGACCGCGGCGACGGCGTCCATCGAGAAGTAGTGGTCGGCGAAGCAGGTGACCCCGCCCCGGATCATCTCGGCGCAGGCGAGCCAGGCCCCCAACTCCACGTCCTTCTCGGTGAGGTTGGACTCGATCGGCCAGACGACGTCGTTGAACCACTCCTCCGTCGGCAGGTCCTCGGCGATCCCGCGCAGGGCGACCATGGGCGCGTGGGTGTGGCAGTTGACGAGCCCGGGAAGGGCGATCTGCCCCCGCGCGTCGATGCGCTCCACCGCGGGCAGCTCCGCCGCCTGCGCACTGCTCGTCACCGACGCGATGACACCGTCCCGTACGACGATCGCCGCGTCCTCGACGAACCCGACCCGCTCTTGATCGTCGTGTGTGAGGACCGTGCACCGGGTGATGACGAGACCTGCGGGAGAAGGCGTCATACAGGCACCGTACGACGCGGTCGTGCCCTCGCAGTGGGTGGACCGCGCATCCCGTCGCCGCTCTGTCGCGGCGGCGCGGGAGCAGGCACCCTGGCCTCACCACCGCCCGTCGTACGCCTTCCGGAAGGGGTTGGGCATGCTCGTCGGCACCTGGAACCTGGAGAATCTGATGCTGCCGCGCAGCGGCGACGGCGCCCCCAGGACCGAGGCCGAGTACGAGGCGAAAGTGGAGGCCCTCGCCTCCGTGATCACCGCGCTCGACCCGGACCTGCTGGGCGTCCAGGAGGTCAGGCAGGAGGAGACGCTCGCCGACCTGGCCAAGGCCATAGGCGGGCAGTGGCACATCGCACTGTCCCGGCACGCGGACCACAGGGGCATCCGCGTCGGCTTCCTGAGCCGTACTCTCCTGCGGATACGGCGGGACACCCATGCGTTCGCGGACAAGCTGCGCCCCGTGCAGGGTGACGACGGCACCGAGCCGGACCCGCACGACCGGGAGACCAGCCGCGGCTTCCTCGCGGTGGAGACCGACACCGGGGACGGGGTGCTGCACGTGGCGGTCGCCCATCTCAAGTCGAAGCTGCTGTCGTATCCGGGATCCGGCGGCAAGAGCCGCTTCCAGCCGCACGACGAGGCCGAACGGGCCCGGTTCGGCGCCTACGCCCTCTACCGGCGGGCGGCCGAGGCGACGACCCTGCGCGCCCTCGCGGACTTCCTGCTCGAAGGCGCCGGGACCGAACGGGACGTGATCGTCCTCGGCGACATGAACGACGTGGTGAACGCCGCCACCACCCAGATCCTGCTCGGCCCGCCCGGCTCCGAGCTCGACAGGCCGCAGGCGTTCCACAAGTCCGACCTGGGCGATCCGTTCCGGCTGTGGGACATAGCCCCGTGCATACCCGAGAAGCGCCGCTTCTCCCGGGTCAGCTTCGGACGCCCCGAACTGATCGACCACATCCTGGTGAGTCACCGTCTTGCCCGCCGCATCGCGGAGGCGGGAACGGGGTTGCCCGAGCAGCGGGACGACGCGCTCGTTCTGCCGTCGGTGGACCAGGATCCGGTCAAGCGGGTGGGAACACCCGGGTCGGACCACGCCCCGGTGTGGGTGCGGGTGTGACTCCTAACCGGCGAGGTTCACTTCGGGCAGCCGGATCTCCACCCGCCCCTGCCCCTCGTCGAGTCGGCCGAGTTCGTCGAGGAGTTCGGTGAGCCGGTGGACCTGTTCGGGGGTGAGCCGCCCGGAGTCGTCGACGTGGACGGCGCACGCGGTGGTCGTGTCGACGATCCGTTCGAGCACGGCGACGATCTCGTCGGCACCCTCCGAGTGCCGGGCCAGCGCGGGGAGTTCGGCGGCGGCGTGGGCGATGGCGGTACGTGCCTCGGCGAGTGCGCGGTAGGCCTCGCGGCGCAGGGTCCAGCGCAGGGCGCGGGTGTCCTCCGTGGACGTGCCCTCGGTGCGGATGTCCCGTACGGCGGACTCGGCGCCTCGTGGGGCGGGCCGCGGTGCCTCCCGTGGAACCGGCCGCGGTGTCTCCCGTACAAGGGGCCGCTCGGTCTTCCGTAGAAGAGGCCGCTCGGTCTCCCGCAGCACATGCGCGAGGTACTCCTGCGCCGCCCCGCCCGCCGCAGCGAGCCGGGACCGTACTCCCCCGCCCCGCTGCCCCGGCATCGGCAGATGCCCGACGATCAGCACGATGGCGCAGGCGAGCAGGGTCTCGGTGATGCGGCCGACGGAGGCCTGGGGCTCGCCGCCGACCATCACGAGCGCCAGCACGAGGACCGTGACGACCGCGGTCTGCGCGGCGAAGTGCCGGGTGGCCACCGGAATGAGGGCCCCGCTGACGGCGACGAGCGCGATGAGCCCTTCGGGCCGCGGCAGCACGAGGGCGAAACCGGCGAAGACCAGCGCGCCCAGGACGGTCCCGGCGGCCCGGCACAGCACCCGGGAGGCGAGCGGTCCGAGGTCGGGCTTGACGAGGAAGACGGCGGTGGCGGGCAGCCAGTACCAGTGCGCGTGCTCCCCGTACCAGTGGGAGTGGTGCAGGGCCTGGGCCACGCCGGCGCTGGCCCCGAAGCAGAGGGCGACCCGCAGCCCGTACTCCCGCCCGCCGGCCCCGAAAACGGACCGCAGCAGGTCCCGGGCGGTGAGCCGGCGCGTGTGCAGGTTCTCGCCCCGCCCGCGGTCGAACGCCTCGGCGGCCCGCAGCAGGGCGTCGTCGAGCGCCCGCAGCGCGGGCCCGGACCGGTTGGGCGCGGGCAACGGCCCGGTGTGCGTGTTCTCCCGTACGGCGGCGGCGAGCCGCCGGGGCCCGGCGGAGGCCCGTCCGGGCACCGCTTCCTCCGCCCAGGCGAGCGCGGTGGCCGCCTCGGCGAGCGGTAGCGCGGCCGCGTACTGCGCGTGCAGCCGCCGCTCGGCGGCCGAGCCGGCGTACCGCCGCAGCCGGGGCCCGGTGAGCGCGTCCTGTGCGTGATCGAGAGCGGCGGTGAGCGCGACACGGCGGGCGGTGGCGTGCTCGGTGCCCACGGCGTCGAGCAGGTCGGCGACGGCCTCGTACACCGCGGCGACCGCCTCCCGCTCGCCGTCGAACCGGAAGTCCCCGGCGAGGGCGCCGGGCGTGGGCAGCGCGAGCCGCAGCGCGAGCAGCCAGCAGGCCCCGCCGAGAAAGGCGACGGCCCGCAGCCACCCCTCCAAAGGCAGCGGCATGCCCGCTCCGATCGCCGACGCGACGAGCAACTGCGTACCGGCCCCGGAGGCGACGGGCCCGACGGCGCTGACACCGCCGGCGACGAGCCCGACGAAGGTGAGCAGAACGGTGAGAGCCACGGCCCCCATGTACTCCCCCGCGTACGTCCCGACGACCATCCCGACCGCGCCCGCGAGCGCGGGCACCCCGATCCTCTTCACCGAGACCCGCCGGCTCCCGGGCCGGTCGTTGATCCCGGCCAGCATGGCGGCGATGGCGGCGACGACACCGAGGGAGGTGCGGTCGGCGAGCACTCCGGCCAGCAGAAGGGGCCCGGCGGACAGGGCCCCGCGCACCACGGCACTCCAGGGAATCGGCCCCCGCTGAGCACGGAGAGCATGAGCGAGCCAGGGCGGTGGGGCGAGTGACACGGGGCTCCTGTCGTCTGGACGAGGCGGGGGTGTGCCTACGGGCGACGGTGGCCGGGCGGTGGGTTGTGTTCTCCACGGTAGAGCGCGTTCTTGGAGGGTCCGGGACGCTTGTGTTACCCACATGTGACGATGCATGCAAAAGCCACGTTCTTTATGAACGCAACCCGGGAAGGTGGGACGGCGGCGGTCCTACGGCCGCTCAGCCCGCGCTGTCGAACAGCTCCCGCACCTCCGCGGCCGCGCGGACGGCCGACCCGGGTGCGGCCGTCAGGGACTCGACGATCCGGTCGATGTCCCGCAGTCCGGCCCGCTCCAGCAACCGCTTCTCGTTGGTCACCCACTCCCCTCGCGCCGCCAGCACCGAGTGCCCCATCTGCACGGCGGCCGTGGCGAGGCCGCCGGCCGTCTCGGTGAGGCGGCCGACCGGGGCGTGGTTGGCCTCGGTGTAGGCGAGGGTGAGGTGGGCGGTGTCCCGCCAACGGGCGGCGGCGCAAGTGCGGAGCTTCGCCGGGTACGCCGCCGGACGGGGCAGGTCGCCCCTGAGGACCTGGTTGACGGCGAGTTCGGCCACGATCAGGTAGGTGGGGATACCGGCCAGGTGGAAGAGCAGGGGCTCCACCCGGAAGCGTCCTTCCTCCGCCTCGGCCAACTCCCTTTCCACCACGTCGAGATCCCGGTAGTGGACGTCGACCCGCCGCCCGTCGATCGTCAGCCAGGCGCCCCCGTTGAACACCCCGCCGCCCCAGCCGCCGACCTCGGACACCTCGCCCGCCCAGCCGACGGCTCGAAGATCGGCCGGGTCGAAGGCACCCCGGTAGTAGACCGCCAGGTCCCAGTCGCTGTCCGGTCGTGCGGTGCCCTGGGCACGGGAGCCGCCGAGCGCCACGGCGCGGACGGTGGGGAGGGCGGCGAGACGGTCCGCGGTGGCGTCCAGGAAGCCGGCGTCGGGGAGGGTGGGGGGCATGGGCGCAGCGTACGGAGACCGGCGCCGTCCCCTCCACGGAATTACGCGGCCGGCGACTGCCCGGGCACAGCTGACTAGCGGAAATTCAGGTGCGGTCCCGACCTCCGGCCCCCGATGATCGAAAGGTTGTCCGCCCTACGCCGTCCACCGTCCGCCGTCCGCCGTCCGCCACAGGAGTCCACGTGATCCAGCGCGTCACCGCCCCGGCCCTCTTCCCGCCGCCGACCTACTCCCACGCCTCCGTCGTCGAGGCCGGCACCAGGCTCGCGTTGCTCGCCGGGTCCGTTCCGCTGGACGCCGAGGGGAACCTCGTGGGTGAGGGGGACCCCGCGCGGCAGGCCGAGCAGGTGATCGCGAACCTGCGGGAGCAACTGCACGCGGTCGGCAGCGACTTGGAGCACGTGCTGGCGACCGATGTGCATGTCGTGAGCAGCGAGCCCGCGGTGCTGTCCGCCGTGTGGGAGGTCGTCGAGGCGTCCGAACTGAGCGCCGGTCCGCACTCGTCGACGCTGATCGGGGTCGCCTGCCTCGGCTACACGGGCCAGCTGGTGGAGATCACGGCCACGGCCGTCGTACCGGAGAGGGCCTCACGGTGAGCGCGGTCGTCATCCGAAGGGCCACGGCCTGCGACGCCTCCGCCACGGCCGACGTCTATCTGCGCTCCTTCACCGCCGCGTTGCCGACGGTCGTACGGCCCCGGTCCGACGACGAGGTGCGCGCCTACATCCGGGACGTGGTGGTGCCCTCGCGGCAGACGTGGGTGGCTGTCGCGGAGGAACAGGTCGTGGGCCTCATGGTCCTCGCCGGTGATCTGCTGTCCCAGCTGTATCTCGACCCCGACTGGCGGGGGCGCGGCATCGGCGACCGGTTCGTCGCGCTCGCCAAGGAACGCAGCCCGCAGGGTGTGAGCCTGTGGACCTTCCAGGTCAACAGGCCGGCCCACCGCTTCTACGAACGCCACGGCTTCGTCGAGGCCGAACGCACCGACGGCAGCGGCAACGAGGAGCGGGAGCCGGACGTGCGGTACGTCTGGCGGCCCTGAGCACCCGGTCAGTCCGACCGCGGTCCCCACACCCGCCTCTTCGGCACCGGCTTCGCATAGCCGCCCGCCCGGCTGGTGCTCAGCCCCAGCCCCACCAGCGACTCCGCCAGCTTCACCGCGGCGCCCACCCCGTCGACCACCGGGAGCCCGAGCTTCTCCCCCACCGTGCGCTGAAGTCCGGTCATCCCGGCGCACCCCAGCACCAGCACCTCGGCGCCGGCCTCGCGTACCCGCTCGGCCGCCGCGAGGAAGGCGGCCTCTGTGCGGTCGGCGTCCCCCAGGTCGAGAACGCCCAGTCCGGTCCCGACGACGGCGGCACAGTTGCGCCCCACCCCCGCCAGCTCCAGGCTGTCCTCGATCTGCCCGCAGGACCGCTCCAGCGTGGTCACCACGCCGTAGCGCCGGCCGAGCAGACAGGCCAGATGGGCGGCGGCCTCGGTGATGTCGACGACCGGTACGTCCACCAGCTCCCGGACGCCCTCCCGTCCGTGCTCGCCGAAGCCGGCCATGACGACGGCGTCGTAGGAAGGACCCTCGTACGTGCGCAGCAGGTCGATGACCGCCGCCGCGGAGAGGTAGCTGTCGAGCCAGCCCTCCGCGGACTCGGTACCCCAGGCGGGGGTGAGCCCGAGCACGGTGGTGCCCGGGCCTGCCGCGGCCCGGGCACCTCGTACGATCTCCTCGGTCATCTCCTGCGTGGTGTTGCAGTTGGTGACGACGATCCGCACGTCTATCGGACCTCCACAGCCTCGGGGATCTCGGGAGCGGCTCGCTCGCTCCGGCACAGCAGGGCGTACAGGCCGGCCGCGAGCGCCGTGCCGATGAACCAGGAGTACGGGGCCACGTCGCTGAACGTCTTCACCAGGGCGAGGACCCCGGCGACGGCGGCCGCGGGCAGGAACGCCCACAGTGCCTTCGGGTTGACGCCCTTGCGGTAGTAGTAGCGGGAGCCTGGCTCGGCCTTGAACAGTTCGTCGACGTTCACGCGGCCCTTCTTGACCCAGTAGTAGTCGAGCATGATCACGCCGAACAGCGGGCCGAGGAAGGCGCCGAGGCCGCCGAGGAAGTAGTTGACGACCGTGGGGTTGGAGAAGAGGTTCCACGGGGTCACGAGCAGCGCGGCGACCGTGCTGATCATGCCGCCGACCCTGAAGGTGATCTTCTGCGGCCAGACGTTGGCGAGGTCGTACGCCGGTGAGACGAAGTTCGCGACGATATTGACACCCATGGTGGCGACGGCGAAGGTGAGCGCGCCCAGAACCATCACCCAGGTGTTGCCGACCTTGGCGACCAGTTCGGCCGGGTCGGTGATGGCCTGGCCCCAGACCTCCAGCGAGCCCGCGGTGACGATCACGGAGACGACCACGAAGGCCGTGGAGTTGATGGGCAGGCCCCAGAAGTTGCCGCGGCGGACGGTCTTGTAGTCCGGCGCGAAGCGGGAGAAGTCACAGAAGTTGAGCATCAGGGTGCCGTAGGTGGCGAGGATCAGGCCGATCGCGCCGAACCACTGCCGCCACTGCTCGCCGACCGAGACCGGGTGCGGGGTGCTGGTGAGCGAGATGCTCCAGCCGGCCTTGGCCAGTACCCAGACCGCCAGCGCGATCATGACGAGCCAGATCGCCGGTCCGCAGAAGTCCTGGAACTTCCTGACCGACTCCATGCCCTGGCTGATGATCAGTGCCTGGATCAGCCACAGCGACAGGAAGGAGACCCAGCCGAGCGCGTCGAGGCCGAGGAAGGAGCTGTGCGTCCAGGACTCCAGGCCGGGCCAGGCGGCCAGCAGCATCACGTTGACCGCGACGGAGGCGAGGTAGGTCTGGATGCCGTACCACATGATGGCGATCACGGCGCGGATCAGGGCGGGGATGTTGGCGCCCCACACACCGAAGCTGATCCGGCTGACCACGGGGAACGGCACGCCGTGGCGCTGGCCGATCTTCCCCATCCAGTTCATGCCGACGTAGATGAGCACGAAGCCGACGAGCAGGGACGTGAAGACCTGCCACACGTTCATGCCGAGGACCAGCAGACCGGCCGCGAAGGTGTAGTTGCCGAGGTTGTGGACGTCCGACATCCACATGGCGAAGAGGTCGAAGACCTTCCAGTTCCGCTTGCCCGCGGGCGCGAGGTCTTCGTTGGTGAGCCGGGGATCGGGGACGAACGCTGGTGTGCCGGTGACTTCGGCACGGTCGGCGAGGGACACAGGGCCTCCAAGGACGGGGACAGGAGGGTGGCGGCCGCCTGGCATCCGGTTTTGGTATACCAAACTGCCGTCATGGTCCCGCCGTCAAGAGTCCCGTCCGATGTCGCGTTTGTTAAGGCTCCGTAAAACAGCCCAGGCTCCGTGAAACAGCTCCGGCGTCCACGAAGGCTCAGGCGTCGGAGAAGATGGCCCCATGAGCTCCACGACGAACACCGAGCCCCTCGGCGCCGTCCGCGAACGCGTCCTGGCCACCCTGCGGCAGGAGATCATCGCGGGCGGACTGCGGCCGGGCGACCGACTGGTCGAGCGGGAGCTCGCCGAGCGCTTCGGGGTCTCCCGAGTGCCGGTCCGCGAGGCGATCCGCGCGCTGGTCGCCGAGGGCTTCGTGCACTTCGAGACGCCCCGCCGCACGGTCGTACGGCGGCTGACCCCGAACGACGTCAAGGAACTCTTCGAACTCCGCGAGGCGTTGGAGGTGTACGCGGCCGGCCTCGCCGCGGCCCGGGCGACCCCGGAGGATCTCGCCGAGGTGGAGCGGCTCCTCGACCTCGCGGCGACCGCGACCGAGGCGGGCGACGCGGAGACCATCACGGACGTCAACAGCCGTCTGCACGACAGCATCGTGGCGATGGCCCGCAACAGTCTGCTGGTCGAGGCCCTGGAACCGGTTGCGGGACGGCTGCGCTGGATGACCCGGCGCAACGAGGAGTGGCCCCAACTCCTCGTCGAACACCGCGACTTGTACGAGGCGATCGCCTCGGGCGACCCGGACCGGGCTCGCGCGCACGCCCTCGCGCACGTGCGGACCAACTACGAGTCGACGGTACGGCAGTTGTTCGGGGAGACGGGCGAGATGGTCTAACGGGTCCGGCCGCGCGCGTACTGGTCCGTCGCCCGCACCATCGCCTCGACCGATCCGGGGGCCCCAGGGCTGTGCCCGGCCTCGTCGATCACCGTCAACTCGCTGCCGGGCCAGGCGTGATGGAGCCGCCAGACGGTGCCGAGGAGGTTGCCGAAGTCGAGGCTGCCCTGGACGAGGGTGCCGGGGATGTCCTTCAACCGGGGCACGTCACGCAGGACGACGCCGTCCTCGTCGAGGAAGTGACCGTTGCCCCAGTAGTGGGTGACGGTACGGGCGAAGCCCAGGCGGAACACCGGGTCCTCGAAACGCTCGACCGACCCGGGCGGGGCGGGAATGGTCGCCGTCTCCCAGTCCGTCCAGGCCCGCGCCGCCCGCTCACGGACCTCCACGTCGGGCGACTCCAGCAACCGGTTGTACGCGGCGGCGAGGTTCCCGTCCCGCTCGGCGACCGGCAACTCGCCGACGAACCGTTCGAAGGCCGCGGGGAAAATCTTCCCCAACCCCCTGGTGAGCAGAGCGACTTCGGCGTCGGACCCGGTCGCGACCCCCGTCAGCACGATCTCCGTCACGGCCTCCGGATGCGTCTGCGCGTACCGCAGCCCCAGCACCGACCCGAACGACACACCCCACACCAGCCACCGCTCGATCCCCAGGTGCCGCCGCAGCAGCTCCAGGTCCGCGAGGAGATGCGGGGTCGTGTTGACGCTCATGTCGGTGTCGTACGCGCTCGCGTGGGGCGTCGACCTCCCGGCGCCCCGCTGGTCGAGGAGCACGATCCGGTACGCGGCGGGGTCGAACAGCCGCCGCGCCCACGGCGAGCACCCTGACCCCGGCCCGCCGTGCAGCACCACCGCCGGCTTGCCGTCCGGGTTCCCGCAGGTCTCCCAGTACACGAGGTTGCCGTCACCGACGTCGAGCATGCCCTGGTCGTACGGTTCGATCTCCGGGTAGAGAGGCATCCGGCGACCCTAACCGTCGTACGACGGCCTCGTCGTCCCGTTTTCGCCGGTACGGCCCCGCAGACCCGCCGCTTCGGCCGCCGTGCGCAGTACGTCCCGCAGCATCTCGGGCGTGAGCTTGCCGGTGAAGGTGTTGCGCTGGCTGACGTGGAAGCAGCCGAAGAGTTCGAGGCCGTCGAGCGGGACGCGCGCCCCGTGTCCGAAGGCGGGTCGCGGCCGGGGCACGCTCCAGCCGGCCGCCGTGAACGCGGGCAGCGCGGCCTGCCAGCCGAAGGCGCCGAGCACGACCACGGTACGGAGTGTGGGTCGCAGCAGGTTCAGCTCCTGGACCAGCCAGGGCCGGCAGGTGTCGCGCTCGCCGGGGGTGGGTTTGTTGGCGGGCGGGGCGCAGTGCACGGGCGAGGTGATCCGCACGCCGTGCAGCTCCAGTCCGTCGTCCGCGGTCAGGGCGGTCGGCTGCGAGGCGAGCCCGATGTCGTACAGCGCCTGGTACAGCACGTCCCCGGAACGGTCGCCGGTGAACATCCGTCCGGTACGGTTCCCGCCGTGCGCGGCCGGAGCGAGCCCGACGATCAGCATCCGGGCGTCCGCAGGACCGAAGCCGGGCACCGGCCGCCCCCAGTACGTCCAGTCGGCGAACGCGGCCCGCTTGGTCCGGGCCACCTCCTCCCGCCAGTCGACCAGCCGTGGGCAGGCACGGCAGCCCGAGATCCGGCGGTCGAGATCAGCGAGGGCGTCCACGCGTCCACGGTACGGGCAGGCCGCCGGGGTGGTGGGCCGGGGCGGCGGCGGCCGGACCGCGTTGCCGATCACCCCCGCCCGGGAAACCCAGCCGGGGTGCGCGGTCCCGGGTACTAAGGTCGGAGCCATGGCTGTGGAACCTACGGACGACAACGAGACCGGTGGGGCGGGCCGGGCCGCGACGACGGCCGACGCTCCCGGCGCGAAGGCCGCCGACATGGGCCCCACGGCTCCCGGTGCCGTGGCCTCCCAGGAGCCGGACCCGAAGATCGCCGCCGCCGTCGCCGCCGCGGAGGCCGCCGGGCCGCAGAGCGGCGAGACCGTGCGGATCGACAGCTGGATCTGGTCCGTACGCCTGGTCAAGACCCGTTCCGCGGGAGCCACCGCGTGCCGGGGCGGGCATGTTCATGTGAACGGCGAGCGGGTGAAGCCCGCGCACTCCCTGCGCGTCGGCGACGAGGTGCGCGTCCGTCAGGAGGGCCGGGAGCGGATCGTCGTCGTCAGGCGTCTGATCCGCAAGCGGGTCGGCGCCCCCGTGGCCGTCCAGTGCTACATCGACAACTCTCCCCCGCCCCCGCCGCGCACGGCCGTCGCCCCCGCCGGTATCCGCGACCGCGGCGCCGGCCGCCCCACCAAGCGCGACCGCCGCGAACTGGAACGCCTGCGCGGCCTCACGGAAGGCAACCGCCGGGGCCGCTTCGCCGGACCGAGCGGCCCGGGCGGAGCCGACACCAGCCCGGACGGGCCCGACGCCCCGGAGGGCTCGGGCGGCTCGGGCGCCAAGGCACGCCGTTCTGAGCGGACCCGCCGCTCGGACCAGGCCGGGAACGCGGACAGAAGTGGACGCTCGCGCTGAGCGAACGCCCGAGCGACAGCGGGCACCCGGCACCCGGCACCCGGCACCGAACCGAAAACACCCACGGTCAGCGCGGCGAGGCCGCGCTGACCGTGGGCCGTTCTCCTCATGCCCGTCGTCGCATCATGCCCGTCGTCGCACCAGCCGCAGCAGGTCCGCATTGTGCCGCCGCCGGGCCCAGGCGATCAGGGCGAGCGGGACGATCAGGATGAGCGGAGTCGCCGCGTTCTCCCCGTCGAAGTAGGTGAGCTGCACGACGAACGCGCCGACCATCAGCCCGCTCAGCGCCACGGCCGCCACCGACTGCAGCACCGGGATCAACAGGGCGATCCCACCGGCCAGTTCGAGGACGCCGATGGTGTACATCCCCGCGCTGCCCCAGCCCATCTTGTCGAAGCCCTCGGCGGCCGAGGGGTGCGCGATCAGCTTGGGGAGCGCGCTGGCGATCACGTAGAAGAGGGCGAGCACGACCTGCAGGGTGCGCAGGGCGATCCGGGCCCGGCGGCCGCGGGGGGTCGTGGACTCGGCGATGACAGGGGCGGCGGCGGAAGCGGCGGCGTGGGTGACGGGGACGGTGGTCTCGGACATCGGGGTCTCCTGTGGGAAGCGGTCCGTGGTGCTGTCGGAGAGGTAGACCCCCACCCCGCCCCGAACTCATCGCCGTCCTACAGGGGAAACCAGCCGTGCCCGATGTACCAGTGCCCGCCGGCCCGCAGGTGATCGCCCACGGCCCGCTCCAGCGCCGTCCGCCGGGGCAGGCTCTCCACCGACAACTCCGGGTCCCCGAACACGAACTGCACCGGCTCGGTGTCCTCCGGCTCCGGGTCCTCGGGGGCGATCCGGAAACGCTCCTGGAACCGGATGATGTTGGAGTCCGCGGGCAGGTACTCCTTCAACTGCGGGTCCAGCAGCCAGGAATGACACAGCGCGGCACGATGCGGCTCCTCCGCGAAGTGCCGGGCGAAGAACTCGGCGGCCAGGGCCAGCGAGCGGTCACAGGCCTCGGGTGACAGCGGGCCGAGGAAGTCGGGAATGTGCAGGCTCAGACAGGGCGTGCCGGGCGCGAGGTCCAGTCCGGCCGCCGCGAGCGTCCGGCTGTTCCACGGCCCGTACCGCGTCCGCTCGAACTGGAGTCTCCCCAGCTGGTACAGCTCGCCCCGCGAGTGCCGGGTCAGCCAGCGCGGTGACGCCACGCCCGCCCTGCCGTACCGCCTGCGGTGCACGGCCATGTTCCGCCCGAGGTCGGCGAGGGTGCGCCGGGACACCTCGGCCGGGATGCCGCGCTCGCGGTGGTACGCGCGCGTGTGGGGCAGCGCCGCCACGAACACGTAGGCGGGGAAGCAGCGTTGGAGGGCGCCGGCGGGCCAGTCGAGCTCGGGAAGGACGACCGGTTCGTCGGCCTTGCCCATGTCCCGGACGAGTTCGTCGACGGAGTGTTCCAGGAACCGCCGCAGCTCCGGGTCGTCCATGACCCGTCGGCCCATCCGCACAAGCTCGTTGACGTCCTCATGCGGTACGGCGAGTTCCACCAGCACCTCGGCCAGTTCGTCGGCATCCGGAAGCACGCGGCGACCCCCTCATCGGCCCTTTGGTCAACGTTCGTTCCGAAGAGTACGTTGCAGGAGAGGGGTGGTGATCCCGATGCGTACAGGCAGTGAGCCCACGACAGCGCGCAGTGCACTGCGGGCCCGGTTCTGGCTGAGCGTGTGGGGGCTGGTCTGGGCGGTCTTCGGCACGGCCGCGTTCGCGCTGGCGGGCCGCCCCGGGTGGGCGATCGCCTGCGGGGTGCTGTGGCTGGTGATCACCGTCGACATGACGATGATCCTCCGGCACATCCGTCAGGGCCCGCACTACCAGCCGGGCCCCGACATCCCGCCGTACCGGCCGCCGGAGAGCCGCCCCAGGTAGCGGGCCGGCCCGCTCAGGAGTCGAACCGGGCCGCCTTCAGGAACTCCGGGTTGGGATCCAGCGCGGCCGCCAGCCGGAAGTGCCGCCTGGCCTGGTCGGACCGTCCCTGCCGCTCGTAGGTGCGGGCGAGCGCGAAGTGCGCGAAGGCGTTGTCCGGCTCGCGCTCCAGGACGATGGTGAACTCCAGCTCGGCGGGCCGCAGTTGCGCTGCGGCGAAGAACGCCCGCGCACGCAGCAGCCGGGCCGCGGTGTTCTCCGGGTGGGCGGCGATGACGGAGTCGAGCAGCTTCACCGCGCCCCGCGGGTCCCGCGCGGAGAGCAACTGCTCGGCTGCGCGGTAGTCGATGACATGCGTCTCCGGAGTACGTCCGGTCGATCCGCTGATCTCGGGCACGGCTCAGTCCTTCCCTCACTGGAAGGGTTCAACGCCCGGGCCGGGGGACGCTATTCCTGGGACGCCCGGGACGCGCGCGCCCGCCGCAGGAGATCGCCCCATACGTCCCGCACGCGGTGGCGCAGTTCATCCAGGGGTACGTCGTTGTCTATCACGATGTCCGCGATCTCCAGGCGCTTCTCGCGCGTCGCCTGGGCGGCCATACGGGCGCGTGCGTCCTGCTCGGTCATGCCGCGCAGCCCGACGAGCCGGCGGAGCTGGGTCTCGGGGCTCGCGTCGACGACGATCACCAGGTCGTAGAGCGGGGCGAGGCCGTTCTCCGTGAGGAGCGGGACGTCGTGGACGACGACGGCGTCCTCGGCGGCGGCCGCTTCGAGCTCACGGGAGCGGGCGCCCACCAGGGGATGCACGATCGAGTTCAGTACGGCGAGCCGCTCCGGGTCGGCGAAGACGACGGAGCCCAGCTTGGGGCGGTCGAGGCTGCCGTCCTCGGCGAGCACGTCCGCGCCGAAGGCGTCCACGACCGCGGCCAGTCCGGGCGTACCGGGCGCGACCACCTCGCGCGCGACGCGGTCCGCGTCGATCAGGACGGCGCCGTGCTCCACGAGGAGCTTCGACACCTCGCTCTTGCCGGCGCCGATACCGCCGGTCAGGCCCACGTTCAGCATGACCGGAAGCCTAGACGCTCCTCGCGGGTCAGTTGTCGCCTTCCCGTTCGGCCAGGAAGCGCTCGAACTCCATCCCGATCTCGTCCGCCGACGGAATCTCCACGGGCTCGGCGAGCATGTTGCCCCTGGTCTCCGCGCCGGCCGCCGCGTCGTACTGGTGCTCGAGACCCTGGACCAGGGCCACGAGGTCCTCGTCGCCCTCCTGGATCTGGCGGTCGATCTCGGTCTGGGTGCGATGGGCGTCGGTGCGCAGGGCGTGGGCGATGCCGGGCAGGACCATGCCGGTGGCGGCCGTGATGGCCTCCAGGACGGTCAGGGCGGCGTCCGGGTAGGGCGAGCGCGCGATGTAGTGCGGGACGTGGGCCGCGACGCCCAGGACGTCGTGACCGGCCTCCATGAGCCGGTACTCGACCAGGGCTTCGGCGCTGCCGGGCACCTGGGCCTCCTCGAAGGGGCTGCGGTGGCCGGGGACGAGGTCGTGGCGGTTGCCGTGCGGGGTGAGGCCCACGGGGCGGGTGTGCGGAACGCCCATGGGGATGCCGTGGAAGTTCACGGACAGCCGGACGCCGAGTCGTTCCACGATCTGCTGGACGGCGGCGGCGAAGCGCTCCCACTCCACGTCCGGCTCCGGGCCGGACAGCAGCAGGAAGGGCGCTCCGGTGGCGTCCTGGACGAGCCGCACGTCGATCGTGGGCTCCTCGTACTCCGTCCAGCGGTCGCGCTTGAAGGTGAGCAGCGGACGGCGGGCGCGGTAGTCCACGAGCCGGTCGTGGTCGAAACGCGCCACGACCTGGTTCGGCAACGAGTCGAGCAGGCGGCCGACGATCTGGTCACCGGTCTCGCCCGCGTCGATGTATCCGTCGAAGTGGTAGAGCATGACCAGGCCTGCCGACTCCTGGGCGAGAGCCATGTCGACAACGGCGAGGCCCTTGGGCTCCCATGTGTACAAACCCTGCGGATCAAGCACAGTGACCGCTCCTCCTCGTGTTCGTACACATCAACGCCCCCTGGAGCAGGGGCATTCCCACCCGGGCCCCTGATCAGCCACATCCGGGGCCCTTTTCATGGCGGGCCCGAAGCGCAACGCGCCCCGAAGGGGCGCGGGGACCTGCGCGCCGAGCCCCCACCGGCCGGGCAGCCGAACACCACAAGCGAGGACAACACAAAGCGAGGACAACACAGAGGGGCCGCACCTCGAAAGGTACGGCCCCTCAGTTACCGGCTAAGCCTCAGCGGCAAGCGGTCAGCTCTGGCCACCGGCGAGCTTCTCGCGAAGCGCGGCGAGCGCCTCGTCGGAAGCCAGCGCACCGGAGGTGTCCGCACCCTCGGAGGAGTACGAACCGCCACCGCCACCGCCACCCGCGGCCGGAGCAGCGCCCGCGGCGTCCCCGCCCTCGGCGGCAGCAGCCGCGTCGGCCTCGCGGGACTTGATGACCTGCTGCTGGTGCTGCTCGAAGCGGGTCTGCGCCTCGGCGTACTGGTTCTCCCACACCTCACGCTGGGACTCGTAACCCTCGAGCCAGTCGTTGGTCTCGGGGTCGAAGCCCTCGGGGTAGATGTAGTTGCCCTGGTCGTCGTACGACGCGGCCATGCCGTACAGGGTCGGGTCGAACTCGACCGAGGCCGGGTCGGAACCGAAGGCCTCGTTGGCCTGCTTCAGCGAGAGGCTGATGCGGCGGCGCTCGAGGTCGATGTCGATGACCTTGACGAAGATCTCGTCGTTGACCTGGACGACCTGCTCCGGGATCTCCACGTGGCGCTCGGCCAGCTCGGAGATGTGGACCAGACCCTCGATGCCCTCGTCCACGCGGACGAACGCACCGAACGGAACCAGCTTCGTGACCTTGCCGGGCACGACCTGGCCGATCTGGTGGGTGCGGGCGAACTGCTGCCACGGGTCTTCCTGCGTCGCCTTCAGCGACAGGGAGACACGCTCGCGGTCCATGTCGACGTCGAGGACCTCGACGGTGACTTCCTGGCCGACCTCGACAACCTCGGAGGGGTGGTCGATGTGCTTCCAGGACAGCTCGGAGACGTGGACCAGACCGTCGACGCCACCCAGGTCCACGAAGGCACCGAAGTTGACGATCGAGGAGACCACACCGGAGCGGACCTGACCCTTCTGGAGGGTCGTGAGGAACGTCTGGCGAACCTCGGACTGGGTCTGCTCGAGCCAGGCGCGGCGGGACAGGACCACGTTGTTGCGGTTCTTGTCCAGCTCGATGATCTTCGCCTCGAGCTCCTTGCCCACGTAAGGCTGGAGGTCGCGAACACGGCGCATCTCGACGAGGGAGGCCGGCAGGAAGCCACGGAGGCCGATGTCGAGGATGAGACCACCCTTGACGACCTCGATGACGGTACCGGTGACGATGCCGTCTTCTTCCTTGATCTTTTCGATCGTGCCCCAGGCACGCTCGTACTGAGCGCGCTTCTTGGACAGGATCAGACGGCCTTCCTTGTCCTCCTTCTGGAGAACAAGGGCCTCGATCTCATCGCCCACGGCGACGACCTCGTTGGGGTCGACGTCGTGCTTGATGGAGAGCTCGCGGCTCGGGATAACGCCTTCGGTCTTGTAACCGATGTCGAGCAGGACCTCGTCCCGGTCGACCTTCACGATGACGCCGTCGACGATGTCGCCGTCGTTGAAGTACTTGATCGTCTCGTCGATCGCGGCGAGGAAGGCTTCCTCGTTACCGATGTCGTTGACCGCTACCTGCGGAGTGGTAGAGGTGGTCTCGGTGCTGCTCGTCATGTGGGAAAGGGCTCCGGTACGGACAGTGAGTCGTAGGTACTGCTTACGCCGGGAGCCTGTTTCGCTCTGAAGAAGCCGGACAGCCAAGGAAGCGCCACACAAAACCACTGGTGGCGCCTCGACAACCGAGGGGACATACAACAGATGCGAGCGCAGCCTGCTACGTCTGAGGAGCGCAGGCCCGCAGCGCAACTTGTAGCATACGGGGGCAGCCGGACAGGGTCAATGCGCGAAGGCGCACACCCGGGGCGGATCGCCGCATACCCGGCACAAAACCTGTCTCACGAGGCCACGTGCGCGTGACGGCGCCCCATTTCTGACGGCCGTCGCGACGGCCGTCAGACGGAAGAGCCCGCAGACTAATACGAGGGAGCCGATCATCCAAGAGCCCGCATCACACCCGCAGGAGTCAGGGCCGGACGCCGACTCGCAGGCCACCCGCCGTGACGCGGACGTCACGGAGAGCGCCCGCGCCAACCGTGGCTGGTGGGACCGCAACGCGGACGAGTACCAGATCGAGCACGGCACGTTCCTCGGCGACGACCGCTTCGTATGGAGCCCCGAGGGCCTCGACGAGGTGGAGGCCGAGCTGCTGGGCCCGCCCGAGGACCTCAAGGGCAAGGACATCCTGGAGATCGGCGCCGGCGCCGCCCAGTGCGCGCGCTGGCTGGCCGAGCAGGGCGCCCGCCCGGTCGCCCTCGACATCTCGCACCGCCAGCTCCAGCACGCCCTGCGCATCGGCGCGTCGTTCCCCCTGGTGTGCGCCGACGCGGGCGCGCTCCCCTTCGCGGACGGCTCCTTCGACCTGGCCTGCTCGGCGTACGGCGCGCTGCCGTTCGTCGCCGAGCCGGTACTCGTCCTGAAGGAGGTGCGCCGCGTCCTGCGCCCGGGCGGCCGCTTCGTCTTCTCCGTCACCCACCCCATTCGCTGGGCCTTCCCGGACGAGCCCGGCCCCGAGGGCCTGTCCGTCTCCGCCTCCTACTTCGACCGCACGCCCTACGTCGAGCAGGACGAGGAGGGCCGCGCGGTCTACGTCGAGCACCACCGCACGATCGGCGACCGGGTCCGTGACGTGGTCGCGGGCGGCTTCCGCCTGGTCGACCTGGTGGAGCCGGAGTGGCCGGTCTGGAACACCTCGGAGTGGGGCGGCTGGTCCCCGTTGCGCGGCGGCCTGATCCCGGGCACCGCGATCTTCGTGTGTGAACGGGACTGACGCGCGAGGGCGTCGGGCGGCCGTACGACACTAGGGACGTGATCCGTTACGACGCCCTGGACGCCCTTCCCGTACGCAGTGCCCTGTCCGCGCTGGGCGACGCCCTGGACGGGCACGGCACGGCGGTCCTCGTGGCACCGCCGGGCACCGGCAAGACGACCCTCGTCCCGCTGGTGCTCGCGGGCCTGCTGGATTCCGGCGCGCCCGCGCGGAAGGTCGTCGTCGCCGAACCCCGCCGGATCGCCGCCCGAGCGGCGGCCCGGCGGATGGCGTGGCTGCTGGGCGAGCAGGTCGGCGAGAGCGTCGGCTACACCGTGCGCGGCGAGCGGGTGGTCGGACGGCACGCGCGCGTGGAGGTCGTCACCACGGGTGTGCTGCTCCAGCGGCTCCAGCGCGACCAGGAGCTGACGGGCGTCGACGTGGTGGTGCTCGACGAGTGCCACGAGCGGCATCTCGACGCGGACACGACGGCGGCCTTCCTGTGGGACGTGCGGCAGACGCTGCGGCCGGAGCTGCGCCTGGTGGCCGCGTCCGCGACGACCGACGCGCAGGGGTGGGCGCGGTTGCTGGGCGACGCGCCCGTGGTCGAGGCGGAGGGCGTCTCGCATCCGGTGGAGGTCGTGTGGGCACCGCCGGCGCGTCCGGTGCGCCCGCCGCACGGCATGCGGGTCGATCCCGCGCTGCTCACGCACGTGGCGTCGGTCGTACGACGGGCGCTGTCCGAGCGGGACGGGGACGTGCTGTGCTTTCTGCCCGGCGTGGGCGAGATCGCGCGCTTGGCCGGGCAGTTGGGCGGCCTCGGTGGCGTCGAGGTGCTCCAGGTGCACGGGCGGGCGCCGGCGGCCGTGCAGGACGCGGTGCTAATGGGCGGGGAGCGGCGCCGGGTGGTGCTCGCGACCGCCGTGGCCGAGTCGTCCCTGACCGTGCCGGGGGTGCGGGTGGTCGTCGACTCGGGGCTCGCGCGGGAGCCGCGCGTCGACCACGCGCGCGGGCTGAGCGCGCTCGCGACCGTGCGGGCCTCGCAGGCCGCCGGGCGGCAGCGGGCGGGGCGGGCCGGGCGGGAGGCGCCGGGTGCGGTGTACCGGTGCTGGGCGGAGGCCGAGGACGTCCGGCTGCCGCGTTTCCCGTCGCCGGAGATCAAGGTGGCCGACCTGACGGCGTTCGCGTTGCAGGTGGCCTGCTGGGGCGATCCGGACGCGTCCGGCCTCGCCCTGCTGGATCCGCCGCCGGGCGGGGCGATGGCGGCCGCGCGGGACGTGCTGACGGCCGTGGGGGCGGTGGACACGGACGGCCGGGCGACCGCGCGCGGCGCGCGGCTGGCCCGCCTGGGCCTGCATCCCCGGCTGGGCCGGGCGCTCCTGGACACCTCGGGCGCGGGCGCCGAGGCGGTCGCGCTGCTGTCGGAGGAGCCGCCGCGGCAGTACGGCGACGACCTGGCGGCCGCCGTGCGGACCGCGCGCCGGGGCGGCGACGCCTACGCGGGGCGGTGGCGGTCGGAGGTGCGGCGGCTGCGCTCCGCCTCGGCGGAGTTCACCGAGTCGGCCGCGGTGAACGACGGTCTCGTCGCCGCCCTCGCCTTCCCCGAACGGGTCGCCAAGGCCGACTCGGGCTCCTATCTCATGGCGTCCGGCACCCGCGCCGAACTCTCCGACGGCTCCCCGCTGCGGGGCTCGCCCTGGCTCGCTGTGGCCGTGGCCGACCGGCCCGTGGGAAAGGGGCACGCGCGGGTGCAGCTCGCCGCCGTGATCGACGAGGACACCGCCCGGTCGGCGGCCGCGTCCCTGTACTCCGAGCGCCAGGAGGTGCACTGGGCCGACGGGGACGTCGTGGCACGCCGGGTCGAGCGGCTCGGAGCGATCGAACTCGCGGTACGGCCCCTCAAGGACGCCGACCCCGTCCTCGTACGCGAGGCCCTTCTCGAAGGGCTCCGCCAGGAAGGGCTACGGCTGCTGCGATGGACGCCCGACGCGGACGTCCTGCGCCAGCGGCTCGCGTTCCTGCACCACCACCTCGGCGACCCGTGGCCCGACGTCTGCGAGGACGCGCTCCACGCGCGCGTGGACGAATGGCTGGAGCCCGAGCTGAGCCGCGCCCGGCGCCGTACCGACCTGGCGCGCATCGACGCCGGACAGGCGCTGCGAAGGCTGCTGCCCTGGGCCTCGGGCGAGGCCGCGCGGCTGGACGAGCTGGCGCCGGAGCGGATGGCCGTACCGAGCGGGTCCAGGGTCCGGATCGACTACAGCACCCCCGAACAGCCCGTCCTCGCGGTGAAGTTGCAGGAGATGTTCGGGCTCCAGGAGTCGCCGCGGATTGCCGGCGTGGCCCTCCTCGTCCATCTTCTGTCCCCCGCCGGGCGCCCCGCCGCGGTCACCGCCGACCTGGCCTCCTTCTGGAAGGACGGCTACCGGGGCGTCCGGGCGGAGCTGCGCGGCCGGTACCCGAAGCATCCGTGGCCCGAGGACCCGGCGGGCGCCGAGCCGACGCGGTACACCAACGCGCGGCTCAGGCGCTGACCGGTTCGGGTTCGTCGACCGTCGCGGGGGCCGGGCGGCGGCCACGGGCCTCCAGCCACAGCGACGACGCCAGCAGCAGGACGCCCAGGATGAGGAAGCCCCACGGCAGGTACGAGGTCATGAGCAGGACGAGGGTGCGGTTGGACTTGACCAGGTCGACGGTGTTCCGGATGTAGTCCTCGCGCATCTTCACGTCGCCGGCGAAGACCGTCACCTTGTCGCGGCCGCCGAGCAGGGTGCCGCCGCGCAGTTCCTCCTTGTGGAGTTCCTCGCCGTAGACGGGGGCCCCGGTGAGGGGTTCGACCCAGAACTTGCGGATCGTGGTGTACCAGCGGGTGGTGCCGGTCCTGGCGATGGACTGGGGGGTGATGCCCTGGACCGGCATGGTCTTCGGGAAGGGCACCTTGGTCCAGGGGATGGTCTGCTCGAAGTAGTAGACGTCGAGGCCGCGGAAGTTCCGGGTGCCCTCGTAGTGGATGGGGGCCGAGGTGCGGGCCTGGGCGTCGAAGTAGACGTAGTCCCGTTTCTCGGTGAGGAAGGGCCACTTGAACTCGATGCCCGCACGCTTCACAGGGTCGCCGTCGACCATCTCGCCGGTGGCGTGGACGGGGTCCTGGGTGTGGGCGTCGAAGATGTAGCGCTCGGGGATCTTGGAGACCATCTTGCCGTCGGGCCCGACGACGTAGGACAGCCCGTCCCAGACGACGACGTCCTTCCCGGCCGTCTTCTCGATCTTCTCCGAGGCCTCAACGTTGCCCTTGAGGGTCTGCACGATGGTCACCTTGGAGACCTTCTTCGCGGTCATCGAGCCGTAGTCGATGAGGGTCGCGTCCTTGGCCTCCAGGACCATGTCCTGGTACTGGTTCGCGGGGATCTTGGCGAGGCGCGGGAAGGCGTACCAGCGCAGCAGCGGGGACAGCGCCGCGAAGAACACGGCGAGGGCGAGCAGGACCAGGCTGGTCTTGCGGCGCATCTCGGCCTCCCGGGGGTCACGGGTGCGCGGGCACCGTGGTCAGCAGCGGCTTCGGGGACGTCTTGCCGGTCGGCGTGCCGAGAGCGGTGAGGGTGAGGACCAGCGCGAACGCGAGGGCGAGACCGGTCGCGGCGGCGATCAGGGCACGCATGTCCACCTCCCGGCACAGGAACTGATACATCGTCAGGTCCGGCACCGTAGCAACGGGCGGGCGAGATGAGAACAGCTCGCGCACGGCGAAGGGCGCCCTGTCCGCCGTAGCGGAAAGGACGCCCTTCGAAAGGGTGGGGCCGGTGTCTACGAACTCGCGCTGGGGCTCGGCGACGGGCTCGCCGAAGTGTCGGCGGCGGCCGCCACGGTCAACGTCACGTCGAGCGTCGCGCCGCCCGCGGTGGTGATGCGGAGCAGGAAGGTGCCGGTGGTGTCGTCGGCGTAGAGCTGCGGCAGCTTCAGCAGGCCGTCCGCGTCCGTGGTGAGGGCCGTCAGGGTGCGGACGGTCTTGCCGTCGGCGTCCTTGAAGTAGGGGCCCTTGTCGTTCTCGGTCGCGTCGTCGGCCGACTTGATCAGGGTGGCGGTGGCGCCGACCTTGTCGGCGACCGCGTCCTTGTAGGTGGCCTTGACCTGGACCGCGTCGGCGAACTGTCCGCCCGGGGTGCAGGTCAGCGCGGTGTCGCTGGTGCGCACGAGGGTGTCGGCGACGCGCTGGGTCACGGTGGCCGGGTAGTCCGGGCCGGTGACGGTACGGCCGATGAGGGTGGCGCGGACCGTGAAGGCGCCGGTGGTATCGCCCGCCTGGAGCGCGGGCGCGGTGGCCACGCCGGAGCTGTCGGTCAGCGCGGTGGCGACCTTCTCGCCGCCGGTGAAGGTGGCGTCGGTGTCGCCGACGATCGTGAACCGGATCCGGACCTTGGCGACACCCTTGCCGGCGGCGTTCTCGGCCTTGGTGCTGATCTTCTCGGCGAACGCGTCGCCCGCCATGGCGGTGAGCTTCGCGGTGCCCGAGTCCTCCAGGTGATCCACGGACTGGGTGGGGGTGGCCGGAGGGGACGAGGGCGGAGTGGTGGGGGTCCCCGACGAGGGCGGGGTGGTCGACGGCGGGGTCGGGCGCGGCGAGCCGGGCGTGCTCGGCTTCGACGGGTGGTGCGGCGCGCTCGGAGTCGAGGGCAGGGACGGCGAGATGGTCGAGCCGCCGCCGGTCCCGCCGTCACTGCGGTTGCCCGGGACGGTGCCGGTGCCGTCGGGGATCTCGTGGGTGCCCTTGCGGTAGTACTCCAGCCACGAAAGGACCGTGTTCACGTAGTGCCGCGAGGGGTTGTAGCTGAGGATCGCGCGGTCCAGGTCGCCGCTGTCCGACAGGTCCCAGTCGTAGCGGCACAGGTAGTGACCGGTGGCGAGAGCGGCGTCGTAGATGTTGTTCGGGTCCTTCACCCCGTCGCCGTTGCCGTCACGGCCGGCCCACGCCCAGGTGGACGGGATGAACTGCATGGGCCCGACGGCCGAGTCGTAGGCGGTGTCGCCGTCGTAGGCACCGTTGTCGGTGTCCTTGATGAGCTCGAAGCCGTTGCCGTCGAGCTGCGGGCCGAGGATCTTGGAGGTGGTGGTGCCGTCCGCGTCGACCCGGCCGCCGCGGGCCTGGCCCGACTCGACCTGGCCGATGGCGGCGAGCAGTTGCCAGGGCAGATTGCAGCCGGGCTTGGACTCCTGCAGTTCGGCCGCGGCCTTCTTGTAGGCGTCCAGGACGGTCGCGGGTATGCCCGCCTCGGACTCGACCGGAGAGACGGTGGAGGTGCCGTCGGTCGGCGCGGGGCTCGGGGTGTTCAGCGGCGGCAGGTCCGTGTAGTACGGCGAGTTGCCGGTCGCGCCGCTGTCCTCGGCGGTCGCGTCGGGAGAGGGCTGGGCGTCGGCGGCGGTGGATCTGCCGTGGTCGTCGACCGTGGCCCCCGGGGCCTGGGAGGCGGACAGTGCCGCGACCGCGGCCGCGGCCACGGCGGTGGTCACCGCTCCCTTGCGCAGCCTCCTGCCGAATTGCGCCGCCATAAAGTGAACCCCTCCTGTGGACGCCTGAGCGCCCTTCTCCGTCTGTCGCTCTCGTCCCGTTGAGACAGTCGAACCGCCCTTGAGGTTGCCCCTGTGACGCGCGGTAATTCCTGAGTCGCACGTTCGCCCGAGCTCCCCAGCGCGGTGACCCGTGTGACCCTACGACAACTTCCTTTCCTCGGACACCGGTTCGTGCCCGGTATTCACCGGTTGGCCATGTTCCATCGGTGCGGGCCCGCGTCGCCCATACTGGACGGCACCGATCACCCGGGCCGCCGCCCGGCCAACACCCGCCACGAGGAGCCCCGTTGCCGTTCACCCTGAGCCATGCGGCGGCGGTACTGCCCGCGGTGCGCGCCGACGGAACGGGCCGGGGCCGACTGGTTCCGGCCGTCCTCGTGGCCGGATCCTTCGCGCCGGACATGACCTATTACGCGGCAAGTGTCGTGCCCGGGGCGATGGAGTTCGGCACCGTCACGCACTCCTTTCCGGGCGTCTTCACGATCGACGTGCTCGTCGCCTGGGCGCTGGTGTGGCTGTGGCTGCTGCTGCGGGAGCCGCTCGTGGCCCTGCTGCCACGGGGGCGACAGGGCACAGTGGCGACACTCCTGCGCTGCGGCACGCCACGCGCACGCGTGCGTACGCCACTGGCCGCGCGCTGGTACGCCTCCGCCGCCGTCGGAGCGCTGACCCATGTCGTGTGGGACGCGTTCACGCATCACGACCGGTGGGGGATGCGACTCTTCCCCGCCCTGGGCAGGCAGGTGGCCGGCTCCCCTCTCTACTGGTACCTCCAGTACGGCGGTTCGGCGCTGGCCGCGGTGGTCATCACCGCGTTCTGCCTGCACGCGCTGCGCCGGGCACCCGCGGCGGCCGAGCCGTCCGGTGTCCCCGTTCTGTCGGCGCGGGACAGATGGTCGGCCGTCACCGTGATCGGCGGGTGCATGACGCTGGCCGCACTGCAACGGGCCTCGCGGTGGTGGGCGTACTGGGGCTCCACCGCGAAGCCCTGGGAACTGATCCCGGCCCTCTGCTTCGGCGCGGGCGCCGGCCTGGTGCTCGGGGTACTGCTGTACGCCGCGGGCGTCAGGCTGTGGCGCCCGGCCCCGGTGTCCGACGCCCGGGAAGAGACCGGTCTCCCGCTCGCTCGCTGACGGCGTCCGCGGCCGCGACGAACACCGTCATGGTGGGCATCGGACGGGATCGGGGCAGCAGAGTGAGGGCGAGCGAGAGATAACTGAGCGCCAGCTCGGCCCACCGCTCTACGGCGTCCCGGTCGCGGCGGGTGACGCGGTGCCGTAGCTCCGCGGCGGCGCGCCGCAGCCCTCTGCCGACGCGGACCTGGATGCGGGGGCCTGCCGCCCTGGCTCGCGCCCTGCGCAGCCGTGTCGCCAGGTCGAAGGGAATGCGGGCGGTGCTTGCGGTGGCCGCGTGGGCCGGAACCGGGGGACGTACGGACGGGGCCTTCCCGGCGTACACCGGTGCCTGCGTCCGTCCGGGGGCCGCCCAGCGGTGAAGCATGCGTATACCCATGACGGCATCCTGGCCGGGGGGCGGGGCGAGGGCGCGGGCTGGGGTCCACGCGAGTGACGAACGCTGCGCTGGGCTTGGGCGGGGCGCCTAGGGGGTGCCGGGTTCGGTTGTTTGGCGGGTGCGGGCCGGTGGGGGCTGGTCACGCAGTTCCCCGCGCCCCTAGGGGTTGCAGTCGCCCCGGCCAGGATGGACCGTTCGCCACCTCACGCGCCGCGACGGTCCATCCGGCAGCCCTCGCGCCTCGGGGGACCGCGCGCCCCGATGGGCCGGTAGCCGCGTACGGCGGGCAGGGGACGGGGTGGGGGGTGTCCGCCCGCAGCGGCCGACGTCCGTCACCGAGCCCTGTTGAAGCAGCGGAACCGCCGAACCGAGGACGGACACCCCCCACCCCGGCCCCGACCCCAAACCACACCGCACGCGCTACACAAGCCCCCACCGGGCCCGCAGCTGCGCCGCAGGCATCCAGGGGCGCGGGGAACTGCGCAAAAACGCCCACCCCCACCGAACCCGCACAAGACACCGCCCAACCGCCGGAGGCTAGTGCGCTGCGGACTCCCAGTCCGCCCCATCCCCCACCGACACCCCCAACGGCACCCGCAGATCCACCGCGTCCGACATCTCCCGCCGCACAATCTCCTCCGCGACCCCCCGCTCCCCCGGCGCAATCTCCAGCACGATTTCGTCGTGGACCTGGAGCAGCATGCGCGAGGCGAGCCCGGCGTCCCGCAGCGCCCCGTCCACCTTCAGCATCGCGATCTTGACGATGTCCGCCGCCGTCCCCTGGATCGGCGCGTTGAGCGCCATCCGCTCGGCCGCCTCACGCCGCTGACGGTTGTCGCTGTTGAGGTCGGGCAGATACCGCCGGCGCCCGAAGAGCGTCGCCGTGTACCCGGTGGCCCGCGCCTCGTCGACGGCCCGCCGCAGATAGTCCCGCACCCCGCCGAACCGCTCGAAGTACGCGTCCATCAACGCCCGCGCCTCCCCCGCCTCGATGTTCAGCTGCTGCGAGAGCCCGAACGCGGACAACCCGTACGCCAGCCCGTACGACATCGCCTTGATCTTCCGCCGCATCTCCGCGTCGACCGCACCGGGCTCGACCGCGAACACCTGCGACGCGGCCGTGGTGTGCAGGTCCTCCCCCGAGGTGAACGCCTCGATGAGCCCCGCGTCCTCGGAGAGGTGGGCCATCACCCGCAGCTCGATCTGGCTGTAGTCCGCGGTCATGAGGGACTCGAAGCCTTCCCCCACCACGAACCCGCGCCGGATCGCCCGCCCCTCGTCGGTGCGGACCGGGATGTTCTGGAGGTTGGGATCCGTGGACGACAGCCGGCCCGTCGCCGCGACCGTCTGGTTGAACGTCGTATGGATACGGCCGTCCGCGGCGATCGTCTTGATCAGGCCCTCGACGGTCACCCGCAGCTTGGCCTGCTCACGGTGCCGGAGCATGATCACCGGCAGTTCGTTGTCCGTCTGGGTCGCCAGCCACGCGAGCGCGTCGGCGTCCGTCGTGTACCCGGTCTTCGTCTTCTTCGTCTTCGGCAGGCCGAGCTCGCCGAAGAGGACTTCCTGGAGCTGCTTGGGCGAGCCGAGGTTGAACTCGTGCCCGGCCGCCGCGTGCGCCTCCTTCACGGCCTGCTGGACCGCCCCGGCGAACATCTGCTCCATGGCTTCCAGGTGGGCCAGGTCGGCCGCGATGCCGTGCCGCTCCATGCGGGCGAGCAGGGCGGAGGTGGGCAGTTCCATGTCCCGCAGCAGGTCCGCGGCCCCGACCTCGGCCAGGCGGCCCTCGAAGGCCGAGCCCAGATCGAGCACGGCCCGCGCCTGGACCATCAGCGCCTCGGCCTCGGCTCCGTCGTCCGTGCCGAAGGCGAGCTGCCCGTCGGCCGCGGCCGGGGGCGCCAGCTCCCGGCCCAGGTACTCCAGCGACAGCGCGTCCAGGTCGAAGGACCGGCGCCCCGGCTTGACGAGGTACGCGGCGAGCGCGGTGTCCATGGTGACGCCGACGACGCTCCAGTCGTGCTCGGCGAAGACCCGCATGGCGCCCTTGGCGTTGTGCAGCACCTTGGGCCGCTCGGCGTCGGCGAGCCAGGCGACCCACGCCCTCTCGTCGGCCTCGTCCAGCTCGGACGGGTCGAACCAGGCGGCCGCCCCGTCGGCCGCGGCGAGCGCGACCTCGGCGACCGAGCCGGTGCCCAGACCCCAGGTGTCGACGGTGGCGACACCGAGGGGCTGCCGCGCGCCGTGCTCGGCGAGCCAGCCGGCCAGCTCACCGGTGCCGAGCACCGTGCCGTCCACCGCCACGCCGGGCGCGGCGACCGGGGCCCCCTCGGCCTCCTCTGCGCCCGGGTCGACGGCCAGGAGCCGCTCCCGCAGGGAGGGGTTCCTGATCTCCAGGGTGTCGAGGATCATCGCGAGCGACTTGCGGTCGTACGGGGCGCGCTCCAGGTCGATGACCGTCTTCGGCAGCTCCACCGTGCGCACCATCTCGGTGAGGCGGCGGTTGAGCTTGACGGACTCCAGGTGGTCGCGGAGGTTCTGCCCGGCTTTGCCCTTGACCTCCTCGACGCGCTCGACCAGCTCGGCGAACGAGCCGAACTGGTTGATCCACTTCGCGGCGGTCTTCTCGCCGACGCCGGGGATGCCGGGGAGGTTGTCGGACGGGTCGCCGCGCAGGGCCGCGAAGTCGGGGTACTGGGCGGGCGTCAGACCGTACTTCTCGAAGACCTTCTCCGGGGTGAACCGGGTCAGCTCCGAGACGCCCTTCGTCGGGTACAGCACGGTGGTGTGCTCGGAGACCAGCTGGAAGGAGTCGCGGTCGCCGGTGACGATCAGCACGTCGAAGCCCTCGGCCTCGGCCTGGGTGGCGAGCGTGGCGATGACGTCGTCGGCCTCGAAGCCGTCGATCGCGAAGCGCGAGACGTGCATCGCGTCGAGGAGCTCACCGATCAGCTCGACCTGGCCCTTGAACTCGTCCGGGGTCTTGGAGCGGTTGGCCTTGTACTCCGTGAACTCCTCGGAACGCCAGGTCTTGCGGGACACGTCGAAGGCCACCGCGAAGTGCGTGGGCTCCTCGTCGCGCAGGGTGTTGGCCAGCATCGACGCGAAGCCGTAGATCGCGTTCGTCGGCTGGCCGGTCGCGGTCGTGAAGTTCTCCGCGGGCAGCGCGAAGAACGCGCGATAGGCCAGCGAGTGCCCGTCCATGAGCATCAGGCGCGGGCGGCTGCCGCCGGGGCTGTTGTCGGTCTTCTTCGCTGCTGTCTCTGCCACGCCCCCGATCCTGCCACGCCCCACTGACAGTCAGACCCGCCCGCCGCCGACGGCGCGGAAGCCGCAACCTCTGCCGTCGTCTCTCCCGAACCCGGCAAACCCCGCTGTCACCGGCGCGTGCGAGGATCGGAGACGTACCTCACAGGTGTGTGCGAAGGAGAGAGTCCGATGGCCACGAAGCCGCCCAAGGGTGATCCGGTTCAGGACGCTCCCCAGGTCACCGACCCGAAACACGCGGCGGCGGGACTGCCCGCCATCGGCCACACCCTGCGGATCGCGCAGCAGCAGATGGGCGTGAAGCGCACCGCGCTGACCCTGCTGCGCGTCAACCAGAAGGACGGCTTCGACTGCCCCGGCTGCGCCTGGCCGGAGCCCGAGCACCGGCACGCGGCCGAGTTCTGCGAGAACGGCGCGAAGGCGGTCGCCGAGGAAGCCACCCTGCGCCGGATCACCCCCGAGTTCTTCGCCGCGCACCCCGTCGCCGACCTCGCCACCAGGAGCGGCTACTGGCTCGGCCAGCAGGGGCGGCTCACCCATCCCATGTACGTCCCCGAGGGCGGCACCCACTACGAGCCGGTGACCTGGGAGCGCGCCTTCGACATCATCGCCGAGGAGATCGCCGCCCTCGACTCCCCCGACGAGGCCGTCTTCTACACCTCGGGCCGCACCAGCAACGAGGCCGCGTTCCTGTACCAGCTCTTCGCCCGCGAGCTCGGCACGAACAACCTGCCGGACTGCTCCAACATGTGCCACGAGTCGTCCGGTTCGGCGCTCAGCGAGACCATCGGCATCGGCAAGGGCAGCGTCCTGCTCGACGACCTCTACCAGGCCGACCTGATCATCGTCGCCGGGCAGAACCCGGGAACCAACCACCCCCGCATGCTCTCCGCGCTGGAGAAGGCCAAGGCGAACGGCGCGAAGATCATCAGCGTCAACCCGCTGCCCGAGGCCGGCCTAGAGCGCTTCAAGAACCCGCAGACCCCGCAGGGCATGGTCAAGGGCGCCGCCCTCACCGACCTGTTCCTGCAGATCCGCATCGGCGGCGACCAGGCCCTGTTCCGCCTCCTCAACAAGCTGATCCTTCAGACGGACGGGGCCGTCGACGAGGCCTTCGTCCGCGAACACACCCACGGCTACGAGGAGTTCGCCGAGGCCGCCCGCGCCGCCGACTGGGACGAGACGCTCACCGCGACCGGCCTGTCCCGGCAGGAGATCGAGGAAGCCCTCGCCATGGTCCTCGCCTCCGAGCGGACCATCGTCTGCTGGGCCATGGGCCTCACCCAGCACAAGCACTCCGTGCCGACCATCCGCGAGGTGGTCAACTTCCTCCTCCTGCGCGGCAACATCGGCCGCCCCGGCGCCGGCGTCTGCCCGGTCCGCGGCCACTCCAACGTGCAGGGCGACCGCACCATGGGCATCTTCGAGCGCCCCGCGCCCGCCTTCCTGGACGCCCTGGAGAAGGAGTTCGGCTTCGCCCCGCCGCGTGAGCACGGCTTCGACGTGGTGCGCGCGATCCGCGCCCTGCGCGACGGCGAGGCCAAGGTCTTCTTCGCCATGGGCGGCAACTTCGTCTCCGCCTCCCCCGACACCGAGGTCACCGAGGCCGCCATGCGGCGTGCCCGGCTGACCGTGCACGTGTCGACCAAGCTCAACCGCTCGCACGCGGTCACGGGCGCGCGTGCCCTGATCCTGCCCACCCTCGGCCGCACCGAGCGCGACCTCCAGGTCGGCCCGAATGGGAAAAGCACAGAGCAGTTCGTGACCGTCGAGGACTCCATGGGCATGGTGCACGCCTCCCGGGGCCGCCTGGAGCCCGCGAGCGGCCAACTGCTCTCCGAGCCCGCCATCGTGTGCCGGCTGGCCCGCCGGGTCCTCGGCGAGGAGAGCCGGGTGCCGTGGGAGGAGTTCGAGAAGGACTACGCCACCATCCGCGACCGCATCGCCCGCGTGATCCCCGGCTTCGAGGACTTCAACGCGCGCGTGGCCCGCCCCGGCGGCTTCACCCTGCCGCACGCCCCGCGCGACGAGCGCCGCTTCCCCACCGCCACCGGCAAGGCCAACTTCACCGCCGCGCCCGTCGAGTACCCCGAGCTGCCCGAGGGCCGGCTGCTGCTGCAGACGCTGCGCTCGCACGACCAGTACAACACCACGATCTACGGCCTCGACGACCGCTACCGGGGCATCAAGAACGGCCGCCGGGTGGTCCTGGTCAACCCCGAGGACGCCGACCGGCTCGGCCTCGCCGACGGGTCGTACGTCGACCTCGTCAGCGAGTGGAAGGACGGCGTGGAGCGGCGGGCCACCGGGTTCCGGGTCGTGCACTACCCGACCGCACGGGGATGCGCGGCCGCGTACTACCCCGAGACCAACGTCCTGGTGCCGCTGGACGCCACCGCCGACACCAGCAACACCCCGGCCAGCAAGTCCGTCGTCGTGCGTCTGGAACAATCGGCAACCGACTGAGCGTTTGCTCAGCGCAGACAGTCGTAGCGACCAGGACGAACGGAGCCCGCCCATGGGTGAGCAGCAGCACGCCACGTTCCCTCAAGAGGTCATCGACGAGTACGCGGCGCTCGGCGTCGACCTCGTCGCCATGTTCTCCGCCGGGCACCTGGGCACCCGCATGGGCGTGCAGATCGTCGAGGCCTCGGCGGACCGGGTCGTCGGCACCATGCCCGTCGAGGGCAACACCCAGCCGTACGGCCTGCTGCACGGAGGCGCCTCCGCCGTGCTCGCCGAGACGCTGGGCTCCGTCGGCTCCATGCTGCACGCCGGCAGCTCCAAGCTCGCGGTGGGGGTGGACCTGAACTGCACCCACCACCGCGGGGTGCGCTCGGGACTGGTGACCGGAGTGGCCACACCGGTGCACCGGGGACGCTCCACCGCGACCTACGAGATCGTGATCAGCGACGAGGACGGGCGCCGCGTCTGCACCGCCCGCCTGACCTGCCTCCTGCGAGACGCCCCCGGCCGCTAGAAGCCGCCCCGGGGGGCTGGGCCGGCATCGCGGCACCGACCCACCCCTCCGGGGTGCCGCCGCCCCCTGCCGGCCCCTTCCGCCCGCCCGGACAGCCTGGACGGGACACCTCCGGCCGCATGAGACTGGCCGGCGGACCAGTCGGCATCACTCGGCTCGCCCGCTCCCGCACCGCCTCCCGCCCTCGCTCCGTTCCCGCCGGCAGACCCCGGTCCGTCACCGACTGGGCACGGCCCCCCGACTCCCCTACCGTTCTCCCATGACCGGTATCGGCCCCGTCGAGCCCGTCGAGTCCCCCGAGCGCGGGGAGAGTTACGACGTCATCGGTGCCGACGGGCCCCGGCTGACGGACCGTTGGAGCGTGTGGTGGCGCGGCCTGCCGCCGCGGGTCCGCAGGGCCACCCTGGCCGCCACCGCGATCACCCTGCTCGCGGCCGGAGTTCTGGTCCCCCGCGCCCTCTCCGAGGACCAGCACCCCCAGCCGGACCGCGCCCCCGTCCCCTGGCCCGCCAACGTCACCGCCTGGCGGTACCTCGGGCCCGCCGGCCTCCCCGAACCCCCCGGCACCCACCCCACCAGCGGCCGCTTCCGCTTCGCCGTCAACGTCGGCAGCGGGCCCCCCGTCACCCTCCAGGTCACCGGCGCCGCCTTCACCGGCCTCACCGCCCACGCCCTGCCCGACGCCTTCACCGTCCACCCCGGCACGACACGCCTCGTCACCGTGGAGATAACGGTTTCCGACTGCTCGGGTCTGCCCCTGAGTGCCGACCTACCCTTTCTTGACGTAACGCTCCGTAACACGCGCGCAATACAACATCACAGCTTCATCTTCGGCCGGGCGTACTCCCGCGACCTTTTCCGGCTCCTTCGGGGCGCCTGCGCCACGAGATCCGCGCCACAGCCCGGACGGCCAAGCGGAAGTGCAGGTTCTCAAAATGCGGACTGAGGGGATATTCCGCCAAACCGGTTGAGAGCCCCCACGGCGGAAGCCCGCCATCCATCACGTCATAACAAGAAAGTCACAAGCCCGCACACAGCGATGCCCCTGCCTGCACACCGGGCTTAGAGTCACGGCCAGTCACCGCTCCATCGGGAGTTCGGTAAAGCGCGGGCACCAGTCGCACCCATCAGGGCGCGCGAGCCTGCGGAAAGGAATGATTGTGCGACGTTCCATGGTGATCCTGACCTCCGTCATGGCGACGGGGGCTCTCACACTCACCGCCTGCGGCTCCCGTGACGACAAGGGCGGCGACAGCAACGGCGGGGGTGGCACCACCCTCACGATCGGCGTGGACGCCCCGCTCTCCGGCGAGAACTCCACCACCGGTCTCGGCATCCAGTACGGCGCCCAGATCGCCGTCGACGACGCCAACAAGAACAAGCTCGTCCCCGGGGTCACCTTCAAACTGAAGGCCTTCGACGACAAGGCGCAGCCGGCCACCGGCCAGTCCAACGCCACCACCATCACCGGTGACAAGACCGCCGTCGGCGCCGTCGGCCCCCTGAACTCCGGCGTCGCCCAGTCGATGCAGCAGGTGTTCGCCTCGGCCAACATGGTCCAGATCTCCCCCTCGAACACCAACCCCGAGCTGACCCAGGGCAAGAACTGGCAGACGGACAAGAAGCGGCCGTACAAGACGTACTTCCGCACCGCCACCACCGACGAGCTCCAGGGCAGCTTCGCCGCCGACTACGCGTACAACGGCCTCAAGAAGAAGAGCGTCTACGTCGTCGACGACAAGCAGACCTACGGCGCCGGCCTCGCCAAGATCTTCACCGAGCAGTTCAAGAAGCTCGGCGGCAAGGTCGTCGGCACCGACCACATCAACACCGGCGACAAGGACTTCGGCTCCCTCGTCACCAAGATCAAGAACGCCAAGGCCGACCTGCTCTACTACGGCGGCCAGTACGACGAGTCCTCGCTGATCACCAAGCAGCTCAAGGGCGCCGGCGTCAAGATCCCGCTCTTCGGCGGCGACGGCATGTTCGCCTCCACCTACATCGAGACCGCGGGCGCCACCTCCGAAGGCGACCTCGCGACCGCCGTCGGCGTCCCCGCCGACACCCTGCCCGCGGCCAAGACCTTCGTCGAGACCTACAAGTCCAAGGGCTACAAGGGTGACTACGGCGCCTACGGCGCGTACTCGTACGACGCCGCCACCGCCATCATCAAGGCCGTGAAGGCCGCCGTCGACGCCAACTCGGGCAAGGTCCCCAGCGACATCAACGCCCTGCGCTCCTCCGTCGTCGACGGTGTCCAGAAGTCCGACTTCGAAGGCATCTCCGGCAAGGTCGCCTTCGATCAGTACGGTGACACCACCAACAAGCAGCTCACCGTCTACCAGGTCACCAAGGGTGCGTGGAAGGCTGTGAAGACCGGCACCGCCGACCTCGGCTAGTCCAGGCCCAGCAGCACACAGCGACACCACTCACGGGCCGCGCGGGAGGGGACCCCGACCGCGCGGCCCTTGCCACACCCCACCCCGGCACGCCAAACGTGCACACGACCACCAGCGACAATGGAGGCCACGCGGTGAACACCCTGCCGCAGCAGCTGGCCAACGGGCTGCTTCTAGGCTCGATGTACGGGCTCATCGCCATCGGCTACACGATGGTGTACGGCATCGTCCAGCTCATCAACTTCGCGCACGGCGAGATCTTCATGACCGGCGCCTTCGGCGCCTTCACGGTCTACTTCTACATCCTCCCCGACGGCACCTCGATGGCCCTCGCCGTCCCCCTGATGCTGATCGGCGGCGGCATCGTCGCCATCCTCATCGCCGTCGGAGCGGAACGGTTCGCCTACCGGCCCCTGCGCGGAGCCCCACGGCTCGCACCGCTCATCACCGCGATCGGCCTCTCCCTGGCCCTCCAGGAAGTCGTCCGCAACTTCTACCCGCACGCGGACCGCGCCGTCGCCTTCCCCGGCCTCGACGCCACCCACGACATCGGCTCCATCACCATCAAGGACGCCGACATCTTCCTGATCGTCGCCGCGATCGTCTGCATGTCCGCCCTCGCCTTCTTCGTCCGCAAGTCCCGCACCGGCCGCGCCATGCAGGCCACCGCCCAGGACCCGGACACCGCACAGCTCATGGGCATCGACACCAACCGCATCATCGTGATCGCCTTCGCCATCGGCGGCTTCTTCGCCGCCGTCGCCGCCGTCGCCTACGGCATGAAATACGGCAGCATCGACTACCGCATGGGCTTCCTGATGGGCCTCAAGGCCTTCACCGCAGCGGTCCTCGGCGGCATCGGCAACATCTACGGCGCCATGCTCGGCGGCCTCGTCCTCGGCGTCGCCGAGACCCTCGCCTCCGCCTACATCGACGACATCCCCGGCATGCACCTCTTCGGCGGCGGCTCCTGGAAGGACGTCTGGGCCTTCTGCCTGCTCATCATCGTCCTCCTCGTCAGGCCACAAGGCCTGCTCGGCGAACGCGTAGCGGACAGGGCGTGATCACGATGACCGACACCACCACCCGCGGCCTGATCCCCCTGCCCCTCCCCGCGGCCCGCGCACTCCTCCTCGCCGGAGGCATCGCCACCGCCGCCTCCGCCTTCCTCGCCTGGACCTGGACCAGCGAGTTCCCCGGCGACCTCACCATCAGCGGCTACCCCGGCGGCCTCCAGTGGCTCACCTTCATCGCCGGCCTCCTCACCACCGTGTTCGCGCTCGCGGCCTACGACATCCGCGGCCTGCGCGGACTCATCCCCGCCCGCAACAACGCCCCCCTCGTGCTCACCGCACTCGGCGGCTTCGGCGTCACCTGGTACACGGTCGTCTCGATCGCCGCCGAACTCGGCGGACTCGCCAACCTCGAACCGGGCGGCTGGGTCGCGGCCATCGCCTCCCTCCTCCCCGTCATCGGCGCCTTCGCCCTCCCCGAGCCCCGCACCGCGAGCGCCAAGGGCAACCTCAAGGCCTACCTCGCCAAGCCCGACGGCATCCCCGCCCCCGCACCCCTCAGCCCCTGGGTCGAGCGCGCGATCATCACCGTCGCCACCATCGTCGGCCTGGCCGTCTTCACCTACGGCATCGACACCGAGTACGGCGAACTCTTCGTCGGCTACCTCATCGTCGTCGTCTTCGCCGTCTGGGCGATGCACACCGCCGGCCTCAACGACCGCTTCTCCCGCATCGTCGCCCGCAACCGCAGCTTCACGCTCGCCATGGGCTTCGCCGCGGCCATCGCGTTCCCCTTCACCCAGACCAACGACCACTACGCCAACATCGGCGTCAACATCCTGATCTTCGGGACCGTCGCCCTGGGCCTCAACATCGTCGTCGGCCTCGCCGGCCTCCTCGACCTCGGATACGTCGCCTTCCTCGGCGTCGGCGCCTACACCGCCGCCCTCGTCTCCGGCTCCGAGTTCTCCCGCTTCTCCGGCGTCCACTTCCCCTTCTGGGCCGCCGCCCTCACCGGCGCCGCCGCATCGCTCGTCTTCGGCGTCCTCATCGGCGCCCCCACCCTGCGACTGCGCGGCGACTACCTCGCCATCGTCACCCTCGGCTTCGGAGAGATCTTCCGCATCGCCGTCAACAACCTGGACGGCGACTCCGGCCCCGACCTCACCAACGGCCCCAACGGCATCCCGGCCATCCCCGACCTCAAGTTCTTCGGGTTCAACCTCGGCGACGCCCACGACATAGCAGGCTTCACCCTCGGCCGCTTCGCCAACTACTACCTGCTCATGGTGCTGATCATGGCCATCGTGGTCCTGGTCTACACCCGCGCAGCCGACTCCCGCATCGGCCGCTCCTGGATCGCCATCCGCGAGGACGAGACCGCCGCCACCGCCATGGGCATCAACGGCTTCCGCGTCAAGCTCATCGCCTTCGCCCTCGGCGCCACCCTCGCCGGCCTCGCCGGCACCGTCAGCGCCCACGTCACCTACAGCGTCGTCCCGACGCCGTACCAGTTCGCGGGCTCGACACCCCCCAACTCGGCCTTCCTCCTCGCCGCGGTCGTCCTCGGCGGCATGGGCACGGTCGCAGGCCCCATCCTCGGCGCGGCACTGCTCTACCTGCTGCCCGAGAAGCTGGTGTTCCTCCAGGACAAGTCGCTGCTGGCCTTCGGCATCGCCCTCATCCTGCTGATGCGCTTCCGCCCCGAAGGCATCATCGCCAACCGCCGACGCCAACTCGAATTCCACGAGACCGGCCAACTCGACGTACCGGAAACAACAACGCTGACCGGCG
This sequence comes from Streptomyces canus 299MFChir4.1, assembly GCF_000383615.1. Taxonomy (GTDB): domain Bacteria; phylum Actinomycetota; class Actinomycetes; order Streptomycetales; family Streptomycetaceae; genus Streptomyces; species Streptomyces canus_C. Next base: position 163,212 of record NZ_KB911590.1, on the reverse strand, counting down.
AACCCGCAGCCGTCACCAAGGCGGGGGCGTGAGCACCATGACCACACCTGTACTCGAAGCCCGCAACGTCACCATGCGCTTCGGCGGCCTCACCGCCGTCCGCTCGGTCGACTTCACCGTCAACGCAGGCGAGATCGTCGGCCTCATCGGCCCCAACGGCGCCGGCAAGACCACCTTCTTCAACTGCCTCACCGGCCTCTACGTCCCCACCGAAGGCACGGTCACCTACCAGGGCACCGTCCTTCCCCCCAAGCCCCACCTGGTGACCAAGGCCGGCATCGCCCGCACCTTCCAGAACATCCGCCTCTTCGCCAACATGACGGTCCTCGAGAACGTCCTCGTAGGCCGCCACACCCGCACCAAGGAAGGCCTCTGGTCCGCCCTCCTGCGCGGACCCGGCTTCAAGAAGGCGGAGAAGGCCAGCGAAGAACGGGCCATGGAACTCCTCGAGTTCATCGGCCTGGAGGCCAAGCGCGACCACCTCGCCCGCAACCTCCCCTACGGCGAACAGCGCAAGCTGGAGATCGCGCGCGCCCTGGCCTCCGAACCCGGCCTGCTCCTCCTGGACGAGCCCACGGCCGGCATGAACCCCCAGGAGACGCGAGCCACCGAAGAGCTGGTCTTCGCCATCCGCGACATGGGCGTCGCCGTCCTCCTCATCGAGCACGACATGCGCTTCGTCTTCAACCTCTCGGACCGCGTCGCCGTCCTCGTCCAGGGCGAAAAACTCGTCGAAGGCACCTCCGAGGTCGTCCAGGCCGACGAACGCGTCATCGCCGCCTACCTCGGCGAACCCTTCGACGGCGACCCCGGCGCGACGGAAGCCGCCGGCGCCGACGCGGCCGACGCGCAGAGCACCACCAGCACCAAGGGAGAAGGCCAGTGACCGCACTCCTCGAAGTCGAGGACCTCCGGGTCTCCTACGGCAAGATCGAAGCCGTCAAGGGCATCTCCTTCAGCGTCGAAGCCGGCCAGGTCGTCACCCTCATCGGCACCAACGGCGCCGGCAAGACGACGACCCTCCGGACGCTCTCAGGCCTCCTGAAGCCCACCTCCGGCAAGGTCCTCTTCGACGGCAAGCCCCTCAGCGGCGTCCCCGCCCACAAGATCGTCTCCTTCGGACTCGCCCACTCCCCCGAAGGCCGGCACATCTTCCCCCGCCTGACGATCTTCGAGAACCTCCAACTCGGAGCCTTCCTCAGGAAGGACAAGGAAGGCATCGAAAAGGACATACAGCGCGCCTACGAGCTCTTCCCGATCCTGGGAGAACGCCGCAACCAGGCGGCAGGCACCCTCTCCGGCGGCGAACAGCAGATGCTCGCCATGGGCCGCGCCCTCATGTCCCAGCCGAAGCTGCTGATGCTCGACGAGCCCTCCATGGGCCTCTCCCCGATCATGATGCAGAAGATCATGGCGACCATCGTCGAACTCAAGTCCCAGGGCACGACGATCCTCCTCGTCGAACAGAACGCCCAGGCGGCCCTCTCCCTGGCCGACCAGGGACACGTCATGGAGGTCGGCAACATCGTCCTCTCCGGCACCGGCCAGGACCTCCTCCACGACGAGTCCGTCCGCAAGGCGTACCTCGGCGAGGACTGATCGTTCGGTAGTACGCCGAGGCCCGCGCCCCCTTCACCGGGGACGCGGGCCTCGTTGTTCTTCTACGGCCGCTCAGCCCTTGTTGGCCTTCTTCTCGTCGGCGTCCTGGATGACCGCCTCCGCGACCTGCTGCATCGACATACGGCGGTCCATCGACGTCTTCTGGATCCACCGGAACGCGGCGGGCTCCGTCAGACCGTACGACGTCTGAAGAATCGACTTCGCCCGGTCGACCAGCTTGCGGGTCTCCAGGCGCAGGGTGAGGTCGGCGACCTCGTTCTCCAGCTCCCGCAGCTCCGTGAACCGGGACACCGCCATCTCGATCGCCGGCACGACATCGCTCTTGCTGAACGGCTTGACCAGGTACGCCATCGCACCGGCGTCCCTCGCCCGCTCGACGAGGTCGCGCTGCGAGAAGGCGGTGAGCATCAGTACCGGGGCGATGCGCTCCTCGGCGATCTTCTCGGCGGCGGAGATACCGTCCAGCTTGGGCATCTTCACGTCGAGGATCACGAGGTCCGGCTTGTGCTCACGGGCGAGCTCGATGGCCTGCTCGCCATCGCCCGCCTCGCCTACGACGCTGTAGCCCTCTTCCTCCAGCATCTCTTTGAGGTCGAGCCGGATCAGGGCCTCGTCCTCGGCAATGACGACACGGGTCGTCAGCGGAGGCACGTGCGACTTGTCGTCGTCGGGCGCGTCTACGGGCTGGGGCGACTCGGGGGCGGTCACGGGGGCTCCTCGTTCAGGGGCAGGGGTACTGCTGACAAGAGCGTACCTAGCTGCGGTAAGGTAGGTGCGCGAGGGGTTGGACTTATCCTTCCTTTCCAAGGCCCCAGTACTCCAACCGGTTAGAGAGGCCGCTCTCAAACAGCGGACAGTGTGGGTTCGAATCCCACCTGGGGCACTTTTCCTTGGATTCCAAGGTTCCCACTAAGAAGCGGATGTCCACGTTCTCGTGAACATCCGCTTTTTGCTGCGTGTCGTCGCGATCACTCTCACAGAGTGGCCGCATGAACGATCACGGCACTGAGGTTCGACAGAAGGCCCTGGCACTGCTACGCGGCGGCGCCAAAAACGCAGAAGTCGCGCGCAAGTTCAGCGTCCCGCCCGGCACTATTGCCTACTGGAAGCACCTGGATCGAGCGAAGCGCGGCGAGTGCCCGGGCAAACACGATCCGAGCTGCCCACGATGCGATGACAGGGACCTCGACGAAGAGGCGTACAGCTACCTGCTCGGCCTCTACCTGGGGGACGGCCACATCAGCCGATACTCCGAGCACCGGGTGCCCAACCTGATGATCACGTGCGATGAATCCTGGCCAGGCCTGATGGACGCCTGCGAGCAGGCCATGCGCGCAGTGTTCCCTGACAATGCCGTCTGCCGCGTGCGGAAGATCGGCTGCCGCAACGTAAAGGTCTACTCGAAGCATCTGCACTGCTTGTTTCCACAGCACGGCCCCGGTAAGAAGCACGAGCGCACCATCGCCCTTGTGCCGTGGCAGCAGGCCATCGTCGACACCCACCCTTGGGATTTCATCCGCGGCCTCATCCACTCGGACGGATGCCGCATCACCAACTGGACGACACGCCTCGTAGCCGGTGAGCGCAAGCGCTACGAATATCCCCGGTACTGCTTCAGCAACAGGTCCGTCGACATCATGCGGCTCTTCACCAGCACCCTGGACCGAGTGGGCGTCGACTGGCGCCAGATGAACGCCTGCAACATCTCGATCGCCCGAAAAGCCTCAGTAGCCCTCATGGACACCCACGTAGGCCCCAAGCACTGACCGACCCCGCCCCCTACTTCGGACTGTCGTCCTCCCCGATGTGGTGCACCCGGACCAGGTTCGTCGAGCCGGATACCCCGGGCGGTGAACCGGCCGTGATCACCACCACGTCGCCCTTCTCGCACCGCCCGTACTGCAACAGCAACTCGTCCACCTGGTCCACCATCGCGTCCGTGGAGTCGACCTGCGGGCCGAGGAACGTCTCCACACCCCAGGTCAGGCTCAGCTGGGACCGGGTCGCCGGCTCCGGGGTGAACGCCAGCAGGGGAATCGGGGAGCGGTAGCGGGACAGACGGCGGACCGTGTCGCCGGACTGGGTGAATGCCACCAGGAACTTCGCGCCCAGGAAGTCACCCATCTCCGCCGCCGCTCGGGCGACCGCACCGCCCTGGGTGCGGGGCTTGTTCCGTTCCGTCAGCGGCGGCAGCCCCTTCGCCAGGATGTCCTCCTCCGCCGCCTCCACGATCTTCGCCATCGTCCGGACCGTCTCGACGGCGTACTTGCCCACGCTCGTCTCACCCGACAGCATCACCGCGTCCGTGCCGTCGATGACCGCGTTCGCCACATCGGACGCCTCCGCCCTCGTCGGACGCGAGTTCTCGATCATCGAGTCGAGCATCTGCGTGGCGACGATCACCGGCTTGGCGTTCCGCTTCGCCAGCTTGATCGCGCGCTTCTGGACGATCGGCACCTGCTCCAGGGGCATCTCCACGCCCAGGTCTCCGCGCGCGACCATGATGCCGTCGAACGCGGCGACGATGTCGTCGATCGCCTCGACCGCCTGGGGCTTCTCGACCTTGGCGATGACCGGGACCCGGCGCCCCGCCTCGTCCATGATGCGGTGGACGGCCTCGATGTCCTGGCCGGACCGTACGAAGGACAGGGCGATCACGTCGAAGCCCATGCGCAGGGCCCAGCGCAGGTCCTCCTCGTCCTTCTCGGACAGCGCCGGGACCGAGACGGCGACGCCCGGGAGGTTCAGGCCCTTGTGGTCGGAGACCATGCCGCCCTCGACCACCCTGGTGTGGACGCGGGGGCCCTCCACCGACGTGACCTCCAGGCAGACCTTGCCGTCGTCGACGAGGATGCGCTCACCCACGGTGACGTCCGAGGCGAGTCCGCCGTACGTCGTCCCGCAGGACCGCTGGTCGCCCGCCGCGCCCTCTTCGACCGTGATGGTGAAGGTGTCGCCGCGTTCAAGGAGTACGGGTCCTTCGGTGAAATTGCCGAGGCGGATCTTCGGGCCCTGAAGGTCGGCGAGGAGGCCGACGCTGCGGCCGGTCTCGTCGGAGGCCTTGCGGACGTGGTGGTAGCGCTCCTCGTGTTCGGCGTAGCTGCCGTGGCTGAGGTTGAAGCGGGCTACGTCCATTCCGGCGTCGACCAGGGCTTTGATCTGGTCGTACGAGTCGGTGGCGGGGCCCAGGGTGCAGACGATCTTTGCTCGGCGCATGTTTCGAGCCTAGACCTTACCGACGGGTAGGGAATTGGGGAGGTATGACGACTCAACAACCTCTGGGTGAAGGGTTGTTGACAAGCGTTGAAGTGTGCGCCACCCCGCTCTGATGAGCATTCCGAATGCAAATTCGAGTGCCGCTCACAGTGCGGGTGGTGCCATGGTGAAGCGTGCGTTGACCTGGGCGTGGACGTGTTGGCGTTGGGGTTCGAGGTCGAGTGGGGCGGCCGAGGTGTCGGCTGCGGCCTCGTAGGCCATGGAGCGAGCGCGGCTGGCCTTGCCGACGAAGCGGGGTTCGGGGTCCTCGGCGCCGATGTCGGCCAGTTCGACCAAGGACGCCAGTGACGTGCCCAGCGCCTCCGCGTACTCCCTCGCCCGCTGGACGGCTTCCCGTACGGCCTGTTGGCGGGCTTCCCGGTAGGCGGGTGAGTCGCGGCGCAGGGCCCACCAGGGTCCGTCGACCCGCGTCAACTCCTGGTCGGCCAGTCGGGTCGTCAGTTCCCCGAGGGCCGTGAAGTCGGTCAGTTCCGCGGTGATGTGGACGCGGCCGTGGTGGGCGTGGACGCGTTCGCCGCGGCCGTGTTCCTTGAGTTCGGGTGTGACGGAGAAGGAGCCGGTTTCCAGGTGTTCGACTGCGTCGCCGTAGGACTTGAGCAGGTCGAGGGCGGCGGTGTTGCGGCGGGTGAGGTCGTCGAGGGCGGTGCGGCGGTCCTTGCCGCGGGAGGCGACGGTGACGCTGATGCGGGCGATCTCGGGGTCGACTTCGAGGTGGGCTTCGCCGCGGACGGCGATGCGGGGGGCGTCGGGGGTGCCGTAGGGAACGGAGTCGGTGGCCATAACGACCCACTGTGTCAGTTCTTGGCCGGTTACGGACCCGGTCGGTGGCTGGTTGGGTCATCAGATCGAAACCTGCGGGGGCTGTTGCCGTTCGACATGTGCGGGTCAGAATCTACGCGCGTTGTTGACCGTTCCCCGAGGAGATCAAGACATGGCCTTGAACCGCAGGAAGTTCCTGGAGAAGTCCGCCGTGACCGGTGCGGGTGTCGCGCTGGCCGGTGCCGTGGGTGCTCCGGCCGCCCAGGCCGCGGAGGCCGGGAAGGGGCGCGAGAAGCGGTACTCGCTGACCGTGATGGGCACCACCGACCTGCACGGTCATGTCTTCAACTGGGACTACTTCAAGGACGCGGAGTACAAGGACACCGCGGGCAACGCGCAGGGTCTGTCGCGGATCTCGACGCTGGTGAACCAGGTCCGTGCGGAGAAGGGCCGCTGCAACACGCTGCTGCTGGACGCGGGCGACACGATCCAGGGGACGCCGCTGACGTACTACTACGCGAAGGTCGACCCGATCACCGCGAAGGGCGGTCCCGTCCATCCGATGGCGGCGGCCATGAACGCCATCGGGTACGACGCGGTGGCGCTGGGCAACCACGAGTTCAACTACGGCATCGAGACGCTGCGGAAGTTCGAGGAGCAGTGCGACTTCCCGCTGCTTGGCGCGAACGCGCTGGACGCGAAGACGCTGAAGCCCGCTTTTCCGCCGTTCTTCATCAAGACGTTCCATGTGAAGGGCGCGCCGCCGGTGAAGGTGGCGGTGCTGGGTCTGACGAACCCGGGTATCGCGATCTGGGACAAGGCCTATGTGCAGGGGAAGTTGACGTTCCCGGGGCTTGAGGAGCAGGCGGCGAAGTGGGTGCCGAAGCTGCGGTCCATGGGTGCGGACGTGGTGGTCGTGTCGGCGCACTCGGGTTCGTCGGGTACGTCGTCGTACGGTGACCAGTTGCCGTATGTCGAGAACTCGGCGGCGCTGGTGGCGCAGCAGGTGCCGGGGATCGACGCGATCCTGGTGGGGCATGCGCATGTGGAGATCCCGGAGCTGAAGGTCACCAACGCGAAGACCGGGAAGACGGTCGTGCTGTCGGAGCCGTTGGCGTACGCGGAGCGGTTGTCGCTGTTCGACATCGAGCTGGTCTTCGCGAAGGGGCGTTGGTCGGTCGAGTCGGTGTCGTCCAAGGTGCTGAACTCGAACTCGGTCGCGGACGACCCGAAGATCACGAAGCTGCTGAAGGCCGATCACGACGTCGTCGTGAGGTACGTGAACCAGGTGGTCGGTACGGCGACTGAGACGCTGACGACGGTCGAGGCGCGCTACAAGGACGCCCCGATCATCGACCTGATCACGAAGGTGCAGGAGGACGTGGTCAAGGCCGCGCTGGCGGGTACGGAGTACGCCTCGCTGCCCGTGATCGCGCAGGCGTCGCCGTTCTCGCGGACGTCGGAGATCCCGGCGGGCTCCGTGACGATCCGGGACCTGTCCAGCCTGTATGTGTACGACAACACGCTGGTGGCGAAGTTGCTGACGGGTGCGCAGGTCAGGGCGTACCTGGAGTACTCGGCGGAGTACTTCGTGCGGACGGCGGCGGGCGCGGTGGTGGACGTGGAGAAGCTGACGAACGCGGGTAACCGTCCGGACTACAACTACGACTACGTGTCGGGGCTGTCGTACGACATCGACATCGCTCAGGCGGCGGGTTCGCGGATCAAGAACCTGACCTACAACGGTGCCGCGCTGGACGACGCGCAGAAGTTCGTGTTCGCGGTGAACAACTACCGGGCGAACGGTGGCGGGGCGTTTCCGCACGTGGCCTCCGCCACCGAGCTGTGGTCGGAGTCGACGGAGATCCGGACGCGGATCGCGGAGTGGGTGACCGCGAAGGGTGTGCTGGACCCGAAGGAGTTCGCGTCGGTGGACTGGAGGCTCACGCGGGACGGTACGCCGGTCTTCTAGAGGCTGAGCAGGGTGGTGTCCGCGGCGCCGGCGATGACTTTCACGCCGGCGCCGTTGGCGTGGAGGCCGTCGCCGGTTTCTTACCGTCCTTCGACGAGGGGTGTCAGGACGGAGGCCTTGCGGGCGGGTGGGATGAGGGGCAGCCGGTCTTCGAGGCCGAAGGTGGTGAAGGCGGTGCGGGTGGGGAGGGGGTAGGCGTCCTTGCCGGTGAGGGTGTTGAGGATGGTGGCGCTGCGCCAGGCGGCGAGGCCGAGGTCGGGGGTGCCGACGCCGTGGGTGTGGCGTTCGGCGTTCTGGACGTACACGTGGCAGTCGGCGCCGGTGACGGACGGGTCGAGGGCGAGGCGGAAGTGTTCGTCGACGCGGGGGCGTTCGCGGCTGTCGCGGCGCATGTAGGGGTCGAGTCCGGCGAGGATGCGGTCGAGGGGGCGTTCGCGGTGGCCGGTGGCGAGGACGACGGCGTCGGTGGTGAGGCGGGAGCGGGTGCTCTGCTGGATGTGTTCGAGGTGGAGTTCGATCTTCGTGGTGGCGATTCTGCCGGCGGTGCGGACGCGGACGCCGGGGGTGAGGACGGTGTCGGGCCAGCCGCCGTGCAGGGTGCGGCGGTAGAGCTCGTCGTGGATGGCGGCGATGGTGTCGGTGTCGATGCCGCGGTGGAGTTGCCATTGGGTGGTGCCGAGGCGGTCGCGGACGCTTTCGGACAGGGCGTGGAAGTAGCGGGTGTAGTCGGGGGTGAAGTGTTCGAGGCCGAGCTTGGAGTACTCCATGGGTGCGAAGGCCTCGGTGCGGCCGAGCCAGTGGAGTTTTTCGCGGCCGGTGGGGCGGTGGCGGAGGAGGTCGAGGAAGATCTCGGCGCCGGACTGTCCTGAGCCGACGACGGTGACGTGGTCGGCGGCGAGGAGGCTCTGGCGGTGGTCGAGGTAGTCGGTGGCGTGGATGACGGGCACGCCGGGCGCCTCGACGAGGGGCTTCAACGGCTCCGGCACGTAGGGCTCGGTGCCGATGCCGAGGACGATGTTCTTGGTGTAGGTGCGGCCCAGTGCTTCGGCTTCGCCGTCGTTGTCGAGCTGGGTGAAGTCGACTTCGAAGACGTCGCGTTCGGGGTTGAAGCGGACGGCGTCGACCTGGTGGCTGAAGTGGAGTCCGGGGAGGTTCTCGGCGACCCAGCGGCAGTAGGCGTCGTATTCGGCGCGCTGGATGTGGAAGCGCTCGGCGAAGTAGAAGGGGAAGAGGCGCTCGCGGGTTTTGAGGTAGTTGAGGAAGGTCCATTCGCTGGCGGGATCGGCGAGGGTCACCAGGTCGGCGAGGAAGGGGACCTGGATGGTGGCGCCGTCGATGAGGAGCCCGGGGTGCCAGCCGAAGGCGGGGCGTTGGTCGTAGAAGACGGTGTCGAGTGCGGTGAGGGGCTGGGCGAGGGCGGCGAGGGAGAGGTTGAAGGGTCCGATGCCGATGCCGACGAGGTCGCGGGGTGCGTCGGGCTCGTGGTGTGGGGGGTGGGGGTTCATCGGGGGGTGGTTCCTTCCACGAGGTGCAGGAGTCCGGCGAGGTCGGCCGGCCGGGTGGTGGGGTTGAGGAGGGTGGCCTTGAGCCAGAGCCGGTTCGCTGCGCGGGCTCGGCCGAGGACGGCGCGGCCGTCGGTCAGGAGGCTTCGGCGTACGGCGGCGACGGCGTCGTCGGTGGCGCCCGCGGGGCGGAACAGGACCGTGCTGATGGTGGGCGGGGCGTGGAGTTCGAAGCCGGGGTGCCGGTCGATGAGTTCCGCGAACTGCCTTGCTTGATCGCAGACTTGGTCGACGAGTGCGCCGATCCCCGTCCGTCCCAGGGTCTTCAGCGTGACGGCGAGCTTGAGGACGTCGGGGCGGCGGGTGGTGCGCAGGGAGCGGCCGAGGAGGTCGGGGAGGCCGGCTTCGGTGTCGTCGTCGGCGTTGAGGTAGTCGGCGCGATGGGTCAGGGCGGCGAGGTCGTTGTCGTCGCGTACGGCAAGGAGGCCTGCGGCGACCGGTTGCCAGCCGAGTTTGTGCAGGTCGAGGGTGACGGTGTCTGCGACGCTCAGGCCGGTGAGCTTGGCTCTGTGCCGTGCGCTGAAGAGGAGTCCTCCGCCGTAGGCCGCGTCGATGTGCAGCCGCGCGCCCCGCTGTGCGCACAGGGCGGCGATCTCGGGGAGGGGGTCGATGAGGCCGGCGTCGGTGGTGCCGGCGGTCGCGGCGATGACCGACGGTCCGTGCAGGGCCTTGTCGAGGGCTGCGGGGTCGAGGGTGCCGTGGGGGGTGGACACGATCACCGGCTCGGGCAGGCCCAGGAGCCAGGCGGACCTCGGGAGGGAGTGGTGAGCGTTTTCGCCACAGATGAGGCGGACACCGGGGCCATGTGTCTCTCTGGCCAGGAGGAGGGCGAGTTGGTTGGATTCCGTGCCACCGGTTGTGATCAGGGCGTCGGGCCGGTGGGGGCTGGTCGCGCCCCGCGGCGGAGCCGCCTGTCGATACGGCCCCGCGCCCCTGGGTGGGTCTGCGTAGACCTCGTTTGCCAGTGCACGTGTCACCAGTGCCTCGAGCTCCGAGGCTGCCGGGGCCTGGTCCCACGAGTCCATCGACGGGTTCAGAACACTCACAGCCAGGTCTGCCGCTGCGGCCACCGCGAGAGGCGGACAGTGGAGGTGGGCTGTGCAGAAAGGGTCCGCCGGGTCCGCGGAGCCTTCCGCCAAGGCGCGCACCAGGCGCCGTAGCGCCTCCGGGTCACCCTCTTGCGGGAGTACGTCCCCCGCCGCGGCCCGCATCCGCTCGGCGACCTCGGGCGGGCCCCCGGCCGGCAGCGGACCGCCCCTGAGACGCTCTCCCTCCCCCAGCGCGTCCAGAACCGTGTCGAGCAGCGGGCGCAGCACATCGCGGCCTTCGGGGCCTGAGGCCAGGGGCGGCGTGCTCATCGTCGACCTCCGGGGGCGCTGGGAGCTTCCAGCTTGGACGCGGTTGCCTGGGCGCGCCCGGAGAGTTCAACGATCCTGACCCGGAAGGGGGTACTCCCGTACGGGGAAAATCCGCTCTACGACTGCCTCACGCGCAACGCGCGTCCCAGGTCGTCGAGTTGGTCGACCAGTTTGCGGCGCAGGGCGGGGATGGGGTCGGCGTCGCGCAGACAGGCCTGGCCGAGGGCCTGGTTGTCCTCGTCGATGGCGTGGTCGGGGAACGCCCAGCGACCGGCGGCGTCGGCGATCGCGGGGCCGCGGCGGGCGGCGAGGGCGACGGCGTCCTCGTAGTAGCGGGGCACGTACTGCCGTACGAGGTCGGTCTGTTCGGGTTGCCAGAAGCCCTGGGCGGTGGCGGTGAACAGGTAGTTGGAGAGGTCGTCGCGGGTGAACATCGCTTCCCAGGCCTGCGCCTTGGCCTCTTCCGTGGGCAGGGCGGCGCGGCAGCGGGCGGCGCCTTCCTGGCCGGTGGCGGAGGGGTCGCGGGCGAGTTCGGCGGCGATGGCGCTCTCGTCGGTGGCGCCGAGGACGGCGAGGCGGGCGAGGACGCGCCAGCGCAGTTCGGGGTCGAGTTCGGGGCCGCCGGGGACGGTGCCGTCGGCGAGCCAGGCGGCGATGGTGTCGGGGTGGGCGGCGGCGTTGACGCTGTGGCGGACGGCGATGAGGCGCAGGCCGGGGTTGTCGCCGTCCTCGGTGCGGCGGATGAGGTCGCGGCAGAGGGAGGAGAGGGTGGCGAGGGCGGCGGGGCGCTGTTCGGGGGTGACGTAGCGGTCGGCGACGTAGGTGGAGGCGAAGGCGAGGACGCCCTGGACGAGGGCGAGGTCCGTCTCGTGCGGGAGGTGGGTGCGGGCGGCGTCCAGGTAGGCGGTGGGCGGGAGTTCGCCGTCGCGGACCGCGTCCCTGAGGGCGTTCCAGACGACGGCGCGGCTCAGGGGCGAGGGCAGGCCGGAGAGGGTCTCGGTGACCGCTTTGAAGGACTCGGGGTCGAAGCGGACCTTGGTGTAGGTGAGGTCGCCGTCGTTGAGGAGGAGGAGGGTGGGGCGCTTGCCGATGGACTGCGGGGTGCTCTGCGGGACGTCGAGGTCGAGGCGTTCGCGCAGGACGAGGTGGCGGCCCTCGTCGGCGACGTCGAGGTCGTAGAGGCCGACGGCGACGCGGTGCGGGCGGCTGCCCTTGTGTTCGACCTGGAGGGTGTACGTGCCTTCCTCGCCGGGGGTGACCACGGGTCGCAGGGTGTCGACGCCGGTGGTGCGCAGCCAGGCGTCGGCCCAGGCGTGGACGTCGCGTTCGGTGGCGGAGGCGAGGGAGTCGATGAAGTCGGCGAGGGTGGCGTTGGCGAACCGGTGGCGGGCGAAGTGGGTGTTGATGCCGGCGAGGAAGTCCTTCTCGCCGAGCCAGGTGACCAGCTGGCGCAGTGCGGAGGCGCCCTTGGCGTAGGAGATGCCGTCGAAGTTCAGCAGGGCCGCTGCCGTGTCGTCGACGGCTTCGGGGGCGACGGGGTGGGTGGAGGGGCGCTGGTCGGCGTCGTAGCCCCAGCCCTTGCGCATGACGCCGAAGTCGACCCAGGTGTCGGTGAAGCGGGTGGCCTCGGTGAGGGTCTGGTAGCCCATGTACTCGGCGAAGGACTCGTTGAGCCAGATGTCGTCCCACCAGCGCAGGGTGACGAGGTCGCCGAACCACATGTGGGCCATCTCGTGGGCGATGACCATGGCGCGGGTCTGGCGTTCGGTGTCGGTGACGGCGGAGCGGTAGACGAACTCGTCGCGGAAGGTGACGAGGCCGGGGTTCTCCATGGCGCCGGCGTTGAACTCGGGGACGAACGCCTGGTCGTAGGAGTCGAAGGGGTAGGGCTCCTCGAACTTCTCGTGGTAGCGGTCGTAGCACTGCCTGGTGATCTCGAAGATCTCGTCGGCGTCCGGGTCAAGGTAGGGGGCCAGCGAGCGGCGGCAGTGGATGCCGAAGGGCAGGCCGCGGTGTTCGGTGCGCACGGAGTGCCAGGGGCCGGCGGCCACGGCGACCAGGTAGGTGGAGATCAGGGGCGTGGCGGCGGCCTGCCAGTGGCCGTCGCCGAGGTCGGTGGTGATGCCGTTGGCGAGGACGCTCCAGCCGGCGGGGGCCTTGACCGACAGGTCGAAGACGGCCTTGAGGTCGGGCTGGTCGAAGGCGGCGAAGACGCGCTGGACGTCCTCCATGAACAGCTGGGTGTAGACGTAGGTCTCGCCGTCGGTGGGGTCGGTGAAGCGGTGCATGCCCTCACCGGTGCGGGAGTACCGCATGACGGCGTCGATGCGCAGTTCGTGCTCGCCGGGGGTCAGTGCCTTGAGGGGCAGCCGGTTGTCCTTGAGGGTCTCCGGGTCGAGGGGGTGGCCGTCGAGGGTGGCCTCCCGCAGTTCGGCCGGCTTGAGTTCGACGAAGGTGTCCGCCTGCGTGCGCGCGGTGAACCGGACGACGGTCCGGGACGTGAAGGTCTCGTCACCGGTGGTGAGGTCGAGCGCGATGGCGTAGTGGTGAACGTCGAGGAGCTTGGCACGGGTCTGCGCTTCGTCGCGCGTCAGTACGGACATGCAGGACATGCTGCCTGATGGCAGAGGCAACTCACAGAGGCGGATCGGTACACGCCTTATGTCCGGTCCTGTTCGAGCTCCCCGGTGTGCGCCCCGTTGATGCGCTGGACCGGTACGCGCGCGTCCGGGTGGGGCAGCGCGCGGTGGCGGGCCGCCGCGTCGCCGTCCTCCTCGTCGTGGCCCTTGTCCTCGCCGTGGTCCTTGACGAGGGCGCGTAACTCCCGCACCTCTTGTTCGAGGGCGAGGTGGCGGCGGTGGGTGTCGAAGAGGTAGCGGACCTTGGTGCGCAGGGCCCAGGGGTCGATGGGTTTCATCACGAGGTCGGCGACGCCGAGGCCGAAGGCGGCGGAGGTCAGTTCGTGGTCGGGGCCGAAGCCGGTGAGCAGGACGACGGGGATGTGCTGGGTCTGCTCCAGGCGCCGCATGTAGCGGACCACGTCGAGGCCGCTGACGCCGGGCATCCGTACGTCGAGGAGCAGGAGGCCGACCTGGCCCCTGAGCACCTGCTTGAGGGCTTCGTCACCGCTGGTGGCGCGGCCGAGCCGGTAGCCCAGGGGGGCCAGGGCGCTCTCCAGGGCGTAGAGCGTGTCCTCGTGGTCGTCGACGATGAGGATCTTGGCATCCGAAGGCATGGCCCGACGTCCCTCCCTCGCGGACAGCCAGCCTACGTCCGTGTGCTGACACGGAGTGCTCGCGGGCTGACAAGGAGTGCACAGCGCAGCATGCCGGGTGCGGGCGCCCGTGTCACCTCCCCGGGGCGTCCGGCGAGGTCAATCGGCCAGGGGGGTGGAGTCGTCGACGGTGTCCTCGGCGATGCGCTCGTGGTGCCTGATCACCTCGGCGATGATGAAATTCAGGAACTTCTCAGCGAACGCCGGGTCGAGTTTGGCGTTCTCGGCGAGGGTGCGCAGCCGCTCGATCTGGCGGGCCTCGCGGGCCGGGTCGGCGGGCGGCAGCTGGTGGCGGGCCTTGAGGTGGCCGACCTGCTGGGTGGCTTTGAAGCGCTCGGCGAGCATGTGGACGACGGCCGCGTCGATGTTGTCGATGCTGTCGCGCAGCCGTCCGAGCTCTTCGCGGACGGCGGGGGCGACGTCACCGGATCCGGTGTTGCTGGTGGTCATGGGCGACAACCCTAAGGGGACGGGGTGAACGGTTCGACGTCGGATCGGGGGACCTGGACGTCGACTGTCGGCGAAACGGCCGGAGCGGGAGGCGGGTGATCGGCTACCCGGCCCCCGACCCCGCCCCTTCAGATCCTCGGCGGATCGTCCGGATCCGGTACCTGGTTGCTCCAGCCACCGGGCACCGTCCGGCTCTCCTGGGCGCGGAAGCGGATCGGGGCCATGCCGACGCGGCGGGTGAACAGGCGGGAGAAGTAGGCGGGGTCGTCGTAGCCGACGCGGCGGGCGACGGCGGCGACGGGGAGTTCGGTGGCGGCGAGGAGTTCCTTGGCGCGGCCGAGGCGGATGCCGAGGAGGTAGTCCTTGGGGCTGCAGCCGGCGCCGCGGCGGACGGCGGTGCGCAGTTCGGCGAGGGTCATGCCGTGCCGGGTGGCGTGGTCGGCGACGGACATCGGTTTGAAGGCGTCGCGGGCGAGGGCCTTGAGGACGGGGTCGCCGTCGGGGGCGAGGTCGGCACGGGCGCGGCGCAGGGCGACGAGGAGTTCGTGGACGGCGGCGCCGGTCTCGACCTCCAGGAGGGGGTTGTCGCGGCGGGCGGCGCGGGCGATGCGGGCGATGACCGCGCGCGGCCCGGTGGCGTCGGACAGGGGCACGACGGGGCGGTCGGGTTCGATGTAGCCGAGTTCGGTGTAGGTGGCGGTGGCGGGGCCGGTGAAGCCGACGAACCCCTCGTCCCAGCCGGTTTCCGGGTCGGGTGCGTAGTGGTGCGGGATGCCGGGGGTGAGCCACAGCAGCGAGGGCGCGGTGACGGTCGTACGGCGGCCGTCGGGGGTCTCGTACCACCCGGTGCCGGTGCTGATGACGACGGCGACGTGGCTGTCGAGGGTGCGGGGGCCGACGGTGGGCAGCGCGCCGTACTGGAGCCCGACTCCCAGGCAGACCACGCCCAGGCGGTGGTGGACGGGGCTGGGGGTGAGGAATCGCATCCAGGTGTGGTACATCGCGCTCCTTGCGTGCGCTTCGGTCCAAGCAGCGCCGATCTTTGTCCATGGACCTGATCGCCGCCAGTGGCGAGGGTGGAGCCTATGAGCGAGTTCACGGTGGGTGAAACCGATTTCCTGCTGGACGGCCGACCGGTGCGGCTGTTGTCCGGCGCGCTGCACTACTTCCGGGTGCACGAGGCCGGGTGGGGGCACCGGCTGGCGATGTTGCGGGCGATGGGCCTCAACTGTGTGGAGACGTACGTGCCGTGGAATCTGCACGAGCCGCACCCGGGTGACGTCCGGGACGTGGCGGCGCTGGGCCGGTTCCTGGACGCGGCCCGGGAGGCGGGGCTGTGGGCGATCGTGCGCCCCGGTCCCTACATCTGCGCGGAGTGGGAGAACGGCGGTCTGCCGCACTGGCTCAAGGGGCACGCACGCACGAGCGACGAGGTGTACCTCGGGCAGGTGGAACGCTGGTTCGGGCGGCTGCTGCCGCAGGTCGTGGAGCGGCAGATCGACCGCGGCGGCCCGGTGATCATGGTCCAGGCGGAGAACGAGTACGGCAGCTACGGCTCGGATGCCGGGTATCTCCTGCGGCTGACGGAGCTGCTGCGCGCGGAGGGCGTCACGGTGCCGTTGTTCACCTCGGACGGCCCCGAGGACCACATGCTCACCGGCGGTTCGGTCCCGGGTGTCCTCGCCACGGTGAACTTCGGCTCCGGCGCCCGTACGGCCTTCGAGGCGCTGCGCCGGTACCGGCCGGACGGCCCGCTGATGTGCATGGAGTTCTGGTGCGGCTGGTTCCAGCACTGGGGCGGTGGGCCCGTCGTACGGGACGCCGGGGACGCGGCCGCGGCGCTGCGGGAGATCCTGGAGTGCGGGGCCTCGGTGAACCTGTACATGGCGCACGGGGGCACGAACTTCGCGGGCTGGGCGGGCGCCAACCGGGGCGGGGGCGCGCTGCACGACGGTCCGCTGGAGCCGGACGTGACGTCGTACGACTACGACGCGCCGATCGACGAGTACGGCAGGCCGACGGAGAAGTTCTGGCGCTTCCGTGAGGTGCTGTCCGCGTACGGTCCGGTGGCGGAGCTGCCGCCCGCGCCGGAGGTGTTGGGTGCCATGACTGACGTGGACCTGACCGCATGGGCTTCCCTGTCCGCCGTCCTGGAGGAGCACGGCGGACCGGTCCACGAGGGCCCCGTGCCGCCGACCTTCGAGGAGCTGGACGTCGACCGGGGGCTGGTGCGGTACGAGGTGACCGTGCCGGGGCCGCGGCAGCCGTACCCGCTGATCGCGCGGGGGCTGCGGGATCTCGCGGTGGTGTACGTGAACGGGGAGCGGGCCGGGGTGCTCACCGAGGACGACGCGCAGCTCAAGGAGCCGGTCGCGGGGTACGCGCGCGTGGAGCTGTGGGTGGAGTCGCTGGGGCGGGTCAACTACGGGCCCAGGAGCGGGGAGGCCAAGGGGATCACAGGGGGGCTGCTGCACGAACGGCAGTTCCTGCACGGGGTGCGGGCGCGGGGGCTGCGCCTCGACGCGCTGGACTCCGTGACCGGGATCGGCTTCGGGGCGGTCCCCGGGGACGGCTCGGCGGGGCTGTACCGGGGTGAGGTGAGCGTGCGGGGCGCCGGGGACGCGGTGCTTGAGCTGCCGGGCTGGACCCGGGGGTTCGTGTGGGTCAACGGCTTCAACCTCGGCCGGTACTGGTCCGCGGGCCCGCAGCGGACGCTGTACGTGCCCGGCCCGGTGCTGCGGGAGGGAGGCAACGACGTGTGGGTGCTGGAGCTGGAGGATGCACCGGCGAGCGGGCCCGCGCTCCGGCTCCGTGCGCCGGATCCGACCCACGAGAATCCGCCCGCGACCTCGTAGAGTGGAATCGGGTTCAGGGCGTCTTGGGGGTACGGG
Organism: Streptomyces canus 299MFChir4.1; assembly: GCF_000383615.1. Classification (GTDB taxonomy): domain Bacteria; phylum Actinomycetota; class Actinomycetes; order Streptomycetales; family Streptomycetaceae; genus Streptomyces; species Streptomyces canus_C. The sequence continues at coordinate 146,050 of NZ_KB911590.1, read as the reverse complement.
CGTGACGAACGACGGACCGGTCCAGCACGGCTACCCGCACCTGGAGACGGTGCGGGCCTCGATCAACGCGCTCTACAAGCGGCTCTCCTACGACACCGTCCAGACGTTCGCGACGAGCGTGGCGCCGGTGGACGTGGCGTTCTGCGACACCGACGACCTCTATCTCGGGACGCAGCGGGTGGCCCGGGAGCTGGTGCGGCACTACCGGCTGCCGGACGCCCGGTTCGTGGTCAGCTTCCGGGAGATGACCCACGCGGCGAACGTCGAACTCACCGCGGGCCCCGAGTACTTCGTCGAGCTGAACGACCGTTTCCGCACCCATCGGCGGGACATCGGCGCGGCACTGGCCCACGAGGTCATGCACGTGTATCTGCACCGGCTGGACCTCTCCTTCCCAGGGGTGCGGGAGAACGAGATCCTCACGGACACGGCGACGACGTATCTGGGGGCGGGCTGGCTGCTGCTGGACGCCTACCGGGAGGACGCGGCGTCGTCGCAGAAGCTGGGGTATCTCACGCCGGAGGAGTTCGGGTACGTGCTGGCGAAGCGGTCGCTGGTGTTCGGGGAGGACCCCTCGGTGTGGTTCACCAGCGCGCAGGCGTACACGGCGTATGTGAAGGGGATGGCGCAGGCCCGCCAGGACTCCGAACAGCCACCCCTCACTGCGGCGGGCTGGGCGGGCCGCCGCCGCTACGCCCGGGACCGCCGCCACGCCCCCGGTCCGCAGCCGGGGGTTCCCTACACGTTCACCCCGGACGGGCCCGGGCGTCTGCGGGTGTCGTTTCCCTGTCCTACCTGTCACCAGCGGCTCCGGGTGCCGGTGCGGGGGCGGGTGCGGGCGCGATGCGCTTTGTGCCGGACGGTTCTGGAGTGTGACACGTAGGGTTTGCGCCCGTCTGCGAGTGTCCTGTGGCTGGTCGCGCAGTTCCCCGCGTCCCTGGGCAGGTCCAGTTACGCGCCATACACCGGAGCCGGTGTCTCCGCCTCGCCGAGCAGCTTCCGTGCGGTCTCTCCTGCCTCCGCCGGGGTCCACTTCGCGCCTCGGTCGGCGCTCGGGCCCGGCCGCCAGCCCTCCATCACCGTGATCCGGCCGCCCTCCGCCTCGAAGACCCGGCCCGTCACCCCTGCGCACTCCGCCGAGCCCAGCCACACGACCAGCGGGGACACGTTCTCCGGAGCCATCGCGTCGAAGCCGTCGGACGGAACGGCCATCGTGTCGGCGAACGTCCGCTCCGTCATCCTGGTCCGTGCCGCGGGGGCGATCGCGTTGACCTGGACGCCGTAGCGGGCGAGTTCGGCCGCCGCGACCAGGGTGAGGCCGACGATCCCGGACTTCGCGGCGCTGTAGTTGCCCTGTCCCACCGAGCCCAACAGGCCTGCCCCGCTGGAGGTGTTGACGATCCTGGCCGCCGGCGCACGGCCCGCCTTCGTCTCCGCCCGCCAGTGCGCGGCCGCGTGTTTCAGCGGCAGGAAGTGGCCCTTCAGGTGGACGCGCATCACCGCGTCCCAGTCGTCCTCCTCCAGGTTGACCAGCATCCGGTCGCGCAGGAACCCGGCGTTGTTGACGAGGGTGTCGAGGCGGCCGTAGGCGTCCAGGGCCGCCCGGACGAGAGACGCGGCACCGTCGGGGGTGGCGATGTCGCCGCCGTGGGCGATGGCCTCGCCGCCCGCCGCGCGGATCTCCTCGGCGACGAGGACGGCGGGGCTTTCGGGGTCCGGTGTGCCGTCGAGGCCCACGCCGAGGTCGTTGACGACGACCCGTGCCCCCTCGGCGGCGAAGGCGAGCGCGTGGGCGCGGCCGAGACCGCGGCCCGCGCCGGTGACGACGACGACCCGGCCGTCGCTGATTCCGGTCATCTCACGTCTCCTTGTCGATGGTTCACGTCTCCTTGTTGACCGTTGCGGCGTCGAGGAACGCCGGCCGTTCCCCGCCGCCGTGCACCAGCAACGAGGCCCCGCTGATGTACGCGGCGGCGTCCGAGGCGAGGAACACGGCTGCGGCGCCCACGTCCGAGGGTTCGGCCAGGCGGCCGAGCGGGACCGTGCGGGAGACCGCCGCGATGCCCTCCTCGTCGCCGTAGTGCAGCTGCGACCGCTCGGTGCGGACCATGCCGACGACCAGGGTGTTCACCCGGACGTCCGGCGCCCACTCCACGGCCATCGATCGGGCGAGGTTCTCCAGGCCCGCCTTGGCCGCCCCGTACGCGGCGGCGCCGGGCGAGGGCCGGCCGCCGCTGACGCTGCCGATCATGACGATCGAGCCGCGGGTGCGTTTCAGGTGTTCGTAGGCGGCGAGGGACACCGTGAGCGGGGCGAGGAGGTTCAACTCCAGGACGCGGACATGCCGTTCGGGGCCGGTGTCGGCGAGCAGCCGGTAGGGGGCGCCGCCCGCGTTGTTGACCAGGACGTCCAGGCGCGGCAGTTCGGCGAAGAAGTCCCCTACGGCGTCGGCGTCCCGGACGTCCAGGGGCACGAACCGCGCCTTCGGCAGGGGGACTTCGGGCGGTCTGCGCGCGCAGACGACGACCTCCGCCCCCGCCTCCGCGAAGGAGCGCGCGATCCCGGCGCCGACTCCCCGCGTGCCCCCGGTGACGACCACGACCCTCCCGCTCAGCTCCATTCACCGCTACCCTTCACCTAACAAACGTTTGGTGGAAAGGTAGCTGATGCGGCCATGGGTGTCTCCACCTCGTCCCCGGAAAAGGGGATCGTCCGGGTCGGGATCGACTTCCCGCCGGTGAACGCCCTCGCGGTGGACGGCTGGTTCGCCCTGGCCGACGCCGTGCGCGCGGCGGGCCGTGATCCGGAGGTCAGGTGTGTGGTCCTGGCGGCCGAGGGGCGCGGCTTCAACGCGGGCGTGGACATCAAGGAGATCCAGTCGCGTGGCTCGGCCGCCCTCGTGGGCGCCAACCGCGGTTGCTTCGAGGCATTTTCGGCGGTGTACGACTGCGAGGTGCCCGTGCTGGCGGCCGTGCAGGGATTCTGCCTGGGCGGGGGCATCGGCCTGGTGGGCAACGCGGATGTGATCGTGGCGAGCGAGGACGCCACCTTCGGCCTGCCCGAGCTGGACCGCGGCGCCCTCGGCGCGGCCACCCACCTGGCCCGCCTGGTCCCCCAGCACCTCATGCGCGCCCTGTACTTCACCTCGCGCACGGTCACCGCCGCCGAACTGCACCGGCACGGCGCGGTGTGGAGGGTCGTCCCGAGGGACGAACTCACCGCCGCGGCCCTGGAGTCGGCCCGCGAGATCGCCGCCAAGGACGGCGAGCTGCTGCGCCTGGCCAAGGCCGCCATCAACGGCATCGACCCGGTCGACGTCCGCCGCAGCTACCGCTACGAACAGGGTTTCACCTACGAGGCGAGCGTCAGCGGGGTCGCCGACCGGGTCCGTGACAGGTTCGGCAGGGAGGCCGAGTGAGCGACAAGACCATGACGGCCGACGAGGTCGTCTCCCGGCTGCGCAGCGGCATGACCCTCGGCATCGGCGGCTGGGGTTCGCGCCGCAAGCCGATGGCGCTGGTGCGCGCGCTGCTGCGCTCGGACGTCACCGACCTGACGATCGTCTCCTACGGCGGCCCGGACGTCGGCATGCTCGCCGCCGCCGGGCGCATCCGCAAGCTCGTCGCCGCCTTCGTCACCCTCGACTCGATCCCCCTCGAACCCCACTACCGGGCGGCCCGCGAAGTCGGTGCCTTCGAGCTGATGGAGGTCGACGAGGCGATGTTCATGTGGGGCCTGCGGGCGGCCGCCAACCGGCTGCCGTTCCTGCCGGTGCGGGCGGGCATCGGATCGGACGTCGTGCGGGTCAACCCGGGCCTTCGGACGGTGACTTCGCCGTACGACGACCGGGAGACGTTCGTGGCCATGCCCGCGCTCGGTATGGATGCCGCCCTGGTGCACCTGAACCGCGCCGACCGGCTGGGCAACGGCCAGTGTCTCGGCCCCGACCCGTACTTCGACGACCTGTTCTGCGAGGCGGCCGACACCGCGTACGTCTCCTGCGAACGGATCGTGGAGACCGCCGAGTTGACCAAGGACGCGCCGCCGCAGTCACTGCTCGTCAAACGGCACACGGTGACCGGCGTGGTCGAGGCTCCGGGCGGCGCGCACTTCACCTCCTGCGCTCCCGACTACGGCCGGGACGAGGCCCTGCAGCGGGAGTACGCGACCACGCCCTGGCCGGAGTTCGCCGCACGGTATCTCGGGGGAGGACCGCATGACCGCGACCCGGAGTGAGTACTGCGTGATCGCCTGCGCCGAGGCCTGGCGGGACGCGGGCGAGATCCTGGCGAGCCCGATGGGCCTGATCCCCTCGGTGGGCGCCCGGCTCGCCCGTCTCACCTTCTCCCCCGACCTGCTGCTGACCGACGGCGAGGCCCTGCTGGTCCGCCCGGACGGCACACCCGAGGGCTGGCTGCCCTACCGCCAACACCTCGCCCTGGTCACCGGCGGGCGGCGGCACGTGATGATGGGCGCGAGCCAGATCGACCGGTACGGCAACCAGAACATCTCCTGCATCGGCGACTGGGCGAGGCCGAAGCGGCAGCTGCTCGGGGTGCGGGGCGCACCGGTCAACACCCTGAACAACCCGACCAGTTACTGGGTGCCCAGGCACTCCCGGCGGGTGTTCGTGGAGAAGGTCGACATGGTGTGCGGAGTCGGGTACGACCACGCCGCCGGGGCGCGCTTCCACCGCATCCCGCGGGTCGTCTCCGACCTGGGCGTGTTCGACTTCGACACCCCGGACCGCTCGATGCGGCTGGCCTCGGTGCATCCCGGGGTCACCGTGGAGCAGGTCCGGGAGGCCACCGGCTTCGAGTTGGCCGTACCGGACGAGGTGCCGTACACCCGCGAACCGACCGCCGAAGAACTGGAGTTGATCCGCGAGGTGCTCGACCCGGCCGACACCCGGGCCCGGGAGGTCGGCGCCTGATGGAGACCGCGTTCACCCGGCTGGTCGGGGTCCGCCACCCGGTCGTGCAGACCGGGATGGGATGGGTGGCGGGACCGCGCCTGGTCTCCGCCGCGGCGAACGCGGGCGCACTCGGCATCCTGGCGTCCGCGACGATGACCCCCGACCGGCTGCGGGAGGCGATCCGCGAGGTCGCCTCCCGCACGGACGCGCCCTTCGGGGTCAACCTCCGCGCCGACGCGGCGGACGCCGGGGAGCGGGTGCGGATCATGATCGAGGAGGGGGCCCGGGTCGCCTCCTTCGCCCTCGCGCCCTCCCCGGAGCTGATCACGCGGCTCAAGGAGGCGGGGATCGTCGTCATTGCGTCCGTCGGCGCCCGGCGCCATGCCGAGAAGGTCGCGGGCTGGGGTGCGGACGCGGTGATCGTGCAGGGCGGCGAGGGCGGCGGACACACCGGGGAGGTGGCGACGACGGTTCTGCTGCCTCAGGTGGTGGACGCGGTGGACATCCCGGTCGTGGCGGCGGGCGGCTTCTTCGACGGGCGGGGTCTGGTCGCGGCGCTGGCGTACGGGGCGGCGGGCGTCGCCATGGGCACGCGGTTCCTGCTCACCGCGGACTCGACGGTGCCGGACGCGGTGAAGGCGCGCTATCTGGCGGCGACGGTCAAGGACGTGACGGTGACCCGGGCGGTCGACGGCCTTCCGCACCGCATGCTGCGGACCGACCTGGTGACCGCGCTGGAGGACTCCGGGCGGGCGAAGTCCCTGGCGCGGGCCGTCCGCAGAGCGGCCGGCTTCCGGCGGCTGTCCGGGCTCACCTGGCGGCAACTGGTCCAGGACGGCCTCGCCCTGCGCCACGGCAAGGACCTCACCTGGAGCCAGGTCCTGCTCGCCGCCAACACGCCCATGCTCCTCAAGTCGGCGATGGTGGACGGCCGTACGGATCTCGGCGTGATGGCCTCCGGACAGGTCGCCGGGGTGATCGACGACCTGCCGTCGTGCGCGGAGCTGATGGAGCGGATCATGAAGGAGGCCGAGGAGGTCCTTCAGGGCCTCACAGCCTCTCGATGACCGTCACCTTCGCCTGTCCCCCGCCCTCACACATGGGCACCATCCCCGACGGCCCCCTCGCACCCTTCGGCCCCCGGGGGACCTCACGGGCTTCGGGAGCCTGCGCCGGACTCCGTCCGACGGAGTGGGTGGTCCCACCGTCGTCACAGCCTCTCGATGACCGTCACGTTCGCCTGTCCCCCGCCCTCGCACATGGTCTGGAGGCCGTACCTCCCACCCGTGCGCTCCAGTTCGTGCAGCAGGGTGGTCATCAGTTTCACGCCCGTCGCTCCCAGCGGATGCCCGAGGGCGATCGCGCCGCCGTTGACGTTGACCTTCTCCGGGTCGGCTCCCGTTTCCTTCAGCCAGGCCAGCACCACCGGCGCGAAGGCCTCGTTGATCTCGACGAGGTCGATGTCGTCGATGGTGAGGCCGCTCTTCTTCAGGGCGTGGGCGGTGGCCGGGATGGGGGCGGTGAGCATGCGGATGGGGTCCTCGCCGCGGACGGAGAGGTGGTGCACGCGTGCGCGTGGGGTGAGGCCGTGTTCGCGCACCGCCCGCTCCGAGGCCAGCAGCATGGCCGCCGCTCCGTCGGAGACCTGCGAGGAGCAGGCCGCGGTGATGGTGCCGCCCTCGATCACCGGCTTCAGTCCGGCCATCTTCTCCAGGGAGGTGTCCCGGCGCGGGCCCTCGTCGACCGCGACCGGGCCGTAGGCCACCGTCTCGCGCTCGAAGCGCCCCTCGTCGATGGCCCGCAGAGCCCGCCGGTGGGACCGGAGCGCGAACTCCTCCTGGTCCTCGCGGCTGATCCCCCACTTCCCCGCGATCATCTCGGCGCCGGCGAACTGGTTCACGGCCCGGTCCCCGTACCTGGCCCGCCACCCCTCGCTGCCCGCGAAGGGCCCCTGGGTCAGCCCGAGCGGCTCGGCGGCCTGCCGGGTCGCGAAGGCGATCGGGATCATCGACATGTTCTGCACCCCGCCGGCCACCACCAGGTCCTGCGTCCCGGACAGCACGCCCTGGGCGGCGAAGTGCACGGCCTGCTGCGAGGACCCGCACTGCCGGTCCACGGTCACCCCGGGCACCTCCTCGGGCAGCCCGGCAGCGAGCCACGCGGTCCGCGCGATGTCCCCGGCCTGCGGCCCGACCGCGTCCAGGCACCCGAAGACGACGTCCTCGACGGCCGCGGGGTCGACCCCGGCCCGCGCGACGACCGCCTTCAGCACATGCGCGCCCAGGTCGGCCGGGTGGACCCCGCTGAGCCCTCCCCCGCGCCGCCCGACGGGCGTGCGGACCGCTTCGACGATGTAAGCCTCGGCCATGGCGACTCCCCAGACATCCCAATGAGTTAGGTACGTACGGCGATCCCGTCCAGCACCATCGACAGGTACTGCCGGGCGATCTCCTCCGGGCTGTGCTGTCCGCCGGGCCGGTACCAGGACGCGGCGACCCACACGGTGTCGCGCACGAACCGGTAGGTCAGCCGGACATCGAGGTCGGCCCGGAACACCTCGGCCGCGACCCCGCGCTCCAGCGTGGACAGCCAGGCCTTCTCGAACCTGCGCTGTGACTCGGCGAGGAACGCGAACCGCTCCTGCGCCACCAGTTGCTTGCTCTCCTTCTGGTAGATCGCGACGGCGGCGCGGTGCCGGTCGATCTCCCGGAACGACTCGGTGACCAGGGCCTCCAGCGTCTCGCGCGGGCCGAGTTCGGCGCCCAGGACGGCGTCGTAGCCGCCCCAGAGCTCGTCGAGGAAGGTCCGCAGGATCTCCTCCAGCATCGATTCCTTGGAGTCGAAGTGGTAGTAGAGGCTGCCCGCGAGCATGCCCGCGTGATCCGCGATCTTGCGTACGGTCGTGGCATTGTAGCCCTGTTCGGCGAAGACCTCGGCGGCGGTGTCGAGGAGTTCACGGCGGCGGGCCGGGGCTGCCGCGCTCACCTGGGGCTTCTTCTTGGTCGGCACATCGTCCATTGTCCTAGGCGTGTTGGCTGCTGACGGCGACGACCTCGCCGGTCATGTACGAGGAGTAGCCCGACGCCAGGAACACGATCACGTTGGCCACCTCCCAGGGCTCGGCGTACCGCCCGAAGGCCTCGCGGGCGGTGAGTTCCTCCAGCAGTTCGGCCGAGGTCACCTTCACCAGGTGGGGGTGCATGGCGAGGCTGGGCGACACTGCGTTGACCCGCACCCCGTACTCGGCCGCCTCGACCGCCGCGCACCGGGTCAGCGCCATCACGCCCGCTTTCGCGGCGGCGTAGTGCGCCTGCCCCGCCTGCGCGCGCCACCCGACGACGGAGGCGTTGTTGACGATCACCCCGCCGCCGGAGTCCCGCATCAGCCGCAGGGCGGCGCGGGTGCACCGGAAGGTGCCGTTCAAGGTCACGTCCAGGACCCGGGACCACTGTTCGTCGGTCATGTCGACGAGCGCCGAAGTGCCGCCGAGTCCCGCGTTGTTGACGACGACGTCCAGCCGCCCGTGCTCTTCTGCGGCCGCGTCGAACAGCGCGCGCACCTGTGCCTCGTCGGTGACGTCGCAGGGCACGGCCGACACCGCTCCCGGGAACTCCCGTCCGAGCTCGGCCTCGCACTCCTTCAGCCGCCGCGCGTGCGCGTCGCTGATCAGGACGCGCGCGCCCTCCTCCAGGAAGCGGCGCGCGGTCGCCCCGCCGATGCCCGCTCCGGCGGCGGCGGTGATGACGGCGGTGCGCCCCTTCAGCAGCCCGTGCCCCGGTTCGTACACCGGACTCTCGACGCCTGTCATGGCGCCACGCTAACCTACCAAACACTTGTTAGGGAAGGACGGGTGTCCATGGATCTGGCGTTCACGCAGGAGGAAGAGGCCTTCCGCGCCGAGGCCCGCGCGTGGCTGCGCGCACATGTGCCCGCCGCTCCGCTGCCCTCCCTGGAGACCGAGGAGGGTTTCGCGGCCCACCGCGGGTGGGAGGCCGAACTCGCCGCGGACCGCTGGTCGGTGGTCAACTGGCCCCGCGAGTACGGCGGCCGGGACTCCGGGCTGGTCCGCTGGCTGGTCTTCGAGGAGGAGTACTACGCGGCGGGGGCACCCGGGCGCGTCAGCCAGAACGGCATCAGCCTCCTCGCCCCGACCCTCTTCGACCACGGCACACCGGAGCAACGCGCGCGCGTGCTGCCGTCGATGGCCACCGGTGAGGTGGTCTGGGCGCAGGCCTGGTCGGAGCCGGAGGCGGGCTCGGACCTGGCGTCCCTGAGGTCCAAAGGGGTGCGTACGGAAGGGGGCTGGCTGCTCAGCGGCCAGAAGACCTGGTCCTCCCGGGCGGCCTTCGCGGACCGCGCGTTCGGGCTCTTCCGCACCGACCCGGACACCCCGAAACCCCACCAGGGCCTGACCTACCTGATGTTCGACCTGCGGGCGCCCGGTGTCACCGTCCGTCCGATCCACCGCCTCGACGGGAAACCGGCCTTCGCCGAGCTCTTCCTGGACGAGGTGTTCGTGCCGGACGAGGACGTCATCGGCGGGCCCGGCCAGGGCTGGCGGATCGCGATGTCGACGGCGGGCAACGAACGGGGGCTGATGCTGCGCTCACCGGGCCGTTTCCTGGCGGCCGCCGACCGGCTGTCCGCGCTCTGGCAGGCCCAGGGAAGCCCGCGGGAGACCGGGAACCGGGTCGCGGACGCCCTGATCGGAGCCCGCGCGTATCAGCTCTTCACCTACGCGTCCGCCTCCCGCTTCCTGGACGGTGACACGCTGGGCCCGGAGTCCAGCCTCAACAAGGTCTTCTGGTCCGAGTACGACATCGCGCTCACGGAGACGGCCCTGGACCTCCTGGGTGAGCAAGAGGACCCGGACTGGTCCGAGCGCTATGTCTTCGCGCTCGCCGGCCCCATCTACGCCGGCACCAACGAGATCCAGCGCGACATCATCGCCGAACGCCTACTGGGTCTGCCGAAGGGTCGCCGCTGATGCGTTTCCTCCTCGATCCGGAGCAGCGGGAGTTCGCCGCCTCGCTGGACTCGATGCTGACCGCGGCCGACACTCCCTCCGTCGTACGGGACTGGAGCCGCGGCGACCACGACAGCGGGCTCGCACTGTGGAGCCGTATCGCCGAGGCGGGCGTGTTCGCACTGGCGGTACCGGAGGCATACGAAGGGCTGGGGCCGCGCCCCGCGGAACTCGTCGTGGCCTTCGTGGAGTTGGGGCGGCACGCGGTACCGGGCCCTTTGGTGGAGACGGTGACGGCGGCGACGCTGCTCACGGCGCTGGACGACACCGGCCCGGCGAAGCTGCTGCTGCCCGCGCTGGCGTCGGGCGAGTCGGTGGCGACCGTGACGACGGGGTCGTATGCGCCGGACGCGGACGTGGCGGACGTACGGCTGGCGATCTCGGGTGCGGGTGAGCGGGGGCTGGTCGCGCGGTTCCCCGCGCCCCTGAAGGGTTTTCGGCCCGTGGACCCCGCCCGGCGCCTCTTCCCCCTCCCCGCCGGGGGACAACGACTCGCCACCGGCCCCCAGGTGGCCACGGCCACAGAACGCGCCCTCACCACCGCCCGCCTCACCACCGCCGCCCAAGCTCTCGGTGTGGGACTCGCGCTGCTCGACAAGACCGTCTCCTACGTCAGGCAGCGCACCCAGTTCGGCGTCCCCATCGGCTCCTTCCAGGCGGTCAAGCACCAACTCGCCGACGTGAAGATCGCGTTGGAGTTCGCGCGGCCCCTGCTCTTCGGCGCCGCCCTAACGATGACCAGGGAAGACGTCGCCGCCGCCAAGGTCACGGCGTGCGAGGCGGCGTACCGGGCCGCCCGCACCGCGCTCCAGCTGCACGGGGCCATCGGGTACACGGCCGAGTACGACCTGTCCCTGTGGCTCACCAAGGCCCGCGCCCTGCGCACCGCGTGGGGCAGCCCCGACGCGTGCCGCGCGACCGTCCTCAGTGGTGGTCGCCGCTGGTGACCTCCCGGCACTCCTCCACCGTCGGCTTCGCGATCCGCGTGCCGGGCCCGAACATCGCCCGCCCGAGCCCGGCCCGCAACCGCTGGGAGCGGCTGACCGGCCGCCGCAGCCCGTTGGCGTCGGTCAACGGCCCTGTCCCGTACGGCGGTTCCTGCTCGTGCTGGGTGAGGGTGTGCAGCTGCTCCTGCGCGAGGGGCTCGTGGACCTCGACGCACTCCCCGTGCGGGCGCCGCCTGATGGTGCCGGAAGACGGGGGGACGGCCGACGACGGCCCCGCCGCTGCCTCCCTCCACCGGAGTTCGCTATTTTGTTCGCCGCCGACCCCACCGGCTCGATCATCACCCCTGTCACTCCGAGGAGAGCCGGCCGTGGAACCCGAATCCACCCTCACCGCCTGTTATCGCCATCCCACGGTGGAGTCCCATGTCCGCTGCACCCGCTGCGAGCGGTACATCTGCCCGCACTGCATGCGGGAGGCGGCCGTCGGTCACCAGTGCCCCGAGTGCGTGCGGGAGGGGGCGCGATCGGTGCGGCAGGCCCGGACCGCGTTCGGCGGGCGGATCACGGCCGTACCGCTGGTGACGTACGTCCTCATCGGCCTCAACGTGCTCGCCTACGTCGGCGAGCTCGTGCGCCCGGCGATCGTGGACCGGTTCGAGATGCTGGGCGTCGGCCTGGTGGGCCCGGACGGCGGCCACTACGTGTGGCAGGCCGCATACCCCGCCGACTTCCACATGGAGGGTGTCGTCGACGGCGAGTGGTACCGGCTGCTGACCGGCGCGTTCCTCCATCTGCCGCCCACCGGGGGCACGTTCGGGATCCTGCACATCGTGATGAACATGGTGTCGCTGTGGAACATCGGCCGCGTGGTCGAGCTCCAGCTCGGCCGGATCCGGTACCTCGCCCTCTATCTGCTCTCGGCGCTCGGCGGCTCGGTCCTCGTCCTGCTGATCGCGCCCACCACACCCACGCTCGGCGCGTCCGGCGCGATCTTCGGGCTCGGGGCCGCCTACTACGTGATGGCCCGCCGGCTCGGCGCCGACATGGCCCAGGTCAACCGCTTCATGGCAGGCCTGCTGCTGTGGCTGCTGATCTCCGCGGGGCTGACATCGTGGCAGGGCCACCTCGGCGGCCTGCTGGCGGGAACCGTCGTCACGCTCGCCTACGCGTACGCCCCCCGGGACGGCCGTCGCGCCCTGGTACAGGCGGGAGCGTGCACCGTCCTGCTGGTGGCGCTCCTGGTGTCCACTTGGGCCAAGGTCACTGCCCGCTGACATGGCGACGGTGCCCGCCCCTCGTCCGGTCGGGGACTGGGAGGGCGGACACCGTCAGCGTTCCGTACGCCGTTGTACGGGACGTTTCTTGATTGGCCGTCAGACCATCAGCGAGCGGTCCGTCGGCCGGATCGGGGCGGGCAGTTCGCTCGCGCCGGTCAGGAAGCGGTCGCAGCCGCGGGCGGCCGAGCGGCCCTCCGCGATCGCCCACACGATGAGCGACTGGCCGCGGCCCGCGTCACCGGCGACGAAGACGCCCGGCACGTTGGTCTGGAAGTCGGCGTCGCGGGCGATGTTGCCGCGCTCGTCGAGCTCCAGGCCGAACTGCTCGACCAGGCCGTTCTCGCGGTCGGTGCCGGTGAAGCCCATGGCGAGGGTGACCAGCTGGGCGGGGATCTTGCGCTCCGTGCCCGGCTTCGGGGTCAGCTTGCCCTCGATGAACTCGACCTCGCTCAGGTGCAGCCACTGGACGTTGCCGTCCTCGTCGCCCTCGAAGTGGGTCGTCGAGACGGAGTAGACCCGCTCGCCGCCCTCCTCGTGCGCGGAGGTGACCTTGTAGAGCATCGGGAAGGTCGGCCACGGCTGGTGCGGGGCCCGGTCCTCGCCCGGACGGGGCATGATCTCCAGCTGCGTCACCGAGGCCGCGCCCTGGCGGTGGGCGGTGCCCACGCAGTCGGCGCCGGTGTCGCCGCCGCCGATGACGATGACGTGCTTGCCCTCGGCCGTGATGGGGGGCGCCACGTAGTCGCCCTCCTGCACCTTGTTGGCCAGCGGCAGGTACTCCATGGCCTGGTGGATGCCCTTGAGCTCGCGGCCGGGGACCGGGAGGTCACGCGCGGTGGTGGCGCCGGCGGCGATGACGACGGCGTCGTACCGCTTCTTCAGGTCGGTCGCCTTGAGGTCGCGGCCGATCTCGATGCCGGTACGGAAGCGGGTGCCCTCCGCGCGCATCTGCTCGATACGCCGGTTGATGTGCCGCTTCTCCATCTTGAACTCGGGGATGCCGTACCGCAGGAGGCCTCCGACGCGGTCCGCGCGCTCGTAGACGGCGACGGTGTGACCGGCCCGCGTGAGCTGCTGGGCGGCGGCGAGACCGGCGGGTCCCGAGCCGATGACCGCGACGGTCTTGCCGGACAGGCGCTCGGGGGCCTGCGGCTCGACGTCGCCGCTGTCCCACGCCTTGTCGATGATCGAGACCTCGACGTTCTTGATGGTGACCGGCGGCTGGTTGATGCCGAGCACACACGCCGACTCACAGGGAGCGGGGCACAGACGACCGGTGAACTCCGGGAAGTTGTTGGTCGCGTGCAGCCGCTCGGAGGCGGCGGACCAGTCCTCGCGGTAGGCGAAGTCGTTCCACTCGGGGATGAGGTTCCCGAGCGGACAGCCGTTGTGACAGAACGGGATGCCGCAGTCCATGCAGCGGCTGGCCTGCTTGCTGATGATCGGCAGCAGGGAGCCGGGGACGTAGACCTCGTTCCAGTCCTTCAGACGTACGTCGACCGGGCGGGACTTGGCGACCTCACGGCCGTGGTTCAGGAAGCCCTTCGGGTCAGCCATTGATCGCCGCCTCCATCATCTTCTCGGTGATCTCGGACTCGGAGAGTCCCGCCTGCTCGGCGGCGTCCTTGGCGGCGAGCACTGCCTTGTACGTGCTGGGGATGATCTTGCTGAAGCGCTCGACAGCGGTGTCCCACTCGGCCAGCAGCTTCTCGGCGACCGTGGATCCGGTCTCCTCCTGGTGACGGCGCACCACGTCGTGCAGCCACTGCCTGTCGGTGTCGTCCAGCGCTTCGACGGCGTCCACGTTGCCGACGTTGACGTTGTCCCGGTCGAGGTCGATGACGTAGGCGATGCCGCCGGACATGCCGGCCGCGAAGTTGCGGCCCGTCTCGCCGAGGACCACCGCGCGACCGCCGGTCATGTACTCGCAGCCGTGGTCGCCCACGCCCTCGGAGACGACCGTGGCCCCGGAGTTGCGGACACAGAACCGCTCGCCCGTACGACCGCGCAGGAACAGCTCGCCGCCGGTCGCTCCGTAGGCGATGGTGTTGCCCGCGATCGTGGAGAACTCGGCGAGGTGGTCGGCGCCCCGGTCGGGACGGACGATCACCCGGCCGCCGGAGAGGCCCTTGCCGACGTAGTCGTTGGCGTCGCCCTCCAGGCGCAGCGTGACACCGCGCGGCAGGAAGGCACCGAAGGACTGGCCCGCCGAGCCCGTGAAGGTGATGTCGATGGTGTCGTCGGGCAGGCCCGCGCCACCGAACTTCTTCGTCACCTCATGGCCGAGCATGGTGCCGACCGTGCGGTTGATGTTGCGGATCGCGACCTGGGCGCGCACCGGCTGGGCGTCGGTCGCCGAGTCGGCGGCCAGGGCGTCGGAGGCGAGCTTGATCAGCTCGTTGTCGAGCGCCTTCTCCAGGCCGTGGTCCTGCTCGATGACCTGGTGCAGCGCGGCACCCTCGGGCAGCTCTGGCACGTAGAAGAGCGGAGCCAGGTCGAGGCCCTGCGCCTTCCAGTGGTTGACGGCCCGCTCGACGTCGAGCGTCTCGGCGTGGCCGACGGCCTCCTCGATGGAGCGGAAGCCCAGCTCGGCGAGGATCTCGCGGACCTCTTCGGCGATGAACTTGAAGAAGTTCACGACGTACTCGGCCTTGCCGGTGAAGCGGTCGCGGAGCACCGGGTTCTGGGTGGCGATGCCGACCGGACAGGTGTCCAGGTGGCAGACGCGCATCATGACGCAGCCGGAGACGACGAGCGGCGCGGTCGCGAAACCGAACTCCTCGGCGCCAAGCAGCGCGGCGATGACGACGTCACGGCCGGTCTTGAGCTGACCGTCGGTCTGGACGACGATCCGGTCGCGCAGGCCGTTGAGCAGCAGGGTCTGCTGGGTCTCGGCGAGACCGAGCTCCCAGGGACCGCCGGCGTGCTTGAGCGAGGTCAGCGGGGAGGCACCCGTACCGCCGTCGTGACCGGAGATGAGCACGACGTCCGCGTGCGCCTTGGACACACCCGCCGCGACCGTGCCGACGCCGACCTCGGAGACCAGCTTCACGTGGATCCGCGCCTGCGGGTTCGCGTTCTTCAGGTCGTGGATCAGCTGGGCCAGGTCCTCGATCGAGTAGATGTCGTGGTGCGGCGGCGGGGAGATCAGACCGACGCCCGGGGTCGAGTGCCGGGTCTTGGCGACCCACGGGTACACCTTGTGGCCGGGCAGCTGGCCGCCCTCGCCGGGCTTGGCGCCCTGGGCCATCTTGATCTGGATGTCGTCCGCGTTGACCAGGTACTCGGAGGTCACGCCGAAGCGGCCGGAGGCGACCTGCTTGATCGACGAACGCCGCGCCGGGTCGTACAGCCGGTCCGCGTCCTCGCCGCCCTCACCGGTGTTGGACTTGCCGCCCAGCTGGTTCATGGCGATGGCGAGGGTCTCGTGCGCCTCCTTGGAGATGGAGCCGTACGACATGGCGCCGGTGGAGAAGCGCTTGACGATCTCGGAGACCGGCTCGACCTCGTCGACGGAGATCGGCTGGCGGTCGCTCTTGAAGCCGAACAGGCCGCGCAGCGTCATCAGGCGCTCGGACTGCTCGTTCACTCGGTCCGTGTACTTCTTGAAGATGTCGTAGCGGTTCGCGCGCGTCGAGTGCTGGAGGCGGAAGACCGTCTCCGGGTCGAACAGGTGCGGCTCGCCCTCACGGCGCCACTGGTACTCGCCGCCTATCTCCAGGGCGCGGTGGGCCGGCGCGATGCCGCTCGCCGGGTACGCCTTGGCGTGCCGGGCGGCGACCTCCTTGGCGATGACGTCGATGCCGACGCCGCCGATCTTGGAGGCGGTACCGCTGAAGTACTTCTGGACGAAGCCCTCTTCGAGACCGACGGCCTCGAAGACCTGGGCACCGCGGTACGAGGCGACGGTCGAGATGCCCATCTTCGACATGACCTTGAGGACACCCTTGCCAAGGGCGTAGATCAGGTTGCGGATGGCCTGCTCGGCCTCGATGTCCGACAGGAAGGTGCCCGCGCGGACCAGGTCCTCGACGGACTCCATGGCGAGGTACGGGTTCACGGCCGCGGCGCCGAAGCCGATCAGCAGGGCGACGTGGTGGACCTCGCGGACGTCACCGGCCTCGACCAGCAGGCCCACCTGGGTGCGCTGCTTGGTGCGGATGAGGTGGTGGTGGACGGCCGCGGTGAGCAGCAGCGACGGGATCGGCGCGTGCTCGGCGTCCGAGTGGCGGTCCGAGAGGACGATCAGCCGGGCGCCGTTGGCGATGGCCGCGTCAGCCTCGGCGCAGATCTCCTCGATGCGCGCGGCGAGGGAGTCGCCGCCGCCGGAGACCCGGTACAGGCCGGACAGGGTCGCGGCCTTGAAGCCGGGCATGTCGCCGTCGGCGTTGATGTGGATGAGCTTGGCCAGCTCGTCGTTGTCGATCACCGGGAAGGGCAGCACGACGGAGCGGCAGGAGGCGGCGCTCGGGTCGAGCAGGTTGCCCTGCGGGCCGAGGGCCGAGCGCAGCGAGGTGACGAGCTCCTCGCGGATCGCGTCCAGCGGCGGGTTGGTGACCTGCGCGAACAGCTGGGTGAAGTAGTCGAAGAGCAGCCGCGGGCGCTCGCTCAGCGCGGCGATCGGCGAGTCGGTGCCCATCGAACCGATCGGCTCGGCACCGGCCTTGGCCATCGGCGCGAGGAGGACACGGAGCTCTTCCTCGGTGTAGCCGAAGGTCTGCTGGCGGCGGGTGACCGAGGCGTGGGTGTGCACGATGTGCTCACGCTCGGGCAGGTCGCCGAGCTCGATCTCGCCGGCCTCCAGCCACTCCGCGTAGGGCTGCTCGGCGGCGAGGCCGGCCTTGATCTCGTCGTCCTCGATGATGCGGTGCTCGACGGTGTCGACGAGGAACATCCGGCCGGGCTGGAGGCGGCCCTTGCGGACGACCTTGGCGGGGTCGATGTCGAGGACGCCGACCTCGGAGCCGAGGACGACGAGGCCGTCGTCGGTGACCCAGTAGCGGCCGGGGCGAAGGCCGTTGCGGTCCAGGACCGCGCCGACCTGCTTGCCGTCGGTGAAGGTGACACAGGCCGGACCGTCCCAGGGCTCCATCAGGTTGGAGTGGAACTGGTAGAAGGCGCGGCGGGCCGGCTCCATGGAGTCGTGGTTCTCCCACGCCTCCGGGATCATCATCAGCACGGAGTGCGGCAGCGAACGGCCGCCCAGGTGCAGGAGTTCGAGGACCTCGTCGAAGGACGCCGAGTCGGAGGCGTCCGGCGTGCAGATCGGGAAGACCCGCTCGATGGCCTTGCTGTCGTTCCCGAACAGGTCGGAGACCAGCTGCGACTCGCGGGCCGCCATCCAGTTGCGGTTGCCCTTGACGGTGTTGATCTCACCGTTGTGCGCGACGAAGCGGTACGGGTGCGCGAGCGGCCACGACGGGAAGGTGTTCGTGGAGAACCGGGAGTGCACGAGCGCGATCGCGGAGGCGAAGCGGCGGTCGGACAGGTCCGGGAAGAAGGGCTCCAGCTGGCCGGTGGTCAGCATGCCCTTGTAGACGATGGTCCGCGCGGACAGCGAGGGGAAGTAGACGTCTACCTCACGCTCGGCGCGCTTGCGCAGCACGAACGCCTTGCGGTCGAGGGCGAGGTCCGTGGCGGGCGCGGCGGAGGCGTCGCCGACGAAGAGCTGGCGGAACGCCGGCATCGTCGAGCGGGCGGTGGCGCCGAGCAGCTCGGGGGCGACCGGGACCTCGCGCCAGCCGAGGACCATGAGGCCCTCCTCGGCGGCGATCGTCTCGATCTTCGAGACGGCGTCCTGGATGCCGTCCTTCGGGAGGAAGGCGGTACCGACCGCGTATCCACCGGCCGCGGGCAGCTCGAAGCCGGCGACCTCACGGAAGAAGGCGTCCGGAACCTGGGACAGGATGCCCGCGCCGTCACCCGAGTCGGGCTCGGCGCCGGTGGCACCGCGGTGCTCCAGGTTGCGCAGAACCGTGAGCGCCTGCTCGACCAGCGCATGGCTCGCCTCGCCGGTGAGGGTGGCCACGAAGCCGACGCCACAGGCGTCCTTTTCGTTGCGGGGGTCGTACATACCCTGCGCAGCAGGGCGAGCATCCATGAAGGACCACTTCTGGCCATTCGTGGAGTGCTGGGACGGCTGGCGCGGCGTACGCATCGGCTCTCCCGTCGTCGTCAATTGGCATATTCAGCTTGCCGAGGGACGACGTTGGCCCTCTGCGTGAGTGCAAAATTTCGTGCAGGTTACATGATGGAGCGGATCTCGGGAACCGGATACTCCGTTCCAACATGCGGACGCCACGCGGTGCGAGGGGGGTGTCGCACACGTGGCTTGAAGTATGTGGGACCGAACCGGACCGATCGGTCAGATCGTCGTCCGTCGGTCCATGGGGCGGCGAAGGCGTCGTCGCCGGCCCCCGCGAGTGCACCGCAAGCGTCATTGCCCGCAGCGCTTACGGCTCATGCCCAGTGGTTAAGCACTCGAAACCAGCGAGTAACGGCTACTTATGCGGCCCAACGCATAAGTAGCAGCCGACCTATCCTACGGCCGTCCCGAAGAAACCGCCCAGGGCGTACGTCACACCGGCCGCCGCGCCTCCCAGGACGAGCTGCCGCAGTCCGCTGTACCACCAGGTCCGCGCGGTCACCCGGGCCACGACGGCACCGCACGCGAACAGCCCGGCAAGAGCGAGCAGCAGGGCGGGCCACAGCACGGTCGCGCCGAGCAGATACGGCAGCACGGGCAGCAGGGCGCCCAGGGCGAAGGACCCGAAGCTGGACACGGCGGCGACCAGCGGCGAGGGCAGATCGCCCGGGTCGATCCCCAGCTCCTCGCGGGCGTGGATCTCAAGGGCCTGCTCGGGGTCCTTCGACAGCTGCCGCGCGACTTCCCTGGCCAGCTCGGGTTCGACCCCGCGCCCCTCGTACAGGGCGGCGAGCTCGGCCTCCTCGTCCTGGGGGTGCTTGCGCAGTTCCCGGCGCTCCACGTCCAGTTCGGCCTCGACGAGCTCACGCTGGGAGGCGACGGAGGTGTACTCACCGGCGGCCATGGAGAAGGCGCCGGCGGCGAGCCCGGCGAGTCCGGTCAGCACGATGGTGTTCTGGCCGACGGCTCCACCGGCGACTCCGGTCATCAGGGCGAGGTTGGAGACCAGCCCGTCCATCGCCCCGAAGACGGCGGGCCTGAGCCAACCACCGTTCACGTCCCGGTGCGTGTGGTTGTCGCGGTGCGCCGCGTGCAGGGGCGCTTCGATGTCGATGACGGCCATTCCGGTCCCCCAGGGAAGCTAAGCCAAAGCTAACTTTGGACAGATTCTAATTCTCAACAACACACACAGTACGACGCCCCATTCCCGTCCGCCAGCAAGGAAAGGCTCGGCTAACCTGCGACTTTGCCTTCGAATGCGCAAACGATCATGGCTTCGCTCAGATGTCGACCGGGTGACGTTGGGGCAAGGGAGGCTGAGGTCAACCGCCGATGGTGGGACATATGCGGCAAAAGGTTCCGCGCTCCGCGCGAACCACCTCTGCTCCCTGTTGTGGAGAGGCCGCGTATGACATCGATCGCCCGCGTTTCCTCGGTCCCGGCGCCCCAGGACACCGCCGAACTCCGCGAGCGGGCCCGCGGCGCCCTGTTGGGCCTGGCCGTGGGGGACGCCCTGGGAGCCCCCGCCGAGAACATGAAGCCGTCGCAGATCCGCGCCCGCTGGGGCCGTATCGAGGGCTACGTGGAGGACGAGCCGGCCGGCACGGACGACACGGAGTACGCGATCTTCTCGGGCCTGCTCCTGGCCCGCCACGGCTCCGCCCTCACCCCCTGCCATGTGGAGTCGGCCTGGCACGAGTGGATCGCGGACCGCGACGAGGGCCCGTTCCGGGGCGCCGGCTTCAGCGAACGCGGCACGCTGGAGAACCTCCGCCGCGGCCTTGCCGCCCCCATCTCGGCCCAGCACCGCCACGCCTGGAGCGACGGCCTGGCCATGCGGGCGGCTCCCTTCGGCGTCTTCGCGGCGGGCCGCCCCGCAGAGGCGGCCCGCCTGGTGGCCGTCGACGGTTCGGTGAGCCACGACGGCGAGGGCATCTACGGCGGCCAGGCGGTCGCCGCGGGAGTGGCCGCGGCGATGGCCGGTGCCCCGACGATCACCGTCGTCGCCTCGGCGCTGGCGGTGATCCCGGACGACAGCTGGACGGCCCGCTCCCTGCGCCGCGCCGTGGCAGTGGCCCACAGAGGCGAGCGCGCGGTCCGCTCCGCCGTCGTCATCGGCGGCTATCCGTGGACCGACCTGGCCCCGGAGGCGGTGGCCCTGGCCTTCGGCGCGTACGCGGCGGCGGACGGCGACTTCCGCGAGGCGGTCCTGACCGCGGTGAACATGGGGAGAGACGCGGACACGACGGCGGCGGTGGCGGGGGCGCTGGCCGGGGCGACCAGGGGCGTCTCGGCGATCCCGGCCGAGTGGGCCGCGGCGATCGGCCCGGCGAGAGGCAGCTGCCTGCCCTCCATGGCGGGCCATCACGTGCTGGACGTGGCGGAGTTGCTGGTGGCGGGCGAGGACGGCAAGTGGGGCACGACCGGTCTCGCCCAGGAGTGGCCCCCACCCGCCCCGGACGCCTTCACCCTGGCGGCGGGCACCGACTCGGGGACGGACCGGTGAGGCCGCCGGGGCCGTGGGGCGAGACCACGTCGGGCATGCAAAGGCCGCTCGAACCCGCGGCCGCCGACGGCGAAATCGCCCCAGGGGGGCCACCGGCACCCGACGACGAAAGGTGCACAGGTAGTGCGGGGGGGAACACAAGGGCCGAAGGCGAAGCCGAGGCCGGTCAAAGGGTCACCGGCCTCCTCCTGGGCCTGGCCGCAGGCGACGCCGCCGGCTGGCCCGCGGCCCGCCACAGAGCCGCCCGCATGCCCGAGTGGACCCGCCGCCTCACCCGCGAACTGGACACCTTCGCCGAACAGAACGCCACCACCACCCTCCCCGTCCCCATCGCCCTGAACCAACCCCCCGAACCCCTCCGCCTCGGCCCCTCCGACGACGCCGAATGGGCGGCCTTCACCGCGGAGGCCCTCCTCAGGGCAGGCGACGACACCGCCCTGGGCGACCGGACGCGACACCGCCGTACGAGAGCCGCCATCGACCTCGCGTGGAACGCCCTCGCCGCCGAAGTGGCCGCCGCGGCGGACCGCGCCCCCGAGATCGAGTCCGCCGTCCTCCCCCTCCGCGCCCGCATCTCCGTGAGAGCGGGACTGGGCAACCTCGCCACCGGCCTGCGCCCACCCGCCACCGGCCACGACAACCCCCACTACTTCGACGACGCGGCCTGCGTCAGGGCCTGCGTCCTCGCCGTCTCCCACCCCGGCGACCCCCGACTCGCCGCGGACCTCGCCGAGTTCGACGCCCGTTACACCCAGGACGGAGACGGGGTGCACGGAGCGAGGGCGATGGCCTCGGCCGTCTCCCTGGCGCTGACCGGCGCCCCCGTCGAAGCCTGTGTGACAGCCGCCCTCACCGAACTCCCCGAGGAGACGGAGATCGGCCGCAACGCCCGTCACGCCCTGTACCTGGCCCGGACCGCCGGCCCCGCCTTCGCCCTGATCCCCGCCCTGGAACACGAGATCGTCGACCACGTCTACAGCTACGGCATCGCGGCCGCCGAAACCGTCCCCGTGGCCCTCGCCCTGGCCACCGCGGCGCAGGGCCGCATCGCCGAGGCGATCCCCGCGGCAGCCTGTCTCTCCCGGGTCGCCGACTCGGCCCCGGCCCTGGTGGGTGCCCTGACCGGCGCACTCGGCGGGGCCGGCGCGATCCCCGCCACCTGGCGGGACACCTGCCGCACCCTCTCCGGCTGCGCCCTCCCCCGTCTCACCGGCACGGACCTCGTGGAACTCGCCGAACTCCTGGAAGCCGCACAACCGCCTCTCCCAGGAGGATGATTCCGGGCATGACGCCCAAAAACACAGAAAGCAGCCTTGAGGACCGGATCGCCGGAGCCCTCGTGGGCGCGGCGGTGGGCGACGCCCTCGGCGGCCCCGTCGAGGGCTACTCCCCCGACCAGATCCTCGAACGCCACGCAGGCCGCGTCCACGGCATCGTCGGCCCCTGGAACGGCGACGCCTGGCGCACCGCCCGCCCCATCGCCCCGTACCACAAGGGCGACGGCCACGTCACCGACGACACCTTGATGACCCACGCGCTGATCCGCGTCTACGACCGGGTCAAAGACCATCTCGACGCCTACGCGATCGCCGACCACCTGGTCCCCGACCTGATGACGAACCCGCGCTGGATCCCGGAACTGGAGGCGGAGGCCCTCCCCCTGCACCGCATCTTCCTCGCGGAGAAGTGGCTGGTCACACGCCTCCACTACGGCCACATCGACCCCCGCGAGGCAGGAGTGGGCAACATCGTCAACTGTGGCGCGGCGATGTACATGGCCCCGGTCGGCCTGGTCAACGCGGCCGACCCGCGGGCCGCCTACGCCGAGGCCCTGGACATCGCGGGCGCCCACCAGTCGTCGTACGGCCGGGAGGCGGCGGGAGTCTTCGCGGCGGCGGTGGCGGCGGCGGCCGCACCGGGAGCGACACCGGACTCCGTGGTGACGGCCTGTCTGTCGCTGGCGAAGGACGGCACCCGTACGGCGATCGAGCAGGTCTGCGAAGTGGCCGCCCGCCACACGGACTTCGAGTCGGCCCTACGACCCCTGCGGGACGCCGTGGCTCCCTACGACACGGTCGGCCCCGACTACCGCGCCCCCTCCCTCGGCGCACGCCGCCCCTCCCGCCTCCACGCGATCGAGGAACTTCCCGTCGCGCTCGGGATGTTGGTGGTGGCCGGGGGCGACTACCGGCAGGCCGTTCTCGGCGCGGTGAACTACGGCAGGGACTGCGACTCGATCGCCACGATGGCGGGCGCCCTGTCGGGCGCAATGGGCTTCCCGGTCCCGGACGACTGGTCGAAAACGGTCTCGGAGGCGAGCCGTCTGGACCTGTGGGAACCGGCGACGACGCTGACCGCCGTGACCCGGGACATCTTCGAGAAGAACGTGGCCCGCCGCAGGGCCCACGAGGCGGCCTTCGCGGAACTCGGAGGCCCGAGATGCTCCGACTGACCTGGGTGCAACCGGAGGACCTGATCGGCCACGAGCTCCGCCAGGCGGCCCAGGACGGCAGGGAGCCGTCGGCGATCGCGGCGCGATGGCGAGCGGCCGGAGGCGGACAGGCGCCGACCCGAGCGGGCGCCTCGGCGGAGCCCACGTCCCGGTATCTGCGGCAGCTCGCGGAGGACCTGCTGGACGAACTCGCGGATCTACCGAGCGCGTGGGCGGAAGACGAACCCACCGACCTCGCGAGGATCAAGGCCCGCTGCCGTGCATGGCCGGCGCCCACCGCCACGGCCCCCCTCACCGAGGCCCGCCTGGAGGCGGCCTGGCTGGGCCGGGCCGTGGGCTGCCTCCTGGGCAAACCCGTGGAGAAACTCCCCCTCGAAGCCATCCGCGCACTCGCCCGATCCACCGGCAACTGGCCCCTGAACACCTACTTCACGGCCAAGGGCGTCCCCGCCGAACTCCTCGCCGCCCATCCCTGGAACCGCCGCTCCGCGGCGACCTCCCTCGCCGAGAACATCGACGGCATGCCCGAGGACGACGACCTCAACTACCCCTTGCTGAACCTCCTGTTGCTCCAGCGCCACGGCAAGCACTTCACCACCACGGACGTGGCGAAGCTCTGGCTCGACGAACTCCCCGCCGGCCGCACCTTCACCGCCGAACGCATCGCCTACCGCAACCTCCTCCAGGGCCTGGAGCCTCCCCGAACGGCCCGCCACCGCAACCCCTTCCGCGAGTGGATCGGTGCCCTGATCCGCGCGGACGTCCACGGCTGGACCAACCCCGGCGACCCCGCGGCCGCAGCCGAACAGGCCCACCGGGACGCCACCCTCACCCACACGGCGAACGGCGTCTACGCGGCGATGTTCACGGCCGCCGTGATCGCCCAGGCGGCGGCGACCCCCGACATCCACACCTGCCTGCGCACCGGCCTCAGCGTGATCCCCCCGAACTCCCGCCTCACCAGGGCCATCACCCACGCCGTCCAACTGGCCGAGACACACGACGACTTCGACACGGTCGTGGACGAACTCCACGCCACCCACGGCGCGACCCACCACTGGGTCCACGCCGTCCCCAACACCGCGCTGATCGCCGCCGCCCTCACCCACGCGAACGGCGACTTCACCGGTTCCCTCTGCAAGGCGGTCAGCGGCGGCTGGGACACCGACTCCAACGGCGCGACAGCGGGAAGCATCGCCGGCCTCCGCTGCGGCGCCCCGGAAAACCTCCCCGACCGCTGGACCACCCCCCTGAAGAACCGCCTGGCCACCTCCGTCGCCGACTTCAACGGCACGGGCTTCGACACCCTGGCCCACCTCACCCACCGGGAGACTGCTCGCCCATGACCCACATCGCCGTGCTCGGCAGCACGAACATGGACCTGGTCGTCTACGTCGACAAGGCACCCCGGCGCGGAGAGACCGTCACCGGCAGGGAGTTCCGCACGATCCCCGGCGGCAAGGGCGCCAACCAGGCCGTCGCCGCGGCCCGCTCCGGCGCCACCGTCTCGATCATCGGCGCGGTCGGCAACGACGGCTTCGGCACCCGGCTGCGCTCCACCCTGGAACACTCCGGCGTCACCACCGACCACCTGCGCACCGTCGAGGGCCCTTCCGGCACCGCGCACATCGTCGTGGACGACGAGGGCGGCAACGCCATCGTCGTCATCCCCGGCGCGAACGGCACCGTCGACCACCTCGTCCCCGGCGACGAGGGCCTGATCGCCTCCGCCGACGCCCTGCTCCTCCAGTTGGAGATCCCCCTGGCAGCGGTCCTCGCGGGCGCGCAGACGGCCCGCGCCCACGGTGTCCGTACGATCCTCACCCCCGCCCCGGTCCAGGACCTGCCGCCCGAACTCCTCGACGCCACCGACCTGTTGGTCCCCAACGAGCACGAGGCGGCCACTCTCACCGGCCTCGCCGACCCGTTCGCCGCTGGTGCCGCCCTCCTCGACCGGGTCCCGCGCGTGGTGATCACCCTGGGCGCGGCCGGCAGCCTGTATCTGACCCGGGACGCCGAACCCCTCGCCGTCCCCGCCCCGCGGGTCACCGCGGTGGACTCCACGGGGGCGGGCGACACCTTCGTGGGCGCGCTCGCCGTCGCCCTCGGTGAGGAACGGCCGATGCGTGAGGCCATGACCTGGGCCGCCGCGGCGGCCGCGCTGTCCGTCCAGCGGGAAGGCGCCTCGGCGTCCATGCCCTACCGCTCCGAGATCGAGGCCCGGTACCCGTCATGACCGAGACCCCCCTCCAAGGCCTGCGCGTGCTCGACACGGCCACCCTCTTCGCCGGCCCTCTCGCCGCCACCCTGCTCGGCGACTTCGGCGCGGAGGTCGTCAAGATCGAGCACCCCACGAAACCGGACCCCTCCCGCGGCCACGGCCCCTCGAAGGACGGCATCGGCCTGTGGTGGAAGGTCCTGGGCCGCAACAAGCGCACGATCACCCTGGACCTGTCCAAGCCGGGCGGCCGGACCACCTTCCTCAGGCTGGCCGCCTCAGCGGACGTGGTCGTCGAGAACTTCCGCCCCGGCACCCTGGAGAAGTGGGACCTCGGCTGGTCCGAGCTGTCCGCCGTCAACCCCCGCCTGGTCCTCACCCGCGTCACCGGCTTCGGCCAGTTCGGCCCCTACGCCCACCGCCCCGGCTTCGGCACCCTCGCCGAGGCGATGAGCGGCTTCGCGGCGATCACCGGCGAACCCGACGCGCCCCCGGTCCTGCCGCCCTTCGGCCTGGCCGACTCGATCGCGGGCCTGGCCACGGCGTACGCGGTGATGACGGCGCTCGCGGCCCGGGACCGCACGGGCGAGGGCCAGGTCGTCGACATGGCGCTCATCGAGCCGATCCTGACGGTCCTCGGCCCCCAGCCGACCTGGTACGACCAACTCGGTCACGTCCAGGAGCGCACCGGCAACCGCTCCGCCAACAACGCCCCGCGCAACACCTACCGCACGGCCGACGGGACCTGGGTCGCCGTCTCCACCTCGGCCCAGTCGATCGCGGAACGCGTGATGCACCTGGTGGGGCGCCCGGAGCTGATCGACGAACCGTGGTTCGCGACGGGCGCCGAGCGGGCCGCCCACGCCGACGTCCTCGACGCGGCGGTCGGCTCCTGGATCGCCCGACGCAGCCGCGCCGACGTCCTCGCGGCCTTCGAGAAGGCGGAGGCGGCGGTCGCCCCGATCCAGGACGTCCGGGACGTGCTGGCCGACCCGCAGTACCAGGCGCTCGACACCGTCACCACCGTCGACGACCCGGACCTCGGCCCCCTGCGCATGCAGAACGTCCTCTTCCGGCTCTCCTCGACGCCGGGCGCGATCCGCTGGGCGGGCCGCCCGCACGGTGCGGACACGGACGAGATCCTGCGGGAACTGGGCCTGACCGAGGCCGAGTTGACGGCCCTGCGCACGGAGGGCGCCCTGTGAGGCCGTACCCTCTGACCTGGCTCTACGTCCCCGGCGACCGCCCGGAGACCGTCACCAAGGCCCTCGTGGCCGGCGCCGACGTCGTGGTCGTCGACCTGGAGGACGCGGTCGCCCCCGACCGCAAGCGGTACGCCCGTGAGGCGACCGCCGAACGTCTCAGCGACCCCCAGCCGGTCCCGGTCCACGTCCGGGTGAACGCCCTCGACGGCCCCCTGGCGGCAGCGGACCTGGCAGCGCTCGCCCCGCTCCCTGGCGTCTGCGGTCTCCGCCTGCCCAAGGTCACCTCCCCCGCCCAGATCACCCGCGTCGCGCGGAGGACGGCCCGGACCGAAGGAGGCGGCGCCCCACCCCTGTACGCCCTCCTGGAATCAGCCCTGGGCATCGAGCGTGCCCACGCCATCGCCACCGCCCACCCGAGTCTGCGGGGCATCGCCCTCGGCGAGGCCGACCTACGCGCCGACCTGGGCGTCCGACACGACCGGGGCCTGGACTGGTCCCGCTCCCGGGTGGTCGTGGCGGCGCGAGCGGCGGCGCTTCCTCCCCCGTCCCAGTCGGTCCACCCCGACACCCGGGACCTGGAGGGCCTGCGGACGTCCTGCGCCCATGGCCGTGCTCTGGGCTTCCTGGGCCGGGCAGCCGTCCATCCCCGCCAACTCCCGGTGATCGAGCGCGCGTTCCTCCCCACGGCGGAGGAGATCGAGCAGGCGGAAACGATCCTCAAGGCGGCGGAGGCCCACCAGGGAGCCCAGGCCCTCGCGGACGGTACGTTCATCGACGCGGCGGTGGTGACCCAGGCGCACCGGACCCTCTCCCTCGCCGAGCGCGCCTGACATACGAGGAGGGCGCCCCGACAGCTCGGGGCGCCCTCCGCTACGTACGACCGGCCGTCAGGTCTTCTTCGCCGACCCGGCCTCGTCGGACACCTCGGCGGTGTCGGTCTCGGCGGCGGGCCCGGTCTTCTCGTCGCTCTCGGCAGCGTCCCCGGGCTCGGTCTCGCGGCCGGACTCGGTCTCGTCGTCGGTGGCACCAGGCTCGACGGTTTCCTCGCGTCCGGGTCGCTTGTCCGCCGACACCACGATGTATGTCACCGCGAGCAGGAACACGATGATCGCGGTCCAGACGTTGAGCCGGAGTCCGAGGATGTGGTGGGCGTCATCGATGCGCATGTACTCGATCCAGCCGCGCCCCGTGCAGTACGCGGCGACGTACAGCGCGAACGCCCGTCCGTGTCCGAGCGTGAAGCGGCGGTCGGCCCAGATGACGAGGAGCGCGACACCGATGCACCACAGCGACTCGTAGAGGAAGGTCGGGTGGTAGTAGCCCGGTACCCGGCCGTCCGTGGAGGACGTGATGTGCAGGGCCCACGGCAGGTCGGTCGGCTTGCCGTACAGCTCCTGGTTGAACCAGTTGCCCCAGCGTCCGATGGCCTGCGCGAGGGCGATACCGGGGGCGATGGCGTCGGCGTAGGCCGGCAGCGGGATGCCCCGGCGGCGGCAGCCGATCCAGGCGCCCACCGCACCGAGCGCGATCGCGCCCCAGATGCCGAGGCCGCCCTCCCAGACCTTGAAGGCGTCCACCCAGTCACGGCCCTCGCTGAAGTACAGCTCGTAGTCCGTGATCACGTGGTAGAGGCGGCCGCCGAGCAGTCCGAACGGCACGGCCCAGACCGCGATGTCGGCCACCGTGCCGGCCCGCCCGCCCCGGGCGATCCAGCGCTTGTTGCCGAGCCAGACGGCAACGAAGACGCCGATGATGATGCAGAACGCATAGCCACGCAGCGGGATGGGACCGAGGTGGATCACCCCGCGCGACGGGCTGGGAATGTAGGCAAGT
Organism: Streptomyces canus 299MFChir4.1; assembly: GCF_000383615.1. Lineage (GTDB taxonomy): Bacteria > Actinomycetota > Actinomycetes > Streptomycetales > Streptomycetaceae > Streptomyces > Streptomyces canus_C. Next base: position 117,526 of record NZ_KB911590.1, on the reverse strand, counting down.
TCCATGGCAGGGTCGACGCTACCCTGCCGGGCCGGGCCCACGGCAGGCGGCCCGGCAACGGGTCCATAACAGGCGGGTGAGAGAAGGCGGCCGCCGCCTTACCCGCCGTCACCCCTTGTTGGCGGCCTCCACCTGCTGCTTCAGCTTCGCCGGGGTCATCGTGCGGTCCTGGTAGATGTTCTTGCCGTCGAGCAGCACGGTCGGGGTGCCGGAGAAGCCGCCGTTGCGGAAGGCGGCCGCGGATTTCTCCACCCAGCTGTTGTGGGTGCCCTTCTCGACACAGGTGCGGAACGCGGGCGTGTCGAGGCCGTCGACCTTCTTCGCCAGGTCGAGCAGCTTCTCGTTCTCGGCGTAGTCGTCGCTGGTCTCGTCGGGCTGGTTCTCGTACAGCACGTCGTGGTACCCCGGGAACTTCCCGGCGTCCTGGGCGCAGGCCGCCGCGTTGGCCGCGTTGCGGGAGCCGGTGCCGCCCATGTTGCCGTCGATGATCGTCGCCAGGTGGTACTCGACCTTGAGCTTCCCGGATCCGGTGAGCTCGTGGACGGTCGGGCGGTACGCCGTCTCGAAGGCCTTGCAGGCCGGGCAGCGGAAGTCCTCCCAGACGACCAGCGTCGACCTGGCGCCCTCCTTGCCGACCGGGATGGCGAGACTGTCCTGGCCCTTGGCCCCCGAGGGCGCCACGACCGGGCCCGCGGAGTCCTTGTCCTTGTCCTTGTCCTTGCCTGCGTTGGCCGCGACGACGCCGATCACCGCCGCGAGCCCGAGGACGCACACCACACTCGCGCCCACGATCAGCACCCGGCGCCGCTTCTCCGCGGACTTCTGCTTCGCGCGCTCCTCCGCCAGCCGCTCCCGGGCGGTGCGCTTTCCCTCACGGTTCTTCTCGCTCACACCCGCAGAACGAACCGGGGAGGCGCACCGCGCCTCCCCGGCCCCAGGTCCACCCGTTCGAGTGAGCGGATCTCCCGTCACGCCGTGACGGGCGTACGGCGGGCCTACGCCTGTCGGCGCACGCCCTTCGCCAGCTCGCCCGCGAGGGCGCGGACGCCCTCGATGCCGGCCTTGTCGTCCGGTGCGTCCAGCATCCGCTTCACGAAGGCCGAGCCGACGATCACGCCGTCGGCGAAGCCGGCCACCTCGGCGGCCTGTCGGGCGTTGGAGACACCGAGCCCGACGCAGACGGGCAGACCGGCCCCGGCGGCCCGGGTGCGCTCGACCAGGTCCTGGGCCTGCGCCCCGACCGACTCACGCGTGCCCGTGACGCCCATCAGTGAGGCGGCGTACACGAACCCGCTGCCGGCCGCGGTGATCTCGGCGAGCCGCGCGGCCTTGCTGCTGGGCGCGACCACGAAGACCGTGGCGAGCCCCTGCTTCTCGGCGTGCTGCCTCCACAGGGCCGACTCCTGCACGGGCAGGTCGGGCAGGATGCAGCCCGCGCCGCCCGCCTCGGCGAGTTCGGCGGTGAAGCGCTCGACGCCGTAGCGGTCGATGGGGTTCCAGTACGTCATGACGAGCACCGGCTTCCCGGTGGCCTCGTAGGTCTCCTTGACCGTCCGCATGACGTCGGCGATCTTGACGCCACCGCGCAGGGCGATGTCGTCGGCGGTCTGGATGACGGGGCCGTCGAGGACGGGGTCGCTGTGCGGCAGACCGACCTCGACGACGTCCGCGCCGCCCTCGAAGGCGGCCTTGATCGCCTCGATGCCGCCGTCCACGGTCGGGAACCCGGCCGGGAGGTAGGCGATGAGCGCGGACCGGCCCTCGGCCCTGGCAGCGGCGAGGGTGTCGGACAGCAGTTGAATGTTCCCGCTCACTTCGCGTCCCCCTCGATCTCCGCGCCGGTGCCGGCCTCGTCCGCTGCGACGGCCGCGTCGGTCTCGTACAGGCCGAAGTAGCGTGCGGCCGTGTCCATGTCCTTGTCACCGCGCCCGGACAGGTTGACGACGATCAGCCCGTCCTTGCCGAGTTCCCTGCCGACCTCCAGGGCGCCGGCCAGTGCGTGGGCGCTCTCGATGGCCGGGATGATGCCCTCGGTGCGCGACAGCAGGCGCAGCGCCTGCATGGCCGCGTCGTCGGTGACCGCGCGGTACTCGCCGCGGCCGGAGTCCTTGAGGTAGGAGTGCTCGGGGCCGATGCCCGGGTAGTCCAGACCGGCCGAGATGGAGTACGGCTCGGTGATCTGGCCCTCCTCGTCCTGGAGGACATAGGAGCGGGAGCCGTGCAGGATGCCGGGCTCGCCCGCGGTGAGGGTCGCCGCGTGCTCGCCGGTCTCCACCCCGTGCCCGGCGGGCTCGCAGCCGATGAGGCGTACGCCGGTGTCCGGGATGAAGGCGTGGAACAGGCCGATGGCGTTGGAGCCGCCGCCGACGCAGGCGATGGCCGCGTCGGGCAGCCGTCCTGCGCGCTCCAGGAGCTGGCGGCGGGCCTCGACGCCGATGACCCGGTGGAAGTCGCGGACCATGGCCGGGAAGGGGTGCGGTCCCGCGACCGTGCCGAACAGGTAGTGGGTGCGGTCGACGTTGGCGACCCAGTCGCGGAAGGCCTCGTTGATGGCGTCCTTCAGCGTGCGGCTGCCGGACTTCACGGCGATGACCTCGGCGCCGAGCATGCGCATCCGGGCCACGTTGAGGGCCTGGCGCTGGGTGTCGATCTCGCCCATGTAGATGGTGCACTCGAGGCCGAAGAGCGCGCAGGCGGTGGCCGTGGCGACGCCGTGCTGGCCGGCGCCGGTCTCCGCGATCACCCGGGTCTTGCCCATGCGCTTGGTCAGCAGGGCCTGGCCGAGCACGTTGTTGATCTTGTGGGAGCCGGTGTGGTTGAGGTCTTCCCGCTTCAGGAAGACCGTGGCGCCACCGGCGTGCTCGGCGAACCTCGGCACCTCGGTGAGCGCGGAGGGGCGGCCCGTGTAGTTCACGAGCAGGTCGTCGAGCTCACGGGCGAACTCGGGGTCGTGCTTGGCCTTGTCGTACTCGACGGCGACCTCGTCCACGGCGGCGACGAGGGCCTCCGGGATGAACTTGCCGCCATAGGCGCCGAAGTAGCCTTCGGCGCTGGGGACTTGACCCTCGGGGTCGGGGATGAAGAACTCGCTGGGCATGGCTGAACCTCACGGTGAGTCTGGGAAATACCTAATCGCCGTGGGAGCGGGGTGTGTAAGACGGCTGACGGCCGCCCGTGGCTTGTCGCGCTCGCGCGGCGGTAGCCGCACATCGAATACAGCCCCGCGCCCCTAAAGGGCGCGCTGCCATCGACGACCGTTTACCTGCCCAGGTTCGTCACCGATGACGTACCGCACCCGGCGACCGTGCACCCGGCGGGCCGGGGCGCGGCAGCCGCGGGGACGGCAACCGCGCGCGAGGCGCGCGTGCCGGTCCGCGGTGGTCATGGTGACAGTCATCGGGCCAACTCTAACCGGTGATCAGCCGCGCCCGTGCCGAAGTGCGGGATGCTCGCCCGCCGCCACCAGGTCCGCGACCGCCGTCTTCGGGTCCTTGCCGGTGACCAGGGACTCGCCCACCAGGACCGCGTCGGCGCCGGCGTTGGCGTAGGCGATCAGGTCGTGCGGGCCGCGGACGCCGGACTCGGCGATCTTGACCAGGTGGGCGGGGATCTCGGGGGCGACGCGCTCGAACGTGCCGCGGTCGACCTCAAGGGTCTTGAGATTACGCGCGTTGACGCCGATGATCTTCGCTCCGGCGTCCACCGCGCGCTCGACCTCGTCCTCGTCGTGCACCTCGACGAGCGGGGTGAGCCCGATGGACTCGGCGCGCTCGATCAGGGACTCCAGGGCGGGCTGCTCCAGGGCCGCGACAATGAGCAGCGCGAGGTCGGCGCCGTAGGCACGGGCCTCCCAGAGCTGGTACGACGTGACGATGAAGTCCTTGCGCAGGACCGGGATGTCCACGCGCGCGCGGACGGCCTCCAGGTCGGCCAGCGAGCCGCCGAAGCGGCGCTGTTCGGTGAGGACGGAGATGACGGCCGCGCCGCCCGCCTCGTAGTCGGCGGCGAGGCCCGCCGGGTCGGCGATCGCGGCCAGCGCGCCCTTGGAGGGGCTGGAGCGCTTGACCTCGCAGATGACCTTGACGCCGTCGCCGCGCAGTGCGGCCACGCCGTCCTTGGCCGCGGGAGCCTTCGCCGCGCGTTCCTTGAGCTCGTCGAGGCTGACGCGCGCCTGCCGTTCCGCGAGGTCGGCACGGACTCCGTCGATGATCTCGTCGAGCACACTCACGCGAGCGGCCCCCTTCCAGACGGTTGACAGTTCCAGCGACCGATGAAAACAGGTGGTCACTGCGATGGTATCCGCAGGAGGGCGTAGCCCTCGCATCCGGTTGACGCCGGTCCCACTACCTGGACATTCGCCAGTTGATCAAGGATGAAGCCAGCCACCGAAGGGCAGGTTCCGGACAACTGTGAAGACCAGCAGCAATGTCCCCGCCGTCCACAGGTGCACCGGCCCCAGACCGAGCTTCAGCGGCCGGCCGCGGGCCGCGCGGACCACCCAGACGGTCCACAGCACGGCGAAGCCCAGATAGCCCAGCACGGCCGGCGCGTTGTCCTGGAGCGCTGCCAGGAAGTCCCCGTGGATGAAGGCGTGCGCGCTGCGCAGTCCGCCGCAGCCGGGGCAGTAGAGGCCGGTGATCCGGTAGAGCGGGCAGACCGGGTAGTGGCCGGGCTGGTTGGGGTCCACGGTCCCCACATACGCGAAGGCCCCGGCGACGGCCGCGAGGATGCCGCCCGGGACGGCGAGACGTCCCGCCAGGCCGGTCCGGGGCAGCACGCGCTGCGTTTCTGCGTTCACGTCCGGCATTGTCCCCCGCCCTCCCGTCGAACGCGTGAGGGGCGGCCCCGGCAGTTTCGCCGGGCCGCCCCTTCACGAGGTGCGTGTGTCAGCTCTTGGCGTCCGCCGACTCGGGCCGCGAGGTGGCGAGCGGCTTGTGGGTGTCCTTGGGCATGCCCATCCCCATGGCGCTCATGATCCAGCCGACGACCCCGCCGAGGACCACGATCGCCATACCGGCCCAGAAGCCCGCCGGCTGGGCCATCACCATGAAGGCGCCCGCGACACAGAAACCGATGAAGGCGATAGTGACACCGGTCCAGGCGGCCGGGGTGTGACCGTGGCTGCTGCCCGCCATTGCTTGCTCCTAGGTGCTGAGTACGTGACTGAGCCGAACGCTCGAAGGCCATTGTTCCGTACGCGGGGGAACGACGTGTCCGGGGGGCACCCGACGCGCCCCCCACCGCTACGCCCCAGTCGGGTCTTCCCCGCGATCGAGTGCCTTCCAGATGTCCTCGGGCCGATCGGGATCCACCACGGCCTTACGACGGACACGGGGCGCCCCGTCCCGCTCGTACCGTCCGGACATCGCGGGCCACAGCCGTCCGTACCGCAGCGCGAGCAGCCCGGCGAGCAGAATCAGCGCGCCGCCCACCACGGCGACGTACGGCCAGGCGGTGTGCGACAGCGAGGCGACCGTCGCCGAGGTGTCGCCGGAGGCCTTCGCCGCCTGCTCGTCCAGCGCGGACGAATCGCTCGCCCCGACCAGCGCCGCGGCGGCGATTCCCGCGCCGGAGAGCGCGAGCACCCCGGCGACCAGGAGACGGCCCGCCTTGCGGACGGCGAAGACGGCGACGAGCGCGGCGAGGCCCACTATGGCCAGGGCCGCGGGGACGCCCGTGACGTCACTGCCCTTGGCGGTCAGCGGGAAGGCGCCGCCCGCCACGGTCGCGGTGCCCTCCGCCCACTGCTGACGGGTGGCCAGCAGCGCCACGGCGGCGCCGAGCGCGCCGCCCAGCAGGGCGACGGCGAGACTCAGACGTCCGGCCCTGGCGGGTCCGGCGGCTTCGGAACGGGGATGCGGTACAGCAGTCACGTACCCCACTATCACCCGAACCCCGGGCGAACGGGCACCCGGGGCCCCGTGAGAAGCGCCCCATTCGGCGCCGAAGCCCCCTACTTGCCGAGCCGGTTCGCGGTGTGCACCGCCCGCAGGACGGCCGCGGCCTTGTTGCGGCACTCCGTGTCCTCGGCGACCGGGTCGGAGTCGGCGACGATGCCGGCACCGGCCTGGACGTAGGCCGTGCCGTCGCGCAGGAGGGCCGTGCGGATGGCGATCGCGGTGTCGGAGTCGCCCGCGAAGTCGAGGTAGCCGACGCAGCCACCGTACAACCCGCGCCGGGACGGCTCCAGTTCGTCGATGATCTGCATCGCGCGGGGCTTGGGGGCGCCGGAGAGGGTGCCCGCGGGGAAGCAGGCGGTCAGGACGTCGAAGGCGGTACGGCCCGGCGCGACCTTGCCGGTGACCGTGGAGACGATGTGCATCACGTGGGAGTACCGCTCGACGGACATGAAGTCGACCACCTCGACCGAGCCCGGCTCGCAGACGCGCCCCAGGTCGTTGCGGCCGAGGTCCACCAGCATCAGGTGCTCGGCGCGCTCCTTGGGGTCGGCGAGCAGTTCGTCGGCGAGGGCCTGGTCCTCCTGCGGAGTCGCCCCGCGCCACCGGGTGCCGGCGATGGGGTGCACCATGGCGTGCCCGTCCTCGACCTTGACCAGGGCCTCGGGGGACGAGCCCACGACGTCGAAGCCGTCGAAGCGGAACAGGTACATGTACGGGGAGGGGTTCGTGGCCCTCAGGACCCGGTAGACGTCCAGCGCGCTTGCCGTGCACGGTGTCTCGAAGCGCTGCGAGGGGACGACCTGGAAGGCCTCGCCGGCCCGGATGCGCTCCTTGATGTCCTCGACGGCCTCCTGGAAGTCGGGGCCGCCCCAGAGCGCGGAGTACTCGGGCAGCTCGGAGGGCGGGAGGACCGCCGGGGGCTGGGCCACCGCGCGGGACAGGTCCGCCTCCATGGCGTCCAGTCGGGCCACCGCGTCCGCGTGGGCCTCGTCGACACCGGTGTCGAGGTCGTTGTGGTTGATCGCGTTGGCGATCAGCAGGACCGAGCCCTCCCAGTGGTCCATGACGGCGAGGTCGCTGGTCAGGAGCATGGTCAGCTCGGGGAGCTTCAGGTCGTCGCGCTCGCCGGGCCCGATCTTCTCCAGCCGGCGGACGATGTCGTAGCCGAGGTAGCCGACCATGCCGCCGGTGAAGGGCGGCAGGCCCTCCTGGTGCGGGGTGTGCAGGGCCTCGATGGTGGCGCGCAGGGCGGCCAGCGGGTCGCCCTCGACGGGGACGCCGACCGGCGAGGTGCCGAGCCAGTGCGCCTGTCCGTCCCGCGCGGTCAGGGTCGCGGCCGAGCGCACGCCCACGAAGGAGTAGCGGGACCACGAGCGGCCGTTCTCCGCGGACTCCAGCAGGAAGGTGCCGGGGCGCTCGGCGGCGAGCTTGCGGTAGAGGGCGACCGGGGTGTCGCCGTCGGCCAGGAGCTTGCGCGTGACGGGGATGACACGGCGGTCGGTGGCCAGCTTGCGGAAGGTCTCGAGGTCCATGGCGGCTGACCTTACTGATCCGAGGCGGCGGGACCGGAATCAGCGCCGTCCTTGAGGAGCACGTCCTCGTCGAAGCAGGTCCTCGCGCCGGTGTGGCAGGCGGCGCCCACCTGGTCGACCTTGACCAGCACGGTGTCGGCGTCGCAGTCCAGGGCGACGGACTTGACCCACTGGAAGTGGCCGGAGGTGTCGCCCTTGACCCAGTACTCCCGGCGGCTGCGCGACCAGTAGGTGCAGCGGCCGGTGGTCAGCGTGCGGTGCAGCGCCTCGTCGTCCATCCAGCCGAGCATGAGCACCTCACCGGTGTCGTACTGCTGGGCGATGGCGGGGACGAGGCCGTCGGCGCTGCGCTTGAGGCGCGCGGCGATCTCGGGGTCGAGGCTGCTGCTGGGCAGGGGCGTGCTGGTCATGGGTGCCATTGTGCCGCGCGCCACTGACAGTGACCGTGGGGTGTCCACTGTGCGGACCGGGGAGGCGGTCGTAGGCTGACTGCATGTCGACTTTCGCCAAGCGTGAACGACTTCTCCTCGCCGACCTGTTGGAGGCCGAGGGTCCCGAGGCCCCCACTCTGTGCCAGGGCTGGCTCACCCGGGATCTCGCGGCGCACGTGGTGGTGCGCGAGCGCCGTCCCGACGCCGCCGGCGGTCTGCTGATCAAGCAGCTCGCGTCCCGTCTGGACCGGGTGATGACCGAGTTCTCCGAGAAGCCCTACGAAGAGCTGATCCAGCTGATCCGCACCGGCCCGCCGCGCTTCTCGCCGTTCCAGCTCAAGCAGGTCGAGGAGCTGTCGAACACGGTGGAGTTCTACGTCCACACGGAGGACGTCCGCCGGGCCCGCCCCGACTGGACGCCCCGCGAGCTGGACCCGGTCTTCCAGGACACCCTGTGGTCCCGTCTGGAGCGCACCGCCCGGCTGATGGGCCGTGGGGTCCCCACCGGTCTGGTGCTGCGCCGCCCGGACGGCCAGACGGCGGTCGCGCACCGGGGCACTCCGGTCGTGACGGCGACCGGTGAGCCGTCGGAGCTGCTGCTGTTCCTGTACGGGCGGCAGAGCGCGGCCAAGGTGGAGCTGGACGGCGACAAGGAGGCGATCGCCAAGCTGCACGAGGCGAAGGAGCTCGGGATCTGACGGGTCAGGCGGGGAGCTCGGCGCGGCGCAGGTTCGGTGCGCACAGCGCGACCACCCCGCCGAGCCCGCACACCGCCGCGCTGGTCACGAAGACCGGTCCGGTGCCCCAGGCGCCGATCGCGACGGCCGAGAGCGGCATGCTGAGCGGCGCGAAGCCGAGGCTGACGAGTGAGGACACGGCGGTCACCCGGCCCAGGCAGGCGGGGTCGGACTGGGTCTGGAGCAGCGCCCCGCACAGCGCGCCGCTGAGCCCGGCGAGCAGTCCGATCAGCAGGGCGACCCCGGCCGCCGCGACGACCCCCGGGACGAAGGCCAGGGCGCCGATGGCGACCGCCCCGCAGAGACAGGCGTACGGCATCACGTGCCCGGCGTGTGGCACGCGCCCGCGTACGGCGAGCAGCAGCGAGGCGGCACCGGTCCCGAACCCGCCGAGCACCCAGCCCATTCCGGAGGCACCCCAGCCGCGCTCGTCGGCCAGCAGGGTCAGCCCGACGTTGAGCGGCCCGACGAAGCCGAGGTCGCCGCGGGCGATGGCCAGCATCAGCGGGGCGAGGACGCGGTGGCGGCGGATGTACCGCAGTCCGGCGCGCAGGTCGTGCCAGGCGGTGCCGGCGGCCTTGGTGTCGTCGGCGGGCAGGTCCCGTGTCCGGACGGCGACCAGCAGCGGCACGGATATCGCGATCAGCACTCCGGCTAGGACGAACGCGGCCTTCGCTCCCCCGGCCGCCACCGCGAGTCCGCCGAGCGGGCCGCCGACGACGCTCGCGAAGCGGATGCCGAGCCCTCGCATGCCCTGCACGCGCGCGAGCTGCCCGCGGCTCGTCACGCGCGCGGGGAGGGCTCCCACGGCCGGCATGAACACGGCGTCGACGGTCCCGAAGACGAGGCCCAGCAGAGCCAGCGGCCACAGGCCGGGGCTGGTGAGGAACAGCAGCGCCGCCACCGCGAGCACGGCCGCGCAGCGCACCGCGTCACTGCCGATGACGACTCTGCGCGGGCCCAGCCGGTCGGCGATCACTCCTCCGCCGAGCATCAGCACTGCCCGCGGCAGCGCGCTGACCGACATCACCACGCCTGCCTGCGCGGGCGTGCCGGACTGGACGGCCGCCCAGGACAGGGCGATGTAGTAGACGCTGTCGCCGGTCATCGAGGCGGTGTAGGCGGCGAGCCAGCGCAGGACGTTGCCGTCGCGGTGGGCGGGGATGTCGACGACGTCGGCCGTGGGCGTGGCGGCGGTGGCGGTCACGGGTGGGACCCTCTCGGACGCGGAGCGGGAGTCGGCGGCGGAACGGATCAGCGGGGATCAGACCCGGAACGGGAAGCCGTACTTGTGCAGCGCGACGTTCTCGCGCTCGCTGTCCGAGGCGGCCCCGTTCCACTCAGCGCTCCAAGTGGGCCGCTCGTCGAGGTAGCGGCGGTACAGGGACTCCAGGTCGGGGCCCACCTGTTCGTCACCGCGGAAAGCCGTGACGTGGACTTGTTCGCGGGGGACGCCGTTCAGCGAACGGGATGCCCCGCCCCCCGCAGCGTCTCCTTCACCTCGCCGATCCGCAGATCGCCGAAGTGGAACACCGAGGCCGCCAGCACCGCGTCCGCGCCCGCCCCGATGGCCGGCGGGAAGTGGTCCAGCTTCCCCGCGCCGCCGGAGGCGATCAGCGGCACCGTCACGTGCTTGCGGACGGCCACGATCATCTCCAGGTCGTAGCCGTCCTTGGTGCCGTCCGCGTCCATCGAGTTGAGCAGGATCTCACCGGCGCCCAGCTCGGCGGCCCGGTGCGCCCACTCGACGGCGTCGATGCCGGTGCCCTGGCGGCCGCCGTGCGTGGTCACCTCGAAGGAACCCGACGCGGTGCGCCGCGCGTCCACCGACAGCACCAGCACCTGCCGGCCGAACCGCTCGGCGATCTCGCGGATCAGGTCGGGGCGGGCGATGGCCGCGGTGTTCACGCCCACCTTGTCCGCGCCGGCCCGCAGCAGCTTGTCGACGTCCTCGGCCGTGCGGACACCGCCGCCGACCGTGAGCGGGATGAACACCTGCTCGGCGGTGCGGCGCACCACGTCGTACGTCGTCTCGCGGTTGCCCGACGAGGCGGTGATGTCCAGGAACGTCAGCTCGTCGGCGCCCTCGGCGTCGTAGACCTTGGCCATCTCGACGGGGTCGCCCGCGTCGCGCAGGTTCTGGAAGTTGACGCCCTTGACGACCCGGCCGTTGTCCACGTCCAGGCAGGGGATGACTCGTACGGCGAGGGTCATGCTGCGGTGTCTCCTCGGAACGCCTCCACCTCGACCTCGACGACCAGGCTGGGGTCCACGAAGCCGGAGACGATGATCATGGATGCGGCGGGCCGGACGGCGTCGAACAGCTCCTTGTGAGCGCGTCCGACCTCCTCGACGTCCCGGGCGTGGGTGATGTACAGGCGCGTGCGCACCACGTCGTCCCGGCCGAGCCCCAGCTCCTTCAGTGCCGCGAACGCGACGTTGAAGGAGTTGACGGTCTGCTCGTAGGGATCGCCCGCGACGATCTCACCGTCCACCACCGAGGTGCAGCCGGAGACCAGCACCAGGCCGTTCGGCAGTTCCACCGCCCGGGAGTACCCGAAGGTGTCCTCCCAGGGCGCACCGGTCGTGACGCGTCGCAGATCGCTCACTGAGCCACCGCCTCCAAAGCCTCTTCCAGGGTGAACGCCTTCGCGTACAGCGCCTTCCCGACGATGGAGCCCTCGACACCGAGCGGGACCAGTTCGGCGATGGCCCGCAGGTCGTCCAGCGAGGACACCCCGCCGGAGGCCACGACCGGGCGGTCGGTCGCGGCGCAGACGTTGCGCAGCAGCTCCAGGTTGGGACCCTGGAGCGTGCCGTCCTTGGCGATGTCGGTGACGACGTACCGGGCGCAGCCCTCCTTGTCGAGCCGCTCCAGCGCCTCGTAGAGGTCGCCGCCCTCGCTGGTCCAGCCGCGGCCCTTGAGGGTCGTCCCGCGTACGTCGAGACCCACCGCGATCTTGTCGCCGTGCTCGGCGATGACCTTGGCGACCCACTCCGGGCTCTCCAGCGCGGCCGTACCCAGGTTCACCCGGGTGCAGCCGGTGGCGAGGGCGGCGGCCAGCGAGGCGTCGTCGCGGATGCCGCCGGACAGCTCCACCTTGATGTCCATGGCCTCGGTGACCTGCCGGACCAGCTCCCGGTTGTCGCCGGTGCCGAACGCCGCGTCCAGGTCGACCAGGTGCAGCCACTCGGCGCCCGCCCGCTGCCAGGACAGGGCCGCCTCCAGGGGGGAGCCGTACGAGGTCTCGGTCCCGGACTCGCCGTGCACGAGGCGGACGGCCTGGCCGTCGCGCACGTCGACGGCGGGCAGGAGTTCGAGCCGGGAGTGCTTCGAGGGCATCACAGGGTTCCGATCCAGTTCTTCAGCAGCTGCGCACCGGCGTCGCCGGACTTCTCGGGGTGGAACTGCGTGGCCCACAGGGCGCCGTTCTCCACGGCGGCCACGAAGGGCTTGCCGTGTGTCGACCAGGTCACGCGCGGCGCCTGCATCGACGGGTTGTGCGTCTCCAGGGACCAGTCGTGGACGGCGTAGGAGTGCACGAAGTAGAAGCGGGCGTCGGCGTCCAGGCCGGCGAACAGCTGGGAGCCGGCCGGTGCGTCGACGGTGTTCCAGCCCATGTGGGGCACGATGTCGGCCTTCAGCGGCTCGACCGAGCCGGGCCACTCGTCGAGGCCCTCGGTCTGCACGCCGTGCTCGATGCCGCGCGCGAAGAGGATCTGCATGCCGACGCAGATGCCCATGACCGGGCGCCCGCCGGACAGCCGGCGGTCGATGATCCAGTCACCGCGAGCCTCGTGCAGGCCCTTCATGCAGGCGGCGAAGGCGCCGACGCCCGGCACCAGCAGGCCGTCGGCGTTCATGGCCCTGTCGTAGTCGCGCGTTATCTCGACCTCGGCCCCCGCGCGCGCGAGGGCGCGCTCGGCTGACCTCACATTGCCGAAGCCGTAGTCGAAGACGACGACCTTCTTCGAAGTCGGAGCGCTCAATTCCACACCTCCAGCCTCACGACACCGGCGACGAGACACAGGGCGGCGGCGATGGAGAGCAGCACGATGAGGCCCTTGGGCATCTGCTGCTTGACGAAGGAGTAGATGCCGCCGGCCAGGAAGAGGCCGACGACGATCAGGAGGGTCGACAGGCCGGTCACAGCGCGCCCTTCGTGGAGGGGAGGATGCCGGCCGCGCGCGGGTCGCGCTCGGAGGCGTAGCGCAGGGCCCGGGCCAGCGCCTTGAACTGGCACTCCACGATGTGGTGGGCGTTGCGCCCGTACGGCACGTGCACGTGCAGGGCGATCTGCGCCTGGGCCACGAAGGACTCCAGGATGTGCCGGGTCATCGTGGTGTCGTACTCGCCGATCATCGGCGCCATGTTCTCGGGCTCGGTGTGCACGAGGTAGGGGCGGCCTGACAGATCCACGGTCACCTGGGCGAGGGACTCGTCCAGGGGGACCGTGCAGTTGCCGAAGCGGTAGATGCCCACCTTGTCGCCGAGCGCCTGCTTGAAGGCGGCGCCCAGGGCGAGGGCGGTGTCCTCGATGGTGTGGTGCGAGTCGATGTGCAGGTCGCCCTCGGTCTTCACGGTCAGGTCGAACAGACCGTGCCGGCCGAGCTGGTCGAGCATGTGGTCGTAGAAGCCGACGCCCGTCGCCACCTCGACCTTCCCGGACCCGTCGAGATCGATCTCGACCAGGACCGAGGTCTCCTTGGTCACTCGTTCCACGCGTCCTACGCGGCTCATGTGCTCTGCTCCTTCGGGGGTGTGGGGGTGTCCCCCACAAGACACTGCAAGTCACGGACCGCGTCGAGGAACGCGTCGTTCTCTTCGGGGGTTCCGGCGGAGACCCGCAGCCACCCCGGAATGCCGTTGTCCCGGACCAGGACACCCCGGTCGAGGATCTTCTGCCAGGCCGCGTGCGAGCCCCCGGGGCCGTCGAAGAGCCCGAACTGCACGAAGTTCGCGTCCGACTCCACGACCTCGAAGCCGATCGCGCGCAGCTCGCTCACCAGCCGGTCCCGCTCGGCCTTCAGCTGCTCGACGTACTTGAGCAGCGTGTCGGTGTGCTCCAGGGCGGCCAGCGCGGTCGCCTGCGTGACGGCCGACAGGTGGTAGGGCAGCCGTACGAGCTGGACGGCGTCCACGACCGCCGGGTGCGCGGCCAGGTAGCCGAGGCGCAGGCCGGCCGCCCCGAACGCCTTCGACATCGTCCTGGAGACGACGAGATTCGGCCGTCCTTCGAGCAGCGGCAGCAGCGAGTCGCCGTGGCTGAACTCGATGTACGCCTCGTCGACCACGACCATGGAGGGCTTCGCGGCCTGCGCGGCCTCGTAGAGCGCGAGGACCGTCCCGGGCGGGACCGCGTTGCCCGTGGGGTTGTTGGGGGTGGTGATGAAGACGACGTCGGGCTTCTGCGAGGCGATCGCCTGCGCGGCTACCTCGACGTCGATGGTGAAGTCCTCGTTCCGGGGGCCCGAGATCCAGCCCGTGCCGGTGCCGCGCGCGATGAGCGCGTGCATCGAGTACGACGGCTCGAAGCCGATCGCCGTACGGCCCGGCCCGCCGAAGGTCTGGAGCAGTTGCTGGATGACCTCGTTGGAGCCGTTCGCCGCCCAGACGTTGGCGAGGCCCACCTCGTACCCGGACGCGCCCGTCAGGTACTTGGCCAGCTGGGTGCGCAACTCGACCGCGTCCCGGTCCGGGTAGCGGTTGAGGTCGCGGGCGGCCGCCCGGACGCGCTCGGTGATGCGCTCGACCAGCGGCTCGGGCAGCGGGTAGGGGTTCTCGTTGGTGTTCAGCCGGACCGGGACGTCCAACTGGGGCGCGCCGTAGGGGGACTTGCCGCGCAGCTCGTCCCGTACGGGGAGATCGTCGATGCCGGTCACTTGCTCTCGGGAACCTTCCAGTCGCGCATCCATTGTTCGGCTCCGCCGAAACGTGCCTTGACCGCCGCCCCGTGGGCCGGCAGGTCCTCCGCCTCCGCCAGCGTGACCACGTGGTGCGCCACGTCCGCGAGCGCGTCCTTCGTGTAGTCGACGATGTGGATGCCGCGCAGGAAGGACTGGACGGACAGGCCCGAGGAGTGGCAGGCGCAGCCGCCGGTGGGCAGGACGTGGTTGGACCCGGCGGCGTAGTCGCCGAGGGACACGGGGGACCAGGGGCCGACGAAGATCGCACCGGCGTTGCGGACCCGGTCGGCGACCGCGGCGGCGTCGGCCGTCTGGATCTCCAGGTGCTCGGCGCCGTACGCGTCGACGACCCTGAGGCCCTCGTCGATGCCGTCGACGAGGACGATCGCGGACTGCCTGCCCTTCAGGGCGGGCACGATCCGGTCCTCGATGTGCCGGGTGGCCGCGACCTGCGGCTCCAGCTCCTTCTCGACGGCGTCCGCGAGTTCGACGGAGTCGGTGACCAGGACGGCCGCGGCCAGCGGGTCGTGCTCGGCCTGGCTGATCAGGTCGGAGGCCACGTGCACCGGATCGGCGGAGGAGTCCGCGAGGACCGCGATCTCGGTCGGGCCGGCCTCGGCGTCGATGCCGATCTTCCCGGTGAAGTAGCGCTTGGCGGCGGCGACCCAGATGTTGCCGGGGCCGGTGACCATGGTGGCGGCCGGGCAGGACTCGGTGCCGTACGCGAACATCGCGACGGCGGTCGCGCCACCGGCGGCGTAGACCTCGTCGACGCCGAGCAGCGCGCACGCGGCGAGGATCGTCGGGTGCGGGAGGCCGCCGAACTCTTCCTGGGCGGGCGAGGCGAGCGCGATGGAGGGCACGCCCGCCTCCTGCGCCGGCACCACGTTCATGATCACGGAAGACGGGTAGACCGACCGGCCGCCGGGCGCGTACAGCCCGACCCGGTCGACCGGCACCCATTTCTCGGTCACGCTGCCGCCGGGCACGACCTGGGTCGTGTGGTTCGTCCGGCGCTGTTCGCGGTGGACGAGACGGGCGCGGCGGATGGACTCCTCCAGGGCCGCCCGTACGCCCGGGTCGAGCTCCTCCAACGCGCGCGTGAGGGCCTCGGCGGGCACCCGCACCCGCTCCAGCCGCACGCCGTCGAACTTCTCCGCGAAGTCGATCAGCGCCGCGTCGCCCCGATGATGCACGGCCTCGCAGATCGGACGCACCTTCTCCAGGGCGGCCGAGACGTCGAAGTCGGCTCGGGGCAGCAGGTCGCGCAGGGCGGGGCCCTCGGGGAGGGCGTCGCCGCGCAGATCGATTCGGGAGATCACGCGTCAATTCTCGCAGACCCGCATCAGGCCCTGTTCGCGCATTCCAATGGCTGATACGCAACCCGGAAGATCCCCTTCACGTCTAGCGTTCGGGGCGTTACTCAACGGGCATGAACGGTTGTACGAATCTCACGAGCCGCAAGGAGCTGGAAGAACCGTGACCGAGGGGGCCGGCATCCGGAGCGGAGACCTGCCGGACGATCTGACCGCCGCCGAGGCCGGCATGTGGCAGGCCTTCCGCAACGGCACCACGTACGACCTGAGCAGCGGCGACACCGTCGTCGACGATCCGCACGGCGGACACCCCTGGGGCCCCGAGCGGACGGTCCGCGCCCGGATCGTGTGCTGGCTGCTCCTGGACGGTCCGCCCGCGCTCGCGGGCCGGGTGTCGTCCCTGAAGCTCACCGGCGTGCAGATCAGCGGCACCCTGGACCTCGCGGGCGGCACCGTGGTGCCGTACATGGAGTTGAAGAGCTGCCGCTTCGAGCGGGAGATCCTGCTGCCGGAGGCCCGTTTCACCACCGCGCGGTTCGTGAACTGCTCGGTGCCGCGCCTGGAGGCCGCCCGGGTGCACACGGAGGGCGATCTGCATCTTCCGCGCTGCCGGTTCCACAACGGCGTACGGCTGACCGACGCGCACATCGGCACGGACCTGCTGATGAACCAGGCGATCGTCTACCGCGACCGCAGCGGCCGCTCCATCGCCGCCGACGGCATGACCGTGGGCCAGGACCTCCAGGCCGAGCTCCTGGAGTCGCACGGCGAGCTGAGCCTGCGCAGCGCGACGATCGGCGTCTCGCTGAGCCTGCGCGGCGCCCGGCTGACCAACCCGTACACCCGGCTCGCGCTGAACGCCCCGCAGCTGACCGTGGAGCGCACGCTGTACCTGACGCCCGCGGGCGTCGGCGCCTCCATGCTGAGCGGGGCGACCCCCGCGCGCGGGACGCGCATCCAGCGCTTCGAGTGCCAGGGCGGGGTGCGGCTGGACGACGGGCGGTTCGGGGACGCCGTGGACCTGGAGCGGGCCCGCTTCGTCTTCACCGACGAGCAGGAGCTGTCGCTGCGCCGCATCCAGGCGCCCGAGCTGCGCTTCCTCGGCGAGAAGCCGCAGCGCGGCAAGGTGGTGCTGTCGGGCGCGCGCGTGGGCAACCTCGTGGACCGGGCGAGCGCCTGGCCGGGGCCCGGCAATCTGCACATGGGCGGCTTCGCCTACGAGAACCTCGTGCCCCACGGCCCCTTCCCGCTCGCAGAGCGGCTGGAGTGGGTGGCGGCCGCGACCGCCGAGTACAACCCGGAGCCGTACGAGAGGCTCGCCGCCGTGCTGCGGGCCGGCGGCGAGGACGAGGACGCGCGCGAGGTGCTGCTCGCCAAGCAGCGCCGGCGCCGCGAGAGCCTGCCGCCGGCCGCCAAGCTGTGGGGGTACGTGCAGGATTGGACGGTCGCCTACGGGTACCGGCCGGGGCGGGCCGCCGTATGGATGGCGGTGCTGTGGGCGGCGAGCTCCGTGGCGTTCGCACACGCGAGCCATCCGCCGCTCAAGGGCGGCGACCATCCCGCCTGGAATCCCGCCCTGTTCGCCCTCGACCTGCTGCTTCCGGTGATCGACCTGGGGCAGGTCGGTTTCTGGCAGTTGCGCGGCGGCTGGCAGTGGTTGGCGGCGGCGATGGTCCTCCTCGGCTGGGTCCTGGCGACCACCGTGGCGGCGGGGGCCACGAGGCTGCTGCGGCGGAGCTGACGGGCCCTGTGAAGAATTCGGCAGGGCACCGGGTGGGACCGGTGAGACAGCAGGTCAGAGAGTTGTTCAACGGTCACCTTTTTAAGGTCCCTTGACCCCGCGGCGTACAACTTTCCATGAATTGCACGTTCGCACTGGCGCAGCCTTCGCCGTCGGACTTTCAATGGTCGACACCATGGCTCTGCTGCCCCCCTTCATCCGTGCGACGCGGATGCCCCCGTACCTCACCGGCGGACTGTCCGCCGACGACGAGGTGCTGCTCGACGCGCCTGACGACCGGCTCGGACCCGCGCTGGTCGCCGCCGGTCAGGGCACGCACGGGCGAGCGGCCGAGCTGCTCCGCATGACCCGCGAGAGCGCCGCCTGGGAACTGCGCGACCGGTACGTCCGGCGGCTCTCCGCGTTCGCCCGCTCCCGCCCCGAGTGGTACGACGCCTGGCGCGCCGAAGCCCCGCACGACCCGGACCAGCTGCTGCTCGGCGCCCAGCTCGCGGTGGACCGGGTGTGGGACTCGCCGGCCCGCGCGGAGCTGCTGCGCGAGGTGAGCCCGCTGATCACGGCCGCGGCGCGCGGCGAGGACCGGGACCCGGTGCCGTGGCGGATCGCCCTGGACCACGCACGCGGCTCCCAGGCCGGGCACACCTACTTCGGGGAACTGTGGGAGGCGGCCCTCAGGCGCGCCCCGCTGCACTACGGCTGCCATGTCGCCGCCCTGCGCTATCTGGCGACGTCCTGGCGCGGCTCGCACCGCGAGTGCTTCGACTTCGCCGACCGGGCCGCTCAGGACGCCCCGCCCGGCTCCCTGATCCAGGCGCTGCCCGCGCGGGCCGCCCTCGCGTGTCTGACCGAGGCGGGCTCCGACGCGGTGCCGCGCGAGCGGCTGGACGCGGCAGCCGACCGGGCGATCGAGCTGTCCGCCACGTTCGCGCCGGCCGACCCCTGGCCCGCCGAGATCCGCAACAAGCTGGTCTACGTGCTGGTGCGTCTGGGCCGCTGGCAGGACGCCCTGGAGCAGCTGCGCATGCTCGGCCCGTACGCGACCTC
The DNA here is from genome assembly GCF_000383615.1 of Streptomyces canus 299MFChir4.1. Lineage (GTDB taxonomy): Bacteria > Actinomycetota > Actinomycetes > Streptomycetales > Streptomycetaceae > Streptomyces > Streptomyces canus_C. The sequence goes on along the minus strand of NZ_KB911590.1, from coordinate 98,918 downwards.
GTTCCCGTGGGGCCGGGAGGCCGAGGACCCGCTGGGCCGCTTCCTGGAGGTCCGGGAGGAGGTCCGGCGGCACGCCCTGATCCATCCACGAAGTGGGCACGGGGGACGAGTCCGCTCCGCGGGCCATTAGGCTTTGGCGCCGTGACCACCGTGCGGCTCCCGCTCTTCCCCCTGAACTCTGTGCTGTTCCCGGGGCTCGTGCTTCCTCTCAACGTCTTCGAGGAGCGCTATCGCGCCATGATGCGCGAACTGCTGAAGACGCCCGAGGAGGAACCGCGCCGGTTCGCCGTCGTGGCGATCCGGGACGGCCACGAGGTGGCGCCCAGCGCCCCCGGCCTGCCGGACCGGACGGCCGTGCCCGACAGCGGCCCCGGGGCCGGCTTCGGCGACGACCCTGTCCAGGCGTTCCACTCGGTCGGCTGTGTCGCGGACGCGGCGACGATCCGGGAACGGCCCGACGGCACCTTCGAGGTCCTGGCGACGGGCACGACCCGGGTCCGGCTGCTGTCCGTCGACGCCTCGGGCCCCTATCTGACGGCCGAACTGGAAGAGCTGCCGGAGGAGCCGGGCGACGAGTCCGGGCCCCTGGCGGAGGGCGTACTGCGGGCATTCCGCCAGTACCAGAAGCGCCTGGCGGGAGCGAGGGAACGCTCCCTGTCGTCCGGCGCGGACCTCCCGGACGAACCCTCGGTGGTCTCGTACCTGGTGGCGGCCGCGGTGATGCTCGACATCCCCACCAAGCAGCGCCTGCTCCAGGCCCCCGACACCGCGTCCCGGCTGCGCGACGAACTGAAAATCCTGCGCGCGGAGACGGCGATCATCCGTAATCTGCCGTCGTTGCCGGCGTCGGAACTGACGCGCGGCCCGACGAGTCTGAACTGAGGCCGGAACCCGTCAGATGGCGAAGAAGTCGAAGAAGCAGCAGCAGGGCGGCACCCCCGCGACCGTGGCCCTGACCACCGCGGGCGTTTCCTTCACCGTGCACGCCTACGACCACGACCCCGCCCATCCCTCCTACGGCGAGGAGGCGGCCGAGGCGATGGGAGTCTCCCCGGAGCGCGTCTTCAAGACGCTGGTGGCGGACGTGGACGGCGCGCTGACGGTGGCGGTGGTCCCGGTGGCGGGCTCCCTGGACCTGAAGGCCCTGGCGACGGCCGCGGGCGGCAAGCGGGCGGCGATGGCCGACCCGACCCTCGCGGAACGCACCACGGGCTATGTCCGGGGCGGCATCTCCCCGCTGGGCCAGCGCAAGAAGCTGCCCACGGTCCTGGACGCGTCCGCCTCCGCCCACGACACGATCTGTGTCTCGGCGGGCCGCCGGGGCCTGGAGGTGGAACTCGCGCCGAAGGACCTGGCCGATCTCACGAACGCGGTCCTGGCGCCCATCGCCCGCGCGTGACCCCTCGACGAGGGCCCCTTCCTGGACTAAGCAGAAGGGGTATGTCGAAGAGAACGCGCAAGCGCAGGTGGCGCACGAAGAAGGGCCGCTCGAACCACGGCAGCCGCCCGGCGTAGGGGGCCGACTCCGGCCCAGGTCATTCGGCCCCGTCCCGCCTTCGAGGACGGGGCCCCTTCGGAGCCCCTACTGCGCGGGCGTTCCGTACCCGTCCCCCGGGGCCGCGGCCCCGTACGCCGACTCGGGATCCCGGGGCCCGAACAGCGCCGTGAGCCCCAGATGCACGACGAGGCCGGCGAAGGACCAGGCGAGCAACGCCCCCTTCGCCCCCAGCTTCAGCGGCGCGGAGAACGTGACGCCCTTGCCCACGGCCTTCGCATGGGCGATCACGTCGGACGTGGGCCCGAGCCACGTCCCCACCCGCCAGGCGAGCAGGGATCCCAGCACTCCCCCGACGGCCAGCCCCACGACCAGCGGCACCCCGCCCCGCCGCCGCCACAGGAACACGGCGAGCGCGCTCACGAAACCGAAGGCCAGGGCCAGCAGGGTGAGCGTCCCGTCCACCCCGACCGCCTGCTCCCCCTCGGTGTCCTTGAGATAGACGACCCAGTTCCCCCGCTCGTCCACGTCCCCGACCAGCGGCACATGCGGAGCCAGCCACCACCACAGCACCCCGAGCAGCGCTCCGGCGAGCGCCACGGCGACCATGATCACCGTGCCTTCCAGCAGCTCGGTCTTCATCCCGGGCCCGCCGTGCCCGTACCGGGGTTCGGCAGGAGCCGCGTAGGCGGCACCGGGGGCCTGCCAGGCATCGTGCGAGGACGGTTCGTGCGAGGACGGTTCGTGCGGCGGCGGAGGAGGCGTCAACGGAGCGGTCACCCTGACATCGTGCCAGGCCCGCCTGTGCGGCGCGTCACCGGACGGCCGCCCGGCGATAGGCCCAGGTGGCGACGGCCAGCGAGACCACTCCCACGCACCCGCACACGGCGAGGTCGCCGAGCACGAAGGCCCAGTCGGGATGCGGCCCGAAGGTCCGGGCGAAGGCCTCGACGCCGTAGGTCGACGGCAGCAGGTCCCGGGCGAACCGCACCACCTCGGGCATCCGGTCGGCGGGCAGCACCCCGAGCAGCAGCGCGGCGGACATCCCGAGCTGTCCCAGCAGGGTGGCCAGCTCGGGCCGGGGCGCGAGCAGTCCGAGGGCCGCACCGAGGCCCGCCAGAGCGGCTCCCGCCAGCGGAATGACCGCCACCAGCACCCACAGGTGCGCCAGCGGCAGCCCGAACAGCACACACCCGAAAACGGCGGTCACCACGGTCCCGGGCACGGTGAAGGAGGCGTACGCGCCCGCGGCGCCGAGCACCACTGCGGCGGGCGGCACCGGCAGGGTGGCGTAGTGGTCGAGCCCTCCGCTGGCCCGCAGCTGCCCGAAGTACTGCGCGAGCAGATTGAGCGCGACGAAGGCCACGACCAGCACGGACGCCCCGGCGACCACGGACTGCGCCTCGTCCCCGCCGTCCACGACCCCCCGCATCAGGATCATGATCCCGATCGACTGGAAGGTCGCCACGAACAGCAGCGGGATGCGGGCGACCCGCGCGCGGGACAGCTGCGCCCGGTACACGGCCGCCAGCGACGGCCACAGCCGCGCGCGCGGCCCGAGCTCGGCGGCCGCGCCCCGGCCCGTCTCCTCGACGGCCGGCGCGCCACCTTGCAGAGCCTCGGCGGGTACGACACTCACGTGGCTCAGCTCCTCTTCGCTCCGGCACTCGCCCTGTGACGTACGGACAGGGCCGTCCGCGTACTCAAAGTGCTCAAGCCTTCACCAGTCCCTGCTGCGCGGCCCCGCCCAACGCGAGGTACACGTCCTCCAGGCTGGGCGTGGCGAGCGTGAAGTCGTCCAGCGCGGCGAACGCGGCCCCGCCGGTGACGGTGGCGACGACCGCGCGCGCCTCCTCGGGGGCGAGCCGCAGCGTCCAGCGGCGTCCGGCGGCCACGGCCCGGTCCAGGAGCGCGGCGACCTCGGGCACGTGCAGCGGGGCCGCCTCGCGCCACACGAGGTCGACGCGGACCTCGCCCGCCACCTGTTGCTTGAGGCCGGTGGGTGTGTCGCAGGCGATCACCCGGCCCTGGTCGAGGACGGCGACCCGGTCCAGGACCGTCTCCGCCTCGATGACGTTGTGGGTGACGAGCAGCACGGTCGTGCCGCGTTCGGCCCGCCGCCGGTCCACGGCGGACCACACCGCGCGCCGCGCCACGGGGTCCATCGCGGTGGTCGGCTCGTCGAGCACGAGCAGCGGCCGCTCCCCCACGAGCGCCGACGCGAAGCAGGCGAGCCGCCGCTGCCCGCCGGACAGCTTCTTCAGCGGCCGCCCGGCGATCGGCGTGAGCCCCAGCTCGTCGAGTACGGCGTCCCGCTCGGCCCGCGCCTTCCTGGCCTCCAGGCCGCGCAGCCGACCGGTGGTCTCGGCGGCGAGGGAGACGGTGAGCTCGTCGAGGGCGGTGGACTCCTGACCGAGGTAGGCGAGGATCCGCGAGGCCCGGTCCGGGTGGCGCACGATGTCGTGCCCGAGGATCTCCACGCTGCCGCGGTCGGGCCGCATCAGACCGGTGAGCTGCCGTACGAGCGTGGTCTTCCCGGCGCCGTTCGGCCCGAGCAGCCCGAAGATCTCACCGCGGCGGATGTCCAGCCGTACGTCGTCGGTGGCCCGTACCTCGGGCGTCGCCGGCGTCCCGCGCCGCCCGCGCACCGCGGGATAGGTCTTGGTCAGTCCGCGCACCGCACACACGACATCACCACGGTGTCGAAGTGCCGGTGCAGCGCGCGTACTCACAAAGGACGAGACTACGGGGTCGGGGAGCTTTGCTCGCCCTTGGGGCGGTGTATGTGCCGTTTCACTCCCCGGCGGGAGCGTGCTCCGCGGCCGTCCGCACATCGATCTCCCGCCAGAAGCCGGCCCGGATCGCATAACGGTCGTGCTCGTCGATCTGGTCGTCCTTGTGCGCGAGCAGCCCGAACCGGGCCGCGTACCGGAGCAGTTCCCCGTCGATCCGGTGCGGCACCCGCGGGTACATCCCGGACAGCCGCTGCAGATGCGCCTGGTCACCGAGCCGCTCCATCCAGCGCCGCGCGAAGACCTGGCCCACCTCGAAGGGGTCGCCGCCGACCGTGGTGATGTCCTCCTCCCGGTCGGCCCACCGCTGCTCCGCCGTGGTCAGCTGCGCGAGCGTCGGCATGGAGGCGACCTCCGGCGGCTCGGCGGCACCACTGGGCCGGTCGACCCAGCCCTTGTCGGAGGACCAGCGCAGAGTGGCGCTCGCGGGGTGCTGGGCGGGCTGCTGGGCACCGTGGGCCCGCAGCGCGGCGAGGTCCTTGGGCGTCGGTACGCCCTTCGGCGCCGGCACCCGCTCCTGCGTGCCGTTCTCCGAGGCGGCCGCCGGGGCGTGCTCGCTCTCCTCCGCGGGCCGCTCGGGCGCCTGCGAGAGCGCGGACTCGGGCAGCGGCGCCGACAGGATCGCGGCGATCTCGGGCCGCGGCACGGGCTGCGGCGCGCAGATCCCGCCGAGCTCCTTCGCGCGGACGGCCTTGGTGATCCACGCGCGGTCCAGCACCCGCCGCTCGTCCGCCTCGGCGACCAGGTCCTCCGACTGGTTGTAGTCCCCGTCGGCGGCCTGCACGGCCCACAGGTGTACGGCGACCCCGTGCTCCTTGGCTGCCATCATGCCCGGCAGCAGGTCCCCGTCGCCGGTGACGAGCACGATGTCGGAGCAGGCGCGGTTGCGGGCCAGCTCGGTGAGCTCGGCGTGCATGGCGGCGTCCACGCCCTTCTGGGCCCAGCGTCCGTCGCTGCGGGTCAGGGCGCCGAGCCGGACGGTGACCCGGGGCATCACCCGCAGTCTGCGGTGCTCGGGCTGCGGGACGCGGTCGGGGGCGCCGTCGAACCAGTAGATGCGCAGCAGGGGCCGTTCGGTGTCGGACTCGGCCCGGTCGCGCAGCCCCTGCACGAGGGCGGCGTGATCGACGGTGATACGGGAACGGGAGGGCTCCCCGGCAAGGAGACTGGCGGCGGCCCCCAGCAGATACCCGGCGTCCACCAGGACGATGCAGCGGTCCACGCGATCCACCCTCTTTCCGGGAGGTTTGCTTCGGGCTTCCTTCGAGTCTGCCCGACCACGCGAGGGTTAACGGCCGGAACTCGATCTTCGGCGTGGCGTTTCGGGGCATTGCCCGGCGACATCCCCTGTCACAGACGGTAATTATCCGAAATGCGCCTGTTGTCAGCCTATGTGAATCTGGTCCCGGCCCTGGCCCCTAGATCCCCACAGGAGGCAACACCATGGCCAAGAACAAGAAGCAGAACCGAAAGCCGTCGCAGACCGAGCGTGCCGGGCAGGAGCCCCAGCACTCCTCGATGGAGACGCCGACCGAGCAGCATGCCCCGCAGGTGACCCCCGGCGACGTGGCCCGCAAGGGGCGGCAGAAAAGCTTCGGCCACAACTGACATCTGCATAAAGGGTTGTTGAGACCCAGCACACAGAGGGGCGCACCCCGTCAGGAGTGCGCCCCTCTGCATGGCCGGTGCCGCCCGGCTCGCTCAGCCCGCCAGGCAGGACGGTCCGAGCAGCACCTTCAGGTCGCCGAAGAGCGCCGGGTCCGGCTTCACCCGGTGCCGGTCCAGCCTGAGGACCGTGGTCTTGCTGGGCCCCTGGAGCCTGATGCGGACCTCGCTCTCCCCCTTGTGATGGCTGAGGATCTCACCGAGCCTGCTGACCATCGGCGGGGTGACCTTCAGCGCCGGGATGGTGAGGGTCACGGGCGCGTTGGTACCGGCGTTGGACAGGTCGGGGACCTGGAGCTCCATCGCCACCAGCCGGGGCACGTCCTCGCGCTTGTCGAGGCGGCCCTTGACGAACACCACGGCGTCCTCGACGAGTTGGGTCGACACCAGCTGGTACGTCGCCGGGAAGAACATGCACTCGATGGAGCCGGCGAGGTCCTCGACGGTGGCGATCGCCCAGGCGTTGCCCTGCTTGGTCATCTTGCGCTGGAGGCCCGAGATGATGCCGCCGATGGTGACGACCGCGCCGTCGGCGTGCTCACCGCCGGTGAGTTGGGCGATGCCCGCGTCGGCCTTGTCGGACAGCACGTGCTCCAGGCCGAAGAGCGGGTGGTCGGAGACATACAGACCGAGCATCTCCCGCTCCTGGGCGAGCAGATAGGTCTTGTCCCACTCGTCGGTGGTGAACTCCACGTCGAGTCCGAAGCCGGGCTCACTGGCGTCCGCCTCGCCCATCCCGCCGAAGAGGTCGAACTGGCCCTCGGCCTCCTTGCGCTTGACCGCGACCACGTTGTCGATCATCGAGTCGAAGTGCGCGGTGAGGCCCTTGCGGGTGTGCCCCATGGTGTCGAACGCGCCCGCCTTGATCAGCGACTCCGTGGTGCGCTTGTTGCAGGCGACCGCCTCGACCTTGTCGAGGTAGTCGGGGAAGGAGGCGTACTTCCCCTTGGCCTTGCGGCTGCGGATGATCGACTCGACCACGTTGGTACCGACGTTGCGCACGGCTTCGAGCCCGAAGAGGATGACGTCGTCGCCCTGGGCGGCGAAGTTGTGCTCCGACTCGTTGACGTTCGGCGGGAGCACCTTGATCTTCATGCGCCGGCACTCGTTGAGGTAGACCGCCGACTTGTCCTTGTCGTCCTTGACGGAGGTGAGCAGCGCGGCCATGTACTCGGCCGGGTAGTTGGCCTTGAGGTACGCGGTCCAGTAGGAGACCAGTCCGTACGCGGCGGAGTGGGCCTTGTTGAAGGCGTAGCCGGCGAAGGGGACCAGTACGTCCCACAGGGCCTGGATCGCCTCGTCGCTGTAGCCGTTCTTCTGGGCGCCGGCCTGGAAGATGGTGAAGTTCTTCGCCAGTTCGTCGGGCTTCTTCTTGCCCATCACGCGGCGGAGGATGTCGGCCTCGCCGAGGGAGTACCCGGCGATGATCTGGGCGGCCTTCTGCACCTGCTCCTGGTAAACGATCAGGCCGTAGGTGACCGCGAGGACCTCTTGGAGCGGCTCCTCCAGCTCCTTGTGGATCGGCGTGATCTCCTGGCGGCCGTTCTTGCGTTCCGCGTAGTTGATGTGCGAGTTCATGCCCATCGGGCCCGGCCGGTAGAGGGCCGAGACGGCGGAGATGTCCTCGAAGTTGTCGGGCTGCATCTGGCGGAGCAGCGAGCGCATGGGGCCGCCGTCGAACTGGAAGACACCGAGGGTGTCACCGCGGCAGAGCAGTTCGAAGGTCTTGGGGTCGTCCAGCGGGAGGGCGAGCATCTCCAGGTCGATGCCCTTGTTGGCCTTCACCATCTTGATGGCGTCGTCCATGATCGTGAGGTTGCGCAGGCCCAGGAAGTCCATCTTCAGCAGGCCGAGCGACTCGCACTGCGGGTAGTCCCACTGCGTGATCGTCACGCCGTCGGTGTGCCGTACCCAGATCGGGGCGTGGTCGACGATGGGCTCGCTGGACATGATCACGCCGGCCGCGTGCACACCCATCTGCCGGACCAGGCCCTCGACGCCCTTGGCGGTGTCGATGACCTTCTTCACGTCCGGTTCGTTCTCGTACATCGACCTGATCTCGCCGGCCTCGCTGTAGCGCGGGTGCGAGGGGTTGGTGATGCCGTCGAGGTCGATGCCCTTGCCGAGGACGTCGGCGGGCATGGCCTTGGTGAGGCGGTCGCCCATCGCGTACGGGTAACCCAGCACGCGCGCGGAGTCCTTGATCGCGTTCTTGGCCTTGATCTTGCCGTAGGTGCCGATCATGGCGACCTTGTCGGCGCCGTACTTCTCCGTCACGTACCGGATCACCTCGACGCGCCGACGCTCGTCGAAGTCGATGTCGACATCGGGCATGGAGACGCGCTCGGGGTTGAGGAACCGCTCGAAGATCAGGCCGTGCGGGATCGGGTCGAGGTCGGTGATGCCCATGGCGTAGGCGACGATCGAACCGGCCGCGGAGCCTCGGCCGGGGCCGACCGCGATGCCGTTGTTCTTGGCCCACATGATGAAGTCGGCGACCACGAGGAAGTAGCCCGGGAACCCCATCTGGATGATGACGTCCATCTCGTAGTCCGCCTGCTTCTGGCGATCGTCGGGGACGCCGCCCGGGAAGCGGCGCTCCATGCCGCGCCGCACCTCCTCCTTGAACCAGGTGACCTCGGTGTAGCCCTCGGGGATGTCGAACTTCGGCATGAGGTTCTTGGCCTCGAACATGCCGGTGGTGTCGACCATCTCGGCGATCAGGAGGGTGTTGGCGCAGCCCTCCTGCCAGGCGTCCGAGGAGTCGACGGCGTACATCTCGTCGGTCGACTTCAGGTAGTAGCCGGTGCCGTCGAAACGGAAGCGGTCGGGGTCGGAGAGGTTCTTGCCGGTCTGGATGCACAGCAGGGCGTCGTGGGCGGTCGCCTCGTGCGCGTACGTGTAGTGCGAGTCGTTGGTGACCAGCGGGGGGATGCCGAGCTTCTTGCCGATCTCCAGGAGGCCGTCGCGGACCCGGTGCTCGATCTCGATGCCGTGGTCCATCAGCTCCAGGAAGTACCGGTCCTTGCCGAAGATGTCCTGGTAGTCGGCGGCGGCCTTCAGGGCCTCGTCGTACTGGCCGAGGCGCAGCCGGGTCTGGAGTTCACCTGAGGGGCAGCCGGTGGAGGCGACGATCCCCTCGGACCACTGGGAGATCGTCTCCTTGTCCATCCGGGGCCACTTCTGCAGCCAGCCCTCGGCGTACGCGTCGGAGGAGAGCTTGAAGAGGTTGTGCAGGCCGGTCTTGTTCACGGCCCACATCGTCTTGTGGGTGTAGCCACCGGAACCGGAGACGTCGTCCCGCTTCTGGTGCGGCTGGCCCCACTGGATCTTGCGCTTGTTGCGCCGGGACTCCGGCGCCACATACGCCTCGATCCCGATGATCGGGGTGACCCCGGCCTTCTTCGCGGTGTGGAAGAAGTCGTACGCCCCGTGCAGGTTGCCGTGGTCGGACATGGCGATGTGGGTCATGCCCATCTCGTTGCACGCGTTGAACATGTCCTTGAGCCGCGCGGCACCGTCCAGCAGGGAGTACTGGGTGTGGACGTGCAGGTGCGTGAACGGCGGCTTTGACACGGCGTGGCCTCCATGGAAAACACTCGACGACAGGCGGGCGGACAGTGCGGGGGACAGCGTCGAAGTCTATGCCTCGGCACTGACACTCAGGGGGCCGCCCCGCGTACCTTCACAACGAGGGTCGCGGGCACTTTCGCCGGGACCCGCCCGTTGGAGAGACGACAGAAACGCTGTCGTACACATGTACCTGGAGGCACCCCGCGATGTCGGTACCGCAGCTCAACGACGAGCACCGCGGCGAGGAGATTCTCGCTGTCTTCGACACCGCCTTCGGCGAGCTCCTGGCCGCCGATCCGGCCGCGTTCCGCGTGAAGTTCCGGAAGATGGCGGCCTCGGCGTTCGCGTTCTACCGGGGTACGGCGTGCCTCTTCTACCACGACCTGGACGCCGAGAAGAGGGGTGGCCCGTACCTGGACGAGCGCACCTCGCGCGTGTGGATCCACGGCGACCTGCACGCGGAGAACTTCGGCACGTACCTGGACGCCAACGGCCGGCTGATCTTCAACGTCAACGACTTCGACGAGGCCTATGTCGGCCCGTTCACCTGGGACCTCAAGCGCTTCGCCGCCTCCGTCGCGCTGATCGGGTACGCCAAGGCGCTGGGCGACGAGCAGATCACCGAGCTGGTGGAGGTGTACGCGGGCGCGTACCGCGAGCGGATCCACGCCCTGGCCACCGGCGCCAAGAGCGACGAGGTGCCGCCCTTCACCCTGGACACCGCCCAGGGCCCGCTCCTGGACGCGCTGCGCGACGCCCGCTCCCTGACCCGCTTCGGCCTCCTGGAGTCGATGACGGAGATCCGTGACTTCGAGCGCCGCTTCGCGCCGGGCGGCGGCTCCATCGAGCTGGACGCCGCCACCCGCTACAAGGTGCTCGCGGCCTTCGACGGCTATCTGGAGACCCTCCCGGAGGCCTCCCTGGCCCGCCCGGACTCCTACCGCGTCAAGGACGTCGTCGGCCGCCGCGGCATCGGCATCGGATCGGCCGGGCTGCCGTCGTACAACATCCTGCTCGAAGGGCACACCGACGCCCTGGAGAACGACGTCGTGATCTACATCAAGCAGGCCCAGACCCCGGCCGTGTCCCGCCACATCACCGACCCGGCGATCCGCGACTACTTCCAGCACGAGGGCCACCGCACGGTGATCTCCCAGCGCGCCCTCCAGCAGCACGCCGACCCGTGGCTGGGCTGGACCGAGCTGGGCGGCGCGGGCCAGCTGGTCGCCGAGATCTCGCCGTACGCCGTGGACCTGGACTGGGGCGACATCGACGACCCGGAGGAGATCGCGGGCGTCGTCGCCGACCTCGGCCGGGCCACGGCCACCATGCACGCGGCGGCGGACGACACCTCGGGCGAGTCCCTGGTCCCCTTCTCCACCGAGCGGGCCATCGACGCGGCGATCGCGGCCGACGAGGACGGCTTCGCGGGCCTCCTGGTCGACTTCGCGCACAGCTACGGCGCCCGCGCGCGTGCCGACCACCAGACCTTCGTGGACCTGTTCCGCAACGGCCGCATCCCCGGCCTGTGACCGGCCCCGTACCGCTGTCGATAACGATAGGGCCGCTCACAGGGACTCTTTAGGGGTCCCTTACAGGCCCGCGTGACACACTCTCCACGCTATGGACATATCCGGGACCCAGCTACGAGCGCTCCGCGCGGCGCTGTTCACGGCTCTCGTCGTGACGCTCAGCACCGCGTCGCACGTGCTGCTGTCCCGGGCTCCCCTGCCGCTCAACACGGTGGCGGTGGTCGCCGTCGCCGTGTTCGCGCTCACCTACGCGCTGGCCGGCCGGGAGCGCGGCTTCGGGCGGATCGCCGTCGTGCTGATCCCGCTGGAGCTCGCCGCCGACACCGTCTTCACCACCGGCCAGCACGTCTGCTACGGCGCCGCGGGCGGCCCGGTGGCGGGCCCGCTGCGCTCGGTCGGCTGGGACGTGTTCTGCGGTGACGGCACCAGCGTCGGCTCGCCGCTGGCCCGGATGACCGGCACCGACCCCGGCCGGCTCGGCGGGCTGCTCGCTCACGCAGACCCGCAGACCGCCTGGCTGCTGCTGGGCGCCCACGTCTGCGTCGGCCTCCTCGCGGCCGCCTGGCTGCGCCGCGGCGAGCGGGCCCTGGCCCAGCTGCTGCGGGCCGTGGCCGCCACGACCTTCCGGCCGCTGCTCCTCGCGGCCGCCGCGCTGACCGTGCGGTCGGCGCCGGAACCGGCCCGCCCGGTGCGCCCCGGCCGCCGTAAGGCCGTCGTGCTCGACGAGTTCCTCGTGCACTCCCTGGGACGGCGTGGACCGCCGTGCTCGCCCGCTGTCGCCTGAGCCTCTCCCGCTCGCACAGCGTCCGCGCACCACCAGTCCCGACCTACGTATCCCCGCACACGACGTGTGCGCGTCCCCTCGATGGAGAACACCACCATGAGCAAGCGGAACAGCCAGGCCGCGAAGACCGCCGCCCGCGAGCGGCTGCGGCAGGAGCGCGAGCGCCAGGCCAAGCGCGACAAGATGAAGCGTCAGCTCATCGTCATCGGCTCCATAGTCGGCGTCCTGGCGATAGCCGGCGGCATCAGCTACGCGGTCGTGCAGGGCAACAAGCCCGGCTACTGGGAGGCGGCCAAGGACGACAAGCTCGTCAAGCCGGCCAACAGCACGGGCGCCAACGGCACGACGGTCGTCATCGGCAAGAGCACCGCCAAGAAGACCCTGGTCATGTACGAGGACCCGCGCTGCCCCGTGTGCGCGCAGTTCGAGCAGACCGTGGGCTCGACCGTCGACAAGGACGTCGAGGACGGCAAGTTCAAGCTCCAGTACGTCGGCGCCACCTTCCTCGACGGCAACCTCGGCGGCGAGGGCTCCAAGAACGGCCTCAGCGCCCTCGGCGCCGCGCTGAACGTCAGCACCGACGCGTTCCTGAAGTACAAGACCGCGATGTACTCCACGAAGTGGCACCCCGACGAGAGCGGCCCCGACAAGTTCAAGGACGACTCCTATCTCATCAAGATCGCGCAGACCGTCCCGGAGCTGAAGGACAACAAGACCTTCCAGGACGCCGTGAAGAACGGCACCTACGACAAGTGGGCCCTGGTCATGTCCGAGAAGTTCAACAAGGACGGCGTGACCGGCACCCCGACCCTGAAGATGGACGGCAAGACGCTGACCGGTTCCGACGGCAAGAGCGCGCCGATGACGGTCGCCGACTTCAACACGGCACTCGAAGCGGCCCTGAAGGGCTGATCCCCGCACTCTTCAGGCAAAGAGCGGGCGAACTTTCATGAGTTCGCCCGCTCTCGTTCATACCGATCAGTAACCTGATCGGCCGTGACTAGTAGACAGAGATCAGCCGACAGCAACTCCCTGTCCCCACGCCGCCGTACGGTCGTCAAAGCCGCGGCGGCCACTGCTGTCCTGGCCGCCCCGCTCGCCGCCGCATGGCCGGCCGGCGCGGTCGAGGCCCCCGCCTTCCTGCACGGTGTGGCCTCCGGCGACCCGCTCCCGGACGGCATCCTGCTGTGGACCCGGGTGACCCCGACCGCCGAGGCCGTACCCGGTTCCGGGCTCGGTCCGGACACCGAGGTCGGCTGGGTCGTCGCCAGGGACAAGGCCTTCACGACCGTCGTCGCCAGGGGTTCCGTCACCGCGACCGCCGCCTCCGACCACACGGTCAAGGCGGACGTGCGCGGCCTGGCCCCCGCGACCGACTACTGGTTCCGCTTCTCGGCGGGCGGCACCGACTCCCCGGCGGCGCGCACCCGCACCGCGCCGGCGGCGGACGCGGCCGTCACCAACCTCCGCTTCGGCGTGGTCTCCTGCGCCAACTGGGAGGCCGGCTACTTCTCGTCCTACCGCCACCTCGCGGCCCGCGGCGACCTGGACGCCTGGCTGCATCTGGGCGACTACATCTACGAGTACGGCACCGGCGAGTACGGCACCCGCGACACCGTCGTACGGCAGCACGCGCCGACCCACGAGATACTCACCCTCGCCGACTACCGGATCCGGCACGGCAAGTACAAGACCGACCCGGACCTCCAGGCCCTGCACGCGGTCGCCCCGGTCGTGGCGATCTGGGACGACCACGAGTTCGCCAACGACGCCTGGTCGGGCGGCGCCGAGAACCACACCGAGGGGGCGGAAGGCGCCTGGTCGGCTCGTCAGGCCGCCGCCAAGCAGGCCTACTTCGAGTGGATGCCGGTCCGCCCCGCGCTCGCGGGCACCACCTACCGCCGGCTGCGCTTCGGCAAGCTCGCCGACCTCTCGCTGCTCGACCTGCGGTCCTTCCGCTCGCAGCAGGCCGCCGTGGGCAACGGTTCGGTCGACGACCCGGACCGCACGATCACGGGCCGCGCCCAGCTGGACTGGCTGAAGGCCGGTCTGAAGGCGAGTGACACCACCTGGCGGCTGGTCGGCAACTCCGTGATGATCTCGCCGTTCGCGATCGGCTCGCTCTCCGCCGACCTGCTCAGGCCGCTCGCCGAGCTGCTGGGCCTGCCGAAGGAGGGCCTAGCCCTCAACACCGACCAGTGGGACGGCTACACGGACGACCGCCGTGAACTCCTCGCCCACCTGCGCTCCAACGCCATCCGCAACACCGTCTTCCTGACCGGTGACATCCACATGGCGTGGGCCAACGACGTCCCGGTGGACGCCGGTACCTACCCGCTGTCGGCCTCGGCCGCCACGGAGTTCGTCGTCACCTCGGTGAGCTCGGACAACCTCGACGACATCCTGAAGGTCCCCGAGGGCACGGTCACCGCGCTCGCGGCCCCGGTCATCCAGGTCGCCAACCGGCACGTCCACTGGGTCGACACCGACCGCCACGGCTACGGCGTCCTGGACATCACCGCCGACCGGGCGCAGATGGACTACTACGTGCTGTCCGACAAGACGAAGGCGAACGCGACCTCGTCCTGGGCGCGTTCGTACCGCACGCGGACCGGCACGCAGAAGGTCGAGCGGACGTACACGCCGGCCTAAAGCAGCTCCAGAGGCTCTCTAGAGGCTGTCGAGGAAGCCGAGGGCCACCCGCCAGGTGGCCTCGGCGGCCTCCTCGTCGTAGTCCGGCAGGCCGGGGTCGGTGTAGAGGTGGCCGGCCCCGGCGTACCGGTAGACCTCGACGTCGGCGCCGGTGCGGCCCATCTGGAGATACCAGGCGCTCAGCCAGTCGTCGGTCTCGAAGGGGTCGGGTTCGGCCACGTGCAGCTGGACCGGCAGTTCGTCGGCGGTCGCGTTCGGCGCGATGTCGGACGTGCCGTGCAGGAGCAGCAGGCCGCGGGCCTTCTCGTCGCCGAGGGCGAGGGTCTGCGCGATCGAGGCGCCGAGGGAGAACCCCGCGTAGACGAGGCCGCGCTCGGAGTAGGGCGCGGCGGCCAGGACCGCCCGCTTGAGCAGTTCGTCCTTGCCGATCTCCTCGTTGAAGGCCATGCCCTCCTCGACCGTCTCGAACGTGCGCCCCTCGAAGAGGTCCGGCGTCCAGACCTCGTGCCCGGCCTCCCGCAGCCGCTCGGCGGCCTGACGGACGGCGGGCCTGAGGCCGTAGGTCGAGTGAAAGAGCATGATGTTCATGAGGCCATGGTGCCAGCCTGCACCGACAGTGCCGATCCACGGGCACGACGGCGGCCGTACCCACTTCGCGGCGGAAGTCACATGTTCATGCGTCCCCCATGCTGGTTAGGTTCGGGGTCATGGAGAACGTACTCCGCCCACTGATCGTGGTCGGCGGCTCGGTGCTGCTCACTCTCGTGATCGGCTGGGCCACCGACCTACTGCTGCGCAAGGCCGACGACCGCCACAGCGAGACCCCGCTGTGGGGTCTGCTGCGCCGAGGCCGCATCCCCTACATGCTCGTGCTGTGCGCGGCGATGCTGAGAGGGGCGTACGACGAGGCGCGGCTGGCGCAGCGGCACAGCGCCGGCATCGGGCAGGCGCTGACCCTGATCCTCATCGGGGCGACCGCCTGGCTGGTGATCCGGATCGCCGCCGCCATAGTGGAGACGACGTACACCCGCTATGCCCGCGCCCACCACGACGCCGCCCGGGTCCGGCGGGTACGCACCCAGGTCACGCTGATCATGAGGGTGGTCGCCGCGGTCGTCGGAGTGGTGGCGGCGGCCGCGATGCTGCTGACGTTCCCGGCGATGCGCGCGGCCGGTGCCTCGCTGCTGGCCTCGGCCGGAATCCTCGGCATCGTCGCCGGTGTGGCCGCCCAGTCGACGCTCAGCAACATGTTCGCCGGGCTGCAGATCGCCTTCGGCGACATGGTGCGCATCGGCGACACCGTGGTGGTGGACGGCGAGTGGGGCACCGTCGAGGAGATCACGCTGACCTTCCTGACGGTACGGACCTGGGACGAGCGCCGGCTCACCATGCCGGTGTCGTACTTCACTTCGAAGCCGTTCGAGAACTGGTCGCGCGGCACCCCGCAGATGACCGGCATCGTCTACTGGCACGTCGATCACACGGCCCCGGTGGAGCTGATGCGTGAGCGGCTGCGGGACATCCTGCGCGAGTGCCCCGCCTGGGACGGCCGCGACTACGGCCTCGCCGTCACCGACACCACTCCGAACACCATGCAGGTGCGTGCCCTGGTGACCGCCAAGGACGCCGACGACATCTGGACGGTACGGGTCACGGTCCGCGAACAGATGCTCCGCTGGCTCACCGACAACCACCCGTACGCCCTGCCCCGGGTCAACACGGCGGACGCCACGCTGGCACCGGGGTTCCATCGGAACGGCGACCGTCGCAACGGCCACGACTCCGACGGCGTCACCGTCGGCGGATCCCAGGAGCCCCCTCGAACGGGCCGCGGCTGACACGGCGTAGACGCGGGCCGCGCAACGGCGGACGGCCCGGGGGGGGCGTCGCACGGCAGAAGGCCCGCCCCCGCCCTGTCACAGCGCGGCAGAGGGCCGTCGTGGCACCG
This sequence comes from Streptomyces canus 299MFChir4.1, assembly GCF_000383615.1. Taxonomy (GTDB): domain Bacteria; phylum Actinomycetota; class Actinomycetes; order Streptomycetales; family Streptomycetaceae; genus Streptomyces; species Streptomyces canus_C. The sequence continues at coordinate 82,477 of NZ_KB911590.1, read as the reverse complement.
CGCGGCAAACGATCCGTGGTGGCACCGCACGGCAAACAGTCCGCGGTGGCACCGCGCGGCAAACGGTGTGTGGTGGCGCCGCGCGGCGGAGGGTCCTTCGTGGTTCCGCGCGGCCGCACCCGCTAAGGGGCACGGGGCTGTGTCGATATGCGGCACCGCCGCGCAGGCGCGACCAGCCACGACGGACCCGCACCTCCCGACTCGTCCCGGCACCACGCCGTGTCAGCCGCACCCACCCAGGGGCGCGGGGCCGTATCAATACGCGGCACCGCCGCGCGGGCGCGACCGGCCACGACGGACCCGCACCCGCCCACGGTCCGTCGACGGCCACCGACCCCCCGTCACCTCCCGCGCTCAGCCCCGCCATTGACCTGCACGATCTGCGACGTCACATGCCCGGCCCCGGACGACGCCAGCCAGTGCAACGTGGCGGCGACATCCCCCGGCGTCCCCGCCCGCCCCGTCGACGTGTCACCGATGAGCCGTTCGCGCCTGGCCGGGTCGATCGCCTCGCCGAAGAACTCCGTGTCCTCGACATACCCCGGCGCCACCACGTTCGCCGTGATCCCCCGCGGCCCCAACTCCCGGGCCAGATCATGGGCGTACGGATGCAGCCCCGCCTTCGCCGCCCCGTACGCCCCGCTCCCGGACCCCCGGTAGGCGGCGATGGAGCTGACGAACAGCACCCGGCCGCCCGGTGAGGCGAGCCGGTCCTTCAGACCTTCGGTGAGCAGCGCCGCGGTCAGCAGATTGAGCCGGAAGTTCACGGTCCAGTTGTGGGCGACGGCGTCGAGCGGGTCGGAGACGTCGACGGACGGTTCGAGCTGCCCGGTGCCCCCGGCACTGTGGATCAGCACGTCCACGGCCCCGAACTCACGCTCCACGAAGCCGACGACACCGCGCACCTGGTCGACGTCGGCGAGATCGGCGGCGTACGTCAGCGCCCCGGGCACCCCGGCCTTCTCCAGCACCTCGGCGCGCCGCCCGAGCAGCAGCACCTGGTCCCCTTCCGCGGCGAACACCTGCGCCGCCGCGAGCCCGATTCCCGTACCGCCACCGCTGATTACCACGTTGCGAGCCATAACCGCAGCCTACAAAAAGCTCACCGCAGACTGCGGACGTCCAGGTGCCGCAGCACCCGGTCCACGACCTCGGGGTCGGCCCCCGGTTCGCTCCGCGCCGCCAGCACCTCGTGCCGCGCCGCGCTCAGCATCTCGCCGTGGATCCGCCGCGCCCGCTTGAGCCGCCGCCTGGCCTCGCGCCGCTCCTCGTCCCCCGTCTCGGGATGGATCCGCACGCCGATCTCGAACGCCCGCCGCAGCATCTGCTCGGACAGGTCCTCCGGCAGCTCCTCCACGTTCTCGATCTCCCGCAGCCGCTGCTTGGCCGCCTTCGCCGCCCGGACGGCGAGGACCTTCTCGAACTCCTTCTCCCGCTCGGTGTCGGCCTCCACCCCCAGCCGCTTCACCAGCCACGGCAGGGTCAGCCCCTGGAGCACCAGCGTGGCCATGATCACCCCGAACGCGATGAAGATGATCTCGTCCCGGTCGGGAAAGCCCGCCCCCGAGTCGGTCTTCAGCGGAATGGCCAGGGCCAGCGCGACCGACGCCACGCCCCGCATCCCGGACCACCACATGATGACGGTCTCCCGCCAACTGGTCGGGATCTCCTCACTGTAGTCCCGCTTGGCGTGCATCCGCTTGGTGAGCCAGGTGGCCGGCATCAGCCACGCCAGCCGTACGAGGACGACCACGGCCACGATCGCCGCGGCCCAGCCGAGCATCTCGCCCCAGCGGCCGGACGCGGTCCGGATCGCGTTGTGCAGTTCGAGCCCGATCAGCCCGAAGGCCACACCGGTGACGAGCGTGTCGACGATGTCCCAGAAGGTGTGCCCCGCCAGCCGGGTCATCACGTCGTCGGCGTCGGTGCCGTGCTCGGCAAGGAACAGGGCCGTGGTCAGCACGGCGAGCACACCGGAGCCGTGCAGTTCCTCGGCGAGCACATAGGAGGCGTACGGCACGAGCACCGTCAGCCCGATCTGGAGGGTGGCGTCGCCCAGGAGGTCCATCAGCTTGTTGGCACCCCAGCCCAGCGCGAGCCCCACGGCGACGGCGACCACCGCGGAGAGCACGAACTCGAACACGGCCTCCCCGGCCGTGAACGAGCCGCTGACGGCCGCGGCGACGGCCACGTGGTAGAGCACGATCGCCGTCACGTCGTTGAACAGGCCCTCGCCCTCCAGGATGGACACCAGCCTGCGGGGCAGCCCCAGCTGGCCCGCGACGGCGGTCGCGGCGACCGGGTCGGGCGGCGCGACCAGCGCGCCGAGCGCGAGGGCGGCGGCGATCGGCAGCCCCGGCACGATCGCGTGCGCGACGGCGGCGACGCACAGGGTCGTCACGAACACGAGCGCGACGGCGAGCAGGAAGATCGGCCGTTTGTTGGCCGCGAACTGGCGCCAGGAAGTGCGCCGCACCGCCGCGTAGAGCAGGGGCGGCAACAGGATGGGCAGGATCAGGTCCGGCGGGATGTCGACATTCGGTACGAAGTCCAGCACCGCGAGCACTATGCCGAGCAGGGTCATCAGCACCGGCGCCGGCAACCCGAAACGGTCCCCCACCGGGACGCTGATCAGAGCCCCCAACAACAACATGAACAACAGGGCCAACTGATCCACGGTCAGAACTCCGGGCAGATCGACAGAACATCGGTCACTTCAGTCTGCCCGCAAAACGCCCGAACCCTCCCGACCGCCGCTCCCGCCGACCCTCAGAGAACCCGCCGCATGGCCCGGTGCGGCATCCCCGCGTCCGGGAACTCCGGACCGTAGGCCACGTACCCCAGCCGCTCGTAGAACCCCAGCGCGTGCGTCTGGGCGTGCAGGTCCACCGCCGTCAACCCACGCGCGCGTGCCGCCTCCTCGACGGCCCGTACGAGCGCGGCACCCACCCCGAGCCCGCGCGCCTGCGGGGTCACGGCGAGCCGCCCCAGCGAGCCCACCGACGCGTCACCGCCGGTCTTCCCGGCCGCCGCGTCACCGAACAGCAGCCGCCCGGTCCCGAGCGGCACCCCGTCCTCCCGTACGGCCAGCACGTGCAGCGCCCCGGCGTCGTAGGCGTCGTACTCGATGTCCTCGGGCACGCCCTGCTCGCCGACGAAGACCTCCTTGCGGACCGTGAAGCAGGCCTCACGGTCGGCGGGGTCCTCGGCGACCCGCACGTCGTACGCGGGTGTGCTCACCCGTAGGTCTCCTCACGCACCAGGTCCAGGGCCTGCTGGAGATCCTCGGGATAGTCGCTCGCGAACTCCGCCCACTCCCCGTCCCCCGGGTGCTCGAAGCCGAGCCGCACGGCGTGCAGCCACTGCCGGGTCAGCCGGAGCCGCTTGGCGAGCGTCGGGTCGGCGCCGTATGTCAGGTCGCCGACGCACGGGTGGCGGTGGGCCGCCATGTGGACGCGGATCTGGTGGGTGCGCCCGGTCTCCAGCTTCACGTCGAGCAGGGAGGCCGCGCGGAACGCCTCGATGAGGTCGTAGTGCGTCACGGACGGCTTGCCCTCGGCGGTGACCGCCCACTTGTAGTCGTGCTGGGGGTGCCGGCCGATGGGCGCGTCGATGGTGCCGCTGGTCGGGTCCGGGTGGCCCTGGACGAGCGTGTGGTACCGCTTGTCGACCGTGCGCTCCTTGAACTGCCGCTTGAGCGAGGTGTACGCCCGCTCGGACTTGGCCACGACCATCAGTCCCGAGGTGCCCACGTCGAGCCGGTGCACGATGCCCTGGCGCTCGGCGGCACCGGAGGTGGAGATGCGGTACCCGGCGGCGGCGAGCCCGCCGATCACGGTCGTCCCGGTCCAGCCCGGCGACGGGTGCGCGGCCACGCCGACCGGCTTGACGATGACGACCACGTCGTCGTCGTCATGGACGATCTCCATGCCCTCGACCGGCTCGGCGACGATCTGCACGGGCGCGGCCGCCTGTGGCATCTCGACCTCCAGCCAGGCCCCGCCGTGCACCCGCTCGGACTTCCCGACCACCGACCCGTCGACCATGACCTTCCCCGAGGCGGCGAGCTCGGCCGCCTTGGTCCGGGAGAAGCCGAACATGCGGGAGATGGCGGCGTCGACGCGCTCGCCCTCCAGGCCGTCGGGCACGGGCAGGGTACGGATCTCGGGAATGGTGCTCACCCGTCGAGTATGCCGGACGGGTGAGACAGCCCCGACCGAGCCTGTGGAAAACCGGGGCTCAGTCCTTGTGGACGGTGCCGTCCGGGTCGAGGCCCTTGAAGGACAGCAGCACGATCAGGATGCCGCCGCACACGATCGCCGAGTCGGCGAGGTTGAAGACGGCGAAGTGCTTGGGCGCGATGAAGTCGACGACCGCCCCCTCGAAGACGCCGGGCGAACGGAAGAGCCGGTCGGTGAGGTTGCCGAGCGCGCCGCCCAGCAGCAGCCCGAGCGCGATCGCCCAGGGCAGGCTGTAGAGCTTGCGGGCGAGCCGGGCGATGACCACGATCACCGCGGCCGCGATCACCGTGAAGATCACGGTGAAGGCCTCACCGAAGCCGAAGGCCGCGCCCGCGTTGCGGATCGCCTCGAACTTCAGCCAGTCCCCGACGATCTCGATCGGCTCGTGGTGCTCCAGCCTGGCGACCACGATCATCTTGCTGACCAGGTCGAGGGCGTACGCGAAGGCGGCCACCGTGAACAGCACGGCGATACGGCGCTTCCCCCTGGGCCGCGCCGCCTGGTCCTGCTCCGGCTCGGTCCCCGCCGCCTCTGGGGTATCCGGCGTACCGATGATGCGCTCCGCCTCTGCCACGTGAGTCCCTCGACCTAGGTACCTGACTGAGGACGAGGGTACGACACGCCTCCAAGGTCCCTCAGTACCGGCGTTCCTGCTTCTGCTTGCACTCCACGCACAGGGTCGCGCGCGGGAAGGCCTGCATACGTGCCTTCCCGATGGGGTTGCCGCAGTTCTCGCACAGGCCGTAGGTGCCGGCGTCGAGCCGTCCCAGGGCACGCTCGGTCTGGAGGAGCATCTCGCGCGCGTTGGCCGCGAGGGCCATCTCGTGCTCGCGCGTGATGTTCTTGGTGCCGGTGTCGGCCTGGTCGTCGCCCGCGCCGTCCCCGGAGTCCCGCATGAGCCCCACCAGGGACTCCTCGGACGTGGAGATCTCGGTGCGCAGCCGCAGAGCCTCGGCCGTCAGTTCCGCGCGGGCCTCCGCGACCTCTTCGGGCGTCCACGGGTCCTCACCCGGGCGCACCGCGAGTTCGCCGGGCTCCACCGCGGCGACACGCGCGTTGGGTAGGGCGCTCTTCGCCGCTGTGGCCGTGCCAGGGGTCTTCTTCGCAACCACCGTCGTGGCTCCCGTCTGCTTCGCGGCCTCGGCCGCGCCCGCCTTGTTGGCCGTGCTCTTCCTGGCCGCCGTCTTCCCGGAGGTGCCCTGCCCGGCGGCCCCCTGCGGGGCCCCGGCCTCCGTGGCGGCCGTCTCCTCGACCGCGGTGTCCTTCGCGGCCGTCTTCCTCCCCGCGGCCTTCGTCGCGGCCGTGCTCTTGGCCGCACCCTTCGGCGCGGCGGTTTTGGCGACCGCGCTCTTCCGCGCCGCCGTGCTCTTGGCCGCACTCCCGGTCGCGGCCGTGCTCTTCGCGGCGGCCCTCTTCGTGACCGCCTTCTTCTGCGTGGCCGACCCCTTCTCGGCGGCCGCGGACTTCTCGGCGCCTGCCTTCCCGGCGGCTCCGGCCTCCGCGACCGCCCCCTTGGCGACCGCCTTGCCGGTGGCTGCCTTCTTGGCGACCGCGGACTTCTTCTTGGCCGACGCCTTCGCGGCAACCTCAGACTTCCCGGCGGCCGCCTTCTCAGTCGCTCCGGCCTCCCCGACCGCCGCCTTGGCGACCCCCTTCCCGGTGGCCGCGGACTTCTTGGTCACCGACGCCTTCGGGGCGGCCCCGGACTTCCCGGCACCCGCCTTCCCGGTGGCTCCGGCCTCCCCGACCGCCGCCTTGGCGACCCCCTTCCCGGTAGCCGCCTTCCCAGTGGCCGCCTTCTTGGCGACCCCGGCCTCCTTCGTGACCGCCTTCTTCGTGACCGCAGCCTTTTTCGTGACCGCAGCCTTTTTCGTGACCGGGGCCTTCTTCGTCGCCAGCGCCTTCTTCGTGACCGAGGCCTTGCCGACGCCCTTCGTGGCCTCCGCCGTTCCACCGACCGGCGGCTCGGCCTCCGGGCTCCCGGCCTGGGCCTCCTCCCGCCCGGCACCCCGGGAGGCCGTGGCCTTCTTCGCGACACTCTTCGCCGCCGCTCCGACCGCCTTCACGGCCTTGGTCGCGGCGCCCTTGCCGGACGACGCGGCCTCGGACGCCACCCCGCGCACACTCTTCTTCCCGCCCGCGTCCTTGGCCTCGCCACCGGAGGCACGGGCATGGGTGGAACGGCCCGACGCCGACTGCTGTACGGCGGTCTTCTTCGCCACCATGCCGCGGCCCCTTCACATATTGTGATCTTGCACGCGAATCGTGCTGGGACGATAAATCGACTTGAGTCCCGCGGCAACGGGGCACGCCGCCCGATTCGCCCGCCCCGCACGTGCGGGGCGGGAAGCATGCATGCGTTGTGCCCAGCTCCCCGCCGGGTAATCCGCACAATCGCCCGTCCCGGAATCCGAACAGCCGTGCCGCTCCATTCGGGTCACTCGACGCCCTACGGCGGCCGCCCCGCCCGGCCCCGGAAAAGCGGTCGGCCACTGTCCCCGGGGCGCCGTACACTGGGCGGAGCGAGAAGCGTGGATGGGGACGAGTAGCGGCGTACGCAGCCCAGAGCGACCCGGGGACGGTGGAAGCCCGGGGGCGAGCGCGACGCGAAGATCACCCCGGAGCCGCCGGAAGAAACCCCCAGCGGGGGGCGTAGACCCGGCATCGCGACCCCAATGAGGGGGCTCACCGACGCACACCCCGTGTCGGCGGGCCAAGGAGGGTGGTACCGCGGGAGCGCGCCGAGACCGGCGTAGAGAACAAGGCTCTCGTCCCTCCGGACGGAAGGCAGCACATCCGCCGGAGGAAGACTGATGACGCAGTACCGCCAGGTGCCCGCCCAGGTCGACCTGCCCGCGCTCGAGCACGCGGTGCTCGACTTCTGGCGCGAGCAGAAGATCTTCGCCAAGACCCTGGAGCAGTCCGAGGGCCGCCCCGAGTGGGTGTTCTACGAGGGCCCGCCCACCGCCAACGGCATGCCGGGCGCCCACCACATCGAGGCGCGCGTCTTCAAGGACGTCTTCCCCCGCTTCCGCACCATGCGCGGCTACCACGTGGCCCGCAAGGCCGGCTGGGACTGCCACGGCCTCCCGGTGGAGCTGGCGGTCGAGAAGGAGCTCGGCTTCAGCGGCAAGAAGGACATCGAGGCGTACGGCATCGCCGAGTTCAACGCCAAGTGCCGCGAGTCCGTGACCCGCCACACCGACGCCTTCGAGGCGCTCACGACCCGCATGGGCTACTGGACCGACCTCCAGGACCCGTACCGCACGATGGACCCGGAGTACATCGAGTCCGTCTGGTGGTCGCTGAAGACGATCTTCGACAAGGGCCTGCTGGTCCAGGACCACCGCGTCGCCCCCTGGTGCCCGCGCTGCGGCACCGGCCTGTCCGACCACGAGCTGGCGCAGGGCTACGAGACGGTCGTGGACCCGTCCGTGTACGTCCGTTTCCCGCTCACCTCCGGTCCGCTCGCCGGCGAGGCCGCGCTCCTGGTGTGGACGACGACCCCCTGGACCCTGGTGTCCAACACGGCGGTCGCCGCGCACCCGGAGGTCAGCTACGTCGTCGCGACCAATGGCGAGGAGAAGCTCGTCGTCGCCGAGCCGCTGCTCGCCAAGGCGCTCGGCGAGGGCTGGGAGACCACCGGCCAGTCCTTCACCGGCGCCGAGATGGAGCGCTGGACCTATCAACGTCCGTTCGAGCTCGTGGAGTTCCCGGAGCCGGCGCATTACGTCGTCAACGCCGAATACGTCACGACCGAGGACGGTACGGGCCTGGTCCACCAGTCCCCCGCCTTCGGTGAGGACGACCTCAAGGTCTGCCGCGCCTACGGTCTGCCCGTGGTGAACCCGGTCCGCCCGGACGGCACCTTCGAGGAGGACGTCCCCCTCGTGGGCGGCGTCTTCTTCAAGAAGGCGGACGAAAAGCTCACCGAGGACCTCCAGCAGCGCGGCCTCCTCTTCCGGCACATCCCGTACGAGCACAGCTACCCGCACTGCTGGCGCTGCCACACCGCGCTCCTCTACTACGCGCAGCCGTCCTGGTACATCCGCACCACCGCCGTCAAGGACCGCCTCCTCCAGGAGAACGAGAACACCAACTGGTTCCCGGAGACGGTCAAGCACGGCCGCTTCGGCGACTGGCTCCAGAACAACATCGACTGGGCGCTGTCCCGCAACCGCTACTGGGGCACCCCGCTGCCCATCTGGCGCTGCGAGGAAGACCACCTCACCGTCGTCGGCTCCCGCGCGGAGCTCTCCGAGCTGACCGGCACGGACCATTCCGAACTGGACCCGCACCGCCCGTACATCGACGACGTCACCTTCGCGTGCCCCCAGTGCCAGAAGACGGCCACGCGCGTGCCGGAGGTCATCGACGCCTGGTACGACTCCGGTTCGATGCCGTTCGCGCAGTGGGGCTACCCGTACAAGAACAAGGAACTGTTCGAGTCCCGCTACCCGGCACAGTTCATCTCCGAGGCCATCGACCAGACGCGCGGCTGGTTCTACACGCTGATGGCCGTCGGCACCCTGGTCTTTGACAAGTCGTCGTACGAGAACGTCGTCTGCCTCGGCCACATCCTCGCCGAGGACGGCCGCAAGATGTCCAAGCACCTGGGCAACACCCTGGAGCCGATCCCGCTGATGGACCGGCACGGCGCGGACGCGGTGCGCTGGTTCATGGCGGCCGGCGGTTCCCCGTGGGCGGCCCGTCGGGTGGGCCACGGCACGATCCAGGAGGTCGTCCGCAAGACGCTCCTGACGTACTGGAACACGGTCGCCTTCCAGGCCCTGTACGCGCGTACGTCGAACTGGGCGCCCAGCGAGGCGGACCCGGCCCCGGCCGACCGTCCGGTCCTGGACCGCTGGCTGCTGTCCGAACTGCACGCCCTGACCGACCAGGTGACCCAGTCCCTGGAGTCGTACGACACCCAGCGCGCCGGAAAGCTCCTGTCGGCTTTCGTCGACGACCTGTCCAACTGGTACGTACGCCGGTCCCGGCGCCGCTTCTGGCAGGGCGACAAGGCCGCGCTGCGCACGCTGCACGAGGTCGTCGAGACGGTCACCCAGCTGATGGCCCCGCTGACCCCGTTCATCACCGAGCGGGTCTGGCAGGACCTGGTCGTGCCGGTCACCCCGGGCGCCCCGGAGTCGGTGCACCTGGCCTCCTGGCCGGAGGCGGACCTCAAGGCCATCGACCCGGGCCTGTCCAGGCAGATGGTCCTGGTGCGCCGGCTCGTCGAGCTGGGCCGTGCCACGCGCGCGGAGTCGGGTGTGAAGACCCGGCAGCCGCTGTCCCGGGCGCTCATCGCCGCGACCGGCTTCGACGCCCTCGACCGCGAACTGCACGCGCAGATCACGGACGAGCTGAACGTGACCGCTCTCGCCTCCCTCAGCGAGGTCGGCGGCAGCCTGGTCGACACCACGGCGAAGGCCAACTTCCGCGCCCTGGGCAAGCGGTTCGGCAAGCGCGTCCAGGAGGTGGCCAAGGCCGTCGCGAACGCCGACGCGGCCGCGCTCTCCCTCGCCCTGCGCGAGGGCACGGCGTCGGTGGAGGTCGACGGCGAGACGATCACGCTCGCCCCCGACGAGGTGATCATCACGGAAACCCCGCGCGAGGGCTGGTCGGTGGCGTCCGACTCCGGTGCGACGGTGGCCCTGGACCTGGAGATCACGGAGGAGCTGCGCCGAGCGGGCCTGGCCCGTGACGCGATCCGCCTGATCCAGGAGGCCCGCAAGAACAGCGGCCTCGACGTGGCCGACCGCATCGCGCTGCGCTGGACCTCCACGGACCCGGCGGTTCTCGCGGCCCTGTGCGAGCACGCGGCTCTGATCGCCGACGAGGTCCTGGCGACGGACTTCTCCCAGAGCGAGGCGGACGACACCTACGGCACCCCGTTCACCGACGAGGGCCTGTCGCTGACGTTCCGCCTGCGCAAGGCGTAGGACCGAGAAGAAAGGCCCGGTTCCCCCGCGAACGCGAGGGGGACCGGGCCTTTCCTCATGTCCGCGACACCGTGATCAACCCGCGTAAAAGGGCAGGGCCCCGGATCGAAATCCGGGGCCCTGCCCTGAACGCTGCCGACGCCTGAGGCGTACTAGAGGCCGTCAGTTGTCGTCCTCGTCGATGAGGAAGCCACGCATGGGCGAGGGAGCCTGCCCCATCGGGCCGGGACCCTGCGGCCGCACCGGCGCCATCGGCTGGGTCATCGCGGGCGACATCTGCTGCTGGCCACCGTAGGACGGGCCGGCCGCCGAAGGACCGCCGCCCATGCCCTGGTTGCCACCGTACGACGGCGCGCTCGCACCGGCCGGAGCCATCGACGGCGCCGGGGACGGCGGCAGCGACGCGGTCGCCGGGGTACGCGGCGGAGCCAGCGAGTCGTCGGCCTGGGTCTCCAGCTGACGCAGCTGGGACTCGAGGTACGACTTCAGACGCGTGCGGTACTCGCGCTCGAAGCCGCGCAGGTCCTCGACCTTGCGCTCCAGCGTGGCGCGGGCGGACTCCAGGGAGCCCATCGCGACGCGGTGCTTCTCCTGCGCGTCCCGCTCCAGGGCGTCGGCCTTGGCACGGGCGTCACGCTCGAGACCCTCGGCACGCGAACGCGCCTCGCCGACGATCTTGTTGGCCTCGGAACGGGCCTCCGCGATCGCCTGGTCGGCGGTCTGCTGGGCGAGCGAGAGGACTCGGGCGGCACTGTCGCCACCGGGGCCCTGACCGGGGCCGCCCATCGGACCGCCCATGGGGCCGCCCATCGGGCCACCCATCTGCTGCTGCATGGGCGGCTGACCGCCCATGGTGCCCTGGCCCATCGGACCCTGACCCATCTGGCCCTGACCCATCTGGCCCTGACCCATCGGGCCTTGGCCCATCGGGCCCTGACCCATGGGCCCCTGGCCCATCGGACCGGGACCCTGCGGGCCGCCCTGGCCACCGCCGGGACCGGCGGGCAGCTGCGGGGCACCGCTCGGCAGCTGGGGCGGGCCACCCATGGGGCCGCCCATCTGCTGCGGCGGACCGGATATGCCGGCCGGCACGGGGGCGCCGGGACCGGGCCCACGCATGCCCTGCTGCGGCATTCCCTGTCCGGGCATGCCACCTTGCTGCTGGTCCTGCTGCTCCGGAGGCTTGCGCATGTTCTGCTGGTTCTGGGCAGCAGCACGCGTCGCCGCGGCCAGCTTGGCGCGCAGGTCCTCGTTCTCGCGCAGCAGGCGGGTCAGTTCGGCTTCGACCTCGTCGAGGAAGGCATCGACCTCGTCCTCGTCATAGCCTTCTCGGAGGCGGACGGTCGTGAACTGCTTGTTCCGCACGTCCTCGGGGGTCAACGGCATCTCTTCACCTCAACGTAGTCATCGGCAGTCGGCAAGACCGTATCGTCCACAGTCACCTCGACAGGTTTCCCGTGATGGAGATGAGGATGTAGACGATGATCATCAGCACGAAGAAGGACAGGTCGAGCGCCACGCCCCCGAGACGCAGCGGCGGGATGAACCGCCGCAGAAGCTTCAACGGTGGATCGGTGACAGTGTAGGTGGCCTCCAGAACGACCACCATCGCCTTGCCGGGTTGCCATGAGCGGGCGAACTGGAAGACGTAGTCCATGACCAACCGGAAGATGAGCACGATGAGGAACACCATCAGCGCGATGTAGATCACCTGTGCGAACACGCTCATGGACTGTCTTTCCCTCTCCCCTGTTCCGTGCTTCGTTCCGGTTGTTGCTTCTCAGCTCTGGTTGAAGAACCCGCCCTCTGCGATGCGGGCCTTGTCCTCCGCCGTGACATCGACGTTAGCAGGCGACAACAGGAACACCTTCTGCGTCACCCGCTCGATGCTGCCGTGAAGACCAAACACCAAACCGGCCGCAAAGTCGACAAGTCGCTTGGCGTCTGTGTCATCCATCTCAGTCAGATTCATGATCACCGGGGTGCCCTCACGGAAGTGTTCCCCGATGGTACGGGCCTCGTTGTAGGTCCGGGGGTGAAGTGTGGTGATCCGGTAAGGCTCTCGTTCCGACACGACCTTGGGCATGATCACCGGTGCGTTCTTCTCCAGGCTTGCGCGCTCTTGTGTGATGGATGCCACGGGCGCGATGCGCGCCGGACGCACCGATTCCGCGGCGAGCGAAGAGGATCGGGGCACCGGGTCGCGCTGTACCGAGGGCTGCACCACTCTGACCGATTCATCCCTTTCAGGCTGAAGTGCCTGATGTGACTGATGAGACGGCTCATGCCGTCGACGGTCCCGCTCTGGCTCCGGGTCGAGTTCCGGTTCGAAGTCGTCGTCGGGGTCGAAACCGCGGCCGTCGTACCCATCGTCCTCCACGAGGCCGAGGTAGACCGCCATCTTGCGCATCGCGCCGGCCATTCTCTGAGTCCTCCGCTCTGTGGTGGATCGGCTGACGACTGCCAAGTGCCCGCCATCCACGAGGTCGTTATGACCGCCTTTCGGCGGCAATGACCATATTTTCTGCTGTGGTCCGACTTCCTGGCGACGTTACCCGAGCCGGGGGCGGACTCCGAGTACCGCGGTGCCGACGCGCACATGTGTCGCCCCTGCCGCCACGGCCTGTTCGAGGTCCGCGCTCATCCCTGCCGAGACCATGTTCGCAGCCGGATGGTCCCGGCGCAGGTCGGTCGACAAATCCATCAACCGCTCGAACGCCGCCTGTTCGCGCCCCGCGTACTCCCCGGTGAGCGGAGCGACGGTCATCAGACCGTCGAGCCGCAGTCCCGGAGCCCGGGCCACGAGACCGGCCAACTCCCCGATTCCGCCCGGCGCCACACCACCCCGCTCCCCTCGCTCGCTCGAACCGGCGTCGAGTGCGACCTGGATCAGGCAGCCCACGTCGCGCTCGGCCTTCACGGCCTCCTTGGAGAGAGCCGTCACCAACTTCGAACGATCGACAGACTGCACGAGATCCGCGTAACCCACTACAGATCGCACTTTGTTGGTCTGCAATTGGCCAACGAAATGCCAAGTAAGGGGCAGATCCGAGCATTCGGCGGCCTTGGGGGCCGCGTCCTGGTCCTTGTTCTCGGCGACGTGGCGCACCCCGAGCTCGGAGAGAATCCGCACATCGCTCGCGGGGTAGGTCTTGGTGACCACGATGAGGGTCACCTCTTCGCGCTCCCGCCCGGCGGCCGCACACGCGGCGGCGATGCGCTGCTCCACCTTCGCCAGATTTGCGGCGAGTTCATCCTTACGGTCCGTCATGCCCCATCAGTCCAGCCAGACATATCCCGCGAGTCGCCCCGTGGCGCGATCGCGGCGATACGAGAAGTGGTCGCCCGACTCCAGCGTGCACACCGGCGACTGCCGCCGGTCGTGCACCCCGAGCCGGTCGAGCTGCGCGTGCACTCCGGCGCTCACGTCGACCGCGGGAGTGCCCCAACTCGTCTCGGCGTGCGCCGCGGGTTCGACGGCGGCGACCTCGGCGCGCATCTCCTCGGGCACTTCGTAGCACCTGCCGCAGACGGCGGGTCCGGTGCGGGCGACGATCCGGGCGGGATCGGCGCCGAGTTCGGTCATCGCGCGTAGCGCGGCCGGGACGACTCCGGCCACCACGCCGGGCCGGCCCGCGTGGGCCGCCGCGGCGATCCCGGCGACCGGGTCGGCGAGCAGCACCGGGGTGCAGTCGGCGGTGAGGACGGCGAGGGCGAGACCGCGTTCGGCGGTGACGACCGCGTCGACCCGGGGCACCGGCTGCTTGCCCCAGGGCTCCGAGACCACCGCCACGTCCGCCCCGTGCACCTGGTTCATCCAGACCACGCGGGCCGGGTCGAGACCGAGCGACTTGGCGGCCAGTTCGCGGTTGGTCGTCACGGCCTCGGGGTCGTCGCCGACCGCTCCGCCGAGGTTGAGCTCCTCATACGGAGCGGCGCTCACCCCGCCCCACCGGTCGGTGAAGGCGAAGTGCGCGCCGCTCACGCTGTCGCGCTGTCCTATCACTTCAGGAAGTCCGGCACGTCCAGCTCCTCGGCCGCGCTGTCCGAGTAGCTCCGGGACGGCGGGACGGGCGGGGCGACCGGGAGGTCGGCGGCCGGCTCGGGCGCGGGCTCCGGGTCCTCCTTCGGCGTGACGCTGCCGAGCGAGCCGAAGGACGGACGGCTCTCGGTCTGCCGTACCGGAGTGGGCTCCTCGCGGCGGGCCGAGGTCGAGGAGGAACCCATGACCGTCTCGCGGCGGGTCGGCGGCTGGCCACCGTCGAAGCCGGCGGCGATCACGGTGACGCGGACCTCGTCGCCGAGGGCGTCGTCGATGACCGCGCCGAAGATGATGTTGGCCTCGGGGTGGGCGGCCTCGCTCACCAGCTGGGCCGCTTCGTTGATCTCGAACAGACCGAGGTCGCTGCCGCCGGAGATGGAGAGCAGCACGCCCCGGGCGCCGTCGATGGACGCCTCCAGGAGCGGCGAGGAGATCGCCATCTCGGCCGCGGCCACCGCGCGGTCGTCGCCGCGGGCCGAGCCGATGCCCATGAGCGCCGAACCGGCCTCGGACATGACCGACTTGACGTCGGCGAAGTCGAGGTTGATCAGACCGGGCGTGGTGATGAGGTCGGTGATGCCCTGGACACCGGAGAGCAGGACCTGGTCGGCCGACTTGAAGGCGTCGAGGACCGAGACCTGGCGGTCCGAGATGGACAGCAGTCGGTCGTTGGGGATGACGATGAGGGTGTCGACCTCTTCGCGGAGTTCCGCGATGCCGTCCTCGGCCTGGTTGGCGCGGCGCCGGCCCTCGAAGGTGAACGGGCGGGTGACCACGCCGATGGTGAGGGCGCCCAGCGAGCGGGCGATGTTGGCCACGACGGGCGCGCCGCCGGTGCCGGTGCCGCCGCCTTCACCGGCCGTCACGAAGACCATGTCGGCCCCCTTGAGGACCTCCTCGATCTCCTCGCGGTGGTCCTCGGCCGCCTTGCGGCCGACGGCCGGGTTGGCGCCGGCGCCGAGTCCGCGGGTGAGTTCGCGGCCGACGTCGAGCTTGACGTCGGCGTCGCTCATCAACAGCGCCTGCGCGTCGGTGTTGATGGCGATGAACTCGACGCCCTTGAGACCGACCTCGATCATCCGGTTGATGGCATTGACACCACCGCCGCCGACACCGATGACTTTGATGACTGCGAGGTAGTTCTGCGGTGCTGCCACGTCGAAGGCCTCTCGCCTCGAGTTACGTGTCGCCGAACCGACGAAGCAGTGCTGCCTCGCGATCCGTCGACTGATGCCGAATGGGACGGTCCGTAGCGCCGACCCGAACCCTAACGCTGAAGTTTAGGGTTACCAGTGTGTCTGTTCCCTGGAGTCTTCTGAACAGGACACTAAGTCGACAAGTGGCGCACGTTCAACGAACACGCCGAACCTCCCGTTTTTCTTTTCACCCTATGTGATCAGCCGTAGCAGTGCCCAACCAGGGTGCTGGCCTGCGCTGATGTGCGTCAACTCCCCGATGACGCGGGGGCGGTGGGAACGCTGACGTCGAAGTGCCGCGCACCGGAGGCGGCTTTCATGAGAGCGGTGAGCGTACGGGCCTTGGCGGCGCCGTTCTCGCCGCTCCCCCAGGCGACGGTGCGCCCGCCCCTCAACTCCAGCGAGATGTCGTCGTACGAACGCACCTTGACGGAACGGGTCGCGCGCGCGACGTCGATCGGAATGTCACCCGCCACGCGCACCGCTTCGCGCACGAGCCGGGACTCGCCGAAGCGGCGCAGGCTCGCGGCGCGGGTGTCCGGCCGGCCGAGCGCCAATTCCAGTGCGGGGACGCCTTTCGGGGCCACGGGAACCGTGGCGAATCGGACACCTTCGTCGTCCACTTCGACAAAGTTTCGGCCCTTTTGGACAAGCAGAACCGGAGTACGCTCAGTCACTTTCAGCCCGATTCCATGCGGCCAGGATCGAGCGACATCAACCGAGTCAATTCGGGGCAATTTCCGGCGCAGTCGTGCCTCGATCGCGTCGGTGTCGACGGAAATCAGCGGCGAGCCGACCGGGACGTCCGCGGCCTCGCGGACCTGTTCCGGAGTCAGCACCAGGGTTCCCGAGACCGAGACGCGTTCAACGCGGAACCACTGGGAGCCGTACAACAGCCCGAAGGCACCCGCGGAGAGAAACGCGAACGCCACGGCAAGGATGATGATCATACGAAGCCGACGCACCCTCAACCGCCGGGCGGGAGGCGGGCCGGACGACTCCTGTTGGCGTTCACCGCGCTCGGCGGTCGTCGATCCGGCCACGCGCACTCCCTCTTCCTGGCTACTGGCGTCGGTGCGAGGCGATCGCCTCGTACACCATGCCGACGAGCAGGTCGTCGGCGTCCCGGCGGCCGAACTCGGCGGCGGAGCGGGACATCTCGTACAGCCGGTGCGGGTCGGCGAGCACGGGCAGGACGTGGCCCCGTACCCACTCGGGCGTCAGTTCCGCGTCGTCGACCAGCAGTCCGCCGCCGGCCTTGACCACCGGCTGGGCGTTCAGCCGCTGTTCGCCGTTGCCGATGGGCAGCGGGACGTAGGCGGCCGGGAGCCCGACGGCGGAGAGTTCGGCGACGGTCATCGCGCCCGCGCGGCAGAGCATCATGTCGGCCGCGGCGTACGCGAGGTCCATCCGGTCCAGGTAACTTACCGGGATGTACGGGGGCATTCCCGGCATCTGCTGTACATGCGGCAGTTCGTTCTTGGGACCGACCGCGTGCAGGATCTGGATCCCGGCCTGCTGGAGCAGGGGCGCGACCTGCTGGACGACCTCGTTGAGGCGCCGGGCGCCCTGCGAGCCGCCGGAGACCAGCAGGGTCGGCAGGTTCGGGTCGAGGCCGAACAGGTGCCGGGCCTCGGGGCGGACGGCGGCCCGGTCCAGGGTGGCGATGGTGTGGCGCAGCGGGATGCCGATGTAGCGGGAGTTGCGCAGCTTGCTGTCCGGCGTGGCGACGGCGACCTGGGCGGCGTACCGGGACCCGATCTTGTTGGCGAGGCCGGGACGGGCGTTGGCCTCGTGGACCACGATCGGCACGCCGAGCCGCTTGGCGGCGAGGTAGCCGGGCAGCGCCACGTAGCCGCCGAAGCCGACGACCGCGTCGGCCTTGGTGCGCTCCAGGATCTGCTCCGTGGCCTTGATCGTGCCACGCAGCCGGCCCGGGACGGTGATCAGCTCGGGGGTCGGCTTACGGGGCAGCGGGACGGCCGGGATGAGCGCGAGCTCGTAGCCGCGCTGTGGGACGAGCTTGGTCTCCAGGCCCCGTTCCGTGCCCAGGGCCGTGATCCCCACGGTCGGGTCCTGCCTGCGCAGGGCGTCCGCGAGGGCGAGCGCGGGCTCGATGTGGCCGGCGGTCCCCCCACCGGCGAGTACGACATGCACCGAAATTCACCGCTCTCCGGACGAACGCGCCGATGGGGCGCGCCGTCTCATCGTGTTCCATCTCCGAGGCCCCCGTGCCGGCACGGCGCCTCCCGCCCGCTTTCTACCAAAGCGGGGTTGCCGCATCGAAAGCGCCGCCCGCGCAGCGGGATCGTCACGCGCGAACGCGATCAGCAGCCCGATGGCGAACATGGTCGGCAGCAGGGCGGACCCTCCGTAGGAGAACAGCGGGAGCGGGACTCCGGCGATCGGCAGCAGACCGAGCACCGCACCGATGTTGATCACTGCCTGAGCGGTGATCCAGGTGGTCACGCCTCCCGCGGCATACCTCACGAAGGGGTCCTCCGTGCGTCCGGCCACGCGGATACCCGCATAGCCTAGAGCCGCGAAGAGAGCGAGTACCGACAGCGTCCCCGCAAGGCCCAGTTCCTCACCGGTGACGGCGAAGATGAAGTCGGTGTGGGCTTCGGGTAGTTGGCCCCATTTCTCCACACTGGCACCGAGCCCGGAGCCAAAGATTCCGCCGGAGGCCAGGGCGTAGATGCCGTGCACGGCCTGCCAGCAGTCGGCGCCCCCCGACCTGGGCTCGGTGGCACCGATGCAGGCGAGCCGGGCCATGCGGTTGGGGCTGGTCTTGATGAGGATCATCCCGATCAGCCCGGCGATCGACAGCACTCCGACGAACAGCCGGGTCGGGGCCCCCGCGAGCCACAGCAGGCCGAACAGGATCGCCGTCAGGATGATCGCCGTGCCCATGTCGCCGCCGAGCATGATCAGCCCGAGCAGCAGGAAGGTGACCGGGACGAGCGGCACCAGCATGTGCTTCCACTGGGTCAGCAGCTTCTTGTCCTGCTTGCGGGCGAGCAGGTCGGACGCCCACAGCACGAGGGCGAGCTTGCCGAACTCGCTGGGCTGGATCTGGAAGGAGCCGCCGAGCGAGATCCAGTTCTGGTTGCCGTTGACCGACATCCCTATCCCCGGCACCTGCACCAGGGCCATCAGGAAGACCGCGCCCGCCAGGATCGGGTAGGCGAGCGCCCGGTGCAGCTTGACCGGCATCCGGGAAGCGATCAGCAGCAGTGCGGCACCGATGACGGCGGCCAGGAACTGCTTGCGGAAGAAGAAGGATCCCGGCAACGACATCTGCAGAGCCGTGACCTGGGAGGCCGAGTAGACCATCACCAGCCCGAGCACGGTGATCAGGAGACTGCCACCGAGGATCAGGTAGTAGGCGGTCAGCGGCCGGTCCCAGGCCTTTCGCGCGCGCGTGTAGAGCCGTTGTACGGGGTTCTCGGACAGGGGCCGGGCGACGGCGGGGCGTCGGGCCGCCCGCTGCACGGGCGGCCTGCCGGTTCGGCTGGTGGGCATCAACGCCTCCGCTACGTCGGTCAGGAGCCGAGTTCGCGAACCGCCTCCGCGAACGCGTCACCGCGCTTGTTGTAGTTGGCGAACATGTCCATCGAGGCGCAGGCCGGGGCCAGCAGCACCGTGTCCCCTGCGACGGCGAGGCGGGAGGCCTCCTGGACAGCCGCGAGCATCGCCCCAGTGTCGGTCCGGTCGAGGTCCACCACGGGTACTTCCGGGGCGTGTCGCGCGAGGGCTTCACGGATCAGGGCGCGGTCCTGGCCGATGAGCACGACACCGCGAAGTCGCTTTGCCGACTTGGCGACCAGTTCGTCGAAGGTGGCGCCCTTGGCGAGCCCGCCGGCGATCCACACGATCGACTCGTAGGCCGCCAACGAGGCTTGTGCCGCGTGGGTGTTGGTGGCCTTGGAGTCGTCGACGTAGGCGACCGCGTCCACGTCGGCCACGTGGGAGATGCGGTGGGCGTCCGGGGTGAAGTCCCGCAGCCCGTCCCGTACCGCCCTGGCGGGCACCCCGAATGCGCGTGCGAGGGCCGCCGCCGCAAGGGCGTTGGCGATGTTGTGCGGGGCGGGCGGGTTGACGTCGGAGACCTCGGCGAGCTCCTGGGCGTTCTTGTGCCGGTCCTCGACGAAGGCCCGGTCGACCAGGATGCCTTCGACGACACCGAGTTGGGACGGTCCGGGGGTGCCGAGGGTAAAGCCGATCGCCCGGCAGCCCTCCTCCACGTCCGCCTCGCGTACCAGGTCCTCGGTGGCCTTGTCGGCCACGTTGTAGACGCAGGCGACCCGATTGCCCTCGTAGACGCGGCCCTTGTCGGCGGCGTACGCCTCCATGGAGCCGTGCCAGTCGAGATGGTCGGGGGCGAGATTGAGCACGGCGGCGGAGTGGGCGCGCAGCGAGGGCGCCCAGTGGAGCTGATAACTCGACAACTCCACGGCCAGGACGTCGTACTGCTCGTCGCCGAGGACCGCGTCCAGGAGGGAGACGCCGATGTTGCCGACGGCGGCGGTGCGCAGCCCCGCGGCCTTCAGGATCGACGCCAGCATCTGGGTGGTGGTCGTCTTGCCGTTGGTGCCGGTGATCGCGAGCCAGGGGGCCGCGTCGGGGCCCCTGAGACGCCAGGCGAGCTCCACGTCGCCCCAGATCTCCAGACCGGCCTCACGGGCCGCTGCGAAGAGCGGCTTGTCCGGCTTCCAGCCCGGCGCGGTGACGACGAGTTCGGTGCCCTCGGGCAGGGTCGCGCCGTCGCCGAGGCGCACGGTGATGCCCAGCGCCTCCAACTCTGCGGCCTGCTCACGCGCGCGTGCGTCGTCGCCGTCGTTGACGACCGTGACGTGCGCCCCGCGCGCGTGCAGCGCCCTGGCCGCCGGGATGCCGGAGACACCGAGTCCGGCGACGGTGACGTGCTTCCCCTGCCAGTCGAGGTGCTCCGAGGAGGTCACTTTTCTGCTGCCCATCCCGCGTAGAAGAGACCCAGGCCGACGATCACGCAGATGCCCTGGATGATCCAGAAGCGGACCACCACGAGGACTTCGGACCAGCCCTTGAGTTCGAAGTGGTGCTGGAGCGGGGCCATGCGGAAGACGCGCTTGCCGGTGAGCTTGAAGGAGCCGACCTGGATGACCACCGACATGGTGATGAGGACGAACAGGCCGCCCATGATGGCCACCAGCAGCTCCGTGCGGGAGAGGATGGCCAGGCCGGTGAGGACACCGCCGAGCGCGAGCGAACCCGTGTCACCCATGAAGATCTTGGCCGGCGAGGTGTTCCACCACAGGAAGCCCAGGCAGGCACCCATCAGTGCCGAGGCGATGACCGCGAGGTCGAGGGGATCCCGTACCTCGTAGCAGGCACCCGGGTTGGTCAGGGTGCCCGCGTTGGCGCAGGACTCCTGGAACTGCCAGACGCCGATGAAGGTGTAGGCGCCGAAGACGAGGACGGAGGCGCCGGTGGCGAGGCCGTCCAGACCGTCGGTGAGGTTCACGCCGTTCGACATCGCGAGGATCATGAACAGCGCCCAGACCACGAACAGGATCGGGCCGATCTTCCAGCCGAAGTCGGTGATGAACGACAGCTTGGTGGAGGCCGGGGTGTTGCCGCGGGCGTCCGGGAACATCAGCGCGAGCACCGCGAAGCTGATGCCGACGATGAGCTGACCTGCCATCTTCGCCTTGGCCCGCAGGCCCAGCGAACGCCGCTTGACGATCTTGATGTAGTCGTCGAGGAAGCCGACCAGGCCCATGCCGCACATCAGGCCGAGCACCAGCAGACCCGAGTAGGTGGGCGGGTAGCCGGTGATGACCTTGGACAGGAAGTAGGCGACGACCGTCGCCAGGATGAAGGCGATACCACCCATGGTCGGCGTACCGCGCTTGCTGGCGTGCTCGCGCGGGCCGTCGTCCCGGATGTACTGGCCGTAACCCTTGCGCGCGAGCAGCTTGATCAGCAGCGGGGTGCCGACCAGGGTCAGAAAGAGGCCGATGACTCCTGAGAACAGGATCTGCTTCATCATCGGGCGGCAACCTCACCCTCGGCGTCGAGCAGCGCCTGGGCGACGCTCTCCAGGCCGACCGAACGGGACGCCTTCACGAGGACGACGTCTCCCGGGCGCAACTCACTGCGCAGCAGGTCGACCGCCGCCTGTGCGTCGGACACGTGCACCGACTCCTCACCCCACGAACCCTCGTTATATGCGCCCAGTTGCAGCCAGGACGCTTCCCTGCCCCCGACCGCGACGAGCTTGCCGACATTGAGCCGGACGGCGAGCCGTCCGACCGCGTCGTGCTCGGCGAGCGCCTCGTCTCCGAGCTCGGCCATCTTGCCGAGCACCGCCCAGGTCCGCCGCCCCTTGCCCATCGCCGCGAGCGCGCGCAAGGCCGCTCGCATGGACTCGGGGTTCGCGTTGTAGGCGTCGTTGACGATGGTCACGCCGTCCGGGCGCTCGGTGACCTCCATACGCCAGCGGGAGAGGGAGCCCGCCTCGGAGAGCGCGGTGGCGATCTCGGTTGCGGACATGCCCAGCTCATGGGCGACGGCGGCCGCGGCGAGCGCGTTCGACACGTGGTGCTCACCGTACAGGCGCATGGTCACTTCGCTTGCACCGGAGGGTGTGTGAAGCATGAAGGCAGGCTGTCCGCTGTCCGTGAGTCGTACGTTCTCGGCGCGTACGTCCGCTTCGCCGGACTCTCCGAAAAGGATCACCTTCGCCTTCGTACGGGACGCCATGGCCCTTACGAGAGGATCGTCGGCGTTGAGGATCGCCGCACCCTCCGCGGGCAGCGCCTCCACCAACTCGCCCTTGGCCTGCGCGATCTGCTCGCGGCCGCCGAACTCGCCGATGTGCGCGGAGCCGACGTTGAGGACCAGACCGATCTTCGGGGGCGTCAGATCCGTGAGGTAGCTGATGTGGCCGATCCCGCGGGCGCCCATCTCCAGGACGAGGAACTTCGTCTCCTCGGTGGCGGTGAGCGCGGTGAGCGGCAGCCCGATCTCGTTGTTGAGCGAGCCCGGCGTGAACACCGTCGGCGCCTTGCTCCGGAGCACCTGCGCGATGAGGTCCTTGGTGCTGGTCTTGCCGGCCGAGCCGGTGAGGGCGACGAGGGTCGCGCCGAGCCGTCGTACGACATGACGCGCGAGGGCGCCGAGGGCCGTCTGGACGTCCTCGACGACGATCGCGGGCACGCCGACGGGGCGCTGTGCCAGCACGGCCACCGCGCCCGCCCGGACGGCCTGGTCGGCGTAGTCGTGGCCGTCGACGCGCTCCCCCACGAAGGCGGCGAACAGGCTGCCGTCCTTCACCTGCCGGGAGTCGATGACGACGGGCCCGTGCACCTGCGCCGACGGATCCGGTATGTCATGCGTCTGCCCGCCGACGACTGAGGCGATCTCGGCGAGAGAGAGGGCGATCACAAGTTCATCCCTGGGTCTTCTGGATGGCTTCTCGAAGGACCTGGCGGTCGTCGAAGGGACGGACCACCCCGGCGATGTCCTGGCCCTGCTCGTGGCCCTTCCCGGCGACCAGTACGGTGTCGCCCGGCCGCGCGCGGGCGACTGCTGCGGCGATCGCGGCGGCCCGGTCCTCGAAGACCTGGACCTCGCCACGCTCGTGTGCCGGTACGGACGCCGCGCCCTGGAGCATGGTTGCAAGAATCGCGAGGGGATCCTCGGAGCGGGGGTTGTCGGAGGTCAGTACGGCGGTGTCGGCGAGGCGGGCCGCGGCCGCGCCCATGGGACCCCGCTTGGTCGTGTCACGGTCGCCTCCGCAGCCGAGCACGATGTGCACCTTGCCCTCGGTGACCTTGCGGAGCGCCTTGAGCACCGACTCGACGGCGTCGGTCTTGTGGGCGTAGTCCACGACCGCGAGGTAGGGCTGCCCGGCGTCCACGCGCTCCAGGCGGCCCGGCACGCCCGGTACGGCGGCGACGCCGTCGGCGGCGGTCTGCGGGTCGAGGCCGGCCGCGGCCAGGGCGACGATCGCGGCGAGGGTGTTCGCCACGTTGAAGGGGCCCGCGAGCGGAGACCTGGCGGCGATCCGCTCGCCCTTGGGGCCGATCACGGTGAACGTCGAGTCCATGGGGCCGACTTCGACCTCCTCGGCACGCCAGTCGGCGTCGGGGTGGCCCTCGGCGGAGTAGGTGACGACCGGGACGGTGGCTTCCTTGGCGAGCCTGCGGCCGTACTCGTCATCGAGGTTGACGACGCCGAGACGGCTGCGTTTCGGCGTGAAGAGCTGCGCCTTGGCCCGGAAGTAGTCCTCCATGTCGGAGTGGAACTCCATGTGTTCCGGGCTGAGGTTGGTGAAGACACCGATGTCGAAGACACAGCCGTCGACCCGGCCGAGGACCAGCGCGTGGCTGGAGACCTCCATGGCGACCGCCTCGACCCCGCGCTCGCGCATGACCGCGAACAGGGCCTGGAGGTCGGTGGCCTCGGGCGTGGTGCGCTCGGACTTGATGCGTTCGTCGCCGATGCGCGTCTCGACGGTGCCGATCAGACCGGTGGACCTGACCCCCTTGAGACCGCCCTCGACGAGATAGGCCGTGGTGGTCTTGCCGGAGGTGCCGGTGATCCCGATCTGGAGCAGGTCCCGGCCGGGGTGACCGTAGATCGTGGTGGCCAGTTCGCCCATGCGCGCGCGTGGGTCCTCGACGACCAGCACCGGAAGCCCGGTCGCGGCGGCACGCTCGGCGCCGGTCGCGTCGGTCAGCACCGCGACCGCGCCGAGGCCGACGGCCTGGGTGACGAAGTCGGCGCCGTGCAGACGGGCGCCGGGGAGGGCGGCGTACAGGTCGCCGGGACGGACGGCACGCGAGTCATGGGTGATCCCCGTGACCTGCGCGGCCTTCTGCGGCGGCTCGGCACCCAGCTGGTCGGCGAGCTCCGCGAGGGGTGTTGCGGAGACCCGGACCGGCCGGGGCGGTCCCGGATAGGTCACGGGTGCGCCCTTCTGGGTGGTTTGGGACTGATCAGCGTGTGGCACGGCGGTGAGCGTACCGGGCGCACCCGCTTCGGAGCGAAGTGAGGGGCGGGGGGCGCCCTGGTTCCCGGAATCGGAGGTGATCGTCGTCACGAGGTGGGTCCTGGTGGCCTTTCCGAGGTGCTGATGAGGTGCCGATGAAGTGGGGGTGAGGTGCGGGCGAGGCGCCCGCCCTTGCTGACGCCGTGCTGATCACGGCGTGTAGGACACGGGCAGCTTCGCGGCCTTCGCCCCCGTGGGCGGGACCTGGAGGGTCTTCAGGGCGAACTCCATGACCTTCTTGTAGACGGGTCCGCAGATCTGGCCGCCGAAGTAGCTGCCGCTGGTGGCGTTCTGGATGGCGCAGTAGACGGTGATCCGGGGCTTGTCGGCGGGCGCGAAGCCGGCGAACGACGACGTGTAGCCCTTGTACTTGCCGGTGGCCGGATCCACACGGTTGGCCGTGCCCGTCTTGCCCGCGACCCGGTAGCCGGGAATGCGCGCCTTGGTGCCGGTGCCCTCCTGGTCGTCCACGACCGACTCCAGCATCTGGGCGAGCATCTTGGCCGTCCTGGCGCTGACGACCCTTGTCTCCTTGGGCTTCGCGGCGGGTGTGAAGCGCCCGTCGGGCCCCTTCGTGCCGCGCACGAGCGTGGGTTCGACGCGGACACCGCCGTTGGCGATCGTCGAGTAGACGGACGCGGCCTGCATGGCGTTGAGGGACACACCCTGGCCGAAAGGAATCGTGAACTGCTGCGAGGTCGACCAGTCCGCGGGCTTGGCCAGGATGCCCGGGGTCTCGCCGGGGAAGTCCAGCCCGGAGTAGCGGCCGAGGCCGAACTTGCGCAGGTAGGAGTACAGGACCTGGTTGGCCTGCGCCTGGGTCTTGCCGAGCTGGCCGGTCGCCAGGATGGTGCCGATGTTGCTGGACTTGGCGAGCACGCCGTTGAGCGTGAGGTACCAGGTCTCGTGGTCGATGTCGTCCTTGAAGAGCCGGTCGCCGCGGTGCAGCCGGTTGGGCACGATCACATGCGTGAGCGGGGTGGCGACGCCCTGTTCCAGGACGGCGGCCATCGACATGACCTTGGCGGTGGAGCCGGGCTCGTAGGCGTCCTGGAGGGCCGCGTTGCCCATGTTCACCGTGCTCGCCTTGGACAGGTCGTTGGGGTCGAAGCCGGGCGAGTTGGCCATGGCGAGCACCTGGCCGGTCCGGGTGTCCTGCACTATCACGTACCCGCGGTCCGCCTTGGACTCCTTCACCTGGTCGGTGATCGCCTGCTGGGCGGCCCACTGGATGTCGCGGTCGATGGTGAGCTCGACATCGCTGCCGGGCACCGCGGGGGTCTCCGTGGAGCCCACGGTGGGCACCTGACGGCCGCCCGACTGGGCGTAACGGATCTTGCCGTCCTTGCCGGCCAGCAGGGAGTTCAGCTGCTGCTCGACACCGCCGCCGCCCTTGCCGTCGGCGTTGACCCAGCCCAGTATCCCGGCGGCGAGATCGCCGTTCGGGTACACGCGCTTGGTCGTCGGCACGGACAGGACGCCCGCGAGGACGTTGGCGGTGCCGGGGTCGGTCTCGCTCTTGGTGGCGAGCGCGGACCTCAGGTCCTTGATCTGCTTCCAGACCTGCGGGGTCTGCCGGTTGGCGAGCAGGACGTAGCGGAGCTTCTTGTCCTTGGGGCGCAGCTTCTTGACGATCGTCTCCTGCTCCTGTCCCAGGATCGGGGCGAGCAGGGCGGCGGCCTGCTCGGGGCCGTCGTCGATCTTGAGCTGCTTGCGGGTGAACAGCGTGGGGTCGGCCGTGATGTCGTACGCGTCCTCGCTGGTCGCGAGGGCCACCCCGGCGCGGTCGGTGATCCCGCCGCGCTCGGCGGCGAGCGTGTAGCCCACGTACCGGTTCTGCTCGGCCTTGGCGGCGTACGTGCTCGCGTCGACGGCCTGCACCTGGAGCAGTCGTACGACGAAGGCGGCCAGCACCAGCGTCAGCGCGAGGCCTACCAGCCGCAGCCGGGGGCGGGGGCTGCCCAGGCGGATGGTCTTGGGGGCCGCGGGGCGGGGCGCCGACGGGCGGCGGGCCGGGCGGGCGCCGGGGCCCGGGCGCGCCCGGCCGACGGGGCGGGCGGAGCGCTCGGGGCGCGCGGGTCCCGGCACGCGGCGGCGCGGCGGTTGCCTGCCGAAGTCGTCGGACACTTCCGTCACCTGCCGGGGGTCGGGGTCGTGGGGAGCGGAGTCGTGGGAAGCGGGACGTCCGATGAGACGGCCTCGGGGGCTTGTACGGCGTCCTCGGGGGCCCGGACGGCCGTCTCCGCCGGCGTGGGGCTGGCCGTCGGCATGGGGACGGCCGTGCTGTCGAACGCCTCGGGCGCGAGGACGAGCGGCATCCGGTAGGAGAGCGGTTCGGCGTCGGAGGCGGGGGACGGGACGCCCTTGACGGTGCCGTCGGGGTCGAGGAAGGCCGGGTCGCCGCCGGGCACCATGCCCAGTTCCCGGGCTCGGCGCAGCAGGGCGTCGGGCGCGGAGTAGGCGTCGATGTCCCGCTGCAGGGCCTGCTGCTCGTCGGTGAGGCTCTTGGTGTCCTTCTGGAGGTCGGTGAGCTTGAACGACCCTTCGCTCAGCGCGGAGTTCAGCACCAGCAGCCCGATGAGGCCGCCGCCGAGCAGCAGGACCACCAGGAGCACGAAGGGGGTGCGGGCCGCCTGTCCGGGGCTCGCCGTGCCGGGGAGGAGACGCGCGAGACGAGCCGCCCTCCCCCTCAGTTCGGGTTTCCTACGCACACACCCTCCAGTGAGTCCGGTTTCCCAACCCACTGACGCGCCTCACGCACTTCACGCACTTCACTCGATGGACTCCCTGATTCGCTCGGCGCCTCTGCAACGCGCCGGTGCGGCCCGCCGGTTCTCGGCGATCTCTTCCTCGGTGGGAAGTTCGGCACCGCGCGTGAGCAGCTTGAGCCGGGGCTGGTAGCGCTCGGGGACGACGGGCAGCCCGGGCGGGGCGGTGGTGGCGGCGCCGGCCGCGAAGACCTGCTTGACCAGCCGGTCCTCCAGCGAGTGGTACGACAGCACGGCGATCCGGCCGCCCACCGCGAGCGCCTCCACCCCGGCCGGGATCGCCCGCTCCAGGACGGAGAGTTCGCCGTTGACCTCGATGCGCAGGGCCTGGAAGGTGCGCTTGGCCGGGTTGCCGCCGGTGCGCTTGGCGGCCTGCGGCAGGGAGTCGCGGATCAGCTCGACGAGCCGCGCACTGTTGGTGAACGGCTCCTTGTCGCGCTCGCGCACGATCGCGGACACGATCCGCTTGGCCTGCTTCTCCTCGCCGTACGCCCTCAGGATCCGGACGAGTTCGCCCGGCGGGTAGGTGTTGAGGACCTCGGCCGCGCTCATGCCGGTCGTCTGGTCCATGCGCATGTCGAGCGGGGCGTCCTGGGCGTAGGCGAAGCCGCGGTCGGCCTCGTCGAGTTGCATGGAGGAGACCCCGAGGTCGAAGAGGACGCCCTGCACGCGCGCGATGCCGAGCCGGTCGAGGACGTCCGGGAGTTCGTCGTAGACCGCGTGGACGAGGGTGGCGCGCTCGCCGAAGGGCGCGAGCCGCTCGCCGGACAGGCGCAGGGCCTCCTTGTCACGGTCGAGGGCGACGAGCCGGGCCTCGGGGAACCTCTGGAGCAGGGCCTCGCTGTGGCCGCCCAGGCCGAGCGTGCAGTCCACGACCACCGACCCGGGCCGCTCCAGTGCGGGGGCCAACAGGTCCAGGCACCGCTGGAGCATCACCGGGACGTGTCGACTCTGGCTCAAGGGGCCCTCTCAGGTCCGGCACGGGCCGTACGCACCGCCGGGTCCCCGCCCGCTCATGAAGGGGAGGCCTGCCGGCGCCGGAAGCGTCAGTCGACCGGGAGCGGGAGGAGGCCGAGCCGTACGTACGCGCCGCGCACGTGGGGAGACCCTCCGAGCGCGAGCCGGGGTCTCCGGGGAACGTCAGCAGGGAGGCCTCGCCTCCCGCTTCGCGTCACTTTAGTCCACGGTGTCTCGCGGTCAATCAACCGGCCTGCGCGTCGCGCACCGGCACGGACTCGACGCCTCAAAAGCATGGAAAACACCCGTTCGGGTGCACCCGATACTCTTGTGGGGTACCTCACACAGAAGAGGTGATGACGCTCTTTTTCCCTTCTCACGGCAGGACCGCGACGGCGGTGACCAGTACCGTCATGGTTATGACGACTTCCGCATCCGTTCCCACCGAAGGCGCCATATCCCGCGAAGGCGGTGTGACCGACCGCCTGGTCAACGCCAACGAGCGGTACGCCGCCGCGTTCAGCGATCCCGGTATGGACGCCCGCCCGGTCCTGCACGTCGCCGTCGTGGCGTGCATGGACGCCCGCCTCGACCTGCACGCCGCGCTCGGCCTGGAGCTCGGCGACTGCCACACCATCCGCAACGCGGGCGGTGTGGTCACCGACGACGTGATCCGCTCGCTCACCATCAGCCAGCGCAAGCTCGGCACCCGCAGCATCGTGCTCATCCACCACACGGGCTGCGGTCTGGAGGCGATCACCGAGGACTTCCGCACCGAACTGGAGATGGAGGTCGGCCAGCGTCCCGCGTGGGCCGTGGAGGCCTTCCGTGACGTCGACCA
Organism: Streptomyces canus 299MFChir4.1; assembly: GCF_000383615.1. Lineage (GTDB taxonomy): Bacteria > Actinomycetota > Actinomycetes > Streptomycetales > Streptomycetaceae > Streptomyces > Streptomyces canus_C. The sequence continues at coordinate 53,447 of NZ_KB911590.1, read as the reverse complement.
GGACGTACGGCAGTCCATGCAGCGGGTGCGCACCTCACCCTTCCTGCTGCACACCGACGACGTGCGCGGGTTCGTGTTCGACGTGAAGACGGGTCTGCTGCGCGAGATCGACCCCGCCTGACGGCCGCCCCGACTGCCGCCCGCGCGGCCGCCCGCACGGCCCGCCGTAGCTGTCGTTTCGCTGTTGATTTCGGCTCTCGGGATGCCCAAAACGCCGCAAGACCCGACATAGTGCAGCCAGTTGTCCACAGTCGAGTGACACGAATCGGTAACGGCAGCAAGAATGCGGGAGTGACGTCGCGCGGAACCATTCACGCGTGGTGTCCGTGATTCGGGGTGGGCCGGTTGCGCATCACAGCGTCGGCCCGGAAAGTACGGGCCGAGGAGGGCCGGGTGACCACCTATGACGATCGATCGAGCCTCACTGATCTGACCGCCGTCGTCGAGCGGGTTCGCAGTTCGGTGGAGGGCGTGATCGAGGGGAAGCCCGAGGTCGTACGGCTTTCACTGACCGTGCTGCTCGCCGAGGGACATCTTCTGATCGAGGATGTCCCCGGCGTCGGCAAGACCATGCTGGCCAAGGCCCTGGCGCGGTCCATCGACTGCTCGGTGCGCCGCATCCAGTTCACCCCCGACCTGCTGCCCTCGGACATCACGGGCGTGTCCATCTGGGACCAGCAGCGCCGGGACTTCGAGTTCAAACCGGGCGCGATCTTCGCCCAGATCGTGATCGGCGACGAGATCAACCGCGCCTCGCCGAAGACCCAGTCCGCGCTCCTGGAGTCGATGGAGGAGCGCCAGGTCACCATCGACGGTCAGACCTATGCGCTGCCCAGCCCCTTCATGGTGGTCGCCACGCAGAACCCGGTCGAGATGGAGGGCACCTACCCGCTCCCTGAGGCCCAGCGCGACCGCTTCATGGCCCGGGTCTCGGTCGGCTACCCCAGCGCGGAGGCCGAGCTGCAGATGCTCGACATCCACGGCGGGGCGAGCCCCCTGGAGGACCTCCAGCCGGTGGCGCACGCGCACGACATCGTGAAGCTCATCGAGGCCGTCCGCGGCGTCCACGTCGCCGAAACGGTCCGGCGGTACGCCGTCGACCTGGTCTCCGCCACGCGCACCCACCCTGATCTCAGACTCGGCGCGTCCCCGCGCGCGACGCTGCACCTGCTGCGCGCCGCCAAGGCCTCCGCCGCCCTCAGCGGCCGCGAGTTCGCGCTGCCGGACGACATCCAGGCGCTCGCCGTGGCCGTCCTCGCCCACCGTCTGCTGCCCACCGCCCAGGCCCAGCTGAACCGGCGCACCGCCGAGCAGGTCGTGCAGGAGATCCTCCAGCGCACCCCGGTCCCCGCCGCGCCCCAGCAGGGCGGACTCGGGATCGGCCGGACCGCGCCCGCGTATCCGCAGCAGCCGCCGCGGGGCCTGTGATGTCCACCGGCGTGCCCTCGGCCGGCGGCCCCGAGGCCGACCGGGGCGACAAGGGCGGGGTCCGCACGGCACTGGCCGGACTGACCACCCGGGGCCGCTCCTTCTTCGCCGCCGGCATCGCCGCGGCCGTCTGCGCCTACGTCCTCGGCCAGTCCGACCTGCTGCGGGTCGGCCTCCTGCTGGCCGTACTGCCCCTGGTCTGCGCCACCGTGCTCTACCGCACCCGCTACCGGGTCGCGGGCAGCCGCAGGCTCTCCCCCGCGCGCGTGCCCGCCGGCAGCGAGGCCCGCGTCCATCTGCGGATGGACAACGTCTCCCGGCTGCCCACCGGCCTGCTGATGCTCCAGGACCGGGTCCCCTACGTCCTCGGCCCGCGCCCCCGCTTCGTGCTCGACCGCGTCGAGCCGGGCGGCCGCCGCGAGGTCTCCTACCGGGTCCGCTCCGACCTGCGCGGCCGCTATCCGCTGGGCCCGCTCCAGCTGCGCCTGACCGACCCGTTCGGCATGTGCGAGCTGACCCGCTCCTTCTCGACGCACGACACCCTGACCGTGATCCCGCGCGTGGAGGCGCTGCCCCCGGTGCGGCTGAGCGGCGAGGCCAAGGGGTACGGCGACGGACGGCAGCGCTCGCTCGCCCTGGCCGGCGAGGACGACGTGATCCCGCGCGGCTACCGCTACGGCGACGACCTGCGCCGGGTCCACTGGCGCTCCACCGCCCGCTACGGCGAGCTGATGGTCCGGCGCGAGGAGCAGCCCCAGCGCGCCCGCTGCACGGTGCTCCTGGACACCCGGGGCCTCGCCTTCGCGGGCGCGGGCCCCGACTCGGCCTTCGAGTGGGCCGTCTCGGGCGCCGCCTCCGTCCTGGTCCACATGCTCGAACGGGGCTTCTCCGTACGGCTGCTGACGGACACCGGCAACTCCGTGCCCGGCGAAGGCGCCGACGGCTTCGCGGGCGCGAGCCAGGGGACCGCGGACGCGGCCGGCCTGATGATGGACACCCTCGCGGTGATCGACCACTCCGACGGCACCGGCCTGTCGCGCGCGTACGACGTGCTGCGCCGCGGGAACGAAGGACTGCTGGTGGCCTTCTTCGGCGACCTCGACGAGGAGCAGGCCGCGGTGGCCGCCAAGATGCGGCAGCGCAGCGGGGGCGCGCTCGCGTTCGTGCTCGACAGCGAGAGCTGGGTGCGGGAACCCTCCGACGTGCCCGGGCCGGTGGACGAGCGCGAGGCGCCGCTGCGGATGCTGCGGGAGTCGGGCTGGACGGCACTGGGCGTGCCGCGGGGCACCTCCCTCGAAGAGCTGTGGCGTCTCGCGGACCGCGAGCGCACGGGCGTCGGTGCGGCCGGCGCCGGGGAGGCGTCGTGATGAGCGGGCGGGGACGACTGGCGCTGTGCGCGTGGGCGGCCACGCTGATGGCCGCGTGCGCCCTGCTGCCGCTGGTCCAGCCGGTCACCTGGATCGTGCAGGCCGCCTTCCTGCTCGGGGTGCAGACCGTCGTGGGCGCGGCGACCCGGCGGATCCCGCTGGCCCGTCCGCTGACGGTGGCGGCCCAGGCGCTCGTCACACTGGTCATGCTGACCCTGATCTTCGCCCGTGACCAGGCCTTCCTCGGGCTGATCCCCGGCCCGCGCGTCCTGCTGCACTTCGGGGACCTGCTCCAGCAGGGCGGCGACGACATCGCGCGGTACGCGATCCCGGCGCCGCTGGCGTCCGAGGGCATCAGGCTGATGGTCCTCGGCGGTGTCCTGATCGTCGGGCTCGTGGTGGACACCCTCGCGGTGACCTTCCGCAGCGCGGCCCCGGCGGGCCTGCCGCTGCTCGCGCTGTACTCCGTCGCCGCGGGGCTGTCCGAAGGCCACGGCGACTGGTTCTGGTTCCTGGTCGCGGCGATCGGCTATCTGCTGCTGCTCCTGGCCGAGGGGCGCGACCGGCTCTCCCAGTGGGGCCGTGTCTTCGGCCGGGCGCCACGCTCCCCGGGCGTGGACTCCGGGCCGGTGGCGCCGGTGCGCACCGGCCGGCGGATCGGCGTGGCGAGCCTCGGCATCGCCCTCGTGGTGTCGGCCGTCCTGCCCTCGATGAACGGCGGTCTCCTGGACGCCACCGGGGCGGGCGTGGGCGCCGGGAACGGCAGCGGCGGCACGATCTCCGCCGTGAACCCGCTGCTCTCGCTGCGCGACAGCCTGAACGTGGACGAGGACCGCCAGGTCCTGTCCGTACGGACCCAGAGCAACGACACCTCCGACCTGTATCTGCGGATCGTCTCCCTGGACGACTTCGACGGCCGGACCTGGAAACCGTCCAAGCGGTCCATCGGCGCCGTACCGAAGGACTTCCCCACCCCGATCGGCCTCGGCCCCGACATCAACCGCGCGGAGGTCAAGACGGCCATCTCGGCGGCGAACTGGTACGAGCAGAGCTATCTGCCCATGCCCTACCCGCCCAGCGGCGTCCAGGTCCGCGGCAACTGGCGCTACGAGCCCGAGGGCATGGCGCTCGTCGGCGACCACGGGCAGAACACGCGCGGGCTGACGTACGAGGTGAAGAGCCTGGACGTCGAGCCGACGGCCGAGCAGCTCGCCGCGGCACCGGCCGCGCCGCCGGCCATCGAGCGCGAGTACACCGACCTGCCGGACTCGCTGCCGGCGGTGGTGGCCAGGACCGCCCGCGAGGTCACCGCGGGCGCCAAGAACCCCTACGAGCAGGCGGTCGCGCTCCAGGACTACTTCGCGGTGACCGGGGGCTTCGAGTACGACACCCAGGTACAGGTCGGCGACGGGCCCAACGCGATCGCCAACTTCCTGCGGGACAAGCAGGGCTTCTGCGTCCACTTCTCCTTCGCCATGGCGGCGATGGCCCGCTCGCTGGGCATTCCGGCCCGTGTCGCGGTGGGCTTCGCGCCCGGCACCCCGCAGGCGGACGGCTCGGTGTCGGTGGGGCTCAAGGACGCCCACGCCTGGCCCGAGCTGTACTTCGAGGGAGTGGGATGGACCCGCTTCGAGCCCACCCCGACCAGGGGCACGGTGCCCTCGTACACCGTCCCGGACGCCACCGGCAACGTCGACCCCGGTGCGGCGCGGCCCTCCGCGGGGTCGTCCACGGCTCCGTCGGCCTCGGCCTCGGCGAGCGAGATCTGCTCGCCCCAGCTGCGGAAGCTTCAGGCGTGCGACAGCGCGTCCCCGGCGGCCGCGGCCGCCAAGGGCGGTGACGGCCCCTGGTGGGCCGTACAGGGCCAGTGGTGGTATCTGAAACTGCTGTTCTGGCTCTTCGTCGGACTGCTCGTGCTCGCGGTCCCCTCGGCGCCGATGCTGTGGCGGCTGCGCACCCGTTCGGTACGCCTGGGCGGGTACGGCCGCAGTGCCGAGGGGGCCGCCGCGCACACCCTCGCGGCCTGGCAGGAGCTGACCGACACGGCCTGGGACTTCGGGATTGCGCCGGACGACTCGCAGACGCCCCGTAGAGCGGCCGCGCGGATCGTGCGGCTCGGGCATCTCGACCCGCCGGCCGCGGCCTCGGTGCACCGGGTGGCGGACGCCGTGGAGCAGGTGCTCTACGCCCCGCGGCCCCGTCCGACGGCCGGACTCGCACAGGACGTCCACCAGGTGATCGGCGGACTGCGCGGTTCGGCAGGCCGGCGCACACGGGTGCGTGCCCTGATCGCCCCGCGTTCCACCGCGAGGGTGGCGTGGGCGGTCTCTGAGTGGTGGGCGGGGGTCAGGACACGTGTGGCGGCGGCCCGGCCGACCCTGCGCAAGCCGTCGGGTCAGAGCGGCTGAAGAACGCCGCCCCGCAGGCGGCAGAACGACGGTGGCCCGGGCCTCTCGAAGGCCCGGGCCACCGAGCTGCGCGCAGGACATGCGTGAGGGGGTGAGCACCCGATTGGGTGCTCACCCCCTCAGAACATCTGTGGGAACTGCTTGTCGGGCCGGCTACTGGCCGCCCTGCTCATCGCGGCGCTTCTGCCAACGCTGCTCGATCCGGTCCATCACCGAGCGCTTCTGCCGTCCCTGACGACGGGCGTGCGGAGCGCCCGCGGCAGGTTGCTCGCCCGGCTTGGGGGCCTTGCGCCAGCCGGTCACGGCGAGCACCGCGCACCCCAGCATGACGAGGAAGCCCACCACGCTGAGCCACACCTGCTTGGCGACCACTCCGGCCATGAGGAGCGCGATACCCACGAGGAAGCCGGCGACCGCCTGGTAGACCCGCCGCCGGGTGTACGTACGCAGCCCGCTTCCCTCGAGCGCCGACGCGAACTTGGGATCTTCGGCGTACAGCGCTCGCTCCATCTGCTCGAGCATGCGCTGCTCGTGCTCCGAGAGCGGCACGGCGTCCTCCTCATCGTGCAGTCGCCGGGGCGACTCGGGGGGTCTCTTCAGGATAGGCAGGGAATCGCCCCCGTGAAACCCGCCCCTCTGCGCCAATTGGCCAACCGGATTCCGCCATGAACGCTCCGGCTGCTGAATCTTGTCATTCCCCAGCGGCCGTCCCGTCATGCCGGGCGGTCTCCCTCGATCATACGGCGCTGAGCGCGCTATCGGGGGGCCTGTGGCGTACTCCATGTGCCATCAAGTACCTGATCAGCACTCCGGCACAGGGGGCGGCTCAGGCCTCGGCTGCCTCTCGCGTCTCACCGAGCACATGGAGCTGGGTGGCCACGGAGTGGAAGGCGGCGAGCTCGGCCGCCGCCTCCTCCAGCTTCAGCAGGGCTTCCAGGGCGCCGGGCTCGGTGTCCACGAGTACGCCGGGGACGAGGTCGGCGAAGACCCGCACGCCGTGCACGGCGCCCACGGTCAGGCCCGCCCCCTCGACGAGCGCGGTGAGCTGGTCGGCGGTGAAACGGCGCGGCACGGGGTCGCCGTCGCCCCAGCGGCCGTTCGGGTCGTCGAGCGCCTGCCGGGCCTCCTTGAAGTGTCCGGCCAGGGCCCGCGCGAGCACGGCGCCGCCGAGACCGGCGGCGAGCAGGCTGAGGACGCCCTCGGGGCGCAGGGCGGCCACCACGTTGCGCACGCCTTCGGCCGGGTCGTCCACGTACTCCAGGACGCCGTGGCACAGCACCACGTCGTAGCCGCCGCGCTCGGCCACGTCGAAGAGGCCGTGGGCGTCTCCCTGGACGCCGCGCACCCGGTCGGCGACACCGGCCTCGGCGGCGCGGCGCTCCAGGGCGAACAGCGCGTTGGGGCTGGGGTCCACGACGGTGACCTGGTGGCCGAGGCGGGCCACGGGCACCGCGAAGTTGCCGCTGCCGCCTCCGGTGTCGAGGACGTCCAGCGCCTGGCGTCCCGTGGCCTTGACCCGGCGGTCGAGGGCGTCCTGGAGGACCTCCCAGACCACGGCGGTACGGAGGGAGGCGCGGGGTCGCAGCGGGTCCGACACGACAGTTGACTCCTCGGCGCGGAGGGGAAGGCTTCAGGCGCCTTCCACCCTATTGCCTCCGGTACCCCGCCTGGTCACTCCGGTGCCGTGACCGGCCGCTTGTCTCGTACGGCGGACCCTGGCCGGGCCCCGGTGACCCGTAACGCGGCCCGCCGGTCACCCGGTCACCCGGCGTCCGGAAAGCCTCGGTCGGTGCCGTGGCCGCTCTCCTGCGGACCCTCCGCGTCCTGGCGTGGCTGCGGCAGGACCGGCTGGAGCACCAGCATCCGCTCGACGAGGCGCAGGAACATCGCCACGTCGCGTATGAGGTCGTCCGCGTCCCGGCGGCTGGCCGCGCCCTGGATGCCGGCTTCGGCCCGGGCGCGGCGCCGGGCTCCGGAGGCGAACAGCGCGCTCCACTCGGTGAGTTCGGGCGCTATCTCGGGGAGCACTTCCCAGGCGCTCCGGATCTTGGCGCGGCGTCGGGGCGTCGGCTCCGGACGCCCCCGGGCGGCGAGCACGGCGGCCGCGGTACGCAGGGCGGCGAGATGGGCCGTCGCATAGCGCTCGTTCGGCGTCTCCAGCGCCGAGGCCTCGTCGAGGGCGGCGCGGGCCTGGGCGAGCAGGTCGAGGGCGGCGGGCGGGGCCGTCGCCCGGCGCAGCACGGGGTGCACGTCGCTCGCCGGGCCGGTCAGTGAGGGGGCAGGGCCGGTGGCGCGGCGCCGACGGGCGGCGGCTGCGTGGTAGCTGGCCATGACGAACCTCCTGTCGTCTGGTTGACGGCAGCTCGCGCTACGGAGTGCCGTATGTGCCCATCGTGAGGTATGCCACTGACAATCCGTTCTGACCTGCGCTTTTGCTTCGATCGAAGGTTCGGGTTAGTTTTTGCACTGACCAGTCAGTTCAAAAAGTTCGCGATTCAAGAAGATCAGGGGGTGGCCGTGGACGGAGTCACTGTCACGGCCGAGGGTTTCGGCCTGAAGGGGCCCCGCGGCTGGGCGTTCCGCGGGATCGACCTCGCCGCGGAGTCCGGCGCGTTGATCGCCGTGGAGGGGCCGTCGGGGTCCGGTCGTACGAGCCTGCTGCTCGCGCTCACCGGGCGGATGAAGGCCACCGAGGGGACGGCGACCGTGGGCGGGGCCCGGCTGCCGAAGCAGCTCGCGGCGGTGCGCCGGTTCAGCGCGCCGGCGAACGTCGCCGGGGTCACCGACCTCGACCCGGCCCTGACCGTCGGGGAGCATCTGCGCGAACGGGCGCTGCTGCAGCGCCGGTTCGGCGACTCGGTGCGCGCCCTGCTGCGGCCGCGCGAGGAGCGTACGGCCGAGGCGAGGCTGCGGATCGACACCGCGCTGTCGGCCGCGGGGCTCGCCCCGGAGGCGCTGCCCAAGGGCGCGCGAACGGCCGTACGGGATCTGGAACGCCTGGAAGCCCTGCGGCTGTCGATCGCCCTGGCGCTGATCGGCCGTCCGCGGCTGCTCGCCGTCGACGACCTGGACCTGAAGCTGTCCGACGCCGAACGCACCGAGGCCTGGGCGCAGCTCAGGTCCCTCGCCGCGGCAGGGACCACGGTCGTGGCGGTGTGCAGCGAGGCCCCGGAGGACGCCGTGACGGTGTCCACGCGACCGGCTGACGAGAAGGACGAGACGAGTGAGGAGACCACCGATGCGTTCGCCGAGACTGGCCGCGCTTGAGCTGCGCCGCTTCGGCAGGGGGAAGCTGCCGCGCGCCGCCCTGGTGGCCCTGCTGGTGCTGCCGCTGCTGTACGGCGCCCTGTACCTGTGGTCCTTCTGGGACCCGTACGGCCGCCTGGACCGCATCCCCGTCGCCCTCGTGAACGACGACAAGGGCGCCACCGCCGACGGGAAGAAGCTGACCGCGGGCGACGACCTCACCAAGGGGCTGCGCGAGAGCGACACCTTCGACTGGCACGAGGTCGGCGCCGCCGAGGCGCGTGAGGGCGTCGAGAACGGCACCTACTACCTGTCGCTCACCATGCCGGCCGACTTCAGCCGGCGTATCGCCTCCAGCGCGGGCGACTCCCCCGAGACCGGCGCCCTCCAGGTCCGTACAAACGACTCCAACAACTACATCGTCGGGCAGATCTCCCGGACGGTCTTCGCCGAGGTGCGCCAGGCCGCGTCCACCAAGGCGTCGCGGTCCTTCCTGGACCGGATCTTCATCTCCTTCTCCGACATCCACGGCGCCACCGTGAAGGCCGCGAACGGGGCGGACGACCTCGAAGGCGGCATCGGCAAGGCGGAGAAGGGCTCCCAGGACCTCGCCGCGGGCCTCGAGCAGGCCAAGTCGGGCAGCGGCAGGCTCTCCGACGGGCTGGCGAAGCTCGACAAGGGCTCGGGGGACCTCGCGGACGGCGCGCGGCAGGTCGCCGACGGCACCCAGAACCTCGCCGACAAGGTCAACGGGGTCGCGGACAAGGCGGGACCCTTCCTCAGGGACAACGAGGAGACCATCGGCGACACCGCCAGGCTCGTCGCCGACTCGGCCGGGGCCGTCCGCCACAATCTCGACACCCTGGTCAGGACCGCTCCGGCGGCCGCTCAGGGAGCACACAAGGCCGCCACCGCCCTGAACGCCGTCTACAAGGCGCGCTGCACGGACCCGGTGCTGCCGGACCCGGCCTGCGCCGACCTGAAGAAGGCCCAGCAGGCCGCCGCCGACGTGGCGAAGGTCGCCGACGACGTCAACGCGCTCGTCGCCGACCAGAACGGCGACCTGAAGAAGCTCGACGGCCAACTCGCCACGCTCCAGCGGCAGGCCCGGACCCTCGCCGAGCGGGCACCCCACCTCTCCGAGGACCTCGACGACGCCGTCGCCAAGATCAACAAGCTGAACCAGGGCGCCGGCAAGGTCGCCGCCGGCGCCAGGACGCTCCACTCCGGCCTCGGCACCGCGAGGAGCGGCGCACAGGACCTGGACGCGGGCCTCGGCAGGCTCAAGACCGGGGCCGACACCCTCAGCGGCGGCATGTACAAGCTCGCGGACGGCTCCGGGAAGCTCTCCGACGGGCTGCACGACGGCGCCTCACAGATCCCCGACTACGACAAGAAGGCCCGCGACCGGCGCACCGACGTGATGGCCGACCCGGTCCAGCTGGTCTCCAAGGACCTGCACAAGGCGCCGAACTACGGCACCGGATTCGCCCCGTACTTCATCCCGCTGTCCTTGTGGGTGGGCGCGATGGTGGCGTACATGCTCATCACCCCGATGAACCGGCGTGCTCTCGCCGCCGGTGCCGGGGCCTGGCGGATCGCGCTGGCGGGATGGCTGCCCGTGGTGGCGATCGGAGTGCTCCAGGTCGTGGCGTTGATGTCGGTGCTGCACTGGGCGATCGGCCTCCAGATGGTGCGGGCGGCCGGAACCGTGGGCTTCCTGTTCCTGGTGACCGCCTGCTTCGCGGCGATCGTCCAATGGCTGAACGCACGGTTCGGAGCGGCGGGCCGGATCCTCGTCCTGGCGCTGCTGATGCTCCAGCTGACGTCCGCGGGCGGCACCTACCCCGTCCAGACCAGCCCGGAGTTCTTCAACGCACTCCACCCCTTCCTGCCGATGAGCTATGTCGTCGAGGCCCTCAGGAGGCTCATCACGGGCGGAGGTCTCACTCCGGTGTGGCACGCGTGCGTGGTGCTCCTCGCCTTCACCGCGGGTGCCCTCGCGCTGACCGCCGTCTCGGCCCGTCGCCGGCAGGTGTGGACGCTGGACCGGCTGCACCCGGAGCTGACCCTGTGAGCCCTTCCGCGACCTCAGGGGCGTCCTCACCTGTGAGAATCAGGACCATGGAAAGCAGCAGCGCCACGGCGGGCGTCAGTACGCGTCGCGAGGCCACCCGGCAGAAGCTCTACGAGGCGGCCGTCACGCTCATCGCCGAGCAGGGCTTCTCCGCCACCACGGTCGACGAGATCGCCGAGCGGGCCGGAGTCGCGAAGGGCACGGTCTACTACAACTTCGCGAGCAAGTCCGTCCTCTTCGAGGAGCTGCTGCGGCACGGCGTGGGGCTGCTGACCGCCTCCTTGAGGGAGGCGGCGGAAGCGACGGCCCGCGCGGGCGGCGGCAAGGTGGACGCCCTCGACGCGATGATCCGCGCGGGCCTCGTCTTCATCGACCGCTACCCGGCCTTCACCCAGCTGTACGTGGCCGAGCTGTGGCGCACCAACCGGGCCTGGCAGTCCACGCTCATGGTGGTCCGTCAGCAGGCCGTGGCGGTCGTGGAGGGCGTGCTGCGCGAGGGGGTGGAGAACGGCGAGTTCAGCGACGAGATCGACGTCCCGCTGACCGCCTCCGCCCTGGTCGGCATGGTCCTGGTGGCCGCCCTGGACTGGCAGTCCTTCCAGCCCGAGCGGTCCCTGGACGACGTGCACGCGGCGCTGTCGCGGCTGTTGCAGGGCCGGGTGAGCGGGCGCAGGGGCTGACACCGGACTGACAGGCGAAAGCGCCGGTCCGATGTGGCCGCGTCCCCCGCGGGCCACCTCGAACCGGCGCCTTCCCTGCTCCCCCGATCCCCCGTTTCCCCCGTCCCCCCGTTGGGCCCCCGTTCGGTCGTTCCCCCGCTTTCCGGGTTCCCCCGTGCCTCGCTCCCGCCGACCTCGGCCGGCGGAAGGAGCGGATCCGGGGCGGCTCCGTTCCGGCGCCCCGTGTCGCCGGTGCCGGAGCCGTTCCCCTTCGCCGTGCCCCCACTCTCTCGTCCACGCAGGTCGGGGCCCATCCGCGCGCGTACTCAACTCACCCACTAGGTACGCGTACTCAGGCCTGCGCGCTCACCCCCAGGACGGCTTGTCGCCGACTGGTTACGATCGCGTCCGTGTCCGTACTCCCCTTGGTGTTCACCAGCGGCTGGGCCAGCGGTGTCAACGCGTACGCGGTGGTGCTGCTGCTCGGCCTGTTCGGCGCGACGGGACTGAGCGACGACGTCCCCGAGACCCTGCAGCGCCCCGAGGTCCTCGTGGTGGCGGGCCTGCTGTTCCTGTGCGAGGCGGTGGCCGACAAGATCCCGTACGTCGACTCGGCGTGGGACGCGGTCCACACGGTGATCCGTCCCGTCGCCGGCGCCTGGGTCGGTGCGCTGCTCGCCGGTCAGAGCGGGTCGCTCTCCGACGTGGCCGCGGGCCTGATCGGCGGTTCGACGGCACTGGCCAGCCACACCGTCAAGGCGGGCACCCGCATGGCGGTGAACGCCTCCCCCGAGCCCTTCAGCAACATCGTCCTGAGCCTGGCGGAGGATCTCGGCGTCGCCGGCATCGTCACCTTCGCGGTGTTCCACCCGGAGGCAGCGGCGATCATCGCGGGCCTCCTGCTGGCGGCGGGACTGGTGGTGCTGTACTTCCTGATCTCCCGGATCCGCAGATTCCGGCGCCGCCGGGCCCTGCGGCGGGAGGAGAGACGGCTGGCGGCACGCATGGAGCGACCACCGGTCTGACCGCGCCGCGGCCGGAGACGGTCCCTCCGTGACGGCCCGCGGCCGGAGTGTCAGTGGCGGCCGATAAAGTCGCAGGCATGGCACGGATTGCGGTGATCGGCGCCGGGATGGGCGCGATGGCGGCCGCTGCCCGGCTGGCCGTCGCGGGCCACCGGGTGGCGGTGTACGAGCGTACGGAGACGTACGGCGGGGCGGTGCGCCGCTTCGAGCGGGACGGGTTCGCCTTCGACACCGGGCCGGGACTGCTCACGCTCCCCGCGGTCTACCGCGACCTGTTCATCAAGACCGGCAAGGAGCCGCTGGAGTCCCTGGTCGAACTGGTCCAGGTCGACCCGTCGTCACGGCACGTGTTCACGGACGGCACCGAGGTGTCCCTGCCGAACGCCTCGCGCGCGGGCGTGGTCGCCGCGCTGGACGAGGCGCTCGGCGCGGGCGCGGGCGCCCGGTGGGGCGACTTCCTCATCCGGGCCCGCGAGGCCTGGGACCGCACGCGCAGGCCGCTCCTGGAGGAGCCCCTGTGGCCCAACTGGCAGGTGCTGATGCGCGAGCCCTACCCGGCGGTGCCGCACAAGCGGCTGCTGCGCACCCGGCGGGCCTGCACGCTGCAGGAGATCGGCGGCTGGGAGCTGCGGGACCCCCGCCTCGCGGCCCTGCTGTACGGCCACGCGCTCGCGTACGGCGTGGACCCCGGCAGCGCCCCGGCGAGCGCGGCCGTCCTGCCGTACATGGAGCACGCCTTCGGCACCTGGTATGTCCGGGGCGGCATACGGGAGTTGGCGCGCGCGGTGTACGAGCGGTGCGTCCGGCGCAAGGTCGAGTTCCACTTCGGCGCGGAGGTGACGGGCGTCCTGGAGAAGGACGGTCGCGCATCGGGCCTGGAGCTGTCCGACGGGACCGTGGTGGAGGCGGACACCGTCGTCGGCGCCGGACCCTGGCGACTGCGCGGCCTTGTACCGGGCCGTGAGCTCTACGGCGCGAAGGACGTACGGCCCGACGCCGAGGGCCTGCGCCCGGGCCGGGTCGTGGTGTGCCTCGCCCTGCGGGGCGCGCGGGAGCCGGACGCAGCGCACCGCACGGTGGTCTACAGCCCTGACCCGGAGGGCGAGTTGCACCTGTTCGCGCACGGGGAGACACCCGACCCCACGGTCCGGATCGACCGGCCGGACGACCCCGCCCTGCGCCCCGACGCGGACCACGAGTCCGTGGTGCTGACGGCGACCGTGCCCTGCGGACTCGGGCACGACTGGACCACACCGGCCGTCGTCGAGAGCTTCGCGGACCGGATGGTCGCCGCCGCCGAGCGGGCGGTTCCGGGATTGCGCGAGCGGATTCTCTGGCGTGAGGTGCGGACGCCGGTGCACACCGAGCAGGAGACGGGGGCCGAGGGCGGCGCCGTCCCCCCGCCCTCGCTGTCCGGCGGCGAGGGCACCCTGCACCCGTCCAACAGCACTGCGGTACCGGGCCTGTTCACCGCCGGCGGCTGGTCGCACCCAGGCGGCGGCATCGCCCACGCGGGCATGTCGGGCGCGTTGGTAGCCGGACTGATCGTGGAGGGACCGGAGTTCCGCGGTTCCCAGTGAGGGGAGCCGCCCGGCGTCAGAAGCGGTACTGCTCGTCGTACCCCTGGCCCTGGTTGTGCTGCCCCTGGCCGCCGTTGTCCGGGTAGTAGCCCTGCTCGGGCGGGAGTTCGCCGCCGTAGGACTCGTCGGTCCGCTGCTGCGGCACCCACACGCCGCCGGACGGGGTCTCGCCGCCGTACGTCCCGCCGTACTGGTCGTAGCCCTGCTGGACGAACTGCTGCTGGCCGCCGTAGGAGGTGTCGTACGACCCCGCGCCGTAGGTCTGGGTGCCGATGTACGGGTCGGAGTAGGCGGCGTACTGCTGCTGTCCGGCCTGGTCGTAGCCGTACTGCTGCTGGTCGTAACCGGTATAGCCGTCGTAGCCGTAGGTCTGGTCGGCGGCGGCCGTCGCGTACTGGTCCTGGGTCTGCCCGGCGGCCCCGTAGGACTGGCCGCCGGTGTAGGAGGCGTCGTTGTACACGCCGTAGGAGCCGGTGTCGTCGGGCAGGGGCTGCGGCTCGTAGACGGCGGTGGTCTCGGCGGCCGTGGGGCCGGCGGAGCGGGCGGGCGAGAAGACGTCGTCGCGGTCGTACTCGTCGTCGTGTCCGTAACCGGCGCCGGCCGGGCGGCCCTGGTCGTGTCCGAGCTCGTCGCCGTAGTCCGCCTCGCCCGTCTCCAGGTCGGAGACCTCAAGGCCGGGCTCCTCGTGGCCGCGCTCCCGGCGGCTCTTCTTGCCGCCGGTCAGACCGCCCAGCGCGGCCGGCGGGTTGACCGCCCAGCCCTGCTCGAAGCCGCGACGGAACGACAGGGTGACGTAGGTCTGGCCGACCGCGAAGGCGATCGCGCCCAGGCCGATGACGATCACCGACGGGATCAGCACGCCGAGGACCACGCCGAGGAAGCCCACGAAGGCGAGCAGCCGCCAGCGCAGCCGCGCCTTGTACTGCAGCAGCACCTCGCCGAGCAGCCACAGCGCGACGAATCCGAACGCGATGTAGAGGACCGTCCAGCCCATGTACGCCCCTCTCCCAGTGACCGCTACGCAGTGTGTCGTATATCCGTGCGGCCGGTCTAGGCCTGCGGTCGATGGTGCAGACCCAGGTTTTCGTAGATTTCCAGCGTCGCCGTGGAGTTGTTGAGCGTGATGAAGTGCAGTCCGGGCACTCCCTCGGACAGCAGCCGTGCGCAGAACTCCGTGGCGAACTCGATTCCGATTGAGCGTACAGCGACCGGATCGTCCTTTGCTGTGAGGATCCGCTCTTTCAGGACGGAGGGGATGCTCGCGTTGCTGAGCTGCGGCAGTCGCTCCAGCATCCGCACGCTGGTCACGGGCATGACCTCGGGAATGACGGGGGTCTCGCAGCTCGCCGCGTGGACTCGGTCACGCAGCCGCAGATAGGACTCCGGCTGGAAGAACATCTGGGTGATGGCGTAGTCCGCGCCGGCGCGGCACTTGTCGACGAAGCGCGCGACGTCGGCGTCCCAGTCGGCGGAGCGCGGGTGCATCTCCGGGAAGGCCGCGACGCCGACGCAGAAGTCGCCCGACTCCTTGATGAGCCGGACGAGTTCGGCGGCGTAGGTCAGGCCCTGCGGGTGCGCCACCCACTCGGCCATCGGGTCGCCGGGCGGGTCGCCGCGCACGGCCAGGATGTTGCGGATCCCGGCGTCGGCGTACTGGCCGATGATGTTGCGCAGCTCCGCGACGGAGTGGTCGACCGCGGTGAGATGGGCGACCGGGGTCAGGGTGGTGTCCGCGACGATCTGCTGGGTCTCCTTGACGGTGCCCGCGCGGGTGGAGCCGCCGGCGCCGTAGGTGACGGAGACGAAGTCCGGGGCGACCGCCTCGACCCTCCTGAGCGCGCTCCACAGGTTCCGCTCACCCTTGGGGGTCTTCGGCGCCGAGAACTCGAAGGAGTACGTCGTCTTGCCCGCGGCGAGCATGTCACGCACGGTGCGTGCGCGGTCAGTCCTGGTGGATGCGGTTCCTAGGGCCATACCGGCAGGTTAGCCAGGGGGCGGCGGTCACCCAACCAGATCACGGAAATTTGCCCGTTTTGTCGACTTGTTGTCCCACCCCTCGGACACCAGGCCGATCATGCGACCGGCCGGCACATGCCCGTCACCGCGTGTCACGCAACCGCTTCGCGAACTCCGCGGCGGCCGCGCCCGGATCGTCCGCCTCGGTGATCGCCCGGACGACGACGACCCGGCGGGCGCCGGCCTCCAGGACCTCGTCGAGGTTGCCGAGGTCGATGCCGCCGATGGCGAACCAGGGGCGGTCGGTGCCGAGTGCGGCGCTGTACCGGACCAGGTCGAGGCCGGGAGCGTGCCGGCCGGGCTTGGTGGGGGTCGGCCAGCAGGGGCCGGTGCAGAAGTAGTCCACGCCGTCCTGCACGGCGGCCGCGGCGGCCTCCGCCTCGGCGTGCGTGGAGCGGCCTATGAGGACGTCCTCGCCGAGGATCGCGCGGGCGGCGGGGACGGGCAGGTCGCCCTGGCCCAGGTGCAGTACGTCGGCCCCGGCCGCGTGGGCGACGTCGGCCCGGTCGTTGACGGCGAGCAGCTTGCCGTGCCGCGCGCAGGCGTCGGCGAAGACCTGGAGGTGCTCCAGTTCCTCGGCCGCCTCCATGCCCTTGTCCCGCAGCTGCACGATGTCGACGCCGCCGGCCAGGACCGCGTCCAGGAACTCGGCGAGGTCGCCCTGTCGCCCGCGGGCGTCCGTGCAGAGGTAGACACGGGCGTCGGCGAGCTGGGCGCGGGCGGTGTCGGGCATGCGTGAGTCTCCCCCGGGTTCGGTGCGTACGGGCCGTGCCGGACCGTGGCCGTGGCCCCGGCGGTCACGGCCCGTACGCCGGTGTGGTTCGGATCAGACGGCGAGCGCCTGGGCCCGGCGCTTCACCTCCGTGCCGCGATTCTCGCTCAGGGCCTGCGCGGGGGTGCCGGGCAGGCTCTCGTCGGGCGTGAAGAGCCACTCCAGCATCTCTTCGTCGGTGAAGCCGTCGTCCCTCAGGAGCGTCAAGGTCCCGGCCAGGCCCTTGACGACCTTCTGTTCGGCCCCGTCGATGAAGGCGGCGGGGACGTGCAGCGCGCGGTTCTCACCACGGCGTACGGCGATGAGCTGGCCGTCCTTGACCAGCTGCCGCACACGCGTCACCTCGACATCGAGCATCTCTGCGATGTCGGGGAGGGTGAGCCAGGCGGGGACGAGAGCATCGATCTTTGCGTCAATCTCGGTCACGGGATTAAGCGTGCCATCCCGCACTGACAGTCGGAAGCCGGGGCGCCTCCGGCGGGGGAACGAGGGGCGCGAATGGCCGGGGATTGACTCCAGCAGAACCGCGCGGGTCTCGATGACCCGGCACCACCGACTCCGCCGCGCAGGCCGCAGCGAGCCGCCGGAAAACTCCGCACGGCGGACCCGCTGCCAGCCCCCGAGACTCCGCCGCCCAGGCCCACAGCCAGCCAGCCACCCGATTACCCCACCGCTCAAGCCCGCTGCCAACCAGCCCGAAACTCCACCGCCCAGGCCCGAAGCCAGCCCCCGAGACTCCGCCGCACAGGCCCACAGCCAACCAGCCCGAAACTCCACCGCCCAGGCCCGCAGCCAGCGGCGCCGAAACCTCCGCTGTGCAGGGTCGCCGCTGCCCGCCCGAGATGCCCGAGACGCCCGGCCCTCGCCTACGCCGTCGCCGCCTTCAGGGGCCTCGCCGGGTCCACCAGCAGTTCCGGGGCCATCTCCGTGCCCGCCTCGATCAGGCGGCGGCCCTGGGCCAGGTCGCGGGGCCGGCCCACCGCCAGGAGGGCGACCAGGCGGTTCTCGCGCAGCCAGCACACCGTCCAGGCCGGGCCGGAGGGCTCGCCGCGCCACAGGGTCGTGTCGGCGGAGGCGTGGTGGCCGACGTACTGGACGAAGCGGCCGAACTGC
Source organism: Streptomyces canus 299MFChir4.1 (assembly GCF_000383615.1). Classification (GTDB taxonomy): domain Bacteria; phylum Actinomycetota; class Actinomycetes; order Streptomycetales; family Streptomycetaceae; genus Streptomyces; species Streptomyces canus_C. The sequence goes on along the minus strand of NZ_KB911590.1, from coordinate 35,756 downwards.
TCGGACCAGAAGTACGGGACCGGGTCGTAGACCGTGGGGGTCTCGCCGAGGATGTCGGCGGCCACCGTGCGGGGACCCTGGAGGGCGTTGTCCCAGTGGTGGACCAGCAGGCGCTCGCCGTACCGCCCCGAGGGGAAGGAGGCGCAGTCGCCGACCGCGTAGACATCCGGCACGGAGGTGCGCAGGCGGTCGTCGGCGACGACCTCGCGGTGGGCGCCGAGTTCGATGCCGGAACCGGCGAGCCAGGCCGTGGCGGGCCGGGCACCGATGCCGACCACGACCGCGCCCGCGGGCACCCGCGAGCCGTCGTCCAGGACGACCCCACCGGGCTCGACGCGCTCCACGCGCGCGTGCGTGCGCAGCACGGCACCCGCGTCGGCGTACCAGGAGGTCATCGGCGCGGCCACCTCGGCGGGCAGGGCGCCCGCGAGCGGCCGGTCGGCGGCTTCCACGACCGTCACCGCGCAGCCCGCCTCGCGCGCGGCGGTGGCGAACTCGGCGCCGATCCAGCCCGCGCCGACAACGACGATGTCGTGCTGCCGGGCGAGCACGGGGCGCAGCCGCTCGGCGTCGTCCAGGGTGCGCAGCAGATGCACCCCGGGCACGCCCTCCGTGCCGGGCAGCCGGATCGGCTCGGCGCCGGTGGCGAGGACCAGGACGTCGTACGGGAAGGGCCCGTCCTCGGTGTCCAGCTCGTGCGCCTCGGGGCGTACGCCCAGCACCTCGCGGCCGAGCAGCAGTTCGATGCCGAGGGCCTCGAAGTCCAGGTCGAAGGCGGAACCCTCGGCCTTGCCCAGCAGCACGGCCTTGGAGAGCGGCGGACGGTCGTACGGCTGATGGGGCTCCGCGCCGATCAGCGTGACGGTTCCGCTGAAGCCCTGCTCGCGCAGGGCGACCGCGGTCTGCACCCCCGCCATGCCCGCGCCGACCACGACCACCCGCCGCTGCGCCTGCGTCTGCTCGCTCATTTGATCACCATAGTCAGCTGACAATCAGTCAGTCAGGAGTCGTGCGCAGTGACCTGCTCCACAACGCTCGTCCCGCTGCCCGGCTGCGACTCCCACTCCCAGGTCTCCTCCAGCCGCACCCGGCCGTCGGGGAGTTCCACGACCGTCGAGACGCAGTGCCCGGAGGATGTCGTTCCGTCGTGCTTGAGCTGCACGTAGCGGAAGTCGAGCCGGTCCCCCGCGCGCGTGCCGACCAGGTACCCGCGTACGACGTCGCCTCCCGTGTACTCGGCCCAGATCTCCCCGTCCTTCTCGTGGTACGTGAACCGGGTCCGGGTACCCACCTGACCTGGAGCCTGGTCGGCGACAGGGGCGAGAACGAGACCGTCGAGCGAGCGTGCCACGAGAAGAGGCTCCCTTACTGAGACGCACGGCGTCGGGCTAGGGTGGCCAACGTAGAGCACTCGCGGGAGCCCGGACGCACCGGGCTGAGAGGGAGGCTGGGCGGCCTCCGACCGTACGAACCTGATCCGGGTCATGCCGGCGAAGGGAGGGGCTGGACGCCCATGTCCTCACGTACGTCAGACGTCCTCGTCGTCGGGGGCGGCATCATCGGCCTGGTCACGGCCTGGCGGTCCGCGCAACGCGGTCTCACCACGGCCGTCGTGGACCCCGAACCGGGCCGCGGGGCCGCCCAGGTGGCCGCCGGGATGCTGGCCGCGGTCACCGAACTGCACTACGGCGAGCAGACCCTGCTGGGCCTGAACCTCGCCTCCGCCCACCGCTATCCCGCCTTCACCGCCGAACTCACCGAGCTGACCGGACAGGACCTCGGCTACCGCCGCTGCGGCACGCTCGCCGTCGCGCTGGACGCCGACGACCGCGCCCACCTTCGCGAACTGCACGCGCTCCAGCGGCAGTCGGGGCTGGAGTCGGAGTGGCTGTCCGGCCGGGAGTGCCGACGCCTGGAACCGATGCTCGCGCCGGGGGTGCGGGGCGGGCTGCGGGTGGACGGCGACCACCAGATCGATCCGCGCCGCCTCACGCGCGCGTTGCTGGCCGCGTGCGAGCGGGCGGGCGTGCTGTTCCACCGCACGTGGGCGCAGCGTCTGTGTGTCGTACGGGACCGGGCCGCCGGGGTCGCCACCACGGACGGCGAGGAACTGGGCGCCGAGCAGGTGGTGCTCGCCGCCGGAAGCCTCAGCGGCCGCCTGGAAGGGGTCCCGCAGGCCCTCCTGCCGCCCGTACGGCCCGTGAAGGGGCAGGTGCTGCGGCTGACCGTGCCGCCGCGCCACGCGCCCTTCCTGAGCCGAACCGTACGGGCCGTCGTACGCGGCAGCCACGTCTACCTGGTGCCGCGCGAGAGCGGCGAACTGGTGATCGGCGCGACCAGCGAGGAGCTGGGCTGGGACACCACGGTGACCGCGGGCGGGGTGTACGAGCTGCTGCGGGACGCGCACGAACTGGTCCCCGGCATCACCGAGCTGCCGCTGACGGAGACCCGCGCGGGACTGCGCCCGGGCTCCCCGGACAACGCGCCGCTGCTCGGCCCGACGGAACTGCCCGGCCTTCTGCTGGCCACCGGGCACTACCGCAACGGCGTGCTGCTGACACCGGTCACCGGGGACGCGCTGGCACATGCCCTGACGACCGGTGAACTGCCGGAGGTGGCCCGCCCGTTCACTCCGAGGCGGTTCCTGGAGTCCGTGGAGCAGCCGGCATGAACATCTCCGTCAACGGGGAGCCGCGCCAGTTCGCTCCCGGCACGGCTCTCGACACCGTGGTGCGGGCGCTGACTCCGGCGCCCTCCGGGGTGGCCGCCGCGCTCAACGAGACCGTCGTCCCGCGCGCGCAGTGGCCCTCGACGTCCCTCGCCGAGGGAGACCGCGTGGAAGTCCTCACCGCCGTCCAAGGAGGCTGACCCATGGCCGACGACCCCTTCGTCATCGGCGGTACGTCCTTCTCGTCCCGGCTGATCATGGGCACGGGCGGTGCGCCCAGCCTGGACGTGCTGGAGCGGGCGCTGCTCGCCTCCGCCACCGAGCTGACGACGGTCGCGATGCGCCGCGTGAACCCCTCGGTGCACGGCTCGGTGCTGTCCGTACTGGAGAAGCTCGGCATCCGGGTGCTCCCGAACACGGCGGGCTGTTTCACCGCCGGGGAGGCCGTCCTGACGGCCCGCCTCGCGCGCGAGGCGCTCGGCACCGACCTGGTCAAGCTGGAGGTCATCGCCGACGAGCGCACCCTTCTGCCGGACCCCATAGAGCTCCTGGACGCGGCGGAGACCCTGGTGGACGACGGCTTCACGGTACTGCCGTACACCAACGACGACCCCGTGCTGGCCCGCAAGCTGGAGGACGTGGGCTGCGCGGCGATCATGCCGCTCGGCTCCCCGATCGGCTCGGGCCTCGGCATCCGCAATCCGCACAACTTCCAGCTGATCGTCGAGCACGCGCGCGTGCCGGTGATCCTGGACGCCGGGGCCGGCACGGCCTCGGACGCGGCCCTGGCGATGGAACTCGGCTGTGCGGGTGTGATGCTCGCCTCGGCGGTGACGCGGGCGCAGGAGCCGGAGCTGATGGCGCACGCGATGCGGCACGCGGTGGAGGCGGGACGGCTGGCGTACCGGGCGGGGCGCATCCCGCGGCGGCATTTCGCCGAGGCTTCCTCCCCGGTGGAGGGCAGGGCCGTACTGGACCCGGAACGTCCCGCGTTCTGAACGCACGTTCGACCTGGGACACGGGCAGGTGCGACCTCCGTCACAGGTCAGCTGCAGTACGGCCGTCAAAACCGCCGAAGCGGATGGACTGTCGGCGGCGGCTCGTAGACTCGCCTGCGTGGATACGACCCTTCAGGACCCGCTGGTCGGGCAGGTGCTCGACGGCCGCTATCGCGTGGACGCGCGTATCGCGGTCGGCGGGATGGCCACGGTCTACCGGGCCCTGGACACCCGTCTGGACCGCGTGCTCGCGCTCAAGGTGATGCACCCCGCGCTCGCGGCGGACGGGACCTTCGTCGAGCGGTTCATCCGGGAGGCCAAGTCCGTCGCCCGGCTCTCCCACCCCAACGTCGTGCAGGTCTTCGACCAGGGCACCGACGGGTCGTACGTCTACCTCGCCATGGAGTACGTCGCCGGCTGCACTCTGCGTGACGTGCTGCGCGAGCGCGGGGCGCTGCAGCCGCGCGCCGCCCTGGACATCCTGGAGCCGGTGCTCGCCGCGCTCGGCGCCGCGCACCGCGCCGGTTTCGTGCACCGGGACATGAAGCCGGAGAACGTCCTGATCGGGGACGACGGCCGGGTCAAGGTCGCCGACTTCGGTCTCGTGCGGTCCGTGAACACCGTGACCAGCACCACCGGAGCCGTCCTTGGCACCGTGTCCTATCTCTCGCCCGAGCAGATCGACCAGCCCGGCGCCGCGGACGCCCGCGTCGACGTGTACGCGTGCGGTGTCGTCCTGTACGAGATGCTGACCGGCAGCCAGCCGCACGAAGGCGAATCCCCCGCGATAGTCCTCTACAAGCACCTCCACGAGGACGTCCCGCCGCCCTCGGCCGTGGTCCCGGGGCTGCCGTACGAACTGGACGAGCTGGTCGCGTCGGCGACCGCCCGCACCCCTGACCTGCGTCCGTACGACGCCGTGGCCCTGCTCGCGCAGACCCGCGAGGCCCGCGGCAGACTGAGCGCCGACCAGCTGGACGCGGTGCCGCCGCAGGCGCTCGCCACGGAGTACGGGGGCGCCGAGAACCGTACGAGCGTGATCCCGCGCTCGCTGACGGTGCCGCGCCTGCTGCCGGTCAACGAGGACGAGCCCCAGCCGGGATACCACCGCACCAGCGTCCTGCAGAGCCCCCCGCTCCCGCCGTCCCGGCGTGACCGCTCCTCCGGCAGGCCCCGGCGCGGCCCACTCCTGATCGTCGCCGCGGTTCTGCTGGCCCTCGGGCTCGGGGCAGGTGTCTGGTACATCAACTCCGGCCAGTTCACCCAGGTCCCGGCCCTCCTGACGAAGACCGAGGCGCAGGCCCGGGACCGGCTGGACGAGGCAGGTCTGGAGACCGGCAAGGTCACATACGCCTACAGCGACACCGTGAAGCGCGGCACCGTCATCAGCACGGACCCAGGGGTCGGCAGCCGGATCCGGAACCACGATTCCGTGTCGCTCACCCTCTCCAAGGGCCCGCAGACGGTGAAGGTGCCCGACGTGGACGGGTGGGTGCTGGGCAAGGCGCGAGCCCGGCTGAAGGCGGAGGGACTGGAGCCGGGCATGGCCACCCGAGAGTTCAGCGACGACGTCCCGAAGGGGTTCGTGATCGGCACCGACCCCGAGAGCGGCACCACGCTGCGCGCCGGCTCGGCCGTCGCGTTCACCGTCAGCAAAGGCGCCCCGGTCGACGTCCCGGACGTCACCGGCGAGGACCTGGCCGACGCCAAGGCCGACCTGGCGGAGGCCGGCCTGAAGGTCGAGGTCGCCACCACCCGGGTCAACTCCGAGTACGACGCGGGCCAGGTCGCCAAGCAGACCCCGACCCCCGACAGTCAGGCGGCCGAGGGCGACACCGTCACGCTGACGGTCTCCAAGGGCCCGGTGATGGTCGAGGTCCCGGACGTCACGGGCGACAGCGTGGACGACGCCAAGGCCGAACTGGAGGACGCGGGCTTCCAGGTCGACGAGGACCGCGGCCTGCTGGGCCTGTTCGGCGACACGGTCAAGAAGCAGTCGGTGAAGGGCGGGGACACGGCGCCCAAGGGTTCGACGATCACGATCACGATCCGCTGAGCGCGGCGCGCCGCCCCGCAGGGGCGCGGGGAACTGCGCGACCAGCCCCACCGGCCCGCACCCGCGCGACGGCCTGCCGGGGCACACGCCTGGGGCGCCTCGCACAGGCGCCGCAGGCAATGGCACCCTTGACCGGTGACAACTCAGCGCAACCCCGTCGGCGGCCATGTCCCCGTGGCCGGCGGTCTCCACTCGGTGGGCCTGTCGTACGCCCAGGACCTCGATGCCGAGACCGTGCAGGTCTTCGTCGCCAACCCACGCGGCTGGGCCACCCCCGTCGGAAACCCCCGCCAGGACGAGGCGTTCCGCGAGACCTGCGCGGAACGGTCGATTCCGGCGTATGTGCACGCCCCGTACCTGATCAACTTCGGCTCGCACACCGAGGCGACGGTGGAGAAGTCGGTCGACTCGCTCCGGCACTCCCTGAGGCGCGGGCGTGAGATCGGCGCGCTCGGTGTCGTCGTGCACACGGGCAGCGCGACCGGCGGCCGGGACCGTTCCGTGGCCCTGAAGCAGGTCCGCGAGCACCTGCTGCCGCTCCTCGACGAACTCACCCACGACGACGACCCGCACCTGCTCCTGGAGTCGACCGCCGGCCAGGGCGCCTCGCTCTGCTCCCGCACCTGGGACTTCGGCCCGTACTTCGAGGCCCTGGACGCCCATCCGAAGCTGGGCGTCTGCCTGGACACCTGCCACATCTTCGCCGCCGGCCACGAACTGACCGGCCCCTCCGGCATGCACCAGACGCTCGACCTGCTGGTGGACACGGTCGGCGAGGGCCGCCTGAAGCTGATCCACGCCAACGACTCCAAGGACGTCGTCGGCGCCCACAAGGACCGCCACGAGAACATCGGCTCCGGCCATATCGGCGAGGACCCGTTCCGCGCCCTGATGACCCACCCCGCCACCGAGGGCGTCCCCCTGATCATCGAGACCCCCGGCGGCAAGGAGGGGCACGCGGCGGACGTGGAGCGGTTGAAGAAGCTCCGGGACGGCTGAGGACGGCGAAGGAAGCCGGGACGACCGGGTCAGCTCACGACGGCCGACAGGAACGCCAGCAGCAACCCCGCCCCCAGAAGCGCCATCGACCGACGCAGCCAGCGGTACTTGGCCGAGAGGATGACGCTGACGTCCTGGAACTGGGTCAGCAACCAGCTCACCCGGTCCGCGCCTGCCTCGGCGGTGGCACGGCGCAACACCTCCAGGTCCGTGTCCCGGAGAGCGTCGGCGTAGTACGTCGGACCCGGGACCGAGCGGACCGTGCCGGTGCGGGGCAGGATCACCGCGAGGAGCAGGAGCGTGCCGACCGCCCAGAGCGCCCCGCCCGCCGCGAGGAGCACCAGGGACAGCCCCGAGGCTTCGGTCGGTATCCCTCTGCCGAGCGCCAGCGCCGGCACCGCCACGGCACCCGAGAGCAGGATCGACGCCTTCACGTCCGCCCTGCCCAGATCCTCGCGTACGGTCAGCAGCAGCCGCTCGGCGACGTACTGCGCGGCATCCGGTGCGTCTGGGGTCACTCGCGGGTCCCGGAACCGGATTCGTACTCCATCCCCGTGCCCTCTCCGGGAACCGAGTCGGTCGGCGGCGCGGGAGGAATCGACGGTGCGTCGGCCGGAGGCAGCGGCGGAGCGGGCGGCATCGGAGGTATCGGCAGCGAGGTCGGGGCCGACGGCAGCCCGTTGGGGAAGACACCTCCGGCGACCGTACGGCTGTAGTCGATGAGGGCCTGGACCTGGTCGTCGATCTGGTGCCGCTGGACGACGCCCTGGTTGATCAGGTTGGTCAGGTAGTCCAGAGCGCCCTGGCGCTGCTCGCGGGCCTGCTGCTGGAGCACGCCGAGGATCTCGTGCGCCCGGCTCGGGTCCTGGGCCAGCATCGTGGCGTACTGGACGGTCTCGCCCGCGCTGATCAGCTTCTGCGCGTCGTCGAGGTTGGCGGCGATCCGCGCCCTGTGCGCGATGTCCATGGCCTCCTGCACCTTGCTGCCCTTCTCGACCGCGATCATCTGGGCCTGGTGGTCGGCGGCGGCCTGGCCGAGGTCGATGCGGATGAAGACCTGGGTGACCAGGCCGAGGTCGGCGCCGAAGTCGTTCCACCGACCGCTGGCCAGCTCGTCCTGGATCGCCTCGTCGACCTGCTGCGCCGAGTCCAGGCTGTAGCGTCGGCTGATCCCTCGCAGTCGGGCCTCCAGCGGAGGCCGGAGCATACGTTCCACGTCCACCACCCGCTTCTCGGCGGCAAGGTAGAAGTCGCGCACCTCCCAGTTGACGTCCGCGCCCGCCTTGAACCGCGACCGGTCGCCGTGGGTGGGCAGTTCGAGCTGGAAGGAGACCTGGTGCTGACCGCGGGCGACCCAGCACACCGAGGTGGGCTTGGCCATCAGCGGCTTGTTGACATGCTCAGCGCCACGCACCGTGATGACGCTGTATCCGCCGTTCTTGTAGTAGAGCACCGAGGCCACCTGGCTGTTGCGGTGCCGGTAGGCGGCCTGTGGGGCGAACTCGCGTACGAAGGGGCCTCTGAGGTCGTGCGGGAGGACGAACTCCTCGTCCTGGCGCGGCCACTGCTGGCCCCACTGGTTGTGCGTCATCGTGTACTCGCTCCCTGGACCGCCCCCCACAAGCGGCGGACCTGCTGTTCGTTCAGTGGTTGGTCGGGGTCTTCGGTCAGTTCCGTGAGCAGGGACAGCAGCCGGTCCCGGTCGTCCTGGCTGTGCACGAGCAGCGGCAGGAACCGCTCCAGCCACATGGCCCAGGGCTGGTCGGCCGAGTCGCGCAACCAGCCGGACAGAGTGTCGACGGCGGCCTGGTAGGACCGTGGGGTCTGCAGAGCCGTCCACAGGAGCCCGGCGAGTTCCAAGGCCTGCGCGGGCCGCACCGCGGCCAGGGCGAGCATCAGCGGCCAGTCGCCGTGGCTTTCCAGATCGTCGTGCTGGTTCCAGAGGTCGACCACGGAGACGGAAGCCAGGAAGATCGTGCTCTGCAGTCCCAGGTCCTGCTGGGGCCGACGTTCGTCGGACAGCCAGGCCCGGATCCGGCTCACAGTGCGGCCGTCGGGGTGGGCGCCTGCGAAGTGGGCGACCTGGACGGCCGCGTCGGCCCGTAGCCGCCCCTCGTCCCAGACGCCGATTCCGCCGAGCAGGTCCAGCGTCTCGCGCAGGGTGGCCGTGGCCCGTCCCCTGCCGAGTACGGCGCCCGCCGTCCAGCGCAGTTGCTCGTCGCCGTGCCGGGCCCAGGAGCCGACCAGGGCCCGGATCGCACTGCCGACGTCCGGGGAGCGCAGGGCCACGTCGAGCACGGTCGCGGCGAACAGCCGGCGTCGAGCCTGCTTGGCCTGAGCCATGGGCTGGACCAGTTCGTGCACGGTGTGCGACAGGTCGAGGCGGCACAGCTGTCCGGCCGCGACGGCAGCCCGCACCCAGACCTGGGGCCGGTCGTCCTCGCACAGTCCGGCCAGCCACCGCAGCACCGGTCCGCGCGCGTTGTGCCGGTGCTGCCAGAGGTGGCCGAGGACGGCCGGGGCGAGGGCCTCACCGGCGAAGCGCACCGTGCGGACCGGGACCTCCTCGGTACCGACCTCCTCCGTGCCGAGTTCGGCGACCGCGCGGGCGGAGACCAGCCGGGCCTCGACGCCGTCGCTGAACAGCGGTCGGCCGGGGGTCGCCTCCGGATCGACGGTGACGGCCAGTTCCCAGGCGAGTACCTCGGCGGCCTCGGCGACGGCGCTGAGCGAGGCCCCGTCCAGGACCGCGACGGCGATCCGGTAGGCCGCGTCCCGTAATCGCTCGGGGGTCTCGGAGCGAACGCCTCCGGCGAACCATTCGGCGGCCTGGCTCTCGGCGAACTTGCGGCATTCGGCGAGCAGTTCGTCGTGCGTGAGCTCGCCCCGGGTGTTGCGGGCGAGCAGTGTCGCGAAGTGGGCGGCCTCCGCCGGCCGCAGGTCGTCGAGACCCCGCGCCTCCACCACCTCGGGATCGAGGGCCATGGCCCGGGCCCGCTCGTACGACCCGGGCCCCGCCTCGTCGAGTTCGTCGGCGAGATGACCTTCGAGTACGGCGGTGTGCGCGACCGGGGTGTGGACGCGGTAGTAACGGCCGCTGTGGGAGAGCACGTCCCCGGGTTCGGGGGTGGCCAGCAGGACGGCGTACGCCTGCTTCTTGCGGAGCAGTTCGCACAGCCGGTCCAGGCCTGTCTCGTCGGGCAGTCCGACGGCACTGGGTTCCAGAACATAGCCGTGGCCCCCATGGACCTGGCCGTCGTCCAGGTGGTCCAGGTCGGTACGCGGGTCGAGCCGCGAGACCTGGCCGCGGGTCAGGTCGTCCAGCAGGGACAGGGCGGTGTAGGCACGGCCGGTGCCGGGACGGCCGAGCAGGACCAGAAGCCGTCCGTCACGCAGTTGCTCGTGGTACGCGCCGTAGTCCTTCGGTTCCTGGAAGACCCGGCGCAACCTGCGTAGTTCGTCCTCCGGGAGCGGGCCGGCGAGCAGCCGCTCGGCCGCCGGTCCGCCGTAGAAGTTCATGGTGTGGACGGACCCGGAACTGATGAGGGTGCCGGATCCGTGCGAGGACACGGTCGAGCGGTAGATCCGGGAGGCGGCGGCCGCGGCCCCGGGCAGCGCCTCCTCGCCGAGCGGGTCGGCCGCCGTGCCGCCGATGACGTCGGACTGAGGTGGTTCCGGGCCGCTCCCCTGGTCGGGGCCGTCGGCCCTGTCCGGCTCGGCCTTCTGCTGCGGCTGTTGCTGCTGGGGTTTCGGGTTGCCCTGAGGGGGCTGGGGGCTCTGCGCGTTCACCGGTCACCGCCGTACTGGTTGATGTGCAACGTGTCGACGTTGCCGTTGGCGATGAACTGACCGCTGCCGTGGTGGTGGTTGTTCTGGACGAAGCTGTCCCCGGTGCCGTGGGGCTGCGGCGGCTCGGGCCGGACGGTTTCCGCCGCGGCCCCCGGGTCGGGCGGCTGCGACAGTCCGGGCACGGTGAACCACGCGGCACTGCGGCCCTCCTTCAGCTCCACCTCGTGGCGGCGGTAGCGGCCCGGCTCCACCCAGCGTCCGCCGGCGAGGACGACGTCCTCGTACAGCCGGTCGGAGGCGACCACCACCAGGGGTGAACCGGCCGCGGCCTTCAGGATCGCCTTCGCGGTGTCGCAGTCGCCCAGGCGGCAGGCCAGGTCGACGGCCCGCCCGGAGCGGCCGTGCGCGTCGGCCGTGACAGGGCCGATGTGCAGGCCCACCCGCAGCCGCAGCGGCTTCTTGAGGCCGCCGTTCATCTGGCGGAGGTCCTGGTGGAGGTACTCCAGCCACTCCCCCACCACCCGCTTGGGCGGCACGTCGGCCGCCAGGACGCTGAGGATGCCGTCACCGCGGTCCTCCTGGTAGAGCCGGGGAGCGCGGATACGAGCCTGTTCGAAGGCGGCGTTCGTGACCTCGTAGAGTCTGCGCCGCATCTCGGGTTTCTCGGTGTCGGACAGCAGGCCCGAGCCCTGCGCGTCCACGTTGACGATGAAGCCGTAAGCGGCTTCCCCCTCCATCGTTCTCTCCTGTCTGCCGTCCCGTCGAACCACCGGCTCCTCGGATGGTCGCGGAGCCGGCCGATCACCGCTGTAGCCGTTTACACAGCGCGGCACCCGGTGTTTCTAGGTCTGTGTGCCATGAGGCTGTCCGGCGGCGAGCAGGCGGAGCGGATCCAGGTCGGCGACGGCGAGGGTGCCGGGGCCGGTACGGACCAGGCCCTGTTCGCGTAACAGGCGCAGGGCCTTGGCGACGGCCTCGCGGGTGGAGCCCACGGACGCGGCCAGTTCGTGCTGTGCGAGGGGGAGCCGTATGGTCACTGCCTCGTTCTCCAGCCGGCCGGTACGGTCGGCGAGTTCGACCAGGCGTTCCGCCAGTCTCTGCAACACGGTCATGGAGGCGAGGGCACGGCGCTCGTGGTCCGCGCTGCGCAGCCGCTCGGTGAGCTGGATCGTCATCAGCGCGTTGGCGTGCGGCCGCGAGCCCAGGAAGCGACGGAAACGCTCTCCGGGTACGACCAGTCCGGTAAGCGGGCCAAGAGCGCTCACCGAGGCGCTTCGGGGACGGCCGTCGAGTGCCGCCATGTCGCCCACGACCTCGCCGGCCCGCCGCAGGGCCAGGATCAGACGGCCGCCACGCTCGGTCGGCGTCCACACCGTGCACCAGCCGCTGAGCAGGACCACCACGAACGTGGTGCGGTCCCCCTCCGCGAGGAGCGCGTCGTGCGGTGGGTACTCGTGCCGGGTGCCGAGACTCGACAACGCCTCCCGGTCCGCCGGGCTGAGACTCCCGAAAAAGGTATGCCGCTCTCCGAACAGGCCCACCGTCGTCCCCCGAACCGCTCTCCCCCGAACCGGATCGCAAGCGGAACCCCACAGACCCGACGAATCCGTCTCCACCCGACCTTCCCCGCCAGGCAAGGATCACAGCGTAGCGCTCTGGGCACGGAATGTGCTGTCCGTTACACGGAACGGCGCCCGAACCTTCACAGGAATACCCCCAGGGGGTATAAAGTTGCCCCTGTCGAAGGATCCGTCACCTGACACCGGGGGCAGTCGTGGACCACGAGCACACCGCAGGGACCGCACACACCCACACCGGGCACACCGACGCCGCACCGCCGGGCGCCACCTGGTCCACAGCCGTCCAGGCCACCCTCCACTGCCTCACCGGCTGCGCCATCGGCGAAGTGCTCGGGATGGTCATCGGCACCGCGCTGGGGTGGGGCAATCCGGCGACCACCGTGCTGGCGATCGTCCTGGCCTTCTTCTTCGGCTACTCCCTCACCCTGCGCGGGGTCCTGAGGGCCGGCATGAGCTTCCGGGCCGCGCTTCGGGTGGCGCTGGCCGCCGACACCCTGTCCATCGCAGTGATGGAGCTGATCGACAACGGCGTGATCGCCCTGTGGCCGGACGCCATGGACGCGGAACTCGCCGATCTGCTGTTCTGGGCGTCGCTGGCGATCTCGCTGGCCATCGCGTTCGTCGTCACCGTGCCGGTCAACAAGTGGATGATCGGCCGCGGCAAGGGACACGCGGTGGTCCACCGGCACCACGCCCACTGAGCGTCACAGCTCGGGGCCGTCTCCCGGCTCCTCCTGGTACGAGTACCGCTGTTCCTTCCAGGGGTCGCCGACGTTGTGGTAGCCGCGCTCCTCCCAGAACCCGCGCCGGTCGGCGATCATGTACTCCACGCCGCGGACCCATTTGGGCCCCTTCCAGGCGTACAGATGGGGGACGACCAGCCGGAGCGGAAACCCGTGCTCCGCGGTCAGCAGTTCCCCGTCCTTGTGGGTGGCGAAGATCGTGCGCTCGGACGCGAAGTCGTCGAGCCGCAGGTTGGAGCTGAAGCCGTACTCGGCCCAGACCATCACATGGGTGACCGCCGGCGCGGGCGGGGCGACGTCCAGGAGCGTGCGGGCGGGGATGCCGCCCCACTCGGCGCCCAGCATGCTGAACTTCGTCACACAGTGCAGGTCGCCCACGACGGTGGTGTACGGCAGGGCCGTGAACTCCTCGTGGTTCCAGCAGTGCTTCTCGTCGTCCGCGGTGGCGCCGAAGACCCGGAACTCCCAGCGCTCGGGCCGGAACCGGGGGACCGGGCCGTAGTGGGTGACGGGCCAGCCGCGCTGGAGTCGCTGCCCCGGCGGAAGCTCGGAGTGCGCCGCTTCTCCACTCTCCCGCTCCACCGGCTGACCCATGCCTTCCATCCTGACAGACCCGAGGCGATGCACCTGACCAGGCTCCCCGCAGCGGCTCTCAAATCGGAATAAGCATGCCCTTACTTACTAAGTGAGGGCTTACTGGACGATCTTCTTCGCCGGTGCGAGGATGCGGCGCAGCCTGCCAGTTCCCCACGGTTGGAAGGAGCCTCTGCGATGCAGGGCGACCCCGAGGTCATCGAATTCCTCAACGAGCAGCTCACGGGCGAGCTCACCGCGATCAACCAGTACTTCCTGCACGCGAAGATGCAGGAGAACTTCGGCTGGACGAAGCTCGCGAAGTACACGCGCCACGAGTCGTTCGACGAGATGAAGCACGCCGAGATCCTGACCGACCGCATCCTCTTCCTGGAGGGCCTGCCGAACTACCAGCGGCTGTTCCACGTGCGCGTGGGCCAGACCGTCAAGGAGATGTTCGAGGCCGACCGGCAGGTCGAGGTCGAGGCCATCGACCGCCTCAAGCGCGGTATCGAGGTGATGCGCGCCAAGGGTGACATCACCTCGGCGAACATCTTCGAGTCGATCCTCGCGGACGAGGAGCACCACATCGACTATCTCGACACGCAGCTGGAGCTTCTGGAGAAGCTCGGTGAGGCGCTCTACATCGCGCAGCTGATCGAGCAGCCGGAGAGCTAGGCGGCCTCGTCCAGTGCGGCGCGGGTGGGCTCGCCCTGCTCGACGAGTTCGCCCCGCGAGCACGCCCCGCGGCCCAGAAGGGCCTGAATGCGCCGTACACAGGAACCGCAGTCGGTGCCCGCCTTGCAGGCGGAGGCGATCTGGCGGGGAGTGCAGGCACCGTCCGCCGCGTGCTTCTTGACCTGCTGCTCGGTGACGCCGAAGCAACTGCAGATGTACACGCGGCTCACCTCCCGACGGGCTGATCAGTGTCGCCATCCCGATGATCGGTGAGGCTAACCTAACCTTACCCGGCGCTCAGGAACCGCAAAAGTGGAGCGGGGCGCGGATCGTATGTGATCCGCGCCCCATTCACGTCCCTGTAACAGGTGCCCCCGTTACTGGTCCCTGTACATCTCCGCGACGAGGAAGGCCAGGTCGAGCGACTGGCTGCGGTTGAGCCGCGGGTCGCAGGCCGTCTCGTAGCGCTGGTGCAGATCGTCGACGAAGATCTCGTCGCCGCCGCCCACGCACTCGGTGACGTCGTCACCGGTGAGCTCGACGTGGATGCCGCCCGGGTGGGTGCCGAGGCCCTTGTGGACCTCGAAGAAGCCCTTGACCTCGTCGAGCACGTCGTCGAAGCGGCGGGTCTTGTGACCGGAGGCCGCCTCGTAGGTGTTGCCGTGCATCGGGTCGGTGATCCAGGCCACGGTCGCGCCGGAGGCCGTGACCTTCTCGACCAGCTCGGGCAGCTTGTCGCGGACCTTGTCGGCGCCCATGCGGACGATGAAGGTCAGCCGGCCGGGCTCACGGTCGGGGTCCAGCCGCTCGATGTACTGCAGCGCCTCCTCGGCCGTGGTCGTCGGGCCGAGCTTGATGCCGATCGGGTTGCGGATCTGCGAGGCGAACTCGATGTGCGCGTGGTCCAGCTGCCGGGTGCGCTCACCGATCCACACCATGTGCGCCGAGACGTCGTACAGCCGCCCGGTGCGGGAGTCGACGCGGGTGAGCGCCGACTCGTAGTCGAGCAGCAGCGCCTCGTGCGAGGAGTAGAACTCGACGGTCTTGAACTCCTCGGGGTCGGTCCCGCAGGCCCGCATGAAGTTCAGCGCCTGGTCGATCTCCCGGGCCAGCTGCTCGTAGCGCTGGCCGGAGGGGGACGACTTCACGAAGTCCTGGTTCCAGGCGTGCACCTGGCGCAGGTCGGCGTAGCCGCCGGTGGTGAAGGCGCGCACCAGGTTGAGCGTGGACGCGGACGCGTTGTACATCCGCTTCAGGCGCTCGGGGTCCGGGATGCGGGCCTTCTCGTTGAACTCGAAGCCGTTGACGGAGTCGCCGCGGTACGTCGGCAGCGTCACGCCGTCGCGGGTCTCGGTGCCCTTGGAGCGCGGCTTGGAGTACTGGCCGGCGATGCGGCCGACCTTCACGACCGGCACCGAGGCGGCGTACGTCAGCACGGCGCCCATCTGGAGCAACGTCTTGAGCTTGTTGCGGATGTGGTCCGCGGACACGGCGTCGAAGGCCTCGGCGCAGTCGCCGCCCTGGAGGAGGAACGCCTCTCCCTTGGCGACGGCCGCCAACCGGGCGCGCAGCTGGTCGCACTCGCCCGCGAAGACGAGCGGCGGATACGACTCGAGGTCCGCGATCACTGCGCGCAGAGCCTCGGTGTCGGGGTACTCGGGCTGCTGCGCCGCGGGCAGGTCTCGCCAGGTGTTGCCAGCGCTCGCGCTGGTCTTAGCGTTCACGGTCACGGCATCAACATTACGGGGTCGTGTCGGGGCCCCAGCGCCGTGCCCAGCAAATGAGACACAGGGTACGAGGGTCGGACATGGGATAAGGTGCCTCGCATGTTCGCGCACTCGACCCAGAACTGGTGGTGGACCGCTCATCCGGCGGCCCACTGACTGCGCGTACGCAAGACTTCGCGAAGGCCGCCCGAGGGGCGGCCTTCGGCGTTTCCGGGGTCGTTCCTCACCGATACCGAGTCATCGAGCCATTGACTCATCGAGAGCTGAGGAACCATGGACCTGACACACCTGCTGGGCGACGACCGTCCGTTCGCCCTGCTCCGCCGCCGCACCCCCGGCCACGACGAGAACACGGTGGAGCTGCTGCTCGGCCCCGTCCGTTCCTACGACCGCCTTGCCGACCTCCCCGACGAGGGGCTCGCGCTCATCCCCTTCCGGCAGATCCGCGAGCGCGGCTTCGACGTCAGGGACGACGGCACACCACTGGCGGTGCTGACCCCGGAGGAGACGTACGAGCTCCCTCTCGCCGAAGTGCTGGAACAGCTCCCCGCTCACGACGTACGGGTCGAGAACGGCGGCTTCGACGTCCCCGACGAGGAGTACGCCGAGATCGTCGGACGGGTCCTGCACGAGGAGATCGGGCGCGGCGAGGGCGCCAACTTCGTGATCCGGCGGACGTACGAGGGCGAGATCCCGGGGTTCTCCCGCGCGGACGCCCTCGCGCTGTTCAGGCGGCTGCTGGTGGGCGAGCGGGGCGCCTACTGGACCTTCGTCGTCCACACCGGTGACCGCACGCTCGTCGGCGCGAGCCCCGAGGTGCACGTCCGGATGACCGGCGGGACCGTGGTCATGAACCCGATCAGCGGGACGTACCGCTATCCCGCCGAGGGCCCGAGCCCCGAGCATCTGCTCGACTTCCTGGCCGACGGCAAGGAGATCGAGGAGCTGTCGATGGTCGTCGACGAGGAGCTCAAGATGATGTGCACCGTCGGCGACATGGGCGGGGTCGTCGTCGGACCCCGGCTGAAGGAGATGGCACACCTCGCGCACACCGAGTACGAGCTGCGCGGCAAGTCCTCGCTGGATGTGCGGGAGGTCCTGAGGGAGACCATGTTCGCGGCCACCGTCACCGGCTCCCCGGTGCAGAACGCCTGCCGGGTCATCGAGCGGCACGAGGTCGGCGGGCGGGGCTACTACGCGGGCGCGCTGGCGCTGCTCGGCCGTTGCGCGGGTGGCGGGCGGGATGGATCTGTCGGCGCGCAGACCCTGGACTCCCCCATCCTCATCCGCACGGCGGACATCTCCGCCGGGGGACACCTGAGGGTCCCGGTCGGCGCGACCCTGGTGCGCGGTTCGGACCCGGCGAGCGAGGTCGCGGAGACCCACGCGAAGGCGGCGGGGGTGCTGGCGGCTCTCGGTGTACGGCCGTCCCGGCCCCGTGCGGACCACGCGCGCCTGAGTCTCGCCGACGATCCACGCGTGCGTGCCGCGCTCGACGGGCGGCGCACGAACCTCGCCCCGTTCTGGCTGCGGATGCAGGAGCGGTCGAACGAGCTCGAAGGGCACGCCCTCGTGGTCGACGGCGAGGACACCTTCACCTCGATGCTCGCGCACGTGCTGCGTTCGGGCGGGCTGGACGTGACCGTGCGGCGCTACGACGAACCGGGCCTCAGGGACGCCGTGCTCGCGCACGAGGGGCCCGTCGTGCTCGGTCCCGGTCCCGGCGATCCCTCCGACCTCGACGATCCCAAGATGCGGTTCCTGCGCGCCCTGACCGCCGACGTCATCCGCACCCACCGGCACGGTGTGCTCGGCGTCTGCCTCGGGCACGAGCTGATCGCGGCCGAGCTGGGGCTGGGGATCGTACGGAAGGAAGTGCCGTACCAGGGGGCGCAGACGACCGTCGACCTGTTCGGGCGGCCGGAGACGGTCGGCTTCTACAACAGCTTCGTGGCGCGCTGCGACGACGAGGCCGCCAGGGAGCTGGCCGCGCACGGCATCGAGGTGAGCCGCAGCGGCACGCACGAGGTCCATGCCCTGCGCGGGCCGGGCTTCGCCGGGGTGCAGTTCCACCCCGAGTCGGTCCTGACACTGAACGGCGCCGCCGTCGTACGGGAGCTGGTCGCTCAGCTGCGGGGCACCAGCACGTTCTCGGAGCGGCGGCCCGCCTTGTAGTCGAGGACGTTCTTCACCGTGGCGTCGATGATCTGGCCGACGGCGTCCTCGGTGTAGTAGGCCTGGTGGGAGGTGACCAGGACGTTCGGGAAGGTGACCAGGCGGGCCAGGATGTCGTCCTCGATGGCCTCCAGGGACCGGTCGACGTAGAACAGGCCCGCCTCCGCCTCGTACACGTCGAGGCCGACGCCCGCGAAGCGGCCGGCGCGCAGTTCGGTGACGAGGGCCGCGGTGTCGATGAGGCCGCCGCGGCTGGAGTTGACCAGGATCGCGTCGTCCTTCATGGCCTTCAGGGCGTCGGCGTCCAGGAGGTGGGTGGTCTCCGGCATCAGCGGGACGTGCAGGGTGATCAGGTCGGACTCGGCGAGCAGTTGTTCCTTGGGGACGTACTGCATGCCGAGTTCGAGACAGCCGGGGTTCTCGGCGACGTCCCAGCCGAGCAGCCGCATGCCGAAGCCGTGGGCGATCCGGGTGAAGGCCTCCCCGATCTTGCCGGTGCCGAGGACGCCGACGGTGCGGCCGTGCATGTCGCGGCCCATCAGTCCGTCGAGGCGGAAGTCGAAGTCACGCGTGCGCGTGGAGGCGCGCACGACACGGCGGTTGACCGCCATGGCGAGGGTCCAGGCGAACTCGGCGACCGAGTACGGCGAGTAGTACGAGACCCGGGCGACCGTCAGGCCGAGGCGCTCGGCGGCCTTGAGGTCGATGTTGTTGAAGCCGGTGGAGCGCTGGGCGATCATCCGCGTGCCGCCCGCCGCGAGGATCTCCAGGACGCGGGCACCGAGTTCGGCGTTGACGCTGGTGGAGACGGTCTCGTAGCCGGCGGCGATGGGGGCGGTGTCCTCGTTGAGGAAGACGTCCAGGCAGCGGACCTGGTGGTGCCCGGCGAACGCGTGCTCGATCAGGGGCTGCTCGTCGGCCTGCACGCCGAAGGCCAGGATCTCCAAGGCGTCTCCCGTTCGGCCGGCTGTGGGCCGAATATACGACCCACAGCCGCGCCCCGCCCGGTCAGCCGAAGAAGACCCCCACCTCCTCGTACAGCTGCGGGTCGACGGTCTTCAGCCGTGCGGTCGCCTCGGCGATCGGCACGCGCACGATGTCCGTCCCGCGCAGCGCGACCATCGTGCCGAAGTCGCCGTCGCGGACGGCGTCGATGGCGTGCAGGCCGAAGCGGGTGGCGAGCCAGCGGTCGAAGGCGCTGGGGGTGCCGCCCCGCTGGATGTGCCCGAGGACCGTGGTGCGGGCCTCCTTGCCGGTGCGCTTCTCGATCTGCTTGGCCAGCCACTCGCCGACCCCGGACAGCCGCACGTGTCCGAAGGAGTCGAGCGACTGGTCCTTGAGGACCATGTCACCGTCCTTCGGCATGGCGCCCTCGGCGACGACCACGATCGGGGCGTACGACGCCTTGAAGCGGGAGGTGATCCAGGCACACACCTGGTCGACGTCGAAGCGCTGCTCGGGGATGAGGATGACGTTGGCACCGCCCGCGAGACCGGAGTGCAGGGCTATCCAGCCGGCGTGGCGGCCCATCACCTCGCAGACCAGGACGCGCATATGGGACTCGGCGGTGGTGTGCAGCCGGTCGATGGCCTCCGTGGCGATGCCGACCGCGGTGTCGAAGCCGAAGGTGTAGTCGGTGGCGGAGAGGTCGTTGTCGATGGTCTTCGGTACGCCCACGCAGGGCACGCCGTGCTCGTTGGTCAGTGTTGCGGCGACGCCGAGGGTGTCCTCGCCGCCGATCACGATGAGCGCCTCGACCTCCCGCGCGGCCAGGTTCTCCTGGATCCGGCGGATGCCGTCCTCCTGCTTCAGCGGATTGGTGCGGGAGGAGCCGAGGATGGTGCCGCCTCGTGGCAGGATGCCGCGGACGGCCGGGATGTCGAGACGCACGGTGCGGTCTTCCAGTGGACCCCGCCAGCCGTCCCGGAAGCCGGTGAAGTCATAGCCGTACTCCTGTACGCCCTTGCGGACTATGGCCCGGATGACGGCGTTGAGGCCGGGGCAGTCGCCGCCTCCGGTCAGTACTCCGACGCGCATGGACAGTTCCCTTCGCCGCAGGTGCCTGACGAAGGGTCAGTGTGACGCGCGTCTCACTCGTCGTCGAGGCCTCGTTCGATGGCGTAGCGGACGAGCTCGACCCTGTTGTGGAGTTGCAGCTTGCCGAGGGTGTTCTGGACGTGGTTCTGGACCGTGCGGTGGGAGATCACCAGCCGCTCGGCGATCTGCTTGTAGCTCAGGCCCTTGGCGACCAGCCGCAGCACCTCGGTCTCGCGCTCGGTGAGCTGCGGGGCCTTGGGCTGGTCGGGGTCGGAGGCGGGCGCCGGGTCGGAGGCGAGGCGGCGGTACTCGCCGAGGACCAGGCCGGCGAGGCCGGGCGTGAAGACGGGGTCGCCTACGGCCGTGCGGCGGACCGCGTCCAGGAGTTCCTCGGTCGACGCCGACTTCAGCAGATAGCCGGTCGCGCCGGACTTCACGGCCTCCAGGACGTCGGCGTGCTCGCCGCTCGCCGACAGGACGAGGACCCGCAGGGCCGGGTTGTGGCCGACGAGCTCCTTGCAGACCTGGACGCCGGGCTTCACCGGCAGGTTCAGGTCGAGCACCAGCACGTCGGGCCCGGCGGCCTTGGCCCGGCGTACGGCCTGGTCGCCGTCGCCCGCGGTGGCGACCACGTCGAAGCCGGACTCGGCCAGGTCCCGCGCGACCGCGTCGCGCCACATGGGGTGGTCGTCGACCACCATGACCTTGATCAGGTCCTTGTCACTCATCGTTGTCCTGCCTTCCCCCGGGAGACCTTCGGTACCTTCAGCTCGACTTCCGTGCCCTGCCCCGGAGGCGAGATCAACTCGGCGCTGCCGCCGAGGTCACGCAGCCGGCCCCGGATCGATTGAGCGACTCCGAGCCGCCCCTCCCCCTCGGCCTGCGCGAGTCGTCCCTCGGCGATGCCTGGTCCGTCGTCCCGCACGGTCACGATCACCCCATCGGGCTCGTCCTCGACGAGGATCCACGCCCGCGCGTGCTCTCCGGCGTGCCGGTGCACGTTGTCCAGGGCGGCCCCCACGGCCGCGGCCAGCTCGCGGGCGGCGGGCGGGGGCAGCGGGACGGGGGCGCCGGGCTCGACGAGGGAGACCTTCGCCGAGGCGTACGGGGCGAGCAGCGCGCGCAGGTCGAGCGGGCCGTCGACCGACTCGTCGTCCGGCCCGTCGTCGACCACGTGGACGAACGCCCCCTGGGCCGCGTCCCGCGACACCCGGGAGACCGACGTCAGGCCGCCGGAGACCAGGGTGCGCAGCGCCACCTCCTGCTCGCCGGCCATCCGGCCCAGCTCGGCCGCCTCGCCGCCCATGACCGCGCCCCGGCGCTGCACCATGGCGAGCACCTGGAGAACGCTGTCGTGGATGTCCCGGGCCAGCCGCTCGCGCTCCCGGGTCGCCGCCTCGATCTCCAGGGCGCGGGCGAGGGTGCGCTCGGAGGCGCGGGCGACCTCGACGACGTAGCCGATGGCGATGGAGGCGACCCAGACGAGGATCACGTTGTGGACGGTGTCGCGGGCCGGGTGGCCGCGCTCGATCAGGTTGGCGGCGGCGACCGGCGTGGAGGCGAGCGCGGCCCAGCGCCAGCCGCCCTTGATGGCGAACGCGAGGACGGAACCGGCTGTCCATATCGACGGCAGGGTGGGGCCGCCGCTGTCGATGTGGTGGTCGTTGACGACCAGCGGGGTCAGCACGATCCCGGTGATCGCGATCGCGAGGTCGACGGCGAGGAAGCGCTTGGTGCACGCGGCCGCGTTCTGGACGCGGGGCAGGGTGGCGAGCGTCCAGACGCACAGGACGACGTAGTAGGCGATGGCGACGCCGGGCCGGTCGTACTCGTCGTAGGCGGTGGCGAAGAGCCCGACCGCGTACAGCATGGTGAGCACCCGGTACCCGGTCAGGGCACGCCACAGCGGCTGCTCGACCGACATGCGCATGACGCGCACCTGCTTGGCCATGTCCCCCACCCCCGGGTTCGACTGCTGTCCCAGGATCCTAGGACGCCGACTGCCCGGGCTTGTCCTGCTCGGCCTTCGCGGCAGCCGCCTTGGCGGCCTTCTCGGCCTTGGCCGCTTCCGAGATCTGCCGCTTGGCTGCGGTCGCGTAGATGTCGACGTACTCCTGGCCGGAGAGCTTCATGATCTCGTACATGACCTCGTCGGTCACCGCGCGCAGTACGAAACGGTCGTGCTCCATGCCCTGGTAGCGGCTGAAGTCCAGCGGCTCGCCGATGCGGATGCCCGGCCGCATCAGCTTGGGCATGACCTTGCCCGGCGGCTGGATCTTCTCGGTGTCGATCATGGCGACCGGGATGACCGGGGCGCCGCTGGCGAGCGCCACGCGCGCGAGGCCGCCGGGCTTGCCGCGGTAGAGGCGCCCGTCGGGCGAGCGCGTGCCCTCGGGGTAGATGCCGAACAGCTCACCGCGCTCCAGGACGTCGAGGCCGCTCTTGATGGCCGCCTCGCCCGCGCCGCGCGCGCCGGAGCGGTCCACCGGGAGCTGGCCGACGCCCTTGAAGAAGGCGGCCGTGAGCCGGCCCTTCACCCCGGGCGTGGTGAAGTACTCGGCCTTCGCGATGAAGGTGACCTTGCGGTCGAGGACCGCGGGCAGGAAGAAGGAGTCGGAGAACGAGAGGTGGTTGCTCGCCAGGATGGCCGGGCCCTCGGCGGGAATGTTCTCCAGGCCTTCCACCCAGGGCCTGAAGGCGACCTTCAGCGGCCCGCCGATGGCTACCTTCATCGTGCCGTACAACAACCGAGTGCCTCCTGTGTCCGTCGAACAGACCTTAACCCGGAGCCTGTCAAACAGTCCGACGGCCCTGGTCGGTGTCAGTGCGGTCGCGTACGGTGAACCACACCTGGACTTGCTCACGCTTCTTTCATGAACAGGAGACCTAGGTGCCGGTCCTCCCCGGAGCCGAGCCGTTCCGCCATGAGGGCGGGGAGGCCGGTGTCCTTCTCTGCCACGGCTTCACCGGTTCCCCCCAGTCACTGCGGCCCTGGGCCCAGCACCTCGCCGCGCACGGCCTGACGGTCTCCCTGCCGCTGCTGCCCGGGCACGGCACCCGCTGGCAGGACATGGCCCTCACCGGCTGGCAGGACTGGTACGCCGAGGTGGACCGCGAGCTGCGCGCCCTCACCGAGCGCTGCACCTCCGTATTCGTGGCCGGCCTGTCCATGGGCGGCACCCTGGCCCTCAGGCTGGCCGCCAAGCACGGGGACGCGGTCAGCGGTGTCGTCGTCGTCAACCCGGCGAACCGCATGCACGGCCTCGCGCCCTACGCCCTTCCGGTGGCCCGCCACTTCGTCCGTACGGCGCCCGGGATCGCCAGTGACATCAAGAAGGAGGGCAGCGTCGAGCTGGGGTACGACAAGGTGCCGCTGCACGCGGCGCACTCCCTGCGGACCTTCTTCCGCCAGGTCGACGGCGAGCTGCCGCAGGTCACCCAGCCGCTGCTGGTGCTGCGCAGCACGCAGGACCATGTGGTGCCGGCGGCCGACTCCGCGCGCGTGCTGAGCCGGGTGTCCTCGACGGACGTGACGGAGATCGTGCTGGAACAGAGCTACCACGTGGCGACGTTGGACCATGACGCGGAGCGGATTTTCGACGAGAGCCTCGCGTTCATCGACCGGCACACCACCGGCATCGGCAGTGAAGGGACGGCCGCCCGTGGCTGAGCACGACTCCGAACGCGAGGACCGCGAGGGCCACGAGCCCGAGGAGCAGGGCGTCCCGTTCGACGAGGAGGCCGCGTGGGCGGCCATCGTCGCCGGGTACGGCGACGAGCCGAAGGACCCGCCGGGCACCAAGCCGTTCAAGTCGGTCGAGGATCTCGCGCTTCTTGAGACCGAGACGAACGACGAGCCGACGGTGACGGCGCTGGAGAAGCCGGAGCCCAAGCCGAAGAAGGACGAGAAGCCCGCGAAGCCGCTGGGCGGTTCCATCTCCTTCGCGCCCGGCGTCGGCCCCCGTGACTACAGCGGCCCGGAGCCGTCCGAGGACGACTTCGAGGAGGACGACGAGGGGCACTTCGTGCCGCCGGAGCCGCCACCGCTGCCCGCCGCCGACACCACGGCGAAGTTCGCCTGGCTGGGCGTGCTGGGCGGCCCGGTCCTGCTGCTGGTCGCGGTGCTGCTCGGCTGGGAGATGACCTGGTGGCTGGCCACGGTCGGGATCGGCGGGTTCCTGGGCGGCTTCGGCACACTGGTGACGCGGATGCGGACGGACGACGAGGACGACGAGAATCCCGGGCGGGGAGCGGTCGTCTAGTCCGGCTCAGCTCGCGGGGATGTCGAGGGTGGCCAGGACCGGGAGATGGTCCGTGGCCGCCCTCAGGTCTGTCGCCGTGATTCCGGGGAGGTCCAGGGGAACCCCGCAGCCGCGCACCTCGATGCCCTTCGTGGCGAAGATTGCGTCGATGCGCCGGTGGGGTTCGGTGCGGGTCCAGGTGACCTCGCCGCCGGTGGGGCTGGTCGCCCAGCAGTCCTGAAGGCTGTCCGCGATACGGCTGAAGGCGGGTCCGCCGGGGCGCTCGTTGAGGTCGCCGCCGGCCACGGCGTGCTCCACGCCCATGCCGGCCAGGCGGTCGAGGAGCATGCCTGCCTGGTCGTAGCGCTCGTCCTTCTGCAACGACAGGTGACAGCTCAGTACGCCGAGCCGGGCTCCGCCGATGCGTACGACGGCCGTGGCGAAGCCTCTTCTGTGCTGGCCCCGGGCAAGGGGGAGGAGGACGTCTTCCGTACGTTCGACCGTGGCCCGCAGGTTGCAGAGGATCGCGGGGCCCGCCGCGGTGCCGCCCCCGGTGAGGACGACCAGTCCCGCGGCCGACGCCAGCCTTGCCAGCTTCTTGCGCCAGCGGAAGAAGCGGGGGGCTTCCTGGATCAGGACGAGATCTGGTTCGCAGGCCTGGATGACCCGGGCCAGCGCGTCTGTGTCGTCCCGCATCGAGCGGATGTTGTAGCTCAGGACCTTGACCAGAACCATGTGGATCAATCTACGCCCGAGAGGAAGGGGCGCGGGGATTGCGCCCCACGCCCCTGAAGCCGAAAAGTCACCCCTGCGTGATCGGGCCTACATGATCGGGTCGGGCTCTCTCGCCAGGTCCGCCGCGCCCACCAGGCCCGCCTTGTTGCCCAGTTGGGCGGCGATGACGTCTGCCACCGGGCGCCAGTTGCCGCCCACCAGCCAGCGCTTGTAGGACTTGCGGATCGGGTCCAGGACCAGTTCGCCCTCGTCGGAGAGGCCGCCGCCGACGATGAAGGCGGACGGGTCGAAGAGGGAGGCCAGGTCGGCGAGGCCCGCGCCGGCCCAGCGGGCGAGCTCGCGGTAGGAGTCGACGGCGACCGGGTCGCCCTGCCGGGCGGCCATGGAGATGTGCTTGCCCTCGATGCCGTCGGGGCTGCCGTCGCCGAGTCCGAGGAGGATCTCGGCGTTCTCCGGGGTGGCGTTGGCGCGCTGCTTGGCGTACCTCACCAGGGCGCGGCCGGAGGCGTACTGCTCCCAGCAGCCCTGGCTGCCGCAGCCGCACAGGAGGCCGTCCGGGACCATGCGGATGTGGCCGAACTCGGCCGCCACGCCGAAGTGGCCGCGGCGCAGCTTGTTGCCGATGATGATGCCGCCGCCGAGGCCGGTGCCGAGCGTGATGCAGATGACGTTGCGGTGGCCCTTGCCCGCGCCGAACTTGTACTCGCCCCACGCGGCCGCGTTGGCGTCGTTCTCCACGACGACCGGAAGGCCGACCCGGGTCTCGACCTTCTCCTTCAGCGGCTCGTTGCGCCAGTGGATGTTGGGGGCGAAGTAGACCTCCGAGCGCTGGCGGTTGACATAGCCGGCCGCACCGATGCCCACGCCCACGATGTCGTGCCCGGCACGCGCGCCCTCCACCGCCGAGGCGATCGCGTCCACGATGCCCTCGGCCGTGCCCGGGGTCGGCACCTTGTGGGTCGAGAGGATGTTGCCTTCCTCGTCGACCACGCCGGCCGCGATCTTCGTGCCGCCGATGTCGACGCCGATGGTGAGTCCCATGAATCCCTCAGTTTCGGTCGAGCCCCGCTACGGCCAACCGTACCCGAGGCCCTGCCGTCAGGGGGTTTCAGTCCAGGTCGATGCGCTCGGGGCCGGGGTCCTCGCCCTTGTCGCGCAGGGTGTCGTCACGGCGGCTCCAGCGCTGTTCCTGCGCCTGCACCGCGGAGCGGTACGCGGCGAGGAGTTCGCCACCGGCGGCGGCGAGGTGGTCGAAGACGTCGGGGTTGCGCTCGATGACCGGCTCGACCGCGGCCTTGGCCTGCTGGACGACCTGCTTGACCACTTGCTGGGCGGCGGGTCCCGCGATGCCGCCGAGCAGCGGGGACTGGAGGCCGGACAGCTTCTCGGCGACGTTGTCGACGAGCTTGCGCAGCTCCTCGGCGGCCGAGCCCGGGGGCGGGCCGTACTGGGTGCGGCGGCGGGCCTTCTCCGCCGCGAGGTCCTCCGCGACCGCCGTCGCCCACGCGTCGGCGTCGGTCGCCCGTACCTCGTCCACGGCGTCCGCGGGCTCACGGTCAGCGGCGTCGGACGGGGGGAGCTCTTCGCTCATGACGGACTCCTGACTACGGTTCGTCCCTACGACGTTACCCGAATGGGCGTACGCGGTTCACGGGGTGCGGGGCCACAGATCCGGGTCCGGCGCGAACCGGATCCGCAGCTCGCCCTCGCGCAGGGCGGCGCCCGCCACCGTGCAGCGGCGCAGGGCCGAGGGCAGCGGGACGATCCGTCGGAACTGCCCCGCGCTGACGACGAGTTCGTCGCCGCGCCGGACCAGGTCCAGCTCGTCGCGGAGGGCGCCGGGCAGCGGGATGTGCCACACCAGCACGCCGTCCTCGGCGAGGTGGTCGACGACGGGCCACTCGACGGTGGAGGTCGTGTCGTTGACCTCGGGGACGGCGAGCGCGCCGAGGTCGTCGTCGCCGCGCGGGTCGTGGCCGAGATGCGGGACGGCCCGGACGTCGTAGGACTCCTGCCACTCCTCCAGGGCCTTGCGCTGCTGGGCGACGAGTCCCGCGGGCCAGTCCTCCGGTACGACCCGGTTGGCGACCAGGGTGTCGGGGCGCAGGCCGCGCAGGGCGAGGGCGAGGCTCGCGGCCTGTACGGCGTCGGTGCCGGCGGGGCCGGGTTCGGCGACGAGTCGCACCACGGCCTGCCGGTCGGCGAGGACGGCCTGGACCGCGCCGAGTTCGGTGTCCCAGCGGGCGGCGGTCTCGTACAGCCACTCCGAGGGCATGGGGATGCCGGCGAGCCGTCCGAGGACGGGGCGCAGGCCGGCGGCCGCCTGGCGCTCGGCGGGGAGGAGCCGGCGCAGGTAGCGGCGCAGTTCCTCGGGGAGGGAGAGGAGGGCGAGGGCCTGCGGGGTGGGCGGCAGGTCCACGACCAGCAGCTCATGGCGCTCGGAGAGGGCCGCGTCGCGCAGGGCGCGCAGCAGGGTGAGTTCCTCGGCGCCGGGGAGCGGGGTGACCTCCTCGGGGTCGAGACGGGAGGCGCCGAGCAGGTCGAGCACATGGGAGGCACGGTCCTGGAAGGCGGCGAGGTCGTCCCGGAATCCGGCGGTGGCGTCGGGGCGCCAGGCGGTGAGGGTGGGGGTGACCTGGGTGGGGGTGGGGCCGGTTGCCGCGCCGAGGACCGTGCCCAGGGTGTCGGTCCGGTCGGCGCTCAGCACAAGAGTGCGGGTTCCCTCGCGGGCGGCGGCGAGCGCGGTGGCGGCGGCGACGGTCGTACGGCCACTGCCGCCGGGGCCCGTGATCAGGATGGTGCGCATAGGGGTGAACCGTAACGGACGCCGAGGATGTGCCTCGTTGTGCCGTCTTGCGGCTGCGGGCCGGTGGGGGCTGGTCGCCACGACGGGCCCGCACCCGAAAACGTGCCCCTACTGCCCCGACTCGACCCGCTTCTTCAACCCCGCCAGCGCCCGGTCGATGATGACCTTCTCGGCCTTGCGCTTGATCATGCCGAGCATCGGGATCTTGACGTCGACCGTCAGCAGGTACGTGACCTCGGTCGCCCCCGCACCCGCCGGCTTCAGCACGTACGAACCGTCCAGCTGCCGCAGCATCTGGGACTTGACCAGCGTCCAGGAGACCTCGTTCTCACCGGTCCAGGTGTAGCCGAGGACCTGGTCGTCCTTGATGGCGCCCGCGTCCATGACCAGCCGGACCTGCTCGGCGCGGCCGGACGCGTCCGTGGAGAGCACCTCCGCCTGCTTCACCTCACCCGTCCAGTCCGGGTAGCGGGCGAAGTCCGCGATCACGGCCATGACGTCGGCCGGCGCAGCTTCGATCGTGATGCTCGAACTGGTGTGTTCCGCCATCGCCGTGGCTCCTCCAGATAAGGTCCGGTGAGGAAGGGTGGTACGCACGTCTGTGCAGCGTGAAGGCTACCGCGCGGACGGAGTCACCATTCCAGCGCCCACGGCTTCCCGCTCCCCGCGAAGTGCCCCACGTTCACGCACTCGGTCGCCCCGATCCGCATCCGGCGGACCAGGGGCTGATGGACGTGACCGAACAACGAGTACCGGGGCCGGGTGCGGTGGATCGCGGCCAGCAGCGCCCGGCTCCCCCGCTCGAACCGCCGCGCCACCGTGTCGTAGACCAGCTCCGGCACCTCCGGCGGGATGTGGGTGCAGAGCACGTCCACCTCGCCGACCGCCTCGATCTTCGCCGCGTACTCCTCGTCGTCGATCTCGTACGGCGTCCGCATCGGGGTCCTGAGCCCGCCGCCGACGAAGCCGAACGTCCAGCCGCCGATCTCCACCCGCTCGCCGTCGAGCACGGTCGTGCCGGGTCCGGCGTACTCCGGCCACAGAGGTGGCATGTCGACATTGCCGTAGGTCGCGTACGTCGGTGTCGGGAACGCGGCGAACATCTCGGCGTACTGCTTGCGCACCGCCGTCTCGATCACCGAGCCCCGGTCGGCGCCGATCCCGCCCCACAGCCGGGCCCCGAGCTCCCGCGCCTCCTCGAAGCGGCGGGCGGTGCGCAGTTCCACGATCAGGTCGGCGTTCTCCGTCCCGAACAGGTCGGGGAAGATGCCGCGCGAGTGGTCGGCGTAGTCCAGGAACAGCACCAGGTCGCCCAGGCAGATCAGGGCGTCGGCACCCTCGCCGGCCCTGGCCAGGTCACGGGCGTTGCCGTGCACGTCACTCACCACATGTACGCGTGTCTTCCGGTTTCCGGCCGGTGTGGGTGCCATGACGATCAAGGGTAAGCCTGTGCGGCATACGTGAACAGTGCCGACCGGACCTGCGGTTACTGGCCAGTCGGCAAGCGGGTGGACTACTGTGCCGGGGAACCCCAATCGTGTGACGCAGCGAACATCTCGCCGGGACCCCCTGTCGAAGAAGCCATACCGGCGGGTAACGTCCGGGCAGTCCAGTCGTGCTCAGCATTCAATTACTGAAATCCTGAGCACCTGCCCGAGCCTTGGACCGACCGTCGCATCACACAACGTCGTGGCGCCGGCGCCCTATGAGGAGCAGCAGTCTTGCGCGAGTTCAGCCTTCCGGCTTTGTACGAGGTCCCTGCGGACGGCAATCTCACCGACATTGTCCGTAGAAACGCCGCGCAGCATCCTGACGTCGCCGTCATCGCCCGCAAGGTGGCCGGTCAGTGGCAGGACGTGACGGCCACGGCCTTCCTGGCCGAGGTGCACGCCGCCGCCAAGGGGCTCATCGCCTCCGGCGTCCAGCCGGGCGACCGGGTCGGTCTGATGTCCCGTACCCGCTACGAGTGGACGCTGCTCGACTTCGCGATCTGGAGCGCGGGCGCGATCACCGTGCCGGTGTACGAGACCAGTTCGGCGGAGCAGATCCAGTGGATTCTCAGCGACTCGGGCGCGACCGCCTGCGTCGTGGAGCTGGACGGTCACAGCGCGGCGGTCGAGTCGGTCCGTGAGCAGCTGCCCGCGCTCAAGCACGTCTGGCAGATCGAGGGCGGCGGGATCGAGGAGCTGGGCCGCGCGGGCAAGGACATCAGCGACGCGACCGTCGAGGAGCGCAGCTCGCTGGCGAAGGCCGACGACCCGGCGACCATCGTCTACACCTCCGGCACCACCGGCCGGCCCAAGGGCTGTGTGCTGACCCACCGCAGCTTCTTCGCGGAGTGCGGCAACATCGTGGAGCGGCTGCGCCCTCTGTTCCGCACCGGCGAGTGCTCGGTCCTGCTCTTCCTGCCGCTCGCGCACGTCTTCGGGCGGCTGGTGCAGATCGCGCCGATGATGGCGCCGATCAAGCTGGGCATGGTCCCGGACATCAAGCAGCTCACCGACGAACTGGCGTCCTTCCGGCCGACGTTGATCCTCGGCGTGCCGCGCGTCTTCGAGAAGGTATACAACTCGGCGCGCGCCAAGGCGCAGGCGGACGGCAAGGGCAAGATCTTCGACAAGGCCGCCGACACGGCGATCGCCTACAGCAAGGCGCTGGACACCCCGTCGGGCCCGTCGCTCGGTCTGAAGATCAAGTACAAGACCTTCGACAAACTCGTCTACAGCAAGCTGCGGGCCGTCCTCGGCGGTCGCGGCGAGTACGCCATCTCCGGTGGCGCCCCGCTCGGCGAGCGCCTCGGGCACTTCTTCCGCGGCATCGGCTTCACGGTCCTGGAGGGCTACGGCCTGACCGAGTCGTGCGCCGCGACCGCCTTCAACCCCTGGGACCGCACGAAGATCGGCACGGTCGGGCAGCCGCTGCCGGGCTCGGTGATCCGGATCGCGGACGACGGCGAGGTGCTGCTGCACGGCGAGCACCTGTTCAAGGGCTACTGGAACAACGAGGCCGCGACCGCCGAGGCGCTCACCGACGGCTGGTTCCACACCGGTGACATCGGCACCCTCGACGAGGACGGCTATCTCAGGATCACCGGCCGCAAGAAGGAGATCATCGTCACCGCGGGCGGCAAGAACGTCGCCCCGGCCGTGATCGAGGACCGCATCCGGGCGCACGCGCTGGTCGCGGAGTGCATGGTGGTGGGCGACGGGCGGCCGTTCGTCGGCGCGCTGATCACCGTCGACGAGGAGTTCCTGGGCCGTTGGGCCGAGGAGCACGGCAAGCCGGCGGGTTCCACCGCGGCGTCGCTGGCCGGGGACGCGGACCTGAACGCGGCGATCCAGGCCGCGATCGACGACGGCAACGCCGCGGTGTCGAAGGCGGAATCGGTGCGGAAGTTCCGCATTCTGTCCTCCCAGTTCACGGAGGAGACGGGCCACCTCACGCCGTCCCTGAAGCTCAAGCGGAACGTGGTGGCGAAGGACTACGCGGACGAGATCGAGGCGATCTACGCGAAGTAGTCGCCCGTACGGGACCTATGGCGCGGTGTCCTCCACGAGGACCCGCGCCATCGTGCGTTCGGCGAGCGCGGTGATGGTGACGAACGGGTTCACCCCGATGTTGCCGGGGATCAGCGAGCCGTCGGTGACGTACAGCCTCGAATAGCCCTTCACGCGGCCGTAGTTGTCGGTGGCCTTGCCCAACACGCAGCCACCGAGCGGGTGGTAGGTGAAGTCGTCGGCGAAGACCCTGCTGGGCGATCCGAAGAGGTCGTACCGGTAGATGGTCGAGTTGGCGGAGTTGATCCGGTCGAAGAGCTTCTTGGCCATGCCGGAGGAGACCGCGCTCTGTGCGGCGCTCCAGTCGAGGCTCAACCCGCCGCTGCCGTAGGAGAACCTGGCGCGCTGCGGGTTCTTGGTGATGGCCAGGTACAGGCTCACCCAGTGTTCGAGTCCCGTGGGCAAAGGCGCGATCTCGGCGAACACGGGGTTGTCGGTGTTGGCCCAGTCGTCGATGCCCATGACCGGCATGGTCGACTGGTTGGCGCCGACGGTGTCCCACAGGTGGTTGGCCCGCCCGAGCATCGTGTTGCCGTTGGGCCCCCAGCCCGCTCCTACGCTCGCGTCCAGCGCCGGGAGCGTCCCCGACTGCCGTGACCGGAGCAGGAGTTCACTCGTGCCGAGGCTGCCGCCGCCGAGGAACAGATAGGTGCAGCCGTACTGCTTGGTCTCCACGACCGCGCCGGTGTAGTCGATGCGCTCGGCGCTCAGCACCCAACTGCCGTCGCCCGCCCGGCTGATCCCGGTGACCTTCTCCATGGTGTGGATGGTGACGTTGCCGGTGCCGAGCGCGGACGCCAGATACGTCTTGTCGAGGCTCTTCTTGCCGAAGTTGTTGCCGTAGATGACCTCCTGGCCGAGGGCGGACTTGGTGGCGGTGCCGGCGGCCTCGCGCTGCATGTAGCCGAAGTCGTAGACGCTGGGCACGAAAGTGGTCTTCAGGCCGGTGTTCTGGGCGTGCTTCCGGGAGATACGGCTGAACCGGTACCACTCGGTCGACTCGAACCACGCCGGGTCGATGGTGTTGACGCCGAGCATGGCGCGGGCGCGCGGGAAGTACGTGCCGTACATCTCGGTCGCGTCCACGCTCGGGAACTGCTCGGCGAAGTAGGACTGGAGCGGGGTGACCGCCATCGAGCCGTTGACGAGGGAGCCGCCGCCGACGCCACGGCCCACGAAGACGGACATGTTGGGAAAGTGGACCCGGTCCAGGACGCCCGGGTAGGGGTTGATGTCCTTGTTGACGACGTCCAGCCACAGGAAGGTGGCCAGCGGCGCCTCGGAGCGGGTGCGGAACCACATGGAGCGCTGGTCGGGGTTGGCGGTGTTGCAGAAGACCTTGCCGTCGGGACCGGCGGTGTTCCAGAGCCGGCCCATCTCCAGGACGAGGGTGCGGATGCCGGCCTGACCGAGGCGGAGGGCGGCGACCGAGGCGCCGTAGCCGGAGCCGACGACGATGGCGGGCGCGGACTCGACCGCGGCGGGCTCGTCCGCCCGGGCCGACTGGAGCCCGACGCGGGTGAAGCCGAGAGTGGCCGCCGTCTGAAGGGCGGCCATACCAAGGATCTGACGTCTAGTCAGCTGACGCTGCATCAGTTTTGCTGCCATGCCCGCAGCATCGGCGGATTATCGGCCTCCGGCTATAGCAATGCCTTCAACTTTTCCGCCAACAAATCCCATCGCCACTTCTCCTCGACCCACTCCCGTCCCCGCTCCCCCATGCGCCTCCGCAGTTCCGCGTCGCCGAGCAGGACGGTGATCCGTTCGGCGACCTCCTCGGGGGAGCCGCCGCGCACGACCCAGCCGGTCTCGCCGTCGAGCACGGCGTCCGGGGCACCGCCCGAGTCGCCGGCGACGACGGGCAGTCCGGTGGCCGAGGCTTCCAGGTAGACGATCCCGAGCCCCTCCACGTCGAGCCCGCCCCGGCGGGTGCGGCACGGCATCGCGAAGACGTCCCCGGCGCCGTAGTGCGCGGGCAGCTCGGCCCAGGGCACGGCCCCGGTGAAGCGCACGGAGTCGGCGACCCCGGTCTCGTGGGCGAGTGTGCGCAGCTCCTTCTCGTACGGGCCGCCCCCGACGATCAGCAGCACGGCGTCGGGCTCCTCGGCCAGAATCCGCGGCATGGCGAGGATGAGGGTGTCCTGCCCCTTGCGCGGCACCAGCCGCGAGACGCACACGACCACCGGCCGGTCCGTCAGTCCCAGCCGTGCCCGCACGGCGTCGCCGCCCGACCCGGGATGGAAGGTCTTCTCGTCGACCCCCGGCGGCAGCTGCACCATCCGTGCGGCGGCCTTCGGGCTCAGCGCGCCGGCGATCCGCGACCGCGTGTACTCGCCGAGGTAGGTGATCGTGTCCGTGGACTCCCCGATACGGCCCAACAGCTGCCGTGCGGCGGGTAGTTGTGCCCACCCGGCCTCGTGCCCGTGGGTCGTCGCCACCAGCCGCTCCGCACCGGCCCTCCGGAGCGCCGGGGCCATGAGCCCGAGCGGCGCGGCCGCCCCGAACCACACCGACGTACAGCCGTGCTCCCGCAGCAGCCCGACGGCCCGGCGGGTCACTCCGGGCGTCGGCAGCAGCATGGTCGTGGAGTCGCGTACGACGGTGAAGGGCTGCTCGGCGTCGAAGGCGGCGGTCGCCTCCACGCCCTCCCGGCTCCGCTTCCAGGTGGAGGCGTAGACGACCAGGCGCTCGGGGTCGAGCCGCAGCGCCATGTTGTGCAGGAACGCCTGGATGCCACCGGGGCGGGGCGGGAAGTCGTTCGTCACGATCAGGGTCTTGTGCATCGCGGCCGACCCTACCGAACCGGCTGCTCACAGCCGGGCGCGGCCACGTTTGTGGCACCCTCACAGGAGAGCGGGACATCATGTTCCCCTCAAGACCGCAAGAGAACGGCAGGGGACCACGTGGAGACGACGGCCTGGCGGCGATCCCTGACCGGACTGCTGCTGACCTGGGGCGTGACCAGGCTGCTGCTCCTGCTGTGGGTCTACAAGGTGTACGTCTTCCCGGGCCCGGACGTCACCAGTGACGTGTCGGTCATCTACCAGGGCTGGTACGACGTCCTGCGCACCGGAACGTTCCCGCAGGACGACGTGACCTGGCAGTACCCGCCGGCCGCGGCACTCGCGATCCTCTCCCCCGCGCTGCTGCCCTTCCTGGAGTACACCCAGGCCTTCTTCCTGATCGCCTTCGCCGCCGACCTGGCCGTCCTCCTCCTGCTGCTGTACGCGGGCCTGCGCCCCGGGCGGCGGCTGCGGGGGGCCTGGGTCTGGGTGGCGGGCGTACCTCTCCTCGGGCCGACCGTCTACTCCCGCTACGACGTGATGGTGACCGCGGTGGCGGTCGCCGCGGTTCTCGCGGCCGCCCGGCATCCGAAGGTGGCGGGGGCGCTGGTGGGCTTCGGGGCCATGCTGAAGGTGTGGCCGGCGCTGATCCTGGTCGGCATCCGCAGGCGCAGCGTCTGGGCCTCGGCGGCGGTGACGGTCGCGGTGGTCGCCGGGGTGTTCTGGGTGGCGATGCCGGGGGCCTTCGCCTTCCTGACCTTCCAGCGGGAGCGGGGCACCGAGGTGGAGTCGCTGGGCTCCCTGGTCTTCCACGTCGCCCGCCATCACGGCTGGGACGGCTCGGTCCTGCTCAACTACGGCTCGGTCGAGTTCCTCGGCCCCTGGGTGACCGCCGTCAGCACGGCCGCGCTCGCGCTGACCGGCATGGCCTTCGGACTGCTGCTGCTGTGGCGGCTGACGGCCACGCGGTTCGAGGCGCACACGGTGGCCGACGCGGCGCTCGTGGCGGTCCTGATGTTCACCACCACCAGCCGGGTGATCAGCCCGCAGTACATGGTGTGGCTGGTCGGCCTCGCGGCGGCCTGTCTGTGCTTCCGCGCGAGCCGGATGGGCCTCCCGGCCGTTCTGGTACTGGCGGCGTGCTTCGTGACGGTCCTGGAGTTCCCGATCTGGTTCGCGGACGTCGTGGGCAGCACCCCGCGCGGCATCACCCTCCTGCTCGTGCGCAACGGCCTGCTGGTCCTCGCCACGGTCATCGGCATGCGCGAGTTGTGGCTGGCCACGGTCCCGAAGCAGACCCCGCCGCCCCCGGTCCCGGACCAGCCCGCCGCCCCGGCCCGAGAAGCCTCGGCCTCCTCCTGAACCCGGACACCGGCCAACGCCCCGAACCACCCGACCCCGCTCGCGGACGCCGTGCGCGGCACCTCGCCCGACATCCCACAGACCCGCCGACCCCGCCCACCCGGATCAGGCCACCGCCCCCGCCCACGAGACCTCCACCTCCCCCGAACCCGGACACCGGCCACCGGCCACCGGCCTGAACCACCCGACCCCGCTCCCGGACGCCGTCCGCGACACCGCGCCCGACACCCCACAACCCGCGCCGACCCC
>NZ_KB911589.1 GCF_000383615.1 Streptomyces canus 299MFChir4.1 | reverse complement strand
CCTTTGTACTTCGGGTAGAGCGAGTCGAAGCCGTCGGTGTTGAAGTTGTGGATCACGTCCCGGATCCGGTCCGGACTGGTGAACGTCACCTCGGCGATCTTCGCCACGGGCATGCCCTGCGCCGATAACAGCACCATCTGGGCCCGCCGCCAGGTCACCACGGAACCGGTGCCTCTGCGGATGATCCGCAGCAACCTCCTGCCCTCGTCATCATCGATCTCCCGAATCCGTACTCGTTCAGCCACGCGAGCATTCTCGCCGTCCAATGTTGCCCAGCGCAGCAACCGGGCGACACATCACCACGGGGCGAACGTTGCTTGATGCGGCACTAGTCGGCGGCACCGCGCTGCGAGCTGGGCGACGCCCCGCTCAGCGCGGCTCCCCGCCTATCGCGAGGCGCGCGGCTCGCGCCACATCGGCCACATCAGGGGCCCGTCGGGCAGTTCGAGCGGCCGCTCCACCAACTCGAACCCGAGCCGCTCGTACAGCCCCCGGCTCCGCGCACTGCTCGCCTCCAGATACGCCGGCACCCCGTCCCGGTCGCACCGCTCCAGAACCGAGCCCATGAGCGCGGTCCCGAGTCCCTCCCCCTGGTGCCCGGGGTCCACGCCGATCATCCACAGGTACTCATGGGCCCGCCCGGACGGATGCACCCCGGCCGTGAGCCGTCCGATCAGCTCGATGCGCTCATTGCCCGGATCGAGAGCCTCGCGCAGGGCCGCGAACTCGTCCTCGCCGTCGTGCTCGTCGCCCCCGTCCGCCGGCACCGGCAGCCACAACGCGCAGGCGGTCCCCTCCTCCGTGACGTCCACCCGCCCCTCGGCCAGCACGATGTCCACGAACGCGGCCATCAACCGGGGATGCGTCGTACGGCGGTACTCCTCTCCCGGAAAGATCCACCCACTGACCGGATCGTCCTGGAAGGCCGCGTCCAGCAGCCGCGTCACCAGTTCGCGATCGCTTCCGCCGGCCGTCCGTATCGCCACGCCCATGCCCCGCCCCTTCAACTCAACCACCGTCGGCCACAAGGGCGTTGAGAATATCCGGTAAGCATGCGGAAGCGGGCCCCGCACACCGTGGGGATGTGCGGGACCCGTCGGCCGGAACACGCGGGGGCCGCGCGGGGTCAGGACCGCGCGGTGCCGGGCGCTCCGGGGTCCTCAGGCGCTGCGCCGCGTCACGAACTCCGCGAGCGAGAGCAGGCCGCCCGCCGCCTCCGGATCGGGCACCGCACGGGACAGCTGCCCCATCGCCCGGGCCATCCGGTCGGCCGCCTGCGCCTGCGCCCAGTCGCGACCGCCGGCCTCCTCGACGGCGAGGGCCGTACGCGCCAGGTCCTCCTCGGCGTACGGCGCCGCGTACAGCTCGGCCAGTTCCGTGGCCGCCGCCGTGCCGGAGGTGAGCGCGGCGACCACCGGGAGGGACTTCTTGCGGGCGGCGAGGTCCGCGCCGGCCGGTTTGCCGGTGTGGCCCGGGTCGCCCCATATCCCGATCACGTCGTCGATGAGCTGGAAGGCGAGGCCCGCCTCCCGGCCGAACGCGTCCAGCGCCCCGACGTCCTCGGCGGACGCGCCCGCGTACAGCGCGCCGAGCGCGCAGGCACACCCGAGCAGCGCGCCCGTCTTGGCCTCCGCCATCACGAGCACCTGGTCGAGGGTGACCTCACCGGGGCCGAGCGCCTGCATGGCGGTGTCCTCGTGCTGGCCCTCACACAGCTCGACGACACAGGCCGCGAGCCGGGCCGCCGCCGGTGCCGCGGCGGGGTGCGGGTCCTCGGCCAGCAGCCGGAGTGCCAGCGCCTGGAGGGCGTCCCCGGCGAGGATCGCGTCGGCGTCGCCGAACACGGTCCACGCGGTGGGGCGGTGCCTCCGGGTGGTGTCGCGGTCCATCACGTCGTCGTGCAGCAGCGTGAAGTTGTGGACCAGCTCCACGGCCACGGCCGCTCGGACGGCCGCCGCCCGCGCCCGCTCCCCGCCGAGAGCGGCGGCCGCGGTGAGGACGAGCGCGGGCCGAATCGCCTTGCCCGCGTTGCCCGCCGCCTGGGTGCCGTCGGCCTGTTCCCAGCCGAAGTGGTAGAGCGCGACCCTGCGCAGGGAACCGGGCAGCGACTCCAGCGCGGCCCGCAGCTCGGGATCGACCGACGCCCGTACCCGCTCCAGGATCACCGCGGCCTCGTGACCATCGACTGCGTGCGTCTCCGGCCGGGCGTCGGACCCTTGACGTGGAGGCGCTTCGGGCGGCACGTCGGGCCCGTGACGTGGAGGCGCTGCGGGCGGCACGTCGGGCTCGTGACGTGGAGGCGCTTCGGGCGGCACCTCGGGCCCGTGACGTGGAGGCGCTGCGGACGCCACCTCGGGCCCGTAGAGCGGGCAGGCCTCGGAGGGCGGGCCGGACCCTTGCAACGGCAGGGGCTCGGAGGGCGGGTCGGCTCCGTGGAGCAGCTGTGCCTCGGACTGCGCGTCGGTCTCACGGGGCGGCAGCGCCTCGCACCCCGTGTCGGCCCCGTGGAGCGGCCGTGTCCCGGACCGCGCGTCGGTCCCGTGAAGCGGGCTCGCCTCGGCCCGGTCGAGTCGGCCCCTCTCCCCCGCCGGCGGCCCGACCCCGGGACGCTCGGCGGCCGGCGACTCCATCCCCCCGGTGGCCGGCGCCCGCACGTCCGTCCCTTCTGTCACCAGCGCCTGCGTGCCCGTCGTGCACTCGGCCATGGAACCCCCCTCGGTCAGTCCGCGGCCGGTTGCGCTTGCGCTGGGTGCGGGCGCGCTCCTCCGGGGTGTCTCCCCTCCGGAGGCCGGCCGGAGTGCCCCCACCCCGGTGTTCGACGGGGGTCCCCCCGCCCCGCTGTTCGACCGGGGCCTACCCGCCCCGGTGGCCGGGGACACGGCCCCCCGGCGCGGAAACGTCACCTCCAGCGACCGATCTCGACGTTCTCCAGGACTCCGAGCGCGTCCGGCACCATCACGGCCGCCGAGTAGTAGGCCGTCACCAGGTACTTGATGATCGACTGTTCGTTGATGCCCATGAACCGCACCGACAGGCTCGGCTCGATCTCGTCCGGGATACCGGCCTGCTGGAGGCCGATGACGCCCTGGTCTGCCTCACCGGTACGCATGGCGATGATCGAGGTGGTCCGCTCCGGGGTGACCGGGATCTTGTTGCACGGATAGATCGGCACCCCGCGCCAGGTGGGGATGCGGTTGCCGCCCACGTCGATGGTCTCGGGGACCAGCCCGCGCTTGTTGAGCTCACGGCCGATCGCGGAGATCGCGCGCGGGTGGGCCAGCAGCAGCTTGGTGCCCCGGCGGCGGCTGAGCAGCTCGTCGAGGTCGTCGGGGCTGGGCACACCGTCGTGCGGCTGGAGTCGCTGGTCGTACTCGCAGTTGTTCAGCAGCCCGAACTCGCGGTTGTTGACGAGCTCGTGCTCCTGGCGCTCCTTGAGTGCCTCGACGGTCAGCCGGATCTGCTGTTCCGTCTGGTTCATCGGCTGGTTGTAGAGGTCGGCGACCCGGGTGTGGATGCGCAGAACGGTCTGGGCGATGCTCAGTTCGTACTCGCGGGGCCGGGCGTCGTAGTCGACGAAGGTGT
Organism: Streptomyces canus 299MFChir4.1; assembly: GCF_000383615.1. Taxonomy (GTDB): domain Bacteria; phylum Actinomycetota; class Actinomycetes; order Streptomycetales; family Streptomycetaceae; genus Streptomyces; species Streptomyces canus_C. The sequence goes on along the minus strand of NZ_KB911589.1, from coordinate 279,862 downwards.
GCGGGATGTCGGGTTCGCCGTCGTGGCCCGCCGCGAGGTCGATCTCCTTCTCGCCGTACTTGTTGGTGCGCTGCGAGGGGATCGCGCGCTGCTCCCTGAGGTGCTCGCGCAGGGCTTCGGCACGCTCCGCCACCTGGTCGACCTCTTGGCGGGGCAGCACCAGGACCGTGCAGGCGGTGGCCGCGCGGGCGGTGTACTCCCAGATGGCGTCCGGGTCGAGGAGCGCCTGGTCGCCGAAGTAGGCGCCATCGGCGAGGACTCCGAGGACCGCGTCGTCGCCGTAGGGGCCGGTCCCGACCTTCTCCACCCTGCCGTGCGCCAGCAGGTACACCTCGTCGGCCTGGGCGCCGAACGAGGCGATCACCGAACCCTGGGTGAACTCCCGCTGCTGGCAGCGCTGGGCGAGCTCGGAGAGCACGTCGTCCTCTTCGTACGACCTGAGCGCCGGCAGCTCGCGCAGCTCGGCGGGGATCACCTCGACCCGGTCCCCGGTCTTCACGAAGGTCACCCGGCCGTCGCCCACGGCGTAGCTCAGGCGGCGGTTCACCCGGTACGTACCACCCTGGACGTTCACCCAGGGCAGCGTGCGCAGCAGCCAGCGGGAGCTGATCTCCTGCATCTGGGGTGCGGACTTGGTGGTGGTGGCCAGGTTCCGCGCGGCCGCTGTGCCGAGGCTCTGCTGCGGCCGGTCCTGCTCGGTGCGGACCTCTTCGCCTACCGACATAAGGAATTGCCCTCCCGGTACATGCCCGGACGCGCTCTACGCCCGGGCATCGATGTGCAAGAGCAAGCCTTCCTCACGGAACGTGCCGGTGCTATTACACGAAAGAGGGGGAATGGATCATTGCGCGGCTGGGCATATGCGCTCTTCCTATCCGCTGACGCCCGGTCAATTCCGCTGTCATGAACGGAATTTGACTGTCCGAATCGGTTCGCACGCGGTGCGAACCAGGAGTCGGATTCCGCCTCTTTCGGTACAAGCACCTGTAGGGGCCGGCCGCGGTCGGCGGCCGGCACGCAGCACGAAGGAGGGAGCCATGGCCTCACCCATGTCCGCAGGCAGATTCCTGGGCGTCCTGCGGGCGGAGGGCGCCACCATCGTCGAGGTCGGCGACTGGGAGCACCACAACCGCAACCACGTCGGCGCCTGGGGACCGGTGCACGGCGTGATGATCCACCACACGGTGACCAGGGGCAGCGCGGCGACGGTCGAGCTGTGCCGCAAGGGCTACACCGACCTGCCGGGCCCCCTGTGCCACGGCGTCATCACCAAGGACGGCACCGTCCATCTCGTCGGCTACGGCCGCGCCAACCACGCCGGCCTCGGCGACGACGACGTCCTGCGCGCGGTGATCGCGGAGAAGGCGCTTCCTGCCGACAACGAGGCCAACACCGACGGCAACCGCCACTTCTACGGCTTCGAGTGCGAGAACCTCGGCGACGGCGACGACCCCTGGCCGGCCGCCCAGCTGAAGGCGATCGAGCGGGTCTCCGCGGCGGTGTGCCGCTACCACGGCTGGACGGAACGGTCGGTCATCGGCCACCTGGAGTGGCAGCCGGGCAAGGTGGATCCGCGGGGCTTCACGATGTCCTGGCTGCGGGGCCGGATCCGGGAGCGCCTGAACTGACCGCGCAGGTCACAATGGGGGCGTGACCGGCCTCGACACCCTGCGCCCCCGCCTCCCCTCGCCCCTGCAGGAGCTGTCGGACCCCCGCTTCGCCCGGCACGGCCTGCGCCTTCTCCTCAAGCGCGACGACCTGATCCACCCCGAGCTCATCGGCAACAAGTGGCGCAAACTCGCGCCGAACCTCGCCGCGGCCGCCGGCCGTACGGTCGTCACCTTCGGCGGCGCGTACTCCAACCACCTGCGCGCCACAGCGGCCGCCGGACGGCTCCTCGGCCTGCCCACGGTCGGTGTGGTCCGCGGTGAGGAACTCGCCGACCGCCCCTTGAACCCCTCCCTCGCCCGGTGCGCGGCCGACGGCATGCGCCTGCACTTCGTCGACCGGTCCACGTACCGCCGCAAGACCGAACCGGACACCCTCACGCGCGTGCTGCGCGCGGCCCGGGCCGAGGACACGTACGTCGTCCCGGAGGGCGGCAGCAACTCGCCCGCCGTACGAGGATGCCGCGCACTCGGCGAGGAGCTGTCCGGGCAGGCCGACGTGGTCGCGATCGCCTGTGGCACCGGAGGCACCCTGGCGGGCCTCGCGGCCGGACTGGCCCCGGGCATGCGCTGCCTGGGCGTTCCGGTCCTCAAGGGCGGCTTCCTGAGCGCCGACATAGAGTCCCTGCAACGCCGCGCCTTCGGTTCCCGATGCGGTGACTGGACGCTCGACGACCGCTTCCACTTCGGCGGCTACGCGCGCACGACGCCCGAACTGAACGCCTTCGCCGAGGACTTCGAGCACCGCCACGGCCTGCCCGTGGAACGTCTTTATGTCGCCAAGTTGCTGTACGGACTTGTCGCCCTCGCCGAGGAGGACGCTTTCGCGCGCGGGACGACCGTCGCGGCGGTCGTCACGGGCCGCCCCTTCCCCTGAGCCGGCCCGCCCTCCCCCGGACGCCCGCACCCCGGCTCCGGCCTCACTCGGCCGCCTCCCGATAGGCCGCCGCCTCCTCCAGGTCCAGTCTGCGCAGCAGGGTGCGCAGCATCTCGTCGTCGATGTACCGCAGGTCCCGCAGCTTCACGAACACCGCGCGCTCGGCGCCGATCATCTCCCCGGACAGCCGCCGATACGTGTCGTCGACGGTTTCGCCGGTCACCGGGTTCACCGCTCCCAGGCGTTCCCACACGGCGTTGCGGCGGCGGTCCAGGACCGTGCGCAGACGGTCGGCGAGGGGCGGTGGCAGGGCGTTGCGCTCGTCGGCGAGGAGTTCGTCCAGGCGCTGTTCGGCGGCTCGCGAGGCCTGCGCCTGGGCGTTGGCCTCGGCGAGGGTCTCGGCCTGCTGGTCGCGGCCGGGGAGCTTCAGCAACCGGATCAGCGGGGGCAGGGTGACGCCCTGGACGACGAGGGTCCCGATGACCGTCGTGAAGGTCAGGAAGAGGATCAGGTTGCGGCCCGGGAAGGGCTCGCCGTTGTGCAGGTGCTCCGGGATCGAGAAGGCGATCGCCAGCGAGACCACGCCCCGCATCCCGGCCCAGGCGATGACGAAGGGCCCCTTCCAGGTGGGGTTGTCCTCACGCTCGCGGATCCGCGCGGACAGCATGCGCGGCAGGAAGGTCGCCGGATAGACCCACACGAACCTCGACACGACGACCACGAGGAAGACCGCGATCGCGTACCAGACGGCGCTGCCGCCCTCGTACTCCCCGAGGCCCTTCAGCACGACGGGCAGTTGCAACCCGATGAGGGCGAACACCGACGACTCCAGGACGAAGGCGACCATTTTCCAGACGGCGTCCTCCTGGAGGCGCGTCGCGAAATCGACCTCCCACGCGCGGTGTCCGAGGAAGAGGGCCACCACGACCACCGCGAGCACCCCGGACGCGTGGAACTGCTCGGCCGCCGCGTAGGCGACGAACGGGATCAGCAGGGAGAGCGTGTTCTGGAGCAGGGGCTCCTTGAGGTGCGTGCGCAGCCAGTGGATCGGCACCATGAGCACCAGGCCGACCGCGACCCCGCCGACCGCCGCGAGCAGGAACTCGCCGATGCCGCCCGCCCAGGTGGCGCCCTCGCCGACCGCGGCCGCGAGCGCGACCCGGTAGGCGGTGATCGCGGTCGCGTCGTTCACCAGGGACTCACCCTGGAGGATGGTCGTGATCCGGGAGGGCAGCCCCACGCGGCGTGCCACCGCCGTCGCCGCGACCGCGTCCGGCGGCGCCACCACCGCGCCCAGCACGAGCGCCCCGGTCAGCGAGAGGCCCGGCACGATCCGGTACGCCGCCCAGCCGACGACGAGGGTCGCGAAGAGCACGTATCCCACCGACAGCAGCGCCACGGGCCGCAGCTGCGCCCTGAGGTCGAGATAGGAGCTGTCGGTGGCCGCGGAGTGCAGCAGCGGGGGCAGGATGATGGGCAGGACCACGTCCGGGTCGAGCGTGTACTCGGGGACGCCGGGAACGTACGAGACCAGCAGGCCGACCGCGACCAGCAGCAGCGGCGCCGGAACAGGGGTGCGCCGGGCGGCCGCGGCGATCGCCGCGCTCCCCGCCACCAGCAACAGCAGTGGCATCACGTCCATGGCCCTCGCCCGCCCTCGCTCATCGTCGTGCGCCCCGCCCTCTTTTTCCGCGCGGCCGCCCACGCGGCCGTCGTAACCTGGCAATCATGAAACAGTGCACGCACGCCGACGCGCTGCCGCACCCGGAGCCCGAGCCGCTCAGCGAGACGTGCCCGGAGTGTCTGAGGGACGGTACCCACCCCGTACAACTGCGCCTGTGCCTGTCCTGTGGTCACGTCGGCTGCTGCGACTCCTCACCGGGACAACATGCGACGAAGCACCACAAGGACTCCGACCACCCGGTCATGCGGACCCATGAACCGGGCGAGAACTGGCGTTGGTGCTTCGTGGACCATGTCCTTGTGTGACCCTGGACCCTCGGGTTCCAGGACGGTTCGACCGTCTGACGTCTGGGTACGTCAACCCGGCGCGCGTTCTTCCCAATTGGAGCCGCAAACCCCTAGACACGGAGCGTGTCCACAGTTTTACTGTGAGTGACGGCAGGGGTTGGGGTCCCGGGGACAGGAAAGTCGAGAGCGCGGTAGCGTCACCGCTGAACCACACGTCGCGTTACTCCGGGGGGCGACCCTCGGCCCCCGTAAAGTTTGTACCACCTTGGAGGTGAGGGTGTCCCAGATCGCAGGCGAGCCCGCGACCCAGGACTTCGTGGAAGTCCGGCTGCCGGCCGCGGGTGCCTACCTGTCGGTACTGCGGACGGCCACGGCCGGCCTCGCAGCCCGTTTGGACTTCACCCTCGACGAGATCGAGGACCTGCGCATCGCGGTGGACGAGGCCTGCGCGATCCTGCTCCAGCAGGCCGTGCCCGGCTCGGTGCTCAGCTGTGTCTTCCGCCTCGTCGACGACTCGCTGGAGGTCACCGTCTCGGCCCCCACCACGGACGGTCACGCACCGTCACGGGACACCTTCGCCTGGACCGTCCTCTCGGCCCTCGCGGGCAAGGTCTCGTCGGCCGTGGACGAGGACAAGACCGTTTCGATCAGCCTCTACAAACAGCGCGGCGCGGGACCCGGGCCGGCGTGAGGAACGGGGACGGGCCGGTGCGGGACGAAGAGCGCGGCACACGGGAGCTGCCGGCCGAGGGCGGACACCGTCCTCCCTGCCCGAGCGGCGTCGACGGCCTGGGCGACGACGGCCCCGGCGGTTCCCGCCACATGGCGGACGGCATCCCCGAGCAGGCCCGGCCGCATCCGGAGGAAGACGTCGTCGACACGACGGCGACCGGGTTGCTGGACGACGGGCAGCGTGATCGGAAAGGTGCCGTGCAGGGTGCGCCTCCGGCAGGGCGGGCCGGGATCCTCCCGGTGCCGACGGAGGCGAGGGCTCGTGGAAGGGCGACGGGCGGGACGATGAGCGAGCACGAGCGAAACGCAGAGGACGGCGCGGCGGGCGCGAACAACACGCCGGTCCCACGGCACGATCCACAGGACCGCAGCGGGGCGCGCGCCCTGTTCATCGAGCTGCGCGCCCTGAAGGACGGCAGCCCTGAGTACGCGGAGCTGCGCAACCAGCTGGTCCGGATGCACCTGCCGCTCGTCGAGCACCTCGCCCGCCGCTTCCGCAACCGCGGCGAGCCGCTGGACGACCTGACCCAGGTCGCCACCATCGGCCTGATCAAGTCGGTCGACCGCTTCGACCCCGACCGCGGGGTGGAGTTCTCGACCTACGCGACTCCCACGGTCGTCGGCGAGATCAAGCGCCACTTCCGTGACAAGGGCTGGGCGGTCCGGGTGCCCCGGCGCCTTCAGGAACTGCGCCTGTCCTTGACGACGGCCACGGCGGAGCTCTCCCAGCAGCACGGCCGCTCCCCCACGGTCCACGAGCTGGCCGAGAAGCTGGCCATCTCGGAGGAGGAGGTCCTGGAGGGCCTGGAGTCCGCCAACGCGTACTCCACGCTGTCCCTGGACGTCCCCGACACGGACGACGAGTCCCCGGCGGTGGCGGACACCCTCGGCGCGGAGGACGAGGCGCTGGAGGGCGTGGAGTACCGGGAGTCACTCAAGCCGCTGCTCGAGGACCTCCCCCCGCGCGAGAAGCGAATCCTTCTCCTCCGCTTCTTCGGCAACATGACCCAGTCGCAGATCGCGCAGGAGGTCGGCATCTCCCAGATGCACGTCTCCCGACTGCTGGCCCGCACCCTGGCCCAGCTCCGGGAGAAGCTGCTGGTGGAGGAGTAGCCCTCCGGCCCGGTAGACGCGGTCGGCGCCCGGCACCGGTGCGCCACGGAGCAGGCGGACAAGCTCGCCGTCGGTAGCAGGCCTCATTCCGCGGACAGGCCGGCGATCGTCGACCGCGCCTCAGGGTCCCGGGCCACCGGGGCCCACCGGATTTTTGGGCCCCACGGCTTGACGGCCCTACGGCCACCACCCGCCCCGCCCCGCGCGGCTGCGGCACGGCTGGCCGCACTCGGGATCAGCGACCACGCGCGTTCACCGAAACCGCGCTCGGCGCCAGGCGCTCAGGTCGTACGGGCCCGCCCGGCGGGCCCCGGCCACCGACCGCCCCGCTCCACGGCTACTGCTCGCCGTCCTGCGCCCGTCCCGGCCCCCGGATTCCGAGTGCCTGGGTCGTCGACGGGTTGATCAGGAGGATCAGCGCGGCCACCGCGACGACCGCGAGGGCGATGCCCGCCGGGATCGCCACGCTGTCGGCCTGGAGGAGGTTGTAGGCGACGGGCAGGGCCATGATCTGGGTGATGACCGCCGGCCCCCGGCTCCAGCTGCGCCGGCCGAGCAGCCCACGTGCGGCGAGCAGCGGCAGCAGCGCGAGGACGATGAGCGTGACGCCCCCGGTGACGGCCGACTGCCGGTCGTCCGGGTCTCCGGCCAGGCCCTCCACGAGCATCCAGACGCCTCCCACGACGAGCGCGAGCCCTTCCAGGGCGGCCAGGGCGGCGGCGTACGTCAGGCGCCGCGGGCGCGGACCGGCGGTCTCGGGGGCGACGGGGGTCTGCTCACTGCTCACCCCTGAAGGGTAGCCCTCGCCCCCGAAGCGCCCGCGGGTGAGGCGCGGGCAACGCACACCGCCGCGCGCGGGTTGCTCCACGCCCCCGTGGCAAGGTTCACGTACCGAAGTCTTACGTGATCCCTACCTCGAACTGTGCCCGGTACCACCCAGTAGGTACGCTGCAACCCATGCGTGCACTTCTCGTGGTCAATCCGGCGGCAACCACCACAAGCGCACGTACGCGCGATGTCCTGATCCACGCGCTCGCGAGCGAGATGAAACTGGAAGCGGTCACCACCGAGTACCGCGGCCACGCACGTGACCTGGGCCGGCAGGCGGCGGAGAGCAAGGACATCGACCTGGTCGTGGCCCTGGGCGGCGACGGCACGGTCAACGAGGTCGTCAACGGCCTCCTGCACGCCGGCCCCGCCCCCGAGCACCTGCCCGGTCTCGCCGTGGTTCCCGGCGGATCCACCAACGTCTTCGCCCGCGCCCTCGGTCTGCCCAACGACGCCGTCGAGGCGACCGGCGCGCTCCTGGACGCGCTGCGCGAGGGCAGCGAGCGCACGGTCGGCCTGGGTCTGGCCTCCGGCACACCCGGCACCGAGGACGAGGCCGTGCCGGGACGCTGGTTCACCTTCAACGCGGGGCTCGGATTCGACGCCGGTGTGGTCGGCCGGGTCGAGCAGCAGCGCGAGCGCGGCAGGAAATCCACACACGCTCTCTACGTCCGCCAGGCCCTGCGCCAGTTCTTCGGCGAGGCGCACCGCCGGCACGGGACGATCACCGTGGAGCGTCCGGATGCGGAGCCGGTGACCGATCTGGTGCTTTCCATAGTCTCGAACACCTCTCCGTGGACCTTCCTGGGCAATCACCCGATGTACGCGTCGCCTAAGGCCTCGTTCGATAAAGGCCTCGACGTACTCGGTCTCAGCCGTATGACGACGACCGCGATCGCCCGATATGGCACCCAGTTGCTCACTTCGTCCCCCGAACGCGGCCCCCATGGCAAGCACGCAGTGTCCTTGCACGACCTGGACCGCTTCACCTTGCATTCGAAGGTGCCCCTGCCCCTCCAGATGGACGGCGACCACCTGGGGCTGCGTACGAGCGTGACGTTCACAGGCGTACGCCGTGCACTGCGTGTGATTGTGTGAGCAGAAGGGGCTAAAGTCCTTTCACTCGAACGTTTAGGCCAGGGTCCACCCCATGGAAGTACGGCTGTGACCTAGTCGACACCGAGGAATCAAAAAAAACTTTCCGGAAGGGGTTGTATCCGCCGCTGAGGTTTGCGAGTCTCTACGTGGCGGTCGGGACAGCCCGCAACACCAGCGTCCACAGACCACCGGAACCCCTCTTCAATCCACAGGACCACGCCGGGGAAGACTCGGCGATCGGCCCTTCACTTGTTGAGGGATTCGTGAAAGCGTTCACATTCACAAGCAACTTGCACGTAATACCAAGGAGAGGTAGCAGCCATGGACTGGCGTCACAACGCCGTTTGCCGCGAGGAAGACCCCGAGCTCTTCTTCCCCATCGGCAACACCGGTCCTGCGCTGCTGCAGATCGAGGAAGCCAAGGCCGTCTGCCGTCGCTGCCCCGTTATGGATCAGTGTCTGCAGTGGGCGCTCGAGTCCGGTCAGGACTCCGGCGTCTGGGGTGGTCTCAGCGAGGACGAGCGTCGCGCCATGAAGCGCCGTGCCGCCCGCAACCGGGCCCGTCAGGCTTCTGCCTGACATACCCACCCCGCAAAACAGCCTGAGCTTGGCGGCGCGTACACCGCGTACGCTTCTCCCGCCCCGAGCCGCAGCGCGCAGTACCCCCGATGCGCAGCACAAAGCTGGCAACGAGCATTTGAGCCCCGGACCCCTGAACGGTCCGGGGCTTTTTGCTGTGCCCGACCCATGTCGCGACCTGTGTCCCAGTCCGCGCCCCGCCCGTGCGCGGACCTACTTGTGCGCCTGCACCGGTACGTCCAGGATCACCCGGGTGCCGCCCTCCGGCGCCCGGACCATGTCGAACGAACCGCCCAACTCGCCTTCCACCAGCGTCCGTACGATCTGCAGGCCCAGGTTGCCCCCGGTGTGCGGGTCGAAGCCCTCGGGCAGACCGACGCCGTCGTCCTGGACGGTGACGAGGAGACGGGCCTCCTTGGTGGTGCCGCCACGTACGGCCGAAACCTCGACCGTGCCGGTCTCGCCCTCGCGGAAGCCGTGCTCCAGCGCGTTCTGGAGGATTTCCGTGAGGACCATGGACAGCGGGGTGGCGACCTCGGCGTCCAGGATGCCGAAGCGTCCGCTGCGCCGGCCGGTGACCTTGCCCGGCGAGATCTCGGCGACCATGGCGAGCACCCGGTCGGCGATCTCGTCGAACTCCACGCGCTCGTCCAGGTTCTGAGACAGCGTCTCGTGCACGATCGCGATCGAGCCGACCCGCCGTACCGCCTCTTCGAGAGCCTCCCGGCCGCGGTCGGACTCGATGCGCCGGGCCTGGAGGCGGAGCAGGGCCGCCACCGTCTGGAGGTTGTTCTTCACCCGGTGGTGGATCTCCCGGATGGTCGCGTCCTTGGTGATCAACTCGCGCTCGCGGCGGCGCAGTTCGGTCACGTCCCGTAGCAGGACGAGCGAACCGATGCGCGTGCCCTTGGGCTTGAGCGGGATCGCCCGGAACTGGATGACCCCGTCGTGTGCCTCGATCTCGAACTCACGGGGTGCCCACCCGCTGGCCACCTTGGCGAGCGCCTCGTCCACCGGGCCGCGGGTCGGGGCGAGTTCGGCGGTGGTCCTGCCGAGGTGCTGGCCGACGAGGTCGGAGGCGAGGCCCATGCGGTGGTAGGCGGACAGGGCGTTCGGGGAGGCGTACTGGACGATGCCGTCCGCGTCGAGGCGGATCAGGCCGTCGCCGACGCGCGGGGCCGCGTCCATGTCCATCTGCTGATTGGGGAACGGGAAGGAGCCGGCCGCGATCATCTGCGCCAGGTCGGACGCGCTCTGCAGATAGGTCAGTTCGAGCCGGCTCGGGGTGCGGACGGTCAGCAGGTTGGTGTTGCGGGCGATGACACCGAGGACGCGCCCCTCCCGTCGTACCGGGATCGACTCGACGCGGACCGGGACCTCCTCGCGCCACTCCGGGTCGCCCTCGCGCACGATCCGGCCCTCGTCGTGCGCCGCGTCCAGCAGCGGGCGGCGGCCGCGGGGGACGAGGTGGCCGACCATGTCGTCCTGGTAGGAGGTGGGGCCGGTGTTGGGCCGCATCTGGGCGACGGAGACATAGCGGGTGCCGTCGCGGGTGGGGACCCACAGGACGAGATCGGCGAAGGAGAGGTCGGAGAGCAGCTGCCACTCCGAGACCAGCAGATGAAGCCACTCGAGGTCGGAGTCGTCGAGGGCGGTGTGCTGGCGGACCAGTTCGTTCATGGAGGGCACGGGTGCGAGCGTACCTGGGGGTATGTGAGTGACCTAAAAACACCGTGCGCCGACGGGTTCCGGGCCCGGGAACACCCGCGGGCCGCGGCGCCTGGGAAGGACCCTCAACCTTCCCGGCACCGCAGCCCGGAGCAATATCGGCCGTGGGGTGTGCGGTCCCGGTCGGCCGAGATGAGGATCCGGGGCAGTCAGGGCAGAGAGCTCCGGTTCCTCGGTCCGCCTTCCTGTGCGGGGAAGACGGAGGTCACGCGTTCAATTGTGGACTAGACCACTAGGTGTGTCCATGCGGTGGAGCCTGTTTGTTGTTGGAGCTTTCCCTCACTGGAGTCACCTAGTCGGACGCCCTACAACCTCCACGCAGCCTAACGCGTGTGGGTTCATGTGCGGGGCCAGATGGCCAGGGCAATTTCCGCGACGGCCTCCAAGTCCTGTCGGCTCGCGCCGTCGCGCGCCTGTTGGGACATGCCCTGGATCACCGCCCCGACGTACCGGGCCAGCGCGGCGGCGTCGGTCCCGGCCGGCAGCTCCCCCGCCGCGATGTCCGCCCTGATACGGCTTTCGAGGGCGGCGATGTTGGCGTTGCGGCGCCCGCGCAGCGACTCCTCGACCTCCGGGGTGGAGCAGTTGGTGGCGGCGTGGATGACGAGGCAGCCGTGCGGATGGCCGGGGGCCGTGTACGCGACGGCGGCCTCCCGCAGCATCCGCTCCACGGCGGCCCGGGCGGTGGACTCCTCGGCGAGCGCGCGGTCACCGAAGGAGCCGTACCGGACCCCGTACTCCCTGACGACCTCCTCGAACAGCGAGCGCTTGTCGCCGAAGGCCGCATAGAGGCTGGGCGCCCCGATGTCCATGACGCGGGTGAGGTCGGAGACGGACGTGGCCTCGTATCCGTGCTCCCAGAAGGCCAGGATCGCCTTCTCCAGGGCGGTCTCGCGATCGAAGGACCGCGGGCGTCCGCGGGGCTTCGCTCTCCTGACCCCAGGCTCTACCTGCGTTTTCGTCTCCTCGCTGCCCACCATGGAGTGAATTGTATAGCGGGTACTAGAGAAAGGCCGTGGAGACCCTGTACGGTTTTTTCTGTATCGACCGCTAGAGAAATAAGGGGCGACGGCATGGGCGTGCTCACGGGCAGGACGGCTCTGGTGACGGGGGCGAGCAGGGGCATCGGGCGGGGCATCGCCGAGCGCCTCGGACGGGATGGCGCACGGGTGGCGGTGCACTACGGCAGGAGTGCGGCGGCGGCGAAGGAGACGGTCGTCGCGATCGAGGTGGCCGGCGGCTCCGCCTTCACGATCGGGGCGGACCTGGGGACACCCGGAGCCGTCGACGCTCTCTGGGAAGAGTTCGACCGCCACGCGGACGGGCTGGACATCCTGGTGAACAACGCGGGAATCGGCTCCTCACGCCCGATCGAGGAGATCGACGAGAGTGAGTACGACCGGCTCTTCACGGTCAATGTGAAGGCGCCGTTCTTCCTGGTCAAGCAGGGGTCGATACGTCTGCGGGACGGCGGCCGCGTCATCAACATCTCGTCGGGACTCGCCCGCACGGCCGCCATGCCGCACAACATGGCCTACGCCATGACGAAGGGCGCGCTGGACGTGTTCTCCCGGGATCTGTCCAAGATCCTGGGCGCCCGGGGCATCAGGGTGAACTCGGTGGCACCCGGCCTGGTCGACACCGACAACACCGCCGTGTTTCTGCACGGCAGCGAGGACGGCTGGGCGCAGGCGGAGGCCTACTCGGCGCTGGGGCGGGTGGGGACCCCGGCCGAGGTCGCGGACGTGGTGGCGTTCCTCGCCTCGGACGAGGGGCGATGGGTGACCGGGAGCTGGGTGGACGCCACAGGGGGGTCGATGCCGTGAGCCACCCGGCGGGCTGGGCTCGTGCGTCTCCGTCTCCGTCTCCATCACCTTCGCCGGGGCGGGCGGTGCGTCCGGGTCCCGACCGCGGATGATGGTGACGTGGCAGTCCTTGAGGAGGCGCCCTGACGGCCTCGGGGACCTGGGCCGCAGGACCCGATTCTGTTAGATTGGTCTAAACCACATGGGCCGTACCGGGGTCCGGTCGAGCCCTCTCTGTTCAGACCGTTGCTACAGATCAGACCCTTCCCTCAGATCGGCAGGCCCAGCGTGGAAGTTGTCATCGTTCCGGACGCCAAGGCGGGTGGCGAGCTCATCGCCGAGGCCATGGCCCAGCTGCTCCGGCGCAAGCCCGACGCCCTCCTCGGCGTGGCCACCGGTTCCACCCCACTGCCGATCTACGAGGCCCTGGCGGCGAAGGTGCGGTCCGGTGCCGTGGACGCCTCGCGGGCGCGGATAGCCCAGCTCGACGAGTACGTGGGGCTGCCGGCCGAGCATCCGGAGTCCTACCGTTCGGTGCTGCGGCGCGAGGTGCTGGAGCCGCTGGGGATACCGATGGCCTCCTTCATGGGGCCGGACGGGACGGCTCAGGACATCATCGGTGCGTGTCAGGCGTACGACTCGGCGCTGGCCGCAGCCGGGGGCGTGGATCTGCAGCTGCTCGGGATCGGGACGGACGGGCACATCGGGTTCAACGAGCCGTGTTCGTCGCTGGCCTCGCGGACCCGGATCAAGACGCTGACCGAGCAGACGCGGGTGGACAACGCGCGGTTCTTCGAGGGGGACATCTCGCAGGTGCCGCACCATGTGATCACCCAGGGGATCGGGACGATTCTCGAGGCCCGGCACCTGGTGCTGCTCGCGACGGGTGAGGGGAAGGCGGACGCGGTGGCGGCGACGGTGGAGGGGCCGGTCGCCGCGGTGTGTCCCGCGTCGGCGCTTCAGCTGCATCCGCATGCGACGGTGGTCGTGGATGAGGGGGCCGCCTCGAAGTTGAAGCTGGCGGACTACTTCCGGCACACGTTTGTGAACAAGCCTGACTGGCAGGGGATTTAGGGACGGGGACCCGTCTGCCGGGTTCGAAGACAGGTGCCGGTCCCCTCGAAGGGAACCGGCACCTGTCCTGTCCTGTCCTTAAGGACCTACTCCCCCGCGATGACCTCCGCCGCCGCCCTGCCGCACACCCTTGCCGCGCCGTGGGTCGCGATGTGCAGGGCTCCTCGGACGGGGGCCTGAGGGAGGCCCATTTCGATCACGATCGTGTCGGGGCGGGTGCGGAGGACGGTGTCCAGGGCCGCCCCCATCCAGGGGTGGCGGTGTTCGTCGCGGACCACGGCCACGATCCGGCGGGGGCCGGCCGCGGCCAGGGTGGCCATGCCCGCGTCCTCTCCGGTGAAGCTGCCCGTTTCCGTACCGGGGAGCAGGCGGGCGAGTTCGGCGGCGACGCCCCAGGGCGTCTCGTCGCCGACGGCCACGTTGGCGACCGGAGTGAAGGCGGCCACGTAGGGCGCCTTGGTGAGGGGGGTGAAGCCGTCGGCGCCGGTGATGTGCAACGCCCTTCGGGCCGCGCGCAGTCCCACCTCCTCGTCGGCCGGCAGTTGCGTGTCGGCTGCGCCGGCGGCCGTCCAGTGGGCCAGCGTGCGGACGCGTTCCGCCGCTTCCGCGAGCCGCTCCTCGGGGAGGTCGCCCGAGCGGACCGCCGAGACCAGGGCGTCGCGCAGGCGCCGTACCGTCTCGTCGTCGGCCAGGCCGCCGCCCACGCAGATCGCGTCGGCGCCGGCGGCGACGGCCAGGACGCTGCCGCGTTCGATGCCGTAGGTGCCGGAGATGGCCTGCATCTCCATGCCGTCGGTGACGATGAGGCCGGTGTAGCCGAGTTCGCGGCGCAGGAGGTCGGTCAGCACCTTGTGGGACAGGGTGGCCGGGAGGTCCGGGTCCAGGGCGGGGACCATGATGTGGGCGGTCATCACCGCGCGGGTGCCGGCGGCGATGGCCGCGCGGAAGGGCCGCAGTTCCCGCTCCAGGAGGACCGACTCGTCCACGTCGATGCGTGGCAGCGCGTCGTGGGAGTCGATCGCGGTGTCGCCGTGACCCGGGAAGTGCTTGGTGCAGGCCGCGACACCCGCCGACTGCAGGCCGGTGACGTAGGCCGCCGTGTGCCGGGCGGCCAGCTCGGGGGCGGCGCCGAAGGAGCGGACGCCGATCACCGGGTTGGACGGGTTGGAGTTCACGTCGGCCGACGGGGCCCAGTTGAGGTTGACCCCGCAGGCCGCGAGACGGCGGCCGAGTTCCGCGGCCACCGCGTGCGTCAGTTCCACGTCGTCCACCGCGCCGAGGGCGTGGTTGCCGGGGAAGGACGAGCCGGTGCCCACCTCCAGGCGGGTCACGTCACCGCCCTCCTCGTCGATGGCGACCAGGACGTCGTCGCGTTCGGCGCGCAACTGGGCGGTCAGGGCGGCCAGTTGTTCCGGGGAGGTGATGTTGCGGCCGAACAGGCCGACCGAGGCGAGGCCCTCGCCGAGGCGGCGCAGCAGCCAGTCGGGGGCGGTGGTGCCGGTGAAGCCGGGCTGGAGGACGGTGAGGGCGTCCCGCGTGAGGGTGTCGGTGCCGCTGGCGAATGTCGTCATCGGGGGCGTTATCCCTTCACGGCGCCCGCGGTGAGACCCGCGGCCATCTTGCGTTGGACGAGGAGGAAGAGGACCACGATCGGCACGGCCATCATGGTGGAACCGGCCATCATCGGGGCGTATTCGGTGCCGTGTTTGGTGGTGAAGTTGCCGAGCCAGACGGTCGCGGTCTGGTTCTTCTGGCTGAGCAGCATGAGGGCGTAGAGGTACTCGTTCCAGGCCTGGACGAAGGCGTAGACCGAGGTGGCGACCATGCCGGGAGCCAGCAGCGGGAAGACCACCCGCAGGAAGGCGCCCGTGGGCGAGCAGCCGTCGACCATCGCCGCCTCCTCCAGCTCCTTCGGGATGTTGACGATGAAGCCGCGCAGCGTCCACACCGTGAAGGGGAGGATGAAGGTCAGGTAGGTGATGATCAGACCCGACAGCTTGTCGTACTGGTCGAGGTCGTTCAGCAGCAGGAAGACCGGGATGATCATCGCGATCAGGGGGATCATCTGGACCGCGAGGATGCCAACGATCACGACCTTGCGGCCGCGGAAGGCGAAGCGGGAGATGGCGAGGGCGGCCAGGGTGCCGACCGCGATGCCGATCGCCACGACCGAGAGGGAGACGATCAGGCTGCGGCCGACCGGGCCCCAGAAGTCGGCGATGTCCAGCGCGCGGCTGAAGTTGCCCAGCGTCAGTCCCGTCGGCAGCAGGCTCGGGTCCGGGTCGATGGCGTCCTTCGCCGGTTTGAACGCCGTGTTCAGCATCCAGTAGACGGGGAATCCGGCGGTGGCGAAGACGAGGAGACCGAGGAGGTTCCAGCCGGCCTTCGACCTCCGGCGCCCCGCGGGAGCAAGCGTGCTCATTCGACCTCTCCGATCTTCAGCATCTGGCGCATGTACACGGCGACCACTCCCAGCAGCAGAAGCACGGTGATGAGGGCGATCGCCGAGCCCTGCCCGTAGTCGTTGACCACGAACGCGCGGTCGTACGAATACGTCGGCAGGATCTGGAACTCCGGCTCCGGGTGGCCGCCCCGCATGACGAACACCTGGGGGAAGACGCCCATGTCCCAGATGACCGAGAGGGTTGTGAGCATCACGATGATCGGCTTGAGGATCGGCAGGGTGACGTGCCGGAAAACGCCCCAGGCGCCCGCGCCGTCGAGGCGGGCGGCCTCCTCCAACTCGGCGGGGACCTGGGTGAGTCCGGCGCTGAGGGTGATCACGACGAAGGGCACCGCGCCCCAGACCACGAGCAGCATGATCACGGCCAGGCCCTGGGGCCCGCTGGCGAACCAGTTGTGGCCGATCATCTCGACCCCGGGCAGCTTGCTGAGCAGCGCGTTGAGGATGCCGTAGTCCGCGTCGAACAGCCACTTGAAGACGGTGGTGGCGACGATGATCGGCATGCCCCAGCTGGCCACCAGCGCGATGTTGACGAGGGTCTTCACCCAGCCGGAGACCCGTTGGAGCAGCAGCGCGATCAGCATTCCGGCGACCATCGTGAAGATGACGCAGCCGGCCGCGAAGACGATCGTCCGGACGACGACCGTCCAGAACTCGCCGTCACCGAGGACGGCGGTGAAGTTGTCGAAGCCGATCCAGTCGGCGGGCAGGAAGCCCCACAGCTGGGACTGCCCGAACTTCTGGAAGGACAGGGTGACCAGGCGGACCAGTGGATAGCCCATGACCAGGCCGAGGATGAGCAGGCAGGGCGCGAGCAGCAGCCACGGGGTGGCGCCGGACCCCCGCCTTCTGCGGGGCGTCGGCGGGGCGGATGGCGGTGGTACCGACATCAGCGGCGGCACCTCGGTGGGGGTGGTGGTGTCTGCGGCACTCATCGCGTGCTCCTCAGCGGTCCCTCTGGTCGTACGAAACCGACGTCGCATGGGTCGTACGAAGGCGAAGCCCGCACGGCGTACGGGAACGAAGCCCGCACGGCCGTACGGGAGGCAGGGCCCCGCCGTTCTCAACGGGGCCCTGCCTCAGGTCACTTGTTGTTGATGACCTTGTCGATCGCGGCGTCCGCCTCCTTGGCGGCGTCCTCGACCGACTTCTTGCCGGTGCCGATGCTCTGCAGCATGTTCTGCAGGACCTGCGCCTTCTCGACCTGACCCCAGCCGGGCGCCATGGGGACGAACCAGTTGGCCTCGGCCGCGGTGGCCGGGACCGCGGTCGCCGGGTCGTTCTTCAGGGTGGCGAGGTCGGTCTTGTTGTTGGGCAGGTTGCCCTTGGCCATCAGGCCCTTCTGACCGGAGGGACCGGTGAAGGCGTTGATCCACTCGGCGGCGACGGCCTGCGCCTTCGACTTCACCGGCACGGCGAGGTCCGAACCGCCCAGGAACACGGGCAGGTTCTTGCCGGACGGACCCGGCATCACGAAGTTCTCGAGGCTGTCCTTGAGCTTGCCGGTCTTGTCGTTCTTCGGGTCGGCGGAGGTCGCGCCCTCCCAGGCCGCGCCGAAGATCATGCCGGACTTGCCCTGGCCGTAGACGATGTAGCGGTCGGACTCGTCCTTGGTCTTGTCGCCGTGCATGTACTTGTCGACGACGTTCTTGAACGCGGTGAGGCCCTTGACGGACTCGGGCGAGGAGAGGTTGCCCTTCCACTGGCCGCCCGACTCGACCGCGATGGAGCCGCCGGCGTCGTAGACGAAGGACATGGCCGCGTACCAGTCACGGGTGGGCTGGTACCAGGCGGAGAACTTGTCGCCCTCCTTCTTCTGGACCTTGTCCAGGGCGGCGGTGAGCTCCGCGTAGGTCTTCGGGGTGGACTTGACGCCGACCGAGGCGAAGACGTCCTTGCGCCAGTTGCCGACGCGGCCGCCGGCGTAGTACGGGACGCCGTAGGTCTTGCCGTCGTAGGTCACCGAGGCCTTGAGGCCGTCGAGCCAGGCGGACGAGTTGGTGAACTTCGAGGTGTCCAGGGGAGCGAAGGCGCCCTTGACCATGTAGCCCAGCATCTCGGTGTTGCCCATCTCGACCACGTCGGGGGCCTTGTCGGTGGCGAGGACCGCGTCGAGCTTGGTGTTCTTGTCGGGCCAGCCGTAGTACTCGTGGTTGATCTTGATGCCGGGGTGCTTCTTCTGGACCGCCGCGTCCGCGGCCTTCACCAGCTCGGGCCAGTTGTTCTGGGCGTCGACGGTGAGCCAGACGGTCAGCTCCTTGGCGTCCGTGCCGCTGTTGTCCGAACTTCCGCTGTCGCTGCCCCCACACGCCGCGACGGTGACCACCATGCCCGCGATACCGATCGCGGCTATCAGCTTGCGCTTCACGCCACCCTCCTCAGGGATGCCCACACCTCCCGCCCACAGGCCGGGACCTGGACCAATGGTGTAGACCAGTAGGGGGAGCTTGGACCAGACCATGAAGCCTGTCAAGAGTGCTCGAAACGGCCCTGACCAGCCGTTATGCGACCTACATATGCAGGAACCATTAGTAAAGAAGTCAGCGAAAACAGCGGCGGCGGAGTACTGTCGTCCGCTAGACCACTTACCTCTGTGGACTAGACCAAAAGAGGCGGCGCCGGTATACAGAAGGGATCACGAAGTGACCCGCATCCGGAGCCGGGAAGGCAGACCATGAGCAGCGACGTCAGCAGTGCGGAGACCGAGGGCGGGGCAGGCGTCCGTACCGCGCGCGTGCCCAAGTACTACCGCCTGAAGAAGCACCTGCTCGACATGACGGAGACGCAGTCGCCCGGCACGCCGGTACCGCCCGAGCGCACGCTCGCCGCCGAGTTCGACACCTCCCGCACCACCGTGCGCCAGGCCCTCCAGGAACTGGTGGTCGAGGGACGTCTGGAGCGCATCCAGGGCAAGGGCACCTTCGTCGCCAAGCCGAAGGTCTCGCAGGCGCTGCAACTCACCTCCTACACGGAGGACATGCGCGCCCAGGGCCTCGAACCCACCTCGCAGCTGCTCGACATCGGCTACATCACCGCCGACGACCGGCTCGCCGAGCTCCTCGACATCACCGCCGGCGGCCGGGTGCTGCGCATCGAGCGCCTGCGCATGGCGAACGCCGAGCCGATGGCCATCGAGACGACCCACCTCTCCGCCAAGCGCTTCCCGGCCCTGCGCAGGTCGCTCGTCAAGTACACGTCCCTCTACACGGCGCTCGCCGAGGTCTACGACGTCCACCTCGCCGAGGCCGAGGAGACCATCGAGACCTCGCTGGCCACCCCACGCGAGGCCGGCCTGCTCGGCACCGACGTGGGTCTGCCGATGCTGATGCTGTCCCGGCACTCGTTCGACAAGACGGGCGAGCCGGTGGAGTGGGTGCGGTCGGTCTACCGGGGCGACCGGTACAAGTTCGTGGCCAGGCTCAAGCGGCCCCTCGACTGATGCACGCCCTGTAGCGCGACCACGCTTCCTGCTCTACGGTCCTCCCGACTCCATCTGGACGGGAGGACCGTCCCGTGCGTACCGCGAACGTCCGAACCGTCGTCATCTGGACCCTCGTCGCCCTGGTCGGCCGCCGGCTGGTCCGTGCTCGCGCTCGCCCGGGCGAGGACGTCTCCGCCGCCTGGATGGTCGCGGCCGCCCTCGGGTCGTACGCGATCGGCTACCGCTTCTACCCGAAGTTCATCGCGCACAAGGTCCTGAAGGTCGACGCGAGCAGGGCCACCCCGGCCGAACGCTCGACGACGGCATCGACTTCCACCCCACCGACCGCCGCGTCCTGCTCGGCCACCACTTCGCCGCGATCGCGGGCGCCGGTCCGCTCGTCGGCCCGGTACGGGCCGCGCAGATGGGCCATCTCCCCGGCACGGTCCGGATCACCGCCTCCGCAACGGCCGTCCTCGCGCCGCTGATCGTGGTGGTGCTCACCGACGCCCTGCGGGTCTGCGCTGGTACGTCCGCGAATTGACCGGCGAGTCGGCGTACAACCGCTATGTCGCCCATGTGCGCAAAGACCACCCGCGGGCGCCGGTGCCGACGCGGAAGGCGTTCGAGCACATGAGGACGGACCGTCAGGAAGGAGATCGCGCCAGGGATTCCGCTGCCGCTGACGCTGCTGCCGGTACTGATGCCGGTGCTTCACAGAATCGACATACCGATATGCGGACGAGGTCTTCCGCTCACCTGACACCGTGACCTACATTGCCTGCGCGTTACAGGTGATCAGCGAGGGGACGGAGCCGCGGAATGTCGGACACACCTGAAGTGAGACCACCGGCGGTGACACCGATGCGGGTGGTCATCGCCCTCTGCCTGCTCGCCCCGTTCGTGGCGATGCTGTGGGTCGGCTCGTACGCCAAGGTCGACCCCACGTTCATCGGCATCCCGTTCTTCTACTGGTACCAGATGCTGTGGGTGCTGATCTCCACCGCGCTGACGATGACCGCCTACCAGCTCTGGCAGCGTGACCAGCGCGCCCGTCGGGGAGGTACCAAGTGAACGACGGCGTCAACGGCGTGGCTCTCACCGTCTTCATCCTGTTCTTCCTGGCCGTCACGGTCATGGGCTTCCTGGCCGCGCGCTGGCGCAAGGCCGAGAACGAGCAGAGCCTCGACGAATGGGGCCTGGGCGGCCGGTCGTTCGGCACCTGGGTCACCTGGTTCCTGCTGGGCGGCGACCTCTACACGGCGTACACCTTCGTCGCGGTGCCCGCGGCGATCTACGCGGCGGGCGCGGCCGGCTTCTTCGCGGTGCCGTACACCATCCTGGTGTACCCGCTGATCTTCACGTTCCTGCCCCGCCTGTGGTCGGTCTCCCACAAGCACGGGTACGTGACGACCTCGGACTTCGTGCGCGGCCGCTTCGGCTCCAAGGGCCTGTCGCTGGCGGTGGCGGTCACCGGCATCCTCGCGACCATGCCGTACATCGCGCTCCAACTGGTCGGCATCCAGGCGGTTCTCGACGTCATGGGTGTCGGCGGCGGCGAGAACACCAACTGGTTCGTCAAGGACCTGCCGCTGCTGATCGCGTTCGGTGTCCTCGCGGCCTACACCTACTCCTCGGGCCTGCGCGCCCCCGCGCTGATCGCGTTCGTGAAGGACACGTTGATCTACATCGTCATCGCGGTGGCGATCATCTACATCCCGATCAAGCTGGGCGGCTTCGACGACGTCTTCGGCGCGGCGAGCGAGAAGTACACGGCGGCCAAGGCGGGCGGACTGGTTCCGCTGGAGGCGGGCCAATGGACCTACGCCACGCTGGCGTTGGGCTCCGCGCTCGCCCTCTTCATGTACCCGCACTCGATCACGGCGACGCTCTCCTCGCGCAGCCGTGAGGTGATCCGCCGCAACACCACGATCCTGCCGCTGTACTCCCTGATGCTGGGCCTGCTCGCGCTGCTCGGCTTCATGGCGATCGCGGCCGGGGTCAAGGTCACCAACCCGCAGTTGGCGATCCCGCAGCTCTTCGAGGACATGTTCCCCGACTGGTTCGCGGGCGTGGCCTTCGCGGCGATCGGCATCGGCGCGCTGGTCCCGGCGGCCATCATGTCGATCGCGGCCGCGAACCTCTTCACCCGCAACATCTACAAGGACTTCATCAAGCCGGACGCGACGCCAGCACAGGAGACCAAGGTCTCCAAGCTGGTCTCGCTCCTGGTGAAGGTCGGTGCCCTGGTCTTCGTCCTCACCATGGACAAGACGGTGGCCATCAACTTCCAACTCCTGGGCGGCATCTGGATCCTGCAGACCTTCCCGGCCCTGGTCGGCGGCCTGTTCACCCGCTGGTTCCACCGCTGGGCCCTGCTCGCCGGCTGGGCGGTCGGCATGGTCTACGGCACGGTCGCCGCATACGGCGTCGCCTCTCCGACCCAGAAGCACTTCGGCGGCTCGGCGAAGGAGATCCCGGGCATCGGCGAGATCGGCTACATCGGCCTGACGGCGTTCGTGCTCAACGTCGTCGTCACGGTGGTCCTGACCTTTGTGCTGAAGGCGCTGAAGGCCCCCGACGGCGTGGACGAGACCAGCCCCGAGGACTACACGGCGGACGCGGGTGACCCGGGCGTCGAGGTGGAACTCCCGCCGGCCACTGCGAGTACGACCCACTAGTCACGGTGTGCACGGGCCGTCGGAGTTCTCGTCCGGCGGCCCGTCGTCGTACCCGTCGTGCACACTCACCCGCATGGAGTTCCTGATTCGCCCCGCGGTGCCCGCCGACCACGAACGCCTCGGCGAGATCTCCGCCCAGGCCTACCTCCAGGACGGGCTTCTCCTGTTCGGTGACAGCGACTGGTACCTCGAAGAACTCAAGGACGTGGCCAAGCGGGCGTCCGCCGCTGACGTCCTGGTGGCCACGGAGAACGACGACATCCTCGGCGGAGTCACCCTCGTCCCCTCCGACAGCCCCCTGGCCGACCTCGCCCGCCCCGGAGAGGCGGAGATCCGCATGCTCGCGGTGGCTCACCCGGCCCGCGGCAGAGGCGTGGGACAAGCCCTCGTCCAGGCCTGCGTCGACCGCGCGACCGCCACGGCCACCGGCATCGTCCTGTGCACCCAGCCCACGATGCACAGCGCCCACCGCATCTACGAACGCCTCGGATTCGTCCGCGTCCCCGAGCGCGACTGGAAGCCGATACCCGGCGACGACTTCACGCTCCTCACCTACAAGTTGACGCTCTGAAGTCACCGCGACACAACATATGGGCCTGCTTCTCCCACCCGGCACAAGATGTATGCTCATGCTCGCTGTCGCCGCAGGGGAATCCGGTGCGAATCCGGAACTGTCCCGCAACGGTGTACTCATGCGTGCTTGAGCGCATATGAGCGTCAGTCCGAGGACCTGTCGACAGCGTGCCCGTGCCATACCGGCCCGGGTGTCATGACGTCCGGGCCTCGTGGAATGGGCCGGTGGACGCGACGCCGTGCGCGCTCGTGTGCTGCCCCCTGCCCTCCGCAAGGCCCCCGTGCCCAGCGAGGGAGAGCCCCACGTGACCATCGCGCCAGCCGACCCGGCTTCAGCGACCACCCCGGTGGACGAGGACGGTCCCGGCACCGCGTTGCTGCGGACCCTGACCGCGCTGACCGCCGACCTCCCCGACGCCGACCCCGGCCGGGTCGCCGCCGCCGCGCTGCGCGGCCGGTCCGCACGGGGAGCCTCCGCCGAGATGATCGCGGAGTTGCGCGAGCTGGCCACCGAGGCGGCGGCCGGCCTCATCTCCGAGGACCCCGCATACAGCAGGCTGGCCGCCCGGCTGCTGACCGTCTCCATCGCCGCCGAGGCCGCCTCACAGGGCGTCACCTCGTTCACCGCATCGGTCGCCGTCGGCCACCGCGAGGGCCTCATCGCCGACCGGACCGCCGAGTTCGTGCGGGTCCACGCCGAGCGGCTCGACGCACTGGTCGACACCGAGGCCGACGACCGCTTCGGCTACTTCGGGCTGCGCACCCTGTACAGCCGCTACCTCCTGCGGCACCCGATCACCCGCAAGGTCATCGAGACGCCCCAGCACTTCATGCTCCGGGTGGCGTCCGGCCTCGCCGAGGACGACACGGTCCACGCCCTGGACGAAGTCGCCGCGCTCTACCGGCTCATGAGCCGCCTCGACTACCTCCCCTCCTCCCCCACCCTCTTCAACTCCGGCACCCGGCACCCCCAGATGTCGTCCTGCTACCTCCTCGACTCCCCGAAGGACGAGCTCGACTCCATCTACGACCGCTACCACCAGGTCGCCAACCTCTCGAAGCACGCCGGCGGCATCGGCATCTCGTACTCCCGCATCCGCTCGCGCGGTTCGCTGATCCGCGGCACCAACGGGCACTCCAACGGCATCGTCCCGTTCCTGAAGACCCTCGACGCCTCGGTCGCCGCCGTGAACCAGGGCGGCCGGCGCAAGGGCGCGGCCGCGGTCTACCTGGAGACCTGGCACTCCGACATCGAGGAGTTCCTGGAGCTCAGGGACAACACCGGTGAGGACGCCCGCCGTACGCACAACCTGAACCTCGCGCACTGGATCCCGGACGAGTTCATGCGCCGGGTGAACGCGGACGCCGAGTGGTCCCTCTTCTCGCCCGCGGACGTGCCCGAGCTGGTCGACCTGTGGGGTGAGGAGTTCGACGCGGCCTACCGCAAGGCCGAGGCGGAGGGGCTCGCGCGCAGGACCATCCCGGCCCGTGACCTCTACGGCCGCATGATGCGCACCCTCGCGCAGACCGGCAACGGCTGGATGACCTTCAAGGACGCCGCCAACCGCACGGCCAACCAGACGGCGCTGCCCGGCCACACCGTGCACTCCTCCAACCTGTGCACGGAGATCCTGGAGGTCACGGACGACGGGGAGACCGCGGTCTGCAACCTGGGGTCCGTGAACCTCGGCGCGTTCGTCGACACGACGAGCGGCGACATCGACTGGGAGCGGCTGGACGCCACCGTGCGCACCGCCGTGACCTTCCTCGACCGGGTCGTCGACATCAACTTCTACCCGACCGAGCAGGCCGGGCGGTCCAACGCCAAGTGGCGTCCCGTCGGCCTCGGCGCGATGGGCCTCCAGGACGTCTTCTTCAAGCTGCGCCTGCCCTTCGACTCCCCCGAGGCCAAGGCGCTGTCCACGCGGATCGCCGAGCGCATCATGCTCGCCGCCTACGAGGCCTCCGCCGACCTCGCCGAGCGCAGCGGTCCGCTGCCGGCCTGGGAGAAGACGCGTACGGCACAGGGTGTGCTGCACCCGGACCACTACGCCACCGACCTCGCCTGGCCCGAGCGCTGGGCGGCACTGCGCGAGCGCATGGCCGGCACGGGTCTGCGCAACAGCCTCCTGCTGGCCATCGCGCCCACCGCCACCATCGCCTCGATCGCCGGCGTGTACGAGTGCATCGAGCCGCAGGTCTCCAACCTGTTCAAGCGCGAGACGCTGTCGGGCGAGTTCCTCCAGGTCAACTCGTACCTGGTGGCCGAGTTGAAGAGGCTCGGCGTCTGGGACGCCCGCACCCGGGAGGCGCTGCGGGACGCGAACGGCTCGGTGCAGGGCTTCGCGTGGATCCCGGAGGACGTACGGGCGTTGTACCGCACGGCGTGGGAGATCCCGCAGCGCGGTCTGATCGACATGGCGGCGGCGCGGACCCCGTTCCTCGACCAGTCCCAGTCCCTGAACCTCTTCCTGGAGACGCCGACGATCGGCAAGCTCTCCTCGATGTACGCGTACGCCTGGAAGTCCGGGCTGAAGACGACGTACTACCTGCGCTCGCGCCCGGCGACCCGTATCGCCCGCGCGGCTCAGGCCACCGTCCCCGTCCAGCAGGCGGCCCCGGAAGACGCCGTCGCCTGCTCCCTGGAAAACCCCGAGTCCTGCGAGGCCTGCCAGTAATGACCAGCGAAGCCAAGAACCTTCTCGACCCGGGCTTCGAGCTGACCCTCCGGCCCATGCGCTATCCGGACTTCTACGAGCGCTACCGGGACGCCATCAAGAACACCTGGACCGTCGAGGAGGTCGACCTCCACTCGGACGTCGCCGACCTCGCGAAGCTCAGCCCCGCCGAGCAGCACCTGATCGGCCGGCTGGTCGCGTTCTTCGCGACGGGCGACTCGATCGTGGCGAACAACCTGGTGCTGACCCTCTACAAGCACATCAACTCCCCCGAGGCGCGCCTGTACCTGAGCAGGCAGCTCTTCGAGGAGGCCGTGCACGTCCAGTTCTATCTGACGCTCCTGGACACCTACCTTCCCGATCCGGAGGACCGGGCGGCGGCCTTCGACGCCGTCGAGAACATCCCCTCCATCCGCGAGAAGGCCGAGTTCTGCTTCCGGTGGATCAACGAGGTCGAGAAGCTGGACCGCCTGGAGTCCCGGGCCGACCGCCGCCGCTTCCTGCTCAACCTGATCTGCTTCGCCGCGTGCATCGAGGGCCTGTTCTTCTACGGTGCCTTCGCGTACGTCTACTGGTTCCGCAGCCGGGGCCTGCTGCACGGCCTCGCCACCGGCACCAACTGGGTGTTCCGCGACGAGACCATGCACATGTCCTTCGCCTTCGACGTGGTCGACACCGTCCGCAAGGAGGAGCCGGAGCTGTTCGACGACCGGCTCCAGCAGGAGGTCACCGACATGCTGGCGGAGGCGGTGGAGGCGGAGCTCCAGTTCGCGCGCGACCTGTGCGGCGACGGGCTACCGGGCATGAACACCGAGTCGATGCGCCAGTACCTGGAGTGCGTCGCCGACCAGCGCCTGACGCGCCTCGGCTTCGCGCCGGTGTACGGCTCGGAGAACCCGTTCTCCTTCATGGAGCTGCAGGGCGTCCAGGAGCTGACCAACTTCTTCGAGCGGCGTCCGTCCGCGTACCAGGTGGCGGTGGAGGGCACGGTCGACCTGGACGAGGACTTCTGACCCAGCTCCGCCTTCTGACGGGCCTCTGTCAAAAGTCGGTGGATCCGGGTACGCGTGCGGAACGTCTCATCGACGAGGAGGCCACCCCATGCGCCCTACGACCCACCGCACCGCCCTCGCCCTCGCGGCACTGACCCTGCTGCTCGCGGGGTGCGGGGCCGAGGCCGGAAGCGAAGGGGGCGGCGGCGACACCGTGTCGCCGCCGCCCTCGTCGTCGCCCCCGCCCTCGTCGTCCCCGTCCGCGTCGCCGTCGCCGGGCTGCACATCCGCCTCGCAGCTGAACGCCGACGACAGCGGCAGCACGGTCTGCCTCGCGGTGGGCGACACGCTCCGAATCTCGCTGGACGGGACGAAGAGCCGCCCCTGGAAGCCGGTCACCACCGAGGGCGGCGGACTGGAGCCCACCAACAGCGGGATCGTCCTGCTGCCCGGTGACGCGAGTTCCGCGTACAAGGCGGTCTCGGCGGGACAGGTGCGGCTGAGTTCACAGCGTCCGCTGTGCGCCACCGAGACCGGCCGAGTCTCCTGCAAGGGCATTCAGGAGTGGCGGGTCACCGTGGTGGTCACCTGAGGGCGACCGCGTCCCCGGCCGAGACCTTCAGCGAGGTCGTCGTGGTGCCGGGGAAGTACCAGCGCCAGCTGCCCGCCGCCGTGGCGGTCACCTTCGTGCTGAGCTGGCCCAGGTTGTCCGTCTTCACGGTCTTGACCGTGCCGTAGTGGGCGGCACCGGCCGCGCGGAACTGGAGCCTGACCGTCTGGCCCGGGTAGCCGTGGTACTTCAGGTCCTCCCAGTTGGCCCGGGAGAGCTTGCCCTTGACGGTGAGCCGGGCACCCTTGGCGACGGGTTCGGGGGACGCGTCCGTGGTGAGCTGTGCGGCGCGCTTGACCTTGTACTCGGCGATGTCGTCCGAGATCCAGTAGTCGCCGTCGTTCGCCTTGACGGTGGCGTCCACCCGCCAGACACCGGCGACCCTGTTGCTGTCGATGTCGTCGCTGTCGGCGATCCAGGCGGGGTCGACGGTCATCGTGCCGGTGCACACGGATGTCGTCGCGCTCTTCCTCACGCAGGACGAGTCGCCGTCCCAGGTGACGAAGCCGTAGCCGTTGGACCTGTTGAACGTGCTCAGATCCGTGATCTTCCTGACGCCCGAGTCGTCCTTGACGGTGACCGCGATCGGGTACCTGATGGTCTTCGCCGTGCCGATGATCACGTTGCCGCCCTTGTTCACGACGGTCTTGGTGACCCTGATGTCACCCTCGCCCTCGGCATGGGCTCCGGTGGCCGTGAGCAGGGCCAGGGCTGCCGCCCCGCCTGCCACGGCCCACAGTCTGTGTCTCATGGTCCTCCCCTGTTGATCCAGGAGAGATTAGACCGTTCGAGTGACCCCGTGTGCGGTCCGGTACTCGCGCGCCTTCCTGATCTGACGGTCGACGCGCTTGTCGTGCACGATCCCGATCACCGACGGGAGGAGCAAGAGGACGAAGATGGCGAAAACAGTCAGCATGGCGATCAGTCCTTCTGTCTGCGCTGAAGTCATGTCACTACTCTCGCGCCGTTGACTCCTGACAAACAGTGGCAGGACTGCCGCACACCCTCGATTTACTGCCAGCCCTGAGGCACACTGGCAGCATGCTGAAGAACGTGGCCGCCGTCGTCCTGGACGGCGTGAACCCCTTCGAGCTCGGTGTCGTCTGCGAGGTCTTCGGGACCGACCGCAGCGATGACGGACTGCCCGTGTACGACTTCGCGGTCGCCTCGGCCGAGGGCCCCCGGCTGACCTCGCGGTCCGGCTTCGCCCTGCACGTCGAGCACGGCCTGGAGCGGCTGGAGACGGCCGACCTGATCGCCGTGCCGGCCTGCGCCGGCTACGAGACGCGGGACTTCCCGCCCGAGCTGCTGGAAGCCCTGCGCGACGCGGTCGACCGCGGGGCACGGGTGCTCAGCGTGTGCTCCGGCGTCTTCGTGCTCGCCGCGGCCGGACTGCTCGACGGCCGGCGCTGCACCGTGCACTGGCACCACGCGGAGGAGCTGGCACTCGCGTATCCGCGGCTGACGGTCGAGCCGGACGTCCTGTACGTCGACGAGGGCCCGGTGATCACCTCGGCGGGCACCGCGGCGGGCATCGACGCCTGTCTGCACATCGTGCGCAAGGAGCAGGGCCCCGAGGTCGCCAACAAGATCGCCCGGCGGATGGTCGTACCGCCGCACCGGGACGGCGGACAGGCCCAGTACATCGAGCGGCCGCTGCCCCGGTCGAAGTGCGACACCGTCGGCGAGGTGCTCGTGTGGATGGAGCAGCACCTCGACGAGGACGTCACCGTCGAGCAGCTCGCCGAGCGGGCGCACATGTCCCCGCGCACCTTCGCCCGCCGCTTCCAGCAGGAGACGGGTACGACTCCCTACCGCTGGATCCTGCGCCAGCGTGTGCTGCTGGCCCAGCGGCTGCTGGAGGCGACGGACGAGACGGTGGACGCGATCGCGGGCCGTGCCGGGTTCGGCACCGCGGCCGCGCTGCGCCACCAGTTCCTGCGCGCGGTGGGCACCACCCCGAACGCCTACCGGCGCACCTTCCAGGGTCCGGAGGCGGCCGCCTGACCCGTCACCGGGGCATGGGCCGCACCAGGAGCCGGTTCGGCCGCAGGGTGATACCGGGACGGGGGGTGTCGTCCGATCCGGCCACCTGCTCGAAGCGGTACTTCCGCGCCAGCGCCGCCGTGAGCAGCGTCAGCTGGGCCATCGAGAAGTGATCGCTCGGGCACTTCCGGTTGCCGGTGCTGAACGGGCTCATGGCGTGTTTCGGAACCGATTTGGCCCGCTCGGGACTCCAGCGCAAGGGGTCGAACACCGCGCTGTCGTCGAAGGACTTCGCATCGCGCTGGATCGCGTACGGGCTGTAGACGATGTCGGCTCCGGCCGGAATGCGATAGCCACCGAGTTCGGTGTCGCGTACCGCCCGCCGCGTCAATATCCATACCGCGGGCCACAAACGCATGGTCTCGACCACCAGATAGTTCGTGTACCTGAGTGACCGTACGTCCTCGAATGCCACAGGACGGCCACCGGTGACCGATTCGACTTCCGCGCACACCTTGTCCGCGTGTTCGGGGTGTTCGGCGAGCACCTGAAGCAGCCACATGATCGTGGACGCGACGGTTTCGCCGCCGGGGGTGAGTATCGCGACCACCTGGTCGTGGATCTCCTGTTCCCCGATGGGGTCGCCATTCGCGTCCTTCGCGGCCAGCAATGCCGTCAGCAAATCGTCCGGCTTTTGACCGGATGCCCTGCGTTCGGCGACGATCTCGTCGACCACCCGATGCAGATCGGCCAACGCGCGGTTGAATGCGAGGTTGGCGGGCAGCGGCAGCTTGTACAGCGGCCCCGCGGGTATCACCATCCGCCGGTACATCCCGCGGAAGACGGTCGTGAGCGCGACGCACAGCCGTTCGGCGCGCTCGTCCATGTAGGCGCCGCGCAGCAGACAGCGGGCCGCGATGCGCACGGCGACCCGGAAGGACTCCAGGGTGGCGTCGACCGTCTCGCCGGGCTGCCAGCGCTCGGCCAGCGCCTGCGCCTCCTCCTCCATGATCGGCCCGTACGCCGGAATCGCGTCGAGCCGGAACGCGGGCTGGATGATGCGCCGTTGGCGCCGGTGCTGCGGGCCGTTGGCGGTGGCCACACCTTCCTTTCCGACCAGCCCCTCCAGGGACTCCCACAGCGGCCCGGCGATGATGAAGTCGGGGTTGAGGGCCACGGCTCCGGTCAGTTCGGGGGTGGTGGGCGCGTACACCGTCTTGGGGCCGAGCCGGAGGCGGACGACTTCGCCGTGCCGCCGCAGCCCGGACAGGAAGCTCAGCGGATCACGGGCCAGACGCAGGCCGTGCCCGAGGACGGGGACGCCCCCGCCCGCGAGCGGCGGCTCACCCGACTCGGGAGCCACCGTGGCTTCGGTTTTCACGGATTCGACGGTCATTTCTCACCTGCCGCTTCGTTGTTGACGTACGGGGGCGTGGACCGGTCGTCCCAGCTGTCGACCATGTAACGGCCGGACTCGTGGTGGAACCAGTAGACGGCGCTGAACCAGTTGCGCATATTGCGGACACAGGCCCGGACGGCGGTGCTCAGTTCCTTTCCCCGCACGGTGCCGTCGTCGAGGCTGTCGGCAAAAAGGAGGGCGTCGGCCTCGACCACGAGGAATGCGTCCACGCATTTCCCGATCAGCCGCCGCATTTCCCGGATCGCCTCTTCGAGGGTCAGCCCCTCGTGCTTGATGAGACTTATTCCGAGATTGTGGACCTCGTCTCCCGCGATTTCCTTGGGGAGCGAACAGAGGTCGTTGTACCAGGCGGCGAATTCCTGACTCAGCAGGGCCGCCCGCCGGAACGCCGGGTTTTTCCTCACCCCGTCCGGGAGTTCGCATCCCGCACTCGGCTCCAGCAGATCCGTCCAGATCCAGTGCGCGAAGGTGAGGCGGCGCAGGGCCAGGTATTCCGCGACCGTGGGAATGATTCCCCTGGTGCGATTGCGGAATTCCCGGTCGTAGGCCTCGATCACCTCGTGGAAGTGCCCGGCGAACCGGGTGTTCCAGCTCTGCGGCAGGAACGCGTACAGCCGCACCATGCAGTCGGCGAAGGCGGCGACCAGCGGATCCTCGTGGTGCAGATGATCCCGTGGGGAGTCGAGCCCCGCGTGCAACCGGAACCTCAGCCGCCGCCACGCGCCGGGACGGCGGTGGACGATGTCACGGTCGTGCCGGTCGTCCCAGACGAAGAACCACGCGCTGTAGTCCGCTATCGCCTGGAGGACCTCGTCTGGGGCGCCGAGGTAGTACCCCGCCATGAGGTCCGTGTAGCACAGTCCGTCGGCATATTCGGCCACCTTGTCCGCCGACATGAGCCGTTTTTCCAGAAGCCAGGTGCGTGTCTTCTCCTGGAGCCTGGGCCAATACGGATGCAGTTGCCTGGGAAACGCTGCCTCGATCACCGGGAGAGAGAGCGACGGTGGAACCGCGATCGCCGTCGGCGTCGATGTGGTGCTGTGTGGGAAAGCAGGCACGAACAAACCCCTTCCAGCCGCCAGTTGGCGCACGCCCCTGCCGCTGAACCGGGCGTGCGCCGTTGCGTATCCCCGCACTTCCCATTCAGCACCACAACTGACCATTCTGGGAATGGATTTGCTTCATTCACTACCCCACGGTGTCGAGATTCTCCCCATGTGTGACGCAAACCGGATCACTAAGTGAGCAGATCCGATCGAACGTGCGACGCACACGCGAACGGCGCCTGTTCGGGGAGTGATTCCTGAACAGGCGCCGTGCGTGCGGGAGCGGTGGGACGTCAGTCGTTGGCGACCACGGGGTAGCGGGGCTCGTTCTCGGCCATCTGCCGGAGCGCGTCCTTGCGTTCGCGCTTGGAGAGCCGGTCGATGTAGAGGTAGCCGTAGAGGTGGTCGGTCTCGTGCTGCAGACACCGGGCGAAGTAGCCGGTGCCACGGACCTTGACCGGGTTGCCCTTCTCGTCCTGCCCGGTGACCTCGGCGTAGTCGGGGCGGGCGAGCGGTGCGTACGCGGTCGGCACCGACAGACAGCCCTCGTTGCTGTCGTCGAGCCGGCGCTGATCCGCGGGCAGGTCCACGAGCTTCGGGTTGCAGAGGACACCCACGTGCCGTCGGCCCTCGTCGTCCTGGCAGTCGTACACGAAGACCTTCAGGTCGACGCCGATCTGGTTGGCGGCGAGGCCGACGCCCTCGGCGGTGCGCTGGCTGGCGAACATGTCCGCGACCAGCTGGTCGAGCTCCTCACCGAACTCGGTGACGTCCTTGCACTCCTTGTGCAGCACGGGGTTCCCGACGACGGTGATGGGCCGCGAGGTGCCGCGCTCACGCCAGGCGCTCTCCCGCTCCTCGGCGTCCTCGGTGTCGATGACGAACCCCTCGTCGTCGACGGGGAGCACGCCCGCGTGCTGCTGATCGGTGTCCTGCTGGGCCATGACCTACGGATGCCTTCCTGGAAAACCTGGGATTCAGTGCTACAGCGTACGGCGATGTCTCAGCAGACCTCTTCCAGATCCCGCCAGTCACGCGAATCAGGGCTGTCCGCAACCCACCCGTCCAACAACCCCCGAACCAGCGAAGCCGGCGCAGCCACCCCGCACTCCCGCTCCGGCACCCACAACTGCCCGTCCGTCCGATGTCCCAGCGGCCCGGGATGCCCCGGCTCACTGTGGTCGTGGGGGTCCAGATGCTCCCCGTCACCTTCATCGGACGGCATCCGGGACTCGGAGCACATCCGACACAGCAGCCGCACCGACGACGACCAGTCCTCCGCCGCGAACCCGGCGTCCGCCGCGAGCTGCTCCAGCGCGTCCCGGTCCGCCTCGGTGGCCGCCTCCAGCAGCACCACCCAGGTCGGCACCGGCGAAGGCGCCCACAGCTCGATCTCGTCGAACACCGGATAGGCGTGGCCGGACGCGGTGGTCCGCTCACCGTGCGGGACGCCGTCGTGCAGCACGACCTCGCCCCAGCGCCGCCCCGAGGACGGCAGCGGGATGGACAGCACTTCGATGCGGGCGGGGTCCAGCCGCCGCCCCCAGACCACCTCGGCCTCCCCTTCCGGGGACAGCCGTACGGCGGCACTGCCCAGGTCCATCCCCAGCGGTTCACCGGAGGCCGTGGCACCGCCCGGCACCCGCAGTCCGTACGCCTGCCAGGCCCGCCGGGCCAGCGGCCAGTCCTGGAGCGCGGTCGCCGCGATGCCGACGTTCCACCAGTCGGGCGCCCCTGTCTCCCGGTCGAGCAGCGCCACGGCACGCAGCCCCGCGGCCCGCGCCTGCTCCCAGTCGTGCCGGAACTTGTGCAGGAGTGCGAGGTTGAACCAGGACTCGGACAGCCACGGCTCCAGGTCCGCGGCACGTGTCAGCAGCGCGCCCGCGTCCTCGTACCGACCGTCGCCGATCAGCGTGAACGCGCGGTCCGTGGCCTGCCGCCAGGAAGCGGAGGGCCGGTGCCGTCCCTTGCCGAAGATCCTCACGATTCCCGCCTGCCGGTTCCGTCGAGTGGGCTGGCTGTGCCCCCGGACACCCTCTCTCTCGCATCCAACCACGTGTGCTCGGAAGGGCGCTCATTACCCATGGGTTACCCCGTCACGGGCGAGGTCAGACAGTCTCTCGACAGTACCCGGGCCAGCGCCTCCACGACCTCCGGAGCGTAGTCCCCCGCGGTGCCCAGGCGCAGCTCCTCGAGCGCGGTCAGTGGCCCGCCCGGCCCGGTGTCCCGCGCCTTCTCCTCGTAGGCGTTGACGGCCCGTACGATCCGCGCGGCGAGCGGCTGCTCCCGGCAGGGGTCGGCCTGCCGCTCCACGACCACGGCGACGGCCGCGTCCACGCCCGTCTGCCGTACGACGGCCCCGCCGAGCAGCGCGATGCGGCGCTGTTCGGCGAGGGGCAGGGCGGCGGTGGCTCCGGCGGGGACCGGGTCGACGAGGCTCAGCTGGCCGATGTCGTGCATGAGGGCGGCGTACTCCAGGACGGTGAGCTCGGGCCGGGACATCCCCAGGTCGCGCCCGACCTCCCGGCTGAGCGCGGCGACCCTGCGGGCGTGCCCGGCGGGCGTGTACCCGGCGATCTCGGTGGCGCGGGCGAGGGAGGCGATGGTCTGCCGGTAGGTGCAGCGGACGGCGGCGTACCGGCGGACGGAGAGCTGGGTGAGCAGCAGCGGCACCGAGAAGACGGGCAGCGCCCACAGGCCCACGACGGCCACCGCGAGCGCCATCACGGCCCCGGTGGCGACGACGGCGGACCCGATGCCGGGCAGGGCCCGCAGCTCGTCCCGGAGCAGGGGGCCGAACGGCCAGCGGGTGCGGGAGTGCGCGAGGGCGGCCGCGAGCACGGCGTCGCACAGCGCGGTCAGCGAGAGCAGGGCGAGCAGGAGCAGGGCGTAGGCGGGTCCGTCCCACTGGGTGAACGTGCCCTGGTTGTAGAGGGGTTGGAAGCACACGGCGGCGAACCCGACGGTCAGGACGCGGCGGGCGAGCTGGTCGGCGGTGGGGCCCTGGCCGCGTCCGACGTGCGGCACGCTGCCGACGAGGGAGGCCGCGAGGACCACGGTGACGACCTGGGCGGCGCCGTGATGCGTGGGCGCACCGGCGTCCTCGCCGAGCAGGGCGTAAGACAGCGCCCCGGCGGCGCCGAGCGGGGCGGCCTCCCTGACGTGCGGGCCGCTGCGCCGGTTGAGTTCACCGACGGTGATCAGCACACCGAAGGCGAGGGCGGTGCCGCGCTCCTCGAGACCGGTCCACAGGACGAGGGCGAGGGAGCCGAGGGCCAGCAGGACGGCGGAGGTGTGGACGAGGGTGAGGAGCGGTGACCTCCGGTGGGGCGTCCTCCGCGCGCTCAGCGAGCTCACCTGCGTACCCCCGGCCACCCTGCCGCCGTCGGGCGCGGACGCGGCACTCCGAGCTCGTCGCCCTCGTCGGCCGTGACCGCGGGGTGCCAGCCGTGCCGGGACAGGGCGCGGACGAGGGCCGTCACCATCCGCGGGTCGAACTGGCTGCCCGCGCACCGCTCCAGTTCCTCCAGCGCGGCCCCGACGGGCCGGGCGCGCCGGTAGGAACGGGTGGACGTCATGGCGTCGAAGGCGTCGGCCACGGCCACCACCCGTGCCGGCTCCGGGATCTGCCCGCCCATCAGTCCGTACGGGTACCCGCTTCCGTCCAGCCTCTCGTGGTGGTGCAGTACGGCGGCCCTGGCCTCCCCGAGGAAGGAGATGCCCCGGACCATCTCGTGCCCGTACTCGGGATGCAGCTCGATGACCCGGCGCTCCTCGGGCGTCAGCGGGCCGTCCTTCCTGAGCAGCCGCGTCGGCACCCCGAGCTTCCCCACGTCGTGCAGGATCCCGGCGAACCGCAGCACCTCGATCCGGGCGTCGTCCATGCCGAGCTCCCGCGCGATCATCATGGACGCCTGTCCGACCCGCTCGCTGTGCCCGCGCGTGTACTCGTCCTTGATGTCGACGGCCTGCACCAGCGCCCGGATGGTGGCCTGGTGGGCGGCCCGCTCCCGGTGGTACTGCGCGAACACCCACCCCGACACACCCATCGGCAGCAGCACGAGCAACGCGGCGACGGGACCGTAGGGACTGCGCCACAGCACGGCCATCATGAGTCCGGCCAGCCCGTGCACGGCCACGGGAGCGAGGGAGCGGAGAAACAGGCCGTGCCAGGCCCGCCGTACCGGAATCCTCTCGGCGAGGGCCAGGATCCCCCCGTCCAGCAGGCTCAGCACCAGGCAGAAGACGAGCACCGCGACCCCGGCCGGGGCCAGCGCGTACGGGAAGTCGGAGGATTCGACCGCGGCCCGGCCGCCCATCGCCCCGTGCACCCGTGCGGCCGCCCACACGCTCACCGCGAGCTGTGCGGCCCGCCAGAGCCGGCGCAGGCCCTGCGGGCGTCGCTCGACCGGGGACAGCAGCGCCCCCGGCAGCGCCACGAGGGCGGCGGCCGGGGGCGGCAGCAGAAAGGTCCCGGCGAGCAGGACGGGATAGAAGGTGCCGGCGAACCGCCACCGGGCGGCGGCCTGCTCGCATCCGGCGGACAGCGCGGCGAGCAGGGCGAGCGCCCACCAAGGGGTACGGACGGCCGACAGCGGCAGCAGACAGAGGAATGCGGCTGCGGCGACGCAGGCGACGTACGCACGCGCGCGGGCCGGTACCGCCTCCATGTCGCCCCTCCAGCCCAGTTCGCACAGTTGCGAGGAGCGTAGGACGGTGGGGGGAGGCGGCGCGGGGTGATCACCTGCCGATTAGCACGTTCGAGTGAACGGCGATCGCTGCTCAGGACTCCTGCGGATACTCAGGATTCCTGCGGAGTCACCGGCGAGGCCGTCACGTCGTGCTCGGGCACGGTCTGCCCCGTGCGGATCAGATCGAGCCGCCCCAGGACCTTCGAGCGCAGGTCGCTGGGCACGTCGTCATGGCCGCAGCACCGCTTGACCAGCTTCTTCACGGCCTCTTCGAGGCCGTACTTCTCCAGACACGGCGAGCACTCGCTGAAGTGCTGCTTGAACTTGGCGCGATCGACGTCCGGCATCTCGCTGTCGAGGAACTCGTAGAGATGATCGAGTACCTCACTGCAGTCCGTCTCGTGCGGCTCTCCGCAGCTCATGAGCCCGAGCCTTTCGCTTCGTTCGACTCCCCGGCACCGGCCGGCACGAGCCCGCGCTCACGCGCGTAGTCCTCCAACATGCCGCGCAGTTGACGGCGACCGCGGTGCAGGCGGGACATCACCGTACCGATGGGTGTCCCCATGATGTCCGCGATCTCCTTGTACGCAAAGCCCTCTACGTCAGCGAGGTAGACGGCGATGCGGAATTCCTCGGGGATCGCCTGCAGCGCTTCCTTCACGTCCGAGTCGGGCAGGTGGTCGAGCGCCTGCGACTCGGCGGAGCGCAGACCGGTCGACATGTGCGACTCGGCACGCGCGAGCTGCCAGTCCTCGATCTCCTCGGCCGCGGAGCGCTGGGGTTCGCGCTGCTTCTTGCGGTACGAGTTGATGAACGTGTTGGTGAGGATCCGGTACAGCCATGCCTTGAGGTTGGTCCCCTCGCGGAACTGGTGGAAGGACGCGTACGCCTTGGCGTACGTCTCCTGCACCAGGTCCTCGGCGTCGGCCGGGTTGCGCGTCATGCGCAGAGCGGCCGAGTACATCTGGTCGAGGAATTCGAGCGCGTCCCGCTCGAAGCGCGCGGTGCGCTCCGCAGTCGACTCCGTGCTCGCGCCCTGGCCCTCGGGCTGCTCCGCCTGGCCGTTGTCGGTCCCTGCGTCGATCCCAGTGACCGGACCCACCTCCTCAAGATTCCGGGCAGCAACGAAACCGGTGCCACCGGAATTGGAGGATAGACGACTACCCGTCCCGGCCGCCCCCCGAATAGGGGTGGTCTTGGCCGCATGCAGCACCGTCCAGTCCAGGTCAGCACGGCTGCTGCGGCTCGGGCAGAAGGTGGAACCCATGCGGCGGTCTTCCTCTCCTACGGCGGTCCGCGCTGTTCTCAGCGCTTCTGACCGTCTCAACAGAGGTTCACGGCTCAGCATTCCCGGGCTTTTACCCCAGTGACCCGACCCACTTCAAGACCGCCTGCGTGATGACTGTCACGGCCTCGTCCTGGGTGATCTCCGCGCGCTTCGGCACGGCGAAGCCATGGTCGCCGTAGGGCACCTCGACCAGCTCGAACGATCCGTCCGGGAATTCGCCGGGCTTTCCGAACGGGTCGTTGCCGCCCTGTACGACCAGGGTGGGCACCCCGGATCCGAGCAGCTCGTCGGCGCGCGACTTCTCCGGCTTGCCCGGCGGGTGCAGCGGGAAGCTCAGGGCGAGCACCGCGGCGGCGCCCAGCTCCACGGCCGTACGGCAGGCGACCCGGGCCCCGGCGCTGCGGCCGCCGGAGATCACCGGGAGGCCGGGCTTCACGAGTGCGGGCCACAGACCCCGCCATCCCGCGTCCAGGGTCTTCGGCGCGGGCGCGAGCTTCTTGCCGGCCACCCGCCACGGCTGCTCGACCAGCGCCACGCTCACCCCGTGGCCGGGGAGCACCCGGGCGAGCGCCTGGAGGTCCCGCGCCTCGATGCCACCGCCCGCGCCATGGCTGACGGCCAGCACGAGCCGCGCCTTCCTCGCCGGATGCCAGGTGATGCGGGCGTCCCCGGCCTCGGTGCTGATGATCTCGGTCTTCACACCAGAAGGCTAGAAGAGCGTGCCCTCCTCGGGCCCCTCCAGCTCCTTCAGCAGCTCCGGCCCGTTGTTGCGCACGTTGCTGACGGCGGTGGAGACCGGGTAGGCGCGCATGAGCCCTTCGGGCGGCGGCGCGAGCAGGGAGCGCAGGTCGTCGAGGTCGGTGCGGGACGGGTCGAGCCAGGTGTCCCAGCGGTCCGGGGTCAGCATCAGCGGCATCCGCGGGTGGATGTCGGCGAGGGAGCGTGGGCCGTCGGCCGGGGACACGGCCAGCGGGCCGGTCTCCGCCTCCGTGGTGATCACGGAGCAGGTCACCCACCAGGCCAGCGGATGGTCGTCGGGCAGGGTCTTGTCCCGCCAGAACTCGTACAGCCCGGCCATCGCGAAGACCGAGCCGTCGGCGGGCAGCACGAAGTACGGCTGCTTGCGCGGCCGCTTCTTCTTGCCCTCGACCTCCAGCTCCCGCTCGCCGGTCCCGGTGACCCACTCGTAGTAGCCGTCGGCCGGGATGACGCAGCGGCGGGTGGCGAAGGCCCTCTTGTACGACGGCTTCTCGTGCACGGTCTCCGCGCGCGCGTTGATCATCCGGGCCGCGCCCTCGGGGGTCTTGGACCAGCTCGGGACCAGGCCCCACTTCAGCTTCCGCAGCTGCCGAACCGGCCGCGGGTCCTCGGCGTCCTTGAGAGGACGGTCGAGGACGGCATAGACCTCCTTGGTCGGGGCCACGTTGTAGTCGGGCTCCAGGATCTCCTCGGGTTCCCACTTCTCGATCTCAAAGATTCCTGCGAGATCCTCGGGCCCACGACTGGCTGCATACCGTCCGCACATACGTGCCACACTGCCAGGCCCACCCGCCACCCGACCACCACCCCCCAACGACGGCGCTCCGCGCCGCCCCTGTTGATCTCGACGAGAGGGAGCCACCGGGAAACATGGACAGCACCGCATCGACCGCGCTGCCCGACCTCTGGGACCGGCTCATCGGACTGCAACCCGACCCCGACCTGTGGGTGGTGCTGGGCACCATGGTGGCGGCACTCGCCATAGTGGTCCCCCATACGCTGTGGCGGCTCTCGCGCAACGCCATCACCATCGCCCACGAGGGCGGCCACGGTCTGGTCGCCCTGCTGACCGGACGTCAGCTCACCGGCATACGGCTGCACTCCGACACCAGCGGCCTCACCGTCAGCCGGGGCAAGCCGCACGGCATCGGCATGATCCTCACCGCCGCGGCCGGCTACACGGCTCCCCCGCTGCTCGGTCTCGGGGGCGCCGCCCTGCTCGCCGCCGGCCGCATCACCCTGCTGCTGTGGGCGGCGACGGCCCTGCTGGTGGCGATGCTGGTGATGATCCGCAACGCGTACGGGGCGCTGACGGTGCTGGTCACCGGCGGCACGTTCGTGGTGGTGTCCTGGCTCGCCGGGCCCCAGGTGCAGGCGGCGTTCGCGTACGCGGTGGTGTGGTTCCTGCTGCTGGGCGGAGTGCGTCCCGCTTTCGAGCTACAGGCGAAGAGGGCGCGGGGCGGGGCGGGCGACTCGGACGCGGACCAATTGTCCCGCCTGACGCACGTGCCCGCGGGACTGTGGCTGTTCCTGTTCCACGCGGTGAGTGTGTGCTCACTGATAGGCGGCGGCAGGTGGTTGCTGCAGGTGTGACGCGGCCCCGAGCGCCCGTCACAGGGGTGCGGCCGGCCAGACGGCGCCGCACCGGAAACACGACCCCCTACTAAAGTGGCCCCATGGCTTCGAACCCCTCAGACACCGCCCTCTGGCCCGCCCCCCACGCGAGCGCAGCCGTCGACGCGACGGTCCACGTACCGGGGTCGAAGTCAGTCACGAACCGGGCTCTCGTCCTGGCCGCCCTCGCCAGCGAGCCGGGCTGGCTGCGCCGCCCCCTCCGCTCCCGCGACACCCTCCTCATGGCGGCGGCCCTTCGCGAGATGGGCGTGGGCATCGAAGAGGGAGTGGGCCCCGACGGCACCGGTGAGACCTGGCGGGTCCTGCCGGCCGGCCTCCGCGGCCCCGCCACGGTGGACGTCGGCAACGCGGGCACCGTCATGCGCTTCCTCCCGCCCGTCGCCGCGCTGGCCGACGGCCCGATCCGCTTCGACGGCGACCCGAGGTCGTACGAGCGCCCCCTGACCGGTGTGATCGACGCCCTGCGCGCCCTCGGAGCGCGGATCGACGACGACGGCCGCGGCGCGCTGCCGCTCACCGTGCACGGCGGCGGCGCCCTGGACGGCGGACCGGTCGAGATCGACGCGTCCTCGTCGTCCCAGTTCGTCTCGGCGCTCCTGCTGTCCGGCCCGCGCTTCAACCAGGGTGTCGAGGTCCGGCACGTGGGCTCGGCACTGCCCTCGATGCCGCACATCCGGATGACCGTGGACATGCTGCGCGCGGTGGGCGCCCAGGTGGACACCCCGGAGTCGGGCGGCGAGCCGAACGTCTGGCGGGTCACGCCGGGCGCCCTGCTGGGCCGGGACCTCACCGTCGAGCCCGACCTGTCCAACGCCCAGCCGTTCCTGGCGGCCGCCCTGGTGACCGGCGGCAAGGTCGTGATCCCGGACTGGCCGGCCCGCACCACCCAGCCCGGTGACCGGCTGCGCGAGATCTTCACCGAGATGGGCGGTTCCTGCGAACTCACCGAGTACGGCCTGGTGTTCACCGGTTCGGGTGCGGTCCACGGCATCGACGCCGACCTCGGCGAGGTCGGCGAACTGACCCCCGGCATCGCGGCCGTGGCGGCCCTCGCGGACTCCCCCTCCACCCTGCGCGGGGTGTCCCATCTGCGTCTGCACGAGACGGACCGGCTGGCCGCGCTCACCAAGGAGATCAACGAACTCGGCGGTGACGTCACCGAGACGGCCGACGGCCTGCACATCCGCCCGCGCCGGCTGCACGGCGGGATCTTCCACACCTACGAGGACCACCGCATGGCCACGGCCGGCGCGATCATCGGCCTCGCGGTCGAGGGGGTACAGATCGAGAACGTCGCCACGACGGCCAAGACCCTGCCGGACTTCCCGGACCTGTGGAGCGGGATGCTCGGGAGCGAAAAGGCGTAGGGGACACACGCCATGCGCCGCTACGGCAAGCACACCGACGAGGACGATATCCGCAGCCGCCCCAACCGCAAGGGCAACCGGCCGCGCACCCATATCCGGCCCAAGCACGAGGACGCGTCCTGGGGCATGGTCCTCACCGTCGACCGGGGCCGGCTGACCGTCCTGGTCGAGGACCGGATCGTCATGGCCATGAAGGCCCGCGAACTGGGCCGCAAGGCGGCGGTCGTCGGCGACCGGGTGGCCCTCGTCGGCGACCTGTCCGGCCAGAAGGACACCCTCGCGCGGATCGTCCGCATCGAGGAGCGCACCTCGGTCCTGCGCCGCACGGCCGACGACGACGATCCCTACGAGCGGGTGGTCGTCGCCAACGCGGACCAGCTCGCCATCGTCACGGCCCTCGCCGATCCGGAACCCCGCCCCCGTCTCATCGACCGCTGCCTGGTGGCGGCCTTCGACGGCGGGCTCACCCCGCTCCTGGTCATGACCAAGTCGGACCTGGCCCCGCCGGACAAACTCCTGGAGCTCTACGGCGACCTGGACATCCCCTACGTCGTCACCAGTCGCGAGGAGCTGGAGAGCGGCGCCGCGGTGGACCGGGTGCGCGAGCAGCTCGACGGCAAGATCACGGCGTTCGTCGGGCACTCGGGCGTCGGCAAGACGACCCTGGTCAACGCGCTGGTCCCGGAGGACCGCAGGCGCCTGACCGGCCATGTCAACGCGGTGACGGGCCGCGGCCGGCACACCACGACATCGGCGTTGGCGCTGCCTCTGGCGGGCGACGACGGCTGGGTGATCGACACCCCGGGCCTGCGGTCGTTCGGTCTGCACCACGTCGATCCGTCCCGGGTGATCCACGCGTTCCCCGACCTGGAACCCGGGACCGAGAACTGTCCGCGGGCGTGCAGCCATGACGAGCCGGACTGCGCGCTGGACGCGTGGGTGGCCGAGGGCCACGCCGATCCGGCCCGGCTGTACTCCCTGCGACGGCTGCTGTCGACGCGGGAGCGGACGGAGGGCGACTGACCTCCGCGTTGTTTGGCTGTACGCGAGTTCGGTAAGTGCATACTCGCACCGAGCCGGGCATGCGGCCGGACATACGGGAGGACAGCACATGGCGTGGCTGCTGGTGGTGGTGGCCGGGTTGCTGGAGACCGGTTTCGCCGTGTGCCTGAAGCTCTCCCACGGTTTCACCCGGCTGTGGCCGACCGTGGCCTTCTGCATCTTCGCCCTCGGCAGCTTCGGCCTGCTGACCCTGTCCCTGAAGAAGCTGGACGTCGGCCCCGCGTACGCGGTGTGGACCGGCATCGGCGCGGCGGGCACCGCGATCTACGGGATGATCTTCCTCGACGACCTGGTGTCGACGCTGAAGATCGTCTCGATCAGCCTGGTGATCATCGGGGTGATCGGGCTCCAGCTCTCGGGCTCACAGCACTAGGCACCGGTCAGACCCGGAGTCAACCGGTCACTCCGGAACCACCGGTCACACCGGCTGCCGGTGCAGCGCGCCCCGCACCAGGTCCGCGACCCCGCCCTCACCCGGTGGGGCCGCCACGCAGGACAGGGCGAGCCGGACGGCGAGTTCGCAGGAGCGGGCGAGGTCGGGGACGTCCGCCTTGTGGACGCCGGGTCCGGCGAGGACGGAGACGGCACGGTCGCGCACCAGTGCCACGAAGTCGCCCGGTGACGGCAGCGCTCCGTCGGCCCGGCGCTGCGCCGGCACGGCCGAGGAGGACGGCACCGCCGAGAGCGTGGGCGAGGGCAGCCGCTCGCTCCAGCAGCCGGTGAGCATGGCCCGGACCAGCGCGTTCTCCCGGGCGGAGGCGGTGGTCCACTCGGCGGTCGCGGTCAGCCGCTCCCGGGCGTCGCCGTGCGAGGTGAGCGCCCGGTCGACGCCGACGAGATACCCGTCGGCCTCCCGTCTCACCAGCGCGCGGGCCAGCCCTTCCTTGCTCCCGAACTCGTTGTACAGCGTCTGCCGGGACACTCCGGCCGTCACCGCGACATCCACCATCCGCACAGCGGACCACGGCCGACGCGCCAACGCCGCGTAAGCGGCATCCAGCAGCGATTCCCGCGCAGCAGGCATCATCGCCTCCCAGGGAGCAAGCAGCCCTGCGCCCAGATTTGACGCGCGGGGAAGCACTGTCAAGGGGTCACGCGGGCACGAAGAGGCGCGCGCGGCGGCGCCCGCCCCAGGCGGGCCGGCGCGAAACCCGGCCCCACCGGCACGCACCCGCCCCACGGACCCACCCCACGGTCCGCACCCCCGCCCCGCTGGCCCCGTACCGACAGCGGCAGATACCGTTCGCAGCATGCCGGACTACCTCGACGACCTCCGCCTCGCCCACGTCCTCGCGGACGCGGCCGACGCGACCACCATGGACCGCTTCAAGGCACTGGACCTCAAGGTCGAGACAAAGCCGGACATGACCCCCGTCAGCGAGGCGGACAAGGCGGCGGAGGAACTCATCCGCAACCACCTCAAGCGCGCCCGCCCCCGCGACGCCATCCTCGGCGAGGAATACGGCGTCGAGGGCACGGGCCCGCGCCGCTGGGTCATCGACCCCATCGACGGCACCAAGAACTACGTCCGAGGGGTTCCCGTCTGGGCCACCCTGATCTCCCTGATGGAGGCGGCGGAGGGCGGCTACCGGCCCGTCGTCGGCGTGGTCTCCGCCCCCGCCCTCGGCCGCCGCTGGTGGGCCGCGAAGGGCCACGGCGCCTTCAGCGGCCGCAGCCTCACCTCCGCGTCCCGCCTCCACGTCTCCCAGGTCGGCAAGCTCTCGGACGCCTCCTTCGCCTACTCCTCCCTCACCGGCTGGGAGGACCAGGGCCGCCTGGGCGGCTTCCTGGACCTGACCCGCGAGGTGTGGCGCACGCGCGCGTACGGCGACTTCTGGCCGTACATGATGGTCGCCGAGGGCTCGATCGACCTCTGCGCGGAACCGGAGCTCTCCCTCTGGGACATGGCCGCGAACGCGATCGTCGTCACGGAGGCCGGCGGCACCTTCACCGGGCTCGACGGCCGCCCGGGCCCGCACAGCGGCAACGCCGCCGCCTCCAACGGCCTGCTCCACGACGAGTTCCTGGGCTATCTCAACGAGCGCTACTAGGGGTTCACAGATGAGCGCGCACGCCCTCAATCGGCTGTGCGCGCCCCCTTGTTGACCCTCGCTTTACCTGCGACTCTAAGGGGACCCTCATTTGTGAACTTGTGAACCAATGAACGAACTCATTGGTTCCCCAGGAGGTGACTGCGAACCCATGCTCGTCCGCGACGCCATGAGCACGGTGGTCCTCACCATCGGCCCCGCCCACACGCTCCGCCAGGCCGCCGCCCTGATGTCCGCCCGTCGGGTGGGCGCGGCCGTGGTCCTCGATCCCGACGGCACCGGCACCGGCATTCTGACCGAGCGCGACATCCTGAACTCCGTAGGACTGGGCCAGAACCCGGACACGGAGTGCGTCCACGCCCATACCACCACCGACGTCGTCTTCGCCACCCCGACCTGGACCCTGGAGGAGGCCGCGCAGG
Source organism: Streptomyces canus 299MFChir4.1 (assembly GCF_000383615.1). Classification (GTDB taxonomy): domain Bacteria; phylum Actinomycetota; class Actinomycetes; order Streptomycetales; family Streptomycetaceae; genus Streptomyces; species Streptomyces canus_C. Next base: position 235,244 of record NZ_KB911589.1, on the reverse strand, counting down.
CGATGACCCATGGCGGCTTCCGGCATCTCATCGTGCTGGACCACGGCGAGCCCACGGGCATCGTCTCGGTCCGCGACATCATCCGCTGCTGGGCACCGGCGCCGCAGCGCGTGCCGGCCACCACCGGTTCACCGCATTAGACTCAATCCAATTCGAGTAGCCCTCCAAACTCACACCCATTCGGATTCTGGTCTCCAGCTGTTAGGCTGGTGCGCATGAGCGACCTTCTGGAACGACTGCGCGGCCGCGGCTGGCGGATGACCGCACAGCGGCGCGTCGTGGCCGAGGTCCTCGACGGCGAACACGTCCACCTGACGGCCGACGAGGTCCACGCACGCGCCGTGGCCAAGCTGCCCGAGATCTCCCGGGCGACCGTCTACAACACGCTGGGCGAGCTGGTCTCCCTCGGCGAGGTGCTCGAAGTCGCCACCGACAAGCGCGCCAAGAGGTACGACCCGAACGCCCACCGGCCGCACCACCACCTGGTCTGCGCCCAGTGCGGCGCCATCCGGGACGTGCACCCCACGGGCGACCCGCTGACCGAGCTCCCCGACTCGGAGCGATTCGGCTTCACCGTCTCGGGCGTCGAGGTGACGTATCGGGGCGTGTGCCCGAACTGCGCGGCGGCGTAACAGCCTTCACCGAAGCCCCGGCATCCTCGCGGACGCCGGGGCTTCGCGCTGCCCACAGCCCTTCGCGCGGTCCCTGGACTTCCTGAACCTGACGGGCCGTCAGATCTTCGTGCAGCCACCCCTCTCCGCAGATGCCCTCGGCCCCCTCGACCTCAGCGTCGCCCCGGGCGAGTTCGTCCGCCTGGTCGGCCCCTCGGGGTGGGGCAAGTCGACGCTGCCGCGCATCGAGGCGGGCCTGCTCCGCCCGAGCGCGTGCGCCCTGGAGATCCGTACGTCCACCCCCCGCCCGGCGGCCGTGATCTTCCAGGACTACGGCATCTACGACTGGAAGTCCGTCCGCACCGGCCCGCATGAGCCTCGCGGACTTCGCCGACGCCTACCCGGCGACCCTCTCGGGAGGCATGCGCCCTGCCCCCAGCCGCCCTGGACTGGGAGATCCGCGCGGGCACCACGGACCGCTCGCAGGCGGCGTACAGGGCGCAGGGCGCGGCGGAGGGCGATGCCCTGGAGTCGAAGACGGTGGACAGGGCGCTGTACGAGGAGGCGGTGGGCCACCGCCCCTGAAAACACCGAAGGCCGGAACCCTTTCGGATTCCGGCCTTCGGCCTTCAGTAGCGGGGACAGGATTTGAACCTGCGACCTCTGGGTTATGAGCCCAGCGAGCTACCGAGCTGCTCCACCCCGCGCCGTTGAATGCAACGTTACGTGAAGGGGAAGGCCAGAGGCAAATCGCTTGTTCGAGGGCGGCCCCGAACAGCGCCCACTACGCCGACAGCTCCTCGCGCAACGCGTCCCTCAGTCGAGCCGCCCGCTCGGAGACCTCCGCAGGTCCGAGGGCCACCGCCCGGTCGGCCCAGCGCTGTCCCTCGGCCAGCTCTCCCCGACGCGCGTAGACCAGGGCCAACCGCAACGCCGCCCGTCCGTGCCCCGCGTCGGCAGCGCGGGCCCACCACACGGCGGCCTCCGGCTCGCTCCCCTCCCGGGCGAGCAGCAGCCCCAGGTTGAACGCCCCGTTTCGGGACCCCGCCTCCGCGGCCTCCCGGTACCACCGGGCCGCCTCCACGACGTCACCCCGGGCGGCGGCGAGCATGCCCACCCGCACCTGCGCGCGGCGGTGCCCCTGGGAGGCCGCCCGCTCGTACCACTCCTCGCACTCGCTCTTCTCCTCGTGCACCGGCTCCCCGAGCGAGTGCTCGGGCGCCGGCGGGCGCCGGGCGTCCAGCACGGTCGCCAGCCGGTACGCGGCCTCCGCGCTGCCTCCTCCCGCGGCACACCGCAGGTGCCGCTCGGCGCCGGCCTCGTCCCCCTCCCGCAGTCGGGCGATGGCCACCTGGAGCGCGGCCTCGGTGTGCCCGGCGGCGGCGGCCCGCTCGTACCACCGCAGGGCGACGGCCTCCTCCCCGCGTCCGGCGAACAGGATGCCGAGGTTGAACGCGGCGTCCACACTCCCGGCCTCCGCGGCCTTGGAGAACCAGGGCTCGGCCCCGGACGTGTCCCCGCCCTGGAGCAGCAGGATGGCGAGCGCGTTGGCCGCCTCGCGGTGTCCCGCGTACGCGGCCCGCCGGTACCACTGCTCGGCCTGCGCGGTCCGCCCCTGCTCGGCGCAGAGCAGCCCGAGGTTGTACGCGCCGTTGTCGTCGCCTGCGTCCATCGCCGCCCGGTACCACCGCTCGGCGGTCTGCGGCTCGCCGCGCTCGGCGTGCAGGGCGCCCAGCGCGTTGGCCGCGTTGCCGTCGCCGTCCTGGGCGGCGCGCAGCCACCACACGGCGGCGCTCTCGGTGTCACCCGCGTCCCGCAGCAGGAACCCGAGGGCGCAGGCGGCCCGCGCCTCGCCGTCCTTGGCGGACGTCAGGTACCAGCGGCCGGCCTCCTTGAGCGCGCCGCGCCGCTCCAGGATCGCCCCGAGATGCAGCGCCGCACGCCGGTGTCCGCGCGCGGCGGCCTGCCGGTACCACAGCTCGGCCTCGGCCCCGGCCCCGTGGTCGTCCCCGACGTCCCCCTCAGGGCCCAGCCGGCGGTCGAGCGCGCGGGCCAGTCGATAGGCGGCCTCGCGGTGCCCCCGCTCGGCGGCGATCCGCATCCACTGCTCGGCGCCCGCGTCCTGGCGGTGCTCCAGCAGGTCGGCGAGCGCGTAGGCGCCCAGGGCGTGCCCCTGCTCGGCGGACTGGCGCAGCCAGTACTCGGCGGCGGGCTCGTCGCCCCGCTCACGATGGTGGCGCCCCAGCGCGTGCGCGGCCGCGGCGGACCCGGCGACGGCGGCGATCCGCCACCAGCCGGCGGCGTCGTCGGCGTATCCGCGCTGGTGCAGCAGCACGCCGAGGTTGTTGGCGGCGGCCCGGTCGCCGGCGGCGGTGGCGGCACGCAGATGGGGCTCGGCTCCGTCGAGGTCGCCGCGGCGCAGCAGGAGGGCGCCGAGGACGCTCATCGCCTCGACGTCGCCGGCTTCGGCGGCCAGGCGCTGCCGGACCTCCTCGGCGGCGTCGTCAGCCGCCTCCCCGGCCCCGTCCCGCCCGGAAGGTTGCACAAAACGCCCTGTCTCGAACAGAGTTGCCTTGTCCCCCATAACGTCCATCGTCGCACCACCTGCAACCTGGGTACACCTGGTATACCGCAGCCAGTGAGGTCACTTCAGCGTTTTGTCGACATGCCCACAGAACGACAAGTGAAACACAGTTCCCGCCAACTGCCCCCGGCGGCAGGGCCGTCGGTTTCTCGGCACATGCGTTCGCACATCACGAAGGCCCGGATCCTTTTCAGGATCCGGGCCTTCGATTGCAGTAGCGGGGACAGGATTTGAACCTGCGACCTCTGGGTTATGAGCCCAGCGAGCTACCGAGCTGCTCCACCCCGCGCCGTTGTGTTGCAACCGTATCACGGCGCGGGGTGGGCCTTTGACCAGCGGCCGATCAGCCGCTGGGGCTGCTCCGGGGGCTCGGACTGGCGCTGGGCTTCGCGCTGCTGCCGCTGCCCTTGTCCGCCGTGGCCTGCGCGTCCTCGGCGCGCTTGAGCGCGTCCTTCAGATCCTCCTGGGCCCGGCCGTACGCCTCCCAGTCGCCCTTCTTCAGGGCTTCCTGGCCGGCGTCGAAGGCCTTCTGGGCGTCGTCCAGCGCCTGTTGGACCGTCGGATTGGTGGAGGTCGGCGGCGGCTTGGTCGTGTCACCGCCGTCGCCCGGTGGCTTAGTGGTCGAACCGTCCGCTCCGAACACCTTGTTCAGCGCTTCGTCGAGGGTGTCCTCGAAGGCGGTGTTGCCTCCGTAGGTCACCAACACCTTGCGCAGCAGCGGGTACTTGAGTCCACCACCGCGTACGTAGACCGGCTCCACATAGAGCAGTCCTCCGTCGAGCGGCACCGTCAGGAGATTGCCGTACTCCACATTGGAGTCGCCTCTGTTGAGGAGGCTGATGGTCTCGGCGATGTCCTGTTCGGAGTTGAACTGGCTCTGCACCTGTTTGGGCCCGTTGACCGTGGTGTTGGTCGGCAGTTTCAGGATTCTGATCTTGCCGTAGTCGCTGGTGCCCGCCTCGGCGTCGACCGACATGAACGCACTGAGGTTGTCCCGGCCGTTGGGCGTGAACGTCGTCGTGAGCGAGAACGCCTGCGCCTTCTGGTCGGGCATCTTCATGCTCAGGTAGTACGGCGGCACGGCGTCGCCCGACTTGTTGGTCGGGTCGTCCGGCACCTGCCACACCTCGCTGCCGCTGAGGAAGGTGTCCGCGTCCTCGACGTGGTAGCGGGCCAGCAGCTCACGCTGGACCTTGAACAGGTCCTGCGGGTACCGCAGATGGGCCATCAGGTCGGTGGAGATGTCCTTCCTCGGCTCCACCGTGCCCGGGAACGCCTTCATCCAGGTCTTGAGGACCGGGTCCTTGGTGTCCCACTGGTAGAGCTTGACCTCGCCGGTGTACGCGTCGACCGTCGCCTTCACCGAGTTGCGGATGTAGTTGACCTGGTTCTGCTGGGCCACGACCGCGCGCTGGTTGTTCGTCGCGGTCAGCGAGTCGGCCGTGGTGTCGCCGAGGGTCGTGCGCGAGGAGTACGGGTAGCCGTTCGTCGTCGTGTACGCGTCGACGATCCACTGGATCTTGCCGTTCACCACCGCCGGATAGGCGTCGCCGTCGATGGTCAGCCAGGGGGCGACCGCTTCGACGCGCTGCTTGGGCGTGCGGTTGTACAGGATCCTCGAGCCCTCGCCGATCGCTCCGGAGTAGAGGATCTGCGGCTCGCTGAACGCCACCGCGTACGCGGCCCGGTTGACCGGGTTGGAGAGGTTGACCCCGCTCTTGGCCTTGTAGCTGTAGGTCTTCTCGCCGGAGTCGTCGGAGTAGTCGATCTCCTTCTGGGGACCGCCGACGATCGAGTACTCGGTGGTCTTCTCGCCGTAGTAGACGCGCTGCTGGTACGTCCCGAGGTCGCCCTGGGAGGGCAGGTTGGACTCGGTGAAGACCGGGCGGCCCTCGGCGTCGGCCTCGGTGCCCTTCGCGGCGACCACGCCGTAACCGTGGGTGTAGCGGAAGTGGTCGTTGATCCAGTTGTTCTTCGGGATGCCGGCGAGGTTCAGCTCACGCAGCCCGATGACCGTGTCCTGATCCTTGCCGTTCTTGCTGTACCGGTCGACGTCCAGGTTGGTCGGGAACGCGTAGTAGTTCCGCATCTGCTGGAGCTGCTGGAAGGTCGGCGAGACGACGTTGGGGTCCACGACCCGGATGCTGGCCGTGGCGTCGACGTCGTCGCGCAGCTTGGTCTTGTCCGTCGTGGTGGACTTGCCGTCGTACTCCTTCACCGAGGCGTCGTCGATGTCGTACGCCTCACGCGTCGCCTTGAGGTTCTTCTCGACGTACGGCGCTTCCTTCGCCTGCTCGTTCGGCTGGACCTGGAACTTCTGGACGATCGCGGGGTAGAGCCCGCCGATCAGGATCGCCGAGAGCACCATCAGGCCGAAGCCGATCACGGGCAGCTGCCAGGTGCGCCGCCACAGGGTGGCGAAGAACAGCAGCGCGCAGATCACCGCGATGCAGAACAGGATCGTCTTGGCCGGCAGGTAGGCGTTCGCGTCGACGTACCTGAGGCCCGTCCAGCTGTCGGTCGCCTTGAAGTCGCTGGACTTGACCGCGAGGCCGTACCGGTCGAGCCAGTACGCGACCGCCTTCAGGGCGACGAAGATGCCGAGCAGTACGGACAAGTGCCCGGTCGCCGCGGCCGTGGCCCGCGCGCCGGGAGAGGTGATGCGCAGACCGCCGTAGAGGTAGTGCGTCAGCGCGGCAGCGATCACCGAGAGGATCGCGGCGGCGAAGCCGAAGCCGAGCAGGAACCGGTACCAGGGCAGGTCGAAGGTGTAGAAGGAGATGTCGAGGTGGAACTGCGGGTCCTTCTGGCCGAAGGAGACGCCGTTGACCCACATCAGCCAGGTCCGCCACTGGCTGGAGGCGGAGGCACCGGCGATGAGGCCCACCAGGGAGACGATCCCGAGCAGCAGCCACTTCTTGTACGGCGCGATGCCCATCCGGTAGCGGTCGAGGTTCTGCTGCTCCATCGACATGGCGCTCAGCGGCGGGCGCAGCCGGTGGGCCAGCCAGATGTTGAAGCCGACCGCGAGGGCCATCAGCAGGCCGAAGACGAAGAACAGCCCCATCTTGGTCCACAGGGTGGTGGTGAACACGGACGAGTAGTTCACCGAGCGGTACCAGAGCCAGTCCGTCCAGAAGCCCGCGAACATGGTGAACGCCATGCCGAGGACGGCAAGGACGCCCAGCGTCATGAGCAGGGTCCTGGCACGCCGGGACGGGCGGCCCACTCTCATCCGCGGCCCTGTCGGGCCTCCGCCGCGGTCCGGCATCTGGAAAGCCAAGGTGCGCACCTCGAAGTTCGCTGTCGATCCGTCAGGCCCTCGTGTTCGCGGGCCCTGGGTGGCCCCCCGTGATCGTGGGCCCACACCTATGCAACTTACTCACCGTTTACTCGGTTCCCGATTCAGGTGACGAACGAGGCAGGATTGTGACTATGTCCAACACCCCCATGGCGGCGAGCCCGCTCACCCGGGCCGTACTCGAGATCGACGAGTACGCCTCCGGCCTCGGCTGGGACCAGCCCGCCCGCCTCTTCGCCCTCGTAGACACCGCCCGGCTGCGCGCCCAGGAACCCGCTCTCGCGAGCCAGCTCGGTCTGGAGGACGCGCAGGCACCCTCGGGCTTCACCCCCATCGAGCAGGAGGAGATTCCCAAGGGCAAGCCGCTCGACGAGTTCCTCGGCACCATCGCCTGGCCCGACGCGGTCGTCGGCTGCGCGCTCACCGTGGAGCGGCTGATGCTGCCGCCGTCCGCCGAGGCGTCCGTCCCGCAGGGGCTGAGCGAGGGCAAGCTGGCGAAGTGGGTCGCCGAGCACCCGGACCGTCAGGAGGTCCGCATGACGGTCGCGGTCCTGCGCGACGGCACCCGCGACTCGGCCCTGCGGCTGCGCGAGAAGGACTCCCCGACCGAGGTCCTCACGGGCCGCGACCTGGTGCCCGGCCTGGCGGAGGCCCTTTCGGCGACTTTCGCGGACTGAACGACGACGGGGCGCCCTCGGTGCGAGGGGCGCCCCCGTCGTCGTACGCGCGCGTGCCGGTCAGCTCTTGGCCGTGCACTTCGGCAGGTCGGAGGTGCGGCCCTCGCGGATGTCCTTGAGTGCGCCGAGGGCGTCGTCGATGGTCTTCACCTTGACCAGGGTGAGCCCGCCCGGGGTGTCCTTGGCGGCGGCCGCGCAGTTGTCGGCGGGCGTCAGGAAGTACTGGGCGCCCTTGTCGCGCGCGCCGACCGTCTTCATCTCGATGCCGCCGATCGGGCCGACCTTGCCGTCGTCGTCGATCGTGCCGGTCCCGGCGACGAACTTGCCGCCGGTCAGGCTGCCCGGGGTGAGCTTGTCGTAGATGCCGAGCGCGAACATCAGACCGGCGCTCGGGCCGCCGACGTCGGCGAGCTTGATGTCGACGGTGAACGGGAAGGTGTGGTCGGTCCCGGCGGCGATCCCGACGATGGCGCGCTTCTCTCCCTCGTCGTCGGACGCCCTGGTCGTGATCGTGACCTTCTCGGTCTTCGTCGCGGGCCGGTTCGCCTTCTCGGCGGCGGCCTGTTCCTTCGCGGGCACCACGGTGAAGACGACGTCCTCACCCGGCTTGTGCTTCGTCACCAGCTTCGCGACATCGCCCGGCGCCTTCACGGCCGTACCGTCGACGGCCTTGATGACATCGCCCGCGTGCAGCCTGCCCTCGGCCGGGGAGTCCTTGACGACGGTCGAGACGATCACCCAGGACTGCACCGGGACGTCCAGTTCCTTCAGGGCGGCGACCTTGGCGCTCTCCTGGGACTGGCTGAACTCCTCGGCGTTCTCCTGGGTCGACTGCTCCTCGGTCTTGCCGTCAGGGTAGAGGGTGTCGTGCGGCACGACCTTGTTGTCGTGCGCGAGCCAGCCGTAGACGGCCTCGACGAGGTTCATCTTGTAGTCGGCGCTGGTGACCCGGACGGTGGTCATGTTCAGGTGGCCGCTCGTCGGATACGTCTTGCGCCCGGAGATCTGCAGCACCGGCTCGCCGCCGTGGTCGCCGAGGGTGTTCACCGTGGGGCCCGGTGACATCTCGGCGTAAGGCACTTTGATGAAGACTCCCGCGCAGAGGAGCGCGATCAGCATCAGGGTGGAGGCGAGCATCGTCGCGGTGCGGCGTGGCATGGCACGACAGTACGGGACGCTCCTGTCGGACCCTCGTCAGGGCGCCGCCATGACGAGGACGTCAGGTGCCGGAGTGCGACTTCTCCATCGCGGCGCGGAACCGGGCGTACCCGTCGAGCTCGGGGCCGTCGCTGCGGGCCTTCTGGGTCCGGTTGGCCCAGCTGCCCCACAGCCCGGCGACGACCGCGGCCAACAACGGAATCAACAACCAGACGAGTGCCCCCATGCCGACCTCCCGACCCCATACTGAGCCACCGCAGAAAACTGACTGATCAGCAGATTAACCATCCGCACAGACAACGCTCGCGGCAGGGGTGCGGTTACGCAACCGGAGGGGTGGAGGAAGGGTTCAGCAGGCGCCGACCCATTCCTCCGTACCGTCAGAAAACGTCTGGTGCTTCCAGATCGGCACCTCGTGCTTGAGATCGTCGATCAGCTTCCGGCAGGCCTCGAAGGCCTCGCCCCGATGCGGACACGACACGGCGACGACCACGGCGAGATCCCCCACTCCGAGGTCCCCCACCCGGTGCACGGCAGCGAGCGCCCGCACGGGGAACTCGGCCACGACCCTTTCCGCGACCCGCCGCATCTCGGCCTCGGCACTGGGGTGGCACGAGTACCCGAGCTTGTCGACGTCGGCACCCCCGTCGTGGTTCCTGACGGTCCCGACGAACAGGGCGGTCCCGCCGGCGGCGGCGTCCCCCACGGCCCGGAAGACCTCGTCGAGCGAGAGGGGGGTGTCCCGGACGGCGATCAGCTTGATCGGGTCCTGTGCGGGCTGCTCACCGGGGTGGTCGAAAGTAGGTGCCATGCGTCCATCCTGCCGCACGCCTCCGACCGACCCGGAACGGAACTTTCACCAGGCACACGCGTGTGCACGATCGGAGACTCCTGCAGTGCACCCAGTCAGGGGCGCGGGGCTGCGTCGATGTGCGGCTCCGCCGCGTGAGCGCGACCAGCCACGACTGCCCCGCAGCCGCCCTGCTGTCTCAAGCGGCACCCCACGAAGCGCTCAGATCCGCCGCCGCGCCTTCCGAGCCCGCCGTACTACCGCGGCCGCGCCCAGCAGAGCGACCGTCGCTCCAGCGGCCCCCGCCGCCGTCGCGTCCTTCCTGCCCAGCCGCCGCCCGGCGACCGTGTGCCGCCCCGCGACCTCCTCCAGCAGCACCGCGAGCACCTCCTCGTTGGACCACCGCGGCCGCCACCCGGCGTCATGCAGCCGGCTGCCGCTCACCACCCAGGGGTACATCGTGTATGCCAGGTCCCCCGCGGGAGACGGCGTCAGACCGATCCGGTGCAGCCGGGCCGCCGCCCCCAGCGCGACCGCCGACGGCAGCTCCATCCGGCGGATCCCGCTGAGCTCCTCGATCTCCTCCTGCTCCAGCCATCCGTCGCACCCGACGGCGAGCTCCCCGTCGACCTTCTCCAGGACGGCATGCTCCAGAGCGCTGCACAGGTCCTCGACGTGGCAGAACTGCCAGGCGGGCCGGGACCCGGCCACGACCAGCAGCCGCGGCGACTCGAAGTACCGGGTCAGAGCGGTGTCCGTGCCTCCGCCCACCAGCACCGCGGGCCGCACCACGGTGACGTTCAGCCCCGGATGCGCCCGAGGCGCCCGCCGGGCCAGCCGCTCGATCTCCAGCAGGTCGCCGACCCCGGTCGCCTCCGCGGTGGCCCGCAGCTCGGCGTCCTCCGAGAGGGGCAGCTCGTTGTCCGGGAGCGCCCCGTAGACCATCGCCGAGGTGCACAGCACGACCCGGTGCACGCCCGCGGCCGCCGCGGCGGTCAGCACGGTCTGCGTTCCGCGCACGTTGTACGCCGTACGTGCCGCGGGGTCGGTCTCCAGATCGAGGTCGAGCGCCAGATGCACCACGACATCGGCCCCACGCAGCTTCTCCGCGATGGCCGGATCCCGTACGTCCAGGATGTGCCACTGCGCCGCGGCGCACTCACCGCGCCGCTCGTCGAGCGCGATGACCTGCTTGATCTCCTCCGACGCGGCCAGCCGCTCGGTGAGCAGCGCTCCGATGCCGGACGCGGCGCCGGTGACCGCGACGACTGGCCCGCGCGTGGCGGGATTGGTTGACTGGTTTCGCGCTGCGCGAACCTGCGGATCAGGGGAACTCACCGGGCGTCTCCAGCGGTTGTCTTCAGTAGGAACGCGAGTGACGCGTACGTACCAGGTGGCATCCATCCTGCCGCAGGCGGAGAGTCGGCGGAGCACCGAGGCCCTAACGGCCGTCGGTGTCTACGCTGGGGGGTGTTATCGGGCAGCCGCGCCGCCGGAGGCAACCGGTGGCCTTACCAGCCGAGGAATCCCGTGAGTGACACCCCATTCGGATTCGGCCTTCCGCCGGAGGAGCCGGACGACGGCGACGAGGGCAAGAAGAAGGACCAGGAGAGCGGTGGTGGTCAGGGACCGGCCAACCCGTTCGGTTTCGGCGGTCTGCCCGGAGCCGGAGGCTTTGGCGGCCCCGGTGCGGACAATCCGCTCGCAGCCATGTTCGGTTCGTTGAACCCCACCGACCTGGGCGCCGCCTTCCAGCAGCTGGGCCAGATGCTCTCGTACGAGGGCGGCCCGGTGAACTGGGACATGGCCAAGCAGATCGCCCGCCAGACGGTCTCCCAGGGCACCGCGGACGGCACCAAGGACGCGAGCGTCGGCCCCGCCGAGCGCACCGCGGTCGAGGAGGCCGTGCGCCTGGCGGACCTGTGGCTCGACGACGCGACCTCGCTGCCGTCCGGTGCGGGCTCGGCCGTGGCGTGGTCCCGCGCGGAGTGGGTCGAGGCGACCCTGCCCGCGTGGAAGGAGCTCGTCGACCCGGTCGCCGAGCGGGTCGGCACCGCCATGGGTGACGTCCTGCCGGAGGAGATGCAGGCCATGGCGGGCCCGCTGATCGGCATGATGCGCTCGATGGGCGGCGCCATGTTCGGCACCCAGATCGGGCAGGCCGTCGGCGTGCTCGCGGGCGAGGTCGTCGGGTCCACCGACATCGGCCTGCCGCTGGGTCCGGTGGGCAAGGCCGCGCTGCTGCCGGCGAACATCGAGGCCTTCGGCAAGGACCTGGGTGTGCCCAAGGACGAGGTGCGGCTGTATCTCGCCCTGCGCGAGGCCGCTCACCAGCGCCTCTTCGCGCACGTGCCGTGGCTGCGCTCTCACCTGTACGGCGCGGTCGACGGGTACGCGCGCGGGATCAAGGTCGACACCGCCAAGCTGGAGGACGTGGTCGGCCAGTTCGACCCGCAGAACCCCGAGCAGCTGCAGGACGCCCTCCAGCAGGGCATGTTCCAGCCGGAGGACACCCCGGAGCAGAAGGCGGCCCTGGCCCGTCTGGAGACGGCTCTGGCGCTCGTGGAGGGCTGGGTCGACGCGGTGGTCCACGCGGCCGCGAAGCCGCGTCTGTCGTCCGCGGACGCGCTGCGCGAGACCCTGCGCCGACGGCGCGCCTCGGGCGGCCCCGCCGAGCAGACGTTCGCCACGCTGATCGGCCTGGAGCTGCGCCCGCGCCGTCTGCGGGACGCCTCCCGCCTGTGGGCCTCGCTCACCGACGCGCGCGGTGTCGACGGCCGTGACGGCCTGTGGGCCCACCCGGACATGCTGCCGACCGCGTCCGACCTGGACGACCCGGACGGCTTCGTGCACCGCGAGCAGCTGGACTTCTCCGAGCTGGAGAAGATGCTCGGCCAGGCGGACAGCGGCTCCGACGAGAAGCCGAACCTGAAGAAGGACGACGACACCGAGTGAGCCTCCATGACGACGCGGTCCTCGTACTCAAGGGGTACGAGGACCAGGAGGAGCTGCGCGGGACCTACCTGGATCATCTCGCGGCCCACCCGGACGGCGTGTGGAAGGCCTGTCACGCGGGGCACATCACGGCGAGCGCCCTGGTGATCGACCCGTCACGCGGGCAGGTCCTGCTCACCCTTCACAAGAAGTTGCGGATGTGGCTCCAGATGGGCGGCCACTGCGAGCCGGCCGACACCTCCCTGGAGGCGGCGGCCCTGCGCGAGGCGACGGAGGAATCCGGCATCCCGGGCCTGACGCTGCTGCCGGGCGGTCCGGTGCGCCTGGACCGGCATCCGATCCCGCCGCCGTGCCACTGCCACTTCGACGTCCAGTACGCGGCGCTCGCCCCGTCCGGCGCCGTGGAGACGATCAGCGACGAGTCGCTCGACGTACGGTGGTTCGCCTACGACGAGGTGGCGGACGTGGCGGACGACTCGGTCGTACGCCTGCTGGAAGCGACCCGCGCGAGGCTGTGAGCGCACAGGTAAGGGGCGCCCGGCCATGGCGGGCGCCCCTTACGCATGGCTAGCTGTTGCTGCCCCCGAGGGAGTTGCCGCGCATGCCGAACTGGCCGAGCATCCCGCCGTTGCGCAGGCCCTGCGGCGGCAGCAGCTCACTGGGCTGGACCAGGACATGGCCCGTGCCGCCGAAGTGCATCTCCCAGCCCTCGCCGGTGGTGCCCCTGCGGCGCCACACTCCGGAGGTGGAGGTGGGCGCCTGGAGCTGGGTGCGCAGGGACGTGGACCAGGCGATGACGGCGTCGGAGTCGACGCAGACGTTCTTGTCCGGTGCCACCTCCAGCACCAGCGGCTCGCCGGAGGTCATCAGGACGACCTGGCCGGCGCCGGACAGCTCCAGGTTGTAGGCGCCCGCGGCGGCCACCTCGACGGCGCTGTCCACGGCGACGATGCCGACGCCGAGGGAGCCGTCGAAGGCCAGGACGTAGGAGCTGTCGACCGTGATGCCGCGGCCGACCTCCATGATGTGCAGGTGCTGGGCGAGGTTGGCCAGGTAGACGATGCCGTTGCCCTTGCAGCGCATGAGTTCGAGGCGCTCGCCGGTCATCCGCTCGACGTTGCGCCAGCTGCGGTTGCGGTACTGGCTGTCGAACTCGACCTGCCCCTCGAAGGCCACCATGGCGCCCTGTCGGGCGAGGACGGGGCTGCTGCCCTGGGTGACGTCGGTCTTCAGGAGCTGCGGGTTCTGCAGGGTGTAGCGCCCGGTCGACTCGACCGGGACGTGTGCGAAGAGTGTGCTGTGCATGATGTGCCTGGTGCTCCCCTCAGCCCCGGATCTTGAATCGGTCGCCGGTGTCCTCGCTCGGCTGTACGACGACGAAGCCCTGCCCCTTGAAGCCGATCTGGAAGGCCTCGCCGCTGCCGCGGCCGATGAGGGCGCTCGCCTTGATGGTGCGGCGCGCCTTCATCTCCAGACCGGTGGTCCAGGCGACGAGCGCGTCCGGGTCGACATACGTCTCCCGTTCGGCGCAGTCCAGGGCCATCGGAATGCCCCGGCTGACCAGGGCGACCCAGCCGGTGCCCTTGACGACGAGGTTGGTCAGACCGGAGCCGGACAGCTTCGCGAGTCCCTTGACCGGTTCGATGGCCAGGTCCAGCGAGGCGTCGCAGGCCAGCAGGGTGGCGCCGTTGACCGACAGGGCCTCGCCGCCCAGGTGCAGGACGAGGATGTCGCCGCCGTAGTCGGCCAGGTAGAGGTCGCCGTCGCCGCGGGCCAGCATCAGCTTGCCGCCCTCACCGGAGACCATCTCCTCCGCCGAGCGGCGCAGGCTCGCGGGCGCCCCGTCGAACTGCACATAGCCGTCGTAGGCGATCATCGAGCCGGCCTTGGCGATCAGGTCCTGCCCGGTGACCATGGTGACCTTGAGCGTCTTGGAGCTGTGCACACTCATGCGGACGCCGGTCGCGGCGGCGCGGTGCGCACTCAGAGTCTGGGAGTCCATGGCCTCACACCTCGAAGGGCTGTACGACGACGAAGTTGCCGGGGGCGCCGCGGAACTGGAGGTTCACGGCCTCGGTGGTCTGCCGGGCGTACCCGGAGCGGCGCAGCCTGAGCGAGGTCGTGGTGACCGCCTGCGCACCGGCGGACCAGGCGATGACGGCGTTGCCGTCGACATAGGTGGCCGCGCCGACGGGCAGAACGACGGGCACCCCGCGTGTCTTGACGACGACCGCGCCCGTGCCGGAGAAGAGCATGCTGAAGAAGCCTCCGCCGGGCAGTCCCGCGCCCTCGATGCGGCGGACCTCGGTGTCCAGGGACTCGTCGAAGGCGAGCACGCCCTGGGCGCTGGTGTAGAGCTGCTCGCCCTGGAGACGGATCACGAAGACACGGCTGGCCTCGTCGGCGAGGAACACCTCGCCGTTGCCGGTGCACCGCATCAGGGACATGCCCTGCCCGGTGAGCGCCCCGGTGAGCTTGCCGAGCAGGCCCGAACCCTTGTGGGCGAAGTCGATGTCGCCCTGGTAGGCGACCATGCTGCCCTGCTTGGCGAGGATGGGGGCGTCCTTGGTGAGGGTGGCCCGCACCAGGTTCGTGTTCTGCTCGGTCCAGCGGTCACCGACGGGGGCTTCCGCGTACTTCGTCAGGACGACCCGGACGTTGGCCTCCGGCGGCACGGGGGCGAGCTGGGTGCCGCCTCCGAAGGGCTGTGCCTGGCCGGGGAAGGCTCCGGGAGCACCGGGGGGCGCGAACTGGCCGGCGACAGCGCCCGGGGGTGTGAACTGACCGGCGGGTGCACCGGGTGGCGCGTACTGACCCGCCGGAGGTGCGCCGGGCGGCGTGAACGTCTGACCCGGAGGAGTGAACGTCTGCGGACTCGTCGGCGCGGCGGGCGCGGTCGGGGTGGTCCCGACGACGGTCGGAGCGGTGTGGACGGACGGGGCGGGCGCGGGGGCCGGCGGCGCGCCGAACGCAGGGGCCGGTGCGGGCTGCGCGGGCGGGGCGAAGGCCGGCGCCGGGGACTGTGCCGGGATGGCCGGCTGCTGGGGAGCGGCCTCGGGCTCCTCCTCGGCGACCTCGCCACCGAAGTTCTTCAGCAGGGCGTCGAGACCGCCGTCGAACCCCTGGCCGACCGCGGCGAACCGCCAGACGTCCTTCAGATACAGGTCGCCCAGCATCACGGCACGCTCGGTGGAGAACTCGCTGCCGTCGAACGAGTACCGCGCCACTTCCTCGCCGCCGGCGACGATACGGAGATAGCCGGGGGCGATCTGCGACATCTGGCCGCCGCCGTCGATCGTCGCCGTGAACGACAGCTTCTGGATCTGCGACGGAATCTGATCGAGCGTGACCCGGAACGACTCCGTGTCGCCCGACTGCGCGCCCAGGAGCTGGATGGAGTCCTCGGGGGACTTCGGCTGATTGAAGAAGATGAAGTACCGGTCGTCCGAGAGCCGTTCGTCGGCGTCGAGGCCGAAGCAGCTGATGTCGAAGGTCAGTCCGGGGCCGGAGATCTGTACTCCTACGTACAGGTCCGTGCCCGCGGTCAGGTCACTGATCTTGGCCTTGTGGCCGCGTTGGAATTCCCTGGCCATGCGTAACGACCGTCCCCCATCCCGAATGCGAGTGCGTCGCGACAGGCTAACGGCAAACTCGGACACAGGCTCAGGTCGGTACAGATCCGGTACAAAAACCCGTTCGGGTCATCGTCACTCTCCGCGGACGCCCGGGAGGTGCGGCAATCGGTCCGCGGCGACCACGCCTTCGAGATAGCCCTTGGCCCGCTCGGTGCGCGGATAGGACTCCAGCAACCGCCAGAAACGGGGTCCGTGCCCGGGCACGAGCAGATGCGCGAGCTCATGGAGCAGGACGTAGTCGACGACGTACTCCGGCATGCCCTGGAGCCGGTGCGAGAGCCGGATGCTGCCCTCCGACGGGGTGCACGAACCCCAACGGGTGTTCTGGTTGGTGACCCAGCGGACCGAGGCGGGCCGCGCCCGGCCGTCGAAGTACTGGGCCGACAGCCGCTGCGCGCGCTCGGAGAGTTCGGTGTCGCCGAGGACCCGCTTGCTCTCCTGGGCGGCCAGCTTGTCGAGCATGACACTGACCCAGCGCTGCTCCTCTGCCTCGGACATCCGGGCAGGGATGAGCACGACGGTGCGATCGCCCTCGCGGTACGCGGAGACCGTCCGGCGTCGACGGCTGCTCCTGCGCACCTCGATCGCGCTCGCCCCCGAGCCGCTCGTCGGCTGGCTCGTCGTGCTGCGCTGTGGCGTTCCGGCGCTGTGCAGTGGGTCGGCGGGCACGCCCTGACGTTACCCGCTGCACACGGGGGAAGTCCCGACTCCGGGACGGTTCGGTTCCGATCGCCCGCCATGGGTCCGATTTGTACGACGAATGGCCCCCACCTGTGGACAACTTTCGGCACATGCCTCCCGGGGCCGGGCATGCTGGCATCGCCGCCACAGCCGCGACCGACCGTCGCGGCGGGCTCCGGCGGCCGACGGGGATGTTCTACGAGGGCTACGGGGGCCTGTCATGCAAGCAGTGGTTCCGCTCGCACCGGAAATGGTTCCGCAGATGAAACCCGCGCTCCGGCGCGGCTGGCGCGACCTCAACACCGTGCAGTTCGGCATGGCCCCGGCGCACGCGCTCACACTGGGCCCGATCGACACGGCCACGGGCAGCTTCCTCGACCTGCTCAACGGCACGCGCGGTCTCGCGCTGCTGCGGGAGGAGGGGCGCCGCATGGATCTGCCCGACGGCCATGTCGACACGCTGGTGGGACGGCTGGCGCGGGCCGGGCTCGTCGACGACGCGAGGGGCGGTGGGCCGGCCGCGGACGCGCTGCGGGAGAAGAAGGAGGTCCTGGACCGGCTGGCGCCCGATCTGGCGTCCCTCTCGCTGACCACGTCGGAGCCGGGTGACGCGATGAGACTCCTGGCCGCCCGGCGTTCGCTGCGGGTGCAGGTCAGGGGGGCGGGTCGGGTGGGCGTGGCGCTGGCCGCACTGCTCTCGGGTGCCGGCGTCGGAGAGGTCGACGTGCGGGACGGCGGCCGGGTCGAGCCGGGGGACGTCGCCCCGGGCGGGCTTCCCGCCACCTCGGTCGGCGACCAGAGGGGCGCCGCCGCACGCCGGGCGGTGACCGCGGCGGCTCCGGGACGCCCGCAGCGCCATGGCTCCCGGGCCTCCGTGACGGCGGACGACCCCGGGTTCTCCCTGGTCGTCCTCGCCCCGCGGGACGACGTCGACGTCCACGCGCCCGCCCCGGCCGCCGGCGAACCGCTCGTCCGCTCCGGCACACCTCATCTGTACGCCGGTGTGGTCGAGGCGACGGGAGTGGTCGGCCCCCTTGTCCTGCCGGGCGAGACGGGCTGCGCGGGCTGTCTGCACGAGACGCGGACCGACCGCGACCAGGCCTGGCCCCGGTTGGTGGCCCAGTGGCGTTCGGGCGGCAGACGGCTTCCGACGCGCCCCTGTGACCTGGCGCTGGCCACGACGGTCGCCGGTCTCGCCGCCGCGCACGCGCTCGCCTTCCTGGACGGCCGGGTCCCGTCGAGTGTGGGCGCCCGCTGGGAGGTCTCACTGCCCGGTATGAACTGGAATGCGCGGCCGGTCTGGCCGCATCCCGCATGCCCGTGCGGGGCCGCGGAGAAAGGTAAGGGAGAACACACCTCCAAGGAGGAGGCTGCGCACGAGACAATGGCAGAGCAACGGTCGTCGGAGGAGTTGTGCCGCAAGGCAACCGCGCCACGGCCTGCTGGGACCTGGAGGGCGCATGTCTGATCTTCCCCGGAAGGCGGTCACCCGGACCGCCAAACTCGCCGCGCTCCCGCTCGGCTTCGCCGGGCGGGCCACCTGGGGACTCGGCAAGCGGATCGTGGGCGAGTCCGCGGAGATCGTCGGCCGCGAGCTGCAACAGCGCACCGCGGACCAGTTGTTCAAGGTGCTCGGGGAGCTCAAGGGCGGGGCCATGAAGTTCGGCCAGGCTCTGTCCGTCTTCGAATCGGCGCTCCCCGAGGAGGTGGCGGGCCCCTACCGCGCGGCCCTGACGAAGCTCCAGGAGGCCGCGCCTCCGATGCCCACCCGCACCGTGCACACGGTGCTCGAGGAGCGGCTGGGCGAGGACTGGCAGGAGCTGTTCGCCGAGTTCGACGACAAGCCCGCCGCGGCGGCGTCGATCGGCCAGGTGCACCGGGCCGTGTGGCACGACGGGCGCGAGGTGGCGGTCAAGGTCCAGTATCCGGGGGCCGGGGAGGCCCTGCTGTCCGACCTGACCCAACTGGGCCGCTTCGCCCGCCTATTGGGGCCCCTGGTGCCCGGCATCGACATCAAGCCCCTGATCGCCGAGTTGCGCGACCGGGTCTCGGAGGAGCTCGACTACGGTCTGGAGGCGCAGGCCCAGCAGGCCCATGCCGAGGAGTTCGCTGACGATCCGGACGTCGTGGTGCCGGCCGTGGTCCACCAGAGCGAGCAGGTCCTGATCACGGAGTGGATCGAGGGCGTCCCCCTGTCGGAGGTGATCTCGGAGGGCACTCAGGAGCAGCGCGACCGCGCCGGGCAGCTCCTGGCCCGATTTCTCTTCTCCGGCCCCGCGCGCACCGGCCTGCTGCACGCAGACCCGCACCCGGGCAACTTCCGGCTCCTGCCCGGCGGTCCTGACGGCGAGAAGGACTGGCGCCTGGGTGTCCTGGACTTCGGCACGGTCGACCGGCTCCCGGGCGGTCTGCCGGATACCATCGGCACCTGTCTGCGCATGACGCTGGACGGTGAGGCGGAGGCCGTCTACGAACTGCTCTGCGCGGAGGGCTTCGTCAAGGAGTCCATAGAGCTGGACCCGGACGCCGTCCTCGACTACCTCCTGCCGATCATCGAACCGGCCGAGGTTGACGAGTTCACCTTCAGCCGGGGCTGGATGCGAAGCCAGGCCGGCCGGATCGCCGATCCCCGCTCCCCCGCCCACCAACTGGGCAAACAGCTCAACCTGCCCCCGGCCTACCTCCTGATACACCGGGTCACCCTCAGCACCATCGGCGTGCTGTGCCAACTGGGCGCGACGGTGCGACTGCGCGAGGAACTGGAGGAGTGGCTTCCGGGGTTCGTGCCGGAGGTGGAGGACGAGGACGAGCAGGAGACGGCCGCAGAGGCCTGAGGCGGATCGGCCTACCACCAGGCCGAGTCGAGCCGCCCCTCGATGGACCTGAGGTTCTCCCGGGAACAGGTGTCGCAGAAGTACTGGCGGACGCCGTTCTCCAGGGAGCAGGTCCAGGTGGGCTGTGAGCCCTTGGCCCGCATGCCGCAGCGGGCGCACACGAGGGGCTCCGCCTCGGCGTCGCCGTCGCCGTCGTCGCCGGGAAGACTCGTCACCCGCCGACGATAACGCCGGATCCGAGGGTTCGGCGCGCGCAACGCACCGCGGGGGTCGGTCCGTTCGGACGGACCGACCCCCGCGGGGAACTACCGGGTTCGCGTTACTGCATGACGGCCATGGCGAGCGCGCGGCGAGCACGCAGGGAGGCGCGCTCGGCCCGGCGCTGCATCCGGCGGGCGGTCGCCACGTGGTTCGCCTGGCGTTCCTGCTCGGCCTCCTGCAGCCGGTCGCGCATATGCGCGCGAGCCAGGGCTTCTGGGATGAGTTGCATCTCTCGGGTCCTGTTCTGACGCGAGTCGTTCGCGTCGGTGGTGGTGAAGTCTGGGATCGCGGAGCCGGCGGGCTCGCTGGTGGACGGCTTCATCGGGGCCTGCTTCGTGGGGTCGTTCGTGAGGGGGCGGTCGATCGTTCCTGCGATGTTCATGCCGTGACCGGGTTCTTGCGCGGGCGGCCACGCGGCCGCTTCCGGGCGACGACGACACCCTGGACGAACAGCTCTCCACCCCAGACGCCCCAGGGCTCACGCCGCTCCTTGGCGCCGGCGAGGCAGGCCTCCATCAGCGGGCAGGTGCGGCAGAGGGACTTGGCGTACTCGACGTCGGCCGGCGACTCGGCGAAGAAGACCTCCGGGTCGTAGGAACGGCAGGGGACGGGTACGCCGAGGTTCTCGATGGCGTCGTCGAGCGCGGTGAGCGCGGTGAGCGGGATCAAGGTGGAGTCCTCCGTGAGGCCGGGCGGGGGGATCGTTTCGGAAGGCGGTACTGACGGGGCGTGCGCTTCGAGTTGCACGGTTCGTCTTCCTCGTCTGTTCGGTCCGGCCCTGTGGGACCGGTAGTCGCTTGGTACCGGGTTCTTTTCTTGTCCCGAGACCCCTTCGCTCCGCTCTCCCCGTTCGGGGAAAACAGAAGGGCCGCGGATCCCGGATGGGGTTCCGCGGCCCTGAAGGCGCCGGCCTGATCGATGATCAGGCTGGATCACTCCAGGGTTCTGGCCCACGGAAGGCCCACATCTGGTGGTGCTGCGTCGTCTGCTTCCGGAATCCGGCACCGGCCGCCGCAAAGGCATAGGCGTGCGCCTGTGCCACTACTGCTTCCAGTGCCTTGGTCGGTCGCTCATTGCGCTCACGGACGGGAAGGACCGCGAGAGACATGGAGGACGCCGGACGGACGGCAGGAATGCCGGACAGACCGGTGCCCAGGTTCGAAACGCCGAGCAGGCACGTGGAGACGACCGAGGGATCGGTCATTTTGGCGGTGCTGATGGCCTTGCTGCTGTTGATGCTGATCACTTCAATCGCCTCCTCTCGGCGTCTCTGGGGACGGCGGCGCGAGCCGCTGTCCGACGGATATGCAAGTAGAACACGGAATCGGGGCCTCCGAGAAGGCCTCCGTCCCCGTGGCTAAGAACCTATGGGGATTGCTGGGGCATGCGCAAACTATTTTTCCGACGAGTTGGAATCAGTCCTCGTCCTCTTCTTCCGTAACGTCCTGGCCTGCGCAGATGGTCAGCACATCGGCTCCGTAGCGATTGAGCTTGCGCAGGCCGACGCCCGGGATCCGCGCCAGCTCGTGCTCGTCGTCGGGCACGGCCTCGGCGATCGCCATCAGCGTCTTGTCCGTGAAGACGCAGAAGGCCGGCTGGCCGCTGCGCTGCGCCTGTACGGCACGCCAGTCGCGCAACCGCTCATAGAGCCCCTCGTCCATGTCGGAGGGACAGTCCTCGCAACGCATCAGCTTCAGCTCGCCCGCGTCGGTGAGCGTGCGCCCGCACACCCGGCAGCGCGCCGGGATGCGCTGGGTGCGTCTCGGCGCGGCGCCGACGGGACTGGTGAAGCCGCGCTCGACCCCTCCGGAACGACCGCCGGCGGTTCGCCCCGTGGTGGCGGTGGAGCCGGGCCGCAGC
This sequence comes from Streptomyces canus 299MFChir4.1, assembly GCF_000383615.1. Taxonomy (GTDB): domain Bacteria; phylum Actinomycetota; class Actinomycetes; order Streptomycetales; family Streptomycetaceae; genus Streptomyces; species Streptomyces canus_C. The sequence goes on along the minus strand of NZ_KB911589.1, from coordinate 213,897 downwards.
CCGTCGAGGAAGCGGCTGGGGCGGCGGTTGGGGCGACCGCCGGGCGAACGGGAGAGCGACCAGGAGACATGGAGACGCTCGCGGGCGCGGGTGACGCCGACATAGAGGAGTCGTCGCTCCTCCTCGATCTGCTCGTCGGTCTTCGCGTAGGTGATCGGCATCATGCCCTCGGCGACTCCGACAAGGAACACGGCGTCCCACTCCAGGCCCTTGGCCGAGTGCAGGGAGGCGAGCGTGACGCCTTCGACGGTCGGGGCGTGCTGGGCACCGGCCCGCTCGTCGAGTTCGGCCACGAGGTCGTTCAAGGTGGCGTCGGACCGCGCGGCGGCGAAGTCCTGTGCGAGGTTCACCAGGGCGGCCAGCGACTCCCAGCGCTCCCTGACGGCCCCGGAGCCGGCCGGGGGCTCGCTGGTCCAGCCCTCGCCCGACAGCACGGCACGCACCTGGGAGGGCAGGGTGACGGCGTCGTCCAGCCGTGAGTCGTTGCCACCGAAGCGGGCCGCGCCCCGGAGGTTGACGATGGCCCTGCGCACCTCGGGCCGGTCGAAGAACCGCTCGGCGCCGCGCAGCTGGTAGGGCACTCCGGCGTCGGCGAGAGCCTGCTCGTAGGTCTCGGACTGGGAGTTGGTGCGGAACAGGATGGCGATCTCGCTGGCCCGGACGCCCGCGTCCATGAGCTCCCGGATGCGGCGGGCGGCACCCTCGGCCTCGGCGGGCTCGTCAGGGTACTCGGTGTACACGGGCTCGGGGCCGGGCCGGCGCTGGGAGATCAGTTCCAGCCGGTGGTCGGCGGCGCGGCCGCGGGCCTGGGCGAGCAGGCCGTTGGCGAGATGGACGACCTGGGGGGTGGAGCGGTAGTCGCGGACCAGCTTGACGACGGTGGCGCCGGGGTGGCGGGTGCGGAAGTCGAGCAGGTGGTCGGGAGTTGCGCCGGTGAACGAGTAGATCGTCTGGCTGGCGTCGCCCACGACGCACAGGTTGTCGCGCCGGCCGAGCCACAGCTCCAGCAGGCGCTGCTGCAGGGGGCTGACGTCCTGGTACTCGTCGACGACGAAGTGCTGGTACTGGGAACGGACCTGTTCGGCGATGTCGTGCCGGTCCTGGAGGATGGCGACGGTCAGCAGCAGGACGTCCTCGAAGTCGATGACGGCGCGGTCGCGCTTGAGGTCCTCGTAGGCGGCGTAGAGCTGGGCGATCTCGGCCGAGGCGCGCGGGGTCTCACGGCCGGCCTTCGCGGCTGCGAGGGCGTATTCGGAGGGCACGGTCTGGGTGACCTTGGACCACTCGATCTCGCCGGTGACGTCCCTCAGCTCGCCCCGGTCGAGGCGGATCCGGCAGGCGGCGGCCGCGTCGGCGACGAGCTGGATCTTGCGGTCGACGAGCCGGGGCATGGATCCGCCGACGGCTTTCGGCCAGAAGTACTGGAGCTGTCGCAGGGCCGCCGAGTGGAACGTACGCGCCTGGACGCCCGAGGCGCCGAGCTGGCGCAGTCGTCCGCGCATCTCGCCGGCGGCGCGGTTGGTGAAGGTGACGGCGAGCACGCTGGAGGGCTGGAGGATCCCGGCACGCACCCCGTAGGCGATGCGGTGGGTGATCGCCCGGGTCTTGCCGGTGCCGGCGCCCGCCAGCACGCACACCGGCCCGTGCAGGGCGGTGGCCACCTCGCGCTGCTCGGGGTCGAGCCCTTCGAGCACCGCGTCGGCCGAGTCCGGTGTGCGCGGGAAGAGCGTGGAGTGCGTTGCTGCTGTCACACGGCCATGCTGCCAGGTCGGCGGAGACGGGTGAGCCGGTTGTCCACAGGCAGGTAGCTGCAGTCGTACTAATGCGACCGGCGTCACCTGGCCAGGGCCCCCGGGTCGGGAATGGCGCCCCGGTCGCATACGTTCCCTCTCCGGACGACCTCTTCCCCGAACCACCGAAGGAGCGCTCGAGACATGCAGGGCACTGTGACGATGTACAGCACCACATGGTGCGGTTACTGCCAGCGGCTGAAGAAGCAGCTGGACCGCGAGGGCATCGCGTACACCGAGATCAACATCGAGCAGGACCCGCAGTCCGCGGCGTTCGTGGAGAAGGCGAACGGCGGGAACCAGACGGTTCCCACCGTGCTGTTCGCCGACGGTTCGACGCTCACGAACCCGTCGCTGGCGCAGGTGAAGCAGAAGGTCGGCGCGTAAGCACCGCGGTCATGGAGGCGGTTCCTGAGACAGCTCAGGAACCGCCTTTTTGTGCGTGCGGTCAGACGAAGCTCCTCGTCGGCAACGGCTTGCCGTACCAGAGCTCGATCAGACGGGCCGCGATCGAGATGCCGTACGGCGGCAGGACCTCGCCGGACTCGAAGGCGGCCTGGAGTTCGTCGCGGGAGAACCAGCGGGCCTCGTGGATCTCGTCGCCGTCGACGTCGATGTCGGTGGAGGTGGCGCGGGCCATGAAACCGAGCATGAGGCTGGAGGGGAACGGCCAGGGCTGGCTGGCGACGTACTCGACCGGCCCGACGGTGATGCCGGCCTCCTCGAAGACCTCGCGCCGCACCGACTGCTCGATGGACTCGCCCGGTTCGACGAAGCCGGCCAGCGTCGAGAAGCGGCCCTCCGGCCAGTGCACCTGGCGGCCGAGCAGGATGCGGTCCTCGTCGTCGGTGACGGCCATGATCACGGCCGGGTCGGTGCGCGGGTAGTGCTCGGCGCCGCAGGCGGGGCAGCGGCGGATGTGGCCGGCCGCCGCGATGACGGTGCGCTCGCCGCAGCGGGAGCAGAAGCGGTGGGTGCGCTGCCAGTTCTCCAGTCCGACCGCGTGCACCATCAGGCCCGCCTCGCGCGCGGACAGCAGCAGGCCCGCCTCGCGCAGGCCGGCGGGACGCGCGGACTGGTCGATGCGGCCCGGCAGGGAGTCCTTCTGGAGGGCGAAGTAGCGGACGCCGTCCTCGTCGATGCCGAGGAAGTAGCGGTGCGCCTCGGTGAGCGGGGCTTCGAAAGACGGGGTCATGACGAGTTCGGTACGGCCGTCCGGTGTCTCGTCTATGAGGACCTGACCGTCGGAGACCACGAAGCAGCGGGTCGTGGGGTGGCTCCACGCCGCCGCGAGCCAGGCCTCGTCGAGCCGGTGGTGCGCGGCGCGGTCGATGCCGCTGGGTGCGGTGAGCGAGACGGGACGGTCGGCGGTGTGGTCGGTCCAGGTGGTCACGGGTGCTTCCAACTCCCCCGGTGCAACGGATTGTTTCGGCGGGCGGTTCGGCGGGACGTACGGCGTGGGACGACCGGGTCCGGCGGGACTTCGCGGTGCGCGGCCCTTTCAGTGTGCCCCGCACGCTGCCGGTCCGGGCGGCGCGGGACGGTCAGGGCGCATGGCTCCAGTGCTCGGCGAGATCACCCCACAGGTACGCGGCGGTCTCGACGCCCTTGAGCAGCAGGTCGAGCTCGACCTTCTCGTTCGGCGCGTGCCAGCCGTCGGAGGGGACGGAGATGCCGAGGAACAGCACGGGTGCGCCGAGGACTTCCTGGAGGTCCGCGGCGGGACCCGAGCCGCCTTCGCGGGTGAAGCGGACCGGCTTGCCGAAGGCCCGGCCCATGGCCCGTACGACGGACTGCAGGGCCGGGTGGTCCAGCGGCGTCAGGCACGGGCGCGTGGCGGCGGCGAAGGTGATCTCCTGGCGGATCCCGGCGGGTGCCTGTTCGGCTGCCCAGGCACGGACGGCCTTCTCGATGTGGCCGGGGTCCTGGCCCGCGACCAGCCGGAAGGAGAGCTTGACCATGGCGGAGGACGGGACGATCGTCTTGCTGCCGGGGCCCTGGTAGCCGCCGCCGATGCCGTTGACCTCGGCGGTGGGGCGGGCCCAGACGCGCTCCAGGGTGGTGTGACCGCTCTCTCCGTGGGTCGCGTGCGACTTGGCGGTGCGCAGCCACTGCTCCTCGTCGAAGGGCAGCTCGGCGAAGAGTTCGCGTTCGCGGTCGGTCAGTTCGACGATGCCGTCGTAGAAGCCGGGTACCGCCACGCGCGCGTGCTCGTCGTGCAGGGCGGCGACCAGGCGGGCGGCGGCCGTGGCCGGATTGGGGACGGCACCGCCGAAGGAGCCGGAGTGGATGTCCTGGTCGGGACCGTGGAGCCGGATCTCGCACTCGGCGAGGCCGCGCATGCCGGTGCACACGGTGGGGGTGTCCTCGGCCCACATGCCGGTGTCGGAGACGATCACGGTGTCGGCGGTGAGCAGGTGCGCGCGCTCCTCCACGAGGGCGCGGAAGTGCGGGGAGCCGGACTCCTCCTCACCCTCGACGAGCAGCTTCAGGTTCACCGCCGGGGCGGAGCGGCCGGTGGTGGCGAGGTGGGCGCGGACGCCGAGGGTGTGGAAGAAGACCTGGCCCTTGTCGTCGGCCGCCCCGCGCGCGTAGAGACGGTTGTCGCGGACGACCGGCTCGAAGGGGTCGCTGTCCCAGCCGTCCTCGCGGGCGGCGGGCTGTACGTCGTGGTGGCCGTAGACGAGAACCGTGGGCGCCGCGGGGTCGTCGGCGGGCCACTCGGCGAAGACGGCGGGCGCGCCCGGGGTCTCCCAGACCTCGGCCGTGGGGAAGCCGGTCTCCCTGAGCTTGGCGGCGAGCCAGTCGGCGCTGCGGCATACATCGGGTCCGTGCTCGGGCTGGGCCGAGACGGACGGGATGCGCAACCATTCGGCGAGGTCGTCGAGGAAGGCGGCGCGGTGCTGCTCGATGTACGTACGGACAGCGCTGACGTCACTGTCAACGGGGTGGCTCATGGTCATGAGCCTATCGGCCCGCACCGACATCCTCGGTGGGCGGTTCCTCACAGTTCGCCGGCGCAGGACCGTTCGACCGCTCGCCTGGTTGCTGGGTGAGAAGCCGCTCCAGAGCGGCCCGGTCCGGCAGATTCCTGGGGCGTACGACGTCTCCGGTCCGGACGTACAGGAACGTCGCCGTGACGGATTCCACAGGGACGCCCTGCCGCTCGGCCCAGGCCAGCCGGTACACGGCGAGCTGGAGGGGGTCGGCGGTGCGGGTGCGGCCGGTCTTCCAGTCGACGATCTCGTACGTCGTGGTGTCGCCGTCACGCTGCCGGTACACGGCGTCGATGCGGCCCCGGACCACGCGGCCCGCGATGGCCAGCTGGAAGGGTGTCTCCAGGCGGTAAGGGGTGCGGTGGGCGTACTCGGTGCGCTCGAAGGCGTCCTTGAGGGCTTCCAGGTCGCGTTCGTCGGCGATCTCGGCGTCGCTGCCGGGCAGGTCCTCCGGTTCCAGCATCGGCAGGGTCAGGGCTTCGAAGCGGGCCTCGACCCAGGCGTGGAACCGGGTGCCCTGACGTGCGGCGGGTTGCGGAGGGCGCGGCATGGGGCGCGCGAGCTCCTGGGCGAGCCCGTCGGGGTCGGCGGCCAGGCGGAGCACCTGGGACGCGGTCAGCGACGCGGGCAGGGGTACGTCGGTGACGGCCTCCCGCGCGCGCAGGAGTTCGCCGGTGAGGGCGTCGAGGTCGCGGTCCCACGAGGCGACGGCGCGGGCCTCCTCGGGGGTGAGGGTTTCCCGTTCCGCGGGGTGGGGGCGCGCCCGAGTGGTGGGGAGCTCCGGGGCGGTGGCCTGGTGCGGGACGGCCGGGCGGTCCGTCGTGAAGGTGTCCCAGTCCTCCTCCTCGGAGACGTGCGCCCCGACGATCTCGTCCTCGAAGGGCGGCCCTTCGGCGTACGGCGGCTCGTCGTCGGGCGGCGGGGGCCAGTCCGGGTCGTCGTAGGTGTCCGGCTCGTGTACGGCCGGGGGGTGGGCGTGCGTGTGGGCGGCGAGGTCCTCCAGGTGGTCCAGGACCGTCCGGGCGGCCGCCCGGCGTCGGGCCAGGGCCCTGTCGTCCAGGGGGAGGGGCCAGACCTGGTCCTCGGTCCGGCTGTGCAGCGCGGGGTTCTCCTCGTCCTCGGCGGGCTCGTCGGCCCACGCCTCGATCTCGCCGTGGCCGGCCGCGCAGTGGTCGTGCAGGGCCTTCAGGAAGTCGGACGGTCCTCGGGGCTTCTTCTGGGTGGGCCCCCACCAGTGGCCGGAGCCGAGCAGGAGGGAGCGGGGCCGGGTGAAGGTGACGTAGCCGAGGCGGAGTTCCTCTGCGTGCTGGTGGTCCTTCATGGCCTCGTGGAAGGCCTTCATGCCCCGTGCGTCCCAGGAGGTGATGTCCGGGAGGGTGTCGGTGTCGCCGCGCAGCGCGTGCGGCAGCACCTTGCCCTGTGCGGTCCACTTCTCGCGTCCCTGGGTGCTCGGGAACGTCCCGGTGACCAGGCCGGGGACGGCGACGACATCCCACTCCAGGCCCTTGGACTTGTGCGCGGTGAGCACCTTGACGGTGTTCTCGCCGCCGGGCAGGGCGTTGTCGAGGCCTTTCTCGTACTGGGCGGCGGTGCGCAGGAAGCCGAGGAAGGCCAGGAGGCTCGCCTCGTTGTCCCCGGCCGCGAACGAGGCGGCGATGTCGAGGAAGTTGGACAGGGTCTCGCGGCGGCGGGCGGCCAACGCGTGCGGGGACGCCGACAGTTCGACCTCCAGGCCGGTGACGGCCAGGACGCGGTGCAGGACGTCCATCAGGGGGTCGGCGAGCGAGCGGCGAAGGTCGCGCAGTTCTGCGGCCAGGCGCGCGAACCGCACGCGCGCGTCCGGCGAGAAGGGCAGCCCGTCGTCGTCCTCGTCGCCGCTGTAGAGGGGTGTCTCCAGGAAGGTCTCCAGGGCGTCGGCGAGCGATATCACCTCGGCCGGGTCGACCCCCTCGACGGCCGCGGCGAGCCGGCGGTCGGGGTCGTCGTCGCCGTCCACGCGCGCGTGGGACACCAGACGCCTGGCGCGCCTGCCGAGGAGGGCGAGGTCGCGGGCGCCGATGCGCCAGCGCGGGCCGGTCAGCAGGCGGACCAGGGCGGCGTTGGCGCCGGGGTCCTGGAGAACCTCGCAGACGGCGACCAGGTCGGCGACCTCGGGCAGGTGCAGCAGGCCCGAGAGGCCCACGACCTCCACCGGGACGTCCCGCTCGACGAGGGCGCCCTGGATCTCGGCGAAGTCGGTCGCCGTGCGGCACAGGACGGCGATCTCGCCGGGCGCCTTCCCGGTCCGTACGAGATGGGCGATGGAGTCCGCGAGCCAGTCGATCTCCTCGGCGTGCGTGGGCAGGAGGGCGCAGCGGACCATGCCGTCGCGCTCGGCACCGGGGGCCGGACGTAGGGCTTCCACGCCCGCGTGCATGGCGCGCAGGGGTTCGGCGAGGTCGTTGGCGAGGTCGAGGAGGCGGCCGCCGCTGCGGCGGTTCTCGCTGAGCGACTGGCGGGTGGCGGGGCGGCCGTCGGGGTGGGCGAAGTGCTGGGGGAAGTCGTCGAGGTTGGCGACGGAGGCTCCGCGCCAGCCGTAGATGGCCTGGCAGGGGTCGCCGACGGCGGTGACCGGGTGGCCGGTGCCCTCACCGAACAGGCCCGCGAGCAGGACGCGCTGGGCGACCGAGGTGTCCTGGTACTCGTCGAGCAGCACCACCCTGAACTCGTCGCGCAGGATGCGGCCCACCTCAGGGATCCCCGCCAGGCGGGCGGACAGGGCGATCTGGTCGCCGAAGTCCAGCAGGTCGCGTTCGCGTTTGGCAGCGCGGTAGCGGACGACCAGTTCGGCGAGTTCACGGCGGGCGGCGGCCGTCTCGGGGACCTTGCGCAGGGCGTCGTTGGTGAGCTTGGCGCCCTGAAGGGTCAGCAGCAGCTCGGCGTCGTGGGCCCGCACCTGCTCGGGGCGGACCAGGTGCTCGGCGAGTTCGGCGTCGAGGGTGAGCAGATCGCTGACCAGGTCGGCGAAGGAGCGGGTCAGGGAGGGGTAGGGGCCGGGAGCCTCGCGCAGCACGCGCGCGGCGAGCTGGTAGCGGGTGGCGTCGGCGAGCAGCCTGGAGGTCGGCTCCAGGCCGATGCGCAGGCCGTGGTCGGTCAGCAGGCGGCCCGCGAAGGCGTGGTAGGTGGAGATCACGGGTTCGCCCGGAGGGTTGTCCGGGTCGATCACGTCGGGGTCGGTGACGCCCGCCTTGACGAGTGCCTTGCGGACACGCTCGGCGAGTTCGCCTGCGGCCTTGTTGGTGAAGGTGAGGCCGAGGACCTGTTCGGGGGCGACCTGGCCGGTGCCGACCAGCCAGACCACGCGTGCCGCCATCACCGTCGTCTTGCCCGAGCCGGCACCGGCCACGATCACCTGCGGGGCGGGCGGCGCGGTGATGCAGGCCGTCTGCTCCGGGGTGAACGGGATGCCGAGGAGCTCCTTGAGCTGATCGGGATCGGTGATACGGGCGGCCATGTCGCAGAGGCTAGCGGCGCGCACTGACAGCGGAGGACGAATCGCCCTTCGGGCCGGAGGACGCGCAGGTCAGCACATGTGGTGCGACTGATCACACCGGCATGCTCACCTCACTCCACGACGTGCCGTCCCTCCGGCCGGACACTGCACGAGGCCCGGAACGCGCAGTGGGTGCAGTGCTGGCCGGCGTTCGGCGTGAACCGTTCGTCGAGGACCTTGCCGGCCGCTGTGGCGAGCAGGTCACCGACCCACTCCCCCTCCAGCGGTTCCTGTACCTGGACCTTGGGCAGGGTCTCGCCGCCGTCCCGCTTGGGGGCACCCTGGCGCAGTTGGACGAGTTCGGCGCCGCCCGGCTCGGGCCGCACGCCGTCGAAGGCCTCGTCGACGGCGCCCTCGCGGACGGCGAGCTGGTAGACGGCGAGCTGGGGGTGGTGTTCGACTTCGGCGGAACTCACGGGCTGCTTGCCGGTCTTGAAGTCGACGACGTACGCGCGCCCCTCGGCGTCGGCCTCGACGCGGTCCATCTGGCCGCGGATGCGCACCTCGACCTCGCCCGCTTCAAGGGTGACGTCGAAGTCGTGCTCGCTGGCCACCGGTGTGCGGCCGGTGCGGTCCATGACGTGCCACTTCAGGAAGCGTTCGAGCGCCACGCGCGCGTTCTCCTTCTCCTGCGCCGACTTCCAGGGCGCGTCGAAGGCGAGCGCGTTCCACACGGAGTCGAGGCGCTCCATGAGGACGGCTAGGTCGGCGGGGGTGTGCCCGGAGGCGACCTCGTCGGCGAGGACGTGCACGACGTTGCCGAAGCCCTGGGCGACCGTCGCGGGCGCGTCGGCCTTCACCTCGCGGCCCAGGAACCACTGCAGGGCGCAGGTGTTGGCGAGCTGGTCGAGGGCGCTGCCGGAGAGCACGACGGGCTGGTCGCGGTCGCGCAGCGGCACCTTGGACTCGGTCGGCTCGAACATGCCCCACCAGCGGTAGGGGTGGGCCGAGGGGACGAGCGGGCGGCCGTCCTCGTCGGCGAGGGCGGCGAGCCGGGCCAGCCGGCGGGCGGCGGCCTCCCTCAGGGTGTCGGAGACGCGCGGGTCGACGGTGGTGGCGCGGAGTTCGGCGACCAGGGCGGCGACCGACAGGGGGCGGCGCGGGCGGCCGGTCACGTCCTTGGGTTCGACGCCGAGTTCGGTCAGGAAGCGGGAGGGCTGGTCGCCGTCGTCGGCCGGTGCCTTCACCGCCGTGACGACGAGTCGCTCACGCGCGCGTGTGGCGGCCACGTAGAACAGGCGGCGCTCCTCGGCGAGCAGGGCGCCCGGGGTGAGCGGTTCGGCGAGTCCGTCACGGCCGATGCGGTCGGCCTCCAGGAGGGAGCCGCGGCGGCGCAGGTCCGGCCACAGGCCCTCCTGGACGCCCGCGACGACCACCAGCCGCCACTCCAGGCCCTTGGAGCGGTGCGCGGTCATCAGGCGTACGGCGTCGGGGCGTACGGCTCGCCGGGTGAGGGTGTCGGCGGCGATGTCCTCGGAGTCGATCTCCTCCAGGAAGTTCAGGGCGCCCCGTCCTCCGGTGCGCTCCTCCGCGCGCGCGGCGGTCGCGAACAGCGCGCACACGGCGTCGAGGTCCCGGTCCGCGTTGCGCCCCGCGGCGCCGCCGCGCCGGGCGGCCCGCTCCAGGCGCCCGGGCCAGGGCGTGCCCTCCCACAGGTCCCACAGCGCCTCCTCGGCGCTGCCGCCGTTCGCGAGCCGCTCACGCGCCTTGCCGAGCAGGGCGCCGAGCCGCTGGGCTCCGCGCGCGTACGCGGGGTCGTGCACGGCCAGACGTTCGGGCTCGGCGAGGGCCCGCGCGAGCAGGACGTCGGAGGGCGGCGGCAGGGCGTTGCCCGCGGCCCGCTCCTCGTCCCGCAGGGCACGGCCGAGGCGGCGCAGGTCGGCGGCGTCCATACCGGCGAGGGGGGAGGTGAGGAGGGTGAGGGCGGTCTCGGTGTCGAGCCAGCAGGCCTCCGTCGGCGGCGCCCCGGCATCCGAGGGCGACTCCTCGGGGGCGGTCTCGTCGTCCGGCGACGGTTCGGCGGACGCGGCTTCCCCTGCCGACGGCCGCGGCCCAGAAGCGGCTTCGTCGACCGACGTCCCCGTCCCCGTCCCCGTCCCCGTCCCCGTCCCCGTCCCCGTCCCCGAGGCAGCCTCCTCGTCCGACGAGCGTTCCTCAGAAACAGCGCTCTCGTCAGAAGCAGCGCCCTCGTCGGGCCGTACCTCTTCAGGCGGCCCTACGGCACTCCCCGCGGCCTCCGCCGTAGCCACCGCCCTAAGGGCCGTCAGCAGCGGTGCCACCGCCGGTTCGTGCCGCAGGGCCAGGTCGTCGCCGTCGATGTCCAGAGGGACGCCCGCCGCGGTGAGCGCGCGGCGCACCGTCGGGATCGTGCGCGAGCCCGCGCGGACCAGAACGGCCATCTCGCCCCAGGGCACGCCGTCCTCCAGGTGTGCCCTGCGCAGGATGTCCGCGATGTTGTCCAGCTCTGTGCCCGGGGTCGGGTAGGTGAAGACCTCGACGCGACCGCCCTCGCGGACCGGGGCGAGCTCGCGGTGGGCGCGGACCTTCTCCGCCGGCAGCCGGGTCAGGGGCATGCGCTGGGTCACCAGGCGGGTCGCGGCCAGCAGGCCGGCGCCGGAGCGGCGGGAGGTGCGCAGGACCTCGACGGGGGCGCTGCGGCCGTCCGCGCGCGGGAAGGCGTACGGGAAGTCGAGGATGCCGTTGACGTCCGCGCCGCGGAACGCGTAGATCGACTGGTCGGGGTCGCCGAAGGCGACGAGGGTGCGGCCACCCCCGGCCAGGGCGTGCAGCAGCCGTACCTGGGCCGGGTCGGTGTCCTGGTACTCGTCGACGAACACGGCGTCGTACTGGGCGGCGAGTCGCTCGGCGACCTCGGGGCGGCGGGCGAGGAGCACCGCGCGGTGCACGAGTTCGGCGTAGTCGAGGACGCCCTGGAGGTCGAGGACGTCGAGGTACTCGGCGAGGAAGGCGGCCGCGGCCCGCCAGTCGGGGCGGCCGATACGACGGGCGAAGGCGTCCAGGGAGCCGGGGCCGAGGCCCAGTTCTCGGCTGCGGGCGAGGACGGCGCGGACCTCGTCGGCGAAGCCGCGGGTGGTCAGGCAGGCGCGCAGGTCGTCGGGCCAGCGCACGTGCGCGAGGCCGAGCCGCTCCAGGTCGGGCTGGCCGGCGAGCAGTTCACGTACGGTCACGTCCTGCTCGGGTCCCGACAGCAGCCGCAGCGGCTCCACGAACAGCTCGCTGTCCTGGTGGGCGCGGACCAGGGCGTAGCAGAACGAGTGGAAGGTCGTCGCCTGCGGGGCGCGCGCCGCTCCTATGCGCAGGGCCATGCGGTCGCGCAGTTCGACGGCCGCCTTGCGGCTGAACGTCAGCACGAGCACACGCGCGGGGTCCCCTCCACGGGCGATTCGTGAGGCCACCGACTCGACGAGTGTGGTGGTCTTCCCGGTGCCGGGACCTGCGAGAACGAGCAAAGGGCCGCTTCCGTGCTCAACCACGGCGCGCTGTGCGGCGTCCAGACGAGGGGGATCCACGCGGGCCGGTGGGGTACGTACCAGTCGGTAAGCGCCACGGTTCCCCTGGCGCACCTGAGAGTGCGACAGACGCCTGGTGGAGGAAGAGGAGCTCACGTGGTTCGCCGGTCCTGGTGGGTGTGCTGTTGGGCGGCCCGCCGCACGTGGAGGGCGGTGGACGGGGGGTGAGGGGGACGCGTGCAGCCGACGCTACGCCGACGCCGAGTGCGGAAGCAGGGCTTCCGCTTCTTCCCGCGCGACCCATGCGGCCCACGCGACCCGTACGTCCCTCACCCCACGAACGTACGGCATGCCACAGACGTGCCCTGTTTCCCCCGTACGAGCCTCTGTGTGGTCCCGGGCCCGTCGGATGGCGGAAGCTGTCAGGTGTGACCCTCCGCACGGCCGCCGCCGTCCCAGCGCGCCCGTCTCATGTCGAGACGCGGCAGATGGCCCTCGGCGGCCCTGCTCGCCTCTTTCAGGGGCGTGCCCTCGGCGCGGTACCGGTCGAGCGCCCGCAGTTCGTGCCCCGGGAGCAGGACGCCGTCCGCGCGGACAACCCGCCACCAGGGAACGGATCCGCCGTACAGGGCCATGACCCGGCCGACCTGGCGGGGGCCGCCCTCCTCCAGCCATTCGGCGACGTCGCCGTACGTCATGACGCGCCCGGGCGGAATGCGCTCGGCCACGTCGAGGACCCGCTCGGCGTAGTCCGGCAGCGCGTCCACGTACTCCGGGTGGGCGTCCTGAGGAAGGCTCTGCTCGCTCATCCGCCCCATCCTGCACCACCCCACCGACAATGTGACGGGCTCGCGACTGTGCGTATCCCTCGCCCGGGGACAGCGCTTCCGGCAGACTGTGCGCCCCCGCATGTGCACCCTGACACCCCGGTGTGTCGGTGGAGCATGCCACCATCGTGCGGGCGGTGACTGGTGATACGAGATCAAGAAGAGACGATGAAGCCACAGGGTGTGCACCCGGAGGACGCCGAGAGCACCTCTGACGCTTCGTCGCGCCCCGACACCGCCGACGCCGAAGAAGTGCACGTCGACGAGGTCGAGAGCGACGAGCCACTGCTCCCCGCGCGCGTGCACCGGCCCTCCGATCTGATGCGGCTGCTGGTCGGCGTGCTGGCCGTCGTGGTGCTGCTCGCGATCGCCGCGTTCGCGCACGGCACCACCTCGGGACTCGAACAGGACATCAACAAGGGCACCGGGCAGGCGCCCGACCTGCTCATCAAGATCGCCGGTCTCGCCTCCAGCATCGCGATCCTCCTGGTCCCGGTCGCGTTCGCGATCGAACGCCTGATCAAGCGCGACGGACTGCGGATCGCCGACGGTGTGCTCGCCGCGGTCCTCGCCCACGGTGTGACGCTCGCCACCGACCTGTGGGTCGCCAAGGGCGCGCCCGGCTCGATCCAGGAGGCGCTCACCCAGCCCTCCCCCGGCGACGTCCACGCCCTCACCGACCCCGTGCACGGCTATCTGGCGCCCGTCATCGCCTATATGACGGCCGTCGGCATGTCCCGCAGGCCGCGCTGGCGGGCGGTGCTGTGGATCGTGCTGACGCTCGACGCGTTCTCGATGCTCGTCACCGGCTACACCACACCGTTCTCGATCATCCTGACGGTGCTGATCGGCTGGACGGTCGCCTACGGGACGCTGTACGCGGTCGGCTCGCCCAATGTCCGGCCCACCGGGCGGACGCTGATCGCGGGCCTGCGGACCGTCGGCTTCCACCCGGTCAGCGCGGCCCGCGAGGAGGCCTCGGAGACCGCGGAGAACGGCGACCGCGGCCGACGCTACTTCGTCACCCTGGAGGACGGCCCGCCGCTGGACGTGACGGTGGTCGACCGGGAGCAGCAGGCGCAGGGCTTCTTCTACCGCGTGTGGCGCAACCTCACCCTGCGCGGCTTCGCCACCCGCAGCAGCCTCCAGTCGCTCAGACAGGCGCTGGAGCAGGAGGCGCTGCTCGCCTACGCGGCGATCGCGGCCGGTGCCAACGCGCCGAAGCTGATCGCCACCTCCGAACTCGGCCCCGACGCCGTGATGCTCGTCTACGAGCACACCGGCGGGCGCACGCTCGAATCGCTGGCCGAGGACGAGATCACCGACGAACTGCTGCGCAACACCTGGCGTCAGGTGCAGGCGCTGCAGTCGCGGCGCATCGCGCACCGCAGGCTCGCGGGTGACGCGATCTTGGTGGATCGTTCCGGCGCGGTGATCCTGACCGATCTGCGCGGCGGTGAGATCGCGGCCAGCACCCTGCTGCTGCGCATGGACGTCGCCCAGTTGGTGACGACCCTGGGGCTGCTGGCGGGCGCGGAGCGCGCGGTGGCCTCGGCGGTCAGCATCCTCGGCCCCGACACGGTGGCCGACTGTCTGCCGATGCTCCAGCCGATCGCGCTGACGCGCTCCACGCGCGCGACGCTGCGCCGACTGGCCCGGGAGCGGGCCCAGCGCGAGCGCGAGGCCGTCCTGGAGGCGTCCCAGCAGGCCAAGCAGGCCCGTCTGGAGGAAACGCCGGAGAACGCCAGGCCCGTACTCGAAAAGCCGGACAAGAAGGCCGAGAAGGCGGAGGCCCGGGCGGAGAAGCGGGCCATCGACGAGGCCATCGAGGAGTCGCGCGAAGAGGACCTGCTGACGCAGATCCGCCATCAGGTGCTGCTGATCAGGCCGCAGGCGCCGGTCGAGCCGGCTCGCCTGGAGCGGGTGAAGCCGCGCACACTGATCAGCTTCATCGCGGGTGCCATCGGCGCGTACTTCCTGCTGACACAGCTCACCCACATCGAGTTCGGGCCGCTCATCGAGAACGCCGAGTGGGGCTGGGTCGCCGCCGCCGTGCTGTTCTCCGCGTGCAGTTACTTCGCCGCGGCCATGGCACTGCTGGGCTTCGTGCCCGAGCGGGTGGGGTTCCTGCGGACGGTGGCGGCCCAGGTCGCCGGTTCGTTCGTGAAGATCGTCGCACCGGCCGCGGTCGGCGGTGTGGCGCTCAACACGCGATTCCTGCAACGCCAGGGGGTGCGGCCGGGGCTCGCGGTGGCGAGTGTCGGCGCCTCGCAGCTGTTCGGGCTCGGCTGCCACATCCTGATGCTGCTGTCCTTCGGTTACCTGACCGGTACCGAGAAGACGCCGTCGCTGTCGCCTTCGCGAACCGTCATCGCGGGTCTGCTGACGGTGGCGGTGCTCGTCCTCGTGGTCACCTCGGTGCCGTTCCTCAGGAAGTTCGTCGTCACGCGCGTGAGGTCGTTGTTCGCGGGTGTCGTGCCGCGCATGCTGGACGTGCTCCAGCGGCCGCAGAAGCTGATCACCGGCATCGGCGGCATGCTGCTGCTGACGGCCTGCTTCGTGATGTGCCTGGACGCCTCCATCCGCGCCTTCGGCAGCGAGGGCGCCTCGCTCAGCATCGCCAGCGTCGCCGTCGTCTTCCTCGCCGGCAACGCGCTCGGTTCCGCGGCCCCGACACCGGGCGGTGTGGGCGCCGTGGAGGCCACCTTGACGGTCGGCCTGATCGCCGTGGGGCTCCCCAAGGAGGTGGCCGCACCGGCCGTCCTGCTGTTCCGTCTGCTGACGCTGTGGCTGCCGGTGCTGCCGGGCTGGCTGGCCTTCAACCAGCTGTCCCGGAAGGGCGCCCTGTAGCCCGCACGGCCCTTGCCGTGACAGGTACCTCTTACGGCTCGCGCCCCGAGCGTCCTCCCGCGCGCGAGCGCAGGATGGGTTCATGCCGAATCCCCCTCGACTGCGCGCCGCCGCCCTGGTCGCCACCGCCCTTCTGCTGGCCGCCTCGCTGGCGGGCTGCGGCGGTGACTCCCAGGACGAGGACCTGTCGGCCCAGAAGCTGAACTGGAAGGACTGCCCGGCTCCCTCCCGGGCCGAGGGCGGCGGTGACGCCCCTTCACCGCTGCCGGGCGGCGCCGAGTGGCAGTGCGCCACCCTCAAGGCTCCTCTCGACTGGGCCGAGCCCAAGGGCGACAGGATCGACATCGCGCTGATCCGGGCCAAGGCCAGTGGCGCCGAGGGCAAGCGCATCGGCTCGCTCGTCTTCAACTTCGGCGGCCCCGGCGGTTCAGGGGTCACCACGCTGCCCGCCTTCGGCTCGGACTACGCGAAGCTGCGCACCCGCTACGACCTGGTGAGCTTCGACCCGCGCGGGGTCGGCCGCAGCGCCCCGGTGGAGTGCCTGAACGACCCGCAGCTCGACGTGTACTTCGAACAGGACGCGACCCCGGACGACGCCGCCGAACGCGCCACACTGCTGGACAACACCAGGGAGTTCAACGCGGCCTGCGAGGAGAACTCCAAGAAGATGCTGCCGCGTGTGCGCACGACCGACGCCGCCCGCGACATGGACCTGATGCGCCAGGTCCTCGGCGACGGCAAGCTGTACTACTTCGGCATCTCGTACGGCACCGAACTCGGCGGGGTCTACGCCCACCTGTTCCCCAAGCACGTGGGGCGCGCTGTCTTCGACGCGGTCGTCGACCCGACGCAGAACAGCGAACAGGGTTCGCTCGGGCAGGCCGAGGGCTTCCAGCTCGCGCTCGACAACTTCGCCGAGGACTGCACGTCACAGCCCACGGACTGCCCCGTCGGCGACACCGCGCAGGACGTCAGGAACCGCATCGCGAAACTCCTGGCCGACCTCGACGGGACGCCGCTCCCCGGCATCGGGCAGCGGGTGCTGACCCAGACCGCCGCGACCAACGGCATCGCGCAGGCCCTGTACTCGAAGGACTTCTGGGAGTACCTGACCGAGGGCCTGGAGCAGGCGTACGAAGGTGACGGCAGGGTCCTCATGCTGTTGTCCGACTCGATGAACGGGCGCAGCGAGAACGGCGAGTACAGCAACCTCGCCGCGGCCAACATCTCCATCAACTGCGCCGACGACAAGCCCCGGTACACCGCCGCCGAGGTCGAGCGGAAGCTGCCCGCGTTCCGTGCCGCGTCGCCGCTGTTCGGCGACTTCATGGCCTGGTCGATGGTGACCTGCACCGACTGGGCCGTGGCGGGAGCCGCCGACCATCCCGACGTGAGCGCCGCCGGCTCGGCGCCGATCCTGGTCGTGGGCAACACCGGCGACCCGGCGACCCCGTACGAGGGTGCCCGCAAGATGGTGCAGGCGCTCGGTGAAGGTGTCGGCGTCGAGCTGACGTACAAGGGGCAGGGGCACGGGTCGTACGACAGCAAGAACAAGTGCGTCCAGGACGCCGTGAACGGCTATCTCCTCACCGGGAAGGTACCGGCGGCCGGGACCGTCTGCTCGTAGCGCACGGTCGACTAAGCCTCCACGAAACCGCTGGTCAGATGGTTATCCACAGGCTCGGGCGAGTGTCCCGTGATCGGCCTACCATGGCCGGACCGACGTTCGTGGCTCGACACGGACGGCTTGGGAGGGGGACTGGAATGGGGCGTTTCGTACGGTGGGCGGCTGCGACCGCCGCTGCCGCGCTGCTGGTGGCCGGGTGCAGCGGCGGCTCGTCCGGCGGCGGGGCGGCGGACGAGCGATCGGGCAGCGCGAGGCCCAGCACGACCGGCGCGAAGGCGCTGCCCGCCGCACTGACCTCGCAGCAGCCCGACTGGGAGCGCTGCAAGGCCACCGCGGACTCCTCCGCGCCCGGCAGGGACTGGCAGTGCGCGACGCTGGAGGTGCCGCTCGACTGGTCGAGGCCGGGAGGCGAGACGATCGACCTCGCACTGATCCGCTCCAAGGCGCGCGGCGGGGAGCGCATCGGCTCGCTCCTGTTCAACTTCGGCGGCCCCGGCGCCTCGGGCGTCGCCGGACTGCCCGGGTACGCCGCCACCGTCTCCCTGTTGCGCGAGCGGTACGACCTGGTGAGCTGGGACCCGCGCGGGGTCGGTGCCAGCGAAGGCGTCCGCTGTCGCAGTGACAAGGAGACGCAGGTGGCCGAGGCGGTGGACCCCACTCCTGACACCCCGGCCGAGGAGCGGGCGTACCTCAGGGACGCCACCGACTTCGCCCGGGGCTGCGAGAAGGACGCGGGCGACCTCCTGGCACACGTCTCGACCACCGACACCGCACGGGACATGGACCTGATGCGCCAGGTCCTCGGCGACAGCGAGCTGCACTACTTCGGCATCTCGTACGGCACCGAGATCGGCGGCGTCTACGCCCACCTGTTCCCGGAGAACGTGGGGCGGCTGGCGCTCGACGCGGTCGTCGACCCGAGCGCCGACCTGGTGGCCCACCGTGAGAACCAGGCCCGGGGCTTCCAGCGCGCGCTCGACAACTACCTCAGGTCCACCGGTCAGGACCCCGCACGGGGCACCCGGAAGATCGCGGACCTGGTGGATCGGATCGACGCGCGCCCGTTGGACACCTATTCCGGGCGGAAGCTGACCCAGGTCCTCGCGTTCACCGGCATCGTCTGGCCGTTGTACCGCCAGGACAGCTGGCCCTCGCTGACCAGCGCGCTCGACACCGCCGAGCAGGGGGACGGCTCCGAACTGCTGGCGCTCGCCGACGGCTACAACGAACGGGACTCCTCGGGCCGCTACGGCCTGCTCCCGCAGGCCCAACGGGTCATATCGTGCTTGGACGACAAGCAGCGGCCCAGCCTCACGCAGGCGAAGAAGCTGCTGCCCGAGTTCGAGAGGATCTCCCCCGTGTTCGGCCCCTTCCTCGGTTGGGACGCGGCCGGCTGGTGCCACGACTGGCCGGTGCCCGGGCAGTACGAGACCCCGGAGGTGAGCGCGCCCGGTGCGGCACCGGTCCTGGTGATCGGCAACACGGGCGACCCGGCGACGCCGTACGAAGGTGCCCGGAGGATGGCGGACGAGTTGGGCAGGGGGGTCGGTGTGGAGCTCACCTGGAAGGGCGAGGGACACGGGGCGTACGGGAACGGGAGCGACTGTGTGGACTCCACGGTGAACGCGTATCTGCTGAAGGGCACGGTGCCGAAGGACGGCAAGGTCTGCGCCCTGCGCGGGTAGCGGAAAGGGGCCCGGCACACGTGGTGCCGAGCCCCTCCCGGGAAGCCGTGGGACTAGTAGACCGGCTTGTGCGGCTCGATCTGGTGGACCCAGCCGATCACGCCGCCGCCGACGTGGACGGCGTCGGAGAAGCCCGCGGATTTCAGGACCGCGAGGACTTCCGCACTGCGGACACCCGTCTTGCAGTGCAGGACGATCTTCTTGTCCTGCGGAAGGCCCTCCAGGGCGGTGCCCATGAGGAACTCGTTCTTGGGGATCAGCTTGGCGCCCGGGATGGAGACGATCTCGTACTCGTTGATCTCGCGGACGTCGATGATCTCGATGTTCTCGCCGTCGTCGATCCACTCCTTGAGCTGCTTGGGAGTGATCGTCGAGCCGGCGGCCGCCTCCTGGGCCTCCTCGGAGACGACGCCGCAGAAGGCCTCGTAGTCGATGAGCTCGGTGACGGTCGGGTTCTCGCCGCAGACCGCGCAGTTCGGGTCCTTGCGGACCTTGACCTGGCGGTACTGCATCTCCAGGGCGTCGTAGATCATCAGACGGCCGACAAGGGGCTCGCCGATGCCCGCGAGGAGCTTGATGGCCTCGTTGACCTGGATGGAGCCGATGGACGCGCACAGCACGCCCAGCACGCCGCCCTCGGCGCAGGAGGGGACCATGCCGGGGGGCGGGGGCTCCGGGTAGAGGCAGCGGTAGCAGGGACCGTGCTCGGACCAGAAGACGGAGGCCTGGCCGTCGAAGCGGTAGATCGAGCCCCAGACGTACGGCTTGTTGAGCAGCACGCACGCGTCGTTGACCAGGTAGCGGGTCGCGAAGTTGTCGGTGCCGTCGACGATCAGGTCGTACTGGCTGAAGATGTCCATCACGTTGTCGGCCTCGAGCCGCTCCTCGTGAAGGACCACGTTCACGTACGGGTTGATGCCGAGGACGGAGTCGCGGGCGGACTCGGCCTTGGAGCGGCCGATGTCGGCCTGGCTGTGGATGATCTGGCGCTGCAGGTTCGACTCGTCGACCTCGTCGAACTCCACGATGCCGAGCGTGCCGACGCCCGCCGCGGCCAGGTACATCAGCGCCGGCGAGCCCAGGCCGCCGGCGCCCACACAGAGCACCTTGGCGTTCTTCAGCCGCTTCTGCCCGTCCATCCCGACATCGGGGATGATCAGGTGGCGGGAGTACCTGCGGACCTCGTCTACGGTGAGCTCGGCAGCGGGCTCGACCAGGGGTGGCAGCGACACGGGGACTCCGTTGGTCGGTCAATCACTACAGTTGTTCTCCCCGTAACACTGCCACGGCCTTCTTCATTCCGAGACACCCGTTCCGATCCGCGAGACGATCTCGTCCCAGTAGCCGGGCATGGTCTCCCAGGGGTCGACACGGCCGCCGTGGTCCGTGCGGTCGGTGAACCAGATCGTGGCGGCGCCCTGCCAGCGGGCGATCCGCAGCGCCTCCTCCAGGTGTGGGCCGGGCACCCCGTGGACGAGGTGGCAGAAGCGGTCGGGCGGGTAGTCGGCGGTCCACTCGGCCACCTGCGACCAGCGGTAGTCGCTCCAGGAACCGGAGAAGGTGACCAACTGGTCGGCGTTCTCGGCGTAACCGGGGTGGGGATGGGTGCCGTGGCCGAGGACGATGTGGGCATCGTCACGGACGGCGCGGAGCGTGGTGACGGTGCGGCGGACCTCGGGGAGCGCGGCGCGTTCGGTGGGACAGCGGTCCAGGAGGAAGCCGTCGACCTGGTACCAGTCGATGTAGCGCTGGGCCTCGGAGACCGTCTCGGCGTAGGTGCGGGTCCCGTGGGCGCTGTCGAGGTGGCCGAGGACGCGGACGCCCGCGTTGCGCAGCCGGCCGGCCGCTTCGAGGCAGTGCGGGTCGGGGCGGGCACCCGGGCCCTCGGCGACGTCGAGGACGACCCAGTGCACGGGGGTGCCGGGGCGGGCCAGTTCGGCCCATTCGGCGGGGGCGACCAGAGGGTGGGCGAAGCCGGGGACGCCGAGGCCGGTGCGCAGCTCGGTGCTCGACGTGCTTGTCTTCGTGCTGGTCAGATGCGGCATGCCGCCTCCATCCAGATGTCGGCGAGGGACTCTTCGAGGTTGATGCGGGGGCGCCAGCCGAGCCGGTCGCGCGCGGTGCGCACATCGGCCTGCTGCCAGCTGCCACAGCCGTCCGGGTACGGGTACGCGACGGGTGCCGCGTGGTCGGGGTCCGAGCGGGGGTGGCCGATGGTCGCCCTCAGCGGGCCGGGAGGGCCGTCGAGTTCGTGGAGGGCGCCGCCGTATCCGGCGACCCGGGCCAGGACGGCGGCGGCGTCGCGGAGGCGGACGGCTCGGCCCGAGCCGATGTTGATGACGCCCTGTGCGGCGGAGAGCGAGGCCGCGTGGACGGCGCGGGCCACATCGCGGACGTCGACGAAGTCGCGCTGGGCGCCGAGTCCGCCGAGCTTGAGTTCGCCGTCGCCGGACTGCATGGCGCGGCGCATGGCCTCGGCGAGACGGCCGAGCGGTGAGCCCGCGGGGGTGCCGGGGCCGGCCGGTGAGAAGACGCGCAGGACGACCGCGTCCAGGCCGGAGCCGAGGACCAGTTCGGTGGCGGCGAGTTTGCTGACGCCGTACGGGCCGCCGGGGCGGGGGACGGCGTCCTCAGCCGTGGAGGAGCCGGGCTGGCTGGGCCCGTACTCGGCACCGCAGCCGATCTGCACCAGACGCGCTCCGCAGCCACTGCGGCGCAGGGCCTCGCAGACGGTGGCGACGGCGACCGTGTTGTGGCGGGTGAGTTCGCGGGCACCGCCGCGGGTGGCGCCGGCGCAGTTGACGACGACGCCCGGGTGGACCGCGTCGAGGAAGCGGGTGAGGGCGCCTGGGCTGCCGGACGCGAGGTCGAAGCGGACGTCGGCGTCGTCACCGCGGCCGAGGGCGGTGAGCTGGACGGCGGGGTCGGCGAGCAGACGGTCGGCGACGAAGCGGCCGAGGTAGCCGTTGGCTCCGATCAGCAGGACTCTCATCGGGCTGCTCCCGGGGCCTTGGGGGGTCGGGAGGTGGTCATTGCGGGTTCTCCTTCGGGAGGGCTTGCGGTTGCCTCCGGCGGAACCGGAGGGTTGCTGCGGCGGGGCCGGAGCGGTTGCCTGCGGCGGAGGCCGGAGCGGATGCCTGCGGCGGTGTGTGCGGGTCGGCGGGGCGGCGGGGCGGTTCTCCCACCGTGGGTGGAAGGCCGCGCCCACGGCGGGGGCCGCTCTCGCCCATGGCGACTGGGAGGCCGCGCCTACGGCGGGTGTGTGGCTCGGGGGCGGGTCAGCACGGGTCCTCCGCCTGGGCGTGGGCTGACGCCCTCGTCAGCTTGCGGGCCCCGTGGATCAGCAGGGCCAGGGCGCCGAGCCCGCAGGAGAGGGTCTGGATGCCGCCCGCGCCCCAGAGGTCCACCAGGGCGTCCACCGGTGCGGCCAGGAAGCCGCAGCCCGGCAGACGGGAGGCGAAAGCCGCCGCGAGGGCGGTGCCCTGGGCCGTGGCCGCGGCGGTGAGAACCACCCCGGGGGCGTGGGTGAAACCGTGGACGGTGAGGAGGCGGGCGAGGAAGAGGAGAGCGCCCAGAGCGATGATCTGTGGGAGGGCGGCTGGTTCGGCCACGGCGGCGGAGGACAGGGCCGACAGAGCCGTCAGGGCACACAGGTACAGGGCGAACGTGCCCAGCAGCAGGGGGCGTACGGAGGCCGCGAAGTCCTCCAGACCGCGGCTGACGGCCAGTTTGCGGCGGGCGCGGGCCGCGAAGAGGTGGGCGGACCAGGCCGCCGGGACGCAGGACAGGGTGAGGGCGAGGAGGGGGGCCGTGGTCGTGGGCCAGGCAGCGTCGGCGGCGCCGGTGGGCAGGGCGTCGGGGCCACCGGTCACGGCCGCGGCGAGGAGGCCGTCGCCGAGGGTGGCGTAGGCGAGGAGCCAGTACGTCCAGGTGGAGGTGCCGGTGGCGGGTGCGCGGTCGGGTGCGGCGAGGGGACCGCGGGACAGGGCCGCGCGCACGGCCAGGGACACGGCCAGGAAGCCCACCAGGGCGGCGACCAGCCGGGACTGGCCGTCGGTGAGGTGGATGCCGGTCACCGTGGCCGCGCAGAGGGCGCCGGAGAGGAGGGTGAGCAGGGCCCAGTCGGCGCGGGGCCCGGAGGTCTGCTCCACCGTGGGCGGCGGGGTCGTCTCGCCGTCCCTCGGGACGCGGGCGTACATCTCCTCGGCGAGGGAGAAGACGTCCCGGTGCCGGAAGCGGACGGCGGTGCGGTCGGTGACGCCGTGGGCCTCCAGGCCGGCCGCGATCTCCAGGGGGTCGACGGCCCGTGCGCACAGCTCGCGGTGACGGTGCATCAGGGCCTTCACCGGGTCGGCGGCTGAACGGCGGGCGGGGCCGGTGCTGGTGGGCTTGAGGCCGGTGGAGATCTCGGGGGCTCGCGGGGTGGGCGCCGACGGGGCGTATGGGTCTGCTTCCCCGGAGGCGTCGACCGTGTGCGGGTCGGAGTCTTCCGGCTCAGCCGCTTCGGACACCTCGGAGTTGCCGGCCACCTCGGATTCGCCGGACGTCTCAGACCCGCCGGCCACCTCGGACTTCCCCGAGCCCTCGGACTCCCCCGACCCCTCGGACACTCCGGAGTCCTCCACACCGCCCGGCGCCGACCCTGTCGACGTTTCCGTCAGCCACTCCCCCGACTCGGTGTCCCACGCGCCAGGGCTGCCAGGGGTGCCGGGGCGGTCGAGTCCCACGTCGCTCATCCGGTCGCTCCTTCCGGGGCGGCGAAGGGAGGCGTCGCGCGGACCGGTGGCCCCGCGGCCCAGCCGGGGCCGCCCCGGGCCACGACGCGGGTGCTGTGCTCGGTCCAGCGGCCGGGTACATGGGCTTCGGCTGGGGCGGCGAAGGGCAGGGGCTCGCCGGCGTTGTCCAGGACGACCCGGCGGACCGGCGTGTGCGAGACGATCTCCAGGTAAATGCCGTGAAATGCCGTGATGTTCTGTTCCACGGTGAACAGTTCGAGCGCCCGGGCGCGTGCGGCGGCGCCCAGGCGCTCACGGCGTTCGGGGTCGCGCAGCAGCGTGACGCACGCCTCCGCGAGCGCCTTCGGGTTGCGGGGCGGGACGACGAGACCCGTGCCGCCGATGACCTCCACAACCGCTCCGACGTCGGTGGACACGGTGGCCCGGCCGCAGAACATGGCCTCGACGAGGGTGATCGGGAAGCCCTCGACGACGCTGGACAGGACAGTGACCGCGCCCGAGGCATACGCGTCGGCGAGCGTCGGCACCTCGGGACCGCCGATCTCCTCGAAGCGGACGGGGTTGTCGCCCACGGCGTGCAGCCCCTCCGCCTCGTCGGGGAAGAGCTGCGCGGCCAGCGCCTTGCAGTGCCCGAGATAAGCCGCGCCCTCGGGGCCGGTGGGCGCGCCGACGATTCTCAGCCGGGTCTTGGGCTCCTCCTTGCGGACCTCCGCGAAGGCGTGGAGCAGGGAGATCAGATCCTTGGCGGGTTCGACCCGGCCGACCCAGACCAGCGTGTCCGGGTCCACGCAGTCCGCGGACTCGCCCACCTCAGTGAAGCGGGTGGCGTCCATGCCCGGGTAGACCGTGCGCAGCTTCGCGCGGTCGGCGCCGCAGCGCTCCTGCCAGCGGCGGGCGTGGGTGTTGCCGGGCGTGACGACCGCCGCCCGCCGGTAGGTCTCGGTGGCGAGCCGGCCGTGGAAGGCGGTGAGCAGGCTCCGTACGGCGGGCGGGGACTCGGTGTCGGCCAGGTAGTGCGTGCGCAGTCGTACGCCGTACTCCGTGACCAGCAGCGGCACACCGCAGAAGTGGTGCGCGAGGAGGCCGGGCAGGGCGGCCGGGCCGCCGGAGGCCGCGTGGCACAGGTCGACCGCGCCGAGGCCGTCGTCCTCGTACCAGTCGAGCGACAGGGGGCGCAGGGCGCGCTCCAGGTGTCCGGCCACGGCGAGCAGCTCCGGTACCCGCGCCGCGCGCGCTGTCTGCCGGGCGCCGGGCGCACGACAGGCGCGCTCCAGGGCCCGTACGGCGGTCTCGGAGCGGAGCGCGCCGACCAGCCCGCCCTCGTCGCGGGCGAGTTCGGCGAGTCCGTACAGGGCGTTGGCGAAACGGTCCGCCTCGGTGGCCGACGACTCCCCCGAGGCGTCGCCGACTCCCCCTTCGCACAGTGCCGTCGCCAACTCGCCGTAAGACTCGGCGAACCGACGGCGCGCGCGCCGCCCGTACACCACGCCGTCGTCCCCCGCGGTCCACAGCGGGGCCGTGATGACCCTGCCGACCTGCGGTGGCAGTTGGACCCAGCCCTCGTCCTCCTGGCGCTCGCTGCGGCTGAGCGCGTAGATGTCGAACTCGTGCTGCTCGAGCCCGCGCACGAGCCGGTCGCACCAGAGTCTGGCGTCACCGCTCACATACGGATAGCCACCCTCCGTAAGCAGTCCTATGCGCACGAGTGCACCCCCGATCTCCCGTATGAGGAGCCGCCGTTGGCCCGGCGGCTCGCAGCGGGACGAAGGTATGCGGACAAGGTGGTGGTGCGACGGACGGTTGTCCATCGCACCACCAGAAGGGGTGAACGCTCGTAACTTTCCCGTGCGGGTCGCGTTCGGTCGCGCTAAGAGATCATCCGGACACGGAACGTCAGGTCACGGCCACTTCCCCGCGCTCCGCCCTGCGCCGGGCCGCGATCCGCGGATCGAGTGCCGGTACGGCGGCCAGGAGTTGCCGGGTGTACGGGTCCCGCGGGCTGTCGTAGACCTCGTCGGCCGGGCCCTGTTCGACGATCCGGCCGCGCCGCATCACGGCGACGCGGTCGCTGACCTGGCGTACGACGGCGAGGTCGTGCGCGACGAAGACCAGCGCGAGTCCGAGCTCCCGCTGCAGCTCGCCGAGCAGGGCCACCACCTGGGCCTGGGTGGTGACGTCGAGGGCGGAGACCGGTTCGTCGCAGACGATGACGCGCGGGTCGGCCGCGAGCGCCCGGGCGATGCCCACGCGCTGGCGCTGGCCGCCGCTGAACTCGTGCGGGTAGCGGTCGTAGCGCGCCCCTTCGAGTCCCACACGCTCCAGGAGTTCCTTCACGCGCCCCCTGATCCGCTGCTCGTCCCTCTCGCCCCGCGCGCGGATGGGGTCGGCGATGGACTCGCCCACGTTGCGGCGGGGGTTGAGGGAGGAGACGGGGTCCTGGAAGACCATCTGCACGGCCGGGTTCACGCCCACGCGTGCGTGGCCGTCGTGGCGGACCTCCCCCGCCGTCGGCTCCAGCAGGCCGACCAGCATCCGTCCCAGGGTGGTCTTGCCGCTGCCGCTCTCGCCGACGACGCCGAGGGTCTCGCCCCGGCGGACGGTCAGCGAGACGTCGTCGACGGCCGCGAAGGCCTTCCTGCCGCGGCCGAACTCGCGTCGCAGGCCCCTCGCTTCGAGGACCACCTCGCCGGCCGGCCCGGAAGGTGCCCGCGGGGCGTCCACGCGCGGTACCGCGGCGAGCAGTTCGCGGGTGTACGCCTC
This sequence comes from Streptomyces canus 299MFChir4.1, assembly GCF_000383615.1. Lineage (GTDB taxonomy): Bacteria > Actinomycetota > Actinomycetes > Streptomycetales > Streptomycetaceae > Streptomyces > Streptomyces canus_C. Next base: position 187,624 of record NZ_KB911589.1, on the reverse strand, counting down.
TCCCGGCGCCCCGAGCACCGCGGCGACCGGCCCCTGCTCGACCGCGCGACCGTGCCGCATGACCAGCACGTCGTCGACGCTGCCCGCGGCGACGCCCACGTCGTGCGTGACGAGCAGCAGGCCCATGCCGGTCTCCGCGCGCAGCGTGTGCAGCAGGTCGAGGATCTGGGCCTGGACGGTCACGTCGAGCGCGGTCGTCGGCTCGTCGGCGATCAGCAGGCGGGGTTCGCAGGCCAGTGCCATCGCGATGAGGGCGCGCTGGCGCATGCCGCCGCTGAACTCGTGCGGACGGGACCGGGATCGCCGTACGGCGTCCGGAATGCCGACCCGGTCCAGCACCTCCACCGCACGCGCGCGTGCCGTTCGTCGCGACGCGCGCGTGTGCACGCGGTACACCTCGGCGATCTGGTCGCCGATCGCGTAGTAGGGGTCCAGGGACGACAGCGGGTCCTGGAAGACCATCGCGGCCTTCGCGCCCCGCAGCCGCCGCAGTTCGTCGTCCGACGCCCGCGGTACGTCCACTCCGGCGACCTCGACCGAGCCGCCCACACGCGCCCCCGTGCCGCGGTGCAGCCCGAGCAGGGCCGAGGCGACGGTGGACTTGCCGGAGCCGGACTCGCCGACCAGGGCGAGGGCCGCGCCCTCCTCCAGGCGGAAGGAGAGGCCGTCGACGGCGCGCAGGTCGCCGAACTCGACGGTCAGGTCCGTGACATGGACAAGGCTCATGCGAGCACCACCCGTCGGTCGGCCACCGCGTACAGGACGTCCGCGACGGCGTTGGCGAGCACCACGAAGAAGCCGATGACCAGGACCATGCCGACGACGACCGGGAGGTCGACGACGGTGACGGCGTGGACCAGTTCCTGGCCGATGCCGGGCAGGCCGAACAGCGACTCGACGAGGACGGCCCCGCCCATCGCGCTGCCGAAGTCGTTGGCGTTCAGGGCGATGATCGGGGCCAGGGCCCCGCGCAGGGCGTGCCGGCCGACGATCGACCGCTCGCCGACGCCGTAGGCCCGGAAGGTGCGGATGTGGTCCTCGGCGAGCGTCTCCAGCATCGACGCCCGGGTCAGCCGCGCGAAGTAGGCCGCCTCGCCGAGGGCGAGCGTGACCCAGGGCAGCAGCAGGCCCCACATCCACTGTTCGGGGTCGTCGGAGAAGGAGACGTACTCGGGGAAGGGCAGGAGTTCCAGTTGCCCGCAGACCACGATCATCAGGACGAGGCCGATGACGAACACGGGCGTGGCGACGCCGGCGAGGGTGATGCCGGTCAGCGCGCGCTCGGTGAACCGGCCGCGCCGCCAGGCGGAGAGCACGCCGGTGCCGACGCCCAGCAGCAGCCAGAGGACCATCGCGCCGACCACCAGCGACAGGCTGACGGGCAGCTTGTTCAGGATGATCCGGGTGACCTGCTGGTCACTTTGGTACGACAGCCCGAGGCACGGCGCCGGGCAGTGCTCGACGGAGGTCCCGGTGGAGTAGTCGTGGCCCGCGACGATGCCCTGGAGGAAGTGCCAGTAGCGCAGGTACAGCGGATCGTCGAGCCGGAGTTGCTGGGCGACCTGGTGCACCTGTTCGGGCGAGCAGCGCGGGCCGCAGGTGATCTGGGCGACATTGCCGGGGGTGGCGTAGAAGACGACGTAGATGATCACCGAGAGGGCGAGCAGGGTGAGTACGGCGCTCACGGCCCGGCGCAGGGCGAATGCGGTGAAGCCGCTCATGCGATGCCCTCCTCGGCGGCCTCGGACCTGCCGGCCTCGGTCTTGGCGGCCTCGGGCTTGCCTGCCTTTGACTCCTGTCTGCGGCCCGTGCCGATACGCAGTCGGGAGGCCGCACGCGGGTCGAGGGCGGTGCGGACCCCGTCGCCGAGGACGGTGAGCGCGAGGACGGTGACGAACAGCGCGGCCGCGGGCAGCAGCAGGTACTGCGGGGCCGCCTGGTACCAGACATCGGCCGAGGTGAGCATCTGTCCCCAGGACGGGGTGGGCGGCTTGACGCCGACGCCGAGGAAGGACAGGGACGCCTCGATGGAGATGTTCGCGGGCACCATGAGGGCCGCGTAGGTGATGACGGGCGCGGCGAGACCGGGCAGCAGTTCCCGGCGGGCGATCCGCAGGGTGCCCCAGCCGCTGAGCCGGGCGGCGGCCACGTAGTCGAGTTCCTTGAGGGTGAGGGTCTGGGCGCGCGCGATCTTGCCGATCGTGCCCCAGGCGACGAAACCGATGATGAGCGCGACCAGGACCGGCCGGGGGAAGCTGCTCGGCACGACGGCCAGCAGTGCCAACGCCATGATCATCAACGGCATGGCCACGATGATGTCGGTGATCCGGCTCAACAGTTGATCAACCCATCGGTTGCCGAGCGCGGCCGCGACACCGACGACGACACCGAGGAAGACCTGTACGGCGGTCGCGGCCAGGGCGACGCCCAGGGAGACCCGGGCGCCGTACACCAGCCGCGCGAACAGGTCGCGTCCGGTCTGGGGCTCGACGCCGAGCCAATGCTCCCCGCCGACGCCCCCGAAGGACCCGATGGGCACGCCTCCACGCGCGGAGTCGATCAGGGAGGGGTGGTAGGTGGTCGGGTCCTGGCCCTCCAGCGCGGTGAGCAGGGGCGCCGCGAGGGCGACCAGGACGAGCAGTGCGACGACGACGGCCGCGACCATGGCGGCGCGCTGCGCCCGCAGCCGACGCCAGAACTGACGGGCCCCCGAGGCCCCCGGGACGGATGCCTCGGGGACCTCGGTGGCGACAAGTGCCTCGCTCATCGGGTTACTTGACCGCGACCTGCGAGATGTCCAGAACACCGGTCCAGTCGCTGATCACGACGTCCTTGATGTCCTTGCCGTACAGGCGCTTGTAGACCGGGTGGAACAGCGGCACGGTCAGTGCCTGCTCGCCGATCTTCTTGTCCAGTGCACCCCATCGCTTGGCGGCAGCGTCAAGATCGGTCAACTTGTTGATCGCGTCAATCTCGTCATTGACCGACTTGTCGTTGAGCAGGCCCGTGTTGAAGTTCGCGCCGTCCTTGACGATCTGCCGGCCGTCGAAGATCGGGGCGAGGAAGGGACCGCCGGAGGGCCAGTCGGCTCCCCAGTGGGCGAGGAAGAAACCGGGCTCGGTCTTCACGCTGTGGATCGTGTCCGAGTAGTCGTTCTCCTCAAGCCCCTGGAGCTTGACCGTGATGCCGGCCTTCTTGAGCGCGTCCTGGACCGCGGTCGCGATCTCGGGGCTGGTCTCGAAGTCCTTGGAGTTGGAGTGCGTCAGCGTGACCGTGAGCCCGTTCGGGTGACCGGCCTGCTTCAGCAGCTCCTTGGCCTTGGCCGCGTTGCCCGTCGCGCCCGCCGGGAAGAGGTCGTACGGCTCGTAGCCGAAGGACTTCTGGTTCGGCAGGTAGGTGGTGGCGGACTCGGCGAGCGCGCTGCCGCCGGCCGCGTTGACCACCGAGGAGCGGTCGACGGCGTACGAGATGGCCTGCCGCACCTTGACGTTGTCGAACGGCTTGACCGTCGGGTTGAACGCTATGTAGTTCGTGTAGCCGAAGTGCCCGGTGCCCACGCGGGAGGCGAGTTCCTTGTCGCCCGTCACCTTGGCGAGCTCGGCCGGGCCGAGGTTGGTGTCCGTGGTGACCGCGGCCGCGTCCGCCCCCTGGGACGACGACAGCCGCTGGTTGATCACCGACGAGTCGAGGCCGGACTTGACGTCGATCCGGTCCGGGTACGCCTTGCGCTCGGCGTCCGTCGAGGCGGACCAGTACGTGTTGCGCTCCAGGACGAGATGCTCACCGTCGTTCTGGTTCGTGACGACCTTGTACGGGCCGGACGAGACCGGGTGCTCCTCGTACTTCGTACCGGTGTCCTTGGCCTTGGGGACAGGCGTGAACTGCGTCTGCGTGGCCAGGTACGGGAACTCGCCCTCGGGCTTGTTCAGGTGGAAGACGAGGGTGCGCTCGTCCGGCGTCTCGATCGCCGCGAGGCCCTTCTTGTCCTTGTACGGCCCCTGGTAGTCGGCCGCGCCGACCAGCCAGTCCCGCAGGTAGGGGGCGCCGCCGGAGAGTTCGGGCGCGAAGGAGCGCTCGATGCCGTACTTGATGTCGGCCGAGGTGATCGCGGTGCCGTCCTCGTACTTGAGGCCCTTCTTCAGGGTGTACGTCCACACGGTCGCGTCCTTGCTGGGGCGCCCGGTGTCGGTGGCGAGGTCGGGGACGACCTTGGCGCCGGCGGCGCCGTTCTCGCGGTTGCGGGTGGTGAGGGTGCGGAAGACGAGGGAGGGCACATTGCCGCCGCCGGAGGTGTACAGGCGGGCCGGGTCGAAGTCCTGCTGCGGGTTGGAGTTGAGGACCGTCAGGGTGCCGCCCTTGTGGGGCGTGGAGTCGCCACCGGAGCTCTTGGCATCGTTGTCCTCAGGGCCGCAGGCGGCGGCGCCCGCTGCCAGAACCAGGCTTACGGATACCGCGGCCACGCGGCGCGCTGTGAGGGACGGATGACGCATCGGAGACGACCTCTCGCATGATGTGTCTCGAATGACGAGACGGATTGCCGAAGGGTGAGACGAAGGTGGATAGACGACCGCCCCGGCGTCGGGTCGTCGAGAAAGCCATGACTCGGGGTCACGGAGACTGCGGGATTCGCGACGCGCGCGCCTGGGGGCGGACGTCAGCGACAGAGAATGTCGGCCACGCAGAGCGGGGTCACACCGATGAGCGCCAGCTGAATGGCGGCGCTGCTGTCGACGGCATGACTAGACCACATGGGCAGCAATATGTACGACCGATCAACACATGTCAATGTGACATGTGCGCGCTCTGTCAACTCCCCGGGTAGGCCCAGGGGTTGGCCCGGCAGTGGATCCCGTCGTGGTCGAGGAACTTGGTCTGCTGCTGCATGACCGGCGCGAGCTCGCCGTTCTTGTCGCACGTCACATGGGAGTAGCCGAGGCGGTGGCCGACTTCATGGTTGATCAACATCTGCCGGTACACATGGATTCGATCACCGTATGTGGTTGATCCCTGGGCCCATCGATACGCATTGATCATCACGCGTTCGGTGGCGGCCGAGTCGCACGAGACGTTGTCCTCCGTCGTGTCGAGTCCGGACTTGGCACACCAGTCGGCCGTGGTGCCGGGGCTGGCGAGCGTGATCACGAAGTCGGGCTTGCCGGAGTAGATGCGCTCGAAGGTCCGGGCACCGTCGTGGGCCCAGCTGCGGTCGTCATTGAGCGTCTTCTGCACAGCCTGGGCGAAGAGTGCGCCGTCGAGTCCGAGACCCTGTTCCACGTCCACGCGGTAGGTGTACTTCTGCCCCTTGCCGGGCGCCTTGTCGAAGCCCGGGATCGCGTCGAACTTCCCCGAGCCGTCGAGCTTGGCGCTGAGCGGGTACTTCGTGTCCATCTTCTGCTCGTACGTCAGCGGCGCCACGACGACCGAGGGCGACGGCGAGGGCTGTCCGACCGCGCCCGTCCCCGGACCCCTGGCATCCCGCGCCTGGTCGGTGGCGGACTGCGCACCCGAGGCGGTGTCGCGCGTGTCGGTGACCTGTCCGGCCACGACGACGGCGAGCACGGTGACGACGGCGGCGGCCGCGATGCCGGTGAACGCCCGGCTCTTGCCGCCCTTGGCCGCGGGCGGCAGGCCGTCCCGCGGCGCGTCGCGATCGTCGGGGCGGGCGTCCGCGTCGGTGTCGTCGGGCCGGTCGGTGACCGCGGGACCGACCGGGTCGGAGCGGTGCGCGGCGGAGGGACGTGCGACGGCCGGCGTTCCGGCGCCTGTGACGGGACCGTTCGCGGGAACAGGGCCACGGGGGCCGCCGGGAGCACGAGGACCGCCGGGCGCGGAGACGTCGACGTCGCCGGCGAACGCGTCGACGTAATCCTGCCGCGGCCCCGACCGCGATCCCGGGGGTCCCTGCCGCTGCCGTGGCGGAGCGAACCCGGGCCCGGCGGCCTGTGCGCCCGGCCCCTGACCGCTCAACTCCCCCCAGGCGCCACCGGATTCACGCTGCTCGGGATGCCCACCACGAACCCGGGGCACGCCCTGGGCGGGTGTGCCGTCGGGAACCCGCGGGAAGCCACTCGGGGGCGTGCCGTCCGGGAACCGCCGCACACCCTGACCGGACGACTGACCATCCGGCACACGCGGAACTCCACGCGCGGGCGTGCCATCAGGCAGCCGCGGAAACCCGTGCGCGGGCGTGCCGTCCGGCAACCGCGGAAAGCCATGCGCGGGCGTCCCGTCGGGCAGCCTCGGGCCGCCCTGTGCCGGTACCCGGTGCCCGGCAGCGCCGCTGCCCGGGCCGGTCCGTGGCACGCCGTACTCGGGCCCCCGGCCCCCCGGCATTCCCTGCCGAGCAGCCTGCGGCATCGGGGCGGGGACAGTCGGTGTCCGTTCCCGACCCGTCGTGCCCCGTGCTGCCTCGGCGGCCGTCTGGGCGGCCGTCTGGGCCGTACCGTCCTTGCCGGAACTGCCCTTGTCGGGCCCCTTCTTGGGGGCGGGCCCGCGTCGACTGTGGCGTCCCACGCCGCGCCTCAGCTCCCCACAGTGGTGGTGTCGGCCCCGTCGCCGGAAGCCGTTGCGGCGTCCGCCCCGTCACCCGAGTTCCCCTCACCGGAGGCACCCGCGGAGCCGTCACGCCGCTCAGAGCCTCCCACGGAAGCGTCGGAAGCTCCCGTGTCCGCGGCGAACTCCCGGAACGCGCCGGCCACCGTCTCCGGGTACTCCATCATCGCCACGTGCCCCGCCTCCGGCAGGGTCAGCAGGCGGGAGTCGCGGAAGGCACGGGCCGCCTTCTGGGCCATACGGAAGCCGACGAGCTGGTCACGGCCGCCGTAGACGAGCAGCGTGGGTGCGAGGACCCGCTCGGCCTGGCGCCACAGCGCGTGCTGGCCGCCGAGTGTGTACGCGTTCACCAGCCCGCGCGCGGAACGCGTCATCGCGTCCCAGAAGTACGGCAGTTGCAGCCGCCGCTCCATCTCCTCCACCGCGTGCTGGAAGCCCTCGGGACTGACCCGGCCGGGGTCGCCGTAGCAGAGGGCCGTGACCCCTCGGACCCGCTGCTCGGCCGTCCATCCCCTGCTGTACCGGGTGAAAAGGCCGGCCACGCCGGGCAGCGCCAGCAGTCCCGTGGGCACGGCGGAGCGCTGGACGCGGATCTCCGGGAGGGCCGGCGAGACGAGGGTGAGGGTGCGCACCAGGTCCGGCCGCACCGCCGCGACGCGCGTGGACACCGCGCCGCCGAGCGAGTTCCCGAAGAGGTGGACGGCCCCGCGGCCGGACGCGTCGAGGAGACGGATCACCGCGCGCGCGTGGGCGGTGACCGAGTAATTGCCGTCGTCCGGCGGCGGGGAGTCACCGAAGCCGGGCAGGTCGACGGCCTCACCGTCGACGTCGCCCTCCAACTGCTCCATCAGCGCCGACCAGTTCTGCGAGGAACCGCCGAGCCCGTGGACGAACAACGCGGGCGGCAGCCCCTCGCGCGCGGGCGGCCTCGAACGCACCGTCAGCGTGATCCCCGGCAGCCCGACCGACCTGAGCCGCTCCCCCTCGCCGACCCTGACGGGTGCCACTTTCGGAAGGACGGTGGCGGGCGGCACGAAGGGCAGCTCGGTCGAAGACATGCGGCAATGTTACGAGACGATCACGCAGTGGTTCATGTGTTCGCCATCACAGCGCACATGTACGAGGCGGACGGGCCGCTGCGGACCCTGTGCGGCACGCACATCGCATGGCGTCCAGATCGTGTGTCTCCTAGGCTCGTACGCAGGGCACCCGAATGTGGCCCCCTGTGTACATCAGGGACGTTCTAGGAAGGGAGCCCACCATGGCCTACGACCCGACCGATCCCGAGGCATTCACCGACCCGGAGGCCTTCGAGGAGGACGACGCCGTCGAGATCGCCGTCGAGGCCCCCGAGGACGACGCCGCCGAGCAGCGCACCGACATCGCGCCCGACCGCGACGACCCGCTGACCGGCGTCGACCCCGACCGGGCCAACGAGGCCGACCTCGTCGAACAGGCCCGGGTCGTCTCGCTCGACGAGGACGACTATCGGTGACATCGGCGGCGGCATCGGCGGCGACACGGGTGGCGACACCTGTACGGCGTGAAGCAGCCGACAAAGCACTCATCAGGGCATTCCCGAGCGGGAGCGGGGCGGGCTCTGCCCGCTACGTGCCCGTTTGAAACCTTTGCGCGGCTTTCGTCACCGTCCGGTCCGTGAAATTCTGCGCTCGCACCGCGCACAGCACGGTTACCGAAAAGTACGATGGCGGCGCGGCGCACACCGCATGTGGACGACATTGGGAGGCGGCGTGACAGCCATCGAGCAGACAGAGGCGGCACGCCCGAGGGGGACGCGCCTGCCGCGCCGTGCCCGACGGAACCAGCTGCTGGGCGCCGCGCAGGAAGTCTTCGTGGCGCAGGGCTACCACGCGGCGGCGATGGACGACATCGCCGAGCGGGCCGGCGTCAGCAAGCCGGTGCTCTACCAGCACTTCCCGGGCAAGCTCGACCTCTATCTCGCGTTGCTGGACCAGCACTGCGAGTCCCTGATCCAGGCGGTGCGCACCGCGCTCGCGTCGACGAGCGACAACAAGCAGCGCGTACGGGCGACCATGGACGCCTATTTCGCGTACGTCGAGGACGACGGCGGCGCCTTCCGCCTGGTCTTCGAGTCGGACCTGACGAACGAGCCCGCGGTGCGCGAGCGCGTCGACAAGGTCACGAACGAGTGCGCCGAGGCGATCTGCGACGTGATCGCCGAGGACACCGGTCTCTCGCGCGCGGAGTCGATGCTGCTCGCGTCGGGTCTCGGCGGACTCGCCCAGGTGGTGGCCCGGTCCTGGCTGCACAGCGACCGCAGCGTCCCGCGCGACCAGGCGGTCCAGCTGCTGACGTCGCTGGCGTGGCGGGGCATCGCCGGATTCCCGCTGCACGGCACGGAGAACCACTGACGGCACGAGGCACGGAACGAGATCGCGAACGACCCGCACGCACGCGTGCGGGTCGTTTGTTCCCGCCCGATGTTCGCTGTTGGCGTTCTTGCGCGGAGCGTGTACGTCCCCTCACCGGGCTAATGTGTGCTGGGTACGGCGCGGAAGGTCGCGCACTTCACTGACCGTCGGAGGGACATAGCCGTGGAGGTCAAGATCGGCGTGCAGCACGCGCCCCGCGAGATCGTTCTGGAGAGCGGTCAGAGCGCCGAGGAGGTCGAGCGGGCGGTGGCGGAGGCCCTGGCGGGCAAGTCGCAGCTGCTGAGCCTGGTGGACGAGCACGGCCGCAAGGTCCTCGTCCCGGCCGACCGTCTCGCGTACGTCGAGCTCGGCGAGCCGGCTCCGCGCAAGGTGGGCTTCGGCGCGCTGTAGGCAGACAGACGAAGAGGGGCCCGGCGACCGGTAGTCGCCGGGCCCCTCTTCGTGTGAGGGCCAGGTGGGTGGGTAGTCGGCAGGGCGGGATTTTTCCGCCCCGTATGGAGCACGAACAGCACCCGGAGGAGGATTGCATTCCGCAGGTCACGGGTAAGACGGGCTACGACCGTAATGGGCAGTGTGGCCGTGTGGGAGGGACCCCATGATGTTGATCGAAGCGCTCGGCTCAGCACTGCTCGGTCTCGTGCTGGCGGGAGTGGCGGCGCACCGCCTCTCCCACCGCCTGCCGAACCGTTCCCTGGTCCTCGCGACGGGCACCGCGGGAGCCCTCTTCGGTGCCTTCGTGACCCACACCGCCCTGGACCCCGGCAACATCCTGCTGATCCTCCTGGGCGCGGCCGTGGTCTCGGTCGCCTCCCTGTCCCTGCTCCTGCGCCCGTCGGGAAGACTCCGCCGCTCGGCGACGGCGTGAGCGGAAAGCGCCGGTAGCGGCAGGGGCGGCTCCGTCACATGGGCGCGGCCGGCGAGCGCCACGCGGCACCAGCCGGAGCCGCAACGGCGACCTCGACCTCGACCTCGACCTCGACCTCGACCTCGACCTCTCAACGGTCCGATCGCAACGCCGTCGGCGCTACGCCGCCAACCCGAGCGCGGCCATCCGCTTGGTGTGCGCCTCGGTGATCCGGGAGAACATCCGCCCCACCTCGGCGAGGTCGAACCCGTCCGCGACGCCCCCGACGAGCATCGTCGACAGCGCGTCCCGGTCCGCCACGACCCGCTGCGACTGCGACAGCGCCTCGCCCATCAACCGCCGCGCCCACAGGGCGAGTCGGCCGCCCACGCGCGGATCCGCGTCGATCGCCGCCCGCACCTTCTCGACGGCGAAACCGGCGTGCCCGGTGTCGTCGAGGACGGCCAGCACCAGCTCGCGCGAGTCCGTGTCGAGCCGCGCGGCGACCTCCCGGTAGAAGTCACTGGCGATCGAGTCGCCGACGTACGCCTTGACGAGCCCCTCCAGCCAGTCCGAGGGCGCCGTCTGCCGGTGGAAGCCGTCGAGTGCCGCGACGAACGGCTCCATCGCCAGCGTCGGCTCCTCGCCGATCTCCGTCAGCCGGTCGCGCAGCTTCTCGTAGTGGTGGAACTCGGCCGACGCCATCTTCGCCAGCTCCGCCTTGTCCGCCAGCGTCGGCGCCAGCTTGGCGTCCTCCGCGAGCCGCTCGAAGGCCGCCAGTTCGCCGTACGCGAGCGCGCCGAGCAGGTCGACGACCGCGGCTCGGTACTGCGGGTCGGCGGCGGCCTTCGTCCAGTCCTGGGCGGCGACACCGGTGTGCTCGACGGTGGGTTCGTCAGGGGTCTCGGAGGCGTTGTCGGGCTTGTCAGAGGTCGTCATGAAGCGCACAATAGCCCGCTCTCCGGACGGCGTAAGGCCCTGCTCAATCAGTGTGACGACGACTACGTGACCAAATCGGCCATCGCATGTGCACGATTCCGGGGTATGGTGGTAATGCGCCTGCTGGTACGACGGCACTTCGTGAGTGCCGTACCTCGACAGGCCGCACGTATGAGGATGCCCGGTCGGTGGCCCGATCGGCTCCGACCCGACAGCCCTCCTCGCCCGTACGGCACAGTGCGTACGGCGTTCGGAGGGGGACCCTCAGCGGTACGAGCGCTAGAGCGTCGGCAGTGGTCCCGTGCCATTACGGCTTAGCCCGTAAGGCAGCCGACGTCCCCAGCACGGTAGACGACCCCCCGCGCTCGCCTCGCACCGCGCACACAGAAGAGGCAGCACCCTGACTACGACCTTCCGCGATCTCGGGATTCTGACCGAGACGGCCGAGGCCCTCGAAGCCGTCGGCATCATCAATCCGTTCCCCATCCAGGAGATGACGCTCCCGGTCGCCCTCTCGGGCTCCGACGTCATCGGCCAGGCCAAGACCGGCACCGGCAAGACGCTGGGCTTCGGCCTCCCGCTCCTCGAGCGCGTCACCGTCCCCGCCGACGTCGAGGCCGGCCGCGCCAAGCCCGAGGACCTGACCGACGCCCCGCAGGCGCTCGTCGTCGTCCCCACGCGCGAGCTGTGCACGCAGGTCACCAACGACCTGCAGACCGCCGGCAAGGTACGCAACGTCCGCGTTCTCGCCATCTACGGCGGCCGCGCCTACGAGCCCCAGGTCGAGGCCCTCAAGAAGGGCGTCGACGTCGTCATCGGCACCCCGGGCCGGCTCCTGGACCTCGCGGGCCAGAAGAAGCTCAACCTCAGCCACATCAAGGCGCTCGTCCTCGACGAGGCCGACGAGATGCTCGACCTGGGCTTCCTGCCCGACGTCGAGAAGATCATCAACCTGCTGCCGGCCCGCCGCCAGACCATGCTGTTCTCGGCGACCATGCCGGGCGCGGTCATCAGTCTCGCGCGGCGCTACATGTCGCAGCCCACGCACATCAACGCCACCTCGCCCGACGACGCGGGCAGGACGGTCGCGAACACCAAGCAGCACGTGTATCGGGCGCACAACATGGACAAGCCCGAGATGGTCGCGCGGATACTGCAGGCCGAGGGCCGGGGACTGGTCATGGTCTTCTGCCGTACCAAGCGCACCGCGGCCGACCTCGCCGATCAGCTCAAGCAGCGCGGCTTCGCGGCCGGCGCGGTCCACGGCGACCTCGGCCAGGGCGCCCGTGAGCAGGCGCTGCGCGCCTTCCGCAACGGCAAGGTGGACGTGCTCGTCTGCACCGACGTCGCCGCCCGCGGCATCGACGTCGAGGGCGTGACGCACGTCATCAACTACCAGTGCCCCGAAGAGGAGAAGACGTACCTGCACCGCATCGGCCGTACCGGCCGCGCGGGTGCCAAGGGCATCGCGATCACCCTCGTCGACTGGGACGACATCCCGCGCTGGCAGCTGATCAACAAGGCGCTGGAGCTCAAGTTCAACGACCCGCCGGAGACGTACTCGACCTCCCCGCACTTCTACGAGGACCTGAACATCCCCGCGGGCACCAAGGGTGTCCTGCCGCGGGCCGAGCGCACGCGCGCGGGGCTCGACGCGGAGGTGCTCGAGGACCTGGGCGAGCCGGGCGGACGCGGTGCACGCGGCCGCGGTGACCGCGACCGTGACCGGGGTGACCGTGGTCGCGGACGGGGGGGCCGGGACGAGTCCCGTTCCGCCGACCAAGAGCGTCCGGACCGTACGCCCCGCCGTCGCCGTCGTACCCGTAACGGGACCCCGCTGGACGCGAACGCCCCCGCCGGGGCGGTCGCCCCGTCCGAGACCACCGCGGTCGAGGACGCCACCACGACCCGCACCCCGCGCCGTCGTCGCCGCACCCGCGGCGGAGCGTCCGACGGGGCGCCGGCCACGGCGACCACGGCAGCGCCCGCCGTCGAGCCGACCGTGACCGAGGCCGCGGAGTCGGCCATCACGACGGCGGAGAGCCCGTCCCTCGACACGGAGGCTCCGGCCAAGCCGCGCCGCCGCCGGACCCGCAAGTCCGCGGAGACGCCGGCCGCGGTGGAGACGGTCGTCGAGACCGCTCCGGTCACGCCGGCCGCTCCGGTCGCCGAGACCGCTCCGGAGGCGGAGGCGCCGGCCACGAAGCCGCGCCGCACCCGCAAGACGGCTGCCGCGGCCCCCGCCGAGGCCGCCACGGACACGGCCGAGGCCACGGAGACCAAGCCGCGCCGCACCCGCAAGGCGGCCGCCGCCACGACCGCCGCCGAAGCCGCCGCGGACACCGCGGAGGCCACGGTCACCAAGCCGCGCCGCACCCGCAAGACCACGACCGCCGCCACGACCGCCGCCGAGACCGTGGTGGACACGGCCGAGGCCACCGAGGCCAAGCCGCGCCGCCGCACCCGCAAGGCCGCCGAGCCCGCCGTGACCGCCGACATCCCGGTCCAGACGGTCCCGGAGTCGGAGACGGCCGAGGTGGCCAAGCCCCGGCGGACGCGCAAGACGGCGAGCACCGTGAAGGCGGCCGAGGCGGCAGTGGACACCGCGGAAGGCACGGCCACCAAGCCGCGCCGCACCCGCAAGACCACGACCGCCGCCACGACCGCCGCCGAGACCGCGGTGGACACGGCCGAGGCCACCGAGGCCAAGCCGCGCCGCACCCGCAAGGCAGCCACCGCGGCCCCCGCCGAGGCCGCCACGGACACGGACACGGTCGAGACCAAGCCCCGTCGGCGTACCACCCGCAAGGCCGCCGAGCCCGCGGTGACCGCCGAGATCCCCGCCCAGGCGGACCAGGAGCCGAAGGCTGCCGCACCGCGCCGCCGGGCCCGCAAGACGGCCGCCGCGGAGCCCGCGGACAGCTGATCCCACACCGAGACGGCCCGGCCCCTCACCGGGGGCCGGGCCGTCGGCGTTCCCGGCGCCGACCGGCCCGTGGAAGCCGACGCCCGGCCGCTCCCCACCAGGGGCGCGGGGACGCGCCAAAGCACGACGATCCCGCAGCCACCCGACGACGACGCCCTGAGGCGCCCTCGGCCCCCCTCAGCCCCCTACGGCACCGTTCCGCCACCCCCGCCCGCTACCCTCACCCCGTGAGCACCCGAGCCGACTTCACCCCGCCGCCCGGCGCCCGCGCCTACCCCCTGCGCACCACTCGCGGCGAGTTCGCGGCCGTGGACTCGGCCGTGGCCCCCGGTGTCACCCCCAAGGGCATCGCGCTGCTGCTGCCCGGGTTCACGGGGAGCAAGGAGGACTTCACGCTGCTCCACGAGCCGCTCACCGCGCGCGGCTACCGGGTCGTGGCCCTGGACGGGCGGGGGCAGTTCGAGTCGGACGGGCCGCAGAGCGACGAATCCGCTTACGCACGGGGCGAGTTGGCGCGGGACGTGCTCGCCCAGGCCGCCGCGCTCGGCACCCGCGTGCACCTGGTCGGGCATTCCCTGGGCGGTCAGATCGCGCGTGCCGCCGTACTGCTCGACCACTCTCCCTTTCTCTCCTTCACCCTCGTCTCCTCGGGCCCGGCGCAGATCTCCGACTCGCAGCAGCAGCGGGTGAAGCTGCTGCGGGACGCGCTCGGTGTGATGACGATGGCCGAGGTGTGGGACGCGATCCTGGCCATGGGCCCACCGGAGGAGGTGGGCGGCCCCGCCAAGGGCATCGGGGACGTCGTACAGCTGCGCCGCCGCTGGCTCGGCAACAAGCCCGCCCAACTCCTCGCGACGGGACGCCAGTTGTGCACGGAGCCGGACCTGGTCACCGAACTCGCCGCCGTCCCGCTGCCGTTCCACGTCCTGTCCGGCTCACAGGACGACACCTGGCCGGTGCCCCTCCTGGACGACATGGCCGTACGACTGCGCGCCCGGCGCACGGTGATTCCGGGAGCCGACCACTCCCCCAACGCCGACGAACCCCTCCCCACGGCCCACGCCCTGGCCGACTTCTGGGACAGCGTCAATCCATGAGAGGCCGGGGGCGAGCGATCAGTACTGCCCCTGCAAGTGCTCCCAGAACCCGTCCCGCAGCGCCCGCCGCAGATCCGCCTGCCCCCGCAGGGAGTACTGGAGACGCCCCTCCGCCTCCACCAGCAGATCCTGGTCCACCGAGCCCGGAAGGTAGGGATACCCGGGCAGCAGCTCCTGCAGCGCCGCCCGTCCTCGCTCCCCCAGCCACTTCGCGGCGATCTGAGCGCCCACGAAACGGACGTCCTCACGGGCAGGCCGGGTGGCCGTCGCCTCGTAGGGCACACCTGTCCGCCGGGAGACGTACGGCTTGAAGAAGTCGAGGTCGAGGGTGCGCTGGCTGTCGACCTCCCACAGGAGGGGCTCCGCCTGGTTGCGGCCCTCCGGTGCCTCGATGCCCCACAGGTGGACGCGGGCGCCGTACCCCTGGGCCGCCTCGACCGCCGAGACCAGGTCCTCGTCCCCGCCCAGGAGCGCCGCGTCGCTGATCGCGCGATGCCGGGCCAGGGACTCCAGGTCGGAGCGGATCAGCGAGTCGACGCCCTTCTGCTGGTTGTTGGCGTTGAGGTTGCCCAACCGGACCTTGACGTCCGGGAGTTCGGCGATGGACTGCTGCTCCGTCGTGTGGATGCGGCGTCTCGCGCCGTCGTACCAGTAGACCCTCAGCAGTCTGCTGTCCGCGAATATGGTCCGTGCCCGGTCGATGAGGGCCTCGATCAGGCCCTCGGCGTCGAGGTCGAAGGCGCGACGGTCCTCGGTGCCGGCGACGAGTCGTCCCGCGGCCGCGTAGAGGTATCCCGCATCGACGAAGATCGCGTGCGTCGAGGGTGTCTTCGCCACCTCGGCGAGCATGCGTGTGAGCAGCTCGTTCGTGCGGTCGATGCGGGCGCTCAGTGGCGTCAGGTCGTCGTTCATCGCCTCCATTGTCCAGGCGGTCACGCTGCGAACACAACCGGTCCCAAGGAGTCTCCGAAGACTCACTTACCGGTCAGTAGTTAGCCGTTCGAAAAATTTCTTTAGCGTAGGGAATGTTTGTAACACGCACCCCGTTGACTATCTGTGTACGCAGTAATTCTCCGCAGGAGGATGACCAGACGAAGGGAGAAGCCATGCGCTTCGAAATCATGCGACTCGACGACGTCGACGGCACGCCCGTGGACAGCACTGTCGTGGACGCCGCCTCCGTCAACCGGATCGTTCAGCAGGCCGCCGCCATAGGACAGCGCCTCTGGATCCGTCCGGCCGACACCTCGGCCTCATAACCGGACCAGTACAGACGCGGATCACCGCTGAAGCTTCAGAGCCCCCGCCAGGCATCGACGCCGGGCGGGGGCTCTGCGCATGCCCGGAAATATGCCCGGGGGCTCAGCTCCCCTGCACCACCTGGGTGATCCCGTTGATGATCTGCTGCACGGCGATCGCGGAGAGCATCATGCCCGCGAGCCGGGTCACCAGCACGACACCGCCGTCCTTGATGACCCGGATGATCAGCAGGGAGTACCGCATCACCAGCCACAGCACGACGTGGATGGCGAGGATCGCCGTCCACACCGAGACCTGCGTGGCGACGCTGTGGGCCTTCTGCACGGCGAGGATGACGGAGACGATCGCGCCGGGACCCGCCAGCAGCGGCATGCCCAGGGGTACCAGCGCCACGTTGACGTCCTTGGTCTGCTTCGGCTCGTCGGTCTTGCCGGTGAGCAGGTCCAGCGCGATCAGCAGGAGCAGCAGCCCGCCCGCGATCATCAGCGCGGGCACGGAGACATGCAGGTAGTCCAGGATCTGGTGGCCCAGGACACCGAAGACGGCGATGACACCGCCCGCCACGCAGACGGCCTGGAAGGCCATCCGCTTCTGCACCTTGCCGGGCCGGCCGGCGGTCAGCGCGAGGAAGATCGGAGTGATCCCGGGGGGATCCATGATGACGAACAGGGTGAGGAAGAGCGAGCCGAAGACGGCGGCGTCGAACATGACGGAACTGGCCTTACAGAAAGGGGTGGAACACGGAGCCGGGCCTGGGTACGGCCTGCGGCGCCGGGTGAGGGGGAGCGGGGTCGGGCCTCAGATTCCGCCGGTACCGGGGACCGGGAACGCACCGGTCGCCCGACGCGTGATCTCCCCGTACACGTCGGGGTCCGTCGTGTACTCGCCGAGGGCGACCGTCTTGCGGCTGCCGTGGTAGTCGCTGGAACCGGTGACGAGCAGTCCCAGGTCGGCGGCGAGCCCGCGCAGCCGTACGCGCGTCTCCTCGTCGTGGTCCATGTGGTCGACCTCGATGCCGTCGAGGCCGACGGCGGCCATCTCGGCGATCGCGGACTCCGGAACGGTGCGGCCGCGCTTGCTCGCGCCCGGGTGGGCGAACACGGTGACGCCGCCGGCGCCCTTGACCAGCCGGATCGCCTCGAAGGGGTCGGTCTCGTGCTTCGGTACGTAGGCCCGGCCGCCGTCGGCCAGCCAGTCGCCCGTGAAGGCGTCGGACACACTCGGCACGACCCCGAGCTCGACGAGTGCGGTGGCCACGTGCGGCCGTCCGATGGAACCGTCTCCCGCGATCCGCGCCACCTGCTCCCAGGTGATCGGCACGCCCAGCTCCTGGAGCCTGGCCACCATGCCGCGCGCCCGAGGCACCCGGTCGTCGCGCACCAGTTCCCGCTCGGCGAGCAGCTCCGGCTCCTCGGGGTCGAACAGGTAGGCCAGCATGTGCATGGACACCCCGTCGATCCGGCAGGACAGCTCGGCCCCGGTGACGAGGGTCAGCCCGGCGGGCAGGGCGGCGATGGCCTCGCCGTACCCGCGGGTGGTGTCGTGATCGGTGAGGGCGACGACGTCCAGTCCCGCAGCGGCGGCGTTGCGCACCAGCTCGGCGGGCGTGTCGGTTCCGTCGGACGCGGCGGAGTGGCAGTGCAGATCGACACGCACGACACAAACTCCAGACGCTGACGGAACAGGAACAGGAACAGAAGAGGGGACGGTCAAGGATAACCAGATTTTCCAGCTCCCCTGTCACACCCGCAGCGGGGGCACAACCCCTACAGTCAGGGCTTCAGCAGTCGCGGCGACAACGCCCCGCAGGGCACCAGTTCCACTTCCGCCCCGGCGTCGCGCAGATCCGTCAGCACCAGTTCGTCGTACATCAGCAACCCGGACTGCTCGGGCCACACCACGGCCCACAGCCACAGCCCCAGCGCCTCCCCCGCGAACACCGCCCGGTCCTCCGGCGCCCCGGAGACATGCCACAGCGGAGTCGGCCGGCCGGCGGCGAGCACCTTCGCCTGCGGCGGCTTCTCCACGTTCATGTACGGCCCCGGATCCGGCCCGTCGATCCCCGCGTAGCGCGCCCCGAGCCCGACCCCGAGTTCCTCGGCCACCAGAATCAGCTCGCCGACGCCCCCGAGCGGTCCGGGTCCCGTGCACGCAACGGCCGTGGCGCGACCGCCGCTGCGGTCGTCACCGGCGCAGGCGACTCCCGTGAACAGCCAGCCCACCGGCAGCGGCCACGGCATCCACACAGGTACCTGCGTGCGGTGCACCACGACATCGAGGGCCTCGACGCTGGGCGGGATCACGGGCTGCAGCGGATGCACCGTCCCGTGCACATCGCACTGCCAGGAATCGGCGAAGAGTCCGGGAGCCCTGACCCGGCCACCACACTTCGGGCAACTGGGTTCGCCCCTCATAGGGCCCCACGGTCCTACCCTCGCTCCGCCACGTCAAGGACGATCACCCGTCCGGACTGAACGGGTTCCCCTGGCCTCACCGGGCAGAACTAGGTGTAGCTTGCATTAATTAGCCGCCCTAACTTACTATGTGCATATACCAACTATCTCAAGGAGTGGAGGACCGACCATGGACCCCTTCGATGCGGGAGCCGGCGGCATCCTGCGCCAGCCGAAGGCCGTATGGGCGACGGCGGGCGCCTCCGTCGTCGCCTTCATGGGCATCGGACTCGTGGACCCGATCCTGCCGTCGATCGCCCAGGGCCTGGACGCCACCGCGAGCCAGGTCTCCCTCCTGTTCACCTCGTACTTCCTGATCACCGCGATCGCGATGCTGGTCACCGGCTTCGTCTCCAGCCGCATCGGCGGCAAGAAGACCCTGCTGCTCGGCCTCGCCCTCGTCGTGGGCTTCGCGGGGCTGGCGGGCACCTCGGGCTCGGTCGGGGAACTGGTCGGCTTCCGGGCCGGCTGGGGTCTGGGCAACGCCCTGTTCGTCTCCACGGCCCTCGCCGTCATCGTCGGCGCGGCGGCCGGCGGCAGCGCGGCGGCGATCCTACTGTACGAGTCCGCCCTGGGCCTCGGCATGGCGTGCGGCCCGCTGCTCGGCGCCCTGCTCGGCGACGCCAGCTGGCGCTACCCGTTCTTCGGCACGGCCTTCCTGATGGCCGTCGGCTTCCTGTGCGTCACGGTGTTCCTGAAGGAGCAGCCGAAGCCGGCCCGCAAGACGTCCCTGCTCGACCCGCTCAAGGCGCTCGGCCACGGCGGGCTCGCCTCGGCCGCGATCTCGTCCTTCTTCTACAACTACACGTTCTTCACCGTGCTGGCCTTCACGCCGTTCGTGCTGGACATGACCCCCTACAAGTCGGGGGCCGTGTTCTTCGCCTGGGGCGTTCTGCTCGCCGTCTTCTCGGTGTTCGCCGCGCCGCGTCTGCAGGAGCGGTTCGGCTCGCTGAAGGTGCTCGGCTGTTCCCTCGTCCTGCTGGCGGTCGACGTGCTCGTCCTCGGCTACGGCGACCACACCACGGCCATCGTCTGCACGATCCTGTCCGGCGCCTTCATCGGCGTGAACAACACGGTCTACACGGAGCTGGCGCTCGGCGTGTCGGACGCCCCGCGGCCCGTGGCGAGCGCGGGCTACAACTTCGTGCGCTGGTTCGCGGCGGCCGCGGCGCCCTACTTCGCGCCGAAGATCGAGGAGTGGACCGACATCCACATCCCGTTCGTGGTGGCGGCGGTGACCGCGGTGCTCGGCGCGCTCGTGGTCGTCGTACGGCGCAAGGCGCTCACGCACGACGCCGAGGAGCTGGAGACGCGGCACGCGGCCGAGGACAGCGTCACCGTCTTCGCCAACTGACGGCATCCGGCCACCACTTGGTGAGCTTGCTCACGCGGACGTCACTCCAGCGGGACGGATTTCCGGGACGGATCCCGGAGGTCCGTCCCGTTCGTCAGCCAGCGCTCCTGGAGGGCCTGGGCGCCGTGGACGCGCTTCCAGGCGGCCTCGTTCGGCGTCATGGGGAGCAACGGCAGGAAGTGGACCGGGTCAAGGGGCTCGTCGAGCTCCAGGTCCTCGACCAGACCGCCCGGCTCGGCGACCAGGACCGACGTGAACGGAGCGCCGGGCCACAGCGGTTCGCCCACGTCGAGCGAGGCGCCCGGAGCCACGACCACACCCTCGACCTGCGGGGACGCGGCGAGCACGGCGAGCGGGCGGAGCACCTTGCCGGTGTCGGCGAGCCCCGACCGTACGGACAGCAGCAGTTCGGCGCGCGGACCCTTCACGGGGTCGGCGAGCATCGCGGTGGGGTCGCCCATCGGCTGGGCCGACATGCCGAGGGTGGCGTAGCGGACGACGTCCCCGTCGGTGAAGCGGAGCACCTCGATGCGGTCCGTACCGAGGAAGGTGACCGCGGCGCGCGCGTCCGGCTCGCCCAGCGCGCTGCGCAACCGGGCCTCGACCAGAGGAAGAACATCTGCCATGCCGCGAGCATAGAACTCGTCAGTACCGGGCAAAGCAGCGCCTTGACACTTCGGCCTGCTGGTACTCTGGCCCGGTCGTCAGGGCAGCACGCTGAAGCGTCGCGCATCGAGTCCCTACGCCTGTGAGACTCCCTTGCGGGAATGGATCGTCCCTTACGAGGGACCGGCCGGAGGAGGTGGGGCTGTCATGGATCGAAGTCGACCTGGTAGTACCACTCGTTCTTCCGGCCGCTGATGCAGCTCTGTGACTTTCGGCAACCGCCGCCTCTCACGTTCGCGTCTTCGTGCGGAAGAGCACTTCGTTCGTTTTGCCTGATCTGTCTGATCGCCAGCAGTAGCTGAGTCAGTAACGAAGTCCGCCACCGCGATGGTGCGGTGCTCCCCGCTTTGTGGACGTGCCAAACACCCTTCCCCTGCCTCAAGGGCGGGGATACCCCTTGCAGGACGTCCTCATTCCGGGTAGTTCCACCCGTCGCCGGGGCCCTTTGTTGCCCGTCACGAAGGAGCCTGCCATGTCGATGATCCGTGACCTGCGTGCCGCCGTGCGCCCGTCGCGTCCCTCGCTGCGCAAGGACACCGGCGCGTACGACGCGACGCGCGACCCCTCGACGCCCTCCGCCGTCGTCGACTGCGCCGTCTACCGCGACGGCCGGCGCGTGCAGACCGACCTGCAGCTGAGCCCGCACGAGGCGATGCGCCAGGTGCGCCGCGACGGCGGGTTCGTGTGGATCGGCCTGCACGAGCCGAGCGAGGCCGAATTCTCCGGTATCGCCGGGGAGTTCGGGCTGCACCCGCTAGCCGTCGAGGACGCCGTGCAGGCCCACCAGCGGCCCAAGCTGGAGCGCTACGACGACTCCCTGTTCACCGTCTTCAAGACCATCCACTACGTCGAGCACGACGAACTCACCGCCAACAGCGAGATCGTCGAGACCGGCGAGGTCATGTGCTTCACCGGCCGGGACTTCTTCATCACGGTCCGGCACGGCGGCCAGGGCTCGCTCAGGGCGCTGCGGCACCGCCTCCAGGACGACCCGGAGCTGCTCGCCAAGGGCCCCTCGGCGGTGCTGCACTCGATCGCCGACCATGTCGTCGACGGCTATGTCGCGGTCGCCGACGCGGTGCAGGACGACATCGACGAGGTGGAGACCGAGGTGTTCACGCCGGGACGCGGCGGCAAGGTCTCGCGCGGTGTCGACTCGGCGCGGATCTACCAGCTCAAGCGTGAGGTGCTGGAGTTCAAGCGGGCCGTCGCCCCGCTGCTGCGGCCCATGCAGCTGCTCAGCGAGCGCCCGATGCGGCTCGTGGACCCCGACATCCAGAAGTACTTCCGGGACGTCGCCGACCACCTCGCCCGCGTCCAGGAGCAGGTCCTCGGCTTCGACGAGCTCCTCAACTCGATCCTCCAGGCCAACCTCGCGCAGGCGTCCGTCGCCCAGAACGAGGACATGCGGAAGATCACCTCCTGGGCCGCGATCATCGCCGTACCGACGATGGTGTGCGGGGTCTACGGCATGAACTTCGACTACATGCCGGAGACCCACTGGAAGCTCGGCTATCCGGTGATCATGGCGATCACCGGTGTCATCTGCCTGGGCATCCACCGCACCCTCAAGCGCAACGGCTGGCTCTAGGGTGGGCCTCATGACACGTGAGCTGCTCGACCGGGCCCTCGTCGAAGAGGCCACGAAGAAGTCCGGCCTCATCTGGGTCGCGGGACCCGGCGGTCCGGCCCGCGCCCTGTGGCACGTGTGGCACGAGGGCGCCGCGTGCCTGGTCGGTGACGGGCCCGGGGAGCAGCCGCTGCCGGGGCTGACCGACGGGGGCACCGCCGAGGTGACCGTCCGCAGCAAGGACAAGGGGGGCCGGCTGGTCTCCTGGACGGCGAAAGTCGCCGAACTGGCGCCCGGGTCCGAGGCGTGGCAGGCGGCGGTCGGCGAGCTCAAGGGGAAGCGCCTGAACGCCCCGGACGGCGAGGCGATGACAGGCCGTTGGTCGCGCGAGTGCCGGGTGCTCCGGCTGGAGCCGACCGGCGTCACGGCGGCGCTTCCCGACGGCGACCTCGCCGAACCGCCGCTGCCCACACCGGCGACCACGCGCGAGCCGGTCCCGGCCGGACTTCCCCGGCTGCTCCTGAAGCGCCGCAAACGCGGCTAGGACGTCGGCAGCTGCTTGCCGTAGTCCACGGTCTCGTCCTTCTCCGGCTCGGTCAGGGGGAAGTTCTTGCCCCAGGCCGAGAAGGTCAGGGTGCCCGCGCCGCCCGCCCGGGCCAGGCGCAGGGGGTAGGGCTGACCCTCCAGGGAGACGTCCAGCGTGCCGCCGTCGCCCTTGTCACCCGTGATCCGGATCGTGCGGGTACCCGCCTGCTCGTGGTGGCCGTCGGTGTCCAGGCTGCCGTGCAGGGTCAGAAGTCCGTCGAGGAGAACGCCCTTGTCCGTGAAACCGCTGAACTTCTTGTACGCCGGGTCGCCCGACGGCACCTTCACGTACTTGCCGTCGAGCTTGTCGGCGGTCGCGTCCGAGTCGTCGCCCTTGCCGTCGGCCTGCGTCCAGAAGTCCGCGCCGGCCTTCAGATACAGCTCCTCGCCGATCCGCAGCAGCTGGAAGGTGGCTCCCTCCGCGGTGACCGAACCCGAGCCGCCTTCGGAGTTCAGGCGCATGTCGAGTCTGTACGTGCGCCCGCTGGTGACCACGTTCCCCGACAGACGCAGCGCGTGGGCGGACTCGGCGGCCGCTCGCGTCTTCGACTGGATCTGGGCGGCGGGCAGTTTGCCGACCCCGTTGGTGCCGGCGTCGGGGTCCTCGCTGCAGCCCGTCAGGCCCGTTCCCGTCACGACCAGGGCGCACATCGCGCCCACCACAACGGTCCTGCGGGTTCGGCCCTGGGGAATCGCGGTCACAGGTGGGGCTGCCTTTCCGACGAGGGTCCTTCAGCGGCGTACGGCAGCGTACCGGGGCCCCGGGCCCCGGGCGGAGCCAGACCGTCCGGACGCCTCACCAGGCCGTATCCGATCGGTACGGGCTAGCCTTAAGCCCTCCCGAGCGGGCAATCCGGACAACGAACGACGAACGAAACACCCCGTACGCACCCCCGTACGCGGCCTCGTACGCAAAGGAAGCACAGCCATGGCAGCGGGAGCCCCCCGGATCTTCGTCTCGCATCTCGCGGGCGTCGCCGTCTTCGATCCCAACGGCGACCAGGTGGGCCGCGTGCGCGATCTGGTCGTCGTACTGCGCGTGGGGCGCAGGCCGCCACGGGTGCTCGGTCTTGTCGTCGAACTGTCCACCCGGCGCCGCATCTTCCTGCCCATGACCCGGGTGACGAGCATCGAGTCCGGACAGGTCATCACCACCGGTGTGCTCAACGTCCGCCGCTTCGAGCAACGGCCCACCGAGCGCCTGGTCTTCGGGGAGCTCCTCGACCGGCGCGTCACGCTCGTGGAGACGGGCGAACAGGTCACCGTCCTGGACGCGTCGGTGCACCACCTGCCGGCCCGCCGGGACTGGGAGATCGACCGCGTCTTCGTCCGCAAGGGCGGCAAGGGCGGGGCCTTCCGGCGCAAGGGCGAGGCGCTGACCGTCGAGTGGTCCGCCGTCACCGGCTTCACGCTGGAGGAGCACGGACAGGGCGCCGAGAGCCTCCTGGCCACCTTCGAGCAGCTGCGCGCGGCCGACCTCGCCAACGTCCTGCACCACCTCTCCCCCAAGCGGCGCGCCGAGGTGGCCGCGGCTCTCGACGACGACCGCCTGGCCGACGTACTGGAAGAGCTCCCCGAGGACGACCAGATCGAGATCCTCGGCAAGCTGAAGGAGGAGCGGGCCGCCGACGTCCTGGAGGCCATGGACCCGGACGACGCGGCCGACCTGCTCTCCGAGCTCCCCACGGAGGAGCAGGAGCGGCTGCTGAGCCTGATGCAGCCGGGCGACGCGGCCGACATGCGGCGCCTGATGGCCTACGAGGAGCACACGGCCGGCGGTCTCATGACCACCGAGCCGATCGTCCTGCGGCCGGACGCGACCGTCGCCGACGCGCTCGCCCGCGTCCGCAACCCCGACCTCTCCCCCGCCCTCGCCGCCCAGGTGTACGTGTGCCGCCCGCCCGACGAGACGCCGACCGGCAAGTACCTCGGCACGGTCCACTTCCAGCGGCTGCTGCGCGACCCGCCGTACACCCTCGTCAGCGCACTCGTCGACGACGACCTCCAGGCCCTCGACCCGGACGCGACGCTGCCGGTCATCGCCGGGTTCTTCGCGACGTACGACATGGTCGCGGCACCCGTGGTCGACGAGGCGGGGGCGCTGCTGGGCGCGGTGACCGTGGACGACGTCCTCGACCACATGCTGCCCGAGGACTGGCGGGAGACGGAGTTCGACGCGGAGGGGGCCGAGGGGGTGGCCCACCATGACGCCTGAGCGCGAGACCCCGAACCGCGAGCGCGCCGCTTCCCGCGAGCGCACCCCTTCCGGCGCGACGGCGGCCGGCCGTCCCCGCACCCGCCTCGACCAGCCGCGCTCGCCGCGGCGCAGGCTGCTCCCCGAATGGGACCCGGAGGCCTTCGGACGGCTCTCCGAACGCATCGCCCGCTTCCTGGGCACCGGGCGGTTCATCGTCTGGATGACGGTCGTCATCATCGCCTGGGTCCTGTGGAACATCTTCGCGCCGGGCCCGCTGCGCTTCGACAACTACCCGTTCATCTTCCTCACGCTGATGCTGTCCCTCCAGGCCTCCTACGCCGCCCCGCTGATCCTGCTCGCGCAGAACCGGCAGGACGACCGGGACCGGGTCAACCTCGAACAGGACCGCAAGCAGAACGAGCGGTCGATCGCGGACACCGAGTACCTGACCCGCGAGATCGCCTCACTCAGGATCGGCCTCGGGGAGGTGGCCACCCGCGACTGGATCCGCTCGGAGCTCCAGGACCTGGTGAAGGAACTGGAGGCACGGCAGCACGACGGGCATGTCGTATTCCCGGCAGAACGGCCGCACGGGCGTGACGTAGACGACCATTGACGGGGGTGCGGGGGGCGACCGTGACCGCCGTACCATCGTCTGTATGGCTAGCGAAGACGCGGTGCGCGAGGCACTGGCGACGGTGAACGACCCCGAGATCAACCGCCCCATCACGGAACTCGGGATGGTCAAGTCGGTCGACATCGGCGCGGACGGGGCGGTCGCGGTCACCGTGTACCTGACGGTCTCCGGCTGTCCGATGCGCGAGACGATCACGCAGCGCGTGACGGACGCGGTCGCGGCCGTCGAGGGCGTCACGCGTGTCGACGTCACGCTCGACGTGATGAGCGACGAGCAGCGCAAGGAGCTGGCGACGGCCCTGCGGGGCGGTCAGACCGAGCGCGAGGTCCCCTTCGCGAAGCCGGGGTCCTTGACCCGCGTGTACGCGGTCGCCTCCGGCAAGGGCGGCGTCGGCAAGTCCTCGGTGACGGTGAACCTGGCGGCGGCCATGGCGGCGGACGGCTTGAAGGTCGGTGTCGTGGATGCCGACATCTACGGCCACTCGGTGCCCCGCATGCTGGGCGCCGACGGCCGCCCCACCCAGGTCGAGAACATGATCATGCCGCCGTCGGCGAACGGTGTGAAGGTCATCTCCATCGGCATGTTCACCCCGGGCAACGCACCGGTGGTGTGGCGCGGCCCGATGCTGCACAGGGCTTTGCAGCAGTTCCTCGCGGACGTCTACTGGGGCGACCTGGACGTCCTGCTCCTGGACCTCCCCCCGGGCACGGGCGACATCGCGATCTCGGTGGCCCAGCTGGTCCCGAACGCGGAGATCCTGGTGGTGACGACCCCGCAGCAGGCGGCGGCCGAGGTCGCCGAGCGCGCGGGCTCCATCGCGGTCCAGACCCACCAGAAGATCGTCGGCGTGGTCGAGAACATGTCCGGCCTGCCCTGCCCGCACTGCGGCGAGATGGTCGACGTCTTCGGCACGGGCGGCGGCCAGACGGTCGCGGACGGCCTGACGCGGACCACGGGCGCGACGGTCCCGGTCCTGGGCTCGATCCCGATCGACGTCCGCCTGCGCGAGGGCGGCGACGAGGGCAAGCCGGTCGTCCTGACCGACCCCGACTCTCCGGCGGGCGCTGCGCTGCGGGCGATCGCGGGGAAGCTGGGGGGACGGCAGCGGGGCCTTTCGGGGCTGTCTTTGGGGATCACTCCCCGGAACAAGTTCTGAACAAGTTCTGAGGCACACGCGATAAAGCGGGGTCCCACGGGCCGGGTAAGGTCCGTGGAATGCCGAGAGTCAAAGTCAGCGTCATCGTTCCCGTCTACAACACCGGGAAGTACGTCGACGAGTGCGCACCGTCGCTCCTCGGGCAGAGTCTGCCCGCCGACGAGTACGAGGTCGTCTACGTCGACGACGGCTCGACCGACGACACGCTGACCCGGCTGGAGAAGATCGCCGCCGCGCACCCGAACGTCCAGGTCCACACCCGGCCGAACTCCGGCTGGCCGGGCGCACCCCGCAACCTCGGCATGCGGCACGCGCAGGGCGAGTACATCCAGTTCGTCGACCACGACGACACCCTCGGGCCCGAGGCCCTGGAGCGGCTGTACGAGCACGCGAAGCGGAACGACGCCGATGTGGTGCTCGGCAAGATGTCCAGCACGATGGTGCGGCCGCGGCGGCTGTTCCGGCACACCGTGGACGCCTGCACGATCGAGAACGACGAGCTCATGCAGAGCATGTCGCCGCACAAGATGTTCCGGCGCGCCTTCCTCGAGGAGCACGGACTGCGCTTCCCCGAGGGCCCCTGGATCCTGGAGGACCTGGCCTTCGTCAGCGCCGCCTATCTGAAGGCCGAGCGGATCTCGGTGCTCGCCGACTACCCCTGCTACTACTGGATGAAGCGGGACGACGGCGGCAACAACACCCAGCACCGCTTCAACCCGCGCCACGGCTTCTGGTCCAACTGCCGCACCATCGTGCGCCAGATCAAGGACGGAACGCCTCCGTCCGACGACGTCGACGCCCTGCAGAACCGCCTCCTGCACCGCCTCTACCACGTGGAGATCCTCTCCCGCACCCGCGAACCCGAGATCCTCCGCGAGGACCCCGCCGAGCAGCGCGAACGCTTCGAGGCGGCACGGAAGCTTGCCGTCGAGGAGTTCCCGGCCGCCGTCCGGGAAGGGCTGCCCACCGTGTCCCGCCTCCGCGCCGAACTCCTCGAACGCGGGGACTTCGACGGGGCCGTGGCCCTCGCCGAGCGCGTCCGTGAGGTCAAGGCCCGCAGTGCCGTCGGCGGGCTGCGATGGGGCGACGGCAGGTTGGTCGCCGACGTCACGCTGGACCTGTTGCGCGGGGACGGCGAGCCGCTGGTGCTCGTCGAGCGGGACGGTAAGCGGTGGCTGGACCCGGAACTCCTCGCCGGGGTGCCGGGGGCCGAGGACGGCTGGGAGGTGCGCGATCCGTTCCGCCTGGCGTACGCCGAGCTGGTGGTCAAGGACCGCGACCGTGAGGACTGGTGGTACCCGGAGGGTGATCTGGAGGTACGGCTCGAGCCCTGCGGCGAGGGGCGCTCACGGGTCGTCGCGTCCGGGCGGCTGAGCCTCGATCCCCAACGGCTCGCGGGCGGGCGGCCGCTGGAGCGCGGGGTGCACGACGTGTGGGCGTACGTCCAACTGCTGGGCGTCGACCGGATGGTCCGCCTCACCGGCGACGGCACCCCGGGGGCCCCGGCCGCGGAGCCGGCGCTGACCGGCGGCCGGCTCGCGCTGCCGTACTGGACGGGCAGCGGCCAGCTCGCCCTCGACGTGGACCAGCGCCAGCGCAGGCTGGGCTCCGACACGGCCGCTGCCGCCGCGGCGAACTCCGGACGCGGGGAGCGGTCGCTTCCGCTGCCTTTCATCGCGGCGACGGACAGTGGCCCGGCTCGCCTCAAGGTCACCGTGTCCGCCCTGACGGTGGACGCCGAGCTGGTCCCCGGCGAGGGCGGCACCACGGCCGTGCTCCGGCTCCCCGCCCGTCTCAAGCTCCCGGCCGGACGCCACCCGGTCAGCCTGCCGAAGACCGACGCCCCTCTCGCCCACGCCGTCGTCCGCGACGGCGCCCTGCTGCGGCTGGAGGGCCCGGCCCACGAGGCCGGCACCGGACGCCGGCTGCTCGACGCGGTCGCCGACAACCGCCAGGTCCGGCGGGTACGGCGACGCCTCGGCCGATAGGACGGCCGACAGGCCGGTCATGGGGCACCGCACGGGCCTGCGGTGCCCCTGGGCGCGCTACGCGTACGCCGAGATGTCCTTGATCATCGCGAATCCGAGCCCGTACGCGCTCATGCCTCTCCCGTACGCCCCCACGTGCACCCCTTCCTGTGTGGAGCCCGCGAGCACCCAGCCGAACTCCGACTCCCGGTAGTGGAACGGCGCTGGCACGCCGTCCACCGGAAGGGACAGGGTGGACCAGTCGGGTCCTTCGAGGTCGTCCGCCAGGACCCAGGCCGTCTCGGTCTGCTGGTCCAGCCAGTCGTCGCGCAGGGAGTGGTCCATCTGCCCGGGCCAGGTGAACGACAGCAGCCCCACCCCGGCCAGCCAGGCGGCGGAGGAGACCGACGTGGCCTCCAGCAGTCCCGTGCCGTCCGCGCTCCTGCGGGACGGGTTCGCGGCGACGGTCACCACGACCGCGAACTTCTCCTTCGGCTCCCCCGTGGAGCCCGCCTCGTTCTTCACCGAGGGCTCGTCACCGTGGCCGATCGACCCGTGCTCGACGGCCCCGTCGGCCGACGTGCCGACCTGCATCAGCCAGCGCGGCCCCGTGAAGGCCTCGTCGAGGCCGTACCAGGGGAAGGGCGCCTGAAGGTAGCCGTCGACCGTGCGCCGGGCGGAGGGAACCTGCTGGCCACCCTCCGCGGCCGGCGCCTGCGCGACTGCCCCACTCGTCGTCTCCATGTGCCGGACGCCTCCTACTAGCTCTCGTCGGACCGGACCGGCCCGCCCCCCTTCGGGCGGCGTCGCTGGTTCGCGTACGGCCCGCACAACAACTCGGCAGCATAGCCACACCGCTCCGAGCTGCGCGGAAACCACCCGACGCGCGGGGCGCACGAAGGGTGGCTTCAGGGCGTACGAGGGCCCTACAGGGGCCGTTCGAGGTGAGAACGCGATATGAAACGCGTCACGTACGACGGGAAAGGGCGCCCGCGAGCTCAACTGCTCGGCAGGCGCCTTCCGGTGGGGCGTACGGCTCAGGTGGCGTCCGCGTCGAAGGGCGGGCGGTCGTCCTTGCCGGGCTCCTCGGGCTTCTTGGTCATGTCGATCCGGCCACCGGAGGAGGACGGGGACGGCGAGGTGTCCGTGCCGTGCACGGAGTCGGTGACCTCGGCCATCTCCTTCTTCAGGTCGAAGCCGTTGCGGATCTCCTTGAGCCCCAGCTCGTCGTTGTCCAGCTGCTTGCGGATGAACGTCTTGGGGTTGAGGTCCTCGAACTCGAAGTCCTTGAACTCCGGGCCCAGCTCCGAGCGGATGTCCTGCTTGGCGCTCTCCGAGAACTCGCGGATCTTGCGCACGGTCCGCATGACGTCCTGAATGACCTTCGGGAGCTTGTCCGGACCGAAGACGAGCACGGCGAGGACAACGAGCGTGATCAGCTCGAGCGGTCCTATGTCATTGAACACCTGAAGCTCCTTGCGATGTCCTCGGTCCTCGGCCCTCGGTGGTCTGTGCGGTCTTCCGTGGTCCGGGCCGGGTCCACGGTACCTGGGGATCCCGTACGACCGGTACCGTCCCGAGGGCGCCGAGTCCGTGCGGGTGGGCGGTTTTCCGGGTTGTTTGCCTTGTGGAGCGGGATTCCGGGGCACCTCTATGAGGTTTCTGTCAATCGCTCCATTGCCGGTCCACTGCCGGCCCAGTGCCGTCCTCCGCCGGTCCTCTGCCCGTCGTCCGCCGAACCTTTGTCGGACCTTTGTCGATTCTCTCGGCCTTTCAGCCGCCGTCCGAGGATCCGAGGACCAGCGAGAGTTTCCTTTCCCCGCCGTCGCGCTTCAGGGTGAGCTGCAGGCGGTCGCCGGGGCGGTGGGCGCGGGTCCTCACGATGAGTTCGTCGCCGGAGTGGATACGGCGGCCGTCGACCGCGGTGATGACGTCGCCCGCCCGGAGTCCGGCCCGGTCGCCCGGACCGCCATCGGTCACGGCGGGTCCGCCGTCGCTGCCTTTCGTCCCTATCCGGGCGCCGTCGCCCGTGTAGTCCATGTCGAGGGTGACTCCGATGACGGGATGGGTCGCCCTGCCGGTGTTGATCAGTTCTTCCGCGACCCGCTTGGCCTGATTGACGGGAATGGCGAAGCCGAGACCTATCGAACCGGCCTGTCCGGTCCCGGAGCCTGTGCCGTCGTCGGCGGAACGGATGGCGGAGTTGATGCCGATGACACGGGCCCGGGAGTCGAGGAGGGGGCCGCCGGAGTTGCCGGGGTTGATGGGGGCATCGGTCTGCAGGGCGTCGACATACGACACGTCGCTCCCCTCCCCGCTCTCGCCTCCGGCGGTGACAGGCCGTTCCTTCGCGCTGATGATCCCGGAGGTCACGGTGCCCTCCAGGTCGAAGGGGGCGCCGATGGCGACGACGGGGTCACCGACCTGGACGCTGTCGGAGTTGCCGAGGGGCATGGGCCGCAGCCCGCCTACACCGCTCACCTCGACGACGGCGAGGTCGTAGCCGCTGTCCCGCCCCACGACGGTGGCCTCGGCGGTGTCCCCGCTCTGAAAGGTCACCGATATCTCGCCGCCGGCGCCGGCCGGCTCCACGACGTGGTTGTTGGTGAGGATGTGACCGCGCTCGTCCAGCACGAACCCGGTCCCGGTCCCGGACTCCTCGGCCCCCCTCACATGCAGGGTCACGACGCTGGGCAGCGCCCTCGCGGCGATCCCGGCGACCGTGCCGGGCGCGCGCCCCGCGGGCTCCTCCTCGGCCTGCGGCAACGCGACGACGTCACCTCCCACGCCGTTGCGCTCGAGATAGGCCCCTACGACCCCGCCGATCCCGCCCGCCACGAGCGCGAGCAGGAGAGCACCGAGGAGAAGCACCCGCCGCGCTCGGCGACGCCGGGCGCCCTCGGTGTCGACCGCGGCACTGGTCTGCTGGAGGGGGGCGGGGACGGGGGCCCAGGGGTCGTAGTTCTGCCAGGGGTTCGGGGTGGCCGACGCCGGGGGTGAGACTGGGGGCCGGTCGGCTGGGGGCGCCGGGGCGGCCGCAGGGGGCTGGCCGGGCGCGTCGAGGTGCGGCGCCGGGGCCGGGGCTTGGACCGGGGCTGGGACCGGAGCCGGGGCGTCACACGGCGGCACCGGTACGTCGGGAGACAGTGCGGACCTGGGTGTGTCGGGCCCTTCCTGCGGTGCGGGCGTCGGGGAGCCGTGGGGCGTCGGGGGTGCGGGTATCGCTGTGCCCCGGCCCTCTGGCACCTCCGGCATCTCAGGCACCTCCGACCCCTCCGGCACCTCAGGGCCAGGCATGCCGTGAGGCGGCGGCACGGAGCTGGGCACTGCCGTGGGCGGTGCCGGTATCCCGGTGCCGTGCGTCGCTGTGGTCGTCGGCGGGTGCTGGACCCGCGGGGCGGGGGCCCAGGGACCCGGTACGCCATAGGGCGGAGTGCTGGAGGAGTCGTAGTCCTGCGGCGGCTCGGGCCGGTCCTGCGGGCCTTGCCCTTCACCGAGCGGCACGCCCACTCTGCGCGGCCCCGGAGGCCTCAGCTCGAAGTCGTCCGCGGCCGCCGGCCCGTGCGTCCCCGCACCGGACGCCCGATCTTCCGGTGGCCCGAGCAAGAAGTCACCGTCGGACCCCGTCGGGCCGGTCCCCGGCGAAGCCCCCTCGGCCGGCCCGGAAACCGCCCTCGGCTTGCCCTCGTCCATGCTCCCCCCACAGGTGACCGGCCGCGGTGCGCGGCACGTCGACCTGTCTGTGGATTCAACCAGGTTCGGGCGCCGCGGAGCAGGGCGCCGGTCAGCGGGCGGAGCTGGGGGGAGTGGGCGCTGACGTGGTGGGGGGAATGGACGCGGCGAGGAAGCCGGCGGTGGTGGGGTCCGGCGGTGTGGACAGGGACGTCAGGGTGAGCGGCGGGCTGGCGCTGAGCGGACGTATGAGTGGCGACATCGCGGCTGCACCGGCGACGACGGGCGCCGTCAGGGCGTGCAGGGCCGCCTCCTGCACCTGGGCGGGGATGCCCGGCAGCAGCGGGGCGGACGCGGTGGTCGGGGCGACCGGTGTCTCACCCGTCGTCCGCTGTCCCTGGTCCTGCGTGAGCAGCGGACCCACGCCACGGCGGCGCTGGTTCTCCGGCACCGCGGCTCCCGTGCCCGCCGTGCGCGCCGGTGTCACATTGCTGCCGGCCCCTCGGGCGTCGGCGTCGCCCGGTACCCCGGTGGTGACGCCGCCCAGCGCGATCGCGGCCAGCGACACCGCCCCGGCGGCGACGACCGCGAACCGCATGCCGCGCGAGGCCGAGCGGTCGGTCTCGTGGCGGCTGACGTCATGGATACGGAAGCCCCGGCCCGAGGAGGGCGGGAGCAGCGCGGCGTGCGGGCGGGCGGGGACGTAGTCGAACGCGAAGCGCTCGCCACGTCTTACGCCGAACGCTCCGGTGGTGCCGGGTCGCCCCGGCAGTCCTCCGAATCCTCCCCCGTCGAACGGTGAGCTGTCGCCGTCGTCGGGATCACCTCCCGGCAGCCCTTGGAGGCGGGCCAGGAAGCTCTCGGAGGGCGGGGGCGGAGCGGCCTCCGCGAAGACGTTCTTCAGGCGGCGCTGGGCGTCCGCCTCCGCCTTGCACTTCGGGCAGGTGGCGAGATGCGCGAGGACACGCTCTCGCGTGGCGTGACCGAGCTCGCCGTCCACCAGGGCGGCGAGTCGGTCTCCCAGATGCTGTTCCGCGAGGCTCCCCTCGCCGGGTTTGGGCAGTGATCCACTCACGCGGACGCGCCCCCTCCCCCCAGCGCGGGGACCCGGGCCATGAACGAGCGGCGCTCGGCACGGGCCTCGGGTGAGCGGTGGGCAAGGGCCTTGCGCAGCTGGGACCGGCCGCGGTGGATCCGCGAGCGGACCGTGCCGAGCTTGACGCCCAGGGTCGCGGCGATCTCCTCGTACGACAGCCCCTCGATGTCGCACAGGACGACCGCGGCGCGGAACTCCGGCGCGAGGGTGTCGAGGGCCTGCTGGACGTCCGCGTCGAAGTGGGCGTCGTTGAAGACCTGCTGGGGTGACGGCTCGCGGCTGGGCAGTCGCTCGGCCGCGTCCTCGCCGAGGGCGTCGAAACGGATGCGCTGCTTGCGGCGGACCATGTCCAGGAAGAGGTTGGTGGTGATGCGGTGCAGCCAGCCCTCGAAGGTGCCCGGTGTGTACGTGGACAGCGAGCGGAAGACGCGGACGAAGACCTCCTGTGTGAGGTCCTCGGCGTCGTGCTGGTTACCGGTGAGGCGGTACGCGAGGCGGTAGACGCGGCCGCTGTGCGTGCTGACGATCTCCTCCCAGGTGGGCGGAGTCCACGCCTGCCCGTCCGCGTCGGTGGCAAAGGTCGCGGTCTGGGCGTAGTCGCCGGCGTGGCTGTTGTCAGCGGTGTCGTTCACGGATCTCGGCCTGCCCGCCGATCCGAGGAAGCGCCGCAGCACTCCCCCACGATCTCCAGGCGCGGCCGCACCTCCCCTGTCGGCTCTGGTTGTCTCCAGTGGAGCCCCTACCATAGCCACCTCGCCCGTTAGCTCCGGATAAGCGGTTTTACGAGAATTTGATCTGGGCTGGTACCACTCGGTCCCCTGCGTCAGCAGTTGCTCGAGGGCCCGCTCGGCTTCGTGATCCAACTGTGTCCCCCCGGGTGCGTCTCCACCCCTCTAAACGCCCGGTCCCATCTGCGGGTTCCCGACGGCAACGGATACAGTCACGCCCAGGCAACCACGGGGCAAGGAGAGGGTCATTACCGGCAACCGGCAGACGAACTGGGCGTTCGCCGACGCCTACGTCGCCGAGGACGAAGTCCTGAGCTGGGCCCGGGACCGGGCCCGTGAGGCGGGACTGCGCTCGGTGTCGCCCGGCGCGGGCGCGGCGCTGCGGTTGCTGGCAGCCTCCGTGGACGCCAAGGCGGTCGCCGAGATCGGCACCGGCACCGGCGTGTCCGGCATTCACCTGCTGTACGGCATGCGCCCGGACGGGGTGCTGACCACCGTCGACCCCGAGCCGGAGCACCAGCAGTTCGCCCGCCAGGCGTTCCGCGCCTGCGGCTTCGCCAGCAACCGGGCCCGCTTCATCCCGGGCCGCGCCCTGGACGTCCTGCCCCGTCTCGCCGACGCCGGCTACGACCTCGTCTTCTGTGACGGCGACCGGCAGGAGGTCATGGACTATCTCGCTGAATCGTTGCGCCTGCTGCGCCCCGGTGGCCTGGTGGTCTTCGAGGGCGTCTTCGCCAACGGCCGCACGGTGGACTCCGGACCGCAGCCGACCGAGGTGCTGCGCCTCAGGGAGCTGCTGCGGGCCGTACGCGAGAGCCAGGAACTGGTGCCGTCGCTGCTGCCGGTGGGCGACGGACTGCTCTGCGCGGTCAAGCGCTGAGCCGTTGAGGGCCGTACGGCCATTCGGGGGACCGCCCGGGCAGACCTCTGCCCCGGCACCTCAAAAGATGCCGGGGCAGCCGAAAGGGTATGGTCGCTTCCGCGTCAGCCGACGACCTTCTTGAGGGCGTCACCGAGCGCGTCGGCCTCGTCAGGCGTCAGCTCGACGACGAGCCGACCGCCGCCTTCGAGCGGAACGCGCATGACGATGCCCCGCCCCTCCTTTGTCACCTCGAGCGGGCCATCGCCCGTCCGCGGCTTCATGGCCGCCATGCTCGTTCCCCTTCCTGAAACCAGCTCATCGTCAAAGCCGACAGCCCTGGGAGGGCACGCGCATCCAAGAAGGGACACACGCCACCGGCATCGAACACATTGCTTCCCAGCCATTATCCCGCATCGCAGGACCCGATGACCAACATCAGTCGGCATCGCTTGGGCAACGCGCGCGAGCAAAACCACTCAATTCGGCGATGTGGCTGCGATACTCCGCCGCCGCGCCGATCCCAGCCGCTCGTAAGCGCTCCGTAATTCTTTGACGCAGGTCACACGTCCGGTCCGGTCCGCGGACCGCGATCTCCGCCATGCTGTCCTCGGACATCGGATGCAGCGGACACACCGGAGGGGATACGCCATGGCCGACACCGTGCTCTACGAGGTGCACGACGGGCTCGCGACGATCACGCTGAACCGGCCGGAGGCGATGAACGCGCTGAACATCGCCACCAAGGTCGCGCTGCGGGAGGCCGTGGAGTCGGCGGCCTCGGACGACGCCGTACGGGCCGTGCTGCTCACCGCCGCCGGGGAGCGGGCGTTCTGCGTGGGGCAGGACCTCAAGGAGCACATCGGGCTGCTCGCCGAGGGCTCCACGGAGGTCATGAGCACGGTCAGGGAGCACTACAACCCGGTCGTGCGGGCCCTGACGGAGATGCCGAAGCCGGTGGTGGCCGGGGTGAACGGGGTCGCGGCGGGCGCCGGCTTCGGGATCGCGCTCGCGGCGGACTACCGGGTGGCGGCGGACACGGCCGCGTTCAACACCTCCTTCGCGGGAGTGGCGCTGACCGCGGACTCCGGGATCTCGTGGACGCTGCCGCGGGTGGTGGGGCCGGGGCGCGCCGCCGACCTGCTGCTCTTCCCGCGGACCATGTCGGCCCGGGACGCCCATGATCTGGGGATCGTGAACCGTCTCGTGCCGTCCACCGAGCTGCCGGCGGAGGCCGAGAAGGTGGCCCGGGCGCTGGCCGAGGGTCCGACGGTGGCCTACGGCGCGATCAAGGAGTCCCTGGCGTACGCGCTGTCGCACAGCCTGGCGCAGACGCTGGAGAAGGAGGACGAGCTGCAGACGCTCGCGGGCGCCTCCGAGGACCACGCGATCGCCGTGCGGGCCTTCGTGAACAAGGAGACGCCCAAGTACCTGGGCCGGTAGGGCGGCTCAGCGGCTCCTGGCGACGCAGGTCTCCAGGTGGTCGTCCACCAGTCCGCACGCCTGCATCAGGGCGTACGCCGTGGTCGGGCCCACGAACCGCAGGCCGCGCTTCTTCAGGGCCTTGGACAGGGCGGTCGACTCCGGGGTGACCGCGGGGACGTCCGCCAGGGTCCTGGGGACCGCGTGCGAGGTCGGGGCATGGGACCAGATCAGCTCGTCCAGCTCGCCCGGGGACCATTCGGCCAGCACGCGCGCGTTGGCCATCGTCGCGTCGACCTTGGCGCGGTTGCGGATGATTCCAGGGTCGAGCAGCAGGCGGTCGCGGTCGGCCTCGCCGAACGTGGCCACCTTGGCGATCTCGAAGCCCGCGAAGGCGGCGCGGAAGCCCTCACGGCGGCGGAGGATGGTGATCCAGGACAGGCCGGACTGGAAGGCCTCCAGGCTGAGCCGTTCGAAGAGGGCGTCGTCGCCGTGGACCGGGCGGCCCCACTCCTCGTCGTGGTACGTCACGTAGTCCGGGGTGGACAGCGCCCAGGGGCAGCGCGGAGCGCCGTCCGGGCCGGTCAGGGCGGTGCCGTCGCTCACTGCTGCTCCCCCTGGCCGTGCTCCGGCTTGTGCAGGGCGACGTGGGCCGCGGCCTGGGCGCCGGCCAGCGCGGACTCCAGGTCGGCGATCCGGGCGTCCCGCTCGGCGAGCTCGGCGCCGAGGCGGCTGAGCGCGTCGTCGACGTCCGCCATGCGGTAGCCGCGGGCGGTCAGCGGGAAGCGCAGGCTCTCGATGTCGGCGCGGTTCACCGGCCGGTGCAGCGGCAGCGGGTCCTGGAGCCGCTCGGGAGCGACCTCCGGCAGCGGGCCGTCGCTCTCCCCGCCGCCCACCACGGCGAGCGTCACCGCGGCGACCACGACCGCGAGCGCGATGACCAGGAACAAGAACATAACCATCGCTGAGGTCCCCAGGGTCCCTGCCGGCGGCCGGCCACCGGCGTCGAATGTGTCAGGGTCCGATCGTGCCATGCGAGTCTGACAGTTAGGGTCGCAGGCGGCCGCAGACGCCGAACACACAGACGGACGAAGTGAGGTCACAGGGGATGCTCAGGCTGGGCAGGCGTGAATTCGACGCGTACGAGCCGGTGATCATGGCGATCGTGAACCGGACCCCCGACTCCTTCTACGACCGGGGCGCCACGTTCCTCGACGAGCCCGCCCTCGCGCGCGTGGAGCAGGCGGTGGCCGAGGGGGCCGCGATCATCGACATCGGCGGGGTCAAGGCCGGGCCGGGCGAAGAGGTGTCCGCTGCGGAGGAGGCCCGGCGGACCGTCGGGTTCGTGGCGGAGGTGCGGCGACGGTTCCCGGACGTGATCATCAGCGTGGACACCTGGCGTGCGTCCGTCGGCGAGGCGGTGTGCGAGGCGGGGGCGGACCTGCTGAACGACGCCTGGGGCGGGGTCGATCCGGGGCTGGCCGAGGTCGCCGCGCGGTACCGGGTCGGGCTCGTGTGCACGCACGCCGGGGGCGCGGAGCCTCGTACGCGGCCGCATCGGGTGACGTACGAGGACGTCATGGCCGACATCCTGCGGGTGACCGTGGGGCTCGCCGAGCGGGCGGTCGCGCTGGGGGTGCCCCGGGAGTCCGTGCTGATCGATCCCGGGCATGACTTCGGGAAGAACACGCGGCACAGCCTGGAGGCGACGCGGCGGCTCGGGGAGATGGTGGAGACCGGGTGGCCCGTCCTGGTGTCGCTGTCCAACAAGGACTTCGTGGGCGAGACCTTGGACAAGCCGGTGAAGGAGCGGGTGGTGGGGACGTTGGCGACCACCGCGGTCTCGGCCTGGCTGGGGGCTCAGGTGTACCGGGTGCACGAGGTGGGTGAGACCCGGCAGGTGCTGGACATGGTGGCGTCCATCGCTGGGCATCGGCCGCCGGCGGTCGCGCGTCGGGGGCTGGCGTAGGGAGTTCTTCGCCCCCGCCGCCCCTACCCGTCCCTCCCCCAGAGGGGGGACCCCCACCAGGGGCTGCCGCCCCTTCGACCCCGCTCCCAGGGGCTCCGCCCCCGGACCCCCGCTCCTCAAACGCCGGAGGGGCTGAATCCCCCCTCCGGCGTTCCAAGCCCTCGCAAGGGCTACCGCCCCGCCTCCTTCGACACCAGCGCCACCGCCTCGTCCACGTCGTCCGTCACGTGGAACAGCAGCAGGTCCTTCTCCGACGCCTTGCCCTGGGCGATCAGGGTGTTCGTGAGCCAGTCGACCAGTCCGCCCCAGTACTCGCTGCCGAAGAGGACGATCGGGAAGCGGGTGACCTTCTGGGTCTGGACGAGGGTCAGGGCCTCGAAGAGTTCGTCGAGGGTGCCGAGGCCGCCGGGCAGGACCACGAAGCCCTGCGCGTACTTCACGAACATCATCTTGCGGACGAAGAAGTAGCGGAAGTTGAGACCGATGTCGACGTAGGGGTTGAGCCCCTGCTCGAAGGGGAGCTCGATGCCGAGGCCGACCGAGGTGCCGCCCGCCTCGCAGGCGCCCTTGTTGGCCGCCTCCATGGCGCCGGGGCCGCCGCCGGTGATCACGGCGAAGCCCGCCTCCACCAGGCCCCGGCCGAGCCGCACGCCCGCCTCGTACTCGGGAGAGTCCGCCGGTGTCCGCGCAGAGCCGAACACGCTGATGGCGGGCGGGAGTTCGGCGAGCGTGCCGAAGCCCTCGATGAACTCCGACTGAATGCGCAGGACGCGCCAGGGGTCGGTGTGAACCCAGTCCGAGGGGCCGCCCGCGTCCAGCAGGCGCTGGTCGGTCGTGCTCGCCGTGACCTGTCCCCGCCTGCGGAGGACAGGTCCCAGGCGCTGCTCCTCCGGCGGCTGCTTCTTGCCCTCGGGGTTCCCGGTAGCCATGTGCGCTCCCTCCGCTTGCCTGGTCTTTCCATCTCAGCCTAGATCTACGCGGGTTACGGAGGGGGGACGTCCGCGTGTCCGCCATGAAGCGCCCCTCGGCACACCGCCCTTTTACGACGTCAGCCAGGCCCGCAGCCGCGACTCCGCCTCCGGGATCAGCGAGGCCTTCACCCGCTCGTCCACCTTGTGCGCGAGCAGCGGCTGACCGGGGCTGTAGTTCACCGCGGGCACGCCGAGCGCGCTGAACCGGGACACGTCCGTCCAGCCGAACTTGGGGCGGGCGACGCCCCCGACCGCGGCCATGAAGGCCTGGGCGACGGGATGGGTGAGGCCGGGGCGGGCGCCGCCGGTGTGGTCGTCGACGGTGAACTCGTCGACCCCGCAGTCCGCGAAGAAGTCCCGCACGAAGGCCTCCGCCTCGGCCTCGCCGCGGTCCGGCGCGTAGCGGAAGTTGACCGTCAGGGTGCAGGAGTCGGGAATGACGTTCGTGGCCACACCGCCCTCCACCCGCACGGCGTTGAGACCCTCGTGGAACTCCAGCCCGTCCACCACCGGCTTGCGCGGCTCGTAGGCCGCCAGCTTCGCGAGGGCGGGGGCCGCCTTGTGGATCGCGTTGGACCCCATCCACGCGCGCGCGGAGTGCGCCCGCTCTCCCTTGAACGTCAGCAGCACCCGCAGCGTTCCCTGGCAGCCGCCCTCGACTTGGTTGTCCGTCGGCTCCAGGAGGACCGCGAAGTCGCCCTCCAGCCACTCGGGGTGGGCCTCGGCCACCTGCCCCAGGCCGTTGAGGTGGGCCGCGACCTCTTCGTTGTCGTAGAAGATGAAGGTGAGGTCGCGGTTGGGCTCCGGGACCGTCGCCGCGATCCGCAGCTGGACCGCGACCCCGGACTTCATGTCGCAGGTGCCGCAGCCCCAGAGGTAGCCCTCGTCGTCTAGCCGGGAGGGGACGTTGCCCGCGATGGGGACCGTGTCGATGTGGCCGGCGAGGATGACGCGTTCCGGACGGCCGAGGTCCGTGCGGGCGACGACGTTGTTGCCGTGCCGGTCGACCGTCAGGTGCGGCAGGGCGCGCAGGGCGGTCTCGATCGCGTCCGCGAGGGGCTTCTCGGTGCCGCTCTCGGAGGGGAAGTCGACGAGCTGCGCGGTGAGCCGGGCTGCGTCCAGCGAAAGGTCAAGAGGGGTGTCGGCCATGCTCCCGACCCTAACGCCCCGCTTGCGCGGCCTCACGGTCCCCGTCGGGCACAGACGTCCCAGTACTCTCCAGTATCTTGTCCGGATGCCAGAGCCGTTGCCCCCTACTCGCAAGCGCCGTGGCCGCCTCCTCCGCTTCGGGGCGGCCCTCGTGGTCCTGTGCGCGGTCGCCGGTTACCTCGTGGTGCAGTACGTCACCGGAGGCACCGACGGACCGAGCTGCAGAGTCGTCTCGGACAAGGCGGACGGGCCGTCGTACGAGTTCACGCCCGAGCAGGCGGTGAACGCGGCGACG
Source organism: Streptomyces canus 299MFChir4.1 (assembly GCF_000383615.1). Taxonomy (GTDB): domain Bacteria; phylum Actinomycetota; class Actinomycetes; order Streptomycetales; family Streptomycetaceae; genus Streptomyces; species Streptomyces canus_C. Next base: position 146,846 of record NZ_KB911589.1, on the reverse strand, counting down.
ATCACCGCCGTCGGCACCGGGCGCGGGCTGCCCGAGCGGGCCGTGGCGATCGCGCTCGCCACGGCGCTGCAGGAGTCGGGGCTGCGCAACATCTCGCACGGCGACCGTGACTCGCTCGGACTGTTCCAGCAGCGGCCCTCGCAGGGCTGGGGCACCCCGAAGGAGATCCTGGACCCGACGTACGCGGCGGCCGAGTTCTACAAGCACCTGGTCAAGGTGCGCGGCTACCAGGATCTCCCGCTGACCGTCGCCGCCCAGCGGGTGCAGCGCAGTGGCTATCCGGAGGCGTACGCCAAGCACGAGCCGGACGCCGAGCTGCTGGCCGCCGCCCTCACCGGCACCGCGGCGGCCACCCTGACCTGTGACGGCCGCCAGGAAGCCACCCGGGCCGCTCAGGACACCGCCCAGGACACCGCCCAGGCCGCCGCCACGGGCCCGGACGGGGTGCGGTCGGCTCTCGTACGGGACTTCGGGCGCGACGCGCTGGAGACGGCCGCGGCGGAGGTGGGCGGCAAGGCCGCGCCGAGCCCGGAGCCCAGCACGCACGACACGCGCACCGTGACCCTTCCCGTGCGCAAGGACACCCGCCCCGGTTCCGACCGCAGCCTCCGGGAACGCGGCTGGCAGCTCGCCCACTGGGCCGTCGCCAACTCCTCGGCGCTGCGCATCGAGCGGGTCTCGTACGCCGGGCGGCAGTGGACGGCCGGGAGCACCGACAGCGAGTGGCGTACGGCGGGCGGCGAGGACGGCACGGAGTCGGTGCGGATACTGACGGCACGCTAGTTCGGATGATCACCCGGGAGGGTCTCGTCCGGCCACCGCCGGAGCGGGTGTGCGCAGGTTTTCGTCACCTCACCCCCTTATCCGCGAAATCCCTTGCGAACACAGGGCGACAAGGATTCGGCGGACTTTCAGACCGGAAGCTTTTTGCCCGTTTTTATCCGCAGGTGATAATGCGACGCATTACCAACTCTTTACATTGCGCGTCCGCAACCTTCGACGGCTTCGAGCGGTAGTCACGGCGTCCTAGCAACGTTTCCTCCGTCGAAGGAGCAACATGTCCCTCCCCCTGACCCGCAGGATCGCCCGTGCCGCGCTGCTCGTCGCTGCCGGAGCGGCCGCCGGGGTCGGTGCGGCCGGCTCCGCCAGTGCGGCCCCTGCCGCGCTGCCCGCCACTCCGAACCTCGGCGGGCTGACCGCTCTGGACGGGGCGCACGTCGGCAACACGGTGGACGGCACGGCGCAGAACCTGACCGGGACCGCGGGCAAGACGGGCGGCAAGGCCGTCGAGAAGGCGGTGCCGTCCGCGGGCAAGGCCGGCGGCAAGGCCGTGAAGAAGGCGGCGCCGGTCGCGCAGAAGACGGCGGGCGAGGCCGCGGGCTCCGCCGGGGGTGTCCTCGGTGACACCACCTCCACCGCGACGAAGGGCGGCCTGCCGACCGACTCCGTCACCAAGGGCGGCGGCCTGCCGTCGGCTGACACCCTGCCGGTGAAGAGCCTCCCGCTCGGCTAGTACCCCGCGCATACGGCGAAGGGGCCCGGGGAACTCCCCGGGCCCCTTCGGCGTGTCCGGTCGCCGCATCCGGAGCAGGTCACGCCAGTCGCTCGACCGCCGTCCGCACCCGCTCGTCCGTCGCCGTCAGCGCGACCCGTACGAACCTCTCGCCCGCCGCGCCGTAGAAGTCGCCCGGGGCCACCAGGATGCCCAGGTCGGCCAGGTGGGCGACCGTCGCCCAGCAGGACTCGTCCCGCGTGGCCCACAGGTAGAGGCTGGCCTCGCTGTGCTCGATGCGGAAGCCGTGGTGCAGGAGGGCCTCGCGCAACAGCGACCTGCGAGCCGTGTAGCGCTCGCGCTGTTCGCGGACGTGGGTGTCGTCGCCGAGGGCCGCCACCACCGCGGCCTGCGTCGGCGCCGGGGTCATCATGCCGCCGTGCTTGCGGATCTCCAGGAGGGGCGCCAGGACGGCCGGGTCACCCGCGAGGAAGGCCGCGCGGTAGCCCGCGAGGTTCGACCGCTTGGACAGCGAGTGGACGGCCACGATGCCGTCGTAGGAGCCGCCGTTGACGTCCGGGTGCAGGACCGAGACCGGGTCGGCCTCCCAGCCCAGCTCCAGGTAGCACTCGTCGGAGAAGACCAGGATGCCGTGGGACCGGGCCCAGGCGACGATCCTCGTCAGCTCGTCCTTGGACAGCACCTTGCCGGTCGGGTTGGACGGCGAGTTGAGCCACAGGAGCTTCAGGCCCGCCGGGTCCAGCTCGGTGGGGTCGTCGTAGACCTCGTGGTCGGCCCGGGCGAGGCGCGCGCCGACCTCGTACGTCGGGTAGGCCAGGCGCGGGTACGCGACCCGGTCGCCGGGGCCGAGGCCCAGCTGGGTGGGGAGCCAGGCGACGAGTTCCTTGGAGCCGACGATCGGCAGCACGTGGCGGTGGGTGACCTCGCGGGCGCCCAGGCGCCGCTCCACCCAGCCGGTGATCGCGTCACGCAGGGCCGGGGTGCCCCAGACCGTCGGGTAGCCCGGGGAGTCCGCCGCGTCGATCAGCGCCTTCTGGACGAGATCGGGGACCGGGTCGACCGGGGTGCCGACCGACAGGTCGACGATGCCTCCGGGGTGCGCGGCAGCCGTCTTCTTGTACGGCTCCAGCTTGTCCCAGGGGAAGGTGGGAAGGCGGTCGGAGACTGCGGACACGGCGTCGGGCTCACTTTCGGGTCGTACGGGAAACACGTCGGTCCCGCAGGCCGGGATCGGGGGCGATCAGGCCGTACGGGACCGAGGCGACACGGAAAGGTGCCGTCTGATCAGGCCTGCGGCGGCAGCGCGGCGATGAACGGGTGGTCCCGCTCGATCAGACCCAGCTTGCTGGCGCCGCCGGGCGAGCCGAGCTCGTCGAAGAACTCGACGTTCGCCTTGTAGTAGTCCTTCCACTCGTCCGGAGTGTCGTCCTCGTAGAAGATCGCCTCGACCGGGCAGACCGGCTCACAGGCACCGCAGTCGACGCATTCGTCCGGGTGGATGTACAAGGACCGGGAGCCCTCGTAGATGCAGTCGACCGGGCACTCCTCGATGCAGGCCTTGTCCTTCACGTCGACACAAGGCTGCGCGATGACGTAGGTCACGCTGTCGTTCCTCCTCCATAGGGCGCTGGCGGGCCTCCTCAGGCTCCGCCGCCTCGCGCGCGGGAGCGCGGCGTCGTCGATGCCCGCCCCTAGTATCTCCGTTCCTGGGCATGATCCGAACAGGAGGGGTGAACTGACCTGTGGAAATCTCCGCCGCGGGGCGTCTCATCGTCCGTATCTCCGCAGCTGACGTGGGCAAACGGGTATCCGTGCGGTGCCTGGACGAAACCGGCGGCACCGGGGAGAAGTTCACCGACACGGTGGGTGTTCTCACATCATGGGACGACGGTGTGCTGATGATCACGCGCCGGGACGGTCAGAGCGTCCGCATTCCGGAGTCCGCGCTGGTCGCGGGCAAGGTCGTGCCCGCCGAGCCGGCCCGCCGCCGAGGGCCTGCCGCCTCGTACGAGGAGCTGGCCCGGATCACCGCGCGCGGCTGGCGGCCCGTCGAGAGCGAGTGGCTCGGCGAGTGGGAGCTGCGCGCCGCCTCCGGGTTCACCCGCCGCGCCAACTCCGTCCTCCCGCTCGGCGACCCCGGCCTGCCCCTCGACGAGGCCCTGACCGCCGTACGACGGTGGTACGGCGACCGCGGTCTGCCGGCGTACATACAGACCGCGACCGGCGCCGCGGGCACGCAGGAGGTGCTGTGCGCCGAGCTGGAGGAGCGCGGGTGGACGCGAGAGGTGACGGCGGAGCTGTGGACCGGGGCGCTGGCGCCGGTCGCCGACCGGTCGCCCGACGAGGAGGTGCTCCTGTCCCGGGAGGCCGACGACGCCTGGCTGGCGCGCTATCAGCGCAAGGGGGTGAGCGAGGTGGCGCTGCGGGTCCTGAACAGCGGCCCGTCGGTGTGGTTCGCCACCGTTCCCGGTGAGGGGGCGCCGGCCGCGATCGGGCGGTGTGTCGTCGACGGGCGGTGGGCCGGGTTCGCGGCGGTCGAGGTGGATCCCGCGCTACGGCGACGGGGGCTGGCCTCGACCGTGATGGCGGCCCTGGCACAGCGCGCCCTCGACGAGGGGGCGTCGGCCGCCTGGCTCCAGGTCGAGACGGACAATGCCGGTGCGCGGGCCCTGTACGAGCGGATGGGGTTCGCCGCGCACCACGCCTACCACCACTACCGCGAGCCGGACGTCTCCGGCGGGGCCCGGTGGTAGCGATCGCCGTGAAAGGGCACGAGCCTGCTATGCGTCCCCCGTTTCCCCCCTCGCCCGATCGTTCCGCCGAGCTCCGGAGGCGGTTCGCCGAAGAGGCGCGGTCCGAGCGGCCCGATCTGTCCGCGCTGTGTCTGCTCCTGGGGGCGGAGGGCGACGGGGCGCTCGACGAGGCCGGCATCGACGCGGCCCAGATCGAACTCGACGCGCTGGCCGGACAGCTGCCGTTCCGGCCGGGCGGGCCGCGGTCGTGGGCGGTGTCGTTGCGGGAGCTGCTGGGCGACCGGTGCGGGTTCCGCGGCTCCGCCGCGGACTATCAGCGGCTGGAGTCCTCGTTGCTGCACGAGGTGCTGGTGCGGCGGCGCGGGTTGCCGATCCTGTTGTCGGTGGTGTGGATGGAGGTGGCCCGGCGGGCGGGAGCTCCCGTGTACGGGGTCGCTCTGCCGGGGCATTTCGTGGTGGGGTTCGGGCCGCCGGAGGAGCAGGTGCTGGCCGATCCCTTCGACGGGGGGAGGGTGTTGAGCGGGGGTGACGCGGAGGTGCTGGTCGCCGGGGCGACGGGGGGTTCGCTGGATCCGTCGATGCTGGGTCCGGCGGATCCGTTGGACGTGGTCCAGAGGATTCTGAACAACGTCCGCGCGTGGGCCGCGGCTCGGCCCGAGCGATCCGACGTGGGCCTGTGGGCCGTGGAGTTGGCCCTGCTGCTGCCTTCGCATCCGGCGCGGCTTCGGTATGAACGGGCGCAGTTGCTCGTGCAGCGGGGTGACTTCGTCGAAGGAGCCGGGGAATTGGAGGCCTACGCGGGGGTGGTGGCCGCGGTGGACGAGGCGGCTGCGGGTCGTCTGCGACAGCAGGCACGGGCCGCGCGATCGATGTTGAACTGACCGTTGTGCGGCGTGTGCGGCGTGTGCGGACCGGTGGGGGCTGGTCGCGCAGTTCCCCGCGCCCCTGGGTGGGTCACAGCCAGCCCTTTTCCCTTGCGATCCGGACTGCCTCCGCCCTGTTCCGTACCGCCAGCTTCTGGATCGCCGTCGACAGGTAGTTGCGGACCGTGCCCTGGGACAGGTGAAGGGTCTGCGCCAGTTCGGCGTTCGTGGAACCGTCGGCCGCCGCTCGCAGGACCCCGCGCTCGCGGTCCGTCAGGGGGTTCGCGCCATCCGCCAGGGCCGCCGCCGCGAGCGTGGGGTCGATGACCCGCTCCCCCGCCAGCACCTTGCGTACCGCCTCGGCCAGTTGGGCCGCCGGGGCGTCCTTGACCAGGAAGGCGTCGGCGCCCGACTCCATCGCGTTGCGCAGATAGCCGGGGCGGCCGAAGGTCGTGAGGATGACCAGCTTGACCGCCGGAAGTTCCTTGTGGAGCTGAGCCGCCGCCTCTATGCCCGTCGCACCCGGCATCTCGATGTCCATGAGGGCCACGTCGATGTCGTGGGCGCGGGCCGCCGCCAGGACCTCGTCGCCGCGGGCCACTTGGGCGACGACCTCGATGTCGTCCTCCAGGCCGAGCAGGGCGGCCAGGGCCTCGCGGACCATCGACTGGTCCTCGGCGAGCAGGACCTTGATCGTGCGGCTCGTCATGAGGCGGATCCTACGTCGGCCGCGGAACCGGCGGGCACGCGGGCGACCAGCCGGAAGCCACGCCGGGTGCCGGTGGCCTCCAGAGTGCCGCCGGCCTTCTCCAGGCGTTCGGTGAGCCCGGTGAGGCCGTTCCCGGGAGCGTTGCCCGCGCCGCCGGAACCGTCGTCCTCGACGGTGAGTTCGAGCCGCGGCCCGTCGAGGGTCTGTCGGTGCAGCAGCTCCACCGTGCAGCCGCGGGCGCCGCTGTGCCGTACGACGTTGGTGACCGCCTCGCGCAGCGCCCAGGCCAGGGCCGACTCGCTCTCCTCGGGCACGCCGGCGAGGTCGGGTTCGGCGGGCAGGGTGGCGGTGACTCCGGCGGCCGTCAACGCGACCTGAGCGCCCGCGAGTTCCGCGGCCAGACGGGCACGGCGGTAGCCGGAGACGGCCTCGCGGACGTCCACCAGGGCCTGCCGGCTGACCTGTTCGATGTCGGCGACCTGCTGGGCCGCCCTGTCGGGGTGGGCGGGGAGCATCCGGCCCGCCAGTTCGCTCTTCAGGGTGATGAGGGACAGGGAGTGGCCGAGGAGGTCGTGCAGATCCCTGGCCAGGCGCAGCCGCTCCTCGTTGGCGGCGAGCTGGGCGACCCGGGCCCTGGCCTCCCGCAACTCGATGGTCGTACGGACGAGTTCGCGTACGCCGGTCATCGCGAAGCCGCCGAGCAGGGCCGGGATGAGCAGCGCGCCGATGTAGTCCGAGCCGTCGGCGACGATCAGGGCGAGGCCCGCCATCAGGGCGGACGCGACGGGGATGGTCCAGCGGGCGAGCCGCAGCGGCAGGGCCGCGCCGGACGCGATCGACACGTACACGAAGAGGACGAGCCACTCACGGCCCAGGGTGAGGACGAGCAGGGTCGACTCGGCCGAGAGGACCGCGAGGGAGACGAGCACGAACTCCTGGGCGTTGCGGCGGCCGGTCCTGAACAGCAGGGCCAGGTACCAGGCGACAAAGCCCGCGAGACCGAGCCAGCCCAGGACGACGGCCACGGCACCGTGGCCGCCGTGCAGGAGGTCCGAGACGGGTGCGCTCAGATAAACCAGCCAGATGCCCGTCCACAGCATCTTGACCATCATCTGCTTGCGGGTCTCGGGGCGCTGCCCGATCCCGACGCCGGTGCCGCTCACGCCTTCAACGTGTCCTTCCGGTACAGCCAGGCCGCGCCGCCCGCGAACAGGACGAAGGAGACGGCCAGGACGGCGAGATCCTGCGCGTGCGGGGCGCGGCTCTGTTCGATGGCCTGCCCGAGGGCAGCGTACGCGTGCGTGGGCAGCCACTTGGCGATGTCCTGGAGCCACTGCGGGAAGGTCGTCGTGGGCATCCACAGGCCGCCCAGCATCGAAAGCCCGAAGTAGGTGATCATCGTGATCGGGCGGACCGCGTCACCGGTGGCGAGGTAGCCGATGGCCACGCCGAGCGCGGCGAAGACGAGGCTGCCGGCCCAGATCGCGCCGGTGAGGGCGAGCCACTGCCAGGCGTCCAGTCGTACGTCCTTCACGGTCGCGGCGACGACGAACACGACCACGATCGAGGGCAGGCTCACCACGGCCGCGCTCGCCGTCTTGGCGAGGACATAGCCGTGACCGGGGAGCGTGGTCAGCCTCAACTGCCGTACCCAGCCGCCCTCCCGCTCCTTCGCGATGCGCTCGCTGTTGCCCATCAGGACGGCGGTCAGGGCGCCGAAGGAGGCCATCGAGACCATCATGTAGGTCGCGACCGTCAGACCGGTGCCGTCGACCTTGTCGGTGGTCCCGGAGCCGCCCGCGATGATCAGGAACAGCACCGAGGGATAGAGCACCGAGAAGAACAGGAACTTGCGGTTGCGCAGGGCGCGGACGAGTTCCAGCTTGATCAGGCCCCGCGAAGCAAATGTATTCAGCATGAGGTACGGGCCTCCTCGGCCTCGGTGATGGCGACGAAGGCCTGCTCCAGGCCGAGCCCGGCGACTTCGAGGTTGCGGGGGTAGACGCCTAGGCCGTAGAGGGCGTGGACGGTCGCGTCGGCGTCGGTGGACTGGATGCGGACGGTCTGGCCGCTTATGTCGATCGAGGTGAGGAAGGGCAGTGCGCGCAGCGGCCCCTCGTCGATCGTGCCCTCCAGGTCGAAGGCGATCCTGCGGGCGCCCGCCTTCGCCTTGATCTCGGCGGCGGTGCCGTCGGCGAGGAGGCGGCCCCGGTGCAGGACGAGCACCCGGTCGGCGATGGCGTCGGCCTCTTCGAGGTAGTGGGTGGCGAACAGGACCGTACGGCCCTGGTCGGCCTGTTCGCGCATGGTGGCCCAGAAGGCCTGGCGGGTGGTGACGTCCATGCCGGTGGTCGGCTCGTCCAGGACGATCAGGTCGCTGTCGCCGGCGGTCGCGAGGGCGAAGCGGACCCGCTGGGCCTGGCCGCCGGAGAGCTTGTTGACCTTGCGGTCGGCGATCTGGGCGATGCCCGCGCGGGACAGCACCTCGGTGGGCCGGTACGGCTTCGGGTGCAGGTCGCAGGCGAGGCGTACCAGCTCGGCGACCGTGACCTCGTCCATCATGCCGCCGCTCTGGAGCATCGCGCCCACGCGCCCGGCGACGATCGCCTCACGCGGGCCGGTGCCGAAGAGCCGGACGCTGCCGCTGTCGGGCTGCTTGAGGCCGAGCAGCAGGTCGAGGGTGGTGGACTTGCCGGCGCCGTTGGGACCGAGCAGCGCCACGGTCTCGCCCGGGCGCAGGGTCAGGTCCAGTCCGTCCACGGCGCGTACCTCGCCGTATGCCTTGCTCACCTGGTCGAAGGCGACCACCGGGGCTGTCGTTGTCATACGGCCATGGTGGCTTCGCGGGTGCGGTGGCGGGCAGTGTCGGCCGTCCGGAGTGCCGCATGACAGATGTCATGTCTGCGGCACTCCGGTGCGCCGTCCGCCGAGCGGTCAGCTCGGGTTCGTGTCGATGACCCCGACGCGCTCGGCCGCCGTCTTGCCGCGCAGTGCCTTGCGCAGGGCGGAGGCCACGTCCTCGGGCAGGACGTCGCGCTTGCCGCTCGCGCCGTCGATCTTCACACCGACGAAGGTGGCGCCGTACGCCTCCTTGAGCGCTTCGAGGTTGTACGTCTCCACGAGCTTGCCGTCGACCGCCTTGAACCCGAGGATCTTCGGCAGGGACAACGAGCCGAAGTCGATGCTGTGCGTCGCGTCGGTCCGGATCGTGACGCGCTCGGACATCGCGGGCTCGGCGAACTCCTTCATCATCCGGTCGACCTCGGCGTTCGAGATCGTCGGCTGCTTGGTGGTCGTCGGCAGCGTCACCTTGCCCGCGGTGCCGGTCTCCACCTGGGTGCGGTACGCCTCCTCGACCGCGGTGGTCGACCTGGCGACGTCGATGCCCTTGCCCGCCTTGCCGTACACGGCGACGGCCTTGCCGTTGACGAACTTGATCGTGCCGTCGGTCGCCGAGCCGGCACCGCCCGAGGCGTCCTCCAGGGCCGCCTGGAGCTTCTCCTCGTCGACCGGCATGACCGGGTCGACGACCCGGTGGTTGCCGAAGAGGGAGCCGATGACCGAGATCGGGTTGTAGTCGCTCTTCGCGGCCGCGGCGACCGTGGCCTGGTCGTCGAGCTGGAGCCCCGCCTGGTCCGGCTTGAGCGAGACGGTGTCGCCGCCGACCGACAGCTTCAGGGCCTCGTTCACCCGGCCGCCGAGGGAGTCGTCGAGCTTCTTGACCGCGTCGTCGCGGGTGCCGCCGCCGATGTCCACGCCGAGCACGGTGGTGCCCTTGGGCACGTCGGAGCGGTTCATCAGGAGACCGGCGCCGTAGGCGCCGACGCCGAGGAGGACCACCGTGCCGCCGACCATCGCCAGCTTGCTGCGGCCCTTCTTTTTCTTCTTCTTCGGCGCGGCGGCCGGGGCCTCCTGCGACGCGGTGTCGGGCAGCTTCGGAGGCGTACGGCCGTCGGTACCCGGTCCGAAGGGGGCGTTCTGGGCGCCCGACGGTACGACCGGCATGCCGCTGGTGACGGTGTGCCCGGAGACGTTGTCCGGGGCGCCGTAACCGGGGGCGCCCGGTCCCGGGGCCGGCTTCTGCGGGGTGAGGATCGCGGTGTCGTCGCTCAGACCGCCACCGGGGCCGAGACCGGCACCGGGAGCGCCGCCGGGCGCGGGCGCGCCGGGGCCGCCAGGCCGACCGAGGGTGCCGGGGCCGCCGAGGGTGCCGGGAGCGCCCGAACCGCCCGGGCCGCGGGATCCGCCGGGGCCGCCTGGGCCGCCTGGGCCGCGTCCGCCGCCGCCCTGGCCGTTGTTGAAGCCGTCGGGACCGTTGAAGGGCTCGCCGCCGAAGGACTCGGCCCTGGCGAAGGGGTCCGGTCCTGCGGGCGGCACGACCGGGCCGTCGCCGGTGACCGGGCCGCCCGTCGGACCCGCGGGCCCCTGTGACCCGCCCGGGCCGCCGGGGCCCTGCGTTCCGCCGAAACCGCCGCCGTAGTCGATCCGGCCGCCTTGGCCGCCGTAGTCGATCTGACCGCTCTGCTCGCCGGGACCGCCGGGTCCGGCCGGGCCACCGGGCCCGCCCGGCGCGCCGAAGCCGCTCTGACCGTTCGGACCACCGGCGGGGCCGCCGTAGCCACCCTGTCCGTTCAGGCCGTCCTGGCCGTTCAGGCCGTCCTGCCCGCCGTAGCCGCCCTGACCGTTCTCCGCGCCGGGGCCGCCCGAGCCGTTGCCGTTCTCCGCGAAGTACGGCAGTTCGTCGCGGCGGGGTTCGCTGCCGCGCTGGCCGCCTCCCAGCGGGCCTGCGTTCAGCGCCTCGGTGACGTCGAAGGAGCCGGTGCCGCCGCCGTGGCCCGGAGCCACCGGGCCGCCCGTGGCACCCGGGAGCCCGGCGCCGTTCGTGGCGCCGGAACGGGAACCGCCCGGCACGCTCATCGAACCGACCACCCCACCGGGGCGCCCGGCACCGGGGCGCGCACCGCCGGGCGCGGCCGCGCCGGCGCCACCGTGACGGGGGCCGGACGCGCCGGTGCCGTCGGCAGCGGGCGCACCCGCGCCCGAACCGCCCGGCAGACCGGCTCCGTTGCTCGCACCCGCGCCCGGACCGCCCTTGGCGGGGCCGGACTTGCGGGGCGCGAACCAGTCGCTCTGCTTCTCCTCGGCGGTCGGCGGGGCGGGTTCGGCGGGCAGTTCGACGGTGCCGGTGGTCGAGGAGGGACTCGGCGTCGGCGCCTCGGCCTCCGGACGGCTGTCACCGGAACTCTCCGTCTCCGCGACGGGCTGACGCACCACGACCGGCGGAATGGGCCGCGAACCGGGGATGTTGATCCGGATCCGGGTCGTCAGCGTGGTCTCGGTCTTGCGTTCCTCCGGCTGCGTGGCCGAACGGCCCGCGTCCGGACCGCCGTCGGAAGCCATGGGCGTCCCGTACGGCGGCGTGCCCGAGGGGTAGGCGGCTCCGCCGCGCCCGTTGGGCCCGGAGGACGGACTGTCAGTTTCACGACTCAAGGCAGGTTCTCCCGGTTGGCTCCGCCGCCCGTTTCGACCTCACTGCTTCGGGCGCCGGCGGCGCGCACCACCATACTGGCCACTTCTGGCCTGTATCCCACGACCGCTGGGGAAACCCACACGGGACTCGCACGCGCGCGATGCGGAGAAGTGGTACGTCACTTGCCAAGTCGGACGGCGTCGCCGCCCGGTTGCCGCCCTTGCCCAAGGGTGGCGCAGATCACAGCCACAGCCATGCCGCCGAGCAGGAAGAGATAGGAGCCACTTCCCGCGGCGAAGACGAAGTCGCCTTCCGGACGGCTGGTGGTGAGAAAGATGACGGCGAGCATCCAGCCGCCTGCGGGCGCGACGGCTCCGGCCCGGCTGCCGGTGGCGCGTGCCCCGCCTAGCAGCAGTCCGGCCTCGCCGAGCAGCGCGAGCAGCAGTCCGCCCGGGAACCAGCCGCCCTGCACCAGCGCTCCGGCGAGCCCCACGACCGCCCCGAGCACGAAAAGGCCGAGGTAGGCGGCGACCCGTCCGGCGGAGGGGCGCTGCAGGGGCTGGGCCGGCATCGTCGTACGGTCGCTCATGACGCGCCCTCGATCCCGGAGAACAGGTCGGTCTCCCTGGTGTCCCCGGGTTCCCCTCTCACCAGTTCGTAGTACTCGGTGGTGAAAAGAGGTTGCGCGAGTTCGTTGGAGAGCGCGAAGTACGCTCCGGACACGTCGATCTGGGTCGCGTGGGCGGCCATCGCGGCGCTCTTGGCGGTGGCGTACGCGGTGCCGTCGATCTCGGTGGTGATCCGCTCGTCCTCCACCACGCCCGGTACGTCGTCCAGGACGGCGGCCTTGGCGAAGGGGAGGCCCGGCAGGTCGGCGTGGAGCTGGGCGAAGGCCCGCTCACCGATCGCGCGCGGGACGCGGTTCCAGTAGACCTTCGGGATCTGCCATCCGGCGCCGGCGGCGAGCTCGACGGCGCGCATGGCGACGCGGTGGGCCTGGATGTGGTCGGGGTGGCCGTAACCGCCGTGGTCGTCGTAGGTGACGAGGACCTGGGGGCGCACCTCCAGGATCACCTCGACGAGATGGCGGGCCGCCTCGTCGACGTCGGCCTGCCAGAAGCAGGCGGGGTCGTCGTTCTCCGGGAGGCCCATCATTCCGGAGTCCTGGTAGCGCCCGGCGCCGCCGAGCAGGCGGAAGTCCGCGACGCCGAGTTCACGCATGGCCGCGGTGAGCTCGCCGCGCCGGTGCTCGCCGAGAGCGACGCCGGTCAGGTGCCGCAGCTCGGGCGGGATGACCTCGCCGAGTTCGCCGAGGGTGCAGGTGACCAGGGTCACCCGGGCTCCCTCGGCCGCGTACCTGGCCATGGTCGCGCCGTTGTTGATCGACTCGTCGTCCGGGTGCGCGTGCACCAGGAGAAGACGCCGAGCGGGCTGTTCCGTCATGGCCCCAGCCTACGAGGCCTCCGGCCGCCTCCCCTGCCCACCCGTCACCTGCCGCGCCCTTGAGTCACTCCTGGTCGTCGACGACGTGGGCGATGGCGAGAGCGATACGTTCGATCCAGTCGATGGCGTCACTCACGCTCGCCTCGTCGATGGGACGGCGCTGCTCCAGATCACCGTCGATCAGGTCGGCGTCGTGTGCGATCTTGTTGCGCCGCTGCGTGATCTCCAGATAGCGACTGCGAAGTTTCTTTTCGTTCAGTGAGGTGCGTCCCTGGAAGAACGACTGGTTGATCCAGCCCGCGGCCTCGTACCAGACCTTCTTCTCCGTGACGAGTTTGAGAACCTCGGAGATCTTTCTTTCCGGGATGCTGGAGCGACTGGGCCGCGAGTTTGTCACGCAGGTGCTCCACGACAGCGTCGGGCACCGTGACGTCGCCACGCCTCACCGCCTCGATCGTGTGCAGCGGCAACTCGTAGGCCCTCAGGTGGTACGGCATGTCGGGGCTGTCCTTGGCTGACAACTCGGCGACTCGGCGCAGGACTTCCTCGTGCAGCCAGTGGTCGATGGCGGCCACCGCCTGCACCCAGGCCGCCCGGTAGAAGTCGTCGATGTCGATCGAGGGTGACTTGAGCGGGGTCAGCATCCTGCCCGCTTCGACCATGCGCCGCGCATACGACAGGTTCGTCATGAATGCCTCGAACTGACGCGTCTGCGGTCTGGGAACGGCCATGGGTAACCCCCGTGCGACTCTCCGTCATGATCCCCAGGAGCACGATCCCGGAGGGGCACCGGGGTGAGTCAAGCCGGACGGGAGGGCTCGGAACAAGGTGTCCGATTCCGGTCCCTCCATTTCCGGATCTCACCCCTCAGACCTCGGGTGCGCCTAGAAACCCAGGTAGGTGATCTGGACGACGTAGACCCGCTCGCTACGCACGACGACCTGATACAGGAACCAGCCACCGGAGACGATGATGTGGCCGCCCTTCGGATCGAGGCCCTCGTGAGCCCGGCCATGGATATGAAGAGCTTCAGCTGCCCTGACCAGTTCGTCGGCAGCACGTTCGACGGCGGCCAGGAAATCTGACGGAATGGCACGGGCGGTCTCTTCGGCGCCGAATGCGTACTCCCACTTCCAGCTCACTCGCGAACTGCCTTCAGCGCCTCTTCGAGAACCGCGCTCAGCTCGCGAAGGGCTTCCCGTGCGATGGCCGGGTCCTCGTGTTCCAGGTTGCTCTGCGCCTGGGCGTAGCGAGTGGACAGGTCCGGCCGACGGGCGATCTCGATCTCCTTGGCCCAGATCAGGACCCAGCTCTGGACAGGACTCAGAGACTGCCACTCAACCGCCTTGGCGAAGGCGTCGTCCTTCATGACCTGCATCTCGTCCAGGCGGTCTGGAGCAACGACGGCAAGAGCGGCACGCAGAGCTTCGGGAGTCAGTTCGGGGCGAGGGATCAGCTCGTGCCCGTGGTCGGCCTGAGTGCTCATGGTGTCCTCCAGAAGATGCCCCGGCCAGCGTAGCCGGGCTGAGGGACGGGGGCCCGGCACTACGGGCTCAGGTGGCGGGGGCAGCGGGAATGCGGCAGTCACGGCACCGTCCTGGAATGGGTGAGCGGAAGACACGGTGGCAGCCGTCGCAGTTCTGGAAGGGGTGCCGCGTCGCTGGTGGCGGGGCAGGGGCGCGGAACGGGGGCAGGGGCGGCAGCTGAGCTGTGAGGCGGTGAGCCGGGAGGGCTGCTGGGCGGCGGAGGGGCTCGTCCGGCAGATCGCTGGTCAGTGCGTGACGTACGGCGCTGGGGGTGACGTCGCGCTCCAGCCACGCGGCGACGCCGGGAGCCAGGTGGGCCGTGTCGCAGGCCGAGAGGAGCAGCCGGGAGTCGTGGCGGCGGAGGTCGGCGAGGAGGTCGGTTGCCTGCTGGAGGAGCGCGGGAGCCTTGCAACCGGGCGGCGGGACGGCGGGGAGCGGCCTCTTGCGGGGCGCCGGCTTCTTCTTCGCCGTCTGCGGTGTCGGGTGGGCCGACCGCGTGGTTTCTCGGTCGGCGTGAAGGTCGCGTCCCGGCTGGTTACGTCCCGGCTGGTTACAGGAGATCGTCCGAGTGATGATCCGCCCGTCGGGGACTCGCTCGCGTTTCCGCCGCAGGTAGCCGTGGTCTTCCAGTTCACGCAGGGCGGCAGCGATACGGGTGGCACCCTCGGGGAAGCGGCCAGTGAGGGTCTTGATGTCGACCTGGGCGCCCTTGGGGAGGGACTGGAGGTGGACGCCGAGCCCGATCGCGAGCAGGGAAAGTTCCGGGTGCTGGGCGAGGTGGTTGCCGATCACCGTGAAGCGCTCGGTGTGGCGGGTGTTGTCGTGGATGAGCCCGCCGCTGGAGTGGGGTCGTCGCCGGTTCGGGGGTTTGTTGGCGGCAGGACGGGACTGGGCGTGCGGGGGCGCGCTAAGGTTTTCGGTGTCCATCAGGAAGCTCCGAACTTCCTCGGTGGTCAGGCCCTCGCACTGGGATTGCAGTCCCGGCGGGGGCCGTCGCATGTCTGCGGTTGTGTTGCGCTGAGCGTAGGGCAGGCAAGGGGCCGGGAATCCACTCGAGTTGGCGATGTTCACTCGCGAGGGTGAGCGGAGGCGACGGGCGGGAGGGGTGGGGCTTGGTGAGGTGCTTTCACCATCGTGTTCCTTTGGGAAGAGCGCCCCTCGCACCGGAGCACGAGCAGTCGGGTTCCGGTGGCGGGGCGACTTCGAGTTCGGCCCAGACGGTCTTGCACGGGTACGGCCCCGGGGCGGTGCCCCAGCGGTCGGCGAGGGCGTCGACGAGGGCGAGGCCTCGGCCGGGCTCGGCGTCGGCGGTGGGGTCTTGGAGCTGCGGGAGGCGGTCACTCCGGGTGTCGGTGACCTCGATGCGGAGGGTGTCGCCGACAACGTAGAGGGTGAGTCGGAAGTCCCTCCCGGGGATACGACTGTGGGTGGCGGCGTTGGCGGCGAGCTCGGCCACGATGTGTGCCGCCGGGTCCAAGGGATTCCCCATGCCCGGAGTTGCTCGGTGGCGAGGAGTCGGGCGAGGCGGGCTCCTCGGGGCGTTGGTGACCGCGTGGCGCAGCAGGCGGTACGTCTGCGTGACAGCGGTGAACGTCTTGCCGGCGCCCGTCGCCATCTGGATGAGGGCGCGCGGCTTGTCGGCGGCCAGTGAGCCCTCAAGGTTCGTGATCGCGTCGACCTGGGCCATGCGCAGGCCGTGCGTCTCCAGGAGCGGCAGCCTCGTGCGAAGGGCCGCCCTGAAGGTGGGCGCGTCCGGTTCCTCGTCGGCCCGCTTCATCCACGTCGCGATGGTCTCGGGTCGGTGGATGGCGAAAACCTCACGCGAGCGTGCGTCCGGGTCGACGCGGTTGAGGAAGTACGTCTCCGTACCTGTGCTGACGTAACGGAACGCGAAGAGTTCCTCCCGCCGCCACACGGCCATGGCGTGCTCCTTGAGCACACCGGCCGCGTACCGCTCGTTCTGCGCAAGGGCCCCAGCGAGCGGCGTACCCTCCCGCTTGGCCTCGATGACACCGACGATCTTGCCGTCCACATACAGGACGTAGTCCGCCCGGCCAGTGGCCAGGGTGAACTCCTCGACGGCGACGCCCTGCCCCGCGAGAGGATTGGCCTCCGCCTTGCTCTGGATCAACCAGCCGGCCGTGGTCAGCATCGCGTCGATCTTCTTGCGCGCCTGCACCTCGTTGAGGGGCGCGGGGCGCTGTGCGCGTTCCACGATGGCCTCACGGGCCGCGGAGGCGACCTTGCGCGGCTGCAGGCGCTCGCGGTCGTACTGCTGCTGGTGGGCCACCCGCAGTTCGGCGACCTGGGCCCTCAAGTCCTCGATCTCGGCGGCGTATGCCGACTTCTGCTGCTGCGCGCTCGCGATCAGCGCCTCGGCCTCGGCACGTGCCCGCCGCTCGGCCTCCAGACGGTTGCTCTTCTCGGACAGCTTGACGCGTGACTCGGCCAGCGACCGTCGATGCCCCTCCAGCGCCTCCTGGAGCTCCGCGATTTCCTCGGGGTCGGCGGACTGGGCATCAGCCGGAAGTGTCGGCGGCACGAAGGCGGACACAGTCCGTGTCCCGCCCATGGCCCGGTCGAAGAGGTCACCCAACTGCCAGCACAGCTTCAGCGCTTCGAGCGCCTTCGTCGTGTCGAAGAGATGGTTGTGCGCGGCGTCGTTGCGGCCCCGGCGCAGCTTGTCGAACGCCTCACGACTCCAGCCGACGAGCACCCCGGCCCGCGTGAGGGCGTTGAGGCGGTCGAACTGGGTCGTGCCCTCGACCCGCGTGCCGGTACGGGCGACGAACTCCTCGGCCAGGACCTCGCCGAACTGCCCGGCGCTGACGTAGGCGGCGTTCGGATTTGTCAGGACGGTGAGTTCCGCCTGCGAGCCGTAGATGGCCAGGAGGGGCTGATACCCGTACAACCGTCCGAAGTTGGACGACGCCTTCGCCAGCGTCCGGAGTCGATCGTCAACGTTGTCCCTGTCCACGCGCCGCTGCGCCGTCCTTCGCCTGTCCTGGATCCGCCAAGCTTACGGAGCCGGGAACCACGAAGGAACGGAACAGGTCGGCATGAGGCGGGCTCCGGTCAGCCACGGTCCGGAGCCCAAGTGCCGGGACAGGTCAGAACTTGATACTGCCGATCATGCCCGCGATGTTGGTCGTCAGCTCACTGATCGTCGGTGCGATCGAGGAAGCCGCGAGATAGAAGCCGAGCAGGATGCACACGACCGCGTGACCGCCCTTCAAGCCCGACTTCTTGACCAACAAGAAGACGATGATCGCCAGCAGCACCACCGCCGAAATCGAGAGTGCCACGGCGGCTCACCTCCAAAGAACCCAGGGACGTGGGGGGTCGGACGGGAACGGAACTATGGGGGCAGATAAATCCATACAGCAGCCAGCGGATTCATACCCACTATGCGGTAGTGATCATAACTATCCGGGCCTGCGCATCCGTCGGCGCACGGCCGCACAAGGGGGCGCATGGCCAATATGGTCGGGGCATGACGACCGAGCCTGACTCCTTTCCCCGCCGGCACGCCCGTACCCAGCGCTTCACCGTCGGCGCGCCGCGCGCGTTCACCGTGGCGCCCGACGGATCGCGTGTCGTGTTCCTGCGCTCGAACTCGGGCACGAACCGGGCCAATTCGCTGTGGGTGCTCGACGCGGCGGACGGCGGGGAGCGCGTGGCGGCCGACCCGCGTGCCCTCCTGGACGGCACCGAGGAGCGCCTGTCGGCCGCGGAGCGGGCGCGCCGCGAGCGCAGCCGCGAGGGCGGTGCCGGCATCGTCGGCTATGCCACCGACACGGCGGTCGAGTTGGCCTCTTTCGCCTTGTCAGGGCGGCTTTTCACGGCGGAGCTGCGGGCCGGGACGGCACGTGAACTGCCCGTCTCCGGACCGGTGATCGACCCCCGCCCGGCCCCCGACGGACGGCACGTCGCGTACGTCGCCCGGGGCTCCCTGCGGGTCGTGGGCGCCGAGGGCGAGGACGACCGGACGCTGGCCGCTCCGGAGTCGGATCAGGTCACCTACGGCCTCGCGGAGTTCATCGCGGCCGAGGAGATGGGCCGGTCGCGGGGCTTCTGGTGGTCGCCGCAGTCCGATCGGCTGCTGGTCGCGCGCGTGGACGACACGCCGGTGCGGCGCTGGTGGATCTCCGATCCGGCCCACCCGGAGCGTGAGCCACACCACGTCCCGTACCCGGCCGCGGGCACCCCCAACGCGGACGTACGGCTGTTCGTGCTCGCCCTGGACGGGTCGCGCACCGAGGTCTCCTGGGACCGGAAGCGGTATCCGTATCTGGCCCATGTGCACTGGTCAGCCGCGGGTGCCCCGCTGTTGCTCGTACAGGCGCGCGACCAGCGCAGTCAGCTGTATCTGGCGGTGGACCCGGAGTCCGGCGCGACCCGGATGGTACACGCGGACGAAGATCCAACTTGGCTGGATCTTTTCCCTGGAGTGCCCTGCTGGAGCCCCTCGGGGCAGCTCGTGCGGATCGCCGACGAGGGCGGCGCGCGGGTGCTCGCGGTCGGTGAACGGCCGCTGACCGGACCGCAGTTGCACATCCGCGCGGTGCTGGACGTCACGCGGGACGACGTGCTGGTCTCGGCGTCGGCCGGCACGGAGGCCGAGTCCCCGGAGCTGGGCGAGGTGCACGTCTACCGGGTGAACGAGCTCGGAGTGGAGCGCTTGTCGCAGGAGCCCGGCGCGCACTCGGCGGTGCGCGCCGGGGGCGTGACCGTGCTGGTGTCGGCGACCCTCGACCGGCCGGGCGCCCGCGCGCGGGTACTGCGCGACGGCAAGGAGACGGCGACTGTCACGTCATACGCGGAAGATCCCGGTTTGACCCCGCGCGTGACGCTCACCGAGGGGGGCGCACGCAGAATCCCGTGCGCCGTGCTTATGCCGCAGGACTACGCCGGTGACAGCCTCCTTCCGGTTTTGCTGGACCCGTACGGGGGTCCGCACGGACAGCGGGTGGTCGCCGCGCACAACGCGCACCTCACCTCGCAGTGGTTCGCCGACCAGGGCTTCGCGGTGGTCGTGGCCGACGGCCGGGGCACCCCGGGCCGCTCCCCCGCCTGGGAGAAGGCCGTCCGGGACGACCTCGCGGCGGTGCCCCTCCAGGACCAGGTCGACGCGCTCCAGGCGCTCGCCGAGGACTTCCCTCTGGATCTCTCCCGGGTCGCGATCCGCGGCTGGTCCTTCGGCGGCTATCTGGCGGCCCTCGCGGCGCTGCGCCGCCCGGATGTCTTCCAAGCGGCGGTGGTCGGCGCCCCGATCAGCGATCTGCGCCTGTACGACACCCACTACCAGGAGCGCTACCTCGGCCACCCGGACGAGCAGCCGGAGGTCTACCGCCGCAACTCTCTGGTCGACGACGAGGGTCTGGTCGAGGCGGCCGAACCGCACCGCCCGATGATGATCATCCACGGCCTCGCGGACGACAACGTGGTGGTCGCCCACTCCCTGCGCCTGTCCTCGGCCCTGCTGGCCGCGGGCCGCCCGCACGAGGTGCTGCCCCTGTCCGGCGTGACCCACATGACCCCGCAGGAGACGGTCGCGGAGAACCTGCTGCGGCTTCAGCTGGACTTCCTGAAGCGGTCGTTGGGAAGGGCGTAGGCACAGCAGCGGGCCGGGACGACATGGCGCGTCCCGGCCCGCTTACGGCACCCGCACGGCCGTACGTCTTAGAGACTGACGCGTCCGTATATCGGAACCGGGTCGGCCGAGTTGCCTCCGTGTTACTCCGTCTCCTCCGCCGGCACGACCTGCTTCTCCTCCGCGAAGTGGCACGCCGAGTCGTGCGCGGCCGGTCCGCTCGTGTGCCGGAACTCCGCCGGCACCGCGAGCGCCGGGACCTCCAGGGCGCAGCGCTCCTGGGCCTTCCAGCAGCGGGTGCGGAAGCGGCACCCGGACGGGATGTTGGTCGGGGACGGGACGTCGCCGGTGAGGATGATCCGCTCTCGGTGCTCGCGGGCCTCCGGGTCGGGCACCGGCACGGCGGACAGCAGCGCCTGGGTGTAGGGATGCGTCGGATGGTCGTAGATCTCCGCGTCCCGGCCGATCTCCACGATCCGCCCGAGGTACATCACCCCGACCCGGTCCGAGATGTGCCGGACGATCGACAGGTCGTGCGCGATGAAGAGGTAGGACAGCTCGAACTCGCTCTGGAGCCGGTCGAGGAGGTTGATCACCTGGGCCTGGACGGAGACGTCGAGGGCGGAGACCGGTTCGTCGGCGACGATGACCTCGGGGCGCAGGGCCAGGCCGCGCGCGATGCCGATGCGCTGGCGCTGGCCGCCGGAGAACTGGTGCGGATAGCGGTTGATGTACTCCGGGTTGAGACCCACGACGTCCAGCAGGTCCTGGACCTTCTTGCGCCGGTCACCCTTGGGGGCCACCTCGGGGTGGATGTCGTACGGCTCCCCGATGATGTCGCCGACCGTCATCCGGGGGTTGAGGGAGGTGTACGGGTCCTGGAAGACCATCTGGATGTTGCGGCGGACCGACTTCAGCGCCTTGCCGGAGAGCTTGGTGATGTCCTCGCCCTTGTACTTGATCAACCCTTGCGTCGGCCGTTCCAGATTGACCAGCATCTTGGCGACGGTCGACTTGCCGCAGCCGGACTCCCCGACGATGCCGAGGGTCTCTCCCTTGTGGAGCGTGAAGTCCACACCGTCCACGGCCTTGACGGCACCGACCTGTTTCTTGAACAGGATGCCCTGGGTCAACGGGTAGTGCTTGACCAGTCCACCCACTTCCAGGATCGGATCAACCATTGAGGCACTCCGTCCAGAAGTGACAGGCACTGGTCCGTCTGTCGCCGACTTCGTACAGAGGCGGCACGTCCGTACGGCACACGTCCCGGGCCATCGGGCACCGGGGGTTGAACGCGCAACCCGGCGGGATGTGCATCAAGTTGGGCGGCAGTCCCTTGATCGCGTACAGCTCCTGCCCCTTCTGGTCGAGACGGGGGATGGAGTCGAGGAGTCCGCGGGTGTAGGGGTGGGCGGGCGCCTTGTAGATGTCGTGCACGGGAGCCTGCTCGACGATCCGTCCGGCGTACATGACGGCGATCCGGTCGGCCACGTCCGCGACGACGCCGAGGTCGTGGGTGATGAGGATGAGGCCCATGTGGTACTCGCGCTGGAGCTCGGCGAGCAGCTCCATCACCTGGGCCTGGACGGTGACGTCGAGCGCGGTGGTCGGTTCGTCGGCGATGATCAGCGCGGGTTCCAGGGCGAGCGCCATCGCGATCATGATGCGCTGGCGCATGCCGCCGGAGAACTGGTGCGGGTAGTCCTTCACGCGCTCCCGGGCGGCCGGAATGCGCACCCGGTCCATCAGCTCGACGGCCTTGGCCCGCGCGTCCTTCTTCGACATGCCCCGGTGCACGACGAACATCTCACCGAGCTGGTCGCCGACGGAGAGCACGGGGTTGAGGGAGGACAGCGCGTCCTGGAAGATCATCGCCATCTCGGCGCCGCGGACCCTGCGCCGCTCGTCCTCCTTCAGCTTCAGCAGGTCCCGGCCCTGGAAGAGGATCTCGCCGCCGGTGATCCTGCCGGGGGGCATGTCGAGGATCCCCATGATCGCCTGCGCGGTCACCGACTTCCCCGACCCGGACTCCCCGAGAACCGCGAGGGTCTCCCCCGCGTCCACCGCGTAGTCGACCCCGTTGACCGCCTTGGCCACCCCGTCCCTGGTCCTGAACTCCACCTGCAGATCACGCACTTCGAGCAGCACGGAGACTCACCTCAGCTTCCGGTCGGGGCGTCGCGGGCCGCGTCGCCGGGCGGGACGGGTGCCTGCACGGTGACCGGCGGGGTCTGCGACGGCCGCGGCGCGGAGTGGGGCCCCTCGCCCATGCTCACCAGCACGTCCGCTCACCTCAGCTTCGGGTCGAGGGCGTCGCGGACCGCGTCGCCCAGCATGATGAAGGCGAGGACCGTGACGGCGAGGGCTCCGGCGGGCCAGAGGAGCATGTGGGGGGCGTTGCGGATGTAGGCGGAGGCCGCGGAGATGTCGATGCCCCAGCTGACCGTGGGGGGCTTGAGGCCCACGCCGAGGTACGACAGGGTCGCCTCCAGCGAGATGTACGTGCCGAGCGCGATGGTCGCCACGACGATCACCGGGGCGACCGCGTTCGGGGCGATGTGGCGGAGCAGCAGGCGGGAGTTGGAGGCGCCCAGGGCCCTGGCCGCCTGGACGTAGTCGTTCTGCTTGGCGGTGATGACCGAGCCGCGCGCGATGCGGGAGATCTGCGGCCAGCCCAGCAGCACCATGAACCCGATGACCGGCCACACCGTGCTGCTGGTGACGACCGACAGGAGCACCAGGCCGCCGAGGACCACGGGGATCGCGAAGAAGATGTCGGTCGTACGGGACAGGATCGAGTCCGAGAAGCCGCCGAAGAACCCGGCCAGGCCGCCGAGGACCGACCCGAGGATCGCGACGCCCAGCGTGGCGCAGACGCCGACCGTGACGGACGTACGGGCGCCGTACACCGTGCGCGTGTAGACGTCGCAGCCCTGGCCGTCGAAGCCGAAGGGATGCCCCGGCTGCGAGCCTTCCTGGGCCTTGGACAGGTCGCACTTCAGCGGGTTCTGCGACGCGATCAGCGACGGCCACAGGGAGATGACGACCAGGAAGACGATCACGAGGGCGGAGATGATGAAGACGGGGTTGCGGCGCAGGTCGCGCCAGGCGTCGGACCACAGGGAGCGGGGCCTGTCCTGGGGGCCCGTACCGTCGGGGCCCTTCTCCAGGGTGGTCGCCTCGCTCACCGCGAGATCCATCGCACCACCCGCTCCGGTCCCGGCGATCGCACCCTCTGGTTCCTGGGACTCAGGCATAGCGGATCCTGGGGTCGAGGACGGCGTACAGGAGGTCGACGAGCAGGTTGGCCACCAGGAACACCAGGACGAGGACGGTGACGAAGCCGACCACGGTCTGGGTGTTCTGGCGCAGGATGCCCTGGTAGAGCTGGTAGCCGACACCGTGGATGTTGAAGATGCGCTCGGTGACGATCGCCCCGCCCATCAGGGCGCCGATGTCGGTGCCGATGAAGGTGACGACCGGGATGAGCGAGTTGCGCAGCAGGTGCCGCACGATGACCCGCTGCCTCGGCAGCCCCTTCGCCACCGCCGTACGGACGTAGTCGGAGCGCCTGTTCTCCGCGATGGACGTGCGGGTCAGCCGGGTGACGTACGCCAGTGACACGGACGCGAGGACCAGGCCCGGCACGATCAGCTCGCCGAAGCCGGCGTCCGTGGACACCGAGGGTTTGATCCAGCCCCACTCGACGCCGAGGAGGAGCTGCAGCAGCAGACCGGTGACGAAGGTGGGGACGGAGATCACGACGAGGCTGAGGAGGAGGACGGAGGTGTCGACGGGTCGGCCGCGCTTGAGTCCGGTGATCACGCCCAGGGTGATGCCGACGACGATCTCGATGAGGATCGCGACGATCGTCAGCCGGATGGTCACGGGGAACGCCGTCGCCATCAGCTCGGTGACCTTCTGGCCGTTGAACGCGGTGCCGAAGTCGCCGGTGAAGACGTGCCCCATGTAGGTCAGGTACTGCTGCCAGACCGGCTTGTCGAGGCCGAACTCCTTCTTGAGCTGGGCGGACGTCGCCGCGTCGCACTGCTTGTCGCCGCACAGGCCCGCGATGGGGTCGCCCATCACGTTCACCATGAGGAAGATCAGCAGGGTCGACCCGATGAACACCGGGATCATCTGGAGCAGACGCCGGACGACGTACCGTCCCATGGCGGGGTCAGCCGACCTTGATCTCGTTGTAGACGGGGACGCTGAACGGGTTGAGCTTCACGTTCGAGAGCCGCTCCGAGTAGCCCGCGCTGCCGTTCTGGTACCAGAGCGGGATGGCGGCCATGTTGTCCCGTACGACCTTCTCGGCCGCCTGGAACTTCTCGATGGCCTTGGTGGTGTCGGTCTCGGCGTTGGCCTCGTTCACGAGCTTGTCGAAGTCCTTGTTGGACCACTTGCCGTCGTTGGAGGAGGCGTTGGTGTAGTAGAGCGGCTGGAGGAAGTTCTGGATGAGCGGGTAGTCCATCTGCCAGCCCGCCCGGAAGGGGCCGCTCATCTTCTTCGCGGTGATCTGGCTGCGGAAGTCGGCGAAGGTGCCGACGGGGTTGCCGACGCAGGCCTTGTCGTTGTCGAGCGCGTTGTTGATGGAGTTGCAGACGGCGTCGATCCACTGCTTGTGGGAGCCGGTGTCCGCGTTGTACGTGATCTTGATCTGGCCGCCGGGGAGCCCGCCGCCCTCCTTGATGAGCTTCTTGGCCGCGGCGGGGTCGTAGTCGCAGGCGTCCCCGCACAGCCCGTCCTGGAAGCCGCCCTCCTTGCCGAGGACCGGGGAGGTCCAGTCGGTGGCGGGGGTACGGGTCTTCTGGAAGATGGTCTCGGTGATCTGGTCGCGGTCGATCGCGCGGGAGAGTCCGGTGCGGACCTTCTCCGCCCCGGCCTTGTTCCAGTTCTTGTCGTAGAACGGGAACGCGAGGGTCTGGATGATGCCGGCCGGGCTGTTGATGTAGCGGCCGCCGAGGTCGTTCTTGACGTTCTTGAGCTGGGCGGCCGGGACGTCGTCGACGAGGTCGAGGTTGCCGGCCATGAGGTCGGTGTAGGCGGTGTTGTTGTCGGTGTAGACCTTGAGGGTCACCCCGCCGTTCTGTGCCTTGTCCGGGCCGTTGTAGCCGTCCCACTTCTTGAGGGCCATCTGCGAGCCCTTGGTGTACGACTCGATGGTGTACGGCCCGTTGCCGACCGGCTTCTTCAGCCAGCCGGAGTGGTCCTTGAAGAAGGCCTGCGGGAGTGGCGCGTAGGCCGGGTAGCCGAGGGTGTCGGGGAAGGTCGAGAACTTCTGGTTGAGCTTGACGGTGAAGGTCCTCGGGCCGGTGACCTTCAGTCCGGAGAGGGTGTCGGCGGTCTGCTTGCTGCCGTCGTCGGGATGGGTCTTGTCGTAGCCGTCGATGTAGCCGAAGAAGTAGGCGTTCTTCTGGTTGTTCTTGAGGGAGGCCCCGTAGTTCCAGGCGTCCACGAACGACTGGGCGGTGACCTTCTCGCCGTTGCTGAAGGTCCAGCCGTCCTTGACGGTGACCGTGAAGTTCTGCGAGTCGCTCGTGTCGATCTTCTCGGCGAGCATGTCCTCGGCCTTGCCGGTCTCCGGGTTGTACTTCTTCAGGCTGCGGAAGATCATGTCGAGGACCTTGCCGCCCTGCACCTCGTTGGTGTTGGCCGGCTCCAGCGGGTTCTGCGGGTCGCCCCACGAGGAGCTCAGGACCGCGCCGCCGTCACCACTGCCGCCACTGTCGCTGCCGCTGTCCCCACCGCCGCAGGCCGTCGCCGCGAGGGCTACCGCCGCCGCGCATGCGGCCCATCTGGCGTGCGTGGCTCCACGCATGGAGTGCCTCCTCGTGAGTGCGCTGTGCCACCAGCGCCGGGCTACTGATCAAGTATGGAAAAAATATCGACCCACTTGACACTAAACGCCACTTATTCCACCCATTAGGTGTCATACCTGCCTTAATACGGGGCCAGAGGCTCCTCGGGATCACCGGCGAAAGACCGAGGGGCCCCGCTTCCGCGGCCTGGTCCGGCAGGCCGGGAGCGCCGCTGCCCAGGGAGCGGATGAACGTGCGCCGAGGCGCTACGTGACACTCCGTCACGAGGAACGGACAGCGCGGAGATCGGGCTGCTCGTGGAACGCGGACCCTTCCCGGCAGGGGGAAGTCGCGCCGGCACCGCGGCGACTCACCGTCATGGCTCCACCAGGGGCCTTTCACCGATATGGACCAATGACTGCTCCGTGGTCGTCGATTCGCTGTTTCCGCAGGCCACACGGGCTCTCAGGCGCCGTTGACGAGCCCAGACCGCCACTGGTAGACACACTCATCAATCACCGGTCCGAACAAGCCGTCCCTGTGCAAGCGATGACGCGAGGTCACGACCTATGAGCACACCAGTCCACGGCAGCGGCTTTCCGAGCTCCAGAAGATTACGACCGCGCGTCGCCAGGCTCGTCGCCGTAGCCGGTGCCGCCGCGCTGACGACATTGGCCGGACTCGCGACCCCGCTCAACCCGGCCCCTCAGCAGGCCTCCGCCGCGGACGGTGACAAGGTCCTCACCGTCGCCGTCGCGCAGAGCGTCGACTCGCTGAGCCCGTTCCTGGCCAGCCGGCTGCTCAGCACCAGCATCCACCGGCTGATGTACGAGTACCTGACCAACTACGACCCCACGAACGCCCGTACGATCCCGGGCCTGGCCACCAAGTGGCAGTCGTCCTCGGACAAGCTGACCTGGACCTACACGATCCGCTCGAACTCCAAGTGGTCGGACGGTCAGCAGGCCACCGCCGAGGACGCGGCCTGGACGTTCAACACGATGATGACCGATGAGGGCGCCGCCACCGCCAACGGCAGCTTCGTCGCCAACTTCGAGAAGGTCACCGCCCCAAGCCCGACCAAGCTGGTCATCAAGCTGAAGAAGCCGCAGGCCACGATGACGGCCCTCGACGTGCCGATCGTGCCCAAGCACCAATGGGAGAAGGTCGGTGACCTCTCCAAGTTCAACAACGACAAGAGCTTCCCCGTAGTCGGGAACGGGCCGTTCATCCTCACCGACTACAAGCCTGACGGCTACGTGCGCCTCAAGGCGAACAAGAGTTTCTGGCGTGGGGCTCCCAAGTTCGACGAACTGCTCTTCCGCTACTACAAGGACCAGGACGCCGCCGTAGCCGCCCTGCGCAAAGGCGAGGTCTCCTTCGTCGCGGGCTCCCCTTCGCTGACGCCCGCCCAGGCGGCCTCCCTCAAGAACGCAGAGAACATCCACGTCAACGACGCCCCCGGTCGCCGCTTCTACGCCCTCGCCACCAACCCGGGCGCCAAGGCGAAGAACGGTCAGAAGTTCGGCGACGGCGACCCTTCCCTGCTGGACGAGCGAGTCCGGCACGCCCTGTTCATGGCAGTCGACCGCAAGGCCGTCATCGACAAGGTGTTCCAGGGGCACGCCGTGGAAGGCCAGGGGTACATCCCACCGCGGTTCCCGCAGTACTTCTGGAAGCCCTCGCCGAGCCAGGAACTCACCTACGACCCCGCGAAGGCCGCCCAGCTCCTCGACCAGGCGGGCTACAGGAAGAACAGCTCCGGCAAGCGCCTCGGCAAGGACGGCAAGCCGATCACATACCGCGTCCTCTGCCACGCCACCGACCCGAACGACAAGGCGGTCGGCCAGTACCTGACGGAGTGGTGGAGCAAGCTCGGCATCGGCGTCACCCTCGACTGCCTGGACAACGTCACCGACCCCTGGCTCGCCGGCAACTACGACCTCGCCTTCGACGGCTGGTCCGTCAACCCCGACCCGGACTTCGTGCTGTCCATCCACACCTGCGCGGCCCTGCCCGCCACCCCGAAGGACACCGGCGCCACCGACAACTTCATCTGCGACAAGCAGTACGACAGCCTGTACGCGCGTCAGCTCGCCGAGTACGACCCCGCCGAACGGGCCACGATCGTCAAGCAGATGGAGTCGCGGCTGTACGACCTGGGGTACATGAACGTCATGGCGTACCCGAACGCCGTGGAGGCGTACCGGACCGACCAGATCAAGTCGATCCGGACGATGCCGAGCGCGGCGGGCAACATCTACGGCCAGGACGGCTACTGGAGCTGGTGGTCGGCGGTCCCGGCCGCCTCGGACGGCTCCTCCGACGACTCCGGCTCCACCGGGATCGTCATCGGCGGGATCGTGGCCGCCGTGGTCGTCGTGGGCGCCGGCGTGTTCTTCGCGATGCGCCGCCGGGCCACCGCGGAAGACCGTGAGTAGCGCCGGGAAGATCGCCGCCGAGGCCCTCGCCGAACCGGCGGTCCGCGTCCGCACCCCAAGGGCGCGCACCACGACCGCGTACGTCCGTTACGGCGCCGGCAAGGTCGGCGGCGCCGTCGTGTCCCTGCTCGCCGTGCTCGTCACCGGCTTCTTCCTGTTCCGGCTGATCCCGGGCGACCCGGTCAAGACCATGACCGGCGGCCGCCCGGTGTCCGCCGAGCAACTGGCGGCCTACCGGCGGGAGTTCGGGCTCGACCTGCCGTTGTGGCAGCAGTTCACCGACTACTGCGGCAAGGCGCTCACCGGCGACCTGGGCACGTCGTACCAGTTCCACGCCCCGGTCGTCGACAAGATCGGCGAGGCGCTGCCGAACACGCTGCTGCTGACCGGCACGGCCTTCGTCCTGTACACCGCGCTGGGCATCCTCCTCGGCACCCGCGCGGCCTGGCGTCACGGCCGGCTCGGCGACCGGCTGAACACCGGTCTCGCCCTGACCCTGTACTCCGTCCCGTCATTCTGGCTGGGGCTGCTGCTCATCATCGTGTTCTCGGTGGGCATCGGCCCGATCCCGGGGCTGTTCCCCACCGGTGGCATGGAGTCGGGCGGCGAGGAGGGCTTCGCGTACGTCCTCGACGTGGCCCACCATCTGATCCTCCCCGTCGTCACGCTGGTCTCGGTCGAGTACGGGCAGACCCTGCTGGTCACCCGGTCGGCGCTGCTCGACGAGATGGGCAGCGACTATCTGACCACCGCGCGCGCCAAGGGGCTCCGGGACGATCTGGTCCGGCGCCGGCATGCCGTACCGAACGCGCTGCTGCCGACCGTGACGCTGGTCTTCGTCAATCTCGGCCGGACGGTCGCGGGAGTGATCCTCGTCGAGACCGTGTTCTCCTGGCCCGGTCTCGGCGGACTGTTCTACCAGGCCCTGAGCGTGCCCGACCTGCCGTTGGTCCAGGGCCTGTTCCTCTTCTTCGCCGCGGCGGTGATCATCATGAACACACTGGCCGACCTGGCCTATCCGCTGCTCGACCCGCGGGTGGGCCGATGACGACCGGCATCCCGGCCCCGGCCACCGGTGCCGGCCCGCGCCGGCTCGCCTGGCAGCGCCGCCGTCGGTCCGCCGTCCGGTTCTGGGCGGAGTACCGCACCCACCGCGCCGGACTGGTCGGCCTGGCCGCGCTCACCCTGTTCGCGCTGGTCGCGCTGACCGCGCCGCTCACCGTCGGCTCCGACGTGGCGGGGGCCACCGACGCGCCGGGCCAGCCGATGGAGAGCCCGAGCGGCGAGTTCCCGCTGGGCACCGACCGGTTCGGGCGCGACCTGCTGGGCCTGCTGGTGTGGGGCTCGCGCGTCTCGCTGCTGGTGGGGCTGCTGGCGGCCGTGCTGTCGGTGGCGATCGGCGCGCTTGTCGGCGTCACGGCCGGGCACTTCAAGGGCTGGTACGCGACCGTGCTGATGCGGGTCACGGACTGGTTCCTGGTGATGCCGACGCTGGTGCTCGCCATCGCGCTGGCCACCGTGCTGTCCCGCTCGCTCGGCACGGTGATCCTCGCGATCGGTGTGACCTCGTGGCCGACCACCGCACGGCTGGTGCGGGCGCAGACACTGGCGGTGGAGTCACGGCCGTACATCGAACGCGCGAAAGCGCTGGGCGGCGGTCACGGGCACATCATGTCCCGGCACGTGCTGCCCAACGTGATGCCGCTGGTGCTGGCACAGGCGACCCTGATGGTCTCCAGCGCGATCCTCGCCGAGGCGACGCTGGCGTTCCTCGGGCTCGGTGATCCGACGGTGGTGTCGTGGGGCGGGCTGCTCCAGGAGGCGCGGGAGGCGGGTGCGGTGAGTTCCGGCGACTGGTGGTACCTGGTGCCGCCCGGCATCGCGATCGCCGCGGTCGCGCTGGCGTTCACGCTGTGCGGGCGTGCGGTGGAGTCGGTGCTCAATCCCCGTCTGGGGGTGGACCGTTGACCTTGCTGGAGGTGCGGAACCTCGAAGTGACCTACCCGGGCGGGGGCGCCGCGGTCCGGGGCGTGAACCTGTCCCTGGCAGCCGGGCGGAAGCTCGGCATCGCGGGCGAGTCGGGCTGCGGCAAGTCCACGCTGGCGCTCGCGTTGCTGCGGCTGCTGCCGGCCGGGGCCCGGGTCGGCGGGCAGGTCCTGCTGGACGGCGAGGACGTGCTGACGATGCGGTGGGGCCAGGTGCGGGCGGTCCGCTGGGCGGGCGCCTCGATCGTCTTCCAGGGGGCGAT
Organism: Streptomyces canus 299MFChir4.1; assembly: GCF_000383615.1. Classification (GTDB taxonomy): domain Bacteria; phylum Actinomycetota; class Actinomycetes; order Streptomycetales; family Streptomycetaceae; genus Streptomyces; species Streptomyces canus_C. The sequence goes on along the minus strand of NZ_KB911589.1, from coordinate 116,483 downwards.
GCACTCGCTGAACCCCGTGCACCGCGTCGGCGACCAGGTCGCCGAGCCGATCCTGCTGCACCGCAAGGGCACCGCGGCGGCGGCGAAGAGGCAGGCGGGCGAGCTCCTGGAGCAGGTCGGCCTGCCGGCGGCGCGGGCCTCGGCGTACCCGCACGAACTCTCCGGGGGACAGCGTCAACGCGTCATGATCGCCATGGCGCTGGCCTGCGGCCCTCGCCTGATCATCGCCGACGAACCGACCACCGCGCTGGACGTGATGATCCAGGCACAGATCCTGCGCCTGATCGAACAGCTCGTCACCGGCCAGGAACTGGGCCTGATGATGATCAGCCACGATCTGGCGGTCCTCGCCGACACCTGCGACCGGCTCGCGGTGATGTACGCGGGCCGGGTGGTCGAGGAGGGCCCCGCCCGGGAGGTCTACGAGAACGCGGCCCACCCCTACGCCAAGGCTCTGTCGGCCGCCTTCCCGCGCATCGGCGATCCGGCCTCCCGGTTCGCCCCCCGCGGCCTCCCCGGCGACCCGCCCGACCCTTCCGCCCTCCCCACCGGCTGCACCTTCCACCCCCGCTGCCCGGCCGCGTTGCCCTCCTGCGCGACGGAGGACCAGGACCTGCGGGAGACGGGGGCGGGGCGGCGGGCGGCGTGTGTGCATGTGCGGGGGGCGGAGCCGGGTCCGGCCCCCGCGGCCGAGGATGCGAGGAGCGGCACATGACCGAGCGGCAGACGACGACACCGGTGCCGTCACCGGAGGCATCGCCCACAGCTCCACCCCTGCTGAGCGCCCAGGGGCTGCGCATCACCTACCCCGGCCGGCACGGTGGACCGCCCGCTCGGGCCGTGGACGGTGTCGAACTCGACGTCCGGGCCGGGGAGATCGTGGCCCTGGTCGGGGAGTCGGGCTGCGGCAAGACGACGCTGGCCCGGGCCCTGCTGGGCCTGGTCCGGCCGACCGAGGGCCGGGTCGGCTTCGGCGGGGAGCCGCTGGAGTACTCCGCCCGGACCCTGAAGGCGTACCGCCGACGCGTCCAGCTGGTCCTCCAGGACCCGACCGGATCACTGAACCCGCGACACACCGTGTACGACGCCGTGGCGGAGGGTCTGCGGATCCACGGCCACCGCGGCGACGAGCGGGCGACCGTGGCGGCGGCCCTGTCCCGGGCGGGCCTGCGTCCCCCCGAGCGCTTCTTCCTGCGCTACCCGCACGAACTGTCCGGCGGCCAGCGCCAACGGGTCGTCATCGCGGGTGCGTTGGTCCTGGAGCCCGAGCTCCTGGTCGCCGACGAGCCGGTGGCCTCGCTGGACGCCTCCGTCCGCGGCGAGATCCTGGCCCTGCTGCTGCGACTGCGCACCGAACTGGGTCTGTCCGCATTGGTGGTGACGCACGACCTGGGCCTGGCCTGGAACATCGCCGACCGGGTGGCGGTGATGTACCTGGGCCGGATCGTGGAGACGGGGGACGTGGAGCAGGTGCTGACGGCACCGCGCCATCCCTACACGCAGGCGCTGCTGTCGGTGCTGCCGGAGGCCGCCGGGGCGCCGGTCGTCCTCACCGGGGAGCCCCCGGACCCGTCCCGCATCCCCTCCGGCTGCCGCTTCCACGCCCGCTGCCAGATCCTGGCAAGCGGGGAGGCGGAACGCGCGGGCGTCGCGGGGGCGTGCCGGGACGAGGATCCCGGGGTGCTGGAGGGGGGCGGCCAGGCGCAGGTGGCGTGTCACTGGGCGCGGGCGACTGTCACGGCGTGACCCACGCGGCCGTCACGGCGACCCGGGCGATCCGTCACGGCGTGGTTCCGGCCACCAGCTCCACCTCGAAACCGTCCGTGTTGGCGAGGTAGGCGGCGTAGTGCTGCGGGCCGCCCGCGTGCGGGTACCGGTCAGCGAAGAGGGGGGTCCAGCCGTGGGCGGGGGCCTCGGCGGCCAGGACGTCGACCTGACGGCGGCTGCCGGCGTGGAACGCCAGGTGGTTGAGGCCGGGGCGGGTGCGCTCGTGCCGGGTGCCGGTCAGCGCTGGTGACCGTTCCACGACGAGATACGTCGGCCCCAGCCGCCAACTGCGGCCGTGCTCCCAGTTCTGGTAGGGCTCGTAGCCGAGGCGGGTGAGCAGCCAGCCCCATTCACCGCCCGCGCGGGGGAGGTCGGGGACCCACAGTTCGACGTGGTGCAGCACCTGTCGCTCTCCGAAAAAGGCCGGTTCCCGGCACCCGTCGGGGTGCCGGGAACCGGCGGGAAACCGTGACCGTCAGGCCGCGTGCACGACGTCCTTCTCCTCCGCGAAGTGGCAGGCCGACTCGTGCGCCGCCGGGGTGTCCGCGCCCTTGAAACGCTCGGGGATCGCCAGCAGGGGCGCCTCCTCCGCGCACTTGTCCTGGGCCTTCCAGCAGCGGGTGCGGAAGCGGCAGCCGGAGGGCGGGTTGGCCGGGGACGGCACGTCGCCGCTCAGGATGATCCGCTCACGGCCCTCACGGGCCTCCGGGTCGGGCACCGGGACCGCCGACAGCAGCGCCTGGGTGTAGGGGTGCGTCGGGTGGTCGTAGATCTGCTCGTCGGAGCCGATCTCGGCGATCTTGCCGAGGTACATGACCCCGACGCGGTCCGAGATGTGCCGAACGATCGACAGGTCGTGCGCGATGAAGATGTAGGAGAGGTTGAACTCGTCCTGCAGCCGCTCCATCAGGTTGATGACCTGCGCCTGCACCGACACGTCCAGCGCCGACACCGGCTCGTCGCAGATGATGATCTCCGGGTTGAGCGCCAGGCCGCGCGCGATGCCGATGCGCTGGCGCTGGCCGCCGGAGAACTGGTGCGGGTACCGGTTGATGTACTCCGGGTTCAGACCGACGACGTCGAGGAGTTCCTGCACCTTGCGGCGCCGGTCGCCCTTGGGAGCCACCTCGGGGTGGATGTCGTACGGCTCCCCGATGATGTCGCCCACCGTCATACGGGGGTTGAGCGAGGTGTACGGGTCCTGGAACACCATCTGGATGTTGCGGCGGACCGACTTCAGCGCGCGCCCGGACAGCGTGGTGATGTCCTGGCCCTTGTAGAAGATCTCGCCGGCCGTCGCCCGCTCCAGGTTCATCAGGAGCTTCGCCACGGTGGACTTGCCGCAGCCGGACTCGCCCACGATGCCCAGGGTCTCGCCCTGGTACAGGTCGAAGGAGACTCCGTCGACGGCCTTGACCGCGCCGACCTGCTTCTTGAACAGGATGCCCCGGGTGAGCGGGAAGTGCTTCACCAGGTTGCGCACCTGGAGGATCGGCTCGCCACGCTCGACGGGCGCCTCGATCGCGGCGACCGCCTCCGTCTCGGAAGCGGCGTCCACGATCTCGACGTCGGAGACGTTCGGCGTGGCGTCCTGCTGCTCGTCGTTCTTGCTGAGCTCAGCCATGGAGCGTCTCCTTCCAGAAGTGGCATGCCGAGGCGCGGCCGACCAGCTCGCTGCGGTCCTGCTCGGTGACCGGGAACAGGTCCGGGATGTCCGTACGGCAGATGTCCTGGGCCTTGGGGCAGCGCGGGTTGAAGGCGCAACCGGTCGGCACGTGCAGCAGGTTGGGCGGCAGGCCCTTGATCGCGTACAGCTCCTGGCCCTTCTGGTCCAGGCGCGGGATCGAGTCCAGCAGACCCCGGGTGTACGGGTGCGCGGGCCGCTTGTACAGCTCGTTGACCGGGGCGCGCTCCACGATCCGGCCCGCGTACATCACCGCGATCTTGTCCGCGACGTCGGCGACCACGCCGAGGTCGTGAGTGATCAGGATGAGGCCCATGTTGTACTCGCGCTGCAACTCCGAGAGCAGGTCCATGACCTGGGCCTGGACCGTCACGTCGAGAGCCGTGGTGGGCTCGTCGGCGATGATCAGGTCCGGCTCCAGGGCCAGCGCCATGGCGATCATGATGCGCTGACGCATACCGCCGGAGAACTGGTGCGGGTAGTCGTCGACCCGGGCCGCGGCGGCCGGGATCTTCACCCGGTCCATCAGCTCGATCGCCTTGGCCTTGGCGTCCTTCTTGGACAGGCCGTGGTGGACGCGGAACATCTCGCCGAGCTGGTAGCCCACGCTGAGCACCGGGTTGAGCGAGCTGAGCGCGTCCTGGAAGATCATGGCGATGCGGCGGCCACGGATCTTGCGGCGCTCCTCGCCGGACATCTTCAGCATGTCCTGGCCGCGGAAGAGGATCTCCCCCTCGGGAATCGTCGCCGGCGGCATGTCGAGGATGCCCATGATCGCCTGCGCGGTGACGGACTTGCCGGAGCCGGACTCACCGAGCACAGCGAGCGTCTCGCCCGCGTTCACGCTGTAGTTGACGCCGTTGACGGCCTTGACCACGCCCTCGCGGGTGTGGAACTGGACGTGCAGGTCACGCACTTCCAGCAGCGGTCCGTCGTCGCCCTCGCGCGGCGAGGGCACGGATACTTCTTCGATGACGGTCACGTACGCCTCCCTCAGCGCATCTTCGGGTCGAGGGCGTTGCGTACGGCCTCACCGAGCATGATGAACGCCAGCACCGTGATGCTGAGCATGATCGACGGATAGAGCATGATCCACTGGGCCACGCGGATCTGGTTGCCGCCGTCGGAGATGTCGTTGCCCCACGACACGCCGTTGAGGCCGAGGCCCAGGAACGACAGTGTCGCCTCGGCGGAGATGTAGATGCCGAGCGAGATGGTGGCGACGACGATCACCGGGGCGAGGGTGTTCGGCAGGATGTGCCGGAACATGATCCGCGGGGTGCTCGCGCCGAGCGCCTTGGCGGCCTGCACGTAGTCGGCCTGCTTGGTGGTGATGACCGCACCGCGCATCACGCGGGCGACCTGCGTCCAGCCGAAGAAGCCCAGCGCGCCGATGACCACCCAGGTGGTGCGGTCCGCGAAGGAGTTCAGGATGACCATGGTGCCGAGCAGGAACGGGATGCCGAAGAACACGTCCGTCAGCCGGGACAGGATCGAGTCGACGAGACCACCGAAGTAGCCGGCGACCATGCCCACCAGACCACCGAGGACCGTGACGACCACGGTGGTGCCGAAGCCGACCGCGATGGAGGCCCGCGCACCGTAGATGACCCGGGCGAAGACGCTGCGGCCCTGCTGGTCGTAGCCGAGCCAGTCGGCCGAGCCGACGTCGCTCAGCTTGGGCTTCTGCAGGTAGTGCTTGGCCAGGTCGCCGAGGATCGGGTCCTCGCTGGTGAACCACCCCGGGAAGAAGGTGATCAGCAGCAGCACCAGGATCAGCACGCTGGAGATGAGGAAGATCCAGCTGCGCCGCAGATCGGCCCAGGCGTCGCCCCAGAGGCTGCGCGCCTTCTCGGGCTTGGACGCGGTGGGCGTCATCGGGGGCGTCGCGCCCGCCGGGTCGGCCGCGCCGGTCTTCTTGACGTCGGTCTTGGTCACGTCAGGCATAGCGAATCCTCGGGTCAAGGACCGCGTAGAGCAGGTCGACGAGCAGGTTGGCGAGCAGGTACACGAGCACGAGGATCGTCACCAGGCCGACCAGGGTGGTGCCCTCCCGGCGCGTGATCGACTGGTAGATCGTGCCACCGATGCCCTGGATGTTGAACAGTCCCTCGGTGACGACCGCGCCGCCCATCAGCGCACCGATGTCGGTGCCCAGGTAGGTGATCACGGGGATCAACGAGTTGCGCATCAGGTGGACGCCCACGACGCGGCGCTTGGGCAGGCCCTTGGCGATCGCGGTGCGGATGTAGTCGGCGCGCAGGTTCTCGGCGACGGAGGTCCGGGTCAGGCGGGTCACGTAGGCCAGTGACGCCGACGCGAGGACGACGGCCGGCATCAGCAACTCTTTGTAATTCGTCGAGTCGTTGACGTTCGGTGGCAGCCAGTTCAGCTCGAAGGCGAAGACCACCTTGAGGATGAAGCCGAGGACGAAGACCGGTACCGAGATCAGCAGCAGCGAGATCAGCAGGGCCACGTTGTCGGTGAGCCGGCCGGCGCGCATGCCCGCCACGACGCCGAGGGCGATGCCCACGACCAGCTCGATCAGGAAGGCCAGGGAGGCCAGACGGATCGTCACCGGGAACGCGTCGCCCAGGACGTCAGTGACGGGGCGGCCACTGGCGATCTGCGTGCCGAAGTCGGCGTGCAGGATCATGTCCTTCATGTAGTTCCAGTACTGCACCAGGATCGGCTGGTCCAGACCGTACTCATGTCTCAGCGCGGCGATCACCTGAGGGCTTCCGCCCTTGTCGCCGAAGAGCCCGCGCACGGGGTCGCCGGGCAGGGCGTAGACCATGAGGAAGATAAGCAGGGTGGTCCCGATGAACACCGGGATCATCTGGAGCAGTCGTCGTGCGACGTAGCGCCCCATCGTGCCTCCATGTCAGTCACAGCAGCGGCAGCCGACGGGCCCTTTCCTCGCGCACCGTTGAGTGATGCGTGCGGAAAGGGCCCCCCAGCCGCTGCCGTCCCCCGGGGCGCGGTCCTGCCGCGCCCCGGGAACGGGCTGTTTGCGGTTACTTCTTGACCTGAACGCCGGTCAGGATCGGGTCGCCGTCCTGGGCGTACTTGACGCCGCTGACCTTCTCCGAGTAACCCGCGTTGACCTTGTAGTACCAGAGCGGAATGCTCGGCATGTAGTTCGGGAGCGCCTTCTCCACCTGCTGGTAGAGCTTCTCCGACGCCTCCAGGGAGGGGGCGGCGTCGGCCTGGGCGATCAGGGTGTCGATCTCCTTGCTGGAGAAGCCACCCTGGTTGCCGTCCGAGTGCGTGCCGAACAGGTCGCGGATGAAGTTGGCGATGAACGGGTAGTCGAGCACCCAGCCGGAGCGGTACAGCGACTTGACCTCGTGCGCGTCACGGGCGTTGAGGTCCGCCTGGAAGTCCGCCTTGGAGTCGCCGGTGCAGGCCACGCCGACGGCCTTGGTGATGGAGTTGCAGACCGCCTCCACCCACTCCTTGTGACCGCCGTCCGCGTTGAACTGGATGGAGATCTTGTTCCCCGGGACGCCGCCGCCCTCCTTGATGAGCGCCTTGGCCTTGGTGGGGTTGTACGTGGTGACGTCACCGGCGGCGTTCGGCTGGTAGCCGAGAACGCCCTTGGCGACCCAGCCGGTGGCGGGCTCACGGGTGCCCTGAAGCACCGTCTTGGTGATGGTGTTGCGGTCGATCGCCATCGACAGGCCCTGAATGACCTTGGGGTCGATGTCCTTCCACTGCTTGGTGTAGTAGGCCACCGCGATGCTCTGGATCGCCGAGTACGACTGGTCCACGGCACGGTCGCCGAGGTCCGTCTTGTAGACCGGCAGGTCCTTGGGCGCGAGCTGGCGCAGGACGTCGACGTTGCCGGACTTCAGGTCCTCGTACGCCGTCTCCAGGTTGGTGTAGTTCTTGAAGACCACACCACCGTTCTTCGCCTTGTTCGGGCCCTGGTAGTCGTCGTTGCGGACGACCTCGATCGACTTCTTGTGGTTCCAGCTGACGAACTTGTACGGGCCGTTGCCGACCGGCTTCTCGCCTGCGGCCTTCGGGTCCTTGTAGAAGGACTCCGGCAGCGGCGAGAAGACCTCGTAGCCCAGCTTGTAGACGAAGTAGGGCAGTGGGTTGTTCAGCGTGATGGTGAAGGTGCTGTCGTCGACGACCTTCAGGCCGGACATCTCGGTGGCCTTCGCCTTGCCCTTCTCGGGGGCGACGTCGGAGTAGCCCTTGATGTCCGAGAACCAGAAGCTGTTGGTCTGCTTGTTGGCCGGAACGGCGGCCCAGTTCCACGCCTTCACGTAGGACTCGGCGGTCACCGGGGTGCCGTCGTGGAACTTCCAGCCCGGCTTCAGCTTGACCGTGAAGGTCTTGTTGTCCTTGCTGTCGACCGACTGCGCGTTCATCATGACGATCTTGCCGCTGGCGTCGTAGTCGACGAGCCCGGTGAACAGGGCCTTCGTCACGATGCTGCCGTTGGACTCCATGGTGTTCGCCGGCTGCAGCGGGTTCTGCGGCTCGCCGACCTCGATCGAGAACTTTCCGTTCGGGTCGATCGCAGCCTTGCTGTCGTTGCCGCTGTCACTGCTGCCCCCGCCACAGGCAGTCGCGCTCAGCGCCACAACCGCGGCTATCGCGACCCACTTGGCGCTCTTGGCACCGCGCATGGGTTCCTCCTCATGAGTCCATTGGTTCACCGCAAAGGGGCGCACACAGCACACAACCGCCACCGCCCGTCGCCGGTGCCGGAGATGTCAGGTGCCCCCGCGCTCGTGAGTCGGCGCCGATAGCGCGTGACCCGTTTATCCGAGCTCTACGCGCCTAACTATCTGCCATGCGCCAGGACCGAACCACACCCCTAAGGTCTCGGTTCGATCACACCTCTCGCCTACATCTTCCAAAATCCGGACAAACGGTTTGCTGAAAGATCCCTGCGAAACGGACTTGTTACACATCTATCGGGGGCAGCTGTCCGTATTCCGGACGAGTGGGGTTTGAAAACCGATTGCGTGGACCGGGGCCGCCGTGCAATGGGGCCTCCGCGCGTCCGCGCGCCGACGGCGCGGCAGGCGACGCTTGCTGACGCTCCGTCAGCACGCCGTTACAGCAACGCCGTTCAGTGACCCGCAGCACACGCTCCGGGTACCGGCACAGCGGACGCACAGTCGTACGTCGCCCGGCCGGCGGACGAGCCGCTTCCGCGACAGGGTAGTGCGGACGACACGGCCTTGCGGGCTCCCCTCCCCAAATAGAGGGTTTTCCCTACGGGCGCCACGACGGCGCCCGGGCACCCCCGCAGTGAAGCGGGGGTGCCCGGTGGGTCGCTCTGGGGCGAAGGCCCGGCGTCAGCCGTGCTTGGCGCGGCTCGCGGCGCGGGCGCGCTCGCGGGCGTCCAGGTTGACCTTACGGATGCGGACCGCTTCCGGGGTCACCTCGACGCACTCGTCGTCGCGGCAGAACTCCAGGGACTGCTCCAGGGAGAGCTTGCGCGGCGGGACGATCGCCTCGAACGAGTCGGCCGAGGACGACCGCATGTTCGTGAGCTTCTTCTCCTTGGTGATGTTCACGTCCATGTCGTCGGCGCGCGAGTTCTCGCCGACGATCATGCCCTCGTAGACCTCGGTGCCCGGGTCCACGAACAGCACGCCGCGCTCCTGGAGGTTCGTCATCGCGAAGGCCGTGACGGCGCCGGAGCGGTCGGCGACCAGCGAACCGTTGTTACGGGTCTGCAGGGTGCCGAACCAGGGCTCGAAGCCCTCGTGGATGGAGTGGCCGATGCCGGTGCCGCGGGTCTGGGTCAGGAACTCCGTGCGGAAGCCGATCAGACCGCGGGAGGGCACCACGAACTCCATGCGCACCCAGCCGGAGCCGTGGTTCGACATGTTGTCCATACGGCCCTTGCGGACGCCCATGAGCTGCGTGACCGCGCCCATGTGCTCCTCGGGCACGTCGATGGTCATGCGCTCGACGGGCTCGTACACCTTGCCGTCGACTTCCTTGGTGACCACCTGCGGCTTGCCGATGGTCAGCTCGAAGCCCTCCCGGCGCATGGTCTCGACCAGGATGGCGAGCGCGAGCTCACCACGGCCCTGGACCTCCCAGGCGTCGGGGCGCTCGGTGTCCAGGACGCGCAGCGAGACGTTACCGATCAGCTCGCGGTCCAGGCGGTCCTTGACCTGCCGGGCGGTCACCTTGCGGTCCTTGACGGCCGCCTTCGCGTCGGCGCCCTTGCCGGTGCCGCCGCGGCCGACCAGCGGCGAGGTGTTCGTCCCGATGGTCATGGAGATCGCGGGCTCGTCGACCGTGATCAGCGGGAGCGGGATCGGGTTCTCGGGGTCGGCGAGGGTCTCGCCGATCATGATGTCCGGGATACCGGCGACCGCGCAGATGTCACCCGGGCCGGCCTTCTCGGCGGGCTTGCGGGTGAGCGCCTCGGTCATCAGCAGCTCGGTGATGCGCACGTTGGACATCGTGCCGTCGCGCTTGATCCACGTGACGGTCTGGCCCTTGCGCAGCTCGCCCTGCTCGACGCGGAGCAGCGCGATACGGCCGAGGAAGTTGTCGGCGTCCAGGTTGGTGACGTGCGCCTGGAGCGGGGCCGTCTCGTCGTACTCCGGAGCCGGGACGTGCGAGAGGATCGTGGAGAAGAACGGCTCCAGGCTGTCGCTGTCGGCCGGGACGGTGCCGTCCTCCGGCTTGGTCAGCGAGGCCACGCCGTCCCGCGCGCAGGCGTAGACGATGGGGAACTCGATCTGGTCCTCGTCGGCGTCGAGGTCGAGGAAGAGGTCGTACGCCTCGTTGACGACCTCGTCGATGCGCGAGTCGGGGCGGTCCGTCTTGTTGATGCAGAGGATGACGGGCAGCCGGGCCTGCAGCGCCTTGCGCAGCACGAAGCGGGTCTGGGGCAGCGGGCCCTCGGAGGCGTCGACGAGCAGCACCACCGCGTCCACCATCGACAGACCGCGCTCGACCTCGCCACCGAAGTCGGCGTGGCCCGGGGTGTCGATGATGTTGATGGTGACGACCTCGCCACCGTCCTTCGGGTGGTACTTGACGGCCGTGTTCTTGGCCAGGATCGTGATGCCCTTCTCACGCTCCAGGTCGTTCGAGTCCATCATGCGGTCGTCGAGCGATTCGGCGGCGTGCGCGGCGAAGGCACCGGCCTGCTTCAGCATGGCGTCGACGAGGGTCGTCTTGCCGTGGTCGACGTGGGCGACGATGGCGACGTTGCGGATGTCGTGGCGCGTGGCCATATTGCGGCGTACTCCCAGAGTGGTGAGAAGGCCCTGCTGCGTACGTCCGTGTGACGCGGGCCTGCCGGGCTTGACACGCCACGGCCTCACCCCATCGTACGTTGCCTCCCGGGTGGCGGCTTGCCGGGCTCAGTGCCCGGTGGAGCCGGACGACGGCTTCGCGCCCTTTTTCAGGAAGCCCATGTCCTCGTAGACAGGGGTCTGGAATCCGAAGGAACCGGCGTTGACCACGTCCTTCTTCACTGCCGTCAGCTGGGGCCGCTGGTACAGCGGGATGGACCCGGCGGCGGCCCAGATCCGCGCGTCCGCCTTGCGGATCAGGCTCCGGCTCTTGCCCTCGTCGAGTGTGGCGACGGCCTGGTCGAAGAGCTGGTCCACCTGGTCGGTGCCGACCCTCGTGTAGTTCTGCTCGACGTTCAGCGACCCGTCCGCGGCCGGCACCGGTTTGGCGAAGATGGGGCGGGCGTCGGTGGCGGGGAAGGCGGACGCGGGCCAGGAGTACAGCGCGAGGTCGTACTGCCCGGACGCGATGTGGTCCTTGAAGTAGCTCTCGTCGGAGACCTTGGAGATCTCGGTCCGGATGCCGACCTTCTCCAGCATCGCGGAGATCCGCCCGGCCACCGTGCGCAGCGGCCCGGAGCCCGGGCCGGACGGGAGCACGAACCGCAGGGCGAGCGCCTTGCCGTTCTTGGCCAGCACCTTGGTCGCCGCGTCGGCCGGAGCCGCCGTGCCCTTGGGGGCGTACGCCCCCGGCGCGCCGCCCTGCTTCAGCTTGTTCGCGTACTGCTTGCCGTCCTGGGCGAGATGGCGCGGGCCGTCCCCGCTCCGGCGGTGGTCCTTGGGGTCCTTGTCGTCGCTCTTGTCGTCCTCGCCGACGATGTACGTCCCGTCGTCCCCGTCCGCGGTGTCCCGCTCGGCCTTGTGGCCCTCGGTCCCCGCCGCCTTGTCGCCCTTCTTCTTCTCCTTCTCGACCGGGCCGCCGGGCACCCAGCCGGCGTCCGCGAGCAGCGCCCGGGCCTCCTTGGCGTCCTGGCCGCCGAGCGCGCCGCTGTTGTCGGCGTAGGCGTCCTGGCCGGAGAGCGCGAGGTGGCTGCCGACGGGCACGGCGGGCAGCCCGAGCGGCGTGAGGACGACGCCGGCCAGCGCCTTGCGGTCGATGGCGCGGGCCACGGCCCGGCGCACCCGCTCGTCGGCGAGCGGACCGGAGGCGCCGTTGAGGGCGAGCTGGGTGTAGGCGGGCTCCAGGGACCTGCGGATCTCGTAGCCCTTCAGGGCCGCCTGCTCCCGCGCGTAGGCGGCGAGCGCCCTGCGCTTCTTCTGCGAAGCGCTGAGCTCGTCGTCGGCGGCCTCCTCCTTATGGGCGAGGGCCCAGGAGCGCAGGGCGTCGGCGGCTCGAAGGTTGCTGCCGGAGGGGTGGGCCGGCCGTCCGCCCGGGCCCGCGACCGGGCTGCCGCCGGGGGTGGCCGCGGCGCGGGAGGCGAGGCTGATGCGGCCGAGGGCCTCGGGGTCGACCTCGGCGAGCTCGATCGAGCCGGCGGCCAGCGCGGTGGCCCGCTTGTCGCGAGGTACGGCGCGCAGCACGATCTCGCTCAGCTTGGCGGGGTGGCCCCACCAGCGCGGATTGCGGGTGAGGGTGATCTCCTCACCCTTGCGGTCGACCTTCTTCACCTGGAAGGGACCCGCGGTGACCTTGAGCTTCTTGCGCGCGGAGTCGTTGAAGGAGTCCGGGGTGCCCATGACGTCCTTCGGGTACAGCGGCGAGAACAGCGAGCGCCAGTCGGCGTACGGCCGCGCGAAGGTGACCTTGACCTCCAGGTCGTTGGCCCCGCGTTCGATCTTCTCGATGCGCTCGTAGCCGGCGTTGCGGGCGGTCCAGTACGCGGAGTCCTTGCCGGACAGGGCGCGCCACTGGGCGGCGAAGTCGGCGGCGCCGATCTCCCGGCCGTCGCTCCACACGGCCTGCTGGTTCAGCTTGTACAGCACGACCTGCTTCGGCCCGGTCTCGACGACCTTGGCCGACTCCAGGTAGTCGGGGTTGATCTGCGGCCGCCCGTTCGCGTCCAGCCGGTACATCGAGGGCAGGACCGCCTGGGCGACGGTGGTGGTGGTCGCGTCGGCGTCCGCCTGGAAGGTGTTCAGGGTCTCCGGGACGGCGTCCACGGCCCAGTGCAGGGTGCCGCCGTCGGCGACCCGGTCGCGGGCGGCGGGCGCGATGTCCTGCCCCGCGAGCGGCTTGCTCCCCTTGTCCTCGGAACTGCACCCGGAGAGCGCGGTCACCGCGAGCGCGCCCGCGGTGAGGAAGACGACCGAGCGCGTGACCGCGCGCAGTGCGACGCCGTTGTGGGACATCTCTGCTTACCTCCGGGAGCCGCGGGCGTTATGATCACTTTTGGCGGTATATGGAGCTGATCACATCTATTGCGGCCACTGAAGAGGAAAGGGTTCGGCAACGGACGGCGACACGGCGACAACGACCGGGAAGCCCACCCGTGCGGCGCAATCGACGGCGCACGAGGGGCGCGCACGGAGGCAGACGATCCGCCAATCCATGCACGTCCCTTCACACCGGCAGGTGTGACGCGCAACACTCGCAGGCGCATGACCGTTCCCGTCCAGGGCATCCCCGCCCACGGAAGTGAGGTCACGTCATGTCCGTGAACGACGAACTTTCAGCGGCTCAGCGCTCGCTCGACGAGGTGCTCAGGTATGTCAAGCGCCTGGAGCAGCAGCTGGGCAGCGGCGGTCTGGAGATGCGCCGTGTGCGGATCGACGCCGACCGCCTGCGCGAGAGCCTCGCGCTGCTGAGGGAGACCGACCCGGCGCTCGCCAAGGCCCGCCGCCCGGATCTCGTCTCCATCTCCGACACCCCGTACGACAACACCCTGTGGACGGACTCGGACGACGAGGGACTCGGCGCCCGCGACCGCCGAGCCCCCTGACCCGACCGGAGTCAAGCGTTGGCCACTGGTACGGAACCTCCCGACACCGAATCCCATACCGTGAGCGGCGGCGTACGCACCGGTACGCGCGCCGCGATCGACGCCCCGCACCTGCGCACCGACCGCTGGTGGCTGGCGCCCGCGGCCACGGCCGCGGGGCTGCTCGCCTTCATCGTGTACTCGACCTGGCGGGCGTTCGCCGACACGGACTACTACGCGGCCCCGTATGTCTCGCCGTTCTACTCCCCCTGCCTGGCCGAGCGCTGCGCGCCCATGCGCCACGGCCCCAACTGGGAGCTCTTCGGCAGCTGGTGGGGCATCTCCCCCGCCATCATCATCCTGATCTTCCCGCTCGGCTTCCGGCTGACCTGCTACTACTACCGCAAGGCCTACTACCGGGGCTTCTGGGCGTCCCCGCCGGCCTGCGCGGTGGCCGAGCCGCACAAGAAGTACACCGGTGAGACCCGCTTCCCGCTGATCCTGCAGAACATCCACCGGTACTTCTTCTACGCCGCGATCGTGGTCGCCGGCATCCTGACGTACGACACCGTGCTCTCGTTCCGCAACGAGAAGTACGAGTGGGGCCACATGGGCCTCGGCACCCTGGTGTTCCTGGTCAACATCGTGCTGATCTGGGCGTACACGATCTCGTGCCACTCCTGCCGGCACATCGTGGGCGGCAAGCTCAGGCATTTCTCGAAGCATCCCGTGCGCTACAAGGCCTGGCAGTTCGTCGGGAAGCTCAACGCCCGCCACATGCAGCTGGCCTGGGCCTCACTGGTGAGCGTGGCGCTCGCCGACTTCTACGTCTATCTCGTCGCGTCCGGCGCCTTCGATGATCCGAGGTTTTTCTGATGTCCGTGGTCGACCGCCAACAGTGGGACGTCGTCGTGGTCGGCGCGGGCGGTGCCGGACTGCGGGCCGCCATCGAGGCCCGCGAGCGCGGTGCCCGTACCGCCGTGATCTGCAAGTCGCTGTTCGGCAAGGCGCACACCGTGATGGCCGAGGGCGGCATCGCGGCCAGCATGGGCAACGCCAACTCGCACGACAACTGGCAGGTCCACTTCCGCGACACCATGCGCGGCGGGAAGTTCCTCAACCAGTGGCGGATGGCCGAGCTGCACGCCCAGGAGGCTCCGGAACGGGTCTGGGAGCTGGAGACCTGGGGCGCCCTGTTCGACCGCACGAAGGACGGCCGGATCTCCCAGCGCAACTTCGGCGGCCACGAGTACCCACGCCTCGCCCACGTCGGCGACCGCACGGGCCTCGAACTGATCCGCACCCTCCAGCAGAAGATCGTCGCGCTCCAGCAGGAGGACAAGAAGGAGACCGGCGACTACGAGTCCCGCCTGAAGGTCTACCAGGAGTGCACGGTCACCCGGGTGCTGAAGGACACAGCGTCCGACAGCGGCTCCGCCGCGGGCCGCGTCTCCGGTGTCTTCGCCTACGACCGTGAGACCGGCCGTTTCTTCGTCCTGGAAGCCCCGGCCGTGGTGATCGCGACCGGTGGCATCGGCAAGTCCTTCAAGGTGACGTCGAACTCGTGGGAGTACACGGGAGACGGGCACGCGCTGGCGCTGCTGGCCGGAGCGCCCCTGCTGAACATGGAGTTCGTTCAGTTCCACCCGACCGGCATGGTCTGGCCCCCGTCGGTGAAGGGCATCCTCGTCACCGAGTCGGTGCGCGGCGACGGCGGGGTGCTGCGCAACTCCGAGGGCAAGCGGTTCATGTTCGACTACGTCCCGGACGTCTTCAAGGAGAAGTACGCCGAGTCGGAGGAGGAGGGCGACCGCTGGTACGAGGACCCGGACAACAACCGGCGTCCCCCTGAGCTGCTGCCCCGTGACGAGGTCGCCCGCGCGATCAACTCCGAGGTGAAGGCGGGCCGCGGCTCCCCGCACGGCGGGGTGTTCCTCGACGTGTCCACGCGTATGCCCGCGGAGGTCATCCGCCGCCGGCTCCCCTCGATGTACCACCAGTTCAAGGAGCTGGCCGACGTCGACATCACGGCCGAGCCGATGGAGGTCGGGCCGACCTGTCACTACGTGATGGGCGGTGTCGCGGTCGAGTCGGACACGGCGGCGGCGCGCGGGGTGCCGGGACTGTTCGCGGCCGGTGAGGTCGCGGGCGGTATGCACGGCTCGAACCGGCTCGGCGGCAATTCCCTGTCCGACCTGCTGGTCTTCGGCCGCCGGGCGGGCTGGCACGCGGCGGAGTACGCGACCGCTCTCGCGGCGGCACGTCCGCCGGTGGACGAGGTCCAGGTCGACGCGGCGGCGGCCGAGGCGCTCAGGCCGTTCTCGGCGGAGGGCACCGAGCCCGCCGTAGGACCTCCGGAGAACCCCTACACCCTCCACCAGGAGCTCCAGCAGGCGATGAACGACCTGGTCGGCATCATCCGCCGCGAGGGCGAGATGGAGCAGGCCCTGGAGAAGCTCGCGGATCTTCGGGTACGGGCCCGGCGGGCCGGGGTCGAGGGGCACCGGCAGTTCAACCCGGGCTGGCACCTCGCGCTGGACCTCAGGAACATGCTGCTGGTCAGCGAGTGTGTGGCCCGGGCCGCGCTGGAGCGGACCGAGTCGCGGGGCGGGCACACCCGCGAGGACCACCCGGCGATGGACCGCAAGTGGCGCAACATCAACCTGCTGTGCCAACTGGCCGACCCGACGGGCGGGTTGGCGGCGACCGATCCCGTCCGGGGCCAGATCGACCTCACCCGCGAGACCACCGACCCCATCCGCGCCGACCTGCTCGCCCTCTTCGACAAGGAGGAGCTGGTCAAGTACCTCGCCGAAGAGGAGCTGTACGAATGAGCGGCTACACGGCCCACTTCAAGGTGTGGCGGGGTGACGTGAAGGGCGGCGACCTGGAGGACTTCAAGGTCGAGGTCAACGACGGCGAGGTGGTCCTGGACATCATCCACCGCCTCCAGGCCACCCAGGCGCCCGATCTCGCCGTCCGCTGGAACTGCAAGGCGGGCAAGTGCGGTTCGTGCTCGGCGGAGATCAACGGGCGGCCGAGGCTGATGTGCATGACCCGCATGTCGGTCTTCACCCCGGAGGAGACGATCACCGTCACTCCCCTGCGCGCCTTCCCGGTGATCCGGGACCTGGTCACGAACGTCGGCTTCAACTACCAGAAGGCGCGCGAGGTCCCGGCGTTCGTGCCGCCCGCCGATCTCGGTCCCGGCGAGTACCGGATGATGCAGGAGGACGTGGACCGCTCGCAGGAGTTCCGCAAGTGCATCGAGTGCTTCCTGTGCCAGGACACCTGCCATGTCGTCCGCGACCACGAGGAGAACAAGCCGGCCTTCGCGGGCCCGCGCTTCCTCATGCGGGTGGCGGAGCTGGACATGCACCCGCTGGACGCGGCCGAGGAGTCCGGCCTGGACCGCAAGAAGACGGCCCAGGACGAACACGGCCTCGGCTACTGCAACATCACCAAGTGCTGCACGGAGGTCTGCCCCGAGGGCATCAAGATCACGGACAACGCGCTGATCCCCCTGAAGGAAAGGGCCGTCGACCGCAAGTACGACCCGCTGGTGTGGTTGGGATCGAAGATCAGGAGGAGGTCTTCCTAGCCCTGCGCGGCTTCAGGGCCCGCCGCTGGACTCCGACCGTCGGCACCAGCACCGCGAGAACCACCAACGTCTCGTGCACGCCGATCATCGTCGCACGAGCTCCAACACCCTGACCAGGTTGTACTCCGCGATCTCCCGCATCCGCCGTTCCGGGTTCGGGAAGTCGCCCTCGATCAGGCGTGGCGTCTCCCTCTCCGACTCACCGTCCCCGTCCGCTCTCCGTACCCCCGCCCGTCCCACCCCGCTCGCGCCCCCGCATTCCGCCCCATACGCTCCGAAACGTGACGTCATCCTTGATACGGGGTCGACCGCGGCGGGGCCGCTCGCACATATCCGTGCGGGTGGCGCATGCCCTGCTGGGTGTGGTGGCCGGGGTCGTGTGGCTGGTGCTGCCGTGGATGACGATCAACGACGACCCCCCGGTTGCGGGCGCCCGGGTCAGCGCCTCCGCCCCGGCCGCGGACGAGTCCTCCGGCACCGACCTCGTCCTGCCGGTCGCCGTCCTCGTCGTGGTGGTGGCCCTCGCCGTGTACGCCTCGGTCCGCCGGATACGGCGCACCCGCAGCCGTACGACACCGGCGGCCGCCGGCACGACCCACGTCGGCGCGTACCCCTCCCCCGCGGCCCCGCCCCCGCTCGCCGACCTCGACGACCGCTCCCGGGCCGCGCTGATCGGCGCCGACAACCGGCTGCGCACCCTGCGCGAGGAAATCGCCTTCGCCGCGGCCGGGGCGGGTCCCGAGGAGATGGCCCCCTTCACCAGGGAGGCCGCGGCGGCGGAGGCCGAACTGGCGGCGGCGTGCGCGATACGGCGGCGGTACGAGGAGGGCGTACCCGAGGAGGCGGCCGCCCTCGCCGGGGTGGTGGGCCGCTGCGAGGAGGCCGAGCGGCGACTGACCGGCGCGGCGGAGGGCTTGAGCGCCCTGCGGGGACTGGACCGCGACCCGGCAGCGGCCCTGGCGTCGGCCGAGACCCGCTTCCGCGAACTGACCGCCCGCACGGCCGGGACGGACACCGCGCTCACGGACGACTCCGTCACCGGGTACCTCGAACTGGCCAAGGACAGCCTGGTCACCGCCACGGTCCACCTCAACCAGACCCACCAGGCCACCGCCTCGGACCGGCCGGAGGACGCGGCCCAGCACCTTCGCGCGGCGGAGACCGCGATCGCCCGGGCGGACGTGCTGGTGACGGCCATGACCCGGCTGCGTGAGGCGCGCACCGAGGCCGTCCGGCTGATCCCGCCCGCCCTCACGGGCGCGGAGGCGGAACTGGCCCCCTTCCGTGACGGCACCGCGTACGAGGGCGAGACCTACGCCCGGCTTCTGCACGCCGACGCGGTCCTGGCCGCCGTACGACAGGAGACGACGTCCGGTCAGCCGTACGACCCGCTCGGCGTCCTGCGCCGGATCGTGCACGCGGCCGCGCCCCTGGCGACCGGCCGGTCCGGAGTGCTCCCGGTGGCCGCGCTACTGGTCGCCCGGGAGTCCGCGGCCGCGGCGGACGACTATGTCACCGTCCACCGCGAGGCGGTCGGTGCCGCGCCCCGCGTCCTGCTGTCGCAGGCGCGACTGACCGACGATCTCCCGCGGGCCGACGCCCTCGCCCGCGAGGCGCGCGACCTCGCCGAACGGGACGTACGGCTGCGCGGGCACCCCGCCTAGAACAGGCTCAGCAATGCCTCCGCCGGGTCCACCATGCCGTTCTCCCCGTCCGGCAGCGGCAGTTCGAACCACACCGTCTTGCCGCGCGGAGTGCGCCGGGATCCCCAGGCCGCGCTGAGCAGGCCGACCAGTTGCAGACCCCGGCCGCCCTCGTCGGTGTCGCGGGCGCGCCGGCGGCGGGGCTGGACGAGGCCGGCGTCCCAGACCTCGCAGACCAGGGTGCGGTCCAGCAGGAGCCGTAGCCGGATGTCGCCCTCGCCGTACCGCAGGGCGTTGGTGACCAGTTCGCTGACCAGGAGTTCCGTGGTGTCGACCAGCGGTTCCAGACCCCAGCTCAGCAGCTGGCTGCGGGCGTACTCGCGGGCCCGGCCCACGCTGCGGGGCTCGCGCGGCAGCGTCCAGTCTCCGACCGAGTCCGCGGGCAGGCCCTGGACACGTGCCATCAGGAGCGCGATGTCGTCCTCGCCGTGATGGGTGTCGAGGGTGTTGAGGACGTGGTCGCAGACGTCCTCCAGCGGGGCGGAGGGGTCGGTGAGCGCTCCTACGAAGGCCTGGAGTCCTTCGTCGAGGGGGTGATCGCGGCTTTCGACCAGTCCATCCGTGTAGAGCGCGAGCAGGGCGCCTTCGGGTAGTTCGACCTCGACCTCCTCGAAGGGCTCGCCGCCGACGCCGAGCGGCATGCCGGGCGGCACGTCGAGCATCAGGGCGTCCTCGCCGGGTTCGACCAGCACGGGCGGCAGGTGGCCCGCGTTGGCGAAGGTGCAGCGGCGGGTCACGGAGTCGTAGACGGCGTAGACGCAGGTCGCGAGGTACACCTCCAGGAGGTCCGCCTCGCGGGGGCGGCGGGCCGCGCGGGTGGCCTGCTGGACCCCGCCGGGGGCGCCCAGGCCGCGGGCGATCTCGTCCAACGCGGAGAGGACTTCGGCCGGTTCGAGGTCCAGGAGGGCCAGGGTCCGGACGGCCGAGCGCAGTTCGCCCATCGCCACCGCTGCCCGCAGACCGCGGCCCATGACGTCGCCGACCACCAACGCCGTGCGGTGTCCCGGCAGTTCGATGACGTCGAACCAGTCGCCGCCGACCTCGCTGGGACGGTCCGCGGAGGAGTTGCCGGGCAGATAGCGGCAGGCGATGTCCAGGCCGGAGGCGACCGGGTCGCCGGGCGGCAGCAGGGACCGCTGCAGTATCAGCGCCCGCTCGTGCTCGCGCCGGTACAGGCGCGCGTTGTCGATGCAGACCGCCGCCCGCGCGGCCAGCTCCACCGCGAGATCCCGGTCCCGGTCCCCGAACGGCTCGCTGCCCTTCGTCCGGGAGAACTGCGCGAGTCCTACGACGGTGTCGTGGGCGACCATCGGCACCGCGAGCGTGGACTGCACGAGGCCGCCGTCCTCGGCCGGGATGTACTGCGGGCGGGCGGTGCGCAGGGCGTCCGCGCAGGGCGAGTTGAAGGGGTAGTGGTGGACCGCGCCGACCGAGACGGGGTCGCCGGAGCCGGCGAAGGGGGCGTCGGAGACCGCGCTGGCGAAGGCGACCCGGCGCAGTTCGGCGCTGCCGTCGGCGAGCCCGGGCGGGGTCTCGTCGCCGGCCAGCAGGCCCTGGTAGAGGTCGACGGTGGCCAGGTCGCAGAAGCCGGGGACGACGACGTCGAGGAGTTCGCGGGCCGTGGTCTCCAGGTCGAGCGAGTTCCCTATGCGGGCCCCGGCCTCGTTCAGGAGGGCGAGGTTGCGGCGGGCGGCCGCGGCCTCGCGGGCAGCGGCGCGGCGGGCGGTGATGTCTGTTCCCAGCCAGGCGATGCCGATGGGCCGGCCGGACCCGCTGCGCACCCGGTACAGGTTGATGGACCAGTGCCGGCGCTCGTCGGAGCCCGGAAGAAAGCCCGTGACGTGCATGTCCGTGATCGAGTCGCCGGTCTCCAGGACCCGGCGCAGGGTCGCGATGACCCGCTCCGCCTCGGGGCGCGGCAGATAGTCGTGGACGCCCTTGCCCCGGTGGTCGTCCGGGCTGCCGCCGAACAGGGAGGCGAAGCGGTAGTTGACGCGGCGAACCCGCAGGTCGGGGTCGATCAGCACAAACCCGAAGGGAGATTGACCGAAAATCGCCTGCGAGGCGGCGAGGTCGGTCTCGATGCTGCGCAGGGTGCGCACATCGACGACGATGCAGACGGCGGCCTTCTCGCCCTCCTCGGTCCGCGTCGGCATGACGTAGACCTCGGCGAGACCCTCCCGGCCGCACTCGCCGTCGGCTGCCGACGGGGGCACCCGGAAGGGGACCACACCGGTCCACTCGCGGCCGTCCAGGATCTCCGCCATCTTGCGCTGGCCCTGCGCACGCAGGTCCGAGTCGATGAAGGCCTCGATGGGGTCCATGCCGACGGCGTGCTCGGCGGGGATACCGAAAAGCTGCTCGGCGCGCAGGCTCCACTGGTCGACCAGGCCGTCGGGGCCTATGGAGAAGGACGCGACCTTGATGTAGTCGTAGATCGAGCCGGGCGGGCTGCTCTGCCACATGGCGTCACCGGACGGTCCGTCACCGTGACGGCCCTGTGCCACGGCAGCATCCGCGGCCTCCGCCCTCGCGCCGCCCGACGGGTCCTTCGACTCCGTGGCCTTCGCTGGTATCTCGCTCACGCGAACCGTCCCCTCCAGCTCACCGCGTCCGGTACCGGTCACCGGGGGCGGCTGCCCGCAGTATCCAGCACTACGGCGCCGCACAACACGGTGTTCACGATCACAGCACGATCCCGACGGTTTTCGGTCCGCACTGCGACAACACTTCCAGTCTTCTAACCAGCGGACACGACGTCGAATCACGTCTGCCGACAACCGCCACTGGCCTGAACCAGTCAATGGACAGCGGGAGGGGTGCCGTACAGCGATTCCTGACGCTCTCGGCCTTCTCCACCGCGATCAGATCCTGGTCATCGCGGCGTCGACAGTTCGAACCAGACCGTCTTGCCCGTCACGCCGGGGCGGGTGCCCCAGCGGTCGGCGGCATGGGCGACCAGTTGCAGGCCGCGGCCGCTCTCGTCGTCCAGGTCGGCGACGCGTGCGCGGGGCGGGTCGGGCAGGGGGTCGGAGACCTCGACCAGGAGGACGCCGTCGACGCCTCCGGGACGGACCAGCCGGACGCCGATGGGGCCGGTGGCGTGCCGCAGGGAGTTGGTCACCAGCTCACTGACCAGCAGGGCGGCGATGTCGGCGAGGCCGTCGAGCTTCCAGGCGGTCAGCCGGTTCCGGACGGCCGTCCGGGCTGCGCGCACGGCACCCGGGTCCGCCGGGAAAGTCCACTCGGCGCAGTCGCCTTCGGTGTCGATCACGCCGATCACATCCCGGGCCAGCCCATGTCCGCTTTCGTGGGGTTAAGGGGCACATACCCGATATTGGGGCGCCGGTACCGTGCCGAATGGCGTAAGTAGGGGCGCCTAGGAGCTCCCGGGGCTCCGCCGTGGGGCGGCTGCGGGTGCCTCGTGGCCTGTCGCGCCCGGCGACGGAGCCGCGCATCGAGACAGCCCCGCGCCCCTCAAAGCCTCCCGTACCGCTGGTACGTCCTGGTCGAGCCAGTGCACGTCCCAGATCTGCTCCGGCGTCAGCCAGCGCAGTTCGTCATGGTCCTGCAGCGGCCGAGGGGCCGGGGAGTCGGGAACGAGGCGGGCCCTGTACGCCTGAAGGACATAGGGGGGCTTCAGGGGCCACTCACCCGGGACGCGCTCCACGACCTCCGCCGCCACGCCCAGTTCCTCGTTAAGTTCGCGGGACAACGCCTGCTCGGGCGACTCCCCCCGCTCCACCTTTCCGCCCGGCAGCTCCCAGCGGCCCGCGAGTTCGGCGGGCGCGCTGCGGCGGGCCGCGAGGAGGCGGTCGCCGTGATAGAGGGCGGCCGCCACCACCACGATCCGTTCCGTCATGCGCCGGAGCCTACGGGAGGCTCCGTCAGTCGGCCGAACTCGCGCCGTTCGGGCCGATGCGCTCGACCCAGTAGAGCTGCTTGTGGCCGCGGGCATCGAGACTGTCGGCGATCTTCTGGGCCTCGGCCCGGGTCGCATACCTGCCCACGCGGTAGCGATTGCCGTTGTCGTCCTGTCGTATGACGAGCCAGGGAAGAGTGATCGTGCCGTCGTTCATTGCGCCCCACCGCTCCTTCCCGACCTGCGTCGAGCCCCACCCGATAAGGAAACCGCACTCCGCATATGCCCGAGCCTACGCCCTACCTTTACGCAGCGAACACGCGTTTACACAAAGAGGTACGCAACCAGCCAGGACGGACTCCTCCGGCAGGGGGGCGCACCGCTGAACACGCCCCCGGTGGACGGCGACGCCTCCGGTCAGGGACGCCTTCGACACAGCGGTGTCGACCTGCGAGAACGGCCGAATTCGAACGGCGTTCGCCTCCGGGCCGGTTGAGTGTTCGCCCCGGGCAACCTCCCCGGGGCGCGCGCTACTTCACCGGAAGGTGGTACGCGACCTGGTAGCGGTCGGCCGGAATGACCACGTCGGCCGTCTCCACCGGACGGCCCGAGGCGTAGTAGGTGCGGTGGACCACAAGGACGACATGCCCGGGGACACCGCCCAGCGCGAGCAGCTCCTCGGCGAGGCCGGGGCGGGCGCCCACCTCCTCGGTGACGTTGTCCACGACGACGTCGATGGCGGCCATGCGCTCGACCACGCCCATGCCGCCGAGGGGGCCCTCCTCGGGGAGCATCACCGGAGTGCGCCCGGTGACCGCGAGGGGCTCCCAGGAGGTGGAGAGCATCATCGGCTCACCGGCCTCCCGGAAGACGTACTTCGTGCACATCACCCGGTCGCCGGGGCGGATGGCGAGCCGCTCGGCGATGCCCGCCGAGGCCTCGGTCTGCCGGCTGCTGGACTCCCAGGTGCCGCGCCCCTCCCCGTCGGCCTGCTCCTGCCGGAAGGGCGTGGCACCGGAGGCCGGGCGGTAGCCGGAGCGGGCGATACGGCGGGGCACGGGCCGCTCGCGGACGTACGTCCCGGACCCGGAGCGGCCCTCGACCAGGCCCTCGGCCATCAGCACCTTGCGGGCCTCCAGCGCGACGGTGTCCGAGACGCCGTACTCCTCGCGGATCCTGGCCTGGGACGGCAGGCGGGTGTGCGGTGGCAGCGAACCGTCGGCGATCTTCTTGCGGAGATCACCCGCGACACGCAGGTACGCCGGCTGCTCACCGAATGTCACTGGCCGCTCCCATCAGGTTGTACAGACAGCAACAGCCTGGCAACCGTGGGTTGGACCATGCAAGCAAAGGCCAGGGAATCACTCGATGTGATGACATGTTCCGGTGGCGGGCTTTACGCAGGCACTTTCTCCCCGCTATGGCGGCGATCACACCTTGAGTTCGCCACTGTCTGTGGCGCCGCTCCCGTCGCCGTCGTCCTCGTCGGAGGTCGGCCGCTTCGTGGCCAGCCCCAGAGCCTTGCGTGCGGTGACCGTACTGGGGCCGTCGACGTAGTCGTAGCCCTTGTCGTAGTGGATGTAGAAGGCGTCCACGTCGTCGTCCTCGGCCGCGGCGACCGCCTTCGCCCACTCGGCGCGGGCCTGAGTCATGTCCTTCACCAGGGCCGCGACCTGCTTGTCGGCCCGGGCCGGCCAGGACTGCGCGCGAAGGGCCCTGATCTGGTCGTCGAGGCTGTCGTGGACCTTTCGCGACCAGCTCCGGTAGCCGGGCAGGTCGTCCTCGGGGTAGTCCTCGGGCTCCTCCCACAGCACGGTGTCGACGGCGTTGAGGGACTTGAGGAGGGCGATCTGGTACGTGTCGAGCGTGGTCTCGTCGGCGCGCAGCGAGCCGGTCAGGGTGGCGTTGTCGTCGGTGTTGCCGAAGATGCAGGTCACCTCGCGGTCGCCGAGGCGCCAGCTCTGCCGGGTCGGGCCGAAGTAGTACACGTCGACGTTCGCGGGCAGCGCCCAGGTGTCCATGACGTAGGTGTTCTGGAGCGGGTAGCACTTCTCGTCGGCGACGTCGGAGACCGCGCTGTCCCCCGGGAAGGCGGAGTCGGCCATCCGGAACTCGCCGAACACCTCGCCGTCGTGCTCACCCGCGCAGGGCACCTCGTCGACGTCGTACGTCAGGCCTTCGAGGGACTCCCCGGGCGCGTCGAAGCACTGGCCCTTCACCACGGAGAAGGCCGTGCCCTGCGTCGCGCCCTTCTTGAAGCCCTCCCAGGCCTCGGAGAGTCCGCCGGTGGCGAGCGCCGTCACCCACAGGGCGAGCCCGAGCGACGACAGGATCGACCCGGCGACCGCCAGCCCCTTGCCGGACTGGCCCTTCTTCTTGATCTGCGCCAGCGCGACGACGCCGAGCACCAGTCCCACGGCCGGAAAGCAGCACAGGACACCGAGCACCAGGGAGGCGACGGCGAGGCCGTTGACGGAGGGGCGGCGGGCGTAGGGGCTGTAGCCCTGTCCCCAGGTCTGGTACGGCGGGCCATAGGGTTGCCCGTGCGGCTGCCCGTACGGCTGTGGCCCGTACGGCTGCTGTCCGTACGGCTGCTGTCCGTACGGCTGCTGTCCGTACGGCTGCTGTCCGTACGGCGGCGCCCCATACGGCTGCTGCCCCTGCGGCGGCGGCCCGTACGGGTCCGGGGCCGGGGACGGCCCCTGGGCGGGGTCGGGCTGGTGGGGCCCAGGGGGCGGGGGTATGGACACGGGTACCGTGCTCCTGGTTCAGGCAGGTGGGGAACTGACGTACGACAGGGCGCATGGTATGCGCGGGGCGGGCGGGGTGGAATGCCGATCACGGGTGCGACGACCCAGGCGGTGAACGGGCTCACGGCACGGTGGGCGGGGATGTCTTCCGGGGGGACCGTGTTCTCGGCCGCCGGTGTGTGGCCGCTGCTGGCCTTCCTGGCCGACGGGGCACAGGGCGCGGCACGGGCCGAGCTGGCACGGGCGCTCGGGGTGCCCGCGGAGCAAGCCGCCGCCGCGGCGCGGGAGTTGCTCGCGGAACTGGCCGACGCGAAGGCGCTGGACGCGGCGCTCGGACTGTGGACGAAGCGGACACTGGAGCCGCGCGAGGAGTGGGAGGCCGGGCTGCCCACCGACGCGCACGGGGTCCTCACCGGCGATCCCGCCCTCGACCAGCGGGAGCTGGACGCCTGGGCGGCGAAGCGGACGGGCGGTCTGATCGAGCGGCTGCCGGTGCAGGTGCGGGACGACACCGAGTTGGTGCTGGCAAGCGCGCTGGCCCTGCGGACCACGTGGCTGCGGCCCTTCGAGGTGTGTCCGGTACGGCCGTCCGCGGGCCCCTGGCAGGGCCGGACCCTGCGCGGGCTGAACCGCCGCAGCGTGCGGCTTGACCGGGCCGGGGTGGCGACCGTGCCCGCCGGCCGGGTCACCGAGGTGAAGGTGCTCGGCGACAACGGCGTGGACGTCCATCTCCTGCTCGGTGACGAGCACATGACGCCGGGTCAGGTACTGGCGGCGGGGGCGGCCGCGCTCGACGGCACCTGTCCGGTCGTACGGGGGTCGCTGCTTCCGCACGGGCCCGCGGGGCCGGGGCTGCGGGTGGAGGAACGGCCGTGTGCCGCCCCCCTGCAGCCGACGCTGGAGGTGACGACCACGGCGTTCGAGATGCGGGCGCACCACGATCTGCTGGACCTGCACGGGCTGTTCGGCCTCACCGCGGCACGGGACGCCCGCCAGGGCCACTTCCCCGGCATCAGCGCCTCGCCCCTGGCCGTCGGCTCGGCCCGGCAGTCCGTCCTGGCCCGCTTCGACGCGCTCGGCTTCGAAGCGGCCGCGGTGCCGGCGGTCGCGGCGGTGGGCGGAGCGCCGGCGCCCCCGCGCCGGTACACGTCGACCGTGGTCACGGCCGCCTTCGACCGCCCCTTCGGCTTTCTCGCGGTGCACCGCGGGACGCGGCTGGCGCTGACGGCGGGGTGGGTGACGGAACCGGCGCCGCTGCGCTGACCGTCCGTCACCCGTCAGTCCTCAGCCGTCAGTCGTCGAAGGCGGTGGCCCGGGTGCTCTTCTCCCAGGCGGCGACGTCGGCCCGTACGCCGTCGAGGTGATCGAGTACGGCGGTCACCGCGTCGTCGCCGAGGGGCAGCCGCAGCGGGGTCTCCTCGGCGTCGAGCGCGGCACGGATCAGGGCCGCCGCCTTCGCGGGGTCGCCGGCCTGGGTGCCGTCGCCACCGGAGACGAACCCGCGGGTCTCGCTCACCTTGCCGTAGATCCCGCTGTCGGCGCTGACCCCGGCACGGCTCGTATCGAACAGCGAGGTGCGGAAGGCGCCCGGCTCCACGATCAGCACCTTGATGCCGAACTCCCGCACCTCGTCGGCGAGCCCCTCGGACAGGCCCTCCAGGGCGAACTTCGTCCCGCTGTACGCCGAGAAGCCCGCGAAGGACATCTGCCCGCCCATGCTGCTCATCTGCACGATCGCGCCCGAGCGCCGCTCGCGCATGGCCGGCAGCACCGCCCTCGTGAGCGCCGCCGGCCCGAAGACATGCACGTCGAACAGTGCGCGCAGTTCGTCCTCGGTGGTTTCCTCGAACGCGCCGACATGCGTGCGGCCCGCGTTGTTGACCAGCACGTCGATCCGGCCGTGCCGGGCCACCACGTCCCGTACGGCGGCCTCCGCGGCGGCCGTGTCGGTCACGTCCAGGCGCAGCGCCTCCACCTGGTCGGGGTGGGCGGCCACGAGGTCGTCCAGTGCCTCGGGCCTGCGGGCCGCACCGACCACGATGTCGCCGTCGGCCAGGGCGGCCTCGGCGATCGCCCGCCCGAACCCGCTGCTCGCGCCCGTGATCAGCCACACCTTGTTCATGACGACTCCTCTTCTCGGGTTGTCCACGCACCAGCCTGCTGCGGAAGTCGGTTGCCCGTCCAAGACCCACGGTGATAACCGATGGCTATGACGACCGACGTGCATGTACGGGACCTGCGCTACTTCCTGGCGGTGGCCGAGGAGCTGCACTTCACCCGCGCGGCCGAGCGGCTGTACGTGTCGCAGCCCGCGCTGAGCAAGCAGATCCGGGCGCTGGAGCGGCAGTTGGGCGTGGAGCTGCTGCGGCGGGACCCGCGGGGCGTGCTGCTCACCGAGGCGGGCGAGGCACTGCTGCCGCACGCCCGGCAGGTGGTGGAGGCCTGGGCGGCGGCGGACGCGGCGATGGCGACGGCCCGGGCGGCGGGGCGCGGCACGCTGGTGGTGGGCATGAGCACCAGCCCCGGCCGCGGTGGTCTGCTCCCGGCGATCCGCTCCCGCTTCACGGCCGCGCATCCGGAGGCGGTCGTACGGCTGCGGCAGATGGGCTGGCAGGACCCGACCGCGGGCCTGGCGGACGGCGATACGGAGGTCGCCTTCGTCTGGCTGCCGCTGCCCGACGAGGAGCGCTACGGCTGGACCGTGGTCGCCGAGGAGCCCCGCCTGGTCGCTCTCCCCGAAGGCCACCCGCTCGCCGCCCGGGCGGAGGTGGACTTCGCCGACCTCGCCGACGAACCGTTCCTCGCCCTGCCGCCCAGCGCGGGCCCCCTGCGCGACTTCTGGCTGGCCCTCGACGAACGGGGCGGCCGCCCGCCCCTCGTCGGCGCGGAGATCGCGGGCACCGAGGAGACCTACGAGGCCCTCGTGGCCGGCCTCGGCATCTGCCTGGTGGCCGCCGGCAACGCCCCCCTGATCACCCTGGGCGGCGTGGTCACCCGGCCGGTGCGCGGCATCGCCCCGAGCAGATACGCGCTGGCCTGGCGCGAGGAGGACGGGGGGCGGCCGTTGGTGCGGGGGTACGCGGAGGCTTGTCGGTGGGTGGCGGGTGCGGTCTGACGGGTGTGGGCTTCGGTCGCCCACTCACTCGGCCGCCGTGAGCCTGTCGTCCGTCATGCCCAGCCGCGCCTGTTCCTCTTCGACGATCTGCCGGGCCAGGTCGGTGTCCGACACGTCGATCGCGTCCGGGCTGGCCTCGGCCACGGCGCTGCGGCGGGCGTAGGCGTCGAAGAGGCGGGTCTTCATCTCCAGCAGCTTCACCAGGCGTTCGTCGACGCCCCCGGTGGCGAGGAGACGGTACACACGGACCGGCCTGACCTGACCCATGCGGTGGGCGCGGGCCACCGCCTGGTGTTCGATGGTGGGCTTGATCTGGGGTTCGCAGATGACGACGACGGAGGCGGCCTGCATGTTGAGGCCGACGCCCGCTGCCTGGATCTGCGCCACGAGCACCGCGGGGCCCGGGACACCGGCGAAGTCGTCGACCATCTGCTGCCGCCGCCCGGCCGGGACACTTCCGGTGAGCGGACCGAACAGCGCGGTGCCGTCGGCGCTCGCGGTCGCGAGTGCTTCCCGCACCACGCCCAGTACGTCCTTGAAGTGGGAGAAGACCACCGTCTTCTGCCCGTTCTCGGCGGCCTCCCGGACGATCTCCAGGAGCCGGTCCAGCTTGGCCGACTTCTCGGGGCGCATGTACGCGGCCCTGCGCATCGCCATGAAGTTGCCCGCGCGGACGGCTTCACGGTAGGCCTCCTCGTCCGACGCGCTCAGTTCCTCCCACTCGTCGGTCTGCTGGAGGCTCGGGAGTTCCGTGAGCACGTCCTCCTGGTTGCGCCGCAGGTAGACCGGGGCCACGGTCTTGCGGAAGGCGACCGATCCGGCCCACCGCTCCCGCTCTCCGAGGGAGTCCGCGAGGTCGCCGTCGAGCATCCGGACCAGGTTGTGGAACTCCACGACCCTGTTCTCCATCGGCGTTCCGGTCATGAGGAGGGCGCGCTCGCACCGCTCCGCCCACACGGCGACCGCCTGCGACCGCTTGGCCTTCGGGTTCTTCACGGAGTGCGCCTCGTCCACCACGAGCAGTCCGACCTCCCCGCCGCCCGGCACGGGAAATCCACGCAGTGCGTCGAAGGTGGTCACCCCGACCCCGCCCCGACCCTTCCAGTCGGCGAACGCGAGGTGCCGGTCGGGGCCGTGGAGCACGGTGACCCGCAGGGCGCTGCGGGTCTCGATCTCCCGGGTCCAGTTCACGAGGACGCTCGCCGGGCAGACGACCATGAAGTGGCTCTGTCCCCCGGCCGCCAGGTGTGCCAGCACGGCGATCGCCTGGATGGTCTTGCCGAGTCCCATCTCGTCGCCGAGGATCACCTTGCGCTGAGCCAGCGCGAAGCGGGCGCCGAAGGCCTGGTAGCCGCGCAGGGAGACCCGTCGGTGCGCGTCGTCGAGGGGCTGGGTCCGTACCCGCTCGGCGATCTCGTCCGGCAGGAAGCCCTCGGCGGCGGCCGCGTCCGGCTGCCGCCCGGAGATCTCGGCGAGCAGGCTGTAGTACTCGGCGGAGCGGAGTTCGAAGTCCACCCAGGCCGCGATGTCGGACGGGGGCACCCGGAGGAGGTCCACCGAGGCCTGGGCGAGCAGCTCGGGCAGGCCCGACCGCTCCGCCTCGTCCACCAGCGACCGGATCTCGGTGACGGCCGCCCACGCACGGGCCTTCTTCTCCTGGCCCGCCAGGAGAAGCCGGATTCGTCCGACGGTGAGCCTGGCGTCGGCAAGCAGCGGACCGAGCCGCTCCGACAGTACGGCGGCCTTGTCGACCGCACGCCGGGCGTCCGGACCGGCCTCCACCAGGACGTGCAGGGCCATGACGAGCGCGGTGGTGCTCGGTTCCGGCCGCTCCACGTCGATGTGGACGGCCACGGTCTCGTGCGCGGCCTCGGAGAGCCGGCGGGCGGCCGCGAGCATCTGGTCCACGGTGCGCTGCCCGACACCGGGAATCTGCCGCAACCGGTAGGGACCTGCTGCGAGCACGCTGCCCACCGTGCGCAGTCCGCTCTTCTCGACGCTCCCCAGCCGCAGCCGGCCTTCGGTGACGTCCTGCAGTCGGGCCACCGGAATGGCGTCGAGCTCCCGCTGCACCGCCGCGTCGTGGATCGGCTTCAGCGCGGCCCGTACGGCCTCCGCAGCCCTGCCGTGGTCGGCGACCACCGCCCGGGCCGCCTCGTACAGCCGCGCTCCCCTCGCGACCGTGTCCCGCTCACCACGCCCCACGCCCCCGCCCCTCCATGGACAGAAACCTGTGCCCCCGCCGAGAGGCGGGTGGACACAGGTTCCTGGTCGGTCGTCAGACGTTGAAGCGGAACTCCACCACGTCCCCGTCCTGCATGACGTAGTCCTTGCCCTCCATCCGCGCCTTCCCCTTCGCGCGGGCCTCGGCCACCGAACCGGTCTCCACCAGGTCGTCGAAGGAGATGACCTCCGCCTTGATGAAGCCCTTCTGGAAGTCGGTGTGGATCACGCCGGCCGCCTCGGGGGCCGTGGCGCCCTTCTTGATCGTCCAGGCGCGGGACTCCTTGGGGCCTGCCGTGAGGTAGGTCTGGAGGCCGAGGGTGTTGAAGCCGACGCGGGCGAGGGTGGCGAGGCCGGGCTCCTCGGCGCCGACCGACTCCAGGAGCTCCATCGCGTCCTCCTCGTCGAGCTCGGCGAGGTCCGCCTCCAGCTTGGCGTTGAGGAAGATCGCCTCGGCGGGGGCGACCAGGGCGCGCTGCTCGTCCTTGAAGGCCTCGTCGACCAGCTCGTCCTCGTCGACGTTGAAGACGTACAGGAAGGGCTTCGTCGTCAACAGGTGCAGGTCGTGCAGCAGTTCCTCGTTGCCGGAACCCTGGACGATGCCCGCGGAGAACAGCGTGTCGCCCTTCTCCAGGATCTCCTTCGCCGCCTCGACCGCCGCGACCTTCGCCACGACGTCCTTCTTGATCCGCGACTCCTTCTGGAGGCGGGGCAGGACCTTCTCGATGGTCTGGAGGTCGGCCAGGATCAGCTCGGTGTTGATCGTCTCGATGTCGTCCTTGGGCGAGACCTTGCCGTCGACGTGGACGACGTTCTCGTCCTTGAAGGCGCGGATGACCTGGCAGATCGCGTCGGACTCACGGATGTTCGCGAGGAACTTGTTGCCCAGGCCCTCGCCCTCGGAGGCGCCCTTCACGATGCCCGCGATGTCCACGAAGTCGACGGTCGCCGGGAGGATCTTCTGGGAGGAGAAGATCTCGGCCAGTTTCGTCAGGCGCGGGTCCGGGACGCCGACCACGCCGACGTTCGGCTCGATCGTGGCGAACGGGTAGTTGGCCGCCAGCACGTCGTTCTTGGTCAGGGCGTTGAACAGGGTCGACTTGCCGACATTCGGCAGACCGACGATTCCGATCGTGAGCGACACGTTGCGACTTCCCGTACATGAGAGGAGACGTGAGGAGACTGGCGGCCAGGGGGCCGATCCACCAGTCTACGGCGTGTCGCAGCACGCTCCGGCGGCCCTCTCGAACGCATGGCCAAGGTCTTTCCCACGGCGTGTCTCACGAGCGATTCCACACATAAACAGACCTAGGTTGGTCCAGTGGAGCAACACAGGACCCGACCCCCGCACAACGGAACGCGACGCCCGGCCCAGGGAGCACCGCTGCCCGCGCAAGCCCGCGGCGAGCGCCGGCCGCCGATGGGCCGCCGCCCGCCGCCCCCCGTGGTCCAGTCACTGCGGCGGCTGCCCAACCCCCGGCTCACCGGGCTCGGCGGCGGCCTGTTCTGCGCCGGGCTGATGGTCGCGCTCGGCTTCCTCGTCTCCCTGCTGTTCGGCTCGTCGCTCACCCTGTACGGCGTGCTGTTCGTACCGGTCAGTGTGCTGACGTCGGTCTGGATGCGGCGGGGCGACCTGCTGACCGCCCCGATCATCGTGCCGATCGCCTTCGCCGTCGGGCTCCTCCCGGTCGCCGACAGCGGCGGGGGCACCTCGGGCCGGCTGATGGGCCTGTTCACCGCCCTGGCCACGCAGGCCGGCTGGCTCTACGCCGGGACCCTGGCCGCCGGCCTCATCGCCCTGGTCCGCAGGATCCGGCTGGTGCGGGGCCGCTCGCGCTGACGCCGGCGTGGGCCGACGGCAGGAGTCCAGCGGCCCGCTGGCCGGCCTACTCCTGCGCCGCCCGCATCGCCGCCCCCACGATCCCCGCGTTGTTCTGCAATTGCGCCGGGACGATCTCGGCCTTGATGCCCTCGATGTGGGGCAGGAACTTCTGGGACTTGCGGCTGACGCCGCCGCCGACGATGAACAGCTCGGGCGAGAAGAGCATCTCGACGTGGGCGAGGTACTTCTGGACGCGGTGGGCCCAGTGCTCCCAGGTGAGCTCCTCAACCTCCCTGGCCTTGCTGGACGCCTTCTTCTCGGCGTCGTGGCCGTGCAGTTCCAGGTGGCCCAGCTCGGTGTTGGGGACGAGGACTCCGTCGACGAAGAGTGCGCTGCCGATGCCGGTGCCCAGAGTGAGCAGGATGACGGTGCCCTTGCGGTCCTTGCCGGCGCCGAAGCTCATCTCGGCGACGCCCGCCGCGTCCGCGTCGTTGACCACGGTCACCGGCAGTCCGCCGAGCCGGTCGCTGAACAACGCGCGCGCGTCGGTGTCGATCCAGCTCTTGTCGACATTAGCCGCCGTACGGATGTGGGATCCGCCGGTGACCACGCCCGGGAAGGTCAGCCCGACCGGGCCGGTCCACCCGAAGTGGTCCACGACCTGCTTCACCCCGTCGGCCACGCTGTCGGGCGTCGCCGGGTGCGGGGTGAGCACTTTGTGGCGCTCCTGGGTGAGCTCGCCCTTGTCCAGGTCCACAGGGGCGCCCTTGATCCCGGATCCGCCGATGTCCAAGCCGAAGATCTGCATGGCCCTACGTTACGACGGACGACGGACAGTCACGCCTCGGAGGTCCCCTTGCGCTCCGCGACCAGCGCCGCGGCCTCCTCGCGCAGGTCGCGCCGCAGTTCCTTCGGAAGGGAGAAGGTGATGGACTCCTCGGCCGCCTTCACGAGTTCCACGTCACCGTAGCCGCGCTGCGACAGCCACTCCAGGACCTCCTCGACGAGCACCTCCGGCACCGAGGCGCCCGAGGTCACGCCGACCGTGGTCACGCCCTCCAGCCAGGCCTCGTCGATCTCGCTCGCGAAGTCCACGAGGTAGGCCTCGCGGGAGCCGGCGAGCTTGGCGACCTCGACGAGCCGCTTGGAGTTGGAGGAGTTGCGGGAGCCGACCACGATGACCAGCTCGGCCTCGGCGCCCATCTGCTTGACGGCGAGCTGGCGGTTCTGGGTGGCGTAGCAGATGTCGTCGCTGGGCGGGGAGATGAGCTGCGGGAACTTCTCCTTGAGGGCGTCGACGGTCTCCATGGTCTCGTCGACGCTCAGGGTCGTCTGGGAGAGCCACACGATCTTCGACGGGTCACGGACCTCGACCTTGGCGACATCGGCCGGGCCGTCGACGAGCTGGATGTGCTCGGGTGCCTCGCCGGAGGTGCCGATGACCTCCTCGTGACCCTCGTGCCCGATCAGGAGGATGTCGTAGTCCTCATTGGCGAAGCGCACGGCTTCCTTGTGGACCTTGGTGACCAGCGGGCAGGTCGCGTCGATGGTGGCGAGCTTGCCGCGCGCGGCCTCGTCGTGGACGACGGGGGCGACGCCGTGGGCCGAGAACATGACGATGTTGCCCGGCGGGACCTCCTCCGTCCGTTCGACGAAGATGGCGCCCTTCTTCTCCAGGGTCTGCACGACGTACTTGTTGTGGACGATCTCGTGCCGGACGTACACCGGAGCGCCGTACTGCTCCAGGGCTTTCTCGACGGCGATCACGGCGCGGTCCACACCCGCGCAGTAGCCACGGGGGGCGGCGAGCAGGACACGGCGGCCAGGCGAAGCAGTCATGCGTCCCATCGTAAGGCCGCGTACGGCTCGTCGAAGATCGCCTCCGAGCCGGGTTGGTGGTGTGAGGATCTGCGGGGGCTCGCACCACCGGGGCCCAACCCCCCGGCGGCGGTGCCCGCACGGGAGGGCGCTGCTCACCCGGCGCGGCCGGTGGCCGGCCGCTGGTGACGGTGCGTTGTCGTAGCGGGCCGTTACGCTCGCGGCATGGCTGTGAACTCGACACCCGAAGCGCCTCTGCCCGTCGGCGAGGTGTCGCGCCTCATCGGCGGCTGGATCGACCGTCTCGGTGCCGTGTGGGTCGAGGGGCAGATCACCCAGCTCTCCCGGCGTCCGGGCGCGGGCGTCGTGTTCCTCACGCTGCGCGATCCGTCGTACGACATCTCGGTGGGCGTGACCTGCTTCCGGCAGGTCTTCGACGACGTCGCCGAGGTGGTGAGCGAGGGCGCCCGGGTCGTCGTCCTGGCGAAACCGGAGTGGTACGCGCCGCGGGGCCAGCTCTCGCTGCGGGCCGCCGAGATAAGGCCGGTCGGGGTCGGGGAGCTGCTGGCCCGGCTGGAGCAGCTGAAGAAGTCCCTCGCCGCGGAGGGGCTGTTCGCAGCAGAGCGCAAGAAGCCGCTGCCGTTCCTGCCGCAGCTCGTCGGGCTGGTCTGCGGGCGGGCCTCGGCCGCCGAGCGGGACGTCCTGGAGAACGCCCGGCACCGCTGGCCGGCCGTCCGCTTCGAGGTGCGCAACGTCCCGGTGCAGGGCGTGCACGCCGTCCCGCAGGTCGTGCAGGCCGTCAAGGAGCTGGACGCGCTGGACGACGTGGACGTGATCATCGTCGCGCGCGGCGGGGGCAGCGTGGAGGATCTGCTGCCGTTCTCCGACGAGCAGTTGGTGCGGGCGGTCGCGTCCTGTCGTACGCCGGTGGTGTCTGCGATCGGGCACGAACCGGACACCCCGCTGCTCGACTACGTCGCCGACCTGCGGGCCTCCACCCCCACGGACGCGGCCAAGAAGGTCGTACCGGACGTGGGCGAGGAGTACGAGCGGGTGCGGGCGCTGCGGGATCGCGCCCGGCGGTGTGTGGAGTCCTTCCTCCAGCGCGAGGAGCGGGGCCTGGCGCAGGCGCTGGCGCGGCCGTCGATAGAGGATCCGCACCGGATGATCGACGAGCGTGCCGACCATGTGGCCGCCCTGGCCGACCGCGCCCGCCGCACCCTGGGCCATCTGCTGGACCGTGCCGACTCCGAGCTGACGCACACGCACGCACGCGTGGTGGCCCTCTCCCCCGCCGCGACCCTCCAGCGCGGGTACGCCGTCCTCCAGAGGGCCGACGGACACGTGGTGCGGGCACCGGACGAGGTGACGGCGGAAGAGACGCTGCGCGCGCGGGTCGCCGAGGGTGAGTTCACTGTCCGAGTCGATGCATAGGGTGGGCGGATGACCAGCAAGGTGGCGGAAGAGGCGCTCGGGTACGAGCAGGCGCGGGACGAGCTGATCGAGGTCGTACGGCGGCTGGAGGCGGGCGGTACGACGCTTGAGGAGTCCCTCGCGCTCTGGGAGCGGGGCGAGGAGCTGGCCAAGGTGTGCCGGCGGTGGCTGGACGGGGCGCGGGCCCGGCTGGACGCGGCGCTGGCCGAGGAGTCGGAGGACGGCGAGGGCGACTCCGAGCAGTAGGTCCCAGGTGATCTGTGAAGCGGATCACCACACCCCGCTTTTAGTTGAAGGTTGAACTTCATTCGCGTACGGTCGGAGACGTCAACCGGTCCACGGTCCGTTTCCGGGGCCGACGTCGTCCCAGAAGGTTCACCATGTCTCTCGTTCTTGACCCCGCCGCCCAGGACCTGCTGTTCCGCGAGGCCCGCACCGCGAACACCTTCACCGACGAGCCGGTGACGGACGAGCAGGTCCAGGCGATCTACGACCTTGTCAAGTACGGTCCGACCGCCTTCAACCAGAGCCCGCTGCGCATCACCCTGGTCCGCTCCGCCGAGGCCCGCGAGCGCCTGGTCCAGCACATGTCCGAGGGCAACCAGCCGAAGACCGCCACCGCCCCGCTGGTCGCGATCCTCTCCGCGGACAACGAGTTCCACGACGAGCTGCCGCAGCTCCTCCCGCACTTCCCGCAGGCCAAGGA
The DNA here is from genome assembly GCF_000383615.1 of Streptomyces canus 299MFChir4.1. GTDB lineage: Bacteria > Actinomycetota > Actinomycetes > Streptomycetales > Streptomycetaceae > Streptomyces > Streptomyces canus_C. Next base: position 79,851 of record NZ_KB911589.1, on the reverse strand, counting down.
CCTCTTCTTCAGCGAGCGTCCCGCCCGCGAGGGTGCCGCCGGGCTGAACGCAGCCCTGCAGGCCGCGTACTTCATCATCGGTGTCCGCGCCGCGGGCCTCGCCGCCGGCCCGATGACCGGTCTGGACTTCGAGGGCGTCCGCAAGGAGTTCCTGGACGACGACCACACCCCGCTGATGGTCGTCAACATCGGCAAGCCGGGCGACGACGCCTGGTTCCCGCGCTCCCCGCGCCTCGCGTACGACGAGGTCGTCACCACCGTCTGAGACGGCTGACACACGACGAGAGGGCCCGGCCGCCTGACGGCCGGGCCCTCTCGTGCGGTCTCACGCCATCTTGAGGGACTTCGCCATCTCGGTCAGCTGGTCGAGCGATCCCGTGCCCGCGACCACCGTCGTCGCGCCGTCGCCCCGGTGCACGAGGGCGTCGTAGCGGCCGCCCGTGTACCGCGTCCAGGTGCGGCCCGCGATCCGCTGGGTCTGCTTCGTCGCCTCGGCGCCCTGGCTCGCCTCGTCGATGAACACCGACGGCTTCTGAGTCGACTGCTCGATCTGCACGTACTGGTCACCGGGGGCCTGGAAACCCAGGTGCCAGGCGTCGAACTGGTCACCCTGGAAGCGCACCGAGGTCGCTTTCCAGTCGGCCGGCAGACCCTCGGGCGCGGCCACCGGGTAGGACGCCGCGCGGCGGGCCGTGAGCAGCTCGACGCGGTAGTCCACCGTCTTGATGTCCGGAGCGGAGTCGTCGTGCGGGATGAACACGTAGATGACCGCCGCCGCGATCCCGATCAGGCCCAGGGAGAGAATCATGTCCCGGACCGTCTTCTGCTTGCCGTTCGAACCTGCCACGCCCCCTATCGTCGCAGGTGCCCGGTCCGCTCATCCGTGGGGTCCCCTGCTCATTTTGTCGGACTGACGATAGAGTCGATGGTCGAACCCTCATCCGGCCGTCGTCGTATCAGAAAGGTGCGCTCCGATGACCGAGCATCATCATCTGCCGTCCGAACTCGAAGTCCCCTCCGAGGCCCCCGACCGCAACCTCGCCCTGGAGCTCGTCCGAGTGACCGAAGCCGCCGCGATGGCCGCGGGCCGCTGGGTCGGGCGGGGCGACAAGAACGGCGCCGACGGTGTCGCGGTGCGCGCCATGCGGACCCTCGTCTCCACCGTGTCGATGAACGGCGTGGTCGTCATCGGCGAGGGCGAGAAGGACGAGGCCCCGATGCTCTTCAACGGGGAGCGGGTCGGGGACGGGACCGGGCCCGAGTGCGACATCGCCGTCGACCCGATCGACGGGACCACGCTGGCGGCCAAGGGCATGCCGAACGCGATCTCCGTGCTGGCGGCCGCGGACCGGGGGTCGATGTTCGACCCGTCCGCCGTCTTCTACATGGACAAGCTGGTCACGGGACCCGAGGCCGCCGACTTCGTCGACATCGACGCGCCGGTGGCCGTGAACATCCGCCGCGTCGCCAAGGCCAAGCGCTCCACGCCGGAGGATGTGACGGTGGTGATCCTCGACCGGCCGCGGCACGAGGGGATCATCAAGGAGATCCGGGAGGCCGGCGCGCGCATCAAGCTGATCTCCGACGGTGACGTCGCCGGGTCGATCTACGCGCTGCGCGAGGGCACCGGCGTCGACATGCTGCTGGGCATCGGCGGTACGCCCGAGGGGATCATCTCGGCCTGTGCCGTGAAGTGCCTCGGCGGGACGATCCAGGGCAAGCTGTGGCCCAAGGACGACGAGGAGCGGGCCCGGGCGATCGACGCCGGGCACGACCTGGACCGGGTGCTGACCACCGACGATCTGGTGTCCGGGGAGAACGTCTTCTTCGTGGCGACCGGGATCACCGACGGCGAGCTGCTGCGGGGTGTGCGGTACCGGTCGGAGACCGCGACCACCGACTCGATCGTGATGCGGTCGAAGTCGGGGACGGTCCGGCGGATCGACTCGGAGCACCGGCTGAGCAAGCTGCGGGCCTACAGCGCGATTGACTTCGACCGCGCCAAATAGCTCGGGGGTGCTGGTTCGTCGGTGAGTGCGGCGCCCCTGGGTAGCTTCCGCTCAGCCCAGTCCAAAAGGCGCCCCCGGTGCGGTGGGGGCGCCTTTTCATGTACGGCTTCTCAGCCCGCCTGGGCTATGCGTGCCGCCCGCGCCGCTTTCGTGAGTTCCAGCTCGCGGCGCCTGCGCCGGGCCAGGACCACTCGGCGTTCGGCCGCGGTGAGGCCGCCCCAGACGCCGTAAGGCTCGGGTTGGAGCAGGGCGTGCTCGCGGCACTCGACCATGACCGGACACCGGGCACAGACGCGCTTCGCGGCCTCCTCGCGGGAGAGCCTGGCGGCGGTGGGTTCCTTGGACGGGGCGAAGAACAGGCCGGCCTCGTCGCGCCGGCACACCGCCTCGGTGTGCCACGGAGCGTCTTGGTCCCTGTCCCGCACTGGCACCCGCTGGGCAGGAACGGCAGCTACCTGCAGGGACGAATGCGGCGGTTGCAGCACGGTCTACTCCTGACGACGGCTTCGCGAGCGAGAGACGATGCAGCAAGCCCTACCCGCTGTGCGCGCGCCTATGCACTGAGTCCCGAACCGCTGGATTCCGGGCGGTCGCGTGCGCTTCCGAGAGCCGACCGAGGGCGGAATCCTCCGCTTCGGACACACCCGGATTCACAACCGTCAACGATCCAGGTGTTTGCGCAAACTCCTGTCCACCTTGCGATCGACCGCGCGCTGAACCCGATCGAGGATGTCCGCGACGAGCTTGCCGCGCTTGGGCTTCGCCTCCACACTTCCGAGGACGGCCCAGCCGTCGACGTACACCACGGGCGCGTCCGGCTCGGCCGAGTCGAGCGTGTCCACCTGGAAGTCGCCGAGGACACCGACTCCCGTGCCGCGCAGCGAGATGTTCTCCGGGACGCGCACCTCGACGCTGCCGAACACCGAGAACGCCTTGATGACGACCTGGCGGTACTCGAAGATCGCCTCACTGAGATCGATCTCGACGCTGCCGAAGACCGCGTAGGCGTGGATACGGCGGCCCGCGCGCCAGCGGCCCTTGCGGACGGCGGCGCTGAAGACCGCCACCACGTTGTCGTCCGGGTCCGGGGGGATCGCGTCGGTCGGGCGGTTGGCGGCGGGGGCCCAGACCGGGGCGCTGCGGCGCTGGTGGGCCGCGGGCAGGTCCCGTATGAAGACCTCCAGCTCGCCCACCGTCTTGGCGCTCAGCACCCCCTCGACCCGCTCGGCGTGCTCGTCCGCGGAGAGGCGGCCCTCGGCCAGGGCCTCGCGCAGGATGTCGGCGATACGGTCGCGGTCGGCGTCCGAGGCGCGCAGGTCGGCGTCCGAGGCGCGCAGGTCGGCGTCCGAGGCGCGCAGGTCGGCGTCCGAGGCGCGCGGGTCGGCCACCGCGGGTGCGGGGCCCGCGTGCTTGTGTTCGGGCTTCTGAAGGTCCACCGCAGCAGCGTACCGAAACGCGATAGATCGCGACTAGGCCTGTGGACAACTCTTGGCGAACCGACTGAGCCTTACCTCACAAGCTGCCGACCTTGGACAGGTTCTAGGCTGGTGAGGCCCGCCAACGGAGGCGGGTGGTCGACCCGCAGAGTGAGGAATGGGCTGAGATGCCTGAGTTCGCGTACACCGATCTGCTCCCCATGGGAGAGGACACCACCCCCTACCGGCTGGTGACCTCCGAGGGTGTCTCCACCTTCGAGGCCGACGGGCGGACCTTCCTCAAGGTGGAGCCGGAGGCGCTGCGCAAGCTCGCCGAGGAGGCCATCCACGACATCCAGCACTACCTGCGGCCGGCGCACCTCGCCCAGCTGCGCCGCATCATCGACGACCCCGAGGCCTCCGCCAACGACAAGTTCGTCGCGCTGGACCTGCTGAAGAACGCGAACATCGCGGCGGCCGGCGTCCTGCCCATGTGCCAGGACACCGGCACGGCGATCGTCATGGGCAAGCGCGGGCAGAACGTCCTCACCCAGGGCGGTGACGAGGCGGCGCTGTCGAAGGGCATCTACGACGCGTACCTGAACCTCAACCTGCGCTACTCGCAGATGGCCCCGCTGACCATGTGGGACGAGAAGAACACCGGCTCCAACCTCCCCGCGCAGATCGAGCTGTACGCCACCGACGGCGGCGCGTACAAGTTCCTGTTCATGGCGAAGGGCGGCGGCTCGGCCAACAAGTCGTTCCTGTACCAGGAGACGAAGGCCGTCCTGAACGAGGCCTCCATGATGAAGTTCCTGGAGGAGAAGATCCGTTCGCTGGGTACGGCCGCCTGTCCGCCGTACCACCTCGCGATCGTCGTCGGCGGTACCAGCGCCGAGTACGCGCTGAAGACCGCGAAGTACGCCTCCGCGCACTACCTGGACGAGATCCCGGCCGAGGGCTCGGAACTCGGGCACGGCTTCCGGGACAAGGAGCTGGAGGAGAAGGTCTTCGAGCTGACGCAGAAGATCGGGATCGGGGCGCAGTTCGGCGGGAAGTACTTCTGCCACGACGTGCGGGTCGTACGGCTGCCCCGGCACGGCGCGTCCTGCCCGGTCGCCATCGCCGTGTCCTGCTCGGCCGACCGCCAGGCCGTCGCGAAGATCACCGCCGAGGGGGTCTTCCTGGAGCAGCTGGAGACGGACCCGGCCCGGTTCCTGCCGGAGACGACGGACGAGCACCTGGACGAGGCCTCCGACGTCGTCCGGATCGACCTCAACCAGCCCATGGAGTCGATCCTCGCGGAGCTCACCAAGTACCCGGTGAAGACGCGGCTCTCGCTGACCGGCCCGCTGGTCGTGGCGCGGGACATCGCGCACGCCAAGATCAAGGAGCGCCTTGACGCGGGCGAGGAGATGCCGCAGTACCTGAAGGACCACCCGGTGTACTACGCGGGTCCGGCGAAGACGCCCGAGGGCTACGCGTCCGGTTCCTTCGGCCCGACGACGGCCGGTCGCATGGACTCCTACGTCGAGCAGTTCCAGGCGGCGGGCGGCTCCAAGGTGATGCTGGCCAAGGGCAACCGCAGCAAGCAGGTCACCGACGCGTGCGATGCGCACGGCGGCTTCTACCTCGGCTCCATCGGCGGCCCGGCGGCCCGGCTCGCCCAGGACTGCATCAAGAAGGTCGAGGTCGTCGAGTACGAGGAGCTCGGCATGGAGGCGGTCTGGAAGATCGAGGTCGAGGACTTCCCGGCGTTCATCGTGGTCGACGACAAGGGGAACGACTTCTTCACTTCGCGGGAACCTGAGCAGCCGACGTTCACCAGCATCCCCGTGCGGGGTCCCGGCCTCGGCTGACCCGGCGGAGCGACGCCTGAAGAGAGCCCCCGGCACCCGCCGGGGGCTCTTGTCGTCTGACCTGGCCAAAACTGCACTCTTGACGCCGCATCGCGTGCGTCGCGAGGGTTCGTTGCGTAGAAGTCCGTGCAACCCACTTAGCCCGGGAGGCTGCTGTGTCGCTACGGTTCATCGCCAAGGACCCGAACACGGATGGGGCGAACTGCCCCACCGTGTGGGTTGACGAGGAGAAGCAAGAGATCGTGATGCAGGGTTGGAGGGTGGACGAGGCCACGCGTGCCGAGTGCCTGAAGTCCGGTCCCATCCCCGACAGTGAGACCGTCGTCCGGCTGCCCATGCGTATGGCTGCCGCCATCCGGGAGGCATGCGATGCCGCAGACGGCACCGCCGTTCGCTGAGCTGCTGGCGAACTGTCAGCGGTCCGCCGTGCATCTGGAGATGCGCGACTTCTACGACGACCCCGACGAGGCTCCGCGCGTGGCCGCGTGGAAGGCCGGCTATCGGCCCGACCCGAACGACCGTGCGTCGTGGTGGCGTCCGTGGCTCGACATGGTGTCGGAAACCGTCTCCCATGGCGTGGTCATCCGTCGCGCCCGAATCGTCTCGGAACCCGTGAGCGAGTACACGCGCTACCTCTACGACGGCACGTTTACCAACGTCGCCGCTGGTGAGCAGATCCGTTGGCTTCCCCGCCGGAAAGCGTCGGACCTTGCCCTGCCGGGCAACGACTACTGGTGCTTCGATGACCGGTTGGTGAGGTTCGGCTACTTCTCAGGTGAAGGTGTCTACCTCGGCGACGAGGTGGACGACCGTCCCGAGGTGGTCAAGCTGTGCGCCTCGGCGTTCGAAGCCGTCTGGGACCGAGCCATTCCGCACGACCGCTACAAGATCTGAGGCCCGACAGCACCAATGGCCCGTTCCCCGTCGTCCAGCGTCCAGGCTGCCCGTGAGGCGCTCGCAGCACGTCTCCGGGAGGTCCGCCTAGACGCTGGGCTGACCGCGCGGGAGGTGGCCCTACAGGCCGGCTGGCACCCCTCCAAGGCGAGTCGGCTGGAGAACGCGGTTACGCCACCGTCCGATGCTGATATCCGCGCATGGTGCGGTGTCTGCGGAGCTGACGGCCAAGCGGCCGACCTGATCGCCGCTTCTCGCTCGGCTGAGTCCATGTATGTCGAGTGGCGACGCCTACAGCGCACGGGACTGCGTCGACTCCAAGAGTCATACGTACCGCTCTTCGAGCGCACGCGGACTTTCCGGATCTACTGTTCCAACGTTGTGCCGGGGCTGCTCCAGACGCCGGCCTATGCTACGGCGCTGCTCTCCGAGATCACCCACTTCCGGCAGTCCCCGAACGACGTGGCCGAAGCCGTCGCGGCCCGCATGGATCGGGCGCGCGTGCTGCGCCAAGGTGACCACCGTTTCGCGATCCTCGTTGAAGAAGCCGTCTTGCGGTACCGCATGGGCGACGCCGAAGTCATGGCCGGGCAACTCGGGCACCTGCTGTCGATCATGTCCCTTCCGGCGGTATCCCTGGGAGTCGTGCCGTTCACGGCTTCGCGGCACATGTGGCCGCTGGAGACGTTCAGCATCTACGACACCGAGCAGGCCCAGGTGGAGCTACTGACTGCCGCTGTCAACGTCACTGCTCCCTCAGAGATCGGGCAGTACGCCGAGGCATTCGATCGGCTGTCCGAGATTGCCGTCTACGGGGGCTCAGCGCGCGCCCTGATCACCGATGCCATAGGGGCCCTCGGGTAACTCGCGTGCAATTCTGTAGAACTTCGTAGAGCCCAACCGTGGCCCGTTCCTAGCTTGTTGGCCACGGAGCGCAGCTACGAGGAGCGGGCAACCATGGCGAGCGAAGCGAGAGCACGACTGGCCCGGGATGTGGCAGACCACGGAGATGACGGGCGGCTACTGGTCTTCAAAGATGCCGACGACCCGCTAGGGAACAGCGCGGAAGGCGCAGACCTGGCCCCGCATTCCGGCGTCGGCAGTCCCCGCCCGACGCTGAGGGAACGAGTAGCGGAAGCCAACCGGCAGAGCCGCTTGGGCCGACCGTGACCACAGCCTTGGAGCGCCCGAAGAAGCGGCGGGCAGGCCGTACTGGGTACGGGGGCAGGGCCCCCGGCATGATCGAGTGGCTGAACGCCATGGCGACCGTTTTCGAGACGGATCTACGGGTCCCCCACTGAGCGACGTGGGCGCATGTCCCCTCTTGGGGAGTCTGGCCCCCGTCTCGGATGACCTGGTCTGGTTCGTTGTTGATCCCAGTTGATCTGGGTCGTCAGCCTGTGTCTTGCGGCATCGAAACGATGATCACGCGGTGCGCTGGCTGTGCACGGCGTCCTGATCACTGGACTACCGTGTCGAGGCATGAACGCGGACCGCTGGTTAGCAGACACCCGGACTTCCTACGACACGGTCGCGGTCAGCTATGCCGACCGAATACGCGAGGCTTTGGCCAGGGAACCGTACCTTCGAGCGGCTCTGGCGTTGTTCGCCGACTTGGTGCACGCCGCTGGCGGCGGGCCGGTGGCGGACGTGGGCTGCGGACCTGGACCCGTCACCGCTCACCTGCATGAGTTGGCTGTGGACGCTTTCGGTATCGACCTCTCACCCGTGATGATCGACGTAGCTCGGCGCGACCACCCCGGCCTGCGGTTCGGGGTGGGCTCGATGACAGACCTCGACCTCGCCGACGCTTCGGTTGTCGGCCTGCTCGCTTTTTGGTCGTTGATTCACGTCCCCGACGATGCCGTCCCCACGGTCTTCGGCCACTTCCGGCGGGTGTTGCGTCCCAGCGGACCACTGCTGCTCGGCTTTCACGTCGGCGACGAGTCGAGGCTGAAGACGCAGGGCTACGGCGGTTATCCGATGAACGTCTACGTCCACCGCCGCCAACCCGACCAAGTGGCGGCCTGGCTACGCGAGGCTGGGTTCACGGTCGAGGCCCAAATGCTGCTCGACCTTGATGAGAGTGTTCCAGGGGCGGTCCTTTTCGCGCGCCGTCAGTCCTAGCCCCGCCAGCGTTCCGGTTGCGACCGATAGGACAGCGCAATCCAGATATACGCTGGAGGGGTCGCTACGATGCGTTAAGCATAGGCGCAGATTCCCACCAGTTCGGGTTAATGTGCGGCCGTGCGCTCGGAAGGAATGGCGCGGGTGCCCGGAAGGATGCCTTCAGAGTTTCAGACCCCCCTTCCCAGTTCTTTCCGGTGGCCAGGGCCATTGTGGGAGCCTCCGCGACCTGAACACCGGCGCCTTCCCCGTCAGCCGGCCGAAATCCCCTTGACGGTGTCAGTACCGTGGATCGCATGGGTTGGTCGCTGAGCTATCTGAAGCCGCGTGAGCCACGGTTGTTGGACGCGCTTTTCCTGTCGGCTGGTCGCTCGTTGCATCTGGCCAATGCCTTCGAGTCGAAGTGTCAGTACGTCTTGCGGATGGCCAACCTTGCCGAGGCTGCACAAGCCGACCCGGTGTTGGGTCTGCAAGAGATGATCAATGGTCTGCCCCCGGACAAGATGCTCGGGGGAACGTTGCGAGACCTAGCGAACACATCGCTGGGCTCGCGAACCTCCGACTTCGACGCCCTCGATGGGGCGAGGAAAGCCCGCAACTTCATTGCGCATGAAGGAGCCTCGGTAGGCTCAATATCTGCCGTGAGTCAAGGCGACATCTTGGAGCATGCAGCGCGGCTGCGCGCTGCTGTAGCCGATCTAGCCTTGGGCGACAACGTCGTGTCGCAATGGTGCTTCCACCTCGATGAGCCGAAAGACTCTCTTCCGAGGATGCTGATAGACGCTTACCCAACCATGGTCGATGGTTGGGTGTTTGGTCACTTCGGCGGCCTACTCGACGCCGAGGACGACTCGTCCTCAGACATCGTTGAAGCTGAGTAATTCTGTCTCGCAGATAGAGGCACCTTCCACGGGGTGCCTCTAGGTTGCTATGAAGTCTGGCCTCCATTCCTCGGCCAGGGCGAGACGCGAACGCTAGTAAGCTTCTATAGAGCAGCGCCCTTAGAGGGGCGCTGCTTCTGTCTAAGGCCATAAGTTCCCTGGCCTTGATCGGCCAGGGCATAGCTGCGCAGCGGAGCGCAGCAACTAACGGCCCCCGAGGGGTCATTACTAAGGCCATAAGTCGCCGAGGGCCGTTCAGGCAGCCTCGGCGAACCATTCCCGGTCATCGATCCAGCCCAGGCACTCCGAGGAACGGTCACCCGCCAGGAGGCGGAACGTCGTCTTCGCCCCGCGCTTGCTCCCAACCGTCTCGACTTCGAGCCATCCGGCATCGATCAGGGCCTTCACTCCACGCTCGGTATAGCGGCGATGGTTCCCGGCCCGGTCGCGTACGCCGACAGCATCGGCAAGCGAACGCCACGGAACAGTCACCTCGGATTCGTCGCCGCAGAGGCGGGCTATCTGCCGGGCCACGGCCTGACCGCTACGTGGCACGCATAGAACCGCGTCGGCATACCACAGGGCGGCTTGCCCGGTCGGGGGAGCCGTCTCGGCCGCAAGGGCGAACCCGCGCTTTTTCAGCTTCACTCTGCGCCCCGTGATAGCGCCCGCGTACTGTTCGGCAAAGGTCATCGGTCAGGTCTCCTTTCGGGGGATGCGGGAACAGAAAAGGCCCCGGTTATCCGGGGCCGCTGTGCGGTCTTCTATGCCTAGGTTTTAACCCGCCAGGGGTGGCGGAATCAAGCAAGAGCGTTTAAACGGTCAGGGGGCCGAGCGTGGGCATGGAAAGGCCCCCGAAGCGTTTACACGCGACGGGGGCAAGGGTTGGGAGCGTGGGCGGCCCTACCTACTTCCGCTTATAAGCCATCTGCTTCGGCAGAATGTATTCCGCTTCCGGCTCGATCAACCAGTATCCCTCGGGAACTTGAAGCCCGGTTTCCTTGGCGATCTCGGCAAGCTCAGCCATCTTGCAGACGACTCGTCGGCTCCCGTCTTCCGTGGCCCCCACCGTCACAGTTATGCCGTGCCGTTGCAGGAACACACGCTTCTGTTCGTCATCCTTAGTCGTCCACTCTTCGGAGTAAGTCCGACCCGTCTCCTTCCAGGCCGGGGCATCCTCGGCAGTCTTGATTTCCTCCCTCAGGCGTTCAACCTTGGCCGACTGGAATTCGTGTTGCCCCCAGTAGCGTTCAACCTGAACGTCGGTCTTGAACCGTCCAGCTAGGTAATCGGCTTCCAGTCGGTCTAGCGTCGCTTCGGCCTCGGCAAGGTCGACCTTGGCCTGACTGATCGAATTACCGGCCCGCTCCATAACCGGGAGCGGGCCGAGAGTGAACTTCACGAAAGTCCCAACCGCCATGTCTAGGTCATCGCGGCGAATGCGGCCAGGGTTTGAGCACGTTCCGGTGTTGACGTTGTTGCAGGCGTAGTAGTGATGCACGCGGCCGTTCGGCTTCGTCTTCTTGTTGGACGACATCCGGGCGCCGCAAGCCTGGCAGGTAGCCACACCGCCCAGCATCGACCGTGAAGGGGTGGACCGCCTAACCGGACGATCACTCTTGAGGGCGGCCACGAATTCTGACCACTCGGCAAAATCCATCAACGGATCATCAGTGATCCGAACGTTCTCGCCGTTTTCGTCTACGACGTTCTCGCCCTTGTACGTGTAGATGCCGGCCACCGTGGGATTCATAGCTATGGCGCGAATCGCGTTGGCAGTCCAGGCAACGCCCCTCGGATCTTCCCCCTTCACGATTCGAAGATGATCCCGCCAAGTGGGAACGCCACGCTTATTCAGATCAAGTGCGATCTTGTACGACGACCAGTCGCCCTTTAGTCGCTCGACAATCTCTCGGAACAGTTCCGCATACGTGTGGTCCTGAACGAGCTTCTTTCCGCCGCCTTCCTGCCGTTCGAAGCGGTACCCGTACGGCTCGACGCCACCGATCCAAACGCCCTTGGCCTTGCGGGCGGCCGAGCCAGAAAGCGCGCGGGCGCGAATGGTGTCCAACTCGCCTTCGGCAAAGGCGGCGATGATCTGAGCGAACATCTTGCCCATGGGGGTGGACATGTCGATGCCCTCGGTCACGGACACGATGGACTTCCCGTGCTTCTGGCACCACTCGAAGACCTCGGCGAAGTGGCCCGCCTTCCTACTGAGGCGGTCGAGCTTCCAGACGGCCAACACGTCCCACTCGTCGGCCCGCTCGTTGAACCAAGGACCGAGGCCCGGTCGCTTGAAGGGGTGCATCGCACCGGACACGTCCAGGTCTTCCGCCCAGCCCGCAATGCGACCGTCCACGGCGGGGCCAGCAGTCCAGTGCTCTACGGCCTGCCGCTGCTTCTCGGGACTGGTGGTGTCGTCCTTGAGGATGGACAGGCGGACAGCGCCCAGGACCCTCGGATGCTTGATCATGGCGGCGATCGTACGAGGGTCCACGCAAGATGAACAAGTTGAACGACTTCTTCCAGGACCCGGCGCCGGCGCCCACGTTCACGTCGATTCCGGTACGGGGGCCGGGTCTGGCGTAGGACCCCGCCGAACCTCTCAGGACCCCGGTCGAGCCGTCGGCCGGGGTCCTCGTGCTTAGGGGTCTCGGCGGGCCTCCGGTTTCCGGGCCGGTCCGCGCGGCAGGAATAGGTGCCACAGGGGCGGACGCTGACCAAGACGGAGGTGATCGGCAGTGGCCGACGAGCAGCAGGAACAGGCGTTTCGGATCGAGCACGACTCCATGGGCGAGGTCCGGGTCCCGGTGGACGCCAGGTGGCGGGCCCAGACCCAGCGGGCCGTGGAGAACTTCCCCATCTCCGGGCAGCGGATCGAGCGGGCGCACATCGAGGCACTGGCCCGGATCAAGGGGGCGGCCGCGAAGGTGAACGCGCGGCTGAACGTGCTCGACAAGGACATCGCCGAGGCCGTCCAGGAGGCGGCCGACGAGGTGGCCCGGGGCGACTGGGACGCGCACTTCCCGATCGACGTGTTCCAGACCGGGTCCGGCACCTCGTCCAACATGAACACCAACGAGGTCATCGCGACGCTGGCGACCGAGCGGCTCGGCCGTGACGTGCACCCCAACGACCACGTCAACGCCTCCCAGTCGTCCAACGACGTCTTCCCCTCCTCCATCCACATCGCCGCCACCGCCGCGGTCACCCGGGACCTGATCCCGGCACTCCAGCACCTCGCCGACGCCCTCACCCGCAAGTCCGAGGAGTTCGCCGACGTCGTGAAGTCGGGGCGGACGCATCTGATGGACGCCACCCCGGTGACCCTGGGGCAGGAGTTCGGCGGCTACGCGGCGCAGGTGCGGTACGGGATCGAGCGGCTGGAGGCCTCCCTCCCCCGGCTCGCCGAGCTGCCGCTGGGCGGTACAGCGGTCGGCACCGGCATCAACACCCCGCCCGGTTTCTCGGCCGCCGTCATCGAGGAGGTCGCCCGCGCCACCGGGCTGCCCCTCACCGAGGCGCGGGACCACTTCGAGGCGCAGGGCGCCCGGGACGGGATCGTGGAGACCAGCGGGCAGCTCAGGACCATCGCGGTCGGGCTGACGAAGATCGCGAACGATCTGCGGTGGATGTCCTCCGGGCCCAGGACCGGGCTCGCCGAGATCTCGCTTCCCGACCTCCAGCCCGGCTCCTCGATCATGCCCGGCAAGGTCAACCCGGTGATCCCCGAGGCCGTCCTCATGGTCGCCGCCCAGGTGATCGGCAACGACGCCACCGTCGCGACGGCCGGTGCGGCCGGCAACTTCGAGCTCAACGTCATGCTGCCGGTCATCGCGAAGAACGTCCTGGAGTCGGTCCGGCTGCTCGCCAACGTCTCCCGGCTGCTCGCCGACCGGACCGTCGACGGCATCGTCGCCCACCGCGAACGGGCCCGGGAGTACGCCGAGTCCTCGCCCTCCGTGGTCACCCCGCTCAACAAGTACATCGGGTACGAGGAGGCCGCGAAGGTCGCCAAGAAGGCGCTCGCGGAACGGAAGACGATCCGCGAGGTCGTGCTGGAGAACGGATACGTGGAGCGCGGCGACCTGACGGCCGAACAGCTCGACGAGGCGCTGGATGTCCTGCGGATGACACGGCCGTAACCTTTCCCGGCGCCGGCGTGAACCGCGACACGCACCGCAGCGTCGTATGCCTATGGCACCTAATATCTGTTCATGGCAGACGGTGGAGCGGTGAGAGCGGTGGAAGCGGGTACGTCGGCGCACTTCTGGGAGCCCGGGAGTCAGATCCTGTGGCGCTACCGGGAGAACGCGGGCGCGCACTTCCACATCGCCCGCCCCGTCACGGTCGTACGCGACGACGAGGACCTGCTCGCCGTGTGGCTGGCGCCGGGCACCGAGTGTGTGAGACCGGTGCTGGCCGACGGCACGCCGGTGCACGCCGAGCCACTGGAGTCCCGTTACACCAAGCCGCGTTCGGTCCGGCGGGACCGCTGGTTCGGCACCGGGGTGCTGAAGCTGGCGCGGCCGGGGCTGCCGTGGTCGGTGTGGCTGTTCTGGGAGCCGGGCTGGCGGTTCAAGAACTGGTACGTGAACCTCGAGGAGCCGCTGACGCGTTGGTCCGGGGGTGTGGATTCCGAGGACCACTTCCTGGACATCACCGTGGATCCGGACCGCGGCTGGCAGTGGCGGGACGAGGACGAGTTCGCGCAGGCCCAGCGGGACGGGCTGATGGGCCCGGACCTGGCCGAACAGGTCCGGTCGGCGGGGCGTTCCGCGGTGGAGGTGATCCGCGCCTGGGGTCCGCCGTTCTCGGACGGCTGGCCCGACTGGCGGCCCGATCCGTCCTGGACTGTTCCGCTCCTTCCGGAAGACTGGGACCGTACGCCCGCGCACTTGTCCTCATGAGACCCTTGATGCGCCCCCGGGCTGCAAACGTAGGATCGTCCTCCGCAAGAGCGCGCAGCGACAACTACCGGAGCGGGCACTGTGCTTGACCGATCGTCACCGAGGGGCGGCAGGGCGTGAGCGTGGGGTACGAGGGCAACACCGGTACGGGCGGCGGAAGGTTGACCAAAGACGCAGGAACAGCCCCTGACCACGCGGGAATTCCGTTCCTGGGACACGTATTCCGGGTATCGGGACTTCGGCGAAACCAACTGCGCGTACGGCGCGCAGCCCCGGACGGACGGATTCGACACGCGTGACGGAGCACCCGACCTCCTTCGAACGCCCCCAGCCGGGCGTCGACCCCACGGACCCCCGCGGGGCGCTCCTGCGTGCCCCGGCACCACCGCCCGCCCAGGGCGTCGAGGCGCCGACCGCTTTACCCGTCCAGGCCCGCTCCGGTGACCCCGCGCCGGAGGCGGCACCCGTCGTCCAGAGCAGCAACAGCACGACCGGGAGGACCGGCAACCACAAGGACATGGGCATGAACCCGGCCGGTACCGGCCCCGAGCACTCCCAGCCGGCCGCGGCGGAGCCGGACACGCACCGTCCGCGGCCCGTCACCGACGCGGTCCCGGTCCAGCCGGGCGGCGAGGACGAGCGGCCGCCCCAGAGCGCCGACGAACGCCGTACCGGCCAGGGGCTTCCCCCGGGCCGGCCCACGCCCATGCGGCGCGACGGTGACCGGCTGCGCTTCGTGGGCGCAGCCACCCGCCGGATCGCCCGTGGCATCGACCTGGACGAGATCGTGATGGGTCTGTGCCGGGCGACCGTGCCGACCTTCTCGGACGCGATCCTCGTCTATCTGCGCGATCCGCTGCCCGTCGGCGACGAGCGGCCCACCGGCCCCCTCGTGCTCCGGCTGCGGCGCAGCGACCGCATCCCGCAGCAGGAACGGGACCTGGAGGACGGCATCCTGCCGGTGCCGGTGCCGGAGAACCCGACCGAACTGGACGCCCTCGGCACCGAACTGTGCGAGGTGCAGCCCGGCAGCGCGCTCGCCGAGGTGCTGCGCGGGGTGCGGCCGGTCTTCACGGACACGCCCGCGGCCCACGCCGCGCTACCGGAACTGCTCGGCGAGGGCTGTGAGTTCGCCGTGCCGTCGGGCCGCCGGGCGATCCTCGCCCCGCTGCGCGGCAGGCGCCGGGTCATCGGCGCCGCCCTGTTCCTGCGCCGCCCCGACCGCGTCCCCTTCGACCCGGACGACCTGCTCGTGGCCGCCCAGCTCGCCACGCACAGCGCGCTGGGCATCGACAAGGCGGTCCTCTACGGCCGTGAGGCGTACATCGCCGACGAACTGCAGCGCACCATGCTGCCCGAGACGCTCCCCCGGCCCACCGGCGTACGGCTGGCCTCGCGCTATCTGCCGGCCGCCGAGACGGCCCGGGTGGGCGGTGACTGGTACGACGCGATCCCGCTGCCCGGCAGCCGGGTCGCGCTGGTCGTGGGTGACGTGATGGGGCACTCCATGACGTCGGCGGCGATCATGGGCCAGCTGCGGACCACGGCCCAGACGCTGGCCGGGCTCGACCTGCCCCCGCAGGAGGTGCTGCACCACCTCGACGAGCAGGCCCAGCGGCTCGGCACGGACCGCATGGCGACCTGCCTCTACGCCGTCTACGACCCGGTCTCGCACCGGATCACCATCGCCAACGCCGGTCATCCGCCGCCGGTGCTGCTGCACCTGGGCGGCCGAGCCGAGGTGCTCCGGGTGCCGCCCGGCGCGCCGATCGGTGTCGGAGGTGTGGACTTCGAGGCCGTGGAACTGGACGCGCCGGCCGGGGCGACCCTGCTGCTGTACACCGACGGGCTCGTCGAGTCGCGGCTGCGGGACGTGTGGACCGGGATAGAGCAGCTGCGGGAGAAACTCGCCGCGACCGCGCAGCTGACCGGGCCGGATCATCCGCCGCCGCTGGAGGCGCTGTGCGACGAGGTGCTCGACATGCTCGGTCCTGGCGACCGGGACGACGACATCGCGCTGCTCGCGGCTCGTTTCGACGGGATCGCGCCGAGCGATGTGGCGTACTGGTTCCTGGAGCCGGAGGACGCGGCACCGGGCCGTGCCCGGCGGCTCGCGCGGCGGGCGCTGTCCCGTTGGGACATGGAGGATCTGACCGACTCCGTCGAGCTGCTGGTCAGTGAGGTCGTGACGAACGCCGTGCGGTACGCGACGCGGCCGGTGACGCTTCGGCTGCTGCGGACCGATGTGCTGCGGTGCGAGGTCGGTGACGACGTGCCGCAGTTGCCGCGCCTGCGGCAGGCGCGGGCCACCGACGAGGGCGGGCGCGGGCTCTACCTCGTGAACCGGCTGGCCCGGCGGTGGGGGGCCACTCGGCTGAGCACCGGCAAGGTGGTGTGGTTCGAGCTCAACAGGGGCTAGGAAACGAGAGAGGGCGCCCGGTGGTCACCGGGCGCCCTCTCTTTTTCTCGTTACTGGTCGGCGTTGGGGTCGAACGGGTTCAGCGGTGAGGTCGAAGTCCCGACCGGGGTGCTCTGCTGACCGGTCGGCGCGCTCTGCGACGGCGTCTGCGAGGGAGTTTCCGACGGTGTCTCCGAGGGCGTCTCCGACGGGGTTTCGGACGGTGTCTCCGAGGGCGTCTCCGAGGGAGTTTCCGACGGAGTCGCCGAGGGTGTCGGTGTCCACGACGGCTGGACCGCGGCGCCCTGGTCGGTGTCCAGGTCGAACTTGGTGTTCTTGCCCGCGACGCCGAAGGTGTACGCCGCCCAGATCTCCGCCGGGAAGCCACCGCCGTTGACGCGGTCGAGGCCGGCCGTGTTGTACAGCTTGCTCTGCCCGTGGGTCTTGTGGTCCTCACCGAACAGACCGACCGAGGTGACCAGGTCCGGGGTGTAACCGGTGAACCAGGCCGACTTGTTGTCGTCGGAGGTACCCGTCTTGCCGGCGACCTTTCGGCCGTCACGGGCCGGGTTCTGCTGGACGGCCTTCTTGGCCGTACCGTCGTCGACCACACCGGTCAGCACCGAGGTCACCGTGTCGGCGGCCTCGCGGCTGATGACCTGCTCGCCGATCGGGTCGGGCATCCGGAACTCGGTGCCGCCCTGCTCCGCCGACTTGATGATGCTCGGCGTGACCTGCTTGCCGTGGTTGTCGAGGGTGGCGTACACGCCGGCCATCTGGATCGGGCTCGCGCCCATCGTGCCCAGGGTGTACGCGGGCAGCGGCCTCAGCTTGCCGGTGTCCATGCCGAGCTTGGTGGCCGTCGCCAGCACCTTGTCCATGCCGACGTCCACGCCCATCTGCGCGAAGACGGAGTTGATGGACTTGTCCATCGCCGTCTGCACGGTGACCTTGCCGTAGTCGGCGTCGTCCTCGTTCTCGGGACCGAAGCCGACCTTGTTGCCGTTGCTGTCCACGACCTGACGCTTGCTGGTGCCGTCGTAGATCGTGTTGGCGCCGATCGCCTTGCCGTCCTGCGTCTCGGAGGCGTTCTCCAGGGCGGCGGCGAGGATGACCGGCTTGAAGGTCGAGGCGGGCTGGTAGTCGGTGCGGTTGGCGTTGCTGATGTAGTGCTTGGTGTAGTCCGTGCCGCCGTACAGGGCGACGATCTTCCCCGTCCTGGGGTCGACGGAGGCGGCGCCGGCCTGGACGTTCTTGTCGACGCTCCGCTTCTTCGGGTCCAGCTGGCTGGACAGCTGGGTCTTGACCGCCTTCTCCAGCTGGGCCTGCTTCTTCTTGTCGATGTTCAGGGTGATGGTCCACCCCGAGTTCTCGACCCGGGCCTCCGCCTCGTCCTGGGTGATGCCTTCCTTGGCCACCAGCTGCTTCTCCAGCTGCTGTTTGGCGAGCTTGATGAAGTAGCCCTTCTGACCCTCCATGCCCGGGGCGGCCTTGGGCTCCTTGGGGAACGGGAACGTCATCTTGTCCCGCTTGGTCTTGTCCAGCCAGCCCTGCTTGACCATGTTGTCCAGGACGTAGTTCCAGCGGGCCGTCACCAGTTTCTTGCCGGTGTCGCTGGCTGCCGCCCAGTCGTACTGGCTCGGGGCCTGGAGCAGCGCGGCGAGATAGGCGCCCTGCTCGACGCTGAGCTTCTTGGCGTCGACGCGGTAGTAGTCCTGGGCGGCGGCCTGGATGCCGTAGGCGCCGCGGCCGTAGTAGCTGGTGTTGATGTAGCCCGCGAGGATGTCGTCCTTGGGCGTCTCGCGGTCCACCTTCAGCGAGATGACCAGTTCCTTCAGCTTGCGCGTGACGGTCTGGTCCTGGTCGAGGTAGTAGTTCTTGACGTACTGCTGGGTGATCGTGGAGCCACCCTGTTTGCCCTTGCCGGACAGGGTGTTGAACAGTCCGCGGGCGATGCCCTTGAAGTCGACTCCCGCATCCGTGTAGAAGGTCTTGTTCTCCGCGGCCACGAAGGTGCGCTGCACCGGCTTGGGCACCTCGGAGAGGTCGACGATCTCGCGGTTGGTGTCGCCCTCACGGGCCATGACCGAGCCGTTGCTGTACTTGTAGATGTTGCTCTGTTCCTGGGCTTTCGCGTTGCCCTTCGGCACGTCGATCAGCAGGTACATCACGACGAAGGCGCCGATGCCGAGCAGGCAGAAGCCGAGGAAGGTGCCGAGGATCTTCTTCCAGGTGAAGAGCCGGCGTATGCCGCTCTTACCTTTCTTCCCGCCCTTCTTGCCCCGCGCGGCGGCCTTGCGCGCCGCGGCCCTGCCGCCGGTCGCGATGCCCTCGCTCGGCGTCCCGGACGAGCGCGTGGGCGGCGCCGCGCGGCGGCCACCGCGCTGACGTGCTCTTCTCTCTTCCGCTCGTCCCATGGGTCGACTCGCTCCGCTTCCTCATCGGCGGCCACTCAGGTTCGTGGCACAGGTCAGCTCAGAAAGCTAACACCGGTCCATATGACACCGGGCACTCGATCGGGCCCCTGGCAGGCGTGAGAATCAGCACCCGCCTCCTCGGAACCAGACCTCCGAGCGGGCTTCAAGGTTGCCGGGAGGAGGTAAAGTGTTATCACTTAGATAAAAGAGAGCTATTCCACGAAACGGGGGACCCTCCATGTCCGCACACGATTCCGTGCCTGCCGCAGACACACCCGACATGCCCGCCCCGCGCGTGCGGGAGTTCGCCGCGCACAGCATCGGCGGCGCGCTCGCACTGCTGCTGGGCCTGGTCGGGCTGCTGCTCGCCGTCTTCCTGTTCGCCGCGAGCGGGGAGAGCCCCGGGTTCGCCGTCGGCGGGGTCCTCGTGCTGATCGTCGCGCTCATCTCGCTGCGCGGTCTGAACACGGTCGCACCGGGCGAGGCCCGGGTCGTCCAGCTCTTCGGACGCTACAAGGGCACCATCCGCCAGGACGGCCTGCGCTGGGTGAACCCCTTCACCTCCAGGACCAAGGTCTCCACCAGGGTCCGCAACCACGAGACCGCCGTCCTCAAGGTCAACGACGCCTACGGCAACCCGATCGAGCTGGCCGCGGTCGTGGTGTGGAAGGTCGAGGACACCGCGCAGGCCACCTTCGAGGTGGACAACTTCGTGAAGTTCGTCGCCACCCAGACCGAGACGGCGGTACGCCACATCGCCATCGAGTACCCCTACGACGCCCACGAGGAGGACGGGCTCTCGCTGCGCGGCAACGCCGACGAGATCACCCAGAAGCTCGCCACCGAACTGCACGCGCGCGTGGAGTCGGCCGGCGTGCAGATCATAGAGTCCCGCTTCACGCACCTCGCCTACGCGCCGGAGATCGCCTCGGCGATGCTCCAGCGGCAGCAGGCCGGCGCGGTGGTCGCGGCCCGGCGGCAGATCGTGGAGGGCGCGGTCGGCATGGTCGAGGAGGCGCTCGCCCGGATCACCGAGCGGGACATCGTGGAACTGGACGAGGAACGCAAGGCGGCGATGGTGTCCAACCTGATGGTGGTCCTGTGCGGCGACCGCGCCCCGCAGCCGGTCCTCAACACCGGGACGCTCTACCAGTGACGGCACCTTCCGCACCTTCTGAGGGCGGCCCTCCCGAGCGGCGGCCTCAGCAGCGCAAGCAGGTGCTGCTGAGGCTGGACCCGCTGGTGTACGAGGCACTGGCGCGGTGGGCCGGGGACGAGCTGCGGTCGGCCAACGCGCAGATCGAGTTCCTGCTGCGCAAGGCCCTCAAGGACGCCGGCCGGCTGCCCGGGGACACCGGACCGCTGCCGCGCCGGGGACGGCCGCCCAAGGACCCCGGGGACACGTAGAGCGCGCGTAGCAGAACCGTGACAATCGGCCCTCACCTGCGGCTGCCCACGCCCTGACCACCCTCTACACACTCCGCGTATACATGCGAGGTATACACCGCATGTACAGTCCTCTTCATGTCCATCGGTCACACCCTCCTAGGGCTCCTGGAGTCCGGGCCCCGCCACGGTTACGACCTCAAGCGGGCCTTCGACGAGAAGTTCGGTCACGACCGGCCGCTGCACTACGGCCAGGTCTACTCGACGATGTCGCGGCTGCTGAAGAACGGGCTCGTCGAAGTCGACGGGATCGAGCCCGGCGGCGGCCCCGAGCGCAAGCGGTACGCCATCACGGACGCCGGGATCACCGACGTACAGCGGTGGCTCGCGACGCCCGAGAAGCCCGAGCCGTATCTCCAGTCCACGCTGTACACCAAGGTCGTCCTCGCGCTGCTCACGCACCGGGACGCCGGCGACATCCTCGACAACCAGCGCGCGGAGCATCTGCGGATGATGCGCATCCTCACGGACCGCAAGCGCAAGGGCGACCTCGCCGACCAGCTGATCTGCGACCACGCCCTGTTCCATCTGGAAGCCGACCTGCGCTGGCTGGAGCTGACCGCCGCGCGTCTCGAAAAGCTCGCGGAGGTGGTGGTCAAGTGACCCCGGCCGGTTCCCTGCTCATCGCCGACGAACTGCGCAAGGCGTACGGTCCGACCGTCGCGCTCGACGGCGCCGACTTCTCCATCCACCCCGGCGAGGTCGTCGCCGTCATGGGCCCCTCCGGCTCCGGCAAGTCGACCCTGCTGCACTGTCTCGCCGGGATCGTCCCGCCCGACTCGGGCTCGATCCTGTACAACGGCCGGGAGATGGCCACGATGAACGACTCCGAGCGCAGCGCTCTGCGGCGCTCCGAGTTCGGCTTCGTCTTCCAGTTCGGTCAGCTCGTCCCCGAGCTGACCTGCGTGGAGAACGTGGCGCTGCCACTGCGACTGAACGGCACCTCCCGCAAGGAGGCCGAGAAGGCCGCGCTGGGCTGGATGGAGCGCCTGGAGGTCGACGACCTGAGGAAGAAGCGGCCCGGCGAGGTCTCCGGCGGTCAGGGGCAGCGGGTGGCCGTGGCCCGGTCCCTGGTGACCAACCCGCGCGTGCTCTTCGCCGACGAGCCGACCGGCGCCCTCGACTCCCTCAACGGCGAGCGGGTCATGGAACTGCTCACCGAGGCCGCCCGGTCCACCAACGCGGCCGTCGTCCTCGTCACGCACGAGGCACGGGTCGCCGCCTACTCCGACCGCGAGATCGTCGTACGGGACGGAAAGTCCAGGGACATGGAGCGGGTCGTATGACGCTCAGGCAGTGGTGGCGAGACCTCGCCATGGGGGTCCGGTTCGCCTTCGCGGGCGGACGTGAGGGGTGGGTCCGGGCGCTGCTGACCGCGGTCGGGGTCGGGCTCGGGGTGGCGCTGCTGCTGCTGACCACCGCCCTGCCGAGCGCGCTCGCGGTGCGGCACGAGCGGGGCGACGCCCGCGCGGACATCACCTACAACGAGCCGACCCTGAAGAAGGCCGACAACACCCTTCTGATCGCGAACGCCTCGACCACCTTCAGGGACACGGACATCCGCGGCCGGGAGGTGCAGCCCGAGGGGGCGCGCGCCCCGCTGCCGCCGGGGGTCGGGAAGTTCCCGGCGGTCGGCGAGATGGTCACCTCCCCCGCGCTGAAGAGCCTGCTGGAGTCGGACGACGGCAAGCTCCTGCGGGAGCGGCTGCCGGACCGGATCGTCGGCACGATCGGCGAGAGCGGACTGATCGGCTCCCACGAACTCGCCTTCTACCGGGGCGCGGACGGACTCGCGGCCCAGGGCGTAGACGGCGCCCGGCTCACCCGGATCGACCGGTTCGGCAACCCGAACCCGACCGAGTCGCAGAGCGACCCGGTGCTGGTGCTGCTGGTCCTCGTCGTCTTCGTGGTGCTGCTGATGCCGGTCGCCGTGTTCATCACCGCGGCCGTCCGCTTCGGCGGCGAGCGGCGCGACCGACGCCTCGCCGCCCTCCGGCTGGTGGGCGCCGACGGCCACTCGACCCGGCGGATCGCCGCCGGTGAGGCGCTGGCGGGCGCGGTGCTCGGACTCGTCCTCGGTACCGTGTTCTTCCTGATCGGCCGCCACATCGCGGGCTCCATCGAGGTGTTCGGGCAGAGCGTGTTCCCGAGCTATCTCAACCCCTCGCCGCTGCTGGCCCTGCTGGTCGCGGTCGCGGTGCCCGCGGCGGCCGTGCTGGTGACGCTGCTCGCGCTGCGGGGCGTGGTGATCGAGCCGCTCGGCGTGGTGCGTACGGCGAGGCCCGCGCGGCGCCGGCTGTGGTGGCGGCTGCTGGTGCCGCTGGCCGGACTCGCGATGCTCTACCCGATGATCGGGCAGGGCCGCGACGGCGGCGACTTCAACCAGTACCTCGTCACCGGCGGCGTCATCCTGCTGCTGGTCGGCGTGACCGCGCTGCTGCCATGGATCGTCGAGGCGGTCGTGGCCCGGCTGGGCGCGGGCGGCCTGTCCTGGCAACTTGCTGTGCGCAGGCTCCAGTTGAGCAGCGGTACGGCGGCCCGGATGGTCAACGGCATCGCGGTCGCGGTGGCCGGGGCGATCGCCCTGCAGATGCTGTTCGCCGGCACGGACAGCGACTACACCAAGAGCACCGGCCACGACGTCTCGCGGGCGCAGATGCAGGTGAGCGTCCCGGAGGGGAAGACGCTCGCGGCGGCCGCGAAGGAACTGGCCGAGACCAAGGGCGTCCGGCGGGCGTACGCCTTCAACGAGGGCTTCGTCAACGACGGACCGGGCGACAACGCGGGCTGGGCCCGGGTGACCGTCGCCGACTGCGCGTCCCTGCGCGAGGTGGCCAAGCTGCCCTCCTGCCGCGACGGCGATGTCTTCACCTCCCATGTCGCGCCGGGGACGGACGAGGACTCCGCCTCCAGGCAGAACGCCGACGACGAGTCGACCGTGGCGGCCCGGCCCGGCAAGAAGCTCTGGTTCGAAACCTCCGAGGACACGGAGAAGCAGAGCCCCGTCGTCTGGACGGTCCCGAAGACCGTCAAGCAGGCGCAGTCCATCGCCGACCCGACGGGCTATCGGCGCGTCGGAATCCTGATCACCCCGGGTGCCTTCCCCGCGAAGGCCGCGGCGGGCGTGCGCGGAGAGATCTATCTGCGGCTGGACGACTCGCTGCCGGACGCGCGCGAGTACGTCCGCAACACGGCCGCCCGGATCAACCCGCTCGAGGAGCCGATGACCTGGGTGTCCGTCAAGCGCAACAACGAATACTCCACCATCCGCACCGGCCTGTTCGTGGGCGCCGCCTGTGTGCTGGCGCTGATCGGGGCGAGCCTGCTGGTCTCCCAGCTGGAGCAGTTGCGTGAGCGCAAGAAGCTGCTGTCGGCGCTGGTCGCCTTCGGCACCCGGCGGCGCACCCTGAGCCTGTCGGTGCTGTGGCAGACGGCGATCCCGATCACGCTCGGGCTGCTGCTGGCCTCGGTGGTGGGGCTGACACTGGGCGCGGTGCTGATGAGGATGACGGACACCACGGTCCGGGTGGACTGGCCGAGTGTGCTGTCGATGACCGGCGTAGCGGCCGGGGTCGTCCTCGTGGTGACCCTGCTGAGCCTGCCGCCGCTGCTGCGTCTGATGCGGCCGGACGGGCTGCGGACGGAGTAGCCGCCCGCAGCCGGAGGTCCGCTCAGAGGCTGTACTCCTTCACCACCCGCCGGACCTGGGCGAACAGCATGCCGACGTTGACCGACTTGCGGCACACCACCACGGCCACGACGTCCTGCTGTTCGTTCATCCGCACGAACAGGTGCGTGAGGTTCTCGCTGTTGACCAGGATCTCCTGGAAGAAGTGGTTGTCACTGGCCATCCCGCGACGCTCCTTGAAGACGTCCTCGATCATCACGACCGTACGTCCCTGGAAGAGGTCGAGCGTCGCACCCGCCAGGAGGTCCAGGACCTCCGGCGGGTGGTTCTCGACCGTCTCGTACGACAGCAGCATGCCGGTGGACATGTCGACCACACCGGACGCGACGCAGTCGGGGGCATCGGTGCGCAGGGACTTGACCAGGCCCATCACCTGGTCGGAGAAACTGGGGTCATACGCTTCGTCGCCATCCCTTCAGACTCCTTCTGGTGCTTTCTCGGTCGCCTTGTCCGTGAGGATCGAGCCGATCCGGTTCAGGGTCGGCTGGGTCGCCCGGTGCAGGTGGTCCACGTCCATGCCCTCGTCGCCGAGCACGACCATCAGGGCGGTGTCGCCGACGGCGTAGAAGGCGGCGCAGCCGTGGCTGCCGTACGTCACGGTCCGGCGCAGCGTGCCGCGGGCGGACGCCTGCGCGGTGCGCCGGGCGAGGCCGAGGCCGGCCGCGGCGAGCGCGGCGAGCCCCTCCGGGTCTATCGAGTCGGCGGTGTCCGCGGCGATGAGCAGCCCGTCCGCGGCGGCCAAGGCGGTGTCCGTGATTCCGGTGACCTGTTCCCGCAGACCGCGCATTTCGAGCGCCAGAGCTTGGTGATCCATAGAGTCAACTCCCCTGATTCTGATCGCGTCTGATCGGCTTTTTCATGTGGGTGTTCCGTTTCGGAGTCGGAAGAAATTGCCGGGTTTCCGGCGGGGCAGATCGGTTCGCGCCGGGGGCGGGGACGGCTCCACGGGCGGGGGCCTGCGGGGCCGCAGTTCGTCGTCCTCGGGGAGGGAGCGGACCGCGACGGGCGGCGGCGGTCCCGCACACACCAGGAGCCCTTCGTCGAGCATGCGGGCCACCTCGACCGACACGGTGTAGACGCCGCGTCCGACCCGGAAGGCGAGGTCGCGGGCGGTGCTGCGGCCGTCGGCGTGCGTGAGCAACTCGCGCCGCAGGGACCCGGATCCGCTGTCCGTGCCGGAGCGCACGGGACGTTCCCGGTCGGGGTGCACGGGGTGCGGCAGGGCGGCGAGGGCGGTGAGTCTGCGGAGCGCGTCGTGGAGCAGCCGCAGGGGCGGCTCACCCACCGGGACCTGCGCGAACGGCTCGGCGGTGGCGTGGCGTTCGCACTCCTCGACCCGGCCCGCGGCCATCGCGAAGGCGGCGTCGTGGAGGGCCAGCGCGCACACCACCCTCAGCTGCGCGGCCCCCGCGTAACCGTGCGCGATGAGCGCGGTGGCCGGCCAGCGCGAGCCGCCCGACTCCCGCACCAGCTCGGCCCACTGCTCGCCGCTGACCCGCCCCGAGCGCAGCAGCAGCGCCTCGGGCCCCGGAGCGCCGGGCGACTCCACGGCGACCACCCGGCCGTCCCCGAAGTGGAAGGTGCCGCCCGGTGTCCCGGTGATCCGCAGCTCTCCGGTGAAGCCGTCACGCCCGCACGCGGCCAGGGCCTGAGCCAGGTGTTCGTGGCCCGACATCGCACCCCCCGCCGTCTCGCACACACGCCTGACGCGTAGCACTGAGGAGGGAAGGTGTATCAGTCCGGGCGCATATTCCGAGGGCGGGTTCGCTACCTGCCGCTAGTTGACGGAAGTTGAGTTCGCGGGCTGCTCAAAACATTGTGTTCGGCGCTCAATTGACCGAATCCGAGGCAGGTTTTTCAGGGTCCTGAGGCGGTTCCGCCACACTCTCCTCGCCGGTGACGACCTCGTCCTCGGGCTCGGGCGGCGCCGCCTGTTCCTCGGCGTACCCCTTGAGGTAACTCACCACCGTGTTCGTCACCGCCACCAGCGGTACGGCCACCACCGCGCCGCCGATGCCGGCCACCATGCCGCCCGTCGCGACCGTGAGGACGACCGCGAGCGGGTGGACGCGCACGGCGCGGCCGAGGATGAACGGCTGGAGGATGTGGCCCTCGATCTGCTGGACGGCCAGGACCACCGCGAGGGTCATCACCGCCGTGAACACGCCCTGGGTCACCAGCGCGACGAGCACCGCCAGCGCGCCGGACGCGACCGCGCCCACCAGCGGGATGAACGAGAACAGGAAGATGAAGACGGCCAGCGGGACGGCCATGGGCACGTCGAGGAAGTAGATGCCGATGCCGATGAAGACGGCGTCGATGAGGGCCACCAGGACCGTGCCGCGGACGTAGGCGGTCAGGGTGCGCCAGGCGCGCGGGCCCGCGCCGGCCACGGCGGGACGGGCGGCCGCGGGGACCAGCTTCAGCGTCCAGTTCCAGATGCGCCGGCCGTCGTAGAGCAGGAAGAGAGTGGAGAAGAACGTCAGCAGGATGCCCGTGAGGGCCTCCACGACGACCTGGACGCCCTCCAGGCCCGCCGAGGTGATCTGGTCGGTGTTGGCGCCGACCGCCTCGCGCAGGTTCTTGGCTATCTGGTTGATCTGCTTGTCGGTGACGTGGAAGGGGCTCTTCAGCAGCCAGTTGCGCAGGTCGTCGATGCCGCTCTGGATCTGGTTGGAGAGGTCGTCGATGTTCTCCACGACCTGCCAGGTCACGAACCAGCCCATCAGCCCGATGATGACGAAGCCGAGGATCGCGGTGAGAGCCGTGGCGGGGCCGCGCGGGACGCCGTACCGCATCAGACGGGCCACCGTCGGCTGGAGCAGGGCGGTGATGAGCAGGGCGACGACGAAGGCGAAGACGACGAGCTGTACGGAGCTGATGACCCGCATCAGCACCCAGACGGTGCCCGCGAGGACCAGGAGCCGCCAGCCGGCCTCGGCGGCGACCCGTACGCCCCACGGCACGGCCTGCGCCGGGTCGGGGCGGGGCACCAGCACGACGGGCGGGCGGGAGGCGGCGGTCGCCGGCTTCCGCTGCTTGCGCTCAGACGGCTCGGCGGAGTCGGCCTCGGCCTCCTCGCGGGCCACCTCGGCGCGGCGCTCGTCCAACCGCTCTCCCACATCGGTCAGCCGGGCACCGAGCCGGCCGATCCACCCTGGCACTCGCGACATGATCCGTCCTCTTCCCCCGTCTCTCCTCACCACTCCCCCCTGGAGTCGTCCGGTCCGACCGTACATGGCGAAAGCTCCTCCCCCTAGGACGGGGAGGAGCTGCGGGGGGTTGAGCGGCCGGGGCGATCCGTGATCAGTAGTTGCCGTGGGCCTGCCAGTAGGCCCAGGCGTCGCAGGGGCTGCCGTACCGGACGTTCATGTAGTTCAGGCCCCATTTGATCTGGGTCGCCGGATTGGTCCGCCAGTCGGCGCCGGCCGAAGCCATCTTGGAGCCCGGCAGGGCCTGGACGAGGCCGTAGGCGCCGGACCCGGGGTTGACGGCCAGGTAGTTCCAGGTGGACTCGTGGTCCACGATGTTGCTGAAGCACTGGAACTGCCCGCCGGGCACGATCTGGCGCGCGATCGCCTGGACCTGCGCGGCCGTGTACGAACTCTGCACCGGGAAGACGCCGGAGCCGGCCTTGGCCTCGCGCTCCTTCTTCGCCTTCTCCTCGGCGGCCTTCCGCTTGGCCACCGCGGCCTCGGCGGCCTGCTTGCGGGCCGCTTCCTCCGCCGATGTCCTGGCGACGGCGTCCGCGGCGACGGCCTGCGTGTCGGCCTGCCGTGTCAGCGCGACCGTCTGTACCTGGGCCTGCCGGCCCTCGGGTAGGTCCGCGAGGAGCGTCGCGTCGCCGACCGGTGCCTGGGCGTCGCCGGCGGACTGCGCGGTGCCCGCCTGGGCGACTCCCATGACGGCGCCGACCGTGGTGACCGCCGTGGCCGAGACCACGGCGAGTCCACGTGCGGAGGACCGGCTCATGTCCGGCTCAGTACCAGTGGTTGGCCTGCCAGAACGACCAGGCCTCGCAGGGGCTGCCGTACCGGCTGTCCATGTAGTTGAGGCCCCACTTGATCTGGGTGGCCGGGTTGGTCTGCCAGTCGGCGCCTACCGACGACATCTTGGAGCCCGGCAGGGCCTGGAAGAGACCGTAGGCGCCCGAGGAGGCGTTGACGGCCCGGTAGTTCCAACTGGACTCGTGGTCCACGATGTTGCTGAAGCACTGGAACTGCCCGCTCGGCACCATCGAGGAAGCCATCGCCTGGATCTGCGCGACGGTGTACGAGCTCTGCACCGGGAAGCTGGAGGAGCTCCTGCTGGCCTTCTCCTTGGCCTCGGCGCGCTCCTTGGCCTCCTTGGCCGCCTGCTCGGCGGCCTCCTTCTTCTCGATCGCGGACTTGGCGGCGGCCTTGCGGGCCGACTCCTCCGCGATCTTCTTGGCGCTCGCGTCCGCGGCGATGGCCTGGTAATCGGCCTGCTGCGTAAGGGACGCGGTCTGCACCTGAGCCTGCTCACCCGCGGGGATGTCCGCCAGGAGCGTCGTCGTGTCGGCTGCCGTCGCCTCGGCGTCGTTCGGCTGCGCGACACTGCCGGAGGCGACTCCGACAACGCTACCTACAGCGGTGACCGCGGTGGCGGAGGCCACTGCGAATCCCCGGACCGAAATCGGGCTCACACGGTTTCCTTCCAGCATCGCCCGCTTCGGTGACCCTGGCGGACGCAATCGTGCCCCTGGACACTGGCCTCCCAACTAACGGGGTCACGGGAGGCGCGGGCCCGGTGGGCAACTCCCTTGCGAGGAGCGCCGCGTGGTGCGCGGGCGGCATACGACGGACGGTATGGAGTTGGTCGTGGTGTTGCTGTGGTGCCGTACCGCTGGGGGTACAGGTGTGCCGTATGCGGGGCCTGACAGAACCGAGACTCTGCCGTAACCGGACGCCGGGTGGCAATTCTGAGTTGCGTGTGAAAGCTCACATCCCGTTTGACCCATGGGATTTCGAGAAACCTCGACACGCGAAGGCGCCGCCCGGCTAGGCTCTTGGCCTTTCCGGACGGCGCCAACTTGCTCCGGGTTTCCCCGGATTGCCTTAGATCTGACCGTCTTCGAGCATTTCGGTCACAAGGGCCGCGATCTGGGACCTCTCGGACCTCGTCAGCGTGACGTGGGCGAAGAGGGGGTGTCCCTTCAGCTTCTCCACCACGGCGACCACACCGTCGTAGCGACCGACCCGCAGATTGTCCCGCTGGGCCACGTCATGGGTCAGAACGACCCGTGAATTCGCGCCGATTCGGGACAGAACGGTGAGAAGCACATTCCGTTCCAGGGACTGCGCCTCGTCCACGATCACGAACGCGTCGTGGAGCGAGCGGCCGCGGATGTGGGTGAGCGGCAGGACCTCCAGCATCCCGCGCGCGGTGACCTCCTCGATGACCTCGCGGCTGGTGACCGCGGAGAGCGTGTCGAAGACCGCCTGTGCCCAGGGACCCATCTTCTCGGACTCGGAGCCCGGCAGATAGCCGAGTTCCTGCCCGCCCACCGCGTACAGCGGCCGGAAGACCATCACCTTCTTGTGCTGGCGGCGCTCCAGGACCGCCTCAAGCCCCGCGCACAGCGCGAGCGCCGACTTGCCGGTGCCGGCCCGGCCGCCCATGGACACGATCCCGATGTCCGGGTCGAGCAGGATGTCCAGCGCGATGCGCTGCTCCGCGCTGCGGCCCTTGATGCCGAACGCCTCCCGGTCGCCGCGCACCAGCCGGACATTGCCCTCGGGCGAGACCCGGCCGAGCGCCTTGCCACGCTCGGAGTGGATGGTCAGCCCCGTGTGCACGGGCAGGTCGGACACCTCGGGGACGTAGACATGGCCTTCGTCGAAGAGGATGTCCACCTGCTCGCCAGGCAGGGTCAGTTCGGACATTCCGGTCCAGCCGGAGGAGCCCGTGATGGCGAGTTCGGCGCGGTACTCCTCGGCGAGGAGACCGACCGAGGACGCCTTGATCCTGAGCGGGAGGTCCTTCGAGACGACGGTGACGTCGTACCCCTCGGCCTGCAGGTTGCGGGCGACCGCGAGGATGCGGGAGTCGTTGTCCCCCAGGCGGTAGCCGCTGGGCAGCACGCTGGGGTCCGAGTGGTTGAGCTCGACACGAACGGTTCCGCCCAGGTCCCCGATCGGGATGGGAGCGTCGAGACGGCCGTGCCGGACCCGGAAGTCGTCGAGCAGGCGCAGTGCCTGCCGGGCGAAGTAGCCGAGTTCGGGATGGTGCCGCTTGGCCTCCAGTTCCGTCACCACGACGATGGGAAGCACGACCTCGTGCTCGTCGAAGCGGCTCAGGGCGTTGGGGTCCGACAGCAGAACACTGGTGTCGAGGACATAAGTGCGCCGGTCTGGCTTGTGGCGCTTTGTGCTGGTCACCACGGAAGGACGTACCCCCTCGGAAGAGGTCGGGGAGCGACGGAGTGGAGCTGGACCGGTCGACGGCCCGTTTGCACGGGCCGGGAACCGGCCCTCCACTGCTTCTTCCGTGCTGTGACCGCACGGCAAGGCTGGTGCAAAGGGCCTCCCGGGCGGACGGCCCCGTGCCGCCCGCTGAGATCCGACACCCGTGGTTCGGGCATCGACCTGACTGGCTTATGCCCTCGAACATGCGGTGCCATGCCAGCGCATACGACGGCGCGCTGGTGAACTCCTAGTTACTTCTGTCGCGAACGGGGTAGTCGGGCACTCTCCGTGAAGCGCCGGTCAGCCGCCGTAGCGGCGGTGACGGGCCGCGTAGTCGCGCAGCGCGCGCAGGAAGTCGACCTTGCGGAAGGCCGGCCAGAAGACCTCACAGAAGTAGTACTCCGAGTGGGCGGTCTGCCACAGCATGAATCCGGACAGCCGCTGCTCGCCGCTGGTACGGATCACGAGGTCGGGGTCGGGCTGGTCGCCGGTGTAGAGGTGGCGGCCGATCATGTCGATGTCGACGGCCTCGGCGAGCTCCTCCATCGGGGTGCCCTTGTCGTGCGCGTCCAGCAGCATCGACCGTACGGCGTCGGCGATCTCCTGGCGGCCGCCATAGCCGATGGCGACGTTGACGAGTATGCCGTCGACGTGGGCGGTGGACTCCTCCGCCTCCTTCAGCGCCGTCTGCATCGGGGCGGGCAGCAGGTCCGGGGTGCCGACGTGGTGGACCCGCCAGCGGCCGTCGGCCGCGAGGGTGCGCACGACGTCCTCGATGATGCCGAGGAGGGGGCCGAGCTCCTCCGGCGGGCGGTTGAAGTTGTCCGTCGACAGCAGCCAGAGGGTGACGACCTCGACGTCCGTCTCGCTGCACCAGCCGAGGAACTCCTCGATCTTCTCCGCGCCGGCGCGGTGGCCGTCCACAGGGGTGGAACCGGCGGCCTTCGCCCAGCGCCGACTGCCGTCCACGATGACACCGATGTGCTTGGGCACCTGGGCGTGGTCCAGGTGGCCTTCCACCCGGCGTGCGTAGAGCCTGACCAGCAGGCCGCGCAGCTTGTCGCGCAGGTTCACGTGAAAGTCAGCCCCTCTGAGATGGCGGTCCCCGCGGCTAGAGCCTACCGGGGCTTCCGGGTGCCAACTGCGCGGGCCCTTCTGGCGCCTGGGCGACCGCGGGCCGTCGGGGACCGGTCGCGCCCCTGCGGCGGAGCGTCCGTCGGCCGGTGCCCCGCGCCCTGCTGGGTACCCCGGCCACCCATGTCATGCGCGTCTCGGCGCACAAAAAAACGGGCCGGTCCGTGGGGGGGAGACGGACCGGCCCGAGGGGGGGGTTCCACCATAACCCTTCGTGAGGGACGACGGGTGCATCGGCGTGCCGCAACTACTCTCCGGAGTCGAGTGGCGACGGCGTGATGGCCGGTCGAAGCCCTGGTTATGGGGGTTTCGTGGTCGAATCACGGCGGAATCATGGGGGCGTGAGGCATCGCCCGCGTGGGTGACTCCGGGTCGGAACGTTTCTTTGACGCCGGGAAGTGGGCGCGGCACCGCGCAGCCCCCTCCTCTGCGCGGTGCCACCGCGCAGCTTTGCTGACGCGAATTGCCTCTCCTTGAATTTACGTCAGTCGGGGTCCCGATGCGAGTCACCTGGGATAACGATGTGGAAACCCCGTGAAGACCATGGATATACGGGGCGGATCGGCCGTCGATGAGTCCATTGTCCGCTTTGCAGGCATCTGGGGGCCGTCCAAAGGGGTGAACGTCCGGCGAGTGCGCGTCAGGCGAGCGACCGTCAGGCCGACGGCTTGCGGGCCGACGGCTTGCGGGCCGACGGCTTGCGGGCTTCGAAGAGATGGCGGCTGCTGTGGGCGACGAAGCGCCCCTCGGCCTCGATTCGCTCGTGCAGGGACCGCAGTCCGGGCTCGTACTCCGCCACGGTGAAACCGGGCACCATCCACACCACCTTGCGCAGGAAGTGGACGACGGCGGCGATGTCGTGGAACTCGATCCGCAGCCGCTCGGCGCGCACGTCGACGATCTCCAGTCCGGCGGCCTCGGCGGCGGCGCGTTCGCGGTCGTGGTGCCGGTCGGAGCTCTGTGCCGCGGGCTGCGGGCCGAGGAAGTGCTCGACGAGCTCGAAGACGCTGCGCGGGCCGACGTGCTGGGCGAAGTAGGTGCCGCCGGGCTGGAGCACGCGGGCGATCTCCGCCCACTGGGGGTTGACCGGGTGCCGGCTGCTCACCAGGTCGAAGGTGTCGTCGGCGAAGGGCAGCGGCGCGTCCTCCGGTGCGGCGACGACCACGACGCCGCGCGGCCGCAGCAGGGCGGTGGCCTTGGCGATGTTCGGCGGCCAGCCCTCGGTGGCCGCGGCGAGCACGGGCGTCTTGACCCCCTGCCCGAGGGCGAAGTCCATGACCTCGCCGCCGCCGGTCTGGATGTCGAGCGAGGCGGCGGCCGCGGCCAGCCGTCCGGCCAGGGCGCGCGCGTACCCCCATGAGGGCCGCGCCTCGGTGGCCCGCCCCTCGAACCACGAGAAGTCCCACCCCTCGGTGGGCACGGCGTCGCCCTCGGCGACAAGGTCCTCGAAGGTGCGGGTGTGTCGGGGGTTCATGGGGTGATCGTGGCAGGGGGGAGGAGGTGAGCGCCCCTCAATTTCGCCGCCGCTCGCTTTCAGCGCTGCTCGCTCTCGGCACCGCTCGTCCGGAGCAGGCGGGCGGGTCTGCCTGACCGGCCGCGGGTGTGCTCCTCCTCCCCGCTCCGGTCGTCCCTCATGGCACCAGCGGCCGGACGTCCCGCGCGACGAACCGTACGAAGCCCTCCGGGTCGGGCTCGTCGGCCGTCGGCTGGAGGACGACCGTGTCGGCGCCGGCGTCGACGAGCCGCTGGACGGCCTTGGCGACGGCCTCCGCGTCCCCGGCGACCCCGAGGTCGGGAACATCGGCGAGGCCCTCGTCGGTGAGTTCGGCGCGCAGCCGGGCGGTCGCGTCGGATCCGGTGGCGGTGAGGAGGTAGACGACGACCCGGTGCGGATCCGTACGGCCCGCTTTCCGCCGTCCCTCGTCGATGAGCCCGCGGGCCCGGCGGACCCCCTCGGGCAGGGTGCCGGCGGTGAGCACGGTGCCGTCGGCGGCCTCGCCGGTCAGGCGGAGGGTGCGCGGGCCGGTGGCCCCGGTGAGCACCTCGACGGGGCCGTCGGGCGGCCAGTCGAGGGCGACGTCGTCCAGCGAGACGTACCGCCCCCGCGTGGTGACCGCCTCTCCTGCCAACAGGGCCCGCAGCGCGAGGAGATGCTCACGCAGCAGGGTGAGCGGCGACTCCGCGCGCGCTCCCACCTGCCCCATCCAGTCCTGCACACCGTGGCCGATGGCGAGGACGGCCCGTCCCGGGAACATCCGGTGCAGGGTGGCCGCCTCCATCGCGGTGATGGCGACGTTCCGCAGGGGGACGGGGAGCAGGCCGACGCCGATCTGCACCCGCTCGGTCCACGCGAGGGCGGCAGCGGCGGTGGAGATCCCGCCCTCCCGGAAGCAGTCCTCCCACAGCCAGAGCTCTTCGAGCCCCGTCTCGTCGGCGAGCCGGGCGAGGGCCCGCAGCCGCTCGGGAGGGAGTTGGGGACGGAACACGGCGCCGAGTGCGGTCATGCCGCCTTCGTACCCACGACGGAGGGCCCGGCACAACTCCTTTGCGGCTTTACAGCTCTACGGCTCTACGGCGTCGGCTCGTACCGCAGCAGTACGACGCCGTTGCCGAAGGTGTGCGACTCGACGAGCCGGAGGGAGGTCAGCGTGTCGGTGTGCGGGAAGAGGGGCTTGCCCCGGCCGACGAGGACGGGGTGGACGTAGATCCGCAGCTCGTCGACGAGGCCGTACCGCAGAAAGGTCTCCCCCAACTCGGCCCCGCCCAGCGCGAGATCACCACCCGGCTGCTTCTTCATCGCACGGACCTCCTCCGGTACGACCTCACGGACCAGGGTGGAGTTCCAGTCGACGTGTGCGAGGGTCCGGGAGTAGACGACCTTGGGGAGGTCCCGCCAGATCGGGGCGAACTCCCTGACGGACGCGGGGGCTTCGGGGTCGGCGTCGGCGGTGGGCCAGTAGTCGGCCATGAGCTCGTAGACGACCCGGCCGTGGAGCAGTCCGCCCATGCTCCCGACCGTGGCGTTCATGTGCCTGTGGAGCTCGTCGTCGACCCGGTGCCAGCTGATGTCGCGGTCGGGGCCCTCGATGTAGCCGTCGAGGGACATGGACATCATCAGGACGATTTTCCGCATCGGACACCTGACCTGGGCAGTGGAGAGAGGATCGACTCCCAAGGTATCGGTAGCGACAGGGGCGGCGTGGGAACGCCATGGCGGGAGAGGTGGCTCCGGGATGGGGCGCTGGCTGGACGGGCGGGGCGAGCTGGTCGTGCACGGGGAGAAGGAGGGGGAGCGGGACGGGGAGCGGGACGGGTTCGCCGTACCGCTGGAGATGGCGACCTCCTACCGGGCCAGGACGAAGGGACTGCTGGGCCGGGACTCCGTCGACGGGGCCCTGCTCCTGTCCCCCGCGGGCAGCGTGCACACCTTCCGCATGCGCTTCCCCATCGACGTCGCCTACCTCGACCGCCGACTCCGCGTCATCGCCGTACGCACGATGAAGCCGGGGCGGCTGGGACTGCCGCGGCTGCGGTCCCGGCATGTGCTGGAGGCGGAGGCGGGGGTGATGGAGGGGTGGGGGGTGCGGGTGGGGGTGCGGGTGGAGATCGTGGTGGAGTGACGGGGCGTGGAGTGAGGGGGCGTGGAGTGAGGGGGCGTGGAGTGAGGGGGCGTGGAGTGAGGGGGCGTGGAGGCGCGCCGCCTCGGGCGACTCAGCCGACTTATCCGAACGCGCTGACGGCGAGATCGGCCGACGGGAACCGCAAGTTGAGAGTGCTGCCGGTGTTGACCGCCACGTAGCAGCCGTACAGGACCTTGGCGAGCTCCCCGCCGTTCATCGCGCGTACCTGCCGCCCGTCGTCCGGGACATAGGAGGCGCTGGTGTACACGTCCAGGTGGCGCTCGCCGTCCTCGCCGTCGCGGAAGCGGAGCTTGCCGTCCGTCTCGACGGAAACCAGCACGGTGCCCGCACGAAGGGCGTCCAGGAATGCCTCGGCCGTGCCTCGGCGAGCCCGGAATGCCTGCAACGCACGTTCCACGTCAGTCTCCGGAGCACGCCAACGCAGCGCGGTGAGGGTGGGCTCGTAGTCGGGGTTGAAGTGGAACTCGCCGATCTCGCCGCTCTCGTCGATGGGCCAGCCGCCCAGCTTCCCGTGGTCCGGTACCTCGCCGTGCGGGTTGGTGTAGGCCGGGTCGATGGCGAAGATCACCCTGCCGGGCTGACGCCGGGCGGAACGCCGCATCTCCTCGGTCACCTGGGGTGCGAGCATCTTCGGGCCGCGGAAGGGGATGACGGGGTACGCATGGATCTTCAGATCGCGGGGTTCGCGGTGCCACTTGCCGTCGCCGACGATCTCTTCCTTCAGGGCCGCCAGGCTGGGAGCCTCCTGCCACGGACCGGGCAGCGCCCGCCCCGGGAACGGGTAACCGCCTTGCTGCACCATCTCGGCCAATGCCTCGGTCGGGGCGAGGCCCCGTTGTTTCGCGGATCGCCGCAGGTCTCTCCACAGGCCGGTGCAATTACTGGCTTCCGGGCCCTGCTCCTCGCGCACGAGGTAGCAGACGGCCCCCTCCGCATCCGACGCGAACAGCGCCCCCAGAATCCCCTCCATATTGGCCACGACCACGTACTGCACAGGACCGTCCGCAGACAACTCGTAGTCGTCCGGGCCGCCGGTCAGCCGTGGTTGCAGGTCGCCCGCCAGCCGAGAGAAGGGCCGCTCCTCGGAGTGCTCGTCCGGCCCGCGCTGTTCACTCATCGATGGATCTTTCCGTAGATCTGCCACTGCCCGTTCGCGTCCTTGAACGCTTCGGTGACCGTGTACTCGTTGCCGCGGCCGAGCAGTAGTTCACGCTCGTCGGCACCGTAGCGGCCCACCTTGTCCACATACAGGCCCGGGGTCCCCTCGGCCACGCGCAGGTGCAGGACAGCGTCCTTGTTCGCGAACACGGCGTCTCCCAATGAGGTGGACATGTAGGCGTCATCCGTGAACTTCTTGCCGATCATGTCTGCCGGGTGCGCGGAACACATCTTCTCCAGATAGTGCTCCAGGCCGGTGCCGCGGCGGACCACGACGTCCTCAGGGAGAGCGTTCCCGGCAAGCGCCTTGTCGAGCTGCTCGACGTGCCGGCGTACCTGCGGGCTGTCGTAGTAGCCGCCCTCCCCCTCCCGCAGGAACCCGTTGATCCGGTGGTGTTCGGGTCCCGTGTAGTCGTGTACCGCTGCCTTCTGCTCGTCGGGCAGACTCTCCGCGTAGTCGTTCCAGTGCTTGGCGCCGTACTGTGCGGCGTCCGCGTTGCTGTCGAAGGTGACGGCTCCGTCGGAGATGTCAGCCATCGCCGCCCGGTGCTGGGCGATGTCCTCGGGCGCCCCCGGTGAGGGGTCGGCGCTCTTCGTCCCCGCTTCCGGGGCCGGTGGGCCCTCCCCGGAGGAGGAGTCGGAGGCGTCCCATTTGCCGCGCGAGGCGTCCTTGGTGGCGTCGGCCGCGGCATCCGCGGCCCCCTCACCGTGCTGGACGGTCCAGCCGTCCGGCAGCCCGCCGTCCTTGGCCGCCGCTTTGCCGACCGACTCGCCTGTGCCCTCGGCTGCCGTCCCGACCGCCCCACGGGCGCCACGCTCCGCCGCGGTCTCCAGGGCGTCCTCCGCGACCGCGGTCATGGTGCGGCGGGCCGCGCCCACCCCGGCCGCCGCGCCGCCGGTGACCGCATCGCTCGCGAGGTCGAAGACGAGGGTGCCGAGCGCCTCGGCCGGGTCGCTGGACCAGCCCGAGCCGACGAGTGACTTGGCGGTGCGCACCGGATGGTTGACGGCGGTGAGCAGCCCCATGCCGGTGACGGAGACGTTCTGGAGGTACTGCGCGGGGTGGGTCAGGTTGTAGGGATCCATCGGGTTGACCGTCCGCACCATGCGGATCAGCCCGGTGCCGCCTTGGACGAAGCCGCCGGCGAAGTGTTCGAGCTCCAGGTTGACGGCCCTCGTGCCGTCCATGAGGCCGGCCTTGAGCTTGGCCAGGGTGCCGGGCTCGGCCGGGGCTGACGCGAAGGCGTCGGTCACCTTGGCCACGGCGTTCTCGGCGGCGGAGTCCCGTGTGCGGCGGGCACGCCTGAGGTCCTCCCGGGCCGCGTCGCGGCCTGCTTCACCGGGGTCCACGAACTCCCCCGGGTCGGTGGGTACTTGGGTACCTGAGCGCGATGCCTCACCGAGCGACAGAACGCCTTGGTACTGCTGGTACTCCCATGCCTGCCGGTCGTACGTCTGTCGGGCTGCGGAGCTCTTCGCCTCGGCGGTACGCCACTTGTCGATCGCCTCGGCCGCCTGTCCGCGCGCCCAGGAGACGGTGTGCGCGTACTCCGCCAGGGCGGCCGCAGCGGCCGTACAGGCGTCGGCCGCGGTCAGCCACCGCTTGGGGTGAGTGGTGAAGGACTCCCGGAACGAGTCGGCCGCCGTGCCCGTCCAGCGGTCCGGGTCGAGCTTCTTCAGCGCCTGCCCGGTGCTTTCGAAGGCGGAGGCGAAGGCCTTCAGATGCCGGACCGTGTCCTCCAGGTCCCCGGTCGATCCGTGGATCAGTTCACCCGGCTGGTCCGTCTCCCCAAGCTCCCGTTCGGGCACCACGGCGCCGACCGCCCCGGTGACGTACTCGGCGCCGTCACGGACCTTTTCCCCGACGGACTTCAGCCCGACTCCGTCCAGGCTGTCGCCCACCACGTCCGCGGTCGCGTTGACACCGTCGGAGACGCCCTGCTTGACGCCGTCGGCCAGGTCCCCCAGTTCTCCCAGGACGCCCATCAGGCACCGTCCTCGGGCGTGACGGACTCCACCGACTCCCGCACGAACTCCGCGCCGGCCCGCAGCTGCGTGCCGTACTGGCCACTGGTGGTCAGGTCCTCCTCGGTCTCCTGCCAGCTCTGGCCCATCTGCTGCACGGCACGGGACGCCGACTCCTGCGAAAGATCCGGCGTCCAGGCATCCTCGGCCCCGGACTCGACCTGGCTCCACGACATCCGGGCGGCGTCCTGGCCGGAGACGGTCGGGGCACCGTAGTTGGCCACGACGACGTCCTTGAGCACCCCGACCCCGTACTCCTCCGCCTCGTGGTAGTAACCGGCCGACAGGTCGAGCTTCTCGGCGATCTCGTTGCCCTCGTCGACCAGGGCCTTCACACCCCATTCCCAGCGTTCCGCGAAGGTGCCGAATGCCTTGGCGAGCCCGGCGTGGCCCATCTGCAGCGGGCTCAGCGCCAGGCTGTCGAACCCGAACCCGACGGCGCCGCCGCCCACTTGCCCGACAGCCTGCAGCTCCTCGATCGTCTGGTTGATGCCGTTGGCGGCTTGCTTGAGGACCTCGGGATCCGCTTCGTAGCCCTCACTCATGTGCGGTCCAGGTCAAGAAGATCGACCGCCACCCGGTCCGGCACGACCCCGGACACCGGAGGCATGAGGAGCTGCCTGATGCCGCCCGCGTCGACCGCGACCCCAGTGGGGGTCCGGGTCTCCGTGACGGCGGCGGGTACGGCGACGTCGAGCAGCCGCGAGCCGAGCACCGTCCAGTAGCGGATACGGCCGCTCTCCCACCCGGGGTCGGTGCCCGCCTCGGCACGGGCGCGTGCGAAACGCTCCAACTCGGCGGTGGAAGTGAAGGCGTAGAGCCAGCGGACGCCGTCGGCTTCGCCGGAGCACATCGCTTCACCTTCGGCTTCCTCGGCGAGCGGCACGTACAGCGCCGCCGCCCGGAAGGCCGCCAACAACCGCTGGCTGTCGCCCTGACCGTCGTACAGGTCGTGGATCTCGGCGGTCAGCGCTGCCCGCTCGAGGGCGCCCACGCCAACTGTCGTACTGCTGACCGCATCCGCCTTCATGCGTGGTCACCTCGTGACTGTTCTTCTGGTTCGCGAAGCACATCACGGTGATCGTGTACCGGTCCAGCCGGGCATGGCGTGCGTTGCCGGAGTCACACGGCAAACCTCGCGCACGCACCCTCACCAACCGGTACGGGCGTGCGCGAGCCGCCTTGAATCTTGCTTGTGAACAAGGTGAGTTGAGTTCATCGTGGTCTCGTGACAGAACGTTGGGGCGTTCGTTCTGTCTGTGGTCGCCACTAGAATCGGAGCAGGTCAGACCTGGTGCGCCTGTCACCGGTCGTGACGCGTGCACGACACGACCGACCGCGAGTGACACCACTGAGCAAACGGGGAGCTGGGCATGGCTGAAGAAGTAAGCGTCGATCTCGACGAACTCGAGAAGACCGTCGCCGCGTTGAACCAATTACTGAGCGATCTCGGCAAGGCGAACACGGATACGGCGACCAACACGTATCTCCCCGAAGGTGCCCTCGGGACCGGATTCGACGAGGCACACAAACTCGCCAACGCCCACAACGAGATGAAGACGTACATCGAGGACGTCGTGAAATACCTGAACACGGTCATGGACGAGTTCGGCAGGAAGACGAAGTACACGCACGGGGCGTACCAGGACTCGGACTACGCGGCGCAGGCAAGCTTCCCGAACGCGGGGCAGTAGAGGCCGTGAACACGGCGGCGGCTGAGGCGAGCAGGGACCAGGGGGCACAGGGGCATGGCTGAGAACGACAAGTACATCGACTACGACTACGTCGAGATGAACATGTGCTTCAACGAGAAGCACACGACACCCTTCTCCGGCGGCAAGAACATGGACGAGATGCAGGCCATGGTCCGCCATGCCAGACCTGACCTCGTGGAAGACGTCGTCACGGGCTGGAAGGGCGTGCAGGCCCAGCTGACCACGATCCAGCGCGACTTCGAGAAGGAGGTCGCCCGCATCCAGGCACACTGGAAGGGCGCCGCCGCCGACGGATTCGCCGAGAAGTCCAAGCAGGTCAGCAAGAGCATCGGCGACACGGCCAAGTACGCCGGGCACACATCGCTCGCCATGGCGAACGCCGCTTACACGCTGGGCAAGGTCAAGGACGATGTCCTGGCGATGGAGAAGCCGGGGAGGGTCTCCAGCTTTCTCAATTCCGCGGGCGACGGATTCACCGG
The DNA here is from genome assembly GCF_000383615.1 of Streptomyces canus 299MFChir4.1. GTDB lineage: Bacteria > Actinomycetota > Actinomycetes > Streptomycetales > Streptomycetaceae > Streptomyces > Streptomyces canus_C. The sequence continues at coordinate 39,224 of NZ_KB911589.1, read as the reverse complement.
CGACGACAGCGGCATGAAGAAGGACATCGCTGCCGGGAAGGGCGCCCAGGAAGTCCTCGACCGCAACCATGACGATCTGTCGGCGGGGCGGGAGGCGCAACTTGCCATGGCTGCGAAGATGGAGACGTTGGGGGCTTCTTATAATTCGCAGGCGAAAGCTATGGGGTCATGGAACAGGAAGCCACCGATCGAGAGCGAGAAGGACTACCCCGGTGACCCCGGCGGCATTACGCCCACGCCGGTAGCCACCCCGTCGACCACTTCGCCTCGAAGCCCCCAGAAAGCGACAGCAGACACCGCCGGGCACGCCCGGACTGGCGCCGTCAGCCAGTCGAAGTCGGAGACTCCGCCCTTGGACACCACCGGTGGAGCGCATCAATCGACGGCGTCGGTACGGAATGTCGGCACGGCGATTGACGGCATCTCCGGTGGCAACACCGGTACGCCGACGCTCAGTGGCGGGGGCGGTCTCGGTAGTGGATCCGCCGGCGGCGGCATCGGTGGTGGCGCTGGCTTCGCCGGTGGTGGCGCTGGCGTCGTCGGCGGCGTAGCTGGGGTGCGCGGAGCGATGGTCGGCCGACCCGGCGTGGGCGGCATGGCCGGCCGCGCTGGAGCAGGTGCGGGTTCGGGTGCGGCCGGGAACGCCCGTCCAGGAGGCTCAGCTCGCCACTCGGGCGGCATCAATGGTGGGACGCCCAAAGCGGGTGCGGGTGCGGGGACAGGCAGAGGGACCGCTGGCGGCTCGGGCCTCCACAACAGCCGCGGTGCCGCGGGTCGAGGAGTCGGCGCTGTCCGCAAGGGCGGAGTCGCGGGTGCACCGAACGGCCGCAACGGTCGCCTCAAGGACGAAGAGCAGCGCGAGCGGGAGCGTCCCGACTATTTGGTCGAGGATGAGGAGACCTGGACCCCGCAGCGTAACGTGGCACCTCGGGTCATCGAGGAGTAAGCGCGACGTGCCTGGTAGACCGGAAGGTGCGGGATGCATTCCTCACTGCCATTCCCGCACCAACCTTGGAGAGGACACACGGATGAGGTTCACCCGGGCACTTCGCGCCGCGGGCTGCGGCATGCTGACCGGCGCGCTGCTCTTCGCCGCAGCACCACTGTCAGCGGCAGACCAGGTCAGAGATGACCAATGGGCATTGAAGGCGCTCAATGCCGAATCCGTGTGGAAGTTTTCCAAGGGGCAGGATGTCACGGTTGCCGTTATCGACGACGGAGTGAACGCCAGTCACGTCGACCTTCAAGGAAATGTCCTCGAAGGCAAGGACTTCATGGACGGGGGTAGCGCAGCCCCTGATTCAGGCGATAGTCACGGAACAGCAATGGCATCCATCATCGCAGGACATGGACACGGCACGAATGATGGCGTGATCGGCCTGGCACCTGAGGCGAAGATTCTACCGATCCGGGAGTACGGCACTGACGGACCGGGAACGGATGTTGCCATTCGATACGCCGTTGACCATGGCGCATCTGTGATCAACGTGTCGCAATGCTTTTATTCCACGGACCAGAGCGAGTTGGACAAGACTTCAGATGCTGTAGCCTACGCATTGAGTCACGATGTCCTGATCGTGGGCGGCGCAGGAAATGACGGCAACTCGTCTGAATGCTACCCGGCAGCTTCACCGGGTGCGTTGGGCGTGGGTGCCGTGACAAACAACGGAAAGGTCTGGGAGAAATCCAACTCAGGCCCTCATGTCTCATTGACAGCTCCCGGAACTAACATCGTCTCCGCCAACGGCGCTGGAAATGGATATCACGCAGGAGACGGCACATCGGATGCGACCGCCTACACGTCAGCAGCAGCCGCCCTCCTCCGATCCAAGTTCCCCGACCTGACGGCAGGCCAGATCGCCAACCGCCTCGTAAAGACAGCGGCTCTGCCCGATTCCGAGAAGGGCCTCTCCCTCCCCGACAAGAGCTACGGCTACGGCATCATCCAGCCCCTCGCCGCACTAAAGGACAACATCCCGGCCGGCTCGAAGTACGGCCCCCTGACCGTCCCAGAGTCCTTGAAGGAGAAATCCGCCGCTCCCGCACCCGGCGCATCCGTCGAAGAGCAGGAGAAGACGAACCAGAAGGCCGTGATCATCTGGGCCGTCAGCGGTGTCGTGGCCCTGGCCGTCATCAGCCTGGTCATCCTCCTGATCGTGAAGCGATCCAGGCGAAACAGGAACACCAACGGCGAATCCACCGGTCCTGGCACGCCCGTCGGCTACCCGCAGTACGGCCAGCAGCCCTACCCGCAGCAGAACCCGTACCAACAGCCTGTCTCGCCGCAGCAGCACAACCCGTACCAGCAACAGCCCACCCTGCCCGACGGCCAGTGGCCACCCCAGCAGTAACCGCAGGCTCAGCCACGCCCACGACTCAGGGAGGAAGGTGGATCAGCCTCAGAACCTGGCGATCTCGGTGCCACCGGGGTGGGTTTTCACTGCTTCGATGAAAGAGGAGAAAGCGTCGGCCGGAAGGGTGAGCGTTGCCCTGGCTGGCGCCTTTGAGTCGCGGATGGCTATGCAGGTGGGACTGGTTTCGATCTCCACGCAGTTGTTGCCGTCGCCGCCGCCGGAGTAGGACGACCGCCGCCAGTTGTCGGATATGGTCACGGGTGCCTCACAGTTCCTTGCTCAGTCTGTGGATGAAGTCACGGGACCGTTCGGGGTCAAGTGACACGGCTTCCACGTTACGGAAGAGTGTTCGAAAGACGCCGAGTTGGGCTTCGGAATCAACGAAAGCGGTACCGTGCGGCGCGTCACGCACGGCGGTGTCCAGCCTGGGCACGGCACCACCGGCCAGCATCATGGTGGTCCAGGTTCCGCCGAAGCCGTCCAGATCGAAGGGGATCACGCGCACGGTGATGTGGTCCACCTCGGAAAGCTCAAGGGCGCGGGTGAGTTGGGCACGCGACGCTGCGCGGTCCCTGAGCCTGATGCGCAGCGCCGCCTCGTGGATGATCGCCTCGTACGGGACGGTGATGCGCTGACGCTCCATTCGGTGCTGTACACGCACTTCGAGCTCGTCCTGGAGTAGCTCGGGAACCCTGGAGGAGAAAGCAGCGCGCGCGTAGTCGGGCGTCTGCAGCAGGCCAGGGATGAACAGGAACTCTACGTCGCGCCGATACGTGGAGTGGTACTCCAACTCGGCGATATCCAGGAACGATGTGGGGAGTAGGCCACGGTACGCCTCCCACCACCCCTGGGTGCGGTCAGTGGCCATGGCCACCAGGGCGTCGATCAACTCCATATCCGGGCAGGAGTAGTTGACGGCCAGTCGGCGCAGCCGCTTCTCGCTCACTCCCGAGACACCCGATTCGATCTGGCTGATCTGGACGGAGTTCACTCCGAGCAGCGCCGCTGCCTCGCGTGCGCTGAGCCCTGCAGCCTCGCGGAGCCTGCGCAATTCGACCGCCAAGCGCATCTGTCGCGCTGTGGGCTCACGTTTGGCCACCATCGACCACCTCTCCGTTCAACACGCCCGTGAGCGCGACTCGTTCGGGCGTCAGGTTACGCGATCGACTTGCCGTTTCTTAAATCTAAGGTCTACGGTCGGTGATGCGACGCACACGCTGCGAAACTACCGGGACCCCGGAAGCGCACCGCTCCGTCCTGCCACGACGGCTGCGGCAATGCCACCGCCCGCCACTCTCGCAGCTCTCCGAACCCCCATCACCGATACGGAGTCCACGCATGCCCGATAGCACCGCTTGGGAGTACACGCTGTACATCCCGAACGATCCCAGAGCGGTCACCATCAGCCGTCGCACTTTGCGCTTGATCCTCACGATGCACGGTCTGATCCGCCTAGTCGACACCGCTGAGCTGCTTGCGACAGAGCTGGTCTGTAACGCCGTACGTCACACCAAGGGGCCTGCCGCGCTCAGGGTTTGCTGGTCGGCCAACGTACTCAGGATCGGCGCATGGGATACCGACCCCGAACCTCCGGAGCCACCAAGGGAGTTGGAGCTGCTCGGAGAAGCGGAGGAGGGTAGGGGACTGGCTTTGGTGCGGGCATGCGCCGGCCTATGGGGGTGGCAGCCGCTGGCCCGGAACGGCAACCGTGGCAAGTACGTGTGGTTCGAGTTGGAAGCCGCCTAGCAAGGCCCTGCCCGAGGTTCTCAGCAGCCCAGGGCGCGGGCAGCCGCCTTCAGATACGGCGGGAGGAGATTCTGCAGTGCCTCTCGCCGGCTCTTCGAAGCGTCGGGGTAAGACGCCTCAATGGTGACGGAATACCGCTTGGTGCTCCGGCCAGCGGCGTCCGTCGGATAGTTGGTGCACTTGGTCACTCCGACGATCCGGGAGTCCCAGACCATGACGGAATCGTCAGAGTATGCCCGTCCAAGCTCGTCGGCGGGGACTCCGAGGTAGTTCAGGGCAACGTCCCTTACGCCCAGTGCATCCGGATACCGTTGCCCCGTGATCTTGAGAGCGGCGTCCTCATCGACCATCACCTCACACCGTTGAGTGTCGTCGGCACCAGTCATCGACGTTCCGGCATCAAGAGACTCCCCGGGCGGTAGGAGTGGCCGCACGAGCTTCGGGGTGACCGATAGACCGCATATCTTGTCGGGCACGGCGTACTCCCGAGTCTCCGCGCCCAAGCTGCAGGACGCCATGAGTGCGACAGAGGTTAGCACCAACACAATCCATGCGGTTGGTGTGCTCCTACGACGCTCAGCCATGCCGCGAATCCTCCCACTGAGACCCCTCGGAATGGCTTGCCCCCGCCTGGGTGACAGCGGCCTTGCGAAGGTCATCAATCGTGTCCTGGTTCAAGCGGCCATTCGCTGTCGCGCGGTCTACCGCGGCCGCTGCCGCATCCTGGGTGCTCTCCCGACCTGCGGTGTACTCGAGCCCCGCCTCGTACCGTGCCTCCGTAGTCGTGTCCCGTTGAATGCTCTCCATCACGCTGCTCTGAATATCTTCTACGGCCCAGCCTGCGATATCTCCGACAACCGGCACCTTGATAGCCCCAGTCGCCAGGCCAAGGCCTCGGCCGACCCATTTACTGGCCGTCTCGGCCGACTCATTGAAGTCGGCATCGCTGGCTCGGTGCGTGTCGAATACCGCATCCGCGCGAGCCTCGCTCATGATGCCCGCCACGATGGAACCGGGTGCTACAGCCTGCTTGACGCGCTCAGTGTCGTCCACAGTGGATTCGGAGTCGCCATTGATCACCTTGTCAACGATGCCGCTCGTGTAGGCCTGTTGCGCCCCCGTGATCGCGGCATAGGCATCCGGATCCTGTCCGACGGCAGCGAGAAAGGGTTCCGTGGTCGACGCCTGCAAGTCGGCCGAGGTACCAGCCACCGGCAGATCGTCGTGGCCCGACACAGCGCTTTGTACGTCCCCCATGTATTCGGCCGCGATGTTGCCCAGGCTGTCGCGGGCCGCTTCGAAGGGGGCACCGTCCTTGCCATTGAGGAGTTCAGGGCCTTCCTCCCCGCCGAACTTGTCCACGATCTGGCGGGTCAGGGTGGCCTGGTCGTCGGTGTGCGGGACGGAGTCGGCGTTGGGGTCGCCGTCCCAGGGACGTCCCGTGGTACCTGCTTCGAGGGCGTGCCCCAGGGAGTCGGGGAAGTCGTTCATGGACTTCTCCACGGCGTCGGGGTCGTGGCCGGTGATGTCGGGGAAGGACTCGTAGTCCTTGTTGACGAGGTAGTCCAGGTAGCTGTTCGCGCCGTCGATGTTGGCAAGCTCGCCCTTGTGGGTGCCGTCCTCGGCGTACTTCTCCATAGGTGGCGTGAAGTAGTCGGTGGCCGCCTGCGGGCTGTGTCCCAACGCCTCCAGGACGCTGTTCATGGGGTCGTAGCCCGCGCCGTTCTTGCCCGAGGGGTTGAAGCCGTACTCCGGGCCTCCGAAATCAGACTTCGTTCCGGCGAAGAAGTACGGGTCCTTGGCGTGGAGTTGGGTGACGTGCTCCGCGATGGGGGTGAGGAAGGAGGAGTCGTAGTCGCCGTAGCGGAGGATGCCGCCGAGGAGCTGGTAGCCGTAGGGGCCCTCGCGCATGCTGTCCGGGTACAGCGCGATGTGCTGGGTACCGAGTTTGCGCAGGTCGGCGGTCCACTGCTCGTCCAGGTGCGGGGTCTTGCCCGGGTTGGTGGCGGTGGCCAGGTTGTTGCCCATGTTGCGCTGCAACTCCTGGAGCAACGCCTTGCGTCCGTCGCTCGCGTCGGCGGTCTGCAGGGCGAGCTGGCCGTAGAGCTGGAGGGTTCCCTTCTGGCCGAGCTGCTTGTAGAAGGTCGTGGAGAACTCCGCGTCGCCCTGGTTGGACTTCAGCAGGTGGTTGAGCTCGGTGAGTTCGGTGTCGGTGAGCTTGTCGCCCTTCTTCATAAGCTCGGCCGCGTGAGTGGCGTCGGCTGAGTCCAGGGACATGACGACCTTGGAGTTGAAGTCGTCCGTGTAGCCGCCGAGGTCGCGGCGCAGGGCCCAGCACGCCGTTTCGTCGGCGTCGGCGGCCTGTTGGAGGACGGCTTCGATACGGCGGGCGAAGGCGTCGCAGGCCTGTTGCTGTTCGCGGATGAGGGCTTGGCCGTCGGGGTCGTGGTGGGCCCAGGTCTGCTGGTTGGCGTCGTTGCGCGGGGTGACGACACCGGTGGCGCTGACGTGCAACTCCTCTTTCGGTGCTTCGACCTCGGCGAGGTGGTGGAGCTTGGTCTTGGCCTTCTGCAACTCGGTGTGGAGCGAGGTGAGGACTCCGGCGATCCCCTCCGCCTCCTTCTGGGCATCCTCAAACTCCTGCTGGGCGGCGCGTACGTCGCTGTCGGCCTTGGCAGCCGTCAGTACGGGCTGGTGCCAGCCGGCCTGCTTGAAGGGCGCCGCGACCTCGTCGCCGTACGCGGTGTGCAGGCCCTTGAACTTGGTGGCCGTCTCGCGCCAGCGGTCGGCGGCCGCTTTGAGGTTGCTGAGGTTGAGGTGGTACAGCTGCTCGTACGTCGGCATGGCTGTGGTGTGTCCCCGTGGTGTGGTGGTCGCGGTGGGCGGCGGGTTCGGACCCCGGGTCAACCGAAGGGCGAAGGCTTGCCGGACAGGGAGCGCATCGTCTGCGTGTTCGCTGTCTCCGTGCTCTGGTAGAGGAGGCCCGAGCCGCCGCACTGGCGGGAGAGGCTCTCGCACGTGGACGCGAGCGCCGAGACCTGGCTCGACCAGGTCTCCGCCAGGCCGCCGAGTGCTCCGCCGAGACCACCGTCCCAATTGCCACTGCCGAAGTCCCTGGACGCCGAGCGAGTCTCGTCCACCGGGTGGGCGCCGGTCGCCCTCGTCCGCCCCGCCATCTCCTGCGCACCGGTACCCGCACGGTTCAAAGCCGCCGAATCCTCGATGTCCGTTCCGCCAGACATGTCCTGTCCCCCGAGTCGGCTCCCGCTCCATATGCGGCGGAAGTTTTCGATAGGTAAAAGCAAATTCATCTGCGATGCGTAAGCAAAATATCATCGCGATGCGCGGCCTCCCGTGGGGGTTTGACTGGATTCCGCTCTCAGGGCGCAGGCGCGTCAGCGGTTCAAGTCCATGATTCCGACGCCGAGCCCTGCATAGGCTTCCGGAGCCACAGTGGCCACCAGCGCCCCCTCCGGGAGCATCACGTTCGGTCGTGCCACGTGTGCGGCTGCCGCGACACCGAGGGGGACGCCGTCGCGGTGCAGTTCGGCCACGGTCACGGCCAGCGCGTAGTCGTCGTCGACGATGCGGAGAACGTCCAGCAATACGCCTACGTGGGCCACGATCCCCCCGCGCTCTCGCTCGGCTTCCACGAGGCCCAGGACCGGCACCCATAGGCGCACGTCATCGCTTGACGCCGCGCCGTGGATGAGGCCGGAAACGTGCTTGTTGCCACCCATCGCCAGCAGTGTGGAGCTGTCGAGGACACAGTGCTCGATCTGGTTCAACGCGATGACTCCGCCTCCGCGAGAACAGCCCGGTGCGCAGCCGTGGCCTCCCGCATCTTGCGGCGCATCTCGGCGGATTCCTCGTCCGTGACGTAATGCCCGAACCGCTCGGCGAGGATGGCGCGAGTCCGGTCCGCGCGCTCCATGATCTGCTCCGGGGTCAGCGTCTGCGCTGCTATTTCCTGCATCAGCGCACGGAGACTCGTCCCCCGCGCCTCCGCCACTGCGGCGAGCTGGTCACGGACTTCGGCAGGCACGCGGATCATGACGTCGGACATGAGGTCAGTATACGCCACGTATACATCGGCGCATCGCGAAGAGCTGCGGGCTGTGCACTCGACCGGCCTGACTCAGTTCTCCCCCCGCGGGAACGACACCTCCACCCGGCGGTTCTTCTTGCGGCCCGCTTCCGTGGCGTTGGAGGCGATCGGGTAGTCCTCGGAGTAGCCGCGGACCTCGTAGGTGATGCCCGAGTCCTTCAACTCCTGGTCCAGGACGTCCTGTACGGCGTTGGCGCGCTGGCGGGAGAGGGTGCGGCCGTGGGCGTAGCTGCCCAGGTTGTCGGTGAAGCCGAAGACGCGGATCCGGGTGGCGTGCTGGTTCTTGATCTCCGCCGCGATCGCGGAGATACGGGCTCTCGCATCGCCGTTCAGCTTCGCGCTGTCCTTGCCGAACAGGACCTCCGCCTGGAGGGCGAACTTCACGTCCGCGTTGGTGTCCTCGCGGCGTTCGTCCCCGCTCTGGTCCTCCACGACCTGCTTGATGTCCAGGACCTTCGGTGCGGCGAGGGTTGCGCCTTCCGGGAGCTTGAGGTCCGGGTCGTTGGGGTCCACCTCGACGGGTGCGGTGGCGGAGGGCTCGGTGCCCGGGGGGACGCTGGGGCTGTCGTCGGCCTGGGCCGGGGTGAGGGTCAGGGCCGCCATGAGCGAGGCGACCGTGATGGCCAGGGCGAGGCGGGGTGGGGTTCGGGTGGCGGGCATGGTGGGCGTCATCCGGAGATCTGGATGGGGGCGGAGGCGAAGGTGGGGAGTTGGAAGGTGACTTCGGTCGTGGCGGTCGGGGGGGCCGGGAACTGCATGAACACCGGGATGGACGCGCCCGCCTCGATTCTCGGCATGCCAGTCGTCGTCAGAGGCCGGCCGTCGGTGTCGCGCAGGACGTAGTAGCGCTTCTTGGACTTGGAGTCGACGAGTGTCGCACCGCCCAGTGACGAACCGTGCCTGATGATCTCAGTCTCGTCGCCTGCCGTCCGTACCGAGACGCGGGCCGCCTTGTCGCCGTCGTTCTTCATCTCGCCGCTCACCGTGAGGAACCCCCCGGAGTCCCGCTGCACGGAGGCGATCTGCAGGATCAGCCCGTCCTCGCCCTTGAGTTCGGCGACGGTCTCGTCCGACCCCTCCTGCGTGCTCGCGCCGGAATCGCCGCTCCTGGAAGCCGACGCGGATGCTTCCGGCTTCTTGTCGTCGCCTCCACTGCCGCAACCGGCCACGCCGACGGCCAGACCGGCCGCGATCGTCAGCGCGATCATCCCCCTACGGGCCTTCGCCGTGAACCGAATGCTCATCACTGGGCTTCCTTCACCACTCGTTGTCGTCTGTCAGTCGGCAAGATGGACATCGAAGAGATCCTCGGGCTTCGGGAGATTCTTGAGATCCGTCGGGTCCAGCTTCCACTGCTCGCCGCCCGCACACGTGAGCGTCGGCAGGACGTCGGCGTTGGCGTCCTCACCCGGGAGTTCGAACTCGCAGGCCGGTTCGATGACGGCGGTAGCCCGCTGAACCGACCGCTTGTTCTCGGTGCCGGGGACGATGGAATCGCCGACAGTCTTGTTGGTCGTCGCCTCGACCTTGTAGCCCGGGGGCAACCCCGGCAGCACCGCGCAGTCGACCGTGGCGTCGTTCTGTGCGGCCAGTTGGTCCGCCCGTGCACAGCCGTCGAACGGCACCCCGAGGCCGTCGAGAATGTCCTGCCACTTCGTGGGATCGAGTACGTTCTTCACCCACTCGTCCCTGAGTTGGTCCCGTGTGTCCAGAGCTGCCGCCAAAGCCGCCGCGTCGGCCGCCGTCTGGGCGCCGTTCCGGTTGGCCCCGGCCTGGCCGACCGCCAGGAAGGCGAACGCGAGAAAGAGCAGGCCCGCCACCACCGTGATGTAGATGGGGAAAGCCTGCCCTGCGTCGTTGTGCCGAGGGCCCCGCGTCAGGCGCCGATGACCTCGTCGATCTTGTTCACGATGGCGTCGTAGATGGCCTGACCGATGTCCGTCCCCGTGATCGCCAGCACGATCGCCACCACCACCGCGATGATGCCCAGGTACTCGACCGCGGTCTGACCCTTGTCGTCGTTGAACCGGTTGCTCATCGTGAGACCCTTCGGTGTCGCCGCCATCGGCCACCGGAGCGTAGACCCGCCGGTTGCGGTCGGCGCAGGGTCCCAGGGCCCAAATCCGGGCCCAAGCTCGCATCGGCACGGCTCACCCCACCCCTCGGCCCGAACTCGGCGCCGTGCCCAGCCACTTCGCGGCGGCCTCGGAGCGGCTCGTGCTGTGGAGCTTGGCGAAGATGCGGTTGATGTGGTTCTTGACCGTCTTCTCACTGATGAAGCAGGCGGCGGCGATCTGCTGGTTGGTCATGCCGGATGCGATGAGGTCCATGATCTCCGCCTCCCTCGCGCTGAGTTGGAAACGCGACCTGTCCGATGACGACTGTCTCATAGATGGTTGCAGTTGCGAAAGGCTTTTGAGGGGGATTTGCTGTGCGGAGGACGGGACATGGGGATTTACGTGTGCATTCGCATCGCGTAGGTGGGTCAGCAGGGCGCCCGCCGCCGTGGGGGTGAGGTGGGTGCGGCCCTGCACGGTGTCCCGTACCGCCGAGGCGAGCTGGTCCGCGGTGAACTCGCCGTGGACGAGGTAGCCATCGGCTCCCCTGCGCAGCGCTTCCTGGACGGTCTCCGGCTCTCCGCTGTACGTCAGCATCAGCACCGGGGCCATCGGCACCAGGTACGGGAGCGCCGAGAGCCCGTCCACACCCGGCATGCGGACGTCGAGCAGGACCACGTCCGGGCGGTGCAGGCTCGCGGCCTCGTACGCCTCCCGGCCGTCCGCGGCCTCCGCCACGACCGTGATGTCGGCGCGGCCCGAGAGGAGGGCGGTGAGGCCCGCTCGGACCACCGGGTTGTCGTCGGCGACGACGATCCGGACGGGGGTGGCCGGGGCCGGGACCGGGGCCAAGGCCGTGGGGAACAGTGCGATCGGTGCAGTGGGGTGCTGGGGGGCGTCCGGCATGTCGCGGCCTCCTCTCGGGGTGGGGTGGGGGGTCATCGGTCCGGCTCCGGCCGCGGGGGTGACAGGGGCAGTTCGAGGAGTACTTCCGTGCCCTTCGCGTCGGCGCCCTCGCCGATGTGGATACGGGCGCCCACCGACTCGGCGCGTTCCACCATGCCGACCAGGCCGAAGTGGCCGGAGCGGCGGAGTGCGTCGAGGGTGGTGTCCGGTGGGAGGCCGCGACCGTCGTCCTGGACGCTGATGCTGAGCAGTTCACGGTCGGGGTCGATGTCCGCCGTGACCTCGATGCGCGTGGCCTCGGCGTGACGGTGGGCGTTCTCCATCGCCTCCTCGGTGATGGTGAGGAGTTGGCGGGCCACCGGGTGGGGGACGGCCAGTTCGGAGTGGGGGCGGTCGGGGGCCCGGTAGGTGGTGGGGAGCGTGGTGCGGGCGCTGAAGTTCCGTGTGCGGGTGGCAAGTTCCTCCAGCACGTCTGTGGTGGGGGCGGGGTCCCGGCGCAGGTCGGTGAGGAGTTCGCGGGACTCGGTCGCCGCTCTGCGCGCCGCCCGGGCCACGAGTTCGGCCTGCTCCTTGAGCAGGGCCGGGTCCGGGGCGGGGGCTGCCGCCGACGCCGCCAGGCCCTCGGCCGCCAGGGCCACGCCGTGGAGGGTCTTCGCCACCGAGTCGTGCATCTCCCGTGCCAGTCGGGCTCGTTCCTCGCCGATCGCCTCCGTCACGGCCAGGCGGGCCTTCATCGCGGTCAGGGCCTGGGTCGCGGTGCCGAAGCGGAGCAGGAGGTTGCGCAGGGTGGAGCCGACCGCGCCCGTGATCACGCAGAAGCCAGGGAGGAGGAGGAAGTTCGCGGGGGTGGTGTTCGGGTGCGGGAGGGCCGTCTGGGCCAGCAGGAGGATCAGGGACTGGAGGGACGCGAAGACCGCGGCGCCGCGCCAGCTGTACGCGATGCCGGCCAGCAGCGGGGTGCAGACACTGACGTAGGCGAGTGTGGTGTCGGGGCCCGCGGAGATCAGGAGCAGGCTGGCGAAGAGGGTGTCCGCGGCGAGGAGGGTGGGGTGGCGCAGGAGGAGGGGGCCGAAGCGTTCCCAGTCCCGGAAGAGGGCGTAGGAGGTGATGAAGGTGATGACCACCGCGGCGCCGACGAGGCGGGTGCCGAGGCCGGGGTTGGCGTTGAGGAGGGCGGCGGGGGCGGCGAGGGCGATCATGGCCAGCCGGAAGCCGAAGACCTGGCGGCACATGGCCTGCAGGGCGTTGACCTGGATGTCGAGTGCGGGTGCGTGGGGGTGCGCGTCGTCGGTGTTCCCACCCGCACCACCCCCGCGGCCGTCGTCGTCGGATGCGAGTGACCGCTGCGGAGGCTGATCACCGTCGGCGGCCTCGCGCCCGTTCACGCCCTCCGTCGCTACACCCCCCAGCGGCAACCCCGGCATCGCCGCCCGGGCGTCACCCGCGGGCCGGGACCCGGCTTCCGGCCCGCACGTCGGCGCCGGCCTCGCCCCGCTCCCCCGCCCCGTCCTCCGCGCACCCGTCATCGACACAGCCGCCCCCTACTTCCCCGTGATCGTGCCGAAGTCGGTGCCCGAGCCGAGCAGCAGGCCCGCGGCCAGCAGCAGCAGCGTGGCCGGGACCATGAAGGTGGTGATCATCATGGTGGCCTTGGGGACCGCGCGGGCGGCCTTGCGGCGGGCGTTCTGGGCGTCCGTGCGGCGCATGTCCTTGGCCAGGGAGACCAGGGTGTCCACGATGGGGGCGCCCAGTTCCTCGCCCTGCTGGAGCGCCGTCACGAACATCGCGACCTGTTCCGAGTCGTTGCGGCGGCGCAGCTCGGCGAAGGCCTGGCGGCGGCTCATGCCCAGGTCCATCTGGCGGAGTGTGATGCGCAGTTCGTCCGCCCAGGGGCCCTCGTACTTGGAGGCCACCCGGTCCAGTGCCTGGCGGAAGCCCAGGCCCGCGCTCACCACCACCGCCAGCACGTCCAGGAAGTCGGGGAGCGTGCGCTCGATGACGTCCTTCCTGACCCGGATCGCCGACCAGATGCCGACCTCCGTCCAGAACGCCCCGAAGGCCAGCAGGAGCAGGGCCACCAGGATCTGGCCGCGGAGGAGGAAGACCAGGAAACCCACGGTGCCGAGGAAGCCGTACACCGCCCTGCGGGCCGCGTAGCGGTTGATGGTCAGGCCGCCGGGGTTGCCCGCGAGGTCGATCTTGCGGCGGTACTTGGCGACCTGCTTGGGGCCCATCAGACGCAGGACGGTGGGCGCGTAGCGCATGCCCATGCGGTCGATCAGGGAGTCGACCGCGCCGGTGCGGGTCGATCCGACCTCCAGTGCCAGCACCAGGTCGTTCGGCAGTTTCGCCTCCGCCCGGTACATGCGGATGCCGGCGAAGACGCCCCACACGCTCACGGCCATCAACAGGGCCAGCCCGACAGCGATCACAGCCGTACCCTCCTCAGACGTCGATCCGCGACATGCGGCGGATCAGTACGAAGCCCACCGCGTAGAGGGCGAACGCGATGATCACCGCGCCCTGGCCGAGCGGTGAGCCCGTCATCCGCTCCAGCGCGCCGTCCTTCACGCCGTTCATCAGGAACAGCGAGCCGATGCCCAGCACCGGGACGGCGTACGAGGTCATGTTCACCTGGGAGAGCTGGGTGCGGACCTCGCGCCGGGTCTCCTTGCGTTCCTCCAGCGTCTCGGTCAGGTTCCTCAGGGCGCTGACCACCTGGCCGCCCGCCCGGTTCGACAGGACCAGGGTCGTCACCAGGACCACCAGTTCCCGGGACGGCAGCCGCTTCGCCATCTCGTCGAGGGCGTCCTCCATCGCCACGCCCACCGCCAACTGGTTGGCCACGTTGGCCAGTTCCTCCCCGGCCGGGGCCTCCAGCTCCTCCGCCGCCATGCCGATCGCGGTGCGCAGGGCGAGGCCGGCGTGGGTGGCGTTGGCCAGGATGCGTGCCAGTTCCGGGAGTTGGTTGATGAACTTCTCGATGCGTTTCTGGCGCTGCCAGTTGAGGAACTGCACCGACGCCCAGACGCCCGCGAGGCCGGCCAGCGGGCCGAAGAAGGGTGCCAGGGTCGCCTGGCCGATCAGCCACAGTCCGCCGACGAGCCCGATCATCGCCGCGAAGAACTCGCCCGGCGTCACGTCAAGGCCCGTCGCCGCCAGCCGCAGTTCCAGCTCCCGCCCGAGCCGGGTCCGGCGCAGCCGGCGGTCCAGGTCGCGGAAGTGCCGGCGGCGGCCGGTGTACGGCACCTGGCCCGCGGCGGTCAGCCGGTCGACCAGGGCCGCCCGCTGCGCCCGTCCCTTGGCATAGACGTGGACGCCCACGACGGCGAGGGCGCACGTCAGCAGGGTGGCGCCGACGGTGAGCTTGACTAGGGTCTGGAGGTCCATGGGAGGGGGTCCTACCTGGCTTCTCGGAGGGCCAACTGGGCTGCGGACTGGGCCACCCCGAAGGCCTGGGGCGTGGGCTGGCTCGCCATGTAGAGGCGGTCGACGGCGCGGCGCGGGAGCGGGAAGTACGCGAAGCGGCCGTAGATCCGGCCGTCCGCCGCCATGGGCTGGGCGTCGAAGCGGGCCACCGTGGCCAGCCGGTACGGCTCGCTGCCGTTGCTGTCGAGCAGGGCGATCTCGGTGATCCGGCGGGCGCCGTCGGCGAACCGGGTGAGCTGGATGATCACGTCGACCGCGCTGTTGATCTGGTCGTGCAGCGCCTCGAAGGGGATCTCCACCTCCGACATGGACGCCAGCGTCTTCAGCCGCATCAGCGCGTCCTCGGCGCTGTTGGCGTGGACCGTGGCGAGGGAGCCGTCGTGGCCCGTCGACATCGCCTGGAGCATGTCGAGGGACTCGCCGCCGCGGACCTCGCCGACCACGATCCGGTCGGGGCGCATGCGCAGCGAGTTGCGGACCAGGTCCCGGATGGTGACCCGGCCCTGGCCCTCCACGTTCGGCGGCCGTGCCTCAAGGCGGACCACGTGCCGTTGCTGGAGCTGGAGTTCGGCCGAGTCCTCGATGGTGATGATCCGGTCGCCCTCCGGGATGAGCCCGGACAGCGCGTTGAGCAGGGTCGTCTTGCCGGTGCCCGTGGCGCCCGACACGATGATGTTGAAGCGCGCCTGCACCAGGCCGGCGAGCAGGTACAGCATGTTCTCGTCGAGCGAGTCGAAGCCGACCAGTTCCTGGAGCGTGTAGGAGCGCGGGAAGCGGCGGATCGTGAGGATCGCGCCGGTCAGGGAGAGCGGCGGGATGATGACGTTCACGCGTTCGCCGGACGGCAGGCGCGCGTCGACCATCGGGTTCGTCTCGTCCACGCGCCGGTTGACCGTGGAGACTATTCGCTCGATGGTCTGCATCAGCTGGTCGTGGGACGGGAAGCGCAACGGCAACTGCTCGACCCGGCCGCCGCGTTCGACGAAGATCGAGTCCGGGCCGTTGACCATGATCTCGGTGATGGAGGCGTCTTCGAGCAGCGGTTCCAGGATGCCGAGGCCGAGCGCCTCGTCGACCACCCGCCGGATCAGCTGCGAGCGTTCGACGGTCGACAGGACCGGTCCCTCGCGGCTGATGATGTGCCCGAGCACCCGCTCAAGGCGGGCCCGGCGCTCGGCGGCCGCCAGCGAGCTCATCTCCGCGAGGTCGATCTCCTCGAGGAGTTTGGCCCGGTAGGAGGAGACCAGGTGGCCGTCCTCGCCCCGGCTGCCGTTCTCCTCGGGGGTGTTGATGCGGGACCGCAGACTCATGGGGGTACCTCGTTCAGTGGTCGAGCGGCATGGTGGCGGTCTTGACGGCGGGGTCGAAGTCCCAGCCGGGGACGATCGACGGGATCTGGACGGTGGCGGTGACGGTGACCGAGTCGCCGCCCCCGCCCTCGGCGCAGTCGACGGAGAGCCAGTCGCTGATCGCGTTCACACAGCCGTCCTGCGCGCTCAGGTCGAGCGAGGCGGCCCGCGCCCCGGCCCTGGCCGCCGTGCCGGCCTGCTGGGCGGTGTAGGCGATGAGCCCGATCTGGACGCCGGCCATCGCGACGAGGATCAGGATCGGGATGAAGCCCAGGTATTCGAGGGCCACTTGGCCGCGGTCGCGGTGTTCTCGGCTCTTCCCTGAGTACGACATCTCAGTGCCTGTCCTCCTCCACCGCACCCGCGTGGCCCTCCACGTCGAAGGGGAAGCCGATCGAGCCCGGGAACAGGACGGGGACCTGGAGGGTGACGGTGGCCTTGACGTAGCCGCCCCCGGTCGCGCAGCTCACCGTGCCGCTCCACGCGCCCGGCAGTTTGTCCGTGCCCGCCTCCTCGCACGCCGCCTGCCGCTCCCCGGCCGGAACCGCCGTCCCCGCCCGCGCCGCCTCGTCCGCAGCATTCCCCGCGAGCGTGAAGGTGTACCCCAGCAGCACGAACTGCCACAGCAACACCAGCGTGATCAGGATCAGCGGGGTCATCCCGAGGAACTCGATGGTCACCTGTCCCTCGTCCCGCCGGCCGCTCACCTCCCGAGCTCCTTGCGCCGCCGGAAGGCCAACGCCCCCCGCTCCCGGCCTCCGTTGCGATGGGAGTTCGCCTCCGTGCCCTTGACCAGGCCCAGTTCACCGGCGAGCGTCCACAGGGCCTGCTTGACCGTGCCCTTGGCGTCGAGTTCGTGGACCCGGCCCGCGTCCACCGCGCCCTGGAGCTCCTTGAAGTTGGCCGGGATCACGGTCGCCGCGACGCCGGTGCCGGTGATCTTCTGGATGAGCGGCGGCTGGATCTCCGTACCGCGGCTGTGGCGGTTGACGACGACGGTGGTCTCCTCGGCCTTGCGGACCTGGAGGCGGTCCCACATGCGCACGGCCCGCTTGGCGCCGCGTACGGCGACCACGTCCGGGGTGGTGACCAGCAGGGCCGTGTCGGCCATCTCCACGACCGCCGCGCCGGCCCCGCTGAGCTGCGACCCGCAGTCGACGACGACGACCTCGTAGCGGGAGCGCAGGGCGGAGACGATCTGGCGGGCGGCGCGCTCGGTGACCTCCTCGCCGCGTTCGCCCTCGCCGGGGGCGAGCAACAGCGCGAGGCCGGTGTCGTGGGCGAAGACGGCGTCGGCGAGGACGCGCGGGGAGATGTCGGTGATGGTGGCGAGATCGACGACCGAGCGGCGGAACTGGACGTCCAGGTAGGAGGCGATGTCGCCGGTCTGGAGGTCCATGTCGAGCAGGGCGGTGGGGCGGCCGGAGGCCTGGGCGGCGAGGGCGAGCTGGATGGCGGTGGTGGTGGCGCCGACGCCGCCCTTCGCCCCGCTGACGGTGACGACGGTGCCGCCGACGCCGGTGAAGACGTCGGTGGCGGCGCCCAGGTGCCGTCGTACGCCCGTGGACCACTGGGCGACCGCGTGGACCCGGGTGGCGAGCTCCTCGTAGCCGAGCGGGAGGGCGATGAGGCCGCGGGCGCCGTAGTCCATGGCGGCCTGGAAGAGGCCTGGGCCGACGTCGGAGGTGACGAGGATGACGCCGACGGCCGGGAAGCGCAGGGCGACCTCACGGATCAGCTCCAGGGCCGGGACGGGACCGATGCGCTCATGGACGACCACGACCTCGGGCAGCTCGTCGATGGACTCTGACGCCAGGCGCGCGAGGGTGTCGATGAGCTGGGTGGAGTCGGTGACCGGGGCGACGGGCTCGGCGTCCGGGAGCTGGCTGAGCAGCGTGGTGAGGGAACGGACCGCGTCCGCGTCGCCGACCGCCGGGAGGATCCTCGTGGGCATGGCGGCCTCTCACTTGTCCTTCGCGAGTTCGTACGTGCGCTCCTGCTCGGGGACCGTGCCGGTCTCGCCGGGGGCGACCAGGGCGAGACGGACGCGTTTGGCGAACGACTCGGCGTACGTGAGGCGCTGGGCATCGAGGGCGGAGAGGGCGAAGGTGATGGGGACGGCCTTGGACGCCTCGCGGGTGCGCTCGTCGGCGTCGGGCTGGAGCGCGGTGATCTGACCGACGTCGAGCACCCGGGCATTGGTTACGATGATCTTGGACAGGTCGGGATCACTCTCCCGCTGCCCCTCGAAGGTGGCGTAGACATTCACCGCGGAACCCGGCGTGATCTTGCCGGCGACGCCGGTCGCCGCGTCGATCATGATGGCGACCTCCTGCTGCCCGGGCTGGAGCGCCGGCTGGTCGACGATCATGTCGCTCTGGAGCAGCGAGCCCTTCTTGAGGGTCGTCACGGCGATCTTGTCGCGGAGGGCGGCGAGGTCGGTGACCGCGTTGGCGGACAGCCAGCGCTTCGGCATCTCGGTCTTCTCGAACTGCGCCGCGGTGAGCCGGGTGTAGGGCTCGATGTCCTTCTTGACCTCGTACGCCGTGACCTCGGGGCCGACCTTGGACTTCACGTCGTCGATGACGGAGAGCACGCCGGCGAAGGCCGCGAGGGCGCCCAGGACCGACAGGAGCAGGAGTATCACGCCGCGGCGCTGACGGGAGTTCATGAACCGTGGACCTCGTTGGGGGGCTCGGTCGAGCGGAATCGGGGACGGGGGGCGATCCGGTACGGCTCACCCGGCGGGCAGTTGGTGCTGTCGCTGCGGTTGCAGCTGCTGTTGCTGCTGTTGCTGGGATACGGGCGTCACCGGCGCGGTGGCCGAGCAGAAGACGCAGCGGTCACCGATGACGTCGATACCGCACCAGTGACAGATGTTCTGCCGTACCGAGGTGACCAGTTGGTAAAGGACGGACAGGTCCGGCAGGAAGGCGCAGAACTCGATCAGCTTGCCGGTGCCCCACCACTCGGCGGACTCGGCGGGCAGCGGAGCCTCCCGCAGCCCCTGGATCCGCCAGGACCTGGCGAGCGCCCCGGAGACCCAGTCGGACTGGAGCTGGCCGCGGGCGACGAGCATCGAGGTGGCGAACTCCGGGCCGGCGAGGGCGGCGTCCGGGGCGAGCCTGACGAGCTGCGGCTGGGGATGGGCGAGCACGGCGAACTGGCTGCCCGGCACCCATGACTTGGCGTGCGACTTGAGCCCGACGGGGACCCGGTCGAGCTTGGCCACCGAGCCGAGGAGCGCGCCCGCGTGGAGGTAGTGGGTGAGCAGCCGGCCCGCCGAGGCGATGACGCCGGGGCTGAGGTCGCAGGAGGCGAGCTGTCTCAACTGGCGGGCCAGGACAGCGAGTCCCAAAGGTGGCAGTTCGGGCTGGAACAGGGCGATCCGGTCGCTTTCCAGGAGGGACCGCACGGTACGCAGCCGCTGGTCCACCGCCGGGGGCACGGCCCGGGAGTACACGACGACCACATGGCCGTGCTGGTCGATCAGCGCCTGGAGGGCGGCGAGCGAGTGGTCGAGCGGCTGCCGGTCGAGGCCGTCGAGCACGACGGCGGGCAGGGTCCGCTCGTCCTGTGCCGGCAGCGCCATGTCGGCACCGGTCACTGCGATGGCAGTTGGCACGCGCAGCTCCCCGTATCCCATGCCCGTGGGTCCGAACGGATCACTCCGTCGCACCCGGTCGACTTCACTGCGTGACTACCTGAGCACTGTAACCACGGCTCTATGACCGGAGAACAGCGATTCTGTGACTTCCTGGCCGACCCGAGGGATCAAAAGCGGTTGATTCCAGCCCAGATGGGGCGCACTTGCCACGTGCGCAGGCCGGAGAAAGGCCAGTTGTGCATTCATCCTCGCCGCCCTCCTTGACAGCGGGATTGGTCTGGACCAACTCTCTTGTCATGCCCATACTTAGCAGAAAACCGGCGCGGTTCCGGACCGCGGCCCTCATCGCGGCCCTCGCCCTGGGCGGCGCCCTCGGAGTCGCCGGACCGGCCTCCGCCGCGGACGTCAACAACGCGAAGAACGCCGGCTTCGAGTCCGGCCTGACCAACTGGACCTGTTCGGCGAGCAGCGGTACGACCGTCTCCTCCCCCGTGCACGGCGGCTCGGCCGCGCTGAAGGCGACGCCCGCCGGGCAGGACAACGCCAAGTGCGTCCAGACGGTGGCCGTGAAGCCCAGCTCGACGTACACGCTGAGCGCGTGGGTGCAGGGCGGTTACGCCTACCTGGGCGCGACCGGCACCGGCACGACGGACGTGTCGACCTGGACCCCGGACTCCGCCTCCTGGAAGCAGCTGACGACCACCTTCACCACGGGTGCCTCGACGACGTCGGTGACGGTCTACACGCACGGCTGGTACGGACAGGCCGCGTACTTCACCGACGACGTCTCGGTGTACGGCCCCGACGGGGGCGGCGGCGGTGATCCCGCTCCCACGATCCCGGCGGCGCCGGCCGGCCTGGCGGTCTCCGGCACGTCCTCCTCGTCCGTCTCCCTGACCTGGAACACGGTGTCGGGCGCGACCGGCTACAACGTCTACCGCAACGGCACGAAGGTCACGGCGGTCACCGGGACGTCGGCGACCGTGTCGGGCCTTGCCGCCTCGACGTCGTACAGCTTCCAGGTCACGGCGGTGAACTCGGCGGGCGAGTCCGCGAAGTCGGGTGCGGTGACGGGGACGACGAGCGCGTCGACGGGTACCGGGGGCGGCGCGGTGCCGAAGCACGCGGTCACCGGGTACTGGCAGAACTTCAACAACGGGGCGACGGTCCAGAAGCTGTCGGCGGTGCAGTCGCAGTACGACATCATCGCGGTGGCGTTCGCGGACGCGACGACGACTCCGGGTGCCGTGACCTTCAACCTGGACTCGGCCGGGCTCGGCGGGTACACGGTCGACCAGTTCAAGGCGGACATCAGGGCGAAGCAGGCGGCCGGGAAGAAGGTCGTCGTCTCCGTGGGCGGCCAGAACGGCACGGTCTCGGTGAGCGACCCGACGTCCGCGGCGAACTTCGCGAACTCGGTGTACGCGCTGATGCAGACGTACGGCTTCGACGGCGTCGACATCGATCTGGAGAACGGGCTCAACGCCACCTACATGTCCCAGGCGTTGCGGTCGCTCGCGGGGAAGGCTGGCAGTTCGCTGGTGCTCACGATGGCACCGCAGACGATCGACATGCAGTCGACGTCCAACGCGTACTTCCAGACCGCGCTGAACGTGAAGGACATCCTCACGGTCGTCAACATGCAGTACTACAACAGCGGTTCGATGCTGGGCTGCGACGGCAAGGTCTACTCGCAGGGCTCGGTGGACTTCCTGACCGCCCTGGCCTGCATCCAGCTGGAGGGCGGACTGTCCCCGTCCCAGGTGGGGTTGGGCCTGCCGGCGTCCACGAGCGGGGCGGGCAGCGGCTACGTCTCGCCGTCCGTGGTGAACAACGCGCTGGACTGCCTGACGAAGGGCACGGGGTGCGGCTCCTTCAGACCGTCGAAGACCTACCCCGACCTGCGCGGCGCCATGACCTGGTCGACGAACTGGGACGCGACGGCGGGCAACGCCTGGTCCAACGCGGTGGGACCGCACGTGCACGCGCTGCCGTAGCCGTCGGGGTCGGCTCGTGTCCGCCCATGCCCTGGAGGGTCACCAGGCCGGAGTGCGGAGGGATGAACGCGCGGACCGTTCGGCCGTGGCGCACGACGCCGGTCACGGTCAGGTCGATCGGCGCCCGTGTCTCGCGAACCAGCGAGAGGCGGGCGCCGAGGCGGACGGGGGCGCGTCCACCGTCACGCCAGTGGCCTGTAGTACCCGAGGACCGGGGCCAGCCCGGCGAACCAGCGGCCCAACGTGTCCCGGGTCTTCGCGTCGACCACACACTCGTAGAAGCGGCCGTCGAGGTGGATGACGGCCATCATCAGGGTCTTGCCGTTCGGGCCGGCCTTGTAGTGGACGCTGCGGATCTCGTGCCAGGGGAACTCGGCGGAGTGGCCGTGGTCCTCGAAGGCGACGCCCGCGGAGTCGACGACGACGGAGTTGTGGCGGTCGACGGCCATGAACTCCGGGCCCTCGGGGGGCGGGGGCGGGTAGCCGTAGCCGTACTGCGGGGGCGGCGGGCCGAAGCCCGGCGGGGGCGCGGCCGGCGGAGCCATGGGCGGAGGCGGGGGCTGGTCGCCGTAGGGCGGACCGGGCGGAGGCGGGGTGGTCATCGGTGTCCGTCCCCTCGCGTCACGGACTGCTTCCAAGTCATATGAAACATTCTCCCCGCCTCACCGCGTCAGTGAAGTGAGGACCTCTTCACAGCCGGGCGCACAGCACCAGGGGGAACACATGAGACAGGCCCGCGCGGACGAGTACGCGCGGTTCGCCGCCGCGCGGGCCGGGCATCTGTACCGGTCGGCGTGTCTGCTGACCGCGGGTGACACTCATCTCGCGGAGGACCTGGTGCAGGAGGCGCTCGGACGGATCTACGTCCGCTGGGGCCGCGTCTGTCTCGTCGGCAACCCCGCGGCGTACGCGCAGACCGTCCTGGTCCGGGTGTTCCTGACCCATCGGCGCCGCCGCAGCAGCAGTGAGCGCGCGACCGATGTGCTGCCGGAGGTGGCCGCCGCCGGTGTCGACACGCCCCTGCGGCTGACGCTGCTCGCCGCCCTCGCCCGGCTGCCCGCCAAGGACCGGGCCGTGGTCGTCCTGCGCTACTGGGAGGACCGCTCCATCGAGGAGACCGCGGAGGTCCTGAACGCCAGCGCGGCCGCCGTCCGCACGCGCTCCACCCGAGCTCTGAAGCAGTTGCGCGGCCTCCTCGGCGAGGACGTCGGCGCCTACGCCCGGCCCTGACCGACCGGCCTCCTGACTTCCCTTTCGTCCGACCGATTCGTCCGACCCGGAACGGTGGTTTCCCCATGCCCGCAGACCAGCACCACGACCCCTTCGAGGAGCGGCTCACCGCCGCCCTGCACGAGACCGGCGGCGGGTTCGAAACCGACCGCACGGCCCTCGCCGCACGCGGCGCGGTGCGGGGCCGGCGCAAGCGGCTCGTGCGGCGGGCCGCCGTCGCCGGGGGCGCCGCGAGCGTAGTGATCGCCTGTGTGGGCGGGGTGCTGGTCCTGCGGCCGGGCGGTACGGCGGCCGAGGCCGTGCCGGCGTCCGTGACGGCCTCCGCCCAGCCGAAGCCGAGCGTCACGGCCACGCCCGCGACCGGCGCGCAGATGATCGCGACCCTCAAGGGCCTGTTGCCCAAGGGCGACTTCAGCGAGGAGCGCGGGCGGGGCACCGAGCCGACCGACCAGCTGAAGGTGCCGGCGCCGTACGCCGGCCTCGTCCTCGACGACGGCAAGGGCGCCGCGGCGATCGAGGTCAGCGTGGGCCGGGTGCAGCCGGGCGGCACGGAGGCCCGGCAGGCGGCCCAGTGCCCCGACCGGGTGTACGTCCCGTACGACGCCTGCAAGACGAGTCGGCTCACCGACGGCTCGGTGGTGACCGTGCTCCAGAGGTACGAGTATCCCGACCGCCGGGTGGACACCAAGCTCTGGACCGCCGAGCTGGTCACCCCGACCGGGCAGCACATCACCGTGAGCGAGTGGAACGCGGCCGCAGAGAAGGACAGGCCCGTCACCCGGACCGATCCCCCGCTGAGCCCGGCGCGGTTGACGCGGCTGGCGGCGGCGAAGGAGTGGCGCCCCGTGGCGAACGCCCTCCCCGAGCCCCTCCCCGACCCGGCGCTCCCCGGCTCCGATTTGCACGCCCGCACCCACCTGCTGGCCCTGCTGCCCAAGGGGCTGAGGGTGACCGACAAGAGCAGCGACGACGGCGACTTCGCCTACGCCGTGGTCGACGACGGCAAGGGCAGGAGCCTGGTCCAGGTCAATGTGCAGCCCGACATGCTGGACTCGGCCGGCGACCTCTTCGGCTCGGGCTCCGAGACCCTGCCCGACGGCACCCGCATCGCCGTCAAGCAGGGCCCCGGCGACAGGGGCCACCAGGTCATGTGGACCGTCGACACCATGCGCGCCGACGGCAGGCGCGTGGTGATCAGCGCCTTCAACGCCGGCACCCAGAACGAGTCCGCGACCCGTGCCACCCCCGCGCTCAGCATCGCCCAGATGCGGAAGATGGCGCTCGACGCCCTCTGGTGGAGCGGCAGTTAGAAGAACTCCGACCACGGCTGGTCCCAGATCTGCTTCACGCACAGGACCAGGAACAGCAGGCCCGCGATCGCCAGCATCCCGTTGCTCAGGGGGCCGTTGCGCCACTCCCTGGGCGTGCGGGAGGTGTTCAGCAGCCACATCAGCGTGCCGGCCAGGAAGGGCAGGAAGGCCGCGCCGAGCACGCCGTAGAGGATGACCAGGCGGAAGGGCTGGCCCTGGAAGAGCAGGACCATCGGCGGGAAGGTCAGCCAGAGCAGATACACGCGGAAGGGCCAGGAGCGCTCGCGCGAGCCGGAGGCGACCTCCTGGCCGGAGCCCGCCGCAGCCTCGCGGTCGCGGTAGCGCGCCACGAAGTCCGCGAACATCAGGCTCACCCCGTGCCAGACGCCGATCAGCGAGGTGAAGGACGTGGCGAAGAAGCCGATCAGGAAGAACTTGGCGGTCGCCGGGCCGTACTCGTCCTCCAGGATGTCGCTGAGCTGGACCAGCCCCTTGTCGCCGCTCGCGATCGCCACGTCCGCGCTGTGCAGCAGTTCCGCGCCGACGAAGAGCATGGCGACGACGAAGATGCCGGTGGTGAGGTAGGCGACCCGGTTGTCGAGGCGCATCACCTTCATCCAGCCGGTGTTGGTCCACCCCTTGGCGTTGACCCAGTAGCCGTAGGCGGCGAGCGTGATCGTGCCGCCGACGCCGCCGATCAGGCCGAGGGTGTTGAGGATCGAGTCCTTCTCGTCGGGCAGGACGGGGAGCAGGCCCGCGAAGGCGTCCGGCAGGTTCGGGGTGACCCGGATCGCCAGGTACACCGTCACCACGAACATGACGCCCACCAGGACCGTCATGACCTTCTCGAAGACCGCGTACTTGTTGAACCAGACGAAGACCAGGCCGACGAGACCGCAGGCGATGGCCCACCATTCGAGGTCCATCACGTCCGGGAACAGCGCCTGCAGGGGCAGCGCGCTCGACGACATCGCCGCGGCGCCGTACACGAATCCCCAGATCACCACGTAGACGGCGAAGAACCAGGTGGTCCAGCGTCCCAGGCTCGCCCAGCCGTCGAACAGGGTGCTGCCGGTGGACAGGTGCCAGCGGCCCGCCGCCTCCGCGAGGGAGATCTTGACGAGACAGCCGATCACCGCGGCCCACAGCAGGGTGTAGCCGAAGTTGCTGCCCGCGATGAGTGTGGCGACCAGGTCTCCGGCGCCGACGCCGGTCGCGGCGACGACGATCCCCGGGCCGATGTAGCGCCAACTGGACTTGCGGGGTACGGAGTTCGTCTCACCGGTCACTGTCTTGTCCGTGGTGTCCGCCATAAAGGTCAAGAAACCCTAAAGATCGTGGCCCGGCAAGAGGGCGTGCGGTGAAGGAAGTCAGGGCTCGCCGGGGAGGCGTCCCTCACGGCGGTCGGCCCCGCGGGTGCCGAGTTCGAACCAGACCGTCTTGCCGGTCCCGTCCTGGTGACAGCCCCAGCGCAGCGCGAGCGCCTCCACCAGGAACATCCCGCGGCCGTTCTCCGCGACCCCGGCGTCCAGGACCTGCGGGGTGCGCCGGCCGGAGTCGGCGACCTCGCAGCGCAGCACGCCGTGCGCGGCGGACAGGGTGAGCGTGAAGCGGCTCGCCGAGTGGAGCAGGGCGTTGGTGGCCAGTTCGCTCACGAGGAGTTCGGCGGTGTCCACCAGGTCGCCCCGCTCCGCGAACCCCCACCCCTCCAACTGCTTGCGGACCTCGGCCCGGGCCTCGCGCACGGCGGACGGGCAGGGGTCGAACTCGACACTCAAGTGACCTTCTCCCAGGTGAAGTGGGGGCTGGGCGGGATATATAGGGGTCGGGGGCCGGGAGGGGGGCGTTGGGCGACCAGGATCGGCGCCGGACGGCCGTCTGCCGTGGACAAGCTCGTCGCGAGGAGACGGAAGGCCGTTCGCAGCTGTACACGACCCGCGGAACTGGTCGTCTCGACCGGCAGATGACCCATGATCAGCCAGCCCTTCGGGGTGTGGTCGGAGACCCCACTGTGGCGCTGGTTCTCAGATATATGCACGTACGGCTCACACCCGTGGGTGCACTTCCTCAGGAGGCACGCCATGGCCCCCGGATCCGCGTACACTCCGCCGCCCTCACTCCTCAACCACGCACAGCCGACGCACAGTTCACGCCATCGCGTCTTTGTCCACTCTTGACCTGCTCATGCCATAGCCGCACGATGAGCGGCACACCCGCACCGGCAGCACGTCGCAGAACTCGCTGAAACACCCCCGCTCCACTCCCCACTTCCGGAGATCCCGGAATCCCTGGAGAACACAGGAGACTTCATGCGACTTCGCACACGCGGTTCCGGCGCCCGCGGCGGCACCCGCTACGCCGCCCTCGCCGCCGTTCTGGCCCTCGCCCTCGCGGCCCCGCTCTCCGCCAACGCCGACAGCGCCCCGAAGGCGGCACCGGGCACCGAGGACGTCCGCCAGTACGAGATCCACCAGCAGTCGACACCCGTGACCCGTACGGCGATCCAGCAGACGGGCGTGACAGTGGACGAGGCCGACGAGGAGACCGTCGTGGTCTCCGGCCGCGCCGACCAGATCCGGAAACTGCGGCAACTCGGCTACGAGGTCACCGCGTTGGGGTCGGCCCCGGCGCGGGCCGCGGAGGGCGAGGCTAGGCTCTACGACTTCCCCTCGGCCGACTCGCGGTACCACAACTACGCCGAGATGAACGCCGAGATCGACCAGCGCCTCGCCGCCTACCCGAACATCATGAGCAAGCGGGTCATCGGCACGTCGTACCAGGGACGGGACATCGTCGCCATCAAGATCAGCGACAACGTGGCGACCGACGAGGCCGAGCCCGAGGTGCTGTTCACCCACCATCAGCACGCCCGCGAGCACCTCACGGTGGAGATGGCCCTGTACCTGCTGCGCGAACTCGGCGCGGGCTACGGCAGCGACTCCCGGGTGACGAACATGGTCAACAGCCGTGAGATCTGGATCATCCCCGACCTCAACCCGGACGGCGGCGAGTACGACATCGCCACCGGCTCCTACCGCTCGTGGCGCAAGAACCGGCAGCCCAACTCCGGTTCGTCGGCGGTCGGTACGGACCTCAACCGCAACTGGGCCTACCGCTGGGGCTGCTGCGGCGGATCGTCCGGGTCGACGTCCTCCGAGACCTACCGGGGCCCGTCCGCCGAGTCGGCACCCGAGGTCAAGGTGGTCGCCAACTTCGTGCGCGGCCGGGTCGTCGGCGGGGTCCAGCAGATCAAGACGAACATCGACTTCCACACGTACAGCGAACTGGTGCTGTGGCCCTACGGGTACACGTACTCCGACACGGCGACCGGGATGACGGCGGACGACAACGCCGTGTTCAAGGCGGTCGGGCAGAAGATGGCCGCGAGCAACGGGTACACCGCGGAGCAGGCGAGCGACCTGTACATCACCGACGGCTCGATCGACGACTATCTCTGGGGCACGCACAAGATCTTCTCGTACACCTTCGAGATGTACCCGACGTCGAGTTCCGGCGGTGGGTTCTACCCGCCCGACGAGGTGATCGAGCGGGAGACCTCGCGCAACCGGGACGCGGTGCTGCAACTGCTGGAGAACTCGGACTGCATGTACCGGTCCATCGGGAAGCAGGCGCAGTACTGCTAGGAGTCGCGGCGGCAGCCCCTAGTCGGACTCCTCCGGCTCCTGTGCTGGAGCAGTCTCGTCCTCGAAGTACCTGTCCATGACCGCGTCGAGCTGTTCGTCCCACTCGGCGAAACGCGCCCTCGACGTGGCCTCGATCTCGATCGGGTACCAGCGGCGGTCGGGCGTGTGCACCGTGATGGTGAACCGCTTGCCGAAGCGCGGGGACTCCGTCTCGACCGCGCCGATCTCGTCCCAGCCGAACTCGCAGGCCTGGTCGTCGAGGGAGAGGCGGACGCCCCGGTGGTCGGCGACGATCTTCGCGCGCCGGTCGGCGGCCTCGAAGACGGGACCGTCGGGGGTTTCCTCCCCGGCGGTCTCCTCGGCCTCCCCGGCGGTCTCCTCGGTCTCCTCGGAGGCCTCCGCCGTGGCCGTGGGCTCGTGGGTGCCGGCGGCCTCGACGGCGTCCGCCGGCTCGGTGTCCTCCGTCTCGCCGGACACGGGTGAGGTGAGCCCGGGGACGAAGGCCGGGTCGAACCCGGCGCCTTCCAGGGGCTTGCTGCTCGAACCTATGCGCTGCTCCACAGCGGGCAGTATGGTCGACGATCCTGTGCCCGGCACACCCGGCCCCGACATCGTTACCGGACGCCTACATGGGGCTACCGCACCACCACGGACACCCGCGGCCCCGCCGTCCCCACGAACTCCATTGCTGACGTGGGGCGACGCGGGAGTCCGCCGCGACGGCCCGCGGCGGCGGACTCCGGAACCACCTACACGAACAGGCTCAGCACCGCGGCCATCACGAAGCCCGCCACCGACAGCACCGACTCCAGAACGGTCCACGTCCTGAGGGTGTCCCGCTCGCTGATGCCGAAGTACTTGGCCACCATCCAGAAGCCCCCGTCGTTGACGTGGGAGGCGAAGATGGAGCCGGCCGAGATGGCCATGATGACGAGGGCGACGAAGGCCTGGGAGTGGTGGCCCTCCGAGAGCAGGGGTGCCACGATGCCCGCCGTGGTGACGATGGCGACGGTCGCCGAGCCCTGGGCCACCCGCAGGACCACCGAGATCAGGTACGACAGCACGAGCACCGGCAGGCCGACGTCGTTGAAGGTGTCCGAGAGCGCCTGGGCGACCCCGCTGGCCTTGAGGACCGCGCCGAAGACGCCGCCCGCGCCGACGACGAGCAGGATGTTGCCGACGGGCTTGAGGGAGGCGGTCGACACCCTCTCCAGGGACTTGCGGGACCAGCCGCGGCGGATGCCGAGCAGGTAGTACGCGAGGAGCAGGGCGATCGTCAGCGCCACGAAGGGGCTGCCGAAGAACTCGATCACCGAGCGGCCCGTGGAGGGGTCGAAGGCGATCGAGGAGAACGTGGCGGCGAGGATCAGGACGAGGGGCGTACCGATGATGCCGAGGACCGTGCCGAGGGGGACGGGATCCTCACGCGGCTCGACCCCCTGGGACCGCTGCTCCTCGATGACGGCGAGCTTGGCCTCCGCGGCCGCCTCCACCATGTCCTGCGGCACGGCGACGAAGATGCGGCGGCCGACCCACGCGGAGTAGACCCACGCGGCCAGCACCGCCGGGATGCCGCAGACGACGCCCATCAGGATCACCCAGCCGAGGTCCACGTGCAGCAGTCCGGCGGCCGCGACCGGGCCGGGGTGCGGGGGCAGGAAGGCGTGGGTCATCGACAGGCCCGCCAGCAGCGGCAGGCAGTAGAGCAGGATCGACTTGCCGCTGCGCTTCGCCGCCGCGTACACGATCGGCGCGAGCACGAAGATGCCGACGTCGAAGAAGACCGGGATACCGAAGATGAGGCCGGTGAGGCCCATGGCGAGGGGCGCCCGCTTCTCCCCGAAGAGATTCAGCAGCCGGGACGCCAACACCTCCGCCCCGCCGCTGACTTCGAGGATCGCCCCGAGCATGGTGCCGAGGCCGATGATGATCGCGACATGGCCGAGGATGCCGCCCATCCCGGACTCGATGGTGGACACCGCGTCCGACCGCTGGACGGTGCCGAAGAGTTCGGTGACCGAGAGGCCCGCGAGCAGGCCGACGGCTATGGAGACGCCGAGCAGGGCGACGAAGGGCTGGAGTCTCACCTTGATGATCAGGAAGAGCAGCAGGGCGATACCGAGGGCGGCGACCGTGAGGAGGCCCGCGGTGCCGTCGATGAGGAGGAGCAGGCCACCGGTGTGCGGGGGTGTCTCGGTGGTCGCGGCGAGCGGTAGGGACATGAAGGGGGGTCCTCTGCGTAAGTGCATGGAGCTTTCGGGCAGGGGGGATCGCGGCACGGCGCCCCGTGGGGTGCCGTGCCGTGCAGGACGTACGGGAGGTGCGGGAGGTGCGGGAGGTGCGGGAGGTGAGGGAGCGTCAGCCGAGGACGGCGAGCGCGTCGATCTCGATGAGGAGCCCGGCGGGAAGGCCGACGTAGACGGTGGTCCGGGCGGCGGGCGGGGCGGTGAGGCCCTGCTCCTCGAAGTAGGTGTTGTAGATCGAGTTCATCTCGGCGAAGTGGTCCACGTCCGTCAGATAGACGCGGATCATCATCACGTCGTCCCAGGAGGCGCCGCCCTCCTCCAGGATCGCCTTGACGTTGGCGAGGGTCTGGAGCGTCTGCTCGCGCAGGGTGGGACCGGCGGGCGTGGGCGCCTTGCCCTCCTCGGCCGGCAGGAAGCCGACCTGCCCGGCCACCTGGAGGATGTTGCCCTTGCGCACCCCGTGGGAGAACTTCGCGGGCGGGGTGGTGTGCGTCTTGGGAGTGAGCGCGATCTTGTCCGTCATACGGGGTCCTTTGCTGGTGTTCTGCCGGAGTACTCGCCGCTGATGGCATCGGCCGTACGGCGGACCTGTGGGAGGAGGGCGAGGAGTTCCTCGGCGGTGACGACGACGTTGGGCGCGGAGACCGACATCGCGGCGACGACCCTGCCGTCGGCGCCGCGGACGGGGGCCGCGACGCAGTTGATGGACTCCTCGTGGCCACCGAGGTCGGTGGCCCAGCCCTGTTCGCTCACCCGCTCCAACTCCTTCAGGAACGCGGGGGCGTTGGGGGTCGAACGGGCCGTGTACAGGGGGTATTCGAGCTTGTCCGCGAGGGCGTGCCGCTCGGCCTCGGGAAGGTCCGCGAGCAGCAGCTTCGCGACCGCGGCGACGGTGATGGCCACCGGTTTGCCGATCCGCGAGTACATCCGCACGGGGTAGCGGCTCTCGACCTTGTCGATGTAGAGCACCTCGTCCTCCTCGTACACGGCGAGGTGGACGGTGTGACCGCACTGCTCGTTCAGCCGTACGAGGTGGGGGTGGGCGATTTCGCGGATGTCGAGGTTCTCCATCGCCTCCTGGGCGAGCGCGATGAGGCGGGCGCCGAGGCGGTAGCGCTGGTCGGACTGCCGGTAGACCATGCCGTGTTCGTGGAGTGTGCGGAGGAGTCGCAGCGCGGTGGACTTGTGGACGCCGAGGCGCTCGGCGACCTGCCCGAGGTCGGCGGGGCCCTCGGCGAGCAGCGGCAGGATGCTCAGTGCTCGGTCGACGGTCTGGCTCATGGGGTGCGTACCTCCTCCGGGGCCGGGTCGGCTTGGGTCCAGCCGGGGCCGAGTCGAAGTGTCCCCCACGTGTCGTCCCCGACGGCGGCGAGGCGGTCGGCGTGTGCGCGGGCGGGGGGCGCGGCGAGGTCGCCGGGGGCGGTGAGGGCGGCGGCGGCCCAGAGGTGGCCGTGCCTGAGGCGGTCCTTGAGGGGCAGTTCGCGCAGGGTCGCGGAGAGGAACCCCGCGGCGAAGGCGTCACCGGCGCCGGTGGTGGCCACGACGTCGACAGCGAGGGCGGGGACGAAAATGCTCGACGTCGACCGGGACCTACCC
This sequence comes from Streptomyces canus 299MFChir4.1, assembly GCF_000383615.1. GTDB lineage: Bacteria > Actinomycetota > Actinomycetes > Streptomycetales > Streptomycetaceae > Streptomyces > Streptomyces canus_C. Next base: position 7,645 of record NZ_KB911589.1, on the reverse strand, counting down.
AGGGGCGCGGGGAACTGCGCGACCAGCCCCCACTCGCCCGCAGCCGACACGAACGCGGTCGCCCCCTTCCCCCCTTGCTTCACCACCAGCACCGAAGGCTCGGGCAGCACCGTCCGAATCGCAGCAGGGCCTCCCGTGACCCGCCACGCCTCCTCCGCCTCGTCCTCCCCCACGAACACGATGTCCGCCTGACGGGCCAGTTCCAGAAGCACCCGAGGCCCCTCGCCATCCCGCCACAACCCGGCCCGGTAATTGACGTCGAAGGACACCACCGGCCGCCCGACCCCCGGCGCGGTCAGTTCACGCAGCAACGACAGACACGTGTCCGACAAGGCGGCCGTGATCCCGGAAAGATGCAGCACCCGCCCCGCCCGCACCGCCGCCAGGTCAACGTTGTCGACCGACATCGCCGAAGCCGCCGACCCCGCCCGGTAGTACGCCACCTCGTGCGCGTCCGTGGCCCGGTCCCCCGCCGTACGGAAGTACACCCCCGTAGGACGCGAGGGATCCCGCCCGACCGCAGAGGTGTCGACCCCGTACCCCCCGACCGTCTCGACCAGGTGGTCCCCGAACCCGTCGGTCCCGACCCGGCTGACCCACCGCACCGCGAAGCCGGCGGCGGCCAGCCCGCACGCCACGTTCGACTCCGCCCCGCCGATCGCCCGGTCGAAAGAGGGCACGTCGGCGAGTCGGCCGGGCCGACTGGGCAGGAACGTGACCATGGACTCGCCGAGCGCGACGACATCCACGGCGTCGGGGGGCTTCACGATGGTCGTAGCTCCTTCATTGACCCGGCGTTGGCGTGGATGTTAGACAGCAGTCAGCGATATACGCAATGGACGTTGCACATACTGCAACGCACCTTCAGGGAGGCCCTTGTGTCCGGTACCGAAGCGCTCGCCCGCCTCGCGGAGGACCGTGTCGACCACCGCTTCAAGGGCCTGCCACCGGACGCGGACGGCATGACCGTCGCCGAGCTGACCGCACAGCGCCGCAACCTCTTCACCGACGGCTTCACCACCCCCGTGCTCGCTCTCTCCGCCGAGCGCCTGGAGCACAACCTCGCGCTCATGGAGACATACGCGGCCCGCCACGGCCTCGCCTTCGCCCCGCACGGCAAGACGACCATGGCCCCCCAGCTCTTCCGCCGCCAGATCGAGCGCGGCGCCTGGGGCATCACCCTGGCCGTCCCGCACCAGGTGCGCGTCGCGCGGGCGTACGGCGTCCAGCGGGTCTTCCTCGCGAACGAACTGGTGGACCCGGCGGCCCTGAGGTGGGTCGCCGGCGAGCTGGCGGGCGACGCGGGCTTCCGCTTCGTCTGCTACGTCGACTCCGTGCGCGCGGTCGAGCTGATGGACGCGGCCCTGCGGGGGACCACCCGCCCCCTGGATGTCGTCGTCGAGCTCGCCGCGGGCGAGGGCGCCCGCACCGGTGTCCGTACGGAGGAGGAGTGCGCGGCGGTCGCCGACGCGGTCGCGGCCACCGGGACGCTGCGGCTCGTCGGCGTCGCCGGGTACGAGGGCGAGGTTCCCGGGGCGGACCCGGAGCGGGTGCATGCCTGGCTGCGCCGACTCGTCGCCCTGGCCGTCGACTTCGACAAGGCGGGACGGTTCGCCGCGGAGGGACTCGACGAGATCGTGGTCAGCGCCGGCGGCAGCGCCTGGTTCGACGCGGTCGCCGACGTCTTCGCCGAGATCCCCGAACTCTCGCGCCCCGTCCTGAAGTTGCTCCGCTCCGGCGCCTACGTCTCGCACGACGACGGCCACTACCGCAAGGTGACCCCCTTCAACCGGATCCCCGAGGAGGGCGCTCTGGAGCCCGCGTTCCGCCTGTGGGCGCAGGTCGTCTCCCGCCCCTCCCCCGGGCAGGCCTTCGCCAACGCGGGCAAGCGGGACGCGGCCCACGACCTGGACCTCCCCTTCGCGCAGGTGGTCCGCCGGGGCGGCGTCGAGCGCCCGGCCACCGGCGTCGAGGTGACCGCCCTCTCCGACCAGCACGCCTGGCTGGCCACGGCTCCCGAGGCCGACCTGGAGGTCGGCGACTGGCTGGGCCTCGGCCTCTCCCACCCGTGCACGTCCTTCGACAAGTGGCAGCTGATCCCGGTGGCGGAGGCCGACGGCACGGTCGTCGAGTACATCCGCACCTTCTTCTGAGACGCGATCCGAGACGCGAAGGGACTCCGGCGATGGAAGAGCTCGTCATCAGGGACGCGGACGTCGTCGACGGCAGCGGCGGCTTCTCGTACCGCGCCGACGTGGTCGTCGACGGCGGCCGGATCGTCTCGATCGTCAAGGAGGCCGCCGAGGCCGGGTGCCAACGGCCCAAGGCACGGCGGGAGCTGGACGCCGAGGGGCTCGTCCTGGCCCCCGGCTTCATCGACATGCACGCCCACAGCGACCTGGCCCTGCTGCGCGACCCCGACCACAGCGCCAAGGCCGCGCAGGGCGTCACGCTCGAAGTGCTGGGCCAGGACGGGCTGTCGTACGCCCCGGTCGACGACCGCACCCTGGAGGAGGTCCGCCGCGCCATCACCGGCTGGAACGGCTACGGCGACGACATCGACTTCGACTGGCGGTCGGTGGGCGAGTACCTGGACCGCCTCGACCGCGGGATCGCCGTCAACGCGGCCTATCTGATCCCCCAGGGCACGCTCCGCGCGCTCGTCGTCGGCTGGGAGGACCGCGAGGCGACTCCCCAGGAGCTGGGCCGTATGCGCCGGCTGGTCGCGGAGGGCATGGAACAGGGCGCGCTCGGCATGTCGTCGGGCCTGACCTACACCCCCGGCATGTACGCCGAGGACGCCGAACTCACCGAACTGTGCCGGGTGGTGGCCGAGTACGGCGGCTACTACTGCCCGCACCACCGCTCGTACGGGGCGGGCGCGTTGCAGGCGTACGAGGAGATGGTCGCCCTGGCCCGGGAGGCCGGCTGCGCCCTGCATCTCGCCCACGCCACCATGAACTTCGGCGTGAACAAGGGCCGGGCGCCGGAGTTGCTCGCCCTCCTGGACGAGGCGCTGGCGTCGGGCGCCGACATCAGCCTGGACACCTACCCCTACACGCCCGGCGCGACGACCCTCGCGGCGCTGCTGCCGAGCTGGGCGGGCGAGGGCGGCCCCGAGGCGGTCCTGAAGCGGCTGGCGGACGACGGCACGGCCGAGCGGATCCGGCACCATATGGAGGTCGTCGGGGCGGACGGCTGCCACGGCGTGCCCGTCGAGTGGGACACCGTCGAGATCTCGGGTGTCGGCGACACGGCCCTCGCGGACTTCGTCGGCCGGACGGTCGCGGAGTCGGCCCGGCTGCGCGGCGAGAGCCCCTGGACGACGGCCCGCGGGCTCCTGCTCGCCGACCGGCTGGCCCCGTCGATCCTGCAGCACGTCGGCCACGAGGAGAACGTCCGCACGATCATGCGGCACCCGGTGCACACCGGTGGCTCCGACGGCATCCTTCAGGGCGCCAAGCCGCATCCGCGGGCGTACGGCACGTTCCCGCGCTATCTCGGCACCTACGTGCGGGAGTTGGGCGTCCTGTCCCTGGAGGAGTGCGTCGCGCACCTCACCTCGCGCCCGGCGTCCCGGCTGCGACTGCCGGACCGCGGCCTGGTCAAGGAGGGGTACCGCGCGGACCTGGTCCTCTTCGACCCGGAGACGGTGGCCCCGGGTTCGACCTTCGACGACCCGCGCAGGCTGCCGACCGGCATCCCGCACGTCCTGGTCGACGGCAGGTTCGTGATCGAGGACGGCCGGCGCACGGACGTCCTGGCGGGGCGGGCGGTCCGTCGCAGTCCCATGTGACGGAACGCCTCGCGCCTTACCGGCCGACGGTCACGGCCTGGGCAGGGTGCAGCCGCTCGCGTTCAGGTTGAGCTGGTTGCCGGTCGTGAAGCAGGCCGGGATGTTGTAGATCTCCTGGGCGTAGTTGATGCCCTCGCGGACGGTGACGTTGCCGTTCGCGTCGACCTCGCACGGGTTGTTCTCCGTGCAGCGCTCGCCGTCCTCGTTGCCGGTGTTGTTGACGGCGACGACCTTGCCGGTGGACTGGTCGATGACGGGCGAGCCCGAGGTGCCGCCGATGGTCTGGCAGGCGGAGGTGTAACGGACCGAGTCCTTCCAGGTCCAGTCGCCCTCCTTCAGGCGGTACACGAAGCCGTCGACGTTGCAGCTGTAGAGCCGCTTCCAGTAGCCGGAGGCCACCGTGATGGCGGTCCCGGCGGTCGGGTGCGTGTCCTGCACGGTGAGCGCGGAGATGCCGTACGAGCTCTTGATCGACGCGTACGTGCTGGTGAGCTGGTAGATCGACACGTCCGTGTCGGTCATCGTCCCGTAGGCGAGCTTGCTGGCGCGCAGGGTCGCGACCCGGGTGCCGGAGGAGTTGAGCAGCCCGAAGGTGCGGCTGGACGCCTGGTTGGTGAGCACCTCGCCCGGCTCGGGGAAGCCGGTGGTGAGGCAGTGCCCGTTGCTGAGCACCAGCGCCGGGTCGGTGTCCAGGGAGTTCGGGAACCGGATGACCGAGCCGGAGCAGTTGCTGAGCGAGACGGTCCCGGCGAGGGTCACGGCCTTGAGCCCCGGCGACGGTGACGTGACCTGCGACAGGGCCGAGGTGGCGGACGTGACCACGTCGTGGACCACGGAGACGGGGGTGTCCGTGTCGACGCTCTTGCCGACACTCGACGCGGTGGGCTCGGCGGCCACCGCGGGTGCCGCGCCTATCCCGGCCAGGGCCAGGGCGCTGAGCGCGGCGACGAGAGGCTTTCTCATGTGGGGGTCCCCTCTTGCGACTTGGGCGGCCGGAAATCTTCCGGCCGCCCGTGAGTTTGTCATGAACATTGTGAAGAAGGGTGGTCGCTTGGGCAAGAAGCTGTGCCGAGCCCGCGCCTCTCGACGGGCGACACCTCCACATCCGGGACAGCGCGCACACCCGTCTGCCCGTTCGACGAGATCAACTTACCCAGCCGGAGGGCTACTTGGGCTTTTTCGTACTGCCCTGTCCGCGCCCCTTCCCGTCGGAGTTCCCCGGGCCGTCGGCCCCGGTCGTGGCGGAGCCCGCCGAAGGGGTGGGCGAGGTACCGGAGGAGGGCCGGGCCGACGGACTCCCGCTCGCCCGCGGGTCCCCGGACGCGTCCGGGGAGGGGCTCACGCCGGATGCGTCGGCGCCGGTCACCGGCCCGCCGGAGGCCGTCGCGTCCGGCGGAGCCGCCGGGAGGGTGGAGGAGGCCGGGTCCGTGGCGCCCGCCGTCTCCGCGGAGGTCGAGGTGGTTCCGCTCGCCGGGTCCCGCCCGGACTCGGAGGAGGAGCCCGACAGGGACAGCCCCGCGATCAGCGCCGCCGCCCCCATGGCCCCCACGGCTCCGACGGCCACGACCACCCGGCGTGAGCGCCGACCGCCCCCGCCGCGGGCGGCCCGGCGCCGGGCGGCGCGGCCGACGGAATCCGGTTCGCTCGGCTCCCGGTCGCCGGACTCCGGGCCGGCGGGCCCGACCCGGGGGAGCTCGGCCGTCGCGTCGTACGCGGTCTGCCAGCCGTGCGCGGCCGCGGGGTCCGGGAACTCCTCGTACGCGGGGGTCGCCGCGGGCTGCGGCTGATAGACGTTCGGCGCCCCGGACTCGTATTCGACTGGCCTCGACATGGCGACGGATTCTAGGGACGGATGAGGCGGCTGGGACAGCTACCGGCGATAACAGCCCAAACCGACGCGTCTCACGTGGCGGAAAACACGACCCGTGAGGCGTTACCGGGCCGTAAGCTCCCAGACATGCAGGTGATCCAGTCGACCAAGCTCGCCAATGTCTGTTACGAGATCCGGGGCCCGGTTCTCGAGGAGGCGATGCGCCTGGAGGCGGCCGGGCACCGCATCCTCAAGCTGAACACGGGCAACCCGGCCGCCTTCGGGTTCGAGGCACCGCCGGAGATCCTGGAGGACGTCCTCCGCAACGTCGCCACGGCCCACGGGTACGGCGACGCCAAGGGGCTGCTCGCCGCGCGCCGGGCCGTGGTCATGCACAACCAGACCCTCGGTATCGAGACCGACGTCGAGCACGTCTTCATCGGCAACGGCGTCTCCGAGCTGATCGTGATGGCGATGCAGGGCCTGCTCGACGACGGCGACGAGGTCCTCGTACCGGCCCCCGACTACCCGCTGTGGACTGCCGCCGTGTCGCTGTCCGGCGGTACGGCCGTGCACTACCGCTGCGACGAGCAGGCGGACTGGATGCCCGACCTCGCCGACGTGGAGCGGAAGGTCACCGACCGCACCAAGGCGATCGTCATCATCAACCCGAACAACCCCACGGGCGCGGTCTACGACGAGACCATGATCAAGGGGCTGACGGACATCGCCCGCCGGCACAACCTGCTGGTCTGCTCGGACGAGATCTACGACAAGATCCTCTACGACGGCGCCACGCACACCCCGACCGCCGCGGTCGCCCCGGACCTGCTGACCCTCACCTTCAACGGCATGTCCAAGGCCTACCGGGTGGCGGGCTACCGGGTGGGCTGGATGTCGATCTCCGGCCCGCGCGCTCACGCCGACTCCTACATCGAGGGCCTGACCGTCCTGGCCAACATGCGCCTGTGCGCGAACATGCCGGGACAGCACGGGGTGGTCGCCGCGCTCAGCGGACGGCAGTCGATCAAGGACCTGGTGCTGCCGGGCGGCCGGCTGGTCGAGCAGCGGGACGTGGCGTACGAGCTGCTGACCCAGATCCCCGGCGTGAGCTGCGTGAAGCCGAAGGGGGCGCTGTACCTCTTCCCACGGCTCGACCCCAAGGTCTTCAAGATCAAGGACGACCGGCGGATGGTCCTGGACCTGCTGCGCCAGGAGAAGATCATGGTCGTCCAGGGCTCCGGCTTCAACTGGCCCGAGCCCGACCACTTCCGGGTGGTGACGCTGCCGACGACCGGGGACCTGCGGGACGCGGTGGGGCGGATCGGGAACTTCCTGGACGGGTACGGGCAGCCGTAAACCTCACCGGCACTCGATCTTTTCGGCTCGCTCAACTTTAGACGGAATCTAAGCTAGGATGGTTTCCTGACAGCACAGGAGGCCATCCCATGTACGAACCGATCCGCACCAAGTCGGTCCACTCCACGATGGCCGACACCCCCTCCGACTTCCCGCACCGCTCACGTGAGGAAGAGCTGGACATCCAGCTCGCGGGCCATCTCGCCGCCCTGCTCGCCGTCACGGACGAGCTGCGTGCGCTGGCCCCGTCCGCCGACCTGGACACCGCGGCCGAGCGGCTCGCCGAGCAGGTGGCCCGGCTGCGGGGCGGAGGCGCACCGGCCCGCGCCTCGCTGACCTCGGTCACTTCGGAACCGCACCTCACCGACCTGCACCGGCGTGCCCACGCGGTGGCCGGGCGCGCGCTGCTCGTGGCGGCGTCCCGCGCGGACACGGCGGCGGCGATCCTGGCGGCGGAGCGGATGGACTCCCACGCGGCGGCCCTGGAGCCCCGCGAACTCGCCACCCACTGAGCCCTGCGGCTCCCTGAACGGCCCCGGTCCGCGCGCACTTCGAGTGACGTGCGGACCGGGAGCCATGCACTGCGTTGGCTTGAGCGGGGGCGCGTGGTCGCCGTAGGGGGTGGTGTCGGCGGGCGGGTGCGGGTGCGTTGTGGCTGGTCGCGCCGTTCCCCGCGCCCC
>NZ_KB911588.1 GCF_000383615.1 Streptomyces canus 299MFChir4.1 | reverse complement strand
GACGAAGTGGGCTATCAGCCCCTCGAACGTGCCGAGGCGAACCTGGTCTTCCAGGTCATCTCCAAGCGTTACGAGAAGGGCTCCATCATCCTGACCTCGAACAAGACCTTCAGCGAATGGGGCCAAGTCTTCGGCGACGAGGTCCTCGCCACCGCGATCCTCGACCGGCTCCTCCACCATTGCGAAGTGATCGCGATCAACGGCCCGAGCTACCGGCTCAAGAACCGCCTCCAGGCCATCGAGCGAGAGACCGAAGTGGCCTGACAACTGGGGACGTTCACCCGTACGCGACCGGGGAGAGAAGTCCGTACGCCGACAGATGGGGTCGGAGCAGCCGCCGGTGCGGCGGATTTGGTCTTGGATGCGGTCGAAGCCGATGGACCCGGCCAGCCTCAGCACGTCGGCGAGGGTGGCCGGGTCCAGGCCCGCCGTGGTGGCGGTGTCAGTCATCAGCGGCTACCTCGGTGGGCGGGGCCGTGGTGGGCGGTGTAGTCGTCGACCAGGGCCTTGACGTCGTCGTTGCCGTTGGCGTGGTCCTCAGCGCCGCAGCCGCCGCAGAGGTAGTCGCCCTGCGATCGCGTGTACTTGGTGGCGCCCTTGACGCGCAGGCCGGGGCTTTCCTCGGTCGGGATCAGGCTGGCGGGGAGCTTGCGGAACATGCCCGTCACCTCCCGGCCCGGATGAGGGTGGCGGCGGTGCGGCGACCGGTGCCCTTGCAGGTCGGGCAGGTGACCGTGAGGGTGGTGCGGGTGCCGTCCGGGTTGCGGGTGCCGGTGGTGATGGCGACGGTGGGGAAGCCGTCGCAGTCGCGGCAGACGGGCGTGTTCGGGGCGTGCTGGGGCATGATGAGACTTCCCTTTCGGGTCCTTTGGATCTGGAAGTGGTCCAGGCGCCCGGGGCGGCGGAAGTTTGGCGACCGAGGCCGCCCCGGGGGCCGTTTAGCGGCGGGAGTAGCCGTGCCCGCGCGGCGGGTAGGCGTCCTCGTCCCCGCAGTCGTCGACGAGGCCTTGAGCGTTCGCGGTGGCCAGTAGCGATCCGGCGACCACGGCCGTGAAGTCGTCGACCGGGCCGTTTCCCCTGAGGTCGACCGAGATGTCGGCGAGCATGTCCTGGGTCAGGTCGCGGTCTGCCTTCTCGGGGTTGCTGAAGAAGCCCATGTCAGCGGTTCCTTTCGGAGTTGAGGATCGAGCGGATGACGAGCGCGCACACGGCCACCGACATGCCGGTGATGGCGACCGCGAGGAGCAGGGAGACCAGGACCGCGCCGACGACGAGGACCACGGCGCCACCACCCGCGGCGAGGGCGAGCGCGCTGCCGGGGGTGAGCTGGACGACCGGCCGGTTCGACACCGGGGCGACCGGGGCCGGAGCGGCGGGGGCCGCCGGGGCGGGGAGATCGGAGGCCGGAACCGGGATCGTGGTGGCCGGCGGGGCGGTGTCCTGGGGCGGGTACTTCGGGGTGAACACGGCTGATGTCCTTTCGGGCCGGGGTTACTTGACGAGGCCGTCGACGGTGGGGCCGAGGAAGCTTCCGGCGATGAGGTAGCCGCCGAGCAGGAGCAAGACCACGAGCCAGATCGGCGGGCGGGTGAGCTTGATGCCGAGGTATCCGACGACGATCACGGCGAGCCAGAGCGGAACGTCCATGACGGGGTCTCCCTTTCAGGCCTTGCAGCGGTGGGTACTGGCGGCGAGTTCGGCGGCGGAGCGGTCGGTGTAGTCGGCGGAGAAGCCGCAGCCCGGCGCGGTGCAGGCGGCGGTGTGCTTGTCGCGGCCGCGGCCGTCGTAGTAGGTGGCGACCTGGACAGGGCCGATGCGGCGCTGGTCGCGGAAGCGGCGGTAAGCGGGCACGGCGTCAGCCCCCCTGTCGCAGGCTGCGGCCGGGGAACTCGGCGAGGATCTGCTGTGCCGTGTTCGGGTCCGGGGTGCGGTCGGCGGCTTCCTCGGCGAGCAGGCGGGCCAGGGCCGGGCGTCCGGCGTCGGCCATCTCGCGGGCCGCGTTCACGAAGTCGTAGGGGTGGTTGAAGGGCTGCATGGTGGTCAACTTCTTTTCCTCTCAGGCGAGTTGGAGTTGTGCGGCGATCGCGTCCGCCATCGGGGCGGGCAGTTGGAGTCGGGCCGACAGGGCGTCGGCGGGCATCGGCGATCCGGTGGAAGCGCGGTGCGCATCGGCGATCTTCCGGGCGTGATCCAGCAGCGCGACCGGAATCACGGGCACATCAGCCGGGGGTGTCTTGGCCGTGGCGGGTGCCAGTTCCGGAACCGGGGCCGACACGGGTTCGTCGGCGCGGTGCACGTCGACTTCCGGCACGGCCGATTCACTGTCCACAGGCTGTGCCGGAGCGGCCGGTTCAGTGGGCGAGTGAACGAGCAGGGTGCCGCCCAGGAACGCGAGCGCGGGCCAGCCAGCGACGAGGATGCACAGCCAGGCAGGCACGCTCTCCAGGTCCAGGAGTCCGGCGGTGGCGATGTTCGCGCCGAGCGAGGCGAACAGGGCGATCACGAACCAGGTCCAGGCGGAGCGGTCCCGGCGGGCGGTGCGCAGTCGGCGCCAGGCGGCGACCAGCAGCAGATCAACGCTGATCGGATACGCCCAGGCCTTCCAGCCGGATTGCCCGGCAGCGTCGGCCAGGTCGTGCAGGTGGGCGAAGGACAGCGCACCGGCGATGACAGCCTGGATCAGCACGGCGTCCGGGCGGAGCGAGCGGGACATGGGTCTTCACCTCCTTCAAGGGGGTCGGGCCGGGAGCGGGCGGGGATCGTGTCCGGCCGCCCGGCCCCGGAGGGCTTCAGTCGGTGGCTTCGCCGGAGCCCAGGCAGGTCAGGCAGATGCCGGTTTGCTGGCCGACCGGGCGGCGCTTTCGTCCGACGTGGACGGTGCGGGAGACCTCGCCGGAGCCCTTGCAGGTCGGGCACTTCGCCGGTTCGGCGGTCACGGACGCGCGAGCCTTGGACGCGGCCACGGCGATCACTTGACCAGTGACGGAGCAGCGGCGGCCGGGGCGGGAACGTGGGGCCGGAACGGGGCGAGGAACGGCAGGTCGGGCACCAGGTGGGCGAAGTCCCGGCAGGCAGCGGCGACGTCGTCGCGGGAGATCTCGGGGGTGCGGATCTTGCACCAGCCGCCGGAAGCGTCGGTGGCCACAGCCGTGCCGGGCCGGTTGGCGGGGATCATGCACGCGGTCGGCACGGCGGTCGGGGCGACGTCCTTGAGCCCCATCTCGGCGGTTTCCTTGTCGTTGACGCGGTGCACGACACGGCCGGTGAGCTGGGCCCGGAGCATGGTGGCGCCCTTGCCCAGGTCGGAGCCGAAGCGTTGCCCGCAGATTTCCAGGTAGATGCCGACCGCGCGGGCCATCTGTGCGAGGCGGATCAACGCCGTGACGATCCGGGTGCGGCGGTCCTCGTCTTCCTTGCGGGAGATCAGGAAGAGTTCGGCGATCTCGTCGACCAGCACCACGATCGGCGCAGGCCGCACGTCCTCGGGGAGTTCCCAGACGTCCGAGGCGCCGTGCAGGTTGAGCAGGTCGAAGCGGTCTTCCATCTCCGCCACCAGCACATCGGCCAGCGAGGCGGCATCGTCCGGGTTGGTCGCCAGGGCCGACAGCCGCGGGGCGAAAGCGGACTGTTCCACCCCGCGCTTGCAGTCCATGCCCACCAGCGCGACCGGCAGCTTTGCGAGCCCGTTGATCAGGTTGCGCTGGTACATGGACTTGCCGGAGTTGTTCGCGCCCAGGGTGAGCGCCATCGGCGCCTTGCGGTAGTCCCGCTCGAAGGCGGTCCCGTCATCGCGCAGCGCGACGGGTACGGCCATGTCGTGAGGCTGGACCTTGCGCGGCATCCGCACCCGGCGCAGCACGTCATACCCGGTCATCCGCAGCTCGACGAACCCCGGCTTGACCACCACCACGCGCACCGCGTGCACACCCCAGGCATGCCGAAGACGCTCCGTCGAGGCGATCACGTCGGCGGGCTCCAGACCGGCCGGAAGCCGCAGCGTCACCCGCAGACCGGTCGAGGTGGGCCGTATCCGGCGGATCTTCGGCGCTACCGGCTGCACCTCACGCCGGGCCACATTGCGGGCCATAAACGCCCGCAGGCCGGACGGCTGCACCGTCAGCCCGCACACGTCCATCGTCGCCCGGTAGGAGAAGGAGAACCGCCCCCACGTGGCGGGAAGTCCGACCAGCGACCAGTACACGCGAGGAGCGCGGACCTTCGCGTAGCCGAGTCCGCCCGCACCCGCCGCAGCTCCCGTGGCCTCCAGCCACACCGTCCAGTCAGCCATGATCAGGCACCCAGCGGGGTGATCGCGACCGCGCGGAACGAGATCCCGTGCCGCTTCTGGCCGTTGAACTCGTTCTCCCAGTCCCGCGCCTTCAGCCCCGTCACCACCACCGGCGTACCCGGAGTCAGGCCCTCGGGGTAACCGGTCTCCGGGACGGTGACCTGGTAGAGGTTTCCCTCCCCCTCGTCCGAGACCAGCAGGCCCACCGTCGACAGGCCCACGTCGGGATTGTCACGGTCCACGGCCCGCTCACCGGTCTTCTTGTTGACCATCTTCGGCTCCGGGGCGGTCGCCACGAACACCACAGCGGTCGAAGTGTCGATCTTGAACGACGGCATGAGCACATCCCTCAGTTCTTGGAGGTCGCCGGTCACGACCTCTCTAGACATGTTCAGTAGGCCATACGTCTCTAGAGACGTCAAGGGATCTGTCTAGAGATGTTGAGAGAGCGGGATCGCGGCTACACGACAGGGCGGGGGACGCATACATGGCCTAGGCTGTCTAGAGAAGAAGGGAGGGCTCCCGAATGACCACCACCGACGACGACCGTCGGCCGAAGTACCAGCGGATTGCGGACTCTCTACGCGAGGCGATCCGGTCGGGCGAGTACGGTCCCGGTGATCGGCTTCCGGGAGAGAACGACCTCATGGCCACCCACGGCGTGGCCCGCATGACGGCTCGTCAGGCCTTGAGCGTGCTCAAGGACGAGGGCATCGCCGAGTCCCGCAAGGGCGCCGGTGTCTTCGTGCGATCTTTCCGCCCCCTCAGGCGTCGAGGCATTCAGCGACTCGCGCAGGAGCAGTGGGGCAGTGGCCGGTCCATCTGGTCTGCCGACATCGAGAACCGCGCGCTGGTAGTGGATCAGGTGACGGTGTCCGAAGAGGCAGCACCAGAACACATCGGGCAGGTCCTGGAATTGGGTGGCGAGGACACCGTGTGCGTGAGGCGGCGGCGGTTCGTCCTTGATGAGAAGCCCGTCCTTCTCGCGACGAGTTATCTCCCCACGTCGATGGTGGCGGGGTCAGCGATCACTCAGGCAGACACGGGACCCGGCGGGACGTATGCCCGTCTTGCTGAACTCGGGTACAAGCCAGTGCACTTCCGCGAGGAGATCCGTTCCCGCATGCCCACGAAGCATGAGGCGGAACAGCTGAGCATCTCCGCAGGTACGCCGGTCATCCTCATTTGCCGAACCGCGTTCGCGGACGAGGGACGCCCCGTCGAGATCAACGAGATGACGCTCGATGCCGCTTCGTACATCCTGGAGTACGACTTCGACGCGTAGGCCAGCGCGAGCTGTTACAGGTTTCTCTACCTCATCAAGCCCCGGCTGCGCTTCGCTCCGCCGGGCGCGCTTCCCGGCTCTGGCTGCGCCCGCGCTCCTGCCTTCGGCCCGCTTGGCGCTGCCGCCGCCGACGCGCGCCCACATGTGGATAGGGCCGGTGACCATGAGTCGATCACCATACAGAGCGGCCCACGGTCAAGACGATGCCTCCGGCGGGGGATCGGCCGACACCGGGATGGAGAGGGCGCCGTTCCCGACCGCGGGCACGTAGTGGCGTGCGCGGGGAGGCTTCCATCCCGACCACCATCGACCCAGGCAGAGCCGAGCAGACGCGGCCCATGGCGTCCAGGTCGTTCGTACAGTGGCGCGCTCCACCTGGACGCCATGAACCACGCCCGCTCCACGGTGTGTGGGTCGACGGCGGACGGGATGGAAGCAGGGGTGAGTGGTGGGTTTTAGGCAGGCTTCTACCTGCGAGGCAGTCGGCGAAGAGAACTGACCACCGAAAAGTTGGCGATCATGGAAAGGACTCGGCCTGGCGTTAAGCCAGCTTTCGAGCCCTTTGTAGCGCTTCCGTGGCAAAGCGATGCATGTTTTCCGCGCGCTCCTTCTGCTTGACCACAGTCTCAGCAGCTCGCGTATGGCTGTCGCTGTCATCAGCAGTGGCGCTGCTTGCCAAGTCACACCAGATTTCGGCTGTCTGGATGGCCCTCACCAATCGCTCGTCCGAGAGCATCGGCAGAAGTCGGAGCAAACTCGTTGCTGTCGCCACCGCTCCAGACTGAGCCCACCACGCCTCATCTCGGTACCGCTTTGTCGCCTCTTCGGCCACGTTGACCAGCAACAGCAACGACTGAACAACCTCAGGTGGAGGGGCAACACGGCGTCGACGCTCAGTTCGGTACTGATGCCAAGCAGCCCAAAGACCCGCTGGACCACCGATGGCACCAACGATGCCACCTGCAGCAGCTAGCCAGTCCGTAGTGTCTGACACGACCGACTCCCACCCCATAGCTGACGTGCCCCTCGCGTGCCCGATAGGCCGGTAAACCACGGGGACTCACGGAGATTCGCAGGCCATAGCACCTAGAGCGGCCTCCAACCAATCGAACCTGGTCAGAGGCCGCTCTACTGCGAATCAAGCGGTGGGTGTGGGATTTGAACCCACGGTGACATCGCTGCCACGACGGTTTTCAAGACCGTTCCCTTAGGCCGCTCGGGCAACCCACCCCGCGCCGCCGGTGACCGTGGCGCGGGGAACAGCGTAACGGGTCGGGGCGGGGGCGTGGGGGTCAGCTGTCGCCGGTGCGGGAGCCCAGGGTGAGATCGACTGTGTGGGTCTTGCCGTCGCGTTCGTAGGTGATCTTGACCTTGTCGCCGGGCTTGTGGGTCCAGATCTCGCCGATCAGGGTGGGGCCGGAGTCGATGACGTGGTCGTCCAGCTTGGTGATGACGTCGCCGGGCTTGAGGCCGGCCTTGGCCGCGGGGCCGCCCGACTCGACCGGGGCGGAACCGCCGGCGCCCTCGGTGGTGATCTTCGCGCCCCCCGTGGAGTCCTCCAGGGAGACGGACGCGCCGATCTTGGCGTAGACCGGCTTGCCGGTCTTGATCAGCTGCTGGGCGACGTACTTGGCCTGGTTGATCGGGATGGCGAAGCCGAGGCCGATCGAGCCGGACTGGCTGGTGCCGCCGAGGCCGCCGCCGCTGGTGGACTGGATCGCGGAGTTGATGCCGATCACATTGCCCTGCGCGTCGAGGAGGGGACCGCCCGAGTTGCCCGGGTTGATCGACGCGTCCGTCTGCAGCGCGCTCATGTAGGAGGCGTTGCTGCCGCTGCCGTCGCTGGAGGCCACCGGGCGGTTCTTCGCGCTGATGATGCCCGTCGTGACGGTGTTCGACAGGCCGAAGGGGGCGCCGATCGCGATCGTGGAGTCGCCCACCGCCACCTGGTCGGAGTTGCCCAGGGTGAGCGGATTGAGGTCGCTCGGCGCGTTCTTGAGCTTGATGACCGCCACGTCGTAGCCCTGGGCGTGGCCGACCACCTCGGCGTCGTACTTCTTGCCGTTCGGGAAGGTGGCGGTCAGCTTGCCGCCGTCGACCGCGTCGGCGACCACGTGGTTGTTGGTGACGATATGGCCCTGGGTGTCGAAGACGAAGCCCGTTCCGGTGCCGCCTTCGCCGTTGGTGGACTCGGCCTCGATGGTGACGGTGCTGGGCAGGGCCCTCTGCGCCACGCCCGCGACGGTGCCGGCGTCACGCTTGACGCTGCCGCCGCTGTCGGAGGCGGACAGGGTCGTGGAGGAGCCGTTGTCGTTGTTCTTGGCCAGGGTGTAGCCGAGACCGCCGCCGAGGCCACCGGCGACCAGCGCGGCCACCAGGATCGCGGCGACGAGACCACCGCGGCCGTTCTTCGGCTTCGGTGCGGGCTGCTGGTAGCCCGCACCCCAGACACCCGTCGGACCGGCGCCACCCGCACCGGCACCGCCCGCACCCGCACCGCCGTCGGCGTACGACGGGGTGCCCGGAGGCTGCGGCGGCGGCCAGGCGCCCTCGGGGCCGCCCGGGGCGCCGTGCGGCTGCCCCTGTGCCGAGGCGTAAGCCGGAGCCGGTCCCGCGTGCACGAGTTCCGGTCCCTCTGCGCCGCCGGAGGCGTGCGGCGGGGCCGGAGTGGTGGAGGCGCCCGCGTCGGAGGCCTGGTGGGCCGAAGCCGCGGGAGCGTCCACCGGCACGGGGGGTGCGGACGGGGCCGGGGG
The DNA here is from genome assembly GCF_000383615.1 of Streptomyces canus 299MFChir4.1. Lineage (GTDB taxonomy): Bacteria > Actinomycetota > Actinomycetes > Streptomycetales > Streptomycetaceae > Streptomyces > Streptomyces canus_C. The sequence goes on along the minus strand of NZ_KB911588.1, from coordinate 410,523 downwards.
TACCGCGGTGCCCTCGTTCTCGGTGCTCACAGCTTCTCTCCTCGGTCCACGGCTGTCGGTTGTCGGTCGCACTCGGTCACGCTCGGCCAGTGCCGCTCTCGTGTCCGGCGTGCGTCAGCTGTGCATGTCCTTTTGTATGCCGTCAGCTTTTCCCACGGGCCGTCAGGGCACCATAAGCGGTGCCTGTGGGTCTGCGGCTGCTCTTTATATAGGCCATGCAAGACAAATGAGGCGCAATACATATGCCTCCGTTCGCACGCGTACCCCCGAGCGGTGGCACCATGACGCGGTGACCCACGCACGGCAGCAGCTGACTCAAGTCGTCGCCCACCGCGGAGCCTCGGAAGACGCTCCCGAGCACACGCTCGCCGCGTACCGCAAGGCGATCGAGGACGGTGCGGACGCCCTCGAATGCGATGTACGCCTCACGGCCGACGGCCATCTCGTGTGCGTCCACGACCGACGGGTCAACCGTACGTCCAATGGCCGCGGAGCGGTCTCGGCCCTGGAGCTAGCCGATCTCGCCGCCCTGGACTTCGGCTCGCGCAGGACACGGGAGTTCTGGCGCACCCGCGACGAGGAGCCGGACTGGGTGTTTCGGCCCGAGGACCGGGAGGACACCTCCGTCCTGACCCTGGAGCGGCTGCTCGAACTCGTCGCCGACGCGGGGCGCCGGGTGGAGATGGCCATCGAGACCAAGCATCCGACGCGCTGGGCGGGACAGGTCGAGGAGCGGCTGCTGGAGCTGCTGAAGCGGTTCGGCCTGGACGCCCCCGCCTCCGCCGCCGAGTCGCCGATCCGGGTCATGAGCTTCTCGGCCCGGTCACTGCATCGCGTGCGTGCCGCCTCGCCGACCCTGCCGACCGTCTATCTGCTGCAGTTCGTCTCGCCCCGGCTGCGGGACGGCCGGCTGCCCGCGGGGGTGCGGATCGCCGGTCCCTCGATGCGGATCGTGCGCAACCACCCCGGCTACATCGAGCGCCTGAAGCGGGCGGGTCACCAGGTGCACGTGTGGACCGTGAACGAGCCCGAGGACGTGGACCTCTGCGTGGAGCTGGGCGTCGACGCCATCATCACCAACCGCCCGCGCGCGGTGCTCGACCGACTGGGCCGCTGACGTCACCTCCGTCACAGGGTGTGCCCCGGCGCGTTCGGTGCGTGTTCGATCGTGACGAATGCGTCGGCGGAACGTGATTGGCCGGTTTCCGGTACAGGCCAAAGGGGCATCCACTCCGTGGCGTGGGGCTAAGGAGGTCTCGGGGGTGGCGTTGGTGGTGGCACAGGAGGTGCCCACGTCGTCGAGCATGGCCGTACCCCATGGCCCTGCGGGCGTGGGGAAAGCGAGACACCGTATGCGCGTGCAACTGCGCAGGGGTGGCGTGGCGGAATCGGTCATCGACGACGCCGTACTGATTCTTTCCGAACTCTTGAGCAACGCGTGCAAGCACGGCCGGCCGCTGGGCGACGCCCTGGCCGGGGACGGCGACGTCCGCGCCGCCTGGCGGGTGGACGCGGGAGGCAGGCTCACGGTCGAGGTGACGGACGGCGGCGGACCCACCCGCCCGGCTCCGGCCACCCCCTCGGTCACCGCGCACGGCGGCCGCGGGCTCAACATCATCACCGCGCTGGCCGACGACTGGGGCGTCAGGGACGACGCCCGGGGCGAGGTCACGGTCTGGGTGATCGTCCACGCGGACGTTCACGATCCGGACGCCGGCTGCCGGAGGAGCGACTTCGCCACGCGGGTCGTGGCCCCGTCGGTGGCGATACCCGACCTGGACTTCTCGGACGCGTTCGACGATCTCGGCTGAGGCGACCGGGACCGGGCGTCCGAGCAGGACACCCCGGTGGTTGTCCACAGGCTCCCGTCGGCCAAGTCGCAAGCGGCTAGGCTCGCGCCCGTACGAGACGAGCCGTAACCGGGAGACAGCCACGATGGCCAAGAAGCGACCCCAGACGAAGGCCAAGCGCCCGCAGATCACGGATGGCGAGGTCCCGGTCGTCGGCGCCCGCGAACCCTGCCCGTGCGGAAGCGGCCGCCGCTACAAGGCCTGCCACGGCCGGGCCGCCGCACAGGCCGCGACCGAGCTGGTGCACCGCCCGTTCGAGGGCCTCGCCGGCGAGGGCGACTGGGTGGCCCTGCGCGAGCTGGTCCCCGCCGCCACGGTCGGGCTGACCCTCAGGAGCGGCCTCCCCGAAGGCGTCCCGTCGGTCACGCTGGCCACGGTCCTGCCGATGGCCTGGCCCGCCCTGCGCCGCGACGACGGCTCGGTACTGATCGGTCTGCAGAACGACACGGCGTCGGGCGACATCAGCCGCGACCTCGCCGACACCCTCCAGCGCGCGCTCACCGCGGCTCCGGGCACCCCGGTCGAGGGCCGGCGCGCTCCCGCCGACGGTCCGCGACTGCAGGATCTGCTCGATCCCGAAGGCGCGTTCGAGCCAGTTGTGCACGAGGGCTTCGAGTTCTGGGTCCCGGACGCGGAGAACGCCACGCCCGAGGTGACCGCCTCCCTGGAGCGGGCCAACGCGGCGGCCATCCCGACCGTCCGGCTGACCGGTGTCGACGCCGCCTACTGGTGCGAGACTCCGGACAAGAACCACCTGCGCTGGGTGATGCCGCACCCCGAGGAGCAACTTCTGGACGCGCTCGCGCGACTGCACGCGGCCGGGAAGTCGAGCCTCGGCGAGGGCACCCGGCTCGTCGGTTCCTTCCGTGCCCACGGCCTCACCGTCCCGGTGTGGGACCTGCCGAGCGGGGTCACCGCGGAGGACGTCGAGAAGCCGGCCGCCGAGTTCGCCGAGCGTCTCGCGGGTGCTCTGGCCACGGACGCACCGCTGACCGCCGACGAGCGCCGCGCCCGTGGCGGCCTCACCAACCGCCAGGTCACGCTGAGTTGACGAAACCGGTGCGGCTGACCGGCCGGTCAGTCGCACCGAACCTTCACGGAACGGCCGGCTCTGTCCACAACTCCCCTCAGGAGAAGGAGAATCGGTGTCCGAATAAGCCAGGGAGCGGCGCGGTCGAATTTGCGAACGGGCGATCTCTTGTTACCGTTCCAATAGCCCGGTTGCTGGTGCATCCCCCGTCGCCAGCAACCGGGTCTTTCTGTGCCCGGTCCGCTTTACGGAACGTCTCCGTGCGTCAACTGCCCGTGGTTTCCCCGGAGTTGCTCCCGGTCCGCAGCAGCAGTGGTCCACTGCCCCGCCGGGCGAACTCCGCGACCGCCGTGTAGCCGGCCGGTGCTCCCTGGACGCGTTCGCGGGGAGTCTCGCAGCTGTCCGGCTCGTCCCCGGCGCCGACCGCGCAGTGCAGCTGCACCGTGTGTCCGCCGGGTCCCATGAAGCTGAGCGCGGCGTCCAGCACGGCGCCGGTCGCATTGCGGTAGTAGGTCCGCGCCCAGGTCTCCTCGCCCTGCGTGAGCACACAGGTCTGCGCCTCGATGCCGTCGGGGGAGGTCAGTTCGGGGCCGCAGCGCGCTGCGGTGGCGAGGCCCAGGCCGAGCCGCAGCGGGGAGCGGCCGGAGTCGGCGAGGGGCGCCTTGTAGTCGTCGGCCGCGGAAGGCCCGGCAGCGGAAGGACCCTCGGAAGGCCGTGCAGCGGAAGGGCCCCCGGGAAGCCGTACGGCGGGGGGCTCCGCGGGACGCACGAGATCGCGTACGACCGTACGGCCTCCGTCGCCCACCTGTCCCGCGGAGGCCACGGCCAGGGGCAGCGCGATCGCGCACACCACGATGCCCGACAGGGCGAGCAGACGAAGGTTCATGAAGCGGACGATAACGACCCGGCGCGGGCACCCGGTTCCGCCCGCGCCCGACACCCTTACAACTCGGGTGCGCTCACACCCGTACGAGTGAGGGCCTCGACCACGGCGTCCACCACGGCCTCGACGTCGGGGACCCACGGGGAGGCGGAGCCGGGCAGCGGGGCCCGCTCCCAGGTGATGTCGCCGTGGCCGGTCTCGGACGGGGGCAGGGCGAGGTAGCCGCCCTCGCCGTGGAAGCGCAGCGAACCGGGGACGTGGTCCTGGGCGTACAGCAGTTCGCCCAGCTGTTCCATGGAGTACGGCTTGACGAGGATCGCCCAGCGGGTCGGCGCGGCGATCACCGGTCCGAGACGCATGCCCTCGCGGTCGAGCGCGGCCAGGGCACGGGCGGCCGGGAGGGCCGGCAGGCTGACCGCGCAGGGGGCACTGCCGCCGGTGGCCAGGATGATCGGCGCGGCCGGTCGGTTGGTCCACCACCAGCGGATCATGCGCTCGTCCGTGGTGGCCGCGAGCAGACCCGGGTCGAAGGGGTGGGCGCCGGGGACCGTGCACTCCGGGTCGGGGCATCCGCAACGGGCCCGGCCCTCCGGGTCCGGTGCCACACCCGGGAGTACGGGCCACTGCCATTCCTTCGCGAAGGTCAGGGCCGCGCTGAACAATTCAGGCCTTCCGTCGCTGCGCTGGGACAGGAGCCTGCGTCGCCTTCCGAGGATCTCGCGCATGAGCGCTCGTTCCTTTCCGTTGCACCGCTGGCAACACCGAGGACCACATCACACCATGTGTCGATCACTTCACTGTGCGTACCTGTTGGCGCATCACACCCCTGTCCGAGACAAGGGGAACCCCATACTGCGTCGTCTATCAAAAGCATGGGCGTGGCGGGGGGTGGCGAAGTATGGCGTTTTGCCGTCGCGCGTATTTCTCTCCGCCTCCACCACGGGAGGATGGGGCTCGGTCGTCGGTGGCTAAGACGCCCGGGTCGGTCACCAGGTTCCGGGTGACGGTCCACCACCCCTGGTCCTTACCGAGTACGTACCCATCACGACCGCTGTGACGCTCTGTGGAGCAAGGCCAGTCGACCTCAATACACCGTAACCCGAGGCAGTTTTTAGCCAACTTTACCCGGCAACTCACTCTCCACCAGTTACCCACGGACACCAGGAATCCCGGCAGGACAATGCTGGACATCCCCTCACGAGTGCGTGTACATGTGGAGACACTGCTAGCGGCGCAGAATGACATGGGGGTTTGCGATGCTTTTGAGCAATACGCACCGGTCGGAAGGCCGGACGCCATGAACGCCCCTCACCCTCCGAAAGTGGCCGGAATCGATTCAACGGTTCCCGCACCCGCACACACTGTCGCGCCCGCGCCTGCCGCCCCGGGCGCCTCTTCGGTCCCCGCGCCGAACGCACCCGGCGCCCTCCTGCAGGACCGGCTCGCCGGCTGGGTCTCCGACCTGACGACCCTGCACGAACTCACCGAACGCCTCGCCCGCACGCACACCCTGTCCGAAGCCCTCCAGGAATTCCTGCAGGCCGGAGCCGCCCTGGTGGGGGCCCGGCGCGGACTGGTCGTCCTCGAACCGGGCGACGGCCTCGGCCCCGACACCACCATCGGCCTCGGACTCGCCCGCGCCGACCTCGGGCACATCGAGACCGTGCCGCGCAGCGCGATGTCGTACGGCCGCATCCTCGACGGGCTGCCGGGCGGCGACGGCGAGATCGCCCAGCCCGACCTGCTCGCCGAGGACGGCCTCGACCCGCGCCACCGCGAGGTGGCCGCCCGCCTCGGCTACGCGGCCTGCTACGCGCTGCCCCTGTCCACCGACGACGCCGGCCGCCTCGGTGCCGCGGTGTGGCTCTACGACGAGCCCACCGAACCGTCCGAGCGCCAGCGCCACCTCGTCGGCCTGTACGTCCGCTGTGCCACCGAGCACCTGGCCCGGCTCGTCGAGGTCGAGCGCACGCGTGCGTGCATGGCGACGATGGCCGAGGAGCTGCTGCCGTCCCGGCTCCCCCGGGTCGCCGGCGTCAGGCTCGCCGCCCGGCACCGCACCGGTCCGCGCGGCGGCGGCGACTGGTACGACGCGCTGCCGCTGCCGGACGCGGCGCTGGGACTCGCGGTCGGTTCGGTGACCGGCAGCGGCCCGAGCGCGATCGCCGCGATGGGGCGCCTCAGAGCCTCCCTCAGGGCGTACGCCGTGATGGAGGGCGAGGACCCGGTCGCGGTCCTGTCCGACCTGGAGCTGCTGCTCCGGCTGACCGAGCCGGCCCGCTCCGCCACCGCGCTGTTCGCCTACTGCGAGCCCGCGCTGCGCAAGATCACGCTGGCCGGTGCCGGGCACTGCCCGCCGCTGCTGATCGGCGAGCGGCGCACCGAGTACGTGGAGACGTCCGTGTCCGCGCCGCTCGGCATGCTCGCCTGCTGGGAGGCGCCGAGCGTGGAGCTGAGCGCAGAGTCCGGAGAGACGGTTCTGCTGTACACCGACGGGCTGCTGCACCGCACCGGCGACCCCACCGACCGCGCCTTCGCCCGTCTGCACGCGGCGGCGGCCGGGGTGCCGAAGGCGCTGCGCGGTGACCCCGGCGCGGTCGCCGACCACGTGCTGCGGACCGTGCTGCCCGAGGGTCTGGACGAGGCGGACTCCGATGAGGACGTCGTGTTGCTCGCCGCACACTTCGAGTAGCACGGTGTAGCAGGGTGTAACAGTCCCAAGGCCCCTGGGCCCCCTTCCGTACGACCGTACGATGGAGGGGGTCCAGTGCCGTTTCGTAGGAGGATGACCGTGGCCGAAGAGCTCACCCCGGCGACCCCGGAAGATGAGTCCGAAGAGCCGATCAAGAAGCGGAAGAACGGCCTGTACCCGGGCGTCTCCGACGAGCTGGCCGAGAGCATGAAGTCCGGCTGGGCCGACACCGAGCTGCACGACCTGGAGCCGATCGCGCAGGCCGCCGAGACCGCGGCCCGCCGCGCGGCGCTCTCCGCGCGCTTCCCCGGTGAGCGGCTGGTGATCCCGGCGGGCAATCTGAAGACCCGCTCCAACGACACCGAGTACCCCTTCCGGGCCTCCGTCGAGTACGCCTACCTCACGGGCAACCAGACCGAGGACGGCGTGCTCGTCCTGGAGCCCGTCTCCGGCGGCCACACCGCCACGCTGTACCTGCTGCCGCGTTCCGACCGCGAGAACGGTGAGTTCTGGCTGTCGGGCCAGGGTGAGCTGTGGGTCGGGCGGCGGCACTCGCTGACCGAGTCCGAGACGCTGTACGGCATCCCCGTCTCCGACGTGCGGGAGATCGCCGACAAGCTGCGCGAGGCCACCGGCCCGGTGCGGGTCGTACGGGGCTACGACGCCGGTGTCGAGGCCGCGCTCACCGACAAGGTCACCGCCGAGCGGGACGAGGAGCTGCGGGTCTTCCTGTCCGAGGCTCGGCTGGTCAAGGACGAGTTCGAGGTCGGGGAGCTCCAGAAGGCCGTCGACTCCACCGTGCGGGGCTTCGAGGACGTGGTGAAGGTCCTCGACAAGGCCGAGGCCACCTCCGAGCGCTACATCGAGGGCACCTTCTTCCTCCGCGCGCGCGTCGAGGGCAACGACGTCGGCTACGGCACGATCGCCGCGGCGGGGCCGCACGCGTGCACGCTGCACTGGGTGCGCAACGACGGGCCGGTGCGCTCCGGTGACCTGCTGCTCCTCGACGCGGGCGTCGAGACGCACACGTACTACACCGCCGACGTGACGCGGACGCTGCCGGTCAACGGCCGCTTCAGCGAGATCCAGAAGAAGATCTACGACGCCGTGTACGACGCCCAGGAGGCCGGGATCGCGGCCGTGCAGCCGGGTGCCAAGTACCGGGACTTCCATGACGCGGCCCAGCGGGTGCTGGCCGAGCGGATCGTGGAGTGGGGTCTGGTCGAGGGGCCGGTGGAGCGGGTGCTGGAGCTGGGGCTCCAGCGGCGCTGGACGCTGCACGGGACCGGGCACATGCTGGGCATGGACGTCCACGACTGCGCCGCCGCGCGGGTCGAGTCGTATGTGGACGGGGTCCTCGAGGCGGGGATGGTGCTGACCGTCGAGCCCGGGCTGTACTTCCAGGCCGATGATCTGACCGTGCCCGAGGAGTACCGGGGTATCGGGGTGCGGATCGAGGACGACATCCTGGTGACGGCCGACGGGAACCGGAATCTGTCGTCCGGGTTGCCTCGGCGGTCGGACGAGGTCGAGGCGTGGATGGCTTCCCTGAAGGGGTGATCTTTCGGGTGCGGGTTGTTCGTGGCTGGTCGCGCAGTTCCCCGCACCCCTAGGTGGGATCGGTGGACCTGCATCTGGAAGCCGACCTCGTCGACGGTCGTCGTGCCGGGCTCGAGAGGGCCCTGCGCGACGCCGTTCGCGGGGGGCGGCTCGCGCCCGGCGCCCGGCTTCCCGCCACCCGGCGGCTCGCCGAGGAGCTGGGGGTTTCGCGGGGGACCGTGAAGGCGGCCTACGACCAGTTGATCGCCGAGGGGTATCTGACCGCCCGGCAGGGATCGGGGACGGTCGTCGCTCCTCTGCCCGCCGCCGACGCCGGACCCTCGCAGAGCGGTGCACGCGCGCGTGCACCGCTTTTCGATCTGCGGCCCGGCAGCCCGGACGTCGGCGCCTTCCCCGCCGCGGCCTGGCTCAAGGCCGTGCGGCGGGCCGTCGCGACCGCTCCCGTGTCCGCGTACGACTACGGCGATCCCCTGGGCCGGATCGAACTGCGGGTCGCGCTCGCGGAGTATCTCGGGCGGGTCCGGGGAGTCGTCGCCTCTCCGGAGCAGATCGTCGTCACCTCCGGGGCCGTGCAGGGGCTCGCGCTGCTCACGCGAGTTCTGGAGGGCGGGGACATCGCCATGGAGGACCCCGGGCTGCCCTTCCACCGGGAGGTCGTACGGCGCGGTGGCGGACGGGTGGTGCCGGCGCCGGTCGACGAGCGGGGCGTGGAGGTCGACGCTCTCGGGGACCCCGCGGCCGTCGTCGTCACTCCCGCCCACCAGTACCCGACCGGCGTGACCCTGCACCCCTCGCGGCGGCGGGCGCTGACCGACTGGGCACGCGCGCGTGGGGCGCTGGTCGTCGAGGACGACTACGACGGGGAGTTCCGGTACGACCGGCAGCCCGTCGGGGCGCTCCAGGGGATGGCGCCGGGCCGGGTCGCCTACCTGGGGACGGCGTCCAAGACGCTCGGGCCCGCGCTCCGGCTCGGGTGGATGGTGCTGCCGCCGCACCTCGTCGCACCCGTCGCCGACGCCAAGCTGCACAGCGACCACAGCACCGAGACCATCGGGCAGCTGGCACTCGCCGAGCTGATCCGCACGCACGCCTACGACCGTCACGTGCGCGCGTGCCGGCTCAGGTACCGGCGGCGCAGGGACCGGCTCGTGGAGCGGCTGGGGGCGCGCCGGCGGGTCCAGGGGATCGCGGCCGGGCTGCACGCCCTGGTCGAGGTCGGGGACGAGACGGCGGTGCTGGCGCGGGCCGCGGCCGAGGGGCTCGCGGTGGGGTCCCTGCGGGAGCACTGGCATGCGGCGGGGACTCGCGAGGGGCTCGTCGTGGGATACGGGACTCCTCGGGAGGGGGCGTATCCCGAGGCGCTGGAGGCCCTGGTCCGGGTCCTGGAATTGGGCCATTCCTAGAGGCCTCTATTGGGTCTGCCAAGCGGTCCACCGCGCTTCTACCGTCGGTTCCATGACGAACTCACCCGTCCCGCCCGCGGGGCCGCAACGCGTCCTGGCGCTCGCCCAGTTGAGCAACTCCGTCGGGGACGGCGCCTATTACGTGACGTCGGCGCTCTACTTCACGCACGTCGTCGGGCTCGACCCCGCGCGCGTGGGGCTCGGTCTGACCGTCGGATGGGCGGTCGGCTCGGTGGTGGGAGTGCCGCTCGGCCGGCTCGCGGACCGGCGCGGGGCGCGCGGTACGGCGGTGCTGCTGGCGCTGGCGACGGGGCTGGCGGTGGCGTCCTTCCTGGTGGTGCGGGACTTCGTGCCGTTCGTGCTGGCGGCCTGTGCCTACGCCTCGGCGCAGTCGGGGCTCGCGGCGGCCCGGCAGGCGCTGCTCGCGGGGTTGGTGTCCGCCGGGGAGCGGACCGGGCTGCTGGCTCACCTCCAGGCGACGCTCAACGCCGGCCTTGCGGTCGGCGCGGGACTCGGTGGGCTGGCGCTGCACGCCGGGACGCGGGCGGCGTATCTCGGGGTGTTCGCGGTGGACGCGGTGAGCTTCCTGGTGTGTGCGGGGCTGCTGCTGCGGCTGCCGTCCGTGGCGCCTCGCGTGGCCGTGGAGAAGCGTTCCGCCTCCGGGGTGCTGCGCGACCGGCCGTACGCCGTGATCACCCTGCTGAACACCGTGCTGCTGCTGCGGATGCCCTTGCTGAGCCTGGGGATCCCGCTGTGGATCGCCGAGCGGACCGCGGCTCCCACCTGGCTGGTCTCCGCGCTGTTCGTGCTCAACACCGGGGCCGTGATGGTGTTCCAGGTGCGGATGGCCCGCGGGGTGACCGGGCTCGCGTCGGCCACGCGCGCGGTGCGGCGGTCGGGGTGGGTCATGCTGGCGGCCTGCGCGGTGTTCGCGCTGGCGGCGGGGGCCTCGCCGTGGGGGGCCGTGGGCGCGCTGGTCGCCGGGGCGGTGTTGCAGGTGGTGGCCGAGATGGGGCAGTCGGCCGGGTCCTGGCAGCTCTCCTTCGACCTGGCTCCGGCCGAGCGGGTCGGCGAGTACCAGGGGTTCTTCGGGACCGGGGTGACGGTGGCCCGGACACTGGGGCCGCTGGTGCTGACGACGCTGCTCGTGGAGTGGGGCACGCCGGGGTGGCTGCTGCTCGGCGGGGCGACGCTGGTGGCGTCGTACGCGATGGGGCCGGCGACCAGGCGGGCCGCCGGCCGGGTGTCGGAGAGAAGCGCCCCCGGGAGGGACGCCGAGGCACCAGTGCTCGTGAACTAGCCGGTGTCAGGCCGCCCTTGGCCCGGCCGTCACCGGAAGCGCGTCCACGAACAGCGCCCCCGCGAGCAGCCCCGCGCTGCCGCGAGGGCTCCACGCACGCGTGTGGAGGCCGGCGTCGAGGGCGAGCAGGGCCTCTCGGCCCGCTTCCGTCGTCGTACCGCCCGCCTCCAGGACCCCCCGGGCGCCCGCCTGGACGTGGCGCAGCCCCAAAGGGCCCGCCGTGTAGAGGAGTTCGGTGTCCTGGAGGGTGGACATCACGGTCAGCAGGGCGTCCAGGCGGGCCTCGGACTCGCCGGCGCCCGCCGTGCGGGACCTGGCCAGCGCGTCCAACGCCCGCCGTACGTGCGGGAATCCGGCCCGGGCCTCGCCCCGGGCGCCCGCCGCGCCGTACTTCGCGGACACCGCGGAGCCCCGGGAGGGCCGGCGCGGGGCCCGCCTGTCGCTGTGCGCGGCGATCTTCTTGGCGGCCGTGGCCACGTCCGCGGACCGCGCCCCCGGGTCGAGGGCGGCCGCGGCAACCAGCAGACCGAGGGTCCACAGGGCACCGCGGTGGCCGCCGCCCGCGAGGGCCACCGAGTGCTCGGTGCACCGGCCGATCGCGCCCAGCTCCGCCCGCAGTCCGGGGCTGGGCTCGCCGGTGCGGCGGGCGGCTGCGGCCATCGCCGCGAGGCCGGGCGCGAGCGCCCTGGCCGACCAGCGCAGGGAACAGTGGTCCTTGCGCGTGGCGCGGGCCCCTAGGTCGCGTGGATCGGGCAGGCCCGGCTTGGGAGCCAGGGCCAGCTGACCGGTCAGCGCGTCCACGGCGGCCAGGGCCAGCGCCTCGTCCTCCCGGCTGCTCACGGCCGTACCTTACGAGGACGCGGAGGCCGACGGACTGGCGTTTTCGGACGGAGCGCCGCTCGGGGGCGTGCCCGTCGGGGCGCCGCTCGGGGGCGTGCCTCCCCCGCCGCCACCGCCGCTGCCCGCGCCCGTGTTCTCGGCGTCCGGGTCGATGGCGAAGGTGACGGATCCCTTGTAGCCCTTGGACGGGTCGGCCTTGTGCACGGCCTTGAGGGTGAGCAGGCCGCCGGAGGCGCCGCCGCCGTCGTAGACCATGTCGTTGCCGAGGGTGGTGTAGCTGCCGGAGTGCCGGGAGTACGGCTGCAGGGCGAAGATCACCTCGGCGACCGTGTCGTCGAAGAACAGCTGGCCGGTGTAGCTGACCTTGCCGCCCTCGTAGGTGCCGTCCTCCTTCTCGCCGCCGGTGTGCACCTTCACGTGGATGTGGCAGGTGCGCGGGGTGTACCAGCCCGGGAAGATCGTCTCGAACCTCACCACCCCGTTGGCGTTCGCGATCTGGTAGCCGCGCAGGTAGGTGGCGTCGTTCGCGGTCGAGCCGTCCTCGCTCTCCGGGGGCGCCGAGCCGCCGGGGTCGGCGGTGGTGTAGCCGGAGTAGTAGCCCCAGGCGTCGCAGTGCCAGATCTCCACGGCCGCGCCCTTGACCGGGGTGCAGCCGTCGGTGGCGTCCACGACGGTCAGCCGCAGCGTCAGCGGGACCCCGCTCTTGCCCTCGGTGATGTCCTTCCTGACCAGGGCACCGTCGAACGCCGACTGGTACCCGGTGACGGCGAGCCCGCCCGCCGCGACCGTCCCGCCGGTCACCGCGAGGGCGCGGCGCCGGGTGAGGCCGGAGTTCCTGTGGTTTCCCGTCATGGGCCGGAACTTAGGAACCATGGCCGTCAGGACCTTGAGGGGACGCTGTGCGGGAGCTGTTGAATCCGGCAAGTCTGAAGCGGGCGCGAAGTCGTGCCTCGGACGGGTGAATTCCGCGCGGGGCTCCGCCGTCCCCCCAAATCCTCGAATAGAGTAAAATCTTCACAAAGAGATCTTGAGGGCGGAACCGACTGCGTTCCCCTTGTCTTCCTACCGGAACAACTCTGGGTTCATCGTCACCGCTCAGCCCCCCTCGAAGGCGGAGGACCGAAGGCGGGCACTGACATGCGCAACTCACATTGAGGGGAACGCAGTTGGGCTGTGTTGTGGTTTCATATCTGCCCTGCGACCCCTGCTCCGGGGTCGTTCACCCCCATGAGCGTGTTCGCGCGCGGGACGCTCCGAATGTCCGTAATATCCGCCTTGCGTGGACCGTTCCTTGTCCATTCGCAGACCAGCGGGCACACGGAAGATCGAGGTTCGTCCATGAACACGCCCACCACCACCATCTCCGGCGAGCCGGGAAAGCAGTCGACCTCCGGGGAGCGGGTCCCCTTGGTGCGGCTCGCCGCTCGTACGGACGGCCTCAGGTCCGGTGCCCTCACCCGTGTCGTGTCGCACGGCACCCCCGACCGCGGACCCGCGCGGGTCTCGGTCGCCGCGTTCCAGTCGGCCGTCTGACCTCCGCCCCCTCGGGCAGGGAACGCGCAGTGCGCTGATGGACCCGTCGCCGCACCCACTGAGCCAGTTCGTGCTGAAGATGCACAGCCGCTGTGATCTCGCATGCGATCACTGCTATGTGTTCGAACACGCAGACCAGAGCTGGCGAGGCCGCCCCACGGTGATCTCCGGTGCGGTGCTGGACATCGCCGCCCGGCGCATCGCCGACCACGCCCGAACCCACCGCCTGGACACCGTTCACGTCGTCCTGCACGGCGGGGAGCCCCTCCTCGCCGGCCGGGAAAGGCTCCGGCTGGCGGCGCAGAGCCTGCATACCGCCCTGTCCGGCATCTGCGCACTCGACCTGCGCATCCACACCAACGGCGTCACCCTCGACGAAAAGTTCTGCGACCTGTTCGCGGAGTTCGACATCAAGGTCGGCGTCTCGCTCGACGGCGACCGCGCCGCCAACGACCTGCACCGCCGCTATCGCAACGGCCGCAGCAGTCACGCCCAGGTCCTGCGCGCGATCGACCTGCTCAACAGCCCTCGCTACCGGCACCTCTTCGCCGGACTCCTCTGCACGGTCGATCTGCGCAACGACCCGGTCACCGTCTACGACGCCCTGGCCGGACTCACCCCGCCCCGCATCGACTTCCTGCTCCCCCACGCCACCTGGGACGAGCCCCCGGCGCGCCCGGAGGACAGCGCCTCGGCCACCTCGTACGGCGACTGGCTCCTGCGGGTCCACGACCGCTGGACCGCCGCGGGCCGACCCATGGGAGTACGGGTTCTCGACTCCGTCCTGCGCACCCTGCGCGGAGCGAGCAGCCTCACCGAGTCCCTCGGACTGGCCCCGGTGGAACTGGCGGTCATCGAGACCGACGGCGCGCTCGAACAGGCGGACTCGCTGAAGACCGCGTACGACGGAGCACCCGGCACCGGCATGGACGTGCACGCCAACTCCCTGGACGAGATGGCCGTACACCCCGGCATCGTGGCCCGGCAGCTGGGACTGGACGGACTGTGCGAGACCTGCCGTGACTGTCCGGTCGTCCGCTCGTGCGGTGGCGGGCTGTACGCGCACCGCTACCGCTCCGGGAGCGGTGCCGGCGGGTTCATGAACCCGTCCGTGTACTGCGCCGACCTGAAACAGCTCATCACCGGGATCCGCGACAGGGAAGCCCAGAAGACGCCGATGCCGCAACTCCCCCTGGACGAAGCGCACCTCGACGAGCTCGCCACCGGCTTCGGTGGCGCCGAAGCCGTGGAACTGCTGGTCCGGCACGAACTCACCGTCAACCGCGAACTCCTCGCCGCCGTCTGGCACGAGAGCGCGCACAGCGCGACCGGTTCGGCGGCCTGGGAGACCCTCTCGGTCCTCGACGCGGAGGCTCCCGAGTCGGTGGACGCCGTACTGGCCCACCCCTACCTGCGCCCCTGGGCACAGCGCGCGCTGCGCGGTGACGGGGAAGCCGGCCGGATCGCGATGCGCGGGGTCGCGGAACTCGCCGCGGCGGCACTGGTGCGGGCCGGGCGCGAAGGCACCGTGACCGTGCCGACCGGTTCCGGGGTGCTGCGGCTGCCGACGCTGGGCGCGTTCGTCGTGGGGGACGCGACTCGGGCGCAGGTCACCGGGGGCGCGGACGAGGGCTTCACGGTCCGGGTCGGAGAGCGGGCGCACACCGTGGGCCGCAAGTCCGGTGCGGATCCCGCCTGGTGGGCCCGGCACCGGTTCGAACTGCCGGGCTGGGCCGTCGCTCTGGAGGACACGGACCCCTGGCGGGACGCCCACGGCTACCCCGTGCGGACGCGGTTGTCCCCCTCGGCGGCCGAGGACTGGCGCGACCATCTCGCCGCCGCGTGGGAGTGGATCCGGCGTGAACTGCCCGCGTACGCACCCGGACTCGCCGCAGGCCTGAACACCGTGACCCCGTTGCGGGAGTCCGCCACGGGCGCGGACATCAGCTCGGCGGCCCGGGACGCCTTCGGCGCGGTCGGCATCGCCCGGCCGGACACACCTCAGACCCTGGCGTGTCTGCTGGTCCACGAATTCCAGCACGTCAAGCTCGGCGCCGTACTCGATCTCATGGACCTCTACGACCCCACCTGCGAGCAGCTCTTCTACGCCCCCTGGCGTCCGGATCCCCGCCCGCTGGAAGGGCTGTTGCAGGGGACGTACGCGCACATCGCCGTCGTCGACTACTGGCGCGCCCTGCGACGGACCGCGGACGGCACCGAGGCGCGCGAGGCCGAAGTCCGGTTCGCCCGGTGGCGCGAGCAGACCGCGGAGGCGGTGGACACACTCGCCGGCTCCGGAGCTCTGACAGAACTGGGCGAACGATTCGTGTCGGCCATGGGGGAGACCGTGTCGGCACGGCTGACGGATCCGGTGCGCCCCGACGCGCTGATCAGCGCCCGCAGAACAGCGGGGGACCACAAGGGACGCACGGTGCCGGGGAGTTGACTGAGACCCCGGCATATCGGCGGCCCGCAGTCGACTTCGCCGTACCGTTCCGCTGATGAGGCGCTGGTTCCTACACTGAAGCTCCGTCGGCGGCGTATCGGGGGTATTCGTGCGAGGGGACTCAGAGGACCCCAGGAATGGGCGGCCGTACTTTTTCCTCAGTTACGCGCATACACCGCGCAACGACTCCGAGATCGCCGGGCCCAACGCATGGGTGAAGAAGCTGTACGACGGCCTGTGCGCGCACATCCTGGAGATGACGTCGTTACCGGTGGGCGCCAGGGCCGGCTTTCTGGACCAGGGGATCGCGCTGGGAACGCGGTGGACGGACGAGTTGTCGGAGAACCTCGCCCGCTGCCAGGTGTTCGTGCCGCTGTACTCGCCCCGGTACTTCATCAGCGAACAGTGCGGCCGTGAGTGGTGGGCGTTCTCGCAGCGGGAGATCTACCGCCGCACTCTTCGCGGGGAATCGCGCGAGAGCGCCATCGTCCCGGCGTTATGGGTTCCCGTCGAACTCGCCCAGCTTCCCCAGGTGGCCAAGGACCTGCAGTTCCAGCACGGGGACTTCGGGGACGACTACGCCGCGGAGGGTTTCTACGGGCTGACCAAGCTCAGCTATCTCAAAGACCAGTACGAACTCGCCGTCTACCGGCTGGCACAGCGGATCGTGCGCGCCAGCAGGGCCATAAACCTGGAGGAGGGGCAGGTCTACCGGCAGTACGAGTCGCTGCCCAGCGCCTTCGGCGACGGCGCTCACCCGCCCGAGTTCGACGTCACGGTGATCGCCCGCTCCCGGTCGGACCTGCCGCCGGGCCGGGTGCCCGACTACTACGGGGACACCCCGCTCGAGTGGAACCCCTACCACCCGGTGTCGACGCGCTCGCTCGCGGAACACGCCGCCGACCTTGTCAGGGCCATGAACTACCGGGTCACCGTCAGCGACTTCGAGAACGAGGCCGACCGCCTCCTCACCATGGGCCCGCCCACCGCGCCCGCCCTGCTGCTGCTCGACCGGTGGGCCCTCAACTCCCCGCGCGTGAAGGAACTCATGGCGCAACTGGCCGAGCAGCAGCGGCCCTGGATCAGCGTGTTGATCCCCCAGCACAGGGACGACGCGATCTCCCCGGAGCGGGACCGGCAGTTGCAGGAGCTCACCGACCGGGTGCTGGCCGCACGCCAGTTGGTCGGTTCGGGCCACCGCTCGTCCGGCGGTGCCATACGCACCCTCGAAGCCTTCCAGCTCGAACTCCAGAAGGCCGTACGGCAGGCGGTCAACTACTACGAGTCCCATGCGAGGACCTATCCGCCGAAGGGGCCACCCATCGAACCCCCGCGGCTGCCCAGGCTGGGACACCACGTCTGAGCGCGAGGCCGGGGCACCCGCGCGGACCCGCCCGCGGGACCCGGCACGTACGGCACGAGGGAAGAGCAAGGCCGACACAGCGGAGGGCGCCATGACCGAGAACCGCAAGGGTTCAGTGATCACCTTCTACTCGTACAAGGGCGGTACCGGCCGGACGATGGCCCTCGCCAACGTGGCCTGGATCCTGGCCGCCAACGGCTACCGCGTGCTCGCTGTCGACTGGGATCTCGAAGCCCCGGGCCTGCACAGGTTCTTCCACCCGTTCCTGAAGCCCTCCTTACTGCGGGCCACTCCGGGCCTGGTCAACCTGATCGACGACTACCGCCGCGAAGCACTGCGTGACCTGCCCGACCGCGAACCGGACTGGCACCGCCGCTACGCCCGGGTGCGCCCCCACGCCATCTCCCTGGAGTGGAACTTCCCGGAGCCCGGCAGCCTGGACTTCCTGTCGGCGGGCATGCGCCACCGCGACTACCCGATCGTCGGCAACATGGACTGGGACAGCTTCTACAGCAGCTACGGCGGCGGTCAGTTCTTCGACGCGATGCGCTCGGACATGGAGCGGTACTACGACTTCACCCTGATCGACAGCCGTACCGGCCACAGCGACCTCGCCGACATCTGCACCGTGCAGATGCCCAGCACCCTGGTGGTCTGCTACACACTCAGCGACCAGAGCATCGAGGGCGCCGCCGCGGTCGCCCAGGACATCGAGGAGCGCTACGGCGACAAAGGGATCCGGATCCTGCCGGTCGCCATGCGCATCGACGACGGCGAGAAGGACAAGGTCGACGCCGGACGCGCACTGGCCCGTGAGCGCTTCGACGGCCTGCCCAGCGGCATGGACCCCGAGGAACTCACCGCCTACTGGGGTTCGGTGGAGATTCCCTACCGCCCCTACTACGCCTACGAGGAGATCCTCGCCCCCTTCGGTGACCCGCCCAAGGTCGCCAGTTCCATGCTGACCGCCTGCGAGCGGCTGACCTCCGTCGTCACCGCCGGTCGGGTGACCTCCCTGCCGCCCCTCAACGAGGTCAAGCGCAACCAGTACGTCTCGGCCTACACCCGCCGCCGCCCCCTGCCGCCGTCGAAACTGCTGCTCCAGTACGTCTCCGAGGACCGGATGTGGGTGGACTGGCTGGAGGCGGTGCTGCGCGAGGCGCGCTTCGAGGTGGCCTCCCAGGACGTGCGGTCGATGACGACCCTGGAGGTCGGCGCGGAGGCGCTGGCCGGCGGCTCGCAGCGGGTGCTCGCCGTGGTCTCCCCCGCCTTCCTCGGTTCCCGGACGGCCCAGGCCGCCTGGGAGGCCACGGTGCACTCGGGCGGTCCGCACCAGCACCAGCCGGTCGCCCTGCGGGTCGGGGA
Organism: Streptomyces canus 299MFChir4.1; assembly: GCF_000383615.1. Classification (GTDB taxonomy): domain Bacteria; phylum Actinomycetota; class Actinomycetes; order Streptomycetales; family Streptomycetaceae; genus Streptomyces; species Streptomyces canus_C. The sequence goes on along the minus strand of NZ_KB911588.1, from coordinate 392,258 downwards.
CGTACAGCAGATTCCGTACGCGAACCGGGGCAGCACCATCGATCTGGCCCGGCTGGACGAGGAGACGGCGGCGACCCAGCTGCTCACCGGCCTGGGCCGGCCCAGCTCGCCGCAGCCGGCCGCCCACCCGCACGGCGCGCGCTTTCCCAACAGCAGCACGAGCGTGTCCAACGTCCAGCCCCGCTATCCGTTCTTCACCGGCCGCTCCTCGATCCTGGAACAGGTGCGCCACCAGTTCGTCACCGGCGCGTCCGGGGGGCGGCTGCCCCAGGTGCTGCACGGGCTCGGCGGGGTGGGCAAGACCCAGCTGGCACGCGAGTACGCCAACCGCTTCAAGCCCGACTACGACCTGGTGTGGTGGGTGGACGCCGAACAGCCCGACCTGGTCGCGCCCAAACTCGCCGACCTCGGCCGACGGCTCGCCCCGGGCATCGGCGACGACGTGTCCGAGGCCGCCGTGGCCGCGCTTCAGGCCCTGCGGGCCGGCCACCCGTACAAGCGCTGGCTGCTGGTCTTCGACAACGTCGAGGACCTGGACGACGTGCTGAACCGCTTCAGCGACCAGACCGGCCCGATCCCCGACGACGTCTACGGCCACCTCCTGGTCACCACCCGCACCAAGCCGGCCTCGACCCAGGTCCGGACGGTGGAGGTCGAGGTCTTCACCCGGGAGGAGAGCGTCGAGCACCTCACCGGACGGGTGCCGGGACTGCGCGAGGAGGACGCGGCCCTGGTGGCCGACGCGGTCGGCGACCTGCCCCTGGCGATCGAGGTCGCGGCGGCCTGGCTGGCCACGACGGCCACGCCCGTGGGGGAGTACATCGAGCAGCTGCGTGAGCAGAGCACCCAGGTGCTGTCGGTCCAGGCCGCCGTCAACGCCGTGGAGTACCCGTCCTCCGTGGGCGCCACCTGGAACATCTCCGTCACCCGGCTGCGTCACGAGTCACCCGCGGCGGCCCGGCTGCTCGAACTGTGCAGCTTCCTGTCCGCCGAGCCGATCTCGATGGCCCTCGTCGGCAGCGACGCGATGATCAGGGCGCTGCTGCCCTACGACAAGGACCTGCGCGCGAGGTACATGCTCGGCAAGGTCACCCAGGCGCTGAACAGGTTCGCGCTGGCCAAGGTGGACGCCTCCGACAACTCCATCCAGGTGCACCGGCTGGTGCAGGCCGCGGTGCGCGACAGCATGGACCCGCAGGTGGCCGAGGACACCGTCCACGAGGTGCACCGCATCCTCGCCGCCATACGGCCCTCCGAGGACGCGGTGGACGACCCCGCCAAGTGGCCCGAGTTCGAGGTGATCTGGCCGCACCTCGTCCCCTCCAACATCCGCGAGTGCGCGGAGGAGGAGCCCCGGCAGCTGATGGTGGACCGCATGCGCTACCTGTGGAAGCGCGGCGAACTGCACCTCGCCCGCACCCTGGGTTCCCAGCTCGACGAGTTCTGGAGCACCGAGTTCCCGGACTCCAACGACGAGCAGATACTCAACCTCCGATTCGAGCTGGCCAACATCCTGCGCTCCCAGGGTGAGTACCAGGCCGCCCGGGAGATGGACGAGGACACCCTGGCCCGGCAGCGCAGGCTCCTCGACGAGGGCCACCCGTCCCTGCTCATCACTTCCGGCAACGTGGCCGCCGACCTGCGGGCGCTCGGCCGCTTCAACGAGGCACTGGAGCTGGACCAGCGCAACTACAACGGATTCCGCGAGATCTTCGGCGAGGACCACTCCCGAACCCTCCGCTCCGCCAACAATCTGGCCATCGACCACCGCCTCACCGGGGACAGCGAGGCCGCCCGGCGGCTCGACGAGGACACCGTGCGCCGCCGCACCGCGCTGGTCGGCCCGCTGCACCCCTACACACTCACCACCCGCAGCCACTACGCCCGCGACCTGAGGGAGCTCGGCGAGTACGACGAGTCGGTGGAGATCCTGCGTCAGGTGCGCGAGCTCTTCGGCCAGGTGCTCAACCCGTACGTGCCGGAGGTGCTGCGGGTCGACAAGAGCCTCGCCGTGTCCCTGCGCAAGGCCGGCCGGTCCGCGGAGGCGCTGCAGCTGAGCGAGCAGACCTGGGAGACCCACACCCGCTACCGCGACCGGTACGGCCGCTCCATTCCCGAGGAACTGGCCTGTCAGCTCAACCTCGCCGCCGACTACCTCGCCACCGATCCCGAGCAGGGTGCTGCGCGGGCCGTACGGCAGGTCGAGGAGGTGCTGGAGGGGTATCGGAACTCCTTCGGCCCCGACCACCCGTTCACGATGTTCTGCATCAACAACCTGGCGACCTACCACCGGGCCCTCGGCGATGCGCAGAAGGCCGCGGACCTGGCCGAACAGGCCCACACCGCCCTCGCGGCGGCCCTCGGCGGCGATCACCCGGCCGCTCTGAGCGCGGGGACCAGCCTGGCCAACGCGCTGGCCGACCTCGGTCGCCTCGAAGAGGCCGAGCACTGGGAGCGGCCGGCTCTGACCGGGCTGCGCGCCCGGCTCGGGCCCACCCACCCCGATGTCCTCAGCAGCATGGCCAACCTGGCGATCACCCTCCGCGACCTGGGCCGGGACAAGGAGGCCACCCGACTCCACCAGGACGCGGAGACCGATCTGATCCAGCGGCTGGGCGAGACCCATCCGCTCAGTGAGGCAGCGACCGCATGGCAGCGGATCGATCGGGATCTGGAGCCGCAACAGGTGTGATCCGGGGTGGCGCGGGGCGGGGGCCCCGCGCTGTCATGCGCCGGTGCCGACGCCGCGGCCGTCGTGGCTGGGTGTTGATGCCGCGGCCGTCGTCACCCGTCGAGTCGGGCGGCCCAGCCGATGATGCGGGTCATCACGCGCAGTGCCCCGAAGTGGGCGGCGCCGCGTTCCACCTCGACGCGGGCCCCGGGGATGTTGCGGCCGAGCCAGCGGGTGTGTTCCACGGGGGCGAAGATGTCCTCCTCGCCGTGCCAGAGAAAGACGGGGGCGTCGATGCCCGACAGCTCGAAGCCCCAGCCGGTACTGAACGCCATGACGTCGTCCACCCAGCCGTCGGCGGAACTGCGCAGGCCCTCGGCGAAGTTGCGCTCCAGCATGGCCTGGATGCCGGCGTCCGCGAAGATCCGGCGGTCCGACTCGGGCAGCCCGCTGCGCATCTCGGCGACGGAGGCCGCCGGATCGGCGCGGATCGTCAGTGAGCGTCTTCCCAGCGTGGCGGTGAGCCGGTGCCGGCCCGCGGCCGCGTTGACGTAGGCATGGACATTGGCCTCGGTCATGCCGTCGAACCAGTCGAGGTCGGCGGCGTCCTGAGGGGCGAGCCCGACCAGGGCGCCGACCCGTGCGGTGCGCTCGGGGAGCAGTGCCGCGCAGGCGAGCGCGTGCGGGGCACCGCCTGAGCGGCCCACCACTCCGAACCGGCCGATCCCCAGCGCGTCGGCGATCAGGCGCACGTCCTCGGCCGCCGCGCTCACCGTACGGCCGAGGCTGCGGTCCGAACCGCCGTATCCAGGCCGGTCGAAGGTGATCAGCCGGATTCCCATGCGGTAGAGCACCGACGGCCGCGGGGCGGGGCCGAGCCTGCTGCCCGGGGTGCCGTGCAGCAGGAAGACCGGGCGGCCTTTCGGATCGCCCCGCTCCTCGACCGACAGCCGCCGCCCGTCCCTCGTGCATACAGTCCGCGCCATCCGCAGTCCCCCCACGGCCGGCGTTCCCGTGACTTTCGGCAACAGACCAACCGGCACCGGTCAGTATGCAGACCGGAACCCCCCGGAGTCATGACGTCGGATCACACCGCCATCAGCGGAGCGTCCTCCCGCCACTTGAGGATCTTGTCGAAGCTCACCACGGCGCCGCGGCCCGGCTTGTTGCCGATCTGGACGTGGTCGGCGAGTTCCTGGATGAGACCGAGGCCCCGGCCGCTCTCCGCCTCCACGGGGGTGGGGCGGGGCCGCACCGGCGGGAAGCCCGGGCCGGAGTCGGTGACCTCGATACGGCACTTCTCGCCGTCGAGGTAGGCGGTGACCCGGTAGGCCGCCGTGGAGTCCTGCCGCCCGCTCTCCCCGCCGTGCTCCACCGCGTTGGCACAGGCCTCGCTGAGGGCGAGGGAGAGGTCGTAGGAGACGTCCGGGTCGACGCCCGCGGTCTCCATGGTGCCGAGCAGCAGACGCCGGGCGAGGGGAACGCTCGCAGCCTCGCGCCGCAAATGGAGTGACCACCAGATGCTCATGCTCCAGCCTCCTGGCTGCGGCTCGACATACCGTTACGTATTGCCGCGCGCGCCCCGGTGTAAGCACATCGTTGACGTGATGCCGCCCATATGGGCGATGCGTTGGGCACAACGAACGGTGTATGTGGGGCAGTGCGCACCAGAAGTGACCTTCCGGTCGTACACCCCGTACGTCATCTTGTGGACCTGCCGTATGGCGCTCATAAGCCCAGTGCGATGATGAGCCCGCCATGACTGCCCCCCACGCGCGCTCCGGAGGAGATCTCCGGGTTCTGCGGGCCGCGGTGTTCGCCGCGGTCTGCGTCGTGCTGGCCGCGGCCGGTCACTCGATCGCCTCCTGCGCCACGGTTCCGCTGTGGACGCTCGGCGCGGGGTTCGTCGGGGTCGTTCTCGTCGTGGCACCTCTCGCCGGGCGCGCGCGTTCGCTGCCGGGGATCGCGACGCTGCTCGCGGTCGGACAGACCGTGCTGCATGTGCTCTTCGGGCTCGGCCAGCACGGCACGGCCACGATGACGATGTCGTCGATGCCGCCGGCGTCCGACACCGCTCTGGTCCAGCAGGCCGCGCGGCTGCTGTGCGGGACCACCGCCGCGGCGATCAGCCCGGCGCAGGCACAGAAGGTCCTCACCGAGGCGCGGCTGTACCCCGGGACGACCGGGGTGACGCACCATCCGGCCGAGGCCATGGCCGGCACCTCCGTGTGGCCGTCCCTGCCGATGATCCTCGGGCACGTCCTCGCGGCCGTCGCCGCCGGGTGGCTGCTGCGACACGGGGACCTGGCGCTGCTGCGGCTCGCCGAACTGTCCACGTGCTCGGCGCATTCGGTCGCCGAAGGAGCGCTCGTACGGTCCCTGCGCGGGGCGCTCGCGCTGGTGCGTGCCCTGCGTGCGGGGCTGCCGGGGGCGCCTGACGCCGGGCCGCGCGCCCCGCTCACGGCGTCGCTCGCGCCGCCCCGACCGCGTACGGCGGCACTCCAGCACACGGTGATCCGGCGCGGCCCGCCGGCCGCCGCCGGACTCCTTCTCGCCGCCTGACGCGACGCGACCACCACTCCACTTCGCGAACTTCCTGAAGGACCTGTTCCCGAGGAGACCTGGATGAGGGCCGCCGTCGTGCGGCCCGCGCGTGTGCGCACGCGTATCCCTCGTCACAGGTATCCCTCTCGAAGCGGAGTGCTCTTCATGAAGGCTTCTCGTCTCGCCGCCACCGGTGCCGTCGCCGCCACCGCCGTCGTCATCCTGTCCTCACCCGCGTTCGCACATGTCAGCGTGCAGGCCGAGGGCACCGCCGCCAAGGGCGGTTACGCGGTCGTGGACTTCAAGGTTCCCAACGAGCGCGACAACGCCTCGACCACCAAGCTCGAGGTCACCTTGCCGGCCGACCACCCGCTGGCCTCCGTCATGCCGGAGTCGATGCCGGGCTGGAAGATCGAGGTCACCAAGTCCAAGCTCGCCAAGCCGCTCACCCTGCACGGCGAGCAGATCACCGAGGCCGTCTCCAAGGTCACCTGGACCGCCACCGGCAAGGACGGCGGCATCCGGCCCGGCTACTTCGAGAAGTTCCCGGTCTCCGTCGGCGCCCTGCCCGAGGACGCCGACGAACTGGTCTTCAAGGCGGTCCAGACGTACTCCAACAAGGAGGTCGTGCGCTGGATCGAGGTCCAGGAGGACGGCGCGGAGGAGCCCGAGACGCCGGCTCCCGTGCTCGCCCTGTCCGCGGCCTCCGAGGGCGGACACCACGGCTCGTCGGCCGCCGAGGAGGCGGACGCCAAGACCGAGAACGCCGCCGCGAGCACCGGGTCCGAGGACGGCGACAGCAGTGACACCACCGCCCGCGTCCTCGGCGTGGTCGGCATCGTCGTCGGCGCGCTGGGCGTGGCCTACGGCGTGCTCGCCGGCCGCCGGCGCAGCGACGCCTGACCCTGTTCTCGCGGACGCGCGCCGGGGTCCGTACGGCCCCGGCGCGCACCGGAAAAAACTTACATCTGGGACATTTTGATATGCGCAAGAAGATGTTCGCCGCGGCCGCGCTGGTCGCCGCCGCCACCCTGACCCTCTCCGCCTGCGGCAGCGGTGACGACAACGGCTCGCCCGTGTCCGTGGTCTCGGAGGAGGCCGGCTCGGACAAGGCGGCCACCGTCCTCGACCAGCCCTTCGAGAAGCCGGACCTGGTCCTCACCGACACCAAGGACGGGAAGTACGACCTGCGCAAGGAGACGAAGGGCAGGCCGACGCTGATCTACTTCGGCTACACCCACTGCCCCGACATCTGCCCGCTGACGATGAACAACATCGCCGTCGCGAAGAAGCAGCTGCCCAAGTCCGAGCAGGACAAGCTGACCGTCGTCTTCGTCACCACCGACCCGGCCCGCGACACCCCCGCCGAGCTCGGCAAGTGGCTCAAGGGCATCGACACCCAGTTCGTGGGCCTGACCGGCGACTTCGCCACCATCCAGGCGAGCGCCCGCTCCGTCGGCATCTCCATCGAGCCGACCCACAAGGACAAGAAGACCGGCAAGACCGTCTCGGTGCACGGCACCCAGGTCGTCGCCTTCTCCCCGAAGACCGACCAGGGATACGTCCTCTACGGCGAGGACGCCACCGTCGACGACTACACCAAGGACCTGCCCAAGCTGATCAAGGGGCAGAACCCGTGAAACGTACCTCCACCGGGCTCGCCGTCCTGACGGGGGCGGCCCTGCTGCTGGCCGGCTGTTCGGACTCCGGCGCCTCCTCGGGAGGCCTCAGCGTCTCCGGCGCCTACATCCCGCAGCCCGTCTCCGCCGACATGGCCGCCGGGTACCTGACCATCTCCAACCCGGGCTCGTCGAAGGACGAGTTGACCTCGGTCACCAGTGACGACGGCGAGATCACGATGCACGAGACCACCGGCGGCGCGATGGAGCAGGTCTCCCGCCTGCCCGTCCCGGCCCACGGTCAACTCGTGTTCAAAAGCGGTGCCAACCATCTGATGTTCGAGAAGCTGAAGCAGACTCCGAAGCAGGGTGGGACGGTCACCGTCGAACTGCACTTCGCCAAGTCCGACCCCGTCGTCGTGAAGATGCCGGTGAAGTCGGCGACCTACGTCCCCATGACCGGACACTGAGGGAGGGACCACCTTGACGCAGACCATCGCCCCCCGCGTCCGGACCCTGGTACTGCTGCTCCTGGCCGCGTGCGGCCTGCTGCTGACCACGGCCGGGCCGGCCTCGGCGCACGCCGCGCTCACCGGCAGCGACCCCCAGCAGGGGGTGGTGGTCGACAAGGCGCCCGACCAGGTCTCGCTGACCTTCTCCGAGAAGGTCGCCCTGTCGAACGACTCACTGCGGGTCCTCGACCCCAAGGGCAAGGCCGTCCAGCAGGGCAAGCCGTCCGAGGTCAGCGGCACGACGTACGCCGTGAAACTCCACAGCGGGCTGCCCGACGGCACCTACACCGTCACCTACCAGGTCGTCTCCGCCGACAGCCATCCCGTCGCCGGTGCCTTCACCTTCTCCATCGGCGCGCCCTCCGTCACCTCCGTCTCCGTCTCCGGGGACACCGCGGGCGGCGGGGTCGTCGGCTGGCTGTACGGCTTCGGGCGGTACATGTCGTACGCCGGCTTCATCGTGCTGGTCGGCGGCGCCGCCTTCGTGCTCGGCTGCTGGCAGCGCGGCGCCGGAGTACGGCCCATGCAGCGGCTCGTCGTCGGCGGCTGGCTCACGCTCACCGCGGCCACCCTGCTGCTGCTCCTGCTGCGCGGCTCCTACACGGGCTCCGGGAAGGTCGGGGACATCTTCGACCTGGACCTGCTCGGGAACGTCCTCGAGACCAAGGCGGGCGCTGCCCTCGTCTCCCGGCTGCTGCTGCTCGCGGCGGCGGCCCTGTTCATCTCCGTGCTCTTCGGGGCCTATGACAAGCGCGAGGACGAGGAGAAGCGGGACCTCACCTTCGGGCTCGCGATCGGCGGGACCGTCGTCGCGGCCGGGCTCGCGGCGAGCTGGGCGATGGCCGAGCACGCCTCCGTCGGCCTCCAGGCGGGCATCGCGATGCCCGTCGACGTCGTCCACCTGCTGGCCGTCGCCGTCTGGCTCGGCGGGCTGACCGCGCTGCTCGTCGCGCTGTACCGCTCCGAGGCGCCGGTCGAGTCGGCCGCCGTACGGCGGTTCTCCCAGGTCGCCTTCGGCAGCGTCGTCGCACTCGTCGCGACCGGCGTGTACCAGTCGTGGCGGCAACTCGGCTCCTGGTCGGCGTTCACCGAGACCCGGTACGGGCAGCTGCTGCTGGTCAAGATCGGGCTGGTGGCGCTGCTGGTCGGCATCGCGTTCATCTCCCGGAGGTGGACGGCGCAGCTCGCGGACACGGTCGTGCAGCGGAGCAAGCGGGTGCAGCAGAAGGAGCGGGTCACTGCGAGTGCCTCCGGCTCCGGCAAGTCCAAGGGGGCCGGTTCCAAGGGCGCAGGTGACTCCAAGCGGGCCGCTCAGCTCGCCCGGCAGCAGGCGGCGATGGACACCGCGCGGCAGAAGCGGACACGGGACGCGGATCCGAACCGGTTCGGGCTGCGGCGCTCGGTGCTCGCCGAGGCGGGGGTCGCGGTCGTCCTGCTGGCGGTCACGACCGTGCTGACGCAGACCGAGCCCGGCCGTACGGAGCAGGACGCCAAGGCGGCCAAGGCGGCCTCCTCCTCGTCCTCCTCGTCCTCCTCGTCCTCGACGGCCGGGTCCGGGGCGGTGACCCTGGACATGTCCTTCGACACCGGCGGCACGGACGGCAAGGGCGTCGTGACGGTCGACTTCGACCCCGCGCGCGTGGGCGGCAACGAGATGCACGTCTACGTCCAGCGGCCCAACGGCCGCGCCTTCGACATCCCCGAGGTGAAGGTCGCCCTCACCCTGGAGGCCAAGAAGATCGGGCCGCTCGCCGTCACCCCCGACCGCATCGCCACGGGCCACTGGTCGGCGAGCAACGTGCAGATCCCCATGGCGGGCGACTGGAAGGTCGCCGTGACCGTGCGGACCTCCGACATCGACCAGACCACCGTCTCCAAGAACGCGCAGATCGGCTGAACCGCACCATGGCTGAACAGTCCCTTCCCGTCGTCGCCGAAGGCGCCGCCACGGAAGACGGGCCCGCCTCGGGGCAGGGCATCTCTCGCCGCGCCCTGCTCGGCACCGCCGGCGCCACCGGGCTCGTCCTCGGCGCGGCCGGCGGAGCCGTGGGGTACGCCGCCGCACCCGCCGGGGCGACTCCGCTGACCTCGGTCGGCAGCGACGAGGTGATGTTTCACGGGAAACATCAGCCCGGCATCACCGACGGCCTCCAGGCCCGCGGCCATCTCGTCGCCTTCGACCTCGCGGCAGGGGCCGGTCGCAAGGAGGCCGCCGCGCTGCTGCGCCGCTGGTCGGAGACGGCTCGGCGGCTGATGGCCGGGGAGGCCACCGGGTCCCACGACACGGATGTCGCCCGGGACGCCGGACCCTCCTCACTGACGCTGACCTTCGGCTTCGGGCACGGCTTCTTCTCCCGCACCGGGCTGGAGAAGCAGCGTCCCGTAGCCCTAGACCCCCTGCCCGACTTCTCCTCCGACCAGCTCGACAAGGCCCGCAGCAACGGCGATCTGTGGGTGCAGATCGGCGCCGACGACGCCCTGGTCGCCTTCCACGCCCTGCGCGCGGTCCAGAAGGACGCGGGCAGCGCGGCGAAGGTCCGCTGGCAGATGAACGGCTTCAACCGCACCCCGGGAGCCACGGCCCACCCCATGACGGCCCGCAACCTCATGGGCCAGCTGGACGGCACACGCAATCCGAAGCCGGGCGAGTCCGATTTCGCCCAGCGCGTCTTCGTCCCCGAATCCGGCACGCCCGCGTGGATGGCGAACGGCTCCTATGCGGTCGTACGACGGATTCGGATGCTGCTGGACGACTGGGAGAAGTTGTCCCTGGGGACCCAGGAGGCCGTCATCGGGCGCCGGAAGGCGAACGGCGCGGCCCTCTCCGGGGGCACCGAGACGACCGCGATGGACCTGGAGAAGACCGACGCCAAGGGCGATCTGCTCGTCCCGGTCAACGCCCACGCCCGGATCACCCGGCCCGACCAGAACGGGGGCGCGGCCATCCTGCGCCGCCCGTTCTCGTACCACGACGGCATCGACGCGGACGGCGCACCGGACGCGGGGCTGCTGTTCGTCTGCTGGCAGGCGGATCCGCTGCGCGGCTTCGTCCCCCTGCAGCGCAAACTCGACCGCGGCGACGCGCTCTCCCAGTACATCCGGCATGAGTCGAGCGGCCTGTTCGCGGTGCCGGGCGGGGCGGCGGAGGGGGAGTACGTGGGGCAGCGGTTGCTGGAGGGGTGAGAGGGGGGCGTGGGATGCAGGGGGGTGCGCTGCGTGGCCGCGGTGGCTGGGCGGACCGGGTCACGCGAACGCCCCGTGCGGCCCCTTGGTCACGCCGTTTCACCCCGCGGAGGGGCACTCCTGAGACAGGTGGGTCCCGTTCCACAAGGGCCATTAGGGTGAGGTCATGCCAGCGAGCTATGCGTATCTCGGCCCTGAGGGGACCTTCACCGAAGTCGCGCTGCGGACGCTTCCCGAGGCGGCGACCCGGGAGCTGATCCCGTACGTGTCGGTGCAGTCCGCGCTGGACGCGGTGCGCACGGGCGAGGCCGAGGCCGCGTTCGTGCCCATCGAGAACTCGGTCGAGGGCGGCATCACGACCACTCTCGACGAGCTGGTCGCGGGCGCCCCGCTGATGATCTACCGCGAAGTACTGCTGTCGATCACCTTCGCGCTGCTGGTCAGGCCGGGTACCGGGCTCGCGGACATCAAGACGGTCTCCGCGCACCCGGCCGCCCAGCCGCAGGTGCGCAACTGGCTGAAGAAGCACCTCCCGGACGCCCACTGGGAGTCGGCCGCCTCGAACGCGGACGCGGCCCGGCTGGTCCAGGAGGGCCAGTACGACGCGGCCTTCGCCGGCGAGTTCGCGGCCGCCCGGTACGGCCTTGAGGCGCTGGAGACCGGCATCCACGACGCCGAGAACGCGCAGACGCGGTTCGTGCTGGTCGGCCGCCCGGCCCGGCCCGCCGCAGCGAGCGGAGCCGACAAGACCTCCGTCGTGCTGTGGCAGCGCGACGACCACCCCGGCGGACTGCGCGACCTGCTCGGCGAGTTCGCCACCCGCGGTATCAACCTGATGCTGCTCCAGTCCCGGCCCACGGGCGCGGGCATCGGCAACTACTGCTTCTGCATCGACGCCGAGGGCCACATCACCGACCGCCGGGTGGCGGAGGCGCTGATGGGGCTGAAGCGGATCTGCCGCGAGGTGCGGTTCCTCGGTTCGTACCCGCGTGCGGACAAGGACCCGGCGGACCTGCGGGCGCCGCTGGCCGGCACCTCGGACCAGGAGTTCATGGCGGCCTCGGACTGGGTGGCCCGGTGCCAGGACGGCCGCTTCTAACGCCGGTCCTACCTGCAGATTTTAGTTATCCACAGGAGTTATCCACAGGTCCGCTTCTCGACCTGGGGACAAGTCGACAACAAAAGGCGACCCTGTCGACAAATCGGCCCTCAGGACCCATCCGTGTCCACACGCACGCACGTCACCCTTCGTCCACTGTTTTCCTTTAGGCAATCCTTTGGGGTGACCACTTTCCACTCGAAAGTAGGGGTAAGGGCGGGTTTGCACAGGGAATCCTCAGCGTGACCCCCAGGTTTCGGAGTGATCAATTCCGAAATCCACAGATCCTCCGCACACCCTGTGGATAACTTTTCGAGGGGTGTGGATTCCTGTGGACAACCGCATGCCAAGTCCCGCTCTCCACAAGGGAGTCGAGTCAACAGGACTACGCGCACATGCCTCGCCCCGGGGACCTTGAGCACCTTTCATTGACACGCTGCGCAATTCGCCCATAACGGTACGTAAGACACGATTCGGTACGGCACGGAATAGTGAGTCGTGGGCCGTATCCCCGCACCGGTAGCCTTGGCCGCGTGATTGACCTTCGCCTGCTCCGTGAGGACCCCGACCGAGTGCGCGCCTCCCAGCGCGCCCGTGGAGAGGACGTCGCCCTCGTCGACGCCCTCCTGTCTGCCGACGAGCGGCGCAGGTCGTCCGGCGTCCGCTTCGACGAGCTGCGATCCGAGCAGAAGTCGCTCGGCAAGCTCATCCCCAAGGCCACTCCGGAGGAGCGCGCCGAGCTGCTCCAGAAGGCGGAGCAGCTCAAGGCCGACGTCAAAGCCGCCGAGGCAGCGCAGAACGACGCCGACGAGGAGACCAAGCGCCTCGCCCTGCAGCTCGGCAACCTCGTCCACCCCGACGTCCCCGTCGGCGGCGAGGAGGACTTCGTCGTCCTGGAGACGCACGGCACCATCCGCGACTTCGGCGCCGAGGGCTTCGAGCCCAAGGACCACCTGGAGCTCGGCGAGGCGCTGGGCGCCATCGACGTCGAGCGCGGTGCCAAGGTGTCCGGCTCGCGCTTCTACTACCTGACCGGTGTCGGCGCGCTCCTGGAGCTCGCCCTGGTCAACGCGGCGATCGCGCAGGCCACCGAGGCCGGCTTCACCCCGATGCTCACCCCCGCGCTGGTCCGCCCGCGCGCCATGGAGGGCACCGGCTTCCTCGGCCAGGCCGCGGAGAACGTCTACCACCTCGAGAAGGACGACTACTACCTGGTCGGCACCTCCGAGGTCCCGCTCGCCGCGTACCACATGGACGAGATCCTGGACGCCGACAAGCTGCCGCTGCGCTACGCCGGCTTCTCGCCGTGCTTCCGCCGCGAGGCCGGCACCTACGGCAAGGACACCCGGGGCATCTTCCGCGTGCACCAGTTCGACAAGGTCGAGATGTTCTCGTACGTCGCCCCCGAGGACGCGGAGAACGAGCACAAGCGGCTCCTGGACTGGGAGAAGCAGTGGCTGACCGGTCTTGAACTGCCGTTCCAGGTCATCGACGTGGCCTCGGGCGACCTCGGCTCCTCGGCCTCCCGCAAGTACGACTGCGAGGCGTGGATCCCGACCCAGGGCAAGTACCGCGAGCTGACCTCGGCCTCCAACTGCGACGGCTTCCAGGCCCGCCGCCTGTCCGTGCGCATGCGTGACGGCAAGAAGGTCCAGCCGCTGGCCACGCTCAACGGCACGCTGTGCGCCGTACCGCGCACCATCGTGGCGATCCTGGAGAACCACCAGCTGGCCGACGGTTCGGTGCGGGTGCCCGAGGTGCTGCGTCCGTACCTGGGCGGCCGGGAGCTGCTGGAGCCGGTCGCCAAGTGAGCCGGCCCTTTCCGTACCGGCTGATCGCGACCGACCTCGACGGGACGCTCCTGCGCTCCGACGAGTCGGTCTCGCAGCGCACCCGTGACGCGCTCGCCGCGGCCACCGCGGCGGGCGCCGCCCACATCGTCGTGACCGGACGCGGCGTCCCGTGGACCCGGCACATCCTCGACGACCTCGGCTACGACGGTCTCGCGGTCTGCGGCCAGGGCGCGCAGGTGTACCACGCCGGCGAGCACCGTCTGCTGACCTCGGTGACGCTGGACCGGCAGCTGGCCGGGGTGGCCCTCGCGAAGATCGAGGCGGAGGTCGGCCCGCTGTACCTGGCGGCCAGCCGTGACGGCCTCGACGGCGACGTGCTGGTCGGGCCGGGGTACGCGGTGACGGGCGCTCTGCCGTCGACGCCGTTCACGGACGCGTCGGATCTGTGGGCCGCCCCGCTGAACAAGATCTACATACAGCATCCGAAGCTGTCGGACGACGAGCTGGCCGAGGCGGCCCAGCGGGCCGCGGGCGGCTTCGTCACGGTCGCCATGTCGGGAGAGGGCATCGTCGAACTGCTCCCGCTGGGTCTGTCCAAGGCCACGGGCCTGTCCTTGGCCGCCCGCCGCCTGGGACTGAAGGCAGCGGACACGATCGCCTTCGGCGACATGCCCAACGACATCCCGATGTTCGCCTGGGCCTCGTACGCCGTGGCCATGGCGGACGCGCACGAGGAACTCAAGGCGGTGGCCGACGAGGTGACGTCCTCCAACGAGGAGGACGGAATCGCGGTGGTACTGGAACGACTGCTCGGCTGACGCCAAGCCCTTCTTGCTGGAGCACCTCGCCGGGAAGCCCCGGTCTAGTCCCAGTGACAACGTCTCGCGGAGGATGCACGAATCGAACGTGCGCGGGCTTTCCAGCCCGACCACGGCTTAGCAAGCCGGTGCCTTACCTCTCGGCCAATCCTCCGGGTGGGCGGCCTCACGCGAGAGCGACGTCGCGTGCTCGAAGCGGCCGCCCCGGGCGGTTCCTGCGGGTGGACTCCACGGTGGCGTAACTACACCGGAGTCCTCCGCGGGCTGCCCTGACGGGAGCTGGACGTACTGTCGTGCAGGGACATCGTCCGGCTCCTCTCCCAGAACGTGGCGCCGGTATGTCGTCCGGCGATGTGGACACAACCACTGTGCCTGTACGACCAGTTGGGCGCCACCGATTAAATGCGGCCGTGTGTTCGAGGCTACCGGCGCCGCCACCGCCGTCGGCGCTTGCTGAAGAACCACCCGGCGGGCGGCTCGTCGGAGCGCCAGGGCTGCGGTTCGGGCTCCTCGTCACGCCAGCGCGCCGCCAGCATCCGGGCACGGGCAGACGGCTCGGTCGTCCCCGCGGACCGTATGAAGTCCTCGTCCAGAACGAGGTCGTCCCAGTCGTCCGCCATGCCCGTCCCCTTCGACTCGCAGCCGAACGTTCCCCTTTGTCCAGTCTGCCCGGACAACGGTGAAGTCCCTGTCAGTAAGCGGGACATCAGTGGTACGTCAGGGGCGCCTACTCCTCGCCGGCCAGCGTCAGCGACCGCAGCTTCTGTCCCGCGTACCAGGTCGCGAGGACGGTCACCACGACCAGCAGCACCGTGGCCGTCGGCAGTCCGACGTCCGAGGTGACCAGGTCCCCGCCCGCGACCTTGTGGGCCACGGCCAGCGACCACTGCTGGACGCTCAGGGTCCTCGCGCCGGCGACCAGGGAGCCGAACAGGGCCTCCCAGACCAGCGCGTAGACCAGACCGAAGACCACCGCGTGCCGGGACACCGTGCCCAGCAGCAGGAAGAGCGCCGCGTAGGCGATCGAGGAGACCAGCGCCGCCACCGTGTAGGCGACGGCGATCTGCTGGCCGTTGCCGTTGAGGATGAAGCCCGCGATCAGCGTCGGCAGGGCCGAGAACACCATCGTCACGGCGATCGCCACGATCAGCTTGGTGAAGATGATCGTCGGCCGCTTGAGCGGCTTGGACAGCAGGTACACCACCGAGCCGTCGTCGATCTCCGGGCCGATCGCGCCGGTGCCCGCGATGACGCCGATGATCGGCACCATGGTGGCGAGCGCGAGCCCGCCCAGCAGGTCGGAGGCGGTCTGGTCGTCGGCGCCGACCAGGGCGCGCACGATCACGGAGATCACGATCAGCAGCAGGGGCAGGGCGCCCAGGATGAGGGCCCGGCGGCGGCCGAGCAGGGCCCGGTAGGTGAGTCGGGCGACTGTGGGGTCGTACATCTTTGGGCCTCCTACGCCGCGACGAGATACGAGAAGACGGACTCGAGGGACTCGTCGGAGGGCGAGACCGTGAGCAGCCGGATACCGTGGTCGCGCGCGACCTTGGGCAACAGCGCGGTGAAACGGCCGAAGTCGACGGCCTGGATGCGCAACGCGCCCTCCGCCAGGTCGACTTCGATGCCCGACGTCGACGGGTCGGCGATCAGCGCGGCCGCGAGGGCCCGGTCGTCGCTGGAACGCACCAGGTAGCGGTGCGGACGGTCGGTCATCAGACGGCGGATCTTGCGGAAGTCACCACTGGCCGCGTGCCGGCCCGCGACGACCACCTCGATGTGCCAGGCGAGCTGCTCGACCTCTTCGAGGATGTGCGAGGAGAACAGCACGGTGCGGCCCTCGTCGCCCATGCGCCGCAGCAGGTCCATGAGCTGCATCCGCTGACGGGGGTCCATGCCGTTGAAGGGCTCGTCGAGCAGGAGCAGCGAGGGGTCGTGGACGAGCGCGCTCGCCATCTTCACGCGCTGGCGCATGCCCTTGGAGTACGTCGAGATCTTGCGGTCCTGCGCGTACTCCATCTCGACCGTGGCCAGCGCCTGCTGGGCCGCCTTGGCACCGAGGCCGTGCAGCTCGGCGTTGGCGACGACGAATTCGCGGCCGGTGAGGAAGTCGTACATCGCCTCGCGCTCGGGGACGATGCCGATGTGCCGGTAGATGGCCTCGTTGCGCCACACCTGCTGTCCGTCGAGGGTGACGGTGCCGGTGGAGGGGGCGAGGAAGCCGCCCATCATGTTGATGAGGGTGGATTTTCCGGCGCCGTTGGGGCCCAGGAGGCCGGTGACGCCGGGGCCGATCGTCATGGTGATGTCGTTGACGGCGACCACGTTGCCGAACCAGCGGGAGACATGGTCGATCTGGAGCGTGGTCACAGTCCCACCTTCTTGTAGCGGCGCATCAGGAGGCCGTAGCACGCGGCGATCAGGCCGAGGACGGCCAGGACGTAGACCACGCCCTCGCCGTTCGACGGGCCGACCGCTCCCGGGAACGCCGAGTTCGCGCCGAGGAACGCCGACTGCAGTCCGTCGATGAGCGTGACCGGCGAGAACAGGCCGATCCACGGGACGGCACTGGAGCTGCCCTGGGCGTCGGCGATGGCCTGGAGGGTGGAGACCGCGCCGTAGGAGATGGTCATGACGGCGATCACGGCCGCGATGCCGAAGCCGCGGCGCGGAGTGACCGACGCGATCACCAGGCCGATACCGGCGAAGAGGAGCGAGAGCAGCGCCACGGAGACGAGTCCCTGCCCGAACCCCTTGGTCTGGTCGGCAAAATCCAGCTTGGCCAGGAGCGCGCCCACATAGAGCACGATCAGCGGGGCGGCGGTCAGGATGAACATCGCCGAAGCCAGCGCCGCGTACTTGGCGCGTACGTAGTCCGCCGTCTCGATGGGCCGCGAGAAGTACAGCGGCACGGTCTTGAAGCGCAGGTCGCGCGAGACGGACTGGGGTGCCTGCGAGGCGACGTACAAGCTGATGACGGCCTGCATGATGATCGCGTAGCGCGTGTAGTCGACGGGCAGGTCCTTCGCCTTCGTGGCGACCGCGACGGCCACCATGATGGCCGCGGGCACGCACATCACGACGAACAGCAGCATCGGCAGCACCTTGGACTTCACCGAGCGGCCGAGGCCGTAGGCGCCGCGCAGGGACTGCGAGTACAGCGAGCGGGTGGCGTAGGAACGGCCGAGGCGGGGCCCGTCGTAGGTGCGGTAGCCGATGTTGTGGATGCGGGTCTGGTCACCCGAGGGGACGGTGACCGGGTGCTCAACTGCCATGGCCGACGGCCTCCTTCCGCTGCTCGTCCTCGTTCGTGAAGACTTCCGAGATGTGGTGCCTGCGCTGCTCCATGCGGACCAGGCCGAGGCCGAGGTCGGCGACGACGTCCCGGACGACGTCGTAGGTCTCCTCGCCCTGTGCGGTCAGCAGCAGGATGTGGCCGGCGCCCGGCAGCCCGCTCTGGGAGTCGAGGACCTCCACCCCGCGCGCGTGCAGCGCCTCGCGCACCGCGCGGGTGCCGTCCGGGTGCGCGTCGGTGTCGGTGACCTCGACCGCGAGGGTCGCCGTGGTCTGGGTGAAGTCGGTGGTGGAGCTGGAACGCAGGAGCTTGCCGCCGTCGATGACGACGACGTGGTCGCAGGTGCGCTCCAGCTCGCCCAGCAGGTGCGAGGTGACCAGGACCGAGATGCCGAAGTCGGTGTAGATGCGGCGGATCAGGCCCAGCATGTCGTCGCGGCCGACCGGGTCCAGGCCGTTGGTCGGCTCGTCGAGGAAGACCAGCTGCGGGTCGTGCACCAGGGCCTGGGCGAGCTTCACGCGCTGCTTCATGCCGGTGGAGTAGCCGCCGATGGGGCGGTAGCGCTCCTCGTACAGGCCGACATGGCGCAGGGTGTCCGCGGTGCGCTCCCGCGCGGCGGTGGGCGGCAGGCCGGACATGCGGGCCATGTGCACGACGAACTCGGTGGCCGAGACGTCGGGCGGCAGGCAGTCGTGCTCCGGCATGTAGCCGACCCGCTCACGGATGGCGGCGCCCTCGGTCGCGACGTCGAGCCCGAGCACTTCGGCACGGCCCTCGGACGCGGGGGACAGACCCAGCAGGATCTTGATCATGGTGGACTTGCCGGCTCCGTTGGCGCCGACGAGTCCGGTAACACCGGGTCCGACGTCCAAGGAGAGCCGGTCAAGCGCGGTCACCCGGGGGAACCGCTTGCTCAGGCTTTCGGTCGCGATCACAGTCACATCCCCGACAGTAGTGACGCGGACCACTCCGGTCGTCACCCCGCAGAGCTGCATCGGCATCAGACTCCAGAGGTACGGGCACCTAGGGGTCACCCTGAGGTCCCACAACGCGGCCCCCGTTTTCCACATCGCCGGGTTTTTCCACAGCCGATCCGGGCCCTATTGACGCAACCTCCCATGACTGTCACATTCGCCAGTGTCACGTTACGGGCACGTACCGCAGTCGACGGGGACGAGGCGGCATGACCACAGCAGTGAACAGCGAACTCTCCACCCGGTTGCGGGGATTCAGGCAGGTCCAGCGACTCGCCTACGACTGCGCGGAGGCGGTCGCGGCCCGCCTGGAGCCCGGCGTGAGCGAGCGGCAGGCCGCCCGGATGCAGCGCCAGTGGCTGCGGGAGCGGGGCGTACGGGACTGGTTCCACCTGCCCTTCGCCTGGTTCGGGGACCGCACGGCGTTCACGGGCTTCCGCGTTCCGCTCCAGTTCTTCCCCACCGACCGCCGCCTGGAGCCCGGGATGCCGTTCATCCTGGACATGGCCCCGGTGTACGAGGGCTACACCGCGGACATCGGCTACTCCGGCTCGCTCGGCATCAACCCCGTCCAGGACAGGCTGATGGCCGACCTGGAGGCGCACCGCGAGCTGATCCTGCGCGAGGTCCGTGAGCGGCGGTCCCTGCGCGAGATCTACGAGGATGTCGACCGACTCATGGTCCGCCAGGGATACGCCAACCGGCACCGCGCGTACCCCTTCGGCGTGATCGCCCACAAGGTCGACCGGGTCAAGCAACGCCGCTGGTCACCGCAGGTGTTCGGGTTCGGCACCCAGTCCCTGAAGGGACTGGCGGCCGACGCGCTGCACGGTCACCGGGAGGGCTGGTCGCCCCTGTGGTCGCCGTACCGCTTCTCCGACCACCCGCCGCAGCCGGGCCTGTGGGCGGTCGAACCCCACCTCGGATTCCGGGGCACGGGCGCCAAGTTCGAGGAGATCCTGGTCGTCACCGACTCCCGGGACCCCGAGCAGAGCGCCTTCTGGCTGGACGACGATCTGCCGCACGTGCGGCGCTGGGCGGAGGAGAAGTGACCTTGCTCGAAGACGCGCGCGAACGCCGGGTACGGACCGGCGGAGTCGACCTGTGCGTGGCCGAACTGGGCGACCCCGGACAGCCGACCGTGGTCCTGGTGCACGGCTACCCGGACAGCAAGGAGGTCTGGTCCGAGGTCGCCGCCCGCCTCGCCGACCGCTTCCACGTCGTCCTCTACGACGTCCGAGGCCACGGCCGCTCCACGGCACCCGAGCCGCTGCGCGGAGGGTTCACCCTGGAGAAGCTGACGGACGACTTCCTTGCCGTCGTGGACGCCGTCAGCCCGGACCGGCCCGTGCACCTGGTCGGACACGACTGGGGCTCGGTGCAGTCCTGGGAGTTCGTCACCGTCCCGCGCACCGAGGGCCGCATCGCCTCCTTCACCTCGATGTCCGGACCGTCCCTCGACCACTTCGGCCACTGGATCGCGGGCCGCCTCAGGCGCCCCACCCCCCGCCGCATCGGCCAGCTCCTCGGCCAGGGCGCGAAGTCCTGGTACGTGTACGCGCTGCACACCCCCGCCCTGCCCGAACTGGCCTGGCGAGGCCCGCTCGGCAAGGCCTGGCCGCGCATGCTGGAGCGCGTCGAGAAGGTCCCGGCCGACGGCTACCCGACCGCCTCGCTGCCCGCCGACGCGGCCCACGGCGCCTGGCTGTACCGGGACAACATCCGGTCCCGGCTGCGCCGCCCGCGCACCGACGCGTACGCACACGCGCCCGTGCAGCTCATCACGCCCCTGGGCGACGCGTTCCTCTCGGAGAAGCTCTACGACGGCCTGGAGCAGTGGGCACCCCGGCTGACCCGGCGCACCCTGCCCGCCAAGCACTGGATCCCCCGCTCCCGGCCCGACCAGCTGTCGGCGTGGATCACGGAGTTCGTGACGTCCGTCGAAGGCGGCCGGACCGCCGTGCGGGCGACCGGGAAGCACGCCGACCGGTTCGGCGGGCAGCTCGTCCTCGTCACCGGCGCGGGCAGCGGCATCGGACGGGCCACCGCCTTCGCCTTCGCCGAGGCCGGCGCGCGCGTGGTGGCCGTCGACCGGGACACCGAGTCCGCCGCCCGCACCGCCGAACTGTCCCGGCTGCTCGGCGCCCCCGAGGCCTGGGCGGAGACCGTCGACGTCTCCGACGAACAGGCCATGGAGAAGCTCGCCGCCAAGGTCGCCGCCGAGTACGGCGTGGTGGACGTCCTCGTCAACAACGCCGGCATCGGCATCGGCGGCTCCTTCCTCGACACCACCACCGAGGACTGGAAGAAGGTCCTCGACGTCAACCTGTGGGGTGTCATCCACGGCTGCCGGCTCTTCGGCAGGCAGATGGCCGACCGCGGCCAGGGCGGCCACATCGTCAACATCGCCTCGGCGGCCGCCTACCAGCCCTCCCGGGCGCTGTCCGCCTACGGCACCTCCAAGGCCGCCGTCCTCATGCTCAGCGAGAGCCTGCGCGCGGAACTGGCAGGCCGGGGGATCGGTGTCTCGGCGATCTGCCCCGGCTTCGTCAACACCGCCATCACCTCCACCGCGCGCTTCGCGGGCGTCGACGCCGACGAGGAGAAACGCCGCCAGAAGCGCACGGCCCGCCTCTACCGGCTGCGGAACTACCCGCCCGAGAAGGTCGCCGACGCGATTCTGAGAGCGGTCGTGCGCAACCAGGCCGTCGTGCCGGTCACCCCCGAGGCCCGCGGCGCGCACGCCCTGGCCCGGTGGGCGCCGAAGACACTGCGGGCGATCGCACGGCTGGAGCCGCCGAAGTGAGCCACGAGATCGCCCCGCGCCGGGTGGCCTTCGACTGGTCCCGCACTCCGCTGCACTGGATCCCCGGCGAGCCCACCGCCACCCACGTCATCAACGTCCTGCACCTACTGCTGCCGGCGGGGGAGCGCTGGTTCGTGAAGGTCTTCAAGGAGGCCCTGCCGCTGATCACCGACCCCGAACTCCGCGCCGACGTGAAGGGGTTCATGGGCCAGGAGGCCACGCACAGCGTCCAGCACACCCACGTACTGGACCACCTGGCGGCTCAGCGGCTCGACACCGCCGACTTCACCAAGTACGCCGACTTCCTCTTCGAGCGGCTGCTCGGCGAGCGTCCACCGCTCAACGCGCCCATTCCCGCGCGCGAGTGGCTGCGGTTCCGGTTGTCCGTCGTCGCCGCCGTCGAACAGTTCACGGCGGTGCTCGGCGACTGGGTCCTGGCCGCCGACGGCCTCGACCGGGCCGGCGCCGACGAGGTCATGCTCGACCTGCTCCGCTGGCACGGCGCCGAGGAGGTCGAACACCGCGCGGTCGCCTTCGACATGTACCAGCACTGCGGCGGCACCGGCACAGCCCGCTACGCCCGCCGGATCGCGGGCATGGCGGTGACGGCCCCGGTGATGCTGTACCTGTGGGTATGGGGGACGGCCTATCTGATGCGTCACGATCCACAGCCGACGGGACGGGCGCGCTACTCGCTCAAGGAGCACGAGCAGGCCGTACGAAAGGGCCTGCTGCCGCCCTGGCGAGAGCTGGGCGCGGCCGTACCGCGCTACCTCCGACGGTCCTACCACCCTTCTCGGGAAGGGTCGTCGAGCCGCGCGGCGGAGTACCTGAAGCGGTCACCGGCGGCGAGGGCGGCCTCGTGAGCGACACCCCCGCCTACCGGATCGAGGACCTCGCCCACCTCAGCGGCGCCACCGTCCGCACCATCCGCGCCTACCAGGACCGCAGACTGCTCCCCCGCCCCGAGCGCCGCGGCCGCGCCAACATCTACACCGACACCCACCTCGCCCGGCTGCGGCAGATCGCCGACCTCCTAGACCGCGGCTACGGCCTGGCCTCCATCAAGGAACTCCTGGAGGCATACGACTCCGGCCGCGGCCTCGGCGGGATCCTCGGTCTGGTCGCCGAGGTCGACGGCCCGTGGACCGACGAGGAGGCCGTCCGCATCTCCCGCGCCGACTTGGCCGCACGCTTCGGCGGCATCCCCGACGAGGCCGCGGTGGCCGAGGCGGTGGAACTCGGCGTGCTGGAGCCGGTACCCGGAGACGAGGGCTCCTTCCTCGTGCCGAGCCCCCAAGAGCTCGCCGTGGCGGTCGAGTTGCACGCGTCCGGAGTACCGCTCTCCGCGATCTCGGGCCACCTGCGGGAGTTGAGGGGGCAGGTCGAGCACATCGCCGCCCGTTTCCTGGAGTTCACCACCGAGCATGTCTTCGCCCGCTACCTGCAAGGACCGCACCCACCGACCGACGCGGACGCCACCGAAGCGGCCTCACTGGTACGACGGCTTCGGCCCCTCGCGCAGCACACCGTGGACGCCGAACTCGCGCGAGCGATGAGGTCGTTGGCGGCCCGGCAGCTGCGGCAGCACCTCGGGTCCGAGGAGACGCCGGACGAGCGTGGCGCGTCACGTTCCGTGGCCGTGCCCGAGGAGACGATGCGGGCGGTGGAGGGGCTTGTTGGGGCGGAGCGGGTGACGGAGTTCTTTGTGCTGGCGGCTGAACGGGAGGTGCGGGCAAGGAAGTTGGATGCGCTCACGTCAAGTGGGCGTCCCCCAGTCGATCTTGACGAAGAGGGCTGACATGACAGGGAGTTGTCCACAGAAACGCCAAGTAGCCTGTGGATAACTACAGTTGGTTGTGGATCAAACATCCGAGTCAAAATCATTCGCGTGATTCACGTCTCTCCCGGCACCCTGGCGGGATGAACGAGAACAGGCCACGCGAGTGGGACGAGAGACGTACCGTCAAGGTGTCGAAGTACCTCTCGAAGCATCTGCGCCACCAGCCCGAGCGCATCGGGCTCACGCTCGACGAGGCCGGCTGGGTCGAGATCGACATGCTGATCGCCGCTGCCACCGCGCACGGCTTCCGCTTCACCCGGGACGAGCTGGACCACGTGGTCGCCGCCAACGACAAACAGCGCTTCGCGATCGACGGCACCCGCATCCGCGCCAGCCAGGGCCACAGCATCGACGTCGACCTCGGCCTACCGGCGTCGACTCCGCCGCCGTACCTCTACCACGGCACCGTGGCCCGCTACCTGGACGCGATCCGCGCCGAGGGACTGCGTCCCATGAACCGTCACGATGTCCATCTGTCGGCCGACCGCGAGACCGCGACCCGGGTCGGAGCCCGCCGTGGGCGCCCCGTCGTGCTCTCCGTGGACGCGCAGGTCATGCACCGCGACGGCCACGTCTTCCACGTCAGCGCGAACGGGGTGTGGCTGACCCAGGCCGTGCCACCGCGATACCTGCGCCTGCCCGAGTCGCACTGAGCCCGGTGGGAGATGATCGACACCATGGACAACGGCAGGGACCACCTCCCCACCACCGAGGCCGCCGTCACCGCACTGCGCATCCTCGCCACCGAGTACGGCCTCGCCATCGAGGTGACCCACGACATCGGCGCCGACCAGACCTCACGCCGCAGCGCGGCAGGCGTCGGCGTCACCACCGACCCGGACGGCACCCTGCCCCACGAGGCCTACGTCGAGCTCGGCGGCCGGCCCCGGGTGGATGTGCGCCTGTTCCCGGACGACGACGCCCTGATCACCGTGGACGGAGTCGAGTGCCCCGACGTCGCCCGCGACGACGTCCCCGCCTTCCTCCGCGCCCTCTACGAAGGCCACGCCTGGGTGAAGGCGCGCCGCTTCCCGCCCGGCCACTTCCTGATGGTGCCGCTCCCGGGCGACCGCGTGCACAAGGAGTTCATCCTGGTCGGCCTCAGTTCCTGGCTCAGCGCCCGCACACAGTGACCGTGAGTCGCTGTTTCACGTGAAACACGGCCCGCCGCTTACGCTCGGACACATGAGTCTGCGCCTGAGCACCGTGATCCTCCCTCACCGCCGCTGGAACGAGGGGGGCCGCGAGACATGGCAGCGCGCGGAGCAACTCGGCTTCCACACCGGATACACCTACGACCACCTGTCCTGGCGCACCTTCCGCGACGGACCCTGGTTCGGAGCCGTGCCCACCCTGACAGGCGCCGCGGGCGTCACCGACCGGCTGCGCCTGGGCACCCTGGTGACCTCGCCGAACTTCCGGCACCCCGTGACCCTCGCCAAGGAACTGATCACCCTCGACGACATCTCCGGCGGCCGTGTCACCCTCGGCATCGGCGCGGGCGGCACCGGCTTCGACGCCACCGCGCTCGGCCAGGACCCGTGGACCCCGCGCGAGCGGGCCGACCGGCTCGCCGAGTTCGTCCCGCTGCTCGACCGCCTGCTCAGCGAGGACTCCGTGTCCTACGAGGGCGACTTCTACTCGGCGCACGAGGCCCGCAACATCCCCGGCTGCGTCCAGCGGCCCCGGCTGCCCTTCGCCGTGGCCGCCACCGGTCCGCGCGGCCTGAAGCTCGCCGCACGACACGGACAGGCATGGGTGACCACCGGAGACCCGAAGCTGTACGAGAACGGCACACCCGAGCAGTCCCGCCAGGCCCTCCGCGGTCAGGTCGACAAGCTCACCGATGCCTGCGCGGCACTCGGCCGGGACGTGCACACCCTGGACAAGATCCTGCTCACCGGTTTCACCCCGGACCGCGGGCACCCGCTGGGGTCCCTCGACGCGTTCGTCGACTTCGCCGGCCGCCACCGGGAACTCGGCTTCACGGAACTCGTGATCCACTGGCCGATCCCCGACTCGGTCTTCGCCGCCGACCAGAAGATCTTCGAGCAGATCGCCATGGAGGCACCGGCACAGCTGGGCTGAGACAGCGGCACCGGGAGGGTGGGGTCCGCCCCCGCGTCATCTATGTCTCACGTGTGCGGGCACCCGCACGGTCGTGCAGGCATATGCGGGAGAATGAGCGGGTGACCTCAGCGACTCGACAGCCCGAGACCCCGGCCGCCGGCATACCGCCGCGCCTGATCGCCACTGATCTCGACGGCACTCTGCTGCGCGACGACAAGTCGGTGTCCCCCCGCACGGTGGCAGCCCTCGCCGCCGCCGAAGAGGCCGGCATCGAGGTCTTCTTCGTCACCGGCCGCCCCGCCCGCTGGATGGATGTCGTCAGCGACCACGTCCACGGCCACGGCCTCGCCATCTGCGGCAACGGCGCCGCGGTGGTCGACCTGCACGGCGGCCCCGGTGCCCACCGGTTCGTGAAGGTACGCGAGCTGGCGCGGGAGAACGCCCTGGACGCCGTACGGCTGCTGCGGGAGGCGGCGCCCGGCACGGTGTACGCGGTGGAGCAGACGTACGGCTTCTACCAGGAACCCGACTATCCCAAGCTGCACATGGAGATCCCGGACAACCTCGCCCCCGCCGAGGAACTGCTGGCCGAGGACGGTCCCGGTGCCGCCGAGCCGGTGCTGAAGATCCTCGCCTACCACCCCTCGATCGACCCGGACGCCTTCCTCACGCTCTCCCGCATGGCCGTCGGTGACCGCGCCAACGTCACCCGGTCCAGCCCCAGCGCCCTGCTGGAGATCAGCGGCCCCGACGTCTCCAAGGCCAGCACACTCGCCCTGTGCTGCGCCGAGCGCGGGATCTCGCACGAGCAGGTCGTCGCCTTCGGGGACATGCCCAACGACGTGGAGATGCTGACCTGGGCGGGACAGTCGTACGCGATGGGCAACGCCCACCCCGACGTGATCGCGGCGGCCTCGGGCCGGACCGTCGCCAACAACGACGACGGGGTGGCCGTCGTGATCGAGCGGATGCTGGAGCGGCTATAGGGGGCGCGCGGCTCAGCCGACCGGTGCCCCTCGTGCCGCCAGCCACGGCACCGGGTCCACCGCCGAGCCCGCCTCGGGCGTGACCCGCACCTCGAAGTGCAGATGCGGGCCGGTGGAGTTGCCGCTCGTGCCCGACTGGCCGATCCACTGCCCGGCTGCGACGCTCTCCCCCTGGTCGACGGTGACGGCGGCCAGATGGGCGTACTGCGTGTCATAGCCGCCCGTGTGCTCGATCACGATCTCGATGCCGAAGGCGCCGCCGCAGGACACCTTCACCACCCGGCCCGCGCCCACCGCCCGCACCGGCGTCCCGATCGGCACCGCGAAGTCCTGCCCGGTGTGCCGGCTCGCCCAGTGCGACCCACCGCTGCCGAACCCGGCGGACAGCTCGTACGCCGCCACCGGAGTGACCCAGGCCTGCTCGACGGCCTGCTGCGGCTGGCCCAGGCGCACGGCACCCCGGCACGAACCGGCCGCCACCGAGGCGTCGGCCTGTCCCTGCAACTGCCCCCGGGCCTCTTCGAGCGTCCGCTCGATGTCCCGCTTCAGCGTGGCGAGTTCGGCACTGCGCCGCTCCATCCTCCGCCGGACCGCCGCGGCCTTCGCCTCGTCCGCCGCGAGCCGGGCCTCGGCCCGACGGCTCTTCTCGACCGCGTTGTCGACGGCCAGCGTCGTCCGGGAGAAGACGTGCTGACCTCTCATCAGTTCGGCGGGGTCGGTCGCGAAGATGATCTGCGCGGTGAGCGGAAGACCACCGCCGTCGCGGTACTGGGCCCGGGCGATACGTCCGAGGCCCTCGCGCAGAACGGCGATCTCCCGCCGCTCCCGGCCGAGCAGTTCCTCGAACCACTGCTCCCGCGCCCGCTGCGCCTCCGCCTCCTGGCGCCCCGCCTCGTACCGGCCGGTAGCCAGCGCCGCGTCCTGGTACAGCCGCACCACCTGCGCGCTGATCCCCGAGTCACCGTCCTCGCGGCGGCCCACACCGGCGGCGGCGTCCGTGGGGCGAGCCACCAGCACCGCCAACGCACACAGCAGAGCCGGAACGAGCAGCGGATGACGGCGAGGTGATCGCATGTCAGCGATCCTGTCGCGGGCACCTGGCCCCGGTCCTGTTCAAGGCGTACGGCTGGGGGACACGTTGCTGCGGACGGGTCAGTGCGCGGCCACCAGCAGCTCCGACTCCGCCTCCCGCTCGGCCATCCTCCGCAGGGGCCCCTCCACACCCGTCAACTCCGCGTAGGAACCACGCTGCACGATCCGTCCCTCGTCGAGCACGACCACTTCGTCGACCGACTCGAGCCCGGCCAGGCGGTGGGTGATGAGGAGGGTCGTACGGCCCTCGGTGGCGGCCAGCAGATCGGTGGTGAGCGCGTCGGCGGTGGGCAGGTCGAGATGCTCGGCGGGCTCGTCCAGCACGAGGACCGGGAAGTCGGCGAGCAGCGCCCGGGCCAGCGCGAGCCGCTGGCGCTGACCTCCGGACAGCCACGCCCCGTGCTCTCCGACCAGCGTGTCGAGCCCGGCAGGCAGGCTTTCGGCCCAGTCGAGCAGGCGGGCCCGCCGCAACGCGTCCCGCAACTCCTCCTCTGTCGCGTCCTTCTTGGCCAGGAGCAGGTTCTCGCGCACCGAACTGTCGAAGAGGTGCGCGTCCTGCGCACACAGCCCCACCAGCCGCCGTACGTCGTCGCCGCGCAGCCGGTAGGCGTCCACTCCGCCCAAGGTGTAGGTGCCGGCGCCCGCGTCCAGGAAGCGGAGCAGCACCTGCGCGAGCGTTGTCTTGCCGGAGCCGGAGGCACCGACCACGGCGATCCTCCGGCCCTCGGCGAGGGTCAGGTCGAGGCCCGCGAGCGCGTCCCGGTCCTGGCCCTCGTGCCGGGTGGTCAGCCCTCTGAGGACGACCGGGAACGGCGAGGCGGGCGCCTGCCGAGCGTGCTCCGGCTCCCGTACCGGCTCGGGCGCGTCCAGCACCTCGTGGACGCGCTCCGCGCTCCTGCGCACCCGCTGGCGGTACTGCACGGCGAGCGGCAGCCCGAGGACGGCCTCGAAGGCGGCCAGCGGAGTGAGCACGACAACGGCCATGGCGACCCCGCCGAGCCGCCCGAAGGCGACCGCCTGAGCGCCGACCAGGGCGGTTGCGGTGACGGTCAGGCCACAGATCAGGGCGGTGAGGCCGTCACCGAGTGCGGTGGCGGTGGCGGCGCGCGAGGCGATCCGGGTGAGGACGCCGTCGGCCCGCCGTGCCTCGGCGGTACGGGCAGGAAGGGCACCGGCGACGGTCAACTCCGCGGTCCCGGTGAGGAGATCGGTCACGCGGGTCGACAGTGCCCCACGGGCGGGGGCGAGCCTGCGCTCGGCCCGGCGCGCCACGGTCCCCGTGATGAGCGGGACACCGACACCGGCGGCCAGCAGGCCCGCGGCCAGCACGGCACCGGCCTCCGGCAGCAACCAGGCCGTGAAGCCCACGGAAGCCGCGGACACCACGACGGCCGCACCGGCCGGCAGCAACCAGCGCAGCCAGTAGTCCTGGAGGGTGTCCACGTCGGAGACGAGCCGCGAGAGCAGATCACCACGGCGGGCCGTGCGCAGACCGGCGGGCGCCAGCCGTTCCAGACGCCGGTACACGGCGACCCGGGTGTCGGCGAGCATGCGCAGCACGGCGTCGTGCGACACCAGCCGCTCCGCGTACCGGAACACGGCCCGCCCGATCCCGAAGGCACGGGTCGCCGTCACAGCCACCATCAGATACAGCACGGGCGGCTGCTGCGAGGCCCGCGAGATCAGCCACCCGGAGGTGGCCATCAGTCCCACGGCGCAGCCGAGCGCGAGACTGCCGAGCAGCAGCGCGAGCACGAGCCGGCCTCGTCGGGGGCCGGACATGGCGCGGACGCGGGCGAGAACACCGCGCGCCCGTGTCGGCACCTCACTCGTCCCGGGCTCGGCCGAAGCCGGGCCGCCGTCCTCGACCGTGTGTGCCGTGGACGTGCTGGCCACGCCGCCCACCGGAGCCGGTGCCGCAGGCTCCGCCAGCCGCACGACCCGGTCCGCCACCCCGAGCAACGCCGGTCGGTGCACCACCAGCAGGACCGTCCGCCCGGCCGCCAGCCGCCGTACCGCCGCCACGACCTCCGCCTCGGTGGCTCCGTCGAGCGCGGCCGTCGGTTCGTCGAGGAGCAGTACCGGCCGGTCCGCGAGGAACGCCCGGGCCAGCGAGAGCCGTTGCCGCTGCCCGGCGGACAGCCCGGCACCGTCCTCGCCGAGCGCGGTGTCGGCCCCCAGGGGAAGGGCGTCGACGAACTCCAGGGCCCCCGCGTCCCCCAATGCCCGCCGTACCGCGGCTTCCTCGGCGTCGGGCCGGGCCAGCCGTACGTTCTCGGCGATCGTCCCGGCGAACAGCTGCGGCCGCTGCGGCACCCACGCGACGCGTGACCGCCACTCCTCCAGGTCGACCTCGGCGAGATCGGCTCCCCCGATCCTCACCCGCCCCCCGGCCGGCCGCACGAACCCCAGCAGGACGTTCAGCAGCGTCGACTTGCCCGCCCCGCTGGGCCCGACCAGCGCGACCGTCTCCCCGGGCGCGACCTCGAAGGACACGTCCGTGACGGCGTCCCCCGAGCGCCCGGGGTACCTGACCGTGACCCGCTCGAAGGCCAGCGCACCGGCCGGTACCGCAGCGGTGCCCGATGCCGGTACCGGAGTCTCCAGGACCGTGAAGATCTCTTCGGCGGCCGCCAGTCCCTCCGCCGCCGCGTGATACTGCGCCCCCACCTGCCGCAGCGGCAGATACGCCTCGGGGGCCAGGATGAGGATGACCAGGCCGTCGTACAGGTTCATCTCGCCGTGGACGAGACGCATCCCGATCGTCACGGCGACCAGCGCCACCGAGAGCGTCGAGAGCAGCTCCAGGGCGAAGGAGGAGATGAAGGCGATCCGCAGCGTCCGCATGGTCGCCTGCCGGTACTCGCCGGTGATGCGCCGGATCGACTCGGCCTGTGCTTTGGCCCGGCCGAACACCTTCAGGGTGGGCAGACCCGCGACGACGTCCAGGAAGTGCCCCGACAGCCGGGACAGCAGCCGCCACTGACGGTCCATCCGGGACTGCGTGGCCCAGCCGATCAGCACCATGAAGACCGGGATGAGGGGAAGCGTCCCGACGATGATGGCCGCGGAGACCCAGTCCTCGGTCACGATCCGCGCCAGCACCGCCACCGGCACGACCACCGCAAGGCCCAACTGCGGGAGATAGCGAGAGAAGTAGTCGTCGAGGGCGTCGACCCCCCTGGTGGCGAGGGCGACCAGGGAACCCGTCCGCTGCCCGCTCAGCCACCCGGGCCCCAGTGCCGTGGCCCGTTCCAGCAGCCTCCCCCGCAGCTCCGACTTCACTGCCGCGCTCGCCCGGTGTGCGGCGAGCTCGGTGAGCCAGGAGACGAGTCCACGGCCGACCGCGACGGCCGCCAACAGCGCCAGGGGAGTGCGGAGTTCAGCAACCGCGAGACCGTGCTGGAACGCGCCGACCACGATCTCGGCGATGAGCATCGCCTGGGCGATGACCAGCAGGGCCCCGAGACCGCCCAGACCGACCACGGCCACCAGGAAGAGGCGGGTGGCCCGGGCGTATCGGAGCAGACGCGGGTCGATCGGTTTCACGTGAAACACACCCTCTTCTCAAGGGGCATGTTTCACGTGAAACATGCCCCATATCGGGCTCAGTGGGCGGCTTCGGCGATGTGCTGCGTGCCGATCCGCTTGCGGAACACCCAGTAGGTCCAGCCCTGGTAGAGCAGGACGACCGGTGTGGCGATCCCCGCGCACCAGGTCATGATCTTCAGGGTGTACGGGCTCGACGAGGCGTTGGTGACCGTCAGACTCCAGTCCGCGTTGAGCGAGGACGGCATGACGTTCGGGAAGAGCGTCAGGAAGAGCATGGCCACGGCGGCCACGATGGTGACGCCCGACAGCGCGAACGACCAGCCCTCACGCCCCGCCTGGTTGGCCACCAGAGCGGCGACCAACGCCGCCACGGCCACCACCAGCGCGACCAGGCTCTTGGCGTCACCACTGTCGACCTGCGTCCAGAGCAGGAAGATCAGCGCCAGCGCGGCGGTGACGAGACCGACCCGGGTCGCCAGCTTCCGTGCCCGCTCCCGGATCTCCCCGACGGTCTTCAGGGCCGTGAACACCGTTCCGTGGAACGTGAACAGCGTCAGCGTCACCAGTCCACCGAGCAGGGCGTACGGGTTGAGTAGGTCCCAGAGGGTGCCGACGTACTCGAAGTGCTGGTCGATCTTCACCCCGTGCACGATGTTGCCGAAGGCCACGCCCCACAGGAACGCGGGGATGAGCGAGGTCCAGAAGATCGCGGTCTCCCAGTTGCGCTGCCAGTTCTCCTCGGGCCGCTTGGCCCGGTACTCGAAGGCGACCCCCCGGACGATCAGGCAGACCAGGATGACCAGCAGTGGCAGGTAGAAGCCGGAGAAGAGCGTGGCGTACCAGTCGGGAAAGGCGGCGAAGGTCGCGCCGCCCGCCGTCAGCAGCCACACCTCGTTGCCGTCCCACACAGGACCGATGGTGTTGATCAGGACGCGCTTCTCGGTCCGGTCACGGGCGAGCAGCTTGGTGAGGACGCCGACCCCGAAGTCGAAGCCCTCCAGGAAGAAGTAGCCGGTCCACAGGACGGCGATGAGCACGAACCAGACGTCGTGAAGTTCCATGACTCGATCTCCCTCGGCCTAGTACGAGAAGGCCATCGGCTTGTCGGCGTCACGCGGGTCGCCGCCGATCTTCGTGGGCGGGTTGAGGTCTGCCTCGGTGAGCTCGGGCGGGCCGGCCTTGACGTACTTCACGAGCAGCTTCACCTCGACGACGGCGAGGATGGCGTACAGCGCCGTGAAGACCAGCAGCGAGATGAGGACCTCGGCCTGGGAGACGCCGGGGGAGACCGCGTGCCGGGTCTGCAGGACGCCGTAGACGACCCACGGCTGGCGGCCCATCTCGGTGAAGATCCAGCCCCAGGAGTTGGCGATCAGGGGGAAACCCAGGGTCCAGATCGCCACGAGCCAGTAGAGCCTGCCGAGCTTGGGGCTGAGGGCCTTGTTCTTGAAGAGGACCAGATGCGGCACCTCGTCGTCGGCGACCCTCAGGTGCTGCGGGAGCATGAACTTCTTGCGGGTCAGCCAGAGTCCGGCGAGGCCGATGGCGAAGGACGCCATGCCGAAGCCGATCATCCAGCGGAAGGCCCAGAAGGTGACGGGGATGTTGGGCCGGTAGTCGCCCGGACCGTACTTCTGCTGCTCGGCCTTGTTGACGTCGTTGATACCGGGGACGTACGAGGTGAAGTCGTCGTCGGCGAGGAAGGACAGCAGGCCCGGGATCTCGATGGCCACGCTGTTGTGGCCCTTCTCCACGTCGCCGTAGGCGAAGATCGAGAAGGGTGCGGAGTCCTGGCCGTCCCACAGCGCCTCGGCCGCCGCCATCTTCATCGGCTGCTGCTTGAACATGACCTTGCCGAGCGTGTCACCGCTGATCGCGGTGAGCATGCCTGCAACGACCACGGTGATCAGGCCGAGGCGCAGCGAGGTCTTCATCACCGCGATGTGCCTCTTGCGGAACAGATGGAAGGCCGCGATGCCGACCATGAAGGCGCCACCGGTCAGGAAGGAGGCCGACATGGTGTGGAAGACCTGGGTGAGCGCGGTGTTCTGGGTCAGCACCGCCCAGAAGTCGGTGAGCTCGGCGCGGCCCCTCGCCTTGTTGATCCGGTAGCCGACGGGGTGCTGCATCCACGAGTTGGCCGCGAGGATGAAGTACGCCGACAGGATCGTGCCGATCGAGACCATCCAGATGCAGGCCAGGTGGATCTTCTTGGGCAGCTTGTCCCAGCCGAAGATCCACAGGCCGATGAAGGTGGACTCGAAGAAGAAGGCGATCAGGGCCTCGAAGGCGAGCGGGGCACCGAAGACGTCGCCGACGAACCGCGAGTAGTCGGACCAGTTCATGCCGAACTGGAACTCCTGGACGATGCCGGTGACCACACCCATCGCGATGTTGATCAGGAAGAGCTTGCCCCAGAACTTGGTGGCCCTGAGGTACTTCTCCTTCTCTGTACGCACCCAGGCGGTCTGGAGGCCTGCCGTGAGGGCGGCCAGGGAGATCGTCAGGGGGACGAACAGGAAGTGGTAGACGGTGGTGATGCCGAACTGCCAGCGCGCCAGGGTCTCCGGCGCCAGAGCCAGGTCCACGTCGCCGCTCCTTACCTCACAGGCTTGTGGAACAAATCCTTGCAAAGCGAAGCGCTTGTGAAAGCGTTCACATTCACAAGCAATTATGACGCATGGCGGTTCGACACGTGATGGGTGGGGGGTCCCTGAGTGGGTCCGATAGGTCACATCTGAAGGGGCCCGTTCGGCCCCTGGCGCGCGGGGCCCGGGGTTTCACGTGAAACCCCGGGCCCGCAGACTCGGCGCGTCGCGTCACAGCTCCTTGCGAAAGCCCTCCGCCACCTTGAGGAAGATGTCGTTCGCCTCGGCCTCCCCGACCGTCACGCGCACACCCTCTCCCGCGAAGGGCCGTACGACCACACCGTGCTGCTCGCACGCCGCCGCGAAGTCGACGGTGCGCTCCCCCAGCCGCAGCCAGACGAAGTTGGCCTGGGTCTCGGGCACCGTCCAGCCCTGGGCCCGCAGCCCCTCCACCACACGGTTGCGCTCACAGACCAGCGAGCCGACCCGGCCGAGCAGTTCGTCCTCGGCCCGCAGCGAGGCGATCGCCGCGTCCTGGGCGAGCTGGCTCACTCCGAAGGGCACCGCCGTCTTGCGCAGCGCCGCGGCCACCGGCTCATGGGCGATCGCGAAGCCGACCCTGAGGCCCGCGAGGCCGTACGCCTTGGAGAAGGTGCGCAGCACACAGACGTTGGGCCGCGTGCGGTACAGCTCCACACCGTCCGGCACCTCAAGATCGCGGATGAACTCGCGGTAGGCCTCGTCCAGCACCACCAGCACGTCACTCGGCACCCGGTCGAGGAAGCGTTCCAGCTCGGCACGCTTCACGACCGTGCCCGTCGGGTTGTTGGGGTTGCAGACGAAGATCAACCGGGTCCGTTCGGTGATCGCGTCGGCCATGGCGTCCAGGTCGTGCACATCACCCGCCGTCAGCGGTACCCGCACCGAGGTCGCGCCGCTGATCTGCGTGATGATCGGGTACGCCTCGAAGGACCGCCAGGCGTAGATGACCTCGTCGCCCGGTCCCGAGGTCGCCTGGATCAGCTGCTGGGCGACGCCGACCGAACCGGTGCCGGTGGCCAGGTGGGAGAGCGGGACGCCGAAGCGCTCGGACAGCTCGTTCATGAGGCCCGTGCAGGCCATGTCCGGGTAGCGGTTGAAGGAGGAGACCGCGGCCGTCACGGTCTCCAGCACGCCCGGCAGCGGCGGATAGGGGTTCTCGTTGGAGGACAGCTTGTAGGCCACCGAACCGTCGGCAGCTGCGGGCTTGCCCGGCCTGTACGTGGGGATACTCTCCAGCTCGGCGCGCAGCTTGGGGCTTGTCTCGCTCACCGCAGTCCTCCTCATGACCACCGACGCATGGCGGCCGACTCCGGCAGCCGGCTCCAATACTGCTCACCTTATGAGGATTGGGCCCTGCTGCGTACAGGTGAGAACCAACCTCATCAACCCCACAGGCATCAGGGGCATCACCGTACGAAGGCAGGCGAATCCGGGGGCGCGATCACATATATCTATGCGCCGGTGGCTCACGCCGTAGCGCGCATCACCCGTGCAGGTGAGTTGAGACCTCTTCGAAACATCGGGAACTTGGCAGGCTCATGCGTGCCGACAAGTTACGTAGTGCCATTGGATCGTGCAACTGGCTTTCTTTCATAGGCAGTTGGCACTAAATGACCTTGCAGAAACGTGCCTGTCAACGCGTGCATATGCGTCCGCCCTACCCCACCGCATGAGCCCTACTATCGGCTCGCCATGACAGCAGCAGGGAAGCACCAGGTGAGCCGCGCGGAAACCTCACGTCGAGGCAGTCGGCCGGGCCGGGCGGGCATCAGAGACGTGGCCGCCGCAGCCGGAGTCTCCATCACGACCGTCTCCGACGCCCTGAACGGCAAGGGCAGGCTCCCGGACGCCACCCGCCGCCATGTCAGGGAGGTCGCCGACCGGCTGGGCTACCGGCCCTCGGCCGCGGCCAGAACCCTCCGTACGGGCAAGTCGGGACTCATCGGCCTGACCGTGACGACGTACGGGGATGAACCTTTCACCTTCACCGAGTTCGCGTACTTCGCCGAGATGGCGCGGGCCGCCACCTCGGCCGCGCTCGCCCGCGGCTACGCCCTCGTCATCCTCCCGGCCACCTCGCGCCACGACGTGTGGTCGAACGTCGCCCTGGACGGCACCGTGGTCATCGACCCGTCCGACCAGGACCCGGTCGTCAGCGAGCTGGTCCGGCAGGGCCTGCCGGTGGTCTCCGACGGCCGCCCGGCCGGCGCGCTCCCGGTCACCGCCTGGGTCGACAACGACCACGAGGCCGCCGTCCTCGGCATCCTCGACCATCTCGCCGACGCCGGCGCCCGCCGCATCGGCCTGCTGACCGGGACGACGACGGACACGTACACCCATCTGTCGACCACCGCGTATCTGCGCTGGTGCGAGCGGGTGGGCCAGGATCCGGTCTACGAGGCCTACCCGGCGCACGATCCGTGCGCGGGCGCCGTCGCCGCCGACCGGCTGCTCGCCCGCCCGGACCGACCGGACGCCGTCTACGGCCTGTTCGACCCGAACGGCACCGACCTGCTGGCCGCCGCCCGCCGCTACGGGCTGCGCGTCCCGGACGACCTGCTGATCGTCTGCTGCAGCGAGTCCACCGTGTACGCCAGCACCGAGCCGCCCGTCACCACGCTCTCCCTCAAGCCCCGCCGCATCGGCACGGCCGTGATCCAGCTCCTCATCGACGCCATCGAAGGGGTCGAATCGGACCAACCGGTCGAGCAGGTGATACCGACGGAGCTGATCGTGCGCACCTCGTCCCAGCGGAGGGCCCCGCGCACGACGGTCAGCCCGCCGCGGTCGCCCGAGGAGCAGTAACCGCAGAGTGGCCGGGTGAGGGGCGAAGCCCGGCCCAATCGGGGCGAATGCCGCGGTGAACAGGAGTCTTGCTCCGATTCACCACCCCTGGGTCATCACACGGCGCGATCCGCATTCCTATGATGGGCCCACGACACCGCGGGCCGCTGCGACCAGGCAGTCCGAAGCGGTGCAGATGCGGCGCGATGGTGGAGGGGTCTGATGACTCAGGGGGCCGGTCAGGGACCCGAGGTGGAGCGCACGGCGGTGCTGCGCGACTTCCGGGTGCCCGCGTACGTCAACGAGACCGGTCCGTACGGCCACAGCACACACCCCGGCGACGTCGTCCCGGCCCACGAGGAGGCCTACCCGGAGGGGTACACCCCGACCGAGCAGGACCTGCCCGTCATCGACCACGGTGACGGGATCCAGACGGCCGCAGATCCCACCGAGCACGCGGAGGACGGCCCCGGCCCGCTGTACGTCGTCGGCGACGTCCACGGCTACCTCGACGAACTGATGGCCGCACTCCACGAGAAGGGCCTGGTCGACGACGCGGGCAACTGGAGCGCCGGCACCGCCCGGCTGTGGTTCCTCGGCGACTTCACCGACCGAGGACCCGACGGCATCGGCGTCATCGACCTCGTGATGCGGCTGTCCGCGGAGGCCGCCGCGGCCGGCGGCTACTGCAAGGCGCTCATGGGCAACCACGAGCTGCTGCTGCTCGGCGCCAAGCGGTTCGGCGACACCCCCGTCAACTCCGGCGCGGGCACCGCCACCTTCCAGGCGGCCTGGCTGCTCAACGGCGGACAGAAGACCGACATGGACCGCCTCCAGGACCACCACCTGCAGTGGATGGCCCGCCTCGACGCCGTCGAGGAGGTCGACGGCCATCTGCTCGTGCACTCCGACACCACCGCCTATCTCGACTACGGCGACTCGATCGAGGCGGTCAACGACACCGTCCGCGAGACCCTCACGCGCAATGACGCGGACGAGGTGTGGGACCTGTTCCGCAAACTCACCAAGCGTTTCTCCTTCCGCGACGAGGGCGGCGCCGACCATGTGCGGTCCCTGCTCGACACGTACGGCGGCACCCGCATCGTCCACGGCCACAGCCCGATCCCCTATCTGCTCGGCGAAGTGGGCTCCGAGGACGACAAGGAGGAATCCGGTCCGGTGGTCGAGGGACCGCACGTCTACGCCGACGGACTGGCCATC
Organism: Streptomyces canus 299MFChir4.1; assembly: GCF_000383615.1. Taxonomy (GTDB): domain Bacteria; phylum Actinomycetota; class Actinomycetes; order Streptomycetales; family Streptomycetaceae; genus Streptomyces; species Streptomyces canus_C. The sequence continues at coordinate 354,766 of NZ_KB911588.1, read as the reverse complement.
GCGATGGACGGCGGGGTGACCATGGCCGGAAAACTGCTGGTCCAGCAACTGCCCCTGGATATCTGAGCCTTCACAGGGCAGTCGTTCCCCCACGACGGAGTGACCGTCGACCGCGCAGGCCAGAGGCCAATTTCTGGAAACCCCCTGTCACCCTGTGCCGTGACCGCTCTACCATCTGCTTATCCGTAGCAGGCTCCCCTCCGTTTCTGCCCGACGGCTCGTTGGCATGCGAGCCCCAAGCCCTACGGAGCATCGGGGGATGCACATGAACAGCGTTCCGCAGCACCTGCACAGCGAGGACCGCCAGGAGTACGAGCGGATCCTCGATGAGGCGCTGCGCTCCGCACCACGCCGTCCCGAACTGGCCGCGGTCGGACAGCGGCTGAATCCCGAACAGCTGCGCACCATGGCGCTCAACGCCACCGCACTCATCACGGCGGCCGCGGCGACCGAGTACCAGCACTACGTGAAGGTCCGCGAGGAACAGCGCCGCCCGGCGACGCCGTCCACCCTGTCGTCCGTGCACGAACCCGGCCCGGCCGAGTCCGGCACGGGTGCGATGGGGCTCGCCACCACCATGGGAGAGGTCGCCGAGACCGCCGGTGCGGGCGCCGTCGCCGTCGCCGCCGTTCTGACGCCTGTCCTGGCCGGAATCGCCGCGGCGATCTTCCTGCTCGTGGGATACATCCTCCAGATGCTCAGCCCACCGCCGGCATTCGCCCACGCCATGATCACTATCGGCTGGGTGTTCGGAGCCCTGACCGCGGCCGCGATCCTGGTCGCCGCCGGCGGCCTGCTGATCACCGCCCTGCACAACCGGCCCTCGCCGGACGCGGAGTACGGCGAGCTGAGCGAGGAGGTGGCACGGGCCAGGGACGCCTGGCGCGAGGCCCTGCTGGAACGCGGCCTCCTCCCCTTCCTCGGAGAGGCCCTGGCCGACCCCGGCACCGCCGCACTGCACCACACGGCACCGCCCGCGCCGACCAGCAGGATGCCCAGCCTCGGCTACGACCGTCCGGGCTTCAGCAGCCCCGACGAGGGAGCCTCCGGTGCCCGCCCGAGCTTCACCAGCCCGGACTACACCAGCCCGGACTTCGGGGGGCCGGAGCACCAGCCGGAGTGACACCCGGCACAGCCCCTCGGCTTGCGCCCCCACCCCGGGGAGCGCAAGCCGAAGACCTGCCCGCGGACTGCCCGTCGACGGTCCGCCCGTCGATGGTCCGCCCGCGTCAGTCGGCGATCGGGAGGTACACCCGGTTGCCCGCCGCCGCGAACTCCTTCGACTTCTGGGCCATGCCCTCCTCGATCTCCTCCTGACTGTCGCCGTGGAGTCGGCGGATGTCCTGGGAGATCTTCATCGACGGCAGGATCAATCCACAGGTGGCCGACACCGGATCTCGCTTCTCGATTCGTGATCGGATACTCCCTGGTCACCGACTGCCCAGATCACTAGCCTCGGCTTCTCATCCACACCTGTCCGGGGGGCCTCATGCAAACGCGCACGACACGGCTGACGACAAGAGCCGCAGCAACTGTCGTAGGAGTCTTACTCGCGTCAGGGTGCGGCTCGGCGCAGGAGCCCAAGAGCGTTGCTGAAGCCTCGTCCGCCACGGCTTCGGACAAGGCCGCGGTGGCGCCCCTGACGATGGCGCAACTCAAGGACCTCGCCTTCAAGGACGGAGAAGTCCCGCAAGCCCACGAGCCCATCGAGGTGCAGGAACCTCGGCCGCAGGGAAGCGGACAATCCTTCCCGCCCATATCCGTACCCGCCTGCCAGCCACTCATCGACATCCGCAATGGCAAGAGGTCATCGGCTCACGTCTTCCAGATCTTCAACTGGAAGAAGAACATCATGGGCGGCAGCTCGACGCTCGCCTCCTATGAGGAGGACAAGGCCGAACAGCGCTTCGCGGAACTCAAGAAGGCCCTCGCCACCTGCCGGTCCTACGAGGGCGAAGGCTACGTCGGACCGTTCAAGGTGAAGGTGACCACGGAGACACCGCCGCAGGTCGGCGAAGAGGCGGTGGCCTTCTGGGAGACCATCCCCGTGGGGCCGGAACAGCCCGAGGCCCGCAACGAGCAGTTCATCGTGGTCCGCACAGGGAACACCATCGCCGCGTTCTCCGAGCTCAGCGTAGGCGCGCGCCTGTCGTTCCCCGTCGAACTGATCAGTCGGCAAGTGGAACGTCTGCACAACGCTCAGCAACCTTGATCACAGACTCAACGGCTGGCCGACGCCCCGGTAGGCATCGGCCGGCTGTATCTGCCCAGGTCAGTCCGCCAACGGCAGGAAGACGCGGTTGCTGGCGGCCGCAAACTCCTTGGACTTCTCCAGCATCCCGGCCCGGCCTCCTCCGGGGTGGCACCGGCGTCACCAGCGAACCGCTCTGTGATGATTTGACTGATCTTCGTCAACTACGCGGGAGGAGCGAAAGGATTCCTGTTGGGCGCCGATGGAGCATTCCACCATGATTCGGGCGGCGGGACAGGAACCCAATCCGGTCCACGGTGGTCCAGCCACCACCTGCCAATGGTGTGGAACTTCTCTTCAAATTCGCGATCCCAGAATAGGAAACCGGTGAGAGGTGCCCGCAGGCTGGTGCGGCGGCCGCCCGCTTCGTAGATCACGACGGTCCGGTTCCCGAGGACAGCCTCGATGCGGATGGCTTGGACGTCGTCCCACTGGATGGTCCGGCGTCGCAGGTTGTGCACGATGGCCGTCGACTGCGTGAGCGTGACGCCGAAACGCCTATTCGTGATCAGCAGCACGAACAGCAGGGCGGCCCACGTACCAGACGTCTTGGCCACCTCAGCGCCCGACAGCGCCCCAGCCACCCACTCCCAGATGCGCGTCCCCATGACGACGCCGAGGAGAGGCAGAACGGGCAGCACGCGTTGCAGACGCGTCGACCGGTAACGGAGGGCCTTCGGCGGCACGGCCCCGGCCTGTGATCGCTCCACCAACCCCACCCCTCGCACGATGCAGCCGTCGCCGGCACATGATCGACAAGGCAGCATGGCGCACCCGGGACACGCTGTCCATCCGTCTAATCCTGGAAACGCCAGGTCCGTCGCACGCGGGCCTCAGTCCACGATCGGCAAGTACACCCTGTCGAACGGGGAAGGCAATGCAGTCACACTTACGATGCCACGAACTCCAAGGTCCAATCGGCAGTGGTCACTGGCCTGGTCGACGACCACGCTGCAACCACCCCAGCGACTGCAGCACTCGACGGCTGCTGCCGCCCCAAGAAGGAACCTCAGGACTCGATGCCACGGACAGCAGCAGTGATGCCGTCCTTCTTGAACGGCTCGACCAGACCACGGACAACTGCCACGAGCGCCTTGGGTTCCGGGAAGATCCTCCACACGTCTGCGTGGCCGTCGATCCATTGAAAGTGCTCAAGCGTAAGGATGCGCGCGGCGGTCGACATGATCGCGAATCTCGTACCCACCCGTCACCCGGGTAACTGGATACCTCGGCGGGACCCGCCCGAAAGTGGCTGCACCGAAGCGCCGCCCCGGAAGCGAAGTTTCTCGGAGCGGCGCTCGTGGGGGCGTCAGTCCGCGAGCGGGAGGTAGACCCGGTTTCCTGAGGCCGCGAACTCCTTCGACTTCTGCAGCATCCCCTCAGCGACCTCCTCTGCCGTCGCCCCCGCAGCCGCCGTACCGCCGAACTGTGCTGTGATGCTTTGGCTGATCTTCATCGAGCAGAACTTCGGCCCGCACATGGAGCAGAAGTGAGCCGTCTTGGCCGGTTCGGCCGGGAGGGTCTCGTCGTGGAACTCCCGGGCCGTGTCAGGGTCGAGGGCCAGGTTGAACTGGTCCTCCCAGCGGAACTCGAAACGGGCGTCCGAGAGGGCGTCGTCCCACTCCTGGGCGCCTGGATGTCCCTTGGCGAGGTCAGCCGCGTGGGCGGCGATCTTGTAGGTGATGACACCCGTCTTGACGTCGTCCCGGTTCGGCAGGCCCAAGTGCTCCTTGGGCGTGACGTAGCAGAGCATCGCGGTGCCCCACCAGGCGATCATCGCGGCACCGATGCCGGAGGTGATGTGGTCGTAGGCCGGCGCGACGTCGGTGGTCAGCGGGCCGAGCGTATAGAACGGAGCTTCATCGCAGATCTCCTGCTGAAGGTCGATGTTCTCCTTGATCTTGTGCATCGGGACGTGTCCCGGGCCCTCGATCATGGTCTGTACGTTGAAACGCTTCGCGATCCGGTTGAGTTCCCCGAGCGTGCGCAACTCCGCGAACTGCGCCTCGTCGTTGGCGTCCGCGATCGAGCCGGGCCGGAGGCCGTCGCCCAGCGAGTACGTGACGTCGTAGGCGGCGAGGATCTCGCACAACTCCTCGAAGTTCTCGTACAGGAACGACTCCTTGTGGTGCGCGAGGCACCACGCCGCCATGATCGAACCGCCGCGCGAGACGATTCCGGTCTTGCGGTTGGCCGTCAGCGGTACGTACGGCAGGCGCACGCCCGCGTGGACTGTCATGTAGTCCACGCCCTGCTCGGCCTGCTCGATGACCGTGTCCTTGTAGATCTCCCAGGTCAGCTCCTCGGCACAGCCGTCGACCTTCTCCAGCGCCTGATAGAGCGGCACCGTGCCGATGGGGACGGGGGAGTTGCGCAGCACCCACTCGCGGGTGGTGTGGATGTTGCGGCCGGTGGAGAGATCCATGACCGTGTCGGCGCCCCAGCGGGTCGCCCAGGTCATCTTCTCGACCTCCTCCTCGATGGAAGAGGTCACCGCGGAGTTGCCGATGTTGGCGTTGACCTTCACCAGGAACCGCTTGCCGATGATCATCGGCTCGATCTCCGGATGGTTGACGTTCGCCGGCAGCACCGCGCGGCCCGCCGCGATCTCCTCGCGGACCACCTCGGGAGAGACGTTCTCCCGGATGGCCACGTACTCCATCTCCGGTGTGATCTCACCGCGTCGGGCATAGGCGAGCTGTGTGACCGCCTCGCCGTCACGGCTGCGGCGCGGCTGGCGGGCCCGCCCAGGGAAGACCGCGTCGAGGTTGCGGAGGCCACCCCGTGGTGAGGTGTGCTTGATCCCGTCGTCCTCGGGGCGCACGGGACGGCCCGCGTACTCCTCGGTGTCCCCGCGGGCGATGATCCAGTTCTCCCGCAGTGGCGCAAGGCCCCGGCGGACGTCCGTCTCGGTGAGCGGATCGGTGTACGGGCCCGACGTGTCGTACAGCGTGACCGACTGCCCGTTGGTGAGGTGCACCTGTCGGACCGGCACCCGCAGATCGGGGCGCGAGCCCTCTGGGCCCGTCACATATCCCTTGTGCCAGCCGATGGACTTCCCGGCCTCCTCGTCGTGCTGGTCGGAGGCAGGCGTGCGCGCGTCCTTGATGGTCATGAGACCTACTCCCTACGCCGGCATTACCCGGTAACAGGTTCGGCGGTCGACGCAGCGGCTTCCGTCTGCCGACGTTTCGTGGGGAACGTCACTCGCTTGAGATGACGTTCCACGTGAAACATCGCTGGGACGGAGGTCAGCGCCCTCTCAGCCCGGTGCTCCGAGCTCCCGCGTGTACAAAGGTGGCTCCACGCTAGCGTCAATTCTGGCGCGGTGAACAGAGGGCCCCTGTTGTTCTTGCGATGATCGGGCGGTGACCACGACGCATCAGCCCCCGTACCCGCCCCCCGAGCCTCCGCGTCGGCCGGGCTCCGGAAACGGCCCTGGGCACGGCCCCGGCAGCGGTTCCCGCGGTGGCTTCGAAGACAGCGGCCCCGGCGGGACCGGTGGGGTCAGCGGGGCCGGTGGCTGGCACGAGCATGAGGGTGAGCACAGTGGCGGTCATGGCGGTGGACATGGCAGCGGTCATGGCTACGGCCACGGTCAGGGTGCGAGCCACGGTGCCCCAGGCGGTGGTGGTCTGGGTGGCGGCGGCGGTCTTGGTGATGGCGGTGGCCATGGCGGTGACGGCCACCGCGGCGGCTCGGGAGACGAGCATGGCTCCGGAGACGGGCACGGACATGGGAGCGGGCCCGGCTCCAGCGGTGGGCACGGCCACTCGCACAGCCACGGACCGGCGACTCCCGTCTCCAAGCACCTGCGCAAGGTCATCGCGGCGATCCTCATCCCCTTCGGGGTAGCCGTGGTGGTGGGACTCGGCGTGCTGTGGCCCGGTGGCGCCCCGGCGCACGAACGCACCGGGGTCGGCTTCGACCGGCAGACCCAGCACGCGACGGTCAGCAAGGTCGTGAGCGTCAGCTGCAAGTCGGTGAACGCCTCGGGGGAGACCCCGACCGGGGACACCTCGACCGCCGAGGGCTCGTCCGCCGAGCAGCAGGCGAAGGGCAGCTGCAAGAAGGCGACGATCAGCGTCGACACCGGCAAGGACAAGGGCCGCACCTTCACGGAGATCGTCCAGCCGGACCAGTCACGGCAGTTGCACGAGGGCCAGAAGGTCGTGGTCGCGTACGAGCCCTCCGCGCCCAGGGACTTGCAGTACTCGGTCACCGACGTGGACCGCGGGTTCCCGATGGCGCTGCTCGCCGGCATCTTCGCGCTCGCCGTCGTGGTCGTCGGGCGCATGCGCGGTGTCATGGCGCTGATCGCGCTGGCCGTCAGCTTCCTGCTGCTGAACTTCTTCGTCCTGCCCGCGATCCTCCAGGGCTCGAACCCGCTGCTCGTGGCGGTGGTCGGATCGAGCGCCATCATGCTGATCGCCCTCTACATGTGCCACGGTCTGTCGGCCAGAACCTCCGTGGCGGTCCTCGGCACGCTGATCTCCCTGGTGCTGATCGGCGTCCTCGGCTCGCTGTTCATCAACTGGGCGGCGCTGACGGGCAACACGGACGACAACACCGGGCTCATCCACGGCTTGTACCCGTCGATCGACATGAGCGGTCTGCTGCTCGCCGGCGTCATCATCGGCTCGCTCGGTGTTCTCGACGACGTGACCGTCACGCAGACCTCGGCGGTCTGGGAGCTGCACGAGGCCAACCCGACGCTGGGCTGGCGCGGGCTGTACCGCGCGGGCATCCGGATCGGCCGCGACCACATCGCGTCCGTCGTCAACACCCTCGTCCTCGCCTACGCCGGTGCCGCACTGCCGCTGCTGCTGCTCTTCTCCATCGCGCAGTCCAGCGTGGGGACGGTCGCCAACAGCGAGTTGGTGGCGGTGGAGATCGTGCGCACACTGGTCGGCTCGATCGGCCTCGTCGCCTCGGTACCGGTCACCACGGCCCTCGCGGCCCTGGTGGTCTCGGCCGACCGACCGGGGACGGAGGCGGCGGGAACGGGAGCGTCCACGCCCGTACCGGCGATGAGTGCGAGCGCGGGGACGGCCGACAGTCGGCCGGCGGCTGGCCGCGGTGGGAAGGGGCGGCGGCGCAGGCGGTGAGAGGGGGCCAGGGCGGGGGCGGTCCGGAGCTCCGGTCCCCCTGTTCTCCGGCGCCCCGGCCCCGGCCCCGGCCCCGGCCCCGGCCCCGGCCCCGAGTTACCCTGCTCCGAATTACCGGCTCTGGACTCCGGACTCCCGGCTTTGAGTTACCAGCGCTCCCGGCTGCCTGCTGCAACCAAGAGACCCACTCGCTGCAAAACCTGTGCCAGGGCGCTGGATCGCGCCCCATCCGCTCCCGCCCCCCACCTCGTCGCCCCGAACAGCCCCGAGCAGCCCTGAGCGCGGAGCGACCCGCAGCCTGGGCGTTCCCACGGTTCCCATGGCCCCGATCACCCGCCCCGGCTGACAGGACTGACTGCGCCGTCCGCCCCGGCAGAATCACCCCGGCGGGGGCTCCACCCTGAGCTCCACCAGCGGGCACTCAGGGACGTCTTCCCACTCTGTTCCCGATCCGGCAGAAGCGTTCCTGCACCCTCCCACCCCACGCTGAAGCGTTCCGCCACCTCGCCACCGCAAGGTGTCAGCCCGCGCTCTGCTCCTCCGCCAGGATCCGGTCCAGCGCCTCGTCCAGATGGGTGTCGAAATCGGCCAGCGCGGCCTCCTGGCCCAGCGGCACCAACTTGTCCGTGCGGTCGAGGAACGCGATGATCGGCGCCGTCGACGAGCGGAACAGAGCCTGGTCGCCGCCGACCTGAAGCCTGATCAGCACATCGCCCAGCAGGTCGGAACCGGCGGGCGAGACCCGTACATCACCCTCCCCGCAGGGTCGTCCCACCCCGTCGATCAGCAGCTCGCGGCCGAAAGCCCAGGTCACCGGGGCATCGCCCGGGAGATGGAAGGTCAGCCGGACCGCGTACGGATCGCAGGCCTCGTAGCGCAGCTCCACGGGAATGCGGAAGGAGAGCTCCTCGGACACGAGAAAGCTCATCATGACCTCTGCCTGTACGGTCTCGCGCATCGCTTACCCCGTCATCTGCCTTCGTCGGCCGAAATGATCCCTCTGATACTGGTGGCATCTTGCTGAACGTGTACGACAGATCACAAGGAGTGAGTTTTCAGATACTGATAGAGATTGCCAGCGATCCCATCAAACGCCCGATTTCCTCTTGCAATTGCTGGGTGGCGGCCATCAATCGGTCTGCCTGATGAGCGGGCAATGAGATGGCCATCGTTGCCGCAGCGTTACCCACCGTGATCGGAATCGCCGCGCACACCGTCCCCAGTGCGTACTCCTGACGTTCGATCACCGGTCCCATTCGCGCGGTCCGTTCGAGACGACGGAGCAGACTGTGGCCGTCGCGCACGGTGTACGGCGTGATGGACTGCACGGGGTACCGGTCGAGATGGTCACGCCGGCGTTCGTCGTCGAGCTGGGCGAGCAGACACTGCCCGATGGCGTGTGCGTGCCCGGTCTCGCGAAAGTCGGCCCACTCCTCGACTGCCGGGTTTCCGGGGCTGTCGGAGACGCAGAGGACCTCGATCTCGCCGTCGCGGTACTGGGCGTAGTACACCGGCACGCCGATCAGGTCGCGCCAGTGCGCTAGCGCGTCGACGACGGTGCTGCGACGTTTCTGCTCGGCTCCACTGCTGCTCAGCCGCTCAGCCGCCTCCCCGAGGAAGAACAGGCCCTTGTCGCGGCGCAGATAGCCCTCGTGCACGAGGGTGCGCAGCAGGTGGTACGCCGTGGGGAGTGCCAGCCCGGTCTCGCGGGCGAGTTGTTTGGCGGGGGCTCCGTACTCGTGCTCCGCGACGGATTCGAGCAGGCGCATCGCGCGCTGGACGGACCCGATCAGGGTGGCGGAGTGGGCCTGTTCGGGAGGTTCGGAGGAGGGCGCCGCGTGCCGCTGGACGGGGGCGGACGGCCGTACGGAGGCGGTGGGCTGCAGGGGAGCAGACGCCGGTACCGAAGCCGTCGACCGGGCGGGATCGGGTGGCTGTCCGAGCGCTGACGCCCGTACCGGGGCTGTCGGCTCAACCGGAGCCACCGGCTGCGTCGGGCCCACCGGCTGGGCGGGGCCCACGGGCTGGGCAGCGGCTACCGGGCTTCCTGGAGCCGTCGGCCGTACCGAAGCCGTCGGCTGAGTCGGAGCCGTGGGCTGCGTCGCCTGCGTCGGAGCCGTCGTCACGCGGGCGTCGATCTGTGCGGGTGCGGTGTCAACCGTGGCCAAGGGTCACTCCCGGGGCGCGAGGGGGCAGCCCGTGCGGGGAACACGGGAGGGGGTGTACTCCGCTCGCGGGGTCGTCCCCGCGTCGAGTTCCGGACTTTAACGGTCCGCCACCGCACGTATACGGCCCGTCCGGAAAACTTCCCTCGCCCGAGGGAACGGGGCATTCCTGTTACCGGTCGCCCCGCCCGCTCCCGATGCTTACCAGTCGCTGCGCGAAGAGGAGCTCGACATGAACTTCCGCACGACGTAGACGAGACCGCCGACCAGGGCCACGAAGACCAGCAGCTTGAAGAGCAGGCCGATGACAAAGCCGACCACCGTGGCTATCAGCCCGCCGAACACGACCAGGGCGATGACCGGCACCGCGATCCACTTCACCCACCACGGCATCCCCGCGAAGATCTCTCCCATCGCACTTACCTCTCTGCAGTCCGGCACTGTCCGGCCCCTCTGGTACCGGATCCACCAATGTCCTGCACTCGATGCTAGGGCCGGGAGGTGCCGCTGCGGGGGCCTCGCATCCCTTGTCCTCCCCTGACTGATCCCCTAGGGAACCCCGAGACCGCAGGTCAGCTCTCGGGGGGAGAGAACACCACCATGACCCTGAGGTCCTCGCTGATGTGGTGGAACTTGTGGGCGACACCGGCCGGGACGTACACCACGCTGCCGCGCGCCACCTGCGTCGTCTCCATGCCCACGGTGATCGCCGCGCGTCCGCTGACCACGAAGTAGACCTCGTCCTGGTTGTGGGGCTGCTGCGGATCCTGGGCGCCCGCGTCGAGTGCGTACAGGCCGACGGACATGTTCCGCTCACGCAGGAACTGCAGGTAGGCGCCGTCATTGGCGGCACGCTCCGCCTCCAGTTCATCCAACCGGAATGCCTTCATGGACTTGGTCCGCCCTCGTCAGTGCCCGTAACCGATCTCTTCTGTCACGATCAGACACATGAAGAATTTCCTAGTCAAGACGATCGCCAACGCGGGTGCCCTGGCGGTCGCCGTCTGGCTGCTCGACAAGATCACCCTGACCGGTGGCAGCACCGGCAAGAAGGTCTGGACGCTGATACTCGTCGCGCTGGTCTTCGGCCTGGTGAACTTCCTGGTCAAGCCCATCGTGAAGGTGCTCACCTTCCCGCTGTTCATCCTGACGCTCGGCCTGTTCACGCTCATCGTCAACGCGCTGATGCTGCTGCTGACCTCGTGGCTCGCCGACAAGCTCGATCTGAGCTTCCACGTCGAGGGGTTCTGGACGGCCGTCCTGGGCGGCCTGATCATCTCGATCGTGTCCTGGGCCCTGCACGTCGTCCTGCCCGACGAGGACTGAGGAGGCATGACCTATCGCGTCTGTTTCGTCTGCACGGGCAACATCTGCCGTTCCCCGATGGCCGAGTCGGTCTTCCGCTCCCGCGTGGCGGAAGCCGGTCTGGAGGGCCTGGTCGAGGTCGACAGTGCCGGCACGGGCGGCTGGCACGAGGGCGACGGCGCCGACCCGCGCACCGTGTCCGTCCTGGAGGAGCACGGCTACGACGGCGCCCATATGGCCCGGCAGTTCCAGCCGTCCTGGTTCTCCCGCCTCGACCTGGTGATCGCCCTCGACGCCGGCCACCTGAGGGCCCTGCGACGCCTCGCGCCCACGCCGGAGGACGCCGGGAAGGTACGGCTGCTGCGTTCGTACGACCCCGCCGCGGGCGACGAGCTGGACGTTCCGGACCCGTACTACGGGGGCCTGGACGGCTTCGAGAAGTGTCTTGAGATGGTGGAGGCGGCGAGCGAGGGTCTGCTCGCCGAGGTGCGCGAGCGGACGAAAGGACGGGTGGCATGAGCGGCAGGGCTGCGGACCAGGGGGAGGGCACGCGCGCGGTACGGGCGGGACTGCCCGAGGCGGTCAAGAACGAACCGACCCTGCCCGGTCCGGCCTTCGCCGCCCATTTCCATCTGCCCGGCGAGGTCGACGGCCCGTACACCTACGGCCGCGACACGAACCCGAGCTGGAGCCTGCTGGAGCGCGCCATCGGCGAGCTGGAGGCGCCGGGGCAGGACGGAGTGGAGACGCTGGTCTTCGCCTCGGGCATGGCCGCCGTCTCCGCCGTGCTCTTCTCGCAGCTGCGGGCCGGGGACACGGTGGTCCTGCCCAGTGACGGCTACCAGGTTCTGCCGCTGATCCGCGCCCAATTGGAGGCGTACGGCATCGAGGTACGCACCGCGCCGACCGGTGGCGACGCCCAGCTCGACGTCCTCGACGGCGGGCGGCTGCTGTGGATCGAGAGCCCGTCCAACCCAGGCCTCGACGTGTGCGACATCCGGCGGCTCGTCGAGGCGGCACACGCGCGTGGTGCGCTCGTCGCCGTGGACAACACACTCGCCACCCCGCTCGGACAGCGCCCGCTGGAGCTCGGCGCGGACTTCTCCGTGGCCAGCGGCACCAAGCAGCTCACGGGGCACGGAGACGTCCTCCTCGGGTACGTCACCGGGCGCGAGGGCGAGGCCATGGACGCCGTCCGCCGCTGGAGGAAGATCGTCGGAGCGATCGCCGGGCCCATGGAGGCCTGGCTCGCGCACCGGTCGATCGCCACCCTCCAGATGCGGGTCGACCGGCAGAACGCGACCGCGCTCGTGCTCGCCGAGGCGCTGCGGAAGCGGCCCGAGGTGACCGGGCTGCGCTACCCGGGGCTGCCCGACGACCCCTCGCACAAGATCGCGTCGCAGCAGATGCGCCGCTACGGATGCGTGGTGTCCTTCACGCTGCCCACGCACACGCGTGCCGACCGTTTCCTCGACGCTCTGCGGATCGTGGACGACGCGACGAGCTTCGGCGGGGTGCGCTCCACGGCCGAGCGGCGTCGGCGCTGGGGCGGCGACGACGTGCCGGAGGGCTTCATCCGCTTCTCGGTCGGGGCGGAGGATCCCGAGGACCTGGTGGCGGATGTGCTGCGTGCGCTGGAAGAGTCGGCCGACTGACCGGCTCAGCAGCGGTTTTCCGGACACGCGTCATGTCCGGCTACGTACGACGGGCGGTCCGAGCCTCCCCCCTCGTGGCTCGGACCGCCCCGGTTCCCGCGCGCCAAGAACCGCGCGAACCAGGCTAGTTGACTCTGTGTCAGTGTCCAATCACAGTAGCGACAGGGGCCTATCGACATATTTATAGTTGGGCCCCTGCCCCGGAGCCGCCTCAGGGACCGGGCCAGGGCTCGGAGGGGGCGTCACCATGGATCTGGCCTTACTGCGCACCTTCGTGACGGTGCACCGGGCCGGTTCCTTCACCCGCGCCGCCGCACTGCTCGGGCTGTCGCAGCCGGCCGTCACCTCGCAGATCCGCACCCTGGAACGGCAGTTGGGCAGGCCCCTGTTCTTACGGCAGGCCCGCGGTGTGACCCCGACGACCATCGGTGACGAACTCGCCCACAAGGCCGCCCCTCATCTCGACGCCCTGGTGGAGATCACCGAGACCGGCCTGGACGACGAGTCCTCCCTTCGCACGCTGCATCTCGCGGGGCCGCCCGAGTTCACGGCCGAGCGAGCGCTGCCCGCGCTCACCGAGCTGACCGGCGAGGACGGCCAGGGTTTCGCCCTGCGGGCCTCCTTCGGGAACGCCGAGGAGACCCTGGAGGGTCTGGCCGCCGGGCATCACGATCTGGCCATCAGCACGGCCCGTCCGCGGGGTGCGCTGCTCACCGCGAGCACGCTCTGCGACGAGGAGCACGTCCTGGTCGCCGCCCCGAGCTGGGCCGACCAGCTCGGCCCAGGGGAAGCGGTCAAGCCGGTTCCCGGGGTCAAGCGCGCCCCGGCGTTCGAGGACGTCCCCGTGGTCGAGGTGCACGAGTCACTGCCCTTCGTCTCGCGCTATTGGGCCTCCGTCTTCGATTCCCGTCCGCCCGCACCGGGCACCGTCGTCGTCCCCGACCTGCGCGCGGTACTCGCCTGCGCGGTCGCGGGCGCCGGGCTCGCGGTGCTGCCGCGCTATCTGTGCTCGGCCGCCCTGGAACGCGGCGACGTCGTCGCGCTGCACGAACCCACCGTGCCCCCGCTGCGGACGTACTTCCTGGTGGTGCGTACCGGGACGCTGGCCATGCCGCATATCGCGCGGGCGCACGAATGGCTGCTGCGGGCGGCTGCCGACTGGTGTTGAGCAGGGGTTTCACGCTCTCGGCCCGGCGATCCCGACCGATGACGGCACACGATGTTTCACGTGGAACCATCCGGGCCACATTCCCCCCATGACCGTAAGACCCGTGGTCAAGCGCACCGCCCGTGCCGTCCTGCTCGACGGTGACGATCTGATCCTGATCAAGCGCACCAAGCCCGGCATGGATCCCTACTGGCTGACTCCCGGCGGTGGAGTCGAGCCGACGGACACGACCGTCGTCGACGCCCTGCACCGCGAGGTCTACGAGGAACTCGGCGCCAAGATCACCGACGTGGTGCCCTGCTTCGTGGACACCGTCGAGCACATCGGCGACGACGGCGGTGCGACCGGAGTGAAGGTGCAGCACTTCTTCGTCTGCCACCTGGAGTCGATGAACCCGTCCCTGCGGCACGGGCCCGAAGTGGACGAGCCCATCGGCGAGTACGAGATCGTCCGGGTACCGTTCACTCGCATCGGGATCGCGTCGGTCCACCTGGTCCCGCTGTCCCTGCGCCACTATCTGGACGGCAACATCGAGGGCGTACGGGCCATGCACGCCCCGGACCTGGGCTGAGCTCGCGCCAGGTCACTGGGCCAGGACGAGCTCCTCCACGGAGTCGTGGCGTATGCGTTCCGACGGGATCCCGAAGGACCTGAGCGTGTCCACACCGCTGCGGATCATGCCGGGCGGGCCCGAGAGGTAGGCGTCGTAGTCGCGCCATGGGCCGTACGCGCGTACGGCGTCCGGGAACCGAAGACGAGCCCGCTGGTCGACGACCGCACGGACCGACAGCCAGGGGTGGGACTGCTGGAGCCTGAGCATCGTGTCGATGGCGTACAGGTCGTGGTCGGTGCGGGCTCCGTAGAACACCTCGACCGACCTTCGTGCACCGTGTTCGGCCACGTCCTCGACCAGCGCCTTGATCGGAGCTATGCCAGTACCGCCGCCCAGGCAGAGCAGTCCCCTGTCGGTGGTGTGGTCCACGGTCATGGACCCGGTCGGCGGACCGAGCCGGATGACGTCCCCGGGGCGGGCCCGGTGCACCAGCGCGTTGGAGACCCAGCCCGCGGGGACGGCCTTCACGTGGAACGACAGCAGACCGTCGGAGCGGGGTGCCGAGGCGAACGAGTAGTGCCGCCATATGCGCGGCCACCACGGCGTCTCCAGGCTTGTGTACTGGCCGGCGAGGAACGGATAGGGCTGGTCGGGCCGGACGGTGACGACGGCGACGTCCGAGGTCCGCAGGTCGTGGGACACGACCTCCGCGAACCACCAGGCGGGGGCGCGCAGTGCGTCCGCGGCCGCCGCGTCGATCATCACCTGCGAGATCGTCGTGTACGCCCGGACCCAGGCCGCTTCGGTCTCGCTGTCCCAACTGCTGGAGGCGTACTTGCTCAGCGCGCCGATGAGGCACTCCCCGACCGCCGGATAGTGCTCGGCGCGGGTGCCGTACTTGCGATGGCCGCGGCCGAGGTTCTGCAGGTAGTCGACCAGCACAGGCGGGTTGTCGATGTGCTCGGCCGCCGTCAGCAGCGCCCTGAGCAGGCGGTCCCGCTGGGCGTCCATGGAGGCGGGGAACAGCGGTCGCAGACCGGGATGGCGTACGAAGAGCAGCGCGTAGAAGTACGACGTGACCTTCTCGGCGACGGGTGCGACCTCGGCCATGGTCCGGCGGATGCGGACGGCGTCCGGGGAGGGTGGCTGGTCCCTCGGGGGCAGGCCCGGGAGCTGTGAAGGCGTGGTGCTGAGCGCCGTGAGGGTGCCCTGGTACGGGGAGGAACGATGGACGGGGACTCGGGGACGTGCGGAGGGGGCCTCGTCCGGCCCTGTGGGGGGCTGAGCCGGAGCGGACCGCGGTAAGGGCGGTGTCTGCGCCGGGGGGCCTGTCTCGTACGTCCGTATCGGGCTCTGTGCCTCGTCGGCCAGGCCGGGTATCTCCTCGGTGGGTGCCGCCTCCTTCTCGTGGCCGGTCTCCGTGCCGGGGGGCGCTGTGTCCGAAGCGTCGGGCGGCGGTGCTGTGGCCTCGGCCGACGGGCCCGCCTCAGTGGCCGGCGGAGCTGCTGGAGAGGCGCCTGCCCATGGCCTGCCGACCGGGCGCGGCTCGGTCGGCCTGCTTCCCTCTGCCGTCTCGTCCGCGGCACCGGGCGCCGTCGTCGGCTGATGGTGTGGAGCGGACCAGCCGGCCCCGCCCCCGGAAGCGCCGTTGTCGGCCGACATACCGGTTGGAGCGTTCATGGTGTGCCTCGCCTCGAACATCTTTCGGTCGGTCTGCGCACTTCCTCGGCCGGAAGAGTCCTGCTTTCCCCCGCGGACGGCTTGTCTTCCCACTCGACGTCCCGGCCGACGCGACCACACTCAGCCCCCTGCAGCGTGCCACCGCGTCCGGACGCCGTGGCCGCATAACCACGAATGCGGGTCTTCGATCTGTCCGTCCCGTTAGGCTGCATTGCCCTCATCACTGGGCGTGGCGCACCAATTCATAGGCTTCCCATAGATCCATGCCGTCGTAGGAGTGGGTCGAGATGTCGGACAGGTGATGATCCGCGTTGACGGCCACCGAGACCGGCACCACGGCGAACAGGTCCTTGTCGGAGGATGAGTCGCCGTAGGCGATGCAGTCGGCCCGTGTCACTCCGAACTGCTCGCACAACCGGTCCGCGATCAGGACCTTGGCGGCGGCACTGAGTGCTCCGGTGGGATCCACGGGCTCGGTGAAGGGGACGGCCGGAAAACGGGACCCGTACGCGGCATGAGCTCCCCAACCGGTGAGCCGTTCCACAAAGAAGGACGGCGAGAGGGATACGACCGCGCAATAGTCGCCCTGCCCCCTGATCTCCGCCCAGACCTCACGAATACGGGCCAGCCATGGAGCCCCATCGAAGGCCGCGACGACGTGCGCCTCGGTCAGGGACGCCCACAGTGCGTAGACCTGCTGCGCGTATTCGGGCGGCCCTATCAGCCCGGCCCCGATCGCCTGGTCGAGCGCCACCGTCTCGGCCTCGACTCCAAGTTGCCGAGAGATCTGTACGGGCGCGCTGGTCCCGTGCAGCAAAGTGCCGTCGAGATCGAAGAGATGAAGTCTCGCCATGTCGTGAGGCTAATGGTCCAAAGCCCGGTGAAGCCTCATGGGGTACTTCCGACCGATCGCCGGACGGTCGTCGTTCTCCGATGTTTCACGTGAAACACCCAGTATCTGATCGCGCCCTGTGCGCTTGGCCACGACATGACCAAAAGCCGGTACGCACCCCGGGAAACAGGTGGACGCCGAGGCCACCCGTCGGACAGCCTGACCTGCGTGCCGATTCCTTCTCTCGCCGCTCTCCCCATCCGCCGTCTGACGCTTCGTGACCTCAACGCCTGCGCGGACTTGTCCGAGGACCGGGGGTGGCCACGCGAGGAGTACAAGTGGGGCCTCCTCCTCGCGGCCGGAAAGGGCTACGGCATCGACGACCCCGGCGGAGGCCTCGTCACCGCCTGCGTGGTCACGGAGTACGGCCCCTACAGCGAGCCCGATCTGGGAGCGATCGGGATGGTGCTGGTCGCCGAACGGCACGCCCGGCAGGGCATCGGCCGTCGGTTCATGCGGCACATTCTCTCGTCGATGGGCACCACCCCGCTGACCCTTCACGCGACGCCCAATGGCCGCCCGCTCTACGAGGAACTGGGCTTCAAGGTCACCGGCCAGGCGGAGATGCTCCGTGGACACTTCAGTCCGGACGGCCTCACACCGGCGGTGAGCACGCGCGCGGCCACCGCCGAGGACCTCGCCGCGATTATCCGGCTCGACGAGGAGGTGCTCGGTACGGATCGCACGCACCTCATCACCCGGTTGCCCGCCTTCGCCGACCAGTTCCGCGTCGCCGAGGAGAGCGGCCGGCTCACCGGATACGCGGCTGCCTGGCCCAACATGGACACGCATGTCGTGGGCCCACTGATCGCCCGTGACACCGAGACGGCCCAGGCACTCCTCACCTCGCTCGCCGCAGGTACCGACCGCCCCCTGCGCACCGACATCGACGTACGGCACGAAGAGCTACGGGCCTGGGCCAGGGAACGCGGTCTGGCGCCGGTCGCCCTCAACGCGGTCATGACGTACGGGATCCCGGAGTTGCCGGGCGACTGGAGTCGGCGGTTCGCTCCGCTGACGGTGGCTGCGCTCTGAGGCACGCCTGCACGACGGCGCCGGCGCCCCGGGTTTCGGGGAACCGGCGCCGTCGTACCCGGCTGCGGGCCATGCGGTTTCAGTGGTGCATCACGCTTCAGTGGCGCACCGCGGTCCGTTGCTCCGCGAGTGTCGCCCCCGCGACCACGGCGCTGGGAGCGCTGTCCCGGCGCTCCAGCACGGCCGAGAGGAACGCCAGGAGGAGAGCGCCCGTGGCCAGGGTCGCGCCCACCCAGTTGGGGGCGGTGTAACCGAAGCCGGCCGAGATGACCAGGCCGCCCAGCCAGGCGGAGAGGGCGTTGCCCAAGTTGAAGGCGCCGATGTTGACGGCCGAGGCGAGCGTCGGGGCCGCGTGCGCCTGGTCGAGGACCCTCTTCTGGAGCGGCGGCACGGTCGCGAAGCCCA
This sequence comes from Streptomyces canus 299MFChir4.1, assembly GCF_000383615.1. GTDB lineage: Bacteria > Actinomycetota > Actinomycetes > Streptomycetales > Streptomycetaceae > Streptomyces > Streptomyces canus_C. The sequence continues at coordinate 336,549 of NZ_KB911588.1, read as the reverse complement.
GGGCGCCGATGAGAGCGATCGTGACGCCGGCCAGGACCTTGTGGTGCGCGGTGAGCGTGAACAGCGCGAGCACGACGGCCAGGGCGCCCAGGGAGACGTACAGCATGGGCATCAGGGCCCGGTCGGCGTACTTGCCGCCCACGAGGTTGCCGCCGACCATGCCGAGGCCGAAGAGGACCAGCAGCCAGGTCACCGAGCCGTCGGCGAAGCCGGTCACGTGGGTCATCATCGGCGCGATGTAGGTGATGGCGGCGAAGACACCGCCGAAGCCGAGGACGGTCATCGCCATGGCGAGCAGCACCTGGGCGTTCTTGAAAGCGGCCAGTTCGTGACGCAGGCGCACGCCCTCCGGCCTGGGCATCTCGGGGACGAGCTTGGCTATGCCGACCAGACCGACGACACCGAGGGCCGCGACGATCGCGAAGGTGAGACGCCAGCCGGCGCTCTGACCGATCAGCGTGCCCAGGGGGACGCCGACGACATTGGCGACGGTCAGTCCGGTGAACATCATCGCGATGGCTCCTGCCTTCTTGTCCGGAGCCACCAGGTCGGCGGCGACGACCGAGCCGATACCGAAGAAGGCTCCGTGGGCGAGGGAGGCGACCACGCGGCCGATCAGCATCACTGTGAAGGCCGTGGCGAGGGCGGAGAGCAGGTTGCCGACGATGAACAGCCCCATCAGCAGCATCAGCATCCGCTTGCGCGAGATCTTGGTGCCGAGGGCGGTCATCAGCGGGGCGCCGAACATGACGCCGAGCGCGTAGCCGGTGACCAGGAAGCCGGCGGTGGGGATGGAGACCCCGAAGTCGTCCGCGACCTCGGGCAGCAGCCCCATGATCACGAACTCGGTCGTTCCGATTCCGAAGGCCCCGATCGCGAGGGCCAGAAGCGCGAGCGGCATGGGGGGACACCTTCCCAGACGATTGCAGGAGCATGTTGCGCACGCTCACAATAATTGCAGACGCTTTATATTGGCAAGCGATGGTAATCGCGGATCGTTCCTGCCTCCCGGGCAGGCACCTCGGGACGGAGGACGCAGGCCCCATGACCGCCACAGACCCCTTGCTCACGGCCCTCGCCCAGGGCCGGTGCGCGCTCTCCCTGCTGCACGGACGGATCGAGGCACACATCGAGAAGGCCCTGCAGTCCGCCCACGACCTCAGCGTGCGCGAGTACTCCCTGCTCGACGTCCTGGGCCGCCAGCACGACGGCGAGGGCGGACACCTGCAGATGAAACAGGTCGCCGACGCCGTCGTCCTCAGCCAGAGCGCCACCACCCGCCTGGTCACCCGCCTCGATGACCGCGGCCTGCTCGCCCGCTACCTCTGCCCCACCGACCGCCGCGGCATCTACGCCGACGTCACCGACACCGGCCGCACCCTCCTCGACCAAGCCCGCCCCACCAACGAGAAGGCCCTCCGAGAAGCCCTCGACCAAGCCGCCACCCACCCCGAACTCGCCCCCCTCGTACGAGCCCTGGAGGCCCTCGGCACACCTGCGGTGCCCGCACACGAGTGCCCCGCATAGGGTTCGGACATGGGAGAACTCGACATTCGGCCTGCCACGACGGACGACGTCTCCGCGATCGTCGACATGCTCGCCGACGACCCCTTGGGCGCCCAGCGTGAGTCCCCGTACGACCTGGCCCCCTATCTGGCCGCGCTGGAACGCCTCTCCTGCGACCCGAACCAGCATCTGGTCGTCGCCACGCGGAAGGATCGCGTGGTCGGCACGCTGCAGCTCACCGTCGTCCCGGGGCTGTCACGGCGCGGTGCCACGAGATCGATCATCGAAGGGGTGCGCGTCCACGCCGACGAGCGCGGCAGTGGGCTCGGGTCCCGGCTCATCGAGTGGGCCATCGAGGAATCCCGCCGTCAGAACTGCCAGTTGGTACAGCTGACATCCGACAGCACCCGCACGGACGCCCACCGCTTCTACGAACGGCTCGGTTTCACAGCCTCACACGTGGGCTTCAAACTGGCTCTCTGATCCTCGCCGTGGCCGCTTCCTCACTGCACGGCAAGGCGCCCTGTTTCACGTGAAACAGGGCGCCGCTTCGGCCAACCGGCCAGGGATGCCTAGCCGATGCCGCGCCACCCCTCCGGGTCCACTCCACCCGGCACGGAAGACCCCTCGTCGTACGGCTGCCGGGCGAACACGAACGAACCGAGGTCGAGATGGTCCACGGATCCGTCAGGCCGCCGTACGGCCTTGAGGACCTCTCCTTGGAAGTAGCCCTCCAGGCCGGTCCAGGTGCCGTCGGCGTTGGCCCGGAACCGCGAGCGCCGGCCTGCGCCCGACAGGGGCTCCAGCGAGACGAGTCCATCCGCCGTCAGCCGTAGGGCGAATCCGTTCGTTCCCCAGTACCACTGACCCGCCAACTCCAGTGCGGGTGCATCGGCTTCCCGCAGCGGGCGCCACGGCTCGGGGATCCTGGGCTCGGCCTCGGCGACGATCCGTACGAGATCGGCCCCTACGACGGACAGCAGCGGGCCAGACGTGCAGTTGGCCAGCACGACCGCGGCGACATCGTCCGTCACGCTGATCGTGAGATTCGCGAGGAAGCCCGGCAGCGAGCCCGAATGGCCCACGAGCAGCCGTCCGTCGCGGTGCTGGATCTGCAACCCGAGCCCGTACGTGGCACCGTCGGCGAGATCCCCCGTCCCGGAGGGTGCCGCGGGCGTGCGCATCTGACGCACGGTCTCCGCGCACAACACCCGGTCGTCCCCGTGCGCCAGGAAGTCCGCGAAGCGTGCCAAGTCTTCTGTCGTGGACCAGAGTTGCCCGGCTGGAGCCATGCGTCCGAGGTCCTCGGACGGCTCGGGCAGCATCACGTCGGCCCACGGATGGACCGCCCAACCGCCCGCATGGGGTGCTTCCGGTCGGCCACTCGTACGGCCGAGACCAAGAGGTGTGAGTACTTCACGCCGGAGCACCTCCTCCCACGGAGCCCCGCGCAGCTTCTCGACGAGTGCTCCCAGCAGGGTGTAGCCGGGGTTCGAGTAGTGGAAGAGTCGTCCCGCCGGATGAAGGAAGGGATTCTCGCCCAGTACGTCGGCGAGTTCGGGACGCAGAGCCCCTGAGGTGCGCTCCCACCAGGGCGCTGGGGACTCGGCGGCCAATCCACCGGTGTGGGCGAGGAGTTCGGCGATGGTGGCCTCCCCCGCTCCCGTGCCGGGTACGTGCTTCTCCAGTGGGTCGCCGAGGTCGAGCAGCCCCTCGTCACGCAGTCGCAGGACGAGGACGGCGGTGAAGGTCTTGGTGATCGAGCCGATGCGGTACTGCACGTTCTCGTCCGGGCCGTGCCCGTCCACCGAGGTGCGCGTGCCGTGCCACACGGTCCGTCCGTCCCGCACGACCGCCGCGACCAGTGAGGGTGCCCTGCCCTCCGCCTGGGCCACGGCGATCCGGTGCAGCAGCGCCCGGCGCGTGCCGGGAAGCAGCTCTTCCTGAGATGTCGTCATGCCCCCAGTCCATCCCGCGAGGGACGCGGACGTCGACTTCTTTAGCCCCGGGGAGATGGTGGACGGCCGACACCGATGCCGCGAGGCGCGGACCTCACGTCTGAGCCATGTCCACGAAGCGCGAGTAGTGGCCCTGGAAGGCGACGGTGATCGTCGCCGTCGGGCCGTTACGGTGCTTGCCCACGATGATGTCCGCCTCGCCCGCGCGGGGCGACTCCTTCTCGTAGGCGTCCTCACGGTGCAGCAGGATCACCATGTCGGCGTCCTGCTCGATGGACCCGGACTCACGCAGGTCGGACACCATGGGCTTCTTGTCGGTGCGCTGCTCGGGACCGCGGTTGAGCTGCGAGAGCGCGATCACCGGGACCTCCAGCTCCTTGGCCAGGAGCTTGAGGTTACGGGACATGTCCGAGACTTCCTGCTGACGGCTCTCGGAGCGCTTGGAACCACCGGCCTGCATCAGCTGCAGATAGTCGATGATCACGAGCTTGATGTCGTTGCGCTGCTTCAGCCGCCGGCATTTCGCCCGGATCTCCATCATCGACAGGTTCGGGGAGTCGTCGATGTAGAGCGGTGCTGAGGACACCTCGGGCATCCTGCGCGCCAGCCGGGTCCAGTCCTCGTCCGTCATGGTGCCCGAACGCATGTGATGCAGGGCCACCCGCGCCTCGGCCGACAGGAGACGCATCGCGATCTCGTTGCGCCCCATCTCCAGGGAGAAGATGACGCTGGGCAGGTTGTGCTTGATCGAGGCCGCGCGGGCGAAGTCCAGCGCGAGGGTGGACTTGCCCATGGCGGGACGGGCCGCGATGACGATCATCTGACCCGGGTGCAGGCCGTTGGTGAGCGAGTCGAGGTCGGTGAAGCCGGTCGGCACACCGGTCATCTCGCCGCTGCGCGAACCGATCGCCTCGATCTCGTCGAGCGCGCCCTCCATGATGTCGCCGAGCGGCAGATAGTCCTCGCTGGTGCGCTGCTCGGTGACCGCGTAGATCTCGGCCTGGGCGCGGTTGACGATCTCGTCGACGTCGTCGTCGGCCGCGTATCCCATCTGGGTGATGCGCGTCCCCGCCTCGACCAGGCGCCGCAGGACGGCCCGCTCGTGGACGATCTCCGCGTAGTACTCGGCGTTCGCCGCCGTCGGAACGGTCTGGACGAGGGTGTGCAGATACGATGCGCCGCCGACCTTGTTGATCTCGCCGCGCTTGGTGAGCTCAGCGGCGATCGTGATGGGGTCGGCCGGCTCGCCCTTGGCGTAGACGTCCAGAATCGCCTGGAAGATCGTCTCGTGGGCGGGCTTGTAGAAGTCGTGGCCCTTGAGGACCTCGACGACGTCCGCGATGGCGTCCTTGGACAGAAGCATGCCGCCGAGGACGGACTGCTCGGCGTCCAGGTCCTGGGGCGGGACCCGCTCGAAGGCCGTGCCCCCGCCCTCCCATGTGTCCGTGTCCCTGCCGCGGTCGTGCTGCTCGCCGCGCCCCCGGCCCCCGTCGCCGCGGCGACGCGAGGAAGGCAGACGATCACTGGGACCGCTGTCGGCCCACGGGTCGTCCAAGGGCTCGGAAATACTCACCGAGCCACCTCCTCCCGTCCGCCGAGCGGACCTCGCCGTGCTTCTCAGTTCTACGGCACGGCACTGACAAATGAGACGCCCAACTCCGGTTCTGGCGCGTCGGTTTTGTGATGGTTTACAAGCCGACGGACGGAGCGGGCGCCGGACCACCGTAGGCCCGTCGGCACCGTCAGCCAATCTGGTTATCCACAGGCCATGTGGACGACGGCCCGGATGCTGTGGAGAACTCCGCAAAACCTGTGCACGACCCGGTGGACAGCCCTGTGAACAAGCTCCGCTCCATCGGCAAAAGCATGCCCTGACCTGCATCTTCGCCGTCCACCGGCTGTGCAGAAGAAAAACTTTCCCGGTCGGCTCAAGATCAGTTCGAACTGTACACACCGGCACGCACGTCCCGAACACGGGTAAGGGTCTAACATCGATTGCATCGCTTACCTGTGGACGATTAGATTGGTGCACATGACACAGGCGTCCGCGACCCCCAGGGCCACCCGGCGACAACACGACCGCGAGATCGTCGCACTCGCCGTTCCGGCCTTCGGCGCGCTCGTCGCCGAGCCCCTCTTCGTCATGGTCGACAGTGCGATCGTCGGCCACCTGGGCACCGCCCAACTCGCCGGTCTCGGCATCGCCTCGGCCCTGCTCACGACAGCCGTCAGCGTCTTCGTCTTCCTCGCCTACGCCACCACGGCCGCCGTCGCCCGGCGTGTAGGAGCGGGCGATCTCCAGGCCGCCATCCGCCAGGGTATGGACGGCATCTGGCTGGCGCTGCTGCTCGGTGCTGCCGTCATTGCCACCGTCCTGCCCACCGCGCCGTCGATCGTGGAGCTCTTCGGCGCTTCCGACACCGCTGCTCCCTACGCGACCACTTATCTGCGCATCTCGGCGCTCGGCATCCCGGCCATGCTGGTGGTGCTCGCTTCGACCGGGGTACTCCGAGGACTGCAGGACACCAAGACTCCCCTCTACGTCGCCATCGCCGGCTTCGTAGCCAACGCCGTCCTCAACGCAGGCCTCGTCTACGGCGCCGACCTCGGCATCGCGGGCTCCGCCTGGGGCACAGTCATCGCCCAGTGCGGCATGGCCGCCGCCTATCTCGTGGTCGTCGTCCGCGGAGCCCGCAGACACGGCGCCTCTCTGCGCCCCGACGCCGCAGGGATCAGGACCTCCGCCCAAGCCGGTGTCCCTCTGCTCGTCCGCACGCTTTCCCTGAGGGCGATCCTGATGATCGCAACAGCCGTCGCGGCTCGCCTCGGTGACGCCGACATCGCCGCCCATCAGATCATCCTGTCCCTGTGGAGCCTGCTCGCCTTCGCACTGGACGCCATCGCCATCGCCGGGCAGGCCATCATCGGGCGCTATCTGGGCGCCGGCGACACCGAAGGCGCGCGGCAGGCATGCCGTCGGATGGTGGAGTGGGGCATCGCGGTCGGAGTCCTTCTCGGTGGACTGGTCGTCCTCTCACGACCGCTGTTTCTTCCCCTGTTCACAAGTGACTCTGCGGTCAGTGACACTGCTCTGCCCGCACTGGTGATCGTGGCTCTCTCCCAGCCGATCTGCGGTGTCGTCTTCGTCCTGGACGGCGTACTGATGGGAGCGGGCGACGGTCCCTATCTCGCCTGGGCCATGGTGATCACCCTGGCCGTCTTCGCTCCCGTAGCGCTGCTCGTGCCGGCACTGAATGGCGGTCTCACCGCACTGTGGGCAGCGATGACGCTCATGATGGTGATCCGCATGCTGACGCTCTGGCTGCGCACCCGCTCAGGCCGCTGGCTCGTCACCGGCGCGACCCGCTGACCGTTTCACGTGAAACATCGCGGGCCGTCACGTTTCACGTGAAACACCACGCGTTCCACAACCGCTCGGGCATGCAAGAGGGGCCGTACCTCGTAGGTACGGCCCCTCTCACCAATACTCAGGACAACCGCAGCGGTCAGGCCGCGACGACCTCGATGTTGACCTTGGCGGCAACCTCGGGGTGCAGACGCACGGACGTCTCGTGGGAGCCCAGGGTCTTGATGGGCGAACCCAGCTCGATGCGGCGCTTGTCGACCTCGGGGCCACCGGAAGCCTTGATCGCGGAAGCGACGTCGGCAGGGGTGACAGAACCGAAGAGACGACCGGCGTCGCCGGAGCGGACGGCCAGGCGGACCTTGACGCCCTCGAGCTGGGCCTTCACCTGGTTGGCCTGCTCGATGGTCTGGATCTCGTGGATCTTGCGAGCACGACGAATCTGCTCGACGTCCTTCTCGCCGCCCTTGGTCCAGCGGATCGCAAAGTTCCGCGGGATCAGGTAGTTGCGAGCGTAACCGTCCTTGACGTCGACGACGTCGCCCGCGGCACCGAGGCCAGAGACCTCGTGGGTGAGGATGATCTTCATTAGTCGGTCACCCTTCCCTTATCGCGCGGTGGAGGTGTAGGGCAGCAGCGCCATCTCACGGCTGTTCTTGACAGCCGTGGCGACGTCACGCTGGTGCTGCGTGCAGTTGCCGGTCACGCGGCGGGCACGGATCTTGCCGCGGTCGGAAATGAACTTCCGCAGCATGTTCGTGTCCTTGTAGTCCACGTACGTGACCTTGTCCTTGCAGAAAGCGCAGACCTTCTTCTTAGGCTTGCGCACAGGCGGCTTCGCCATGGTGTTTCTCCTGTGTGATCAAGAAGTGTGGGTACGACCCACCCCTCGGCCCAGGGCCTAGAAGGGGGGCTCGTCCGAGTAGCCGCCGCCACCGCCGCCGCCGCCGGAGTTTCCACCCCAGCCACCGCCACCGCCGCCGGCCGGGCTGCCACCGGCGGGAGCGCCGGTCGCCCAGGGGTCATCGGCCGGAGCGCCGCCGCCCTGCTGACCGCCGCCGGGGCCACCGCCCCAGCCGCCGCCACCCTGGCCGCCACCGCCACCGCCACCGCCGCTGTAACCGCCCTGGCCACCACGTCCGGCACCGCCGGCAGTCTTGGTGACCTTGGCCGTGGCACTGCGCAGGCTGGCGCCGACTTCCTCGACGTCCAACTCGTAGACCGTGCGCTTGACGCCCTCACGGTCCTCGTAGGACCGCTGCTTCAGCCGGCCCTGCACGATGACGCGCATGCCTCGCTGGAGCGACTCGGCGACGTTCTCCGCCGCCTGACGCCAGACCGAGCAGGTCAGGAACAGGCTTTCGCCGTCCTTCCACTCGTTGGTCTGACGGTCGAAGGTGCGGGGGGTGGACGCGACACGGAACTTCGCGACCGCCGCACCGGAAGGGGTGAAGCGCAGCTCGGGGTCATCGACAAGATTGCCGACGACCGTGATGACGGTCTCGCCTGCCATGGGGAACCTCTCGGCGGGTTTGCTGCTCTGGCTGCTTGGTTGCTGCTACTCGAATCCCGGGATCAGCTGAGCGGAAGCTCAGTGGGTCTCGGGGCGGAGGACCTTGGTCCGGAGGACCGACTCGTTCAGATTCAGCTGGCGGTCGAGCTCCTTGACGACCGCAGGCTCGGCCTGCAGGTCGATGACCGAGTAGATGCCCTCGGGCTTCTTCTTGATCTCGTACGAGAGCCGACGACGGCCCCAGGTGTCGACCTTCTCGACCTTTCCGTTGCCCTCACGGACGACGGAGAGGAAGTTCTCGATCAGGGGGGCGACAGCGCGCTCCTCCAGATCGGGGTCGAGGATGACCATCACCTCGTAGTGACGCATGTGGAACCCACCTCCTTTGGACTCAACGGCCACGGTCGTTCCGTGGCAGGAGGGTTGTGATGCGTACGCAACGGTATCGGCCGCCACTGACAATCGGGACTTCCTCGCGGTAGTCCCGGTCGTGACATGGGCAGACACCGTGCAGACGGTACAGACTACCCGCACACCGGCTTCCAGTTGAAATCCGGCCCCTGAGGCGGTCACTCTGTACACATCGGGTGTGTATGGCGCTACCGTGCGCCGTCTTCCGCAGGAGGTGCCCTATGGCACAGGCAATGCGACCCAACACCGCCGGAGGCCTTTTCGCCACGGACGGCAAGCCCCACCCCCTCCAGGACACGCTGCTCGCGGTGACCCTGGTGCTGGGCATCACGGCTTTCGTCTCGGCGATGTTCCACAACCTGCACCTGCTCAGCTCCTGGACCGGTCTCGTGGGCATCCTCACCGGTGCCTACGGCCAGTGGATCTCGGAGACGACCCGGGAGCGCTTCGGACTGATCCTCGGTCTCGGCGCCGCAGCGGTCGGTTTCTTCCTCGGCATGGCGCACGGCGGCCTCTTCGGTGGAGTCATCAGCTGACGCCACGGGCACTGTCCGCTCGACACCACCCAAAGCACCACGGAACGCCGCGGCGGCCCATGAGCCGGGGCGCAGGTTCCGTGCGCCCAGTCAGGGCGCTCTCATGGCGCAGTAGGCTTCGGCGCGAGAGCCGGAGCCCCTGTACCCATGGGGACACACCAGCCCGAGGAGCGCCCCGAAATGAGCCTGACCCTGAGGACGATCAGTCGCGAGCAGCATCTGGCGTACATCCAGAGCCTGCCGTCGGCGAGCCACATGCAGGTTCCGGCCTGGGCAGACGTCAAGGCGGAGTGGCGATCAGAGAGCCTCGGCTGGTTCGACAAGACCGGCGAACTCGTCGGTGCGGGTCTCGTCCTCTACCGTCAGCTGCCCAAGATCAAGCGCTACCTCGCCTATCTGCCCGAAGGCCCGGTCATCAACTGGTTCGCGCCGAATCTGACCGAGTGGCTGGAACCGATGCTCGCGCACCTCAAGCACCAGGGTGCCTTCTCCGTGAAGATGGGCCCGCCGGTGATCATCCGGCGCTGGGAGGCCACCTCCATCAAGGCCGGCATCCAGAACCCGGACGTGAAGCGCCTGCGCGACATCGAGGCCGACTTCATCGAGCCGCGCGCCTTCGAGGTCGCCGACAAGCTGCGCCGCATGGGCTGGCAGCAGGGCGAGGACGGGGGAGCCGGTTTCGGGGACGTACAGCCGCGCTATGTCTACCAGGTGCCGCTCGCGAACCGCTCCCTGGAAGAGGTCCACAAGAACTTCAACCAGCTGTGGCGCCGCAACATCAAGAAGGCCGAGAAAGCCGGTGTCGAGGTCGTCCAGGGCGGCTACCAGGACCTCGAGGAATGGCAGCGGCTGTACGAGATCACGGCGGTGCGCGACCACTTCCGGCCCCGCCCGCTGTCGTACTTCCAGCGCATGTGGACGGCCCTCAACAGCGAGGACCCCAACCGGATGCGGCTGTACTTCGCCCGGCACGAGGGCGTGAACCTGTCGGCGGCGACGATGCTGATCGTCGGCGGACACGTCTGGTACTCCTACGGCGCCTCCGACAACATCGGCCGTGAGGTCCGGCCCTCGAACGCGATGCAGTGGCGGATGCTGCGTGACGCCTACGCGCTCGGCGCGACCGTCTACGACCTGCGGGGCATCTCCGACTCGCTGGACGAGACCGACCACCTCTTCGGTCTGATCCAGTTCAAGGTGGGCACGGGCGGCCAGGCCGCCGAGTACCTCGGCGAGTGGGACTTCCCGCTCAACAAGCTGCTCCACAAGGCCCTCGACATCTACATGTCGCGCCGCTGACGTCGCGCTCTTCGCTTCAATAGCTCGCATACCTCTGATACACCGCAGCCACCAGAAAGGTTCCGGGTCCGGCCATGGCGCTCACGCTCTACGTCGACACCGCGCGCTGGCGTGCGCACCACAAGCACGTGCAGGAGCGGTTCCCGGGGCTCGTCCCGGTCTGCAAGGGCAACGGTTACGGCTTTGGGCACGAGCGGCTGGCAGAGGAGGCCACGCGGCTGGGCTCGGACGTCCTCGCCGTCGGCACGACCTACGAGGCCGCTCGGATCAAGGACTGGTTCGGCGGTGACCTGCTGGTGCTGACGCCGTACCGACGGGGCGAGGAGCCTGTGCCCCTGCCCGACCGGGTGATCCGCTCGGTGTCGTCCATCGACGGGGTCTACGGCCTGGTGGGCGCCCGCGTGGTCATCGAGGTGATGTCCTCGATGAAGCGGCACGGCATCAGTGAGCAGGAACTGCCGCAGTTGCACGCCGCCATAGAGAACGTCCGCCTCGAGGGCTTCGCGATCCACCTGCCGCTGGACCGCACCGACGGCTCGGACGCCGTCGAGGAGGTCATCGGCTGGATGGACCGGCTGCGCGCGGCCCGGCTGCCGCTGCACACCATGTTCGTCAGCCACCTCAAGGCCGAGGACCTCGCCCGGCTGCAGCAGCAGTTCCCGCAGACCCGTTTCCGGGCCCGCATCGGGACCCGGCTGTGGCTCGGGGACCACGACTCCACCGAGTACCGCGGGGCCGTCCTGGACGTCACCCGCGTCTCCAAGGGGGACCGCTTCGGCTACCGGCAGCAGAAGGCGGCCTCCGACGGCTTCCTGGTCGTCGTGGCGGGCGGTACGTCGCACGGAGTGGGGCTGGAGGCCCCGAAGGCCCTGCACGGCGTCATGCCACGCGCCAAGGGGGTTGCCCGGGCCGGCCTGGCCACGGTCAACCGGAACCTTTCTCCGTTCGTCTGGGGCGGCAAGCAGCGTTGGTTCGCCGAGCCGCCGCACATGCAGGTCTCCATCCTGTTCGTGCCCTCGGACGCCCCGGAGCCGAAGGTCGGCGAGGAGCTGGTGGCCCATCTGCGGCACACCACCACCCAGTTCGACCGGATCGTCGATCGCTGATCGCTGATCGCTGATCGCTTCGAGAACTGGTCGCAAAAAGGCCGTACACGGGTTTCCGTGTACGGCCTTTCCCACGAGTGGCCCAACTGGCCTACGCCACACAGGGGCTGTTCGCTCAGAGCGAACGCTCGGTGCCTTCCCGGTCGCTGCCCCACTCCACCGGTCCGTCGAACTGGGCGGCGTGCCGCGGCCGATGAGCGGCGGCGCCGAGCACGAAGACGTCCTCAGCACCGTCGAGCACACCGCCCGAGGGATCGTCGTCACCGGCCCGCCGCACCACGTCCCGCTCCGGCATGAGGATGTCGCGCAGGACCATCGCGCAGAGGTACGCAGTGCCCATGAGATGCAGCCCGATGGCCCAGTGGTAGCCGTCGGTCGGCAGGCCCTTGTGGGCGTTGCCGCTGGTCGTGTACGCGAGGTACATCCAGATCCCCAGGAAGTACGCCACCTCGCACGCCTGCCAGATGAGGAAGTCGCGCCACTTCGGCCGGGCCAGCACGGCCAGCGGAACCATCCACAGGACGTACTGCGGCGAGTAGACCTTGTTGGTGAGGATGAACGCGGCGACGATCAGGAACGCCAGCTGGGCGAAACGGGGCCGGCGCGGGGCGGTCAGGGCCAGCGCGGCGATGCCCGCGCAGGACAGCAGCACCAGCAGCGTGGCGAACGTGTTGACGGTGTCGGTGCTCCACGGGTCGCTGGAGTTCTGGGCCAGGATCAGCCAGAAGGAGCCGAAATCCACGCCCCGCTCCTGGCTGAACGTGTAGAACTTCGACCAGCCGTCGAAGGCGAAGAACATCACCGGCAGGTTCACCACGAGCCAGGAGACGGCCGCCCCGCCCAGGGCCTTGCCGAAGTCCCGCCACTTGCCCGCCCGCCAGCACAGCACGAACAGCGGGCCGAGCAGGAAGACCGGGTAGAGCTTGGCGGCCGTGGCGAGCCCCAGGAGGACACCGAAGGCGAGCGAGCGGCCCCGCGCCCACATCAGCATCGCGGAGGCCGTCAGAGCGACCGCCAGGAGGTCCCAGTTGATGGTTGCGGTCAACGCGAAGGCGGGCGCCAGAGCGACCAGCAGACCGTCCCAGGGGCGGCGGGCGTGGGTACGGCTCACGCAGACGACGATGACGGCCGCGCAGACCATCAGCATCCCGGCGTTGACCATCCAGTACCACTGCTCCTGGTCCTGGATGCTGCCGCTTCCGGGCGTGAGCCAGGCGGCGACCTCCATGAACACACCGGTCAGCACCGGGTATTCGAGGTACTGCATGTCACCGGGGAGCTTGTCGAAGTACGGGACGAGTCCGTCGGCGAAGCCGCGTCCCTGATACAGGTGCGGGATGTCCGAGTAGCACGCGTGGGTGTACTGGGAGCTGGCACCGAAGAACCAGCCGCCGTTGTAGCAGGGCGCCTTCTGGACCAGGCCGAGCGCGAACACGCCGATGGCCACGAGCGCGATGACTCGGACGGGCGTCCACCAGGAGGTCCCCAGCAGGGCGCGCCGCCCGAGGGGGCCACCGATGAACTCGCTGCCGTTCCTGGAGACCTCGTCGTCCTTGGTCGGACGCACTGGGTCCGAGTCGTGCACGCTCGCTGGCGTCGATTCAGCACTGGGCATGCGGCCCATCCTGCCGTACGAGGCTAGGAGTACGCCGAGGGCCGCCGCACCTGGTGGGTGCGGCGGCCCATGTTTCACGTGAAACACCCTCGACGGGGCATTTGGCGACTAACCCCCTGCGCCGCCGAAGAGACCTCCATTGCCATTGCCGTTGGTATTGCCGCCGTTCCCGTCCGTCGATGTGGCCGTGGGTGTCGGGGTCACACCTCCGTCGGTGCCGCCGTTGTCCGTTCCGCCCGCGTCGCTGCACTGCCAGTCGAACCGACAGGTCTCCGTCGCCGTGGGCGTCGGTGACGTCAGCGTCTGGCTGGGCGTCGGGGTCGGTGTCGGAGTGGCCGACTCGGTCTCACTGGGCGTCGGAGTGGGCGTCGGGCTCGGCTCCTCGTTGACGATCACACCGATGGGCTCCGGTGTCGGGAAGGGGATCGCCTTCTGGCCCTTCAGCGCCTGCTCCATGTAGTCGTGCCAGATCTCGGACGGGAACGACGCACCGTGGATCTTCTCCTGGCCACCCGTGCCGTACATCTCCAGGAACGTGCGGTTCTTCTTGGTCTCGTCGTCGTCCAGCCGGAACATGGTGATCGCAGTGGACAGCTGCGGGGTGTACCCGACGAACCAGGCGGACTTGTTGCCGTCCGTCGTACCGGTCTTGCCCGCCACCTCGCGGCCGGTCAGCTGGGCATTGGTGCCGGTGCCCTTGTCGACCACGGTCTTGAGGACGTCGGTGACGTTGTCGGCGACCTTCTTCTCGAAAGCCTGCTCGGGCTTCACCTTGTGAATGAAGACGTCGCCGTCCTTGCTCGTGACCTTCTCGACGGAGTACGGCTCGTTCTGCTTGCCGCTGGCCGCGAAGGTCGCGTACGCCCCCGCCATGCGGATGGCGCTGGGGTCGGAGATGCCGATGGAGAAGGACGGGAAGCTCGTACCGGCCAGGCTGTCCTCCTTGAGACCCGCGTCCATGGCCGACTCCTTCACCTTGTCCAGACCGACGTCCATGCCGAGCTGCACGAAGGCGGAGTTCACCGACTCCCGCATCGCCTCACGAAGATCGATCTGGTACTTGGGCGGAGAGCCGTAGGACTGCTTGCCGTCGTTCTCCTGGTTCCACTCCTTGCCCTCCTCGTTCTTCCAGATCGAGCCGTCGTAGTTCCTGATCTTGAGGTCGTTCTTGCCGCTGAACAGGCTCTTCGCGTTGACGACCGTGCGCTCGTCCTGCGCCTGGCTCTCACCGAGGTCCGGATCGCGCACGCCCCACTTCATCGCGGCGGCGAGCACGAAGGTCTTGAACGTCGAACCGACCTGGGCACCGGTCGAGTCGCAGTTGTTGGTGAAGTGGGTGGTCGCGTCCTCGCCGCCATAGCAGGCCCGGATCGCCCCGGTGGCCGGTTCCACCGACGCCCCGCCGAACTGGACGTAGGTGTCCTTGTCCGGACGCTTCTTGGGGTCGATGTTCTCCTTGCGGACCTTCTTGACCGCTGCCTCGAGATCGCCGACCTTCTTCTTGTCGAAGGTCGTGTAGATCGAGTAGCCGCCCTGCTGAAGCTGGTCGGCGCTGATGATCTTGTTGTTGATCAGGTATGCCTTGGCGAGGTCGACCAGATAGCCGATCTGCCCCTTGAGCTGGGTGTTGGACCGGGGGTTCTGCCACTTGGGAAGCGTGGTGTACCTGGCCCGCTCCGTCGCACTGAGGTGGCCGTACTCGACCATCTTGTCGAGCGTGTCCTGCATCTGCCGCAGGGCCCGACGCTGGTTGGCCTGGGGCGTTGCATTGGCAGAATCGATGGAGGTCGCGCCCGCCGGGTCGTAGTACGTGGCGCCCTTGAGCATGGCGGAGAGGAAGGCGCACTCACCCGGGTTCAGCTTCTCGGCATTTTTGTTGAAGTAGGCCCGCGCGGCGGCCTGGATACCGTAGGCGTTGCGACCGTAGTAAGCGGAGTTCAGGTACCCCTCCATGATCTCGTTCTTGTTGACCGTGGCGCCCACCTTGATGGAGATGAAGATCTCCTTGAACTTGCGCGTGACGGTCTGGGACTGGTCGTTCAGGCGCGCGTTCTTGACGTACTGCTGGGTGATGGTGGAGCCACCCTGCGTGTTGCCGCCCCTGGCCATGTTGAACACGGCGCGGGCGATGCCCTTGGGGTCGATACCGCTGTCGGTGTAGAAGGTCTTGTTCTCCTGCGACACGACGGCGTACTGCATCGCCTTCGGGATCTGCGCGAGGTTGACGATCTGGCGGTTGGTCTCACCACCGGTGGAGACCATCTCGGTGTCGTCGGACCAGTAGTAGACGTTGTTCTGCGCCGTCGCGGTCTGGGCGACGTTCGGAATGCTCACGAGGGCATACCCGACGCCGGCGACCGCGACCAGGCTTCCGACGAAGCCGATGAACAGGCCTGTCACCAGCTTCCAGGACGGCACCCAGCGCGCTACCCCGTACTTGCCCGCACGCGGATAGTCGATGAACCGCTTCTTGCCGGGCTCGGAAGCACGTCCCCGACCGGCCGGCGCCCCGCGCCGGGCTCCGCGGCCAGGCTCCGCCCCTCTGCGGCGACCACCGCCACCCGTACTTCTCTGGCCCGCACGGCGGGCCTCGGCACGGCCGCCGTACTGACGTTCCTCGCCTCCCGGACCGTTGGGCGCCGACTCCTGGGAGCTCGTCCCATAGGAGTCGGCAAGAGACCCGGTGGCGCCTCGCGGAGCCGCGCGGCGGCCGGAGGACGAGCCGGACTGGCCGCGTCGGGCCGCGGCACGTCCGCCTCCCTGCGGCTGCGGCGGTTTGCGACGGTGCTCGCTCATCGAACGACTACTCCTCGGGCAGGCGCACCTTTGCGCGCCTGGAAACGGCGGCTGGTTTCCGGTCCCCCCGAAGTACGGATGTGGTCGGTTCCGCATTCATCCGTACCGCACCGGGACAGCGACGCCCCCCAGGCGTCACTCGGTTCCCGGTGATGTGCATGCCGCACAGACTACGCACCGTCAAAACCCGTCGAGCTCCGAACTTCACCGCAAATCCGGCAACTTGGTTCGGATGAAACCTTGATGTGATCCCGTTCACCGTCCCCCCACTTGTCGCTTCCGGAAGAGCGTTCTATCGTCTTGATGTATCGAGTCGATACATCGGTGCGAGATAGAGACGAGGAGGCGACGATGAGCCGGCGTTCCGGGATCCTCGAATTCGCCGTACTCGGCCTGCTCCGCGAGTCCCCGATGCACGGCTATGAGCTGCGCAAACGTCTCAACACGTCACTGGGCGTGTTCCGTGCGTTCAGTTACGGCACGCTCTACCCCTGCCTCAAGACGCTGGTCGCCAACGGCTGGTTGATCGAGGAACCGGGGCACACCACCGAGGACGCCCTCGCCGCACCACTCGCAGGGCGTCGCGCCAAGATCGTCTACCGGTTGACGGCGGAAGGTAAGGAGCACTTCGAGGAACTGCTCTCGCAGACGGGTCCCGACGCATACGAGGACGAGCACTTCGCCGCTCGTTTCGCCTTCTTCGGGCAGACCTCGCGCGACGTCCGCATGCGAGTCCTCGAAGGCCGCCGCAGCCGGCTGGAGGAGCGCCTGGAGAAGATGAGTGCCTCGCTGGCACGCACCCGGGAGCGCCTCGACGACTACACGCTTGAGCTCCAGCGCCACGGGATGGAGTCCGTGGAGCGCGAAGTGCGCTGGCTGAACGAGCTCATCGAGAGCGAGCGGGCCGGCCGGGACCTGAAGGGTCCCGGCCATGGAGAACCCACTCGCGACACCACAGAGGGAGCGCCGGGCGTCCTGCCCCGGCCCGGGGACACCCCCGGGCCGGATACGCCCGGCGACACCGCCACGTGAGGTCCCTGCCAGGGCCTCACTCGTACACACAGGGAGCAACCGGAATGGGTTCGGTTCGTGTAGCCGTCGTCGGCGTGGGCAACTGTGCCGCGTCGCTGGTTCAGGGCGTCGAGTACTACAAGGACGCCGATCCGGCGGTCAAGGTCCCCGGACTGATGCACGTCCAGTTCGGCGAGTACCACGTCAGTGACATCGAGTTCGTCGCCGCGTTCGACGTGGACGCCAAGAAGGTCGGCCTCGACCTCTCGGACGCCATCGGAGCGTCCGAGAACAACACCATCAAGATCTGCGACGTGCCCAGCACCGGTGTCACCGTCCAGCGCGGCCACACCCTCGACGGTCTCGGCAAGTACTACCGCGAGACGATCGAGGAGTCCGCCGAGGCCCCGGTCGACGTCGTCCAGGTCCTCAAGGACAAGCAGGTCGACGTCCTGGTCTGCTACCTCCCCGTCGGCTCCGAGGACGCGGCGAAGTTCTACGCCCAGTGCGCCATCGACGCCAAGGTCGCCTTCGTCAACGCCCTCCCGGTCTTCATCGCCGGCACCAAGGAGTGGGCGGACAAGTTCACCGAGGCGGGCGTCCCGATCGTCGGTGACGACATCAAGTCCCAGGTCGGCGCCACCATCACGCACCGCGTCATGGCGAAGCTGTTCGAGGACCGGGGCGTGATCCTGGACCGCACGATGCAGCTGAACGTCGGCGGCAACATGGACTTCAAGAACATGCTCGAGCGCGAGCGCCTGGAGTCCAAGAAGATCTCCAAGACGCAGGCCGTGACCTCCCAGATCCCCGACCGGGACATGGGAGCGAAGAACGTCCACATCGGCCCGTCGGACTACGTGGCCTGGCTCGACGACCGCAAGTGGGCGTACGTCCGCCTCGAGGGCCGTGCCTTCGGTGACGTTCCGCTGAACCTGGAGTACAAGCTCGAGGTCTGGGACTCCCCGAACTCCGCCGGTGTCATCATCGACGCCCTGCGTGCCGCGAAGATCGCCAAGGACCGCGGTATCGGCGGCCCGATCCTGTCGGCCTCCAGCTACTTCATGAAGTCCCCGCCGGTCCAGTACTTCGACGACGTGGCCCGCGAGAACGTCGAGAAGTTCATCAAGGGCGAAGTCGAGCGCTAGGGCTCACTCACAACGCTCCTGCCAGGGCTGCAGAGGGTCCCCGGGCTGTATCGCCCGGGGACCCTCGCCGTGTGTGAGGCTGTGTCCCATGTCCGTCGTCCGCGATCTGCGTGTCCTTCTCCGCTTCCGGGACTTCCGGCGTCTGCTCTGCGTACGTCTGCTCTCCCAGGGCGCGGACGGCGTCTTCCAGATCGCGCTCGCCGCCTACGTCGTGTTCTCCCCGGAAAAGCAGACCTCAGCCTCCGCGATTGCCTCCGCGATGGCGGTCCTCCTGCTCCCTTACTCCTTGGTCGGCCCTTTCGCCGGCGCCCTCCTGGACCGCTGGCGCCGCCGCCAGGTCTTCCTCTACGGCAATCTCGTGCGCGCCCTGCTGGCTTCGGGGACGGCCGTCCTGATGCTGAGCAACGTCCCGGACTGGCTCTTCTACGTCTCCGCTCTGTGCGTCACCGCCGTCAACCGCTTCGTCCTGTCCGGCCTCTCGGCCGCACTGCCCCGTGTCGTGGACGAGGAACGGCTGGTGATCGCCAACTCCCTTTCGCCGACGGCCGGAACGCTCGCCGCGACCGCGGGCGGTGGCCTCGCTTTCGCCGTACGGCTCCTGGTCGCCGACTCCGACGCGGCCGTGGTGCTGCTGGGAGCGGGGCTGTATCTGTGCGGTGCGCTTGCCGCACTGCGCATGCCACCGGAACTGCTGGGCCCCGACCGTGAGTTGATCCAGCCCCGCCTGGACGCTGCCCTCGCCGGCACAGCCCGCGACCTGGCCGCCGGGGTACGGCATCTGGCCGCCCCCGCACGTCGGTCGGCCGCTCGGGCACTAGGCGCGATGTCGGTCATGCGATTCTGTTACGGCGCTCTGCTCGTCACGGTGCTGATGCTCTGCCGGTACGCCCTGACGTCGGATCCGGACGACGGACTCGCCCTGCTGGGACTGGCGTTGGGAATCTCCGGCGCCGGCTTCTTCGTCGCCGCGGTCATCACCCCATGGGCGGCCGGGAAACTCGGACCGAAGCGCTGGATCGCCGTGTGCGCGGCAACCGCCGCGGTACTGGAGCCAGTCCTCGGGCTCCCCTTCGCCACCGCCCCCATGCTCATCGCGGCGTTTGTGCTGGGCCTGATCACCCAGGGCGCGAAGATCGCCACGGACACGATCGTGCAGTCGTCCGTCGACGACGGGTTCCGCGGCCGGATCTTCTCCGTGTACGACGTCTTGTTCAACATCGCTTTCGTCGGAGCCGCAGCCGTAGCCGCCCTGATCCTGCCGCCGGACGGTCGCTCGGCGCCCCTGGTGGTCGGTGTCGCCGTGCTCTACGCAGCAATCGCTGTGGGGATGACGAGGGAACGGCAGCTGGCGACGGAACGATGAAGGGGCGATGTTTCACGTGAAACACCGCCCCTCGAAGCGTACGGGGTCATGTTTCACGTGAAACATGACCCGGTTTCACGGCCTCAGTCCTGCGCGGCCCACCACTCCTTGAGGGCGGCCACCGCTTCGTCGTGCTCCATCGGCCCGTTCTCCAGACGAAGCTCCAACATGTGCTTGTACGCGCGGCCCACGGCAGGACCGGGTCCCACGCCAAGGATCTCCATGATCTGGTTGCCGTCGAGGTCGGGCCTGATCGAATCCAGCTCCTCCTGCTCCTGAAGCTGGGAGATCCGCTCCTCCAGACCGTCGTAGGCACGCGACAGCGCGGCCGCCTTGCGCTTGTTCCTGGTCGTGCAGTCCGAACGGGTCAGCTTGTGGAGCCGGTCGAGCAGCGGGCCCGCGTCCCGCACATAGCGGCGCACCGCCGAGTCCGTCCACTCCCCGGTGCCGTATCCGTGGAAACGCAGATGAAGCTCGACGAGCCGCGAGACGTCCTTCACCAGGTCATTGGAGTACTTGAGCGCCGTCATCCGCTTCTTGGTCATCTTCGCTCCGACCACTTCGTGGTGGTGGAACGAGACCCGGCCGTCCTTCTCGAAGCGGCGAGTGCGCGGCTTGCCGATGTCGTGAAGCAGTGCGGACAGGCGGAGGGCGAGGTCGGGCCCTTCCTTCTCCAGCGCGATGGCCTGCTCCAGGACGATCAGTGTGTGCTCGTAAACGTCCTTGTGCCGGTGGTGCTCATCGCTCTCCAGCCTGAGGGCCGGAAGCTCGGGCAGGACATGCTCGGCGAGTCCCGTGTCGACCAGCAGCGTCAGTCCCTTGCGCGGATGGGCGGACACGATGAGCTTGTTCAGCTCGTCCCTCACCCGCTCCGCGGAGACGATCTCCAGGCGTCCGGACATGTCCCTCATCGCGGTGACCACCTCGGGCGCCACCTCGAAGTCGAGCTGCGCCGCGAAACGTGCGGCCCGCATCATCCGCAGCGGGTCGTCCGAGAAGGACGCCTCCGGAGTGCCCGGCGTCCGCAGCACACGCGCCGCGAGGTCGCCGAGGCCACCGTGCGGGTCGATGAACTTCTTCTCCGGGAGAGCGACGGCCATCGCGTTCACGGTGAAGTCGCGCCGGACGAGGTCCTCCTCGATGGAGTCGCCGTACGACACCTCGGGCTTGCGTGAGGTGCGGTCGTACGCCTCGGACCGGTAGGTGGTCACCTCGATCTGGTAGCCGTCCTTCTGCGCCCCCACAGTGCCGAAGGCGATCCCGACCTCCCACACGGCGTCCGCCCACGGCCGAACGATCTTCAGAACGTCCTGAGGACGAGCGTCGGTCGTGAAATCCAGGTCGTTGCCGAGCCGGCCGAGCAGTGCGTCCCGGACCGAACCGCCGACCAGGGCGAGTGAGAACCCGGCCTCCTGGAAACGGCGGGCGAGGTCGTCGGCGACAGGAGTGACCTCAAGCAGTTCGTTCACCGCGCGGTCCTGCACCTGATGCGGGGCACTGAGGTTGTCTTCGTTGGCGTTCGGCACAACAGAAGAGGGTACGTGGCCCGGAGGTCCACAGGCGCCTCCATTAAACGTGCACAGACTCGCCACTGGAACCTGCACAAGGTCTGTTCCGGAGACTCACGAGCACGCTCCCCTTTATACGGGCACATTCAGGACACTGCGGCGGCGTCCCCCGATCTTGTGCAGCAGTCCGCGGCACTTCCCCTCAGCGCGCATCGTTACCATGCGTGGACGCACATTCCGACGACCACTGACGACGACGAGGGACGGGCGAGCGCGTGGCCGAGGCGGCAGACTTCCAGGGGACCAGTCCCTCACCTGCCCGCCGCTGGCTGCGGCGCACAGGGGCCCTGCTCGCAGGGGTCCCGCTCCTGGCCGGCCTGTGCCAGCTTCCCGCCGCGGCACCCGCCCAGGCCGCCGACGCCTCCGGGTCGGTGTCCGTCGCGATCGACACACTCAGCCCCAGCGCGCCTACGGACGGTGACACGCTCACCGTGTCGGGGACGGTTACCAACAACGGCAAGCAGGCTGTCACCGCCGCCCATGTCGGACTGCAGGTAGGCCCCGAGCTGAACACGCGCTCGTCGATCGACACCGTCAGCAACGGCAAAGACTCCCTCCAGGGCGACACAGGGTCCGAGGTCGGCGGCAAGTACGAGGCGAAGTTCGCGAAACTGACCCCCGGGGTGGCCCAACCCTTCTCCCTCTCCGTCCCGGTCGACGAGCTGGACCTCGGTGACGCCGGCGTCTACCAGATCGCCGTCTCCCTCTCGGGCAGGACCGCCGCACAGGCGTGGGATCAGCCGCTGGGCATCCAGCGGACCTTCCTGCCGTGGCAGTCCGACGAGGCGGACACGAAGACGAAGACGACGTTCCTGTGGCCACTGATCTCCTCCGTGCACATGACGGCGGAGACCGGCTCGAACGCCCAGCAGACGCCGGTCTTCCTCAACGACGACCTCGCCGAGGAGATCTCGGCGGGCGGCCGCCTGGACCAGATGCTGTCCCTGGGCGAGAACCTGGACGTCACGTGGGTGATCGACCCGGACCTGCTGGCGTCCGTCGACGCGATGACCCGCAGCTACCGGATCCAGGGCGAGGGTGACACCACCACCCCGGGCACCCACCAGGCACTCGCCAAGCAGTGGCTGGCCAGGCTGCAGAAGGCGGTGGAGGACAAGGAGGTCGTCGCGCTTCCGTTCGCCGATCCCGACCTCGCTTCCCTGGCCCACAACGGCACGAGCGTCACCGGCTCGCTCAGCCACCTCGACGAGGCCACCGACGTCGCGGCGACCACCGTGCGGACCGTGCTCCACGTGACGCCGAGCACCGACTTCGCCTGGCCCGTGAACGGCGCGGTGGACCCGTCGATCGTCAAGGTCGCCACCTCCGCCGGCGCCGACAAGCTGATCGCCCGCAGCGACAGCCTCCAGGAAACCGCCGGACTGACGTACACGCCTTCCGCGGCCCGTCCCATCGGCGGCGGCACCACGGCGGTCGTCGCCGACGCACGGCTCTCGACGGCGTTCCAGGGCGATCTGACGAAGGCCTCCTCCGCCACACTCGCCGTCCAGCGGTTCCTCGCCCAGAGCCTCGCTCTCGATCTCCAGACGGACAAGCAGCGCAGCATCGTCGTCGCCCCACAGCGCATGCCCACGTCGAGCCAGGCCGCCGCCATGGCCGAAGCGATCACCACGCTGCAGGGCGGTAACTGGTCACAGACCCAGAAGCTCTCGGCGGCGGCCGCGGCCAAGCCCGACCCCGGGGCCACCACCAAGGTGCCCTCCGCGTCCGCCTACCCCGCCTCGCTGCGCAGGCAGGAGCTGCCGAAGTGGGCCTTCCAGCAGATCGCGAGCACGCAGAACAAGCTCGACAACTTCAAGGTGATCCTCTTCGACCAGTCCCGCGTCGTGACCCCCTTCGGGCTGGCCATGAACCGCGGGATGTCCACGTCGTGGCGGGGCAGCGCAACCGGGGCGAGCAGCTTCCGCAGTGACGTCGAGGCCTATATCGACGACCTGATCTCCCAGGTCAGCCTGATCGACAAGTCGGAGACCAAGCTCTCCGGCCGCAGCGCCACGATCCCCGTGACGGTGCAGAACAACCTGGTGCAGGGCGTGAAGCACCTGAGGCTGCGGCTGACCTCGCTCAGCCCCAACCGGCTCGAGATCGGTGGCTCCTCCTACGACGAGCAGGCGGTCGAGGTCTCGGGCGGACACAGCCAGACGGTGAAGTTCACCACGACGGCCAACGCCAACGGCAAAGCCTCGGTGATCGCCCAGCTGTACACGGAGGACGGTCAACCGTACGGCAAGGCCGTACGGTTCGACGTGAAGGTCACGGAGTTCACGGCCACGGTGATGCTGGTCATCGGCGGCGGTGTCCTGCTGCTGGTGCTGGCAGGATTCCGGATGTACACCCAGCGCAAGCGCGCGGCCGCCCGTGAGGCCGAGCAGAGTGGTCCCGACGACGAGGCGGGCGAAGCCGCGGACGGTCCGGAGAACCCGGAAGGCCCGGAGGACCGTCTCAAGGAAGAGGCCGCCACCGCGACCGGGGCAGAAGACCCGGAGCAGCCGAGTGACCTGACAGCGGACACCGCAGCGGAAAGCGCCGACCCGTCCGGCACGGGTGAGAGAGTGGACCGTTGAGGATGTCGTGGCCGGTGGGCCCGGGACGATGAGGTGGGGTAACCATGAACGCGCCGTACGACGGTGATCGCGGTCAGGGCGCGGGCAACTCGGATCGCCCCGAGGGGCCGCCGCCCGAGCATGGCCAGGTGCCGCCACAGGCTCCCGCGGACATGTACCTCCAGGACGCCTACGACCAGGACCCCTACCGGGCTCAGGACCTCCATGCCCAGGACCCGGTCGCCGAGGCCCTCTACGACCGTGCCGCGCATCCCCCGCCGCCCCCCGGCACCCATCAGCCACAGCAGCCGCTGTACTCCCAGCCGCCCCAGTCCCCTTACGCCCCGGACCCGCACGTGTGGGCACAGACCCCGGCGCCCGAGCCGGAGGGCCCGACGCAGTACCTGCCGTACGGCGACGACCCTCGCACCACCCAGTTCGTGGGCGTCGACGATCTGGTGAGCGAGGCCGGCGAGGAACGCCACGAGCCTGACGCCTTCGCCCACCTCTTCCGCGACCAACAGCAGCGCGGCGGCCGCCCGACGGACACCCCGTCGGTACCGGGGCCGGGCGGACCGCCGCCGGCACCGCAGTTCCAGGCTCCCGCGGCGGCTGTGCCGTCGGCCGACGAGACCATGAATCTCGGTACTGCGACGGCCGCGGCGGCGCCCGCAACTCCCGCGACCCCCGCGAAGCAGGGTGGGAAGGCCACAGGTTTGCTCAAGTCGAGCGCCGTGATGGCGGCCGGCACGATGGTCTCGCGCCTGACCGGCTTCATCCGTTCGGCCCTGATCGTGTCGGCGCTGGGTGTCGGTCTGCTCGGTGACACCTTCCAGGTCGCCTACCAGCTCCCGACGATGATCTACATTCTGACCGTCGGTGGCGGCCTCAACTCCGTGTTCGTACCGCAGCTGGTACGTGCCATGAAGGAGGACGAGGACGGCGGCGAGGCGTACGCCAACCGGCTGCTGACCCTGGTGATGGTGGCGCTGGGCGTGCTCACCGGGATCGCGGTCCTCGGCGCCCCGTTCCTGATCCGTCTGCTGTCCGACTCGGTGGCCAGCGACCCGGCGGCCAACGAGGTGGGCATCACCTTCGTCCGCTACTTCCTGCCCTCCATCTTCTTCATGGGCATCCACGTGGTGATGGGGCAGATCCTCAACGCGCGCGGGAAGTTCGGCGCGATGATGTGGACCCCGGTCCTGAACAACATCGTCATCATCGTGACGCTCGGCACCTTCATGTGGGTCTACGGCACCGCGGCCGACTCCGGCATGAAGGTCTCGAACATCCCGCCGGAGGGGCAGCGCCTCCTCGGCATCGGCGTCCTGCTCGGTCTCGTCGTCCAGGCGCTGGCGATGATCCCGTACCTGCGCGAGACCGGCTTCCGGATGAGGCTGCGCTTCGACTGGCGCGGCCACGGCCTCGGCAAAGCCGTGACGCTCGCCAAGTGGACCGTCCTGTTCGTCCTGGCCAACCAGGCCGGCGCACTGGTGGTCACCCAGTTGTCCACCGCGTCCGGCAAGGCTTCTCCCGTCGACGGCACCGGCTTCTCCGCCTACGCCAATGCCCAACTCATCTGGGGTCTGCCGCAGGCCATCATCACCGTCTCCCTGATGGCGGCTCTGCTGCCGCGTCTGGCCCGCTCGGCGGCCGAGGAGGACGGCGGCGCAGTCCGTGACGACATCTCCCAGGGCCTGCGCACCACAGCCGTCGCGATCGTCCCGATCGCCTTCGGGTTCCTCGCCCTCGGCATCCCGATGTGCACGCTGATCTTCGGCTCATCCGGTATCAGCGAGGCCACGAACATGGGCTTCATGCTGATGGCCTTCGCCCTCGGCCTGATCCCCTACTCGGTGCAGTACGTCGTCCTGCGCGCCTTCTACGCCTACGAGGACACCCGCACCCCCTTCTACAACACGGTCATCGTGGCGGCGGTCAACGCGGGCGCCTCGGCCCTGTGTTACGTGGTGCTGCCGCCCCGCTGGGCTGTGGCGGGCATGGCCGCCTCCTACGGTCTCGCGTACGCGATCGGCGTCGGCGTCGCCTGGAACCGGCTGCGCAAGCGCCTCGGCGGCGACCTGGACGGCAACCGCGTTCTGCGCACCTACGCCCGGCTCTGCATCGCCTCCGTCCCGGCGGCGCTGCTCAGCGGAGCGGCCTGTTACGGCATCGGTCACTCGCTCGGTCAGGGAGTCGTCGGTTCGTTCGCCTCTCTGATCGCGGGTGGAGCGGTTCTGCTCGGGATCTTCTTCATTGCCGCGCGCAAGATGCGGATCGAGGAACTGAACTCGCTGGTCGGCATGGTCCGGGGGCGTCTGGGGCGCTGAAGCAGGGGTACGCGCACAACCATCGTCCGCCACTGTGTGTCGTGCATAGCGTCGGACTGTGGGCACAATTGGATTCTGCGTCGCACGGCGCGCAACGAATGGGGAGGCAGGGAACGACGGTGGCGGAACGGAGCACGGCTGCCGTCGACGTGGCAGACAACAGCGGTGACAAACCGCTGACCGCCAAGGCGGACCAGTCCACGGCCGACGGCGTGGCCAAGAACCGGGAGCGGGACACGGAAGACGTCGAGGCACAGGGGAGTGGCGGGACCGAGAGTCCTGGCAAAGCGTCACCGCCGGAGTTGCACAGCGGCCACAAACTGGCCAGACGCTACCGTCTCGAGGAGTGCGTCACCCGTCTGGACGGGTTCAGCAGTTGGCGTGCCGTCGACGAAAAACTCCGTCGGGCCGTCGGCGTGCACATCCTGCCCGCGGACCATGTGCGGGCGCGCTCCGTCCTGGCCGCGGCCCGTTCTTCCGCCCTGCTGGGTGACCCGCGCTTCGTCCAGGTCCTGGACGCCGTGGAGGAGAATGACCTCGTCTACGTCGTCCACGAATGGCTGCCCGACGCGACCGAGCTGACCGCTCTCCTCGCTCCCGGCCCGCTGGAGGTGTACGACGCCTACCAGATGGTCAGTCAGGTGGCGTCAGCCATGGCCACGGCCCACCGCGAGGGGCTCGCGCACCTGCGGTTGAACCCGAACGCGGTCCTGCGTACGTCGAGCGGGCAGTGGCGCATCCGCGGCCTCGCCGTGAACGCCGCGCTACGAGGCGTCAGTTCGGAGTCTCCGCAGCGTACGGACACCGAGGCGATCGGCGCGCTCCTGTACGCGGCGCTCACCCAGCGGTGGCCGTACGAGAGCGACGCCTACGGTCTGGCCGGTCTGCCCAAGGATGTCGGCCTCATCGCGCCCGACCAGGTGCGGGCGGGTGTCCACCGTGGGCTGTCCGAGCTGTCCATGCGGGCGCTCGCCAACGACGGTGCGACGGCCTCACGGCACGAGTCGGCGTGCACGACACCCGAGGAACTGGTCAAGGCGATCGGTGAGATGCCCCGCATCCGTCCGCCGGAGCCGGCGTTCACGGCCCCGCCGGACTACCAGCGCACGACGTACCAACAGGGCACATACGGCCGCCCGGCGCCCCACGCCGGTGTCACCTCGCCCGTACCGGCCCCGCCACCGCCGTTGCAGAGCCGTACGGGCCGAGCCCTGAAGTGGGCGGTCTCCGCCCTCCTCATCGCCGCCCTGGGTCTCGGCAGTTGGCAGCTCGCGGACGCGCTGATGGACCGGGGCGGGAAGTCGGACGAGACGAACCCGACGCAGACGACGGACGAGGACGGCGGCAACAAGCCCACCACGCCCTTGAAGCGCATCCCGATCGACAGCGTGCAGGAGTTCGCACCAAGCGGGTCCGGCATACAGGAGGACGAGGTCCAGCTCGCCATCGATGGCAATACGGATACCGCGTGGGTCACCCCGCAGTACCGGAGATTCGCCAACTTCGGGAACCTGCCGCAGCGCAAGGAAGGGAGTGGCCTGATCTTGGACCTCGGCAGTGTGAGGAACGTGTCCCGTCTCGATATCTCCATGTACCGGAGCGGGCAGACCGCCGAGGTACTCGCAGCGGACGCTGATGTCTCAGCTCCCGCATCCCTGAATGCTTTCTCCCAGCGGTTGACCAAGTTGTCGACCACCGGGGTGAGCCTTCAGATCGAACTGAAGAAGCCGATTCGTACGCGGTACGTTCTCATCCACGTCACGGAACTGCCGGAAGACGGGTCTGCCGACCTGTTCCGCGGTGGCATCTCGGAGGTCGAGGTCAGGGGCTGACTGAGACCCGGCTCGCGACGCGCCGGGGCCCCACGGCCCCGGCGTTCTGGCGATTTGCCCCGTTTGCACACTCGGTCTGTATTGGACTCAAAGGCTCCTGACCGGCCCGATCTCCTCATGCCGACTGCGGATCGAGGAGATCGCAACTTGGACATGACGTGAGAATGCCGGGCCGTGCCGGGGACCTGCTTTCATTCCTTCTGCAAGATGTCGCGTGACCTCTTCACCAGGCCGTCCTGAAAGGTCCTGAGTCTTTCGAGCTCCTTGGCGTGTCGGTCGATCATGCCTTGTTGGATCTTCGACTCCGCCTTGTGCCAGCGATCTACCAGGTCAACCTTGTTCTTGCACGACACGTCCGCTTGAGCCACCCGCTCCTCCTCCGCCGTAGCAGAGGTCTCGGCGAACCACTTGTCGCCGGCGGACTCCAACGGTGACGCGTACTCATAGCCCTTCTCGGACATGCATTCCGACCACTCGGCGAAGGCCTGCTTGACGTCTGCGCTGGTCTGGGACTCCTTGAAGGAGGTCAAATCTATCGTCCGAGCGGCTTCCACTCCCTGTGCTGGAAGGTCTCCTGAGCGGAGCGTCGCGTCCGCCTCCGCCATACAGCCGTCCTTCGCCCCGTCCGATCCGAAGAGCAGCTCCTTCTGCGCTGCATTCGGTGCAGGGGCGGGCTGAGTCGCACTCTCGTGAGGTGGATCGCGGTATCCGTATTCCGCTGCGATGCCCTGGTCCACAACTCCGTAGCGACGACTATTGCCGTTCGGTCCTTGGCGCAACGGAGGAACGACCACTGGGACCATCTACTTCCGGGGAATCCTGATGCCCCGATGAGCACGATACGCACAGAGCAACCCCGAGTGCAGCGGCCGTCCGCACGCCAAACCTAAGCATTTCGGCATTCCATCCCAAAGTTTTCAGAATCGGTCCTGGAGAAAAAGCCAGAGTGCCCTGCGCGTGCAGGGCACTCTGATGTCAACCGTTCACCAAGAGATCACGGTCAGCTGCCGAACCGGTAGCAGTCACTCGGCGTGTAAGTCAGGAACCAAGCCGACGCGTTCTCGTTATAGGTGTTCTTGAGCTGGTAGGCGTACTCAATCTCCTGGTATGCCTTGATGGCGTCGCATGCGCCGTTGTAACCGCTGCTGAAGTGTCGCGTCCTCGGAGGCGAGTACGTAGAGTTGCCCACGGGAGGGGCTTATGGCAGAGGGCGCCGGATACGGCGATGCAAGCGACGAGCATCTTCTCACCCGTCATGTCGAGGGCGACCCCGACGCCTTCGGCGAGCTCGTGCGGCGGCATCGGGATCGGCTCTGGGCGGTGGCCCTGCGGACGCTGGGGGATCGCGAGGAAGCCGCTGACGCCGTCCAGGACGCCCTCGTCTCCGCCTACCGGGCCGCCCATACCTTCCGAGGCCAGTCGGCCGTCACGACGTGGCTGCATCGGATCACCGTCAACGCCTGCCTCGACCGTGCCCGTAAGGCCGCCTCCCGCAAGACGTCTCCGGTCGACGACACCGAGCGCCTGGAGCAGCTCCTGGAGCCGCACGAGTCCGCCTCGGCGCCCGCGGAGCGCAACGACCTCCACCGCCAGCTTCTGGAGGCCCTCGGCACGATCCCGCCCGACCAGCGCGCCGCCCTCGTCCTCGTGGACATGCAGGGTTATCCCGTTGCCGAAGCCGCCCGCATCCTCGACGTGCCGACAGGGACGGTGAAGAGCCGCTGCGCCCGAGGCAGAGCCAGACTGCTCCCCCTTCTCACTCATCTGCGGCCGGAAAACGCCGGAGACGGCAGAGAAGGGGGCGTTGGACGGAACCGGACTCAGGGGACATCCGTCCCACCCGCAGCGGGACCTCCGTCACAAGGCCCGCCGGATTCAGGATCAAGCGATTCAGCTGCAGTGAAGGGCGGAGGTGGGCGAGCGTGACTTCCACGACGGACACAGCCGGGCACCCGGACGTCGCGGAGATCTCCGACCTCACCGAAGGCGTCCTGCCCCCCTCCAGGACCGCGGACGTACGGCGGCATCTGGACGAGTGCGACCTCTGCACGGACGTTCACGCGTCGCTGGAGCAGATCCGTGGCCTGCTCGGCACGCTACCGGGCCCGCCTCGCATGCCCGCCGATGTCGCCGGCAGGATCGACGCCGCCCTCGCCGCGGAGGCTCTCCTCCAGGCAACTGCTCCCGAGACCGTGAACGCACCGGAGCCGATCGAGAGCGCGCATGTTTCACGTGAAACATCGCCCACCGCCGACCGCCCGGCGGGACACGCTCGCACTTCCACCACCGGCCCGGGCCGCAAGGACCGCAGCAGGAATGGACGTCGCAAGGTTGCCGTCCTCGGGGCCGTCTTCACCGTCGCCGCACTGGGATTGGGCTCCGTCCTGCTCTCGACGTTGGACGACGGCAAGTCGACCCGCGCGGCAACCGGACATGTCACTGCTCCCGCCGACACCTTCTCCGCGAGCGGACTGGAGAAGCAGGTCTCGGACCTTCTCACCGACAAGCAGAGTGCAACCGGCGGGTCTCAGGCTCCGCACACCAGCATGGGCGCGGCGAGCATCCCGGGCTCCGAGGACCCCCGCACCCTGCTGACGCCGGAGGTTCCCCGATGCATCCAGAACGGCATCCACACCAGTGACTCGCCGCTCGCCACCAAGAACGGCGTCTACGAAGGCACGGACGCGCTTCTGGTCGTGCTGCGTGATCCCTCCGACAGCACCCGGATCACCGCGTACATCGTGGATACCTCGTGCGTGAAGAACGCACCGACGGGCGCCGCGAAGGTTCTGCTGAAGCGGTCCTACGCGCGCTCCTGAGCGGTCACGCATCGTCTTCGTCCTGCGTGGTAATGCGTACGGTGTGGCCTCTCCGTGTGCCCGGACACACCGGGAATGCGCGCCCCTTAGGATCCGTTGGGTGGGGTGAGAGTCCCGCGAGGGGCTCCACCGGTCCGACGACGCAGTCCAGAGACGAGGAACCAAGCCGTGAGCGACGTCCGAAACGTGATCATCATCGGCTCCGGGCCCGCCGGCTACACGGCGGCGCTCTACACCGCGCGCGCGTCGCTGAAGCCGCTGGTGTTCGAGGGCGCCGTCACCGCCGGTGGCGCGCTGATGAACACCACCGAGGTGGAGAACTTCCCTGGCTTCCAGGACGGCATCATGGGCCCCGAGCTCATGGACAACATGCGCGCCCAAGCGGAGCGCTTCGGTGCCGAGCTCGTCCCGGACGACATCGTCAGCGTCGACCTGACCGGTGAGATCAAGACCGTCACCGACACCTCGGGGACGGTCCACCAGGCGAAGGCTGTGATCGTCACCACCGGTTCGCAGCACCGCAAGCTCGGCCTGCCCAACGAGGACGCCCTCTCCGGGCGCGGCGTCTCGTGGTGTGCCACGTGTGACGGCTTCTTCTTCAAGGACCAGGACATCGCCGTGATCGGCGGCGGTGACACCGCGATGGAGGAGGCGACCTTCCTCTCCCGCTTCGCCAAGTCCGTGACGATCGTCCACCGCCGTGACACCCTGCGCGCCTCGAAGGCGATGCAGGAGCGTGCCTTCGCCGACCCGAAGATCAAGTTCGTGTGGGACAGCGAGGTTGCCGAGATCCAGGGCGACCCCAAGCTCTCGGGGCTGAAGCTGCGCAACCTCAAGACCGGCGAGATCTCGGACCTGGCGGTCACCGGCCTGTTCATCGCGATCGGCCACGACCCGCGCACCGAGCTCTTCAAGGGCCAGCTCGAACTGGACGGTGAGGGCTATCTGAAGGTGGAGGCGCCTTCGACCCGTACCAACCTGACCGGTGTCTTCGGCGCCGGTGACGTGGTCGACCACACGTACCGCCAGGCGATCACCGCGGCCGGCACCGGCTGTTCGGCCGCTCTCGACGCCGAGCGCTTCCTCGCCGCCCTCGCGGACGCAGAGAACGCCGAGCCCGAGAAGACCGCTGTCTGACCCCCATCCCGCCCCACCGCACCAACCCAGTTAAGGAGCCCGCCGTGGCCGGCACCCTGAAGAATGTGACCGACGATTCCTTCGAGCAGGACGTCCTGAAGAGCGACAAGCCCGTCCTGGTGGACTTCTGGGCCGCCTGGTGCGGACCGTGCCGTCAGATCGCTCCGTCCCTTGAGGCGATCGCCGCCGAGTACGGCGACAAGATCGAGGTCGTCAAGCTGAACATCGACGAGAACCCGGGTACGGCCGCCAAGTACGGCGTCATGTCCATCCCGACGCTGAACGTGTACCAGGGCGGCGAGGTCGCCAAGACCATCGTCGGTGCCAAGCCGAAGGCCGCGATCGTCCGCGACCTTGAGGACTTCATCGCCGAGTGATGTTTCACGTGAAACACGATGGGGCCGGTCCGAAAGGGCCGGCCCCATCGCGTTACAGAGGGCGCAACGCTGGTTCCTTCTGTACCGCTCCCAGAAGCCGGTCCAGTGCCATCTCCACGTCTTCCTTCCAGGAGAGCGTGCTGCGCAGCTCCAGCCTCAGCCTCGGGTACGTGGGGTGGGGCCTGACCGTCTTGAAGCCCACGGCGAGGAGATGGTCTGCGGGAAGCAGACAGGCGGGCTCTTTCCAGCGGGCGTCGCCGAAGGCCTCGATGGCCTTGAAGCCCCGCCGCAGCAGGTCCTTGGCAACTGTCTGCACCATCACGCGGCCCAGACCCTGCCCCTGATAACCCGGCATGATGAATGACGTCATCAACTGGACGGCGTCCGGAGAGACAGGGCTCGTGGGGAACGCCGTCGAGCGGGGAACATACGCGGGAGGGGCGTAGAGGACGAAACCGACCGGCACGTCGTCGACGTAGACGATCCGGCCGCACGATCCCCAGTCCAGCAGGACGGCAGAGATCCAGGCTTCCTTCTCCAGAGCGGCTGTTCCCGCTTTTACCGCGGCTTCTCCGCTGACGGGGTCCAACTCCCAGAAGACGCACGAGCGGCAACGCTGGGGAAGGTCCGGAAGGTTGTCCAGCGTGAGCGGTACGAGCCGACGCCCCATGAAGGCTGTTCCTCGCTTCCTTCGCCCGCAGCATCGCGGGCGGCCGTCAGAGCGCTCCGTTCCCTGAGCAGGCTACCGACGAATCCGCCGACCGCCCCCAGTCCCAGGCCCGCGCTCACCAGTCCGCTTCGGCTCATCGTTCGCATGGCCCCTGCCTCCCCTCAGAGGTACTGCCGGGTGGATGTGCCGCACCCAGTCGCATCGTATCCACCCAGCGATTCCATCGATACCGCCTGAAAGCAAAGAGCGGGCCGTGCTCCGGGGCACACCGGACACGACCCGCTCTCCATCCTCGCCTGGACGCTGTCACCCTGGCGACCCTGGCTCAGCCCTCTGCCTCTTCGTCCTCGCCGTCCAGCAGGCTCTTCTGCAGAACCGGTCCCTCACCGGGGGCGAGGGAGCTGAGGATCCGTTCGAGGTCTTCCATCGAGGCGAACTCGACGGTGATCTTGCCCTTCTTCTGACCCAGATCGACCTTCACTCGCGTCTCGAAACGGTCCGAGAGACGGGTCGCGAGGTCGCTCAGCGCCGGAGAGACCCGGGCGCCGGCGCGCGGCCCCTTGGAGCGCTGGGCGGTCTGCGGCCGCGACCCCATGAGGGTCACGATCTCCTCGACCGCACGCACCGAGAGGCCCTCGGCCACGATCCGGTGGGCCAGCCGGTCCTGCTCCTCCGAGTCCTCGACAGAGAGCAGGGCACGGGCGTGTCCGGCGGAGAGCACTCCGGCGGCCACCCGGCGCTGTACCGACGGCGACAACTTCAGCAGACGCAAGGTGTTGGAGACCTGCGGACGGGACCGGCCGATGCGGTCCGCCAGCTGGTCGTGCGTGCAGTTGAAGTCCTTCAGCAACTGGTCGTAGGCGGCTGCCTCTTCCAGCGGGTTCAGCTGCGCACGGTGGAGGTTCTCCAGGAGGGCGTCCAGAAGAAGCTTGTCGTCATCGGTGGCTCGCACGATCGCAGGGATCGCGTCCAGACCGGCCTCACGACTGGCCCGCCATCGCCGCTCGCCCATGATGAGCTCGTAGCGGGCGGGACCGACCTGGCGTACGACGACCGGCTGGAGGAGGCCGACCTCCTGGATGGAGGTGACCAGCTCCTGCAGCGCGTCCTCATCGAAGACGTCACGCGGCTGGCGCGGGTTCGGCGTGATGGAGTCGAGAGGGAGCTCCGCGAAGTGGGCACCCATGGGAGGCGCGGGCGTCTCCGCATAACCGTTGACCGAAGGCGTCTCGGTTTCATGTGAAACAGGCGGCAGCGTGGCCACCTTCGCCGCGGCCACGCCACGATCGGTCGTCAGCACCGGAACGGATGCCGGAGACGCGGAACCAGTGCCCCCCATCGCCGCCGGGGTCGGCGTTTTCTCCGTCGGGGCAGCGGGGATCAGTGCGCCGAGACCACGACCCAAACCCCTCCGTCGCTCGCTCACTGGATCCCCTCCACCATGTTCGGATTGCTCTGTGCGCCGATGTGCGCCTGCGTCGGGTCATAGCTGACGCCGACGCCCTTCAGCGCGATCTCTCGCGCTGCCTCAAGGTAGGACAGGGCGCCGCTTGATCCTGGATCGTAGGTCAGCACCGTCTGTCCATAACTCGGCGCCTCGGAGATACGGACCGAGCGGGGAATGCTCGTCCGCAGCACCTCCTCGCCGAAGTGGGTGCGCACCTCGTCCGCGACCTGGGACGCGAGGCGCGTCCGGCCGTCGTACATGGTGAGCAGGATGGTCGATACGTGCAAGGTGGGGTTGAGGTGGCCCCGCACCAGATCGACGTTGCGCAGCAGCTGTCCCAGGCCCTCCAGCGCGTAGTACTCGCACTGGATCGGGATGAGGACCTCCGCACCGGCCACGAGCGCGTTGACCGTCAGCAGGCCGAGCGAGGGCGGACAGTCGATGAGGATGTAGTCCAAGGGCTGCTCGTACGCCTGGATGGCGCGCTGCAGACGGCTCTCACGTGCCACCAGGGACACCAGCTCGATCTCCGCACCGGCGAGATCGATGGTGGCGGGGGCGCAGAAGAGGCCTTCGACATCTGGGACCGGCTGAACGACCTCGGACAGCGGCCTGCTGTCGACCAGGACGTCATAGATGGACGGGACTTCGGCGTGGTGGTCGATACCCAGCGCGGTGGACGCGTTGCCCTGGGGGTCGAGGTCGACCACCAGGACACGGCCGCCGTGCAGAGCCAGCGAGGCAGCAAGATTGACGGTCGTCGTCGTCTTGCCGACCCCGCCCTTCTGGTTGGCAACGACCATGATCCGGGTCTGCTCGGGCCGTGGCAGGCCCTCGCCGGCGCGACCAAGAGCCTCTACCGCCAGTTGGGCAGCACGACCGATCGGAGTGTCGTCCATCGGGGGCGGTGTTTCACGTGAAACATCCTCCCCCATCGACTCGGTTCGGGGACCGGGGACCGGATCGGTCATCGGTCCCGCGATGTTGGCGTCGGACCGCAAGGATTCACTCTCCTCGACTTCAGGCTCGCAATGAACAGAGCCTCCCATGTCTTCGGGGTCGTGAACCAGTGAGGCCTGTTGTTCTGTGGAGAAATCCACCTCTGTGGACAACTCCGTTACCTCTCCGAGTGACCCAAGAGGCTTTCGGTCGCGGGGTTCGGCCGCGGCGCGGCCCCGGCTGATGATGCCGTGCAGCAGTGAGCGACGTTTCACGTGAAACACGATGCAGGGCAGCCGTGCCCGTTCTGCCGCGACACTCCGGCATGCATAGGTTTGACAGCTTGTGTGGAGTAAGTCTCGTCGGCAGGACGGATCAGCGACGCCGACGGGTGCGGCCGGTGCGGGCCGCCTTGGCACGCTTGGCCGCGAAACGTACACCGCCGGGACTTTCCCCGACTTCCACCCTCACCACAGTGGACAACGGATCGACCACGCCCTCACCCACATGCAGGATGGAGGTCGCCACGGCACCGAGCTTGCTCAGGGCCGTGCCTGCCGCCTTGAGCTCCTCCTCCGCGGTGTCGCCCTTGAGCGCCAGCATCTCGCCGTAGGGACGCAACAGCGGGACACCCCAGGTCGCCAGCCGGTCCAGCGGGGCCACCGCCCGTGCTGTCACCACGTGCACGGGAGTCAGCTTGCCCATGACCTCCTCGGCGCGGCCCCGCACGACCGTCACATGGTCCAGCCCCAGCAGCTCCACGACCTCCGTGAGGAAGGTCGTACGCCTCAGCAGCGGCTCCAGCAGCGTGATCTTCAGGTCCTCGCGGACGAGGGCCAGAGGAATGCCGGGCAGACCGGCACCGGAGCCGACATCGCACACCGTCACGCCCTCGGGAACGACCTCCGAGAGCACCGCGCAGTTGAGCAGATGCCGCTCCCACAAGCGGGGCACTTCACGGGGACCGATGAGACCGCGCTGCACACCCGCCTCAGCGAGCAGCTCGGCGTACCGCACCGCGTCCTCGTAGCGATCGCCGAACACCTCGCGCGCCTGCTCGGGCGCGGGGGGAAGCTCCGCTGCCTCCGTCACGGGGAACCGTCCTTCCGTACCGCATCAGCGCACCGGGCGCCGATCATCAGAACTATCAGGCTGACAAAGTTCGGCCCCGCCTGCTCTACAGACGGGGCCGGAGGAACGTACGGACCGATCAGGCGGGAAGCACGACGACGAAGCGCTGTGGCTCCTCGCCCTCGGACTCACTGCGCAGCCCGGCAGCCTTGATCGCGTCGTGCACGACCTTGCGCTCGAACGGCGTCATCGGGTTGAGCTTCACCGACTCGCCCGTGCTCTTCACCTCGGCGGCGGCCTTGGCGCCCAGCTCGGACAGCTCGGCACGCTTCTTGGCCCGGTAACCGCCGATGTCCAGCATCAGCCGGCTGCGGTCCCCGGTCTCACGGTGCACAGCCAGGCGGGTGAGCTCCTGCAGGGCTTCCAGCACCTCGCCGTCACGACCGACCAGCTTCTGCAGGTCGCGACCGCCCGCGTCGCTGATGATCGAGACAGCGGCGCGGTCGGCCTCGACGTCCATGTCGATGTCGCCGTCGAGATCGGCGATGTCGAGCAGACCTTCGAGGTAGTCCGCCGCGATCTCGCCTTCCTGCTCCAGGCGGGTCAGGGTGTCTGCACCCTCGGCAGCGGCGGAGGTGGTGCCTTCCGTCACGGGATGGACTCCTTCTTACTTCTTGGACGGGGACTTGGGCCGCTGCGGACCCTTGCGCTGTCCGGACTGGGCCTTGCTGCGGGTACCGCCGCCGGGCTGCTTCTTGGCGGGAGCGGCGGGCTTGGCGTCCTCTGGCTCGTCGGACTTGGTCAGCGAGGTCGGCTCCGACGACGGTGCGTCATCAGCCGCCTTCGAGCCGGCCGCAATCGCACCCGACTGCCGCTGGGACTTGCTCTGCCGCTTGGGCTGCTGACGCTTGGGAGCCGCCGCGCTCGCCGTCGAACCGTCCTCGGTCTGGACCGCGGCCTGGGAGTCGCTCTGGATGACCGAGCCGTCGGCCTGGGCCGCGAGGCCCGCCTTGTTCAGACCGTTGATGAACTTGCGCTCGAACTCGTTGCGGTCGCGGCCCTTGGCGACGATCGCCTTGATGATGGTGCGCTCGCTGCGCTTGCGGGCCTTGCCGTGGCTCGTGACGTGCTTGGTCAGACGCTCCAGGTACGCGGCCTGGGCCTTGGAACCCGGGGTCGGGTTGTTGTGGATGACGTACATCTGCTGGCCCATGGTCCACACGTTGGTGGTCAGCCAGTAGACGAGGACACCGACCGGGAAGTTGATGCCGAAGACGGCGAACATGACCGGGAAGACGTACATCAGCATCTTCTGCTGCTGCATGAACGGCGTCTTGACGGTGGTGTCGACGTTCTTCGTCATCAGCTGGCGCTGCGTGTAGAACTGCGACGCCGACATCATGACGATCATGACCGCGGTGACGACCCGCACATCGGTGACCGTGGCGCCCAGCGCCTGGACAGTGGCGGAGCCGTCCTTGAACTTCGCGGCGAGCGGGGCGCCGAAGATGTGCGCCTTACGAGCGCTGGCCAGCAGCGACTCGTTGATGACGCCGATGGTGTCGCCCGTCGCGATGCCGTTGAGCACGTGGTAAAGGGCGAAGAAGAACGGGGACTGCGCCAGGATGGGAAGGC
The DNA here is from genome assembly GCF_000383615.1 of Streptomyces canus 299MFChir4.1. Classification (GTDB taxonomy): domain Bacteria; phylum Actinomycetota; class Actinomycetes; order Streptomycetales; family Streptomycetaceae; genus Streptomyces; species Streptomyces canus_C. The sequence continues at coordinate 298,534 of NZ_KB911588.1, read as the reverse complement.
ACGAGGAGAGCGGGTTGGTACCCGTCTCCTTGTACAGCTTCATCATCTCTTCGGACTGACGCTGCTTGTCGTTCTTGTAGCGCTCCTGGATCTTCTTCATCTCGGGCTGGAGCGTCTGCATCGCCCGCGTCGACTTGATCTGCTTCACGAAGAGCGGGATCAGGCAGATACGGATCAGGATCACGAGGGACACGATCGACAGGCCCCAGGCCCAGCCGGTGTCAGGGCCGAAGATCTTGCCGTACACCGTGTGGAACTGGACGATGACCCAGGAGACGGGTGTCGTGATGAAGCTGAAAAGACTGGCAATCGTGTCCACTAATCATGCTCCTTGGGCATGGGACGGAGTCTCTGCGGCCGGGCTCGAAGGATTCTGCCCCTCGGTGGCCGAGGCGGCGGAGGGCCCGCCCCTACGTGCACGCCAGGCGTTACGCAGCAATTCGTGCCACCGCGGACGCTTGCGCGGCGGGACATGGTCCACACCGCCCAGCGACCACGGATTGCACCGCAGGATGCGCCAGGCGGTGAGTGCCGTTCCCTTGATCGCACCGTGCCGGTCGATGGCCTGGTAGCCGTAGTGGGAGCACGACGGGTAGTACTTGCACACCGGCCCCAGCAGCGGGCTGATGGTCCACTGGTACAGCTTGATCAGCGCCAGCAGCGGGTACTTCATCGTGCGCCCCCTCCCAGCAGCCGCTGAACGGCGGCATCCAGGTCTCGGGCCAGCTGTTCGTGATCGGCGTCGCCCGCCTCGGGCAACGCTCGTACGACTACCAGGCTACCGGGGGGAAACAGGAGGACCCTGTCGCGCATCAGATGGCGAAGCCTGCGCTTCACCTTGTTGCGCACCACGGCACCGCCCACGGCCTTGCTCACGACGAAACCCGCACGCGGCGGGGGAGCGCTCTCCCCAGACGCGTGCGGGTCCGTGGCACCGCTACGAAAATGGACGACGAGGGACGGGCGACCGGCCCGGCGCCCTCGTCGTACTGCGGTCGCGAAGTCCTCGCGCCGCCTCAGCCGATGCTCGGTAGGCAGCACGATGTCATGACCTGATCGGGATCAGGCGGACAGGCTGGCGCGACCCTTGCCACGACGGTTCGCGAGAATCGCGCGGCCGGCACGGGTACGCATCCGCAGGCGGAAGCCGTGGGTCTTGGCGCGACGACGGTTGTTCGGCTGGAAGGTGCGCTTGCTCACTCGGGGGCTCCAGAAATCAATCGGTGGTGGCGGGTGCCGTCCTGGCTGTCACCGTGCGCCCACGAGTAGCTCGCAGTTACGCCCGTGTGCACCGCTTACCGATCACCTGACGCGATCTGTGCCCATCGGAGGCAGGCGGCAGCAGCCATCGACAACTCGACCTGGTTACGGTACGCGCGGCTACGCCATCCGGTCAAACCAGTGGTCACCGGGAGACACTATCCACAGGCTGGGGACAACAACTTGAACCGCACCCGTCGCCCTGACTACCGTGACTGAACTCCGATTCGTTCCGTTGACCCCTGTCTTTCGGCTCCACCCCATTTGAATCCCGACTCGTCCCACAACCACACGTTCGTGGGACCCGTGAGAGAGCGTGCCCTGTGGCTGACGTACCTGCCGATCTTGCCGCAGTGTGGCCACGCGTACTCGAGCAGCTTCTCGGTGAGGGCCGAGTCCAGGGTGTGGAGGCGAAGGACGAGCACTGGATCCGGCGCTGCCAGCCGCTCGCGCTGGTCGCCGACACCGCCCTGCTCGCCGTACCGAACGAATTTGCGAAAGGCGTACTGGAGGGTCGGCTGGCCCCGGCCGTCAGCGAGACGCTGAGCCGCGAGTGCGGACGGCCGATCCGCATCGCGATCACCGTCGACGACTCCGCGGGCGAGCCCTCGGCACCGCCCGCGCCTCCGGCCCCCCGGCCCCAGTCGCGCTACGAGGAGCCGGAGCTTCCCTCCGGCCAGTACGACAACCAGTACGAGGGCTACGGCCGTCACCGCGCCGACGACTCCCACCAGGGCCGCGCCGAACAGCGACCCGGGCACCAGGGCGACCGCTCTCCCCGCCCGGACCAGCTCCCGACCGCGCGCCCCGCCTACCCCTCGGAATACCAGCGCCCCGAACCCGGCGCCTGGCCGCGGCCGGCGCAGGACGAGTACAGCTGGCAGCAGCAGCGGCTCGGCTTCCCGGAGCGCGACCCGTACGCGTCACCGTCACAGGAGCCCTATCCTCAGGAGCCGTACGGGCAGGAGTCGTACGGCCCCTCGTCGCAGGACTACCGCCCGCAGTCGATGGAGCGCCCGCCCTACGACGGCTCGCGCTCCGACTACAACCAGCGGCCGGAGTACGACAAGCCGCGTCCCGACTACGACCAGCCCCGGTCCGACTACGACCAGCGCGACAACCGCCGGGACCTGCCCGATCCGCAGTCCGGCTCCGGCCGTGTGCACCGCGGCGGCCCGGTCGGCTCCAACCTGCCCACCACCGGCGCCCCCGGCCCACTGGCCGCGCAGCCCGCACCGGCGACCGGCCCCGGCGAGCCCACCGCGCGGCTGAACCCGAAGTACCTCTTCGACACGTTCGTCATCGGCGCCTCCAACCGCTTCGCCCACGCGGCCGCGGTGGCGGTCGCCGAGGCTCCGGCCAAGGCATACAACCCCCTCTTCATCTACGGGGAGTCGGGGCTCGGCAAGACCCACCTGCTGCACGCGATCGGGCACTACGCGCGCAGCCTGTATCCCGGCACGCGCGTGCGGTACGTGAGCTCGGAGGAGTTCACCAACGAGTTCATCAACTCCATCCGTGACGGCAAGGGCGACAGCTTCCGCAAGCGCTACCGCGAGATGGACATCCTGCTCGTCGACGACATCCAGTTCCTCGCGGACAAGGAGTCGACGCAGGAGGAGTTCTTCCACACCTTCAACACGCTCCACAACGCCAACAAGCAGATCGTGCTGTCCAGCGACCGGCCGCCCAAACAGCTGGTGACGCTGGAGGACCGGCTGCGGAACCGTTTCGAGTGGGGTCTGATCACCGACGTCCAGCCGCCCGAGCTGGAGACCCGGATCGCGATCCTGCGCAAGAAGGCGGTCCAGGAGCAGCTCAACGCCCCGCCGGAGGTGCTGGAGTTCATCGCGTCCCGCATCTCACGCAACATCCGTGAGCTGGAGGGCGCGCTGATCCGGGTGACGGCGTTCGCGTCGCTCAACCGGCAGCCGGTGGACCTGGGCCTGACGGAGATCGTGCTGAAGGATCTGATCCCCGGCGGCGAGGACTCGGCGCCCGAGATCACCTCGACGGCCATCATGAGCGCCACGGCGGACTACTTCGGCCTGACCGTCGAGGACCTGTGCGGCACCTCGCGCGGCCGAGCCCTCGTCACGGCCCGCCAGATCGCCATGTACCTGTGCCGCGAGCTGACGGACCTCTCGCTGCCGAAGATCGGCGCCCTGTTCGGCGGCCGCGACCACACGACCGTGATGCACGCGGACCGCAAGATCCGCAATCTGATGGCCGAGCGACGCTCCATCTACAACCAGGTGACCGAGCTGACGAACCGCATCAAGAACGGCTGACAGCGGCAGAGCCGCGATGGCTCCGACACCGAAGGGCGCCCTGGGGACGAGGTCCCGGGGCGCCCTTCGTCATGCCCGAGGTCACGCTGCCGTAGCCGGGTGTTCGATTCCCGGCGGGGTTACGGCCTCTCTCCACAGATCCGGTGACTTTTTCCCGTCCACATCCTGGGGACTGCGAAGTTGTCCAGATCGCGGTCCACAGACTCCCTGGTGAAAACCCATCAGGCCAGGTCAGGTGGTTGTGGATTCGTGGACGAAGGATCTCCACAGCCTGTGGACAGCGAGAAGATCCACAGGCTGTGCACCGAGTTGTCCACCGGCAACCCACAGGCTGGAGCCGGTTGTCCCCAGCGATCAGCGGCTTCTCCACATGCCTGTCCACTGTTCGGCAACGCGACGCGCCTGATCACCGGGTCGAGTGAAAGGCGTCACACGAAGGTGCCGGGTTGGGCTGTGGGAAAGGCGGGTAAAGCTGGGGACGGCGCTGGGGAGAAGTCGCCTCAGGCTGTGCACGGAGTGTGCAGAACTTTCTGTTCTCCACAGAGACACCCAGTTGTCCACCGCCGTCGCCCACAGGGCCAGTGGACAAAATTCCCACTCTGAGCTGGGAAAACGAGGTTATCCACGGTATCCACAGCCCCTACTACTACTCCCAACTAGAGAGAGCTGGGAATCCGTTTCGAAGTGGGGCCTGTGCACAACTCGCTGTCCGGCTCCCGGCTGCCCCTCGTCACGACTTGACCCCGAGAGGCACCTACTGTCAGTGGGGTGCGTCAGACTGTTCCCCGGTGTCCTTCCCGGCACAGGGACCGACGACACCGAGACAGACGACGAAGCCAGGCAGGCCGAGCAGCGCCGGCAACAGCAGGAGGCGGCAACAGTGAAGATCCGGGTGGAACGCGACGTACTCGCGGAGGCAGTGGCCTGGGCGGCGCGCAGCCTCCCGGCCCGTCCGCCGGCGCCTGTCCTCGCCGGCCTTCTCCTGAAGGCCGAGGAAGGCCAGCTGAGCCTGTCCAGCTTCGACTACGAGGTCTCCGCGCGGGTCTCCGTGGAGGCCGAGGTCGAGGAGGAGGGCACGGTGCTCGTCTCCGGCCGCCTGCTCGCCGACATCTGCCGCGCACTGCCCAACCGCCCGGTGGAGATTTCCACAGACGGTGTACGGGCGACGGTGGTCTGCGGCTCCTCGCGCTTCACCCTCCACACCCTGCCTGTGGAGGAGTACCCGGCGCTGCCGCAGATGCCGAGCGCCACGGGCACCGTCCCCGGTGAGGTCTTCGCCTCCGCCGCCGCTCAGGTGGCCATCGCCGCGGGACGTGACGACACGCTCCCCGTCCTCACCGGTGTGCGCATCGAGATCGAGGGCGACACCGTCACGCTGGCGTCCACCGACCGCTACCGCTTCGCGGTCCGCGAGTTCCTGTGGAAGCCGGAGAACCCGGAGGCGTCCGCGGTGGCCCTGGTGCCCGCCAAGACGCTCCTGGACACCGCCAAGGCCCTCACGAGCGGTGACAGCGTCATCCTGGCGCTGTCCGGTTCGGGCGCGGGCGAGGGCCTGATCGGCTTCGAGGGCGCGGGCCGCCGTACCACCACGCGGCTGCTCGAAGGCGACCTGCCGAAGTACCGCTCGCTGTTCCCGACGGAGTTCAACTCCGTGGCCGTGATCGAGACCGCACCCTTCGTGGAGGCCGTCAAGCGTGTGGCCCTGGTCGCCGAGCGCAACACCCCGGTGCGGCTGAGCTTCGAGCAGGGCGTGCTGATTCTGGAGGCCGGCTCCAGCGACGACGCACAGGCTGTGGAAAGGGTCGACGCCCAGCTGGAGGGCGACGACGTCTCGATCGCCTTCAACCCGACCTTCCTGCTGGACGGCCTGAGCGCCATCGACTCCCCGGTCGCCCAGCTCTCCTTCACGACGTCCACCAAGCCCGCGCTGCTGAGCGGCAAGCCGGCCCTGGACGCCGAGGCGGACGAGGCCTACAAGTACCTGATCATGCCGGTGCGCCTCAGCGGCTGAGCGTGCCCGGTGCGGCTGAGCGGCTGAGGCAAAGCCCCAGGTGAGGGCATACGTTTGAGCGCGTATGCCCACAGGTGTGCGTGAGCGTCCGGGTTTAGGCTCGTACGTGGGTACGAAGGTGCCCCACACGCCACAGCAACCTAAGGAACAACTGATGGAGCTCGGTCTCGTCGGCCTCGGCAAGATGGGCGGCAACATGCGCGAGCGGATCCGCCGCGCAGGCCACACTGTGATCGGATACGACCGCAACCCGGACGTCGCCGATGTCCACAGCCTCAAGGAGCTTGTGGACGCGTTGCAGGGCCCGCGGGTCGTGTGGGTGATGGTCCCGGCCGGTGCGCCGACCCAGGCGACCGTCGACGAGCTGGCCGAACTCCTGGAGCCCGGCGACGTCGTGGTGGACGGCGGTAACTCCCGCTGGACGGACGACGAGAAGCACGCCGAGGAACTCGCCGCCAAGGGCATCGGCTTCGTCGACTGCGGCGTCTCCGGCGGCGTGTGGGGCCTGGAGAACGGCTACGCGCTGATGTACGGCGGCGACGCGGAGAACGTCGCCAAGGTGCAGCCGGTCTTCGACGCCCTCAAGCCCGAGGGCGACGCCGGAGCGGTGCACGCCGGCAAAGTCGGCGCCGGTCACTTCGCGAAGATGGTCCACAACGGCATCGAGTACGCGATGATGCAGGCCTACGCCGAGGGCTGGGAGCTCCTGGAGAAGGTCGACTCCGTGACCGACGTCCGGGAGGTCTTCCGCTCCTGGCAGGAGGGCACGGTCATCCGTTCCTGGCTCCTCGACCTCGCGGTCAACGCCCTCGACGAGGACGAGCACCTGGACAAGCTGCGCGGTTACGCACAGGACTCCGGCGAGGGCCGGTGGACCGTGGAGGCCGCCATCGACCACGCGGTGCCGCTGCCGGCGATCACCGCCTCCCTGTTCGCGCGGTTCGCGTCCCGCCAGGACGACTCGCCGCAGATGAAGATGATCGCGGCGCTGCGCAACCAGTTCGGCGGCCACGCGGTCGAGACGAAGTAATCCACAGGGCTGTCACCACAGTCCACAAGCTGGGGGAGGTCGGCGACCGACCATGCACGTCACGCACCTGTCGCTGGCCGACTTCCGCTCGTACGCCCGGGTCGAAGTCCCGCTCGACCCGGGCGTCACCGCGTTCGTGGGCCCCAACGGACAGGGCAAGACGAACCTGGTCGAGGCGATCGGCTACCTCGCCACCCTCGGCAGCCACCGGGTCGCCTCCGACGCTCCCCTGGTCCGCATGGGCGCCGACCGCGCGATCGTCCGGGCACAGGTCAGGCAGGGCGAGCGGCAGCAGCTGGTCGAGCTGGAGCTGAACCCCGGCAAGGCGAACCGGGCCCGCATCAACAGGTCCTCACAGGTCAGGCCCCGTGATGTGCTCGGGATCGTACGCACGGTGCTGTTCGCGCCGGAGGACCTCGCGCTGGTGAAGGGCGACCCGGGTGAGCGGCGCCGCTTCCTGGACGAGCTGATCACCGCGCGCTCCCCGCGCATGGCCGGCGTCCGCTCCGACTACGAGCGGGTCCTCAAGCAGCGCAACACCCTGCTGAAGTCGGCCGCCCTCGCGAGGCGGCACGGCGGCCGCTCGATGGACCTGTCCACCCTCGACGTGTGGGACCAGCACCTCGCGCGCGTGGGCGCCGAGTTGCTCGCCCAGCGGCTCGACCTGATCGCCGCGCTCCAGCCCCTGACCGACAAGGCGTACGAACAACTGGCCCCGGGCGGCGGCCCGGTCGCCCTGGAGTACAAGCCGTCCGCGCCCGGCGAGGCACACACGCGCGAGGATCTCCACGAGCAGCTGATGGCGGCGCTCACCGAGGTGCGCAAGCAGGAGATCGAGCGGGGCGTGACCCTGGTAGGACCGCATCGGGACGATGTGAATCTCAAACTCGGTCAGCTGCCCGCCAAGGGATACGCCTCGCACGGCGAGTCCTGGTCGTACGCGCTGGCGCTGCGCCTCGCGTCGTACGACCTGCTCCGGGCCGAGGGCAACGAGCCCGTGCTGATCCTCGACGACGTGTTCGCCGAGCTGGACACCCGTCGCCGTGAGCGGCTGGCCGAGTTGGTCGCGCCCGGTGAGCAGGTGCTGGTGACGGCGGCGGTCGACGACGACGTGCCGCACGTCCTGACGGGCACGCGGTACGTCGTGTCCGAGGGGGCGGTGGAGCGCGTATGAGCGACGAAGCACGCCCCGCCGACAACGCCGAGAAGCCCAAGGCCGCCGAACCCTCCGGCGTCGACCTCGCGCGCGTGGCGCTCAGGGCCGCGAAGGAACAGGCACGCGCGCGTGGGGATGCGGCTCAGCAGAAGCGGCAGGCGCGGCGCGGTGGCGGGCTGCGCTCCGGGGCGCGGGCCGACGGACGCGACCCCATGGCGTTCGGTGCCGCCATCAACCGCCTGATCACCGAGCGCGGCTGGGAGACGCCGGCCGCGGTCGGCGGGGTGATGGGGCGCTGGCCGCAGATCGTGGGCGAGGACGTGGCCAAGCACTGCGAGCCGGAGAAGTACGACGAGGACGAGCGGGTCCTGGTGGTGCGCTGCGACTCGACGGCCTGGGCGACGAACCTGCGGCTGCTCGCGCCGCAGTTGGTGGCCCGGCTGAACGAGGATCTCGGGCACGGCGCCGTTAAGTTGATCAAGGTGAACGGCCCCGGCGGGCCCCCTCGTCGCTACGGTCCGCTGCGTGCCCCAGGCAGCATGGGACCCGGTGACACCTACGGGTGACAGACATCACATCAAGGGCGTCGGCGGTGCCTTCGGGGCGCCGCCGACGCCTTTGTCGTGGCACTGCACGCGGTCGCGAATTCCGACCTGACTCCCAAGTAGCCAAGGCTTGACAGCCAGAAGCGCTGAAAGCCTCCGTGAGCCTCTTGGAGCCCCGCTCCGTATATGGGGACCCGGAAGACGCCGGTTCAGGGCGGCACATGCGGACTCAGGTACCCGCAAACCCCCATCAGTGTCGGCGCTACCGGTAGACTGGAAGCCAATCCCGCCCCGACCGTGGGGACCGCCCGGGAGAAGCTGAGCAACGCTGATCAAGGCTTACCAACGCAACATGCCGCAGCCGCTCCGGCAACCCGCCGACGAGCCCGGCTCGTGCTGTGCCAGAAAGGGCGCTTCGTGGCCGATTCCGGCAACCCCAACGAGAACATTCCGTCCACCGACGCCGAGGCGACCTCGTCGAACGGCGAGGTAACCGCCTCGTACGACGCCAGCGCCATCACCGTCCTCGAGGGTCTGGACGCGGTCCGCAAGCGACCCGGTATGTACATCGGCTCGACCGGTGAGCGCGGCCTGCACCACCTGGTGCAGGAAGTCGTCGACAACTCCGTGGACGAGGCACTGGCCGGCCACGCGGACACCATCGACGTGACGATCCTCGCCGACGGCGGCGTGCGCGTCATCGACAACGGCCGCGGCATCCCGGTGGGCATCGTCCCGTCCGAGGGCAAGCCGGCCGTCGAGGTCGTCTTGACCGTGCTGCACGCGGGCGGCAAGTTCGGCGGTGGCGGCTACGCGGTCTCCGGCGGTCTGCACGGCGTGGGTGTCTCCGTCGTGAACGCCCTGTCGACCAAGGTGTCCGTCGAGATCAAGACCGACGGCTACCGCTGGACGCAGGACTACAAGCTGGGCGTGCCGACGGCCCCGCTGGCCCAGCACGAGGCCACGGACGAGCACGGCACCACAGTCACCTTCTGGGCCGACCCGGACATCTTCGAGACCACCGAGTACTCCTTCGAGACGCTCTCGCGGCGCTTCCAGGAGATGGCGTTCCTCAACAAGGGCCTGCGGATCAACCTCACCGACGAGCGCGAGTCGGCGAAGGCCACCGCCGGCGCGGACGAGGCGGGCGAGGACGAGAAGCACGAGGTCAAGACCGTCTCGTACCACTACGAAGGCGGCATCGTCGACTTCGTGAAGTACCTCAACTCCCGCAAGGGAGAGGTGGTCCACCCCACCGTGATCGACCTCGAGGCCGAGGACAAGGACAGGAGCCTGTCCCTTGAGCTCGCGATGCAGTGGAACGGCGGTTACAGCGAGGGTGTGTACTCCTTCGCGAACATCATCCACACGCATGAGGGCGGCACGCACGAAGAGGGCTTCCGCGCCGCGCTGACCTCGCTGATCAACAAGTACGCGCGCGACAAGAAGCTGCTGCGCGAGAAGGACGACAACCTCACGGGTGACGACATCCGCGAGGGTCTGACCGCGATCATCTCGGTGAAGTTGAGCGAGCCGCAGTTCGAGGGCCAGACCAAGACCAAGCTGGGCAACACCGAGGTGAAGACCTTCGTCCAGAAGGTCGTCTACGAACACCTCACCGACTGGCTGGACCGCAACCCCGTCGAGGCCGCGGACATCATCCGCAAGAGCATCCAGGCGGCCACCGCGCGCGTGGCGGCCCGCAAGGCCCGCGACCTGACCCGTCGCAAGGGTCTGCTGGAGACCGCGTCCCTGCCGGGCAAGCTCTCCGACTGCCAGTCGAACGACCCCACCAAGTGCGAGATCTTCATCGTCGAGGGTGACTCCGCCGGCGGCTCGGCCAAGTCCGGCCGTAACCCCGAGTACCAGGCCATCCTCCCGATCCGCGGCAAGATCCTGAACGTCGAGAAGGCGCGGATCGACAAGATCCTGCAGAACCAGGAGATCCAGGCACTGATCTCCGCCTTCGGCACCGGAGTCCACGAGGACTTCGACATCGAGAAGCTGCGCTATCACAAGATCATCCTGATGGCGGACGCCGACGTCGACGGCCAGCACATCTCCACCCTGCTGCTGACCTTCCTGTTCCGCTTCATGCGGCCGCTGGTCGAGGCCGGGCACGTGTACCTCTCCCGTCCTCCCCTGTACAAGATCAAGTGGGGTCGGGACGACATCGAGTACGCGTACTCCGACCGCGAGCGCGACGCACTGATCGAGATGGGCCGCCAGCGCGGCAAGCGCATCCGCGAGGACTCCATCCAGCGCTTCAAGGGTCTCGGCGAGATGAACGCCGAGGAACTGCGCGTGACCACCATGGACCAGGAGCACCGCGTCCTCGGCCAGGTCACCCTCGACGACGCCGCCCAGGCGGACGACCTGTTCTCCGTCCTGATGGGCGAGGACGTCGAGGCGCGTCGGCAGTTCATCCAGCGCAACGCCAAGGACGTCCGCTTCCTCGACATCTGAGTCGGTCTCAGCTGACCGCACCAGGAAGGATCTTCACCCGCAATGGCCGACGACATCACCCCTGCCACCCCCGAAGCAGGCGGCATCATCGCCCAGCGTGTCGAGCCCGTCGGGCTCGAGACGGAGATGCAGCGCTCGTACCTGGACTACGCGATGTCCGTCATCGTGTCCCGCGCGCTGCCGGACGTCCGGGACGGCCTCAAGCCCGTCCACCGCCGCGTCCTGTACGCCATGTACGACGGCGGCTATCGCCCCGAGCGCGGCTTCTACAAGTGCGCGCGCGTGGTCGGCGACGTCATGGGTAACTACCACCCGCACGGCGACTCCTCGATCTACGACGCCCTGGTGCGCCTCGCCCAGCCGTGGTCGATGCGGATGCCGCTGGTGGACTCCAACGGCAACTTCGGCTCCCCGGGCAACGACCCGGCGGCGGCCATGCGCTACACCGAGTGCAAGATGGCGCCGCTGTCCATGGAGATGGTCCGTGACATCGACGAGGAGACCGTCGACTTCACGGACAACTACGACGGCCGCTCCCAGGAGCCGACCGTCCTGCCGGCCCGCTTCCCGAACCTGCTGATCAACGGTTCGGCCGGTATCGCGGTCGGCATGGCCACCAACATCCCGCCGCACAACCTGCGCGAGGTCGCGGCCGGAGCCCAGTGGTACCTGGAGAACCCGGAGGCCTCGCACGAGGAGCTCCTGGACGCCCTCATGGAGCGCATCAAGGGCCCCGACTTCCCGACCGGCGCCCTCGTCGTCGGCCGCAAGGGCATCGAGGAGGCGTACCGCACCGGCCGTGGCTCGATCACCATGCGCGCGGTCGTCGAGGTCGAGGAGATCCAGAACCGCCAGTGCCTGGTGGTCACGGAACTGCCGTACCAGACCAACCCCGACAACCTCGCGCAGAAGATCGCCGACCTGGTGAAGGACGGCAAGGTCGGCGGCATCGCGGACGTCCGGGACGAGACGTCGTCGCGTACGGGCCAGCGGCTCGTGATCGTCCTGAAGCGTGACGCGGTCGCCAAGGTCGTCCTGAACAACCTCTACAAGCACACGGACCTGCAGTCGAACTTCGGCGCCAACATGCTGGCGCTCGTCGACGGCGTCCCGCGCACGCTGTCCCTGGACGCGTTCATCCGGCACTGGGTGGCGCACCAGATCGAGGTCATCGTCCGCCGTACGAAGTTCCGGTTGCGCAAGGCCGAGGAGCGGGCGCACATCCTGCGCGGCCTGCTGAAGGCCCTGGACGCCATCGATGAGGTCATCGCGCTGATCCGGCGCAGCGACACCGTCGACATCGCGCGCACGGGCCTGATGGAGCTCCTGGAGATCGACGAGATCCAGGCCAACGCCATCCTCGAGATGCAGCTGCGCCGACTGGCTGCCCTGGAGCGCCAGAAGATCGTCCAGGAGCACGACGAACTCCAGGCGAAGATCACCGAGTACAACGAGATCCTCGCCTCGCCGGTCCGCCAGCGCGGCATCGTGAGCGCCGAACTCGCCGCGATCGTCGAGAAGTACGGCGACGACCGCAAGACCATGCTGGTGCCCTACGACGGCGACATGTCCATCGAGGACCTCATCGCCGAGGAGGACATCGTCGTCACGGTCTCGCGCGGCGGCTACGTCAAGCGCACCAAGACCGTCGACTACCGCGCCCAGAAGCGCGGCGGCAAGGGCGTACGCGGCACGAAGCTCAAGGAAGACGACATCGTCGACCACTTCTTCGTCTCCACCACGCACCACTGGCTGCTGTTCTTCACCAACAAGGGCCGCGTCTACCGGGCGAAGGCCTACGAACTGCCGGACGCCGGGCGGGACGCGCGCGGACAGCACGTCGCCAACCTGCTGGCCTTCCAGCCGGACGAGGCGATCGCCGAGATCCTCGCGATCCGCGACTACGACGCGGCGCCGTACCTGGTGCTCGCCACAAAGGCGGGTCTGGTCAAGAAGACGTCACTGAAGGATTACGACTCTCCGCGTTCCGGTGGTGTCATCGCCATCAATCTGCGGGAGCGCGAGGACGGTTCGGACGACGAACTGATCGGTGCCGAACTCGTCTCGGCCGACAGTGATCTGCTTCTGATCAGCAAGAAGGCGCAGTCGATCAGGTTCACCGCTTCGGACGACACCCTGCGTCCCATGGGCCGTGCCACCTCGGGTGTCAAGGGCATGAGCTTCCGCGAGGGCGACGAGCTGCTCTCGATGAATGTTGTTCGACCCGGTACGTTCGTGTTCACTGCTACGGACGGCGGGTACGCGAAGCGGACCCCCGTCGACGAGTACCGCGTCCAGGGTCGCGGCGGCCTTGGCATCAAGGCTGCCAAGATCGTGGAGGATCGCGGATCGCTCGTCGGAGCGCTGGTGGTCGAGGAGACCGATGAGATCCTCGCCATCACGCTGTCCGGCGGTGTGATTCGTACGCGAGTCAGCGGAGTCAGGGAGACGGGCCGTGACACCATGGGCGTCCAACTGATCAACCTGGGCAAGCGCGATGCCGTGGTCGGCATCGCACGTAACGCCGAGGCGGGGCGTGAGGCGGAGGAGGTCGAAGGCGATGTGGCCGACGACGAGACCGTCGAAGGTGCCGCCGAGACCATCGGCACGGACGAGGGTGAGGCACCCTCGGCCGAGTAGCACGAGGAGTGAGTCATCGTGAGCGGAGCCACTGGCGCCGGATCGACCGGAACCTCTAGGGGGCCCACCCCCGGCACGGAGGCGGACGGCGGCGGCCGTGGCTCTGCCGCGCGTGCGACGGACGCGCGTGCCGCGGACGCGCGGCCGGCGGAACCGCATCCGACAGATACGCACACGACTCAACTCAAGGCGATCAAGCCGCCCGCGACGGAGTCGCGCTCGCCCGAGGCTCGTGGATCCCAGGGGGGACCTGTGACGGACACCCAGCCGCCGGCCCAGCCGACGGCGCCCGCCGCACCGCCGCAAGCTGCGGTACAGCCCCAGCCTTCGCCCTCTCCGTTGCCGGGGGAACGGCAGCCGCAGCAGCAGGCCGGCCCGTACCACCCGCCGCAGGCCTACCCGGCACAGGCCGCCCAGGCCGGTGCCGTACGCCGTCCGCGCACCGGCGCGCGCACCATGCCCCGTACCCGCAAGGCACGTCTGCGGGTGGCCAAGGCCGACCCGTGGTCCGTCATGAAGGTCAGCTTCCTGCTCTCCATCGCGCTCGGCATCTGCACGATCGTCGCGGCCGCCGTGCTGTGGATGGTCATGGACGCGATGGGCGTCTTCTCGACGGTCGGCGGGACGATCGCCGAGGCAACCGGCTCGAACGAGTCGAACGGCTTCGACCTCCAGGCGTTCCTCTCCCTGCCGAACGTCCTGATGTTCACGTCGATCATCGCGGTCATCGACGTGGTCCTCGCGACGGCGCTCGCGACCCTCGGCGCGTTCATCTACAACCTCTCCGCGGGCTTCGTCGGTGGCGTCGAGCTGACGCTGGCCGAGGACGAGTAAGCCTGCCTCAAACGTGCGGGGGCGGTCCTCGGGGAACCGATTTTGGGACTGCCCACGTCGTGCGCTAATCTTCAGGAGTCAGCGCGCGGGACACACTCCGCAGAGCGCGGCGGGGCTATAGCTCAGTTGGTTAGAGCGCATCCCTGATAAGGATGAGGCCACAGGTTCAAATCCTGTTAGCCCCACCAGCACGAAGACCCTCAGCCGATCACGGTTGGGGGTTTTTGTCATCTACGGCGGACGCATGGCTTGGCGATGCTGCCAAGCGTGTCGAGTCCGTCAGGGTGACCAGGCGTGGGTGGTCATGGCCGATCCCGTAGGCGGCGAGCTCTGTGTCTCGGGCCATGGTGTCGGTGCGAAGCCCTGAGCGGGTTGAGTACGTGTAGGGGCTGGTGAACACGGATGGCGTGTTCATCATGTGCGGTGTCCTTCGGAGTGCGTCCCGCAGGTGTTTCCGTGCGGTGCGGTGTGTGACGTCTTCACTTCTTCACTTCTTCGGCGCTGCTTCGAGGCGTCTGCGCTGCGTCTTTGCTGCATCGTCGGTGCTTGTTCGCTGCGTGTGCGGTGCGTCTTCAGCGGGTCTTCGGTTCGGCTTGGGTGGTTCTCGGGCGGGGCGGTGGGCTTCAGGTGCAGTCCGCTCCGGCCACTTCGGCTGTGTCCGCTTCCGTGCCCGGGTGACCGGCCGTGTCCGCGGCCGTCTCCGTGTCGGGGAGGGAGCGGGGGCGGCAGCTGGGAGTCTTGCCGTGGGCCTCCGCCCGGATGCGCTGCTTCATCGTGGGGGGCAGGGACCTGGCGTAGGACCAGAGGCCCTGGGAGATCGCCGGGGGCTCCGGGTGTGCGACGGCGCTGTTGCCGGCCGGCTGGGTCTGCGGTACGGCAGCGGCGGCGGTCGTCGTGATGAGTCCGAGCGCCGTGAACAGCGCGAGGACGGCGGTGATGACGACGGTCCACAGCTTCATGACCTTGTTCCGGGCCATGGTCCCTCACTTTCGGGTTGGGCGATTTGCGTACTTTCCTCATGATGTGTATGGGCGCCGTGAAATCACGGACCTGAGCCTGTGGCGCGTCGATCTTCAGATGAACACCACACGGATGGGTGCATGAAGGGAGAAAAAGTGGAGAAGCGGGGCGACAGAGGCTGAAGTGACCGTCCGAGGGGGTGTGATCACCCGCTGATCGGAGGTCCCTGTTCCGCTTCTACTGGGCCGTTCCCGACGGGAGTTGAGGGCCCGGACGCAGGTCACCGATCGGTATCGGTCGGTGTGTATAGTCGGGCGCCAGAGGTCCCCTACGTCAAGGAAAGACGAGGTCGCGCGGTGAAGAAGCTTCTCCTGGTCGCACTGGCCGCCATCGGCGGGCTCCTCGTGTACCGCCAGATCCAGGCGGATCGCGCCGAGCAGGATCTGTGGACGGAGGCGACTGACTCCGTGCCCACGGGTTCGTGAGGACCGACATCCGGTTCTGAGCAGACCCCGGCCGTCGTTGCGGTCGGGGTTTTGTGTTGTCCGGGGCCAGGCTCGGTGCCGGAATCAGCGGCGACCGGGGGTTTCGGACGGTCGTACGGATTGCGAGGGTGGGCGGCGGCCCGGCGGGGCAGGATGGGCCAGGCCCGCCCGGCCGCACAGGCGGGCATGGCGCATCGGTGACGGTCGGTCGTAGGAGCTCGGGCGCGGGCACGGAGGGGTGGCGCGGGATGGGGCGGCGGTGTAGGGCGTGGTGGCGGGTGGCCGTCGTGACGGTCGGGGGGGCCGTCCTGGGCGCGGTGGGCGGTGCGCCGGGATCTGGCGGCTTCGCCGCGTCGGCCTCTCCCTTCAGGTCCCCCTCGGCCTCTCCGTCTTCGTCAGTTACGGCTTCGTCGTCCACTACGGCCTCCTCCTCGACCACGGGTTCCTCGTACGCCTTCGCCGAGGGAGCCCCGTCGGTCAGGGCAGCTACGGACACCGGGGACGCCGAGCGTCTTGACCCAGGCACCACGTACCGGAGTTCGCTGCCCAGCGAGGGCAAGGTCTACTACCGCCTCGTACTCGACGGCACGTCGACCGTGTACGTCGCCGCGACGGCCGTACCCCCGGCGGACACCGTGGTCACCCCTACAGAGGGCGTCAGGGTGTCCGTACAGGACGCCGACGGCCGTACCTGCTCCGCGCCGGACACCGCCAGCATCGGCGCCGGCCGCAGCCCGCGACCTCTCACCGTGTGGGGCGTGCGTCAGCTCCCGTCGAGCCGGTCGCTGTGCCGGGGCGCCGGTACGTACTACGTCGTCGTCGAGCGGGTGCTGCGCACCGAGTCCTCGCCGGGAGACTGGGACCTGGAGCTGGCACCCGTGCTGGAACCGCGGCTGCGGGAGGCCGGTTCGACCAGTGCGCCCGAGGCCTGGGACTCGGCCACGCCCTCGCCCCCCGGCGGTGAGGCCGTACGGCGGCGGGGCGGCGGCGGCTTCACCTCGGCGACCGCGCTGGAGCAGGGGGCCTGGCGCGACGACGTACGGCCCGGACAGACGCTGTTCTACAAGGTGCCCGTCGGCTGGGAACAGCAGGTGTACGCCACGGCCGATCTGAGCAGCGCGAGCGGTGGTGGGGCGGGTGGGGGCTTTGTGCCGGGGGGCGTGAATCTGGCGCTGTACAACCCCGTGCGCGGCCTCGTCGACGACACGAGCATCAGTTACAACGGCAGCCAGAAGTCGGGCGCGCTCGCTGCCCTGCCGCCGGTCGGGTACGACAACCGGTACGCCGTTTCCGACCGGGTGGGCGGGATGCGGTTCGCCGGGTCGTACTACCTCGTCGTGCATCTCGCCGCGCGGGTGGGCGAGGAGTTCGGGGACGGGCCGCTCGGGCTGACGCTGCGTGTGCGGGTGAAGGGGCAGGCGGCGGCCGGGCCCGCTTATGCGGGGCGGTCCGAGCCTTCGGGGATCTTCCAGGTGGGGCTTCTCGGGCGGGGCTCGGGGGCGGTGGGGGACGCGGGTTCGAGCGACGCTGGTGGGGACGGCGGTGGCGGCGCCGGGATGATGCTGGTGGCCGTCGGGGGGATCGGGGCGGGGACCTTGCTCTTGGTGGTCCTCGGAGTGTGGGTTGTGGTGGGGCGGCGGAGGGCTGCCGGGGTGTAGGGCGACGGGGCGGAGCGGATCGGGGCCGAGCGGGTCGGGTCTCGGGGGCTTCGGATAGTCCAGGTTTCAGGGGTGAATGTGCCGGGGCCTTGGGGGTGCCGGGGCTCGGAGCTGGGTGTCCGGTTGAGTACGGCTGCTGTGCGGCCGGGCGAGGCGACTGACTGCGATTCCCGGGCTGCGGGTGGGTCAGGACAGGGCTGTGGGGCTGCCTGGGGCCGCGAGCCGTTCAGGAGGCCGGTCTGTCGGGGTGCCGGACCCTCAGATCTGGGTGAGCGCCCAGAACCCCACGGCGTAGCAGGCCAGGGCCAGGAGCAGGAGAGGGATCGCCACCTTTGCGGGTGGGCCGCTGCGGCGTGCTCGCGAAATCGACCTGGCGGGGAGTGGAACCTGCGGGCTCTGAGCGGTGTACGAAGCAGTAGAGGTATCAGCGTGGAGCTGGTGCGGGGCCGGGGCCGGGGCCGGTGCTGGTGCCGGAGCCCGCGTGGGGAAGCGTGGCGCGTGGGGTTGGGGGGAGGGCAGGACGTGAGTGGAGGGTGTGGGGTCGTGAGGGGAGACGTAGGCGGAGTGTGCCGGGGTGGCAGGCCGGTGTGGTTGTGCTTGGGCCTGTGGATGCGGGTGGCGCCGGCGCGGTTGTGGCTGGTGCTCCGATGGAGTGGGGGGCTGCGAACGGGAGTCGGTGGGCTGGGGCGGTGGCAGATGGAAGCTGCCGGTGTCCGACGCCGAGGATGGGCCGTCAGCGGAAGCGGGCCAGGGGGTCCCGTGGCCTGTGGTGGGGGAGGACGCGTTGGTGCCGGTGTTCGGATGGGTAGCGGGGGCGGCGGTACCTGGGGAGTGCGGAGGGCCGGCCTCGCGGGGCCAGGACGTCTGGTCGGCGTGTTCGGGCCATGGCGCCGGGCTCGATTCCCTGGGCCAGGACGCCGAGTTCGCCTCCGCGGGCCAGGAGGGTGTGTTTCCTTCAGCAGGCCGAGATACGGGTCTGCTCCCCCCGGGGCGGCGGGAGACGTCGCTGCCCTCGCCGGGCCAGGACTGGTCGCTTCCTCGATCGGGCCAGGACGACTGGTTTCCCTCACCGGGCCAGGAGGCCGCCCCGTACGCTTCGCCGGGCCGGAACCCAGGCCCGTTCGGCTCACCAGGTTGGTAAGCGGGGCCGTTGGCATCGCCGGGGTGGTAAGCGGGGCCGTTGGAGTCGACGGGCGGGTAAGCGGGCCCGTTCGCGTCGCCGGGCGGGTAAACAGGTCCGTTCGGCTCACCGTGCCCGTGGACGGCCCCGTTCGCCTCGCTGGGCTGATAAGGCGCCTCGCTTGCCTCGTGGGGCTGGGGAGGTATGCCACCTGCCTCGCTCTGCCAGGAGGGCACCCCGCCTGGCGCCTCGGGGTGGGAGGACCGTCCGTTTCCTTCGCCGGACCAGTTGGGCGCTCCGCTTGCCTCTCGGGGCCGGGAGGGGGTGGGCCCATCGCCTGGCTGGGCGGGAGGCCCGCCTGCTTGACCAGGCCGGAATCCCGCCGCGTTGCCATCGCCGGACCAGGAGGGGGCCACGCTCGGGTCCTCGGGTTGCGAGGTGGACGGCCCACTGTCTGCGCCGGGCCGGGGAGGGGTTCCGCTCGCTTGGCCAGGCCGGGGCTCCAGCCCGTTTCTTTCGTCGGGCCAGGAGGCGGCCCGGTCCGTGTCCCCAGTCCGGAAGCCGCCCGGCCCACGCCCTTGGCCGGACCGGAAGTAGGCCTCGCCCGCGTCTCCAGGCCGCGGTCCCATCCCCTGTCCTTGTCCTTCACCGAACCAGGAGGACGCGTCACCC
Organism: Streptomyces canus 299MFChir4.1; assembly: GCF_000383615.1. Classification (GTDB taxonomy): domain Bacteria; phylum Actinomycetota; class Actinomycetes; order Streptomycetales; family Streptomycetaceae; genus Streptomyces; species Streptomyces canus_C. The sequence continues at coordinate 279,406 of NZ_KB911588.1, read as the reverse complement.
CTCTCACCTGCCTGGGAAGCCCCGCCGCCGTTGCCCTGACCAGGCCCCGAAGGCCACTCACCGACCTCACCAGCACCGCGCGCCCCACCGCCACCGGCCCCAGAGCCGGCCCCAGCATCGGCACCAGGTCCAGCAGCACCGCCAGACCCCCTACCGGCACCCGATTCAGCAGCGGCACCGGATCCAGCACCAGCGCCAGTCCCAGCAGCACCACCGGACCCAGCACCAGCCCCGGGCCCAGCAACACCACCGGCTCCGGCACCCGACCCCGCACCACCGGCTCCCGCACCACGGGCTCCGGCACCCGACCCCGCACCACCGGCTCCCGCACCACGGGCTCCGACACCGAAACCTGACCCGGTACCACCGGCGCCCCCGGAGGGAACCCCGCTCCTCCCACCACCCCCGAACGAACCGCCGGTCCCCTCACCCATCCCGAAGACCGTCGCTCCCCCTGTCCCGGACCCCCCGCTCCGTGTCCGGTTCGGGTCCACGCCCGGTGCCTGCTTGAGGGGGCCTGCCGGGCCGAACCCGGGGGGCAGGGGGCCGAGTTGGTCGAAGATTTCGATGGTCTCGTCGTCGGGGCCGGGGTCAGGGAGGAGTTCTCTGGCGGCGGCGAGGGCTTTGCGGGCCCCCGTGGCGGTGCGGAAGCGAGCGTGGGGGTCCGGCTGGAGGAGGGAGGCCACGACCTGCCAGAGCGGTTCGGGGACGCTCTGGGGCGCGCCGGGGGTGCCGTGGGCGGCGAAGTACTGGATGAGCGCCTTGGCGTCGGGCTTGGCGCCCTCCAGGAGGTACAGCGCGACCAGGCCGACGGCGAACAGGTCGGCGGGGAAGTCCGGTTCCGCGCCCATCATCTGCTCGGGGGCGAGATAACCGGGCGTGCCCACGACGAGGTTGGTCTCGGTCAGGCGGGGTTCGCCCAGCCGCATGGCGATGCCGAAGTCGGACAGCCGCAGCCGCGGGCGGGCCGTGCCGGTGGCTTCGAGCAGGATGTTGGCGGGCTTGATGTCACGGTGCACGACACCTTCCGCGTGCACCGCGGCCAGCCCCGCGAGGAGTTGGTCGAGCAGGGTGCAGACGAAGGCGGGCGGCAGGGGGCCGTAGTCCCCGATCAGATGGACCAGCGAGCCGCCGGCGACCAGGTCCATGGTGAACAGGACCTTGTCGTCGTCGGCGGCCCAGCTGGCGGGCGCGAGGACATGGGGGTGGTCGATCCGCAGGGCCTGTTCGCGGACGAAGCGCAGCAGGGAGTGGGCGTCGCTCTGCAGGAGGACCTTGGCGGCCACGTACCGGCGGCGCCGGTGGTCCCAGGCACGCCAGACGGCGCCGACGCCTCCGCGTCCGATCGGATCGGCCAGTTCGTACCGGCCGGCGAACACCTCGCCCATGACTCTGTGTCGCTCCTCCCCCTGCGGCTTACCCCCCTTGCTTCCCCCGCGATGAGCGATACGACCCCTCGTGGCCTCCCGGATGAGAGATACGGCCCCGTGTTCCTCGTCTCCTCGGCGGCCGACACACCCCCGTATGTCGCCCGCCGGTGAGGAGCGCGACCCCCCGCGCTCCTCCCTGGCACCGGCACCGCCCCGGCTGCCGAACCCCCTTCGGTGACCGGGCGGACGGCTCAGTTCTGGTGGGACTGGTAGTGCGTGACCGCGTCGGAGGTGCGGCCGGCGCCGTAGACCCGGAGGAACTCTGCCAGTTCCGGGTGGGTCGGGGCGAGAGTGTCGGCGGCGTCGATGATGTCTCCGGCGGCGGCGACCGAGCGCAGCAGCGACTGGATCTCGCGGACGACCCGCTTGACCGTCGGCGCACCCGAACTGCTCGTCGTGGTCGTGGTGTTGCTGAGCACCGAACCCCCCTGCGACTTCTTGATCTCGTCCATGCGCTCCGTCGCCTCGGCCGCGCTCACGCTGCCGTCCGCGACCTGCCCCGCCAGGTCCTGCAGCAGCTGCACCCGCTGGACCACGGCGGGATTGCCGATCTTCGCCCGCTGACCGCTCATCAGCTGTGACAGCATCGGAGCGGACAGTCCCAGCACCCCCGCGAGCCGGGCCTGATTGAGGCCCAGGTCCTCTATGAGCTTACGGAAGAGCGCCCCCAGCGGCTCCCCGTACCAGTTCCGCTGCAGTTCCCGCGCTCTTGCGGTCGCTTCCTGCTGTGCGGCGTCCATGTGCGTCTCCCCATCGCTTCCCCAAAAAACCGTGGTTCGCGACAGCGAACCACGCCGAGCATCTTACGGAGAGTGGTCGTTCGCGGGGACCCCCAATCCCTTTTGCGGAATCCCGGGGATGACCCGGTACTCTGGTCTGCGACGCCCACCGGTACGTGGTTCTTCCGGCGGACGTTCCTCTTCACGGGGCCTTAGCTCAGTTGGTAGAGCGCTGTCTTTGCATGGCAGATGTCAGGGGTTCGACTCCCCTAGGCTCCACCCCAGGAATCCCCTCCGACCTGCGAATACGCGGGCGGAGGGGTTTTTCGTGCGCGCGGTGGAAGCGGTTCGGAACGCGGGTTCGGAACGCGGCCGCCGGGCGTCGTCCGCTCGACCGGCCTACCTCATCAGCGAGCGATACACCGCAGCCGACCTCGGATGGGCCCGGCAGCCCCACACGCCGTGCGGGCAGTAGTCCGTGATGGCCTGGTAGAGGGGACGCTGCCGGGCGAACCAGGTGAGCATGCCGCGCATGTACGCCGGGTCGTCGCCGTTCTCGTACAGGCCCCACTCCTGGTAGGAGAAGGGTTTGCGGTGGGCGCGGGCGAAGCTGACGTGGGCGCGCAGGCCGTACGGCTCGCTCACCTGGTCGGAGAAGCGCAGGCCGCGCGGGGCGTCGTAGGCGTCCATGCCGATGATGTCGACGACCTCGTCGCCCGGATAGCAACGCGGCCACGGGATCGCGTCGCGGCCGCGGTTGGGCGTGAACTCGAAGCGGAGGCGCCGGCCGGGCACCGAGCGCATCGCCCGCACGATCCTCGTCCAGTACGCCTTCCACGCGGCCGGGTCCGGGCCGCAGCGGTGGGTGTAGGTGGTGCCGTTCATCTCCCAGCCGAGGACGACGATCGTGTCCGGGACGCCGAGAGCCGTCAACCGCCGGGCCAGGGCGCGGAAATGGCCGTCGTAGTCGCCTTTCGCACCGCGCCGGAGTTCCTCGCGGACCGTGCTGTCGGGGAGGTGGGCCTCGGTGTGTTCCAGCATCGGCACGTCCAGGACGAACATGCGCCGCGGGTCGGCTCGTCGCCAGGACGCCCAGGCCTCCAGGTAGCCCGGTGCTCCCTCGATGTTGCTCCAGCGGTCGCCGGGCAGGTACACGTGCCCGACCCGGGGGGCCGGTCCGCCGAGCCAGGCGCCGAACGCGTCGAGACGGCCCACGTCGGCGGGCTCGTAACCGACGTACGCGCCGTACGCGGAAGTCGCTGCGGGCTCGGGGGCGCGGGCGGTGCAGGCCGAGGCCAGGAGCAGCAGTACGGCGGCCAGGGCGAGCGGCCCGCGGCGCGAGGGGTTCATCAGGGCGGCGGTCCGTCCGGTGGGCAGAGGTGTCCCCGCGACTGTGGTGCACGGAAGCCCTGCCGTACCGGTTCGCTCACACCGTCGGGTGAACATGACGGTGGGGCGGAGAACTTCCGCCCCACCGCTGGTACACGCCGGTTTCGGCGTCAGCGCCCTTCGTCGTGCCTTGCGGCGTCCTCCTCGGCCTCCTTCGCCTCGACCTCCGGGTCGAGGACGGACTGGCCGGTGCCGTCCACGGACGTCAGCCGGCCCGTCTCGGGCACCTCGGTCGCGGCGGGCGGCTCGACCAGCCAGTCGGGGTTGGCCTGCTTGTCCCACCACTTCCAGGCGGCGTAGGCGCCGCCCGCGACGATGCCCGCCACCGCCAGCGCCTTGGCAAGCCGTCCTGCGCGGGCCCGCCGCTCGTGCTTGCGGACCAGCTTCTGGACCTCCTTGGGCGAGATCTGGCCGCGCAGTGCGGCCAGTGCGGCCACGCTGCGGGCTGCGGCCTCCTCACGGACCGGGCCGGCCGCGGCGACGGCCTGCTCGATCCTCGGGCGGGAATAGTCGGCGGCCTGCCGAGCTGCCTTTCGGGTGCGTTCGGCGGCCTCGTGGGCGGCCTGGTCGACCTTCGGCGGAACATGCGTACGGGCCTGCTCCAGACGCGGCGCGAGATGAGCGCCGTACTGGACACGCGCCTGCTCGGCCGCAAGGGAGACCTTGGGCGCGAGCCGTACGCGTGCCTCCGTCGCGTAGTGCGAGGCCTTGTCCTTTGCCGTGTCGGCGTAGGGCGCCACCACTTCCGCGGCGTGCAGCACGCTGTCCTTCGCCGAGCCGGTCGCGGCGCGCACGCTGTCGATGCGGGTCACGGGATCCTCCTCCTCGGTGGCGTACGGTAATTCGACTTTCCACCCTTTTACGGATCATGCCTGCCGGAGCGCAGCCCGGCACCTGAGGGCGGGCATCCGGATCAATAACGGATGAATACGTGGCAACAGGAGCTTGTCGACGACAATGCCACGGATCGCCGCTCCGCGCCCCTGCCCGGACTCTCCTCGGCCGGATCCGTGCGAGGATCGGTCGGGCACAAGAAGACAACGGAAGGCAGATCGTGGCCGAGCAGCTTTACGCCACCCTGAAGACCAACCACGGCGACATCGAAGTCCGGCTCCTGCCGAACCACGCCCCGAAGACGGTCAAGAACTTCGTCGAACTCGCCCAGGGCGAGCGCGAGTGGACGCACCCGGGCACCGGTGAGAAGTCCACCAAGAAGCTCTACGACGGCACGATCTTCCACCGGGTCATCAGCGGCTTCATGATCCAGGGCGGCGACCCGCTGGGCACCGGCATCGGTGGCCCGGGCTACGAGTTCGAGGACGAGTTCCACCCGGACCTCGGCTTCAACAAGCCCTACCTGCTCGCCATGGCCAACGCCGGCCCCGGCACCAACGGCTCGCAGTTCTTCATCACCGTCTCCCCGACGGCCTGGCTGAACCGCAAGCACACCATCTTCGGCGAGGTCACGGATCCGGCCAGCCAGAAGGTCGTCGACGCCATCGCCGGCGTCAAGACCACCCGCCCCAACGACCGTCCGGTGAACGACGTCGTCATCGAGCAGGTCGTCGTGGAGACGCGCCAGGGCTGAGCCCCGGGCAACCGCCGCGAAGGGAACCAAACGCCCCGCTCAACCGTAAGGATGAGCGGGGCGGTGCATGTGGGCACGACGGCTCAGGGCGAGTTAGGGGATGGCATGAATCAGGAGGCGGGCACTTCACCGGAGGCCCAGAACCTGCCTGGCTGCTACCGGCACCCGGACCGTGAGACCGGCATCCGCTGCACCCGCTGCGAGCGCCCGATCTGCCCCGAGTGCATGGTCAGCGCCTCCGTCGGTTTCCATTGCCCCGAATGCGTGCGCGACGGGGGCGGCAGCGGCCCGGCTCCGGCCACGGCGAGGCCGCGCACCATCGCGGGAGGTACGGTCACGGCCGATCCCCGCCTCTTCACGAAGATCCTGATCGGGATCAACATCGCGGTGTTCATCGCCATCCAGGCCAAGGCGTCCCTGGCGGCGGACCTCAGCCTCGTCGGTGCCTGGCCGCCGAAGCCGTTCCAGCCCACCGAGGGTGTCGCGGACGGGCAGTACTACCGCCTGGTGACCTCGATGTTCGCGCACCAGGAGATCTGGCACATCGGCTTCAACATGCTGAGCCTGTGGTGGCTCGGCGGCCCCCTCGAAGCCGCCCTGGGCCGGGTCCGCTATCTCGCGGTCTACTTCGTCTCCGGTCTGGCGGGCGGCGCCCTGGCCTATCTGCTGGCCAGCCCGGTCACCCAGACGCTCGGCGCCTCCGGTGCCATCTTCGGCCTCTTCGGCGCGACCGCGGTCCTGATGCGCCGGCTCAACTACGACCTGCGGCCGATCATCGCGCTCCTGGTGATCAACCTGATCTTCACCTTCAGCTGGAGCGGCATCTCCTGGCAGGCCCACATCGGTGGCCTCGTCGCCGGGCTCATCACGGGCTACGGCATGGTCCACGCCCCGCGTGAGCGGCGGGCGCTGGTGCAGTACGGCACCTGTGCGCTGGTTCTGCTGGTCCTCGTGGTCATGATCGTGATCAGAACGGCCCAGCTGACCTGACGGGCCCGCACACCCCCTGTGAGCGGCCGTTGTCCACAGCGCGTGCCCGATCTTGTGCATACAGTGCGGGAACAGCTGTGCCCCCTGGCACTGACCCGCGTTTTCGCAGGTCAGGCAGGGGGCGAACAGGCTTGCGGAAGCTGGTGCGATGGTCGTACCGGCGTCAACACCCGATGGGTTATCCACAGATCGTCGTCTTTTCCCCAGGCCCTGTGGAAATTGCTCCAAGCTGTGGATAACTCAGCGGATACCCCTGGGGAGAGCTACTTCCACTGGGTGGAGACGCCGAAGCCGGCGGCGATGAAACCGAAGCCCACCACGATGTTCCAGTTGTCCAGGGCGTCGATGGGCAGGGAGCCGTCGGTCACATAGAAGACGACGATCCAGGCGAGCCCGATGAGGAACATGGCCAGCATCACCGGGGCGACCCAGGCGCGGCTGTTCAGCTTGATGGCGGTCGCCTGCTTCGCCGGGGGCGGCGTGTAGTCGGCCTTCTTGCGGATACGTGACTTCGGCACGAGGGTCTCTCCTGTCGATGCGCTGCGTGGCCGCGCAGGTAACTGGTCGGGCTCCGGGCAGCGTACAAGGGGACTCTTAGCGCTCCCCCGGGCGTCCGTTAGCGTAGTGCTTCCGCGGCGCCGAAGGAGATAAGGGTACGTTGAGCAATTCTGCCGACTCCCCCCAGTCCGGATCCAGTCCTGTCCGCAGGCGAGGTTTCCGGCCGGTGCGGGTGCTCACCGTGGCCGTCTTCGCTCTCGCGGGACTCATTTTCTTCACGAGTTTCAATACGGCCAAGGGCACCGACATCCGCACGGACGCCTCCATGCTCAAGCTCTCGGACCTCATCCAGGAGCGCAGCCGCAACAACGGCACGCTCGACGAGTCGAACGGCTCGCTGCGCCGGGACGTCGAGTCGCTCGCCGAGCGCGACGACGGCAGCACCAAGGCCGAGGACGACAAGCTCGCCGCCCTGGAGGACCGGGCGGGCACCCAGAAGATCAAGGGGAAGGCGGTCACGGTCACGCTCGACGACGCCCCGCCGAACGCCACCGCCAAGCTCCCCGGCTATCCCGAGCCGCAGCCCGACTACCTGGTCATCCACCAGCAGGACCTGCAGGCCGTGGTCAACGCCCTGTGGAAGGGCGGCGCCCAGGGCGTCAAGGTCATGGACCAGCGGCTGATCTCCACCAGTGCCGTGCGCTGCGTCGGCAACACCCTGATCCTCCAGGGCCGCGTCTACTCACCGCCGTACAAGATCCAGGCGGTCGGAGACCCCGGCAGGCTGAAGCAGGCGCTCGCGGACTCCAAGGCGATCCAGAACTACATGGTCTACGTCAACGTCTACGGCCTCGGCTGGAATGTCGCCGACGACGGCACGGTGACTCTTCCCGGCTACTCGGGCACAGTGGATCTGCAGTACGCCAAGCCCGTGGAGTGAGCACGGTGTGAGTCCCTGGAGCCGCCGGTGCGTGTTGTCGTCCGGACCGTCAGCGAGCTGTGCATCACCGCCGGCGCCCTGATCGTGTTGTTCGTCGCCTATGTGCTGTTCTGGACCGGTGTGAAGGCCGACACCGTCATGGACGACCAGATCGACCAGTTACAGCAGCAGTGGTCGCAGGGGAGTGTGCGGCAGCCCAAGGTGACGGCCGGCGCCTCCGCCTCTCCCGCGCGGCCGGCGCCGTACCGGAGCGAAAAGCCCTTCGCGATCATGTACATCCCCCGGCTCGGTTTCACGTGGAACAAGCCCGTGCTCGAAGGCACCCAGGTCGGCACCCTGAAGAAGGGTCTCGGCCACTACGCGAACACCGCGCAGCTCGGGCAGCCGGGCAACTTCTCGGTCGCCGGACACCGGCGCACCTACGGCGATCCCTTCAAGGACTTCCCGCGGCTGAGGCGCGGTGACGCGGTCGTCCTGACCGACGGAACGACCTGGTTCACGTATCGGATCGACAAAGGGCCTTACAAAACCGTGCCCTCCGACATTGAGGTGATCGATCCTGTGCCACGTAAATCCGGGTACACGCGGCCTGGCCGCTATCTCACGCTGACCACGTGCGATCCGGAGTGGGGACACAGTCACCGGCTGATCGTCTGGGCACACCTGGACTCCACACAGCCTGTGGAGGACGGCAAGCCTGTTGCCCTGCGCCGTTAGTCTGGTGCGGTACGGCGTGTGTGGTGCCGTGGTGCGACGGAAGGGACGGCATGTACGGCTGGATCTGGCGGCATCTGCCGGGGAGCGCATGGGTGAAGGCGCTGCTCTCACTCATGCTGGTCGTTGCTGTGGTCTACGTCCTGTTCCAGTACGTGTTCCCGTGGGCCGAACCGCTGCTGCCCTTCAACGATGTGACGGTGGACAACCAGTGAGCGCGCGCATTCTCGTCGTCGACAACTACGACAGCTTCGTCTTCAACCTGGTCCAGTACCTGTATCAGCTGGGCGCGGAGTGCGAGGTGCTGCGCAACGACGAGGTGTCGACGGCACACGCCCAGGACGGCTTCGACGGCGTCCTGCTCTCGCCCGGCCCCGGCACACCGGAGGAGGCCGGGGTCTGCATCGAGATGGTGCGCCACTGTGCCGCGACCGGGGTGCCCGTCTTCGGTGTCTGCCTCGGCATGCAGTCGATGCAGGTGGCGTACGGCGGTGTCGTGGACCGCGCCCCCGAGCTGCTGCACGGCAAGACCTCCCTGGTGGAGCACGAGGGCAGGGGAGTCTTCGCCGGTCTGCCGACGCCGTTCACGGCGACCCGCTACCACTCGCTGGCCGCCGAGCCGGCGACGGTCCCGGCCGAGCTGGAGGTCACCGCGCGGACGCACGACGGGATCGTCATGGGGCTGAGGCACCGTGAACTCCCGGTCGAGGGTGTGCAGTTCCACCCCGAGTCGGTGCTGACGGAACACGGTCACCTGATGCTGGCCAACTGGCTGGTGGAGTGCGGGGACCAGGGCGCGGTGGCGAGGTCGGCGGGGCTCGCCCCGGTGGTGGGCAGGGCCACGGCGTGACGGCCCTGCGCCCCGAGCGCGAGGACTTGTACGGCGACGCGTCGTACGAGTCCTACGGCGGCGACCCCTACGGCGGGCAGTCCTTCGGTGCTGCTTCCTACGTCGAGGAGCCGTACGCCGAGAAGCCCTTCGCCGAGGGGCAGCACACCGAGCAGCCTTCCGGCCGGGCTTCGCGCGGCGGGGTGCCGGACGGCCGGGCGTCGGCGCCGTACGTGCCGCCGGCCGACGACGAGACGGTGGCGCTGCGGGTACCCGATCCGCCCCCACCCTCCATATCCGCCTCCGCGGCCTCTTCTGTCACATCCGCCACTGGATCCCCACAGGGCGGCCGTGCGGCCCGCAGAAAGGCCGCCAAGGGCCGTCACGGACGCCATGGCGGCGGAGCCGCTGCCGAAGCGCAGCCGGAGCAGGAGTCGCCGGACGGCAGGCCGCTGTCCCGCGTCGAGGCCCGCAGACAGGCGAAGGCGCGCAAACCCGGCGCGGCCGTCGTCGCGAGCCGGGCGATCGGTGAGGTGTTCATCACCACCGGTGTGCTGATGCTGCTGTTCGTCAGCTACCAGCTGTGGTGGACCAACGTCCGGGCGCACGCGGCGGCGGACAAGGAGGCGAGCAGCCTCCAGAACGACTGGGCGAGCGGCAAGGGCGCCCCGGGCACCTTCGAGCCGGGCCAGGGCTTCGCCCTGCTGCACATCCCCAAGCTGGACGTGGTGGTGCCGATAGCCGAGGGCGTCAGCAACAAGAAGGTTCTCGACAAGGGCATGGTCGGGCACTACAGCGAGGGTGCGCTGAAGACGGCGATGCCCGACGCCAAGACCGGCAACTTCGCTCTCGCCGGTCACCGCAACACGCACGGCGAGCCCTTCCGCTACATCAACAGGCTCAGCCCGGGTGACTCGATCGTCGTCGAGACGCAGGACGAGTACTTCGTCTACAAGATGACGTCGACGCTCCCGGTGACGGCTCCGAGCAACACGAGCGTGATCGCCCCTGTCCCCAGGGGATCCGGATTCACCACGGCCGGCCGCTACATCACCCTCACCACCTGCACGCCGGAGTTCACCAGCAAGTACCGCTTGATCGTCTGGGGCAAGATGGTCGAGGAACGGCCGCGCAGCAAGGGCAAGCCGGATGCGCTCGTCCAGTAAGGGCAGATGATCAGTGGCAGCGACCACAGAGCAAGAGCAGAACACCGGCAGCCCCGCGCCGCGCCGCCGCGGCACCGGCCGGATCGCCATGGCGGTCAGCTTCTTCGGTGAACTCCTCATCACGGCAGGCCTGGTGCTCGGCCTGTTCGTCGTCTACTCGCTGTGGTGGACGAACGTCGTCGCCGACCGCGCGGCGGACAAGCAGGCCGACAAGGTGCGTGACGCCTGGACCGAGCGGACCACGGGCGGCCCCGGCGCGCTGGACACCAAGAACGGCATCGGCTTCCTGCACGTCCCCGCGATGAAGAACGGCGAGGTCCTGGTCGAGAAGGGCACCTCGACGAAGATCCTCAACGACGGTGTCGCCGGCTACTACACCGACCCCGTCAAGGCCACGCTCCCCACCAGCGGCAAGGCCGGCAACTTCGCCCTCGCCGCGCACCGGGACGGCCACGGCGCGAAGTTCCACAACATCGACAAGGTCAAGAAGGGCGACCCGATCGTCTTCGAGACCAAGGACGAGTGGTACGTCTACAAGGTCTACGCCGTCCTTCCCGAGACCTCGAAGTACAACGTCAAGGTCCTCGGCCGGATCCCCAAGGAGTCCGGCAAGGAGAAGGCCGGCCACTACATCACGCTGACGACGTGCACGCCGGTCTACACGTCCCGCTACCGCTATGTCGTGTGGGGCGAACTGGTCCGCACGCAGAAGGTGGACAGCGAGCGGACCCCGCCGAAGGAACTGACCTAGCATGACGGAGGCCCGAAGCCGCAACTTGCTCTTGCGGCTTCGGGCCTCTTTGCGCCGGGCGCGGCAGGATACCGGGCCTCGTGCGGGCCCGAGCACGTGGAGCTGCGGAAGCAGCCTGCCCGTGCAACAGGAAAAGGCAGGGCCCCGGCACCCTCGAGAGGGTGCCGGGGCCCTGCCTGGCGCTCTTGGCAACGGCGCGGCCGTCAGCCGCTGGTACCGCCGAAGAAGTTGGGACCGCCGTTGTTGTTCCCGCCGTCGTTGTTGCCGCCCACCGTGGTGAGGGTGATCGTCGTGCCGCCGGGGTTGTCGACGCCCGTGTTGGGCTGCGGGTCCTCGCCGGTGACAATCGCGTTGTCGCTGGAGTCACCGTTGAACTGGATCTGGGTGAAGCCGGCCGCCTGCAGGGTCTGTTTGGCCTGCTTCACGGTCTGGCCCCGCACCTCCGGCACGGGCGTCTGCTGCTTGACCTTGCCGACCTTGATCGTCACCGTCGAGTTCTTGTCGACCTGCTGGCCCCGATCCGGAGAAGTCGAGATGACCTTGCCGTCCATGTTGGGGTCGGTGGTGGGTTCATCGACGCAGGTGCCGACCAGGTTGTTGGCCGTCATCTGAGCCTTGGCCTCGTCACACGACTTGCCGACGACGTCGGGCACGGTCGACTTCGCCTCGGCCTTCGCCACGGTGAGGGTGATCGTCGAGCCCTTCTGGACCTCTTCGCCGAGGTTCGGGTTCTGCCCCAGGACGGTGCCCGCTTCCTCCGGCGACACCTTTTCCTTCTTCTCGACCTTGAACTGGTACTTGTCGCCCTCCAGCAGCGCCTTGGCCTCGTCGAAGCTCTGGCCCAGGACGCTGGGGACGGCCACCTTCGGCGCCCCGGTGGACACCACGATGCTGACGGCGGAGTTCTTGTCGACCTTGGTGCCGCCCGTCGGGTTCTGCTCGCAGACGTTGCCCTTGGCGGTGTTCTCGCACGGCTTCTGCGTGACCTCGCCGAGCTTCAGGTCGACGTTGCCCAGTTGTCTGGTGGCGTCCGGCTGCGACTGGTTGACGAGGTTCGGCACGGTCACCTGGTCGTTGCCCGCACCGCCGCCGCTGAAGATCCACTTGCCGATCAGGATCGCGCCGACGAGCACCAGGATGCCCGCCACCACCAGCAGGATCGTCGAGGTGTTCGACTTCTTCTGGCGCCGCCGGTCGGGACGGTCGTCATAGCCGAAACCGCCGTCGTCCGGGCTCATCGGGGGCAGCATGGTGGTGGCGCCGGCGTCGGAGCGCAGGGCCGTGGTCGCCTGGTCGTCCGGGTAGCCGCCGTAGCCCACCGAGCCCATCGCGGCGGTGGCCGCGACCGGCTGTCCGTCGAGGCAGGCCTCGATGTCGGCGCGCATCTCGTCGGCCGACTGGTAGCGGTAGTTCGGGTCCTTGACCAGGGCCCTGAGGACGATGGCGTCCATCTCGGGCGTGATCTCGGGGTCGAAGACCGACGGGGGCTGCGCCTCCTCGCGTACGTGCTGGTACGCGACGGCCACCGGGGAGTCGCCCACGAAGGGCGGCCGGACCGTCAGCAGCTCGTACAGGAGACAGCCGGTGGAGTAGAGGTCCGACCTCGCGTCGACCTGCTCGCCCTTCGCCTGCTCCGGGGAGAGGTACTGGGCGGTGCCGATGACCGCGGAGGTCTGCGTCATGGTCATGCCGGAGTCGCCCATGGCGCGGGCGATGCCGAAGTCCATGACCTTGACCTGGCCGTTGCGCGTGAGCATGACGTTGGCCGGCTTGATGTCCCGGTGGACGATCCCGCTGCGGTGGGAGTACTCCAGCGCCTGGAGGATCCCGATGGTCATCTCCAGGGAGCGCTCCGGCAGCAGCTTGCGGCCGGAGTGCAGCAGCTCGCGGAGCGTGGAGCCGTCGACGTACTCCATGACGATGTACGGGATCGAGACCCCGTCGATGTAGTCCTCGCCCGTGTCGTAGACCGCCACGATCGCGGGATGGTTGAGCGAGGCGGCCGACTGGGCCTCCCGGCGGAACCGGGCCTGGAAGGACGGATCGCGCGCGAGGTCCGCGCGCAGCGTCTTCACCGCCACCGTGCGGCCGAGGCGCGTGTCCATGGCGAGGTAGACCTCCGCCATGCCACCACGGCCGAGCACCTGGCCCAGCTCGTACCGGCCGCCGAGGCGACGCGGCTCTTCCATAGCTTCCTACCAGCCCTCTCCGTCGGTCCCGACAGACACGTGTGTGCCGTCGGAGGCTGCACTCCGGGCCTACCGTACCCGGCTAGCTTTGTGTGACCTGGCCAAGTGCGTCACCCGATACAGGACCGGTATCGCAACGTGCACCGATGTGAAGGCGACGTGAGCGGGGTCACTTCTTGGAGTCGATGACCGCCTCCATGACGCGCTTGGCGATGGGCGCCGCGAGACCGCTGCCGGAGATGTTCTCGCGGACCGCGTTGTCGTCCTGGACGACCACGGCCACGGCGACCGGCGCGCTGTCACCGACCTTGGCGTACGAGATGAACCAGGCGTACGGGTTCTTGCTGTTGTTCTCGCCGTGCTGGGCGGTACCGGTCTTGCCGCCGACGGTGACGCCGTCGATCTGGGCCGTGGTGCCGGTGCCCTTCTGGACGACGGTCTCCATCATCGACTGGAGGATCTGGGCGTTCTCCGCGGACAGCGGCTCGCTCATCTTCTCCGGCTGGGTCTTCTCCAGGGTGTCGAGGTTCGGGGCCTGGAGGGAGTCGACCATGTACGGCTTCATCAGGGTGCCGTTGTTGGCGACGGCCGAGGCGACCATGGCCATCTGGAGCGGGGTCGCGGCGGTGTTGTACTGGCCGATGGAGGACAGCGCGGTCTGCGAGGGGTTCATGTCGTCGGAGAAGACGGGTGCGCTGGAGCGGACCGGCGTGAACTGCTCCTCGGTGAAGCCGAACTTCTTGGCCTCCTCGAGCATCTTGTCGTTGCCGAGGTCGGAGCCGACCTTGCCGAAGACGGTGTTGCAGGAGTACTGCAGCGCGACCCGGAGGGTGGCGTTCTTGCAGGGGATGCTGCCCTCGTTCTTCAGCTGGGTCGTGGTCCCGGGCATCGTCCAGGGCAGCGGGGAGTCGGTCTTCTCGTCGGCCGTCTTGTACAGGCCGTTCTCCAGCGCCGCGGCCGCGGTGACGACCTTGAAGGTGGAGCCGGGCGGGTAGACCTCGCGCAGCGCCCGGTTGAGCATCGGGTCGTCGGGGTTGTTCTTCTTGTCGAGCTTCTTCCACGCCTCTGCGTCGGAGTCGCTGCCGCCGGCGATCGACGAGGGGTCGTACGACGGGTAGGAGGCCAGCGCCAGGATCTTGCCGGTGGACGGCTCGATGGCCGCGACCGCCCCCTTGGCGCCCCGCTTCTTCAGACCGTCGTAGGCGGCCTTCTGCGCGGCGGCGCTGAGGGTGGTGACGACGTTGCCGCCCTCCTTCGGCTTGCCGGTGAGCATGTCGAGGGTGTTGCGGAAGAAGAGCCGGTCGTCGTTGCCGGTGAGGATGCCGTCCTCGATGGACTCCAGCTGGGTGGCGCCGTAGGACTGCGAGACGAAGCCCGTGACCGGCGCCCACATCGCGCCGTCCTTGTAGGTGCGCTTGTACTTGAAGTCGCCCGAGGTGGTCTCGGCGTGCCCGGTGATGGACTTGCCGTCGACGATGATGTCGCCGCGGGGCGTGGCGTACCGCGCGATCAGTACCCGGCGGTTGTCCGGGTCCTCCCGGAGGGTGTCGGCCTTGACGTACTGGAGCCAGTTGTCGCGGATGAGCAGGGCGAGGACCAGGAGGCCGCAGAAGATCGCGATCCGGCGCAGGGGCTTGTTCATGACGGGCGGACCACCTGGGTCATCTCGGCGTCGGGGCTGGGGGCGGGAGCGGGCGCGGGACGGCGTGCGGTGTCGCTGATTCTGATCAGGATGCCGATCAGGGCCCAGTTGGCGATGACGGAGGAACCGCCGTACGCCAGGAAGGGCATCGTCATACCGGTCAGCGGGATCAGGCCCATCACACCGCCGGCCACCACGAAGACCTGGAGCGCGAAGGCGCCGGACAGGCCGATGGCGAGCAGCTTGCCGAAGGGATCGCGGGCGGCGAGGGCGGTGCGCACGCCGCGCTCCACGATCAGGCCGTAGATCAGCAGGATCGCCATGAGGCCGGCCAGGCCCAGCTCCTCGCCGAAGGTGGCGAGAATGAAGTCGGAGTTGGCGGCGAAGCGGATCAGCTCGGAGTGGCCCTGGCCCCAGCCGGTGCCGAGGGTGCCACCGGAGCCGAAGGCCCACAGGGCCTGCATCGACTGCGCGGAGTGGCCAGGGACGGTCTGGCTGAGGGTGTACTCGCGCATGGGGTCGAGCCAGGCGGCGACGCGCTGCTTGACGTGTGGTTCGAAGCTGGCCACGCCGACGGCACCGGCCGCGGACATCAGCAGACCGAAGACGATCCAGCTGGTCCGCTCGGTGGCGACGTACAGCATGATGATGAACATTCCGAAGAACAGCAGCGAGGTACCGAGGTCGGTCTCGAACACCAGGATGAGGATCGAGATCATCCAGACGACGATGATCGGCCCGAGGTCGCGGCCGCGCGGCAGGTACAGACCCATGAAGCGGCGGCTGGCCAGGGCGAGCGCGTCGCGCTTGACCATCAGGTAGCCGGCGAAGAAGATCGCCAGGACGATCTTGGCGAACTCTCCGGGCTGGATGGTGAAGCTGCCGACCTGGATCCAGATCTTGGCGCCGTAGGTGATGTTGGCGCCGAGGCCCGGCACCAGCGGGAGCAGCAGCAGGACCAGTGCGCCGACCATGGAGATGTAGGTGTAGCGCTGCAGGACCCGGTGGTCCTTGAGGAAGACCAGGACCACGGCGAACAGGGCGATGCCCAACGCCGTGTAGATCAGCTGGTTGGTCGCCTTGCCGCCGGCCTGGCCGATCGACTGGAGCAGCTTGGACTGGTCGAGGCGCCAGATCGCGACGAGCCCGAGGCCGTTGAGCAGGGTAGCCAGCGGCAGCATCAGCGGGTCCGCGTACGGGGCGAACTTGCGTACGACGAGATGGGCCACGCCGGCCAACAGGCCGAGGCCCAGGCCGTAGCTCAGCAGCCCGGCCGGGACCTGGTCGTTGATGGCCAGGCCCACGTTGGCGTAGGCGAAGACCGGGATGAGGACGGCGAACACCAGCAGCGCCAGCTCGGTGTTGCGACGGCTGGGAGCGCCGATCGCGCCGATCGTGGACGTGTGGTGCGTCGATGTGTTCGAAGTACTGCTGCTCATCGTGTGCCAGGGCCTCTCACGGCTTGCCTACTGCGTACCGCAGTTCCCGACGACCTGCTTCTCCTCGTCCGAGAGAGTGGGGCCGGGGGTGGGAGTGGGCTTCGGGGATGCGGAAGCGCTCGGGGACGGGGAGGTCGTGCTCGTCGGGGTCGGTGTGGCCTTTGACGTCAGAGAGGACCGAGTGGTTCCCGTGGTGCCGCCGGCCTGGCCCTCGCCCGTCTTGGAGTTCTTCTTGCTCTCCGTGGCCTGCGCCTGGGCCTCCTTCTTGCACGCGGAGGCCTGCACGCCCAGTTCGTCGATCTTCTTCTGGGCCGTCTTCAGATCGCCCTCGGCGATGGTGCCCTCGACCGACTTCTGCTGGTACGGCGGCAGGTACTTGAGTTCGATCTCGGGGTGGTCCTTGGACACCTTAGAGAGCGAGACCCACGCCAGGTCCTGGCTGATGCCCCGGTACAGCGCGACGTGCTCGCCGTTGGTGCCGACGTAGTACTGGGTCTGCGTCCAGCGCCAGCCGCCGTACAGGCCACCGCCGATGACGGCGAGCGCGAGGACCGAGTAGAACGATCTCTTCAGCCACTTGCGGCCCTTGCGGGGCTTGACGAAGTCGTCGTCGGAGTAGTCGCCGAAGCTGCCCGCGGGGATGTAGCCGGTGGTGTCGGAGGGGTTGGACGGCCCGAAGTCACCGCCCTCGCCCTGCCCGTGGCCCTGGCGGCCGAGCCCGGAGGCGCGGCCCGCGGGGGTCTGCATGATGCCGTTGTCGTGCAGCTGGTGCTGGTTCTCGGCGACCGCGCCGACCACGACCGGGGTGTCGGAGAGCTGCCCGGCGAGGGTGTCCCCGGTGTCCAGGTCCAGGACATCGGCCACGATGACCGTGATGTTGTCGGGGCCGCCGCCGCGCAGCGCGAGCTGGATGAGCTCCTGCACGGTCTCCTGGGGGCCCTGATAGCTGGCGAGGGTGTCTTCCAGGGTCTGGTGGGAGACCACGCCGGAGAGGCCGTCGGAGCAGATCAGATAGCGGTCGCCGGCGCGGACCTCGCGGATGGAGAGGTCGGGCTCGACGTGTTCGCCGCTGCCCAACGCCCGCATCAGCAGGGAGCGTTGGGGGTGGGTGGTGGCCTCTTCCTCGGTGATGCGGCCCTCGTCGACCAGGCGCTGCACCCAGGTGTGGTCCTGCGTGATCTGGGTGAGGACGCCGTCGCGCAGCAGGTACGCGCGCGAGTCGCCGACGTGCACGAGGCCGAGCCGCTGGCCCGTCCACAGCAGGGCGGTCAGGGTGGTCCCCATGCCTTCGAGCTGGGGGTCGTCCTCGACCATGGAGCGCAGCTGGTCGTTGGCGCGCTGGACGGCCACGCCGAGCGAGGTGAGGACGTCGGAGCCGGGGACGTCGTCGTCGAGGGCGACGATGGTGGAGATGGCCTCGGAGGAGGCGACCTCGCCGGCGGCGGCGCCGCCCATGCCGTCGGCGATGGCGAGCAGGCGGGGCCCGGCGTATCCGGAGTCCTCGTTGCCCTCCCGGATCATGCCTTTGTGCGATCCGGCGGCGAAGCGCAGTGACAGACTCATGCGCACCTCGCCTGTCGGCTCCGGGTACATCCGCACGGTGCCCACCCTCCGGTCGGGAGCGCGCCGGGGCCCGGGGTGGGGGCCCACACCGCGTGCTCGCTCCGCTCGCGCCTATTCATGATGTAGCACTACTTCCGCAGCTCGATGACGGTCTTGCCGATGCGGATCGCCGCGCCCAGCGGAATCGGTGTCGGGGTCGTCAGCCGCGTTCGGTCGAGATACGTGCCGTTGGTGGAGCCCAGGTCCTCGACGATCCACTGACCGTCGCGGTCCGGGTAGATCCTGGCATGGCGGCTGGAGGCGTAGTCGTCGTCCAGCACGATGGTGCTGTCGTGCGCCCGGCCCAGCGTGATGGTCTGGCCCTGGAGCGCGACCGTGGTGCCGGTGAGGGTGCCCTCGGACACGACCAGCTTGGTGGGTGCGTTACGGCGCTGGCGGCCGCCGGCGGCCTGCTGCTGGCGCTGCTGCGGAGGCGCCTGCCGCTGGGCCTGCTGGGCCCGGCCGGCCTCCCGGCGCGCGCCGCGCTGGGTGACGCGCGTACCGAACAGGTCGCTGCGGATGACCTGAACGGCCACGATCACGAACAGCCACAGTACGGCCAGGAAACCCAGCCGCATGACCGTCAGGGTCAGCTCTGACATTGCCCCCGCTTCACCCTTCGGCTTGCCGGTAAATGATGGTGGTACTGCCCACGACGATCCGCGAGCCGTCGCGGAGCGTAGCGCGGGTGGTGTGCTGCCCGTCCACCACGATGCCGTTGGTGGACCCGAGATCCTGGATCGTCGAGGGCGTTCCGGTCCGGATCTCACAGTGCCGGCGCGAGACGCCGGGGTCGTCGATCCGCACGTCGGCTTCGGTGCTGCGGCCCAGCACCAGCGTGGCGCGGGAGATCTGATGGCGGGCGCCGTTGATCTCGATCCAGTGGCGGGTACGGGAGCCCGGCGCGGGCGCGCCGACCGGGCCGCCGGCGCCGGGGCGCTGGGCCTGGGCCGACTGTGGATAGCCGTAGCCGCCGGGAGCGCCACGGCCGGGAGGCGGGGCGGCCGGCATGGGCGGGGCGCCCGCCGGAGCGGCCGGCGGGTAGCCGTAGCCGCCGCCGGGTGCCGGTGCGCCGCCCCGGCCGGCCGGGGCCGCGGGGCCGGGGGCCTGCTGGTTGGTGGAGGAGGCGAGCGTACGGCTGCGCACCCGGTACAGACCGGTGTCGAGGTCGTCCGCCTTCTCCAGGTTGACCTTGATCGGGCCCATGAAGGTGTAGCGCTGCTGCTTGGCGTAGTCGCTCACCATGCCGGCGAGCTCGTCGCCGAGCTGGCCCGAGTAGGGGCTGAGCCGCTCGAAGTCCGGCGTGCTCAGTTCCACGATGAAGTCATTGGGTACGACCGTGCGGTCGCGGTTCCAGATGGTCGCGTTGTTGTCGCACTCCCGCTGGAGCGCGCCCGCGATCTCCACGGGCTGGACCTCGGACTTGAACACCTTGGCGAAGGTGCCGTTGACCAGACCTTCGAGACGCTGCTCGAACTTCTTCAGGACTCCCATGAGGCACCTCCTCCGTCCTTGCCGTCCTGGGTACTGCGCCGGCTGCTGTTTACCTGGTACTGCTTACTGATCGTATCCACGCGCCGGTGAATCGGCTGGTTCCCCCTGTCGGCACTGTCGACGGGTGTCGACGCCTCCGAAGTTCCCTGTGGAGCTCCACTTCGAACTCCGCGGTCGAAGTCCTCTGTGCGCTCCTCTGTCAAGGATCGTAGAGGCGGCCGCAGACCAGTGTCCCGCACCTGACTGTGGACCCCTACCTGCTCCTGGGGAGACGGGTGCTACCGGTACGAGGTTGATACGTGAACAGGCACAGGTTGATACGTGGCCGACGGCACCCCGTTTCGGTGGACCGCTTCCGAAGCCGCTGGTGGGCGGCTGCCCCCGGATATGGGATGTGAACCCACCCCCTCCAGCGTGCTAATGTTCTGCGTGTCGGAAGGCGCCGCACCGCAAGGTCAGGAGCCCGAGGACACACCCAATGCGCGGGTGGCGGAATAGGCAGACGCGCTGGATTCAGGTTCCAGTGCCCGAAAGGGCGTGGGGGTTCAACTCCCCCCTCGCGCACCACTGGAAGCCCCTCAGGTCCTGGACCTGAGGGGCTTCTTTTTGTCCCTTCACGGAGTGCCGGGTGAGGGCGGGTGTGAGTGGGTGGGGTGGTGGTGTGGCTCACCCTGTGAGGTCTCTCTCATTCCCTCGTACCGGCCAGTTCCACGGCCCTGCGGCGCATCGCCCAGGCGGCCGGGAGGACCGAGAACGTCACGGCGAGGACCGCGCAGGCTCCGCCGACCACCGCGAGCTCCGGCCACGGGATCCGCATCGGAGCGTGCACCGACAACAGGCCCAACGCACCCTGCATCCCGGCCAGGTTGATCCCGGCGACCAGGAGCCCGAGCACTCCGCCCACCGCCACGACCGTCAGCGCCTCGGCGCCGACCAGCCGCAGCACCTGGCGGCGGGTGGCCCCGGCGAGGCGGAGCACGGCCAGGTCGCGCAGCCGGTCCGAGGTCGCCATGACCATCGTGTTGGCCAGCGAGATCCCGGTGTAGAGCAGCGCGATGCCGAGTACCAGCAGAAAGCCGTACCGGGTGGTCCGGTCGGTTCCGGGGTGACTCGCCCGCAGCCATTCGTCCCTGGTCAGGAAGTGTCCGCCCGCGGTGCGCAGGGCTCCGGCCACGGCAGCCGGGTCGGCACCGGCCGCGAGGGTGACGTCCACGCGGTCGATGTGGGCGCCGGGGGCGTTGGCCGGGGTGACGTAGACGCCGTTGTCACCGGTGCCGGTCGTCATCACCGCGGCGATCCGCAGCGACTTCCTGGTGCCGTCGCCGAGCCACACGTCCACGGTCTGCCCGACGGTGTGCCGCTCCCATTCCTCGTTGACGATGATCGACCCGTCGTCGAGGTCGCTCACCTTTCCGGCGGCCAGGGGGAGGCCGGCGGTCGCGGCGAGCGGTGCGGCCTCGGCGGCGCGGGCCTCGGACCTGATGAGGGCCACGCCGTCCGCCAGGACGAAGACGGCGCTCGACGAGCTCGCGGAGACCGTGGTGCCGGGGATCGCTCGGAGCCTCTGGAGTGTGTGCGCGTCGAAGGCCGGGGTCTCGGTGGAGATGGTGTCCGAGCTGTCCGCGGGGCGTTTGCTCCCGGCATGGTCGGCGTCCCCGGCGGGGACGACCACGAAGTCGGCCGTGGTCCGCTCGCGTGCCTCGGTGGCCTTCGCCGCGTTCAGCGTGGCGGTCGCCCCCAGCAGTGAGCCCGTGAGGGCGACCGTGACCAGGACGGGTGCCGCCACGGCTGCTGTACGGCGGACTCCCGCGGTCGCGTTCTCCCCCACCAGTATTCCTCCCGCGCCCGGGAGTTGGGCCGACAGCCAGGCGAGCAGCCGGGTCAGCGGCCGCACCAGGACCGGCGCGAGCAGCGCGACCGCGGTGATCAGCAGCATCGGACGGCTGACGTACGTCTTGCGGTGCAGCAACTCACCCGGGTCGGTGACCAGCGCCAGGGCCAGCGTCACCGCGGCGGTCAGCAGCAGGCCGGAACCGAACAGCAGGCGGCCCCATGTCATCGATCCGGCATCCACGGAGGCCTCGCGCAGTGCTTGGGCGGCACCGGTGCGGCCCGCCCGCCAGGACGCGGCGACAACACCGAGCAGCGCGACGAGCAGACCCGTCCAAAAGGCCATGTGGTACGGCCACTTGGCATCACCGATGGCGAACCAGCCAGGCGCGAGGCCGACTTCGACCACCCAGGCGGCGAGGCGTGGGGCGCCGTACGAGCCGAGCACGCAGCCGGTGGCCGAGGCGAGGACACCGACCAGCAGCGCCTCCGCGGACACCGTCCGGCGGATCTGCCCGGGCGTGGCTCCCGCGGTGCGCAGCAGGCCGAACTCCCGGCGCCGCTGGGCGACCGCGAAGGCGAAGGTGGACGCCACGACGAACACCGACACGAACGCGGTGACTCCGCCGGCGGTGCCGAACAGGGCGTTCATCGCGGTGAGCGCCTCCCGGTCGCGGTCCGGGTCGGGGTCGGCGAGACGGCGGGCGCTGCCGGTGAGCACGTGGACGGAGTCGCCTTCCACTGCTTCTCGTACGTCTCGTGCGGCTGCCTCCACCACGAGTTGTGTGCTCTTCGGGGACAACGCGGCGGCGCGGGCGTCGGTGTAGAAGACGGCGGTCTCGAAGCCCCGCGAGAGGACGGTGCCTACGACCCGCACGGCGCCGTGGTCGGTGCGCAGCCGGTTGCCTGGATGCGTCCAGTCACCGGTGACGACCACTTCGTCCGCTGTACGGGGTGCGCGGCCCTCAACGATCTCGTAAGGGGCGAAGGCGGCAGTGGACCAGGGGTGACCGACGAGATGGCCAGGGCCGCCCTCGGCGCGCACCGGGAAGGAGCGGTCCGGGATGACCGTGCCGAGCTCCTTCAACGCGGTCACGGTGGCCTCGGGCACCGGGCGGGGGTGGGCGAGTTCGCGTGTTTCACGTGAAACATGGGTGCCGATCGAAGCCGGCACGCTCAAGGTGTTCTGGCCCTGCACGACGACTGGTGCGAGGGCGAACCGCTCCGGCTGTCTCTCCGGCGCGTCCAGGGAGGAGGCGAGGGTCAGGCCCATCACGGTGAGCAGGGCGACGCCGAGGGAGAGGGTGACGAACGTGCCCAGGAAGGTGGACCAGCGGGTGCGGAGGGTGTGGAGGGCGATGGTCAGCACGGCCGGCCTTCCGGGCGGGTCCCGGTGCCGGGTGCGGGTTGAGGTCCGGGGTGCGGTGTGCGGTGTGACGTGGGGTGGGGTGCGGGAAGGGCGGCCGGGCGGGCCGGCGGTGTGGTTTCCCGCGTGGCCATGTGGGTGGCGATGTCGTTGGTGCCCGCTCCGACGAGTTCACCGTTGAACCGGCCGTCGACGAGGAAGACCACGCGGTCGGCATAGGACGCGGCCACGGGGTCATGCGTGACCATGACGACGGTCTGGCCCTCTCGGTCGACCATGGCACGCAACAAGGTCAGTACCTCGCGGCCGGTCTGCGAGTCCAGGGCGCCGGTCGGTTCGTCGCCGAAGAGGACTTCAGGGCGGGTGACCAGGGCACGGGCCAGGGCGACGCGCTGCTGCTGGCCGCCGGACAGCTCTGTCGGCCGGTGCCGGGCGCGTTCGGCGAGACCGACCTGCTGGAGCACCTCGCGGATGCGGGCCTTCGGTACGCGTCGGCCGGCCAGCCTGAGCGGCAGGGCGACGTTCTGCTCGGCGGTGAGTGAGGGCAGCAGGTTGAACGCCTGGAAGACGAACCCGATGCGCTCACGCCGGAGCAGGGTCAGTTCGGTCTCGCTGAGCGTCGTGAGCTCGGTGCCGCTCATGGTGACGGAGCCCGAGGTGGGCCGGTCCAGGTCCGCGGCGCACTGCAGCAGGGTCGACTTGCCGGAGCCGGAGGGGCCCATGACGGCGGTGAAGGTGCCGCGGGGGAAGGCCAGGGTGACGTCTTGGAGTGCGGTGACGGTCAGGGGGGTGTCGTCGGGTGAGGCGGGTCTGCTGTTGCTGTTGTGCGTTCTGTTGCGCGTCCTGCCGTATGTGCTGCCGGGTGCCTTGCCGTACGTCCTGCTGACGGATCGCAGGCTGATGGCGTCGGTGGTCATGGATCCCCCACTCGTCCGGTGTTCTCGGTGGCGCCACGAAACCGTTCGGAGGTGCTCGGGCGCAGTGCGGCGGGACCGAGTCCTGGGGTAGGGCCGGCCATACCCCGGCTCCTCCGTCCTGGCCAATGGCCCCGCCCCGCGCCGCGCTTCTACGGTGATCCGCATGCATCCTCGGAATGTGTGGCAAGCCATGTCCCGGCCGGGCTTCCTGCTGTCGGCGTGGCCCTGGCGCTCGGTCGGATATCTGCTGAGCGGTGCGGTGGCCGGCATGGTCGCGCTGGTGGGGATCGTGACGCTGGTGGTGGTCGGCGGGGCGCTCACCGCCGTACTCGTGGGACTGCCGTTGCTCGTCATGCTGGCGCTGTCCGGTGTCGTGGTCGCGCGGGTGGAACGGCGGCGACTGTGCCTGGTCGACGCGGACCCGGTACCTGATCCGCACCGGGCGCCTGCCGCCACGGGGCTGTGGCCGTGGCTGACGACGCGGCTGAGGGAACAGGCGACCTGGCGCGAGTTCGGGTACACCCTGCTGTTCGCCGGGCTGCTCTGGCCGGTCGACGCCCTCGCGGTCACCGTCGCTCTGCTCCTTCCGGTCTCCATGGCCGCCACCCCGCTGCTCATGGCCACGGTCGGGGACGGCCGGGAGGCGAAGGTGCTCAAGCAGTGGACGGTCACCACCTGGCCGACGGCCTTCGGGGTGGCCGTATTGGGGCTGCTGCTCCTGGCAGTGGGCCTGTACGTGCTGGGGGTCGTGGCGGGCGCCCGGGCCGGCCTCACGCGGCTGCTGGTCGCTTCACGTGACGGTGAGCTGGACGCCAGAGTGGTCGAATTGAGCCGTTCGCGCTTGCGGTTGGTGGACGCCTTCGAGGCGGAGCGCAGGCGCATCGAACGCGATCTGCACGACGGGGCCCAACAGCGCCTGGTGGCCCTGACGATGGCCCTCGGCCTGGCCCGTCTCGACGCCCCGTCCGGACCGCTCGCCGACCAGCTCGCCAAGGCCCACGACGAGGCGGGAAAGGCCCTGGCCGAGCTGCGCGAGCTCATCCAGGGCATCCACCCCAAGGTCCTCGCGGACTACGGTCTGAGCGCCGCCGTCGCCGACGCCGCGGACCGTTCCGTCGTCCCGGTCGACGTCGATCTTTCGGTGCCGGGGCGGCTGGACCAGGCGGTGGAGGCGGCCGCCTACTTCGTGGTCTGCGAGGCCCTGGCCAACGTCGCCAAGCACAGCGGGGCGGGGCGGGCCGAGGTGCGTGGCGGCCACTCGCGTGGGCGGCTGCTGCTGGAGGTGCGGGACGACGGCCGCGGCGGCGCGGACGTCTCGGCGGGCAGCGGACTGACCGGATTCGCCGACCGGGTGTCGGTCCTGGATGGCAGACTCTCCCTGTCCAGTCCGCCGGGTGGTCCGACCATGTTGCGTGTGGAGTTCCCTTGCGAGGTGACCGGGTCGGCCGAGGCGCGCGGGACGCACGGGGTGACGGCGAAACGCGATCGCTCCGGATAGTGCTCGCCGAGGACAGCGTGCTGCTGCGCGAGGGGCTGATCGGTCTGCTCGGCCGCTGCGGCCACGAGGTCGTCGCGGCGGTCGGCGACGCCGAGGCCCTGCTGGTCGCGGTCGAGGAGCACAGCCCCGACATCGTCGTGACAGACGTCCGTATGCCGCCAGGCTTCCAGGACGAGGGGCTGCACGCGGCGGTCCGCCTGCGGGAGCGGCGCCCCGGCCTGCCGGTGCTGGTCCTCAGCCAGTACGTGCAGCGGGCGTACGCCTCCGAGCTCCTCGACTCCGGAGACGGCACGGGTGTCGGCTATCTGCTCAAGGACCGGGTCGGCCAGGTCGAGCAGTTCGTCGACGCCCTGTGCGAGGTCGCGGACGGGGGGACGGTCGTGGACCCCGAAGTCGTACGGCAGTTGCTGCGCCGTCGCCGTGATCCGCTGGAGCGGCTCACCCCGCGCGAGCGTGAGGTCCTCGCCCTGATCGCCGAGGGCAAGTCCAACGGGGCGATCGCCCGGGAACTGGTGGTGTCCGAGGCCGCGGTCGGCAAGCACATCGGCGGCATCCTGACGAAGCTGGACCTGCCGCCGGCGGAGGAGTCCCATCGGCGGGTGCTGGCTGTGTTGGCGTACTTGCGGGCGTGAGGGACGCGGGCCGTGTCGCCTCCCAGCGGTTTTCCACAGCTGTGGAGTCACGGCTGTGGAGTTGTCCACAGGGTCTGACGCGTTTCGGCCGGTGGTTGTACGGTCTGCACGAGTTGATGTTCTTGCGAGTCACGGGGGAGGCGGTCGCTGTGGCCGATGCCGGTGTGGAGGCGAAGGCCGGGGCGCGGGCCGGTGAGGAGGCCGGGGCGCGGGAGGTGCCGGCCTCGGAGTCGACCGATGCGGCCCCGGGCTCGGCCCGGCGGCGGCCCCGGGTGCGCGGCTTCGCCCAGTGGCCCGTCGAGGGCTCGCCCAAGAAGGAGGGCAAGGCCCTGCGGGAGAGCGTCCCGCGCAGTGCCCATGCGGCGCTGGACCTCGACATCTCCCGCCCCGGCGCGGTGGACGCGGTCGAGGAGTCGAGCCGGGGCCGTCTGCCCGAGCTCACTCCCCTGCGGGTCGGCCGGATGGCGGCCACGCCGTTCGCCTTCCTGCGCGGCTCGGCCGGCCTCATGGCCTACGACCTCGCCCGCACCCCGATGACCAGGATCAGCGCCCAGATCTGCGGCGACGCGCACGCGGCGAACTTCGGCCTGTACGGCGACGCCCGCGGCGACCTGGTCATCGACCTGAACGACTTCGACGAGACGGTGTACGGCCCCTGGGAGTGGGACCTCAAGCGGCTCGCCGCCTCCCTGGTCCTCGCGGGCCGGGAGACCGGCGCCGACGAGGACACCTGCCGTGCGGCGGCGCACGGGGCGGTGGGCGCGTACCGGCGCACCATGCGGCTGCTCGCCAAGCTCCCGGTGCTGGACGCGTGGAACGCGATCGCGGACGAGGAACTCGTCTCCCACACCGACGCCCACGACCTGGTCGGCACGTTGGAGCGGGTTTCGGAGAAGGCGCGGGCCAACACCAGCGGGCGCTTCGCGGCGAAGGCGACGGAGCTCACGGAGGACGGTGGCCGGCGCTTCGTGGACGCTCCGCCGGTGCTGCGCCGGGTGCCGGACGAGGAGGCCGCGGCGGTGGCCGCGTCCCTGGAGCACTACCTGGCCACGCTCTCCGAGGACCGCCTCCCGCTGCTGGCTCGCCACGCGGTGCACGACGTGGCCTTCCGCGTCGTCGGCACGGGAAGCGTGGGCACCCGCTCCTACGTCGTCCTGCTGCTGGACCACCGCGGCGAACCGCTGGTCCTCCAGGTCAAGGAGGCGCGGCCCTCGGCCCTGCTGCCGCACCTGGTCACCGCGGGCTTCGACGTGCCGCCGGTCGACCACGAGGGCCGCCGGGTGGTCCTCGGCCAGAAGCGGATGCAGGTCGTCAGCGACATCCTGCTGGGCTGGACGACCGTCGAGGGCCGTCCCTTCCAGGTGCGCCAGTTCCGCAACCGCAAGGGCAGCGTCGACCCGGCCGCCCTGTCCGCCGACCAGATCGACGACTACGGCCGCATGACCGGCGCCCTCCTGGCCCGCGCCCACTCGCACAGCGTCGACCCGCGCCTGGTCTCCGGTTACTGCGGCAAGAACGAGGAGCTCGACGAGGCCGTCGCCACCTTCGCAGTGACCTACGCCGACCGCACGGAGGCGGACCACGCGGAACTGACGGCGGGGATCCGGGCGGGGAGGGTCGCGGCGGAGACGGGGGTGTGAGGAGCAGCCCGGCACCCCGGCCGTCACCCCGGTTGGCGTCCGGCTCCGGTCGACACGGTTACGCTGTTCGGATGACGTCCCCGGAAGCTGACCCCCACGGCACAGCCGCCGCAGGTACGGAGCGGTTGGAGCGGGCCGTGCGGGCCGCCGAGCAGGCGCTCATCGAGTACGAGATCGCGGTGGAGACCTTCCGCATCGAGGTGGAGAACTTCTCCCGCCTGCACCACCAGAAGCTCGGCCCGATGTACACCCGCCTCGACGAGCTGGACGCGCAGATCGCGGAGATCCGGGCCGCCCGCAGCGGCGACCCCGAGGATCTGCGCCAGGCGCAGGAGGCCCGCGCCCGGGTGATGCCGATGCCCGGCGTCGAGGAACTGTTCCACGGCTGGATGGACGGGGAGGGTTTGTTCCCCGAGGCCGCCGCGATGCTCACCGAGCAGCCGGTCCGGCCCCCGCAGCGGGTGCGCCCCAGCGACGAGGCCCGCAAGCTCTACCGCGAGCTCGCCCGCAAGGCGCACCCGGACCTCGCTCAGGACGACTCCGAGCGGGCGCGTCGCGAGGAGTTCATCACCCGGGTCAACGCGGCCTACTCCCGTGGCGACGAGCCTCTCCTGCGGGAACTGGCCGAGGAGTGGGCCGCCGGTCCCAAGCCTCCGGAGCAGGGCCCCACTCCCAGCGAGGAGCTCTACGCCCGCCTCGAATGGCTTGCCCGGCGCAAGGAACTGCTGTCGCTGGTCGCGCGGGAGCTGGAGGAGAGCGCGATCGGCTCGATGCTCCGAATGGCACCGGACGACCCGGACCGCCTCCTGGAGGAGATCGCCGAGAAGCTCCTGACCGACGTCTCCACGCGCGAGGCGGAGCTCGGGGAACTGCTCGCACAGGAGTGACCGGCCGCGTCCCCGGGGCGTCGGGTAGCGTCGGACTCATGAATTTCGGTGCTGGTGTGCCCACGGTCCAGGTCACGGACCTCAAGGACGACGATTTCCTGCTGGACGTCCGTGAGGACGACGAGTGGCAGGCGGGTCACGCCGAAGGGGCGCTCCACATCCCCATCAGTGAGTTCGTGGCCCGCTACGGCGAGCTGACCGAGGCCGCCCCGCAGGATGGCCGCGTCCATGTGATCTGCCGGTCCGGCGGCCGCTCGGCCCAGGTCACGATGTACCTGGCCCAGCAGGGCATCGATGCCGCGAACGTGGACGGCGGCATGCAGCTGTGGGCCGAGGCCGGCCGCCCCGTGGTGACCGACGACGGCCGACCGGGCTTCGTGCTCTAGCCGTCGGCAGCTCTGATCGCGGGCACCTGGTGGAATATCTGGTGCCGGGTGCCGGGTGCCGGGGCCCGGTGTCGGACGGTGGGTGGCGGGCGCTTGGTGTGGGGGTTGGGCGTGTCAGCCCAGGGGATGTGCCGCCAGCAGATCCCCCAACGCCTCCTCGTGCGCCGCCGCCGGACCGAGCGACAGCTCCAGATGCTTGGCCCAGGCGTGGTACCGGTGCAGGGGGTAGTCGACATCTGCGCCGAACCCGCCGTGCAGATGTTGTGCCGTCTGCACCACCCTCCGCACCCCCTCGGAGGCCCAGATCTTCGCCACGGAGACATCCCCCGCGACCGGCAGCGCTCCGCGCGCTCCCGAGGCGATCCGCCACGCTGCCTGCCACAGCGTGACCTCCATGGCGCGCAGGTCGATGTAACGGTCGGCGGCCTGCACGGCGACGGCCTGGAAGGTGGCGACCGGGAACCCGAACTGCTCCCGCTTGCTGGTGTATTCACTGCTCATCCTCAGGACCCGCTCGCCCAGCCCGAGTGCCAGCGCACAGGTCCCCGTGGTCAGCAGATCCCGCAGCCACTCCCACGCGCCCTCGACGTCGATCACGTCCCGCGCGGTGATCCTCACCGACTCAAGGTGCAGCTCGCCCAGCCGCTCCCCGCTGGTGGAGAACTGTTCGCCGAGTGCGAGCCCGTCATGGGCCCGGGGCACCAGCGCGAGGACGGTCCGGCCCGCGGTCGTGTGCGCCGGGACGACGACGAAGTCCGCGTCGTACGCCCACGGCACCGCCGTCTGCACCCCGTCCAGGATCCAGTCGGCGCCCTCGCCCTCCCCCTCCTCCTGCCGTGCGGTGACGGCGAGTTCGGCGGGATCGTGCCCGGTGCGGCCGCTCGCGGCGACGGTCAGCACGATCTCGCCGCGCCCGGCCCGCTCCAGCAGCTGCCCCCTCAACTCCGGCCCGCCGTAAGCCTGTACGGCCGCCATGGCCGCACTGTTCTCCAGCAGGGGCACCCGCGCCAGCACCTTCGCCGATTCACGCAGCACCAGGCACAGCGCGACGGCGTCCAGACCCGCCCCGCCGTACTCCTCCGCCACCAGCAGGCTCAGCAGGTCCGCGTCGGCGAGCCTGGCCCACAGCGCGCGGTCGAACTCGTCGGCCACGGCACCCGCGGTCAGCGCCGGGGACGGCACCGCGTCCGGCACCACGTCGGCGAACACCCCCCGCGCCGCCTCGGCCGCCGCCTGCTGCTCCTCGCTGAAGGTGAAGTCCACGGTCCCTGTCCTTCCGACGGGTCGGCAGATCGGGTCAGCTGATCTGGCGGTCCGTCAAGATAGAACAGGTTCTAGAAGAAGGGAACGGGCTTCCCCGGCCTACCTGTCGAAGTCCAGCTCCACCTTCTCCGTCACCGGATGCGACTGGCACGCCAGCACATAGCCCGCCTGCGTCTCCTCCGGCTCCAGCGCGAAGTTGCGGTCCATGCGGACCTCGCCGGAGACCAGGAAGGCCCGGCAGGTCCCGCACACCCCGCCCTTGCAGGCGTAGGGCGCGTCGGACCGGTTGCGCAGCACCGTCTCCAGCAGCGACTCACCGTCCTGGACGGGCCAGCTGCCGCCGCGTCCGTCGAGCCGCGCGGTCACCGTGCTGTGCGCGGGCGCGGGAACCGTCTGTGCCGGGGCAGCCCCCGCGTCCACATGGAAGATCTCCTCGTGGATCCGGGTACGCGCGACCCCGAGTTCCCGCAACGCCCGCTCCGCACCCTGCACCAGTCCGAACGGCCCGCACAGGAACCAGCCCGCCACCCGGTCCACCGGCAGCAGTGCCGGCAGCAGCCCGGTCAGCCGCTGCCGGTCGAGCCGTCCGGAGGGCAACCCTGCCTGCTGCTCCTCCCGGGAGAGCACCGTGACCAGCTGGAACCGCTCGGGGTAGCGGTCCTTCAGGTCGGCGACCTCCTCCAGGAACATCGTCGACGCGGAAGTGCGGTCGCTGCGGATCAGACAGAACCGGGCCTCGGGCTCGCGCGCCAGCAGCGTCGCCACGATCGACAGCACCGGGGTGATGCCACTGCCGCCGACGACCGCCGCGTACAGACCGGGCGCCGGGTCGAGGGTGAACCGGCCCGCCGGTGTCATCACCTCCAGCTCGTCGCCGACGTTGATCTCCTTGAGCGCGTAGGTCGAGAAGGCGCCGCCCTCCACCAGCCGCACGCCGACCCGCAGTTCGCGTGGTCCCTCGCCGTCCGGTGCCGGGGAGCAGATGGAGTAGGTCCGGCGTATCTCCGTGCCGTCGGCCGTGCGGCGCAGGGCGAGATGCTGGCCGGCGGCGTACCGGAACTCCTCGCGCAGCTCGGGCGGCACGGTGAGGGTCAGGGCCACGGAGTCGTCGGTGAGCCGGTCGACCGCGGCCACCGGGAGCGGGTGGAAGCGGGCCATCACAACTCCTTGAAGTGGTCGAACGGTTCACGGCAGTCCAAGCAGCGCCGCAGCGCCTTGCACGCGGTGGAGGAGAACCGGCTGAGCAGTTCGGTGTCGGCGGAGCCGCAGTGCGGGCAGAGGATGGCTTCGGCCTGCGCGTCCCGTGTCCGCGTCGGTCCCAGTCCCACCGCGACCGGCCCGGCCGCCGCCGCCACGCGGGGTGGCGCTATGCCGAACTCCCGCAGCTTGCGGCGCCCTTCGGCGGTGATGTCGTCGGTCGACCAGGCGGGCGCGAGCACCGTGCGCACCATGACCTCCCGCACGCCGTGGTCGCGCAGCACCCGCTCTATGTCCTGGGACATCGCCTCGATGGCCGGGCAGCCGGTGTACGTCGGGGTCAGCTCGACCTCGACCGAGTCCGCGTCCCGGACATGCACCGCGCGCAGCACGCCCAGCTCGCGCAGGGTGAGCACCGGCAGCTCGGGGTCGGGCACCGAACCGGCGAGCGCGAACAACTCGGTCTCCAGCGGGGTGAGCGTCACCATGACGCCCCCGGGTGGCTGCGGTGCAGGTGCTGCATCTCGGCGAGCATCCGCCCGAAGGACTCGGTGTGCAGGCCCTGCCGTCCCGCCCCGGCGGCCCACGCGCCCGAGCGCGGCCCCTCGGGGACGCTCAGGGTGGCCCGGCGCAGGATCTCCCCCACGGACGCCAGCCAGGCGGTCTCCATGCGCTTCCCGTCGACCTCCACGCCCTCCACCGGCTGGAACAACTCACCGGTGAACCGCCACAGCGCCTCGCACGCCCGCAGCATCCGGGCGTGGCTCTCCTCGGTGCCGTCACCGAGCCGCAGGGTCCACTGCTCGGCGTGGTCGCGGTGGTAGGCGACCTCCTTGACGGCCTTCGCGGCGAGCGGGGCGAAGGGGCCGCCGCCCGCTGCCAGTTCGGCGTAGAGCAGGTGCTGGTAGGTGGAGAAGTAGAGCTGGCGGACGATGGTGTGGGCGAAGTCGCCGTTCGGCTGCTCCACCAGCTGGAGGTTGCGGAAGGCGCGCTCCTCGCGCAGATACGCCAGTTCGTCCTCGTCGCCGGCCAGGGACAGCAGCACCCGGGCCTGGCCGAGCAGATCGAGGGCGATGTTGGCGAGGGCGACCTCCTCCTCCAGGACCGGGGCGTGGCCCGCCCACTCGCCGAGGCGGTGCGAGAGCACCAGCGCGTCGTCGCCGAGGGCGATCGCGGCAGCCCGGGGAATGGGGGAGGCCGTGGGAGCGGCCGTCGTCTCAGGTGTGCTCACAGGTGCTTCACCCCCTCCGGGATCTCGTAGAACGTGGGGTGCCGGTACGGCTTGTCGGCGGACGGCTCGAAGAACGGGTCCTTCTCGTCGGGCGAGGAGGCCGTGATCGCGGACGAGGGGACGACCCAGATCGAAACGCCCTCGCCGCGCCGGGTGTACAGGTCGCGGGCGTTGCGCAGGGCGAGCTCCGCGTCCGGGGCGTGCAGGCTGCCGGCGTGGGTGTGGGAGAGGCCGCGGCGCGAGCGCACGAAAACCTCCCACAGGGGCCAGTCGGTGTTCGTCATGCGCGCGTCGCTCCTGTCTCGCCGATGTGCTTCGCCGCGTGGGCCGCGGCCGCCTCGCGCACCCAGGCGCCCTCGTCGTGCGCCTTCCTGCGCTGGGTGATGCGTTGTTCGTTGCACGGGCCGTTGCCCTTGAGGACCTCCCGGAACTCCGTCCAGTCGATCGGGCCGAAGTCGTGGTGTCCCCGCTCCTCGTTCCACCGCAGGTCCGGGTCGGGGAGGGTGAGGCCCAGGGACTCGGCCTGGGGGACGCAGATGTCGACGAAACGCTGACGCAGCTCGTCGTTGGAATGGCGCTTGATCTTCCAGGCCATCGACTGCGCGGAGTGCGCGGACTCGTCGTCGGGCGGGCCGAACATCATCAGGGACGGCCACCACCAGCGGTCCACCGCGTCCTGGGCCATCGCGTGCTGCTCGGGCGTGCCCTTGCTCAGGGCCAGCAGCAGCTCGTAGCCCTGGCGTTGGTGGAAGGACTCCTCCTTGCAGATACGGACCATCGCGCGCGCGTACGGGCCGTAGGAGCAGCGGCACAGGGGGACCTGGTTGGTGATCGCGGCGCCGTCCACCAGCCAGCCGATCGCGCCGACGTCCGCCCAGGTCAGGGTCGGGTAGTTGAAGATCGAGGAGTACTTCTGGCGGCCGGAGTGGAGCTTGTCGAGGAGCTCGTCGCGCCCGGTGCCCAGCGTTTCCGCCGCGCTGTAGAGGTAGAGGCCGTGCCCCGCCTCGTCCTGGACCTTGGCCATCAGGATGGCCTTGCGGCGCAGGGAGGGGGCGCGCGTGATCCAGTTCGCCTCCGGCTGCATGCCGATGATCTCGGAGTGGGCGTGCTGCGCGATCTGACGGACCAGGGTCGCGCGATAGGCGTCCGGCATCCAGTCGCGCGGCTCGATGCGCTCGTCGGCGGCCACGGCGGCGTCGAAGACGCTCTGGTACGCGGTGGTGTCGCCGATGGCGCCCTGAGCGCCGTACGCCTGTGTGCTCGCCGTCTGCTGCGCGGCTGCTGTCGCCATGAGGCCCCCTCGCCTGGGCTCCGCCGGAACCTGCTCCCGACCGATCGTTCGGTTCGTGCGATTCCATGGTGTGCCGGGCGCCGTAAGGTGTCAACCGCTGTGGAAAACCCACGGGCCAGCCTGTGGAAAACCGGGGCGGGAGTGAGAACGGCCACGGCGGGGCCGGTCCACAGGGGCTGTGCGGGGCGGTCGGGCCTGAGTACCGTGCCGTGCGAGCCACCGCGGCGAGGCGGGTGCGGGCGCCGGCCACCGGGCGCCGCCGTCTGCGGCCGGGCGGCGGTGGACGGACCGGAATCGGGAACGGGGCGGAATGGACGCGTACGACGGAGGCTCGAACGCCCGGCGAGGACCGGGCGCCGCGAGCGAGCCGGGCGATGCCCCTGAGCCGGAGCGACCAGAGGAGGTCTACGGGTCGCACGGGGCGAACGGTCCCGAGGCGCCGGGTGAGCCGGAGGCGCCGGGTCAGCCGGACGCGGCCGCCGAGGCACTGGCGAAGGTCCCCGCGCAGGATCGTGGACCCGCTGAGGTGCGGTCGGCCACGAGCAATCCGTTCGCCGAGCCCACCCACCCCGGCTCCTCTGAGGCCGCCCACCCCGACCCCTCCGACACCCGCCCCTCCGCGATACGCCCGGCCGCCCCGGCCCCGGGCCTCGCCCCCTACCGAGCCCCCGACCCCGAGCCCCGTACCGGCGTGGCCGCCCTCTCTCTGCGCTATCAGATCGGGGTGGCCCTGGCGCTCGCCGTCGTGGCCGTCGCGGTCTGTGTGCACATCGGGATGGTGTTCCTGCACGTCGCGCCGTCGAACACGGTGACCAAGCAGCACGGCGGGGCGGTCGACGACTGGGTCTATCCGGAGTTCGAGCAGAACTGGAAGCTCTTCGCGCCGAACCCCCTCCAGCTGAACATCGCGGTGCAGGTCCGGGCCCGGGTACGGAGTGCGGACGGCGGCAGCCGTACGACCGGCTGGTACGACCTGTCCGCCCAGGACGGCCGGGCCATCGACGGCAATCTGCTGCCCAGCCACACCCAGCAGAACGAGCTGCGCCGCTCCTGGGACCTCTTCGTCGCCACGCACGACGCCGACAACCGCCCGGTCGGCCTGCGCGGCACCCTGGCCGGGACGTATCTCCGCCGCATCGTGGTGCTGCGTCTGGAGCGCGACCACGCGACCGCGCGGGGCGACGTCCTCGTGAGCGTCCAGGTCCGCTCCAGGACCTCCAACGTGCCCCCGCCGAAGTGGAGCGAGGAGAAGGTGCAGGTGCAGCCGGTCTACCGCGAGCTGCCCTGGTGGGCCGTGACGGCGGACGACACCGAGGGGAGCGCCCGGTGAACCGATTTGCCCTGGCGGTGTCCACCGGCATCGCCCGCGTCACCGAGGCCGCCCTCGGCCCCTACCAGACCGCGATGATCCGTATCGGTTTCAGCGCGACCTGGCTGCTGTTCCTGCTGCGCGAGTTCCCGCACCGCCAGGAGCTGTACGGCCCGGACGGTCCGTGGAGCTGGAACCTCGCCGAACAGCTGGTCTCGCTCAACGGCGCGTTCACGGTCCTGATGTGGTCGGACGGGCAGTTCTGGTTCGAGACGGTCTATGTGCTCACCGTCGTGTCGAGCGTCCTGCTGCTGCTCGGCTGGCGCACCCGCGCGATGTCCGTGCTCTTCATGGTCGGCGTGCTCTCACTCCAGAACCGCAGCATCTTCATGGGCGACGGCGGCGACAACGTCCTGCATCTGATGTGCATCTACCTGGTCTTCACGCGCTGCGGCCAGGTCTGGTCGCTGGACGAGCGGCGGGCCCGTCGCACACGGGAGGCACACGCGCGTGGAGAGCATGTCGTGGACCGCGTCGGGCCGGCCCTGTGGGGCGTCCTCGGGCTCGTGCTGGTGTCGTCGGCCTTCCTGGACAGGCTGAGCGGCGACTGGGTCGTCCCGGCGCTCCTGTGGACCCTGTGGCTCGCGCAGGCCCTGTGGTGGGCGGTCGGACGGTTCACCCGGTCCGGGCAGTCGCGGATCATGCTCGACGTCGTGGCCAACATCGTCCACAACGGCGCCCTGCTCGTGATCATGGCCGAGGCCTGTCTCATCTACGCGACGGCGGGCTGGTACAAGATCCAGGGCTCCCGCTGGCAGGACGGCACCGCCGTCTACTACCCCCTGCATCTGGAGTCCTTCTCACCGTGGCCCGCCCTCGCCGACCTGCTGTCGGCGAACGGCGTCATGGTGATGCTGGTGACGTACGGCACGGTCGCCGTGCAGGTCGCCTTCCCGTTCACGCTGTTCAACCGGCGGGTCAAGAACGTCCTGCTGGCGGCGATGATCACCGAGCACGCGGTGATCGCGGTCGTCCTCGGACTGCCGTTCTTCTCGCTGGCGATGATCGCCGCCGACTCGGTCTTCCTGCCGACGTCGTTCCTGCGCCGGCTGGGCGAGGGGGCCGCACGCGTCCGTGGACGGCTGTGGGCGCGCTTGGCCCCGGGCGGGGGCGGCCCGGGAGCGGCTCTGCTCGGACAGCGCGTTCCGAAGGGGCGGCCAACGCCTGAGGGGCACCGGACTCCCGGTCGGCCGGCCCCACCGGCGGAGCCGGGATCCGCGCAGACCCCGCCGCCCGCCGACCGCCGCGACGACAACCCCGGCGACCCCGAGAACCCCGGTCACCGGCACGTAGGCTTCCCCGCATGACCGGTCCCGATCCCGTGAGCCTGTGGCACCGGCTCGCCGACACCTGCGTGCTGCTCGACGGCTTCCACGCCCTCAAGCACGCCGTGCGCTTCGGGGCCGAGGTCCCCGTGGCGGTCGCCGTCGACCGGGGCGCCGCGCTCGCCCTGGCCGAGGAGCTGGCACCGGACGTACGGAACACCCTGGACGCGCTGCTGACGCAGGTCCCGGAGTCGGTGTACGCGTCCCTCGTGCCGCGCCCGCATCCCACGGGGGTCGCGGCGCTGGCCGTACGGCCGTCCCGGGCGGCCCATCTCGAGAAGCTGGCGCACACACCGCGTACCGCCCCCGTGGTGGTCCTCGACAATCCGCGCAACCTCGGCAACGCGGGGGCGGTGATCCGGCTGGCCGCGGGCTTCGGGGCGACCGGCGTGGTCACCACGGGCACGCTCGACCCCTGGCACCCGACCGTCGTCCGCGGTGGCGCGGGCCTGCACTTCGCGACCGCGGTGGAGCGCCTGGAGGTCGCCGAGCTGCCGCCCGGGCCGGTGTTCGCCCTGGACCCGGAGGGCGACGACATCCGGGGCGTGAAGCTCCCGGACGACGCCGTCCTCGCCTTCGGCTCGGAGCGCAGCGGGCTCTCACCCGAACTGCGCGCGCGTGCCGGTCACCTGGTGGCGCTGCCGATGCGCCCCCAGGTCTCCAGCTACAACCTGGCGACCAGTGTGGCGATGACCCTCTACCACTGGAGTCTCGGCGAGGCCTAGGCTTCCCGGCGCACCTCGACCACCCGGAACCGGTTGGCGACGAACGCCCCGTCGCACAGCGCGGAGTTGGCCGCCGGGTTGCCGCCCGAGCCGTGGAAGTCGGAGAAGGCGGCCGTCTGGTTGACGTACACCCCGCCGACGAGGTTCAGCGACAACTGCGCCGCCTCCTCCAGACAGACCTCCCGGACGGCCTGCTCGACCTCCTCGTCGGTGGTGTACGCGCCGACCGTCATGGCGCCCTTCTCGCGGATCGTGCGCCGCAGCAGCTCCACCGCGTCGGCCGCCGAGTCGACCGCGACGGCGAAGGAGACGGGCCCGAAGCACTCGCTCATGTAGGCGGCCTCGGCGTCCGGCTTGGCGCCGTCCAGTTTGACGACGACCGGCGTGCGTACGACCGCGCCCGGGAACTCAGGGTTGGCGATCTCCCGCGAGGCCAGGGCGACTTCGCCGAGACCGGCCGCGGCCTCCAGGCGCGCCTTGACGTCCGGGTTGACGATCGCGCCCAGCAGCGCGTTGGCGCGTGCGTCGTCGCCGAGGAGGCCGTCGACCGAGCGGGCGAGGTCGGCGACCACCTCGTCGAAGGTCTTGGGGCCCTCGTCGGTGCGGATGCCGTCCCGGGGGATCAGCAGGTTCTGCGGGGTGGTGCACATCTGGCCGCTGTACAGGGACAGGGAGAAGGCCAGGTTGGAGAGCATCCCCTTGTAGTCGCCGGCCGACTCCACGAGCACCGTGTTGACGCCGGCCTTCTCCGTGTAGACCTGCGCCTGGCGGGCGTTGGCCTCCAGCCAGTCGCCGAACTCCGTCGAACCGGTGTAGTCGATGATCCGGATCTCGGGGCGCGTGGCCAGGGTCTTCGCGATGCCCTCGCCGGGGCGCTCGGCGGCGAGCGCCACCAGGTTCGGGTCGAAGCCCGCCTCGCCCAGGACGTCCCGCGCCACCTGGACGGTGAGCGCGAGCGGCAGCACCGCGCGCGGGTGGGGCTTCACCAGGACCGCGTTGCCGGTGGCCAGGGAGGCGAACAGGCCCGGATAGCCGTTCCACGTCGGGAAGGTGTTGCAGCCGATGACCAGGCCGATCCCACGCGGGACCGGGGTGAACTGCTTGGTGAGCGCGAGCGGGTCTCGCTTGCCCTGCGGCTTGGTCCACTCCGCGGTGTCGGGGGTGCGGACCTGCTCCACGTACGCGTACGCCACTGCCTCCAGGCCGCGGTCCTGCGCGTGCGGGCCGCCCGCCTGGAACGCCATCATGAAGGCCTGGCCGCTGGTGTGCATGACCGCGTGCGCGAACTCGTGGGTCCGGTCGCTGATCCGCTTGAGGATCTCCAGGCACACCACCGCGCGGATCTCGGCACCCGCGTCCCGCCAGGCCTTCTGACCCGCCTTCATCGCGGGCAGCAGCACGTCCAGGTCCGCGTGCGGGTACTCGACGCCCAGCTCGATGCCGTAGGGCGAGACCTCGCCGCCCACGAAGTCGTCGGTACCGGGCTGGCCGAGGTCAAGGCGGGTGCCCAGCAGGGCGTCGAAGGCGGCTTTGCCCGCCGCCATGTCGAGGCTGCCGGCCTCGCCGTAGGCCTTGGGGTGCTCCGGGTGCGGGGACCAGTACGCGCGTGTGCGGATCGCTTCCAGCGCCTGGTCGAGGGTGGGCCGGTGCGCGGCGATCAGCTGGTGGTAGGTCAGTTCGGCGGCCATGCGGGACCAACTCCTCGTCTTTCGAACTCTTCGTCGAGTTCATGACCTGGGTAGAAATATGGGCAGGAACAGCCGGTCAGGGTTAGAGTAACCGAACGATCGGTCGGTACAAGGGGGTCCGCCGCATCTGTGGAAAACCCCGTGCGGGAGGATCGCGCACATGACAGGACTCGACCTCAGCAGCCCCGTGGCCGTCGTCGGCACCGGCACCATGGGCCAGGGCATCGCCCAGGTCGCGCTGGTCGCCGGGCATTGCGTGCGGCTCTACGACGCCGTCCCCGGCCGTGCCCGGGAGGCGGCCGACGCGATCGGGGCCCGCCTCGACCGGCTCGTCGAGAAGGACCGGCTCACCGCCGCCGACCGGGATGCCGCGCGCTCCCGTCTCGTGGCCGCCGGGCACCTCACCGACCTCGCGGACTGCACCCTGGTCGTCGAGGCCGTCCTGGAGCGGCTGGACGTCAAGCAGCAGCTCTTCCGGGAGCTGGAGGACGTCGTGGGCGAGGACTGTCTGCTCGCCACCAACACCTCCTCCCTGTCGGTGACGGCCATCGCCGGCGCCCTGCGCCACCCGGGCCGTTTCGTGGGCCTGCACTTCTTCAACCCCGCGCCGCTGCTGCCGCTGGTCGAGGTCGTCTCCGGGTTCGCCACCGACGTCTCCTCGGCCACGCGCGCGTACGAGACGGCACGCGCGTGGGGCAAGACGCCGGTCGCCTGCGCCGACACCCCCGGCTTCATCGTCAACCGGATCGCACGGCCCTTCTACGCCGAGGCGTTCGCGGTCCACGAGGCCCAGGGCGCCGAGCCCGCCACGATCGACGCGGTCCTGCGCGAGTGCGGCGGCTTCAAGATGGGCGCGTTCGAACTGACCGACCTGATCGGACAGGACGTCAACGAGTCCGTGACGCACTCCGTGTGGCGCGCCTTCTTCCAGGATGTGCGCTTCACGCCCTCGCTGGCCCAGCAGCGCCTGGTGGAGTCGGGCCGGCTCGGCCGCAAGAGCGGGCGGGGCTGGTACGACTACACGGACGGCGCCGAGCGCGACGAGCCGCACACCGCGGAGCCGGCCCAGGCGCCCGCGTACGTCGTCGCCGAGGGCGATCTGGGCCCCGCGTCCGAACTGCTCGCGCTGATCCGTGAGGCGGGCATCCAGGTCCGCGAGGACGAGGAGGACCACGGCAGCCGTCTCGTCCTGCCGAGCGGCGGGCAGCTGGCGCTCGCCGACGGGCAGACCTCGGTGGAGTTCCGGGACGTCGTCTACTTCGACCTCGCGCTCGACTACCGCAGGGCCACGCGCATCGCGCTGTCCGCCTCCCAGGACACCTCGCAGCAGACCCTCGCCGAGGCCACCGGGCTCTTCCAGGCGCTCGGCAAGGACGTCAGCGTCATCGGGGACGTGCCGGGCATGATCGTCGCCCGTACGGTCGCCCGGATCGTCGACCTGGCGCACGACGCCGTCGCCAAGGGTGTGGCCACTCGGGAGGACATCGACACCGCCATGCGGCTCGGGGTGAACTACCCGCTCGGCCCGTTCGAGT
This sequence comes from Streptomyces canus 299MFChir4.1, assembly GCF_000383615.1. Taxonomy (GTDB): domain Bacteria; phylum Actinomycetota; class Actinomycetes; order Streptomycetales; family Streptomycetaceae; genus Streptomyces; species Streptomyces canus_C. The sequence continues at coordinate 239,246 of NZ_KB911588.1, read as the reverse complement.
GGAGCCGCAGGCTCGGCCGCAACTGGGCCTACGCCCTCCTCGACGACCTGCACCTGCGCGACCCGTCCGGCCGGTACGCGCCCTCGCTCGCGCTGTACCGGCACGCCTACGCCTCCGACAAGCGGGAGGGCAGCACCTCATGACGACCGCCAAGCGCGACACGTACACGCCGGAGACGCTGCTGTCCGTCGCCATCCAGGTCTTCAACGAACGCGGCTACGACGGCACCTCCATGGAGCACCTCTCCAAGGCGGCGGGCATCTCCAAGTCGTCGATCTACCACCATGTGGCCGGCAAGGAGGAACTCCTGCGCCGGGCCGTCAGCCGGGCCCTGGACGGCCTCTTCGGGATCCTCGACGAGGAGCACGCGCGCGTGGGCCGTGCCTCCGACCGCCTGGAATATGTAGTGCGGCGCATGGTCGAGGTACTGATCGCCGAACTCCCCTACGTCACCCTGCTGCTGCGGGTGCGCGGCAACACGGACACCGAGCGGTGGGCCCTGGAGCGCCGCCGCGACTTCGACCACCGGGTCGCCGAACTCCTGAAGGCGGCCGCGGCGGACGGCGACGTGCGCGGTGACGTGGAGGTGCGCCTCGCGACCCGTCTGGTCTTCGGCATGATCAACTCCATCGTGGAGTGGTACCGCCCGGACGGCCGGGGCATGAACCAACGCGAAGTGGCCGACGCGGTGGCCCAGTTGATCTTCGGGGGACTGCGCAGGGCGTCCTGAACTCAGCCCTGCGGCTCCAGGTCCTCCTCCTCGAAGACCAGCAGGGTGCGGGTGCTGAGGACCTCCGGGATCGCCTGGAGGCGGGTGAGGACCAGTTCGCGCAGGGATCTGTTGTCCGGGGTGTGGACGAGCAGCAGCACATCGAAGTCACCCCCGACCAGAGCGAGGTGGGAAGCCCCCGGCAGCTGTCTGAGCTGTTCGCGGACCGTGCGCCAGGAGTTCTGGACGATCTTCAGGGTGATGTACGCCGAGGTGCCCTGGCCCGCGCGCTCGTGGTTGACGCGGGCGCCGAAGCCGCGGATGACGCCGTCCTCGACAAGGCGGTTGATCCGCGCGTAGGCGTTGGCGCGCGAGACGTGCACCCGTTCGGCGACCGACCGTATCGACGCGCGCCCGTCCGCCTGGAGCATCTGGAGGATGTCCTGATCAATGGCGTCGAGCGGACGCGGTGGCGGAAGCGGGGCGCCGCCCTCCGCGCCTTCGGCCATTTGTTCAGGTGCCATGTCCCCCCGCCTCCCTACCATGGACGTACTGCGTCCATCTCAGGCTGTGGAGAACCGTTTGTCCACAGCCTGAGGGGGCCTGTAGCCAAAATGTGCCGACGACCGAACAATCGGTAGGTGAGGCGCCTCACACCCGTGGTGCGCCACCAGCCGCTCCCACGAGGAGGTGCCGTCATGACGGTCATGGAGCAGCGTGGCGCGTATCGGCCATCGCCGCCGCCCGCCTGGCAGCCCCGCACGGACCCCGCGCCCCTGCTGCCCGACGCGCAGCCCCATCGCGTCCTCGGCACCGAGGCGGCCGCGCAGGCCGACCCGGCCCTGCTGCGCCGGCTCTACGCCGAGCTGGTGCGCGGCCGCCGTTACAACACGCAGGCCACCGCCCTCACCAAGCAGGGCCGCCTGGCCGTCTACCCCTCCAGCACCGGCCAGGAAGCCTGCGAGGTCGCCGCCGCGCTGGCCCTCCAGGACCGCGACTGGCTCTTCCCCAGCTACCGCGACACCCTCGCCGCCGTCGCCCGGGGCCTCGACCCCGTCCAGGCGCTGACCCTCCTGCGCGGTGACTGGCACACCGGCTACGACCCGCGTGAGCACCGCGTCGCCCCCCTGTGCACCCCCCTCGCCACCCAGCTCCCGCACGCCGTCGGCCTCGCGCACGCCGCCCGCCTCAAGGGCGACGACGTGGTCGCGCTCGCCATGGTCGGCGACGGCGGCACCAGCGAGGGCGACTTCCACGAGGCGCTGAACTTCGCCGCCGTCTGGCAGGCCCCGGTCGTCTTCCTGGTCCAGAACAACGGCTTCGCGATCTCCGTCCCGCTCGCCAAGCAGACCGCGGCCCCCTCACTGGCCCACAAGGCCGTCGGCTACGGGATGCCCGGGCGCCTGGTCGACGGCAACGACGCGGCAGCCGTGCACGAGGTCCTCACCGCTGCCGTACGCCACGCGCGCGCGGGCGGCGGTCCCACCCTGGTGGAGGCGATCACCTACCGCGTGGACGCCCACACCAACGCCGACGACGCGACCCGCTACCGCGGCGACGCCGAGGTCGAGACCTGGCGCGGGCACGACCCGGTCGCCCTCCTGGAGCACGAACTGACCGAGCGCGGACTGATCGACGAGGCCGGCATCGAAGCCGTACGCCAGGACGCCGAGGAGTTCGCCGCCGGGCTGCGCGAGCGCATGAACCAGGACCCGGTCCTCGACCCCATGGACCTGTTCGCCCATGTCTACGCCGAGCCCACCCCGCAACTGCGCGAGCAGCAGGCGCAGCTGCGTGCCGAGCTCGACGCCGAGCACGACTCCCACGGGGGTGCGCACCGATGACCACCGTCGCCCTCAAGCCGGCCACCATGGCGCAGGCCCTCACGCGCGCGCTGCGCGACGCGATGGCGGCCGACCCCACCGTGCACGTCATGGGCGAGGACGTCGGCACCCTCGGCGGTGTCTTCCGGGTCACCGACGGGCTGGCCAAGGAGTTCGGCGAGGACCGCTGCACGGACACCCCGCTCGCCGAGGCGGGCATCCTCGGTACGGCCGTCGGCATGGCGATGTACGGACTGCGGCCGGTCGTGGAGATGCAGTTCGACGCCTTCGCCTATCCGGCGTTCGAGCAGCTGATCAGCCATGTGGCGAAGACGCGCAACCGCACCCGCGGGGCGCTGCCGCTCCCCATCACCATCCGGGTCCCCTACGGCGGCGGCATCGGCGGGGTCGAGCACCACAGCGACGCCTCCGAGGCCTACTACATGGCGACGCCTGGGCTCCACGTCGTCACCCCCGCGACCGTCGCCGACGCCTACGGACTGCTGCGCGCCGCCATCGCCTCCGACGACCCGGTCGTCGTCCTGGAACCCAAGCGGCTGTACTGGTCGAAGGACTCCTGGAACCCGGACGACCCCCAGACCGTTGAACCGATAGGCCGCGCGGTGGTGCGGCGCCCCGGCCGGAGCGCCACACTCATCACGTACGGGCCGTCCGTACCCGTGTGCCTCGAAGCCGCCGAGGCCGCGCGGGACGAGGGCTGGGATCTCGAAGTGGTCGACCTGCGCTCCCTGGTGCCGTTCGACGACGAGACGGTCGCGGCCTCGGTACGGCGGACCGGACGAGCGGTCGTCGTGCACGAGTCGGGCGGGTTCGGCGGACCGGGCGGGGAGATCGCGGCCCGGGTCACGGAGCGCTGCTTCCACCATCTGGAGGCGCCGGTGCTGCGCGTGGCCGGGTTCGACATCCCCTATCCGCCGCCGATGCTGGAGCGTCACCACCTGGCCGGCGTGGACCGGATCCTGGACGCCGTCGGGCGTCTGCAGTGGGAGGCGGAGAGCTGATGGCGCAGGTGCTGGAGTTCAGGCTGCCGGATCTCGGCGAGGGCCTGACCGAGGCGGAGATCGTCCGCTGGCTGGTGGAGGTCGGCGACGTCGTCGCGGTCGACCAGCCGGTCGTCGAGGTCGAGACGGCCAAGGCGATGGTCGACGTCCCCTGCCCCTACGCCGGTGTCGTCACGGCCCGCTTCGGCGACGAGGGCAGTGAACTCCCGGTGGGGTCGCCGCTCATCACCGTGGCGGTGGGGGCGCCGGCGTCCGACCCCGACGCGCAGAACGAGGGCTCGGGGAACGTGCTCGTGGGGTACGGCACCTCGGAGGCCCCCGCGCGCAGGCGCAGGGTGCGGCGCGAGCAGCAGGTTCCCGTGCCGGTGAACGGCCGGTCGGCACCTGCCGAGGTGGTCGAGGGCCCCGTCCCCGTGATCTCCCCGCTGGTCCGCCGCCTCGCCCGCGAGAACGGCCTCGACCTCAGGGAGCTCACCGGCTCCGGACCCGAGGGACTGATCCTCAGGGCCGACGTCGAGTACGCCCTGCGTGCCGCCGCCTCACAGGAGCACCAGGCACCGGCACCGGCACCCACCGTGGTCCCCCAGGCCACGGCGGCAGCCCCGGCCTCCACTCCCGCACAAACCCGTGTCCCCCTCAAGGGTGTCCGGGGCGCGGTCGCCGACAAGCTGTCCCGCAGCCGGAGCGAGATCCCCGACGCCACCTGCTGGGTGGACGCCGACGCGACGGAACTCATGCGTGCGCGTGCGGCGATGAACGCGGCCGGCGGTCCGAAGATCTCCCTGCTCGCGCTGCTCGCCCGGATCTGCACCGCCGCCCTCGCCCGCTTCCCCGAGCTCAACTCCACCGTGGACACGGCGGCCAGGGAGATCGTGCGACTGGACGCCGTGCACCTGGGGTTCGCCGCGCAGACCGAGCGCGGGCTGGTGGTGCCGGTCGTGAAGGACGCGCACGCGCGGGACGCCGAGTCGCTGTCCGCGGAGTTCGCCCGGCTGACCGAGGCGGCCCGCACCGGCGCCCTCACCCCCGCGGAACTCACGGGCGGCACCTTCACGTTGAACAACTACGGCGTGTTCGGTGTCGACGGCTCCACGCCGATCATCAACCACCCCGAGGCGGCCATGCTCGGCGTCGGCCGCATCATCCCCAAGCCATGGGTCCACGAGGGCGAGCTGGCGGTGCGTCAGGTCGTGCAGCTCTCGCTCACCTTCGACCACCGGGTGTGCGACGGCGGCACCGCGGGCGGCTTCCTGCGGTACGTGGCGGACTGCGTGGAACAACCGGCGGTCCTGCTGCGCACCCTGTGACCCAGGCACCCGCCGACCACGACCGCGGCACCGGCACCGTCCTCCGCCCACCACGATCGCGCGCCGCCACCCGGGCGGCGCGCGATCCCGGTGCCGCCGCACGTTCCCTGTGATCGCGGGGGCACGCATACTCGGGGGGTGACCTCGCACCAGCCCTCGCGCGACCCGGACGCCGGTCCTGTGTACGACGTGGTCGTGCTCGCCGGGGGTGCCGCCCGGCGGCTCGGCGGCGCGGACAAGCCCGGTGTGCGGGTGGGCGGGCGCGCCCTGCTCGACCGCGTCCTCGCGGCCTGCGCCGACGCGGGCACCACCGTCGTGGTCGCCGACCCCCGCCCCACCGCCAGGCCCGTGACCTGGGCCCGTGAGGACCCGCCCGGCGGCGGCCCGCTGGCCGCCCTGGACGCAGGACTGCGGCACACCACGGCGCGGTACGTCCTGGTGCTCTCCGCCGACCTGCCCTTCCTCCGGGAGGACACCGCACGCCTGCTGCTGACCGTCCTGCGCACGGGCGGCGCCGACGGCGTGCTGCTCACCGACGCGGACGGCCGCGACCAGCCGCTGGTGGCCGCGTACCGCACGCCCTCGCTGCGCATTGAACTCGCCGCACTCACGAAGGAGCACGGCGCTCTCACCGGCCTTCCGCTGCGCCGGCTGACCGCCGCGCTCGATCTCACCCGCGTCCCCGACCCCGTCGCGTCCTTCGACTGCGACACCTGGGACGACATCGCCACCGCCAGGGCACGCATCAGGGAGCATGGGCACGTGTTGGATGAATGGATTTCCGCAGTCAAGGACGAGCTGGGCATCGACCTCGACGTCGACACCGGCGTGCTGCTCGACCTCGCCCGTGACGCCGCGCACGGCGTGGCCAGGCCCGCGGCACCGCTGACCACCTTCCTCGTCGGCTACGCGGCCGCACAGGCGGGCGGCGGACCCGAGGCGGTCGCCGAAGCCTCCCGCAAGGCCGCGGCCCTGGCCCTGCGCTGGGCGGACGAGGCCGACGGCGAGACCGCCGCCGCGCCCGACGGGACCTCGGACAACCGCCCGGACGCCGGATGACCGCCCGGTCCGTGCGCACCGGCGACGTCCAGGCCGGCTCCGCCGCAGACACCGCAGACGCCGACGATCTCGACGTCGAGGAGGCGCTGGCCCTGGTGAGAGAAGACAACGGCACCGCGCACCCCGGGGGTCAGCGCCCTCCCGGGCCGCCGCCCCAGGGCTCCGGCCCGGCGGCCCGGCCGGACGCCCACCACCGGGCGACCCCCTGGCCCGAGGCCCGCGCCATCGCCGCCCGGGCCGCCCGCACGGTCACCCGCGGCGCCCGTCGCGCCCCCGTCTCGGTACGGCTCGACGACGCCCTCGGTCTCACCCTGGCCGCCCCTCTCGACGCCCTCACCGACCTCCCCTCCTTCGACACCTCGGCCATGGACGGCTGGGTGGTCGCCGGGCCCGGACCCTGGGCCGTACGGGACGAGGGGGTGCTGGCCGGGCACGCCGAGCCCGCGCCCCTGACCGACGGCGAGGCGGCCCGGATCGCCACCGGCGCGCGCGTGCCCCCGGACACCACCGCCGTCCTGCGCAGCGAGCACGGGCAGACCGACGACAAGGACCGGCTGCACGCCACCCGGGCCGTCGTGCCCGGCCAGGACATCCGCCCCCGCGGCCAGGAGTGCCGCAGCGGCGACCAGCTCCTGCCGCCCGGCACCCTCGTCACCCCGGCCGTCCTCGGCCTTGCCGCGGCCGCCGGATACGACACCCTCACCGCCGTCCCCCGCCCCCGGGTCGAAGTCCTCGTCCTCGGCGACGAGTTGCTCACCGAGGGGACTCCTCGGGACGGCCTGATCCGGGACGCGCTCGGGCCGATGCTCCCGCCCTGGCTGCGCGCGCTCGGCGCCGAGGTCACCGCCGTACGCCGACTCGGCGACTCCGCCGAGGCCCTGCGCAAGGCGATCACCAAGTCGCAGGCCGACGTGATCGTCACGACCGGCGGCACCGCGGCCGGACCCGTCGACCACGTCCACCCCGTCCTTCGCCGCATCGGCGCCGAACTCCTGGTCGACGGCGTCAAGGTGCGCCCCGGCCACCCCATGCTGCTCGCCCGCACCAAGGAGAACCAGCACCTCGTCGGCCTGCCGGGCAACCCCCTCGCCGCCGTCTCCGGCCTGCTCACGCTCGCCGAGCCGCTGCTGCGCACCCTGGCCGCCCGCCCGGCCCCGGAGCCGTACACCCTGCCCCTGAGGGACGAGGCCCACGGTCACCCGTACGACAACCGGCTCGTCCCGGTCGTCCTGCGCGGTGACAGCGCGGTCCCACTGCACTACAACGGCCCGGCCATGCTGCGGGGCATCGCGGCCGCCGACGCTCTCGCCGTCGTACCGCCCGGGGGTGCCCGGCCGGGGCAGGAGGCCGAACTGCTCGATCTGCCCTGGGCGTCCGCCGGGATCGGGGTGTGTTTCACGTGAAACTTCCGGGCCATGACGCGATCGCCCGCCAGGCGGACGAGCATCTCGTGACCCACAAGGTGAAGCTGCCGCGCAAAGTGGTGGAGCACCCGTTCCGTCAGGTCGCCAAGCGGGTGCTGATGGCCCTGCTGGTCCTCGCCGCGACAGCCCTGATCGTCTACGCCGATCACGACGGCTACAACGACAACTCGGACGGGTCCGTCGACTTCCTCGACGCCTGGTACTACGCGACCGTCACGCTCTCCACCACCGGCTACGGCGACATCACCCCGGTCAGCGATGCCGCCCGGCTCACCAACATCTTCGTCATCACGCCCCTGCGTGTGCTGTTCCTGATCATCTTGGTCGGCACCACGCTCGAGGTCCTCACCGAGCGCACCCGCGAGGAGTGGCGACTCAACCGCTGGAGGTCCACCTTGCGCGACCACACCGTCGTCGTCGGCTTCGGGACCAAGGGCCGTTCGGCGATCCAGACCGTGTGCGCGACGGGTCTGAAGAAGGAGCAGGTCGTGGTGGTCGACCCCAGCGGCAAGGCGGTCGAGGCCGCGACGGCCGAAGGCTATGCGGGGGTCATAGGGGACGCGACGCGCAGCGAGGTGCTGAAGCGGGCCGAGGTGCACAGGGCCCGGAAGATCATCATCGCCACCCAGCGCGACGACACCGCCGTCCTGGTGACGCTGACGGCCCGGCAGCTCAACAAGGCCGCGAAGATCGTGGCCGCGGTGCGCGAGGAGGAGAACGCCCCGCTGCTCAAGCAGTCCGGGGCCGACGCGGTCATCACCAGCGCCAGCGCGGCCGGCCGGCTGCTCGGTCTGTCGGTGCTCAGCCCCGCGGCCGGCATGGTGATGGAGGACCTCATCCAGCAGGGCAGCGGGCTCGACATCATCGAACGGCCGGTCATAAAAGCCGAGGTGGGCAGGAAGCCGCGGGAGACGGACGACCTGGTGGTGAGCGTGCTGCGCGGGCACCGGGTGCTCGGCTACGACGATCCGGCCGTCGGGACGCTGGAGCTGACGGACCGGCTGATCACGATCGTGCGGGCAACGCCGGGCACCCAGGTGGCACCCGACGCCCGCCCGCTTCGGCAGGACTGAACGCCGGACCGCACGCCGGTCCGGTCACTTGCGGTTGTACAGCCGCATGGTGACCGGCCCGAAGACCGCGACGAACAGCCCCGCCCACCCCAGCGACCAGGCGATCTCATCGGCGGGCCAGTCGCCCGCCATCAGCTCGCGCACGGCCGAGGACAGATGGGTGATCGGGCTGTTGTTGACGAAGGCCTGGAGCCAGCCCGGCATGGTCCTCGGGTCGACGAAGACGTTGGACAGGAAGGTCAGCGGGAAGATCACCATCATGCTGACGCCCATCACCGACTTCTCGGTCCGCAGCAGCAGCCCGAACATCGTCCAGATCCACGAGAACGCGAACGAGAAGACGACCAGCAGCGCGATCCCGGCGGCCACCCCGCCGACCCCGCCGTCCGGGCGGTAGCCGATGACCAGGCCGACGACGAGCATCACCACGGACGCGATCGTGTAGCGCAGGGTGTCGCCGAGCAGATAGCCGACCATCACCGACGGCCGCCAGATGGGCAGCGAGCGGAAGCGGTCGAAGACGCCCTTCTCGATGTCGGTGTTGACCGAGACGCCGGTGTACATCGTGATCATCACGACCGACATCACCAGGATGCCCGGCAGCAGGAACTGGATGTACTCCGTCGGGGACCCGGCCAGGGCGCCCCCGAACAGGTACGTGTACATCAGCACCATCATGATCGGGAACGCGGTGACGTCGAAGAGCTGCTCCGGCACGTGCTTGATCTTGAGGACGGCCCGCCAGCCGAAGGTCAGCGAGGCCGACAGCGCGCTCGGGCGCGGCGGCCGCTCCCCGGTGACCAGCAGCGCGGCCAGCGACTCGGCACTGACGGGGGCGAGGTCCTGGGCTGCTTTGGACGGGGGCTGGGTCACGGTGCTCATGCGGCCATCTCCTCGGTGCCGTGGGTGGGGTGCCCGGTGAGGGCGAGGAACACCTCGTCCAGGCTGGGCTGGCCGAGCGAGAAGTTGTCGACGGTGATGCCGGTGCGGGCCAGTTCGGCGAGGGCGCGGGAGGCCTGTTCGGCGGCCGTGTCACCGGCTGCCGTGGCGAGCCGGGCCGTCAGCGCGACCGAGTCCGGTTCCAGCTGGACCTGGGCGTCCAGGGCCCGTCGTAGGATCTCCGCCGCCTCGGGCCGACGTCCGCCGCCTCGGGCCGACGTCCGCCGTCCCGTAGGCGCAGATGTACGGTCCCGGCGCCCACGGAGGCCTTCAGCTCGCCCTTGGTGCCCTCGGCGATCACCCGGCCGTGGTCGATGACGGCGATCCGGGAGGCCAGTTGGTCGGCCTCGTCCAGGTACTGCGTGGTCAGCAGCACGGTGGTGCCCTGGGCGACGACCGCGCGCACGATGTCCCAGACCTGGTTGCGGCTGCGCGGATCGAGGCCGGTGGTGGGCTCGTCGAGGAAGAGCAGCTCGGGGGTGTTGAGGATGGACGCGGCGATGTCGATCCGGCGCCGCATGCCGCCGGAGTAGTGCTTGACCTGCTTTCCGTCCGCCTCCGAGAGACCGAAGGCCTCCAGGAGCTGTCCGGCACGCTCGCGTGCGGCCTTCTTGTGGTGGCCGAGGAGACGGCCCAGCAGGACCAGGTTCTCGGCGCCGGTGAGGTCCTCGTCGACGGAGGCGTACTGGCCGGTGAGGCTGACCCGGCCGCGGACCTCGTCGGCCTCGCGGACGACGTCGTGGCCGAAGACGTGGGCCTCTCCGCCGTCGGGCCGCAGGAGGGTGGCGAGCATCTTCACGGTGGTGGTCTTCCCGGCGCCGTTCGGACCGAGGACGCCGTAGACCGTGCCGGCCGGCACCGCGAGGTCGACTCCGTCGACGGCCCTGGTCTCACCGAACGTTTTCACGAGGCCCGCGGTCTCGATCGCCAGGGCTGACGTGTGCTGGCTCATGGGCGGGTTCCTTCCGCGTACTTGGGCTACGCATGGGGAGACCTTTACCGTCGCGCGAACTCATCGGTTGCGCACGCGGATTTTCGGGCCGGGCGCCCTCCGGGGGCCCAGGGCCGGGTGGTCGGGCGGGGAGTAGCGTCGGGCCCATGCATGCGATCACGATTCCCGAACCCGGTGGGCCCGAGGCGCTGGTCTGGAGCGAGGTGCCGGATGCCGTGGCCGGCGAGGGCGAGGTGCTGGTCGAGGTGGTGGCCAGTGCCGTCAACCGCGCCGACATCCTGCAACGCCAGGGCTTCTACAACCCCCCGCCCGGCGCCTCCCCCTACCCCGGCCTGGAGTGCTCGGGGCGCATCGCCGAGATCGGCCCCGGTGTCTCCGGCTGGTCCGTCGGCGACGAGGTGTGCGCGCTGCTCGCGGGCGGCGGATACGCCGAGAACGTCGCCGTACCGGCCGGACAGCTGCTGCCCGTGCCCAAGGACCTCGACGTGAAGCGGGCGGCCGCGCTGCCCGAGGTGGTCTGCACGGTCTGGTCGAACGTCTTCATGGTCGCCCACCTGCGCCCCGGCGAGACCCTGCTGGTGCACGGCGGTTCCAGCGGTATCGGCACGATGGCGATCCAGCTTGCGAAGGCCGTGGGCGCCAAGGTCGCGGTGACCGCGGGCACGCCGGAGAAGCTGGAGCGCTGTGCCGAGCTCGGCGCGGACATCCTGATCAACTACCGGGAACAGGACTTCGTCGAGGAGGTCAGGAAGGCCACCGACGGGGCGGGCGCCGACGTCATCCTCGACAACATGGGCGCGAAGTACCTCGACCGCAACGTCAATGCCCTCGCCGTCAACGGACGGCTCGCGATCATCGGCATGCAGGGCGGTGTCAAGGGTGAGCTGAACATCGCCACGCTGCTGAACAAGCGTGCCGCGATCAGCGCCACCTCGCTGCGGGCACGGCCGCCGGCCGAGAAGACGGCGATCGTGGCGGCCGTACGCGAGCATGTGTGGCCCCTGCTGGACGCCGGGCACGTCCGTCCCGTCGTCGACCGCGAGCTCCCGATGAGCGATGCGGCGGCCGCGCACCGGGTCGTCGAGGAGAGCGGCCACATCGGCAAGGTCCTGCTGGTCACGCAGTAGGCGTACGGGCCTGCCCGCGTCGTACCCGCGGCGCCCCTATCCGCGCCGCACCCGCAGCGCGTAGAGGCCGAGCCCGAGTCCCAGTCCGACCAGGACCAGCCCGGTGCCGAGCGGCAGGATGAACACCTTGGGGCCGGCCACCGGCCGCTGCGCGGGACGGGACGGTCGTGCCACGGCGGTCTGCGGGGGCGGCTCCGACACGCCGGTGAGGTCATCGTCCCCGGAGTCGGTCCCCGCGGAGGCCGCCCCGTCGGCGTCCGCGTCCTCCGTCACCGGCTCCTCCGGCCGGCCCGGCCGCTCCCGGCCCTCACCCGCGCGGCTCCCCGCACGGGAGGGAGGGGCGGCCGAGGGCGAGGGCGCCAGGGAGGCCGAGGGCGAGGCGCGCTCCGGACCGTGGCCGCGCGAAAGACCCGGGGGACCGGCGGATGCCGACGCGGGGTGCCGCGGACCGTGAGCCGGCGCCGGGGGCCGCGGGATGCCGGAGGGGGAGGCCGAGCCGCCCGGCGAGGTGTGCGACGGGAGCACGGTGGCGTACGGCCGGGCGGTCTTCCGCAGGCTCTGGTGGGCCGGTGCCGAGTCCGGCGACCGCGTGGCGGACACGGAGGCCGACGTGCTCGTCGTGCCGCGCGGTGGTTCCTGAAAGGGCACCGAGTCCGCCGCCCGTCGGGCGGGCGCGCCGGCCGGGACGAGAGGCGTCAGCTCGGCGCCGTACGCGCGGTCGGTCTGCGGCACGGCGGTCACGCTCGTGCCCACCAGGATCGCCAGTACCGTCGCGCGCAGCCAGGGAGTCACGGGACAAGACTGGCATCGCGGAAGGATACCGGCATTCCGGGTGACGCCATGGGGGCGATCCGTGCCGGAAGCGGTGGATCAGCACACAGTGGGGGCACCCCAGTGGTGAGGTGTACGGGTGCGAGAGAATGGCTGCATGGAGATGCCGAGGAACGAAGGTTCGCCGGAAAGCCCCCAGATCCTGGTCGTGGGCCAGGACGGGATGGCGCTGGGCGGCGGGGGTGACGACGACTCCCGCGAGGTCCCGGTCACGGAGATGGTCGAGCAGCCCGCGAAGGTGATGCGGATCGGCAGCATGATCAAGCAGCTGCTCGAAGAGGTGCGCGCGGCTCCTCTCGACGAGGCCAGCCGGGCCCGGCTCAAGGAGATCCACGCCAGCTCGGTCAAGGAGCTGGAGGACGGTCTGGCCCCCGAGCTGGTGGAGGAGCTGGAGCGGCTGTCCCTGCCCTTCAATGAGGAGTCGACCCCGAGCGACGCGGAACTGCGTATCGCCCAGGCCCAGTTGGTGGGCTGGCTGGAGGGCCTTTTCCACGGGATCCAGACCACCCTGTTCGCCCAGCAGATGGCCGCGCGGGCCCAGCTGGAGCAGATGCGCCGCGCCCTCCCGCCGGGTGTCGGCGGGCAGGAGGACGGCATCGACCCGCGTGCGGGCGGCCGCTCAGGCGGACCGTACCTGTAATTCCCCGACCAGGAAGGGCCCGGCAGCCGACGCTGCCGGGCCCTTCGTGTCGCCGAGGGAAAGCCGCTGCTGGGAAACGCTCGTTCGGGTTCCTTTTCGTGAGTTTGGCCACGGAGTCCTGACCGTCGGCTCTTCGGACGCGGTGCCCGTTCCGTGACCGTAAGAGAAAGAAAGGTCGTGCGGGCGTTACAGCTGCCCCACGGCCGGTACACAGAATTTGCACGCTGAGACGTAGTACAGGTTTGATGGCCGGTCCGTCTCGGGCCGGTCCCCGGGCTCATCCCGGACCGGCGGCTTGCGCGAAGGCTGTAGCGTGGCCGACGGAGACCGTAACAACACCGCGCGCACCGCGGGCAGAAACGACGGCGAGGACCGATGGCACAGCAGCAGCGCGCTCAGGGCCCGTCCGACCCCGAGGCGACTGGCGGCGGAATGTCAGATGCGCCGGAGCTGTGGGGTAACGGCGGACTGGTGGGGGACGGCCGGTACCGGCTGACCCGCAGACTCGGCCGGGGCGGTATGGCCGAGGTGTTCGCGGCCGAGGACGTACGGCTCGGGCGCACCGTGGCGGTCAAACTGCTGCGCGCCGACCTCGCCGAGGACCCGACCTCCAAGGCCCGCTTCACACGTGAGGCCCAGTCCGTGGCCGGCCTCAACCACCACGCGATCGTCGCCGTGTACGACTCCGGCGAGGACTTCGTCGGCGGTCAGTCGGTGCCGTACATCGTCATGGAGATCGTCGAGGGACGGACGATCCGGGACCTGCTGCTCAACGCCGAGGCGCCCGGGCCCGAGCAGGCCCTGATCATCGTCTCCGGGGTCCTGGAGGCGCTCGCCTACTCGCACCAGCACGGCATCGTGCACCGCGACATCAAGCCCGCCAACGTGATCATCACCCACAACGGCGCGGTCAAGGTGATGGACTTCGGCATCGCCCGCGCCCTGCACGGCGCGTCCACGACGATGACGCAGACCGGCATGGTCATGGGCACCCCGCAGTACCTCTCCCCGGAGCAGGCCCTCGGCAAGGCCGTCGACCACCGCTCCGACCTGTACGCCACGGGCTGTCTGCTGTACGAACTCCTCGCACTCAGGCCGCCGTTCACCGGCGAGACCCCGCTCTCCGTCGTCTACCAGCACGTCCAGGACATCCCGACGCCTCCCTCGCAGGTCTCCGGCGCCGTCCCGCCGGAGCTCGACGGTCTGGTCATGCGCTCGCTCGCCAAGGAGCCGGACGACCGCTTCCAGACGGCCGAGGAGATGCGCGGGCTCGTCCAGTACGGGCTCCAGATGCTGTACGACCAGGGCGGCCACACCGGCACCTGGAACACCGGCCCGGTGACGGCGCACGACGGCCGCGGCACGCCCGCCGCGGGCTTCGCGAGCACCAGCGTGCTGGCGCACCCCGGCGCCGCCTCCGGCACCACCCAGATCCCGCAGCAGATCCTGCCCTCCGGTTACGGCGGCGGGGACGAGGGCGGCTTCGAGGGACACGGCAACCGGGGCAGCGGCCGCGGCAAGCTGTGGATCCTCGCCGTCCTCGCGGTGATCGCCGTCGCGGCGGGCGTCGCCCTGGCGCTCAACAACGGTGGCGGAGGTGGAGACGGTGGCGGCACCGGCAGCTCCGTGTCGCCGACCACCTCGAAGACCACCGACGACGAGACGGCCAGCGAGACGCCGAGCGACGAGGCGACGAGCGAGGAGACCGACACGTCCACGGACGACAACGGCAGCTCGGGCGGCTCCGGCTACACGCCGTCCTATACGCCGTCGTACACGCCCTCCTACACGCCTTCGCCCTCGGCGACGCAGCCGTCCGAGACGGCGACGGAGCCGTCCGACACGCCGGAGCCCACCGACACGGCCGAGCCCTCGAACACGGCGGAGCCGACCGGCGGCGGCCTCGTAGGAGGCCCGGGCGGCGGCGACGGAGGCGATTCCTGACCGACCGCGACGCCTCACGCGCGCGTGGCACCCGTTCCCGGGGCCACGCGCGCGTGCCGTTTCCGGGACCGCGCGTCAGCCCGCGAACGCGTCGCACACCGCGTCGTACTCCCGTGTCCACCACACCACCAGCGCCGAGGCCGCCGGGAACTGGGGGTCCGCGCGGGTGTCGCCGCGCTCGTAGTGCCAGCGCAGCATCCAGAAGTCGTTGAGACGCTCCCACCACACGCGGTGCACGGCCGCCGCGAGTTCCGAGGGCGTGGCTCCCGCCGTACGCCGGTACGCGCGCGCGTAGGCCCGCACCCTCGGCAGGTCGAGTGTCCCCGCGGGCCGGACGAAGAAGATCGCGGCGGCGCGTACGGCCTCCTCGGCGCGGGGCTTCACGCCCAGCCGGTCCCAGTCGACGATCGCGGCGGGGGCGTCGCCCCGGTAGAGCAGGTTGAACGGGTGGAAGTCCCCGTGCACCCAGCCCACCGGTCCGCTGTGCGGTGGCCGGCGCCCCACGTGCTGTTCGAGCAGGGCCCGCCGCTCCAGCAGTCGGTGCCGGGCCAGCTCGTCGAAGGAGTCGGCGGGCCGGTGCCGGCGCACGCGCGCCAGCAGGTCGTCGATGAGGGCGAAGGTGGTGGCGGGGTCGGCACCTCCGTCGACGGGACCCGTGTCGACGGAACCCGCGTCGGGGTCCGAGGCCTCGGCGGTCGGGTGACCGGCGTGCGGCTCTTCCGCGCGGGCGCCGGCGGCCCGAGCGGGGGCATGGCACAGCGGTAGTGGGGTGCGGTGGTGCGGCGCGGTGTCCGGGGCGCCTGCGTCGCCTCGTACGCCCCCGTCTGCCCGCGCACTCTGCTCCGTCCCCGCACGCCCCTGGAGCGGCATCACCCGCTCCAGACTCGCGTGCACCACGCCCAGCAGTGCCCCGAGGCGGCCGCACTGGGCGGCGGTGAGCTGGGAGCCGTGGCGGTGGCGGCCCTCGATCCAGGGGTGGAGGGCGTAGGCGTGGCCCCCGACGACCGCGACCGTGCGGCCGTCCCGGGCGGGGAAGGGCGGGGCCACCGGGACACCGAGGGCGGCCAGGCGCTGGGTGGCGCGGTGCTGGCGGGCGATCGCCTCGGGGGCGGCCGTCTCGGGGTCGAAGTGGTGCTTGAGGAAGTAGCGCCCACGGGTCGTGCGGAGTCGGTAGCCGCGGTTGAGGAGACCTTGGTCGACGGGATCGCAGGCGAGGGCGGAGCCCGCGGCGTACTGGCGGAGGAGGGCGCCCAGCGGGGGCGCGTGAGGCATGAGGGGTGGTACAGGAGAGCGCGGCACGCGCCAGATGCTAGGGCACGACACAGGGCTGTGAGCTGGGCGTTGTCACAGGACGTCACAGATCGACACAGGGGGTCGCGCTCGGTCTGCTTCGGTCACGGGACGCCCTCCAGGAGGCTCTCCCCGCCGGACGATGTCATGTGGTCGAGGAGAAAAACCCTGATTTCTCCATCTGGGCGCGGCCGGGAAGTCGGACACGGAAAGTCTTCCGGTGACCTGGGTAGACGGGATAACGTGCCGTTGCTCCGGCCTCCTGCAAGGCTGTGACCAGCACCCCTTCGGCCCTTTTCCGATTTACTTGGAAATCCAAGCAAAATCGCAGGTCAAAGGGGGTTTCACAGAAATGTGGAGCACTGGGTAACGTGATTCTTGCAGGGCGCTCGCCGGGGCACCTGTCACGCCTGTTCCGGCCGAGTGGCACCCACCCCGTGCCCGGGGGTCGGGAACAGGTGAGCCGCACTGGTCACCCGGCAACCCCGGGGGCCGGACCGACGGAGGAGCACACGTGACCGTGGAGAGCACTGCCGCGCGCAAGCCGCGACGCAGCGCCGGGACGAGGAAGTCCCCGAGCACCAAGCCCGAACTGGTTCAGCTGCTGACGCCCGAGGGCAAGCGCGTCAAGAACGTCGAGTACGACAAGTACGTCGCCGACATCACCCCCGAAGAGCTTCGCGGCCTCTACCGCGACATGGTGCTCACCCGCCGCTTCGACGCCGAGGCCACCTCCCTGCAGCGCCAGGGCGAACTGGGCCTGTGGGCCTCGCTGCTCGGCCAGGAGGCCGCCCAGATCGGATCGGGACGGGCGCTGCGCGACGACGACTACGTCTTCCCGACCTACCGCGAGCACGGCGTGGCCTGGTGCCGCGGGGTCGACCCGACGAACCTGCTCGGCATGTTCCGCGGGGTGAACAACGGCGGCTGGGACCCGAACAGCAACAACTTCCACCTCTACACCATCGTCATCGGCTCCCAGACGCTGCACGCCACGGGCTACGCGATGGGCATCGCCAAGGACGGCGCCGACTCCGCGGTCATCGCCTACTTCGGCGACGGCGCCTCCAGCCAGGGCGACGTGGCTGAATCGTTCACCTTCTCCGCGGTCTACAACGCCCCGGTCGTGTTCTTCTGCCAGAACAACCAGTGGGCCATCTCGGAGCCGACCGAAAAGCAGACCCGCGTCCCGCTCTACCAGCGCGCGCAGGGCTTCGGCTTCCCCGGCGTACGGGTCGACGGCAACGACGTGCTCGCGTCGCTGGCCGTCACCAAGTGGGCGCTGGAGCGGGCCCGCGCGGGCGAGGGGCCGACGCTCGTCGAGGCGTACACCTACCGGATGGGCGCCCACACCACCTCCGACGACCCGAGCAAGTACCGGGCCGACGAGGAGCGCGAGGCGTGGGAGGCGAAGGACCCGATCCTGCGCCTTCGCCGGTACCTGGAGGCCGCAAACCACGCGGACGAGGGATTCTTCGCGGAACTGGAGACCGAGTCCGAGGCGTTGGGCAGGCGAGTGCGTGAGGCGGTCCGTGCGATGCCGGACCCGGACCGTTTCGCCATCTTCGAGCACGCGTATGCGGACGGGCATGCGCTGGTCGACGAGGAGCGGGCCGGTTTCGCCGCCTACCAGGCGTCGTTCGCGGATGGGGAAGGGGCCTGATCATGGCGGCGGAGACTGTGACATTCAAGAACATGGCCCTGGCCAAGGCGATCAACGAGTCGCTGCGGCGGGCCCTGGACACCGACCCCAAGGTCCTGGTCATGGGTGAGGACGTCGGCAAGCTCGGCGGTGTCTTCCGGGTCACCGACGGCCTGCAGAAGGACTTCGGCGAGAGCCGGGTCGTGGACACCCCGCTCGCGGAGTCCGGCATCGTGGGCACCGCCATCGGGCTGGCGCTGCGCGGCTACCGGCCGGTGGTGGAGATCCAGTTCGACGGGTTCGTGTTCCCGGCCTACGACCAGATCGTCACGCAGCTGGCGAAGATGCACGCGCGGTCGCTGGGCAAGGTCAAGATGCCGGTGGTCGTGCGGATCCCCTACGGCGGCGGCATCGGCGCGGTGGAGCACCACTCGGAGTCCCCGGAGTCGCTGTTCGCGCACGTGGCGGGGTTGAAGGTGGTCTCGCCGTCGAACGCGTCGGACGCGTACTGGATGATGCAGCAGGCCATCCAGAGCGACGACCCGGTGATCTTCTTCGAGCCCAAGCGGCGCTACTGGGACAAGGGCGAGGTCAACACCGAGGCGATCCCCGGCCCGCTGCACAAGGCGCGGGTCGTGCGCGAGGGCACCGATCTGACGCTGGTCGCCTACGGCCCGATGGTCAAGCTGTGCCAGGAGGTCGCGAACGCGGCCGCCGAGGAGGGCAAGAACCTGGAGGTGCTGGACCTGCGCTCGGTCTCGCCGCTGGACTTCGACGCCATCCAGGCCTCGGTGGAGAAGACGCGGCGGCTGGTGGTGGTGCACGAGGCGCCGGTGTTCTTCGGCTCCGGCGCGGAGATCGCGGCCCGGATCACCGAGCGGTGTTTCTACCACCTGGAGGCGCCCGTGCTGCGGGTCGGCGGCTACCACGCCCCCTACCCGCCGGCGCGCCTGGAGGAGGAGTACCTGCCGAGTCTGGACCGGGTACTGGATGCCGTCGACCGCTCGCTGGCGTACTGAGGAGAGGGCCGTGACGACGATGACGGATGCGTCCGTACGCGAGTTCAAGATGCCCGACGTGGGCGAGGGTCTGACCGAGGCCGAGATCCTCAAGTGGTACGTCCAGGTCGGCGACACGGTCACCGACGGGCAGGTGGTGTGCGAGGTGGAGACGGCCAAGGCGGCCGTCGAACTGCCCATCCCCTACGACGGGGTGGTGCGCGACCTGCGCTTCCCCGAGGGCACCACGGTCGACGTGGGCACGTCGATCATCGCGATCGACGTGAGCGGCAAGGCGCCCGCGGAGGCGCCGGCCGAGGCTGCTGAAGTCCCCGCGGCCGCCGCCGCCCCCGCCGCCGCCCCTGAGAAGAAGCCGGAGGGCCGCCAGCCGGTCCTGGTCGGCTACGGCGTGGCCGCCTCCTCCACCAAGCGGCGTCCCCGCAAGGGGCCCGAGGTGCCGATCCAGCAGGCGTCGGTGGCGATCCAGACGGAGCTGAACGGCCACGGCCCAGCACCCGCGGACCCGGCGCCCACCGCGCCGGCCGTCCCCGCGGCCGCCGCCGGGCAGTCCCGCCCACTGGCCAAGCCCCCCGTCCGCAAGCTGGCCAAGGACCTGGGCGTCGACCTCACCACGGTGATCCCGTCCGGCCCGGACGGCATCATCACCCGCGAGGACGTCCACGCGGCGGTCACCGCGACCGAGACACCGGTGCCCGCGCCTGTGGTGCCCCAGGCCCAGGCCCAGGCCCCAGTCACCGTCCCGGCGGCGCCCGCCGCCTCCTACGACGCGGCCCGCGAGACCCGTGTCCCCGTCAAGGGCGTCCGCAAGGCCACCGCCCAGGCGATGGTCGGCTCGGCCTTCACCGCCCCGCACGTCACCGAGTTCGTGACGGTGGACGTCACCCGCACCCTCAAGCTCGTCGAGGACCTCAAGCAGGACAAGGACTTCACGGGCCTGCGGGTCAACCCGCTCCTGCTGATCGCCAAGGCCCTCCTGGTCGCCATCAAGCGCAACCCGGACATCAACGCCTCCTGGGACGAGACGAATCAGGAGATCGTCCTCAAGCATTACGTCAACCTCGGCATCGCCGCGGCCACCCCGCGCGGCCTGATCGTCCCGAACATCAAGGACGCCCACGCCAAGGCGCTGCCCCAACTCGCCCAGGAGCTGGGCGAACTGGTGACCACCGCCAAGGAGGGCCGCACCAGCCCCACCGCCATGCAGGGCGGCACGGTCACCATCACCAACGTCGGCGTCTTCGGCGTCGACACCGGCACCCCCATCCTGCCGCCCGGCGAATCCGCGATCCTCGCCGTCGGCGCGATCAAGCTCCAGCCCTGGGTCCACAAGGGCAAGGTCAAGCCCCGCCAGGTCACCACCCTGGCGCTGAGCTTCGACCACCGGCTGATCGACGGGGAGTTGGGCTCCAAGGTCCTCGCCGATGTGGCGGCGATCCTGGAGCAGCCGAAGAAACTGATCACCTGGGCGTGACCCCGCGCGGTGGACCAGTCGCCCCGCACTGAAGGGACGGCCGCACGCTCTGTGTGCGGCCGTCCCTTCATGACGAAGGGGCCCGCCGGTGATGCCGTGGCAGGCCCCTGGTGAGGTGCGGAGATCAGCCGATCGTCGCGAAGCCGTAGTTGAGGAGCTTCTTCGCGTCCGCCTCGCGCTGGGCGATCGAGGTGGAGGCGAGGACCGTGCCGATGACGGTCTTGCCGTTGCGGGTGGCGGCGAAGACGAGGCAGTACTTGGCCTCGGGGCCGGAGCCGGTCTTCACGCCGATGGTGCCGCTGTAGCTGCTGAGCAGGCCGTTGGTGTTGGTCCACGCCGCCATCGTGCGGGTGGAGCCCGTCTTGGTGATGGTCTTCGCCGTGTACTTCTTCGTCTTCACGACCGTGCGGAACGTGGAGTTCTTCATCGCGCTGCTGGCGATCTTCGTCAGGTCGCGCGGAGTCGAGTAGTTGTTGCCGTTGCCGATGCCGTCGAACGAGTCGAACTTCGTGTTCCGCAGGCCGAGGTCCGTGGCGGCCTTGTTCATCTTGCTGATGAACGACTTCACGCGTGCGGCACGCGTCGAGCCGGTGCCGTAGGTGTCGGCGAGCGCGTACGCGGCGTCGCAGCCCGACGGCAGCATCAGGCCGTACAGCAGCTGACGGACGGTCACCTTGTCGCCGACGATGAGGTGGGCCTGCGAGGCGTTGTTCGCGACGATGTAGTCGCTGTACGCCTTCTGGATCGTGACCTTCTTGTCCAGGTTCAGGTTCGACTGCGCCAGCACGACCTTCGCGGTCATGATCTTGGTGGTGGAGCCCGTGGAACGCTTGGTGTCCGCCGCCTTGGTGTACAGCGTCTTCGCGGTCGCGTTGTTCATGACGTAGCCGCCCTTGGCCACGATCGAGGGCGCGGTGGCGGCCTGCGCCGGCGCGGCGGCCAGGGCGCCGGTCGCGAGCATGGCGCCCGCGGTGATGCTGACCGCGGTGGCTCTGCGGATACGGCTGCCCTTGGTGCCGGTGATGGCGGTAATCAACTGAAATACCCCGATTATGTTGAATGCCCCTGAGGTGCGGCCGAGTTGAGGGGGAGAAAGGGGGCCGCACGCATGAGACACGTATGTAGCACGAATGGTTGTGGGGTGAAGCGGCCGGGGGTGCCTTCTGTGACACCGTTGGTACACAGGTCCGCATGGTGGACGCATGCTCCATGCGTACGTGTTGTATCTATGCTGTCGGCATGAGCCTGGCCGTGAAACAGCCTCCCGCCGCCGACCGCGTCTACGCCCACGTCAAGCAGGCTGTCCTGGAACGCCGTTACGAGGGCGGGACCTTGCTCACCGAGGGCGAGCTCGCCGAGGCCGTCGGGGTTTCCCGCACGCCCGTTCGAGAAGCGCTGCTCCGCCTTGAGGTCGAGGGGCTGATCAAGCTTTACCCGAAAAAGGGGGCGCTGGTCCTGCCCGTCTCCGCCCAGGAGATCGCCGACGTCGTCGAGACCCGCCAGCTCGTCGAGGGACACGCCGCCCGCAAGGCCGTACCAGCGTCCCCCCGGCTCATCGCGCGCCTGGAGGAGCTGCTCGCGCGGCAGAAGGAGCAGGCCGCCGCCGGGGACCTGGCCGGCGCCGCCGTCACCGACCGCTGTTTCCACGCCGAGATCGTGCGCAGCGGCGGCAACGAGATTCTGAACCGGCTCTACGACCAGCTCCGCGACCGCCAGCTCAGGATGGGCGTCGCCGTCATGCACGCCCACCCGGACCGCCTCTCCAAGACCCTCATCGAGCACGAGCAGATCCTGCGGGCACTGCGCTCCGGCGACGCGGAGGCGGTCGTAGGTCTGATTCACGGGCATGTCGAGTGGTTCTCCCACCTCGCCCGGGGTGAGGTCCGATGAACAGGTCCGCTCTTCCGGGTGACCCTCCGGGCGGCCGGCGCGCGATGGCCGTGTGGGGCACCGGCGTCTCCGTCTACTTCGTCGCGGTCATCTTCCGTACGTCCCTCGGGGTCGCCGGCCTGGACGCGGCCGACCGCTTCCAGGTGAACGCCTCGGCCCTGTCGACCTTCTCGATCCTCCAGCTCCTCGTCTACGCCGGCATGCAGATACCCGTCGGGCTGCTCGTCGACCGGCTCGGCACCAAGAAGGTGCTGACGCTCGGCGTGGTGCTCTTCACGGCGGGGCAGCTCGGCTTCGCGTTCTCACCGTCGTACGGCACCGCCCTCGCCTCGCGCGCCCTGCTCGGCTGCGGCGACGCGATGACCTTCATCAGCGTGCTGCGCCTGGGCAGCCGCTGGTTCCCGGCCCGGCGCGGACCGCTGGTCGCTCAGCTCGCCGGACTCGCCGGCATGGCGGGCAACCTGGTCTCCACTCTGGTGCTGGCCCGGCTGCTGCACGGCATCGGCTGGACGCCCGCGTTCGCGGGCAGCTCACTCGCGGGCGTCGTGGTGCTGGTGCTGCTGCTCCTCTTCCTCAAGGACCACCCCGAGGGGCACGAACCGGAGCCGTTCCCGCACCAGGGCGCGGCCTATGTGCGGCGGCAGATCGCCGCGTCCTGGCGCGAGCCCGGCACCCGGCTCGGGCTGTGGGTGCACTTCACGACCCAGTTCCCGGCGATGGTGTTCCTGCTGCTGTGGGGCCTGCCGTTCCTCGTCGAGGCGCAGGGACTGTCCCGGGCGGTGGCGGGCGAACTGCTCACGCTCGTCGTGCTGTCCAACATGGTCGTCGGCCTGGTCTACGGCCAGGTCGTCGCCCGGCACCACGGGGCGCGGCTGCCGCTCGCGCTCGGGACCGTGGGGGCGACGGCGCTGCTGTGGGCGGCCACGCTGGTCTACCCCGGCGAGCGGGCGCCGATGTGGCTGCTGGTCGTGCTGTGCGTGGTGCTCGGCTCGTGCGGTCCCGCGTCGATGCTCGGCTTCGACTTCGCGCGGCCGGCGAACCCGCCTGAGCGGCAGGGCACCGCGTCCGGCATCACCAACATGGGCGGGTTCGTCGCGTCGATGACCACCCTGTTCGCCGTCGGTGTGCTCCTGGACGCGACCGACGACAACTACAGCGTCGCCTTCTCCTCCGTCTTCGTGCTCCAGGCGCTCGGCGTCAGCCAGATCCTGCGGCTGCGCGGGCGGGCGGCCCGGCGGGAGCGCGAGCGGCTGGTGGCGAGCCGGGTGGAGACGGTCCACGTGCCCGCCTGAACATGCGTCAGCGGACCTGGACGAGCGCGCGTCAGGCGGGTCGGCCGAGAGCGGGAACGGTCCCGGCCGCACCCGTCCGCTAGCGCGTCACCGTGAAGTTCCGCAGGATCGCCGACGTCAGTTCCGGGTCGCCCTCCGCCTTCACCCGGTCCGCCGCCGCCTCCACGCTCACGCGGCCGCAGGCCAGGCGGACGTAGGTCTCCCAGTCGAGGCTGAGGGCGGCGGCCGGGCCGAGCGCGGGCGCGGTCTCCAGAGTGCCGCGCCCCTGGATGTCGACGCGGATGGTGCGCAGGAACTCGATGGGCCCGTGGACGTCGAACACGATCGCCGAACTGCGGGGCGCGTCCGCCTTGACGGCCACGATGTCGGGGAGCGCGGCGAGCAGGACGTCACGGGCGATGTGCGCGCCGGGGGAGTCGAGGTTGCCGGGCCGGCCGAGAGCGGTACGCAGGTCCTGCTCGTGCACCCAGACGTTGAAGGCGTGCTGACGCATGGCATCAGCGAGGGTCAGCTCGGTGCCGAGCGGGCCGCGTACCTTCGTGCCGGGGTCGCGGGACTCGTTGCGCAGCTGGCGGTTGCGGCGGATGATGACGTACTCCAGCTCGGAGGTCATCTCCGGTGCCGTGTGGTGACGGCGGACGTCGACCTGCATCTCCATGTACCGCTGGGACTCGTTGGTGACGTGGTAGAGGTCGCGCGGCAGTGAGTGGATGGGGCGCGGGTCGCCCAGCATCTCGCAGTCCAGGCCGATGACATGGGACACCACGTCCCGCACCGACCAGCCCGGGCACGGGGTCCGGCGGTTCCACTCTCCCTCCACGAGGGGGGTCACCAGCTCGGATATCGCTTCGATGGAGTGGGTCCAGGCGTCGGCGTAGGGCTGGAGGGTGGAATGCAGACTCACGGAACGGGACCCCTCGGCGGTCGGAGCACGGGCTGGTGATGGCGGCGTTGCCAGTGGAGGTGGTGGCTGTCGGCGGGTGTCTTGGAACGCTAAGTTACGCTGCTGTGAGGCACCCCGGCAGTGCTTTCGTGTGACGATCGTAGGCCCGTAACGGACGGCCCGAATGCCAGGACGGTGGTAGTGTGCGCGCCTCTCTGATCCAGATCGCCGTGGATGAGGACGAATCGGTCGAAACGCGTCGCCTTCGCGGGGCGTCACTCGTACGCGAACAAGCCGGAGCCGACCTCGTCGTGCTGCCCGAGCTGTGGACCACCGGGGCGTTCGCCTTCGAGGAGTTCGCCGGCCAGGCCGAACCCCTGGAAGGGCCGACCCACGAGGTCATGGCGAAGGCCGCGAGCGACGCGGGCGTCTGGCTGCACGCGGGCTCGATCCCCGAGCGGACCCCGGACGGCACCCTCTACAACACCTCCCTCCTCTTCTCCCCCTCCGGCGAACGCGCCGCCTCCTACCGCAAGATCCACCGCTTCGGCTTCGACAAGGGCGAGGCCGTCCTGATGGGCCGGGGCGAGGACCTGGTGACGGTCCGTCTGCCCGAGACGACCCTCGGCGTCGCCACCTGCTACGACCTCCGCTTCCCCGAACTCTTCCGCGGTCTCGTCGACGCGGGCGCCGAGACCCTGGTGATCCCGGCGGGCTGGCCGGAGCGCCGCCGGGAGCACTGGACGCTGCTGGCCCGGGCGCGGGCGGTCGAGAACCAGGCGTTCGTGCTCGCTTGTGGAACGGCCGGGACGCACGCGCGAGTTCCGCAGGCCGGTCACTCGATCGTGGTGGATCCATGGGGCCAGGTCCTCGCGGAGGCGGGCGCCGCCGAGGAGGTCCTCACCGTGGAGTTCGACCCCGGGAAGGTGGCCGTGACCAGGGAACAGTTCCCGGCCCTGAAGGACCGGGTGCTCTGAATCCCCGTCGCCGCGTCAGCCGCCCCCGCCCGCCGCGTCAGTCGTCCTCCCGCTCCTTCTCCGCGAGGTGGATCACGCACACCGCCACCGCGATGAGCAGCGCCGGATCCGCGTCTTCGCGGACGATGTCGACGCCGTAGGTCTCCCGGACGTGCAGCCAGCGCCGCGAGACCACCGCGAGCAGCTCCCCGTCGTACTCGACGGCGAACTCCCGGTCGAGGATCTTGCCGCTGACGTCGAGTTCGGTGCTGCCGTCGGCGAGGGCCACCCGGTAGTGGTTGCGCAGCAGCGACAGGCGTTTCTTCTTGATCGTCGCCAGCGGCTCGCCGTCCCGCTCGATCACCATCGTGTCGCGCAGCGCGAACATCTTCTGGTGGATGTCGATCAGGACCCGCCCGCGGGTGTCCTTCAGTTCGAAGGTGTCCCGGACCCGCATGGCCTTGCCGTCGACGAGGAAGACCTTGTTGCCCCGGTCGTCCTCGATCCAGTAGTCGTCACCGATGCCGAGCAGCCGGTCGCGTACGAGGAATCTCATGCCGTTACCGCTTCCCCGGCGCCGGTCCCGAAACGCCGCCGATAGGCCGACGGGCTGAGTCCCGTCTCGCGCCGCACACGCGCGCGGCGGTTCGCGGCCGTCCCCAGACCGCTCCTCGCGGGGCGTGGTCGCGCAGCATGCCGGTGAGGGCCATGTGCACGCGATCGAGCGGCTGGTGACGGAGCTGGAGGCGGAGCACGGGGCGAAGGGCACCCTCCGGCGCGGCGACGGGCCGTACGTGGCGCCCGAGCCCGAGCCGACCACCCTGCGCTTCCGGGGCAAGGCGCTCCTGCTGCCGTCCGGGAACCTCCTGGTCAGCGACACCACCCGGCACCAGCTGGTGGAG
Organism: Streptomyces canus 299MFChir4.1; assembly: GCF_000383615.1. Taxonomy (GTDB): domain Bacteria; phylum Actinomycetota; class Actinomycetes; order Streptomycetales; family Streptomycetaceae; genus Streptomyces; species Streptomyces canus_C. The sequence goes on along the minus strand of NZ_KB911588.1, from coordinate 213,051 downwards.
CTCGCGGCGGACGGCGAGAGCGTCGTACGGCGGATCGGCTCCGGCGCGCGGCTTCGCCGACGGTACGGCGGAGACGGCCGGCTTCAACGAACCGCAGGGGCTCGCCCTCCTGGACGAGGGCTCCGTGGTGGTCGCCGACACCGTCAACCACGCCCTGCGCCGCCTCGACCTCGGCACCGGCGAGGTCACCACCCTGGCCGGCACCGGACGCCAGTGGTGGCGGGGCTCCCCCACCGCCGGCCTCGCGCGCGAGACGGATCTGTCCTCCCCGTGGGACGTGGCGGTGTGGCGCGGCCTGGTGTGGATCGCGATGGCGGGCGTCCACCAGCTGTGGGCCTACGACCCGGGCGACGAGACCGTCGCGGCCGTCGCCGGCACCACCAACGAGGGCCTGGTCGACGGGCCCGGCGCCGAGGCCTGGTTCGCCCAGCCCTCCGGCCTGGCCGTGGCGGCGGACGGCGAACGCCTGTGGCTCGCCGACTCCGAGACCTCCGCCCTGCGCTGGGTGGACCCGGACGGGGTCGTCCACACCGCCGTCGGCACCGGTCTCTTCGACTTCGGGCACCGCGACGGCGCCGCGGTGAGGTCACCACCCTCGCCACGGATCTGCGGGAACCGAGCGACGCGGTCCTGGTCGGGGAGGAGATCGTGGTCGTCGAGTCGGCCCGGCACCGGCTGACCCGGCTCAGGCTGCCCGAGGAGGCCGTACGCGTCGAGTCGACGTCCCATCGCACCCGGCGCGCGGCCACCGAAGTGGCTCCGGGCAGGCTTCGGTTGGACGTGGTCTTCCAGGCCCCGGCGGGCCAGAAGCCGGACACCAGATACGGCCCCTCGACCCGCCTCCTGGTCTCCGCCACCCCGCCCGAGCTGCTGAAAGACGGCGAGGGTGCGGGAACAGAGCTGTTCCGCACCCTCGACCTGAACCCCGCGATCGAGCAGGGCGTCCTGCACATCTCGGCCATGGCCGCGTCCTGCGACGACGACCTGGCGAACGAGTACCCGGCCTGTCATGTCCACCAGCAGGACTGGGGAGTCCCGGTCCGTCTGACACCTTCGGGGACGGACCGGCTGGCGCTGATCCTCGCCGGGATGGACCAGAGCCCGTAGCGGCCCCTACCGCCTGCGCGGGACCAACTTGAACAGCGCCACCCCCGCCGCCACCAGGGTCGTGGCGGTCACCAGCATCGCCATGCTGTTCAGCCACAGCCCGGTCGCGGCCAACGTGGCGCCTCCGGCACCGGTCGTGCCGGCACCGATCACTCTTCCGTACATGCGCTTTTCTCCTATGAGGGGTACATACCGAGGGTTACGTCGCCACCCACTTCTCCTCGCTGCGGCGCAACAGGCCCCACAGCGAGGTGAAGTAGACGGCGTGCTGGAAAAGGTCGTAGAGCATCTCCGGCACCATGAGCGCCGCCACCAGCACGGCACGTGGTCCCGCCCGGCGTACGGAAACCGTCTTCTCGACCACGAAGACGAGCCCGATCGCGGTCCAGAAGGGGGAGAAGCCGGGCCAGCCGTACAGGGTGGTGTAGGTGACCATGTAGGTCAGGTAGACCAGGAAGGACAGCGCGCCGAAGCCCATGAGGAGCTGCTGCATGAAGTAGCGGGCGGTGACACGTGTCCAGCCGTAGTCGCGCAGGTTCTCCAGGGCGCCGCGCTGCCAGCGCAGCCGTTGGTGCCACAGCTTGCCCAGGGTGGGCATGATCTCGGTGGTGACCGCGCAGCCGGCCGGGGACATGGCCCGGTAGCCGAGGGTCTTGATCGCCTTGGTCATCTCGTCGTCCTCGGTGAGCGAGGCGAGGCTGTAGTAGGCCTGGCCGCCGCCGAGCTGCCCGGCGCGGCGGGCAGCTCGCACCTCGCGCAGGACGCGGGCGCGGAACATGGTGCCGGTGCCGGTGAGGACCTGGGCCTTGCCGCCGGTGCGCTCCAGTTCCCAGGCGTAGCGGTGGAACTCCATGCGCTGGAGCAGTCCGAGCAGTCCGCCGCCGTCCTCGCCGTAGAAGACCCCTCCGACGGCGCCGACCTTGCGGTTGAAGGTGCCGATCGCCGTCTCGCTGAACGAGGGGTTGAGCACGGTGTCGGCGTCCTGCACCAACAGCAGGTCGCGGTCCTCGAGATGGGGCAGCACCCAGGCGATGGCCTGGTTGAGGGCGCCGGCCTTCTTGTGCGTGTTGCCCTCGGTGGCGAAGACCCGGGCGCCGTGCGCGACGGCGATCTCGGCGGTGGCGTCGGTGCAGTTGTCGGCGACCACCACGATCAGGTCGGGGCGCCGGGTCTGCCGCCACAGGCCCTGGATCGCGTCGGCGATGCGGTCCTGTTCGTTGTGGGCCGGTATCAGCGCCACCAGGCGCAGCGGGAGGTCGAGTTCGTCGGGGGCGGCGTGGGCGCGGCGAGCGGCGTGCCGGTGGGGGCGCGCTGATCTCGGATCGGGCGCCACGACGGTTGTCGTGGGGTGGAGCACGGGGAGCCCCCGGGTGCGCTGGTGGTTCACGCCCGGCACTGCAGACCCCCCGGGCTCTCAAGGATCCCGAGTTTTCACTATTTCCACACAAGCGGACAAGACAACTGTGATCACGGAATGCTCACAGTTGTCTCCGGACGCCCTGTGCGTCCGTCGTCCCGCTCGATGCCCCTTACGCGCTGTATTCGTCCGCGCGCCAAATCTGTCTATACGCCGTATCTGTCTACACGCCGTATCCGTCGGAGTATCCGTCGCGGCGCTCCTCCACGACCGTCGACGTGGTGGGCGGTACCACCACACGCCGACGCCGGGCGATGCTGCTGAACGTCGTCACGCCGATCAGTCCCACGATCATCAGGATCACACCGACCAGGTCGAGGTTGACCCCCTGCATGTGCCAGTCGGTGGCGAACGTGAGGATTGCTCCCACGGCGATGAGGATGATGCACCCGCCGAGGCCCATGAGTGTCGCCTCCCTGTCCGGTCCGGTAGTTCCGGCCCGGACCTCCGGGTACCCCCACTTCGCGCGAACTACCCCTCCAGGAACGCGACCAGAGCGTTCGCCAGCAGATGCGGGTCGTCCGCGCCGCACAACTCCCGCACGCTGTGCATCGACAGGATCGCCACGCCGATGTCGACGGTCTTGATGCCGTGCCGGGCCGCGGTGATCGGGCCGATGGTCGTGCCGCAGGGCATGGAGTTGTTGGACACGAAGGACTGGAAGGGCACGTCCGCCCGCTCACAGGCGGCGGCCCACACGGCACGGCCCGAACCGTCCGTGGCGTAGCGGTTGTTGACGTTGACCTTCAGGATCGGGCCGCCGTTGACCCGCGGGTGGTGCGTCGGATCGTGCCGCTCCGCGTAGTTGGGGTGCACGGCGTGCCCGGTGTCGGAGGACAGACAGACCGTCCCCGCGAAGGCCCGCGCCCGGTCCTCGTACGACCCGCCGCGCGCGAACACCGACCGCTCCATGACCCCGCCGAGCAGCGGCCCGTCCGCGCCGGTGTCCGACTGCGAGCCGTTCTCCTCGTGGTCGAAGGCGGCGAGGACGGGGATGGACGACGGCTCCGAGCCGCTCGACACCGCGGCCAGGGCGGCCACCCCCGCGTGCACGGACAGCAGGTTGTCCATCCGCGGGCCGGCCACCAGCTCCTTGTCCCGGCCCAGGTAGGCAGGTGCCTCCACGGAGTGCGTCATCAGGTCCCAGCCGGTCACCTCGCCCGCGCCGAGCCCCAGTTCCTCGGCCAGGAAGGCGATCAGGTCGCCGTCGCGCACGTCGTTGCCGAGGCCCCAGACGGGCTGCAGATGGCGCTGCTTGTCGAGCTTGAGCCCGTCCGACGACACCGCGCGGTCCAGGTGGATCGCGAGTTGGGGCACTCTCAGCAGCGGCCGGTCCACGTTCACCAGCCGCGTCGAACCGTCCCGCAGGGTCAGCCGGCCGGCCAGCCCCAGGTCACGGTCGAGCCAGGAGTTCATCAGGGGACCGCCGTAGATCTCCACGGCGACCTGGCGCCAGCCGTGCGCTCCGCTGTCCGGCTGCGGCTTGACCCGCAGGTTCGGGGAGTCGGTGTGCGCGCCGACGATGCGGTACGGCGTGTGGGGCGCCGCGCCCTCGGGGACGTACCAGGCGATGATCGCGCCGCCCCGCAGCACGTACTTTCCGCCGCTCGACCCTTCCCAGGCGTCCGTCTCCGAGACCTGGCGGAAGCCTGCCTTCTCCAGCCGCTCGGCGGCGTTCGCCACCGCGTGGTACGGCGTGGGGCTCGCCGCCAGGAAGGTCATGAGGTCGTCGGTGTGGCCGCGGTCGAAGCGGTGGGGTGCGCTCATGGGGTTCACCTTAACGACGTACGAGAGCCCGCTCCGGCGATGGGAGCGGGCTCTCGTACGGTGGGTGTGCAGCTGTACAGGTGTGTCCTAGAACGCGGCCTCGTCCAGCTCCATCAGGTCCAGCTCGACGCCCTCGGCGACCTTGCGGGCCAGGGTCACGCCGGGCAGGACGTTGGCCGCGAAGAACTTCGCGGCAGCGATCTTGCCGGTGTAGAACGCCTTGTCCTTGGCGGAGGCGGTCTCCAGCTTCTCGGCGGCGATCGCGGCGCCCTTGAGGAGCAGGTAGCCGACGACCACGTCACCCGAGGCCATCAGCAGGCGGGTGGTGTTCAGGCCCACCTTGTAGATGTTCTTGACGTCCTGCTCGGTGGCCGCGAGGTCGGTCAGCATCAGGCCGACGATGGCCTCCAGCTCGACGGCCGCCTTGGCGAGGTGCTCGCGGGCGTCCGCGAGCACCTCGCCGCCGGTGCCGAGCGCCAGGAACTTCTTGATGTCCTCGGCGAGCGAGTTCAGCGCGGCGCCCTGGTTGCGGACGATCTTCCGGAAGAAGAAGTCCTGGCCCTGGATCGCGGTGGTGCCCTCGTACAGGGTGTCGATCTTGGCGTCGCGGATGTACTGCTCGATCGGGTACTCCTGCAGGAAGCCGGAGCCGCCGAAGGTCTGCAGCGACTGGGCGAGCTGCTCGTAGCCCTTCTCCGAGCCGTAGCCCTTGACGATGGGCAGGAGCAGGTCGTTCAGCGCCTCCAGCGCCTTGATGTCCTCGCCCGCCGCCTCCTTGACCTGGATCTCGTCCTGGATGGAGGCCGTGTACAGCACCAGGGCGCGCATGCCCTCCGCGTACGCCTTCTGCGTGATCAGCGAGCGGCGCACGTCGGGGTGGTGCGTGATGGTGACCTTGGGCGCGGTCTTGTCCATGAAGTTCGCCAGGTCGGGACCCTGGACGCGCTCCTTGGCGTACTCCAGCGCGTTCAGGTAGCCCGTCGACAGCGTCGAGATCGCCTTCGTGCCGACCATCATCCGCGCGAACTCGATGATGCGGAACATCTGGCGGATGCCGTCGTGCTTGTCGCCGATGAGCCAGCCCTTGGCGGGGTGGCGGTCGCCGAAGGTCATCTCGCAGGTGTTGGAGGCCTTCAGGCCCATCTTGTGCTCGACGTTGGTCGCGTACACGCCGTTGCGCTCGCCCAGCTCGCCGGTCTCGAAGTCGAAGAGGTACTTGGGCACGAGGAAGAGGGACAGCCCCTTGGTGCCGGCACCGGCGCCTTCGGGCCGCGCGAGCACGTAGTGGAGGATGTTCTCCTCCATGTCGTGCTCACCGGACGTGATGAAGCGCTTGACGCCCTCGATGTGCCAGGAGCCGTCCTCCTGCTGGACCGCCTTGGTGCGGCCGGCGCCGACGTCGGAGCCCGCGTCGGGCTCGGTGAGGACCATCGTGGAGCCCCACTGCTTCTCCACGGCGACCTTGGCGATGTGCTTCTGGACCTCGTTGCCCTCCTCGAAGAGGATGCCGGCGAACGCGGGGCCCGAGGAGTACATCCAGACGGCCGGGTTGGCGCCCAGGATCAGCTCGGCGAAGGCCCAGATCAGGGAGCGGGGCGAGGTGGTGCCGCCGATCTCCTCGGGCAGGCCCAGCCGCCAGTACTCGGAGTCCATGAAGGCCTTGTAGCTCTTCTTGAAGGACGCCGGGACCGGCGCGGTGTTCGTCTCGGGGTCGAAGACCGGCGGGTTGCGGTCGGCGTCCGCGAAGGACTCCGCCAGCTCGTTCTCCGAGAGGCGGGTCAGCTCCTCCAGGATGCTCTTCGCGGTGTCGACGTCCATCTCCGCGAAGGGCCCGGTGCCGTACAGCTTGTCGCGCCCGAGTACTTCGAAGAGGTTGAACTCGATGTCGCGCAGATTCGACTTGTAGTGCCCCATGGCGACGGCTCCGTTAAGAGTTCGGCGAGGCACTTGGTTCCTCGCGCTAGTTCACGTACCAACAAGTAGCTACGATGATGCTACCCGTCGGTAATAAGTCGCAACCCCGAACCGGCCATCTGTGACGGTTCACACCGCGATGGTCAGCGTGGCGTTGTACCCCTCCTCCACGCTTCCCCTCACCGTCGCGAGCTGCTGGTCGTGGCCGTCGCGGAAGACGCTGTCCGACTCCAGCGAGAGCCGGCCGAGGTGGTCCACGCTCCGCTCGTAGCCCGCGGTCGCGTACACCGTCTCGCAGACGTCCTTCGGCAGCGCGAGCTGCGAGGTGTTCGTGATCGCGGTGGCCCTCGTCGCGTCCCGGAGACTGCCGTAGACCTCGAAGTGGATGTGCGGCCAGCGGCCGGTGTAGCAGCCGGGAAAGACACTGGTGAAGGTGTTTCCCCCCGCTCGTCGGTCTCCTGGACCCCGCGCAGGTAGTTCTCGTCGGCGACCCCCTCGGTGTACAGGGAGTAGCCGCCCTCCCGGTCGCAGTGCCAGACGTAGACGGCCGCGCCCTTCCTCGGGGTCCCGCAGCCGGAGGCCGCGTCCACCACGGTGAGCGTGAAGGCCAGGGGGACGCCCTCGGCGGTGCCGCCCGCCGAGTCGCCGAAGCTCCCGGTGATGTCGCTGCGGACGACCCCGCTCTCCTTCAGCACGTTCACGCCGTTCGCGCCGTCGCCCGGGTAAGGGCCCGCGGTCTCCGCGGGAACGCCGGCGCAGTCGGCCGCGGGGTCCGCCGCGGAAGAAGGGGTGCCCTCGGCGGTGCAGCCCGCCAGGGCCGCCAGGCCCGCCCCCACCGCGGCCCCCGCCCCCGCTCCCGCCAGGAGCCGGATCATCCGTCGGCGGGCGAGCATGGGAAGGTCGTAGGAGAGCCCTCGGTCGTGCTCGTGGACCTCGTCGTCGCCGTGTCTGCGCATGAACCGACGCTACGAGCGGCAGACGCCGCAACCCAGGGCCGGCGGCTGTCGGGTCGCTGTCGGTTTCCCGGGTGCCGGTAGCCGCCCGCGGCGCCCGCCCCCCTCGGTACGCTTACGCCCATGTACGGCTACGACCAGAACGCTGGTGCCCAGCAGCAGTACGGCGTCCCGCCACAGCAGCCCATGGCCGGCGGTGTGGGCGGGTACGGCCAGCAGCCGCCGCTGTACCCCGAGCCGTCCCCGCCCTCCCTCGCGGACGCGGTGCGTGCCTTCACCACCGGACAGATGTCGGCGGAGGACTTCCAGCAGGTCTTCGCCACGTCCAAGGTCTACTGCCCGCGCGGCGACAACCCCGGGTTCCTCGCCCTGCACAACACCCAGCAGCCGGTGATCCCCATGTTCACCACGCTCAAGGAACTGCGGCGGTACGCGGGCAAGGAGTCCAAGTACTTCGTCATCACCGGCGCGGAGGTCCTCGACCTGCTGCCGACGGGCTACGGCTTCGTTCTCGACATGGAGGGGGAGCACCGGATCGTCTTCGACGCGAAGGCCGTGGAGCAGATGGTCGAGTTCGCGATGCGCAGGATGTACGGCTAGCGCGTGCCCGGGCGGCCGAGGCGCTCCGCGATCACCGCGTCGCCGTCAGGATCCCGGCGCTTCCAGGCGCAGTGACAGGCCGTCCAGGACGATCTCCAGGGCGGCCTCGAATTTGGCCTCCCTCAGGGCCGCCGGGTCCGTCGTGACCGCCTCCTCGGTCTCGGCGTAGCCCTGGGCCAGATGGCTGTGGGGCGCCGTGGCCTGCTGCACCGCGGGGAGAAGGCGGGCGATGAGGCCCGACTCGGAGTCGCCGGAGCGGCTGACCGTGGTGAGCCAGGCGGCCTCCGTGGTGCTCATGCCGATCACGTACGACAGCACCGCGTCGATCGCCGTGCCGGGATCCGGGAACCCGGCGGCCGTGAACAGGGCCGCCAGCCGCTCCGAGTAGGACATGAGGTTGGGGCCCAGGTAGGCCAGGCCCGCCTGGCCGAGGACCGGCGGCAGCCACGGGTGCCGCAGGGCCGTCGTACGGAAGGAGCGGGCCGCCTCCGAGACGGCCGCCCGCCAGTCGGCGCCGTCGGCCGACGGGACGTGGATCTCCGCGGCGACCTCGTCCACCGCCAGCTCCATCAGCTCGTCCTTCGTGGCGACGTGCCGGTAGAGGGAGGCCGCACCGGCGTTCAGTCGGGTGGCCAGCTTGCGCATGCTCAGCGCTTCGACCCCCTCCGCGTCCAGCATCACGATCGCCTCGCGCACGATCGCGGCACGGCTGAGCGCCGGCTGGTCGGGCTCCCGTTGCGGGCGGGCCCAGACGGAGGGGATGGGGGTCGGCCTCGTCGCCATCGGTACTCCTGATCTTGTGGCCCGACCTGCTGCGTACGACGTTCGCGCCCAGCGTACAACAAGCAGCGCTTGCGTACGTCGTTCCGTTCTGCGTACAGTGTTCGCATCGAGGGAACGGTGTCACGAAGCCGGAGGGGAACCGCCATGAACACCCTGGAAGTCCGCAACCCACGCCGCTGGTGGATCCTGGTCGTGCTCTGCCTGAGCAGCCTGGTACTCGTCGTCGACAGCATGGCGCTCACCGTCGCGGTACCGGTCATGAGCGAGGAGATCGGAGCCGGCGCCCAGGACACCCAGTGGATCCTGGACTCCTACATCCTGGTCTTCGCCGGCCTGCTGCTCACCTCGGGCAGCCTCGGCGACCGGTTCGGCCGCCGCAAGGTGATGCTGATCGGACTCCTGCTCTTCGGGGCCGCCTCACTGGCCGCGATCTGGTGCACCACCCCCGGCGAGTTGATAGGCGTCCGCGTCGCGATGGGCGTCGGCGGCGCGCTGATCATGCCGTCCACACTCTCCATCCTCATCACCGTCTTCGACGAGGACGAGCGCGGCAGGGCGATGGCGGCCTGGAGCTCGGTCGCGATGCTCGGCCTGGTCGGCAGCCCGGTGCTCGGCGGCCTCCTGATCGACCACTTCTCCTGGCAGTCGATCTTCCTCCTCAACGTGCCGGTCGTCGCCCTCGCGATCATCGCCGGCCTGACCCTGATGCCGGAGTCGAAAGCGCCCTGGCAGAAGGCCGACCCGCTGGGCGCGGTGCTGTCGGCCGCCGGGATGACCGCCCTGGTCTGGTGGATCATCGAGCTCCCGCAGCACGGCATGTGGACCGCAGCCCTCCCCGTGGCCCTCGTCTCCCTGACCGGCTTCGTCATCTGGGAGAACCGCACCACGTCCCCCATGGTCCCGCTGGACCTCTTCAAGCACCGCAACTTCAGCGGCGGTTCGCTCTCCCTGGCCCTGGTCCAGACGGGCAACGGCGGACTGCTGCTCGTCCTCACCCAGTACCTCCAGTTCGTGCTCGGCTACTCACCGGTCAAGGCGGGCCTGGCCTTCCTGCCGCTTGCGGTCACGGCCCTGGTGGGCAACGGCGTGGGGGCCAAGCTCGCCGCCAAGTACGGCAACCGGTGGGTGATCCTCGCGGGCATGCTGGTGATGGTCGCCTGCTTCGCCCTGCTGACCACGGTCTCGGCGGACTCCGGCTTCACCGTCCCGGCGGTCGCGCTCGGCCTGCTCGGTCTCGGCGCGGGCCTGGCGATGCCCGCCGCGGTGGCGGCCCTGATGGGCACCATCCCCGAGGACAAGGCGGGCGTCGGCTCGGCGCTGAACGACACCGTCCAGCAGGCCGGCACCGCACTGGGCATCGCGATCCTCGGTTCGCTCCTGTCGAGCGGCTTCGCGGACCGGATGCCCGAGGGGACGCCAGAGCAGGCGAGGCACTCGATAGCCGGAGCGGTAGCCCTGAAGGACCCGGCGCTGGCGGCGGCGGCCCGCGAGGCCTTCACCGCCTCCATGTCGACGACCTTCACGGTCAGCGCGATCGGCGTCCTGGCGGCGGCGCTGCTGGCGACGCTGGTGATGCGTGCGGACCGGCCCGCACCGGAGAAGATCGCCGATCGGGAACCGGAGCTCGCCGCCTGACCTCTTCAGGGGGAGCGAGGTCTTGGAAGCCTGGAGGGAATGCCCTCCGGGCTTCTGCCGTTAGAGGTGGCAGAAAGTTCAATGCTCAACTAAACTCGTTCCACAAGGAGGTACCGACATGCCTGCAGTGACTGTCGACAACCCGCTGACCCTGCCGCGCGTGACCGCGACGGCGGAAGCGGTGGCCCGTCCCGTCCTCGGCGTGACGACCGCGCCGAGTGGCTTCGAGGGCGAGGGATTCCCGGTGCGCAGGGCGTTCGCCGGGATCCATTACCGCCACCTTGATCCGTTCATCATGATGGATCAGATGGGCGAGGTGGACTATGCGCCGGGCGAACCGAAGGGGACGCCCTGGCACCCGCACCGCGGCTTCGAGACCGTCACGTACATCATCGACGGGATCTTCGACCACCAGGATTCGCAGGGCGGTGGCGGCACCATCACCAACGGCGACACCCAGTGGATGACGGCCGGCTCGGGTCTTCTCCACATCGAGGCGCCGCCGGAGGCCCTCGTCATGTCCGGCGGCCTTTTCCACGGCCTCCAGCTGTGGGTGAACCTGCCTGCCAAGGACAAGATGATGGCACCGCGGTACCAGGACATCCGGGGCGGCAACGTGCAGCTGCTGTCGACGCCGGACGGTGGCGCGCTGCTCCGTGTCATCGCCGGTGAGCTGGACGGTCACCAGGGCCCCGGTGTCACCCACACCCCGATCACGATGATCCACGCGACGGTGGCGCCCGGTGCCGAAATCACTCTTCCGTGGCGCGAGGACTTCAACGGTCTGGCGTACGTGCTGGCGGGTCGCGGTTCGGTGGGGGCGGAGCGCCGGCCGATCCACCTGGGTCAGACCGCGGTGTTCGGCGCCGGTGGCTCCCTGACGGTCCGCGCGGACGAGAAGCAGGACTCTCACACCCCGGACATGGAGGTCGTCCTGCTGGGCGGCCGCCCGATCCGTGAACCGATGGCCCACTACGGCCCGTTCGTCATGAACACCCGTGAGGAACTCCAGCAGGCGTTCGACGACTTCCAGAAGGGACGGCTGGGGACGATCCCGGCCGTGCACGGAATGACTGAGGGCGGGCTGTAAGTCCGGTACGGTACGACGCAGGCCCGAAGCCGCAATCTAGTTTTGCGGCTTCGGGCCTGTCTACGTAGGTGCTACCGCGCTACGGCAGCACGTAGAACGGTGCGCCGTCCGGAGCCCGGCCCACCTGCCGGACGCACCCGTGCTCGGACAGCAACTCCAAGGAGTCGCGGACACGGTCGGGCGTCAGCCCGGTGCACACGGCGATCTCCTCCACGCTGTAGTCGGCCCCGCCATGCAGCAGTACCGGCGCCAGATGGGCGGCCACCCTGTGGATGTCCTCGGTGACGACCAGGTTCCTGGTCTTCCAGTTGATCAGGAGTTGCTCGGGCGTCAACTCCGGTGCCTGGACGGGCCGGGACCGGTCGCCGGAGGGTCTGGGCGATGTCCCGCAGCACCTCGACGATGGCGGTCTGGCTGTTGTTGATCTGCCGGAGCAAGTCGTCTGTCCGGATGCTCCGTTGTTCCAGCCCGACGAGGGCGTCGGCGACCTGCTGGGGCATGACGTAGGCCGTGCAGCCGGCGGGGGCGGGTTGTACGACGGCCGGTTCCAGGGAGTAGGAGCCGTCGCGCTGGATGGTGGCGATGACTTCGGAGACCCATACCTTGAACGGCTGGGACTCGGGCTTCGTGCAGCCGTTGACCAATCGGATCAGGCCTTCGAGATTGACCAGGTTCATGTCTCGTCGCCACTCTCGACCTGCGGGGATGTCGAGAGTGTGCCTCTGAAGCACACTCTCAGCACTGGCGAAGTTGACAGTGTCGGCGACGTTCCGCAGTGCGGATCCGACGTGCATGTAGCCCAGGTTCTTGCACACGTCCACCGCCGGGAACCAGTGCGTCCCGTCCGGCATGGTCAGTCTCCGCACCCGCGCCCCCGTCGCCGCGAAGACGAAGTCGTTGATGTCGATCGCGTCCTGGTGCTGTTCCGTGCTGTTCTGCTCGTCCATCGAGCATCACCTCCGCTCCGGAAGCTAGGCACCGTCGGTTCCAACTGATGTCCGAAGGATGGCCGTTCACCCGATATAGCGAAAGAAGTATCGATTCAGTCGCTGTTCTTGATCGCGCGGTGGGAGGCGCTACCCGCCGCCGTCCCCACCCGAGGACTCGTACAGCTCGAACCAGATGCTCTTGCCCTCGCCCTGGGGGTCGACCCCCCACGTGTCCGCCAGTAGTTCGATCAGCATCAGGCCGCGGCCCGAGGAGGCCAGTTCGCCGGGGCGGCGTTTGTGGGGGAGGTCGTCGCTGGTGTCGGTGACCTCGATCCGCATCCGACGCTCGCCCGTCTCGCCGCGGACATCCGCGAGCAGCAGCGCGTCCGCGTCGGTGTGGACGAGGACGTTCGTCAGTGTCTCGGAGAGCAGCAGGACCGCGGAGTCGACCTGGTCGGCGGAGGGCCAGTCGTGCAGCAGTTCGCGGAGTTGCTGGCGGGCGACCGCGACCCGTTCGGGTTCCGCCTGGGCCACCGAGAGCATCGTGCGGCGGACCGTGGGCCGTGCGGCGGCCGGGTCGCCGCCCTCTCCCTCCCGGTGCAGGAGCAGGATCGCTATGTCGTCCTCGCGGCGGTCGGCGAGGGGCCCGGTGGTGTGGTGGGAGGAGGGGCCGTGGACGGCCTGGATCAGGGCGTCGGCGAGTTCCTCCAGGTCGCCGTCGTGGGTCTCCAGGATGGTGCGGATGCGCTTCCAGCCGGTCTCGAAGTCGTGGCCGCCGGTCTCGATCAGCCCGTCCGTGCACAGCATCAGCGTCTCGCCGGGCTCCAGGGTGATCCGGGTGGTGGGGTAGTCGGCGTCCGGGTCGATGCCGAGCGGGAGACCGCCCTGCGTGCGGCGGGCCAGGACCGTGCCGTCGGCCATGCGGATCGCCGGGTCGGGATGCCCGGCCCGCGCCACCTCCAGGACGCCGGTCACCGGGTCGGCCTCGACGTACAGGCAGGTCGCGAAGCGCATGTCGGAGGGGTCGTCGACGCCGTACGCCATGCCGTTGAGGAAGCGTGAGGCGCGGGAGAGGACCGCGTCGGGGCGGTGGCCCTCGGCGGCGTAGGCGCGCAGGGCGATGCGGAGCTGGCCCATCAGGCCCGCCGCCCGCACGTCATGGCCCTGGACGTCCCCGATGACCAGGGCGAACCGCCCTTGCCCCGAGTTCGTCCGGGAGGTGCCGCCGGGCAGCGGGATCATGTCGTACCAGTCGCCGCCGACCTGGAGGCCGCCGCCGGTGGGGACGTAGCGGGCGGCGACGGTCATGCCCGGTATCTCCGGGCCCAGGGTGGGGAGCATCGAGCGCTGGAGGCCGTCGGTCAGCTCGCGTTCCGACTCGGCGAGGCCCGCGCGGGACAGGGCCTGGGCCAGCATGCGGGCCACCGTCGTGAGCACCGAACGCTCGTCCGGGGTGAACGCGACCGGGTAGGCGAAGCCCGCCATCCACGCGCCCATCGTGCGGCCGGCCACGGTCAGGGGCAGGAACGCCCAGGACTGGCGGTCGAAGCGCTGGGCGAGCGGCCAGGTGACCGGGTAGCGGGAGCGGTAGGCCTCGGGGCTGGAGAGATAGACGGCGCGGCCGGTGCGCACGACCTCGGCGGCCGGGTAGTCCGTCTCCAGGGACATGTGGGAGAAGGGGCTCTCGTCGCCGGGCTGCTGGCCGTGGTGGCCGATGATCGTCAGCCGGTCGCCCTCGACGCCGAAGACGGCCAGGCCGTCGGGGCTGAAGCCGGGCATGGACAGGCCGGCGGCCACGCGCAGCACCTCGGCGGTGGAGCGGGCCTCGGCCAGGGCGCGGCCCGCGTCCAGCAGGAAGGCCTCGCGGGAGCGACGCCAGTCACCGGTGACCGCGGTGCGTCCGGCAGGGGTGCCGGGGGTCGGCTCGGTGACCTCCTGGAGGGTGCCGATGAGCTGGAACGACTTCTTCCGGGCGTCGTACGACGGCTTGGAGCGGCTGCGGACGGTACGGGTCACGTGGCCCCGCTCGTCCATGATCCTGATCCGGACCTCGGCGAGCGTGTCCTCGGCGACGGCGAGTCCGACGACGCTGATGATCTCGTTCCAGTCGACCGGGTGCAGTCGGGCCCGTGCCTGGGCCTCTGTGAGGGTGGTCCGCTCGGCGGGCAGCCCGAGGAGCCGAGCCGCCTCCGCGTCGACGGTGACCAGTTCGGTGGCGGTGTCCCAGTGCCACAGGCCGGTCGCGAGGGCGGTGAGAACCTCCCCCACGGCGGGCAAGGGCTCACCAGTGCGCATTGCCCCACTTTAAGAACAGGAGATCCTGGAGTGCCACTGTTGGCCGAGTCGTAATGGTGGGGAGGCGATCTCGGGGTCCCCGGTAGGCTGGGAGCTGTTTCACGTGAAACACCTCCCCGATCCGCGAAGACTGGATGAACGACGATGCATCGGTACAGGTCCCACACCTGCGGCGAGCTCCGCTCCTCTGACGTCGGCACCGACGTCCGGCTGAGTGGCTGGCTGCACAATCGGCGCGACCTGGGCGGCATCCTGTTCATCGATCTGCGTGACCACTACGGCATCACGCAGCTGGTCGCCCGTCCCGGCACGCCGTCCTACGAGGCCCTCGACAAGCTGACCAAGGAGTCCACGGTCCGCGTCGACGGCAAGGTCGTCTCCCGCGGCACCGAGAACGTCAACCCGGACCTGCCCACCGGTGAGGTCGAGGTCGAGGTCGGCGAGGTCGAGCTGCTCGGTGCGGCCGCCCCGCTGCCGTTCACGATCAACACCGAGGACGGGGTCAACGAGGAGCGGCGGCTTGAGTACCGCTTCCTCGACCTGCGCCGCGAGCGCATGCACAAGAACATCATGCTGCGGTCGTCGGTGATCGCCTCGATCCGCTCGAAGATGGTCGCCCTCGGTTTCAACGAGATGGCCACGCCGATCCTGTCCGCGACCTCCCCCGAGGGCGCCCGTGACTTCGTGGTCCCCTCCCGTCTGCACCCGGGCAAGTTCTACGCCCTCCCGCAGGCGCCGCAGCAGTTCAAGCAGCTGCTGATGATCTCCGGCTTCGACCGCTACTTCCAGATCGCGCCCTGCTTCCGTGACGAGGACGCGCGTGCGGACCGTTCGCCGGGCGAGTTCTACCAGCTCGACGTCGAGATGAGCTTCGTCGAGCAGGAGGACGTCTTCCAGCCGATCGAGAAGCTCATGACCGAGCTGTTCGAGGAGTTCGGCAACGGCCGCCATGTCACCTCGCCGTTCCCGCGGATCCCGTTCCGTGAGGCGATGCTGAAGTACGGCTCCGACAAGCCGGACCTGCGGGCCCAGCTGGAGCTCGTCGACATCACCGATGTCTTCGAGGGCTCGGAGTTCAAGGCGTTCGCAGGCAAGCACGTGCGGGCGCTGGCGGTGCCGGACGTCTCCGCGCAGCCGCGGAAGTTCTTCGACCAGCTCGGTGACTTCGCGGTCTCGCAGGGTGCCAGGGGTCTGGCCTGGGTGCGGGTGGCGGAGGACGGTTCGCTGTCCGGCCCGATCGCGAAGTTCCTCACCGAGGAGAACGTCGCCGAGCTGACCAAGCGGCTGTCGCTGGCCGCCGGTCACGCCGTGTTCTTCGGCGCCGGCGAGTTCGACGAGGTCTCGAAGATCATGGGCGCGGTCCGCGTCGAGGCCGCCAAGCGTGCCGGGCACTTCGAGGAGAACGTCTTCCGGTTCTGCTGGATCGTCGACTTCCCGATGTACGAGAAGGACGAGGAGACCGGCGCGATCGACTTCTCGCACAACCCGTTCTCCATGCCCCAGGGCGGTCTGGAGGCCCTGGAGACCCAGGACCCGCTGGACATCCTGGGCTGGCAGTACGACATCGTCTGCAACGGCGTCGAGCTGTCCTCCGGCGCGATCCGGAACCACGAGCCCGAGATCATGCTGAAGGCCTTCGAGATCGCGGGCTACGACCGGGAGACCGTCGAGGAGAAGTTCGCGGGCATGCTGCGCGCGTTCCGCTTCGGCGCCCCGCCGCACGGCGGTATCGCCCCCGGCGTCGACCGCATCGTCATGCTCCTCGCGGACGAGCCCAACATCCGCGAGACCATCTCCTTCCCGCTCAACGGCAACGCCCAGGACCTGATGATGGGCGCGCCGACGGAGCTGGAGGAGGCCCGGCTGAGGGAGCTGCACCTGTCGGTGCGCAAGCCGCAGCCGAAGTAGGCGCCGTCAACCGAAGGGGCCCGAGACCGACGCCGGTCTCGGGCCCCTTCGCATGCGCGGTGCCGCGCACAGCAAGCCACAGTCCGCTCCCATGCTGAGAACAGCCTTCTTACCTACCTTCGCCTTCCATGACGGGAAACCAGCCGAAACACAAGAAGGACCTGACCCGG
Source organism: Streptomyces canus 299MFChir4.1 (assembly GCF_000383615.1). GTDB lineage: Bacteria > Actinomycetota > Actinomycetes > Streptomycetales > Streptomycetaceae > Streptomyces > Streptomyces canus_C. The sequence goes on along the minus strand of NZ_KB911588.1, from coordinate 196,483 downwards.
CGCAAGGTCGTCGTCGCGGGAGCGGGCGCGGCCGTGGCGGTGGGGGCGGCGGGCACCCTCGCCGCGTCGGGGGCCTTCGCGGGCGAGACGAGCACGACCGCCTCCGCGAGCAGCGGCTCCACGGCGTCGGAAGCCTGCTACAGGCTCACCTCGGAGACCACCGAGGGGCCGTACTACATCGACGCGGACAAGATCCGCCAGGACATCACCGAGGACAAGGAGGGCATCCCCCTCACCCTCCGGCTCAAGGTGGTCGACTCCGAGACCTGCAAACCGATCGCGGATGCCGCCGTGGACATCTGGCACTGCGACGCGCTCGGCATCTACTCGGGCTACGAGGCCTCGTCGACCGGCGGGGGCGGCACCGCCCCGACCGACGCGCCCTCGGGCATGCCGAGCGGTACCCCGACGGGTGAACCGCCGTCGGGTGCGCCGAGCGGTGGCACCGGTGGCGGTGTCCACCAGGACCCCACCGACGACGAGCGCTATCTGCGGGGCACCTGGAGGACCGACAAGCACGGCCAGGTCACCTTCAAGACGATCTTCCCCGGCTGGTACCAGGGCCGTTGTGTGCACATCCACACCAAGGTGCACGTCAACGGCGAGTGGACGAAGGCCGGTTACGAGGGCGGCAACACCTGCCACACCGGCCAGTTCTTCTTCGACGAGGAGTCCGTGCTTGCCTCCGCCGAGGCCGAGCCGTACTCCACCAGCACCACCACCCGCACCACGCTCACCGAGGACACGATCTACGACCAGAGCGGCACCACCGGCGGCCTGCTCAAGCTGAAGTACAGCAAGAAGAACATCGCCAGGGGCGTCATCGGTTCGATCACGATGGGCGTCGACCCGGACGCGACGAACGACAACACGACGATGTAGCTCCGCGAACACGGACGAGGGCGCCCGGGACCGTGTGGTCCCGGGCGCCCGCACGCGCGCATCCTCTGTCTCCACAACCTGGTGAGTGCGGGCGCGGGAAAATGCTGCGCACGGCGGCAATCTCCATGAAGGCCTCCAAGCTGCTGTCCGGCGACGGCACGGGCGCGATCGCGAGCTCCGGCAACCTCGTCAACGGCACGACGACCGACCTGGTGGCCGCCTACAACGCCGCCTCCGCGAAGAACCTGCCGGCATCGCTGGCGACGACCACCGGCGCCGGAGTGCTCTCCTAGCTCACGTGTCGTAGGTCCCGTCCCAGGGTTCCGCGAAGGCGAGGCGGTCCGGGTAGAGCTCCGCCCACTGCTCGCCCTCGTCCTCGCGGATCACCAGGCCGAAGCGGACGCCCTCGTGGGTGACGCTGAAGGGACGGATCGCGATGTCCGTGTACGAGCGGCGGGGCAGGCTGCGGAGCAGGGTCGCGCGGTGGACCTGGGCGCGGGTGAGGGGCGAGGCGTCGCCGTCGGGGTCGCGCTGCTGCTCCGCCCACGTCCCGGCACACCAGATGTCCGAGTCGCGGTAATTGCCCTCGGTGTCGAAGGTGTGCAGGACCGAGTAGAGGCGTTTCTGATCTTCCCAGCCCTCCTCGAGGTGGAATCCCTCAGGGAAGGCATAGGTGATCGACGCCAGGAACTGACCCTCCGCATACCGCCCGATCGTCTCGGTGCGGTGCTTCGGCTCGTACGCGACAGGAATGACCCCGGGCACTGCCATGGCGCAAACCATACGGCTTGGCGCGGACACGGCGATGCCCGGGTCGGTATCCGGACGGCCCGGCGACGGCTCCCGGACTACTCCGGGGAGCCGCCGAAGCGCTCCTTGTAGTTCTCCAGGTCCTCGTCCGTCAGCTTGGCGAAGAGGACCGGGGGGACGGTGAAGGCGATGCCGGGGGTGAGGGCGGTGAGGGCGCGGGCCTCGTCGGCGGTGACCCAGGTGGCCGTGTCGGAGGGCAGGGCGAAGGCCTGGCGCATGGCGGCCGAGGTCGCCGGGATGAAGGGTTCCGAGACCACCGCGTACAGGTGGATCAGGTTCATCGCGGTGCGCAGGGTCAGCGCCGCGCCGTCCTTGTCGGTCTTGATCTCCAGCCAGGGGGCCTTCTCCTCCAGGTAGGAGTTGCCCGCCGACCACAGGGCGCGCAGCGCGGCCGCCGCCTTGCGGAACTGGAGCGCCTCCATCTGGGACTCGTACTCGGCGAGGAGGCGGGCGATCTCCTCGCCCAGCTTCGCCTCCGCCTCGCCCGGCTCACCGCCCGCCGGGACCTCCTCGCCGAAGCGCTTCTTCGAGAAGGACAGGACGCGGTTGACGAAGTTGCCGAGGGTGTCGGCCAGGTCCTTGTTCACCGTCGCCGTGAAGTGTTCCCAGGTGAAGGACGAGTCGTCCGACTCCGGGGCGTTGGCGATCAGGAAGTAGCGCCAGTAGTCGGCCGGGAGGATGTCCAGGGCCTGGTCGGTGAAGACGCCCCGCTTCTGGGACGTGGAGAACTTCCCGCCGTAGTACGTCAGCCAGTTGAAGGCCTTGACGTAGTCGACCTTCTTCCACGGCTCGCGCACACCGAGCTCGGTGGCCGGGAACATCACCGTGTGGAAGGGGACGTTGTCCTTCGCCATGAACTCGGTGTAGCGGACATCGGTGTCGACGTCGTACCACCACGACTTCCAGTCCCGGTTCTCCGGGTCCAGGTCCGCCCACTCCTTCGTCGCGCCGATGTACTCGATCGGGGCGTCGAACCAGACGTAGAAGACCTTGCCCTCCGCCGCCAGCTCGGGCCAGGTGTCGGACGGGACCGGCACGCCCCAGTCCAGGTCACGGGTGATGGCGCGGTCGTGCAGGCCCTCGGTCAGCCACTTGCGGGCGATGGAGGAGGCCAGCTGCGGCCAGTCGTCCTCGTGCCGGGAGACCCACTCCTCGACCTCGTGCTGGAGTTTGGACTGGAGGAGGAAGAGGTGCTTGGTCTCGCGGACCTCCAGGTCGGTGGAGCCGGAGATCGCCGAGCGCGGGTTGATCAGGTCGGTGGGGTCCAGGACGCGCGTGCAGTTCTCGCACTGGTCGCCGCGGGCCTTGTCGTAGCCGCAGTGGGGGCAGGTGCCCTCGACATAGCGGTCCGGGAGGAAGCGGCCGTCGGCGGGCGAGTAGACCTGACGGATCGCGCGCTCTTCGATGAAGCCGTTCTCGTTCAGACGGCGGGCGAAGTGCTGGGTGATCTCGACGTTCTGCTCGCTGGAGCTGCGGCCGAAGTAGTCGAAGGCCAGCGCGAAGCCGTCGTAGACCGCCTTCTGCGCGTCGTGTGCCTGCGCGCAGAACTCGGCGACCGGGAGGCCCTGCTCCTTCGCGGCCAGCTCCGCCGGGGTGCCGTGCTCGTCCGTCGCGCAGATGTAGAGGACCTCGTGGCCGCGCTGGCGCAGGTAACGGGAGTAGACGTCCGCCGGGAGCATGGACCCCACCATGTTGCCCAGGTGCTTGATCCCGTTGATGTACGGAAGGGCGCTGGTGATGAGGTGTCGAGCCATCGGGGGCTGCTCCCAGGTTGGTCGTGCGGGTGAGTCGCTTCGCGAGTCTTGAAATCGTATCCGACATGGGTGGGCCGCCCGCTTCCCGTTTTACGGTCTGGGAAGGGGCGGCCCGGTGGTGCGTGGTGGTGATCTTCGGGGGTTACGGGCGCCAGTTCGCCAGGATGCCCTCGTAGATCTCCGTGTCCGTGAGTTCCTTCGGGGTCTCGCCCGCGAGGAAGTGGGACGTGTTGGCGAGCTTGAGCTTGCGGAGGTAGTCGAAGGCCTTGTTCTCCGGGTCACCGAAGGCGACGAAGGAGAAGAAGACGCCGGGGTGGGTCTTCGCCGCCTCCGTGAGGGCCTGGGTGGCGGGGGTCTTCGCGTCCGGGGCGCCGTCGGTCTGGAAGACGACCAGGGCCGGGGTGTCGGGGGAGTTCTTGGTGTGGTGCGCGAGGACTTCCTCGACGGCCGCGTGGTAGCTGGTACGGCCCATGCGGCCGAGGCCGGCGTGGAGTTCGTCGATCTTGTTCTCGTGGTCGGTGAGGGTGAGCTCGCCGGTGCCGTCCAGTTCGGTGGAGAAGAAGACGACGTGCACCTTGGACTCGGGGTCCAGGTGGGCGGCGAGGGCGAGGGTCTGCTCGCCGAGCGCCTGCGCGGAGCCGTCCTTGTAGTACGGGCGCATGCTCGCGGAGCGGTCCAGGACGAGGTAGGTCCTGGCGGTGGTGCCGGTGAGGCTGTGGGTGTCGAGGGTGGTGGCGGCGGCGTCGTAGGCGGTGCGGAGGGTGGGGGGTACGGTCACCGACCGGCCTTCGGCCGGGTCGTCGTTCCCACCCGCACCAGCCGTACCGCTTTCGTCGTCGACCGCGGGCGACCCCTGTGGGGCCTCCTCGCCGTCGGCGGCCGCGGCGACCGGCTCGGGCTCGGGAGTGGCCTTGTCCTCCTCGACCGCCACTGGCTCGGGCTCGGGCTCGGGCTCGATGGCCGGTTCCGGTTCCGGTTCGGGTTCCGGCTCCGGGGTGACCTCGGCCTCGGGTTCGGGCTTCGGTTCCGGGGCGGCCGCCGTCGGCTCCGTCTCCGGCTCGGGTTCCACAGCCTCGACAACCGGGTCCGGGTCCGGGGCCGGCTCGGACTCCGGCTCCGCTACGGCCGCCTCCTCCGCCACCGGCTCCTCAGCGGCTGACTTCTCGGCCACAGGCTCCTGCACAGCTGCCCCGGCCTCTGCCGCGGGCTCTTCCGCCGCCGGGGTCTCGGCCACCGGCTCTTCGGCGTCCGGCGTCTCCGTGACCGCCGCAGGCTCCTCGGCCACCGGTGTTACAGCCACCGGCTCCTCAGCGACCGGCGTCTCCGCGGCCGCCGCAGGCTCTTCCGCCACCGGCGTTTCGGCCACCGGCTCCTCGGCTACCGGCGTCTCCGTGACCGCCACCGGCTCCTCGGCCACCGGCGTCTCCGCAGGCGCCGTCGGCTCTGCCGCGGGCTCCTCTGTCACCGGTGTCTCGGGTGTCGTCTTCTGCCGCGGTGTCGTGGGCTCCGGTGTTTCCGCCGGAGGTGTCTGCTTCGGGACCGCCGCCACCTTGTCGAAGGCGGCCGCGACCAGTTCGTGTTCGGAATCGGTGAGGTGGGTGGACGTGCGGGGCTCGGGGACCGTCGCCGTCGGAGGGACCGGCTCGGACGCCGGGGAGGGAAGCTTCGGTTCCGTCTCCTGCGAAGGAGTCGTCTCCGCACCCTCTGCCTCGGTGGCAGCGCCCTTGCGTGATCGGCCGCCGAACGCGTTCCGCAGGAGAGTGAGAATGCCCATGTGCGCAACCCTTCGCATGAGTTGTAGCCCGTCAATCCCTGGCCAGGACGGACACGTAAGGTTAGCGGCCCCTGATCGCGATCTTGGGCAGGGGCGGGTGACCGGGGCAAGGGGAGTCAAGACCTACTTCCGGACTTCACCCGCGCGGGACGTCAACTCGGCTACGTCCACGGTAGGTGCGCGACGGTGGAGAAGCCGGCGAGCACGTGGCCGGACGGGCCGGGGAAGGTCGTGCGGCCTGCCGTCGTGGCCGTCCGGCGCAGGGACGGCGGCCACATCGGGGTCTAGCGGTACCGGTGCTGCGGTGGGGGCGGCTAGGACGGTTGGGCGACCGCCCTCGCAGCCGCCACCTCCTGCCGCAGTGACTCCAAGACGCTGCCGGCCGGGCCTGTCAGGTCGGTCCTGACCGCGTACAGCACGTCCACGTTCCGCAGGCCGTCCGCCAATTCGCGGAGCTGGAGTACCACCTGCTCCACCTCCGTGGCCGACGGCCGGGCCGCCCCATGCCGTACCCGCGCCCTCGCCGCCGTCGTCGCGTCCACGATGCGCTCCACGGCGACCACCAGGGGCCACCAGGCCGCCGCCCTGCGTCCCATGGGCGGCGGTTCGGTCAGCGCGCGCTGGAACTCCGTGCGGATGACGGACAGGTCGCGGTAGAGGCGGCGGCGCGTGCGCGCTCCCGCCACGGAGTCCCCGAACGCGTCCTCCACATAGGTCGCCGTGTCCGCCACCGCGTCCGCCAGGCGGTCGCCGACCCGGGTGTGCCAGCTGTCCGGCCACAGCAGATAGCCCACGGCCAGGGCGATCCCGCAGCCGATCAGGGAGTCCAGCAGGCGGGGCAGCAGCAGGGCGGTGCCCTGGTGGTTGAGGATGTCCGACAGGAGCAGGATCACGGGGGTGATGGCGGCCGTCTGGTAGCCGTACCCGCGCGGGGTCAGGGCGGGGATCAGCGGGGCCAGCAGCGGCATCGCCGGACGTCCCACCAGCCGCGCGGCACCTGGGAGAGCACCGCCGCCGCGACCACGAGGCCGGCCACCGTGCCCAGGGCCCGCAGCAGGGCCCGCGAGAACACCGAACCGAAGTCCGGCTTCAGCACGAAGGTGATGGTCAGGGCGACCCAGTAGGAGCGGGGCACGGGGATGATCGAGACCAGCGCCTGGGCCAGCCCGATGCACGGGGCCAGTCTCAGGCCGTACCGCCACGACGCCGCCGACAGGGCCACGTTCCGTGCCGCACGGGCCGCCCGGACGCCGAGTGCGGCCGGGCGGCCCAGGCGGTCGTCGATGCCGCGCGGGTCCACGTCCGGTACGGCGACGACCTCGGCCGCGTGCCGCAGGGCGTCGACGGCGCGGGCGGTCTCCGTCACCGGGACCGGCAGGCTCAGCCCGGTCGGTCCCGTGTACCCCGTCTCCACCGCCTGGGCGAGATGGCGGACCGCTGCCGGGATCTCCGGGGCCAGCGGCCTGCCGGACAGGTGGGCCGCGGGGGCCGCCTCCACGACCGGGGTGATCGCGTTCAACTGGGCCAGCAGCCGGGTCAGTTCGGGGCTGCGGCCGTGTGGGGGTCCCCCCGCTCGAGCGAAGCCGAGAGTGGGGGAGGGCGCGGCGGCGAGGACGAGGTCGTACGACTGGTTCAGGGACTGGGTGACGGCGTGCCGTGCTCGTCGTACTCGGCACGACCGCAGGCGGCCATCAGGTCGGCCACCGCCCGGTACGTGCCGGCGACCGCCGCCCGCTCCGGCACCCCGGACCTGAGCGGCCAGGCGAGCAGGGCCAGCAGCAGGACGAGCAGGCCGCCGCCGGTCATCAGCAGCGGGGCGAGCCACCAGGGGCCCGGCATCGGCAGGCCCGCGCCGACCACGGAGTTCAGCAGCAGGAGCAGTCCCGAGACGGAGGCGACCGCGCCGATCGTCGAGATCATCCCGGAGAGGAGGGCGATGCCGGTGACCACCCAGACGGCGAGCCAGCCCTGGCCGTACACCAGCGCGCCGAGGGTGACGCCGACCGCGCCGAACAGCTGGGGTATCGCGATGTTGAGGATGCGCATCCGGTAGGCGTCCGCGGTGTCGCCGATGACTCCGGACAGGGCGCCCATGGAGGCGAGGGCGCCGTACGCCGGCCGGTCGACCGCGAGGCCGATCGCCAGGGGCAGGGTCATCGCGATGGCGGCGCGGGCCACGGCGGGCCGGTTGACGGGTGACGGTTGCGGTTGGAGGTTCCGGACCAGCCAGTCGGGCGGGGTGAGGCCGATGCGGGACATGGGGACATTATGAACAGCCGGGTCAGGTGGGCCCGTGCAGTGTGATGTCCACCAGCAGGGCACGGTGGTCGGTGTCCGCCAGGTCCAGGAAGCGGGCGTCGCCCGCCGAGAAGTCCGCGGACACCAGCACGTGGTCGATCTGCGCGCCGATCGCCGGGGCGGTCCGGGCCGGCCAGGTCGGGGTGCGGCCGGATCCGGCGAGGCGGGCCGCGTCGCGCAGTCCGGTGTCGAGGATCGCGCGGAAGGCCGCGTGGTCCTGGGAGGCGTTGAAGTCACCGGCCAGGACGGTCGGGGGGCGGCTGGCGGCGGCGAAGTCCCTCAGCTTTCCCAACTCCCGGCGCCACACGTCCAGTTGGCCGGGCAGTGGGGGCATCGGGTGCGCGAGTTGCAGCCGTACGGCGTGACCGCGCACGTCGGCGACGGCCCCGGGCATGCCCATGGTGCTGCCCCGGATCCCGGCGGCGGGCTTCAGCGGGAAGCGGCTGAGGACGACGGACCCCGTCGAACCGGAACCCTCCACGGACCGCCGGTACGGATAGCTCTCGGACAGGGACCGTCGCAGGGTGGCCGAGCAGCCGTACTCGCACTCCTCCACGAACACGAGGTCCGGCTTCTGTTCGCGGACGGCGGCGACGAGGGCGTCGGTGGCCCGCCCGAACTCGACGTTCGAGGTCATGACGCGGAAGGAGACGAGCGCCCGCCCGTCCGGCTCGCCGCCCTGACCGTAGGGGGCGATGAACCACGCCAGCAGACCGAGGAGCACGGCCGCCCAGACCGTCCCGGGCCACCAGCGGGCCAGCAGGGCGAGGGTCAGGCCCGCTCCCGCGGGCGCGAGCAGCCAGGGGAGGAAGGCGAGGAGCTGGGGGACGGGGGTGGCACCGTCCGTGTCGGCGAGCCGGCATCCCAGGACCACGCTCACGGCGGCGAAGAGCAGGCCGGCGGTCCAGGTACCGAGTCTTCGGCGGGTCACCGTCCCGAGCCTACGAGCGGGCGTCGACCTTCGCCAGGAACTCCCCCAGCACGGCGTTGAACTCCCCCGCCCGTTCCAGGTTCGGCAGGTGCGCCGCCCCCTCGAAGACATGCAGCCGCGACTGCGGGAGCGCCGCGTGCATGGCCTCGGCGTCGGCGACCGGTGTGTAGGTGTCGTCGGCGCCCACCAGCACCAGCGACGGGACCGTGACCCGGGTGAGCAGGTCGCGGTAGTCGGGGCGGGCGGCGCGGGCGCGCAGGGCGGCCGCCGCGGACGCGGGGCGGGTGGCCGTCATCATGCCGTGGACGTGCGCCTTGACCTCGGGGGAGGCGTACGGCGCGACCATCTTCTCCAGCACCTCGTCGGCGTACCCGCGCATCCCCTCGCGCTCCAGCCGGTCCGCCATGGCGTGCCGGACCCGGACGCCCTCGGGGGTCTCCGCCGCCGGGAAGGTGTCGGCGAGGACCAGGCCCCGGATCCGCCCGGGGAAGCGCCGGTAGCAGTCCATGGCGATCTGGCCGCCCATGGACAGGCCCGCCACCACACAGGCCCGCACGTCGAGTTCGTCCAGCAGTGCCTCGATGTCCTGCGCGAACCGCTCGAAGCGGTCGACCCCGGCGGCGGCCGGTCCCGAGGTGCCGTAGCCGCGCAGGTCCGGGGCGATCACACGGTGGGAGGCGGAGAACGCCTCGATCTGCGGGCGCCACATCGTGTGGTCGAAGGGATGGCCGTGGACCAGGACCAGGGGGATCGCCGTCATGCCGTCGACCCTAGGTCGGCCCAACTTCTCGGTGCAATAAAATCCTTGCCCTCGGTGCAATCGCAGGGCAGCCGCCATCACAGGGGGTCTTCGTGCACGACTACCGGCGCATCGCCGACCGCATAGCCGCCGACATCACCACCGGCCGGCTCCGCCCGGGCGAACGCCTGCCCCCGCAGCGGAAGTTCGCGCGCCGGCACGGAATCGCCGCGTCGACGGCGGAGCGGGCCTACGGCGAACTCGTACGGCGGGGACTGGTCGTCGGCGAGGTCGGACGCGGCACCTTCGTGAAGGCCACCGGGCCCGGGCGGCCCGCTCGGGGACTCGTCGAGGATGTGGGGACGCCCGTCAACCTGGAGCTCAACTACCCGTCCGCGCAGGGCCAGTCCGAGCTGCTCGCCGACGCCCTCGCCCCCCTGCTGCGCCCCGACGTGCTGACCGAGGCGCTCCGCCCGGCCGCCGCCACCGGCACCCCGGCCGCCCGCGAGGCGGCCGCCGCCCTCCTCACCACCCCCGGCTGGCGCCCCGACCCGGCCCGGGTCCTCTTCACGGGCAACGCCCGCCAGTCCGTCGCCGCCGCCCTCGCCTCCCTGGTACGGCCGGGCGGCCGGGTCGGCGTCGAGGAGCTGACCTATCCCTTGGTCAAGGAGATCGCCGCCCGGCTCGGCATCACCCTGGTGCCGCTGGCCACGGACGAGGACGGCCTGCGTCCCGAGTCGGTGGCCGCCGCCCACCGCACGGCTCCCCTGGCGGCCCTCTACGTGCAGCCGACCCTGCACAATCCGACGTCCGTCACCATGAGCGCCGGGCGCAGGCGCCAACTCGCCGCCGTCGTGAGCGACTTGGAGATCCCCGTCGTGGAGGACCGGATCTGGTCGTTCCTCGCGGAGGCCGACGACCCCTTCGCGGTGCACGCCCCCGACCTCACCCATGTCGTCGACGGTCTGTCCAAGCGGGTCGCGCCCGGGCTCACCGTCGGCTTTCTCGTCGTACCGCACCAGCGGGTGGACGAGGTGGCGGACGCGGTCCGTTCCGGTGGGTGGAGTGCGGGGCGGTTCGCGCTGGAGGCGGGGGTGCGGTGGACGGCGGACGGGACCGTGGCGCGGCTGGTCGAGGCGAAGCGGGCGGACGCGGCGCGCAGGCAGCGGGTGCTGGCCGAGTGCCTGGACGGGTTCGCCGTGCGGTCCGATCCGCGCGCGTACTACGCCTGGTGGGAGCTCCCGGTCCCCTGGCGGGCGGACACCTTCACGGCCGCCGCGGCGGCGCTCGGCATCGCGCTCTCGCCCGGCCCTTCCTTCGCCGTCGACCCGCACCGCACCCCGGACGCGGTCAGGCTCGGGCTCGCGTCGGCTGCGGTGCCGGATCTGGAACGGGCCCTGCGGACCCTCGCCGGGCTCGCAGCAAGCCGTACCGACCGGTGAGCCAGCAGGTCAGGGCCACCGCCAGGCCGACGGCCACCAGTAGCCAGGAGACCGTGCGCAAGGTGCCCGTCAGGGCGTCGTAGACGGCGCCCGCGGCCGGACGGCGCACCCGGTCGGGCAGGTCGGTCAGGGTGAGACTGCGGCCGACGGCGACGGCGAGGCCCAGCAGGGCGCCGCCGAGCGCGGTGCCGAGGGCGGTCGCGGTGACGGCGCGGCGGCGGCAGGCGGCGACCGCGATGCCGGCGGCGGCGAGGACGGCGGCCGTGACGGGCAGCCAGAAACCGGCGACTTCGAGCACGTCGTACCCCTTCCGGAGACGGTCGAGTGCGGAGGCCGGGAGCACGGCGACCTCGGTGCGGGGCAGGGGGACCCGGTGCTCCACCCGGGCGGCGATCGGGGCGATGTCGACGGTCACCTCGTGGTGGCCGTCCTCCCGGAGCGCCCGCAACACGGCTTGGTGGACCGCCCTGTTGCCCGCATCCCACACGGTGCCGAAGTCCCGGGTCCGGGTGAGGGAGCGGACGAAGGGCCGTACCGGTTCGCCGACTTCGTCCGCCACCGCGTCCGCGACGCCGTCCCGCACGGCGGGGTCGGCGGCGAGCGGTGCCATCGCTCTGACGTACCGGCCCGTGTCGGCGAGGCCGTACGCCGCCCAGGCCGCCAACGCGCCGAAGGGCACGAGCAGACAGGCCAGGGCGATCAGGACGGCCGACAGGGCGTCACGGACACGGGAGGTCACCCTTCCAGGCAAAACGGTCGCGGGCGGCCGCGCGAGCGGTGGAGCCGGGGATTCCGCCCTCCGGTGGAGGGTTCACCCGAACGGGTGTCTCATGGTGATGGGGAGAAGGAGGCCGATGATGCGCACCACTCCGGCCCTGCGGACCCTGGCCGTGGCCCTGTTCACCGGCGCGACCCTAGCCGTCACGGCGGGCGGCACCTTCGCCGCGGCAGCCCCGCCCACGTACGCCGAAGGCCGTGGCGGCGGTCCGGTCCGGGGCACCATCGTCTCGCGCACCGCGGTCGACGTGCGGGCGGCGCCCACCACGCACTCCGCCGTCGTCGACCGGCTCGCGCCGGGCAGTCAGGACCGGATCGCGTGCATGGTCCGCGGACAGAGCGTCAACGGCAACCCGTACTGGTACTGGTTCACCGGTGCCCGGGGCTGGGTGAGTGCCGAGTTCGTCGACACCGGCCGGCGGTCCGTGCCGACCTGTGCGGACCCGTGCCCGCAGTGGAGGAACGGCGGTTGGGACAACGCCGACCGGAACGACCCGAGCTGGAACTCCGGTTCCGGCTCGTGGGAAGCCTCCGGCTCGTGGGAAGCCTCCGGCTCCGTCTCCTGGAGTTTCTCGGGAACCTGGAGCTGGAGCGTGGGATGAGGGAAGCCGTGGACCCCGGTCATGTCACCGGCCGGGGTCCACGCGCGTCCGCTAGCGGATCCGGTTCCCCTCGCCGTCCTCGTGCGTGTAGTAGCGGTAGAAGAACACCAGGAAGACGCCCGCCGCGACCGCGAGGCCCAGGGCCGTCGAGCGCAGCACGCTCTCGCCCGTCTGGCTGTACAGGAACCCGACGGCCGCCCCGGCGAAGCCGGACTTCACGGCCGAGTGGAGTTCCCGCTTCAGCAGCGGGGCGAACGTCGCGACGGCGATGCACAGCACGATGAACGCGATCGCCGTGACACAGCCGAACAGCACGTTCCAGCCGGTGACCGGCCCGCCGTCACGGCGGTTCGCGGCCGCCCAGTAGCCGTAGACAAGGCCGAGCACGACCGGGATGCCGTACCTGGCGGCCGTATGCACCTTGGCGCTGAAGACATCGGGTGTCCGGGCGAACCCGCCCGCGGGTGCCGCATGAGCCATGAGGGCACTCCTCTCTCTCCACCCCGATACGCCCCCGACTACCAGAGCACACCTGCGAAGGGGCGCTGGCAAGTCGGATGGCGGCGGCAAGCGCCCCGTGTTTCGCTGACTCCATGAGCGGTGTCGGCCGGGCGCAGGTGCTCCGCGTCCGCGGCCGCGGTGTCGCCTGGGTGCCGCCCCTCCTGCTGCTGGTCGCGATCACCGCGATCGACTACAACACGGCCGCCGAGTTCCGGATGATCTCCTGGGTCGTCCTGGTTCCCGGCATCGCGGCCGCGATCTGCGGCGTCCCCGGCACCGCCGCCTTCGCCGCGCTCGCCCTCGTCACCTACGTCGTCGCCGACAGATCCTGGCCGCACCAGTACCGGTCCGGGCTTCCGGACTTCATCCTGGTCGCGGTCGGCGGCATCCTCGCCGTACTGGCCTGCGCGGTACGCCTGCGCGGCGAACGCAGCATGCTGCACATGCGGGACATCGCCGACACCACCCGCCGTACCGTGCTGCGCCCGCTCCCGCCGGTGTGGGGCGGCCTGGAGCACGCGGAGGTGTATCTCGCCGCCGACAGCCAGGCCCGCGTCGGCGGTGACTTCTACGACATCCAGCCCGGCCCGCACGGCACCCGCGTGCTCGTGGGGGACGTCCAGGGCAAGGGGCTCGGCGCGGTCGAGGAGGCGGCCGCGCTGCTCGGCACGTTCCGTGAGGCGGCGTACCACGAACCGGGGCTCGCGACGGTCGCCGAGCGGCTGGAGATCCGGGTGCGCCGGCACGGCGGCCATGTCACCGCGCTCGGCCGCGACGACGGCGACCGCTTCGCCACCGCCGTCCTGCTCGGCTTCCCCGAGGCCGACACCGGCGTGGTGGAGGCCATGGTCTTCGGCCACGAACCGCCGCTGGTGGTCGGCGCGTCGGGGGTACGGCCGCTGCTCGCCGCCGGCGGCCTCCCGCTGGGCCTTGCCGCCCTGTCCGCCGACGGGCCGCCGCCCGTCCACCGCGTGCCGCTCGGCCCGGGCGAGACCGTCCTGCTGACCAGCGACGGCGTCACCGAGGCCCGCGACCCCGCCGGGGAGTTCTACGGCCTCGCCGACGAGGTGGCCCGCGCCCTCGCCGCCGACCCGCGCTCCGTCGAACCCCGCCGCCTGGTGGCCCTCGTCCGCGACGGCACCCTCGGGCACTGCGGCGGACGACTGCTCGACGACACCACCGTCTTCGCGGTGCGCAGAGCCGACGAGCGGGCAGGAAAGGGACGTCTGCCGTCCTGAGAACCTCCCCTTCGCAGCCGCAGCGGATACCGTGCTGCCGTAAGTGATCGAGGGGGATGGGGAGGGACCGATGCCCGGAACCGTGCTGCTGCTCGCCGCCTCACCGGTGGGCAAGAGCCGTCTGGTGGACGCGGCGTCCGTGCTTCCCGTCCTCGCGGCCGTGCCGCCGGCCGTGCTCTCCGGCACCGACACCGCCAACGTCGTCGAGCTCGCCGACCCCCTGGAACCGCAGGCCGTCCTGACCCGGCTGCGCGCCGTGGCGGCCACGCCGGGCCCGCTCACCGTGTTCGTCACCGGCCAGCTCGCCCTGGACCGCCGCCAGCACCTGCCCCACCTCGCGCTGGCCCGCACCACACCGGCCACCGTGCGCTACACCGCGCTGCCCTGGCAGTGGATCCGTGAGGAGTTCCGGCTGCGCTCCCCGGGCTCGACGACCCTCTTGGTCGACCTGCACGCCGACGCCGACACCTGGGGCTGGCTGCGGACGCACACCCTCGACTCCGGCCGCAACAACGCGGTGTTCGGACGGATCGCGCCCCCGCCGTCCCGGCGTACGGTGGCCGTTCCGGCGTACATGAAGACGATCGCGACGATCCTGCGCAGCGGGTGGCGTCCGCCCGTCGAGCAGTTGCACCAGCAGGCGTTCACCAGACTGGGCCCCGAGGCGTACGGGGACCTGGTGTTGACGGTGCCGCCGGTGCCGGTGCCGGTGCCGGTGGCCGTGCCCGGGGGGCCTTCGTACCGGCCCGAGGGGCCGCGTGCCCAGGCGCCGGGCGGGTCGGTGGGCGCGGCCGCCGCTCCGGCTCAGCCGCAGGGACCCCTCCGTCCTGAGGCGTACGGGGACGTGGTGCTGACCGTGCCGACGATGCCGGTGGCCGTGCCCGGAGGGTCTTCGTACCGGCCCGAGGGGCCGGGTGCTCAGGTGCCGGGTGGGTCGGTGGGCGCGGATCGGGCCCCGCAGGCGGCCGCCGCTCCTGCTCAGTCGCAGGGACCCCTCCGTCCTGAGGCGTACGGGGACGTGGTGCTGACCGTGCCGACGGTGCCGGTGGCCGTGCCCGGGGGCCTTGCCCCCAGGCCCCCGTACCGGCCTGAAGGGCCCCGTCCGCAGGTGCCGGCCGGGCCGGTGGCCACGGGCCGGGTCCCGCACCCGGCGACCGTCGGTACTCCCCCGCCCCAGGACCCCCACGTCCAGGTCACCGCCGCCGTCCAGGCCGGCCGCCACCAGGAGGCCGACGCGCTCGCCCTGGCGCACGAGCAGGCCGCCACCCGGGCCCACGGTCCCGCCTCCGAGCAGGCCCTGCACTGGTCCGAGGTCCGGGCGGACCTCGCGATGTTCGCCAGGGACTCGGCGCGCAGCTGCCGGATCTGGCTGACGGTGGCCGAGACCCGGCTGGCCGCCGGACAGGCCCCGGACTCGCCGGGCGTGGAGAAGGCCGTGGACCGCGCCCACCACCAGTGGGGGCAGGTCCGCGACAAGACCCAGGCCCAGGAACTCGGCGCCCTGCTCGCGCAGTTGCGCGCCCGCGTTCCCGGCCGTCGCCCGGGCGCCCTGGAGAACGTGGAAAAGCAGCTGCGGGAGCTGCAGGCGACACCGTTCTAGACGAGACAGGCCAGCGCCCCCGACACCAGCGTCCGCACGCCCGGCGCCACCGTCGACAGGTCCGGGGCGAAGTGCGGGCTGTGGTTGCTGGGGACGGCGTCGAACTTCTCCATCAGGTCGGCGCCCGGCGCCGCGTCCCAGGTGGCGGCCGGAGTGCAGGTCACGAACCAGTAGGAGTACGGGAGTTCACCGAGCGCGAGCTTCGAGAAGTCCTCGCTGCCCATCGCCGGGCCGGAGTCGAAGACGGTGTCGGTGCCGAACACCTCGCGGTGCACGGCGGCGATCCGGTCGTCGGTCTCCGGGTCGTTGACCGTGACCGGGAACAAGCCGGCAACGGTCACCTCGGGCTCGCGCGGGCAGCCCGCAGCATGGCACTCGCCCTCCGCGATACGGCGGATCGCGGCGAGCATCTGCTCCCGGACCGCCTCGGACTGGGTGCGCAGGTTGAGGGAGATGCGGGCGGTGTCGGGGATGATGTTCGCGGCCGTGCCCGCCTCGATCCGGCCGACGGTCAGCACGGCCGACTCGCGCGGCCTGATCTCCCGGCTGACGATCGTCTGGAGCCGCGTGACGATGTAGGCGGCCGTGACGACCGGGTCGACCGTCGTCTCGGGGCGCGAGCCGTGGCCGCCCCGGCCGTGCACCACGATCTCCACGTCCGTCGTCGCCGACATGATCAGGCCCGGCACGTGCGCGTACAGGCCCGCCAGGCCCGGCACCGCGTGCTGGCCGAGCAGGACGTCCGGGCGCGGGACACGGTCGTAGAGCCCGTCGGCGACCATCGCGGCCGCCCCGCCGCCGGCCTCCTCGGCGGGCTGGCCCACCAGGAGCAGCGTCCCGGACCAGGCGTCCCGCCCGTCCGCGAGCGCCTTCGCCGCCCCCGCCAGCCAGGTCACGTGCAGGTCGTGCCCGCAGGCGTGCATCACCCCGGGCGTCGTCGAGGCGTACGGCAGCCCGGTCCGCTCCCCGACGGGCAGCGCGTCCATGTCGGCGCGCAGCAGGACGGTCGGCCCGTCGCCGTTGCGCAGGAGGCCCACGACACCGGTGCGTCCGATGCCCTCGGCGGTCTCGAACCCGGCCGCCTCCAGCCGCTCGACGAGCCGGCCCGCCGTGCGGTGCTCCTGGAAGGACAGCTCGGGGTGGCGGTGCAGGTCCCGGTAGAAGTCCTCCAGGTCGGGGACCGGGAGTGAGGCGGTGAGGTCCAGCGCGGTACGGGCGGCGGAAGACGTCATGCGGGCAGCGTAGGCGCCGGGGGCGTCGCCCGCAGGGGGTCGTGTCCAGGGGGCGCGGGCCGTGAGAGGAAGGGGCCGCGGACGCCAGGGGGAGTGGGCGTCGGCGGGGGCGGCACGCGGGCCGGGGACACCGGCGGCCTCCGGCTCTGGGTCGTCCCGGCCCTGCCGCCGCTCGGCGGCCCGCCGACCACCCCGGGCGAGCGCGCGCCCGCGTGAGGCGGCGGACTGCCCCGGGCGCGGTGGCGGACGTACATCCCCGGCCCGCGGTTCCGGGGGATCTGCCGACGGCACTTGGTGGAACCTTTACCCGGACCCGTCCGTTGACCGGGTGAGATCACTCAGACGAGTACCGAGGTGACGTCAATGGCACTGTTCGACCGGCTCAAGGACCAGGCCAAGAACCTGCAGCAGCAGGCGCAGGGCGGGCGCGGCACGACGACCGGTGGGCACGGACAGGGCGGTTCGCGCGGCGGTTCGCGGTCCCAGCTCGTCGGCGTGCTGAAGACCCAGCTCGGCTCCCTCAAGACCGAGTTGAAGAGCGGCGCCTACCGGGACGCCAGCATGGCGATGTGCGCCCTGGTCGCGGCCGCGGACGGCCAGGTGGACGCGGCCGAGACGCAGCAGATGGAGTCGTTGATCCTCGGCAACGAGGTGTTGCAGAACTTCCCGCCGGAGCAGCTGCGCCAGCGCTTCCACAAGCATGTGGAGCAGCTGACCCGCAACTTCCCGCAGGGCAAGGCCGAGGCGCTCCAGGAGATCGCCAAGGCCGCCAAGAAGCCCACCGAGGCGCGCGCCGTGATCCAGACCGGCATCGTCATCGCCGGTGCCGACGGCCACTTCTCCCAGGCGGAGCAGGCGGTGCTGAGAGAGGCCTGCGGGGCCCTCGGTCTCGCGCCCGCGGAGTTCCAGCTCTGAGGGCCGCTCCCCGGACGAAGCTCCTCGGCCGCCGGTCCGGTGCCTGAGCCGGGCGCTCAGTCCGCGGTGGGCCCGGCCGGGTGCCGGGCCTGCGCGGCCTGTTCGGCGGGGCGCGGCTCGGACGCCTTCGCGGGGCCCGCGTTCGCCGCCAGGACCAGCGTGGCCACGGCCACGACCGCGGCGGCGAATCCCCTGGCGTAGCGTGCGGTGGTGCTGGTGCGTTCGAGCACGGCGACCTCGCAGCGGTGGCGGTGAGTACCCAGGACGGTGGCGGAGTATTAAGCCGGGTTAATGCACGGTTTAACCTAGGGGCTGCGCGAGCCGAACGGCAAGAGGGGCTTGGGGAGTTGGCCATGTCGGAGCGGGACGACCCGGGCATCATCGGGCGACGGGTGCAGCAGCTGCGGGTCGAACGCGGGCTGACCCAGAAACAGCTGGCCGAACCGGCCTACACACCGGCCTACATCTCCACCCTGGAGTCCGGGCGGGTGCGGCCCTCCGACGACGCGCTCCGGCACCTCGCCGACCGCCTCGGCGTCGGCTTCGAGGAACTGGCCACCGGCCGCCCCGCCCGGCTCGTCACCGATCTGCGGCTGCGCCTCACCGAGGCCCAGCGCACCCTCGCCACCGGGGAGGCCGAGGAGTCCGCCGCGCAGTACGCGCGGCTGCTCACCGAGGCCGACGGGCTGCACCTCGCCGAGGTGCGGGCCGCCGCCCTGCTCGGGCTCGGGGAGTGCGCGGTGGAGACGGGCGAACTCGGCGCCGCACGCGAGTACTTCGAGCGCGCGGAGAAGGCGCTCGGCGAGGACGTACCGCTGCCCGCCCGCGTTCCCGCCCTGCGCGGACGCGCCCTCGCCCACTACCTCACCGGTGAACTGCGCTACTCCGTCTACCTGTTGGAATCCACCATCGACGAGCTCAACCGCGGTGGCCTCCACGACCCGGACGCCCTGCTCCTCCTCTACGCGAGCGTCATCGGCCCCTACATGGACATGGGCGCCCACGCGCGCGCCGCCCAGGCCGCCGAACTCGCCCTCGCGCTCGCCCCGCAGTCCGGCGACCCCGCCCTCGTCGCCCGCATGCACCGCTCCGTCGCCCGCACCCTGCTCGCCGAGGGCCGCCTCGCCGAGGCCGACGCCTCCCTCGCCAAGGCCGCCGAACTGTACCGGCAGCTCCAGCTCCGCACCGAACTCGCCAACTGCCACTGGATGCGCGGATACGTCTACGCCCAGAACGGCGAACTGGAGCGCGCCGAGGCCGAGTTGCGGCAGGCCCTCGCCATGCTCTCCGCCAAGCGGGCCGCCCTCTACTCCAGCCAGGCCGCCGTCGAACTCGCCGACGTGCTGCACCGGCGCGGCAAGTCCGACGAGGCCGCGGCCCTTCTCCACGACGTGCTCAGCGACCTCAGCTCCGAGCGCGGCGCCCTGCACTCCGCCGCCGCCCACCGCCTCCTCGGGATCATCGCCGAGGACGCCCGGGACACCGAGGCCGCCGAGGAGCACTACGTCCGCGCCCTGAGCCTCCTGGAGCGGGCCGGCGCCGCCGGTGACCTGGCCGACCTGTGCCGGCTGCTGGGTGATCTGCTCCGCCGTACGGGACGGGTCGAGGCGGCTCTGGACGCGTACCGGACGGGCCTCGGACACCGTACGGCCCCCGGCACCACCACGCTCGGCCCCGCACCCGCACAACCCCCGCTGTGACGGTTCCGGGCCGCCCCGGTGGGGCCGCGCGCCTCGTCGCGCGGTCCTCCTGGAAGGTCCCCGGTCCGCTCGGGACGGCGGGAGGCGCCCCGGTCGGCGTCGCGGAACAGGGACGAAGAGCACGGCAGGGCTGAGGCCGGCGGGGAGAGAGGGACGGGCTGGGGCGCACGGGCGGCTCCGGCGCGGTGCGCCGCTGTGCGGCCGCTCCCCGACCGTCACGGAAGACCGCGATGAATGAGTGTGTGGTCTGTGAAGGGCACATGAGGGGGTCGGGCCGGCGGCCGAGGGGTGGGCGCGAGCCCCGGTCCTGGGCGTTTCGCCCAGGGGACGAGGGGTAGCCGGGCGGTGCCCCTGGGCGGGAACGCCACGAGCGGCGCCCCCCGCTTCCGGTGAGTCTGCTCGGGGGCCGGTGATGGACAGCTCCGCGTCGACCGAAGGAGGCGGTGACCGTGCGGCCCAGGGACGCGTACGGCGAGGAGCCCGGTCCGTTCTCCGGGGCGTCCGACGAACCCGACGCCGATGCCGACTCGTCCGCCCTCCCACGAAGCGAACACGAACGACACCAAGGACGGGAACGGGGCCGCCGGGGCGGGCGTGAGGGCGGCATCGAGCGTGAACGTGAGACAGGACGTGATCGCGGAGGCGGCCGGGAGTACGGGGTTGGGCGGGAGCGCGAGGTCGGACGCGATCGCACGGCCGGGCGGGAGCTCGGGACCTGCCGGGACCACGAACCCGCCCCCACCCACAACCACCGCACCGACCCCCCGCCGACCCGCGATCATGCGCGGGTCTCCGATGTCATCGCCGCAGGCGTGCGCGGCTCCGGCCCCGCCGAGATTCCGGGCAAGCTGTGTGTGGCCGCCGTCGAGTTGTTGCCGGTGGCCGGGGCGAGTGTGTCGTTGCGGAGCGACGGGATGCCCGTGCAGCTCAGTGCCAGCAGTGACCGGGCCGCTCAACTGTCGGACATCCAGGCCACGTTGGGGGACGGCCCCTGTACGGTCGCCGCGGCGACCGGTGCCGCCGTGTTCGCCACCGACCTGACGTCCGGCCGGGACGCGGGCCGCTGGCCGGTGTTCGCCGAGGAGGCCGGCGCCGCCGGGATACGGGCGGTGTACTCGATGCCGCTCGGCAACGACACCGTGTGCGTGGGCACCCTCGACCTCTATCGCGAGGCCCCCGGCGCATTCACCCGGCATGAGCTGCGCGTCGCGGAGCTCGTGGCCAGTGTCATGACGGTGGCCCTGATGGCCCTGCCCCGGGGCGAGGAGAACGGCCCCGACGGCGACGACCCCTGGCTCAGCGGGCTGGCCTCCGCGCACGACGAGGTGTACCAGGCCGTCGGCATGATCATGGTGCAGCTCGGCGTCGACTCGGACGAGGCGCTGGCCCGGCTGCGCGCACAGGCCTTCGCACACGGCCGTACCGCGCCGGAGGTCGCGCACGACGTGGTCTGGCACCGCAAGCGGTTCGACGGGGACTGACCGCTCACACCTGCACCCGCCCCTGCCTGCGCACCTCCGTCAGCCGCTCGGCGCCCAGCTGTACGGCCGTCTGCGTGGCGTCCGTCTGCACGTCGCCGAAGCCGCCGTTCGTCACACTGATCGCGTCCTGCCCCACGCGCAGCGCCGCGACCTCCAGCGTGAGCGTCGTCGGCGCGCCGTCCGGCGACTGCCCGGTCAGCAGCACCCGCAGCCCCTGCCGGGCGTCCCCCGCCTCCGGCAACGGCATCTCGGCGACCCGCACCCCCAGGACGGCCCCGGTTGCCGTGGTGGCCGCGAACTGCCCGCACGTGCGCGGAAGGCTCTTGAGCCAGGCCAGGGCCCTGTCGATCTCCGCGGGCGGACGCGCGAGCACCTGGTACCGCATCTGCGCCTCGTTCCACACGTCGTCCATCCCGACGACCGCACGGGCCTGGGCGTCGGTCCCGAACACCTCGTCCGCGTACAGCGCGTCGAGCAGCCGCTGACACTCCCGCCGGTCGGCCTTCGCCTTCAGTACCCCGTCGTGCCAGGTGGCCACCCCCTGGGTCGGCGTCCAGGGCTCACCCAGGTCCGTCGCGGTGACGAGCGCGGCCCGTGCCATGGCCTCGGTGAGGACCGAGGACGCGGCGGGAGACGCCTTCGGAGACCGGGGCGGCGCGCTGCTGGGCGGCGTGATCGGCGCCTTGGGAGCGGTGGGCGGCGTGGAGAGCGCGGAACAGGCCGTGGCGGCGAGGAGCCCGGAGAGGGCGAGGGCGCAGGCGGCGGCGCGGGCGACGCGGGGCGGGGTCATGCTTCAAGTGATCACCGGGTTCACCGAGGTCACCAGCGGTCCGGGCCGTACGGGTTACGGGTGTGCCGGGCCGCGGGTCGCAGGTGTGCCGTGCCGCGACTACGACCCGTGCCCGCCCACCGCCTCCACGCCCTCCACGAGCACCACGGCCTCCTCGCAGGCGACCCCGATCGGGTCGGCGAAGACGCGCAGTCCGTGGGCGACCAGCGCGCCCTCGTGCAGGAGCATGAGCGTGCGGGCCTGTGCGGGGGCCAGGTCGGTGAAGAGCCGGAGCATCCACCGCTTCTGGCCGGTGATGACGGCGTACGCCGGGTGGGAGGGATCGCTGATCTCGGCGTGCGCGTTGACCATGCCGCACCCCTTGGGGCTGTGCTCGTCCATCCACTCCCGGGAGGCCGCGAAGACCGCGCGGACCCGGTCGACGGCCCCGGGCCCCGCCGTCTCCAGCCGTTCCCCGACATACGCGCGCCAGCGCTCGTCCCGGTCGGCGAGGTACTCCACGACGATCTGCTCCTTGGAGCCGAACCGGTCATAGAGCGTTTTCTTCGTCACCCCGGCCTCGGCGGCGATCAGGTCCACGCCGACCGCGTGGATGCCGCGCTCGTAGAACAGCCGGGACGCCGCCGCGAGGGCGCGCCGCGCGGCCGGGGTCATGTCGATCCGCCGTACCTGAGGTGTGCCGTCTCCGTCTCCCACTCTCCCGACTATACCGATCTGTATAGTGGGCGGCCAGGGACGGAATATACAGATCGGTATAGTCACGGGTGGTGACCCTCATGAACGTCCTGCTCTCCGCGGCCTTCGTCGTGTGCTGGAGCTCCGGATTCGTCGGCGCCAAGCTGGGCACGCAGGACGCCGGCGCGACGACGCTCCTGATGTGGCGGTTCCTGCCGCTGGCGGCCGTCCTCGCCGCGTTCGCCGCCTGCCGGGGCCGGACCCCATGGCGCGCCCTGGCGCCCCGCGACCTCGCCCGCCAGGCCCTGATCGGACTGCTCTCCCAGAGCGGCTACCTGCTCACCGTCTACCACGCCATCCAACTCGGCGTCTCCAGCGGTACCACGGCCCTGATCGACGGCACCCAGCCCCTGGTCGCGGGAGCGCTCGCAGGCCCGCTGCTGCGCCAGTACGTCCCGGCCCGGCAGTGGCTCGGCCTGTGCCTGGGCCTCGGCGGGGTCGCCCTGGTCACCACGGCCGACGCGGCGTCGACCGCGGGGGTGTCCTGGTGGACCTACCTCGTCCCGTTCGCTGGGATGCTCTCCCTGGTCGCGGCCACCTTCCTCGACCGGCGTTCGCGCACCCCGGTGGCCCCGGCCGTGTCGATGACCGTCCACTGCGCCACCAGCGCCGTCGTCTTCACGACCGCCGCCCTCGCGACCGGCACCGCGACCCCGCCCGCCACCGGATCCTTCTGGCTGGCGACGATCTGGCTCGTGGCCCTGTCCACCTTCGGCGGCTACGGCCTGTACTGGCTCGTCCTCCAACGCTCCGGAGTCACCGAGGTCAACACCCTCATGTTCCTCATGGCCCCGGTCACCGCCGTCTGGGGCGCGTTGATGTTCGGCGAACCCTTCACCACCCAGACCGCGTTGGGTTTGGCGGTCGCTCTGACGGCGGTGGCGGTGGTGCGGGGGGCGAGCTCCCGCACAGGGAAGGCCGAGGCCACCCAGCCGCGCTGACGGCCCCGGGGACGCCACCGGTCGGCGGGACCGCTGCGTCCCGTGCCGCCCTGGGTGATCGTCCGTGCTGGGATCTGCACCGGACGGCGCTATCGTCGCCCGGCGATCAACCGCCGTAGAGGCTGCGCAACTCCTCCTTCATACGGTCCCTGGACAGCCGCCGAAGCAGATCCACCAGCGGCATGTCCCTGCCGGACTCGTGGGCGGCGGCACTCGACCGCTACCCCTACGAACCCGCCCACGAGCCCTGCCGAGCTCTCGTATTCCACGACGAGGCGTGGCACTGGGCGATGAGTCGGATCCACGGGGAGCGCTACCCCGTCGAGCATCCCGAACTGACCGATCCGTCACCCGAGTACCGAACCGCCCTGCCCTGACCGGCTCAGCCCCTCAGGACACCTGCTCCAACAACCCCCGCACCGCCTCGTCCACCACCCGGTAGCGCACCACCCGCCCCTCCTTCTCCCCCGCGACCACCGCCGCCGCCCGCAGCAGCCGTAGTGCCTGCGACACGGCGGGGTCGTTCATGCCGGTGGCGATCGCGAGGTCGGAGACCGCCAGGGGGCCGGCGCGATGCAGGGCCAGGAGCAGGGAGAGGCGGTTCGGGTCGGCGAGGAGGGCGAAGCGGTCGGACCAGGTGCGGACGTGTCCCGGGTCGCCGATCGCGGCGATGGCGTCGCACACCCGGTGCCCGTCGATGGTGCGGCGGTCGGCTCGGTCGGCCGGGACGAGGTGCATGGAGCACATCCTCGCAGGCGGCCTTGTGTGATCTTCCATACCTGCGCAGGTGTGCAGCTATGCAGGAGCCCCCGCCCCCGCCTACGGTGGGCGGGCCGTGGTGCTCGGGAAACCGGTGACGACCCCTCAAAGGTCCATGCCGGTGCGGCCCTCGCCACTGTGATCGGGGAGTTTCCCTCCCACGTCCCTCGCGGGACAGCCACTGGCCGTCGTCATCAGGCCGGGAAGGCGGGCAGGGAAACGCACGACCCGTAAGCCAGGAGACCGGCCACGGCAGCTCACGCGTTCATCCACGAGGTGCTGGAGTGACCACCGTATGACCGACCCTGCCCTGCCCGACGCCGCCCAGCACTCCGCCTCGTTCCGCTGGCGGCGCGAGGACACCGTCAAGACGGCCGGCCTGATGGCCGCGATAGCCGCCCTGCACGTCCTCGCCTTCGGCATCCTGTTCCTGCTCGTCGTCCCGGGGCACTACGAGGTCGGCGACAAGGCCTTCGGCATCGGCCTCGGCGTCACCGCCTACACCCTCGGCATGCGGCACGCCTTCGACGCGGACCACATCGCCGCGATCGACAACACCACCCGCAAGCTGATGGCCGACGGCAAGCGGCCGGTGTCGGTGGGGTTCTGGTTCGCGCTCGGGCACTCCAGCGTGGTGGTCGTGCTCGCCGCGCTCATCGCGGGCGGTACCCAGCTCGCCGGCAAGGTCATGAACGAGGGGTCCGGCACCCACCAGGTCCTGGGCTTTCTCGGTACGACGATCTCCGGGACCTTCCTCTATCTCATCGCCGCCCTCAACCTGGTCGCCCTGGTCGGCATCCTGAAGGTCTTCCGGTCGATGCGGGCGGGGTCGTACGACGAGAAGGAGCTGGAACAGCACCTGGATTCCCGCGGCTTCATGAACCGGATCCTCGGGCGGCTCACCAAGTCCATCACCCGGCCGGGGCAGATGTTTCCGCTGGGCTTCCTCTTCGGGCTCGGCTTCGACACGGCGACCGAGGTGACGTTGATGGTGATGGCCGGGTCCGGCGCGGCCGCCGGTCTCCCCTGGTACGCGATCCTCTGCCTCCCCCTCCTCTTCGCCGCCGGCATGAGCCTGTTCGACACCCTCGACGGCACGTTCATGAACTTCGCCTACCAGTGGGCCTTCTCCAACCCCGTCCGCAAGGTCTTCTACAACCTCGCCATCACCGGGCTGTCCATCGCGGTCGCCTTCTTCATCGGCACGATCGAGCTCGTCGGTGTCCTGCACGACAAGCTCGACCTCACCGACACCCTCACCACCTGGATCGCCGACATCGACCTCGACAACGTCGGCTACGTCATCGTCGGCCTGTTCGTGGTGGTGTGGGCGGCGGCGATCGCCTACTGGCGGCTCGCGAAGGTGGAGCAGCGGTGGGGCGTCAGCAGTTCCTGAGGGGACCGGACCGGCGCTAGACCCCCTCCACCGCCGTCAGCCACAGCTTCACGTACCGCTCCACGTCGACGCCCAACCCCACGTCCACGAGGGTCACTTCACGCTCGCCCTCGTGGATCTCGGACTCGCCGGGCCGGCGGCGGCGGTCGACGACGGTCTGGCCGCGGGTCGGGCCCGGGGCCAGGCTCACCTCCACCGGCAGCAGCTCGGTGGTCAGTCCGTCCGGGTCGACGACCGCGCAGACCGCGCCCGCGTCGCCGAGGCCGCCCGTGGGGGTGGGGTCGCCGGAGGTGGCGGGGTCGCGGTGGGCGAGGAGTTCGCCGGCCATGCGCAGGCTGGGCTCCGAACTGTCCCGCAGCCGTTGGACGTCGGCGGCAGGGACGACGACCCGCTCGAACACGTCCAGGCCGTACATCGTGATCGGCACCCCTGCCGTGAGCAGGACGGCGGCCGCCTCCGGGTCGTGCCAGACGTTGAACTCCGCGACCGGCGTGGCGTTCCCGGTCGCCACCGCGCCGCCCATGAAGACGATCCGCTCGATGTTCCGCACCACTTCGGGATGCGTACGAAGGAGCAGCGCGATGTTGGTGAGCGGCGCGGTCGGGATCAGCGTGACCGGTCGGGGCGAGGCCAGGATCTCCCGTCTGAGCAGGGTCACCGCGTCCACGTCCACCGCCACCCGGGTCGGCGCGGGCAGCCCCAGGTCGCCCATGCCGTCGAGGCCGTGCACGTGCTGCGCGGTGCGCACGGGCTCGATCAGCGGCCGCGCGGCACCCCGGGCGACCGGGATGTCCCCGGCCCCGGCCTGCTCCAGGACGGTCAGCGTGTTGCGGACGACGCCGTCGACGTCGGTGTTCCCGGCGACACAGGTGACCGCGCGCAGGTCGATGCCCGGATGCCGTACGGCGAACAACAGGGCCAGGGCGTCGTCGACACCGGTGTCGCAGTCGATGATCACCGGGATGGGCTGACCGGTCACGGCGGGGATCCTTTCGTCACTGGCGTACGGGACCGACCTTACGCAGCCGCCCAGAGTTCGGCCCCGCGATCACCGTCCCGGGCGCCGATCCGGTCCAGCAGCTCGTCGACCGGCACGGCTCCTGGCCTGCGGCCGTCCCGCAGTCGTACGGCCGCACTGTCGGCGTCGGCCTCCCGCTCGCCGATCACCGCCTGGTAGGGCACGAGGCGTGCGGCGCGGACGCGGGCGCCGAGGGTGCCGTGGCCGGGGCCGGAGAATTCGGCCCGGATGCCGCGCGCCTCGGCCCGCCGTACGACGTCGAGGGCCCGCTCCTCCTGCGCGTTGCCCACCGGCAGGACCACGAGCTGCACGGGAGCGAGCCACACCGGGAAGGCGCCGCCGTGGGTCTCGACGAGATGCGCGACCGCCCGTTCCACGCTGCCGATGATGCTGCGATGGACCATCACCGGGCGGTGTTTGTCGCCGTCGGGGCCGATGTAGTGGAGGTCGAAGCGTTCGGGCTGGTGGAAGTCGATCTGGACGGTGGAGAGGGTGGACTCCCGGCCGGCGGGGTCGGTGATCTGCACGTCGATCTTGGGACCGTAGAAGGCGGCCTCGCCCTCGACTGACTCGTACTCGACGCCGTCCAGGACCTCTTCGAGGAGGGCGTTGGCGCGGCGCCAGAGCGCGGGGTCCGCGATGTACTTGCCGGAGTCTCCCGGGAGGGACAGACGGTACCTGGACGCCCGGATGCCGAGGTCGTCGTAGGCGCGCCGGATGAGGGCGAGGGCGTCGCGGGCTTCCGCCACGGCCTGTTCCGGGGTGCAGAAGATGTGGGCGTCGTTGAGCTGGATGGCGCGGACGCGGGTGAGGCCGCCGAGGACGCCGGAGAGTTCGGAGCGGTACATGCCGCCCAACTCGGCGATACGGAGCGGGAGTTCGCGGTAGCTGTGGGAACGGGACCGGTAGATGAGGGCGTGATGCGGGCACAGGCTGGGCCGCAGCACGACCTCCTCGCCGCCGAGCCGCATCGGCGGGAACATGTCGTCGCCGTAGTGCGACCAGTGCCCGGAGATCTCGTACAGCTCCCGCTTCCCGAGCACGGGCGAGTACACGTGCCGGTACCCGGCGGCCCGCTCGGCCGCCCTGACGTACTCCTCCAGGACATGCCGTACGACGGCCCCGTCGGGCAGCCAGTACGGCAGCCCCGCGCCCATCAGCGGATCGGTGTCGAACAGATCGAGTTCACGGCCGAGTCGGCGGTGGTCGTGCACGGGGTTCATGCGGTTCTCCCTCGCGGTGGGGGGCGAGGAACCGGCGGGAACGACGAAGCCCCGGGGCACTCGCCCCGGGGCTTCGGACTGCGTCAGCGGTCAGCGCGCCGGGACCTGCTCCGGCGTCGTCGTGATCGACGGGATGGCTCGGGCGCTCTGCATGGGATGAGCGTAGGGGAGGGGTGGAGGTCGGGGCGAAGGATTTTGGTGCTCTTCGACGGCATGGCCCTGGACCCGGTGGACAGGGCCGCGTCCAACAACCCGGCCCTGTCCCCGCTGGTGGCGGCGGTGAAGAAGGCCGGGCTGGTCGACAGCCTCGACAACGCCCAGGACATCACCGTGTTCGCGCCGACACCCTGGAGAAGTCGAAGGTGACCACCTCCGGCTCCGGCGAGTCGTACGCCGTCAACGACTCCGCCAAGGTGGTCTGCGGCAACGTACCCGAGGACACCACTCCCCGTGGCGTCCTCGGGCCCGTCGCGGAACCGGCCCCGGACATCGAGCCCGCCTGCGGCGCCGTGGAGCGGGCATCCGTACGGGAACACCGTCGTACCGCAGGAGGTGGAGCGTGATGTCGCGCCCCCGTGGCACCGTCAACCGGGCCGCCCTCGGCGTCGTGGGGCTCCTGCGCCTCCTCACGGGCTCGTGGCTCGCCGCGTACTGGTTCCTCACCGCGGAGGCCGAACAGACGGTGGCGCCCCACGAGGTATGCGCCCGGGTCCGCCTGAGCGCCGCGTCGGACCGCATGCCGTATGTCCGCTGAGCCCTGCGTCGACGACGCCCGCCGGCCCCGCCGTCTGCCGCGGCCGCCCGCCGCCTGGTGGCCCGCGCTGCGGCGCACGCCGGTGTCGTTGTGGAACGACGACCTCTCGGACGACGCGGCGGCGCTGACGTACTACGCGATC
Organism: Streptomyces canus 299MFChir4.1; assembly: GCF_000383615.1. Classification (GTDB taxonomy): domain Bacteria; phylum Actinomycetota; class Actinomycetes; order Streptomycetales; family Streptomycetaceae; genus Streptomyces; species Streptomyces canus_C. The sequence continues at coordinate 168,049 of NZ_KB911588.1, read as the reverse complement.
CTCGCGGTGCTGCCCGCGATGCTGGCCACCGTCCTGGCGTTCGGCATGATCAGCCCGGACACGGCGGAGGAGTTCGTCCGGCACGTCACCGCGTACGCCCCCGCCCAGTCCGGTACCGACCTGCACGCCGTCCTGGCCCGCGCGCTGGGCGGCGGCCGCACCGCCTGGCCCCTGCTGGCGGCCGGTGCGGCCAGCGCCCTGTGGTCGGCGTCCAGTTACCTCGCCGTCTTCCGCCGCTCCCTGCACCGTATGCACCGGGTGGAGGACCGGCGGTCGCCCTGGCGCAAGGCGCCCCGTTTGGTGCTCACCGCGCTGGCGCTGCTCGGGCTGTTGCTGGTCGGCTCGCTCACCCTGCTGCTGACCGGCCCGCTCGCACAGGCCGCCGGCCGGGCCGTGGGAGTGGACTCCACCGCCGCCTGGGCGTGGAGCCTGCTGCGCTGGCCCGTGCTGCTGTGCCTGGTGGCGCTCCTGGTCGTGGTCGTCTTCCGTACCGGCCCTGCGCCGGCGCGGCGGCGCGGACACAGCCTGCCCGGCGGGGCGCTGGCCGCGGGCCTGTGGCTGGCGGTCTCCGCGGCCTTCTCCGCGTACGCCTCGACACTCGGTGCCTATAGCCGGCTCTACGGCTCGCTCGCCGGCGTCGTCGTCTTCCTCGTCTGGCTGTGGCTGTCGAACCTGGCACTGCTGACGGGAGCGCAGTTCGCGGCGGAGCTCGCGGGGGCCCGCGGTCGGAGCACGGGGAAGTCCCCGGCGCCGTAGCACTCCCGAGGCGACGACGGCCGCGGCCGTGCGGTGCCGGAGCAGCATCGGATGGTCGCCCGGGAGGCCACCGCGTGCACCAGTCCGCCGTACGACGAGGTCGGCTCGTGGGTGTCTCCGCGTGATCCGGAGCAGGTCGGGCGGTGGATCGGCCGGGTCTCGGGACGCCGCCCGGCGACCCACGCGGGACCGGGGAGATGCCTTTCCCGCCCGTGCCCGTCGCCGTCCCGGAGGAGGAGCCGGGTCACGCAGCCCGCCTACCGGGCGAGGGGCGCGCGCATGCACGGGCGCCTTTCGGCCTTCTCCGCGGCAGAGCCGGCCCCTGGGCGTGACGCCGTGTCGCTCTACGTACGTCAGCCGTTCGTCTCCGGCCCCCACCGCTCCGGCCCACCCCCCTTCCACTCGATCCACGGCGACTGCGCCACCTCCGCCGCGTCGATCTCCAGCCCCGCCCGGCGGAGGAACTCCGCGACGTCGGTCAGGTTGTGGGCCAGGCCGAGGATCTCGCCGTCCACGCGGACGCGGCGGCCGCCGGTGGGGGACGGGGGGTGCACGATCACGCGGATCGGTCCGGACATGTCCTCAGGATCGTCCGGGACGTACGGTCCCGCACTTCGGTCCGTCATGAGTGCGACCGTTCGCGCACGTCGTCGCCGCGGCGCCCCAGATCACGGAGCTCCCACCACTCCGCCGGGCGGGGGCGCCGTTGCTGCCAGTAGGGGTGGAAGAACAGCTGGGCCGACAGCCGGTGCAGGCGTCGGCGCAGCTCCGTGCGGCCGGGGCGCTCGGCGAGCTGCCGGTAGATGGCGCTCCATTCCTGCTGCGTCCGGGCGAGGTCGGCGGGGAACGATCGCATGACTGGATTCAATCATGTGTTCGATTTTATGGGCCATCCCGCCATGCCCCTGCGGGTCTCTCAGGGGGTTTTCACGGCGAAGTGCGAGAGGGAGTGCGGGGCGGCGGTCCGGAAGTCGGCGATGCCCCGGAACAACGTGAGCCACACCCGGTCGCCGGCGGGAGAGATCGCGATCGACAGAGGTGGCTGCCCCAGGTCGATCGGCTTCGCCAGCGCGCCCATCGTTCTGGTGTCCACGACGGAGACACTGCCGCCGTCGAAGTGGTTGTGGATGACGTAGAGACGCCGGCCGTCATGGCTCACGATCATCCGGTGCTGGAAGGCGGACGGCACGTCGGCCATGCCCCGCACCAGGCCACTCTTCGTGTCCAGGGCCACGACGACCGCGCCTTCGTTGTTCTGTGCGGGATCACCGGTCTCCACGAGCGCGTAGAGGCGTACGTCATCCGCCGGGTCCGCGGTGAGAGCGGCAGGTGTGCCACCGAGTTCGACCGGGGCGCCGATCGCCTTGCCGGTGTGCGGGTCGATCACCGAGACCGACGTGCCCCGCCCCACGTAGAGGCGGCGGCCGTCGCGGCTCACCGTGGCATCGGTCCAGTCCTTGCCCAGGGGGATGCGGCGCCCGGCGACTTCGTCGGTACGGGTGTCGATCGACGCGGACTCGTCCGGATCCTTGCGAACACCCAGGCGCGGTGGTCCGAGGAGACCTCGATCCTGACCGGTGTGCCGCCCAGGTGCAGGGGTGTGCCGACCGGTTCCATCTCCGGCGTGGCGAACACCGTGACGGTGCGGTTCCTGGGTTGTACGAGGTACAGGGAAGGGCTGTCATTGCTCCACGCCACGTCCGACGCCGGCGAGTCGAGTGCGACAGGGCCCTGGATCGTCCGGCCGCTGACCGCGTCGACGACGCTGATCCACCCCGGCCAGTGGTCGCGGTCCTTGACGGCCGCCCAGTACGTCTCCGAGGTGACGTACAGGCTCTTGCCGCCCTTGGCGTACGCGACATCCAACGGGGTCACCGCGGTGCGGTCCGCGGTGCGGGCCTCGAGGAACCCACCGCCGACGGACAGGGTGGGCAGGAGCACGAGGCCCGCCACCAGCGCCCGCCACCGGGGCCGCGGCGGCGGGCCCTCGACGGTTCTGGTCCAGCGCGCCAGGGCGGTGGTGAGGATGACCAGAGCCGTCGGTGCGGCACCGGCCGCCACGACGTTGCGCAGGGGTTCACCGATGCCGAGGAACCACACGTACGTGGACGTCGTCAGCGCGAGCGTGACCGCCGCCCAGCCGAGCAGGAGGGCGTGGGTGAGTCGGCGGGGTGCGACGGCTGCCGCACAGAGCGGGACGACCGCCGCCGTCACGCCGGTGACGAAGAAGGCGTGGTACCAGTCAGCGAGCTGCGGGCTCGGATCGATCTGGCGTAGTCCGGCGATCTGGTGCAGCAGCAGTGCGGGCGTCAGAGCGCCGAGCAGGGCGACTCCGCACACCGCGCCCAGCAGCACCCGGCTCCGGAGGTCCCGTGGCGGACGAAGACCGAAGGTGGTCTCCCGGGCGCGAACGAGTCCGGACGCGGCGACGACCGCGCTCACCAAGAGCGCCGCGTAACCGGTGAGTTCGAGCCGGGCGAAGTCTTCCCGGGACCCTTTGTAGAGGGTGGTCTCCCCGGCGAAGTACACGAGGCCCCATACGGACGCGGCCGTCGCTCCCAGCAGCAGGCCCGGCCCGGCCGGCCCCCGCAGCTTCGGCACGGCCAGGAGGACGGCAGCGACCAGGGCGACCGCGGCCGTGCCGGCGACGTACCACCCGATGCCGTTCCGCACATCCGCGCCGAACGGCGAAGGGGCCGTGGCATCGGCCAGCAGCCCGCGGGTCATCAGCGCCGAGGCGAGTGCCGCCAGCACACCGGCGACGCCCCGCAGACCGAAGGCGTACGCGGCTGTCCTGATCCGTCGCGCTCCGGTGCGGGCACCTGCCAGCAGCGTCTCTCTCAACAGGCTTGGCGCAGAAGGTTGTTCGGGGCCGGGACGCGCGCCTGGGACATGCCTCCGGGGCGCCTGTGGCGTGCTCACCGAAGGCTGCTCGGGGGCCTGCTCGTCGACCTCCCTGGTCTCCGGGGCAGCCGCCGCCTCCCGCCCCAGCAGTTCACCCGCCGCCGACGACACCTTCCGGCTGTCGTCGCCCACCAGCCGTTCGATCTGTTCCTCCACCTTCGCCCGCACGGTCTCGTTGCCGACGCGGCGCAGATGGGCGAGGCCGTCCAGGGCGGACAACCGGTCGTCGGGGACAGGGCTGTCCAGGGCGTTGCGGAGGTGGACGGGGAGGGTCCAGTGGGCGTTGCGGGCGATGACGATACGGCCCTCGACGTCGTCCTGCCGCTTGGGCCGCTGCTGCGGCATCTCGTCGACCACGCGGTCGTGCACGTAGCGGTACAGCTCGTCGAGGGTGATGTCGCCGTCGCCGTCCAGGTCGGCTGCTCCCTCGCGCAGACCGGTGACCAGGTGGCGGGTGAACACCGACTGGACGGCGGAGCCGCTGAGCCGGTCGCCCTCGTAGGAGTACTGCATGGCGTCGGACGCGGTCAGGACCGTGCGGCCCCGGCCCTGGAAGCGTTCGAGTGCGTGCACCCCTGGGTCGGACTTGGCGAGGCGCCCGGCCGGGAACGCTCCGCTGTAGCAGCAGTCCAGGATCAGGACCTGGCGCCGCGAGTCGCTGCCGGCCATGGCCTGGTCGACCTGTTCGGCGGGCAGCGAGGTGAACAGCAGGCTGCCGCGTCGGGTGTTGCGCATCGCCAGATACAGCCGGCCGTCCTCGTCCTTGAGGCCGTGGCCGGTGAAGTACAGCAGGACGAGATCGTCGCTGCGCTTGCCGTCGAAGAGATCACCGACCGCCTCGCCGACCCGGTAGTGCGGTTCGTTGACGAGGAGGGTGACGTCGAAACCGGCGACGGCCGGGTCCCGCAGGACCTCGGCGAGCGCCTCGGCGTCGTGGGCGGGAGCGGTCAGGCGGCTGAGCCCCGGATCGTCGTGTTCGTACGTGGCGACCAGCAGTGCGAGACGGCGGCTCATGACGGGTCGGACCCGCTGTGGCGGCGGATGAACTCCTGGACGAGGGCGGCCCGTTCGGCGTCGGTGGCGTGTTCGAGTTCCAGGTTGTCGTCACCGATGCTGACCACGACGCGGTCGCGTACGCCGCGCCTGCCCAGCCAGTCGCGCAGGGTTTCGATCAGCGCCGTGAGGACCCCGCCGGACGCACTGAGGGCCACGACCATCGCTCCGACGGTAACGGCGTCGCCCTTCGCGCCGGGCGGGGGCGGGCCGGTCGGCGCGGGGCGCACGTGGGTGCCGCGGAGTTCTCCCAGCTCCCGGCGCAGGGCACGGGTCAGCCGTTCCGTCGTCTCCGGGTCGTCACCGTCCTGCGGGAGCAGGCGGAGTCCGACGGCCAACTCGGCAGTCGGCGCCAGGTATTCGCCCGATCCGTTCGTCGGCTCCATCGCGCTCATGAGCACCCCCCGTGGCGTGTTCACAGTGTGACGCTCCCACAGGCGCCGCGACGGCTGTTTACCGAAGACGTCAACCCTGCTTGATACCTGGCCGCCGGTCCGCCGACGACCGCCGACGCACCGAGGTCGTGCCCGGATGACACCCCGCGGGCTCAGACCGTCCATGAGGGACGCACCACGCCCTCGCCGAGCGGGCCCCGCGGTCGTCCCGGTGACGGGCGGACGGCCACTGGACCCCTCTCCCCGGACTCCGCGTGGCGATGAGTTTCGCATCCCTGCGGGGTCTATGGGGCAACGGAACTCAAGGAGGACGACATGACCGCCACCTACACCTTCGACGTCTTCTCCAGCCTCGACGGCTACGGCGCCGCCGGCGGCGACTGGGGCGGCTACTGGGGCAAGCAGGGCCCCGAGCTGCTCGACCACCGCCTCGCCCTGTACGGCGCGGAGCAGCGGATGGTCTTCGGGGCCACCACCTTCCGGGCCTTCGCGCGGATGCTGGCCGAGAGCAGTGAGGGGGACGACGTGCGGGACCCCTGGGTCACCCGGATGAAAAACCTGCCGGCGACGGTGGTGTCGAAGACGCTGGAGGGCCCCCTCGACTGGCCCGACGCGACCCTCGTGAGCGGGGACGCCGTCGAGGTCGTGGCCCGGCTCAAGAAGGAGTCCGAGGTGCCGTTGCGCTCGCACGGCAGTCTGGCGATGAACCGGGCCCTGATGGCCGCCGGCCTGGTCGACCGTGTGCAGGTGACGGTTTTTCCTGTCATCACCGGCCGGACCGGGCTTGACCCGGTCTTCCGGGGCGCGGAGGACTTCGATCTGGAGCTGCTGGAGAGCCGGACGCTCGACGGGAACATCCAGGAGCTCGTCTACCGGCCCACCCCGCACTGAACCGAGAAGGGCCGCCCGCACCGCGAACGGTGGGACGGCCCCTCGGAAAGGGTCAGGCGAGAGGATCAGGCGCGCGAAGCCTTGCGGCGACGCGTGGCGAGCACGATGCCCGCGCCACCCGCGAGCAGCACCGCCGCACCGCCCGCGATCAGCGGGGTGTTGCTGCTGGCGCCGGTCTCGGCGAGGTTGTCACCGCCGCCACCGTTCGGGGTGGGGGCGCCCGGAGTCGCGGTGGACTCCGAGGCGGACGGGGTCGGGCTGTCGGTGCCCGGGGTCTCGGAGGCCGGGGGCGTGCTCTCGGACGCCGGCGGCGTGGACTCGGAGGCCGGCGGGGTCGACTCCGAGGCCGGCGGAGTGGTCTCCGAGGCCGGCGGGGTCGCCGGAGGCGTGGTCTGCGTGGTCGTGCAGTCCTTCGTGCCGCCGTTCCAGGCCGCGATCAGCTTGTCCTTGATGACCGGGTGGTCCGGGCCCTTGGGGAGGTCGCCGTGCGGAAGGCCGTCCTTGGCGTCGAGCCGGCCGTCGAACTTCGTGTTGCCCCGGTAGAGGTCGATCTGCGCGTAGCAGCCGACGTCCGGGATCGAGATGTCGAGGGAGTCGACGGAGCCGGCCTTGACGGTCACGGTGTCGAAGTCGTGGAAGACCTGCTCGCCGGAGGTGGCGAACGTCGGGCCGTGCGCGCGGTAGGACGCGAGAGAGGCGGTGCAGGTGGACGCGTCGCCCGCCGCGCGGACCTTGACGTGCACCTTGCCGTCGTCGGTCGGCTTCAGGTTCAGGTCGTCGACCTTGACCGAGGCGAAGAAGTTCTTGCCGTCGAGGGAGAACTCGCAGCGGTCGGTCTCGGTCTTCGAGCCGGCGCCCGTACCCGGCTTGTAGCTTCCGCCGTTGTCCCAGCCCTTGCCACCGGGGCAGTCGGAGGCGGCGGCGACGGAGGCGAGGGCAGCGGAGAAGGCGAGCGTCGCGGCGCCCGTCCCCAACAGGCGCCGCATGGTGACACGTCTCGCTATGGACATACGTATCCCGTCAGGATGAGAGTGAGTGGTTACAGCAAGCATCAGAAACACTGGGCCCATTGGTCACACGGGCCACGGTGTTCACACATCGTGGATCTCCTTGCGGAATGCTGTCAACCTGCGGTGATACGGGGGCGGTTCGACGCCCATCACAATTTCGACACACCGGGAATGATTCACTCCGCAAAACCCAGGTTCACTTTTCCATCGACGTGGACAGATATCCCCTTTGTCGCCTTGATGGGCCGCATTACCGCACCCGCCTTGCAGAGGAGCCCGCGTGACCGCCCGCACCACCACGCCCGACCCCTCGCCCGACCTTTCCAGCAACGATCCGGACTGGTGGCGGCAGGCCGTCGTCTACCAGGTCTACCCCCGCAGCTTCGCCGACGCCGACGGTGACGGTCTCGGGGACATCAGGGGCGTCACCGAGCGCCTCACGCACCTGGCCGCCCTCGGTGCCGACGCCCTGTGGCTGAGCCCGTTCTACCCCTCCGAACTCGCCGACGGCGGCTACGACGTGGCCGACTACCGGAATGTCGACCCGCGCCTGGGCACCCTCGACGACTTCGACGCCATGGTCGCCGAGGCCCACCGGCTCGGCCTGAAAGTGATCGTCGATCTCGTCCCGAACCACACCTCCCACCAGCATGTCTGGTTCCAGGAGGCCCTCGCGGCCGGGCCCGGGTCCGCGGCACGCGCACGGTACGTCTTCCGTGACGGCCGGGGAGCGCACGGAGAACTCCCACCCACCGACTGGCAGTCCGTCTTCGGCGGCAGCGCCTGGCGGCGGGTCCCCGACGGGCAGTGGTACCTGCATCTGTTCGCCCCCGAGCAGCCCGACCTCAACTGGTCCCACGACGAGGTCCGTGAGGACTTCCGCACCACCCTGCGCTTCTGGTCCGACCGCGGGGTCGACGGCTTCCGGGTGGACGTGGCGCACGCGCTGGCCAAGGACCTGACCGAGCCGCTGCGCGACCTCGGCGACCTGCCCGGCGTCGCGGAGGAGGCCCTGGGCCACCTGGAGCCGGGCGGCCACCCCTACTGGGACCGCGACGAGGTCCACGAGATCTACCGCGACTGGCGCACCATCCTGGACTCCTACACGCCACCGCGTACGGCCGTCGCCGAGGCCTGGGTCCCGGGTCCGCGCCGCGCGCTGTACGCCCGCGCGGACGAACTCGGCCAGGCCTTCAACTTCGAGTACCTCCAGACGCCCTGGGATGCCGACGAACTGCGCCAGGTCATCGCCGACTCCCTCGCCACCGCACGCGCGGCCCACGCCTCGGCCACCTGGGTGCTCTCCAACCACGACGTCGTACGGCACGCCTCGCGCCTCGTGCTCCCGCCGGGCACCGACGAGAACGCCTGGCTGCTGTCCGGCGGCCACGCGCCCGGGATCGACCTCTCCCAGGGCCTGCGGCGCGCCCGCGCGGCCACGCTCCTCATGCTCGCGCTGCCGGGATCGTCGTACGTCTACCAGGGCGAGGAACTCGGGCTGCCCGAGGTCGCCGACCTGCCCGTCGAGGTGCTCCAGGACCCGATCTGGGAGCAGACGGGCCGGGTCCGCAAGGGGCGCGACGGGTGCCGGGTGCCGCTGCCGTGGACGCGGAGCGGTCCGTCGTACGGCTTCGGCGCGGGCGGTGCCTGGCTGCCGCAGCCGCAGTGGTTCGCCGAGTACGCCGTCGAGGCCCAGGACGGTGTCGAGGGCTCCACGCTGGAGCTGTACCGCACCGCCCTGCGCCTGCGCCGCAAGCTCCTCCAGGGCGAGGAGCTCACCTGGACGGACACCGGGCCGGCCGGGGTGCTGGACTTCGTCCGCCACGAGGGCTGGCGGTGTGTCGCCAACCTGTCGGGGACCGCGGTGTCACTGCCCGCCGGGGAGGTGCTGCTGAGCAGCAGCCCGTTGGAGGACGGGCTGCTGGGACCGGACACGACGGCCTGGCTGGGCTAGGGCTATCCGATCGTCGGCGTCGGGCTCGCGCCCGTGGCCGGGGTGGCGCCGTTCGCGTTCTCGCCCGGGACCGCGAGCGGTGTCGATGTCGGGTTCGGCGGCGGGGTGAGCACGACCATCTGTGCGCCGGGCTGCGGCGCCGGCGGGGTCAGGTCGCTGCTGGGCAGCTTCGGCGGAGTGGTCTGCATGAACAGGGCCTGGTCGAAGTTGACGAAGCCGGTCTTCTCCATGACCGTCATGTGGTCCAGCACCGTGTCGTTGGCCATGTCGGCCAGCGAGCGCACCAGGGAGTTCTTGGTGGTGGAGCGGATCTTCGAGATCGCGTTGAAGATCGAGCCGTGCGTCACGCGCAGAATGTTGGCGAAGTTCGTGTCGAACTGCTGACCGCTGCTGGACTCGATCGTGTTCACGAAGCCGACCTGCTGCGGGCTCGCCACGTTCGGGATGGTGATGTTCAGCATCGGGGCGATCTTGCGGCAGGCGGCGTCCAGGGCCGCGTGTCCGTCGATGAGGTGGCGCCCGGCCTCCTTCACCTCCGGGGTCGTCCCCTTCTGCTGGGCGACCTGGCCCAGCGGGTACTCCCACAGGCCCGCCGCGCGCACCTTGACGACGAAGTCACGGTCCTGCTCGGTCAGCGGGCCCCACTGCGTCTGCGCGATGATTCTGTCCTGTGCGGTGGACGCCTGGCTCACACCCAGCATGGACGGGTACGCGAGTGCGCCCAGGGTCAATGTGAGGGCTCCGCCGACGAACAGCGTTCCCATCGCGTTGCGCGAGAGTGGCACCGTGCCTCCTGCCCGGTAGGGTGCCCGCCACGAGGCGGGTCGGACGCACAGGAGTACGGACGCGGGGGCGTGAGTGTTCATCAGCTCTGCCTGGGATGACAGGAGTCACAGACGGGCGGCGCGTTGACCGTCCGTTGACCGGTTCCCGGGGAAGTCCGGGGGAAATCGCGGGAGAGACCTGACGGGTCCCGGACCTAGATTCGCTGCATGTCCATGCCACAGCGGTCGCAGCGGCCCCTGCCCGTCCTTCCGTACCGAAAGCCCACCAAGGGCCGTGACTACTGGGTGCTCGACGACGTGCTCCCGGACGTCGACGCCGTACGGGAACGCTGCCTCGGCAAGGACGACTGGGTACGGGGGCATCCGTACACCTCGGAGACCTGGCCGGGGCTGCGGGCCATGCCCGGACTCGAACCCGCCGAACTCGCGAGCGTGGAGCGGCTGGCGCGCAAGGCGACCGGGGCCGGGAAGCTGTGGGTGCAGCAGGCGCCCGGCGGGGGCACCCTCAACCACAACTGCGTCCAGGTCGTGGGCGAGGGCGAGAGCGAACCCCGGCCGCACACCGACTCCCGGGCACTGTGCCGGTACGCCGCCGTGCTGTATCTGAATCCCGGCGTCCCCAAGGACTGCGGCACCAGCTTCTACCGGCAGTCCCTGCCCGGCGGCCGGCTCGGCGGCAACGTCGTGCAGGCCCCGCACACCAACCTCGTCGAGGCCCTCGGCACCCGGTTCGTCGCGCCCGACGCCTTCGAGGAGGACGTCCGGGTGCCGCACAAGTACAACCGGCTGCTCCTCTACAACGCCAACCTGGTGCACAGTGCGACCGGTTACACCGGCCGCACGCTGGAGGAGAAGCGGATGACGGCCGTCTTCTTCTGGATGGCCTGACCCCCGCCGGTCGCGCGGGCCGGTGGACGCGTCAGTAGCGCACCGCCCGGGACACCTTCGTCCGTACGTCCCCCGACAGGTGGTGCGTACTGCGGGCGGTGCCCTTCCCGGTGCCGCCCGCCGGGACGTCCGGCACCGTCACCACCACCGTGTCCAGCAGTTTGCCCGTCCCGTCGGTGAAGTCGACCTGGACGGCGAAGGACTTCGCCGAGGCCGCCCTGTTGGTGGCGGTGACCGCGACGGTCGTACGGCCGTCGGAGGCGGTCGCGGGCGTACCGATCCGTACGTCGTCCCTGGCGTCGACGCCGTTCTTGATGTCGTCGAACCGTCGGCCCGCCTCCGCCGTCGCCGACGCCACCGCGTCCCCGGCGCGGGAGGCGGCCGACGCGACCTTGCTCGCCACCGACGAGGGGCTGTCGTCGTCGGAGCAGGCGGTCAGGCCGGTGAGGGCCAGGGCCGTCAGCAGCGCGGCCGTCGTCCAGCGGGTCATCTCGCCTCCCGGGTGCAGGTCCCTCCAGTGAAGGTCCGGCGCGCTGCGGCCGCACCCCTGGTGTCACCCGTACGGCCCACTCCCGTGGTGGCCGGGCCCGCCGCGCCGGATGGTCGAAGCACATCGACCAGGAAAGGCGGGTCACAGCCATGACGCAGCAACCGCACGCCCCGCAGTCGTCCGCCGGCACGACTGCCGCTCCGACGCCGGCCCCGGGGCCCGGACCCACGCCGACCGAGGCCGCGTGGGCCGCCGGCGGGGTCGTCTTCGCCGGTGTGCTGATGCTGATGAACGGCGTCCTCGCGATCCTCCAGGGCATCTCCCTGCTCGCGGACGACGACGTCTGGGCCCGTGTCGGCGACTACGTCTACAAGATCAACCACACCGGCTGGGGGGTGATCCTGCTCTGCCTGGGCGCCCTCGCGGCCGTCACCGGCGCGTTCATCCTCAGAGGTGCCGCCTGGGCCCGGATGACGGGCATCTTCCTGGCCTCGCTGAGCATGCTCGCGCAGTTCCTCTTCCTGCCCTACGCGCCGGTGTGGTCGGTCATCATGATCGGCATCGACTTCTTCGTGATCTGGGCCCTCGCGGTGTACCGGCCGCAGGGTCAGGCGCGGGCCTGACCCTGCGGGGCCCGGTCACACGTGCCCGATGCCGCCGCTGCCGAAGCCGCCGCTGGAACCGGGCAGCCAGCGTTTGCGGTGCTGGTCCTTTCCTCGTCTGCTTCCCGCGTGACGGAGCTGGTACGGCATGAGCCGTTCCTGCCCCTCCGCGGGGGCCGGCAGTTCGTCCGGCTCCCGCATCTCACGGATCTCGCGGATCGGTCCGGTCTCCGGGAGGTGCGGCTGCTCGTCGCTGAGCGGCCGTGGAAGCTCCCGGTCCTGGACCCGCATGCCGAACTGCACGGCCCATACCAGCGCGCCGGCGATGAACAGCCCGCCGGCGAAGGCGGCAATCACGTTGAGTACTTCGCTCGACGAGGCCGCCAGGACAAACGTCGCCGTACTCATGGTCCGATTATCGCCGATTGTCACCGGATCGGCGCGAATATCACCGGACCGGAGCGAAAGTGATGTTCCGGGGGACCACCGTGACCCGGTGGAAGTTGCAGGCGGCCGGACCGGCGGCGCGGGGGCCCGTCTGATGGGCCTTGAGCGCCATGCTGACCAGGCTCATCAGCAGGTCCACGTCGGTCTCGCAGTCGAGGTGGACGGTGACCCAGCGGGAGCCCGGCAGCAGCCGCACCGCGGTCGACTCCTGGAGGTCGTCGTGGAACCGGCGGATGGCCGCTTCGGTGAGGTGCAGATCCACGTCCCGCCCCGGGTGGAAGTGCACGATCTCGCTGTGGACGGAGCGCAGCGCCAGGCCCGCTCCGCAACTGGGCAGGCCCGTGCTGAGGTCGGACCACGCTTCCAGACGCTCCAGGGCACGCTCGGCCAGAGTCATGTGCCCATCGTCGCCCGCTCATCGCCCCGCAACCAGGGGTTGAGCAAAACGTAACCGGGGCGGGAGGTGCCGCGTCGGCCACAAGTGACCGGTCGGCGGGCGAACTTGCGGGTACCACCGGGTCCGCGTGAACCGATCGCGGGGTTCGCGACGATGACGGGGTGAACCGATCCTTCGAAGGGGGACCCCGTGAGTGAGAACGCAGGCCGGGACGCGCTGTACGGCGTGCGCGGCTCCGCCCGGCTCGCCGTCACCGGACTCGGGCTCGCCGGGGCCGCCTGGGCGGTGCGGGCCGTGTGGCACATCCGGCTGGCCCTGGCGGGGGAGCCCGCCTCGGGGCCGCCCGACCAGGGCGAAGGCCGGCATCGGCCGCTGAACTCCCTGGAGGACTCGTACCACCTGGTCAGCACCGCGGGAAGCATCCTCACCCTGCTGTGCGCGGCCCTGTTCATCGGCTGGCTGGGGCGGATGCGGGACAACGCGCGGGCCCTGTCCGGCCGGCCCCCGCGCCATGTCGGCATCTGGGTCTACGTCTCCTGGTTCGTGCCGGTCGCCAACCTCTGGATCCCGCGCGGCATCGTCGCCGACATCCACGAAAGGAGCGCCCCGGGCCGGAAACTGCCCGTCGTGGTGAACGTGTGGTGGGCGCTGTGGCTGGCCGGCATGGTCACCGGGGTGGGGCTGATGTACGACGGTGACACCGACGACGTCATCGCCCGCGCCTACCACGGGGTGACCACGCTGCTGGTCGCCGACCTCGCCGTGGTCGGTGCCGCCGTGGCCGCGATCCTCATGGTCCGTGCCCTGACCGACATACAACGTGTGCACATCGAGGCCCAGTTGCGGACGCCGGGTGGTGATCCCTTGAAGGAAACGGTCAGGGCGTTTGATCGGGATTGAGGGCACTTACTGTTGCGCCTACGTGACAGCCCCCCACCCCCAGGATCGCCATGCGTCCCATCCCCCCAGTCATGGCCGTCTGCGTGTCGGCCCTTCTGCTCACCTCCTGCGGGGTGGGCAGCACCAACACCGCGGTGAGCCCCAAGAAGGGCAACGACATCACGCTGGGTCTGCTGCTGCCCGACCGGAGCACCAGCCGCTTCGACCGGTTCGACTACCCCCTCATCAAGAAGGAGGTGGCGACCCTCACCCACGGCAAGGGCAAGGTCAGTTACGCCAACGCCGAGGCCAGCGCGAAGAAGCAGAGCCGGCAGTTCCTGCAGATGGTCGCCGACAAGGTGGACGTGATCCTGGTGGACGCGGTCGACGCCAAGGCGATCGGGCCGGCCGTCCGGAAGGCGAAGGACGCGGGCATCCCCGTCATCGCCTACGACCGGCTCGCCCAGGGCCCGATCGACGCCTACGTCTCGCACGACAACGAGCTCGTCGGCGAGGTGCAGGGCCGGGCCATCGTCGAGGCGCTCGGCGACAAGGCCGAGACCAGCAAGATCGTGATGATGAACGGCTCGCCCGCCGACCCCAACACCGCGCTCTTCAAGAAGGGCGCGGTGAACGAGCTCAACGGCAAGGTCGTCATCGCCAAGCAGTACGACACCCGGGAGTGGCTGCCGTCGGTCGCCAAGGCCAACATGAAGGCGGCGATCGCCTCCGTCGGGCTGAACAGCATCGCCGCCGTGTACTCGGCCAACGACGACATGGCGGGCGCGGTCATCGACGAGCTCAAGGCGGCGGGGGCCACCAAGATCCCGCCGGTGACCGGGCAGGACGCGAGCCTCGCCGCGGTGCAGCGGGTCGTGTCGGGCGAGCAGTACATGACCGTGTACAAGTCGTTCCTGCTGGAGGCGACCAACGCGGCGCAGATCGCGGTCTACAAGATCCAGGGCCGCGGCCTCCAGTTCGACGCGCTGATCCGCGACAAGCTCGACAGCCCCACCCAGAAGGACATCCCGTCGCTGCTGGTGCCGGTGGTCGCCCTGACCCGGGACAACATCAAGCAGACGGTGATCAAGGACGACGTCTACACCGTGAAGCAGATCTGCACCGCCGAGTACGCGGCGGACTGCGCGGCGATCGGCCTCAAGTAGGCGTTCCCCCAGGCGTCCAGGGCTTCCTCAGGGGCCGGTCCGCAGACGTCGTACGGCAAGAGCGGTGGCCGTCAGCGCGGTGACCGTGCCGAAGGCCAGGTGGACGGCGGTGTCGGCCGGGGTGAAGGACGCCACCGCGTTGCCGAGCACACTGAGGACGAGCAGGGGCCAGAGCAGCAGGTTCACGGGGTACTCCAAGGGGCTGTGGGGTCTCTTCGGTGACCACGACGCTACGAGCCGCGGCCCGCGTCCGGCGATCCAGCACTCCGCCCGCTCCGGGGTACAGCAGGCTGTACTTTCCGCCTCCCGGCCTGTCCGTGGACCCGCCCGCCGCCTAGGGTCGGTGTCCTCCGGCCCGAGGAGGGTTCGCATGGCCACCGCCGACGTCAAGGGCCTTGCCGTGGGGACCGCGACGACCGCGGCCGCCGCGCTCGGCCAGCTGGTCTCCGGACTCGGTACGGCGATCCTGACGCCGTTCGTGCTGCTGTGGCTGGTGCTGGCGCCCGGCGGGGTGCGCGTGCTGCACGCCCTGGCCGGCATGGAACGGGTCCGGCTCGCCCGCTGGGGCCCCGAGGTCGTCGCGCCCGCGCCGCCGCCGGTGCGGCTGCGGGCCGCCCTCGGCGACCCCACGACCCGGCGCGAACTGCTGTGGCTGGTCCGGCATCTGGCCGTGGGCCTGCCGCTGGGCCTGCTCGGCTTCGTCCTGCCGGTGCTCGCCCTGCGGGATGCCGCGTTCCCGCTGTACTGGCGGCTCGCCCCGAAGGACGCGACCGCCACGTCCATCGGGATCGGCGTCGCGCACTCCTGGCCGGACGCCCTCGCGGTGTGCCTGCTCGGCGTGGGCTGGATCGCCATCATCCTGGGGCTCACTCCCGGCCTGGCCCGACTCCAGGCGAACCCGGGGCGCCGCCTCCTGTCGGCCGGCCCCGACGCCGACCTCTCCCTGCGCGTCGCCGAGCTGACCGCGACCCGGGCCGCCGCGCTGGACGCCCACGCCACCGAACTGCGGCGCATCGAGCGCTCGTTGCACGACGGCACCCAGAACAGGATCGTCACGGTGACCGTGCTGCTCGGGGCCGCCCGCCGCATGGTCGCCCGCGACCCGGCCGGCGCCGACGAACTCCTGGAGCGGGCCCAGTCCGCGGCCGAACAGGCGCTGGCGGAGCTGCGCACGGTCTCCCGCAGCATCCTCCCGCCGGTGCTCGCGGACCGGGGTCTCGCGGGGGCCCTGACCGGGCTCGCGGCCGAGAGCGCGGTGCCGTGCGCGGTCGACGTGGAGATGCCCCGGCGATGCGCCGCGTCCGTCGAGGCGACCGCGTACTTCGTCGTCGCCGAGGCGCTCACCAACATCGCCAAGCACAGCGGGGCGTCCCGGGCCACGATCACCGTCCGCGCCCCCGGACCCCGGCTCCTGCTGCGCGTCACGGACGACGGCCGGGGCGGCGCCGACGAGCACACCGGCTCCGGCCTCACCGGCATCCGCCGCCGCGTCGCCGCCCACGACGGCACCCTCCGCCTGACGAGCCCGCCGGGCGGCCCGACGGTGGTGGAGGTGGACCTGCCGTGCGGTGTGTGACAGACGTCGGACCTGCCGGCCGCGAGGCGAGGACGTTCGCCGCCCGGCGAGACCGTCGGGCGGCCCCGTGACCCTGGAGAGTGACCTGCCATGCGGATCGTGATCGCCGAGGACGACCCCCTGCTGCGGGAGGGGCTCGCGCTGCTGCTGCGCGCCGAGGGACTGGACGTGGTCGGCACGGCCGACACCGCCGAGGGGGCGCTCGACGCCATCGACGCGCACAAGCCCGACGTGGCCATCCTCGACGTACGGATGCCCCCCACCCACACCGACGAGGGGGTCCGCGCGGCCGTCGAGGCCCGGCGGCGCAACCCGGACCTCGCCGTCCTCGTGCTGTCCGCCTACGTCGAGCAGAGCTTCGCGACCGAGCTGCTGACCGGCGGGGTCGGCGGCCTTGGCTATCTGCTCAAGGAACGGGTCGGCCGGGTCGAGGAGTTCCTCGACGCACTGCGCCGGGTGGCCACCGGCGGCACCGCCATCGACCCCGAGGTCGTCGCCCAGCTGTTCACGCGGTCCCACCAGGACGTGCGCCTTGAGCGGCTCAGCCCGCGGGAGAAGGACGTACTCGCCCTGATGGCCGAGGGGCTCGGCAACAGCGCCATCGCGGAGAGGCTGTTCGTGACCGACGGGGCCGTGCACAAGCACATCCGGAGCATCTTCGCGAAGCTCGACCTGGCGCCGACGGACCAGGTCGACCGGCGTGTGGCGGCCGTACTCCACTACCTGGAGGACGCCCGGCGACGGTCCTAGTACAGCCTGCTGCACCGGACTTGGGCCCTGTACGGCAATGATCCGCGGACCTGGCGCTGGTGTGCTGGACGCATCACATCAGCCCCCTCGGAAGGGACCCGCGGTGAGCGTCCAAGCCCCCGTCAGCATCGAGACCCGACCGGTTGCGCGAGAGGATCGCGGCCTGCGCGGCAGCATCCGCCGCAACCCCCTGACCTGGTTCTTCACCCTGGCCTTCGCGTTGAGCTGGGCCGCCTGGACGCCGTACGTCCTGTCCGGGAACGGCCTCGGCGTCTGGCACTTCACCTTCCCCGGCGGCCGCGCGGGCAGCCAGCTCTCCGGCGTCCTGCCCGGCGCCTACCTCGGCCCGATCGCCTCGGCCCTGCTGGTCACCGCGATCACGGAGGGCCGCGCGGGCCTGCGGACCTGGCGGACCCGGATGACCAAGTTCAGGGTGAGCGGGCGCTGGTACCTGGCCGTGCTGCTCGCGGTGCCGGCCGTGCTGACCCTCGCCTCGGTCGCGCTGGCCGGCCGCGGACCCGCACTGCCCTCCGCGGCGATCCTCGCCGCGTACCTCCCCGGACTGCTCATCCAGATGATCACCACCGGTCTCGCGGAGGAGCCCGGCTGGCGGGAGTTCGCGATGCCGCGGATGCAGCGCCGCTACGGCCCCCTGACCGCGACCCTCCTCGTCGGCGCGCTGTGGGGCTGCTGGCACCTGCCGCTGTTCCTGACGGAGTGGGGCGGCGGACCGCACGTGACGTGGACCGTGCCGGTGGAGTTCCTCGCGATGACGATCACGTTCAGCTGCGTGATGACGTGGGTGTTCAACCGGTCCGGCGAGAGCATGCCGCTGGTCATGCTGCTGCACACCGGCGTCAACAACTTCTTCTCCCTCGCCTGGTCGGACATGTTCCCCTCGCTGTCCGACGGCGACCTCACGCACGCCCTGGTCCTCAGCACGACGGCGGCGGCCCTGATCCTGCTGGCCGCGACCCGGGGCCGGCTGGGCCTGCCCCGGCGGTGACCGGCACCCACCCGGCCTCCATCGCACAGGAAACGGGCTCCCGGCGCCTCCCTCGTCGCCCCGGGAGCCCGTTTCGGTGCGTCCCCTGGTGCTGTTCGTCGTCCGGGGCCGACCGGATGTCGTTTCGCCGCGGGAATCTCGACGGGACGCGCGATTACTTCTGCGCGCCGCCCGCGAACTGGAGCGAGATGCGCCGCAGCACCTCCGCGGAGCTGTCGGTGCGGCCCGTGTCGTGGGCCTCGGCCAGCTGCACGAAGGCGAACGCGAAGCAGTGGGCGATGCTCGCGATGGCGGGCCCCAGCTCCTCGACCACGGCGTCCGCCGCGGCCTGGCCACTGGCGTCCGCGGGGAGGTGGATCTGTGGGAGGGTCTCCACGAGCAGCGCGGAGACGGCCCCCGTCAGGGAGACCTGCTGGTCGGGGTGCTCGCGGACCTGCCGCCGCATCTCCAGAGCCTCGGTGAGGATACCGACGACGTTCTGCATGACCTCGCGCTGTTCCATGGCGCGCAGCGTAGGCGGTCCGCCGGGCGGGACGCGCTGCGTCGCCCTCGTCCGCCGTGGCGTGTGGTGCAGGACACAGGAACCCGGGACCGGGGTGCGGAGCGTTACGGGTGTGAGGGAAACAGAAGCGGCGGAACCGGAGCGGGCGCGGATACGGGCCGGGGACCGGGCGGCCTTCGGCGAGCTGTACGACCGGTACGCGCGGGCGGTCTACAACCACGCCCTGCGGCTGACCGGCAACTGGGCGGAGGCCGAGGAGGCCATGTCCGAGACCTTTCTCGCCGCCTGGCGGACCAGACGGACCGTGGAGCCGGAGGGCGGCTCACTCAAACCCTGGCTGCTCGGCATCGCCACGCACAAGGCGTACAACGCCAACCGGGGCCTGCGGCGCCGGCTCGCGTTCCTGGCGCGCAGCCCGGAGCCGCGCCCGGTCGAGGACTTCGCCGAGGAGACCGCCGGCCGGATCGACGACGCACGGCGGCTCGCGCTGGTGCACCGCGCCCTGGGCCGGCTCAAGAGGCAGGACCGTGAGGTGTTCGCGCTGTGCGTGTCGGCGGGCCTCGACTACCAGCAGGCCGCCGAGGCCCTGGGCGTGCCCGTCGGGACCGTGCGGTCCCGGCTGTCGCGGGCCCGCGACAGGCTCGCCCGGCTGAGCGCGGAGGCGGAACCGCCCCCGGACCGCGGAGAGATGGAGAGTGAGGCCGCGCTCGCGGCCCTGTTCCTGCGGGAGGAGACCCGATGAGCGAGGCCGAGGAACTGCTGACGACCCCCGCGGAATGGGACCTCCCGCCGGAGCGCCACCGTCACTTCAAGGACGTACTGATGCAGCAGATCGATCAGGACCGGAGTCAGGACCTTTCCGTACGGACCCCGGGACGGCCTCCCGCGCGGCGCCGGTTCGCCCGCCCCGCCGTCCTGGTGCCCCTGGCCTCCGCGGCCCTGGCGGGCGCCCTGCTCGTGACCCTTTCCGTGGACGGCCGGGCCCCGGCGACCGGGACGACCCCGTCGGCGACCGCCGCCGGCGCCTCCGTCACCCTGAACCGGATCGCCACGGCCGCCATGGCGAGCGACGCGATCCGGGTGCGGGACGACCAGTTCGTGTACGTCAGGACGCTGGAGCGTTCCAACACGGGCGACTTCAGCGGTCCCGTGCGGCTCGGCGCCCTGCACACCGAGGAGCGGTGGACCGCGCAGGACCCCGGCCCGCTCCATGTCACCGGGTGGATCCGGGCCAGCGGCAAGGACGCGATCATGCCGGACCAGATGCTCCCCATCGAGTCCCCCGACGCCATCCGGGCGGGCCTCCACCACCCCACCTACCGGTGGCTGGCCTCGCTGCCCACCGACCCCGACGCCCTGCTGCGCCGGCTCCGCGAGGAGGCCAGGCCGGTCGAGGGCGAGTCGCGGGACCAGGCGGTCTTCTCCCTGATCGGGGACCTGATCAGCGGCACGGTCATGCCGCCCGCCAACGCCGCCGCCTTCTACCGGGCGGCCGCGAGACTGCCCGGAGTGCGGGAGATCCCGGACGCCGTCGACGCGGCCGGCCGGCACGGCATCGCCATCACCCTCGACGACACCGGCTTCGCGACCCGCGACGAGTGGATCTTCGACAAGGAGACCCTGGCCCTGCTCGGCTCCCGTTACTACGTCACCGATCCCGACCGGGGCATCACGAAGGAGACCCTGTACGGCACCAGCGCGGTGATGGAGACCGCCGTCGTCGACGCGAAGGGCGAGGTGCCCGCCCGGGCCGCGTCCCGCTGACGTCCCGTTGATGCCCCTTGGCGCACAATGGCCGCCATGAGCATCGTCAAGATCAATGTACTCACGGTCCCCGAGGAGCAGCGCGAGACGCTGGAGAAGCGGTTCGCCTCCCGGGCGGGAAGCGTGGAGGGCTCGGACGGCTTCGAGTGGTTCGAGCTGCTGCGTCCCGTCGAGGGCACCGACACCTACCTCGTCTACACGCGCTGGCGGGACGAGGAGTCGTTCCAGGCCTGGATGGAGGGGTCGATGAAGGCGTCCCACCAGGGCGGCGAGGGCGGCGGCGAGCGTCCCAGGCCCGCCGCGAGCGGGTCGACGCTGTGGAGCTTCGAGGTCGTGCAGCAGGCCGCGCCCAAGTAGGGGGACGGCGAGGGGGCCCCGGACCGTGCGTCCGGGGCCCCCTTCCGTGCGCTGCGACCTTTACAGCGTGACCTGGCGGCCGCCGAAGGTCACCACGAGGCTGCCGTTCGAGGCGAACGACCAGCCCAGGGCGCCGGAGTACGCGGAGCAGCGGGACCCGTTGGTGCCGGACCAGAACTGGTTCGAGCTGTCGGAGTCGCCGATGACCCGGTCGTTCGTCCCGCTGCTGAAGCGGCACGAGGTGTTGGTGCGGAACACCGAGGTCCCGCCGTCGAAGTTGAAGTTGCGCTCGGTGTTGTCGATGGACGCGTTGTTCGACACGGTCATCGTGCCCGGGTTGCTGTTCCAGGTGAACCCGTGCTTGCCGTTGGCGTAGGCGATGCTGTGCCGGACGACGTGGTTGACCGCGATGTCGTCGCCGCCGAGCTTGTAGCCGTTGCGGTCGCCGTTGCCGGCCTGGGAGCCGTCGCTGAGCGTGCCGTTGTCGTAGGACAGGGAGTACTCGACGGTCACCGGGCCGATCGCGCCGGTGTCGGTCTTGGTGTAGAGGTCCCAGCCGTCGTCGATGTTGTTGTGCGAGACGGCGTACCGGAAGACGTTCCCGGTGCCGGTGGTGAGCTTGGCGGCGAAGCCGTCGGCGTCCTCGCCGTCGGAGTCGGCGTTGTCGTGCGACTCGGCGCTGAGGATCAGGTTGTCGGCCGGCCAGGCGTTGCTCGGGGTGGTGGAGGCGATCCGGCCGAGCTGGAGGCCGGTGTCCCGGTTGAAGCGGGTCACCGTGCGCTCGACGATGTTGTTGCTGCCGCCCACGTAGATGCCGTTGTCACCGGCATGCTCGACGACCAGGCCGTAGAGCTTCCAGTAGTCGGCGTTGAGCTGGATTCCGCGGTTGGACGAACTCTCGCTCTGCGCTGAGAAGTTGAGCACCGGGGTCTCGCCCGGGTAGGCGGAGAGCGTGGTGCGGGCGGCCGGGGTGCCGTCGTTCCCGGCCGGGATGGTCACCGTCGAGGAGTAGGCGTACGTCCCTCCGCGCAGGTAGATCGTGCCGCCGGCCGAGATACGGCTGATCGCCGAGGTGAGCGTGGTCGGGGCGGTCTCCGTGCCGGGCGCTTCGTCGGTGCCGCTCGGCGACACGTACAGGGCGCTGCTCGACGGCGGGGTCGTGGTGCCGGACGTCTCGGCGTCCACGTAGTCGACGTTGGGCAGTCCGTTCGCGCTCGTCGGGTTCAGCCGGACGGTGTTGCTGCCCGCGGTCACCGGGACGGTGAGGGTCTTCGTGGTCCAGCCGGTCCAGGTGCCGGTGGACGCGAAGGAGGCCGAGGAGACCGTCGTGCCGTTCACGATGATGTCCGCGGGGCGGGCGGTGGTGGTGCCGTTGGCGAAGCGGACGCTCAGGGTCGCCGTGCCCGATGCGGGTGCGGTCACGGTGAACTGGGCGTACGCGCCGCTGGCGTTGGTGCCGTTGCAGAATCCGCTGCCGGAGTAGCCGGCGTACTCGGTCTCGACGGCTCCGGTGCAGAGGGCGGGGGATGTCTCGGCCTCGTACCTGGTGGTGGCGGCTTGCGCGGTGGGGCCGGACAGTGCGACGAGCGTGCCGGCGATCAGGCCGACGGAGGGGATGAGGGGTCTCAGGCGCATCGTTCGTCTCCATGGTGTGTGGTGACGGGGGCACGTATTCTTCGGACGGTAAGCGCTTGCCATGCTCGGGTCAACGGTTATGTATGTGATCATTGTTCATGTATCAGGATTGGATACGGTGAGCGGCATGACGCTCTTCGTGAAGATCTGCGGCCTGAGGACCGAGCAGGACGTCGACACGGCCGTGGAGGCCGGCGCCGACGCGATCGGCTTCGTCTTCTCCGACAGCCCGCGCCGTATCGAGCCCGCCCTGGCCGCACGGCTGGCCGCCAGGGTGCCCGAGAGCGTCCTGACGGTGGGCGTCTTCCGCCGTGAACCCCTGGAGTACGTCCGGTCCGTGGCCGCCGAGTCGGGCATCGGGGCGGTCCAGCTGCACGGTCCCGAGGACCGCGACTACTACGCCGAACTCGCGACGGGCGGCTGGACCCTGATCCGCGCAGCCGCCTTCGGCGACTCCGTACCGCGCTGCGGCGAGCTGGGCGAGGACATGCTGCTCCTGGACGCACCGGTGCCGGGCTCCGGCATCGCGTGGGACTGGTCGAGGAAGCAGGTCGCCGGGGCGGGGGAGAAGTGGCTCCTGGCCGGGGGGCTCACGCCGGAGAACGTACGGGAGGCCGTGGACGTCACCCGGCCCTGGGGCGTCGACGTGTCCAGTGGCGTGGAGGCGAGCCGGGGCGTGAAGAACCCGGCCCTGATCACCGCGTTCGTCGAGGCCGCGCGGGCGGGGGCCGCCACCTCGGGGTGAGTCCCGGGCGCCCCTGCTCGGCCGGGGCAGCGCCATGGGGCCGATCGCCACCGCCGGGTGCGAGTTCGTCGTGGCTGGTCGCGCAGTTCCCCGCGCCCCTGGGGGGTGAGCCGCGTCCGCCGAACCGGGCGGCGGACGCGGGCTGTTGGGTTACCTCGACGGGGGCGGTGTGGGGACGAACGCCAGCGCGTCCCAGGCGATCGAGGCGTCGCCGGTGCCGTCCGCCGTGGCCGAGCTCAGGGAGACGCTCGGGGTGCCCTTGAACTCGTACGACCCCAACGACACCCAGGCGTTCTTGCCGCCGGTGTTCTGGGAGATCGTCTTCTCCATGACCGTGCCGTCGCCGAGGTCGATGCGGTACGTGGCCGACGGGGTGTTGGCCTCGTGGTCGGGCAGGTGCACCATGAGCTCCGCCCAGCCGCCGAGCTTCCGGTCCGGCGTCCAGGTGCCGGTGACGACCGAGTCGGTGTAACTCGGCACCCGGGTGTGGGTGAGCCAGAAGTGCCCGCCGAAGCCGGCGCCCAGCTGATGGAAGTCGATCTTCGAGGGGTAGACGGTCGCGCCGTTCTGCTGGGCCGACCCGAAGGTGAACCTCAGACTGCCCCGGCTCGTCCAGTTCCGTTCGCCCGCGCACGGGTTGGAGCCGCCGACCCGGAACTTCACCGTGTTCGGCACATCGTCCACGATCAGGGCGTTCGCCGGCAGGGTGGACGTGCAGGCGGCCGGGTGCGGGGCCGCGACCTTCGGCTCGGGGTCGGTCACCTGGTACTTGAGCACCTCGGTGCCGCAGGTGGCCGTGCAGTCGGTCCAGCTCACCGGCTGGTTCCACCAGCACTTGAAGTCGTCCCGCTGGCACGGGCCCTCGGGCTGGGCCGACCCCTCGACCTTGTGCGGCTTGGTGATGTCGCAGTCGTTGACCGTGGGCGTGCAGAACGTGTCGTGCGCGGGCTCGGCGGCCGGCGCGCCCGCGGGCCAGTCGCCGACGGTGAACGCCCTGACCGTCGCCCCGGTCGCCGGGTCGGTCTTCTGCTGGGAGTAGGCCGCCCAGCCGAGCACCCGCTCCGGGTACGTCCACAGGTTGGGGTTGCGGGCGTCGTCGTAGCCGGAGGACAGGAACATCTTGCGGTCGGCCGGGTAGAGGCCGTTGGCCGGGTTGTTGAACCAGCCCAGGCCCCAGGGAGCGGTGGCGTCGGTCGAACTGGGCAGGTTGAGGCCGCTGTTGTAGGCCCACAGCGCGAGCCACCAGTTCTCCAGGTACTTCGGGTCGCCGCCGTTGACGAGCAGACCCTTGTCGTACAGCTGGTTCCACTTGTCCTGGAGGATCTGGAGCCCCGCGGCGATGTTGGCCGCGTAGTCCACGGTGAGCGCCTGCTGCTGCTCGGCGGTGTAGGTGGTGTCGGCCTTGGCCATGCCGCTGGTCACCTGGGCGATGCCGTAACCGCAGTCGGCGGCCGTCCAGTTGACGGTGTGGACGCTGCCGGCGTTGCCGTAGTAGCCGCCCTGGATGAAGTTGCCGCTCTCGCCGGCCGCCGCCCGGGAGCTCGCCTGGAGCAGGTTGGACTCCTGGGAGAGCACCCCGAGCATGATCTGCGCGGGCACCCGGCCGCCGCCCTTGAGCGCGGTGGACGGGAACAGGCCCTGCGGGGTGTACGAGGGGAGTTCGCTGCCGTTCCAGCCGCTGCGCCGGCGCACGTCGAGCCGGCCCTGCACGGCGAGGTCCGTCGCCCACTCGGCCTGCGCGCTCGAGGGCTGGAGCGACTGGAGGCTCGGGTCGTTGCGGGTGACGGCGCAGGCGCGGTCGGGGTCGGTGGTGGAGGCCGACGGGTCGTCGTCGCCCGGGGTGACGCTGTCCGTGCGCACGCCGTCGGACAGCGCCGGGGACTGCTCGGCACCCTGCGACCTCGCGGAGATCCTCGGCTTGACCGTGAAGTCGACGGTGCTGTCGCTGCCGGGCAGCACCGCGCCGATCCCGACGGACGGGGCGATGTCCGCCGCCGCCTTCCTGCCGCCGACCGCCTCGGTGCCGTTGCCGACGGAGGTCAGGGCGAGGCCGCCGGTGGTGGAGACCTCGGCGGAGGCCGGTACGTCCAGCGTCCGCCAGTTCTCCGGCAGCGTCCGCACGGCGTCCTCGGCGTCCTGGCCGGTCACGAAGACCCGGCCGCCGGTGCCGTGCACCGCGAGGGCGCCGAGCGCGCCGGAGCCGAGGAGCCGGTCGGCGCCCGCCGAGGTGACCCGGCGGACCTGCACCTTCTTCCCGTCCGGGACCTGGTAGGCGAGCCCGCTGTGCGCGTCCGGCACCAGCCGGAAGGGCGTGCCGGCGGTCCTGGCCAGGGTGCTGGTCGCGCCCTTGGCGTCCACCGAGACCACGGAGTCGCCCAGAGCGGCCGCGATCCCGTTCCCGAAGGGCACGGCGGAGGTGAGCTGACCGGCGACGGTCTGCTGCCGGACCAGCTCTCCCTTCTCGGCGTCGACGGTGAGCAGTTGCGTGCCGGCGCCCTGCGGCCGGGTCAGGACGGCCTGTTCGCCGTCGCCGCAGCCAGGGTTGAAGTAGGCCAGGGAGACCAGCTCCGGCAGCTTGGTCACCTTGCCGTCCGCCAGGTCGACCACGGCCGCGAACGCTCCCTGCTGGAAGCCCTGTTGGTCGTTGACGGCCTGCCGGGGCGCGTAGACCACGACGGCACGGTCGCCGGACCCGGTCACACAGGTCTGGCCGATCCACTGGTCGGTGTCGACTCCCGGCTCGGACAGGGTGGCGGCGGTGTGCCACTTGTAGGCGTCGGCCGCGTCGGCGACCAGGACGTGCAGCCCGGTGCCGTCGCCGTCGTAGGTGACGATCCGGTCGCCGGACTTCTGCCAGCCGGAGGGGAGTCGGGAGGTGTCGGTGATGTGGTCCGCGGTCGGGGCGGGCGTCGGGTCGGCGGGGTCGGTCAGGGCCGCCGAGGCCAGCGGGGCGATGAGGGCCAGCGAGAGCAGGGACATCACGCCGGCCGCCGCTATACGGCCGCGCCGGCTTTTCGGTACGCGCCAGCGGTGTCTTCCGCCGGGGCTTTCACGGAAAGTACGCAAGGAATTCCGTCCGGTCATTCAGAGAAAGGGGTGGGGGGTACCGGCTTTGACGCTCCCCCAGGCCGGTGACGCGGAAGTTATCAGTCCGCTATGACCGCAATGGATTTCGTGGGTGATCTACCGGACGGTATCCACGAAATATCCACGAGAATGCACCAACGAATTTCCTTTGGCGGCCGCGGTCTCCTTTTGTGGCTTTCGTGGCCACGGTCATGACTCGCGGGGTTGGCGGCGGCAGGTCCGGCGGCGGCCGGAACCGTTCCCGCGACCGTGGCCCTGCAGGCCCGGCAGCTCGCCGTAGGAGACGGCGAGCCAGATCGGCACGCTCTTCACCGACCTGATGGGCGCTCAGCGCACGCTGCACGCGGGCGAGATCCTCACCCAGGCGTCAGAGGGCCCAGGCCTCCCTGGGAGACCTGGGCCCTCACGCTGTCAGCGCAGCGTTACCGCAGCGAGCCGATCCGGTCGACCCGCTCGTTGACGCCGTTGCGGAGTTCCGAGAGCGTCGTGCCGGGCGGGGCCACCGTCGGGGTGGACGACGGCGGCTGGGTCTCGTCCGCGCAACTCGCGCCGCGGGCCGGGACCTTCCGGTCCACCAGGTAGTTCGTGATCGCGTCCGACGCGCACGCGCTGCGGCCGAAGGCGGTGTGCCCCTCGGCCTTGAAGGTGAGCAGCCGGCCGTTGTCGAGCTCACGGGAGAGCGCCACCGCGTCCTGGTACGGGGTGTCCGGGTCACCGGTGTTGCCGATGACGAGGATCGGCGCGGAGCCCTTCGCGTGGAAGTTGCCCGCGTAGCGGCTGGTGTGCTCGCCCTTCCACTGCACACACGCGGTGGCGTGCTGGTGGTCGTAGGTGGGCGGGCCGTACGCCATGGCCGGGCCCAGCAGCGGTGCCAGCCTGGCGTTGGTCGTGACCTCGCGCTTCAGCAGGGCCGGGTCGGTCGGGTACTTCTTGTCGACGCACTCGACCACGACGTTCGGGTTGAGGAAGTCGAAGCTGGCCGGGGACGGCGGCCGCAGCAGGAACGACGTGTTGTCGCGCAGCTGCGCCTTGCGCAGGGCCTCGCCGAAGGACGGCCAGATGACCTTGCCCTCGTTGATGTTGAACATCAGCCGGTAGACCAGCGTGTAGCCGTTCGCCTGGCCCCCGTTGGCCGTGGGCACCGGGTTGGCGTCCAGGTCGGCCTTCAGCTTCTCGAACGCCCCCCGCGGGTCGCCGTCACCGAAGCCGCAGGTCGCCTGGTCGGCCTTGCACCAGTCCAGGAAGCGGCCCATGGCGCCGTCCAGGGCGAGGTACTGCGGCCGGTCGTAGGCGTAGGGCCGGTTCGTGTAGTGCTCCGGGTCGTACGCCCCGTCGAGCGCGAGCGCGCGGACCCGCTTCGGGAACATCGCGGCGTAGACCGTACCGATGTAGGAGCCGAACGACCGCCCGTAGTAGGTCAGTTGCTGCTCGCCGAGGGCCTGGCGCAGCAGGTCGATGTCCCGGGCCACGTACTGGGTGCCGATGTACGGCAGCAGGTCGCCCGCGTTGTTCTGGCAGGCCTGGTCGAAGTCGGCGGCCTGCTGGAGGGCGGGCTCGTAGGCGTCGGGGCCGGGGACTCCCTTGGCGGCGGTCACGGCCCCGGTGTAGGTCGGGTCGTCCCAGCACACGACCTGTGAGCTCCGGCCGACGCCCCGCACGTCGTAGCCGAAGACGTCGAAGTCGTCGCGCAGGGCGGCCGGCAGGTCGGCGTAGTTGTTGCGCACGAAGTCCACGCCGGAGTTGCCGGGGCCGCCGGGCTGCAGGAACAGGGTTCCCTTGCGCTTGGAGGGGTCGGCCGCCGGCTTGCGTATGACGGCCAGGGTGAGGGTCCTGCCCTGCGGATCCCGGTAGTCCAGGGGCACTTGGGCGTTCGCGCACTGGAAGCCGTCCTGACAGTCCGACCAGGCGAGGGTCGGCACGGTCGGGGCGGCCGGTGGGGTCGGCGTGGTCTGCGCGGCCGCCGACACCGGGGACGCGGTCCAGGCCACGGCGAGTGCGCTCACCGCGGCTCCGGCGAGTCTGAGTCGTCTGAACTTCACTGCTCTTGTTCCCCCTTGGGCTGGTCAAGCCTCAAAGAACTGGTGGTTTCACAGAGAACACACAGAGGAACAGGCGTTCCGGTTCCCGCAGGACCGTGAGGGAACGGAAAAGGCGGTAGTCCCGGGGGTGGACGCGGGGGCATTCGCGTACTGCGTTCTCAGTAGCGGGGAATGTCGGCAGGCGCACGACGACATAGGGGCCCTCGTCCCGACAGCCTGGGTGGACCGTTCGGCACCAGATGTGGAGATCCCCCGCCGTGGCTACTTTCCTTTACCGCGTGGGCCGCCTGGCCTTCCGGCGACGCTGGTACGTCGCCCTGGTCTGGGCGGCCGTCCTGGCCGCCGTCGGGCTGGGAGCCCTGAAGGCGCCCGGTGCGGCCGACGAGGGGTTCTCGATGCCGGGCATCGAGTCCCAGAAGGCGTTCGACCTCATGGAACAGCGCTTCCCCGGGGCCACCGCCGACGGCGCGACCGCACGGGTCGTCTTCGTCGCGCCGCACGGGGCGAAGGTCACCGCGGCCGGCGACAGGAAGGCCGTCGAGGACGCCGTCGCCGACCTGGCAGACGGCTCGCAGGTCGCGTCCGCCGTGAACCCCTTCCAGGCGAAGGCGGTGAGCAAGGACGGCACGACGGCGTACGCCACCGTCACCTACAAGGTCGCCGCCGACGACCTCACCGACGTGAGCAGGACACAGCTGCAGAAGGCCCTCGACGAGGCCCGGGACGCCGGGCTGACCGTCGACGCGGGCGGCACCGCCATGGACGACCGCGGCGGCGCGGGCGGTGCGGCCGAGGGGATCGGTGTCGCGATCGCCGCGGTCGTTCTCCTCGTCACCTTCGGCTCGCTGGCCGCGGCCGGACTCCCGCTGCTGACCGCGCTCATCGGCGTCGGCGTCAGCATGGCCACGATCCTCGCCCTGGCCGACGCCCTCGGCCTGTCCACCACGACCGGCACCCTGGCGATGATGCTGGGCCTCGCCGTCGGCATCGACTACGCCCTGTTCGTCGTCTCCCGCTACCGCGAGGAACGCGCCAAGGGGCGGGCAGCCCAGGAGGCGACGTCCCTCGCGGTCGGTACGGCCGGCTCCGCGGTCGTCTTCGCGGGCCTGACCGTCGTGATCGCCCTCGCCGGGCTCTCGGTGGTCGGCATCCCGATGCTCACCAAGATGGGCCTGGCCGCGGCGGGCGCGGTCGTCGTCGCCGTGGTGATCGCGCTGACCCTGGTCCCGGCGCTCCTCGGCTTCTGGCCGAACGCCGTCCTCAGGCGCAAGGCCCGCAGGAGCGGCCGTGGCGAAGCGGAGACCAAGGACAACGGCGTGGCGGAGACCAAGGACAACGGTGGCACCCGCTGGGCCCGGTTCGTGCTGCGCCGACCGCTGCCCGTGCTGCTGCTGGGCGTGGTCGGCCTCGGGGCCCTCGCGCTGCCGATGACCTCCCTCCAGCTGGGCATGCCCGGCGACGAGGCCAAGTCGACGTCCACGACCGAGCGCCGGGCCTACGACGCGCTGGCCGAGGGCTTCGGG
Organism: Streptomyces canus 299MFChir4.1; assembly: GCF_000383615.1. Classification (GTDB taxonomy): domain Bacteria; phylum Actinomycetota; class Actinomycetes; order Streptomycetales; family Streptomycetaceae; genus Streptomyces; species Streptomyces canus_C. The sequence continues at coordinate 138,448 of NZ_KB911588.1, read as the reverse complement.
CCCGGCTTCAACGGCCCGCTGACCGTCGTGGTGGACGCCAAGGGCGACGACGACGCCAAGGGGGCGGCCTCGACGATCGCGCAGGAGATAGGGGCGACGAAGGGTGTCGTGTCCGTCTCCCCGGCTCGCTTCAACGAGGCCGGTGACACGGCCGTCTTCTCGGTCGTGCCGTCCACCGCGCCGACCGACGAGAAGACCAAGGACCTGGTCACCACGATCCGCGGCGAGCGCCCCGGCGTCGAGTCCGCGACCGGCGCCACCTTCGAGGTCACCGGCACCACCGCGCTGAACATCGACATCTCCGAGAAGGTGCAGTCCGCGCTGGTGCCGTACCTGATCGTCGTGGTGGGCCTCGCGATCGTGCTGCTGATGGTGGTCTTCCGCTCCCTGCTCGTCCCGCTGAAGGCGGCCCTCGGCTTCCTGCTCTCCGTCCTGGCCTCCCTCGGCGCGGTCGTCGTGGTCTTCCAGGAGGGACACGGCGCCGGACTGCTGGGCGTGGAGACCACCGGCCCGATCATGAGCCTGATGCCGATCTTCCTGGTGGGCATCGTCTTCGGCCTCGCCATGGACTACGAGGTCTTCCTGGTCTCCCGGATGCGCGAGGCGTACGTCCACGGCGAGAGCGCCCACCAGGCCGTCACCTCCGGGTTCCGGCACAGCGCCCGGGTGGTCGTGGCAGCCGCCATGATCATGATCGCGGTCTTCGCCGGGTTCATCGGCGAGAGCGACTCCATGATCAAGATGATCGGGTTCGGCCTGGCCGCGGCCGTCCTCCTCGACGCCTTCGTGGTCCGGATGGCCATCGTGCCGGCCGTACTCGCCCTGCTCGGCGACAAGGCCTGGTGGCTGCCGAAGTGGCTGGACCGGGCCCTGCCCCGCGTGGACGTCGAGGGCGAGGCGCTCACCAGGGCGGCGGACAGCCCCGAGCCCGCGCCCGCCGGCCAGGAGACCGCACGCGTCTGACCTCCACCCCCCACCAGGAGCCGCCCGTGTCGTCGTACGACGCGGGCGGCCCCGTTCGTTCACCATGGGCCCTGAGCCCACCCACCGGAGAACACGATGACCACGAGCATGGAGCGGCGCTACGCGGACCGCCTGGAGGACCTGTCGGGCCGCCACCCGTTCCTCGTCGACCTGGCACTGGTCCTGGCGCTGATGGGCTCAGCGACGCTCGGCGCCTCGCTCACGCTGCCCGGGGCCGCACCACCGGACGACGACAAGGTGGCCGTGGCCCTCATGGGCGTGTCCTGCCTCGCCCTGCTCAAGCACCGCACCCACCCGCGCGCGACCGTCGTGATCAACGCCGTCTGCGCCACGATCGTGATCGCGGAGGGGTACCTCCTCACGCCCCTGCTGCTGGGCCCCGTCATGGCGTCGCTGTACTGGCTGGCCACCCTCACCGAGCGCCCCACCATCCGCGTCTACGGCTTCACGACCATGGGGGTGCTCACGGTCGCCGCGGCCTTCTCCGACTCCATGGACCATGTGTCGCTGATCCTGAGGACCGTCGGCCCCGTCTTCTGGCTGCTGCTCCCGCTCGCCGCCGGCACCATGACCCGGCTGCGGCGGGCCTACCTCGAGGCCACCCAGGCCCGCGCCGAGCACGCCGAACGCACCCGGGAGGAGGAGGCGCGGCTCCGGGTCACCGAGGAACGCATGCGGATCGCCCGGGAGCTGCACGACGTCGTCGCCCACCACCTGGCACTCGCCAACGCCCAGGCCGGCACCGCCGAGCACCTCGCGCTCGCCAACCCGCGGCAGACCCGGCAGATCCTGCACGACCTCACCGGCACGACGTCGTCCGCACTGCGCGAACTGAAGGCCACGCTCGGTCTGCTGCGCCAGACCGACGACGAGGGCGCCCCGCTGGAGCCCGCCCCCGGCCTCGCCCGGCTGCCGGAACTGGTCTCCTCGTGCGCCTCCGCCGGGATCACCGTCACCGTCGCCACGGAGGGCGAGCCGCAGCCTCTGTCCCCGGGCGTGGACCTGACCGCGTTCCGGATCGTGCAGGAGGCGCTCATCAACGTCACCAAGCACGCGGCCACCCAGGCCGCGCACGTCCGCTTCGTCTACGACGGCCCCCGCCTCCTCATCACGGTCACCGACGAGGGCCCGCCCACCGCGGCCGCCGAGCCGTCGAAGGGCTTCGGCGTCATGGGCATGCGCGAACGCGCCCACTCCGTCGGGGGCGAACTGCGGGCGGGACCGCGCCCGGGGGGCGGCTTCGAGGTGCGTACGGCCCTGCCCCTGCAGCCGTCGGTGAGCGGCGACGAGGTGGGGTGAGGGACGGGACAGCGCGGTGGGGCAGGGGCCATCCGGGGTTCACCGGAAGGTCGCCGGCCGCCGGGCCCCGTCCCCGTAGGGTGGCCGGCATGGCTGACGTGGATCTCGACAGGGCCCTGGAGGTCGCGACGGAACTCGCGGCCTGGGCGTCGGAAGCGATCCGGCGCCCGCGCGACCCGGGTGCCGAGGTGCGGGAGAAGGACGGGCCCGCGGACATCGTGACCGCCACCGACGAGGCGGTGGAGACGCACACCCGCGACGTGCTCGGGCGGGCCTTCCCCGGCCACGGGATCGTCGGTGAGGAGTACGGCACGACGGAGGGCGTCGCCGGCGCCCCGCACTGGGTGATCGACCCGGTCGACGGCACCACCAACTACGCGCACGGACTGGGCTGGTGCTCCTTCTCGCTCGGTCTGGCCGCCGCCGACGGCACCCCGCTGCTCGGCGTGGTGGCGGACCCGTGGCGCGGCGAGACGTTCACCGCGGTCCGGGGCCGCGGGGCGTATCTGAACGGCACCCGGGTGCACGCGGCCGCCCACACCACCCTCACCGGCCATGTCTTCCTCACCGAGTGGGCCGCGCACGCCCATTGGCCCGGCATGGACGCCCTCCTCGCCGAACTCGCCGACCGGCTCTGCACGGTGCGCGTGATGGGTTCGACGGCCCTCTCCCTCGCACAGGTCGCGGCGGGCCGGGCGACGGCGGCGGCGATCGGCTCCTTCCACGCGGTCGACGGGCTCCCGGCACTGCTGATCGCGCGGGAGGCGGGAGCGGTGGCCCTGCCCGAACTCCCCTCCCACAACCAGCCGTTGCTGCTGGTCGCGCCCGGCGCCGCGGAGGAGACGGCCAGCCTCTGGCGCAGCTCGGGTGCGGAGGCCGGCTGACGGCTCCCGGGCGAGACCTGACCAGGAGACAACCGTCAGGGAGGCATCAAGAAGCCGACCGGAGCACATACTTCAACAAGCGGGCTAGTCCCGGGGGAACTCCGACGGGGAGCGGCTTGATGCATGCCGATGGTGCGGGTCTTGGCAAGGTCCAGGTGCGGCTCAAGTGGGATCCGAGCCCCTACGGGGAACCGGCCCGGCATCTCGACATCGTCGCCGCGACCTACGCGGCGGGCGACCCGTACGGGCGGCCGGAGTACGTCGTGCACACCGAGAGCCGCTCGCCGGACGGCACCATCACCATGACCCGGCACAGCGAGACCGGCCTCGGCCTCGGCTTCGTCGAGGTGATGGAGCTGGAGTTCGAGCGCCTGTCGTCCGCGTACGGGCGGGTGGTGGTCGGCGTCGCCATCCACCAGAACGGCGGCCCCCGCACCTTCGGCGATCTCACCCACGCGGGGGTGCTCGTCGTCGAGGGCTACCGGCAGCTGCTGGCCGACGACTTCGCGGGCGTCGCGGACGCCACGGCCGCGACGATCGCTGAGTTCACCCGGGACGCGTCCGGGGCGTGGCACCTCGGAGAGCTGATCCGGGGCTTCGACAGCAACCCCGCGGGATTCATGGCGGAGATGGGCGGCGTACGGGGGTGAGGGGGCCGGCGGCCGGCCCGCCCCCTCACCCCACCCCCGTCCCCGTCGTCAGGCGGACGGGTTGACGACCACCTTGGCGGAGTTGTTCCGGGTGTTCGGGTCGAAGGCGAAGACCGCGCTGCCGTCGTAGGGACGGACGATGACCCGGCCCGTGGCATCGGGGATCACCTGGTCGACCCGCAGCCGGAACGGGAACCTGACCTTCAGGTCGGGCCTGGTCCAGGTCGGCAGGGTGCAGACGTAGTGCGGGACCGCCGGGGAGTCGGCGGACGGCGCGCCGGTGCGGCAGGTGCTGGGCACGGAGGTGGCGGTGGTGCCCGGCGGGAGGTAGTAGTCGATCGCGGGGACCGGGTCCCCCGAGGCGACGTCGGCGACCCAGGCCGGCCCGCGGTTGACGAAGCGGAAACCGGCCGTCACGGTGTCGCCCTGCGCGCCGCTCACCTCGGTGCCGTGCACGGCGAAGTCGGCGGTGTTGGCGGCGTCGATGTGCCAGGCGCGGCCGTTGTCCGAGCTGTCGAGGTCGGTGACGTCACCGGCGGGCTCGACCTCGTAGTCGAACCGCTCGTGCAGCGCGTGGCCGGTGACCGCGAGCCGCAGCGGCTCGGGCAGCTCCACAGTGCCGCCGGGCGCGACATCGGTGTCGAAGGAGCAGGTCACGTGTGTCATGGCCGGGTACTGGGTGCCGGCGTCGTCCGGGCCGGTGTAGGTGCACTGCGGGTAGCGGGTGATGACGTCGAGGCCGTACGTCGCCCACATCTGCACGGTGAAGCCGTGGGCGGTCTCGTTGCCGGTGTTGGAGACGGAGAACGGCACGGTGAGGTCGGTGCCGGGCGCCACGCCGGAGACGTCCTGCGGGGCGCTGACACCGAGGTCCGGGCCGGAGCCGACGGTCACGAAGGTCTCCGCGGAGTACTCCGGGGCGGTGAGCGTGCCGTCCGGGCCACCGGTGGCCGTGGCGGAGTACTCGATCGCCCCCTGCGCGCCCACGGCGGCGCCGGCGACGGCCCGCAGCCTCAGCCGCACCTGCGGGGTGTAACGGACCGGGACGTCGCCGGTGTCGCAGACGGCGACGGTGCCGGCGTCGTCCGGCACGCAGTTGTCGGGCCAGGCGATCTCGGCGACCCCCGCGAGCCCGGAGGCGTCGACGGTCAGCCGCCCGTCAATCACGGTGACGTCGCTGTTGTAGTGCTGGAGCCCGAGCGCCATCGACCGGTACTGCGCCGCACCGCCGTCACCGGGCGCGACGACGACCGCCTGCTCGTACGGCGCCTGGATCTCCAGCCCGTCACTGGGCGCCGCGTCATCGGCGAACGCGACCCCGCTCCCGAGCCCGGCGAGGACCAGCGCCCCCGCAACCGCACGCCCGACGACGACAGAACTCATGACATCCCCCACATGGGACAGAAGGACCCCGGCACTGATTCCACACCGGGCGCAGGTTGGACCCGCAACCACCGAGAAAGTTGCCCCTGGCCAGGGGGTTCTTACCTACTTCTTGGCCGGCCGGGAGGGAAGACCCCCGAGAGAAACGGCAAGCGCGGATCCCGGCCACGTCGGTGCGCAGGCCCTTCTCGGCGATCTTCGCGACGTGTTCCGCGGGCCCTGGCCCGTTGCGTGTTCGTATCGGTCCTGGACAGACGGCGCGGCCCGGGCGGCCGTAGGCGCATACTGAGGAGGATGACAAAGCCTGCTGCACAGAAGCGTCACTTGCCCACCAGCCCCTTCAAGGCACCGGTCGCACCCGCTCCCAAGCACTTCGCCGTGGGCGACCAGGTCACACACGACATGTACGGTCTCGGCCGCGTGATCGGCGTCGAGGACGGAATCGCGGTACTCGTCGATTTCGGCTCGTCGCAGATGCGGATCCTGAGTCCGTACTCGAAGATGACCAAGCTGTAGGAGAAAGGACCCTCTCTCATCGATCTGACCTCGCTGTTCTCGGCGCCCGAAGGGCAGCCACAGCGCACCCCCGCGGCCCTGCCGCCCCCCACGACCAACCCCTTCCAGGCCCCGGACTTCGGGGACGACGAGGACGAGACCTTCCCGCGGCCGGAAGCGGAAGCGGCCTAGTTCCCCTCTGTACCTGACGCGAGACCCCGCCTCCGTAGTCGTTGCCGTTCGGAGCGCGGATCACCCAGTGGACGTGCTTCTGAGCCGGGCCGTCTCCCTGGCTCGCGACGTACGCCCCGGCCAGCCAGGGGGCCCGGACCCTGGCAGTCGACCTCGCCCCCTGTCCGCGAGGTCAGCGGACCTCCGCCGGCCGCACCTTTGCCGCGTCCGCTTCCGCGCGCCCGTCAACACATCGGCGCGCAGTCCCTCGTACGCCTGGACAGCCCCCGACCGCTCGGTCGAACCCCTGCCGCCCTCCCCGCGCCCCGGACCGTGTCGCGCGGGTCTGAGGGCACCCTGTGTGCGTGCTGTGGCCAGTCGGTGATTCCGCACAGCCGACGCCCAGAGACGCATGCGAGCGTGATTTCCGGTTAGGCGCACCGGGATTACTCGATTCAGCGGGCAGGTGAGAAGAGATCTCTTTCATGGCGAAGGCACCGGACTCGACAGCCGTGGCGGACACCGAGCAGGAAGGAGTCCGCAGACCTCCGGCCCCGGTCGCACCCCGTGCGAGCCGGGGTTTTCCGTCCGCGGTGTCCCGCACCGGCCGGGTGAGCGGCCTGGACGGACTGCGCACCCTCGCGGTCGCGCTGGTCATCGTCCACCACGTGGAGCCCGAGGTGCTGCCGGGCGGCGCGGTCGCCGTGGACGTCTTCTTCACCATCAGCGGCTTCGTCATCACCCGTCTGCTGATCGCCGAGTACGTCCGCCGCGGCGGCATCTCCCTCATGTCGTTCTACCGCCGCCGCTGGCTGCGGCTCGTCCCCGCCCTGGTCGCGCTGTGCGCGATCTGCGTGCTGCTCGCGTCGACGACGTCCCTGTGGGGCTTCGACGGTTCGCTCCAGGCCGCGGGTCTGTCGGCCGCCTTCCTCACCAACGTCGTACGGGCCATGGAGCCCGGCCCCTACTCCGACCTCACCAGCCCGCTCGCGCACACCTGGTCCCTGGGCGTGGAGGAGCAGTTCTACCTGCTGTGGCCGCTCGCCCTGCTCTTTCTCCTGCGCCGGTTCCGGGCCCGTACGGTCCTCCTGTGCACGGCCGCCCTGTGCGTGCTCCCCCTGCTCTGGCGCTGCGTCCTGTGGAACCCGGAAGCGGCCCACCGCATCTACAACGGCACCGACACCCGCGCCGACCAGCTGCTGGCCGGCGCCCTGGTGGCCGTGGCCCTGGCCCGCCTGCGCTCCGACGACCCGCGACTCGCCCTCCTGCGCACCTGGTCCGCCCGCCTGGCCTGGCCGTCCCTCGCCCTGCTGGCCCTCATCGCCTGGCAGGTACCGGTCACCGAGGACCTCGGCCCGTGGACGGCCGCGTGGTACACCCTCGGCTTCCTCGCCGTGGCCGCCCTCTCCGCCACCCTGGTCACCGCCCTGGAACTGCGCCCCGAGAACCACCTGTCCCGCCTGCTCGCCCTGACCCCCCTGGCCTGGGTGGGCCGCAACCTCAGCTACGGCATCTACCTCTGGCACTACCCGGTCGTACGGCTCCTCGCCTCCCTCGGCGTCCAGGAGGGCCGACTGGCCGCGACGGTGGTCCTGACCCTGCTGATGGCCCTGCTGTCGTACTACGCCATCGAAAAGCCGTTCCTGCGCAGGGCACACACGGCGAGGACACCGGTGCCGGCCCTGGCGGCGGCGTAGGGCCGCGGTGCCGGTTCAGCCGAAGGGGGCGGCGAGAACCGCACGGGGCCGGACCACCCACGCCCCGTGCGGAGCGCCGTGCTCCCTGTCAGACGGCCACCGAAGCCTCCGCCCCGGAGCCCACCTCCGCGGCAGCCCTCCGCTCCTCCCGCCACCAGGAGGCCCCCCAGGCCAGCACCGCTCCGCCCACCGCGTACGCCCCCAGCACCCACAGCGCCGAACTCGTCGCGTGTCCCGAGAAGTACACCGTGTTGCGGACCAGGGTCGTTCCGGCGCCCGGCGGCAGGGCCTGGCCGATCGCGCTCCAGAAGGGCGGGAGGAGGGGGGCCGGGTAGACGCCGCCCGAGCTCGGGTTGCCGAGGACCACGAAAAGGAGGATGACCAGGCCGGTGCCGAGCAGACCCAGCAGGGTCTGCAGGGCCAGTGCCGTGGTCGCCGAGGCCAGGACGGTCAGGGTTCCGATCGCGCTCAGGGCCCAGAAGTGGCCGCCCAGGGCGTCGAACACCGGACCCACGATCACCGCTCCGGCCACGCCCGACACCACCGCGTACGGGATCAGGGCCGCCAGCCGGATCAGGGTGCGGGGGCGGTTCGCCGGGCGGGAGCCGGACGCCATGCCCATGATCGTGGCGGTGAGGTAGCCGCCGATCACCCAGCCCAGGACCAGGTAGAAGGACGTCATCCCGCGGCCGTCGCCGGAGTTGGGGGAGCGGATGTCCGTCACCGTGATCCGGCGCTTCTCGGACGCCTCGATCTTCTGGGCGATCTGGGTGGCCGTCTGGGAGACCGACGGGCCGCCCGCCGAGGCGACGAGCAGGGTGTCCTCGGTGCCCTTCGGGTTGAAGAGGAAGGCCGCGTCCGTGCGGCGCGTCATGACCCACTCGCGGGCAACGGCCGTACTGGGGGCTGCCGTTGCCTTCACCGGTTCGCCGTCCAGCGAGTTCAGCTGCGCGACGATCTTCGCGGACGCCTGTTGGGGGGCCACCACGGCCACGGGGATGCGCTGGGGCGTGGGGGAGTGGAAGGCGCCGACGTACGAGAGGATGAAGGCCAGTTGGACCAGGAGGCCGCCGAGGACCAGGCCGAAGGCCCGGAACGTCACGGCGTCCTTGAACTCCGCCGCGAAACCAGGGGACTTGGGGGCCGGCTCCGTGGGGGACGGGCCAGTGGAAGGGCTGGAGGGTGCGTTCACGGGCGCATCGTCGCACAGAGCGGTGAATTCACCGTTCCGTTTGCCGTCCCGCGCACACCGTGCCTAGTCGTCCGGTAACCCCAGCTCCGCCCAGATCGTCTTCCCCGTCGCCGTCTGCCGGCTCCCCCACCGCTCCGCCATCTGCGCGACCAGCAGCAGCCCCCGCCCGCCCTCGTCGAACACCCGCGCCCGCCTCAGGTGCGGAGCCGTACTGCTGCCGTCGGAGACCTCGCAGATCAGCGCGTGGTCACGGATCAGCCGGAGGACGACCGGGTCGTCGCCGTAGCGGACGGCGTTCGTGACGAGCTCACTGACGATCAGTTCCGTCGCGAAGGACGTCTCGCCCAGGCCCCACGCCGTCACCTGTTCGCTCGCCGACTTGCGGGCCCGTGCGACCGCCGCCGGGTCCCGCTGGAGGTGCCAGGTGCGGACCTTCGCCGCGTCCAGGGCCGAGGTGCGGGCCAGCATCAGGACGATGTCGTCGGCCGGGCGGGCCGGCAGCACCGCCCGCAGGACCTCGTCGCAGGTCTCCTCCAGCGGGCCCGCCCTGTCGGCGAGGGCCCCGTGCAGCAGGTTCAGGCCGACCTCGATGTCGCGGTCGGCCGCCTCGACCAGGCCGTCGGTGTAGAGGGCGAGCAGGCTGCCCTCCTCCAACTCCACCTCCATGGACTCGAACGGCAGGCCGCCGAGGCCGAGGGGCGGGCCGGTCGGGAGCTTCAGGAAACGGACCTCGCCGGCCGGGGTGACCACGGCCGGCGGCGGGTGGCCGGCGCGGGCCATCGTGCAGCGGCGGGAGACCGGGTCGTAGACGGCGTAGAGGCAGGTGGCCCCGACCTCGCCCGGTGTCGGGGCGTCCGCGCCCCCGTCGCGGGTGTCCGGTCCCTCCTCCCGGTCGAGCCTGACGACCAGGTCGTCGAGCTGGGTGAGGAGTTCGTCGGGGGCGAGGTCGACGTCCGCGAGGGTGCGTACGGCCGTGCGCAGGCGGCCCATCGTCGCCGAGGCGTGGATGCCGTGGCCCACCACGTCGCCCACGACCAGGGCGACCCGGGCGCCGGACAGCGGGATGACGTCGAACCAGTCCCCGCCTACGTCCGCGCCGGAGCCCGCCGGGAGATAGCGGTACGCCACCTCCATGGCCGCGAGGTCCGGCGGGCGCTCGGGCAGCAGGCTGCGCTGGAGGGCGAGGGCGGTCCGGCGCTCGTGGGTGTAGCGGCGGGCGTTGTCCACGCTCACCGCGGCCCGCGCGACGATCTCCTCCGCGAGCAGCAGGTCGTCCTCGCTGAACGGCTCCGCCGTACGGTGCCGCAGGAAGTGGACCAGGCCGAGGGTGACCCCGCGGGCGCGCAGCGGCACCATCAGCACCGAGTGGATCATGTACCTGGCCACGGTCTCGGCACGGGCCGGGGAGGACTCGATCCACTCCCGCATCCCGGGGTCCAAGGGCCCAGGCCGGTTGCCGCGACCGGCGATCAGGGCCCGCATCGGGGGCGTGTCCACCGGGTAGAACGTCCGCTCGCCGGTGGGGACCACCGACTCCGGGCAGCCGTCGAGGACCGAGCGCTGTGCCGTACGGCGCACCGTGAGCGGGCGGTCAGGGAGCACCGTTTCCGGTTCCTCGCCGAACGCCACCGACTCCAGCAGGTCCACGGTGACGAAGTCCGCGAAGCCGGTGACGGCCACCTCGGCCAGTTCCTCGGCGGTCCGGGTCACGTCCAGGGTGCTGCCGATGCGGAGGCTGGCGTCGTTGAGGACGGAGAGGTGGCGGCGGGCCCAGTACTGCTCGGTGGTGTCGAAGACGGCCGCGGACAGGCCCCGCACCGCGCCGCTCCCGTCCTTCAGCGGGGAGAGGAACATCGACCAGGCGTGGCCCCGCACCTCGCCGGGGGCCTGTCCGAAGTTCTCGTGGAAGAGCGGCTCACCCGTGCGCAGCACCTGCCGCTGGAGGCGGTCGTACTCGTCGAAGGGCGGGTTCGGTTCGATCTCCCACAGGGTCAGCCCGCGCATCTCGGCCACGCTGCGGCCCATCACCCGGGTCATGACCTCGTTGGCCGCCACCAGCCGGGCCTCGGTGTCGTAGACCGCCACCGGCAGGGGCAACTGCGCGAGCGTGAGGTCCCACAGGGCCTCCGCGCCCGGTTCGACGGGCCCGGCCATGTGCTCCGGGGCGGCGGTCACCAGCCACGGCCGCGCGCCCTCGCCGTCCGCGAGCGGTATCGCCTTCAGCCGTACGACGATCCGGCCGCCGCTTCGGTGCCGCAGCGCGACCTCGGTGGCCCAGCGCCTGCCCTCGGCGACATGGCGGCGCGCGGTCTCGGGCAGTTCGGCGGCGAGCAGTCCGGCGGCCGGGTGTCCTACGACCTCTTCGGCCTCGTATCCGAGCAGCTGACGCGCCCCGGCGCTCCACACCGTGATGGTCCCGGTGGCGTCGACGACGACCGCCAGGTCCTCGGGTACGCGTCCCTCCACGGTGCCTCCGGGTGTGCCGCCCCTGCTGTTCATGCTCCCAGCGTCCCGCCGCGCAGCTCCCCGCTCAAGCGATGTCGGACGATGACATGCGGTGACAGGGGGAACACGGCGGCTCTGCCGTGAGGAGCCGCAGTCTTGCACGGGGTGGTGGGGAGGGGGAACGGAACGGGGTGATCTCCGTTCCGGCGGCTACGGAGACGGGCGCCGCACGGCGGGAGGGAGCGGTTGCGTGACCGCCGTGCCGTGCGCCCGGACGCGTCAGCCCAGCGGGGTGTCGGCCCAGGGCAGGGAGGCCGCCGGGTCGTTGAAGGCTTCCTGGCGGGGCGGCTGGACCTCGTGGCAGGTGAAGCCGAGCCGGGTCAGGGCCCGGCCCACCTCGTGGGCGGTGAAGTCGCGGCGGTCCTGCCGGGTGATGACCTGACCGACCTGCTTGACCGGGTAGACGTGGGGGCCGACGGTCACACACAGGCCGGTGGCGGGTTCGGGCTGGATGCCGGTCATCGACCTCTCGACCTCGCTCATGGTCAGGTCGAAGGGAAAACGTGCGATGACGATGCGCATGGTGCCTCCACGGGGAGCGGTCGGGACGTGACGGTGAGAACGGCCAGGGTGCGGCCCTGTTCGTCTCCCTCTCGACGGGGACGTCGTACGGCTATCGGCTGCTGGGGGTGGAGCGGCGGCGGCCCCGCGCGGAGCGGCTGCTGCGGTTGCGTCCCGCGGGCCCGGAGCGCCTCGGGGTCTCGGCGGGCGCCGGGGCGGGGAGGACGACGGGCACGCCGGAGGGGGTGCGGGCGCCGGTGATGCGGTTGAGCTCCGCCTCGCCGGGGCGCACCCGGGTGATCCGGGCGGTGACGCCGGCGTCGGACATCAGACGGTCCACCGAGCGGCGCTGGTGCGGCAGGACCAGGGTGACGACGGTGCCGGACTCGCCGGCGCGGGCGGTACGGCCGCCGCGGTGCAGGTAGTCCTTGTGGTCGGCCGGCGGGTCGAAGTTGACGACGAGGTCGACGTCGTCCACGTGGATGCCGCGGGCCGCGACGTTGGTGGCCACCAGGACGGTCACCTGGCCGTCCTTGAACTGGCCGAGGGTCCGGGTGCGCTGCGGCTGGGACTTGCCGCCGTGCAGCGCCGAGGCCCGCACGCCCACCGACAGCAGGTGCTTGGCCAGGCGCTCCGCCGCGTGCTTGGTGTCCAGGAACATGATCACGCGGCCGTCGCGGGCGGCGATCTCGGTGGCGGTGGCGTGCTTGTCGTCGTCCCGCACGTGCAGCAGGTGGTGGTCCATGGTGGTGACGGTGCCCGCGGACGGGTCGACCGAGTGCACCACCGGGTCGTGCAGGTAGTTGCGCACCAGCCGGTCGATGTTGCGGTCGAGCGTGGCGGAGAACAGCATCCGCTGGCCGTCGGGGCGCACCTGGTCGAGCAGGGCCGTGACCTGGGGCATGAAGCCCATGTCGGTCATCTGGTCGGCCTCGTCCAGGACGGTCATCGTCACCTGGCTCAGGCTGCAGTCGCCGCGCTCGATGAGGTCCTTGAGCCGGCCGGGCGTCGCCACGAGGACCTCGGCGCCGGCCCGCAGCGCGGACGCCTGGCGGCCGATCGACATGCCGCCGACGACGGTGGCCGCGCGCAGGCGCAGCGCCCGCGCGTAGGGGGTGAGCGCGTCGGTGACCTGCTGGGCCAGTTCGCGGGTCGGGACCAGGACCAGGGCGAGCGGGTGCCGGGGCTCGGCGCGCTGTCCGTCGAGGCGGGCCAGCAGCGGCAGACCGAAGGCGAGCGTCTTGCCCGAGCCGGTGCGGCCACGGCCGAGGACGTCACGGCCGGCCAGGGAGTTCGGCAGGGTGGCCGCCTGGATGGGGAAGGGCGTGGTCACACCCTCGGCCAGGAGCGCGGCCTGCAGACGCTCGGGCAGGTCGAGGTCGGCGAACGCCTCCACCGCGGGCAGGGCCTCGGTGACGGTGGTGGGGAGGGTGAACTCGCCGCGGGGAGCGGCGGCCGGGCGGGAGCGCTGGTGGCTCGCGCCCCGGGAGCGCAGGTGGGACGCGCTGTTCCCGTTGTTCCCGGTACGGCGGGTGCGGTTCATGGGAGGGGAACCCTTCCTCGATGCGTGCGGCACGTGTCGAGGAATTCCTCCGAAGGCGCGATTGAACCGCGCGAGAATTCGCAAGAAAGAGCCGGGGAAAAAAGAAGAAAATCAGATTCCTGAGGACCATCTGATTCTTCGGGGCAATGGGACAGGGCCCGCACCCCAAGAGTGCGGGCCCCAGCCGTGAAGATACGCGTCAGCGTCAGGCGGGAACGATGTTCTCGGCCTGCGGGCCCTTCTGGCCCTGCGTGACGTCGAAGGTAACCTTCTGGCCTTCCTGAAGCTCGCGGAAGCCGGAGGTGGCGATGTTCGAGTAGTGCGCGAACACGTCGGCGCCGCCGCCGTCCTGCTCGATGAAGCCGAAGCCCTTTTCCGCGTTGAACCACTTCACGGTGCCAGATGCCATATTGAATCTCCCTAGGGGGCAGTGCCGGGACCCGCACTGTACGGACCCCGAGTCGCCGCGATGGACTCCCCTCCGGAAGACCCGGAAAGACGCCGGTGAATCTCATAGAAATTCGCCGGAAACCAAAACTGCAACTTTTATCACGGTAACACATGGTAGGCGGACGGATCTACGGCGCCCCGAGTCCTGGTGGCGACCACTCCGAAAACTTCGTCGCGTCCCGCACGTGATTCTGTCGCGGCGGCGACAGTTATTCGTCGGGCTGTCGACGTGGGGTGGTCTTCACCGCCGAGAGGCTTCGGCGGGCCCGGCGCCTCCGATTGGGGGGCGAGCAGGGTTGTGACGTCGAGGCGGTCCCAATCCTGGCGTCGGTGTCCCCGTATATATAACGCCGTCACACCAGATTTTCGCACCCGACCGAACCGCCCGAAAACCCACCCCGGACGCCACCGTGATCCATCACACGCGTCCTCCCTCCCGGTGGACCCCGCTGCCGTTCCGCGAACCTCCGCCCGCGCTCACACCGGGTACGGCGTCGTCCCCCGTGCCGAGTGCAGGGCGCCCGCCCACCAGAACAGCTGCTCCAGCAGGGTCTTGGCGTATACGGGGGCCTCGGGGTCGAGGGGGCGGCCGTCCTGCCACGCGGTGAAGTAGTTGGGGAAGGCGAGTCCGTCGCGGACGGTGACCGCGTGCAGTTCGGTCAGCACGTTCTCCAGGTGCAGCACCGCGTGCCGCCCGCCCGCAGCGCCGCCGTAGCTGACGAAGGCGACCGGCTTGGCCGTCCACTGGGTGAAGTGCCAGTCGATCGCGGCCTTCAGGGACGCCGGGTAGCTGTGGTTGTACTCCGGCGTGATCACGATGAACGCGTCGGCGCTCTCCAGAGCCGACGTCAGCGGCGCCATCCCGGCCGGCCGCGGGTAGTCGTCCCCGGCGTACTTCGGCGACACCGCGGGCAGCGACAACGGGACGTCGATCCCGGCCAGATCGACGACCTCCACCTCGAAACCCCCGTGCGCCGCGGCCTGTTCGGCGACCCACGAGGCCACGACCGGCCCGAACCGCCCTTCCCGGACGCTGCCGACGATGACCACCAGTTTGTATGTGTCGTTTGCCATGCCCACCACGATCGAACCCCGCCGCGGCCGCAGCCAGACCGGGCTGAGGCTGGCCCCCGCAGGGCCAGGCTGAGCTCTCCGCGGACGGCGGGACAGCAACCTATGCTCGGGCCATGGGGACACCACTGGGGGATTTCGTCCGGGCCAAGCGGGACAGTGTCCAGCCGGCGTCGCTGGGCCTGCCGGACCACGGCCGCCGCAGGTCACCGGGGCTTCGGCGATCGGATCTCGCCGGCCGGGCGGGCATCAGCGTCGAGTATCTGACCCGCATCGAGCAGGGCCGCGACCGCCATCCCTCGATCGCGGTGATCAACGCCCTGGCCGACGGGCTCAGCCTCGACCCCGCGGAGCGCGACCACCTGCGCTACCTGGCGAAGATCAGCGGCGGTGAGTGCGTCACCCACACCCGGCCCGCCCCGCTGTCGCGCGAGGTGCGGCCGTCCGTGCTGCGGACGCTGCGCCTGCTGGAGCCGGGCATTGCCCTGGTGACCAACCGGATGGGCGACGTCCTCGCCCGCACCGGCGCGTTCGACGCGGTGACGAGCGGGACCGGACTGCTCGACTCCGACACCCCGAACCTCACCCGGTACGTCTTCACCGACCCTCGCGCCAGATCCTTCTTCGCCGACTGGGACGCCGTCGCGGACGAGCGGGCCTTCGATCTGTGGCTGGGCCCGTCCCTCGACTCCTACGAGTGGTTCACCGCGGAACTCGCCCCCGTCGCCGGCCCCGACCTCACCCGCCGCCTGCACCGGCACGTCGTCCCGCAGCGCGGGGACCTCCGGCTCCGGCACCCCTCCGGACGCGAACTCCGGCTGGTCCGCGAGACCCTCGAACTCACCGCGGACGCACAACAGCTGGTCGTTCTCCTCCCCGCCGACGAGGCGACGGACCGGAACGTCGAGGAACTCCGCCGCCCGGCCCACGGCGGGCTGCGCGCCATCTCCTGACGTGGGCACCGCGCGGTGTTCGATTACCGCCGTATGTCATACCCTGCATTTTCGGTGAGCCGGGCTTCTCAGGGGGGACACAGGAACCCGGACCGCGATCCTTCCCTCTTCCTCAGTCGGGCGGGCGGTTCTCTGACGAGCATCTAGTGAAATTGGCCGAAATTGATACAAATGCCACCGCAGATTCGTTCGCGGGCGAGACTCTGGGCCGTGGCGGCCGTCGTGGCCCTCGGCTTCTTCGTCGCGATGGAGCTCACCGCACATCGCTACGGCCTGCCGGGACCGCTCGGCACCCAGATGCGCGAGTTCGTGTACCCGCCCAAGTCGGGCCCCCTGCTGTACGCCGGCCTGGCCCTGATGATGGTGGTGCTCACCTGGCGGCAACGCTTCCTCGCGATCGGTGCCGCGGTCGGCATCGACCTTGTCATCGCCGGGGTCCGGTGGGCGTGCGACATCAAGGTGACCCAAGGCCACCCCTTCGGCAACGGCGCGCTGTGGGTGATCGTGGGCTGCGCGGTCATCGCCCTCACCCGCCGCACCGGCCCCGAACGCGTCCTGCTGCTGAAGGGCGTCGGGCTGGGCCTGCTGCTCGTGGCCGGCCGCAAGACCGGTGACACCTGGCTGCTCATCACCGCGAAGAGCCGGCCGCTGGTGCTCGACCCGTACCTGGCGAACGCCGACCACGCCCTGGGCAACCCGTCGTGGCTGATGGGCCGGCTCGTCACGGCCACCGGAGCGGTCGGCTTCAACTTCCTCGACACCATCTACGGCCAGCTCGCGGTGGCCGCGGTGGTCGTCGCGCTGTACCAACTGCGCCACGTGGCTGCGGAGCGCCGCTTCCCGCGCCACCACCTGGTGCGCACCTTCCTGCTGATAGGCCTGCTCGGACCGGCCATTTACATGATCTTCCCGGTGGTCGGTCCGGTCTTCGCGTACGGCACCGGCACCGACCACTGGGCGTCGATCGCCCTGTGGTCGCCGCAGATACCGAGCGACGGCCACTGGGCGGTGGCGAACCTGTGGCCGCGGACACCGCCGCCGATATCCGCCCCGCACTCCATACCGTTCGACGGGGTCACCCCCCGCAACTGCATGCCCAGCCTGCACACGGCGTGGGCCACCGCGATCTTCATCCATTCCCGCAAGGGCTCCCGATTCCTGCGGTACGCGGGCACCTTCTGGCTGATCGCCACCCTCTGCGCCACGCTCGGCTTCGGCTACCACTACGGCGTGGACCTGGTCGCCGGTGTGGTGTTCACCCTCACCATCGAGGCGGGAGTGCGCTCCTTCGACCGCGGCTGGGACCGGGCCGGGCTCCGGCTGACCGCCTACGGTACGGCGGTCTTCGTCGCGCTCCTGGTGTCGTACCGCTTCCTGCCGGTGCGGATGGCCGAGTACCCCTGGCTGGCCGGGCCGCTCGTCCTCCTGGCGATGGCCTCGGTGATCTACGGCTACACACGGACCGTCGCCCGGTGGGAGCCGGTGACCGTGCCGGAGCGAGCGCCGCTGCCGCAGCCCGAACTGCTGTGAACCACGGCGTACGCCCTGCTCAGCCGCCCGTCCGCGCGATCCACTCGCTGCTGCCCAGCGGATAGTCGTAGCCGGGGCGGCCCACGTCGGCGCTGGTCCGGAACGGCCTGCCGTCGTCGTCGATGTGGACGGTGCCGCTCCGGTCGCCGCTGGACCAGTCCAGGCCGAGGTCCCAGCGGACGTCGTGCGCCCTGGCGCGGGCGGTGACGTAGAAGACCTCCGGGTCGGACTCGCTGACCTTGTACGGGAAGTCGCGCTGGCCGTTCTTCACGGTGACCCTGGGGTTGCCGTCGTCCAGGTCGATGTCGAACGACTTGGTGCCGACACCTCCTCCGCAGCCGACGCCCATCGAGTAGTCGTTCCAGGCGGGCGGCGCGCCCTTGCTGAGGAAGCGGACGTGCAGGGCGTTCAGGACGACGGTCTCCTCGCCGGTGCCCTGGACGGTGAGCGCGATCCGCTGCTCGCCCGAGGAGACCGCCCCGTACGCGGCGGCCCAGCGCGGCGCGTCCTGCTCGGACGCCGGCGGCCCGACCTGCTCGGGATCGCTGTCGACGAGGAAGTGCTGGCTGCACGGACTGTCGTAGACGTAGGGGCGGACACCGACCGTGAGCGGTACGGCGTCGGTGGCGCCGCCGTCGGCGGACCGGTCCGCGCCCTGCTTGCCGTCACCCTTCGAGGCGCCGGACCGCCCGCCCCCGGACCCGTCGGTCCGGGTCGGGGAGGCGGTGGCCGACACGGACGGCTCGTGTCCGCTCCGGTCGGCGGACGGGCCGGCGGAGGGCTGCCGGGGGGCGCCCACGCCCAGGGTTTCGGTGGACGCCGGCAGCGAGGTGTCCCCGGCGCGGATGCTCGTCGGACGCAGGGCGTAGGTGCCGACGCCCAGCGCGGCGACCACCGCGACGGAGGCGATCAGCGCGGTACGGCGACGGCGGAGCCAGGAGACGTGACGAGACGGCGTGGCCTCGGCCGCCATGTCGGTGACCACCGGCTCGCGGTCCTCGGCCTCCGACTCGGCCCCCTCCGGACCGGCTGGGCCGTCCGAACCCCCCTCCTGGTCCGGTTCCTTCGCCGCGGCGGCCTGGTCCGGCCTGCGCCCCCGTTCCGCATCCGCCAGGATCCAGCGCCGGTGCAGCTCCACCAGCTCCTGCGGTGTGGCCCGGCAGACCCGCGCGAGACGCTCCACCGGGGCGTAGTCGACCGGTACCGCCGTGCCGTTGCAGTAGCGGTGCAGCGTCGACGTACTCATGTGCAGACGCTTGGCGAGCGTCCCGTAACTCAGCCCCGACCGGTCCTTGAGCTCCCGCAGCAGCTGCGCGAACGCCTCCGTCCGCTCGGTCCCCGTTGCCCCTGACACCCGTTCCCCTCAACCCCCCGCATCCCAGTCCCGCATTCCAGGGTCAGTGCGTTCCCCCTGGTCAGAGCCCGTTTCGGCGTTCCAGTGTCCCCAACTGCCCGCTGAGCGTGGCGGTCGGGACGGATCACCTCACAAGCTTCGGTCATCCAATCACCACCGCCACCCGAACTCCGAAGGGGCACATCGACATGTCCAGGACCTCCCGCACCCGTCTCGTCGCCGCCGCGACCACCGTCCTCGCCGCGCTCTCGCTGACCGCGTGCAGCGACGGGACAGGCACCCAGGACGAGGGCCGCGCGACCGGCACGAGCCCTTCCACCGCGGCCTCCCACTCGCCGGCGCCCTCGGCCGCCACGGACCAGTCGTCCCTCACGGATTCCACGGGCTCCTCGGCCGGCACGGGCTCGTCCGGCACCGGCACCGGCACCGGTTCCACGGGCGGCGCGGCCACCTCCGCCAAGCGCACCCCCGTGTCGAAGGCGCCCTCCTCCTCCGGCAGGCCGGTCACCTGCGAGGGCTCCACCGTCAGGACGGTCGCCGCCCCGCTGACCCGCCCGGTGAACCACATGCTGCTCACGGTGACCAACACCGGCGGCAAGAGCTGCTACCTGTACGGCTACCCGGTCGTCCGCTTCGGCGAGGCGCAGGCCGTGCCCCCGGTCATCGAGGCCTCGCAGCCGCAGGCGGTCGTCACGCTCGCACCGGGCGAGTCGGGCTACGCCTCCGTGAACCTCGCCGCCACCGACGGCAGCAGCGCCAACGGCTACACCGCGAAGACCCTGACCGTCTACTTCCAGGGCCGCTCCGGCAACGGGACCGTCGGCAGGAGCGCCCACCCCTCGCTGCCCGCGCAGGGCACGTACGTCGACGACGCCCTCAAGGTCACGTACTGGCAGCAGTCGATGGACGACGCCGTCACCTGGTGACCTCCGGTCACGACTCCAGATACCGCAGCACGGCCAGGATCCGGCGGTTGTAGCCGGTGGCGTGGGCGAGGTCGAGCTTGTCGAAGATCGCGTTGAGGTTCTTCTCGACCGTGCTCATGGAGATGTGCAGCTGCTGCGAGATGGCCGCGTTGGTGTACCCCTGGGCCAGCGTCTCCAGGACGCTGCGCTCGCGGGGCGTCAGGCGGGCCAACGGGTCGCTGTGCGTGGTACGGATCACCAACTGCCGTACCACTTCCGGGTCGATGGCGGCGCCGCCCGCGTGGATCCGTTCCAGTGCGTCGAGGAACTCCTCCACCTGGGCGACCCGGTCCTTGAGCAGATAGCCGACCCGCTCCGCGCTCGAAGTCAGCAGCTGTGCCGCGTAGTTGCGCTCCATGTGCTGGGACAGCACCAGCACCCCGACACCGGGCCACCGCTCGCGGATCTCCAGCGCGGCCCGCAGCCCCTCGTCCGTGTGGGTGGGGGGCATCCGGATGTCGACCACGACCAGGTCCGGCGGCCGGGCCGTCACCTCCCGCAGCAGGGCGACGCCGTCACCCACGGCGGCCGGGACCTCGTGCCCCTCCTCGGTGAGCAACCGCACCAGCCCCTCCCGCAGCAGGGTCGAGTCCTCGGCCAGCATTACGCGCACGGCAGCTCCGCGGTGATCGTGGTGGGTCCCCCGGCGGGGCTGTGGATGTGCAGCCGGCCGTCCAGCGCGCCGACCCGGCTGTGCAGGCCGGTCAGTCCACTGCCCGCCGGATCCGCGCCGCCGACGCCGTCGTCCTCGACCCGGACGACGAGGACGGGGCCGTGGGCGCGGACGCTCACGAGGATCCGCGTGGCGGCCGAGTGCTTGGCCGCGTTGGTCACGGCCTCCGACACCACGAAGTACGCGGCGGTCTCGACGGAGGCGGGCAGCGGACCGGTGAGGGCGAACTCCGTCCGGACGGGGACGGCGCACCGCTCGGACACCCCGGCGAGCGCCTCCTGGAGCCCCAGGTTGTCCAGCGCCGTCGGGTAGACCCGCCAGGCCACCTCCCGCAGTTCGGTGACCGCCTCCTGGGACTCCCGGTGGGCCTGCTCCAGCAGGCTGTCCGCCTGTTCGGGCGTACGGCCCCGGCGGGCGCGCCCCAGAAGCATGGCCAGCGCCACCAGACGCTGCTGCACCCCGTCGTGCAGGTCCCGCTCGATACGCCGGCGTTCGGTGTCCACGGCCCGCAGCACCGCCGCGCGGCTGTGGGCGAGCTCCTCGATGCGCCGCTGCATCAGCTCGCGTTCCGAGGGGCCGAAGTGTTCGCGGGCCAGCCGGGCCTCGAACGCCTCCAGCGAGAGCAGGCCCTGCACGTCCAGGAAGAGCAGCACCCCGCCGAGCAGGCCCTGGGTGAGCATCTCCCGCCAGCCGAGGGTGCCCCGCGCGAGGCTCGCGACGAGCAGCCCCGCCAGGACGGTGCCGAAGGCCAAGAGGCCGACCACGATGCCGGTGACCAGACCGGCGCAGGTGCGGGAGGCGAGATGGCGCAGGATCCGGTGGTCGGGGACGGGGCGGTCGGGGAAGCGGTCCCCGAAGAAGACCGAGCGGCGCCGGCGTTCCAGCCCCGTCAGCCGGCGGGGGCCCGCGATCAGGGCGACGAAGGCGTGTCGTCGCGTGCGCGGCCACAGCAGGAGGGGACCGAGGAGGGTGCCGACGACCGTGAAGTACAGCAGTCCCAGCAGCGCGGTCAGGCAGCCGAGCAGGATGCCCGCGACCCGCCTCGGTAACGCCGCGGACGGCGTCGAGCCGGTGTGGTCCGCCGAGTCCCCCTGCACGGTCGCCGAGGCTAGCCGGGCCGTACAGCCAGGGCAAGATCGCTCGATCGGGGGGAGGACGGAGCCGGTCACGAGGTGCGGCGGTGCTGGGCGGTACCGCGGGAGCGCAGACGGACCACGACGTAGAGGAGCAGGGCCGCCACGACCAGGACGAGGACGCCCTTGCTGATGATCCCGACGTAGGTCTCGACGAGGTCCCAGCGGTCGCCGAGCCAGTAGCCGGCCATCACGAGTGCCGAGTTCCAGACCAGGCTGCCCAGGGCGGTGAGCAGCAGGAAGGTCGGCAGCGGCAGGCGTTCCAGGCCGGCCGGTACGGAGATGAGACTGCGGAAGATCGGGACCATGCGGCCGAAGAAGACGGCCTTGGTGCCGTGCGCGGCGAACCACCTCTCGGTCCGCTCCAGGTCGGAGTTCCTGACCAGCGGGAGTCTGGCCCAGATCGCGTGCATGCGCTCCCGGCCGAACAGCATGCCGATCCAGTAGAGGACGACGGCGCCGGCCACCGAGCCGAGGGTCGTCCAGAACAGGGCCGAGAACAGGCTGATGACACCCTGCCCGGCCGCGAAGCCGGTCAGGGGGAGGATGACCTCGCTGGGCAGGGGCGGAAAGAGGTTCTCCAGGGCGATGGCGAGGCCCGCTCCGGGGCCGCCCAGGGCGTCCACGAGGTCGGCCGCCCAGCCCGCGACACCGTCGGCGGGCTCCTGGGGCAGGGCCAGGGTCATGAGGTCCATGCGAGGTCTCCGGCTGCGGTGACGGTCGCCGCGGGCAGGCCCCGCGATCCGTCGACCACGCTAGAAACCGCTGATCAGCTCCGGTATGAGGAAGACCGTCGCACGCGCGCGGTTCTCCGCACCCTCGACCCCGCGGTTTTCCGCAGGGAACCCCGCGGGCGGTCGGGTCCCATCGCCCGAGGGGGGACCGGCCCCACGCCCGCTCACGCCCGGTTGGTCAGTGGGGGCCGGGGCCGGGTGTGCCGGCGTTGGCGGCGCGGCGGTATTCGGCGTTGATGCGTTGTGCTTCTTCGAGTTGGTCTTCGAGGATGACGATGCGGCAGGCGGCTTCGATGGGGGTGCCGCGGTCGACGAGTTCGCGGGCGCGGGCGGCGATGCGTAGTTGGTAGCGGGAGTAGCGGCGGTGTCCGCCTTCCGAGCGCAGGGGTGTGATGAGTCGGGCTTCGCCGATGGCTCGCAGGAAGCCGGGGGTTGTGCCGAGCATCTCTGCTGCCCGGCCCATCGTGTACGCGGGGTAGTCGTCGTCGTCCAGGCGATCGCCGAGTGGAATATCTGCTGCCATGTCACCTCGTAGTGCAACGCGTCGAGGGGCCCCGATGCCGTACGGCACCAGGGCCCCGAAGGGAATTCAACACCATCTGTCGGCCCTCATGCTGCGCCGACCTTCTGTGTCCGCTACCCGGCCCGGTGACGGGAGGGGTGCGGGGATCGCGGCTGCGTGACCGGGGACCACCATCCAATCCGGGGTCTTGCGGTACCCGGACCGAACGCGTCGGGCCGGGCGATCCTGATGGCGTCTGCTCCTCCGTCCTTCCTCTGAACCACTTACTCGTGAACGGGTACTGCGGTACTGCCACCCGCCAGTTCGTGTCTGCCGGGTCTCGCTTGACCATGTCTACGAGAAAAACAGTAACCGCGCCAGGAGCCAATGTCTACTCTGGCAAGAGGAGATTTTGGCGTTCGAGAGTCGCAGATACGACGATGGGGCCCTGCCGACGCGCGTCGGCAGGGCCCCATCGGGCCTGTGCGGTGGATCCGGGGTGGGACCGATCAGCCGGCGAGGCTGAGGACGTCCCGCAGTCGGAGCCGGTCCGTGTAGGAGGTGCTGTCCCGGAGGACGGCGAGTCCGGCCAGGGTGACCAGGCCCGTGCGCTGCTCGTCGCCGTCGCAGAGGACGAGGTGATCGACGCCGGCACCGGCCATGAGGGACAGCGCCACCTCGACCGTCATGTCGTCACTGACCTGGGGTCCGGTCCCCTGCCTGTCGAGGACCACGTGGGGCGTCCGGCTCGGCGTCATGGGTGCCTCCTACGGGAAAGGGGTGGGTTGGTCGGTGGGCGCGGCCGCCCTAGGCGGCGGAACCGAAGCCGGTCCGCCGCGGCGCACCGCGACGGGGCGCGGCGCCCGCGGTGCGCCCCTGTCCCGCCTGGCCCCGGCGCCCACGACGGCCCCGGGACGAGGACGAGGAGGAGGCGCCGCGGGGGCGTTCCGCCGGCGGCGAGGTGATGACGACCGGGATACCGGAAGGGGCCTGGGCCCCGGTGATGCGGCTCAGCTCCGCCTCGCCCGAACGCACCTGGGCGACGTGAGGGGTGATGCCCGCCGAGATCATCAGCCGGTTCATGCCACGACGCTGGCCGGGGGTCACCAGGGTGACGACGCTGCCGGACTCACCGGCGCGGGCCGTACGACCGCCGCGGTGCAGGTAGTCCTTGTGGTCGGTGGGCGGGTCCACGTTGACGACCAGGTCGAGGTTGTCGACGTGGATGCCGCGGGCCGCGACGTTGGTCGCCACCAGCACGGTCACGTGCCCGGTTTTGAACTGGGCGAGGGTGCGCGTGCGCTGCGGCTGGGACTTGCCGCCGTGCAGGGCCGCGGCACGGACACCGCTGCTCAGCAGGTGCTTGGTCAGCCGGTCCACCGCGTGCTTGGTGTCCAGGAACATGATCACCCGGCCGTCGCGGGCGGCGATCTCGGTGGTGGTCCGGTTCTTGTCCGTGTCGTGCACGTGGAGGACGTGGTGCTCCATCGTGGTGACCGCTCCCGCGGAGGGGTCGACCGAGTGGACGACGGGGTCGTGCAGGTAGCTCCGCACCAGCCGGTCGACGTTGCGGTCCAGGGTGGCGGAGAACAGCATCCGCTGCCCGCCCGGACGCACCTGGTCGAGCAGTGCGGTGACCTGCGGCATGAAGCCCATGTCGGCCATCTGGTCGGCCTCGTCGAGGACCGTGATGGCGACCTCGTTCAGCCGGCAGTCGCCCCGGTCGATGAGGTCCTTGAGCCGCCCGGGCGTCGCGACGACCATCTCGGCCCCGGCGCGCAGCGCACCGGCCTGCCTGCCGATGGACATACCGCCGACGACGGTGGCCAGCCGCAGGTTCACGGAGCGGGCGTAGGGGGTGAGCGCGTCGGTGACCTGCTGCGCGAGCTCACGGGTGGGGACCAGGACGAGAGCGAGCGGCTGCCGCGGCTCGGCCCGGCGTCCCGCCGTACGCGCCAGTGCGGCGAGGCCGAAGGCCAGGGTCTTGCCCGAGCCGGTGCGGCCGCGGCCGAGGACGTCACGGCCGGCCAGCGAGTTCGGCAGCGTGGCCGCCTGGATCGGGAACGGCGCGGTCACGCCTTCGTGGCCCAGCGTGGCCAACAGCTGGGCGGGCATGGCGAGATCGGCGAACGACTCGACCGCGGGCAGCGCGGGCGTGATCGTCCTGGGCGGTGCGAACTCGCCCTGTACGGTCTGCCGGTTTCCGTGCGTCCTGGAACCGGAACCACGGTTCGGACCGCCGGAGCGGCCACGGGTGGAGTTCGAGCGTGTGCGATTCATGCGAAACCTTCCTTGATGCGGCGCGTATCAAGGAATTCACGCAGCCGATGAGCGGCGCAGAGAATCGCGAGAACGAACCGAAGGCGATGGGAGATGCGCCCTGAAATGCGCGAGCTGGGGCCCGCACCCCTAGGTGCGGGCCCCAGCTGCGAAATATGCGCGGCAGTGCCGGTGATCAGGCGGGAACGATGTTCTCGGCCGTCGGGCCCTTCTGGCCCTGCGCGATGTCGAAGGACACCTTCTGGCCTTCGAGCAGCTCACGGAAGCCCTGCGCGGCGATGTTCGAGTAGTGGGCGAAGACGTCGGCGCCGCCGCCGTCCTGCTCGATGAAGCCGAAGCCCTTTTCCGAGTTGAACCACTTCACGGTGCCAGTAGCCATGTCATATCTCCTTCGGAGGCGGTTTCGGAATTCACCCTGCGTGAATTCCGTGTCGCCGTGCTGATTAACCCGTCGGAAATAAACCTTCTGGCAACCACACCTGCAACTGAGATCGACAGTAGCACGGTGCGATCGGCCCTGTGCGGACGATGATTTTCGACCCGGTCGGTGTTCGGGGAATACGGGCCGTGCCCCGGAGCTATTTCTCATTTCGTGGGCACAGATATTGCGATCCCCTGGACGTGGCCTACCTCCCGCGCAGACCCGCCGCACCCCTGTGACCTCCGGTGACGGGCGTTGTGCCGCCGACATCGGCGCCGGTGCACGGAAGCGCGGTGGAGGGACCGGAACTCCGTGATCACGACGAACATCACATCCCGTCGCCCTTCGGGCCGGTCAGCTCGTCCAGTTCGGCGGCGTAGAACCGCGCGGGGTCGAATCCCATCCCGGTGAAGTGGCCGGCGAGTTCCAGGGACAGGGCGCCGTGCAGCCGGGTCCAGAAGGCCAGGGCCCGGTGCAGGGTCGCGGCCGGGGCGGGGTGGCCGTCCGCCCAGTCCCGGTGCTCTTCGAGGTGGGCGTCGAACGCTGTCGCGGTGCCGTTCGGCGGCAGCTCGGCGAAGGCGTCCAGGATCGTCGCCATGACCTCGGACGCGATCGCGGTGATGTCGTCGGGCGCGTGATAGCCGGGGACGGGCGTGCCGAAGATGAGGAAGTAGCGCTGGGGGTCCTCCAGAGCCCAGGTCCGCAGGGCGCTCGCCAGCGTGCTCACGTCGGCGCCGGGCCGGGAGGAGGCGGCGCGGAGGGTGTCGGCGAGGCTGCGGTACGCGTCCCTGACCAGCTCGGTGATCAGCTCGTCGCGCCCGGCGTAGTACCGGTACAGCGCGGGTCCGCTCATCCCCAGCTGCTTGGCGATCGCGTTGAGGGAGAGCGCGGACGCGCCCGCCGTGGCGATCTGCTCCCACGCGCGTTCCTTGATCTCCGTCCGCACCTGGGCGCGGTAGCGCTCGCGCGGGGTCTTCGCTTCCTGATTCACCATTGTTAGAGGGTATCACTGAAGTTATTGACACTCTCGATCCCGTCGAGTTATAACTTCTAACGAACGCGAAGCCGAGTAACAAACCGTCTGTGGAGGTCGTCATGAACAGCGAAGGACTCGTCGAGGTCGTCCTGCCGGGCAAGGTCGAGCCCGAGGGGCTGGAGATCCGGCACGGAGCCGTCCCCGCCGCGGGCCCCGGCCAGGTCGTGATCCGCATGGAGGCGACCGGCGTCTCCTTCGCCGAGCAGCAGATGCGGCGCGGTCGCTACTACGACCAGCCGCCCTTCCCCTTCGTCCCCGGCTACGACCTTGTCGGCACCGTGCAGGCGACCGGCGAGGGCGTCGATCCGGACCTGGCCGGCACCCGGGTCGCCGCCCTGGTCAAGGTCGGCGGCTGGGCCAGCCACGTGCGCGTCGACGCCGCCGACGTGGTGCCGGTGCCCGACGGCATCGGCGCGGCGCAGGCCGAGACCCTCGTCGTCAACGGCATCACCGCCTGGCAGATGCTGCACCGCAAGGCCCGCGTCCGCGCCGGCCAGACCGTCGTCGTGCACGGCGCCAACGGCGGCGTCGGCTCGGTCCTGGTCCAGCTCGCCCGGGCCGCGGGCGCCCAGGTGATCGGTACGGCGTCCCCGCGCCACCACGACGCCCTGCGGGAGCGGGGAGTCGTCCCCGTCGACTACCGCGCCGACGACCTGGCCGCACGGATCCGCGCCCTCGCCCCGCGCGAGGGTGTCGACGCCGTGTTCGACCACGTCGGCGGCCACGGCATCGTCGACTCCTGGCGCCTCCTCGCCCCCGGCGGCACCCTCGTGTCGTACGGCAGCGCCGCCACCCGTGACGCCGAGGGCTCCAAGCAGTGGCCCGTGCTGAAGCTCCTCGGCCGGGTGTGGCTGTGGAACACGCTGCCCAACCGCCGCCGCGCCTGCTTCTTCAACGTGTGGGCCGGCCGCGCCCTGGCCAGGAACCGGTTCCGGTCCCGGCTGCGCGCCGACCTCACCCAGGTCTTCGCCGCCCTCCAGCGCGGCGAGGTCACCGCCCGGATCGCCGCCCAGCTGCCGCTCGCCCGCGCCGCCGACGCCCTGCGGCTGGCCGAGTCCGGCACCGTCGCCGGAAAGGTCGTCCTCAACCCGTAGCGAGCAGACGCAAGGCCGAACCGACCGTCACCACGAAAGGAACCCCATGTCCCGCATCTCCCGGTCCCGCGTGCTCGCGGTCTCGCTCGCCGTCGCCGGTGTCCTCGTGAGCACCGCCCCGGTGGCGCAAGCGGCCCACCACGGCGAACCGTCCCGGTGCGGCGGACGCGGCGTCGACGCGGGCGCCCGCATCCGCTACGAGTCCGACGCCGTGATCAAGGCGCCGCTGAGCACCGTATGGAAGCTCCAGACCGACGTCGAACACTGGCCGACCTGGCAGCCCCCGGTGCTCACGGCCGAACGGCTCGATGCCGGCCGGCTCGCCGAGGGGTCGCGGTTCCGGTGGACGACCCCCGCGCCCGCCACCCCCACGACCCCCGCCACCACCCTCGGCATCACCTCCACGGTCCAGGAACTGCGGCGCCACGACTGCGTCCTGTGGAGCGGACCCGCGGTCGGTGAGGGGCTGCGCATCGACGAGGGCGTGCACCTGTGGACCTTCAGGAAGGTCAGAGGCGGTGTGCACGTCCACACCGAGGAGACCTGGACCGGCGCCCAGGTCGAGGCGGACGTCCCCACCGCCACGGCGGCCCTCGGCGCGGGCCTTGAAGCATGGCTGCACGACCTCGGGTCCACCGCCGAAGGCCGGCACACGACACGGCTGTAGCGCACACCGGGCCCGCACCCGTGACATGTCGCACCCGAGACACGCCCCCGGACGGTCTATCCCGCCGTTTGTGACCTTTCAGGACATAACGTGCTGAATATGATGAGATTTCATATCTCCCGCCTGGCATGCACCGTGGCGATCATCGGGGCGGTGTTCGGGGCCGCCCCGCCCGTCGCCGCCGCCGACCAGATGACCCATGTGGTCTTTCCCGGTCAGTCGATCCAGCGGGCGGTGAACGCCGCCGAGCCGGGCGACACCGTCCTGGTGACCCCCGGCACCTACCGCGAGAGCGTCACGGTGAGCACGCCCGGGCTCACCCTGAGCGGCACGGGCCGCGAGACCGTCATCGAGCCGGGCACGGACAAGGCCGCCAACCGCTGCGCCGAGGCCGGCAACGGCATCTGCGTGATGGGGACGAAGGAGCACGACATCGAGGGCGTCACCATCGCCTCCCTCACCGTGACCGGCTTCACCAGTACGGGCGTGTTCGCCATGGCGACCGACGGGCTGACCGTGCGGAACGTGACCGCCGTGAAGAACGGGGTGTGGGGAATCGCCCAGGAGCGTTCGGTGCGCGGGGTATTCCGGAAGAACACCGCCCGGGACAACGGCGACGCCGGCCTGTTCCTCGCCAACACGATCAAAGAGGAGGCGGGCGCCGCGGACACCGGAGGAACCCTGGTCGAACGCAACCGCCTGGAGGGCAACCGGATCGGCATCACCGTCCGGCGCCTGAGGAACCTCACCGTCGCGAACAACCACCTCACCGGCAACTGCGCGGGTGTCTTCGTCGTGGGCGACGAGAACAAGCCGAAGGCCGGTGCGCTGACCGTGCGCGACAACACCCTCGTCAAGAACAACAAGTCCTGCCCGAAGACCGCGCGGCTGGACGCGCTGCAGGGCTCCGGCATCGTGCTGACCGGCGCCGAGGACACCCTGGTGACACACAACCGGGTCATCGGCAACGTCGGCGCCTCGCCGCTGTCGGGCGGCATCGTCCTGTTCAAGAGCTTCGTGGGCACCACCAGCGAACGGAACCGGATCACCGACAACACGCTGGAGGGCAACGCCCCGGCGGACCTCGTCAACACGGACACCGGCAAGGACAACACCTTCACCCACAACACGTGCCGGGCCTCCCAGCCCGCCGGAATGTGCTGACCGGCCATGGTCACCCAGGAACTCGAAGAAGAAAGGCGGCCCATGACGACCGCTCAGACCGCCCCGCCGCCGTCCATGCGGCTCAGGGAGCTGGTGTTCGGCGCGGCCTGCGCGGCCGCCCTGCGCGCGGCCGCCCGGCTGGGTGTCCCCGACGCCCTCGACGACAGCCCCCAGACCGTGGAGGACCTCGCGGCCGCGGTGAAGACCGAGCCCAGGACACTGCGCCGGCTGATGCGTGCCCTGTCCTGCTACGGCGTCTTCGCCGAGCAGCCGGACGGGACGTTCGCGCACACCGACATGTCCCGGCTGCTGCGCGAGGACGACCCGAACAGCCTGCGCTCCATCGCGCTGTGGTGCACCGAGCCGTGGACCTGGGCCGCGTGGCCGATGCTGGACGAGGCGGTGCGCTCCGGCCGTAACGTCGTGGAGGACCTCTACGGCAAGGAGTTCTTCCAGTACCTCAACGAGGACGCCCCGGAATCGGCCGACGTCTTCAACCGCGCCATGACGACCTCCAGCGTGCAGTCCGCGCGGGACGTCGCGGACTTCCTCGACCTGTCGGGATGCGCGTCGGTGGCCGACATCGGCGGCGGGCAGGGCCATGTGGTGGCGAGCCTGCTGGAGAAGTACCCGACGCTCCACGGCACCCTGCTGGACCTGCCACGCGTGGTGGAGAACGCCGACCCCCGGCTGCGTCCGGGAGGCGCGCTCGCGGACCGGATGCGCCTGGTGCCCGGCGACTGCCGCGCGGCCGTCCCGGTCAAGGCCGATGTGTACGTCATCAAGAACATCCTGGAGTGGGACGACGACAGCACGACCCGCACCCTGCGCAACGTCATCGAGGCCGGCGGACCCGGAGCGCGGGTCGTGGCCATCGAGAACCTCGTCGACGACTCGCCGTCGATGCGGTTCAGCACCGCCATGGACCTGCTGCTGCTCCTCAACGTCGGAGGGGCCAAGCACACCACCGAGAGCCTGACCGGCAGGCTGACGGAGGCGGGCCTGGTCATCGACGACGTCCGCCCGGTCAACCCGTATCTGCACGCGTTCGACTGCACCGTCCCCGCCTGACGGCGGCGGATCCCGCGGACGCGCCTCGCCGGGCACGTGACCCTCACGTGCCCGGCGAGCGGCGGTCGTACGGCGGTTCAGGAGCCGGCGTCGCGCTCCCAGCGGTAGAAGCACCGCGCCATCGCGTCCTTCGGTGACCGCCAGGTCGCCGGGTCGTACGCGCTGACGTACGCCGCGAGGCGCTCGCTGATGTCCCGGAACTCCGGGTGTCCGGCCACCTTCGCGATGGCGGGCCCGGGGTCCTGCTCGGACTCGATGAGGTGCAGGTACACGTCGTCGAACTGGAAGAGGCTGCGCCGGGCGACCCCCACGAGGTGCGGCAGTTCGCCGCGGTCCGACTCCTCGAACACCTTGGCGATGTCGAGGGCCGACTCCGGGGCCATGCGGGCGACGATCAGGGACTGGTGCATCGTCATGTCCTCCGTCCCGCTCAGTCGGACAGCATCTGCACGGGCCGGCGCTCTTCGGCGGCCTGCTCGATGCGATCCCGGATCAGCGCCATCTGGACCTTGGAGTTCCGGTTGATGTTGTCCGTCATCCAGGCGTCGTCGACCGGCGCGTCCGGACGCATCGCGAAGTCCTGCGTCCACACCATCCGGGTGCCCTCGGACACCTTCTCGTACTGCCACACGATGTTCATGTAGGCGAAGGGCCCGGTCTCGACCCGGCGAGCGCGCACGGTGAGCGTGTCGGGGTCCGGCTCCCGCTCCGAGACCCAGCTCCACACCTTGCCGTCCTGGTCCGGGTGCATGGTCAGCCGGAACGTGGTCCTGTTCCCCTCCCGGGACAGGATCTCGGCGGAGGCGTACTCGCTGAACAGCTGCGGCCAGCTCTCCACGTCGTTGGTCATGTCCCAGACCAGGTCCAGCGGGGCCGCGATGGTGATCTCGTTCTGCGTGTGTCCGGTCATCTCAGGCTCCCGCGAGAAGCGCGCTGTTGACGAGTTCGAGGAACTGCCGGGGGCTCTTGCTCTTCTCGGCGTCGGGGGGCATCGGAGTGCCGTAACGGTTCTCCAGCTCGCCCACGATGCCGAGCAGACCGAGCGAGTCGAGGCCGAAGGCGTCGAAGCCGGAGTCGCTGCGCTGCTGGAGCTCGTCGGGGGCGACGGTGACTCCGGCGGCCTTCTTCATGAGCTCGGCCAGCTCTTCCACGGTGATGCGATCACTCATGGGGTTCTCTCCTTGGGTCGTGATGTTCTGTGGTGACGGGTGGTCGAGAGGCCTCGCTACGAGGCGCCGGCGGCACCGCGCCGTAGCACCAGCGCCGCGTTCGACCCCATGAGTCCTCGGCTGAGGACCAGCGCCGTGCGCACCTCGGCGGCCCGCGCGCGGACGGTGACGAGGTCGAGGTCGTGGCAGACGTCGAAGACGTTCGGGGTGGGCGGGATCACCCCGTGCTCCATCGCGAGCACCGCGGTCGCGACGTCCAGCACGGGAGCCGCGCCGTAGGCCCGGCCGACGGCGGTCTTCGGCGCCGTGACGGGCACGCGGGTGCCGTGCTGGCCGAGGGCGTCCGCGATCGCCAGCGCCTCGGCGCGGTCGGCCTCCGGGACCCCGAGGGCGTCGGCGAAGACCACGTCGATCTCCTCCGGCGCGCACCCGGCCTCGTCCAGGGCGCCCCGGATCGCCTGGGCCAGTCCCTCCCGGGACTCCTGCCAGCGGGAGGCGCCGGTGAACGTCGCCGCGTGTCCCGCCAGCGTGGCCCGCACGGGCACGCCCCGTTCCCGGGCCGAGCCCTCGGCCTCCACGACGAGCATCGCACCGCCCTCGGCGGGCACGAATCCGCAGGCCGCGGTGGTGAACGGGCGGTAGGCGCGGTCCGGTTCGTCGACGCTGCTCAGCTCCTCGTAACCGAGCTGGCAGACCATCGAGTAGGGGGCCAGCGGCGCCTCGGTCGCGCCGGCCACCATCACGTCGGTGCCGCGCCGCACGGCCCGCGCCGCGTGCGCCAGGGCGTCCAGACCGCCCGCCTCGTCGGAGGCGACCACCCCGCAGGGGCCCTTGAGGCCGCGCCGGATGGAGATCTGGCCGGTGCTCGCCGCGTAGAACCAGGCGATGGACTGGTACGGCCCGACGAACCGGCTTCCCTTGCCCCACAGTTGCTGCAGCTCGCGCTGCCCGAACTCACCGCCGCCGGACCCGGCGGCGGTGACCACGCCCACGGAGAACGGCGCGGCCTCGGTGTCGGACCGGCCGAGCCCGGCGTCGTCCAGCGCCAGGTCGGCCGCGGCCATCGCGAAGTGCGTGAACCGGTCGGTCTGGACGAGGTAGCGCTCCTCGATCGCCGACTGCGGATCGAAGTCCCGGATCTGGCCGGCCACCCGCAGCGGCAGGTGCTCGCACCCGTCACGGGTGATCCGGTCCAGGACGGCGACACCCTCCATGGTGGCCTTCCAGAAGGCCTCGGTGTTGATTCCGTTGGGCGCGACCACGCCGATTCCGGTGACGGCCGCGCGCCGGGGGTGCGGTGCGCTCATTCGGTCTTCTCCCTCGGCAGGGTCATGATCACCGCGGACTGGAAGCCGCCGAACCCGCTGCCCACCGAGAGCACGCTGCGCAGTTTGCGCTCACGGGCGACGCGCGGCACGTAGTCCAGGTCGCAGTCGGGGTCCGGGGTCTCGTAGTTCGCGGTGGGCGGGACCACCTGGTGGGCCAGGGCCAGCGCGCAGGCCACCACCTCGATCGCCCCGATCGCGCCCAGGGAGTGGCCCACCATGGATTTGATGGAGCTCATGGGCGTGTCGTAGGCGTGCGCGCCCAGAGCGCGCTTGACCGCGGCCGTCTCGTGCCGGTCGTTCTGCAGGGTGCCCGACCCGTGCGCGTTGACGTAGTCGATCGCCGTGGCGTCGAGCCGGGCCTGGCCGAGGGCGTCCTCGATGGCCCGGGCCATCTCCAGGCCCTCACCGGTCAGACCGGTCATGTGGTAGGCGTTGCCGAACGTGGCGTAGCCGCCGATCTCGCAGTACACGTGCGCGCCGCGGGCCCGTGCGTGTTCCAGTTCCTCCAGGACGAGCACCGCTCCGCCCTCGCCCATGACGAACCCGTTGCGCCGGGCGTCGAAGGGGCGTGAGGCGTGGGCGGGGTCGTCGTTGCTCGGGGAGGTGGCCTTGATCGCGTCGAAGCAGGCCATGGTGATCGGTGAGATCGGCGAGTCCGAGGCGCCGGCGATGCACACGTCGGCCCTGCCCTCCTCGATCGTGTGGAAGGCGTAGCCGACGGCGTCGAGACCCGAGGTGCAGCCGGTGGAGACCGTCTGCACCGGCCCGCGGGCCTCGAACCGCTCCGCCACCGCCGAGGCGAGGGTGCTCGGCGAGAACGCCCGGTGCAGGTGCGGACCGGCCTCCCGGTGGTCCACGTCCCAGCGCTGCCCGCCGTGGCTGACCAGGACGTAGTCGTTCTCCAGCCGGGTGGTTCCGCCGACCGCGGTGCCCAGGGAGACCCCTACCCGCCACGGGTTCTCCGCGGCCAGGTCGAGACCGGAGTCCCGCACCGCCTCCGCCCCGGCGACCAGGGCGAACTGCAGGTAGCGGTCGCACCGGGCGATCTGCTCCGCGTCCAGCCCGTGGGCCGCCGGGTCGAAGTCGCACTCGGCGGCGATCTGCGAACGCAGCCCGGACGGGTCGAAGAACGTGATGCCGCGGGTCGCCGTACGACCGCTGGTCAGCAGATCCCAGAACGCCGGGACACCGATGCCGCCCGGGGCGACGATCCCTATGCCGGTGACCGCGACGCGCCTCCTCATGAGCGCAACCCGGATCGCTCGGCCGCCCCGCCGGCGTGGACCGCCTCCGGGATCGGCATACCGTCGGCGTCCTCGGTGTCGACGTGTCCGAGCGGCGGGCTCGGGGCCAGCGGGCCGAGGTGGAAGACCATGCGGGCCTCCACGTTGCCCACGTTGCGGAAGCGGTGCCGCATGTGGGACGGGATCAGGAGCCCCTGCTCGGGCCGCAGTTCATGGGGCTCGCCGTCCAGGTCCACCTCGAGCTGCCCGCACACCACATAGATGAACTCCTCGGAGTACGGGTGGTAGTGCTCGGCGATGCGGTCGCCGGGCTGCACGATGGCCACGCCCATGAAACCGCTGGTGGAGCCGACCGTGGCAGGGGTGAGCATGGCGCGCAGGTCGCCCCCGCGCCGGGTGTTGGGCTCGACCTCGCTGAGATCCACAACTCCGGGATGACGTTTGATCACGACGTTCCTCCGAACAGGTGCTGCATCGACATGAGGGCGTGGCCGGTCACGGCCCGGGGCCGGTGGATCAGGCGTCGGGCGCGCGGCGGTCGGTGACGAGGTCCATGCGGGAGACCGCGAGGAGGTGAGCGGGGGAGCTGTCCCGCAGCGCCGGACCGTCCACCCCGAGGGCTTCGGCGTCGAGGAGGGCCGTCAGCTCGGCCGCCCGGCCGTGATCCGTGAGACCGAGGACGGGGCCGGGGTCGCTGTCGAGGGGGCCGCGCACATCGACCAGCCGCATCACGACGTCGTCGCGCTGGAAGATCGTGCTGCGCAGCACCGGTCCCCGCGGATCGTCCGCCGCCGCCTCGTCCTGCCGGGCGAGCAGCTCGGCAAGCTGCATGCCGCACCCCTCGCGGGCGGGGTAGTACAGCGCGTGCCGCACCGCCTCCGGGCTCTCCTGTCCGGCCGTCACATGGTGGACGGCGGGCAGCGCCGCGCGGGTGAAGAAGACCCGGGCGGACTCGGGGTCGTCCAGGTCCCGGTCCTGCTCCAGATAGGGGTTGATGGCTTCCTCGACGGCCCGCACCTCGGGCTGGCGGGCGACGTGGCGCAGCGCGGCGAGCAGGTCGCCCCGCACCTCGATGGCCCGGACCACCCGGTTGCCGTGCATGAACAGGGAGGTGCGGCACAGCCGGGTGGTGTCGTCGACCCGTGGTTCCGGCGAGGTGTAGCCGGCGAGGATCTCGGCGACGGTGGCCTCGCTGCCCGGCTTGACGGTGAAGGTGAGCGCGTGGCGGATGACTCCGTCACCGATCCTGGGCGCCGCCTGGAGCCGGCGCTTCTCGGGTCCGGTCGGCACCGCGGGGCCGCCGGTCTCGCGGACGATGTGGAAGCGCAGCGACCTGGTGTCCCGGACGCAGCTGTGCAGCGGCTGCACCATCCGCACGTGTTCCTCGCTGTTGACCCAGGTGAGGAACGGCGGGGCGCTCTCCCACTCGCTGGTGATGAGCCATTGGGAGGGGTTCTCGATGGACTGGCACAGCTGGTCGCTGACATGTCCGGGTACGGAGGCGACCTGGCTGCACAGGCTCTCGTACGCCTCCAGGAACTGCTGCTGGGCCCCGTCGTAGACGTCCACCAGCAGGACGACACGGAGCCTGGAGCCGTCGAACACGGACTGGGAGACCCGCTGCGACGCCTGTTGTGCGGGCGCTTTCGAAACACGGTCGGACGTGGTGGTCATCCTGCGCACATCTCCTTCGGGGGCAGGGGCGGACGAACGTCGGCCACGGGGCGTGACGTCGGCGTTCCTCGATCGTCAGCCCGCCCCGGGAAGCGCGCGACTCGGATGCACCGTGGGGGTGACCGGCGGTCCGGCGGCGGGGCGAGCGGGTTCAGAGCAGGTGGGCGAAGACCACGAGGTTGTCCTTGTAGTCCTTGGCCGTGTGGTCGTAGTCACCCGCACAGGTGATGAGCCGGACCTCGGGCCGGGCCGTGTCGTCGTACACCCGCCGGCTGGGGAAGTCGTCCTTCTCGAAGGTCTCCACGCTGTCGACCACGAAGGACGCTCTGCGCCCGTCGGCCCGGTCGACGTGGAAGACGTCCCCCTCCTCCAGTTCGCCGAGGTTCACGAACACGGCCGCCGAGGTGGCGGTGTCCACGTGCCCGGCGATGATCGCGGTGCCCGGTTCCCCGGGGGACACGCCCTTGGCGTGCCAGCCGACGAGGTTGGTGTCGTGGGCGGGAGGAGGTTCGAGACGGCCCGTGGGGCCGATGGCGAGATCCGTGAAGGGCGCGTCGACCGAGATCTTCGGAATGAGCAGACGTACCGGTCGCGAGCGCGGGAGTTGCCTGCCCGCCGGCTGTCCGGCCGCCTGTCCGGGCGGTCGGGCCGACGCGACCGGCACGGAGGCGGGTACGGCCAGCGGCGGCCGGGAGGCCTCGGGCGAGGATCCCCCGTTTCCGCCGAACAGGCTCACCGCCAGCACCAGGACCGCCGCGGCGCCCAGCATCACCTTGGTGTGGGATCCCCCCTCGCCGCCCGGGGCGGGATCGTCGGGGCCGGGACTGTCTGCGGGGGACGGAGGACCAACTGCCATCGGGCACCACCTCACCAGGGCACGGCAGCAAAGCGGACGGACGGGGCTCGGGCCGGGCCGGCCGGGCCGCCACGCGCCACGCGCGGGGCGGCCACGGCGGCTATCGCATCCGGCATGCGTCAGGCCAGGCTTCCGGCGACCCTCTTACGGCGTGCCGCGTACAGTCCGGTGCCGGCGACCATCAGCATGGCGAGCCCGCCCGTCGTCACCGCCGGGGAGGAGGCCAACCCGCCGCCCCCGGTGTGCATTCCACCGCTGGGCTTCTCGTGGCTGCCGCTCCAGCCGCCGTCGTGCTT
Organism: Streptomyces canus 299MFChir4.1; assembly: GCF_000383615.1. GTDB lineage: Bacteria > Actinomycetota > Actinomycetes > Streptomycetales > Streptomycetaceae > Streptomyces > Streptomyces canus_C. The sequence goes on along the minus strand of NZ_KB911588.1, from coordinate 101,479 downwards.
GCCGCCGCCGGACTCCCGTCCCTGCTCGCTGTCCTTGTCCTTGTCCTTGTAGGTCTCCGGGTCGTACTTGGGGTTGGTGTGCTCCTTGCTGTAGGACGAGTCCGACGAGTCCGACGAGTCCCAGTCGTTCCCGGCCGCGTGCGCGCCGGGAGCGCCGAGAACGAGGACGGCCGAGGCCGCCGCCGTGGTCAGGAGGATGCGAGCAGAGCGCATGTGACGTTCCTTCCGCCGGTGGCAGGGCAGCTGGTGCTTCGTCAGCTGAGGTGACCCGCCCCCGACGTGATCCACCGTCAGTCAGCTTGGCGTTCGCCACCACTCAAGGCGGTCAGCCGGGTGAACCCGCCCGCATCCGGGGGACGTCAGACCGATCCAAGGAGGGTGTCCAGGACCTGACGCAGCACCGATTCGGCGTCCGGGACCGGCCCCTCCGACCGCCAGGCCACGAACCCGTCGGGCCGCACGAGTACGGCCCCTTCGGGCGTCGTACCGTGCACGGCCGACCAGTCCGTCTCGCCCTCGGGCGTCAGCTCGGCGTCCGGTCCCTCGCCCAGCCGGTACGACGTCAGCGGGGCGGACGTCCGCGCGGCGAGGCGGACGGCGGCCTCGTGCCAGCCGCTCGGCGCGTCGGCGCCGCTGAGCAGGACGAGCGAGCGTTCGTAGAGGTCCAGCGTGGAGATCCGCTCGCCCTGGTGCCGTACCGCCATGTGGGGTGCCCTGCTGCCGGGTTCACCGGACAGGTCGAGGCGGTCCGGGACGACGGGGGTCGCGGGGTCGGCGCCCACCACGGCGCCCTGCGGATAGCGGTAGCCGAGGGCCACGTTGAGGATGCCGCGCTGCGGGCCGCCGCCGGTGCCGGGGGCCGGGGCGTAGCCGGGGTGGCTGTGCTCGGCCGAGCGGGCCGCGGCGCGGGCGCTGGTCGCCTCCGCCACCGGGCGGCGCTCGGCGTCGTACGAGTCGAGGAGCCCGTCCCCGGCCCAGCCGCCGAGGACCGCGGCGAGCTTCCAGGCGAGGTTGTGCGCGTCCTGGATACCGGTGTTGGAGCCGAACGCCCCGGTGGGGGACATCTCGTGGGCCGAGTCGCCGGCCAGGAAGACGCGCCCTGACCGGTAGCTGCGGGCGACGCGCTGGGCGGCGTGCCAGGGGGCCCGGCCGGTGATCTCCACGTCGAGATCGGGGACGCCGACCGCGCGGCGGATGTGGGCGACGCACCGCTCGTCGGTGAACTCCTCCAGCGTTTCGCCGCGTTCGGGGTGCCAGGGGGCGTGGAAGACCCAGTTCTCACGGTTGTCCACGGGCAGCAGGGCGCCGTCGGCCGCCGGGTCGGTCAGATAGCAGACGATGAAGCGGCGCTCGCCCACGACCGCGGCGAGGCGGCGGGAGCGGAAGGTGATGCTGACGTTGCTGAACAGGTCACCCGGACCGCTCTGGCCGATACCGAGCTGCTCGCGGACGGGGCTGCGGGGGCCGTCGGCGGCGACCAGGTAGTCGGCGAGGACGGTGGTGTGCTCGCCGGTCTCCCGGCTCTTGAGGATCGCGGTGACGCCGGAGGGCCCGCTGTCGAAGGACAGCAGTTCGGTGGCGTACCGCAGATCGCCGCCGAGCCGTGTGGCGTGGTCGAGCAGCACCGGCTCCAGGTCGTTCTGGCTGCACAGGCACCATGAGCTGGGACTGAAGCGGGCCAGTCCGCCGCCCGCGTCGATCTCCCGGAACAGCCACTCGCCCGCGTCGCCGACCAGGGTGGGGGTCTGCAGGATGCCGTGGTTGTCGGCCAGGGTTGCGGCGGCCTGACGGATCATCGGCTCGACACCGGCCGTACGGAACAGCTCCATCGTGCGGACGTTGTTGCCGCGGCCGCGGGGGTGGATGGAGGTCCCGGCGTGCCGCTCGACCAGCGTGTGCGGTACGCCCAGCCGGCCCAGGAACACCGAGGTCGACAGGCCGACGAGGGAACCGCCGACGATGAGGACAGGGACCCGGTGGGTCGTGGGGTCGGGGTGGGCAGCTTTCTGGTTCATCACTCGCCTCCAGCGCGTCGTGTCCGCCGACTCGTCCGGATACGGCGGGGAGCTTCATGCATGCCCCGCGACACGATCACGGGCACAGGCTTCACCCGCTCAACACGCCTGGTTCCCCGAGTCGGCGGTCAGCCCGCCGCGCGGGCGTGCCCCCTCGCCGCCAGGACGACGCACATCACCGCCGGCGGCAGCTCCGCGCCGAGTGCCATCGCCACCGCCGAGACCCGGTCCGCACCCGGTGCCGCCATCAGCGTGTCGAACCAGGCGTCGACCACCAGCAGTGTGGCCGTGGCGACGGCGGTGAGGGGGTGCAGGTGGTGGCGGCGCCGGGCCAGCAGTCCCGTCGCGATCAGGCCCACGGCCTCCGAGGAGTCCAGGCCGATCCAGACGGTGCGCCAGTTCGCGGCGACGGCCGTCGCGGGCAGAGCGGCCGTCGGCACGAAGAGCCAGGGCAGCAGGACCAGCCCGCAGCCGACCAGGACGTGTTCCGTCCGGTGCCGTCGGCGCCCCGGCGGCACCGCCGACACGCGCTCGGCACCCCGCGGCTGACGGTCGATCAGCGTGCTCATCGCATCGGACTCCTCGCGTTCCCGGCTCTCCTTCATGGCCTCCAGCCTCACCGGCACGACGGTCACCGTCAGTAACGCAGGTGTCCGTTCCGGGGTGGCACCACTTGCACCCCCAGGACGGGGGCCAGTGCCATGGACCGCCCCTGACCTCGGCACCTACCCCGGCGCGTGATCCTGTGGCCGTTCCGGGGAGCCGGACGAACGGTCGCGTTCCTCGCCACGGGAGTCCTGATCCAGCTCGGCGTCCTGTTCGTCCTGGCTCTGCCGTGGCTCCTGTTCGTCCCGGAAGCGACGGCGGCCATCCTCCCGGCGGTCCGCCGGCAGCTCACGTACCACCTAGGGGGTGCGGGCCGCGCTGGTCATCAGGCAGCAGTGGCCCGGGACGGCGGTACTGCTGCTCTCCCAGTACGTGGAGGAGCGGTACGCGGCCGATCTGCTGTCCGCCCACACCTCCGGGATCGGCTACCTGCTCAAGCAACGGGGCGCGGACGTAGAGGAGTTCGCCGACGCGTTGCGCCGGGTGGCCGAGGGTGGCACCGCACTGGATCCACAGGTGGTCTCCCAGCTGCTGGTGCGCCGACACAGCGACCCGCTGGACCGGCTCACCCCGCGCTGAACGCGAGGTCCTGGAGCTGATGGCGGGCGGTCGGTCCAACGCCGGGACAGCCGCGCAGCTCGTCGTCAGCGAGAGCGCGGTGGCCAAGCACATCAACAGCATCCTCGCCAAACTCGACCTGCCGAAGGCCGATGCCGACCACCGCCGGGTGCTCGCCGTTCTGCGGTTTCTCGGGGTGGCCTGAGGACGGCGGAGTCCGGTTGGTCAGTGGGGGCCGGGGCCGGGTGTGCCGGCGTTGGCGGCGCGGCGGTATTCGGCGTTGATGCGTTGTGCTTCTTCGAGTTGGTCTTCGAGGATGACGATGCGGCAGGCGGCTTCGATGGGGGTGCCGCGGTCGACGAGTTCGCGGGCGCGGGCGGCGATGCGTAGTTGGTAGCGGGAGTAGCGGCGGTGTCCGCCTTCCGAGCGCAGGGGTGTGATGAGTCGGGCTTCGCCGATGGCTCGCAGGAAGCCGGGGGTTGTGCCGAGCATCTCTGCTGCCCGGCCCATCGTGTACGCGGGGTAGTCGTCGTCGTCCAGGCGATCGCGCAGAGGCTTGTCCGGTGTCATGTGACCTCGTAGTGCAACGCGTCGAGGGGCCCCGACGCCGTACGGCATCGGGGCCCCGAGGGAAAGCGAACACCATCTGTCGGCCCTGACTGCGGTGCCGACCTTCTGTTTCCGCTACCCGGCCCGGCAGAGCGGGGTGCGGGGGGATCGCAACTGCCTGACCGGGGACCACCATCCATTCCGGGGTCGTGCGGTACCCGGCCAAGGGCGTCCGGCCGGGCGGTACTGCTGTGTGGCAGCTCCTCGACGTGCGAGCCGCCCAGTGCGGCTCTCAGTCTCGTCACCGTCTGGGAACACCTTGGCTTCGAGGCTCTAGAGCCGCACTGACCTGCGAACTTCGTGTACTGCTCCCCGACAGTTCGTGTCTGCCGGGTCTCGTTCGACCGTTTCTACGTGATGAAGCGTAACCATGCCGGAAGAGGATGTCTACTCTGGCAAGAGTAGATTTCACTCCTATGGCAGAGGAGAAACCCTTGCCCCTGTGCGGCGGGTCGGTAGGAGCCCTCCTTCTGCCCCGAATCCGCCGCCCGGACCGCGGGACGGTTCCGGGACTGAATAGGATCTGCTCTCATGTCGAACCCTGACGAGCTGCTCGTCGCGCTCTCCGCCGCGGTGGAGTCCGAACGAAGCAATCAGATGTCGTTGACCGTGGTCGTCGGCGGGGCCGTCATCACCGGCCGGCTGGCTCCCGAGGCCGTGTGGCGGGAGCGTGTGGCGGAGGTCCTGAAGGACTCGGACCGCCTCGGCCCGTTCTCCGACGTCTTCGCCCGCGACCCGCGAGGGGACCGGCCCGACCGCGACGAGGCGCCCACACATCTGCACTTCCATCTCGCCCGGATCCTGCAGGGGAGCCTCGGCATCCCGGAGACGGGGGGCATGTACCGGGTCGCGATCAAGGACGTCAGCGCATGGACCGTGGGTGACCTCAGCTACTTCGACCGGTAGGCCGGGGCCGCGGGGCCGGGCCGGTCACTGTGGGGAGCGCGCCGCCTCCGCGGGGACGTGCGGGCGGTGCTGCCCCAGGTGAAGGGGCCGTGCCCGGCGACGAGGGCGGCGGGGACCTCGACGGCCCGCTGGTCCTGTCCGTCCAGGAGGTCCACGACGACGCGGCCGGTGTCGTACTCGTAGTCCTTCGCGCACCCCCCTGCGGGCCGCTGCCCGTGGTGCCGGTCGCGACGCCCCGTACCCCTTTTGCACTAAGAAGCGCACCCCTTTTGCACTAATTGGGGAACGCGGAGGATCCCTCAGCCCTCCTTCTGTATGAAGGAAACCGCACAGGTAGGGAAATCGGGGATCAACCGGTATGGGTCTGACCAGCGAGACGACCGTGTATGTGATGGCGGCACTCGCCGCCGTGTCCGTGGCACTGCTGGTCTGGTGGTGGCCACGGTTCGCCCGGCAGGGCCTGCTGCCGGTGCTCGGACGCCTGGTGGCCCTCGGGACGACCCAGGTGGTGATCATCGCGGCGTTCGCTTGCTGGCTGAACTCGTCGTACCAGTTCTTCGGCTCGTGGGGCGAACTCTTCGGCCACGTGGAGACGGCCCCCGTCGGCGTCACGCAGGCGGGGGGCTACGGCGGCACCGGCTCGGTGAACGGCGTCGCCGTGAAGGGGTCGCTGGTCCGGCCCGCCACCGACGAGCAGCTGAGCCGGGTCAGCGGACTGCCCACCGGCCCCGCCGCGGTGAACGGGCGCGTGGAGTCGGTGAAGGTCATCGGCCGCCGCACGGGTGTGATCGACCCGGCCTTCGTCTACCTGCCGCCGCAGTACTTCCAGAAGGCGTACCAGCGGCAGCGCTTCCCGGTGATCGTCGCGCTGAGTGGTTACCCGGGCAGCATCTTCAACCTCGCCCAGTACCTGCGGGTGTCACAGACGGCCGGGGCACTGCAGAAGAGCGGCCAGATGCAGCCGACCATCATGGTGATGATCCGGCCCACGATCGCCCCGCCGCGCGACACCGAGTGCGTGGACGTCCCGGGCGGCCCGCAGACCGAGACCTTCCTCGCCAAGGACCTTCCCGAAGCCCTGAAGTCCGCCTACCGGGTCGGCCATGACGCCAGTGCCTGGGGAACCATGGGCTACTCCTCCGGCGGCAGCTGCGCCCTCCAGCTGACGATGCGCAATCCGCACGTGTTCACGACGGCCGCCGCCCTGTCGCCCGACTACAAGGTCAAGGACGACCCGACGACCGGCAACCTCTTCGGCAACGGCCCGAGCCGCATCGAGCGGATCAACGGCCACGACCTGATGTGGCGGCTCAAGCACCTGCCGGTCCCCGACGTCTCCGTCCTGGTGGCCGAGAGCAAGCACGGTGAGCGCGGCTACCCGCAGACGCAGGCCTTCATCAAGGCCGTCAGGGCACCCATGCGGGTCGTGTCGATCCTGCCCGAGCACGGCAGCCACAACTTCCCGACCTGGGTGCAGGAGATGCCCCCCGCCCTGAAGTGGATGAACCAGCAGCTGACGTTCCCCCAGGACGTCGTGCCCCGCCACCACAAGAAGAAGGGCGCCGTGGTCGCCGACCCCCAGAAGCCCGGTCGTGCCCCCCTGCGCGCCGACGGCCCCGAGCCTGTGCCTACGACCAGGACGCGCAGGTAAGCCCGGCGACGGCTACGTCGCCCGCCCGCACGAGTGAGGGCCGCGAGCCTCATGGTGGGTCTGCCGTGCCTGACGGGTCTGCCGTGTCCGCCGTGCCGCCGATGGCCTCCCCTGGCAGCCATCTCGCCGTCGCCGCGAGCCACAGCCCCAGCCAGCCGATGCCGAACAGCCAGCCGCCGATGACGTCGGTGAACCAGTGCACCCCGAGGTAGACGCGGGTGAGCCCGACCGATGTCCCCCAGCAGCAGGCGGCGAGGACCAGCAGGGTTCTGCCGCGGGGTGCGCGCACGCACAGGGCGATCACGAGCAGCCCGGCGGCGAGGGTCGCGGTGGTGGCGTGCCCGGAGGGGAACGCCCACGCCGACGCATGCGCCGCCCAGTCCGGGCGGGGTGGCCGGGGCCGGGCGACCAGGTCCATCACGCCGTACCGGACGGCTTGTCCGGTCCCCAGGCAGCCGGCGCACAGGGCGGCGGCGACCACGCGGCCGCGTACGGTCCGCGCGGCGATGACGCCCGCCAGCACGGCCAGCACGTACGGGACCGCGCCGGTACCGGTGGCGGTGAGCCCGCGGGCCAGTGCCAGCGCGACGGCCGGGCGGTGGCCCGACGACCAGGTGTGCAGGTCCTCGTCGGTGAACAGCGTGCCGCCGTCGCCACCGGCCACGGCGGCGGCCAGCACGGCGAACGCCGTCAGGGCACCCGCCCCGACGGACCCGGCCAGGTCGGCGACGTCCCGGCGGTTCACGGGTCCACCAGCAGTGGCCGTAGCCACGTCGCGCTGAGCCGTCGTACGAGCGTGTCCGGTCGGGATCGTACGGCCGCGGTGAGCAGCAGAGCGACGAGCGCCCCGACCGCGAGACCGGCCACGACGTCGTGCGGGTAGTGGGAACCGACCCAGACCCGGGAGGCGGCCATCGCGACGGCGGCCGATGAGGCGACCGCGCCGAGCCGGCGGGAGACGAAGAGCAGGGCGACGGCGGCCGCGGCGGCTGTCGCCGCGTGGTTGCTGGGGAAGGACCAGTCGCCCGGCGCCGGACACGCCTCCAGCGTCGCCACCCGCAGGCTCTGACAGGGGCGGTCCTCCCGCACCACCAGCTTCAGCGCGTCGTCGACCGCGTACGCCACGACGACGGTCACCGGCGCGGTCAGCGCGATCACCGCCGCACGGGAGCCGACGTGCCGCGCCCGCCACCAGCCCACGACCATGAGGACGGCGAACAGCGCGAGCCCGTACGTCGACCAGGCCGACACGAGCTCGTCCAGCCAGGCGGGGGAGCGGTGGGCCAGGTCCACCACGTCGGTGTAGGCGGAACCGTCGATCGCGGCCCCGTCGAAGGCGAGCAGCATCCCTAGAACCCCTTCTGTTTGACTGGACGGACGGGAGCACGTGCGTGCGGGACACGCGTGCAGGACACGGCGCCCGAGTGACTACAATTCTGTAGACGGTCTACTGCACTGTAGACGACGGCGGGGTGAGGATCGTTCCCATGACCGACGCGAAGGACGAACGACGGCCGGCCGGTGAGCTCGAAGCCACCGTGATGGCCGCCCTGTGGGCCGCGGGCGTGCCCCGCACGCCGGGGCAGGTGCAGGTCGGCCTCGCCATGGACCTGGCCCGCACCACCGTGACGACGATCCTGACCCGCCTGCACGACAAGGGCGTCGTCGGCCGCGAGCGGCAGGGACGCGGCTATGCGTACTTCCCCGTCGAGGACGCCCCCGGCCTCACCGCCCGCCGCATGCACAGCGAACTCGACCGGGACACCGACCGCGAGACGGTCCTGGCCCGTTTCGTCGCCCGGCTCAGCACCGACGACGAGCGGATCCTGCGCGAACTCCTGGAATCGGGTGAGCAATGACCGCTCCGCAGCTGGCCCTGCTGCTCGTCCCGCTGTTCCTGCCCTTCGCCGTGCGTCCGCCGGCCGGTCGGGCGGTCGACCGCCTCGGCCCGGTCGCCGCGCTGTGGACGCTGACCCTCAACGCGCTCGTGCTGGCCTGCGCCTCCGTGTCCGCGCTCGGTGCGCTGGTGCTGACGGGCCTGCTCAAACTGCCGCTCTTCGCCGCGTTCGGCGAGCTCGTCCGCCCCCTGCCCACACCGCCGGACACCCTCGTCCTGCCCGTGGCCGCGGCGGCCACCGGCTTTCTCACCGTGACCGCTTGGGCCCTGCTGCGCTCGGCCGTGCGCCAGTACCACGCCTTCCGCACCGCCCGCGGACAGGCGGACCGCAGCCCCACCGCGGGCGACCTGTGCGTCGTCGACTCGCCTCACCCGGACGCGTACGCCCTGCCCGGCCGGCCGCACCGCATCGTCGTCACCACCGCGATGCTCCGCAGCCTCGGCCCCGCCGAGCGCGAAGCCCTCTTCGCCCACGAGCGCGCCCACAACGCGGGCAGTCACCACCGCTTCCTGCTCGCCGCGGAACTGGCGGCGCACTGCCACCCCGGCCTGCGCCACCTCCGTGACATCGTGCGACTCGCGGCGGAACGCGCGGCCGACGAGGCCGCCGCGACCGCCGTCGGCGACCGCCGCCTGACCGCGAGGGCGATCGCCCGCGCCGCCCTCGCCACCCACGCCTCGCGCTCCACCCGCCCGGACTTCGCCGCCGCCGCGGCCACCGGCCCCGTGCCGCATCGCGTCGCGGCCCTCCTCGCGCCTCGCGCGCAGCGGCCCCGCGCGGCCTCGGGGGTCGCCCTGCTGCTCGCCGTCTGCACGGCGTTCTCGGCCTGTGCCGCGACGACCGGCGTGATCACCTTCCATCACGAGGTGGAGGTGGCGCAGGGCGAGGAGCCACGCTGACCGGACCCTGGTATTCCGGGGCGCCGGGGGCCGTAGGGGGCTGTAGGGGCCGTAGGGAAACTTACCCACCAGAAGCCCGAAAAGCGGCGTGACCGCGGCCGACCTGTCAGAGCTCCATTGCCGGAGCACACAGAGAACGCCTCAAGGGTGGCCGCACAACACGAGTGCCGGAGTTGGCGAACCTGTGGAGATCAAGGAGACGGTGGGCGGAAAGCGAGCCGGTTTCCGCTCGACTCGGCTTCATCGTGCGGGAGTTGCCGATTCGCAGCGGGAACGGCGACAACGCGTCTTTGCCCATACTTTAGTCTGGTGCCGCGCCGGCAGCCCGGTGGGAACAGCTGTCCCGTTCCATTCCCCGTGCGTCCGTGTCGCCTCGCTCGCAGTCGAAGACAGGGGGCCGCCTCATGGCGGATGAATTCAAGGTCGATCTGGGTCAATTGAACTCTTTTGGCCGGGTGCTGAAACAGTCCGTCACCGACCTGGAGGAAGCGCGCTCGGCGCTCTCCGCTGTCAGTGCCGAACAGATCGGAACTCCGCGGCTGGACGAGGCGTGCGAGACCTTCCAGAACAGATGGAAGTACGGAACCGGCCAGCTGAAGGACATGATCAAAGCCGTGGACGAAGGCGTGGAGAAGACCGCGCTGAGCTACCGGCAGTTCGAGGAGAACCTCTCGAAGGCCCTCAAGAAGATGGAAGAGACCAACGCCGCGAACACCGGGGGTAAGTGACCGGTGGCTGACAACCCGTTCCCGAGCCTCGGCTGGAATCCGGTACCCGGAGTACCCGAGCAGGTCACTTCCCTCTACCGCAAGGTGAAGTCCGCGGCCGACACGCTCAACAACTGCCACCGTCAGATCGAGTATCTGCTCGGAGCGAGCTCCAGCTGGCACGGAGACGCCGCGAGCGCGTTCCGGGACACGCTGGACGGCGACCTCAAGACCGCCATGATGAACGCCGGGCATTCACTCGACAAAGCCGCCGCGGCGCTCGGTACATGGGAAGGCGACCTGACCTCCCACCGCGAACTGGCCAAGAAGTACGACGATGCCGCGCGCGAGAACAAGGCCGACGCCGACAAGGCCCGGGCCCGCTACGACCAGGCCGCGGGGAACCCGGACCTCAAGCTCGCCGGCAAGGAATACCCCAGCCAGGCGGAGGCGGACGCCGCGACGGAGCGCCTGCGTACCGCCGAGCGCGAACTGAACGAGGCCACCACTCACCTCAACAACGCCAACACCGCCTACAACGACGTCATCGCGAAGGCCAAGGAACTCGAGGGCACCCACACCGACGCGGCCGAGACCGTCGCCCGCAGCCTCGACGAGGCCGACGACAAGCTCGCCCCCAAGGAGCCTGGGTGGTTCGACAAGGCCCTCAGCGCCATCGGTGAGGGCCTGAAGGCGGTCGGCGAGTTCCTCGTGGAGCACGCCGGAACCATCGGCGCCATCGCGGGTCTGCTGGCCCTGCTCCCCACCCCGTTGGCGCCGGTCTTCCTCGGTATCGCGGTCGCGGCGAGCGCGGTCTCCATGGCCAAGAACCTGTCCAGTGAGGACTTCAGGGACTCGTTGATGGGCGAGTACGGCCTGAAGGAAGGCGTGTTCGCCTGGGCCTCCGTGGCGGGAGACACCCTCGGCATGGTGCCCGGCGTCGGTGCCCTCGCCAGGGCCGGCAGTGAGGCGGGTCTCGCGGTGGCGGTCGCCCGTGAGGGCGGCGAGGCCCTGTCGCTGGGTTCGAGGCTGGGTGCGTTCGGCAAGGAGATCGTGCCCGCCTTCAGCTACAAGGCTCTCGACGTGGCGACGTCACCCCAGACGGGAGCGCTCCAGTACGCCATCAACGGCGTCAATGTGGCGGCGAACATGGCGTCGTCCATGGAGAGCCTGGGTGTGTTCCCGAAGAACGGCCCCGGACACGACGCCTCCGAGTTCACGAAGGGCGCGGCCGCCTCCACCGGCTTGAAGGGCGGAACGGCCGAGCTCATCAAGGACTTCGGCGAACTGATGAGTGGGGTCCGCCTGTGAACGCGTTGCTCGACCAGAGAGAGAAGCCGAAACCGGAGTTCTGGTACGGGCTTCCCTACGGGTATGCCCAGGTGGACCTCCAGCCGTCGCCCGAGGGCATCCAGGAGGTGGCCCGGCAGCTCAGCGCACTTCCCGACGACCTTCGCGACCGGGCGGACCAGGTGTTCCGGCTGTACGCCATCGTCCTGACGATGCTGCGGAGCCAGGACGTCATGGGGTGCGCGCTCGGCATGCACCCGGACGAACAGGGCGGGGCCTCGCTGTCCGTCCTGACGGTCTCGACCGTCGCGGCCTCGGGGGCGAATCCAGCCGCCGTGCTGCTCCAGATGCTGGGCACCGGCCCGGACAACGGCATCGTGCCCGTGGAGCTGCCCGCGGGCACCGGGTACCTGCTGGAGACGGAACGGACCACACTCGCGCCGACCGCTCCGCCCGAGGGACAGGACGAGCCCGCTGAGGGGACCGTCTGGCAGGGCACGGTCGCCATTCCGGTCGCCCGGACCTCCTCGATCGTCACCGTGCAGCTGGTCACCCCGGCGCTGGAGCTGGCCGACGACTACCGCGGTGTGCTGCTCGGCGTCGCCCGTACGGTGACGTTCGACGACCCGGCCGCGCCGGGCGAGGTGGACAACGGGTCCGGTCCGTCCTCGGACGTGGGCCCAGGGACAGTCGAAAGGAGCCCGTTCGGATGACGGTGCCAGAACGGTGGAAGGACGGTCTGGAGTCGGACACCCCGCCGGCGCCGTACGCGACGGACGGGTCGGACTTCCAGGGCGCGGTGCGCTATCACTACCGCAACGCGCTGAAGAAGTTCCTCAAGTACTTCCCTGTGTTCCTGCTGCTGTGGGTCCAGATCTTCTTCACCAAGATCGGATATCTGCTTCCGGTGGCCATTGTCGGAATGCTCGGCACGGTCTTCACGCTGGTCCTTCTCTACGGCCGCCTGAGTTCGACCCACAAGTGCTCGAAGATCTTCCGGACCTACCCCCTCGAATTCCGCACCCCGGTCGAGAAGATCGGCATGGAGTCGACCCACACGCTCTACTTCCGCCTGGGAGACCAGAAGGGCACCCCCTTCACCCTGCGTGCGAAGGACGTCCTGGGGCGACGTCGGTGGCCTGTCGGCATCGTCGACGGCGTCTGGTTCGCGGGGGACGAGCCCTTCGGCGGCGCGATGATCGTGCCGGGCGGCGGCGAACTCCTCCTGCTCCAGCCAAGGGACTGGAGGGAGAGGGAGGAGGACCGCAACACGGCCGGCCCGGAGCGCGTCGAGAAGGCGAAGCGCGCGGGCATCCATCGCCCCACCCGTCTCAGCTAGCCCCCGGCCGCCCGCCCGAAGGCCGTGACCGGAAGGTTCGCCGGTAGGTGTCCGGCGGCACGCCGACCGTGCGGTTGAAGTGCCGGCGCAGTGTCGTGGCGGTGCCCATGCCGGTGGCCGCCGCGATGGCGTCGACGACGTCGTCGGTGGTCTCCAGCAACTCCTGTGCGCGGCGGATCCGTTGGGTCAGCAGCCATTGCAGCGGAGTGGTGCCGGTCACCGCCCTGAACCGGCGGCCCAGATGGCGCGAGCTCATCCCGGCCTGGCGGGCCAGGTCCTCCACGGTGAGAGGGCGGTCGAGGCGTTCGATCGCCCAGGGGAACAGCGCGGCGAGCGGATGGTCGTCCCGGGCGGGCACCGGAGCGGCCACGAACTGCGCCTGGCCGCCCGCCCGATGCGGCGGCACCACCAGGCGGCGGGCGACGGCGTTGGCGACGGACGAACCGTGGTCGAGACGGACGAGGTGCAGGCACAGGTCCAGCGCGGCGGCCTTGCCGGCGGAGGTGAGCACGCTGCCGTTGTCCACGTAGAGCACGTCCGGATCGACCTCCACCCGCGGGTAGCGCGCGGCCAGGGCGTCCGTGTGCACCCAGTGCGTGGTCGCCCGCCTGCCGTCCAGCAGACCGGCGGCGGCCAGCACGAAGGCGCCCGTGCACAGGGAGGCCACGCGCGCACCCGCCTCGTGGGCCGCACGCACCGCGCCGACGAGCTCGGCGGGCGGCTCCTCGTCGGTGTCCGCCCAGCCGGGGACGATCACGGTGTCGGCATGCCGGAGCCGGTCGAGCCCCTGGTCGGGCTCCAGCCGGAACCGGCCGAGCGCCACGGCGTCCGACCCGCAGAGCTCCACGTCGTACCAGGGCACCGTCACACCGACCGGAGCGGCGCCGAACACCTCGTACGCCATGGACAGTTCGAAGGGCAGCATCCCCTTGGTGACGGCCAGCGCGACGACGGTACCCATGTCCGAAAGTGTACGGGGCACGTCGTTCCGGACACTCACGCGGAAGTGACCGTCCCCGACACGATGGTCGTGGCAGATCAAGCAGATCAGCAGATCATTTCGAGCACGGGGGAGAACCCATGGGACTGGCACTGGGACCGGGAACGGGCCGGACGGTGACGGTGTTCGGCGCGTACGGACACACCGGACGCTTCGTGGTGGCACAGCTGCGGAAGCGCGGGTTCGTCCCGCTCCTCTCCGGCCGCGACGCCGGCAAGCTGCGGGCGCTGGCGGCATCCGAACCGGGACTCGAGGTCCGGCCGGCGTCGGTCGACGACCCTGCCTCACTCGACCGCGCCCTGGACGGCGCCGACGCCGTGATCAACTGCGCCGGGCCCTTCGCGGTGACCGCCGCCCCGGTGATCGAGGCGGCACTGCGCGCCGGGATCCCGTACGTCGACGTTGCGGCCGAGATCGAGGCGAACCTCGACACGTTCACGCACTTCGCGGACCGCGCCCGCGCGGCGGGAGTGGCGGTCGTCCCCGCGATGGCCTTCTACGGCGGCCTCGGCGACCTGCTGGCCACCGCCGCGATGGGGGACTGGACGGCGGCAGACGAGGCGACCATCGCGTACGGACTGAGCAGTTGGCACCCCACGCCCGGGACGCGCACCGCGGGTGCGGTCTCCGGCGAGCGTCGAGGCGGCCGGCGGGTCCGCTACACGCAGGGGCGGCTGGAGTACCACGACGACGCGCCGACGCTCCTGAAGTGGCCCTTCCCCGACCCGATGGGCACCAGGGAGGTCGTCGCGGAGTTCACGATGGCCGACGTGGTCACCCTTCCCAGCCACCTCTCCATCCCCGAGGTACGCACCCACATGGCGAGCGAAGCGGCCAGGGACCTCTCGGCCCCGGACACCCCGGCGCCGACCGCGGCCGACGACAACGGGCGGTCCGACCAGACGTTCCTCGTCGAAGCCGTCATACGTTCCGGGCACACCGAACGGCGCGCCGTGGCACGCGGCCGGGACATCTACGTGGTCACCGCACCCCTCGCGGTGGAGGCGGTCCACCGCATCTTCACCGGCCGGACCCGCACACTCGGTGTCGCCTCGGCCGGCGAAGTCTTCGACGCGCCCGACTTCCTCCGCGCACTGTCCCCGCACATCACCGTCGAACTGCACTACTCCTGATGCGCCTGGGGCTGCTGATACTTTCGTGCCGCTGTGCGTGGGGGCAGCTCGGGGGGCTGGACGTTTTCACAGCACCGTCGACGTGCGCCTGATCGGCCGCCGCCGTTCCGTCACGCCTTTCCGCCGGCGGTCCTCGCCGTGACCTCGCCGGGCGACATGTCCGGCGACGGCCGCCCGGGCCTGATCGCCCGCAACTCGTCGACGGGGGCCGTGTGTCTCTACAAGGGCACGAGCACCGGCAAGCTCTCCGCTCGCGTGAAGTTCCGCAACGGAAACGGGTCGTTCGGCTCCCGCACGAAGATCGCCACGGGATGGCAGGCGTACAAAGGGCGTCTTCTGAGGTCCTGACGCGGCAGCGCTGCGCTCCGTGCAGCCGGGTGGGTCAGTCGGGGCCGCTCCAGTCGAAGGGGAAGTGCTTGCTCGACTTGCCCGAGCGGTCCCAGGAGAAGCCGAACGCGTCCGCGCGGTCGACGGTGGCCCGGCCCCAGGTGGCGACCTGGCCGGGTCCGACTTCGGCACCCGGGGCGTTGTGGACCTGGACCCGCGCGCCGTCCGCGCTGGTCGGGCCGGTGAGCGCCTCGGCGGCCGCCGTGACACGGCCGGGGATCTCGGCCCGCCAGGTGGCGAGGTCATCGTCTATCTCGACGCGGATGGGTGCCACGTCCATGCCCCGTATCTCGGGGTGGAGCATCTGCCCGAACCGCGCGGGCCAGCCGCCCGCCTCGCCGCCGAAGACGGCCCCGAGAGCACCGCGCTGCTGATCATCGGCGCGTTCGTCGAGGAAGACCGCGGCGTAGGGGTCGCTGTGCTCGGCGGCCCAGACGTTGCCCGTGAAGCTGCCGAGCATCAGGACGTTGAGGCCGTCGAGACGGATGTCGCCGTAGCCGCCCTCCCGGACGTGCCAGACCAGGACGCCTTCGCACTCTCCGTAGGTCGGAGGCTGCGCGAACGTGCACGGACAGGGGATGGCGCAGTTGCACACATCGAACCAGTCGCCGGTCAGATGCCAGCGCGTCGCGGTGGTGGCCTGTTCTGTCATCTCGCTTTCCTCCTGCCGAGCCCCGGGAGGCTCACTCGGAGTGGCGAGACCGCGGGTGCCGAGCCCGGTCCGGGAACGGGAGACGGCCTCCCTTCCAGCTTGCACCCGTCTTCCCCGGTGGGGAACCCGTTCACCGGCAAGGGATCACATGTCGTCCATCGACGGCATCGAGTCCCGCAGCCCGGGAAGCAGCCAGTCCTGGAAGGGGGCGAGCACGGCCAGGACGAGGAATACGACGCCCACGGCGCGGGCGAGCAGAGGGCCCCGGGACCACAGCTTCTCCACGAAGACCACCACGGCCAGCCCCGCCATCGCCGCCACGTTCATCACGCCCAGCGGAACGAGGACGACCATCAGCCCGACGCAGCAGCCGACGCAGTAGGCGCCGTGGTGGAGGCCCACCCGCAGGTCGCGGGTCGGCCCCCGGAAGCCGGAGTAGCGCACCAGATGGCCCAAGGGGTCGCGGCAGTGCCGCAGGCAGACGGTCTTCAGGGGGCCCAGCTGGTACAGGCCCGCGAGCAGGAAGGCGATCGAACCGATCCAGCGGCCGGCCGCGGGGTGGTCGTCCACCAGGCTGCCGGTGAAGGCCAGCGCCACGTAGGCGAGCAGCCCGAACGCCGTCCACACCAGCAGGTATCCGGCGACGAACTCGACGGTACGGGCGGTCCGGGCCCAGCCGGAGGACTGCCGGCCGATGCCCCGGACCCAGGTGATGGCCACCGGTGCCATGGACGGCAGCATCATGGCCGCCATCATCGTCACCCAGAGCAGCAGGAACAGCGGCAGCGCCATCCCCATCGTGCCGGGCTCGACCCCCATGTCCCGGGCCTGGCCGATCGTGAGCACCCAGGCGGGCACCGCGATCAGCACCACGAGCGACCAGGCGGCCGCGAGATCCCGCGTGGGCAGCAACCCCCCACCCGTTCCGGTCGGGGCGACCGACCGGCCGGCTGTGAGAGCGGAACTCCGGCTGTGACGCATCGGCGTGTTCTCCTGCGGCTCCTTCCAGGAGAGCATTTCGCCACCCTCGGCGCGACCGGGCCCGGGGTGTTCCGCGTGAGCGGCCGGCGGCGAGGTAATGGAAGGCTCAAGCTTCTGCCGTGCTGTGCTCTTCCAATGATCAAGCTTGTTCCCTCAATGCCTCATCGTCGGCAGGACATCCTGATTTCCATGGTCTGGCCGTCCGAACCTGCCGTACGGTTCCGCCAACTCCGGCTGACAGGTGGCTGGATCTGAACGGAGCACGTTCATGAGCCGCAGGCGACTGCTGGTGAGATACGCCGCCGTCCTCGCCGTACTGATCGGCGGACTCGGTACCGGCGTCGCCCACGCCGCCGGCGGCACCGCCCTGTACGTCGACGACGACGCCGCCGGTTGCAGCGACACCGGACCCGGCACACCGGCGGAGCCCTTCTGCCAGATCCAGCCGGCCGCGGACGCGGCGGACCCCGGGGACACCGTCCACGTGGCACGGAACAAGACCCAGTACGCCCCCGCGAACATCGGATCGGCCGGCACCGCGGACGCACCGGTCACCTTCGTCGGCGCTCCGGGCGACAATGCGGCCGCCACCGCCGCCGTCGTCCTTCTGACCAAGACCCCGACACCGGCGATGACCTTCTCCGGCGCCCGGTACGTCGACGTGTCGGGGTTCCACCTCTCGTCGAGCGGGACGAGCACGCTGGTGTTCTCCCAGTCCCAGCACATCTCCTACGACACGGGCTGGGTCAGCACGGCCCAGGCGGCCGCCGGCGCCGACGGGACGATCGTCGTCGACGGTTCCTCCTCCGACATCGCACTCACCCGGCTGCACATCGCCCCCGAGTCCGGCGGTCCGGCCTTCGCGAGCGCGGCCGGAGCACAGGACATAACCCTGGCCGACGACGTGATTTCGCTCGGCGGAGGCATATCGGCCACCGGCACCAAGGGCCTCCGGCTGGCCGGCGACACCCTCGTGACGGTCTGCGGCAGCGGCATCAGCCTGACCGACGGCAGCTCCGGATCCGTGGAGAACACCGTCGTACGCCCGGACACGTCAGCATCCTGCCCGGAGACCGGCACCCCCGCCGAGATCACGGTGGACGCCTCCTCCGCACCGCAGGTCACCGCCGACTACAACGCGGTCAACCCCTCGTCGGCCGGAACCGACTACGAGTGGGCCGGCACCGCCTACGGGACCAGCCAGGCGTTTTGGACCGCCACCGGTCAAGGAGCCCACGACCTGGACCAGACGAACACGACGCTCGCCACGGACGGCACGCCGCTGATCGACTCCGCGGACGCCGACGCGCCGGGTGAACTCGCCACCGACCTGCACGGGGCGCCACGGGTCGACGACCCGCTGGTCGCCGACACCGGCACGGGCACCGGCGACTACGACCGGGGCGCGACCGAGGTACAGGACCCGCTGAGCCTGGGGAGCGCGGGCGGCTCGTACGAGAACGCCTACGTCGGCGTCCCCGTCACCTTCACCGCCGGCTTCGACAACCCGTGGTCGGACTCCCTCGACGGCTACCGCTACACCTTCGGCTTCGGCGACGGCACCACGGCCACGTCCACCACGGGTTCGGTGGCGCACACGTACACGCAGCCCACCACCGGCGACAACATCTACGCCACGGTCACGGTGTACCGGCCGGACGGCACCACGATGGGCACCGAGGCCAGCTACTACTTCCCCGTACGTCCGCTGCCGGCGCTGACCGGGAGCCTCGACTGCCGGAGCGCCTCCATCCAGATCGCGCCCTCCCTGCCGGACACCGCGGGCTGCGCCTTCACCGCCGCCGGCTTCAGCGGCTACCCGATCACCAGCGACCTGATCTCCTTCGGCGACGGCTCGACAGCGGTCTCCGCGACAGGCTCCAAGGGCGTGGTCCGGCACACGTACGCCGCCGCCGGCACGTACACCGTCACCCAGCGGCTCACGGACTCCGGCGGACGCACCTTCACCGACACCACCCCGACCACCGTCGGCCCGTCCTACGTCGCCACCGACCCGCGCCGCATCCTGGACACGCGCAAGGGCACTGGTGCCGCCGATCGGCAGGTCGGTCCCGCGGGAGTGGTCCGTCTCAAGGTCCTCGGCGTGGGCGGCGTCCCGGCCTCCGGGGTGACCGCGGTCACCCTGAACGTCACCGACACCGACGCGACCGCGAGCAGCTACGTCACGGTGTATCCGGACGGCACCAGCCGCCCGACCGCGTCCGACCTCGACTTCACCGCCGGGCGGACCAACCCGAACCTGGTCACGGTACGCGTGGGCGCGGGCGGCTATGTCGACCTGTACAACGCGCACGGCCACGTCGACCTCATCGCCGACATCCAGGGCTACTTCACGACCAGGTCCGACACCAGCGACGACCACGTGAGCCTCATGAGCGACCTGGCACCCGTCACCCCGACGCGGGTCCTGGACACCCGCTACGGCACCGGCGCCCCCAAGGGCGAGGTCGCGCCCGGCAGCACGACCACCCTCACCCTGCCGAAGAACGGACAGGGCACGGGCACCGTCGGCGCCGTCCTCGACGTCACCGTGACGGGAGGCACCGGCAGCGGCGTGGTCACCGTCTACTGCGGCAGCCGCCCCGGCACGTCGAACCTCAACTACCGCGCCGGGCAGACCGTTTCCAACCTGGTCGTGACGAAGGTGTGCACGGGCGGCAGGATCAAGCTCTACAACAGCGGCGGACACGTCCATCTGATCGCCGACCTCCAGGGCCTCTACACCAACTCCGTCGTCGACGGCGTCTCCCCCTGGGGCAGCCCCTTCGTGCCGGCCGACCCCACCCGCTTCCTGGACACCCGCGACGGCACGGGTGCCCGCGCCGGGCGGCTCGGCGCGAACAGCACCCTCACCGTGAAGGTCGCCGGAGTCCACGGCGTACCGGCCGACGCGACCGCAGTCCTGGTCAACCTCACCGGCGTCGCCCCGACCACCGCCACCCACCTGACCGCCTACGGCGCCGGCAGCGTGCCGAACGTGTCCGACGTCAACCTGAGCACCGGCGAGACCAGGCCGGTTCTGGCAGTGATCCCCCTCGACGCCGAGGGCTCCATCCACATCCGCAACGCGAACGGCTCCCTCGACGTCGTCGCCGACCTCGAGGGCTACATCGGCTGACCGGGCCTCACAGCGCTCGGGACGACGTACGGCCCGGAAGCCACGTTGATCCAGGACCTCCGCAGCCAAGTGCCCACTCCCACAAGGGACTCGCGCCCACGGCCGAGCGTGGGAAGCGATGGCGCCCGCCCGGCTCCTGCGGGCACGCGATGGCACCGTGTCGCGGAGACGGGGAAGGCGGCGGGCGGGTGACCTGCGGGGTCCGCGGTGTTGCCGAAGGAGTCCGTCCGGGAGCCCGGTGTCAAGGTCGGGTCGGGAGCCAGCCCTGCTGCACGGCGCGTACGCCGGCCTCGAAGCGGCTGCGTGCGCCGAGGCGGTCCATCAGTTCGGAGGCGATCCGCCGGGCCGTGCGATGCGACACCCCGAGCCGTTTGGCGATCGCCTCGTCGGTGTGCCCCTCGGCCAGTAGGCGCAGGGCGGTCGACTGCTGGCCGGTGAGCCCGTTCGGATCGGTGGGGACGACCTGCCCGAGCGGCTGGGCGGCCTCCCAGGTGGCCTCGAAGAGCGCGCACAGCGCGGTGAGTGTGCCCTGCCCGGTCAGGAGGACCGCGCCGGCGGCGGTGTCGTCGCTGTTGACCGAGATCATGGCGATCCGCCGGTCCATGAGGATCATCCGTGTCGGCAGCGACGGCACCGTGCGGACCTGGCCACCCAGCCGGGCCAGCCAGTCGGCGTGTTCCACGGTGGGCCGGTTGGTGCGGACGCTGTCGAGGTAGATCGTGCGCATGCGCACCCCGCGGGCGAGCAGATCCTGGTTGAGCGGCCGTGACGCGGCCATGTTCTCGGCGGTCTGCGGCCCGCCCGGGGCGAAGGCCAGGAATTCCTCGCTCACCTCACGGGTGAGCACGGCCAGCCGGTCGCGTATGTGGTCGAGGCCGACCAGTTGCTCCACGTCGGGATGGCTGGTGGCCGGACGGAGCTCTGCGTACTCGGAGATGAGCTGGGCCGCGGCGGCCCGCGAGGCCTCCAGGCGCTGTTGGTGGGCCGCCAGTTGTGCCTGCTGCCGGGCCATCAGGATCTCCATCCCGATGTCCGGGGAGACGGCCCGGAGCCGGCCCGCGTCTCCGGCGGCGGGGCGCACCAGAGCCAGCTCACTGAGTGTGTCGAGCGCCTCTCGCACCTGTTCCTCGGGCACTCCTACGGAATCGGCGAGGGCCGCGACACCGGCGGCCGGCTGTCTGAGCATGGCGCGGTACACCGTCTCGCCGACGGAGTCGAGTCCGAGTGTGGTCAGCATGTGGTCCCCCAGTATTCCTGCACGGAACATCCCCTTGCTCGGACGAGATCTTCGCAGAGGGGTGCGGGATCGTCACCAGGGAAGGACGGAACGGGCCCCGGCCGCAACCGGCCTGCCGCGGCACTGTCAGGCCGACGGCAACCGCTGAGACTCTGGAGCCCATGTACCTCGTCCACGCGCACCTGGCTCTGCCTTCGGGTGAACAACTGCCCCCGAACATCGCGGCTGTGGTGCGCTCCGCGATCAGCGCCGGCGACCACGTCGAGCACGTCGCCGTACACACCCGTCCCGGGCCCGGACTCACGCTCGGCTTCTACGTGCTGGCCGGTGGGCTCGAAGAGGCGGAGGAGCGGGCGGTTCGGGTCTGCGACCAACTCCTGCGAGAGGTACCGCAGTTGTCGACGGCCCGGCTGACCGGGGCCGGGGTGCCGCTGATGCCGCTGGCCTTCGCGCCGCAGCCGGTGGACTGAAGCGGCCCGTGTGGACGCATGAGTCCAAGGCCCTTTCCGTCCATCCCTGAACTCTGTTCACAGGCCTGAGCTGCGACGAAGCTATCGATCACCGGCCGGCCGAAGCGTCACCGCGGGACGCGAGGCAGACCGGACACCGCAGTTCACCTCCGGAAGGAACGGAAACAGCCATGCTTCGCACCCGCATCGCCAAGGCCGCCGCGGTCGCCTCCTTCGTCATCGTGGCGGCACTCACCGGCCCGGCCATCGCGTTCCCGTCCGAGGCCGACGAGGCCGTGACCTCCTCCGTTCTCGCTGACGCCGGCTGGCAGGTCACCCCGGCGGATGCCGGCTGGCAGTAGTCCGCTCGCGACCGCCCCTCACCCCAAACGGTCCTTCGTGCACCAACGCCCGCCCGTAGGTGCTCGGCCGTGCCCTTTCCGCCGATCTCGGGCCACGCCCCTTCCCACCGTCCGATGCCTGCCTGACCGCAACCGCCCCAGGGGGAACGAAAAGTGAAGAACATCCGCAAACCCAGCCGCAGAGTCGCGGGCCTGCTGGCGGTCGGCGCCCTCACCACCGGGCTCCTCACGGTGACCGCGCCCCTGGCCGAGGCGGCCACCACCTGCTCGGGCGGCGTCAACATCTATGGCGTACTCGACGACGGCAGGCTGACGTTCAGCCAGCTCAACCCGGCCACCGGAGACCTCGCCAAGGTGCTCGTGGGGCCTGACCTCGGTTTCGAGCCGAAGGCCATGGCGACCCTCAACTTCAACACCGTCCTGGTGACGTCGACCTCCGGCGCCCTCTACCGCGTCGACATCAAGACCAACAACACCAGCCTCGCCCTGATGAACGCACCGGTGAAGATCGCCGACAGTGGCTGGACCCACGACAAGCTCACCTACGACGGACACGGCCATCTCTACGGCACCACCGCGGCCGGCCTGCTGCTGCGCTACAACGTGACCGAGGACAAGCCGGCCGGCTCCCAGCACATCGGCGTGCGCACCGAGATCGACACGGGGTTCGTCCTGAAGACCCTCACCGCCACCGGCGACGACCGGCTCAGCGCCACCACCGAGGACGGACGGCTGCTCGACTACACGATCGCCGGCGCCGGCTCCTGGAAGGGCAACACCCTCAAGTCCTCCGGCTGGTCCGGCTTCAACCAGCTCGTCTCGCCCGGATCCGGCCTCTACTACGGCCGCCTGTCCACCGGTGCCATGTACTGGTACAAGGACGCCAACCCGACCGACGGCTCCGGTTCCGACATCTCGTACCACCTCGACGACCCGGTCAACACCCGGGGCTGGACGCAGAAGCTGCTGTCCGCCCAGCCGGGCACCTACACCTGCACCACCCCCACGGACACGGTCGACCGCGACAACATCACCGAGGTCAAGGCCGCCGGCCGGCAGCTGATGAACAACAAGGACGCCTCCTGGGCCACCTCCGCGCAATGGGCCTGCCTGGAGACGCTCTGGGACCACGAGAGCAACTGGCGCTGGAACGCGACGAACCCGTCGTCCGGTGCCTACGGCGTTCCGCAGGCGCTGCCCGCCACCAAGATGGACGTCGCGGGCGACGACTGGAAGCAGAACCCCCTCACCCAGATCAAGTGGGGTCTGAGCTACATCGACGGCCGCTACGGCTCCCCGTGCAACGCCTGGAACTTCTGGCAGGCCAACAACTGGTACTGATACCGGCGGACGCGAAAAGGGCGGTGCCCCCTCGAACCGAGGGGGCACCGCCCTTTTCGCGTGGGTGCGGCCTAGGCGGACGGGAATTGAGTCCGCCGAGACCTGGACGCGGTCGGTCCTCGGCGAGTCCTTGGACTCGACCGCACTGCTCACGGTGATCCGGACGGTGCCGTCGCACGTCCGGGCACCGTCGTCGGGTATGCCGACCGACGCCCCGTACTCGCGGTCCGGGACGTGCGCGGAGGTGCCGAAGCCGCCCTGGCGCTCTCCGTGTACGTCACACCGGCACGACCCGGGCGTCCTCGCAGGCGTTGCGCACGCGCCCGTCTGGAAGCCGACGCGGGTCCTGGACGGGCGGATCGCGAGCACGGTAGGGGAGACGCGAGAAGGCCCCGCCGGGATCGGCGGGGCCTTCGAGGTAGGCAGTGGGGGCGCGTCAGGCGATCTTGTCGTAGCGCAGGGCGATGTAGGACGAGGCCGGGTGGCTGTCGATGGTGCCGCTGTAGACGTTCGCGGTCGAGTAGTTCATGTCCGAGGACGGGCTGCCCTCGGAGTAGTAGTAGAAGGAGCCGGCGTCCTGGTCCTTCCAGCCCGCGAAGAGGACCACGTGCCCCTCGCTGCTGGAGTTCAGCGCGTCACCGGGCCGGAGGTCGGCCTTGGAGATCTGCGTGCCCGCGCCGGGGAGTGACTGTGTCGTCAGCGAGGTGGTGAGGTGCCAGGCCATGGAGACGAAGCCGGAGCAGTCGGTGCGGTAGGAGTGGTCGCCGTCGACATCGCTCGCGTAGGCGCTCTGGCTGTACTGGACGTTGCGGCTGTACCAGTTTTTGGCTCGGGCGATGACCTCGTTGCGGTAGATCGTGCCGCCCTGGACGGACTTCGGCGGGGCCGGCGCCACGTAGGCGCAGTTGTCCGCGTAGGCCGACAGCAGGCTCTGGGTCCAGCCGGACGCGTCCACCGGGTCGCTGGGGTGGTACGCGATGTCGCTGCCGTCGCCGTCGGTCGGGTCCGAGTCGTGGTACCAGTACATGCCGCCGTTGGTACGGCCGTAGTAGAGGCCGCCGCCCGGTGAGGAGAGCGAGTCCACCCCCGACCAGCCGCTCGACTTCAGGACCGCGCGGTCCCAGTCGTTCACACCGTTGATCTTGTAGCTGAGCAGGCGGCCGTCCGAGGTCGAGGCGATGATGCGATCGTCGCCCGCGGCGGCCAGCGTCTTGAGGACGAAGCCCGTGTCGATCACCACGTGCTGGCCTATGTGGGCCGACCCTGTGGGCTTGTCCTGCGACACCAGGTACTGGTGGAGCTGCCCGTCGACCGTGCCGTAGAGGTGGCCGGCGCCGTCGTAGACCATCTTGTCGAAGGTCCAGCCGCCGTCCCAGATCTTGGCGACGCCGGCCACCGTGAGGGAGGTGTTGTTGGTCTGGACGTCGACGCGGTAGAGGTCACCGGCGGTCGAAGTGACCAGCACCGTGTTGAAGTTGAGGGTCGCCATCGCCTTGGGCGTGAAGCCGAGGTTCGGGCCGATGAGCGTCTTGACGCGGTCCCCGGTGTTCGGCTCGACCTGCGTGTACGTCAGCTTGCCGTCCGAAAGCGTGCCGTAGATCGACACGTTGCCGGTGCACGAGGCGACGGCCTGCGCGGCTCCGCCGGCGACAGTGACCAGCCCGAGGGACATCGCGCCGACGGCGAGCGCGGCGGATGTACGGCGGATGGTGTTGCTCAGCTTCATGAGTCTCTCCTGCGGCATGGAAGTCGAGCGGGCGAAGGCACAGCCCTGGCCCAGACAGCTGCCCTGCAGGTGCAGCTGTGAAGGATGTCGGGGGTGTGACGCCCGGTGGCAGTGACTACTTTCGCCGCAGGTCACGGGGGGTTGGAAGAGAGATCGCCTGGACGCAAGCGTCCCTGGCCCGTAGCGTCCTGACGGGGGGTTGGCGCGCCGGAACCGGGCCGGTGAGGCGGTCGGGCGACGCCTTTCCTGGCGAGCACCAAGGGATGGTCGCCAGTTCCTCCTGGCCCGGGCGGCGGCCCTCCCGCGCGTACGTGCGTGGTCCACCGAGATGCTGTGCCTCTTGCGAGGCGTGGCAGACAGCGGTCCGGGCCGGTGGTGACGGCGGGGGCGGTGTCTGACGGCGCGCTCAGCGTCAGCGAGTGCGAGCACCCGTCCCACCTCGTGGCGACCGACGGCATCCCTGACGAGCACCGCCGCCGCCGGGCGCGTAGCGTGGAACGTGGGGCCGGATGGGCACGTCGGTGCGGGCGACTACTGACAGCCACCGCAGCCGTTGCGGGCGACCGCCCGTCGCGGGGCGGTGTTCCCCTTCCACGCCAGGAGGGCATGGCCATGCCGGAGCACAGAGTCGGCACCCTGGAGGAATTCGAGACAGCTCGACAGGAACTCCTCGCGGAGGAGAAGGCGCTCACCCGACGCGGCGACGAACTCGCGCGGAAGCGGCGGGAACTTCCCTGGGTGCCGGTCGACAAGGACTACGGCTTCGAGACCGAGAACGGCACCAGGGCGCTTGCGGACCTCTTCCAGGGGCGTGCCCAACTGCTCGTCTACCACTTCATGTTCGGCCCGTCGTACGAGGCCGGATGCCCGGTCTGCTCCTCGATCGCGGACACCCTCGACGCCAACGCCATCCATCTCAGGGCCCGGGACGTGACGCTGATCTGCTCCTCACGGGCACCACTCGACAAGCTCCTCGCCTACCGGGAGCGGATGGGCTGGAGCTTCGACTGGGTTTCCACGGTCGGCAGCGACTTCCACCGGGACCTCGGCTTCCTGTACACCGAGGACGAGTTGAGACCGTTTCTCGAGGGTGACATCCCACCGACGGTGAGCCAGATGGCACAGGCGACGGG
This sequence comes from Streptomyces canus 299MFChir4.1, assembly GCF_000383615.1. GTDB lineage: Bacteria > Actinomycetota > Actinomycetes > Streptomycetales > Streptomycetaceae > Streptomyces > Streptomyces canus_C. The sequence continues at coordinate 75,461 of NZ_KB911588.1, read as the reverse complement.
CACGGACGTGTTCGGGTATGTCACCGAGGGCCCCGGGCTCAGCGCCTACGCGTTGTCCGACGACATGGTCTACCGGACGTACGTCACCACGGCGCGCGGCCTTGAGCCCGCCATGGCCTACTACGGCCTCCTCGACCGGACCCCGTCGGGCCGCCATGAGCAGGACGAGGAGACTCACTGGCTGCGCCGCCACGACGAGTACGGGGGGACCTGAACTGCCTCGTACACCAACCCGGGCCCGATCGCCGCTGCCTGCCTTCACGAGTGACGGCGGCGGTGGGGGCGGGCAGTCGCCTGCGGAACTGTGGTGACTCGATCGTCTTGGGTCTGCTGCTCGTCCTCGCCCTGACGATGCCGGGCCGCCTTGCGTATCGCCCGGACAGCCCGGCGCCAGGAGCTCGTGCGGATGAAGCGAGGACCCTCGGCCAGAGCGGGGCCGCAGGCCGTTGTGGCTGCGGTCCCGCTCTGGCGTCGGGGTCAGGACGGGTCGCCGTACTGGAGGCCGCGTCCGTTGGTGCCGATGTAGACCCGGCCGAAGGTGTCGGGGTCGCCGGTGATCATGCCGAGGCTGCCGATGGCGCCCCACTGGTGGGCGTCGTCGTTGACGCGGAGCCAGGTGGTGCCCTTGTCGGTGGAGCGGAAGACTCCGGTGACGTTGTCGACGGTGCCGATCAGGTAGAGGGCCTGGTAGTTGGCGCCGGATGCGGCCTTGCCGAAGCCGAGGGCGGAGGCGGACTTCACCGACCCGAGCGTGGTGAAGGTGCGCCCGCCGTCGGTGGAGTGCAGCAGCCCCTTGTCACCACCGGCGATCCACAGATCCGCCGCGATGCCGGGGACGGCCGCGAGCCGCCCCGAGGGCAGGTTGCCGGCGCGGGCGGTGAAGGTCGCGCCGCCGTCGGTGCTGGCGTACAGCGTGCCGCCGGACAGGGAGTAGAAGGTATTGGCCGAGGACCGGTCGGCGACGACCACGGCGTCGGTGCCCAGGCCGCTGACCTTCGACCAGCTCGCTCCCTTGTCGGTCGAGCGGTACGGGGCCTGGCCTGATTCGGCCCAGACGATGGTGGAGCCGTCCGCGGAGAGGGCGACATGGCCGCTGTTCGCGCTGGGGACCGGTTCCGCGGTGAAGCCGTTCCAGGTGCTGCCGCCGTCGGTGGAGTAGGCGCCGTCCTGCGCGCCGCCAGTGCCGACGCGGACCATCACCGCGGGGGACGACTGGGCGAAGTCGATGTCGGTGCTGCTGCTCATCAGCGGGTTCTTCAGCCGTCCGGCGGGTACCTCGGTCAGGGAGTCGTGGCGGAAGCCGCCCTGGTCGCCCATGGAGGTGATGACGGTGGCGCCGCCGGGAGGCGCGATCGCGTCCGCCAGCGAGGTCTCCTCCAGCCCGCGGGCCCCGGAGGCCCAGTGGCTGGTGCCACCACTGTCGGAGGCGTTCGCGTCCTTGCTGCGCCAGATGCCGTTGCCGGTGCCGTACAGCACGTGCCCGGAGTCGAAGGGGTCGATGGCCAGCGCGGTCATCCAGTGCCCGGTGTTGGTGCCGACGTACGGAGCGCCGGAGGCATCGCGCTGTGACTTGTCGGCCAGGGCCTTCCAGGTCGTGCCGCCGTCGGTGGTCCGGTAGATCTCGTCCTCGGGCCACCAGCGGTCCAGGGTGGTGACCATCACCGTGGACGGCTTCTGCGGATCGACGGCCAGACCGGAGAACCCGTAACCACCCTGCGACGGCGAGATGTTCTTCCACGCGCCGCCGGCCGGCGTGTACTTCCACACCGAGCCCGCCGTCGCGTCCATGGGACCGATGCTGTTGCTGTAGGACAGGTACAGCGTCCCGTCACCGGTGACCACACCGTGCTGCGGCGTCTGGCCGGTGGGCTGCCCGGAAACCGCCTGCCAGCTGCTGCCGCCATCGGTGGAGCGGTACAAAGACGTGGACGTGTCGTTGACGCCGACGTACACCGTGTTGCTGCCGGACGGGCCGTACGTCACGAAGGAGATGCCCGCGCCGCTGCTCGCCCCGCCCTTGACGGGGAACGCGGAGACCTGGCTCCATGTCACGCCGTAGTCGGTGCTGCGCCACAGGCCGTTCTTGCGGGTGCCCAGCAGCAGGGTGCCGTGGTTCGCGGGGTCGACCACGAGCCGCTCGCCCGCCCCGCGGCCGGGTTCGTTGCCGCCCAGCTTGAACGGCAGATCGGTCCGCTGGAAGGTACGGCCCCGGTCGGTGGAACGCAGGATCGCCCCGTTCCCGGCCCACTCGTTGGTGTACGTACCCGTCCCGAGATAGAGCCGTCCCGGGTCGACGGGGTCGGTGGCCAGCGAGTCGATGCCCAGCAGGTTCCAGTCCTTCTCGCCGAGCCAGTCGGTCAGCGGGATCCACTGCTCGGCCGCGGTGTCCCAGCGGTAGGCGCCGCCCATGTCGGTGCGCGCGTACAGCAGGCCCTTCTCCTTCTGGTTGAACACCAGCCCGGTGACGTAACCGCCGCCCACCACCTGGGCGTTCTTCCACACATACGGTCCGGCCGCGGCCGTGGTCTGCGCACCGCCGGTCCCGGCCGTCTGGGTCCCGGTCGCCTGGGTCCCGGCCGTCTGGGTCCCGGCCGTCTTCACCAGCTTCCACTGCTGGTTGGTGCTGCCTCTGCTGGGATATTGGATGATCGGCGCGCCCTGGGCCGTGGAGCCTCCGGAGACGTCCAGGACCTGGCCGCTCCTGCGGGAGGTGAAGGTGACGGCGTCGGAACCGCTCACATCGTCGATCCGCCACTCCTGGGAGGTGGAGGAGCTGTCGGTCTGCTGCTCGGCGGCGGCCGCCTGGGCGGTCGAATCGCCCGCTATGCCGAGCATCTTGCCGCTGTTGCGGTTCACCAGTTCGTAGTAGCCGTCCCCGGTGGGCTTCAGCTTCCACTGCTGGTTGGCGGTGTTCTGGTCGGCCCACTGCTGGATACGGGTGCCGTCGGCAGTGGAGAAGCCGTTGACGTCCATCACCTTGCCGCTGCGCACGGAGACCAGTCTGTAGTAGGCATCACCGTCGACCGTCGCGGCCTGCGAATCCTCCTGCGCGAACAGGAGATACGGCACGACTGCGAGGGGCACGCCGAGCAGCAGAGCAGTGGCGGTCCAGCGACGGCGGTGACGCCCGCGGCGCCCGCCGTTCGTGGGGTTGTTCATGGGGAGGTGCTCTCCTTGCATGCCGTTCACCGGAGGTCAGGATCCAGACACCGAACTGGCCGGATCCGATCCCTAGTGGTCACAGGCTCCGCAAAGGGTTGCCTCGCGCCGGGAACTTTTTCACCTCGACGACGCCGGGATTGTCGTCGTCACCGTCGGCCGGCCGCCGCGGGCAACCGCAACTCCTGCGAGGCATGGAAGCTGTACGGCGCGAAAGAGGTTGCCGGCAGGGCCACGGTGATCGGGGACGGCGGCTACCGGGGCACCGGCCCGCTCATCCCGCATCACCGCAGGCGTGGAAAGCCACCGGTGGGTGGTGAGAGCGACGGCGCTGAGTTGGGCTGCGGGTGTGCTCGGCATCCCGGCTGCTTCTGGGCCTTGGTGGCTGGCTCTGCCTGCGCTGGTGGCGTGGGCGCTGCTGAGTTGGTGGTGCGCGACCATCATGCTTCCGTTCGTCCGTCGACGTCGAGTCGTCCGCCGGCGCCGCACCAGCTCGCTCACGTCGGATGGCCGTCGCACGGCAGCCGGGGCCAGGGGCGATGCCCCGCGGGACGGGGACGCGGTGGTGGTCTACCGGCGCCAGCGCAATCCCGCATGGCTGGCGGCGCTGGCGACCAGCGGAGCGCTCTTCGCGGTCACGGCTTGGGTGACCTGGATCGCTGATCCCACTGCCGCTGTACGCCTGCACCTCCTCCTGGCAGGCGCGGTGTTCGTCACGGGCGGCATCCGACGCCTGGCCCGCGAGGGTGGCCGGAGACCGTTTCTGGTGGCGGTGTTCGTCGCTCTGCTACCGGTAGTCGTTCCGGCACTTGGCGGGCTCAGCCCTGTGCTCTTCACCTTCTACGGTGCCGCGTTCCACGTCCGCGCGGAGGAGATGGACGTTGCGGAGGTGTGGCAGTTCCTGGCCTCGGTGTACGTGTTGGGGATCTCGGTAGCGCTGACGCTCTTTTTCCTGGCCTGCTGGGGCTACTTGCGGCTGCCCCTGTTCCGCCACCGTACGCTGCGCCTGTTCCTCCCGATCGCCGCCCTGACCGGTGCCATGGCACTTACGTTGGCATGGGCGGCGACCGTACTGGACGGCGCCGACGCGGCCGGTGATGATGCGGTACGGCAGTGGCGATCGGACCGAGTACCGGATCACTACTACGGTGCCAATCCCCGACCCGTCTGCGTCACTCCGACCGGCTCCCTGGACGAACTTCCGTCGTACGGGCACCGATTGGACCCCATGCGGGTGTACTGCACGTTCGGCGTGGTCGGTGGTGAGGTGACATTGTGGGACCCCGAATCGGGCGACGCCTTCCCACTGCCCTCCGATGCTGTACAGGTGCTCCCTGCAGGGGAGGGTGAACCCGGCGCTGCGATTCCCCGGAGTTGTCGTTCCTGAGTGGATGACGATCTTGGTGAAGCCGAACTCCATGTGCTTGCCAGTAGCGTGGTGCCGCGTACGCATCGCCGATTTGCGCGTCCGACGGCTGACGGACGCAGCGGGGCGTGCACGGCCACCACCTTGCGTGCTTGGGAACGGCAGTCAGGGCGTGATTGCAAGCGTTCGTAGGGCTGCCGCCGAAGCGACCAGGCCCTGCCGCTCCAGCTTGGCGATCACGTCGTCCACTGTGCCCGGCGGCTTTCGCCAGCTGTCTGCGATCCTCTGCACCGCGCCGCAGACGACCTGCGGAGCTAGATCGATCTGTGCCTCCAGGAAGGCGTCTGGATGCACAGCTTCGATGTCCCAGGGGGCCAGGGCATCGGTAGGGAAGTCCTTCAGGTTGAAGGTGACGACGACCTGTGCCTTGGCCCGGATCGCCGCGGCCAGGACATGCCGGTCGTCCGGGTCTGGCAGCTCCACTGCATCGATCAGTGGTTCGTGTCCCTTGACGAGGCAGTCCCGGATTGCAGCGTTCATCAAGGTGCGGACACGGCCGAGCTTCTCGGGCGGGATGTCCGGGTGGTTCTTGAGGATGTTACGGAATGTCTCGTCGAGGATCTGATCGGTCCACTTGGCTTGGACGAGGCCGCCCTATGCGATTCGGATGAGGACGTCGCGCAGGGTGCTGGGGTAGAGGACGTTGGCGTCGTAGACGGCGACGAAGGCCATGCGCTAGATCATTCCCATTTCCTGGCCGAGCTGGGTGAGCTCGTCGGCGGCTTCGCGGCGACGCTGGTCGTCCTTGCGCTTGTACCGCAGGAGCGATGAACCGGTGATCCGCCGATGTGTGCCGACGGTTCGGTATTCGATTTCTCCGGCATCGAGCAGCCCGATCAGGAATGGCCGCGACACGTTGAGCATGTCCGCTGCCTGCTGTGTGGTGAGCTCGGCGTCGGATGGGACGACCGAGACAGCGCGGCCGGCCCCCAGGTGGGCCAGCATGCCGGCGAGCAGTTCCACGGCCTCGCGGGGTAGGGCGAGGGGCTCGCGCTCTCCGTCCTCGACCGTCACGGTGATCTCTGCGAGGTCCTGGTGCGCCGCCAGGTAGCTGCGGACCTGTGCGAGCGCGTGAGCTGCGGCCGCAGCCTTCTCGGGTGGCAGCTTCACGGGTCGGATGTCTGTCTTGGTCATGGTGTGCCCCTGTCGGTGCGGGAGGCAGGCGTCGAGTCTGCGTGTACCCATTATTCGAAACAATCGAAGTAAACGCAACAAGTGAAACGAGAACGGTTCGGGAGGCTGTCGAGCCCGCGCCACTCCGAACATCCGGCCCTCTTCGCCAAGGGATCGGCAAGCTGATGGCTTCGGCCGCGCGTCTTGCCAGGGCTCCGTGCGCTAAGGGGCGTACCAGGCCGCGCAGTTGAGGAGGGGGAGTAGGTCGTGACCAAATGCACCGAGGGGGACCCCGTGCCCTCCGCGTGCCCTATCTCGGGGCGTGTCAGGGGCGCGAGGGTCGACAGATGGTCTGGACCGCAAGTAAGCCCCAGGTCGCTGACCTGGGGCTTTAAGAAGAGCGGGTGACGAGAATCGAACTCGCGCTCTCAGCTTGGGAAGCTGATGTTCTACCATTAAACTACACCCGCGTAAGACGCCGGACGGAACCCGTCCGAACGCAACGTCACCTTACCTCATCCCAGGCCCCCGGCGCTGAAGCCGTGGGGCCTGACTGCGTTCGCGGGGTGGGACGGGGGCTGCGGGGCGCGGGAGTTGGGGCGTACGGTGGAGGGGTGGGAGAGGGTCCGCGCGGGACCGGAGTGCCGCCTGGAGGGCCGTCCCGCCCATCCCGTAATGTGGCTTTTGTCGTCAGGCGAGTAGCAGCCGGACGCGGCTCTTGGGGAAGGGACTCTAGGACTTGATGGAGCGCACCGTCGTCCGTTGTGCCGATGGGCACGTGTTCAGTACCGCTTCGTTCCCGATGCAGCAGGCCGAGCGCCTCGGCCCCGGACGGCTCGTCCGGTGTCCTCGCTGTGCCCGGCTTCGCAGCGTCGTTCCGGTGACCTTGGAGAAGCACTGAGAGATCGGTACCAGGCGCGCGGGTCCGTCCGATGATGGTCGGTCCGCGCGCCTTGCGTATCCTCGGTGCGTGCTTCTCTCAGACAAGGACATCCGGGCCGAGATCGACGCCGGGCGGGTACGGATCGATCCCTACGACGAATCCATGGTGCAGCCGTCCAGCATCGACGTGCGCCTCGATCGCTTCTTCCGGGTGTTCGAGAACCACCGCTACCCCCACATCGACCCCGCGGTCGAGCAGGCCGACCTCACACGGCTCGTGGAGCCGGAGGGCGACGAGCCGTTCATCCTGCACCCCGGGGAGTTCGTCCTCGCCTCCACGTACGAGGTCATCACGCTCCCCGACGACCTCGCCTCCCGCCTGGAGGGCAAGTCCTCCCTCGGCCGGCTCGGACTCGTCACCCACTCCACGGCCGGCTTCATCGACCCCGGCTTCAGCGGCCACGTGACCCTCGAACTCTCCAACCTGGCCACCCTCCCCATCAAGCTCTGGCCGGGCATGAAGATCGGCCAGCTGTGCATGTTCCGGCTGTCCTCGCCGGCCGAGTTCCCCTACGGCAGTGAGCGCTACGGCTCCCGCTACCAGGGCCAGCGCGGACCCACCGCCTCCCGGTCCTTCCTCAACTTCCACCGGACCCAGGTATGAGCGGCGCGGACGTGCGGGAGAACCTCACGTACGAGGCGTTCGGCACCGCCGTGCGCGAGCTCGCGCAGACCATCGCCGACGACGGCTACGAGCCCGACGTGGTGCTCTCCATCGCCCGCGGCGGAGTCTTCGTCGCCGGGGGTCTCGCGTACGCCCTCGACTGCAAGAACATCCACCTGGTGAACGTCGAGTTCTACACCGGCGTGGGGACCACCCTGGAGATGCCGGTCATGCTGGCCCCCGTCCCCAACGCCATCGACTTCTCCGACAAGAAGGTCCTCATCACCGACGACGTCGCCGACACCGGCAAGACGCTCAAACTGGTCCGCGACTTCTGCCTCGACGCCGTCGCCGAGGTCCGCTCCGCGGTCGTCTACGAGAAGTCGCAGTCCCTGGTGAAGTGCGAGTACGTCTGGAAGCGCACGGACGACTGGATCAACTTCCCGTGGAGCGTTCTGCCTCCCGTACACAGGTCGGGCGACGCGCCCAAGGAGAACCGAGAAGCGGTCTGAGCCGGGAGTTCTCCCAACGGTCCGGCCGTGGGATCAGGTGAGCCGGCCCGCCTCGTGCAGCGCGTCGAAGGCCATCGCGTCGACCGCCGAGACACGGTCCCGGTCGGTGTGGCGGAACCACGCCTTCTCGGCGATCTCCCGTGACGGGGTCAGCTCGCCGCGGTGATCGGCGGTGTAGCAGATCATCCGGAAGGGGCCGTGCTCCGGATGGCCCTCGCCGATCTCGAACGTGCCGAAGTGCACCATGGAAGCGGGGTCGATCGCCGCCCGCAGTTCCTCGTCGATCTCCCGTACCAGGGTCTCGCTGTCGGACTCGCCCGGTTCGCGATGACCGCCCGGGAAGTAGAAGCGGTCCCTGCCGTGACTGCGCGTCACCAACACCCGGCCGTCCCGCACCAGGACCCACGCCACCTTCTCCGGTACGCCGTTGCCACTCGTCATGGCCGGGACCGTACCGGAGGGCATCGTGCGCCGAGCGGCTAGAACGTCCCCAGCTTCACGATCGACAGCAGGGCGATCAGCTGGATCGCGGAGGCGCCTAGTGCCTTCGGCCACGGCAGGTCGTGGGACCTGGACACCATCAGGGTGAGCAGAGCGCCGGCCGCCACCCAGGTCGCCCAGCCGAGGAGCTGGACGAAGGAGGCGTCGCCGCCGAAGAAGATGGCCACGATCAGACGGGGGGCGTCGGTCAGGGACATGATCAGCATGGAGAGGCCGACCGTGGGCTGCCACGCGCCGTCGCCGCCGAGCTGGCGGGCCAGGGCGTGGGTGACGACGCCGAGGACGAACGCGGACAGGACCATGGCGACCGCTGTCGTCAGGACGATCGGGATCGCGTTCGACAGCGTGGCGTTGATCGCGTCCTGTCGGGCGCCCTCGAAGCCGAAGACCGCGAGGAGGCCGTACAGGAAGGTCACGATGAGGGCCGGGCCCCACATCGTGTAGTCGCGCATCTGCAGGAAGGTCTGCTTGGGGGAGAGCAGGATGCCCTTCAGGAGTTCCTTCCAGTGCAGGCGGGGGCCCACGGGGGCCGCCGGGGCCGAGCCCGCGCGGTAGGTGCCGCCCTGGTTGTAGGGGTCCTCGCCGACGGAGAACGCCTGGGTGTGGCCCGGGTTGTTCGCCGCGTACGGGTCGTGGCCGCCCTGTGGGGCGCCACTGCCGTCGCCGAAGTACTCCGGCTCGTCGTAACCCCCGCCGCCGCCCTGGGTCCACTGGCCCGGGTGGGGCTGCGGCGCGGGGGGATAGCCGTACGGCTGTCCCTGGGGCGCCTGCTGCCCGTACGGAGGTTGTTGCGGTCGCGCGTGAGGAGCGCCGTTGTCCCGGCCGCGTCCGATCCTGAATCCAGCCACGCCTTCGAACGTACCTGGTCCCGGGGAGTGACGTGTGCGGCCCGGCGTTTCGGGGACGGCTTTGCTGCCGAGCTGTGACATCCCTTAAGGGAGGTGTCGTCCGTCCCCTACGGGGTTTCCGTACGGAACCGGGGAAGACCGCGACGGTGTCCTTCGTCTCGCTCGGGTACGTCCGCACCGCCAGGTCCGCCCGGCCGTCGCCGTCGAAGTCGCCGACCGCGACCACCTGGGTGGTGCCGGTGGCGGGGGGATCGACGGTGACCGTCGCCTTGGTGGAGGGGCCCGTCGTACGGCCCTGGAAGACGCACAGGCGCGAGCCGCTGGAGATCTCGACCTGCGGCCGGTGCGGTTCGCGGTCACCGCTCCAGGCGGACGGGAGATCGATCTGCATCCGCTGGTCTTCGCCGGGGACGGTTCCGCCGTTCGGGCGTCCGGGGAGTTGGAGCGGCCCTTCACCTACCCGGCATCCGCCTCCGTGACCGGGACCGTCGGCGGGAGGGCCGTCCCCTGTCTCTCGGCCGGGCAACAGGCCTACTTCCACCAGGGGTACGAGTCGAGTCCACGGAGCGCGACCGGCCGGAAAACGCGGCGCCCTCGGGCCCGTCAGGACCCGAGGGCGCCGAACAGCACCGTGGTGACCGCTACTTCACCGGCTCCGGCTCCGGAGCGCTCTCCGGCTCCGCCGAGTCCTGCGGGTCGCCCGGGGTCTTGACGGACTCCAGCAGCAGCTGGGCGACGTCGACGACCTGGATCGACTCCTTGGCCTTGCCGTCGTTCTTCTTGCCGTTGACCGAGTCGGTCAGCATGACCAGGCAGAACGGGCAGGCCGTCGAGACGATGTCGGGGTTCACCGAAAGAGCCTCGTCGACGCGCTCGTTGTTGATGCGCTTGCCGATCCGCTCCTCCATCCACATCCGCGCGCCACCGGCACCGCAGCAGAAGCCGCGCTCCTTGTGGCGGTGCATCTCCTCGTTCCGGAGACCGGGCACGTTCGCGATGATCTCGCGCGGGGGCGTGTAGATCTTGTTGTGGCGGCCCAGGTAGCACGGGTCGTGGTAGGTGATGATGCCCTCGACCGGGGTCACCGGGACCAGCTTGCCCTCGTCGACGAGGTGCTGGAGCAGCTGGGTGTGGTGGATGACCTCGTAGTCGCCGCCGAGCTGCGGGTACTCGTTGCCGATCGTGTTGAGGCAGTGCGGGCAGGTCGCGACGATCTTCTTGGCCGACTTCGGCTTCGCGGACTCGGCCACGACCTTGCCGTCGTCGTCCAGTTCCTCGCCGAACGCCATGTTCAGTGCCATGACGTTCTCCATGCCGAGCTCCTGGAACAGGGGCTCGTTGCCGAGGCGGCGGGCGGAGTCACCGGTGCACTTCTCGTCGCCGCCCATGATCGCGAACTTGACGCCCGCGATGTGCAGCAGCTCGGCGAAGGCCTTCGTGGTCTTCTTGGCCCGGTCCTCCAGGGCGCCCGCACAGCCGACCCAGTACAGGTACTCGACCTCGGTGAGGTCCTCGAGGTCCTGGCCGACGACCGGGACCTCGAACTCGACCTCCTTGAGCCACTCCAGGCGCTGCTTCTTGGCCAGGCCCCAGGGGTTGCCCTTCTTCTCCAGGTTCTTGAGCATCGTGCCCGCCTCGGACGGGAACGCGCTCTCGATCATCACCTGGTAGCGGCGCATGTCGACGATGTGGTCGACGTGCTCGATGTCCACCGGGCACTGCTCGACACAGGCACCGCAGGTGGTGCAGGACCACAGGACGTCCGGGTCGATGACGCCGTTCTCTTCGAGCGTCCCGATCAGCGGGCGCTCGGCCTCCGCGAGGGCCGCGGCGGGCACCTGGGCCAGCTGCTCCTCGGACGCCTTCTCCTCGCCCTCCATCGTCTTGCCGCCGCCGGCCAGCAGGTACGGGGCCTTGGCGTGCGCGTGGTCGCGCAGGGACATGATCAGGAGCTTGGGGGAGAGCGGCTTGCCGGTGTTCCAGGCGGGGCACTGCGACTGGCAGCGGCCGCACTCGGTGCAGGTGGAGAAGTCCAGCAGGCCCTTCCAGGAGAACTGCTCGACCTGGGAGACACCGAAGACGTCGTCGTCACCGGGGTCGGTGAAGTCGATCGGCTTGCCGCCGGAGGTCATCGGGAGCAGGGCGCCGAGCGAGGTCTCACCCGTCGCGTTCCGCTTGAACCAGATGTTCGGGAACGCGAGGAAGCGGTGCCAGGCCACACCCATGTCGGTCTTCAGGGCGACCACGATCATCCAGATGAACGAGGTGGCGATCTTCAGGCCGGCGAAGAAGTACGTGAGGTTCTGGAGCGTGGAGACGTCCATGCCCTCGAGCCAGTGGACCACCGGGTACGAGATGAAGAACGAGGCCTCGTAGCCGTCCACGTGGTGCTGGGCACCCTCCAGGGCGTGCAGCATGAAGATGCAGACGCCGACGACGAGGATGACGGTCTCGACGAAGTACGCCTGGCCGAAGTTGGAGCCGGCGAAGCGGGACTTGCGGCCCGGGTCGCGCGGGTGGCTCAGCTGGCGGATCACGATCAGGGTCAGGATGCCGAGCACGGTCATCGTGCCGATGAACTCGACGAAGACGTTGTACGGCGCCCAGTCGCCGATGACCGGCAGGATCCAGTCGGCCTGGAACAGCTGGCCGATGGCGTTGACGATCGTCAGCAGCAGGGTGAAGAAGCCCACCGCCACGAACCAGTGCGCGACACCGACGATGCCCCAGCGGTTCATCCGGGTGTGGCCGAGGAACTCCTTGGCCACGGTGACGGTGCGCCGGCCGGGTTCGTCGGTGCGGGTGCCCGCGGGCACGTCCTGACCGAGCCGCATGAAGGTGTAGATCTGGAGGAGGGCGCGGGCGAACAGGGCCACGCCGACCACGATCAGAACCAGCGACACGATGATCGCGGCGAGTTGCATTTCGGGGCTCCTCGGGCCTGCGAGGGGTCTACGAGTGATCCGTGAGGAGGGATCCTCGTCATTACTAAGCGGTAACTTATGCAGTCCGTCTGAGACTACCCCCATCTTCCGCCGCACTGTAGCCGGGCACGCCGTGATCTGAATCGCTGAGGGTTACCTTAAAACCCGATCGTGTTATTCGTGATGAATTGGTACATACGGCGCTAATTTAGGCTCGTGCTCTACGGGATCCTTGCCGCCACCTCCGCCCTGCTCCTCGCCGCCGTGCTCACCGCCGTGCTGCGGGTGGCCGCTCTGCGCCTCGGCATCGTCGACCGGCGATGGCGACGGCCGATGCCGCTGTCCGGCGGCGTCGCGATGGTGGCCGCCACCTGCGGGGTGGCGTTCGTCGGGGACTGGCGGGGCGTCACCCCGCTCGGGCCCGAGGTGGGACGCCTGCTCGTCGCCGGGGCCTGCGTGGCCCTTCTCGGGCTCGTCGCCGACGTGCGCCGGGTCAAGGCGCGGTTCCTCGTGGGCGGTACGGCCGTGGCGGCGGCCGGTGTCGTGCCGTACGAGGAGACGGGGGTGGCCGCCGGGCTCCTCGCGGTCGGCTGGATCGTCTTCGTCGCCCTCGGGTTCAAGGCGCTGGACCACGCCGACGGGCTCGCCGGGACCGTCGGGGTCGTCACCGCCTTCGGGGCGGGGGCCTGTGCGGCGGCCGAGGTGATGGACGGGCTCGCCGTGCTGCTGAGCGTGCTGGCCGCCGCGCTGACCGGGTTCCTGATGCACAACTGGCATCCCGCGCGCGCGGGGCTCGGTGCGTGCGGGTCGCTGTTCACCGGGTTCGTGCTCGCGGCCGCGGCCGTGACGACCCGCGCGGGGCAGGAACTCGGCTCCGGTGCGGGGGTGTTGTTCGCGCTGACGGCGGTGGTGAGCGCCGACGTCGTGCTCGTCGTCCTGGCCCGGGGGCTGTCCGGGCGGCCGCTGCTGCGGGCCGCCCCCGACCATCTCGCCCACCGGCTGCGGCGGCTCGGGCTCACTCCGCAGGGGGTGTGCGTCGTCCTCGGTGTCGCGGCCTTCGGCGGGGTACTCGTCGGGGTCCTGGTGCACCTCGGGTGGATCGCCGCGACCGGCGCCCTCTGGGTCGCCGGGGGCGCCCTGGTCGTCGTACTCGCACTCCTTCGTGTCAAAGGCCACAGTGCCCCGCGTCCGGTATCGACGCAGGTCAGAGGCCAGTTGCGTGTAAGGAACGGATAAGAGTTGAGCCCGTACGACTCAGGTCTGTTGACCGAGCGGGAGGCGTCGTGCACACTTGAGCCTGTTCCACTCAAGTCAGCTGGAGGAATCAACCATGGCACGTGCGGTCGGCATCGACCTGGGCACGACTAACTCCGTCGTCAGCGTTCTCGAAGGCGGCGAGCCCACCGTCATCACCAACGCCGAGGGTGCCAGGACCACGCCGTCCGTCGTCGCCTTCGCGAAGAACGGCGAAGTGCTGGTCGGCGAGGTGGCCAAGCGCCAGGCGGTCACCAACGTGGACCGGACCATCCGTTCGGTGAAGCGTCACATGGGCACCGACTGGAAGATGGAGCTGGACGGGAAGCCCTTCAACCCGCAGCAGATCTCCGCCTTCATCCTCCAGAAGCTGAAGCGGGACGCCGAGTCCTACCTGGGCGAGAAGGTGACCGACGCGGTCATCACCGTCCCGGCGTACTTCAACGACTCCGAGCGTCAGGCGACCAAGGAGGCCGGCGAGATCGCGGGCCTGAACGTCCTGCGCATCGTCAACGAGCCCACCGCGGCCGCGCTCGCGTACGGCCTCGACAAGGACGACCAGACGATCCTCGTCTTCGACCTCGGTGGCGGCACCTTCGACGTGTCCCTCCTGGAGATCGGCGACGGCGTCGTCGAGGTGAAGGCCACCAACGGTGACAACCACCTCGGTGGTGACGACTGGGACCAGCGTGTCGTCGACTACCTGGTGCAGCAGTTCAAGTCCGGCCACGGCGTGGACCTGGCCAAGGACAAGATGGCCCTCCAGCGCCTCCGCGAGGCCGCCGAGAAGGCGAAGATCGAGCTGTCCTCCTCGACGGAGACCTCGATCAACCTGCCCTACATCACGGCCTCCGCCGAGGGCCCGCTGCACCTGGACGAGAAGCTCACCCGGGCTCAGTTCCAGCAGCTGACCGCGGACCTCCTGGAGCGCTGCAAGACCCCGTTCTTCAACGTGATGAAGGACGCCGGCGTCTCCATCAACGAGATCGACCACGTCGTCCTCGTCGGTGGCTCCACCCGTATGCCCGCCGTCGCCGAGCTCGTCAAGGAGCTCACCGGTGGCAAGGACGCCAACAAGGGCGTCAACCCGGACGAGGTCGTCGCCATCGGCGCCGCCCTGCAGGCCGGTGTCCTCAAGGGTGAGGTCAAGGACGTCCTGCTCCTCGACGTGACCCCGCTGTCCCTCGGCATCGAGACCAAGGGCGGCATCATGACCAAGCTCATCGAGCGGAACACGACGATCCCGACCAAGCGGTCCGAGATCTTCACCACCGCCGAGGACAACCAGCCCTCCGTGCAGATCCAGGTCTACCAGGGCGAGCGCGAGATCGCGGCGTACAACAAGAAGCTCGGGATGTTCGAGCTGACCGGTCTGCCGCCGGCCCCGCGCGGTGTCCCGCAGATCGAGGTCGCCTTCGACATCGACGCCAACGGCATCATGCACGTGACCGCGAAGGACCTGGGCACGGGCAAGGAGCAGAAGATGACCGTCACCGGCGGCTCCTCGCTGCCGAAGGACGAGGTCGACCGGATGCGCCAGGAGGCCGAGCAGTACGCGGAGGAGGACCACCGCCGCCGCGAGGCCGCCGAGACCCGCAACCAGGGCGAGCAGCTCGTCTACCAGACGGAGAAGTTCCTCAAGGACAACGAGGACAAGGTCCCCGGTGAGGTCAAGACCGAGGTCGAGGCCGCCGTCGAGGAGCTGAAGGCCGCGCTCAAGGGCGAGGACACCGCGGAGATCCGCACCGCCACGGAGAAGGTCGCCGCGGTCTCCCAGAAGGTCGGGCAGGCCATGTACGCCGACGCCCAGGCCGGACAGGCCGCCGACGGCGAGGACGCCGGTGCCTCCCAGGCCAAGGCGGACGACGACGTCGTGGACGCCGAGATCGTGGACGACGAGCGCAAGGACGGTGCCGCGTGACGGAGGAGACCCCGGGCTTCGACGAGAAGCCCGACGTCCCCTCCGGCGCCACCCCCGACGACGCCGAGCCGAAGGCCGCCGACCCCTCTTCGGAGGCGGGGGCGGCCCCGGCCGGGGACGCAACAGCGCAGATCGCCGGCCTGACGGCCCAGCTGGACCAGTCGCGCAAGGCGCTCGACGAGCGCACCGCGGACCTCCAGCGGCTCCAGGCCGAGTTCCAGAACTACCGCCGCCGCGTGGAGCGGGACCGGATCACGGTCAAGGAGATCGCCATCGCGAACCTCCTGACCGAACTCCTGCCCACGCTCGACGACATCGGCCGCGCGCGGGAACACGGTGAGCTTCTCGGCGGGTTCAAGTCCGTCGCGGAGTCCCTGGAGACCGTCGCGGCCAAGATGGGCCTGCAGCAGTTCGGCAAGGAGGGCGAGCCCTTCGACCCGACGATCCACGAGGCCCTGATGCACAGCTACGCGCCGGATGTCACCGAGACGACGTGCGTGGCGATTCTGCAGCCCGGGTATCGCATCGGCGAGCGCACCATCCGCCCCGCGCGGGTGGCCGTCGCCGAACCGCAGCCGGGTGCGCAGACGGTCAAGGCCGAGGACGGGTCCGAGGCCGGCGACGACAAGGACAACGGCCCTGAGGAGGGCTGAGGTCGAAGAGAACCATCGGGACACCGGAAAGGGGGCGCGTCGAGGATGAGCACGAAGGACTTCATCGAGAAGGACTACTACAAGGTCCTCGGCGTCCCCAAGGACGCCACCGAGGCCGAGATCAAGAAGGCGTACCGCAAGCTCGCCCGCGAGTTCCACCCGGACGCCAACAAGGGCAACACCAAGGCCGAGGAGCGCTTCAAGGAGATCTCCGAGGCGAACGACGTCCTCGGTGACCCCAAGAAGCGCAAGGAGTACGACGAGGCCCGCGCCCTGTTCGGCAACGGCGGCTTCCGCCCGGGGCCGGGCGGCGCGGGCGGCTCCTTCAACTTCGACCTGGGCGACCTCTTCGGAGGCGGCGCCCAGGGCGGGGGCCAGCAGGGAGCCGGCGGCTTCGGCGGCGGACTCGGAGACGTCTTCGGGGGCCTGTTCAACCGGGGCAGCTCCGGAACTACGCGCGTCCAGCCCAGGCGCGGCCAGGACATCGACACCGAGGTCACCCTCAGCTTCACCGAGGCGATCGAAGGTGCGACCGTCCCGCTCAGGATGTCCTCGCAGGCCCCCTGCAAGGCCTGTTCGGGCACCGGCGACGCCAACGGCAACCCGCGCGTGTGCCCGACCTGCGTGGGCACCGGCCAGGTGGCCCGGGGCTCCGGGGGAGGCTTCTCCCTCACCGACCCGTGCCCGGACTGCAAGGGCCGCGGCCTGATCGCGGAGAACCCCTGCGAGATCTGCAAGGGCTCCGGGCGGGCCAAGTCCTCCCGCACCATGCAGGTCCGCATCCCGGCGGGCGTCTCCGACGGGCAGCGGATCCGGCTGCGCGGAAAGGGGGCGCCCGGTGAACGCGGCGGCCCCGCGGGCGACCTGTACGTCTCGGTGCACGTCGACACGCACCCCGTCTTCGGCCGCAAGGGCGACAACCTCACGGTGACGGTCCCGGTGACCTTCTCCGAGGCGGCGCTCGGCGGCGAGGTCAGGGTGCCGACGCTCGGCGGCCCCGCCGTGACGCTGAAACTGCCCCCGGGCACGCCCAACGGCCGCACCATGCGGGCGCGGGGCAAGGGGGCGGTCCGCAAGGACGGCACCCGGGGAGACCTGCTGGTCACCGTCGAGGTGAGTGTCCCGACCGAGCTGTCGGGGAAGGCTCGTGACGCGCTGGAGGCGTATCGCGAGGCGACCGTGGGTGAGGACCCACGGGCGGAGCTGTTCCAGGCCGCGAAAGGAGCATGACGGAGATGGACGGTCGTCGACGGAACCCGTATGAACTGACCGAGGAAACCCCGGTCTACGTGATTTCGGTGGCGGCCCAGCTCTCCGGCCTGCACCCGCAGACGCTGCGTCAGTACGACCGCCTGGGCCTGGTGTCCCCGGACCGCACCGCGGGCCGGGGCCGGCGCTACTCGGCCCGGGACATCGAACTGCTGCGCACCGTCCAGCAGTTGTCGCAGGACGAGGGCATCAACCTCGCCGGCATCAAGCGCATCATCGAGCTGGAGAACCAGGTCGCGGCGCTGCAGTCCCGGGTGGCCGAGCTCCAGGCGGCCGTCGAGGGCGCCGCGGCCGCCATCCAGCAGCGCGAGGCGGCGGTGCACGCGTCGTACCGCCGTGACCTGGTGCCGTACCAGGAGGTCCAGCAGACCAGCGCGCTGGTGGTGTGGCGGCCGAAGAAGGCCAAGGACTAGGCGGCAGCCGAAGGAAGGGGCCCGGAGATCTCTCCGGGCCCCTTCCCGTTGCCGCGGGTCAGAACTCGTACTCCCAGATGCCGTACGCCGCGGCCCGGGCCACCGTCTCGGCGCCCTCGGAGTCCAGGAGGACGACGCGGTAGTAGTACAGGGCCAGCCGGTCCTCGTGGACGGTCTGGTCCATGAAGGAGTGGGCGTCGCCCGTCGCCCCCTCGGTCAGCGTGACATAGGCACTCGTCGCCGGGTCCCAGCGCTCCACGCGGTAGCGCGTGAACCTGGCGCAGTCCCCGAGGCCGGAGCTCTCGGAGCAGCCGACGGACAGGTCCGGGTAGCTGTCCTCGACGATCTCGGTGCCGGTCCAGCCGGGCGGCCGGGTGTCGGGCAGGGTCACGGAGACGTCGGCCGTGTGGAAGAAGTCCGGCCCCTCGTCCCACAGGGCGTCGACGGCGGCCACCCGGTAGACGTGGGTCGCGCCGTCCGCGACGGTCGGGCAGAGGATCTCGGTCTCGGCAAGGGACTCCCCCCTCCAGCAGTTCCGCTTCCAGACCGTCTCGCCGGACTCCGGGTCGGTGACGCCCTGCCACACGTAGTACGTGAAGACGTCGTCGTCGGCGGGCGGGGTCCAGGTCAGGTGTACACCGAGCGGGACCTGCTCGGCGGTCAGGTTCTGCACCGGGTCCGGACGCTTGGTGTCCGGGGTGGTCGCGGTGGCCGCCGGCCCGGGCCGAGAGGCGTGTCCGTACGGGTCGACGGTGACGACCCGGTACTCGTACGTCGTCTCGGAGGCTCCGGAGACGTCCTGGCAGGTGCCGCGCAGGACCTTGCGCCCGGCGTAGGAGGGCGCGTCGTCACCCGCCCACCACCAGTCCACCGACGGATCCGCGCTGTCCGGCCCGCACTTGTCCACGACGACGGTCTCGCCGGTCGCCGGGTCGGTCCGCTCGATCCGGTAGGTGAGCAGCGGGGCGCTGTCGTGGGCCCACGGGTCGGCGCTGGCCCAGGAGACGTACACGCCCCCGGCGGAGCGGGTCGCGGTGGTCTCGTACGGGGCGATCGCCTCCGGTCGGTCCGCCATGTCCAGGGTGGTCTCCACCGGAGCGGAGGCGTTGCCCTTCGTGTCCTGGGCGCGCACCGCGTACCGGTAGGAGGCGGCGACGGCGGCCAGTTGGCGCGGCACGACGTCGGTCCGCGTGGTGGTGCCGGCCGCGCCGGGCAGCGCGTCGAGCCAGCCGCCGGTCGCCGGGTCGTACTGGAGGACCTGGTACGAGGCCGCCCCGTGCACGGCCGTCCAGACCAGGTGCGGCACGCCCGCGCGGTACTCGACCCGGGCGTCGGCGGCGGTCGCCGGCGGGGTCATGTCGAAGGTGGTGAAGGTGGTGGCGGCCGAGTACGCGGACCAGTTGCCGACGGCGTCCCGGGCCCGGCCCCGATAGGTGACCTTGCTGCCGTCGGCGGGCTGCCCCGTGTCGCAGATCGCGCCCTTCGCTCCGGCGTACACGGTGGCCCAGGCGTTCGTGGCCGGGTCGAGCCGCTGGAGCTCGTACCAGGCGATGTCGGCCCGGTTCTCCGCGGTGGTGACGAGCTCCGGAGCCGCGAAGGGCTGGTCGTCCGGGCACACGTCCATCTCCAGGAACGGCGCCGAGGGCGGAGTCGTGTCCACGGTGGTGACGGGCTGGTCGGCGGTGCCGCCCGAGGTGTTGCCGGCCTTGTCGCGGGCGCGGACCTCGTAGTAGTACGTGGCGCCGGTGGGCGGCGGGGTGTCCGTGTACGAGGTCGAGGTGGTCGTCGTGAGCGGCTTGGTGCCGTACGACGTGCCCTTGAGCCGCCGGTAGACCTGGTACCCGGCGAGGTCCATCTCCTTGTTCTTCGCCCAGGTGACCTTGGCCTTGCGGGTGCTCTTGTCGTACGTGACGGAAGTGCCGGTCGGGGTGAGGGGCTTGACCTTGTCGACGTCGGCGGAGGTGCGCGGGGTGTAGGTGAACTTGACCTTGGCGGCGCCGGTCCAGCTGGCGTAGTCGATGCGCAGGGTGTGTGTCCCGGACGGGACGGTGACGTTGGCGGTCTTCGCGACCGTGGTGGAGACGTTCTTCCAGAGGTCGATCTTGCGGACGCCGTCGAGGTAGACGCGGATGCCGTCCAGGCCGGTGGCGTTGAGTGCGAAGGGGCCGCCGGAGCCGAAGTCGCGGGTCACGGTCCAGCGGGCGCCGAAGTTGTCCTTCGGGAGGCCGGTGACGGGGGCGCCGCTCCAGGACTGGTCGATCGCGTCGTCGCAGTCGGTCTTCTTCGGGGTGCCGGACAGGCTCGTGTTCGCGTAGAACTGCCGCTTGAACACGGGAGACGCGCAGTTCACGGCCGCGGAGGCGGGGGTCGCGGCGACAGTGAAGAGGGTGCCCGCGGTGGCGAGAACGACGGCGGTGGCTGTCGTCCGTCTGGCTGACTTCATTCGGTCCTCTGGTCGAGTAAGGAACAGCAGTTGTGCCGCTGCTGTGATCACGACTCGCGAGGTGTGAAGTTGGTTGTACTAGTGTTCGCGCCAAGTCTTCACACCGTCGGCGGAGAGTGGCGTTGCGCACTCGTTAAGTGATTCCGCTTGACGTCGGCGGGCGGCCCCGCGTTGGCTTTTCAGTCACATGGGCCGCAATGCCGCGCCCGCGTCCGGAAAGCACCAGAAGTGAGCAGCCCCATGCGTCGTATCGCCATAGCCGTGGCCGCGTCCACGATGACCTTCTCGCTGGCCGCCTGCGGCGCGCTCGGCGCCGCGAGCGGGAGCGAGGCGAGTCCGACCAAGGGCAACGACATCACCGTGGGTGTGCTGATGCCGGAGAAGACGAACACCCGCTACGAGGAGTTCGACTACCCGATCATCCAGAAGAAGGTCGCCCAGCTCACCGGCAAGCAGGGCAAGACCGTCTACGCCAACGGCGAGGCCAACGCCAAGAAGCAGGCCACGCAGATGCAGCAGATGATCGACCGGAAGGTCGACGTCCTCCTGCTGGACGCCGTGGACTCGCACGCCATCGCCGGCATGGTGGAGAAGGCCAAGGACGCGGGCATCCCGGTCATCGCCTACGACCGGCTCGCCGAAGGCCCGATCGACGGGTACGTCTCCTTCGACAACGAGCTCGTCGGCGAGGTGCAGGGCCGCTCCCTCCTGGAGGCGCTCGGCTCGGGCATCGACACCTCGGACAAGATCGTGATGATCAACGGCTCGCCGTCCGACCCGAACGCCGGGCAGTTCAAGGCGGGCGCGATGTCCGAGCTCAGCGGCAAGGTGACGATCGCCAAGACCTACGACGTCGACGGCTGGAAGCCGGAGATCGCGCAGAAGAACATGGCCGAGGCGATCAGCGCGATCGGCAAGGGCAACATCAAGGCCGTGTACTCCGCCAACGACGCCATGGCCGGTGCCGCCATCCAGGCGATGGAGGACGCCGGCATGAGCAAGCTCCCGCCGATCACGGGCCAGGACGCGGAGCTGGCCGCGGTGCAGCGGATCGTCGCGGGCGAGCAGTACATGAGTGTCTACAAGCCGTACCCGGACGAGGCCGAGGCCGCCGCGGAGATGGCCGTGACGAAGATCCAGGGCAAGGGCATCCAGTTCGACGCCCTCGCCACGGACAGCGTCGACAGCCCCACGAACAAGGACATCCCGGCCCAGCTCGTCCAGGTCGTCGCGCTGACGAGGGACAACATCAAGAGCACGGTCGTCAAGGACGGCATCTACTCCGTCAAGGACATCTGCACCTCGCAGTACCAGGGCGCCTGCCAGGCGGCGGGCCTGAAGTAGCCGTGCGGAGGGGGCCGTGGGGGATTCCCCCCGCGGCCCCCTCTTCGCCGTTCACGCCACTCGCGTGAACTCCACGGTCACCTCCGGCGGCCCTCCCGCCACACCCCGGTAGATCCCCTTGTGCGGGGTCACGTCGTCGTAGTCCCGGCCCCGGCCCACCACCACATGGGACTCGTCGGCCCGGACCCTGTTGGTGGGGTCGTAGCCGCACCACTCGCCCGCCCAGTACTCGACCCAGGCGTGGCTCTGTCCCGCCACCGGCCGGTGCAGCTCCGCGTCCCGCTCGGGATGCAGATAGCCGGAGACGTATCGAGTCGGCAGGCCCACGCCCCGCAGCAGCGCGAGGGTGACATGGGCGATGTCCTGGCAGACACCGGCGCCCTGCTCCCAGGCCTCGGCGGCGGAGGTGTTCACGCCCGTGGTGCCGGGCAGGTAGGAGACCCGGTCGGCGACGAGGGCGGACACGGCGACCGCCGTCGCGTGGATGTCGAGTCCGGCCGAGGTCTCCCGTGCCTTCTCCACCAGTCCGGCGGGAACGGTCGTACGCACGGTGGAGTCGAGGAACTCCAGCAGGCGGGAGTCCGCGGTCTGCCGGCCGAGCTCGGCCCAGGTGGGTGGTGCGGGGAGCGGTCCCGCCGGGTGGGTCTCGACCAGGCTGGAGGCCGTGATGCTGAGATGGCCGTGCGGGTCCATGAGGTCGAAGCCGGTGACCTGGGTGCCCCAGTAGTCCCAGTACGACCAGGTGGGCGTGGTCGGGTTGACGGTGACCCGGGAGTCCAGGGTGGTCTGGGCGGGCAGGGTCAACGGGGTCATGCGGACCTCGTTGTGGGACGAAACCACGGGCTGGGCGTACGAGACCTTCGTGACGTGCTTGATCCGGAGGCGGCTGGTCATGCTCACGCTCCTTCCTGGGCCCACTCGACGGGCCCCTGGTACGGGAAGAACCGCTCCGCCACCGCCTCCGCGGAGGCCATGCACGCGGTCTGCAAGTCCCTCAGAAGCAGCGGCAGTTGCTCCTCCAGGGCCTGCAGGTCGAGATATTCGAGACGGGTGCGCATCCGGCCGATGGGGCGGCGCGCGGGATCCTGGCGCGGCCGGCCGAGCGCGGTCAGGCACTCCTCGGCCGTCGTCAGGGCGTGCAGCGCGGAGCGCGGGAAGTCGCGGTCGAGGAGCAGGAACTCGGCCACGCGCGGGGTGTCGCCGAAACCGCCGTACACCCGCGCGTACGCCTCGTCGGCGCCCGAAGCGCTCAGCAGGGTGGGCCAGTCGGGCGCGTGTGCCGCGTCCAGGACCCGGACCGACAGCAGCCGCACCGTCATGTCCACCCGCTCCAGACTCCGGCCCAGCACCACGAAACGCCAGCTGTCGTCGCGGCTCATGGTGGAGTCGGCGAGCCCGAAGAAGAGGGCCGCGCGCCGCCGTACGAGTTCCAGATAGGCGTAGGGGCCCGTACGGCGGGCCGCGAGCCGCTGGTCGGCCAGGGCGTGCCAGGTGGAGTTCAGGCACTCCCACATCTCCGAGGAGACGGCCTCACGCGCGCTGCGGGCGTTCAGCCGGGCGGCACCGAGCGCTCCCTCGATGGAGCAGGTCGAGCGGGCGTCGAAGGCGAGCTGGTCGAGGACCTGCTGCATGTCGACCCGGGTGCCGCCCGCGTCGACGCCGAGGATCGCGTACAGCGACCGGCAGGCCATGTCCTCGTCGCGCCACGGGTCCTCCAGCATCCGGTGGAGGTAGGCGTCGAGGATCCGGCCGGTGTTGTCCGCCCGTTCGACGTACCGGCCGGTCCAGGTCAGTGCCTCGGCTATCCGGGAGAGGATCACGTCGTTCACTGCTGGGCCCCTTCCTGTACGACGGTGGGGTTGCCGTCGGGACCGTGCTGACGTGGGGCGATGTCCAGGAGGGCGGTCCCGTTCGCCGGCGTGGGCGGCTCCGCGGGGCCCTCGGCGAGCACCCAGGTGTCCTTGGAGCCGCCGCCCTGGCTGGAGTTGACGATCAGGTTGCCCTCCTGGAGGGCCACCCGGGTCAGGCCGCCGGGCAGGACCCAGATGTCGTTGCCGTCGTTGACGGCGAAGGGGCGCAGGTCGATGTGGCGGGGTGCCATGCGTTCGCCCGTGAGGGTGGGAGAGGTGGACAGGGCGACCGGGCGCTGGGCGATGAAGCCTCGGGGGTCCCTGCGGACGGCCTCGCGGGTCCGCTCCAGCGTCTCGCGGTCGGCCTTGGGTCCGATGACGATGCCCTGGCCGCCGGCCCCGTCGACGGGTTTCACGACGAGCTGGTCGATCTGGTCGAGGACGGCTTCCAGTTGCCCGGGTTCGTCGGGCCGGAACGACTCCACGTTGGGGAGAATCGGTTCTTCGGAGAGGTAGTAGCGGATCAGGTCCGGGACGTAGGTGTACAGCAGCTTGTCGTCCGCGATGCCGTTGCCGACCGCGTTGGCGAGGGTGACGTGACCCGCCATGGCCGCGCCGAGGATGCCCGGGCAGCCGATCACCGAGTCGGGGCGGAAGTGGAGCGGGTCGAGGAAGTCGTCGTCCAGGCGCCGGTATACGACATGGACGGGCACCTCTCCGCGGGTCGTGCGCATCCACACCCGGTTGCCCCGGCACACCAGATCGTGCCCCTCGACCAGTTGCACGCCCATCAGCCGCGCGAGCAGGGCGTGTTCGAAGTAGGCGGCGTTGCTGGGGCCGGGGGTGAGGACCACGACCCGGGGGTCCTGGACGCCGTCGGGCGCGGCGGCGCGCAGGGCGGCGAGCAGCTTCTGCGCGTAACCGTCGACAGGAAGCACGTGCTGCTCGGCGAAGAGGGAGGGGAAGACCCGGGTCATGGCGCGCCGGTTCTCGATCACGTACGACACGCCGCTGGGCACCCGGACGTTGTCCTCCAGGACCCGGAAGTCGCCTTGTTCGTCCCGTACGAGGTCGATGCCGGCGACATGGATGCGCACACCGCCCACGGGTTCGAGCCCGTGCGCGGCGCGGTGGAAGTGCGGGGAGTTCAGCAGCAGTCGCCAGGGCACGACCCCGTCCTCGAAGGCACGGGCCGGTCCGTAGGCGTCGGCGAGGTAGGCCTCCAGGGCCCTGACTCTCTGGCCCACCCCGCGTTGTATGAGATCCCATTCGAGGGCGTCCAGGATCCTGGGCACCAGGTCCAGCGGCCAGGGCCGTTCCTCGCCCGCGAAGGCGTAGGTCACGCCCCGGTCGGTGAAGGCGCGGGCCATCTGGTCGGCCCGGAACCGCAGTTCACCCGGCTCGATCGGCTGAAGCGCCGCCAGCACCGGCTCGTAGGCGGTCCTGACCTCACCCGGCCGCTCGAACATCTCGTCCCACGCGTCGGCCAGCGCGTACGCGTCAAATATGTCCGCCATGGCCTGACGTTAAGTGCGGCGGGTAACGGAGTGATCACCGTGGGGTTTCCGGGAGTTGACGCGCGGAGCGGATGGTTCCGTCCGTGGGGAAAGGAGCTTCACGATGCACTCGTGAGGGTGGCCGCACCACCATCAGCTTCTTGCAGACGGGCGGGTGGAGGGCCGTAGGTAACGGTCAATACCGGTCGTTTTCTCCGCCCTGGGCCCGGGGAGCCGTGTTGCGGAGCCGGTCCGGGCCGCGCATAGTTGCGGAGCCGAGGGGGCTTCGACGCTCCGATGGGGAACAGGACAAGAGGGCGGTAGACGCTGGAACCGGGGGTGGGATGGGCAATGGCCGGGCTCGGGGCGGACGACCATCCACACGGTGCTGACCGGCTGTGCGAGGCCGGGGACCGGGTGTACTCCCGGGCCGTACGGCGCGGCCGTGTGCCGCGCGCCGACGCCGAGCCGGTGCCCTGTCTGCTGGAACTGGCCCTGCTGCACCCGGACCCCGACGACATGGACTGGCTGGTGCCGACGGCACCGCAGGAGGTCATGACCCGGCTGCTGCGCGGTGTCCACGACGAGGTCAGCGCGAGCCAGCGGCGGGTGGGGGCGGCGGTCGCGGCGGTGGAGCGTTACGCGGGACTCGGGCCCAGCGTCGTGCCGGGCGCCGGTGAGGGGACCGCGATCCGGGTCCTCGACGGCCTCTCCCGGATCCAGGCCGCGATGGACGAGGCGACCGAGGCGTGCACGACGGAGGTCCTCACGGTCCAGCCCGGCGGCATCCGTCCCGAGCACGAGCTGACGGAGGGTCTGCACCGGGCGCTGGCGCTGCGCGGCCGGGGCGTGCGGATGCGGGACCTGTACACGCATGTCGCCCGGCACGGCCAAGGGCTCCTGAACTACCTGGAGTTGATGGGCGGCACGGTCCAGGCGCGGACACTGGACGAGGTCATCGACCGGCTGATCCTCTTCGACCGCACGGTGGCCTTCATCCCCGCCAACGCCGACCGCACCCTCGCCCTGGAACTACGGCACCCGGCGCTGGTGGAGTACCTGGTGACGGTCTTCGAGCGGCTGTGGCGCCTGGCGATCCCCCTCACCGCCCCCCTGCCCGACACCGGCATCGAGGGCATCTCCCACCGCGAGCAGTCCATCGCCGCCCTGCTGGCCGAGGGCCACCAGGACGCGGTGATCGCGGAACGGCTGGGGATCAGCGTGCGCACCTGCCGGGCCCACATCGCGCGGCTTTCGGAGACGCTCGGGGCGGCCAGTCGTACGCAACTGGGCGTCCGGATAGCGCAGGTGGGCCTGGACGGTCCGACGGCCGTCCCCTCGATCACGCTCCCCGGTCAAGAATCCCGGACCGTCCGATGAGGTAGCCGAGCTGGGCGCGGCTCTCGCTGCCGAGGGTGGCGGCGAGTTTGGCGATGTGGACGCGGGCGGTGCGGATGTTCATGCCGAGCCGGTCGGCGATGACGGCGTCGGTGTGGCCCTCGACGAGGAGGGCGGCGATGGCCCGCCCGCGGGGGGTGATGCCGTTCAGGCTCGGCCGGTGGACGGTCTGCGGATACATGGGCGTGGCCTGCCACCACAGGCGGTAGAACGTGGTCGCCAGGAACTCGACCAGGGCCGGGTGCCGCACCTCAAGCGCGATGGTGCCGTCCTCGCCGGCGGGGATGAACGCCACGTCCCGGTCGGCGACGATGAGCCGGTCGGTGACCTCGTCCAGGGAGCGGGCCTCGGCGTCACCGCGCAGCTGTTCGTAACGGGCGAGGACCAGCGGCATGTGGCGCTGGGTGTGCTGGTACAGGGTGCGGATGCGGGCGCCGCGGTCGAGCAGCGCCTGGTCCCGGTCCATCGCCACCGCCTGGGCGGCCGCGCCCCGGCTGTCGCTGTAGTGGACGTTGGGCTGCACGCACAGCAGTTCGCGTGCGACGCCGGTCATCGCCTCGGTGATGGCCTCGTTGATGGGGCCCGTCCCGCTCACGACCCTGATCGCCGGGTTCTCCGCGGCCGCCGTGCCGCGCCCGTCGATCCGCAGGAGCGGCGCGAACGCCTCGGCGAGCCGCTCCTCGCGCCACCGCTCGTGCGCCACGCGGTCCGTGGTGGCGCGGAGCATGCGGTGCAGCGCGAGGGCGGGCGGTACGGCTTCCAGCCGGCCGGCGTCCCGGGCGTCGGGCCGCAGCAGCCCGGTGTCGAGGAGACAGGGCACGGGCGAGGCGTCCTGGCTGTCGATGCCGCCCTCGCGCAGGGCGCGCGCGTAGAGCTCGACGCCTTCCGGGCACGGGTCCTGCGGGCCGTGCTCCCGATGGACCGCCGCCGCCGTGCTCACTCGCCCGTGTCCTCCTGGCCGAGAATGCCGGACTGCCCGATGAGGTAGCCGAGCTGGGCGCGGCTCTCGCTGCCGAGGGTGGCGGCGAGTTTGGCGATGTGGACGCGGGCGGTGCGGATGTTCATGCCGAGCCGGTCGGCGATGACGGCGTCGGTGTGGCCCTCGACGAGGAGGGCGGCGATGGCCCGTTGGCGGGGGGTGATGCCGCCCCGCGCGGGCTGCTGCACCGCCTCCGGGTACATCGGGGTGGCCAGCCGCCACAGCCGGTCGAAGGCGGTGACGAAGAAGGCGACCAGGGCGGGGTGGCGGATCTCCAGGGCGAGGGTGCGGTCCTTGTTGGCGGGGATGAAGGCCACGGCCCGGTCGACGATGATCAGACGCTCCGTCACCTCGTCCAGGCTGCGGGCCTCCACATCGCCGTTCAGCCGTTCGTAGCGGGCCACGATGCTCGGCGCGTGCCGGAGGGTGTGCTGGTAGAGGGTGCGGATTCGGCCGCCGCGGTCGAGCAGGGCCTGGTCGCGGTCGAAGGCCTCGACATGTACGGGCGGGGGCTGCTGGGCGTGTCTGTCGCTGGTGTTCGGCTGGACGGCCAGCAGTTCGGAACCCGCGGCGACGGCCTGACCGATGACCCGGCTGATCAGGTCGAGACCGCTGAGGACACTGATCGACGAGGAGTCGGCGGCGCCCGTACGGCCGCCGTCGATCCGCATCAGCGGCTCGAACGTCTCGGCCAGCAGGGCCTCGCGACGCCGTTCGTCCGCGACGCGCTCCTCCGCGATCCGCAGCATGCGGTGCAGGGCGACGGCGGGGGCGACCGGTTCCAGCCGCTCCGGGTCCGTGACGGCCGGGTGCAGGAGCCCGAAGTCGAGCAGACAGGGCGCTTCCCCGGCGTCCGCGCCGGGCACGTACCCCTCGCGCAGGGCACGCGCGTACAGCTCCGTCCCTGCCGCGCACAGGTTCTCCACGCCGTGCTCGGGATGGGGCACCGTGCTCACTCGGTCACTCCCCTCCTGCTCGCGTGTGGGCCCCGGTCACGGACGGGCGTCCCCCTCCGATGCCGGCTTGCTCTGGTCGAGGAGCCCCGACTGCGCGATGAGGAAGCCGAGTTGAGCGCGGCTCCCACTGCCCAGGACGGTCGCCAGCTTGGCGATGTGGGCGCGGCAGGTGCGTACGTTCATGCCCAGGCGGCGGGCGATCGCCTCGTCGACGTGCCCCTCGACGAGGAGTTTGGCGATGGAGTGCTGGATGTCCGTGATGCCGTCCGGCGCGGTCTCGTAGGGGGCGCCGGCACTGAGCGGGACCGCCCGGCTCCACATGAACTCGAAGACCTTGACCAGATAGCCGACCAGACCCGGGTGCCGCAGTTCCAGGGCGACCTGCCGGTCGTCCCGGACCGGGATGAAGGCCACCGTCTCGTCGCAGATGATGAGCCGCTCCACCAGCTCGTCGATGGTGCGGTACTCCACCTTGCCGTCGGCGAACTGCTCCATGTAGGCCAGCCGCTCGGGGCTGTACCGGGCGACGTGCTGGTAGAGGGTCCGGATCCGGACGCCCCGCTCGATGAGGGTCCTGTCCCGTTCCAGCCCCTCGATGAGCCGGTTCTCGGGACGCTGGCCTCGGCTCGGCTGGACCGTGAGCACCTCGGACTGACACTGGGACGTCGCCAGGTCGAGCGCCGTGTTGATCCGGTCCAGCCCCTCCAGGACCGTGATCGAGTGCGCCGGCGCCACCTGCTGGGCGCTGAGCGCCATGAACGGTTCGAAGGCGTCGGCCAGCTCGATCGACATGCGTCTGCGCTCGGTGATCTCGTGTTCCAGCGGGTTGAGACGCTGGGCGAGCGCGACCGAAGGCGGAACCGGAAGCATCCAGTTCGCGTCGTCCGGGTCGGGGTGCAGAAGGGCGAAGTCCAGCAGACAGGGAACCGACTCCGTGTCCGCTCGGGAGACGCGTCCTGTCCGCAGAGCGTTGGCGTAAAGACGGCCACCTTCTTCACACAACTCGGTCACCGCATGGGGATGTGTCACCTTTGTCCCATTCGATACCAAATTTCCACCCCCCAGGGTCCTGAACATGCAGGAACATGATGCACCGTTCGTGTGGCCATGACGTGCCCGAATGAGCCATCGTCTTACTCGACGGGGGAAAAGGGGACCTTCAAGTGAGGACGAAGCCGACTATGCGTAACAGAATGCTTCGCTCGGTGCTTGTCGCCGCCTTCTCCACCGTTGTGGCTCTCGGCGCACTCGCCGGCCTCTCCGGCGCGAAGAGCGACGTTCATGGAGTGGGTGGGGCCGGGACCGCGCAAACCGTGGTCGCCGGCGACGAAGCACAGGCTTTCCCGGCGGACACGGTCTGGGACTGACATGACTACTCCACCCGACGACCGCTCCTTCCGCAGAGAAATGGCCACCGCCTACCGCTCCGGCTGGCACTTCATCGACCTCGTCACCGCGATCCCCCACTCCGGTGACTCGTTGATGGTGACTGTCTTCGGCGAACCGGTGGTCGTCACGCGGGACGAGGACGAGGACGTACGGGCGTATCGGTGTCTGCGGCGGCCTCGGGGGGCGCCGCAGCCCGTTCGATGTGCCATCCGGTACGGAATGATCTTTGTGAATCTGGACCAACGAGACCATCGGCTGGTGGAACCGGAAACCCCCACCCCGCGGACCATCTCAGCCACCCCCCGCAGTGCCTGACGCGATTCCCCCGTCGTAACAGATCGCTCAGGTGCTTCCCCCCGCAGCGGCGTCACCGTGACCTGAACACGGTGACGCCGCTGCAGTTTTGGGCGACATTTCGGGGTATCGGCCGATCGCGCTGTGGCTCAGAAATGCCCCATCGCTCTCGTGAGCGAGATCTCGATGACCACCCGCAGCGGGTTCGGCGCCGGCGTCCGCTCGTAGCGCTCGGCGTACCGGCGCACCGCCTCCGCCACCCGGTCCGGCTCGGTGCGCACGCGCGCCCGCCCCTCCAGCGTCGCCCACCGCCGCCCCGCCACCTGGCACACCGCCACCGCGACCCCGTCCTCTCCGGCCGCCAGCACGTGCCGTGCCTTCGCGCTGGTCCGGCTCGTGATCACCCGAGCAAGACGGGCCTCGGGGTCGTATGTCACCCCGACGGGCACCACGTGCGGGCTCCCGTCCGGGCGTGGTGTCGTCAGTGTGCACAGATGCCGTTCGCGCCAGAAGCTGAGGAACGACGGGTCCGGGGCACCCGGATCCTGGGCGTAGGAGGTCATGCCGGGAAAGCTAGTCCCCTCATCCCTCCCGTGGACTGCCTTGAGTGGAATAGACTCAACTTTATGTACGCTGGCTGAGTCAGTAACAGGAGTCGGTACAGGAGCTGACACCGAGGAGGAGTACGGACACGTGGATGCCGAGCTGACCAACCGGAGCCGGGACGCGATCAACGCGGCCGGCAACCGGGCCGTGACCGAGGGACACCCGGACCTCACCCCCGCCCACCTGCTCCTCGCGCTGCTCCAGGGGCAAGGCCAGCGGCAGGACAACGAGAACATCACCGACCTGCTGGCCGCCGTGGACGCCGACCAGGCCGCCGTGCGGGCCGGGGCCGAGAAGGTGCTCGGCGCGCTGCCCAGCGTGGCCGGGTCCACCGTCGCGCCCCCGCAGCCCAACCGGGACCTGCTCGCCGTCATCGCCGACGCGCAGGCCCGTGCCAAGGACCTCGGCGACGAGTACCTCTCCACCGAGCACCTGCTCGTCGGCATCGCCGCCAAGGGCGGCCCGGCCGCCGAGGTGCTGACCGAGCAGGGCGCCACCCCGAAGAAGCTGATCGACGCCTTCCAGAAGGCCAGAGGAGGGCGCAGGGTGACCACCGCCGACCCCGAGGGGCAGTACAAGGCCCTGGAGAAGTTCGGGACCGACTTCACCGCCGCCGCACGCGACGGCAAGCTCGACCCCGTCATCGGCCGCGACCAGGAGATCCGCCGGGTCGTGCAGGTGCTGAGCCGCCGTACGAAGAACAACCCCGTCCTCATCGGCGAGCCCGGCGTCGGCAAGACCGCCGTCGTCGAGGGCCTCGCCCAGCGGATCGTCAAGGGGGACGTGCCCGAGTCGCTCAAGGACAAGCGGCTCGTGTCGCTCGACCTGAGTGCCATGGTGGCCGGCGCCAAGTACCGCGGTGAGTTCGAGGAGCGGCTGAAGACCGTCCTCGCCGAGATCAAGGACTCCGACGGGCAGATCATCACCTTCATCGACGAGCTGCACACGGTCGTGGGCGCGGGCGCCGGCGGGGACTCCTCCATGGACGCCGGCAACATGCTCAAGCCCATGCTGGCCCGCGGTGAGCTGCGGATGGTGGGTGCGACGACCCTCGACGAGTACCGCGAGCGGATCGAGAAGGACCCCGCCCTGGAGCGCCGCTTCCAGCAGGTGCTGGTCGCCGAGCCCAGCGTCGAGGACACCATCGCCATCCTGCGCGGGCTCAAGGGGCGCTACGAGGCCCACCACAAGGTCCAGATCGCCGACAGCGCGCTGGTGGCCGCCGCGGCCCTCTCCGACCGGTACATCACCTCCCGCTTCCTGCCCGACAAGGCCATCGACCTGGTCGACGAGGCGGCCTCCCGGCTCCGCATGGAGATCGACTCCTCGCCCGTCGAGATCGACGAACTCCAGCGCGGGGTCGACCGGTTGAAGATGGAGGAGCTCGCCCTGGTCAAGGAGACCGATCCGGCCTCCCGCGAGCGCCTGGAGCGGCTGCGCCGCGACCTCGCCGACAAGGAGGAGGAGCTGCGGGGCCTGACCGCCCGCTGGGAGAAGGAGAAGCAGTCCCTCAACCGGGTCGGTGAACTGAAGGAGAAGCTGGACGAGTTGCGCGGTCAGGCCGAACGCGCCCAGCGCGACGGCGACTTCGACACCGCCAGCAAGCTGCTCTACGGCGAGATCCCCACCCTGGAACGGGACCTGGAGGCCGCCTCCGAGGCCGAGGAGGAGGCCGCCAAGGACACCATGGTCAAGGAGGAGGTCGGCGCCGACGACATCGCCGACACCGTCGCCGCCTGGACCGGCATCCCGGCCGGCCGCCTCATGGAGGGCGAGACGCAGAAACTCCTGCGCATGGAGGAGGAGTTGGGCAAGCGCCTCATCGGCCAGGGCGAGGCCGTGCGGGCCGTCTCCGACGCCGTACGGCGCACCCGGGCCGGGATCGCCGACCCCGACCGGCCCACCGGCTCCTTCCTCTTCCTCGGTCCCACCGGCGTCGGCAAGACCGAACTCGCCAAGGCGCTCGCCGACTTCCTCTTCGACGACGAGCGGGCCATGGTCCGCATCGACATGAGCGAGTACGGCGAGAAGCACACCGTCGCCCGGCTCGTCGGCGCGCCTCCCGGCTACGTCGGCTACGAGGAGGGCGGCCAGCTGACCGAGGCGGTGCGCAGGCGGCCGTACAGCGTGGTGCTGCTCGACGAGGTGGAGAAGGCCCACCCGGAGGTCTTCGACATCCTGCTCCAGGTGCTGGACGACGGCCGCCTGACGGACGGTCAGGGCCGTACGGTCGACTTCCGCAACACCATCCTGGTGCTGACGTCCAACCTGGGCAGCCAGTTCCTGGTCGACCCGATCACCAGCGAGACGGAGAAGAAGGAACAGGTCCTGGAGGTGGTCCGGGCCTCCTTCAAGCCGGAGTTCCTCAACCGGCTCGACGACCTGGTCGTCTTCTCCGCCCTGACCAAGGACGAGCTCGGCCGGATCGCGCGGCTCCAGATCGACCGGCTCGCGAAGCGGCTCGCCGAGCGCCGGCTCACCCTGGAGATCACCGACGAGGCCCTCGCCTGGCTCGCCGACGAGGGCAACGACCCGGCCTACGGCGCCCGCCCGCTGCGCCGCCTCGTCCAGACCGCGATCGGCGACCGGCTCGCCAAGGAGATTCTGTCCGGCGAGGTCAAGGACGGCGACACGGTCCGGGTGGACGCCTTCGGCGACGGGCTGATCGTGGGTCCGGCGACCGGCAAGACGCTCTGAGGGGCAGGGTGAGGAGGGGGCGGCGGCGCCCCCTCGTCATCACGGTGCGGACGCCTCGAACTGCACCTCGGACCACTTGCGGCTGTCGTGGGTGATCTCGATCTGCACGGAGGCCGGCCGCCCGGCGACCGGGCCCGCGCTCAGACACGCGTCGACCTGGGCGTCGCCGCACTGCGTGGTCCGCAGTTTCGGCCCCTGCGGGAAGGTGGCCGCCACCCAGGCGTCGATCTCGCCGCGCGGCATCAGGAAACGCGCCTCGTAGCGGGGTTCAGGGCCGGCCTGGATCCCGCACCAGGCGTCACGCGTCCCCGCCGGCACCTTCGCCCCGCCGAAGGCCAGCGCCTCGGAGCACGAGGTCTTCTTCACATCCGCGGCGACCGAGTCGTCCGTGAAGAGCCAGGCGACCAGCAGCGCGATCAGGGCCGCCACCACCAGCGTCGGCACGGCCAGGATCGCCAGGAGGACCCCCCATCTGGTCCTGCCCGTCCCGGCCTGTTCCGTCATCGTTTCGGTCGGCGTCTGTGTCATGCCATCCCCGTTTCCTCGACACGTGGTCTACGTGGCTGACCGGATCATGTCAGCCCTGGGAGGACAGGGTCCGTCTGGGCTTGCCACCCCCCTCCCCGCATGGGGGAGGATGGCGGAATCCGTACGAAGGGAAATTCACGGTGACCATCGATCCGTCCTCGATTCCGAACTTCGGGGGCCAGCCCGAGCCGCAGCCCCAAGGACCGGCGGGCCCCGTCGTCCCGGATCAGGATCTCGTGAAGCAGCTCCTCGACCAGATGGAGCTGAAGTATGTCGTCGACGACGAGGGTGACCTCGCGGCGCCGTGGGAGCAGTTCCGTACGTATTTCATGTTCCGCGGCGAGGGTGACCAGCAGGTCTTCTCGGTGCGGACGTTCTACGACCGGCCCCACCAGATCGACGAGAAGCCCACGCTGCTGGAGTCCATCGACGACTGGAACCGGCGCACCCTGTGGCCCAAGGTCTACAGCCACACCCATGACGACGGCACCGTCCGTCTGATCGGTGAGGCGCAGATGCTCATCGGCACCGGCGTCAGCCTGGAGCACTTCGTCTCCTCGACCGTGAGCTGGGTGCGCGCCGCCATCGAGTTCGACAAGTGGCTCGTCGAGCAGCTCGGCCTCGAGGAGGAGGTCAACGACGCCGAGAAGCCCGAGGACGACGAGTAGGCGTTCCTCCCGCTACCAGGGCGTATCGGCGAGTACGACCAGATACGCGCCGTAGGCGAACGAGAGCCCGGCCAGGGCACCGGCCACCACGGCCGCGTGCCGGGGCCGGGCTCTCCCGCTTTCGGCACCAGCGCCGGTGCGAGCGGGGCGAGCGCCGCTCCCGTCCACAGCCTGTGGGTAACTTTTCGGTTGGTCCAAAGTCGCCGGGACGGCCCCGCGAAGTACGGCCCGGACGTGCGACGTCAGAGCCTTGCTGGTCGAGGACGCCCACGTCAGGCTCTTGGCCGCGGTGACGGTCGACTGGGGCTTCCAGGTGGTGGTTCCCGCCCGCTTGTACTGGAAAGCGACCTTGGCGGCGGCCGCGGGCCCGGCGCCGGTCCGGGCCACGGTGGCGGCCAGGACCCGGACCGGCAGTAGCGTCCGCTACCCGGTCAGCCCGGTCAGCTCGACTGTGATCCTTGTGTACGCCTCCCCGTGGCACCCGAAGGACACCGAACAGCCTCCGACGAGTGGCCCCGGGGCGGTGGTCAGCGTACGAATGCCTTGCGGAGTCGGTCTGCAGCGTCCGTCAGGACGCCCGTCTGCTTGCAGAATGCGAACCGCACGAACGGTGCCCCCTCCTCCCGGTGGTCGTAGAAGACCGCGTTCGGGATGGCGACGACCCCCGCGCGTTCGGGCAGGGCGCGGCAGAAGGCGAAGCCGTCGCTCTCGCCGAGGGGGCGGATGTCGGTGGTGATGAAGTACGTTCCGGCGGGCTTGAAGACCGTGAAGCCCGCCTCCTCCAGACCGCTCGCCAGCAGGTCCCGCTTGGCCCGCATGTCCTCGCGGAAGGCGGTGAAGTAGCTGTCGGGCAGGGCGAGCGCCTCGGCGACCGCGTACTGGAAGGGGCCGGAGGAGACGTAGGTCAGGAACTGCTTGGCCGAGCGGATCGCCGAGACCAGGGCGGGTGGGGCCGTGATCCAGCCGACCTTCCAGCCGGTGAAGGAGAAGGTCTTGCCTGCGGAGCCGATCGTGACCGTGCGCTCCCGCATCCCCGGGAAGGTCGCGAGGGGCAGGTGCTCGGCCTCGTCGAAGACCAGGTGCTCGTACACCTCGTCCGTGACCACCAGCAGGTCCCGCTCCACGGCCAGTTCGGCGATCGCCGTCAGCTCCGCGCGGGTGAGGACCGTGCCGGTGGGGTTGTGCGGGGTGTTGATGAGGAGGAGACGGGTCCGGTCGGTGACCGCGGCGCGCAGCTCGTCGAGGTCCAGGCGGAAGCGGGCACCCCCGTCGAAGTGAGGCCGCAGGGTGACCGGGACCCTGGTCCCGCCCGCCATCGCGATACAGGCCGCGTAGGAGTCGTAGTACGGCTCCAGTGCGACGACCTCGTCACCCGGCTCCACGAGCGCCAGCAGGGCGGCGGCGATCGCCTCCGTGGCCCCGGCCGTGACCAGGACCTCGGTGTCAGGGTCGAAGGACAGGCCGTAGCGGCGCTCCTGGTGCGCGGCGACCGCGGTGCGCAGCTCGGGGACGCCCGGACCCGGCGGGTACTGGTTGCCGCGTCCGTCGCGCAGCGCCCGCACCGCCGCCTCCCTGACCTCCTCGGGGCCGTCCGTGTCGGGAAAGCCCTGACCCAGGTTGATCGAGCCGGTCCGCAGGGCCAGGGCGGACATCTCGGCGAAGATCGTCGTCCCGAACTCGGCGAGACGGCGGTTGAGCAGGGGGCGCGCGCTGGAGGTCATGCCGGTCATCCTGCGCCCAAGCTCTGGAGTTCCTCAACTCTGCTTTGGCCCGTGACCCGGAAGGGCATCTCCAGCTCACGCAACCGGCGAGGCGCCCACGGGGGGTCGCTTCGGGGGGTAACGGAAGGAGGGTGAGCCATGGTCATCGGCATCATCCTGGCGGTGTTCGCGGTCCTGTTCGTCGGGACTCTCGTGTCCGCCGCGAACAAGAAGCAGCGCGTCAAGCTGGTCAAGGGGCCCCGCGGGGGCCGGTCCCGGGCGCACCGGGACAGCTGGTGGGCCGGAGGCGCGACGGGTGCCGGCTCGACGTGCGGTTCGTCGGGCGGGAGCTCCGGGGGCCACAGCGGAGGGCACCACGGTGGGCACTCCTGCGGTGGCGGGCACTCCTGCGGCGGTGGGTCGTCCTGTGGTGGCGGGTCGTCCTGCGGCGGCGGGGGCGGATGCGGGGGAGGCAGCTGACACGGGGCAGCTGAGCTCCAGCAGGGGGAACCGCATCCGAGCACGGGGGAGCGCGGGGGCGTGTGTCCGGACCTGGGTCGGGTCGCACGCCCCCGCTTGTCGCATCTTCACTCCGGCGCTCCGGTGCCCCGGCGCGCACTCCGGCCGCCGTGGCGTGCGCCGTGGTTGAACAGATGAGCTGGGGAGCCCACGCAGGGATGGAAACCCCACGAAGTTGGGTAAAAACCCTGTGGCGGCATCGCCGTTCATGATTCCCTCTAACTCACCAACGCAGCCCCTCGGACGTCCTACGGACAAGGACGCGTCCTGACCTCCCGACTGGGCTGACCGGGCCGATCCCCCCACAGTCGCCCGGGTGCGCCGGAACCCCACACCACCCTTTCTTTGCGTGCTAGCGGAGCCGATCCATGCTCACGACCCTGAACACCTCGTACACCGACACGCGCGCGGCCGACCTCGCCTGGGCCCTGGGGCGTGAGCCGCTGCCCGCCCTCGCCACGCTCGACCTCGAAATCGACGGAGCGAAGCTTCAGTTGAGACTCCTCGGCGCGTCCCACCAAGTGCTCCTGGAGGAGGACCGGGGCATGTGTTCGGAGACGGTGGCGTGCATCGCCGGCAGCAGTACGCCGCTGCCGCTGGGCGTGGCCAAGCGGGTGGGGAACTGGGAGTACGAGTTCGCCGCGCGCGTCGAAGCGCTGTCACCAGGTCAGTTCGCGGGCCGGGCACAGGAGTTGCTCGCGCTGGTGTCCGACCATCCGCACGGCCTCGCCGGGGTCTTTCCCGGCAGCCCCCACGCGTTCACCGCGCTGCTGGCACAGCGGTACGAGGGACAGGTGCACTGGCGGACCTGGCACGCGTATCCGCAGGACGGGCAGTTGGTGGCCACGCGGACGCGCGTCGGGGTCCGGGTCCCGGTGGGGACGTCGGGCTGAGCCACACAAACCCCTGTTCTCCCGGTTCACTCCCAGTTCCACACGTGTGGGTGACGAAGCGTGCCGTACCCGTGACGTAACGTCGCACCGTGATCGAGCCGCACGCCCCCGCCCCGCCCGGCGCTCCGCCGCCCTGGGTCGGGCCCGCGCGGCTGCCGGTCCGCCCCGACACAGGCCGGTTCCTCGTCCTCGCCTGTGTCTTCGTCTGCGCGGCCTGCGGACTGGTGTACGAGCTCGAACTGGTCGCCCTCGCCTCGTACTTGACCGGTGACTCGGTCACCCAGGCGTCCGTGGTGCTGTCCGTCATGGTCTTCGCGATGGGCATCGGCTCGCTGGCGGCCAAGCGGCTGCGCCGGCACGCGGCCGTGGCCTTCGGCGCCCTGGAGGCGCTGCTCGCACTGGTCGGCGGGTGCAGCGCGATGGCGCTGTACGCCGTGTTCGCGTGGACGGGTGACTGGGGCGGGCTGTGGGCGAGCGGTCCGCGCTGGCTCCTGGTCGCCTTCTCCCTCGCCATCGGTCTGCTCATCGGTGCCGAGGTCCCCCTGCTGATGGAGCTGATCCAGCGCATCCGCCGCCAGGACGCGGGCGGCGCGGTGGCCGACCTGTTCGCCGCGGACTACGTCGGCGCACTGGTCGGCGGCCTGGCCTTCCCGTTCCTGCTGCTGCCCCTGCTGGGCCAGTTGACCGGCGCGATGCTCACCGGCGCGGTCAACGCGATCGCGGGCGGGGCCCTGGTCCTCGGTCTGTTCCGCCGCGACCTGACCCATCGGGCCCGCTGGCTGCTGCTGGTCGCCAACCTCGCCGTGCTCGGTGTCCTCGCCACCGCCACCGTCCTCGTCGACGACTTCGAGCGGGCCGCGCGGGAGGCGGTCTACGGCAAGGACGTGCGCGTCGCCCTGCAGACCGGCGTCAGGGAGATCGCCCTCAGCGGAGGCACCGACGGCCGCCCCCTCGACGTGTACGTCGACGGCCGCCTCAGGGTCAGCGGCGGCGACGAGGACCGGTACCACGAGGCCCTCGTCCACCCCGCGATGGACGGCCCCCGCGCGCGGGTGCTCGTCCTCGGCGGCGGCGACGGACTCGCCGCCCGCGAGGTGCTCAGGTACCGAGGTGTGCGGCGGGTCGACATCGTGGCGCTCGACCCCGCGGTGGTCGACCTGGCCCGCCGCGACCCGGCGCTCTCCCGGCTCAACGGTCACGTGTACGGCGACGCGCGTGTCCACGTGAGCACGCAGGACGCGTTCCGCCGGCTGCGGAGCCCGGCGCCCGTGCCGTCGTACGACGTGGTGATCGCCGACCTGCCCGCCCCCGGCGTCACCGCGAGCACCAAGCTGTACTCGGAGG
The DNA here is from genome assembly GCF_000383615.1 of Streptomyces canus 299MFChir4.1. Lineage (GTDB taxonomy): Bacteria > Actinomycetota > Actinomycetes > Streptomycetales > Streptomycetaceae > Streptomyces > Streptomyces canus_C. Next base: position 36,818 of record NZ_KB911588.1, on the reverse strand, counting down.
AGTTCTACGGCCTCGTCCGCCGCGTCCTGGCCCCGGGCGGCCGTCTCGTCGTGCACGCGGGGCCGGTCTCCTCCCGTCCCCGTGTCTTCTGGACGGTGGACGCGACCCTGCGCGCGGCGGGCCTGCGCACCACGCCCTACCGCGTCGAGGGCCGCCACTCCGGTTCCGCCGCGGGTCCCGGGCGCACGGCCGGAGCGTCCCGCGCCCCCCGTGACTGGGGGTTCGTGCTGGCCTCGCGGGAAGGCCGCCCGGTGCTCGGCCTGGACCCCCGGGGGCCGCGGCCGGCGACCCTGACGCAAGGGTCCCTGCGGGCGGAGCAACGGGCGGCGGAGGCGACCCGGGTCGGGGGGCTGGCGGCCTCGACGTTGGTGCATCCGCGCTACTGATCCGCGCCCCCGGGCGGAACAGCGGGTCACTTTCCACCAACGGGGGTGCATGACCGGCGGCCCTGGGTAGGCTCGGCAACCATGGAGCATGAGGTGTTCGTTCCGGTTCCGGTCGAGCGGCTGAGGGAGACCCTGGGGGACCCCGGCAGGGTGGCCCGGGCGGTTCCCGGGCTCCAGCAGGACGCCGGTGCGGACCCCGTCGCCGGGCGCCTGAAGATGCGGGTCGGCAGCCACTCCATCACCTACCGGGGAGCGGTCCACGTCTCCGCCCGGGACGACGGTTCCTACGTCGTCGAGGGCGACGCCACCGAGACCCGCGGCACCGGTTCGGTCAAACTCGCCCTCACGCTGCGCCTGCGCGACACGGACGGCGGCACCACCGTGACCTTCGGCGGCACGGCCACGGCGGACGGCCGCGTCACCGAGCTCCCGCCGGACGCCGTGGGCTCCGCGGTCGTACGCCTGCTGAACCGTTTCGCAGAGGCGCTGGGCGAGGCGCAGAGGGAACCGGAGCAGCGGGAGCAACTGGAACGGCGGGAGCGACCGGAGCAGCAGGAGCAGCCGGAACAGCCGGAACAGCGGGAGCCGCAGCCGCGGACACCGGAGGCCGTGGAGGCCGCCGAGGAGCCCCCGGCACCCCTCGTCGACGATTTCACGGAACCCGTCGGCCCCCCGGCCGAGGCGGCCCACGCCCGCCGCACCATGATCGGCCGCAGCGCGGAGGAGGTCGACCACGCGCCCCCGCGGGGCCGCTACGCCCCCGTCCCCGCGCCCCAGACGGTGGCATCGAGCGCGGCCCTGCGCTGGGCGGCGCCGACGGCGGCAGCGGTCCTGGTATCGGCGATCGTGGTCGGAAGGGCACTGAGGAAACGCCGTTGAGGTGCCGTTGAGTAGGGTCGTCCCGTGAGCCAAGAAGACATCACACTGACCGCGGGCGACGCGGAAGTGACCTTGCAGCCGGGAAACGGCGGACGGGTCGGGGGACTTCGGGTCGGAGGCGTCCAACTCCTGCGCCAGGGCGACCGGTTCGGCTGCTTCCCGATGGTCCCCTGGTGCGGGCGCATCCGGGACGGACGGTTCCGTGACGGCGCCGACGTCCACCAGATGCCGCTCAGCTCCCCGCCGCACGCCATCCACGGCACGGCCCGCGACGGCGTCTGGAGCATCGCCCGCACGTCCACCGACGAAGCGGTCCTCACGTACGACCTCGTCGAGCCCTGGCCCTACCCGGGCCGCATCACCCAGGTCGCGGCGCTCACCCCGGACGCCCTGACGCTCACCATGTCCGTGGAGACGTACGACTCCTCCTTCCCGGCCCAGATCGGCTGGCACCCCTGGTTCCACCGCACCCTCGACGGCGGCGAGCCCGTCCGGCTCGACTTCACCGCCGCCTGGCAGGAGGAGCGCGGCGAGGACCACCTGCCCACCGGCAACCGCGTCGAGCCGAAGCCCGGCCCCTGGGACGACTGCTTCGGCATGCCCGACGGCGTCGACGTCACGCTCACCTGGCCCGGCCAGCTGGAGCTGAAGGTCGCCAGCCGCGAGGAGTGGGTCGTGGTGTACGACGAGCAGGAGGCCGCCGTCTGCGTGGAGCCGCAGACCGGGCCGCCCAACGGCCTGAACACCCTGCCGCGCCTGGTCACACCCCTGGAGCCGTTGGAGGCCTCGACGACCTGGAGCTGGCGCCGCCTCTAAGCTGGCAGGCATGACGGACCTACGCGGCGAGCTGCTGCAGCAGATCAAGGACAAGGCCGTGGTGCACGGCAAGGTGACCCTTTCCTCGGGGCTGGAGGCCGACTACTACGTCGACCTGCGCCGCGTCACCCTCGACGGCGAGGCGGCCCCGCTGGTCGGGCAGGTGCTGCTCGACCTGACCGCGGACCTGGAGTTCGACGCGGTCGGCGGCCTGACCATGGGCGCCGACCCGGTCGCCGGCGCCATGCTGCACGCGGCCGCCGCGCGCGGGAAGCGCCTGGACGCCTTCGTCGTCCGCAAGGCGGCCAAGGCACACGGCATGCAGCGGCGCGTGGAAGGCCCCGACATCGCGGGCCGCCGGGTCGTGGTCGTCGAGGACACCTCCACCACCGGCGGCTCCCCGCTCGAAGCGGTGGCGGCGGTGCGCGAGGCGGGCGCCGAGGTCGTCGCGGTCGCCACGATCGTGGACCGGGCGACGGGCGCCGCCGAGAAGATCGAACAGGGCGCGGGCGTGCCGTACCGCTTCGCCTACTCGAAGGACGAGCTGGGACTGGACTGACCACGGGATGGACCATCCGGCGGAGTCTGGAAAGATGGGGCCGACGATGACGTCGAACCCCCACACAAGGTCTAGGTCAGGGCCGTAAGCACGCAGTACGCCAACCCGCAGATACAAGGAGCGGACACATGCCGATCGCAACCCCCGAGGTCTACAACGAGATGCTCGACCGGGCGAAGGCAGGCAAGTTCGCCTACCCGGCCATCAACGTGACCTCGACCCAGACCCTGCACGCTGCGCTGCGCGGCTTCGCGGAGGCCGAGAGCGACGGCATCATCCAGATCTCGACCGGTGGTGCCGAGTTCCTGGGCGGCCAGTACAAGAAGGAGATGGTCACGGGTTCCGTGGCCCTCGCCGAGTTCGCGCACATCGTCGCCGAGAAGTACCCGGTCACCGTCGCGCTGCACACCGACCACTGCCCCAAGGACAAGCTCGACGGGTACGTACGCCCGCTGCTCGCCGTGTCCGAGGAGCGTGTGAAGGCCGGTGGCAACCCGCTGTTCCAGTCGCACATGTGGGACGGCTCGGCGGAGACCCTCGCCGACAACCTCGCCATCGCCCAGGAGCTCCTGGAGCGCGCCCGCGCCGCCAAGATCATCCTTGAGGTCGAGATCACCCCGACCGGCGGCGAGGAGGACGGTGTCTCGCACGAGATCAACGACTCCCTCTACACGACGGTCGACGACGCCATCCGTACGGCCGAGGCGCTGGGCCTGGGCGAGAAGGGCCGCTACCTGCTGGCCGCCTCCTTCGGCAACGTCCACGGTGTGTACAAGCCGGGCAACGTCGTGCTCCGCCCCGACCTGCTGAAGGAGCTGAACGACGGCGTGGCCGCCAAGTTCGGCAAGCCGGCCGGGTCCCAGCCGTTCGACTTCGTCTTCCACGGCGGCTCCGGCTCCACGGAGGAGGAGATCCGCACCGCGCTGGAGAACGGCGTCGTCAAGATGAACATCGACACCGACACCCAGTACGCCTTCACGCGTCCGGTCGCCGACCACATGTTCCGCAACTACGACGGCGTCCTGAAGGTCGACGGCGAGGTCGGCTCCAAGAAGACCTACGACCCGCGCACCTGGGGCAAGCTCGCGGAGGCCTCGATGGCCGCCCGTGTCGTCGAGGCCACGCAGAACCTGCGCTCGGCGGGCACGAAGATCAAGTAAGGCCCGCTGCGGCTGTTTACGGTGAGCCCGGTGCTACGGCACCGGGCTCGCTGTATACCTGGGGTCATGCCCGACGTCCGGCTGGCCTCGCCGCAAGGCAAGTGGATCCTGCTCACCACCGTCCTCGGCTCCAGCATGGCGATGCTGGACTCCACCGTCGTCAACGTCGCCCTGCCGCGCATCGGCCGCGACCTGGACGCCGACCTCGCCGCCCTGCAGTGGACGGTCAACGCGTACATGCTCACGCTGGCCGGGCTGATCCTGCTCGGCGGCTCCCTCGGGGACCGGTACGGCCGCCGCAAGGTCTTCGTGGTCGGGGTGGTCTGGTTCGCGGCCGCCTCCCTGCTGTGCGGCCTCGCCCCGAACGCCGGTGTCCTCGTCGCCGCCCGAGCCCTCCAGGGAGTGGGCGGCGCCCTGCTCACACCCGGTTCCCTGGCCCTGATCCAGGCCTCCTTCCACCCCGACGACCGGGGCCGGGCCGTCGGCCTGTGGTCCGGTTTCGGCGGCATCGGGGCGGCCGTCGGGCCCTTCGTGGGCGGCTGGCTGGTGGACGGTCCCGGCTGGCGCTGGGTGTTCCTGCTCAACGTCCCGCTGGCGCTGGTATGCGCGCCGATCGCCGTACGGCACGTACCGGAGTCGGCCGACGGGCGCGCTGATCACGGGCGCTTCGACGTGCTCGGCGCGGTCCTGGGAGCCCTGTCGCTCGCGCTGGTGACGTACGCGCTGATCGAGGCCCGTTCCGGGTCCCTGGTGGTCGTCGTCACGGCGCTCGCGGGGGTGGCCGCCGGGGTGGCCTTCGTCGCCGTGGAGAAGCGGCGGCCCGACCCGATGATGCCGCTCGGGATCTTCGCGTCCCGGCAGTTCACCGCGGTCAACCTGGTGACCCTGTGCGTGTACGCGGCCTTCGGCGGGTTCTTCTTCCTGGCCGCGCTCCAGCTCCAGGTGGTGGTCGGCTGGTCGGCCCTCCAGGCCGGTACGGCCCTGCTGCCGACGACCGCCCTGATGCTGCTGTTCTCCGCCCGCTCGGGCGCCCTCGCCGACCGCATCGGACCGCGCATCCCGCTCACCGTCGGCCCGCTGCTGTGCGCGGCGGGGATGCTGCTGATGCTGCGGGTCGGCCCGGGCGCCTCCTACCCGGCCGACGTGCTGCCCGCGCTGCTCGTGCTCGGCACCGGCATGGTCACCCTGGTCGCCCCGCTGACGGCGACCGTGCTGGGCTCGGTGGACGCCTCGCGGGCGGGGCTGGCCAGCGGCATCAACAACGCGGCGGCCCGGGCGGCGGGCCTGATCGCGGTGGCTGCGCTGCCGCTGGTCACGGGGATGGGGGAGGAGGCCTACCGGTCGCCCACGGCGTTCGACAGTGCGTTCGGGCGGGCGATGACGGTGTGCGCGGGGGTGCTGGTGGTGGGGTCCGCGGTGGCTTTCGCGACGGTGCGGTCGCTGCCGGCGGGGTGCCGGAGGCCGGAGTGCCGGACGCATGGAAGTGTCCTGGCACCGCCGCTGGAGGGGGAGAAGGCTCGGGGGCGACTGTCGTAGGCCCGCTGCGCGTCGGTGGGGGCTGGTCGCGCGGTTCCCCGCGCCCCTGACTAGGTGCAGTCCAGGGCTGCTCGGCTGTGCCCACCGTTTTTAGGGGCGCGGGGAACTGCGCGACCAGCCACGACGGACCCGCGGACAACGACACACCCTGAGGCGAGGGAAACTGGACCCATGTCGATTCACGAGAACCTCCTGGGGGGCCCGCCCCCGACCCACCTCCCCGACGACCCGGAGCCCCGTGAGCTCCTGGCGAACGGCACCGCCCCCGCGGATGTCGCCGCGAAGTACCCCACCTCCTCCCTGGCCTGGGCCCAGCTGGCCGACGAGGCGTTCGAGCGGGGCAGCGTCGTGGAGTCGTACGCCTATGCCCGTACGGGCTACCACCGCGGCCTGGACTCGCTGCGCCGCAACGGCTGGAAGGGCCACGGGCCGGTCCCGTGGGAGCACGAGCCGAACCGCGGCTTCCTGCGCGCCCTGCACGGCCTCGCCCGCGCCGCCGGAGCCATCGGCGAGCAGGCGGAGTACGAGCGCTGCACGCAGTTTTTGAAGGACTCCTCGCTCACTGCGGCCGAGACGCTGGGCTGAGCGGTCACCGCCTTCCGGGCCCGCCTGTGTGATCAGGCGGGCCTTGCCTTTTGCGGGGAGCATGGAAGAGGATGCCCGGCGGGGACCGGGGCCCCGTGTCGGTAACGGCAGGGCGGACCGCTACCCGGAGTACACATCAGGAGACAGCGATGCCGTCCCATGAGGCTCAGGAATCCCAGGAGCCGGAGACCCCGCATCTCGACTTCCAGGGCACGACGCCGTACGAGGACTACGTCAAGGCGGACGTGCTCACCCACCTCCAGCACACCCTCTCCGACGATCCCGGAGAGATGGTCTTCCTGGTCACGACCCAGGTCATGGAGCTGTGGTTCACCGTCATCGTGCACGAGTGGGAGACCGCGGCCGCCGCGCTGCGCTCCGACGACGTGCCCACGGCCGTTGCCGCGCTGAAGCGGTCCGTCCGGGAGCTGGAGGCGCTGACCGCCTCCTGGAAGCCGCTCGGCCAGCTGACCCCCGCGCAGTTCAACTCCTACCGCTCGGCGCTCGGCGAGGGCTCCGGTTTCCAGTCGGCGATGTACCGGCGCATGGAGTTCCTGCTCGGCGACAAGTCCGCGTCGATGCTCGTCCCGCACCGGGGCGCGCCCCGTGTCCACGCCGAGCTGGAGAAGGCGCTGCACGAGCCGAGCCTGTACGACGAGGTGCTGCGGCTGCTCGCGCGGCGCGGGCACGCGATCCCGGCGGCGGTGCTCGACCGTGACGTCTCGCTCCGCTACGAGCCGTCGGAGGAGGTCGAGGCCGCCTGGACGGCCCTCTACTCCGGCCCCGAGAACGACGAACTCGCCCGCCTGGGCGAGGCGTTGACGGATGTCGCCGAGCTGGTGTGGCGCTGGCGCAACGACCATCTCGTCGCCACCCGCCGTGCGATGGGCTCCAAGGCCGGCACGGGCGGCTCCGCCGGGGTGGCCTGGCTGGAGAAGCGCGCGCGGAAGAACGTGTTCCCGGAGCTGTGGACGGCGCGGTCTCATGTCTGAACTCGCTTTCAAGGCACAGGAGTTGGACGCCGGTGACGAACTGGCGGGCCTGCGCTCGCAGTTCGTCCTCGACGAGGTGGTCTACCTCGACGGCAACTCGCTGGGTGCCCTCCCGGCCGCCGTCCCGGGGCGCGTCGAGGACGTCGTACGCCGTCAGTGGGGGTCCTTGCGGATCAGGTCCTGGGACGAGAGCGGCTGGTGGAGCGCCCCCGAGCGGATCGGCGACCGGATCGCCCCGCTGGTCGGGGCCGCGGCCGGGCAGATCGTGGTCGGCGACTCGACAAGTGTCAATGTCTTCAAGGCACTTGTGGGAGCGGTGCGGCTCGTGGGCGGTCCGGACTCCGGCCGTGACGAGGTGGTCGTCGACGCGACCACCTTCCCCACGGACGGGTACATCGCCGAGTCCGCGGCCCGGATGACCGGCTGCACCCTGCGGGCGGTGACCCCGGCCGAGGTGCCGGGCGTGCTGAGCGACCGGACGGCGGCCGTCCTGCTCAACCACGTCGACTACCGCACCGGGCGCCTGCACGACCTGCCCGGGCTCACGGCCGCCGTGCACGCGGCGGGCGCGGTCTCGGTCTGGGACCTGTGCCACAGCGCGGGCGCCCTGCCGGTCGGTCTCGACGCGCACGGCGTCGACCTCGCGGTCGGCTGCACCTACAAGTACCTGAACGGCGGCCCCGGTTCACCGGCGTACCTCTATGTGCGCCGCGAGCACCAGGACCGCTTCGACTCCCCGCTGCCGGGCTGGACCTCGCACGCCGACCCGTTCGGCATGAGTCCGTCCTACGCCCCGGCCGAGGGCGCGCTGCGAGGCCGCGTCGGCACACCGGACATCCTCTCCATGCTCGCCCTGGAGGCGGCGCTTGAGGTCTGGGACGGGGTGTCGGTCGAGGCGGTGCGCGCCAAGTCGATCGCCCTGACGGACTTCTTCCTGGAGTGCGTCTCGTCGTACGTCGAGGAGGGGCGCGTCGAGTGTGTGACCCCCCCGGCGCACCGGGAGCGGGGCAGCCAGGTCGCGCTGCGCTGCGAGGACGCGGGCGAGGTGATGAAGCGGCTCATCGAGCGGGGTGTGGTGGGCGACTTCCGGCACCCGGACGTGCTGCGGTTCGGTTTCACGCCGCTGTACGTCGGGTTCGCGGACGTGGAGCGGGCGGCGCGGGTGCTGGGGGAGACGCTCTCCGGCTGACCGGCTCGGCGTGGTGTCAGGCTGGAGTGGCCGGGGTGGCCGGAGTGACGTACACCCCGGCCTTCGCCGCGGCGACCGCCGCGTCCGCCGCGCGTTCGGCGGCGGCCGGGTCGGGGGCCGTTCCGGTGGTGAGCAGGCCGTAGTAAAGGGGGGCCGAGACCGCCCGTACGACGGTCGCCGGGTCCGTGCCCGCGGGGAGCTCCCCGCGCGCGACGCCCTCGCTCACGCACGGGGCCCACTCGGCGATCCGTACGTCGTAGAAGTGCCGCAGCGCCTCGGCCGTACGCGGGTCGCAGGCCGCCGCGGCGATGACCGCGCGGAACAGCGCGCCCTGGCGGGGATCGGCGAGCGTCCGCTGGACCAGCAGGGCGTTGGCCCGCAGGTCGTCGCGGACCGCGCCGGTGCGGGTGCGGGGCAGCGACTGCTCGGCCATGTCGGCGAGCAGGTCGGCGACCAGCGCGGTGACCGTCCCCCACCGCCGGTACACGGTCGTCTTGCCGACCTCCGCGCGCCGGGCGACCTCGGCGAGGTCGAGGCGGTCGAAGCCCTGCTCGGCGAGCACGTCCCCGGCAGCCCGCAGCACGGCCGTACGGACACGCGCGGTACGCCCTCCGGGACGGACGGTGCCGGGTTCGGCGGACATGTCGGACTCCTCGGTGCGCTCGGTGTCCGCAGGGGCGGACACCTCGCCAGCGTAACGAAACAGCAGAACCGTTTACCCCTCACCGAGCGTGACATGCCCGTGTCCGCGCACGTCATGGGCCTGATACCGTCCCGGCCAACGGCCGAATTCTCTTCCAGGATGCTTTCACGGTCCGTCAGATCCGTTACGTCACTGAGAGGTTGGAGTATGCCGGACGACGCCGTAGCCCGTGCCGCCGCGGAAGCCCGTGCCGCGGCCGAGGAGGAGTCCGCCTTCTCGCACCCGGCGGTCGACCCCGACGCCGTCGCGGCGTACGGCGACGACCCCGACCAGGTGATCGACTTCTACGCCCCGCGCGTGGCGGTGTCTCCCGGAGGCGGTCTCGCGCCGCTGGTCGTCGTCCTGCACGGCGGGGCGTGGCGGGCACCGTACGACCGGCGGCATGTGACACCGTTCGCGGACTTCCTGGCCCGTCGGGGATTTGCGGTGGCCAACGTGGAGTACCGCCGGGGCGGGGTCTCCCTCCCCGCGCAGGGCGCCGCGGCCGGAGGCACCGCGGGGGGCGCCGGGCCGGTGGCCGGGCGCTGGCCCGAGACCTTCGACGACGTGGCCGCCGCGATGGACGCGCTGCCCGCGCTCGTGCGGGAGTTCCTTCCGCAGGCCGACCCGCGCCGCATGGTGGTCACCGGTCACTCCGCGGGCGGCCACCTCGCTCTGTGGGCCGCGGCCCGGCACCTCCTCCCGGCCGACGCCGCGTGGCGCATCGACCGGCCGGCACCCCTGCGCGGGGTCGTCGCCCTCGCCCCGATCGCCGACTTCGCGGCCGCCGACAAGCTGGACGTGTGCGGCGGGGCGTGCCGTCAACTCCTGGGCGGAGCCGAGGGGTTCACCGCGCGCGTGCCGTACGCCGACCCGGCACTGCTGCTGCCCACCGGCATCGCGACCACCCTCGTCCAGGGCCGCACCGACACGGTCGTCCCGGAGGCGGTCGCCGAGGCGTACGCGGACGCGGCGGCCAAGGCGGGCGAGGTGGTGGGCCTGACCCTGCTGGAGGACGTCGGCCACTTCCCCCTGATCGACCCGGCGGCGGACGCGTGCGCGGTGGTGGCGGAGGAGATCGCGCAGCTGGCGTGGTGAGGTCGGTCGCGGGGCTCCGCCCTGCTGCCCGGTCATACCCGTAGTACCTGAGAGGGACGCCGAAGGACCCGTCTCACTGGTGACGACGGGGACCTGGGCCCCCACCTACCGTTTTGCCTGTGACCGATACGACCGAGACGCACATGACCATCCCGCACGGCGTGGGCAGCGGCGGGCAGTCCGACGCGCACAGGCCCCGCAGCCCGGAGTTCAAGGCCGCCGTGGGCGCCCTGCGCGGCCTGCGGCAGGACCTGATCAGTGATCTCCTCGCCTACCGTCCCCTGCCTCCGACGTCCGTCGACAGAGGGCTCTCCCGCGTACTGTCCGGCCGGCTGCGGGAGTACGCGGTCTGGACGCCCCACGTGCTGATCACGGCGGCCGGCCTGCTCGCGATGATCATCGGCGCGAACCGCAACGACCGCGGTGGCGGCACCAATGTCCTCATCGGCCTGCTCGCCCTGACCCCGGTCCTGCTGACCATGGTGCGGCCGGTCATGGCCTTCTGGGCGTCGTTGGTCGCCACCGCGATGGCCTACCCGGCGGTGGACGCCTGGGACGGCAGCTGGCCGTGGCTGGCGGGCGGCTTCGTCTGTCACCTCGTGGTGCTCACCGTGGTCGCGGCGCGCACCAGACCGCGTGCGGCGGCGTGGATGTGGCTGCTGACCGGTGCTTACGGCCTTGCGTGGCAGGCCGCCGCCGGCACGCACTACCACCGCTCCAACACGGTGGAGCTGCTGTTCGTCTCCGCCCTGTCCCTGCTCGCCGTGACGGTCTGGCACATACGCCGGGACGCCCAGCGGACGGTGACCGCCCAGCAGACGGTGACCGCCCACGAGCGCTCCCGCCGCACCCTGCTGGAGGAGCGCACGACCATCGCCCGCGAGCTGCACGACGTGGTCGCCCACCACATGTCGGTCGTCGCCATCCAGGCGGAGGCGGCCCCCTACCGGGTGGAGAACCCGCCGCCCGAGCTGGAGAAGGCGTTCGCCACCATCCGGGAGAACGCGGTGGCGGCCCTCACCGAACTGCGCCGGGTCCTGGGCGTGGTCCGCGCCGAGGACTACGAGGCGCCGGACGCCCCGCAGCCCACCCTCGCCGACCTCGACGGCCTCCTCGACAATGTGCGGGGAACGGGTCTGAGCGTCGACAAGGCGGTCACCGGGGCGGTCCGCGAACTCCCGCAGGGCGTCGAGCTGTCGGCGTACCGGATCGTCCAGGAGGCACTGAGCAACACCCTGCGCCACGCGCCTGGGGCGAGCGCGCGGGTCGAGATCGGATACGTCCTGGGCGGGTTGGGCCTGCGTGTGGTCAACGGCCCGCGGCCCGAGCTGTCGCTGCTGAAGCCCTCGCCCGGAGCGGGGCACGGCATCACCGGTATGCGGGAGCGGGTCTCCATGCTGAACGGCGAGATGACGGCGGGCCCGACGGACGAGGGAGGGTACGAGGTGGCGGTGTTCCTGCCGGTGCCGCTGCCGGAGCCGCTCAGGGACGAGGGTGGGGCATGACGATCCGGGTCCTGGTCGCGGACGACCAGATGATGGTCCGCGAGGGCTTCTCGGTGCTGCTGAACGCGATGCCGGACATCGAGGTGGTCGGTGAGGCCGTCAACGGCCGCGAGGCGGTGGACCGGGTCCGTGAACTCGCCCCCGACGTGGTCCTGATGGACATCCGGATGCCGGAGCTGAACGGCATCGAGGCGACCAGGGAGATCGTCGCGTCCGACGGCACCGCGAAGGTCCTGGTCCTGACGACCTTCGACCTCGACGAGTACGTGTACCAGGCCCTGCGCGCGGGAGCCTCGGGCTTCCTCCTCAAGGACGCCTCGGCCCGTCAACTCGCCGAGGGGGTACGGGTGGTGGCCTCCGGTGAGGCGCTGCTGGCCCCCTCGGTCACCAGGCGGCTGATCACGGAGTTCTCCAAACTCTCCGAGTCCCCGAGACTCATGGCCTCGGCCCACACGGCCTACGGCGACCTCACCGACCGCGAGACGGAGGTACTGATCCTCATCGCCCAGGGCCTGTCGAACCAGGAGATGGCCGAGCGCCTGCTGGTGGCCGAGTCGACGATCAAGACCCATGTCAGCCGCATCCTGGTGAAACTGGGCCTGCGGGACCGCACCCAGGCCGCGGTGTTCGCGTACGAGGCGCGGCTGGTGACGCCGGGGTAGGGCGTGTGCGGCCCTTCTGCCGGCCGGGTGTCAGTCCTGCAGGCGGACCGGCATCAGGACCGAGAAGCCCCCCTCGTCGTCGGGCCGGCGGATCGCGATCGGCGCCGTCGGGGCGGTGAGCTCCAGCACCAGCCGGTCCCGGCCCGCGGCGGCCAGCGCGTCCAGCAGGAACCCGCGGTTGACCGCGACGCGGCCCTGATCACCGGCGTCGCCGTCGGCGCAGACGGTCACCGTGCCGTCGTCCTCCACCCTGAGCACGCTCAGGTCATGCGTTCCGGTCTCGTCGCTGCGGACGGGACCCGTCTCCAGGGCCCTGCGGAAGTCCGCGACCTCGACGAGGGCCCGGCGGTCACCGGCCTGGGGCAGGAGACGGCGGTAGTCGGGGAAGTCGTGGTCGAGGCACCGACCGGCGGCCTGCCCGTCCCCGGCCTCCAGGGTCACGCGGTCACCGTCGAGGGAGAACCGCACGGGCCCCTCGCCGTGCAGCAGCGCCCGCATCGCGTCGGCGAGCGGGGTGGGGACGATGACCTGTACCCGCCTCCCGTCGTACCCGTCGTGTCCGTCGACGGCGGTCCGCGCCACGGCCAGGCGGTACCGGTCGGTGGCCACGAGATGGAGGTCCTCACCCTCGATGTCGAACAGGACCCCGCCCAGCATGGGCAGTTCAGGGTCGGTGCTCACCGCGAAACGGACGGTGTCCAGCGCGGCCGCCAGCTCGGGCGCGCCGACGGTCAGCCGGACGGTGGCGGTGCGGAGCGAAGTCATGAGGTTCTCCCGTTGATCGAGTAGGGCTCGGAGTGCGGAGAACTCACTGCGGGCATCGGACAGCCCCGATTCGAGGCGGCGAAGATGGGCCGTGAGCAGTTTCCGGACCAGATCGGTGTCCGTGCCGGACCAACTGGCCAGCACCAGCCGGATGTCCGCCAGCGGCATCCCGGCCCGGCGCAGCCGGGCCAGCAGCCGGGCCTCCTCCAGCTGCGCGGGTTCGTACCAGCGGTAGCCGCTCACCGGATCCACCCAGGCCGGCACGAGCACACCGGCACGGTCGTAGAACCGCAGGGCGCTCACGCCCAGTCCGCTGTCGCGGGCCGTCTCGCCGATGCTGCGCATGTCGTTCTCCACGCCCTGAACTCTGGGCCCTGCACAAGGTCGAGGGTCAACCCCGGCTCCCCGTGCCCCGCCCAGGTTCACCGGCCGCCCCCGTCCGCCGTTCAGGGCAGGGCGTTCCAGAAGGCGCAGTGGTGGCGGGTGGCGGTGGTGCGGGTCGGGCCGGTGTGGTCCGGGGTGAGGGACTGCACCGTCCCGCGCGGCCAGGGTGGGGCGGCGGGGGTGTCGGGGGTGCCGGTGCGGGCGAAGCGGGTCCAGTAGTCGATCATGGTGGTGGCCAGGCGCCACTGGGCCGGGGTCATCGTGCGGGGGCGGCCGCCGAGGTCGTACAGGTAGGGGAGTTCGGCGGCGTGGGGCGCTCCCAGGGGGAACGGCGGGGTGCCGGGGGTGAGCGGCGGGGCGTGTTCGTCCGCGAACTCGTAGCGCCAGACGGGGACGCGGGTGCTGAGCAGGTCGCCGGTGCTCAGAGTGGGGCAGGCGAAGTCGGCGTCGCCGATGACGGCGCCGAACACCGGGCCGCCGTCCTTCCCCGTCACGGGGTACTCGTGGACGATCGCCCTCGCGCGGGCCTGGCCGGGGAAGAAGGCGGCCACGACATCGGGCCAGGTCTCGGGGGTGACCGGGTTGCCGGCCTGCATGATGCCGGCGGCCCAGCCGTTGCCCTCGTCGTGGTTGCTGCCGAGGAGCACGGGCACGTGGTGGACGCGGCCGGCGGTGAGGGCGTCCGCGGGGTCGCGGGGCAGCAACGGGGTGGCGTAGGCGGGCTGTTGGTCGGGGTCCTGGGCGGCCAGCAGGCGGGAGACCTTCACCCCGCGCAGGCAGGTCATGGTGTTCCGGGCGGAGGAGCAGCCGACCCCGGCCGCGAGCCGCGCGCCGGTCTCACGCGCCGCGGGCAGCGCGGCGGCGAAGGGGGCGAAGGGCCGGTCGGGCCGTCCGGTGCACGGACCGCTCTGGATGATCGCCCGTTCGAAGAGGCCCGCGGCGGCGGGCGAGGCGAGCTGGGCGCAGACGCTGTAGCCGCCGGCCGACTCGCCGGCCAGTGTGACGTTGTGCGGGTCGCCGCCGAAGGCGCCGATGCCGGCCCTGACCCAGCGAAGCGCCGCCTGCTGGTCGGCCAGGCCGAAGGTGCCGGAACCCGGGAGGCCGGCCCGGGCGAGGAAACCGAGCGCGCCGAGGCGGTAGTTGACCGTGACGACCACGACATCGCCACGGGTGGCCATGCGGTGGGCGTCGTAGGAGCTGCCCGCGCCGGTGGTGAAGCCGCCGCCGTGCAGCCAGACGATCACCGGCCGCGGGCGCCGCGGGGCGGGTCCGGCCGGGGTGGTGACGTTCAGGTACAGGCAGTCCTCGTCGGTGCTGCCGCCGGGTACCTCGCCCGCCGGCTGCGGGCAGGCGCTCGCGGGCCGGCCGGCGTCCCGTGTCCCCGCCCAGGGTCGCGCTGGGCGGGGTGGCGCCCAGCGCAGCTTGCCGACCGGGGGTGCCGCGTAGGGGATGCCCTCGAAGGTGTCGTAGCCGTCGTGGGCGGTGCCCCGCAGCACACCGTCGTGCGTGCGTACCGTCGTGCCGGCAGCGGGCGTCGCGCGGTCCGCCCGCTGTGTGGACGCCGACGTGGATGTCGGCGGGGACGCCAGGGTGGACATCGGTGCGGACATCGGTGTCGGCAGCGTGGGCCGGGCCGTGGCGAGCACGGCGGTCAGGGTGGCCAGTGTGCAGGCCAGGGTGGTCAGGACACGGTGCATGCTCATGGGACTCCCCGTTCGCGCGGACGCGGTCAGCCGCCGCCCATCCCGCCCTGGGCGGCGATCATGGTCGTGCTCAGACCCCGAACGGCCCTCTCCAGGCCGGGTGCGAGGGCACCCAGGCGGCTCGTGCAGGCGTCGACGCGCTGCCGCAGCACTCGGGCCTCCCGCCGCGAGAGGACCGACCGGACCTTGCCGGCCGCGGCCAGCGCCGACAGGGCGGTGTCGGCGGCGGGGATCTCGTGGACGGGTGCGTCGCCGTGCAGCACGGCCGACACACGGTCGTGCACCGCCCGGAGCGCGGCCGGGTCCGGCACGGTCACACGCCGTCCGCCCCGGCCGGTCCGGGACGACTGGACCGTGACGAGGCCCAGCGCGGCCAGCCGGTCCTCCACGGCCGTCAGGGTCCGCCGGCGACGACGCCGGACCAGTTGTTTCCAGCCCTGCCCGCGGGCCTCGCGCAGCACGTCGTCCAGCACGGGATCCCCCGTCGATCCCGTCCCGGCCGCCGTGACCCCGCCGTCACCGCTCTCCACCAGACGCCCGCGCAGCGCGAGTTCGGTCAGGACGGCCGCCCGGACGAGCAGCCCGGTCCGGGAGCGGTCGTACGGACCTTTCGCCGCCTCGTCGTAGGCGAGCAGGTACATGCGGTGGTGGAGCGCCTCGGTCATACCCACGACGCTACGGGCGGGCGTCCCGCCGCTGATCGGCCTCAGGAACGGATCCGCTCTGGGAGCGCAGGAGGAGCGGCGCGGTTTCTCCTCCCCAGGGAGGACATCAGGCGCCCCGCGGCCGGACGAGGCCGTGATCGTACGCGGCGACCACCGCCTGCACCCGGTCCCGCAGGCCCAGCTTCCGCAGCACCGCGGTGAGGTGGTTCTTGACGGTGGCCTCCGACAGGCCCAGCCGTGCGGCGATCTCGGCGTTCGACAGCGCCTGCCCGATCAGGGTGAGCACCTCCCGCTCCCGGCCGGACAGCTTCTCCAGGCCAGGCGGCGGCTCCAGGTCGGGCGCGGTGCGCAGGAACCGGTCGAGGACCCGGCGGGTCACCGAGGGGGCCAGCAGCGCGTCCCCGCGTGCCGTCAGGCGGATCGCGTCCACGAGTTCGGCGGGCCGGATGTCCTTCAGCAGAAACCCGCTGGCCCCGGCCCGCAGCGCCGCCACCACGTGCGCGTCCAGGTCCCAGGTGGTCAGCACGAGCACACGGGCCGTGCTGCCGTCGGCGACGATCCGCCGGGTCGCCTCGATGCCGTCCAGGACGGGCATCCGTACGTCCATCAGCACCACGTCCGGCCGGGTCTCCAGGGTCAGCCGCACGGCCTCCCGGCCGTCGGACGCCTCGCCGACCACCTCCAGGTCGTCCCGGGCGTCGATGATCATCCGGAAGCCGGTACGCACCAGGGCCTGGTCGTCGGCCACCACCACGCGAAGGGTCATGACGCGTACTCCGTCGGCAGCTCGGCCTCCACCACGAACCCGCCCCCGGGCGCGGGACCGGCGCGCAGGCTCCCGCCGAGCATCCGGACCCGTTCCCGCATGCCCACCAGACCGCGCCCCGCGCCCGCACCTGCGGACCGACCCGGGGGCGTACGGCCGTTGTCGGCCACGGTGATCCGGATCCGCTCCCCGTCGGCCGTCACCGTCAGGCGCACCTCGTCGGCGCCGCCGGCGTGCCGCAACGTGTTGGTCAGGGACTCCTGGACGATCCGGTACGCCGCCAGATCGACCGCCGCCGGCAGGCCGTCCGGGACGCCCGAGCGGTCGAGGCACACCGTCACGCCCGCCGCGCGCACCGCCTCGGCCAGTTCGTCCAGCCGGGCCAGACCCGGCCGCAGGGTCCGTTCCTCCCCGCCCGGATCTCCGTCCGGATCTCCCTCCGGATCTCCGTCCCGGTCCCCGTCCTCGGGCCGGAACGCCCGCAGCAGCAGCCGCAGTTCGTCCAGGGCCGACCGCCCCGCGCTCTCGATCGCCCGCAAGGACTGACGGGCCTGCTCGGGACGAGCGGTGAAGACGTCGTCGGCGGCGCCCGCCTGAATCACCATCACCGACAGCGTGTGGGCCACCACGTCGTGCACCTCCCGCGCGATACGCGCGCGCTCCTCCGCCACCGCCCGCCGCGTCTCCGCCGCGGCCCGGGCCCGCTGCGCCCCGCGCCACTGTCCCGCGGTCCACGCCAGGAGCACGGCGAGCAGGAACGCCGACACGACGCCCGGTCCGCCGACGACGAACGCGAGCGGCGCCAGAGCGCACATCCCCGCCAGTGCCGTCACCGACACCCGCCTCGGCCGTGCGGCCGACAGCACGCACAGGGCGACCTGCGCCGCCAGCAGCGCCCCGGTCAACGTCACCGCGGGAAACAGCGCCCACACCGCCACACCCGTGACCACGCCCGTGCCCAGCACGGCGAGCGGGTGGCGCAGCACCCACCGCAGGGCGCAGACCTGCACGACGACCAGGACCAGGGCCACGGCCAGGCGCCCGCCCGTGCCGGCGCCGACGGCGATCACCGACGTGCCGAGCACTCCGAGCACCAGGACGGCCGACCCGCCCCACAGCGCCCGGACCGTCCGCGCCGACGGGACGCCCCTCGCCTCGCCCTCGGACACCTCGCCCGGCCATGCCGTATCCCGACTCACAACCGGACCCTACCCAGCGGCCGGCCCCGCCTCCCGCGCCGCCGGTCCCCGCGAGAGTGTCGGGCCCGCCACCGGAGCGGACGGCGTCACCCCTGGTCAGAGGCGGGGTTTCCGGGCTAGCGTCCGTCCATGGCAGCCTTCGACCCCTGGGACCCGGCGTTTCTCGCCGACCCGTACCCCGCCTACGCCGGGCTCCGCGCCCACGGCCGTGTGCAGTACTACGAGCCCACGAACCAGTGGCTCGTCCCGCACCACGCGGACGTCTCCGCGCTGCTCAGGGACCGCAGGCTCGGGCGGACCTACCAGCACCGGTTCACCCACGAGGACTTCGGGCGTACGGCACCCCCGGCGAAGCACGAGCCGTTCCACACCCTCAACGACCACGGGATGCTCGACCTGGAGCCCCCGGACCACACCAGGATCCGGCGTCTGGTGTCGAAGGCGTTCACTCCGCGCACGGTCGAGCAGCTGAAGCCGTACGTGACCCGGCTGGCCGGTGAGCTGGTGGACCGGCTCGTCGCGCGGGGCGGCGGTGATCTGCTCACCGATGTCGCCGAGCCGCTGCCCGTCGCCGTGATCGCCGAGATGCTGGGCATCCCGGAGACGGACCGGGCGCCGCTCAGGCCCTGGTCGGCGGACATCTGCGGGATGTACGAGCTGAACCCGCCCGAGGACGTGGCGGCGCGGGCGGTGCGGGCGTCGGTCGAGTTCTCCGACTACCTCCGCGACCTGATCGCCGAGCGCCGCAAGGAGCCCGGGGACGACCTGATCTCGGGGCTCATCGCCGCGCACGACGAGGGCGACCGGCTCACCGAGCAGGAGATGATCTCCACCTGCGTCCTGCTGCTCAACGCGGGCCACGAGGCCACCGTGAACGCCACGGTCAACGGCTGGAACGCCCTGTTCCGCAACCCCGGCCAGCTGGCCGCCCTCCGCGCCGACCACTCCCTCGTCCCGGGAGCCGTCGAGGAGCTGATGCGCTACGACACCCCGCTCCAGCTCTTCGAACGCTGGGTGCTGGACGACATCGAGATCGACGGGACGACCGTCCCGCGGGGCGCCGAGATCGCCCTGCTGTTCGGCTCCGCCAACCACGACCCCGAGGTGTTCCGGGACCCCGAGCGCCTCGACCTCACCCGCACGGACAACCCGCACATCTCCTTCAGCGCCGGCATCCACTACTGCATCGGCGCGCCCCTGGCCCGTATCGAACTGGCCGCCTCCATGACGGCCGTACTGGAGAGGGCCCCGACGCTGGCCCTGGCGGCGGAGCCGGAACGCAAGCCGAACTTCGTGATCCGGGGGCTGGAGGGACTGGCCGTCGAGGTGAGGTGATCACTCGTTCTGCTGATCACAGGGCGAACAGGCGCGCGGTTCGCCCGGAGCTCGCCACCCTGGCCACAGCCCGAGAGGGGGGTGCACCATGACCGCTATGGCAGAGCGCGCAGTGCAGTCGTCCCAGATGTCGGTGGAGGAGCGCGAGGCCTGATCTGGACCTGTACCAGGGGCAGGGTCTGAGGGGCGAGAAGTGAATGGGCTGATCCGAGCGGTGTGCTCCTGGTGCTTGAGGTCACATCGCACGACTCCGACACCGAGGCTCCTGCTCCCCGAGCCCCTTGGCATCGAACTCGACACCGAGAAGCTCAAGCAGTACGTCGACTGACGCCCGCGTCCCGTCTAGTTCCGGAAGGCGCGGATCAGCAGGGTGAGGGTCAGTACGGGCAGGAACGCTCCCGCGAGGATCACCAAGGGGAGTTCTGTGAGCAGGACCGAGTAGTCCATGCCCTCGTCCTCGAAGCCGCCGCCCAGGTGGCGCTGGGTGCGGGACATGGACAGCCACAGCAGCGGGGCAGCGGTCGCCCCCGCCGCCGACAGTGCGCAGCCCCCGCAGGTCACTCCGTCAACACGCCGTTTCATGCCTGAAGGGACGTGCGTTCCCCGGTCAGCGGTTCAGGTCGTGACATCCCGTCGCCGCAGTCCCGCCAGGCCCGCCGTCACCAGCGCCACCGCGAGCGCGAGCAGGACCAGCACCGGCGTCCACTCCATGTTCCCGCCCGGCAGCTTCGGCAGGTGGCCGAAGGGGGAGAGGTCGAGGACGCCCTGCGGGACGTCGAGTGCCGGGCCCACCCAGCCGATCAGGAGCACCGCCCCGGCGACTCCCCAGGCCGACGGCGCCAGGCGCGGTGCCAGCCCGTACAGCAGGACCGTCAGCCCGCCGATCACCCACACCGCGGTCACCTGCACCAGGCACGCGCCCAGGATCGGGCCGGCGTCCTTGCCGTGGCCCACGACGAGGCCGAGACCCGCGAGCAGCATGAGGAGTGCCGAGCCGCCGAAGGCGATCACCAGATGGCCCGAGGCCCACCGCAGCTGGCCCACCGCGTTCGCCAGCAGCGGTTCCGCCCGCGTCGACGTCTCCTCGCCGTGCAGCCGCAGCACCGACGCGACGACGTACAGCACGGCCACCAGTCCCAGCATCCCGGTGATCGAGGCGAGGAACGCGTCCGTGATCCCGGACTGTCCGCCCATCCGCTCGAAGATCTCGCGGGTCTTGTCGTTGTCGCCTACCAGGTCGGCCACGCTGTCCGTCAGACCCCCGTAGATCACCCCGGCCAGGAAGAAGCCGATCGACCAGCCGAGCACACTGCCCCGCTGGAGCCGCCAGGCCAGCGCGCCCGCAGTGCCCAGGCGGCCGTCGGAGGGTCCCGGGCGGGTCGGCACGAAGCTCATGCCCAGGTCCCTGTGGCCCGCCAGGACGTAGGCCAGCGCACCCTGGCCGGCGATCGCCGCCGCGAACAGCAGCAGCACCCACCAGCGTTCCCCGGCGAAGGGGCGCACCTGCGACAGCCAGCCCAGCGGCGACAGCCAGGACAGCACCGAGGAACCGTCGGTGGAGCCCGAGTCCCCGGCCGCCCGCAGCGCGAAGGCGGCACCCAGTACCGCCGCGGTCAGGCCCCGCGCCAGCCGGGCGCTCTCGGTCAGCTGCGCGGCGATCGCGGCCATCGTCGCGAAGAGCATGCCGACGGCGGCAAGGCCCAGGCCGAAGGCCAGCGCGCCCGCGACGCCCTGGCCCGCCAGCCCCACCGTCACCAGCAGGGCCGGCACACCGCTCGCCACGGCCGCCGCCAGCAGTGCCGCCGTCAGCGAGGCCCGCCGGCCCACCACCCCCGAGGCGATCAGCTCCTGCCGCCCGCTCTCCTCCTCGTCGCGGGTGTGGCGTACGACGACCAGGAGGCCCGTGACGGCGGCGAGCGCCCCCGCGTAGACGCCGACGCGCCAGGCGGTGAGGGCGCCGAGGGAGTCGTCGAAGACGGGGCCGATCAGCGCGCGCAAGGAGGAGTTGCCTGCCACCTGGCGCAGCAGGTCGGCGCGCTCGGCCTCGGTGCCGTACAGGCCCTTGAGGGTGTTCGGCATGGAGAGGACCATCAGGGTGTTCACCGCCCCCCACACCGGGATCATCAGCCGGTCGCGGCGCAGGTGGAAGCGGAGCAGTACGCCGGTGCCGACGAGGGAGGTCATGACGCCGCCGCCTCCTCGTCCTGGTAGTGGCGCAGGAACAGTTCCTCCAGCGTGGGCGGTGTCGAGGTCAGCGAGCGCACGCCCGACTCGCTCAACTGCCGTAGCAACGCGTCGAGTTGTTCGGTGTCCACCTGTAGTCGCACCCGGTGGCCCTGGATGTCGAGATCGTGGACGCCGGGCAGGTGCGCCAACCCGTTGGGCGGGCCCGCGAGTTCGGCCGTGACGCTGGTCCGGGTGAGGTGGCGCAGCTCGGCCAGCGAACCCGACTCCACCGTGCGGCCGCGCCGGATGATGCTGACCCGGTCGCAGAGTTCCTCGACCTCGCTCAGGATGTGCGAGGACAGCAGGACGGTGCGGCCGCGCTGCCGCTCCTCCCTCCACGCAGCGCTGGAAGACCGCCTCCATCAGCGGGTCCAGGCCCGAGGTCGGCTCGTCCAGGATCAGCAGGTCCACGTCCGAGGCGAACGCGGCGACCAGGGCGACCTTCTGGCGGTTTCCCTTCGAGTAGGTGCGGCCCTTCTTGGTGGGGTCCAGCTCGAAGCGCTCGATCAGCTCGGCACGCCTGCCGGGGTCGAGACCGCCGCGCAGCCGGCCGTAGAGGTCGATGACCTCGCCGCCGGAGAGGTTGCGCCACAGGGTCACGTCCCCGGGGACGTAGGCGATGCGGCGGTGCACCTCGACCGCGTCCGCCCACGGGTCGCGGCCCAGCACCTGCGTGGCGCCGGAGTCGGCGCGCAGCAGGCCGAGCAGGACACGGATGGCGGTGGACTTGCCGGCGCCGTTGGGTCCTAGGAAACCGTGCACCTCGCCGGTCTCGACGTCCAGGTCGAGTCCGTCGAGCGCGTGGGTCCTGCCGAACGACTTGTGCAGTCCGGAGACGGTGATGGCCTTCGTCATGCTTCAGAACGTACGCTTCTTTCAGAAATTTGTGAAGTTAAGGAAGCGTATGAAGCCCCGTAGGGTGGTGACCATGACGGATGTTTGGGGACGAGACCCGGACGCGGTCTCGAAGTTCGTGGAGGGCTTCGCGGCCCAGCTCGTCGAGGCCGGGATGCAGCGCATGCCGGCCAGGGTCTTCGCGGCTCTCCTGTCCTCGGACGAGGGTTCCATGACCTCGGCCGAACTGGGGGAGCAGCTGCGGATCAGCCCGGCCGCGGTCTCCGGGGCGGTGCGCTATCTCGCCCAGACGCACATGGTCTCCCGGGAGCGCGAGCCCGGTTCCCGCCGGGAGCGCTACCGGGTGCACGGCGACCAGTGGTACGAGGCCCTGACCAACCGTGAGGCCGTCATCAAGCGGTGGGAGGGCGCGCTGCGCGAGGGGGTGAGCAGTCTCGGCGCCGAGACCCCGGCGGGTCGCCGCATGGCCGAGACGCTCGCCTTCTTCGAGTTCGTCGAGAGCGAGGTCGCGGCCATGATGGAGCGCTGGCGGGAGCACCGCCGACAGCTGTTCGGCGACCAGTAGTGCCGACAGCTGTTCGGCGACCAATGGCCAGGAGTCAGCGCTCCTTGGTCTCCTCCAGGACCGTCCGCCCCAGCAGCAGATACCGCTCCGGAGCGCGGCGCTTCAGGTACTGGGCGTACGCGATGCCCAGGGCGGCCACGGCCGCCACCAGCCACGGTGTGGCCTTCAGTACCAGGGAGCCGGACTCCGAGCCGGCCGCCGCGCTCATGTTGGAGACCAGCAGAGCGACCACCGCGAGCATCGCGACACCGCCGACCAGCGGGGCCGTGAGGGTGCGGAACCAGTGGCGGGTCTCGGGGTGGTGGGTGCGGAAGTAGGCCAGCACCGCGAAGGAGCACACGGCCTGCACGATCAGGATCGCCATGGTGCCGAGGATGGCGAGCAGGACGTACGTGCCGCTGTACGGGTCCTTGCCGGCCGCCCAGAACGCCACCAGGAGTACGACCGTCACGACCGTCTGCGCCAGGCCCGCGACGTGCGGTGAGCCGTGCCGGGGGTGGGTGCGGCCGACCGTGTTCTTCAGGGCGGGAAGGGCGCCCTCGCGGCCCAGCGCGTACATGTAGCGGGCGGCGCAGTTGTGGAAGGCCATGCCGCAGGCCAGCGAGCCGGTGATCATCAGCCACTGCATGACGTCGACCGCCCAGTGGCCGACGTACCGCTCGGTGGGGCCGAAGAAGAGCCCGAAGGGGTTGTCCGTGGCGACCTTGACGGCGTCCGCCTCGCCGGTGCCGGAGATGGCCATCCAGGAGACGAGGACGTAGAAGACGCCGACGCCGAGGACGGAGATCATCGTCGCCTTGGGGATGATCTTCTTCGGGTTGCGGGACTCCTCGCCGTACATCGCCGTCGACTCGAAGCCGACCCACGACCAGAAGGCGAAGAAGAGGCCGAGGCCGGCGGACGTGCCCTTGAAGGCGTTGACCGGATTGACCGGGTCGAGGCTGAAGCCGTCCGGGCCGCCGCCGTGGAAGGCGACGGAGACCGCCATCGCGGCGAGAACCGTCACCTCGGTGGCGAGCAGGACCACGAGCAGCTTCTCGGCGACCGAGACACCGAACCAGGTGCCCATCGCGTTGACGGCGAGCATCAGGGCCGCGAACGCCCACCAGGGGATGTGCACCCCGGTCTGGTCCTTCAGCGTCCCCGTCGCGAACGACGAGAAGATGCCGATGAGCGCCGGCTCGAAGACGACGTACGCGAAGGTGGCGAGCAGTCCCGACGCGAGGCCGGCGGTGCGCCCGAGGCCGTAGGAGATGAAGCCGTAGAAGGCGCCCGTCGAGGTGATGTGCTTCGCCATCGAGGTGAAACCGACGGAAAAGATTGCCAGGACGACCATTGCGACGAGATAGCTCGCGGGGGCGCCGATGCCGTTGCCCGCGGAGACCATGAAGGGCACGTTGCCCGTCATCGCGGTGATCGGGGCGGCGGTCGCCACGGCCATGAAGACCACGCCGAGCAGGCCGATGGCGTTGGGTTTCAGCCGGTGGACCGTGCCGTCGCCGTCCGTCTTCGCCGCGGGGGCGACTCCCTCGTCCACTGCCATCGGGTGGCCCCTCTCCTTGTCCGTCCACTACGTGTCGAACCGGAACTCTGTAGACCGAATAAGTCGAGCAAGGGTCTCGGGGCGTTAAATGTTTGTCAACCATACCTTTAGAAATCTGACCGCAACACGCGGCTCGTAGCGTCGTCGCCATGAGCTATACGTCCGTTCTCGGCGGTCGACACCACCGCTTCGACACTCTCGCCCGTCTGCTCGCCGCCGCGAGTCCCGAACGCTCGGGCGACCGGCTGGCGGGACTCGCGGCCGCGTCCGAAAGGGAGCGGGTGGCCGCCCGCTGGGCGCTGGCGGACGTGCCGCTCGCTCAGTTCCTGGCCGAGCCGCTGATCCCGTACGAGAGCGACGACGTGACCCGGGTGATCCTCGACACGCACGACACGGCCGCCTTCGCGCCGGTGGCGGGGCTGACGGTGGGCGAGTTCCGGGAGTGGCTGCTGTCTCCCGGAGCCGACGCGGCGGCACTGGCCGCCCTCGCGCCCGGACTCACGCCCGAGATGGTCGCCGCGGTCTCCAAGCTGATGGGCAACGCGGACCTGGTCGCGGTGGCCCGCAAGGTGCGCGTGGTCACCGCGTTCCGCTCGACGATCGGGCTGCCGGGACGGCTGGCGACCCGGCTCCAGCCCAACCATCCGACCGACGATCCGGCGGGCGTGGCGGCGGCCCTCCTCGACGGACTGCTGCTCGGCTCCGGCGACGCGGTGATCGGCATCAACCCGGCGACCGACAGCCCCAAGGCCGTACGGGACCTGCTGGAACTGCTCGACGGGGTGATCCAGCGGTACGCGATCCCCACCCAGTCCTGTGTGCTGTGCCATGTCACGACCAGCGTGGACCTGATGTCCCGGGGAGCACCGGTGGACCTGGTCTTCCAGTCGATCGCCGGGACACAGGCGGCCAACGCGTCCTTCGGGGTGACGCTGGGTCTGCTCGACGAGGCGTACGAGGCCGCCCTCGCCCTGCAGCGGGGCACGGTCGGCCGCAACGTCATGTACTTCGAGACCGGGCAGGGCAGCGCCCTGTCGGCGGGCGCGCACCACGGGGTGGACCAGCAGACGGTGGAGGCCCGGGCGTACGCGGTGGCGCGGCGCTACGACCCGCTGCTCGTGAACACCGTCGTCGGCTTCATCGGCCCGGAGTACCTCTACGACGGCCGGCAGATCCTGCGCGCCGCCCTGGAGGACCACTTCTGCGGCAAGCTCCTCGGCCTGCCGATGGGGCTGGACATCTGCTACACCAACCACGCCGACGCGGACGACGACGACATCGCCACGATGCTCACGATGCTCGGCGTGGCCGGCGCGTCCTTCGTGATCTGCACACCGGGCGGCGACGACATCATGCTCAACTACCAGTCAGCCTCGTACCACGACGCGTTGTACCTCCGGGAGGTCCTGGGGCTGCGCCCGGCACCGGAGTTCGAGGCGTGGCTGGAGTCGATCGGGCTGCTGGACGACCGGGGGGCGATCAGGGACGCGGTGGGCGGACATCCGCTGACCGCCATCGGAAGGGAGCTCGCGGCATGAGCCAGATCACTCCGGGCGACAGCGAGTTGTGGTCGTCCCTGCGTCGCCACACGCAGGCCCGTATCGGGCTGGGCCGCTCCGGCTCCGCACTGCCCACCCGGCACCGGCTCGAACTCCAGGCCGCGCACGCGGCGGCCCGGGACGCGGTGCACTCGCCGTTCGACCCGGACGCGGTGGTGGCGGGGCTGGCGGGGATGCCGACGGTACGGGTCCGTAGTGCGGCTCCCGATCGGCTGACGTATCTCCAGCGGCCGGATCTGGGGCGCCGACTGCATGCCATCGACCGGGCGCATCTGCCGGTGGGGGAGTGGGACGTGGTCTTCGTCGTCGCCGACGGGCTGTCCAGCCGGGCGGTGCACGAGCATGCGGCGGCCGTCGTACGGCGGACGACGGAGCGGCTGCCGTCGTGGGCCGTCGCTCCTGTCGTCCTCGCCGAGCAGGCTCGCGTGGCGCTGGGTGACGACATCGCCTCCGCGATGGGGGCGGTCATGGTGGTGATGCTGGTCGGGGAACGTCCCGGGATGTCGGCGGCGGACTCGCTGGGGGCGTACCTGACGCACCGGCCGGTGCCGGGGGTGACGACCGACGCCGACCGCAACTGCCTGTCCAACATCCGGCCGCCGATGGGGCTCTCCTACGAGGGGGCGGCGGCAAAACTGGCGGGGCTGATGGGGCGGGCGCGGGAACTGGAGGCCACGGGGGTGGCCCTGAAGGACGAGTCGGACGCGGTGGTTCCGCCGACGTAGGGCATAGCGGGTTCTTCGCGCGCAGGGCGCCCGACGACAGCCGGGAGGTACAGCCTGCTGTACCTCGAACCGGGCGGACTGCGGGATCGGTCGAGGGGGGTCCTGATTCATAGCGTCGGTGAGGTGACGGCAGGAGCCGCACACCAGGCGCGAGTTGAGGAAGAGCCATGACGCACACGAACCCCTGCCGGCTGACCGAACCGCCCGCCGACGGCCCGAGCGGTGTCTCCCGCGGGGACGTCCTGCGTTCCGTGCTGTGGGCGGTGGTGGTGGTCAGCACCGTCGCCAACATGGCCGCCTCCTTCGGCGGAGCCCGCACCTGGGTGCACCTGCTGTGCGGCGCCGTCACTGTGCTCTGTGCCGGCACCCTGGTCGTGCGCAACCTGCGGGGACACAAGTGAGCGCCCCCGTCGCGCCGCTCACCGCGCGGCAGACGCCCGCCATCGCGCTGGCGCGGGTCAGCAAGACGTACGCGGGTGGAGTGCGGGCCCTGGACGACGTGTCGCTCAGCGTGCGGCGCGGCACCTTCCTCGCCGTCATGGGGCCCTCCGGCTCCGGCAAGAGCACCCTGATGCACTGCGCCGCCGGGCTCGACTCCCCGACCACGGGCAGCATCCGTATCGACGGCCACGAGATCGCCGGACTCAACGAGACCCGACGCACCGAACTGCGCCGCGAGCGCGTCGGTTTCGTCTTCCAGGCCTACAACCTGATCCCGTCCCTCAGCATCGAGGACAACATCACGCTGCCGCTGCGCCTCGCGGGCCGCCGTCCCGACGCCGACTGGCTGGGCACCCTCGTCGAGCGGGTCGGTCTGGCCGACCGGCTCAGCCACCGCCCGGCCGAGCTTTCCGGCGGCCAGCAGCAACGGGCAGCCGTCGTAAGGGCGTTGGCGGCCCGTCCGGCTGTCGTGTTCGCGGACGAGCCGACCGGCGCGCTCGACCTGCGCAGCGCCCACCAGGTCCTCGATCTGCTGCGCGCCCTCGTCGACGACCTGGGTCAGACGGTCGTGATGGTCACCCACGACCCCGCCGCCGCGGCCCAGGCCCACCGCACCCTCGTCATGGCCGACGGCTGCGTGGTCGACGCCCTGGACGCGCCCACCGCGCCCGAACTCGCCGACCGGCTCGTCGCGTTGGCGGAGAGGTAGAGAGACCATGTTCCCTCTCGCGGTACGCATGGCCGCCCACCGGATCACCGCACTGCTGGCCGTGGCCTGCGCGGTCCTCGGCGGCGCCACGCTCATCACGGCCACCGGTGTCCTCGCCGAGTCCGGCCTGCGCTCCCACCTGCCGCCCGGCCGCCTCGCCGGCGCGGACGTCGTGGTGGCGGCCGACCAGGAGTTCCACCCGAGCGGCGACCTGCCCATCGCCCTGCCCGAGCGCGCCCCGGTCCCGGCCCGGCTCACGGACCGGCTGGCCGGGCTGCCCGGCGTCACCGCCGCGGTCGGCGCCGTCGACTTCCCGGCTGCTCTCGTCGCCGCCCACGGCCGCGTCGTACCGGCCGGTGACGACCCCGGGACGGCGGGCCACGGCTGGTCCTCGACGAAGCTGCTGGCCGCGCCGCACATCGAGGGCCGTGCCCCGGCCGGTTCCGGCGAGATCGCCGTCGACACCGCCACCGCGGCGGCGGCCGGGATCGAGGCGGGCGACCGGGTCGAGGTCGTCGCGGACGGCCGCCCCGCCAAGCCGTACCGTGTCTCCGCCGTGGTGGGCACACCGGGCGCGGGCGTCTTCTTCGCCGACGCCACCGCCGTACGGCTCGCCGGCCGGGGCGGCGACGGTCCGCGCGCCGGCACCGTCGACCTGATCGGCCTGAAAACCGCGCCCGGTGCCGCCGGCCGGGTCACCGAGGCGGTTCGCGAGCGGGTGGCCGGTACCGGCCTGAAGGTCGTCACGGGAGGGGAGCGGGGCAACGCCGTCTCGCCCGGCGTGGGCGCGGCCCGCTCGCTGCTCGTGCTCCTGTCCGGTTCGCTCGCCGGGATCGTGCTGCTCATCACCGGGTTCGTCACGGCGGGCGCGCTGGGCGTGGCGGTCGCCGGGCAGCGCCGCGACCTGGCGCTGATGCGGGCGGTGGGCGCGACGCCGAGGCAGATACGGCGACTGGCCGCCGCGCAGTCGTCCGTCGTGGCGGGCGTGGCCCTGGTCCCCGGCGTGGCGCTCGGCTACCTGCTCGCGGGCCGGTTCCACGACGTACTGGCGCACCGAGGCGTCCTGCCCACCGAGCTCCCCCTGACCATCGGCCCGTTGCCCGCCCTCGCCACCTTGGTGCTGACCGCCGCCTCCGTGCAGCTGTCCGCCCGGGCCGCGTCCTGGCGTACCTCGCGGATGCCGGCCACCGAGGCGGTCGCCGAGTCACGCAGCGAACCGCGCACGCCGTCCCGCGCGCGCACCCGCACCGGCCTGCTGCTCTTCGTCGCCGCGAGCACCATGTCGGTCGTCCCGCTGTTCTCGCGCACCGTCGTCGGAGCCTCGGCAACCTCCCTCGCGGGCATTGTCGGCGCGATCGGCCTGGCCCTCGCCGGGCCCGCCCTCATCAAGGCGCTGGGCAGCGCGGCGGCCCGGCGCACGCGTACCGGTGTCTCCGCGCCGACCTGGCTCGCGATGGCCAACCTCCGCGCCTACGCCCAGCGCAACGCCGGGATCGTCAGCCCTCTCGCCATGGCGGTCGTCTTCGTCCTGACCTACACCTTCGCCCAGACCACCGTCATGGCCGCCACCTCCCACGACACGGACACCGGCACGCTCGCCCCGTACCGGCTCACCGCGCCGGCGTTGGGCGGTCTGCCCGAGGGCACGCTCACCGCCGTACGGAACACGCCGGGCGTACGGGCGGCCGCGCCGGTCACCACGACCACGGCCGTGTGGCAGTACGAGCAGTTCGGCGAGCCCGACACCGAGTCCGCGTCCGCGATGATCCTCACGCCGGACGCGACGGACGTCCTCGATCTCGGCGTACGGGACGGCGGCCTCGACGGGCTCACCGGCGCGACCGTGGCCGTGAGCAGTGACGCAGCCCGCACCCGCGGAGCCGGGACCGGGAGCCGGGTGCACCTGGTCCTCGGCGACGGGACGCCGGTCGTCGCCCGGGTCGTCGCCGTCTACTCCCGGGGCCTGGGCTTCGGCCCGATCGTCCTCTCCCGCGACCTGGCGGCCGGTCATACGACGACGGACCTGGCCCAGAGCGTGCTGGCGCGCACCGACGGCACGGCCGATGCCGGACACCGGCTCGCGGCGCTGGCCACGGCACATCCCGGCCTGACCCTGACCACCACGCGGGCCGCGCCCGGCGGAAGCGACACCCCGCCCGAGGTGTGGATCAACCTGGTCGTGATCGTGGTGCTGCTCGCGTACCTGCTGCTGAGCATCGCGAACAAGCTGGTCGCGGCGACCGCCCAGCGCCGCACGGAACTCGCGGCCCTGCGTCTGGGCGGCACCACGCCCCGCCAGATCCGCTCGATGATGCGCCGCGAGGCCGCGGTCATCGCCGCCGCCGCGCTCGCCGGAGGCCTGCTGCTGTCCGCGCTGCCGCTGGCGCTGCTGGGCCAGGGCTTCCTCGGCCGGCCCTGGCCCGCGGGGCCGGTGTGGCTCCTGCCGGCCGCCGCGCTCACGGTCATGGTCACGGCGTTCCTCACCGTCGAACTCCCCACCCGCCGCGCGCTGCGCATGCCGCCGGCGGAGGTGATCCGCGTGCACTGAGTTCAGCGTCCGCGATGCACCGACCGGCGCTGGAAAGCGGTGCGGTGCCTCTGGACCCAACACTCACCGCCCCGGCAACACCAACCCCAACGCCCCCTCCTGCACCATCCACGTCCGTCTCCGTACCGGTCCCGCCACGCCCGTGTCGGCCCGGTACCGGAAATCCGCCCCGGTGACGGTCACTGTCCTGCCGGTGGCCAGCAGGGGGGAGGCCTCCGCCCCCACCGACAGCGGGCGTACCTCCACCGAGGCCAGGCCGCCGCCGGAGCCCGGGGTCACCGAGACCGCCTCCAGGGGCTGGTCCAGATCCACCAGGGTCACCCCGTCGACCTCCACCCGCAGCCGCGAGGGCCCGGCGACGGCGAGCGCGGTCTCCCGGGCGGGACGGGCCGGCACCAGGGTCCGTACGAGGGACTGGCAGGTCCGCAGCCAGGGCCGCGCGGCCTCCACCGGCTCCTCCCGGGCGGCCGGCGCGGGAATCCGCAGCGCTCCGAGGACCACCCCGTCGCTGTCGTCCACCAGCATGTCCAGCCGCCGCTCGGCCCCGTCCAGGACCGCCCGCGCGGCCGCCACCGCCCCCAGGGGCACCCCCAGCGCGTGGGCGACGCCCAGGACCGGGCCCACCGGCACCACCGACAGCACGCATTCGGCCAGCTCCCGCTGCCGGTGCAGCAGTACCACCGCCCGCATCAGCGCCCGGTCGTCACCGACCACCACCGGCCGCCGCGAGCCGCGCCGGGCCAGTGCCCGGGCGAACTCCTCGGGCCCGTCCGGCAGACACACCTTCGTCGCCGCACCCGCGCTGAGCACGTCTTTCACGATCCGTACGGACTCGCCGTCCGTCTGCCGGGCGACCGGGTCGATCACCACCAGCAGCTGATCGGACGTCGCGGAAGTCGCCACCTCGGCCATGCCTCGCTTCCTCGGGTAGCATCTTTGTGCAAGAGCCCCTTGCGCTATTGCGCCAGGGGCTTCGTCTATTCCGGGGCATCCGGGTCCTACGGGCAGCGGCCGACGACGGCCGTGGTGCACGCGACGGAGTGAACCGTACGCGTACGCCCCCGACCTTGGACATGCCCCGCCCGGAAGGGGTGTACGCGCGTGCCCGCACTTGTGCTGCTCGGTGCTCAGTGGGGTGACGAAGGCAAGGGAAAGGCAACCGACCTGCTCGGTGGCTCGGTGGACTATGTGGTGCGCTACCAGGGCGGCAACAACGCCGGCCATACGGTAGTCGTGGGCGATCAGAAGTACGCCCTCCACCTCCTCCCTTCCGGAATCCTGTCTCCGGGGTGCACCCCGGTCATCGGCAACGGTGTCGTCGTCGATCCTTCGGTCCTGTTCTCCGAGCTGAACGGACTGAACGACCGCGGCGTCGACACCTCCAAGCTCCTGATCAGTGGTAACGCCCACGTCATCACGCCGTACAACGTCACCGTGGACAAGGTGACGGAACGCTTCCTCGGAAAGCGCAAGATCGGCACCACGGGCCGCGGCATCGGACCGACCTACGCGGACAAGATCAACCGCGTGGGCATCCGGATCCAGGACCTGTACGACGAGTCGATCCTGACCCAGAAGGTCGAGGCGGCCCTCGACGGCAAGAACCAGCTCCTGACCAAGGTCTTCAACCGCCGGGCCATCGAGGTGGGCCAGGTCGTCGAGGAACTGCTGAGCTACGCGGACCGGCTCAAGCCCTACGTCGCCGACACGGTCCTGGTGCTCAACCAGGCCCTGGAGCAGGACAAGGTCGTCCTGTTCGAGGGCGGCCAGGGCACCCTCCTGGACATCGACCACGGCACGTACCCCTTCGTCACCTCGTCGAACCCGACCGCGGGCGGCGCCTGCACCGGCGCCGGCGTGGGCCCGACGAAGATCAGCCGGGTCATCGGCATCCTCAAGGCGTACACGACCCGCGTCGGCTCGGGCCCGTTCCCGACCGAGCTGTTCGACGAGGACGGCGAGGCGCTGCGCCGCATCGGCGGTGAGCGCGGAGTCACCACCGGCCGTGACCGTCGCTGCGGCTGGTTCGACGCGGTGATCGCCCGGTACGCCACCCGCGTCAACGGTCTCACCGACTTCTTCCTCACCAAGCTCGACGTGCTCACCGGCTGGGAGCAGATCCCGGTCTGTGTCGCGTACGAGATCGACGGAGAGCGCGTCGAGGAACTCCCGTACTCCCAGACCGACTTCCACCACGCGAAGCCCGTCTACGAGTACCTGCCTGGCTGGAGCGAGGACATCACCAAGGCGAAGTCCTTCTCCGACCTCCCGAAGAACGCCCAGGACTACGTGAAGGCGCTGGAGGAGATGTCCGGCGCCCCGATCTCCGCGATCGGCGTGGGCCCGGGCCGGGACGAGACGATCGAGATCAACTCGTTCCTGTAAAACCCTTTTGTTCGTCAGCCGTCGGGCCGGTCGAGGACTTCCTTGACCGGCCCATGGCCTTTTCCTGGTTCCCGGACGCACGGGTGTGAGACCAGCATCTACGCGTGTAGTGCCGTCTCTCCCGCCCCTTGCCCCCAGGAGCCTCCATGCCCGTCAGTCCCCTCAACCGCCGGGACTTCGTGAAGAAGTCGGCCGTCACCGGGGCGGCCGTGGCCGTCGCGGGGTCGGCGGGAGCCCCCGCCGCCGAGGCCGCCGAGCACAAGCCCGCGAAGAAGAACCGCACCTGGTCGTTCTCCGTGCTCGGCACCACCGACCTGCACAGCCACGTCTTCGACTGGGACTACTACCTCGACAAGGCGTACTCCGACAGCAAGGGCAACTCCGTCGGCGTGGCCCGGGTCGCCACCCTCATCAAGCAGCAGCGTGCGGCGAAGGGCGAGGAGCACGTCCTGCTCGTCGACGCCGGCGACATCATCCAGGGCACCTCCCTCGCCTACTACTTCGCGCGCGTGCAGCCCATCACCGACAAGGGCGCGCCCAAGCACCCGATGGCCGTCGCCATGAACCACATGCGCTACGACGCCGCCGCCCTCGGCAACCACGAGTTCAACTACGGCATCGAGGTGCTCAGGAAGTTCGAGAGCCAGTGCCGCTTCCCGCTGCTGGGCGCCAACGCGCTCGACGCGAAGACGCTGCGGCCCGCCTTCCAGCCGTACACCGTGAAGCGCATCTGCGTACCGGGCGCGCCCGACATCAAGGTCGGCATCCTCGGCCTCACCAACCCGGGCATCGCCCTGTGGGACAAGGACAACGTCAGCGGGAAGATGGTCTTCCCCGGCCTGGTCGAGCAGGCGAAGAAGTACGTGCCCCGGCTGCGCGCCCTCGGCTGTGACGTCGTCTTCCTGACCGACCACTCCGGGCTCGACGGCTCCTCGTCCTACGGCGACGAGCTGCCCTACGTCGAGAACGCCTCCAACCTCGTCGCCCAGCAGGTCCCCGGCATCGACGCGATCCTCGTCGGCCACACCCACGTCGAAGTGCCGTCGTACACGGTGAAGAACGAGGAGACCGGCGAGGACGTGCTGCTCTCCGAGCCGTACTGCTGGGGCTACCGGCTCAGCGTCTTCGACTTCGAGCTGGAGCTCGTGCGCGGCCAGTGGAAGGTCACCAAGAAGACCGCGCAGACCCTCAACCCCAACACGGTCGACGAGGACCCGGAGATCAGGAAGCTCCTGGAGGCCGACCACGAGCTGGTCGTGAAGTACGTCAACACGGCCGTCGGCACCTGCACCGAGGACCTCTCCGCGGCGGACTCCTGCTGGAAGGACGTCCCCATCATGGACTTCATCCACCAGGTCCAGATGGACACCGTCAAGGCGGGCCTGTCGGCCTCCGACGCGGCCCTCCCGCTGATCTCGGTCGCCGCGCCCTTCTCCCGCACCGCCGACATCCCCGCGGGCAGCGTCACCATCAAGGACATCGCCGGGCTCTACATCTACGACAACACCCTCTACGGCAAGAAACTCACCGGCGCCCAGCTCAAGGACTACCTGGAGTACGCGGCGAAGTACTACCACCAGGTGCCGGCGGGCACGGCCGTGGACACCGCGACCCTGACCAACGCCAACAACTTCTGGGACTACATGTACGACACCGCCGCGGGCGTCTCGTACGACATCGACATCGCCGCGGCCGAAGGCGCCCGCATCAAGAACCTGAGCTACAACGGGACGTCGGTCGCCGACGACCAGGTCTTCGTCGTCGCCGTCAACAACTACCGGGCCAACGGCGGCTCCGGCTACCCGCACATCGCGGCCGCCGACATCGCCTACAGCTCCACCAACGAGATCCGCCAGCTGATGATCGACTACGTGACCTCGAAGGGATCGCTGGACCCGAAGGACTTCGCGGTCACCAACTGGCGGTTGACGCAGGGCGGGACGCCGGTCTTCTGACCGGGGTCCCACCCCGCTCGGGCGGCCGGCGTCTCAGCAGCCGGTCGCCCAGATGTGGGAGTCGCCGCGGTCGTTGGCCACGCCGTTGTAGCCGGCCTCCTGACCGGGTGCGAGACAGATGGTCATGGGGCCGAGCTGGTTGGCGGAGGCGTACACCTTGACGTAGTCCTTGATGCCGGGGCCCGAGATGCCGTGGTTGGCCCAGGAGGAGTCCTGGTCGGCGATGTTGCCCTCCCACCAACCGTCGTCGCCGGTCCATTCGATCTTCTGGCCCTGGTAGTTGGCGTCCGTCCACGCGCAGAAGTTCCCGCTGCCGCAGGCCGCCGCCTGGGCCGAGGCCGAGGTGGCGAGGACGACTCCGGTGGCGAGCAGTCCGGCGGACAGGACGGCGATGAAGCGCTTCACTGGTTTCCCTTCGGGTGGGTGGTGCCGCCGCCCTCCAGCAGGGCGGTCGCTGTGGTGAGGGCATGGGCGCGCAGCCGCCGCCACTCCGCGATCTCCGCGCGGTGCGCGGCCCGGACCTCGGAGAGCGGGCGGCCGGTCCTGTCGGCCTCGGGCCTGAGGTTGTTGACGACGACCGAGCTGCGGAACCAGCGGTCCTGGTCGCCGTAGAGCCGCCGTTGCGCCGCCGCGAGGCAGCCGTCGGTGTGGGTGCGGACCACGTAGCCGGTGGGCAGCCGGAGCGACAGCTCCGCCCGGCCGGTGCCGAACAGGGCGTTGGACACGCGCTGTCGGCCCGACTTCGGGGTGAGGCCCTGCCGGGTCAGACAGTCGTCGGTGAGTGCGCGGGTGGCCGCCTTGATCACGTCGTCGGCCGGGGGCGCCGGGTGGGTGGCCCCCGCCGTGCAGGCGGATCCGGTGAGGAGGGTCAGGAGAGTGAGGACGGCCAGGGCCGTCGCCGTACGGGCACGCATGAGCGGGTCAGCCGGCCTGGCAGCCCATGGTGGTGTCGCTGACGCCGTCGAACTTCGTGGCCCAGCCCCAGTTGTCGGAGTAGTCGTCCGGCCGGATCGCCCGGTACACACAGGCGCCGCCGCCCTGGAAGCTGATCGCGTACACGGTCACCGGCGCGTGGGAGTCGAAGGAGTACGCGTGCCGCTTCACCCGCGGCTCCGCCTCCTTGTACCCCGGTGGCGCGTAGTCCCAGGCGCCGCCGGGCCCCATCTGCCCCGGCTCGGCCCAGAAGTAGACATGCCCCGGCGGTACGGCAGCGGCGGCGTGGGCGGGCGGCGCGGCGAGGGGAATCAGGGCGGCGAGCAGCACGGAGGTGATCAAGGCAGGGCGCATGCGCGCTGCATGCCCAGCCCTTTATGGGCGTATGCGGGCATTCACCCGTTCAGTGGATCATCATCGGCCGGTGCTCTAGGGTGCGTCGAAGGTGTTCAGGGGGAACCGGGGGAGGGGCGCCGTGTCCGAACGCGACTGGATGGCCGCGCAGTTCGAGGAGCACCGGCCGCGGCTCAGGGCCGTCGCCCACCGCATGCTGGGCTCGCTCGGCGAGGCCGACGACGCCCTCCAGGACGCCTGGCTGCGCGTCGACCGCGCGGACACGTCCGGTGTGGAGAATCCGGGCGGGTGGCTGACCACGGTCGTCGCCCGGGTCTGCCTCAACCTGCTGCGGGCACGGGAGGCCCGCCGCGAGGAGGAGCTGTCGGCCGACCGGATCCCGGCGTCCGCGGCACGTGTCACGGACCCCGAGGAGGAGGCCCTCCTCGCCGACTCCGTGGGCCTCGCCCTGCTGATCGTCCTCGACACGCTCGCGCCCGCCGAGCGGCTCGCGTTCGTGCTGCACGACATGTTCCAGGTGCCGTTCGACGAGATCGCCCCGCTGATCGACAAGACCCCGGCGGCCACCCGGCAGTTGGCCAGCCGGGCCCGCCGCCGGGTCAAGGGAGCCCCCGCACCGGCCGCGCCCACCGCGGACGCCTCGCG
Organism: Streptomyces canus 299MFChir4.1; assembly: GCF_000383615.1. Classification (GTDB taxonomy): domain Bacteria; phylum Actinomycetota; class Actinomycetes; order Streptomycetales; family Streptomycetaceae; genus Streptomyces; species Streptomyces canus_C. The sequence goes on along the minus strand of NZ_KB911588.1, from coordinate 509 downwards.
GCGCCACCGGGTCGTGCACGCCTACCTCGCCGCCACCCGCGGCGGTGACTTCGACGCCCTGCTCGCCCTGCTCCACCCGGACGTGGTCCTGCACGCCGACCGTGCCGTCGTACCGACCCCCGAGCCCGTCCTCGTCCGCGGCGCCCGCCCGGTGGCGGAGGGCGCGATGGCCTCCCTGGGCCGCGCCCGCTCCGCCGCTCTCGTCCTCGTCGACGGCGAGGTCGGCATGGCGATGCTGGAGGAGGGCCGGCTGCGCGTGCTGCTCCGGTTCACCTTCGACGGCGACCTCATCCGGGAGATCGACGTGGTGGCGGAGCCGGATCGGTTGCGGAAGATGGAAGTGGCGGTGGTGGAGGGGTTGGCAGCTGCTGGGGTTTGACTGAGTGCGAGTGTGTTCTGGCGTGTGTGGGTGGACGCGGAGGGTCCTGCGGATGTTTGGGAGGCGTTGCCCCGGAAGGGGAATTGGAGTTCGTGCATCGAATGGGTGACCTTTCCGGGTGGGGCTCGTT
>NZ_KB911587.1:213475-427964 GCF_000383615.1 Streptomyces canus 299MFChir4.1 | reverse complement strand
GCTTCCTCGTCAGCGAAGGCGTCCTCGCCCAACAAAACGACCTCCAGAACATCGTCTACTGCGCCGGCGCCACCACAGACGGCTCCAACACCTACAACGTCGTCGACGTCACCACCACACCCCACGTCGTCATCCCCGACATCACCCTCGAACGCAACGTCTACACCACCTCCTCCTGCGGCCTGTGCGGCAAAGCCAGCCTCGACGCCGTCCGCACCACCACCCACTGGCCCATCCACGACACTCCCCCGGTCCGCGTCAGTCCCGACCTCCTCGCCAGCCTCCCCGACCGGCTCCGGGCAGCCCAACGCGTCTTCGACCGCACCGGAGGCCTCCACGCCGCCGCCCTCTTCACCGAACACGGCGAACTCCTCGACATACGCGAAGACGTCGGCCGCCACAACGCCGTCGACAAACTCATCGGCCGCGCCCTCCAACACGGCCACCTCCCCCTCTCCCGCACCCTCCTCCTCGTCTCCGGCCGCGCCTCCTTCGAACTCGCACAAAAAGCCGTCATGGCCGGCATCCCCCTCCTCGCCGCCGTCTCCGCCCCCTCCTCCCTCGCCGTCGACCTCGCCACCGAAACCGGCCTCACCCTGATCGGCTTCCTACGCGGCCCCTCCATGAACGTGTACGCGGGCGAGGACCGGCTGGCGCTGGAGGCAACGGCAGCCCCGAGCTGAGCGGCTTCCCCTCTCAGCCCTTCGGCTCCTCGGCAAGGGCCTCGACGAACGCTGCGACAAGGGGTGATCTCCGGCTCGCCTCCCAGGCCAGGAAGACCTGGTCCGGCTCCGCGTCCAGGACCGGGACGTAGGTGATGTCCGGCCGTGAGTACTGGCGGGCGACGGACTCGGGGACGAGGGTGATGCCCTGTCCGGCCACCACGCGCTCGAACTTCTCCTCGATGGTGCGGATCGGGACGTCGTCGGGGCCGGGATCGGCGTACCGCAGCCGTGGCTCGTCCGCCAGGTCGGCCAGGCGCAGCTCCTGCTTGCCGGCGAGCCGGTGGTCCGCGGGGAGCATCGCCACGCGGCTCTCGGTGAACAGCGGCAGCAGCTCCAGGCCGCGCTCGCGGACCGGTGGCCGCACGTAGGCGAGGTCGACGGTGCCGTCGAGGATGAGGTCCTCCTGGTCGTCCCACTCGACGCGGCGCGCCTCGACGGCGATGTCGGGGCGGGCGGCGCAGAAGGCGCGCAGGGCGTGGGACAGCACGATGCCCGCGCGGAAGCCGACGACCACGCGGTGCGGGCCGTGGGCTGCGCGGTGGACCCGGCGCCGGGTGCCGTCCGCGGTGGCGAGCAGGTGCCGGGCGTCGTCGAGGAGTTGGCGCCCTGCCGGGGTCAAGGTGACGCCGTGGCTGTCGCGTTGGAACAGGACGGCGTCCAAGTCCTTCTCCAGTGCCTTGATCTGGCGGCTCAGGACCGGCTGGGCGATGTGCAGCCGCTCGGCCGCCCGTCCGAAGTGCAGCAGCTCGGCCACCGCGACGAAGTAGCGCACTTTCCGCAGGTCGAGGTCCATGGCCGTCCTTCCCTCGGCGATGCCTCCAGGGTATCGCCGAGGTCGAAAGAGGTCTTGGACGGCGCGGCGGGGGCGCCCGCAGGCTGGAGCCGAACACCCACGAAAGGGGAAACGGCATGAGCCTGCGGGGACAGCGGATCGTCGTGGTCGGCGGCACATCGGGCATCGGTCTGGCGGTGGCGGACGCGGCGGCCCGGGACGGTGCCGAGGTGGTGGTCGCCTCGCGCCGGAGGGAGAGTGTGGAGGCGGCACTGAAGCAGTTGCCGCCGGGTGTCTCGGGGGATGTTCTCGACGTCACCTCGGAGGCCGGTGTGCGGGCCTTCTTCGCGCGGACGGGTGCCTTCGACCACCTCGTCTTCACGGCGGGCGAACCGCTGCGGTTCGAGCCGCTGGCCGAGTCCGACCTCGCCCGGGCGCGGAGCTTCCTGGAGACGCGGCTGTGGGGCGCGGTCACGGTGGTCAAGTACGGGGCGCCGCTCATCCGGGAGGGCGGGTCGGTCGTGCTCACCACGGGGACCGTCGCGCACCGGCCGATGCCGGGGACGAGTGTGGTGGCGGGCCTGGCCGGGGCGATGGAGTCGCTGACCCGGGCTCTGGCCCTGGAACTGGCTCCGGTCCGGGTCAACGTGGTCGAGCCGGGGGTGGTGCGCACCGAGCTGTGGCGGGAGCTTGCGGAGGAGGAGCGCGACGGCCTGTTCGCGGCCGCCGCCGAGTCGCTCCCCGTGGGGCGGGTCGGCGAGCCGGAGGAGGTCGCCGAGGCGTATCTCTATCTGATGCGCGGCGGTTTCAGCACCGGCTCGGTGGTGGTCGTGGACGGCGGAACGGTTCTGGTCTGAGGGTCAGCCCGCCACGAACCGCACCTGATCCACCGTCACCACCGTGCCCAGGCGCGGGAAGTCGAGGCCGGTCGAGGACTCGTGCTCGGCGGTGGTGAAGGCGGCCATCGCGTCCTCGACGAGGACGAGGTCGTAGCCGAGGTCGAGGGCGGCGCGGGCGGTGGACTCGACGCCGAGGTTGGTGGCGATTCCGCCGAACACCAGGGTGGTGACGCCGAGTGCGCGGAGGCGTGCGTCCAGGTCGGTGCCCTGGAAGGCGCCGATGGTCCGCTTCACGATCTCTACGTCGCCGGGGTGGGCGAGACCGGGGACCAGCCCGCTGCCGGGTGGCTGGTCGGCGACACCGGGGCGTTCGACGCGCACCAGCACGACGGGTGCGCCGACCGCGCGGAAAGCGGCCGCCAACTCCTCGGCCGCGGTGAGGACTTCGGTGCCTTTGCGGGGTTCCAGGGGCAGCGCGACGATCCGGTCCATCAGATCGACGAGTACGAGGGCGCTGCGCGCGGGATCGAGGGCGAGGGGTCCGGTCATGACGGAACGTTATCCGCCATCAGCCCTCCGTGCCGGAGATCCGGATCAACAGGTCCATGAACATGGCGCGTTCGTCCGGGGAGAGGGGGGCCAGGAGCTCGTCGTTGGCGTGGCGGGCCGCCTTCTCGCAGCGGGTCAGCAGCCGTGCCCCGTCCTCCGTGAGGGACACCGCGTTCTTGCGACGGTCCCCGGGGTCCGGTTCGCGCAGGACGAGTCCGGCGGACTGGAGGTCGTTGAGGACACCGACCAGGTCCTTGGGGTCGAGCCGCACCGCGCGGCCGAGGTCGGCCTGGGCGACGGGGGCGAGGTCGCGGACGGCGGAGAGCACCACGTGGTGCCACATCTTCATGCCCTCGGCTGCCAGCGCCTCGGCCACCAGGGTCCGTCCGCGGGCGGCGGCGCGCCCGAGGAGCCAGCTGGGGAGGGAGCGGATCGCGGGGAGGGGTGCTTCGGCCATGGGGCCAGCCTAGCCACTATTCATTGGACTTCCCAACGACCAGCGCCTTACCGTTGGGAAGTCCAATGAATCTGTTGGGCAGCCCAATGAATCGGCTGGGAGTCCGATGAAGCAGGGGAGGTCGGATCGATGCGTCGCGTCCGTTACGAGTCCACGGGTGGCCCGCTGTTCCTGGAGGAGGCGCCGGTCCCCGCGCCGGGCCCCGGCGAGCTCCTCGTGCGCTGCGAGGCGATCGGCGTCACGCTGCCCGTCGTCCGCAAAGTGACCGAGGCCGCGGAGCCGGTACCGCTCGGCGGCGAACTCGCCGGTGAGGTGGTGGCCGTCGGCGCCGGCGTCACCCGCTTCCGGCCCGGCGAACGCGTCACGGGCCTGTGCTTCGGCCACGGTTACGCCGACTTCGCGCTGCTGCACGAGCCCATGGCCTCCCCGGTCCCCGACGGCGCCTCGGCGCTCGACGCGGTCGCCCTGGTCCGCAGCGGCCTGGTCGCGCTCGGCGCGCTGGAGGCGGCGAGACCCGAGCCGGGAGAGACGGCACTGATCACGGCGGCGGCGAGCGGGGTCGGGCACCTCGCCGTGCAGCTCGCGCGGGCCCGGGGCGCCTCCCGGGTGGTGGGCGCGGTGTCCGACCCGGCCAAGGCGGACTTCGTGCGCTCCCTCGGCGCCGACACCACCACCCTTTACGGCGACAGCAGTTGGGGAGATCCCGTCGATTACGTCCTCGACGCGGTCGGCGGCGAGCTGCTCACCCCGGCGCTCGCAGCTCTGGCTCCGGGCGGGCGGCTGGTGGCGTACAGCTCGGGCGGCGGGACCATCCGGGCGTACGACCTCCTCGTCGGCGCCAAGTCCGTGACCGGGTTCCAGATGGCGCGGATCGCCCGCGAGCGGCCCGAGTTGTACGAGCGGTGGCGGCGGGAGCTGTGGCGGAGGTTCCTGGACGGCACGCTTCGGCCCGCCGTGCACGGGGAGTTCGCCCTGGAGGACGCGGCGAAGTCGCACGAGGTGATCGAGTCGCGGCGCAACCTCGGAAAGGTCGTACTCCATCCGTGACGGGACACGCGCGGGGTTCTTGTGAGGCGCGAGGGGCGGAACTACCGTCCGTCACCGGAAGGTCACATTTCCGGATGTACGGACACCTGAAAGGGCGCCCGTGCCGTCGAGTCGCGCACGTCTGAGATCCTCCCTGTCCGCCATTTCCGCCACCGCCGCCCTGCTCGCCCCGCCGAGCGCCGCTTTCGCCCAACCCCTGCCCTCCGCGCCGGGGTTGGAGCAGCAGATCCTCTTCAAGGCGGACCGGGACCCCGGTTACACCTGCTTCCGTATCCCGGCGATCGTCCGTACCGCCGCCGGTACCCTGCTCGCGTTCGCCGAGGGGCGCGTCCTGAACTGCGGGGACGCCTCCGACATCGACATCGTCCTCAAGCGGTCCACCGACGGCGGCCGCACCTGGGGCCCCCTCCAGGTGGTCAGCGAGGGCGCGGGCGACACCCACGGCAACCCGGCGCCGCTCGTGGACCGCGGGACGGGCCGCGTCCTGCTGGCCGAGACGTACAACCCGGGCCGTACGGACGGCGGGACCTGCCGGGCGCCCTGCGCGCGCACCCCGCACCTGCGGTACAGCGACGACGACGGCCGCACCTGGTCCGCGCCCCGCGACCTGAGCGACGAGCTCCTGCCCGCGCGGCGCACCTCCTGGTACGCCACCGGCCCCGTGCACGGCATCCAACTCGGCCACGGACGGAATGCCGGGCGGCTGGTGTTCGGTGTCAACGCCGAGACGTGGGACGGCGAGCGCAGCGAGATGGGGGTCCCCCCGGCCGGAGGCTCGGGGAGGGTCACCGCCAACCACGCGGCACTCGTCGTGAGCGACGACGGCGGCGAGCACTGGCGGGTCGGCGCCACCGACTCCTGGCCGGTCGCCGCCGACGGCACCTTCCGGCAGAAGCCCTCGGAGGTCACGCTCACCGAGCGCGCCGACGGTTCCGTGCTCGTCAGCGGACGCGAGCAGGACGGCACGGACCTCGGCCACCGCACCCAGGCCGTCAGTGTCGACGGCGGCGACAGCTTCGACGCGCCGTTCCGGGCCCTGCCGGACCTGTACGCCCCGCAGGTCCAGTGCGCCACCTTCGGGCTCGGCGCGCGCCTGCTGCTGTCCTGCCCGGCCGACCCGGACCGCCGCCGCACGATGACGATCCGCTCCTCCTACGACGGCGGCGCCACCTGGGACACCCCCGACCGCGCCACGGTCGTCACCACCGACTGGTCCGGCTACTCGGACATGGCCCCGGTCGACGAGGAAACGGTGGGCCTGCTGTACGAGGGCGGGACCGCCGACGCGCGCGACGAGATCCGCTTCGCCCGCTTCACCGAGGACTGGCTGACACCGCGCCGCGGCCCCGACCCGACCACCCCCGACCGCGCTCCCCTCGCGCCGCCCGCGGCCGTGCTCGGCGGCGCCCGCGAGACGACCGGGGTGATCGGCGGCGCCCTGGACCTCGACGGCGCCGACGACGCCGTAAGACTGCCGTATCGTGCGCAACTCCCGCTCGGCACGAAGGACTTCACCGCGTCCCTGTGGTTCCGGTACACGGCCACGGCCGGGGAGCAGCCGCTGCTGTGGATGGGCGGGGTCGGTCCGGATCAGCCGCAGGTCTGGCTGCGCGGGGAGCCGACGAGCGGGCGGGTGCGCGGGCTGATCACCGTGCGGGCGGGCGCGACGACCCTGCGGACGGCTTCGGTGAGCACGAGTGGCGCGTACAACGACGGACGGTGGCACCACCTGGGCCTGCGCCGGGGCGGCGGCCGGCTGACGCTCTTCATCGACGGTACGGCGACCGGCGCACCGGATGTGCCGGGCTCGGTCAGCCGCACCTCCCCGTTCGGTGTGCACATCGGGCAGCGCATGGACGGCCGCGCCTTCTTCACCGGCGCGATCGACGAGGTCCGGGTGTGGGACCGGGCCCTGACCGACGCGGAGATCACCGGCGCGGACCCGGCGTCGGAGGGCACCGTCCTGTGGCTGCCCATGGACCGGGTGAGCGAGAGCCGCTAACGTCGCGGACCGTGCCCGAGGACGCACGAGCACGACAGCGAACCGGCACCGGCGTCGGTCTGCTGCTGGCGCTGGTGCTCGGAGCCGTGCTGCTCACCGCCCTGCCGAACGGCGGCGGGCGGGACGCCGGCGCCTGCACACCGCTCACCGTCGGCTCCTGGTCCGCGGACGACCGCCTCACCGGCGAGTTCGCACGCTACGGCGACGACGGCGCCCGCGCCGACGACTGGACCGGCGGCGACGGCACCCACTCGGTGCGGCTGCCCGACGGGCGGCTGCTGTGGCTGTTCTCCGACACCTACCTCGGCCAGGTGTACGGCCCGCCCAACCCGCTCGGCGAGTCGTACGCCTGGCGCGACTCCACCGCCCCCCTGGTGCGCAACTCGGCGGTGCTGATGCGCGACGGCCGCCTGGAGGCCACCCTCCCGACGCCCCTGTTCCCGGACCCCGGCCCGAGCCAGTGGCGCTGGCCCGTCGCGGCCCGCGTCGAACCCCGCTCCCCCGACTCGGACGAAAAGGTCGTGCGGGTGCTGCTGTGGGTGCGGACGGCGGGCCAATCGCCCTGGATCTACGGCGTTCCGACCGCCACCGAGGTGGCCACGCTCTCGCTGCCCGGCCTGCGCGTCGAGTCGATCACGAAGGTCCTCGACGAGCAGCGGGTCAAGGACCCCTCCCGGCGGGTGCTGTTCGGGACCACGCTGGTCGAGGACGGCGAGTGGACGTACGTCTTCGGCGGCGACGACGGCCAGGCCGCGTCCCGTTCCGCCTCCTCGGCCTACGTGGCCCGGGTGCCGAAGGGCGGGCTCGCCGAACCGGGCGCCTGGGAGTACTGGGACGGCTCGCAGTGGACGACCGGCGCCCGCCCGCGCCCGGTGCTCGGGGACGGGCGGCGCACCGGGGTGGGCAGCGCCTTCTCCGTCGTCCAACAGAACGGGACGTACGTGCTGTTCACCATGGCCGCGGGCACGAAGGGGCTCACGGCCGTGACCTCGTACTGGGCCTGCTCCCCCACCGGACCGTGGCACGGCCCGGAGAAGGACTTCACGCCGTCCCTGCCCGCTGGGCAGGTCGCCGCCTACAACCCGCAGACGCATCTCGCACTCAGCGGCGGAGGGCGGCTGGTGCTCAGCTATGACGTCAACTGGCTGGAGACGGCGGTCGCTTCGGCGCAGCTCAGCCGGAACGTGTCGCTGTACCGACCGCGGTTCGTGACGCTGCGCCTGACTCCGGCCCGCTGACCTCGGCGCTCTCTCCGGTCTCCGCCGGGACGGGGTCGTGCGAGCGGCGCTTGGCGATCACCGCGCAGACCATCAGCTGCATCTGGTGGAACAGCATCAGCGGCAGCACGGCGAGCGAGGCGTGCGCGCCGAACAGGACGCTGGCCATGGGGAGTCCCGCGGCGAGGGATTTCTTCGAGCCCGCGAACTGGATGGCGATGCGGTCCTCGCGGCCGAAGCGCAGCGCCTTGGCGCCGTACCAGGTCAGGGCGAGCATCAGGGCGAGCAGGACGGCCTCGACGATCATGAGCCCGCCGAGCCTGAGCGGGCTCACCTGGTGCCAGATGCCCTGGACCATGCCCTCGCTGAACGCGGTGTAGACGACCAGCAGGATCGACCCGCGGTCGACGAGTCCCAGGACCTTCTTGTGGCGGGTGATGAAGCCGCCGATCCAGCGGCGCGTCAACTGGCCCGCGAGGAACGGCACGAGCAGCTGGAGCACGATCTCCAGGAGCGAGTCCGCGGAGAACCCCCCGCCGCTGCTGCCGAGCAGGGCGGCCGCAAGGAGCGGGGTGATGACGATGCCGACCAGGGAGGAGAAGGAGCCGGCGCAGATCGCGGCCGGCACGTTGCCGCGGGCCATCGAGGTGAAGGCGATCGAGGACTGGATGGTGGAGGGGACCAGGGTGAGGAAGAGCAGGCCCTGGTAGAGGGGGTTGGTCAGGAAGACCGGGACGAGTCCGCGGGCGGCGAGGCCCAGCAGCGGGAAGATCACGAACGTACAGGTGAGGACCGTGACGTGGAGCCGCCAGTGCTTGAGGCCGTCCAGGGCCTCACGGGTGGACAGGCGGGCGCCGTACAGGAAGAAGAGGAAGGCGATCGCCGCCGTGGAGGCTCCGGAGGCCACGTCCGCGGCCGTCCCGCGTGCCGGTACGAGGGCCGCGAGGCCCACCGTGCCGAGCAGCAGCAGGATGTACGGGTCGACCGGCATCCAGGCCGGCCACTTCAGGCGCTTCACGGTGCTCCACTTGCTCGTGTTCGACGACGGTACGGGGACATGACGGGTACCTCCCTCAGGACGGAAGGTCCCCCTCCATCGTCCTCCCTCACCCCTTGATCGGGAATCCCGCATACCACTCTGACTGTCATCACGTTCCGCGATAAGCTCGCGCCATGTACGACCCGTCGCAGTTGCGCACGTTCCTGGCGGTGTCACAGACCCTGAGCTTCACGCAGGCCGCCCGGCGGCTGGGGGTGCGCCAGTCGACCGTGAGCCAGCACGTACGGCGTCTGGAGGACGCCGCCGGGCGGCAGCTGTTCACCCGGGACACCCACTCCGTGGAGCTGACGGAGGACGGCGAGGCGATGCTGGGGTTCGCGCGGCGGATCCTGGAGGTGCAGGACCAGGCGACCGCGTTCTTCACCGGTACGCGCCTGCGGGGGCGGCTGCGGTTCGGGGCGTCGGAGGACTTCGTGCTCACCCGGTTGCCGGAGATCCTCGAGAGCTTCCGGTACGACCATCCCGAGGTGGACCTGGAGCTGACGGTCGAGCTGTCGGGCACCCTGCACGAGCAGCTGGCCGCCGGGAAGCTGGACCTCGTGCTCGCCAAGCGGCGCCCCGAGGATCCCCGGGGCGAGCTGGTGTGGCACGACCGGCTGGTGTGGATCGGCGCGGAGCGGCTCCGCCTGGACGCGGACCGTCCGGTGCCGCTGATCGTCTACCCGCCGCCGGGGATCACCCGGACGCTGGCCCTGGAGGCGCTGGAGCGGCAGGGGCGCGAGTGGCGGATCGTGTGCACCAGCGGAAGCCTGAACGGGCTGATCGCGGCCGCGCGGGCCGGACTGGGGGTGATGGCCCACTCCCGGGGGCTGGTGCCGCCGGGGCTGGTGCGGGTGCCCGACCGGTCCGGGCTGCCGGAACTCGGGCGGGTGGACTTCGTCCTGGTCCACGGCCGTCGGCGGACGGCCGCTCAGGAGGCCGCGGACGCCCTGGCCTCCGCGATCCTGGCGGGCGGGGACCGGCTGCACCGACGGTGAGGCCTCCGGCCGGAGTGACAAATTCCGGGTCGGCGGCGCTGAGGGCAGAGAAGGACGGCACCTGGTGGACAACCGTTTCACCAGGGTGGTGAGCCGCGATCAGGACGTACAGATTCCGTGGAGATTGCGGCTCGGAAACTTACGCAACCGTCGGTTTTCTGTCCGACCCTTCCCTATGTGAGGGTATTTTCCGGTACTGACCAGGCCATACGTGAGCACCCCTCGGCTTCGGCCCCCCTCCCACCGGGGGTCAGGGTGGGGTAGCTTTCACGGCGCTGTGCGGAGCTTCACTGAGCGCCAGGGAGAGCGGGGAGCGGGGTTTGCGCGAGTTCACCAACCCTCCGTTGGCGTTGGCACCCCCCGTGGGCGGACTGGCCGACGTCGTCTTCGAGCATGCCCAGAACGACCCCGTGCACATCGCACTCGGCCGCAAGGACGAGAACGGACGGTGGCGGGACGTCACGTCCGCGGAGTTCCGCGACGAGGTCATGGCCCTCGCCAAGGGATTGCTTGCCCAGGGCATCCGCTTCGGTGACCGGGTCGCGATCATGTCCCGTACCCGCTACGAGTGGACCCTGCTGGACTTCGCTCTGTGGACGATCGGCGCGCAGGTGGTGCCCGTCTACCCGACCTCCTCCGCCGAGCAGTGCTTCTGGGCGCTGTACGACGCCGAATGCACGGCCGCGATCGTGGAGCACGAGGACCACGCGATGACGATCGCCACCGTCATCGACCGGCTGCCGCAGCTGCACCGGCTGTGGCAGCTGGACTCCGGCGCGGTGCAGGAGCTGTACGAAGCCGGCGCCGCCATCGAGGACGAGGTGGTGCACCGGCACCGGCAGGCCGTGACCCCCGACTCGGTCGCGACGATCATCTACACCTCGGGCACCACCGGCCGCCCCAAGGGCTGTGTGATCACCCACGGCAACTTCATGAACGAGGCGGACACCGTCATCGAGCGGTGGGAGCCGGTGTTCCACTCCAAGAAGGGCGACGAGGCGGCGACCCTGCTGTTCCTGCCGCTCGCGCATGTCTTCGGGCGGATGGTGCAGGTCGCGGCGATCCGCGGCGGGGTCCGCTTCGGCCACCAGCCGCAGATGAACGCGGCCGCCCTGCTGCCGGACCTCGCCGCGTTCAAGCCGACCTTCTTCCTCGGGGTGCCGTACATCTTCGAGAAGGTCTTCAACGCCTCCCGCCGCAAGGCCGAGAAGGAGGGCAAGGCCGGGCCGTTCGAGAAGGCCGTCGACGTGGCCGTGAAGTACGCCGAGGCCATGGAGGCCAAGGCCTGGGGCATCGGGCCCGGCCCCTCGGCGGGGCTGCGGATGCAGCACCAGCTCTTCGACAAGCTCGTGTACGCGAAGATGCGGGCGGCGATGGGCGGCCGTATCAGACATGCCATGACCGGCGGTTCGGCCATGGACCGCAAGCTCGGGCTGTTCTTCGCCGGCGCGGGCGTGCACATCTACGAGGGGTACGGCCTCACCGAGTCGACGGCGGCCGCCACCGCCAACCCGCCCGAGCGCACCCGCTACGGCACGGTCGGCCAGCCCATCCCGGGCATGACCGTGCACATCGCGGACGACGGCGAGATCTGGCTGTACGGCCCCACCGTCTTCCAGGGCTATCTCAACAACGACAAGGCCACCGACGAGACCCTGCACGACGGCTGGCTCGCCACCGGTGACCTCGGCTCCCTCGACGAGGACGGCTACCTCACCATCACCGGCCGCAAGAAGGAGATCCTCGTCACCTCCGGCGGCAAGAGCGTCTCCCCCGGCGTGCTGGAGGAGCGGGTGCGCGACCATCCGCTGGTCTCGCAGTGCATCGTCGTGGGCAACGACCGGCCCTACATCGCCGCCCTGGTCACCCTCGACCAGGAGGCCGTCGAGCACTGGCTCGGCATGCACGACAAGCCCCGGATGTCCCCGGTCCAGCTGGTGCGCGACCCCGACCTGGAGACCGAGGTGCGGCGCGCCGTGGTGGCCGCCAACACCCTGGTCTCGCAGGCCGAGTCGATCCGCACGTTCCGCATCCTGGCGCAGCCCTTCACCGAGGAGCACGGGCTGCTGACCCCCTCGCTGAAGCTCAAGCGCAAGGCGATCGAGACGGCGTACGCGGGCGAGGTCGAGGCGCTGTACCGGGCCTGACGGCCCGTGTCACGGCCTCACGGCCCGTCAGCTGATCGTCACGCGGAAGATCTTGTCCGAGCCGTCCGCCGCTCCTCCGTTGTTGTCGCAGTTGGTGGTCGACAGCCACAGCTGGTCGGCGCCCGGCACCTTGACGACCGTGCGCAGCCGGCCGTAGGTGCCCACGTAGTACGCGGTCGGCGTGCCGACGTTCTCGTTGTCGCCGTTGATCGGGATCCGCCACAGCCGCTCACCGCGCAGCGAGGCCATGTAGACGACGTTGCGCACGATCGCGATGCCGCTGGGCGAGGCCTCCGAGACGTTCCAGGTGGCCTTCGGGTTGGTCATCCCCGCGGTGGAGCAGGTGCCCTCGCAGACCGGCCAGCCGTAGTTGGCGCCCGGCTTGATCAGGTTCAGTTCGTCCTTGGAGCTGTTGCCGAACTCCGCTTCCCACAGGCGGCCGTTGCGGTCGAAGGCGAGGCCCTGCGGGTTGCGGTGGCCGAGGCTGTAGACGTAGGTGCCGAACGGGTTGCCGGGGGCAGGTTTCCCGTCCGTCGTCATGCGCAGGATCTTGCCGTTGAGGGAGCTCTTGTCCTGCGCCAGGTCCGGTGTCTGGGCCTCGCCGGTGGAGACGTAGAGGTAGCCGTCGGGGCCGAAGGCGAGGCGTCCGCCGTTGTGGTACCGGTTCTTCTTGATGCCCTGCAAGAGCACTGTGTAGTCGCTCAGAGCGGTCCCGTCGAATGTCATGCGGACCACGCGGTTGCCCTCGGACGCGGTGTGCATGAAGTAGACGTGGTGGTTGGTCTCCCACTTCGGGTCGACGGCGACGCCGAGCAGTCCGCCCTCGCCGTTGGTGGTGACGGCGTTCGGGACCGTGCCGACCTGTGTCTTCGTGCCGTCCTTGGTGACCTTCCAGACCCGGAAGTCGTCCCGCTCGGTGACCAGCGCGCTCTTGCCGTCGGGCAGCCAGAAGACGCCCCAGGGGATGGTCCAGCCGGAGGAGAGCGTGGCGACGGAGGAGGGGACGCCGCCGTCGGTGGCGCAGGCCTTGGTGGTGAAGGTGACCGTGCTGCTCGGTTGGCTGACGTTGCCGGCCGCGTCGCGGGCGACGACGTTCAGGCTGTACGGGCTGTTGCAGGCGAGCCCGGTCAGCGTGGTCGAGGTGCCGGTGGTGACGGACTTGTAGACGGTGGTGTCACTGCGTACGTCGTAGCCGGTGACCGCCCGGTCGTCGGTGGAGGCGCCCCAGCTCAGTGCGGCGCTGTTCGCCGTGACGTCCGTCGCGGACAGGGTGCCGGGCTTGGTCGGCGGGGTGGTGTCGGAGCTGGGCTTGGTGGTGCAGTCGACGACGGGGCTCGCCGGGGACGTGTTGCCGGCCGCGTCACGGGCGATGCCGGTGAGGTTGTAGGTGGTGCCGGGGGTGAGGCCGGTGAGCGCCTTGCTGGTCGCACCGCCGGGCGCCTCACCGATCTTGTTGCCGTGCTCGTAGAGGTCGTACGCCGTCACGCCCACGTTGTCGGTGGAGGCGCCCCAGGCCAGCGTGAGCCCGTCCTCGCCGATGTCGGAGCAACTGGGCTGCCCGGGACGGCTCGGGGCCTGGGAGTCGGTGGCCGCGTCGACGCCGATGCGGTCGAGGTTGGGGCCGCCGGCGGCGGTGGTGGCGGTCGCGCGGATCTTGGCGGAGCCCGCGGTGAGCGGGACATCGACGGTCTTGGTCGCCCAGGTGTTCCAGTCGGCGGTGGCCGGGAAGGAGACGGCCGAGGACACGACCGTGCCGTTCACGGAGATGTCCATGGGCCGGTCGGTCGCGGTCCCGTTGGCGTAGCGGAAGGTGACGGCGGTGGTGCCCGTGGAGGCGGCACTGACGGTGAACTCCACATAGGAGCCCTTGACGTTGGTGTAGTCGACGAAGCCGGTGCCTGTGTAGCCGGTGTGGTTGGTGGCCACCGTGCCCTGCACGACGGTCGCGTCCTCCGCCTGGTAGTCGGTGGCCGCGAGCGCGGTGGCCTGGCTCAGGCCGGCGACGGGCAGCGCGAGGGCCGCGGCGAGGCCGTAGGGCAGAACTCTCTTGTTTTTCACGGATGTTCCCTTCAGCCCGTGTACTGGGTGAAGACCTTGAGGTAGTCGTACGGCTGCTGCGTCACGCCGCTGCAGGAGTCGCCGTCGGTGCCCGAGCCGCAGGGGCGGTCGCGGTTGACGGACCAGTAGGTGAGGCGCCCGATGTGGTGCTGCTGGGCGTAGGCGAGCATGGTCTTGAAGTCGGCGACCCGGACGCGCTCACCGGAGTCGTCGGTCTTGCCGTTCATCGAGGACAGCCCGATGTGGGCGTAGGCGGTGGCGTCGCTGTATCCGTACGCCGACTTGACCCGCGCCTTGAGGCCCTCCATGGCCTGCGTGGTCAGGGTGCCCATGTTCGTGGCGCCGCCGCCGAAGTCGAACGGCATGATGCACCACACGTCGTTCGCCAGGCCCGAGTTCGCCGCCCGCTTGATCATGTCGGCGCCGGTGGAGTCGGGGCCGCTGGTGGTGGTGCCGAAGGTGATGACGGTCTTCAGGCCGGGGTTGTTCGCCTTGACCGTCTTCAGCGCGTCGACGACCCGCTGCCGTACGGTCGCGTTGGACCACTCGGTGTTCTCGATGTCGATGTCGAGGGCCTTCAGCTTGTAGGCGTTGATCACCTTCTGGTAGGCGCCGGCGAGCGCCGAGGCGCTGGAGCACTTCTCGCCGAGCTTGTTCCCGCTCCAGCCGCCGACGGAGACCATGACGTCACCGCCGGCGGATCTGATCGCGTCGATCCTCGACTGGTCGGTGCCGCCGGTCAGCGCTCGCGAGCCGTCCCACTTCGGGTTGCAGCCTCCGTCGGAGAGGATGAACGCCAGGGTGAACCACTTGACGCCGGTCGCCGACATCACCGAGGTGGGGTTCTGCGGGTTGCCCCAGCCGAGGTACTCGTAGGGGGCGACGGCCATGCCCGGTGAAGCGGCCGCGCTCTTCAGGGAGTTGGCGGGCTTCACGCGGATCAGCCGGGTCTCGCCGGGACGCAGGGTCGCGCTGTAGGAGTCGGCGATCGCGCCCTTGTGGGAGCCGGACCACAGGTCGGTGACGTCTCCGGAGCCGGTGAAGCCGACCTGGGACCAGTCCACGGCGACCGTGGCGTTGCCGGACGTACCGGTGTTGAACAGGGCCACCACGTACTGGCCGTCGCTCTCCCTCTTGCTCCAGACCTGCTTGACCCCGCTGTTCACGATCCGCTTGGCGGCGACGCCGTCCTGGTCGACCCCGATGAGACGGTCGTTGGTCAGCATCGCCTTGTCGACCGGGTCGAGATCGGTCAGGTCGGTGCCGAGCAGCAGCGGCGAGGCGGCCATCGCCCAGAGCGTGAAGTGGGACCGGCGCTGGTCGGCGGTGAGGCCCGCCCGGTCGCCGTTGCCGATCTCCAGGGAGTCGAGGTCGTTCCAGCCGCCCGGACCGGCGTGCGGCTGCCAGGAGGCCGCGGTGTTGAAGCGGGAGGAGACGTGCGACCAGTCGGTGAGCGGATAGCCGCTGCCGTTGTCACCGGGACCGCAGTAGCACTCCACGTCGCCCTGGGTGCGCCAGCTGTTCGCCAGCTTCTTCCAGGTGGCGGCGTCCGCGATCGGAAGGTTGTTGGACAGCGCGAAGTTGATGGGCCGTCCGGTGGCGCGCAGCGCCTTGTCCCAGGCCTGGACGTCCGGGACGTCCTGACTGCCCACTCCGTCGATCTTGAGGTAGTCGACTCCCCAGGAGGCGAACTGCTTGGCCCAGGAGTTCACGAACTCCTGCGCGCCCGGCTTCTGGTAGTCGATGTAGTACATGTTCTTGCAGTTGTAGTTCTTCTCCGTCTTCGAGGTGTCCGCGATGTCCTTCGCGTGGTACGAGGTCCCCTCGATCGGGGTGTTCTTGGTGACGGCGTTCTTGGCGATGCCCGGCGTCACGTAGAAGCCGAACTTCAGGCCCTTGGAGTGGATGTAGTCGGCCAGCGCCTTGATGCCGGACGGGAACTTGGCGGAGTCGACGGCCCAGCGGCCGTAGGAGTCGACGACGAAGCCGTTGGAGTCGCACTTCTGCCAGAAGTCGTCGAGGTTGACGTAGACGAAGCCGTGGTTCTTGAGCCCGCTCGACAGGAGCGCGTCGGCCTGGGCCTTGAGCTTCGCCTCGGTCGGCGAGCGGCGGACGAAGCTCCAGCTGGACCATCCCATGGCGGGCCGGACGGACTGGCCGTTGTCGGAGGCGGCGGCCGGTTGGGCGGTGCCCACGAGCGGCACGGCGGCGGCGAGGAGCAGGCCCGCCACCGCGGCCGTGAGCGATCTGATCCGGATCATGACTGTCCCCCGTTCGTGGGTGTGGCGTACGACGTGCCGATCCATGCCTCGTCGATGCGCAGTCGCTTGTAGCGGGTGGTGTCGGTGGAGGCGGCCCAGGTGGAGGTGACCTCCAGGCGGACATAGCGGGCGTTGGCCGCGGTCAGGTCGATGCCCTGGATGCCGCGGCGGCTCGGCAGTTGGCCGGTCTTCACCGGGTTGCCCCAGGTGGAGCCGTCGGCGCTCAGATACACCTTGTAGTCCTTGATCCGCGCCGACTGCTCGGTGTCCGAGCGGGCGTAGGCGACGGAGTCCTCACGCTGGTTGAGCCCGAGGTACTGGACCTTCTTCGCGCTGCCGAGGTCGAAGGTGAGGTTCACCGGGAGGGTCTTGTTGTTGTCCCAGTAGGTGCCGTAATCACCGTCACCGGCGGCCGAGCCCGCGTGACCGCTCGCCGAGGCGCTCGCGCTCACCTTGACGCCGGTGAGGATGCCCTGGCGGCCGGCCGTGGTGACCTTGAACACCGTGTCGTACGGGTCCCAGGCACCTAGGCCGGTGAGGGTGAGTACGCCGCCCGACTGCGACCACGAAACCGCCTTGCCTGTACGGAGGTTGGTGACCGACGCGACGCGGTAGCCGTTGTCGCGGATGCGCAGGGTGCTGGTGCTGGGCGGGGTCAGCACGTGGATGTACTGGCGGTCGGGGTCCGTCTTGCTGATCGTGGTCACGCCGTGGGCGCCGTCGTTCCAGAATCCCGGCTTGAGCCCGCCGTACAGGTAGCCGCCGCCCTCCGTGCCGTGCAGGGACTCCCAGATGGGGTCGAGGTAGGAGTTGGCGAAGTTGTTGAAGTCGGCCTGGTTGGCCGGGAACTTGCCGTTGACCTGGGCGGTCTCGGCCATCAGCGCCTTCACGGACGAGCCGGCGTTGGTGACGAGGCGCCCGAGGGTGAGCATCTTGTCGACCGACGGGTCGGTGCCGCCGTACCACCAGGAGCCGGTGGAGGGGAGCTTGAAGTCCGCCTCGGTGAGGCGGGGTTGGGAGGTGTAGACGGCCTGCGGGTAGTCGTAGGCCGGGGTCATGCCCGTCTTCTGCTCATTGCTGATCATGTCCATGATCGGCGTGTCTTCGTTGTTGTTGCTGAGCGTGTAGTTCGGACGCTTCTCGTAGATCTGCCGGTAGAGGTCGTGGCTCTCCCAGTAGGCGTTGTCGTTGTCGATCCAGAAGCCGCCGAGGTCGGGATAGCGGTCCATGACCTCGAAGAAGTTGTCGTAACTGAACTGTCCGAAGCCGTCGTTGGTGGTCAGGTCGACGTTCTTGCCCTTGTAGGCCGAGTAGGCGTCCGAGTCGAGCCACTCGTGGCCGCCCTCGTCGTGCCACTGGGGGTCGTTGGTCATGTAGAGGATGACCTTCAGCCCCTTGGCCTTCGCGGCGGTGACGAGCTCACCCAGGAAGTCCCGCTTGGTGGAGCAGGAGCCGGGGATCTTCGACGGCCAGGTGCGGGCGTAGCCGAGGCGGCTGTGGAAGGAGGCGAGGACGAGGTACTGGGTGTGCAGCTTCTGGGCCTCCTTCACCCAGTAGTCGGCGTTCCAGCCGCCGTTCGTGACGTCGTTCTCCCAGTCGGTGCAGCTGGTGTGGGCGGGCGTGGTGCGCAGGCCCCAGTGCAGGAACAGTCCGCCCACCGAGGCGCGGAGGAAGTCCTGGCGGGGGTTCTCCAGATCCAGCGGCTCGGCCGCCGTACCGCAGTCCTGACCTCCCGAGACCCGCAGGGCGCCGCCTGAGGTGTTGTGGCTGTCCGTCAGGCAGCCGCCCGTCACGTCCTGGAAGCCCACGTCGAACGGGGAGCCGCCGCCCTTCTGCGCGGCGAACCGGGTGAGCCGGATGCCGTCCGCCGCGTCGGCCAGGAATGCCGGGCGGCCGTCGTCCGCGGCGAACTTCACCGAACTGTCGGTGAAGCGGATGTCGTCGGCGTTGTGGAGGTACCAGCCGTAGGCCGGCCGGGTCCCGATGGCCTTGGGGTTGTAGTCCTTCGGGTCGTTGCCCGGCACACCGGTGGACATGGTGCCGTTGCCGCCCGGGACCGTGATGTCGACGTGGTTGAAGGTCACGCCCTTGATGCGGTGGCCGGTCTCCCCCCACAGGGTCGGGCTGAAGGACGGGCTGCTGCCGGTGGCCGTGATGTCGTCGTACGTGATGTCGCTGATCGATCCGACACCGGGGCTGTTGCCGCACCGCTTTCGGGTGCCGATCTTCTGCATGATCGGCGAGTGGACGTTCGTCATCGTGATGTCGCGGTAGTGGACGTCGGAGATCTTCGCGCCGTCCATCGACACCATGCCGAGGCCGGACTTGTCGGCACCGTCGATACGGATGTTCTCGAACCGGTAGTCCGAGAAGTCGCCGCAGGTCTCCGAGCCGAACATGAGGGCGTTGCAGCAACGGGCGGAAAGGAAGCTGTCGTTGACGCGGACGTGACCGTTGGGGAGCTTGGCGCCGAGGGCGTAGTCGCTCTTGAAGACCAGGGCGTCGTCGTTGGCCCTGATGTTCGCGTTCGTCACCGTGACGTTCGTCGTGGAGATGATGTTCCAGCCGTCGCGGTCGCTCGCGGTGTCGATGGTCAGGTGGTCGGACGTCACGTTCTTGCAGCCGTTGACGAGCGCCGCGAAGTGGCCGCCGCGGCGCAGGGTGAGGCCGTCGCCGATCGTGAGGCCGTCGCACCGGGTCAGGGAGATGATCTTGTCGGCCTCGCCGGACTTCGGGTTGCCGGTGATCAGGTTGCCCATGCCGTCGATGACGCCCTGGCCGACGAAGCCGATGTCGGTCAGCTTGTCGCCGTAGATCATCGCGTCGCGGAAGTGGCTGTGCCCGTAGTCCTGGTAGGCGTCGTACGGATTGGACTCGGCCTTGTCGTAGGTGTCGGCGCTGGAACCCTGGAGGGTGGCGCCCTTGTCGAGCCGGAGCGTCACATGGCTCTTCATGTGGATGGTGTTCTTCGACTTGTAGTCACCGGGCGGGAAGCGGACGACTCCGCCGCCCGTCGCCGAACTCGCCGCGCTGATCGCCTTGTTGACGGCGGGGGTGTCGTTGGCGGAGCCGTCTCCCTTGGCGCCGTAGTCGCGTACGTCGAAGACGGCGGGCGCTCGGGACGGGTCCTGCGGGGCGGCCGGGGCCGCCGGGTGGCTGAGTCCGAGGACGACCGCGACGACGAAGAGGACGATCGCCGCCGCTCGGGAGCGGGAGCGCGGAGCAGTGGGGGGTTTCAAGGTGACGGCTCCTCAGACCAGTTGGTAACCGCGGAGGTTGCTGAGCAGCAGGTAGGTGTTCTGGAGGGAGCCGGAGGTGTCGCCGAGGGAGCGGTAGATGCCCCATTTCGGGCGGACCCGGTCGGCCAGGAAGGTGTCGACGCCGGTCTTCGACGCGTCGATGACGGTCGAGCCGGCGGACTTGAGGATCCAGCGGACCGAACCCGCCGAGCCGTCGCCGACCTTGATCTGGAAGTCGACGTCGGTCCACTTGTCGTGCAGCGGGTCCAGGTCGGTGCGGCCGACGAGGATGTCGTCGATGGCGAGCTTCAGCTCGATGGTCTGCTTGCCGTTCACGCGGCGCAGGGA
Organism: Streptomyces canus 299MFChir4.1; assembly: GCF_000383615.1. Taxonomy (GTDB): domain Bacteria; phylum Actinomycetota; class Actinomycetes; order Streptomycetales; family Streptomycetaceae; genus Streptomyces; species Streptomyces canus_C. Next base: position 408,266 of record NZ_KB911587.1, on the reverse strand, counting down.
CTGCACGACGATCGGCGAGGTGCCGCTGCCGGGCTGCTTCATCTGCATGATGTGGGTGAAGGTGGTGGTCGCTTTCAGGGAGCTCGGGATGTACATCGAGTAGGTGACCCGCCAGGTCTGGCCCTTCGTCCACTTCAGGTAGTTGCCGCCGCTGCCGTTGCGCAGCCCGGTGACCTCCTGGCGCTGGCGGTCGGTCGAGGTGTCGCGGTCGACGGTGTGCATGTCGAAGCGCCAGTTGTTGTCGGTGGTGTAGATGTGCGGCTGTCCGGCGGTGTGCGAGTCGGCGCGGTCGTCCTCGATCGTCTCGAAGGCGCCGAGGCCGTCGGAGCTCGCGGAGGGGGCCCACTTCTGCTGCCAGGAGGCGGCGTGGGCGGCGGTCGCCGTCGGCAGACCGACCGCGGCCGCCGTGGCACCGCCGAGCGCGGCGCCCAGCAACACCCTTCTGGATGTGTTCATGACACTAATCACCTCGCAGTTGTTCGTTCATGATCAGGAAGGCGCCCAGACCGTGGAAGTCGTTGGTGGCCCGGTCGCGAGCGATGTAGTACGCGTAGTCGCCGACGTTGGTCCCGATGGAGATGTCGGCGAGGTTCGTGCGCCCGTCGGCGCCGACCGAGAGCTTGGCGAGCACCCCCTGGTAGCCGCGGTGTGCGACGGCCTTGAAATGCTGGTCCAGGTATCCCTGCCGGGCGCCGCGCGAGAGGGCGTAGGTGAACATGCTGGAGCAGGACGTCTCGGTCCAGTTGTCGTCGTGGGCGCCCTTGTCGATCACCTGGAACCAGCGGCCGGTCGCCGGATCCTGGTACTTCTCCAGGCCGGCCGCCAGCTTGCGGAAGACGCCGAGCAGCTGGGCCCGGCGCGGGTGGTGCTGCGGAATGCCGTCCAGGACGTTGACGAGCGCCATGGAGTACCAGCCGACCGCACGGCACCAGTGCTCGGGGGCGAGCCCGGTCTGCGGGTCGGCCCAGCCGGCCGTCTTCGACTCGTCGTAGGCGTGCTTGAGCAGTCCGTTCGCGACCTGGAGGTGGCTTCCGTAGACGGCGAGCTGTTTCGCGGCCTCGTCGTCGGCGTTCGAGCTCTCGCCGAACTCCTCTCCGTACTCGACGAGGAACGGGTTCACCATGTAGACGCCGTCCGCCCAGAGCTGATGGGCGCGGCTCGCGGTGTCGGCGTGCCAGAAGCCACCGTCGCTCGTGCGGGGATACGCGGCCAGGCGGTCGACGATCTTCTTGGCCGCCTTGCGGTAGCGGTCCTGGCCGGTCTCGTGGTGCAGGATCACCAGGAGCCGCCCGGCCTGCATGCTGTCCAGGCTGTTGAAGGACTGGCCGATCGAGCCGTCGCTCTTCACGAAGCGGTCGACGTAGTCCTTGATGTAGGTCAGGTAGCGGGTGTCATGGGTGCGCTCGTACGCGAGGTACTGGCCGTAGAGGTACAGGCCGACCGGGTAGGACCAGCCACCGATGCTGCTCGGTGTGAAGCGGGCCATGGTCGACTCGACCATCGCCACGGACCAGTCCCGGTCCGGGGACGGGCCGATCGGGGAGCGGGCGGTCGGGGGTGCGGCGGCCGGCACGGTGACCAGGGTCGCGGCGGCGAGTGCAAGGGTCGTCAGAGCCGTGCGAAGACGACGGCGTCTCATGTTCCTCCCTCTCCGTGAGCCAGGAGACACGGGAAACATCGGATGAAAGTCAGGGCGAATTCACATCTATGAACTGAGTTCAGGATGCCGCCCGTTGGCGCGATCCAGAGTCGCGGCAGGACCGTCGGCGGTCAATGGTCTGTACCGAAGAGGTCGGATGCATTTCCGGCCAATTTCAGCCATCGCTCACTGACCCGCGGGTCAGTTCGCACGGATTCCCCGGTCAGGAATGCATCACGGCTTGTGATCGTTGACCATAGGAGTGCCACCCGACGACAACCGTAAGGATCAAGAGCTCGTGAGCAGCAAGGTCCCCCCGATCATCCTCAACAACGGCGTCGAGATGCCCCAGCTGGGTTTCGGCGTCTGGCAGGTGCCGGACGACGAGGCTGAGCGCGCGGTCGCCACGGCGCTGGAGGCCGGGTACCCCAGCATCGACACAGCGGCGATCTACGGCAACGAGAAGGGCACCGGAAAGGCCATCGCCACCTCCGGAGTGGCCCGCGAGGACATCTTCGTCACCACCAAGCTCTGGAACAGCGACCAGGGCTACGACTCGACCCTGCGCGCCTTCGACACCTCGCTGGACAAGCTCGGCCTGGACTACGTGGACCTGTACCTGATCCACTGGCCCGCGCCCGCCCGCGACCTGTACGTCGACACCTACAGGGCGTTCGAGAAGCTGTACGCGGACGGCCGGATCCGGGCCATCGGCGTCTCCAACTTCGAGCCCGAGCACCTGGAGCGGCTGATCGCCGAGACGTCCGTCGTCCCGGCCGTCGACCAGATCGAGCTGCACCCGCACCTCCAGCAGCGGGCGGCCCGCGAGTACCACGCGGAGCACGGCATCGCCACCGAGGCCTGGTCGCCGCTCGGCTCCGGCAAGGGCCTCCTGGAGGTCCCGGCCGTGGTGGCCATCGCCCAGAAGCACGGCCGCACCCCGGCCCAGGTCGTACTGCGCTGGCACCTCCAGCTCGGCAACATCGTGATCCCCAAGTCCGTGACGCCGTCCCGGATCAAGGAGAACATCGAGGTCTTCGACTTCAGCCTGGACACCGAGGACCTGGCGGCGATCAGCGCGCTCAACGAGGACCGGCGCCTCGGCCCGGACCCGTCGACGTTCAACGCCGCCTGACGCACCGGCGCTTCGGCCGGCGGCGGGCCCCGTCTCAGGGGACCCGCCGCCGGCCGTCGTATGTCCGGAGCCGGCCGTCAGACGGGCTGCCCGATCGGCCGTACGACGACGGTGTTGATGTCGACGCCCTCCGGCTGCCGTACGGCCCACACGACCGACGCGGCGATCTGGTCCGCGGTGAGGAGGTGGCCGGGCGGCAGGCTGCCGTGGCTGTCCCAGAACGGCGTCTCCACGCGGCCCGGAGCGATCAGGGTGACGCCGACGCCGAACTCCGTCACCTCGCGGCGGGCGTTCTCCGCGAGCCCGGTCACCGCCCATTTCGTCGCCCCGTAGATGTTGCCGGGCCCGTGGACGAACCCGGCGACGCTGCCGACCAGGACGATCCGGCCGCGGGTCTCCTTGAGCGCGTCGATGGAGGCGCGGATGAGGAGGGCGGGGCCGAGCACGTTGGTCAGCACCATCTCGGTCCAGCCGGCGGGGTCTCCCGCGGCCACGGTGTCATGGGTGGCGAAGCCCGCGTTGGCGAGGACCGTGTCCAGCCGCCCGAACTCCTTGAGCGTGCCGTCCACGGCGGCCTTGATGTCGCCGTACTCGGCTGCGTTGCCGACGAACGTCAACAGCCCCTCCGGGTTGCCGAGTTCCTCGGCGAAGGCGCGCAGCCGCGGCTCACCACGGCCGGTGACGGCCACCCGGTGCCCCGCGTCGAGCAGTTGCCGCGCGACCGCGGCGCCGATACCGCTGCCGCCGCCGGTGATGAGCGCGACCGGTGAATCGGACATGGCTTCCCCCTGTGTGCTTCTGTCATCTCGTGGACGGCAGGGAGTACATCAGTTGGAGCATTCTCGAAGTCAAGAGCCGCAGGTGCGACGGTGGTCGGCCGAGGGGAACCAGCGCCGCCACTCGGTCGCGGTGAAGCCCCGCGACACCCGGGCGCACACCGTCCGAGCGGCCCGGTCCGGAGCCAACAGGACCGTCCTGTCGGCGAGATGAGCGGTCGCGATGTGCAACTCCGCGCCGTCCTGGGTGAGTCCGAGGGCGAGCGCCGGAACGTCCCCCGCGGGGAGGACCGCGGGCGGGAGAGCGGGCGTGGCCGTCTCCCAGACGTGCACCGAGCCGTCGGGGTCGCTCGCGGCCACCAGTGAGCCGTCGGCGGAGAAGTCGAGCGCCGGCTGGTGGCGGTTGGAGCCGCCGCTGCGCAGGACGGCCGGCCTGCGCCAGCTGTGCACGTCCCACAGGGTGATGCGGCCCCGGACGTCGGCGACGGCGAGCCGGCGGCCGTCCGGGCTGAAGGCTCCTTCCGTGAGGTAGTCCTCGCCCTCGACGCCCTCGGCTCCCGGGGGCCGCCTGCCGGTCGAGACGCTGACGAGTGTGCCCTCCGAGGTCAGGGCGCTGCGGACGGTCGGGTCGACGGACCGGCCGGCCCCGGCCGTCGAACGCGGCGCTTCGTGCTGACCGGTCCCGCCAGGCGGTACCGGTCAGTCCCTGGAGCGAGAGGGTGTGCACCAAACTGGTCCGCCCCTGTCCGCGGTAGCGCAGCACGCCAGCGTCGAGGTCCAGGCGCAGGTCACCCACCGCCGACGAGTCGACGGGGAAGGTGATCAGCGGCTCGCGCGCGCCGTCGTCCGCGGGATCCGGCAGGCCGGGGCGCCACAGTGCGACGGCACCCAGGGTCCAGGTCAGGGCGTAGTCCCCGGCACCCCGACTCGGTACGGCGGCTGCGCGACCTGGCCCTGGACCGCGGCCCGGTCGCCTCGGCAACCCTGTACGGCACAGAAGTGTCCGCCCGGGCGATCCGCGCCCGCATGCCGGCGACGGAACGGATCGTCGCCGTGGGGGATCCGGCAGGGCAGCCGCCGGACCGGACACCGCGGGAGGAGATGAAACGGCGGGTACTGGCCGACCACTTCGTTCCCTCCCGTGTCCGGCACGTCGGGGGCGCACTGATCACCGAGTACCTCAACCGGTCCGCACAGCCGTGTGCACCGTGTGCACCGCCAACAGGAACACATCCGCCCGCCGATGCACACTCGCCGCCTCCTCGGGATCGAGCAGCCGGTCAAGCGTCTCCCGGTCGTCCGCATCCAGCTGCTCCTCGAACACCTCCCGCAGCCGCCCGAGCGACGCGGCGATGTAGGCACGGGCCCGATCGGTCGTCGGCGCCGGAAGATCCAGCATGAAGCTGCGGGTACCGGTGTGCCGCAGTCCGGCCGAGGCCATCAGCGCGGGCCAGTCCTCGGCCTCCGCGACGGAGTCGGGCAGATCCGCGCGCATCGCCGCGAACCACTCCTCCTCCAGCGCGTCGAGCCGCGCCTGGAGCCCGGGTCGCCCGATCCCGATGTCCCGGGGCAGAAAACGCGCCGGCAGCCCGCCCTCCATCAGCGCCAAGGTGCCGCCGCGCGCCAGCCGTGCGGCGAACGCGGCGATTCCGGCCCGTTGGTCCCCCAGGTGGTGCAGGCTCCGGCTGGCCCAGAGCAGGTCGACGGGGTAGTCCAAGTCGTCGAGAATTCCTGGTAGTTCACCGGCGAGGGTGCCGAAGCGATCCGCGACACCGAGCCGTTCGGCCCGGGCCCGCGCCCGTTCCAGCAAGGGTTCGGCTCCATCGACGGCGACCACTCGGGCCCCCGGGAACGCGTCGGCGAGCAGACAGGACAGCACCCCGGGCCCGCTGCCCGCGTCGACGATCAGCCCCGGCTCGGTCTGCTTGTGCCCGAGCCAGGCCAGGGCCCGCTCGTACAGGGGCGTGAACAGTTCTGCCTGGGTCTCCAGATGCTCGGCCATCCTGGACCAGTCGATGTCGGTGTGGTCATGGTGGTGGTGACCGTGGGTCTCGTGATCGTGCGCCATGCTGCCACCCTCTCCTCGCGGTGCGGCCAGCGTGCTCCGACGCACCGCGAGGAGGCCAGTGGTGTTGCCACGACAGCAACAAGCACGGCAAAGCGGACGTAAAGAAAATGGGATGCGTCCGTCCCGGCCGGTCCCCCACGATGACCCCATGGACGACGAACTGGTGGAGCGCTTCCTCGAAGACGGATTCGTGAGGATCGAGGGCGCCTTCCCGCCCCGCGTCGCCCAGCATTGCGCGTCGCTGCTGTGGCGGGAGACGGGCTACGACCGTGAGAACCCGGCCTCCTGGAAGGACCCGGTGGTGTGGGTGGCCGGGATGGCACAGGGCCCGTTCGCGGCGGCCGCCAACTCTCCGGTCCTGCACGAGGCGTTCGATCTGCTGGTGGGCGAGAACCGCTGGCAGCCCCGCTACTCACTGGGCAGTTTCCCGTTGCGGTTTCCGCATGCGGAGGAACCCGACGACGCGGGCTGGCACATCGAGGGGAGTTACCTTCCCGAGGACGCGCCGGCCGGCATGTACCACACCAACCTGCGCTCCAGGGACCGTGCCCTGCTGATGCTCTTCCTGTTCAGCGAGGTTTCCGAGACCGACGCCCCGACCCGCATCAGGGTGGGTTCCCATCTCGACGTGCCCCCGGTCCTGGAGCCGTACGGCGAACCGGGGGCGTCCTTCCTGGAGTTGGGCCCCAAGGTGGACAGGGCCTCGGCACACCGTCCGCTCGCCCACGCCACCGGCAGCCCCGGTGACGTCTACCTCTGCCACCCCTTCCTGGTCCACGCGGCCCAGCCCCATCACGGCAGGACGCCCCGCTTCATGGCGCAGCCGCCTCTGCTCCCGGCCGAGCCGTACGAGTTGGACCGCCCGGACGGCGACTACTCGGCGGTGGAGTTCGCGATCCGCCGGGGCCTGGCCAAGGAGACCTGACCGGACCCCGGCGGGGGTGTCGCACCGCGCACTCGGCAGATCTAGAGTGCCGGGTACGCGTTCTTCATGAGCTCCTGGAACTGCGCCGAGAACCAGTGTCCCGACAACGGAGCGTTCGGCATCGCACCGGACATGTTGTTGTTGTTCCGCGGGTTACCTGTGTACGTCGGGTCGCACATCCGGTCGAAGCCCTTGCCCTCGTCGTTCGGGACGGCGGAGCTTGCCCCGTCGGACTCACCCGGAGGCTTGATCCACACGTAGGCGTCGATCCCGGCGGCAGGGCTGGCCTTCGGACGCTCACCGAGCCCGGCACCCGACTGGTTGCACCAGTTGCCGACATGGATACGCCGGTCGAGCTTGCCGCCGTTGACGTAGGTGTCCACGTCCGTCATGGCACCGGGACCGGTGGGCCGGGCGGAGCCGCCCCAGCCGTTGCGGGAGGTGTCGATCAGCATGCCGACGCCCGCGGGGAAGCCCTGGTTCACGGCCTCCTGACGGAACGCCTGCGCGTAGGAGAGCTCGTCGACGTAGCGGTTCCAGTCGACCCACTTGGACTCGCGCACGGACTTGCCGTTCACGGAGTCGTTGATGGTGAAGTTCTGTTCCTTCAGCGCGCTGTAGTTGGCGGTGTTGGTGATGAAGCCCTGCACATCGTTGAGCGTGGCGCCCTCTGCGGTGGCCGCCTGCTTGATCGTCTGGACGGTCGCGGAGAAGTTGTCGTCCCAGCCGAGCCAGCCGTGGTGGCCCGCGTCCACGTAGTTGTAGACGTTGGGGGCGTCACCGAGCTTGTTGAGCGCGTAGCCGACGCCCTTGGTGTAGTTGCCGTTGGCCTTCATCGTGTCGCAGTTCGCGGTGGCCGTGGCCCGCGGCGTGACGTTGGTGACGAGGTTCGGCAGCGAGTCGAGCTCGACCGTGTTGACGATCCGCAGCGAGGCGTACTTCGGGTCGGCGAGGATCGCGGCGATCGGGTCGATGTACTGCGTCTTGTACTTGTCGATCTCCGTCGGGCCCAGTTCGCCGTTGGAGGCGAGGGCCGAGCAGTCGCGTCCGGGCAGGTCGTAGATGACCAGCTGGACGACGAGCTCTCCCGAGCCCTTCTGCTTCAGCGCCTCGTCGAGGTGGGCGCGCAGGCCCATCTTGCCGCCGGTGCCGTTGATCGCGGCGATCCGGTCCAGCCACACACCGGTGGGCTGGTTGGAGACGCGGCTGCCGCCCGGCTCCGCGGCGGCGTTGGCGGACCACTCGGGGTTCACGTACACCTTGGCGCCCGCGTACGGGTTGTCGACCCGGGTGCCGGGGGTACCGGGGTCGGTCGGGCCCGGGTCGGTGGGACCGCCGCCGTCGACGTTGCAGGTCACCCCGTCGAGGGTGAAGGTGGCCGGGACGGCGTTGGTGCCGCTGTAGCTGCCCTGGAAGCCGAAGCTGACCGAACCGCCGGTGGCGAGCGTGCCGTTGTAGGACTCGTTCGCCGCGGTGACGGCCGTCCCGCTCTGGCTGATCTTGGCGTTCCAGCCGCTGGTGACCTTCTGGTTTCCGGCGTACGCCCACTTCAGCGACCAACTCGACTTGGCGGTCGTGTTGTTGGTGATCGTGACGGCGGCGGTGAAGCCGGTGTCCCACTGGTTCTGCACCTTGTAGTCCACGGTGCAGGGGACGGCGGCGATGCCTGCGTCCCCGGGGGCCACGGCTAACGCGGTCCCGGAGGCCCCGGCGACGAGCGCCAGGGCAGCGAGGAGCGCTGTTCTCGTACGACTCATGAGTGCGGGTTCCTTCTCGTTTCGCGGATGGTGTCCGCCCGGCGGGTGCTATCCGTTCAGGGCGCGCAGATGGTCACGCAGCCCGGTGCCGAACGCTGTGGGTGTGCCGTCGTAGCTGCTGATCAGGGACGGCCCGGAGGAGCAGTCCCAGGTGTTCCAGGTCCAGCCGAGATACGACAGGCCTCGGTCGTCGAACCACTTCATGACCTGGTCGATGAATCCGTGCGCGCAGGTGTTCTCGCCGATCTCCCCCGCCACGAGGGGGACCTGGGCGGCCACCGGGGCGAGCGTGGAGTTCCAGCAGCTCGCGGTGGAGCAGGAGTTGAAGTTGTAGACGTGCCAGGCGGCGGCGAGATTGCCCGCCGGGTCGGCCGGTTTGTAGCTCAGCCACTGGCTGAGGTCGTTCGAGTAGGCGATCCCGCCGGCCAGGATCAGGTTGGTCGCGCCGGTGCCCCGGACGCTGTCGACGAGATCCTGCATACCGGCGACCTCGTACCCGATGCCCGGGCAGTTGCCGCCGTCCCGCCAGCACTGCCACGCCTGGGTGGTCGTGGAGGTGGCGCGGTCCGGGTAGGGCTCGTTGAACAGGTCGAAGACGACAGTGCGGTCGCTCTTGAAGGTGTTCGCCACCGAGGCCCAGAAGGCGGGCGTGTACTGCATGTCGGGCATCGGCTTCTGGCAGCTGGCGTGCACGTCGGAACAGCCGGCCGAGTTGCCGGTGTACTGCCCGTAGGTCCAGTGGAGTTCGACCACGGGTGTCATGCCGTGGGCCTTGACCTTGGCGACCAGGTCCTTGACGGCGTTGATGTAGTTCGCCCCGGCGTAGGCCGGGTCGATGTTGGCCAGGCCCAGCCAGCACTCCTCGTTCAGCGGAATGCGGACCGTGTTCGCCTTCCAGTCGGCGATCGCCTTGACGGAGGCGTCGTCGACCGGGCCGTCGAAGATGCCGCGGCCCTGGACGCACATGAACTCGCCGCCGGACCGGTTCACCCCGAGCAGCCGACGGGTGGCGCCGCCGGCGTCCACGAGCTTGTTGCCCGAGGCACGGAGAACAGGGGGTGTCCCCTGGGCCGGGTCCGTCGGCTCCGGCGTGGGTGAGGGGTCGGCGGCCGTGTTGCAGCTGGTGCCGTTGAGCTTGAACGAGGTCGGTACGGCGTTGCTCCCGGACCAGGACGCGATGAATCCGGCGCTGACGCTCGCTCCGGTGGCCAGGGAGCCGTTGTAGCTCTCGTTGGCAGCGGTGACCGTCGTACCGGACTGGGACCATTGCGCGTTCCAGCCCTGGGTGAGCTTCTGGCCGCCGGCGAAGTCGAAGGTGAGGTTCCAACTGCGCACGGCAGCCGTGTTGTTGGTGATCCTGACGGCGCCCTGGAAGCCGCTGTCCCACTGGCCGGTGACGGAGTACTCCACCGAGCAGGCAGGGGCGGCGCCGGACGCCGTGACCACCGGCACCGCCACGGACCCGATGAGGGCGACCGCGCCGGCAACGGCTAAGAGAACTGAACGCGGGGGGTGTCGCATGAGCGACTCCTTGCAGATCAGCGCGCCGTTACGGACGCGTCGACTGATGGAATCGCTCCCACTGGTGCCAAGGAAGGTAGCGCCAAGTGACGGCAAAGAACAGAGGGGTCACTTGACTTTTCCCGAGCCCCGTTCGTCGAATCTTTTCGACTCTTCAAGCACCTTGACCCCTTGAACGCACGTCCCCACTATGGGAGCGCTCCCACTGGTTCAAGCCTTGACTTCTCCGAGCCGCACAAGGAGGAACCAGCAATGCCCCCCACCAGGAGACGCCGGACCGCCCGGCGATTGTGGACCGCTGTCGTGGCGGCCATGGCACTGCCGTTCGCAATGCTGAGTGCGGCTTCAACTCCCGCACAAGCAGCAGCAGTTCAGTGCAGTGTCGACTACAAGACCAACGACTGGGGTTCCGGCTTCACCGCGGATCTGACGATCACCAACCGCGGTACGGACACCATCAACGGCTGGACCCTGACCTACAGCTACACGGGCAACCAGAAGCTGAGCAACGGCTGGAACGGCACCTGGTCCCAGTCCGGTCAGAACATCAGCGTGAAGGACGCCGGCTACAACGCGAACATCGCCGCGGGCGCCGCAGTCTCCACGGGCGCGCAGTTCACCTACAGCGGCACGAACGCGGCCCCGACCAATTTCGCCGTCAACGGCACCTCGTGCACCGGAGCCCACCAGCCGCCGATCACCGTGCTGACCAGCCCGGCCGCCGGCGCGGTCTACACCCAGGGCACCGCGGTACCCCTCGCGGCGACTGCCGCGGCCGCGGACAACGCGACCATCAGCAAGGTGGAGTTCTACGACAACACCACGCTGCTCGGTACCGACACGACCTCGCCGTACTCGCTCTCGGTCTCAAGTTTGACCGTGGGCAGTCATTCGCTGCTCGCGAAGGCGTACGACAGCCTGGGCGCGTCCGGTGAGTCGACGCCGGTCGGCATCACGGTCGCCTCGGGTCCCGCGGTCGTCGCCTCGGCCACCCAACTGGCCGTCCAGCAGGGCAAGACGGGCACGTACACCGTGAAGCTGTCGACGCAGCCGAGCGCGAACGTGACGGTCACGACCGCCCGCACGAGCGGCAACACGGGCCTGTCGGTGACCGGCGGCGCCTCGCTCACCTTCACCCCGTCGAACTGGAACACCGCGCAGACGGTGACGATCACCGGCAACGCCTCCGGCACGGGGGCCGCGACCTTCGAGTCGACGGCGACCGGCCACGCCAAGGCCTCGGTGACGGTCACCCAGATCGCGGCGACGGGCACGTACAACGCCCGCTTCCTGGATCTGTACGGCAAGATCACCAACCCGGCGAACGGCTACTTCTCCCCCGAGGGCATCCCCTACCACTCGGTCGAGACACTGATCGTCGAGGCGCCGGATCACGGCCACGAGACCACGTCGGAGGCGTACAGCTACCTCCTGTGGCTGCAGGCCATGTACGGCAAGGTGACGGGCGACTGGTCCAAGTTCAACGGTGCCTGGGACATCATGGAGAAGTACATGATCCCCACGCACACCGATCAGCCGACCAACTCCTTCTACAACGCCTCCAAGCCGGCCACCTACGCGCCCGAGCTCGACACCCCGAACGAGTACCCGGCGAAGCTGGACTCCTCGGTCTCGGTGGGCTCCGACCCGCTCGCCGGTGAGCTGAAGTCGGCGTACGGCACGGACGACATCTACGGCATGCACTGGCTCCAGGACGTCGACAACACCTACGGCTACGGCAACTCGCCCGGCAAGTGCGAGGCCGGACCGGCGGACACCGGACCGTCGTACATCAACACCTTCCAGCGCGGCGCGCAGGAGTCGGTGTGGGAGACGGTGCCGCAGCCGACGTGTGACGCCTTCAAGTACGGCGGCAAGAACGGCTACCTGGACCTGTTCACCGGTGACTCCTCCTACGCCAAGCAGTGGAAGTTCACCGACGCACCCGACGCCGACGCGCGGGCGGTGCAGGCCGCGTACTGGGCCGACGTGTGGGCCAAGCAGCAGGGCAAGGGCTCCGACGTCTCCGCGACCGTGGGCAAGGCCGCGAAGATGGGCGACTACCTGCGCTACGCCATGTACGACAAGTACTTCAAGAAGATCGGCAACTGCGTCGGGCCGTCCACCTGCCCGGCCGGCACCGGCAAGGACGCCTCGATGTACCTGCTCTCCTGGTACTACGCCTGGGGCGGGGCCACCGACACCTCGGCGGGCTGGGCCTGGCGCATCGGCTCCAGCCACGCGCACGGCGGCTACCAGAACCCCATGGCCGCGTACGCGCTGAGCTCCTACGCCGCCCTCAAGCCCAAGTCGGCCACGGGCGCCGCGGACTGGAACACCTCGCTCTCCCGGCAGCTGGAGTTCTACCGCTGGCTGCAGTCCGACGAGGGCGCCATCGCGGGCGGCGCGACCAACAGCTGGGCGGGCCGTTACGCGACTCCCCCGGCCGGCAAGTCGACCTTCTACGGCATGTACTACGACCAGCAGCCCGTCTACCACGACCCGCCGTCCAACCAGTGGTTCGGCTTCCAGGCGTGGTCGATGGAGCGAGTGGCCGAGTACTACCAGCAGACGGGGAACGCGCAGGCCAAGGCGGTCCTCGACAAGTGGGTCAAGTGGGCGCTGTCCAAGACCACGATCAACCCGGACGGCACCTACCAGATCCCCTCCACGCTCCAGTGGTCGGGCCAGCCCGACACCTGGAACGCGTCAAGTCCCGGCGCAAACAGCGGACTTCACGTCACCGTCGCCGACTACACCAACGACGTCGGCGTGGCCGCCGCATACGCCAAGACCCTGAGCTACTACGCCGCCAAGTCGGGCGACACGGCGGCGAAGACGACGGCCAAGGCCCTGCTGGACGGCATGTGGACCAACTACCAGGACAGCCTGGGCATCGCGGTGCCGGAGAACCGGGCGGACTACAACCGGTTCGACGACTCGGTGTCCGTCCCGAGCGGCTGGACCGGAACCATGCCGAACGGTGACGCGATCAACTCCTCGTCGACGTTCGAGTCCATCCGGTCCTTCTACAAGAACGACCCGGCCTGGTCGAAGATCCAGGCATATCTCGCGGGCGGCGCGGTGCCGTCGTTCACCTACCACCGGTTCTGGGCCCAGGCGGACATCGCCCTGGCCATGGGTTCGTACGCGGAGCTACTCGAATAGCCCCCGCCAGGCGCTCCGCGCGGAGGCGGTGTTTTTCGACTGCGGGTCCGCTGTGGCTGGTCGCGCAGTTCCCCGCGCCCCTGGAAGGGCGCACACAGCACCGTCTCCCGCGCGGAACCGCTTGAAGGCTCCACGTACGAGGCCCCGTCACCTGACGACGGGGCCAAGCGGCCGGGCGACCCCCTCCCGCACTGGGGGTCGCCCGGCACCTCTCGCACCACATGGAAAGCGCTTGCCCTCCCCTCTCTCGGGAAAGGACCCTCCCGTGCGAAGAACCCGCATCCTCACGGCCGTGCTCGCGCTCGCGGCCGGGCTGCTCGCCGGCACCCCGCCCGCACTGGCGGCCGACGGCACCGCGAAGGTCTCGCTCGCCGCCGACACGTACACCTGGAAGAACGCCCGCATCGACGGCGGCGGTTTCGTGCCGGGCATCGTCTTCAACCGCAAGGAGAAGAACCTGGCGTACGCCCGCACGGACATCGGCGGGGCCTATCGCTGGCAGGAGCCGACGAAGACGTGGACGCCGCTGCTGGACTCGGTCGGCTGGGACGACTGGGGGCACACGGGTGTGGTCAGCCTGGCCTCCGACTCCGTGGACCCGAACAAGGTGTACGCGGCCGTGGGGACGTACACCAACAGCTGGGACCCGAAGAACGGCGCGGTCATGCGGTCCGCGAACCGGGGCGCGAGCTGGCAGAAGACCGACCTGCCGTTCAAGCTCGGCGGCAACATGCCGGGGCGGGGCATGGGCGAGCGGCTGGCGGTCGACCCGAACAAGAACAGCGTGCTGTATCTCGGGGCGCCGAGCGGCAAGGGGCTGTGGCGGTCCACGGACTCCGGGGTGAGCTGGTCGCAGGTGGCGAACTTCCCCAACGTCGGCAACTACCAGCAGGATCCGAGCGACACCAGCGGCTACGCCAGTGACAACCAGGGCGTCGTCTGGGTGACTTTCGACGAGTCGACGGGAACGTCCGGGAACGCCACGAAGACGGTCTACGTCGGGGTCGCCGATCTGCAGAACTCGGTGTACCGCTCGACGGACGCGGGCGCGACCTGGACGCGGCTCGCCGGCCAGCCGACCGGCTACCTGGCCCACAAGGGGGTCCTGGACGCGGCGGGCGGCTACCTGTATCTCTCCTACAGCGACAAGGGCGGGCCGTACGACGGCGGCAAGGGCCAGGTGTGGCGGTACGCGACGGGGACCGGCACCTGGACGAACATCAGCCCGGTCGCTGAGGCCGACACCTACTACGGCTTCAGCGGACTCACGGTGGACCGGCAGAAGCCCGGCACGGTCATGGCCACCGCCTACAGCTCCTGGTGGCCGGACACCCAGATCTTCCGCTCCACGGACAGCGGGGCGACCTGGACCAGGGCGTGGGACTACACGTCGTACCCCAACCGCGCGAACCGCTTCACCATGGACGTCTCCTCCTCCCCGTGGCTCACCTGGGGCGCGAACCCGTCGCCGCCCGAACAGGCGCCGAAACTCGGGTGGATGACCGAGTCGCTGGAGATCGACCCGTTCGACTCGAACCGCATGATGTACGGGACGGGGGCGACGGTCTACGGCACGGAGAACCTCACGAACTGGGACTCCGGCGGGCAGTTCACCATCAAGCCGATGGTGCAGGGCCTGGAGGAGACGGCGGTCCTCGACCTGGCGTCGCCGCCCTCGGGCGCCCCGCTGCTGAGCGCGCTCGGTGACATCGGCGGCTTCCGGCACACGGATCTCACCAAGGTCCCGTCGATGATGTTCACGTCCCCGAACTTCACCACGACCACCAGCCTGGACTTCGCCGAGACGAACCCGAACACGGTGGTGCGGACGGGCAATCTGGACTCGGGTCCGCACATCGCGTTCTCGACGGACAACGGCGCCAACTGGTTCGCGGGGACCGACCCTTCGGGCGTCAGCGCCGGCGGGACGGTGGCCGCCGCGTCGGACGGCAGCCGGTTCGTGTGGAGCCCGGACGGCACAGGGGTGCAGTACACGACGGGTTTCGGCTCGTCCTGGTCGGCGTCGAGCGGCATCCCGGCCGGGGCGATCGTGGAGTCGGACCGGGTGGACGCGAAGACCTTCTACGGCTTCAAGTCCGGGAAGTTCTACGTGAGCAAGGACGGCGGGGCGACGTTCACGGCGTCCGCGGCGAGCGGACTGCCGAGCGGTGACAGCGTGCGCTTCAAGGCGCTGCCGGGCGGGAAGGGTGACGTGTGGCTGGCGGGCGGGGCGATCGACGGCGCGTACGGCCTGTGGCACTCCACGGATGGCGGTACGAGCTGGACCAAGCTCTCGAACGTCGACCAGGCCGACGCGATCGGCTTCGGGAAGGCGGCGACGGGGGCCTCGTACCAGACGCTCTACACCAGCGCGAAGATCGGTGGCGTCCGTGGTGTCTTCCGCTCCACGGACAAGGGCGCGAGCTGGACGCGCATCAACGACGATGCCCACCAGTGGGGTTATACCGGTGCGGCGATCACCGGTGACCCGCGGGTGTACGGGCGCGTGTACGTCGCGACCAACGGCCGGGGCGTGATCTACGGCGACACGTCCGACACGAGCGGCGGAGGCGGCACCGATCCGACGGACCCGCCCGATCCCACACCCACGGGTGCCTGCGCGGTGACGTACAAGATCACCAACCAGTGGTCGGGCGGCTTCCAGGCGGACGTCCAGCTCAGCAACACGGGCTCAAGCGCCTGGACCGGCTGGGCACTCGGCTGGACCTTCCCCAACGGCCAGACGATCTCCCAGACCTGGAACGCCGAGTCCACCCAGTCGGGCTCGACGGCGACAGCGAAGAACGTCGGCTGGAACGCCAACGTGGCGGCGGGCTCCTCGGTGAGCTTCGGCTTCACGGGCAACTGGTCGGGGACAAACGGGAAACCGACCGCGTTCACACTGGGCGGCCAGAACTGCACAATCGCCTGACCTGAGCGTCGAGGGCGCGTACCGCACGGGTACGCGCCCTTGCCCCCGCGCGTCGATGGTTCAGGTCACAACTGAATCACCCCGCCCGCGCAACTCTCACCACTCCTTCACACCCCCCGTTACGCTCATCCCCCACTAAAGACCTCAGGGGGGACCATGTCGTACACCCAGCCGCCTCCACCTCCTCTTCCTCCGCCGCCCGGTTTCGGGCCACCGCCCGTTCCGCCCGCGCCCCGGCCGGGCTGGGCCCGCAAGCGGGTGCTCATCCCCGTCGCCGTGGGCATCCTGCTCCTCGGCGTGGGCATCGGGGCCGCCGGCAACGGCAGCGGTGACGACGGCAAGAAGGCCGCCGCCGAGCCCGCCCCGACCGTCACGGTCACCGCGCCGGCGCAGGCCGGCGCCGAGGCGGAGCCCGCGCCGACGGTGACCGTCACCAAGACAGCCACGGCGAAGGCGAAGACCGAGGCGGACACGGCCGACAGCGCCGACGCGGCCCCCAGCGGCAAGGCGGTGTTCAAGGTGTGGGGCTCCGCGCCCGCGGGGGTCGACATCACCTACGGCAGCGACGGCACCAATCTCCAGGGCAAGGGGCTGCCGATGGAGAAGACGCTGAGCGTCGACGAAGGCGCCTTCTACTACCAGGTGACCGCCCAGCTCATGGGCGGCGGGGACGTCCAGTGCTCGGTCACCATCGACGGGAAGACGAAGAAGGGCCGGGCCAAGGGCGGCTACAACATCTGTTCCGCGCAGCTCAACAGCGATTTCAGCGGCGGCTTCAGCTGACCGCCCAGGTGGGTGCGTGCTCCCCCGGGGTGCACGCACCCACCCTCGCTCACGGCGTGTACACCGTCGGCCGAGGCGCCGTCGCCATCGCGTTGCCGATGAAGAAGCTCGGGTGCGGGGGCTGGTTGTAGGCGGTGTTCTGCCAGGCCAGGCCCGTGCGGTACATCGTGTCGTGGAGCAGGGTCGTGATCTTCGTCGACGTCTCGATCGGGGTCGAGTAGATCCGCAGCGCCTTGTTGTCCGACGTCGGCCAGACGACCTCCTCGCGCCAGTCGCCGAGGATGTCGCCGGACAGCGACGGGGTCGCCTTGGTGCCGTTGTTGGAGTGGACCGACGCTCCGGTCAGGAGGCGGGTGTCCGAGGAGGTGCCGTACTTGTCGATGTGGGTGCCGTCGAGGAGTTCCCGGACCGTGTCGCCGTCCCACCAGGACAGGAAGTTCACCGAGGACGGCTCGCGGCCCTTGGTGGCACCGCCCTCGTCGCGGATCGAGGTGTCGGAGGCCGACCAGACCTCGGCCCCGTCGTTGCCCGCCCAGATGTCACCGGCCACGCCGCGACCGTTGTCGCAGCACGCGGCCAGTTTCCAGTTCACCGTGCCGTTCGCCGGGTTGATGGACAGCTCCGCCGGCTGTGACGCCGACTCGGAGACCTTGAAGTACTCCAGGCCCGCGTGGGAGGGGTCGAGGTCGCCGAGGTGCTGGGCGTCGCCGTGCCCGGTCTTCGTCGTCCACAGCCCGTTGCCGTTGTCGTCGACCGCCATGGCCCCGTAGACGATCTCGTCCTTGCCGTCGTTGTCGACGTCCCCGACGGACAGGCTGTGCGAGCCCTGGCCGTCGTAGCCCTTGCCGCTGTTGGTCGAGGAGTTGGTGTCGAAGGTCCAGCGGCGGGTGAAGGCGCCGCCTCGCCAGTCCCAGGCCGCGATCACCGTACGGGTGTAGTAGCCGCGGGCCATGACGAGGGAGGGACGCGCCCCGTCCAGGTACGCCGTCCCCGCGAGGAAGCGGTCGACCCGGTTGCCGTACGAGTCGCCCCACGACGACACCGTGCCGCGCGCCGGGACGTAGTCGACGCTCTGCATCGCCTTGCCGGTCAGGCCGTTGAACATCGTCAGGTACTCGGGGCCGGACAGGACGTAGCCGCTGGAGTTGCGGTGGTCGGCCGACGGGCTGCCGATCACCGCGCCCGTGCCGTCGACCGTGCCGTCCGCCGTCTTCATGGCGATCTCGGCCTTGCCGTCGCCGTCGTAGTCGTACGCCTGGAACTGGGTGTAGTGCGCGCCGGAACGGATGTTGCGGCCCAGATCGATCCGCCACAGCCGGGAGCCGTCGAGCTTGACGCCGTCCAGGATCGTGTTGCCGGTGCAGCCGGACTGGGAGTTGTCCTTGGCGTTGGTCGGCTGCCACTTGAGGACGAAGTCCAGCGCCCCGTCGCCGTCGAGGTCGGCCACGGACGCGTCGTTGGCCTCGTAGGTGTAGGCGACGCCGTCCGGAGTCGTGCCGCCGGCCGGTGGGCTGATGGGTACGTCCTTGTAGCCGGTGCGGAGTTGGACCGCGTGGACCGAGTCGGCCTGCTCGACACCGCCGACGATCGCGCGGACCGTGTAGTCGGCCTCGGCGGCTGCGCCGGAGTGGAAGTAGTTCGTGGAGCCGGTGACCGGGGCCGAGTTGACCTTGGTGCCGGCGCGGTAGACGTTGAAGGACACGTCGTCGGGGTCGGTGCCGAGCCAGCGCCAGCTGACCAGGTTGCCGCTGCTGGTGTGCACGCTGACGACGCCCCGATCGAGCTTCTCGACCTGGCGGGCGGTGGCGGCCTCGGCGGAGCCGGGGCTCAGGACGGTGAGTCCGGCGGCCACGAGGGCCGCGGCGCCGGTCAGCGCCGAGCGGAGGACTCGGCGTCTGCGGTGCGGGTGGGGGTGCGGGTGCTGCACGGGTGAACCTCCGTAGCTGTGGGGGCGGACGGGTTCCACCACCTCAGTCGCCGCACGGGGAAACCGAGTTGCCGTATCTTTCGGCCAGTTCGGAGATCGTTCGCGCCATCCGTTCGCGCAGCTCGGGGGGTTCCAGCACCTCGATGTCGGCGCCCAGACGCAGGAATTCGCCCTGGGCGTGCCCAACGGCGGCCGTACGCCCGGCGCCACCCCGCACGGCCGCCTCGCTTCGTGTGGGCCGGCATGTCGGCGGACGCGGCTCATGGGGAGCAGGCGTTCTCCGTCGACGGCGGGGAGGCCTGGGTGACCAACTGAACCATGGGCTTCAGCCGGCCTTCCGGAACGCCCGGACGCTGAACACCGGGTCGGCGCGCGGGAGTTCCTGGTCGGGCAGCCTCTCCAAGCGCTCGGCGAACCGTTCGGTGAGCGGGTCGCCGGGCGGCAGCCGGGTGAACCAGCCGCGCCGCAGGTCGGCGGCGGTGCGCCGGGGGCTGCGGCCCTGACCGCGGCCCGGGAAGCGGGCCCGGCCTGCTTGACGCAGGCGGTGGGCGGCGGCGTACGACTCGACGAGCGGTGCCACGTCCGGGGCCGGGCGGCGCGGGCGCGGGGCGAGGACGGCGTCGACGTCGCTGCCCACGTCGTGGGCGGCGGCCTTGTCGACGGTGGTGACGTACACCCCGGCCGGCCTCAGGACTCTGGCGCACTCGGCGACCACGGCCCGCACGTCCTCGGGCCGGTCCAGGAGGTGCAGCAGCCACACGCTGGTGACGGCGTCGAACACCGCGTCGGGGAACGGCAGCGCCCGGCTGTCGGCGAGCACGATCGCGCCGGGCAGCCGTACGGCGGCCGTGCGGGCCATGCCGTACGTCAGGTCGGCGCCCGTGACCCGGGCCGCGGGCCGGGCGGCGGCGAGCCTGCGGGTGACGATCCCGGTGCCGCAGCCCACGTCGAGGAGGCGCCGGGTCTGCGCCGGGATCAGGCCGAGCACGGCGTCGGCGGCCGCGGCGGCCCTGGGCTCACCGCCGCGGGTGGCGTCGTAGGCGTCGGCCTCCTTGTCGTAGTCGAGCACGGGCTCACTGGGCCCCGTGACCTGCGGCGAGCGCCTCCACCCGCTGCGCGAGCTGGAAGTCCTTCTCCGTGAGAGCACCGCCCGCGCTGTGCGTGTGCACGGACAGCGCCACCGTGTTGTAACCGAGAGTGAGGTCGGAGTGGTGGTCGAGCTCCTCCTGGACCTGGGCGACGTGGACGACCATCGCCGTGGCGGCGAAGTGGGTGCCGAGGCGGTACGAGCGGGTGAGCCGGCCGTCGTCGACAGACCAGCCCGGCAGCTCCGCGAGCCGGTCCTCGATCTCCTTCTGCGACAGGGGTGCGACGGGCATGGCCTGGCTCCTTCCTAGGGGGGCGGAATGTCTTCAGCGTCCCACAGCTGAGCCGCTGCGGCCCTGGTCAGGAGCGTTCCCGGTGGTCATCCGGGGACACCTGCGCCCGCAAATTCGTCGGCGAGAGCGACGATCCGGCCTCCTCGGCGGCGGCCTGCCGGACGCCTTCGTCGCCCTTCCACGGCCCGCTCGTCCTCCCGCTCCTCGACTACGGTCGTACGTATGACGATTGCCCCCTCCGCCACAGCCACCCCCGCCGACCAGGGCATCGGTCCGCTCCTGCGCGCCTGGCGGGAGCAACGGCGGGTCAGCCAGCTGGAGTTGGCCCTGCGGGCGGACTCCAGTGCCCGGCACATCAGCTTCGTCGAGACGGGGCGCTCCCGGCCGAGCGAGGAGATGGTGCTCCGGCTCGCCGAGCATCTGGACGTTCCGGTGCGGGAGCGCAACGCGCTGCTGCTGGCGGCCGGTTACGCCCCGCGCTTCCCGGAGACCCCGCTGGACGATCCGGCCCTGGACGCCGTGCGCGAGGGGATCGAGCGGCTCATCCAGGGCTACGAGCCCTACCCGGCCCTGGTGTTCGACGCCGCGTACCACGTCGTGGCCGCGAACCGGGGCATCATGATGCTGCTCGACGGCATCCCGGAGTCCCTGCTCCGGCCTCCGCTCAACACCATGCGGCTCACCCTGCACCCGGAGGGTCTCGCCCCGCGCATCCGCAATCTGCGGGAGTGGCGCGGACATCTGCTGGAGCAGATGCGGCGGCAGGTCGCCCTGCGCCGCTCGGAGTCGCTGCGGGCACTGTACGAGGAGGTGGCGGCGTACCCGATGCCGGTTTCCGGGACCGAGGACAGCCTCGAAGAGGCGGAGTCCGTCCCGTACTTCGCGCTGCCGATGCGGATCGAGCACGAGGGACGGACCCTGTCGTTCATCTCGTCCACCTCCACCTTCAACACCCCCATGGACGTGACCGTCTCCGAGCTGGCCATCGAGACGTTCCTCCCGGCCGATCCGGCGACGGCCAAGTACCTTCACACACTGCTGCCCTGACGTGCCTTCAGCGCGGCGTACTGGAGCAGTGCGAACCCGGCGACGGTGATCGCCTGCAGCACGGTCCACACCGCACCGGCCGTGCCCGGCGACAGCCACAGTCCGAGGGCGGCACAACTCACGGCTGCCCACAGGAGGTTGGCCTCGACCACGGCGCGCACGGCGAGCGTCCGCGGACGGCCGCGCGAGGCGAGGACGCCCACGACGGCGCCGTACGCCACGAGGAAGGCCCCCAGTCCGAGCAGCAGCCCGGAGTCGACGTCCAGGAACCGGCCGACCGGTCCGGATCCGAGGAGGTACACGAGACCGTTCGCACCGGTCACCGCCGCGTCCAGGGCGAGGAAGCGGCGCAGCATGGTGTGCGGGTCCGAGGTGCGGGCGAGCACGGCGAGCTGGGTCGCGGACATGATGAATCACCCTCCGTCGAGGTCGGAACGTCGAGGTCGGAACGGGGAAGCGGACGGCGGGCCCCGGACCGGAGTGCGCCGGCCCGGAACCCGTGCCCACCACGATCCCGGCCGCCCGGCCCCCGGTCGATTACGCGGGAGGTAATCACGCGGGAGGCAAGAAGGAAGAGGTCGTGACCGGTGAGCCCGGCACGGGAACATGGCACACTGCACGCAAGCTTCGACGCGTAGGGGAGGCGTGGCGTGAGTGAGCGGCGACCTGCGCCGACCGTAGGCCAGGTGGTGCTCGGCAGACGGCTTCAGGAACTGCGGGAGGCGGCCGGCCTCAAGCGCGAGGAGGCCGCACAGGTACTGCGGGTGGCCCCCGCGACCGTACGGCGGATGGAAATGGCCGAGGTCGCCCTGAAGATCCCGTATGTCCAGGTGCTTCTGGAGACGTACGGGGTGCCCGAGGAGCAGGTCGAGACCTTCGTGCAACTGGCCGAGGAGGCCAACAAGCCGGGCTGGTGGCAGCGGTTCCACGATGTGCTGCCCGAGTGGTTCAGCCTGTACGTGAGCTTGGAGGGCGCGGCCGGGATCATCCGCTCCTACGAGCCGCATTTCGTGCCCGGACTGCTCCAGACCGAGGCCTACGCGCGTGCCGTCATGGAGGCCGGGACGATCGGGCAGACGGGTTCTGAGGCGGTGGAGCGGCACGTGTCGCTGCGCATGGCCCGGCAGCGACTGCTGGAGCGCCCGAACGCGCCCCATCTGTGGGCGATCATGGACGAGACGGTACTGCGCCGCCCGGTCAGCATCCGCTCCGAGGTGATGCGCGAACAGCTGGACAAACTCCTGGAGTTCGCCGAGCGGGACCGGGTCACGCTCCAGGTGTGCGAGTTCGAGGAGGGCCCGCACCCGGGGACGTACGCGCCCTTCTCGCTGTTCCGCTTCTCCGAGCCGGAGCTGCCCGACCTGGTCTTCACCGAGTACCTGACCGGTGCGCTGTATCTGGACTCCCGCCAGGAGGTCGCCACGCACCTGGAGGTCCTGGACCACATGTCGGCGCGGGCCGCCTCGGCCGAGCGCACGAAGAAGCTGCTGCGGGAGCGCCGCGAGGACTTCTGAGCGGGCGGCACGACACACCACGGGTCCCACGACACACCACAGGATCCCACCACAGGGGAGAAGGCACCGCATGACCGGATCCGACGCCGCCGTCCCCGCCATCGACACCAGCAGGCCGCACCCGGCCCGGGTGTACGACTGGTGGCTGGGCGGCAAGGACAACTACCCGGTGGACGAGGAACTGGCCCGCCGGATCCTCGCCGTGGACGGCACGGTGGTGCGCGGGGCGCGCGCCAACCGCCGTTTCATGCACCGGGCGGTGCGGACGGCCGCGGAGGCCGGGATCCGCCAGTTCCTGGACATCGGCACCGGCATCCCCACCGAGCCCAACCTGCACCAGGTGGCGCAGGAGGTCGCCCCGGAGTCGAAGGTCGTGTACGCGGACAACGACCCGATCGTCCTCAGGCACGCGCAGGCCCTCCTGCACAGCACCCCCGAGGGCGCCACGCACTACGTCCACGCCGACGTTCGCGACCCGGACACCGTCCTGCGGCCGGCCGCCGAGACCCTGGACTTCTCGCAGCCGGTCGCGCTGTCCCTGGTGGCCCTGACCCACTACCTGGGCGACGAGGCGTACGGGCTGCTCCAGCGGTACGTCGCCGAGCTCGCCCCGGGCAGCTTCGTGATCCTCTCGCAGGTCACGCCCGATCTGAGCCCCGAGGCCATCGAGAAGGCCGCCGAGCAGTTCCGCCGCAGCGGCACCCCCTTCTTCCCCCGTTCGCTCGCCGAGTTCTCCCGCTTCTTCGACGGCCTGGAGCTGCTCGGCCCCGGGGTGATCCCGGTGTCGGGCTGGCGTCCGGGGCCCGAGGACGTGGCGGCCCAGGCGGAGGGCATCGTGCCGGTGTACTCGGGGGTCGCCCGCAAGGTCTGACCCGTACGGGTGCCGTGAACGGGTGCGCTCCCGCGCCCCGCCCTAGGTTCGAAGCGAGCCGCGGGCCGGCAGAGGGAGCGCACGTGACCGACACGACGACGCGGAGGAGGCCAGATGCCCTCGGACGCAGTGCTGTACCAGGCGGCCGCGCTCTGCCTGACGTATCCCGACGACGACTTCCGCGCGCGGCTGCCGCTGCTGCGCGAAGCGGCCCCGCAGCTGCGGGACTTCGTCGACCACGCGGCGGTGACGCCCGCGCGGGAGCTGGCGGCGCACTATGTGCGGGTCTTCGACGTCAGGAATCAGCGCGGTCTGCATCTGAGCCGGTGGCAGGACGGGGACACCCGGCGCGGGATGTCCCTGGTCCGCTTCCAGGAGGTCTACCGGGCCGCCGGTCTGGAGTTCACCGGCGAGGAGCTGCCCGACTTCCTCCCCGCCGTGCTGGAGCTCGCGGCCCGCACCGGGGACCTCGGCCTGCTCACCGAGCACCGCGACGGTCTGGAGCACCTGCGCTCCCGGCTCACCGACTTCGGCACGCCGTACGCGACGGTCCTGGACGCCGTGTGCGCCACGCTGTGAGAGGGAGACGAGTCTGAGGGAGCCTCAGGCCGCCCCGCCCTTCTGGTCCTTGTCGTCGTCCACGATCTCCGCGTCGACCACTCCCTCCTCCTGCGGCGGGGAGCCCGGTTCGTTCGGCGGGGGCTGCTGCTGGGCCTGGGCGTACATCGCCTGGCCCATCTTCTGGCTGACGGAGGCCAGCTTCTCGACGCCGCCCCGGAGGGTGTTGGTGTCGGCGTCCTCCTCCAGGAGCCGCTTCAGTTCGGAGACCGCCGACTCGACCTCCGTCTTCGTGTCCTCGGCCACCTTGTCGCCGTTCTCGCGGACGAACTTCTCGGTCTGGTAGACGAGTTGCTCGGCCTGGTTGCGGGTCTCGGCGGCCTCGCGGCGGCCCCGGTCCTCCTCGGCGTACTGCTCGGCCTCCCGCATCATGCGGTCGATGTCGTCCTTGGGGAGCGCCGAACCGCCCGTCACCGTCATCTTCTGCTCGCGCCCGGTCGCGAGGTCCTTCGCCGAGACGTGCATGATGCCGTTCGCGTCGATGTCGAACGCCACCTCGATCTGGGGCACACCGCGCGGAGCCGGCGGCAGGCCCGTGAGGTCGAAGACGCCGAGCTTCTTGTTGTACGCGGCGATCTCGCGTTCGCCCTGGTAGACCTGGATGCCCACCGAGGGCTGGTTGTCGGTGGCCGTCGTGAAGATCTCCGAACGGCGGGTGGGGATCGTGGTGTTGCGTTCGATGAGCTTCGTCATGATGCCGCCCTTGGTCTCGATCCCCAGGGACAGCGGCGTCACGTCGAGCAGCAGCACGTCCTTCACGTCACCCCGGATGACACCCGCCTGGAGCGCCGCCCCGACCGCCACGACCTCGTCGGGGTTGACCCCCTTGTGCGGGTCCTTGCCCGTGAGCTCCTTGACCAGGTCGGTCACCGCGGGCATCCGCGTCGAACCGCCGACGAGGATCACGTGGTCGACCGCGGAGAGCTTGATGCCCGCGTCCTTGACCGCCTGGTGGAAGGGCGTCTTGCAGCGGTCGAGCAGATCCGCGGTGAGCTCCTGGAACTGCGCGCGGGTCAGCTTCTCGTCGAGGTGCAGGGGTCCCTCGGCGGAGGCGGTGATGTAGGGCAGGTTGATCGTGGTCTCGGAGGACGACGACAGCTCGATCTTCGCCTTCTCGGCCCCCTCGCGCAGCCGCTGCAGCGCCATCTTGTCGCTGCCGAGGTCGATGCCGTACTGCCCCTTGAAGCGTTTGACCAGGTGCTCCACGATCCGGTGGTCCCAGTCGTCGCCGCCCAGACGCGTGTCGCCGTTGGTCGCCTTGACCTCGATGACCCCGTCGCCGATCTCCAGCAGGGACACGTCGAAGGTGCCGCCGCCGAGGTCGAAGACCAGGACCGTCTGCTCCTCGCCCCGGTCGAGGCCGTACGCCAGCGCGGCCGCCGTGGGCTCGTTGATGATCCTGAGCACGTTGAGGCCGGCGATCTCGCCGGCCTCCTTGGTGGCCTGCCGCTGGGTGTCGTCGAAGTAGGCGGGCACCGTGATCACGGCGTCGGTGACGTCCTCGCCGAGATAGGACTCGGCGTCCCGCTTCAGCTTCTGCAGGACCCGGGCCGACAGTTCCTGTGCCCGGTACCGGGCGCCGTCGACGGCGCCCTCGTCGGGGAAGCGCCAGCTCCCGTCGCCCATGTGCCGTTTCACGGAGCGCGCGGTGCGCTCGACGTTGGTCACGGCCTGCCGCTTGGCGACCTCGCCCACCAGCACCTCGCCGTTCTTGGCGAAGGCCACGACCGACGGTGTGGTCCTGGCCCCCTCCGCGTTGGCGACGACCGTGGGTTCACCGCCCTCCAGTACGGCCACCACCGAGTTCGTGGTACCGAGATCGATCCCGACCGCACGTCCCATCGCCGTCCCCTTCCGCCAGGGATGTCCACCGGAGAGCCTTCCCGCACTCCAGCACAAAACTTGAGTGCGCTCTTGTCAATGGTGCGGGTGGCCCTGCTCAGTGGGACGAGTACCCCGGCGAAGGCACCTCGTGCGGTTCCCCGCGCAGCGCGACGGCGCGCCGGGGCCGGTCGGTGACCAGGACGTCCACCCGGGGGTGGTCGAGGAAGGCCCGCATCAGGGTGTCGTCGTTGACCGTCCAGACCATGGTGAAAAGGTCGTGGCGGGACGCCTCGCGCAGCACGTTGGCGCGGGCCAGCCGCTGGTGCACGGCCACCCCGCTCGCGCCGCAGGCGCGCACCCGGCGCATCGGCAGGAGCTCGCTCAGCCGGACCCCGGCCAGCCGGGAGCGGGCGATCTCCTTGCCGTCCCGCCCCAGCGACAGCACGGTGCGCACCTGCGGGAAAGCCCGCGTGACGGCCGCGACGGAACGGTCCTCCAGGGTGGTGGCGACGAAGCCGTCCGCACCGAGCAGGGCGACCGCCCGGTCGATCACCTCACGCTCGTAGCCGGTCTCCTTCAGGTCCAGGTGGCCCACCATGCGCCCCGCGATCAGGGACATGACGTCGTCGACGACCGGCACGGGACCGGCCCGCTCGCTGAGCTCGGCATACGGGATCCCGGCGAGCGGCGGCCCGCCCGGCCCCACCCGGGCGTCGTGGTGGACGACGAGGACCCCGTCGGCCGTACGCCGGATGTCGAACTCGACATACTCCGCCCCGGACCGGAGCGCGTCCTCGTAGGCCTCCCAGGTCGCGGCGGCGGCACGCTCCGATCCGCCCCGGTGGGCGGAGACGGCGGGTCGGGACATACGGCGGTCAGCCTCCGGACGCGCGGCGCTGGGCGGGGACCGGGGCGGCCTGGGCGAGCAGGGAGCCGGAGCGTCTGCCGCTGCGGATGATCCGGACGTATCCGATCACGGCGAGCACCAGAAAGGGAACCCAGGCCAGGAGGTACGCCGGGAGGTACTGCGCGTCGAAGATGGAGCGGTGGGCGTTCACGGTTGTGGCGTTGGCACCGAAGAACGCGAGCAGCAACGTCGGCGGCAGGGCGATCAGGGTGGCGATCGCGACCAGCACGGACACCGTACGGTCCCGGCGGTCGTCGCGCTCCGAGAGTTCCGCGTCCAGGGCCGCCGAGCGGGCACTGATCACCGAGGTCAGCCGCTCCACCATGCGAGCCGAGTTCTCCAGGCTGTCGCGGATGCCGAGCGCGTCCCGCAGCGAGGACTGGAAGGACTCCATGACCATCTCCGGGATCAGCAGGCTGTCGACGTACGCCTCCACCCCGAAGGCCAGGTCGAGCTGGAGCTCGTTGACGCCCGCGGACAGCCGTGAGATCAGCGAGCGGATCTCGTACGGGGAGCTCGCCGAGGCCTGTTCGTTCGCCCGCATCGTCGCGAAGGCGGCCAGCCGCGTGCGCTGGAGGACGGCGAGCGCCGAGACCATGCCGATGGCGACCAGGGTCAGACCGTTCTCCACGTGCTCGGCCCAGCCGGCGTGGACGGAGACCCCGCGGCCGTGCGCGGAGAGCGTGGTGCCGTGGTTCCTGAGATTGGGCGGCTGCGAGGTGGCCATCCGGCCGCGGTACACGATCTCGTTCAGCACGAGCGACTGCCGGGCCGCGTCGACGCCGAGCAGCTCCTCGCGCAGCTCTCCGCCGGGGAACACGAGTTGGTGGACGTTCTGGCCGAAGGCGAGAGGCTCCCGGAGTGCGAGCCGCTGTCCCAGGACGTCGAGCAGCGGCCGGTCGCCGAGCATGATCAGGTCCCGGTCGAAGCAGGTGTCTGCCAGCCACGCGGAGAGGGCGTCCGGGGCCGTTCGGCCGTCGAACTCGCAGTCCAGGATCAGGGTGATGTCACCGCGCGGGGTGGCGAGAACGGCGAACTCGGCCGATGCCAGGGCGAGTCCGTGGTGGCCGTGGGGCAGCCGCAGCTCCCCGGGCGCCACGTCCGCCACGAGCACCGGCACGGGAAGCACCGCCTCGCTGGACTTCAGGTGCAGCGCGAAGCGGCCGAAGTCGAACCGGTCGACGAGGCTGCCGAGCGAGGGCCTTTGCGGGTCCAGTTCGCCGCTGAGGCTGAACAGCACCAGGACACGGGTGGATCGACGGGTCCCGGAGTCGAGTTCCACCGTGCCGCCGGCCGTTGTCCCCGAAATCATCGCGTCCTTCCCACACCCTGGATTTCGTCCTCCAGCCCGGCAGCGCGCAGACCGCCCCGGACGAGCGGCCTGCGCGAACCGGCGCCTCGGGTTCAGGCGAGCTTCGCGTCCAGTGTGATCGGTACGGACTTCAGGGCCTGGCTGACGGGGCAGTTGGCCTTGGCGTCGGTGGCGGCGGCGAGGAAGCCGTCCTCGTCGAGGCCCGGCACGGTGCCCTCGACGGTGAGGTGGATGCCGGTGATGCCCTCACCCGGCTGGAAGGAGACGTCGGCCGAGGTGACGAGCTTGGTGGGCGGGGTGCCCGCGCCGTTCAGGGCGTGCGACAGCGCCATCGAGAAGCAGCTGGAGTGCGCGGCGGCGATCAGCTCCTCGGGGCTGGTCTTGCCGTTGGCGTCCTGGGAGCGCGAGGCCCACGTGACCGGCTGTGCCTCGATGGCACCGGAGGAGTCGAAGTTGACGACACCGCTCCCCTCAAGGAGGTTGCCTTCCCAGACGGTGTGTGCGGAGCGCGTGGTAGCCACGGTCAGTCCTTTCGTGTGGTCCCGCTGGCGGGGGTACGGGAACCATCCGATCACACTACGGCTCAGCTCACGCGGAAGACCGGCCCACGTGCGGTGAACGGCAGCCTGGCCCCCTGCGGGATCAGATAGGCGTGCTCCCGGCGCACCCGCAGCACGTCGCACCAGCCGTCGGTGATCACCAGCACGGGTGCGCTCGCGGGGAAGTCGTCGGCGCGGTGCAGGAGGTCGATGCCGGGCTGCAGGACGGTGCCGCCGCGGCCGTGCACCCGGACCCGCTCGGCGATCTCGGTCACGGGCAGGTAGCCGGCGTCGTGCGGGGCCGCGTCGCAGAACACCACCCGGGCGGCGGGGACGTCCCGGGCCCCGGCGTACGAGGCGATGGCGCCGAGTGCCTTGCCGAGCAGGGTGCGGCTCATCGAGCCGGAGGTGTCCAGGACCACGCCGAAGGTGCAGCGGGCGATCTCCTCGGGCGGGAAGTACCGGCCCGCGCGCGGGATGTCGGGGGTGGAGGACTGACGGCGCGAGGGACGGGCGTAGGACCGCACGGGCTGCGGGCTGGGGACGAACTCGCCGAACCAGCGGGCGAGTTGCGCGTCCCAGGGCAACGGCGGATGACTGAGCGCGCGGATCTCCTCGACCAGGCCGCCGGGCAGGAAGCCGCGCTCCTGCCGCTGGTGCAGGTCGAGGCCCTGCGCGAGGCCCCGGCGGTAGAACTCGTCGAGGTCGACGTAGTCGCGGGGTGAGCCGAGCGGACCGCCGAGGATGTCGCCGACGCCCTTGCCGCGGAGGGTGGCCAGCCGGCGCATGCGGCGCAGGTCGCCGGCGATGCGGTCGTAGACCTCCTCGGAGGACAGGCCGGTGAGCTCGGGGTCGTGCAGCAGGCCCTCGGGCATGGTGCCGATCCGCATCTCGTTCAGCCAGCCGTTGATGACGTAGTCGCAGGCGATGTTGAAGAGGTAGGGGTCGCGGGTGCCGCAGCGGTCGCCGTGGCGCAGGGCGGCGTGCAGCATCTCGTGGGCGAGGACGAACCGCCATTCCTCGTCGTCGAAGCGGCGCAGCGGGTTGATGTAGATCTCGGCGGCCTCGGCGTTGACGGCGGCGATCGCGATGCCGTGGGCGCGGGCGAGTTCGGCGTCGGCGACCAGCTTGATGCCAGCCGCGATACCGCCGAGCAGCGGGTAGGAGGAGACGAACCAGCTCAGGGCCTTCTGCCAGGGGCGCAGCGTGGGGGCCTCGCCGTCCAGGGAGTCGCGGCGGCCGCCCGCCATGTCCATCGCCGCGGACACGGTCCGGGTCAGTGCGGTGGCGAACGCCAGCTGCCAGTCGGGCGGCTGGGACCAGCCCGCCCACCTGAGCAGCAGCTGGTCGGGCTCGGGGCCCGCGGTGCCGCAGTGTTCGTAGA
Source organism: Streptomyces canus 299MFChir4.1 (assembly GCF_000383615.1). Taxonomy (GTDB): domain Bacteria; phylum Actinomycetota; class Actinomycetes; order Streptomycetales; family Streptomycetaceae; genus Streptomyces; species Streptomyces canus_C. The sequence continues at coordinate 378,240 of NZ_KB911587.1, read as the reverse complement.
CGGCCGGGATGCCGTCGCGCCGCCAGCGGGCGGCGAGCTTCTCCTCGTCGCCGTCGGGGTAGGCGGCGGGCAGGTGTTCGGGGGTCTGACCGACGCGGAAGCCGAGCAGGAAGCGGTTGACGACGACACAGCGGGCGGCGAGGTCGAAGCGGTCGGGCTGGGTGCGGTCGCCCTTCACCGCGGGGACGTGTCCGAAGCCGAGGTGCAGGACGGCGTGGGCGAGCGCCCAGGCCCAGGCAGTGGGCTCGGCGAGCCGGTCGGGGTGGGCGTGGAGATCGCCGTCGGAATCGACGACGACTAGACCGTCCCGGGGTGCGAACCGGCACTCCTCCCGGCGGCAGACGTCGAACTCGACCGCCGCGAGGGCCGGGTTGGCGCGCATCAGCCGCATCCCCTCGGCGAACGCCTCGCCCGCGAGGTCCCGCTTCTTTTTCTTTTCGGGGCTGCGGCTCACCGCCGCGCCTCCACCAGCCGGGGCATGTCCCGGGCGGCCTCGACGAGGAACCAGGAGGGCAGTACGGGGTTGCCGTCGTCGCCTGCGGCGATGACGGTCTGGGCCACCTCGACGGAGATCTCGGCGAGTTGGACCAGGAGCGACTTGGCGCGGTAAGCGGTCTGCCGGCCGTTCGCCGACATGTGCTCCTTGCTCACCGGGAGTTCCTTGACCAGGCGGCCGCGGAAGGACTCGGCGAGGTAGTAGAGCAGATCGCGGTCCTCCAGCCGGTTGGGCCAGCGGGCGTCGCCCTTGATGATCGCCTCGATGCCGAACCGGCTGCGCACGATCTTGACGTAGCCGCAGAACGCGGTCGCGTGCCGGGGCGTCAGCGTGCCGTGCGCGAGCACCTTCAGGGTCTCCTCGTCGAGGTCCGGGCCGAAGGAGTGCAGCGCGTCGGAGAGCATGTGCCAGGAGCGGGGCGTGGAGAAGGGCTCCTCGGTCTTCGGCGGCTTGGACCACAGATGGTCGGGCCGGTCGGTGAGGTGGTCGAGGATCCAGGGGTGGATGCCGTTCTCCGCGGCCCACACCAGCCAGTCCTGCGCGGACGCCTCCAGATGGACGTGGGTGAGGCGGTTGACGAGGGCGGAGGCGATGGGCCGGGCGAGGGCGTTGTCGGTGGCCCGGTTGCCTGCACCGATGACGATGGAGCCCTTGGGGAGTTCGTAGTCCCCGATACGGCGGTCCAGGATCAGCGAGTAGAACGCCTTCTGCACATCCGGCGTGGCCGCGTTCAGCTCGTCCAGGAACAGACAGTACGGCTCGTCCCGGGCGATGGACCGCGGCGGGCAGAACACCGACCGCCCGTCCCGGATCTGCGGCACCCCGATCAGGTCCTCGGGGGCGAGCTGCGTACCGATCAGGCTCACGCACTCCAGTCCCAGGGAGGCGGCGAACTCCCTGACGAGGGAGGACTTGCCGATGCCGGGGGCACCCCAGACGAAGACGGGCCGCACGGTGGCGAGGCCGAGGAGAAGGTCGGGGATCTTGGAGGGCGACACGGTGACGGCAGCCTGCAAAGCGGTGGCTCCAGGGGGTGTTCGAGAAAGGGTGCGCTCGAACAGTGTCTGCGCCGGGCCTGAGAAACGCAGCTGATTTTCTCAGGCCGGCTGGACCTACCCAGGGGCGCGGGGCTGTATCGATGTGCGGCTCCGCCGCGTGGGCGCGACCAGCCCCCACCGGCCCGCAGCCAACAACTACGCGGCCTTCCCCTCGGCCTTCTTCAACGGCACTTGAGGACCCCCCGCTTCGTCGAGCCACCGCCGCAGCACCTGATGAACCCCCTCCGCCCCCATCAACCCCTCAGGCGGCGCGGACAAGGCAAGCGGCGACAACAGGAAGGGTTTCCCCTGCGCGCCCCCCAGCCCGCCGTGCGACCCGATCTGCTCCTCGAAGGCCAGCACCTCCCCCACCGCGGGGTCGTACCAGGAGTTGACCATGATGTCCGCGGTGTGCGGAAAGGAGTGCGTGCGCCGTACGACATCCGCCGCGCCGGGCCCGAAGTCGGCCAACGGTCCCGGATTCTCGTCCAGTTGATCCAGCGGGATCTCCGTGCCGAAGGGTCCGAGGACCACCCCGCCGTGCTCCTCGCTGCGCACCAGGAGGAACCCGATGCCGGGATGGTTGGCGAGGGTGGTCAGCAGGGCCGGGTGCCGCGCGTCCAGCTCCTCCTTGGTCATCCGATGATGCACGTCGGGGAAGGAGACCAGTCCGAGGTTGCCGGAGGCCAGCACGATCGGCTCGGAGCCGCGGGCGGGCCGGTACTCCCCGCGCCCCGCCTTGCCCGGCCGGCGCAGCGCGGCACGGACGGCGGCGCGGGCCTCGGCCCCGCTGTGGGTGCGCTCGGCCTTGCGCGGCACGGGCAGCCCGCAGCCCGCCCGGACCAGGTCGCCGAGGGTGAGCCCGTAGCGGGTGCGGAAGGTCTCGCCGGGGCTCTGGCCGTGGTCGGAGAGGACGACGATCCGGTACGGGCGCGGGGCGTGCTCGACGACGTTCCCGATCAGCGCGAGCGAGCGGTCCAGGCGCTGAAGGACCTTCGCGGCGTCGCGGCTGGTGGGCCCGGAGTGGTGGGCGACCTCGTCGTAGGCCACGAGGTCGGCGTAGACGGCCGTACGGCCGGCGAGCATGTCGCCCATGACGGCGGCGACCACGACGTCGCGTTCCACGACGGTCGCGAAGGCCCGGACGAGCGGGTACAGCCCCCCGCGGCTCACCCTGGGGCGCTCCTTGCGGATGCGGGCCCGGGTCGACTGGCCGATCTCCCGGCCGACCTCGGCGAAGAAGGACAGGGCGGTGCGCACGGCGTTGGCGGGGTCGGAGAAGTAGGCGAAGTAGCCGGCCCGGGAGCGGGTCTCACGGCTGCGGCGGCGGGTGGCGATGGACAGGACGAGGGCCTGTTCCTCGGCACCGCCGGAGAAGAGATTGCCGCGGCTGGCGCCGTCGACGGTGAGCAGTCCGCCGTGCCCGGCCTGCTCCACGGCCCGGCGCTGGAGTTCGACGGCGCTGGTCGGGCGGTTGCAGACCATCACCTCGCCGCGGTCTTTCTCGTACCAGCGGAAGGCGGGGACGTCGTGGTTGCTGCCGTGCAGGATGCCGAGCTGGCTGGCGCCGGTCTGGCTGGACCAGTCGGTGCGCCAGGAGGTGAGCCGGTGGGTGGGGCGCACGGCGCGGCCGGGGGTGTCGCCGTGGCCGATCCAGCGGGCGATCGTGGGCATCAGGCCCTTGCCGACGGCGGCCAGCAGGACGTCGTGGCCGACACCGTCGAGCTGGAGGAAGACCGTGCCGGGGGTGGCCGGTCCTACGGGGCCGCGTCTGCGGCGGCGGTCGGCGAGACGGTACAGGCGGCGCCGGTAGGCGTCGTCGTCGCGCACCGCGAGGGCACCGCCGGTGGCGGAGGCGACGGCGGACATCACGGCGGCGACCACGACCGCGGTCTCCGGGGCGGCGTCGCCGCGCTCGGCGGGGTTCAGGCGCAGGGCGAGCAGCAGCAGCGCCCCGTTGAGGAAGAAGACGAGCAGCCCGAGCACGAGGGTCGGGACGAGCAGGAACAGCCGGACGAGCAGCGGCCACACGACGGCCGACAGCACACCGAAGGCGCCGGCGCCGAACGCCGCCGTGACCGCGATCCGGGTAGCGCTGTCACCGGTCGGGGACTGGAGCCGGAAGTCCGGCAGGATGCCCGCGAGCACGAGCATCGTCAGGGTGGAGACGACCCATACCGTGACGCTCCGCCCGACCTGACTGGCCACCCGTCGCCAACGCCCCGCACCCACGCCCCGCACACCTCACGTCCTGGCCCGTCGTCGGTGCGGGCGCTGGGACCAGCGTGTCATACGGGTCGGACGGTCACCGTCCGTCGTAGCCCGCCGTCGGCATCGACAGCCTGCGGTGCACCCTGGCCTTCATCTGGGCGTCGTAGAGGGGCTCCGCGAAGCCCACGGTCTCGACCCGTACCCCGCGGCGGGCGCACTCGGCGGTGAACTCCTCCACGGAGGACAGGGCGCTCTCCAGGACCCGGCGGCTGGGGGCCACGAAGAGGTCCCGGCCCGCCCGCACCCCGTCCCACAGCACGCAGTGGTCGGCGCGCAGTCCCCGCACCAGCAGTTCCCGCCGCACGGTGTACCCCCGCTCCGCGGCCCAGCGCGCGCACATCGCGTGCTGGCTGCGGGAGTCCACCAGGAAGGGATCGGCGTCCAGTTCCTCAAGCGGCGTCAGACTCGCGATCGCCGTGACACGGACCGCTCCCATGGTGTCCCCCTCACCTCCGGGTTTCGCCGCCGACCCTACTCCAGCCCGTAGGCTTCGGGGAGTCGCGCGAAGGAGGCAAAGAGGTGCCGGTGGAGATCACCTGGTGGGGCCACGCCACCTGCACGGTCACGGATTCGGACGTACGTGTGCTCACCGACCCTCTGTTCGCCCGCCGGCTCGCGCATCTGCGCCGGCGCCGCGGCGCGGTGCCCCCGTCCGAGGCCCGTCGTGCGGACGTGGTTCTCGTCTCCCACCTGCACGCCGACCATCTGCATGTTCCCTCGCTGGCGCGGCTGGAGCCGGGCACGCGCCTGCTCGTGCCCCGGGGCGCACCACGCCAGGTGCCGGGGCTGCGCCGGCTCACCCACCTGCGGGTGGACGAGGTGGCGCCCGGTGACGAGCGGCGCGTCGGCGACCTCCTGATACGCGCGGTGCCCGCCTGGCACGACGGGCGGCGCCTGCCGGTCGGCCCGCACCGCTCCCCCGCGCTCGGTTACGTCGTCGAGGGCTCGGCGCGGACGTACTTCGCCGGGGACACCGGACTGTTCGACGACATGGCCAAGGAGGTCGGACCGGTCGACGTGGCGCTGTTGCCGGTCGGCGGGTGGGGCCCGTACCTAGGGGACGGCCACCTCGACGCGGGGCGGGCGGCCCAGGCGTTGGCCCGGCTGGGGCCGCGCAGTGCGGTACCGGTGCACTACGGGACGTACTGGCCGATCGGGATGGACGCGGTACGGCCGCACGAGTTCCACGCGCCGGGTGCGGAGTTCGTGCGGCTGGCGGCCCGGTGCGCGCCGGACGTGGACGTGCACCGGCTGGAGCACGGGGAGAGCGTGCGGCTGGAGGTCGCACGGTGACGTGGCTCGCGGCCGTCACCACGGGGGCGACACCCGGGGCCGCCGGGCAGGCGATCGGGTATCCGACGTTGTTCCTGCTGGTGTTTCTGGGGGCGCTGGTACCGGTGGTGCCCACAGGGGCGCTGGTGAGTTCGGCGGCCGTCGTGGCGTTCCATCAGACGGCGCCCCTGTCCCTGCTGTTCGTGTTCGTCACGGCCTCCGCCGCCGCGTTCCTCGGGGACATCGCCCTGTACTGGCTGGGGCGGCGCGGGATGAAGTCGAAGAACGGCTCGCGGTGGCTGGAGGCGCTTCGGTCCCGGGCGCCGGAGGAGCGGCTCTCGCAGGCGCAGGGGAAGCTGGCCGACCACGGGGTGGCCGTCCTCGTGCTGTCCCGGCTGGTGCCGGCGGGCCGGATCCCGGTGATGCTGGCCTGTCTGATGGCCGAGTGGCCCTTGCGGCGGTTCATCCGGGGGAATCTGCCGGCCTGTCTGGCCTGGGCCGTGACGTATCAGCTGATCGGGATTCTGGGCGGGTCGCTCTTCAAGGAGCCCTGGCAGGGGGTGGTCGCGGCGATCGCGCTGACCGTGGCGATCAGCGCGGCACCGACGGTGTGGAAGCGGGTCCGCTCCTGAGAGCGCTCCTAGGAGCCCTCCAGCACTCGTGAGCCCCCGATCGGCAGGTCCCACAGGTCCTCACGTGCCAGGCCCGCCTTCTCCCACGCCTGCCTGACCCTGGTCAGCGGCTCCAGCACCGGCTCCGCCGACAGGACGAACGTCGCCCAGTGCATCGGGGCCATCCTCCTCGCGCCCAGGTCCTGGGCGGCTCGCACCGCCTCCTCCGGGTCGCAGTGGACGTCGCTGAGCCACCAGCGGGGGTCGTAGGCGCCGATGGGCAGGAGGGCGAGGTCGATACCGGGGTAGCGCCGGCCGATGCGGGAGAACCAGTGGCCGTAGCCCGTGTCGCCGGCGAAGTAGACGCGCTGTCCGTCCTGGGCGGTGAGCACCCAGCCGCCCCACAGGGTGCGGCAGGTGTCGGTGAGGGAGCGCTTGGACCAGTGGTGGGCGGGGACGAAGTCGAAGCGGACACCGTCCAGTTCGGCCGCCTCCCACCAGTCGAGTTCGGTCACCGCGGTGAAGCGGCGGCGGTGGAACCAGCGGGCCAGGCCGGCCGGGACGAAGACCGGGGTGTCGCGCGGCAGGCGGCGCAGGGTCGGGGCGTCCAGGTGGTCGTAGTGGTTGTGGCTGATGACGACCGCGTCGACGCGCGGCAGGGCCTCCCAGTCGATACCGACCGGGGTGATGCGGGCCGGGGTGCCGAGGATGCGGCGCGACCAGACCGGGTCGGTGAGGACGGTCAGGCCGCCGATCCGCACCACCCAACTCGCGTGTCCCGCCCAGGAGACGGCGACCGTGTCGGCGTCGACGGCGGGCAGCGGGCCGGGCGCGTAGGGCAGCTTCGGGATGTCGGCGAGGCCCTCGGGCCCGGGGCGTACGGCGCCCTCGCGGGCGAAGCGGGCCATGGCCTTCAGGCCGGGCAGCGGCGCGGTCAGACGGTCGTGGAAGGACTTCGGCCACACTCTGCGCTCGCCCAGCGGGCGGGGGGCGGCGAGCGGCGGGGACGCGGGCCCGAAGGACGAGGGGGCGGAGGGGGCCGAGGGCTCGTCGGCCACTCGCGTGCCGGTGGTCGACTCGGACTGCTGCGTCATCGAGGAGGCTCCCATCGCCGAGCGTCGTCGCGGAGGTCGTCGAAGACCGACTCCAGGGTGGTCAACGCGCGTTGCACGTGTGGCAGTTCCAACGGCGCGGGTGAGGTGAGGCATTCCGCGCGTTCGTCGTCGGATCCGCCGAGCAGGGGGCCGGTCGACAGCCGTACGCGCAGCGCGCCGAGGTCGTCGCCGAAGCGGTGACCGCCGGGCGCCGGCATGCCGAGCCGGGCGGTGAGGAAGTCCTCCAGGTCCTGGGCGTCGCCGACGCCCCGCGCGATGAGCGCGGGCCGCAGCGGGCCGAGGTCGACGTAGAGGTGACGGCCGGCCCGCGGGGGCCGGCAGAGCGCGCCCGCCCCGACGACCACGGAGTGCGCGGCGGCGGCCACGCGCGCGTGAAGGTGTCCTACGGCAGCACGGTGGGCGGTGACCGGTTCGGGCTCGGTCAGAGCGTGGGCGGCGGCCGCCGCGACGGGGGCGGCGACGCGGGCGCCGAGGGCGGTCAGGATGTCCAGCACACGCGCGCGAAGGCCGTCGCCGTCGCCGTTGGCCGGGAAGCGGGCGAAGGCGGCCGGCCAGCCGGTCGGGAGCAGGCTGCCGGCCAGGTCGGTGACGACGGTGACCCGGGCGGGCAGCATCTCGGCGGGGCTGAGCAGGACCGTCTCGTGCGGGGCGTGCACGGTGTCGCGCCAGGTCTCGTCGCTGACCAGGTGCAGGCCCTCCCCCGCGGCGGCCTCGACGGTCTCGTGCAGCACCTCGGGCGGGGCGACGGTGGCGGTGGGGTCGTCGGCGACGGACAGCACCAGCAGCCGCGGGTCACCGCCCTCGTCGCGCACCCGGCGCACGGTCTCCAGGAGGGCGTACGGATCCGGGACACCCCCGCACTCGGCCGGTGTCGCCACATGGAACACGGGTCTGCCCAGCAGGCGTGCGTACGGCGCCCACCAGGCGGCACAGGGGCGGGGCACCAGGACGTCGCCGCCGAGCGCGGCGGTCAGGGCGAGCAGCAGGGAGGGGGCGCCGGGGGCGGCGACCACGTGGTCGGTTTCGGCGGGCAGGCCGCGCCGGGCCGCGTAGGCGCAGGCGGCCTCCAGGAGCGGGGTGCCGCCGCCGACCGGTTCGGCGCGGGGGCGGGCGGCCGCGGCGGCGAGGACGGCGGTGAGTTCGGGCAGGACGGGCAGCCCGTCGTCGGGCAGCGGAGGGCCGTAGCGGACGGGGCCGTGGCCCTCCGGGTCGGTCCGCATGGTCACCTCCGTAGGGCGCTGTCCGGTGACTCGTCCGGTCCGCCGTCTCGTTGTCTCGCGCCTGGCTCGCCCGACGCGCTCCTCGCGCTCCGGGTACCCACGGCGCCGCCGTCCCATGGGCGCGGGTGCGGGTAGCGCCTGTCACACGGACCCGAGGTTTCGATCTCAGGCGTCCGTCGCGGGAGTCTTGCGGCGCAGCCGGTACACGGCGCCCCCGGCGGCGGCCGCGATCAGCAGTCCACCGGTGACCAGGGTGGGCACGGAGTCGCTGAAGGAGCCGCCCTGACCGGCGCGGACGGGCCTCTGGACGGCGGCGGGGTCGCAGCTCTCGGTGCGCGACCCGGTCCGCGGCTCGGTGCCCGGCTCGGTGCGCGGCTCGGTGCGCGGCTCGGTGCGCGGCTCGGGACACGGACGGTGGCTGCCTTCGGCGGCGGCGGTGCCGCGGGTGACGGTGAAGGTGGCGCTCCATGCCTTGCCCGCTGCGCGGTCCGCGGTCGGGCAGGTGCCGTCGACGGTCCACGCCGAGTCGGGGCCGACTCCGCCGGCGCCGTCCTGGAGTTCCTGGTCGGCGGAGACGCGCGCGGTGCCGCTGTAGGCGGGGCCGGAGACCTGGTCGTCGTTGCCGGGCACCAGCTGCAGCCGTACGGTCTGCGACTCGAAGGCCTCCGAGGTGGCCTCGACGGTGGCGGGCGGTGTCCCGGCGCCGGGATCGCAGGAGACGGACACGGTGACGGTGCCGCCCGGCTGGACACTGCTCGGGCTGACCTCCGCCGCCGGGTCCGCGGAGGCGCTCGGCGCGGCGGCGCCCAGGGTGATCCCGAGCGCGGGGAGGACGAGGGACAGGGCCCGGAGACGGGCGGTGCGGCGCATGAGGTGGACTCCTTCGGCCGACGGCTGCGGGGCCCGTCGTCGGGCGGCGGGGTGTCGACGACTGGACCGAGGGCACGACGGTCGCACCCACAGCCATCACAGCCCGGCCCTCCCCGTCCCGCGCGCGGCCGGAGGCCATTGGCGGGACGGGGAGGGCCGAGTGGGTGATGCCGGGCGCCGCGGAGGTTCGGCGCGCTGCCGTCAGCCCGCCGCGTCGCGCATGATCTGCTCGCGCATCCGTCCGCAGCAGCGGCTGATCAGCCGGGACACATGCATCTGGGAGATGCCCAGCTGCTCGGCGATCCGGCTCTGGGTCATGTCGCCGAAGAAACGCATGTAGAGGATGGCGCGCTCCCGCTCCGGAAGGGCGGCCAGCCGCGGCTTGACGGACTCGCGGTCGACGACCGTGGCCAGAGCGGGATCGGCGGAGCCGAGGGCGTCGGCGAGCGAGTAGCCGTCCTCGGTGCCGGGCAGTTCGGCGTCGAGGGAGAGGGCGCTGAAGCTCTCCAGGGCCTCAAGGCCCACCAGGACGTCCTCCTCGCTCATGCTCGCGTGCTCGGCGATCTCGGCGGTGGTGGGCCTGCGTCCCTGGATGGTCTGGACGAGGTCCTGGGAGGCGAAGCGGACGCGGTTGCGCAGGTCCTGGACCCGCCGCGGCACGTGCAGGGTCCACATGTGGTCGCGGAAGTGGCGCTTGATCTCGCCGGTGATGGTGGGGACGGCGTAGCTCTCGAAGGCGTTGCCGCGTGCGGGGTCGTAGCGGTCGACGGCCTTGACCAGGCCGAGGGCGGCGACCTGGCGCAGGTCGTCGAGGTTCTCGCCACGGTTGCGGAAGCGTCCGGCGAGCCGGTCGGCCATGGGCAGCCAGGCCTCGACGACCTGTCCGCGCAGGGTGTCGCGCTCGGGTCCCGGGGGCAGTGCGGCGAGCCTGCGGAAGGCTTCGGCCGTGTCGGGGGCGTCGTCATGCGGGTGGTGCTTCGCGCTCACTGGAGTGGGCATGTGCGTCGCAACTCCCTAGATGGTGCTCTGGGGTGGACGATCGGCGCGGGGCCCGCGTGCGGACAGGTGCGGCCGCGGCGGCCGGTCGCCGCTCCCACGGACGTGCCTCCGGTCCGAAGCACTGTGAGTGCGCCTGCCCCCGGCCCCCCGGGCCAAACCCCGGGCCAGGTTTTCGGATGGCCCGCAGGGTGACTCGTAGGGCTGCCTGTGCCGTCCATGTCCGGGAGGTCAGCCCATGAGCACCAAGGTGTCCGACCATGTCCTCGAACGGCTGCGCGAGTGGGGTGTGGACCATGTCTTCGGCTATCCGGGCGACGGCATCAACGGCCTGCTGGCGGCCTGGGGGCGGGCCGGCGACCAGCCGCGGTTCGTGCAGTCCCGGCACGAGGAGATGTCCGCGTTCGAGGCGGTCGGCTACGCCAAGTTCAGCGGCCGCCTCGGAGTGTGCGCGGCGACCTCGGGGCCCGGCGCGATCCACCTGCTCAACGGCTTGTACGACGCCAAGCTGGACCATGTGCCGGTGCTGGCGATCGTCGGCCAGACGCACCGCACAGCGATGGGCGGGTCGTACCAGCAGGAGGTGGACCTGCACACCCTGTTCAAGGACGTCGCCTCGGAGTTCGTGGAGACGGTGACCGTCCCCGAGCAGCTGCCGAACGTCCTGGACCGGGCGGTCCGCACCGCGTACGGGCGCCGCTGCCCCACGGCGATCATCCTCCCGGGCGACGTCCAGGAGCTCGACTACTCGCCGCCCACGCACGAGTTCAGGATGGTGCCCTCCAGCCTGGACAGCAGCGCCTGGACTGCGGTGCCCTCCTCGGAGTCGCTGGAGCGGGCCGCGGAGATCCTCAACTCCGCAGTCAGGCCCGCGATTCTGATCGGCCAGGGCGCGGCCGGAGCGCGGGCCGAGGTGGAGCGGGTCGCCGAACTGCTCGGCGCGGGCGTCGCCAAGGCACTGCTCGGCAAGGACGCGCTGAGCGACGAACTCCCCTACGTCACCGGCTCGATCGGCCCGCTGGGCACACGGCCGTCGTACGAGCTCATGCGGGACTGCGACACCCTGCTGACCATCGGCTCGTCGTTCCCGTACACGCAGTTCCTGCCCGAGTTCGGCAAGGCGCGGGGCGTGCAGATCGACATCGATCCGCACATGGTCGGGATGCGCTACCCGTACGAGGTGAACCTCGTCGGCGACGCGAAGGCGACGCTCCGGCGGCTGATCCCGATGCTGGACGTGGAGCGCGACGGGCGCGAGTGGTACGACACGGTGTGCGACAACGTCACGGGCTGGCGCAAGGTGATGGAGCGGCGGGCGCAGCAGTCAGCCGACCCGATCAACCCGGAGTACGTGGCCCACGTCCTCGACCCATTGCTGCCCGACAACGTGATCGTCACCTCGGACTCCGGGTCCACCGCCGCCTGGTACGCCCGGCACCTGACCACGCGTCCCGGCATGCGCTCGTCGCTGTCCGGCACGCTGGCGACGATGGGCCCCGGAGTGCCGTACGCCATCGGCGCGAAGTTCGCGCACCCGGACCGGCCGGCGATCGCGCTGGTCGGGGACGGGGCGATGCAGATGAACGGCATGGCGGAGCTGATCACCGCGGCCAAGTACCGCGACCTGTGGGAGGATCCGCGGCTGATCGTCGCCATCTGGAACAACCACGACCTCAACCAGGTCACCTGGGAGATGCGGGCCATGGAGGGCGCCCCGTCGTTCCTGCCCTCGCAGGCGCTCCCGGACGTGCGGTACGCCGCGTTCGCCCGCTCCCTCGGTCTGACCGGGATCCGGGTGGAGAAGCCGGAGGACGTCGAGGCGGCCTGGCGGGCGGGTCTGCGGGCGGACGGGCCCGCCGTGCTGGAGTTCCTCACCGATCCGGCCGTACCGCCGATCCCCCCGCACGCCGACTGGGATCAGATGGAGGCCACGGCCGCGTCCGTCCTCAAGGGCGACGCCGACCGGGCGTCCGTGGTGAAGCAGGGCTTCAAGGCGAAGGTGCAGGAGTTCCTGCCGGGGCGGGAGAAGAAGTAGCCGTCGGGAGGGCGACCGGTTCGGACCGGTCGCCCTTCGGCTCCGGGAGCATCAGTTCCTCGTACCGGCCGAGCGCGAGCACCGCGGCGAGCATGAGGATCGGTATGAGCGCGGCGAGGAGCACCATCGCCATGTCCTTCCCAAGGGAGGTGCGCGGGGGGTCGGAATCGGGTCTCCCGGGTTCGGTCCGGCAAACCCCGTGTCGGCCTCCGGTGCACGGGTACGCGGTGCGGACCCGAAGATCTGGAGGGGAGACATGCAGCGAGGCAGCGACCGGCTGAGCCGCCACCGCGACGACGAGATGAAGCACGAACTCCAGGGTCTGCTCCGTTCCGGGCATCCCACCCGGACCGAGGAGTGGAACGACCCGGAGCCGACCGCCGACGACGATCCGCAGGTCTGGGGCGGCCCCGTGGCGCCGGGCAGCGACGGGGCGTCGCTGGAGACCGTCCGACTGGAGCTGGCCCGGCTCCTGGGCCGCAGCTCGTTCCCCGCCACTCCCGTGGAGCTGGTGCGGGTGCTGCGCCGCAAGAACGCCCCCGACCCCCTCACCGAGGCGGTGGAGGCACTGCCACGCAAGGAGAGCTATGCCAATGTCCAGGAACTCGCGCGGGCGCTGACCCGGGCGGAGGGGACCCCGTGACGGCGGAGCTCGTGAGGGACGTGATGACACCCGGTGTGGTGGCCGTCCGGCCGGACGCCTCGCTGGTCGAGGCGGCGCGGCTGATGCGCGCCCAGGACATCGGCGATGTCGTCGTGGCCGACGGGCAGCGCGTGGTGGGGCTGCTCACCGACCGGGACATCACGGTCCGGGCCGTCGCCGACGGCGTCGACCCGCAGACGGTGAGCGCCCGGGCGGTGTGCACACCGGATCCGCTGACGGTCGCCCCCGGCGACCCGGTGACCCAGGCGGTCGCGCTGATGCGGACCCATGCCGTACGGCGGCTGCCGGTCGTCGAGGACGGCCTGCCCGTCGGCATGGTGAGCCTCGGGGACATCGCCGAGGCCCGGGATCCGGGTTCGGCGCTGGCCGACATCACCCGCGCGGATCCGGACGACGGGGCGGCCTTATGAGCGGGGGCCGGGCCGCGGAGCTCAGCGCCACCGGCACCACGGTCGACGTCGGGGACGTGACCACCCGGTATCTCCTGTACGGGCTGCTGCCCAGCTGGTTCGTGCCCGGTCTCGCCGACTGGGTGACGGACCGGCGAACGAGGAGCGAGGAGACGGCCGGGACCAAGGAGTCCTTCCTCCACGCCCTGATGATGGCCGAGGTGGGCCTGCCCATCGCGCTCACCCTGCGCTACCAGGTCAATCCGCTGCTGCTGAGCGTGCAGCTGGGCGGTGCCGCCGTGCACGAGGCGACCGCGCTGCGGGATGTGAAAACGGCCGTCGACAGCGACCGCGAGGTCAAGCCCGTCGAGTGCACGCCGACCAGGTCAGCGCACTCACCGGCATCGGCGCCGCGATCGGCGCCGGTGTGCTGCTGCCGTACGGCGAGGAGCTGCCGCGCTGCGTACGCGCCTCCCGTGCAAGGAAAAGCTGTCCAAGAAAGGACGTTGAGTCATCATGCGTATCGCGTTTCTGACCGCGCCCGAGGGCGTCGAGCAGATCGAGCTCACCGAACCGTGGCAGGCCGCGGAGAACGCGGGGCACGAACCCGTGCTCGTCTCGACGGAGTCAGGCACGGTCCAGGCGTTCAACCATCTCGACAAGGCGGACACCTTCCCCGTGCAGGAGGTCGTGGGCGACACGTCCGCGGACTCCTTCGACGCACTGGTGCTGCCCGGTGGGGTGGCCAACCCGGACTTCCTGCGGACGGACGAGAAGGCCGTGGCGTTCGTGCGGGACTTCTTCACCCAGGGACGCCCGGTCGCCGCGATCTGCCACGCGCCGTGGACCCTCGTGGAGGCGGACGTCGTACGGGGCCGGGTGCTCACCTCCTGGCCGAGCCTTCGGACGGACATCCGCAACGCCGGCGCCACCTGGGTGGACGAGCAGGTGAAGGTCTGCGACCACGGGAACAACAAACTGGTCACCAGCCGTAAGCCGGACGACCTCAAGGCGTTCTGCGAGACGTTCCTCGACGTGTTCTCCCAGGAGGCCGCCTGATGGACCCCGCCGACCGTACCCCTGTGGATTCCGCGGAGCGCAAGCAGCGCCAGCGCGAGAGCTTCCACGCAGACGACCCGGGCGCCGGGCCGCTCACCACCGACCAGGGCGTCGAGGTGGACCACACCGACGACTCGCTCGCCGCCGGTGAACGCGGTCCGACGCTGATGGAGGACTTCCACTTCCGGGAGAAGCTCACCCGCTTCGACCACGAGCGGATCCCGGAACGGGTGGTGCACGCCCGGGGCGCGGGAGCCTACGGGTACTTCGAACCGTACGAGTCCTGCGCCGAGTTCACCCGTGCCGCCTTCCTCCAGGACCCGGCGGTGCGCACCCCCGTCTTCGTGCGGTTCTCGACGGTGCAGGGCCCCAAGGGTTCCGCGGACACCGTGCGGGACGTGCGCGGCTTCGCCACCAAGTTCTACACGTCCGAGGGGAACTACGACCTGGTCGGGAACAACTTCCCGGTCTTCTTCATCCAGGACGGCATCAAGTTCCCCGACTTCGTGCACGCGGTGAAGCCGGAGCCGCACAACGACATGCCCACCGGCGCCTCCGCGCACGACACTCTGTGGGACTTCGTGTCGCTCCAGCCGGAGACCCTGCACGCGATCATGTGGCTGATGTCGGACCGGGCCATCCCGCGCAGTTACCGCATGATGCAGGGCTTCGGCGTGCACACCTTCCGGTTCGTGACCGCGGACGGCAAGGGCACTTTCGTGAAGTTCCACTGGACGCCGAAGCAGGGCTCCCACTCGCTGGTGTGGGACGAGGCGCAGGAGTGCCAGGGCCGCAACCCGGACTTCAACCGGGGCGACCTGTGGGACTCCATCGAGGCCGGCGAGTACCCGGAATGGGAGCTCGGTGTGCAACTGGTGCCGGAGGAGGACGAGTTCGCGTTCGACTTCGATCTGCTCGACGCCACGAAGCTGATCCCCGAGGAGCAGGTGCCGGTGCGGCCGATCGGCCGGATGGTGCTGGACCGCAACCCGGAGAACTTCTTCGCCGAGACCGAGCAGGTCGCCTTCCACACGGCCAACGTCGTGCCCGGGATCGACTTCACCAACGACCCGCTGCTCCAGGCCCGCAACTTCTCCTACCTGGACACCCAGTTGATCCGGCTGGGCGGGCCGAACTTCTCGCAGCTGCCGGTGAACCGGCCGGTGGCGCCGGTGCGCAACAACCAGCGCGACGGCTACCACCAGAGCGCCATCCACCGGGGCACGAACTACTCCCCGAACTCGCTCGGCGGTGGCTGCCCGGCCCACGCCGGGGCGGACGGGACGGCGTTCACGCACTACACGGAACGCGTGGACGGGCACAAGATCCGGCGGCGCAGCCCGAGTTTCCAGGACCACTACAGCCAGCCCGCGCTGTTCTGGAACAGCATGGCCGACTGGGAGAAGCAGCACATCGTCGAGGCGTTCCGCTTCGAGCTGGGCAAGGTGGACGCCCGGGCCGTGCGGGCCCGCACGGTCGAGCAGCTCGCGAAGGTGGACGGCGCGTTGGCGGCCCGGGTGGCCCGCGGTGTCGGGGTCCCGGAACCCTCCGGGGGCGAGACGGCGTCCAAGCTCTCCTCCCCCGCGCTCAGCCTGGAGTCGCAGCGCGGCGACGGCTCCCTCCGCACCCGGAAGATCGCCGTCCTCGTCACCGACGGGATCGACGCCGAGCAGGTGACCTCGGTGCGGGAGCGGCTGGCCGCCGAGGGCGCGATCGTGGAGGCGCTGGCCCCGGCGGACG
Organism: Streptomyces canus 299MFChir4.1; assembly: GCF_000383615.1. GTDB lineage: Bacteria > Actinomycetota > Actinomycetes > Streptomycetales > Streptomycetaceae > Streptomyces > Streptomyces canus_C. The sequence goes on along the minus strand of NZ_KB911587.1, from coordinate 362,465 downwards.
GAGAGGTGCGGGGTGCCGACGGCGAGCTGTACACCGTCGACCGCGCGCTGCCGACGGTCGCCTCCGTGCTGTACGACGCCGTCCTGCTGCCCGGCGGTCCGGTGGGCACACCGCCCGCGGCCGCCGACCAGGACGCGATGCGGTTCGTGCGGGACGCCTACCGGCACGGCAAGCCGATCGGCGCGCTCGGCTCGGGCGTCGGGATCCTGTCGTCGCTGGAGCCGGAGGGGCTGCGGGTGTCCACGGAGTTCCACCGCGTGGAGGCCGACCACGGCGTGGTGACGGAGACGTCTCCGGGCCCGGCGGGCGAGGAGTTCCTGGACGCGTTCGTGGCCGCGATCGCCGCGCACCGGCACTGGGACCGGCCGCCGACGCGCCACTGAGCCCTTCGGGCATCTCACCGGTGGCCTGCTGATCATGTGATCGGCAGGTCACCGTCGGCTGTCGGCGGGCCCGGTCAGTCCAGCGCCGGGGTCGCCGACTCCCCCGCCTTGCGCTCCCGCGCGCCCTCACGGGTCCGGCCCGCGGCCACCGTCCGGCGCGGGTTGCGGCGTAGGTACTCGCCTTCGAGCCGGGCCATGCGCTGGTTGTGGGCGCTGAGCGCGTCGTTCGAGCCGTGGAGCAGCGTTTCGTGCCGGGTGCGATGGATCGTCTCCAGCTCTTTCATGAGCTGGTGGTCGTCCAACTGGCTGGGGTCGACTCCGGTCATCGTGGTGTCCCGCTCGTCGTGTTCGTTCATGGGCTTCGGGTACCCGCCCCGCACGCATTACCGCACTGCCCCCGAGCGGCATCCGGGAGGGAACCATGGATCTCGCTTTCCTGCATCCACTCTACGAAAATCCGGGCCCCTGGGCCTCGGTGTACGTCGACACGTCCCGACATACGGAGGACACCCCCCACGAACGGCATCTCGCGGCGCTGGCGGCCTCCCGCGAGCTGTCCGCGCAGGGGGCCGACGAGAAGACCTGCGTGGCCGTACGAGAGGCGCTGGAGGAGCTGCGGCACTCGTCCGAACCGCACGGCCGGGCCGTCTTCGCCCGGGCCGGCGAGGTCGTCCTGGACCCGCCCCTGACCAGGTCGCCCGAGGGCAGCCTGGTCCACTGGGCCCCGCTGCCGCACACCGCGCCCCTGCTGGAGCTGGCCGGCGAGGACCCGCTGTGCGTGGTGGCGTACGTCGACCGCAAGGGCGCCGACTTCGAGCTGCGCGGGGCGCTCGGCCGGCAGGGTGCCGGCACGGTCACCGGCAGGCAGTGGCCCGTCCACCGGACGAGCAGCTCCGACTGGTCGGAGCGGCACTTCCAGCTGCGGGTGGAGAACACCTGGGAGCACAACGCGGCCGAGATCGCCGACGCGCTCACCGTCTGCCAGGAGGAGACCGGCGCCGACCTGCTGATCCTGGTCGGCGACGAGCGGGAGAAGCGGTCGGTGCACGAACGGCTGCCCAAGGCGCTGCAGGGCCGGGTCGTGGAGGCCGAGCACGGCGCCGGGAGCCGGCTGCTCGACGAGGACGTGGAGCGGGCCCGTGCGGAGCACGTACGGCAGCGCGCGGAGCGGGAGCTGGAACGGTTCCTCGCGGCCCGCGCACCGGGCGACGACGGCCGCCCCGGAGCCGTGGAAGGCGTTCCCGCGCTGGTCGAGGCCGCGCGTGAGCACCGTATCGACGAGCTGCTGATCCGCCCGGACGGGCCCGACGCGCACCGCGAGGTGTGGATCGGCGAGGATCCGGACCAGCTGGCGGTCCGCCGTACGGATCTGAAGATCCTCGGTGAACAGAACTCCTGGTCGGCCCGGGCGGACGACGCGCTGATCAGGTCGGCGGTCGCGACGGGCGCTCCGGCGCTCTCGGTGACCCCGGTGGCCGAGGAAGTCCCGGTGGGCGGCCTGGGCGCCCTGCTGCGCTGGGCCTGAGACGCTTCGGACGGGTCCGGTGACCCTCGGTCACCGGGCCCGTTCCACGCGTCGTTCGTCCCACACCGGCTCCGGCGTCTCGCGCACCCGCCCGTCCGAGCCGAAGACCAGGAACCGGTCGAAGGAGCGCGCGAACCAGCGGTCGTGGGTGACCGCGAGGACCGTGCCGTCGAAGGCCTCCAGGCCCTCCTGGAGGGCCTCGGCGGACTCCAGGTCCAGGTTGTCCGTGGGCTCGTCCAGGAGCAGCGCGGTGACGCCCTGGAGCTCCAGCAGGAGGATCTGGAAGCGGGCCTGCTGGCCGCCGGAGAGCCGGTCGAAGTTCTGCTCGGCCTGGCCGGTCAGTTCGTAGCGGCGCAGCCGGGACATCGCGGCACCCCGGTCCTGGGCGTGCTCCTTCCAGAGGATGTCGAGAAGGGTGCGGCCGAAGAGCTCGGGGTGGGCGTGCGTCTGCGCGAAGTGGCCGGGCACGACCCGCGCGCCCAGCTTCCACTGCCCCGTGTGCGCCACCGTGGTGTCCCCCGCCAGCAGCCGCAGGAAGTGGGACTTGCCGGAGCCGTTGGAGCCGAGGACGGCGACGCGCTCGCCGTAGAAGACCTCCAGGTCGAAGGGGGTCATCAGGCCGGTCAGTTCAAGTCCCGCGCAGGTGACGGCCCTTACGCCGGTGCGGCCGCCCTTGAGGCGCATGGTGATGTCCTGCTCGCGCGGCGGCTCGGGCGGCGGTCCTGCCTCCTCGAACTTGCGCAGGCGGGTCTGGGCCGCCTGGTAGCGGGAGGCCAGCTCATGGCTGATGCTGGCCGCCTGGCGGAGGTTCAGCACCAGCTTCTTGAGCTGCGCGTGCTTCTCGTCCCAGCGCCTGCGCAACTCCTCGAAACGGGCGAAGCGTTCGCGGCGCGCCTCGTGATAGGTGGCGAATCCGCCGCCGTGCACCCAGGCGTCCGCGCCGGCGGGCGAGGGTTCCACGGAGACGATCTTCTCGGCGGCCCGCGAGAGCAGCTCCCGGTCGTGGGAGACGAACAGGACGGTCTTGCGGGTCTCCTTCAGCCGCTCCTCCAGCCAGCGCTTGCCTGGCACGTCGAGGTAGTTGTCCGGTTCGTCGAGCAGCAGCACCTGGTCCGTGCCGCGCAGCAGCGCCTCCAGCACGAGCCGCTTCTGCTCACCGCCGGACAGCGTCCGCACCTGCCGGAACTGCGCCTTGTCGTAGGGCACCCCGAGCGCGGCCATGGTGCACATGTCCCACAGCGTCTCGGACTCGTACCCGCGCACCTCGGCCCAGTCGGAGAGGGCCTGCGCGTACGTCAGCTGGGCGGCCTCGTCGTCCACGGTCATGATCAGGTGCTCGGCCCTGTCGACGGCCCGCGCGGCCTCCTGGATCCGGTGCGGCGCGACCGACACGAGCAGGTCCCGTACGGTCGTCTCGTCCCGTACGGACCCCACGAACTGGCGCATCACGCCCAGGCCGCCGCTCACGGTGACCGTCCCGCCGTGCGGTTTCAGCTCGCCGGAGATCAGCCGCAGCAGGGTCGTCTTGCCGGCGCCGTTGGGCCCGACGAGGGCCACCACGGCCCCTTCGCCCACCCGGAACGACACATCGCCGAGCAGCGCCCTCCCGTCGGGGAGGTAGTACTCGAGATGCGCGGCTTCCAGATGTCCCATGGAGCGCATTGTCGGTGCGACGGCGGTACCTGGGCAAACGCTTATCACGCCCTGCGGGGCCCGGGGAACCGCGCGACAAGACGCGATGAACCCGCATCCGGCACCGACCATGCACCCGCCCGACGGGTACCCGCACCGGTATGAGCCCAGACGTAGACCTCACCGCCCTCCGCCCCGGCCCCCTGCGCGACCGCCTCCTCGCCCTGGACTCCCGTGTCTTCGAGTTCGCGGCCGCCCGGAACTGGCCCGCGGCCGAGCCGGTCCTGCCCCGGCTGAGCAGAAGCGCGAACCACGGCGTCCTGTGGTTCGCCACCGCCGCCGCGCTGGCCGCGGCCCACACCCCCCGCTCCCGCCGCGCGGCGGCCCGCGGCCTCGCCTCTCTGACCCTGGCCTCCCTGACCATCAACACCCTCGGCAAGCGCTCGGTCCGCCGCACCCGTCCCGTCCTGGACCCGGTCCCCCGGGTCCGGCAGCTGAAGCGGCAGCCGATCACGACCTCGTTCCCCTCCGGCCACGCCGCGTCGGCCGCCGCGTTCGCGACCGGCGTGGCACTGGAGTCCCCGGCGTGGGGCGCGGCCGTGGCCCCGGTCGCCTGGTCGGTGGCGCTCTCCCGGGTCTACACGGGTGTGCACTTCCCGAGCGACGTGCTGGCGGGTGCCGCCCTCGGCGCGGGTGCCGCGTTCGCCGTACGGGGGCTGGTGCCGACGCGCGCCCAGATCGTGCCGCCGGCCCGGCCCCGCGCGGAGGTTCCCGCGCTGCCGGAGGGCGAGGGTCTGGTGATGGTGGCGAACACCGCCTCGGGCACCGCGGAGCGGGTGCGCGCCTTGCACGACGGGCTGCCGCTGGCAGAGATCGTCGAGTGCGAACCGGACCTGGTGCGGGTCGAGTTGGAGAAGGCGGCGGCCCGCGCCACGGTGCTCGGCGTGTGCGGCGGCGACGGCACGGTCAACGCGGCCGCCGAGATCGCCCTGCGCCACGGTGTGCCCCTCGCGGTGCTGCCCGGCGGCACCCTGAACCACTTCGCCTACGACCTCGGCGTGGAGGGCGCGCGCGATCTCACCCGGGCCGTCCAGCGGGGCGAGGCCGTGCGCGTGGACGCGGGCCGGTTCACCAGCGACGGCCGGGAGGGCGTCTTCGTCAACGCGTGCAGCCTGGGCGTGTATCCGGAGCTGGTGCGCGAGCGGGAGCGCTGGTCCAAGCGGATCGGCGGCTGGCCGGCCGGGGTGCTCGGGGCGCTGCGGGTGCTGCGGGCCGACCGGCATCCGCTGGAGGCCGAGTTCCGGGGCCGGGCCCGGCCGCTGTGGCTGCTGTTCGTCGGCAACGGCACCTATCACCGGATGGGTCTCACTCCCGGCCGCCGCACCGACCTCGCCGACGGCCGGTTCGACGTGCGGGTGGTGCACGGTGGCCGCCGGCCCGCGCTGCGCCTGCTCGCCGCCGCGGTGGCGGGCCCGCTGACGCGGTCCCCCGCCCACGCGGCGGTCCAGGTGGGGCGGCTGCGCCTGTCGGGCGTGGCGCCGGGCACACTGCTCGCCTACGACGGCGAGGTGACCGACGTACAGGGCGAGGTGCTGCTGGAGAAGCTGCCCGAAGCGCTCACCGTGTACCGGCCGCTGCCGGGTAGCTGATCCCCCATCAGTCCGCATGGCGATACGGGGGGTCTCAGCATCCGACATGCGGGCGTACGGTTCCTGGTACCGACGGAGTTGTCGAAAAGGGGAGCTCAGCCATGCCTGGACCACAGGGGAAGCCGCAGGAGACCGCCGTCTACACACACGGTCACCACGAGTCCGTGCTCCGCTCGCACACCTGGCGCACCGCCGCCAACTCGGCGGCCTACCTGCTCGGTTCGCTGAAGCCCCACATGCGGATCCTGGACATCGGCTGCGGACCGGGCACGATCACCGCCGACCTCGCGGCACTGGTCCCGGACGGCAGGGTGACCGGCGTCGACCAGGCGCCGGGCATCCTGGACCAGGCCCGCGCCACGGCCGAGGCACGAGGTCTGACGAACGTCGACTTCGCGGTCGCCGACGTGCACGCTCTGGACTTCCCGGACGACACCTTCTGCGTGGTCCACGCCCACCAGGTGCTCCAGCACGTGGGGGACCCGGTGCAGGCACTGCGCGAGATGAGCCGGGTCACCAGGCCGGGCGGACTCATCGCGGTGCGCGACTCGGACTACGCGGCCATGACCTGGTACCCGGAGTCAGCGGGGCTGGACGACTGGCTGGACCTGTACCGCCGGGTGGCCCGGGCCAACGGCGGCGAGCCGGATGCCGGCCGGCGGCTGAAGTCCTGGGCGCTGCGCGCGGGCCTGACCGACATCACCGCGAGCTCCAGCACCTGGACCTACTCCACCGCCGCCGAGCGGGAGTGGTGGAGCGGGCTGTGGGCTGACCGCACGGTGGCCTCGGCGTACGCGGAGCGGGCCACCGAGAGCGGCCACGCCACCGTGGAGCGACTGCGGGCCGTGTCGGACGCCTGGCGGGAGTGGGGCAGGCAGGAAGACGGCTGGTTCTGTGTACTGCACGGAGAGATTCTGTGCCGAAAGGAAGCCTGAAACGCGGATTCCGGGAAACTCGGAATGCAGGAGGTTCACTATGATTGCCATCCTGCTTGTGCTGCTTCTCGTGCTGATTCTTTTCGGCGCCGGTTTCGCATTGAAGATTCTCTGGTGGATCGCACTGGCTGTGCTCGTGCTGTGGTTGCTGGGGTTCCTGATGCGTGGGACGACATCGGGCGGAAGCAGGGGTCGTTGGTACAGGTGGTGAGTTCCCCGGCCATCACTCCCGGGGAAGCAGCGGTCCCAGCGGCCCGAGGTCCAGGTTCAGGTCCTCGGGCCGCAGTCCGTACCGCTCGCGCAGTTCGGTCATGCGCTCGTCGAGGAGCATGAGGGTGAGCCCGATCCGCTCCTCCTGCTCCTCACTCAGGTCGCCCTCGTCGAACCGGCGCAGCGCCTGGCGCTCCATGAGCTGCCGCAGCAGCTCCACGACGGTCAGGACGAGCTTGACGAGGTCACGCTCGACCGTGTCGGGCTCCAGGTCCATCCGCTTGCGTCGGGCCGTCACAGCAACTCCTCCCACGGCGAGGGAACTTGCGCGTTGACCGAGCTGATCAGCGCGTTCAGGTCGATGCGGACGAGGTCGACGTCCGCGATCCGCAGGGTGATGTCCCCGGTGATGACGACCCCGCCGGCCAGCAGCCGGTCGAGCAGGTCGACAAGGGCCACCTCGCGGCGCTCGATGACGGTCACGGCTGCTGTTCCTCCCCCGCGAAGGAATAGGCCGCCCAGGGTCCTGTGAGTTCCACCCGCATTCCCGGGAGTTCACCCTTGGTCCGGTCCACCATTTCCACGAATTCCTCGGACTCGCCGCGCGGCACGAGATAGGCCGCATTCAGAATGTTCTTTCCGGAGGCTCCGGAAAGCGTGGGATTCTGCGGGGCGTGCAGCCGCGCGTCCTCGGCGTATCCGGAAAGCGTTTCGTGCAGCCGGGTCGCGAATGCCTCCGCCTGCTGCCACATTTCCTCGTGCGACCGCACGCTTTGCCGCCGCTGCCGCAGATAGTCCCGGCCCGAGACCGGCCTGGCCGGCGTCTCCGCGGGCTCCGCGCGGTCCGGGGCCGGCGTCTCGGCGTACACCTTGACGCCCCACTCCACCCGGTCCTGAAGCCGGTCGAGGGTGCGCCGGAAGCTTTCCTCGCGTTCCTCGATCATCACGCGGACGCCGCTGTCGTCACGGAACACGGTGCCGAGCCGGAGCGGCAGCGGGGTGGTGACGACGGTGAGCGCGTCGATCACGCTCTGGTGCGCGCGCACGGTCCCGGTCAGCCAGTCCAGATCCTCCAGATGCCTGCGGAGCGGCTCTTCGGCGAAGTCCCGCTCCGGAACATGGCTGACGACGGCCACCAGACCGTGGTGGTGCAGCAGTCTGGGCGGGTCTCCGGCCACCCCGGCCAGCTGGGCCTGCAGTGGGGTGCCGAAGGGGCGGCAGACGGCGTACACATACCGCAGTCCGATCATGAACTCTCCTCCTCGGCACGGCGGCTGGGCTCCAGCTCCTCCAGGCGCGCGAGCCGCTCGCGCAACTCGCTGTTCTCCCGGGCGAGTTCGTCACGGCGGGCGCGGGAGGACAACGCAGGGTCGTCCTCCCACCAGTCGATCCCCATCTCCTTGGCCTTGTCGACCGAGGCGACGATGAGCCGCAGTTTGATGGTGAGCAGCTCGATGTCGAGCAGGTTGATGCGGATGTCCCCCGCGATGACGATGCCCTTGTCCAGCACACGCTCCAGGATGTCGGCCAGGTTGGCTCCGCTCCCCTGACCGTAGGGATCCGGGAGCCGGCTGGGCATGCTCATCGTCGGCTCCCGCTCTCGGCGTACTCCTCTTCCTCTTCCTCCTCGGGCACCTCTTCCTCGGACATCTCTTCCTCGTCCTCGGGAGCCTCGTCCTCGGGCTCCTCCTCGTCGTACTCCTCGTACTCGTCCTCGGGCTCGCCCTCCTCCTCGGGCTCGTCCTCGGTCTCGTACTCGGCGTCGGGGCCCTCCTGCTCCTCCTCGTCCTCTTCCTCGGCGCCCTCGGCCTCTTCTTCCTCCGCCACCGCGTCCTCGTGGCTCTTGACGACCTCGCCGTCCTGGATCTCACCGCGCCAGCCGTCCTCCGCCTCCCCCTTGAGGGTGATGAAGCGGGCGAAGTGCTTGAGGTCCAGCCGGGTCCGGCGGCCCTGGGCGCGCCAGATGTTGCCGGTCTTCTCGAACAGGCCCTGGGGGTAGTACTCGATCACCAGCAGGACACGGGTGAGCTTGTCGGCGAGCCTGTGGAAGGAGACGACGCCCTTGGTCGTGCCCTTGGCGCCCTCCGACGTCCACTGGATCCGATCGTCCGGGACCTGTTCGGTGGTGGTCGCCTTCCAGCCGCGGTTGGACCAGAAGATCTTCGCCTGCCAGTCGCTGTGGGTGTCGTCGGCGCGGTTCGCGCTCTTGACGCCCTTCGCGAAGGTGGAGAAGTCCTGGTACTGCGTCCACTGGTCGTAGGCCGTGCGCAGATCCACGCCGACATCGATGAACTCGATGATCACGGTGGGCTTCTGGCCCACGCCGCGCTTCTTCTTGCCCTTGCCGCCGCCGAGGTTCTTGAAGGCGCCGACCACGCTGTCCTTGGCCTTGCCCGCTCCGAGCTCCAGCGCGCTGCGCAGCGGCCCCTTGCCCTCGGCGAGCTTCTTGCCGCCGTCGAGGGCGAGCTTGGCGAAACCGGGGCTGTTGCCCTCGGCGATGTCGTTCAGCTTGCCGGTGGTCTCGCCCAGCTTGCGGCCGACACCGACCAGCATGCGCTGGGCCTGTGCGGCGACGTACTCCTGCAGCTCGGCCTTGAGCCGGTCGGCGGCCTCGCTGTGGGCCACCTCGGTGAGCGGGTTGTTCTTCGCCTTGTCGGCGGTGTCGCGGGCGGATCCGAGTGTCTCGGTCATCACTCACCGCCTCCCTTCGGCAGTCGGGCCCGGGTGCTCCGGCCGGCCCCCCTGGCCGCGGTCGACTTCTTGGCGGCCGTCTTCTTCGCCGTGGTCTTCTTGGCCGCGGTCTTGCCGGCCGTGCGGCCCTGGCTCTGCGCGGCCTTCTTCGCGGGCGGCTTGCGGCTCGGCTCCCTCTTCCCGGCCGTCTTCTTGGCCGGGGCCTTCTTCGCCGGGGCCTTCTTGGCGGTCCTCCTGGCCGCGGCGGGAGCCTCTTCCCGCTCGTCCTCGTCGTCCTCGTCCTCGGCCTCGTCGTCCTCGTGCTCGTGCTCGTCCGAGGGTTCGTCCTCGTCCTCGTCCGAGGGCTCCTCGTCGTCCTCGGCCTCCGCGGTCCCAGTCTCCTCCTCGTCGGGCTCCTCGTCCCCTTCGGACTCCTCGTCCTCGTCGTCGGAGAGGCCCGGCAGGTCCGGCGCCACGCCGGCGAGCTCGTCGCGGACCTGGGCGGTACGGCCGTGCAACCGGTCGGCGATCGCGTCCATCTGCCGCTCCACCATCGCCCCCGAGGCCGCCTTGCCGACGCCTCGCAGGTCCTGGCGGAGCGTGTCCCCTATCTCCTTGAACTGCGGGTTCTTCAACAGTTGCTGGGAGACCAGATCGGCCACGGCCTTCGGGCTCAGATGCATCCGCTTGCCGGCCACGAGCGTGCCGACGGCGAACGCCAGTTTCAGTTTCTTCGTACGTCCTAGGAGATATCCGGCCCCTACGGCGAGGCCCAGTCCTGTTCGGTTCATCGTGTCGTCCCGTCGCCAGTCCCCGCGCCGCCGCGCAGGCCGATCTCCAGTCGTTCGAGGAGTTCGTCCTCCTGTCGGTCGAATTCCTCCTCGTCGATCTCGCCCGCCTCGAGTCGCTCCTCGAGCCGGGCGAGCTCCGCCCGTACCGTCGCCGGGTCGTAGTAGAGGCGCTCCGCTTCGTTCAGCACCTGCTTGATCACCCAGCCGCTGCCGCGTACCGGGGCGAACGGCAGCAGCAGCACCTCTCCGATGAGACCCACGGCTGACTCACTCCTCCGCGTGGTCGATGCCGACCGTGGTGCCCGCGGGTTCGGCCGGGCCCGGGTCGACGAAGCTGTACGGCGGCAGCGGGCCGTTGACCCGCAGGTCGAGGTGCGGATGGGCCTTGCGCAGCTCGTCCACCGCCTCCAGGAAGGAGGCGGCCGAGTCGCGCTCCACGAGGAAGGACACGTTGGCCAGCCAGCCCGAGGACTCGGGGCCCACGCTGATCGCGTCGGCCAAGGGCTCCAGGGCGCTCTGCACCAGACCGGCGTCCTCGGCCTCGCGGGCCTTGACCGCGGCCACGACCATCTCGCCGAGCCTGAGGCGGTCCTCGTAACTGCCGCCGCCCGCCTTCCGGTTGGCCTCGGTCATCGCGCGGACGTCCGGGTTGTCGGACATCACGCGGTGCAGTACGGCCTCTTCGTCGTGCGTGGCCTTGACGTTGTACTCGACCTTGCCGTCGAGGGTCCGCAGGCGCTCCTTGTAGTGCTCGGAGCGTTCCGCGAGCACCCCGGTGACGGTGTCGTCGTCGGGGGCGACGCTGCCGAACCGCATGGGCAGGATGCAGCCGTCCGCGCCCGCCTCGCTCAGCACGTTCTGGTGGGCGAGGAGGTCGCGGCGCTTGGGCCGCAGTCCCTCGGGGGCGTCACTGACGATCGCCGCCAGCTCGCCCACCGTCAGCACCCGCACCGGAAGGGCTGGGTCGCCGACCCCTGTCAGGTCCTCCGGCACCGTGGGGTGGGAGGCGGCGGTGATGCCGTAGACGTACGTGCTCACTCCTGCTCCTCCTTCCGGCGCGAGGCGGTCGACTTGCGGGCACGCGGCCTGGACTCGCTCTGGCCGTCTCCCTCACGCGCCTGCTTGAAGGCGTCGGAGATGGTCTCGGCGGCGCCCGAGAGCGCGCCCTTGGACTTGCCGCGCGCGCCCGACTCGGTGATCGAGCCGACCACGTCGGGCAGACCGGGGCTCTTGTTCGGGCCGGACTCCAGGTCCAGCCGGTTGCACGCTTCGGCGAAGCGCAGATATGTATCGACGCTGGCCACCACGACCCGTACGTCGATCTTCAGAATCTCGATGCCGACCAGGGAGACCCGTACGAACGCGTCGATGACGAGACCCCTGTCGAGGACCAGTTCCAGAACGTCGTAGAGGCCGCTGGAGCCGCCTCCGCCACCGCCCTGTTGTGCCGGGACAACGGTCATGTCGACCGCGCCTCCTTTTCTGTGTGCTGGTGAACGGATGTCTGTACGGCGGAGCGGTCTAGTGACCGCCCCGCCTTTGTGCGTCCGCGCGCCCTCGTTCGTAACGCCGAACGCGCCGATAGCCGGTGAGCTGGCCCTCCGGGTCGAGTTCGACCTGGTAGGTGGCCATGAGGCTCATCGTGTCGGGCACGCGGGTCAGCTCAAGGACCTCGATCTCGAGCTCCCAGCCGTCCTCCGTCTGTTCGAAGGACGACACGTTCTCGACGGTCATGCCGGTCAGCTCGGCCAGCTGGGCGCGCGCCTCGCGCAGCACCTCCATGGGCTTGGGCCGACTGTTCTCCGCCACTTTCTCGTCCGTGTCCTCTTCTGTCCCTTTGCGGGAGTTTCGTGAATCCTGTGTTTCGGATGAGTTTTTTGTGTTCGACATGGCACCTCTCACCTCGGGTGGCCGCTCGTTCCTTCGCCAAACCTTCAAGAGGGCATCAAGGCGTTCAACCTGCGCCGGGCGGGCCCGAGGGCGCGCCCTTTGGCCATGACCCCGGCCCACGGGTTGGTGCGGGCCTGTTCGACCGCGTCGGCGATGGTCCAGCGGCGGGCGTCCAGGCCCGGGTCGTCCAGCTGGGTCCAGGCCATCGGGGTGGCCACGGGAGCCCCGGGTTTCGCACGGACGGTGAAGGGGGCGACGGCGGTCTGCGCGTAGGCGTTGCGCTGAATGTCGAGGTAGAGGCGGTCGCCGCGGTCCTTCTTGCGGGCGGCGGTGGTGAGCCGGTCGGGGTGGCCGGCGACCAGGGTGTCGGCGACGTCCTTGGCGAACCGGCGGACCTCGTCGAACTCGTGCCGGCCGTTGAGCGGCACGACGACATGCAGCCCGCGCGAGCCGGTGGTCATCAGCGCCGAGGGCAGACTCAGCTCGTCGAGCAGTTCCCCGAGCAGCCAGGCGGCCTCGCGCACCAGGGCGAAGTCGTCCTCCCCGGCCGGGTCGAGGTCGAAGACCATCCGGTCGGGCCGCTCCACGCTCCCGGTCCGGGACAGCCAGCGGTGCAGGGTGAGGGCGGCCTGGTCGGCGAGGTACAGGAGGGTGGGGGCGTCGTCACAGACGGTGTGGCAGACGGTGCCGCCCTCCTTCGCCACCTCGACGCGGCCGATCCACTCCGGGTAGGAGTCCGGGGTGTTCTTCTGCATGAACACGGGGCCGTCGAGGCCGTCCGGGTGCCGTTCCAGCATCAGCGGACGACCGCGCAGGTGCGGCAGCATGAAGGGCGCGACGGAACGGTAGTAGTCGACGAGATCGGCCTTGGTGTACTCCTTGGCACCGTCGCCGCCGGGGAAGAGCACCTTGTCCGGCCGGTGCACCTCGACGGTGCGCCTGCCCGCGCGTACGGTCCGTACGTCGTCCCCGGTCACGGCACGATCGCCTGCTCCACCAGCAGCCGGCCCGCGGCCGCGATCGACTCGGCGTCGATGCCCGCGGCGTGCAGCTGCTCCTCGGGCGAGGCCGAGCCGGGCATCGTACGGACGGCGAGGCGCACCAGGCGCGGTACGGGACGGCCGTCGGTGAAGGCGTCGAGGACGGCGTCACCGAGGCCGCCCTCCTCGCGGTGGTCCTCCACGGTCAGCAGACAGCCGGTGTCCTCGGCGGCCTGGCGCAGGGTGGCCCGGTCGACCGGCTTGACCGAGTACAGGTCGACGACCCGGACCCGGATGCCCTCCTGCTCCAGTGCCTCGGCGGCCTTGAGTGCCTCGGGCACGGTGACGCCCGCGGCGACGACCGTCAGCCGGTCGCTCTGGGAGAAGCGCAGCACCTTGCTGCCGCCGATCGGGAACTCCTCGTCGGCGCCGTAGATCACCGGGCTCTCGCCGCGGCCCGTGCGCAGATAGCGGATGCCGTCCAGGTCCGCCATCTGGGCGATCAGGCGGGCGGTCTGGTTGGCGTCGCACGGGTACAGCACGGTCGAGCCGTGGATCGCCCGCATCATCGCCAGGTCCTCCAGGCCCATCTGGCTGGGCCCGTCCTGCCCGATGGCGACGCCCGCGTGCGAGCCGACGAGGTTGAGGCCGGCCCCGCTGATGGAGGCCATGCGCACGAAATCGTAGGCACGGGTCAGGAAGGCCGCGAAGGTGCCGGCGTAGGGCACCCAGCCGCGCGCGGCCAGTCCCACGGCGGCCGCGACCATCTGCTGCTCGGCGATGTAGCACTCGAAGTAGCGGTCGGCGTGTTCCTTGGCGAAGTACTCGGTGCGGGTCGAGTCGCCGACCTCGCCGTCCAGGGCGACGACGTCCCCGCGGCCGGTGCCGAGGGCGGCGAGGGCCTGTCCGTAGGCGTCCCGGGTGGCCACGTCCTCGCCGGTGTCCCAGCGGGGCAGGTCCACGTGCCCGGAGCGGACGGCGTGCAGGATGCGGGCGGCCGGCGGCTCGTGCACCTGGACGCGCAGGTCGCGTACGCCACCGAGCTCCTCGATGGCGTCGTCGGCGTTCTTGAGGGGCTTGCCGTGCAGTCCCTCGCGGTCCTCGACGTCGGCGACGCCCTTGCCCTTGAGGGTGCGGGCGAGGATCGCGGTGGGCTGGCCCTTGGTGGACGCGGCCTCGCCGTACGCGCGGTCGATGGCGTCCACGTCGTGCCCGTCGACCTCGACGGTGTGCCAGCCGAAGGCCTGGAAGCGGCGGGCGTAGGCGTCGAGGTCGTGGCCGTGCCGGGTGGGGCCGCGCTGGCCGAGCCGGTTGACGTCCACGATCGCGGTGAGGTTGTCGAGGTGCTCGTGGCTCGCGTGCTCGGCGGCCTCCCAGATCGAGCCCTCGGCGAGTTCGCTGTCACCGCACAGTACCCACACCCGGTAGTCGCTGCGGTCCAGCCGCTTCCCGGACAGCGCGATGCCGACGCCCACCGGCAGTCCCTGGCCGAGCGATCCGGTCGCCGTCTCCACCCAGGGCAGCTTGCGCGGGGTCGGGTGTCCTTCGAGACGGCTGTCGAGCCCTCGGAAGGTCAGCAGTTCCTCGTCGTCGACGGCACCGGCCGCCTTGAACGCGGCGTACATCAACGGTGAGGCATGCCCCTTGGACAGCACGAAGCGGTCGTTGCCGGGGTGTGCGGGGCGGTCGAAGTCGTAGCGGAAGTGGTTGGCGAGGAGTACGGCCATCAGGTCCGCGGCGGACATCGAGGACGTCGGGTGCCCGGAGCCCGCGGCGGCCGAGGCGCGCACACTGTCCACGCGCAACTGCTGGGCGAGTTCGACGAGTTCACCGGTGTTCATGAGTCTCCTTCCGCGGGGTCCGCGTCAGTTCGTTTGGTGGGGCCGGGGCCTTGGCCCGGCTGATATGTGGCGGGTTCGGAGCCCGGGTGGTTCCTGGCGGGCCCGGGCGATTGCTCCGGCGACTCCCACTCAGGTGACTCCCACTCCACCGGCTCCCGCTCGGGCGACTTCCGTTCGGCCGTCTCGCGCGCCTTCGCCTCCGCGATCACCGCCTCGCCCGCGCTTGCCCCAACCTCCGGCTCCTGTGGGTGGGCCTGTACGCAGGCGGGCTCTCCCGGCCTCGTCTCCCGCTCGGTCGCGGCGCCGGGACCGGAGCGCGCGTCGGCATCCTGGCGTGCCTGCGGTCGCCCCGGGGCGTGTGTCAGCTCCGGCGAGGCGGTGTCCAGCGGCACCGCCCAGGACCGTACGAGGCCCAACTGAACGGCTTGGCGCGGGAGTACGGCGTCCAGGAGCCAGTCGGCCGCGACCCGGACCCGGTTGCCCGGCATCGCGGCGAGGTGGTAGCCGCGGGTGACGGCACCGGCCGCGAGGCCGGACAGCGGGACGCCCAGCGGGTTGGCCGCGGCCTTCGCCCCGCCGAGGTCCACGACGAAGCCGAGGTCCCGGTGCTCGTAGGGGCGGCGCACACCGGCTCCCAGGGAGGCGGCGACATTGAGGGCCGCGGTACGGCCCTGTCGCCAGGCGTGCTGCGCCGTCATCGGCGTGTACTGGCCCGGGTTGTCCAGATCGGGCACCGCTGCCGCGTCGCCGCACGCGAACACCTCGGGCCGTCCCGGTACTTGGAGGTTCGGGTCGACGAGCAGCCGGCCGCGCTCCATGGGCAGTCCGAGCGACTCGGCGAGCGGATCGGGCCGTACCCCCACGCACCACACCAGCGACCGGGTCGCGACGAACTCGCCGTCGGTCAGCAGCACCCCCTGCGGTGTCGCCTCCTTCACGGAGGTACCCATCCGCACCTCCACGCCCCGTTCCCTGAGCGTGCGGTCGGCGGTGCGGGACAGATGGGAGTCGAGCTCGGGCAGGACCCGCTCCGCGATGTCCAGGAGGATCCAGCGCGGCCGCATGCCCTTGCGCAGGGGGTGCCTGCGCACCTGTGCGTCGGTGAACAGCTGCCCCTGCGCGGCGACCTCGGTGCCCGTGTAGCCGGCGCCGACCACGACGAAGGTGCACCGCGCGGCGCAGGTCTCGGGATCGTCGGCGGCCGCGGCGAGCTCCACCTGACGGGTCACGTGGTCGCGCAGGTACAGCGCCTCGGGCAGGCCCCGGAAGCCGTGCGCGTGCTCGGCGACCCCGGGGATGGGCAGCAGCTTGTTGACGCTCCCGGCGGCCAGCACCAGCCGGTCGTAGGCGAGCGTGCCGCGGGCGCCCTCGGGGTCGGTGTAGTGGACGGTGCGGCCGTCCAGGTCGATGCCGTCGGCCTCGCCGAGCACCAGACGCACCCATGGCAGCGTGTCGGAGAGGGAGACGGTCACCCGCCGGGGTTCCAGGATGCCGGCGGCGACCTGGGGCAGCAGGGGCAGGTACAGGAAGTAGTCGGTCGGGTTCAGCAGGGTGATGTCGGCCTTGCCGCGGGCTTTTCGGGACAGTTCCTTGGCCGTCCGGTACCCGGCGAAGCCGGCACCGACGATCACTATGCGGGGTCGACTCACGGTTCGCCTCCGG
The DNA here is from genome assembly GCF_000383615.1 of Streptomyces canus 299MFChir4.1. Taxonomy (GTDB): domain Bacteria; phylum Actinomycetota; class Actinomycetes; order Streptomycetales; family Streptomycetaceae; genus Streptomyces; species Streptomyces canus_C. Next base: position 346,297 of record NZ_KB911587.1, on the reverse strand, counting down.
GGCTGTCGCGTACCTCGGGAGCCTTCCGCGTCCCCCTGGCCAGGGCGCCCAAACGCCGGTTTCCGCACGGACCGCCGGGTACTCGGCCAAGGCCCCGCTCATCACGGAACCGCCGGAGGTACCCCCATGCCCGAATACGGCTATTTCCTGTCGTGCGAGGAGTTCGGTCCCGCGGACCTGGTCGAACAGGCCCGGATGGCCGAGCAGGCGGGCTTCAGCTCGCTGTGGATCTCCGACCACTACCACCCGTGGAACGACGCGCAGGGCCAGAGCCCCTTCGTGTGGTCGGTGATCGGCGCACTCTCGGAGGCCGTGTCCCTTCCCATCGAGACGGCCGTGACCTGCCCGACCGTGCGGATCCACCCGGCGGTGGTGGCGCAGGCCGCGGCGACCTCGGCCGTGATGACCAACGGCCGGTTCCGGCTGGGCGTCGGCTCCGGTGAGGCCCTCAACGAGCACGTGCTCGGCCATGTCTGGCCGCCCGCGCACATCCGCCTGGAAATGCTGGAGGAGTCGATCCAGGTGATGCGCCGCCTCTTCACGGGCGAGGAGGTCAACCACCACGGCACGCACTACACCGTGGAGAACGCCCGCCTGTACACGGTCCCCGACGAGCCCGTCCCCATCGACATCTCCGGCTTCGGTCCGGCGGCCACGGCGCTCGCGTCCCGGGTCGGCGACGGCTTCATCACGATGACGCCCGACGAGTCGATGGTGGAGCAGTTCCGCAAGGGCGGCGGGGCCGGCAAGCCGGTCATCGGCGGAACGAAGGTCTGCTACGGCAACGACCGCGACGAGTGCGTCGCCACGGTCCGCAAGCTGTGGTTCAACCAGTTCCTGCCCGGCGAGATGGCCCAGATCCTGCCCTCGCCGCGCCACTTCGAGCAGCTGGAGCCGCTGGTCACCGAGGAGATGGTGCGCGAGAAGGCGGTGTGCGGGGACGACGTCGACGAGCACGTCTCCACGCTGAGCGCGTTCGCCGACGCCGGCTTCGACCGGGTCTACGTCAACCAGATCGGCCCCGACCAGCGCGGCTTCTTCGACTTCTACCGTACGAAGGTGCTGCCCCAGCTCCAGCAGGGGTGAGCGATGAGACTCCACCGCCCGGTCGTCTCGGTGTACACGGTGCCGACCGACGCCCCCGAGGCCGACGGCACGCTCGCCTGGGACACCACGACGATGGTGATCGCCGAGGTGACGACCGGGGAGGAGACCGGCACGGGCTGGACCTACGGCCCGGCCGCGGTCGGTGACTTCCTCACCGAGCGGCTCGGACCGCTGGTCGAGGGCCGCGACCCGATGGACATCCCGGCGCTGCACGACGCGATGTGCCGTTCGGTCCGCAACGCGGGCCGTCCGGGCATCGCGGCGTGCGCGATCTCGGCCCTCGACATCGCCCTGTGGGACCTGAAGGCCCGCGTCCTGGAACTCCCGCTGGCGCGTCTGCTCGGCGTCGCCCGCGAGCACGTTCCCGTCTACGGCAGCGGTGGCTTCACGACGTACCACGACACGCATCTGGCCGCGCAGCTCAACGGCTGGGTGCACGGCCAGGGCATCCCCCGCGTCAAGCTGAAGATCGGCGAGAGCTGGGGCCGGGCGGTCCCCCGCGACCTGTCCCGGGTCCGCACGGCCCGTGAAGTCATCGGCCCGGACGCGGAGTTGTACGTCGACGCGAACGGCGCGTACACCCGCAAGCAGGCGGTCCGGGTGGGCAACGCCCTGGTGGAGCACGGCGTCGGCTGGTTCGAGGAACCGGTGTCATCGGACGACCTGACGGGCCTGCGGCTGGTCCGTGACGCCCTCGTCTGCGATGTCACGGCCGGTGAGTACGGCTACGACCTGCCGTACTTCGCGCGCATGATCGCGGCCGGCGCCGTGGACTGTCTCCAGGTGGACGCGACCCGCTGCGGCGGTGTCACGGAGTTCCTGCGCGCGGCGGCGCTGGCCCAGGCCCACGGCCTGGAGATCTCCACCCACTGCGCTCCGCACGCGCACGCGGCGGCGGCCGCCGCGATCCCCAACATCCGGCACATGGAGTGGTTCCACGACCATGTGCGCATCGAGGACATGTTCTTCGACGGCGCACTGGATCCGACGGGAGGCACGGTCCGCCCGGTGGCGGGGGTGGGCCACGGTCTGACGCTGCGCACGGAGGAGGTGGAGGAGTACCGGGTGGCCTGAACTCCGTTGCCCCGGTGCTCCCCCGGCCCGCCCCTGCTCAGCCCCGGCGGCGCAGCCCGGAAGTCACCGTGACACCCAGCGCGCCGGCCGCGGCCGCCACGAGCCCCACGCCCAGGCGGGCGCGGTTGCGGGAGAGCCAGTCCTGCGGGCTCTTGGACACGGTCTCCTCGTCGAACCGCCCGTGCGCCCCGAAGTCCCGTCCGTGCGGCCCGTCCGCGGGCGCCCACAGGTTCCCGGGACCGCCGTGCTCGCCCTCCTCCTGCTGTGCCTCGAAGTTGGTGCGGGCGAGATAGCGGTCCAGGACCCCGGGCGCGACGGCGTTGGCGACGAGCGTGGCCACCGTGGACCCGCCGACCCAGTACTCCCGCCGGCGCGCGTGGGAGGCCGCGTGGACGACCGCGCGTGCGGCGACCTCGGGCTGGTAGACTGGCGCCACGGGACGGGCCTTGCCGGGCATCCGGTTCAACACCCAGTCGAACTGGGGTGTGTTGAGGCCCGGCAGCTGCACCATGGTCGTACGGACACCGGTGCCCGAGTGGAGCAGCTCGCACCGCAGGGACTCGTTGAAGCCCTGGATGGCGTGCTTGGCCCCGCAGTACGCGGACTGCAGGGGAATGCCCCGGTAGGCCAGCGCGGACCCCACCTGCACGATCGTGCCGCGGTCCCGCGGCAGCATGTGGTGGAGGGCGGCCCGGGTGCCGAACACATAGCCCAGGTACGTCACTTCGGTGACCCGCCGGAACTCGTCCGGGGTGATCTCCGTGAAGGGCGCGAAGACCCCGGTGAAGGCGTTGTTGACCCAGACGTCGATGTGCCCGTAGGCGTCGACGACCTGCTGGGCGGCGTCGTCGACCGCCTTGGGGTCGGCCATGTCGACGCTCACGACGAGCGCCTCACCGCCTGCCCGCTGCACCTCGTCGGCGGCGGCCGCGAGGCCCTCGCGGCCGCGGGCCAGCAGGGCGACGCGGGCGCCGCGTTCGGCGAAGGCCCGGGCCGTGGCCCGTCCCACGCCGCCGCTTGCCCCGGTCACCACGACGACCTTGCCCTGCTTCACGTGCGCTTCCTTCCCTGCGTCACGCGCCACCGGGCGTCAGGCCCGGTGGTGCGGCTGCTCGGGGTCGATGCCGTCCTGCCCCGGCGCGGTGCCCGGCTCCGGTGTGCCCGGGGTCCCGGGGGCGACGGGCGGCATGGGCGGATAGGGCGTCCCGAGCCCGCTCGGCGGGGCCGCCACCGGTGCGGCCGCCTCGGCGGTCCGGTCCGGAACGGCCGCCGCCTCCGCCTCCCGCCCGGCCCTCGGCCGGGACGCGGACGGCCTGGCCGCACCGCGCAGTGCGTAGGCCACGGCCCCCAGGATCACGGCGGTGATCAGTGCGGCGGCCCAGTCGGGCAGCCCGAGGGCGAGGGCCAGGCCCACGGCGAGTGCCAGGGCCGCCCCCGCGTACAGCGCGACGGCACCGGACGCGGCGTACAGCATGGCCGTACGGCGCTGCTTGCGCGTCTGCTCGCGCAGCTCGTCCCGTACGGTCTCGCGCGCCACCTGCGCCAGCTCGTCGACCAGATGCCTGTCCAGATGCTCCAGGTGATCCAAGCGCTCCATGGCCGCCGGGTACCCGCACAGGCGTGCGCATAACGCCGGGCCGCGTGTGCGGTACGGGCGGCCGGGTCGGGAGGATCGCGTGAAACGATCTCCGCGGCCCTGCGACCGCAATTAGGCTCGTCCGCATGGACATTCTGGGAACCACGCTGCGTGTCTGTGTCGACGACCTGGAGGCCGCGGTCGTCTTCTACGAACGGCTCGCGGGCGCCACGGCCCTCCGTTTCGAGCGCGGCGGCGTCCAGGTCGCCGCGGTGGGCTGCTTCCTGCTGATGAGCGGCCCCGAGGCCGAGCTGGAGGTGCTGCGCAAGGTCGCGGCGACCATCGCGGTGAAGGACGTCGACGAGGCCCACCAGCTGCTCAGCGAGCTGGGCGCCCGGGTCATCGCGGGCCCGGTGCCCACGCCGGTGGGCCGCAATCTGATCGCGATGCATCCGGACGGCGTGGTGTACGAGTACGTGGACCGCAACGTCACCTGACGGGACCGGCTCCCCTACGTCGGCGGCCGCATACGGAAGTCGTAGCGCGCCGGAAGCGGCTCGTCGGGGGAGCTGATGCGGCTCCACAGTTCGCCGATCGCCTCGGCGCCCTCCCGCAGGTCGGCGACCTCGAAGCCGTCCTCGAAGACGGCCCGGGCCGCCTCGGGCCGTCCCTCGGCGAGCAGCAGTCCGGCCTCGATCAGCCGGAACCTGCCGCGCGCCCGGATCGCCGGGTACAGCCGCTCCCACACGGAACGCGCCTCGGAAGTACGCCGCGCCGCGAGAAGCGCCTCCAGCGTCTCGCGGCCGAGCGCGGCGGTGGCCGCCGTCCACGTCTCGCCGTCGTCGCGCCGCTCGTGGCACAGGTCGTCGAAGGCGTCGGCGTACCGGTCGGCGGCCCGCTCCCGGTTGCCGCTCTCCTGGTCGGCCACGGCGAGACAGCGCAGCAACGGCCAGCGGGACGGCGCCAGTTCGAGTCCCCGCTCCCAGCTGCGCACGGCCTGTGCCCGGTCCCCCGCGTGCCACTGGGCGACTCCCAGGTGGTACTCGGCGAGCGGGGTGGCGGGCGCGGTCTCCAGCATGTCCCGCCAGTGCGGGGCGACCAGGGTGTCCCCGGGCGGCCGTACCCGGCGCGGTTCGGGGAGGGACCCGGTGCGCAGCAGCTCCAGCCAGGGCTCCTGCGCCTGGCCGAGGGTGCTTTCCCCGAATGGGGTGCCGGGCAGCTTCCAGTCGGCGCGCAGCGCTTCGAGGGCGCCCCAGCCCGAGCCGACGGCCAGGGTCTCGCCGGGTTCGGTGTCGGCGTACGGCTTCCAGGCGGCGTAGGCCGCGTCGACGGCGGCCCGCGGCAGTACGGCTTCCAGGTGTGCCTCCGCCTCGGCCGGCACCGGCGGCGCGCTGAGCGGCCCGTACGCCTCCAGCCACGCCACCTCGCTCCCGGCGTCCAGGCGTACGTGCTCCAGCTGGGTGCGGGCGAGTCCGGCCTGGATCTCGCAGCAGCCGCCGGTGCCTGGTTCGGTGAGCCACTCCCGCCAGCGCCGGCCGCCGCTGCCGGTCCCCCACACGAACAGCTTGCGGCCGCGCAGGAGGTCGGTGGACGTCTGCACCAGGCCGTGGCCGTCGCCGTCGAGGGCGGCGATCCAGCGGCGCCGGGCGTCGGGCAGGTCGTAGAAGTAGTCGGCGGCGTACGGGCTGTCCAGGGGGTCCGGCGGGACGGGCACCCGGCGCAGGTGGCGCTCGTAGCCGAACTGCCAGGCGTCCTCGGCCGGGGCGAGCACCCTGCGTCCCTCGGGGACGGCGATGTTCGACCACCAGTAGGCCGGTACCGGCCGCTCGTGCGGATTGCGGATGCGCACTCCGGCGTACAGGAAGTCCGACCCGTCCGGGAGCCACAGGTCCACCTGGAAGGGCAGGTCGCGCAGCCGCTCCCACTCCCACAGGCGGAGCATCTCTCCGCCGTCGGGAGCGGGCACGCGGGCGGCATGCAGGGGTGCGCAGGACAGGGTGGTGTGGCCGGTGGCGCCGATGTTCCACTCGATGCCGCCGGAGAACCAGGCGCCGTTCAGGGCGAAGTTCGCCGGCTGGAACACCGGGTTGCGGTACAGGAGTTCACGCCCGGTGGCCTTGTGGAGGAGGGAGGCGACCCGGCCGCCGAGACCGGGGAGGACCGTGGCCCTGAGCCGGTCGTTCTCGATCACGACCGTCTCGAAGGCGCGGGGTGCGCGCTCTCTGCCGTAGCCGTCCCGGACACGGACGGGCAGCAGGCTCCCCAGTGGCCCGTAACCCGCCTGCCGGGCCATGTCCCGGGGCAGGTCGTCGCGCTCCCGCACGTCGATGCGGTGGTCCCCCACTGCCTTGAGGGCGTGGGAGGTGCCCCCATCGTGCAGGAGCCGCAGCGGGGGCAGGGGGTTGTCGGGGCCCAGCGGTGCGGCGGGCAGGGTGAGCACGTCTCGCCGGATCGTCGTCACGATCACCATGGAAACCGCTCGGCACCGAGTCGGCCAGGGGAGCTGCCGGTCAGGATTGCGCAAAGGCGTCCACGACGATGTCGGTGAGCAGCGCGCCCGCGGTGCCCTCGGGGTCCAGATCGGGGTCGTAGATGGTGACGTTGAGGCCGGCGCAGGAAGGGGAGGCGAGCAACGGCCGTAGCAGCGCGACGAGTTCGGCGGGTTGGAGCCCGTCCGGGTCGGGGCTGTCGACAGCGGGCATCACGGACGGGTCGAGGCAGTCGGCGTCCAGGTGCACCCAGAAGCCGTCGATCTCCGGGGTCTCGAAGGCCTGGGCGGTGGCCCGGGCGAGGGCGTCCGCACCCCACTCCCGGACGTCACCGACGGTCACCACCGGGATCTTGAGGCCGGCGAGTTCGGCCCGGTCCTCCTCGAACGCGTCGCGGATCCCGAAGAACCGCACGTCCTCGTCCCGCAGATAGGGCTTCAGCCCCTCCAGGTCCGTCAGGTCCTCCTGTCCGCGGCCGGTGCCCAGCGCGACCTCCTCGCCGCCCGCCGCGCCGATCCGGTCGGAGTTGCCGGGGTGCCGGAAGTCCGGCGAGGCGTCGATCGCGGCCAGTCCGTAACGTCCGACCCGGCGCAGGGCGAGCGAGGCGCCGAGCTGAACGGAGCAGTCCCCGCCGAGGACGACGGGGAATTCCCCGGCGCGCACGTGGCGCTCGATGCGGTCGGCCAGCTTCACGGTGTACGACGCGATGGCGGCGGCGTTGAAGACCCCGTCGCCCTCCTGCCAGTCCCCGCGGTCGTAGCGCGGCGGTACGACCACCCCGCCCTCCAGGGCGTGCAGCCTCCCCCACTGCCTTAAAGGCGTGGGGGGACCCCCACCACGATCCGCTGCTCGCGGAGGGCGCCGGCGAGTTTGTGGCAGCCGGGCACGGTACCGGGGGCGGGCGGGCGCAGGCCGAGGTTGGAGGGGGCGTCCAGCACGACGATATTCCGCATGCGGAGCATCCTCGCCGACGTACAGTCGACCGTCCACGGAGATACGCGAGGGAGCGACAGTGAGTGAGCAGCACACCTACCGGGTGATCGTCCGCGGCACGTGGGAGGGGCTCACCGACGAGGCCCGTGCCGGGCTGCTCGCCGAGGCGGCGGACCACGGCATGGCGAGCATGCGGTTCTCCGAGGAGGGCTCGCTGTCCTACGAACCGGCGCCGCTGAAGCACTTCTCCATGCGGTACGTGGTGGTGTCGGACGCGGCGGACGGCGAGGAGATGGCGGGCGCGATCGCCGAGGACCGCGCGCAGACGGCACTCCGTGAGCTCGGCTACGGCTTCGGCGACCTGAGGTCGACGGTCACGGACCTCGACACCATGAAGATCAACCGGAAGCCCGCATCTCGGCGGTGATCGCCCAGCGCTCGTGGTCCCGCCACTCCCCGTCGATGTGGAGCATCTTCGGGGAGAACCCTTCGAGCCGGAAGCCGCAGCTGCGGGCGAGGGCGAGGGAGGCGGTGTTGCCGGGCTGTGCGTTGATCTCGAGACGGTGCAGCCGCATCGGGCCGAAGGCGTGGTCGACCACGAGGTTCAGCCCCTCGCGCATCAGCCCGCGCCCGGCGGCGTGCGCGAAGGCGCCGTAACCGAGGGCCCCGCACCAGAAGCCGCCCTGGACGATGTTGTTGATGTTGATGAACCCGGCGATGGCCCCGCCGCCCCGCTCCCCGTCCTTCTTACAGACCAGGAACCCCGCCTTGGCCGGGTCCTCGATCAGCCGGCCGGCGTACGCGAGGTAGGCGCTCTCGCTGTCCGGCGGGAACAGCCAGGGCTGGTGCAGTTCCTTGCTCTCCCGGGCCCGCGCGGTGAACTCGGCGGCGTCCTCGTAGGTGAAGTGACGAATGCCGACGCGGGGGCCTTCGGCGAGACAGCGGGAAGCGGTGTGCGGCATCCCGCCAGCCTACGACGACCTGACCGCGGTTCTTCATGACGTACGTCCCGCACAGCGCGCCGATCAGGGCGCCCACGCCCCGCCCCTGCCCCTGTCCTTGGTGGGGTGAATCCCCGCCGGGCCGCCGTCAGTGCCGCTGCGCGCACCCGTGGCTGGCTCAGCGCAGGGCGGGTTCGCCGAGCGTCAGCGTGCCGGTGTCCGCGTCGAGTTCGGCCGTCACCCCGAACGGGATCGTCAGCGCCCCCTCGCCGTGTCCGAAGCCGAACTCCTCGACGACGGGGACGCCGAGGCCGCCGAGCCGGTCGAGGAGCAGCGCGCGCACCCTCTCGTACGGTTCGCACTTCTCCCACGACCCGAGAAGCACCCCGCGCACCCCGTCGAGCCAGCCCGCGCGCAGGAGTTGGGTCAGATAGCGGTCGAGACGGTACGTCTCCTCGCCGACGTCCTCCAGGCAGAGCAGCCCGCCGCGCGCTCCGGGCCTGGCGTGGGCGGAGCCCAGTTCGGAGGCGAGCAGGCACAGACAGCCGCCCAGGGTGACACCGCGGGCCCGGCCGGGGACGAGGGCCGTGCCGCCGGAGGCGAGCGTGCGGACCGTCTCCGGCGCGAACAGCGTGGCCTTCAGATGCTCCTGGGCCCGCCCGTTCTTGATGAAGTCCATGCCGGCCGCCATCGGACCGTACAGCGTGACCAGGCCGAGCCGGGCGGCGAAGGCCTCGTGCAGCGCGGTGACATCGCTGAACCCGACCAGCACCTTCGGCCCGGCCGCGCGCAGGGCCTCCCAGTCGAGCAGGTCGACCATGCGCATCACGCCGTATCCGCCCCGGGCGCACAGCACGGCGTCCACCGACGGGTCGCACCAGGCGTTCTGGAGATCAGCCGCCCGGTCGGCGTCGGTGCCCGCCAGGTAGGTGAACTCGCCGTGCCGGTCCAGGACATGGGGTGCCACGACCGGGTCGAGATCCCAGCCGCGCAGGATGTCCAGGCCCGCCTGGAGGCGCTCCTCCGGCACCGGCCCGCTGGGCGCGACGACGGCCACGCGGGCTCCGGGCGCGAGTCTGGGCGGTCGTACGAGTTCTGTCACCTGGTGAGCTCCAATGTTGGGACGCCGGGCGGGTTGAGACCGAACACCTGGGCGTACAGGGAGAGTTCGGCCTCCAACGCGCGGATCATCGTGTCCGCCCGGCGGAACCCGTGCCCCTCCCCCTCGAAGGCGAGGTAGGCGTGCGGCACCTGACGTCCCGCGATCCGGGCGAGGAACCGCTCGCACTGCGCGGGCGGGCAGATCACGTCGTCCAGGCCCTGGAGCAGCAGGAAGGGTGCGGTGACCCGGTCGGCGTGTTCGACGGGCGAGCGTTCCGTGTACCGTCCTGGGACCTCGGCGAGCGGTCCGACCAGGCTCTCCAGGTACTGGGACTCGAAGTCGTGGGTCTCCCCGGTGCCCCAGCCGGCCAGGTCGAGGATGGGGTAGACGATGGTGCCGCAGGCGTAGACGTCGGTCATGGTGAGCGAGGCGGCGGCGGTCCAGCCGCCCGCGCTGCCGCCGCGGACGGCGAGCCGGTCGCGGTCGGCGGTGCCCTCGTCGGCGAGGGCGAGCGCGACGGCGGCGCAGTCCTCGACGTCGACCACGCCCCACTGCTCGCGCAGCCGGTTGCGGTACTCCCGCCCGTATCCGGTCGAGCCGCCGTAGTTGACCTCGGCGACGCCGATGCCGCGGGAGGTGAAGTAGGCGATCGAGAGGTCGAGCACGAGGGGCGCGTGGCCGGTCGGTCCGCCGTGCGCCCAGACGACGTACGGCGGCAGCTCGTCGCCGGGCGCCCGGTACCCGGGGTGGTGCGGCGGGTAGACGTGGGCGTGGATGTCCCGGCCGTCCGGCCCGGTGAAGACGCGGATCAGGGGCTCGGGGTAGTGCACCGGGTCGACCGGGTCGTCGTGCTCGGCGCCGATCACCCGGGCCCGGCCGGTGCAGGTGTCCAGCTCCACGACCTCGTAGGCCGTGCGCGGGCTGGCGCCCACGGCGACGACCCGCTCGCCGTGCACCGCGAGGGTGGGCGCGAACTCGGTCCAGGGACCGGCCGCGTCGACGAGTTCACCGGTCTCCGGGTCCAGGATGCCGAGCGCGGTCGATCCGGTGCCGTGCACGACGGCGATCAGGCCGCTGTCCAGCGGGGCGAACCAGCGCTGCCCGACCTTCCACAGGGCGCCGCCGAACTCCTCCTCACGCGGGCAGAGTTGCTCGCCGTCGCGGTAGAGGTTCCACCAGCCGGTGCGGTCGCTCGCGTACAGGAGGCGGCCGTCGGGCGACCAGTCGGCCTGGGCGATGGACTCCTCCGGGCCGCCGGCCACCGTGCGGGGCTCCCGGAGCGTGCCGCCCAGGACCTCGGCGACGATCAGCTCCGTGCCGTCCCAGGGCATCCGCGGATGGTCCCAGGCGAGCCAGGCCGCGCGCGAGCCGTCGGGCGAGATGCGGGGGCCGGTGACGAACCGGTGGCGGTCGTCGGTGAGTTCGCGCACCGCGTCCCGGTCCTGCACGGCCGAGCCGTCCAGCGGCACGGCGGCCAGGACCCGGCGGACGTCGGTGGGCCCGTCTCCGGTGAACTCCTCCAGGACGCACCACACTTCACCCAGCTCGGGTCTCAACTGCGGCTCCGCCCAGCGCAGTCCGCCGCCGACCGGGGAGACGGGCGTCAAGGGACGCGGCTCACCCCCGGGCTCGTACCGGTACAGCCGCTGGTCGGCGAAGTGCACGAACACGACGAGCGGTTCGCCGGCCACCACCTCGCCGGCCCAGGGGTGACCGCCGTACTCGATGACCCTGCTGCGCACGTTCCACGGCGCCGGCAGCACCGGCTCCTCCCGGCCGTCGGGGCGCCTGCGCACCAGGGTGCGGCGGCCGCCCTCGGTGGGCCGGGGCTCGGTCCACCACACCTCGTCCCCGACGAGGCCCAGCCATTCGGGGTGCCCGTCGTGCGCGGCGGCGAGCGCCGCGTCGATGGGCGAGGGCCAGGAACCGTATGCCGACGTCTGCACGTTCTCCCCCACTTGCTCAGGCGGTTCGCAGGAAGCGGTCGAGTACCCGCACGCCGAAGTGCAGTGCCTCGACGGGGACGCGTTCGTCGACCCCGTGGAAGAGGGCCTGGTAGTCGAAGCCCTCCGGGAGCTTCAGGGGCGCGAACCCGTACCCGGTGATGCCCAGGCGGGAGAACTGCTTGGCGTCCGTGCCGCCGGACATGCAGTACGGCACCACGTGCCCCTCGGGCGCGAACTCCTCCACCGCGGCACGCATGCCGGCGTACGTCGGTGAGTCGACCGGTGCCTGGAGGGCGACCTCGCGATGGCTGAACTCCCAGTCCACGTCCGGGCCGGTGAGCAGGTCGAGGGTCGCCCGGAACTCGTCCTCGCCGCCGGGCAGATAACGCCCGTCGACGTAGGCCACGGCCTCCCCCGGGATCACGTTGAGCTTGTAACCGGCCTGCAGCATGGTCGGGTTGGCGCTGTTGCGGACGGTCGCCTCGACCAGCTTGGCCGCCGGGCCCAGCTTCTCCAGCAGTCCGTCCACGTCGCTCAGGTCGGTCTCGATGCCGTAGAGCGCGGCGAGTTCGGCGAGGGCCGCGCGGACGGTCGGGGTGAGCCGCAGCGGCCACTCGTGCTCGCCGATGCGGGTCACGGCGGCGGCGAGCCGGGTGACAGCGTTCTCCTTGTTGACCTTGGAGCCGTGCCCGGCGCGGCCGTTCGCGGTGAGCTTGAGCCAGCCCGTGCCGCGCTCCCCCGCCCCGATCGGGTAGATCTGCCGGCCGGCGCCGTCGTGGAAGGTGAACGCCCCCGACTCGCTGATCCCCTCCGTGCAGCCCTCGAAGAGCTCCGGGTGCTCGTCGGCGAGGAACCCCGAGCCGTCCTCGGCGCTGGCCTCCTCGTCGGCGGTGAACGCGATCACGAGGTCCCGCCGGGGCCGTAGGCCCTGCCGGGCCCAGGACCGCACCACGGCCAGGATCATCGCGTCCATGTTCTTCATGTCGACCGCCCCGCGGCCCCAGACGACCCCGTCGCGGACCTCCCCGGAGAAGGGGTGCACACTCCAGTCGGCGGCCTCGGCGGGCACCACGTCCAGATGACCGTGGATGAGCACCGCGTCCGCCGACGGGTCGGTGCCCTCGATGCGGGCGACGACGTTCGTCCGGCCCTCGGTGCGCTCCAGCATCAGGGGCTCAAGGCCCGCCCCGGCCAGCTGCTCGGCCGCGTACTCGGCGGCGGGCCGCTCCTGGCAGTCGCCGCCGCCCCGGTTCGTGGTGTCGATGCGGATGAGGTCGGAGGTGAACCGGACGACCTCGTCCAGTGCCTGCTGGTCAGCCATACTGCTCCTCCACGGCGGCCGAGACGATGGTGGTGACCGCCTTGAAGGTACGGATTCCCGCGTACATGGTCTCGTTCGTGTACGCCACCTTCCGCGCCCCGATCCGCTCCACACCCGGCACCACGGTGGCGGCCATCGCGAGGTGCTCGGCGTCGAACTCGACCGCGATCGTGAACGGCCCCGCCTGTACGGGTTCCTGACGGACCGCCAGCCGGGCGGCCTCCTTCGCCGCGGCCCGGATGTCGGCGGCCGTGCGGGCCGGCGTACGGCACACGGCCGCGTACCGCGAGACATGGTCCTTGACGGCGACCTTCAGCGCCTCGGGGGCGTAGCCGAGGGCGTCCTCGCAGGCCACGTCGTCCCCGGTGACGAGGACCACGGGGACGCCGTACTCCGCGACCACGTGCGCGTTGAGGTACCCCTCGCTCGCGGGCACGTCGTTCAGCCACACCCCGGTGATGGAGTTGGCGAGGTAGGTGTGGGCGAGGACGCCCTCCTGACCCGCGCCCGCGTGGTAGCCGAGGAAGGCGATGCCGTCGACGTCGCCGTGCTGGACTCCCTCGATCATGGAGAGGTCCTTGTGCCGGCCTGTGAGCATCTGCGCCCGCTCGTCCAGCTGTTCGAGCAGCAGGTTGCGCATGGTCGAGTGCGCCTCGTTGATGAGCACCTCGTCGGCGCCGCCGTCGAAGAAGCCCAGCACGGCGGCATTCACGTCCGAGGTGAACAGGGAGCGGCACCGTTCCCACTGCGACGCCCCCGGCATCACGTCGTCCGGCCACGTGACACCCGTGGCGCCCTCCATGTCGGCGCTGATCAGGATCTTCATGGTCCGCCACGTTACGCGGCGCGGAGGTTCACGTCGCCCGCGTGGGGTGAGGCGAGTCGGATGCGGCCCACCCCCACCGCACAGGCCATTCCTGGAAGACGCGTATTCTCCCTCGCGGGTTCCACAGGAGACGGACAGGGAGAAGCGTGAGCGACACCGCACAGCCCGTACAGCCGGCACGACGGACGACGGCGACCGCCGCGCCGGGGAACCCGCCCGGCCGCCCCAGGCAACGCGACGCGTTCTTCGACAACGCCAAGTACCTGGCGATCGTGCTGGTGGCCATGGGCCACGCCTGGGAGCCGCTGCGCTCCGACAGCCGTGCCGTCACCGCGCTGTACACGATCGTCTACGCCTTCCACATGCCGGCGTTCATCATCATCTCGGGCTACTTCTCCCGCTCCTTCGACGCCAGCCCGGCGAAGATCAAACGGCTGGTCACCGGGGTCGTGGTCCCCTATGTCGCGTTCGAGACGGCGTACACGTATTTCACCCGGTGGTCCGACGGCGTCCCGGACCGCGACATCAGCCTGCTGGACCCGCTGTATCTGACATGGTTCCTGGCCGCCCTGTTCATCTGGCGGCTGACCACGCCGATCTGGCGCGCCGTGCGGTGGCCGCTGCCGATCGCCCTCACGGTCGCCGCGCTCGCCACGCTCAGCCCGTCCATCGGCGACGATCTCGACCTCCAGCGCACCCTGCAGTTCCTGCCGTACTTCGTGCTCGGCCTGTGTCTGCGCCCGGCTCACTTCTCGCTGGTGCGCCAGTGGCGGGTGCGGCTGCTCGCGGTCCCGGTGTTCGCGGCCGCGGTGGTGTTCTCGTACTGGGCGGTGCCGCGCATGGACTACGCGTGGTTCTTCCACCGTGACCCCGCCGAGCACTTCGGCGTGCCCGCCTGGTGCGGCCCGCTGATGACCTTGGCCCTGTTCGGCTGCTCCCTGGTCCTGGTCGCCTGCTTCCTGTCCTGGGTGCCGGGGCGCCGGATGTGGTTCACGACCCTGGGCGCGGGCACGCTCTACGGCTATCTGTTGCACGGTTTCGTCGTCCAGGCCGGCAACCACGTCGACTGGGCCGGCCACCGCTGGCCGCACACCCCGCTCGGCGAGATCGTCGTCACGCTCGTCGCCGGTGCGGTGGTGACCACCCTGTGCACCGCTCCCGTGCGGCGGGTCTTCCGGTGCGTGATGGAGCCCCGGATGGAGTGGGCGTTCCGGAAGACCCCGCCCGTGACGGACGGGGTGCCCGCTCAGGTACGCCGATAGGGCGCGTGCACCGCCGGGCCGTCAGGCGGTGCGGCCCACCACCCACCACTTCGACGGCAGTTCGATCCGGGTGCCGTCGGCCCGGTACTCGGTGGTGACGAGCGGCAGTTCCCCGCTCGCCACGACGGTCAGCCCGGCCGCCCCGAGGTACACGGGCACCGCCTCGTCGGCGACCTCGCCGGGGGCGATGCCGTGCCGGAAGATGGGTGCCAGCTTGGCGGGCGGTCCGTCGGGGCACTGCGCCAGGCCCATCAGGACGGCCTTGGCGGCCTCGGAGAGCTCGACGAGGAAGGCGCGGCCGCGCTCCCCGACGAGCGTGGCGATCCCGTCGACCAGTTGCTGCCGGTCCTCGGGGCCGGCCTGGTGCAGCACGCCCCGCATGTAGACGTTGGCGTCCCCGAGATCGGCGTGCAGATTCTCCGGCTCACTCTTGTCGCAGGCGTCGAGGAGTCGGTACGTCACCTGCCCGTCGGGGTCGGCGTCGCGCGCACGGTCGAGGGCGGCCGCGGACAGGTCGACGCCGACGACCTGGGTGAAGTGGGCGGCGAGGAAACGGCTCTGGGTGCCGTTCCCGCAGCCCAGGTCCACGAGAGGCAGCCCGGGATCGGCCAGCAGCGGCTCGAAGTGGGCGAGGTGGACGCCTGCGGTCAACACGGGCTCCGCGTCCCAGAACACGGCCCCTTGGCGCCCCGGGGCCTCCCGCCAGAAGCCCTCCCAGGACTCCCGGTACCGACCAGTCACGCTCATGCCCAACTCCCCAGGATGTGCCACAAACCCGCCACACTTGGCGGGCCAGTACGGTGTATCGCGCCCGGGTCACGCGGACAAGCGCATGGCGCATTCCTTCACTGCCAGTTCGAGAAACAGACGCCCCCGACGACGGACCCGACGCTCAGCGACGCGGCAGGGTCAGTTCGAACCAGACGGTCTTCCCGGCCTTCGTACGACTGGCACCCCACTCCCGGGCGAGCGTGCTGACCACTCTGAGTCCTCGTCCCTGCTCATCGGTGGGTCCGGCGCTCAGCAGGTTCGGCAGCTCGTGGTCGTCGTCGTCCACCTCGCACAGCAGGGTGTCCTCCCGCACGAGCCGCAGCTCGACGGGCCGGCCGTGCGAATGCCGTACGGCGTTGGTGACGAGCTCACTCACCATGAGCTCCGCGCCGTCGGCCAGCTTCGCAAGGCCCCAGTCATGAAGCTGCTCGCGTACCACCGCCCGGGCCCGTGCCACCTCGGCCGGGTCGAGGGAGATCCGCCACTCGGCCACGTCATCCGGCTCGATGCCATTGAGCCGGACCATGAGCAGCGCCACGTCGTCCTTGCGTCCGCCCCGCGGATTGAGGGCGCGGATGATCGCGTCGCAGGCGTCGTCCATGGAGGCGGCCGGATGCGCGGCGGACTCGGTGAGGGTCGCCAGACCCACCCCGATGTCCTCGCCCCGCACCTCGACCAGCCCGTCGGTGCACATCAGCAGCCGGTCACCGGGCTCCACGCGCACGCGTACGGCCTCGAAGGGCACCCCTCCGACGCCGATGGGCGCGCCGGTGGGCAGGTCGAGCAGTTCACTGCGCCCGTCCGCGGCCCGCACGATCACCGGGGGAATGTGTCCCGCGTTGGCGATCTGGAGTTCGCTCGCGATCGGGTCGTAGACGGCGTAGAGACAGGTCGCGAGGTAGGTGTCGCCGAGCCGCTGGGCGAGGTCGTCGAGGTTGCGCAGCAGCTGGGCCGGCGGCAGGTCGAGCGCGGCCATGGTCTGCACGGCCGTACGCAACTGGCCCATCATCGCGGCGGAGTTGAGCCCGTGCCCCATGACGTCCCCGACGACCAGGGCGGTCCGCGCCCCGGGCAGTTTCACGGAGTCGAACCAGTCGCCGCCGACCCGCCCGAGGAGCGTGCCCGGCAGATAGCGGGTGGCGATGTCGCAGCCCGCCATGCGCGACGGGATCTGCGGCAGCATGCTGTCCTGGAGGGTCTCGGCGACGGACTCCTGGAAGGTGTACATGCGGGCGTTGTCGAGCACGAGGCCCGCGCGGGCGGCGAGTTCGGCGCCGGTGACCCGGTCCATGTCGTTGAACTCGTCGCGCTCGGGGTGCCGCAGCAGGATCATGAACCCGAGAACGACATTGCGGGCCTTCAGCGGTACGACCAGCATGGAGCGGCCGGTGATCAGCGGCCTGATGTCCCGCTTCTCGAACTGCGAGGCGATCGCGTGCCCCATCTGTTCGCTGATGCGCGGCACGAGAACGGGCTCACCGGTGGTCATGCACTGGAAGAACGGGGTGTGCGCGGGGAACGGCATGGCCTCGCCGACCGGCACCACGTCGTCCCAGCGGCCGGGTTCGTCGGTGTGCTCCAGGGCCACCCGGTGCCACATGGTGGTGGTGTCCGGCACTCCGTCGGGGAATCCCTCGCCGGCGACGACCTGTTCGCGCAGATAGGTGCCGGCGACATCGGTGAAGCGGGGCACGACGGCCCTGCTGACCTCGACGATGGTCCGCGACAGGTCGAGCGAGGTGCCGATCTTCCCGCTGACCTCGTTGAGGAACTCCAGGCGCTCGCGCACGGCGACGTACTCGAGGTCCTCGCCCTCGTCCGGTTCGTCCAACGGCAGTGGCAGGCCCTCGGCGGCCGCCCGGGCCGCCCGCTCGCGGCGGGCCTTGCGCTCGGCGCGCCGGGGCACACCCCAGTCGGGGGTGACGGGCACCCGGTCGTTCTGGCTGAACTCCAGTACCGGATAACCCAGTTCGAGGACCTGCGCGACGATGCGGGCGCTCTCTCCGACGCTCATGCTGGGCAGGATCTCGGGAAGCCTGCGGGCGAGTTCGTCGGCGCCCGGGAAGTCGGTGTGCAGGGCGAAGGCGGGCGCGATCCGCTCCACGGCCGCACCAACCTCGTCCAGGTCGAGATCCCGGCGCAGCCCGCCGGCGTCGGCTGCCAGCACCAGCAGTCGCTCCCGGCCCGGGCCCACCAGCGGGTAGGCCCACCACAGGACGTCGACACGGTCCGCGCCGGACACGGTGAGACGGGCGCGGCCGGCTGCCGGGTAGGACAGACCGCCGTCGAGGGAGGACTCGAGATCGGGTCCGAGTCCGTCGTAGGCCGCGTACCCGCCGTAGGACGGGGTGTCCTCCTCCTCGGGGAGTGCTCCGGAGACGGGCAGCAGGTCGGCCGCGGAGCGTCCGATGGCCTCGTCCTTGCCGGCGCCGAACAGACGGCTCGCGCCCCGGCTCCAGTGGGAGACCAGGCCGTCGCGGTCCACTACCACCACGGCCAGCGGGACCCGGCCGGCCGCGACGTGTCCGTCCGCCGCGCCGTGCCCAGCTCCGCGGCTGGGAGGTGCGCCCCTCTCGGTGCCACGGTCCATGGCCCAGGCCCTCTCTCCGCAAGATCTGTGCCGCCTGCTCCACCGTACGGCGCCGGGCGGTCACGGTGTGCGGCAACGCGGGAATTGGCCCGGACCGGGTCTCCCCGGCGTGCGCCCCGCGCTGACGCACCGTCAGTCCTCGTGTCCCAGCTGGAGATCCCGCTCCGTGCGGCCGCCTCCGGCCACCTGGAGGTGGGTGGCGACCGGCGGGTAACCGGCGGCGATGACCGTGTACTCGCCGCCGGTCAGGTCGACGAAGCGGAAGCTGCCGTCGGGGCCGGTCGTGAGGGTGTCCACCACGTTGCCCGCGACGTCCAGGAGCGTCACGCGCGCGTCCTCGACGCATCGTCCGTCACCGGCCCGCACGGTGCCGCGCAGCACCGCGCCGCCCGCGAGTTCGACGTCCTGGCGGGTCTCCCTGGAGGCCCGGACGGTGACGGGGAGCGCCGCGGGGCGGAACGCGGGCGCGCCGACGGCGAGGGTGTACTCCCCCGCGACCAGTTCGGTGACGACGTAGGTGCCCTCCGGTCCGCCGCGGGTGGTGGCGACGACCTCACCGCGCGCGTCGGTGAGGGTGACGGTGGCGTCCGGTACGGGTGAGCCGCCGGAGAGCACCCGGCCGGCGAGCCGTCCGGCGCCGCCGAGGACGATGTCCAGCTCGACCGGGCCGTCGCCGATTGTCACGGAGACGGCCTGCGGCTGGTGGCCGCTCGCGGCGGCGATGAGGACGTACGCCCCTGGCCCGGGCGTCGACAGCGCGAACCGTCCGTCCTCGCCGCTGGCACCGCGCCCGGTCTGCGCCCCGGCGACGTCGATGAGGGTGAGGGCGGCCCGGGGGACGACGGTCCCGTCGGTGTGCCGCACCGCGCCGCACACGGGGAGCGCGGTGGCGTGCGGCGAACGGCACTGTGGGATCGGGGCCGTCTCCGTGTCGGCGGGGTGGGACACCAGCGGTTTCTCCTTGAGGAAGAAGGCGATGAGCAGACCGAGGACGAGCACCGGCACCAGGTAGAGGAAGATCCTCGGCATGGCGTCGGCGTAGGCCCGGATGTAGCCGTCGCGCAGCGCCGGGGGCAGACCGTGGACGAGCTGCGGGGTGAGGGACTCGGGGTCGGGCAGCCCTTCCGCGCTGGGGAGTCGCTGCTGCAGGGAGTCCGCGAGCCGGTGGGCGAAGAGGGTGCCGAAGACCGCCGCTCCGACGCTGCCGCCGATCTGCCGGAAGTAGGTGTTCGCGCTGGTGGCGGTGCCGAGGTCGGCCGGGCGGACCGAGTTCTGCACGGCGAGCACCAGCACCGGCATCACCATGCCGATCCCGGTGCCGAGGACCGCCATCCAGATGCTGTAGTGCAGCCTGGGCGTGTCCACCTCCAGGCGGGACAGCAGCCACATGCCGACGGCGGAGAGGGCACTGCCGAGGATCGGCCAGATCCGGTAGCGGCCGGTGTGGCTGATGAGCTGTCCGGCGAGGACGGAGGCGCCAACGATGCCGGCCATCATGGGCAGCATCAGCAGGCCGGACTCGGTGGCGCTCGCGCCGTCGACCATCTGCAGGAAGGTCGGCAGGTAGCCGGCGGCCCCGAAGAGTGCGACCCCGATCACCAGACCCACCAGAGCGGTGATGTTGAAGACGGAGTCCCTGAACAGCCGGAGCGGGATGAGGGGTTCGGCCGCGAAGTGCTCGGCGACCAGGAAGAGGATGGTGGAGGCCACCGCTCCGGCCCCGAGGCCGAGGATCACCCGGGAGTCCCAGGCGTACTCGGTGCCGCCCCAACTGGTCAGCAGCACCAGGCAGGTGGAGGCCGCGGCGAGCAGCAGCGCGCCGGGCAGGTCGAGCCGGGGCCGCACCCGCGGCTTCGGAAGCTTCAGTACGGCGGTGACGACGGCCAGGGTCAGCAGCCCGAAGGGCACGTTGACATAGAAGCACCACCGCCAGGACAGGTGGTCGGTGAAGTAGCCGCCGAGCAGCGGGCCCGCGACGGAGGCGAGTCCGAAGGCGGCGCCGATCAGGCCCATGAAGCGGCCGCGCTGCCGGGGCGGCACGATGTCGGCGATGATCGCCTGCACACCGATCATGAGGCCGCCCGCGCCGACGCCCTGCACCGCGCGGAAGGCGATCAGCTGGTCCATGGTCGCGGCCCGTCCGGCCAGCGCGGAGCCGGCGACGAAGACGACGATCGCGAACTGGAAGACGCCCTTGCGGCCGAGGAGGTCGCCGAGCTTGCCGTAGACCGGCAGTCCGATCGTGGCGGTGAGCAGGTAGGCGGTGATCGCCCAGGACATCCGGTCCAGGCCGTGCAGTTCACCGACGATCCTGGGGAGCGCGGTGGCGACGATCATCTGCTCCAGCGCGGCGAGCAGCAGCGCGAGCATCAGCCCGAAGAAGATCAGCCGGACCCGGCGCGGGCCGAGTTCGACGGTCGGGGCGGGGGCTTTCGGTGGCGCTTCGACCCGTTCCTCGTGCGTCGCAGTCGTCACGCCCACGTCCCGCTCCCCTCGTCGCGCCTGCCCCGCATTTCCCGCATAAGGCGACAACTACGAGCAAGCGCGACGAGTTACGGCACGCCGGTGGGCCGTACGGAGATCCACTCGATCCGGTGACCGAGAGCAACGTCCGCCCGGTGCCGGGGACTTACTTCTCGACCTCGGCGGCGAGCCGGTCGAGGAGGGAGTCGTAGATCCGGCCGAGGCCCTTGGGGGCGAAGGTCTTCTCGAAGAAGCCGCCGATACCGCCGGCGCCCTCCCAGGTGGTGGTCACGACGACACGGGACTTGCCCTCGCCGGCCGGGGTGACCCGCCAGGTGGTGACCATGGAGGAGTTGCGGTCCTTCTCGACGAGCTCGCCGTCGGTGGGCTCGGTGACCTCCAGGAGGCAGTCGCGCACGCGCTTGCTGGTGGCCTGGAGCTTCCAGTGGACGAGGGTGCCCTCGCCGTCGCCGCCCTCGCGCACCTCGTACTCGCTGAACTGCTCGGGCAGCACCTTCGACCGCGTGCCGGTGTAGTCGGCGACGGCGTCGAACACCTTCTCCGCGTCCGCCGCGACGATCCGCTCCGTAGTGGCCTCGACCTGCGCCATCGACTTCCTCCAGGACTTCGGGTTCTCGGGTTCTCGGGCTGGGGGCAAGCCAACCACCCCCGCCCGCGGGCCCCCAAATCGGGGTTGCACAGAAATTCGAACAAGTGTTTCACTCAAGGGGCAGTGCTACCCGAGGAGGCCTCATGCGCTGGGAGAACCTCACCGAGTCCGCGGAACACGGGCGGGCCGACGCCGCCCTCTTCGGCGCCGACGCGGTGGTCAGCCGTACCTTCGACACACCCGAGTTCGCCGGGATCACGTTCCACGAGATCCGGGCCCGCTCGATCATCAACCGGGTGCCGGGCGCCTCCCGCATGCCCTTCGAGTGGACCGTCAACCCCTACCGGGGCTGCTCCCACGCGTGTGTGTACTGCTTCGCCCGCAAGACCCACAGCTATCTCGACCTGGACACCGGTCTCGGCTTCGACTCGCAGATCGTCGTCAAGGTGAACGCCCCCGAGCTGCTGCGCCGCCAGCTGGGCTCGCGCCGCTGGACCGGCGACCACATAGCGATGGGCACCAACGTCGACTGCTACCAGCGCGCCGAGGGCCGCTACCGGCTGATGCCGGGCATCCTCGCCGCCCTGCGCGACCACGCGAACCCCTTCTCGATCCTGACCAAGGGCACGCTGATCCTGCGCGACCTCGACCTGCTCCGGCAGGCCGCCGCGGTGACGGACATCGGCATCTCGGTCTCGGTCGGCTTCACCGACCCGGAACTGTGGCGCACCGTGGAGCCGGGCACACCCGCCCCGGAGCGGCGCCTGGACGTCGTACGGACGCTGGGCGAGCACGGCATCGGGTGCGGGGTGCTGATGGCGCCGGTGATCCCGTTCCTGAGCGACGCCCCGGCGCAGCTGCGGGCGACCGTGCGCGCGATCGCCGCCTCGGGGGCCACGTCGGTCACCCCGCTGGTGCTGCATCTGCGGCCCGGCGCCCGGGAGTGGTTCATGGCCTGGCTGAACCGGGAGCACCCGTATCTGGTACGCCGTTACGAGCGGCTCTACGCGGACGGCGCCTACGCTCCGAAGTGGTATCAGCGCCGGATCACCCGTCAGGTCCATGAGCTGGCCCAGGAGTACGGCATCGGTCCCGCGGGCGCGGGCATGCCCCGGCGGATCCGGGAGCCGGAGCCCGAGGTCGAGCCGGTGTCCGAACCGATTCAACTCACGTTGATCTGAGAGCGTTCGAGCGCATCGGACTGACCAATCGGGTCAACTATCGTCATAACACGTTCTTCCGGGCGCGCTTTCCGGGACGATGCGGCAGGGACCGTGACCCTCGCGGTCCGGAACCCTCCGTCCTGGGAGGACCCCATGAGAAAACGCGCAGCCGTGCTGTGCGGTGCCGCCGTCGTCGTGGCCGGGACCTTCACCGCGGTCCCCGCCGAGGCCGGCACCCCGCAGCACACGCAGACCACTTCGACCGCTCTTGCCGCTCACGCCGCGAAGCTCACCTGGAAGAAATGCGGCACCGCCAACTACCCGACGCTTCAGTGCGCGTCCCTCAAGGTGCCGCTCGATCACGCGAACCCGCGCGGGCAGCAGATCACCCTCGCGCTGTCCCGGGTCCCGCACACCGCGAAGACGTACCAGGGCCCGCTGCTGGTCAACCCCGGCGGTCCCGGCGGCAGCGGTCTGACGTTCGCCGGGTTCATCGCCTCGGGCCTGCCCAAGGCGGTCGCGGCCCAGTACGACGTCATCGGCTTCGACCCGCGCGGGGTGGGCGCGAGTAAACCCGCCCTTAACTGCAAGCCGGGCCACTTCAAGCCGGTGCGCCCGGACTCCGTGCCGAGCACACCCGCGATCGAGAGGGCCAACCTCACACGCGCCCGGTCCTTCGCCGCCGCCTGCGGCCGGAAGTACGCGAGCGTGCTGCCGTACATCGACACCATCAGTGCCGTGCGGGACATGGACTCGATCCGCCGGGCCCTCGGCGCCAGGAGGATCAACTACTTCGGGTACTCGTACGGCACCTACCTGGGCGCGGTTTACGCGAAGCTCTTCCCGCACCAGGTGCGCCGTCTGGTCCTGGACTCGATCGTCGACCCGACCGGCGTCTGGTACGACGACAACCTCGCCCAGGACTACGCCTTCAACGACCGGCACCGCGCGCTGATGGCCTGGATCGCCAAGTACGACACCACGTACAAGCTCGGCACCGACCCGGAGCGGATCGAGGCCAGGTGGTACGCGATGCGGGCGGCCCTCGCCAAGAAGCCCGCGGGCGGCAAGGTCGGCGCCTCCGAACTGGAGGACACCTTCATGCCGGGCGGCTACTACAACGGCTACTGGCCCTACCTGGCCGAGGCGTTCGCGGCGTACGTGAACCACAAGGACGCCGACCCGCTGGTCGAGGCGTACGAGAACTTCGCCGCCGTCGACGCCTCCGGGGACAACGGCTACAGCGTCTACACCTCGGTGCAGTGCCGTGACGCCTCCTGGCCGCGCGACTGGCGCCAGTGGCGGAAGGACAACTGGGACGTGTACGAGAAGGCGCCGTTCATGGCCTGGAACAACGCCTGGTACAACGCACCGTGCGCGTTCTGGCCCACGAAGTCGCTGAGCCCGGTGAACGTCGCCAACGGCAAGCTGCCGCCGGTGCTGCTCTTCCAGGCGACGAACGACGCGGCCACGCCGTACGAGGGCGGTGCCACGGTCCACCGGCTGCTGGCGGACTCCAGTCTCGTCGTCGAGGAGGGCGGCGGGAACCACGGCATCACGCTCAGCGGAAACACGTGCCTGGACAAACACCTGGCCGCGTACCTGACCGACGGAAAGGTGCCGCGGGGCGGCGGCGAGGCCGACGCGGTGTGCAAGGCGCTGCCCGATCCGAAGCCGCTGACCTCCAAGGCGGCGTCGACGTCCGCGCGCGGCGCGGCACTGCACAGGCTGCTCGGCTCCCGCGGCTGAGCGTCCGGGGCTCCTTCGGGGACGGGGACTGTCAGTGGCGTGGTCCACCATGGACGCATGGTGAGCTGACCAGGATTCCCGCCCCCGACGGGGTCGCCCCCGCGGCCCAGTACTCCCACGTGGTGCTGGGCCGCGGCCGTTTCGTGGCGGTCTCGGGCCAGGTGGCCGTCGACGAGGACGGCAAGGTCGTCGGGGAGAGAGACGCCGTCGCCCAGGCCCGCCAGGTCTTCGAGAACCTCCGGCGCTGTCTGGCCGCCGCCGGAGCAACCTTCGACGAGGTCCTCAAACTCACCTATTTCGTCTCGGACATGGCCCACCTGCCGGCGATCCGGGCGGCCCGTGCCGCACACATACCCGACGACCGGCTGCCGGCGGCCTCGGCCGTCCAGGTGGCAGCGCTGGTGCGGCCGGAGTTCCTGCTGGAGATCGAGGCGTTCGCCGTGGTGGACGGGTAAATCGGAGGCCGGAGCGGATGGGTGGTGCCTAGGGTGCCGCCATGGACGACCCTCTCCTCATCCGCGAGATGACGCTCGCCGACTGCCCCCGCGTCTCCGAGATCCGGATCCGGGGCTGGCAGCGCGCGTACCGAGGCCTCCTGCCCCAGCCGTTCCTCGACGCGCTCAGCGTGAAGGGGGACACCGAGCGCCGCCGGGCCCGGTTCGGACGGGGCGGCGGCAGCGTGGTGGACCTGGTCGCCGACCGGGACGGCGAAATCCTGGGCTGGGCCTGCCACGGCCCGTACCGCGACGGCGAACGGCGCACCGAGGACGCCGAGTTGTACGCGATCTACGTGGACGCGCGGCGGTACGGCAGCGGTCTCGGACACGCCCTGCTCCAGGAGTCCGTACGCCGCTGCACGCGGGCCGGCCACCCCCGCATGCTGCTCTGGGTCGTCAAGGGCAACACCCGCGCCCGGCGCTTCTACGAACGCCAGGGCTTTCGGACCGACGGCGCCGAGGATCCCTACGAGGTGGACGGGGTCGCAGTGCCCGAGGTGCGGTACGTCAAGGACCTGTCCCTTTGACACCTCCCCGCTGCCCCGGAATCCGCGCCAGCGCCCGCACCGCCGCCTCCGCGAGCGCCGGATGCGCGAGGGCCTCGTTGAGCACGGGTCTGGCGCGGGCGTCGGCCAGGGTGCCCAGCCCCTCCACACAGGCGAGCGCCACGCGGCGGTAGGGGTCGTGCGGGCGCAGCCGGCGCTCCAGTGTGGTGATGAGGGCGGGTACGGACTCGGGAGAGCCCAGTTCGGCCAGCAGCCGGACCGGGTGCAGGGCGTAGGCGACCCTCAGTTCGTTGGTGGCGAGGGCGGCGGCCGCGCGGGCCGTGCGCGGGTCGTCGAGCCGGGCGAGGGCGTACGCGGCGGCGGCGCAGCGCGGCGGATCGCGGTGGTTGAGCAGCAGGACGAGCGACTCGAAGGCCCGGCGGTCCCCGGCGAGGCCGAGCCGGAACGCGGCCAGCTCCCGGGCCCACAAGGGCTGTCCGGGTTCGGTGAGCACTCCGGCCAGTTCGTCCGGGTCCTCGGTCGCCACCAGACGGTCGAAGGCGGCCGACGCACCCGACTCCTGCCGTAAGCGCTCCGTGAGCGATCGCAACTCTTCGTCCATGAACCCGAGGTTAGGCGGCCCGCCCGGGGCGCGGGACGTACATCACAAATCCGGGGGCTGGCGCGCTCGTTACCCACCGGTTAAGCTCAGACGAGCGAGTTACCCACTCGCGGAACTCCTTGCGGTGGCCTGGTGACGCAGCCGCCGTGTGGGGGCACCTCCCACGCCCTTAGGGCAGTGGGGGAAGTCGGTTCGGTACCTCAGGTACCACCAGTACGACCCGGCCTGGGACAGGGCCGGTCGGATTCCACCGTTCTCCGGGCCTGTGCAAGGCCTGCGACGACGGCCCGGGCGTGTGCGCTCGCAGCCCGGCAACACCCGCAACGCAGCAGTTCCGCACGCACCCGGTGCGCCTCTCGGCGTACCGGGTCGCGTTCCCAGTCGTCACCCTCATTCCTGGAGTTCCGCGATGGCCACTCCCCTGTCCGACCCTTCTCTGTCCCCTCTCCAGACGATCGCCGTCGTGGGCCTCGGCACCATGGGCACCGGTATCGCCGAGGTCCTTGCCAGGGCCGGCCGCGAGGTCGTCGGCATCGACGTCAGCGAGGCGCAGGCCGCCAAAGCCCTCGCCACCCTGGAGACCGCGACGGCCCGTGCCGTGGAGCGCGGCCGGCTCACCGAGCAGGAGCGCGCGGACGTCCTCGCCCGCGTCCACGTCTCCACCGACCTGCGGGCGGCGGCCGACGCCGACCTCGTCATCGAGGTGACTCCGGAGTCGTACGAGATCAAGCACCAGATCTTCCGCGAACTCGACGGGATCGTGCGCCCCGAGACGATCCTCGCGACCGGCACCAACGCCCTGTCGGTGACCCGTCTGGCCGCCGACTCGGCCCGCCCGGAGCGGGTGCTGGGGCTGCACTTCTTCAACCCGGCGCCCGCGATGAAGCTGGTCGAGGTCGTCTCCTCGGTGCTCACCGCCCCGGCGGCCGTCACCGCGGTCACCAACCTCGCCCTCGACCTCGGCAAGGAGCCCGTCGCGGTCGGCGACCGGCCCGGTTTCGTCGCCGACGGGCTGCTGTTCGGCTACCTCAACCAGGCGGCCGCGATGTACGAGGCGAAGTACGCCTCCCGCGAGGACATCGACGCGGCGATGCGGCTCGGCTGCGGTCTGCCCATGGGACCGCTCGCCCTGCTCGACCTGATCGGCGTCGACACCGCGCGCACCGTCCTGGAGGCCATGTACGCCGAGTCCCACGACCGGCTGCACGCCCCCGCCCCGATCCTCAAGCAGCTCAGCGAGGCGGGCCTGACCGGCCGTAAGTCGGGACGCGGCTTCTACACGTACGAGGCTCCGGGCAGCGCGGCGGTCGTGCGGGACGCGCTGACGCCCTCGGAGAGCGCCGCGCAGGTCCAGGGCCGCGAGGTCCGTTCCGTCGGGGTCGCGGGCTCCGGGACCATGGCGTCCGGTATCGCGGAGGTCTTCGCCAAGGCCGGGTACGAGGTCGTGCTCGCCGCCCGCAGCGAGGAGAAGGCGCAGACGGCCAAGGCGCGTATCGGCAAGTCTCTTTCGCGCTCTGTCGACAAGGGCCGCATGACCGCCGAGGCGGCCGAGCAGACCCTGGACCGGATCACCGCGGCGGGCTCGTACGAGGCGTTCGCGGACGTCGACCTGGCCGTCGAGGCCGTCGCCGAGGACCTGGAGATCAAGCAGCAGCTGTTCCAGGCGCTGGACAAGGTCTGCAAGCCCGGCGCGGTCCTGGCCACCACCACCTCCTCGCTGCCCGTCGTCGCCTGCGCCCGCGCCACCTCGCGCCCGCAGGACGTGATCGGCATGCACTTCTTCAACCCGGCGCCCGCGATGAAGCTGGTCGAGGTCGTCCGCACGGTCCTGACGGCCGAGGACGTGCACGCCACGGTCCGCGAGGTCTGCGGCAGGATCAAGAAGCACGCGGTGGACTGCGGGGACCGCGCGGGCTTCATCGTGAACGCGCTGCTGTTCCCGTACCTCAACAACGCGGTCAAGATGGTGCAGGAGCACTACGCGTCCCTCGACGACATCGACGCGGCGATGAAGCTGGGCGGCGGCTATCCGATGGGCCCCTTCGAGCTGCTGGACGTCGTCGGCCTGGACGTCTCGCTCGCGATCGAGAAGGTCCTGCACCGCGAGTTCCGCGACCCGGGTCTGGCTCCGGCCCCGCTCCTGGAGCACCTGGTGGCCGCGGGCTGCCTCGGCCGAAAGACCGGTCGTGGCTTCCGCGAATATGCCCGCCGCTGAGCACGTCGGCGACTGGTTCAACGACGGCGAGGACTGGGGCGGACTGCTCGATCCGGGCAGTCCTCTCCCGCCCGCGGGATCCGGCGGCTCCCTGCCGGCCCGGGGCGGGACAAACCCCGGACAGGCGCACCAACCTGCGCACATGCAGTACGTTCGGGTCATGCCCCAGCCCGCCAAGTCGTCCCGTACACCAGCCACGCCCGACGCGCCGGAGAGTGCCGCAGGCAATCGTGCGGCCGCCCAGCGGCTCAAGATGCGCCGCGAGCTGGCCGCCGCCGCGATGGAGCTGTTCTCCACCAAGGGGTACGAGGCGACGACCGTCGACGAGATCGCGGCCGCGGCCGGTGTCGCCCGCCGCACCTTCTTCCGCCACTTCCGCTCCAAGGAAGAGGCGATCTTCCCCGACCACGACGACACCCTGATCCGCGCGGAGGCCGTGCTGAACGCGGCCCCCGCGCACGAGCACCCGCTCGACACGGTGTGCCGCGGCATCAAGGAAGTCATGAAGATGTACGCGGCCCGGCCGGAGATCTCGGTCGCCCGCTACAAGCTGACGCGCGAGGTGCCGACCCTGCGGGAGGCGGAGATCGCCTCGGTGGCCCGCTACGAGCGGCTGTTCACGCGGTATCTGCTCGGGCACTTCGACGAGCACGCGCACGACGACGACGCGAACGACGACCCCCTGCTGGCGGAGGTCGCCGCGTCGGCCGTGGTCACCGCGCACAACCATGTGCTGCGACGGTGGCTCCGGGCCGGGGGCCAGGGGGACGTCGAGGCGCAGCTGGACCACGCCTTCGCGATCGTGCGCAAGACCTTCGGGACCGGGATCGGGGCGGGCCGCACCGCCACCGCCCAGCCGCCGACCGCCGCGACGGTCTCCGCCCAGGGTGAGGTCCTCGTCGCCCTCGCCCGCACCGACGCCCCGTTGGACGAGGTCATGCGCACCATCGAGCAGGCGCTCAAGGAGCGTTCCTGAGGTACACGTCAAGGGGCCGGTACCGGGAAAACCCGGTACCGGCCCTTTTTCGCGTTCGAAGAAAAGATTCTCTTCGAACTCTTCGCCAGGGATGATCCAGCTCCTTCGCGATCTTCACCGAAAATCCCTTTCGCGGTCCGACGGCATGGCAGGCTTTCGGATCGTCGGACCAAAGACCCGCGGGCCTGGGGAGGCCTGCGGTCCTGGCGCGGACACCGGAGAAAGCCTCGGGGAACAGGGGAATGAGGCTCGGTGCGCGCCCTCTCGCAATCCTTTTGTGCCGCCTGCCCGCGGCATTCTTCAGGGGGGATTTCCATGTCCTTTTCCACGCCACCTGTCGTCGGCATCATCGGACTCGGCTATGTCGGCCTGCCGACGGCTCTCGCCCTGCTGGAGTCGGGTCTCACGGTCATAGGCCTCGACGTGGACTCCGCCCGGCTGGACGCCATCCGTGCGCACCGCGTCGACCTGGTCCCCGACGACCACCGCCGACTGCGCGCCCACACCGGTGCCGGCCCGGGCGCCGACCGATTCGTCCTGACCACCGACCCCACGGCCCTGCGCGCCGCCGAGACGGTCCTGATCTGCGTCCCGACCCCCGTCGACGACCACCTGGTGCCCGACCTGCGGGCCCTGTCCGGCGCCTGTGCCACCGCCGCGGCCCAGGCGGTCCCCGGGCAGACCCTCGTGCTCACCTCGACCAGCTATGTCGGCACCACCCGGGACCTGCTGCTGGGCCCGCTCGCCGAGCGCGGACTGCGGGTGCCCGAGGACCTCAGCGTGGCCTACGCACCGGAGCGCATCGACCCGGGCAGCACCGAGCACACCCAGAGCACGACCCCGCGGGTGGTCGGAGGAGTGAGCCCCGAGTGCACCCGACGCGCCGCCGACGTGTTGCGGCGCACCGGCGCCGAGGTGCACGAGGTGCTCTCGCCCGAGGCCGCCGAGATGACCAAGCTGCTGGAGAACACCTTCCGCGCGGTCAACATCGCCTTGGCCAACGAGTTCGCCACCATCTGCGGGGAGTTGGGTCTGGAGGCCCTGGAGGTCATCCAGGCGGCGGCCACCAAGCCGTACGGCTTCATGCCGTTCTTCCCCGGCCCCGGCGTGGGCGGCCACTGCATCCCCTGCGACCCGCACTACCTGCTGTGGCAGCTGCGCGAGAAGCGGGTCGCCTCGCCTTTGATCGACACGGCGATGACCGCGATCGCCACCCGGCCGCACGCGGTGGTGCAGCGCGCCCGGGACGTCCTCGCCGACGGGGGTGTGCCGCTGCGCGCGGCCCGGGTGCTGGTGGTCGGGGTGACGTACAAACCTGGGGTGGCCGATCTCCGGGAGTCGCCCTCCCTGGAGATCATGGCCGCGCTCGGCGAGGCCGGCGCCGACGTCGCGTACACCGATCCGCTCATTCCGTCGGTGTCCGTGGGCGGGCGGCGACTGCGGTCCGAGCCCGAGCCCGGCGAGCGGGACTGGGACCTGGTGCTGGTCCACTGCGTGCACCCACGGCAGGACCTGTCATGGATCGGGGACGACGTCCCGGTCCTGGACACCACCTACCGACTGCAGGACTTCAAGCACCGGGCGGTGGTATGAGCGTCCAGGCCCGGCGGCCCGCCCCTCCCGGCGGACCCGAACCCTCCCCGTTCGTGCCCGGTCAGCGCGGTGAACCGCCGGCCGGCCGGGCCCGCCTCACCGCGCTGACCGACCGTATGGACCCCGGGGTACGGCACGCCGCGCGCCGTCTGCTCGTGGTGATCGTGCTGCTGCCGCTGCTGCTGATCCTGGCCCACGAGGCGCCCCGGCTGGTCCAGGCCCCCCTGATCCTCGGGTACGGCTTCCTGGTCCTGACGGTGACCGTCTCCATGCTGTTCATCGCCTACAGCCGCTACGACGACCCGTCCCGGCGGACGCTGCGCGGCCGACCGCGCCACCTGGACCGCTTCCCCGAGCTGCCCGCACGAGCACGGGTGAGCTTCCTCGTGGCGGTGAAGGACGAGGAGGACGGCATCGAGGCGTGTGTGCGGTCGATGGCCGGGAGCGACTACCCGAACCTGCAGATCGTGGTGGTCGATGACGCCTCCACCGACGGCACCCGCGCGGTGCTGCGCCGCCTGGCGCGTGAACTGCCCCTGCGGGTGCTCTACCTGGAGCACAACGTCGGCAAGAAGCACGCCCTGGTCCGGGCCGCCGAGCTCGCGGACGGGGACATCCTCGCCTTCACCGACTCCGACTGCGTACTCGCCCCCGACGCGCTGCGGCGGTGTGTGACCGCGCTGACGCTGCACCGGGAGCTGGGCGCGGTCAGCGGCCACGCCCGGGCGCTGAACGCCGATGAGAGCGTGCTGTCCAAGGCGCAGGACGTCTGGTACGAGGGCCAGTTCCGGGTCGCCAAGGCCGCGGAGGCGACGTTCGGGTCCGTCTCGTGCGTGTCCGGGCCGCTCGCCGTGTTCCGCCGGGACGCGATTGTCAACTACCTCCCCGCCTGGGCCGGCGACCGTTTCCTCGGTGGTGAATTCCGGTTCGCCACCGACCGGCAGCTGACGGGATACGTCCTGGGCCAGAAATGGAAGGGGCAAAAACTCAAGGCGCAGTACGCCGACTCCCCTTTCGTCACCGAGCGGAATCATCCGGAACTGCCGTGGCGTATCGGCTATGTGCAGTCCGCGAAGGTCTGGACGACCGTGCCGGCTCGATTCAGGCCTTTCATGCGGCAGCAGGTGCGCTGGAAGAAGAGCTTCATCCGCAATCTGTTCTTCACCGGCACCTTCATGTGGCGGCGCGGGCTCGGTCCGGCGGTGCTCTTCTACGGGCACGTCCTGTGGGTGCTGTGTGCTCCGCTGATGGCCGTGCGCCACCTGGTCTGGGCGCCGTACCACGGGCTGTGGTTCCTGACCGGGCTGTATCTGGGGGGCGTCCTGCTCAAGGGCGTGGTGTGGGGCCTGGCCTTCAAGGCGGACAACCCCCGCTCCACGCGGTGGCGGTACCGGCCGCTGATGAGTCTGCTGTCGTCGCTGGTGCTGTCCTGGCTGCTGCCGTACTCGCTGCTGACCATCCGGCGCGGCGTCTGGTCGAGGAGGCTGTCGTGAAGGCCGTACGAGCCGTCGGACGGGGGCTGGCCGCGCTGCTGGCCGCGGGCGTCGTCATCGCCCTGTATCTGCTGGTGCTGACCCGGGGGAGCTGGCAGCCGTGGACCGCCCTGTGACCGGGAGGCGGTCCCGCCTCACCGCCCGCCTGCGCCGCGGCACCCTGCGCGGCGCCCTGGCCGCGCTGACCGCGCTGGTGCTCACCGTGCCCTTCGTGGTCGCCTGGCGTGTCTACGTCGACCAACGCAACGTGACCCGCCAGGTGAGCGTGCCGGCCGCGCGCGTCGACGCGGCGACCGCCGCCCGCTGGAAGGCCGTCGGAGCCGGTCTTCCGGAACGCGCGGCGCCGGTCATCCTCACCTACCACGACCTCAAGCCGTACAGCGGCAGCCGCTACATCGTGGACCCGGCCGTGTTCGAACGGCAGCTCAGCGCCCTCCAGGCGGCGGGATACCGCACCCTCACCACCGACGAGTTCGTCGCCTACCTGCTCGGCGCGCCGGTGCCGCCGCGCTCGGTGATGCTGACCTTCGACGACGGCACCCACGGCCTGTGGAGCTACGGGGACCGCATCCTCGCGCGGCACCGCATGAACGCCGTCTCGTTCCTCATCACCGGCAGGGTGGGCCGGCACCGGCCCTACTACCTGTCCTGGCAGGAGATCGCCCGGATGGCCCGCTCGGGCCGCTGGGACTTCGAGGACCACACCCACGACCTGCACAGCCGCACCCGGATCGGCCCGCACGGCGAGCTGGGCTCACTGCTCGCCCACCGCAGATACCTGGCCTCCACCGGCAGTCTGGAGAGTACGGAGCACTATCAGCGCCGGGTGAGAGCGGACTTCACCAGGTCCCTGGCGGACTTCGAACGACACGGCCTGCCCCGGCCCAGTCTGTTCGCCTATCCCTTCTCGGAGTCGGCGGACCCGCAGCAGACCTCGTATGTGCGCGACCTGATCGAGCGGACCTTCGCGGCGGCCCTGACGGACAAGACGTTCAGCCCCGAGCCGGCGGCCCGCAGATCGGCTGTCCACCAGGAGTACCAGCGTCTCGAGGTCTTCGCGGACACCACCCCCGACGCCCTGCTCGCGCAGGTGGCGGCCCGTACGCCGGTGCCTCCGGCGGGCGACCCGCTGCGCTTCCCCGAGCGCTGGACGGGCATCAGCTGGAAGCCTCTCGGCGGCACCGGCGCCCTGACCGGCAAGGACATCCCCCCGGGCGCCGGGCGTTATGTGTACGGCGCCTACGCCCCGTACGGCGCCGCCGACTGGGACCACTATTCGGTCGCCGCCGGCCTGACCGCCCTGCCCGCGCGAGGGGGCAGCGCCACGGTGTTCGTGCGGGTGGGCGGGGACGCCACGGTCGGGGTGCGCGTCTCCCACGGCACCGCCCAGATGGTCGGCGGCCGGACGCGGAACCGTGTGCTGGCCGAGCACACGCTGACTCCGGGGCCGACCCACGAGGTCCGGCTGACGGTGGACGGTACCCGGACCGAGGCGGTGGTGGACGGCCGCCACCGGTTCACCGTCCCGAACAGCGGCGGGGTGCGCGGCACCGGCGGGATCGCCCTGGCCCTGTCCCAGGGGGACACCGGCCCGTCCTGGCCGGCGTTCAGCCACGTGGAGACCGCTCCGCTGCCCGGCTCGCCCGCCATCGCGGGGACCTTCGACGGCCCCGCCGGCTGGACCGACGGGGACGGCCGCCGGGCGCGGGCGGTGATCGGGGCCGGCGGTGTGCAGCCGATCGGCTCGCGCGGCTGGGCCTTGGCCGCCTACCGGCCCGGCAGCACCGCGCACTGGTCCGGCTACACGCTGAAGAGCCGGCTGACGGGCCTGTCGGAGGAGGGGCTGCACAGCTCGGTCGTGGTGCGCCGGGGCGCCCCGGACCAGCTCACGGTCCGCGTCTCCCGCGGCTGGATCACAGTCCTCTCCGGGCCCGGCGCCCACCCTCGTACCGTGCTCTCCCGCAAGCTGCCGGACGCCGCGGAGAGGGACGTGCGGGTGTCGGTCGGGGCACGGACCACCGAAGTCACCGTCGGTGCCGGGCTGGTGCACACGTCCGTCCCCGCCGCGGGCGGCACCGGTGGCATCGCGCTCGGCGTCTACCGGCGGTCGGAGGCCCAGCCGTGGCCCGGGTTCGAGGGCTGCGCCGTCAGCGGGGGGCGTACGGCGTGATCCGGCGGCTCGCACGGCGCAGGCGGGCAGGGCTCCTCACCGGGGCCCTGCTCGCTCTGCTGCTGGCGTCGGCGTTCGCGGGCGGGCTGACGCTGCACGCCGTCGGCCGGGTCGGGCCGGCGTCGGAGTTCCGGCCCGAGTTTCCCGAACGGGGCCTGGTCACCAATGAGTTCGCGTACTGGCACCCCGACGCCCCCGGCGCCCACCACTCCCCCGACTGGACCATGACCAGCGGCTCGCTGTTCGGGCTCGACGGCGCCGGCTGGTCGGGCCATCCAGACGGTGAGCGTCCCGACGCCGAATCCGTCCGGGCCACGGACTCGGCGGTCTTCCGGCTGGCCTCGCGGCGCCGCGACTTCGGTGACACCCGCCTCTCCCTGCGGCTGCGCCTCACGGACCTGGTGACGACACCGCGCACCCCGGCGCAGCCGTACGACGGCGTCCATCTGTGGCTGCGGTTCCACAGCGAGCAGGAGTGCTACGCGGTCAGCGTGGTCCGGCGGGACGGGCAGGTCGTGGTGAAGCGCAAGACGCCCGGCGGCCCGGCAAACGGGGGCACCTATGTGACCCTTGCCAGCGCATCCGCCATGTTCCCGCCGGATGTCTGGACCCAGGCGGTGGCCACGGCCACCGACCTCCCGGACCACCGGGTGCACATCACCTTGGAACTCGCGGGCCGTCGGGTGCTGGATGTGACCGACGCCTCACCGGGGGGCCTGTACGCACCCGGCGGCATCGGCGTCCGGGGTGACAACACGGAGTTCCTGTTCCGTGACCTCACGGCACAACCGGAATGACCCAAACGGGACGAACCGTCTACCGTCCGGTAGCTTTGATCGATCATCGCTCATTTGTTACGTAAAGATTTCATCTGAGGGCAATATCTGGCACTCAGTGCCTTGCACGGTGGCACGCGGTGTCTTACGTTGAGGGGAGTCCGGGCGGCCGGCGTGCAGAGACCTTTCGTACGCCGGCTGTCCCAGCAAGTCATCGACTTGCCCGCCCGGACGCCTGCGTCACAGGCAACCTCCCGCGCCACAAAGCGCTGCCGAACAGCACGACCGCCGAACCGACGGCACCGACGTAACCCTCAGCGTCTCCCCTCAAGACGCCATTCGCCGGAGGCAACACCGTGACCGTGAAGGACATCCTGGACGCGATCCAGTCGCCGGACTCGACGCCGGCCGACTTCGCCGCCATGCCGCTCCCCGAGTCGTACCGCGCCATCACCGTGCACAAGGACGAGACGGAGATGTTCGCGGGCCTGGAGACCCGCGACAAGGACCCGCGCAAGTCGATCCACCTCGACGACGTGCCGCTGCCCGAGCTCGGCCCGGGCGAGGCCCTGGTCGCCGTCATGGCATCGAGTGTCAACTACAACTCGGTGTGGACCTCGATCTTCGAGCCGCTGTCGACCTTCGGGTTCCTGGAGCGCTACGGCCGCACCAACGACCTGGCCAAGCGGCACGACCTGCCGTACCACATCATCGGCTCCGACCTCGCGGGCGTGGTCCTGCGCACCGGCCCCGGCGTCAACGCCTGGAAGCCCGGTGACGAGGTCGTCGCGCACTGTCTGTCCGTCGAGATGGAGTCCTCGGACGGCCACAACGACACCATGCTCGACCCCGAGCAGCGGATCTGGGGCTTCGAGACCAACTTCGGCGGCCTCGCCGAGATCGCGCTCGTCAAGTCCAACCAGCTGATGCCGAAGCCCGGCCACCTGAGCTGGGAGGAGGCCGCCGCCCCGGGTCTGGTCAACTCCACCGCCTACCGGCAGCTGGTCTCCCGCAACGGCGCCGGCATGAAGCAGGGCGACAACGTCCTGATCTGGGGCGCGAGCGGCGGACTCGGCTCGTACGCCACGCAGTTCGCCCTCGCCGGCGGCGCCAACCCGATCTGTGTCGTCTCCAGCGACCAGAAGGCGGACATCTGCCGCTCCATGGGCGCCGAGGCGATCATCGACCGCAACGCCGAGGGCTACAAGTTCTGGAAGGACGAGCAGACCCAGGACCCCAAGGAGTGGAAGCGCTTCGGCAAGCGCATCCGCGAGCTCACCGGCGGCGAGGACATCGACATCGTCTTCGAGCACCCCGGCCGCGAGACCTTCGGCGCGAGCGTCTTCGTCACCCGCAAGGGCGGCACGATCACCACCTGCGCCTCGACCTCGGGCTACATGCACGAGTACGACAACCGCTACCTGTGGATGTCCCTGAAGCGGATCATCGGCTCGCACTTCGCCAACTACCGCGAGGCCTGGGAGGCCAACCGGCTCATCGCGAAGGGCAAGATCCACCCGACCCTCTCCAAGGTGTACTCCCTGGAGGAGACCGGGCAGGCCGCCTACGACGTGCACCGCAACCTCCACCAGGGCAAGGTCGGCGTGCTGTGCCTGGCCCCCGAGGAAGGTCTCGGTGTGCGCGACGAGGAGATGCGCGCCCAGCACATCGACGCCATCAACCGCTTCCGCAACATCTGAGACACCCGGGGTCATAGATGACTGAGCGTCAGAATGCCGCAGGCAAGCGGGAGAAGGACCGGCCGTGGCTCATGCGCACGTACGCCGGTCACTCCACGGCCGAGGCGTCCAACGAGCTGTACCGGCGCAACCTCGCCAAGGGGCAGACAGGGCTCTCCGTGGCCTTCGACCTGCCCACGCAGACCGGCTACGACTCCGACCACATCCTCGCCCGGGGCGAGGTGGGCCGGGTCGGCGTGCCGATCGCGCACCTCGGTGACATGCGCCGGCTGTTCCAGGACATCCCCCTGGAGCAGATGAACACCTCGATGACGATCAACGCCACCGCCATGTGGCTGCTGGCGCTCTACCAGGTCGTCGCCGAGGAGCAGGGCGCGGACATCACCCAGCTCCAGGGCACGACCCAGAACGACATCGTCAAGGAGTACCTGTCCCGCGGCACGCACGTCTTCCCGCCGGGGCCGAGCCTGCGTCTGACGACCGACATGATCGCGTACACGGTCTCCCACATCCCCAAGTGGAACCCGATCAACATCTGCAGCTACCACCTGCAGGAGGCGGGCGCCACGCCGGTCCAGGAGATCGCGTACGCGATGTCGACGGCGATCGCGGTCCTGGACGCCGTCCGGGACTCGGGGCAGGTGCCGCAGGAGCGCATGGGCGACGTCGTCGGCCGTATCTCCTTCTTCGTGAACGCGGGCGTCCGGTTCATCGAGGAGATGTGCAAGATGCGCGCCTTCGGCCGCATCTGGGACCAGGTCACGCGTGAGCGCTACGGCATCGAGAACCCCAAGCACCGCCGCTTCCGGTACGGCGTCCAGGTCAACTCCCTCGGGCTGACCGAGGCGCAGCCGGAGAACAACGTCCAGCGGATCGTCCTCGAGATGCTGGCCGTGACCCTCTCGAAGGACGCACGCGCGCGTGCCGTCCAGCTGCCGGCCTGGAACGAGGCCCTGGGTCTTCCCCGGCCCTGGGACCAGCAGTGGTCGCTGCGGATGCAGCAGGTGCTGGCCTACGAGAGCGACCTGCTTGAGTACGAGGACATCTTCGAGGGCTCGCACGTCGTCGAGGCGAAGGTGAACACGCTCGTCGAGGAGTCGCTCGCGGAGATCGAGCGGATCCAGGAGATGGGCGGCGCGATGGCCGCCGTCGAGTCGGGCTACCTCAAGTCGCAGCTCGTCTCCTCGCACGCCGAGCGCCGCGCCCGGATCGAGTCCGGGCAGGAGAAGATCATCGGCGTCAACATCTTCGAGACGACCGAGCCGAACCCGCTGACGTCCGACCTGGACACCGCGATCCAGACGGTGGACCCGGCCGTCGAGGCCCGGGTCGTGGCGGGGCTCCAGCACTGGCGCGACACCCGCTACCAGCCGCCCTTCAACCATCCGCGCCCCTGCAAGGCGCTGGAGAAGCTGAAGGAGGCCGCCAAGGGCACGGCCAACCTCATGGAGGCCACTCTGGAGTGCGCCCGCGCGGGTGTCACGACCGGCGAGTGGGCCGGGGCCCTGCGGGAGGTGTTCGGCGAGTTCCGGGCGCCCACGGGCGTCTCCTCGGCGCCGGTCGCGGTCCCCGCGGAGGCGGGCTCGGCCATGGCCGACGTGCGCCGCCGGGTCGAGGTGACCGCCAAGGACCTCGGCGTCGGCAAGCTGCGCTTCCTGGTCGGCAAGCCGGGCCTGGACGGGCATTCCAACGGGGCCGAGCAGATCGCCGTACGCGCGCGTGACGCGGGCTTCGAGGTGGTCTATCAGGGCATCCGGCTGACCCCGGAGCAGATCGTGGACGCGGCCCTCGCCGAGGACGTGCACGCCGTCGGGCTGTCGATCCTGTCCGGCTCGCACGCCCAGCTCGTTCCGGACGTGCTGGAACGGCTCAGTGTGGCCGGTGCCACAGATGTACCTGTCATCGCCGGTGGGATCATCCCCAATGGAGACGCCGAACAGCTGAGGGCTGCGGGCGTGGCCGCCGTCTTCACCCCGAAGGACTTCGACATCACCGGCATCATCGGCCGCATCGTCGACGAGATCCGGAAAGCGAACAAGCTCGACCCCCTGGAGGTCCCCGCATGACCGTCAACCGTCTGCGTCCCCGCCGCTCGTGTCTCGCGGTACCGGGAAGCAACCCCCGCTTCCTGGAGAAGGCGCAGGGCCTCCCGGCGGACCAGGTCTTCCTCGACCTGGAGGACGCGTGCGCCCCGCTCGCCAAGCCCGAGGCGCGGCACACCATCGTCAAGTTCCTCAACGAGGGTGACTGGACCGGCAAGACGAGGGTCGTGCGCGTCAACGACTGGACGACCGAGTGGACGTACCGCGATGTCGTCACGGTCGTCGAGGGGGCCGGCCAGAACCTCGACTGCATCATGCTGCCGAAGGTGCAGACGGCCGAGCAGATCGTCGCGCTCGACCTGCTGCTGACCCAGATCGAGAAGACCATGGGCTTCGAGGTCGGCAAGATCGGCATCGAGGCGCAGATCGAGAACGCGCAGGGTCTCAACAACGTCAACGAGATCGCGACGGCCTCCCAGCGCGTCGAGACGATCATCTTCGGCCCGGCCGACTTCATGGCGTCGATCAACATGAAGTCGCTGGTCGTGGGCGAGCAGCCGCCCGGCTACCCGGCGGACGCCTACCACTACATCCTGATGAAGATCCTGATGGCGGCCCGCGCCAACAACCTCCAGGCGATCGACGGCCCCTACCTCCAGATCCGCAACATCGACGGCTACCGCGAGGTCGCCCAGCGCGCCGCCGCGCTCGGTTTCGACGGCAAGTGGGTGCTGCACCCGGGACAGGTCGAGGCGTCCAACGAGATCTTCTCGCCCTCCCAGGAGGACTACGACCACGCCGAGCTGATCCTGGACGCGTACGACTACTACACGTCCGAGGCCGGCGGCAAGAAGGGCTCGGCGATGCTCGGCGACGAGATGATCGACGAGGCCAGCCGCAAGATGGCGCTGGTCATCTCCGGCAAGGGACGCGCGGCCGGCATGCAGCGGACCTCCAAGTTCGAGATCCCGGAGGGCTGAGCGCCATGCAGTTCGGACGCACCTACGAGGAGTTCGAGGTCGGCGCGGTCTACAAGCACTGGCCAGGGAAGACGGTCACCGAGTACGACGACCACCTCTTCTGCCTCCTCACCATGAACCACCACCCGCTCCACATGGACGTCAACTACGCCGAGAAGACGACGGACTTCGGCAAGAACGTCGTGGTCGGGAACTACATCTACTCCCTCCTGCTCGGCATGTCCGTGCCGGACGTCTCCGGCAAGGCGATCGCCAACCTGGAGATCGAGTCGCTCAAGCACGTGGCGCCGACCTTCCACGGCGACACGATCTACGGCCAGACGACCGTGCTCGACAAGTGGCCCTCCAAGTCGAAGAACGACCGCGGGATCGTGTACGTCGAGACCAAGGGCTACAAGCAGGACGGCACGCTGGTCTGCGTGTTCCGTCGCAAGGTCATGGTCCCCACCGAGACCTACATCAAGGAGCGCGGCGGCGAGCAGCCGGGCCGCCCGGAACTTCAGGAGGGCTGACCGACATGGCACGCCTCGCCCAGACCCACGGCCTCACGGACATCCAGCGGGAGATCCTGTCCACCGTCCGGGACTTCGTGGACAAGGAGATCATCCCGGTCGCGACCGAGCTGGAGCACCGCGACGAGTACCCGCAGCAGATCGTCGACGGGCTCAAGGAGTTGGGCCTGTTCGGGCTGATGATCCCCGAGGAGTACGGCGGTCTGGGCGAGTCCCTCCTGACGTACGCGCTGTGCGTGGAGGAGATCGCCCGCGGCTGGATGTCGGTGTCCGGCATCATCAACACCCACTTCATCGTGGCGTACATGCTCAAGCAGCACGGCACGCAGGAGCAGAAGGACCACTTCCTGCCGCGCATGGCGGCCGGCGACGTCCGGGGCGCCTTCTCGATGTCGGAACCGGGTCTGGGTTCCGACGTGTCGGCCATCACATCGAAGGCGGTCAAGGACGGCGACGAGTACGTCCTGAACGGTCAGAAGATGTGGCTGACGAACGGCGGAACGTCAACTCTGGTCGCCGTTCTCGTCCGAAGTGACGAAGGACACCCTGAGGGCACCGCGCCCCACAAGTCGATGACGACCTTCCTGATCGAGAAGGAACCCGGTTTCGGAGAGGTCCGTCCGGGTCTCACCATCCCCGGGAAGATCGACAAGATGGGCTACAAGGGTGTCGACACCACCGAGCTGATCATGGATGGCCTGCGACTTCCGGCCGATCGCGTGCTCGGCGGGACCACCGGCCGAGGTTTTTACCAAATGATGGACGGGGTGGAAGTGGGCCGCGTCAACGTGGCGGCGCGTGGCTGCGGCGTCGCCCAGCGCGCCTTCGAACTGGGCGTCCGGTACGCCCAGCAGCGTCACACTTTCGGCAAGGCGATCGCCCAGCACCAGGCGATTCAGTTCAAGCTGGCCGAGATGGCTACCAAGGTCGAGGCCGCGCATGCGATGATGGTCAACGCGGCTCGCAAAAAGGATTCCGGTGAGCGAAACGACCTCGAAGCAGGGATGGCGAAGTACCTCGCCTCCGAGTACTGCAAGGAGGTCGTGGAAGACGCCTTCCGGATCCACGGCGGCTACGGCTTCTCCAAGGAGTACGAGATCGAGCGCCTCTACCGTGAGGCTCCGATGCTGCTGATCGGTGAAGGTACCGCCGAGATCCAAAAAATGATCATCGGTCGCAGGCTGCTCGAAGAGTATCGGTTCCAGGGCTAGATGTCCGGATACGGGGTGTTTTCTTGGAGAAGAAGATCACACCCCGGCAGTACGGTTCAGCCGCCGACTCGGCTTCCTGGCTTGCCCAGTTGTGGCCCGCGACCGGTACGATCCCGGAAAGCCGCCGTCCCCCGTCTAGTGCGCGGCATCATCCGCTACGAAGGTCATCCATGCCCCACAGCCAAACCTCTGCACCTCGCGACAGCCTGGCAGGCGTACGCCTCGCGCGCGGAGCATCGCCGTGGCTCCTCCCGACCGTCGCCACCGCAGCACTGAGCCTGGTACGCGCGCGCAAGTCCGGCGCCGCCAAGGCCGTCGCCGTGCCCGCCACCGCGCTGGCGGCGGGCATGCTGTGGTTCTTCCGCGACCCCGAGCGCGAGATCGCCCCGGGCCGGGTCATCTCGCCCGCCGACGGTGTGGTGCAGAGCATCATGCCGTGGAAGGACGGGCGCACCCGCGTCGCGATCTTCATGAGCCCGCTCAACGTCCATGTCAACCGCGCGCCGCTCTCCGGCACGGTGACCTCGGTCGAGCACATCCCCGGCGGGTTCGTTCCGGCGTTCAACAAGGAGAGCGAGAACAACGAGCGCGTCGTCTGGCACTTCGACACCGAGCTCGGTGACATCGAGATGATCCAGATCGCGGGCGCGGTGGCCCGTCGCATCGTGCCCTACGTCCCGCAGGGCACGAAGGTCGAGCAGGGTGAGCGAATCGGTCTGATCCGCTTCGGCTCGCGCGTCGACATCTACCTGCCGGAGGGCGTGGAGGTCGCGGTCGAGGTCGGCGAGAAGACGATGGCTGGGGTGACTCGCATTGACCGTGATTGATCCCGAGACACAGGCGGGCTGGGTGCCCGGGGCCGACGAGGTCGACGACGAGGAGGAGATGCCCCTTTCTCTCCGCCTCTCGATAGCGGACACTCTCACCCTCGGCAACGCCACGTGCGGCTTCATGGCGGTGTACTTCACCACCACCGGCATCCTGATCCCGCACCTGACCGACAGCCAGGAGTCCGGCATGGCGCGCAACAGCGCGGCCACGGCGGTCATCCTGATGCTCTGCGCGGCGGTCTTCGACCTCTTCGACGGCCTGGTGGCGCGCAAGCTGCGCTCCTCGCCGATGGGCGCCGAGCTGGACAACCTCTCCGACCTGATCAGCTTCGGCCTCGCGCCGGCGTACTTCGTGCTCGTCTACGGCATGGTCGCCGACGACGCGTCGCAGCGGGTGGCGGCGGTGGGGGCCGTGGTGGTGCTGCTCGCGGTGGTCCTCAGGCTGGCCAGATTCTCCTGCGTGACCGTGGCGAACGGCATGTTCCAGGGCATGCCGTCCCCGTTCGGCGCGCTCACGGTGGTCGCGATCGTGCTGCTGGAGCTGCCCTTCGTGGCGACGCTCCTGGCGATCCTGGGCACCGCGTGGCTGATGGTGAGCCGAGTGGAGTACCCGAAGCCGCGGGGGCGGCTCGCGGTGGCGATGCTCTCCTGGATCGTGCTGGCGATGGGGCTGCTGGCGGCCTGGGCCTTCGGTGCTCCCAGCGGTCAGCTCCTCCTCCAGACCGGCTGCGCCCTGCAGCTCGTCACGGGGGCGGTGATCCCGCTGTTCGCCACGGCCCGCCGGGTGAACAACTTCCGCGGCAACAGGCGCGAGGCGCGGGCGGCGCAGCTGCCGTAGCGCTTGGCCGTCGTACTCCCGAGGGGCCCGAACCGATGACGGTTCGGGCCCCTCGGCCGTGTGCCCGGACGGCTTCTCACGCCCCCGGTGTGTACCCCTCCGCAGCCTGCGACGCCCCGGCTTCCCGTACGACCTTCATGCCGCCGGTGACGTTCTTGTCCGGCCGGAGGATCACGCTCTCGCGGGAGGACGGGGACTTGGGGTCGGTGAAGTCCTGGGCGACGCCGAAGCCGATGTCGTAGGAGTCGATCGACAACAGGGCCCTGTCCACGGCCTCCCGGGTGAGGTCCTTGCTCACGCAGGCCTTCTTCAGGGCCTCGCCGAAGGCCGCCACAGCGGTCCAGCCGGCCACGATGCCGTTGTCCAGGGCGTCCTTCGGGTAGGCGGCCCGGTAGTCGGCGACCAGCTTCTTCGCCTGCGGGGTGTCGGCGCCGATGGGGAGCGAGGGTGAGGCCACGTAGTAGTTCTTCATCAGGGCGGGGCCCGCCTGGGTGGCGAGGAGCTGCGGCGCGAAGGCGGAGTTGTTGCCGATGACCGGCACGGTGAAGCCGCTCGCCGCCGCCACCCCGACCAGGGAGGCCGCCTGCCGCGGGCCCGCGCTGATCACGATCGCCTTGACGCCGGCCTGCTTGAGGGCGGTGACCTGGGCGGTCATGTCGTTGTCGGTGGGCTTGATCTTCTGCTCGACGACGGTCAGCCCGGCCTCCTTCGCGATGTGCTTCGAGCCCACGAGGGCGCTCTCGCCGTAGTCCCCCTCGAAGTAGACATGGCCGATCCTGTCCCCTTTCTTCACCCCCTTCTCCTTGATCAGGAAGTCGACCGCGTTGATCGTCTCGATGTCGTAGGTGGATCCGATGACCCGGATGTACGGGCTGCCGAGCAGCGCGGCCGACCATGCCTGCGGGAGGACCAGCCCCTTGTCCTGGCCGTCGATGCGCTGTTTGACCGCGGCGACGAACGGCGAGCCGATGAACTGCGTGAAGCCCAGCACCTTCGGCTCCAGCTCGGTGTAGCCGGAGACGGCCTTCTGCGGGTCGTAGCCGTGGTCGCGGACCGAGAGGTCCACCTTGTAGCCGCAGACACCTCCGGCGGCGTTCAGCTGCTTCACGTACAGCTGCTGGGCCTGGGTGACACTCTTGCCGAGGGTCGCGTAGACGCCGGTCATGTCGGTGAGGGCGCCCAGGGTGATCGTCTTCCCTGAGATGCCCTCCCCGGTCTTCACTCCGCCCGCGGCCGCCTTGTCGCCGTCCCCGTCGGGGTCCTTGGCCTTGGAGCTGCATCCGGCCAGCACCAGCAGCGCGGCGAGCGCGCCCGCGGCGGCTCTGGCGCCGTGTGTCCTGATCATCGTTCCTCCCCTG
Source organism: Streptomyces canus 299MFChir4.1 (assembly GCF_000383615.1). GTDB lineage: Bacteria > Actinomycetota > Actinomycetes > Streptomycetales > Streptomycetaceae > Streptomyces > Streptomyces canus_C. The sequence continues at coordinate 302,076 of NZ_KB911587.1, read as the reverse complement.
GTTGGGTGGTGACTCGACGCCGTACGGCCGTCCCGACCAGGCCGCCGGGCAGGAACAGCACCACCAGCACGACGGCGGCGCCGTAGAGGTACCGGGATGCCTCGCCCGGTGCGATGCCGCCCGTGCCGGGGGCGGAGACCAGCGGCAGCGCGTCGCTGTAGCGGGTCAGCAGCTGCGGCAGCACGGAGACGAACACGGCCCCGGCCACGGCCCCGGAGACCGAGCCGAGCCCCCCGATGACGATCATCGCGAGGTACTCGAGCGAGAGCGTGATGCCGAAGTAGTCGGGCACCGTCCGCTGGAAGACCAGCGCGAGCAGCACGCCCGCGAGACCCGCGTACATCGACGACAGCACGAAGACGGCGGCGCGGTGGCGGGCTACCGGCACGCCGAGCACTCCGGCGGCGATGCGGTGGTCGCGGATCGCGTTCATGGCCCGGCCCGGACGGCCGCGCAGGACGCCCCGCGCGAAAAGGGCGCCGGCCGTGAGCAGGACGAGGCCCGCATACCAGAGCTTCTCCGCCGAGCCGAACGGCACGGCGGCGACCAGGAGTTCACGGTCGTCGAAGGTGAGGCCGAACAGGCTCAGCGGCGGGACGTCACGGCCGTTGGCGCCGCCTGTCAGCTCGTGGGCGTTGAACATGACGTGCTGGCCGATGAAGACGAGCGCGAGCGTGGCGATGCCCAGGTACGCGCCGCTGAGCCGCCCGGAGATCGGGCTGAACAGCCCGCCCGCGACGCCCGCGACGAGGACCGCGAGCACAGCCGCGAGCCAGGTCGGCAGCCCAAGACCGGTCAGCCCGTCGCCGCCGTCCGCCGCGAACACGCAGTAGGCGTAGGCGCCGACGGCGAGGAAGAAGGCGTGCCCCATGGAGAGCTGGCCGGTCGCCCCGGTGAGGAGGTTGATGCCGATCGCGCCGATCGCGGCGGCCATCGCGAACAGGCCCGCCTGGAGCCAGAACCGGTCCAGGTAGAAGGGCAGGGCCAGCAGGACCACTCCCCCGGCGGCCCGGACGTATGTACGGGAGCGGACCGCCCGCAGCGGCTTCACCAGGGCCTCAGACACGGGCCAGCTCCTTCGTGCCGAACAGTCCGGCGGGCCGTACGAGCAGGGTCGCGACCATCACGAGGTAGGGCGCCAGGTCCCCCAGCCCCCGTCCCAGGAAGGTCAGATCGCTCTGGTAGCCGGTCGCGAGGGATTCCGTGACGCCGACCAGCAGGCCACCCACCAGTGCGCCCGTCGTCGAGTCCAGCCCGCCGAGGATGGCGGCCGGGAACGCCTTGAGCGCGGCCAGCGAAGTCGCCCGCTCCAGCCCCGGCGTCGGGAACACGGTGAGGAACAGGGCGGCCACGGCGGCGAGTCCGCCCGCCACTGCCCAGGCGCCCAGCGACACCCGCCCGAGGCGTACCCCCATCAGCGCGGCCGTCTCCGCGCTCTCCGCCGCCGCCCGCATCGCGATCCCCCACGACGTGTACCGGAATGCCAGCAGGAACGCGGTGATCAGCAGCGCGGCGGCCACGAGCGCGGCGATCCGGGTGTGGGCGAGCGAGATCGGCCCGAGCCTGAGCACGGCGTCGCCCCACGGATCGCCGAGCGTGAGGACGTCCGTGCCCATACGGCGGGTCAGCTCCGTCGTGAGCAGGATGTCCACGCCGATGGTGACGATGGCGAGGACGCTGTGGTCGCCGCCCCGGTACCGCCGCATCACCAGGAACTCCACGGCCGCCCCGACCAGCGCGGCACCCGCGATCCCGGCGAGCAGCGCGGGCCAGAAGCCGATGTCGTCGTGGAGGACCGCGGTGACGTATCCGCCCGCCAACAGCAGGGACGCGTGGGCGAAGTTGACGACCTCGGTGGCCCGGAAGATCACCACGAAGCCGAGGGCGATGAGCGCGTACACCGAGCCCAGCGAGAGGCCGTTCAGCAGGATCTCGGCGAAGGTGCTCATGACGCGGCCCCCAGATACGCCTGTACGACGGCCGGATCGTTCTGTACGTCGGCGGGGGCGCCGTCGGCGATCCGGCGCCCGAAGTCCAGTACGGTCACCGCGTCCGCGAGCCGCATCACCACCCCCATGTCGTGTTCCACCAGCACGATCGAGATGCCGAGGGAGTCGCGGACACCCGCGATCACGGCGGCCGTCCGGCGTCGTTCGTCGGCCGTCATGCCCGCGACCGGCTCGTCGAGGAGCAGCAGGCGGGGTTCCATGCACAGCGCGCGGGCGAGCTCGGCGAGCTTCTGCTGCCCGTACGGCAGGGAGCCCGCCGGCCGTGGCAGGCAGTCCGCGATACCGGCGAACTCGGCGATCTCCCGGACGCGTTCACGATGGAGCCGTTCCTCGCGGGCCGCCGACGGCAGCCCGAGTCCCGCGGCGAGGAAGCCGGTCCGGGTGAGCCGGTGCCGGCCGAGGAGCAGACAGTCCTCGACCGAGGCGCGGGGCGGCAGCGCGAGGTTCTGGAAGATGCGGGCGACACCGAGAGCGGCGATGCGGTGCGCGGGCATGCCGGTGAGTTCGTGCGCGCCGAAGCGGACGCTGCCCGCGGTGGCCCGGTAGACGCCGGACAGGACGTTGAAGCAGGTGGACTTTCCGGCGCCGTTGGGGCCGATGAGGGCGTGGACGGTGCCGGGGCGGACGGTGAAGTCGACGTCGTCGAGAGCGGTGAGTCCGGCGAAGCGGACGGTCAGCCCGCGGACCTCCAGGGCGTCCATCGCGCTCACCCCTTCCATCGCGTGAGGGTCCGGTCCGTCGCCCGGTCCGCGTCGGCCGCCGCGTCCTCGTCGACCACGCCGAGGTAGCGGCGGCGGACCTCGTCGGAGGCGGCGAGTTCGGCGGTCGGGCCCGACAGGGTGACCTCGCCGACTTCGAGGACGTACGCGCGCGTGGCGAGCCGCAGGGCGAGGGCCGCGTTCTGTTCGACGAGCAGGACGGAGGTGCCCTGGGTGTTGATCTCGCGGACGGTGTCGGCGATCCGCCGGGCCATGAGCGGGGCGAGGCCGAGGGAGGGTTCGTCGAGGAGCAGGACGCGAGGGGTGGCCATGAGGGCGCGGGCGACGGCGAGCATCTGTTGTTCGCCGCCGGAGAGGAGTCCGGCGCGCTGCGCGGTGCGTTCGGCGAGTACGGGGAACAGTTCGTGCACCCGGTCAAGGGCCGCGGACCGTCCCGCGCGGGTGCCGCCGAGGGCGCCCGCGCGGAGGTTGTCGGAGACCGTCATGCGCGCGAACACCCGTCTGCCTTCCGGTACTTGGCAGACTCCGGCGGCGACCACCCGATCGGGTGGAAGGGCGTCGAGGCGGCGGCCGTCCAGGGTGACCGTGCCCGCGGTGACCGCGCCGCCGTGGAAGGCGAGGGTCCGGCTGATCGCGCGCAGCAGGGTGGACTTGCCCGCGCCGTTGCCGCCGAGCACCGTCACCACGGCGCCCTCGGGCACCTCCAGGGACACCCGGCGCAGGGCGCGCACGGGGCCGTATCCGACCGACAGGTCGCGGACGACCAGTCCGGCTCCGGTCATGGGCTCCCCCCTTGTCCGCATTCGGTGTGGCGCTCACCCCAGCACCGGCGCGGGCGTGCGTCCACGGCCCGCGGCGGAATCGCTGCGGGTGCCCAGCGGGCCGGTGCCGCCGTTGTGCGCGCGCACAACACCGCGTGTCAGGGGCCTGTGCGCGGCCGGGCCCCGGTGGCATCCTCCCCACATGGGAGGGCGACGGCCGCGGACCGGTCACGACTGGAAGCTGCTCGCGGAGTCCTGCACGGCGCTGCTGGATCGGGTGCCGGAGCTGGTCGACGAGCACCTGCGACAACTCACCGACCACTCCCCCGTCTACGGACAGGTGCTGGCGTACGACCAGCAGTGGCGGGAGGCGGAGGAGGCGATACGGATCGGCATCGAGACGATCTCCGCGCCGCGGGACTCGCCGCGCCGCGACCTGGAGTACGCCGAGGACGCGGGCCGGCGCCGGGCCCACCAGGGCCTGCCGCTGGACCTGCTGGTGCACGCGTACCGGAACGCCGGCTATCTGGTGTGGGACGCGCTCGTGGAGGGGACCGCCGGGCGGGAGCCGGAGCGGCTGGCGGCGCTGATGCGGTCGACGACGATGGTGTGGTCGGCGGTGGACGCGCAGGCGCAGGCCGCGTCGGAGGCGTATCGGGCCACCGAGGCGGAGCTCAGACGGCGTACGGACGAACAGCTCCAGGCGCTCCTCGACGCCCTGCTGGAGGGGCAGGTCACTCCCGGGCTCGCGGCGCGGGCGGCGGCGGGGCTCGATCTGCCGGAGCACGGCCCGTACGCGGTGGTGGTGCTGCGGGCCGAGCGGCGGGAGGCGGCCGAGCGACCGGTGCGGGGCGCCGGGTTCCGGTTCATCTGGCGGATGCGGGCGGACGGCGAGGTGGCGGTCGTGGCCCTGGCTCCCGGTCAGGGTCTGGACGGCGTGGCGCGTGCGCTGGAGGGGCGCTGCTCCGGGCCCGGCGGGATCAGCCCCGTCGTGCCGGGGCTCGCCGAGCTGGGCCGGGCCCGGCGGCTCGCCGAACTGGCGCTGCGCACGTGTCCGCCGGACGCCACCGCGGTCGTACGCCTCGATCAGCGGATGCCGACCGCGCTGGTGGTGAGCCAGCCGGAGCTGGCCGACCGGCTGGTCAAGGACGTGTTCGGCGCGCTCCTTGAGCTGGAGCCCGCCGACCGGGCCGTGCTCCTGGAGACCCTCGACGTATGGCTGGTGTGCGAGGGGTCGGCGGGCCGGGCCGCCGGACGGCTGTATTGCCACCGCAACACGGTCTTCAACCGGCTACGGCGGCTGGAACAGCTCACGTCCCGGTCGCTGGCCCGGCCCCGGGACCTGATCGAGATGACGCTGGCGCTGGACGCGTACCGGTTGTCGGGAGCCCGCGGCTGAGCCCGGACCAGGATGCCCCGGCGACCCGGCACGGCCAGGCTCAGACCAGGAAGTCCCGACCGATCCGCTCCGCCACGTCCTCCAGGATCGGGCCCGCTTCGGCGATGCAGCGCTGGATGTCGGGCTCGGCGTCGGTGAGGGGGTAGACGCGGCGGATGCCCGCCCGGCCGAGGGCCTCCGGAGGGAGGGCGAGGCGGCCGCACACGGCGACGACCTCCTTGTCCTTGGCGCGGGCGGCCGCGGCGACGCCCGCCGGGGCCTTGCCGTGCAAGGTCTGCTCGTCGAGGGAACCCTCCCCGGTGATCACCAGGTCCGCCCACTCCAGGGCGGGCGCGAAGCCGAGGACGTCGAGCATGACGTCGATGCCGGGGCGGAACCGGGCGCCGAGCAGGAGGGCGCCGTAACCGATGCCGCCGGCCGCGCCCGCACCCGGCGAGGCGGCGTACTCGGCGGCCTTCGCGCCGACGGCCTCCTCCAGCACCTTCGCGTAGTGGGCGAGGGCGGTGTCCAGGGCCTCCACGTCGTCCGGCGAGGCGCCCTTCTGCGGGCCGTAGACCGCGGGGGCGCCCTTGGGGCCGGTCAGCGGGTTGTCGACGTCGCTGGCCAGGATGAACTCGACGGACGCGAACCGCGGGTCCAGGCCCGACAGGTCGGCCGAGGCCAGGTCGGCGAGACCGGCGCCGCCGGGGGCCACGGGCTCGCCGTCGGCGTCCAGGAAGCGGGCGCCGAGCGCGGAGAGCATTCCGGCACCGCCGTCGGTGGTGGCGCTGCCGCCGACCCCGAACACGATCGTGCGGGCGCCGGCGTCCAGCGCGGCGCGCAGGAGCTCCCCGGAGCCGTACGTCGACGCCGTGAGCGGAGCGAAGACGCCCGCGGGCAGCCGCTGGAGGCCGCTGGCCTCGGCCATCTCGACGACTGCGGTCTCCCCGCGGACCGCGAAGGCGGCGGTGGTCTCCTGCCCGAGGGGCCCGGCGACCGCCACCTCCCGGCGCTCGAAACCGGCCGCGACCGCTGCGGCGACGGTGCCGTCACCGCCGTCGGCGACGGGCAGCGACTCGATCTCCAGGTCCGGCACGACCCGGCGCAGCCCGGCCGTCACCCGCTCGGCGACCTGCACGGCCGTGAGCGAGCCCTTGAACTTGTCCGCGGCGATGAGCACGCGCTGTGTCACGATTTCCCCTTGCTCTCCGGGCCTCTCGCACGTCAAGGCCAGTCGCGCCGCTGCGACCTTAACCGCAGACGCCCCCCGGAGTCATGCACCGACCAGCCCCTGAGAAGGCCCCGCGAACCGTCTGTGCGGTGCTCCGGAATGGGGTAAACCGGAGCTATGACCCTTGTGGGCACTGAGCCAGAGCTCGCCGACCGCATCCACGGGGGCTGGCTCGGCCGAATCGCGGGCAACATGCTCGGCAAGCCGGTCGAGCAGGGCGACCTGTGGACGCGGGACCGGATCGACCGCTATCTGCGGCAGGCCGCCGCGCTGCCCCTGACCGACTACCTCCCCGAGCCCATCGGCGAGAGCGACGGCTTCGAGCTGCGGCCCGAGTGGCGCGAGTGCGTGCGCGGCCGCATCCACGGCAGCTGCCGCGACGACGACGTCGACTACGCCATCCTCGGCCTCGACCTCCTGGAGACCCACGGCTTCGGCTTCAGCACCGAGCAGGTGGGTGACCTGTGGCTGCTGAGGCTGCCGTATCTCCAGACGTTCACCGCCGAGCGGGCCGCCTATCGCAACCTGGCCAACGGGCTGAAACCGCCGCTGACGGCGACGTACGACAACCCCTGCCAGGAGTGGATCGGGGCGCTGATCCGGGCCGACATCTACGGCTGGACCTGCCCCGGTGCCCCGCGCCGCGCAGCCTCGCTGGCCCGCCGGGACGCGGTGCTCTCGCACACCGGGAACGGCGTGTACGGGGCGATGTGGGCGGCGGCGCTGATCTCGGCGGCGTTCACCGCCGACACCGTGCGACAGACCGTGGACGAGGCGCTCGCGGTGATCCCGGCGAGCAGTCGCCTCGCCCGCACGGTACGCCGGGTGGCGTCCCTGCACGACACCCGGATGACCTGGGAGGACACGCTGACCACCGTCACGGAGGAGACCGCGGGGCTCGGCTGGATCCACACGATCCCCAACGCGGCCGTCCTGACCGCCGGGCTGCTGTACGGCGACGGTGACTTCACCCGCACCATCACGCTCACCGTCCGGGGCGGCCTGGACACCGACTCCAACGGCGCGACCGCGGGTTCGGTGGCCGGGGTGCTCACCGGGGCGGAGGCGATCCCGGACCAGTGGAAGGACCCGCTGGAGGACCGGGTGCGCAGCGCGGTGTTCGGGTTCGACGGGGTGCGCATCAGCGAACTGGCCGAGCGGACGGTGCGGTTGGCGGGGGCGGAGGCCGCCTGCTGAGCCTGGCGAGGGCGGCCGCGGATGCTGGTTACCCTTCGAGGGTGACCACCACCCCTGACTTCGCCACGTACATCGCCGGTCTCCCCCGGATCCTCGCCGGTGCCGCCGCTCTCTTCCGTGACGCCTCGGGCCGGGTCCTGCTCGTCGAGCCCAACTACCGTGAGGGCTGGGCGCTTCCGGGCGGCACGATCGAGTCCGACGAGGGTGAGACCCCGCGCCAGGGCGCGCGTCGCGAGACGCTTGAGGAGATCGGGCTCGACCGCGACCTCGGGCGGCTGCTCGCGGTGGACTGGGTGTACCGGCCGCCCTGGCCGCCACTGGTGGCGTACCTCTACGACGGCGGTGTCCTCGGCGAGGAGGACCTGAAGGCGATCCGGCTCCAGGAGGAGGAGCTGCTGTCGTGGCGGCTCGTGCCGCAGGAGGAGCTGACCGAGTATCTGCCGGACGGGCTCGGCCGCCGGGTCCTGGTCGCGCTGGACGTACTGGCGCAGGGGTCGGGGACGGCGGAGCTGGAGAACGGGCGCCGGGTGGGCTGATCCGGCGCGCTGGTCGGCCCTCACGGTTGCTCGCGCCCTGGGGGTGGGATATCCGTTCGCCGCACCCGGATCACCCGTCCTACCCTCGGCACCATGACCAAGCCCCTCGTCGCCCTCCTCAGCGGCGCCGGAATCTCCACCGACTCCGGGATCCCCGACTACCGCGGCCCCAACGGCCTGTGGCGCAAGGACCCCGAGGCCGAGAAGCTCGTGACGTACGACTACTACATGGGCGATCCGGAGATCCGCCGCCGCTCGTGGCAGATGCGGCGCTCGAACCGGACCCTGAAGGCCGAGCCCAACACCGCACACGTGGCGGTGGCCGGGCTGGAGAAGTCCGGGGTGCCGGTGCGGGTGATCACGCAGAACGTGGACGGGCTGCACCAGCTCGCCGGGCTGCCCGCCCGCAAGGTCCTCGAACTGCACGGCACCGCACGGCAGGTGGTGTGCACGAAGTGCCACGCCCGCGGCCCGATGGAGGACGCGCTCGCCCGGGTCGAGGCCGGCGAGGCGGACCCGCCGTGCCTGACCTGCGGCGGCATCCTCAAGTCGGCCACCGTGATGTTCGGCGAGCGTCTCGACCCCGTGGTCCTCGGCGAGGCCGTCGCCATCACGAAGGCGTGCCAGATCTTCATCGCCGTCGGCACCACCCTCCAGGTCCAGCCGGCTGCGGACCTCGCGGGCGTCGCCGCCGACCACGGTGCCCGACTCGTCATCGTCAACGCCGAGCCGACACCGTACGACGACCGCGCCGACGAGGTGATCCGCGAGCCGATCGGCACGGCACTGCCCGAACTGCTGCGCAGGGTGAGCGCCGGTAGCGGCCGCTAGAACAGCGCCGCCCCCCGCTCGAAGTCCAGCAGCCGCTGCTTGCGTTCCAGTCCGCCGCCGTAGCCCGTGAGGCTGCCGTCCGCGCCGACCACGCGGTGGCAGGGGACGATGATGCCGATCGGGTTCCTGCCGTTGGCGAGGCCGACCGCGCGGGAGGCCTTGGGGTTGCCGAGGGCGTCGGCGAGTTCGCCGTAGGTGCGGGTCTCGCCGTGCGGGATCCGGCGCAGCTGTTCCCAGACCGTGCGCTGGAACGGTGTTCCGTGCAGGCGCAGTTCCAGGGTGAACTCCTTCAACTCGCCCTGGAAGTACGCCGTCAGCTGGTCCTCGGCCTCCTTGGACCATCCGTCGTCCGGCGTGCCGAAGGTATCGTCCGGCGGGCGGTGGCGCTGGTCGGTCATGTAGAGGCCGCACAGGACGCCGTCGTCGGCGACGAGGGTCAGCGGACCGTAGGGGCTGTCGATCACGGTGTGCTGCTTCATCGAACGTCCTTACACGGGGAGGAAGTTGATCGGGTGGCTGTCGGTGGCCCACAGGTACTGGACCGCGTAGGCCCGCCAGGGCTGCCAGGCCGCCGCGCGGGCCGTCAGCGCGGCCGGGGTGGAGGGCAGGCCCAACTCCTGGGCGGCGCGGCGGATGCCGAGGTCGGTCGGGAGGAAGGCGTCCGGGTCACCGAGGCCGCGCATGGCGATGACGTCGACCGTCCAGGGGCCGAAGCCGGGGAGGGCGAGGAGGCGGGCACGGGTCTCGGACCAGTCCTGCTCGACGCCCAACTGAAGTCTGCCGTCGGCCAGTTGGTTCACCAGGGTGGTGAAGGTCGTGCGCCGGGTACGGGGCATGGCGAGCGTGGTGGGGTCGAGCGCGGCCAGTGCCTCGGGGGACGGGAACAGGTGCGTGAGACCCCCCTCCGGGTCGTCCACCGGTTCGCCGTGCGCGGTGACCAACCGGCCCGCGTGGGTGCGGGCCGCCGCCGTGGAGACCTGCTGGCCCAGCACGGCCCGTACGGCGAACTCCGCCTCGTCGACCGTGCGCGGGACGCGTCGGCCGGGCGCCTTGTCCACCAGGGGGGCCAGCAGCGGGTCCGTGCGCAGCTGGTCGTCGATCGCCACCGGGTCGGCGTCCAGGTCGAGCAGCCGGCGGCAGCGGCTGATGGCGACGGTCAGGTCGCGAAGGTCGCTCAGCGTCAATCGGCAGGCGATGTGGTCGGGGCGGGGCGTGAGGGCCACGACGCCGTGTCCGTACGGCAGTCGCAGCGTGCGCCGGTACGCGCCGTCCCGCCACTCCTCCACACCCGGGACGGCGGTGGCCGCGAGGTGGCCGAAGAGGTTGTCGGGGTTGAGGGGGACGCGGAACGGCAGGCGCAGGGACAGGAAGCCGGGGGTGTCCGGCGGGTCCGGCGCGGTCCTCTTCGCGGCGCGTGTGCGCAGCTCGCCCGGTGCGAGCGCGAAGACCTCGCGCACGGTGTCGTTGAAGGTGCGGATCGCGGAGAAGCCGGCCGCGAAGGCGATGTCGGCCATCGGGAGCGCGGTGGTCTCGATGAGGATCCTCGCCGTCTGGGCGCGCTGGGCGCGGGCGAGGGCGAGCGGGCCGGCGCCGAGTTCGGCGAGGAGCTGGCGTTCGACCTGCCGGGTGCTGTAGCCGAGGCGGGCGGCGAGGCCGGGCACGCCCTCGCGGTCGACCACGCCGTCGGCGATCAGCCGCATCGCGCGGGCCACGAGGTCGGCACGCTGGTTCCACTCCGGGGAGCCCGGGCTGGTGTCGGGGCGGCAGCGCTTGCAGGCCCGGAATCCCGCCTGCTGGCAGGCCGCCGCGCTCGGATAGAAGGTCATGTTCTCGGGCTTGGGCGGGACGACCGGGCAGCTCGGCCGGCAGTAGATGCGGGTCGTCAGGACGGCGGTGAAGAACCAGCCGTCGAACCGCGCGTCCTTGGACTGCACGGCGCGCACACAGCGCTCGGTCTCGGTGTACATCCCCGTCTGCATGCGTCCAGCATCGACCACCCGGCAGAGCCGGGCTGGCGAGAATCCGACATCAACCTCGCGTGCCCTGGGACGGGACCTGCCCAGGTCGCCACGCGGACTCGCGCAGCAGCCGCAGTCCGTTCAGACCGACGAGGACCGTCGAGCCCTCGTGCCCGGCGACCCCGAGCGGCAGCGGGAGGCGGCCGAGGAGGTCCCATAGGACGAGCCCGGTGATGAAGGCACCCGCGATCACCAGGTTCTGGAGGACCAGTCTGCGGGCGGCCCGGGACAGCCGTACCACCGCCGGAACGGTCGCGAGCTCGTCCCGTACGACGACCGCGTCCGCCGTCTCCAGCGCGAGGTCCGAGCCCGCCCGGCCCATCGCGATGCCGGAGTGGGCGGCGGCGAGCGCGGGTGCGTCGTTGACTCCGTCCCCGACGAACAGCACCTTGCACCCGGCGTCCTGGAGCTCCCGGACGGCGTCCACCTTGCCCTCGGGCAGCAGGTCGGCACGGACGTCCACCAGGCCGGTGGCCTCGGCGACCCGCACGGCGGCCCGCGCGTTGTCGCCGGTGAGCAGGACGGGGGCGGTGCCGGTCAGGGCGGTGAGCGCGGCGGTGGCGGCGGGGGCGTGCGGGCGGAGGCGGTCGGTGAGTGCGAGGGTCCCGAGGGGGACGCCGTCGCCGGTCACGAGGACGACGGTGGCGCCGGCCGCGGCGCGGGGAAACACCACCTCAGGATCATCGGCGACCGCGCTCCCCTCGGTACCGGCACCCATGGCGAGGACGACGGTGGCGCCGGCCTCGGCGCGGGAGCCCAGCGCGTCGGGGCCGGCGACGGCCGTGCTCCCCTCGGTGCCGGCATCCACGGTCTCGGCACGGCGGGCGGCCCTGTCCTCGGGGCGGCCCGCGCCGGCATCCGGAAGGACGAGGCCCGAGGGGCCATCGGCCCGGCCGACCTCGATCGTCCGCCCTCCGACGACCGCCGTCACCCCGTGCCCGGGCACGGCGACGAAGTCCCGCGCGTCCGCGATCCGCAGCCCCCGCTCCTGCGCCGCCCTCACCACGGCCCGCCCCAGCGGATGCTCGCTGGGGAGCTCGGCCGCGGCGGCCAGCGCGAGAAGGGCGTCCGGAGTCAGCCCGGAGCCCGGCAGCGGCCGTACGGCCGAGATCTCCGGGGCGCCCTCCGTCAGCGTGCCCGTCTTGTCGAGGGCCACGGCGTCCACCTCGCCCAGCCGCTCCATCGCGACCGCCGACTTCACCAGGACGCCGTGCCGCCCGGCGTTCGCGATGGCCGAGAGCAGGGGCGGCATGGTCGCGAGGACGACCGCGCACGGCGAGGCGACGATCATGAAGGTCATGGCGCGCAGCAGCGCGTCCGTGAGGTCGGCGCCGAACAGCAGCGGCACGCCGAAGGTGGCCGCCACGATCCCCACCGCGTACCGCTGCTCGATCTTCTCGATGAACAGCTGTGTCGGCGCCTTGGTGCGCGAGGCGTCCTCGACCAGGGTCACGATGCGGGCGATCACGGAGTCGGCGGGGTCGCGCTCGACGCGGACACGCAGTGCGCCGGTGCCGTTGAGGGTGCCGGCGAAGACCTCGTCGCCGGGGCCCTTGGCGACCGGGAGTGGTTCGCCGGTGATGGTGGCCTGGTCGGCCTCGCTCGCGCCGTCCAGGACCCGGCCGTCGGCGCCGATGCGCTCGCCGGGCCGGATCAACAGGACGTCTCCGACGGCGAGTTCGCTCGTCGGGACGGACTCCTCGGCGTTCTCCGTCACCCGGGTGGCCGTCGTGGGCGCGAGGTCGAGCAGGCCGCGCACCGAGTCGGCGGTGCGGGCGGTGGCCAGTGCCTCCAGGGCGCCGGAGGTGGCGAAGATGACGATCAGCAGGGCGCCGTCCAGGACCTGGCCGATCGCTGCCGCGCCGAGCGCCGCTCCGATCATCAGCAGGTCGACGTCCAGGGTCCGCTCACGCAGCGCCCTGAGCCCTTCGAGGGCCGGCTCCCAGCCGCCGGTGGCATAGGCGAGCGCGTACAGCGGGCCGTACGCCCACCACGGCAGACCGCCGAGGTCCAGGGCGAGAGCGAGCAGGAACGCGGCGGTCGACGCCAGCGCCCAGCGGGCCTCGGGGAGGGCGAGCACCCGGGTGCGGCGGCTCGGTGCCGGGTGCGCGGGCGAGGGGGCACGAACGGGAGCGAGAGTCGTGGACACCCGAGCACCATACAGGAATACATGAAGACTCATTCATCTGTTCATGTGCGATGGGTAAGATGCCGCCCATGGGTCATGGAGCCGTCACCACCGCGCAGGAAACCGCCGAGCGCGTACGTCTGGACGCGGCGAACGTGGCCAAGATGGCCACCACCCTCCAGGCCCTGTCCACCCCCTCCCGCCTGCTGATCCTCGCGCGGCTGCGCGAAGGACCGCTGCCGGCCACGGAGTTGGCCGCCGAGGTGGGGATGGAGCAGTCGGCGTGCTCGCACCAGCTGCGGTTGCTGCGCAACCTGGGCCTGGTCGTGGGCGAGCGCCGGGGCCGGTCGGTGGTGTACGCGCTGCACGACCACCATGTCGCCGAGTTGCTCGACCAGGCCGTCTACCACGTGGAACATCTGCGGCTGGGCCTCAGTGACACCACCGAGTGAGCCGCCCCGGCAGGTGATGTGGCCGCTGTACGCGGCCGGGTTCACCACCGCCTTCGGCGCGCACGGCATCGCCGCGAACCTCGGCGCGGACTCGTCGGACGCGGTCACCTCGCTGCTCGTGCTGGGCGGCCTGCTCGCCCTGTACGACGGTGCCGAGGTCGTGCTCAAGCCGGTGTTCGGCACGCTCGCCGACCGGATCGGGGCGCGTCCCTTGCTGCTCGGCGGACTGGTCGCCTTCGCCGTCGCGTCCGCCCTCTACGCCCTCGCCGACAGCCCCGGCTGGCTGTGGGCCGCGCGGCTCGGGCAGGGGGCGGCGGCCTCCGCCTTCTCGCCCGCCGCGTCCGCACTGGTGTCCCGGCTGAATCCGGCCGCCAAGCAGGGGCGGGCCTTCGGGAGTTACGGCTTCTACAAGTCCGTCGGTTACACCCTGGGCCCGCTGCTCGGCGGGGTGCTCGTGTGGACGGGCGGACTGCGGCTGCTGTTCACCGTGCTGGCGGTGCTGGGCGCGGCCGTGGCGGGGTGGGCGCTGATCGCCGTACCCGTCGTGCCACCCCTGCCCCGGGCCCGGCAGACCGTCCTCGACCTGGCGCGGCGGCTGGCCGACCCGGTGTTCCTGGTCCCGACGGCCGCGCTGGCCGGGGCGACCGCCGCGCTGTCGGTGGGCGTGGGCTTCCTGCCCGTGTCGGGCGCGGTGGCGGGACTGGGCACGCTGGCGACGGGGGCCGCGGTGTCGGTGCTCGCGGCCTGCGCGGCGGTCGTACAGCCGCGCGCCGGGCGGGCGTTGGACGCGGGCCGGATCACGGTACGGGGCGGGTTGACCGCCGGGTTGCTGCTGGCGGCGGCCGGCCTGGGCTGCGCGATGCTGCCGGGTCTCGCCGGCGTCCTGCCGGCGGCCGCGCTGATCGGCGTCGGAACGGGGCTGATCACTCCCCTGGGATTCGCGGCGCTCGCCTCGTCGACTCCGCGGGAACGGTTGGGGCAGACGATGGGCGCGGCCGAGCTGGGACGCGAACTGGGTGACGCCGGCGGACCGTTGCTGGTCGCCGGGGTGGCCACGGCGGCGAGTCTGACGTACGGGTACGGGGCGCTGGCGGTCCTTCTTGCCTGCGGGCCGGTGGTCGCGGTGGGCCTGCTTCGCCGACGTGGGTGAGGCGTTACCGGGAGTCCGGAGCCGCCCCACCCACGCGGTGAACTAGGCGGAGGCCGTCGGCCGCCGTGCAACCGCCGTCGCCCGGGCCACGTCGGTCAGAGGCCGCAGCCGGTAGGTGTACGCGTAGTCCCGGTCGGCGGACAGCTTGTACTCGTCGTGGGTGTGCGCACCCCAGCTGTTGTCACCGCCGACGCCCATCTGCCGGTGGTTGACCCGCAGGACGACGGCGTCACGCGGGGTGAGCTGGTAGTCGTGGCGCACCCCGTTGGACAGGTCCTCCGGGGTGAAGTGCGAGGCGTTGACCTCCAGCAGGGGCTCGCCGGAGACCAGCAGGCCCACGCCGTCCCGGCCGGTCAGGGCGGCCCAGCGGACGTCGGTCTTGTTGCCGTTCTCCTGCGGGCGGATGTAGGAGGTCCACTGCTCGGCGACGGTCCCGGACCAGAGGCCCACGTCCGTACCGTCGTTGCGGTCCCAGTGGTTCTCCTCGGGTCCGCGGCCGTAGTAGTGCAGCCGGTCCAGACGGCGCGGCAGGAACAGGAGCGTGCCGACCTCCGGGATGTACGGCAGTGAACTCGCCCCCGGGTGCAGGGTGTTGTCGACCTTGATCTCACCGTTGCCGAAGAGGGTGTAGGTCGTGCTGTACGCCGACTCGGTCGTCGTCGGCAGGGTGCCGCTCACCTTGATCTCCACGGCCCGGTCCCGCAGGGCCCGCACGCTCACGTCGGTCACCTTGCGGTGCGTACCGGCGTCGCGCCAGGTCTGGTTGCGGGTGTGCTGCCCGTTGCCGTGGTCGTTGTCGGTGGGCGCCCGCCAGAAGTTCGGGACGGGACCGGAGGTGATCAGACGGGTGCCGTGCGCCTGGTACGACGTGATGGTCCCGCTGCTCTTGTCGACGGTGACGGAGAAGTCCTTGCCGGTGACGTCGACTTGGCCCGCGGCGTCCTTGTACTTCAGTGCCGGGACCTTCGCGAGCGGCACCGGCGTCACCGCCGGGCTGTTCGCGTCCACGGCGAGCTGCTGCGCGGCCACCTCGAAGCCGGCGCGGGCCCAGGGCGTGGACTCCCTGGTGGCGAAGGAGAGCCGGAGGTGGTACTCCGTGCCCGGCGCGGGGGTGCTCGGGAGCTTGTACGGGACGGTGATGTCCTTGCTCGACAGCGGGGCCACGTTCAGCTGGTCCCGGGTCAGCTTCCCGCGCTGCACCACCTTGCCGTCAGCGCTGAGCGTCCAACTGCCTTCGAAATCTCGCAGGTTGGTGAAGAGGTTCTCATTCCTCAGGGTCACCGCCGCCCCACCCGGGGCCCAGGCCGCCTGGACCGCCTGGTAGATCCGCTTGACCTCGGCGGCCTTGCCGGTGTGGCCGCGGTCGGCGGTGACGATGCCGTCCGCGACGAAGGCACCGTCGTTGGGGTTGTCGCCCCAGTCGCCGCCGAAGGCGAAGAAGGTCTTCTGGGCGGGCCGCTTCTCGGTGAGCCCCACGGTCGCCGCGTCGAACCAGAACCGCACACCCTCGTCGCCGGGGCCCCGGCCGTCCGAGGCCAGTTCGGCGGCGGTCAGGGCACGGGCGTACACGCGCGCCTTCCTGATCGTGCCGCTGAACTCCCTTGTGGGGTTGTCGACATCGACGGCCAGCGCGAGGGGCGCCGTGTTGCTGCTCGGCTTCTGGGTGGTGGTCCGGGTGGCCCTGACCTGGCCGTCCACATGGAGGGTCAGCGTGCCCGCGGCCGCGTCGAAGACACCGGCGACATGGTGCTCCCGGCCCGTCCAGTCGTCCGGGAGCGCCCAGGTGGTGGTGATCCACTGGCCCCCGCCGTAGAGGAAGAACTCCATTGTCTTCCCGGACTGCTTGAGCGCGTAGTGGGTGTCGCCCTTGGCGATGACCGGCTGGTGACTGCCCGTCACCTTCGGGGTGAACCAGGCCTCCAGGGTCAGTGAGCCGGTGAGGTCGAGGCGGGCGTCGCGGGCGAAGACCGTGCCACCGGAGACGCCCATGTCGCGGTCGAACCTGGCGCGCGCGGGCAGCACTTCGCCCTTCAGGGCGCCGGGCCCGCTCTCGGTCAGCAACTGGCGTACGGGGACGGGCTCACTGAGGGACTGGTCGACGAAGTCCCAGATCCAGCCACCCTGGAGGACCGGGTAGCGGCGGACGATGTCCCAGTACTTCTTGAAGTTGCCGTTGGAGTTCCCCATCGCGTGGCAGTACTCGATCATCACGTACGGCCGGGTGTCGGAGGTGTCCTTGGCACGCTGCTCCACACGTGCGGGGCTTTCGTACATCTCCGAGCGGATGTCGCTGATGGTGGGCCCGTCGTCGCCCTCGTACTGGACGACGCGGGTGGTGTCGTACGACTTGATCCAGTCGCGCATGTTCACGAAGGTGCTGCCGCCGCCCGCCTCGTTGCCCAGCGACCAGATCACCACCGAGGCGTGGTTCTTGTCGCGGTGGACCATGTTCTGGGCGCGCGCCACACAGGCCGCGCTCCAGTCGGGGTGGTCGCCGGGGTACTCGTCGCGGATGCCGTGGGTCTCCAGGTTGGTCTCGCCGACGAGGTACAGGCCGTACTCGTCGGCGAGTTCGAGCCAGAGCGGGTTGTTGGGGTAGTGGGAGGTGCGGACGGAGTTGATGTTCATCCGCTTGATGATCGTGATGTCCTTCACGAGGTCCGCGCGGGTGAGCGCGGTGCCGCGGTCGGGGTGCATCTCGTGGCGGTTGGTGCCGCGGAAGGAGATGGGCTTGCCGTTGATGCGCACCAGCCCGTCCTTCAGGGCGAACTCCCGCAGGCCGACGCGGTGCGACAGCGTCTCGATCACCTTGCCTGCGGGGTCGCGCAGCCGCAGAACGGCGGTGTACAGGTTCGGGTGCTCCGCCGACCACAGCTTGGGCGCGGGTACGGCCTTCGCCGCCTGTACGGTCGTCTCGTCGCCCGCGTCGAGCGCGACGGCCTGCTGGAGCGGGCGCGACCAGACCGCGTGGCCGCCCGAGTCGTAGAGCTGCGTCTCGACCGTGTAGCGGCCCGCGTTGCCGCCGCCGTAGTCGCGCACGCTGGCGGTGACCGAGAGCTGGGCGGATGTGTAGTCGTCGCCGAGCGGGGTGTCCAGCTTGAAGTCGCGCAGGTGGACGGCCGGGGTGGAGTAGAGGTAGACCGAGCGGAAGATGCCGCTCAGCCGGATCATGTCCTGGTCCTCCAGCCAGTCCCCGTCGGAGTAGCGGTAGACCTCGACCGCGATCTGGTTGGTGCCCGGCTTGAGGTGCGGCGTGATGTCGTACTCGGCGGGCGTGTAGGAATCCTCGTGGTAGCCGACGAGTTCTCCGTTGATCCACACGTAGTGGGCCGACTTGACGCCCTCGAAGTGCAGGAAGGTCCGCCGTCCGGACCAGTCCTCCGGGACGGTGAAGGTGCGCCGGTACTGACCGACCGGGTTGTAGCGGGTCGGGGCGGCGGGCGGCTGCGCCTCCTCGCCCAGACCGTTGGGGCCCCACCACGGGTAGGTGATGTTGATGTAGATCGGGAAGTCGTAGCCATGCACCTGCCACACCGAGGGGACAGGAATGGTGTCCCAGCCCGTGTCGTCCACGTCGGTGCGGTAGAAGTCGGTGTCGCGGTCGGCGGGACGGGCGGCGTAGGCGAACTTCCACTTGCCGTCGAGGCTCACGCGGTACGGCGAGCGGGTGCGGTCGGCGGCGAGCGCCTGGCCGACGTCGGCGTACGGCATGAGGGTGGTGTGCGGGGGCTGGGTGCCCACCCGGAAGAGGTCGATGGCGCCGTTCCACTCCGGGGCGCCCTCCGCCGCGTGGCCGCGACCGGCCAGGGGTCCGGAGGAGAACGCGAGGGCGCCGAGGACGGCGGCCCCCGACTCCAGCAGACGCCTGCGGCTGAGGAGGGCAGGCAGATACGGGTGGGGCATCGGTGGAACCTTCCTCGGGACGACAGTGCGGTGTACGTACTGAGGGAGCGTCAATTCCTGTGCGTTATTGGTGACTTTGGGGCACAGGATGCGACTCAACCTAGATCCCGAAGACTGCCGAGGCAATGACTCTGTCGGTCTTTGTGTGGTCCTGGGGACATGACGACATGCGGCACCCCCGCGTGCGTTCACGCGGGGGTGCCGTGGGGTGCGGTGCTGCGGCCGGTGCGGTGCCGTCGCCGGTGCGGTGCCGCCTTCGGGTCAGTCGGCGGCCGGCAAGGAGGGCAGTCCGCCGCCGAGGAGTCCGGTGACGGTCCCGACCACGGCGCCCAGGAGGCCGGTGACCGAGCCCACCACACCGTTCAGGTCCAGCGAGGTCAGCGACTTGAGCAGGTCGTCGATCGTGGACTGGAGCGAGTCCAGGAGGTCGGAGACCGGGTCGGCCGCCGCCGCGGCCCGATCCGTGCCGCTCTGCTGCCGCAGCCGTTCCCGGACCTCGGTGTTCGCCGCCTTCACGGCCGTCGCTTGGGCGGCCGCCTCGCTCGCGTCGAGGTTGCTGCCGTTCAGGCCGATGAGGCCGGTGACGGCATCCAGGAGGGGCTGCAGAGGCTGGAGGAGACCGGCGTCCCCGGACCGGTTCAGCGTGTCGAGGCGGTCCGTCAGGGTGTCCGCGTCGTCGATGCCGTACGCGCTGGCTGTCTGGGCCACTCCGTGGTCCGACGCGCCGCGGCCTGCGTCGACGGCGGCGGCCGCGGTGCCGACCGGGCCGAGGATCAGCGCGGCACAGACCAGGGACGGCAGGAGAAGGCCGCGGGGGACGAGGGGGCGCATGCGGGGTCCTTTCGAAGGGTTTCGTAAGGCCCACCGTGAGAACCGGCCAGATGTCCCGCAACCGATCGCGGGCCCGACGCCCGGCCACGCACCACCTCAAGAGGGCTCTGAACAGGCACTTTTCCTCCGCGCTCCCCCGTTTGCCTCGTCCGGCGCCGTTCGGCCGTCGGGGTACGGGCCCTCCGGCGTCAGGCGACCTGCCCCTCGAACGCCCGGTACGCCTTCTCGTCGAACAGCACGAACCGGACCTCCTCGACCGCGGTCTCCGTCTCCCGTACGGTCTCCACCGCGATCCGGGCGGCGTCGTCCATCGGCCAGCCGTAGATGCCGGCGGACACGGCCGGGAAGGCGACGGTCCGGGCACCCAGTTCGTCGGCGACGCGCAGGGACTCGCGGTAGCAGGAGGCCAGCAGCTCCGAGCGGTCCTCCTCATGGCTGTAGCGGGGGCCGACGGTGTGGATCACCCAGCGCGCGTCCAGGTCGCCCGCCGTGGTGGCCACCGCCTTTCCGGTCGGCAGGCCCTTGCCGTAGTGCGAGGCACGCAACTTACGGCAGTCGGCGAGGATCGCGGGGCCACCGCGGCGGTGGATGGCCCCGTCGACTCCTCCTCCGCCGAGCAGGGAGGAGTTGGCGGCGTTGACGATCGCGTCGGCGCTCTCTCGGGTGATGTCGCCCTGGACGAGCCTGATGGTGGTCATGACCGCCACTCTTCCAGCCCGCCCAGCCGGGGGCAGCCCGGTATCGATCTCCCTCAGGTCTGCTGTCGCAGCCTGCGCCATACGGCCTTCGCGGCGTTGTGTCCCGACATGCCGTGCACGCCCGGTCCCGGTGGGGTCGCCGACGAGCAGATGAAGACGGCCGGGTGGGGGGTGCCGTACGGGGACAGGGAGAGCTTGGGACGCAGCAGGGTCTGGAGCCCGGTGACCGCGCCGGAGCCGATGTCGCCGCCGACGTAGTTGGCGTTGCGCGCGGCGAGTTCGGGCGGGCCCGCGGTGGCACGGGCGAGGACACGGTCACGGAACCCCGGGGCGAAGCGCTCCAGTTGGCGCTCCATGGCGTCGGTGAGGTCGCCGGTCCAGCCGCTGGGCACATGGCCGTAGACCCAGAACACGTGCTTCCCGGCGGGGGCCCGGCTCGGGTCGACGACACTGGGCTGCACAGTGATCATGAACGGTCTGTCGGGCGCACGGCCCTCCCGGGAAGCGGCTCGCAGCGCGGTACCGATCTCCGCGCTGTCGGCGCCGATCTGCACGGTGCCCGCGCCGCGCGCCTCCTTCGCGGTCCACGGCACCGGGCCGTCGAGGGCGTAGTCGACCTTGAAGACGCCCGGGCCGTAGCGGTAGCCCTCGTAGTAGGTGCCGAAGCCGGCGATGCGGGCCAGGGCGGTCGGCGAGGTGTCGAAGACGTACGCGCGGGCCGGCGGCAGATCGTCGAGCCGCTTGACCTCGTAGTCGGTGTGGACGCTGCCGCCGAGGTCGTCGAGGTACGCGGCGAGCGCGTCGGAGATCGACTGGGAGCCGCCGCGCGCCACGGGCCAGCCGCGCGCGTGGGCCGCGAGGGCGAAGACCAGACCGATGGCGCCGGTGGCGAAGCCGCTGAGCGGGGCCATGACATGCGCGACGAGTCCGGCGAACAGCGTCTTCGCGCGCTCGTCGCGGAAGCGGCGCATCAGCCAGGTCGAGGGGGGCAGGCCGACCAGACCGAAGCGGGCCAGGGTGACCGGGTCGCGGGGCAGCGCGGTCGCGGGCAGGGACATGAAGTCGCGGGCCAGGGTGTCCCACTTGGGCAGGAACGGCTCGACGAGCCTTCGGTACGTCCCCGCGTCACGCGGCCCGAACGAGGCGGCCGTCTCGGCGACCGACCTCGACAGCACGGCGGCGGTGCCGTCGGTGAAGGGATGCGCCATGGGCAGCTCGGCGTGCAGCCACTCCAGGCCGTAGCGCTCCAGGGGCAGGGCGCGGAACGCCGGGGAGTTGATACCGAGGGGGTGGGCCGCGGAACACGGGTCGTGCCGGAAGCCGGGGAGGGTCAGCTCCTCGGTGCGGGCTCCCCCGCCCACGGTGCCGCGCGCCTCGAAGACGGCCACGGAGAAGCCGCGGCGGGCCAGCTCCACGGCAGCCGTCAGTCCGTTCGGCCCCGCACCCACCACGACCGCATCGAGCATCGACGGCACCTTCGGACCCCTTCGTCAGCCGATGGCCAGAGGATCAGGATATGCCGGGGGACCGACAGTCTCGGGGCGTGGGGGTAAGTCGGGGGAGCGGGGGGGCGGGGATGGGGGTCGGGACGGGGGCGGGTCGGCTTTAGGGACTGGAGCCTGCCCCCGCAGAGTCCTGAGCTGACCGTGCCCGCGACCTCGACCTCGACCTCGTCCTCGACCTCGTCCGACGGTCCCCCGGCTCCGGCTCCGGCTCCGGCTCCGGCCTCGGTTCCGCTCCGCCCCGCTCCGGACATGACTCCGGCCTGCGGCTCAGCCGTCGCGTCAGGCCTCGCCCGCCAGCAGCCCCCTCACCCGCCGGGCCGTCGCCGCGTCGCGGGCCGCGGTGAAGGGGAGGGTGTTGCCGCCCTTGATGCTGAACGGTTCGCCGGTGAGAGTCAGATGGGCGCCGCCCGCCTCCTCGACCAGCAGCAGGCCCGCCGCGTGGTCCCAGGCCGCCTCCCAGGAGAACGCCACGGCGTCCGACTCGCCCCGGGCGACGGCGAGATACTCCAGTCCGGCCGAGCCGCACGGACGCGGTGCGACTCCGTCCGTCCACAGGCCCAGCAGGCCGCGCTTCTGCTCGTCCGTCGTGTAGTCCGGGTGGGAGGTGGCCACTTGGAGGTCGCGGCCCTGGTCGGGGACGCCCGCGCGCAGCCGCTCGCCGTCGAGGAACGCGCCCCGGCCGCGTATCGCCGTGGCCAGTTGGTCCCGGGCCGGTGCGTAGGTCCAGGAGGCGAGCAGGACGCCGCTCCTCGCGAGCGCGACCAGCATGCAGAAGCCGGGGTCGCCGTGCACGAACTGCCGGGTGCCGTCGACGGGGTCGACTATCCAGACGGGGGTGTCGCCCTGCAGCGCCTCGTACGACGCCGGGTTGGCGTGGACCGCCTCCTCGCCGACCACGAGGGAGCCGGGCAGGAGGGGGCCGAGCACCTCGGTGAGGTACTGCTCGGCCAGCCGGTCGGCGTCCGTGACCAGGTCGTGCGGGCCGGCCTTCTGGTCGACCTCGTGCGCGGCGAGCCGCCGGAAGCGCGGCATGACCTCGGCCGCGGCGGCCTTGCGCACCGCCTCTTCCACGTCGCCCGCGTGCCGGTCGAGAAACTCGTCGATGGTTTCCGTGTCTCCGATCATGACTCCATGAGAGCACGACGGTCTGACAATCCCCACCCGCCCGGTAAAGGGCGGGTGCAATCACCGTGAACACCGGCAATGCGGAGACAACGGGCGCTTAAATCAGTACAAATGATGCATATCTGTCACCGTCCCACCGCATACCCCTGCATCCCCCGCGGATTGGCCGCCGCCGACAGCACCCCCGTCTCCGGATCCCGTGCCACCGCGCACAACCGTCCCTCCGACCAGGGCTCCCCCACGGTGACGTCGTGCCCCCGCCGCCGCAGCTCCTCGACCACCCGGGGGTCCGTCCGCGCCTCCACGGTGAGGCTCCCCGGCCGCATACCCCGCGGATAGAACGACCCGGGGAAGCTGTCGTTGTGCCAGTTCGGGGCGTCGATCGCGCCCTGGAGGTCGAGACCGCCGCGGACCGGGGAGCGCAGGGCGACGGCCAGGAAGAAGTGCAGCTGCCACTGGTCCTGCTGGTCCCCGCCAGGGGTGCCGAAGGCCAGGACGGGCACCCCGGCGCGCAGGGCGATCGAGGGCGTGAGGGTGGTGCGGGGGCGGCGGCCGGGCGTGAGGGAGTTCGGCAGGCCCTCCTCCAGCCAGGTCATCTGGAGCCGGGTGCCGAGCGGGAAGCCCAGTTCGGGCACGACGGGGTTGGACTGGAGCCACCCGCCGCTGGGCGTGGCGGCGACCATGTTGCCCCAGCGGTCGACGACGTCGAGGTGGCAGGTGTCGCCCCGGGTGGTGCCGTCGGGACCGGTCTCGGGCTCACCCGGTACGGGGGACGTGGGGTTCTTCGCGACCGTGGGCTCCCCCACCCCCATCGGACTGAACCCGGGCTCGTCGGTGACGACCACGTACGCGTGTGCGCTGAGTCGCGGGGCGCGCCCGCCGGGGCTGCCCGGCCGCAGCTCGTACGAGGCCTTGTCTCCGACGAGTTCACGTCGCCCCGCGTTGTACTCGGCCGACAGCAGCTCGGCGAGCGGCACCTCGGCGGCGTCCCCGTACCAGGCCTCCCGGTCGGCCATGGCCAGCTTGCAGCCCTCGACCAGCAGATGGACGTACTCGGCGGACCCGTACCGCGGCAGCTCGGGCGGCAGAAGCGCGAGCTGCTGGAGGAGGACCGGGCCCTGGCTCCAGGGGCCGGCCTTGCACAGGGTCCAGCCGTTCCAGTCGTACGTCGCCGGAGCCTCGTAGGTCGCGGACCACCCCGCGAGATCGGCGGCCGTGAGCGTGCCGGAGTGCCGCGCGCCGCTGGTGTCCAGGGTGGGCCGTTGCGCCTGCCGCACGAGCGCCTCGGCGATGAACCCGGTACGCCACACCTCGCGTGCCGCCTCGATCTGCGCGACCCGGCCACCCGCCCCCGCCACCTCGTCGATCAGCCGCTTCCAGGTGGCGGCGAGGGCCGGGTTGCGGAACAGCTCGCCCGGCCGCGGGGCCTTCCCGCCCGGCAGATACAGCTCCGCCGACGAGGTCCACTCCGTCTCGAACAGCTCCCGTACGCTCTCGACGGTCGCGCCGACGTTCTCCACGGGCGCGTGCCCGTCCTCGGCGTACCCGATGGCGTACCTGAGGACGTCGACGAGGGACTTCGTGCCGTGGTCACGGAGCAGCAGCATCCAGGCGTCGAAGGCGCCGGGGACCGCGGCGGCGAGGGGTCCGGTGCCGGGGACGAGATCCAGGCCCAGTCCCTTGTAGTGGGCGACGCTCGCCCCGGCCGGCGCGACGCCCTGACCGCACAGCACCCGCACCTGTCCTCCGGCGGGCGCGAGCAGGATCGGCACCTCGCCGGCGGGCCCGTTGAGGTGCGGCTCGACGACGTGCAGCACGAAGGCGCCGGCCACCGCCGCGTCGTACGCGTTGCCGCCGTCCTCCAGCACCGCCATCGCCGACTGCGAGGCCAGCCAGTGGGTGGAGGACACCATGCCGAAGGTGCCCTGGAGGGTCGGCCGGGTGGTGAACGACATCTCTCACCTCATTGGTGGGGCGCGCCTCGGCCGGTCCGAAGCGGTCACGGTCACGGATCCTTTCATTCCCGGGCGCCCGGACCTCAGGAGCCGCGTGCCGTCACCAGCCCCGACTCGTAGGCGAACACGACCAGTTGGGCCCGGTCCCGGGCGCCCAGCTTGGTCATCGCGCGGCTGATGTGGGTCTTGGAGGCCAGGTGCACGGCGGCGAAGACGGACAGCGCGCCGAGGGGGCCCGGGTGGGCGTGCAGGACGTAGGCCGCCCCGCTCACCGTGGCCACGGCCAGCACCACCAGCGGGGCCGTGCGGTGGAACGCGAGCGCGGCCGCGCTCACCACGAGGAACCCGAAGTCGAGGGCGGTCGTGTCCGCGTCGAGAGCCGCCGCGGCCACGACGAGGGCGCCGACCACGACCACGAGGGCCAGGTCGGCGAGCCGTTGGGAGATGGCCGAATCGACCGGGTGCCCGCTCATGCCCACACGCTAGACCGGCGCCCCGACACCGGCGTCAGCCCTGTGGACAACTCCCCCGCTACTCCCCCCGTAGTAGTCCCCGGCCCGGCCCGCGCTCCCGGACGCAGCGCCAACTCCCTTCGGCCGTACGACGACCGCGCCCGAGGCCGGGGGGCAGGCTGCTGTGCATGTCCACACCCTTCCGCTACACGCGACCCCTGCCGCCCAAGTCCGCCACCGGCCCGGTCGCCGAGGTCTACGAGCAGCTGTCCCGGGACTTCGGCATCGACGAACCCGTCACCTTCGTGGTCCTGTCCTCCGCTCCGGAGCTCCTCGCCCCCGCGTGGGCGCTGATGCGCGAGTCGCTGATCGCCGGCCCCGGCAGCCGCACCGGCAAGGAACTGGCGGCGCTCGGGGTCTCACTGGCCAACCGGTGCCCGTTCTGCGTGGACGCGCACACCATGCTGCTGCACGCCACCGGCGACCACGCGCTCGCCGAGCGCGTCGCCCGAGGCGAGCGGCCGGTGAACGAGGAGCACGCGCGCGTGCTGGAGTGGGGCAGGCACACGCGCGTGCCGGGCGGCCTCGGCGCGGCGCCCTACCCGTTCCCGCGCGAGCACGCTCCGGGCTATCTCGGCACCGTGTTCGCCTTCCACTTCATCAACCGGATCGTGTCCGCCCTGCTCACCGAGGACCTGCTGCCGGGCAACGCCCAGCGCTTCAGGGCCGTGCGCAGTCTCGCGGGCCGTACGCTCGCCCGGACCGTACGCCGGCCCGCCCGGCCCGGCGAGGCGCCCGCGTGGGCGGACGGTACGCCCGTCGGAGTCGCGTACGCGGCGCTGCTTCGGGCGGCCATGGCGGGCGCCGGACTCCTCGGCACCGACGACCAGGACCTCGTGGAGGAGGTACTGCTGGACTGGGACGGCTCGCACCCGCCGCTCGACCTGAGCCGCTTTCCGGATCGGCGGGAGCGTCCCGGTGCGCGTCTGGTGCTGCTGGCCGCGCTCGCGCCGTACCGGATCACCGACGAGGACGTGGCGGCCTGGCGGCGGCCGGAGCACACCGACCACACTCTGGTGCACCTCGTGGCCTACGGGGCGTTCCTGGCCGTGGACCGCATCGAGTCGGCCCTCCACCGGCCCATCGCCCGGACATAAGCGGACACATGACGCAACGACGGCGGGGCACAGTGACGGCACAGGTACGGAGCGAGTTCACACTTCCGCCCCACAGGCAGACATGTGAAACTGGCGTCCGTCCGCAGTGCGGACCCCTCCGCACCGTCCGTCCCCCACGAAAAGTGCGCCGTGCGAAATATTTCCCTGCCGCTCGCGCTCACCGCGCGCATCTCGCCCGTCGTCGTACTCGCCGCGGCGGGCTGGGTGCTGACGTCGGGCCCGGCCACGACGCCGGCCGCCCAGAAGGAGTCCTCGTCGGCTCCGCAGTCCGCCGGCGAGTCTCCTTCGGGCGCGTCCACGGCGGCCGCCACGAAGCAGTACGCCGCCGCGCCCGCGCCGTGCGGCAGCATCGGCGCGGCGACGATCAAGTCGCTGGTGCCGGGCGCCAAGACGGCCGGCAAGGAGATTCCCTCGACGGACACGGCACTGCGCCGCACCTGCTCCTGGAACGCGCTCAAGGGGTACGACTACCGCTGGCTGGACGTGTCCTTCGAGATCACGGAGTCCGACCAGGCCGCCGCCAAGTCGTACAAGGACAACGTCGCCGAGAAGAGCGGCGGCGGAAACGTGCCCGGCGTCGGGGACGCCGGGTACTCGGTGGTGAACCTCACCACCGAGAACAAGCAGCAGACCCGTGAGGGCGTGGTCATGATCCAGGCGTCCAACGCGCTGGTGACCGTGACGTACAACGGCAGCGACTTCGAGTCGAAGAAGGCGCCCAGCACGGACGAGATCAACAAGGGCGCCATCAAGGCCGCCAAGGAGGCGGTGGCGGCGCTGGAGAGCGGCCGGAAAGCCTGAGCCGGAAGATCCGGGCCGAGCCCGGCCGCCCTCCACACACGCGAGGCGGCCCCGTCAGGCCGCGATGCCCTCCTGCTCCTTGCCCTTCGGCAGCATCAGCGCGACGTACAGCACCAGTGACGTGGCCAGGCCCACCGCCCAGCCGTAGTCGGCCAACGGCTTGAGGAACGGGATCAGACCGTCGGTCGGGAAGGGCCCGGCCTTCTTTCCGTCCGCGCCCACCCCCGAGTACGAGCCGCCGACCGCGAGCAGACCGCCCACCACGAAGGCGACGATGGCCCGCCAGTTCCAGCCGTTGGCGTACCAGTAGCGGCCACCGGGCGTGTAGAGGTCCGCGAGGTGCAGGACCGTGCGCCGGACGATCCAGTAGTCGGCGATGAGGATGCCCGCGACCGTGCCGAGCAGGCCGCCCACGACTCCGAGCCAGGTGAAGATGTAGAACTCCGGCGTGGAGATCAGCTTCCACGGGAAGATCAGGATGCCGACGACACCGGTGATCAGCGCGCCCGTACGGAAGTTGATGAACTTCGGGGCCAGGTTGGACAGGTCGTACGCCGGCGAGACCACGTTGGCCGCGATGTTCACGGAGATCGTGGCGACCAGCACGACGACCAGCGCGAAGAGCAGCCCGAAGGCGCTGTCCGTCTTGGCGGCCAGCGCGACCGGGTCCCAGATGGCCTCGCCGTAGATGGCCTCGGATCCCGAGGTGACCAGCACGGCGAGGACCGCGAAGAGGGTCATCGTCGTGGGAAGACCGAGGGCCTGCCCCCAGGTCTGCGCCTTCTGGCTGGCGCCGAAGCGGGTGAAGTCCGGGATGTTCAGCGACAGAGTGGCCCAGAAGCCGATCATTCCCATCAGGGACGGGAAGAAGACCGGCCAGAAGTCGGGGCCCCAGCCCAGCTTCGAGGGCTGGTCGAGCAGCGCGCCGAAGCCGTCGGCCTTGACCGCGATCCAGATCAGCAGCACGAGCGCGCCGGCGATCACGAACGGCGCGGCCCAGTTCTCGAAGTGCCGCAGGAAGTCCATGCCGCGGTAGATGATCGCGATCTGGAGCGCCCAGAACAGCAGGAAGCAGAGCCACAGGGGCCAGGGGTTGCCCGCGATCTTGCCCGCGTCCTCCCAGTGACCGCCGGTGAGCTTGGAGCCCAGGGCGAAGATGCCGCTGCCGCCGATCCAGGTCTGGATGCCGAACCAGCCGCAGGCCACGGCGGCCCGGATCAGCGCCGGAATGTTGGCGCCGCGCAGCCCGAAGGAGGCGCGGGCGAGCACCGGGAAGGGGATGCCGTACTTGGGCCCGGCATGCCCGGTGGCCAGCATCGGAAACAGCACGATGATGTTGGCCAGGGCGATGGTGAACACGGCCTGCTTCCAGTCCATGCCGAGCGCGACCAGGCCGGAGGCCAGGGTCCAGCTGGGGATGCAGTGGGCCATGGAGATCCACAGGGCCGCGAAGTTGTACGTCGTCCACTTGCGCTCGGAGACCGGTACGGGACGCAGGTCCTCGTTGGCGAAGGGGCTGTCGGCGGGGAATGCCTCGGGGGCGAGCTCGACGCGGCCGCCGGCGGACTGCGGTATCGGCGACCCCGTGGGGACTGTTTCGGTCATGGGCAGGCCAATCGATCAGGACGGGACGGGATAGGCCGTGCGGGGCCTTGGGCGGGACCGGGACGGGCGGGGAGGCCTTTCCCGGCCCCGCCACCCTTCCCCGGGACGGCGGGGAGGGGGACAAGGAGTGGGGGGTCGGTCGAGCGGCTGTGCGGTCCGGGTCAGGAGTTGAGAGCGGGGATGACCGTGGAGCCGTAGGCGTCGATGGTCGCTTCCTGGGCGTCGTGCATGTCGTAGACGGCGAACTGGTCGACGCCCAGCTCGCGCAGCGCGTTCAGCTTCTCGATGTGCTTCTCGACCGGTCCGATGACGCAGAACCGGTCGACGATCTCGTCGGGCACGAACGCGGTGTCCGGGTTGTCGGCGCGCCCGTGGTGCGAGTAGTCGTACCCCTCACGCGCCTTGATGTAGTCCGTCAGCTCGTCGGGGACGGCGGCCGAGTGCTCGCCGTACTTGGAGACCAGGTCGGCGACATGGTTGCCGACCATCCCGCCGAACCAGCGGCACTGCTCACGCGCGTGGGCGAGCGCCTCGGGCGAGTCGTCCGCGGTGACGTAGGCGGGGGCGGCGACGCAGATCTTGACCTCGGACGGATCGCGCCCCGCGGCGACCGCCGCGTCCTTGACCGCCTTCACCATGTACTCGGTGAGATACAGGTCGGCCAGCTGGAGGATGAACCCGTCGGCCTCCTCACCGGTCATCTTGAGGGCCTTCGGGCCGTACGCCGCCATCCATACGGGGAGTTCGGCGTCCTCCTTGATCCACGGGAACCTGATCACCGTGCCGCCGAGGTCGGCCTCCTGGCCCGAACCGAGCGCCCGGATGACCTTCATCGCCTCGCTGATCCTGGCCAGCGTGTTGGGCGTACGGCCCGCGACGCGCATCGCGGAGTCACCGCGGCCGATGCCGCACACCGTGCGGTTGCCGAACATGTCGTTGAGGGTGGCGAAGGTGGAGGCGGTGACCTCCCAGGTGCGGGTGCCCGGGTTGGTGACCATCGGGCCGACCTTCAACTTCGAGGTGTTCGCGAGGATCTGACTGTAGATCACGAACGGCTCCTGCCAGAGCACGGCGGAGTCGAAGGTCCACCCGTAGGTGAAGCCGTTGCGTTCGGCCCGCTTCATCAGGCTGATGACCTTCGAGGCGGGCGGATCCGTCTGCAGGACGAGTCCGAAGTCCATGGGCGCCACTCCTAGTTGAGGTACTGACAGGTGGAGCGCGGGGTGTACGTGCCGTGCCCGGCGCGTCCGGTGTACTCCCGCTCGGTGATGACGAGTTCGCCCCGCGAGAGGACCGTCTCGACCCGCCCCGTGAGGCGCTTGCCCTCGTAGGCCGAGTAGTCGACGTTCATGTGGTGGGTCTCGGCGGAGACGATCTGCTCGGCGTGCGGGTCGTAGATGACGACGTCCGCGTCGGCGCCCGGGGCGATGGTGCCCTTCTTCGGGTACATGCCGAACATCCGGGCCGGGGTGGCGCAGGCGATCTCGATCCAGCGGCGGCGCGAGATGTGCCCGTCGACGACGGCCTGGTGGAGCAGGTCCATACGGTTCTCGACGCCCGGGAGGCCGTTGGGGATCTTGGAGAAGTCGCCGCGGCCGAGCTCCTTCTGGCCCACGAAGCAGAAGGGGCAGTGGTCGGTGGAGACGACCTGGAGGTCGTTGGTCCTGAGCCCCTGCCAGAGCTTGGCCTGGTGCTCCTTGGGACGAAGCGGCGTGCTGCACACGTACTTCGAGCCCTCGAAGTCCGGTTCCGCGAGGTTGTCCGTCGACAGGAACAGGTACTGCGGGCAGGTCTCGCCGAAGACGTTGAGGCCCTCGTCGCGCGCCCGCGCCAGCTCGGCCACCGCCTCCATGGCGGAGACGTGCACGACGTAGAGGGGCGCGCCGGCGACCTGCGCGAGCTTGATGGCACGGTGGGTGGCCTCGGCCTCAAGCAGCGCCTTGCGGACCTCGCCGTGATAGCGGGGGTCGGTCTCGCCGCGTGCCAGCGCCTGCTCGACCAGGACGTCGATCGCGATGCCGTTCTCGGCGTGCATCATGATCAGGCCGCCGTTCTCGGCGGAGCGCTGCATGGCGCGCAGGATCTGGCCGTCGTCGGAGTAGAAGACGCCGGGATAGGCCATGAACTGCTTGAAGGAGGTGACGCCTTCCTCGACGAGGTGGTCCATCTCCTTGAGCGTCCCCTCGTTCACATCGGAGACGATCATGTGGAAGCCGTAGTCGATGGCGCAGTTGCCCTCGGCCTTGGCATGCCAGGCGTCCAGGCCCTCGCGCAGGGAGTGGCCCACGCTCTGCACCGCGAAGTCGACGATGGTCGTCGTACCGCCCCAGGCGGCAGCCCGGGTGCCGGTCTCGAAGGTGTCGGAGGCGAAGGTGCCGCCGAAGGGCAGCTCCATGTGGGTGTGGACGTCGACGCCACCGGGGATCACGTACTTCCCGGTGGCGTCGATCGTGCGGTCCGCGGTCCAGTTCTGGGTACCGGGCACGGCGAGGGCGGCGATGCGGCCGTCCTCGATCAGCACGTCGGCGTGGATCTCGTCGGACGCGGTGATGACGAGGCCACCGCTGATGACGGTACGGCTGCTCATGTTCCCTCTCCTGCCAGGGTGGACGTTTCGGTCAGGGTGCGGTCAGCGGGGGGTACGCGTCCGGACGGCGGTCCCGGTAGAACTGCCAGCGGTCGCGGACCTCCCTCAGCTTGGCCATGTCCAGGTCGCGGACGACGAGTTCGGTCTCCTTGTCCGAGGCGACCTCGCCGACGAACTGGGCCTCCGGGTCGACGAAGTACGTCGTCCCGTAGAAGTCGTTGTCGCCCAACTCCTCCACACCCACCCGGTTGATCGCGCCGACGAAGTACTCGTTGGCGACGGCCGCCGCGGGCTGCTCCAGCTGCCACAGGTACGCGGACAGACCGCGCGAGGTGGCCGACGGGTTGAAGACGATCTCGGCACCGGCCAGGCCCAGCGCCCGCCAGCCCTCCGGGAAGTGGCGGTCGTAGCAGATGTACACGCCGATCCTCCCGACCTTGGTGTCGAAGATCGGCCACCCCAGATTGCCGGGACGGAAGTAGAACTTCTCCCAGAATCCGGGCACTTGGGGGATGTGGTGCTTGCGGTACTTGCCGAGGTACGAACCGTCCGCGTCGATCACCGCGGCGGTGTTGTAGAGGACGCCGGGCTGCTCCTCCTCGTACATCGGCAGGACGAGGACGATCCCCAGCTCCTTGGTCAGCGCCTGGAACCGCTTGACGATCGGGCCGTCCGGGATCTGCTCGGCGTACTCGTAGAACGCCTTGTCCTGGACCTGGCAGAAGTACGGCCCGTAGAACAACTCCTGGAAGCACAGGACCTGAGCACCCTGCGCGGCCGCGTCCCGGGCCGCCTGCTCGTGTACCTGGATCATCGACTCTTTGTCGCCCGTCCACGCGGTCTGGAAGAGGGCGGCACGAATCACTCTGCTCATCGGGACCTCCGGTCGCTCGGTGTGCGAGAAGACTAGGAAGTCCGAAAACTTGCTTTGAGTTGCACGGTGTCACGTCTGCGGGCGTGCGGCGTGCCACGGTGTCACTCTTTCGTGTGCCCATGTTTCACCGCCGTTTTCCCAGGTCGTGGCTTGTTTCAGGCCTGTTGCGCATCGTGTGCGAGGAGTGCGATGTGCACCGAGGCGGCCTGCTCGAAATCGTCCAGGTCGACGCCCAGCCGGCCCTGTATCGCCTCCAGCCGGCGGTAGAGCGCGGGCCGGGAGACGTGGTGCAGCTGGGCGGTGCGTGACTTGTTGCGGCCGGTGGCGAGATAGGTGCGCAGCACCGCCAGCAGATCGTCTCCCGCCGCGCACAGCAGCCCGTCCAACTCGCGCTCGGCGAAGGACTGCACGTGCGGGTCGTCGCGCAACAGCCTTATCAGTCCGCGCAGATGGACGTCCTTGAGGCGGACGACGGCGGGAAGGTCGAGTGCCCCCGAGGCGACCGCGTCCGCGACATGCCGGGCCTCACGCATGCCGGCGGGGACGTCGTCCCAGGCGGTGCGCGGGTCCGCGGCGGCCACGACCGTCTGGGTCAGCCGCGCCGCGAAGTTGGCGGTGAGCACGGCGGCGTCCTGGTCCCGGGCCAGACTCAGCAGCACGGCGGTGGCCCCGTCGGCGAGTTCGGCGACGATTCCGGGCAACCCCAACAGCCGTAGCACCCGGTCGAGTTCGGCCGGATCGCCGTCCCGCACGACGAGCGGGACGAAGGTGCGCCGGTTGACGGGCAGCCCGGCCGCCCGGGCGCGGGGCAGCAGCTGCCGCGCCGGTACGACCCCGCTGACCAGGTCGGTGAGCAGGCTCTGCGCGGACTGCTCCTCCCAGGTGTGGGCGGAGGTGCCGCCGAGCATGCGGTGCAGGACGAGGGATTCGGCGGCGCGGTCGGCGAGGAGGCGTCCGGTGGCGGTGTCGCCGCGGTAGCCGCACAGCATGATCTGGCCCCAGCGCTCACCGCGCCCGCCCAGTTCGGCGCGGATCCAGCCGTCGCCCTCGTTGCCTCCCCCAGTGCCTGAACGGCCTGGGAGGTGCCCCCATGCCTGGCGGGCGATGCGTTCCCAGTCGCGCAGCACGTCGTCCACCGCGGACCGCTCCCCCGCCGTGGCGAGGACGCGGTGGGCGAGGTTGGTGACGACGACGGGGCAGCCGCTGTGGTGGGCGATCTCGTCCAGCAGGTGCTGGAGCGGGGCGCCCGCGGTGATGAGTCCGGTGAGGGCGGTGCGGACCGCCTCGGACATGCTGACGGCGGCGAACTTCCGCCGCACCAG
Organism: Streptomyces canus 299MFChir4.1; assembly: GCF_000383615.1. GTDB lineage: Bacteria > Actinomycetota > Actinomycetes > Streptomycetales > Streptomycetaceae > Streptomyces > Streptomyces canus_C. Next base: position 268,830 of record NZ_KB911587.1, on the reverse strand, counting down.
CCGGGCCTGGACCTCCTCCGTCAACTCCGCGAAGGGGAAGGGCCGGTGCAGGACGACCATGGGCAGCCCGCACCGCTCGGCGGCCCGGCGCATCACGTCCGGCGGGGCCGGGAAGGCGCGGCCGAGTCCGAGGACCACGGCCGCGGCCTCCGCGCGGTGCAGGGACTGGATGTACTCGGCCTGCTTGCCGTCGTCACCGGCGAGCAGCACACCGGTGGTGAGGACCATCTCGCCGCCGCTGAGCATCACACCGACGTCGGCCGCCTCGGCCACGTGCACCCAGCGCACGGCCCGGTCGAGCTGAGCGGCACCGGCCACCACCTCGGGCTCCCCGGCCAGGACCCGTTCCAGCATGAGGACCTGACGGACCGAGAGGGTCGGCGCCAAGGACTCCAGGGGCTCCGAGGTGGTGCTCATGACGGTGTTCCCTTGCTGTGGACCTACTGGATGGTGCTCCTCAGAGCGTGTTCGAGGATCGTGGCGCCCTCTTCGGCCTCCGCGACGGTCAAGGACAGCGGCGGGGCGATCCGCAGGGCGCTGGTGTTGTGCCCGCCGCCCTTGCCGAGGAGCAGCCCCTCGGCGCGGGCCGCCTCAAGGACGGCGGACGCGGCCTGCGGGTCGGCCTCGTCGGTGCCGGGTTTCACCAGCTCGACGCCGAGCATGAGCCCACGCCCGCGCACCTCCCGTACACCCGGGAGCTGTGCCGCGGCGGCCCGCAGCCGCTCGATCAGCAGTCCGCCGACGCGCCGGGCGTTGCCCTGGAGGTCGTGTTCCAGGAGGTACGTCAGGTTCGCGAGGCCGGCCGCCATGGTGATCTGGGTGCCGCCGAAGGTCGAGATGCTGTTGGAGTCGAGGCAGTTCATGATCTCGGCACGGGCGACGACCCCGCCGATGGACATGCCGTTGCCGATGCCCTTGGCGAAGGTGAGGATGTCCGGTGGGCCGTTGCGGTCATGGGCCTGCCAGCCCCAGAAGTGGTCGCCGGTGCGGCCCCAGCCGGTCTGCACCTCGTCGGCGATCCAGAGGATGCCGTGCTCGTCGAGCACTTCGCGGAAGGCGGCGTAGAGGCCGTCGGGCGGGGAGGTGAAACCGCCGACGCCCTGGATCGGCTCGGCGATCAGGGCGGCGGGCGGCCGGGTGTGGCCGAGGAGGTCCCGGAGGTCGTCGACGCAGGCCGCGATGAAGTCGTCGTCGCCGAGGGAGGCGTAGGGGCCGCGGGTCCGCATGCCTCCGTGGACGTACAGCGTCTGGAGCGGGGACAGCGAGGTGGGCGACCAGCCGCGGTTGCCGGTGATGCCGACCGCGCTGAAGGAGCGGCCGTGGTAGCTGTTGCGCATCGCCAGGATCGTGTTGCTGCGCCGGTAGGTGGTGGCGAGCAGCAGGGCGGTGTCGTTGGCCTCGGTGCCGGAGGTCGTGAAGAAGACCCGGGCGTCCGGGATGCCGGACAACTGGGCGATGCGCTCGGCGAGTTCGACCATCGGCCGGTTCAGGTACAGGGTCGACGAGTGGATGATCCGCCCGGCCTGGTCGCTCACCGCCTTGGTGATCTCGGGCAGGGCGTGCGCGGTCATCGTCGTCAGGATGCCGCCGAAGAAGTCGAGGTACCTGTTGCCCTCGGCGTCCCACACGTACCGGCCCTCGCCGTGGGTGATCTCCAGCGGGTCCTCGTAGTAGAGGGCGAGCCAGTCGGGCAGGACGGCCCGGTGGCGTCCCAGCAGGTCCTTGGTCACGGCTGCACCAGCCCTTCGTAGGCGTCGGGGCGGCGGTCGCGGTAGAAGGCCCACTGCTGCCGCACTTCCTCGATGAGGTCGAAGTCCAGGTCGCGGACGACCAGTTCCTCCTCCTTGTCGCTCGCCGTCTCCCCCACGAACTGGCCGCGCGGGTCGACGAAGTACGACGTCCCGTAGAAGTCGTTGTCGCCGTACTCCTCGACACCGACCCGGTTGATGGCGGCGACGAAGTACTCGTTGGCGACGGCCGCCGCGGGCTGCTCCAGGCGCCACAGATGGGAGGAGAGCCCCCGGTGCGTGGCGGACGGGTTGTAGACGATCTGGGCGCCGTTCAGGCCCAGTTGCCGCCAGCCCTCCGGGAAGTGCCGGTCGTAGCAGATGTACACGCCGACCTTGCCGACGGCCGTGTCGAAGACCGGCCAGCCGAGGTTGCCGGGCTTGAAGTAGTACTTCTCCCAGAAGCCCTTGACCTGCGGGATGTGGTGCTTGCGGTACTTGCCGAGGACGCTGCCGTCGGCGTCGATCACGACCGCGGTGTTGTAGTAGAAGCCGGACTGCTCGACCTCGAACACCGGCACGACGATCACCATGCCGGTCTCGCGGGCGAGGTCCCGCATACGACTCGTGGTGGGGCCGTCCGGCACCGGCTCGGCCCAGCGGTAGTGCTCGGGTTCCTGGACCTGGCAGAAGTAGGGGGCGTTGAACACTTCCTGGAACCCGATGATCTTCGCGCCCTGTCGGGCCGCCTCGCGGGCGTGCTCCTCGTGTTTCGCCACCATGGACTCGGTGTCGCCGGTCCAGGTGGCCTGGACCAGAGCGGCGCGTACGACGTTGGCCATGAGCTGCTCCTTCGGCGGGACGTCAGAGCCTCTACGCCCGTAGAAGGGGCCGTAGAGGGACGAACGTAAGCCTCCTGGAGAGGCTTGCCAAGACCATCGTCGTTAACCCGCGAAGTCGATCACGTTTCACACTCCAGTGGAGGAGTGATGTGCCCGGTCAGCGGGGTTGTGAGGGACCTGTCAGGCGGAGAATCCGGCCACCCGCAGGGCGTGCACCAGATCCCAGTGCCGCTCGTCCGAGACGCCTCGCGCGGCCGCCAGGAGGAGCGGCACGAGGGTCCCCGGGCCGGGTTCGGCGCTGCGGGCGGCCTCCTCGGGGGCGCGGACGCGGACGTAGGCGTCGAGGAGCGCGGTGACCTCGCGGCGGCGGCCCTCGGCGACCAGCCCGAGCACCGCCGTGCCGATCTCGCCGGCGGGCCGGGCGACGCCCTGTCTGAGGATCTGTTCCCCGTCCGCGCCGCGCCCTGCCGCGACCAGCGCGTCGGCGGCGGCCACCAGCCGGTCGGCGGGCAGCGACGCGGCCTCCCACAGCAGGGAGGCCCAGTCGGCGCCGAGCCCGGCGTGCTGAAGCTCCGCGGCGAGCAGCGGGAAACGGACGGCGGGCCAGTGGGCGAGCTCGACGAGCACGCCGTGCGCCTCGCCGGTACGCCCCTCCGAGCGCAGCCGCACCAGCGTCGCGACCGTATCGGCGGTCTCCCGCCGCGCCACCGCGTCCAACGGCTCGGCCCCCTGCCCCGGACCCGCCGCCGACACCTCCGCGGCCCCGGCGAAACGGGCCCCGCGCGGGGTCCGCCCCTTCGCCGCAGGCGCGGTGGGCAGCTCGGGCACGGCCGCCGGGGGTACGACGACGGGTGCACCGTCCTCCTCGACCGCACCGGCGAACCGGGCACCGCCACGGCGGCGCTTGCGCTTTGCCTCCGGCGGTGGGGCGGTGGGGGTGGGTTGCTGCGGGGGGTCGATGTCTGGTGGGGGTGTGCGGTCGGGGGCCTGCTGGTACGGGGCGTGGGCCGTGGGGGAGGCGTCGGCCTGGCGGTGCTGGTGCGGGGCGTGTCCGGGGTGGGCGGCTTCTGCGGGGCCAGGACGCTGGGGTGCGTGGTCGGGGGTGGTGTCCGCATCGACCGGGGCCACTGGGTGCGGGCGGTAACCCGGACGGGCCGTTCCAGCGACACCGGGGCGCCGAGACACGTCTCCGGAAGCGTCCCCCCAGGCGGAGGGCTGCGGAGCGGGGGCCGAGCGGACCGTTTCCGCGGCCCCGGAGCGCCCTGCCACGTCTCCGGAAGCGTCCGCCCAGACGGAAGGCTGCGGGACAGGCGCCGAGCGGACGGCTTCCGCGGCATCGGCGCGATGTGGCGCAGCTCCGGAGGAGTCCGCCCGGCCGGGCCCGGATGCGTGTCCCGAGCGGGCGGCCTCGGTGGGGCCGGCCCACTGCGGGGCGTGTCCGGTGTGGGGCGCTTCGGCATCAGTCGCCGGCGCGGCATCGCGCTGCTGCGGGATGTTCGGGAACTCAGTGCTTCCGGGGCCGGCCTCGCGACCGGCGCCCCCTCCTGCATGTCCGCCGCCCCCGGCGTCCCCCCAACCGCGGTCGCCCCGGACCCCGTCCCCGCGCGCTTCCCGGAACACCCCGCCGTCCGCGACCTGTCCCCGCCTGATCGCCCGGGCCCGGTTGTCCAAGGTGCGGTGGTCCAACTCGGCCATCCGGGACTGGAGTTCGGCGCAACGGCGTACCGCGCGTTCATGGTCGTCGCGGGCCCAGGCGAGGTCCAGGCGGATGGCGTCGGCCTCCTCCTGGGTGGTGGCGCCGGCGAGGCGGCGCCCCAGCTCGGCCTGGCGTTCCGCGGCGTAGCGCTGTTCGCGGAGCATCACGTCGAAGCGGTCACCCAGGGCGTCCCGGCCGCCGGGGCGGGCGTCGTGGGCGGCCTGCGCGGCGGCGTGCAGGGGGCGGGCCCGGTCCGCCTCGGCGTGGGCCACCTCCGGGCCGTACGCCGCTGCGAGGTCCTGCAGAAGCGACTCGACCACGTCCCACGGCGGCACTTCGCGGCCGTCGAGGCAGGCCTGCATACCGTCCGGGTCGCGCTGCCAGAACACCGCGCACCAACCGGCGCCCTGATCCAGGCGCGCGAGCACACCGTCCAGGTAGGCCACGAACTCCCGCATCCGACCCGGGAGTTGATCCACTGCCATCGCTCAACTCCCGTTAGACCGGAGCACTCCGGTCCGTAAGGCAACACCAGCAGTGTTACGAACGGGCTACGGACAGTTTTCAAAGGCGCAGCAGGAGCCTCATGGCGCGCACACCGCCGCTGAGCGAACTCGCGTCACACGCCCGCCAACTCGCACAGCCCGGCCAGCTCGTCCATGGACAGCCCGAGCGCCCGGGCGAGCGCGGCCACCGTGAAGAACGCCGGGGTAGGAGCCCGTCCGGTCTCGATCTTCCGGAGGGTCTCCGGAGAGATCCCGGCACTCGCCGCGACCTCCGCCATGCTGCGGCCGCCGCGGGCCTCGCGCAGCAGCCGGCCGAGCCGCTCGCCGCGTTCGTGTTCTTCGGGAGTGAGAGGGGTGCGCACCATGCCCCCCATTCTAATACCGGTATAGTAATTGGCATGGTGGAGCTGAAGACGGACACATCGATGGATGCCATGTACGAGGCGGGACAGGTGGTCGGGCGCGCCCTGACCGCCGTACAAGAGGCCGCTGACGTGGGTGTTTCCCTGCTGGAGCTGGACGAGGTGGCGCGTGGGGTGCTGCGGGAGGCCGGGGCGTCCTCGCCCTTCCTCGGCTATCGCCCCTCGTTCGCCTCCACGCCCTTCCCCGCCGTCATCTGCGCCTCCGTGAACGACGCGATCGTGCACGGCATCCCGGACGGCTACCGGCTGCGCGACGGCGACCTCGTCTCGATCGACTGCGGTGCCCAACTCGGCGGCTGGGCGGGTGACTCGGCGATCAGTTTCACGGTCGGCGGGCCGCGCGCCGCCGACGTACGGCTGATCGAGACCGCGGAGCGGGCGCTGGCGGCCGGGATCGCCGCGGCGGTCGTGGGCAACCGCATCGGCGACATCGCGCACGCGATCGGCACGGTGTGCCGGGACGGCGGGTACGGCATCATGGACGACTTCGGCGGCCACGGCATCGGCCGCCGTATGCACGAGGACCCGCCGGTGCCGAACGAGGGGCGCCCGGGGCGGGGGCTCGCGCTGCGGCACGGCATGGTGCTCGCGATCGAGCCGATGCTCATCGCCGGCGGCACGGACGAGTACCACACGGCGCCGGACGGCTGGACGCTGAAGACGAACGACGGCTCGCGGGCGGCCCACACCGAGCACACCGTGGCCGTCACCGACGCGGGACCACGCGTCCTGACGGCACGCTGAGCGGCCCTCGGCGAGGGGCTCGGTGAACGGCGTTTCCGGCCGACCGTCGAATGTGCCCCACTCCCCCATCCGTGCGAAGGTGTAACCGGCTGACACCCGGGTTACCCGGCCCCGGCACGTCGATCAGCGAGGTTGTCCCCGGCCCGCGTGGGGATGCCGGATGGGAACGCCCATGACCAGCGGATTCAGCGGATCGGAAGGCTATGACGCCTTCGGAGAGTTCCTCGCCCGTTTCTTCGGCGGGCCGCGTCCAGGCCCCCGCCAGATCAACATCGGCCAGCTGCTGAGCCAGCCGGCCAGAGAGCTGGTGCGGGGCGCCGCGCAGTACGCGGCCGAGCACGGGAGCCGGGATCTGGACACCCAGCACCTGCTGCGGGCCGCGCTCGCGGCCGAGCCGACCCGGACGCTGCTGAGCCGGGCCGGGGCCGATCCCGACTCGCTCGCCTCGGAGATCGACGAACGCTCCGGCCCCGTCCAGCACCAGCCGGAGGAGGCACCTCCCCCCACGTCGCTGTCCCTCACCCCGGCCGCCAAGCGCGCGCTGCTCGACGCGCACGAGCTGGCCCGGGCCCGGGGCGCCGGTTACATCGGCCCGGAGCACGTGCTCAGCGCCCTGGCCGCGAACCCCGACTCGGCCGCCGGGCACATCCTCAACTCGGCCCGGTTCGCCCCCACCGGTCTGCCTCCCGAGACGGCCCCGGACGGCGGGCAGCCCAGCGGTGAGGCACCGCGCGGCACAGGGACGCCGACCCTGGACAAGTACGGCCGCGATCTCACCGACCTGGCCCGCCAGGGCCGTATCGACCCGGTGATCGGCCGGGACGGGGAGATCGAGCAGACCATCGAGGTGCTGTCCCGGCGCGGCAAGAACAACCCGGTGCTCATCGGAGACGCGGGCGTCGGCAAGACCGCCATCGTGGAGGGCCTGGCCCAGCGGATCGTCGACGGGGACGTGCCCGACGTGCTCATCGGCCGTCGGGTCTTCGCCCTCGACCTGACCGGGGTGGTCGCGGGCACCCGCTACCGGGGCGACTTCGAGGAGCGACTGACGAACATCGTGGGCGAGATCCGCGACAACTCCGACCGGCTGATCGTCTTCATCGACGAGCTGCACACGGTCGTCGGCGCGGGCGGCGGCGGTGAGGGCGGCTCCCTGGACGCCGGCAACATCCTCAAGCCCGCCCTGGCCCGCGGCGAACTGCACATCGTGGGCGCGACCACCCTGGAGGAGTTCCGCAGGATCGAGAAGGACGCGGCCCTGGCCCGCCGCTTCCAGCCGATCCTGGTCCCGGAGCCCACCCCGGCGGACGCCATCGAGATCCTGCGCGGGCTGCGCGACCGCTACGAGGCCCACCACCAGGTCCGTTACACCGACGAGGCGCTGGTGGCCGCCGTGGAGCTGTCCGACCGCTATCTCCCCGACCGCCGTCTGCCGGACAAGGCGATCGACCTCATCGACCAGGCGGGGGCACGGGTACGCCTTCGCGCGCGGACCAAGGGCACGGACGTACGGGCCCTGGAACGCGAGGTCGAGCAGCTGACCCTGGACAAGGACCAGGCGGTCACCGCCGAGCAGTACGAGCAGGCCACACAACTGCGGGACCGCATCGCCGAGTTGAAGCAGCGGATCGGCGAGGCCACCGGGCACGACGAGGCCGACGAGGGCCAGCACCTGGAGGTCACCGTGGAAGCCATCGCCGAGGTGGTGTCCCGGCTGACCGGCATCCCGGTCAGCAGTCTCACCGAGGAGGAGAAGGACCGGCTGCTCGGCCTGGAGCAGCACCTGCACGAGCGGGTGGTCGGCCAGGACGAGGCCGTACGGGTCGTCTCGGACGCCGTCCTGCGCTCCCGGGCCGGCCTCGCGAGCCCGGACCGGCCGATCGGCAGCTTCCTCTTCCTCGGCCCGACCGGCGTCGGCAAGACCGAACTGGCCCGCGCCCTCGCCGAGGCCCTGTTCGGCAGCGAGGAGCGCATGGTCCGCCTGGACATGAGCGAGTACCAGGAGCGGCACACCGTCAGCCGCCTGGTCGGCGCCCCGCCCGGGTACGTCGGCCATGAGGAGGCGGGCCAGTTGACCGAGGTGGTCCGCAGGCACCCGTACTCGCTGCTCCTCCTGGACGAGGTGGAGAAGGCTCACCCGGACGTCTTCAACATCCTCCTCCAGGTCCTCGACGACGGACGGCTCACCGACTCCCAGGGCCGCACGGTCGACTTCACCAACACGGTGATCGTGATGACGAGCAACCTCGGCTCGGAGGCGATCACGCGCAGGGGCGCGGGCATCGGTTTCGGGCCCGGCGGCGCCGACTCGGACGAAGAGGCCCGACGGGAACGGATCCTGCGTCCCCTGCGCGAGCACTTCCGTCCGGAGTTCCTGAACCGCATCGACGAGATCGTGGTCTTCCGCCAGCTGACGGGAGAGCAACTGCGTGAGATCACCAAGCTGTTGCTGGAACGCACCCGCCGCCTGCTCCACGCCCAGGGCGTCACGGTCGACTTCACCGACGCGGCGGTCGACTGGCTGGCCGAACGCGGCTACCAGCCGGAGTACGGCGCCCGCCCATTGCGCCGCACCATCCAACGGGAGGTGGACAACCAGCTGTCCCGCCTCCTGCTGGACGGCACGATCACCGGGGGCGACACGGTGACGGTGGACACGGAGGCAGGCAGTCTGACGTTCACGCGGTCTCCTCAGGGGCGCGGGGCTGTATAGATCTGCGGCTCCGCCGCGGGGCGCGACGAGCCCCCGCGCGCCTGAGGACGACTACGGCGCGGGGTACACCACTTGCGCAGATCCCCCACCCCGACGAACGGTCTCAGCAGCCGCGAGCCACTTCCCACCCGGCAACCGCTGCACACCCGTCGCCGCCCCGATCTCCGGATTCAGCTTGAACGAGTGCCCGATGGCCTCCAGCTGGGACCGTTCCCCACTGCTGTACAACGTCGGCTCCAGCTCGGTCTGCGCAGCATTCCGCTGACTCGCCCGAGGCGCCGCGATCGCGTCCACGAGCGGCAGCCCGCGGTCGACGAACTCGGTCAGCACCTGGAGCACGGTCGTGATGATGGTCGCCCCACCGGGCGAACCCAGCGCGACCACAGGCTGGTTGTGCCGGTCGAGCACGATCGTCGGCGAGATCGAGGACCGCGGCCGTTTGCCGGGCCCCGGCAGGTTCGGGTCGTGGACGGCCGGGTTGGCGGGAGCGAAGGAGAAGTCCGTCAGCTCGTTGTTGAGAATGAACCCACGCCCGGGAACGGTGATCGCACTGCCGCCGGTCTGCTCGATGGTCAGGGTGTAGGAGACGACGTTCCCCCACTTGTCGGCCACCGTCAGATGCGTGGTGTTCTCGCCCTCGTACGTCGTCGGAGCCGCGGTGCCCCGGTCCGTGCAGGCCCCGGGATGCCGCGGGTCTCCCGGTGCCACCGGACTCGTGAGCACCGCGTCGTCCTTGATCAGGCAGGCCCGCGAGTCGGCGAACTTCTGCGACAGCAGCCCCTTCGTCGGTACGTCCTCGAAGGCGGGGTCGCCGACCCAGCGCCCCCGGTCCGCGAAGGCGATCCGGCTGGCCTCGATGTAGTGGTGCAGGTACTGGACCTCACTGGCCTTGGAAAGGTCGGTGTGCTCAAGGATGTTGAGGGCCTCACCGACCGTCGTGCCGCCGGAGGAGGAGGGCGCGATGGAGTAGACGCCGAGCCCTCGGTAGGAGGTCTTGGTCGGCTTCTGGAGCTTGGCCCGGTAGGCGGCGAGGTCCTTCTCCGAGAGGTCCCCGGGACGGGCTTTCCACCCCGAACTCGGGTCCACCGGAGGGTTGTTCACGGTGTCGACGATGTCGTCGCCGAGGTCGCCGTGGTAGATCGCACCGACGCCCTTGCGGCCCAACTGCTGGTAGGTGCGGGCGAGATCGGGGTTCTTGAAGGTGGAGCCGACGACCGGCAGCTGCCCGCCGGGCAGAAACAGCTTCGCGGTGTCCGGGAAGTACCGGAACCGCGTCTCGTTGGACGCGGTCTGCGAGCGGAACGTGTCGTCGACCGTGAACCCGTCCCGGGCGATCCGCTCGGCGGGCTTCAGGACGCTGCCGAGCGGTCTGCTGCCCCACTGGCCCAGCGCCGTGGCCCAGGTGGCGGGCGTGCCGGGGGTACCGATGCTCAGCCCGCTGCTGACGGCGTCGGCGAACGCGAGCGGCTTGCCGTTCTCGAGGAACAGGTCGGTGCCGGCGGTCAGCGGTGCCGTCTCGCGGCCGTCGATCGTGTGGACCGTACGGGACTTGGCGTCGTAGTAGACGAAGTAGCCGCCCCCGCCGATGCCGGAGGAGTACGGCTCGGTGACACCGAGCGCGGCGGCGGTGGCGACGGCCGCGTCGACCGCGTTGCCGCCCTTCCTCAGCACCTCGATGCCGGCGGCGGAGGCGTCCGCGTCGACGCTGGAGACGGCGCCGCCGTAGCCGACGGCGACGGGTACTTTCTCGGGTGTCGAGGTGGCCTGCGGCGGTGCTGCCGCCCCCACCGACACCACGGCGGCCGAAACCGCCAGCACCGACAGTTTCCGTGCGACAGGGCGACGCATCCGTACCTCCAGTCCAGGACCGTCCGCGCAGCGTAACCACATCGCCGTGGCCCCGACACCCCTCTTCGGGCCAGGTGTCATGCGAATGCCACACTTCGAACACCGGTACGTAGGAGTCGTGTCGGCCCGCTAACATGCGCGCCCATGACAGACGACGTGCGCAACATCGTCCTGGGGGTGGTGGCGGCGGGCATCAGCGCCACGCTCGGCTGGCTCGCCCGGACGTACCTGTGGAAGCGGAAACTCCGCCGCAAGCAGGCGTTCTTCGGGCTGCCGGACAACTCCGAGTCACTGCTGGTCGTGAACCGGGACGCGGGCAGCAGCGAACTCGCGGTACACCGCTACGACGTGTTCGCGCTGCTCGAACTCTCCGCCCTCATCAAGGACTGCGGCGCACACGCCGAGGTGATCACCCAGGACGCGGCCCGGCAGGGCTTCGGGGAGCGCACGGAGTTCTGCGTCGGCGGCCCCACGTCGAACCGGCGCATGATGGCGCACATTGCCGCCATGCTGCCGGGGGTGCTGGTGACCGTCGATCCGTCGGAACCCGGCCCGATCCGCATGACGTACCAGATCGGCAGCGAGCGCTACCTCTTGGAGAAGGGGGTGTCCGAGTACGTCCTGCTCGCCCGTCTCACCGCCGGACAGCCCGGCCTGACCAGGCCCGTCTTCCTGTTCTGCGGTCAGACCGCGATCACCAACCAGGCCGCGACCCGCTACCTGGCCCGCAATCACGAGCGGCTGTTCCGCAAGTACGGCGACAACTCCTTCGTCCTCCTGCTGAAGGTGGTCAACTCACAGGCGTACGGCCCCGATGTCGCCGAACTCGTCGCGGACGTGACGCGCGCGGCCCAGACGCCGCTGCCGACGCCCGCGGCTCCACGCAACTCCCACCGCGCCTCCTGAATTGATTCACACCACAACAATCGTTACTCCCACGTAACTTACCGACGGGTTACCTCTGGTAAGACGTCGAGGTTACCGTCGGGTCACTTTGCATTGACACGAGTAGGGAGTGACCCGTGGGACACCCTCGCAAGGCCCTGCGTACGACGACCGTGGGCGCCGTCTCCGCGACTCTGATCGCCGGTAGCGCCCTCGGACTCGCCCCCGCCGCCCAGGCAGCGAACCCCGTCCGCTTCGTCGACATCGCCGGTGACGGCGGAACCGTCCTCAAGGCGAACGTCGTCACGCCCGCCGGTTCCGACGGCACCCGGCGCTACCCGCTGCTCGTCCTGCCCACGAGCTGGGGCCTCCCCCAGGTCGAGTACCTCGCCCAGGCCCAGAAGCTCGCCAACTCCGGTTACATCGTGGTCAGTTACAACGTCCGGGGCTTCTGGCAGTCGGGCGGGGAGATAGAAGTCGCGGGCCCGCCCGACACCGCCGACGCGTCCAAGGTCATCGACTGGGCGCTCGCCAACACCCCCGCGGACGCACAGCACATCGGCATGGCGGGCGTCTCCTACGGCGCCGGCATCAGCCTGCTCGCCGCCGCGCACGACAAGCGCGTCAAGGCCGTGGCCGCCCTCAGCGGCTGGGCCGACCTGATCGACTCGATCTACTCCGGCCGCACCCAGCACATCGAGGCCGGGGCCGTGCTGGACGGCGCGAGCCTGGTCACCGGCCGCCAGAGCGCCGAGATCCGGCAGATCTTCGACAACTTCTACGCGTCGAACCTGTCGAAGGAACAGGAGATGATCGACTGGGGGAAGAAACGTTCGGCCGTTACCTACGTGGACCAACTGAACGAGTACGGCACGGCGGTCATGATGGCCAACGCGTGGGGCGACACGGTCTTCTCCCCCAACCAGTACGCGGACTTCTACGAGAAGCTGACCGGCCCGAAGAGACTGGAGCTGCGCCCCGGCGACCACGCCACCGCCGAGCTGACCGGCCTGTTCGGCCTTCCCAACGACGTGTGGACCGACACCGGGCGCTGGTTCGACCATTACCTCAAGGGCGCGGACAACGGCATCGACCGTGAGCAGCCGGTCCAGCTCAAGTCCCGGTCCGGGGGCGGCTACGAGGGGTACCCGGACTGGAAGTCGATCGTCGCGACCCGCAAGAAGATCGCTCTCTCGGGCACCACCACGATCCACACCAACGTGGACTCGGGCGCGGACGGCGGGATCGTCTTCCTGTCCAGCATCCTCGACCAGATCGCCCAGGCTCCCCCGGTCGCCTCGATCCCCCTGCTCCCCCGCCGCTGGGCCGCCGTATGGCAGTCGGAGAAGTACCCGACCGCCCAACAGGTGCGCGGCACCGCGAAGTTGCACACCACGGTCACCCCCACCAAGGAGAGCGGCACCCTCGTCGCCTACCTGTACGACGTGGGGCCGCTCGGCCTCGGCAAGCTGGTCTCCAACGCGCCCTTCACCTTCCACGGACAGACGCCCGGGAAGCCGTTCGGCGTCGACCTGCAGCTGTTCTCCACGGCCTACGACGTCCCGGCAGGGCACCGTCTGGCCCTGGTGGTCGACACGGTCGACCCGCTCTACATCGAGCACAACCCGTCCGGCGCTCAGCTGACCTTCTCCTCACCGGCGAACGACCCGTCGTACGTGTCGATTCCGCTGCGCGAGCAGTGATCTCCGGCCGGCGCCGGGCGGGTAGGGCTCTGTGACTGCTGCCCCCTACGGCTGACGGGCCGTGGGGGGACCCCCACCAGGCAGCAGCGTCCCTGGAGGCTCGGTCGCCGTCACCGTGGGGGTGAACGGACCATCGTAGTCGAGGCTCGAAGACATGGCGGTCGCCTCCCTCAGTGCTTGAGGATCTTGGAGAGGAAGTCCCTGGCGCGCTCGCTGTCCGGGTTGGTGAAGAAGTCGTCGGGGGAGCGGTCCTCGACGATGCGGCCGTCGGCCATGAACACCACGCGGTTGGCGGCCGAGCGGGCGAAGCCCATCTCGTGGGTGACGACGACCATGGTCATGCCCTCCCGGGCCAGTTGCTGCATGACCTCCAGCACCTCGTTGATCATCTCCGGGTCGAGGGCCGAGGTGGGCTCGTCGAACAGCAGGGCCTTGGGCTCCATGGCGAGGGCGCGGGCGATGGCCACGCGCTGCTGCTGACCACCGGAGAGCTGGGCCGGGTACTTGTCGGCCTGGTCGGCGAGGCCCACCCGGTCGAGGAGTTGACGGGAGCGCTGGTCGGCCTGGTCCTTCTTGCGTCCGCGGACCCTGACCTGGGCCAGCGAGACGTTCTGCAGGACCGTCTTGTGGGCGAACAGGTTGAAGGACTGGAAGACCATGCCGACCTCGGCACGGAGCTTCGCGAGGGCCTTGCCCTCCTCGGGCAGCGGCTGCCCGTCGAGCGTGATGGAACCGGACTTGATGGTCTCCAGGCGGTTGATCGTCCTGCAGAGCGTGGACTTGCCCGACCCCGAAGGGCCGATGACCACGACCACCTCCCCCTTGCCGACGGTGAGGTTGATGTCCTGCAGGACATGCAGCTCCCCGTAGTACTTGTTGACGTCACGCAGTTCGATCAACGGATCGACGACGGCCATGCCCAGCCCTACTCACTCTCAGCTGTGTCGTGGTTGCCGCAACTTATCGAGGCAAGATCGCACTTGAGGAACGACACGCACTTTTCGGTCATTAGCCGTATTTACGCCGTGCTTACGGCCATGGGTTCACTCCTCGGCGACCTCCGCGTAGAGCTGGGACAACTCGGGCACCCCGCTCGCGGCCCACTCATGACCGGAGGCCACGACGTCGAACTCACGCCCCGACCGCAGCCGGATCACGGGCTGGCCGTCCGAGCGCAGATCCCAGGCCGCCCCGGGGACGGTGCGTACGATGACCGTGCCCAGATAGAGCCCGGCGTCGTTACCGAGCCAGAGCAGGATCTCCTCGTCGTCCCGCCAGCCCGGCACCAGCTGGTCGAGCGCCTCCAACGAGGCCGCCGTGTCGTCCAGTTGGACACCCGAACGGGAGGCGTGGGAGCGCAGGAGCTCGCACTCGGAGAGGAGTTCGGCGATGCCCTCGGGGTCGCGGGTCCCCGGTTTCTCACTCCAGCCGCCCAGAAAAGGGATCTTCATACACCCAGCGTGTCACTCACCCGGCCGCATGCACCACAGGCGCGCGGCCCTGGTTTCCCGAAGGCTTCGCACAGGGTGTCCTGAGACCTAGACGTCCAGATCGACGACCACCGGCGCGTGATCGGAGGCGCCCTTGCCCTTGCGCTCCTCACGGTCGACGTAGGCGTCGGTGACGGCCTTCGCGAAGGACTCGTTGCCGTACACCAGGTCGATGCGCATGCCGCGGTTCTTGGGGAAGCAGAGCTGGCGGTAGTCCCAGTACGTGAACGGGTGGTCGTACTTGAGGGGCCGCGGGACCACGTCCGACAGGCCCGCCTCGCGCAGGGAGGCGAGGGCGGCGCGCTCGGCCGGGGTGACGTGGGTGAGGCCCTCGAAGGCGGCCACGTCGTAGACGTCGTCGTCCGTCGGCGCCACGTTGTAGTCGCCCAGGACCGCGAAGGGCCGGCTGCCCGCCGCGTCACCGGCGACAGCGGCCTTGAGGGCCTCGAACCACTGGAGCTTGTAGGCGTAGTGCGGGTGGTCGACCTCGCGGCCGTTCGGCACATAGACCGACCAGACGCGGGCCGGACCGCAGGTCGCGGAGATGGCGCGGGGCTCCGGGGCGCCGTCGTAGCCGGGGTCGCCGGGCAGGCCCTTGACCACGTCCTCCAGGCCCACCCGGGAGATCACCGCCACGCCGTTCCACCGCCCTGTCGCGTGGACCGCCGCCTCGTAGCCCGCCTCGCGCAGCTGGTCGAACGGGAACTGCTCCTCGGCGACCTTGGCCTCCTGGAGGCACAGCACATCGGTGCCGGTGCTCTCCAGCCAGGCCAGCAGCCTCGGGAGACGAGCGGTGATCGAGTTGACGTTCCAGGTCGCGATGCGCATGCCTCACAACCTACCGGGCGGCACTGACACTCACAGAGCCGTGCTCTCCCCCGGCTTCAGCCGCAGGTGCTCCGCGCCGCCGAGGGCGGCGATCTGATTGTCGTAGATCGGGCGGGCGAGGTCGGTGAGGAGGGCGTCGTGGATGTCGTAGGCGCGCTGGGGCTTGACCTCACGGACGTAGTCGATGACCTCGGAGATCTTGCTCCAGGGGGCCATGACGGGAAGCATCAGCGTCTCCACGGCGTGGTCGGGGACGGTGAGGGCGTCGCCGGGGTGGAAGACCTTGCCGCCGTCGACGAGGTAGCCGACGTTGGTGATGCGTGGGATGTCCGGGTGGATCACCGCGTGCAGTTCGCCGTGGACCTGCACGTCGAACCCGGCGGCCGTGAACGTGTCGCCGTGGCCGACGGTGTGCACACGCCCCGGGAAGGCGGCCGTGATCTTCTCGGCGACCGACCTCAGGGTCCAGATCTCGGCGGCCGGGTTGGCGTCCAGGGCCTTCCGCAGTCGTTCCTCGTTGAAGTGGTCCAGGTGCTCGTGTGTGACCAGGATCGCGTCCGCCCCGAGGGCTGCGTCCTCCTCGCTGAAGGTCCCGGGGTCAAGGACGAGCGTCTGCCCGTCCTTCTCCAGACGGACACAGGCGTGCGACATCTTCGTGAGCTTCATGGGTCCATCCTGCCCCTGGGCGATGTGACCGGCTCACTCGGTGGGGGTGGTCTCCTCGCGGATGACCTGCTGGGCCACCTTGAAGGCGCTGTT
Organism: Streptomyces canus 299MFChir4.1; assembly: GCF_000383615.1. Taxonomy (GTDB): domain Bacteria; phylum Actinomycetota; class Actinomycetes; order Streptomycetales; family Streptomycetaceae; genus Streptomyces; species Streptomyces canus_C. The sequence continues at coordinate 252,667 of NZ_KB911587.1, read as the reverse complement.
GGCCGCCGGGACTCCGCAGTACACGGCCGCCTGGAGCAGCACTTCCTTGATCTCGGAGGGCGTGAGGCCGTTGCGCAGGGCGGCCCGGGTGTGCGAGGCGAGCTCGTCCAGGTGTCCGCCCGCGACCAGCGCGGTCAGGGTGGCGACACTGCGGGAACGGCGGTCGAGCCCGGGCCGGTCCCAGATCTCGCCCCAGGCGTAGCGGGTGAGGAGCTCCTGGAAGTCGGCCGAGAAGTCGTCGGCCTGCGCCAGTACCCGGTCGACGTGCGCGTCGCCGAGCACCTCGCGGCGCACCTTGATGCCGGTGTCGTACGGATCGGCGCGGCCGGCCGACTGAGGGGCCGGGGCGGCCGGGGCGATCTCGGCGATGGGCACCGGGTGCGGTGGCGCGGCGTGCGGTGGCGCGGCCATGAGAGCCGGGTTGACGGGGTTGAGCGGGGCGCCGGGGATCGCGGTCTGGCCGGTGCTGGAGTCGAAGGCGGGCTGCCAGGCGGTGGAGAAGTGTCTGACGAGCAGGTCGGTGACGGCGGCGGGTTGCTCGACCGGCACCAGGTGGGAGGCGCCGGGCACCACGGCGAGCCGGGCGTCCGGGATGCCCGCGACCAGAGTTCGGGCCTCCGCGGGACCGGTGACCTGGTCGTCGGAGCCGACGAGGACCAGGGTCGGCACGCCGACGCTCGCGAGGTCGGCCCGTACGTCGAAGGCGGCCAGCGCCTCGCAGGCCGCGATGTAGCAGCCGGGGTCGGTGGTGCGCACCATCTGCACGGCCCACTCGGTGATCGCGGGCTGGGCGGCGGCGAACCCCGAGGTGAACCAGCGGTCGGGCGAGGTACGGGCGATGGGATCGAGCCCGTTCGTCCGTACGATCACCCCGCGCTGGCGGAACTCGTCGGCCGTGCCGAAGCGGGGCGAGGCGGCGATCAGCGCGAGCGAGGCGAGGCGCTCCGGGTGGCGCAGCGCCAGCTCCATGCCGACCGCACCGCCGAGCGCACAGCCCGCGTAGCCGAAGCGCTGCACCCCGAACCGGTCGAGCGTGGCGAGCAGCCGGTCGGTGAGGTCGCCGACCGAACCCGCCGGGTAGGCGGGCGCGCCGCCGTGCCCCGGCAGGTCGAACCGGAAGACGCGCCACTGCTTGACCAGTTCGGGGACCTGGCGGTCCCACATGTGCCAGGTGGTACCCAGTGAGGGACCGAGGATCAGGACGGGAGCCTCTTCTGGCCCGTCAAAGCGGTATTGCAGGGTGTTCGACGGTGTCTCACTCACGCCTCAGACCCTCTCACGTGTCACGAAATCTCACACAGGCCGGGGGGAACCCGGCGGCTCTTGACCCGCCCGGCGCGACACGTCCGGCACTGCCGGAACGCTCGGGGATCCGGATACGAGTTCTCCGGCGTGCACGCGTGGCCGTGGGGACAGTGCGTCCTCCTGGCCCGCGCGCTGTCCCGGTCCCCCGCGCCGCAGAGCTTCCTTTCTCCGGCACGGCTTCCAGGTGGTCCGGGTTGCGGCAAAGCGTAAGGTGCCGTCCCCGGGGATCGGCATGACGCGCCTGGAAGCCCTCCGGAATCTCACCGACCCGCAACCTGAACACCACACGGTGAACAAGCTGTGACTTTTCCTGGTAGGAGCCACCTTGATCTGGTGAGGGTGGAGAGCCGCCAGGAGGGCGCGACGGGACGGCTGGGCAGCAAAGGGGTCAGCCGAAGAACACCCCGAATTCGTCGTAGAGGGAGGGATCCACCACCTTCGTCCTCGCACCGGCGTCGGGGAGGGGGCCACGGACGATCCGGGTGCCGCGAAGTGCCACCATCGTGCCGAATTCGCCGTCCTTGACGGCATCCACGGCATGCAGACCGAAGCGCGTGGCAAGCCACCGGTCGAAGGCGCTCGGAGTACCGCCGCGCTGGATGTAGCCGAGGACCGTTGTGCGGGCGTCCTTGCCGGTGCGCTTCGAGATCTCCTGGGCCAGCCACTCGCCGATGCCGGACAGCCGTACATGGCCGTACTCGTCCAGCGACCGGTCCTTCAGGATCATCTGGCCCTCTTTGGGTACGGCTCCCTCCGCGACGACGACGATCGGCGCGTAGTTGAACCTGAATCGGCTCTGCACCCACGCACAGACCTGATCGATGTCGAACGGCCGCTCCGGGATGAGGATCGCGTTGGCGCCGCCCGCGACACCGGCGTGCAGGGCGATCCAGCCGGAATGCCGCCCCATCACCTCCACGACCAGGGTCCGCATGTGCGACTCCGCGGTGGTGTGGAGGCGGTCGATGGCTTCGGTCGCGATGCCGACCGCGGTGTCGAAACCGAAGGTGTAGTCGGTGCCCGACACGTCGTTGTCGATGGTCTTCGGTACGCCGACGAGACGGAGTCCCTGCCTGCTCAGCTCACCGGCTGCCCCGAGCGTGTCCTCGCCGCCGATCACGACGAGAGCGTCGACCTCGTGCGCGGCAAGGGTCTCCTGTATGCGCCGCACTCCGTCCTCGTGCTTGAACGGGTTGGTGCGGGAGGAACCGAGGATGGTTCCGCCACGGGGCAGTATTCCCCGCACGCTCGCGATGTCCAGCGGCACGACATCGCCCCGTAGCGCACCGAGCCAGCCGTCGCGCAGGCCCACGAAGTCGAAGGCGTACTCCTGGATGCCCTTGCGGACGACGCTGCGGATCACGGCGTTGAGGCCGGGACAGTCACCGCCGCCGGTCAGTACTCCAACCCGCATGGCTTCTTCCCTTCTCCGCACGACGTGACGTCGCGGCAACGCCTTGCGGCTCTCCCTCCATCGTGAGCGACAGCGACCCAGCGTGCGACTCCTCCCGGGACGTACCGGTGCCGGGCACCGGGCGGCCGGAGATCCGGGTGGGAACGGCGCCGCGAAGGGGTGCGGTGTTGGCCGAGGCCGACCGGCCGGGCTCCCCGTCGGAACGGGACGCGCATTGCGGGCTGGAGAAGACCGTCGCCCTGGCCGACGCCGTGCCGGCGGTCGCCGGGCACTGCCGCCGGCTGGTGGACGCCGGTGTTCCCACGGCCTCGGTCGAGGAGATCGACTTCGGTCCGCTGTCGCGTGCCCGGGAGGACACCGGTCCGCACGACGCGGCGGCGTGGAGAGCGGGGTGAAGACCGTCGCCACATTGCCGTGCCGTAGGGACCGTCCGGCCCATGCGGCTCACGCCCACCGGGCGGAGGGTGGAAGAAGGAACGCACGCGACACGAGGAGGCGGGCGCCATGTGGCACCGGACCGTGAGCGAGCTCATGACCGCATCGGTCGTGAAGGTGCGCCGGGACACCGGATTCAAAGAGATCGCCAAGCTGCTGGCCGAGCACGACATCACCGCCGTACCGGTGGTGGACGACGAGGAACACGCCGTGGGCGTCGTCTCCAAGGCGGACTTGCTGCGCAAGGAGGCAGCCCAGCTGGATCCGGCGGGCCTGCTGCCGGTCCTGCGCCCCGGGCCTGCCGACCGTGCGAAGGCCGAGGCCACCACCGCCGAGGAACTGATGAACAGCCCGGCCGTGACAGCCAGACCGCAGTGGACGGCTGTGGAGGCCGCCCAGGTCATGGAGCGCCACCACATCAAACGGCTGCCGGTGGTCGACGAGGACGACAGGCTGATCGGTCTGGTCAGCAGGGCCGATCTGCTCCGGATTTTCCTGCGGGGCGACAGCGCCATCCGGGAGGAGATCTCGGGAGAGGTGCTCCTGCGCACGCTCGGGATCGCGCCTGGCACGGTCACCGTACGGGTCATCGACGGCCGGGTATCGCTGAAAGGCACCGTCGAGCGCACATCGCTCGTCCCGGTGGTCATACGCCTGTGCCAGGGCGTGGACGGGGTCGTCGATGTCTCCGCGGAGCTGCACCACCGGGTGGACGACGTCTCCGCCGTCGGGGAGCCGGAGGCGTCGCGCCGCGCCGGACTGGCCACATGAGCCGGAGGACGAACACGAGACCAGGCGGCCGGAAGTGCCCGGGGGTCACGTACAACGTGAGCGATGTGATGACCCACGGTCGTGGCCGTCGGACGCGACGCGCCCTTCAAGGAAATCGTGCGCACCACGGAGCAGTGGACGTCGCCCAGCCAGGCCGCGGAGATCATGGGTGTTGTGCGGGTGCTGCGAGGTGACGCGGGGTCCCGGGACGGGTGGAGGGCGGGGGCGGGCGGGACAGTCGGGTCAGAGGTCGGCGGTTGTGCCGAGGCCTGTGAGGGCGCCGACCGGGTCCAGGTCGGGGGTGCCGCGGGGCCACCAGTCGTCGTGGCCCGGTTCGGACTCGTAGGCATACCACAGGCCGTCGCGGCCGAGGCGGAGTTGGATGTGGCCGCGGGGGTGGGTCAGGTGGTTGCGCCAGGGGCGGAAAGCGGGGAGGTCCGCGGCGAGGAGGAGGGGGCGGGCGCGGTCGAAGCGGCCGGCCGGCGGGTCCCAGGGTTCTTCGAGGACGGCCAGTCCTTCGGGCCCGCCCTGCCTCCAGGCGGCGACCGCGCGGGCCAGGTCGGCCGGGGTGCGGTCGGTTGCCGCGGCGAGGGAGGCGTAGAGGGATCGGGTACCGGCGGTGAGGCCGGAACCGGGGCGGGCGGCGGCGAGGCGGACCGCGTCCTGCCACAGGGTGAGTTCGCCGACCGGGTCGCGGCCGGTGCCGAGCAGGGCGTGAGCGCGGGCGGCCGCGTCGGTGGCCAGCTGGTCCAGGGCGAAGGGGTCCGGGCCGCCCGGGGACGCGGGATAGGCCGGGGGCTGCTCCGGGTGCGGAGGGACGGGCAACGGGGCCGGAAGCGGCGGGAGCCGGCGCGGAACAAGCGCTTCGCCGGCCCGTACGCCGGGCAGCGGCGTCGGCTCCTTTCCCTGGGCGGCACGCGCCGCGCGGGCGGCGCTGAGGCGGGACAGGGCGTCTAGCAGCTCGCGTTCGCCCCGGCCGCGCAGCAGGAGCAGGACGAAGGGGTCGGCGTCGAGCAGACGTGCCGTCTGATAGCAGAGGGCGGCGGCGTGTTTGCAGGGGTGACCGCGGTCGGGGCAGCTGCACTGCGGTTCGAGATCGCCGGGGCCGGGAAGCAACGGCACTCCGCACTCGGCCAACGCCTCGGGCATCTCCCTGTCGAGCAGGGCGGCGATGTGTCCGGTCCGGTCGGCGGCGAGGTCCAGGAACCGGTCCCAGTCGGCGTCCCCCAGCGTCCGCAACCGCACCTGCACGCGGTACGGCCGGGCGCGGCTGCCCTGCACATAGGCGAGCACGAGCCCGGGCGTCACGGTGATCGCGTCCACATTCCCCTGCTCGGCATAACCACGGCCCCGCGCCAGCCGCTTGGCGTCCAGCGCGCCCTCCTCCAGCGCGGTGACCCAGGCGTTGCCCCACCAGGTGGCGGCGAACCGGGCGTCCTCGGAAGCGTGGGCAGGAAAGGCGGGGAAGGTGCGACGCAGGTCGTTGTCCCGGTTGGGGGCGGCCATGGAGTGGGGGTGTCGGGGGGAGGTCGGGGTGGCTGCGTCCAGAAGAAAACCGCCTTGCTGCGTAAGGCTGTTGTCCTTGGCCCTCTCCTGGTCCTTCTCCCGGTCCTCGTCCTCGTGCTCCTCCCCGGGCTGGGGCATGTCGTCGGGCATGCGGAACGCGTCGGCCAGCAACTCCCGTACGTCACGCGCCCGGACGCCGGCGGCCGTACTCGGCGTACGGCTCCGGTCCCGGGGCGCGGTCGGGGTGGTCCTGCGCGGCCGACGTGCGAGAGCGGCCTCCGCTTCTGCGGCCTCGGCGTCCGCGCGCCGCTTGCGTGCGGCGCGCAGTGCTTCGCGTGCCGCATCGGCGGGCCGCACCCCGGAACGCCCCGCGGATGCGCCCTCGCCGGCGTCCGCGACCGGAGACGCCGCCTCGGCGACGCGATCCGTTTCCTCACCGCTGGGTTCGACGGAGGCGGTGGGGGCGGCGGGGGCGGCGGCCACGTCGGGTTCCCCGCTCGTGTCATGCCGAGCCGCGACAGCCTCCGGTCGGGGTGCATGGGACTGCGCGGGGTTGACGGGTTCGGAGGAATCACGGTCGGCGCCCGTCTCGGACCGGCCCGTGGCACCGTCCGCGAGCGCGGCACGCCGTGCCGCGGCAGCTTCCCGCAGGGCCGCGCGAGCCGCGTCACCTGGCCGGGGCTCGGCCGGGGCGGGGTCGGTCACGGCGCTCCCGGGCACCGCGCCCTCCTTGTGCTGCCCGCCGGCGGTACCCGACCCATCGGCGTCTGCGTCCCCCCGGAGAACTGCACCCTCCGCCGCCGAACGTTGCGCACCCGTGGCCGCGCTCCCTGCGCCCTGCGCTGCAGTGCCGCTCTCTTCCTGCCCCGAGGGGCTGCCCCCTCTCTCGACGGCAGGGCGCCCGGCGCCCTGCATCACCCGGCCCGCCGCAGAGCTCCCGGGTCCCTCGGTTACGTGCCTCTCCGAACTCTGCGCGCGAGCGCGATCGAGTCCCGTCCCGCTCGTGCCCGGGTCGCCGATCTCCTCAGCCGCGCGGCCCTCCGCCCCCTGCGCGACACCACCACCCGCACTCTGCTCGGCACGGTCCCCGATCCCCCCAGCCGCCGAGCTCCCGGCTTCGGACGCCGCAGAGTTGCCGACCTCCCGCACAGCCGGGCCACCGCCCTCCTCAGCCGCGAAGTGCCCCGCACCCGACGCCGCGGAATCGTCGGCCGCCCCCACCACCGGTTCCCCATCCTCGCTCGTCTCTCCGGCCGCCCGCTCCCGTGCCGCCCGCAGGGCCCGGCGGGCCTCGTCGGCGGGGCCCGGGGTCATGACGGCCTCCGGAGGGAGACCAGGTCGGTCAGTTCGCGGTCGGTGAGTTCCGTGAGGGCGGACTCGCCGGAGCCGAGGATCGCGTCGGCGAGGGCGCGCTTGGATTCGAGCATCTCGGCGATGCGGTCCTCCACGGTGCCCTCGGTGATGAGCCGGTGGACCTGGACGGGCTGGGTCTGGCCGATGCGGTAGGCGCGGTCGGTGGCCTGTTCCTCGACGGCCGGGTTCCACCAGCGGTCGAAGTGGACGACGTGACCGGCTCGGGTGAGGTTGAGGCCGGTGCCCGCCGCCTTCAACGACAGGACGAGCACCGGGATCGCGCCGCTCTGGAAGCGGTCCACCATGCGCTCGCGCTCCGGCACCGGCGTCCCGCCGTGCAGCAGGTCCACCGGGACGGCGCGGGCGGCGAGGTGGGCGGTGATCAGGCGGGCCATCCCCACGTACTGGGTGAAGACGAGGGCCGAACCGTCCTCCGCCAGCAGGGTGTCCAACAGCTCGTCCAGCAGGGCCAGTTTGCCGGAGCGGGCGACCAGGCGCTCGCCGGCCGTCGGCGGGACCTCCTCCTTCAGGTACAGCGCGGGATGGTCGCAGATCTGCTTCAGCGCGCCCAGCAGCTTCAGCACCAGGCCCCTGCGCGCGATGCCCTGCGCCGTCTCGATCGCCAGCAGCGACTCGCGCACCACCGCCTCGTACAGCGAGGCCTGCTCGCGGGTGAGCGGGACGGGGTGGTCGGTCTCGGTCTTGGGCGGCAGCTCGGGCACGATCCCGGGGTCGGACTTCTTGCGGCGCAGCAGGAACGGGCGGACCAGGCGGGCCAGCCTGGTCACCGCCTCCTCGTCCTCGCCGTTCTCCACCGCGCGCGCGTGCCGGGCACGGAAGGACTTGAGCGGGCCGAGGAGTCCGGGGGTGGTCCAGTCGAGCAGGGCCCAGAGCTCCGAGAGGTTGTTCTCGACCGGGGTGCCGGTCAGGGCCACGCGCGCGGGCGTCGGGATCGTGCGCAGGGCTTTGGCGGTGGCCGAGTACGGGTTCTTCACATGCTGGGCCTCGTCCGCCACGACCATGCCCCAGCGCTGTTCGGCCAGCCTCGCCGCAGCCGCCCGCATGGTGCCGTACGTGGTGAGGACGAAGCCGCCGTCGAGGTCGTCAAGACTGCGCTCGGTGCCGTGGAAGCGGCGGACGGGGACGCCCGGCGCGAACCGGGTGATCTCCCGCTGCCAGTTGCCCAGGAGCGAGGCGGGGCAGACGACGAGGGTCGGTTCGCGGCGTGCCCGCCGCAGGTGCAGGGCGATGACGGTGATCGTCTTGCCGAGTCCCATGTCGTCGGCGAGGCAGCCGCCGAGGCCGAGGGAGGTCATGAGGTCCAGCCAGGCCAGGCCCCGGAGTTGGTAGTCGCGGAGGGTGGCGTGCAGACCCGCGGGTGGCTCGGCGGGCCGCACTCCGGTGGTCAGGCGGTCGCGCAGGGCGGCGAGCGCGCCGACCGGCACCGCCTCCACCGTCTCGCCGTCGACCTCCGCACTGCCGCTCAGCGCCACGGAGAGCGCGTCGACCGGGTCGAGCAGGCCCAGTTCGCGTTTGCGGGCCTTGCGGACGAGGGCGGGGTCGACCAGCACCCACTGGTCCCTGAGGCGGACGACGGGGCGGTGGGCCTCGGCCAGCGCGTCCATCTCGGCCTCGCTGAGCGGGTCGCCGCCGATCGCCAACTGCCAGCGGAACTGCAGGAGTTCCTCGCTCTCGAAGAATCCGGTGCCGTCGGTCGCCGAGCCCGGCGCGGGGCGTACGACCGCCGCCGCGGTGAGGTCCTGGGCCAGGTCTCGCGGCCAGTGCACGGCCACTCCGGCCGCCGCGAGCCGGGTCGCGGCCACGCCGAGGAGGTCGCCCAACTCCTCGTCGGACAGGGCCAGTACGTCGGGCACGTCCTGCTCGGAGAGCCGGTCCAGGGGCGGCCAGACGCGCGCCGCGCGCCGCACGGCGAGAGCCGCGTCCACGCGAGCGCGTGGCCCGAAGACGGCGTCGGCGTCCCCCGCCCACAGGGCCGCCGCGTCGGTCACCAGGGTCGGGTCGGCGAGGCTGTGCACCTGGACGATCGCGGCGCCGGCACTGCGCACGCCGTCCGCCTCGGCGTTGAACAGGTTGTACGCCGACAGGTCCAGGCGGAGTGAGATCCGCACGCCCGCGTCCATGCCGGCGGCGACCTCGGCGGCCCAGTCCTGCGCGTGCGGCAGCCGCTGCGGCGCTCGGGCGGCGAAGGGCTTGCCGGAGGCGTAGGGGGCCGCGGGGGTGCGGGGCAGGGTGTCGGCGACCGCGTCCAGGAAGGAGCGCATCAGTGCTTCCGGCTCCGGCAGCCGGAGCGGGCCGGGGCCGGGCAGCGGGACCGCGTGGCCCTCGTGGGGCAGGGCGGCGGCGACCGCGCGCAGGTGGGCGATGTCCTCAGGGTCCAGGGGCCCGGCCCGCCAGGCGTCGTGGCCGGTGACGGTGAGTCCGGGCAGCAGGCGGCCGCGGGCGGTGAGCCGCAGCGCGTGCAGGGCGGCGGCGCCCCAGCAGGCGGTGGCGGGATGGGCGGCGGGGTCGCGCCGGGCCCGGACGAGCAGCGGCAACGCTTCGGCGACAGGGAGCGAGAGGGCGGGGACGGCCCGGCGCCGGACTCCGGCTCCGTGCGGTCGTACGACGGTGAGCTCGGTGCGCTCGGGGGACGGGATGCCGGCGTCGGGGCTCTCGGCCGGGAGGGGGGCGCCCTCGGGGTCCCAGAACGCGATACGGCCCTCGCGGGGAAGGGGCGCGGGCAGGAAGACGGCGACGAGCCGGACGGGGACGGCCGCCGCCCCCTGCTGCTCGCGCCTGGGCTCAGCCCCGCGCTCGGCCACCATGGCCCTGTCGCTCATACGTCCTGTCACCTCCCGCCCACATGTCGGATCAGTCGTCTTCGACTCTACGGGCGGGGTCTGACAATCGGCTCCGGCGACCTGGTCAGGGAACCGTGCGCGAGACGACGTACACCTTCGGGGCGTTCGGGACGGTCAGGTTGACCATGACGTCCTGGGTGGGCGCCGGGTCCTTCTGCGGGTGGGTCAGGCCCCACCAGGACCGGGGGCCGTCGAACTTCCAGCCGCTGACCTTCTGGTCGCGCCCGCTGATGGTGATGTCGTTCTTCTTGAGGTCGGCGCGGCTGACGCCCATGCCGGTGAGGAAGGCGGCGAGGCCCGCGTCGGTCGTCCGGAACTGGACGTAGAGGCGGCTGGTCTTCCAGTTGTTGGTCTCGTAGGAGGCGACCAGGTCGGCGGGGTGCGGCACGGGCACCTGGTAGAGGCGGCGCTGGACCTTGGACGGCCAGTCGGGCGTGAGGCCCGTCGCCGAGTACTTCGCCTCCTTGTCCTTGCCGCTGTCGCGGCTCTGGTTGGCGGAGATCACCAGATAGCCCGCCGGGACGCCGATGAGCAGGCCGATGATGAGCAGCGTGATCGCCCGGCGGCGGTTCCGGTGGCGGCGGTCCTCGGTGGGACGCTCCGGTTCACCGGGGGGCGCCGAGGCCTGGCGCGGCAGGGAGGCCGTCATGCGGTGTCCCGGGACGTACGACGGGCCTCCACGTACCGTTCGTAGCGCTCGTGCCGCTCCACCCGGCGCCGGTTGGCGCGCCGGAAGCGGCGGGCGACCAGGCGGGCGAGGTCGGCGGCGCCGACCATACCGGCCTCGGGGCCGAGCTGGGCGCGGGCGATACGGGCCTCGGGGCGGTAGCCGCGGCCGGTGAGCTGGCGCTTGAACGCGTCCCGCGCGGGGCCGATCAGCAGGTCGTCGGCCGCGCTGACGCCTCCGCCGATGACGAAGCAGGAGGGGTCGAGGGCGGCCGCGAGGTTCGCGATGCCGACACCGAGCCACTGGCCGATGTCCTGGAGCAGCTCGATGCACATCGCGTCGCCCTCGCGGGCCAGCTCGGTGATCATCGGGCCGGTGATGTCGGCGATGTTGCCCTTGACGTGCTCGATGATCCCGTACGCCACCGGGGAGTCGGCGGCGGCCAGCTCCCTGGCCTCCCTGACCAGCGCGTTGCCGGAACTGTACTGCTCCCAGCAGCCGCGGTTGCCGCACGGGCAGCGGTGGCCGCCGGGGACGACCTGCATGTGGCCGAACTCGCCGGCGACACCGTACTTGCCGCGCTTGACCTGGCCGTCCTCCAGGATCGCGCCGCCGATACCGGTGCCGAGCGTGATCATGACGAGGTGGTCCTCGCCGCGGCCCGCGCCGAAGCGCCACTCGGCCCAGGCGGCGGTGTTGGCGTCGTTGTCCACGAGGACGGGGACCGCGAGGCGGCCGGCGATGCGGTCGCGCAGCGGCTCGTTGCGCCAGGACAGGTGGGGGGCGAACAGCACGCGGTTGCGGTCGGCGTCGACCCAGCCGGCCGCGCCGATGCCGACCGCGTGGACGTCGTGGCGGTCGGACAGGTCGAGGACCAGTTCGACGATGGTGTCCTCGACGACCTTGGGGCTCTTGGACTTGTCCGGGGTCTCCGTGCGGACCTTCTCCAGGATGTTGCCGTCGGCGTCGACGACACCCGCCATGACCTTGGTGCCGCCGATGTCGATGCCCACTGTCGGCACGCGGGGTGCGGTCAGGTGTGAGCGGCGTTCCCGCGTGCCGACGGTCCGCAGGGCGGGGGCGCGGCGGGAGCCTATGGGGGCGCTGAAGTTGCCGTAGGTGCTCATCGGCCCCGATTCTGCCGCACGCTCACGCGGGGTGCCGAACGGGGGAGCCGAGGGGCATGCGCGATTCGTTGCCGGGTGCGGGTGCGTGGGGGGCTGAGCGCGCCTTCCCCGCGCCCCTAAGGGCGCACCAGGAGCTGGAATTCGAAGGAGTAGCGCGTTGGGCGGTATGTATGCGTGCCGTACTCGACTGCTCTGCCCGTGTCGTCGAAGGTGACCCGCTGCATGGTGAGCAGGGGGGCGCCCTCCTGTTCCGCCAGGCGGTCCGCCTCATCCACTGTGGCCGCTCTCGCGCCGATCGTCTGGCGGGCGCTGTGGAGGGTGATGCCGGCAGCTCGCATCATGCGGTAGAGGCCCGTGGTCTCCAGTTGCGCGGTGTCCAGGTCGAGGAGGGCCGGCGGGAGGTAGTTGCACAGGTACGCCATCGGCTCGCCGTGGGCCAGGCGCAGGCGTTCGACCTGGTGCACGTCGCTGCCCTCGGCGACGCCGAGCGCGGCGGCGATCTCGGCGGTGGCGGAGACGAACGTGTTGACGAGGACCCTCGTCGCGGGGCGCTGGCCGGCCGCCTCCAGGTCGTCGTAGAGGCTGCTCAGCTCCAGCGGGCGCTTGACCTGGCTGTGCACGACCTGGGTGCCGACTCCACGGCGGCGCACGAGCAGGCCCTTGTCGACGAGCGACTGGATGGCCTGGCGGACGGTGGGCCGGGACAGGCCGAGCCGGGCGGCGAGCTCGATCTCGTTGCCCAGCAGGCTGCCGGGGGTGAGCGTGCCGTGTTCGATCGCGGCCTCCAGCTGCTGGGACAGCTGGAAGTACAACGGCACCGGGCTGCTGCGGTCCACACTGAGCTCGAGCGTCACGGTCGGGTCCACTCCTGGTTTCGGCACGGGCCCGAGCGTAGCTCCGCGCGCTGTTGACGGGAAGTCGTGTAGTCAGATTGTCCGGACATACGCATTGACAGCATGGGGTTCGCGACCACACTTTGTTCACATGCGCATCGGGGTCATAGGGACGGGCCGCATCGGCACCATTCATGCGAACACGCTCAGCCGTCACCGGGAGGTCGGTTCCTTAATCCTCACGGACGCGGACGGCGCACGGGCCCAGGAGCTCGCGCACCGGCTGGGGGAGACCGCTGCCCCCGGCGTCGACGAGATCTTCAAGTGGGGCGTGGACGCTGTGGTGATCACCACCGCGACCTCGGCCCACGCAGAGCTGATCGGCCGGGCGGCGCGCTCGGGACTGCCGGTGTTCTGCGAGAAACCCATCGCACTCGACCTGCCCGGCACGCTGCAGGCCATCGCCGAGGTGGAAACCGCCGGGACGATTCTCCAGATGGGTTTCCAGCGCCGCTTCGACGCGGGCTACACCGGCGCGCGGGAGGCCGTGCGCTCGGGACGGCTCGGACGGCTGCACACCGTGCGGGCGCTCACCTCCGACCAGGCGCCGCCGCCGGCGGAGTGGCTGGCGCTGTCCGGGGGTCTGTACCGGGACACCCTGATCCACGACTTCGACATGCTGCGCTGGGTGACCGGGCACGAGATCGTCGACGTGTACGCGGCCGGGTCCGACGCCGGGCCGCCGATGTTCCGGGCCGCCGGGGACGTCGACACCGCGGCGGCCGTGCTCACCCTCGACGACGGGACCCTCGCGACCGCCACGGCGACACGGCTGAACGGCGCCGGGTACGACGTGCGCATGGAGCTGGCCGGGGAGCTGGACCAGGTCGTGGTGGGCCTGGACGACCGCACGCCCATCGCGTCCACCGAGCCCACGGGGCCGCCGGCGGCGGACAAGCCGTGGACGGGGTTCCTGGAGCGGTTCGGACCGGCGTACGAGGCCGAGCTGGACGCGTTCATCGAGGTGGTCCGGGGCGAGAGGGCGAACCCCTGCGACGGGCGCGAGGCGTTGCAGGCGCTAAGGATCGCCGAGGCGTGCGAGGTGTCCCGGCGCGAGCGCAGGGCCGTACGGCTGGCGGAGCTCCCGGGCGGCACGAGCGCGGCCGGGTTCTGAGCCCGGCCGGCCCGCCCGGCCGCGCCCCGGCACGCCCCTGCTGACCTCCCCCTGTGCCGCCGTACCGTCCTCACGCCGTCGAGTCCTGCCACCGGACCGGCAGGCTCCGCACTCCCCTGATCAGCATTCCCGGCAACCACTCCCCCGTGGGCCCGTCGAGTGCGAGGGCGGGGGCGCGCTCCAGCAGGGCCCGGATCGCCGTGCGGGCCTCCAGGCGGGCCAGCGGGGCGCCCAGGCAGTAGTGGATGCCGTGGCCGAACGCGAGGTGCCCGCGGGGGTCGCGGCGGATGTCGAAGCGGTCCGGGGCCGGGTAACGGGAGTCGTCGCGGTCGGCCGCGCTCAGGCAGATCATCACCGGGTCGCCCTTGGCTATGGTCCGCCCCGCTATCTCAAGGGGCTCGGCGGCGTACCGGAAGGTCGCGTTCTCCACCGGGCCCTCATAGCGCAGCGTCTCCTCGACCGCGCCGTCGACGAGGCTCATGTCGGCGCGCAGGGCGGCGAGTTGGTCGGGGTGGGTGAGCAGGGCGTGCACGCCGTTGGTGATGAGGTTGACCGTGGTCTCGTGGCCCGCGATCAGCAGCAGGAAGGCCATGCCGCGCAGTTCCGACGGGGAGAGCCGGTCGCCGTCCTCGGCGGTGGTGCGGATGAGGTCGCCGAGCAGGTCGTCGCTCGGTCCGGCGCACCGCTTGTCCTCGATGAGCTCCGTCAGGTACGCGCCGAGGCGCCGGACGGCGTCGTACGAGCTCTCCGGGCTGGTGGGTGCCACGACCTCCGTGGACAGCTTCCGGAACTCGGTGCGGTCCATCTCGGGTACGCCGAGGAGTTCGCAGATCACGGTGATCGGCAGCGGATAGGCGAGGTACTGCACCAGGTCGGCGTGGCCGTGCGGCAGCATCGCGTCGAGGAGGTCGTCGGTGATCCGCTGGATCCTGGGCCGCAGTTGCTCGACCCGGCGCATGGTGAAGGCGCGGGACACCAGGCCGCGCAGCCGGGTGTGCTCGGGTGGGTCGCTGCCGAGCAGATGGCGGCCGATCAGTCCCTCGCCGTCGAACACCATGCCGATCCTGCGGCCGTCCTTGGACAGTCTCGGATCGGCGAGGGCCGCGCGCGCCTCCTCGTGCCCGACGACGAGCCAGGTCGAGTAGTCGGCGTCGGAGCCGGGCGGGCGCACCCGGTGCACGGGGCCGAGACCGCGCAACCGGGCGTACACCGGGTGCGGATCGACTCGGAACGCGTCGCCGTACTCCCCCAGATCGATCACTGCTTCGGCCATGAACTCCCCTTTCACCCCGTCAACGCCCGGCGACCGCGACTAGTGCCCGTTCGACTCGCGTTCCTCGGCGGGCTCCAGCAGTCCCGCGTCGTAGGCCAACAACGCGATCTGCACCCGGTTGTTGAGGTCGAGCTTGGCCAGGACGCGGGACACGTGCGTCTTGACGGTGGCCACGCTCATGTAGAGGGCGGCGGCGATCTCGGCGTTGGACAGGCCCTGGCCGACGGCGAGGGCGACCTCGCGTTCGCGGTCGTTGAGGGCGGCGACGCGCTCACGCGCGCGTGCCCGTCGGGTGTCGGCGGCGGTGCCGGCCGCGTGGGCCATCAGCTGACGGGTGACGGTGGGCGACAGGACGGGATCGCCGGCCGCGACCCGGCGGACGGCGGCGAGGATCTCGGCGGGCGGGGTGTCCTTGAGGACGAATCCGGCGGCACCCGCGCGCAGGGCGCGCAGGACCTGCTCGTCGGCGTGGAAGGTGGTCAGGACGACGACCTGCGGGGCGTCGGGGCGGCCGCGCAGCCGCTCGGTGGCCGTGAGGCCGTCCACCGCCGGCATCCTGATGTCCATGAGGACGACGTCCGGGCGGGTCCGGTCGACGGCGGCCTCGACCTCGGTGCCGTCCGCCGCCTCTCCGACGATCTCGATGTCCTCGGCTCCGCCCATCATCAGGGAAAGACCGGCCCGCACCAGGGGGTCGTCGTCGACGAGGAGCAGTCTGATCACAGTCATGGGCCCTACGTAACCACGCGGAGGCGGGGCGCAATCAACCTTGCGGGCGGGCGAGTTGCACCTCCGGCGACGCCCCGGACCGTCATCCCCACGGCAGCCACGCCCGCACCGCGAACGCCCCGTCCTTCTCCACCCCGTGCTCCAGCCGGCCCCCGGCGAGCGTGGCGCGCTCGGTGAGGCCGATCAGGCCCTGGCCCGAGCCGGGGACGTGCGGCACCTCGCCCTCGGGCGGGAGGTTCCGGACGGTCACGGCCAGGCCCTCGCCCGGGCCGCCGGTGACGGTGACCGTGACCTCCGTGCCGGGGGCGTGCTTGCGGGCGTTGGTGAGGCTCTCCTGGGCGATGCGGTAGGCCGTGCGGCCCACGGAGGCGGGCACGGCGGCGGGGTCGGCGACCCGGCTGTCGAGGACGACCTTCATGTCGGCCTCACGGGACTCGGCTACCAGGGTGTCGAGCGCGGCGAGGGTCGGCTGGGGGCGGCCCGTGTCGTCGTGATCCGCGGCCCGCAGCACGCCGATGATCTCCCGCAGGTCCTGGAGCGCCTCGTGCGCGCTCTCCCGGATGACGCCGGCCGCCCGGGCGACCTCCTCCCGGGGCGCGTCCGGCCGGAACTCCAGGGCGCCCGCGTGGACGCTGAGCAGGGTCAGCCGGTGCGCGAGGACGTCGTGCATCTCGCGCGCGATGGCCTCGCGGGCGAGCCGCTGCGCCTGCTCGGCCCGTAGCCGCGCCTCGGTCTCGGCGCGCCGGGCGCGGTCGCGCAGGCTGAACATGAGCTGCCGTTTGGCCCGTACGAGCAGACCCCAGCCGACGACGGCGGCGACCAGGACCGCGGTGAGGACGACCGAGACGAGGTACGGCAGGTCCGCGTCGGGCCGCAGCCGGAAGGTGAGGGGGACCGCGGCGATGTTGAGGCCGGCCACCCAGGCGACGTACCGGAGGGGGCGGTGTACGGCGAGGGTGAAGACGGCGATCAGGCAGGCGCCGCCGGCGGTGTCGGAGAGCACCCCGAGCGGGATCGTGGCCAGGGCGAGGCCTAAGGGCCAGCGGCGGCGCAGCCACACGGCCGCGCAGGCGAGCGCGCCGAGGAGTTGGTCGAGCTCGGCCGCGGTGTGCGACACATGCGGGTTGTCACCCACCGCGTCCGCCGCGATCAGGCCGACGAAGACTGCCAGGAGGAAGCAGGAGAAGTCGACGAGCCAGTCGCGCGCGGTGCGCCGCGGCCGCCGTCCGGGCCGCGCGGCGGCGGGGTCGAACTCGTGGATCACGGCGGACGGCAGCAGCCAGCGCCGGCCGGGGAAGGCCGGGGGTTCGGGAACCGTCTCGTCAGCGCTCACGGTCGACAAATCTACGCAGTGAGGCCCGGGCACACCTCCCCGTGACCGGGATCGGCGACCAAAGTCGCGGCACCGCAGACTTTCGGCGCGGGCGGCCGCGTCGGACCGATGCTTCGGTGGGACGGGGTTCGCCCCGCGGCCGATGTCGGTGGGGGTGCCGCGGGGCGAGGGTGTTCCCATGAAGCAACTGCTGGAACTGCTCGGCTTCCTCGCCCTGGTGCAGGGCGGGGCGGGTCTGCTGCACGAGTTCACCGACTGGCACGTCGGCCTCGTCCAGCGGATCGGTTTCCTCGACGGCTACGAGATCTACGCGAGCGTCGCCCTGATCGTGCTGGCGTTCGCACTGTTCGCCGCCGCGGAGAGCCGGAGGTCGGGCTGAACGCGGGCCTCCTGCTGGTCGCGCCGTTCTCCCGGCCGCTACGACCTTGTCAGCAGCCGTAGTTGACGAGGTTGAACGTGGCGTAGTGGTCCGCCGTGTAGTAGTCCTCCCGGGTCTTCTCACCGGTGACGATCCGGCGTGCTCCGCGCGTGGAGGAGCCCGGCGTGATCACCGTGTACTCGTGGTAGTAGCCGGTCGACTGGCTCGGCAGGACGCCTTCGCGGTTCTGGAAGACGACGCCGTCCTGCGAGTAGGGGTAGGGGCCGCCCTGCTCGATCAGGTCCAGGGTGTCGTACGCCTGGGAGGGCAGCTTGGTGTAACAGATGCTGCCGACGGCGGCGGCCGCCGGGGTGGCGGTGGTGACCGTACCGCCGACGAGGAGGGCGGACAGGACGGCGGCAGCGGCGCCGATGCGAGTGATCCGTGGGGGGAATCTCATGCCTTCATGATGACGCGCGTAGACCATGGCATGTCAATGACAACTCCGTGGATTTTCCCGTCAAGTCCGATGTGTTTTCAGGGAGTTAACCTGCCGCCCGGCGTCTTCACGAGCACCGCTGCGGCAGCTGAGGTCCCTGTCCGTTCACCGCCGGCGGTTCGGGGGCCGGGCCGGTGGGATGGGTGTCATGACAACGACTCACGGAACTCTGAACGGCAAGGTCGCGCTCGTCACCGGGGGCAGCCGGGGGATCGGCGCGGCCACGGCGGTGCGGCTGGCGCGGGAGGGCGCGGATGTGGCCGTGACGTACGTGGGCGGCGAGGAGGCGGCCTCGGACGTCGTACGGCGGGTCGAGGCGCTGGGGAGGCGGGCCGTCGCCCTGCGGGCGGACTCCGCGGACCCGGAGGAGGCGGCGGGGGCGGTGCCGCGTACGGCTGAGGCGCTCGGTGGACTGGACGTACTCGTGAACAACGCGGGCGTGGGGGTGCTCGGGCCGTTGGGCGAGCTGTCCCTCGCGCAGGTCGACCGGGTGCTGGCCGTCAATGTGCGCGGGGTGTTCCTGGCCTCTCAGGCGGCGGCCGCCCGGATGCGGGACGGAGGGCGGATCATCACGATCGGCAGCTGTATGACCCAGCGGGTGCCCGGCCCCGGCGGAACCCTGTACGCGACGAGCAAGTCGGCGCTGATCGGGCTGACGAAGGCCCTCGCGCGTGAGCTGGGGGCGCGGGGGATCACGGCGAACATCGTGCATCCCGGGCCCATCGACACGGACATGAATCCGGGGGACGGCCCGTTCGCGGCGGGGCAGGCCGCGATGACCGCGGCGGGGCGGTTCGGGGCGGCGGAGGAAGTGGCGTCGATGGTGGCGTATCTGGCGGAAGCGGACTACGTCACCGGGGCGGAGTTCTCGGTCGACGGGGGGCACGCGGCGTGAGGTAGCGGCTTTGTGCGGGGCTGCCGTCAGGCCTCGGCTCCCAGGCTCCCACTACCCGCACGCCGGGCGGGCTGAAAGCAGCCCGCCCGGCGTGCGGATACGAGGAGAAGCTTCGCTTCAGCCGCCCAGCTCCTGGTGCCTCGCCGACAGTGCCGCCGAACCCGACTCCGTCAGCGAACCGAACAGCCGCAGACGGGAGACCCCGCCGTCCGGGAAGATGTCCACGCGCGCGTGCGTGCCCACCGCCGGGGCCGGCAGGATGAAGCGGTGGTTCGTGTCGGGCTGGAGACGGGTGCGCGGAAGGATCTCCCGCCAGTCGCCGTCCTCGCCGTCGCGGACCGACACCGACGCCCAGCCGGCGCTGTTCCCCTTCAGATACGCCGTGTCGATCTCGATCGCCCGGATCTGGGACTGTGCCACCAGGCGGTAGCGGATCCAGTCGTTGCCCTGGTCACGGCGGCGGCGGGTCTCCCAGCCGTCGTCCATCTTGCGGGAGCGGCCCGGCTGGATGGTGTTGGACGCCGGTGAGTAGAAGAGGTTGGACGCGTCCTCCGCCCGGCCGCCGTTCTCCAGGGCGACCACGTCGAAGGTGCCGAGCACCTCCAGCCACGCCGGGTCCGGGACGACCTCGCCGTACACGCGCAGGCGGGCGATGCCGCCGTCGGGGTGCTGGTTGACCCGCAGGTGGGTGAAGCGCTGTTCCAGGGACACGGTGAAGCCGTTCGCCGCGTGGCCGCCGACCGGCGTCCGCGGAACGAGCGTCGTCCACTTCACGTCGCCGCCCAGCAGTTCCTCCGGGGACGGGGAGCCTGCCACGGACGTGCCTTCGACCGACACCGCCTGCGGGTAGTTCCCGCGGAAGTGCGCGGTGTCGACCACGATCCCCCGGATCACCCCGGGCGCGCCCAGGCGCACCAGCGCCCAGTCGTGGTCTTCGGCCGTCGGCCAGGGGTGTTCGGCCGAGGCGCCCCGGCGGCGCCGCGTCTCCCAGCCGTCCATGATCTTGCCCTTGTGCCCGAAGTGCTCGGGGTCGAACTCGGCCCGCTCGGGCATCAGCAGGTTCTCGCGCTGGGCGAAGAACTCGTCGTTGGCGGCGATGACTCCGGCGCCGAGCGTGCGTGCGGCGAGGTTGGCGTACTGGGTGAAGGGGAAGTCGGCGGTGCGGTAGTCCGCGTAGGGGTCACCGCCGCCGTACGGGTTCGCGTCGCCGGTGAAGCTGGGAATCGCCGTCACGTACATGTGCCTTTCTGGGGTTGCCGGTGCGGGTGATCAGGGCGTACGGGTGAGCAGTCGGCCCTTCGGAGCGGTGAACTCGCCGTTCGCCACGATGCGTTCGCCGCGCAGCCAGGTCGACTTCACGACTCCGTGCAGGGTCTTGCCCGCGTAGGCCGTCACGCGGTTGCGGTGCTGGAGGGCCGCAGGGTCCACGGTGAAGGTCTCGTCGGGTGCGAGGACCGCGAAGTCGGCGTCACGGCCGGCCTCGATGGCGCCCTTGCGCGCGTCCAGGCCCACCAACTCGGCCGTGCGCGCGGACATCCAGCGGACCACGTCCTCCAGCGAGTGACCGCGCTTCCGCGCCGCCGTCCAGACCGCCGCCAGGCTCAGCTGGAGGCCCGAGATGCCGCCCCACGCCGTGGCGAAGTCGCCCGTCTTGAGGTCGGCCGTGGACGGGGAGTGGTCGGTGACCACGCAGTCGATGGTGCCGTCGGCCAGCGCCTGCCACAGCAGGTCCTGGTTGGCGGACTCCCGGATGGGCGGACAGCACTTGAACTCGCTGGCGCCGTCCGGGACTTCCTCGGCGGTGAGGGTGAGGTAGTGCGGGCAGGTCTCGACGGTGATGCGCACCCCCTCCGCCTTGGCCTGGGCGATCAGCGGGAGCGCGGCGCTCGACGACAGGTGCAGCACGTGCACGCGCGCGTCCAACCGCTTCGCCTGGGCGATGAGTTGGGCGATCGCCGTGTCCTCGGCGTCGCGCGGACGGGACGCCAGGAAGTCGGCGTATTTGGGACCGGCCTGCTGCGGGGCGGCCTCCAGGTGGTGCGGGTCCTCGGCGTGCACGATCAGCAGCCCGCCGAAGGAGGCGATCTCGGCCAGGGAGCGGGCGAGTCCGTCCTGGTCGAGATGCGGGAACTCGTCCACCCCGGACGGCGACAGGAACGCCTTGAAGCCGAAGACACCCGACTCGTGCAGCGGCCGCAGGTCCTTGACGTTGTCGGGCAGGGCGCCGCCCCAGAAGCCGACGTCGATGTGGGCCTTGTCGGCGGCGACCTCCTGCTTGGTCCGCAGGTGGTCGACCGTCGTCGTGGGCGGGAGGGAGTTGAGCGGCATGTCGACGAGGGAGGTGATGCCGCCGGCCGCCGCCGCGCGCGTGGCGGTCCAGAAGCCCTCCCACTCGGTGCGGCCCGGGTCGTTGACGTGCACATGGGTGTCGACCAGACCCGGCAGCAGGACGTCGTCCCCGAGGTCCTCCAGGCGGACGCCCGACAGTACTTCGGCGTCGTACGGCAGTACGGCCGCGATCTTCCCGTCGACGACCGCGACCGACGCGGGCCGCGTCCCCTCGGGCGTGATGACGCGCGTCGAGCGCAGCACCAGTTCAGTGTCGGACACCCGGACCCCTCTCTGCCGCCGTTAACTTCCGCGTAACGGAATTCAACTTTCTGTTGAAGGAGTCTTCACTCCCGGTCGGGCGCCGTCAAGGGCACACTTCCCCAGGGTGCGTCTTGCGTCGACACTCTGGACGTTTCCACAAAGCGGAATTAGGATTCCAGCAAGCAGAACGTAGCTATGCACCAGCGGGGAGTCAACCGACTGCCGGGTAGGCTTCTGCCCTCCTGCCCAGACCCGAAAGGCAGCCCCGAAAGGAACGCGCCGTGCCGACGTCCAGCGCCAGCACCACCGACTCCGCAAAGTCCGCCGGTGGCGGGGTCCAGTCCCTCGAGCGCGCCTTCGATCTGCTGGAGCGGATGGCGGACGCGGGCGGAGAGGTCGGACTGAGCGAACTGTCCGCGAGCAGCGGGCTGCCGCTGCCCACCATCCACCGTCTGATGCGGACCCTCGTGTCCTGCGGATACGTCCGCCAGCAGCCCAACCGGCGCTACGCCCTCGGCCCGCGCCTGATCCGCCTCGGCGAGTCGGCCGCCCGGCTGCTCGGCACCTGGGCCCGTCCCTACCTCGCCCGTCTGGTCGAGGAGACCGGCGAGACGGCCAACATGGCCCTCCTCGACGGGGACGAGATCGTCTACGTCGCCCAGGTGCCCTCCAAGCACTCGATGCGGATGTTCACCGAGGTCGGCCGGCGGGTCCTGCCGCACTCCACGGGCGTCGGCAAGGCCCTGCTCGCCAACACCCCCGACGACGAGGTGCGCGCCCTGCTCTCCCGGACCGGCATGCCGGCCGCGACGGAGAAGACGATCACCACGCCGGACGGCTTCCTCGCGGCCCTGAAGGACGTGCGCGGCCAGGGCTACGCGATCGACGACAACGAACAGGAGATCGGCGTCCGCTGCCTCGCGGTGTCGGTGCCCAACTCCCCCACCGCCGCCGCCATTTCGATCTCCGGCCCGGCCGGCCGGGTCACCGAGGCGGCCACCGAGAAGATCGTGCCGGTGCTGCAGCAGGTGGCGTCGGAGCTGTCGGAGGCGCTGGCCAGCCAGAACCCGGCGTGACGGACTCACAGCACCGGCCGGGTTCCAACAGGCCCTAGCGGCGCGGCTCCCCGAACAGCTCCACCGCGTCACGCACCGCCGTCAGCCCCCGCGACAGCGCGCTCACCGATCCGATCGCCCCGGCGATCAGCAGCAACGACCGCCGCAGGCGCGGGACTTCGGGGGCGCCGTCGATCGTCATGGCGGCCAGCGCGGCGAGTTCGTCCTCGGCGATGCCCCGGTCGGGGAACTCGGCCGGGTGCGCGGCGAGGTCGCGGCGCAGCCGGGACACCGCGGTCCGCAGTTCCGCCACTCTCGGATCGTTGTCGCTGCCGGTCACTGGCCTCTGCCCCACGCTCCGCAACACAGCTCTCCCCCTCGCACACCCGTGCGCCCCGGCGTCGTGAAGGCCCTTCGGTGTCGGTAGGCCCCGAGGGACGCGGGTCAGTAAACGCCACGCAGGGCGCCGCGCGCCACCGTGCGGACCGAAATTCAGCCCCCCGAAACCCGGCGCACACCGACGCGTCAGGTATGCAGGACGCATGACGGAGAACGAACGGCAGGTCGCCGGACTGCTGCTGGCCGCGGGCGGCGGACGGCGGCTCGGCGGGCGGCCCAAGGCACTGCTCGCGCACCGGGGACGCCCGCTGATCGAACACGCGGTCGGCGTCCTGCGGGCGGCCGGCTGCACCCGCGTGCACGTGGTCCTGGGAGCGGCCGCGGCGGTCGTACGGGAGCGGGCCGAGCTCGGCGACTGCGTGCTGGTGGAGAACCCGGAGTGGGCCGACGGCATGGGGTCGTCGCTGCGGACCGGGCTCGACTCGCTCGCCGGAACGCGGGCGCGGGCCGCGCTGGTCTCGCTCGTCGACCAGCCCGGCATCGGGGCGGCTGCCGTGCGCCGGGTGCTCGCCGCGTACGAGGACGAGACCTCGCTCGCCTCGGCCGCCTATGACGGCGTACGCGGGCATCCCGTCCTCCTCGGCGCCGCGCACTGGGCCGGGATCACGGCGACTGCGACCGGCGACCGGGGGGCACGCGCCTATCTGAAGGAGCACCACGGCGCGATCACACTCGTCGAGTGCGGGGACGTGGCCGAGCCGTACGACATCGACACGCCCGAGGATCTGGCGCACCTTGAGTGAACTCGGTGGCACGCAGAGCCACCCTTGCTCGACCCGGAGAATCTCGACATCAACAAACCATTGAACTTCCACGATGAGGAAACTAGTATCCACTGCTCAGAAGCGCCCTACCCCTGCGAGGGGCGCCGCTCGCGTACCCGGTTCGACTGGCACCCGGTGCCACCGCTGAAGGAAGTGACCGCTCATGTCCGCACCAGCGCCGTCCCCGCTGGCCATCGTCGACGCCGAGCCCCTGCCGCGACAGGAGGAGGTCCTCACCGAGGCGGCCCTCGCCTTCGTGGCCGAGCTGCACCGCCGGTTCACGCCCCGGCGTGACGAGCTCCTCGCCCGCCGCGCCGAGCGCCGCGCCGAGATCGCCCGCACCTCCACGCTCGACTTCCTCCCGGAGACCGCCGCGATCCGCGCGGACGACTCCTGGAAGGTGGCCCCCTCCCCCGCGGCCCTGGACGACCGCCGGGTCGAGATCACCGGTCCCACCGACCGCAAGATGACCATCAACGCCCTGAACTCCGGCGCCAAGGTGTGGCTCGCGGACTTCGAGGACGCCTCGGCACCGACGTGGGAGAACGTCGTGCTCGGGCAGGTCAACCTGGCCGACGCGTACACCCGGAACATCGACTTCACCGACGAGAGGTCCGGCAAGTCGTACGCCCTCAGGGCCGACGAGGAGCTCGCCACCGTCGTCATGCGCCCGCGCGGCTGGCACCTGAACGAACGGCACCTGGTCGACGCGAACGGCACCCAGGTCCCCGGCGCCCTGGTCGACTTCGGGCTGTACTTCTTCCACAACGCCCAGCGTCTGCTCGACCTCGGCAAGGGCCCGTACTTCTACCTCCCGAAGACCGAGTCGCACCTCGAAGCGCGCCTGTGGAACGACGTGTTCGTCTTCGCGCAGGAGTACACCGGCATCCCGCAGGGCACCATCCGCGCGACCGTGCTGATCGAGACGATCACGGCGGCGTACGAGATGGAGGAGATCCTCTACGAACTCCGCGACCACGCCTCGGGGCTGAACGCGGGCCGCTGGGACTACCTGTTCTCCATCGTCAAGAACTTCCGTGACGGCGGCGCCAAGTTCGTCCTGCCGGACCGCAACGCGGTCACCATGACGGCCCCGTTCATGCGCGCGTACACCGAACTCCTCGTCCGCACCTGCCACAAGCGCGGCGCGCACGCGATCGGCGGCATGGCGGCCTTCATCCCCTCGCGCCGGGACGCCGAGGTCAACAAGGTGGCCTTCGAGAAGGTCCGCGCCGACAAGGACCGCGAGGCCGGCGACGGCTTCGACGGCTCCTGGGTCGCCCACCCGGACCTGGTCCCGATCGCCATGGAGTCCTTCGACAAGGTCCTCGGCGACAAGCCCAACCAGAAGGACCGCCTGCGCGAGGACGTCCACGTCGAGGCCGCCGACCTCATCGCGATCGACTCGCTGAAGGCCAGGCCGACGTACAACGGCCTGGTCAACGCGGTCCAGGTCGGCATCCGGTACATCGAGGCATGGCTGCGCGGACTGGGCGCGGTGGCCATCTTCAACCTGATGGAGGACGCGGCCACCGCCGAGATCTCGCGCTCGCAGATCTGGCAGTGGATCAACGCGGGCGTCGAGTTCGAGCACGAGGGAAACACCGTGAAGGCCACGCCGGAACTGGCCCGCGAGGTCGCCGCCGAGGAACTCGCGACCATCCGCCAGGAGATCGGCGAGGAGGCCTTCGCGGCCGGACACTGGCAGCAGGCCCACGACCTGCTGCTCCAGGTCTCCCTCGACGAAGACTACGCGGACTTCCTGACGCTTCCGGCGTACGAGCAGCTGCGCGGCTGACGTACCGTCACTTGTCCGGGTGGCCCAGGGACTTCCCCGGGGCCACTCGGTCGCGTACGGCCTGCTTGACGGCCGTGGGCTCCGGGAAGCCCTGCTCCCTCCGGTCCCAGACGACCTCGTCGTCGACGCGCACGACGAAGATCCCGCCCTTGCCGGGCTTCAGGGCGAGTTCCGTCAGCTCGGTCTCGAAGGTCGTGAGCAGCTCCTGCGCCAGCCAGGCCGCGCGCGGCAGCCAGCGGCACTGGGTGCAGTACTCGATCTCGACCCGCCGGGTGGGCGAAGAAAGCTCCGTCATCAGAGGCTCCGTCATCCGAGGTGCACCGACCAATCCTGTTCCGCGGCCGGTTTGCCGTGCAGGTCGGGGACCCGCTTCAGCCACTGGGGCCGGCCTTCCTGTGTTCTCGCCGCCCGCAGGGCCTCCTCGGCGGCGAGTTCGTCCCGGGAGGGGAAGTCGGTGGGCAGCCACGCCCCGGAGGCCCGCACGCGCGCGTGGAGGTACGTCACGTAGGCCTCGCGTGCCTCGGCCGGCGTCGCGAAGTCGTTGAGCCAGGCGTCGGGGACGGCCGCGGTGACCTCGCGCAGGAGGTCGAGGGTGACGCTGGGCGCCAGTTCCGCGTCGGCGGCGCGGACGTCCGGGCCGTAGTGGCCGAGGGCGTGGTGGCGGAAGTCGTAGGACTTCGAGGGGTCCGTGCCCTCCCAGCGGTGGTGGAAGACGAGGGCGGCGCCGTGGTCGATCAGCCACAGCCGCGGGGGCGCGATGCCCAGGGTCGGCCAGACCATCAGGTTCGAGCTGTGGACCGTGCGGTCGACGTTGACGGTGAGCGCGTCGAGCCAGACGATGCGGCCGGCTTCCAGCGGGTCCACGGGGAAGGTCCTGGCGATCTCGGGAGTGAAGTCGCGCGCACCCGGCAGGTGGTCCATGCCGAGGTTCACCCCGGCGCTCGCCGCATGGAGGTCCCGGACCTCCTGGTGCGGTTCGCTGTCGGCGATCGCCGGGTCGAAGCGCACGAGGACCAGCTCGGGGAAGCGCAGCCCCAGCGCCCGCGCCAGCTCACCGACGATCACCTCGGAGACCAGCGCCTTGCGGCCCTGGGCGGAGCCGGTGAACTTCACGACGTACGTCCCCAGGTCGTCGGCCTCGACGACACCGGGGACCGAGCCGCCGGAGCGCAGGGGTTCGACGTAACGGGTCGCGGTGACCTCTCTCAGCATGAAGTGAGCATAGTAACCGCGGTGATCGCCGACCCGTCCGCGGCGCCGGACGAGGGTGACGGTCAAACAAACCCGACCAGCAGGTGACAGATTCCGACTACGGCGAAGTTGTAGCCCCTCTTCGTGCGAGAGGTCAACCCTTCGTTCACGCAGGACGGATGGCCGAAATATCGGACAGAGGGGGCGCGGGTCAAGAACGAACAAAATCGATCGCACTCATTGACGCCACCATGTCATCGGCCCTCTCATTGGTCCCCGCCAGGCGGCAGGGATCCGTCTGTTCGGAGCGGAGAGGGAAACGCATGTCCGAAGGAACATCTCGTCGGCCGGGCGGCCGACGGCGCAGAGCCGGCGCGGCCCTCCTGACCCTGCTCGGCGCCCTCGCGGCCCTCCTGCTCCCGGTGGCGGAGGCGCACGCCGCCACGGTGTCGTTCACCACGGGCGCCGCACGCACCGACACGAACGGCAACACCCTCCAGTTGCACGGCCTCGGCATCGTCAAGGTCGGCACCACCTGGTACGGCTTCGGCGAGGACAAGACCGGCGAGACCTCGGCGGACACGTCCTTCCAGGACATCACCTGCTACTCCTCGACCGACCTCGCCACCTGGACCTACCAGGGCCAGGCCCTGAGCCGGCAGAGCAGCGGCGATCTCGGACCGAGCCGGGTCGTGGAGCGGCCCAAGGTCATCTACAACGCGTCGACCAGCACGTACGTGATGTATCTGCACATCGACAGCACCAACTACTCCGAGGCCAAGGTCGGTGTGGCCACCAGCAGCACCCCCTGCGGCCCCTACACCTACCGGGGCAGCTTCCGGCCGCTGGGCAATCTCAGCCGTGATCTCGGCCTGTTCCAGGACACCGACGGCACCGCCTACCTGCTGAGCGAGGACCGCAACAACGGGCTGCGCATCGACAGGCTGTCCGCCGACTACCTCTCCGTCGACAGCGCGGTGGCGGTGCTCGGCAGCAGCGGCAGCGTCGAAGCGCCCGCCATGCTGAAGATCAACGGCATGTACTACGTGTTCGGCTCCCACCTGACGGGCTGGAGCCTGAACGACAACATCTACGCCACCGCGACCTCGCTGAGCGGCCCCTGGTCGGCGTTCCGGAACTTCGCCGCCCCCGGCACCCACACCTATGGCAGCCAGACGGCGAACGTCATCACCGTCCAGGGCACCTCCGGCACCACCTACCTCTACGCGGGCGACCGCTGGGACACCTCCGACCTGGGCGCGTCGAAGCTGATCTGGCTGCCGCTGACCATCCGGGGCACGACGGTGAACCTCGGCCAGTACCCCACCTGGTCCCTCGACACCGCCGCCGGGACCTGGAGCGCCGGCAGCGGCCTTCCGTCGGAGGGCGCCCACACTCTGAAGAACGGCAACAGCTCCCTGCTGGTCGACGTGTCGAGCGGCTCCACGGCGAACGGCGCCAAGATCATCCAGTGGGCCTCCAACGGTGGCGCCAACCAGCAGTGGACCCTGACGAAGGTGGCCGACAACGTCTACACGCTCAAGAGCGTCAAGAGCGGCCTGTGCCTGGACGTACCGAACCGGTCGACCACCACCGGCGCACAGTTGCAGCAGTGGACCTGCAACGGCGGAGCCAACCAGCAGTGGTTCCTCGACCTGGTCGGCAGCTACACCGGCAGCACGTACCTGCTCGCCGGGGTCGGCAGCGACCTGAACATCGGCGTCGCCGGCTCGACCACCCAGGGTGCGGCGGCGGACCAGGAGACGGGCACCGGCGCGACCAGCCAGCAGTGGAGCCTTTCCTGACCCGTCCCTCACAGAGCCGGTCGGCCTGAGAGGTGGGCGTGCGCCCGTGCGGTCCGGGGCCTGAGGGCTCCGGACCGCCCTGCGGCCGGTCCTGGCTGCCGGGGAGCGCGGGCGCTCAGGCCAGGTCGCCGCGCAGGATGCTGTAGCGCACGCCGTCACGCCACTGCCCGTCGCGGAAGGCGACGCTGCGCAGAACGCCTTCGCGGGTGAACCCCGCCTTTTCCAGGGCGCGTTGCTCGGCGATGTTCTCCGCCTCGGTGTCCGCCTCGATCCGCACGACCGTGGTGTGCGCGAAGAGGTAGCGGACCAACTGCCGTTGCGCCTCGGTCCCGACGCCGCGTCCGCGCGCCTCCGCCAGCAGGCCGATGCCCATGTTCCAGTACGAGGTGGTCGGCGTGGGCCTGACCTTCCGCCAGGCGACGAACCCCAGCCGCTCCGTGCCGCTCACCACCATCAGGTGCCCTGCGTCGTCACCGAGCAGTCGGTCCTCCGCCCACCGGCGCCGCCAGCGCCCGGTGTCCCACCAGCCGAACCACTGGAAGGGTGCGGCGGCCTCCGGGTCGGTGAGGAACCGTTCCATGAGCGGCAGGTCGTCCTCGGCCAAGGGGCGCAGCGCGACATCGTCGATGCTCATGCGGGCCACCCTATGACGCGGCTCCCCGGTGTTCGGCGCCCTTCGGATCAGGCGCCGGCGAGTGGGTTCGGCAGCGGCAGGTACCGGGCGTCCGCCCCGTCCGCCCCCGTCCACCTCAGCAGCAGGTTGGTCTTGCCGGGCAGGGTCGGCGCGGTGAGGAGGGCGGCGGCTTCGGGGAGGTCGTGGCGGGACAGTTCGCGGCGGGCTGCGGGCCAGGGGTCGAAGCCGGGCCGGCGTTCGGCGAGGGCCGCGGCGACCTCGCACAGGTGGTTCACGACCAGGCAGTACACCAGCCGCTCCCACCCGGCCGCGCGCGGGACGTCCGGCAGCAGCTTCACGCCCTCGGCGTCCCGGAACAGCGCCTGCACGGGCGTACCGTCGCCGTCCACGGCGACCAGGGTGTTCTGCAGGTGTGCCTCGAGTACGACGCCGTGGTCGGCGAAGGCCGCGAGGGCGGGCGGGACGACCGCGCCCAGGTACGCCTCCCACCAGGCCGCCGGGTCCCCGGTGCCGTCGAGCGGGTTGCCCTCGAAGCCCTCCACCAGGGCCGCGGCGAGCAGCGGGGTCGTCCTGGGCCGCACATGGTCGCGCAGACCGTCGCGGACCAGGACGGCGAGTTCCTCGAAGGCGAAGTCGGCGGTGCGGTAGCCGCGGTCGCTCAGCCAGGCGGCGGAACCGGGACCCGCGGCGAAGGCGTTCACGACCGCTTGATCCGTACGGCGGAGTGTGAGCAGGTCGTGACGCCAGAGCCGCCGGATGTCGTTCGTGATGCGGACGTCGAGGCTGAACTTGAGGAAGAGGTCCCGCGAGGGGGCGTACACCGTGCGGATCGCGGCCGTCGGCCAGGTCTCGAAGGCGGTCGTGCCGAGCCGGACCAGGCGGCCGTCCGCGAAGGCCGCCGCGCAGTTCACCAGGTCGAGCTGCCAGGGGTGGGCGGGCAGCAGCCGGTAGCCGGGCGGGGCTTCGCCGAGCGTGTCGAGGGCCGCGGTGTCCCCCTCCTCCACGACGGCGTCCTCGCGCACCCCGAGCAGGACCAGCGGGAAACGGACGTGGGCCTCGGGGGCGTACGGCAGCCAGGTGGCGACGGGGCCGCCGCCGCGGGCCTTGGGGGCGGGGTGGTAGGGGTGGCCGGTGACGAGGCACTGCTCGGAGCGCTGGTACGGGTCGTCGGGCGCCGTCGCCCGGCCTCTTGCCGTGAGGAGGGCGGCCACCGCGTCCCGGCTGTCGATCATCTCGGCGGGCAGCTCGTGGTTGGACACTCCGGTGTGCCGGGTCAGTTCCTCGGCGACGAGTTTCACGAGTTCGGTGTGCCCGACCCGCCGCCAGCCGGCCGCCGTGCGCACCTCGGGCTCGGCGGGCCGCCTCTCGCCCCGCACCCTGAGCAGGCGCCCGCTAGGCAGCCGGTACACCCTGTGCTCGCCGGGGTCCGGGAGCGGCACGGCGACCTCGCGCAGCAGGCAGTTCAGCAGGGGCGCCGCCGCGTACGCGTCGGCGCGGTGTGCGCCGGCGCTGTCGGCAGGCAGGGGCGGGAGGTCCACGCGGTTCACTCGTTCTCTACGGTTCATCTGGGGCGATGACGATCAGTATGTCTGCCGTCACGGTCCCGCTGTGTCACCAGTATCCGAGGAGTCCGCCCGTGCACCGTCCCCCCGCCGCCGAGGCCCGGTTCGCCGAAGAGCTGGCCGGCCTGCGCCCCGATCTCGTGGCGCGGTACGCGGCCGAGCTGCCCGGCGCCCGCGCGGCCGTGCTGTCCCGGCTGTGGCGGGGGCTCACGCACGAGCCGCTGCCGTGGATCGTGGCTCGGGAGGCCGGCCGGGAAGGACTCACCCTGCGCCTCTCGGACGGCCGCCGGCTGCACGGCCCGCACCCGGACCCGTTCGCCACCGCCGCCCACGTCACCGCCGTACGGCTCGACGAGGTCGTCCACGACGATCCGGCGCGTGTGATGACCGGTCTCGGCGTACCGCACGGGGCGGACTTCGCGGCCGAACTCGCCGACAGTGTCGCGTCGATGGCGCTGTCGAGGGCAGGACAGCCGCCCCGCTCGAAGGAGTGGCCGGCGCACGACTGGGAGTGGGAGCAGCGGATCGTCGACGGGCATCCGTACCACCCCAACTGCCGTTCCCGGCCCGGCTTCTCGGTGGCCGAGCAACTGGCCTACGGGCCCGAGCACCGGCCGCTGGTACGGCTGGGGCTGCTGCCCGTGCCGGCCGGTGAGTGCCTGCTGAGGGGCGCGTGGCCGGCGGAGCTGCGGGACGGGGAGCGGCTGCTGCTGCCCGTGCATCCGTGGCAGGCGGACCATGTGCTGAAGCGGCCCGTCACGGAGGGCGTGGAGGCACACCCGCTGATGTCCCTGCGCACCCTCGCCCTGACCGGCGGCGGACCGCATGTGAAGACCGCGCTCAGCGCACGGCTCACGTCCTCGGTGCGGGACATCTCCGTCTACTCGATCGGCATGTCGGCGACCCTCTCGGAGTTCGCGGAGACACTGACCGCACGCATGGACGACCTCCTGCACTTCACCCGCACGCTGGGGGCGGTGACGGCCAACTCCCCCGATCTGGCGGCCGTGTTGCGCGAGTCGCCTCAGGTGTACGGCGACCGGGTCCTGCCCGTGGCGGCCCTCGCCACCACGGAACTGCCCGAATCCCCGGCATGGCTGGCCGAGTTCGCCCGGCTGGCCCTCACTGCCGGGCTGCGGCTCCTGGAGCTCGGCGTCGCACTGGAGGCCCACGGCCAGAACCTTCTCGTGGTCCTGTCCGCATCGGGCGCGCCGCTCCGGCTGGTCTACCGGGACCTCGCCGACATCCGGGTCAGCCCGGTCAGGCTGGCACGGCACGGCATCCCGGTCCCGGCCCTGTCCGGGCGGGTCGTCACGGACGACGTGACGACCCTGCGGCGCAAGCTGTTCGGCTCCCTGGTGGCCGGGGCCCTCGCGGGTACGGCGGGTTCGGAGGCGGCGTTGCGAGGGGCACTGGAGAGGGCCGTAACGGAGCTGCCGCGCACCCCCGATCTGGCCGCACTGCTCGAACAGCCGCTGCCCGCGAAGGCGTTGACGCTGATGCGGCTCTCGCCGGGGAGTCCGGGCGACCAGTGGACCGAGCTGCCCAACCCCCTTCTCTGAGCGGCCGTTTTGGAGCCCGGCGCACCTGATCAATAGGATCCGGCGATGATCACAAGAAAACGGCTGGCGGCAGGAGTGTGCGCCCTGCTCGCCGCCCTGACGGCCGGGATCGCCTTCCCGGTCGCGGCGGCAGCCGGTGAACCCACGGGCGGCACCGCACCCCAGGTCGACCTCGTCCTCGACGTGAGCGGCTCGATGCGGACGGCGGACATCGACGGCGGCACCCGGATGGCGGCGGCGAAGCGGGCCTTCAACGAGGTGCTGGACGCGACGCCCGAGGAGGTCCAGCTCGGCATCCGGACCCTCGGCGCCAACTACCCCGGCGACAACCAGAAGACGGGCTGCAAGGACACCGCGCAGCTCTACCCGGTCAGCACCCTGGACCGCACCGAGGCCAAGACGCAGGTGGCGACGCTCTCGCCCACCGGCTGGACACCGATCGGCCCCGCACTGCTGAAGTCGGCCGGCGACTTCACCGACAGCGCCTCCTCCAAGCGGATCGTGCTGATCAGCGACGGCGAGGACACCTGCGCCCCGCTCGACCCGTGCGAGGTGGCCCGCGAGATCGCCGCCAAGGGCATCGGGCTGACCATCGACACCCTCGGCCTGGTCCCGAACACCAAGATGCGGCAGCAGCTGAGCTGCATCGCGGAGGCGACCGGCGGTACCTACACCTCCGTCGAGCACGCCGACGAACTCACCGACAAGGTCAACCAGTTGGTGGACCGCGCGGCCGACCCGGTGGTGACGCCGGTGGCCACCGAGGGCGCCGGGACCTGCGCCACCGCGCCCACGCTGAAGTCCGGGCTGTACACCGACCGCGAGGAGTTCACCCAGCAGCGCTGGTACCGGGTGGACGTCGACCCGGGCCAGGAGCTGCGGGCCTCGGTGAGCGTGGGAGCCGACCGGACCGTGAACCCGTCGTACGGGGTGCTGCTGCGGGCGGTGACCGTGCACGGCCGGGAGATCGTGCGCGGGGAGGGTGCGGGCAACGGCCGTACCGATGTG
The DNA here is from genome assembly GCF_000383615.1 of Streptomyces canus 299MFChir4.1. Classification (GTDB taxonomy): domain Bacteria; phylum Actinomycetota; class Actinomycetes; order Streptomycetales; family Streptomycetaceae; genus Streptomyces; species Streptomyces canus_C. The sequence continues at coordinate 219,764 of NZ_KB911587.1, read as the reverse complement.
ATCTCCACGGGGCTCAGGTACCCGAAGGCGGACAGCGACGACGAGGACGCCCCCGCCGAGACCGTCTGCCTCCAGCTCACCAACTCCTTCTCGGCCGCCTCCGGGGTGAAGACCACCCCGGGTCTGCCTCTTGAGCTGACCGTCGACGTCGTGGACGCGCCGTCCCAGGCGAGCGACGTGGCCTCCTTCGGCCTCGGGCGCGGCTGGTGGCTGCTCGGCGTGCTGATCCTCGCCGGCTTCGTCGCCGGTCTGCTGTGGGGCTGGCTGTCACGCTGGCGGGTCGCGGTCTGGAGGACCAACTGATGCGGATCACAAGCGCGTTGAGCGTTTCCCTGCTGCTGCTCGGGCTGGCCGTCGCGCCGGCCGCGGCGGACTCCTCGCCCACGCCCACGGATTCGGCCTCGGCGGACGGTGACGCGCCCACCCAGGCGGGCACCTCCTTCCGTACGGCGACCGAGGTCGAACAGGGGCAGACCGCCACGGCGAGCGGCTCCACGGGCGACTACCTGTACTGGTCGTTCCCCGCGGACGCCGGACAGCGCCCCACCGTGAAGGCGACGGTGAAGCTGCCCGAGACCCATGCCGCGCAGACCTGGCAGGTCGACGTGTACGACGGACTGCGCCGCCGCCAGTCCTGCCAGTACGGCGCCCAGACCCGCAACGCCGCCGCGGACTCCTCCTCGGTGGAGCTGGCCTGCACCCTGCGCACGGTCCGCGCCTGGTCGGAGACCTGGGCCAACGACCCACTGCCGGGCACGTACTACGTCCGGCTGACGGCCGTCGGTCTCACCACGGCCGACCTGGGTCTCCCGGTCGGCACCGAGGTCCGGGTCGACTCCAAGGACATCGGCGGTTCGGCCGCGGTGGACGGTTCGCTGGCCGAGCCGCTGGTGCCGGGCATCGCGGTGAAGTCCGAGGCGGACAAGGACGGTTCGAAGGACTCGGCCGTGCTGTCCGCCATCGAACCCGAGGACGGCTGGTCCTCCGGCTGGTGGTCCGACCGCTGGGTGTGGACCGCGATCGGCGGCGTGCTCGCCGCGCTGGCGGGGGTCGGCGGGTATGCGCTGACGCGCGGGTCGGGACGCCCGCACCGGGTGCCGCCGAGCGCCTGACGCTCCGTCCAAGGCCCGCCGTGCTCAGGTACGGCGGGCCTTTCTCACACCTCCCGCAGCACCTTGGCGATCGCTCCGTCCCCGGTCACCTCGACCCGCCCGTCCCGCACCGCGTCCGGCAGGCTCAACTCCCCCCGGCTCAGAGCCCCGCAGGTCTCGACGTCCAGGACGAGCCGGGCGTCGGGCTCCCCGGGGGCCGGCCCGTCGCCGTACGCCGGACCCTGCTGCGCGCCGACGTACACATGGAAGTCCCCCTCCTCCAGCCGCACTTCGACGAGCCCCTCGCCCTCCAGCGAGCGCAGCAGGGGCAGCGCGAACCAGTGCGCGCGTACGGCGTCGGTGGGCCGTCGTTCGGTGAGTTCGGGCCCGCCCCAGGTGCCGAGGGCCTGGAGAACGGGCAACAACTCGCGTCCACGCGGGGTGAGTTCGTAGACGTAGGCCGCGCTGGGCGGGGGCAGCCGGCGCCGGGTGGCCAGGCCGTCGCGCTCCATGTCCTTCAGCCGGGAGGCCAGTACGTCCGTGCTCACGCCGGGCAGGTCGGCGTGCAGGTCCGTGTAGCGGCGCGGCCCCGACAGCAGTTCCCGGACGATCAGCAGGGTCCAGCGGTCGCCCACGGCATCGAGGGCGCGGGCCGCGGAACAGTACTGGTCGTAGCTTCGGCGAGGTGACATGCGACGCAGTCTAGACAAGTTGTTGGACTTTCCAAGCTCCTACTTGGTAAAACCAAGCAACATCCGAAACCGGAGAGGCGGCAGCGCATGGAGTTCCGGCAGTCGAGCAAACTCAGTGAGGTCTGTTACGAGATCCGGGGCCCGGTGATCGAGCACGCCGACGCACTGGAGGAGGCCGGCCACAGCGTGCTGCGCCTCAACACCGGCAACCCCGCGCTGTTCGGCTTCGAGGCGCCGGAGGAGATCCTCCAGGACATGATCCGGATGCTCCCGCAGGCGCACGGCTACACCGACTCGCGCGGCATCCTCTCCGCCCGCCGGGCCGTGGCGGGGCGCTACCAGACCCTGGGCCTGGAGGTCGGCGTGGACGACGTCTTCCTCGGCAACGGCATCTCCGAACTGATCTCGATGGCCGTTCAGGCGCTGGTCGAGGACGGCGACGAAATCCTCATCCCCGCCCCCGACTTCCCCCTCTGGACGGCGGTCACCACGCTCGCCGGCGGCAAGGCGGTCCACTACCTCTGCGACGAACAGGCCGACTGGTACCCGGACCTGGACGACATGGCCTCGAAGGTCACCGACCGCACCAAGGCCGTCGTCATCATCAACCCGAACAACCCCACCGGCGCGGTCTACCCCAAGGAGATCATCGAGGGCATCCTCGACCTCGCCCGCCGGCACGGCCTGATGGTCTTCGCCGACGAGATCTACGACCAGATCCTGTACGACGACGCCGTGCACCACTCCGTCGCCGCCCTCGCCCCCGACCTGGTCGTGCTGACCTTCTGCGGCCTGTCGAAGACGTACCGGGTCGCGGGCTTCCGCTCGGGCTGGCTGGTGATCACCGGCCCGAAGCAGCACGCGCGCAACTACGTGGAAGGCCTGACCATGCTGGCCTCCATGCGGCTGTGCGCCAACGCGCCCGCGCAGTACGCCATCCAGGCCGCGCTCGGCGGCCGCCAGTCCATCCACGAGCTGACCGCGCCCGGCGGCCGGCTCTACGAACAGCGCACCGTGGCCTGGGAGAAGCTCAACGAGATCCCCGGCGTGTCGTGCGTGAAGCCGAAGGGCTCGCTGTACGCCTTCCCGCGACTCGACCCCAAGGTCCACAAGATCCACGACGACGAGAGGTTCGTCCTGGACCTGCTGCTGCGGGAGAAGATCCAGGTCGTCCAGGGCACCGGCTTCAACTGGCCGTCCCCCGACCACTTCCGCATCCTGACGCTGCCTCACGCGCAGGACCTGGAGGCGGCCATCGGGCGGATCGGGCGGTTCCTGAGCGGGTACCGGCAGTAGCTGGTGGTGTGGATGGGGTTCACGGTCGGTGAGAGCGGGGATGCCATAGAGTGCGGCCACTGATCCCGGGGGCCGGGGGGACCGGGAGATGGGGGAGCCCCAGATGTTCTTGTCACGTCGGCGTGCGTCCGGCACGCCCTCGGCCTTACGCGGCCGTCTCACGCTGCTGATGCTGCTCGTGGTCCTCGCGGGCAGCCCGTGGGTGCAGCGGCCGCTCTCGGACTACTACACCAGGAAGTTCTACATAGAGCTTTCCGACGACAAGATCCTTCGCTGGCTCGTGGAGGCCGCGTTCCTGCCCCGCTGGGATCTGTCCGCCGACCGATACGGCGGCACGTCCTCGCTGGTCGTCAACGATCTCGCCGTCCTGGTCCTGCTGGCCGCGCTCGCGTTCTTCGCCCGGCGGCTGTGGGCCGGCGGGGCGTCGCGCCCGCTCCGCTGCCTCGTCGCGGGTGTGCTGGCCTCGGCACTGGCCAACCTGGCCTGGTGGGGCATGCACGAGGTCTTCGTCGACGACGTGACGCTCGAACCGGCCGACATCCTGGTGAAGGAAATGCTGCGCGGCGCCCTCCTCTTCGGCCTCGCGGTCGGCGCCCTGCTCGCACTCCTGGGCACCGGTGTGCCGAGCACCGTCAAGGGCGCCGCAAGGGCGCCGCTGCGTCGCTGGAGAGAGGGAGGGCCCGGCATGACGACCGCGCCGGTCCACATGCCGGTCGGGAGCGCACCGGGTGACGTCACCCGGTATCTGTGCGCCGCGGCCTACGTGGACGAGGGATTCGCCGAACGCGTGGTGGAGGACGTACTGGCCGACGAGGCCGGCGCGGTGGCGTCCTCACCCGACGTCGACCTGGTGACCGTCGTACGGCACTGTCTGACGGCACAGGACATGCGGCACCGCCGGGATCAGCGGCTGACGGGCGCGTTCGCCCTCGTGGCCGTGTTCGCGCCGCTGTGGCTGCTGTTCGTCTCGCTGTTCCTGTCGATCACCCGCCAGGCGGGCGGTCGGCCCAGTCTGGCCACCCGCGGCCGGCACCAGCCCGCGGGCAGGGTGCTGGTGGGCACGGCCGTCGCGGCGGGCATCGCGGTGCTCTTCGCGTTCTCCTTCGGGATCGCCCTCTCCTCGCTGCCCACCCCCGCGTTCGTGAGCTGGCTGCTGGGCTCCTACCTGGCCGGGGTGCCGGCCGCACTGGTCTCCGTCACGGCGATGGCGCTCGCGTACGTGACGGTCGTACGCCATGACCTCGCCGTCGACCGGCTGCTGCGCACGACCATGACCCGCGAGGCGTTCTCCCGGCAGCCACGCCCGACCGTGCCGCCGCGCAAGTGGATGGCCGCGCGGCTGGCGGCCATCCGGGAGGCGCAGGACGGGAACGTCACGGTGTACAGCGGGTACACGCCCTTCCTCGGTTATTCGGCGGCCGCCTCGCAGTGGTCGATCGCCGTTCCGCTGCTGCCCGCCGACGATCCCGTGGGCGGGGGTTCGCGTTCCGCCGGGCCGGAGCGTTTCACCGTCACCGAACTCGTCGACCACGTACGCGCGCGGTTGCGGGCCACGGCCGCGGCCGGCGTGGCCGACGCGGCGACGGACGGTGAGGCGGCGCTCGGGTCCCTCGTCGTGACGGACCGGGTCTTCGCGAGCGGCACGGCCGTCGGCGACGACGAGCGGTTCATCAGGTCCACGAGCCTCGCCCCGGTCGCCCGGCTGTCGGCCGACCAGGTCGAGCGGATCATGGAGCGTCCGACCGGTGCGGTGCGGCACTGCCTGGCGATTCATCTGCCGCTGTGGGGCGGGGACGTGGTGCCGACCGTGTTCCTGCACTTCTCGACCGAGGGCAGAACACTCCACCTGCACTGCAGCAACCACGTGCTCGGTCCGGTGAGAGCCGACTTCCACGCGGTCGACCGGCTGCGCGGCCCCCTCTCCCCCGAGGCGCGGCGGGGGCTGCTGCTGGACGCCGTCCCCGGCACCGGCAGGGCCTTCTTCGCCGCCCCGTTCCGGGCGCTGCGGCAGGCCCGCTTCGAGGAACGGCACAGCAGACGCATGATGGACGAGCTGAGGGCCCTGCAAGAGGACCCGGTCTACGACTTCGGCGCCCGGCTCAGCATTCGGGAGCTCGCGGTGAGCCCGAACTACCAGAACTACTTCCAGGTCGTGGACGCCGCACGGATCACGGCCCTGGTGGAGCGCCACACCCTCGCCGCGATCCGGGTGTTCCTCGACACGCACGGCTACGACATCACCGACTTCCGCGCCCAGCAGCAGACCATCCTCAACCAGGGGCTCATCCAGCAGGGCGGCATGAGCATCATCGGCAACCAGGCGATCGGCACGGGTGCGACCGCGACCCAGCAGGTCCCGCAGCAGTCCGGCGCGGCGGCGCCCGTCGCCGGCTCCAGTCCGGCAAGTAGGAGGTCCGCATGACGGGCAACGACGACGGCCGGCAGGACCCTCCGGTCAACAACGGGGTCATGATCAGCGGCGGCACCCACTACGTCGGCAACCAGGCGGTGGGGCACGGCGCCCAGGCGTACTCCGGCTCGGTCTCCTTCCAGCCGCAGGACGCCGAGCGTACGGCCGAACTCCTCGCGTACGTCGAGCGGTTGCTGGAGGAGCACCGGGCTTCGCTCGCCGATCCCGACGCCACCACCAGGGAGCTGCGCCGCCTCCGCGAGGAACTCGACGAACCCGAACCCCAGCGGACAGTCCTGCGACGGGCCCTCGACCGCCTCAACGATTTCGTACAGCCGGTGACCCCGCTCGTCGTCGCGGTGGGGCAACTCGCGCAGTCCGTGCAGGGGTTGCCGGGGGTTTGAGGGCGGGCGTCTTGCCGGAGACGGGCCCGAACTTACGGTGCCGGAGGGCTACTTGGGCGAACGGGTCGAGTGGGTGTGGCCCGGGCCCGCCTGATCGCAGGACGGGAGCGGTCGGGGGCGGGGGGTAGGGGCGGGTGCGTCGAACCTGGTCGAGCCGGTCGTTCTGCGGGCTGGACAGCCGGCTACCTGGTCGGTCTCAGGGCTGGGCCTGTCGATCCGGACGGGCTGGGCTCGGTCGATCGGGAGGGGCTGGGCCTCGTAGAGCCGGGCGCGGCCTGTCTGGTCGAGCGGGACGCGCTGGACGCGCTGGCGCTGATCCAACGGGACGGACCGGACCGGATCGAGCCGGACACGGCATCCGCCGGATCGCAGGACGGGAGCGGTCGACGGCGCGGG
>NZ_KB911587.1:194987-213283 GCF_000383615.1 Streptomyces canus 299MFChir4.1 | reverse complement strand
GATCGAGCCGGACACGGCATCCGCCGGATCGCAGGACGGGAGCGGTCGACGGCGCGGGTGAGGGGTGGGCGCGTCGGGCTGGGGCCTGTCGATTCGGTGGGACCGGGCTTGGTCGATCGAGAAGGGCGGGATCTCGTCGATCGGGACGGGCGCGGCCGGGTCGGGCCGGATGCAGCGGGTGCTGCTCCATCGGGGACCGGACCTGGTCGAGCCGCACATGCTGGGCGCCGGTCCATCGGACAGACCGGACCTGGTCCTGACGAACACGCTGAGCCTCGTCGGTGAGGGACACACTGCGCCGGCCGGTCCAAGACACTCCGCGCGAGCCGATCCGGCCCAAGACGCGCCGCACGAGCCCATCCAATCCCCCCAGCCTGTCCGAGCGCCCGCCCAGCGAGGCTGTGCCGGCCGGCAAGGGGACCCGTGGTCGATCGGCCCAGTCCGGCCTGCACGGTCCGGGGGGTGTGTGGCACCGTGCTGGGAGGCGAGCAGGAAGGGTGGGCGGCGGCATGGGTGATCTCTTTCTGGTCCGGCACGGTGAGACCGAGTGGTCGCGGTCCGGGCGGCACACCGGCTGGACGGACGTACCGCTGACCGAGCGCGGCCTGGAGGAGGCGCGCCGCCTCGTGCCCCTGATCCGCTCCCACCGCATCGGCGCCGCCTTCGTCAGCCCCCTCCAGCGGGCCCGGGAGACCGCGGAACTCATCGGGCTGCACGAGCCGCGGGTCGACGTCGATCTGCGTGAGTGGGACTACGGCGGCTACGAGGGCGTCACGACCGTGGAGATCCAGCGGGAGCGTCCGGACTGGTTCCTGTTCACGGACGGCGTGGCACCCGGCCCGCCCGACCACCCCGGGGAGAGCCCGGAGCAGGTCGGCGAGCGGGCCGACCGGGTGCTGGCCAAGGTGGACGCGGCACACGCGAACACCGAGGGGTGCGTGGTGCTGGTGGCGCACGGTCACTTTCTGCGCGTGCTCACCGCCCGTCGGCTCGGGCTCCCCCCGTCGGCCGGGGCGCTGTTCCAGCTGGCGACCGGGACGCTGGGTCGGCTGGGTACGGAACATGGACGGCCGGTGATCGCCGGGTGGAATGTCAGACCCCCGTCGTAGCCTTCGAAGCGGAGGGGCCGGTGATCCGTACGGCCCGTCGTACGGCCCTCCCGAGGAAGGAGCACGCCGTGACGCGACCACCCACCGCCGCGCAGCGGCGTGTCATCGACGCCGCCGATCCCGTCACCGGGCGGATCAAGGGCACCGAGGCCCAGCTGGAGGCACTGGTCAAGCGCGGGCTGGCCTTCCGGCATCCGAGGCCACCGCACGATCACTTCCTGACACCGGCCGGGCACCGGGTACGGGAGACGGTCGAGGAGGAGCCCGAGCCGACCGCCGCCCCGGCCACCGGTGGGGTGTTCGCCGCGCACATCGGCGGCACGCAGGAGGCAGCCGACACCGGTCCGGCCCGGACGCGTGAGGTGCACAGCGCCTGGCAGGGGCTGCTGGAGCTGCGCCGGATGACCAACCCCGACGGGGCCACGGAGCGGCCCTGCGGCTGGGAGCGCGCCCATCTGGTGCAGGCGGCCGCGCTGGCGCTGGAGGCGGCCGGGCACGCGCCGGAAGCGGGGGGCTCGCCCGGCTACCGGGTGCGCGCGACCCCGCAGCCCGAGGCCGTGGCCGTGCACGCGCCGGAGGGCGAGACCCTGCGGGCCTGCGCGATCACCCTGGAGAAGGCCGGCTGGCAGGTCGGCGAGTACACACAACCGCGGACCAGGGCCCGGTACCTGCTGGCCTCGCCGCGCCGCGTGTAGGGGGCACATGCCAGGATCGGGCCGGTAACTGCCGTGGCGTGAGAGGGGATTGACGTGAGTGAGCCGTTTTCCGTGCCAGTGACCGTCCGCGGGTACGAGACGGACGTACAGGGCCACCTCAACCAGAGCGTGTACCTCAACTACGCGGAGCACGCCCGCTGGTCGCTGCTCGATGCCGCCGGGATCACCCAGGCCGCGCTGATCGGCAGCGGGGTGGGCCCGGTGGCGCTGGAGACCACCATCCGCTATCTGCGGGAGCTCCTTGCGGGTGACGAGGTGGACGTGACCTGCGGATTCGAGTGGGGCGAGGGCAAGACGTTCCGCATCCGGCAGACGATCCGCAAGAAAGACGGCACAGTCGCCGCCGAGATCACCGCGGTCGGCGGTCTGATGGACCTCAAGGCGCGACGCCTGGTCGCGAACGCGGGCGAGGTGCTCAAGGGCTTGGCCACGGACCCGAGTCTGCTGTAGCTCAGGCCGGCTCCGGTTCCCGCTCGGCGTCGTAGTTCGCCCGGGCCTCGGCGATGTAGACCCTGTTGCGCTCGGCCCAGTCGGTCAGGCGCTGCAGGGTCTCGTGCAACTCACGGGCGACGGGGGTCAGTTCGTACTCCACCCGGGGCGGCACCGTCGGATGGACGGTGCGGGTGACGAGGCCGTCGCGCTCCAGGTTGCGCAGGGTCAGGGTCAGCATGCGGCGGCTGATCCCCTCGATGCTGCGCTCCAGCTCGGTGAAGCGGATGGGTCCGTGGGCGGCCGCGACGAGGATCTGCACGCTCCATTTGCCGGAGACCCTGTCAAGAACTTCCCGCACCGGGCACGCGTGCGCGTTCACGACCTGGACGGTTACACCGGTGTTCCTCTGGGACATCGAACTGCCTCCTTACGGTGCTCCCCATGGTCACTGACGATGTTCCCCGTTACAAGTCGTGCACCAAGGCCCGTTGTCGGAACCCACGGAGAATGCGGAGGCCACGCCGCCATGACAGCCGTCGTCGAAACCCCCACGCGAGCGCTGCGACGAACGTACTCCCGCTGGACGGCTCTGGTCGTCCTGTGCGCGGGAACGCTCATGACGATCCTGGACGGCAACATCGTCACCGTCGCCATGCCGGCCGTCCAGAGCGACCTCGGCTTCTCTGGGCCGGGCCTCGCGTGGGTGGTCAACGCCTATCTGATCCCGTTCGGCGGGCTGCTGTTGCTGGTGGGCCGGCTCGGCGACCTGGTCGGCCGCAAGCGGATGTTCGCGGCGGGGCTCGCCGTGTTCACGGCGGCGTCCGTGCTGTGCGGGGTGGCCACGAGCCAGGGCACGCTGATCGCGGCGCGTGCGCTTCAGGGCGTGGGCGGGGCGATGACCGCGGCGGTGGTGCTCGGCATGCTGGTCGCGCTGTTCCCCGAGCCGCGTGAACAGGCCCGCGCGATCGCGGTGTTCAGCGCGGTGGGTGCGGCGGGCGGGGCACTGGGCACGTTCCTCGGCGGGGCGCTGACGCAGGCACTGAACTGGCACTGGATCTTCCTGATCAACCTGCCGATCGGGATCGCCGCCCTGCTGGCGGCGATCCGGGTGCTCGACGCGGAGGACGGCGAAGGTCTGGGCCGGGGCGCGGACTATCCCGGGGCCGCGCTGGTGACTGGTGCGCTGATGCTGACGGTGTACGTGATCGTCGGATCCGGCGACCGCGAGCCGACCACCACGCTTCTCCTGGCCCTGGCCGCCGTCGCCCTGTTCACGGCGTTCACCCTGCGTCAGGCCCGTGCGGCCCGCCCCCTGCTGCGGCTCCGGCTGTTCGGCTCCCGACTGCTCTCCGGCGCGAACGCCGTGCAGATCCTGATGATCGCCACGATGTACGGCTTCCAGTTCCTCGGGGCGCTGTACGTCCAACGGGTGCTCGGCTTCGGCGAGTTGCTCACCGGTACGGCGTTCCTGCCCGCGCCGATCGCGATCGGGGTGCTGATGCTGGGACTGTCGGCACGGACCATCGGGCGGTTCGGCCCGTACCGGGTGCTGCTGGCCGGGCTCGTCCTCATCGTCGCCGGAATGGCCCTGTTGAGCCGTGCGCCGGCCGAGGGCTCGTACGCCGCGGACGTCCTTCCGCCGCTGCTGTTGCTGTCCGTCGGCTTCGCCGCGGCCATGCCCGCGTTGACCGGTCTCGCCATGTCGGGTGCCCGGGAGGAGGACGCGGGACTGGCGTCCGGGTTGTTCAACACCACGCAGGTGGTGGGGGGTTCGCTGGGGCTGGCGGTGCTGTCGGTGCTGGCGGCGGGTCGCACGGAGGGGTTGCTGGCGGGCGGGGCGGGCCTGGGCGCGGCCACGGCGGAGGGGTATCAGCTGGCGTTCCGGGTGGGGGCGGGGATCGCCGTGGCGGCGCTGGTGCTGGCCGCGGTGGTGCTGCGGCCGCGAGCGAGGGAGTGAACCGCCTTCAGAGATGCCACGCCGTGCCCGTCCGGCGGCCTCGGGCACATCGTGGCTGTCGCGCAGTTCCCCGCGCCCCTGGGGTGGGTGCAGTCCACGCGCTCACAGCCGCACCCCGCGGGGAACTGCGCGACCAGCCCCTGCCGCCCCGCAGTCGGGACCCGGCCTCAGCCCCGGCCGAACGCCTCCCTGTGGTCCCGTGCCCACTCCCGGTACGTCCGTGGCGGACGACCCAGCACCTCCTCCACGTCCCCGGTGACCACCGCGTTGCCGCCCTCGGCCACGAAGCGGACGCTTCGCAGCATTCCCTCCGCCGACTCCTCGCTCCACCCTGAGGCGACCAGCAGTTCGCGGGTCTCCGGTGGGGTCAGTCCACGAAGCTCCACGCGCCTGCCAAGCACCTCGCCCAGAGTCGCCGCCTGGTCCTGGGGGCTGGGCGTCTCGGGTCCGGTCAGGGTGTACGTCCGCCCCACGTGCCCCGGACCGACCAGCGCCGCGACCGCGATCTCGGCGACATCCCGCGGGTCGACCACACCTTGCCGCCCCTCCCCCAGCATGTTCGGTACAGGTGTGCCCGCCCGAACCGCCTCCGCCCACCCCAATGTGTTCGACGCGAAGGCCGAGGGCCGCAGGATCACCCACTCCAGGCCGCTCTCCCGGACCGCCTCCTCGCCGTGTCCGTGCGCGATGCCGCCCAGCCCCGTCCTGGGGTCCCCCGCGCTGATCGCGGAGAGCTTCACCACGCGCCGTACTCCCGCCGCCACCATCCCCCGGTCGCTGTCGGCGTCCTCCGGGCCGAAGACGCCCACCAGGAAGGCGGCGTCGGCGCCCGCCATGGCCGACGCCACGGAGTCGAGATCGCGATGGTGCCCCCGGACCGCCTCGACCCCCGGCGGCAGTTGGGCCCTGCCCGGTTCCCGCGTGAGCGCGCGCACCTTCTCGCCGCGCGCCACGAGCCGTCGTACGACATCACTTCCGATGGTGCCCGTGGCACCCGTGACCAGGATCATGACCACCACGGTGGGCTCCGCAGCGGTCCGGCCGATAGGAAATTCCGGCACGTTTCGCGCGCCCGAACCCCCCGCTCCCCCGCTTACGGTGGATGCGTGACCAACTCCGTTTCCGAGCGGGCCCCGCGCACCCCCGACGCGCCGGGTCCGTGGATCGCCGGGATCGGCGGCCTGGCCGTGGCGGCGGATCCCCGGGAGCCGTTCGTCCAGCTGCCGGACCCGACGACCAAGGTGATCGTCCGCAGCGAGGCGCGCGGCCGGCCCACCCTGCTGGTCTCGGGGCCCCGCGTCCGGGCCACGTACCACGCGGGCAAGACGGACGTGTCCTGCGTGGAGGTACGGCTCGCGCCCGGCACCACCCGCCCGCTGCTGGGCGTCCCCGCGGTCGCCCTCGTCGGACGGATCGTGCCGCTGGGCGCGCTGCCCGGCCCGGCCGCGCGGCGACTGGCGTTCGAGCTCGCTCGGCTGGAGCCCGAGGAGGTGGCCGTCCGGCTCGCGGACGTCCTCCCGGACCGGCTGCCCACGGCGGCCGACGGGGCACGCGCCGAGCTGCTGCGCGCCGCGGTCGCCGCGCTGTCCGTCCGCTCGGGTCGCACACCCGGTCATGTCGGCGAAGTGGCTCGCGAACTCGCCGTCAGCGAGCGCCAGTTGCGCAACCTGTTCAGTGACGGGGTCGGGCTCTCGCCCAAGCACTACACCCGCATCGACCGCGTCCGCGCCGTGCTCGCCCATGCCGGCGAGCTGGCCTCGGCCGAACTGGCCGCCGTCACCGGCTACTACGACCAGTCCCACATGACGGCTGACTTCCGCACCCTGATGGGTGTCCCACCGCGCTCCTACTTCACCGGACGGCTTCCCGCCCCCCGCGCCTGCCAGGTGATCGACAGCCAGTGACCCGAGTTCACGGTGACCCCCTGTCCAGAACAGCCGCCCGCCGCACCCTGCTCGCCGCCCTCGGAGCCGGAGTGCTGAGCTCGCGGTGGCCGTCCGTCGAGGCCGCGGACCCGACCGGGCTCGACGACCCGGTCAAGAAGGACCTCGCGATGCGGCTGGTGTCCAGCGCGGAGAACTCCTCGCTGGACTGGCAGGCGCAGTACGCGTACATCGAGGACATCGGGGACGGCCGCGGCTACACCGCCGGCATCATCGGGTTCTGCTCCGGTACGAGCGACATGCTGGCGCTGGTCGGGCTTTACACCGAACGGGTCCCCGACAATCCCCTGGCCCGGTATCTGCCTGCCTTGCGCGCGGTGGACGGCACCGACTCGCACGAAGGGCTGGACCCGGGCTTCCCGGCGGCCTGGCGGGCCGCGGCGAACACCTCCGCGTTCCGCCAGGCGCAGCGGGACGAACGGGACCGCGGCTACTTCGACCCGGCGGTCGCGCGCGCCAAGCGGGACGGTCTGGGCACGCTCGGCCAGTTCGTCTACTACGACGCGATGGTCATGCACGGCCCCGGCACCGACCCACTGAGTTTCGGCGGTATCCGCGGCCGGGCCCGGCAGGGTGCGGACACCCCGGCGGACGGCGGTGACCAGACCGCCTACCTGCACGCCTTCCTGGACGCCCGGGTGTGGGCGATGCGTCAGGAGGCGGCCCACCATGACGTGAGCCGGATCGAGACCGCCCAGCGGGTCTTCCTGGAGCAGGGCAATCTCGACCTGGACACGCCGCTCAAGTGGAAGGTGTACGGGGACAGTTACGAGATCGGCTGAGCGGAGACGGTCTCCATGGGGTGGGTGACGTCCTGGGCGTCCGCGCCCCGGCCGAGGTGGTTGAAGACCAGGTTCAGCGCCACCGCCGCCACGCAGCCCGTGGAGATCCCCGAGTCCAGGACGATCCTCGCCGTCTCGGGGAAGGCGTGGTAGAACTCCGGCGCGGTGATCGGGATGATGCCGACGGCCAGCGACACGGCGACGATCAGGACGTTGTTGTCCTTGTCCAGGCCCGCCTTGACGAGGGTCTGGATGCCGCTGGCGGCCACCGAGCCGAACAGGACGACTCCGGCGCCGCCGAGCACCGGGCGCGGGACGACGGCGATGAGCGAGGCGGCCATGGGGCACAGGCCCATCAGCACCAGGAAGGCGCCGCCGGTGGCGACGACGTAGCGGCTGCGGATCCTCGTCATCGCGACCAGGCCGATGTTCTGGGCGAAGGCGCTGCACATGAAGCCGTTGAAGAGGGGGCTGATCGCCGAGCCGAGGGTGTCGGCGCGCAGACCCGCGGCGATGGTCCTCTCGTCGGCCGGGCGCTCGACGATCTCGCCCAAGGCCAGCATGTCCGCGGTCGACTCGGTCATCGAGACCACCATCACCACGCACAGCGAGAGGATCGCGGCGAGCTGGAACTGCGGGGCGCCGAAGTGGAAGGGGGTCGGGAAGCCGACGACGGCCGCGTCGGTGACGGGTCCGAAGTCCGTGGCGCCGAAGGGGATCGCGAGGAGCGTGCCGGCCACCAGGCCGATGAGCACGGCGACCTGCTTGACGAAGCCTCGCGTGAACCGTCGCAGGAGGAGCACGATCCCGAGCGTCGCCGCCGCCAGGCCCAGGTTGGTCGTCGAACCGTAGTCCCGCGCCGCCGGATCGGGGCCCTGTGCCCAGCCGAAGGCGACCGGCAGGAGCGAGACACCTATCAGGGTGATGACGGTCCCGGTGACGACCGGCGGGAAGAAGCGGATCGCCTTGCTGAAGAAGGGGGCGGCGAGGAAGCCGAGGAGGCCGGCGACGATCACCGCACCGAAGATGACCGGCAGGGCGTCGGACTTGTCGTCCGTGGAGGCGACGACCGCGGTCATGGGGGCGACGCCTGCGAAGGTGACGCCGTTGACGAAGGGCAGCCGGGCGCCGATCTTCCAGACGCCGAGGGTCTGCAGGAAGGTGGCGAGGCCAGCGGTGAACAGGCAGGCGCCGGTGAGGAAGGTGAGGTCGGTGGCGGAGAGGCCGATGGCCGCGCCGACGATCAGGGGCGGGGCGACGACTCCGGCGTACATGGCGGCCACGTGCTGGAGGCCGGTGGTCGCCATCTTGAGAGCGGGGAGCTTTTCGTCGACGGGGTGGACTGACACTGCGGCTCGCCTCCGGGCGGTTGCACGGCCGCCGGAAAGCGGTGCCGTGGGTTTCATGGAGGTGGTGCGCGGGCATGGGGGCACCTCCCGCTCGAGCGAAGCCGAGAGTGGGGGAGGGACCGTTGGACGGGGACCGTTCCGGGGCGCGTGCGTCCAACACGCGCCCCGGGCACGGCCGCCATGGAGCCCGCAACCGGGGTCCACGGCCGCCGGCCGGGAGCCGTCCCTCCCGACCGGAGTTCTTGGGTGAAGTGGTCAGCTCTGCGCGGCGATGCGCGCGAGACGCTGGGCCTGTTCCCGCGTGGAGCGCGCGATGGCGTCCTCGTCGACGTGCAACAGGCGTCCGTCCTCGACGATCTGACGGCCGTTCACGAACGAGGCCGTGACCGGGGCCGCCGCACCGAAGACCAGCGCGGTCACCGGGTCGGCGATCGAGGCGTGGGCGAGGGTGTCGAGCTTCCACAGCACCAGGTCGGCGAGCTTGCCCGCCTCCAGGGAGCCGGTCTCGGCCGCGCGGCCGAGGACCTGGGCGCCGCCGTAGGTGCCGAGGCGCAGGGCCTGGCGGGCGTTCAGGGCGGCCTCGCGGTGGGCGCCGAGGCGGTTGATGAGCAGGGCGTTGCGCAGCTCGGTGTGGAGTTCGCCGGACTCGTTGGACGCGGTGCCGTCGACGCCGAGGCCGACCGGGACACCGGCCGCGAGCATGTCCGGGACCCGCGCGATCCCCGCGGCCAGGCGGGCGTTGGAGGACGGGCAGTGCGCCACGCCCGTCTTCGTACGGGCGAACGCGGCGATGTCGGAGTCGTTCATGTGGACGCAGTGCGCCATCCACACGTCCTCGCCGAGCCAGCCGGTGGACTCGAAGTAGTCGGTGGGGCCCATGCCGAACAGCTCCTTGCAGAACTGCTCCTCCTCCACGGTCTCCGAGCCGTGGGTGTGCAGCCGCACGCCGAGGCGGCGGGCCAACTCGGCACCCTGGCGCAGGAGTTCGGTGGAGACGGAGAAGGGCGAGCAGGGCGCGACGGCGACCTGGGTCATCGCGTCGAAGGAGGAGTCGTGGTGCTCCTTGACGGTCGCCTCGGTCGCGGCGAGGGCGCCCTCCAGGGTCTCCACGGCGAAGTCCGGGGGCAGACCGCCGTCCTTCTCGCTGCGGTCCATGGAGCCGCGGGCGAGGGTGAAGCGGACGCCGGTCTCGCGGGCGGCGCGGATGATCGCGCCGGACAGGTCGCCGGAGCCGGCCGGGAAGACGTAGTGGTGGTCCATGGCGGTGGTGACGCCACCGCGGGCCATCATCGCCAGCGAGCCCTGGGCGGCCGCGTAGACCATCTGCTCGTCGATGCGCGCCCAGGTCGGGTAGAGCGCGACGAGCCAGTTGAAGAGGTTGTGGTCGGTGGCGAGGCCGCGGGTGATCCACTGGTAGTAGTGGTGGTGGGTGTTGACCAGGCCGGGGGTGACCAGGTGGCCGGTGGCGTCGATACGGCGGTCGACGTTCTCCAGGCCCTCGGGGGCCCTGCCCGCGCCGAGCGACTCGATGCGGTTGCCGGCGAGGACGACGTACCCGCTCGGGTACTCGGTGTCGTTGGCGTCCACGGTCGCGATCGAACAGTTCTCGATGACGATGCGCCGGTCTGCTGCCATGGTTCGTCCTTTGCGCTGAGGTGGAGAGGGCACGGCAGGACCCCGGGAGTTTGAGTGCCGCGGCCGGAGGGCCCTTCCGGGCCCTTGCCCGGCCGCGGGTGCCGCGAGGGGGTTGCTAGAGGTTCGTGAGGTCCACCGGGATCCTCGGCTCGACGCCGTCCCGCAGGACGGTCGCCTCGATCAGGCCGTAGGGCCGGTCGGCGGCGAAGTACACCTCGTTGTCGTTCTTGAGGCCGAAGGGCTCCAGGTCGACCAGGAAGTGGTGCTTGTTGGGCAGCGAGAAGCGGACCTCGTCGATCTCGCCGCGGTTCTCGATGATCCGGGAGCCCATGGCGTAGAGGGTCTGCTGGAGGGAGAGGGAGTACGTGTCCGCGAACGCCCCCAGCATGTGCTTCTTGACCTGGGCGTACGACTCCTCCCAGTCCGGCGCCGCCTGGGCGTCGTCGGTCCAGTTGAAGCGCCAGCGGCTGGACACCTCCGTCGCCAGGATGCGGTCGTACGCCTCGGGCAGGGTCGTGTACTTGTCCTTGACGTAGCCCCAGAACTCGGAGTTGGTCGAGTTCATGACGGTCAGGTCCTTGAGCCCGGAGACGACCTCCCACGACGAGCCGTCGTAGGTGATCTGCGTCAGCCGGGTCTCCTGGCCCTGGCGGACGAAGGAGTGCGCGTCCTCCCCCGGCGTCTCGATCCGCTCCCAGGAGTACTCCTCGACGCGGATGCGGGCGGTCCTGATCGGCTCCTGCGAGGTCACGAAGTGCCGGGCGAGGTGGATGCCGAACTGCTCTGCGGACTCGATGCCGTGCTCCTTGGCGAACGCGTACACCGTGTTCTTGGTGGTGTCGGTCGGCAGCACGTTGGCGTTGGAGCCGGAGTAGTGGACCTCTTCCATGTCGCCGGAGAGCGCCACGGAGACGTTCAGGTCCTTGATGTGGTGGGTGGCGCCGTCCCGCGTGATCTTGACGACTCGGTTCTCGGACTTGCCGTACTGGTTCTGTCCCAGGATGGGCATAGCTAGCTCCCTCGGTAAACGGAGTAGCCGAACGGGTTGAGCAGCAGCGGTACGTGGTAGTGCTCGCCCGGTACGACGGCGAACGTGATCGCCACCTCCGGGAAGAACACACCGGTACCGCTGTCCCGATTCGCGGGGGCGTCCTGCTGCGTATCGGCTTGCTTCTTCAAGAAGTACGGCTCCACGGCGAAGTCGAGCCGTACGTGGGTGGTTCCCTCCGGCAGCGCCGGCAGGTCCTTGCACCGCCCGTCCGCGTCGGTCGCGCTGCCGCCGAGCGTCTGCCATTCCCCCTCTTGCCCCTCGTGGGAGGACCGGCCGCTGCGAGCCGCGAGCCGGACGGCGACGCCCTCGGCGGGGCGGCCGACGCTGGTGTCCAGAATGTGCGTGGACACGGATGCGGTGGTGCTGGTGCTCATGTCGCTCAGACCTCTTCGACGATGCGGGCGAGCCGGATACGGTTGATCTTGCCCAGCTCGGTGCGGACGATCTCGCGTTCCCGCTCCGGCGCGTTGCCGATCCGCTCCTTGACCGCGTCGCGCATCTGCTCGCCGGTGCGACCGGTCGCGCAGATCAGGAAGACATGGCCGAACCTCTCCTGGTACGCCAGGTTCAGTTCCAGCATCTCCGCCTTGAGCTCGTCGGAGGCACCGGCCATGCCGCGCTGTTCACGGGAGGAGGTCGGGTCGCCGGGCTTGGGGCGGCCGATCGGCGGATGGCCGGCCATGGCCTCGGCGAGGTCGTCGGGGGTCAGCTCGGCCATGGCGGCGTCGCTGGTGGCGTAGAGGTCCTCCGCGGTCGCGTAGGGGCGGGCGCCGAGCAGACGCCGAGCCCACGCCGTCGAGGCGCACGCCTCAAGGAGGACCGCGTGGGCCGCGTGCTCCTCCAGGACGTTGAACCGGGCCAGGCCGGGGGACGTGGAAGTCGAAGTCACGGGAGTCAGCTAACGCCCCCACGCGAATCACGTCAACACTTTGTTGAAAATTCGGGGTTACGAAACCCGCAGGGCCCCACCGTCTACGTTTTGTCCCGGTTCAGGTAGTTGTAGACCGTGAAGCGGCTCACCCCGAGAGCACTCGCCACGGTCTCCACGCCGTGCCGTACAGAGAAGGCGCCGCGCGCCTCCAGTATCCGTACGACCTCCTGCTTGGCCTTGCGGTCCAGGTCCGACAGCGGCTTGCCCTGCTTGCGCTCCATGGCGGCCAGGATGTGATCGAGGGAGTCCGCGAGCTGCGGCAGGCGTACGGCGACCACGTCGGCACCCTCCCAGGCGAGCACGACGTCGTCGGGGCCGGCCTCGTCCGGCGGGAGCAGCTCGCCGCCCATGGCGTCGACCAGCGGCTTCACCGCCGAGATGAACGGCTCGTCGGCGCTCACGCGTCCCCCTCCCCCAGCACGTTGACCTGGAGGGAGATCCGGGTGGCGCCGGAGGCCAGGGTCCTGCGCAGCAGGGCGCCCACGGCGGTGAGCACCTCGTCGGCGCCACCTTCGGCCGTGTTGCCGAACGGGCCGACGTCCACCGCGTCCAGCTCGGCCGCCTCGATGACCTCACGGGCCACGAGCGCGTGCGCCGGGGCCTCGTCGAGGTCGAAGGGCTCGGTCGTGAACTCCACTCTCAATCGCACGCGCACAACCTAACCCGAGGTGCCGTTTTCCGTCGGGCCCTCTTGACAACGCCGCCGACCCGACGGCAATCTTCCAATAAGCAGAAACTAACTTCCGCATTACGGAATACGAAGGACTACGACACGGAAGGGAGCGCCGCGACCGATGGGATTCGCCGACCAGCGCTTCAACGTCAACCTGTCGATCCTCTTCACGGAACTCCCGCTCCTGGAGCGCCCGGCGGCGGCCGCCGCGGCGGGCTTCACCGCGGTCGAGCTGTGGTGGCCCTGGATCGACACCCCCACCCCCGAGCGGTCCGACCTCGACTCCCTGAAGAAGGCGATCGAGGACGCGGGCGTTCGGCTCACGGGCCTGAACTTCTACGCCGGCGAACTGCCGGGCCCCGACCGCGGCGCCCTGTCGATCCCCGGCGAGGAGTCGGAGCGGTTCCGCGCCAACATCGACGTGGCCGCCGACTTCGCCGGGTCCCTCGGCGCGACGGCGCTCAACGCCCTGTACGGCAACCGCGTCGACGGCGTGGACCCGGCCGAGCAGGACGCGCTGGCGCTGGAGAACCTGGTCCTCGCGGCCCGCGCGGCCGACCGGATCGGCGCGATCCTCCTGATCGAGGCCCTCAACAAGCCCGAGTCGCCGCTGTACCCGCTGGTGAGCGCGCCCGCGGCGGTGGGGATCGTGGACAAGGTCAACAACGCGACCGGCCTCGGCAACGCGAAGTTCCTGATGGACCTCTACCACCTGTCCATGAACGGCGAGGACCTGCCGGCGGTGATCGATGAGTTCGCCTCCAAAACCGGCCACGTGCAGATCGCCGACAACCCGGGCCGCGGGGCGCCGGGCACGGGCTCGCTGCCCCTCGACGACCTCCTCGACCAGCTGAAGAAGGCGGGCTACGACGGCTGGGTGGGCCTCGAGTACAAGCCGGGCGACCGCCCGAGCGCCGAGACCTTCGACTGGCTGTCCCGCTGACCCCACTTTCCTGAGAGGCACCCCACCATGAGCAACCTCGCGCATTCTTCCCACCCAGCCCGCCCGGCGATTGCCTGGATCGGCCTCGGCATCATGGGCTCCCCCATGTCCGAGAACCTGGTCAAGGCGGGTTACGACGTCACCGGCTTCACCCTGGAACAGGACAAGCTGGACCGGCTGGCCGCCGCCGGTGGCACTGCCGCCGGTTCGATCGCCGAGGCCGTGCGGGACGCCGACGTGATCATCACGATGGTGCCCGCCTCTCCGCAGGTCGAGGCCATCGCGTACGGCCCCGCGGGCATCCTGGAGAACGCCCGCTCCGGCGCCCTGCTGATCGACATGTCCTCGATCACCCCGCAGACCTCGGTCGACCTGGCCAAGGCGGCGAAGGACAAGGGCATCCGTGTGCTGGACGCACCCGTGTCCGGCGGTGAGGCCGGTGCGATCGAGGCCGTGCTGTCCATCATGGTCGGCGGCGAGCAGGCCGACTTCGACGAGGCCGAGCCGATCTTCGAGGCGCTCGGCAGGACCATCGTGCTGTGCGGTCCGCACGGCTCGGGCCAGACCGTGAAGGCCGCGAACCAGCTGATCGTCGCCGTGAACATCCAGGCGTGCGCCGAGGCCGTGGTCTTCCTGGAGAAGTCGGGCGTGGACCTGAAGGCCGCGCTGGACGTGCTGGGCGGCGGCCTCGCCGGCTCGACCGTGCTGACCCGCAAGAAGGACAACTTCCTTCAGCGCGACTTCGCGCCGGGCTTCCGGATCGACCTGCACCACAAGGACATGGGCATCGTCACCGACGCCGCCCGCAACGTCGGCGCGGCCCTGCCCGTCGGCGCCGTCGTCGCCCAGCTGATCGCCAGCCTGCGTGCACAGGGCGACGGGGGCCTGGACCACTCGGCGCTGCTGCGGGCCGTGGAGCGCCTGTCGGGCGCCCAGGTCTGACACCCCGAAGACTCCGGGCGGCGCCCTCGCTGACATCTGTCCTGTCGCGCCCAGGCGGTGGCGCCGCCCGGAAACCACGCCGGCCCCCGGGGCCGGAGACGTGGTCGAGAGGAATATCGCGCAGTACTGAGACTCCCTGACCGCACCCGACGCGCCAGGCGACCCGGATGAGGGGTTGTCGCCCGGTACCGGGTGCGGTCGGGGGAGGACCGCGGCGGCGTGCGAGCCAGTGCGGTGGTGAAGGTCCCGGGCCCTCCTTCTTCGACCTGAGGGAAGGAGCGCGTTCCCGGTTCCGTCGCGGCCGCCGCGGTCCCGGCAAGACCGGCAGGAACCCGCGCCGGATACGGACGGTCCCGTATCAGGCGCTCTGCCATGTGGCGGCTACGGTCACCGGGGTGCGGATTGCGGCGGATGGCAGGACGCTGAAGGCATGGCAGCACAACCGACACGGCATCCGCATGTCGTGGTGCACGCTCCGGCCCTGGACGGGTCCCGGCGCGTCACCGTGAACGACGAGAACCTCGGCGTCGCCTCTCACCTGGACGACGTCGTCGAGCTCCTCCGGCTCGCCGACCTGGACCGGATCGAGGTCGAGGACGACGACATCGTGGAGTGGCAGGGCGGCGGTCCCGACGACTGGCCGGGGCTGTCCGAGGACCAGGAGGGGTGAGCGGGCGTACGGCAGCGGTCGTAGGCCGACCGCGGAATCCTCAAATCAACCTCTGAACCTGATTCAGGGGCTTCTGCCGGACCCGTTCCCGGGCGCACTCTCATCACACGAGGTTCGCCGGCACGGGGGCGGCGGGCATCGCGACGGGGGACGGCTTCGGGGGAGCCGGGCACGGGAAAGGGCGGTCCGACCTTCACGGTGGGACCGCCCTTCAGCTGTGCGCGGGGTCAGACCTTCAGCGGCTTGACCGACGTCGGCGCATGGCCCGGCTCCGTCGCGATCTCCTCGAACTCGACCACGTTGCCTATGTCGTTGGTCGTCGACATCGAGATGTTGGTGACCCTCTCCAGGATGGCCTCGACCACGACCGGGACCTGGAACTCGGCGGCGAGCTTCTTCGCCTGCTCCAGGGCCGCGCCCAGCTCCGCCGGGTCGGTCACCCGGATCGCCTTGCAGCCAAGACCCTCGGCGACCTTGACGTGGTCGACGCCGTAGACGCCCAGCTCCGGGGAGTTGATGTTCTCGAACTCCAGGTTGACCTGGAAGTCGATGTCGAAGGCCCGCTGGGCCTGGCGGATCAGGCCCAGGTAGGAGTTGTTCACGAGGACGTGGATGTACGGGATCCGGTGCTGGGCCCCGACGGCCAGCTCCTCGATCATGAACTGGAAGTCGTAGTCCCCGGAGAGGGCCACGACCTGCGCCTCGGGGTCGGCCTTGGCGACGCCCAGCGCGGCCGGGATCGTCCAGCCGAGGGGGCCCGCCTGACCGCAGTTGATCCAGTGGCGCGGCCTGAAGACGTGCAGCATCTGGGCACCCGCGATCTGCGACAGGCCGATCGTCGACACGTAGCGGGTCTCCGGGCCGAAGGCCTTGTTCATCTCCTCATAGACACGCTGGGGCTTGATGGGGATGTCGTCGAAGTGCGTACGGCGCTGGAGGGTCGCCTTCTTCTCCTGCGCGGAGGCCGCCCACGCCGAGCGGTCGGGGAGCCGGCCCGCCGCCTGCGACTCCCTTGCCACCTCGACGAAGAGCTCCAGGGCGGCCCTGGCGTCGGAGGCGATGCCGTAGTCCGGCGCGAAGATCCTTCCGATCTGGGTGGGCTCGACGTCGACGTGGACGAACTTCCGGCCTGCCGTGTAGACGTCCAGCTTGCCGGTGTGACGGTTGGCCCAGCGGTTGCCGATGCCGAGGACGAAGTCGGACTCAAGGAAGGTGGCGTTGCCGTAGCGGTGCGAGGTCTGCAGGCCCACCATGCCGGCGTTCAGCTCGTGGTCGTCGGGCAGAACGCCCCAGCCCATGAGGGTCGGGACGACCGGGATGCCGGTCAACTCGGCGAACTCGACGAGGAGTTCGGCCGCGTCGGCGTTGATGACACCGCCGCCGGCGACGATCAGGGGGCGCTCGGACTCGTTGAGGAGAGCGAGCGCCTTCTCGATCTGCGCGCGGCTCGCGACCGGCTTGTACACCGGGAGCGGCTGGTACGTGTCCGGGTCGAACTCGATCTCGGTGAGCTGGACGTCGATCGGCAGGTCGATCAGGACCGGCCCCGGGCGGCCGGAGCGCATGAGGTGGAAGGCCTGCTGGAAGACGCCGGGGACCTGGGCGGCCTCCAGGACGGTGACCGCCATCTTGGTCACCGGCCCCGCGATGGAGGCGATGTCGACGGCCTGGAAGTCCTCCTTGTGGATCACGGCGGTCGGGGCCTGGCCCGTGATGCACAGGATCGGGATCGAGTCGCCGGTCGCCGAGTACAGGCCGGTGATCATGTCGGTGCCGGCGGGTCCTGAGGTCCCGATGCAGACACCGATGTTGCCCGGGTGGGTCCTCGTGTACCCCTCGGCCATGTGGGATGCGCCCTCGACATGGCGGGCGAGGGTGTGGTGGATGCCCCCGGAGGCCTTGAGCGCGGCATAGAAGGGGTTGATCGCCGCGCCGGGGACACCGAACGCGTCCGTGACACCTTCGCGCTTGAGGATCTCAACTGCCGCGCGGGCAGCGGTCATTCGAGCCATCGAGTACTCCTGCTTCGACTGCTTCTACGGCTTCGGCTGTCGGATGCGTACTCCCGTCGCGCCCCGCGGCGAGCACTTCCGTATTGCGGAATATGTTTTCTACTATCTGGAAGCAATGTAAGTGGAGGGGTCGGGGCCGTCAAGGGACGAAGGTGGTCAAGAGACGGACAGACGGCCGCCTCCTGGAGGACGATGAGGCCATGTCCGAGAGCGTCTCGGTGCGCTGTCCGGTCTGCCGGCGCGAGCACCTCTACGCGGCGCCGTCGTACCCGTGCGAGTGCGGCGCCCCGGTCTGCCCGCCGCTGGACCGGCACGGCGCGCCCACAGCCGTCACCCACCAGGTCTGGGACGAGGCGTGGGTCTCCGTGGAGTGCGCGGTCTGCGGCCGCAAGGCCGAGTGGCCCCAGCCGGAGCTGGGCTGTGGCTGCGGAACGGTGCTGCGGATTCCGGTGTCCGGGGAGACCTGCTCGTGGCCGGAGCCGGACGTGGACGCCGAGGTGGACGCCTCCGCTCCCCCGCGGCGCGCTTTCCAGCCGATCACGATCCGCACCGCGCGTGACGCGGTCACCGTGGCCGCGCTGTATCTGCGCTGGCTCGGCTACGAGGACATCCGGCGCGCGGACCAGCGGCCGCCGTCCGGCATCGGTCTCGCGGCCCGCGGGCTGCTGGCCCAGGTGGACCCGACCGTACGGCCGGCCTCACCGCGGGACGTGGAGTGCCTGTGGCTGACGGCCATGACGGAGTCCGCGCACTGCGTGTACTTCTCCCTGTCCGGCTACACCCCCGAGGCCCGCGCCCAGGCCGACTCCCTCGGCGTGCCCCTGTTCGTCCTGGACCTGACGGGCACACCGCAGCCGGTGAACGGCCTGGCGGACGAACTGGACGGCGGGTAGGCCTCCGGCGGCGGGGCGGCTTGAGCGCACGGGGCCGGAGCGGGGGCTGGTACGTGGCGCCGTCCGGACGGGGACGCCGAGCCGCATCACCGCACGGCGAGGCCGCCTCGACACCACCCGACCAGCGCCACCGGATGGGGGGCGATCGCGCCAAGGGCATGCTGCGCCGACGCCAACACCCAGACCGCCGGGCACCCCAACAGCCAACACCCACCAAACCCGCCCGGGCAGCGCCGAAGACCGGGACGTCACCCGAGC
>NZ_KB911587.1:0-194812 GCF_000383615.1 Streptomyces canus 299MFChir4.1 | reverse complement strand
CCAACACCCGTACGGCGGGACACCCCGACAGCCAACACCCACCAAACCCGCCCGGGCAGCGACGAAGACCGGCACGTCACCCGAGCCCCGGCACCGCCCCAAGGCCGGCGGACAACGACGCGCTGGGCTCCTCGACCACCGGACTGATCAGCCGGACACCTCTATTCCTCTATTCCTCCGCGTAAGCCTCCCGCAGCTCCACCTTCCGCACCTTCCCGGACACCGTCATCGGGAAGGCGCCGAGGATCTTCAGCCGGCTCGGGACCTTGTAGTGCGCGAGCCGTCCCTCGCAGAAGCCGCGCAGTTCGTCGAGGGTCGGAGGGTCCGCCGGGTCCCGCGGGATGACGCAGGCCAGCACCTCCTCGCCGTAGCGCTCGTGGGGGACGCCGACCACCTGGACGTCCGCGATCTTCGGGTGGGCGTAGAGGAACTCCTCGATCTCGCGGGGGTAGATGTTCTCGCCGCCCCGGATGATCATGTCCTTGATGCGGCCGACGATCTCGACGTACCCGTCCTCGCGCATCGTCGCCAGGTCGCCGGTGTGCATCCAGCGCCCCGGGTCGACGGCCTCCGCGGTCTTCTCGGGCTCGTTCCAGTAGCCGAGCATCACGCTGTAGCCGCGGGTGCACAACTCCCCTGCCGTGCCCCGGGGTTGGGTGACCCCGGTCGCCGGGTCGACGACCTTGACCTCGATGTGCGGCAGGACGCGGCCGACCGTGCCGGTGCGGTGCTCCAGGTCGTCGTCCCTGCGGGTCTGCAGGGACACCGGGGACGTCTCCGTCATGCCGTAGCAGATGGACACCTCCGCCATGTGCATCTCCGCGACCACCCGCTTCATCACCTCCACCGGGCAGGGCGAGCCCGCCATGATGCCGGTGCGCAGGGAGGAGAGGTCGTACGTGGCGAAGTCGGGGAGGTTCAGCTCCGCGATGAACATGGTCGGGACGCCGTAGAGCGAGGTGCAGCGCTCCTGCTGAACCGCGCGCAGGGTGGCCGCCGGGTCGAAGGAGGGGGCCGGGATGACCATGCAGGCGCCGTGCGAGGTCGCCGCCAGATTGCCCATCACCATGCCGAAGCAGTGATAGAAGGGGACGGGGACGCAGATCCGGTCCTGCTCGCTGTAGGAGATCAACTCCCCCACGAAGTAACCGTTGTTGAGGATGTTGTGGTGGGAGAGGGTCGCCCCCTTGGGGAAGCCCGTGGTGCCCGAGGTGTACTGGATGTTGATCGGGTCGTCGCAGGACAGCTCCGGGTGCGCCGCGTCCGGCACGGCCCGCCCGAGCAGCGCCTGCCAGCTCGGGTCGCCGATGTATACGACCTCCCGCAACTCCCGGCACCTGCCGCGCACTTCGTCGACCATCGCCCGGTAGTCACTGGTCCTGTGACTGAGGGAGGCGAAGAGAAGGGAGATCCCGGCCTGGTTGAGGACGTACTCGACCTCGTGGGTGCGGTACGCCGGGTTGATGTTCACCATGATCGCGCCGATGCGTGCGGTGGCGTACTGGACGAGCACCCACTCGGGGCAGTTGACCGCCCAGATGCCCACCCGGTCCCCCTTGGCGACCCCGGAGGCGAGCAGTGCGGACGCCAACTCGTCGACCTCGGCGCCGAATTGGGCGTAGGTCCAACGCCTCCCCGACGGCACGTCGACGAGCGCCTCACGCTCGGGCCAGGTGGCCACGGCCCGGTCCAGGTTGGCCCCGATGGTGTCGCCGAGCAGCTCCGTCGTGCTCACCCCGTGCGTGTACGAGTTCACCGGAAGTCCTCCTCGCGGTACTCCGCGTCCGACCCCGCCGCCGTGGCCTCACGCAGCTCGATCCGACGGATCTTTCCCGACACGGTCTTCGGCAGCTCCGCGAACTCCAGCCGCCGGATCCGCTTGTACGGTGCCAGCGCCTGCCGGGAGTGCTCGAACAGCACCTTGGCCGTGTCGGGGCCGGGCTCCCAGCCCTCCGCCAGCACGACGTACGCCTTCGGGACCGCGAGCCGCAGCTCGTCCGGCGCGGGCACGACGGCCGCCTCGGCCACCGCCTCGTGTTCGAGGAGCGCGCTCTCCAGCTCGAAGGGACTGATCTTGTAGTCGGAGGCCTTGAAGACGTCGTCGCTGCGCCCGATGTAGGTCAGATACCCCTCCGCGTCCCTGGACGCCACGTCGCCGGTCCGGTAGTAGCCGCCCGCCATCGCCTCCGCGGTGCGGTCCGGGTCGCCGTGGTAGCCGGTCATCAGGCCGACGGGCCGGGCCGACAGGTCCAGCGCGATCTCGCCCTCGGCCGCGCCGGGCGCGCCGGACACCGGGTCGAGGAGCTCCACCTTGTAGCCGGGGCTCGGGCGGCCCATGGAGCCGGTCTTCAGCACCTGTCCGGGGCTGTTGGAGACCTGCACGGCCGTCTCGGTCTGGCCGAAGCCGTCCCGGATGGTGATGCCCCAGGCCCGCCGGACCTGCTCGATGACCTCGGGGTTCAGGGGTTCACCGGCCGCGACCACCTCCCGGGGCGGTGTGCGCAGCTGGGTCAGGTCGGCCTGGATGAGCATGCGCCACACGGTCGGCGGGGCGCAGAAGGTGGTGACCCCGGCCCGGTCCATCTCGGACATCAGCCGGCCCGGGTCGAAGCGCGTGTAGTTGTGGATGAAGACGGTCGCCTCGGCGTTCCACGGCGCGAACAGGTTGGACCAGGCGTGCTTGGCCCAGCCGGGCGAGGAGATGTTGAGGTGCACGTCACCGGGCTTGAGCCCGATCCAGTACATGGTCGCCAGGTGCCCGATCGGGTACGAGGTGTGCGTGTGCTCGACGAGCTTGGGCCGGGCCGTCGTCCCGGAGGTGAAGTACAGCATCAGCGGGTCGTCGGCCAGGGTCGGACCGTCGGGCAGGAACTCCTCGGAGGAGGTGTACGCGTCCTCGTACGGCTGCCAGCCCTCCGGTACCCCGCCGACCGCGATGCGCGTGTAGTCGCCGGGCACCTCGTCGAACTTGGCGGCGTCCTCGGCCCGCACCAGGACGTGCCGCACCCGGCCGCGCTCGACGCGGTCGCGCAGGTCGGCGGGGCCGAGCAGCGGAGTCGCCGGGATGACGACGGCCCGCAGTTTCATGGCGGCCAGGGCCGTCTCCCACAGCTCGGTCTGGTTGCCCAGCATGACGAGGATGCGGTCCTCGGCCTCCACCCCGCGCTCGCGCAGCAGGTTGGCGACCCGGTTCGACCGTTCGGCCATCTCGGCGAACGACAGCCGGACCTCGCCGCCGTCCTCCTCGACGATGTGCAGGGCGGTGCGGTCGTTGCCCTGCGCGATGACGTCGAACCAGTCGAGCGCCCAGTTGAAGTGGCGCGGGCGGGGCCAGGCGAAGCCCTCGTACGCCGTGGCGTAGTCCTCGCGGTGCTGGAGCAGGAAGTCCCGCGCCCCGCGGAAGTCCTCCGTGGCCGTCATGTTGCGTCCTCCTCGTACCGGACCATTGCCGGGCGGCTCTCTGCCATCGTGTAATCCGTGATGCAGGTCTCACTACCCCCGAACGGGGGTGTGTGCCGCGGTGAGGGGACGAACAGGTGACAGTGGACGCGGCCGGCGCGGTGGAGATCCGGCGTGCGCTCGGGCGGCTGCGGCGCACCACGGGCCTCCCGGTCGCCTTCGGTGGTCTGGTCGAGGCCGGGCGCCCGCGGATACGGATCAGCGAACTGAGCGGCACGGCCACCACCTCGCTCCTCGCCCTCGCGGTGACCTCGGGCAACGGCCTCGGCGGCAAGACGGTCGCGCTGGCCCGCCCGTGCGCCGTGGCGGACTACTCCCTGTCGCGGCAGATCAGCCACGAGTACGACGCCGCCGTCGCCGCGGAGGGGCTGCGCTCGGTGCTGGCCGTGCCCGTGGTCGTACGGCGCCGGGTGCGGGGCGTGCTGTACGGCGCCCTGCGCGACGCCCGGCCGCTGGGCGACCGCACGCTGTCGGCGGCGGTGGACGCGGCACGGGACGTGGAGCAGGCGCTGGTCGTGGGCGACGAGGTACGGGAGGTTCTGGTGGCGGCGCGCGCCGAGCCCGGTCACGGCGACGCCTCGGCGTGGGAGCAGGTCCGGGAGGCCCACACGGCGCTCAGGGCACTGGCCCCGCGGATCGGCGACCCCGCGCTGCGCGCCGAGCTGCTCGACGCGTGCGCGCTCCTGGCCGGCGACGCCGAGCCCGCGGAGGAGGTCGCTCTGGCCCCTCGCGAGCTGGACGTCCTGGCCTGTGTGGCGGCCGGGGCGACGAACGCCGTGGCGGCGGACCGGCTGGGCGTGGGCGCCGAGACGGTCAAGGCGTACCTGCGGTCGGCCATGCGGAAGCTCGGTGCCGGGACACGGGGCGAGGCGGTGGTCGTCGCACGCCGAGCGGGACTGCTCCCGTAACATTTGTACGCCTATCATTCATTCGCAGGTACTTTGAATTTATCCATGCGGTACGGGTTGTTATTTCCCTCACCACGTCTTCCAGCCGAATTTCAAAGCACCTTGCCTAATATTGGCCAGGACACGACACAGGGAGGGGAGCGGTGACCGTGCCACGCGACTTCCAGGAGCCTGCGAGAGGCCGCCCCGACCTGGTCATCGGCCGGGACGAGCTGTTCGGTCAGGCCCGTGAACAGCTCACCCGCGGCGGCAGCGTGCTCCTGCACGGCCCCGCCGGAATAGGAAAGTCGACCGTCCTGCGGGCCCTGGCCGCGGAATGCGGCGAAGCGGCCCACACCGTGTTGCGCTGCTCGGCCACCGAGTCCGAATCCCACCTCCCCTTCCTGGCCCTGGCCGACCTCTTCGGCCTGGTTCTCGACGACATCTCCGACAAGCTGCCCGCCGCCCAGCGCACCGCGCTCGAATCGGCGCTGACCGGCCGGGGCGAGTCCACCCTCCAGCGCGACGGCCTCGCCCTGCGCCTGGCGGTGCTGTCGGCGCTGCGCGCCCTCGCCGCCGAAGGTCCGGTCCTGGTCGTCGCCGACGACGTGCAGTGGCTGGATCCGGCCAGCCTGGAACTGCTCGGCTTCGCCGCCCGCCGGCTCGGCGACATCCCCGTACGGATGCTGTGCGCGGTCCGGACCGACGGCCCCGAGTACGACCGCCATCTACGCGTGTTGCCCCCGGACAGCCTCGCCGTCCGCTTCAACCCGCTCACCCGCGCCCAGACGGCCGCGCTGCTCGACCACCGCGGCTACACCGGCCTCCAGCGCTCAACCGTCCGGGACATCCACCGCACCAGCGGCGGCAACCCCTTCTACGCCCTGGAACTGGGCCGCGCGCTCACCGAGAACCCGACCCCGCCCCGCCCCGGCGAGCCGCTGCCGGTGCCCACCTCGCTGCGGGCCCTGGTGCTCAGCCGTCTGGAGATGCTGTCCGAGGAGGCCCGGCGCACCCTCCTGGTGGCGAGCGCGGGCGCCCGCCCCACCCCGGCCCTGCTGCACGCCGCCGGCCGCGGGGACGCCGAGGCCGAGATGGCCCAGGCGGCCGCGCTGGGCCTGCTCGCGACGGAGGCCGAGGGCCCCGCCGTACGCTTCGCGCATCCGCTGATCTCGGCCGCGCTGTACGCGGAGGCGCCCGCGCAGGAGCGGCGGGACGCGCACCGGGCGCTGTCCACGGCCGCCTCCGACCCGATCGAGCGGGCCCGCCACCTGGCCCTCGCGACCACCGGCGCCGACCCGGAGGTGGCCGCCCGGCTCGCCGAGGCCGCGGCCCTGGCCCGGGACCGGGGCGCGCCCTCCATGGCCGCCTCCCTCGGGCTGCTGTCGGCCCGGCACACCCCGGCCGACAGCGTGCCCGCTCCGGACGTACGGCGGCTCGCGGCGGCCGAGGACGCGATCACCGCCGGCGAACTGGATCTCGCCCGGGACATCGCCCGGGACGTGCTCACCCGGGCCACCGTGCCCGCGGACCGGGTGCGGGCCTGGATCATCGTGATCGACACGGCGGGCCACGCCATGACGGAGGTCGACGCGGTCTTCCCGCAGGCGCTGGCCGACGCGGGCGACGACCCCGAACTGCTCGCCCTGATCCGCTACCAGCTGGCCTGGCGGGCGCTGCTCGTCGAGGGCGACTTCGACGAGGCACGCGGGGAGGCCGCGCGCTCGGCGGCGCTGGCCGCGCGGGCCGGCGACCGCTACAACGAACTGATGGCGCTGTCCTTCCAGGCCCAGCTGGAGACCCTGATGGGCCATCCGGACGCCCCCGCGACCATCAAGCAGGCCCTGAAGGAGCCCCAGGACCCGCGGGTGGCCTGCCATCACAACGGCGCCGGGTACTCCCGCTTCCGCTGGCTGATCATGAGCGACCAGCTGCCCGAGGCCCGCGCCACGGTCACCGCGCTGCTGCGCGAGGTGCGGCGGCGCGGATCGGTCGAGAGCGAGGTGCACTTCCTGCGCGGAGTGGCCGAGACCGAGCTGCGCTCCGGGCACTGCGGCCGGGCCCTCGACCTGGCCCGGGAGAGCCTGATGATGGCCCGGGACACCGGGATCGGCGAGGTGGCCTCGGCCGTGCTCGCCTCCCTCGCGGAGGCCTCGGGCGGCAGTGTCGAGCGGGCACTCGAACTGGCCCGGGAGGCGGTCGACCACGCCGAGGAGAACGGCGACCAGATGTACGAGTCCCGGGGCCTGACCGCCCTCGGGTACGCGCAGCTCGTCGCCGGGGACGCGCAGGGGGCGGTGCGTTCGCTGCGCCGGGTGCGCGAGCTGGAGCACGGCCTCGGCATCACCGACCCGGCGCGCGGCCGCTGGCAGGGCGACCTCGCCGAGGCCCTCGTACGCATCGGGGAGACCGGCGAGGCGCAGGACGTCATCGACGTCACGCGGGTGAACGCGCTGCGGCTCGGCCGGGAGAGCGTGCTCGCCGTGCTGGACCGGGCCGAGGCCATGGTGCGGGCGGCGCGGGGTGAACACGACGCGGCAGTGGTCCAGTTGACGTCGGTGCAGGATCGGCTCGCCAAGCTGGGCCACGGCCTTGAGGAGGCCCGCGCCGCCTTCGCCCTGGCCCAGTTGCGCACCCGACGGCCCGGTCCGACCTCGTACGACGAGGCGGCCCGGCTCTTCAGGCGCTGCCGGGCGCTGCCGTGGCTGCGTCAGGTGGAGGCGGCCGCGCTGGCCCGGCCGGTGGTGCCGGAGCCCGCGGCCGCCGTCGCACCGGACGGGCTGGACAGCCTGGAAGGGCTCGCCTCGATGGAGCGCCAGGTGGCCGCACTCGTCATGGAGGGCGCCACCAACCGGGAGATAGCCGCGCGGCTGTTCATCAGCGTGAAGACGGTCGAGGCGACGCTCACCCGGGTCTACCGCAAGCTCGGGATCCGCTCCCGGGTGGACATCGTCCGGCTGGCGGCGGGTCGCCGACCGTAGCCGAGGGTCCGTCAGAACAGCGTCTCCCAGGGCCGGTCGAAGGCCGACCGAGGGTTTTCCCTGCCCAACTCCCTTAGGGGGTTCCCTCATTGGGAGGGGGAACTTCCGCGTTCTAGCTTATGCACATGCCGCTCGCCCGGGCATACGGGGGTCGGTCCCGCGACCCCCGTGTACCACCCCCCACACCCGCGCGACCCCCCACCGGCACTCCCTGAGGAGACTCACCGATGTTCGGTCTCACCCGTGCGAAGAAGGCCGGCGCCGTGGCCCTGGCGACCGCCGCTGCCGCCGCCACCGCGTTGCTCGGCGCCCCCACCGCCGTCTCCGCCCCCCAGCCCATCGTCGGCGGTACCACGACGACCACGACCTCGTACCCGTTCATGATGCAGATCACGGACGCCTCGCAGAACCAGTTCTGCGGCGGCACCCTGGTCTCCGCGACCAAGGTGGTCACCGCGGCCCACTGCATGGTCGGCGAGACCACCAGCGGTGTGAGAGTCGTCGGCGGCCGCACCTACCTCAACGGCACCAACGGCACGGTCAGCCGGGTCAGCAAGATCTGGATCAACCCGAGCTACACGGACGCCACCAACGGCGACGACGTGGCCGTGCTGACCCTGTCGACCTCGATGCCGTACACGACGGCCTCGTACGTCTCCTCCTCCCAGACGAGCGTGTACGCGGCCGGCACCACGGCCCGCATCCTCGGCTGGGGCACCACCTCGTCCAGCGGCAGCTCCTCCAACCAGCTGCGGACCGCGACCGTCCCGATCGTGTCCGACTCCAGCTGTAAGAGCTCCTACGGTTCGGACTTCGTCCAGACCGACATGGTTTGCGCCGGATACACCTCCGGCGGCACAGACACCTGCCAGGGCGACAGCGGCGGTCCCCTGCTCATCGGGGGCGTCCTGGCAGGGATCACTTCATGGGGAGAGGGCTGCGCGCAGGCCGGTTACCCGGGTGTCTACACCCGGCTGACCACCTTCTCCAGCCTCGTGACCGCGCAGGTCAACTCGTAGGTTCCCAGAGGTTCCTGAGCATCCCTCAGGTGAGAGACCGGGGGCGTTGCGGGCCACCACGAGCGGCCCGCAACGCCCCCTATCCATGTATGGCGGGGCCCCGGCGGTTCGCACAGGGACTGCCGGCAGGGACGATCAGTGGGGTACGACCGTCCCGAACCGGATGTCGTACGGCGTCCCCGGGTGGAGCGTGGCCAGCATCCGCTCCCCCTCCGCGGTGACGTCCCCCCGCTGCGCCTTGGTGAGCCGGCCGAAGGGCTCGACGACGAGGGCGTCCGCGGTGAGCCTCCAGACGCCCGCGAGGAAGCCGTCGACGAGGAGCGTGCAGTAGGCCTGGTTGCCCTGCCAGCTGCGGCCCCAGTACTCCTTCGGCACCACGCGGGTGCGGTCGGCGTGGGAGAGCAGCAGGTTGTCGAACTCCGGCAGGAAGCGCGGCGGGGCCGGGGTGTCCTCCGCCGGGCGGGGCGCGTCGGGCAGGTCGAAGAGCTCGACGCCGTTCTGGTCGCGGAAGATCCGCAGTTGGGGCCTGAGCCGCTCGAAGGCGTCGCGGAGGCGGGTGAGCCCTGCCCAGGTCTGCATGTCCTTGACGGAGGCGGGGCCGAAGGCGGCGAGGTAGCGCAGGACGGTGGCGTCGGGGGCGGGGCCGGACTCGGCCGGGCGGCCCAGCCAGTGCTCGGCCGTGGTCAGCGCGACCTGGCCGCTCCTGCCCCACAGTCCGCGGGGGGTGACCTGGACGAGGGGGAGCCTGCAGCGGGCGGCGATGGCCAGGGCCTGCGGATCGGCGTCCGGCCACTCGGCGAGCAGGGCCTCGCGCAGCTGCTTCATGGTGCGCGGCTCGGCCTCGACGAGTTCCCGCGCGAGAACGGCGAGCCGGTCGAGGTCGACGCCCTCAAGTCCTTTGCGGAAGTTGGTGAGTTCGCGGTCGCGGGCGGGCTGCACGAGAGGCCGCAGGGTGAGGCAGTCCTCGGCGGTGTGGGTGTGGATGGTCGAGCGCATGGTGACGATCCGGACGACCTCGCGATCGGCCATCAGCTCCGACAGCGCCTCGGGGGTGAACCCGTCGAGGCGGGCGGCGAGCGCGTAGTACGGCGGCTTGACGTTCTGGGCCTGGAGGCCGAGCAGATGCCCGACGGCCGCCTTCGCGGACAGACCGGACCGGCGCAGGAGCAGCTGCCGGTCGAGGGTCGCGCGGTTCAGGGCGCGGAGGCCGAGCACGGGGGCCGACGTGGTCGTCTTCGTCATGAGGAACACGCTAGACGCGCTTGCGGACAGGTTCTGTCCGCGACTCTCACCGTGTCCTCGTGCGGTCCTCCCCACGATGTCATTTGCCCCGTATACCCTGCTCCGTGATCACGCCGACATCGGCCGACCCGACAGCGAGAGGCAGCCACGATGTCCGAGCGACGTGCCGGGAAGAACTCGGGGAACAGCCCCAAGAAGTCCGTGTGGCGCCGTGCCCTGAACCAGCCACCGGCGCCCGATCGGCACCCGGAGCCCCGCGCGGAGCTGTCCGCACCGGAGCCGGAACCGCCGAGCATCGTCCAGGCGGCCCTGTACCGGGACGGCGTACGCGTGTCCTCCCCCGCGACCCTCGCCGACACCTTCCGTGAACTGCGCGAACAGCCGTCCGGCATGGCCTGGATCGGCCTGGCCCGCCCTCCCGAGAGCGAACTCCTCTCCCTGGCCGAGGAGTTCGACCTGCACCCGCTGGCCGTCGAGGACGCGATGGAGGCACACCAGCGCCCGAAGCTGGAGCGCTACGGCGACACGCTCTTCGTGGTCCTGCGGGCGGCCCGCTATCTGGACGCCCCCGAGGAGGTCGACTTCGGCGAGCTGCACGTGTTCGTGGGCCCGGACTTCGTGATCACGGTCCGGCACGGGGCGGCCCCCGACCTCTCGGCGGTGCGCCACCGCATGGAGAAGACACCGGAGTTGCTGAAGCTGGGCCCCGAGGCCGTCCTCTACGCCATCCTGGACGCGGTGGTCGACGGCTACGCGCCGGTCGTCGCGGGCGTCCAGAACGACATCGACGAGATCGAGACGGAGGTCTTCCGCGGCGACCCGGAGGTCTCCCGCCGGATCTACGAACTCTCCCGCGAAATGGTCGAGTTCCAGCGCGCGACCCGGCCCCTGGTCGGCATGCTGCACGCCCTGATGGCCGGCTTCGCCAAGTACGGCACGGACGAGGAACTGCAACGCTATCTGCGGGACGTGGCCGACCACGTCACCCACACCAGCGAACGAGTCGACGGCTTCCGCCAGGCCCTCACCGACATCCTCACGGTGAACGCGACCCTGGTCACCCAGCAACAGAACGCGGAGATGCGGGCGTTGGCGGAGGCGGGGTTCGAGCAGAACGAGGAGATCAAGAAGATCTCGGCCTGGGCGGCGATTCTCTTCGCTCCGACGCTGGTGGGGACGATCTACGGAATGAACTTCACGCACATGCCGGAGTTGGGCTGGAGCTTCGGATACCCCTTTGCGATCACCTTGATGGCCATCGTATGTGCCAGTTTGTACCTCATCTTCAAGCACAGAGACTGGCTCTGAGCAATCAGCCGAACCGCACGAGAGGCCGCACGACTTCCCGCCCTGCAAGAGGTCGGGACGCCGTGTGCCGGAGCGGTCGGGGCCCTGGCTTCGGGGCGTCGCCTCACCGCGGGGAATTGCCGCAGTCGTAGAGGGCGAAGCTGCCGTCGGTCTGGCGGCCGTAGGCGGTGGGCCGGATGGGGGTGCAGTGCGACTTCACCCAGGTGGTGGCGGGAGTGGTGGGGCGCTGGGTGGTGAGCAGCGCATAGCGCAACTGGTGGGTGGCGACGAGGCCGCCGAGCTGCTGGGCGGTGGGAAAGGGCGTGCCGCCGGTGAAGCCGCCCATGACGAGAATGGGCTCGGACTCCGCGCGGAGCAGGGGCTCGGCGGTGTAGGCGGCCTGGGTGGCGAGCAGGTACTTCTCGCCGTGACGGTGCGCGGTGAGGTAGTCGAGCAGGGCGGTGTCGCGTGCGTTGGGCCGGCCGAGCCCTCTCCTGCGCGGAGCGTGGCGGGGGTGCTCGTAGTACGACTTGCCGACCGGACCGGCCATCGGCGAGGTGGCGGCGCCCGCGTAGAGCGGGTTGAGGCCGGAGACGGCCCAGCCGGCCGGTACGACCAGAGTGGCCGCGATTCCGGCGGCGAGGGCGGCCTGGATCATCCTCGGGGAAGTGCGCGGCCCGCGGCTCCACAGGCCCACCACGCCGCACAGCGCGAGCATCACGACGACCGGCAGCAGCCAGGAGACGAATCGGGTGGGCCAGTCGAGCACCAGCGCCCACACCGCCGTCAGCACGATCCCCGCCGGGAGCGCCAGATGCCGCCGGCCGGCCGCCTCGCGCTCCGCCTCCGGCTTCGGCTCGTAATTCGCCTCATACTCCGATCGGAAGAGCGCGAGCCCGCCGCCGGCCAGCGCGGCGAGCGCCGGGGCGATGACGGCCGTGTAGTAGGCGTGGTTGCCGTTGGAGGCGCTGAACACCAGGGTGTGCACGGCCAGCCAGCCACCCCACATCACAAAACCCGCGCGCGACAGGTCGGTTCGCGGTTGCCCGGCGCGCCAGACGAAGCCCAGGACGGCGGCGAGCACGGCGAGCGGCAGGAACCAGGCGACCTGCGGGCCGACCGTGTGGTTGATCAGCATGTCCCAGCCGGTGTTGCCGGTGGTGCGGCTGGCTGCGGTGCCCGCGACGGCGCCGAAGGCGGTGGAATCGCTGCTGAAGCGGCTCAGGCCGTTGTAGCCGAAGACCAGAGCGAACGGATTGTTGTCGGACGTTCCGTCGAGGTACGGGCGGCTCGCGGCCGGTGTCGCCCAGGCGATCAGAATCCAGGAGCAGGAGACCGCGAGGGCGACCGCACCGGCCAGCAGGAGGCGCAGGGCCCGGTTCAGCCGGGTTCCGGGCGCGGCGAGTTGGTAGACCACGGCGAAGACCGGCAGCACCAGCCACGCCTGCAGCATCTTCGTCTGGAAGGCGAGCCCGACCCAGATCCCGCAGGTGATCAGTGGCAGCAGCCGCTCGGTGCGCACCGCCTTCTGCAGCGCTCCGGCGGCCGCCACCAGGAGCAGGGTGAGCGCGGTGTCCGGGATGGTGGCACGGTTGAGCGCCACCGTGACCGGGGTGAGGGTGAGCGTCAGCGCGGCGATCAGCGCGGCGAACGGACCGGCCCAGGCCCGTACGATCCGGTGCAGCAGCCATACGGTGAGGACGCCCTCGACGACCTGCGGAAGCGCCGCTGCCCAGGTGTGCGGCCCGAAGAGCCACACGGAGACGGCGTCGGGCCAGAAGGCGCCGGGCAGCTTGTCGATGCTGATCGAACCGCTCGCGTCGAGCCCGCCGAAGAAGAAGGCTCTCCAACTGTCGGCCATCGACCGTATCGCCGCACCGTAGAAGGGGTGGAGCGCGGCGTGTCCGATACCCCAGGAGTAGAGCACCGTCGCGACGACCAGCACCGCGGCGAGCGCCGGACGCTCCCAGCGCGGGGCTTCTTCCGGCAGGCCGGAGCGGGGGCCGGGCTGGCGGCGGCCGCGGTGTGATCCGATGGGCCGGACGGTGGGGGTGGCGGTCATGGCGGTGGTCCTCGGATCAGCAGGTCAGGTGAGGCGGCGGTGCGCGGGCGGCGGGATCACAGGCGGCGGGCCGCCCGGAAGCCGCGGGCGTAGAAGTCGGTGCCGTCCAGCAGCGCGTGGCCCGACAGATCGCCCATGGTCGGGCCGTTGGCGGCGGAGCGGCTGGAGTAGAAGCGGTGCCGGCCCTGCTCGTCGAGGCCCATGTACATGCCGACGTGGTCGATGAAGTCCGGCCGGTCCTTGATGATGGCGAAGAAGACCAGATCGCCGGGTTGCAGGGCGTCCAGGTCGGTGGCCTGCCGCGTGCCGGTGTGGGGGATCACCAGGCGGCCGGGACCGTCTGCGGCGATGGCGAAGGCACGGCGCGGCAGACCGGCGCCTTTGGTGTTGGTGTTGTGCAGGGGGATGCCCATGCGGTAGCCCCACACCAGACGTTGGAAGCCGGAGCAGTCGGCGTCGCCGTAGCGGGCCTTCTCCGGCTGCACGCGCGTGCCGTCCGGGAAGGTCCAGTCGATGCCCAGGTAGTCGTAGAAGTCGGACTTCTCGTCGTAGTAGGCGAAGTCCAGCGGGTTCTTGACCGCGGCATTGCGCGGGCCGAAATGGGCGGTGCCCGCGTAGCGCACGCCGGCGGCGTTGTGCTTGTCGGGCGCCCCGGCGCTGCTGTACTGGAACGCCACCGCGAAGACGTCCGGGCTGGTGTCGCCGAGCGCCTTGCGGAACCAGGCCTTGAACGAGGCGGACTTCTCCATGCCCCGCTGCCACTCGTGCGGCAGCACCCGCACCCAGGCGTCCGTACTCACCGTGGCCTCGGTGGTCCGCGGCTCGCTGAAGCTGCGGGTGGGCCCGGTGAGTACGGCCGTACGGGCTCCGTCGGTGAACGTGGCGAGCGTGCCGCCGTCGGCGGCGCGGGCCACGGTGCGGCCCGGGTCGGACAGGCGCTCGAAGGTGTGAGCCCCGGTGGGCCGGGCGCTCGGGCCGTCGGCGGCCGTACCGCCACGGTCGTCGCTGCCGTGCCCGAGGTTGTCCCAGGCGTACCCGCCCGCCACCCCGGCGGCCGCGATGCCCGCGATCGTCCCGAGCACGGCGCGGCGAGTCGGGCTGCTGAGTCTGCCGACAGAGTTGGAGTGCATGACCGATCCTCCTGGAAGTGTGAGGTGAGAGGGGGTTGGGCAGGTCAGCCGGTGGGCAGTGCGCCCATCAAGAGGCCGGAGACCAGCACCACGTACGTGGCCAGCGTCACCGCCGTGGTCGAGATGACCGTGGCCGCCATGGGCTGCCGGACCAGCTGGTAGGAGACCAGGCCGGGGACGATGAAGCCAAGGGTCTGTGACGTGTACAGCAGCGGGAACTCGTGGCTGAGGGCGAGCATCACGGTGGTCTGGATCACCACCGCGCACAGCACCACGGCGGCGAACAGCCGCTTGCCGTAGAGGATCACGGTGCGCTGCAGGAGCTTCGTCGTGAAATACGTGGCCACTGCCACACCGACCATCAGCGCGGCCATCCGCACCTCGGTGACGAGTGTGAGGGCGATCCAGCCCGGGGTGATCATTCCCCCGGGGGAGAGGTTGGTGGTCAGATAGCAGACGAGCGAGAAGACCAGCCCGAGGGCGATCCCGAGTGCGGCGGTCTGTGCGGTGAGGGTGGCGGGGATCACTGGTTCCTCGTGGCCTGGGGCGGATCGTAGGAGTGGAGCCGGTCGTGGGGGTGGTGCGGGTCGTCCGCGGCGCTCTGGTCGTCGGACC
Source organism: Streptomyces canus 299MFChir4.1 (assembly GCF_000383615.1). GTDB lineage: Bacteria > Actinomycetota > Actinomycetes > Streptomycetales > Streptomycetaceae > Streptomyces > Streptomyces canus_C. The sequence continues at coordinate 180,130 of NZ_KB911587.1, read as the reverse complement.
GGCCGTGGCGGGCGGCGAACCGACGGGCGAGGTCACGTTGTTCGGGGATGCGGAGGGCGTACGTCGGTGTCTCCAGCGGTGCCACCCAGCTGTACGGCTCCGGCTCGGGCGGCCGGGCCACCGAGACCCGCGGCCGGGGCAGGGCGATCTGCATGGTCTCCTGGTCCAGGCCGTCGCCGTCGGGAACGGCGTCGAACGGGTCCTCGGAGTCGTCCAGCAGCAGCTCGGCGAGGCATTCCAGGAACCGCTCGCCCTGACCGTGGATGTTGCCGATCGCCACCAGCGAGGAGGCCGGGCCGAGTTCCGCGAGCACCGCCGCGGTCAGCTCCTCGGGGTCCCGGCGGTCGCCGCCGAGATCCACCACTCGCCCGGTGAAGCCGTCCGGAATCGCGTCGCGGGCGCTCTTGGTCGGGTGGCCGATCAGGAACACCGTCTCAGCGCCGAGGTCGGGGACGATGGCGCCCATCTGGCCGTTGCGCTCCACCCTGTCCGGGCGGCAGTTGATGACGGCGTTGATCGGCCGTCTGATCGCGCCCAGATCCTCCAGCTGCTTCACGTTCATCAGCGTCGACTCGGGGTCGTTGGCCGCGAAGACGTTGGCGAACCGCAGCTTCTTGCCCTCGGGGGTGACGTAGCGCTCCACCGACAGCACGCCCGGGTCGGGCGGTGCGTCCCACATGCCCTGCATCGCGGTCTGCCGCTCCACGCCGAGCAGTTCGGCGACGGCGAGGGCGATCGCCACGTTCTCCTTGAAGGTGAACCAGCTGAAACCGCGCAGTTCGGCGTCGGTCACCGACTCCGGATCGACCGCGATCAGACGGCAGTTCCGCTTGTCGGCCTCCTCCTGGAGGATGTGCAGCCGGTCCTTCTCCGCCGTCACGCACACCCCGCCCACCGGCATCGAGCGGGAGAGCGAGCGCGCGACGTCGTCCAGCGTGGGCCCCATCTCCTCCAGATGGTCCTCGCGGACATTGCACAGCACGCCGATCGTGGAACGGATCAGCTTCTCCTGATTGATCTCCTGCAGCGCCGGCATCACCGCCATGCACTCGATCACCAGGGCGTCCGGCCGGTAGGTCGCCGCCCGCCGGACGATGCCGATCTGCTCGACGACGTTGGCGATGCCGAACTTGCGGTACACCGGTTCCTCGGTGGCATCCGGATGGATGAACCGGGCCGCGGTGCCGGTTGTCTTGGCCACCGTGACCAGGCCGCCGCCGCGCAGCGCGCCCGCGCACAGCCGGGTGATCGAACTCTTGCCGCGGATGCCGTTGACCAGCACCCGCGTCGGTATCTGTTCCAGCGAGGCGAAGTGCCGCCGCTGCTCCAGGATTCCGGCGATCCACAGCCCGGCGCAGCACAGCAGGACGATGACATAGAGGAAGAGCAAGCCGATTCCGTCCTTCTACCGCTGGAGGGTGTTCTCGCGCAGGGGCCGGGAGGGCCCGGGGGCGGGGCGGGATCTGGCCGCCCGGTCGTGTTCCGCCAGCGCCTGGCGGATCAGCTCCAGGCTGCGGGTGACCGAGCCGATCTCATCGTGGTTGACCGGATGCAGCACGGTACGGCGGTCTCCGCCGGCGAGCCGCTCGACGAGTACGGCGACCGCGCGCAGCGGCCGGATCACCACGACATGAAGCCAGCCCAGACAGGCCGCGCCCACGGCGAGCCCCAGGATGCCGGCGAGCATGGTGCGTTGCTCGGCCTGCACGGCGGGGATCTGGAGGGCTGCCGCGGGCTCCGCGGTCACCACGTGCCAGCCGAGGCGGGCCGTGGGGCCGCTCTGCGCCAGCGGCGCGGCGGCGTCGACCGAGGGGCCGGAGGAGGTGAGGTGCACCGCCGAGGTCGCGGTGCCCGCGGTCCCCGGGGCGCTCTGGGTGGCGCGGGCGAGACGGGTCAGGCCGGAGTCGGGCAGCGACTGGAAGGCGCGGTAGCCCACGCTTGCCGCCAGCACCTTCTCCTCGCCGTCCGTCACCCAGACGCTGCCCAGCTTCGGCCTGGGCAGGATGGAGTTGAGCGCCTTCACGTCGATCTCGCCGAACAGGACCACCCCGGCCGCCTTGGCCTTGCCCTTGGCGGCCCGGACCTGGGCGTAGGCGGCGATCGCCGGGATCCGTCCCGAGGTGTTGACGGTGGTGATCCCGCCGCCGGCGGGCACGTGGACGCGGGTGCGCAGCGGCGTGCCGCCCACCCTGAGCGTGATGCGCCCCGAGCGGTCCAGGAGATACAGCGAGCGGTACTGCCCGTGGTCGTCGAGGGAGTGTCGCAGAGCCTCGGTCTGGGCGGCCCGGCTCCGGCCCGGCAGGCTTGCGGCCGCGGCGCTCAGGTCGGTGTACGACTGGTCGAGGGACTGCCGGATCCGGTTCGCCACGATCTCGGTGCGCGCCTGCTGGTCGGCGAGAACCGGAGCCGGAACCGCGGTCGCGGCGTCCGCCCGATTCAGCAGGAAGATCATCGGCAGCGCCCAGCAGCCCACCACGACCACACAGACCACGGCCAGCGCCCGGTAGCCCGGTCCGCGCCGGGCCGGGAACTCCTGCGGGCCGCTCTCGCCGAGCAGTTGCCGGCGCAGTGAGTCCAGTGCCCGCCCGATCCGGGCCAGTTCTCCGAAGCCATGCACCGGAACAGGCCGGGACAGCTCCGCCGGCGCGGTCGGGCCGTCCCCGGTCGCGCCCCGGGCCAGGCGGCCGGCGGACAGATACAGCCGCAGCAGTGGCCGCTGCACGGAGAAGTACAGCGCCAGCCCGAGCAGCAGCGCGACTCCGGCCAGCGCTCCGGCGGCCCCGAGGGCGAAGCGCGAGTAGTCGGCGGTGGTGGTCGTGGTGGGCACCGCACGGGAGGTGAGCACCACCAGACCCAGGTCGTCGGTGTCGCCCGGACCGGTCGCCGAGGCGACCTGGGCCCAGCCGGCCACGGTGCGCCGGCTGTCGGTGGTGGCACCCAGCAGGCTTCCGGAGGCGTCGGTGCCGGCGTCGGATTCCTGCACCGCGCGGGCCGCCGCCGCGGACAGGCCGCTGTCGGCGGCAGCCGGCGACACCTTGCCATGGGCCGCGGTGGCGAGTGCGGTGCCGCTCGCGTCCAGCACTGCGGCGGTGCGTCCGTCGCCGTACGCGGCCAGGGACGGGAGCGCCTCGGAGACGACCAGCAGCCACTGCCGCTCGGGCCGGTTGGGGGCCTGGTACTGGTCCTGGTCGGGTTCCTCCTGCTGCGCGGGCAGCGTGACCCTGGCGAAGTACAGCAGTCGCCGGGTACCGGCCGACGTCACCAGCCGGGGCGGGACCGCCCGGGACCCGGACGCCGTCCTGACGACGTCCACCGCGGCCAGTGGCACCGTCTCGCCGCCGGCCGCCAGCAGTTTGCCGGTGCGCCGGTCGAGCAGCGCACCGCCGAGGACCGCCTTCCCCGCAGAGGTCAGCGCCTTGAGCGTGGTGGCGGGGGTCGATGCGTTCGTCGCCGGGTACGCGCTCGCGGTACGGCGTACCGTGCTCGCCTCGGTGTCGATCGCGGTGCGCAGCGACTGCGCGGTGTCCGCGGCGATCTGCTGCTCCTCGTTCGGCACGGCCTGCGGGAGACCCGCCGTGTGGAGACTGCCGAGGCCGATCACGGTCAGGGCGGCGACCACCAGCAGGAGTACGACAAGTGAGGCTGTCGGCGGGCGCACCCCGCCAAGCATCGGCATATCGGCGCGGCGACGAATGCGGTGTCGGCGCGGCGCCCGTGGTGCGGAGGGCAGGGGAAATCCTTCCTCAACTGGCGTCGAGCGCCCATGTGTTCGATAGAACGAACATCCTAGCCCCCGCCCGTCACAGAACCATCACGCTTTCGCCCCATGTGACGTACGTGTTAATTCGAATTCACGGGAACACCGAGCCGGCGGCGGCGACGCATACCGCCCCGGCACGCGGAAGGGCGGACCTGCAAGCAGGCCCAGCCCTTCGAAGCGCAGGCTCAGCTGCCCGGTCTGCTCTCCGGTCAGCGGACGAAAGAGATCTCCGGGTACTTGTCGGAGGGCCCGTCGAGCAGGGTGCTGTGCTTGTGACGCAGCGTCTGGTCGAAGAAGGCGGCGAGATAGACGCGCTGGACCTGGACGGCCCGATTCGGGTCGATCGTGCCGTACTGCTGCTCGATCTGAGACTTGGAGAGCCCGAGCAGGCCCGCCTCCTGCGGCACCATCCACTCCTGGTCGCAGAACGACAGGTGCGCCGCGCCACGGAGCTTGATGTCGACCCGGTACCCCTTCAGGTGCGACCACATCGTGCGCCACGACGCGTCGTTGTTGCGGTTGTGGGTGCCGGAGCTGAAGAGCATGAAGGGGCGGTCCAGGTCCTTGCTCGGCGCGGTTCCGAAGAACTGACCGTCCAGGTTGGCACCGGCGCCGATCCGCTTGTCGAGCTGCATGGCGGTGGGGACCGCCCCACCACCCAGCGACCAGCCGAACATCCCGATACGGGACATGTCGACCGACTGCTTCAGCCCGGTGGGCAGCGTCGCGTGGCCCGCGTCCGGGTTGCCGCCACTGCTGATCTTGCCGAGCTGGTTGATGACGAACTTGATGTCGGCCGCGCGAATCTTGAGCGTGTCGGAGGAGTGTGTGCCCGGCGGCATCCTGTTGAGCTCCAGCCGGTTGCCGGGGAACTGCACCTCGTTGGCGTCGTGGGTGTGGTCGACGGTGACGACGAGGTAGCCGCGGCTGGCGAGATCCTGGGCGAGCGCGGTGCCCTGTGCGCGGTCCGAGTGCAGCCCGGTCGAGTACAGCAGGACGGGCAGCTTGCCGAGCGAGGTCTTCACCGGGGCGAGGACATGGCCCGCGGTCTTCGGCAGGGTCACCTGCTGCGGCGACATCCCGTGCGTGGAGAGGTAGTGGCCCCCGGAGATCGACGGCATCCACGGCGCCTGATAGTGCCCGGACGTGGCGGTGGCCGGATACCACAGCGACACCATCACCTCGCGCTTGCCGCCCACATACGGATCCGTACGGGACGAGTCGACGAGGTGCAGGCCGACCATGCCCACGCTGTTCGGCCCGGTCGGGGCGGGCATCTTGAGCTGCAGCGGGGACGCGGCCGTGCGGCTGGAGGCGAGCGCCTCAGGGTGTACGGACTTCTGGGTCAGCGGCGCCTCGTCGTTCTCGGGCGCCCAGTTGGTGTCCGGGTCGGGCTCGTCAGGCGAGAACCCGGTGGCCGTAGGCGTGGCTGACGTCTTCCCGGCGGCCATCGCCGGCGTCATCCCCACACCCAGCGCGACGGCCAGCACACTCGCCGAACCGACCGCTCTGGCGACGGCTCTACTGTGGGGCCGCGGACGGCGGTGTTTCATGGAACCCCCTTGTTGGTCAGCGATCGTAGAACGTGCGATCGACTGCCGCATACCGTATCGCTGCGACGGCGGGCCGACGCACCCGCCCGGGATGCTGCCAGGGCGACCTCACGTACGGCCCGCGGGCGCATTGGCACCCCTTGGACTGATACGCCCCTGGCGATCTTCGCGTGGGCCGCGAAGGGCCCATTGACGTAGCAGCACATCGAGTCCAGGTCTCACCAGGCCAAGTCGCCGTGACGATCGCGGAGGGTTCCCGTCGGCCCGTCGGGACCGATGGTGGCGAGTGCGACGATCGCGTCGGTCCCCTCCGTCACGGTCTGCGGGCCGCTGTGCCCGTTGAAGTCGGTCGCGGTGTAGCCGGGGTCGGCCGCGTTCACCTTCACCTCCGGCCAGGACCTCGCGTACTGCGTGGTCAGCATGGTCACGGCGGCCTTCGACGCGGTGTAGAGCGGTGCGAGGGCCCGGCCCTCGGCGCGTGAGGCGTCGTGGGTCAGCTCGAACGACCCCATGCCGCTGGACACGTTCACGATGACCGGATGCGCGGACTTGCGCAGCAGGGGCAGAAACGCGTGCGTCACCCGGACGATCCCCACGACGTTGACGTCGAACACCGCGCTCGCGTCAGCGGCCGTGAGCCGGTCGGCGGGGAGGTGCGGCCCGAGGACACCCGCGTTGTTGATCAGGACGTCGATGCCGCCCTCGCGGGCCGCGATGTCGGCGGCGGCCGCGGCGACCGACGCGTCGTCGGTCACGTCGATCCGGACGAAACGGGCACCGAGCGCGTCGGCGGCGGCCTGGCCGCGCCCGTCGTCGCGGGCGCCGACGAGGACGGTGTGGCCGGCCTCGATCAGGCGGCGGGCGGTCTCGTACCCGAGGGACTTGTTGGCTCCGGTGATGAAGGTCGTGGTCATGCGTTCACTCTCGGACCGCGACGAGGGGGCAGCCAGTGCCCCCCGCGACGGTAGGACTGCCAGTACCAGGCGCAACGGCCGTACGACGGCCACAATGGTCGAGTGGACGAGACGCTTGGCACGGCACTGCGCCGCTGGCGCGACCGGCTTTCTCCCACCGACGTCGGACGGCCCTCGCGGCCCGGACGACGTGCGGCGGGGTTGCGCCGCGAGGAGCTCGCCGACCTCGCGGGGCTGTCGGTCGACTACGTGGTGCGGCTGGAGCAGGGACGCGCGACGAGTCCTTCGGCACAGGTCGTCGCGAGCCTGGCCAGGGCGCTGCAACTGCAGCCCGTGGAGCGCGACTACGCCTACCGGCTGGCGGGCCTCCTCCCTCCCCAGGAGGGGACGATCTCCACGCATGTCCCGGCGGGGGTCCAGCGCATGCTGGCTCGTCTCGGGGAGTATCCCGTGGGCGTGTTCAGCGCCGACTGGACCCTGCTGTCCTGGACCCCCTCCTGGGCGGCGCTCCTGGGTGACCCCGGCGCCCGGACACCCGTCGAGCGGAACCTGGTGCGGGCGGTCTTCGCCACGGGACCCTCGGGGCTCGCGGCCTGGCCCGTGCTGCAGGACGGCGACGCCCTGTCCACCGCCCTCGTCGCCGATCTGCGCACGGCTCTCGTCACCTATCCACGTGACCGTGGCCTGATCGGCCTGGTCGAGGAACTGCGCTCCACCAGCGCGGAGTTCGCCCGGCTGTGGGACGAGGGCGCGGTCGGTCCACACGTCTCGGCCCGCAAGACCGTCCTGCATCCCCAGGTCGGCGAGGTGACCTGCGACTGCGACGTCCTCACCGTCCCGGGCTGCGACATCCGCCTCGTCGTCTACACGGTGGCCGCCGGTTCCGCCGACGCGGAGAAGCTGGAGTTCCTCCGGGTCACCAGCGGCGCGGGCGCGGACGGCCCCTCGCCGCAGGGACCCGGCCTGCTCTCCACGCCGTGACTCACCCCCGCTTCCGTGGTCGTGGGAGACCGGGGTCACAGTCTCGTTGCGGGCAAGGTCACAGCCGTGCCCTCTGCTGCTCGTTCGACGATCTGGCCTAGCATCCGAGCATGACGGTCCTGCCTGACGACGGGCTCTCGCTGGCCGCCGAGTTCCCTGACGCGAACCTTGATCAGTGGCACAGCCTGGTGGCGGGTGTCCTGCGCAAGTCGGGCAAGGAAGTCTCCGGCGCGGCAGCGGAGGACGCCCTGTCCACCGCGCTCGAGGACGGGTTGCGCACCCGTCCCCTGTACACCGCGCACGATGCCGCACGCGATCCCGGCTTCCCCGGCTTCGCGCCGTTCGTGCGCGGCGCCCGCGCCGAGGGGAACACCACCGGCGGCTGGGACGTACGGCAGCGGCACGCGGTCACCGACAACGCCGCGGTGCTCACGGACCTGGAGAACGGCGTCACCTCGCTGTGGCTCGTCACGGGCGACGGCGGCATCCCGGTCGCCTCGCTGGGCCAGGTCCTCGACGGCGTCTACCTCGACCTCGCACCGGTCGTCCTGGACGCCGGAGACCAATTCCCGTCCGCCGCACAGGAGTTGCTGCGGATCTACGGCGAGCGCGGCATCGACGGCAAGGCCGTGCGCGGCAGCCTCGGCGCCGACCCGCTCGGCCACGAGGCCCGTACCGGCGAGGTGTCGGACTTCGCGCCTGTCGTCCCGCTCGCGCGGCGGTGTGCCGAGGAGTACCCGGGGCTGCGGGCGGTCACCGTGGACGCGCTGCCGTACCACGAGGCCGGCGGTTCGGCCGCGCAGGAGCTGGGCGCCTCGATCGCCACCGGTGTCGCCTATCTGCGAGGGCTGACCGAGGCCGGGCTGAGTGTCGAACAGGCCTGTGCGCAGCTGGAGTTCCGGTACGCGGCGACGGCCGACCAGTTCCTCACGATCGCCAAGCTGCGGGCCGCCCGCCGGCTGTGGGCGCGGGTCGCCGAGGTGTGCGGCGCCTCCGGAGCCGGCGCGCAGGCGCAGCACGCCGTGGTGTCGCCGGTGATGATGACCCGGCGCGACCCGTGGGTGAACATGCTGCGCGCGACGATCGCCACGCTCGCCGCCGGGGTGGGCGGCGCTGAGGCCGTCACCGTGCTGCCCTTCGACCACGCGCTCGGCCTGCCGGACGCGTTCGCGCGCCGCATCGCCCGCAACACCTCGACGATCCTGGTCGAGGAGTCGCACCTGTCCCGGGTCATCGACCCGGCGGGTGGCTCCTGGTACGTGGAGCAGTTGACCGACGAACTCGCCGAGGCCGCCTGGCGGTTCTTCCGGACCATCGAACGCGACGGCGGCCAGGCGGCCGTCCTGCGCTCCGGCCGGCTGCGCACCGACCTCGCCACGACGTGGGCGCAGCGCTCCAAGAAGCTCGCCACCCGGCGCGAACCCATCACCGGCGTCAGCGAGTTCCCGCACCTCGGCGAGAAGCCCGTACAGCGCGCCCCGGCGTCCGAGCCCCGCACCGGCGGCCTGCCCCGCGTTCGGCGCGACGAGGCGTACGAGGAACTGCGCGCCCGCTCCGACGCCCACCTCGCGGCGACCGGGTCCCGGCCGCGTGTCTTCCTGGCCGCGCTCGGCCCCGCCGCCGCCCACACCGCGCGCCTGACCTTCGCCGCCAACCTCTTCCAGGCCGGCGGCATCGAACCGGTCACCGAGGGCACCTTCGAGGAGAGCGGCGCCACCGAGGTCTGCCTGTGCTCCAGCGACGCCCTGTACGAGGAGCGGGCCGAGGAGGTCGCGGCAGCCCTCAAGTCGGCAGGGGCGCAGCACGTGTTCCTCGCCGGGCGGCCCGGGCAGTACTCCGGCGTGGACTCCTACGTCTTCGCGGGCTGCGACGCCGTCGCCGTGCTCACCGCCACCCTCGACCGCATGGGAGTGTCCTGATGACCGCCCCCGCCGGCCCTTCCGTTCCCGACTTCACCGGAATCGAGCTGGGGGCCCCGGCCGCCGACGGCGGCGCCGACGAGTGGCGTACGGCCGTGAAGCAGGCCACCCAGGGCGCCGAACCGGTGTGGGAGACGCCGGAGGGCATCGAGGTCAAGCCGCTGTACACCGGCGCCGACCTGGAGGGCCTGGACTTCCTGGAGACGTACCCGGGCGTGGCCCCGTATCTGCGCGGTCCGTACCCGACGATGTACGTCAACCAGCCGTGGACGATCCGCCAGTACGCGGGCTTCTCCACCGCCGAGGAGTCCAACGCCTTCTACCGCCGCAACCTCGCGGCCGGCCAGAAGGGCCTGTCGGTCGCCTTCGACCTGCCCACGCACCGCGGCTACGACAGCGACCATCCGCGCGTGACCGGTGACGTCGGCATGGCGGGCGTGGCCATCGACTCGATCTACGACATGCGGCAGCTGTTCGACGGGATCCCGCTGGACAAGATGTCCGTGTCGATGACGATGAACGGCGCCGTGCTGCCGGTGCTGGCGCTGTACATCGTGGCCGCGGAGGAACAGGGCGTACCGCCCGAGAAGCTGGCCGGGACCATCCAGAACGACATCCTCAAGGAGTTCATGGTCCGCAACACCTACATCTATCCGCCGAAGCCGTCGATGCGGATCATCTCCGACATCTTCGCGTTCACCTCGCAGCGGATGCCCCGCTACAACTCGATCTCCATCTCGGGCTACCACATCCAGGAGGCGGGCGCGACGGCCGACCTGGAGCTGGCGTACACCCTCGCGGACGGTGTCGAGTACATCCGCGCGGGACGCGAAGTCGGCCTGGACGTGGACGCGTTCGCGCCCCGGCTGTCCTTCTTCTGGGCGATCGGCATGAACTTCTTCATGGAGATCGCCAAGTTGCGGGCGGCACGGCTGCTGTGGGCGAAGCTGGTCAGGCAGTTCGACCCGCAGAACCCCAAGTCGCTGTCCCTGCGCACCCATTCGCAGACCTCCGGCTGGTCGCTGACCGCGCAGGACGTGTTCAACAACGTCACGCGCACCTGTGTCGAGGCGATGGCGGCGACCCAGGGCCACACGCAGTCGCTGCACACCAACGCCCTTGACGAGGCACTGGCGTTGCCCACCGACTTCTCGGCGCGCATCGCCCGCAACACCCAGCTGCTGATCCAGCAGGAGTCCGGCACCACCCGGGTCATCGACCCGTGGGGCGGCAGCGCGTACGTCGAGAAACTGACGTACGACCTCGCCCGCCGCGCCTGGCAGCACATCCAGGAGGTGGAGGCGGCGGGCGGCATGGCCAAGGCGATCGACGCCGGCATCCCCAAGCTGCGCATCGAGGAGGCCGCGGCCCGCACCCAGGCCCGTATCGACTCCGGCCGCCAGCCCGTCATCGGCGTCAACAAGTACCGCGTCGAGACCGACGAGGCGATCGAGGTCCTCAAGGTCGACAACTCCTCCGTGCGCACCCAGCAGATCGAGAAGCTGCGGCGGCTGCGCGCGGAGCGGGACGAGACCGCCTGCCGGGACGCGCTCGACGCGCTGACCCGGGCCGCCGACGGCGAGGGGAACCTCCTGGAGCTGGCCGTGGTCGCGGCCCGCGCCAAGGCCACCGTGGGCGAGATCTCCGACGCCCTGGAGAAGGTCTACGGCCGCCACGCGAGCCAGATCCGTACGATCTCCGGCGTGTACCGCAACGAAGCAGGGGAGTCGGAGAACGTGGACCGCACCCGTGCCCTGGTGGACGCCTTCGAGGAGGCCGAGGGCCGCCGGCCGCGCATCCTGGTCGCCAAGATGGGCCAGGACGGTCATGACCGCGGCCAGAAGGTGATCGCCACCGCCTTCGCCGACCTCGGCTTCGACGTCGACGTCGGCCCGCTGTTCCAGACCCCGGGCGAGGTGGCCCGCCAGGCCGTCGAGGCGGACGTGCACATCGTCGGCGTCTCGTCGCTGGCGGCGGGACACCTCACCCTCGTGCCGGCGCTGCGCGAGGCGCTCGCCGAGGAGGGCCGGGAGGACATCATGATCGTGGTGGGCGGGGTCATCCCGCCGCAGGACGTGCCGACCCTCCTGGAGATGGGCGCGGCGGCCGTGTTCCCGCCGGGGACGGTGATCCCGGACGCGGCCTACGACCTGGTGGAGCGTCTGTCGGCCGACCTCGGGCACGGGCAGTGATCGAGCTCGACGCGTATGTGAAGGGTGTCCTCGACGGGAAGCGGGCGATGGTCGCCCGCGCCATCACCCTCGTCGAGTCCACTCACCCCCGACACCGGTCACTGGCCCAGGAGTTGCTCACCGAGCTGCTTCCGCACAGCGGCCGGGCCCGGCGGATCGGGGTCAGCGGGGTGCCGGGCGTGGGCAAGTCGACGTTCATCGACGCGTTCGGCACCATGCTCACCTCGCTGGGACACCGGGTGGCCGTGCTCGCCGTGGACCCGTCCTCCAGCCGTACGGGCGGCTCGATCCTCGGTGACAAAACCCGGATGGAGCGCCTGGCCGTCGACCCGAACGCCTTCGTACGGCCCTCCCCCAGCGCGGGCACGCTCGGCGGGGTGGCGAAGGCGACCCGGGAGTCGATGGTCGTGATGGAGGCCGCCGGCTACGACGTGATCCTGGTCGAGACCGTCGGCGTCGGGCAGTCGGAGACCGCGGTGGCCGACATGGTCGACACCTTCCTGCTGCTGAGCCTGGCCCGCACCGGCGACCAGCTCCAGGGCATCAAGAAGGGTGTTCTGGAGCTGGCCGACGTGATCGCGGTCAACAAGGCGGACGGCCCGCACGAGCGCGACGCCCGCGCGGCCGCACGTGAACTGGCGGGCGCCCTGCGGCTCATGCACGGCAAGGACGCCTTCTGGACTCCCCCGGTGCTCAGTTGCAGCGCCCGCGAGGCGACCGGCCTGGACGTGGTGTGGGAACGCCTCGAACAGCACCGGACACTCCTCGACTCCACCGGGCGGCTCATCGCCAAGCGCCGGGACCAGCAGGTCGGTTGGGCCTGGGCGATGGTCCGGGACGAACTCCTCGGCCGGCTGCACTCCGACCCGGCCGTCCGGTCCCTCGCCCCGGACCTCGAACAGCGGGTAAGAGAGGGCCGGTTGACGGCGACGCTGGCCGCCGAGCGGATCCTTGAAGCGTTCGGCGGCAGCACGGGGGACTGACGGTCCTGAATGAGCTGTTGTGCCTGCGAGCCCGGCAGGACGGCACGGCGGCTCGTGTACGGTTCCGCTCGACGGGCGAGCACCGGCCCGAGCTGGACGAGGCGGCCGCCACCACCCTGTTCCGGGTGGCGCAGGGCCTGCTGGCCAATGTGCGGGAGCACGCGCGGGCGACCAGCCTGCTCGTGACGCTCCACCACTGCGCGGACCGCGTCGACCTGGACGTCTGCGACGACGGTGTGTCGGCCTCGACCTCGCCCGCGTCGCCGGCCCGTCCCCGTCGGACCGCGGGTTCGGCCTCCCGGCCGCCCGGGCGAGACTTCGGGAGTACGGCGGCGATCTCGCCATCGACGGCACGCGGGCCGGGGCACCCGGAATCTGGCCACCGTGCCCGCCCGGACCCCTCCGCCGCCGTTCTGGCCGAGAGTCCCGTGGCGGCTGTCCGGTGACCGCGTCCCCGCTACGCCTGCTGATCGCCGACGAGGGCGAGGCGGACCTCGACGTGATCGCGGAGGCCTCGGGCCCCGAGGAGGCCGTACGCCTCGCCGTGGACCTGGCCCCTGATGTGGTCCTGATGGACCTGCGGTTCGAGGCCACGGGCCGCGGCAGCGGTACACCGGACGGCGTCGAAGCGGTCCGCGTGCTCGCCGCCCGGGCTCCGGCCATGCCCGTGGTGATGCTGACCAGCTACTCCGGACGCGTCGACGTGGTGCGTGCGCTGGAGGCGGGGGCCCGCGGTTACGTCCTGAGGGCCGGGCCGCCGGAGGACGCTGACCGTCGGCCATCAGCTGCACGACCTCCCGCTCCCGGAGCGTCAACTCCGGGAGCGGGGCTGACAAACCGCGCCATCGCCGACTCCCTCTGTCTCAGCGAGGCGACGGTCAGGACGCACCTGGTGCGCGTCTACCGGCAAGCTCGGCGTGGACAACAGGGCGACGGCGGTCTCCGAGGCGGTCCGACGGGGCTGCTGGAGTTCACATAGCCGGTGGGCCGGGGCCCCCGGAACTCAGGCGGCCGGTGGCGGCGGGGCCTGCTGATCCGGCCCCTGCTGATCCGGCCCTTGCTCCCGCACCTTGGCGACGGCCGCGGCCATCTGCTGTTGCACCTGCTCCGGCACCGCGGCTCCGTGGATGGCGCCCATCAGCTCCTGGGCGAGCTCGTGCAGTTTGGTGTTGGTGTTCTGGGAGGCGGTGACCAGCACCGTCCAGGCGTCCTCGGCGCTCAGCCCGAAGGAGGCCATGACGATCCCGCGGGCCACGTCGATGGCCGGCCTGGTCCGCATGGCCCGGCGCAACTGATCGACCTCCAGGCGCAGTTCCTGGTCGACGTCCATGGGCTGCGGCTGTTCCTCCACGGCTCCCGGACCTTCGGGGCGCGCGGAATGCTCGGTCACGAACAGCTCCCGGGCCCCGGTCAGCTCCAGCAGGCGTCCGACGACCGGGCTGTATGCCCGGACGGTGACCGTCTTGCCCTGGTCGAGGGCCTCCCGGCGCAGGCTCAGCAGGACGTTGAGGCCACCGCAGTCGCAGAACCGGACCTCGTCGAGATCCAGGTCCACACCGGTGGCCGAGCGGTCGAGGACGGCGTAGAGCTCGGGCTCGAGTCCCTGGGCCCCGATGTCGAACTCACCGCGACAGGTGACAACCATTCGTTCCCCGGCCGGTACCGCCTCGATCGTGGCCAGACACGGCGGGCGCGCGTCCAGCGTGGCGAGGGGCTGCGCCGAGTGCGCAGGTTCCGGCATGGCCCTCTCCCTCATGTGCTCGGCTGCCTCTGTGCCTCAGATTCCCTTCGGCCGCCAACATACGTCAACCAATACACGAAATAAAGTTCGGGTTTTTGAATACGTGAATGCCCGGTCGCTACACTGCTGCCATGGATGGAGTGCCCGAGTCTCACACCGGATGGACGTTTGTCACCAACCACGCAAGGGTGCTGGCAGCGATCGCCGACAACCCCAGCACCCGGATCCGCGACATCGCCGCGCACTGCCGGCTCACCGAACGTGCCGTACAGAAGATCATTTCCGATCTGGAGCAGGACGGGTACCTCTCGCATGTGCGGGAGGGGCGCACGAACACCTACCGCATCGACCCGGGCAAGGTCCTGCGCCATCCCGCCGAGGCGGGCTTGACGGTGGCGTCACTGCTCTCCCTGCTCGTCCAGGACGAGGCGGACCGCAGCCCGCTCCTCGACAACCGGCGGCACACCCCGGCCTGACGCCGCAGCGAACGGAACCTGTCACGGCCCGCGCCCCGGCAGGTTCGTCGGCCTGGGCGGGCTCGGCGGGACGGCACTCCGGCGATCACAACGGCCGCTCGCCCCCGCCACTCCACCAAGGGCGAAGCCGTTCCACCCCTTTCAGCGTGACGGACCGCGGGATCCGAGCCGTACACGGGCCGTGGACGGCTCCGGCCGGGACAGAATCGTCGGCGTCCCCGCCCACGCATCCCCGCCCGCCATCCGCCGCCACCCCACCCCGGCCTCCGCCACCCCCAGGACACCGGGCGCGATCAGACCGACGCCACCGCCAGGCCGGCCGGGCGCCGTCAGGCCGGCGCCGCCGCTCCCATCCACCTCATGCTCAAGCCGCCGCGCCGAACCACCTGGGCAGTCGGGCCAGCAGTTCGGCCTGGTCCTCGCCGGCCCAGGCCACATGGCCGTCCGGGCGCAGCAGTACCGCGGGGGCGTCCAGTTCCTCGCCGGTGTCGACGACGTGGTCGACCCGGTCCGCCCAGCCCGCCACCGAGAGGCGCCCGGTGCCGTCGAGCAGCAGTCCGCGGCCGCCGCGCATCAGCTCGTAGAGGCGGCCGCGCCCGAGCGTGAGGTCCCGCAGGCGCCGGCCGAGCAGCTCGTGGCCCTCACCGAAGTCGTAGCGGACGCCGATCGCGGTGATCTGCTCGATCAGGTACCGGTTCACCTCGTCGAAGTCCATCAGCCGGGACAGCAGCCGACGCACCGCCTGCGGCCCGGGCTCGGTCGACAGCAGCTCCATCTGCGCACGGGTGTTGTTCAGCACCTCGGCGGCCACCGGGTGCCGTTCGGCGTGGTAGCTGTCCAGCAGGTCCTCGGGTGCCCAGCCGGCCACCTCGGCGGCCAGTTTCCAGCCCAGGTTGAACGCGTCCTGGATGCCGAGGTTGAGCCCCTGTCCGCCCACCGGAGGATGGACGTGGGCCGCGTCGCCGGCCAGCAGCACCCGGCCGACCCGGTAGCGGTCGGCCTGCCGGGTGGCGTCGCCGAAACGGGAGAGCCAGCGCGGTGAGTGCACGCCGAAGTCGGTGCCGGCGACCGCCCGGAGCCGGCGTTTGAACTCCTCCAGGGTCGGCGCGACCGAACGGTCCCCGCTCACCCCCTCGGCGGGCACGACGACGCGGTACAGCCCATCCCCGACGGGTCCGAGACCGAACAGCTTCTGGGTGCGCCGGACGTCGGTCACCACGGCGGTGACCGTCTCCGGCGGCACGCCCACCTCCATCGCGCCGAGCAGCGTCTCGGCCTTGGCGGGTACGCCGGGAAAGCCGACCCCGAGCAGCTTGCGCACGGTACTGCGGCCGCCGTCGCAGCCGACGAGAAAGCGCGAGCGCAGCCACGTTCCGTCGGCGAGGTCCACGCTGACCCCCTCGTCGTCCTGGCTCAGCCCGACCAGCTCGCAGCCGCGCCGGATCTCGGTGCCGAGCTCGACGGCGTGCTCGGCGAGCAGGCGGTCGGTGACCGGTTGCGGAATACCGAGGACGTAGGCGTGCGCACTGTCCAGCCGGTCCGGCCAGGGCTTGTCGACGGCGGCGAAGAAGCCGCCGGCCTTGAGCTGCTTCCCGTGCGCGAGGAACCGCTCCAGCAGCCCGCGCTGGTCCATCACCTCGATGCTGCGCACGTGCAGACCGAGCGAGCGGACGATCTCGGTCGGCTCCCCCGCCTTCTCCAGCACGACCACCCGCACCCCGTGCAGCCGCAGTTCGGCCGCCAGCATCAGCCCGGTCGGTCCCCCACCGACGACGATCACGTCGATCATCGGATCCCCCTCCATTCCCCCTCCGTGTCCCGGACGGAGATTGTGCGGCAGGACGGGGATCTTGCCGCAAGGCCCCCTGTGAGCTATACGTTGAAGAGGGCGAGGAGAGCGGTGATCTCCTTGCCTTTCCGCATTTCCTCATGGGCGTCCTGACGCGGGTGACCGCCCTCAGGACGGCTGGAGGTAGCGCGCCAGCAGATCGTCCAGCGTCACCATCCCCGTAAGCGTGCCCGTCCCGTCCCGTACGACCGCCAGCGAGGCCCGGTTGCGGCGGAGCAGGTCGATCGCGTCGGCGACCTTGGTGTCCTCCGTCAGCTCCGGGACCGGGCGGGCCAGGGTGCGGGCGGTGGCGGTCCGGGCGCGGGCGCGGGCGCGGGCGACCAGGGCGTCGCGGGCGTGGAGCGAGCCGAGCACGAGGTCGCCCTCGCGGACCAGCATGCGGGTGCGGTCGTGGTCGGCTGCCGTGCGCAGGATGGTGTCGAGGTCGGCGTCCCCGGCCACCGAGGTGATCTCCGCGGCCGGGATCCGGAGGTCGGCGACCGGGGTGTCGGGCTCGGTGAGCGAGCGGGTGAGCAGGTCCGAGTCGGCCTCGCTGATCAGTCCCAGCCGCTCCGACTCCTCGACCAGGTGGGTGAGTTGCTCACGGTTGTGCACGGCGGCCAGCTCGTCGCGCGGGGTGACCCGGCACAGCCGTACCAGCGCGTTGCTCATCCTGTTCAGGACCGAGAGCAGCGGCCGCACGGCCTTGACCACGCCTCGGAAGGGCGGCGAGAGCAGCATCGCGGAGCGCTCGGGGTGGGCGATCGCCCAGGACTTGGGGGCCATCTCGCCGAGCACCATGTGCAGGAACACCACGACGACCATGGCGACCACGAAGGCGATGCCGTAGCTGAGCGCGCTGGGCAGGCCCAAGTGGTGCAGCAGCGGGTCGAGTTCGTGGGAGATCGCGGGCTTGGAGACCGAGCCCAGGCCCAGGGTGCAGACGGTGATGCCGAGCTGGGCGCCGGCCAGCATCAGTGACAGTTCGCGCATCCCGGCCAGGGCCGCCTTCGCCCCGCGCCGCCCCTCGGCCGCGGCCTTCTCCATGCGGTGCCGCTTGGCGGCGACCAGCGCGAACTCGGCGGCGACGAAGAAGCCGCTGCCGATCAGCAGCAGGACGGTGACGAAGAGCGCCATCGGGAAACTCATGCCGACTCCACCCTCTCCACGCGGACGCGTTCCGGTACGTGCCGGTCCAGTGTCCGTACGTCGATCACCGCACGGCCGCCGCCGAGCAGCTCGACGGTGACCCGGTCCCCGATCGCCGGGAAGCGGCCGAGGCGGTCCACGACCAGTCCTGCGACGGTGTCGTAGTCCTCCTCCTCGGGCAGTTCGACGCCGGTGGCGTCGGCGATCTCGTCGAGGCGGCGGCCCGCGTCGACCAGCCAGCCGTCCCCGTCGCGCACGGCGGGTTCGGCGACGGTGTCGGTCTCGTCGGCGATGTCGCCGACCAGTTCCTCGGCGATGTCCTCGTAGGTGACGATGCCGGCGACGCCGCCGTGCTCGTCCAGGACGACCGCGAACTCCTCGTCCCGCTCCCGCATCTGCGCGACCGCCTCCGGCAGCGGGAGGGTGTCGGGCAGCAGCAGCGGGGTGCGGGCGAGGGCGCCCGCGGTGACCCGGGTCAGCTCATGGGCCGGCAGGCGCGTCAACTCCCTTACGCCCAGGACGCCCGGGATGTCGTCGGGGTGGTCGCCGAGGACGGGGTAGGTGGAGTGGCCGTGCTCGGCGATCAGGTCGACGGCCTCGGCGGCGGTGGCGTCCTTGCGGACGAAGACGGCGTCGACGCGCGGCACCATCACCTCGTCGAGGGTGCGCTCGGAGAACTCCAGGGCGTGGTCGAGGAGTTCGGCGGTGTCCCGGGGCAGTTCGCCCTGTTCGTGGGACTCGCCGATGAGGTGGCCCAGCTCCTCCAGGGTGGCGCCGTGGTGCAGTTCCTCGACGGGTTCGATGCCGACCCTGCGGAGCAGGCGGTTGGCCGCGCCGTCGAAGACGTGCACCAGCGGGCCGACGACCTTGAGGTAGCCGAGCGTGGAGGGCGCGAGGGCCTTCGCCAGCCGCTCCGGGACGGCGATGGCGAGGTTCTTCGGGGCCAGCTCGCCCAGGACCATCTGGACGACGGTGGCCAGGACGAAGGCCAGCACCACGGAGATCCCGCCGACGGCCCCCTCGGGGACACCGAGGCCGGTGAGGGCCGGCTTGAGCAGGGCGGAGACGGAGGGTTCGGCGATGAAGCCGACGACGAGACCGGTGACGGTGATGCCCAGTTGGGCGCCGGAGAGCATGAAGGACAGCCGCTCCAGCACGCTCAGCGCGCGGGCGGCCTTCCTGTCACCGGCCTCCGCCGCACGGGAGAGGGCGAGCCGGTCCGCGGAGACGTACGCGAACTCCTGGGCGACGAAGTAGCCGGTGCCGGCGGTCAGCAGGAACACGGCCAGCAGGCCGAGGACGGCATTCGTGGTGCTCACCGGCGGGTCGATCGTGCGGGGTGGGAGTCCGTCGGTGTGGCGGACACGGGCTTGCTCCTCAGGTAGTGATGGGCGCTGTGTGAACGGCTGGGGCGATGGCGGCGTTCCCCGGATCCGCCGGCCGGGCGACGGGACCGCCCGGCGGTCATACGGTGGCCGGCGTCGGCCCGACCAGCTCGGTGAGGACGTCCTCCATGGTCACGAAGCCGAGGACGGCCCCCGCCTGTCCCGTCACCGCCGCCAGATGGCTCCCGTCGGCGCGCAGCGCGGTGAGGGTGTCGTCCAGCGGGGTGTCGATGCGGACCCGGGTGACCGGGTGCAGGGCGGCGCGCGGGAAGGGCCGGTCGCGCTCGGTGACGCCCAGGGTGTCCTTGATGTGCAGGTAGCCCAGCAGGGTGCCGTCCGGGCCGGTGACCGGGAAGCGGGAGTAGCCAGCGTCGGCGGCGACCCGCTCCAGCCGGGCCGGGGTGACCGAGGTGTCGACGGTCCGCATCTTCGGCACCGGGACCAGGATCTCGCCGACCGGCCTGGTGCCGAGCTCCAGCGCGTCCCGCAGCCGCTCGCCGTCGGCGGGCGAGAGCAGCCCCGCCTCACTGGCGTCGACGACCATGCGGGCGAGCTGGTCGTCGGTGAACGCCGACTCGACCTCGTCCTTGGGTTCGACGCGCAGCAGCTTCAGCAGCGCGTTCGCGAAGGCGTTGATGCCGAACACGAAGGGCTTGAGCGCGCGCGTGAGGGCCACGAGCGGCGGGCCGAGCAGCAGCGCGGTCGGCACGGGTGCCGCGAGGGCGATGTTCTTCGGCACCATCTCGCCGATCAGCATGTGCAGATAGGTGGCCAGCGACAGGGCGATCACGAACGCGATCGGGTGCACCAGGCCGTCCGGGATGCGGGCCGCCTCGAAGCCGGGCTCCAGCAGGTGCGCGATGGCCGGTTCGGCGACCGCGCCGAGCACCAGCGAGGAGACGGTGATGCCGAGCTGGGCGGTGGCCAGCATCGCGGAGAGGTGTTCGAGTCCCCACAGGGTCATCCGGGCCCGCTTGTGGCCCTCACGCGCGCGGGGCTCGATCTGGCTGCGGCGCACGGAGATCAGGGCGAACTCGCCGCCCACGAAGAAGGCGTTGGTCAGCAGCGTCAGCGCGCCGACGAGCAGCCGGACGGTGGTCATCGGGCCTCCTCCCCCACCCGCACCAGGGCCGGCGCGGTGATCAGGACGCGGTCGGCCCGGTGATGGTCGATCTCCAGGACCTCGATGCGCCAGCCGCCCTCCAGCTCGATGCCGTCGCCCTTGGCGGGGATGCGCGCGAGGCGGGTGGCGACCAGTCCGGCCACGGTCTCGTACGGACCCTCGGGCGCCGTGAGGCCTGTCTCGCCCAGCCGGTCGACGCGGACGGACCCCTCGGCCTCCCACGTCCCGTCACCGGCGGGCCGCAGATCGGGGCTCTCGACGGGGTCGTGCTCGTCGCGGACCTCGCCGACGACCTCCTCGACGATGTCCTCGACCGTCGCCACGCCCGCCGTGCCGCCGTACTCGTCGATGACGACGGCCATGGTGCGGGAGGCCCGCATCCGCTCCAGGAGCCGGTCGGCCGTGAGGCTGTCCGGGACCAGCAGGGGCGCGGTGGCCAGCTCGGTTACCGGGGTGGTGGCCCGCTTGCCGGGTTCCAGGGCGAGTACGTCGCGGATGTGCACGGTGCCGATGACCTCGTCCAGGCTGTCCCGGTAGACCGGGAAGCGGGACAGGCCGGTGGCGTGGGTGAGGTTGGCGGCGTCGGCGGCGGTCGCGTGGGCTTCGAGGGCCTTGACGTCGACGCGCGGTGTCATGACGTTCTCGGCGGTCAGCTCGCCCAGGTGCAGGGTGCGTACGAACAGTTCGGCGGAGTCGGCCTCCAGGGCGCCCTCGGCGGCGGAGTGCTCGGCGAGCGCGACGAGCTCCTCGGGGCCGCGGGCGGAGACCAGTTCCTCGGCGGGCTCCAGGCCGAAGCGTCGTACGAAACGGTTCGCGGTGTTGTTGAGATGGCGGATGAACGGGCCGAAGAGGGCGGTGAAGGCGCTCTGCGGTCCGGCGACGACCTTGGCGACGGCCAGCGGGCGGGCGATCGCCCAGTTCTTCGGCACCAGCTCGCCGACGACCATCAGGACGACGGTGGACAGGGCCACGCCCAGCGCGGTCGCCACCGGAGCGGCGCCGCCGCCCAGGCCGGCGGCCTTCAGCGGGCCCTTGAGGAGCGCCGCGAGGGAGGGCTCGGCGAGCATGCCGATCACCAGCGAGGTGACGGTGATGCCGAGCTGGGCGCCGGAGAGCTCGAAAGTGAGCCGGCGTACGGCCTTCAGCGCGCCCTCGGCGCCGCGCTCACCCGCCTCTGCGGCCCGCTCCAGGTCGCCACGCTCGACGGTGGTCAAGGAGAACTCGGCCGCGACGAACACGGCACAGGCCAAGGTGAGGAGCACGGCCGACACAAGCAGCAGGATCTCGGTCACCGGGCCGTCCCCGCCCATCCGTATGCGGGGGACGTGGCGCGGCCGGTACTGGGAGGTTCACCCATCGCGGAACCGTGGCTCCTTCTTGTCGGGGGCAGGTCGCATCCAATAGTAAAGGACGGGCAAAGCTACCTGTTCCCGGGAGTGCGGGGTACGCTGCCGGTCCGGCGGGCATCTCGTCCGGCCCGGCGTCCCCCCGACGGAGGCCCACCCCATGTTCGGACTGAGCGAGCTCGCGATCATCCTCGTCGTCGTCATAGTGGTCCTCGCCGTCAGGAAGGGCCCGGAACTGACCCGCACGGCGGGCAGGTCGGCACGCATCCTCAAGGCGGAGGCCCGTGCGGGGCGGGAGGACGGTCCGGAACCCAAGGTCGTCCAGGGAGAGGTCCTCCGGCCCGGCACCACCGGAGGCACCGAGCAGGGGCCCGGCACCCGCTGAGACATCGGCGTCCGTACCCGGTCCACGCTTTTCCCTGCCGGCCGGCCCCGCGATGATCCATGATGAGCGGGCCATGCACCTGCCGGCCCCGACCACTCGCGCTCCACTGCCCGTACTGCGGGCCGCGGTGTTCGCCGTCGTCGGCACGGTGCTCGGGGTCAGCGCCCATCACCTGCTCGCCGAGGGCCCGGTGCCCTGGGGGCGGGGGGTCGCCGCGACGGCCGTGCTCTTCGCGGTGGGTCTCGTCGGGGTGCAGCGGCCCCGAAGCCTGGCGACGGTCGTCGCGTGCAGTGTCGCGGGACAGTCCGGGCTGCATCTGTGGCTGACGCTCACCGCCGCCGCGCACCACCCTGGCGGACATGTGCGCGACGGCGGCACGGCGTGGCACGAGCGGCTCCACGGCTCCCTGGTCATGACGGCGGCCCACTCGCTGGTCGCCGTGCTCGTCGCCGTCCTGCTGCACCGCGCGGACGCGGCCTGCTGGACGGTGGCCCGCGGGGTGACGGCGGCTCTCGACGCGGTACGGGACCGACTGGCCGCCGCCCGGCCGCTGTTCACCCGGCCCACGTCACCCGCGTGGACGGCCGCGATGACGGTCGCGCCGGCGTACGACGAACGGCCGCTCACGGCACGCCCGTTGCTGGCGCACGCGGTGGTACGGCGAGGTCCTCCGGCGGCGAGCGCAGCTCTCGCCCACTGACCCCACGGGGACGCCGTCCCGGCCCGCGCCGCACGGCCGCCCCGCCGTACCAGCTCGCCTGGAGACCTCCATGTCCCGAATCCCCCTGTCCCGTCTGTCCGTCGCTGCCGCCGCAGCGGCGACCGCCGTACTCCTGACGGCCGTCCCGGCCGCCGCCCACACCGAGGTCGAGGCCGACAAGGCGCAGGCCCTCGCCGAGAACGTCACCGTCTCCTTCCACGCCGAGGCCGAGTCCGACACCTCCGGGATCAAGGAGGTGCGGGTGGTTCTGCCCGAGGGCATCACCCCGGCCGACGTGAGGTACGGCAAGGGCCCCGTGGGCTGGAAGTTCAGCCCGACCGACGACGGCTACACCGTCAGGGGCACGGAACTGAAGACCGGCGAGAGCGCCGAGTACTCGGTCGTCGTACGGCAGTTGCCCGACGCGGAGGAGGTCGCCTTCAAGACCCTCCAGACCTACGGCGACGGGCACGTCGACCGCTGGATCGAGCTGGACGAGAACGGGGAGAACCCGGCGCCGACCCTGAAGCTGAAGGCGGCGGCACCGGACGCGAAGCCGGTCAGCCCTTCCCCGAGCACCGCCGTGAGCCCGATCCCGACAGCCGTGGAGACCACGCCCGCGCCCTCCCCGCAGGCCGCCGACACCGGGAAGGACGACGAGGGCGGCCTGTCCGCGGGTGCCTGGACCGGGATCGGCGCGGGGATCGTCGTGGCGGTGGCCGCGGCGGTCTTCGCGGTACGGCGGCGGAGCGGCGCCGAGGGGTAGGCGCACCCCGTCCGGGGGTTTTCCCCGGCGCCCTGGATGAATCCCGCGCCTCCGGGTAGGCCAGCCCCACGGCGTACCCGGAGATGGAGTGCCATGACCTGCGCGAACTCCCCTGCACGGCACGGGACCTGGGCGGTGGCCCTGACTGTCGCCGCCCTCGTCCTGACCGGAGCCTGCGGCGACGGCGACGGCGGTGACGAGGGCGCCTCCCGTACGGGCCGGCCTTCCGTCACCGGCTCCCCGGGCCCGACCACGGCCGGCGGCTCCCCCTCGCTCTCCGCCTCCCCGACACCGACCGCGACCGCGCCCTCGGACCCCGACCAGGCGGAGCGGGACATCCGGGAGGCGTGGACGGTCCTGTTCGACCCGAAGTCCTCCCTGGACCAGCGCACTGACGTCGTCGAGGACGGCGACGAGAACGCCCTGATGATCGACAACCTCTTCCGCGACCCGAGCGGCAGCAAGCTGCGCGCCGAGGTGACCTCCCTGGCGTACACCTCGGACGTGCGGGCCGAGGTGGCCTACGACCTCACGCGCGAGGGCCGCCGGCTGGACACCGGCGGCCCGGGGGCGGCCGTACTCCAGGAGGGCGGTTGGAAGGTCGCCCTGCGTACGGTCTGCGCGCTGACGCGGCACGCCGAGGACGCCCCGGAGGCGCCGAGCTGTGCGTCGGCGTCCGCCGGCCCCGCCGCTAGCCCCGCCTCCAGCCCTGCCGGAACAGGTCGTTGAGCTCGGTCGGGGAGAGCTGGTCGGCGGCGTACGAGAAGGTGCCCAGGTCGGCCAGCTCCCGTGCCGCGTCGAGCACACGGCGGTACATCGCACGGGCGATGCTGCCCCCGACCGTGACCCGCCGGACGCCGAGTGCGCGCAGGTCGTCGAGGGAGAGCGCGTTGCCGGTCAGGCCCATGACCACGTTGAGCGGGCCGTCGATCTCGCGGACCAGCCTGCCGATGGTCTCGGCGTCGGCGGCGCCCGGCACGAACGCGCAGTCGGCACCGGCCTCCAGATAGGCGTTGGCCCGCCGCACCGCCTCGTCGAGCGTGCCGCCCACCAGGAGCGCGTCGGTGCGGCCGACCAGGACGAAGGGCTCCCCGTCGGCCGCCAGGGTCTCGCGGGCGGCCCGGACCCGCTCGACGGAGAGCTTGTGGTCGTACAGCGGACGGGTGCGGTCGCCGGTGAAATCCTCGATGTTGCCGCCCGCGGCTCCGGCGGCGAGGGTTTTCGCGACGGTGTCCGCGACGGTCTCGGGCGACTCGCCGTATCCGTCCTCCAGGTCCGCGCTCAGCGGTACGGCGAGCCCGCCCGCGATCTCGCGGACCCGGCCCAGCATGGTCTCGCGGTCGACGCGGTCCTCGGGCGGCTGTTCGGCGAAGAAGTCGTGGTCGGGCCGTCCGAGCGAGAACGCGACGCCCGCGCTCGTGGTCGCCACGGCCGGGAACCCGGCCGCCTCCAGGATCCGGGCGCTGCCCACGTCCCACGCGTTGGGGAGCAGGAAGCAGCCCTCCCGGTGCAGGTCGGCGAAGCGCTGTGCCTTGGCTCGGCTGTCGGTGTCCACACGGTCCTTCCCGGCCCGCCGCCCCTCGACGGACTCCCGGAGAACGTACGCCGGAGGGACCCGCGCCCGTGCGCACTGAACAGAGGGCGGCGCCGGGACGTACCCAGGACGGACGGCGTCGATGCACGGCCGTGACACAGCCCCCCTCTAGGATGAGCCCGATGACCAGCTCCGAGCAGCCCAGCGCGCGTCCGCCCCTGTGGCGGGCGCTGCTCGTGCTGGGGCTGCTCGTGGGGGTGCTGGGCATGCACGCCCTGGCGCCCGGTGGCGGCATGGGTGGGCACGAGGGCAGGTCCCCGCACATGGCGACGGCGGCCGCTGTCGTCGTCGACACCGTCTGTCACGACGGCTGCGGCTCGGGCCATCTCCACCACGCCGACGCGACCTGTACGTCGGGGGCCGTGAGCGGTGGGCCCGTCCTGCCCGCGCTCGTTCCCGATCCGTCGGGAAGCACCCCGGGCACGGTCGACCTGTGCGCCCAGACGGCCGCGGCCCAGGAAGGTGCCCGCGCCCCGCCCTCCCTCGCGGAACTCCAGCTCCTGCGGATCTAGACACGGCGTGTTCCGCCACGTCCAGATCCCTTTCACCGCAACGGAGTTCCAGCATGCGCAGTACCCGTACCGTGATCCGCCGTGCCTGTCTCGCGGCGGTCGCCCTGAGCGCCGCCCTCACCCTCACCGCCTGCGGCGGCGACAGCGACGACAGCGGCTCGGCCGCCTCGTCGCCGTCGGTGTCCGCCGCCGAGACCTCGGCCGGCACCCACAACGCCCAGGACGTCTCCTTCGCCCAGGGCATGATCCCGCACCACCAGCAGGCCGTGGAGATGGCCGGCCTGGCCGCCGACCGGGCCTCCTCGCCCGAGGTCAAGGACCTCGCCGCCCGGATCGAGAAGGCCCAGGGGCCGGAGATCGAGACCATGAGCGGCTGGCTGAGGACCTGGGGCAAGAAGGTCCCCGAGGCGATGCCCGGCATGGACCACTCGGCGCACTCCGGCATGGCCGGGATGATGGACAGCGCCGACATGGAGAAGCTGGGGAAGGCGTCCGGCAAGGACTTCGACTCCATGTTCCTGACCATGATGGTCGAGCACCACGAGGGTGCCGTCGAGATGGCCGGCACCGAGAAGGCCAAGGGCGAGGACCAGGCCGCCACGGCCATGGCCGGTGACATCGTCACCACGCAGAAGGCCGAGATCAGCGAGATGAAGAAGCTCCTCGGCGAGAACTGACCCGTCCGCGTGCCGCCCCGGTGCCCGCGCCGCCGTCCGGCGCGGGCACCGGGGCCGTCACCGGACGGTTCGCGGGTCCTTCTCCGGGCACTAGGAGAAGGGACTCTGCGGATTCACGAGGAGCGACAGTGACGACAGGGCGACTCCCCGATCACGAACAGCGCATCCTGGACGAGTTGGAACGCGCCCTGCGCCGCGACCGCCGGCTGGCCCGCCGGATGCGTTCAAGCCGGCCGCGCCGACGGCCGGACCTCACCCGGGTGACCCACTACCGGCCGCACGTCCTGACCGTGAGCCTGCTGCTCGCGATGTCGACCGGACTCATGGTGACGGGCATCGTCACCTCGCGGCCCGCGGTGATCTGGGCCTTCGCGGCCATATGGCCACTGGCCCTGTTCGCGGTGTTCCGACTCCTGTGCCGCTGGACCCATCCCTGAGCCTCACGCCTCGTCGTTCTCGAAGGCCGACTCGATCGGCCGCTCGTCGACCAGGACCCGCCCCCGCGGCGGCCCGGCGAGCAGCGCGCGTACGGCGGTCAGGACGTCCGGCGCCACATGATCGGCCCGTGCCGTCTCCTCCGGCCGGGTCCGCTCGTCCGGTACGAGGATCCCGTGGGCGCCCACCCGGGCCGCGGCCTCGGCGTCCGCGGCGGTGCCGACGACCGCGCAGTCGGCCGGCGCGGTGCACACCCGGCCCGCCGCCCACAGGATCAGGCCCGGTTCGGGCGGACGGCAGTGGCAGCCGTCGTCGGGCCCGTGCGGGCACACTCCCCAGATGTCGAAGGGGCCGAGCAGTTCGTCGACGCGGTGGTTGACGGCCCGCACGTCGGCATCGCTGAGCGGCCCGTGTCCGATGCCCGGTTGCAGGGCCATGAACCCGGTGCGGACGCCGTGCAGGCGCAGCATGCCGAGCGCCTCACCGGCACCCGGCGCGGGGCGCACCCGGTCGGGGCCGGGCGAGTCTCCGGCAAGGATGCTGTCGCGGTCGAACAGCACCGTACGCACGCGCGTCATGCGGCCACCTCCCGCTCTCACGGCACTTCTTCCCCTCGGCGAGTAACCGTGTGAAGCCGGACCATGCGGCGGCCTGTCCTGCGGTTCGCTGCCCCCAGGGCCCGTCCGGGCGGCCGCCGTACGGTCGCGCGCCCCATGAGATCCACTCTGAGCAGGACTGATTCCCTAAGATCAGCTCGTGGTCACCTTCCTCCTCGAACGTACGGCCCCGCTCTCCCCGGACGAGGCCTGGCGCCGCCTCACGGCGTGGCCCCGCCACGGCGAGGTCGTCCCCCTGACGCGCGTCACCGTCGTGCCGCCGGGGCCGACGGCCGAGGGCACGCTCGTCGTCGCCCGTTCGGGGATCGGCCCGCTCGGCTTCGACGACCCCATGGAGGTCACGGTCTGGCGCCCGCCGGCGGAGGGCGTCTCCGGCCTGTGCCGTCTGGAGAAGCGCGGCCGGGTGGTGCGGGGCTGGGCCGAACTGGAGGTGCACCCGGGCCCGGGTGGCCGGGCCCGCGTGATCTGGCGGGAGACCCTGCGCTTCCCCCTCGTCCCCGAACGCCTGCTTGGCGTGGCCGCCCGGTCGGTGTTCGGGC
Source organism: Streptomyces canus 299MFChir4.1 (assembly GCF_000383615.1). GTDB lineage: Bacteria > Actinomycetota > Actinomycetes > Streptomycetales > Streptomycetaceae > Streptomyces > Streptomyces canus_C. The sequence continues at coordinate 152,555 of NZ_KB911587.1, read as the reverse complement.
GGGCCCTGAACCGGCTGCTGCGGGGATCGTGACCGGCCTGCAACAGTGGGCGCCATGACGGCAGTTGACGGTACGACCGTGCGGGTGAACGAGGTCGAGGAGCTCGCGCGCGTTCGCCGGGCCGGACCAGCCCCAGGTGTCCGCTCAGGCCACCGACCCGATCCGCCGGGCCGCTGCCGACGTCCCGTCGTGATGGATCGGTGTGTGCGCGCCGGTGAGGGAGACCCCGCTGCCGCCCCGCCGGGCCGCCACGATCTCCGCGGCGATCGACAGGGCCGTCTCCTCGGGCGTACGGGCGCCGAGGTCAAGGCCGATGGGTGACCGCAGCCGCGCCAACTCCATTTCGGTCACGCCGACTTCGCGGAGGCGTTCGTTGCGGTCGAGGTGGGTGCGGCGGGAGCCCATGGCGCCCACGTAGGCGACCGGGAGCCGGAGGGCCAGGCGCAGCAGGGGGACGTCGAACTTGGCGTCGTGGGTGAGGACGCACAGGACTGTCCGGGCGTCGACCTCGGTGCGCTCCAGGTACGTGTGCGGCCACTCGACGACTATCTCGTCGGCCTCCGGGAAGCGTGCCTCGGTCGCGAAGACGGGCCGCGCGTCGCACACGGTGACCCGGTAACCGAGGAACGTGCCGACCCGCACCAGGGCCGACGCGAAGTCGATCGCGCCGAAGACGATCATCCGGGGCGGTGGCACGGAGGACTCGACGAGCACGGTGAGCGGGGCGCCGCAGAGCGAGCCCTGTTCACCGATCTCCAGGGTGCCGGTGCGGCCCGCGTCCAGGAAGGCGCCGGCCTCGGCGGCGACCGTGCGGTCCAGCTCGGGATGGGCGCCGAAGCCGCCGTGGCCCGAGGGGCCCTCGGGTCGTACGACGAGTGCGCGGCCGACGAGTTCGCCCGGTCCGGAGACGATCCGCGCCAGCGCCGCCGCCTGTCCCTTCGCGGCGGCTTCCAGGGCGGCCGTGATCACCGTACGGACGGGGTCGCCGGCCCGGACCGGGGTGACGAGGATGTCGATGACGCCGCCGCAGGTCAGGCCGACGGCGAAAGCGTCCTCGTCGCTGTAGCCGAAGCGTTCGAGGGCCGACTCGCCGTCCTCCAGCGCCTGTTGGCACATGTCGTAGACCGCCCCCTCCACGCAGCCGCCGGAGACCGAGCCGATCGCCGTGCCGTCGGCGTCCACCGCGAGGGCGGCACCCGGCCGGCGGGGCGCGCTGCCGCCGACGGCCACCACGGTGGCCACGGCGAAGTCACGTCCCTGCTCGACCCACCGGTGCAGCTCTTCGGCGATGTCCAGCATGTCTCGGTCTCCTTCACAGCGGTTGCGTACAGCGGTTGCGTACAGCGGTTGCGCAAGGGGGCGTTCAAGCGTGCTAGTGCACGCCCATCCAGCTCTCGATGGGGTTGAGGGCGTAGTACACCAGGAAGATCACCGTCAGTCCCCACATGAAGGCGCCGATCTCGCGCGCCTTGCCCTGGGCGACCTTGATCGCGACGTACGAGATGACGCCCGCGGCGACGCCCGCGGTGATCGAGTAGGTGAACGGCATGATCACGACGGTCAGGAAGACCGGGATCGCGGTGGCGCGGTCGGCCCAGTCGACGTGGCGGGCGTTCATCATCATCATGGCACCGATCACCACGAGGGCGGCGGCCGCGACCTCGCCCGGCACGATCGCCGTGAGCGGGGTGAAGAAGAGACAGGCAGCGAAGAACAGGCCGGTGACCACGGAGGACAGCCCGGTGCGGGCGCCCTCGCCCACACCCGTCGCCGACTCGACGAACACGGTCTGGCCGGAGGCGCCGGCCACCCCGCCGATCGCGCCGCCCGCGCCGTCGATGAACAGGGCCTTGGACAGGCCCGGCATCCGGCCCTGCGCGTCGGCCAGCTTCGCCTCGGTGCCGACGCCGATGATGGTGGCCATCGCGTCGAAGAACCCGGCGAGCACCAGTGTGAACACGATCATGCCGACCGTCATCGCACCGACCTCGCCCCAGCCGCCGAACTCCACCTTCCCGAAGATCGAGAAGTCCGGCATGGAGACCGCGCTGCCGTGCAGTTCGGGAGCGCCGCTCGCCCACTGCTTCGGGGCGATGGCCCCGGCAGCGTTGAGGAGGACGGCCAGTACGGTCCCGCCGAGGATGCCGATCAGGATCGCGCCGGGAACACCGCGTGCCTGGAGCATGAAGATGGCGAGGAGGGTGACGGCGAACAACAGGACGGGCCAGCCCGCGAGTTCGCCCGTGGGGCCGAGGGTCACCGGGGTGGCCTTGCCCTGGTGGACGAAGCCGGCCTTGTAGAAGCCGATCAGGGCGACAAAGAGGCCGATGCCCATGGTGATCGCGTGCTTGAGGGCCAGCGGGATCGCGTTCATGATCATCTCGCGCAGGCCGGTGACGACCAGCAGCATGATGACCACGCCGTACATCACGCACATGCCCATGGCCTGCGGCCAGGTCATCACGGGCACGACCTGCGAGGACAGCACGCCGGAGACGGAGAGGCCGGCGGCGAGCGCGAGGGGCACCTTGCCGAAGAAACCCATCAGCAGCGTGGTGAGGGCCGCCGCGAACGCGGTCGCGGTGATGAGCGCCTTCTGGCCGAGCGTGTCCCCCGCCGCGTCCTTGCCGGACAGGATCAGGGGGTTGAGCAGGAGGATGTACGCCATCGCCATGAAGGTGGTGACGCCGCCGCGCAGTTCACGCGCGACCGTGGATCCCCGCTTGGATATGTGGAAGTACCGGTCGAGCCAGGACCTGCCTGCCGGGACGCGGGTGCCTTCTCCCGCGTCGTCGGCCGTGGTCCTGGGTTGAAGGGACTGCTGGGTCATGGTGCCGTCTCCCAAGGTTCACAGGGGCACCCGTGCAACCGCCTTGTCGGTCACGGGATTTGGGATGTGCACGACCCGGGGGACGGCCCAGGACGGACAGTTGGGGGCCGGGGGACGAGGTCCCCCGGGTGACTCACCGGTTGATCAGGTGCCGGTCAGGTGTTCCGGCCGCACCGGTGTGCGGTTGAGCTCCAGCCCCGTCGCGTTGCGGATCGCCGCGAGGACGGCCGGGGTCGAGGACAGGGTGGGTGCCTCGCCGATGCCGCGCAGCCCGTACGGCGCGTGGTCGTCGGCGAGTTCGAGCACGTCGACGGGGATGGTCGGCGTGTCGAGGATCGTGGGGATCAGGTAGTCCGTGAAGGAGGGGTTCCTGACCTTCGCCGTCACGGGGTCGACGATGATCTCCTCCATCACCGCCACCCCCAGGCCCTGGACGGTGCCGCCCTGGATCTGGCCGATGACGGACAGCGGGTTGAGCGCCTTGCCGACGTCCTGCGCGCAGGCCAGTTCGATGACCTTGACCAGGCCGAGCTCGGTGTCGACCTCCACGACCGCACGGTGGGCGGCGAAGGAGTACTGGACGTGTCCGAAGCCCTGCCCGGTGCGCAGGTCGAAGGCCTCGGTCGGCCGGTGCCGCCACTCGGCCTCGACCTCGACGGACTCGCCCTCCAGCACGTCGGCCAGGTCCGCGAGGACCTCGCCGCCGTCGGTGACGATCTTGCCGCCCTCCAGGAGCAGTTCGGCGGTGGCCCAGGCGGGGTGGTAGGAGCCGAACTTGCGGCGCCCGAGCTCCAGGACCTTCTCCCGGACGAGCTCGCAGGAGTTCTTCACGGCGCCGCCGGTGACGTACGTCTGACGGGAGGCCGAGGTCGAACCCGCCGAGCCCACCTGCGTGTCCGCGGGGTGGATGGTCACCTGGGTGACACCGAGCTCGGTGCGGGCGATCTGCGCGTGGACGGTGACCCCGCCCTGGCCGACCTCCGCCATGGCGGTGTGCACGGTGGCGACGGGCTCACCGCCGACCACCTCCATGCGCACGCGCGCGGTCGAGTAGTCGTCGAAGCCCTCGGAGAAGCCGACGTTCTTGATGCCGACCGCGTAGCCGATACCGCGGACGACGCCTTCGCCGTGGGTGGTGTTGGACAGACCGCCCGGCAGCTGCCGTACGTCGGCCTCCTCGCCGGCCGCGAGCCACTGCTGCTCCGGGGGAAGCGGCATCGCCTTGACGCGGCGCAGGAGTTCGGCGACGGGGGCCGGGGAGTCGACGGGCTGGCCGGTCGGCATGATCGTGCCCTGTTCCATGGCGTTCAGCTGCCGGAACTCCACCCGGTCCATGCCCAGCGCGTCGGCCAGTTTGTCCATCTGGGCCTCGTAGGCGAAGCACGCCTGGACCGCGCCGAAGCCGCGCATCGCGCCGCAGGGCGGGTTGTTGGTGTAGAGGGCGATGGCCTCGATGTCCACGTCGTCGACGACGTACGGGCCGATCGACAGCGAGGAGGCGTTGCCGACCACGGCCGGGGAGGCGGAGGCGTACGCGCCGCCGTCCAGCACGATCCGGCACTTCACGTGGGTCAACTTGCCCTCGCGGGTGGCCCCGTGCTCGTAGTACAGCTTGGCGGGGTGCCGGTGGACGTGCCCGAAGAAGGACTCGAAGCGGTTGTAGACGATCTTGACGGGCTGGCCGGTGCGCAGCGCCAGCAGGCAGGCGTGGATCTGCATCGACAGGTCCTCGCGGCCGCCGAAGGCCCCGCCGACGCCGGACAGCGTCATGCGCACCTTGCGCTCGGGCAGGCCGAGGACGGGCGCGATCTGCCGCAGGTCGGAGTGCAGCCACTGGGTGGCGATGTAGAGGTGGACGCCACCGTCCTCGTCCGGCACGGCGAGACCCGACTCGGGGCCGAGGAACGCCTGGTCCTGCATGCCGAAGGTGTACTCGCCCTTGACGACGAAGTCGGCGCGCCCCGCGGCCTGTCGCGCGTCGCCGCGGACGATCGGCTGCCGGTGCACGATGTTCGGGTGCGGGACGTGCCCGATGTGGTGGTCGTCGCGGTTCTCGTGGACGAGGACCGCGTCGGGGGCGGTCGCGGAGGCCTCGTCGGTGATGACGGGCAGCTCGCGGTACTCGACCTTGATCTTGGCGGCCGCGCGGCGGGCGGTCTCCGGGTGGTCGGCGGCGACGATCGCGACCGGCTCGCCATGGTGACGGACCTTGCCGTGGGCGAGGACGGGGGTGTCCTGGATCTCCAGACCGTAGTGCTTCACCTCGGTCGGCAGGTCGTCGTACGTCATGACCGCGTACACGCCCGGCAGGGCCAGGGCCTCGCTGGTGTCGATGGAGACGATCTCGGCGTGCGCGACGGTCGAGCGGAGGATCTGACCCCAGAGCATGTCCTCGTGCCACATGTCGGACGAGTACGCGAACTCGCCGGTGACCTTGAGGGTGCCGTCCGGACGGAGCGTGGACTCGCCGATGCCGCCCTTGGTCTGCGAACCCTGGGTGATCTTGGTGGGGGTGCCGTTGGGAGTCGACATGTCAGACCGCCTCTCCCTGCCGGGCGGCCGCGAGGCGGACCGCGTCCATGATCTTCTCGTAGCCGGTGCAGCGGCACAGGTTGCCCGACAGCGCCTCGCGGATGTCCGCGTCGCTCGGGTTCGGGTTGCGTTCCAGCATCTCGTCGGCGGCGACCAGCAGCCCTGGCGTGCAGAAGCCGCACTGGACGGCACCGGCGTCGATGAACGCCTGCTGGATCGGCGCGAGTTCGGAGCCCTCACCGGTCTGCGAGTCGTGCCCCTTGGCGGCCCAGTCCTGGGCCTCCTGGAGCGAGGTCCCGCGCGAGGAACCGCAGGAGCGGTGCTTCGCGTAGTCGGCGAGCCCCTCGACGGTCACCACTTCGCGGCCCTCGGCCTGCCCGGCGGCGACCAGGCACGAGCACACCGGGACGCCGTCGAGGCGCACCGTGCAGGACCCGCACTCGCCCTGCTCGCAGGCGTTCTTCGAGCCGGGCAGCCCCAGCCGCTCGCGCAGCACGTACAGCAGGGACTCGCCCTCCCACACGTCGTCGGCTTCCTGCGGACGTCCGTTGACAGTGAAGTTGACGCGCATTACGCAGCTCCCTCCGTGGTGGCGGCGGTGCCGCGGTACGACTCCCAGGCCCAGGTCAGCGTGCGGCGGGCCATGATGCCGACCGCGTGGCGGCGGTAGCTCGCCGTGCCTCGGACGTCGTCGATCGGGTTGCAGGAGGCGGCGCACAGGTCCGCGAACTGCTTGGCGGCCGAAGGGGTGATGATCTTGCCGCTGTCCCAGAAGCCGCCCTCGTCCAGGGCCGCGTTCAGAAATTCCTCGGCGGCCTTGGCCCGAACGGGCGTGGGAGCCGCGGACCCGATTCCCGTCCGCACGGTCCGCGTCCCGGGGTGCAGCGCGAGCCCGAAGGCGCACACCGCGATGACCATGGCGTTGCGGGTGCCGACCTTGGAGTACTGCTGGGGCCCGTCGGCCTTCTTGATGTGCACGGCGCGGATGAGCTCGTCGGCCGCCAGCGCGTTGCGCTTCACGCCGGTGTAGAACGCGTCGATCGGGATGAGCCGCGATCCGCGCACCGACTCGACCTCGACCTCGGCGCCGGCCGCGAGGAGGGCGGGGTGGGCGTCGCCGGCCGGGGAGGCGGTGCCGAGGTTGCCGCCGACGCCGCCGCGGTTGCGGATCTGCGGGGAGGCCACGGTGTGCGAGGCGAGGGCCAGGCCGGGGAGCTCGCCGCGCAGGCTCTCCATGATCCGGGTGTAGGGCACGGAGGCGCCGAGCCGCACGGTGTCCTCGCCGACCTCCCACTCGGTGAGGTCACCGACGCGGTTCAGGTCGAGCAGGTACTCGGGCCGCCGATGGTCGAAGTTGATCTCGACCATCACGTCGGTGCCGCCCGCGATGGGCACAGCGGTGGGGTGCTCGGCCTTGGCGGCGAGCGCCTCCTCCCAGCTGGCGGGGCGAAGGAAGTCCATGACCGGCTCTCTTCTTCGTCTTGAGGGTCGTACGGATCGAGCCAGATCGGGTGCGGCGGGCCCGGCTCGTTCATGTGGTGTTCACGTGGAGTGGAGCCAGTACACAGCGGTGTACTCCGACGGGGTCAGTCACGGAAACCATGAAGGAGTTGGCTGGTCGGGACCGTCATCTTGTAGATTCGTATGAACGGCTGCGCTCAGCAACCTCCGTGTTTTCCTTTGGAAACATCCGATACAGCCCACGTGACCTGGGACACAGCCCCGGAGGCGGCAGCAGCCGCTCCCCACCCCACCGGACCCCTTCTCCATCGTAGATTTCGAGACAAAGAACGGCGGCGACGAGAATGCGGCTGCGCGCACTGCTGGACACCGACGCGCTGGGCCTGCGGCTGCTCGGCGGCGAGGACGAACTGGACCGCACCGTGCGCGGTGTGATGACCACGGACCTGCGCGACCCCAGCCGCTACCTCTCCGGCGGGGAACTGGTCCTGACGGGCCTCGCCTGGCGCCGGGACGCCGCCGACTCGGAGCCTTTCGTACGACTCCTGGTACAGGCCGGAGTAGCGGCGCTGGCGGCCGGCGAGGCGGAGCTGGGCGATGTCCCGGAGGACCTGGTCGTCGCCTGCGCCCGGCATCGCCTGCCCCTGTTCGCGGTGCACGAGTCGGTGGCCTTCGCGACGATCACCGAGCATGTCGTACGGCAGGTCTCGGGCGAACGCGCGGGTGACCTGGCGGCCGTGGTGGACCGCCACCGCCGCATGATGACCTCGGGCCCGGCGGGCGGCGGCCCGGACGTGGTCCTCGACCTCCTCGGCTCGGACCTGGACCTGCGCGCCTGGGTCCTCTCCCCGACCGGGCGCCTGATCGCGGGCCCGAAGGTGGCGGGCCCCGGCCTGCCCGCGGACACCTGCGCGAAGCTGGCGGCCGAGCACCTGGCAGCGGCCCGCACCGGCCGCCGCGGCCCCCACAGAGTCACGCTCGGCTCGTCGGCGTACTCCCTCTTCCCGGTCCGCAGCAGCGGCCGCTCCTCCCAGGCCTCCAGGGACGTACGCGAGTCCGTCCTGTCCGACTGGCTGCTGGCGGTGGAGGCGGACGCCGGTGACTGGCCGGAGGAGCGCCTGGACCTCCTCCAGGGCGTCACCCAGCTGATCGCGGTCGAGCGGGACCGCAGGGACGCGGCCCGCACGGTCCGCCGCCGGCTGGCCCAGGAGGTCCTGGAACTGGTCCAGACAGGAGCGGCACCCGCCGAGATCGCCGCCCGCCTGCGGGTCGCCGCCCCGGTCCTCCTCCCCGGCCTCGGCGCGGCCCCCCACTGGCAGGTCGTGGTGGCGAGGGTCGAATGGCAGGACGGCGAGCTGGAGGGCGGCCCGATGGCGCAGTCCCTCCTGGAGGAGATCCTGGTGGACCCCCTGGCGACCGGCCCCGAACCGTCCGACCGCATAGCGGTGGTCCACACCGGCGACGAGGCGATCGCGCTCGTCCCCCTCCCCGCGGTCCCGACCGAGCACGACGGCTCGGAGCCGGGCATCCTGGCGGAAGCGCTGCTGGAGTCGGTCCGGGACCCCCTGTCGGCCGGACTGGACGACGACGGCAGGGTCACCCTGGGCGTCAGTGCGTCGGTGCACTCGGCGGAGGGCCTGCGCGGCGCGCTGGAGGAGGCCCGCCACGCCCGCAGAGTGGCGGCGGCCCGCGCAGGCCGCGTCTGCGCGGCAGGCCACCAGGAGCTGGCCTCCCACGTCCTGCTGCTGCCCTTCGTGCCGGACGACGTACGCCGCGCCTTCACGGCCCGGCTGCTCGACCCGCTCCGGGACTACGACCGCCGCCACCGGGCCGAGTTGATCCCCACCCTGGAGGCCTTCCTGGACTGCGACGGCTCCTGGACCCGCTGCGCGACCCGCCTCCACCTGCACGTCAACACGCTGCGCTACCGCGTCGGGCGGATCGAGCAGTTGACGAGCCGCGACCTGTCACGCCTCGAGGACAAGCTGGATTTCTTCCTGGCACTGCGGATGAGCTGAATCCTGCGGGGCCCCGGACTCCCTCGACTTTGTGAATTCCTTCACCCACCCCCTTGGCCAGGCCCGTCGTTTCGTGCTGAGATGCCGCCACCACTCAAAGCTCGACGGCGCGCTCGGGGAGGGCAACGTGGCGCATACCGCCATGTCTGGTAACGGAACGACCGCCGGTGACGATCCACTCCAGACCGCGGTATGGCGGCTGCGCTCCCGGGCCTGCTGGGCCGACGCGGCCGCCCTGCTCCAACCGGTCACCGCACCGGCGGCCCTGCAGAGAGCGGCCCTGCTGGTGGAACGCTGCCTGTACACGGAGCAGGGCTGGCCGGAGGCGGAGGACGCGCTGCGCACCGCCGAGGCGTTGGCCCACAGCGACGGCGAACGGGGGGCGGCCGCTTGTGAACGAGGGCAACTCGCGTACGCCTCGACGCTCCACGGGGTCCGTGACCGCGCGGACGAGGCGAGGGCCGCGCTGGGCCGGGCGGCGGCGCTGATCGCTCCGGGGGCGCGGGGAAGGGCCCTGCTGGACTTCCGCCGGGGCCTGCTGGCGGAGAACCTGGCCCAGGCCCCCCAGGCGGCCCGAGCAGCCTACCGCCGCGCCCACGCGGGCGCCACGGCCCACTCCGACCCCCTGCTGCTGTCCTTCACCTGGCGCCACCTCGCCGGACTGGCCCTGCGGGAGGGCGAGTTGGCCGAGGCGCGGCACGGCTTCGCCGAATCGCTGCGGATCCGCGAGGAGTTGGGCTACCTGGTGGGCACGGCGCCGGCGCTCGCCTCGCTGGCGGACGCGGAGGTGGAGCCGGAGGCGTCCCGGCTGCGCGAGGAGGCGCGGCGGTTGTACCAGCTGCTGGGGGGCGTACCCACGTGGCTGGCACGGCAGTTGACACCCCCGGCGGCTACGGCCTGAGTCGGGTGCCTGAGGGGTGCCACAGGATGCCGACGGCGGCTGCGGGTGAGCGGGGGGCTGGTCGCGCAGTTCCCCGCGCCCCTGGGCTTCGCAGTGACCCTGCGCCACGATGGACTGAGCGCCGCAGGCGTCCGTCCCTCAGGACCCGCCGGCGAAATGCCCGCCCACCAGTGCCCGCACCACATCCAGATCCCGCGCGATCAACGCGTCCAGCAGCGCCGTGTGCTCCGCCGCGTCCGCGATCAGGTCCGCCCGTCCCCGTGCGGCCGACCCGCCCACCAGCGGCCACTGCGACCGTCGGTGCAAGTCCTCCGAGATCTGCACCAGTTGCTCGTTCCCCGACAGCAGCAGCACCGCGCGGTGAAAGGCCCGGTCGGCCTTCGCGTACGTGGCCCGGCACCCCGAGGACGCGGCCCGTACGGTCGCCTCCGCCATCGGCCGCAACTCCGCCCAGCGCTCCACCGGCACACTCCGCGCCAGCCGCAGCACCACCGGCACCTCGATCAGCGCCCGCACCTCGGCCAGCTCGGCCAGCTCGCGAGCCCCCCGCTCGACGACCCGGAACCCGCGGTTGGGAACGACCTCGACGGCGCCCTCCAGCGCGAGTTGCTGCATGGCCTCCCGCACGGGTGTCGCCGACACCCCGAACTGTTCTCCCAGCGCGGGCGCCGAGTACACCTCTCCGGGCCGCAACTCCCCCGCGAGCAACGCGGTACGCAGGGCGTCGAGGATCTGGCCCCGCACCGAGGCCCGCTGCACGACCGGCCGGGGAATCGGCACCTCACTGTGGGTGTGTTCGCCCCGGACCCCGGAACCCGCCTCGACCCGGGCCCGCGCCACGTCGGAGGCCCGCAGCTGCGGCGGCACCCGGACCGACCCCGCGTCCCGGTCCGCGGCCCGCTCCGCACCCCCCGTCCCGGCGAAGCCCTGCGCACCCTGCTTCACGGGCCCTCCTCCGGACGTGTCAGTACTTGGGGTCATTAACGGCAGGTTGTTACTCACCCGTCAAGCACCTTAGGCGCAGAACGCTCCAGTTCAAATCCTGGACAACTTGGTAAGGTTAGGCTTACCTCCAGTCGACTGCGAATCGGTGGACCCGCATGCCCACACCGCTGCCCGCCCCCCGTTCGGCCCCTGCCGTTCGTTCGGCCGTCACCGCCGCCTACGCGCGTCTGACCGAGGCCCTCCCGGTGCTGACGGTCACGGAGCTGCCCGAGGACACCCCACTCCCGGCCGGCGACGGCTGGGTCACCGCCGCCGCCCTCGCGGAGAACGCGACCGCCCTGGACGCCTTCCTCGCCTGGGATGACGAGCAGGTCCTCAGGGACAACGCCAGGAAGGGGCGCCCGGACGTGATCGCCGGCTTCGGTCTGCACCGCTACGCCTGGCCGGCCTGCCTCCTCTTCACGGCACCGTGGTTCCTGCACCGCAGGGTCCCCCGCTACCCCGTGACACACGTCTCCTACGACCGCACCCGGGGCCCGATGGCCCTCGCGGTCCACCCGGGCCGCTTCGCCTGCCTCCCGGACGACCCGGCGGCAATGCTGCCGGGTGCGTACACGGTCCCCGACGAGGAGTCCCTGCGCGCCGAGCTGCGGGACGCGGTCGCCGAGCACATGGGGCCGCTGCTGGGCGCCTTCGGGCCGCGCATGCGCCGCCGGGGCCGGGCCCTGTGGGGCATGGTGACCGACGAGATCGTCGAGGGGATCTGGTACGCCGCCGGGCTCCTCGACGAGCACGAGAAGCACCGGGCCGAACATGCCCTGGAGCTGCTGCTGCCCGGGACGACGAAGCCGTACGTCGGCTCGCCGGCCTTCCGCGTGCTGACCGGTCCGGACGGCGGGTCCCTGCTCACCCGGGACCGGGTGAGCTGCTGCATGTACTACACACTGGCTCCGGACGACACCTGCGCGACCTGCCCGCGCACCTGCGACACGGACCGGATCGCCAAGCTCACGGCGGCCGCGGCGAGTTGAGGGACCCTCAGGGGACCCCCTGGTGCGGACTCCGTTTCCGCGTCCCGTAAGATCAACGCCGACTGAGACGCCCGTTCGGTTACAGGCAATTCACAACTTCCTCACTTGTCGCAGGAACTTTCCGTGGAACCACCCGTGCGGGTAGTCTTATTCGAACTCAACTCCCGCCCCTCAAGCGGCAGTTCGAGCAAAACGCTGCCGTGGGCAATCCCTTGCACCTCCTTGGCGGCCTCTTGCCCCGAAACCCCCTGAGGGCCGACGGGTGTGGGCCACTATGGCGGGCGTTACGCCCTATCCCAATGCAAGGGACCCCAGATGAGACTGACCGACATATCGCTGAACTGGTTGCTTCCGGGCGCCGTACTGCTCCTGGGCATGCTGGCGGCGGTGGCGGTGCTCGCGCGGAGCAAGCGGTCCGGCGGGGAGCACGCGAAAGACGACTCGTGGGAGCGCAGCGAGGAGCGCCGCAGGCGCAAGGAAGCCATATACGGCACCGCCTCCTACGTCCTCCTGTTCTGCTGTGCGGCGGTTGCCGCCGCCCTCTCCTTCCATGGTCTGGTGGGCTTCGGCCAGGAGAACCTCGGCCTCTCCAACGGCTGGGAGTACCTGGTCCCGTTCGGCCTGGACGGCGCGGCCATGTTCTGCTCCGTCCTCGCTGTGCGCGAGGCCAGCCACGGTGACGCCGCGCTCGGCTCCCGGATACTGGTGTGGACGTTCGCGGGCGCCGCGGCCTGGTTCAACTGGGTGCACGCGCCCAGGGGTTTCGGTCACGACGGCGCGCCCCAGTTCTTCTCCGGCATGTCCCTCTCGGCCGCCGTCCTGTTCGACCGCGCGCTGAAGCAGACCCGCCGGGCCGCGCTGCGCGAGCAGGGTCTGGTGCCGCGTCCGCTGCCCCAGATCCGCATCGTCCGCTGGCTGAGGGCGCCGCGTGAGACGTACAAGGCCTGGTCGCTGATGCTGCTGGAGAACGTGCGCAGCCTCGACGAGGCGGTCGACGAGGTCCGCGAGGACCAGCGTCAGAAGGAGGCGGCCCGCCTCATGCGCCGCGACAAGGAGCGCGTGGAGCGGGCGCAGCTCAAGGCGATCAGCCGGGGTCACCGCGGCTTCGTCGGGCGGGGCGGCGGGCGCCAGTTGGAGCAGCAGCAGCCGCAGGCCGCCCTGGAGCGGGCTTCCGCGGAGCCTGCGATATCCAGCCCGGAGCCGCTGCCGGTGCGCCAGCGTCCCTCTCTCCAGCCCGTCCGCGGGGCTTCCGAGTCGAGCTCGGTGGATCTCACCGCGGAGGACGACACAATGGCCCTGCCGCGTCTCGACTCGCTGGAGCGCAAACTCAAGGATCTTGAGCAGCAGTTCGGCTGAGGCGAAGGCCGAGGCCTGAAGGGCGCGGCCGAAAGGCCGGAGCACCACGGGAAGGGGGCGTGACCGACGCGGTCACGCCCCCTTCCCGTGGTTCACGCCGCTCCGGCGTCGAGTTCGAACCAGACGGACTTGCCCACGCCATGTGCCCGTACGCCCCAGGCGTCCGCGAGGGACTGCACCAGGGCGAGGCCTCTGCCGTGCGTGTGGTCGTCGGCGTTCGCCACCCGCACCCGGGGTATGCGGGCGACGAAGTCCCGCACCTCCACCCGCAGGGCCCGCGGCCCGACCGTGGCGGTGACGACCGCGTCGTGGTCGGTGTGCACGAGCGCGTTGGTGACGAGCTCGCTGGTGAGCAGTTCCGCTATCTCGGATCGCCCGGGCCTCCCCCAATGACGTAACAACTCGCGCAAGGCCCTGCGTGTCTCGGGTACGGCCCCCAGGTCCGCCCGCTCCAGTCTGCGCCGGAGCTGAGGCGACTGCGCCTGCTCCAGGGCGCTGTCGGCGTTCTCCTCCATGGTCTGTGCCGAGAAGGCCCCTACTGCCGTGGGACCGCCTCCTCGTGCCTGCCTCTTCATGACCCCCGCCCGCGTGCCGATGTCGGTTTCCCTCCTGCTCGAACACGTTCACGGGGATCCATGCCCCGTAGTTCATGCGCCAGTCATGTCGAATCGTCAACGACCAGGTGTTCGGCCACGTTTGCGGGGGCGACCACGGCCGTGCCGACGGAGCGGACGGATCCCCGACGGCGCCCCGCGAACCCCCGCGTACGACGGCGCGGTTGCCGAGGAGAGGCCCCCCGCGGCGGTCCGCACGGGGCGTCTGCCACACGGTGCCTGTGCCGCTGGTCCCCTCCGGATGGCATGTGCCCCGCGCTCCGCTGTCCGCCTGCCGGACGCCACGGGTGGCGCGCGAGCCCTTCACGAGCGGAAAGGCCCGGGGAAAGCACCTGTTCGGCGGGGTGGGTCCCGAGGTCCGGGAGGAGTGGGCTGACCAGGCCCGGCAGGCGGCGACCGGCCCCGGACGCACCCGTGCCCGGCCCGGCCGCCGGGTGAGGAGCCTGCCGTACGACGGCACGCGCGCCCCTGAACGACGTGCGCCCCCGCCGCCGGCACCCGAGGATCGGGGTCCGGCGGCGGGGGGGGTGAGCCGGTGCACGAGTTCCCCTCGGGCGGCCTCCGGTCCCACGGTGCCGTGGGGCTCCCGGCCCACCTGGCTCCGGGACGCCGGGATCGCCCGGCATGGGCCGATCTGCCGACTCCGCGCTGCCGACCTCGTCGTATACGGCGAAGAGGTGGGGCAGCAGGGAAACTGGCCGGAATCCGCCGCTACTTGCTGCCGACTCCCTTGGCGCCGATGTGGAGGATCTTGTGGCTGTCGCGGGTCATGTCGACCACGAGGGTGCTGGTCTGGCCGACGCTCCAGGTGAGGGTGACGACGGCCTCGGTGCGGGCGGCGGTGGAGCCGTTGTCGGTGACCTTCCACGCCAGGGGCACGTTCTGGGCGCGCAGGACGCCGTCGGCGTGCTCCTTCTCCTCCCAGGCGTTCAGCTCCTTCTGGAAGGCGGGCGTGAGGTAGTGGGCGCGGAGGGCGTCCCTGAGGTCGCCGCTGCCCTCGTCGGTCACCGCGTCGATGTAGGCGCCGTAGAAGTCGGCGATGCGCGTGATGTTGTCGGAGGGCTTTCCGCTGACGCTGCGCGGTGCTCCGGCGGAGGCCTGGGCCGTGACGCCGAGCCCGATGGCCAGGGCGAGGCCGAGGGCCAGGGTGGTGCGGCGGGTCGCCTTGGTCGTGTTCATCGCTGTTCCCCGTTTTCTGTTCGGTTCCTGCTGCTGGTCAGGTGTTGCTGCTGCTCATGCGGTCCGTGCGGGGCCGCCCGCCCGACCCCCGTGCGGGAGGGCGGCCCCGGCTTCAGTGGAGCTTGTTCACCGCGGTGGCGGTCGTCTTCTTGAAGGCCTTGACCGGGGCGTCGGCGAAGTCGCCCATCTGGGACCACTCCACGACGGTGACGGTCCGGTCGTCCCGGCCCACGGACAGCAGGCGGATGTCGGTGGCGCCGTACGAGTACTCCGTGTGCAGCCCGTGCACCCGGGCGCCCTCCTCGACCGCGACCTTGCCGTAGTCCTTGTACGTCGCGTCGAGCTCCGGGTCGCCCTGTTCGAGGCGGTCCGCGCAGGTGCGGATCTCCTTGTTCATGCGGGTGGCGAGGGCCGCGGCCTTGGTCTTGGTGCCGACCTCGATCGTCAGCTGGCGGGCGCTGGTGTCCAGGTCGGTGCGGAAGTCGCGGTACCGGGAGTCGTAGCCCGGCAGCGCGTCCTTCAGGCAGAGGAGCAGTTCGTCCGGTACGCCGTCGGTGACCTTGCCCGCCGTCCACGTGGACGAGGGGTGCGGGGGGAGGTCGGCGGCCGAGAGGAACTTGGGCGCGGCCGGCGCGGCCCCGGCCTGCACCGCGAGGGTGACGCCGAGCATGAGGCCGGTGAGAGAGAGTACGGTGAGCCCGCCTGCTCGACTGTGCTTGGGCATGAGTGTCCCCCGTGAGATACGTACAGGAATGTGGGATGCCACGACGACGCCGGATGGTCGGTCCGGCCCGGTCGGTGTGACACCAGAAGCATCAGCGGTCACACGGGGCGGACGCAACAAGGGACACCGGATCCGTCGGCATGGAACCATCCCAGGCCGTCTGACGTGCAGGTATAGGGAGTGCCTGGGATGCGGGATCTAGGGGGAATCGTTGTCGGCACCTGAACCACAGGACGATGTCCAGGAGTTCGCGGCCCTGCTGCGGCGTCTGAAGGAGCGCACGGACCGCAGCTACGGCTCGCTCGCCCGGCGGCTGGGCATGAACACCTCGACCCTGCACCGGTACTGCGCGGGGGACGCCGTACCGGTCGACTTCGCGCCGGTGGAGCGGTTCGCCGCCCTGTGCGGGGCGTCGGCCGAGGAGCGGATGGACCTGCACCGGCTGTGGCTGTCGGCGGTGGCGGCGAGACAGCGGCCTCGGACTGCGGAGGCGTCGGAGGCGTCGGGGTCGTCTGGGTCGTCCGAGGCTTTCGTCGTGCCGGCGGGAGCTGTGGAAGATCCTCGCGCGGACGCAGCCGGTGGGCCGGACTCGGAGAGCGCGTACGAGGGAGAGGGACCGGACGACAGCGAGAGTGCGGGTGAGCCGGACACCGTGCGGGTGTCGGGGTCGGCTCCCCCGCCCCGCCCCTGGTACCGGCGTCGGCGTCTCCTCGTCACCGCGGCCGCCGTCGTGGCCGCTCTCGCCACTCTGGGCAGTCTGTCGGCGCTGCCGTCCGGCGGTCCCGCCTCGGACAAGGTGGCCCAGGCTCCTGATCCGTCGTCCCGGACGACCGCGTCGGGCCTGCCCGGCCGTTCCGGATCGCCGTCACCGAGTCCCTCCGCCGCCTCCGCCTCTCCCTCGGCCAAGATCACCGGAACACGGCCCTCCGTTTCGGCGTCCCACGGCCGCGGCACCTCGAAGGAGGGCGCGGGGGCCGGGCAGCGGGGGACCTCCGTCGGCACTCCCCTGACCTGGAGCGCGAACTCCCAGATCTGGGAGGGAAGCTGCGGTCACGACTACGTCATCGACAAGCCGCCCTCCCAGGTGCCCCCGCCCCCGCTCGTGCAGGACGCCGGCATCTGGGCGGCGACGCAGGGCGCGATCCACGGGCGGGAGACGAAGGTGCAGATCACCGTGCAGGGACGGTCGTCCACGGCCGTCGTCCTGGAGGCGCTCCGCGTCCGGATCACCGGCCGCGGCTCCCCGGCACCCGGTACCGCGTACGCCATGGACCAGGGCTGCGGCGGCGGGATCACCCCGCGCGGCTTCGACGTGAACCTGGACATCGACCGGCCCGTCGCCCACGCGGTCGCCGGCAACGAGACCGGACAGACCGTCCCCGCGGTGCAGTTCCCCTACCGGGTCTCCGCCACGGACCCGGAGGTGCTGCTGGTCACCGCGACGACGCAGACGTACGACTGCAACTGGTACCTCGAACTCGACTGGTCCTCGCAGGGCCGCACCGGCACGGTCCGCATCGACGACCACGGCCGCCCGTTCCGCACGAGCAGCATCAAGGGCCTGACGCGTCTCTGGTACGGCACGAACAGCGCCGGTGAGCGGGCGTGGGTGCCGTCCGGCACCTAGGGCCTGTCTGGCGCGGACCCCACTCGGTGAGCCGTGCCGTCGGCGTCCACGTAGGTGAACTCCCGTAGCCCGTAAGGCGTGTCGGCCGGCTCGCCGAAACGGCCCTCGACGCCGGAGGCCACCCACTCGGCATGGACGGCGTCGGCGTCGCTCACGTAGAGGTAGACGACGGCTCCGGTACGCAGCGGGTCGTGCTCGGACCACTCGCTGAGGTGGATCGAGACCGACCCCCGCTCGACGAAGCCGTACCGCTGCGGACCGTCGTAGGCACGCGCGGTGAAGCCCAGCCGGCGGTACCGCTCCAGGGCCGCGTCGAGGTTGAGGACCGGGATGACGGGCGCGACATCGGTGAAGGCGATTTCCGGCATGCGGCCAGTCTGGCAGCCACTGGCTCCTCAGGGCCGTGGCACGTTGCGGAGGTTGGAGCGGGCCATCTGGAGCATCCGGCCGACTCCGCCATCCAAGACGATCTTCGAGGCGGAGAGCGCGAAGCCCGTGACCATCTCGGCGCTGATCTTCGGCGGGATGGACAGGGCGTTGGGGTCGGTGACGATGTCGACGAGGGCGGGCCCCTTGTGCTTGAACGCCGACTTCAGGGCGCCTGCGAGGTCCTTGGGCTTCTCGACACGCACGCCGTAGGCGCCACAGGCCTGAGCCACGGCCGCGAAGTCGGGGTTCTTGTTGGTGGTGCCGTAGGAGGGCAGGCCGGCGACCAGCATCTCCAACTCGACCATGCCGAGCGAGGAGTTGTTGAAGAGGACGACCTTCACGGGGAGGTCGTACTGCACGAGGGTCAGGAAGTCGCCCATCAGCATGGAGAACCCGCCGTCCCCGGACATCGACACGACCTGTCGCTTCCGGTCGGTGAACTGCGCCCCGATCGCCATGGGCAACGCGTTCGCCATGGACCCGTGCGAGAACGAACCGATCACGCGGCGGCGGCCGTTGGGCGAGATGTAGCGGGCGGCCCATACGTTGCACATGCCGGTGTCGACGGTGAACACCGCGTCGTCGTCGGCGAGTTCGTCCAGTACGGAGGCCACGTACTCGGGATGGATCGGGACGTGCTTGTCGACCTTGCGGGTGTACGCCTTGACGACCCCTTCGAGCGCGTCGGTGTGCTTCTTGAGCATCTTGTCCAGGAAGCGCCGGTTCGTCTTCTCCTTCACCCGGGGCGTCAGACAGCGCAGGGTCTCCTTCACATCACCCCACACGGCGAGGTCGAGCTTGGAGCGGCGGCCCAAGTGCTCGGGACGCACGTCGACTTGGACGATCTTGACGTCGTCGGGGAGGAAGGCGTTGTACGGGAAGTCGGTGCCGAGCAGGATCAGCAGGTCGCACTCGTGGGTGGCCTCGTAGGCGGCGCCGTAGCCGAGCAGGCCGCTCATGCCGACGTCGAAGGGGTTGTCGTACTGGATCCACTCCTTGCCCCTGAGAGCGTGCCCCACGGGGGACTTGACCTTCTCCGCGAACTCCATGACCTCGGCGTGCGCGCCCGCGGTGCCGCTGCCGCAGAACAGGGTGATCCTGTCGGCCTTGTCGATCATCTCGACGAGCTTGTCGACCTCGGCGTCGCCGGGGCGGACGCTGGGCCGGGAGGTGACGAGGGCGGTCTCGGCGGCCTTCTCGGGGGCGGGCTGGTCGGCGATGTCCCCGGGCAGGGAGACGACGCTGACGCCGGAGCGGCCGACGGCGTTCTGGATGGCGGTCTGCAGCAGCCTCGGCATCTGCTTCGGGTTGGAGATCAGCTCGCTGTAGTGGCTGCACTCGCGGAAGAGCTGGTCGGGGTGGGTCTCCTGGAAGAAGCCGAGGCCGATCTCGCTGGAGGGGATGTGCGAGGCGAGGGCGAGAACCGGGGCCATGGAGCGGTGGGCGTCGTAGAGCCCGTTGATGAGGTGCAGGTTGCCGGGCCCGCAGGAACCGGCGCAGGCGGCCAGCTTTCCGGTGATCTGGGCCTCGGCGCCCGCGGCGAAGGCGGCGGTCTCCTCGTGCCGTACATGCACCCAGTCGATGCCGGCGGTGCGGCGGACCGCGTCCACGACCGGGTTGAGGCTGTCGCCGACGACGCCGTAGAGGCGTTTCACCCCGGCCTTGACGAGGATGTCCACGAACTGTTCGGCGACGTTCTGTTTGGCCATGGATCCATGCACCCCTTCGGTCTCCTTGGGTCCATCAATCCACACTGGCCGCGATCACGCCTCCCAAACGGCGGCGGCCGTGCGGTCGTCGGCATATCCCTTGACCCGGACCTGGGAGTCGGCGAGGAACGCGGCGAGACCGGGCGGGGTGGGGTCCGCCCACCGTCCCGTGAGGTACTCGCGCAGTTCGGGCTCGCCGCGCAGGGGGTCGGCGAGGCCGCCGGTGCACATCAGGAGGGCATCACCCGGGCGGGCGACGGAGGCGCGGAAGCGGAAGGCCTCGCGGGGCGGTTCGGGTGCGGGCTCGTAGGGGCTCGGGGGTGTGGGGATGCCCAGGTCCATGGTGAGCCGGTCGCCGTCGGGGGTCTCGGGGGGCAGCGAGCCGAAGCCGACGACGGGTTCGCCGGGGATGTCGGTGACCTGGGGTTCGATGTCCTGCCACTCGCCGTCGCGGAGGCGGAAGAGTCCGCCCGCGCCGACGCCGAAGAAGACGCGGACACGGCAGTCGGGGTCGGCCGGCAGGAGCAGACAGCGCAGGGTGGCGGCGTACTCCTCCGGGTCGATGCCCTGCTCGACGGCGCTGGCGCGGAGCTTGCCGAGACTGCGGTCGGTGAGCCGGTGCAGCCCTGACTTGAGGTCACCTCGGCGGGCGGCGCCGATGTCCTGCGCGAGCCGGGCGTGACTGCGCCCCACGGCCCGCCCGATCCAGTGACATGCCTCTGCGGCGGCGCGGTGGGCGCCGGGGGTGGCGCGGGCGCCGGTGGCCATGGCCACCAGGATCAGAGCCTGCTCGCCGGTGCCGAAACGGGCGGTGAGCAGGGAGTCCCGCCGAGGCTCGCCCCGGAACCTGGCCGAGTCTCCGCGCATGGACACCGCCCGCAGCGTGCAGGCCCCGTACCTGGCCCCGTCCAGCACGGTGTCCGCCACCAGGTCGTCGAGTTCGTCGGGGTCGGCGGGTGGGAGGGCGGTGGGTTCGGCGTCGTAGGTCGGCGGACCGGAGCCGACGAAGCCGACGGGTGCGGGCGGAAGGGTGGGCAGGTCCACGCGGGTGGCGGTGCGGGGTGCCTGCGGGGCGGGTTCGACCTGGTAGGGGGCGCTGACCTGGCCATGGCCGGGATCCTGCCCGGGGCGCTCGGGCGTGGGATTGGGTTGCGTGGAGCCGGGGCCGGTGCGGAGTGGTGGCGCGACCGCGGGGGTGGCGTCCTGGACGGCGCCGGCATCGGGGGCGAAGCCGGGGGCGGGTGGAGCAGCCCACCAGTCGCCCTCGCCACGCCGTGTGCCGGCCGCGCGTCGATCCGAGGGCCCCGGAAGGCTCTCGGGACGGCGGCCAGGAGTCGGCGCGTCCTCGTCCCCGCCGGCAGAGGCGGCCCCACCGGAGACGGAGCCCTCCCCGGAGTCGGCCTCACGCGAACCGGCACCGCCCGGGACACCCTCCTTGAAGCCGGGCCCAGGGGCGTCGCCACGGTCGGGCGGGACGGGCCCACCGAGACCGCCCCCGCCCGAGTCACCGCGCTCGGACGGGACAGCACGGTCGACGTCCTGGACCGGACCCCCAGCGGGCCCCCCTCGCGAAACCTGCCCGCCGAAACCGCCCCGGTCCGAGGCACCGGTGCCGGGCGGGGGTGGGGCCGCGGGGCGAGGTGGGGCGGAGGGGGGTGGGGGTGGAGCCGTCGGGGGCCTCGGCGGCTCGGTCGGCATCCGCGAGGCCGGGACCGACGTGGCCGGAGGGGTCTCCGTGGACGCACGACCACCTGGTGGCGCAGGCGGCCGGTCCTCGGGGGCGCGCGCGACGAAGCCGGGTGGCTTCGGGCCGGACGGGAAGGAGGCGGGCGCGTCAGAGGGCGGTTCCGGTTCCCACGGCGCTCGGTGCCGGCCGGGTGCGGGGGCCGTCTCGTCGGGGATGCCGGTGCGCGGCGCGGGAACCCCGGTACCGGGCCGAGGACTGCTCACCCCGGAGTCTGCTCCTCCCCCATCGCCGCCGTCCCGGGGTCCTTCGGCCTCGTCGGCCGTGCTCACCGTGCTCCCGGACCCGTCCCGTACCGTCCCCGCCGCCGAGGCGAAGCGGTCGTCGAGGGTGTCCGGGGCCGGTGCGGGGCCCGTGTCGTCGGTGGAGTCGTACAGCTGCCCCCACCAGTCGTCCTCTTGACCGGTGGGCCTTCCCCCCTGCTGGCTCATGCCCCTAATTGTCCACCGTGCGGGCCGTATGAAAACGGGGCATCGCGAAAATCAGGTGCCGCCGCGCCCGTCGAACGGCGTGTCGAGTGAGCTGTCGAACGCGTGTTGCCCAAGAGGCCGGGCCGGGTCCACGACCATCGCTGATCTGCGCTTCCTGCCGTCCTCCTGCACCCTGGACGAATGGGAGTGTGGGACCTCCTGCTGGTCGGCCTGGTCATGCTGTTCGGCCTGGTCGGGGTTCTGTTGCCCGGCGTACCGGGGTCGTGGCTCGTGTGGTCCGGGGTCCTGTGGTGGGCGCTGAAGGATCCGCAGCCGGTCGCGTGGGGCGTGCTCGTGGGGGCCACGGTCGCCCTGTTCCTCTCCCAGGTGGTGCGCTGGGCGCTGCCGCCGCGCCGGCTGCGGACGAGCGGGGCCACCCCGCGCATGGCCGTGTACGCCGGGGTGGGCGCGTTCCTCGGCTTCTTCCTGATCCCCGTGCTCGGCGCGATCCCCGGGTTCATGGGGGGCATCTACCTCTGCGAGCGCCTTCGCCTCGGCCGCCACAGGGAGGCGAAGGCCGCCCTGCGCACGGCGATGCGCTCGGGCGGCTCCAGCGTGCTGGCGGAACTCTTCACCTGTCTGCTGATCACGGGCGCGTGGCTGGGGGCGGTGCTGTGGGGATGACGTACGGGATACCGATGTGCGGGCCGCGCGCGCGTGTTTGGGTGGCTGCCATGACCGAATTCAGCGAGGCCGAGCGCGCGTACCTGAGGTCCCAGCGGCTGGGGCGGCTGGCCACCGTCGACCCGCAGGGACAGCCGCAGGCGAACCCGGTCGGCTTCTTCCCGCAGGACGACGGGACCATCCTGATCGGCGGCCACGCGATGGGCCGTACGAAGAAGTGGCGCAACCTCCAGAGGAACCCGAAGGTCGCCCTGGTCGTCGACGACATCGTCAGCCTGAACCCGTGGACGGTGCGCGGCATCGACATCCGCGGGGAGGCGGAACTCCTCACGGGCCCGCACGAATTGGGCCCGCACTTCAGCGAGGAGCTGATCCGCATCCATCCGCGACGGATCCACAGCTGGGGGCTGGAGGAGTCCTGAGTCTCACAGGGCGCCTTCGAGGGTGAGCAGGGCCGTCTTGCGTTCCAGGCCGCCCGCGTACCCGGTGAGCAGGCCGTTCGCGCCGATCACCCGGTGGCACGGGCGGAGGATCAGCAGGGGATTCGCGCCGATCGCGCCGCCCACGGCCCGGACGGCGACGCGAGAGGCACCGACGCGGGCGGCGATCTCGCCGTACGTCGTGGTCGCGCCGTACGGCACGTCGTCGAGGGCGTCCCAGACACGGGTCCGGAACTCGGTGCCCGTGGGACGCAACTCCAGCTGGAAATCCTTGAGTTCACCGGCGAAGTAGGCGGCCAGCTGCTCCTCGGCGTCCCGGAAGGGGGCGGGGTCGTGGACCCAACCCTCCTGGACGGTACGGCCGTTCTTCTGGCCGGGGACGGACAGCGAGGTCAGTGCGCCGGTCTCGTCGGCGGTGACCAGCAGAGTGCCGACCGGGCTGTCGAGACGGGTCCAGCGGATGGCCATGATTACTCCAACTCTCCTGCTGTGCGCAGGTGTTGCCAGGCGTAGGAGCGCCAGGGGCGCCAGGTGTCGGGGGTGTCGAGGCCCGGTGGGGCGACATCCGGGTCGCCGAGGGCGCGGGTGCGGATGACGGCAACGGTACGGGCGTCCAGACCGGGCAGGGCGAGCAGCGCGTGCTGCGCCTCGTCGCGGTCGGCGCCGGGATCGAGTCGTACGGTTCCGTCGGCGAGGGCGGTGGCGAGCGCGCCGAGAGAGCCGGCCGCCTCGGACAGGGCCGCGGACTCGGGGAAGAGGTGGGTGAGGCTGCCGCAGGGCGCGTCCAGGGTCTTGCCGTGGCGCCGGACGAGCCGTTCGGCTTCGGTACGGCCGACCAGGGCCCGTACGGCGCACTCCTCGGGGTCGGCGGCGCCGGGCGACCGGAGTCCGGGACGGGCGGCGACCAGGGGGGCGAGCCGGGTGTCCTCGCCGAGCCGCTCGTCGACGGCGTAGGGGTCGGCGTCGAGGTCTAGGAGCCGCCGCAGCCGTCCGACGGCGGTGGTCAGATCGCGGGGGTCGGTGAGGTGCAGCTGGGCGTCGAGCCAGCCGCCGGGGTGCGCGCCGGAGGTGGTCCTCGACGTGCCGGGGCGTTCCTGGACGGCGACGATGCCGGTGCCGTACGGGAGGCGGAGGGTGCGGCGATAGGTGCGCCGGCCGGGTGCCCCGCTCACCTCCTCGACGCCGGGCACTGCCTCGCTCTCCAGCAGGTCGAAGACGGCGCCGGACCGGTAGGGGCCGCGGTGGGCGAGCCGTAGCGGAATGCCCGCCGTGGGAGTGGCCGCGCGGCGGGTGGTCCGGGCCGCGGCCCGCAGGGCGCTGGGCGTGGCGGCGTAGATCTCCCGGACCGTGTCGTTGAACTGCCGCACGCTGGCGAAGCCCGACGCGAACGCGATCTCCGTGACCGGCAGGCCGGTGGTCTGGAGCAGGACGCGCGCGGTGTGGGCCCGCTGGGCACGGGCCAGGGCGACGGGTCCCGCGCCGAGCTCGGCGGTGAGCTGGCGCTGGACCTGGCGCGCGCTGTAACCGAGGCGGTCGGCGAGCCCGGCGACGCCCTCCCGGTCGACGACACCGTCGCCGATCAGGCGCATCGCCCGGCCCACCACGTCCGCCCGGGCGTTCCAGTCCGCGGAGCCGGGCACCGCGTCCGGACGGCACCGCCGGCAGGCCCGGAACCCGGAGCCCTGCGCGGCGGCGGCCGTCGCGTAGAAGCGGACGTTGTGACGCTTCGGGGTCACCGCCGGACAGCTGGGGCGGCAGTAGATCCCGGTCGTCTCGACGGCGAAGAAGAACTCCCCGTCGAACCGGGCGTCCCGGCTGCGGACGGCTTCGTACCTGGTGTCTTCGTCCATCACGTGTTCCAGTGTCCGCCGTCGGAGAGGGTTCGGCTGGCGGAAAACGGACACCACGGTCGGGTCCGTCGTGGCCGGTCGCGCCGCGGTTCCACTCCTGAGCAGGGTCTGGCGATACCCACTCAGGGGCGCGGGGAACTGCGCGACCGGCCCCCACCCACCGGCTGCCGGACGACTACGCCCAGCGCCCCCGCTTCGCCTCCATCGCCGCCTTGCCCTGCGCGCCCCGCTTCTTCCACTCCTTCCTGATCTCCGAACGGAGCCTCGCATCCGTCTTCGCCACGATCCGCTGGTTCTCCCGGATCAGCTTCCGGTAGCTCTCCATCCGCCGCTCGGGCAGCTCACCGGAGTCGATCGCGGCCAGCACCGCGCACCCCGGCTCGCTCTCGTGCGCGCAGTCGTGGAAGCGGCACTTCCGGCCCAGTTCCTCGATCTCGGAGAAGACCTGCGCCACACCGGTCTCGGCGTCCCACAGGCCGACCCCCCGGAGGCCGGGCGTGTCGATCAGCACACCCCCGCCGGGCAGGGCGAGCAGGTTGCGGGTCGTGGTCGTGTGGCGCCCTTTCCCGTCGGCGTCCCGCGTGGCCTGCACGGTCATCATGTCCTCGCCGATGAGCGCGTTCGCCAGGGTGGACTTCCCGGCACCGGACTGCCCGAGCAGCACGGACGTACCGCCGGAGACGACCGCGACGAGGACGTCGAGCCCTTCCCCGTCCAGCGCGCTGACGGTCAGTACCGGGACCCCCGGCGCCGTGGTCTCCACGTCCTGCACGAGATGCGCGAGGGTCGCCGCGTCCGGCACGAGGTCGGCCTTGGTGAGCACGACCACCGGCTGGGCGCCGGACTCCCAGGCCAGGGCCAGGAACCGTTCGATGCGGCCGAGGTCGAGTTCGACGGCCAGCGACACCGCGACGATCGCGTGGTCGACGTTGGCCGCGAGGATCTGCCCCTCGGACCGCTTGGAGGAGGTGGAGCGCACGAAGGCCGTACGGCGCGGCAGATACGTGCGTACGTACCGCGGATTGCCCGCGGGCTCGACGACGGCCCAGTCGCCGGTGCACAGCACCCGCATCGGGTCGTTCGGGGTGACGAAGGCGGTGTCGGCCCGCAGCATCCCGTCGGCGGTGACGATGTCGCACTGCCCGCGGTCGACCCGGACCACGCGTCCGGGCAGGAGCCCCTCGGGCTCGTAGGGGGCGAACGCGTCCGCCCAGTCCTCGTCCCAGCCGTAGGGAGCGAGAGCGGAGAAAACCTGAGAAGTGGAGCTGGAAGTCAAGGGAGACCCTTCACAAGGGTGGCCCCGGCACCGGGAGTTGGTGTCAGCCGACGGCCACGGAGGTGGACTTGATGATCTGGATGCGGGCAGCGCTCGTCGCAAAGACAGCCATCGGTCGACACCTCCCTGATTCCTGCTCGTGGGGCACGGCAGCCGTGAGCCGCCGTGCGAAGTGATCTCACCATAGGGGCGCCGGCGTGCGGGGCGCCACCGGTTTTCCGGACCCCGACGCGAGCGCCCACCTCACTCGAACAGCCCGGTGCGCTGGTCGTCCGGGAGGAGCGGTTGTGGCATGGAAGCCGACCCCCATCTCCAGGAGACCCCGTGATGACCCACCGCCCACTCCGCCCGCTCCGTGTCCTCGCCCCCGCACTGGCCGCCGGAGTCCTGTTGACGACCGCCGGGTGCTCGGACGGCGAGGACGGCGGGCGGGACCGCGCGGACACCACGCGGATCTCCTCCTCTCCTCTCGCACAGGCCTCCCCGGCCCCGCTCACCGCGGCCGGGGCGCGGGCCGCGCTGGTGACCGAGGCGGACCTGGAGGACGACTGGACCCAGGTCAAGAACGCGGCCACCTGGCGCGACAGCATGCTGGTCGGCAAGGTGGACGTCGCCGACTTCCTCACCGCCAAGACGAACGCCGCCGACTGCCAGAAACTCCTCGACCGGCTCTACGGCGACGATCTCCTGGGCAAGCCGTCGGGCGCGTCCGCGCTCACGGGCTTCCAGCAGGGCGACTCCCGACTGCTGTACCAGGTGGCCGCCTATGACAGGGCGGGGCTCGACACGTCCTTCGCCTGGCTGAAGAGCCTGCCGGTCAAGTGCGACCAGTTCACGGCGACGGACAGCTCCGGCGCTCCGCGCACGGTCCAGGTGATCGAGCGCTCCCTGCCCAAGGGGGGCGACGCCCGGCAGCGGCTGCGGGTCACGGTCCAGGGCACCTCGGGCGGCGCGCCCGCCACCCTCACTCTGGACGTCGCGGCGGTGCGGGTCGGCACGGACGCGATCACCCTCACCAACGGCGGCCTCGACGGAGTCGACGGCGACAGCACCGAGCAGGCGGTGAAGCTCGGCACGGCACGGCTGAAGGACGTCCACGCGGGCCGGACCCCGTCCGGCGACCCGAGCGAGATCGACTGACGGCGGTCGGCGGGCGCGGCGGGGGGCGGCTGTCGGGGTGTTCCCACCCAGAGAGCCATGTGACATAGTACTGGCGTGAGCAAGCGACTGACCTGCGATGTCGTGGTCGTCGGTGCCGGGATGGTGGGCGCGGCCTGCGCTCTGTACGCCGCCCGGGCGGGCCTCGACGTGATCGTCGTCGACCGCGGCCCGATGGCCGGCGGCACGACCGCCGCCGGTGAGGGCAATCTCCTGGTCTCCGACAAGGAGCCGGGTCCCGAGCTCGGACTCGCTCTGCTGTCCGGCCGGTTGTGGGCCGACCTGGCGGAGGAGGTCGGCGACGCGATCGAGTACGAGCTCAAGGGCGGCGTGGTCGTCGCCGCCGCCCCCGACGGCCTCGAAGCCCTGGAGAAGTTCGCGACCGGGCAGCGGGCCGCGGGCGTCGAGGCGGTACCCGTGGACGCGGATCGGCTCCGGGAGCTGGAGCCCCAGGTGGCGCCCGGGCTCGCCGGCGGTGTGCTGTATCCCCAGGACGCGCAGGTCATGCCCACGCTGGCCGCCGCCCGTCTCGTACGCGCCTCGGGTGCCCGCCTGGCCACGGGGGCGGCCGTGACGGAGGTGCTGCGCGGTGCCGGCGGTGCCGTACGCGGGGTGCGGACCGGCCGGGGAGAGATCCACGCGCCACATGTCGTCAACGCCGCCGGGACGTGGGGCGGTGAACTGGCCGCGCTGGCGGGAGTGCACCTCCCCGTGCTCCCCCGGCGCGGTTTCGTCCTCGTCACCGAGCCCCTCCCCCGCCTGGTCCGCCACAAGGTGTACGCCGCCGACTACGTGGCCGACGTGGCCAGCGACTCGGCGGCCCTGCAGACCTCGCCGGTCGTCGAGGGGACGGCGGCGGGGCCCGTCCTGATCGGCGCGACCCGTGAACGGGTGGGATTCGACCGCTCGTTGTCGCTGCCCGCACTGCGAGCGCTGGCGGCGGGCGCGACCCGGCTGTTCCCGTTCCTGGAGCACGTGCGCGCGATGCGGACGTACCTCGGCTTCCGGCCGTACCTGCCCGACCACCTGCCCGCGATCGGCCCCGATCCGCGCGTGCCCGGCCTGTTCCACGCGTGCGGACACGAAGGCGCGGGCATCGGACTGTCCACCGGGACAGGGCAGTTGATCGCGCAGGTGCTGGCCGGGGAGGCGCCGGAGCTGGATCTGGCACCGTTCCGGCCCGACCGTTTCCCTGTCTCCCCACTCGCCTCCTCGTCCAGCTCCTCGTCCAAGTCGTCGTCCGGTTCCTCGTCCGACTCCGAGGAGGCCTCGTGAATCCGCTGGAACTGGCGCGCGCCGAACCCGGTCCCGCCTTCACCGTCACCCTCGACGGGCGGGAGATCGATGCCCTGCCCGGCCAGACCGTCGCCGCCGCGCTGTGGACCGCGGGGGTCACCTCCTGGCGCACCACCCGGGGCGAGGGCCGCCCGCGCGGGATCTTCTGCGGCATCGGCGTCTGCTTCGACTGCCTGGTGACCGTCAACGACCGTCCGAACCAACGGGCTTGCCTGGTCCCCCTCCGACCGGGCGACGCGATCCGCACGCAGGAGGGGACGGGCCACCATGGGTGAACCGGGACTGGCGGTGATCGGCGCGGGCCCGGCCGGGCTCGCGGCCACCCTCGCGGCAGCCGCACGCGGCGTCCACGTCACGCTGATCGACTCGGCGGCGGAGGCGGGCGGGCAGTTCTACCGGCAGCCCGCACCGGGGCTCGGAGCCCGGCGCCCGCAGGCCCTGCACCATCAGTGGCGGACCTGGGAGAGACTGCGGGACGGACTGCGCACACACGTACGGGCAGGCCGGGTACGGCACTTGACGGATCATCATGTCTGGTTCGTCGAGCGCAGGGGTGCCGCCGGGCTCACCGTGCACGCCCTCATCGGCCCGGAGCAGGAGGAACCGGCCGAGGTGCGCGCCGACGCGGTCCTCCTCGCCACCGGCGGCTACGAGAAGGTGCTGCCCTTCCCCGGCTGGACCCTGCCCGGTGTCGTCACCGCGGGCGGGGCGCAGGCCATGCTCAAGGGCGGGCTCGTACTGCCCGGCCGTACCGCTGTCGTCGCCGGGACCGGCCCGCTGCTGCTAACCGTCGCCACCGGGCTCGCGGCGGCGGGCGCGACGGTCGCCGCGCTGGTGGACTCGGCCGACCCGACGTCGTTCCTACGGCGGTCCCGGGCGCTGGCGGGCCGGCCGGACAAGGTGGCCGAAGGCGCCGGGTACGCGGGCCTGTTGCTCCGGCACCGGGTGCGGACGCTCCTGCGCCACACCGTCGTGCAGGCGCACGGCGCCGAGCGGCTGGAGGCGGTGACGATCGCCGCCCTCGACCGGGACGGACGGGTGCGCCCCGGCACCCGGCGGCGCCTCGGCTGCGACGCCCTCGCCGTGGGCCACGGCATGCTGCCGCACACCGACCTCGCCGACGCGCTGGGCTGCCGGGTCGACGGGACGGACGTGTACGTCGACGACGAGCAGCGCACCGACGTGCCGGGCGTGTGGGCGGCCGGCGAGACCACCGGCATCGGCGGCTCCGCCCTGTCCCTCGCCGAGGGGCACATCGCCGGGCGGTCGGTCGCGGCACGGCTGGCCGGGCGGGTGCCGGACCGGGGTGAGTGGGCGGCCGCCGCGCACGCCCGGGAGAAGCTGCGGGCCTTCTTCGCCGCCGTCGACTCCGTGTACGCGCCGCCCGCGCACTGGGCCGAGCAGGTCACCGACGAGACGGTCGTGTGCCGTTGCGAGGAGGTGTCGGCCGGTGCCGTGCGGGAGGCGGTGCGGGAGCTGGGGGCCGGTGATCTGCGGACCGTGAAGCTGCTCACGCGGGCCGGGATGGGCTGGTGCCAGGGCCGGGTGTGCGAGCCCGGAGTGGCCGGAGTCGCGGGGTGCGCGCAGACGGCGGGGCGCAGGCCGTTCGCTCGGCCGGTGCCGCTGGGCGTGCTGGCGCGCGCCGGAGAGGACAGGGAGTCCGCCGGAGAGACCGGGGAGACCGGGGAGTCCGAGGAACCGTGAGCCGGAGAGACGGGGAACAGTAAAATGTCACACTTCACCGAGAGGGAATCCGTATGATCACCACCGACCTCCGCCCCTGGCGCGGTGTCCTCGTCGCCACCGCCCTCCCGCTGAACGACGACCTGTCCGTGAACTACGACCGGTACGCCGGGCACTGCGCCTGGCTGGTCGAGAACGGCTGCGACGGCGTCGTACCGAACGGCTCGCTCGGCGAGTACCAGGTGCTCACGCCCGAGGAGCGGGCCAAGGTCGTGGAGACGGCCGTGGCCGCGATCGGCGGTGAGCGGGTGATGCCGGGTGTCGCCGCGTACGGCTCCGCGGAGTCGCGCCGCTGGGCCGAGCAGGCGCGCGACGCGGGCTGTGCGTCCGTGATGCTGCTGCCGCCCAACGCCTACCGCGCCAACGAGCGGTCGGTGCTCGCGCACTACGCCGAGGTCGCGAAGGCGGGCCTGCCGATCGTGGCCTACAACAACCCCATCGACACCAAGGTCGACCTGGTGCCCGAGCTGCTGGCCAAGCTGCACGCCGAGGGGTGGATCCGGGCGGTCAAGGAGTTCTCAGGTGACGTCCGGCGCGCCTATCAGCTGGCCGAACTCGCCCCCGAACTCGACCTGTTGATCGGCGCCGACGACGTCCTGCTGGAGCTGGCGCTCGCCGGGGCGAAGGGCTGGGTGGCCGGGTACCCCAACGCGCTGCCCAGGTCGTCGGTCGAGCTGTACCGGGCCGCCGTCGGCGGCGACCTCGCCACCGCGAAGAAGCTGTACGAGCAGCTGCACCCGCTGCTGCGCTGGGACTCCAGGGTCGAGTTCGTGCAGGCGATCAAGTTGTCCATGGACCTCGTGGGCCGCCACGGCGGAAGGTGCCGTCCGCCGCGGGTCCCGCTGCTGCCCGAGCAGGAGGCCGTCGTGCGGGCCGCGACCGAGAGGGCGGTCGCGGCCGGGCTCGTGTGAGCCTCGAACCGTCCCTCCGACCACCAGGAGTGTCATGCGCAGCAAACTCGTCCTGCACGCCGTCGACTCGCACACGGAGGGCATGCCCACCCGCGTGATCACCGGCGGGATCGGCACGATCCCCGGCGCGACCATGAACGAGCGGCGGCTGTACTTCCGTGAGCACCGCGACGACATCAAGCAGCTCCTGATGAACGAGCCGCGCGGGCACGCGGCGATGAGCGGCGCGATCCTCCAGCCGCCGACCCGCCCGGACTGCGACTGGGGGGTCGTCTACATCGAGGTCTCGGGCTATCTGCCGATGTGCGGGCACGGCACGATCGGGGTGGCCACGGTGCTGGTGGAGACCGGGATGGTCGAGGTCGTGGAGCCGGTCACCACGATCCGGCTCGACACCCCGGCGGGCCTGGTGATCGCCGAGGTCGCGGTGGAGGACGGCCGGGCCAAGAACGTCACCCTCCAGAACGTGCCCTCGTTCTCCGTCGCCCTGGACCGCAAGATCGCACTGGCCGACGGGCGGACGGTGACATACGACCTGGCATACGGCGGCAACTTCTACGCCATTCTGCCGCTGGAGGAGTTCGGGCTGCCCTTCGACCGGACCCGGAAGGACGACATCCTGAAGGCCGGGCTGTCCCTCATGGCGGCGATCAACGCCGAGGAGGAGCCCGTCCACCCGGAGGATCCGTCCATCCGCGGCTGTCACCACGTCCATCTGATCGCGCCCGGTGCCACCGCCCGGCATTCCCGGCACGCGATGGCCATCCACCCCGGCTGGTTCGACCGGTCCCCCTGCGGCACCGGCACCAGCGCGCGCATGGCCCAGTTGCACGCGCGCGGTGAACTCCCGCTGCACACCGAGTTCGTGAACGAGTCCTTCATCGGGACGCGGTTCACGGGCCGGCTGCTCGGCACGACCGAGGTGGCGGGCCGTCCCGCCGTGCTGCCCAGCTTCACCGGGCGCGCGTGGATCACCGGCACGGCCCAGTACCTGCTCGACCCGACCGATCCGTTCCCGGCGGGATTCGTCCTGTGAGCCCTGCGGGCGTCGAGGATAATGCCGGGTGCCGCGTGACATTGCACCACTAGGAGATGCCCCTCATGGCCGCCCAGCGATCCAGCACCCCCGCTCTTCCCGTTCTCGGCGGAAAGAAGAGCAGCTACCGGGAGCGGGTCGCCGATGCCCTGCGGGCCGCGCTGATCGCGGGCGAACTCCTCCCGGGGCAGGTGTACTCGGCGCCCGCGCTCGCCGCCCGCTTCGGTGTGTCGGCCACGCCCGTGCGCGAGGCCATGCTCGACCTCGCCAAGGAGGGCCTGGTCGACACCGTCCCCAACAAGGGGTTCCGGGTCACCGCGGTCTCCGAGAAGCAGCTCGACGAGTACACCCACATCCGCTCGCTCATCGAGATCCCCACCGTGGTGGAGCTGGCCTCGACCGCCGACCCGGTCTCCTTGGAGGCGCTGCGTCCGGCCGCCCGGGAGATCGTCCAGGCGGCGGTGTCCGGCGATCTGATCGCGTACGTCGAGGCCGACACCCGCTTCCACCTCGGCCTGCTCGCCCTCGCGGGCAACACCCACCTGGTCGAGGTGGTCGGCGACCTCCGCAAACGGTCACGTCTCTACGGCCTCACCCCGCTGGTGAAGTCCGGCCGGCTGCTGGCCTCCGCCGAGGAGCACCTCGAACTCCTCGACGCGCTGATCGCCCGCGACGAGAGGGCGGTCCACGAGGTCATGACCCGGCACATCGGGCACGTCCGGGGGTTGTGGGCCGCCAAGTAGGCCCTGGAGGCACGAACTGATTCCCGGTCAGGACTTGGCACACTCCTGCCCGTTGAGGGAGAAGTCATAGGCCGGGGCGTTCTTGCTCTGCCAGGAGGCGAGGAATCCGAAAGAGAGCGAACCGTCCGCGGCGACCGACTTGTTGTAGGCGGCGGCGGTCGCGGTGACCTTCGAGCCGCTCTGGGTGAAGTTCGCGTCCCACATCTGCGTCACCTTCTGGCCGTCCTTGAAGGACCAGGTGACCCGCCAGTCGTCGAGCGCCTCGGTGGTGGTGAGGGTGACCTCGGCCTGGAAGCCGTCGGGCCACTGGTTGACGAGGGAGTATTCGAAGCGGCAGGCCGGTGCGGCGCTCTCGCCGGGCTCCGGTTCCTCGGCGCCGGCCGAGGAGGTGCCCTGGGGTTCCGGGTCGGAGTTCGTCGCCCCCGTGGACTCCGACGGGTTCCCCGTGGGAGTCCCGGAGGGCCGCGCAGAGCCGGGCGCCCGCGAGGTGGCGGCGGGGACGGAGAAGGTGGGGTTGGCCACCGGCTGGCCCTCGGCGGTGGTGCCGGGCCCCGCGGCACCGTTCTTCATGTCGTCGCCCGGCATCATCGAGACCGCGAGGGCGAGCAGGGAGACAAGGACGGCGGCGACGAGCAGCCCGTTGCGCGCCACCTTCGCCTTGTGGGCGCCGGGGTGGGGGGACCCGCTCTCCAGGGCGAGCGGGCGCCCGGCACCGAGACGCACCTCGGCGGCCCGGCGGCGGCGCTCCAGATAGGCGAGCCCGCCCCAGCCGATCACCCCGCCCGCGAGGGCCGCGGGCAGCCCGCCGCCGTGCAGTCGAAGACAGGCGGCGGCCTCCGCGCACTGCTGGCACCGCGCGAGATGGCGGGAGAGGTCGACCGGGGCCTCACCGGAGGTGGAGCGGGTGACGGCGTCCAGCAGCCGTGCGTAACTGCGGCACTGCGCGTCCATCGGCATGTCGAGGTGGTTGCGGTGGCTGCGGTCCCGGAACAGGCCGCGCACCTGGTCGAGTTCTTCGCCCACGGTGGCCGGGTCAAGGCCGAGCCGACGGGCCACCACGGGCAGCGGCAGCGCCTCCACCTCGGCCAGCCACAGCAGTTCGGCGTCCGCCGCCTGCAGATCGCGCAGTCCGCGCAGGGCGATGGGGCGCTGCAGCGGCGGCCCGGTGTAGCGGGCGGCCTTGTCGGAGTTGAGCCACAGGCGCAGATCGGGGTCGAGCCGGTGGCCGAGGCCCTGTGTCTCCCAGTCGGCCGCGGTGGTGCGAACGGCGGTGAGCAGCAGGGGTATCCGGGGCAGCCGGGCCGGACGGCGACCGGCACCGCGGACGGCGGCCTCCGCCTCCCGGGCCTCGCGCATGCCGAGGGAGAACGCCTCCGTGGCCAGTTCGCCGGCGGCCGTGGAGCCGGCCGTGCACAGATCGGCGTACGACAGCACGGCATCCCAGCACTCGGAGAACAGCGCGGCCTCGGCGGCGTCCTGGGGGGTCGGCAGGTCGGGCATGGGTCTCCTGCATCCAAAGCGAGGTCAACTCGCCATACTGGCAAAGGAGTTGGGGGGAACCTCGCGGCAGGACAGGAGCCTTTCACGTCTCCCGCACAACTGACAAGCAGGCTATTCAAATCGATTACCGAGGGTTCGGTCCACTCCCCCACGGCATATTGCTGCGCGGAGTCACGCCCTTGTGTACGGACCGGAAGCGGGAACGTATCAATCCCGCCACACAGGAACCAGCCGTAACGCGGAATCACGTCGCCCGGAGGCCCGATGGGACTCGGCGCCGGTCGGCCGGCGGCAGGAACCGACTGAGGCCGAGGTCCGCCCCGCGCGTGCGGGGCGGACCTCGGCCTCGACCGGTGCCGGAGCCGTCAGACCTCGGCCGCCTCGGCCGGTTCCGGGGCCTCCGGAAGGCTGTCCATGAAGGAGCTCACCGAGAACACGGCACGGCCGGGTCCGGGCGGGCCGTAGCCGGGGGGCGAGGAGAGACCGAAGTCGTCCATGGTCTGGCGGTAGGCCTGGAGCAGCCGGATGTGGTACTCCAGCGGCGCGCCCTGCGGGTTGGCCTTGCCGAGCGGAGTCGTCGGCTCGGGGCACCAGGTGGTGAAGCGGGGCGTGATGCCGTGCGACATGAAGAACCGCAGGCCCTCGGTGGTGGACGCGATGGCCTCGTCGACCGTCTTGAAGCCGAAGGGCTCAGCCATCTCCACGCCCGCCACGAAGTTGGGGATCACATTGCGCGCCCCGAAGACGTCCGCCGAGTCCAGGATCCGCTTGTGCCACTCGTCCCGGCCGACATAGCGCTCCTTGCCCGGGCAATACATCTTGAAGAGGTACTCGTCCCACACCTCGTAGTTGGGGTGGTAGATCTGCACGCCGTAGTCCTTGAACCGCTGCACGTCGTCCTTCGGCAGCGCCTGGGCCACGACCTTGCCGATCCAGCGGTTCGGGAAGTGCTCCTCGATGGCCTTGGCGTACATGCCGTAGAAGTCGGCCTCGTCACGGCCCTGGAGCTTGGAGGTGATGGCACCGCCGGTCAGGGTGTAGGCGGTCGACGTCTTCGCCGTGTCGTAGCGGTCGATGATCTCCAGGGCTTCAAGGACCTCGTCGACGTCCTTCACCCCGGTGTACGGCCGCCCGGCCGCCTTGTGCTGGCGCCAGTTGTGGTTGATGTCGCAGTACTGACACTCCTCCTTGGCGCCGAAGTACTGGCAGACCCGGAAGACGGTCAGGTAGATCAGGTAGCCCCACTGGATGGTCGGGGCGACCTCCATGACGGACTTCCCGCTGGAGAGCTTGTGCCGGTAGTACTCCGGCATCGGCGGCACACCCACGTCGGCGATCCGCTTGCCGTCGAGGTAGAGCCCGAGCATGCCGGAGTCATCGGCTGCCACGCGGTAGGGCGAGGCGGGGTTCACCCGCACCGACACCACGGTCCGCCTGAGGTCGTACGGCCCGCCGGTGAGGATGATCTCCTCCGGCGGCCGGCGCAGCGCGGCCTCACCCAGCTCCGGCAGGGTGCCGTGGTCGAAGGAGAAGATGAAGTACGACTTCGGCTTCACCTCACCGGACTCGTTGTCGCTGAGGGCTGACGGGTCGAAGGCCACGCCACCTCGCAGCAGGTCCTCCTTGAAGACGGCTTCCCGCGGAACCTGCGGAAACCGCTCCATCAGATCTTCGACCAGCGCGGTACGGCTGCCCATCCCGTGTCTCCTCCCGGATCGGACGTACGACTCCTCACGGTATGCCCTCGCTCGGACATCATCCGTGCCGGGTCCCCTCACGGCGTGCGATGTGGGGCGGTATGGGTGTTTCCGGAGGCAGTGTCAGGTCCGGAACCGGCGTGCCCCACACCGAGGTGAGCGGAAGCACACCGGCCCACAGCCCCAGCTCGGCGTCGGGTCCGTCGCCGTCGTCGGGCGCGCCGGTACGGATCTTGACGGAGGCCTCGTCGAGGCGGAGGGCGAGCAGGGTGGTGGCCGCCAGCTCCTTCCGGCTGGGCTGCCGGGCGTACGACCACTGTCCGGGCGCCGCGTGTTCGGTCAGCAGGCGCAGGCCCGCCAGCTTCTCCTGCGGGTCGGTCACCTTGCGGGCCTCGCCGTGGATCATGGCGCTGCGGTAGTTGACGCCGTGCTCGAAGACGGACCGCGCGAGGACCAGCCCGTCGACGTGCGTGACGGTGACACAGACCGGCACACCGCCCGCGAGGCTGCGACTGGCGACCGAGCCGTGCAGGTAGAGCTGCCGCTCGTCCCGCCCGTACACCGTGGGCACGACCAGCGGCCGCCCCTCGACCACGACCCCGAGGTGACAGACGAACCCCGCGTCGAGGATCGCCTCCAGGTCGGCCCGGTCCAGACTGCCCTGCTCGCGCAGGCGCCGGTGGCGGGTGAGGTCGGTCTCGGGAAGCCGATCGGGAACCATGAACCAGGACGCTACTGATTCAGCGGCTCCGAGACCAGTATTCAGCCCCTCTGGACTGCGAATTAGCCGAATGACAACGAAATCCGCAGCTCAGGCCGTCCGCTCCAGCCCGGCGTAGTCCACCGGAAACGCGAGCCCCGTCCCGGACACCATCCGCTCCGCCTCTTCGGCGACCGCCAGCCCCAGCCGCGCCAGCTCGTTGCCCTGTGAGCCCGCGAGGTGCGGGGTGACGAAGGCGCCCGGAAGGTCGTGGAGGGGGGAGTCGGCGGGCAGCGGCTCCGGGTCGGTGACATCGAGGACCGCGGACAGGCGGCCGGTGCGCAGTTCGTCCACGAGGGCGTCCGTGTCGACCAGGCTCCCCCGCGCGGTGTTGATCAGGACCCCTCCGTCCGGCATCAGGGCCAGTTCGCGGCGGCCGATCAGGTGCCGGGTCTCGGGGGTCTCCGGGGCGTGGACGGTCACGATCTCCGAGGTGCTCAGCAGGTCGTCCAGCCCCATCAAGGGGACGCCCAGCTCCGCGGCCCCCGCCTCGTCGACGTACGGGTCGCTCAGGCTCACCGAAAGGTCGAACGGCCGCAGCAGCTCGATCACCTTCCGCCCGATCCGGGACGCCCCGATCACCCCGACCCGCCGCCCGTGGTTGCCGATGCCGGGCACGACCCCCCAGCCGGGAGCGGCCCGCTCGGCACGCAGCCGCTCGCGGCGCACGAGGACGTCCTTGCCGGCGAGCAGGATCATGGCGAGCGTGTACTCGGCGACGGGCACCGCGTTGGCCTCGGCGGCCGAGGACACGGCGATCCCGCGCCGCCAGACCTCGGGGGTGGCGAAGCCCTTGACCGACCCGGCCGAGTGCAGGACGGCCCGGAGCTTCGGGGCCGCGTCGAGGACGGCCGCGTCCAGCCGGGGGCAGCCCCAGCCGGTCACGAGGATCTCTGTGCGGGCCAGGACGTCCGCGAAGGCCGGGTCGGTGAGATCCTCGGCCACCAGAGCGGGGTCGATGTCCACCCATTCCCGCAGTCGCGCCAGCACCTCGGGCGGGAAGACGAGCGGCACGTTCTCCGCGGTCATGGCGAACAGCGCCTGAGGTCGCTCGGGCAAGGTGATGGCCCTCCATACCTGCGGAAAGGTTGTAGAAAACGCTCTCTACCGTAGGCCCCGACAAATGAGAGGGTCAACGCATACGCACTCCCGGGAGGAACGACGGACATGTCGGAGACGATCACCAACTGGGCGGGGAACATCACCTACTCCGCCAGGGAACTGCACCGGCCCCGCTCGCTCGACGGGCTCGCCGCCCTGGTCGCGGACAGCGCACGGGTGCGGGTGCTGGGCAGCGGGCACTCCTTCAACGAGATCGCCGAGCCGGGCCCGGAGGGCGTCCTGCTGTCGATCGCCGACCTGCCGCCGGTGATCGACGTGGACACCGAGGCCCGTACGGTACGGGTCTCGGGCGGCGTCCGGTACGCCGAACTGGCCCGCACGGTCCAGACCCACGGTCTCGCGCTGCCCAACATGGCGTCACTGCCGCACATCTCGGTGGCCGGCTCGGTGGCGACCGGCACCCATGGCTCGGGCGTCGGCAACGGTCCGCTCGCGTCGGCCGTGCGTGAGGTGGAGCTGGTCACCGCGGACGGCTCCCCGCTGACCATCGGCCGGGACGACCCGCGTTTCGGCGGCGCGGTCACCTCCCTGGGGGCGCTCGGTGTCGTCACCGCGCTCACCCTGGACCTCGTGCCGTCCTTCGACGTGGAGCAGTACGTCTTCACCGAACTCCCCCTCGCCGGGCTGGACTCGGCGGCCTTCGGAACGGTCATGTCGACGGCGTACAGCGTCAGCCTGTTCACCGACTGGGGGGCGCCGGGCTTCCGGCAGGTCTGGGTCAAGCGGCGGACGGACCAGCCCCTCGCGGACTTCCCGTGGGCCGCGCCCGCCGGCGAGAAGATGCACCCGGTGCCGGGCATGCCCGCGGTCAACTGCACCGAGCAGTTCGGGGTGCCGGGGCCCTGGCACGACCGACTGCCGCACTTCCGGGCCGAGTTCACGCCGAGCAGCGGGGCCGAACTCCAGTCGGAGTACCTGCTGCCGCGCGCGTACGCCGTCGAGGCGCTGCACGCGGTGGACGCCGTCCGGGAGACGGTCGCCGGGGTGCTCCAGATCTGCGAGGTGCGGACCGTGGCCGCCGACGAGCAGTGGCTGAGCCCCTCTTATGGCCGGGACACCGTCGCCCTGCACTTCACCTGGATCGAGGACACCGCGGCCGTCCTTCCGGTGGTGCGCGGACTGGAGGAGGCACTGGCCCCCTTCGACGCGCGGCCGCACTGGGGGAAGGTCTTCACCACGCCCACGGATGTGCTGGGCGAGCGCTACCCGCGCCTCGGCGACTTCCGGAAGCTGGCGCGTGAGCTGGACCCCGAGGCAAAATTCGCCAACGCCTTCGTGCGGACCGTACTCGCCGACTGACTTTATAAAGCCCCTTTCCTAACCCCTTGTACAAAGTCCCTCGCTGCCCATAGCCTTGCGCCGCGCCGGTGCCACTGTCGTCCCGGCATGAGCGAAGGGATGGGGCAGGCCCGGTGAAGCGCACATCACGCGACATCCGCACCGCGAACCGCTATGAGGTGTTGCGCCAGATCATCGCCGAGTCGCCCACCTCCCGGCAGGAGCTGGCGGCGGCCACCGGGCTGAGCCTGGCCACCGTCGCCACGCTCGTGGGCGAGCTGCTCGATCTCCGGATGATCACGGAGGTCGGGTTCGAGGAGTCGGCCGGCGGGCGTCCGAGGGGCCTCGTGGCCGTCAACGCGTCGGGGGGCGCGTTGATCGGCGTCGACATCGCGGAGACGTACGTCCACGTCGAGCTGTTCGACCTCGCGCTGAACGTCCTGGCCCGCGCCGAGGAGGACGTCCACCCCGGCGAGAGCCTCCCCGAGCAGGTGGTCGGCCATGTCGCCGCCGCCGTCGGCTCGGTGGTCACCCAGGCCGGGATCGAGGGCGCCCGGGTGCTCGGCGTGGGCGTGAGCGTGCCGGGGCAGGTGGACCGCGCGACCGGCATCTCGGAGTACGCGCCCAACTGGGACTGGCACGACGTGCCGCTGGTCGACCTGCTCTCCGAGTACATCGCCTACCCCCTCTACCTGGACAACCCGCTGCGTGCCGTCGCCGTGGCGGAGCTGTGGTTCGGGGCCGCGCGCGGGAGCGGGAACGCCGTGGTGGTCACCCTCGGGACCGGCGTGGGGGCCGGGCTCGTCCTGGGCGGCGCACTGCACCGGGGCGTGTCCAACAGCGCCGGCGAGTGGGGCCACAACACGATCGTCCTGGACGGACGCCTGTGCCGCTGCGGCAACCACGGCTGCGTGGAGACGTACGTGGGCGCGCCCGGGATCATGCTGAACCTGCGGGAGCTGAGCCCCGACAGCGAACTGCTGCACCCGGGCGACCAGACGGCGACGGTCGACGCTCTGGCCCGGGGGATGCGCACCGGGGACCCGGTGGCGATCGAGGTCGTCCGGCACACCGCCCGCTATCTGGGCGCCTCCATCGCGCACCTGGTCAACCTGTTCAACCCGGAGGTGGTCGTGCTCAGCAGCTGGGTCGCGGCCGCCCTCGGGGAGCCCCTGGTCGCGGAGGTGCGCGAGGCCGTCGCCCGGCACGCGCTGCCCCGGCCGATGGCCGCCACCGAGATCGTCCTCTCCCCGATCCCGACGGACCCGGCGTGCCTGGGCGCGGCGACGTTCGCGCTCGAAGGGGCTCTCCAGTCGGTCGGGCAGAGGTCCGTGAAACGCACCACCCCGGCACGCCCGAAGGCGCACAACTCCCGCTAGGAGCCGTACCGCACCACCTTCATGACGACGGAAGGGATGCACGTGTCTCACCCCCACCGCAGGAGATCGGCCCTGCTGACAGCCGCAGCCGCGTTCGCTGTCGCGGGACCGCTGATATCCGCTCCGCCGGCGTCGGCCGCCACCCCCACGGTGGCCGAAGTCTCCCCGCACGCCGCCCAGACCATCGACAACATCGGTGCCTCGGGTGCCTGGTGGGTCAACGACCTGAAGAACTTCGACCCGAAGGTCCAGGCCCGGGTGTCCAGGCTGCTGTTCTCCAAGGACGGCCTGGCGCTCAGCAGTTACCGCTACAACATCGGCGGGGGCGGAACCGGCGTGACCTACGCGCCGCGCGCCCCCGAGACCTTCGTGAACGACGACGGGTCCTACGACTGGAGCAAGGACAGGGCGGGCCGTACGTTCCTGTACGCGGCCGCCAAGTACGGCGTGAAGGACCTGATCGCCTTCGTCAACAGCGCGCCGGCGCGGTGGAAGACCAACGCCAAGAGCTGCGGCGGCTATCTGAAGGCGGAGAACACGCAGGACTACGCGAAGTACGTCGCCGACGTCACCGCCCACTTCGCCCAGCAGGGCGTGAAGTTCGACTACATCAGCCCGTTCAACGAGCCGACCAACAGCTTCGACGACTGCGGCCAGGAGGGCATGCTGGTCCCGGTCGACCAACGCGACGACATCGTGCGGGCGTTGGGCGCCGAGCAACGGGCCCGGCACCAGCGGACCGGCATCATCGCGGACGAGTCCAGCAGCACGGTCAGCTTCAACACCGAGGTCCCGCAGTGGATCTCGCAGCCGGGCACCGCCCAGTACGTCGACAAGCTCGCCCACCACACGTACAACAACCCGGGCGACGATCAGCGGGCGAAGATCTACGAGACGTCCAGGTCGGTCGGCAAGCAGTCCTGGTCCACGGAGATCTGCTGCTTCGGCAAGGGCGGCACGGGCTGGGCGCAGGAGTACGACCCCACGATCGACGGCGGTCTGAATCTCTCGCGGATCATCTACAAGGACTTCGCGACCGCGCACGACTCGGCGTTCCAGTGGTGGGTCGCCCTGTCCGAGATGATCGGTTCCGACGCTCTCGCGCGCAACGACGAGGGCTGGAACGACGGCCTGATCTACTACGACCCGAACTACGCCGGCAACGGCAACCAGACCCTGTACTTCACCAAGCGCTACTACGCGCTCGGCCAGTACAGCAAGTTCGTCCGGCCGGGCTCGGTCGCGCACAACGTGACCGGCGTACCGGACGGCGTCGAGGTGTCGACGTACGACGACCACGGCAAGTGGGTGGCGGTGGTCAACAACCACAACACCACCGACACCGCCCTGCAGTTGCACTTCAACAGCAAGGCTCCGGTGCGCGCGAGCAAGGCCGTGCGGACCTCGGCGACCGAGAGCTGGGCGAACGTCACCAAGCCGTCGGTCAAGGGCGGCACAGCCTCGGCGACCCTGCCGGCCCGGTCCATCACGACGTACGTCCTGGACCAGAAGGGCCACGGCACGTCGGTGGTCGCGGGCGCGCTCCAGGGCAAGCAGTCCGGCAAGTGCCTGACCGCGAACGCCTCGGGTGCGGTGATCACGAGCTGCACGGGCGGGCCCGAGCAGGTGTGGTCGTACGACGCGAAGGGCCGT
Source organism: Streptomyces canus 299MFChir4.1 (assembly GCF_000383615.1). Lineage (GTDB taxonomy): Bacteria > Actinomycetota > Actinomycetes > Streptomycetales > Streptomycetaceae > Streptomyces > Streptomyces canus_C. Next base: position 110,519 of record NZ_KB911587.1, on the reverse strand, counting down.
CTGAAGGGCGTGAACGGCTATCTGACCGCGGGGAGTTCGGGACTCACGACGAGCCCGGAGGCAACCCGTGACGGCAGCCGGCAATGGCTGCTGAACTCCAACGGCCAAGTCGTCAGCGAGGCGTCCGGCACCTGCCTGGACGTCGGCGGACAGGCGACGGCCGAGGGCAGCAAGGTCGGCCTGTGGACCTGCAACGGCGGGACCAACCAGGCCTGGTTCAGGCACTAACACAGCACATCCGCAAGGGGGTTGCGGGCCGCTGGTGCGGCGGCCCGCGATCCCGAGCCGTCCGGTATCCCGAACGCCGCACAACGCTTCGAGCAGACTTCGTCCAACCCCTTGCCGAAGCCTTAGCCGAAGGTTAACGTCCCGCACCGCAGGTCCATTTGAGCCACCTGGCACTGAGCCGCAGAGCCTTGGCACAGAGTCGCAGCCGTATTCGAGACAAGGACGTCAGCATGTCGGCAATGAGCAACAACCACTGGAACCGTCGAAGCGTTCTGCAGGCCGGGATGGGTCTTGCCGCCGCCGGCGGGCTGGCCGCGTGCGGCGGCAACACGGGGCGCAGCGGTGGCGGATCGGGCGACGGGCTCGTCCAGTACTTCCACGCGTACGGCGAGGCGGGCACGGAGCAGGCCATCAAGCGGTACGCGGCGGCCTACAAGAAGGCCGACGTGAGGACCAACTGGATCACGGGCAGCAACTTCGAGTCCGCGCTCTTCGCGGCCCTGCTCACCAAGAAGGCGCCCGACGTCTTCGAGTTCCACCCGCAGATCCAGATGGTCAAGAGCGGGCAGGTGGCCGACCTGACCGACATCATCGACCCGGTCAAGGACGACTTCAATCCGGCCGACATCAAGTCGCACACGGTGGACGGGAAGATATACGGCGTCCGCATGATCGACGACCCGCAGTTCTTCTTCTACCGGAAGTCGATGCTGGAGAAGGCCAAGGTCGAGGTGCCGACCACCCTCGACGAGCTACTCGTGGCGGCGGAGAAGCTGACCACCAGCAAGGTCAAGGGCGTCTTCCTCGGCAACGACCTCACCCCGGCCATCAACCCGCTCCTCTGGTCGGCCGGCGCCGACACCCTCACCCCCGACAACAAGCCCGCCTTCCACACGGACGCGGTCGTCGCCGGCATGAAGCAGCTCCGCCAACTGTTCACCAGCGGCAACCTGCTCCTTGACGCCCCGGCCGACTACTGGGACCCGTCCACGATCAACCAGGGCCTGTGCGCCATCCAGTTCTGCGGCATGTGGGCGATGCCCGCCATGCAGAAGGCCCTCGGCGACGACCTCGGCGTCTTCCCCTTCCCCAAGGTCGGGGACAACGGCAAGCAGTCGGTCTACAACGGCGGCTGGTCGATGTTCGTCAACGCCAAGGGCAAGAACGTCGACGCGGCCAAGGAATACGTCAAGTGGCTGTGGATCGACCAGAAGCAGTACCAGGAGGACTGGGCCACCTCGTACGGCTTCCACATCCCGCCGCGCACCTCCATCGCCCAGTCCGCCACCAAGCTCAAGACGGGTCTGCCGGCCGAGGGCGTCAAGCTCTTCAACGAGTTCGGGCACTTCGACAACATCGGCTGGACCCAGGCGATGATCACCGCCCTGACCGACGCGTTCGCCAACAGCGTCCGTAAGAACGGCGACCCGAACGCCGCGCTCGCCACCGCGGAGAAGAAGGTCAACGCAGAGCTCAAGAAGCTCTTCGGATAGGTCGACGGAGAAACCACGACATGTCGACCACCACCACGCGCGGGGTCGCCCAGCCCGCCCCGGCCAAGGCCTCACCGGCCCGGCCGCGGCGGGGCCTACGGGGCAACCCGACCTTCAACTTCTGGCTCTTCACCGGGCCGTTCCTCATCGGCCTGGCGATCTTCGTCTTCGTGCCGATCGTCTGGAGCATCTGGCTCAGCTTCTTCGACGCGCGCTTCACCGTCACGCCGAGCAAGTTCATCGGCCTCGACAACTACAAGAGCATGCTGACGAACGCCAATTTCACCGGCTCCCTGGTGACGTTCACGGTGTTCGCCGCGCTCATCGTGCCGCTCACCTGGGCCCTGTCCCTGGCCCTGGCGATGCTGGTGCACCGGCTGCGGTTCATGCGGGCGTTCTTCCGGTCGGTGTTCTTCCTGCCGACCGCCGTGTCCTACGTCGCCGCCGCGCTGATCTGGAAGATGTCCATCTTCACCGGGGTCCGCTTCGGCCTGATGAACACGGTGCTCGGCTGGTTCGGCGTCGACAACATCGCCTACCTGTCCGACCCGAACCCGCCCTGGTACTGGCTGGTCATCGTGACCGTACGCCTGTGGCTGCAGTCCGGGTTCTACATGATCCTGTTCCTGGCGGCGCTGCAGAACATCCCGGCGGAGCTGTACGAGGCGGCCGCGATCGACGGCGCCAAGTCCGGCTGGCAGACCTTCCGGTACATCACGCTGCCCCAGCTGCGCGCCACCTCGACCGCGGTGATCCTGCTGCTGCTCGTCGCCGCCTACCAGGCGTTCGACGAGTTCTTCAACATCGTCACGACCAAGGCGACCTGGGGTCAGACGCCGCTCATGGTCCTGTACAAGACAGCCCTCGGCGACAACCAGGACTACGGCGCCGGCAGCGCGGGCGCCGTCATCCTCACGGTGCTGATCTGCGCCGTCACACTCCTCCAGGGCAAGTTCATGGGCTTCGGAAGGGGGGAGGACTCCAAGTGACCACCACCGCACCTCAGGTGGGCAAGGAGCGCCGCAAGCAGCGCGGCGGCGTCCTCGGCAACGCGGGCCTGTACATCGCCGTCAGTGTCGCCGCCCTGCTGTTCCTGCTCCCCTTCTACCTGATCCTCCGCAATTCCCTCTCCACGGACCCGGAGATCACGGGCGAGAACTGGAAACTGCTCCCCTCCTTCCAGTGGGGCAACATCAGCGAGCTGTTCAGCGACCCGACGGTCGACTTCGCCAGGTCCATGTGGAACTCGACGGTGATCGCCGTCTCCATGACCGTCGGCACCCTGCTGATCTGCTCCCTGGCCGGCTACGGCCTCGCACGCATCCCCTACAAGCACGCCAACAAGGTCTTCTACGTCGTCCTCGCGACCCTGATGGTCCCCACCGCCGTCACCTTCGTGCCGAGCTTCGTGCTGGTCTCGTCCCTCGGCTGGATCGACACCTACCGCGGTCTGATCATCCCGGGCCTGTTCAGTGGTTTCACCTGCTTCCTCTTCCGGCAGTACTTCCTCGGGTTCCCGAAGGAGCTGGAGGAGGCGGCACGCGTGGACGGGCTCGGTTACTGGGGCGCATACTGGCGCATTGTCGTACCCAACTCGCTGAACTTCTTCGCGGCGATGGCCACGATCACGTTCATCAGCGGCTGGAACGCCTTCCTGTGGCCGTTGGTCATCGGCCAGGACCCGAGCTCCTGGACCGTCCAGGTCGCACTGTCCTCCTTCACGACCAACCAGACCGTCAACTTCCACCTGATCTTCATGGCCACCGCCATTTCCATCCTGCCCCTGGTGTTCGTGTTCGTCTTCCTCCAGCGCTGGCTGGTCCAGGGAATCGCGCAGACCGGCATCAAGGGCTGACACCTTCTCTCAGGACCTGGAGACCGATGTCCTTCCGCACCACCAGCAGCGCTTTCGACTACGTCGAGGACGTGTCCCCGGGCAGCGGGGCCCTCCCGCCCCGCGCCTGGTACGCCACCTCCGACGCGAAGGTTCTGCCCCTCGACGGCGCCTGGCGCTTCCGGCTCTCGGCGACCGCAGACGCCGAGGACGACTCCTTCGCCGAGGAGGGATACGACGCCGACGGCTGGGCCGAGGTCACGGTCCCCGGGCACTGGGTCCTCCAGGGGGACGGCGCCTTCGGGCTGCCCGCCTACACCAACCACCTCTACCCCTTCCCGGTGGACCCGCCGCACGTCCCCACCGAGAACCCGACCGGCGACCACCTGCGCGTCTTCGACCTGCCGGAGGACTGGCCCGCTCTCTCCGAGGGAGGCGCCGTCATCCGGTTCGACGGTGTCGAGTCCTGCGCCCGGGTCTGGCTCAACGGCACGGACATCGGCGAGTTCAAGGGCTCCCGGCTCGCGCACGAGTTCGCGGTCGGCCATCTGCTGAAGCCGAAGGGCAACGTCCTCGCGGTCCGTGTGCACCAGTGGTCGGCCGGGTCCTACCTGGAGGACCAGGACCAGTGGTGGCTGCCGGGCATCTTCCGTGAGGTCACGCTGCTGCACCGCCCGGCGGGCAGCGTCCAGGACTTCTTCGTGCACGCCTCCTACGACCACCTCAGCGGCGAGGGCACCCTGCGCGTCGACTCCGACGTCGACGGGCGGGTGCTCGTCCCCGCGCTCGACATCGATGTCGCCACCGGTGAGTCCGTGACGGCCCTGGTGGCCCCGTGGAGCGCCGAGAGCCCCCGGCTCTACGACGGCGAACTGGTCACCGAGGGCGAGCGGGTCCCGCTGCGGATCGGTTTCCGTACGGTCGCGCTAGAGGACGGCCTGATCAAGGTCAACGGCAAGGCGATCCTGTTCAAGGGCGTCAACCGGCACGAATGGCACCCGGAGAGGGGCCGCACCCTCGACCTCGCGACCATGCGCGAGGACGTGCTGCTGATGAAGCGGCACAACATCAACGCCGTGCGCACCTCGCACTACCCGCCGCACCCGGCCTTCCTGGACCTGTGCGACGAGTACGGCCTGTGGGTCATCGACGAGTGCGACCTGGAGACCCACGGCTTCACCGAGCAGGGCTGGCGGGACAACCCCGTCGACGACGACCGCTGGACCCCGGCCCTCCTGGACCGTGCGGCCCGCATGGTCGAGCGCGACAAGAACCACCCCTCCATCGTCTTCTGGTCGCTGGGCAACGAGGCCGGCACCGGCCGTGGTCTGACCGCGATGGCCGAGTGGATCCACGGGCGCGACCCCGAGCGGCTCGTGCACTACGAGGGCGACTGGAACTGCCGGGACACCGACGTCTACTCGCGCATGTACGCCACCCACGCCGAGGTCGAGCAGATCGGCAAGGAGCTGGACGGGGGCACGCTGGGGCGGCGCGGGCTGCCGTTCATCCAGTGCGAGTACGCCCACGCCATGGGCAACGGCCCCGGCGGCCTCGCCGACTACCAGGAGCTGTTCGAGAAGTACGACCGGCTCCAGGGCGGCTTCATCTGGGAGTGGATCGACCACGGCGTGCGCCATGCCGAGCTCGGCTACGCCTACGGCGGCGACTTCGGCGAGGAGCTGCACGACGGCAACTTCGTCTGCGACGGCCTGATCTTCCCGGACCGCACGCCCTCCCCCGGCCTGATCGAGTACAAGAAGGTCATCGAGCCCGTCCGCATCGAGGGCGCCGAGGGCGCCGTACGCGTCACGAACAAGTACGACTTCGCCGACCTGTCCGCGCTCGCCTTCGAGTGGTCGTACCAGGTGGACGGCGAGACGGTCGAGGCCGGCACGCTGTCGGTGCCCGCGCTGGCTCCCGGTGAGTTGGCGGACCTGAAGCTGCCGCAGCCGCCGGCGCACGAGGGTGCGGAGGCGCAGTGGACCGTGCGGGCGCTGCTGGCGTCCGACACGGCCTGGGCGGCGAAGGGCCATGTCGTCGCGTGGGGCCAGCTGCCGGCTTCTTCACCGGCACGGCCCTCCGTCGCGGCCACCGACCGGCCGGTGCGCGGCGAGAAGCTGATCACCCTCGGCCCGGCGTCCTTCGACGGCCGTACCGGCGCTCTCAAGGCGATCGGCGGGGTGGCCGTCGAGAACCCGCGGCTGGACGTCTGGCGGGCGACGACCGACAACGACGACGGCATGGAGTGGAGCTCCGGTATCCAGTACAGCGCGCTGTGGCGCACGCTGGGCCTGCACCGGATGCAGCACCGGCTGGACTCGGTGGAGCTCGGCGAGGACGCGCTGACGGTCCGGACCCGGGTGGCGCCCGCCGCCCGCGAGGTGGGGCTCGCCGTCGCGTACCGCTGGACCTCGGACGGCTCGCGGCTGCGCCTGACGGTGTCCGTCGGCCCCGAGGGCGAGTGGACGCAGCCGCTGCCCCGGCTCGGCATCAGGCTCGGACTGGCCGAGGCCGACCAGGTGAAGTGGTTCGGCGGCGGGCCCGGCGAGGCCTACCCGGACACCCGGAAGGCGTCCATGGTCGGGCGCTGGCAGGCCAGTGTGGACGAGCTCCAGACGCCGTATCTGCGCCCGCAGGAGAACGGCGCCCGGGCCGACGTCCGCTGGGTGGAGCTCGGCGGGCTGCGGATCGAGGGGGACCCGGAGTTCTCCTTCACCGCCCGGCGCTGGACGACCGAGCAGCTGGACGCGGCGACGCATCTGACGGATCTGCGCCCCGGTGACACGGTGTGGGTGAACCTCGACCACGGCCACCACGGAGTCGGCTCGCAGTCCTGCGGTCCCGGCCCCCTGCCGCAGTACCACCTGCGGGCCGAGCCGACGGAGTTCTCGTTCGTCTTCTCGGTGCTTGGACGGTGATCGATTAGTCCAATTCTCCGGTGGGTTAGTCCATTGCCAGTGTGATCGGGATTCTGCGACGGTCATGGGGTACCCGCGGCCGGTCGGCCTTCCAAGCCGACCGGCCGCACCTCTTGTTCGCAACAAGGGAGTCCCAGCGTGCCCGGAAGCATCGAGGTTCGCGGCCTGTCCCGCACCTTCCACACCACCGTCCGCCGCCCCGGCCTCGGCGGCACCCTGCGCTCCCTGGTCAATCCGGAGCGGGTCGCCAAGCACGCCGTCTCGGACATCACCTTCGACGTGGCGCCCGGCGAACTCCTCGCCCTGCTCGGCCCGAACGGCGCCGGCAAGTCCACCACCATCAAGATGCTCACCGGCATCCTCACGCCCACCTCGGGCGAAGCCAGGGTGGCGGGCGTGGTGCCGTACGAGGATCGCGAACGCAACGCCCGTAACATCGGCGCGGTGTTCGGGCAGCGCACGCAGCTGTGGTGGGACCTGCCGGTGCGCGAGTCGTTCTCGATCCTCCGGGACATCTACGAGGTGCCGAAGGCCGAACACGCGGTCCGGCTCGCGGAGTTCGACGCCATCCTGGAGCTGTCCACGTTCTGGGACACCCGGGTCCGCCATCTCTCCCTCGGCCAGCGGGTGCGCTGCGACCTGGCGGCCGCGCTGCTGCACGACCCGCCGGTCGTCTTCCTCGACGAGCCGACCATCGGCATGGACGTGGTGGTCAAGGAGCAGGTGCGGGAGTTCCTGCGCCACCAGGTCGAGGAGCGCGGCCGTACGGTCCTGCTGACCACCCACGACATGACCGAGGTCGAGCGGCTCGCCGAGCGGGTCGTCCTGATCAACCACGGCAGGCTCGTCCTGGACGGCAGCCTCGACGAGATCCGCCGCAAGTTCGGCTCCACCTGGCAGGTCCGCGCGACCCTCGCCGACGCGCACACGGACGTCGTGCCGCTGCCGGGGATCGCGGTGCTGCGCAAGGAGGGCCCGCAGGTCGTCTTCGGCCCCGAGAGCCCCGACGGACCGGACTCCCCCACCGTGCACCAGGCCCTGAAGGCGGTCATCGAGCGGTACGAGGTGACGGGCGTCGCCATCGACGAGGCCGACCTCGAAGACGTGATGCGGGCGGCCTACGTCCACGCGGAACCCGCGACCGAGGCGGTCTGACATGGCCGTCCTGCACGCCTGGCGCGCCGCCCGGGTCACCCCGCTCGGCGAGCTGCACGCACCGCCCCGGATGACGGCCGTCCTGGTCCGACTGGCCGTCCAGGTAGTCCTGGTGGCCTCCCTGTGGCACGGTCTGTACGCGCACACCGGCACCACCGCGGGCCTCGCGGAGGGCCAGGCGGTCACCTATGCCGTGCTGGCCGTACTCGCCTCCCGGATCAGGGAGCTGGACCAGTACGCGGGCCGGGACACCGTGCTGCAGCACATGCACTTCGGCACGATCGTCTACTGGTATCTGCGCCCGCTGCCGCCTCAGCGCTACCACGCCCTGCGGGCGCTGGGCGAGCAGCTGTACGGCTTCGCGTGGGCGCTCGGCGGCTATCTGGTCTGCCTGGCGGCCGGGGTGGTGGAACCGCCCAGGTCGGCCGCCGTGGCCGGGGTGTTCGTGCTGAGTCTGCTCCTTGGCCAGGGCGTCCTGTACTTCGTGATGCTCACGCTGGACCAGCTGTGCTTCTGGACGGTCCGCAACAACGCGGCGATGCTGATCCTGATCTTCGCGCAGAACCTGCTGTCCGGTGTGTACGCGCCGCTGTGGTTCTTCCCGGACTGGTTCATCACGCTGAGCGGATTCCTGCCGTTCCAGGCCACGTTGAGCGTGCCGCTCTCCCTCTACATCGGACGCATCCCGCTGTCCGACGCCTTCGGGCAGCTGGCGATCCAGGCGTTCTGGGTCGTGGCGCTGTTCCTGTTCACCCGTTTCCTGTGGCGGCGGGCCGCCCGTCGCGTCATCTCCCAGGGAGGCTGAGGCCTGTGAACGGCATGCGGATCGCGTGGCGCGTCACGCGTCTCAACTTCCGTGCGCAGCTGGAGTACCGCACCGAGTTCCTGCTGATGATCGCGATCGGTGCGATCTGGCAGGTGTCGGTGATCGTGTTCGCCACGGTGCTGCTGACCCGGTTCACCGGGATGGGCGGCTGGGACAGCTCGGAGGTCCTGCTGATCCCGGCGACGCGGATGCTCGCGCACGGGCTGTTCGTCCTGTTGCTGGGCCGGGTGCACGGCGCGGGCCGGCAGATCCAGGAGGGCAGGATCGACATCTACCTGACCCGCCCGATGCCGGTGTACCGCCAGCTCCAGCTGGCCTTCTTCCCCACCAACGCGATCGGCGACCTGACGGTCGCGGTGGGCCTGATGGTCGGCGCGCTCAGCCGCAGCCAGCTGGACTGGACGCCGGGCCGGATCTCCTACCTGATCGCCGCGGTCGTCGGGGGCATGTTCCTGGAGGCGGCCCTCTTCACGGCGATCACCTGCGCGGGCCTGCGGTTCCCGGCCGCGGACTACTGGAGCCGCTGGCTGGAGGAACTCCTCGGCACCTTCGGCAGCTACCCCCTCAACGTCCTCCCGAAGGCGGTGGGCGGCCTCCTCACCTACGGCCTCCCCCTCGCCTTCGTCGCCTACTTCCCGGCGGCGATCCTGACGGGCCACGGCCACGACACGGGCGTCCCGTACTGGCTGGCGGCGATATCGCCGCTGCTGGGCGTGGTGGCGTATCTGGGGGCGCGGGTGCTGTGGGGGTGGAGTCTTCGGCATTATTCGGGGGTCAACGGGTGACGTCGGGCTTCCACCCGAACTGACCCAACGCACAGCCTGCAAAAGGGACTTGGCCGAAATTCGTGCGGTAGCGGGTTGCGGTAGGAGCGGAGCATTCATCGCGTGCTCACCGGGGAACAATCCCCCGCATGACCGACTCCGCCCTCTGGTTCTCCTCGTTGACCGCCGGCACAGCCGTGCTGGCCAGTTGGGTCACCAGCCGCGGCACGGCGCGCGCGGCACAGATTCAGGCGAACACGGCCGAGAAAACCCAACGCGTGGTCCGGATCAGCGCGGCACGCCGGACCGCGTATGTGAGCCTCATCGAGCAGGCCCACAAGATGGCCGAGTTGTACTGGATGATTTCGGACATCCACGCCTCAGCCGTACCACGTATCGAACAGTTGCCCGCACTGAAGGAGGTAAGGGCGGGCCTTCGCGAGGAATACGCGCAGCTGCGCCACGTCATATGGGTCATCAACCTGGAGGGCCCCGACACCGTGGCTGAAGCAGCGGAAAACCTGCGCCTCGCGACCAGGCCTCCCTACCGTGTCCTAGAGGCGGCGATCGCCGGCGATTCGAGCGCACTCACCGAGTTCGACCAGTACTACGACCCCTTTTGGCTGTCGCTGCTGGCCTTCGTCTCCACAGCTCGGTCGGCGGTTCACGACCTGTGAAGCGCGCAGGGTGCGGTCAGGGTCGCCCCGCCCGTCGTACGGGAGTGAACAGTGCGGCTACCGCGATCACCACGCAGCACCCACCGGCGACCAGACCCACCGGCGCTGTGCCTTGCCGGTCCGCCGCCCAGGTCAGGACGGCCGCGCCGATCGGGGCCGCCGAGTAGTGGAGGGTCCAGAAGGCGGAGGTGACGCGGCCCAGGAGGGGTTCCGGGGTCACCTCCTGGCGCAGGGACATCGAGCAGGTTCCCGCCATGCCGCCGCAGGCGAGGAAGACCGCGCACAGCGCCGCGACGGCCGGTACGTCGCGGGCCCAGCCGATGCCGGCGAACGCGAGCCCGCACAGCGCGACCGAGCCGGTCCAGACCGCGCCGAAGCCGAGCCGCCGGCGTACCCGCGCCACCAGCAGGGCGCCGGTGATGGTGCCGAGCGCGCCGACGGCCATGACGGTGCCGACCGTGCCGTCGTCGTGGCCGAGGTCGTGCTTGAGGTGGTAGATCACCAGGTCGTTCAGGCCGAGGGTGAGGAAGCTGAACACGAACAGCAGCAGGGTGAGCGAGCGGAGCACCGGGTGCCCGCGCAGGAACGCCACCCCGGTGCGCAGGTCGCGCCACAGGCCGGTGCGTTCGGGTGCCTCGGCGAGGCGGGAGCGGAACCGTACGAAGTACGTGCACAGCGCCGACACCCCGAAGCTCGCCGCGTCCACGCCGACCGCCGTGGCGGGGCCGGTCCAGGCCGCCACCACACCCGCGCACACCGGCCCCAGCACCCCGGCCGCGGCGGCGGTCGCGTTCAACCGCCCGTTGGCCTCCGTGAGTTGACCGGTACCGACGAGACTCCGTACGACGGTGACGTACCCGACGGCGAACAGCATGCCGACCGCCTCGCACACCGGCAGCACCGCGTACAGCAGCCAGACCCGCGGCCCGAACAGCCACACCAGCGGGATCACCCCGTACAGCACCATGCGCACGAGATCGCAGCCGATGAGCAGCCGGCGCCGGTCCACCCGGTCCACCACCACGCCCGCGAACACGGCGGCGACGACCGAGGCGGCACCGCCGACCGCCGTCAGGAGCCCCATCCGGGCGAGGGAGCCCGTGGCCTCCAGCACCAGCAGGGGCAGCGCGATCAGGGCGAAGGAGTCACCGAGGACGGAGAGGGTCTGGGCGGCCCAGAAGACGGCGAAGTCGCGTTGCCGCCAGAGCGGGCGCGGCTCGTCGTCGGACTTCGGGGAAGCCGTGCGGCCGTCGGACTCTCCGTCACGCCTCGCCTTGCACGCCATGCCCCTCCCCAGGTCTCGGACAACCTGGGCAACCTTAGGGCCGCCGCCACCGGCACGGAAACGACTTTCGGCGCCCGTGTCCCGCGCCCCTGGGCATCGCGGGATGTGGTGCGACAGGAGGCCCGGACGGGCGCACCCTGGCCACCGCGAGCGGCAGTCGCGGATCGGTGACGATGTGGGACGCGCGCACCGGCCGGCTCCAGGACGGCTTCCGTGTCGAAGGTGAAGTGGCGTCGCTGGCCTTCAGCCCCGATGCGCGCACCCTGGCCGCGAGCGGCGCGAGAGACGTCCAGTTGTGGGACCTCGCCACCAGCCAGAACAGACTCACCCTGCCGACGCGCTCACCCGAAGCGGTGGCGTTCAGCCCCGACGGACACACCCTGGCCATCGGCACGGACGGCTCCGTCGGCCTGTGGAACGTCGACCTGCCCGACCCGGGCCGCGCGATCCACGACATCTGCGCGGCCGTCGACACTGGCCTCACCCCTCCAGAACAGTCCCGCTACCTGCACGACCGGTCCACGGAAGCCGACTGTCGGCAGGCCGCGCCATAGGAGGAGTCAGTCGGCGCACGACCCCACTCGGAGCTCCGCCCAGACGGTCTTGTACGCCCCGCCCGGCCGGAGTTCGACGCCCCACTTCTCCGACAGCGCCTCGACCAGCAGCAGCCCCCGCCCTCCTTCGTCCGCCTCCCGCGCCGGCACCGGCAGCCGATCCACCCTCGCGTCGCTCACCTCCACCCGCAACGACTCCTCGCGCGCAGCAGTCGTACGCGGAACCCGCGCCCACTCACCCGACCGTGCCGTACGGCGTTGGCGGCCAACTCGGCGACGACGAGGGTGACGTCCTCGTTCGGTTCGCTCCCGTGCGCGTAGCCCCAGACGTCCATCCGGTTGGCGACGAGCCGTCGGGCCCGCCGGGCACCGGGCGGGGTGCAGGCGAAGAGCTGGGTGAACGTGCTGACGACGACGGGAGGTTGGAGATCGGTCTCTGCGTGCATGCCCCAACCGTCCCGGGAGCGACGGGAGTCGGCCAGGCACGAAACTCGTACGCTCCGGGTTGTACGAGTTACGGAGTGGACATTGCCAGTGACCGTACGTGATCATAGGTGGTCCGGCGGGGTCGGGAACTGTTGCCGGTTTGCCCAGCATGAGTGACCTCTGGTGAGCGTGGGTGAGTGTCCGTGCTGGATGCGCATGTTCCGTTGTGCGTCATGAGGGTCTCCTCCGGCCTGGGATGTTCTGTGGTCCTTTGCTGTCGGGAGGGGAACGGGAGTTCCTGGGGCGAATGGGTGACCTTTTCCGGGGCTGCTCGTTGACTGCCGTGACAGATCGCCCCCTGCTCCACGTCCACGGCGACGAAGAGCATGTCGAGGTCGGACCGGGGCTGGAACGTCTGCGACCGGACGAAGGCCATCAGCGTGCCCCGTCGGACCAGGACCCCGGTGGACATCCTGGCCTTCACCTGCACGGCCAGGGTCGCGGTGCTGCCGCGCCGGTGGAAGACGAGGTCCACGCCTTCGTCGTCCACGAGCGAGGTGGAGACGTTCAGCTCGCCGTCCGTGGCGAGGATGGAGGAAGCCGCGACCAGGTACTCGGCAGCCTTCCCCATCCGTGCGGCGGCCGGGCTCTTGTCCTGGTACTCCTCGTCGTCACTCATGGCGTGAATCTACTGTCCGCGCAAGGCACTTGAGCCTGTTCCCGCTCTCTGAAAATCGCTGGCCGACGACCGAGGCACCCCGGGTAGCCTCCTCCCGTGAGTCCTGGAGCAGGCCTGCCCGCCGACCGTCTCGCCGGGCCGGGAGCACGCCGCGGGCGGCGGGCGGCTTCGACGCCTGCCAGGACGAACACGACCCCTGAGGAGAGACCATGGCCGACCCGCATCTTCACTACGACGTCACCGGCACCGGCCCCGTCCTGCTGCTGATCCCCGGCGGCGCCGGCCACCCCATGGGCCTCGGCCCGATGACGGAGGCACTCGCCGGGCGCTTCACCGTCGTCACCTACGACCCACTCGGCCTCGCCCACGGACGGCTGGGCGCGCCCGTCGAGGACCAGCGGCCCCAGGACTGGAGCGGCGGGGCGCGGCGGGTGCTCGACGCGACGCTCCCGGACGGCGAGTCGGCGTATGTCCACGGCATCAGCGCGGGCGGTGTCGCCGCCCTCGACCTGGTCGCCCGGCACCCGGAGCGGCTGCTGCACGTCGTCGCGCACGAGCCGCCGTGTGTGAGCGTGCTGCCGGACGGGGCACGGCAGCGGGCCGGGTTCGTGGAGGTCTGCGACGTCTACCGCGACCGGGGTCTCGCCGCGGCGGGAGCCCGCATGACCGCCCTGCTGGAGGAGCGGGCGGCCGGCGAGCTGCCGGAGGGCCAACCTCTTTCCAGGGAGGAGGAGTTGGCCAGTCCCATGGCGATCTCCCTGGCCCACGTCCTGCGGCCCTTCACCGCGTACATCCCGACGGCGGCTCCATCGGGGCCCCGGCTCACCCTCACCGCCGGCACCGACTCACGCAGCCAACTCCTCTACCGCACAGCCGAGTTGCTCGCCAAGGAGCTGCACGGCGACTTCGTCGAGTTTCCCGGCGGTCATCTCGGCGCCGCCCAGCATCCGGTGGCCTACGCCGAACAGCTCACGCGGACGCTGCTCGGGGCGGACGTGCCCGGCTGATCTTTTGGGCGGGCGCCGGGGCGGCCTCAGTCCGAGGCGATCGACCTCCTCGTCGCGGGTGCGGTCCTGCGGCTGGAGGTCGAAGTGAAGGCGGTTCCTGACGGCCTGCCGCCCAGAAGGACGGGACGCTGACCTGGGCGTACGCTCCGGTGACACCGTCGTACGCCACCCCACTGAACGGTTTCTCCCCGACCGCGACGACTCTGCGGATCGTCCGCCTCAAGCCCTGAGGACAGCCGTGCAACCGTCTCCCCCGGCCGCGTGTCCCACTCAGTGCGACGCACGCGGACGGGGGAGAGCACATGGGCGACGGTGTACGAAGTGTCCGACGGTTCTTTCGGCGGCCTCCGACGGAGCCACCCCAGCCCTCGGAGCTCCTGCCCATTCTGCGGGTGTGGTTGTTCCTGCTGGCCGTGGGGGCGGGTGCGGCCGCGCTCGGCTGGGAGACGGTGTCGCTCACGCTCCTCGTCGGGACGGTGTGCGCCATGTTCGACGAAGTGACCGTGGGCGTACGGCACGGTTTGCCCGCCTTCGTGGCAGCGCTGGCGGTCGGCCAGGGCGTGAAGCGCCTCGCGCGGGCCGCGGTGCCCGGTTCTGGGTCACTGTGGGACGAGTTCTGCGTGAACGCCCTGTGCACCGCGGCGGCTCTGGTGACGTTCGTCGGGGTCAGTCGGCTGCGGTGGCGGAGGCACTGATCCGGTCGACCATCCGCCGCATGACCTCGACGGGCAGCGCCGGGTTCCGGGCGGCGGTCTCCGCGGAGCCGCCGCCCTGGCGCAGCAGTCGGACCAGGATTCCGGCCGGCATGTGGGGGTGCCGGGCGGCCGCATTGCGGATGTGCTCGTGCGGATCCTCCAGCAGCCGGGCCGCGGCGGCCGGAGACAGTCGCGGGTCGCAGACGGCCCGGTAGCGCACCTCTTCGTTCCTGTCCCGGCTGAGCCGTTCGACCAGCTCGGGTGTGGACTCCGGGTCGTCGAGGGCGAGCCTGCGCATCCGCGGGTTCGGGTCGTCGGCGTACCGCACGAGGTCCCGGCGGGGGAAGTTCGGATGACCACGGGGACGGTCGGGCGCCGTGAGGCTGCCGTCCCACCACTGCCACACCCGCATCAGCATGTCGGCGGGCGCGTCGTCGCAGGATTCGGCGAGGAAGAGCTGGACGACCCGGTCCTCGTCGTGGGCGAGGCGTTCGACGACGTCGGGCGGGAGGTGTCGGGCGCGGGCGACGCTTCTGCGGACAACGGGGTGAGAGGAGGCTGCCAGGCGGCGCATGGCCTCGTCGTCCTGGTGGAGGGCGACGACCCAGTCGAGCGGGTGGTAACGGCCTCGCGGGTCGAACTCGTAGAGGATACCGGCGCGTTGCTCCTCGGTGAGGTCGGCGCGGAGGGACACCACGAAGCGGACGCCGGCATCGGGGTCCTCGCCGAGGACAGCCACCAGATCAGGGTCCAGCCCGGGATTCGCGGCGAGGGAGCTGCGCTCACCGGGCTCCCCGTTGCGCACCAGGTACTCGGCGAGGCCGCGCTCCAGCCGGCAGGTCTCCAGCACGTGGGCCCCGACGTCCTGTGCCCCGTACACCGAGCGGGGCATCGGGTGGTCCTGGTGGTGCAGCAGCAGCGCCTGCGCTCGCACCTTGGCCTCGGGGTCGTTCAGCAGTGCGTGCCGTGCCGGGGCGTCGAGGTGCGGCCAGGCCGGTTTGCAGGCCACGTACCGCACCCCGCCGTCGGGGTCTGCGGCCAGCGCGACGGCCAGGGACGGGGGCAGTCCCCGGAGGCGGGCGGCCTCGGAGCGCACGCGGGCGGACGGGTCGGCGGCGAGCGTCCGGCAGGTGTCCTCGGGGACTTCGGCCCGGCGATCGGCGGCCAGCAGGGTGAGGACCCACCGTTGGCGGTCGTCCTGCTCGCCGAGGATCACACGGGACCACTGCTCGGGCGTGATGTTCGGCTGCACCTCGGCAGCCCGTGACCGCGTCTTCCAGTCCGGATGGGCCAGTGCCGCGTCCACCGCCTCCGTCGGCAGGACGCTGTACATCCCGTAGGAAGACCTCTCCCACAGCTGGGACCGCGGCTCCTTCGGGAGCGCCGGGTTGAGCGAGAGTCCGCTCGCCCACGCGTCGAGCAGTCTCCCGCGGGCCTGCGGTCCCCGGAACAGCCCCTCCCAGGCGTCCGCCCGGTCCTGCGGGCTCTCCTCGGCGGCCGCCAGCGCCGCCGCCTCCCGCCGCTCCCTGAGCCGGTCGACGGCGACGAGCCAGACCGCGTACTCCTCGGTCGTGGCGCCCACCATGGTGTCGCCGTCCAGGGACAGCGTCAGGAACTCCGGCTGTCCCGGCCGCGGGCCCAGCACTCCGGCCAGATCCCAGTCGTCGGTGAGCCGGACCCGCACCCAGCTCCCGTTGCCGGAGAAGTCGACGAGGAACACCCCGTCGCCGCCGAGGATCCCGGTCTCGGTCGCCAGCCGGTGCCACTGGGCGTTGAGTTCGGCGACCAGGTCCGGCCGGTCGTCCGCCACCGCGACGGTCGGCTCGGTCTCCCACCCGACGACATGCCGCCACGCGAACGGCGGCGGCAGCACCTCCTCGACCCGCCGGTCCCGCACGACCTCCAGCCCGGCCCGGCCGAGCAGTTCTACCAGTTCGTCTCTCCCACCCATGATCCTCATACTGCCCGAGGCGGTTCAGTCCCCGGCGGTGATCTCCACTCCGGAACCGTCCAGCCGGACCCGCGTCTCGGAGCCCCCGCTCCAGACCACGGTCAACTCCCCTTCCCCCGCGGCCCGTACGGACACCGTCTCCCCCAACGGCACGGCATCGGCGTCAGCGGTGAGCCGGGCCAGCGCGACGAACAGGGTGTCCCCCTCGCCCGTCACCCCGCTCAACTCGTCGTCGAGACCCACGGCGGGCAGGAGTTCGGCCCGGACACCGTCCCGCGCGGCCCACCCCGTCACCCGCACCGGCGTCCCGGGCTCGGCCCCGGACACGAGGAAGACGCGCACCTCCACGGCCCCCCGCGCGAGGACGACACCGAAAACCCGCGCACCCCCGGCCGCCCTGTGCCGCGAGGCGGCCCACCCCTCCCCCACCCCCAACGGCTCGATCTCCGTGCGGCTCGGATCCCCCGCCACGATGAAGCTGTTGTCGTACGACGCCGAGGGCTCGGTCGCCGTCGAGTACGCGAGGCGGGTGTAGTACGGGTCGTAGCGGACGTCCTCGCTGCCGTGGTTGTGGAGGCGGACGAGGCCGTCGGAACGGGTGGACTGGAGCAGCCAGTTGGGGGCGGCGATCGAGGTGACCGCGTCGGAGCGTTCGGCGGGGCCCGGTTCCTCCACCGCCGTCCACACCTCGTGGTCCGACGGGAGGAGCAGGCCGAGGAAGCCCTTGCTCGCCCAGTACGGGGAGGCCGGGCCCGAATAGCCTTGCAGGACGGCGGGGTCGGGGCCGTGCCAGCCGAGGGTGAGCAGGTCCCGGGAGTCCACCGCGCCCCGGTCCAGGAAGTACTTGAGGGCTCCGGAGGCCAGCCGTCGGGTCTCGCCCGGGGGCAGCGGGGTGTGGCCCGTCAGCGCGCCCAGCCACAGCGGGGCAGTGGTCGCGAAGCGGTACGTCAGTGAGCGGCCCTGGTGCATCGGGGCGCCGTCGGCGCCGAACAGGCGGGCGTAGTCCTGGAGATGGCGGGAGAGGCGGCCGCCGTACAGGTCCAGCAACCGGTCATCTTGGGCCAGCCAGGCGTGCAGCACCGGGTAGAGATGCATGGCCCAGCCGTTGTAGTAGTCGAACTTGCGGCCCTCGCCGTCCGTGTACCAGCCCTCGCCGACGTACCACTGCTCGATGCGCTCCAGGCCGCGGTCGATCGCCTTGCGGGAGGCGTCCGGCTCGTACCCGAGCGAGGACAGGAAGCCGGCCACCGTGACCGGGAAGAGCTCCCAGTTGCAGGGCCAGGCCTCGGCGGTGAGCGCGTCTGCGAGCCAGGCCGCGGCGCGCTGCCGTACGGCGTCGTCCAGGCGGTCCCAGAGCAGCGGCTTCGTGATGCGCAGCGCGAACGCGATCGACGCCGCCTCGACCAGCGGCTGGCCGCGGTCCTCGATGCGGGGCCAGACTCCCGAGACTCCGGCGGCGAGACCCTCGGCGTACCGCTCCAGCGCGGTCCCGTCCTGGCGGAAGGCCGCCAGCAGGAGCGTACGGGCGTAGCCCTCAAGGCCGTCGGACAGGCGGCCGGACCAGCTCTGCCGGTCACCGGGGAGGTGGTAGAGGGCGCGGTCCCCGGTGGCGTACGGCTCGACCGCGGCGAGCAGGGCGTCGGCCGCGGCCTCCCAGTGGGCGCGCGTGTAGCCGGTGTACGGACTGAGGGTGTGGTCCTCGGAGGGCAACTGCATCGGTTCTCTTTCTTCGGCTCGCAGGCTCACAGGCGCGTTGGCTCGTTGGCTCGTTGGCTCGTTGGCTCGTTGGCTCGCAACACAGACCTGGGGCGCCCCGGTTCCGGTCGGGACGCCCCAGGCGTCTATCCCACCCTCACGGCCCCTTCGGGCACCAGTCCCCGGGCGACGAGTTCGTCGCGGACCAGGCCCGCGTACACGGTGGCGCCGTGTACGGAGGTGTGGGTGTTGTCCCTTTTCTCGTTGTAGAGGTAGATCGCCTTGGAGCCCTCCACTCCCAGGGACTCCACGAGCGACTTCGTCTTCGCCGTCAGGTCGATCAGCGGGACGTCCTCGGCCGCGGCCACCGAGCGGATCACCGCGGGATGGTCCACCCCGAGGCCGTTGACCAGCAGGGCCGTCCCGTTGTTCAGCGTGCCGTCCGAGTTGAACCAGCGTCGCACGATGGGCGTCACGAGGACAGGGTTCCCGCCTTTCTCCCTCACACCCGCCACCAATGTCTCCAGGTTCGCCCGGTACGTCGCCTCGTCCGTCGTCTTGTCGTTGTGGGCGAGCTGGACGAGGACGAGGTCGCCGGGCCGGATCAGCGGCTGGACGGTGGCCCACAGACGCGGCTCGGACAGATAGGTCACCGTGCTCTCGCCGGAGTCGGCGTAGTTGGCCACGGACACGCCCTTGCGCAGGTACTGGGGCAGCTGCTGGCCCCAGCCGGAGTAGGGGTCGCCGGGCTGGTCGCACACCGTGGAGTCGCCGACGAGGAGGATCTGGCGGGCGTGCCGGGCGCGGGTGACCTTGATGTCGGCGAGCGCGGGGGCCGAGCCGCCCAGCACCAGGTCCAGGCCCGGGGTGCCGTCGGGTCCGGTCGGCTCGCCCTCCGGGGTGCGGACGTTCACGGTGAAGCTGCGGAAGACCCGCCGGCCGGCCTCGGCCGCCGTCTCCGGCAGCAGCGAACGCAGGGTCTCGCCGCTGATCGCCGTGCTCGACGCGGTGTCGCCGCCGAGGAGGACCTTCACGTCGTACGTGCCCGGCGGGACGTCGAAGTGGCAGCGGGCGGTGGTGCAGTTCTCGATGCCGAGGGGGCGGCCGGAGTGCGCCTGTGCCGGTACGGCGGTCAGTCCCGCGCCCAGCGTGACCGCCGCCAGCACGGCGAGGTTGAAACGTCTCATTCGAGGCTCCTCAGACGGACGACAAGGCCTGGCGGCTGGACCGTACCCTCATCGACAAGCGCTTTCTAGCCCCTGGGCCGATTTCACGAGATTGCCAACTCCCAGGCAGTGCAAGCCCTTTCGCGAAATCGATTCAACTGTCACCCTCCAAAGCACCCGCACCACCCCCACACCTCCCGTAGGAGGCACCCCCACATGTCCGAATCCACCGTGAACAGACCGGTCGGACGCCGCACCTTCGTCCTCGGCACCGCGGCCGCCGCGGGCACCGCCGCCCTGGCCGGGCCGCTCGCCGACAGCGCGTCCGCCGCGGGCTTCGGCTGGTCCGACGACGGCTCGAACTACGTCGTCGACACCGGCGCGAGCCTCGTCTTCAAGGTCAGCAAGACCAACGGCGACCTGACCTCGCTGGTCTACAAGGGCACGCAGTACCAGGGCTACGGCGGCAAGAACTCGCACATCGAGTCCGGCCTCGGCACGTCCACCGTGAGCATCAAGCAGTCCGGTACGACGATCCTGATCTCGGTCGCGTACGGCACGCTGAAGCACTACTACGCGGCCCGCAGCGGCGAGAACAACGTCTACCTGTGGACCGACAAGGCCGACGACTCGGTCTCGGCGACCCGCTACATCCTGCGCGTCAACGCGGGCAAGTTCCTCAACGACGAGCCCGACTCGTACACCTACGCGCCCACCACCATCGAGGCCTCCGACGTCTTCGCGAAGTCCGACGGCCAGACCCGCTCCAAGCACTACGCGAAGGCGCGGGTCATCGACTACAACTACGTCGGCTGGACCACCGGCAGCGTCGGCCTGTACATCGTGCGCTCCAACCACGAGAAGGCCTCCGGCGGTCCGTTCTACCGCTCCCTCCTGCGCCACCAGAGCGCGGACGGCGGCGGCCTGTACGAGATCCTGTACTACGGCGAGAACCAGACGGAGGCCCAGCGCTTCGGCCTCCAGGGCCCCTACGTCATCGCCTTCACCGACGGCGGCGCCCCCTCCTCCGCGCTGTACCCCGGGACCCTCACCACCTCGTGGGCGGACTCGCTCGGCATCTCGGGCTACGTCCCCGCGAGCGGCCGGGGCAGGGTCGCGGGCGTCGGCATCACCGGCCGGACCACGTCGTACGCCTACACGGTCGGGCTCGCCAACTCCGCCGCCCAGTACTGGGGTTCGGCGCGGTCCTCGGACGGCTACTTCTCCATCGGGGGTGTGCTGCCGGGGACGTACGCGCTGACCGTCTTCAAGGGTGAACTCGCCGTCCACACCGGCTCGGTGAGCGTCGGAGCGGGCGGCACGACCACCCTCAACAGCATCGCGATCCCGTCCTCGAACGATCCGGGCAACGCGAGCGCCATCTGGCGCATCAACAACTGGGACGGCACGCCCGGCGGTTTCAAGAACGCCGACCTGATGACGTACGCCCATCCGTCCGATGTCCGCGCCTCCTCCTGGACCGGCAACGTCGTCATCGGCAGCGGCACCGAGACCTCGGCCTTCCCCTGCTATCTGTGGAAGGACGTCAACAGCGGAATCGTCGTCTACTTCAAGCTGACGGCCGCCCAGGCCGCCGCCGCGCACACCCTGCGCATCGGGGTGACGACGGCCTACGCCAACGGCCGCCCGCAGGTCGTCGTCAACGACACCTGGACCTCCGCCGTCCCCTCCCCGCCCACCCAGCCGAGCACCCGGTCGCTGACCGTGGGCTCGTACCGGGGCAACAACTACACGTTCACCTACCGCGTGCCGGCGTCCGCCTGGCTGACGGACACCAGCGCCTACAACACGCTGAAGATCTACGTGGCGAGCGGTTCGGGGTCGACGTCGTTCCTCAGCGCGGGCACGTCGATCGACGCGATCGACCTGCTGACCTGACGTCAGGTACCGCGTGTCCACTGCTGGTTGGTCGCCCCGCTGCACGTGTACGTGATGATCGCGGCGGAGTTGGCGGTGGACGCGCCGTTCACATCCAGGCACTCACCGCTGGCGCGCGCCTTGACGGTCACGTACGAGCCCGAGGTGACCAGCGACCACTGCTGGGCGGTCGCGCTGCCGCAGTTCTCCTGGGTGACGTTCGTGGCGTTCTCCTGGAGACACAGCGAGCTGCCGCGGCCGACCAGCTGGTAGTAGCCGGTGCCGAGGTTCTTGAACCACCACTTCTGGTTCGCGCCGCTGTTGCAGGTGTACTGGCTGATCGCGACGCCCTGCCACAGCGACTGGTCGGCCACGTCCGCGCACTTGCCGCTGTTGCGGGAGACCAGCGTGTTGTACGTGGCGCTGGTACCGGAGAGCGTCCCGGCCGCCGCGTCGATCGTGACCTCGGGGTACCAGGACATGGACATCGTGGTCGAGGTCGGGAAGGTCAACGGCAGCCACACGTACCGCGAGTCGTTGACGGTCCCGCCGAAGGAGTTGCCCCAGCGGTCGCCCATGTAGAGGTACGAGGTGCCCGAAGTCCCCTGCACCGGAAGGACGTACGCGGTCTGCGAGTTGTAGGCCGTGGAGTCGCCGACGTTCGCCATCGAGGTCCAGGGACCGGCCAGAGAGGTCGCGGTGGCGTACTGCTGCTGGTTGGCGCTCCAGCCGGTCGCGCCCGAGGTCAGCATGAAGTAGACGCCGCCCCGCTTGAAGAGGGCCGGGGCCTCGCGGTGTCCGCCGGGCCACGGGTTGGCGACCAGGCTCGCGATGCCGGTGTAGTCGGCGGTCAGCCTGTAGATGTGCAGGTCGTAGTTCTCGTTGGCGGCCGAGACCATGTAGCCGGTGCCGTCGGTGTCGACGAAGGTCGTGATGTCACGGGACATGTTGTCGCCCAGCGGGCGGAAGCTGCCCTGGTAGGTGTAGCTCCCGTCGACCGTGGACGAGACGGCGACGGCCGCGCGGGCCTCGCTGTAGTCGGTGCCGTTCTCCTTGTGCATCCACATCACGAACTTGCCGGTGGACGCGTTGTAGACGACCTTGGGCCGCTCGATGTAGGCGGTGGACAGCTCGGAGGCCGAAGATTGGCTCAGGACGTGGTTCCTGAACTCCCAGTTCTTCAGGTCGGTGGAGCGGTAGGCGTCCACGTACCGGAAGGTGTTGTCGGCGTTGCGGTCCTCGCCGAACCAGTAGTAGTAGGAGCCGACCTTGATGACCCCGCCGCCGTGGGCGTGCAGGGCGGCTCCCGAAGTGTCCGTGAACTGGACGCCGTTGGGGATCGTCAGCGGGGCGGCCTGGGCCGGACCGGCGGTCGCCAGGGCGCCGGCCAGGGCCAGGCACAGGGCGAGCAGTACCGCGTGAGCTCGTCTCATGACGCGAGCTCCGTGGCCGTGGCGGTGTCCGCCACCGGTATGCCGAAGTCCGGGGTGCCGTCGGCGTGCCAGCCGAGCTTCTGGACGCGGGTGTGCCGGTTGGGGTCGTTCAGCGGGTCGCCGACGATCTCCTTGTACTGGCGGGCGTGGTAGACGAGGACGTCACTGCGGCCGTCCTCGGCCACCGTGAAGCAGTTGTGGCCCGGGCCGTACTGCCTGGTGGTGTCGTTGCTGGTGAAGACGGGGGTCGGCGACTTGGACCAGCTCGCCGGGTTCATGAGGTCGGCGTTGGCGTCGGCCGTGAGCAGGCCCATGCAGTAGTGCCAGTCGGTCGCGCTGGCCGAGTAGGACATGAAGAGGCGGCCGTTGCGGGCGATGACCGACGGCCCCTCGTTCACCTTGTAGCCGACGCACTCCCAGTCGTACTCCGGGGTGGAGAGCCGGATCTGAGGTCCCGTCAGGGTCCATGGGTTCGCCATCCTGGACAGGAAGATGCCGGTGTTGTTGTCCAGGCCGGGCTCGTGCTGCGCCCAGGCGAGGTAGCGGGAGCCGCGGTGGGTGAAGGTCGTGGCATCCAGGGAGAAGGTCTCCCAGGCGGTCCTGATCTGGCCCTTCTCCACCCAAGTGCCCTTGAAGGGATTGGGGTTGGCGTTCTCCAGGACCCAGATGCGGATGTCCCACACGCTCTCGGCGGGCGCGGAGGCGAAGTAGATGTACCACTTGCCGCCCACGCGGTGGATCTCCGGCGCCCAGATGTGGGCGCCCATGGCACCGGTCGGGTGCTTGGCCCACAGGACGGACTCGTCGGCGGTCGCGAGCCCGGCCAGGGTGCGGGAGCGGCGCAGGACGATGCGGTCGTACTCGGGGACGGTGGCGGTGAAGTAGTAGTAGCCGTCGGTGTGCCGGTGGATGTACGGGTCGGCGCGGTGCCGGACGAGCGGGTTCACGTAGGGCGCGGCCTTCTTCGGGCGCGGGGCGGCTTCGGCGACGGTGGGGGTCGCGGCCAGGGCGCCCGCGGCCAGGGCACCTTTCAGCAGCAGTCGTCGGTGGGGGACGTCGGGGGCGCGGCTCATGCGGACTGCCTCTCGGGTGGGGGTGTCCTGAGAGCGATGTTCGATATTGAGAACATCTGTTGTGATTGCGAACAGCCGAAAGGTACGGCTGGGGAACCAGGAGGTCAACGGGTCGGACGCGACCAGAAGAAGGCGCTTTCTGCGTTCCGGATTTCTGTTATCCGTCCGGCCTTCGCGCGTCTCCGATCATGTGAGCAGCCAAACCCGCAAGACAGCAGCAGTCGTGGGCGCCCTCGTCGCCCTCCTGGCCTGGGCTCCCCCGGCTCTGGCCGCCGGCCCCCGGGACGTCACCGCCGACGTCCTCGCGGACCGGGACGTCACCCTGACCGGCGACACGGTGGTCAGCGTGCCCGCGGGGACGACGACGTACGACGGGGTGTTCCGCGGCGAGGGCACGCTCACCGTGCGCGGCACCGGGACGCTGGTCCTCACCAAGGACAGCGACTTCACGCTGCCCAGGTCCCGGCAGCGGCAGTCCGTGCGGACTCAGGGCGGCAACCACCCGTACGTCACCACGACCCGCCCGGACCCGCCCGCGATCACGGTCGAGCGCGGGGCGACCCTGCAGTACGGCGACGGCGGGACGACAGGACTGATCGGCCACTTCCCCTACAACACCCCGGCGTTCCGGCTGAACCAGGACAACATCCGGGTCGACGGCACCCTGCGGCTGTCCCTGACGAGCGCCTACAACCTGGGCACCGTCAGCGGCTCCGGCCTGATCACCCAGCCGCGCTTCCTCTGGGGCACGTGGGACCTGACGTCCGGCCCGTTCTCCGGGGTCGTCGACAACGGCACGCAGACCAACGCGGGGCGGCCCGAGTACGCGACCGCGCTGCCGAACATGCGCAAGGTGCTGAACCAGGGCACCTGGACCGTGGACACCCCGCTGGGACAGACCGTCACCGAGCGGATGGACTTCTACCAGCGCGAGTACGGCAGCGACATCAACGTCCAGTCCCGGCCGGGCAGCAAGGTGATCCTGACGGGCCAGTACAGCTGGTCGAACCAGGGCGGCGACACCGATCCCTCGCTCAGCGACCCCGCCCTGAACTGGACCCCGGCCGTCAAGAACGTCAACAAGCGCGGCACCAACATCAAGGGCGCGAACGTCCAGTGGGGCGACGGGACGACCAGCAGGATCTTCATGCCGGGCACGGCGAAGACGGTGTACATCAACCTCCTTGCGGCGCGCTCCCGTTCACTGCTGACCTTCGACTACAACGGGCCGGTCACCCTCGGAGCCCCGATCGGCGGCGGCCGCTTCCACGACACCCTGTCCGCGCCCGGCGCGGGCGACATCGTCATCAAGGGGACCAAGGGCAACGACGTCACCTTCGCGGCCGTCCAGTACTACGACGGTTCCACCACCATCGAGAAGGGCGCCGCACTGCGCCTGGGCAGCGGCAAGGCGGGGAGCGACGGAGGGCTCTACACCGGGGGCGGCCTCTACAAAGTCGTGAACAACGGCTCGCTCGTGCTCGACAACACGGCCAGGTCCCTGACCCTGCCCCGGATCAGCGGCAGCGGCTCCCTCACCCAGACGGGCAGGGCGACGACGACACTGACCGGTGGCGCGATCACCTACACCGGCACGACGACGGTCAAGAAGGGCACGCTGGCCCTGCGCGGCGGAGCAACACTCGCCCGCAGCAGGGGAATCCGGCTCACCTCGACGGCCGCACGGCTCGACGTCGGCACAGCGGGCCTCCGGGTGGTCTTCGCGCTGTCCGGCAAGGGAACGGTGAAGGGCACGGTCACGAACGAGGGCGTGGTCGCGGGCGGTCTCGCCGTCACCGGCGGGTACACCCAGAGCGCCAAGGGCCAACTCGTCCTGGGAAGCACCCCGTTGAAGGTGACGGGTCCGGTACGGCTGTCCGGTGACCTCGACCTCGCCGCGGCCGGCGCGGACCCGGCCCGCAGGATCACCGTGCTGGACAACAAGGGCGCCGCGAAGATCGTGGGCGCCTTCAAGGGCCTGAAGGAGGGCACGCGGCTCAAGCTCGCCGACACGACCTACCGGCTCACCTACCGCGGCGGCGACGGCAACGACGTCGTCCTGACCGCCGTATCGGCGAGCGCGTCCCCGCAGGTCCGTTCCGCCTCGACGCCGAAGGAAGAGGCCGCGGCACCCCACGCCACGGGTGAGGCGAGCGAGGGACTGGGCTGGTGGCCGTACATCCTGGCGCTGGGACTGCTGCTCGGCCTGGTGGTCCCGCCGACGGTGCGGAGGCGGAGCAGGCGACCCGGGGGCGGGCGCCACGCGGCGCACTGAACGACCCGGGGGTTCCGCGGCACCCCCGTCCGGTCCGCCTGCCGAGCCCGGTGTTCGCGGACCGGACGGCCCCGGCCGTCCGGCGGTCCTTCGGTTAGCGTCGAGGCATGACCAGCGACACCCCGGAAGTCCCCGACGCCCTCTCCCGCCCCTTCGCCGAGGCCCTCGCGGCCGGACCGGTCGTGCTCGACGGCGGTATGTCCAACCAGCTGGAGTCCGCCGGGCACGACCTGAGCGACGAGCTGTGGTCGGCCCGGCTGCTCGCGGAGCGGCCCGAGGCGATCACCGAGGCGCATCTCGCGTACTACGAGGCGGGCGCGGACGTGGCGATCACGTCCAGCTACCAGGCCACCTTCGAGGGCTTCGCCAAGCGCGGCATCGGGCGCGAGCGGGCCGCCGAACTGCTCGCCCTGAGCGTCGGACTGGCTCAGGAGGCGACGCGGCAGGCGCGGGCGAAGGGGGTATTGCGGCCGCTGTACGTGGCGGCCTCGGTCGGGCCGTACGGCGCGATGCTCGCGGACGGCTCGGAGTACCGCGGGCGGTACGGCCTGAGCGTGGCCGAGCTGGAGGCGTTCCACCGGCCCCGGCTCGAGGTGCTGGCGGCGGCCGGACCCGACGTCCTGGCCCTGGAGACGATCCCGGACAGCGACGAGGCGCAGGCGCTGCTGCGGGCGGTCCGCGGTCTCGGTGTGCCGGCCTGGCTCTCCTACTCCGTAGCGGGCGGCCGTACCCGGGCCGGCCAGCCGCTGGAGGAGGCGTTCGCCCTCGCCGCCGACGTCGACGAGGTCATCGCGGTGGGCGTCAACTGCTGCGTCCCCGAGGACGTGGACACCGCGGTCGAGACCGCCGCGCGGGTCACCGGCAAGCCGGTGGTCGTCTATCCCAACAGTGGGGAGACCTGGAACGCGGGCGCGCGCCGCTGGGAGGGACGGTCCTCGTTCACGCCGGAGGAGGTCACCGGGTGGCGGAAGTCGGGGGCGCGGCTGATCGGGGGGTGCTGCCGGGTGGGGCCGGGGGCGATCTCCGGGATCGCGGGGGCGCTGCGCTAGCGGGAGCCATACGCCTCATCGCCATAGGGGTTCTGACGGTGCGCGGCCGCGGCTTTCGTCGGGGTTTTAGCGCAGCTCCCCGCGCCCCTGAAGGTGCGCTTCGCGCCCCCCAGGACCAGCGGGCGGGGCGCTGCGCTAGCGGGAGCCATACGCCTCATCGCCATAGGGGTTCTGACGGTGCGCGGCCGCGGCTTTCGTCGGGGTTGCTCGCGCAGCTCCCCGCGCCCCTGAAGGTGCGCTTCGCGCCCTCAGTGTCGGCGGGCGAGCCCCGAGCGCCGCAGCCGTCGTACGACCGACCGCAGTTCCGCGGTCCGCGCGGGCCAGCCCTCCGCCGGTTCCGACACGGGCGCCGTCTCCTCGGTGGTCGGGTCCGCCGTCCACACCGCGAAATCGTGGTCCCGAGGGCCGGACACGACGTAGGGGTCGCCCTTGCCGAAGATCTGGACCGGGTGTGTGGGGTCCCAGGGCTGCCAGCCGGGGTCACCGTCCACGGCGAAACGCACCCAGGCCCCGTGCATGGCGTCGGCGAGCTCGGTCGGGGCGCCCTCGCCCGCGAGCTTGGCCGACTCGGGGGTGTCTCCGGTGTCGAAGACGAAGCCCAGCTCCAGGGCGTGGCAGGCGCCGAGTTTCGGCAGGTGGGAGGGCCAGGCGAACTCGTAGACGTACGACGTGCCCGGACGGGACCCGGCCAGGCGGTGCAGGGGGATGCGGAGCAGGTGGTCGGTGACCATCTGGCCGACGGTCTCGGCGGTGCCGGCGTCGGGGTGCAGGGCGCGGTAGCCGCGGACCACCTCGGAGCCGCAGTGGCAGCGGGCCATGGCTCCGGCGAGGGCGACCGGGCCGAGCCGGTCGACGCGCTCCACGAGGCCGCCGGGGACGAGCCAGAGGCGGTACTCGTCGCTGGTCCAGCCGAGCATCAGCTCGACGTCCTTCGCGACGCCGGCACCCGGCTCGGTGAGGGCCTCCAGGGGGTCGCGCGGCACGAGGTCGCCGTCGACCACGATCCCGAATGCGGGGCCGCCGAGGACCGGGCTGCTGAGCCGGCCCACCTCGGCCTGGGTGCGCAGCAGCAGGTCACGGTCGACCTCGGCGAAGGCCGCGGCGGTGGCGGGCACCTTCAGCCGGCCGGCCATCCGGCGCACCATCCTCCGCACCTTGTCGCGGTCGCTCACCTCGGGCGGCCCGCTCTGCAGGACCGCCCGCCGGAACAGCCCCTGGGCCTGCGGGGCGGCCAGCAGGGCGCCGGTGCTGATCGCGCCGGCCGACTGCCCGGCCAGCGTCACCCGCCCCGGGTCGCCGCCGAAGGCCCCGATCGCCTCGTGGACCCATTGCAGGGCGGCGAACTGGTCGCGCAGGCCCGGGTTGGCGGGGGCGTCGGGGAACAGGCCGTAGCCCTCCACGCCGAGCCGGTAGTTCACCGAGACGAACACGACGCCGTCCCGGGCGAAGGCATGCCCGTCGTACACCGGCACCGCGGAGGAACCCCTGGTCAGGGCACCGCCGTGCAGCCAGACCAGGACCGGGAGCCGGGCCCCGGGGCCGGGCTCGGGGGTCCACACGTTGAGGTTGAGGCAGTCGTCGCCGGGCACGACCGGGTCGGAGAGGTACTGCGCGAAGGCCTCGGAGTACGGCGGTTTCGGTGCCGTCGGCCCGAAGTCGACCGTGTCGCGCACGCCGTCCCAGCGCTCGGGCGGCTCCGGTGGGCGGAAGCGGCGGGGGCCGAAGGGCGGGGCCGCGTAGGGGATGCCCCGAAAGACCGCGACGCCGTTCTCGTACCGGCCGCGTACGGCCCCGTACGGCGTGCTGACCACGGGGTTCGTCCGGACTGCTGTCATGCACCAGCCTCCTCACCGCGCTACCGCACCGGTAACAACAGAGCACCACACTTCCGCTCGGTATTCCGGTGCAGAGCGCCGTTCGGCCGCTACTTGGCGTACCTCGGGGTGCCGCAGCCCAGCTGACCCGGCCATGGTGCACAGGTCCCGTTGGCCCAGGCCGGCGGCGAGGAAGCGGTCGGCGTTGCCGGTGACCGAGGTCAGCGTCGTCGACCAGCGCTCACGCCGCGTTGGCCTCGGTCACACCGACCCGGGATGGTTCTCCCCGGTGCCGCCGCGGATGATCGTGGCGGTGGCCCGGCTGGTCCAGGTGGACCGGGAGCGGGAGTCGGCGACCGACCTTGTTCCAGCCGGAGAGCCAGGGGTCGGTGCCCGCGGCGACCCTGACCTCGGCCCCGTTGATGTCACCGGCGTTGTGCAACATGCCGGGGTGGGTCCAGGTCGGGGGCGCCGCGTCGGCCGTGGTGGCCAGGCGGGCGAGGGGAGCACTCGCCAGGTGGCCGTGGTCGCCGTCGGCACGGAAAGCGCCTTCACCCTGGGGGTGGCCGTGGCGGACGGGGTGGCCTGTTTCCGGTTCCTCGACAGCGACGGCGCACGGCCGTCCGCAGGTCCGGAACCGGACTTCACCCGTCTCTCCGACGACCGCGGGTCCAGGCTCCGGTTCGCGGGCGCGATGGCCGGAATCCATGCCATGGACCTGGTCGACGCGGCTTTCACGGTCGACTTCACCGGGTTCCGTCTGAGTTGCGGGGCAGCGTTCGGGTTTCGAAAGTCAGGGGGACCTGAAGACCCGCCCAGCCCGACCTCTTCCCGACGTCATCGGGCGAACCTAGGGTAGGAAGCGCTTACTGCTTCCGCGCTGGTCGAAACTTTCATGGCCCTCGGGCGGGCCGGAGAGGTGGTTCCCGATGGTCCGCACGGGGAGTGCGAGCGTGGCGGCCGGTCCCACGCTGGCGGTCGTGGCCCGGGAGGCGGGCGTGTCGGTGCCGACCGCCTCCAAGGTGGTCAACGGCCGGGAGGACGTGGCCCCCGAGACCCGCCGCCGGGTCACCGAGGCGCTGGACCGGCTCGGCTATGTCCGCAGACCGAGGTTCGACGCCGCGAAGACGTCGGGCCTCGTCGACCTGGTCGTGCACTCGCTGGAGACCTCCTGGTCGGGGGCGGTGCTGCACGGCGTTGAGGCGGCCGCCCACGACGCGGGCCTGGAAGTGGTGGTCTCGGCCGGGCTGACCCGCAACCGTGCCGGACGCCCGGACCGCGGCTGGATGGACAAGCTCACCGCGCGCGGCTCCTCCGGGGTGCTGTTCAACCTGGCCGAGCTGACGTCGTCGCAGTACGGCTGGCTGGACCAGCACCGCATCCCGTACGTCCTGATCGACCCGGTCCTGGAGCCGCCGCCGGGCGTGGTCTCGGTGGGCGCGGCGAACTGGCAGGGCGGGGTGACGGCGACCGAGCACCTGCTGGCGCTGGGCCACGAGCGCATCGCGGTCGTCGCCGGCCATCAGCGCAAGATGTGCAGCAGCGCCCGCGTGGCGGGCTACCGTTCCGCGCTCGCGGCGGCGGGGATGCGGCAGCGGCCCGAGTACGTCCGGCACGCCGGTTTCGAGGAGAGCGCGGCCCACCGCCGCACGCTGGAGCTCCTGGATCTGCCCGGACCGCCCACCGCGGTCTTCGTCTGCTCCGACCACATGGCCCTCGGGGTGTACGAGGCGCTGGCAGAGCGGGGTCTGCGCGTCCCCGACGACATCAGCGTCGTGGGTTTCGACGACCTCCCCGAGGCCCGCTGGACCACTCCGGCGCTCACCACGGTCCGTCAGCCCCTGTCGGAGATGGCGGCGACGGCCCTGCGTCTGCTGGTCCGCATGATGGAGGGCGAGCGCCCGGAGAGCACCCGGACCGAGCTGTCGACGCGACTGGTGGAGCGGGCGAGCACGGCCCCGCCACGCGACTGACCGCCGATCGGCTGCAGGGGCCACCCACCGCCGGATTCGTTCAGCTTCGGTCATCCGCGGGCGAGGGGAACTGGCCGGGGCGGACGGGCGTCGAACGTTGCGGCGGGGAGGGGGGCCGCTGCCCCTGCCAGGGCGGCGGCGAGCACTTGGGGGACGACGATGACGCGCTGGCGGCCGCTGCCGGACTCGCTTCCGAGGGAGGCGCGGCATCTCGTCGAACAGCTGCGGCACCTCAAGGACCGTACGGATCTGAGCCTCGCCGAGCTGGCCCGGCGCACCGCGTACAGCAAGTCGTCCTGGCAGCGGTATCTCAGCGGGGCCAAGCAGCCGCCGCGGGGGGCGGTGCAGGCGCTGTGCCGGGTGGCGGGCGCGGACCAGGGGCGGCTGCTGGCACTGTGGGACCTGGCCGACCCGGTCTGGCCGTACGGCACGGTGGTGGGCGTGGTGGCGCAGGAGGTGGCGGTGTCGGTTCCGGCCGCTCTGGAGTACCGGCGGTGGCGTACGGCGGCGCTGGTCGCGTTCGCCGTCATCGTGCTGCTGGTGGCTGGGGTGCTGTGGGCGTGGCCGTCGGGGAGCGGGTGACCGCGGGGCCGCCCGCTCCCCCGCCGGCCGGGGTCAGCCGACCTGGTCGTAGTACGCGATCCGCCAGGGTCCTGTGCCCTTGAGCTTCACCCGGTACTTGCCGCTGACCCGCTTGAGGTCGACGTCCCGCTTGTCGCCCTGGTAGCGGACACTGCCGCCCGAGCCGGGGCCGTGGAGCCACTGCTGGGCGAACTCCCAGCTCTGGTCGGTGACCACGCCGTCGTTGTCGGTGAGGCCGTAGTGCTCCTGCCACCACTGGGTGGCCGACTCGGTCTCGGGGCCGAACGAGCCGTCGATCTGGCTCTTGGCGTAGTTGTGCCAGTCCCCGTCCTCGTCCTGCCACTTGGCCCCGTCCGCGTACAGGACGGACTGCCACAGGGCCGTGGCGTTGCTGTTGGCGTGGTCGTCGACGCTCAGGTTCTCCTCGTCCTGGAAGTCGTCACTGACGACGCCGTTGCCGTCGATGCCGTGGTACGAGGCAGCGTCCGCCGCCGGCGCCACGGCGAGGCCGAGCGTCCCGGCGCCCAGCAACGCGGCCGTCATCATCGCGACGGCCCGCTTGCGCATGCTCATGGAAGTCTCCCTTTCCGAACCGCCGTGGTT
Organism: Streptomyces canus 299MFChir4.1; assembly: GCF_000383615.1. Classification (GTDB taxonomy): domain Bacteria; phylum Actinomycetota; class Actinomycetes; order Streptomycetales; family Streptomycetaceae; genus Streptomyces; species Streptomyces canus_C. The sequence continues at coordinate 78,483 of NZ_KB911587.1, read as the reverse complement.
CCCCCCGTGGTTCCCCCTGGGGCGGCTCGCTTGGCTTGGCACGGCACAGACTCACAGGACTGAGGTGCGCACGGCGAGACCTGCCCGCGTCCCCGGGCCGGCGGGGGACGGTCCGTGCCGCGTACGGCGGTGTGGTCCGGGAGCGCGGGCCGTACGGGGACCTGCTGGGACGGGCTGGGACAGGCTCAGGACCCGCTGTGCGCCAGCCGTGCCGCCCAGGTGATCCCGCCGAGCAGATGGGCCCGGAAGTCCGGGTCCGCCCATGCCTCGGCGGCATGTCCGAGCGCGGTGTAGAAGACGCGGCCCGCGCCCTGCTCCCGGCACCACACCAGCGGATGGTCGGCGCCCATGCCGCCGCCCTGGTACGACGACTCGTCGGCGCACGCCAACACCCGCACGGACCCTCGAGGGTTGGTCCGGAAGTCGTACCACTCGTCGGTGAACTCCCATACCGCGGGCAGGTGTCGGGTGGCCGGGTGGTCGCGGTCCTCGACGCGGATCCTGCCGGGCTGGTACGCGGGGTGCTTGTCGAACCGGGCGCCCAGCAGTTCGCCGTAGTAGGGCCAGGTGTACTCGGTGCAGGCGGCCGCGTGCACGCCGACGAACCCGCCGCCCGACTCCACGTGGGCGGCCAGCCGTTCGCGCCCCGCGGGGGTGAGGATCTCACCGCTGGTGGAGAGGAAGACGACGGCGGCGTAGCGGTCGAGGGGCCGCTCCAGGGCCGCGGGGTCCTCGCTCGCGTCCACCGCGAAGCCGCCGAGGGCGCGGACGGCGTCGACGGCGGCCGGGATGGAGTCGTGGCGGTAGGCGGTGGTGCGGGTGTGGACGAGGAGTCGGGGAGCCATGGCCCGAGCCTAGGAGGTGTGTCACCGTACAGGTGTTCCGTCGTGCGGTCGGGGCGCCGTAGCGTCGGCGCGGTGAACGCGATTCCCGCACGGCTGGACCATCTGGTCCTGGCGACCCCCGACCTGGCGGCGACGGTCGCCGACTTCACCCGGCGCACCGGCGTGAGCCCCGCCCCCGGCGGGGTGCACGTCGGTCTCGGCACCCGCAACCATCTCGTGTCGCTGGGCGGCACCGCCTATCTGGAGATCATCGGCCCGGACCCGGAGCAGCCGGAGCCGAGGGGCCCGCGTCCCTTCGACGTCGACGCGCTCGCCGCCGCCCGCACGGTCACCTGGGCGATCAGCCCGCCCGACCTGGACGCGGCGGTGGCGACGGCCCGGGCCCGTGGTTACGACCCCGGCGAGATCCGCCCGATGAGCCGCCGCCGGCCCGACGGCACCCTGCTGGAGTGGCGCCTCACGGACGGCGACACCCAGCACCCCTCCGGCCTGGTCCCCTTCCTCATCGACTGGGGCGCCACCGCGCATCCGACGGCCTCCGGCCTGCCCACCACTCCCCTGCGCTCCCTGACCGCGACCGCCCCCGCACCGCACGAGATCCGTCGCCTTCTCTCCGCCCTCGACACCGAACTCCCCCTCGCCGAGGGGCCGGTGGGCCTCTCCTTCACCGTGGACTCCCCGCGGGGACCGGTGACCTTCGGCTGAGGTGTCCGATTCCTTCAAGACCGGGTGCCCCGCCCCTGCCTACGGTGGCGTCATGACTCCACGATTCGACGCCATCGGTCTGGTGGCCTCCGACCTCGCCGCCTCCGTCGCCTTCTACCGGCGGCTCGGGTTCCCGTTCTCCGAAGGGGCGGAGACGCAGCCGCACGCCGAGGCCGAACTGCCGGGCGGTGTACGGCTGATGCTCGACACCGAGGACACGGTCCGCTCCTTCCACCCCGGTTGGCGGGCGCCGGCCGGCGGCAGCCGCACCGGGCTCGCGCTGCGCTGCCACAGTCCGGCCGAGGTCGACGCGGTGTACGAGGAGCTGGTGGGCGAGGGTTTCCACGGGGAACTCAAGCCGTGGAACGCCGACTGGGGCCAGCGGTACGCGTCCTTGCACGACCCCGACGGCAACAGCGTCGACCTGTACGCCCCGCTAGCCGGCGGCGAGTAGCCGCCCGAGCGGCACGCCCGCCAACTCTCGCACGTCCCGGGCGAGATGGGCCTGGTCGGCGAAACCGCACCGCGCCGCCGTCTCCGCGAACGGCACTCCGGCCCCGGCCAGCGCGAGGGCCCGCCGCAGCCGCAGGATCCGGGCCAGGGTCTTCGGCCCGTACCCGAACGCCACGAGCGACTTCCGGTGCAACTGCCGTGCCCCGAGGCCGATCTCGTCGGCGGTCGCGGCGACGGGACGGCCCGCGCCCAGAGCGGCGACGAGGGCGTGCAGGGAGGGGTCGGGAGGGGCCGCGCGCTCCAGGGCGATGTCCTCCAGCGCGGTGGCGGGGTCGGGGGCCTCGGTGATACGGCTCCGCAGCCGCCGTACCTCCGGCGCGGGCCAGAGATCGGCCAACTCCACTCGCCGGTCCCGCAGTTCATGGGCGGGCACCCCGAGGAAGGCGGGCGCGGAACCGGGAGAGAAGCGCAGGCCGGTCCAGGTGCTGGGGGCGCCCGCGGTGACGTACGCACGGGTGTCGGGCCCGGCGACGAGGAGTCGCTCCTCGTGCCAGAGCAGATCCATGCACCCGTCGGGCAGGACGCGTCCGGACCCGTCACCGGTCCAGACGACGGCACCGGCGAGCCGGGACGGCCGTTCCGTGTACACGTCCCCAGGCTACGGCCGGCCGGCCCGCAGCCGGAACTCCTGCGGGCTGACCCCGTAGCCCCTCTTGAACGCGCTGGACAGCGCGAACGCGCTGGACAGCGCGAACGCGCTGCCGTACCCCACCTGCCGGGCGATCGCGTCCAGCGTCGCGTCCCCCTCCCGCAGCCGGTCCGCCGCCAACGCCAGCCGCCACCCGGTCAGATAGGTCATCACCGGCTCCCCCACCAGCTCACTGAACCGCCGGGCGAGCGCCGCACGCGACACCCCCGCCTTGGCGGCGAGGGAGGCCACCGTCCACGGATGCGCGGGATCGTCCTGCATCAGCCGCAGCACCCGCCCCACCACAGGGTCCGCCAGCGCCGCGTACCACGCGGGCGCCTCCGCCTCGGGCCGGGAGAACCAGGCCCGGAGCGCCGCGATGACCAGCAGGTCCAGCATCCGGTCCAGGACGACCTCCTGCCCCGGCTCGTCACGCACGATCTCCTCCATGAGGAGGGGGGTCAGCGGGCACTCCCACACGTCGGTGGTGAGCGACAGCAGCGGCGGCAGCGCGTCCAGGAGCCGGTTGCTGATCTCGCCCTCCATCAGATACGTCCCGATGAGGACCACCGTCCCGCCGTCGAGCCGGTCGCCCCAGGTGCGCACGCCGAGGTCCATGGAGCCGTTCAGGGACCGTCCGTCGGGGTAGCTGCACTCCGCGCCGGGCAGGATCAGCGCCTGCGGGGCCGTACCGGGGTCGTCGGCGCAGGTGTACGGGTCGGGGCCGCGGGCGATCGCGAGGTCGCCGGGGCGCAGCCGGACCGGCTCGCCCGCGTCGGGCAGGACCACGGCTTCCCCGCGGACCATCAGCATGACCGTCAGCGGTGCCCGGTCCTCCACCCGCACCGCCCACGGCGGGTCGAAGCACGCGCGGATCATGAAGGCGCCACGCGCCCGCGGTCCTTCCAGCAGGCCTGCCAGAGCGTCCATGCGGCCAGCGTAGACGCGTACGCATGGGAATGAGCCGTTCAGCGATGGGCCCGTGCCGGGCACGGGAGTTGACTCGACGGCATGACACAGAACACGCGCAACACGACGGTGGTGGTGACCGGTGCCTCGGGTCGCACGGGCAGCCGGGTGGCGCGGTCCGCTCGGGCCGCGGGGCTGACGGTGCGGGCGGCCTCACGGGCCCAGGGGTTCGACTGGCAGGACCGGTCCACGTGGGAGCAGGTGCTGCGGGGCGCGGACGCGGCGTATCTGGTGTACCCCTCGGACATCGGCGCCCCGGGGGCCGCCGAGGCGCTCGGGGCGCTCGCGCGGGAGGCGGTGGGGGCCGGCGTACGGCGGCTGGTGCTGCTGTCGTCGCGGGGGCAGGACCGGGCGCGGGACGCGGAGGAGGCGCTGCGTGCGTCGGGGGCCGACTGGACGGTCGTACGGGCCGCCTGGTTCGCGCAGAACTTCAGTGAGGGGCCGCTGGTCGAGGAGCTGCGGCTGAGCGGGGAACTGGTGTTCCCGGCGGGCGAGGTGCGGGAGCCGTTCGTGGACGTGCGGGACATCGGGGACGTGGTGGTGGCCGCGCTGGTGGCGGGCGAGCGGTACGTCGGGGAGACGATCACCGTGTCGGGGCCCCGGCTGCTCACCTTCGGCGAGGCGGTCGCGGAGATCGCGAAGGCGACGGGGAGGGAGCTGACGTACCGGGCGGTGTCGGCGAAGGAGTACGGGGAGCGGCTTGCGGCGTTCGGGGTGCCGGAGGGGGAGGCCGGCGCACTGGTGGAGGCGTTCGAGCAGCTGCTGGACGGGCGTAACGCGTATCTGTCGGACGGGGTGCGGGAGGTGCTGGGTCGCGAGCCCCGGGACTTCACGGACTTCGCGAGGGAGGCGGCGGCTGCGGGGACCTGGAAGGTCTGACGCGGGCGAGCGATGCTTTTTGGGGGCGCGGGGCTGTGTCGATATGCGGCTCCGCCGCGTGGGCGCGAGAAGCCCCACCGGCCCGCACCCGACGACGGACGCCCCCCTCAGGACCCCTCCGGCTTCCGCGGGGGATGCGTCGACTTCGCGTGCGTCCGCAGGCGGGACGTCACGTCCTCCGGCGGCAGGAAGCGCGACCACCTCTCCGGGAACTCCGACGGCATGTCGGGGTCGTCGGGATCGTCGGGGCCCGCGTCCCGGACCGCCGCGGCCGCGCGGGCCACGTACTCCGCGACCTGCGCCTCCCGCACCCGTTCCTGCGCCGCGCGCGCCGCCGCCGTGGCCGCCGCGGGCCACACGCGGTCGATCGCGGCGTTCATCGCCGCGCCCACCAGGACCGCGAAGGCCGAGACGCCGATCCACAGCAGCACCGCCACCGCGGCGGCGAGCGAGCCGTAGATCGTCGCGCCCTCGATCGTGCTCTGGAGATAGATCCGGAGCAGGAAGCTCCCCAGCACCCACATCGCCAGGGCCACCAGTGCGCCCGGGACGTCCTCGATCCACGGTGAGCGCACCGGCACCGACACGTGGTACAGGGTCGTCAGGAAGGCGATGGACAGGATGATCACCACGGGCCAGTACAGGACCTGGACGACCGTCGTCGACCACGGCACGATCCGCACCACCGCGTCCGGACCCGCCACCATCAGCGGCAGCGCCACCGAGCCGATCAGCAGCGCCGCGACGAACAGCGCGAACGCCACGAGCCGGGTCTTGACGATGCCGCGGACCCCGTCGAGGCCGTACATGACGGTGATGGTGTCGATGAAGACGTTCACCGCGCGCGACCCGGACCACAGGGCGAACAGGAAGCCGACCGAGATGACGTCGGGACGGCCGCCCTTCATCACGTCGTCGAGGATCGGCTGCGCGATCTCCCGTACCCCCTTGTCGGACAGGACCGTGCGCGCGGCGTCCAGGAGGTTGGCCTCCAGGCTGCTGATGCTGTCGGTGCCGGTCCAGTCGTCGACGTAGCCCAGCAGGCCGATCAGGCTGAGGAGCAGCGGCGGCACGGACAGCAGCGAGAAGAACGCGGCCTCGGCGGCGAGCCCCAGGATGCGGTACTCGATGCACGAGTTGACGGTGTCCTTGAGCAGCAGCCAGGCGGTCCTGCGCTTCGACACGTTCCGGTAGAGAGCACGGGCCCGGTGGAGTCGACCGGAGGGTGGCTGAGGGGATTCGCTTGCTGCCTGCACGTCCTAAAGGTATCCGCCACGCGAGCGTGCACTCATCCCCCCGTCCCTGTCCGGGGCACGCCCGTGCGGGGAACGCCCGCTCGCGTTCGGTTCCGTCATACCGCGGAAAACGCCGGGCAACCCCGGGGAAATCGCGAAGAAAATCGAACCCCTTTTCTGTCATGAACCCGCTGGCCGGTTTTCGCGGACCCGGGAACCGGAATGCCCGACGACATGTGCACCGTCCATGAAGTGAGTTCCCCGGTGGCGCCACCGAACGGCATGAGTGATTCCTATCGGCAGCGAACTGCCGACCGGCAGGAAACCGCCATTGACTGAAACGCGCTTGACCCGTTCATGAGCGCCTCGAAACAATTCGGATTGCATTCTCAGGGCTCCGACCAAGGCCCGAGTCAGGCCACCCCGTCCCCCTCGCGTGGTCACTCCAGGCACATACCGAACCGCTCCTTCTGCATATTCCATTCCGTGCCTCACGGCACTTCCTTTTCTTCCGGAACACCGGAACCACGGGGGTCCCTCTTCATGATTTTCCGCTGCGCGGTGAACAGCGGGCGATATTCCGCCGTATCCCACTCTGGAGAATTCGCATGCCTGCTCCATACACACCGAAGCAAGCCGCGCCGCGCATCGCGGGGGTCGATGTGGCACGGGGGCTCGCCCTGCTCGGAATGTTCTCCGTTCACGTGTTCGGGGCATTCGACGAGGCCGGATCGCCCACCCCCGCCTGGATGTTCGCGGGCGGCCGTTCCTCGGCGACCTTCGCCGTGACGGCCGGGATCGGTCTGGCCTTCACGACCGGCGGTCGGCGGCCTGCGACCGGGCGGCCCGCGGCCGTCGCGGTGGCGGCGCGGGCTGGTGTCATCGCGCTGATCGGGCTGCTGCTCGGCTACGCCTCGCGCGCGGCGGACCTGGACGTGGACGTGATCCTGGTGTTCTACGCCCTGTTGTTCCTGATCGCGATCCCGCTGCTGGGCCTCCGACCGGGGACCTTGACGGCGCTCTCCCTGTCCCTGGCCGTGGGGGCGCCGTTCGCCGTCCACGCGCTGCGGGGCGCACTGCCCCGGCCCGCGTTCGACGGCGACCCGACCCTCCAGGACCTGGTCACCGATCCGCTCGGCCTGGTGTCGGACCTGCTCGTGCACGGCGACTACCCGGTGCTCGCCTGGACCGCCTATCTGTGCGCCGGACTCGCCCTCGGCCGCCTGGACCTGACGTCACGCAGGCTCGCGCGCCGGCTCCTCGGGGGCGGTCTCGCGCTCGTGGCCGGGGTCTGGCTGGTGTCGTCCCTGGTCCTGTTCCGGTTCGACGGGCTGCGGCAGCTGTGGCGCGCGGAGTTCCCCGGCGCCTCCCGCGCCGAGGCCCTGTGGGACAGCCCGGACGGCGTGACCTGGTGGGCGCTGCTCTCCCGCGCGCCGCACGCGACCACGCCCTTCGACCTGCTCCTCACCTTGGGCTCGGCGGCGGCGATCCTCGGCGGCGCCCTGCTGCTGACCAGGAGCGCCCTGCTCACGCGGGCTCTCACCCCGCTCGCGGCGGCGGGCAGCATGCCGCTGACCCTGTACGCCGCCCATGTGCTCCTGCTCGCCACCGGCGCGCTCTCCGGCTCCCCCGAGCTCCTCTACGCCGCCATGACCACCGGAGCGCTCCTGTTCGCCCTCTCGTGGCGGCACGTCGGACGTGGCCCGCTGGAAACGGTCGTCGCAGGCGCGGCCCGGCGGTGTCGCGAGGCCGTAACACCGCCGCAACCCCCGGAACCGGTGGCGGACCCGGTCCGACTTAGCAAGCACACCGAATAGTCCATAAGACCAAAAGTAATGATCTAGGAGCTCAAGTGGTGGTAAATCCCGGCGACATCACGACAGTCGCCCCGGTGGACGGCACCGCCCAGGTCCTCGCCGAGGTGCTGGCCGGGGTCGTGAAGACCGATCAAGTCCCCCTCGACAGCCACTTCTTCGACGACCTGGGCGCCAACTCCCTGGTCATGGCGCAGTTCTGCGCCCGGGTGCGCAAGCGGGACGATCTGCCGCAGGTGTCGATGCGGGACGTCTACGGCCACCCGACCATCCGCGGCCTGGCGACCGCTCTCGCCGAGGTCCCGGCCACCGGACCGGCCCCCGCCCGGCCGGCCGAGCCGCCCCCGCCGCCGGGCAGCACCGCCCGCTATGTCCTGTGCGGGGTGCTGCAGTTCCTCGTCTTCGCCGCGTACTGCTCCGGAGCCGGTGTCGCCACCGCCGCGGGGTACTCCTGGATATCCGGCGCCGACGGCCTGCTCCCCGTCTATCTGCGCTCACTCGTCTTCGGCGGTGCCCTGTTCCTCGCCCTGTGCACGCTGCCCGTGGTGGCGAAGTGGGTGCTGGTCGGCCGGTGGAAGGAGACCGAGTTCCCTGTCTGGAGCCTCGCCTACGTCCGCTTCTGGCTGGTCAAGGCACTGCTGCACGCCAGCCCGATGGTCCTGTTCACGGGCAACCCGCTGTACGTCCTCTACCTGCGGGCCCTCGGCGCCCGCATCGGCCCGGACGTCACGGTCCTGTCCCACTCGATGCCGGTCTGCACCGACCTACTGACCGTCGGCGCCGGCACGGTGATCCGCAAGGACGCCCTGCTGCTCGGCTACCGGGCGCACGCGGGACGGATCCGCACCGGCCCGGTCACCCTCGGCCGGGACGTCTTCGTCGGCGAGAAGACCGTCCTCGACATCGGCACGTCCATCGGCGACGGCGGCCAGCTGGGCCACTCCTCCGCGCTGTACGACGGTGCCGCGATCCCCGCGGGCGAGCGCTGGCACGGCTCCCCGGCCCGCCCCACCGACGTCGACCACATCCGGGTCCCGGCGACCGGCTGCACCTCCGCGCGCCGGGCCGGTTACGCCCTCGTGGCGCTGCTGCAGACGCTGCTGGTGTACGTCCCGCTCGGCATCGGCGGTGTCTTCCTCGTGATGGACCTCGTGCCGGCGCTGGACCCGCTGCTGGAACCGAACGCGAAGGAACTCGCGTCGGCGGCCTTCTACGCCGAGGCGCTCGCCCTGTCCGTCGCCCTCTTCGCCGGTTTCGTGGTCCTCGGCCTCGTCACCGTGACGGTGCTGCCGCGGCTGCTGAACCTGGCCCTGACGGCGGACCGGGTCTATCCGCTGTACGGCTTCCACTACTCCGTGCAGCGCGCGATCGCCCGCATGACCAACATCAAGTTCTTCAAGTGGCTGTGCGGCGACAGCTCGTACATCGTCCCCTACCTGCGGTCCATCGGCTACGACCTCTCACGCGTCGAGCAGACCGGCTCGAACTTCGGAACCGAGGTCGCGCACGAGACGCCGTACCTGGCCACCGTCGGCAGCGGCACGATGGTCGCCGACGGGCTGTCGATCCTCAACGCCGAGTACTCCAGCACCTCGTTCCGGCTCTCACGGGTCACGATCGGCGGGCAGAACTTCCTCGGCAACCACATCGCCTATCCGGTCGGCGGCCGCACCGGGGACAACTGCCTGCTCGCCACCAAGGTGCTGGTGCCGCTCGACGGCGAACTCCGCGAGGGCGTGGGCCTGCTGGGCTCGCCGCCGTTCGAGATCCCGCGCACGGTGGAGCGCGACACCCGCTTCGACCACTTCCGCGAGGGCGACGAGCTGCGCCGCCGCCTCTCGGCCAAGAACCGCTCCAACGCCCGCACGATGGCCCTGTTCCTCTTCCTGCGCTGGCTGCACTGGTTCCTGCTGACGCTGCTCGGCTTCGCGGCCGTCGACCTCTACGGCGGCCGGGGCGCCCTCGGTGGACTGCTGATCGGCGCCTACCTGATGACCGGCCTCGCGGTGACCGTCGGCTACTGGGCGCTGGTGGAGCGCGTGATCACCCGCTTCCGGCCGCTGAAGCCGCGGCTGTGCTCGATCTACGACCCGTACTTCTGGTGGCACGAGCGGCTGTGGAAGGTGCCCGACCACCATCTCGTGGTGTTCAACGGCACCCCGTTCAAGAGCCTGGTCTGGCGGCTGCTGGGAGTGCGGATCGGCCGGCGGGTCTTCGACGACGGCTGCTACCTCACCGAGCGGACGCTGGTGGCGATCGGCAGCGACACCACGCTCGGCCACCACTCCAAGGTGCAGGCCCACTCCCAGGAGGACGGCACCTTCAAGTCCGACCACATCGTCATCGGCGACGGCTGCACCGTCGGGACGGGCGCGCTGGTCCACTACGGCGTCGCGATGGGCGACGGCGCCGTACTCGGTGCCGATGCCTTCCTGATGAAGGGCGAGGAGATGCCCGCGGGGGCGCACTGGGGCGGGAATCCGGCGGTGGCACGTGCCTGAAGCACCCGAAGCCGGCCGAACCGCCTGCACTGCCTGCACTGCCTGCACTGCCTGAACGAAGAACACACAGGGGGACGAACGTCATGGAAACAGCTCCGCACCGCCCGCCCGGTCCGCTGCCGGACATCGGGGAGTACGCGATCCCGCTGCCCGCGGGCACACCGACCGATCCCGCCGCGCTGCTCGCGGCCCGCACCAGGGTCCTCGCCGCCCTCTCGGGCGGCACGGAGGACACGTCCGGCGCCGACCTGCGCGTCACCGTCACCGACGGCACGCTGCGTCTGCGCTACCGCGCCGGTGTGCTCGACGCCGAAGCCGCCGCCCGCATCGCGGGCTACCACCTCACCGCGCTCACCCATCCGGACCGCCGGAGCCTGCTGTCCGAGAAAGAACTCCGCTTCCAGCTGGAGGAGTTTGCCGGCCCGGTCCGTGAACTCCCGGACCGGCGGGTGCACGAGCTGTTCGAGGAGCGGGTCGAGAAGCACCCGGACGCCGTGGCCGCCGTACAGGACGACCGGCGGTGGACGTACGCCGAGCTCAACTCCCGCGCCAACCGGATCGGCCGGGCGCTGCTGGCCCGCGGCCTCGCGGCCGAGGACGTCGTCGCCGTCGTCATGGAACGGAACCTGGACTGGATGGCGGCCGTGCTCGGCGTGCTCAAGGCGGGCGGGGCCTATCTGCCGGTCGAGCCGCACTTCCCTGCCGAGCGGGTCGCGAGGACGCTGCTGCGGGCGGGCTGCGCGTTCGTCGTCACCGAGGAGGGCAGCACCGGATCGCTCTCCGGAACGTCCGCCGGGACGGGTACGGCCGCCGAGACCGTTGCGTCCGCCGAGACGCTGTTCGTGGACACCGCGTACGCAGAGGGCCACGCGGGCGACGATCTCGGAGTCCCGGTGTCGGCGAACCAACTCGCCTACATCTACTTCACGTCCGGCTCCACCGGTGAGCCCAAGGGCGCCATGTGCGAGCACGCCGGTTTCCTCAACCACGTGCTCGCCAAGGTCGAGGACCTGGGGATCGGCGAGGACGACGTGGTCGCGCAGACCGCCCCGCAGTGCTTCGACATCTCCCTGTGGCAGCTGCTCGCCGGGCCGGTCGTCGGCGGGCGGACGCTGATCGTCGGGCAGGACACGATCCTGGACGTGCCGCGGTTCGTGGACACGGTGGTGCGGGAGCGGGTTCATGTGCTCCAGGTCGTGCCGTCGTATCTGGAGGCCGTGCTCGCCGAATTGGGGCAGCGGCCGCGCGAACTGGCCGACCTGCGCTGCGTGTCGGTGACCGGCGAGGCGGTGAAGCGGGAGCTGGTGCAGCGCTGGTTCACCACCGCGCCCGGCATCAGGCTGGCCAACGCCTACGGCCTGACCGAGACCTCGGACGACACCAACCACGAGGTGATGGACCGGGTACCGGACGGCGACCGGGTCCCGCTCGGGCACCCTGTGCGCAATGTGCGGGTGTACGTCGTCGACGAGGACCTGGTCCCTGTGCCGCTGGGCGCGCCCGGCGAGATCGTCTTCTCCGGGGTGTGCGTGGGACGCGGCTACGTCAACGATCCCGAGCGCACCGCGGCCGCCTTCATGGAGGACCCGTACCGGCCCGGCGAGCGGCTGTACCGCAGCGGTGACGTGGGGCGCTGGCGGGCCGACGGCAGGCTGGAGTTCCTCGGCCGCCGGGACACCCAGGTCAAGATCCGCGGGTTCCGTGTCGAGATCGGCGAGATCGAGAACGCGCTGCTGCGGGTGGACGGGGTGCGCGACGGGGCCGTCGTGGTCGTGCGGGGCGCTCAGCTCGCCGCGTTCTGCGCCGGGCCCGAGCCGGTGGCCGCGGACACGGTGCGGGAACGGCTGGCCGTGTCGCTGCCGTCGTACATGGTCCCCGCCGTCGTGCACTGGCGGGAGCACCTGCCGGTGACCGCCAACGGCAAGACCGACCGACGCACGCTGACCGTGCTCGCCGAGGACCTCGACACTGGTGCCGCGGGTGGGCCCGTGACGGACGGCGAGCGGCGGGTGGCGGAGGCATGGGCCGAGGTGCTCGGCGTTTCCGCCGACCGGATCGGCCGCCTCGACCACTTCTTCGACCGCGGCGGCAGCTCGCTGTCCGCCGTGCGTCTCGCGATCGCCCTGGACCGGGCGATCACCCTCCAGGACGTCGTCCGTCACCCGGTCCTCGCGGACCTGGCGGATCTGCTCGACCGGCGCAGCTGAAAGGAACACCGAGATGTCCTCCACGAGTCTCCTTCCGTACCTGGACCTGGCCCCGGGCAATCCGCCGGTCCTGCACGCCAAGTCCGGCGGCGAGCCGGTGAGTTGGGCCGCCGAGCACCGCGACCCACTGCGGGCCCTCGTCCTCGAACACGGTTCCGTCCTGGTGCGGGGGCTGGGCCTCGCCGACCCCTCGACGAGCGAGGCGGTCTTCAGGCGGCTGACCGACGGTCTGATGCCCGATCGTGAGCCCTTCGCACCCCGCCGGCGCTACGCGGACGGCGTGTACTCGTCCACCAAGTGGCCGCCGAACCAGCAGATGTGCATGCACCACGAGGTCAGCTACGGCCTGGAGTTCCCCGGCCTGCTGCTGTTCGCCTGTCTGGAGGCGCCCGGGTCCGGGGGCGCGACGGCGCTCGCCGACGCGTCGGCGGTGCTGCGGGCCCTGCCCCGCGAGCTGGTCTCCCGCTTCGAACGGGAGGGGTGGCTGCTGACCCGGGCCTACCACGAGGAGATCGGCGCGTCGGTCGAGGAGGCCTTCGGCACGGACGACCGCGACGCCGTCGAACGCTACTGCCGCCGGCACGCCATCGAGTTCGCCTGGCAGCGCGACGGCTCCCTGCACACCCGGCAGCGGCGCGGCGCGGTGCTGCGGCACCCGCGCTCCGGACTGCCCTGCTGGTTCAACCAGATCGCGTTCCTCAACGAGTGGACCATGGAGCCGGAAGTGCACGAATACCTGGTGGACCTGTACGGCGCCGACGGGCTGCCCTTCAACACCCGCTTCGGGGACGGGAGTCCGATCGACGCGGAGGTCGTCCGGACGATCAACGAGGTGTACGACGCCCACACCGTGCGCGAACCCTGGCAGGACGGCGACCTCCTGCTCGTCGACAACATCCGTACGGCGCACAGCCGTGAGCCCTTCGAGGGGCCGCGCGAGGTGCTGGCCGCGCTCGGCGACCCGGTGCTGCGCGCCGACGGCGAGGTGAGCGGCGCATGAGCACCCTCGACTCCCCGTCCTTCGCGCTCGTCACCGGCGCCCAGGTCCAACAGGCCCTGCACGGCCGGGAACCGGAGATCGCGGACCTCGTCGAGGCCGTGTACCGGCTGCACGGCGCGGGCGACTCGGTGAACCCGCCGTCGTACTTCCTGAGGTTCCCGGACCGCCCGTCGTCCCGGATCATCGCGCTGCCCGCCTCGCTGGGCGGACCCCTCAGGGTCGACGGTCTGAAGTGGGTCTCCAGCTTCCCGGAGAACATCCGTTCAGGGCTGCCGCGAGCCTCCGCGGTGCTGATCCTCAACGACCCGGAGACCGGCTATCCGTTCGCCTGCCTGGAGAGCTCGGTCATCAGCGCCACGCGCACGGCGTCCTCGGCGGCGCTGGCGGCGGACAGGCTCAGTGCGGGCCGGACCCGCCCGACCCGCGTGGGCTTCATCGGCACCGGGCTGATCGCCCGCTACATCCACACCCATCTCACCGCCACCGGCTGGGAGTTCGAGGAGACGGGCGTGCACGACCTGTCCGCCGAGAGCGCCGCCGGGTTCCGCGGCTACCTGGAGCGGTCCGGCGCGCCGGGGAAGGTGGCCGTGCACGACTCGGCCGAATCCCTCGTCCGCTCCAGCGACCTGGTCGTCTTCGCCACCGTCGCCGGCGAACCGCACGTCCACGATCCGTCGTGGTTCGGCCATCACCCCCTGGTCCTGCATGTGTCCCTGCGCGACCTCGCCCCGCAGATCCTGCTCGCGTCGGCCAACTTCGTCGACGACGTCGAGCACTGCCTCAAGGCGGAGACCTCCCCGCATCTGGCCGAACAGCTCACGGGGAGCAGGGACTTCATCGACGGCACGCTCGACGACGTGCTGACCGGACGGGTGACCGTCCCGACGGACCGGACGGTGGTGTTCTCCCCCTTCGGCCTCGGGGTGCTCGACCTCGCCGTCGGCCGGTACGTCCACGACGAACTGGCCCGGCGCGGCGAACTGCACGTCGTCGACGGGTTCTTCAACGAGCTGCGCCGGTACGGCTGAACGACCCGTGCGCATGAGGAGGGGGGCGTCATGCCCGTCATATCCGATCCTTCGGAGTTCAACGAGTCAGACCTCTACGTCGACCTGCGGGCCGCGCTGGAGCTTCCGCTGTTCCTGAAGTGCGAGGGCTTCAACTTCGCCGGGTCCATCAAGCTGAAGGCGGCCCGCGAGATGGTGAACGCCGCCGAGCGCGACGGCACCCTGCGGCCCGGGTCGGTCCTGGTCGAGTCGTCGTCGGGGAACCTGGGGGTGGCCCTGAGCATGATCGCGGCGAGCCGGGGCTACCGGTTCCTGTGCGTGACCGACACCCGGTGCAACCTGCTGACGATCCGGCTGATGGAGTCACTCGGCACCCGGGTGCACGTGGTCAGGGAACCCGACCTGCACGACGGCTACCTGGGCGCCCGGCTCGCGTACGTGCGGGCGCTGTGCGCCTCGGACGAGCGGTACGTGTGGCTCAACCAGTACAGCAACCAGGGGAACTGGCGGGCGCACTACCGCACCACGGCGCCGGAGATCGCGCGCCGCTTCCCGGACCTGGACGTGCTGTTCGTCGGGGCCGGCACCACCGGGACCCTGATGGGCTGCGCCCGCTGGTTCTGGCAGTGGCGGCGCCCGGTGCGGATCGTCGCCGTCGACAGCGTCGGCTCGGTCACCTTCGGCGGGCCGCCGGGCGTCCGTCTGATCCCGGGTCTCGGCACGAGCGTGCCGCCGCAGCTGCTCGACAAGTCGTACATCGACGACGTGGTCCTCGTCGAGGAACCGGACACCCTCCAGGTCTGCCGCGGGCTGGCGGCTCGGGGCTTCCTGTTCGGCGGCTCCACCGGCACGGTCGTCAGCGGCGCCCACCAGTGGCTGTCCGCCCACGGCCGCCGCGGCCTCACCGCGGTGGCGATCGCCCCGGACCTCGGCGAACGCTACCTCGACACCGTGTACCGGGCGGGCTGGCCGCACGGCACCCACGACACGGACCCGCTGCACCACCCGACGGAGGCGATGGCCCACCTGGCCTGACCCTGCCCACGGCACCCGCCCCGCCCGTCCACGGGCAGCGGGTGCCGTGCAGGTGAGGGGCGAACAGGGATCGCCTCCGCGAGACATCCGCTCCGCACACTCGGGGCGGACAGTGCTCGTTTCCGCGGGGCACCAGGCGGCACCCTCGGGGCGACCAGGCACCATACCCGCGGGAGCCGCGCACACAGGCCCGCGCCGACACGGCCACCACCCCCGGGCCGCCCATCACGGCAACACGTGCCGTGCCCACGAGGCGCGACCACGGATCGCCCCTTCCGGAGACGGTCCACCCGCTTGGGGCGAGCCGGCACGGTACCCGCGAGGAGCCGCGTACACGGGCCCGCGCCAGCGAGGTACCGGCCCCGAGACACCCGTCGCGGCACCGGGTGCCGTGCCCACAAGGCGCGCTCAGAGAAGTACGCCGGCGGCGACCAGGCACCGTAAACATCAGCTACCGTCCGTGCCCGTCCCCCCGACGGGTCTCCCTGCACGAGACGACCTGCGCAGGCACCCGCAACGACCCGGCACCACGGCCATCGGACCCGGCCCAGACCCCCCGCCCCGTATCCGCAAGACCCCCCACGCACACCGACCCGACACCGTGCTCGTGATGCGCCGGCGGGACGACCGGCACCCCCATGGCCATCAGGCGTCGCACCCCCCTGCGCCCACCCCCACCACCCCACCCCGTGTCCGTGAGGTGACCCTCCCCCGCCCCGGGGTACTTTCGCTGGCATGGCAGGCACCACGCACACCGTGACCAACCAGCCCCCGCCCCTGACCGGCTACGACGTCTACGGCGCCGACCGCGCCCTGAAGGAGGCCGTCGAGCGGCACCTCGACCCGGCCATGCTCGACGACGTCCACGGCGAGCTGGCCGCGCTCGGCCGGGCCTGTGGGTCGGCGCAGGTGCAGGAGTGGGGGGCCCAGGCCAATGAGAACCCGCCCCGGCTGCGCACCCACGACCGCTACGGCCACCGTGTCGACGAGGTCGAGTTCCATCCGGCCTGGCACCGGTTGCTGGGCAAGGGCGTCTCGGCGGGCCTGACCGCCGCCTGGGGCCGCCCCGGCGGGCACGTACGGCGCGCGGCGGCCTTCGTCCTGTGGACGCAGGTCGACGCCGGCAACTGCTGCCCCCTGTCGATGACCCACGCCGCGGTCCCCGCCCTGCGCACCGATCCGGACCTGGCCGCCGAGTGGGAGCCGCGTCTGACGTCCATGGTCTACGACCGCGGGCTGCGGCCCGCCCACCTCAAGGCCGGGGCGCTGTTCGGGATGGGGATGACCGAGAAGCAGGGCGGCAGCGACGTCCGGGCGAACACGACGTCCGCGCGCCCCCTGCCCGACGGCGAGACCTACGAACTCACCGGTCACAAGTGGTTCTGCTCGGCCCCCATGTCGGACGGCTTCCTGGTCCTCGCCCAGGCCCCGGGCGGGCTCACCTGCTTCCTGGTCCCCCGTGTCCTGGAGGACGGCACCCGCAACACGTTTCTCCTCCAACGCCTCAAGGACAAGCTCGGCAACCGCTCCAACGCCTCCGCCGAGGTCGAGTTCGACCACACCTGGGCCCGCCGCGTCGGCGACGAGGGGCGCGGGGTCCGCACCATCATCGAGATGGTCGCGGCGACCCGGCTGGACTGCGTCCTCGGCTCGGCCGGCCTGATGCGCCAGGCCGTCGCCCAGGCCATCCACCACTGCACCCACCGCGAGGCCTTCGGGGGCAAGCTCGTCGACAAACCGCTGATGCGCAACGTCCTGGCCGACCTCGCCCTGGAGTCCGAGGCCGCGACGACCCTCGCCCTGCGCCTGGCGGCCGCCTACGACAACGACGACGAGCAGGAACGGGCCCTCCTCAGGATCGCGGTGCCGGCGGCCAAGTACTGGATCACCAAGCGCTGCACCCCGCTGACGGTGGAGGCCGCCGAGTGCCTGGGCGGCAACGGCTACGTGGAGGAGTCGGGCCTGCCCCGCCTGGTCCGTGAGTCACCGCTGAACTCCGTCTGGGAGGGCGCGGGCAACATCCAGGCCCTGGACGTCCTGCGGGTCCTCCAGCGCGAGCCCCACGCCCTGAACGCCTACCTCCTGGAGATCGGCCGGACCCGGGGCGCCGACCACCGCCTGGACGCGGCGACGAAGAGCCTCTTCACCGAACTGGCCGATCTGGAGGGCATCGAGGGGCGGGCCCGCCATCTGACGGAACGGCTCGCGCTCGTCCTTCAGGGCTCCCTGCTCGTCCGCCACGCCCCCGCGGAGGTCGCCGACGCCTTCTGCGCGTCCCGTCTGGGCGGCGACGGCGGCGCGGCCTTCGGCACCTTGCCCACGACCCTCGACCTGGCGTCGGTGGTGGATCGGGCCCGGCCCGTGGAGTGACCTGCCTCAACCGCGGGCAACAGTGAACGGGGGTGGTGCTGCGCCGACACGGCACCACCCCCGTTACGGCCCTCAGAGGCCGAAACACGCCGCTGCGAGACGGCGTTCGCCCAAGTTTCAATCAAGCCGGAGCCCACCACCAGGGTTGCAGGGGGTTGCAACTTCCTGGTGACTGTGGGCGGATTGTGTCCCTTCCCGAGCCGCGACCGGCACTATGAGACAGACAGTCAATGGATCCGGGACCGGGAGGACCAGTGCCGCTCTCGCCGACGCATGTGACCCACCTAGCCACCCTGGACACGGCAGGCGCGGCCCGGGTACTGAACGACATCCGCTCCGCCACCCTGTCCGGCCGGCGCACGCCCCTCGCCCCGCGCCCGGTGATCGAGGAGTCCTGGAGCCGGATGCTGCGCAGCGGCGTCGATCCGGAGCACGATTTCCGGTCAGGTCTGCTGCCCCCCGAGGAGGTGCAGCGGCGCCGGGAGACCACGCGTCTGCGGCACGTCCTGCCGGTGCTCAGGGAGGGGCTGTTGTCGGTCGCGGACGTCGCCCACCACATCATGGTGGTCGCCGACGACGACGGCCGGGTGCTGTGGCGGGAGGGCAGCTCCCGCGTGCTGCGCAAGGCCGACGGCACCGGCTTCGAACTCGGCGCCGACTGGCGGGAGAACGTCGTCGGCACGAACGGCGTCGGCACCCCGGCGGTGGTGCGCCGCCCCGTCCAGGTCTTCGCCTCCGAGCACTTCGTGCGCTCCCAGACCTCCTGGACCTGCACCGGCGCCCCCATCAAGGACCCGCGGGACGGCCGGCTGATCGGTGTGGTCGACGTGAGCGGGCCGCTGGACACCATGCACCCGGCGACCCTCGCCTGGGTCGACTCGGTGGCCAAGCTCGCCGAGTCCCGGCTGCGCGAGCTGCATCTGGCCTCGCTGGAGCAACTGCGGGCCGTGGCGGCGCCGGTGCTCGCCCGGCTCACCGGGCGGGCCCTGGTGGTGGACCGGGACGGCTGGACGGCGGCGGTGACCGGAATGCCGTATCCGAACCGGATCGCCCTGCCCAAGTCGCCCTCGCCGGGCCGCCGATGGCTGCCGGCGCTCGGTCTGTGCACCCTGGAACCGCTGGCGGGCGGCTGGTTGGTCCGCGCCACCGACGAACCGGAGCCGCAGGGCGCCACCCGGATCGTGCTGGACCTCGCGCATCCGCGCCGCTGGACGGTGACGGTGTCGGGCGGCGCGGGCACCTGGAGTCACGAACTCAGTCCCCGGCACGCCGAATTGCTCTACCTGCTGGCCCTGCACCGCTCGGGCCGCAGCGCGGCGGGCCTGGCGCAGGACATGTTCGGCGATCCCGGCCGCACGGTGACCGTACGTGCGGAGCTGTCCCGGGTGCGGCGCTATCTCGGGGCGTTCCTGGACCACCGGCCGTATCGTTTCTGCGAGGACGCCGAGGTCGAGGTGCTGCTGCCGGCCAGCCCGGGCGACCTGCTGCCGCACTCGACGGCCCCGGCCGTGCTCGGGGCGCGCGCCTGCGCCGAGACCGGGTGAAAACCCTCGCTCATGGTGCATCTTCCGCATAATTGCAGCATCTTCATCCCCAGCGGTGCCGCACTGCCGTAGCATCCTCTGCGGGCCACCCCACCTGCTCCTCGGTCAACGTACGGATCATCAGGCGCAGTTGGCCCGCCTCGGGAGGACGTATGAAGCAACGTGGCAGACACCGCAGGCGCAAGCGGGGCCAAGCACTACGCGCCTTCCTGGCCGGGACAGCCCTCGCGCTGACCGCCGCCGCCACCATGATCAGCGCCTCGCAGGCCACGGTCGCCGCCAATCCGGGGACGCTGAAGCCGCTCACCTCGGCCGCCGACACCGCCCCGCTGCGCCTCAAGGAATCCCGGGTTCCGAAGAGATCCCTCGACCGGCTCTCCGCCGGGATGGGGCGTCCGGTCGGTGTCTCCGCCGTCCTGAACTCCGCCGACCGGCCCCTGCGCGACGCGATCGACTGCACGGCCGGTGAGCGCACGGCGCTGCCCGTGGAGCCGACGGCCACCGCCGCCTACTGCTGGGACGCCGCCGACACCCGCTCCTGGCGGGCCGGGGCGGTCACCACCTCCGGGGACGCCGACGACGACGGCCTGTGGGGTGCCAACCGCGTGATCCTCTCCGCGTGGAGCCGCACCGGCACCGCGGCGGGGGGCGGGGGCCTGGCCCGGGTCGCCTTCGTCGACGCCAACGACCTCGACCATCCCGCCTACTCCTGGGTTCTCCTCGCCGTCCCGGTCGACGGCGGACGCGACTTCCGCGGCCTCGTCTCCGAGGTCTCCGGGATGGTCTGGTACCAGAACAAGCTGCTGGTCACGGCGAGCGGCGACGGCGGCGACGCGCTGTACGTCTACGACATGAACCGCGTCCAGCGGGCCACCGTCGACAGCGGCGCGGTCGGCAGGGTCCGCGGCGGCTGGTCGGCGCACGGCGCCCAGTGGGTCCTGCCCGCCGTCGGCTCCTATCGCCTGACCGACGCGGCCGGCGCCACCCGCCCCGACTACCTCTCCCTGGACCGCAGCACCGCACCGGACAGCCTGGTCGCGAGCGAGTGGCTCTCCGGGGACGGCGACACGGCCGCCCGGCTGTGGCGCTACGACTTCAGCGGCGCCCCCGACCGTGCCGGCTTCCTGGCCACCGACTCCGGCGGCTACGCGCGCGTGGCCGAGGCCTTCGCCACGAAGGCCTCGGGCTCCGGCCCCGTCCTGGCGCACGACTCCCAGTGGTACCTGGGCCGGGCGGCCGCGACGGAGGGCGACCACGGCACCCTCTGGCGCCAGAACACCGCGAACCCCGCGAAGGCCACCCGCTGCGGCGCGGACGAGACCCGCAGCTGCTGGAGCGGGGAGTCGGAGTCGCTGTCGTACTGGGAAGAGACGGGCGACGTGTGGTCCCAGTCGGGGCGGGTGCTGTTCGCGCTGCCGCTAGCCTCGATCGACAGATCTCTGGGATAGATGATTCCCTGACCGGCATGCCGAACATCCCCGTGACCACCTGGTCCCTGGAACAGTCCGCCCCCACCGACCTCCTCCCGGCCGAACCCCCGGAGAGCGACGTCCGCATCCATCGCGCGGAAGTCCCCTCCCCCGAGTTCAGCCGTTTCCTGTACGCCTCCGTGGGCGGCGACATCCGCTGGACCGACCGGCTCTCCTGGACGTACGCGCGGTGGACGGAGCACCTGGAGCGGCCGGGCGTGGAGACCTGGGTGGCCTACGACCACGGCACACCCGCCGGATACGTCGAGCTGGAGGCCCAGGACGACGGTGTGGTGGAGATCGCCTACTTCGGCCTGATCCCGGCCTTCCGCGGCAGGCGGATCGGCGGTCACCTGCTCTCCTACGGCACCGCCCGCGCCTGGGACCTCGCGGACCGCTGGCCGGGACTGACGGACACCAAGCGGGTCTGGCTGCACACCTGCTCCAAGGACGGCGAGCACGCGATGGCCAACTACCAGCGCCGCGGCTTCCGACTCTTCGACACCAAGGTCGAGGAGGAGGCCGAGGTGCCCGCACCGGGCCCCTGGCCCGGGGCGTACCCGGCCTGACCTGCGGGAACAAGAGGTCCCGCGATCTCTGTGACCAACGACACCCTGGTCTCGCCTGACGAGACAAGGGTGTCCACATGGTGGATTAAGCTGGACTGTGTCCAGATCGCCGTGACACGCTTCCGTCATGTCTGGAACTGGAATTGCCTTGGTGAGTCGGCGGCACGTCGACCTCGGCCGCATGTCCAGCGCCATCTGTCCGGTGCGCTGACGAGCCGCAGCGTCACCCGACACATCCTCTCGTTCTCCTCCCCGCGCAAAGCCGCGCATGCACGCCCATGCGCCCGTACACGCTGGTAAGAGCCGCTTTCCGCCTGTCCCGAAGGACGTAGAACCATGGCCGCCACCCCGCAGAACCCTGCTGCCGCAGCGCCCCGCCGCAAGGTGAGCCGTCACCGCGGTGAGGGTCAGTGGGCCGCGGGGCACCACACCCCGCTGAACGGCAACGAGCAGTTCAAGAAGGACGACGACGGTCTCAATGTGCGGACACGCATTGAGACGATCTACTCGAAGCGCGGCTTCGACTCGATCGACCCCAACGACCTGCGCGGCCGAATGCGCTGGTGGGGCCTGTACACCCAGCGCAAGCCCGGGATCGACGGCGGCAAGACCGCGATCCTGGAGCCGGAGGAGCTGGACGACAAGTACTTCATGCTGCGGGTGCGGATCGACGGCGGACGCCTCACCACCCAGCAGCTTCGCGTGATCGGCGAGATCTCCGAGGAGTTCGCGCGCGGCAGCGCGGACGTCACCGACCGGCAGAACATCCAGCTGCACTGGATCCGCATCGAGGACGTCCCGGAGATCTGGAACCGCCTGGAGGCGGTCGGTCTCTCCACCACGGAGGCCTGCGGCGACTGCCCGCGTGTCGTCATCGGCTCGCCGGTCGCCGGCATCGCCGAGGACGAGATCATCGACGGCTCCTGGGCGATCGAGGAGATCCACGAGCGGTACATCGGCAGCAAGGAGTTCTCCAACCTGCCCCGCAAGTTCAAGACGGCGATCTCCGGCTCCCCGCTCCTCGACGTGGTCCACGAGATCAACGACATCGCGTTCGTCGGTGTCGAGCACCCCGAGCACGGCCCCGGCTTCGACCTGTGGGTCGGCGGCGGGCTGTCCACCAACCCGAAGCTCGGCGTGCGGCTCGGCGCCTGGGTGCCGCTGGACGAAGTGCCCGAGGTGTGGGCCGGCGTGGTCGGCATCTTCCGGGACTGGGGCTACCGGCGGCTGCGCACGCGCGCCCGGCTGAAGTTCCTCGTCGCCGACTGGGGCCCGGAGAAGTTCCGCCAGGTCCTTGAGGACGACTACCTCAAGCGCAAGCTGGTCGACGGCCCCGCGCCCGCCGAGCCCTCGGGCCGCTGGCGCGACCACGTCGGCGTGCACCGCCAGAAGGACGGCCTGTTCTACGTCGGGTTCGCCCCGCGCGTCGGCCGTGTCGACGGCACCACGCTGACGAAGATCGCCGAGGTCGCGGAGGCCCACGGTTCGGGCCGGGTCCGGACCACCGTCGAGCAGAAGATGATCATCCTCGATGTCGAGGAGGCACAGGTCCAGCCGCTGGTCGAGGCCCTGGAGGCGCTGGACCTGACGGCGAAGCCCTCGTCCTTCCGGCGCGGCACCATGGCCTGCACCGGCATCGAGTACTGCAAGCTCGCCATCGTGGAGACCAAGGCGCGCGGCTCCCAGCTGATCGACGAACTAGAGCGCCGCATCCCGGACTTCGACGAGCCGCTCACCATCAACCTCAACGGCTGCCCGAACGCCTGCGCCCGGATCCAGGTGGCGGACATCGGTCTCAAGGGCCAGCTGGTCCTCAACGACAAGGGCGAGCAGGTCGAGGGCTACCAGGTGCACCTGGGCGGCGCCCTCGGTCTGGAGGCCGGGTTCGGCCGCAAGGTGCGCGGCCTGAAGGTCACCTCAGAGGAACTGCCGGACTACGTCGAGCGGGTCCTGAAGCGGTTCCAGGCCGAGCGCGAGGACGGCGAGCGCTTCGCCGCCTGGGCCTCGCGCGCCTCCGAGGAGGCACTGTCGTGAGCGAGCGGGCCGCCCCCTTCTACTGCCCCTACTGCGGCGACGAGGACCTGCGTCCGAGCGAAGCCCTGGAAGGCGCCCACGGCGCCTGGGAATGCGCGGCGTGCAACCGCGCATTCCAGTTGAAGTTCCTCGGGCTGCTCGCCCGGGGCCTTCGGCACACCGACGCAGGGGGAGATCAGATATGACCGCGATTCAGGAAGAACGCACGACCGACGATCTCAAGGCGCTCGCCGAGCGGGCGGGCCGTGATCTGGAGGACGCCTCCGCGCTGGAGATCCTCCAGTGGGCGGCCGACACCTTCGGCAAGCGTTTCTGCGTGACCTCGTCGATGGAGGACGCGGTGGTCGCCCACCTCGCCTCCCGCGCGAGGAAGGGCGTTGACGTCGTCTTCCTCGACACCGGCTACCACTTCGAGGAGACCATCGGCACCCGGGACGCGGTCGAGGCCGTGATGGACGTCAACGTCATCACGCTCACCCCGCGTCAGACCGTCGCCGAGCAGGACGCCGAGTTCGGCCCCAAGCTGCACGACCGCGACCCCGATCTCTGCTGCAGGATGCGCAAGGTCGAGCCCCTGGAACGGGGCCTGACGGACTACGTCGCCTGGGCGACCGGCCTGCGCCGCGACGAGTCCCCGACCCGGGCGAACACCCCGGTCGTCGGCTGGGACGAGAAGCGGCAGAAGGTCAAGGTCTCCCCCATCGCCCGCTGGACCCAGGACGACGTGGACGCGTACGTCCAGGAGCACGGCGTCCTCACCAACCCCCTGCTGATGGACGGCTACACGTCCGTCGGCTGCGCCCCCTGCACCCGCCGTGTCCTGGAGGGCGAGGACGCGCGCGCCGGCCGCTGGACCGGGCGTTCCAAGACCGAGTGCGGGCTGCACGGATGACGACATCTACCAAGGAGTTGCACGTGACGACCGGAGCCACCGTCTGGCTCACGGGTCTGCCGAGTGCCGGCAAGACCACCATCGCGTACGAGCTGGCCGGCCGGCTGCGCGAGGAGGGCCACCTCGTCGAGGTGCTCGACGGCGACGAGATCCGCGAGTTCATCTCGGCGGGTCTCGGCTTCAGCCGCGAGGACCGGCACACCAACGTGCAGCGCATCGGCTTCCTCGCCGAACTGCTCGCCCGCAACGGCGTCAAGACGCTGGTCCCGGTCATCGCGCCCTACGCCGACAGCCGTGACGCGGTGCGCAAGCGCCACCAGGAGAGCGGTGCCGCCTACCTGGAGATCCATGTGGCGACTCCGGTCGAGGTGTGCTCCGTACGCGATGTGAAGGGCCTGTACGCCAAGCAGGCCGCGGGCGAGCTGTCCGGGCTGACCGGGGTCGACGACCCCTACGAGGAGCCCGAGTCGCCCGATCTGCGGATCGAGTCGCAGAACCAGACCGTCCAGGAGTCCGCGGCCGCGGTCCACGCGCTGCTCACCGAGAGGGGACTGGCATGACGACGACCGTTGCCAAGGTGACGGGGGGCGACACGGACGCTCCGTACGCCCTGTCCCACCTGGACGCCCTCGAGTCCGAGGCCGTGCACATCTTCCGTGAGGTGGCGGGTGAGTTCGAGCGGCCGGTGATCCTTTTCTCCGGCGGCAAGGACTCCATCGTCATGCTGCACCTGGCGCTGAAGGCGTTCGCCCCCGCGGCGATCCCCTTCTCGCTGCTGCACGTGGACACCGGACACAACTTCCCCGAGGTCCTTGAGTACCGGGACCGTGTGGTCGCCGCCCATGGGCTGCGCCTCCATGTGGCCTCCGTCCAGGACTACATCGACCGCGGTGTGCTCAAGGAGCGTCCGGACGGCACTCGTAACCCGCTCCAGACGCTGCCGCTGACGGAGAAGATCCAGGCGGAGAAGTTCGACGCCGTCTTCGGCGGTGGCCGCCGGGACGAGGAGAAGGCCCGCGCAAAGGAGCGCGTGTTCTCGCTGCGCGACGAGTTCTCCCAGTGGGACCCGCGCCGCCAGCGCCCCGAGCTGTGGAACCTGTACAACGGCCGGCACGCTCCCGGTGAGCACGTCCGCGTCTTCCCGCTGTCCAACTGGACCGAGCTGGACGTGTGGCAGTACATCGCCCGCGAGAAGATCGAGCTGCCGGAGATCTACTTCGCCCACGAGCGTGAGGTCTTCTCGCGCAGCGGCATGTGGCTGACCGCCGGTGAGTGGGGCGGCCCCAAGGACGGCGAGACCGTCGAGAAGCGCCTGGTCCGGTACCGGACCGTCGGTGACATGTCCTGCACGGGTGCCGTCGACTCCGACGCCGACAGCATCGAGAAGGTCATCACCGAGATCGCCGCCTCCCGGCTCACCGAGCGGGGCGCCACCCGCGCCGACGACAAGATGTCCGAGGCCGCGATGGAAGACCGCAAGCGCGAGGGGTACTTCTAAGCATGAGCACCACCACGGAACTCACCGAGACGACCCTGCTGCGGTTCGCGACCGCCGGTTCGGTCGACGACGGCAAGTCGACCCTCGTCGGCCGGCTGCTGCACGACTCCAAGTCGATCCTCACGGATCAGCTGGAGGCAGTGGAGCGCGCGTCGGCCAGCCGGGGGGCCGAGGGCCCGGACCTCGCGCTGCTGACGGACGGTCTGCGCGCCGAGCGCGAGCAGGGCATCACCATCGACGTGGCCTACCGCTACTTCGCCACGCCCAGGCGCCGGTTCATCCTCGCCGACACCCCCGGCCATGTGCAGTACACCCGCAACATGGTGACGGGTGCCTCCACGGCCGAGCTCACGGTGATCCTCATCGACGCCCGCAACGGCGTCGTCGAGCAGACCCGCCGGCACGCGGCCCTCGCCGCGCTGCTGCGGGTGCCGCACGTGGTGCTGGCCGTGAACAAGATGGACCTCGTCGACTACGCCGAGCCCGTCTTCGCCGCGATCGCCGAGGAGTTCACGGCGTACGCCCTTGAGCTGGGCGTCCCCGAGGTCACCGCGATCCCGATCTCGGCGCTCGCGGGTGACAACGTGGTGGAGCCGTCCGCCCACATGGACTGGTACGGCGGCCCGACCGTCCTGGAGCACCTCGAGACGGTCCCGGTCACCCACGACCTGAGCCACTGCCACGCCCGCCTTCCCGTGCAGTACGTGATCCGGCCGCAGACCGCCGAGCACCCGGACTACCGGGGCTACGCCGGTCAGATCGCCGCCGGTTCCTTCCACGTCGGCGAGCAGATCACCGTGCTGCCCTCGGGCCGCTCCACGAAGATCGCCGGCATCGACCTGCTCGGTGAGCCGGTCGACGTGGCCTGGACGACTCAGTCGGTGACGATCCTCCTGGAGGACGACATCGACATCTCGCGCGGCGACCTGCTGGTGCCCAGCAAGGACGCCCCGCCGACCACCCAGGACATCGAGGCGACCGTCTGCCACGTGGCAGACGCCCCGCTGACCGTCGGCCACCGGGTGCTCCTCAAGCACGGCACCCGCACGGTCAAGGCGATCGTCAAGGACATCCCGTCCCGGCTCACGCTCGCCGACCTGTCCCTGCACCCGCACCCCGGTCAGCTCGTCGCCAACGACATCGGCCGCGTGAAGATCCGTACCGCGGAGCCGCTGCCCGTCGACTCCTACTCGGACTCGCGGCGCACCGGTTCGTTCATCCTCATCGACCCGAACGACGGCACCACGCTCACCGCGGGTATGGTCGGCGAGTCGTTCGCGTCCCCGGAACCCGTCAAGGACGAGTCCGAGGACGACGGGTGGGACTTCTGACATGACCCCCACCGACTACTGGTCCACGTTCGCGAAGGAGGGCGGCCGCGTAGGCAGCGGCGCGCTCGGCAGCGGGCAGGGCGGAGTGGCGCGATGTGTGCGCTGACGTACGCGCACCGCTTGCGCGCCCCGTCCCCCCACAGCCGTAGACGCAGACCTGCCGACCTCCCGGCCACGACCTGAGAGACCGTGACCGCCGGGCCTCCGAGAGGAACACCTCCCGTGCCTGCTACACCAGCTCTTCGCCGCACCCTCGCGGTCATCGCCGCGCTCCCGCTCCTCACCCTGGCCGCTTGCGGCTACGGCTCCGACTCCAAGGACACCGGCACCGCCAAGGTCGCCGCCGGGGCCAAGAAGATCGACGGGCTCGACTCCGTCAAGATCGGCTACTTCGGCAACCTGACCCACGGCACCGCGCTCGTCGGGGTGAACAAGGGCTTCTTCCAGAAGGAGCTCGGGGCCACCAAGGCCTCGTACGCGACCTTCAACGCCGGTCCTTCCGAGATCGAGGCGCTCAACTCCAAGTCGATCGACATCGGCTGGATCGGTCCCTCCCCGTCGATCAACGGCTACGTCAAGTCGGGCGGCAAGAGCCTGAAGATCATCGGTGGTTCGGCCTCCGGTGGTGTGAAGCTGGTCGTCAACCCGGACAAGATCAAGTCCCTGAAGGACGTCAAGGGCAAGAAGATCGCCACCCCGCAGCTCGGCAACACGCAGGACGTGGCGTTCCTCAACTGGATCGCCGAACAGGGCTGGAAGGTCGACGCGCAGAGCGGCAAGGGCGACGTCACCGTCGTCCGCACCGACAACAAGATCACGCCGGACGCCTACAAGGCCGGTTCCATCGACGGCGCCTGGGTGCCGGAGCCGACCGCGTCCAAGCTGGTCGCCGAGGGCGGCAAGGTGCTGCTCGACGAGTCGTCGCTGTGGCCGGACAAGAAGTTCGTGATCACGAACATCATCGTGCGCCAGGACTTCCTCAAGGAGCACCCGAAGGCGGTCGAGGCCGTCCTGAAGGCGTCGGTGGAGGCCAACAAGTGGATCAACGCCAACCCGGACGCGGCGAAGGCGGCGGCGAACAAGCAGCTTGAGGCGGACTCCGGCAAGGCGCTCAAGCCCGCGGTCCTGGACCCGGCCTGGAAGTCGATCCAGTTCACCAACGACCCGCTGGCCGCCACCCTCAACACCGAGGCGGAACACGCGGTCAAGGCCGGTCTGCTGAAGAAGCCCGACCTGAACGGGATCTACGACCTGACGATCCTCAACAAGGTCCTCAAGGCCGACGGCGAGTCCACGGTCGACGCCGCCGGTCTCGGCACCAGCTGACCCCGGTCCCCGAAGAGTTCCCAGGAGGTGACGACCATGGCCACGACCACGACGCTCGCCCAGGCCGACGAGTCCGTCGAGTACGCCGCACGCCTTGAGCACGTCTCGAAGTCGTTCGCGGGACCGGGCGGACAGCAGCTCGTCCTGGACGACGTCAGCATCGATGTCGCGCCGGGCGAGTTCGTCACCCTCCTGGGGGCCTCGGGCTGCGGCAAGTCCACGCTGCTCAACCTGGTGGCGGGTCTTGACCGGCCCAGCACGGGCGACATCATCACGGACGGCCGCCCCGCCCTGATGTTCCAGGAGCACGCCCTCTTCCCGTGGCTGACCGCGGGCAAGAACATCGAACTCGCCCTGAAACTCAGGGGAGTTCCCAAGCCCGACCGGCGCACCAAGGCCGAGGAACTGCTCGAACTGGTGCGGCTGAAGGGCGCGTACGGCAAGCGCGTGCACGAGCTGTCGGGCGGTATGCGCCAGCGGGTGGCACTGGCCCGCGCGCTCGCCCAGGAGAGCAATCTGCTGCTGATGGACGAGCCGTTCGCGGCTCTCGACGCCATCACGCGGGACGTGCTGCACGACGAGATCACCCGGATCTGGGCGGAGACCGGCGTGTCCGTCCTGTTCGTCACGCACAACGTGCGTGAGGCGGTACGGCTCGCGCAGCGCGTGATCCTGCTGTCCTCCCGCCCCGGCCGGATCGCGCGCGAGTGGACGGTCGACATCCCGCAGCCGCGCCGCATCGAGGACGCGCCCGTGGCCGAACTGGCCCGTGAGATCACCGAAGAACTGCGTGGGGAGATCCGCCGTCATGGCCAGCACTGACACGACACCGGCCCAGGACGCCGGGAGCGTAGAGGCGGGCCTCGACGCGCTGGAGACCCGGACCACCGGGCGCCCGACCCTCCGGCAGACCCTCGTCAACAAGATCCTGCCGCCGGTCATCGCGCTCGCGGTGGTCCTCGCGGTCTGGACGCTCCTCTACCCGATCGTCGACGACCCGTCGAAGCTGCCGTCGCCGGCGGCCGTCGGCTCCACGTTCAAGGAGGCCTGGCTCCAGGGCGATCTGCTCGGCTACATCTGGACCAGCGTCTCGCGCGGTCTGCTGGGCTTCTTCTTCGCCCTGCTGATCGGCACCCCGCTGGGCCTGATCGTGGCCCGGGTGAAGTTCGTCCGGGCTGCCATCGGCCCGATCCTGTCCGGCCTCCAGTCGCTGCCGTCGGTGGCGTGGGTGCCGCCGGCCGTGATCTGGCTGGGCCTGAACAACTCCATGATGTACGCGGTGATCCTGCTCGGCGCGGTCCCCTCCATCGCCAACGGCCTGGTGTCCGGCGTCGACCAGGTGCCGCCGCTGTTCCTGCGGGCCGGCCGCACGATGGGGGCGACGGGCGTCAAGGGCATCTGGCACGTCACGCTGCCGGCCGCGCTGCCCGGCTATGTGGCGGGTCTCAAGCAGGGCTGGGCGTTCTCCTGGCGCTCGCTGATGGCCGCGGAGATCATCGCCCAGTTCCCCGACCTGGGCGTGGGTCTCGGCCAGTTGCTGGAGAACGGCCGCACCAACAGCGACATGGCCATGGTGTTCGAGGCGATCCTGCTCATCCTGTTCGTCGGCATCGCGATCGACCTGCTGATCTTCAGCCCGCTGGAGCGGTGGGTGCTGCGCAGCCGCGGTCTGCTGGTGAAGGGCTGAGTCCCATGAAGCCGGTCCTCCTGGTCATCGCCCACGGCAGCCGCGACCCGCGGCACGCCGCGACGGTGCACGCTCTGGTACGCCGGGTGCGCTCGCTGCGCCCGGACGTACGGGTGGAGACGGGCTTCCTGGAGTTCAACCTCCCTTCCGTTCAGGGGGTGTTGGAGTCCCTGGCGGCGGAGGGTGTCCGAGACGTCGTAGCGCTGCCGCTGTTGCTGACGCGGGCGTTCCACGCGAAGTCGGACATCCCCGCGGTCCTCAGGGACGCACCGCCGCGGCTGCGGATCCGGCAGGCCGAGGTGCTCGGTCCGTCCCCGCTGCTGTTGTCGGCGCTCGAACGGCGGCTGTACGAGGCGGGGTTGACGCCCGCCGACAAGTCCTCGACCGGGGTCGTGCTGGCCTCGGCGGGGTCCACCGACCCGGAGGCGATCGCAGTGATCGCTGACATCGCGCGGGAGTGGCGGCACACCGGTTGGTGCGCCGTGCGGCCTGCGTTCGCCTCCGCGGCCCTGCCCCGCACCGAGGACGCGGTGCGCGAGCTCCGGGCGCTCGGCTGCGCCCGGGTCGCCGTGGCGCCGTACGTCCTTGCCCCGGGGTTCCTCCCCGACCGCATCGCGCGCGGTGCGGTCGAGGCGGACGTACTCGCCGACGTCCTTGGCCCCGCGCCGGAGGTGGCGCGGGTGCTGCTGCGGCGGTACGACGCGGCCTCGTCGGCGCGGGTGCTGCTGCCGGTGAGCGCCTGAGGCACCCCTGTGCGGCCATGGCGTCACGGCCACGCAGGCCGGCGCAGGCCGATGAGTGCCTGAGGCGTCCCCTACCCGCCTGTCGCGGCCCAGCCGCAGGCCGGTGAGCGCGTGAAGCGCCCCTGCGCGTCCACGGCGGCCACGGCCTCGTCGGCCCGCCGGACCAGCTCTGCCGGCGGCATCGAGCCGGCCTCCCGCCGCTCACGCGCGAAGGTGTTGGCGAGCCGCTGGAGGAGGTCGTTCAGCGGGGTCGGGACGCCGTGCAGGCGGCCGAGGAGGGCGATCTCGCCGTTGAGGTGGTCGGCCTCGATGGTGCCGGTGCCGCGGGTGAGGGACTGCCAGGAGGAACCGCCGCCGCGCGGGGCGTCCCCGAGCGGCAGCAGGGTGATCTTGTCGCCGCGCAGCGCGCGCTGTTCCTCGACGCTCGCGTAGGCGAGCCCGGCGGCGTCGAGGACGGCCATGCCCTCGGCCCGCACCCGGTCGACGAGCGCCAGGGCTTCCTCGCTCTCGACGGACCCGGAGACCGCCTCGACGGCGTTGGCGAGGTTGGACAGCAGTTTGGCGTACTGCCAGCGGGCGAGGTCCGGCACGACCGGTGCCTCGAACCTCGCCGTCTCCAGGTCGGCGGCGATCCGGCGGGCCGTCTCGTCCGTGCCGTGCGGATACACCCCCAGGTGCAGGATGCCGGTGAGCGGACTGCCCGCGGCGGAGACGGTGCCGGGTTCGACGAAGGTGGCCGGCAGCCAGACGCAGACGCCGTACACGTGCCGGAAGCGGCGCAGGGCCACGCGCTGCCCCTCCACGCCGTTCTGCGCGCACAGCAGGGGCAGCCGCTCGGCCGCCGTGCCGCCGCCCTCCACCGGGGCCGGGCCCCAGACGCTCAGGGCGCCTTCCGTGTCCTGGGTCTTCACGGCGAGGACGAGCACGTCGTCGGCGCGCAGGGCGCCGAGTCCGGCCGGTCCGTCCACCACCGGGAGCCGGTACGTGAACTCGCCGTCCGGCACTCTCAGCCGCAGTCCGCCGTCCCTGAGCGCCGCGTGGTGCGCGCCCCGCGCGACCAGGACGACCTCGTGTCCGGCTCCCGCGAGCCGCCCGCCGACGACCCCGCCGACCGCACCTGCCCCGATGATGACGTAGCGCATGGGAGGAGCCTCGCACACCGTCATCCGGTGAACGGCGTCGCCTGGTGGAAGTACAGCAGCCACCCGCTGGACGTGCGCCGCCACAGTGAACTGCGGTGTGCCCGGCTGCCGTTGCGCTCCGTGTCGAAGGTGAGGTGGACGAGGTCCGGCGCGAGCCGGACCCCCTTCATCCCGGACGCCGTGATCGGCCCGGCCTCCTGGTCCGTGACCCCGGCGAGGGCGGCGACGATCGACGCGCGGTCCCACTGCCGCCCGGACGCGCCGAACTCGTGGAACTCGGGGTGCAGCAGCGCGCCCACCAGCTCGGGCGAGGCCCGGACCTCGGGGTCGAGGAGCCGCAGCTCGCCCTGGACGGCGGCCTCCACGGCGGGGTCGTGGTCACTCACCGGTCATCTCCGCCAGCTTGACGACGGTGTTCCAGTTGCGGCTGGTGGCGATCACGCCCTTGTTCAGCCTCGGCCTGGACAGGTACTCGGCCAGCTTGGAGCGGCCGAGGCCGTTCGGGGCGTACAGGTACAGGGCGCGGTCGCCGAGACGGAACTCCTCGGGGAGGTGGGCGGCCTGGTCGATCTCCGCGAAGCGGTCCGCGTCGACGGGGGCGGAGAAGTAGGTGACGTGGAGCTGCTTGCCCTCCAGTTCGGCGGCCGGGAAGGGGCAGTCGTCGACGATCGCCTTCAGATAGGCGTGGTCGCGGACGATCACGTCGACCGGGAAGCCGAACCGCTTCTCGATCGCGGCCGTGAGCTCGGCGGCCAGGGACTGCTCGTCGCCGTGGTCGGCGGTGAACACGGCCTGGCCGCTCTGGAGGTAGCTGCGTACACCGTCGTGGCCGAGGCCTGCCATCAGCGTGCGCAGGTCGGCCATGGGGACCTTCCTGCTGCCGCCGACGTTGATCCCGCGCAGCAGCGCCGCGTATGTCGTGGTCATGCGCACACCCTAGGACGGTGCTCGCGCGGACCCCGATCACCGCCCCGCACAAGGGCCGTTAGATGTAAGGGTCACGATCCTCCGCAGTGCGGAGGGTGCGCGGTCCCTTGGGAGGAGCCGGTGGCGCCCGCACTTCACCGGACAGCACGACGAGACGGGTTTATCCAGCTCATACCTTCAATGTGAAAGGTGGCGGCAGGGGGCTGCCACCGCTCACAAGGGGGCAAGCCCGTCATGCGGAACGGAGACACAAGGGTGCGTGGCCTGGCCGCCCGGGCCGGCGGCTGGAGCGCACGGCACCGATGGGCTGCCGTCGGTATCTGGGTGCTGTTCGTCGTCCTGGCGATGGGCCTCGGTTCGGCAGCGGGCCGGGTCGACGTCAAGGAGAGCGACCAGCTCAAGGGGGAGACCCACATCGCCGCGAAGATCATCGAGGACGCCGGGATCGACGAGCCGGCCAGTGAGTCGGTGCTGATCCAGGCCAGGGACGCCGGTGGCAAGGCGACCGACGCCGACTTCAGGGCGGCCGTCTCCGCGGTCGTGAAGGCGGTCGAGGGCACCGGCAAGGCCACCGACGTGACCTCGCCGTACGAGACGAAGACGATCTCGAAGGACGGCCGCAGCGCGCTCGTGCAGTTCGACATGCGCGGCGAGACCGACACCGCAGGCGACCGGGTCGAGCCGGTACTGAAGGCCGTCGAGGGGGTGCAGAAGGAGCACGGGTCGCTGCGGATCGAGGAGATCGGCGGCGCCAGCATGGCGAAGACGTTCTCCGACGCGTTCGGCGACGACTTCGAGAAGGCCGAGCTCTCCGCCGTGCCGGTGGCCCTCGGCATCCTGCTGATCGCCTTCGGCGCGCTGGTCGCGGCCCTGCTGCCGGTGCTGCTGGCCGTGAGCGCCATCATGGCGACCATGGGGCTGATGGGCATCGTCAGCCATGTGATGCCGATGAGCGACACCGCCAACTCCGTGATGCTGCTGGTCGGTCTGGCCGTGGGCGTCGACTACTGCCTGTTCTATCTGCGCCGTGAGCGCGAGGAACGGCAGGCCGGGCGGGACTCGCAGACCGCCCTGCGGATCGCGGCCGCCACCAGTGGCCGCGCGATCATCGTCTCGGGTGTCACGGTGTGCGTGGCGATGGCGGGCATGCTGTTCACCGGGCTCGCCGAGTTCGAGGCGATGGGTCTGGCCTCGCTGATGGTCGTGGCGGTCGCCATGGTCGGTTCCGTGACCGTGCTGCCCGCGCTGCTCTCGCTGCTGGGCGAGCGGGTCGAGAAGGGCAAGATCCCCTTCCTGCACCCGGAGAGCCGGCTGCGCCGCAAGCGGGGCGGCAACCGGGAGAGCCGCTTCTGGACCGCCGTGCTGAAGGGCGTCCTCGCGAAGCCCCTCGTCGCGGTCGTGGTCGCGGCCGGCGCGCTGCTCGCCATCGCGGCGCCCGCGCTCGGCATGAAGACCCAGAACCTCACCCTGGACCAGGAGTTCGGCGACTCGCTGCCGATCGTGCAGACGTACAACCGGGTCAACGACGCCTTCCCCGGCGGCTCCGAGCCGGCCGAGGTGGTCGTCAAGGCTGCCGACATCAACGCGCCCGAAGTCACCTCCGCGCTGGCCGACTTCAAGGCGATGGCGATCTCCTCGGGCGCCTCGCGCGGCCCGGTCGAGATCAAGCTGCACGACGCGCAGAACCTCGCCTTCGTGTACGTCCCGCTGGTGGGCGGCTCCGACCTCGACAAGGCGGGCGCGAGCCTGGACAAGCTGCGCGACGAGGTGCGGCCTGCCACGCTCGGCAAGGTCGACGGCGTCGAGGCGCCGATCACCGGGCAGGTGGCCGGTTCCAAGGACTTCAACGACCAGTTGGCCGGAGCGGTCGTACCGGTGTTCGCGTTCGTCGTGGTCTTCGCCTTCGTGCTGATGCTGCTGTCGTTCCGCTCGCTGACGGTCGCGATCACCTCGATCGTGCTCAACCTGCTGTCGGTGGGTGCCGCCTACGGCATCCTCGTCGCGGTCTTCCAGCACGGCTGGGGCGCTTCGCTGGTGGGCGCGGAGGGCGTCGGCGCCATCATCACCTGGCTGCCGCTGTTCCTGTTCGTGATCCTGTTCGGCCTGTCGATGGACTACCACGTGTTCGTGGTCTCGCGGATCCGCGAGGCGCATCTGCGGGGCCGCAGCACCAAGGACGCGATCCAGCACGGCGTGGTCACCACGGCCGGTGTCGTCACCAGCGCCGCCGTCATCATGGTCGCGGTGTTCGCGATCTTCGGGACGCTGTCCTTGCAGTCCATGAAGCAGATGGGCGTGGGCCTCGCGGCCGCGGTGCTCATCGACGCGACGATCATCCGGGGCGTGCTGCTCCCGGCGGTCATGGCGCTGCTCGGCGAGCGCAACTGGTACCTGCCGAAGTGGCTGCACGGACTGCCGGACCTCACTCACGACGAGGCCGCGGACGCGGTGGCCGCGCCCGCGGCGCGGGACGACGAAGGTGAGCCGCTGAGGGTCTGAGCCCTCCGGGGCGAGGCTGAATCCCCTTGTACTGAGGGCCCGTTGGCGACCGGGGTGCCAACGGGCCCTCACTCATGCGCGCAGTTGCGCCTCGATGAGGTCGGCGGCCCTGCGCGTGCCGCCCTCCTGAGCCATCCCCGCCTGGACCTCCTTGAGCCTGCGGGCGGCCTCGGGGTCGTCGACGAGTGCGAGGGCGGCTTCTCGCAGCGCCTCGGCGGTGGCCTCCTCCGTGTCGATCCGGCGGGCGACCCCGAGGCCCTGGAGCATGTCGGCGTTGCCGAACTGGTCCACGGCCTGCGGTACGGCGATCATCGGTGTGGCGGTCGCCAGTCCCTCCTGGCTGCCGCCCGCGCCGGCGTGCGTGACGAACAGGTCGGCCTGCCTCAGGATCGCCAACTGCGGTACCCAGGGGCGCACTTCGACGTTCTCCGGTACGGCGCCCAGCTCGGCCGGGTCCACATGCTTGCCGATCTGGAGCACGAGATGCCAGCCCGGGAGGTCACCGAAGGCCCTGAGGCACTCCTGGTAGAAGTCGGGCCGCTTGGTGAAGGAGGAGCCGAGGGAGACGAGAGCCACCTTCCCGGCCCCGGCCGGCCGCCGCCACTCCCCCTGCGAGGCACGGTCCCCCTGGCAGGCGCCGACGAAGGTGTACACGCCCTCGTCGACCCGGTCGGCGTGCGGCTGGAGCACCCTGGGGATCAGGACCAGGGAGCGGTCGGGGCGGCCGACGAAGGAGTCGGGGTCCAGGTCGATCCCGTTCTCCCGCAGCCAGCCCTGGAAGCGGGCGTAGTAGGCCTGTCCCCGTTCGGTGCTCTTCGGCTCGGCCCACATCGGCTCGGCGACCTCCTCCTCGTAGCCCTGCCAGGCGACGAGGTTCGGCGAGAGCGAGATCGCGGGCACACCCCAGCGGTGGGCGAGGACACGGGCCGGGTAGGCGGTGATGTCGTGCAGGACGAGGTCCGGTGCGTCGCCGTCGTAGGCCTCGACCAGCTGCGGCAGCGCCTGCATCGCGTCGGCGAGGAAGAGCTCCACGTGGTCGAGCAGTTCGCTGCCCCAGGCCGCCGGGTCGTCGTCGGGACCGGGCAGCGTCGAGTTCCAGGGCTTCACCTCGGCCCCGGTCTCGGCGACCTTCTCGGCGAACAGGGGCGGAACGGCGTAGGTGACCCGGTGCCCGCGCGCCACGAGCTCGCGGATCACCTCAAGGCTGGGGTTCACGTGGCCGTGGGCGGCGATGGAGAACATGGCGATGTGTGAGGGGCTGGTCATGTCGGCGACCTTAGGCGAGACGATACGTATCGTGCAATGTCTTTTGGATCGCGCGAAGCACGAGGAGGGGCGCGGGAACTGCGCGACCCGCCACGACGGCGCGGCAGACAACGAACGACGTGTCGCTCACGGCACCAGCACCTCGCACAGCCGCACCCACGACTGCGGCGCGACCTCCCCCACCAGCACTCCCCGATCGAGCCCCGCGCGGCGAAACGCGAGGTCCACCCGCCGCCGAGGGCGGGCCCGGCACAGGGAGGCGTGCAACGACCCGCCGACCCCGGAGAACCCGAGCTCCACCAGGCGCCTCCAGCCCTGCTCGGCGGTGGCGGCGAGGAGCGGTGCGCAACGGCGCTCGATCCGGATGATCCCGGCCTCCACACGCGGCACGGGCGTGAAGCCGTACCGCCCGACCCGCCCCACCAGACGCCACTCGTACCGGGGCCAGCTCAGGACGGTCAGCAGGGTCCAGCTCCCGTAGTCCCCGTGCGCTTGCGGGCGTACTCCAGCTGCGTGAGAAGCGTCGCGTCGGTGAGGGCGGGGGCGCGCAGACACCAGTCGACGATCGCGGCCGTACGGGAGAAGGGCACATTCCCGGCGACCGAGAACGGCGTCCGGGGTGGGCGTGCGGCCAGGAAGTCCCCTGCGACGACCTGGACTTGGGGTACGGAACGAAAGCGGGCGTCGAGCGCCGGAACGAGGCGTTCGTCGATCTCGTAGGCGAGCAGCCGACGGCAGCGCGAGGCGAGCGGTGCGGTCAACGCGCCTTTGCCCGCGCCGACTTCGAGGACGAGCTCCGCCTTCGGGTGCGGCACGGCAAGCCTCGCGAGCCGAGCCGCTGCCTTGGGATCAGTGAGGAAGTTCTGCGAGAGCGCGCGGGAAACGCGTGAGGGGCGGGCCATGGCCTGCGGTCCTTGTCTTCCGGGAGCGGGAAAAGGGCAGACGAAGGCCCTGACCGGAAGACAGGAGAAGTGCGTACGGGATGAACCTGGCCGCGGGTGATCAGCGGCGGATGCGGCTCCCCGGGCCGGTCAGGGCTCCGGGGCCACGACGCATCCGTACGGAGTGCGTGAAGCCCCGGCCGAGACCGGTGAAGTGAATCGCGTTGTTCGCTGCCACGGACGGAACGCTAGGGCGGCCCCGCCGGCGGCGACAACCGGTTTTTTTCACCGCTGGTAGCGGGCCAGCACGAGGTTCCCGTCCCGCTCCAGCCGTTCCCGCAGCTCAGCGAGGCCGATGGCGCCGCTGTAGTACTCCTGGAAGGCGGGGGTGGCGACCTTGTCCTTCCACTCCGGGTAGCCCCGGACGGACTGCGCGGGCGCCGGGCTCAGCCGGGAGGCGAGAGCCGTACCCGTCGCCCAGCCGTCCTTGGTGGTGTGCAGAGCGGGATCCTTCAGCGCCTCGGTCCCGGTGGGCAGCATCCAGTCCCCGAGCGCCAGCCGGACCATGTTCTTCGGCCGGAGCAGGAAGTCGATGAACGCGGCGGCCTCCTTCTTGTGCGGGCAGTCCTCGGCGACGGACAGGGTCTGCGGGCTGACGCCCTGGGTGAGCCCGTCGGCGCCGGCCGGGGCGGGCAGCACCTGCCACGCGAAGCCCTTCGGCGCCTGCTGCGCGATCTGCTGACGGTAGGAGAACCCGAGCGGGACCATCGCGTACCTGCCGCCGAAAAAGCCGGGCAGGGTGTCGGAGCCGCCGCTGCCCAGCGTGGTCGGTGAGGCGCTGTGGTCGGTGTTCGCCTGGTCGTGGACGGTGCGGGGCACGGTCTCGTCGGCCTTCTCGAAGCGGATGGTGACCTTTCCGTCGGCGCCCCGGTGGAAGAGCTGCCCGCCCGCCGACAGCGACAGGTTGAGGGTCGCGGAGACGGGTTCCTTGAGCGGCCAGGCCACGCCGTACTTGCCGTCACCGCTGAGCTGCCGGGTGATGCGCCGGAACTCCGCCCAGCTCCACGGGTGTTCGGGGGTGGGGACGCGTACGCCGGACTCCTTCAGCCACTTCGCGTTGGCCACGAGGACCCGCGGCTCCTGGAGGAAGGGCACGCCGTAGACACCGTCGCCGAAGGTGGCGGTCCGCCAACTCCGTTGCGGGATGTCCGACTTCAGCCGCTCGGGCAGCAGGTCCCCGAGATCCGCGAGATAGCCGCCGTAGGCGAAATCCGCGAGGTCATCGGAGGCGTCGTGGATGATGTCGGGCGCCTCGCCGCCTTCGAAGGAGGTGAGCAACTGGTCGTGGACGCTGTCCCAACTCCCCTGCACGTACTCGACCTTGACGCCCGGGTGGGTCGCGTTCCACTCCTTCACGAGCTCCTGGTTGGCCGCCACGGACTCCTCCTGCCAGGCGAGCGACTGGAAGCGGAGGGTGATGCGGCCGTCCCCGGACGTGCCCGTGCCGGTGCACCCGGCCAGGAGCAGGAGGAGGACACCGGCGAACCATCGTGCGCGCATCAGCTCTTCACCGCCCCGGTCAACATGCCTCCCGTGATACGGCGTTGGATGATCGCGAAGATGACCAGCGAGGGCAGGGTGGCGAGGAAGGCGGCCGCCGCCAGCGGGCCGAGGTCGGCGACCCCCTCCGCGCCGATGAAGTGGGTGAGGACGACCGGCAGGGTCTGTTTGTCCGCGGTCTTCAGCAGCACCAGTGCGAAGAAGAACTCGTTCCACGCGGTGATGAACGCGAACAGTGCCGTCGCCACGATCCCGGGCGCGAGCAGCGGCGCCGTCACCGACACCAGGGTCCGCAGCCGCCCGGCCCCGTCCACGGCCGCCGCCTCCTCCAGTTCGGTCGGCACGGCACGGACGTAGCCGACGAGCATCCACAGCGCGAACGGCAGCGCCCACACGACGTACACCATGACCAGACCCGTCAGGGAGTTGATCAGCCGCAGGTTCTTCAGCACCAGGAACAGCGGGATGATCACCAGCACGAGCGGGAACGCCTGGCTGACCACCACCCAGCCCGTCGCGGCCTTCGCGAGCCGGGTGCGGTGGCGGGCCATGACGTAGGCCAGCGGGGTCGCGATCAGTACGGCGATCACGGCGGCGGCGAGCGCGGCGAGCAGGGAGTTCCCGGCGGCGCGCAGCAGGGGCTGTTCGTCGAAGGCCTGACGGAAGTTGTCGAGCGTGGGGTCCCGGGGGATCCAGGTGGGGTGCAGACTGCCCAGTTCCCGGGGGGACTTGAAGGCGGTGGAGACCAGCCAGAGGAAGGGGAAGGCGAGGAAGACGAGATAGGCGAGAAGGGCGGCGTACTGGCCGACGCGGCCGGAGGTGCTGGTCCTCATGCCGCCTCACCTCCCGTGCGGTCCTTGAGCCGGCCCACCAGGAACAGGGCCAGGAGGAGGGAGACCACCGCGACCATCACCAGACCCATCGCGGCCGCGTAGCCGAACTGGCCGTAGCGGAAGGCCTCTTCGTAGGCGAAGAGCATGGGGAGGCGGGTGCGGCCGCCGGGTCCTCCGCTGGTCAGCACGTACACCAGGGCGAACGAGTTGAAGTTCCAGATGAAGTTGAGCGCGGTGATCGCGAGGGCGACCGGTCTGAGAGCGGGCCAGGTGACCGTGCGGAATCTGCGCCAGGCACCCGCGCCGTCCATCGCGGCCGCCTCGTGGAGTTCGCGCGGGGTGTTCTGTAGGCCGGCGAGCAGGGTGACCGTCGTCTGGGGCATCCCGGCCCAGACGCCGACGACGATCACGGCGGGCAGGGCGGTGGACAGGCCACTGAGCCAGTCACGGCCGTCGCCGAGACCGAGGGTGCGCAGGGTCTCGTTGAGGACTCCGGCGTCCGGGTTGTAGACGAGCCGCCACATGACACCGACGACGACCTCGGGCATGGCCCAGGGGAGGATCGCGAGGGCACGGGCGAGCCAGCGCAGCTTGAGGTCCTGGTCGAGCAGCAGGGCCAGGCCGAGCGCCAGCAGGAACTGCGGCACGGTCACGCCGACCGCCCACCCCAGGCCGATCCGGAACGACTCCCAGAACAGGGTGTCGTGCAGCAGGTCCTGGAAGTTGAGGCCGCCGATCCACTGGGTGGCCCGGGTCCGGCCCGACTGGGCGTCGGTGAAGGCCAGCAGAATCCCGTACAGCAGGGGCCCCACGCTCAGGACCAGGATCGGGATCAGCGCGGGCAGCACCAGGAACCAGGCTCCGTGACCGGAAGGGCTCCGGTCCCCCTCGGCGCGCGGTGCGCCCCGTGCCGGCCGCTCCGTCGCGGTCACCAAGGTCACGTCATCGGCTCCTTCACGCGGCTCGTGACGATCCGGCCCTCCCGGCCTGGGCCTCCGTCATGGTCGTGAAGGGGGTATGCGCCGTCAAGGCAGCACGCACACCGGCCCACCTGTGGGAATGCGAGACTGGCCGGGCGATGGCGGGAACTCGACGCCGTGCGCGGAGGCACTGCACAGGCATGCGGGACATGTCAGGACCGGGAGGCCGGACGATGGACGAGGCACGGGCGCGGGACGTACTGGCCGCGGCGGGGCTGCCGGCGGGGACGGCGCGGCTGCTCGCCCTGGGCGAGAACGCCGTGTTCGCCGTCGGTGACCTGGTCGTCAAGGTGGGGCGTGACGCGGAGCTCCTCGACCGGGCGCGCCGGGAACTGGACATCGCCGGGTGGCTTGCGGAGGCGGGAGTGCCCGCGGTGCGGGCGGCCGAACCGAAGGCGCGGTCGGTCGAGGGACACCCGGTGACCCTGTGGCACCGGCTTCCCGAGGCCGTACGGCCCGCCGAGACGCGGGATTTGGCCGAACTCCTGCGGGTGGTGCACGCGCTGCCCGCGCCGCCCTTCGCCCTGCCTCCCCGTGAACTGCTGGGCGGTGTCGAGCGGTGGCTGCGGCTTGCGGGCGATGCGATCGACCCCGCTGACGCGGCGTACCTCCGTGAGCGGCGGGACGGTTTCGCGGCGGCCGCGGCAGCGGTGACGCCCCACCTGGAGCCGGGGCCGATCCACGGGGACGCGCTTCCCCGCAATGTCCATGTGGGTCCGGACGGGCCGGTTCTCGTCGATCTGGAGACGTTCTCCTCGGATCTGCGGGAACACGATCTGGTGGTCATGGCGCTGTCCCGGGACCGGTACGGGGTGCCCGCGGCGGCCTATGACTCCTTCACCGCCGCTTACGGATGGGACGTGCGGGAGTGGGAGGGCTGCTCGGTGCTTCGGGGGGCCCGGGAGACGGCCAGTTGTGCGTGGGTGGCCCAGCACGCGCCGTCGAATCCGAGGGCTCTCGCCGAGTTCGAGAGGCGGGTCGCGTCCTTGCGGGACGGCGATGAGACGGTGCGGTGGCATTCGTTCTGACCGGTGGCACCCCTAGGGAGTCGACTCGCCCCGAATCAGCACGGCCGCCGACCTCAGCTCCGTCAGAACCGTGCGGACCGCCCTTCTCGCCGTCCTCTCCGGGCGGTAAAGGGCGTCGATGTGGCGCCTCGCCTGTACGCCGCTCAAGGGTCTGAGCACCAGCGCAGGATGCCGGCGCGTCGTCCAGCGGGGCATCAATGCCAGGCCGCCGCCCGCCGCCACCGCCTCCGCCGCCACCGCGAACTCGTTGATGCGATGGGCCAGGTGGAGGCGGCGGCCCGCTGCCGCCCCGATGGCCTCGATGGTGGCCATGACCGGGAAGCCGTCGTGGACGGTGATCCAGGGCTCGTCGGCCACGTCCACCGGAGTCACCCGGCGTTTGGCCGCCAGCGGATGGCCGGCGGGCATGGCCACGTCCAGTGGCTCCCGCAGGAGCGTGGTGGCCGTCACCGTGGGCGGCCAGGCG
The DNA here is from genome assembly GCF_000383615.1 of Streptomyces canus 299MFChir4.1. Classification (GTDB taxonomy): domain Bacteria; phylum Actinomycetota; class Actinomycetes; order Streptomycetales; family Streptomycetaceae; genus Streptomyces; species Streptomyces canus_C. The sequence continues at coordinate 36,100 of NZ_KB911587.1, read as the reverse complement.
GGGGCGTGGTCGAGGCGGTGGGCCAGGACGATGTCGTACGCGCGCGTCAGGCGCGGGAAGTCCTCTTGCGGCACGTCCTCGTCGGCCAGCCTCGGCACGGGGGCGCCGGGATCGGCGAGGGCGCGCAGCAGCAGGGGGAAGAAGGCCGCGCCCGCGCTGTGGAAGGCCGCCACCGAGACCTCGCCACTGGGCCGGTCCACGAACTCCTCGACCGTGTGCCGGGCGCGGGCCAGTGCCGTCTCCACCTCGATGGCCGCGCCCGCCAGTGCCTGACCGGCGTCCGTGAGCACCAGCCGTCGGCCGTCCCGTTCGGTCAGCGGCACCCTGACCGAGCGCTGCAACAGCCTGAGCTGCTGCGAGATCGCGGACGGGGTCACCAGCAGTGCCTCGGCCACCGCGGTGACGCTGCCCAGCTCGCCGAGTTCCCGCAGGATCCGCAGCTGTCGTTCGTCCACGCCCACAGTGTAGGAGTTCTAAAAGATCGTTGAAGAAGTTGGTTCTGGGCTGCAGAGATGGATGGGGGCAGGGTGGGCGCATGTCCGACGCCCGCCGTACCGACGTGGTACTCCTGCTGGTCGCGATCGTCTGGGGTTCGAGCTATCTCTCCGCCCAGACGGCGACGTCCGCCCTCCCTGTCCTGCTGGTGCTCCTCGTCCGCTACGCCCTGTCCGCGCTCGCCTGCCTGGGCGTCGTCGTCCTCCCCGGGCGCGGGCCGCGCCGGTGGACCCGCGAGGAGCTGCGGGCGGGGGTGCCCCTGGGCCTCACCCAGGCCGCCGTCCTGGCCGTCGAGACCTACGGCGTCGCCCACACCAGCGCCGCCAACGCGGGCCTCATCATCAGCCTGACCATCGTCCTCACGCCCCTCCTCGACCGAACCGGCCGGCGGGGCGGTCTGCCGCCCGTGTTCTACGCGGCCGCCGGTGTGTGCGTCCTGGCCGTCGGGCTCCTCATGGTGGGCAACGGCTTCCACGCGCCCCGCCTCGGAGACCTGCTGATGCTCGGCGCCGCGGTCGTACGGGCCGGCCATGTCGCCCTCGTCGGACGGCTCACCGCGGGCCGGGCGATACGGCCGCTGCACCTCACGACCGTGCAGACCCTCGTCGGCACGGTCCTGTTCCTCCCCCTGGCCGCGCACGAGCTTCCGGCCCTGGCCCACGCGGACCCGGCCACCTGGACACAACTGCTCTATCTCGCCCTGTTCTGCAGTGTGTTCGCCTTCCTCGCCCAGACCTGGGCGGTGCAGCGCACCTCGGCCAGCCGGGCCAGTCTGCTGCTCGGCACCGAGCCGATCTGGGCCGCGGCGGCGGGAGTCGCCCTGGGCGGCGAGCACTTCACCGCACTGACCGGGCTCGGCGCGGTCATGATGCTCGCCGGTACCTACTGGGGGCAGTCCGTGGAACGCGCCCATCGCACAACCACCCCGCCCCGCACCGCAGTTCATCCCACCGAAGAGGACACCCGATGGCCGGCGACGACACCTACGACCGGCTGATCTCCCTGCTCGACGCCTCCGCCGTCGACTACGAGCTGATCGACCACGCCCCGGAGGGCACCACGGACGCCGTGTGCGCGCTGCGCGGTCACCCCGCCTCCGAGGCGGCGAAGTGCATCGTGCTGCGGGTCAAGGTGGACCGCCGGACCACCCGGCATGTCCTCGCGGTCGTCCCCGGGGACCGGCGCGTGGACCTGGACGCGGTCCGGGCGCTGTTCGCCGCGCGCTATGTCGGGTTCAGCGATGCGGAGACCGCCGAGCGGCTGGCCCGCGCCATCCCCGGCACGGTGCTGCCGTTCAGCTTCGACCCCGAGCTGGAGGTCGTCGCCGATCCGGAGGTCGTGAAGCAGCCCCGGCTGTACTTCAACGCCGCCCGGCTGGACCGGTCGCTGTGCATGTCGGGGGCCGACAACGAGCGGTTGGCGAAGCCGCGGGTGGAGCCCGTCGCGAGTCCTCCGCTGTCGGATGCGCTGCCGGATGCGCTGCCGGATGCGCTGCCGGGGTGACGCCCTCTCACACGGTCTCGTCGGCCGGCTCGCGCAGCGGCCAGACGCCGTCGACCACGGCCGTCGCGTCGCCCTTGCGGCGCAGGAAGCTCTGGAAGTCCGCCGCCCATTCCGCGTACCACTCGATCTGGCGGTGGTGCAGCTCCGCCGGGCCGAGGGCCGCGACCTTCGGGTGGCGCACGGCTATCGCGCAGGCCAGCCGGGCCGCGGCGAGCGCGTCGGCACAGGCGTCGTGGGCGGTGTCGAGCGCGACGCCGTACTCCGTGCAGACCGCTTCGAGGTTGCGCTTGCCGCGGCGGTAGCGGTCCACCGAGCGGTCGATGGTGTACGGGTCGATGACCGGTGCGGGGTCGAGGCCGCCCAGGCGCTCCCGCAGGGACGGCAGGCCGTACCGGCGCAGTTCGGCGGAGAGGAGGCTCAGGTCGAAGGCGTTATCCACGCACGACCGTGTCTCACGTTCTCCGTCGTCGTTGATCGGCCAGGGGGTGCGATCAGATGGAGATCTTCTTCACCGACCCAGGAGCGCTGGAAGCGGCCGGGGTCACCGATGCGCAGATGACACTGGAAAGGCATGGGTTGCATGCCGGGGCGCCGTTCATCCTCAGCGATGACGGCAGCTACGACGTACATCTGAACCGCTTCCTGTGGTCCTTGCCGACCCTCGGGGTGAGGTCGGCGAACTCGTGGCGGGCGTACGCTCTCGATCTGCTGACGTGGGGACGGTTCCTCCACGAACATCGCGGCAAGACCGTCTGGCAAGCCGAGTGTGACGACGTGACGGCCTTCCACCGGGCCCGGCGGGTCTCTCCCGACCCGACACAGGTTGTCTCAGCCTCGACCTGGAACCGGGGCGTCGCCGCCTTGGACAAGTTCTACACATGGGCCGTGGACGAGGCCCTGATCGAGCGGACGCCGTTCAAGTACTACGAGAGCTCACGGCACACCGGCTCCGGACAGCAGGTGCGAGTCCGCAACAACCGTGCAGCAGAGAAGGCCGCCAAGCGCGGAAACGTGAAGTTCCTGTCTGTCGCCCGTTACGCGGCCTTCCGCGATGTCGGATTGCGCGGTCAACTGCCGGCTAACGCCGCCGATTTGTCCTTCCATGGCCGTAACTCGGAGCGGAACGTCGTCATGGCGGAGCTGCTGGTCACCACAGGCTTGCGTATCGAGGAGGCCGCGTCGCTCTGCTGGCCGGAACTCCCCACTCTGGACATCCAGAGGGGTATGAAGAGTGTGCCGTTCGACCTGGCGCCGCCGACCGCCAAACGGGACAAGGGACGCAGGGTCCTGCTGCCGAACCGTGTCCTCCGTGCGGTGGCCGACTACGTAGAGATCGAGCGTTCCCTGATGCTCGACCGCTGGCGCGCCCGAGGCTGCCCACTGCCGGCCGGTGCCGTGCTCGGAAGTCAAGCCGACCGGCGGGGTGTGCGGATGCCCTCGAAGAACGGCCGGCTCCGAAAAGTTCCCTGGTCACGTGTGCCGCCAGCGGTCCGCTCCCGGCTCTACCTCGTTGACGAGCAGGGCCATCCCGTCGGGCCGGCGTGCGTATGGCTGGGCCAGGAAGCTCGGCCTGTGTCCCTGTCGGCCTGGGAGTCCGTCTTCGTGCGGGCCTCGGAGAGATGCCGTACGTACGAGATCGATGTCGCCGCCACACCCCATGTGCTCAGGCACACCTTCGCCGTGCATCTACTGTCTGCGCTGATCCATGAACAGATCGGCTCGGTTGAGAGGCATGAGGTGGCCGACGGCGTGTACCGCCGGATCATTGGCGACCCGCTCGATCACTTGCGCCGCCTGCTGGGGCACTCCTCGATCACCACGACGTACATCTACCTCGACTGCACCGACCAGGCTCAGGCATTGATCGATGGTGCGGTGGACTCCTGGACGTCCGAGGTCGCGGACACGGCGACTCAGTTGTCGCAGACACAGGGAGCGAGCGCGTGGTAACCCGGGGACAACGTCGGGCTCGGTTGAACGCACCCGTGCTCCAGACCGTTGACCAGACTCCAACCACGCTCGGACTCCTGAAGATCGAGGTCACGTTCCCGGACGACCGGATGGCTGTCGTGGACTGGACCCACGAGCCGCAGCAGCGGTTGCTGCGCGCTCTGGGTGCCGAGCTGGCGGTGTCATGCACCGTAGGCCAGGGGACTGGATCCCCACATACTCTCCGGAATCGCGCACGCTCTTGCCTGGAATGGGCACGCTGGCTGGACTCCACGGAAGGCGTGGAACTGCGAGTGAATGCCCTCCTCCCGCGTCACCTCGACGGGTTCGAGAGCCACCTTCGAGAGAGGCATCCGGAGTCTTCCAGGACGCCGTACTCACGTATCGCCGACATCGTTTGGATCTTGCGCCGCCTCAGCGACAAGGAATCCGGCTTGTCTGCAGCCATGCTCCGGCGGCTCTCTCATACCTCTGCCGGTCCGGTGGGCTCGTACACACCTCGTGACGCCTATTCACCGCACATCGTCGAGCAGTTGCGCACTGCTGCACGTTGCGATGTCGACGATGCAGTTCGGCGCCTGACGCTTGACGGGCCGGCACTCCTGGCGCAGGGACAGGATCCACGGATGGCGGGTTGGAACTCCGACGCCAATGTGCTGTGGGAGATCTACCGGAGCCAAGGAACATTCACCCGGCAGCAGCTGGCCCAACTGGTCGGCACGGCGCTGGCTGATGCGCATACTCCCGGCCGTCTCGCACCGTTGGTGTATCCGACCAGCCGCGACCTGTTCGCCCTGCTCCTTCTGTTCTGCCTCGAAAGCGGCATGGAGGTGGAAGCGGCCAGAGAGTTGGCCTCCGACTGCTTGAAGAATCCCAACCGGGGCTACGTACAGGTCGAATACCTCAAGCGGCGTCGGCACGGCCAGGAGTGGAACACGATGCGGGTGCGGGACGGCTCGCCCAACTCGCCCGGCGGGCTGCTGCGCTTGGCCCTGCGGATCACTGCCCCTGTCAGAGAGGCCACGGGCTCGTCGGCGCTGTGGCAGTTCCGGACGAAGGACGGGATTCTGTCTGCCGGCTTCAGCGCTGGATCTGCGTCGAGCGTGGCGCGGAGCTTCGTGTCGACACACCGGCTCACTGACGGGGGGAAGCCCGTCGACTTGCGCCTTTCCCGGCTTCGCAAGACGTACAAGGCAGCTGTCTACAAGGTAACCGGCGGGAGGATGTCGGCGTTCGTGCAGGGGCATTCACCGGACATCGCCGCAGCGCACTACGCAGACATCCCCTCATTGCGCAATCTGCACGAACAGGCCGTGGCAGACGGCCTGCAGGACGCACTCGATGACGCCCAGACTCCCGTGGTGTTGACGCCAGATGAGGAAGAGAGGCTTACGCAAAATCCTGCGGACGCATGGGAGTCACTCGGCGTTTCCGCCGAGGAACTGCCGCCACTTCTGTCCGGCGAATCCGACCTGTGGTTGTCGTCCTGTCGCAGCTTCTTCGACTCGCCTTTCGGCATCAAGGGCAAGGCATGCCCCGTCTCCTTCTTCTCTTGTCTGGGGTGCAGCAACGCCGTGATCACCCGAAGGAAGCTCCCAGCCATCCTGGCCTTCCTCAACCACATTGAGGCTGAACGGGCCAAGACGCCCGCAGCGGAGTGGGCAGCGCGCTTTGGCAAGGTTCACCATCAGATTCTGCAACTGATCGTCCCGCGGTTCAGCAAGGGCGACGTGCTCAGCGCCAAGGCAATCGCCGAGTCTTCCGAGCCTCTGCTGTTCCTGCCCCACAACCTACTGGGAGGCCACTGATGCCCGCCCAGCCACTACCACTTGGCCATGGTGCCAAGCGCCCTGCCGACACAACACCGGTTCTGTCCGGACGTCCTCTCGCCGCCGATCCATCCCTCATGCCGCAATTCGGGGACCGTTTCTGGGATCTCGCGGTCGCCGGGCACGCGGGGAACCGCTACTCCAGCGAGTTCTTCATCGACTTCGAGTCACTCGGTGATGCCACCCGGCGCGAGGCCGCGCGCGAGTTTCTCTTCTGGAGACTCAACACACACCCGGTTCGTGGTGCGCTTCCTTCCATCTCGACAGTGACGGCGGAGTGGTGGAATCTGCGATGTTTCTTCCGGTTTCTCGACACCGAACACGCTGGGATTCGCCTGGACACCGTGACACAGCCGGTTCTCGATTCCTATCTGCTTCACTGCCACGGCGAAGAACTGATGCCGAGCAGTCTGCGCCATCGCCTCCAGGTCATCCCACGCCTCCACCTCGCGGCAGAGGGCATGCCATCCGACGCGTTGGAGATCAATCCGTGGAACGGCCGCCCCCTCTCCCGCATCATCGGCGGCCCGGCGGTGAGCAGACACGAAAACCAGACTCCCCGGATCCCGCCCAGGGTCATCGCCCCGCTGGTACAGGCCGCCCTGTTCTACGTACGTACCGCAGCACCGGACATCATCAGTGCGCGCGCCGAATTGACGGAACTACAGGACTCTGTCAGCGAGATCCACGGGCTGTCTCTCGCACGGCTGAACCGCTATCTCGACAGTCTTGCGGCAGGTGGGCGCGGGGTCCCGGTTCTGGACGGCACCGGTCTCCAACCGCACCTGGCCGGTTCACCCGCCTACACGTACATCATGCGCAAGTCGGGGGCGGGGCGGGATATAGCCGGCGGCTCCTACGATGACCACATCGTCAGGGCACTGGAGCGGCTTGGACCTGAGCCTGGCGGCATGGACACACCCATCACTCCACATCCGCAGACCGGGCGCCCCTGGCGGGACAGGTTCAGTCCTCCCGCGGTCCCCCATGAGGAACGGCTCCTGCGAGCCGCCTGCTACATCCTCATCGCCTATCTGTCCGGAATGCGCGACTCCGAGGTCAAGGAACTCCGAGACGGCTGTCACTTCACCGAACGGAGTACGGACGGCGTCGTCGTCAGGCACAAAGTGCGATCGCAACTCGTCAAGGGCGGGCGAGGGGCGCCGGAGAGCTGGGTGGTCATCGAGCCCGTCGCTCAGGCCATCGAAGTCCTGGAATGCCTGCCCCACCGTGACCTGCTGTTCTGCCGACCGGTCGCTGGTCGCCCGTACTCAACGATCTCCGCCAACCGGATGAATGAGAACCTCAACGCGTTCCGGGCACACTGCGCGGGCATCGGTTTTCCAGTACCCGATGTCGACGGAGAGCCGTGGAATCTCACAACGCGCCAGTTCCGCAGAACCGTGGCATGGCACATCGCTCACCGTCCGTACGGAACCGTCGCGGGGATGGTCCAGTACAAGCACCTCTCCGTAGCCATGTTCGAGGGCTACGCAGGGACTTCGCCCTCCGGTTTCCGCGCGGAAGTCGCCGCCGAAGAGGCCCTGGCCCGCTTGGCCGACATCGTGGAACGCTACGACGACTTCAAGGCCGGGGTGCGCTCAACCGCTCCAGGGGGTGCACGGACCGACAACGAGTTTGCCCGCGTACAGGAGGAATTGCAGGACTTTCCCGGCAGAGTGGTCGATGAGCGGCGCCTCCACGCCATGCTCAAGACCTCGGCGCAGACTCTGCACATCGGGACTCTCAACGACTGCTACTACCAACCCGAAACCGCCCTGTGCCGAACAGCAGGCACTGAGGACCGGCCCTTGCTCAACAATTGCCGTCCCGAGCGTTGTGCGAACTCGACCATCACGACACGTCATCGCCCAGCGTGGGAAGCGGCACGCAGCGACACCGAGCGTGCGTTGGCCTTCGTCGGGCTCTCCGATCTCCAGCGTACGGCTCTGCGCGGGCACACGAGCGACATCATCAGAGTGATCGAGGGAATCGACCGTGCCCACAGCTGAACCCATCGAAGCAGCCCTCAAGGCAGCGTCGGAGCGTCTGCTCCGCGGAGAGCCCACCCGTAGTGACGGTTCCCTCACCGTCGCCTCACTCGCCGTTGAAGCCGACGTCAGCAGAGCCAGCGCCTACCGCTACCCCCGTGTTCTGGCGGAGTTCCGAAACCTCGTAGCCGAACGAGAAGACGCAGCCGCACCCTCAGCGTCCCTCCGACAGGAGGTCCAGTCTCTGAAAGCAGCCGAGCGTGGGCTTCGCCAGGAGCACGCGCGCGAGGTGCGGGAGCTCCGGTCCTCCATCAACGTCCTCGCACAGCAGGTTCAGTTCCTCACGCTCGAGAACCAGCGCCTCTCTCAAGCCTCAAGCCGCCATGACCGGGTTACCCGCATCGACCAACGTTGAGCTGGCTCAGAAGCATCTACAGCACATGTTGTAAAGGAATCTTTCTAAAGATACCTTTACAACATGTCGAACAGTCAGAAGGACGAGCCACCAAGGGCCCCTGCTCGCACGACCCAGCTCACCGACCCTCACGCTCTGCGCGCCTACGCCCATCCCACCCGCATGCGCCTCGTCGGCCTGCTCCGTACCGAAGGCCCCTTCACGGCGACCCTCGCCGCCGAGCTCACTGGCGAATCCGTCGCCAGTTGCTCGTACCACCTGCGGATGCTCGCAAAGTACGGGCTGGTCGAGCTCGCGCCGGGTGGCCAGGGCCGTGAGAAACCCTGGCGGGCCACTGCGCGCTTCACTCAGTGGCCCAACTACTCCGAGGACCCTGCCGTTGCAGAGGCCAGCAGGGCACTGGAAACTGCGGTCGCCGAACGCTACTTCGAGCTGATCACCCGCGCCATCGAAGAGCGCCACGATCTACCACGCGAGTGGCAGGAAGCCGAGCACATCGGCGACCAAGTGCTCTACCTGACGGCAGAGGAGCTCGCCGACCTCGGCGAAAAACTCGACCGTCTACTGCGTCCCTACGAGGACCGGCAGGGCGACCCGGCCGCCCGCCCCCAGGGCGTACGGCTCGTCCAGATCGTCCGGGCCGCCTTTCCCTTGCCGCAACGGCCCGCAGGCAACGAGGAGACTTCCATCGCTCCGGACAGCACGGGCGGCCCACGATGACGGCCTTGGGCCTCTTATCCGCGAAGGTCCCCGACCTCCTGCGCAAGCGCTCCTTCCGCCGTTACTGGACCGGCCAGAGCATCTCCCTAGTCGGCGACCAGATATCCCAGATCGCCCTCCCTCTCGTCGCCGTCCTCGCCCTCCACGCCGACGCCGCCCACATGGGCTGGCTCGCGACGGCCCAGCTCATGCCCGCCCTGCTGTTCTCGCTTCCCGCGGGCGCCTGGGCCGACAGCAGAGCGCACCGTCGCCGCGTCATGATCGCCACGGACCTGGCGCGGGCCGTGCTCATCGCGTCGGTTCCCATCGCGTACGCCCTGGACGCACTCACCTTCACGCAGCTCTACGCGGTCGCCTTGGGGATCGGCGCGCTGACCGTCCTCTTCGATGTCTGCAACACCATCCTGTTCGTCTCGCTCATCCCCGCCGAGCGCTATATCGAGGGCAACTCCCTCGTCAACGGAAGCCGGGCCATGTCCTTCGTCGCGGGTCCTAGCGCCGGCGGTCTCCTCGTCCAGTTGCTCACCGCGCCGCTCGCGCTACTCGCTGACGCGGTGACCTATCTGGCCTCCGCCTGCTGTCTGGCCCGTATAACCCCCGTCGAACCGCCGGCCGTGCCACCCGCGAAAGGGCACTTCACCGCGGGCCTGCGGTGGATTTTCCGCTCGCGCGTCATGCGCGCCACGTTCGCCGGATCCGCTACGGTTCAGTTCTTCAATTTCATTTTTCACACGCTCTTCGTGCTCTACGCCACCACCGAACTCGGCCTGAGCGCGGGCGTGCTGGGGTCGGTCCTCGGAGTCGGCGCGATCGGCGGGCTGGTCGGTGCCGCCCTCACTGGCCGTCTCGTGCGCCGCGTCGGCGTCGGGCCCGCCGTCGTCATCGGCTTCGCGGCCTTCCCAGTCCCGCTGCTACTCGTACCCCTCGCGGACGGGCCGGACGCGCTCATCCTCAGCCTGCTCTTCCTCGCCGAATTTGGTTCGTGCGTGGGCGCGATGATCGTCGACATCTCGCTGGGCTCACTTCAAACGGCCCTCATCCCCCACGCCCTGCGCGCCCGCGTCAACGGGGCCTACCGCACCCTCACCCACGGCGTGCGCCCGCTGGGCGCGCTCGCGGGAGGAGCACTCGGCACGGCTGTCGGGCTACGCCCGACACTGTGGATCGCAACGGCCGGGGCCGTGATGTGCCTGGTCTGGGTGCTGCCTTCGCCGGTCCCACGTATCCGCGAATTGCCCGACACATCGCCGGAGCCAGCACCCGGCGCACCGTCGGCATCGGCTTCCGCATCCTCGCCCTCGTCCGGCTAGCCTCGCGTCAGAGGACCAAGTTCCTCGCGGCTGAACGGGATCACCGGCCATGCCGACTCGACGTAGGCGGTCGCATCCGACGTACGACGCAGATACCTCTGGAGAGAGGCAGCCTGCTCGGCCGCCGCACGGACTTGAAGATCATGCAGATCCGCGAGAGGCAGCGATCCTATGGACGAGTACTTCTCACCCAGTCTGCGTGCCGTCCGAGCGGCAGCCGCTGCGTCCGCTGCCGCGTTATGCGCATCATCCAGCGGCACCCCGTAGTGGGCACAGAGCGCCTGAAGATTGCGCCGCCCCTTCCGGTACTGGTCTGCGTGCTTGTCCAGCACCAAGGGATCAATGACCGGAGAAGGCATCGCTTCCAGCCGCTCTGTGAGCGGAGTGACGTTGTGCCGTCGGCACTCACGGTCCAGTAGGGAGAGGTCATACCGCGCGTTCATGACCACCAACGCCGTCCCAGAGCTGAGAACTTCGGTAATGGCCTGCGTGATCTCCGTGATTACGGAAGCAGTCGGGGCTCCATGCGTGCGGGCATGCTCAGTCGTGATGCCGTGAATCGCTATGGCTTGCGCAGGGATCAGAATTCCCGGGTCGACCAGCCACGTCCGCTCCTCCGCTGGGTTCCCGTCCGGATCCAGTCTGACGAGTGCTCCGGTGACGATGCGGTCGGTCTCAATGTCGGTGCCCGTGGTCTCCAGATCGAAGGCCACCATCGAACCGCTGGTCCAGCTCATCACAGCACTCCGGTGGGGCAGCTGGGCGCCAGCGCGCGGTCGACCGGTTCAAGGCGCAGCAGATCCCTGGCACACCCTGCGAGACGAGACACTTGAGACGCATGTGGAGTGCGTGGATAAAAGGCGGCGTTGTAGGCGACGACCGGGACGCCCGTCTTCCAGTAGGTCGTGAGGACGTCCGCGATGGCGTCGGCGACCTGGTCGGCGGGGCGGCCCTCGGCGGCCGCCCGCTCGTTGCTGATTCCGTGGACCGCCACGGCGTCCGCCGGGATCTCCATGCCCGGGTCCGCCAGCCACTCCCGGCGTCCCAGGGGCTGCCCGTCCCTGAGCTCGATCACGGCAGCCGTGCCGATGCGCGCCTCGCGCGGATCGGTGCCGGTGGTCTCCAGGTCGAAGCCGATCAGCAGCTCTCGGTGCCAGCCCATGGGCGGTCCCCCTTCTTGGTGGTGCTTTCCCCCAGTGGTCTCCACCTTCCCATGAGCCACTGACAATCAGAGGACCGCATTCCGCTTGGCATCGCCGACACACCGGAAAGCGGGGACACTTCAGGACACCGGACGCGAATCCGCCCAGTTCGTCTCGAACTCCTCGCGGTAGGTGGGGAAGAGGCCGCTGTCGTCCACGTCGCCCGGCTTGACGACCCGGTTTCCGTTGCGCAGCACGAGGACCGGCGCCTCCATGCCCCGCGAGCGGCGCAGATAGGACTGCACGACCGCGATGCCGTCCGAGCCGTCGCCGTCCACGAGGTAGGCCGTGAAGCGCGGGGTGTCGTCGTAGACCTGGATCTCGAAGGCGCCCGGGTCGCGCAGCCTGGACCGCACCCGGCGCATGTGCAGGATGTTCATCTCGACGGCCCGGCTCAACTCACCACGCTTCAGACCCAGTTCCCGCTCGCGCCGCTTGACCGCACTGGAGGCCGGGTTCAGGAACAGCAGCCGCACCCGGCAGCCGCCCTCGGCAAGGCGCACCAGACGGCGGCCGGAGAAGTTCTGCACGAGGAGGTTGAGGCCGATGCCGACGGCGTCCAGGCGCCGGGCACCGCCGAAGATGTCCTCGGCGGGGAACTGGCGCAGCAGCCGCACCCGGTCGGAATGTACGGCGACCACGTCGGCGTACCGGTCGCCCACCAGGTCCTCGACCGCGTCGACGGGCAGCCGGCGGGCGGACGGCACGTCGCCGCCGGCGCCGAGTATCTCCAGCAGCTTGGCGGCCGCTCGCTCGGCCTGGCCGAGGACCGCCTCGGACAGGGCCCGGTTGCGGGAGACGACGTTGCGCGTCACCTCCAGCTCGTCCAGGGCCAGTTCGACGTCCCGGCGGTCGTCGAAGTAGGGCTCGAAGCACGGCCAGTGCTGCACCATCAGCTCACGCAGCTGGGGCAGGGTGAGGAAGCTGAGGACGTTGTCGTCGGCGGGGTCGAGCAGATAGCCCTTGCGGCGGCTGACCTCGCGGACCGCGACCGCGCGCTGGACCCACTCCTGTCCGGCGGGTCCGGCGGCCGCGACCACCCAGTCGTCGTGGCCGTGGACGGGTTCGTAGATGGGGCGCAGAACAGCGGCCACGACAGCCCGTAGCCGCTGTTCGACGAGGTTCAGCCAGATGTAGGCACGGCCCGCCCGCTGGGCGCGCGTCCGTACCTCGCGCCAGGCGTCGGCGTCCCAGTCCAGCTCCGGTCCGATCGTCGCTCCCGCGTCCATCGGCCGTGCCAGGGACACCGTGCCGGGCGGGGCGTCTTGGGAGTTCCCCTCGTGACCCTCGTCACCAGGGGGCAACTCCAGCCCTCCCGAGCCCACCCGCGCACCGCCTTCCGCTCCCCCGAGCACTCCCGGGGGCATGGCCCCACCCAACGATCAAGGAAGGGTACTCCGGGAGCGGTAGGCGGTGCAGCCGGATGGACAGGGTCAATCTCAACTACCGGGCTCCCAGTGGCCGTTCTGCCCGGCGAGCTCCGCCGGAGTGAGCGGATTCATAGCCGTGACGTCCCTGGGGGCGATGGAGAATCCCTGCCAGTGAACCGGCATGGGCTGCTGGTCCTCGTCCCGGGCGATGTGGTGGAAGCCCACGTTCATCCAGACCACCGGGTGGGTGAGGGTCTGGCCGTTGACCCACTTGTCGACGGACGTGCCCGCCCCGGCACCGCAGTTGCCGGTGTTGTTGCTGGCGAACTGCTCGCACGGGTTGTACTCGGTGAAGTACACGTCGTGCTTGGTGAAGCTGCGCCCCGGGTACTTGGTGCTCGGGCCGGGGACGATCTCGTACGACCGCGGGTGCCAGTCCTTGTTCTTGCCGACCGCGCTGACCATGCGCCACCAGCGGTAGCTCTTGGCGTCGCCCGCGAGTTCCTTGGTGACCGGGGTGCGGGTGGTCTTGACGGTCGCGGTCTGCTGGCCCTGGGCGGCCGCGGTGACCGTGGAGTCGTACTGCTCGACCCGGTTCTTCGAGGAACTGTCGAGGGCGAAGTCCAGGCGCCAGAAGGCGTTGTGGCTGTGGCTGGTGGCCTGGGCGCGGGGGCCCTTGCCGATGGGCCAGCCGCGGCCGTCGCCGGCGTCGTAGTCCTCGTAGGAGAGGCTGCCGGTCGCGCCGAGGTTCATGGTGATGGTGCCGTCGTCCTGGAAGCGCCACTCGGTCATGTACTCGTACCAGCCGACCTGGTTGACCGAGTAGACGAGCAGGTCCTTGCCCTGCGCCTGGTAGACCTTGTTCGCGCTGTCGCCCTGCATGCGGTAGGCGTGTCCGCGTGAACGGGTCGTGGTGCACAGGCCGTTGACGTTCGCGTGGTCCGGGTCCCAGGAGTCCGGGACCTTGACGCTCTTGATGGTGCCGCCGGGGCACTCGCCCGGGTCCAGGTTCATCAGGCCCTGGGCGAAGCCGAAGCCCGTCAGGTCGTCGTACTCGACGCTGCCGTCGTCGTAGGGGACGTGGATCTGGCCGAGCCTGGCGCTGTTGAGGACCTTGATCGGCGCGGTCTCACCCTTGGGCTGGTAGGAGATGTCCTCCAGGACGAGCCCGGCCTTGCTGTCGTAGCGCCAGCACATCCGCCAGGTCGTGCCGCTGGAGAGCGTCTGCTCGATCTTGTAGGCGGTGCTGCACTCCGCCGCGGCCGCGGCGGCGGCAGCGGGCTGGGCGGCGGCCGGTCCCGCACCGGTCGTGACGCCGGCGGCCAGCGCGGCCACGGACACGCCGAGGGCCGCGTGCCTGCGCGCGCGGCTGATTCTGTTGACACGCATGAAGAAATGACTCCCTTGCGGAAGGAGCAGGTGGGAAAAGCGGACGGAGGGAGGCGGATCAGCTCTCGAGCTTGGCGACCTTGCGGGCGCTCAGATCGATCACGAAGGCCCTGGCGTCGATCCAGGGGCCGTTCTTCACCTTCGGGAACAGCCGCACGCAGCGGTGCTCGCCGCACTTGTCGAGCGCTGCGGGCTGGCCGCCCGGGACGGCCCGGTACACGGCGCCGGTGAGCAGCAGCTGGTTCGGGTCGGTGAGTACCTTGTCGGTGGCGTCCTTGTAGTCGGCCTTCAGGTCCGCACCGAGCGGGTCGGCGATCAGAAGGCTCGCGGCCTCCGCGTACTCGGCGCTGCTCAGCGGCGGCTGGACGCCGTGCTGGGTGCCGGTCGCGACGATCTTGCCGCTGTCGAGGTCGACGGTCCTGGTGACGAGGGTGTCGTCCCGGTAGTCGTAGAAGGTCACGTTCGCGCGACGGGGCGCGTTCGGGTCGTCCAGTTCGCCGACCTTGGGGTCGGCGAGGTCCACGGTGAGCCGTTCGGGTCCGCGGTCGCCCTCGACGTCCTCACTGGCGTTGAGCAGCTGCGGGTTCACGGCGATCTGCTCGACCCGCTTGATCTCGTCGTCGGTGAGCGGGTCGCGGCCCTTGCCCTTCTCACCCTCGGCGGCCGGCGCCTTTTCGACGACTCCGGGCGCGACGGCCCCGTCCGCGCCCTGTCCCGCCTGCGCCACGGACTGCCCCGAAGCCGTCTTGCCGCCTCCGGTGTCGTCCGCCCCCGCGGTGCCCGGCAGGGTGATCCCGACCATCACGGCGGTCCCGGCCACCGCGACGGCCGCACCTGCCACCACCTTCCCGAGGTGGCGGTGCACTATCTTGCGCACATCTTCCCCCTACTCCCCGGGCATGTCCGGGAGTATGTGTATGCCCCGATATTTCGGCAAAGAACAGTTCTGTGACCGCCCTGTGCACTGGTCGATCGGTAAGAGGGACGTAAGTCATAGGTGGTTCCATCACTTTCGGGGACACTCGGGGCCAAGGGGCCCCACGCGGCGCGGGACAGCTGAAAGAGTCGTTTGCATGCAGGTCTGGCCTGGAGAGGCGTATCCACTCGGTGCCACGTACGACGGCGCCGGTACCAACTTCGCGGTCTTCACCGAAGCCGCGAACCGAGTAGAGCTGTGTCTTTTGCACGACGACGGCTCGGAAACGGCGGTGGAACTGCGCGAGAGCGACGCGTTCGTCCGGCACGCGTATCTGCCCGGCGTGATGCCCGGACAGCGCTACGGCTTCCGTGCGCACGGCCCGTACGCTCCCGAGCGCGGCCTGCGCTGCAACTCCTCGAAGCTGCTGCTCGACCCGTACGCGCGCGCGATCAGCGGTTCGATCCACTGGGGCGAGGAGGTGTACGGCTACCACTTCGACTCGCCCGACAAGCGCAACGATCTCGACTCGGCGCCGCACACCATGACGTCCGTCGTGGTCAACCCGTACTTCGACTGGGGCGACGACCGGCGGCCGCGGATCGGATACCACGAGACGGTGATCTACGAGGCGCACGTCAAGGGCCTCACCATGCGGCACCCGGGGCTGCCCGAGGAGCTGCGCGGCACCTACGCCGCCCTCGCGCACCCGGCGATCATCGAGCACCTGGTGGAGCTCGGCGTCACCACGCTGGAGCTGATGCCGGTCCACCAGTTCGTGAACGACCACCGCCTGGTCGACATGGGCCTGAACAATTACTGGGGCTACAACACCATCGGCTTCTTCGCCCCGCACAACGCGTACGCCTCCTGGGGCGACCGCGGCCAGCAGGTCCTGGAGTTCAAGTCGGCGGTCAGGGCGCTGCACGAGGCCGGGATCGAGGTCATCCTGGACGTCGTCTACAACCACACCGCCGAGGGCAACCACCTGGGCCCGACGCTGTCCTTCAAGGGCCTGGACAACCCGCAGTACTACCGCCTGACCGACGACCAGCGGTACTACATGGACACCACGGGCACCGGGAACTCCCTGCTGATGCGGTCCCCGCACGTCCTCCAGCTGATCATGGACTCGCTCAGGTACTGGGTCACCGAGATGCACGTCGACGGCTTCCGCTTCGACCTCGCGGCCACCCTGGCCCGGCAGTTCCACGAGGTGGACCGGCTGTCGTCGTTCTTCGACCTGGTCCAGCAGGACCCGGTGGTCTCCCAGGTGAAGCTGATCGCCGAGCCGTGGGACGTCGGCGAGGGCGGCTACCAGGTGGGCAACTTCCCGCCGCTGTGGACCGAGTGGAACGGCAAGTACCGCGACACCGTACGGGACCTGTGGCGGGGCGAGCCGCGCGCGCTGGCGGAGTTCGCGTCCCGGCTGACCGGTTCCTCCGACCTCTACCAGGACGACGGCCGGCGTCCGCTGGCCTCCATCAACTTCGTCACCTGCCACGACGGGTTCACCCTGCACGACCTCGTCTCGTACAACGACAAGCACAACGAGGCCAACGGCGAGGACAACCGCGACGGCGAGAGCCACAACCGGTCCTGGAACTGCGGGACGGAGGGCGAGACCAACGATCCCGCGGTGCGGGAGCTGCGCGCCCGCCAGATGCGCAACTTCATCGCCACGCTGATGCTGTCCCAGGGCGTGCCGATGATCAGTCACGGCGACGAGGTCGCGCGCACCCAGCGCGGCAACAACAACGCCTACTGCCAGGACAGCGAGCTGGCCTGGGTGCGGTGGCCGGAGGGCACCGGGGACGGGGCGGCGGGGCTCGGCGCCGAGTTGCTGGCCTTCACGCGCGCGATGGTGTGGCTGCGCAAGGACCATCCGGTCTTCCGGCGCCGCCGCTTCTTCCACGGGCGGCCCGTGGAGGGGACCCACGACGAGCTGTCGGACATCGCCTGGTTCACGCCCGAGGGCAAGGAGATGACCCAGCGGGACTGGGACCGGGCGCAGGCCTCGGCGCTGACGGTCTTCCTCAACGGCAACGCGATCTCCGAGCCCGGCCCCCGTGGGGAGCGGATCAGCGACGACTCCTTCCTGCTGATGTTCAACGCCTCACCCAAGACGCTGGACTTCGTGGTGCCGGTCAACCACGGCCGGCAGTGGGAGGTCGTGGTCGACACCGCCCGCCCGGACGGGGTGCCCCCGGGCACGGGGGCGAAGGTGCAGGCCGGCGACCGGCTGACCCTGGTGGACCGCAGCATGGCGGTGCTGCGACGGCCCGTCTAACGGCAGGGGCCGGGGGCGCCGTCGACGTCGGAACGGGACGGTAGCGTCGTGTCGCTCGCGGTGACGTCGGGACGGTAGCGTCCCGACGTCCGCGTCCCGTGCACATGGAGCACGGGATGACACGAAAGGCCGTAGGGCGGGTACGTAGGTCTGCATGACACCTGAGCGACCCGACCCGTCGGCGCCGACGGCCACGTACCGGCTGCAGTTGCAGCCCGAGTTCCCGTTCGCGGCCGCGGCGGCGGCCGTGCCGTACCTGGCCTCGTTGGGCGTCTCGCATCTGCACCTGTCCCCCGTGCTGGAGTCCGTCCCCGGTTCGACGCACGGCTACGACGTCGTAAACCACGCGCGCGTGCGCGAGGAACTGGGCGGCGAGGACGGGCTGCGGGCGCTGTCGCGCACCGCGCGGGAGCACGGGCTCGGTCTGGTGGCGGACATCGTGCCGAACCACATGGCGATGGACCCGCGCCACAACCACGCCCTGTGGGAGGTGCTGCGGGAGGGCCCGAAGTCGCCGTACGCGCGCTGGTTCGACATCGACTGGGAGGCGCAGGGCGGCCAGGTGCTGCTGCCGGTACTGGGGCATCCGGTCGGCGAGGAGCTCGGCAACCTCACGGTGGACGGCGAGGTACTGCGCTACTACGACCACGTGTTCCCGCTCCGCGAGGGCACCGGGGAACTGCCTCTGCCGCAGCTCCTGGACGCACAGTGGTACCGGCCGGCGTGGTGGCGGCTGGCCCGTACGGAGCTCAACTACCGGCGTTTCTTCAGCATCTCGGAGCTGATCGGGGTGCGCGTCGAGGACCCCGAGGTGTTCGAGGCCACCCACGCCAAGATCCTCCAGCTGCTGCACGAGGGCGTGATCGACGGGCTGCGGGTCGACCACCCCGACGGCCTCGCCGACCCCGACACGTACCTCCAGCGGCTCCACCAGGCGACCGGCGGGCGCTGGACGGTCGTGGAGAAGATCCTGGCGGACGGGGAGCGGCTGCCGGCGGCCTGGCCCGTGGCGGGGACGACCGGGTACGACGCCCTGAGGCGGATCGACGGGCTGTTCACGGACCCGGCGGGGTTCGGGGAACTCCTCGGCCAGTACCGGCGGTTCGCCGCCCCGCAGACCGACCGCGGGGGCGACTGGGCCGCGACGGCACGGCGGGCGGCGTACAAGGTGATCACGCATGAGCTGGCCGCCGAGACGGACCGCCTGACCCGGGTGGCGGCACGCGTGTGTGCCACGTCCCCGGAGCCCTCGCTGCGCGACCGGGCGCCCTGGGCGCTGCGCACCGCGCTCCAGGAGCTGCTGGTGCGGATGGAGGTCTACCGGCCCTACGGCTCCTCGGACGCCGCCCTTGTCGTCACCGAGGAGGCCGCGGCCGAGGCCCGGCTCGCCTTCGTGGTCCCCGAGGAGGCGGGCGCCGTCGACGTCGTACGGGATCTGGTGCTGGGGCGGGCCGGGGACGGGCCGGACCAGGTGGAGTTCCGGACCCGGTTCGCGCAGACGGCCTCGGCGCTGCGGGCCAAGTCCGTGGAGGACACGGCGTTCTACCGTTATGTGCCGCTGCTGTCGGCGACGGAGGTGGGCGGAAACCCCGGGAGCCCTGCCGTCTCGCCCGAGGAGTTCCACGCCTACTCCACGCGCGTGCAGCGCGACTGGCCGTTGACGGGAACCGTGGTGTCGACGCACGACACCAAGCGCAGTGCCGATGTGCGGGCGGCCCTGGCCGTGCTCACCGAGTGCCCCGAGTGGTGGGCGGACACGCTGGCCGAGGTGACCCGCACCGGCGACGGCGTGCCGGACGCGCAGCTGGCCTGGGCGGCCTGGCAGTCGGTCTTCGGGCTCGGTCCCGCCGCCCCGGAGCGGGTGCGGGAGGCGCTGCTGAAGCATGTGCGCGAGGCGGGGCTGTACACGAGCTGGACGGAGCAGGAACCGGCGTACGAGGAGGCGGTGGCCCGGTTCGTCACGGCCGGCCCGTGCGGTCCGCAGGGCGAGCAGGTGGCCGCCTTGCGCGGACGGCTCGATCCGCACATCCGGGCGAACGAGCTGGGGGCGGCCCTGGTGCAGCTGACGATGCCCGGGGTGCCCGACGTGTACCAGGGCACGGAGGGCAGGTACCTGGCGCTGGTGGACCCGGACAACCGGCGGCCCGTGCGGTTCCCGCCGGAGGACTCCGGCGACAAGGGCGCGCTCACGGCCGCGGCACTGCGGCTGCGCAGGCGCCGACCGGATGTCTTCGGTGACGCGGCGACGTACACGCCGCTGGCCGCGGAGGGGCCCTCGGCGGCGCACTGCGTGGCGTTCGCGCGCTCCGGGGAGGTGGTCACCGCGGTGACCCGGCTGTCGCTGCGGCTGGCGGAGGCGGGCGGCTGGGGGGAGACGGTGCTGCCGCTGCCGCCGGGCGTCTGGCGCGATGTGCTGGTACCGGAGCGGGAGTTCTCCGGGCACGTGCGTGTGGCGGAGCTCCTGGGCGGGTCGCCGGTGGCGCTGCTGGAGCGGGTCGTCACGGACTGACCGGGCGCGGGTGAGCGCGGCCGGTGCGGCCTGACTGAGCGCGGATGGGCGAGGCCGGTGCGGACCGACCAGGCACGAATGAGCCAGGCCGGGGCGGCCGACTGCGGCCAGGTCTTCCGCAGCAGGTCCACGAAGGCCTCGGCCGCGCCGGTGAGCGGCACGCGCGCGAAGACGGTCATGGGGCTTCCACACCGGGTCACGCGAGAGGACCACGCAGTCCTCGCCGACCGCCGAGCGGACGATGTGCGAGGGCGCCGCGCACACGCCGACCCCGGGCGGCGCACATGCGCACCGCCGTCCAGATTGGCGACACCTGTCTGCACCGCGGCTGCATCCCGAGCAAGGCGATGCCGCACGCCGCCGAACTCGTCGACGGCATCGCCGAGGCACGCGAGCGCTGGGGCGTGAAGGCGACCCTGGACAGCGTCGACTGGCCGGCGCCGGTCGCCACCCGCGACGACATCGTCACGCGCGACGACCGGGGCGTGGAGGCGCACCTCGCGCATGCGGGCGTGCGGGTGGTGCGCGGCTCCGCGCGGCTGACGGGGCGGCGCACGGTGCAGGTGGAGGCCTCGGGACCGGAACGCCCCTCCGGCGCGTCCGGCCTCGTCGCGCGCCGTGGCATCGTCCTCGCGACCGGCTCACGCCCGCGCATGCTCCCGGGGCTCGTGCCGGACGGCCGGCGTGTGGTGACAAGTGACGACGCCTTGTTCGCGCCGGGTCTCCCCGCGTCCGTGCTGGTGCTCGGCGGGGGCGCGATCGGGGTGGAATACGCGTCGTTCCACCGGTCCACGGGGGCGGAGGTCACCGTCGTGGAGGCCGCCGACCGGCTCGTGCCGCTGGAGGACGGCGTACGCGCACGGGTGCGTACGGCCCGGGGAGATACGCGCACGGTCGAGGGTTTCGTCGTACCGCGGGACCGGGCGCGGCTGGAGACGGCGGTGCCCGGGATCCATGTCGTGGGTGATCTGCTGCCGCCGCCGTCGCTCGGGCTGGCGCACGCCTCGTTCGCGGAGGGCCTGCTGGTGGCCGAGACGCCGGCGGGGCTGCCGTCCGCGCCCGTGGACTACGCGACGGTGCCGCGGGTGACGTATTCGTCGCCGCAGACCCTTCCGTGGGGCTGAGCGAGGCCGAGGCACGCGCGCGTGGGCACGAGGTCGACGTGAACACCATGCCGTTGACCGCGGTGGCCAAGGGGATGGTGCACGGGCAGGGCGGGAGGGTGAAGGTCGTGGCGGAGGACGGTGGCGGCCGGGTTCTCGGGGTGCATCCGGTGGGCCCGCACGTGTCCGAGATGGTCGCCGAGAGCCAGCTGATCGTCGGCTGGGACGCCGAACCCGCCGATGTGGCCCGGCATGTGCACCCGCATCCGACGCTGGCCGGGCGCGGCCCGCACCAGCAGTGACACCGAGCCGCTACCGCGGGCGCGGGGGCACGGGCGACCCCGCTGGCACCTACGGCTTTACCGGCTGCCGGTAAATGCTTCTGGGCGCCCCCTGGCGGCTCCCCCATGGCGTGCTTGACAGCTCAACCAGACCGTGGGGTACTGCGGATTGCGAGGCCGGTCGGACATATCGGGGGTGAGTCTGCTGCCGGAGCTGCGCTACCCCACGGTGACCGAACTGGTCCGGTCCGCGCGGGCGTTGGCCGCACAGCGGCCCGGCGACTGCCGGCTGAGGCAGGTGGGTGCCTCGCGCGCGGGCAGACCCCTCCATGTGCTGTCGATCGGCCGGGCCCGGCGAGCCGTCCTGGTGGTCGCGGGCGCCCACGCCAACGAACCGGCCGGCGGCCCCGCGGCTCTGGCGGTGGCCCGGCGGGTGCTGGCCGAGCCGGAGTTGCGGGCGGACACGTCCTGGCACTTCCTGCTGTGCGCGGATCCCGACGGCGCGAGCCTGCATGTGACCCCGGCGCCGCGCAGCCTCCTCGACTACCACCTCGGCTTCTTCCGGCCGGCCGGGGCGGAGCAGCCGGAGTGGGCGCCCGCGATGCTGCCGCCGGACCGGCTGCCGCCCGAGACCCGTGCCCTGACCGGGGTGATCGACGCCCTGCGGCCCTACGTCCAGGTGACCCTGCACGGCACCGATCTGGGCGGCAGCTGGGTGCAGTTGACGAAGGACGTGCCGGGGATCGCCGAGCCGTTCGCCAAGTCCGCGGCGGAGCTGCACATTCCGGTGGAGACCGGTGCCTCGGACGCGGCGGGCTGGCCGGCGTCCGGACCGGGGGTGCATGTGATGCCGGCGCCGGGCGCCGGGGCTGCGTACCCGAGCATGCCGGACGACGCGCGGCTCAGCACCTGGTACCACGCGCACCGCTACGGCGGTCTGACCGCGGTGGTCGAGGTGCCGATGTGGGCGAGCGACCTGGTGGACGATCCGGCGCCGCACCCGGCGCCGGCGGCGGCGATGCGGCGGCTGGCGGGCCGGCTGCTGCGTCAGTCTCGGGCGGTGGACCAGGTACTGGCGGACGCGCTGCCGCGCCTCGACGGCGTCGGTGGCCCGCTGCTGCGGGCCGCCACCTGGGGCCTGGGGCTGGTGCCGGGGCTGGCCGCGGACTGGATCCACACACGGCCGGCCGACGACACGAAGGCGTACATCGGCAGTGTGGACGCGTTCTCCCGCCGGCTGCCGCTGCGGGCCGCGGCCATGCTGCTACGGGTCCTGCGGGAGACCGACGACCGCGCGGCTCCGCGCCTCGAACGGCTCGTAGAGGCGTGGAGCGATTCCTTCGCGGAACGGTTCGGGGCCCGCTGGGTGCCGTTGGAACACCAGATCGAGCACCAGGCCCGCACGATCGTGGCGGTGGCGCTGCGCGCGCGTGTGCGGGCGGACTGAGCCGGCCTCGCCCCACGCGCGTGGGCGTCAGTCGTCCAGTGCGAAGACCGCCCCGGTCCGCGCCCCCATCACACAGTCGTTCGAGAAGGTCTGCCGGTAGTCGACCGGTCGCCCGTTCCACTGTCCGCGGGCCTGGACGGTGACCGGCGCGTAGAGCATCGGGCAGTAGACGTCCGCGGCCGGAAGGGCGGCGATGTCACCGCCGACGGAGTCCAGCTGGGCGCAGGCCTCGGCGGCCCGGCTGTGGCCCTGGGGCGGGTCGCACAGCAGGAGGGTGCCGCGGGTGTCGCTGGAGCGGCCGTCGCCCGTGGTCACCAAGAGGTAGAGGTTGTCGCCGCCGGCCGAGGGCCCGGCCGTCGCGGGGGCCGCGGCGGCGAGCAGGAGGGCGGTCGCCGCTGTCAGGGCCAGGTGTGCCGCTCGCCGTACCGCTGTCGTTGTCGCTGTGATCGTGGACGTCATTCCCGATGCATCGGCACGGCGGGCTCGGATCCCCACCCCGGCTCACCCGAACGGGAGCACGCGGGCGCGTCCCGGACGGCGAGTTCGAAGGCGGCGAGCACGACCCGGGACTGGTACTCGATCTGGCGCGGCACCGGGATCCAGCGGGCACCGCAGCCGTCGCGGTAGTCGGCGCACCACAGGTCGATGAGCCGGTCCAGTTCCGGCAGCGCGCCGGCCTGGTCGGCGCCCGAGCGGATCACGAGCTGGTGCAGGAGCCCGGCCGTGCGCAGGGCGAGGCGCCGCCCGGCGATGCGCAGCGCGGCCAGGTGACCGCTGCTGAGCGGGGGCATCGGGCGGCCGCCGTCGGTGACGTCGGGGTCCCAGGCGTCGGCGAGTCCGGGGCAGACCAGTAAATAGTCCTCGACCGGGGCGAGCAGTCGCTCCGCGTCCGGGGCGGCCGAGACATGCGGGCGGATCCGCGCCAGGACGCCCTCCAGGAGCCGCGCGTCGCGGCGCAGCGTGTGGCTGACGGTACGCAGCACGGCGGCCGCGTCGGCGGGCGTGGTGCCGTCCTCGACTGCGGCCACGCCCCACATGGGCGACTCGACGACCGCGGTCACGGTGCCGTGCCGGTGCGGGTGGTACCAGGTCGACTCGACGGCGGCCTCGGTGATGGCGGCGGCCAGGTCGCCGCGGCGGGGCGGCGGGATCCGGTAGACGGCGGGGCCCAGGCACGGCCAGTACAGGGTGTCGTAGGGGCCGAGCTCGCGCGGGATGCGCAGCCGGGCCGCGGTGTGGGCGACGCGCCGGGCGAGGCCGGGCAGGTCGCGGGTGAGTTCGACGAAGCCGCCGCCGACGTCGACCCCGTGCAGGGAGCACTGGAGGAAGGGCCGCAGTTCGTCCTGGAGGGCGAGGAGGGTGCGGGTCTCCGGCAGGGCGGCGGCCTCCGCGCCGTCGGGGAGCCATTCCGGCTGTTCGCCGAAGCCGGGCCGGAAGAAGTTCCGGAAGTAGCGACCGAGGGAGTACGGGCCGCGCAGCCAGCCCTCGTTGCGGCGCAGGCCGTCGGGGTCGAGGCAGAGCAGCAGGTTCCAGGTGGCGTCGGCCCCGGCGGTGAGCCCTGGGTCGGCCAGGGCACGCTCGGCCAGTCTGAGGGCGGTGCCCCCGCCCACGGGCTCGTTGGCGTGCGGGCCGGCCACGACGAGGGCCTGACGGCTGCCGTGGCCGACGGAGAGCAGCCACAGGGGGTTTCCCGCGCGGGAGGTGCCGGCGCGGCGCAGCCGGGCGTCCGTGGGATGGCGGGCGACGAGCGCGGCGGCCCGTGCGCCGAGCTCGTCGGCGGTCGGGTATCTGAGGAGGGGCGGCAGGGCACACCTCCACAATGTGGTGCCGTCGGTTCACCTGGTGTGCACGGTGTACGCACAGTCAGTCACGACTTGAGGAGAACGTCAACACCGTGCGAAGGAAAGGGCGTTGGGCCGCGACCACCCGTAAAGCCCAGGCCAGAGGTGAGGTTGGGCTCAGTTGACCGCGAGCCGGAAGGCCATCCGGCCGAACCCGACCTGATCGCCCTCGCGGACGACGGCGGCACCGATGACCCGCCGGCCGTTGACCGTGGTGCCGTTGGTGGAGCCGAGATCGCGCAGGACCCACATACCGCCCTGACGGCTGAGTTCGGCGTGGACGCGGGAGACCGTCTCGTGGGTCAGCCGCAGCCCGTTCGCCGGGTCGCGGCCTATGCGCAGCGCGTGGCCGCCGCCCGGGTGCGGCAGCAGCAGCTTGGGCAGGCGCTCGGCCTGCCACGCCCTGCGCAGCCGCACGGTGAAGCCGGAGACGGCCTCGACGGTACCGAACACCAGTCGGGAGACGCGGCTCTCCTGGGACAGGTCCGCGGTGAGCACGGCGAGTTCGTCGGACCGGCGCGCGATCAGGGCCAGTTCCATGCGGCGCACGAACGTGTCGTGCGACAGGCGGCCCATGGCGACGCCGTCACGGAGCACCTTCAGCACCTTGTCGCGCTCCGCGTCGGACAGCCGCGCGGGGTACGTGTTGAACTCGAAGGACGACGTCACGTTGGTGATTGTCGGGCAGTGAACCCCGGGTGTCCAGAAAACGGGACAACGGCCGCTCCCCGCGCCCACCTGACGACACCTGCCGCAAAGGGAGGGATTCCCAGGCGGATTGATCTCGTTTGAAGCACCATGGACGGGCTACATCACGGTGAGCAGACGAAGGGGAACCGTCCGTGCAGTTCGAGGTGTGGGCACCGCAGGCCGGCCGTGTGACGCTCCATTGCGAGGGCGCCACGCGCGCGCTGGAGCGCGATCCGGAGCGCTCGGGATGGTGGTGGGGTGAGGCGGAGGCCGGGGACGGCACCCGGTACGGCTTCGCGCTGGACGACGGCCCCGTGCTGCCCGACCCCCGCTCGCGCCGTCAGCCGGACGGCCCGGACGGGCTCAGCGCCGTCGTCGAGCACGAGCGGTACACCTGGCGAACGCAGTGGGCGGGCCGTCCACTGCCGGGAGCGGCCCTCTACGAGCTGCACGTGGGCACCTACACTCCCGAGGGCACCCTGGACGCGGCCGCCGCCCGCCTCGACCACCTCGTCGAACTCGGCATCACCCACGTCGAGTTGATGCCGCTGTGCCCCTTCCCGGGGCGGCACGGATGGGGCTACGAGGGCGTCTCCCTGTGGGCCGTGCACGAGCCCTACGGCGGCCCCGAGGCCCTGAAGCGCTTCGTCGACCGGGCGCACGAACTGGGCCTCGGGGTGGTCCTGGACGTGGTCCACAACCACCTGGGCCCCTCGGGCAACTACCTGCCCGCCTTCGGACCGTACTTCACCGACACGCACCACACCCCCTGGGGTTCCGCGATCAACCTGGACGCCCCGGGCTCCGACGAGGTGCGCACGTATCTGCTGGGCAGCGCGCTGTCCTGGCTGCGGGACTACCGGATCGACGGGCTGCGCCTGGACGCCGTGCACGCGCTCGCCGACACGCGCGCGTGCCACTTCCTGGAGGAGCTGTCGACGGCTGTCGACGCGCTCGCCGCCGAACTGGGCCGGCCCCTGTTCCTCGTCGCCGAGTCCGACCTCAACGACCCGCGGCTCATCACACCCCGCGCCCAGGGCGGTCTCGGACTGCACGCGCAGTGGAACGACGACTTCCATCACGCCCTGCACACCGCGCTGACCGGCGAGTCCCAGGGCTACTACGCCGACTTCGCCCGCGCTCCCCTGGCCTCGCTCGCCAAGACCCTCACCGGCGGCTACTTCCACGACGGCACCTGGTCCAGCTTCCGCGGCCGCAGCCACGGGCGTCCGCTGGACCGCACGCGTGCCGCGGCGCACCGGCTGCTCGGCTACTCCCAGACCCACGACCAGGTCGGCAACCGCGCCCAGGGCGACCGGCTGGCGGCCTCCCTCTCCCCCGGCCTGGTGGCCTGTGCGGCGGCGCTCGTGCTGACCGCGCCCTTCACCCCCATGCTGTTCATGGGTGAGGAGTGGGCGGCGGGCACGCCCTGGCAGTTCTTCACCGACCACACCGACCCCGAGCTCGCCGAGGCCGTACGCCGGGGCAGGCGGCGGGAGTTCGCGGAGCACGGCTGGGCCGAGGAGGACGTACCCGACCCGCAGGACCCGGCGACCCGCGACCGCTCCTGCCTCGACTGGTCCGAGCTCGAACGCGAGCCCCACGCGCGGGTGCTGGCCTGGTACCGCCGGCTCCTCGCGCTGCGGCACGAGCAGCCGGACCTCACCGACCCCGACCTCGCCGACACCAAGGTCGCCTACGACGCGGACCAGCGCTGGCTCGCCTTCCGCCGCGGGGACGTCCGGGTGGCGGTGAACCTCGCGAAGTCGACGGCGGCCATTCCCCTGGGCCCCCGCGAGGCCCGTGTCCTGGCGGCCTGGGAGCCGGTGGAGGCGCCGGGCGCGGACGGGGTGCTGCAGGTGCCCGGGGAGTCGTGCGTGGTGCTGCTCCAGGCGTGACCTCACGGAACTCCTCCGGTTCACGGGGTGGCCGGCAGGGCGTTTCGCCCCTGCCGGCCGACTCGGGTCTGCAGGACGCGGCCGCGCACGACGATCAGCGCGAGTCGGACGACGACCTCGCCGAAGGCCATGAGGACCAGGGCGGCGACCCACGCCTGCTCGCCGGTGATGTCGTGGTCGACGGAGCAACGGGCCACGTGCTCGGCGCCGGAGGGGCGTGAGGACCAGACGGCGAAACCGAGGCGGAAGCCCATGCTGATCACCCACAGCGCCGCCGCGCCCAGGGTGGCCCTGACCCGTATGTGCCCGTCCGCGTACCGGACCCGGGTGATCAGGCCACCGGCCAGACCGAGGGCGACGCCGGTCCCGGCGAACGCGCCGATCAGCACGAGGTCGTTGCCCGCGGTGGGGATGTCGTGCAGGTAGGCGGTCGCCGCCCAGCCGATCAGCGCCAGTGGCAGCAGGATCGTGCGGAGCGTGAGCCTCTCCTCCCGCAGCTGCCGGAAGACCACGAGGACAAGCGCCACGTCGAGGAGCCGCCTACGACTCCGCGTCGTCCGTCTCCTCGTCCCGCAGCTCGGTGACGCGTTCCAGCAGGATCGCCTCCCAGGCCCGCCGCAGCCGGGTGCGCAGGAGGGGCAGGGGCTCGGCGGCCCGCCTGTCGAGGCCCGCGGCGAGGCGGATCACGGTGTCGCAGCGGGCCAGCCACAGTCCGCGCAGGCAGGGGCGGGCGCCGTACCCGGCGAGGGTGGCGGCGCGGACGGCGGCGGGCGAGCCGACGGCCAGCGCGAGGCTAGCGATGTCCTCGGCGGGGTCGCCGACGACCGTGCCGGTCCAGTCGAGGACACCGCGCACCCGGCCGTCGGCGCTGATCACGAGATGGTCGCCGGTCAGGGCGTGGTGCACCAGGACCGCGCTGCCGGGCTGCGCGGCGAGCTGGACCGCGGCCGGGGAGGTGAGCTGGTGGAGCCGGGCCGGGTCGAACTCGTCGGCCGCGTGGAGGAGTTCGGCGGCCCGGGCGGCCTCCCGGCGCAGCGCCTCCAGGGAGCGCGGGGCGACGCGTGGGACGCCGAGCGCCTCGGCCTGCCGTACCGGCACCTCGCGCAGCCCGGTGAGCAGGCCGGCCAGGTCGGCCTCGCCGACGGCGGACACGTCGTGCTCCTCGGCCGAGCCGCCGGGCACCTTGGTGTCGAGCGTGTAGGCCAGCCCTGGCGACCACTCGCCCTGTGCCACGCTCGTCGGCACCGCGACCGGCACGTGCGGGCGGACCAGGTCGCGCAGCCGCAGTTCACGGCGTCCGCGGAGGGATGCCTCCCGGTCGGCGGCGAGGCGCAGGACGTGGCGGGCGCCGATCCACCAGGTGAAGTGCCCGCCCTCGGCGACGGGCCGGACCTCGGGCCCGCCGGCGTCGGGCGTGCCGGCCTTGAGCAGGGAACGGACCAGTAGGCGGACCGTGTCCGCGGTGGGTGTCGGTGCCTGGGTCATGTCGCGCCGTAGTCGCTCGAGGGGTGGAGGGCTCCTGGGGGCTCGGTCAGTCCACTATGACCATCTCGCGGGTGGTGTCGTTGAGCCTGCGGCCGCCGTCCTCGGTGACCGTGACGATGTCCTCGATGCGTACCCCGAAACGGCCCGGCAGATAGACGCCGGGCTCCACGGAGAAGCACATGCCCGGCACGTGGGGCTGCTCCTCGCCCTCGATCATGTACGGCGGTTCGTGCGTGGTGACGCCGATGCCGTGCCCGGTGCGGTGGATGAAGTGCTCGCCGTACCCGGCGTCGGCGATGACCGCGCGGGCGGCCCGGTCGACCTCCTGGCAGGGCACGCCGGGCCGTACCGCCCGGAAGCCCGCCTCCTGCGCCGCGCGCACGAGGTCGTGCACCCGGCGTTCCTCCTCGGTGGGTTCGCCGACGTGGACCGTGCGGGAGGTGTCGGAGCCGTAGCCGTCCTTGAGGCCGCCGAAGTCGAGGACGACCATGTCGCCGCGCTCGATGACCCGGTCCCCCACCTCGTGGTGCGGGTTGGCGCCGTTCGGTCCCGAGGCCACGATGGTGAAGTCGACCTGGGCGTGGCCGAAGCGACGCAGCAGGCCGGCGAGGTCGGCGGCCACCTCCGACTCCCTGCGGCCGCCGAAGGGAACCTTCCGGATCTCCTCGAATGTCGCGTCGGCGGCGGCCCCCGCGGCCGCCAGCAGCTCCAGTTCCGCCGTGTCCTTGACGGCGCGGAGCATCGGCAGGGCCTCGGTGAGGGAGGCGTACGAGGTGCCGGGCAGGGCCTTCTGGAGGCCCAGCAGGTGCATGGCCCAGGCGTTGTCACTGATGCCGAACCGGCCGTCGGTGCCCAGCAGGGCGGCGGTGGCGGCGTAGGGGTCCTTGCCGTCGGTCCAGTCCCGCAGGGTCAGGGCGCTCGCGCCGGCGGCCTTGGCGGCGTCCGGGGCCTCCAGGGTGGGCACGACGAGGACGGGGTCCTGTCCGGGGGCTAGGACCAGCAGGGTGAGCCGTTCGGTGACGGCGGTGGGCGCGTAGCCGGTGAGCCACACCAGGTCCGGGCCGGGGGCCACGAGGAGTCCGGCCAGTCCGGCCTCTGCGGCCGACCGTGCCGCGCGCTCCATGCGGGCCCTGTAGTCGTCGGCGGCGAAGGGCGCTGCGGTGCCGGTCATCCGGGCCTCCCTGGGCGGTGATGGTCTTGGGCAGCATCCTGCCCGGACGGCGAGGGGCGCGCGAGCCGGTCGACACGTCTTTCGGACGGACCGGACGGGGCGCCGGGCATGTGTCAGCTCTCCAGGGCCATGCGGACGCCGAGAAGGAGGAGGACGCCCCCGGAGACCTGCTCCAGGCGTCGGCGCACGCCCGCGCGGGACAGCACGGCCCGCAACCGGCCCACGAACCACACGTAGAGGCCGTAGTAGCCGATCTCGTAGACCGCCCAGAGCGCGGCGAGCCCGACCATGGTGGGCAGGTGCGGGGCGCCCTCGGGCACGAACTGCGGCAGGAAGGACAGGGCGAAGACGGCCGCCTTGGGGTTGGCGAGGTTGAGCAGCAGTCCCGCGCGGTAGGCGGCCCAGCCGGTCCTGCCGGTGCTCTCCCAGCCGCTGTCGTCGGCGGCGCCCTCGGCACGGCGCGCCTGCCGCAGCGCCTGGACGCCGAAGCCGACGAGCACGACCGCGCCGCCGATCCGCATCACGTCGTAGGCGATCTCGGAGGCCGTCAGCAGGGCGGTCAGGCCGAGTGCGGCGACGACGCCCCAGACGAACACGCCGGTCTCGTTGCCGAGCACGGTCAGGAAGCCGGAGCGTCTGCTGTGCAGCGACTGCTTGATGATCAGCACGGTGCTCGGCCCGGGGGACGCGGCGATGAGGGTGCAGGCCCCCAGGAAGGCGATGAGCGTGGTCGGCATGCGCTCATCGTGGTGCCGCCGACCGGATTCGGACCAGTGGTTTTCCGCCCCGGCCGGCGAGAGCATCTTGATCGGACCTGAATTCCCATGCTGCGCTGGACGACGAGGGACGGCTCACCACGCACTTCCGGGTGGTCACGTGGGCACGGGCCCGGGCCCACCACTCAGGTGACGACTCCCGGTACGGCCGTCAGCTGCTGGTAGCCGCCGCTGCGGTGCCGGACCGTCAGCACGACCTCGCGGCCGGCCCGGGCCCTGGCGACGGCGCGCGCGAGGTCACCGGCCGTGTCGATGCGGGTCCGGCCGAAGGCGAGGAGTACGTCGCCGCGGACCAGGCCCGCCGTGTAGCCCGGGCCGGGGACGTGGACGCCGACCACCAGCGCGCCCGCCTTCTCGGCGTCCACGGCCTCCAGGCCGAGGGTCGCGACGACAGGCGCGGGCGAGGGGGCGGTCGGCGGCGCCGCGGACGACGAGGCGGTGCCCGGGTGCGCCGAGGCTGACGGGCCGCCCAGGTGAGGCAGTGCCTGCCGTCGGAGTTCGGCCAGTCTGCTCATGCCGACCACGGTGGCACCTACCGTCCCGAGACCCACCCCCGACAGCACCAGGACGACCGCGACGAACAGGCCGAACAGCAGGGTCGTGAGCCGGCGTCCGCGCCGGCGCGCGGCGTGCGGACGCCGGGCGGGTCCGGGCCTTCTGCCCCCGCCCGGCTCCTGACCGGGCATCGGCTTGGGACGCAACGCAGTCTGTTCCATGGATCGCCTCCGGCTGGATCACCACCGGCTGGTGTCTACCCGGCACAGCGGCGCGCGACGAGCCACGAACGAGTGAGACTGACGGAGGGTCAGGAGCGGCAGGGGGGGCCTGCCGGGTGGAGACCGGCACGGCGACTCCGTGCCCCGCAACACTCCGGTGGCCGGCGAGGAGGGACAGGTCTGGATCGCCGAACTCCCGGGACCCCGCTTCTTCCCGGCCGCGCCGTATCAGCCCGAACTCTCCGGCGACGGCTTGCGCCCTCACCTGGTCGTCCGGGCGCCGGCGCAGGCCCGCGGCCGTGGAGCACGCCGGGAGCGGGGCGCGTCAGGGCGTGTGACGCACCGCGCGACGGAGAGCATCAGCCGGTGTGGTCCTCTCCGCGACCGCCGCGCGGGCGGCCACGAGCCCGCGAACGGGCCGACCACGGCGGGCCGCCGCCGCGGGCCGACGCGGACGACGGGCCGCCCTGCGCGGACCGCGGCGCGGCCGTGTGGAACCGACCGTCCCCGTCGCACCGCGGCGAGGCCGCGCAGAGCGCGACCGCCTCGCCGGGCGGCCGTTCCGTGGGCGCCGGGTCAGCCCGCCATGGGGAGCGCGGGCGGGCGGTCCGGGAGGAAGCCGTGGGTGCGGCGGGCCAGGTGCTCGGCCTTGTAGCGGTCGACCGTGCGGTGCCAGTGCAGGATGCCGGCCATCCAGTGCTGGAGGTCGGTCACATAGCCCCGCATGACCTCGCGCGCCTCTTCCGAGAGCTCGAAGTCGTCGTAGACGACGGGCAGTTCGTGGGCGGCGACATGCTCGAACTGCTGCATGCGCTGAGTCATCAGGTCGTGGACGACACGCAGCGCGGTCGGGTAGTCGATGCCGAAGAAGTTCTGCACGACGAGGATCGAGTTGTGGACCTCGCCCTCGTACTCGATCTCCTTCTGGTAGGAGAAGACGTCGTTGAGCAGGCACGCGTAGTCGACGGCGGCGTTCTCCAGGGAGCGCACGGGTCCGCTGCGGTAGACCTCCGGCGGTACGGCGGGGCCGTGGCCCATCCGGCACATGCTCATGGTGAGGTCGGAGCCGAAGGTGGCGCGCCGCATCTCCAGGTAGTCGACCGGGTCGGGGACGCGGTGCTGGATCTGGTTGGCGAGCTCCCAGAGCCAGCTCTCGGTCATCACGTTCACCGAGTCCTTGAGAATGCGCCGCTGGTCGGGGGTCATCTCGGCCGTGGTGCGGGCCCACAGGTCGATCAGGCCGCGCTCCATGGCGTTGGCGGGGACGAGGGTCTGCTCGCCGTCCAGGGGCATGCAGTCCGAAAGGCGCTGCGTGGTGAGCCGGGCGGCGGCGAGATCGCGGCGGCCGCCGTAGACGAGGGGGTAGTAGTCGTCGCCGTAGGTCCCCCAGGCCAGCCAGTGCGAGCTCAGGTCCAGGGCCTCGGGGCTCGCGTCCGGGTCGATGCCCGCCGAGCACAGGGGGAGGTCGGCCGCGGCGAGCTTGTCCTCGTCCCAGACGCCCTCCTGGAGCATGCCCATGCGGTGCGCCCACTCGGCGAGGCGGGGGCGGGCGCCGGGCAGATGCGGGCTGTGCTCGACCTGGAACGGCATGTAGAAGTCGGGCAGCAGGGACGGGCCGACCTTCTGGAACGGCACATGCGCGTGGGCGCGCAGCCGCTCGGCGCCGGCCGCGGCGAGCAGGGCGCCGACGTCGGCGGCCGAGGTGCCGCGGCCGGTCAGGGCCTGCCAGGGGGAGGTGGTGTCGGCCCGGGCGTTCATGTAGCGGCTGGAGCGCATGTGCCATTCGTGGCCGCCGGACTGCCAGTCCTGGAGGCCCTGCGTGTACCGGGCGACGGCGGTCACCTCGGCCGGCGAGAGACCGTTCTCCAGGGCGACCGCGGGGACCTCGGTGAGGGCGGTGTGCTCGAACTGGTGCAGGCGGGAGGTGAGGACGTCGTTGACGGTGTCGGCGGCCTCCTGCGTGGTGCAGCCGAAGAAGGTCTCCAGGACCAGGACGCCATTGCTGAGTTCGCCCTCGTCCTCGACCTCGCGCTGGTAGGAGAACAGGTCGTTGCGCAGGTGGACGGCGTCGGAGAAGGTCTCCATCAGGACGCGCAGGGGGCGTGATCCGGCGACCGCCGCCGGCACTTCGGCCGTCGCGTACTCCACCAGACCGGCCGACCAGGGGGCACCGCCGACCTTGCGGCGCATCTCGATGTACTCGACGGGGTTGGCGATCCGCCCCTCGTTGATGTTCGACAGCTCCCACAGGGACTCGTTGAGCAGATGCTCGGTGGCGACGGCGAAGCGGCGGCGCCAGTCGGCGGACATCGACGGCACGGTCCGCTTCCACAGGTCGGCGAGGCCGGCCTCGACCGGGTTCTCCGGCTCCGGCATCGGGGTCGACAGGTCCATCGGCATGAACAGGGGCAACCGGTCGAGATAGGCCTTGCCCCCGGCGCGGTCCTGCGTGCGCTTGAAGGTCTCCAGGAAGTGGTCGTCGAAGAAGAACACCCACACGTACCAGTCGGTGATGAGCGAGAGGGCGGGGCCGTCGCAGTCGGGGTGTGTGTAGGCGCAGAGCAGGCCGTAGTCGTGCGCGTCGAGGTCGGACTGCTCCCAGATCCCGGACCCCTCCAGCATGCCCATCTCGCGCGCCCACACGGTCGAGTGGGCGCGGGCCTCGTCGACGTGCGGGTTGAGCCGCGCGGGATACGGCATGTAGAAGTGCGGGAGTTCGAAGGGCTGCTGCGTCATGAGCCGGGCCCTACCCAGGGCCCGGCGCAGGCATCCGTCACGGCACACATGATCACACCATCGCGTGAAATCCGGGCTGAACTCGGGAGTCCACGGGGGGACTTGTGGCGTCCGGGTGCTGGGGGCAGGAGTTCAGGCTCCCTGGACGCCTCTGCCGTTGTCCTGGACGCTCTGGTTGCGGACCGCCCGCCCCACCTCCGCCCGCAGCGCGACGAACTCCGGCAGTCCCCGGGTGGCGATCTGGTTCCGTCGCGCGGGGAGCCGGACCGGAAGGTCCAGGACGATCGTGGAGCCGGGGCCCGGGGAGAGGACGACGACGCGGTCGCCGACGTAGACGCTCTCGTCGATGTCGTGGGTGACGAACACGATGGTCGTGCCGTCGGTGCGGTGGACCTCCAGGAGCAGGTCCTCCAGGTCCTCACGGGTCTGGGCGTCGAGGGAGCCGAAGGGCTCGTCCATCAGGAGGAGGGTGGGGCGGCAGACCAGGGCGCGGGCGATGGCGACGCGCTGCTGCATACCCCCGGAAAGCTGCCAGGGGTGGCGGCGGGCGGCGCCGTTCAGTCCGACGCGGTCGAGGATGCGCTCGGCTTCGGCACGCCGTTCGGTCCGGGCGAGGCCGCGGCGGCGCAGCGGCAGGGCGACGTTGTCGCGGACCGTGAGCCAGGGGAAGAGGGAGCGGCCGTAGTCCTGGAAGACGACGGCCAGGCTGTCGGGAACGCCGTTGACCGGGGCACCGTCGACGGTGATCGTGCCCTCGCGGGCGGGGAGCAGACCGGCGACGGTCCGCAGCAGGGTGGACTTGCCGCAGCCGGACGGTCCTACGACGCAGAGGAGTTGGCCCGCGGGGACGGTGAGGGTGATGTCGTGCAGGACCTGGTGGTCGCCGTAGTGCTGGCCGACCGCGGAGAGTTGGAGCATGCGGTCGGTCCCCTGTTCCTGGGTGCGGGTCGCGTGGCTCGTGTGGCTCATGTGGCCCTCTCCTTGCCGATCAGCCGTTTCTCGACGGCCAGCAGGCCGGTGTTGAGCAGATAGCCGAGGGTGCCGAGCAGGACCAGGGCCGCCCATACGGTGAGCAGGTCCGAGCGGGTCTGGGCCTCGGTGAGCGTGAAACCGATGCCGTTCGCGGTGCCCGGCAGCAGTTCCGAGAACACCATGAGGATGAGGGAGAGCGAAAGGCTCAGGCGCAGCCCGGCGAAGATGCGGGGCAGGGCGGAGGGCAGGACGAGGAACCAGAGGCGTTCGGCGGTGTTCAGGCGCAGGACGGCGGCGACGTCGAGGCGCAGCGGGTCGGTGTTGCGGACGCCGGCGGCGGTGTTGATCAGCACCGGCCATACGGCGCTGAAGGTGATCGAGGCGATCTGCATCGGGGTGCCGAAGGCGAACACCACGACGAAGACGGGGACCAGGGCGGGAGGCGGCACGGCCCGGGCGAACTGGAGGACGGGGTTGGCCAGCGCGTACGCCCGCCGTGACCGGCCCACGGCGACACCCAGCACGATCCCGGCGACGGCCGCCAGCGCGAACCCGGCCGTCATCCGGCCGAGGCTGGGCAGGATGTCGTCCACGGCGGCCGGGCTGAGGAAGAGGTGCCGGACGGGCCCGTCGAACCACAGCTCGTGGACATGGCGCGCGATGCGGTCCGGGGGTGGGAAGTAGACGCTGCGGCGGGCCCGGGTGGCCACCTCCCACACCCCGACGGCGAGGACGAGGACCAGCCAGCGCAGGAGGACGGGGTGGGCGGTGACGGCCTGGAAGCGGGGTGCCTTCGGCGGCAGCGGGGGTGGGGGGAGGTGGAGGTCGGGTGACTGGCGCGTCGACGGCAGGGCCGGGGGCGGCGGTTCGGGTGACTCCTGCGACGGCCGGGAGGGAGCACGCGGGTCAGTCGGCTCCCCCGCCGACTGACCCGCCGACTGCCACAACGGCACATCCGGACCGGACGACTCCCCCGGCGACGAGGAAGCAGGACGAGGGCCGGAGGGCTCCCCCTCCGACAGCGGCAACGACCCACCCGAACGGGACGACTCGCGCGACGACAAGGACAGAGAACACGGGCCAGGCGGCTCCTCC
>NZ_KB911586.1:379923-466060 GCF_000383615.1 Streptomyces canus 299MFChir4.1 | reverse complement strand
CTGGTTCTGGGCCGGCACCAGGTCGCAGACCTTCTTGGCCCAGGCGTCGAGTTCCTTGTTGTCCTTGCCGCCACCGCCGCATCCCGACAGCGCCAGTACCAGTACCGCACCGCCGGACAGTGCGGCCGCGAGCTTCGTGTTCACCGGATTGGTCCCTTCCATGGCCTCTCAGCCCCCGGACCTTACACAGGATCCGCACCGTACCCGCGAGCCGAATGTCGGCTATAGCTGTCTTCATGCGCTTATATGCCAGGCGAGAGAAGCCTCACGACCGAGCGGCGCGCACGCACAGGGCGGGCGTGCGGCGCATGAACGCGCGCCGCCCGCCCGCCCCTTGAGCTGGGCCTCGTGCCAGGACCTACGAAACCACCGCGGGGTCCGCCGACTTGGCCACCTTCTTCTCGTTGTCTTCGTCACCCACGGCGATGCCCCGCCGCTTGGAGACGTAGACCGCGCCGGCGACCACGAGGAACGCGAGGACGGCGATGAAGATCCGTACCCCGATGCTCTTGTTGTCGCCGTAGCTGAACTTGATCACCGCCGGTGCGATCAGCAGCGCCACCAGGTTCATCACCTTCAGCAGCGGGTTGATCGCGGGACCCGCGGTGTCCTTGAAGGGGTCGCCGACGGTGTCGCCGATCACGGTCGCGGCATGGGCCTCGCTGCCCTTGCCACCGTGATTGCCGTCCTCGACGAGCTTCTTGGCGTTGTCCCAGGCACCGCCGGAGTTGGCCAGGAAGACCGCCATGAGCGTGCCCGCCCCGATCGCGCCCGCGAGGAACGCGCCGAGGGCGCCGACCCCGAGGGTGAACCCGATGAAGATCGGCGCCATCACGGCGAGCAGTCCGGGCGTGGTGAGCTCGCGCAGGGCGTCCCTGGTGCAGATGTCGACGACCTTGCCGTACTCGGGCTCCTCGCTGTAGTCCATGATCCCGGGATGCTCGCGGAACTGCCGCCGCACCTCGTAGACCACCGAGCCCGCCGACCTCGACACCGCGTTGATCGCCAGCCCGGAGAAGAGGAAGACGACCGCCGCGCCGGCGATCAGGCCGACGAGGTTGTTGGGCTGTGAGATGTCCATCATCAGGCTCATCGGCGCGCCCGCTCCGCTGAGCTTCTCGCCGACGTCCTGCGCGCCGGTCGTGATCGCGTCACGGTACGACCCGAAGAGCGCCGACGCCGCGAGGACCGCTGTGGCGATGGCGATGCCCTTGGTGATGGCCTTGGTCGTGTTGCCGACGGCGTCCAGGTTGGTGAGCACCTGCGCGCCCGCGCCCTCGACGTCGCCGGACATCTCGGCGATGCCCTGCGCGTTGTCGGAGACCGGTCCGAAGGTGTCCATGGCGACGATCACACCGACCGTGGTGAGCAGGCCGGTGCCGGCCAGCGCCACCGCGAACAGCGCCAGCATGATCGAGGTGCCGCCGAGCAGGAACGCCCCGTAGACGCCGAGACCGATCAGCAGGGCGGTGTAGACGGCGGACTCGAGACCGATCGAGATACCGGCGAGGACGACGGTGGCGGGCCCCGTGAGCGAGCTCTTGCCGATGTCCTTGACCGGGCGGCGGGTGGTCTCGGTGAAGTAGCCGGTCAGCTGCTGGATGACGGCCGCCAGCAGAATGCCGATCGCCACCGCGACGAGGGCGAGGATCCGCGGATCGCCGTCCCTGCCGCTGATCGCCGTGTCGGTGACGCCGTCGAGGTCGGCGTACTTCCCCGGCAGGTAGACGAAGGCGGCCACCGCCACCAGCACGAGCGAGATCACCGCGGAGATGAAGAACCCGCGGTTGATCGCGGACATGCCGCTGCGGTCGGAGCGTCGCGGGGCCACCGCGAAGATGCCGACCATCGCGGTGAGCACGCCGATCGCCGGGACGAGCAGCGGGAAGGCGAGTCCGGCGTCGCCGAAGGCCGCCTTGCCGAGGATCAGCGCGGCGACGAGGGTCACGGCGTACGACTCGAAGAGGTCGGCCGCCATGCCCGCGCAGTCGCCGACGTTGTCGCCCACGTTGTCGGCGATGGTCGCGGCGTTGCGCGGGTCGTCCTCCGGGATGCCCTGCTCGACCTTGCCGACCAGGTCGGCGCCGACGTCGGCGGCCTTGGTGAAGATGCCGCCGCCGACACGCATGAACATCGCGATGAGCGCCGCGCCGAGACCGAAGCCCTCCAGGACCTTCGGCGCGTCGGCCGCGTACACCAGCACCACACAGGAGGCGCCCAGCAGACCGAGCCCCACCGTGAACATGCCGACCACGCCGCCCGTACGGAAAGCGATCTTCATGGCTTTGTGCGAGACGGCCGTGAGATCCTTTTCCGGCTCGCCTTCCGCCGGAGTGGCTTCTCGGGCCGCCGCGGCCACCCGCACATTGCTGCGCACCGCGAGCCACATGCCGATATAGCCGGTGGTCGCCGAGAACGCCGCGCCGATCAAGAAGAACACTGATCGGCCTGCGCGCTGATTCCAGTCGTCCGCGGGCAGCAGCATGAGCAGGAAGAACACGACGACGGCGAATACGCCGAGCGTGCGCAACTGGCGTGCCAGATAGGCGTTCGCGCCTTCCTGGACCGCCGCCGCGATCTTTTTCATGCTGTCGGTGCCCTCGCCGGCCGCGAGGACCTGGCGTACCAGGACTCCTGCCACCACGAGTGCCGCCAGGGCGACGACCGCGATGACCGCGATGAGCACCCGGTTGTCGTCGGTGAGCACCGCGGCCGCGAGGGTTGTTGTGGGCTGGTCCAACTGATCAGGGGTAGAAAGCCCCGCCATTCGTCCTCCTTGACGCTTGGGCTGAGCTCAAGATGTGGACGGATTGTAGGTACCCCGCCCTGATCAAAACAGGGCGCGGTAAACGGAATCGGCCTTTACAGAACCTGAAAGCAGTAATGCCCCGAAGGCATTCATCACCGATATCTAGATCGTGAATCAATTCACGATACGCATCGCGCCTGACCACTGTAGGCACAGAAAGCCCACGCCGACATGCGGAAGGGCCCCACCGGTGTGGTGGGGCCCTTCCGCATGTCGAACAGAAATCTGGTTCGAACCGGGGAGAAAGTCAGGGAAGCTCTGCGGCCGGCGGCGTGGTCGGCCAGGTCATACGGATCTGTCCGCCATGCTCCCCTGCGGTGACCTCGACGTCGTCGACGAGGCCGCTGATGACCGCAAGGCCCATCTCGTCCTCCTCGGTGTCGGCGTCGGGCTCCTCGCCCGGTGCGCCCGACGCCCGGTCACCCGGGGTCGAACGCGGCGCCTCGTCGCCGACCTCGATGGAGAACTGCTTCTCCTCCTCGATCAGCAGCACCTGGACCGGCGCGGAGATGCCGCCGCTCTGGTGCAGTCCGACGGCACGGGTGCAGGCCTCGCCGACGGCGAGCCTGACCTCGTCGAGGACGGCCTCGTCCACTCCGGCCCTGCGCGCCACCGCTGCCGCCACCAGTCGGGCGGTCCTGACGTGCTCGGGCAGCGCGCTGAAACGGAGTTCAACGGTGGCCATGCGTCCCCCTCGGAACTACGGGCGTGCTGTCGGGGGACCGGGCCGCCGAAAGCCCGGCCCCCCTCTCTTGCTTCTGTCGACGTCCTTCTGCCGCTCCGGGCACGGGCCCGGGAACGGGTCAGTCGGTCGCCGCCACCGCTTCCTCGACCGAGGTGTGGATCGGGAACACCTTGGTGAGGCCGGTGATACGGAAGATCTTGAGAATGCGCTCCTGGTTGCAGACCAGGCGCAGCGAG
Organism: Streptomyces canus 299MFChir4.1; assembly: GCF_000383615.1. Classification (GTDB taxonomy): domain Bacteria; phylum Actinomycetota; class Actinomycetes; order Streptomycetales; family Streptomycetaceae; genus Streptomyces; species Streptomyces canus_C. The sequence continues at coordinate 462,330 of NZ_KB911586.1, read as the reverse complement.
CCCTCATGGGCGCGCACCCGCTTCAGTCCGCCGACCAGTACGCCGAGCCCGGTGGAGTCGAGGAAGTCCACGCCCTCCATGTCGACGACAAGGTGGAAACTGCCGTCATTCACCAGCTCGACCAGCTGCTCGCGCAGCTTGGGCGCGGTATATACGTCGATTTCGCCACCGACCCTGACGATCGTGCGATCGCCGACGGTCTCGGTCGACAGGGACAGGTCCACGGATCCTCCAGCACCTTGCTATCGAGCGGTCGCCCCTCGGGACACCTCGGCAGAGCCCCCGGGACGGTTCGCCAGCCGCGATGGCATTCAATCACTTACCGGCAGGCGTGCACGACGCCTTGGTCCCATTGTCCGTCACGCCAGTGACACACTCGGTGCCGATGGCCAAGAATCTCCGATCCGATCGACCCTCGACGGACACCGGTCCCCGCCCCACACCGAGCACGGTCCTGGACCGACTCGCCGCCGGGCCGAGCCGGGCTGCGCGCATCACTCATACGGAGCACTTGCCCCCGCGTGCGGGTCGCCATGCCGTCTGGCCGGACCGGATCCGCTCGGAGGTCATCGCGGCCGTCCAGGCCTGCGGCATCGAGCACCCCTGGGCCCACCAGGCACGGGCGGCCGAACACGCCCTGGACGGCGAGTCGGTCGTGGTCGCCACCGGCACAGCCTCCGGCAAGTCCCTGGCGTACCTCGTGCCGGTCCTGTCCACACTCCTGGACGGCTCCGAGGCCCCGAACGGCCGCGGCGCCACCACGCTCTACCTGTCTCCCACGAAAGCCCTGGCGGCGGACCAGTGCCGCTCGGTGAAGGAACTTTCACAACCGCTGGCCAATTCCGTGCGCCCCGCGGTCTACGACGGCGACACGCCGTTCGAGGAACGCGAGTGGATCCGCCAGTACGCCAACTACGTGCTGACCAACCCGGACATGCTGCACCGCGGGATACTCCCGTCCCACTCCCGCTGGTCCTCCTTCCTGAAGGCGCTCAAGTACGTCGTCATCGACGAATGCCACACCTACCGGGGTGTCTTCGGTTCCCATGTCGCGCAGGTGCTGCGCCGCCTGCGCCGCCTCTGCGCCCGCTACGGCGCCTCCCCCGTCTTCCTGCTGGCCTCGGCGACCGCCGCCGAGCCGTCGGTCGCCGCCCGCCGCCTCACCGGCCTCCCCGTGGTCGAGGTCGCCGACGACGCCTCACCGCGCGGCGAACTGGTGTTTGCCCTCTGGGAGCCCCCGCTGACCGAGATGCAGGGCGAGAAGGGCGCCCCCGTCCGCCGCACGGCCACGGCGGAGACGGCCGACCTCCTCACCGACCTCGCCGTGCAAGGTGTGCGCTCGGTCGCCTTCGTGCGCTCCCGGCGCGGCGCCGAGCTGATCTCCGTGATCGCCCAGGAACGGCTGGCCGAGGTCGACCGCTCCCTGGCCCGCCGCGTGGCGGCGTACCGCGGCGGCTATCTCCCGGAGGAGCGCCGCGCCCTGGAACAGGCCCTCCACTCGGGAGAACTGCTGGGCCTGGCCGCCACCACGGCCCTGGAACTCGGCATCGACGTCTCGGGGCTGGACGCCGTGCTGATCTCCGGCTACCCCGGCACGCGCGCGTCCCTGTGGCAGCAGGCAGGCCGGGCGGGGCGAGCCGGCCAAGGCGCCCTGGCCGTAATGGTGGCCCGCGACGACCCCCTGGACACCTTCCTCGTCCACCACCCCGAGGCCCTCTTCGACCAGCCGGTCGAATCCACCGTCCTCGACCCCGACAACCCGTACGTCCTCGCCCCGCACCTGTGCGCGGCCGCGGCGGAACTGCCGTTGACGGACGAGGACATGGAGCTGTTCGGGCCGGAGACCGAGAGCCTGCTGGGGCAGCTGGAGTCCGCGAAGCTGCTGCGCCGCCGCACCAAGGCCTGGCACTGGACCCGCCGGGAGCGGGCCGCCGACCTCACCGACATCCGCGGGGTGGGCGGCCGGCCCATCCAGGTCGTCGAGTCCGGCACGGGCCGCCTCCTCGGCACGGTCGACGCGGGCTCCGCCCACACCGCCGTCCACGAGGGCGCGGTCCACCTCCACCAGGGCCGCACCTATCTCGTCCGCTCCCTGGACCTGGAGGACTCCGTCGCCCTGGTCTCGGAGGCCAACCCGTCCTACTCGACGGTGGCCCGCGACACGACCTCCATCACCGTCCTGGAGACGGACACCGAGATCCCCTGGGGCGACGGACGCCTGTGCTACGGCTCCGTCGAGGTCACCAACCAGGTCGTCTCCTTCCTCCGCAGACGCCTCATGACCGGTGAAGTCCTGGGCGAGACGAAACTCGACCTCCCTCCTCGTACGCTGCGCACCCGCGCGGTGTGGTGGACGGTCACCGAGGACCAGCTCGACGAGGCCCGGATCAACCCGGAGATCCTCGGCGGCGCCCTGCACGCCGCCGAACACGCCTCGATCGGCCTGCTGCCCCTCTTCGCGACCTGCGACCGCTGGGACATCGGCGGCGTGTCGATCCCGCTGCACCCCGACACGCTGCTCCCCACCGTCTTCGTCTACGACGGCCACCCGGGCGGCGCGGGCTTCGCGGAGCGCGCCTTCCACACCGCCCGCGCCTGGCTCACCGCCACCCGCCAGGCCATCGCCTCCTGCGAGTGCGACGCCGGCTGCCCGTCCTGCATCCAGTCCCCCAAGTGCGGCAACGGCAACGACCCGCTGCACAAGAGGGGAGCGGTGCGGCTCCTCACGGTGCTGTTGCGGGGGGCGCCGGAGGAGGGGCACCCCGGGGAGCCGCGAGAGGAGCCCGCTCCGGAGCCCGGATTCCGGAGGCCGTCGGAAGCGGAGCCTCCGACGGAACCGGCCCCGCAGGCCCTGCCCGCGCCCTGGTCTCCGCTGTGAACGGCCCCCGTCCGGAAGCGGCCGTCACATCGGAGATCTCGCCGACCATCACGCACCGCACGATCCGCGCTCCCTGATCCCGCGCCACCGCCTCCGCCCGAGCGCAGGCCACCGCCGGCCCGTCGGCCCAGTGGTCCGCCGCCGCGAGCGCCGCCAGATCCGCACCACCGGCCGCCCGATGCCGTACGACCACGGCCTGCCCGAGGGCCAGCACGGCCCCGAACACCACGCACAGCACCGCGATGGCACCGACACTCCAGACGGTGGCCGAACCTTGGTCCGAACGGGCGGCGGCGACCTGCGGGCCCACCCACCGGCCGGCAGAGCGGCGGACGAACCGCCTGGCACCGGCCCGGGCCTTCGCGAACCGCACAACGCCCAATCGCGAGAACTCCCCGGCGGCGGCTTCGCGTTCCGTGGCTCCGCCCCTGATCGCCTTCATCCCCCTTCCCCCACCGTCGCCTCCACCAGGGCCACGGCCTCCTCCCGCACCTCGAAGGGCAGGCCGTGCAGCGCCGGCGGCTTCGCCACGACCACGACACGGACCCGGTCGCCCTCCCGGGCGACCGTCACCTCCGCATCGCGCGGCGCCGTGTCCCGAGCCACCCGGACGACCGCCTCGGTGGGGTCCTCGCGGGCCGCCGCGCGGGCGCCCGTCCTGGCCGCGTCCACGCACTGGATCTGGGCGGCCACCACCAGCAGCCCCCACACCAGTGCCATCGCGAACATCACCAGCACGGGCAGCACCATGGCCGACTCCGCCGTCACGAACCCCTGGTCCGCGGTCCGTTCACGCCTTCGCATCGAGCGCCCGTTTCACGATGGCCTGGAGTTCCGCGCTGACGGCCCCGCTCGTCACGACCTTGTAGAGCACCACCGCGAACGCCACCGCCGCGACGATCCCCATCGCGTACTCGGAGGTGACCATTCCGTCGTCCCCGCGCAGCGCCTGCACCCGGCACATCGTCCTGCACACCAGGGCACGCATCCGCGCCCGCACTACCTTGTACATCTCAACCCCCGTAAGGATCAGTCCTGTTGATTACCGTCTGACTGCTCGTGCGCCCGCTCGTCCGTCTCCTCGTCCGCCGGCTCACCGACCGTCGGCCGTCATCGCCCACCCCCTCCCAGCACTCCTCCCGCGAGCCCGATCACGATCGGCAGCACGCCGACGGCGATGAACGCGGGCAGGAAACACAGCCCGACCGGCGCGGTGACCAGCACGGCGGCCTTCCGCGCCCGTGCCGTCGCGGCGCGCCCCCAGTCGGCGCGGGCGTCCGCCGCGAGGCCGCCGACCGGTCCGGCCGCGGGCAGTCCGGTCACGTCGGCGCGTTCCAGCAGCCGGGCCAGCGCCCCGGCGCCCGGCGTCGAGGCGAGCCTTCGCCAGGCCTCGCCCGGTTCGCCGCCGAGCCGTACCTCCGCCGCCCCGCGCGCGAGTGCCTCTCCCACGGGTCCGCCCAGGGCCTCGCCCACGGCCTGGGCCGCGATCACGGGTCCGGCGCCCGCCGCGATACAGGCGGCCAGCAGGTCGGCGGCGAGCGGTAGTTGCCGGGCCGCCTCACGCGCGTCGGTCTCCTCCGCACCCCCGCCGGCCGTCTGGCGCAGCCGCCATCGCCACAACCCCGCCGCGACGACCAGTCCGACCACGGCACCCGCGACTTCCCCGACAAGCACCCACCCGGCACACCCGACGCCGAGCACGGGCAGCCACCGCCGCGCGAACGCCCTCCCCTCGAACCGCGGGCCCTCGACCCTGGCCTCCGATGCGGCCAGCAACTCTCCGAGCCGCCGCCGCAGCCTGCGCTCACGCCGCACAGCCGCGGCCCAGCGGGCGAGCCAGGCAAGCGCCAGAACGGTCCCCAGAACCGCCCCCAGCCTGTGGACAACCTCCGCACTCATGCCGCCTCGGCTCCCCGTACGATCCGCGTCGCCCACCACATCCCGACGCCCTCCAGCAGGCCACCGACCAGCAGACAGCCCAGCCCGCTCCCGGTGTGCAGAAGGACGTGCAGGGGGTCGGCGCCGAGGGCGGTACCCAGGCCCAGCCCCAGGACCGGCAGCGCGGCGAGCATCCACGCCGTGGACCGCGCTCCCGCCAACTGGGCTCGCAGATCGGCCCGTTGGTCACGCTCGGCGCGCAACGCCCCTTCGAGCCGGTCGAGCCCGGCCGCGAGCCCCGCGCCCTGGTCCACGGCCACCCGCCAGCACGCGGCAAGCCCCAGCAGCCCCTCGGCCCCGGGCCGACGAGCCGCCGCCGCGAGCGCCCCCGGAACATCCCCACCGAACCGGGCCGCCGCCAGCACAGCGGCCTGTGTCTCCCCGAGCCCACCGGACTCCGGCGCTCCAGGACCGGACCCGCCCGAGCCGCCGGCCCCACCGTCCCCCGGTCCCTCGAAGTCCCGCACAGCCCGCACCAGCGCCTCCCCCGGCTGCCGCCCCGCGCGCACCTCCCCGGCGACCACAGCGCACAGCGCGATCACCGCGGCCGCCCGCCGCTCACGCACCCGACGCTCCTCCCGGGCCAGCCGCACCCGCCGCAGCAACGGCACCCCGGCCGCCCCCGCCACAACCGGCAGCACCGAGGCCCCGAGGACGGCGAGCGCCAGCCCGGCGACCGCCGCCCCCCACTCGAACCCCAGCCGCCCTCGAACCCGCCGCAACTCCCCCGCCAGCCGCCGCCACGGCGGAGGCCCCAGTCCCGCCGGTCCGCCGCCGGCCAGCAGCACCTGCGCCCGCCGCGCCCCCGAACGCCGCCCGCCCCACAGCCACACGGCCATCCCGAGGCACCCCACGGCCACTCCCGTCGACCCCACCGACATCTCCCCCATCCCGATCACCACGTCCTCTCCCCGTCCGAGCTCGCTCGTCGCCGTGCCCGCGCTCCCCACCCACCCGGGTCATCCGCCCTCCCCCGGGCCCCGCATCGCATCCCCGAGCAACCCCCGCAGCCGCTCCCACCCCCGCTCGTACGCGAACGCCTCTTCTCCCCACCGCAACGCCGGCACCGTCCGCACCAGCCCGGTGGAGTCCCTCTCCAGCACCCGCACCTCGGCGATCCGCCGCCGCCCGGTCCGGTCGCGCACGAGATGCAGGACAACCGACAGCGCGGCCGCCAACTGGCTGTGCAGCGCGGCCCGGTCGAGCCCGGCGGCCGTACCCAGTGCCTCCAGACGGGCCGGTACGTCGGCCGCCGCGTTGGCGTGCACGGTCCCGCAGCCGCCCTCATGGCCCGTGTTCAACGCGGCCAGCAGGTGCACCACTTCGGGTCCGCGCACCTCGCCCACGACGAGCCGGTCCGGTCGCATCCGCAGTGCCTGGCGCACCAGGTCCTCAAGCGTGACGAGCCCTGCGCCCTCCTGGTTGGCGGGTCTCGACTCCAGCCGGACCACGTGCGGATGGTCCGGCCTGAGCTCCGCCGAGTCCTCCGCGAGCACGATCCGCTCACCCGGCCCGACGAGCCCCAGCAGCGCGCTCAGCAGCGTCGTCTTCCCGAACCTGGGACAGAGACACCACTAGTCCGTCAGACTCGGGGCATGACACCGATCCTGAACCCCGGCTCCGGGCCCGTACCCGATGCCACGGAAGAGCAGGCCACAGCCAACACGGCCGCGTTCGTCGACGAGTTGCGGACGAGCTACAGCGTGAACGTCGTCTCCTTCGTGCGTGCCGCGACCAGCGACTACGGCGAGGGCCGGTGGGCGTTCGAGCTGCTCACCGACGACGAGCGGCGCATCGAGGTACAGATGCCGGGCGCTCCGCTGAAGCAGGTGCGGGAGGAGTGGACCCGCCTGTACGTCGACGGCTCGTCCTGGTACTGGGAGTACGCACTGCGCCAGTGCCGACGCAACGACGAGGAGTGGGCGTGATCACCCCAACGGGGGACGCCCAGACGCGCGCGGTGATCTATTGCAGGATCAGCCAGGACCGGACGGGCGCCGGCCTCGGCGTCGACCGGCAGCGTGAGGACTGCGAGGCCCTCGCCGAGCGAAACGGCTGGCAGGTCGTCGAGGTCTACGTCGACAACGACGTGAGCGCCTTCCGGAAGGGCAGCAAGCGCAAGGACTACGCGCGCATGCTCGGCGACCTCGAGGACGGCATCGCCACCGTCGTCATCGCCTGGCACACCGACCGCCTCCACCGCTCCCCCGTCGAGCTGGAGGGCTACATCGACGTGTGCGAGCGCCGCGGCGTCTCGACGCACACCGTGCAGGCCGGCGAGCTCGACCTCGCCACCCCGTCCGGGCGGATGACTGCCCGCATCCTCGGCGCCGTCGCCCGCCAGGAGTCCGAGCACAAGGGCGAACGCGTCGCCCGCGCCCGCCGCCAGAAGGCCCTCAACGGCGAGTGGATGGGCGGCATCCGCCCGTTCGGCTGGGGCGTGCCCACCGGCGAGACGCGCACCGTCGCCGACGCCAAGACCGGCGAGGAGCGCGAGGAGCCCGTCCTCGACTGGCTCAAGGCCGTGCCCGAAGAGGCCGGGGCCCTGCGCTACTGGACAGACGAGATCCTCTCCGGCGGATCGATCCGATCGCTCACGAAGTGGTGCGCCGACAAGGGCGTCACCACCACCCGCGGCAACCCGATCACCCACCAGGACATGCGCGACATGCTCATCCGCCCCCGCAACGCGGGCATCGCCGTGTACCGGGGCGAGGAGGTGGGCCGCGGGAAGTGGGAGCCGATCGTCGATGAAGCGAAGTACCGGGCCGTCTGCGCGATCCTCAAGGACCCGACCCGCACGACGAACCGGGGCGCCCAGCCGAAGTGGGTGGGCTCGCTCCTGTACATCTGCGGCCGGAACGAGTGCGGCACCGGCATGACCGTCACCATGTCCGGCGGCCGCCAGTACCCGAGCTACCGCTGCCCGACCGGCCACGGCGGCGGCCGACGTGCCGAGATCGTCGACCAGTACGTCGAGGACGTCATCGTCGAGCGGCTGTCACGGGACGACGCACACGACCTGCTGCTGCCCGGCCCGGGCAACGTGGATGTGGCCGGCCTGCAGGCCGAGGCGGAGAAGGCCCGGCAGCGGATGAAGGACCTGGGTGGCCTGTTCGGCGCGGGGCAGATCGAGCTGACCGCGTTCACCGAGGGCACCGATGCGGCCCGCGGGCAGTTGGAGGGCATCACGCAACAGCTGGCCCGCGCCGCGACCCGCGATCCGCTCGTCGACCTGGTGGGGGCGCCGGACGTGCGGAAGGCGTGGAAGGCGCTGGAACTTGACCGGAAACGGTCGGTGCTGCGGGCGCTGGTCACGGTGACGCTGACGACGCCGCGGCAGGGGCGGATGCCCGACGGGGGGTACTTCGACTACGACGCCGTGCAGTTCGACTGGAAGCGAGGCGGAACGTAGAGGTTACTCGGCAGGCGAGTCACTCTCTTTCCCGTCCACTTTTTCAGAAAGTCGGGCAACTTCTTTGGCCAGCATTCTGAGTTCATTCAGAACCTCAGCATCAGTAGTTCCGCCTACTACTGGAGTGCGGTCGGTCGATGCTGGCCGCCGGATGCCGCCCGCTTTCTCAGCCAGGTACCGGCGCTCTCGGTCCTCGGCGCGCAGTCGCTCTTCTCGCTGGCGGCGCAGCATTGGGTCCATACGGAGCGCTTTTTCCCAGTGCGCAAGGCGGCCATGATCTTGGTGGTATCCGACGAACTTGACTGGACGACTGGTCAAGTCCCCAAGAAGGGCCTCAACAGCCTGCTCATACTCCTCCACCAGGTCGTAGTCGGCGCCATGGTTACCAGCCCTTCGGCCGAACTGGAACACACTTTCTAGGTCCGCACGCATGACCCTGGGCAGGCGGGCAAGAGCTGCCGACCGGGCATGGTTGCTCGGAAACCCGTCGTCAACACCTGGAAGCTCTTCCGGTCCGTCATCCAAGGGGAAGAGCAATTCCTGCTCAAGGAACGGTTCGGGTTCACCGCCGTCCAGAATGTTTTGCATGCTGCCCGGTTGCCAGCGAAGAGCAGACTCGATGAAACGTAGGGACTGAGGCCACCTGGCTCGCGGCGTTCGCCCTTCCTCTGCCACTTGGATGCTCTTCTCGGAGACGGCGGCTTCCTCGCTCAGCTGCCTCCGGCTCATGCCAAGCGCCTCGCGCCGCTCGCGGATCTTCACCCCGAGCCTGGCCCAGGCTTCCGGGTCCTGTGTCATGGCGGCCACGACACGACCTCCTGTCAATGATTGGTAACGGCTACAGCCTAAGACTCTGGCAGCGATCAGGCGTCGTGTCCATACCGGCTGCCAGCCCGTTGCCAGAATCTGTTTGGAGCTGCTGGAAGGTTCCTGGAGTTATCTGGCGTCAACACTTGGCATTGATGCCACACGAGGAGTAGCGTCAGCGCCGTGAAGACGAACGGACGCATGATCCGTCGGCGACGCATTGAGCTGGGTCACGGCATGAACCGGTTCGCCGCGCTCGCCGGGATCAGCGGGGCAGCCCTCAGCCGCATCGAGAACGGCCAGCGGCAACCGCGCCCCGAGACGCTCAAGAAGATCACCGACGCACTCGGCTGCCGGATCAACGAGGTCCTGGCAGACGAAAACGGCGTCGGTTCCGAAGTCCAGTCGGAACCGGCCGCCTAAAAGACGGCGGCGCCGCCGGAGTCCAGCCGGCGGCGCCAGTCGAGCAATCCACGAACCCACGCATTGAGATCGGAAGAACGCTCGTGAACACAACGGTACAGTCCGAGGCGCCGACCGCGTCGCCTGCCCTGAGAGACCAGCGCGAAAACGCCGAGTACCTCGCCGCCCTCACCCGCGAGTGCGAGCGCCTCGGCCTCGCCCTCCAGCTCACAGACGACCCGGCGATCGACATGCCCGAGGTGAAGGTCGTCAACGGTGTACGCACCTGCATCGCCCGGCGTGACGAGCTCGGCGTCGCCCTCGACGACCTCCGCGCCGTCACCGACCGCTGCGTCGACTGCCGCGGCGACGTCGACCACAGCGACCCGGCCACCGTCTACTACGACGGCTACAACGACATCTTCGGCAACCCGCTCAGAATCTGCCCGCCCTGCCGGGACGAGCGGACGAGGATCGCCAACGACCCGGACCGCCTGGCCTTCAGCCGGTGCATGGACGCGATCGAAGCCACTTTCCGGGCGTCCAAGAACACGGAGATGACGCGGAACGCGCTGCGCACGTTCGTCGACATGACCGCCGACGAGCAGGTGCGGCCGTGAACGACTTCGACTTCTCCCGCTGGGCGTTCCTCACCGAACCGCTCCCGACCGTCCTGACCGCGTGCCAGGCCCGCTTGACGGAACGGCCCGCGACGGACGACTTCCTCGGCGGCATCATCCCGGGCGCCACCCTCGACGTGCAGGTGCCCGAGGGACAGAACCCGCTGGAACGGGACTCCGTCGTCCGCGGACTGCTCGCCTGCTGGCACGGCGTGGACGTCGCCGACTGGCCCGTCCCGATGGTCGTGACCGGGAAGCGCGCGGCATGACCGCCTCAACGAACACCGCGGCGGCCGAGGGTGCACTCGTGGGCACCCCCGGCCGCCCGGCCCGGCCCGCCGGCTACTGGGAGCGCGTCACCCGCATCGTCGACCAGGCGCCGCCCCTCACCGACGACCAGCGCGCCCGGATCAGGGCCGCGTTCCACCAGCCCGAGTCCCGGAGGGCAGCAGCATGACCGAGCGACGCCCCGGCCAGTGGCCTGCTGGTCTCAGCCCCGTCCCTTCCCCACCCGAGCCCGTCGACCCTGCATCCGTCAGCACGCCGGGCGAAAGCCGCCCGGCAGCCGTCGAGGTGCCCGTGCCGGACGTCCGGCTCGTCGCCGTCGTCGACCTCACCGGCCAGTACGACACGAGCACCGAAGTGCTGGACGAGCTGCACGCACAGACGAAGCGGTCCACCGACTGCCACACCGCGATCGTCCGGCTGGGTGAGTCCGCGCTGCAGAGGGCGGCCAGCTTCCTCGGTCACGCGATCGCGTCGAGGTTCTTCCTCGCGGCACAGCAGATCGAAGTGCACGTCCCGGCCGGTACTCGGTGGGCGTATGTGGCCAGCGAAGTGCAGCGGCACCTCCGCTTCTTCGCCGCCGATCACGAGCGGATGTTGACCAACCTCCGAAATCCCGGCTGACCCCATTGCGCTGAAGCCCCGGCCCATCCAGGCCCGGGGCCTCATGCGCACTCACGAACACCATCCGCACCACGGGAATCGAGAGACACGTTCGTGGACACCACCACCGAGCCACTGGCCGCAGACCCGGACATCATCCGGGCCTGGCTCGCCCCCCACTTCGAGGCGCCAGGCCTCATCTCGATCTGCGCCAAGGGGAACTGGACCGGGATCCAGACCGACGACCTCGACCGAGCCGTGGCCTGGGCCCTCGACCAGGACCGTGCCGGAGCCGAAGGCATCTACTGCCGGGTCACCACCGTCGCCAGCCGGTTCCCCGCCGGAAGCCGCGGCAGTGCCCGCGACTCCCGCGCCCTCTTCGGCATGTGGTCCGACATCGACTACGGCAACGACCTCCACAAGGCGACCGGCCTGCCCGCCAACGCCGACGAGGCCCGCGACATCCCGCGCTTCGCGAAGCTCCCCGAACCCACCCGCGTCGAGAACTCCGGTGCCGGCCTTTACGCCTGGTGGGAGTTCGACCAGCCGCTCGTCATCGGCAAGGACATCGACTTCGACGAGGCCGCAGAGCTCGCCGGGGACTGGCAGAACATCCTGCTCGGCGGCGCGAAGACGATGGGCGTCAGCTACGGAACCGGCGTGCGGGATCTGGCGCGGGTGCTGCGCCTGCCCGGTACCGTCAACCGGAAGCCTGGCCGGACGCCCGTGCCGTGCCGGGTCGTCGAGGACGGTGGCCTCCGGTACAGCCTCGACGACGTCCGGAATCTGGCCGCGGACCTGAAGCCGAAGCCGAAGAAGCGGACGCCCCCGAAGCCGTCCGCGCCGCGCGCCAAAAAGTCACGGCCCAGCTCGGCCCACGGCGGCCGCGGACCGATGGAGATCCTCGGCGACCACGCTTGCTGCGGCGAGATCCTCATGCAGGTCGGCGCCACCTACGCCGAGCAGCTGCCCGGCAACTGCTCGTACTGCGGCGGCGGATGCCAGCGCTGGAATCGACCTGGCTGGACAGACGGCTGCTCCAAGGACGGCATCGCCGTCCACAAAGAGGGCGCCGCCGTCACTATCCGCACCGACAACTTCCCCGGCATCGACCCGGCTGCGATCGGTCACGTCCTCTCCCCGGGCCAGTTGTTCGCCGCCTTGCACCACGGCGGCGACGAGTCCGAGGCCTCGCGCGACATCATCCGCGCGGCGCACGGCCGCGACGGAGCGACGGCCGCCGCGCGCTCCCTGCCCACCGCCGTGCTCGACGACGTGCGCCAGGCCACCGCCCGCGACGAGGAGGCCGCCGGGCAGCCGGAGGCGGAGGCGGCCGCCGAGGAGGACGAGCCGGAGGCGCCGCCCGCCGGATCCCCGGCCGCGCTGCTCGCCGACTTCCTCGAGCAGATGGAGACCTACGTCCACCTCTCCGACCACGGGCACATCATCTTCGCCCTCGCTGTCGCCGTGTCCTCCGACCTCGACGGCGAACCGCTGTGGGGCATGCTCGTCGGGCCGCCGTCCGGCGGGAAAAGCGAAGCCGTCAAAGCGCTCGACGACAGCGCCGACGAACACGTCGACGACATCACCGGCCCCGCCCTCCTGTCGTGGATGCCAGGCAAGAACCCCAAGCCCGCGGGCATCCTCACCCGCATCCCCAGCCGCGCGTTCGTCACCATCAGCGACTTCTCCACCGTCCTCGCCACCTCCGACCGCGGCGGCCGCGACACCCTGTTCGCCCTCCTGCGTCGCGCCTACGACGGCCACGTAGTCCGCGAGGTCGGCAACTCCCCGCGCCCGCTCACATGGACCGGCCGGCTGACGCTGCTCGCTGCCGTCACCCCCGCCATCGACAACTTCTCATCCCACACCGATGCCCTCGGCCCGCGCTGGCTGTACTGCCGGCTGCCCGAGACCGACAACAGCCACAAGAAGGCGACCGTCCGCAAACGTCGGAAGATCGAAGGGCTTGCCGAGAAGCAAGCCGAAGCCCGCCGCCGCGCCACCGTCCTCGTCCAGGCCGCGCGTCGCGCCGTAACCGAGGTCGAGCTCGACGACGAGATGTACGACCAACTTGAGGACGCGGCCATGCTCACGTGCCTCGGCCGCGCTGCAGTCCCCCGACACGCTTACGGCAAGCGCGAGATCGACGGCATCCCCGTCATTGAGGAACCCGCCCGCGTCACCGGGCAGATCGTGTCCCTCGCCAAGTCGCTGCTCGCCCTCGGCGTCCCCCGCGGCCAGGCTCTCGCGCTCGCCGGGAAGTGCGCGCTCGACACGGTGCCCCAGGCGCGGCTCACGATCCTGAGACGCCTCGCGGACGCCGAGCAGCTGACCGTGTCCGATGTGCGCCGCCTCACCGGCCTGAACCGGCACGTCGCCCGCCGGGCGCTGGAGGACATGGAAGTCCTCGACCTCACCACGTGCCTGCGCAGCCAGCAGGACGAGGACACAGAGGAGACCGGCTTCCCGTCGACGAACCCCTGGAAGTTGGGCGCGGAGAAGGACCTCGTGGTGCGGGTGTTCGACGCGCAGCACGCAACCGAACAAGAGAGCGATTCGGTGAGCTCTCCCTTGGCACGAAGTGTTGGTTACCCAACCCCAACCCCCCCAAATAAAGAGCCCGATGATCTTGGAAACGGCTCGTCAGAGGGTTTCGGTACGCGCGCAACCCACACTTCGGGCCAAGCAACACCCCAGGCAGCGCCGTCCCCAGCGCCCGAAGACGCCGGGCTGTGGGACGTGCCGCTCGAAGAGCCCGACGACTACTGGGCCGAAGCCAGCTGAAGGGGTGCGCCATGAACGTCAACGACATCGTCGCCGCCAAGATCGAGGCCGCCCGGATCCGAGCCGAGAACGCGAAGCGTCGGCGCGCGGCCCTCGCCGCGGCCCGTCAGCGAGGCCTCGCCGCCCGGCACGCCCAGAAGCTCCGCAACCTCAACCGTGTCGATACGGACACGGTTGCCAATCCCGAGAAGGAGAACAGCTGATGGCTGGAGAGACCGTCATCTCGATCGTCGGCAACCTCGTCGACGACCCCGAGCTGCGCTTCACCCCGGCTGGCGTCGCCGTCGCCCGCTTCCGAGTTGCCTCCACCCCGCGCACCTTCGACAAGCAGGCCAACGAGTGGAAGGACGGCGACAGCCTGTTCCTCACCTGCTCGGCCTGGCGCAAGCTCGGCGAGAACGTCGCCGAGTCCCTGGCCCGCGGCATGCGGGTCATCGTCCAGGGCCGCCTCAAGCAGCGCAGCTACGAGGACAAGGAGGGCGTGAAGCGGACCGTGTACGAGCTCGACGTCGACGAGGTCGGGCCGAGCCTCGCCCGGGCCACGGCGAAGGTCGAGAAGAACCCGGCGGGCGGCGGCAATGGTGGCAGTACGCCCACGGATGACCCGTGGGCCACGGCCAAGCCCGCCAACGGCCAGCAGCAGAACGGCGGATGGGGCGGCGGCCAGCAGCAGCCCGCCGCGCAGGGTGCTGGCTACTCCGACGAACCGCCCTTCTAGGAGGCCGACATGAGCAATCACGACATCACCCTGCTCGCCCTCGGGGGCGCAGTGGGCATGGACCTGATGCTGCTCCTCCAGATGGTTTTCGCCATCCTCGACGACCGCCGCACACGCAAGACGCTGCGCGCCCACGAGGCCAAGCTCGCGGCCGCACGAGAGACGGCCCGAGCATGACCGCCAGCTGCGGCCTGTGCGAGCGCGACCTCGAGCACGGCTACCTCTGCCCGGGCGACACCCTCGCTCTGGCCGAACGGCTCGACCGCATGCCGAAGATCTACAGCGCGCTCGCCGGGTTCCTCAGCCCGGCGAGCCGCGCCACCACCGAGTTCGTCACCCGCAGCCATGCGGCCGCCACCCTGCCCGTCGACGAGGCCGTCCTCGACCTCCGATACGGCGGCATAGCCCTCGTCCTCGAGGGCTGGCGCTCCGACGTACAACGCGTGCGCGGCTGGGGCGAACCTGCCGTCACGGGCGACGTCGAGGAGCGCGTGCACCGCGCCGCCAGGTGGCTGGGCATGGAGCTCTCGTGGATCGCCGACGCCTACCCGGCTGCCGGCGACCTCGCGAGTGAGATCCGCGAACTGGAGGGCGCCGCCCTGTCCATCATCGGCGCCACCCCTGACCGCGGTAAGCGCATCGGCAACTGCGTCGCCGTGGACGCGTCCGGCGCCATCTGCGGGGCCGTCCTGCGCCACCGTTCCGGCGAGACGCGACTCGTCTGCCCGTGGTGCACCTGCACCTACGAGTCCACGGACTTCCTGATGTTGAAGACGCTCCAACCGGACGCCGACAACGCCAGCGAGGACGCGATCAACGCGTCGGAGACGCAGGCGAGTTGAACGCGCTGATTCCGTAACAGACCTGTACGGACCGCCAGATAGTATGGCAAGCTCTAATCTGTACTCACAAAAGAAGACGGCCCCCGCCGGTGCTGGTAACACCGAACGAGGGCCTGACCGAACTCCCTGACTCAACCAAGGAGACGGCTGTGGCCGATCTTTTCGCGCGCCCCGACGCGCCCGCAAGTTCCGCGATCCGCGAACCCCTCTACGGGGCAGCCGCCGACCGCGTCCGCGACCAGCTCCGCGAGTCCTGCGACCTCGACGTCGCCATCAGCGTCGCCCGGAAGATGCTCGCCGCCTACAGCGACACCAGCAGCTTCGGCGAGTTCGGCTACGCCCAGGCCCACGGAGCGCTCTCCGAGTCCCTGCGCATCCTGCTCCGCGCCCTCGGCGCCGAGGCGGGCGAGGGCCAGTGAGCACCGAACCCCGCACCGCCGTGGTGAACATCTTCGTCACCAAGCCCCTGCAGATCGACGAACCGTCCTGGTGCGCAGGCGAGCACGACCAGCGCGCCGGATACAAGGTCGACATCTCCCACGACGGGCCCGAGCACGTCATCGCCCCCGGCGGCCGCGAGATGTTCAAGGCATTCCTCACCCAGGCCCCGTTCGCCACCCGCGACCGCACCGTCGGCCTGTACGTCGAGGTCGCCGACCTCACTGGCACCTGCACCCCGGACGAGGTCGAGCAGCTCGCCACCGATCTCGAGGCCGCCGCCGAGCAGCTGCGCGCGCTCGGACGGCAGCTCGCCGAGATCCTCGCCGGAGGCACCGCGTGAGCACCCCCAACACCATCGGAACCTGGGTCCGCAGAGGCTCGCTCACCGCCGGCATCTGCTACACCGCAACCGCCGAGTACGAGCTCGCGCGCAGACTCGGCGCCGTCATCCCGGTCGCCGTCATGCTGCCCCTGGCCATCGACTTTTACGTGATCGCCGCCCTGCGCTGGTTCCGCGCCTTCGATGTCGCCCTGTCGCTGATGCTCATGGGCGCCGCCCAGGTCGCCGCCCACGCCCTCGAAGCGGGCGTCGTCCAGGTCGACCTCAACCTCGTCGCCGTCGTCTCCCTGCTCGTGCCGATCGCCCTCTGGCGTACACACGCACTCGCCAGGCAGACGCCACAGGACGCCACCTTGTCCGCCACCGTCCCGCCCGTCCCCGACCAGACGCCCAGCGTCCCGGAGCCCGTCGAGTACACCCTCGACCGCGACGACGAGCAGGACGCACCCGAGACGCCTCAACTCCCGCCCGGGACGGGCCAGGACGCGGTGTCCGCAATTGCAGACACGCCCGTCCTGCTCACGTCCAAGGACGTCGCCGACCGGTTCGGCGTCGACCCCTCCACGGTCCGCAGCTGGGTCGCCAACGGGACGCTCACCGTCCACGACAAGACGCCCCGCGGACACAACCTCTTCCACCCCGACAAGCTCCCCCAGGAGGCCCGGACATGAAGCTGCTCATCCTCGGCGCCCTGCTCGGCCTCCTGCTCCTGTACCCGTCGCTCCTCGCGGTCGTCGCGGCCGTCGCCGCGGCCCTGCTGTCCCAGCCCGTGATCGGCGCGTTCGTCCTCGGCGTCGTCCTCGGTCCTCGACTGACCAGGATTTTCACCGGTAGCAGTAAGAAAGGCCTGGCATGAGTGACGCCCTCGACAAGGCCGAGGCCGCGGTCAGAGACGCGGCCGCGAACACGGACGTCGTCCGGATCGTCGCCGCTGTCCTCGCCACCCAGCAGGCCACCCAGCAGCAGCCCGCACCGCCGCCGGCCGCCCGGGCGCCGCGGCGCATCCCCGCCAGCTACGTGGTGCTCGGCATCGTCGGCGCGGGTGCGGTCACCGCGCTCGCCATGGCCGCCGCCCTGCTCGCGGTCGCCGTCGCCATCGGCGGCACCTGCGCCACCGTCTGCCTGCTCGTCCTGCGCAGCATGTGGCGCGACTTTCAGAAGGGCAAGTGACCATGCCGAAGCGGCAGAAGGTCCAGATCATCGCGTGCGCGGACGACCCCCGCGCGGCTGGAAAGACCGGCGAGGTCATCGACGAGGCCCCGCCCGGCGAGCTCACCGAGGGCCGTTGGACGGTCCGCGTCGACGCCTTCTGGATCGCCGACGTCTTGTGCGAGTCCAGCGAAATCCGCCCCATCTGACCAGGAGGAACCTGATGGACCGAACCAAGCACCTCGCTCTGGCCGACTCCGCTGTAACCCGGGCCGAACGGCTCGCCGGGGACGCCGAGCGCTACGCCACCAGCGCCGAGCCGAACCTCCACTCCCGGGTTCAGGGGTACGCCGAGGCCGGCACCTTGTGGGCGGACATCGCCCGCACCCACGCCCGCATCGCCGCCGTCCTGCCCGAGACCGATGAGAAGGCGGAGGCCTGACCCGTGGCCGATGACCTGAGCTTTTCCGACTTCACCCGCGGCGAGCAGCTGCACCTGGTCGCCCTGCACGCTCGGATGGCCAAGCGCGGCCTGGCTGGTACGACGGTTGACCTGAGCGACCTGCAGAAAAAGGTCCGGCGCATCGAGAAGACGGCGGAACGCCGCAAGAAGAACGGCAAGAAGTAGCCACCCCGGGGACGGCGTCCTACCGCCAAGTCGACCGCCGTCCCCGGGCGTCCCGCAGCCCAACAAGGAGCAGGAAGCCCCAGCATGACAATCACCCTCATCAAGACGCCAGAGGACGCCGAGGACGCCCACCCGAAAGAGGAGTCCTCGACCCGTCCCGAACGCCGCCGCGCCCGCTACCTCCGCATCGCCAAAGCCGCCCTCGCCGACGAACGCGTCCGCACCACAGGACGCCTCGCCGTCCGCCACGCGTCCTACGTCGCCGGCGGCACACGCGTCGTCGCCCGACGAGCCTGGGACGGCCGCAGCGCCTCCCGCTACGAGCGCATGATCCGGGCCGCCGAAGCCGCCGGCCTCCTCGAAGAGGTCAAGGAATGGGAAGCCCGCGGCCACCAGTTCCGGGCCGCCCGCCACAAGCGGCGCATGGACATGCTGCAGCTTGCCCTCAACCTGCCCAAGGCCACCGCCTCCGCAGCCGTCGGGACCGGCGGCCTGCTGCTGATGCTCGGCATCCTGCTCGCCTGGGCCAACCACGACGTCCACGACGTCCTCACGCCCATCGAAACCGTCGTCGACTTGGTCCGCTGGGTCGCGCTCATCGCAGGCATCGTCTGGGGGCCCGCTCTCGCCGCCGCCCCATGGATCGCCCTCGCCGCCATCTGGGCCGTCGGACGCAACCGCCACACCGCACCCCAGTGGGCCCTGCCTGCACAAGTCCGCGACCTCGGCGGACCCATCACCCCGTCCATCGTGGTCACAGCCTTCCGCGACCTCGGAATCGCCGCCCTGCGCAAGGCGCTCGAAGACATGGCCGACATGGGCGCCGCCATGCTCTCCCCCATCGTCATCGCAGGCTGCGGCGTCGAGGTCGACGTCACCCTGCCCACCGGCGTCTCCACCGAGGAGATCCAGAAGCGGCGCCGCAAGCTCGCCGAGAACCTCAACCGGCACGAACACGAGGTGTTCATCACCATCCCGCCAGCCGCCCGCACCGTCCGCCTGTGGATCGCCGACTCCGGAGCCCTCGACGAGCCCATCGGGCCGTCGCCGCTGGTCACCGACCCCGACGTCCGCGCCAACTACAAGACCGGCCGCGCCCCTTGGGGCCAGTCCCTGCGCGGCGACGCCGTCGCGCTCAGCCTGTACCAGCGCATGCTCCTCATCACCGGCCTGTCCAACCAGGGCAAGACCGCCAGCCTGCGCGCCCTCGCCCTGTGGCTCGCCTTCGACCCCACCGTCGAGTTCTGGATCGGCGACCTCAAGGGCGTAGGCGACTGGGCCATGTTCGAGGCCCTGGCCAAGGTGCTCATCCAGGGCCCGACCGACGAGCACGCCTGCGCCGTAACCGAGATGGTCGAGGCCGCCGTGAAGGAGATGGAGGACCGTCTCCAGGCGCCGCCCGGCACCGTCCACGATCCGCTCGTCGTCATCGTCGACGAGGCGCAGGTCGCGTTCATGAACCCGCTCAAGGACGACAACAAGCTGCCCTATGGCGGCAAGAAGGCCACCAGCAGGTACTTCATGGCCTGCCGGCGCCTCCACAACCAGGGCCGCGCCGTCAACGTCACCCTGTGGCAGGGCACGCAGGACCCCACCGACGAGAACCTCCCCAAGTTGGTCCGCGAGGGCGCGCACACCCGCGCCTCCCTCGTCGTCGGCACCGAATCCCAGGCCAAGATGGCACTCGGAGACAAGGCCGTCGACGGCGGCGCAGCCCCTCACCTGCTGCGTCAGGGCCTCGACAAGGGCACGGTCGTCGTCGCCTCCGACGGCATCGACATCCCGGCCGGCGAGGCCTCCATCACCGTCCGGACCCACTTCATCGACACCGAACCGGCCAAGGAGATCGCCGAGCGCGCCAAGCAGCTGCGCAACGGCGTCGCCACCGTCCACCAGCTGACGCCCGTCAAGGACGTCGACCCGCTCGCCGACATCGCCCACATCTTCGGCACCGACACCCGCGTCCTCACCCGGGACGTCCTCCAGCGCCTCACCGCCCTCAACGCGGCCGTCTACAAGGAGTGGAACAACAGCGACCTCAAGGAATACCTGGAGCAGTACGACGCCGCCCCGTACAAGTCCAACGGCGTCATGGTCGTCGACCGCCAGACGGTCCGCGACGCCCTCGCCGCCCGCGACGCGGCGTAGAGGGAGCCTGGAGGGATCAGGGAGTTCTCCCTGAAAGCCTCCCTGAGAGCCTCCCTGCGGTTGACCTGCAATGACGTAGCCACAGGGAGGCAGGGAGGCCGTTTGCGAGGGACGCGCTGTCCCCCGCATATGGCCTCCTTGGCGCCCGCTATGGCCTCCCTCCCTGCCGCATCATGGGGTCATGGAGTCGCAGATGATCCGGCCCGGCCACCTCACCGCTCACCAGACCGCGCAGCAGCTCGGCATCACCCTCGGAGGTGTCCGTCTGCTCGTCCACCGCGGCCAGCTGCAGCGCTCAGGCGGCACACCCCGACAGCCCTGGTACGCCGTCACGGACGTGGCCGCACTGCTCGCCAAGCGGCAACAGCGCGACGCCGCTTGACCGCAGGTCAGACAGCGTGTAACGATCTCGGTGAACAACTGTGCCCCCAGACGGCACCACAGACGCATGACGAAGCCCCGGCCAATCCCCCCGGTCCGGGGCTTCGCCATGCTCAGGGGAGGCAGCCATGGCCACACGCCGGCGCCGCCCCTGCCTCGTATGCGGCACCCTCACCCGCAACCCCTCACGCTGCGACCCATGCCAAGCAGCGTGGCAGCAGCAGCAGGACAGAGTGCGAGGCAGCGCACACCAGCGTGGCTACACCCAGCAGTGGCGCACCACCGCAGCCCAGGCAGTAGCCCAGCACAGGGCCGAGCATGGCGACTGGTGCCCTGGCTGGAAGGTCCCGGCCCATTCCGCCACCGACCTCACTGCGGACCACATCGCCCCGAAAGCACAAGGCGGCACAGATTCCCCGGACAACGTCCAAGTACTGTGCCGCCCCTGCAACAGCCGCAAGCGAGATCAGCCCTGCTGACCCCACGTCGTACCTGGCTGCACCTGGTACGCCTGCGGCGCCGGCACCTGCGCCCGGCGGAAGATGAGGAACGCGCTCACGTTCTGCCCCTTGCCCGGCAGGAACGTCGACTGGTCGAGCCGCCACCCCGCGGACTCCACCGCCTCAATCTGCTCGGCCACACCGGACAGCGACCCACCCCAGTTGTCGTTCCAGCCGCCCTCGTTCACACGACAGGCGAACACCTGCCGTCCCTCCGAGATGGCGCGCGCTGCCTGCTCGGCAATCGACTTGGCCTTCGCGTCCTTGATGAACCCCATAGGAACCCCCACAGTTCGGCCGCTCCCCAGCGGCAAGAGCGCAAGGCTACCGACCGGCATGCGCCGCCGTCCCCTGGTGGTCGGCAGCAGCCACGGCAGTCCCCCAAGTCGACCGGGGTCACCCCACGTGACCAGCGCGGCTCGCGCCGTCGCATAAGGGGGGCGGGGTCGATCTTGAGATGATGATCGTCTTCGGACCCGGCCCCCCATCCCCCACACGGCGACGCGAAAATGGGCCGGTTTTTGATCTAGTTCCTTTTCGGGGGTGCTGATCATGACCGCAGGTCGACCGCCAACGCCCACAGAACGTAAGCGCCGAACTGGCAACCCGGGCAAGAGGAACCTCCCCGAGCCCGTCGTGCACCTCGCCGCCGTCGCCGACACTCCGCCACCGCCCGACACCCTCGGCGAGACCGGCCAACGCACCTGGGAACGGCTCTGGACGGCCGGGCAGGCATGGCTGTCCCCGGCGACCGATCTGGACGTGCTGACGCGGCTGTGCGAGGCGCACGACGAGCGTGAAGCGATGCGGGACCAGGTCGCCCAGGACGGCTACATGGTGACCGGCTCCATGGGCCAGATGCGGGCGCACCCGCTGCTCTCCGAGATCCGCGCGCTGGAGTCCCAGATGACCAAGTGGGAGTCCCTGTGCGGTTTCACGCCGACCGACCGGGCCCGGCTCGGGTACGCGGAGGTGAAGCGTGCCTCCAAGCTCGAAGAGCTCGTCCAGCGGAGGACAGCGCGCCTCCAGGGCGGCGGGTAGCTGGCCGCCGCGGTTCCTGACCGCGGTCCCCGCCGCGGACGTGAAGCGCGGCGACGGCCCGGACGTCGCCGACTTCATTGAGACGCTCTGCGTCGTCACGAAGGACACGTTCGCGGGCCCGTCCGGCTCGCCGCTGCTGCTCAGGCCGTGGCAACACAAGCTGTTGGGCCACCTGTTCGCCCGCCGCCGGGATGGACGCCGTCGCCATCGTGTGGCCCTGGTCGGCGAGCCGCGGAAGAACGGCAAGAGCGGCCTCGGCGCGGGGATCGCCCTGGATGGCCTGTTCGAGGGCACCGGCGCCGAGGTGTACTCCTGCGCCGGCGACAAGGAGCAGGCCCGCATCGTCTTCGGCGACGCCCGGCGCATGGTGGAGAACAGCCCGGACCTGTCCGAGGCCATCAAGGTCTACAAGGACGCGCTCGAGGTGCCGAGCACGGGCAGCGTCTACCGCTGCCTGTCGGCGGAGGCCTTCACCAAGGAGGGCCTCTCGCCAACGCGGGTGCTCTTCGACGAGCTGCACGTGCAGCCCAACGACGAGCTGTTCAACGTGATGGCGTTGGCGGCCGGCGCCCGCGTCGACCCGATGCTGATCGGCATTACGACGGCCGGCGTGAAGACGGACTCCAGTGGCAGGGACTCCATCTGCTTCCGGCTCTTCCAGTACGGGCAGAAGATCGCCGCGGGCGAGGAGGTTGACCCCTCGTTCTTCATGGCTTGGTGGGGCGCCCCTGACGAGGCGGATCACCGGCTGGCCGCGACGTGGGCGATGGCGAACCCCGCCTTCGGTGATCTGATCGACCCGGAGGACTTCGAGGCCGCGGTGAAGCGGACCCCGGAGGCGGAGTTCCGCACGAAACGGCTGAACCAGTGGGTGAACACAGCCGTGACGTGGCTGCCCGCCGGCGCCTGGGACGCCTGCCTCGGCGGCGACGGCATCGAGGATGGCGACGAGGTCTGTCTCGGCTTCGACGGCTCGTTCAACGGTGACAGCACGGCGCTGGTCGTCGTCTCCTGCGGCGAGGTGCCGCACGTGGACGTCGTCGAGGCCTGGGAGAAGCCGTCGGACGCCGGCCACGACTGGAACGTGCCGATCCTGGAGGTGGAGGCCGCCATCCGGGCCGCCTGCCGCCGCTGGAACGTGCGGGAGATCGTGTGCGACCCGTACCGGTGGGGCCGCACGTACCAGGTGCTGGAAGACGAGGGCCTGCCGGTCGTCGAGTTCCCGCAGTCTCCGGCCCGCATGATCCCGGCGACGACGCGCTTCTACGAGGCCGTCATGAACCGCTCGCTCACGCATTCCGGTGACCCACGGCTTGCCCGGCACCTGTCGAACTGCGTGGTCAAGACCGACTCGCGCGGCTCGCGCCTGTCGAAGGACGCGAAGAACAGCCCCCGAAAGATCGACCTCGCCGTGGCCGCGGTCATGGCCCACGAACGGGCCTGCCAGGAACCCGAACCCGAGCCGACGCCGCAGTTCTTCAGCTGGGCCGACCTGTAGGAGGTGCCCGTGCGCGTCTGGACACGGATCCGGGCCCTGCGCATCCCCAAGCCCGCCCGGCCGCGCCGCCTGCTGACGGATGTGATGGATGTGGCCGGCCTGGGCTGCCTCGTCGGGGCCGCCTGGTGGTGGCAGCCCATCATCGGCCTGGCCGCGCTCGGCCTGGTCCTGCTCTACATCGGATGGGCGGTGGACCAGTGAGCCTTTCCCGCCGCGTTGCCGAGCGCCGCACCGTCGCGCAGTTCGGGGACAGCAGCATCCCCACGAACGGCTCCCTGATGACGCCGACGGCGTCCGGCGTCGCCGTCAACGACCAGACAGCCATGCAGCTGATCGCCCTGCAGGCGTGCGTGCGCATCCTGTCCGCGGCGATCTCCCGACTGCCCCTGAACGCGATGGTCACCCGTGGCGGCGTCCAAGTACCGACCCCGACGGCCCCCACCATCGTGGTCGACCCCTTCGGCGGCGCCAGCAGTACTCAATTCCCGACCCGCCGCGCCGGCCTGAAGCAGCTGGCCATCTCCCTGCTGCTGCGCGGCAACGGCTACGGCATGGTCACCGCCTGGGACTACCTGTACCGGCCCTCTCGGATCGCTGTCCTTCACCCTGACCAGGTCAAGGTCACGATGAACGATGACGGTAGCCGCGACTACGAGGTCAACCGCATCAAGGTCGACAACCCGAACTCGATGCTGCACCTGACCGGGATGTGCATGCCCGGCTCGCCGACCGGCATGTCCCCGGTCAGCTACGCCCGGCAGTCCATCGGCCTCGGGCTGGCTGCCGAGCAGTACGGCGCCCAGTACTTCGGCAAGGGCGCCCACATGACGGGTGTCATCACCGTGCCCGGCGACCTCGATAAGAAGCGCGCGCGGGAGATGAAGGAGGGTTTCGAGGCCTCGCACTCGGGCCTGCCCAACGCGCACGCGATCGGCGTCCTGTCCGGCGGTGCGGCCTGGACGAACATCTCTGTCACGCCCGAGGACGCCCAGTTCCTCGGCACCCGCGCGGCGCAGAACCTCGACATGGCGATGCTGTATGGCGTCCCGCCGCACATGCTCGGCCAGGTCGATCGCACCACCAGCTGGGGTACGGGCATCGAGCAGCAGGCTCTCGGTTTCCGCGTGTGGACCCTGGATGACTGGCTGGGGACGTTCGAGGACGCCTGGACGGCCATGCTGCCGCGCGGCCAGGCCGCCGTGTTCGACACCAGTGAGCTGGAACGCACCGACACCGCCGGCCGCTGGTCCTGGTACGCCACGGCTCGAACCATCGGCGGCATGACGCAGAACGAGATCCGGGCCAAGGAGAAGCTGCCGCCGATCGAGGGCGGCGACGACATCGCCGCGCCCCTCAACAGCGCGCACTCAGGCGACACGGCACCCCCGTCCCCGCCCGAGCAGCCACCGCCGGACGATCCTCCGGCACCCACGAAGTAGGAGGCCGTGATGCCTGACCTGTCCGTGCGGGCCGACCGGCCCGCGACCCTGCAGCACCGCGCCGTTCCTTTCCGGGACGTCGAACTGCGCGCCAAGCAGAGCGGCACCGGCGGCGACGCGCTGACCTTCACCGGGTACGCCTGCATCACCGAGGTCGGCTACGAGATGGAGGACTGGCTCGGCCCCTTCACGGAGGTCGTGCGCCAGGGCGCCTTCACCAAGACGCTCGCTGAGAACGCGGATGTGCCATTCCTCGTCAACCACGAGGGACTGACCCTGGCCCGCACGAAGTCCGGGACGATGCGGCTGGCCGAGGACGACACCGGCCTGCACACCGAGGCCGACCTGGACCCGGCCAGCCCGCACGTGCAGGCCCTGCGCTCGGCAATGGACCGCGGCGACGTCGACGAGATGAGCTTCGGTTTCTGGATCATCCGTCAGCAGTGGTCGCCCGACTTCGACCAGCGCGACATCCTCGAGGTCTCCCTACATAAAGGCGATGTGTCGATCGTCAACTACGGAGCCAACCCCAACACGGCTGGCGCCCAGCTGAATGCGCGTGACGTGCAGTCACAGCTGCAGCGGCTGGACCCGAATGAGCGGCGCGAGGTGTTCGACCGGCTCGCCGCCGAGTTCTCCAAGACCACCGAGCCCCCGGCGTCCGCCGCGCTCGGCCTGTACGCAGCGCGCGCCCGCGCGCTGGCCCTGTAACACCGCCTGCCGCCCGCGCCGGAGCCGCGCCGGCCGCCCACGCCGGACCCCACCACGGGGCACCACCTGGGCGGTCACCCGAGCCACCACCCGAGCTTCGCAGGCACGCCCGCACCACCCCGACCAAGCAGAGAGGGCAGCGATGTCCAAGGCGTTCATCCAGGCTCTCCAGAAGCGGCGTGCCGAGCAGAAGACTCAGCTCGAAGCGCTGCTGGAGACGCCCACCAAGGAAGCCCGCGACCTCAACGAAGAGGAGCGCGGCAAGTTCGAGGCCATCGAGACGGAGATCCGTGCCATCGACGCACGTATCGCCGAACTCGACGAGCAGGCCCGCGCCGACGAGAAGGCCGCTGAGACGGCCAAGCGCTACAACCTGTCGCAGCCCGGCGAGGGCGTCCAGTCCGAGCCCGCGACCTACCAGCGCGGCGACCGGCACTCCTACTTCCTCGACCTGATCCGCAGCGACATGGGCCGCGGCGACGGCGACGGCGGCGTGCAGGCCGCCCGGGAGCGGCTCGCCCGGCACGGCCGCGAGGTCGACGCCGAGATGCCCAAGCGCGACGCGCGACGGGCTGCACGCGCCGAGCAGGAGCTGCGCGGCATCGACCGGGGCAGCGTCTTCGAGAAGCGCGTCAACCCCAACCGCACGGACGGGCAGGGCGGCAACTTCGTCCCGCCGCTGTGGCTGATCGACGAGTACATCGACCTGCCGCGCTTCGGCCGGACCTTCGCCAACTCGGTACGCAACCTGACGCTGCCGACCGGCACCGACAGCATCAACGTGCCGAAGATCGCGACCGGTACGGCGACGGGCGTGCAGACCGCGGACGCCGCGGCCGTCACCTCGCAGGACCTGACCGACACGTTCGTGACCGCCCCCGTGCGCACGATCGCGGGCCAGCAGGACATCGCGATCCAGCTGCTCGACCAGTCGCCCGCCGCCTTCGACGAGATCGTCTTCGCCGACCTGATCGCCGACTACAACCAGCGCCTCGACCTGCAGTGCCTCAACGGCTCCGGCTCGGCGGGCCAGCTCAAGGGCGTCCTCAACGTCTCCGGCATCAACGCGGTCACCTACACCGACGCCACGCCGACGCTCCCGGAGACCTACCTGCCGTTCATGCAGGCCCTGTCCCTGGTGGCGAAGAACCGCAAGATGATGGCGACGGCCGCGTTCCTCACGCCGTCGCGCTGGTACTGGATGGCGTCTCAGCTCGACTCGCAGAACCGGCCGTTCATCCTCCCGGAGACCAACAACCCCTTCAACCCGCTGGCCCTGCAGACCGGCGGCGACGTCGAGGGCCCGGTCGGGCGGGTGCTGAGCACCCCGCTGCTCGCCGACGGCAACATCCCGACGAACCTCGGCGCGGGCACCAACGAGGACCGCATCATCGTGGCCCGCACGAGCGACATGTACCTGTGGGAGGGGTCGATGCGGACCCGCGTCCTGCAGGAGGTACTTTCCGGGACGCTGCAGGTGCGCCTGCAGGTCTACAACTACGCCGCGTTCATGGCCGACCGGCGCCCGGAGGCCATCTCGGTCATCTCCGGTACCGGCGTCATCGCTCCGACCGGCTTCTGATCCCGCCAGCTCCCCGGGCCGCCGACTGAGGGTGCGGCGGCCCGGGGCCTTCCCCAGTGAGGAGAGTGCGCGATGCACGATCGCGTCGCTGAACTGGCCGGACTCCGTGCGGAGCTGGCCATCTGCAAGAACGGTCCGCGCGAGTCGCGGCGAGAAACGGCCGGACAGGTCCAGGAGCAGATCGACCGCGTGCGCGGCGAGCTCGACGCCGAAGCGGGCGAGCTGGAAAAGCGCGCCGAGCAGCTGCTCGCCGACGGCCAGGACGGCGCGGCAGGCACGGCACGCGAGCAGGCCCGCACCATCCGCGAAGTCCTCGAAGCCGACCAGGGCAGCGAGTCGCCGAAGCGCGGCGGCAAGCGGACCGCCTCGGCCGCGAAGCCTCCTGAGACCCGCTGACTGAACGGAAGGGGGGCGCCATGCCGCTGCTCTACTACACCGGCCAGGACGTGCGCCTGTCCGAGCTGGTGCTCGACGACACCGGCGCCCCCGCCACCGGCACCCTGACCGTCGCCCTGACGGTCACCGACCCCACCGGCACGGTCACCACCCCGGCCGTCACCTCGGCCGGCGGCGGCCAGTACGTCGCCGCCGTGTCCTCGGTCGCCGTCGCCGGGACGTGGAAGTACCGGTGGACGGCGACCGGTACCGGCGTGGGCTACGCGTCGGAAGGCCAGTTCCAGGTGCGGCCGCTGGGCATCGAGCAGGTCGTCGACCTCGCCTCGGTCAAGGCGCACCTGAACCTGCCGACCACGGACACCAGCCAGGACGCCGAGCTGCAGGGCTTCATCCTCGCCGCCGGGGACCTCGCCCGGGACGTCGTCGGGCCGATGCTGCCCGAGCAGCACACCGAGTGGCACAACGGGGGCTCGCCCACGATCACCCTGGATTGGCAGCCGGTCGCCTCGGTCCAGTCCGTCACTGAGTATGTGTCGGCGTCCACGTGGGTGCTCACCGAGCAGCCGCTGGGCACCTCCACGGACGCCTACGGCTACACCGTCGACCTCGACAAGGGCCAGATCGTGCGCAGGGCGACCGGGGGCGCCGTGTCGTTCCCGCGAGGCATCAAGAACGTCAAGGTCGTCTACACCGCGGGCACGGGCGGCACCATCCCGTGGACCGTGCGGCTGGGCGCGCTGGAGTTGATCCGGCATCTGTTCCAGCTCACCCAGCAAGGTGGCCGGCCGAGGTTCGGGGGGGCCGCGCTGGACGGCGAATCGATGGGCGTGCCGACCGGGTTCGCCCTGCCGCAGCGCGTGCTGGAGCTGTGGCAGCCCTTCAAGCGGCCCCCGGGGATCGCATGACCACGCCGATCGGGGACATCCCCGCCTCCAGCATCCCCGCAGCACGCACCTGGATCTTCGAGGGCCTGCAGGCGCAACTCGCCGGCGCCCAGGGCGTCCTCGTCTGCCTCGACGAGCCGGGCACCTACCAGCCCGACGACATCATCAGCGTCGGCGACGTCCACCAGCAGTACAGCCCCGAAAGTGTCGTCGGCTCCGGCGGATCGCACTGGCTGCGCGAGGACTACACGATCACCGTGACCGTCGACGTCTACCGCGGCGGCGACGACCCCGTCACCGTGTTCGCCCGCGCCCGCCAGCTCGCCGACCTGGTCGTGGCCGTCGTCCGCTCCGACCCGTCCCTGGGCGGTGCGGTCGACCGTGGCAAGCCCGGCACCGTGCAGCACACCAGCGGCTGGTCGGAAGACCACAAGGGCCGCCAAGCCGTCGTCGAGATCGGCATCGACTGTCTCAAGACCCTGTGAGGGAAACCGTGCAGCTCACGTACACCGGCGATGAGGGCCGGTATTACCCCACGCTCGGCCTGGCCCCGCAGCCCGGCGAGACCTACGACCTGCCCGACGATCCGGGCGACGGCTGCTGGGACGCCGCGAAGCCCCAGGCGAAGAAGGCCTCCGCGGCCCCGCAGAAGAAGGAGGGCAGCGATGCCTAAGCCGTCCCATCTCTCCAGGCTGGGTGTGGCCAAGGAGGTCACCCCGGGCACCCCGGTCGCGGCTACCGCCTGGGTCCCCTACAAGACGCTCACGCCGAAGGACGACGTCAATCTCATCGAGGACACCGGGCAGCGTGGCGCCCCCGTCGACGTCTTCGGCCTGTACCCGGGCCAGAAGGGCGCCGAACTCGACCTGGGCGGCGACGTGTTCGCCGACACCATCGGCTGGCTGCTCGCCTCGGTGCTGCCCGACCTGGTCACCACCGGCGCCTCCGCCCCGTTCTCGCACGTGTTCTCCACGCTGTGCACCGGCGACACCCAGCCCACCCCGCAGACATGGACGATCGCCGATCCGCTCAACACCTGGCAGTACCCGGGCGCCCAGTTCTCCGAACTCGGCTTCAAATGGAACGCC
Source organism: Streptomyces canus 299MFChir4.1 (assembly GCF_000383615.1). Classification (GTDB taxonomy): domain Bacteria; phylum Actinomycetota; class Actinomycetes; order Streptomycetales; family Streptomycetaceae; genus Streptomyces; species Streptomyces canus_C. The sequence goes on along the minus strand of NZ_KB911586.1, from coordinate 432,809 downwards.
GACGGCCTGTTCGAGTGGTCCGCGAAGGCGATGACCTGGCCCTACGCCACAACCACCACGCCGACGCCGTCCTACACGGCGGTGCCGCCCGTCGCGAACTGGGCGATCACCAACAAGATCGCGGGTACCAACACATTCGTCCAGGACGGCGAACTGACGATCAAGCGGAACGTGACCGTGATCCGCGGCTCCGCCGGCACGCAGAACCCGTACCGGATCTGGACCGGTGACGTGTCCGTCGAGGGCAAGCTGACCCTCGTCATGGAGGACGCCAGCCAGCGCACCATCTTCCAGGCCGGTACCGCGCAGTCCTTCGACTGCCTGTACAGCCAGGGCGCTGGCGCTGCCGCGAACGGCCTGACGCTGCACTGCTCGCAGGTCGCCTACACCGAGGGCACGCCGTCCTACGGCAAGGAATACATCGAGCTCCCCGTGTCCTTCACGGCGATCGGCAACACGAGCGACGTGGGCGCAAGCGGCGGCTACAGCCCGATCAAGGCGACGCTGCAGAACGCGATCACGTCCGGCACCTACAAGTAGAAAGATCACACCCTCATGAGCATCACCCGTCACCAGATGCCCGGCGAAGGCTGGGCCGACCTGCGCGACGCCGCGGACGTGCCCGAGCGGCTGCGGCGTCCTGTGCGCACGATCCAGATGAAGCTCGCGCAGAACCCAGCCTTCAAGGGCGTCGTCGAGGACGCCAAGACGAAGGGCGTCAAGGCGATGGAGGACATCGACGAGGCGCAGGCCGTCGAGATGGCCTCCGTCATGGGCGACGAGGCCCTGGGCCTCATGGACGAGCTCAACGACCGCCTCATCATCAGCAGGGTGGCCGGCTGGTCCTACGGCGACGAGGTCACCCTCGACGCCCTGCAGGACCTGCCCGGGGCGGTCTACGACAAGCTGAAAGAGATGTGCGCCGAGGGCGCCCTCGAGCAGGGTCCGGACTTCTCACCGTCAACCGAGGCGGACAGCCCTACCGAGCCCTCTACCGCCTCCGTGTAGCGCTAGAGGGGAAATACGACTACCCGCCGCACCAGCTGCCGATGGACGCATACCGGGACTGGCAGCTGTGCCGGGTAGTCGGCCCGCCCAACACGTGGCTGGACCTGCCGGCCGAACGGCTCGACTGGATCCTGGCCGTCGACGGGGCAGTTGAGCAGGCCAAGGCCAACGTCCAGGAGGAGGCAGCCCGTGCCTGACGGCATCACCGCCATCGTGCGCGGCACCAAGGAGGTGCGCGTCGCCCTGACGCGCATGGACCGTGAGATCGACCTCGCGACGGTCCGTGCGCTGAAGGCGACGCAGGCCCTGGCCAAGAAGTCCATCAGGTCCGGGATGCGGGGGCGGCCGCGGTGGGACCACCGCGGCAAGTCGTCGCGGACCGGGCCGACCGTCAGCCTGAACCTGACCCCGCACCACGTCTCCAAGGGCGGCGGCCCCGGGCGGCTGACGGGCAAGCTCACCCGCGGCGTCGGCGGCGTCCGCAGACCGAAGCCACTGCCCGGCGGCGGCTTCCAGGGCGGCGTCGGCGTCGGCGGCGGCGTGCGCAACCTGTACAAGAAGCGCATCGAAGGCCAGTACCCCTACGTCCGCCCCGGCATCCGCAAGGCCGAACCGAAGATGGCCGCCGTCTGGACGACGCACTGGCGGCGCGCCACCAGCATCTGACAACTCCACAGCGCGACTCGTGAGGGAGGTGACTCCCTCATGGGTGCTCTGCCCCCCGTCTTCATCGAGTTCCTGGGCCACTCCAAGGGCGTCAAGACCGCCATCGGTGACGTCAAGGCGGAGATGGCGGTCGCGGACGAGGCGGGCGCCGGCGCCTTCAAGAAGACCGGCCTCATGGCCAAGGCCGCTGTCATCGGCCTCGGGATCGCGGCCGCAGGCGTCGCCATCAAGACGGCGAAGATGGCCGGCGACTTCGAGCAGCAGATGACCCGCGTCCGCACGGGTGCGGGGGAGTCGGCGAAGAACATGGGCATGGTCGGTCAGGGCGTGCTCGCCATGGCCGGACAGGTCGGCCAGTCCACGGACGAGCTGACCAAGGGCCTGTACATGACGGAGTCCGCCGGATACCACGGCGCGAACGCCCTCAAGGTCCTCAAGACGGCGGCGATGGGCGCCAAGGTCGGTGCCGCCGATCTCAACACGACGACCGATGCCGCCACCACGGCGATGAACGCGTACCACACGGGCGCGAGCTCCGTCACCGACGTGATGAACAGCTTGATCGCGACCGAGGCCGAGGGAAAGACCAACCTCGAGGCCCTCGCCGGGTCAATGAGCACGATCCTGCCCGTGGCGGCGGCCGCGCACGTGGGACTGCATGAAGTCCTCGGTGCCATGGCCACGATGACCGCCCAGGGCACCCCGGCCGCCGTCGCGGCGACCTACCTGCGCCAGACCATCGGCCAGTTGAGCAACCCGTCCAACAAGGCCGCGACCGAGATGAAGAACCTCGGCCTCTCCGCCGTCCAGGTCGGGCAGAACCTCGGCAAGAAGGGCCTCGCGTCCACGCTGACGATGCTCACGGACGCCATCCAGAAGAAGATGGGCCCCGCCGGCACCGTCCTCATCCGGCACCTGCAGGGCGCCTCGAAGAACACCACCGAGTTCCAGCGGGCCCTCGCCAACCTGCCGCCGCAGCAGCAGACCTACGTCGGCGCGCTCGCCACGATGGTCGGCGGCACCAAGTCCATGCAGGCCGCGCTGCAGCTGACCGGCCCGCACATGAAGGACTTCATCAAGAACACCCAGGGCATCGACGAGCACGTCAAAAAGGGCGGCAAGAGCGTCGAGGGCTGGGCGGACGTCCAGAAAAACTTCAACCAGAAAATGGCCGAGGCCAAGGCCTCGGCGCAGGCCCTCGGCATCCAGGTCGGGCAGTTCCTGCTGCCCGCCTTCCAGGCGATCATGGGCGTGGTCGCCAAGGTCACCTCATTCCTGGCCGCGCACCGCAACGTCGCCAAGGCCCTGGCCATCGTCATCGGCGTCATCCTGGTCGCCGCGATCGCCGCCATGACCGCCGCCCTGTACGGGATGGCGGCCGCGGCCGCGGTCAACCCGGTCACCTGGATCGTGCTCGGGGTCATGGCGCTGATCGCCGCGATCATCATGCTGGCGATGCACTGGAAGACCGTCTGGGGCTTCGTCAAGCAGATCGCGGGCGATGTGGGCCGGTTCGTCGTCGGTCTCTGGCACACGGTGGCCAACGGCACGGCCAGCGTCTGGCGCTCCATCGTCGACTGGGTGAAGGGCGCCTGGCACGCGATCGCCTCGTTCTTCACAGCGGCCTGGCACATGGCGGTCGACCCGCTCGTGCACGGCTGGCAGATGCTGTGGCGCATCACGATGACGGTCTGGAACGCGATCTCCGGGTTCTTCAAGAAATGGTGGCCGCTGCTGCTGGTCATCTTCGCCACGCCCATCGCCATCCTGATCAGCCTGTGGAACCACACCCACAAGACCCTGGAGGCCGGCGCGCGCGCGATCTGGAATGGCATCGCGTCGTTCTTCAAGGCCGTGTGGAGCGGCATCAAGGCGGTCGCCGGACTGGTCTGGGCTGGGATCCAGGTCGCCGTCATCACGCCGATGATGTCCCTGTGGGGGGCGCTGAAGGCGGGCTGGCACACCATCTCCGGCTGGCTGAAGACGGCCTGGGGTGTGATCCGGAGCTTCGCCCTGACCGTCTGGTCGGGCATCAAGATCGCCATCATCAATCCGCTCATCGCGACGTGGCACGCGATCAGCTCCACGATGTCCAACATCGGCAAAGCCATCATGTCCGGCCTGAAGACGGTCCTGGGCTGGGCGAAGAGCTTCGTATCCAGCTTCGTCGACGTCGGCACCAACATCGTCAAGGGCATCATCCACGGCGTCGAGAGCATGGGCAGTTCGCTGTTCGGCTCGGTCAAGAACATCGCCAAAGGCGCCCTCGACGCGGCCAAGAACTTCCTCGGCATCAAGTCGCCGTCGAGGAAGTTCGCCGAGATCGGCGCCTACGTGGGGGCAGGCCTCATCCAGGGCCTCACCGGCTCAACCGCGAGGGTGAAGAGCGCGGCCAACCGCATCGCGCAGATGCTCTACCGCGAGTTCGGCTCTTCCGGGCACCGGCACCTGCAGGCCCTGGTGCGCAGGGACGGCGCCGAGCTGGTCAAGCTGGCCAACCAGCGCGACCGGATCTCGGCCCGGCTGAAGGCGGCGAACAAGAAGCTCGGCGACCTGCAAAAGGCCTGGAAGAAGACGCGGGACGACGTCGCGTCGAGCGTCATGCAGAACGTGTCCGTCGTCACGGCCTTGCCCGAAGGGTCCGTGGAGCTCACCAGCCAGGACGTCGTCGCGAACATGCGCGCGCAGGTCGCCAGGGCCAAGAAGTTCGCCGCGGACCTGACCAAGCTGCGCAAGATGCACCTGTCTGCCGACCTGATCAAGCAGATCGCCGACTCGGGTGTCGACCAGGGCGGGGCGACCGCGGCCGCGCTGGCGAGCGGGAACACGGCGCAGATCGCCGAGATCAACAAGCTGCAGGGGCAGGCCAAGGCGGCGGCCGGCAAGGTCGGCTCGGCGACCGCGGACAGCATGTACAAGGCGGGCATCGACTCGGCGAAGGGCCTGATCCGGGGCCTGCACTCGCAGCAGAAGAACATCGCCAAGGCGATGGAGCACATCGCCAAGGCGATGGCCAACGCCATCAAGAGAGCCCTGAAGATCCATTCTCCGTCTCAGGTGTTCCACGAGATCGGTGACTTCATCACCCAGGGCCTGGCGAACGGCATCAACGCCGGAACGAGGACCGCCCAGGCCGCCGCGCACGCGATGGCCGGCGCCGTGTCGGCCGCGGGCATGCCCACCGTCCCGAAGCTCGCCACGGGCCGGATGGGCTTCGTCGGGGCTGCGGTGGCAGGCGCCGCGTATGTGGACGTCCCCATCGTCGTGCAGCTCGACGGCGACGTGCTCTTCAAGAAGATGCAGCGCCGCACCCTGCAGCACGAGCGCCGCAACACCTCCAACGGCCTCTCGGCCAAGACTCGTTGAACAGGGGGCCCTCGTCGTGACCGTCCCAACCGGATTCCCCGTCGACGACGGCCCCCTGATCGGCACCTGGCCGCGCATCCTCATCCAGATCGCATGGAATGCGGGCGGCAACTCGACGGCGCCGAACCACTGGTACACCGTCTCCAAGCGGCTGCGCGGCCAGTGGAAGGCCACCCTCGCCGGACGGCAGTACGAGCTGGATTCCGTCACCAGCGGCCAGATGACGTTCTCCCTCGACAACCTCGACGGCGCGTTCGACCCCGACAACACCACCTCGTTCTTCTACCCCTACGTGCTGCCGTACCGCAGGGCCCGGCTCATCGCCCAGATCAGCCCGAGCGCCAACCTGCTGTACCCGTGGGTTGCGAACGGCACCCAGACGACCTCGATGGCCGTCTCCGCAGGGACGCTCGCCCTGGCGACTGGCCTGTCCGCCTCCACCTCGGGGCTGACCACCGCGCACGCCTGGACGCTCCCGAACGGGACCGGCCAGTTCGTCGGGCTCGGCCTGTCCGGCGCCACCCAGGCATGGACCGCTCACGACTGCGAGGGCACCACCGTCACGCCCGGGGCGTTCTACTCCGCCGGCGTCGACCTGCAGCTGGCCGCAGGCGGCATGACGTCCCTCAACTGCCAGGTGAAGCTCCAGTGGTACGACCTCGTCGGGAACCAGCTGGCGCAGACCGCCGGGCCGTCCGTCTCCGTCACCACGACATGGCAGCGCACCACCGTGGGCGGCACCGCCCCGGCGGGGGCCGCCTTCGGGATCCCCCTCATCGTCACCCTCGCCGCCACCACCGCGACCACCACGATCCGCGCAACCGGCTGGCAGCTGCAGAACGGCGCGGCCGGCGCCTGGGTCTACCCCGGCAGCTGGAACCAGCTGTGGCAGGGCTTCGTCGAGCGCTGGCCGCAGTCGTATGGCCAGAACGGCAAGTACGGTCTCGTCGACGTCACCTGTGTCGACGCGCTCGCCCCGCTGTCCCAGCTGACCTACTCCGACGTGATGCCCAGCTACCTCACGTCGTTCCAGTCGGCGAGCCTGCAGTGCGCCTACGACCTCGCCACCCCGGGCACCAGCCCGGACGTGCCAGGAGGGACCGCATTCAGGCCCTACGCGGGCGCCCAGCTCACGACCGGCGCCCTGGACGTCGTCGGGGCGAACATCACCTACGGCACGTCGATCACCTCGACGAACGACCTGGGGACCCTGTGGGGTGTTCCCGGGCCGGTGACGACCCTCGCCAGCAACCAGGCGGCCTCGCTGGGCAACAGCGCTGGTGCGACCTATCTGCAGCCCTGGGACGGCACCGATCACCTCATGCTGCCCAACGGCGGTTGGACACGGCTGATCTGCTTCCGCACCCCCAACCAGCCCGGCACCGGCGGCCGGTTCTCCACGGCCACCTTGTGGGCGGCAACCGGGCCCGGCTACCTCGCGGGCAGCGGCAACCAGTCCGTCGCCTCCGTCCTGATCTACAGCACCGGCTACCTCGCCATGAAGATCCAGAACGCGGGGAACACCGCCTCGGTCTACCTCATCGACTCCGGGCAGTTCGTGTGCGACGGGAACTGGCACTGCGCCGCCCTTTCACTGTCCGCGGACGGACTCACCGCCCGGCTGGTCCTGGACGGCGGATACATCTCCAACGTCGCCGCATCCAGCATGGCCTCGTCGACGTACACCATCGACGCCATTGGCGCGACGCTCACGACGAACGGCGCGGGGGAGAACACGACCCCCTTCAACGGAGACATCGCCTACTTCGCGCAGTGGAACACCGAAGTCGACGTCAACACCCTCTCGGACCTCACCGCCGGATTCGCGACCGGCTGGTCCGGCGATTCCGTCTACAACCGCATCAGCCGCCTGCTCACTCTTGCCAGCTTCCACCCGGGCAGCGGCGGCAACTTCCAGGCCATCGGCACGCAGGGCACCCTCGGAGCGATGGCTCTGAACGGGCGCACCGCCCTGGACGCCATCCAGGAGTCCGCGGACACCGAGAACGGCCAGTTCGCCGTCGACCGGTACGGCATCCCTACCCTGTTCGGGCACCTGTGGCGGTGGATCCAGAACACGCCGATCGCCACCTTCGGCGAGAACTTCCCCGGCGGCGAGATCCCCGTCGAGGACGACATCAAGTTCGAGCAGGACCCCGCCCACCTGTACAACGACGTACAGATCACCAGCGACGGGGCCGCGGACGCCACCGACGTCAACCGCATGCAGGAAGCGGAAGACACCACCAGCCAGACCGCCTACTTCCCGCAGTCCCTGACCCGCACGATCAACCCGAAGTCCGTGAACACCGGCGCGAGCATGGCGAACTACCTGCTCAGCCTCTACAAGGACCCGCACACCCGGCTGCAAGGCCTTACCGTCGACCTGGCGCACAGCCCGACTCTGCAGGCGAAGGTGGCGAGCCTGCGGTTCGCCGACCTCGTCCGCGTCATGAAACGGCCGGCACTGGCCCCGGCCAAGCAGCTCGACGGGTTCATCGAGCAGCTGGAGTGGTCCGGCGACGACACCGGGCAGGCGCTGCAGCTGCACCTGCAGGTCTCCCCAGCCTCCCAATACCGCTACTGGATGATCTCCGCCGCCTGGGCGGCCCTGTCCGCGGGGATCGCGGCCGGCGTCAGCGTCGTCACCGTCGGGCCGATCTCGGGCAATGCCGCGATCGCCGCGCAGTACGTCATCCCGGGCGGCTACCAGATGGTTCTCGGCTACGGCACCCCCAACGCCGAGACCGTCACCGTCCAGTCCGTGCAGACCGTCACGGCCGGATACAGCACCGTGCAGCTCACCCTCACCGCGAACACCACAAAGTCCCATTCCAGCGGGGACCTGATCTGCTCGCCGATGCCCGCCGGAGCGACGCTGCCCCCTGGCGGCACCTATCCCACCTGTTACGACGCGGCCGCCGTATTTGGCGGCACCAGCCCGCTGTTCGGCTTCGGATGACCTCGGAGGAACCATGGCCCGTCCCGCTATCACCCCGGCCACAGCCGGGTTCCCGGCCTCCGATGCCTGGTGGCTCGCCCAGGTCTACAACCCGATCAACTGGCTGTACAACAACGCGCCGCAGGTCGTCAGCTACACCGCGATCACCGCGAACACTTCCACGACGACCACCACCGAGGCCGTCGCCATCACCACGCCGTCGATCACCTTCCAGAACGGTCACGCCTTCCGCATCACCTACAAGGGCCTGGCCGCGGGCACCGCTTCCGACCAGGGCCAGTTCCGTGTGCGGAAGACCAACACGTCGGGCACCGCGTACATCGACGGCTTCCGTCAGCAGATCTTCAGCGGCAACACGATGTTCACGCTGCAGAACATTTGCGCGAACAACTCCGGCGCCGACATCTCCGCCGTCCTCGTCGGCACCTACCAGCTCGTCACTGGCGGCACCGGCAACGTCTCCGTGGCCGCCAGCACCAACAATGTCGCCTACATCCTCGTCGAGGACATGGGCCCCTCCAGCAACTTCACCAACGCCACCGCCATCACCTGAGAGGCCCCCGATGAGCCTGCCCGCCAACGGCTACACCCCCCGCTCCGTCAGCGTGACCGTGACCGCCACGGACCCCGACACCCTCGCCCAGGACGGCGCCGTCGCCGAGGTCACCTTCCAGAGCGGCATCACCGACGCGTCCAGCGCGATCGTCCAGGCCATCGCGGGTGCCATCGCCACCACCCTCACCGACGCCTACCCCGGCTGGAACGTCAGCCAGAGCGCATCGACGACCGGCATCTCACCCGTGCAGCTGACCTGACCTGCGTCACCCTCCCGGGCCCCGGCCGAAGCGGCTGGGGCTTTTTCACGCCCTCAAGGAGCCCAGTGAAGATCCGTTTCATCGACGAGTACTCCAGCCACATTGGAGGCCGCCTCGGCAGGCACGTCGAGCACGACCCGCGCTCCCGCGCCTACGCCCTCTCCGAGGACCTGCTGCCGTCCACGTACACCAGCGCCGTCCACACGGTGCGGATCCCCGTCCTGGACCAGGGCAACTTGGGATCGTGCACCGGCCATGCCGCCGAAGCGTTCAGCGGTAGCGACCCGCTGTACCTCGCCATCCCGACCACGGTGAAGGCCCGGCCCACCGGCGACACCTCCACGGACGAGACCCAGGCCGTTGCCCTCTACAGCGCGGCAACCCGCCTCGACAACGTCCAGGGCGTCTACCCGCCCACCGACACCGGCTCGACCGGCGTCGCCGTCGCCAAGGCCGCACAGAAGGCCGGCCTCATCTCCGGCTACCAGCACGCCTTCAGCCTCGACTCGGCACTCAAGGCCCTCACCGCCAGCCCGCTGATCGTCGGCGTCAACTGGTACGAAGGCTTCGACAGCCCAGACCCGAGCGGTCTGGTGACCATCTCCGGCGGTATCCGCGGCGGCCACGAGTTCCTCCTGTACGGCATCGACGCCTCCAAGCAGCACGTCCTCGCCCGCAACTCCTGGGGCACCGGGTGGGGCGTGAAGGGGACGTTCTCGTTCTCCTTCGACGACCTCGGCCGCCTGCTCGACGAGGACGGCGACGCAACCCTGTTCGTCCCGCTCACCAGCCCGGCGCCCACCCCGACGCCGACTCCCACCCCGTCCGCCGTCGACCAGGCCCTCGCCGCGTCGATGCACACCTGGCTCACCGCGAAGGGACTGTGACCATGACCAGCACCCGCGACCAGTTCGTCAACCTCCTCAAGAGCCAGGCTGGATACCACGAAGGCCGCGACCAGAACGGCATCTGGAACAACATCCAGAAGTTCAGCGAGCAGACCCCCGGCCTGGAGTGGTCCGACGGGCAGCCTTGGTGCGCCGTCTTCGAGGCGTGGGGTGCCCACCACAACGGCATCGACGCCCTGTGGCCGATGACCGCATCGTGCGCGCTCGCCGTCTCCTGGTGGAAGAAGCAGAACCGGTTCACCGAATACCCCGTCCTCGGTGGCCCGTTCTACATGGGCCCCGGAGGAGCGGACCACACCGGCGTCGTGTGGAAGTACGACGCCGACACCATCTGGACCATCGAGGGCAACAGCAACGACAACGGCTCCTATCAGGGCGACGGCGTCTACCTGCACCAGCGGCCCCGCCGGGGTACGGGCAGCCCTTATGGCTACGGGGTCCCTGCGTATGCGGAGGGGACGATCTCCGCCGACCCGAGCCTCGGCGGTACGGCCGCTGCAGAGGTTCCGGTGCCGCAGCCGGCCTACGAGCCGTTCCCAGGCGGCTCGTTCTTCGTCAATGGCCGCCGCAGCCCGATCATCGCGGCGATGCACAAGCGGCTCGTCGCGGTCGGCTGCGGCCGCTACCAGTCCGACGCCAACGCCGACGTGTGGGGCTCGGGCGACGAACGGTCCTATGCGGCCTGGCAGCGGCACCTCGGCTTCGCCGGCACCGACGCCGACGGCATCCCCGGCAAGACCAGCTGGGACAAGCTCCACGTCCCGAACGTCTGACCCCTTCACTGAACGGAGAACCCCCATGGCCAGTGCGCCCGTCGAGGCGAAGGTGAAGGCGGCCACGTCGGCAACCTTCGTCGTGTCCCTCGTCATCGCCGTCCTCAACGGCGTTGTCGCGGACGACTCCCTGCTGAAGCCGCTGCCGTCCTGGCTGCAGCCCGTCATCATCGCGATCGTCCCGGCCGCGATCACGTTCCTTTCCGGCTGGAACGCCAGCCACACGCCGCGCACCCCGTCGGGGTCCTGACCCTGCCCCATGCGAGCGGCCTGGAGGTGGCATGGACGCCGCCCTCGTCACAGCCATAGGCGTGATCGGAAGCGCCGCAGTGGCGGGGGCGGCAGCCATGTACGGCTCCAAGGTCGCAGGGCGAGCCCAGCAGGAGGGCACCGCGGTGAACGGGTTCAGCAGCCTGACGAACGAGCTCCAAGAGGAACGCAAGGAGCTCAAAACCGAGGTGGCCGCGCTCAAGCTGGAACTCGCCGCCGAGCGCGCCGAGTCGGCACGGCTACGCCTCGTCGTGCAGTCGCTGGGAGGGACGCCATGACGCGCACCGAACGGGTGCTCGCCCGACGGTGGAAGCCCATCGCCCTCCTGGCGTTCCTGCTGTTCCTCACCGGCGCCGTGATGCTCGTCTACGTGCGCGTCCAGGCCGAAGCGGCGCGCGCTAACGAGCTCGCTGCCGAGGCCGACCTGCGCGGCCAGGCCGTCACCACGCTCGCCTCCGATGTGCGGCTCCTACGCGCCCAGATCACGGCCAAGGGAGGCACCCCGGCGGCGCCCGATCCGACCAAGGCCGTCAAGAATCTGCCCGATCGCGCGGCGGTCCCCGTGCCTATCCCGGGGCCGCCGGGGCCCAAGGGTGACAAGGGCGATCCGGGCAAGGCCGCACCGACCATCACCCCGTCGCCTGGACCATCCGGAGCCGCGGGCGCCGCCGGCGTCCCCGGGCCACAGGGCCCCCAGGGCGAGCCAGGGGCAGACTCCACCGTCCCCGGCCCCCAAGGGCCGCAGGGTGAGCAGGGGCCGGCCGGACCGCCGCCATCCGGCTGGACGTACACGGACGGCACAGGCGCTACCTACGAGTGCACGCCGGACAGCGACGGATCCACCCACTACACATGCCGGATGACGAGCGCCGGCAGCGGCAGTTCGCCGAGCCCCCAAGGCCGCGGCCTGCTCGGCGCAGCGATGCTCGCCATGACCGCCAGATACCGAAGGTTGTGAGGAGAACGACATGCCGCTGCCCGCAGGCGTTGAGCTGGTCACCGTCCGCTCGGCGCAGCCCCTCACACTGCCCGACGGCACCTGGATCCAGGGCACCCTCACCTTCACCGGCCCCGACCTCGTCACCATCGGCGGCCAAGACGTCGTCCTCGGCGGCGGCGTCAAAGTCCAGCTCGCCGACGGCCAGTTCTCGGTGCCGCTGGTCGCCACTGACGCGACCGGCATGTCCCCGACCGGCTGGACGTACAAGGTCGTCGCCAACTTCACCAACGCACCCAGCTGGACCCGGTACATCAGCCTGCCCAAGGCGACGCCGAGCGTGGCCCTCGCCGACGTCCTGGTCCCCGATCCAGTAGCCGGTACCTACACCGTGCTCGCCGTGCCGCGAGGCGGCGTCACTCTGGCAACGTCTGGCGCCCCGGCGTCTGGGCTCGGCATCGACGGCGATTGGGCCCTCGATACCGGCACCCGCCGCCTGTACGGGCCGAAGGCGGCCGGGGCCTGGCCCGCGTTCTCCGTCATCCCCGCACCGACCGCCACCGGCTGGGTGAGGAACGGGTTCGCCGTCCTGTCCGGCACCGACCTGTACCTCACCCACGCCGCCGACGGATTCGGCGCAGGCTCGTCCTGGTACGGCACGGCGCAGCCCACAGACGGTCTCGACGTCACCTTCGACGTCGAGATGAGCGGCGGCACCGGCGCCGACGGCGTCACCTTCGCCCTCGCCGCCCCGGCCACCGCCGCCACGTTCGTCGGCGCCGGCGGCGGCGACCTCGGCCTCACCGGCTGCACCGCCGTCGCCCTGGCCCTCGACACCGGCGGCGGATCCCGCGCCCGCATCGTCACCACCACGGCCACGGCCATGACGACCGTGGCGACCTACGGCGGGGCGCTCACCCTGCGGCCGGCCCCGGTCTCCGTCCGCGTCCGCTACGCGTCCGGGGCGCTGTCGGCGTGGGTGGGTGGAACGCAGATCTTCAACGCTGTCGCCGTCGCCGCGACGTCCACCGCACTGGTCGGGTGGACGGGCAGCAACGGCGGCAGCAACGACAACCACATCGTCCGCAACACCTCGTTCGTCGCCCGCGGCGGCATCCAGCTCTGAACACGACAGCGCCCCCTGCGTGGTCCCCGCGACCGCGCAGGGGGCGTTTCGTCATGCCCTGGCTCAGTCCTCCAGGTCGATGCGGAAGTCGACGATGGTGGTGTCGCCGCGGCGCACGATCGGATGGGCAACCTCGACGATCCGGCCGGTGTCGGCGATGTGCTTGCGCGTGTACCGCAGCACGGGCACGCCGGCGCCGATGCGCAGCGTCGCGGCCTCGAGCTCGGTCGGCATGGCCGCCGTGAACGACTCCGTGATGGCCGTGACGCGGATGCCGAGCGTCGCCAGCTGGGCCTTGGTGCCGCCTGGCCACGGCTCGTTGATCGGGTCGGCGACCGGGGTTCCTTGCACGTCCGACCAGCGCACGTAGGAGACGCTCATCTGGGTGGGCTGGTCGTTGTCGTAGAACACGAAGTGCCGGGCGAGGAGCCGCTCGCCGACCTCGCACTCGAACAGCGCGGCAAGCTCAGGGTCGGCCTGTACCCGCTCGAACCGCTTGTCGAGCCGGTACTCGGACCAGCCGATGCCCTGGTCCCTGGTGTACGGCGTCGACTTCGCCCCGGGCGTCGTCCGGTACCGGTCGGATGCAAGCCGGTGGATGGCAGGCCGCGGGCGGACGCGGGTACCGGCGCGGGCCCGGCTCTCGATGAGGCCCTCGTTGCGGAGCAGGGCGAGGGCGTTGCGGATCGTCGTCTCGGAGACGCCGCCGTACTCGCGGCACAGCTCGGGGAGTGTCGGGATCTGGTCGCCGGGCCCGTACTCGCCGGAGGAGATGCGGCGCCGCAGGTCGGCGGCGATCCGCAGGTACTCAGGCTGTGCCACCACGGCACCCCCAATCGGAGCGATCACGTCAATCTGAGTACACATACTCTCCCCTGCCCCTTGACCAGCGCCAATCCCGGCTACATTCTGAGTACAGATAAGCAGTACCTGTACTCAGATAACCACTGTCTCCGGGGGACAGCTATGCCCGAGTCGGGTCATACCTGGCGGAAGCCGTTCAAGGGCGAGCCCATCGAGGCCGCCCACGTCCGCCTGTGGACCGCCGGCCGCGTGAAGCACCCCGACGCCCCGCTCATCGCACACGAGCTGTACGTCGCCGTCCTCAAGGCCGGCGCCCCCGTCATCGAGATGACCCTCTCGACCGCGGGCAACCGCATCCGCATCACCGCCGAGGGCGCCGACCCGCTCCCCGTCAGCTATAGCCACGGGCCCGGCTGGACGCTCATCAACGGCCTCGCCCACCTCACCGGGATCACCACCGACGAGTGCGGACTGTGGGCGCAGCTGGGGATACAGCGGTGAAGCCCGAGCCGCCGCCCGTCCAGGAGCTGAACAAGGCTCAGTACGACGGCTGGGCGTGCTGCTGGTGCGGCAAGGACATCTGGAGCGGCGCCGTCAGCGCGGGCATCGCGCGGGGGCAGCAGGGGGCCGTCGTCCTCGACATCGAGGTCTATGCGTGCGCGAGCTGCGCCGTCGCCCCGGAGACTTCCCGGAAGGAGTCGTGATGTACGAGGGCACCAAGATCTGCTGCCGCTGCCAGCTGGGCATCCTGCCCGGCGATCCCTACGACGAGATCGTGCACGACCGCCCCACCGGGCCGCACCTCGTCCAGTTCGCCCACAAGGGCGGCACCTGCAAGCAGCAGCCCCGCCAAGAGACCCCCGTCCGCTCCTGTACCCCGTGAGCACGTAGGGGCGGACGGGCCCAACGCGGCCCCGGTCGGCTGAACTCCCCCTCGCCGACCGGGGCCGCTCCATGTCCTGACCTGCGGGGACGTAACGGTCTGTAGCCGTTAGCTAGTGGTGTGATCACAACATCTTGGGGTTCCCGGTGCCCGTCCCTCCGCTGATGAGGAAGGACAGCCGCGCGTCGAGCAGCGCCCTGAGCACCTGGTCCCCGCCGGGCGGCACCGTGCCGGCCGCGACGAGTTCGTCGAGCGTGAACGCGCGCGGCCGTACGACCCGCAGGGACAGACAGGCACAGCCGACGGCGACCGGAGGAAGCACCGCGTGCAGCCGCGTTCCGTCCGGCAGCCGGGCGTCCACCCAAGGTCGCGCGTCGTCGAGGCGCCGCCCCGCCACCGCGGCGAGCCGCTGCGCGAGTCGTCGTACGGCGGCCGCGTCGGGGAAGGAGACGGCGGTCAGTTCGAGTCCGCCGCCCCGGTCCACCCAGACCCGGTCCGGCGCCGACACCAGGACGTCCGTCACCGACGGGTCGGCGAGCAGCGGCTCCAGGGGCCCGCTGCCGACCAGTTCGGACCGCAACCGCTCGGCCGCGCCCAGCACCTCGGCGTCCCCGAGGACCCGCCCCTGCTCCCGCAGTGCCTGTGCCACCCGCGCGGGCGTCGGCTCGGCCCCGCTCTCGGCCAGCCACTGCCGTACGCCGGCCAGCAGCCCGTGGGCGGTGTCGGCGCCGGCCGCCGAGGTCGCCGTGAGAACACCGGCCGGGGTCGGCCGCAGCCGTCCGGCAGGGGCGACCGGTGCCCCATCAGGCAGCCGTCGCTCGACGAGACCCGCTGCCGGATCACCCGTCCGCGACACCTCGGCGGAACCCCTGCCCGCGCCGCCTACCCGTTCGAACCCTGAGAACATGCTCATGCCGCCCCCGCCCCCGCCTCCGTCAACGCGCGCTCCCAGAACTCCTTGCAGAACCGCGCCAGCGGTCCCCGGGCGGCCGCCCCCGGCGGTGATCCGCTCCCCTGGGGCCGCAGGAGTGCCGACTCGACCGGCACCTCGCCCACCAGGGGCAGGCCCAGCAGGCGGGCCACCTCGCGGTCGTCGAGGCCGGGTGCGTACGGGCCGCGGACCGCTACCCGCAGGTCGCGCAGGACCATGCCGACCGCCGAGGCCACGCGGCCGGCTGCGGCGACGGCGCGCAGTTCGGCCGGGACCAGGAGGATCCCGAGGTCCAACTGGGCGAGGACCTCGGCGACGCCGTCGTCGAGGCGGCGGGGCAGGTCGACGACGACGGTGCCACCCCGGCGCCGGGCCGCGGCGAGCACAGCCCGTACGGCCTGCGGAGGGACGGCGATGCGGTCGCCGCGATCCCAGCTCAGGACCCGCAGCGAGTGCAGTCGCGGCAGCGACTCCTCCAGGGCGCCGCCGCCGACCCGCCCGCGCGAGGCGGCGAACGCGGGCCAGCGCAGCCCCTCGGTGCTCTCGCCGCCGAGGAGTACGTCGAGTCCGCCGCCCAGCGGATCGGCGTCCACAAGGAGCGTGCGCAGGCCCTCACGCGCGGAGGTGACGGCGAGGGCACACGCGAGCGTGGAGGCTCCGGCCCCGCCGCGGCCGCCGATGACGCCGACGGTGAGGGCCGGGCGGCCGACGCCCTCGGTGACGTCGGCGATCCGGTCGACCAGCCACTGCTCGCCGTCAGGCAGCATCAGGACGTGGTCGGCGCCGATCTCGACGGCCCGCTTCCACACCCCGGAGTCGTCCTGGTCCCGGCCCACGAGCACCACTCCGCGCCTGCGGGTGGCTCCGCGCACCCGCCGTGCGGCGTCGTCGCCGACCAGGATGAGCGGGGCGGCCTCCCAGCTGCCTCTGGGCTGCGGCACCCCGTGATGGACCTCGGCCGTCGCCCCGGCCGCCGCGCACAGCCGCAGCAGGTCGTCCAGGAGGTCCTCGTCCTCCGTGACGATCAACGGCCGGCCCGGCCGCCCTCCGGCGGTGGGCTGTCCCTCGTGTGTGACGGCTGCGGTCACGGTCTCCATCCCCCTTCGCCGCGCCATGCGGGAGCCTCCTCAAAGGCCCGCGCGGCGCCTCTCTCACGCGGCCCCTTCGGCCCCGCGATTCCCAAACATGTGAAGAACCGGCAACCGGCCTCCATATGAACGGCCGATACGAACCGGCCAAACACGCCCGACTAACCAGAACCGGCCATGAAGGCGGCCGGAGCGGGACGTGTGGGAATCACGGTGCAGCGATCCCGGAAATCGTGTGGATCTTGGTCGATAACTGTGGACAACTCGGCGGTTGTGAATATCGCCATCACCCATACCGGTGAGCCCGTGCCAGCTGTGTACGACTTCCACGGAGCAGCGCGAGGACTACGCACAGTGACGGATCGTGAGCATGCGGAAAAGGCGGCCGAAGCCGCCTCGGTACGGTCACAGAACCGCGCAAGAAAGAGAAAACCCACCCGGACATGCGACGACCCCCACCGGGGGGGAGAGTGGGGGTCGCCTCCACGGCCGACTCGGGGGGGGAGGAGCCGGACCGGGTTAGCACGGTCGCGAACGATCCGTGACTTCCATGGTGTACCCGAGAGCCCTCTCAGGCAAACCCATGCGCCTCACCTTACGCCGAATGGGCTGCGCCTATGCTCGGGGTCGTGGAAAACCACTCCTTGCCCCGCACAGCTGCCTTCTTTGACCTGGACAAGACGGTCATTGCGAAGTCGAGCACGCTCACGTTCAGCAAGTCGTTCTACCAAGGCGGCCTGATCAACCGCAGGGCCGCCTTGCGGACCGCATATGCCCAGTTCGTCTTCCTCGTCGGCGGTATGGACCACGCCCAGATGGAGCGCACCCGCGAGTACCTCTCCGCACTCGTGCGCGGCTGGAACGTCCAGCAGGTCAAGGAGATCGTGGCCGAGACCCTCCACGACCTGATCGACCCGATCATCTACGACGAGGCCGCCTCCCTCATCGAGGAGCACCACACCGCCGGCCGGGACGTCGTCATCGTCTCCACGTCCGGCGCCGAGGTGGTCGAGCCGATCGGCGAACTCCTGGGCGCCGACCGGGTGGTGGCGACCCGGATGGTCGTGGGCGAGAACGGCTGCTTCACCGGCGAGGTGGAGTACTACGCGTACGGCCCGACGAAGGCGGAGGCGGTCAAGGAGCTGGCGGAGTCCGAGGGGTACGACCTGGAGCGCTGCTACGCCTACAGCGACTCGGCGACCGACCTGCCGATGCTGCGGGCCGTAGGCCATCCGCACGCGGTCAACCCGGACCGGGCACTGCGCAAGGAAGCGCTCGCGCGCGGGTGGCCGATTCTCGATTTCCACCGGCCGGTCCGGCTCAAGCAGCGGCTGCCCGGATTCGCCGTACCGCCCCGCCCGGCGCTCGTCGCGGTCGCCGCGATAGGAGCGGCAGCGGCGACGGCAGGCCTCGTCTGGTACGCGAACCGGCGGCGCTCGACCCTGGCCTGAGGCGATTACGACTACTTGGCGCCCATTTGGGGACAAAAGTAAAGAACGACGGCCAGGGGTTCCGCTTGCTGCGGTCCAGGAGTACAAAGGGGTTAACGGCCCGCGAGACCAAGGACATCCGAGAGGATCACCTTAGAAACGCATTTGGCCCCACGGACCGAGCATGAACACCGGGCACCCACGCGACGTCGACCCGTCGATTACGGGCCAGCCGCACCAGGTGACGGGCAAAGTTCCCGACCTGATGGGCAATATATCGAGGACGCTTGGTAACCCGGTGAACATGCCAGCGGCGGTACGAGTCCCTCGTACCGCCGCAACCCTGTTCCAGGGGTTTTACGCCGCCCCTCGCTGAAGCGCCTCGCACACCGCCGTCGACTCGCGCGCGCCGAGCTCGATCGCGCTGCCGCAGTGGGCGATCCAGGCGGCCATGCCCTCGGGGGTGCCGGAGACGTACCCGTCGAGCGCCGCCAGGTAGGCCGCGCGGCCCAGTTCGGCGTGACCGACCTCCGCCGGGCAGACCGACTTCGGGTCGAGACCGCTGCCGACCAGGACGATTCGCGCCGCCGCGCGCGCGACCAGGCCGTTGTGGGAGACGAAGGGCCTGAGGGCGAGCAGCTCGCCCTGTACGACGGCGGCCGTGACCAGGGCGGGGGCCGAACTGCCCGCGATGATCAGCTCGGACAGGCCCTCCAGCCGGCCCGAGACCTCGGCCGCGGCCGGCAGCGGCAACTCGATCAGCGGCTCGTCGACGCTCTCGTCGGCCTGACGGGGACGCCCGACCTCGTCCTCGTCGGTCGCCGCGGCGACCAGATGCAGCCGGGCCAGCACCCGCAGGGGCGACTGCCGCCAGATGGACAGCAGTTGGCCCGCCTCGGCCGTCAGCCTGAGCGCCGCGCCCACGACCCGCGCCTCGTCGTCGACGCCGAAGTCGGAGCGTCGACGCACCTCTTCGAGGGCCCAGTCCGCGCCGGACAGCGCTGCCGAGCCACGGGCGCCGCGCAGGGCCGCCTCGGAAGTGATCTCGTTGCTGCGGCGCCGCATGACACGGTGTCCGTAGACCCGGTCCACGGACTTGCGCACGGACTCCACGGACTCGGCCACACCGGGCAGCGAGCCCAGGGCCGCGAGCGGATCGGCGTTCGCGCCTGTCGTACTCATGAGTACGACATTACGCAACCTCGCCGCCCGCCCCTCGATGGAGTGGTCTTCTTCACGCCCGTCTGCCACATACAGCTACTACCCGACTACTCTTCGTGAACATGAAAATTGCTTTCGTCGGGAAGGGCGGCAGCGGCAAGACCACCGTGTCCTCCCTGTTCATCCGCCATCTGGCGACCACCGGAGCACCGGTGATCGCCGTCGACGCCGACATCAACCAGCACCTGGGGCCGGCGCTCGGCCTGGACGAGGCGGAGGCGGCCGCGCTACCCGCCCTCGGCGAGCGGCTGCCGCTGATCAAGGAGTACCTGCGCGGCACCAACCCGCGAATCGCCTCGGCCGCGGAGATGATCAAGACCACCCCGCCCGGCGAGGGCTCGCGGCTGCTGCGGGTGCGCGAGGACAACCCGGTCTACGACGCGTGTGCCCGGCCGGTGGAACTCGACGGCGACATCGTCCGTTTGATGGTCACCGGCCCCTTCACGGACGCCGACCTGGGGGTCGCCTGCTATCACTCCAAGACGGGAGCGGTGGAGCTGTGCCTGAACCACCTGGTGGACGGGCAGGGCGAGTACGTCGTGGTGGACATGACGGCGGGCTCGGACTCCTTCGCCTCCGGCATGTTCACCCGCTTCGACATCACGTTCCTCGTCGCCGAGCCGACCCGTAAGGGGGTCTCCGTCTATCGCCAGTACAAGGAGTACGCCCGCGACTTCGGTGTCGTCCTGAAGGTCGTCGGCAACAAGGTGCAGAGCCAGGACGACCTCGACTTCCTCCGCGCCGAAGTCGGGGACGACCTGCTGGTGACGGTCGGGCACTCCGACTGGGTGCGGGCCCTGGAGAAGGGCAGGCCGCCCCGGTTCGCGCTCCTGGAGGACGTCAACCGGCGCGCCCTGCACCGGCTGCGGACGGCCACCGACGCGACGTACGACCTGCGCGACGCGCAGCGCTACACCCGGCAGATGGTGCACTTCCATCTGAAGAACGCCCAGGCGTGGGGCAACGAGCGCACCGGGGCCGACCTGGCGGCGCAGATCGACCCCTCGTTCGTGCTCGGTGACAGCGCGGTGGCGGCCGTCTGAGGACGGCCGGGCGGAGCGCTTACTGCTTCTTGGCCGCCGGAGCCCCCGGGACGCCCTTCGGCGCCGGGGCGGGCCGGCCGGACAGGAAGGCCGGCCAGCCCTGCTTCGGTGCCTCGCCCACCCCCAGGGCACGCAGCTTCTCAAGGGTGTTCGGGTCCTGGGCGTCCAGCCAGTCGGCGAGCTGCCGGAAGGAGACGCAGCGCACGCCGGGCTTGTTGCACACCTGCTCGACGGTCTCCTTGACGGCGCGCATATAGGTGCCGCCGTTCCAGGACTCGAAGTGGTTGCCGATGATCAGAGGCGCGCGGTTGCCTTCGTAGGCCCGCTGGAAGCCCTTGAGGAGGCCGTCGCGCATCTGGTCGCCCCAGAACTCGTACTTGCCCGGGTCGCCCTGGGTCCTGGTGCCGGACTGGTTGACCATGAAGTTGTAGTCCATGGTGAGCTGCTCGTAGGAGTGCCCGGGGAAGGGCACGAGTTGCATCGACAGGTCCCACAGGCCCTGCTTCTTCTTCGGCCAGAGCTGCTCGTTGACCCCGCTGGTGTCGTAGCGGAAGCCCAGCTCGCGGGCGGCCTTCATGAAGTTCTCCTGGCCCTCCAGGCAGGGGGTGCGGGCGCCGACGAGCTCCTTGTCGTAGTCGAAGGGCAGCGGGGAGGCCTTCGTCATCCCGGTGTTGGTCTTCCAGGACTTGACGAACTTCTTCGCCTGGGCGATCTCGTCCTTCCACTCCTCGACCGACCACTGGCCGACCCCGCCGCCGCTGCCGCAGAAGTGGCCGTTGAAGTGGGTGCCGATCTCGTTGCCCTCCAGCCATGCGAGGCGCAGCTGCTTGACGGTGTCGGCGATGCCCTGCTGGTCGTTGAAGCCGATGTCGGAGCGGCCCGGGGAGTGCTGCGGCGGCTTGTACTCGGCACGCTTGTCCTCCGGCAGCATGTACACGCCGCTCAGGAAGTACGTCATCGTCGCGTGGTTCGCCCTGGCGACCTCACGGAAGTGGGAGAACAGCTTCTGGCTGTCCTCGCCGGCGCCGTCCCAGGAGAACACCACGAACTGCGGGGGCTTCTCGCCGGGCTTGAGGCGCTGGGCTCTGGGCAGGTGCGGCTGGGCTCCGGTGTACGCGGTGGAGCCGTCGCCGATCAGGCGGAACACCCGCTTGGGGGGTGCCTGGGCGGGCTTCGCCTTCAGCGGGCCGGCGGCGCCTCCCTCGAGGTCGTCGGTGCCGGTCGCGCAACCGGCGAGCGAGGCGGCGCAGACCGCGGCGACCACGGCTCCCGCGGCAATCCTGTGGGTGGCGGCCATGTTCCGCCCACCTTCTTCCTTCTCTCGGGGCAACGACAGCGCCGCCAAGTTCGCATGAGCCCGAGAAGGAATTAGTACGACAAGCCGATGAAATTGCCACTTCACCCATTCAGGTGAGCTATTCACCTATTTGCCCGGAAAGTCTATGCCTGCGCTTTACTCTGCATTACGATCCATTTACCGAGCGTTGATTCATCCCGCCGCTGCACGCCGTGACCCACGGCCGCGACCCGACCCCCGCCATCGACGGGGGACCACCTGTCCCGCGACCGCGCCGCCCCGGAGGAGACGGGAAAAATGTCAGCCTGTGTTCCCACCCGAGCCACCGACCCGAGCGACTCGCACCACACGAGGCGCATCCACCCTTCCCACAGCCCCCCACCGACCCCGCCCCGCCGCTTCCGTGTCGCGGGCGCCGACGTGTCGGCCTCGATCGCGGTCTTCCTGATCGCCCTGCCCCTGTCCCTGGGCATCGCCCTCGCCACCGGCGCCCCCCTCCAGGCCGGTCTCGTGGCCGCCGCCGTCGGAGGGATCGTCGCCGGCCGGCTGGGCGGCTGCCCGCTCCAGGTCAGCGGTCCCGCCGCCGGACTCACCGTGGTCACCGCCGACCTGATCCACCGCTACGGCTGGCGGACGACCTGCGCCATCACCGTCCTCGCCGGAGTGGTCCAACTCGGCTTCGGCTGCCTGCGAGTGGCCCGCACCGCGCTCGCCGTCAGCCCCGCGATCGTGCACGGCATGCTCGCCGGCATCGGTGTCACCATCGCCGTCGCCCAGTTGCACATCGTCCTCGGCGGCACTCCGCACAGCGCCGTCCTCGACAACCTCCGCGCCCTGCCCGCCCAGTTGGCGCACGTGCAGCCCGCCGCGGTCTCGGTGAGCGCGCTGACCCTGGCGCTGCTCTTCATCTGGCCGCGCATTCCGGGCCGGGCGGGCCATCTCCTGCGCCGGATCCCGGCCGCGCTCGTGGCCGTCGCCGGAGCCACCACCGCCGCCTCCCTCACCGGGCTGGCCGTGCCGAAGGTCGACCTGCCGTCCTGGAGCAGCCATGCCCTGGCCGGACTGCCCGAGGGACCCCTGCTGGGCCTCACCGCCGCCGTGCTCACCACCACGCTGGTGTGCAGCGTGCAGTCGCTGCTGGGTGCGGTGGCCGTCGACAAACTGGCGTCGGGGCGCCCCGACCTGATCGCCGCGAGCCCGGATCCCGGTCGCCGTACCCGGGTCGGCCGCTCCGACCTCGACCGCGAGCTGCTCGGACAGGGAGCCGCCAACATCGTCTCCGGCGCCCTGGGCGGACTGCCCGTCGCCGGTGTGGCGGTGCGCAGTTCGGCCAACGTCCAGGCGGGTGCCGTCAGCCGGAACTCCACGATGCTGCACGGCGTTCTCGTAGTGATCGCCGCGCTGCTGATGGTCCCGGTCCTCGAGTTCATCCCGCTCGCCTCGCTCGCCGCCCTGGTGATGGCCGTCGGCATCCAGATGGTGTCCCTGCACCACATCCGCACGGTGACCCGCCACCGAGAGGTCCTGGTCTACGCCGTCACCACCCTCGGCGTGGTCGTGTTCGGCGTCCTGGAGGGCGTGACGCTGGGGATCGCCGTCGCCGTCGCCGTCTCCCTGCACCGCCTCACCCGCACCCGGATCACCCACTGCGAGAGGGAAGGAGTCCATCACGTCCACGTACGCGGGCAGTTGACGTTCCTCGCGGTCCCCCGGCTGAGCCGGGCCCTGCATCTCGTCCCCCAGGGGGCGGACGCCGTCGTGGAGCTGGACGGGTCGTTCATGGACCACGCGGCCTTCGAAGCGCTGCAGGACTGGCAGAAGACGCACACCGCGCAGGGCGGTTCCGTCGAGCTGACCGGGCGCAGACCGGGGACGCGCATCGCCGAGCCGTCCGAATCCGCCCACTGCCGCTGCCGCCCCTGGACGGCCTGGCGCAACCACCAGTGCGAGCGCCCGTACACCGCGCAGACCGCCGGACAGCCCGGTGCGTCCGGCGAGCCCTGTGCCACCCAGCCTCCGGGCGCGCCCCGCGAGTCGAGCGGACAGGAACTGGCGCGTGGCATCAGCGCGTTCCAGCGCAACACCGCGCCGATCGTGCGCGGTGAGCTGGCCCGGTTGGCGCGCGAGGGCCAGCAGCCGGACCAGCTCTTCCTCACCTGCGCCGACTCACGGCTGGTCACCTCGATGATCACCTCCAGTGGTCCGGGCGACCTGTTCGTGGTGCGCAACGTGGGCAACCTCGTCCCCCTGCCCGGTGAGGAGAGCGGGGACGACTCGGTGGCGGCCGCGATCGAGTACGCGGTGGACGTGCTGAAGGTGCGCTCCATCACGGTGTGCGGACACTCCGGCTGCGGGGCCATGCAGGCGCTGCTCGACTCCGAGCCGGGCGGCACCCGGACCCCGCTGAAGCGGTGGCTGCGGCACGGACTGCCCAGCCTGGAGCGGATGGCCGACGGCAGCGGGCCCTCGGCCAGGCTTGCCGGGCGGGCGCCCGCCGACGCGGTCGAGCAGCTCTGTCTGACCAACGTGGTCCAGCAGTTGGAGCATCTGAGCGCCCATGACTCGGTCGCCCGCGCTCTGCGGGAGGGGGAGCTGGAGCTGCACGGGATGTACTTCCACGTGGGCGAGGCCCAGGCGTACCTGCTCACCGAGACGGACGGGGACGGGCTGTTCGGCCATGTGGAGGCGGCGGCGGACCTGCCGGCGTGAGTCCGGCGGTGTGCGGCCCCTTCTGGAGAGGCCGCACACCGCCGGAGGGGCACTAGGCACGTTGAGACCGGTTCGGCGTCGGCTTCACGGGGACACAGGGCTCGACGTCCGCCTCGGTCGGGTAGACGTAGACCCGGTACGGCTCTGTCCTGTCGTTGAGGTTCAAGAAGACCAGCACATTGCCGCGGTGCAGGGTGATCTTCCGGCTCCACTGGAGGGCGAACAGCGGCACGCGCTCGCCCCGCTCGTTCACTCCCCAGAGCACTGGATCACCCTTGCAGACATAGCCGGGCCGAAGGATCTGCACGTCCATCTCGATGCCGTTCCGGCTCAGCTTCCGCGCGAGTTCGCGCTGCTCCTCCACGCCGATGTCCTGATCCTTGACCGTGAGGGTGACGGTGCCGTCGTCGTGGCGCTCCACGGCGTACGCCGGAGACTGGGCCGGCGTCCCCGGCGACAGCACCACCGCGAGCCCGGCCGCCGCGCAGAGCCCCGCGGCCAGGGCGAGTCGGCGGCCGGTGAGCAGAGCGCGCCGCGCGGCGGGCACCGGCCCGGACTCCCGCCGCTCGATCTCGCCCTGCAACTCCACCAGCAGCCGGTCCTCGAACGTCGTCCTCGTCGTCATGTCGCTCCCCCGGTTCCTTCCGTGACGTACGACAGGAAGCCGCCGTACGGCTCCCCACCCTGTGATTCCGCCTGCTCCCGCAGGGACTTGCGCGCTCTGTGCAGCCGTACACGCGCCGCCACCCGGCTGATCCCCAACGCCGTCGCCGCCTCGGCGACCGTCAGTTCGTCGACGGCGACCAGTTCCAGGACGGCTCTCTCCCCCGCGGGGAGCCGTTCCATGGCGGCCAGGGCGCGGCGGCCCGGGCTCTGCGCGTCGAGCTTGTCCTCCAGGCGGGCGATGTCGTCGGGCTCCAGCAGCCGCCGGCCCGAGATGCGCCGGTCGCGGTCGGTCTCGCGGGCGACCCGACGGCGCTCCCCCGCGACGACGTTGCGGGCGATGCCGTACAGCCAGGCCCGTTCATTGCCCCGGGACGGGCGGTAGGTGTGGGCCGAGTCCAGGACCGCCAGGAAGATCTCCGCGGTCAGATCGGCCACGGTGTGCGGGTCCGCGACACGCCGGGCCACGAAGGACGTCATCGCGTCCACATGGCACCGGTAGAACTCCTCGAAGAGCCGTGGGTCGCGAGCCGCAGCCCGCGGCCCGCCCCGTATGCCGTCCACGCAAGCTCCCTTCGTCGATGGCGCTTCACCCGTACTTGGGCGGGAGTGTGAAAGGCGTTACAGGCGCTGAACTCCGCCTGGTCGGTGTACGTGGGTACGGATGACCACGGCCGCCGGACTCGACGGGTCCACAGGTCTAAACCAATTTCCGGTCGACCCTTGTCATCGCACCCCCGGTCTGATGAGCTGTGGCCCGGGACACAACGGACACCCTGGGAAAGGCAGATGCCGTGAGCAACGAAAGCCTGGCCAACCTGCTCAAGGAAGAGCGCAGGTTCGCACCCCCCGCCGACCTGGCCGCCAACGCCAACGTCACGGCGGAGGCGTATGAGCAGGCCAAGGCTGACCGGCTGGGGTTCTGGGCCGCGCAGGCCCGCCGGCTGAGCTGGGCCAAGGAGCCGACCGAGACACTGGACTGGTCGAACCCGCCGTTCGCCAAGTGGTTCCAGGACGGCGAGCTCAATGTGGCGTACAACTGCGTCGACCGGCATGTGGAGGCGGGGCACGGCGACCGGGTCGCCATCCACTTCGAGGGCGAGCCGGGCGACAGCCGCGCGATCACCTACGCCGAGCTCAAGGACGAGGTCTCCAAGGCCGCGAACGCCCTGCTGGAACTGGGGGTCCGCAAGGGCGACCGGGTCGCCGTCTACATGCCGATGATCCCCGAGACGGCCGTAGCGATGCTCGCCTGCGCGCGCATCGGCGCGGCCCACTCCGTGGTCTTCGGCGGCTTCTCCGCGGACGCCCTCGCCACCCGCATCCAGGACGCCGACGCCAAGGTCGTCATCACCTCCGACGGCGGCTACCGGCGCGGCAAGCCGTCCGCGCTCAAGCCGGCCGTCGACGAGGCGGTCGGCAAGGCCGGCAATGTCGAGCACGTGCTGGTCGTCCGCCGTACCGGCCAGGAGGTCGCCTGGGACGACAGCAAGGACGTGTGGTGGCACGAGATCGTCGAGCGGCAGTCCGCCGAGCACGCCCCGGAGGCGTTCAACGCCGAGCAGCCGCTGTTCATCCTCTACACGTCCGGCACGACGGGTAAGCCCAAGGGCATCCTGCACACCTCCGGCGGCTACCTCACCCAGACCGCGTACACCCACCACGCCGTCTTCGACCTCAAGCCGGAGACCGACGTCTACTGGTGCACGGCCGACGTCGGCTGGGTGACCGGGCACTCGTACATCGTCTACGGCCCGCTCGCCAACGGCGCCACCCAGGTCATGTACGAGGGCACGCCGGACACCCCGCACCAGGGCCGTTTCTGGGAGATCGTCCAGAAGTACGGGGTGACGATCCTGTACACGGCGCCGACCGCGATCCGTACGTTCATGAAGTGGGGCGACGACATCCCCGCGAAGTTCGACCTGTCCAGCCTGCGCGTGCTCGGCTCGGTCGGTGAGCCGATCAACCCCGAGGCGTGGATCTGGTACCGCAAGCACATCGGCGCCGACCGGACCCCGATCGTGGACACCTGGTGGCAGACCGAGACCGGCGCGATGATGATCTCCCCGCTGCCGGGGGTGACCGCGACCAAGCCCGGTTCCGCGCAGACACCGCTGCCCGGTATCTCGGCCACCGTCGTCGACGACGAGGCGAACGAGGTCCCGAACGGCGGAGGCGGCTACCTCGTCCTCACCGAGCCGTGGCCGTCGATGCTGCGCACCATCTGGGGCGACGACCAGCGCTTCCTCGACACGTACTGGTCGCGCTTCGAGGGCCGGTACTTCGCCGGTGACGGCGCCAAGAAGGACGACGACGGCGACATCTGGCTGCTGGGCCGCGTCGACGACGTCATGCTGGTCTCCGGCCACAACATCTCCACCACCGAGGTGGAGTCCGCGCTCGTCTCCCACCCCTCGGTCGCCGAGGCCGCCGTCGTCGGTGCCGCGGACGAGACGACCGGGCAGGCCATCGTCGCCTTCGTGATCCTGCGCGGCACGGCGAACGCCGAGGACGAGGGCCTCGTCGCCGGCCTGCGCAACCACGTCGGCGCCACCCTCGGTCCGATCGCCAAGCCGCAGCGGGTCCTGCCGGTGGCCGAGCTGCCCAAGACCCGTTCCGGCAAGATCATGCGCCGTCTGCTGCGGGACGTGGCCGAGAACCGCCAGCTCGGTGACGTCACCACGCTGACGGACTCCACGGTCATGGACCTCATCCAGGCCAAGCTGCCGGCCGCGCCCAGCGAGGACTGAGCGGCTTCTTGAACAAGGGGGGCGCCGGGCGCGAGAGCGCGCCCGGCGCCCCTTTTAGGTAAACTAAACAAAACAGCGTGACCCTCAAGGTGTGCCGGGAAGTCTGGTCGGCGAGTAGCCCCGTCCTGCCCACCGACCGGAGGTCCCCCTGATGCCCGCGTCCACTCGCAAGGTCCTCGGACGTCTCTCCCTTACCGAGCGGACCTTCGTCGCGGACGCGCTGCGCACCGAGACGGTCGGCGGTGTCCTGCTGCTCTTCGCCGCGGTCGCCGCGCTGGTCTGGGCGAACGTTCCCGCCCTGCACGACAGTTACGAGAGCGTCAGCCATTACCACCTGGGCCCCGCAGCCCTCGGGCTCGACCTGTCGATCGAACACTGGGCCGCCGACGGACTCCTCGCGATCTTCTTCTTCGTGGCCGGCATCGAGCTCAAGCGCGAGCTCGTCGCCGGTGACCTGAAGGACCCCAGGGCGGCCGCGCTGCCCGTGGCCGCGGCCCTGTGCGGCATGGCCGTACCGGCACTCGTCTACACGCTCACCAACCTCACCGGCGGCGGCTCCCTGTCCGGCTGGGCCGTGCCCACCGCCACCGACATCGCCTTCGCGCTCGCCGTACTCGCCGTCATCGGCACCTGGCTGCCGAGCGCGCTGCGCGCCTTCCTGCTCACCCTCGCCGTCGTCGACGACCTCTTCGCGATCCTGATCATCGCGGTCTTCTTCACCGCCGACATCGATTTCGTGGCACTCGGCGGCGCCGCCGTGGGCCTCGCGGTCTTCTGGGCGCTCCTGCGCAAGGGCGTGCGCGGGTGGTACGTGTACATCCCGCTCGCGCTGGTGATCTGGGCGCTGATGTACAACAGCGGCATCCACGCCACGATCGCGGGCGTCGCGATGGGTCTCATGCTGCGCTGCACCAGGCAGGAGGACGAGAAGCTCTCCCCGGGCGAGCACATCGAGCACCTTGTACGGCCGCTCTCGGCCGGCCTGGCGGTCCCGCTCTTCGCCCTCTTCAGCGCGGGCGTCTCCGTCTCCGGCGGCGCGCTCGGCGATGTGTTCACCCAGCCGGAGACGCTCGGCGTGGTCCTCGGGCTGGTCCTCGGCAAGGTGCTCGGCATCTTCGGCGGGACCTGGCTGACGGCCCGCTTCACCCGGGCCTCGCTCAGCGACGACCTCCAGTGGGCCGACGTGTTCGCCGTGGCGACCCTGGCCGGCATCGGCTTCACCGTGTCGCTGCTCATCGGGGAGCTCGCCTTCGACGGCGACGCGACGCTGACCGACGAGGTCAAGGCAGCCGTACTCCTCGGCTCGCTCACCGCGGCCACCCTCGCGACGGTGCTGCTGAAGCTGCGCAACGCCAAGTACCGCAGGCTGTACGAGGCCGAGGAGCGCGACGACGACCAGGACGGCATCCCGGACATGTACGAGGAGGACGACCCGGCGTACCACCTGCGGATGGCGGCCATTTACGAGCGCAAGGCGGCCGAGCACCGCCGGATCGCCGAGCTCAAGACGGCCGAGCGGCTTGCCGAAGTGACGGGCGGGGCAGGCGAGGAGGACAACCGTCGGGCATGATCTGACGGGACGGTACAAAAGACACGGCCCATACACAGTCACGACCCATACAGAGTCAGTGAAGAGGGAGACCGCGATGAGCGCACCCGACGGCAGCCCGGTCGGCGCCGAACGCAGCATCGGCCAGCTGTTCGCCTCGGCGACGACCGAGATGTCGGCCCTGGTGCACGACGAGATCGCGCTGGCGAAGGCGCAGCTCAAGCAGGACGTCAAGAAGGGCGCGATGAGCGGCGGCGCGTTCAGCGTGGCCGGCGGGGTCCTGCTGTTCTCCCTGCCGATGCTCAACTTCGCGCTGGCGTACGGCATCCGGACCTGGAGCGACTGGAACCTCGCGGTCTGCTTCCTGCTGTCCTTCGCCGCCAACGTCCTGGTCGCGCTCGTCCTCGCGCTGATCGGTGTCGTCTTCGCGAAGAAGGCGCAGAAGAGCAAGGGCCCGCAGAAGGTCGCCGCCTCGATGAAGGAGACGGCCGGCGTGCTGCAGAACGCCAAGCCGCACCCGCGTCCCGGCAACGACAACAAGGCCCTGGAGGAGCGGGTCCGGGAGTCGAAGGCCATCGAGGCTGTGGCACGCTCGTCGTCATGACCGATCCCGCCGCCCCTTCGGCGCAGCAGCCCGCCTCTCTCGTACGGCCCGACGGTCCCTGGACGCACCGGGACGTGGCGGCCAACGGCGCGCGCTTCCACATCGCCGAACTGGGCGACGGACCGCTCGTGATGTTCCTGCACGGCTTCCCCCAGTTCTGGTGGACCTGGCGCCACCAGCTGGAGGCGCTCGCGGATGCCGGCTTCCGGGCCGTGGCCATGGACCTTCGCGGCGTCGGCGGCAGCGACCGCACCCCGCGCGGCTACGACCCGGCCAACCTCGCCCTCGACGTCACCGGCGTGATCCGCTCCCTCGGCGAGCCGGACGCCGCGCTGGTCGGCCATGACCTGGGCGGCTATCTGGCGTGGACGGCGGCCGCGATGCGTCCCAAGCTCGTACGACGGCTCGCGGTCGCCTCGATGCCGCATCCCCGGCGCTGGCGCTCGGCGATGCTCTCGGACGTCAAGCAGACGCGGGCCGGCTCCTACATCTGGGGATTCCAGCGGCCGTGGCTGCCCGAGCGGCAGCTGACCGCGGACGACGGCGCGCTGGTCGCCGAGCTGATCCGGGACTGGTCCGGCCCGCGGCTGCCGGACGACGAGGCGGTGGAGACGTACCGCGCGGCGATGTGCATCCCCTCGACGGCGCACTGCTCGGTCGAGCCGTACCGCTGGATGGTGCGGTCGATGGCCCGTCCCGACGGGATCCAGTTCAACCGGCGCATGAAGCGGCCCGTGCGTGTGCCGACCCTTCATCTGCACGGCTCCCTCGACCCGGTGATGCGGACGCGCAGTGCGGCCGGATCCGGGGAGTACGTCGAAGCGCCGTACCGCTGGCGGCTGTTCGACGGCCTGGGGCACTTCCCGCACGAGGAGGATCCGGTCGCCTTCTCGACAGAACTGATCAATTGGCTGAAGGATCCCGAACCCGATCGGTGACCGAAGTGTCGCGCCCGGTATCCGGATCTGAACACCTGTCCTACGAACGGCCACTTGCCCGGCGCATAGGCCAATTGGGGGGCGTGGGGGCGGTTATCGACCTTGGGGCAGGGGCACACGTCCGGGTATGGGCTGGACGCACGACTACGGTGACGTGGCACGCAATCGACGCTCGGGCGCTGCCCTGAGCTCCCACCATCAGGGCGGTGCCCCGCAACTGCCGGGCGGCACGGATCTGAGGGTGGGCATCCCGCGCATCCTGCGCCGCCGAGCCCGCTGGGTCTCGGTACGCCTGCGTCACCCCCGGGGCTGACGCACCCGTCGCCCGACGCCTCTCACAGCGCGCAGCTGTCGCTGTCCACCTGCTGGTTCGCGGTGCGCCCCTTGACGATGTCCTCCTGGATCTCGTCCGCGGTGAGCGCGTACCCGGTGTCGGGGTCGTCGAGCGACTTCGCGAAGACCACGCCGTAGACCCTGCCCTGCGGGGTCAGCAGCGGACCGCCGGAGTTGCCCTGGCGGACGGTCGCGAAGAGGGAGTAGACGTCGCGGTCG
The DNA here is from genome assembly GCF_000383615.1 of Streptomyces canus 299MFChir4.1. GTDB lineage: Bacteria > Actinomycetota > Actinomycetes > Streptomycetales > Streptomycetaceae > Streptomyces > Streptomyces canus_C. The sequence goes on along the minus strand of NZ_KB911586.1, from coordinate 401,513 downwards.
ACGGTGCCGCGGTGGTAGATGTCCGGTCCGTGGGCGTCGATGCGCCCGCGCACGCGCGCGGAGCGGACGTCGTACGAGCCGTTCTCCGGGAAGCCCGCGACGATCGCGCTGTCCCCGCTGGCGGCGTCCTCGGACGTGAACTTCAGCGCGGGCGCGTCCAGATCGGGCACGTCCAGGACGGCGATGTCGCGCTGCCAGTCGTAGAGGACCACCGTGGCGTCGTGCTTCCTGCCCTCGCCGCCTATCTGGACCGTGGGCTCGTCGACGCCGCCGACGACATGGGCGTTGGTCATGACACGGCGGTCCCCGAAGACGAAGCCGGTGCCCTCCAGGACCTTGCCGCAGCTCTGCGCGGTGCCCATGACCTTGACGATGGAGCGCTGGGCGCGGGTGGCGACGGCGCTGTGCGCGAGCTTGGGGTCGGGCGGCTGGACCTCTTTGATGGGCTCGTTGGAGAACGGGCTGAAGACCTGGGGGAAGCCGTTGTCCGCGAGGACCGAGGTGAAGTCCTTGAACCAGGTGTCCGCGTCGGAGGGCAGCACTTCCTGGACACCGAGGAGCACCTTGGAACCGCGCACCTCCTTGCCGACCGTGGACATCGTGGTCTGCGCGAGCATGGCACCGATCAGCCAGGCCACCAGGAGCATCGCCACGACGTTCACCAGGGCGCCGCCGGTGGCGTCGACGGCACGCGCGGGCGACCAGGTGATGTACCGGCGCAGCTTGTTGCCGAGATGGGTGGTCAGGGCCTGGCCGACGGAGGCGCAGACGATCACGATGACGACGCCGACGACGGCGGCGACCGTGCCGACCTCCGCGTGGTCGGTCACCGCGTCCCAGATGACGGGAAGGGTGTAGACGGCGACGAGACCGCCGCCCAGGAACCCGATCACCGACAGGATGCCTACGACGAAGCCCTGGCGGTAGCCGACGATCGCGAACCAGACGGCGGCGACCAGCAACAGGATGTCCAGCACGTTCACCGGTTCGAGCCTCGCCTCATCACTTCGCGTTCCCCACAGGTCGGCCGGCCGGGGGCTGCCCCGGGAAGACACAGCACGGACGCCACCCTGTCATGCGCGCCAGTCGAGCGGGACCTGCTTCTCGCGGTCCCAGGGGCGCTCCCAGCCCGCGTAGTGCAGGATCCGGTCGATGATTCCGGCGGTGAAGCCCCACACCAGGGCCGATTCGACCAGAAATGCCGGACCTCGGTGTCCGCTGGGGTGGACGGTCGTCGCACGGTTGTCGGGGTCCGTGAGATCCGCCACGGGAACCGTGAAGACGCGGGCGGTCTCGTTCGGATCGACGACCCCGACCGGGGTCGGCCGGCGCCACCAGCCCAGCACCGGGGTCACCACGAAGCCGCTGACCGGGATGTACAGCTTGGGCAGCACGCCGAAGAGCTGGACACCCGAGGGGTCGAGGCCCGTCTCCTCCTCGGCCTCGCGCAGGGCGGCCCTGAGCGGCCCGTCGCCCTTCGGGTCGCCGTCCTCCGGGTCGAGCGCGCCGCCGGGGAACGACGGCTGCCCGGCGTGCGACCTGAGCGAACTCGCCCGCTCCATGAGCAGCAGCTCGGGCCCGCGCTCGCCCTCCCCGAACAGGATCAGCACCGCGGACTGCCGCCCCGCGCCGTCCGCGGGCGGCAGGAAGCGGCTCAGCTGGAGCGGCTCGACCGTCTCCACGGCGTGCACCACCGGATCCAGCCAGGCCGGCAGCCCGTCCTTGCTCAGCGTCACGCCCTCCGTATGGCTCGCCCGAGTCATCGCCACCCCCGTCGTTCTGCACAGCCCAACGCCTGACGGCCCCTAGATCGTTCCGCCCGGGCACGGCACCGGTCCGACAGCCACGGCCGCTCACCCGACTGGGCCCGGGCCGGCACCCCGACCGGGGTTGGAGCGTCGGGCCGGCTCAGCGCCGTGGTCCGGCGCAGGGCCTGGGCCCGGCGCAGCTCTCCGGTCCGGGCCGGTTCTCCGGTCCGGGCCGGTTCTCCGGTCCGGGCCGGTTCTCCGGTCCGGGCCGGTTCTCCGGTCCCGCCAGCTTCTTCCGCCCGGTCGGCCTCAGCCGCCCGACCGGATGCTCCGGCTCGACGCTGCTCTCCTGACGGCCGGCCCGGGGCTACCGCCCGACCGGAGATACCGGCCCAACTCAGCGCTCCTGCCCGCCGCGGCACTACCGCCCGGCCCGGCTCCCGCGCCCGATCCAGTACTCCAGCCCTACAGCAACGCCCACTCGACCCGCAGCGCGACGCCGCCCGACCGTCCCACGGGTCCCGCAGGCCCGCCCGACCGCCCCTTACCGGCGCCCCCGCTCCGCGCGGCTCGGTCCAGGGTGATCCGACCCGTGGCACGGCACGGGTGCCCGCGGCGATCCGATGCTGTGGCCCGCCGGCCCGTGCCGGTCCTCCCCGCCACGCCGTCCGCGTCCTCACCCCGTGGCCCCCAGGGGCGGCGCGGCCTTGCCGCCCGCGTCCAGGTAGGCCTGCGGGGGGTTCAGTCGCTGGCCCGGGAAGCCGCCCTTCTCGTACTTGAGGAGCTTCTGCGCCTTCTCCGGGTCCGTCTCGCCCTCGCCGTAGGCCGGGCAGAGCGGAGCGATGGGGCAGGCGCCGCAGGCGGGCTTGCGGGCGTGGCAGATGCGGCGGCCGTGCCAGATGACGTGGTGCGACAGGTCCGTCCAGTCACTCTTCGGGAAGAGCGCGGAGACGGCGGCCTCGATCTTGTCCGGGTCCGTCTCGTCGGTCCACTGCCAGCGCCTGACCAGCCGCATGAAGTGCGTGTCAGCGGTGATGCCGGGCCGCCCGAAGGCGTTGCCGAGGACGACGAAGGCGGTCTTGCGGCCCACACCGGGCAGCGTGACGAGGTCGTCGAGCCGCCCCGGGACCTCTCCGCCGAAGTTCTCCACGAGGGCCTTGGACAGCCCTATCACCGACTTGGTCTTGGCCCGGAAGAACCCGGTCGGCCGGAGGATCTCCTCGACCTCCTCGGGGTTGGCCGCGGCCAGGTCCTCGGGAGTCGGGTACTTGGCGAACAGCGCGGGAGTCGTCTGATTGACCCTCAGGTCGGTGGTCTGCGCGGACAGGACCGTCGCCACGATCAACTGGAAGGGATTCTCGAAGTCCAACTCGGGGTGGGCGTACGGGAACACCTCCGCGAGCTCGCGGTTGATGCGCCGGGCGCGGCGGACGAGGGCGGTCTGCGACTCGTTCCTCGGCGGCTTCGGGGCAACCTTCTTCGTGGCCGACGCCTTCTTCACCGGAGCCGACGCCTTCTCGGGTGCGACGACCGCCTTCTTCACGGCGGCGGCCTTCCGCACGGGAGCCGCCTTTTTGGCCGCCGTCTCCGTCGCCTTCTTTGCCGCCTTCTTCGCCGAAGCCCTCTTCTCCACCGGAGCCTTCCCTGCCGCTTTTGCCGTTTTCTTTCCGCCCCCGACGCCCTGTTCGCCCAGAGCGGAATCCCGACGGGCAACCACCCGCCCAGCCCCCTTGGCCTGTGCTCTCACCGGCGTTTTGGACACCCGGCCAGCCTAGAGCCCGGCACTGACATCCGCCCCGGACCCCGAAGACCGGCCCCCAATTGGACCCCTGCCGCTTACCCCGGGACATGTGTGCGGCATCCTTGTGACAGATCACACTGTTTGGACCGTCCGGCAAAATGGGCACCGGGTTCCCCTGGTACCAAGGGGGAACAAGATCCCCTGAGCAGGTCGACAAGGAGAGAACTCGTGGACGACGTTCTGCGGCGCAACCCGCTCTTCGCGGCACTCGACGACGAGCAGTCCGCGGAACTGCGCGCCTCCATGAGTGAGGTGACTCTCGCGCGTGGCGACTCCCTGTTCCACGAGGGCGACCCGGGCGACCGTCTCTACGCGGTCACCGAGGGCAAGGTGAAGCTCCACCGCACCTCACCCGACGGTCGCGAGAACATGCTGGCCGTTCTCGGCCCCGGCGAACTCATCGGCGAGCTGTCGCTCTTCGACCCGGGCCCGCGCACGGCGACCGCCACCGCGCTGACCGAGGTCAAGCTGCTCGGCCTCGGGCACGGCGACCTCCAGCCCTGGCTCAGCGCGCGTCCCGAGGTGGCCTCCGCGCTCCTGCGCGCCATCGCGCGACGGCTGCGCAGGACCAACGACCAGATGTCCGACCTGGTCTTCTCGGACGTGCCGGGCCGCGTCGCCCGCGCGCTGCTCGACCTCTCCCGCCGCTTCGGCGTGCAGTCCGAGGAGGGCATCCATGTCGTCCACGACCTCACGCAGGAGGAACTTGCCCAACTGGTCGGCGCCTCCCGCGAGACCGTCAACAAGGCCCTCGCGGACTTCGCCCAGCGCGGCTGGCTGCGCCTGGAGGCCCGCGCGGTGATCCTCCTGGACGTCGAGAGGCTCGCCAAGCGCTCGCGGTGAGCGCATGACCGTACGAACGACATAGAACAGCGACGCAGAGGGGCCCTGCCACACGGCGGGGCCCTTCGCGTACGGCCGGGGGCGGGACGTACGAGGACGAAGACGGTGGACCGTCGCACCCGCCCGACCGGACGGTCACGGACCGGAGCCGCACCCGAGAGTTCCGCTGCGTCCGGTGACGTGATCGTCGTGAGGCGCGCCTCCGGCGGCGACCCGCACCGTCCACGCGTCTTCGGTGGCGCTGACCACGTTCGGCCCCACACGGCCCGCCCAGGGCCGTAAATGAGCTGCCCACGGTCCCACCCCCGGGCAAATTGATCGCATGGCCGCCGAAACAGTTCCCCCCGTCGCCCCCAAGGGACTCGATGCCCAGGGCCACATCGAACGCGAGGGCTCCCTCGGGCGGATCCCGCAGCCCTTCCGCCCGGTCGTCGCCGCCGCCCGCGACCGGGTGCTGGACCTGTTCGGGCCGCGGCTGCACAGCGCGTACCTCTACGGCTCGATTCCGCGCGGCACCGCGCGCGTGGGCCGCAGCTACCTCGACCTCCTGCTCGCCCTGCGGGACGAGCCGACCGACGCGGACCGGGAGGGCCTACGGGAACTCGGGGAGGCCCTGGACAAGGAGTTCCCGCAGATCGACGGCGTCGGAACGCTGCTGTACGGCCGAGACGTCCTGCTGAGCGACCTGGAACGCCACGACATGGGCTGGTTCGTGGCCTGTCTGTGCACCCCGCTGCTGGGCGACGACCTGGCGGAGTACCTGCCGCGCTACCGCCCCGACTCCCTCCTGGCCCGCGAGACGAACGGCGACCTCGCCGCCCTGCTCCCCCGCTGGCGCGAACGGATCGGCACGGCGGACTCGGACAAGACCCGGACCCGCCTCGTCCGCTTCATCTCCGGCCACCTGGTCCGCACCGCGTTCACCCTGGTCATGCCCCGCTGGAACGGCTGGACGAGCGACCTGGGAGAGATGGCGGAGGTCTTGGCCGCGTACCACCCGGAGCGCGCCGGCCAACTGCGAACGGCGTCCGCCCTGGGCCACACCCCGACCGCCGACCTTGCCGTACTGCGCACGTATGTCGACGACCTCGGCCCCTGGCTGGCAGCCGAGTACGCGCGCGTGCACGGCGTGAAGACCCCTGGAGGAGCCCTTTCGACGAGCCCGCGCTAGATGAGCCCGTGCTCCTCCAGATACTCCAGCTGGGCGCGCACCGACAGCTCGGCGGCGGGCCAGAGCGACCGGTCCACGTCCGCGTACACGTGCTCTACGACCGCGTCGGGCGTCCGGTATCCGTTCTCCACGGCCGTCTCGATCTGGGCGAGCCGATGGGCCCGGTGGGCGAGATAGAACTCGACGGCACCCTGGGCGTCCTCCAGGACGGGCCCGTGGCCCGGCAGGACGGTGTGGACGCCGTCGTCGACCGTGAGGGACCTCAACCGCCGCAGGGAGTCCAGATAGTCGCCCAGGCGGCCGTCGGGATGGGCCACGACGGTCGTACCCCGCCCCAGGACGGTGTCACCGGTCACGACGGCCTGATCGGCCGGGAGATGGAAGCACAGCGAGTCCGCGGTGTGCCCGGGTGTGGGCACGACCCTGAGCTCCAGCCCGCCCACGCGCACCACCTCCCCCGCGCCCAGCCCTTCCTCCCCGAGCCGCAGCGCGGGGTCGAGAGCCCGCACCTTGGTGCCGGTCAGCCCGGCGAAACGGACGGCGCCTTCCGCGTGGTCGGGGTGGCCGTGGGTGAGCAGCGTGAGCGCGACGCGCTTGCCCGCCGCCTCGGCGGTGTCGACGACGGCACGCAGATGCCCCTCGTCGAGCGGACCGGGATCGACCACGACCGCCAGTTCCGAATCCGGCTCCGACAGGATCCAGGTGTTGGTCCCGTCCAGGGTCATCGCGGAGGCGTTGGGCGCGAGGACGTTGACGGCCCGTGGGGTGGCGGGGCCCGAGAGGACCCCGCCCCGGGGCTGGCCGGGCAGGGCTGCGGCGTCGGTCATGCGGAGGCTCCACCGGTCGGGATGTGTTTGGTGAACTCGTCGTGTCCCGGCCAGGAGAGCACGATCTCGCCGTCCACCAGCCGGGCCTGCGCGAGCACAGGGGTCAGATCACGGTCGGGCGCGGCGGCGAGCGCGCCGGCGGCGGTGCCGTACTCGGTGAGCTGCCGCAGCGTGGCGATGGTGGGCGGCATCATCAGCAGCTCGCCCTTGTCGTAGCCGTCCGCCGCGTCCTCGGGCCTGATCCACACCGTACGGTCGGCCTCGGTGGAGGCGTTGCGGGTGCGCTGCCCCTCCGGGAGGGCGGCGACGAAGAACCACGTGTCATAGCGGCGGGGTTCGAACTCGGGCGTGATCCAGCGCGTCCAGGCCCCGAGCAGATCGGACCGCAGCACGAGTCCCCGACGCTCCAGGAACTCCGCGAAGGACAGCTCCCGCGCCACGAGAGCGGCCCGGTCCGCCTCCCACTCCGCGCCCGTGGTGTCACCGACCACCGACTCGGCCGTCGGCCCGGCGAGCAGCACGCCCGCCTCCTCGTACGTCTCCCGCACGGCCGCGCACACGATCGCCTGAGCCGTCGTCTCGTCCACCCCGAGCCGAGCCGCCCACCACGCGCGCGTGGGGCCCGCCCAGTGGATCTGGTGCTCGTCGTCACGGGGGTCGACGCCACCGCCGGGATAGGCGTACGCGCCACCGGCAAACGCCATGGAGGCCCGTCTGCGCAACATGTGCACGACAGTCCCGGCCGGCCCGTCCTTCAGCAGCATCACGGTGGCGGCGCGTCTCGGCACGGCCGGCGCGAGCGAGCCGTCCGCGAGCGCACGGATACGGTCCGGCCATTCCGCTGGGTACCACTGCCCGTTTGCCATGGCCGGAGGCTAACTCCTGGGGCGCAGATGTTCGAGGGCCGGGCACCTCTGAGGGCACCGGGCCAGGTTGTCGGGCGGCCACGGGTGCGTGGGGGCTGGTCACGCAGTTCCCCGCGGGCAGCTGCGCTGGGCTTGGGCGGGGCGCCTACGGAGGTGCCGGGTCAGGTTGTCGGGCGGCCACGGGTGCGTGGGGGCTGGTCGCGCAGTTCCCCGCGCCCCTGGGTGGGTGCAGTCACCGGCGCCACGACGGGCCGTTGGCCGCGTACGGCGGGCAGGGGACGGGGTGGGGGGTGTCCGCCCGCAGCGGCCGGCGTCCCCCCGCCACCCCCACCGCACATAACACCCGCCCCCCGCGGCGCCCCCCCCCCCCCCCCCCCACGCGCTACACAAGCCCCCACCGGACCCGCAGCTGCGCCGCAGGCATCAGGGGCGCGGGGAACTGCGCAAAAACGCCCGCCCCCACCAACCCGCACCCACACCCGCACCCACACAAGACCCCGCTCAACCGCCGGAGGCGTCACGCCTCAGCGATCAGCTCCACCTGCACCTCAACCTCAACCGGCGCATCCAGCGGCAGCACAGCCACCCCCACCGCACTACGCGCGTGCACACCCGCCTCGCCAAGCACCTCGCCCAGCAACTCGCTCGCCCCGTTGATCACACCCGGCTGTCCCGTGAAGTCCGAGGCCGACGCCACGAACCCCACGACCTTCACCACACGCGCGATCCGGTCCAGGTCACCGGCCACGGACTTCACCGCCGCCAGCGCGTTCAGCGCACACGTGCGGGCCAGCTCCTTCGCCTCCTCGGCCGTGACCTCCGCGCCCACCTTCCCGGTGACCGGAAGCTTCCCGTCGACCATCGGCAGCTGACCCGAGGTGTACACGTACACACCCGACTGCACGGCCGGCTGGTACGCGGCCAGCGGCGGCACCACCGCCGGCAGCGTCAGCCCCAGCTCCGCGAGCCGCGCCTCGACCGCCCCGCCCCCGCTCACGCGGCCTTCTCCCGCTTCAGGTACGCCACCAGCTGCTCGGGGTTGTTCGGCCCGGGCACGACCTGCACGAGCTCCCACCCGTCCTCGCCCCAGGTGTCCAGAATCTGCTTCGTGGCGTGGACGAGCAGCGGCACGGTCGCGTATTCCCACTTCTTGGTCATGCGGCCGACTTTAGCCGCTGCTCACCCCCGGCTTTCAGGCGCTGCTCCCCACAGCCGGTACCCGCGTTATCCACAGCCTCCTGCTTAGGTTCGCCGCCGACTGGTTACGCTCGAATACGTGAGCAGGCTCCAGGTCGTCAGCGGCAAGGGCGGGACCGGAAAGACCACGGTCGCCGCAGCCCTCGCGCTGGCCCTCGCCACCGAGGGGAAGCGGACGCTTCTCGTCGAGGTGGAGGGTCGCCAGGGAATCGCGCAGCTCTTCGAAACGGAGGCGCTGCCCTATGAGGAGCGGAAGATCGCCGTCGCTCCAGGGGGCGGGGAGGTGTACGCACTGGCCATAGACCCCGAACTGGCCCTTCTGGACTACCTCCAGATGTTCTACAAACTCGGCGGAGCGGGACGCGCCCTGAAGAAGCTCGGCGCGATCGACTTCGCGACCACCATCGCGCCCGGCCTCAGAGACGTCCTCCTGACGGGCAAGGCGTGCGAGGCGGTCCGCCGCAAGAGCAAGTCCGGCCGCTTCGTCTACGACTACGTCGTGATGGACGCGCCCCCCACGGGCCGTATCACCCGCTTCCTGAACGTCAACGACGAGGTCGCGGGACTCGCCAAGATCGGCCCGATACACAATCAGGCGCAGGCCGTGATGCGGGTGCTGAAGTCCAAGGAGACCGCCGTCCACCTGGTGACCCTCCTGGAGGAGATGCCCGTCCAGGAGACCGCGGACGGCATCGCCGAACTGCGGGCCGCCCAACTCCCCGTGGGCCGGATCGTCGTGAACATGGTGCGCCCGGAGGTGTTGGACGGCACCGATCTGGAACTCGTAAGAACCACGCCGCGTTCAGCCGTGGCGAAGGCGCTGTCCTCGGCCGGCCTCGGCGGCGCCCGCCGCGGGGGCAACGCCGAGAAGCTCGTCGACCCGCTGGTCCAGCAGGCCGAGGAGTACGCCGAGCGGTACGCGCTGGAGCACGAACAGCGCTCGGTCCTCGGCGAACTGGGGCTGCCGCTGCACGAACTGCCCTTGCTGACCGAGGGCATGGACCTGGCGGGTCTGTACGAACTGGCCACCGAGCTGCGGAAGCAGGGGATGTCATGAGTCCGGACGCCGACCGGCACAACCGAACGCCCCACAATCCGCACCCGGACCGCCATCACCGCCTCACCCCCGCGCCGGTGCTCGACCTCGACCCCCTCATCGACGACCCGAAGACCCGGATCGTGGTCTGCTGCGGCTCGGGCGGCGTCGGCAAGACCACGACCGCCGCGGCCCTCGGGCTGCGCGCCGCCGAGCGGGGCCGCAAGGTGGTCGTCCTCACCATCGACCCGGCCCGCCGGCTCGCCCAGTCGATGGGCATCGACTCGCTGGACAACGTCCCGCGCCGGGTGAAGGGTCTCGACGACTCCGCGAGCGGCGAACTGCACGCGATGATGCTCGACATGAAGCGCACCTTCGACGAGATCGTCGAGGCGCACGCGGACGCCGAGCGGGCCGCCACGATCCTGGCCAACCCCTTCTACCAGTCGCTCTCTGCGGGCTTCGCGGGCACGCAGGAGTACATGGCGATGGAGAAGCTCGGGCAGTTGCGGGCCCGGGAGGAGTGGGACCTGATCGTCGTCGACACACCCCCCTCCCGCTCCGCCCTCGACTTCCTGGACGCGCCGAAGCGGCTCGGCTCCTTCCTCGACGGAAGGCTCATCCGGATGCTCACCGCCCCGGCCAAGCTCGGCGGACGGGCGGGGATGAAGTTCCTGAACGTCGGGATGTCGATGATGACCGGCACCCTCGGCAAACTGCTGGGCGGTCAGCTCCTCAAGGACGTCCAGACGTTCGTGGCCGCGATGGACACGACCTTCGGCGGCTTCCGCACGCGCGCGGACGCGACGTACAAGCTGCTCCAGGCGCCCGGGACGGCGTTCCTGGTGGTCGCGGCCCCGGAGCGGGACGCGCTGCGCGAGGCCGCGTACTTCGTGGAGCGGCTGGCCGCGGAGCGCATGCCGCTCGCCGGTCTGGTGCTCAACCGGGTCCACGGCAGCGGCGCCGAACGGCTCTCGGCCGAGCGGGCGCTCGCCGCCGCGGAGAACCTCGAGACCGCGGAGGGCCCCGAGAGCCCCGAGACCGCCGAAAATCCCGGGGCCGTGGAAAATCTTGAAGAGCCCCGCATTGTCGATCAGGAGGGCGGGAAAGCTGGACTTCGTAACTCTTCCGACACGTACGGCAGTTCAGAATCTCCCGCTTCCGAGGCCCCGGCTCCTGACGAAGGCTCCCCCGCCCACTCGGAGAACCCGAGCTCGAAGCGCACGGAGAAGGAGCGGTCCGCCCATCCGGCTGACCGGTCCGTCGACCAGCTCACCGCGGGCCTGCTGAAGCTGCACGCCGACCGTATGCAACTGCTCTCCCGCGAGCAGCGCACGCGTGACCGCTTCACCGCGCTCCACCCCGAGGTGGCGGTGGCCGAAGTGGCCGCGCTGCCCGGCGATGTGCACGACCTTGCGGGACTGCGGGACATCGGAAACCGGCTCGCGGCAGGGCAGCCGGAGCTGCCCGAGACTGCCGTCGACTGATCCGAGTCGACCGACTTGAGTCGGTTGACCCGAATCGGCTGACCTGGGTCGGCTGACCCGAGGGGTGCGTCCCCTCAGCAGGGGTGCGTCCCCCTCAACGGGGCGTGTCCCCGCTCAGCCCACCGCCGCGTAGTTCTCGTAGATCTCGTCGTCTTCGAGCGGCAGGATGCCGACCCCCCGCTCGTACTCGACGCGTGCCGTCTCCAGCAGCCTGCGCCACGACGTCACCGTCGGCCGCCGACGCAGCAGCGCGCGGCGCTCGCGCTCCGTCATGCCTCCCCACACGCCGAACTCGACGCGGTTGTCCAGCGCATCGGCGAGGCACTCCGTACGCACCGGACATCCGGTGCACACCGCCTTCGCCCGGTTCTGCGCTGCTCCTTGAACGAACAGTTCATCCGGATCGGTAGTGCGGCAGGCCGCCTGCGCACTCCAGTCGACTACCCAGCCCATACCGGCGCCGTCCTCTCCCGAATCGAGGCTCCCCCACGGCGGCAGCGGCATATTCACCGCCGCCAGTTGAGGACGTTACGGAAGGGAGGCACAGCGCAACACCCCCTTCGGGCCCAATCTTGAATGGCCCGAACGGACTATGCGTAAGCGGCAGATCACCCGGGGGAGTGAGCCCGCGACATACATGACTATCCCGGCAAACCAGGACACTTGTCTTGCGTCACAACGGGCACCTGATGACACACGAGGCGGATTCGGACACGTCCCCACCAAAAAAGTCGGGGAACCTCCGGAACGATTCGGGGTCGCCGGACGTATTGATACGTGGCCCTACTGCTGTGACAGTTGAGAGCAGCTTAGGCCAAGGCCTGTGCGCGTGTCCGGCGAATGAGAAGGTAGGGCGCTCCTGTCGCCATGCCCGCTCCGGGGCGGTGGTGCCCGCTTCCGTCGCCATGCCGTGACATGGGCTCGCCCTGAACGCTCATGAGTACGGATTAGGCTGCCCCTATGTCGAAGAAGCGCTCGGGCGGCGGTCTGTCGCCCACGCAGCAGGCCGCCAAGTTCCTCGGTGTCAGTGTCCTCGCGGGAGCGGTGATGGCCGGCATCGCGCTGCCCGCGGCCGGCGCGCTGGGGCTCGCGGCCAAGGGGACGGTGGAGAGCTTCGACGAGCTCCCGACCAACCTGAAGACCCCGCCGCTGAGCCAGCGCACCACGATCCTCGACAGCGAGGGCGGCACCATCGCCACGGTGTACTCGCGCGACCGTACGGTGGTCGATCTCAAGAACATCTCGCCGTACATGCAGAAGGCGATCGTCGCGATCGAGGACTCCCGCTTCTACCAGCACGGCGCGGTCGACCTGAAGGGCGTCCTGCGCGCGCTCAACAAGAACGCCCAGAGCGGCGGGGTGGCCCAGGGCGCCTCCACGCTGACGCAGCAGCTCGTGAAGAACGTCGCGGTGGAGGAGGCCGGTGACGACCCGACGAAGGTCGCCGAGGCCACCCAGCAGACCATCGGCCGCAAGATCCGCGAGCTGAAGTACGCGATCCAGCTCGAAGAGGAACTCGGCAAGAAGAAGATCCTCGAGAACTACCTGAACATCACCTTCTTCGGCCAGCAGGCGTACGGCGTCGAGGCCGCCGCCCAGCGCTACTTCTCGCGGCACGCCAAGGACCTCGACCTGGAGCAGTCGGCGCTGCTCGCGGGCATCGTCCAGTCCCCGAGCCGCTACGACCCGGTCAACGACGAGGCCGAGGCGACCAAGCGCCGCAACACCGTGCTCCAGCGCATGGCCGAGGTCGGTGACGTCTCCCAGGCGGAGGCCGACAGGGCCAAGGAGCAGCCGCTGGGCCTCAAGGTCAGCAAGCCGAAGAACGGCTGCATCACGGCGGTCAAGGGCGCCGGCTTCTTCTGCGACTACGTCCGTGAGGTCTTCCTGACCGACCCGGTCTTCGGCAAGACGAAGGAGGCCCGCGCCAAGGTCTGGAACCAGGGCGGTCTGACGATCCGGACCACGATGGACCCGCAGGCCCAGAAGTCGGCCCAGAACTCCATCAAGGAGCACGTCTACCAGAGCGACGAGGTGGCCACCGCCGCGACCATCGTCCAACCCGGCACCGGCAAGATCCTCGCGATGGGCCAGTCGCGGCCGTACGGCATCAACAACAAGAAGAACGAGACGACGCTCAACCTCTCGGTCAACTCGGACATGGGCGGCGGCGCGGGCTACCAGCCCGGATCGACGTTCAAGCCGATCGTGGCCGCGGCCGCCATAGAGGGCGGCACACCGGCGACGAAGATCTACCCCTCGCCGTACAAGATGGACTACCCGGCCCCGGTCCAGGAGTGCAACGGCGGTGTCTGGAACGAGAAGGGCGTCCCGGTCACCAACGAGAACACCTCCGAAAAGGGCCCGTACGACATGAAGACGGCGACCGCCAAGTCGGTCAACACCTACTACGTGTCGTTGATCAGCGACATCGGCATCTGCCCGGTGACGGAGATGGCCGCGAAGATGGGCGTCCAGCGCGCCGACGGCCGCAAGATCCAGCAGGCCCCGTCGATCGCCCTGGGCACCCAGGAGATGTCCCCGCTGACCATGGCGAACGCGTACGCGACCTTCGCCTCGCGCGGGATGTACTGCACCCCGGTCGCGATCGAGTCGATCACCCAGCGGGTCGGCGAGAAGTCGAAGTCCCTCCGGGTCCCGAAGTCGACCTGCTCGCGGGCGATGTCGGAGAACACCGCGGACACCATCAACACGCTCCTCAAGGGCGTGGTCGAGGACGGCACGGGTTCGAAGGCGGGCCTCGGCCCCAGCCGTGACAGCGCGGGCAAGACGGGTACGACCGACGAGCGCTACGCGGCCTGGTTCGTGGGCTACACGCCGAACATGGCCGGCGCGGTCTGGGTCGGCGACCCGGCGCACAAGCGCAAGATGCAGTACATCCGCATCGGCGGCGAATGGAACGAGAAGGTGTTCGGCGGCCAGGTCCCCGGCCCGATCTGGCGCGACATGATGAGCGGCGCCCTGGAGGGCAAGGACGCCCCGCAGTTCAACACCGTCTACATCCCGGACATGCCGAAGAAGGAAAACCCCGGCAAGGGCCACGACGACGGTGACAACGGCGACAACCGCGGGAACGACAACGGCGGCAACGACAACGGTGGGAACAACGGCAACACCACCTTCCCGACGCCGACCTTCTCGATCCCGGAGGGCTTCATCCAGGGCAACGGGAACGGCAACGGAGGCGGAGGCGGGCGCGGCTGACGCCCGCAGGCCTGCGTACGGATGAGAGCCCGGCCCCGCTGAACACGCGGGACCGGGCTCTCGTACGACTGTCGGTTGTACGACTGTCGGCTGTACGGCTGTCGGCTGCTGTTCTCAGCCGGCCAGGTTCTTCTTCACCGCGGCGGCGACGCGGCCGCCCTCGGCCAGGCCGGCCACCTTCGGGTTCACGATCTTCATCACGGCGCCCATGGCCCGCGGCCCCTCGGCACCGGCCGCCTTCGCCTCCTGGACGGCCTGGGCGACGATGTCGTTCAGCTCCTCGTCGCTGAGCTGCTGGGGCAGGTACTCGGCGAGAACCGCGCCCTCCGCCTTCTCCCGCTCGGCGGACTCGGCACGACCACCCTGAGCGAAGGCGTCCGCGGCCTCGCGGCGCTTCTTCGCCTCCTTGGTGATCACCTTCAGCACCTCGGCATCGGAGAGCTCACGCTTCTCCTTGCCCGCGACCTCCTCATTGGTGATCGCGGCGAGCGTCATCCGGAGCGTCGAGGAGCGCAGCTCGTCGCGCCCCTTGATCGCGGCGTTGAGGTCTTCCTGCAGCTTCGACTTGAGCGTGGTCATGGGGGTGATTGTCGCAGGTGTGGGGGGCGGGGTGCCCGTGCATTAACGACGGAGCTCAGTGGGGTGGGGGCGGGCGTTACGGGACGGCGGGCGCCCGGTCAAGGAGGTGCTCGGGATCTGACACGATGGAGGCATGCGCTCGCGATACGGAGTTCCCCTGGGAATCGCGGCGGTTGGCGCCGCCGGTCTCGTCTACTCGGCGGGTTTCGAAGCCCGTTCCTTCCGGCTGCGACGAGTGACGGTCCCCGTCCTGCCGCCCGGCATGCGCCCCTTGCGGGTGCTCCAGGTCTCCGACATCCACATGGTCGGCGGCCAGCGCAAGAAGCAGCGATGGCTGCGTTCACTGGCGGGCCTGCGCCCCGACTTCGTGATCAACACGGGCGACAACCTCTCGGACCCGGAGGGCGTCCCGGAGGTCCTGGACGCGCTGGGCCCGCTGATGGAGTTCCCGGGCGCGTACGTCTTCGGCTCCAACGACTACTACGGCCCCACGTTCCGTAACCCCGCCCGCTACCTGTACGAGAAGGCCCAGGGCCGCCACGGCCTGAACGGCAACGCCCCCGCCGTAGGGGTCACCCACAACCCGTGGGAGAACCTGCGGGACGGCTTCGACGCGGCGGGCTGGCAGAACCTCACCAACACTCGGGGCATGCTGAAGATCGAGGGCGTGTCGGTCGAGCTGACCGGCCTGGACGACCCGCACATCAAGCGGGACCGTTACGCCGAGGTGGCCGGCGGCCCGTCGAGCGCGGCGGACTTCTCGATGGGCGTCGTGCACGCGCCGTACCTGCGCGTCCTGGACGCGTTCGCGGCCGACGACTACCCCTTGATCCTGGCCGGCCACACCCACGGCGGCCAGCTCTGTCTCCCCTTCTACGGCGCCTTCGTCACGAACTGCGACCTGGACACCGACCGGGTGAAGGGTCTGTCCCGGCACACGGCGGAGGGCAGGACGTCGTACCTGCACGTGTCGGCGGGCTGCGGCACCAGCCGCTACACGCCGGTGCGGTTCGCGTGCCCGCCGGAGGTGACCTTGCTGACGCTGGTGGGCAGGGAGTAGGAGGGCGCGGGAAGCGTTGGGGCGTGTTGAAGCGCTCACTCACACGGCTCGCCCGTATCGCCCCTTTTGCCTGATATGCCTACCGTGAAGGCATGACCGCGCCAATACCGAGGGACATCCCGGACCTCCCCGCCCTCCCGGGCATGCCCGCATTCCTGCCCTCGCCCGTCCCCGCCACGGCGGTGGTGGCTCCCGTACGCCATCCCGTGACCGCCGCCTACCGGGTGCTGGTGGCCCTGGTGGCCGCGGGGACAGTGACCGTCGAACTGCTCCTGGGCAGCACCGTCCGCACCCTGAGCTATTTCTCGGTCCAGAGCACGATCCTGCTGACGATGGTGCTCCTGCTGTCGGCGCGCAGGGCCTGGACCGCCCGCCGCCCCCTCCCGTCCGCTCTGACGGGCGCGGCTCTCCTGTACGTCACGATCACGGCCCTGGTCCACCACGTGCTGCTGGCGAACGCGGCGAGTCCCTTCCTCCTGACCGGCGAGGCGGCGCACCCGACGGGCTGGCACGCGGTGACCGCCCATCTCCTGCACACGGCGATCCCCGCGGCGGCCCTGGCGGACTGGCTCCTGCTGACACCCCCCGGCCGCCTGCACCTGCGCCAGGCGGCGACGTGGCTGCTCTACCCCCTGGCGTACCTGCTGTTCTCCTTCACCCGGGGCGAACTGATCCCCCCGGGCACACCGGGCCGCTACCTCTACCCCTTCCTGGACGTCGACCTTCACGGCTACAAGAACGTCCTCGGCAACGCCCTCCTCCTCGGCCTCTCCTTCTACGCCCTCGCGATCCTCCTGGTCGCCCTCGACCACGTCCGCCCGAACCCCACCCGCCACCGCGCCAAAACCGGATTTCGTCTCCAGCCACCGGTGGGCTAAAGTAAACGACGTCGCCGCGACGAGCAGCGACAATCGGGGTGTAGCGCAGCTTGGCAGCGCGCTTCGTTCGGGACGAAGAGGTCGTGGGTTCAAATCCCGCCACCCCGACAGTGAAGTACCAGGTCAGGGGCCTGATCCGCTTAGCGGGTCGGGCCCCTGAGTGGTTCCGGGGGCCGTTTTGGGAGCCATTTGGGAGCCGAGTTCGAAATCCCGCTCCCGAACGGCCGGGCCGCAAGATCAGGTGTACGGTCAGCGCTCACCACGCAGTGAGGGGTCAACATCACCCCCTCCCTTGCGCTTCCTATTGGGCCCGTGGCACCGCGTAGTCGTGTCCGCTGCCAGCCCAGCGCCCCGTGACCCGCCACAGTTCGTAGTGCAGGAGCCACTCCGAGGCCCACGGCAGGATCGTGTGTGACAGGAGCATGTGCTCCTTCCACTCCCCCGGCAGGTGCAGGCAGAGGTCGCCCCCAGGATAGACGTGCGGCAGGGCCGTGGCTCGTGGATGCAGAGTCAAGGGCGGGTCGATAACCGTTACGCGCGGTCGATGCCGGTGCCGGTAGGCGATCCGCACCGTGTAGCACTGGCTGGCGGGGGTGGGTTGCAGGGCGACCGTGCAGGCGAGTTCGCCACCACGCACGGTTCCCTGTGCCTCGGGAAGGACGGCCCTGATAGAGGCCAGCTGGAGGCCGAGGTTAATCGCGCGGGTGGGAATGCTGGCCATGGAAGGTGTGCTCCCGCTTGCGGGGCCCGGTCGCGGACGCAGATAGCAGTCCTGTGGCACCCATCCGATGGTTGGTGGCACTCCCCATACGGGCGGCGTAGCGCTCGTAGGACCGGAGCATGGGGTCGTGTTGGAAGGATTTGACGAGGCGGTCAAAGACGGCGGGCAGGCCCTTACCTTCCATGCCGGCGAGTTCGGTGACGGTCGTGGCGATCTCGTCGAACCAGGCGTGGAAAGCTCTCCGCCGCTCGGGGTACTCGTTCCACTTGTCGGTGAAGTTCTCTTCCTCATGTGCCGGGTTGGGCACCCACCACTTGCCGTCGCGCTTCTCGATGAAGCCCGTCATGTTGTCCAGCACGCTGCGCACAGCGGTGAACAGATCCTCCTCGCCGGAGTAGGCATGTCCGGCGAGCGTGGTGATGAGGATGGACGGGGGGCGGTTGTCGGAGTCCTCCGCGAACTTGATCATGCAGTGCCATTTTAGGATCTGCACGACGCGCTGCAGCGGGCTGCGGACCGGCCAGGTCGGGACGTCCGCGACGCTGGCGTGCCGCTTGTCCAGGATCTGAAGGGACAGTTCTGAGCGCTGCCGGAACCAGTCCGCGTATCCGATGGGGTTACTGCGTTGCCATTCCCAGAGGTCCTTGTCCGTCAGGCGGATGCCGGTGGGCTGGTGGTCCTGGTCCGGGATGGCGGGCAGGACGTCAAGGTGGAAGCCCGGATACCCCAGGGTCCAGCAGCGACGACGGGGTTCGAGGGTCTCTGGGCCGTCGGTGTCGCCCTGTTCCTGCTTCCACTGACTGTAGGCGGTCAACTGGTCGCCGACTCGCTGCTTGAGCTTCTCTTGCGTCGTGCTCTCGTGGTGCAACGGCAGCCAGCAGACCAGGTCGATGTCGTACTCGCCGCTGGGCGTGCCAGGGCGGACGACAGTACCCAGACGGAAGGAGCCCTGGGGGTAGATCTGCCACCCCGGGCTGCCGTGCTCGGCGAGCCAGGTTCCGACCTCCTCGTAGCGTCCGACGGCGTTGTCATACAGGTCGGGGGAGATGTCGAGCACCTCCACAGCGCCGTCGAGCAGCATCGACAGCATTTGATCGAGCGAGTCCACGTCATTCCTCACTTGCGGGGTAGTACGGAACGAACACCGGGGCACGGTGATCGCAGAACATGCGGTGGACAGTTGGCGAGGCGTCGCGACTGACGTGGCCGGCGAGTCCGTAGAGGGTCTCGGTGTTGACCTTGTCCAGCACGACGGCGCCGGTCGGCACCGTCGGATTGAGGCGGAGCACGTTGGACTTCCCGACGAAGTGCTTCACCTGCTTGGCGGCGCTCTCGCTTTGTGCCCGCATGAGCACCTCCACCGCGTCGCTGGCCCAGGGCAGCAGACCGCCGCGATCAAGACGGCGATGGCGGCTGCGAACGTCCATCGTGGTTCCGAGGCTGAACACCCGGATCGACTTGTGTGGAACGGAGAGCGGCCCCACCGCCTCGGTCAGCGCGACCATGGTCGGGTTGTTCGCCCACACCCCGCCGTCGATGAGCCGCGCGCCGTCCAGCGGCATCCCGGGCAGGTAGGTCGGCGCGGCGGAGGTGGCGAGTGCGACGTTCACGGCCTTCTCGCGCCAGTCCCGTTTCAGGGTGGGCAGGTGCGGGGTCCGGAAGAGGTAGACGTCATCGGCGGCGATGTTGTACGAGGTGATCACGAGCCGCTTGGTGCTCTCACCGAAGGTTCGGTCGCCGAACACCTCGGTGAGCGCTGCGGCCAGCGGCTCGGAGCCGTACTTCGCCCGCATCAGGTGCCGGATACCGCGCATCCGGCTGCGATCTCGGAAGATCCGCGGGCCGTGCTCCGTGTAGAAGGTGAGGATCTCCCGGGGGGACA
Source organism: Streptomyces canus 299MFChir4.1 (assembly GCF_000383615.1). Classification (GTDB taxonomy): domain Bacteria; phylum Actinomycetota; class Actinomycetes; order Streptomycetales; family Streptomycetaceae; genus Streptomyces; species Streptomyces canus_C. The sequence continues at coordinate 382,192 of NZ_KB911586.1, read as the reverse complement.
GCCCGAGGCCGAGACCCAGCGCGATGATGCCACCCGTCGAGGTGCCTGCGATCAGGTCGAAGTGATCGACGATCCGAGTGCCGAGATCCTCCTCCAAGCGGGTCAGGACCGCCGCGGAGAACATGCCTCGAAAACCTCCGCCATCCAAGGCCAAGATCTGGAAACGCTCTGTCAGTTCAACCGCCCCCAGCGCTGCAGCCCACAGAAGATCCGGCCCGGCGGGCCGGATCTCCACCATCGAGTGTACTTAATATCACGGCACTGTTTTCCGCGCGGCCTTCTACACTCAGATCGTAGTGCTTATGCCCGTGGCGCCCCCCGGAGGCGTGCGCGGCTTTCACGATCCGCCAATATGTGGGGACCAAGATCAGGCAAGGGCAAGCAAGGGGAGAGATGAACACGCAGGCGTTCGAGCGCACTCGACTTCGAACAGCCCGCGAGTTGGCCGGGCTAAGCCAGGCGCAGCTGGCTCGAGAGGCAGGGCTCACGCCTGCCGCGATCAGCCAGTTCGAGAGCGGTTCGGCGCGCCCAAGCCCGGAGACGGTCGGAATTCTGGCCAAGATCCTCATGGTGCCCGCCGGGTTCTTTCATGAGGCGATGGTCGAGAGTCATGAGGGCTTCTTCCGGTCGCTGCGCAGGACATCGGTAGTCGACCGTCGCCGTGCCCGGGCAATCGCTCACGTTGCCCACGACCTCGCCGTCCGGGCCTCGGCCGCGCAACGATTCTGTGCGGGTGATGTGCCGATGATTCCGGTGAGTGGGCTTGAGGCTCCAGCAGCCGAGATCGAGCAGACCGCGGCCAGGGTTCGGGCCATGTGGGGAGTATCACGGGGCCCGGTTCCCAATGTCGTCGAGCTTCTGGAAGCGCACGGAGTTGCCGTGATCCGTCTTCCCCTGGACAGTGCGGACGTTGATGCCTTCTCCCTGCCCTTCGCCGACCACCCGGTCGTCGTTTTGGGCACCGACAAGAACGACCGCGCTCGATCCCGGTTCGACGCCACGCACGAGCTCGCCCACCTGGTGATGCACGGTGAGCAGATCTGGGGTGTCAAAGAGGTCGAGACCCAGGCACATCAGTTCGCGGCAGCTTTCTTGATGCCTGCCGACGACATCCACGACCAGTTGCCCACCACGGTCGACTGGTCGACCTTGTTCGAACTTAAGCGGTTCTGGCAAGTGTCCCTCGCCGCCTTGCTGATGCGCGCACGGACACTGGGCCGCATCAGCGACGGCACCTACCTGACGGCTGTCAAGGCGGCGTCCGCCAGGGGGTGGCGCCGCGTGGAACCCGTCCCCCTCGGCCGACCGGAGCAGCCAACACGGCTCCTGGACTACCTCGCTTCTCCTGAGAGCAGCCTTGCGCGAGCCGTCCTACCCCCGCAGATCATAGAGAGCATCGGAACAGCGTCAGCTGCGTAACCGCAGTACCACCTCCCGCGGCCAGCCCTCATAGGAGTGCCCTCGGCCGTAGGGAGTCGTGAGTCCGGCACCAGTGACTGTGCGCTTCCCCATACCCGCGGCCCTGACTTCCCGAAGGCTGGGCCCGATCTCCGAGGAGGTCAGTGTTGCCCAAGCCCGTAGGCAGGTACGTCTACTGGTCCGAGCGGCTCGTCGGCGAGGTCATCGATGACAACGGAGTCCGGCTCGACCCCCGCGTCAAGTCCGCACTCAAACTTGGGGTGGCCGGCAGTGGACTCGACCTGACCGGTCGCGACCAGGAGAAAACCAGCTTTGAGATCGCCGAGAAGCTCAAGAAGAAGCTGCGCAGCCACATGGTCTCGGACCTCGACACTCCTGGCCCGCTTCGGCTTGTGCGGGGAGAGAGCTGGGTTGAGGTAGCGGAGTTCCAACGGTGGGACGCTGGCCTGGAACACACCCTCGTCCAGCGAACAGCTGTTATCCACGCTCAGACCGTCACACGGGGGGTCACGTCCGCGGGAGTGGTGTATCGACGGCCACTCGGTGATCTCTTCTTTGAGGCTATGCGGTGAGTTCGGTGGGCACGACGGTGTCGTCGTTTTCTGACTCGATCGGGTGGAGGCGGGCCTTGGCGAGCAGGTCGAGGCCCATGTAGCGGCGGGCTTCGGTCCACTCGTCGTTCTGCTCGGCCAGGACCGCGCCGACGAGCCGGATGAGGGCGGTGCGGTCGGGGAAGATGCCGACCACGTCGGTGCGGCGGCGGATTTCCTTGTTCAGCCGTTCCTGCGGGTTGTTCGACCAGATCTGCCGCCAGATCTCACGCGGGAACGCGGTGAACGCCAGCAGGTCG
>NZ_KB911586.1:322393-379913 GCF_000383615.1 Streptomyces canus 299MFChir4.1 | reverse complement strand
CGCGCTACACAAGCCCCCACCGGACCCGCAGCTGCGCCGCAGGCATCAGGGGCGCGGGGAACTGCGCAAAAACGCCCGCCCCCACCGAACCCGCACGGACCCACGGACCCACGGACCCACGGACCCACGGACCCACGGACCCACGGACCCACAACGAGAGGCTGACGCAACCGTGCAAGACGATCTCATCGCCCGGGCCAGGACCTGGCTCGCCGAGGACCCCGACCCGGACACCCGCGACGAGCTCGCCAAGCTCATCGAGGCCGGAGACGTCACCGAACTCGCCGCCCGCTTCGCCGGCACCCTCCAGTTCGGCACCGCCGGCCTCCGCGGCGAACTCGGCGCAGGACCGATGCGCATGAACCGCGCGGTCGTCATCCGAGCCGCCGCCGGCCTCGCCGCGTACCTCAAGAAGAACGGCAGCACCGACGGCCTCGTGGTCATCGGCTACGACGCCCGCCACAAGTCCGAGGACTTCGCGCGCGACACCGCGGCCGTGATGACCGGCGCGGGCCTCAACGCGGCGGTCCTCCCCCGCCCCCTCCCCACCCCCGTCCTCGCGTACGCGATAAGGCACCTCGGCGCGGTGGCCGGCGTGGAGGTCACCGCGAGCCACAACCCGCCCCGCGACAACGGCTACAAGGTCTACCTGGGCGACGGCTCCCAGATCGTCCCGCCCGCCGACGCGGAGATCGCCGCCGAGATCGCCGCCGTCCGCTCCCTCGACGACGTCCCCCGCCCCGGCACCGGCTGGGAGACCCTCGACGACAGCGTCCTGGACGCCTACCTCGCCCGCACGGACGCCGTACTCGCCGAGAACTCCCCCCGCACGGCCCGCACGGTCTACACGGCGATGCACGGAGTCGGCAAGGACACCCTCCTCGCCGCCTTCGCCCGCGCCGGCTTCCCCGCCCCGGAACTCGTCGCAGAGCAGGCGGAGCCCGACCCCGACTTCCCGACCGTCGCGTTCCCCAACCCGGAGGAGCCCGGCGCGATGGACCTGGCCTTCGCGAAGGCCGGGGAGACGGACCCGGACCTGATCATCGCGAACGACCCCGACGCGGACCGCTGCGCGGTCGCCGTCAAGGAAGCCGGCACCTGGCACATGCTGCGGGGCGACGAGGTGGGCGCCCTCCTCGCCGCCCACCTGGTGGCCCGCGGAGTGCGCGGCACCTTCGCCGAGTCGATCGTCTCCTCCTCCCTCCTCGGCCGGATCGCCGAGAAGGCGGGCCTGCCCTACGAGGAGACCCTCACCGGCTTCAAGTGGATCGCCCGTGTGGAGGGCCTGCGCTACGGCTACGAGGAGGCCCTCGGCTACTGCGTGGACCCCGAGGGCGTCCGGGACAAGGACGGCATCACCGCGGCCCTCCTCATCACGGAGCTCGCCTCCGGGCTGAAGGAACAGAACCGCACGCTTCCCGACCTCCTCGACGACCTCGCCGTGACCCACGGCCTGCACGCCACGGACCAGCTCTCGGTGCGCGTGGAGGACCTGTCGGTCATCGCCCGGGCGATGGAGCAGCTCCGCGAGCACCCGCCGACCGAGCTCGCGGGCCTGGCCATCACGAAGGCCGAGGACCTCACGCGCGGCACGGACAAGCTCCCGCCCACCGACGGCCTGCGCTACACGCTGGACGGCGCGCGGGTCATCGTCCGCCCGAGCGGCACCGAGCCCAAGCTGAAGTGCTACCTGGAAGTGGTCGTCCCGGTGGCCACCCACGCCGACCTCCCGGCGGCCCGCGCCAGGGCGACGGACCTGCTGACCGCCATCAAGCGGGACCTCTCTGCGGCAGCCGGCATCTGACGCCCGACAGCCGAGCTGAGGGGCGGCCCCGTCCCCCGTCCGGGCCGCCCCTCTCCGCCCAAGCCCGCCGTAACCCAGACTCACCCAGACTCACCCGGGCCCCACCCCACGGCACCCCACGACAACGACGGCACCCCGAAAGACCCGGCACCCCGTAAAAGCCCGGAAAGCCCGGAAAGCGTTACCCCATCGCCACCAGGATCGCCAGAAGCACCGCGCCCGCCACCGCCGGCCCCATGATCTCGTAGGCCCACCGCACGGACACCTCGCCCTGAGAGGTCTTCGCCTTCCCCCGGGCCTCCAGGATCTCGCGCAGTTCGTCCATGATCTTGTCGGTCTCGGCCCGGGTGGGCCCCTCCGGGACGGGCGTACGGTCGCCGAAGCCGTCCGCCTGCATGCCGCCGCCGAACAGGCCGAGGCCCCTGCCGGAGCGGCGGGCGTCGGACGGCCGGGCGGCCTGCCGGGCCGTCTGCCGCGCCGCCTTCTTGCGGCCGCGCAGGGAGACCGGGATCGCCCACAGCTGGTACTTGGCGCCGGACTCGACGAACACCTCGTTCGAGTAGCCGGAGCGGAACGTCTCGACCTGCCCCCACGGCACCACGATCACACGGAAGGGGTTGCGGACGCGCAGCCGGTCGTCGTTCGCGAAGACGGCCGGGCGCAGGGTGAAGGCGATCACCAGCGGTACGACGAGGATCAGGAGGGCGAGCGCGAGCCACGGTGTGCGGCCGGTGCCGGAGACGACGGCGTCGATACCGAGCCAGCCGATGATGACGAGGAGGAGGAAACCGCCGATCAACGCCATGGATGAGCGGTAGGTGCGGTCCCTGGACTCGGGGGGTGCGGTCGTCATGAGGCCGATCCTAAGCTCCGTCCGGCTTCGCGCCCGTGCGCGGGTGCCCTCGGAACCCGTTCTCCGGGGTGTACAGCCGCTACGCGCGTAGATATGCTCGTCTGGTGACCATGCCCACCACTGCATCAGCCGCACACCCGCTCACGGACGTGACCGCGTCCGACAGCAGTCTGCGCCGGTTCCTTCACGGGCTGCCCGGCGTGGACGCGGTCGGCCTGGAGGCGCGTGCCGCCTCGCTCGGTACGCGTTCCATCAAGACGACCGCGAAGGCGTACGCCATCGACCTCGCCATCTCGATGGTCGACCTGACGACGCTGGAAGGCGCGGACACCCCGGGCAAGGTCCGGGCGCTCGGCGCCAAGGCGGTCCGCCCCGACCCGACCGACCGGACCACACCCGCCGCGGCCGCGGTCTGCGTCTATCCCGACATGGTGGCCGTCGCCAAGGAGGCCGTCGCCGGTTCCGGCGTCAAGGTCGCCTCCGTGGCCACCGCGTTCCCGGCGGGCCGCGCCGCCCTGGAGGTGAAGCTGGCCGACGTGCGCGACGCCGTGGCCGCCGGCGCCGACGAGGTCGACATGGTCATCGACCGCGGGGCGTTCCTCGCGGGCAGGTACCTGAAGGTGTACGACGAGATCGTCGCCGTGCGCGAGGTCTGCGGCACGGACGCCCGGCTCAAGGTCATCTTCGAGACCGGCGAGCTGTCGACGTACGACAACATCCGCCGCGCGAGCTGGCTCGGCATGCTGGCGGGCGCGGACTTCATCAAGACGTCCACCGGCAAGGTCGCGGTCAACGCCACTCCCGCGAACACCCTGCTGATGCTGGAGGCGGTGCGCGACTTCCGCGCCCAGACCGGCGTGCAGGTGGGCGTGAAGCCGGCGGGCGGTATCCGTACGACCAAGGACGCGATCAAGTTTCTCGTACTGGTCAACGAGACCGTCGGCGAGGACTGGCTGGACAACCACTGGTTCCGCTTCGGCGCCTCCTCGCTCCTGAACGACCTGCTGATGCAGCGTCAGAAGCTGGCCACCGGCCGCTACTCCGGCCCCGACTACGTGACGGTGGACTGATCACCATGGCATCCGCATCCGCATCCGCTTTCGAGTACGCCCCGGCGCCCGAGTCCCGCTCGGTCGTCGACATCGCCCCCTCCTACGGTCTGTTCATCGACGGCGAGTTCGTGGAGGCCGCCGACGGCAAGGTCTTCAAGACCGTCTCCCCGTCGACCGAGGAGGTCCTGTCCGAGATCGCCCAGGCGGGCGAGGCGGACGTCGACCGCGCGGTGGGGGCCGCCCGCAAGGCCTTCGAGAAGTGGTCGGCGCTGCCCGGCTCGGAGCGCGCCAAGTACCTGTTCCGCATCGCCCGGATCATCCAGGAGCGCAGCCGCGAGCTCGCCGTCCTGGAGACCCTGGACAACGGCAAGCCCATCAAGGAGACCCGCGACGCCGACCTCCCCCTGGTCGCCGCGCACTTCTTCTACTACGCGGGCTGGGCCGACAAGCTGGAGCACGCCGGGTTCGGCGCGAGCCCGAAGCCCCTTGGCGTGGCCGGCCAGGTCATCCCCTGGAACTTCCCGCTCCTGATGCTGGCGTGGAAGATCGCCCCGGCGCTGGCGACCGGCAACACGGTCGTCCTCAAGCCCGCCGAGACGACCCCCCTGTCCGCCCTGTTCTTCGCGGACGTCTGCCGCCAGGCGGGCCTGCCCAAGGGCGTCGTCAACATCCTTCCGGGCTACGGCGACACGGGTGCCGCGCTGGTCGCGCACCCGGACGTCAACAAGGTGGCCTTCACCGGCTCCACGGCCGTCGGCAAGGAGATCGCGCGCACGGTCGCGGGCACCCGCAAGAAGCTCACCCTCGAACTGGGCGGCAAGGGCGCCAACATCGTCTTCGACGACGCCCCGATCGACCAGGCCGTCGAGGGGATCGTCAACGGCATCTTCTTCAACCAGGGCCAGGTCTGCTGCGCGGGCTCCCGCCTGCTGGTCCAGGAGTCGATCCAGGACGAGCTGCTTGACTCGCTCAAGCGCCGGCTGTCCACCCTGCGGCTCGGCGACCCGCTGGACAAGAACACCGACATCGGCGCGATCAACTCCGCCGAGCAGCTCGCGCGGATCACCTCGCTCGTCGACAAGGGCGCGGCCGAGGGTGCCGAGCCCTGGTCCCCGGAGTGCGAACTCCCGTCCTCCGGCTACTGGTTCGCCCCGACGCTCTTCACGAACGTCACCCAGGCGCACACCATCGCGAGGGACGAGATCTTCGGCCCGGTGCTGTCGGTCCTGACCTTCCGTACGCCCGACGAGGCGGTCGCCAAGGCGAACAACACGCAGTACGGCCTGTCGGCGGGCATCTGGACCGAGAAGGGCTCGCGCATCCTGGCGGTCGCGAACAAGCTCCGGGCCGGGGTCGTCTGGTCCAACACGTTCAACAAGTTCGACCCGACCTCGCCGTTCGGCGGATACAAGGAGTCGGGGTTCGGCCGCGAGGGCGGCCGCCACGGCCTGGAGGCGTACCTCGATGTCTGAGAAGTCCGAGCAGCAGCGTCTGTCTGTCTTCAAGACCTACAAGCTGTACGTCGGCGGGAAGTTCCCGCGTTCCGAGAGCGGCCGGGTGTACGAGGTGACGGACTCGAAGGGCAAGTGGCTGGCGAACGCACCGCAGTCGAGCCGCAAGGACGCCCGTGACGCGGTCGTGGCCGCGCGCAAGGCGTTCGGCGGCTGGGCGGGCGCGACGGCGTACAACCGCGGCCAGGTCCTCTACCGTGTCGCGGAGATGCTGGAGGGCCGCAGGGCGCAGTTCGTCCACGAGGTGGCCGACGCCGAGGGGCTGTCGAAGTCCAGGGCGGCCGAACAGGTCGAGGCGACGATCGACCGCTGGGTCTGGTACGCGGGCTGGACCGACAAGATCGCCCAGGTGGTCGGTGGCGGCAACCCGGTGGCCGGACCGTACTTCAACCTGTCCTCGCCCGAGCCGACGGGCGTGGTGGCCGTCCTGGCCCCGCAGGAGTCGTCGTTCCTGGGCCTGGTCTCGGTGCTGGCCCCGGTGATCGCGACGGGCAACACGGCGGTCGTGATCGCCTCGGAGCGGTCTCCCCTGCCCGCCCTGTCCCTGGGCGAGGTCCTGGCCACCTCCGACGTCCCCGGGGGCGTGGTCAACATCCTCTCGGGCCGTACGGCGGAGATCGCGGCCCCCCTCGCCTCCCACCAGGACGTCAACGCGATCGATCTGGCGGGCGCGGACGAGGTCCTCGCGAAGGAGCTGGAGATCGCGGCGGCGGACAACCTGAAGCGAGTCCTTCGTCCACAGCCTGTGGACGACTGGACGGCGGCTCCGGGCATCGACCGTCTGACGGCGTTCCTGGAGACGAAGACGGTGTGGCACCCGACGGGGTCGCTGGGCGCGTCGGGCTCGTCGTACTGAGCCCCTGAAGCCGGAGAGCCGCGCTTTCCCTCCGTCCGGTGGGGAAGGCGCGGCTCTCCGCCGTGGCGCCGGAGTCAGTTGCCCAGCAGTCCCGCCACCGACCCCACCACCGGCATGCTCCCGATCGACTGCGCCTGCGCGACCGGACCGGTGAGCGCCTGCGAGGTCAGCGGCTGGAAGTCCGCCAGCTGGGTCCCCAGCCCGTTGTCCAGCGGGTCCACGCCCGTGCCCGCCAGCGGGTTCGGCTTGAGGCCGGCGACCGGGCCGGTGACGTAGCCGACCGTGCCGGTGAGGGAGCGAAGTCCGGCCTGGGGGTCGATGTTGCCGAGCGAGGTGGGCCGGGTGTGCAGCACGTCGACAACCGGCTCGGTGTCCGCGGCGGCCGCCCCGGCACCTGCGCCGAGTGCGACACCCGCGCTCGCGAGGGCGGTGAGCGTGCGCTGGACGGTCGGGTTCGCGTGTCGGGCCATCGTTTCTGCCACCTTTTCCGTGCACTGGGTAAGCGTGTCGACACGAAGGGTAGTTGAGGTGTGACGCACGCTTCAAAGCCAACCCGCGGGGTCGATGAACAGCGGGTGAATGCCTCACACTGGTGTCCCGTGAGTCCCCAACCGCCCATACCGACGCGAGTCGTGCTGCTCTGCGGCCCCTCCGGCTCCGGCAAGTCCCTTCTCTCGGCCCGTTCCGGTCTTCCGGTCCTCAGGCTCGACGACTTCTACAAGGAGGGCGACGACCCGACACTGCCGCTGATGGCGGGGAGCTCCGACATCGACTGGGACCACCCCGGGTCGTGGGACGCGGACACCGCGGTGGCGGCGATCGTCGACCTGTGCCGCACGGGCCGTACGAAGATCCCGGTCTACGACATCTCGCTGAGCGCCCGCACCGGCGAGGAGGCGGTCGAGATGGACCGGACCCCGCTGTTCATCGCGGAGGGCATCTTCGCCGCCGAGATCGTCAACCGCTGCCGGGAGCTCGGTGTGCTGGCCGACGCGCTGTGTCTGAGCCGGGGCCCGGTGCGCACGTTCCGCCGCCGGTTCCTGCGGGATCTGCGCGAGGGCCGCAAGTCCGTGCCCTTCCTGCTGCGCCGCGGCTGGCGGTTGATGCGCCGGGAGCGCTCGATCATCGCCCGCCAGACCGCGCTGGGCGCCCACCGCTGCGGCAAGGACGAGGCCCTCGGCCGCCTGGCCACCGCGGCAGCGGGCCGCCGCCCGGCGGCGACTCCGGCGGCGACTCCGGTGGCGACTCCGGCGGCCTGAGCGGCCGGGAGCCCTGCGACAGGGCCGACTTCACCGTGGGCGAGAAGCTGGGAGGGCACACAGCAAAGCGGGACTGGACGGACCCCCCGGCCCTCCAGTCCCGCTTCTCGGTGCTTCCCCAGGTCCCCGTTGGTCCCCCGTGACCCCCGTTGATCCCCCCACGGGTACCGGCCCCCCAGCCGGTACCCCTGGCCCCCGTACCTTGCGTCCCCCCAACCCTCAGGCCACGAGCTCCCCGAAGGCGTTCTCCTCGTCACGGCCGAAGCTGAGGACCTCGTCCTCGCGCAGGCGGCGCAGGGACCGCCAGATGCTGGACTTCACCGTGCCGACACTGATGTCGAGGATCTCCGCGATCTCCGGGTCCGTGCGGCCCTCGTAGTAACGAAGGACCAGCATCGTGCGCTGGAGTTCGGGAAGCCGGGCGAGCGCCTGCCACAGGACCGCGCGCAGCTCGGTGCCGCGCATCGCGTCCGTGTCGCCGGGCGTCTCCGGCAGTTCCTCGGTCGGGTATTCGTTCAGCTTGCGGCGGCGCCACGCGCTGATGTGCAGGTTCGTCATGGTGCGGCGGAGGTAGCCCCCGACCGCGGCCTTGTCACTGATCCGGTCCCATGCCCGGTACGTCGAGAACAGCGCGCTCTGGAGCAGGTCCTCGGCCTCGAAGCGGTCACCGGTCAGGTGGTACGCGGTGGCGTACAGGGAGGCGCGGCGCTCCTGGACGTAGGCGGTGAACTCCGCCTCCGACAGCGAACGACGCTCCCCCGAGCCCTCCCTGTACGACGATCCCCCGTGCGTTTCCCCCGTGATGGTGTCAACCACCGACATGTACCCGGTGTGCTGACGCCCGGTGCCGCGAGCGCACCCCCGCCCTCCCCCACGCTCGGCTACGCTCGCGCGGGCGGGACCCCCATCGGCACCGGACTTCTCGGAACCCCGGCCCCCGTTCACGTCGTGCAGGCGCGTGACCACTGCGCTGGTGATGTTGCTGTGCAGCGTGCTCATCTCGCGCCCCCCGTCGTGGACTTCCGGTGTTTCGGTCTGCCGGGCGGTGCTGCCTTGCCCGTGCCGAAAAGCTTGCCCTCGCACCTTCATGGCCGTGTCCGCCGACTGTCACAGACCTGTCACAGGGGTCCGTCTCAGGAATTGCACAGAGCACCCACGGACGGGTGCCGTACGGACTGCGTGTCCCCACAGGTCGTACCGCACCCCCTCCATGGGCCAGAATGAGCCCGTGCCTTCCCTGTTGCTGATCGAGGACGACGACGCCATCCGTACGGCCCTGGAGCTGAGCCTCACGCGCCAGGGCCATCGGGTTGCCACCGCTGCCACCGGCGAGGACGGCCTCAAACTGCTGCGTGAGCAGCGGCCGGACCTGATCGTGCTGGATGTGATGCTGCCCGGTATCGACGGGTTCGAGGTGTGCCGGCGCATCCGGCGCACGGACCAGCTGCCGATCATCCTGCTGACCGCCCGCAACGACGACATCGACGTGGTGGTGGGCCTGGAGTCCGGCGCCGACGACTATGTCGTCAAGCCGATCCAGGGGCGGGTGCTGGACGCCCGGATCCGGGCCGTGCTGCGCCGCGGTGAGCGCGAGTCGACCGACGCGGCGAGCTTCGGCTCGCTGGTCATCGACCGCGCGGCCATGACCGTGACGAAGAACGGCGAGGACCTCCAGCTCACCCCGACCGAGCTCAGGCTGCTCCTTGAGCTGAGCCGGCGACCCGGCCAGGCGCTGTCCCGCCAGCAGTTGCTGCGGCTGGTGTGGGAGCACGACTACCTCGGTGACTCACGCCTGGTGGACGCCTGTGTGCAGCGGCTGCGTGCCAAGGTCGAGGACGTGCCGTCGTCCCCGACGCTGATCCGTACCGTGCGGGGCGTGGGCTACCGGCTGGACACGCCTCAGTGACCGAAGCACAAGGGGGGCTCCGCGACTGGTTCGCGGCTCGCAAGGGTGTGTGGTCACGGCTGCGTTTCACCAGCCTGCGGCTGCGTCTTGTCGTCGTGTTCGGCCTGGTGGCGCTGACCGCCGCCGTGTCCGCGTCCGGGATCGCCTACTGGCTCAACCGCGAGGCGGTGCTCACCCGCGCCCAGGACGCGGTCCTGCGGGACTTCCAGCAGGAGATGCAGAACCGCGCGGGCGCCCTGCCCGAGGACCCCACGCAGGACGAACTCCAGCAGGCGGCGGGGCAGATGGCGGGCAGCAGCCAGCGCTTCAGCGTGCTGCTCGTGGCCTCCGACACCAAGGGCCGGACGGTCTACGGCAATTCGGGTGCCCTGGACGGCTTCACGCTCCAGGACGTGCCCGTGTCGCTGCGCGAGGCGGTGAACGAGAAGCAGCAGGTCGACTCGGCCAACAAGTACGCCTACCACCTGTACTGGCAGCGGACCGTCGCCCACGACACCCCGTATCTGATCGCCGGGACACGGGTGATCGGCGGCGGCCCGACCGGTTACATGCTCAAGTCCCTCGAACCGGAGGCCAAGGACCTCAACTCCCTGGCCTGGTCGCTGGGTATCGCCACCGGGCTCGCCCTGATCGGCTCCGCGCTGCTCGCGCAGGCCGCCGCGACGACCGTACTGAAGCCGGTGCACCGGCTGGGGGTCGCCGCCCGGCGGCTCGGCGAGGGCCGTCTTGACACCCGGCTCAGGGTGTCGGGCACCGACGAACTCGCGGATCTGTCGAGGACGTTCAACTACGCGGCCGAGGCGCTGGAGAAGCGGGTCGAGGACATGTCCGCGCGCGACGACGCGTCCCGGCGGTTCGTGGCGGACATGAGCCATGAACTGCGTACGCCGCTCACCGCGATCACCGCCGTGACGGAGATCCTGGAGGAGGAGCTGGAGGCCGAGTCCGGCTCGATGGACCCGATGATCGAACCGGCCGTGCGGCTGGTGGTCAGCGAGACCCGCAGGCTGAACGACCTGGTCGAGAACCTGATGGAGGTCACCCGCTTCGACGCGGGTACGGCCCGGCTGGTCCTGGACGACGTCGACGTGGCCGACCAGATCACCGCGTGCATCGACGCGCGGGCGTGGCTGGACGCGGTGGAGCTGGACGCCGAGCGGGGCATCCACGCCCGTCTCGACCCGCGGCGCCTGGACGTGATCCTGGCCAACCTGATCGGCAACGCGCTCAAGCACGGCGGTTCCCCGGTGCGGGTGGCGGTGCGCGCGGCGGACGACGAGGTGGTCATCGGGGTCCGCGACCACGGCCCCGGTATCCCCGAGGACGTGCTTCCCCATGTCTTCGACCGCTTCTACAAGGCCAGTGCCTCCCGCCCCCGTTCCGAGGGCAGCGGTCTCGGCCTCTCGATCGCCCTGGAGAACGCCCACATCCACGGCGGCGAGATCACCGCGGCGAACTCTCCCGACGGGGGTGCCGTCTTCACGCTGCGGATTCCCCGGGACGCCTCGGAGCTGGCGGAACAGCTCATGGAGGCCAAGAGGGCCGACGACGGGGCGAAGAAGGGGGAGGCGTGATGCGCCCGCAGGGACGACGCGAGGAGAGGGCGGGCACACCGCGTGCCGGGCTGAACGTGCTGCGGCTGCTGGCGCTCCCGGTGCTCGGTCTGCTGGTCGCCGGGTGCGGGATCCGGCCCACCGAGGTGCCCACCGACTTCGGGCCCGCGCCCTCACGGGTGCGGTGTTCGCTGTCCGAGCCGGGCGCCGCGGAGCCGTCCTCGCACGGGCTGGCCGTACAGGTGTTCCTGCTGTGCGGGGCGTCGCTGGTGGCCGTGGACCGGAGCCTGAGGGTCCCGGACGGCACCGCCGACTCCGAGCGGCGGGTGCTGGTCGCGCAGGGGCTCCTCGACCAGCTCGCCGAGACGCCGTCGGCGGCCGAGCGGGAGGCCGGGTACCAGACGTATGTGCGCGGCGGCATGACCGTCAGCGGGCCGCGCCCCAAGGACCCCGAGGACACGCTCCGGCTGAGCACGCCGCCCGCCGAGCTCTCCGCCTACGCCCTGGCCCAGGTCGTGTGCACCTTCTCCGACTCGGCCGCGGCCGAGGGCGACGGCTCCGTCATCCTCGGCGGCCCTTCGACCGCACCGCTGCGCCGCTACGACTGCACCGACGAGGTCCGTGCCCAGCCGGGCAGCCACCAGCCGACGTCGGCCGAGGTGACGGGCGGCTGACGCGGAGCCGGCCGGCATGTGTGGCGCAGGCCTCACCCAGGTACCCCGGGGTGTTCCGGAACCGATCGTGCCGAGCGGGGCGTCTTGGGGATCGTGCAGCGTCAAGGCTTCGTCGGCGGCGATACCGTCCTACGCGTCCGTGTGGCAGGAGGTGCCCTCCTGGTCGCACACCTCGCGTTCGTCGCCTGGTTCACGCTGCGGCCGCTGGACGTGCCCTGGGTCGTCCCCGCCAACCTGCACCCCTTCGCCGGCATCCGCGCCGACCTGGCCCTCGGCGGGCAGCAGGCGGCCCGCCGGATCGGTGAGGGGCTCGCGCTGCTGGCCCCGCTCGGCTTCCTGCTCCCGATGGTGCACGGCCGGCTGTGGGCGTCCCCGGTCGGTTCCCTGATCCGCACCTGTGCCGCGGGCGCGCTGATCTCCCTGGGCATAGAGCTGCTCCAGACCGGCGTCCCCGGCCAGGTCGTCGACATCGACTCCCTGTTCCTGAACACCGCGGGCGTCGCCCTCGCGCACCTCGCGGTCGTACCGGCGGTCCGCCAGTCGCTCCGCCGCAGGACCGAGCGCCGCCGGCGCACCACCCTCCGCCAGGAGGAGCCGGCTCAGGGTCGGACCCCGACGATTCCCAGGGTCGGGATCGCACCGTAGAGCGACGCTTTGTGGCGTTCGTCTCCGTAGCGTTGAAGACAGCTGGAGAGGGTCACTCGGACCCGACCACCGACGCTCACGAAGGAGCCGCAATGTCCCGCCTCGCCCGCCCCACCGACGGCCGCATGATCGGCGGAGTGTGTGCCGCGCTGGCACGGCGCTTCGGCACCTCCGCGACCACGATGCGCGTGATCTTCCTGGTGTCCTGTCTGCTGCCGGGCCCGCAGTTCCTGCTCTACATCGCCCTGTGGATCCTGTTCCCCTCCGAGGAGAAGGCGCGGACCGCCTGGTAACGCCCTGGACGAGTACGCCGGTGGGGCGCACCCCGAGATCTCGGGGTGCGCCCCACCGGCATGTACGAGGAGCGGCGGGCTCAGCCGAGCGGCAGTCCGTTCAGGCCGGTGCCGCTGCCGGGCAGCACCTGGCCGATCGGCAGGCCGCCCAGGAGACCGGCGACGGGCCCGGTCGGGCCGTCGGCGAGGACCTTCTCGACGGCGGGCTGCGCGGCCGACAGGCCCGTGCCGATCGCCGGCTGGGCCTGCGACAGCGCTTCACCGGCGCCCGGCAGCGACTTGGTGACGTTCTCGGTGGGGAGCCCCTGGGAGACGGAGCCGAGCGCCTGGGTGGCGTCCGGGACCGCCGGAGCGGCGTTCGCGGCACCCGCGCCGGCGGCGGCGAAGGCGGCACCGAGGGCGGCGACACCGAGGGTCTTGGCAGCAGACTGCTTCATGAAATGCGTCCTCGAAATGGGTTTGCGGGATGTCAGCGGTCCATGACCGTAAACACGGGAACCCACCCGCCGCAAACATCGAAATGCGGACGGATTGTGAACACCCGCCCGCATTTCGCACCCACGATTTTGCCCGGTCAGCCCTTGTCGTCCACAGAACCGCTGGTGGAGGCGGTCTGCTGGAACAGCCATTCGGACTTCAGCTCGGCATATCCGGGCTTGATGACGTCATTGATCATCGCGAGTCGTTCATCGAAAGGAATGAACGCTGATTTCATCGCATTGACGGAGAACCACTGCATGTCATCGAGTGAATAACCGAACGCCTCGACAAGGTGCTCGAATTCCCGGCTCATGCTGGTGCCGGACATCAGCCGGTTGTCGGTGTTCACGGTGGCCCGGAAGTGCAGCCGCCGCAGGAGTCCGATCGGGTGCTCCGCGTACGACGACGCGGCCCCGGTCTGGAGATTGGAGCTGGGGCACAGCTCCAGCGGGATCCGCTTGTCCCGGACGTAGGAGGCGAGCCGTCCGAGCTTGACCGTGCCGTCCTCGTGGACCTGGATGTCGTCGATGATGCGCACGCCGTGCCCGAGCCGGTCGGCGCCGCACCACTGCAGGGCCTGCCAGATGGACGGCAGCCCGAAGGCCTCGCCGGCGTGGATGGTGAAGTGGTTGTTCTCGCGCTTCAGGTACTCGAAGGCGTCGAGGTGCCGGGTGGGCGGGTAACCGGCCTCCGCGCCCGCGATGTCGAACCCGACGACGCCCAGGTCGCGGTAGCGGTTGGCGAGCTCGGCGATCTCCAGGGCCCGGGCCGCGTGCCGCATGGCGGTGAGCAGGGCGCCGACGCGGATGCGGTGGCCGTTCGCCCTGGCCCTGCGCTCGCCTTCCCGGAAGCCCTCGTTGACGGCCTCGACGACCTCTTCGAGGGTCAGCCCCTTCTGCAGGTGCTGCTCGGGGGCGTAGCGCACCTCGGCGTAGACGACGCCGTCCTCGGCGAGGTCCTCGGCGCACTCGGCGGCCACCCGCACCAGCGCCTCACGGGTCTGCATGACGCCGACGGTGTGCGAGAAGGTCTCCAAGTACCGTTCCAGGGAACCGGAGTCGGCGGCTTCGCGGAACCAGACGCCCAGCCGGTCCGGGTCGGTCTCGGGGAGTCCGGTGTACCCGGTGTCCCGGGCGAGGTCGACGATCGTGCCGGGGCGCAGCCCGCCGTCGAGGTGATCGTGCAGCAGAACCTTGGGTGCTCGGCGGATCTGGTCCGAGCTCGGGGAGTTCCCCATCCGGTCAGTCTGGCTCGTCATCTGCGCACTCTAACTCCTACGCGCGTAGAGCGCCCGCTGTACGAATCCGCCGATACGTAACGGTGACCGCCCCGCCCCGTGTCGTACACCCGGGCTTCTGACACTGTTCTGCCATGGCACAGCAAGCGACGCCGGTGCGCACCGCCCGACTGGGCAGGGCACTCGGCCCGGAGCCGGCGGCGGTGAGCGGGGTGGTGCTGCTGCTCCCGGGCGGCGACGAGACCTCTCTGCGCAGACCCGCCTCGATGCGACTCCCCTCCGCCGTCAGGGCGTTGGGGCGACGACTCGCCCGTGCGGGGCACGCCGAGGGGCTCGCGGCCCACCTCGTGCACTACCGCTATCGCGGCTGGAACGGCAGCGAGGCGCACCCCGCGCACGACGCGACCTGGGCCGCCGACGAGGTCGTACGGCGGTACGGCGACGTCCCCGTGTCCCTGGTCGGCGTCGACATGGGCGCACGGGCGGCACTGCGCGCGGGCGGCCACGAGGCCGTCAACTCCGTTGTCGCGGTCGCTCCCTGGCTGCCCGAGGACGATGTGGCGGCCACCCCCGAACCGGTCAAGCAGCTCGTGGGGCGGCGGGTGTTGATCGTGCACGGGACCAACGACCAGCAGGCGGACCCCGAGTTGTCGTTCCGGCTCGCGTCGCGGGCGAAGAAGGCGAACCGGGAGGTGTGCCGGTTCGAGGTGCACTCCGACGGGCACGGACTGCACCAGTACCGGGCCGAAGTGCAGGCCCTGACCGAGGACTTCGTCATGGGGGCGCTGTTCGGGCGGGTGCTGTCCCGGCCGGTGCGGGACGCACTGGCCGCGCCTCCGCCGCTGGGGCTGCGGATGCCGCTGGCTTCCGGGTTCGGGCGGCGGCGGTAGGTCAGGACAGCGGGTTGCGGGTCACGGCAGCAGGTTGCCCCTTCTCGACAGCAGGAACTGCTTGAAGGCGGCCACCGGCGGGGTGTCCGGGTGGCCGTCGAGCCAGGCGACGCCGATCTCGCGGGCCGCCCGAGGGGCCGTGACCGTCAGTTCCACGACTCCTGGGCGGGGGAAGGCCGGGGGCGGCAGGAGGGCGACGCCCAGGCCCGCCGCGACCAGCCCCCTCAGCGTCTCCGCCTCCTCGCCCTCGAAGGCGATCCTCGGTTTGAAGCCGGCCTCCTGGCAGAGGTCGTCGGTGATGCGGCGCAGGCCGTAGCCGGGTTCCAGGGTGACGAAGGACTCCTCGGCGGCCTCGGCGAGGCGGACCCGCCTGCGGGCCGCGAGGGGGTGGTCGGTGGGGACCACGAGCCGCAGCTTCTGCTCGTCGAGGCGCCGGGCGACGAGGTCGGGGGCGTCCGGCACCGGGGAGGTCAGGCACAGGTCCAGCTCGCCCGCGCGCAGGCGCTCGATCATCGCCTCGCCGTAGGTCTGGACCAGACTGAACCGGACCCGGGGGTGGTCGGCGCGGAAGGCCCGGATGAGGCCGGGAACCGTCTCCGAGCCCATGGTGTGCAGAAAGCCGAAGGCGACCTTGCCGGTTTCCGGGTCGGCGTCGGCACGGACCTCGTCGGCGGCCCGCCGGATCTCGCCGAGAGCGCGTTCCACGGAGCCGAGGAAGGTGCGGCCGGCGGGGGTGAGGGAGACCGTGCGGCCGATACGGGCGAACAGGTCGACGCCGAGGTCCTGTTCGAGACGGACCATGGCCCGGGACAGCGTCGACTGGGGTACGTCCATCTCCTGGGCGGCGCGGGTGACGTGCTCGGTGCGGGCCACGCCGGCGAAGTAGGCGAGCCGCGGGGCCAGCAACATCACCATGTCTTCTGTGTCACTGGACGGTGACAGGCGCCCCTGTGACCTCTGCTGATGCTCCATGGGAACGATTATGGCGAATCCATGCATTGGACGGATGAGCGAAGCGGTACGTAACTTCGAAGCATGCCTGCCAGTACCGAGGCGTCCACCCGCGTGGGCGCCGCATCCCCCGTCCCCGTCGCCGTCGACTCCCGTCTGTCCCCGGGCGGCCCCGGCTACCGCCGGATGAGCTTCGCCCTCTTCCTCGCCGGGGTCGCCACCTTCGCGCTGCTGTACTCCACGCAGGCCCTTCTCCCGCTGATCTCGGGCGAGTTCGGGGTCGCGGCGAGCGAGGCGAGCTGGACGGTGGCGGCGGCGACCGGCGGTCTGGCGCTGTTCGTGCTGCCGATGAGCGCCCTCTCCGAGCGCTTCGGACGCCGTACGGTCATGACGGCCTCGCTGGCGGTCGCGGTGACGGTCGGGATCCTGGTCCCCTTCGCGCCCTCACTGACCGCGCTGGTCGTGCTGCGGGCGGTGCAGGGGGCGGCCCTGGCCGGGCTGCCCGCCTCCGCCACGGCGTATCTCGCCGAGGAGGTCCGCCCGAAGGCCCTGGTCACGGCGATCGGCCTGTTCGTCGCCGGCAACAGCGTCGGCGGAATGAGCGGCCGGGTCATCACGGGCTGGGTCGCGCAGGAGTGGGGCTGGCGGGTGGCCGTCGGGGTCATCGGCGCGATCGCGGTGGCCTGTGCCGTGGCGTTCCGCCTGCTGCTCCCGGCACCGCAGCACTTCAAGGCGGGCTCCCTGAGGCCCCGCGTGCTGCTCGGCACGGTCCGCACGCACCTCTCGGACCCGCTGCTGCGCCGCCTGTACGCCATCGGCGCGCTGTTCATGACGGTCTTCGGCGGCGTGTACACGGTGATCGGCTACCGCCTGACGGAGGCCCCGTTCGGGTTGCCGCAGGGCATCATCGGCTCGGTCTTCCTGGTCTACCTGGTGGGCACGGTGTCCGCGTCGACGGCGGGCCGGCTGGTCGGCCGCCTGGGCCGCAGGGGCGCGCTGTACGCGGCGGGCGGTACGACGGCGACGGGCCTGTTCTTGTCCCTCGCGGACTCGCTCCCCCTGGTCCTGCTGGGCCTGGTCCTGATCACTGGCGGTTTCTTCGCCGGCCACGCGGTGGCGTCCTCGGCGGTCAGCAAGACGGCCACCCACGGCCGGGCGCAGGCCTCGGCCCTCTACCAGTCCGCCTACTACATCGGTTCCAGCGCGGGCAGCACGGTCGGCGCGCTCGCCTTCCACGCGGGCGGCTGGGCCGGGACAGTCGGGGTCGGACTGCTGGCGGTGCTCGGCGTGGTGTCGATCATCGTCCTCGGAACACGTGCGGCCCGGGCCCAGCAGCGGCTCGCGACGGCCTGAGCCGCACGTCCTACATCCCCCCGACCGGGGTCGGCCGGTCGGGGGGATTGCTGTATCCAGCCTCTGACCTGCGTGTTCGCTCGCTCCAGGGGCCGTTGTCAGTGGGCTGCGGTAGTTTCCGAGTAGTGGGCGCAAAGGCGCGACGCAGCACGGCCACAGGGGTGGGTGGACGATGACGGACACTACGGCTACGACGACGGACCTCGACATCAGGCTCGAGAAACACCGCACCGAGCTGACGGGGTACTGCTACCGCATGCTCGGCTCCTCCTTCGAGGCCGAGGACGCGGTGCAGGACACGATGGTCCGGGCCTGGCGGAGCTACGACAAGTTCGAGGGCCGTTCCAGCCTCCGCTCCTGGCTGTACCGCATCGCGACGAACGTCTGCCTGGACATGCTGACGGCGGGCAACAAGCGCGCCCGCCCCATGGACCTCACGGAGTCGACGCCCCTCGCCCAGGCCGCCCTCTCCCCCCGCCCCGACCACACCTGGCTGGAGCCGATGCCCGACAGCCGCATGCTGCCGACCGTCGAGGACCCGGCGGAGGCGGCCGTCGCCAAGGAGACCGTGCGGCTCGCCTTCATGGCCGCCCTCCAGCAGCTGCCGCCCAAGCAGCGCGCGGTGCTGATCCTGCGCGAGGTGCTGGCCTGGAAGGCGAGCGAGGTCGCCGAACTGCTCGACACCTCCGTCGCCTCGGTCAACAGCGCCCTCCAGCGGGCCCGCGCCACCCTCGCCGAGCGGGAGGAGCACGGCGCCGACGCGGCCGTGTCCGACCCGCTGGACGAGGAGCAGCAGAAGCTCCTGGAGCGCTATGTGAAGGCGTTCGAGGGATACGACATGACGGCACTGACGGCGCTCCTCCACGAGGACGCCATCATGACGATGCCGCCGTTCGACCTGTGGCTGACGGGCCACGACGACATCACGGGCTTCATGACGACCCTGGGCTCGGCCTGCGAGGGCTCCCGCCTGGTACCGGTGCAGGTCAACGGCCTGCCGGGGTTCGCGCAGTACAAGCCGGACCCGGACAAGGGCGGCTTCACCCCGTGGGCGGTCCAGGTGCTGGAGATCTCAGACGGCCGGCTCACCGGGTTCCACTTCTTCCTCGACACCCAGCGCTGGTTCCCCCTGTTCGACCTGCCCCTCCACCTCGAAGCGGAGGCCGACGAGGGCGAGGAGGGCGTGTAGCGCGGGGTCGGGGTCGCGCAGCCTGATCCGGCCCCCGGCGCGCCGGGCCGCGAGCTGGAGCCGGGCGAGCAGGTCGACGGTGCCGAGCCCCGGCGGCCCGAGCCCGGCGACATCGCACACCACCACTCCGGCGCCGGTCGTCCGCAACAGGGCCCGGACCTCGTCGCCCAGCCCCGTCACCTCGTCCCGGGTGACGGGGCCGGCCAGCACGAGTACAGCGGGTGTCATGGCGTCCACGATCGGTAGACCTGACGGGCGGGCACAATTCATCGGCCGACGCCTCGACCGCGCGGGAAGGATCACGTTGACCTGGGTGGCATCTGCCCCCGAGGGTTACCTGTATGCGCCACCCATCAGCACCTCCCTGGATACGCCACGCCCTCCTCACCCTTGAGGAGCCCCCGTGCAGGGAGTGCTGACCGGCTTCGCGGTGATCGCGGTGGTCATCGCCGTCGGCTATCTCATCGGTCTGCGCGGCTACCTCGGCGACCAGGGCCGGGAGGTCCTGACCAAGCTCGCCTTCCATGTGGCCTCCCCCGCCCTGCTGTTCACCACGCTGGCCCGGGCCGACCTGTCGGTGATCTTCTCCAGCCGCCTGCTGGTGACGGCCCTGAGCACGGTCGCGGCGGCGGGGGTCTTCGTGGCGGTGGGTGTCGTCCGGGGCTGGGGCCTGGGCCGTACGACGATCGGCGCGCTGTGCTCGTCCTACGTCAACTCCGGCAACCTCGGCATCCCGATCGCGGTGTACGTCCTGGGCGACGCCTCGCTGGTGGCGCCGGTGCTGCTGTTCCAGCTGGTGGGGGTGACCCCGGTCGCGCTGACGGTCCTGGACCTGGCGTCGGGCGAGGGGGAGAAGGGCCCGCTGTGGCGGAGACTGCTGACCCCGCTCCGCAATCCGATCGCGGTGGGCTCGCTGGCCGGGGTGGCGGTCTCGGCGGCCGGTCTGAAGGTCCCGGCCCCCGTCATGGACCCCTTGACCCTGATCGGCGGCATGTCGGTCCCGGCCGTCCTCCTCGCCTTCGGCATCTCCCTGTGCGGCAGCACGATGCCCGGCCGGGGCCCGGACCGGCAGCTCGTCCTGCTCTCGGTCGCGCTGAAGTCGGTGGGGCAGCCCGCGGCGGCCTGGGCACTGGCGGCCGGGGTCTTCGGCCTGCACGGGCCCCTGCTCCTAGACGTGGTGGTGACATCGGCCCTGCCGGCAGCGCAGAACCTCTACACGTACGCGTCCACCTACGGTGTGGGCGAGCGACTGGCCCGGGACTCGATCCTGGTGTCGACGGTGTTGTCGGTGCCGGTGCTGGTGGTCGTGGCGGCGGTTCTGGGGTGATTCACGTCTCGGGGAACTCGCCGGTGTCGATGACGAGGTCGAAGGGCGCCGGGATGGTGAGCAGCTCACCGAACTTGGCGACGGACAGCGGCCGGTAGACGTCTCCGTGGGGCTCTCCGTAGAGAGTCGCGGTGGGGCCTTCGGGGGCCCAGCGGTCGACGAGGAGATAGAGGGGGATGCCGGCGGAGGCGTACGCGGCCGGCTTGCTCACACGGTCGTGGCGGGCGTTCTTCCTGGAGGTGACCTCAACCACGAGCTCGGCCACAGCGGCCGGCAGATAGGTGTCCGCCTCGGTGCAGTCCTGGACCGGGGCGACCAGGATGTCCGGGATGAACATGCCGAGCCGCGAGGGTACGGCGATGGCCTGTGTCTGATAGACGCCCCAGTTCTCGGGGATCACGGAGTACAAGCGACGCTGGATGCGTTCCGCGATCACGTTGTGACGGGGTGCGGGAGCAGGTGACACGGTGATGATCCCCTCGATGATCTCCACCTTGCTGCCCTCGGGCCAGTCCATCTCCTCCCAGAACCGGACGAGGTCGTCCCAGCTCTGCTCGGGGTCGTGGCCCACGGTGAGTGCGCTCATGGCGGTCTCCTTCGGTTGCGTCACCGATCCCAGCATGCCGAACGGGACCGGTGGGGGTCCACCGATCCCGTTCACCCGAAAGGGGAAATGCCTGGTCAGGCGATACGTTCCAGCACAACGGGCGACGCCGTGAACGCCGTACCGGCCGCCCCGATGTCGTAGGAACCCTCGATCGACTGGAGGGCGTACTCGAAGCGGTCCGGGGTGTCCGTGTGCAGGGTCAGCAACGGCTGGCCCTCCGTCACCGTGTCGCCCGGCTTGGCGTGCATCTCCACGCCCGCGCCCGCCTGCACCGGGTCCTCCTTGCGGGCACGTCCCGCGCCGAGGCGCCAGGCGGCGACGCCGATGCCGTAGGCGTCGAGGCGGGTCAGGACGCCCGAGGCCCCCGCCTTGATCACGTGCTGCTCACGCGCGACCGGCAGCTCCGCGTCCGGGTCGCCGCCCTGCGCCGCGATCATCCGGCGCCAGACGTCCATCGCCGAGCCGTCGGCCAGCGCCTTCGCCGGGTCGGCGTCGCGGATGCCCGCTGCGTCCAGCATCTCGCGGGCCAGCGCGATGGTCAGTTCCACCACGTCCGAGGGGCCGCCGCCCGCCAGGACCTCCACCGACTCGCGGACTTCGAGGGCGTTGCCCGCCGTGAGGCCCAGCGGGGTCGACATGTCCGTCAGCAGGGCGACCGTCTTCACACCGTGGTCCGTGCCCAGGCCCACCATCGTGGACGCCAGCTCCCGCGCGTCCTCGATGGTCTTCATGAACGCGCCGGTACCGACCTTGACGTCCAGCACGAGCGAGCCCGTGCCCTCCGCGATCTTCTTCGACATGATCGACGACGCGATCAGCGGGATCGCCTCGACCGTGCCGGTGACGTCACGCAGGGCGTAGAGCTTCTTGTCGGCGGGAGCCAGGCCGTCGCCCGCCGCGCAGATCACCGCGCCGGTGGTGTCGAGGACGTTCAGCATCTCCTCGTTCGACAGCAGGGCGCGCCAGCCGGGGATCGACTCCAGCTTGTCGAGCGTGCCGCCGGTGTGGCCGAGGCCGCGGCCCGAGAGCTGGGGCACGGCCGCGCCGCAGGCCGCCACGAGGGGCGCCAGCGGGAGCGTGATCTTGTCGCCGACGCCGCCCGTGGAGTGCTTGTCCGCCGTCGGGCGGGACAGGGACGAGAAGTCCATGCGCTCGCCGGACGCGATCATCGCGGCCGTCCAGCGGGCGATCTCGCCCCGGTTCATGCCGTTGAGCAGGATCGCCATCGCGAGCGCGGACATCTGCTCGTCGGCGACCTCCCCGCGGGTGTACGCGTCGATGACCCAGTCGATCTGCTCGTCGCTGAGTTCACCGCGGTCCCGCTTGGTGCGGATGACGGAGATGGCGTCCATGGCCATGCAGGGCTTTCCTTCCGGGAATTACTTGGTGAGATGGTCCGGCCCGAAGGCCTGCGGGAGCATCTCGGACAGCGGCAGGATGCCCGCGGGGGTCTCCAGGAGCAGGTCCGGGCCGCCGAACTCGTAGAGCAGCTGGCGGCAGCGGCCGCACGGGACGAGCACCGCGCCCTTGCCGTCCACGCAGGTGAAGTGCGTGAGCCGGCCGCCCCCCGTGTTGTGCAGCTCCGAGACCAGACCGCACTCGGCGCACAGGCCGAGGCCGTAGGAGGCGTTCTCGACGTTGCAGCCGGTGATCGTACGGCCGTCGTCGACCAGGGCGGCGACGCCGACCGGGTAGCCGGAGTACGGGGCGTACGCCCGGGACATGGCGTCCCGGGCGGCCGACCTGAGAGCGTCCCAGTCGACGACGGGGGATGTCACTTGCCCTGGCCCTTCCGGTAGCGCATGCCGTCCGCCTTGGGCATCCGCAGGCGCTGCGCGGACAGCGACAGCACCAGCAGCGTGACGACGTACGGCGTGGCACCCACGAAGTCGCTCGGGACCTCGTCGGTGACCAGGTACCAGACCAGGACGCCCGCGGCCACCAGGAGGCTGATGCCGCCCTGCCAGTGCGCCTTCTTGTACAGCTTCCAGCCGGCCATCGCCAGGAGCAGCACGAACAGCAGGAGCAGCAGCGCGTGGACGGTCTCGCCGCCGTTGCGCAGCTGGAGGGCGTCGGAGTAGCCGAACAGGCCCGCGCCCATGGCGAGACCGCCGGGCCGCCAGTTGCCGAAGATCATGGCGGCGAGGCCGATGTAACCGCGGCCGCCGGTCTGGCCTTCGAGGTAGCTGTGCGAGGTGACCAGCGCGAGGAAGGCGCCGCCGAGGCCGGCGAGACCGCCGGAGACGGCCACGGCCATGTACTTGTACTTGTAGACGTTGACGCCGAGGGACTCGGCGGCGATCGGGTTCTCGCCGCAGGAGCGCAGGCGCAGGCCGAACGGGGTGCGCCACAGCAGCCACCAGCTGCCGATGAACAGCACGGCCGCGAAAACCGTCACCACCGACAGGTTGGTGAACAGGCCGCCGAGGATGCCGGCGATGTCCGAGATCAGGAACCAGTGGTGGTTCTCGATGGAGTGCAGCCCGCTGGACACGCCCGGGACGTCGAAGCTGGGCAGGGAGTCGACGGGCGGGGACTGCTTGGGGTTGCCGCCCGCGTCCGCCGCCTTGCCGTCCACGAAGAACAGCTTGGCGAGGTACTGGGTGGTGCCGAGCGCGAGCAGGTTGATCGCGACACCGGAGACGATGTGGTCGACGCCGAAGGTGACGGTCGCGACCGCGTGCAGCAGGCCGCCGAGGACGCCGAAGCCGACACCGCACAGCAGGCCGAGCCAGGGGCTGGACTGCCAGCCGATCCAGCCGGCGCCGAAGGTACCGAGGATCATCATGCCCTCGAGGCCGATGTTGACCACACCGGACCGCTCGGACCACAGACCGGCGAGACCCGCGAGGCCGATCGGCACGGCGAGGCTGAGCGCGGCGGAGACCTGGCCCTCGGAGGTGAGCTGGTCGGAGCCGGAGATGACGCGCACCGCGGCGACGAGCAGCAGCGCACCGGCGACGATCATGAGGATCTGGCCGAGCGGGCGGCCCGACCGGGTGGCGGTGTCCGCCTTGGGTGCCGCGGGGGGCGGCGTGTCGGTCATCGTGGCAGTCATCACGCCACCTCCTGCTTCTGGGTCGGGGCTGCGGCCTGGGCGGCGAGCTCGGCGCCGACCCGCTGCTGCTGGCGCTTGAGTCCGTAACGGCGTACGAGCTCGTAGGCGATGACGACGCACAGGACGATGACGCCCTGGATCACGCCGAGGATCTCCTTGTCGTAGCCCTCGAACTCCAGGTGGTTGGTGGTGCGCTCCAGGAAGCCCCAGAGCAGGGCGCCCAGCGCGATGCCGACCGGGTTGTTGCGGCCGAGCAGGGCGATGGCGATACCGGTGAAGCCGATGCCCACGGGGAAGTCGTTGCTGAACTGGTGGCTGTCGTTGAGCAGGGTCGGCATGCCGATCAGGCCGGCGATGGCGCCGGAGATGAGCATGCTGGTCGCGATCATCTTCTTCACGGACACACCGCTCGCGGCGGCGGCGCTCTCGGACTGGCCGACGGTGCGCAGGTCGAAGCCGAAGCGGGTGCGGCCGAGCACGAACCAGTACGCGATGCCCACGATCACGGCGATCACGATGAAGCCCCACAGCTCGCCCGCGGCGCCGGTGTCGATCTGGAAGAAGTACGACGACTGAGGCAGCGGCTTGGTGGAGACCACCGTGCCGCCGGCCTGGAGCTCGGCGAGCTTTCCGGGCTGGAGCAGGTAGGCGATGATCGCGGTGGCGATCGCGTTGAGCATGATCGTCGAGATGACCTCGCTGACGCCGCGGGTCACCTTCAGCACGCCCGCGATGCCCGCCCACACGGCGCCGGTGCCCATGGCGCACAGGATGATCAGTGGGATGGAGATCCAGCCCGGCGTGGTCAGCGCGCCGCCGAGGACCGCGGCGAAGAACGCGGCGATGCGGTACTGGCCGTCGACGCCGATGTTGAACAGGTTCATCCGGAAGCCGATGGCCACCGAGACGCCCGCCAGGTAGTACGTCGTCGCCTTGTTGAGGATGTAGACCTGGCTGTCGCTCGCGGAGCCGTACGTCAGCATGTCGCTGAAGGCGGCGCCCGGGTTCTTGCCGGTGGCCAGGATCACCAGGGTGGTGACGACGAGCGCGGCGACGACCGCCAGCAGCGGGGCCGCGATGCCGAGGAGCAGCCGCTCCTTGTCGATGCGTTGGGTCAGCTTGTTCATCGGGAGTCGTCCTCGTCGTCCTCGGCGGAGACCGCTGCGGAGTCCCCTGCGGAGCCTTCTGCGTGCTCCAGGTGGCCGGTGGCCGCCCCGGTCATGGCGGAGCCCAGCTCCTCGGGGGTGATGGTGGCGGGGTCGGCGTCGGCGACCAGTCGGCCGCGGTACATCACCCGCAGGGTGTCGGACAGGCCGATGAGCTCGTCCAGGTCGGCGGAGATCAGCAGCACGGCCAGGCCCTCGCGGCGGGCCTCGCGGATGTGGTCCCAGATCGCGGCCTGCGCGCCGACGTCCACACCGCGGGTGGGGTGGGCGGCGATGAGCAGCTTGGGCGCGTGGCTCATCTCGCGGCCGACGATCAGCTTCTGCTGGTTGCCGCCGGACAGCGAGGCGGCGGTGACGTCGATGCCGGGGGTGCGGACGTCGTACGCCTGGATGATGCGCTCGGTGTCGGTGCGGGCCGCCTTGATGTCGAGGAGCTGGCCGCGGGAGTTGGGCTTCTCGGTGACGTGGCCGAGGATGCGGTTCTCCCACAGCGGGGCCTCGAGGAGCAGACCGTGGCGGTGCCGGTCCTCGGGGATGTAGCCCACGCCGGACTCGCGGCGGTGGCGGGTGGGGACGTGGGAGATGTCGGTGCCGTCGAGGGTGACCGTGCCCGAGTCGGGGGTGCGGATGCCCATGATGGCCTCGACCAGCTCGGACTGGCCGTTGCCCTCCACGCCCGCGATGCCGAGGACCTCGCCCTTGTGGATGGTGAAGGAGATGTCGTCGAGGATGATCCGCTCGACGCCGTCGAGGTCGGTCTGGGCCAGGCGCAGGCCGTCCAGCTTGAGCAGCGCCACGTCGGTGACCGTGGACTCCTCGGTCTCCGGG
Organism: Streptomyces canus 299MFChir4.1; assembly: GCF_000383615.1. GTDB lineage: Bacteria > Actinomycetota > Actinomycetes > Streptomycetales > Streptomycetaceae > Streptomyces > Streptomyces canus_C. The sequence goes on along the minus strand of NZ_KB911586.1, from coordinate 354,421 downwards.
GTGGGCAGTTCGCTGCCGACCATCAGCTCGGCGAGCTGCTTGGAGGTGGTGCCGGCGGGCTTGACGGTGCCGACGGTGGTGCCGCGGCGGATGACCGTGATCTCGTCGGCCACGGAGAGGACTTCGCCGAGCTTGTGCGAGATGAAGATGACGGTGAGGCCCTCGGCCTTGAGCTCGCGCAGGTTGTCGAAGAGGGCGTCGACCTCCTGGGGCACGAGGACGGCGGTGGGCTCGTCGAGGATCAGGGTCTTGGCGCCGCGGTAGAGGACCTTGAGGATCTCCACGCGCTGGCGGTCGGCGACGCCGAGCTCCTCCAGGAGGACGTCGGGGCGGACGTTCAGGTTGTACGCGTCGGAGATCTCCCTGATCTTCGCGCGGGCCTTGCCGCCGATGCCGTACAGCTTCTCCGCGCCCAGGACGACGTTCTCCAGGACGGTGAGGTTGTCGGCGAGCATGAAGTGCTGGTGGACCATGCCGATGCCGCGGGCGATGGCGTCGGCGGGCGTGTGGAAGGTGACCGATTCTCCGCCCACCGTGATGGTGCCCTCGTCCGGCTGCTGCATGCCGTAGAGGATCTTCATCAGGGTGGACTTGCCGGCACCGTTCTCACCGCACAGGGCGTGCACGGTGCCCGTGCGGACGGTGATGTCGATGTCCTTGTTGGCGACGACGCCTGGGAATCGCTTGGTGATGCCGCGCAGTTCGACGGCAGCGGGAGGGCTGGACGCGTTGATGGCGCACTCTCCTGGGGGAAAGGGGCTGCGTAGGGGAGGGCAGGCGTCGGCGACGCTAGCGCGGCAACTCCGCGCTACACGCGTAGAGTTGACACATTGTTATGGCTCGACGAGGGGGTTGTCGAGGCCCCCTCGTCGAGCCCGGGTTCCGGCGGGAACCGTCAGGTCAGCTGGTCTTGACCGTGATGGTGCCGTCGACGATCTTCTTCTTCGCCTCGTCCAGCTTGGGCTGGATGTCGTCGATGAAGCCACCGCTGGTGGAGAGGCCCACACCGCCCTTGGCGAGCGAGTAGAGCTGGTTGCCGGTCAGCGGCTTGCCGTCGTGGACGGACTTGATGAAGTCGTAGACGCCGACGTCGACGTTCTTGACCATCGAGGTCAGGATCGAGTTCTTGAACTTGGCCAGACCCGGGATGTTGTACTGGTCCGAGTCCACGCCGATGGCCCAGGCGCCCTTGACGCCGGAGACGGCCTCGATCGAGCCGTTGCCGGAGGAGCCGGCCGCGGCGTAGATCACGTCGACGCCGTTGTCGAGCATGCCGGACGCGGCCTCCTTGCCCTTGGCGGGGTCGGCGAAACCGGAGAAGTCCGAGCCATGGGTCAGGTACTGGACGTCGACCTTGACCTTGGGGTTGGTGTCCTTGACACCCTGGGCGTAGCCCGCCTCGAACTTCTTGATCAGCGGGGTGTCCACGCCGCCGATGAAGCCGACGTGGTCCTTCTTGGTCTTCAGCGCCGCGGCGACACCGGCCAGGTAGGAACCCTGCTCCTCGGTGAAGGTGATGCTGTCGACGTTCTTGGCCTTCGCGACCGCGTCGATGAGGCCGAAATTGACCTTCGGGTACTTGGCGGCGACCTTGTCGACCGAGGTGGCGTAGGAGAAGCCGACGGCCACGATCGGGTTGTAGCCGGCGTCGGCGAGGTCGGTCAGGCGCTGCTCGCGGTCGGCCTCCGTGTCGGAGCTCTTGGCGGTCAGCTCCTTGAGGGAGCCGCCGAACTCCTTCGCGGCCTTGTCGGCGCCGCGGGCGGCGGAGTCGTTGAAGGAGCGGTCACCACGGCCGCCGACGTCGTAGGCGAGACCGATCTTGATGCCGCCCTTGCTGCTGCCGGCAGAGGCGGACGACGAGCTGTCGTTCCCGGAGGAAGTGCTGCCACAGGCAGTGGCAGTCAGTGCGAGAGCTGCGGTGGCGATACACGCAGCGGAAAGCTTGGCTACCCGGCGCACGGGAGGCTCCTTCACCTGACCTGAGCGCCTTGTCGGCGCTTCATGTGAGCACCATGCCAGTGCCCGGGCCTGAACGCCCCTGCGGCGTTGGCTTCGCGGCATCGTAACGCGCGTAGATGTCGGAAACAGACCTCTTCCGAAGCCGTTATCGATTCGAGGCAAACAGCGTCTGAACTGAGGCTCTTGCGCCCTCGCACACCGGGATTTCGATGTGCGCACAATTGGCTTACGACACTGTTGCGCCGGTCGGAGGAACGGCCCCCGTGGGGGCCGTCCGTCACGCGTGGGGGCCGTCCGTCACGCTGGGATCACTGTGCGGCGTCCAGCAGGGCCGCGGCCGTGAAGAGCTCCACACCTACGGTGATCGCGGACTCGTCGGCGTCGAAGTCGCCCTGGTGGAGGTCGCGCACGGTCCGCTCCCCCGGCGTCCGCACCCCGAGGCGGGCCATGGCCCCGGGAACGTGCTGGAGGTACCAGGAGAAGTCCTCGCCGCCGAGGCTCTGCTCGGTGCTCTCGACCGAGTCGGCACCGCGCCGGGCGGTCATGGCCTCGCGGATCAGCTCGGTGACGTCCGCGTCGTTGACGACCGGCGGCACGCCCCGCACGTAGTTGATCTCGGACTTGGCCCCGTGCAGATTGGCGACCTCGTCGATCGCGGCGACCACGATGTCCGGAGCCTGCTGCCAGGTGTCGAGGTCGAGGCAGCGCACGGTCCCGGAGAGCTCGGCGTGCTGGGGGATGACGTTCGGGGCGTGCCCCGACTCGATCCGCCCCCAGGTCACGGCGAGCCCGGCCCGGGTGTCCACGCGCCGGCCGACGATCGCGGGCACGTCGGTGACCACGCGGGCGGCGGCGGTGACGAGGTCGGTGGTGAGGTGCGGCCGGGCGGTGTGCCCACCGGGCCCGTCGAGGGCGATCTCCAGGCGGTCGCAGGCCGACGTGATCGCCCCGGTCCTGAGCCCGATCTTCCCGGCGTCGACCCGCGGGTCGCAGTGCACGGCGAGGATCTTGCCGACCCCCTCCAGCACGCCGCAGTCGATGGCGTCGGCGGCGCCGCCGGGCAGCACTTCCTCGGCGGGCTGGAAGACCAGCCGCACGGGCCGCGGCAGCAGCCCCCGCTTGTGCAGGTCGGCGAGGACGAGCCCGGCCCCCAGCACCACGGCGGTGTGCACATCGTGCCCGCAGGCATGCGCCCGATCGGGCACGGTGGACCGGTACGGGCACTCGGTCTTCATGTCCGGGATGGGCAGGCCGTCGATGTCGGCGCGCAGGGCGAGCATGGGCTTTTGGCCGTCCCAGTCGCCGATGTCACATACGAGCCCGGTCCCGACGGCGAGCACCCGGGGCTTCAGCCCGGCCCGCTCCAGCCGTTCCTTGATCGCCGCGGTGGTCCGGAACTCCTGATTGCCGAGCTCCGGATGCATGTGCAAGTCGCGTCGGAAGTGGACGAGTTCGGCGTGCAGCGCGTCGCTCAGCACGCCGGGGAGCAGCGCTTCCCCGGGCAGATCGACCTCGGACTCCAGTGACATCAGTTGCTTCACCCTCTAAAGGGTAGGACGCCGGGGCGACCAACCGACCCGCGATCAACAAAACTTCAACCCGCGGGGGGAAGAAAATCTGGCCGCTCGGCGCATGGATGTGTTTTGAGGTGGGTAGGAACCTCCTTTCCCACACATACCATGCTGCGCGTACCCCCGGCGGCTCTGTTCATCTGTCGAAACGGGATCGGGACGAGGCGGGGACAGGGTCCACGCGGAGGACCAGGACGGTCACGACCGGGATGTGGGGGACGCCACACGGCGTGATCGACGGGGATGACGGGCGTTTCGGCGACGACAGACGCCTGTCCGGCCGGTGATCGCCTGGTGACCGCCAACGCGGCAGCCGACGGACGACCGCACACCGGGGCGAAGGCTGCGCGAACTTCCGACCCCAGAAAACAGGGGCGCCCCCACCCGCGCGGCTGAGGATTCACCCTCCCGGCCGAGCCACTCACCACCCACGCCCCGCTCGCCGCCGAGCCCGGCCGCCGTAGCCGCGGTACGCGCCGCGCAAGCGGGAATCCCGGTCCGTGACTCGACCACCCTGATCAACCACCCACGTGCCCCCGCTCCCCCGGGCCGTCCGCTCGCTCCTCCCCCGTGCGTGCTGGAGTGGGCCGATGAGGAAGCGGTCGGGCCCCATGCCCCCACCTATGCAGCCCCCAGCTCACACCACACGAACTTCCCACGGTTGCCCTGCCGGGCCAGCGGCTGCCACCCCCACAGATCCGCGCAAGCCTTCACCAACGCCAGCCCCCTCCCACCCTCCTCCAGCCCGAACTCCCCGGGCGGCTCAGGAGGTTGCGGGTCCGCATCCCGGGCCCCGATCCGCAACACCCCGGCCGACCACCGCACCCGCAACGCAGCCGGCCCTTTCGTATGCCGTACGGCATTGGAGACCAGCTCCGCGCCGAGGAGCTCCGCGGTGTCCGTCAGACGGATCAGGCCGTGCATCGTCAGGATGAGCCGGAGGGTACGGCGGGCGACGGTGACGGCTCGGGGGTCGTCGGGGATGTAGAGCGTGTACTCCCAGGGTTTGTTTTCGGGCATGCGTCAACTCCAGTTCGACCGTTGGCTCGGGATAGACGCGCGGTGGCATCGCCGCGACCGCCAGGGCATGCCGGCACGGCGCACTTCCGCAGAGTGTGCGTTGCGCGACTGACAGTAGACCTGCAATTCCAGGTCTATCAATCAGATCGCGTAATCTGAACCCGAACGAGTCGCGCCCGTGGGCGTGTTGATTCCGGGGAGCACTCCATGGCGGGACTGAGGCGGGAACCCACCGCACGGCAGATGCGACTAGGAACCGAACTCCGCAGGCTGCGAGAGGAGGCCGGCCTCAGCGGACGGGAGGCGGCAGCCCTGCTCGGCGTGAGCTCCGGCCAGATCAGCCAGATCGAATTCGCCCAGACCGGCGTGAGCGAGAAGCGCCTGCGCAGCATGGCGGCGAACTACGCCTGCTCCGACGAGGAGTTGATTGCTGCCCTGGTGAGGCTGGCCACCGACCGGACGCGCGGTTGGTGGGAGGAGTACCGGGAGCAGTTGCCCACACCGTTCCTGGACCTCGCCGAGCTGGAACACAACGCCGCCTTCCGATGGGACGTGGACCTGCTGCACGTATCCGGCCTCCTTCAGACCGAGGACTACGCACGGGCACTCTTCTCGACCCGCATCCCAGAACTTCCGGCTGAAGAACGGGAGTTGCGCGTTCGACATCGCAGGCAGCGTCAAGCAATCCTCGAAGGGCCAACACCGACCCCTTACCAGGCAGTGATCCACGAGGCAGCGCTACGCATCAGGGTCGGCGGCCGGGCAACCTCGCAAGCCCAACTTGCCCACATGCTGGAGCTCTCCGAAGCGGACCACATCACCGTCCGCGTCGTACCGTTCGCCCTGGAGCGCTTCGACGACACAGGCAGCGCCATGATCTATGCCGGTGGCGACATCCCGGAGTTGGACACCGTGGTCCGTGACGCGCCACACGGCACGGCATTCATCGACGCGGAGGCCCAACTCGGCGTGTTTCGAACGCTCTTCCGTAGAGTAGAAGCATCGTCACTCGATCCAGAACAGACACGGGACCTGATCCACAATCTGGCCAAAGAGCTGTGAGGCGAGGTATCCAATGAGCGCACGCGACAACTGGCGGAAGTCGTCCTACTCAGGCGGCGGCGACGGCAACGCCTGCGTAGAGATCTCAACCCGCCCCACCCACATAGCCATCCGCGACTCCAAGTCCCCGGCCCGCGCCACCCTCACCTTCCCCGCGGAGTCCTTCATCGCATTCCTCGAAGCCGTGAAGACCCCGCACGCCTCCCGTTGACTGCCTGCGTGGCTGCATCTGCAGGCTGGCCAAATCGCTGTGACACCCCCATGAGCACTCCCGACAACTGGCGGAGTTCGTCCTACTCAGGCCCCGGTGACGGCGACTCCTGCGTGGAGATCGCGACCTCCCCCGCCCACATAGCCATACGCGACTCCAAGTCCCTGGGCGGCGCCGTCCTCACCTTCCCGACCGCAGCCTTCGCGCCGTTCCTCGACGCGCTTGTCGTACTCCGGAGGCGGCGAGGGCAACGACTGCGTGGAGATAGCGGACCTGCGCTCCCACATAGCCGTACGCGACTCCAAGGCCCCCACCAGGGCCGCCCTCACTTTCCCGGCCGGGCCCTTCGCGGCCTTCCTCGAAGCGCTGAAGTCCCCACTCGCCAACCCCCGATGACCGTCAGGGAAACCGCACCCGCCACCTCGTGACGCCCTACTAGGGTGCAGCCCGTGAACGCCGAGACCCCCGACTTCATACGGGCCACCCGCACCGCGTACGACACGATCGCCGAGCCCTACACCGAGCAGTTCTCCGACTGGGCCGGTATCCCCACGCTGGACAGAGCCCAGATCACCGGCTTCGCGGAACTGGTGAAGGAGCAGAACGCAGGCCCCGTGGCCGACATCGGCAGCGGCCCGGGACATGTGACCGCGGCGCTCCACGGACTCGGCATCCCGGTATTCGGTGTGGATGTCTCTCCGCGCATGGCGGAACTGGCCCGCCGGGCCCACCCGGACCTCCGCTTCCACGTGGGCTCGATGACATCGCTGGACCTGCCGTCCGAGACGCTGGGCGGCATCACGGCCCTCTACTCGATCATCCACGTACCGGACGAGCACCTCGGCACAGCCTTCGCCGAGTTCCACCGCGTCCTCGCCCCCGGCGCCCACGCCCTGATCGGCTTCCAGTACGAACCCGGCGGCACCCACCTGCACCTCGACGAACGCTTCGGCCACAAGATCTCCCTGGACTACTGGCTGCGCACCCCTGAGGCGGTGGCCGAGCCCCTGACCAAGGCGGGCCTCCAGGTGATCCTCCGGGTACTAAGGGAGCCCCTTGGCGAGGAGAAGCTGTCCCGGGCGTACCTGCTGGCGAGGAAGCCGGCACAGGACGGCTTTTAGCGCGCCGGAAAGGCAGTCCCCTCGTGGAGTTCCGTGGTCGGGCCACAGACCTCGCGCACCTGAGCGCGCGGCTCGCGTCGGTGACACAGGGCAGCGGAGCCACTTGCTGCACCAGCTCAATCAGGTGCTGCGGGGCTGGACCGCCTACTTCGAGCACGGTTCGTCGAAGGCGACCTTCACCTACCTGCGGGCCTATACCTGGAAGCAGGTCTTTGGGTGGCTTCGCCGCAAGCACCGGCGAACCTGGGTTCAACTGGTTTTCCTCAGGCTGTGCTCGGCCAAGGAGAGGGGACCTTCTTTCTCCGGTAGAGACGCGCACGGCGGGTGCGGGAGGCGGTCCGGGGAAACCCACCGACGGAAACGTCGGCAGGGCGCCCCGGGCCGACCTCACCTCGTCCCCACCCGTGACCACCAGGTCGCCGAGCAGTCGAAGAACTACCGTTTCACCGCTCGGGCCGGCCCACCGGAAGGAGATCTTCCGGTGGGCCGGCCATGTATCAGCGCGTTCAGCGAACCTGTCGGTGATCCACCGGATCAGGTCACTTCCCGTAGTACGCGTTGTAGATCGAGATCGTCGACTTGTTGCCCTTCTTGTCGGCGATCTTGGCGTGGAACGAGATCCCCTTGCCCTTGGCCGGGTTCGTGACCGCGATCTTTCCGTTCTTGACGGTGACCTTCTTCCAGGTCTGGCCGTAGTCGTACGACACGTACACCGACAGGGACTTCAGATTCGAGCCCGCTGCCGAGCCCTGGACGGTCACCGGGACGGAGATCTTCTTGTTGGCCGGGGCCCTGCTGTCCAGACCGACGGCCGCGTCGAAGCGGATCGAGGACGCGGGCAGCTTGGCCAGGTCGGCCTTCTTGGAGCGGAAGGTCCAGCTGGCGTCGACGCGGGTGGAGGCCGCGGCGACCTTGACGCTGCGCTTGACGGAGGTGGTCAGCTTGTACGCGGCGTCGCCGGCCGGGACCTTGAAGATGCCCGCCCCTTCCAGTGGGTCGCTGTTCGAGCCGACCTTGGTGCCGTTGCGGTAGAGGGTCGTGGTGGCCGACGAGTAGAGCGAGGAGCCGGAGTGGGTCTCGCCGTCGGTGAACAGCGGCAGGGAGCCGTAGATACCGTTGCCCTCGCGGTAGATACCGAGGCTTGAGCCGACGCGCGGGCCGAAGACAGCCGTGTTGAAGGTCTTCTCGTAGCTCTTGCCGGCCTTGAGGGTCTGCGGGGTGCCGAGCGTGTAGAAGGCCTCGACGATCGGGGAGCCGGACTCGTCGACGCCGCCGTGCTGCTCGAAGTCGAGTTTCCACTTCGCCCCGCCCGCGGTGGACAGGCGCAGCGTACGTGTACCGGGCAGCGTCTGCTGGACCCCGGGCGCAAAGGTGCTTGTACTGCCGGGCAGCTCGCCCCAGGCGTAGATCACGCCTTTCTTGCCGCTCGACGAGGCGCCCAGACCGGTCTTCACCGTGGCCAGTTCACTCGCCTTGTAGTGCTTGGTGTAGCCGGTGGCGAGCTGCTTGACCTTGCCGCCGGCGAGGGTGTCGTACTCCGCGGCGGGCTTGACCCAGTGACCGCCCCACTGCTGGTAGAGGCTGCCGTCGGTGATCTGCGGGCCGGCGTGCGCGGTACGGAAGTTGGCGTACGAGTCCAGCCACCAGCCGTACGAGTAGCTGCCGTCCGGCACGCCGACGGTGTACATCGGCGTAGCGACCTTCGACTTCGCCGCCGTGTCGGGCACGGTGATGTCCACCGGCTTGGCGGTCCGCGCGTCCACCGTGATCGTGGCCTTCTTGGTGATGCTCAGCTTCGGCTGCGTCACCCAGTCGAAGCCCTTGGCGTAGTCGTCCGGGTCGACGTAGACGGACGAGTTGAAGATGTAACCGCCCCTGGGAACACGGACCTTGACGGTGCCGGACTCGTCGTAGGGCGCGTACCACTTGCCCTGTGCCAGCCCGGAGACACCGTCCAGGCTGGTGCCGTAGTACTTCGCCGGGTTGCCGTCACGGCCAAGGAACTTCAGCGTGACGTCGTACGACTCCACCTCGCGCTGCACCGCCGCCGCCGTGCGGACGCTCTGGCCGCCACCGGTCGCGGTGACGTACGCGGAGTAGGCGCCGTCGACGGTGCCGCCCAGCTTGGTGTTGACCGTGAGGTCGGCGGAGGCCGAGCCGCCCGCCGGGACGGTCAGCGTCTTCGCGCCGAGCGTGAAGAAGCCGGCCGGTGCGGCCTGCCCCTTCGGGTTGGTGCCCGCCACCGCGAGGGTCAGCGTGACGTCGGTCGTCCCGAGGTTCTTGTACGTGACTTTCTGGGTAACCGGCGTGTCGTCGGTGTGCGGCCACTGCTGGAGGCCGAAGCTCACCGACGTCGGGTCGGCGACCACGGTCTGCTTGATGGCCTTGTCGACCTGGATCCGGCCCGAACCCTGCTGGAACGGCGTGTAGGCGCCGCCCTCGGCGGAGCCGGTCAGCGCGCCCTTGAGCTGGGTGTACGTCCAGTCGGGGTGCTGCTGCTTCAGGATCGCCGCAGCGCCCGCGACATGCGGGGTCGCCATCGACGTACCCGAGATGCTCACGTAGCCGGCCGGCTTCTCGCCGACCTCCTTGGCGATGACGCTGCCCGGGGCCGAGGCTGCCGTGATGTCCACGCCGGGCGCGGTCACGTCGGGCTTGATCTGTCCATCGAGGCCGGGGCCCATGCTGGAGAACTCGGCCAGCCTGTCCTTGTCGTCGACAGCGCCCACGGTGAGCGCGGCTTCCGCGCTGCCCGGGGAGCCGATCGTCTGCTGGGCCCCGTCGTTGCCCGCGGCGATCGCGAAGAGGGTGCCCTTCTCCTTGGACAATTTGTTGACCTGGGCCTCAAGCGGATCGATGTCGGGAGTGTCCGCGCCGCCCAGGCTGAGGTTCACGACATCGGCGCCCTGCTCGACCGCCCAGTCCATACCGGCGATGATGCCGGAGTCCTCGCCGTAGCCGTCGTCGCCGAGCACCTTGCCGTTGAGCAGCTTGGCTCCGGGCGCGACGCCCTTGTACTTGCCCGCGGACCCGGCGCCCGTGCCGGCCGCGATGGACGCCACGTGCGTGCCGTGGCCGTACCTGTCGATCGCGTCGGCGGCGGTGGAGAAGTTCTTCTCGGCGACGACCTGACCCTTGAGATCGGCGTGGGTCCTGTCGACACCGGTGTCGAGGACGGCGATCTTGATGCCCTTGCCGTCGTACCCGGCTGCCCACGCCTTGTCGGCGCCGATCTGCGGGACGGACTTGTCGAGGCTGGCCTTTCGGACCCCGTCGAGCCACACATGGGCGACACCGGAGGCGGTCCTCGCGCCGTCGAACCCCGTGTCGGTGACCGCGGCCCACAGGTCGGGCGCGTCGCCCTTGGGCGTCAGCACCGCGTCCGCGTTCAGCGACTTGAGAGTCCTGCGGACCTCGGTGTCACCTGCGTCACGGACGTCCGCCTTCGCCGCCGCGGCCGCGCCGCGGTAGCCGACGATCAGCTTGAGTCCCTGCTTCTGCGCCTTGCGGTTGGCCGCCTTGTTGAGCTCGGTGACGTCGAAGAGCCGCTGGTCGAGCTTGCCGGTGGCCATCAGCCGCGCGGCGTCGGTCGGCACGACGAGTGTGTGTCCTTCGGCCTTGCGGATCTGGACGGGTATCCCCTCACGGCCCTTGGCCCGCTCCAGGCCGACGACACGGCCTTTGGCGTCGACGACGACGCGGTCGCCGGTGATCAGGGTGATGCGGTGCTTGGGCGCGGTCTGCACCGCCGAGGCGCCGGCCGGGTCATTGGCTGCACTCTCGGCCTCCGCCGACGCCGGGCTGGTCATGCCCGCCGCCAGGGCCACGGCTGCCGCCGTGGCGATCGTGGCCACGGACGCTCTTTTCACTTGTCTGCGCAAGTCTCCCCCTGGGGGCTGTCCGAGAACTTGTTGTCTTCCGGCGAAGACACTCCGCCAGCGTGCCGGGACCCCGTTGACCGGATGCTGATCCAACCTGACCGGCCGATCAGGAAGGCGGGGCGGCGCTGTGCAAGGCTGCACCGCATGCGCATCCTGGTGGTCGAAGACGAGGTGCCCCTTGCCCACACCCTGCACACCGGTCTGACCGCCGAGGGCTACAGCGTCGACCTCGCCCACGACGGGCGGCAGGGCCTGTGGATGGCCCGGACCGGCGAATACGCCCTGGTCGTACTGGACTTGATGCTGCCCGGACTCAACGGCTACAAGGTCTGCGCCCAACTGCGCCGAGAGGGCAACGCGACCCCCATCCTGGTCCTCACCGCCAAGGACGGGGACTGGGATCAAGCAGAGGCCCTGGACACAGGGGCCGACGACTACCTGGCCAAACCCTTCTCCTACCTGGTGCTCGTCGCACGGCTGCGGGCCCTGGTCAGACGAGCCGCCACGGTCGCACCACCCGTCCTTGCCGTGGGCGACCTCTCGTTGGACGTCGCCGGCCGGGTCTGCCGCCGGGCCGGGGCCCGGGTGGAACTCACACCCAGAGAGTTCGCCGTGCTGGAGGTGCTGGCCCGCCGGGCGGGCCAGGCGGTCTCCAAAGCGGATCTGCTGTATCACGCGTGGCCCGACGAAGCATGGGATCCCAACCTGGTGGAGGCGCGCGTCAGCGCACTGCGCAAGAAGGTCGACGCCGCCTTCCACCGGCAGTCCCTGCAGACCGTGCGGGGTACCGGCTACCGATTGGTGGACGACCGTGAACGCGACTGAGCCGCGACGCCGCTGGTGGCCAACCGTGAATGCGACCGGGCCGCGACATCGCTGGTGGCCGCGTTCGGTACGAGCCCGCACGGCCCTGGCCGCCGCCTCGGCCGCCGCCGTCATCCTGGCCGGCATCGGCTGGTGGGTACACCACGACGTCTACCGCCAGAGCACAGGGATCGCCCAAGAACAGACGCAGAAACAGTTCTTGGCTCTCGTCGATCAGCTGGAGAAGGGTGCGGTTCCCGCTCGCCGAAGCACCGTGCCGTACGAGATCGTCGCGACCGGCCGACGCGCCGCCGTCGCCTACGGCGGAGGCATGGAGGAGTTCGATCCCGGCACCCGCCACGTGCTGCCCGCCCCACCGAAGGCCGAATTGCCCGCCCCACCGGACGAGGGGCCGAACTGGGGCTACACGACCCGTCCCGTGCGCCTGCCGGCGCGCCCCGACTCCGCACCCGGGGACCGGTTCGGCAAGGACGGCGGAACCTACCAGGTCCTGTACGACGATGTCAGGGCCGATGAACTGAGCAGCGACGCAGTCGCCGCTCTGGGTGTCGCCGCCGACGCCCAGCTGCGGGTCTATGTGGTGGTGCTCCCGCACGCAGCCGAGGACATCGCCGGGACCATCACCGAGGCCACCGACCGCCTGCTGCTGCGGGCCGGGCTCGTCAGCCTCGTACTGATCGCCGCCGTCGCCTACGTCGCCGTCCGTATCGCGCTGCGGCCGGTCGAAGCCATCCGCGTCCTCACCGCCTCGGTCACCGCGAACGACCCCCGCGAACGCGTCACCGTCCCCGAGACGGGGGACGAGATCGCCGCCCTGGCCACCACCATCAACACCACCCTCCAACGCCTCGACGACGCCGCCGCCCAGCAGCGCCGCTTCGTCGCGGACGCCGCCCACGAACTACGCAGCCCCCTCACCACACTGCTCGCCAGCCTGGAAGTCGCGCTCGCCTACCCGGAACGCACCGACTGGCCCGCCGCGGCCACCACCGCCGCACGGCAGACCCGCCGCCTCCAAGCCCTCACCGAGGACCTGCTCCTCCTCGCCCGCCTCGACACCCGCACGCCCGCAGCCGGCCCCGAGACCGTCGACCTGACAGCCCTCGCCTCCCGGCTGACGGAGCAATATTCCCTCAACGAACGGCCGTGGAAGCTGAGTTGCGACAGCGACGGCCCCGCGTACGTGCACGGAAGCCCCGACGCATACGAACGACTGCTGCGCAACCTCATCGACAACGCCGCCCGCCACGCCACACACCGCATCCAGATCACCGTCCGGAACCAGGACGGCCGGGTCGACCTCACAGTGCACGACGACGGACCGGGCGTGCCCGCCGAAGACGCCGAGCGCATCTTCGAACGCTTCGTCCGGCTCGACGACGCCCGCTCCCGCGACCACGGCGGCACCGGCCTGGGCCTCGCCATCGCCCGCGACCTGGCCCACCGCCACCAAGGCACCCTGACCCTCACCCCCCGAACTCTGGGCGCATGCTTCCAACTGCACCTCCCCCAAGCCCCCACCCCAGCCGAGGAATAGCGCGCCGTCGTAGCTCTCATCAAAACGGCTGGGACTCACCCCGTCGCCACCGCCGACAACCGGTGCACATCCCGCGCCGACCCCGTCACCCCCGACAGGAACCCCTGCGCCCGGGGCGAGGCCGTCTCCGTCAGCCAGTCCGGGTCGATGTCGCAGACCGAGACGCGAACCTCCGTGCCGGCCAGGGCGAGGGGGAGCGTGTGGACGACCGTCGAGGGGAAGCTGAGGATCGTGCGGCCGATGGGGCCCCGGCGGGCGATCAGTTCGAGGGGGAGGTCGGGGCGGACGATCTCCAGGCCCGTCTCCACGGCCAGTCGGTGGAGCTTCTCCGTCGCCTCGCGGCGGTGGGCGAAGTAGCGGGTCGCGCCGTGGGTCTTGGCCAGGCGGGTCACGGCTTCCAGGTAGCGGTCGGCGTCCACCACGCCCGTCTCGACGAGCGAGGTGCCCACCATGTCGGCGCCCTTGGTGATGCGCGGCGGGCCGAAGCGAGCGCGGGTCCAGGCGAAGGCGTTGGACGAGACCGTCACGCCTGCCGGGGTCTCCGCCATCGGCATCGAGGAGAAGATCTCGACCCCCCGGCCCTCCCCCGGAGTCAGGCGCTTGCGGGCCGCCGCCGAGATCGGGGCGAAGGCGAGGTCGCGGGGGCTGGGGCGGCCGCCCTTGCGGTGCCAGCGCACCAGGCGTTCGCCTCGGGCGAGTTGGGACACGAACTCCATCGTGGCCGTGCCGTCGTCGACGACGACCAGGTCGGGGGCGCGGGTGATGGTCAGGAGGAGTTGCACGTAGCGGGAGAACGGGTCGCCCAGGACCACGCGGTCCGCCCTGCGGAGCATTCCCGCCAGGCCGCCGATGGTCTGGAAGGGGGCCGCGGGGCCGCCCCTCGCCTCCTCCCAGCGGACCTCGTGGCCCTCCTCGCGAGCGAGTTCGGCCATCCGGCGCAGCTGGCCGCGGGTCATGGGGTCGGTCGGGGACAGCACGACGAGGACGAGCTCCGCGCCGGGTGCGTGGGCGTGCGCCCACTCCAGCACGTTCAGCAGCTGGACCGGGCTCTCGACGAACGCGAGAGTGTGGGTGCCGGTGTTCCCGGCGCGGTGGCTCATCGACGTACGACCGTCCCGTCGTAAGGCGCTCATGAGGCGCGGGTGACAACACCGGGTCCCCGGGCGGACAGCCGCCGAGGACCCGGCACCTGGTGGTTCAGACCGAGATCGGCTCGCCCGCGGCGGCCGCGATCTCCGCCTCGGCGATCACGCCGGTGACGCGGCGCAGCTTCTTCATCGGGCCGAGCTCGGAGTCGTAGACCTTCTTGACGCCGTCGCCGAGGGAGGCCTCGATGGTGCGGATGTCGCGGACCAGGCGGACCAGGCCCTGCGGCTCGACGGACGCGGCCTGGTCGGAGCCCCACATGGCGCGGTCCAGGGTGATGTGGCGCTCGACGAAGGTGGCGCCCAGGGCGACCGCGGCGAGGGTGGTCTGCAGGCCCGTCTCGTGGCCGGAGTAGCCGATCGGGACGTTGGGGTACTCCTCCTGGAGCGTGTTGATCACGCGCAGGTTGAGCTCCTCGGCCTTGGCCGGGTACGTCGAAGTGGCGTGGCAGAGCAGGATGTTGTCCGAGCCGAGGACCTCGACCGCGTGGCGGATCTGCTTCGGGGTCGACATGCCGGAGGACAGGATGATCGTGCGGCCGGTGGCGCGCAGCGCCTTCAGGAGCTCGTCGTCGGTCAGGGAGGCGGAGGCCACCTTGTGGGCCGGCACGTCGAACTTCTCCAGGAAGGCGACGGCCTCGGTGTCCCACGGGGAGGCGAACCAGGCGATCCCCTTCTCCTTGCAGTACGCGTCGATCTGGCGGTACTCGTCCTCGCCGAACTCCACGCGGTGGCGGTAGTCGATGTAGGTCATCCGGCCCCAGGGGGTGTCGCGCTCGATGTCCCACTGGTCGCGCGGGGTGCAGATCTCGGGGGTGCGCTTCTGGAACTTCACGGCGTCACAGCCGGCTTCGGCGGCCACGTCGATGAGCTTGAACGCGTTCTCCAGCTCGCCGTTGTGGTTGATGCCGATCTCGCCGCAGATGTAGACGGGCTGGCCGGGACCGGCGATGCGCTCGGTGCCGAAGGTGCGCAGGCGGGAGTTGACAGACATGGCAGGCAGTTTCCTTACTTGGTGAGGGAGTCGAGAGAGGGGCCGAGGATCCAGCTGGCGATCTCTCGGATCGCGCCGTCGCCACCGGGGACGGTGGTGACCGCACGGGCGGCGCCGCGTACCACGTCGTGGGCGCTCGCGACCGCCACGGGCCAGCCCACGAGGGCGAAGCACGGGAGGTCGTTGACGTCGTTGCCGACGTAGAGCACGCGCTCGGGCGCGATGCCCTGCTCCTCGCACCACTGCTTCAGCGCGAGGTCCTTCCGGTCGATGCCGTGCAGCACGGGGATCTTCAGCTTCCGTGCGCGGGCGGCGACGACCGGGTTCTGCTCCGTGGAGAGGATCAGCATCTTCAGGCCGCTGTTGCGCAGGGCCGCGATGCCGAGTCCGTCGCCGCGGTGCACGGAGACGAACTCCTTTCCATCGGCGTCGATCAGCACCCGGTCGTCGGTCTGGGTGCCGTCGAAGTCCAGGACGACCGCGTCCACGTCCTCGAAGGAAGGCAGCGAACCGGGGCGGTCCGCGTCGAAGAGGGGGGCCAGCGCGCGGGCGCGGGCCAGCTCGTGGTGGTCGTCGATCTCCAGCACGCGCGCGGGGTCGGTGCGGACCAGTTCGGTGCGGCCGAAGAAGCGGTGCTGGTGCTTGCGGAAGCCGGGCGCGTCCATGCCGTAGACGGCGCCGGTCTCCAGGAAGTCCTGGGGGCGGTCCTGGCGGCGCGGGCGGAAGGACTTGTCGTGGTTGACGCCGTAGCCGCCGCCGACGGCCGCGTCGGCCTCCTCGACGGTGCCGACGCGGGCCTCGTCGTCCGCGTCGCGCCACACGAAGCCGTGGAAGGGGGCCACGGTCATCGCGGAGTCGGCGCCGTTGTCGACGATGGCGCCGACCACTCCGTCCACGTCCTCGCGGATGATGAAGGGGCTGGTGCACTGCACGAGGAGCACCACGTCGACGGTGGCTCCGTGCAGTGCCTCGTGGGCGTCCACGGCGTGCAGGACGGCGGCCTCGGAGGTGGCGGTGTCGCCGGCGATGGCGGCGGGCCGCAGCACGACCTCGGCACCGGCCGAGCGGGCCGCCGCAGCGATGGCCTGGTCGTCGGTGGAGACCACCACGTCGGTCACCAGGCGGGAGGCCCGGCACTCGCGCACGGCTCGCGCCACCAGGGGCACCCCGCCGACCGGGGCGAGGTTCTTCGCGGGCACGCCCTTGGAGCCGCCGCGCGCGGGAATCACCGCGAGCACGCGGCGCATGGAGACGCCTTGGCCCGCTTGCGGGTGGGACATGGGTTCAGCTCCTTGGAAAGGGCTCCGGAAGGTGGTCACAGCTCCCCCATCCGCCGGATCACCGGAGCCACGCGCTGCACCCCGTGCCGGTAGGCGCCCCGGGCCGCGCGGCGCACGATCTGCCGCACCGGGCCCGGCTCCTTGTCGTGGGCGGGGGCGCCGGGCAGCGGGGTGCCGTCGGGGCCGAGGTGGTGGCGGGCGAGGATGCCCGGGAGGTAGCCGGGGGCGGTGACGGGTGTGTAGTACGGGGTCAGCGGGGGCCGCTCGGGCGAGGCCAGCAGCTTGGCGATGCGCTCACGGGCCGCGTCGAACGCGTCGGCGTAGGTGCCTCCCCCAGACTCCGTCTGGGAGGTGCCCCCGGCGACGACGCCCTGCCGGGCCACCCACTCCTCGTCGGGCACCGGCCGGTGGCCCGCGTCGAGCTGGTCCCAGGAGGCGAGGCAGCCGGACCCCACGAAGTGGTGGTTGCCGAGGACCTCGCGGATGCCCAGGTCGGTGAGGACCGCCGTGGGGATGCGCCGGTGCAGTGACTCCAGTGCGGCCGTGGAGCTGATGGTGACCAGCAGGTCGGTCCGGTCGAGGACCTCGCCCATGTTGCCGTAGACCAGGCGGAAGTTGGCCGGCGGTTCGAGCCGCTGGATCAGCTTCTGGTACGGCAACTCCTCGATGTGCGTGGTGTGTTCGCCGGGCCTGGAGCGCAGCTTGAGCAGCACCTCGCGCTCGGGGTGCAGCCGGGCGTGCCGGATGAGGCGGTCCAGCAGGTACACGCGGTCCCTGCGGTTGTCCGGCACCGAGGGCTGGACCGCGAACACCACGGTGTACGGGTCGTGTTCGCCTTCGTAGGCCGCCCCGCCGAGGAACGGCAGCGCCACCTCCGTGACCGACGAGGCATCCGCGCCGACGCCCTCGTACAGCGCGCGGAAACGCTCGGCGTCCTGGCGGGAGTTGGCGAGGACCAGGTCGGCCCCGTGCCGCAGGAGCAGGCCGTCGGCGAGCTTCTCGTAGACGACGCCGACATAGCCGGTGACGACGACGGGACGCTTCTTGGGTCCGGGCCGATTCTCCAGGCCGTCCCAGAGCCGCGCCAGGCCGTGCAGCATGGCCTGGACGCCGCCGCCGACGAGGGCCAGCACGACGATGTCGTACGACTCCTCGGCCATGGCGCGCAGGAACTCGACGGCGGTGACCTCCCGCAGGGAGTCCGCGCGCACGCCGACCTCTTCGAGCTGGCGTGCGGTGGGCGTGGCCCGCCCGCGCAGCAGGTATCCGTCCAGCGCGAGGCCGACTTGCGCCTCGCCTCGGGGTCCGGCTTCCATGGACGGGCCCGGGGCTATGCGGTCGGCGGTCAGCGCACCCCATTTCCAGCGGGTGTCGGAGTCCGCGAGGACGGCGATTCGAAGGGACTTCGGTGTACTTGGCGGCACGACGACGACGCTAGGAAGCAAATTCGAGGTCCTGCCCAACCGCGAATCAACGAAAAGTTAACAACAGCCCACCGAGAGCCGAACTGGCCCGCCGAAGACCGGGAAGTACACGGGATGCACCGTTCCGACACATCGAGTTCACCCGCAGTCCCCTTGCCGGAAAGTTCCGCTGCCGGACCGCCTTCTAGCGTTTCTCGGGTGCCAAAGCTCTCCGTCATCGTGCCGTTCTACAACGTGCAGCAATACGCCCCGGACACCCTCCGAAGTCTTCGCATGAATGCGCGGCGAGATTTCGAGTTCGTGCTGGTCAACGATAAATCCAAGGACGAAACACCGGCGATTCTCGACCGTGCGGCCGAGGAACTCTCGAAGGTCGCCCAGGTGCAGGTCCTCCACCACGAGACGAACGGGGGGCTCGCCACCGCGCGCAACACCGGCCTGGACGCGGCGCGCGGCGAGTATCTGACCTTCCTGGACGGCGACGACTGGCTCGCGCCGGGCTACCTCACCCAGCTGGTCGTCGCCGTCGAGGAGTTGGGCTGCGACTTCGTCCGCACCGACCATGTGCAGACCGTGGCGCGCGCCCGGACCGTGCACCGGGTCCCGATCGGGCGGCGGAACGAGGTGCTGAACCCGCGGGACGCGATCCTGCCCGCCGACCGCTCGACGTCCGTGGACTACGCGTACGCGTGGGCCGGCGCCTACCACCGCCGGCTGCTCGACCGGGGCCTGTTGCACTTCACCGACGGGCTGCGCACGGCCGAGGACCGGCCATGGATCTGGAAGCTGCACCGCGAGGCCGAGTCGTTCGCCGTGGTGAGCCTGCTCGGGGTGTTCTACCGGCGCGGGGTGGCCTCCTCCCTCACCCAGATCGGCGACGCCCGCCAACTGGACTTCATCCGCGCCTTCGACCAGGTCGTCGAGGAGACGGCGGCGGACCGGGACGCCGACCGGCTGCTGCCCAAGGCGGTCCGCACCTACTGCGCGATCATCGCCCACCATCTCTCCGACGAGTCCAAGTGGGAGCCGTCCGTGGCCAGGCAGCTGCGGGCGATGAGCGCGGCGGCCATACGGCGGATGCCGCAGGACATGCTCGGTGACGTGCTCGACACCATGGACCTGCGCCGCTCCGCCAAGCTGCGGCGGCTGCGGCGGCGGGCCACGACTGCGAAGGCGGCCGCGTGATGTCCACGACCAGCTCCCGCAAAACGACCCAGATCTTCTGCGCTTCCACGCTGTACGGCGCGGTCACCCTGGCCGCCGCGATCGACTCCGACCTCTTCGAGGAGCCCGAGCGCCGGGTGCTGCTGGTGTTCAACAACACGGCGACACCAGAGACCTCGACGCCGCTGGACGAGATGCCGGGCTTCGCACCGCTGCGCGACCACTTCGACGAGGTGCTGTCCTGGAACGAGGCGATCCGCCCCTTCCACCCGGGCTCCTGGACGCCCCGCCCGGACGACATCCCCCTCTTCGAGCGCTACCTGCGGCTGCTGTGGGGCCTCGGCGAGGACCGTGTCGAACTGGTCCTGGAGTCCATCCAGGTCGCCCCCGCGCTCACCGTCGCCCAGATCTTCACCGGTGCCCCCGTCGACGTCTACGCCGACGGCCTGATGAGCTACGGCCCCACCCGCAACAAGCTCGACCCGCTGGTCGGCACGCGGGTGCGCCGCCTGCTCCACCTGGACCTGGTGGCGGGCCTGACGCCGATGCTGCTGACCGAGTTCGACGTACCGCCGGTCGTGGTGCCGACGTCCGCGTTCCTGAAGGCGATGGGCGAACTGACCGCCGCCGTGGAGGGGTTGCCGCCCCTGCCGGACAACGCGGCGCTCCTGCTCGGCCAGTACCTCTCGGCGCTGGACATCCTCTCCCCCGCGGAGGAGGAGGACCTGCACGTACGGATGCTGAAGGGCGCGGTCGCCGGCGGGCACCGCTCGGTCGTGTTCAAGCCGCACCCCAGCGCACCGGCCCGCTACAGCCGGGCGCTGGAGGCCGAGGCCGAGAAGCTCGGCGTGGACCTCACCGTCCTCGACACCCCGGTGCTCGCCGAGGTGCTGTTCGCCAAGGCCCGGCCCGCGCTGGTCGTCGGCTGCTTCTCCACCGCGCTGTTCACGGCCTCCGCCCTCTACGACCTGCCGGCCGCCCGAGTCGGCACCGAGCTGCTCCTGGAGCGGCTGACGCCGTACCAGAACAGCAACCGGGTCCCGGTGGTGCTGGCCGACGCGGTGCTGCCGGACCTGGAGGGCCGAGAGGGGCAGGAGGCCGTTCCCGGGGACCTCCTCAACGCCCTGATCACCGCGCTCGGTTTCACCCTGCAGCCGCAGATCTACCCGTCGCTGCGCCCGGCCGCGGAACGCTTTCTCTCCCAGCACTTCGGCCCGCGTACCCGCCGCTATTTCCGGAAGAAGCGCCTGACGTCGCTGGGGCTGCCGGGCGGAATTCCGGAGCGGCTGACGTTCCTGCCGCGCAGTTCCACCGCGCGCCGTGTGGTGCGGCGGGCGCGAGCGTTCAAGAAGGCTGTGAAACGCTAGGCGAAACACTGGGTGAACCACGGGAAACGCGTGCGCGACCCTTCGTGAAAGACCAGGTCATACGCTCATGGCCTGGCCTTTTCGCGGTGTGCGGAACCTATGACAAGTCCACACGGCACCCCTACCATCGCGGGATGCGTATCCCCCAGCTCGAAGAAGCCAACGCCCGCATGCTGGCGCACGCACCATCCGTCCGGCCGGTCGCCACCAGCGACATCATCCGTGCCCATCGGAAAAAGTTTCCTTTTCGCGGCTATGTGGAGATCGACTCCCCTTATTGCCCGCCCTTCGTGATGTTCTGCGTGAATGACGAGGCGGTCGCTCTGGACACGCTGTGGAACGGCCGGTTCGGCTATGAGCCCGGCAGCCTCGCCACCTGGTCCCGGCTCGCCGCGAAGAGCACGACGATCGCCGATGTCGGGGCGCACGTCGGCTACTTCTCGATGATCGCCGCCCTCGGCAACCCGAAGGCGAAGGTCCACTCCTTCGAGCCCGTGGACCAGATCCACGCCCGCCTTTCGGTGAACGTGCGGTCGAACACCGCCCAGAACGTCAAGCTCCACCAGGCGGGCGTGTCCGGCGAGGCGGGCTGGGCCGAGATCAGCGTCCGCTTCGCGGGCAACCTCCTGTCCACGGGGTCGACCCTGGAGGGCGGTGCCGCCGACGCCGAGCAGAAGCGGATCCGGCTGGTGTGCCTCGACGAGGTGTTCGCCGAGACCAGGCTGGACCTCGTGAAGATCGACGTCGAGGGTCACGAGCTGTCGGTCCTCAAGGGGGCCCGCCAGGTGCTCAAGCGCGACCGGCCGACCGTGCTGCTGGAAGCGCTGCGGGACGCCGACATGCAGATCCTCCTCGCCGAGTTCGACCCTCTCGGCTACGACTGCCACTGGATCACCGAGGACGACGGCACACTCGTCCCGTGGTACGCGCCCCGGCCGCCCAAGACACGGAACCTGCTCTTCACGCCCAACGATTGACAGTGCGGACGGCTTCCGGCCACGGCCAGTTCGGCGGAAGTTCACAGACCTTCCATAGCTTCTCCGAATGCCCCAGCAGGACATTCGACCGCGAATACCCGATGTCGTCCCGGCAGAGCTGACGCCACCGGGGCCGGAGCCCGTTCGCCGCTCCCTCGTCTCGTACGTCCTCCCGGTCTACAACGAGGAAGACGGCATCAAGGCGTTCCACACCGAGCTGGCCACGGCGCTCGGTGAACGCCCTGAGTTCGACTACGAGTTGGTGTACGTAAACGACGGCTCCGGCGACGGCTCCCTGGCGATCCTGAAGGACCTCGCCAAGAACGACGAGCGGGTCCGCGTCGTCGACTTCGCGCGCAACTTCGGGCACCAGATCGCCATCACCGCGGGCCTCGACGTCGCCCTGGGCGACGCGGTGATCGTGATGGACACCGATCTGCAGGATCCGCCGCGGGTCAGCCTGGAGCTGGTGGACGCCTGGCGGGAGGGTGCCGAGATCGTGCACGCCCGCCGGCGCTCCCGCCAGGACACCGCGTTCAAGCGGGCCACCGCCCACCTCTACTACCGGGTCCTGCGCTCCTCCACCGACGTGGACATCCCGCTGGACACCGGGGACTTCCGCCTCCTTGACCGGCGGGTCGCGGACGAGCTGCGCAAGTACCGGGAGCGCAGCCGCTTCGTCCGCGGGATCGTCGCCTCGATGGGCTACCGGCAGACCGAGGTGTCCTTCGACCGCGACGAACGCTTCGCGGGCGAGACGAAGTACCCGCTGCGCAAGATGGCCCGCCTCGCGATCGACGGCATGACCAGCTTCTCCACCGCCCCGCTGAAGATGATCACCCGGCTCGGCTTCGTGGTCCTCGTGCTGTCACTGCTCGGCATTCTCTACGCGCTCGCGATGAAGTTCTTCCGCCCCGACATCACCGTCTCCGGCTGGACGATGATGATGTGCGTCGTGCTGTTCCTGGGCGGCACGCAGATGCTGTCCCTCGGCGTCATCGGCGCGTACATCGGGCGCATCTAAAGCGAGGCGCAGGGCAGGCCGCTGTATCTGGTGCGCGACGTGATCGGCGGCGACGGTGAGCGCTGACACCACGTCGACCGCGACCGGCACCGCTCCGGCCCGGCGACGGCTGTCCCGGCAGCTGCTCAGCTACACCCTGATAGGCGGCAGCGGGGTCGTCCTCGACCTCGTCGTCTTCCTGCTGCTGCACAACGCGGCCGGGATGAACGAGCAGTTCGCCAACGCGATCAGCACCACGCTCGGCATCGCCAACAACTTCGTGCTCAACGCACGGTTCACCTTCGAGCGCCGCGACCGCCTCGTCGTGCGCTTCCTGCGGTTCTACGCCGTCGGCCTGACCGGCATCGCCCTGACGAACCT
This sequence comes from Streptomyces canus 299MFChir4.1, assembly GCF_000383615.1. Classification (GTDB taxonomy): domain Bacteria; phylum Actinomycetota; class Actinomycetes; order Streptomycetales; family Streptomycetaceae; genus Streptomyces; species Streptomyces canus_C. The sequence continues at coordinate 331,499 of NZ_KB911586.1, read as the reverse complement.
GCTCTTCCTCGCCTTCACCGACGGCCTGGGGATCGACGCCAACATGATCAAGGCGGCTTCGCTGCCGCTGGTCCTGGCGCTCCAGTTCGTGCTCAACAGAAAGTGGAGCTTCGCATGAACCTCGGCATCATCGGCGCGGGTGCCACCGGCCTCACCGCCGCCTGGGACGCCGTACGCGCCGGACACCAGGTCACCGTCCTGGAGGCGGCCGACGAACTCGGCGGCCTGGCCGCGTCGTTGGAGGTCGGCGGGGTTCCGCTGGAGCGCTACTACCACCACATCTTCCGCAGCGACAAGGCGATGATCGCGCTCATCGAGGAGCTGGGGCTCGGTGACGCCCTGCGCTTTCACAAGCCGACCACCGGCATCTACCGGGGCGGGCGGCTGATCGACTTCACCACGCCCTTCGACATGCTGCGCCACCCGGAGTTCGGCCCGGTCGACGCCGTGCGCTTCGCCGGTTCGTCGGCGCTGCTGAAGGCGGTCCGCAAGGGCGACCGCTACAACGACCTCACCGCGCTGGCCTGGCTGCGCAGGTGGGCAGGGAAGAAGGCCACCGCCGCGATCTGGGAGCCGCTGCTGCGCGGCAAGTTCGGCGACCGCGCCGAACACGTGTCGATGGCGTGGCTGTGGGCGCGGATCCACTGCCGGAACTTCGAACTCGGCTATGTGGACGGCGGGTTCGAGCGGGTCTACGCGGCGCTCAAGGACGGGATCGAGGAGCGCGGCGGGAAGGTCGAGTTCGGCAAGGCGGTGGAGTCGATCCGGCAGGACGGGGCCGACGAGGCCGTCGTGACCTGCGCGGACGGATCGTCGTACGCCTTCGACCGGCTGATCGTCACCACCCCGCAGCCCGCCTTCGCGAAGGCGGCCGGGCTGCCCGACGACAGCGCGGTGTGGAAGAACCAGTACCTGGGCGCGACCTGCTTCGTCCTGGAGCTGGACCGCAGCGCGATCCCGTACTACTGGCTCAACATCAACGAGCCGGACTTCCCGTTCCTCGCGGTGGTCGAGCACACGAAGATGATCGACCCGTCCGTGTACGGCGGCCGGCACATCCTCTACGTCGGCAACTACGTGGAGCGCGAGGACTGGCGGTTCACCACGGACCCGGGCAAGCTGCTCGACGCGTTCGTGCCGTATCTGCGGCGGATCAACCCGGCCTTCGAGAGGTCCTGGATCCAGACCTGGCACTTCTCGAAGGCCGGGTTCGCCCAGCCGGTGGTGACGCCCGAGTACCGGGCGCTGATCCCGGCCCATGAGACGCCCATGAGCCGGGTCACGCTGGCCACGATGGCGCAGATCTACCCGCAGGACCGCGGGCAGAGCTACTCGGTGGCGATGGCCCGCGAGGTCACCGCCGCGCTCGGGCTCAACGCCTGACGCACAGCACCAGCCGCTCCCCCGGCCTTCCGGGTGGGCAGTCGTACACGGCGGTGACCCGGCGCCACAGTTCCGGGTCGACGTGGCCCGGCTGGAACCAGGGCCGCTCCAGCACCGCGTACGGGGCCGGGTCGTGGTCGACGCAGTCGGCGTTCTCCTTGAACGACTTCAGCCCGGCCACGTCCGGCAGATAGCGGGTGCGCTGAAGGAACGTGGCGATCGGGTAGCGGCACTGGGCCGGGTGGTCGAGGTCGTACGCCGTCTCGCCGAAGGCCAGGTACAGCACGGGGGCGCCGGCGGGCAGTTCGGCGGCGATCCGGTCGACCTGGTCCGCCGTGCGCCGCTGCTGCTCCAGGTACCCGGAGCCGGTGACGGTGACCTTGCCGTGCAGCACCAGGTGCGGGGAGCCCGGCCAGATGCTCGCGGCCAGCAGGACGATGCCGGACAGGGCGACCAGGACGGCCGAGCGGTTCCGCAGCCGCTTCACCAGCAGGACGTCCACCGCGGCCGCGAGCAGCGCGACCAGTCCGGCCGCCCAGACCTCCCACGGCCGCTGGAACCTGCCGGGCAACTGGGCGTACAGCACGGGCAGTACGCCGTACAGCAGGGACACGGCCCCGAAGCACCACGGTGGGGACCTGCGCGCGCCGCCCACCGCGACACCCCAGACGACCGCGGCCACCACGGGCATCTGCGCGCCGTGGTACAGGAACCAGTTGCCCTGCACGACCACGACCGCCTGTGCGGCGAGACCGATGAGCGCGGCGATCACGAGGAGTTCGGTGCGGCGCAGCCGGCCCCGCACCCGGGTCAGGACCAGCAGCAGCGCGCCCGGCAGGAGCAGCAGCACCGGGCTGGTGACCGCGCGGTCGGCGAGGAAGTCCGCAGTGCGTTCGAGGATGAAGTGCGGGCGGATGCCGGTCCGGCTGAGCGCGGACTGGTTGATCTGCGGCATGTCCTCGGTCCACTGCCACTCTCGGGTGCCCGCGAGGACGCTGAGCCCGAACAGGGCCAGGGCGGCCGGGATGCCGATCAGGGTGATGCGTACGGCCCGGCCCCGGTCGACCGCGTAGACGAGAAGTACTCCGATCGCGGCCGTCGCGGCGGTGGAGTACTTCATCATCACCGCGAGCCCGAGTGGCAGCGCGGCGAGCAGGGCGGCGGGCCAGGGCCGCCGGGGGCCGAGGGCGGCGGCGACGGCGAAGGCGGTGAGGACGACGGCCGTCCACTCCGGCTGGAGGAAGTCGTTGCGGGGAGCGAGGGCCAGGGCGAGTCCGGTGGCGCCGGCCGTCACCGCGGCCTCGCGGAGCGTGGTCCGGCGCAGCAGTGCCGCGTACAGGGCGTACGCCGCGGCGGCGGCGAGCAGGACGCCCGCCGCGTTCATCACCGCCTCGCGCACCGCCGTGCCCCCGAAGAAGGCGAGCCGGTCCAGGAGGACGACGAACCACCGGTAGAAGAACGGGCGGTGGGTGAAGACCTCGGAGGGGGAGTAGCCGGCCGCGCGGCCGGTGCGCAGGGCGGCCAGGACGTAGTGGAGGTCGCCGGTGAGACCGCGGGTGAGCACCGCGTAGAGCACGGTGGCCGCGGACGGCACGGCGGCCGCCGCCCACCACAGGGACGGGCGGCGGCCGCTGTGCGCGGTGGGCCGTACGGTCGTGTCGTCGGCCAGCGTCGTCGTCATGCCGTGTACTCAGCCGCCCAGGAGGACGCGCAGGTCGGCGGCGTTGGACTCGGTGACCTTCCACAGCTCCCGCTGGCGGCCGTGGACGTCGGCGACCGTCCTGTCGTGGTCGGCGAGCAGTTCCGTCGAGCGCTCCACCAGTCGGTCGGCGAGGTGGCGGTCGTGGACCGAGACGCCCCACTCGGGCCGGTCGATGTCCCGCAGGAAGTACGCCATCTTCGGGTGCGAGATGAGGCTGATGATCGGGGTGCCGCAGCCGAAGGGGATCATGCCCGCGTGGCCGCGCATGCCGATGACCAGCTTGGTGCGGGCGTAGAGGTCGAGGATCTCCTTGTTCTCGAAGTCGTACATCGGGATGACCGGCATCGAGATGCCGTGCTCGCGACGCAGGTCGAAGACGATCTTCTCGTCGTCCAGGGAGTGCGCCACGCACTGGACCTGGGCAAGCTCGCCCAGGTCACGGACGGCCTTGGCCATCTGGGCCAGGAAGTAGCCGTAGTCGTGGCCGAAGCGCAGGCCCGCGCGGTCGTAGGCGGCGTTGATGAGGATCGTGTCGTCCCGCTTGGCCGGGTCCTGCCAGCCGGGCACCAGCTGACGGGTGACCGTGGTCGGGCAGGGCTGGAAGCGGATCTTGTCGTGGAGGTGGGACGGGACCATGGCCCGGACCTTCTCGATCGAGCCGTGGTTGCGCAGCCCGAAGAAGGAGGACCGCTCCACGAGGAGCCTGAGCGAGTCGCGGAAGCGGTTGGCGCGGTAGGACTGGCCGTCGAAGGCGTTGAAGCCGACGGCGAAGCCCGCGATGGGCACGTCGATGCGCTTCAGGAGTGCGTCCGGGACGTTCCACTGCCAGGCGCTGTTGCCGTTGGGCATGGTGTCGGGGATGAACAGGCCGCCGCCGCCGATGACCAGGCCGCGACGGCGGTTGACGCGCTGGAGGGCGCCCTCGTCGAAGAGGCGGTGGGCGTGCACCGAGTGCCAGCGGCGCGAGGTGGTGTCGGGTCCGAAGGCGGAGCGGACACTCTCCGGGAGGAGCTTGTCGCCCGCGTTGCCCTGCCGGTCCATGTAGAAGGCGACATGCGCCAACTGGTCCTCGGGGGCGCCCAGTTCCTGGGGCGGCACGGCGGAGGCGCGCTGCGCCCACAGGCGGCTGGGGCGGTGGGTCGGGTCGACGGCCATGCCGGCGGTCGCGTGCCGCAGGGCCTCGGTGTTGTCGCCGTGCACCCAGGCCATCTGGGCGAGGCGGGCGTAGGCGGTGGCGGCCCGGTTGGGGGCGGCGGAGGCCAGCAGGAGCTGGGTCTTCGCCTCGTCGTAGCGGGAGACGCTCATCAGGGCGTGGCCGAGGACCTCGTGCGGCCAGGCCTCGTCGAGCGGGATGCGGACGCCGCTGAGGACGTCGACGGCGTCCTGGTAGTCACCGGAGGAGATGTGGGCGGCGGCCACCTTGCGCGCGGCCTCGACGTCTCCGGTGCGGGCCACGTGCGGGGTGCCGTAGTGCACGATCAGGTCGTGGTGCAGGCCGCCCTGCTGCTCCATGTAGGCGGCCTGGAACTCGGCGTCGGACAGCTCGAACTCGCGCCAGCGCTCCTCGGCCCGGCTGTACCCGGCCTCACCGCCCTGCCAGGGCTTGTGGCGCCCGGTGAAGTGCAGGATCGCGGTGTCGTCGGGGACCGCGAGGTCGCCGGACAGCCGCCGCTTGACGAAGTTGTAGCGGGCGTCGAGGCGCACGAAGTCGCCGTCCAGGACGGCGTTGAGGATGCCCTGGTCGTGCTTGTCGAGCTCGTAGTCGCCGGAGCGGCCGCACTTGTCGATCTTCGCGCAGAAGGAGTCGCTCAGGTACTCGCGCTGGATGACCAGCAGACCGGAGTTGAGCTTGTGCTGCCCGTAGAAGAACTGCGGGACGGCCGCGAGCCCCTCGCGCAGCCGCAGGAGTTCGCTCAGGTCGCCGAGGACGACCATGTCGGTGTCGAGGGTGATGATGGTGTCGTACGCGCGGATCCTGAAGACGTCCAGGATGAAGTACGCCTTGCGGACCAGGTAGTTGTCCTGGTCGCCCTTCTTGTACGAGTCGTAGCGCTCGGCGTCGACGCGCTGGAGGACGATCCTCGGATGCAGGGCGCGGATCTGCGCGATCGAACCGGGGCGCAGGTCGTCGTAGAGGACGACGAAGTCCTCGCACACGTCCGGGTTGGTCAGCGCGAGGCTCTTCAGCAGGACGAGGAAGCCCGGCAGGTAGTTCTCGTCGACGAAGCTGGCGAAGGCGATCTTCCGCTTGCCGGTGAGCGCGTGCGCGTCGGTCACCGGGGCCAGGGGGGCGGTGGTCCCGATCAGGGAGTTGGTGGTCATCGCAGGGATATCCTCATGTCGGTCACGCTCTGGGCCCGCTCCATGACCCATGCCTTCTCGCTGGTGTATTCGTGCACGGACGTGATGGCGAGCTTCATCGCCTCCTGGACCCGGTAGGCACCGCTCTCGTAGAAGTCGAAGCCGATCAGGTCGAGCTTCGGGCTCACGTCGAGGAAGTCCAGCAGCCACAGCATGTTGAAGCCGGAGGTCGGGATGCCGGACCAGACGTCGGTGCCGACCTTGCCGATGTTGCGCAGGGGCCAGCGCAGCGACTCGTCGCCGAGGTAGGTCTGGGCGCCGGGCACCAGGCGGTTGCGCAGCGAGTACTTCCAGTCGCCGGAGACGCCGCCGAAGACGAGGCGGGTGGTGACCTGCTGGTCCCAGTTGAAGCCGTGCTTGTGGATCGTGACGTGGATGTCCGTCCTGGCGCCGGTGTGCCTCGGGTCGATCCGGTACGAGTTGAAGCGGACGACCAGGTCGTACGCGTCGATCTCGGCGCCCATCGAACTCGCTCCCACACGCCCGGAGTTGGCGATCAGGCAGATCGACTTGCCCGCGATCTGGTTGCGGAACTCGCCGAGGGTGATCCACTGCACGCCGCCGATGCCGGGGTCGGCGACGGGGCCTCGCATGCGGTTGCGGCGCTGCTCGGCGTAGAGCGCGACGGCCCGGGTGAGCGCCGCGCCGTCGGTGTCCTCGGTGGAGCGCAGGTCGAGGTACTGACTGAGCAGTTCCTGCCGCTCCTGCACGGGGGCGTTCTCGCCGGCCAGCGAGAGGAGCGCTCCCACCAGCCGCGGCTCGGCCTCGGTCCAGTCGCCGACGGCGTGCGCGGCCAGGCCCTCGGCCCACACGTCGGTGGCGGGGCGGCCGGCGAAGGCGCGGGCGCCGGGGACCTGGCCCTTGAGGAGTTCGAGGAGTTCGCGCTCCTTCTCCCCCGCGATACGCAGGCCCGCGATCCGGGCGCGGACACCGAAGCCGTCGTCGTCGGTGAGGCTCAGGTACTTCTCGTACGCCTCCAGCGCCTCCGTCTCCTCGCCGAGGGCCTCCAGGAGCCGGGCGCGCAGCCGCCAGCCGGCCCGGGAGTTCTTCCGCTGGGCGAGGACCGTGTCGCTGATGATCAGGGCCAGGTTCAGCTCGTCGTCGTAGCCGCACTCCAGGGCCTTGTTGGCGACGGCCAGCAGGGCGTCGAGCAGTTCGGCCGGGATGTCCGACGAGGGGCTCGCGGCACCCTTGACGGCTCGCTTCAGCAGGGCGGTCGCACCGGACGGGGCGGGCGCCGCCGGGGTGGCCGTGGCGGTGGTGCCCCAGACGACGAGCAGCTTGCGCAACTGTTCGCCGAGTTCGACACGGCGGCGGTCGATGCTGCCGACCACCTTGCCGCTGTGCGCCGCGCAGGCGCGCAGGCAGTCGTCCAGCTCCCCTCCACGCGCGCGTGCACGCCTCTTCTGGACCGTCGTCATGGCACTCCTGTTGTTTTCTTGCCAAAGCAAAGGCAAGTTCTTGGGTTTACTGCGACGTGGGGGGATTCTGGGCGAACTTAGGAAGTCAAAACGACATTCAGGTGAACTCACCGGGACCAGAAGGCCAATCGTTGATCCGGCGAGTAAGACATCGCCGTGATTCGGACTAACGTGCTGAGGCGCATCCACAGGAGTGACATAGGCTCTTCGGAGCTTGCGAAGGGGATTTCCGTGACCAGCATGACCGTCCGGCCGGCACCCGACCTGCCCCGGCGGCCGGAAGGGCCACTGCCCGCGCCGCGCCCCCGGGAGAACCGGCTGCGGGCCCTGGACGGACTGCGGCTGGTGGCCGCGCTGATGGTGGCCGCGTACCACTACGGCGGCCGGGGCGGCGACATCACCCAGTCCTGGGGAAGCTCCGCACAACGCCAGTTCCCGACGCTGCACACCTATTTCTCCTATGGCTGCCTCGGCGTCCAGGTCTTTTTCGTGATCAGCGGATTCGTGATCTGCATGAGCGGCTGGGGCCGGCCCCTGAAGTCGTTCTTCGCCTCCCGCGCCTCCCGGTTGCTGCCCGCCTATTGGGCGGCGGTTCTGCTGGTCACGGCGGTGTTCGCATTGCCGATGGTCGCCTACAAGGCGCTGTCGCCGAGCGACGTCATGGTGAACATGACGATGCTTCAGATGCCGCTGGGCGTCGACCGGGTGCTCGGCGTCTGCTGGACGCTGTGGGCGGAGGTCCGCTTCTACGTGCTGTTCGCGCTGTGCGTGGTCCTGCCCGGGGCCTCCCGGCGCCGGGTGATCATGTTCTGTGCCGGCTGGACACTGGCGGCGGCGATCACGCGGGCCGCGCACCAGCCGCTGCTCGACGTGGTGTTCATGCCCGAGTACGCCTCCTACTTCATCGGCGGTGTCGGCCTCTACCTCGTCCACCGCGACCGGCGGGACGTGTACGCGTGGGGCATCGTGGCGGTCAGCTTCCTGATCGGGCAGCACTACGCGGTCCAGTCGCTGTGGAACGTGTCCGACCGCCACGCCTTCGCCCACCGCACCTCGCTGGGCATCGTGCTGGTGGTCGCCTTCGGCTTCGTCGCGGTCGCCGCGATCGCGCTGGGCTGGCTGAGCTGGGCCGACTGGCGCTGGCTGACGGTGGCCGGGGCCCTGACGTACCCCTTCTACCTGGTGCACGAGCACCTGGGCTGGGTGGTGATCAAGGTCCTCCACCGCGACCTGGGCCTGCCGTCGGCCGTGACCTTCGCCCTGACCGTCGCCGCGATGCTGACCCTGGCCTGGCTGCTGAACCGCTTCGTGGAGGACCGGCTGACCCCGCGGCTGCGGACCGCGCTCAACAAGACGCTCTGACGCTGTTCACCTGACGTTCGCTTCGCCGACCGCTGCGCCGCCGCTGGACGAGCACACTGGTCTCATGGGTGACGCACAGCACATGTACAGGTATCCCGGTGAACTCCGCGACGTGCCCGGCTGGTTCCCGCCGCTCGACCAGATGCTGTTCAGCTGGTTCCTGCGGCGCCAGGAGAAACCGGGTGACCTGCTGGAACTGGGCGCGTACATGGGCAAGAGCGCGATCCTGCTCGGGCAGCACCTGCGGGACGGCGAGCGGTTCACGGTGTGCGACCTGTTCGGGGGCGAGGCACCGGACGGCGCCAATCGCGCGGAGACCACGAAGTCGTACGCCTCCCTCACCCGGCAGGCCTTCGAGCGGAACTACCTCTCCTTCCACGACGCCCTGCCGAGGGTGATCGAGGGGCCCACCTCGGTCGTCCCCGGCGAAGTCGCGCCGGGCACCTGCCGGTTCGTCCACATCGACGCCTCGCACTTGTACGAGCACGTGTACGGCGACATCGGCGCCGCCCGCGAGATCCTGCTCCCCGACGGGATCGTCGTCCTGGACGACTTCCGCTCCGAGCACACCCCGGGCGTCTCGGTCGCCGTGTGGGAGGCGGTGCTCAACCGCGATCTGCGGCCGATCTGCCTCAGCACGCAGAAGCTGTACGCGACCTGGGGCGATCCGGAACCGGTCCAGGAGGAACTCCTTGCGATGCTGCGGGAGCGGACGGACGTGGGCCTGAGCGTCCAGGAGGCGGCCGGTCACCGGCTGGTGCGGGCGCGGGCGCAGAAGATGCAGGCGCCGCCGTTCCCGCACTCCCGGCACTACGTGGAGCCCGTGGCCGCACCGAGCCCCCCTCCGAAGCCGCGCCGCTCCCCGGCCCGCCGGATC
>NZ_KB911586.1:67275-322106 GCF_000383615.1 Streptomyces canus 299MFChir4.1 | reverse complement strand
CCACCCGATCCCGGCAGTGCGGGGGCGCGCGCAGAAGATGCAGGCACCACCGCTCCCGCACGCCCGGCACTACACGAAACCCGCGGCCGCACCGAGCCCCTCCCCGGCCACGGCGCTCCCCGTCGTCACACGCGCCGTGCGCAAGGTCAGGGCCCGGTAGGCCGGTACTGCTGCTCGATCCCCGCAAGCACCAGCGCGAGCCCCTCCTCGTAGTGCTGGTCGAAGTCCTGGAAGATCTCCGCGCCCGCCGCCGCCGACAAGGGGAAGTCGGTCATCAGGCGGGCGCGTTCCGCCACGTCGAAGCCGTCCCGGCGCTCGCCCGGCAGCGGCTCCACGCCCTGCTCCTCCGTGACGAAGCCGAGGGTGTAGTAGTACGTCGTCGACTGGGCCCGGACCGCCTGGGCGAGGGTGAATCCGGCGGCCGTGAACAGGCGCAGGGTCTCCTCCATCTGCTCGACGTGGACCAGGCCCGTGAAGCGTGAGCCGCTGTAGACCTTGGCGCCGTCGCGGTAGCCGAGCAGGGCGGCGCGCAGCCCGCGGTTGGCCTTGAGGAGCCGCTCGCGCCAGGTGTCGGACGGGTCGAGTGCGGTACCGGCGACCATCCGCCGGTACATCTCGGTCGCCATCTCGTCGAGCAGCGCCTGTTTGTCCTTGAAGTGCCAGTACAGGGCGGGGGCCTTGACGTCGAGTTCCCTGGCGATGGCCCGCAGGCTGAGGCCGTCGAGGCCGACCTCGTTCAGGAGCTTCAGGGCGGTGTCGGCGACCCTCGCACGGTCGAGGGGCGGGCGTTTCTCCGTACTCACGCTTGACAGCTTAACAGCGTTAAGGGCACTCTCGGAGTCCAGGCACTTAACAGCGTTAAGGAGGTGGTGATGAACACGGACGTACTGATCGTCGGCGCCGGCCCCACCGGCCTCGCCCTCGGCATCGACCTCGCCCGGCGGGGCGTGGACGCGCTGGTCGTGGAGAAGGCGGACCGCCTGTTCCCGGGCTCACGCGGCAAGGGCCTCCAGCCGCGCACCATGGAGGTCTTCGACGACCTCGGCGTGCTCGACGCGATCCTCTCGGTCGGCGGGACGTACCCGGTCGGCATGGTCTGGCAGGACGGCGAGCGGGTCGGCGAGCACCGGATGTTCGACCCGGCCGAGCCGACGGAGGACTCCCCGTACAACGCGCGGATGGTCCCCCAGTGGCGCACCCAGGAGGTGCTGTCCGCACGGCTGGAGGAGCTGGGCGGGTGGGTGTCCTTCGGCCGGGAGGCCGTCGGCCTGGAGCAGGACGCGGACGGGGACGGGGACGGGGTGACCGTGCGTTTCGCGGCGGGCGCGGACGTCCGCGCCCGGTACGTGGTCGCCGCCGACGGCGGGCGCTCGGCCGTCCGCCGCACGCTCGGCATCGGCATGACCGGCGAGACGGTCGACCCGAACCCCCTCCTCGTCGCGGACGCCCGCATCACCGGCCTCGACCGGGACAACTGGCACATCTTCCCGCCTCGCGGCGCGGCCACCGGCTACCTCTCGATCTGCCCGCTCGCCGGCACGGAGGACTTCCAGATCGTGGCCCAGTTCCCGGAGGGCACGCGGGTGGACCTGTCCCCGGACGCCGTCCGCGAGGTCGTCGCGGCCCGCTCCCACCTCGCCCCCGAGTCGGTGACGGAGCTCCGCTGGGCCTCCGACTTCCGGCCCCGCGCGGCCCTCGCGGACAGCTTCCGCTCCGGCCGGGTCTTCCTCGCCGGTGACGCGGCCCACGTCCACTCCCCCGCGGGCGGCCAGGGTCTGAACACGAGCGTCCAGGACGCGTACAACCTGGGCTGGAAGCTGGGAGCGGTGCTTCGCGCCGGGGCCCCGGCCGCCCTCCTGGACACCTACGAGGAGGAACGCCGTCCCGTTGCCGCGCAGATGCTCGGCATCTCGACGGGCGTGCACCGGGGAGAGGTCCGCCGGGGCGAGGCGACCCGCCAACTGGGCCTGAGGTACCGGGAGTCGTCCTTGACGGAGGAAACCCGCACGGCACCGAACGGACTCCGCGCCGGCGACCGCGCCCCCGACGGCAAGCTCGGTGAGACCCGGCTCTTCGACGCGTTCCGGGGCCCGCACTGGACGCTGGTGGCGGTCGGCGTCGAGGCACCGCGGCTGCCGGAGTCGGTGCGGGTGGTCACGGGCGACGAGCAGCCGTCGTACGGGAAGGGACTGTTCCTGGTGCGTCCGGACGGTTACGTCGGCTGGGCGGGTGAGGACGCCGCGAAGCTGGTGCGTTACGTCGGCCGGGGGATCACGCGCTAGCGAGTGACAGCTTCACGGCGAACCCGAGGAACAGCGCCCCCGCCGCCGATGTCGCCCCCGAGGACAGCAGCCGCCGCCTGCGGAACGCGGACGCCAGCCTCGTCCCACCGAAGATCAGCGCGGTGAGGTACAGGAAGCCGGCCGCCTGCGCGAACGCCCCGAGGACGACGAAGGACAGCGCCGGATACGCGTACCCCGGATCCACGAACTGCACGAAGAAGGCGACGAAGAACAGGATCGCCTTGGGGTTGAACAGGCTGATCACCAGAGCCTTGCGATACGGCCGCTCACCAGGACCGGCGTCGGAGACCTCCGCCTCGGCCACGGGCGACCGCCGCGACCGCCACAGCCCCCACGCGGCCCGCAGCATCCCCACCGCGAGCCACGTCAGATACCCGGCCCCGCGTACTTCACGATCCCGAAGAGCACGGCGTTGGCCTGGAGCAACGAGGCGACCCCGGCCGCCGACAGGCTCATCAGCATGGCATCCCCGCACCACACTCCGGCCGCGGCGGTGTACCCGGCCCGCACTCCCCGCCGCGCGGCGACGGAGACGACGTACAGCGAGTTGGGGCCGGGCAGCAGGACGATCAGGACAAGGCCGGCCAGCTAGGTGGGGAGGTCTATGACACCGTCTATGACACCGGACACGAGATCGAGTGTCGCACTCAGAACGCGTCCGTCGGGACGTAGGTCCCCCATACCTCCCGCAGCGCGTTGCACACCTCCCCCACGGTCGCCCGGGCCTTCAGCGCGTCCTTCATCGGGTACAGGACGTTGTCCTCGCCCTCGGCCGCCTTCTTGAGGGCGGCGAGGGCCGCGTCCACCGCGGACCGGTCGCGGCCGGCGCGGAGCCTCGCGAGGCGTTCGGCCTGCTGGGCCTCGATGGCGGGGTCGACGCGGAGCGGCTCGTACGGCTCCTCCTCGTCGAGCCGGAAGCGGTTGACGCCCACGACCACCCGTTCGCCGGAGTCGGTCTCCTGGGCGATCCGGTAGGCGTTGCGCTCGATCTCGTTCTTCTGGAAGCCGTGCTCGATGGCGGCGACCGCGCCGCCGAGGTCCTCGACCTTGCGCATCAGGTCCAGCGCGGCCGTCTCGACGTCGTCGGTCATCCTCTCGACGGCGTACGAGCCGGCGAACGGGTCCACGGTCGCGGTCACGTCGGTCTCATGGGCCAGCACCTGCTGGGTGCGCAGGGCCAGCCGCGCGGACTTGTCGCTCGGCAGGGCGATGGCCTCGTCGAAGGAGTTGGTGTGCAGCGACTGCGTGCCGCCGAGGACCGCCGCCAGGCCCTGGACGGCGACCCGGACCAGGTTCACCTCCGGCTGCTGGGCCGTCAGCTGCACCCCGGCCGTCTGCGTGTGGAAACGCAGCATCAGCGACTTGGGGTTCCGCGCGCCGAACTCGTCCCGCATCACCTTGGCCCAGATCCGCCTGGCCGCGCGGAACTTGGCGACCTCCTCCAGGATCGTCGTCCGCGCGACGAAGAAGAACGACAGGCGTGGGGCGAAGTCGTCGACGTCCATGCCGGCCGCGACCGCCGTGCGCACGTACTCGATGCCGTCGGCGAGGGTGAAGGCGATCTCCTGCGCGGGCGAGGCACCGGCCTCAGCCATGTGGTAGCCGGAGATCGAGATCGTGTTCCACCTCGGGATCTCGGCCTTGCAGTACTTGAAGATGTCGGCGGTCAGCCGCAGCGAGGGCTTGGGCGGGAAGATGTACGTCCCGCGCGCGATGTACTCCTTCAGCACGTCGTTCTGGATCGTGCCGGTCAGCCGGTCGGCGCCGACTCCCTGCTCCTCGGCGACCAGTTGGTACAGCAGGAGCAGCAGGGCGGCCGGCGCGTTGATCGTCATCGACGTGGAGACCTGGTCCAGCGGGATCCCGTCGAACAGCACCCGCATGTCGTCGACCGAGTCGACGGCGACCCCGACCTTGCCGACCTCGCCGTGCGCGATCGGGGCGTCGGAGTCGTGGCCCATCTGGGTGGGCAGGTCGAAGGCGACCGACAGACCGGTCGTGCCGTGGGCGATCAGCTGCCGGTAGCGGGCGTTGGACTCGGTCGCCGTGCCGAAACCGGCGTACTGGCGCATGGTCCAGGGGCGGCCCGTGTACATCGACGGGTACACGCCCCGCGTGAAGGGGTACCCGCCCGGCTCGCCGAGCTTCTCCTCGGGGGTCCAGCCCCGAAGGGCCTCGGGACCGTAGACGGGTTCGATGGGCAGTCCGGACTCCGACTCACGCGTCATGCCCACCACCGTATTGCGGTCTCGGGCGAAGCGCCGCCGGGTCGTTCGCGACCGGCCGTCCGGGGGGAGACATCAGGGGATGCCGGTGAGACGACTGGGGGTCCGGATGCGTGGTACGGGCATGGGGAGAGCGTTCGCCGCGCTGCTGGTCCTGGCGCTGGCCTGCGGCTGTACGGTGCGGACCGCCGACGGGGACGGGGACGGCAAGCGGCGTCTGCCGGTGCGGATCGAGGTCCCGGAGCGCAGTACGCCACCGGCGGACGACGACCCGAAACCGAGCACGACACCGTCCGCTCCAGCTGCCGCGCCCGCCGCCGTGCTGTGGTCGCGGGGGGACTCCGGGCGGGACGTACGGGAGTTGCAGGCCCGGCTGCGTCAGGTCGCGTGGCTCTACGACGGGCCGACCGGGTCGTACGACGATCTCACCGAGCGGGCGGTGAAGGGGTTCCAGGGCAAGCGCGGGCTGCCGAAAACCGGGCGGACCGACACGGTCACCTGGAAGCGGCTGAAGGCCATGACGCACGAGCCGGGCAAGTGGGAGCTGTATCTGATGGGCGGCCAACCGGCCGACGCGCCGGACGCGCGCTGTCTGACCGGGCGGGTGCTATGCATCAGCAAGACGAGCCGGACCCTGCGCTGGATGATCGACGGGCGAACGGTCATGACCGTGTCGGTCCGCTTCGGCTCGGTGGGCACACCGACCCGTGAGGGCGTGTTCAGCGTCTACTGGAAGTCACGGCACCATGTGTCGACGCTCTATGACTCCCCGATGCCGTACGCCATGTTCTTCAGCGGCGGCCAGGCGGTGCACTACTCGGCCGACTTCGCCGCCAACGGATACGCGGGCGGCTCGCACGGCTGCGTCAACGTCCGGGACGAGACGGCGATCGCGGACCTGTACGCCCAGGTGCGCAACGGCGACAAGGTCGTCGTCCACTGGTGAGGTGCGCTGGGAGGAGTTAGGGGCGCGGACGGGACCGGGGGAACGTGTCCCGCCCGCGCCAGGTGCACGAGCCGTAGGTACGGGGGGAACCCCGGCTCTGTGCGACGGCCGATGACCAGTCGGCTCACTCACTACTGCGCTCCGGCCCCCGAAAACGTCACACCCACCGCGAACCACTCCGCAGTGGGTGAGAAAAACGCAGGTCAGCGACGTGGCCCGCACTCAGAGTGCGCTGTACGACGGGCTCGGAACCGGATCCGGTGACATCGTTGCCCGGGTCGTGGCGAGCGGGGCGTCGGAGGAGGTGCCGCCCTCGGGGGCATGGTGGTTCTTGCGGGGGGACGTGAACTGGTTGCCGTCGCCGTCGCCGTGGTGACCGTGTCCGTCGCCGTGGCCGTTCCCGTGGCCGTTCTTGTCGTTGTCCTCGTGGTCGCCGGAGTCCTCGCCCTTGCCGTCGCCCTTGCGGTCGTCGGGGGCGGACTCGGTGTCGCGGGTGCCGGTGCCGGACAGGACACCCTTGCAGTACTTCCAGACCCGTGAGGTGCCGCCCGCCGCGCCCTCCAGGGAGCGCTCGCGGGTCGCGTCGAGCTTCTTTCCGGCGCGCACGTCCCGGCAGGCCGAGGCGGCTCCGTTCCAGTCGCGGCGGGGCCGTACGCCCAGCCCTTCGGAACCCTTGTCGGGCGCCGCTCCGGTGCCGCCGCGTGCCGTGTCCCGGGAGCCGGCCCCACCGGAGGGGGAGCCCCCGGGCGAGGGCACGACCTGCGGGGCCGGGGTCGACGGCGAGACGCGCGGGTGGTCCGGGGTGGCGGCGGCCGACACCGTCGCCGCGGGTTCCGGTTCGCCGTCCCCGAGGTGCGGCAGGACTCCGATTCCGGCCGCGACCGCCACTCCGCCCACCATCCCGACGGCCAGTACGGCGGCCAGTCCGAGGTGCGCGGGACGCCGCCCGCGGGGGCGGCCGGCCCCCGTGTCCGGGGCGCCGATCCGCACGAGACCACCGTCGGCGGAGCCGGTTCCGGTCCGCTGCCGGTCCCGGGCGGGCGGGCTCACCCAGTCGTCCGCACGATCCGCGCGCACCTTGCGGAACGCGGCCAGCGCGGCCTCCTCACCGGGGAGTTCGCCGCTGGTCGGGGCGGGTTCGGCGGTCAGCGCGTCCAGCGTTTTCGCGAGCCGCTCGGCCTGGTCGCGGGCGGCCTGGTCGACAGCTTCCAGTGACTCGCCGCGCAGCAACCGCTCCGCTGTCTCGAGGTCCAGCCACCTGTAGCTTTCGTCGGCCATCACATGTCCTTCTGCGTCCGCGGACGCATATGCGTCACACTCGCGGACGTCACCGCGCTGTTCTGCGGTTCTCGCTGCGGCGGCAGGGCGTCGAGCACACCGGTCGATTCCGGATCCTCGCCGAGGAGCTCGGCGAGCCGTTTCAGACCCCGGTGCGCGGCCGTCCGTACCGCGCCGGGACGCTTGCCCAGGGTCTCGGCGGCGGTCTTGGCGTCCAGGCCGACCACCACGCGCAGCACCACGGCCTCCGCCTGGTCCTGGGGCAGCCGGGCGATGAGCGAGAGGGTGATGTCGGTGGCCAGCGCCTCGATGGCCTCGCCCGCGGTGTCCGACTCGGCGGGCTTCCCGGTCAGCTCGGTCTCGTCGCCGCCGATGGCGGGGCGGCGGCCGCGCATCCGGATGTGGTCGAGGGCGCGGTTGCGGGCTATCCGGGCGGCCCAGCCGCGGAAACGGTCCGCGTCTCCGTCGAAACGGTCCAGGTCACGGGCTATCTGGAGCCAGGCCTCGGAGGCCACGTCCTCGGCGTCCGGATCACCGACCAGCGTCCGGACGTATCCGAGCAGCCGCGGGTGCACCGCGCGGTACACAGTCCGGAACGCGGTCTCGTCCCCGTCCTGTGCCGCAAGCACCGCGGCAGTCAACTCCGCGTCGTCCCCCAGCACCCGTGAATCCTCAATACGTGGTCGCGATCGATGGTCGCCGCTTCAAGCCGTCGAGGGGTTGTGGTGATCGTTCGAGAGTCGCGTTGATCATTCAACTTCCGCGCCCGGCGCGAAAGGCACGTTACGACCTGAAACCGCTGCTCGTCCATGTCAGTACAAAATGCAACGACCTCGTGATCCGGAGCCGGTCCGGTGGGGTGTGACAGAAACCGCACTCATGACGCTGAAGAAAGTACGGGCCGCCGCGCGGCCCGTACCGCGCGACGGCCGGGGCCTCTCCTGTGGGGGGTGGCGGCCCCGGCCGTCTCAGCGGTGTCAACGGCTCTGATTTGGCCCCGTGCGCGAAATCGGGCCACGACGGGCCATCGCGAAACCAACCGTCCAGACGGCACGCTGCCAGTGGCGACATCCAGCGACCCGTCAGGTCTTGCCCTCCCTGACCCACCTGCGGTGCGGGACACGTATGCCCGGCTCTCACTGGCTGGGCAGTTGGATCGCGACGATACGGCGGCTCCGGCCACGCAGATTGCGCTCGGCGCGACACACGCGAACCGCGCGCCGTCCGCGTGCACAACATCATCGAAGCTTTCGCACTTCCGTCGGACCGGGGGTGCGGCCCCGGCCGGTCGCCTCGGCCGTGGCGGGTCACTGCTTGCCGGACTTGTTCCCGTCCGCGTTCTGCCCGCCACTCGCCTTGTCCTTCTGCTTCCCCGGTTTCGCGCCGCCCGCGTTCCCCGCGTCGCCGGCGTTGCCCCCGCCGTTCGCGTTCGCCGCGCCCTTGGCCCCGTCCGCGCTCTTCGCGTCGGCCGCGTCCGTCAGCGCGGTGCAGTAAGCGCTGACGTTCGCCTCGCCGCCGGCCGCCACCACGAGCCGCTGGAACGCCGTGGAGTCCAGCGCCTTGCCGTGGTTCCCGAGCTTCTCGTAGGCACGGCAGTGGGCCAGGGTGTCCTTCGCGGTGGGCGGGCGGCCGGAAGGAGCGGACGCGGAGGACCGCGCGCCGCTGGGCGACTCGGCGGGGGTGCTCGCCGAGACGCTCGGGCGTACGTCCGTCTCCCGTGTAGCGCCCCGGTCATGACCGCCGCCCGCCGAGCCGATCGCCGCGTACGCGACCCCGCCGAGGGTGAGGCTCGCCAGGAGCACGGAGAGCGTCGCCCTCAACGAACGCGCCCTGCTCCGCCGTGTGCGGGGCCGCCAGTCGTCCCGCCGTCGCGTCCGCGCCCGATGCTCGCCGGCGTCCCTCGCCGCCCGAAAAGCGGCCACGGCCCGCCGCTCCCCCTCGTCCTCGCACTTCTCCCCGCGGATGGCCGCGGCGAGCAGGGCTTCCAGGGGGCTGTCGACGGACGGGGACTCGCGGTCGTACGACCGCTCACGGCCGGGCGCCGAGCCGTCGCCCCGTGCCCGCCCCCGCACGGCCTTCGCCGGGCGCGCACGCCGGCGGCCGGGGGCATCGCCGCTCCGCTCGTCACCCATGCCGTGTCCGTCCCTGTCCGACGTGGCGTCCTGACCTGTCATGTCGACTCCCCCAGCGTCCGGGAGCCGTCATCCGTCACACTCTCGACGCCGAGCTGCTGCGCCAGCCGCTTCAGACCCCGGTACGCGGCCGTGCGCACCGCGCCGGGGCGCTTGCCGAGGACGCGGGCCGCGGCGGGGCCGTCCAGTCCCACCACCACCCGCAGCAGCACCGCCTCGGCCTGGTCCCGCGGCAGCCCCCGGACCAGTTCCAGGGCGTACTCGGTGGAGAGCGACTCCAGCGCCTGGTCGTGGGTGCTGTACGGGCCGGGCAGGTCCAGCATGTCCTGCTCCAGCGCCGACGACCGGGGCCGCACCTTCTGCCGGCGCAGATGGTCCAGGGCCCGGTGCCGGGCGATGGTCGCGGTCCAGCCCCGGAAGCCCGCCCCGTCGCCCCTGAACCGGCCCAGGTCCCGGGCGATCTCCAGCCAGGCGTCCGACGCCACGTCCTCCGCGTCCTCCCCGACCAGCCCGCGCAGATACCCGAGCAGTCCGGGCTGCACCAACCGGTAGGCGACCGCGAAGGCGGTCTCGTCGCCCTCCTGGGCGCTCGCGACGGCCGCGCCCAGTTCCCCGTCGTACGCCTGCACGCGGCGGGGTTCCCCTCCCTGGCCCAAAAACTTTCCCGTCCGTACCGGTTCGTGGCGATTCCGCACCGTCCGGCACGGTCACCTTTGCCCATGTCCCCCACGGTCAACAGCGCCGGGCCTCACAGAAGTGTCACAGCAGGTCGGACATCCCTGGCACCTCGCGAGGGACACGTGTGACACCTGGTGGTCCCCGCACGCTGTCTGGATGGCACCTGTGTGACAGGTGGTGTTTCTGTGACCGGATTCATGGTCTGTTGACCACATTCAGGGGTGGGGTAGTGAGTCGTCGTAAAAGCCGTGCGTACAGACCGCTGAGCATGAAGCGGCGGGCGTGGCTGACGCTAGGTGCGGTGGTTCTGGGAGGCGGCGGCATCGCGACCTACGCCGTCGCCAGTCCGCCGACCGACGCCGCGGGGGACGTGCAGCCCAAGCGGCCGGTGAAGGTCTACGACCTGACGCTGAAGAGCACCGAGGCCGGCAAGCGGGAGCTGCCGCGCACCGAGACCAAGCAGTTCTCGCTGCTGGGTGTCTCGTGGACGGGGGTGACCAAGCCGCTGGAGGGCAAGGCGCAGGTCCGCACCCGCAGCAGTGAGACAGGCGAGTGGACCGCCTGGCAGGACCTGGAGACGAACATCGACCCGCCGGAGGACCCCGGCGAGCGCAGCGGCGCGCGCGGCGCGTCCGAACCGCTGTGGGTCGGCCCCTCGGACGGCGTGCAGGTGCAGGTCGTCCACGAGGACGGCAGCACGAGTGCCGGACTGCCCAAGGGACTTGAGGTCAACCTCGTCGACCCGGGCATCGCGACCGCCGCGGAGCAGCGGACCGCCGGCGACGACACGGACCCGGCGGCGTTCGCCGTGGACGGGACGCCGACCCCGACGCCGTCGCCGACCGGGAGCGAGAGCACGTCCGCCGCTCCGACCCCAACGGACCCGGCCACGTCGGCCTCGCCCTCGCAGTCCTCCACCGTCTCCCCGGCGCCGACCGCCACCACCCCCACCGCGCCCCCGTCGACGGTCCCCGAGCCCGCGATCGTCTCGCGTGCCGGCTGGGGCGCCGACGAGGCGCTCAGCCCCGACCCCTCGGAGTACAACGCCGACGTGAAGGCCGTCTTCGTGCACCACACGGACGGCACCAACGACTACTCGTGCACCGAGTCGGCCGCGATCGTCCGGGGCATCTACGCGTACCACACGCAGACCAACGGCTGGAACGACGTCGGCTACAACTTCCTCGTCGACAAGTGCGGCACGATCTTCGAGGGCCGCAAGGGCGGGGTGGACCTGCCGGTCCTCGGCGCGCACACCTACGGCTGGAACCGTGAGTCCGCCGGCATCGCGGTCCTCGGCAACTACACCGACGCGGGCGCCTCGAACGCCGCCCTCACCTCGGTCGCCCGGATCGCGGCCTGGAAGCTCGGCCAGTACGGCGTCGACCCCGGCTCGACGGTCCAGCTGAAGGCGGGCGCGACCCAGAAGAACCTCGCCGGTACGAGCTTCACCGCGGGCAGCTCCTACACCTTCAACCGGATCTCCGGCCACCGCGACGGCTACGCCACCGAGTGCCCGGGCACCTCCCTCTACGCCCAGCTGCCCACCATCCGCGCCTGGGCGTCCGGCCCGGTGCAGGGCCTGAAGCTCACCACGCTGACCGGCACGACCCTGTCCGGTTCGACGTACTGGACCAAGGGCGCGATCACCGCGAAGTGGTCCACGATCACGCCGGGTGCGCTGATCTCGAAGGTCGAGCTGCTGGTCGACGGCCAGGTCGTCACGACCGCCCCGGGCACGGCCACCTCGGCGAGCACGACCCTGGCCGCGGGCAGCCACAAGGTCGCCCTGCGAGCGGTGCACCAGTCCGGCAGGACCACTCCCGCGACCACCGCGCTCACCGTCGTCGCGGACACCACCGCGCCGACCTTCTCCACCACCCCGAAGATCACCCTGCGCACCGGCACGGTCAACACCACCGCCGTCCCGGTCACCCTCGGCTGGAAGGCCGCCGACTCCCAGGCGCTGAAGTCGGTGAGCCTGCTGTCCCCGACGACGGCCACCTTCGGCCCGACCACCACCAGTTCCAGCCGCACCGCCAAGTCCGGCACCGCGAGCACCTGGTCGATGAAGGCGTACGACGTCGCGGGCAACACCCGCACCTCGTCGCCCTCCTACACGCCCATGATCCTCCAGGAGACCTCGGCCACGAAGTCCGGGAGCTGGACGAGCCGTTCCTCCACGAGCTACCTCGGCGGGAAGTCGTACTCCAGCGGTTCCAAGGGCGCGAGCCTGACCTGGACGTTCACCGGCCGGTCCGCCTCCTGGGTGGTCTCGCGGGCGTCCACCTCCGGGCAGGCGTACGTGTACGTGGACGGCACCAAGGTCGCGACCGTGGACCTGAAGTCCTCGACCACGAAGTACCGCGACGCGATCTGGACCAAGTCGTGGGCCGGCAGCGCCAAGCACACCGTCAAGATCGTGGTGGTCGGCACCAGCGGCCGCCCGACGGTCACGACGGACGGCCTGGTGTACATCAAGTAGGGCCTCAGCCCAGCGTGTCCACCGGCTCGGGCGTCCGCTCCCCCGCACCCTGGGGAGTGGGCGCCCGTTCCGCGTTCACGACGACTCCGGCGATCAGCGCGGCGAGCAGCAGCGCGCCGAACGCCCACCAGGTGGCCACGTTGAAGCCGTGCACGGTGGCCTCCGCCTGGAGCTGCCGCCGGTCGACGCCGGGGCCCGCGTGCGCGGTGAGGTAGGTCGCGGTCACGCTCGCGGCGATCGTGTTCAGCAGGGCCGTACCGATCGAACCGCCCACCTGCTGCGCGGTGTTGAAGGTCGCCGAGGCCGCACCCGAGTCGCGCGGCGCGACACTTCCGGTGGCCAGCGAGATGGAGGTCATCATCGCCGTGCTCATGCCGAGGCCCAGCATCAGCATCCCGGGCAGGACGTGCGACACGTACGCCGGTTCCACGCCGACCTGGGCGATGATCGACAGCCCGCCCGCGGCGGTCAGCAGTCCGGGCACGATCAGGACCCGCGGCGGGACCCTGCCCAGCAGCCGTGCGGCGATCTGCGTCGAGCCGACGATCATCGCGGCGGTCATGGGCAGATACGCGAGCCCGGTCTTCAGCGGCGACCATCCGAGGACGCCCTGGAGGTAGTAGGTCAGGAACAGGAAGACACCGAACATCCCGACGGTGACGAACAGGACGGTCAGGAAGGCGCCGACGCGCTGCCGGTCCCTGATCACCGACATCGGCAGCAGCGGCACCCGCGCCCGGGTCTGCCACACCGCGAACGCGGCGAGCAGGACGACTCCGGCGACCAGCAGGGTCACCACGAGCGCGTCACCCCAACTCCGGGACGACGCCTCGGAGAAGCCGTACACCAGCGACAGCATCCCGGCCGAGCCGAGCAGCGCGCCCGGCACGTCGAGGTGGGCGTCGGGGTGCCGTCCGCCGGGCGCGAGGATCGCCCACGCGCCCGCGAACGCGACCAGCGCGATGGGCACGTTGACGTACAGGCACCAGCGCCAGTCCAGGTACTGGGTGAGCAGGCCGCCCGCGAGCAGCCCGATCGCGGCGCCCGCTCCGACGATCGCGCCGAACACCCCGAAGGCCTTGGCGCGTTCCTTGGGTTCGGTGAACGTCGTCGCGAGCAGGGACAGCGCGGACGGCGCGAGCAACGCGGCGAACACGCCCTGGAGGGCACGCGCGCCGAACAGCATTCCCTGGCCCGTCGCGGCGCCGCCGAGCGCGGAGGCGGCGGCGAAACCGAGGAGCCCGATCATGAACGTGGTCCGGCGCCCGGCGAGGTCGGCGATCCGGCCGCCGAGCAGCAGGAGCCCGCCGAAGGCGAGCGTGTAGGCGGTGATGACCCACTGCCGGTTCCCGTCCGACATGTTCAGGTCGGCCTGGGCGGACGGCAGGGCGATGTTGACGATGGTCATGTCCAGCACGACCATCAACTGGGCAAGCGCGATGACGACCAGCGCCCACCAACGACGGTTGTCGACCATGACCCCATCGTGCGCCTGCCACCGGCCCTTTGGGAACGGTAGCGTCTCTTATTACGGTGTTTTTGCCTCCGCGGTCAGCGCCGCCCGGCACCCGTCGCGTCGCGGCACAGCAGCCGCAGCGAGCCGTCCCCGGCGAAGCAGCGGCGGGCCTCGTCCACCGGGTCCCACAGCCGTCCGTCGGGCGTACGCACCCAGTGCTCACCGCCGCTCGTCCACCATTCGGCACCGGTCTGGTGGACGACGACCTCACCGGCGTAGGCACCGAGCCCGCGCAGCACGGTCTCCACGGCGGCGTACGGCGCCCCCTCCCGCCGTATCTCCTCGATCAGCCGGTCGACGCGCCACAGGCTCTGCGCCGAGTAGTCGAGCCGGACGCGGGCGCCCTCGCGCAGGGCCGTCACAGCGTCGGAGGCCCAGCGCACGGGTTTGGCCGCGGCAGCGGGGCGGCTGGTCCGGCGGGTGGTCACATCGGCCGCCGTAGGGGCAGTTGCCTGAGCCGTCACATCAGTCGTCACACGGGTGAAAGCGTTTGGGCGGGGTGTTTCGTCACCCGGATCCGGGGGTCTTGGCGGGACCGGTGCAGGACCGACGCACCTTCGCCGTATCCCTCCCCGGACAGTCACAGGACCCTCTCGGCAGCGAGGTTGACGCCGGTGTGACGATTCGCTCCTCCCCTGCGCTCCTCTCTCTGATGAGCGACTACTTCCATCTCCGCGCGGTGCCGCCCTCGGCCCTGCGCAACAGCGCGAACTGGATGCAACGGCTGTTCGAGGACGACTGGGACGCCGTACGCGAACGCATCGGACGACACCGGGAGGAGGTGCTGGACAAGTCCTACCTGGATCACGAACTGCTGTACGCCGGCGCCGAGGTGGTCCTCGGCGGCCTGCCCCTCTACCCGGGCGACCACGACAGACCGCCGTTCCTGCTCCTGACCGCGGCCCGGGCGAACCGCGTCTCGACGTACCTGAGTTCGGCCGACTTCGAGGCCCTGTGGCGGGTCGCCCGCGAGGAACTGCTGCCGAGACACGGCGGGGCGGCCGCCGAACGGGAGGCACGGGGGGTGTTCGCGGCGGCGCACCGGGATCTGACGGCGTTCTACGGGCAGACGGCGCAGTACGGGGACGCGGTGGTCAAGTGGCTCATCCAGTGAGCCACTGCTCCATCGCACTCCTCCACTGAGCCGTCGGCCCTCACCCCCGGCGCCGGCTCCTGCGGGACACCACCGCGCGCAGCACCCGGCGGCCCTCCGTCGAGACCTCCAGGGCCGGGCGCAGGCCCGCCGGGCCGTGTCCCGCGAGGAGTTCCAGGACGGTGATCTGGCGGCGCAGCTCGGCGGCGACGAGCGGGGACATGCCCTCGGTACGGCCCTCGCGGCGGGCGTCGACCGAGTCGCCGGCGTCCTTCAGGGGGTCGAGCAGCCGGTGGATCCGCAGCGCGGCGACCGAGCAGGCGTCGGCCCACGCCCGCATCCCGGCGGCGGACCGGTCGACCGGCGCGGCGGCGAGCATCCGGCGGGCCAGCAGCACGGCCTCGTCCTCACCGGAGGCGGAGCCCTGGCCCGGCTCCCCGCCGGCCGCCTCGAACTCCCCGTCCCCGCCCAGCTTTCCCCGCACCTGCTCCAGCCGTTCGCCCCACTCGGCGACCCCGGCGTCCTCCGCGAGCCCCGCCCACAGGGGCCGAAGGATCTCGTCGTCGCCGCCGAGCAGCGGTACGCAGCGATCCAAACAAGCCAACCCGCTGACGGCCAGTCCGCGTTCGTCGGCCTGGCCGATCAGCTCCACCAGACTCATGCACGCCTCCCTCACCGAGCGGTATTCCCTAACGGAACCCGCACTTCCCCTTACTGCGCGCGATGGCCCGGGAGTGTCACAGGGGCACCACACCGAGCCGGTCGAGCATACGGAAGAAGAGGTTTTCGGCCAACGGGTCGGGCTCGGCGCTCAGTACATCGAGCAGTGGCTCCTCCGCCACGTCGTGTCCCGCCTCCGCGGCCCAGGCGACGGCCCGCGCCGCCGCGTCCCGGGGTTCGAGGAAGTAGTCCTCCAGAGTCAGCCCCTCCTCGCCGCCCCCGAGGTACCCGGCCATGGCGGCCCGGGCCAGACAGGTCGTCCAGGCCCCGCTCTCCGGTCCCGCCGCCTCCAGGACCACCGAGGCGCTGTCCATGACGTATCCGAAGAGCGCGGGCGAACCGGTCTCCAGGGCCAGGGCGTTCATGTTCCCGACATCGCCCTCGCCGTTCGCGTACTCCCAGACCTGCCATCCGCCGGGCGCCGACTCCCGCAGGACCATGCCCTCGGCACCGGACAGCGCGTCCAGCTCGGCGAGCGGCCGCTCCCCGCGGCCCACGACGAAGTAACCCCAGTAGCCCATCCGGTTCCCCCCGGCTGCTCGGTACGGTTCGGGCCCGAATACACCACATTCGTACGGCAGTTCGCAGCAGGTCGGACCAAATCCGTCACACGGCGACGGGCACCGCGGGTCCCCGGCGGGCCTTCTCGTCCTGCATCCGGGTCAGCCGCAGCACGACGGCGGCGGCGCACAGGGCGGCGACGAGGTCGACGCCGTCCGCGAACATCAGCTGGCCCATCGTGTCGTGGATCTCCTGGGAGGTGTCGGCCTCCCCGGCCATGTTTGCCAGGAACCGCCCTGCGACGTTCGTCAGGAGCCACAGCGTCCACCAGACGTTGACCAGCGCATGCCCCTTGGGCTGTCCCTCCGCGCTGCTCGCGTCCCAGACGTCGAGCACGACCCGGCGCGGGTACCAGAGGCTCACGAACGGCACGACCCAGCCGGCGATCACCCAGCCGCGCGCCTTGCTGTGCCCGCCCGGGGCGAACACCTCGGCGTTGACCCGCACCCGCCAGAGCCAGATCACGAAGACCACGGCACAGGCCATCAGCACGGCGGCCTGCGCGGAGGCGGCCACGGCGGTGAGCGTGTCCGCCAGGTCGGCCCGGTCCAGTACGGAGTCCCGGAAGGTGCCCCCGGCGAGGTCGCCAGTGACGTCGTACAGGTAGAGGTCCGCCCCGAGGGCGAACAGGTCGACGGCCGCGGCCACCGCGAGCAGTACCGCGGTGGCCCGCCCGAGCCCGACCGGCGAGCGCAGCCATGCCTTCGGAGTGCCGACCGGCGGGGCCTGGAAGCCGGACGAGGAGCCGCACTGGGTGCACAGCACGCCGTCCGGTGCGGCTTCGAAGTGGTGGCAGCGCGTGCAGAGCATGGTGAGGTCCCCCCGAGGTGCGGATGATCAGCAGACCGCGCCGGTTCTCCCCAGAGCCTCACGCGCGGCATGCGGAACATACGGTTCGGCGGCCCCGCGCGTCCACAGGGAATCCCCCGGTTCCTCAGCCGAGCCGGTCCGCCAGCGCCTTGAACCGCGTCCAGGTCAGGGCGGGCTGCCCGGGGTCCCACAGCTTCTGCACGGTCGCCCGCAGCGGCATCCGGATGCCCGCGGCGACCTGGTCCTGCGTCTGCGCGTTCGGGAAGTCGCACCACACCGCGAAGTACCCGCCGAGGATCTGGCCGTCGTACTTCGAGGGGACGGCTGTCGTGCCGCGGACGACTCTCGGGGTCCACTGCTCGTAGATCCGCTGTCCGGTCGGATAGTAGAACTGGTTGGGCTGCCCGAGGACGTAGTAGAGGAACTTGTCGTTGTAGTTGATCAGCTTGCGCCCCGTGCTCAGGTACTCGACCGGCTGCCGGGCGCCGATCTCCTTCCCGGTCCAGTAGCCGACCTGGATGTCCTTGTCGGGCCGGACGGACGTCCCCCGGAAGAAGCCGTCGTTCCACGCGCGCGGGGACTTGCCGTGGGCGCGGACGGTGGCGGCGCGGTCGTTGAGCCAGCCGGTGGTCAGGTCCTCGACGGTGGCGCCGGCGCCGTAGGTCTTCCTGGCGGCAGCAGCGAGCTGCGGGTAGGTCCCCGCCGGGTCGGAGACCATCAGCGCGCGGTACTCGTCGCCGCCGAGGTGCCAAGGTGTTCCGGGGAAGAGGCCGGCGTACTCGTTCAGCAGATCGTCGACGATCTTGGCCGAGGCGGGATGGGAGATGTCGACGGTCCCCTGCGGGGTGCTCCCCGCCGCGCTGCGCAACTGCAGCTCGGGGTGCGCGGCGATGACCGCGCCCAGATGCCCGGGCGAGTCGATCTCCGGTACGACGGTGATGTGCCGCTGGGCCGCGAGCGCGACGATCCTCCTGACCTGCGCCTTGGTCATGTGCTGCGCGGACACGATCTCCGGGTGCGAGGCGGACTCGATCCGGAACGCCTGGTCGTCGGAGAAGTGCAGCTGGAGTTCGTTGAACTTCAGGTCGCCCAGCTCCCGGACCCGGTCCTCGATCCAGCGAGCCGTGAAGTTCTTGCGCGCGATGTCCAGGAAGAACCCGCGCACCGGCTTGGCGGGCTCGTCGCGCACGACGCCCTCCGCCGCCGTACCGCCGCCGTGCACCTCTTGCTTGAGCGTGCGGGTGCCGTAGAACACGCCCCGGTCGTCCGACCCGCTGATGGCGACCCGCCCGCCGCGCACGGTCATGCGGTACGACTCCGGGTCCGCGCCTTCGTCATCGTTGAGCGTGAGGCGCACGTCCCCGGCGCGTACGTCGTCCTTCTGCCCGGCGTACGTCAGCCCCAGCTCACCGGCGAGAAGGCGCCCCTCGTCGGCGAGGTCGGCGTCGTTCACGACCACGCGCCGGCCGGAGGCGGGACGCCAGCCGGGGCCGCGCGCCGGGGTGTGGGCGCGGACGGCGGGGATGGTGCGGGGGGTGGTGGACAGGGGGTAGGACCGGGTGGGGCTCGGGGCTTTCGACGGGGCCGGGGAGCCTTCCGCTCTGCCGCCCGCGGGTGACTGGGCCTGGGACTGGGCCGATCCCGCCGGGCCGCTGTCGCCGCCCGCCCACAGCCCGAGGCCCACCCCGGCCGCGACGGTGACGGCGACCGCCCCGGCGATCAGCCCCCGTGTCTGCTTCTCCGGTCGCTTCCTGTGCTGGCTCACATCGTCAACCTAGGGCCTGGAGAGGGGGAGCCGTGTCCACCACACGTTCCGAAACTCTCCCGTGCGGGTGAAATTCGGGCATCCGTCGGACAGGTCATGTCCACTCTCGATAACGTGATGTCACACCGCTCACAGCTTCCTCTGCCGAAACACACGTGACGCCCACACATTCTCCCGGCCGACTGGCCATACCGTCCCTGCCCACCGTCCTGGACGCCTTCAACGGCGCTCCCGCCGACGAGGCACGGCCCCTGCTCCTGGAGTGTCTGCGCAGCCTGCGCTGGGCGGAGCGGGTCGTGGCCCACCGCCCCTACCCGACCGTGGACGCGCTGCTCGCGGCCGCGGACGAGGCGGCGTACGACCTGACCGTGTCGGACCTCTCCGAGGCCCTGGCCGCCGAGACCCTGCCGACGCTGCCGGACGGGGTCTACTCGGCAGCCCACATGGCCATGGACGCGGCCCACGCGGCCTACGAGTCCCGCTTCGGGCACGCCTTCGTCATCTGCCTGGACGGGTTGCCCCCGAACGAGGCCCTGAACCACGTTCTGGCGGGCATCCGGTCACGATTGGCAAACGATCCGGAGGAGGAGCGGGTGGTGGCGGCAGAGGAACTCCGCCGCATGGCCAGGGGGCGTCTGGTCGATCTGCTCAAGGGCGCGGGGCTGTAGTCGATCTGCGGCTACCGCAGCGTGGGCGCGACAAGCCACCGCGAGCCCGCACCCGGGACATAACCGCACACTCTCCCGCATTAGCCGCCCGGTTCCCCCATCTGCGTGCCACTTTGATCACACAGGCAGGCCCCGGCTAAGCCCAGCGGCGGCGCATCGCTACGATGCTGGGGGCCGGTGGACCGTACCCGGCCGGGCCCGACCGACAGCACAAGCCGGCAGGCCCCAATACCCCGCTCCCGGAGGGACTTCCGTGCCGGCTGGAACGCTGTACCGCGGCCGGGAAGGAATGTGGTCCTGGGTGGCTCATCGAGTCACCGGCGTCCTCATCTTCTTCTTCCTGTTCGTTCACGTGCTGGACACCGCTCTCGTCCGTGTCTCACCCGAGGACTACGACAAGGTCGTAGCCACGTACAAGACCCCGCTCGTCGCGTGTCTGGAGTACGGCCTCGTGGCCGCCATCCTCTTCCACGCGCTCAACGGCCTGCGCGTCATCGCCGTCGACTTCTGGTCTAAGGGCCCGCGCTACCAGAAGCAGATGCTCTGGTCCGTGGTCGGCCTGTGGGTCGTGCTCATGATCGGGGCGATCTACCCCGTCCTCGGCCACGCCGCTCGTGAACTCTTCGGGAGCTGATACCGATGGCGACCACTGAAACCACCGCTTCCGGCATCGGCCCCGTGGAAGGCGACTCCGGCTACGGCGTCGCCAACCCGGCGCCCCTGATCGAGGCCCCGCGCAAGCGCACCAAGAAGACCCCCCGCTCGACCCGCGGCAACTTCGAGATGGCCGCGTGGCTCTTCATGCGCCTGTCGGGTGTCGTGCTGGTCGTCCTGGTCATCGGGCACCTGCTGATCCAGCTGGTGCTGGACGGCGGCGTCTCCAAGGTCGGCTTCGCCTTCGTGGCCGGCCGCTGGGCGTCCCCGTTCTGGCAGGTCTGGGACCTGATGATGCTGTGGCTCGCGATGCTGCACGGCGCCAACGGCCTGCGCACGATCATCAACGACTACGCGGAGCGCCCGAACACCCGGCTGTGGCTCAAGGGCCTGCTCTACACCGCCACGGTGTTCACCATCCTGCTGGGCACGCTGGTGATCTTCACCTTCGACCCGAACATCCGCTAGGCACGGGGCTGCGAGAATCATGAAGATCCACAAGTACGACACCGTCATCGTCGGCGCCGGTGGCGCGGGCATGCGCGCGGCCATCGAGTCGACGAAGCGCAGCCGCACCGCCGTGCTGACCAAGCTCTACCCCACCCGCTCCCACACGGGCGCCGCGCAGGGCGGCATGGCCGCCGCGCTCGCCAACGTGGAGGAGGACAACTGGGAGTGGCACACCTTCGACACGGTCAAGGGCGGTGACTACCTGGTCGACCAGGACGCCGCCGAGATCCTGGCGAAGGAGGCCATCGACTCGGTCCTCGACCTGGAGAAGATGGGCCTGCCGTTCAACCGCACCCCGAACGGCACGATCGACCAGCGCCGCTTCGGCGGTCACTCCCGCAACCACGGCGAGGCCCCGGTCCGCCGGTCCTGCTACGCGGCCGACCGCACCGGCCACATGATCCTCCAGACGCTCTACCAGAACTGCGTGAAGGAGGGCGTGGAGTTCTTCAACGAGTTCTACGTCCTGGACCAGCTGATCGTCGAGGTCGACGGCGTGAAGCGGTCGGCGGGCGTGGTCGCGTACGAACTGGCGACCGGCGAGATCCACGTCTTCCAGGCGAAGGCCGTGATCTACGCGTCCGGCGGCTGCGGCAAGTTCTTCAAGGTGACGTCGAACGCGCACACGCTGACGGGCGACGGCCAGGCGGCCGTGTACCGCCGGGGTCTGCCGCTGGAGGACATGGAGTTCTTCCAGTTCCACCCGACCGGCATCTGGCGCATGGGCATCCTGCTGACGGAGGGCGCCCGTGGTGAGGGCGGCATCCTCCGCAACAAGGACGGCGAGCGCTTCATGGAGAAGTACGCGCCGGTCATGAAGGACCTCGCCTCCCGTGACGTCGTGTCGCGGTCGATCTACACCGAGATCCGCGAGGGCCGGGGCTGCGGTCCCGAGGGCGACCACGTCTACCTGGACCTGACGCACCTTCCCCCGGAGCAGCTGGACGCCAAGCTGCCCGACATCACCGAGTTCGCGCGGACGTACCTCGGTATCGAGCCGTACACGGACCCGATCCCGATCCAGCCCACCGCGCACTACGCGATGGGCGGCATCCCGACGAACGTCGAGGGTGAGGTCCTGGCGGACAACACGACGGTCGTCCCGGGCCTGTACGCGGCCGGCGAGGTCGCCTGCGTGTCCGTCCACGGCGCCAACCGTCTGGGCACGAACTCGCTGCTGGACATCAACGTGTTCGGCAAGCGGGCGGGCATCGCCGCCGCCGAGTACTCCCAGAAGGCCGACTACGTCGAGCTGCCGGAGAACCCGGCGGAGCTCGTCGTGGCGCAGGTCGAGCGCCTGCGGGACGCGACCGGCACCGAGCGCGTGTCGGTGCTGCGGCGCGAGCTGCAGGAGACCATGGACGCGAACGTCATGGTGTTCCGCACCGAGCAGACCATCAAGACGGCGGTCGAGAAGATCGCGGAACTGCGTGAGCGTTACCTCAACGTCTCGATCCAGGACAAGGGCAAGCGGTTCAACACCGACCTCCTGGAGGCCATCGAGCTCGGCAACCTCCTCGACCTCGCCGAGGTCATGGCGGTGTCGGCCCTGGCCCGCAAGGAGTCCCGCGGCGGTCACTACCGCGAGGACTACCCGAACCGCGACGACGTCAACTTCATGCGCCACACCATGGCGTACCGCGAGGTGGGCGACGACGGCACCGAGTCCATCCGTCTCGACTACAAGCCGGTCGTCCAGACCCGCTACCAGCCGATGGAGCGTAAGTACTGATGGCAACCCCGACCCTGGACAAGGCGGACGCGGCCGGCACGCCCGAGCCCGGCTTCGCCGACTCCCCGTACATCACGGCCACGTTCCGGATCCGCCGCTTCAACTCCGAAGTCTCGGGGGAGGCGACCTGGGAAGACTTCCAGCTGGAGATCGACCCGAAGGAACGTGTCCTCGACGCCCTGCACAAGATCAAGTGGGAGCAGGACGGCACGCTGACCTTCCGCCGTTCCTGCGCGCACGGCATCTGCGGCTCGGACGCGATGCGGATCAACGGCAAGAACCGTCTGGCGTGCAAGACGCTGATCAAGGACCTCAACCCGTCGAAGCCGATCACGGTCGAGCCCATCAAGGGCCTGACGGTCCTGAAGGACCTCGTGGTCGACATGGAGCCGTTCTTCCAGGCCTACCGCGACGTGATGCCCTTCCTGATCACGAAGGACACGAACGAGCCGACGCGTGAGCGTCTCCAGACGGCCGAGGACCGCGAGCGCTTCGACGACACCACGAAGTGCATCCTCTGCGCCGCCTGCACCTCCTCGTGCCCGGTCTTCTGGAACGACGGCCAGTACTTCGGCCCGGCGGCCATCGTCAACGCCCACCGCTTCATCTTCGACTCGCGTGACGAGGCGGGCGAGCAGCGCCTGGAGATCCTCAACGACCGCGACGGCGTGTGGCGCTGCCGCACGACCTTCAACTGCACGGACGCGTGCCCGCGCGGTATCGAGGTCACGAAGGCGATCCAGGAAGTGAAGAGGGCGCTGATCACTCGGCGCTTCTGAGCTCCGTTCTCCTACGGTGAGTTGGGCCCCGTTCCCCGGTTCGCGCCGGGGCGGGGCCCTCCCTCATTTCCTCTTGAGCGCACTGTGAGTTGTGGGGCTCAAGTTGCAGACTGGCCCCATGGCACTCCTGAGGAAATCCGCCGCCGCGCTCTGCGCCGCCGCGGCGGTACTGCTCGCGATACCCCCCACTGCCTCCGCGACCCCCGCTCCCCCCGGACTGCTCGCCCGGGAGAACTTCGACCGTCTCCCCCTCGGCCCGGTCACCGAGGGACGTGGCTGGTCCACCGACTCGGACAACGGCACTCTGACCGTCGTGCCCGGTGCCAAGGGGTACGGGCATGAACTGCGGATCCGCACCCAGGGCAACGGGCGGGCCTTCGTCGTGTTCGACGAGCTCGCTCCGCCCGGCAACAGCTTCTGGGGGCGGGTGCGGCTGCGGGTCGCCGGGTTCCCCACCGCGCCCGACTGGGCCCACTGGACCATCGCCGAGGGGTCCGGGGCGGACGCGCCGACGCTGGTGCGGCCGCTCGGGGGGCAGTACGCGCCGACCGACCACGGCAGCTTCTGGGGCGTCGGGTCCGATCTCGGGCCCACCGGGGACTGGACCGCCTGGAAGACCTCCTCGCCGGCCGTCGCCGGGGCGTGGCAGTGCGTCGAGTTCCATCTCGACGCCCGCGACAACCGTGTCAGCGTGTATCTCGACGGCGTCGAGCGCAGCGACCTGACGGTGTCCACCAAGGCGCACGGGGGCACCGCGGACGACTTCGTCTTCCCGTCCTTCGACAAGCTGAAGCTGGGCTGGCAGCTCTACCAGGCCGACCCGGCGCCGTCGTCGTACGACATCCGCATGGACGACATCGCGCTCGGCACCCGGCGAGTGGGCGGCTGCGCCGACTGAGTCCTGGATCCGCGCGTGCCGACTCTCGTCGTGAACACACTGTGCGGACAGAGGAGTTGGCGGCATACTCGATCCACCGAAGTGGGGGCGAGCATGGCGGGGCTGCGGTTCGGCGGAGCGGCGTTCGGGGCACGATTGCTGGCTGTGGCGTGGGTGCTGTCAGGCCTGGCCGCGCCACCCCCGCGCGGCTCGTTCAAGCGGGACTCGACACGATCCGCCCAGCAGAAGACCTTTGTCTATGCCTGCGCCCACCGGAACTGCGATGCGAAGTCTCGAATCATCAGTTCCGCGGTCGCTCAGGCAGAATCCTGCTCTCGCGGACATCCCATGCTGTGCAGCCGACTGGTCAACAGCGTCCTCGTCCCACTCTGGGAAGGACAGGACGACGACATATGGGTGTGTGTCACATGCGAGGAGCCGCCGTTGCGGCGCGGGGACTCCTCTGGGCGACCTCGGCCGGTACATCCTTTCCTGCAGATCGCCGCCAAGAGCGGAGGCTGAGACATGCTCAAGGCGCTCGCTGAAGCGGGTGGCAAGGTCATCGGCGGTGCCCGCTTCAGCCTGACCAGCGTCCTGCCGAGTGTGCTGCTCGTGACGATCGTCGCGGCTGTGGAGCGGGCGGGCCTGTACGACTTAGGAGCGCGGCCGGACTTTTCCGCGGTACAACCTGGCAAGGACGACACCGCGGCCGTGGTGCTCTTCGTGTTCTTCGCTTTTGTGTTCGGCGTACTCATACGCCCCTTCGAGGCCGCCATCGTTCAGTTGCTGGAAGGGTACTGGGAGAGACCGTCACCACTGGCCCCTCTCCGTGAGGCAGCGGTCGAGCGGCATCGGCGCCGCAGGGACCGGGCTGCGGTCGTGCTCAGGTACTCCGAGGACGTTGCGCGGGCCGAGAGGTCCGCATCTGCTTCGCCGGGTGCGCGACCCCACGGAGGATCTGTCCCGCTTCGTGAACTGGCGGAACGCGACCGTCGCAGTGTCCGCCTGCGCCGCAGAGCCCAGCGTGCCCGTCGCATCCGCGCCGGGTATCCCACCGAGATCCGTCCGGACGATCCGCAGGAGGACAGGGACTCAGAGGGAGAACTCCTGCCGACGTCGCTGGGCAACATGCTGTTGCGGGCGGAACGGCTGTCGGGTGATCGCTACGGACTCGACATGTCGCATGTCTATCCACGGATCTACCCCTTCATAGCACCGCGGATGGAGAGTGCGGTCACCCAGCAACTCAGCCTCATCGCGGCTACTGCGTCACTCGCCGTGTCCCTGGGGATCGCAACGTTGGCCATGCTGCCCCTGGTTCTGCGTGGAGATGCATGGTCCTTGTTGCCGCTGGCTCCGGCAGTCCTGACGGTCCTCGCCTACCGTGGTGCGGTGTCGGCCGCGGCCTTCCACGGCACCCTGTTGTCTGCCGTCTTCGACGTGCACCGGTTCGACCTGATCAAGGCGTTCCACTACCCGGTGCCGCGATCAGCCGACCGACTTGTAGGGCTGAACATGATGATCTCGGAATACCTGGCACAGGATGAGGCCCGTCTCGACCAGGAATTGGACCTTCCGATGAAGCACGAGCCCGAGAGTGACGACGTCCTACATCGAGCGAACGGAAACGGCCCCACCCAAGCCTAGGACGTTCAGCACCATGTGGTGAGGGCGGCGCAGTCCGCCGCTGACTGAGTGGCGGTATTCGTCCACGTCCGCGAACACAGGAACCTGTTCGGCGAAGCGCACGGCACGCGTGCTCTCAACGTTGCCCTTCACCACCGCGCATGAGGACCCGACGACGAGCTCGACCCGTCCGAAGAGCACGGTCACATCGACCCTGACCACGCACCGGCGATCATCTGCTCCGTTCACCCTGTCGAACCGAGCTCCCGACAGGTCTATGACGGCGTTGCCGAAGTACGAGCCGACCGTCACGGTTTGCAGGGGCACCGATGACGTGACCACTCGTCGGTCCACGGGAACGAGCACGCTGCGGTAGCGTCGGAGGGGATGGTTCTCCTCTTGGATGTGCGGGTCCGTCCGCACCCCGAGAGACAGCGCGATCCCCAGAACGATCACCACCGACGGCCAAATGCGGTCGGCCGTTCTGCCTTCGAAGACGCCCGCGTTGTAGGCGGCCCACAAACCGCCTCCCGCGACCAGCACCACTGGCCCCACCAGCAATCCCTTGGGCACAGCCGCACGCAGGATGAGTAACAGACCCGCCGCCGCGAGCACATAGGGCAATGCGGACAGCGCCCATCGGCCCCCCGACCGCAGGGCCGCCGCATCGCCCAACAACCAGACCGTGCCGACGATGACCACCAGCAACCCGACGGCTGTACGCAAACGGCCCACCGGCTTCCCCTCCCGCGATCAGCTGAAGAGTACTGAATGCGCTCGGCTACAGCTGGCTCAGGATCGTAGGGTCCGTGATTCTTGTGTAGCCCGTAACCGGCCTGCGGGGCGGACGGGTTGGACTTCGGCGGCAGTTCGAGGATCCTGGCGAGGACGCCGTCCCAGTTGCACTTCTGGATCGCGCCCATGGTCAGCCGCCCACCGGCGGGACGAGCTTCAGGAACGTCTTTCAGCACGCGTTCGGTGTCGTCGGGCTGGGCCAGGCCCGGGAAGACGGGGGCGTTCGGGCTCCCGCTTGTCGTCTCGTCGACGAACATCACGATTCCCGTACCGAAGACAGTACGAGCCGGCACTGACAACGGGCCCCGGACGGAAAGGGGCTAGACGATGTTGCGGGCCACCGTCCAGGCCAGGGCCACCGCGAGGACGGCCACCTGCGCCCGGGGACTCAGCGTGGGCCTCCAGCGGCGGCCGCGCAGGCCCGCCCACGCCCAGCGGCCCAGCAGGACCAAGGCGTACGGCGAGGCGAGCAGCAGGGCCCGGTTGTCCAGCCAGGCCTCGGTGAAGTGGGCGTGCATCAGGTCGTACACCATGCGGGTGCCGCCGCAGGCCGGGCACAGCAGGCCGGTGAGCATGCGGAACGGGCACTGGGGCAGGACGTGGCCGGGCTCGTGCGGGTCGGTGCGGTAGAGATACGCGGCACCGACGGCTCCCGCGACGAGCACCGCCGAGGGTGCCGTCGCGGGGTGGCGGAGCAGGGAGCGCCGCGGGGGCACCGAGGTCTCGTTCACCTGCGCCCTAGCTCCGGAGGATCCGGCCGTGTTCATCGGTGTGGTCGTTCCCGGTGAGCAGGAGGATCCCGTCGATCAGCGACCAGACGCCGAGCCCGCCGCAGGTGAAGAGCTGGGCGAGGCCCATCCCGACGTTGCCCAGGTAGAAGCGTCCGACGCCGAAGCCGCCGAGGGTGAGCTGGAGAATGCCCGCGATGACCTTCGACTTGTCGGAGTACGGCCGCCCGTACGGGTCGTAGCCGTAGGGGGCGTTGGGGTCTCCGGTGTAGGTCCCCGGGGGCGGGTAGTAGCCCGGCGGCGGAAATCCGGGAGGCGGGTAACCCGGCTGCTGGTACCCCGACTGGGGACCCGGCGGCGGGAATCCGGGCTGGGGACCCGGCTGGGGGCCCTGCTTGGGGTCCTGCTGTTCGTGACCCTGCTGTTCGCTCAAGGGGGACTGCTCCTGGGGACCGAAGCGGGAGGGCCCGCGAAAAAAGACGACAATCAGCCGGGTCATCATGCCCGACGGACACCGCGTCGCAGAAGCCCGTTCCGTCACCTCCGGCATAATCTGACGACATGTCAGATGACGAGTCGTACGAACTGCTCGGTTTCGACAACGTGCTGCTGCCCGTCGGGAACGTCGGCGAGGCCGTCTCCTTCTACGAGCGCGCGGGCTTCACGGTGGGCTTCCGGCTGGACGAGGCAGGGATCGCCCTGCTGAAGGTCGGCGGCGAGACGCCGGGGATCCTGCTCCGACAGGAGGAGGGACTGGGCCACCGGCCGCCGCCGTGGCCCGCCACACGCGTGTGGCTGGAGGTACCGGACGCCAGGACCGCCGCCCGGGAGCTGCGCGCGGCCGGAGTCGAACCGCTCGACGAGCCCTTCTCCGTGGTCACCGGCTGGACCGTCGAGATCGCCGACCCCTGGGGCAACGTCCTCGGATTCACCGACTACACCAAGCGTCCAGAGCTCGGCCGGCGCACCTGAGGTGCGGTACGCGCGTACGTGACGCAGACCTCTTCGCCAGCGAGTTGAACACGTTCAAAAGGAGGTCTACTGTCCCCCCTGTCAGCGTTTTGAACGCGTTCAAGAAGGGGGAGGCGCATGGACCGCACGGTCGTCGCCTACGTCATCTACCTCGTCGTCAGCATCGCCCTGACCGTCTGGGTGGCCCGCACGCTCAGCAGGAACGGACGGATCTTCCTCGCCGATGTTCTGCGCGGCAACGAGAAGCTCGCCGAGGCCGTCAACCACCTCCTGGTGGTCGGCTTCTACCTCGTGAACCTCGGCTTCGTCGCGCTGTACCTCAGCGGCGACGGCACGATCGAGGACACCCGCGGTGTCTTCGAGGCCCTGTCCACCAAGCTGGGCGTGGTGCTGCTGGTGCTCGGTGTGATGCACCTGGCCAATGTGTACGTCCTCAACCGGATCCGCAGGCGGGGTGCCATGGAGCGGGAGCAGGTGCCGCCGGTCGCGCCGCAGGACTGGGTCCGGGCATGACGGGCCCGACCGCCCCGGGCAGCACGGCGGACCGCACCCCGGTCCGCCGGCTCACCGTCCTGTACGACGCCGACTGCTCGCTGTGCGCCTTCCTGCGCGACTGGCTCGTACGTCAGCCGCAGCTGGTGCCGCTGGAGATGGTGCCGGCCGGGTCCGAGGAGGCCCGGCGGAGGTATCCGGGGCTCGATCACCGCGCCACCCTGGAGGAGATCACCGTCGTCGGCGACGCCGGACAGGTCTACCGCGACACCGCCGCCTGGATCGTGACCCTGTGGGCGCTGCGCGAGCACCGGCCGCTCGCGCACCGGCTCAGCACCCCCTCCGGGGCGCGGCTCGCGAGGGGCGCGGTGCTCGCCGCCGCCAAGTGGCGGGGCGCGCAGCGGCAGGAGGGCCGGTGGGACGGCAAGGTGTACCGCCGGGCGGACGGCTGGACGTACATCCCCGGCCGGGGCTGGGTCCCCGCCGCACCGGGGTGCGACGGCGGCGGTTGCACCACTGGTTAGGCTCTCGTTCCGTGCCTGCGAACAACGACGGCCCCGACGAGGGCGGTACCCCCAGCAAGTCCGAGCAGACGAGCAAGTCCGAACAGACGCGCGCGCTGATCCTGGAGACCGCCATGCGGCTGTTCCAGGAGCGGGGGTACGACAAGACCACCATGCGGGCCATCGCCCAGGAGGCCGGAGTCTCCGTCGGCAACGCGTACTACTACTTCGCCGGCAAGGAACACCTGATCCAGGGCTTCTACGACCGGATCGCCGCCGAGCACCAGGTGGCGGTCCGGGAGGTCCTGGCCCGGGAGAGCGACCTGGAGGCCCGTCTCGCGGGGGTTCTGAAGGTCTGGCTGGACATCGCGCAGCCGTATCACGAGTTCGCGGTGCAGTTCTTCAAGAACGCCGCCGATCCCGACAGCCCGCTCAGTCCCTTCTCGCCCGAGTCGGAGCACGCGCGCGTGGAGGCGATCGCCGTGCACCGCGAGGTGCTGCGGGGCGCGACGAGGACCAAGGTGCCCGAGGAACTGCGGGACATCCTCCCTGAGTTGATGTGGCTGTCGCAGATGGGGCTCGTCCTGTACTGGATCTTCGACCGCACGGCGGGACGTGAGCGCAGTTACCGGCTCGCCGAGCGCGGTGCCCGGCTCACCGCGAGGGGCGTGTCGCTGGCCCGGTTCCGGGTGCTGCGGCCGCTCGTACGGGAGGTGCACGAGCTGTTCACGGACTTCCTGCCGGGGATGACGAAGGTGATGCCGGACCCCGGCAGGAAGGCGTAGTCACGTCAGCTGACGGCGTCGACCTCCCCCTCGACCAGCTCGACGTCGTACACCAGTGGCCCCTCCCCCACCTCGACGTGCCGCGCGCGCGAGCCGTACGTCGGGGCCGTGGTCGCCAGCAGATACGTCCCCGGCGCCGGGACCGAGACGATGTACGAGCCGTCGGCCAGAGACTCCACCCGGTCCAGCTGACGGCCCCCGCCCGACAGCAGGGTGACGGCCGCGCCCTCCACGGGCTCCCCGTCCGCCGTACGGACGAAGCCGTGGACGGCCGATGCCGGACCACCGGCCGCGCGGGCCCCGGGCGAGGGCGCCGCCTCCTCCTTCGGCTCCACCGCCAGGTGCGGCAGCCTCTTCTCCAACCCCTTGGGCAGCCACCAGTTGGAGTCGCCCAGCAGATGCATCGCGGCCGGCACCAACGCCGTGCGCAGGATGAAGGCGTCCAGGGCGACGGCGGCGGCGAGGCCCACGCCCGCCACGGCCGCGCCCGAGTCACCGCTGAGGACGAACGCCATGAACACGCAGACCATGATCAGGGCGGCGGAGTTGATGACCCGGCTGGTCTCCGCGAGGCCGACGCGTACCGCGCGCGCGTTGTCGCGCGTGTGCACCCACTCCTCGTGCATACGGCTCACCAGGAAGACCTGGTAGTCCATCGAGAGTCCGAACAGCAGGGACAGCATGATGACCGGCAGGAAGGCGTTGATCGGGCCCTCCTTGCCGAGACCGAGCAGTTCCAGGCCCCAGCCCCACTGGAAGATCGCGACCAGGACGCCGAAGGAGGCCGCGGCGGCGATCAGGTTCATCAGGGCGGCCGTCAGCGGCACCACCAGCGAGCGGAAGGCGACCAGCAGGAGCAGGAAGCCGAGTCCGATGATCGTCGCGATGAACAGCGGCAGACGGTCGCCCGTGACGGTCGAGAAGTCCTTCGAGACGGCCGTCACTCCGCCGACGTGCGCCTCCACCCCGGCCTTGGGAATGACGTCGTCCCGCAGCCGGTCGATGAGCCGGTCCGTCTCCACGGACTGCGGTGAGGTCGTCGGCACGACCTGGATCACGGTGACGCCCTGTGCGGGCGGCAGCGCGGCCATCCGCGCGACCCCGGGCGTGTCCTGGAGGCCCTTGACCAGGGCGCTCGTCTCGCGGCCCTCGGTGACCACCTGGAGCGGTCCGTTGAAGCCCGGTCCGAAGCCCTCGGCGAGCAGGTCGTACGCCTTCCTGGTGGTCGTCGAGGCGTCGTCATTGCCCTGGTCGGTGGCGCCGAGGCGGAGCGACAGCACGGGAACGGCCAGCACGGCCATGAAGACCAGGGCGAGCGCGGCGGTCCTGCGGGGGCGCTTCTGGACGGCCGTCGACCAGCGGGCGGCGAGACCCGAGGCGCCCTCGGGCTCCGGCCC
This sequence comes from Streptomyces canus 299MFChir4.1, assembly GCF_000383615.1. Taxonomy (GTDB): domain Bacteria; phylum Actinomycetota; class Actinomycetes; order Streptomycetales; family Streptomycetaceae; genus Streptomyces; species Streptomyces canus_C. The sequence continues at coordinate 291,076 of NZ_KB911586.1, read as the reverse complement.
CTGGGCGGCCAGCCTGCGCCGCTGGCGGCGGCTGAGCACCCGCGGGCCGAGGAAGCCGAGCAGAGCCGGCAGGAGGGTCGTGGCGGCCAGGACGCTCAGCACCACGGTCAGCGAGGTGCCGATCACCACGCCGTCCAGGAAGCGCAGTCGCGTCACCAGCATGCCGGCCAGCGCGATGCAGACCGTGCCGCCCGCGAACAGCACCGCCCGGCCCGAGGTGTTGAGGGCGGTGACCGCCGCTTCCTCGGGGTCCAGGCCGCGCTGGATGCCCTTGCGGTGCCGGGTGACGATGAACAGGGCGTAGTCGATGCCGACGCCGAGGCCGATCAGGGAGGCCAGCAGCGGGGCGATGTCGGGGACGTCGGTGGTGTGGCTGAGCAGCTGGGTGGCGAACAGGCCCGTGCCCACGCCGAAGACGGCGATCGCGATCGGCAGCGTCATGGCGAAGAACGAGCCGAACGCCAGGAACAGCACGATGGCGGCCGCGACGATGCCGACCCCCTCCGACAGCCCCTGCGGCGGTTCCTGCACACGCTGGATCGCCTGGCCGCCCAGTTCCACCTGGAGACCGGCCCGCTCGGCCCCCTGCGCGGTGTCGACGACGTCCTGGACGAGTTCCTTGGGCACCTCGTTCGCCCGCTTGACGAAGGTCACCTGGGCGTACGCGATCGTGCCGTCCCGGCTGACCTGCGCGGCCCCCCGGGCGTCGTAGGGAGTGGTCACGGCCCCGACGCCCGGCATCTTCGCGATGTCGTCCAGGACGGGCCGGATCCGGTCCCGCACCGCCTGGTCCCGCACCGATCCCTCGTCGACCTTCCAGACCACCGTGTCGGTGTCGCCGGAGGTGTTCGGGAAGGCCTTCTCCATCAGGTCGTACGCGCTCTTGGAGTCCGTGTCGGGGAGGGAGAACACGTTCGCGTAGTTCGTGCCCGCCGTCGAGGCCGAGAAGCCCAGCCCGAACAACGCCCCCACCCACAGCAACAGGACCACCAGCCGGTGCCGATAGCACCAACGTGCCAATGCCGCCACGCTCAACTCTCCTCAGTAGTCGGTCGGTCCCCCAGGTCCTGCGGAACAGGATCGGCAGCGGCACACACGCGTGGACACGAGATGCCCATGACTCTCAAGGAACTCCAAAGGGCGAACCGGCCCGACTGTCAGTGGCCCGGCCGATACTGGGGGCATGACTGGGGGAGAGACGAAGAGTCCGGGCACCGTGCTGGTGGTGGAGGACGAGGAGAGCATCGCCGACGTCCTCGCCATCGCCCTGCGCTACCACCGGTTCGAGGTGATGGTCGCGGGGTCCGTCCGCGAGGCGCTCGCGCTCACCGACCGCACCCGCCCGGACGCGGCCCTGCTGGACGTCATGCTGCCCGACGGCGACGGCCGCGCCCTCGGCCGTGAACTGCGCGAGCGGCGGCCCGACCTGGCCCTGGTCTTCCTCACCGCGCGGGACTCCCCCGCCGAGATCGTCGGCGCCCTCGGCTTCGGCGACGACTACATCACCAAGCCGTTCAACATCGACGAGGTCGTCGCCAGGATCACCGCCGTCCTGCGCCGCACCCGCCCCGCCGACGTCCTGCCGCAGCGGCCGCCACTGCGCTACGGCGACCTGGAGCTGGACGAGACGACGTACTCGGTGCACCGCGACGGCCGCACGGTCCAGCTCACCCCCACCGAGTACGCGCTGCTGCGCTTCCTGGTGCGCAACGGCGGCCGGATCGTCCCCAAGGAGCAACTCCTGCGCCACGTCTGGCAGTACGAGCACACCCCGCCCGAGTCGACCGTCGTCGAGACCTACATCAGCTACCTGCGGCGCAAGCTGGACGCCCTGGGCCCGCCGGTGATCACCACCCGGCGTGGTGTCGGATACGGGCTCGCATGACGTTCCTCCTGTCTCGTCGCCGACACGGCATCCACTCCCTGCGCGGCAAGCTGACGCTGGCCAATGTGGCGCTGCTCGCGATCGGCATCGTCGCGGCGACCGCCGTCAGCGTGATGGGCATGCGGTACTACCTGCTCGACCAGATCGACAGCCAGCTCATCAAGACCCGGGACTCCCTGGGCGGTTCGGAGCTCACGCTCCGGGAGATCGACTCGCTGAGCATGCTGAGCTTCGTCCGCGAACGGCTCATCCCCGCACAGGACGACAAGGAGCGCTCGGCGGGGACCGTCTTCGCGGCCGTCGACGGCAAGGGTGAGCCGATCGGGATCCTCGGCTTCGATCCGAGCGAGTCCCAGCGGGACCTGGCGAAGGCGGTGGGCGACCCGCGCGCGCTCGCCGCCGACTCCGCACCGCACGACGTCACCCTGGGCGGCTCCACCTACCGCGCGACGGCGGCCCGCCTCGGCGACGGCACGTACGCGCTGCTCGCCGCGCCCACCGATGTCCTGCACCAGGGCGTCGCCAAGGCCGTCCGGCTCGATCTCGCGATCGGCAGCCTGCTGCTCGCGCTGCTGGCCTGTCTGACGATGTTCAGCGTCCGGCGCCGGATGCGGCCGCTGGAGGACATGGTGGAGACCTCGTCGGCGATCGCCGAGGGCGATCTGACCCGGCGCATCCCCTCCAGCTGCGAGGCCACCCTGGAGGTCGAGCAGCTGCGGGTCGCCCTCAACTCCATGCTCCACCAGGTCGAGTCGGCGTACCGCACGCGCGAGCGCAGCGCGGCCCAGCTGCGCAGCTTCGTCGCCGACGCCTCGCACGAGCTGCGCACCCCGCTGTCCGCGATACGCGGCTACCTCCAGCTGTACGACAAGGGCATGCTCTCCGACCCGGACGAGCGAAAGCGGGCCTGGACCCGGGTCCTCGCGGAGACGGACCGGATGGGGCGGCTGGTGGACGAGCTGCTCACCCTCGCCCGCCTCGACCAGCAGCCCGAACTGCGGTTCAGGAACGTCGACCTGAGCCGGCTGGTGCGGGAGGCGGCCGACGACCTGCGGGTGCAGCAGCCCGACCGGCCTGTCGAGGTCGCCGCCGAGGGCTCCCTGCTGGTGCGGGCCGACGAGTCCGGGCTCAGGCAGGTCCTGGGCAACCTGGTGGGCAACGTCCGCACGCACACGCCCGCCGATGTGCCGGTGCGGCTGGGGGTGGAGCGGGAGGACGGGGTCGTCCGGCTGTGTGTCGCGGACGAGGGTCCGGGGCTGGCCGCGGACGACGCGGCCCGCGTCTTCGACCGGTTCTTCCGGGTCGGCGGTGGTGCGGGCAGCGGCCTGGGCCTCGCGATCGTGCAGGGCGTGGTCCGGGCCCACGGCGGCGAGGTGGGGGTGGCCACGGCCCCGGGCAAGGGGCTCGCGGTGACGGTCACCCTGCCGGTACGCGCGTGTGCGGGGCAGTGACCCCAGTCGTACGTCCGCTCAGTCGGCCGAGGTCAGATCCAGTTGAGGCGCCAGAGCCGGAAGACGCCGGTGCCGTCCGAGAGGTACTGGCCGCCACCGACGTCCTCGCTGGTCACGACGTAGTCCTTGGCCTGCCACAGGGGGATGACCGGAACATCGTGGGCGACCGACGCCTGGACGTCACGGAAGTCCTGCTCGGCCTCGCCGCGGTCGGCGAAGCGCTGGCTGTCCTGAATCAGATGGTCGACCTGGTTGCTGCTGTAGCCGGTGTTCATGGTGCCGTCGGTGCCGACCAGCGGGGAGCCGTAGGTGTCCGGGTCGGGGTAGTCGGCCACCCAGCCGACCGCGTAGGCGTCCAGCTTCCCGGTGGCCCAGCGCTTTTGGAAGTCGGTCCACTCGTAGCCCTTGAGCGTCACCTTGAACAGGCCGCTCGCCTCCAGCTGCTTCTTGAGCTCCTTGGCCTCCGCGGCGGCTGAACCGCTGGTCAGGCCGTAGCCGTAGGTGAAGCTGACCGGGGTGGTCACACCGGCCTCGGTGAGGAGGGCGCGCGCCTTCTTGACGCTCGGCTCCGGGTAGGTGTCGAAGAAGGACGTGGTGTGGCCGGTGATGCCGGCCGGGATCAGCGAGTAGAGAGGGTCGACGGTCCCCTCGTACACCGAGGCGGCCAGCTGCTCGCGGTTGATCAGCCAGGCCAGGGCCTGACGCACCTTGACCTCGTGCAGCGGCTTGCCCTTGCGGGTGTTGAGGTAGAGGTTGCGGACCTCGGAGCTGTCGGCCTCCGAGACACGCTGGCCGGGGTCGCTCGGGTTGAGTCCGGCGAGGACGTTGGGTGGCAGCTGGCGGTAGGCGACGTCGATCCGCTTGGCCTTCCAGGCGGCGCTCAGCTTGTTCGAGCCGCCGTAGTAGTCGAGTTCGACCGGGCGGCCGGTGCTCTTGATCTCGCCCTTGTAGCTGCCGTTGGGCGTGAGGACCGCCTTCTTGCCCTTCGTGTACGACGTCAGCTCGTACGGCCCGGTGCCGTCCACGCCGCTGTCGGTGCGCAGGGAGCCCGCGGGGTACTTGGTGCTGTCGACGATGGCGCCCGCTCCGGTGGCCACCTTGAACGGGAAGGTGGCGTCGGGCGAGGACAGCCGGAAGGTGACCGTACGGCCGCTGGCGCTTACCGACTCCAGGGTGTCCAGCAGGGTGGCCGGACCGACATCGGAGTTGATCTTCTTGACCCGGTCGAAGGAGTACTTGACGTCCTTCGCGGTCATCTCGCGGCCGTTCGGGAACTTCAGGCCCTCGCGCAGCACACAGCGGTAGGTGCGCAGGTCGCTGCCCTTGAAGTCACAGCTCTCGGCCGCGTCGGGGACGGGTGTGGCACTGCCCGGCTCGAAGGCCAGCAGCGACTGGAAGACGTTGTTGAACAGCGCCCACGAACCGGCGTCGTAGGCGCCGGCCGGGTCGAGTGAGGTGACCTCGTCGGTCGTCCCCACCTTGATCGCCTTGCCCCCGCTCCCCCCGGACGGGAGCAACTGCCAGCCGCCTACTCCCACAACCCCCAGAACGAGCAGCGTCGCGAGAACCCGCGTGCGAACCGACCGCATCGGTTTGCCCTCCCCTGACCCCTATGGGTCCCCATGCACGTGCCACCCCCTAGTGGCGCGAATCACCTAATCACAGGTGTTTCACCTGGGGGAAGAGGGATTTGTCGAGTTGGGCAAGACGTTACCGCGAGCAGTTTCGGCCATGTTTCACAGCCCTCTCACAGCCTCTCCCCGCGAAGATCGCCCGGCCGCCGTTCAGGCCTGCTTCGACGCCAGTTCGATCACCGTGATGTCCGAGGGGGCGCCCACACGCGTGGGCGGGCCCCAGGCGCCGGCGCCTCGGCTGACGTAGAGCTGTGTGTCGCCGTAGCGCTCCAGGCCGGCGACTGTGGGGTTCGCCGCCTTCGCGAGGAGGTTGCCGGGCCAGAGCTGACCGCCGTGGGTGTGACCGGAGAGCTGGAGGTCGACGCCGTGGTCGACCGCGTCATGGATCTGGACCGGCTGGTGGGCGAGGAGCACGCACGCGCGTGCCGTGTCCCGGTCACCGAGGGCCTTGGCGAAGTCGGGGCCCTGGCCCTCGCTCTCGCCGGCGATGTCGTTGACACCGGCGAGGTCGAACCAGGCCAGTTCCGTGCGGTCGTTCTCAAGCGGGCGCAGGCCGAGCCGTCGTACCTCCTCGACCCACTGCGCGGCACCGGAGAAGTACTCGTGGTTGCCGGTGACGAAGAACGAGCCGTGCCGTGCGTCGAGCCGGGCGAGCGGGGCGGCAGCCGGGCCGAGGTCCTTCACGCTGCCGTCGACCAGATCGCCGACGACGGCGATCAGGTCGGGCCGGGTGGAGTTGATGGTGTCGACGACCTTCTGGGCGAAACCGCGGCCGAGCACCGGGCTCAGGTGGATGTCGCTGACCACCGCGATCCGGTAGCCGTGCGCCGCGCGCGGGAGCTTCGCCAGCGGCACGGTGACCCGCTTGACTCCGGGACCGCGCAGGACGCCGTAGGTGCCGTGGCCGACGGTCCCCACGGCGGCCGCGGCGGCGGCTCCGGCGACGACCCGGGAGACGAAGAGGCGGCGGGAGGGGGCGGTGATGGGGGCGGGCGGGCCGGGCTCCTGCGGCTCCTTAGCTCCTGGCTCCTGGGTTCCTGGCTCCTCGGGCGGACTCACGTCCCCCCGCGGGTTCTCGGCCGGCGCACCCGCAGGCACCCGCTCCGGACGCGGTACGGCGGCCGGGGCCGGCCCCTTGCGCCGGTCCCGGTGTTCGAGGAACCGGCGCAGCAAGGGCCGTACGAGCTCTCCCGCCACGACCGCGAGCAGTAGGTAGATCGACAGCGCGAGCCACAGGAAGCCGGGCCACGCGAGCACGCGCTGGAGCCAGAAGGGGGCGCCGGTGCGCTCCGCGACCAGGGCGGCGATCGCCAGTGCCCAGCCGCCCCCGATGAGCGCCGCGCCGGCGCGGCGGACCCGTCCGGGCCCGCTCGTGGCGTCCCGGACCAGGCGGCGCCACAGGTACCAGTTCGCCGTCACCAGGACGGCCAGGGCTAGCAGTGCGAAGACGATGACCACGCTCTGCTAACTCTCCGGGGTCGGCTGTGAGTTCCGGCGCAGTGCGCGCACTCCACGCAACCCGATGAGCCCGACGACCGTCCCCAGTACGAAGGAGACGACGGCCAGCAGCAGGTGCACCCAGAAGTACCCCGTCGGGTCGCCCGCGTCGTCGAACGCAAGCCCGCTGGCGTCCTTGACGAGGTTCTTGACGAAAGTGATCCAGATGATCCAGCTCCACACCCCGAAAGCGAGCAGGAACCAGGAGACGGGGCGGCTGAGCTTCATGGGTCCAGTATCGCGGGCCGCTGTCCGGTTCCACCGCCGGGGTGGAGCGGGCCGCGGGACTTCGCACTCCGGGCCCTGTACTTTCCTGAGCGTGTCCGCACCCCATAAGAAGACCGCCGGGCGATCCCTGCTGGTCACCTCCGCCGCCCTGTCGTCCCTCGCGCTGACCGCGCCCGTCGCCCTCGCGGCCCCCAGCCCGTCACCGAGCGCCAGTCCCTCGGCGACTCCGCCGGCCCGCATGTCGACCGTGGGCGGCTCACGGCTCGGCCAGACGGGCACCCAGGTCAATCTGGCGAGCGGGGTCCCGGTGCTGCCGAAGGACATCACCGCGCGGTCGTGGATCGTCACCGACGCCGAGTCCGGCGACGTGCTCGCCGCGCACAACGCGCACTGGCGGCTGCCCCCCGCGAGCACCATGAAGATGCTTTTCGCGGACACCTTGCTGCCGAAGTTCGCCAAGGCCGAGAAGCACAAGGTCGTCCCCTCCGACCTCGCGGGCATGGGCACCGGCTCCAGCCTGGTCGGGATAAAGGAGGGCGAGACCTACACGGTCCATGACCTGTGGCTCGGCGTCTTCCTTCGCTCCGGCAACGACGCGGTGCACGTCCTGTCCGCGATGAACAAGGGCGTCGCCAAGACCGTCACGGAGATGAACGAGCACGCCGAGGAGCTCCAGGCCCTCGACACGCACGTGGTCAGCCCCGACGGCTACGACGCCCCCGGACAGGTCTCCTCCGCCTACGACCTGACCCTGTTCGCCCGCTCCGGCCTGCAGAAGAAGGACTTCCGCGAGTACTGCTCGACGGTCACCGCGAAGTTCCCTGGCGAGACGAAGAAGGACAAGAAGGGCAAGGTCGTCCGCAAGCCCTTCGAGATCCAGAACACCAACCGGCTGCTGAGCGGTGACTACGACATCTCGCAGTACCAGGGCATCGCAGGTGTGAAGAACGGCAACACCACCAACGCCGGCGCCACCTTCACCGGTGTCGCCGAACGCAATGGCAGGGTGCTGCTCGTCACCGTCATGAACCCGTCGAAGGAAGAGCACAACGAGGTCTACAAGGAGACCGCGAAGCTCTTCGACTGGGGCTTCAAGGCGGCCGGCAAGGTGCAGCCGGTGGGTGAGCTGGTGCCGCCGAAGGGCGCCGCGCAGTCGGGGACCTCCGGGCAGGCGGGCGGCGGCTCCGGCGGCTCGGGTCAGTCCGCGGGTCCGGGGGCCTCGGCGAAGCCCGTCACGTCCGCCACGGCCGGCGGCGGCTCCCGTGGCATGGAGACCGCCTTCGCGATCGCCGGCGGCCTCCTCGTACTGCTCGCGGGCGCCGCGTTCCTCGTCAACCGCCGCTGGCCGTTGCCGGATCTGGTACGTCGGCGCTCGCCCCGTCCGTGAGCTCCTGCTCCTTGCTCCCCGTCGCCGTCCACGCGGCGCAGAACAGCACCAGTTTCGCCGTGAAGTTGATCCACAGCAGCAGGGCGACGGGGACGCCGAACGCGCCGTACATGCTCTTCGTCGCCACGCCCTGCATATAGCCGCTCAGCAGCAGCTTCAGCAGCTCGAAGCCGACCGCGCCGGTCAGTGCCGCGACGAACAGCCGGCGGCGCCCCGGCTCGACGCCGGGCAGCAGGGTCAGGACGTACAGCAGGAGCAGGAAGTCGGCGAGTACCGCGATGGAGAATGCGGCGATCCGCAGCAGGACCCGGCCCGCGCTGCCCTCCTGGAGGCCGAGTTCGCCGCCGATCCGGTCGACCAGCGCGGAGGCGACGGTGGAGATGGCGAGCGTGACCAGGACGGCGCCGCCGAGCCCGACCAGGATGCCCAGGTCCTTGCCCTTGCGCAGGACCGCGTTCTCGTCCTCGTCGGGCAGCTCCCACACCGCGCGCAGGCACTCGCGCATCGAGCCGGCCCAGCCGATGCCGGTGAACAGCAGGGCGGCCGTGGCGATGAGGCCGACGGTGCCGGCGTTCTGCACCAGGTCGTCGATGTTCAGCTGGTCGGAGATGCCGGGCACCTGGTCGGCGATCTTGTTCTGGAGGTCGTTCTGCTGCTTCGTGCTGAGCGTGGCGGCGGCGATCGCGGCGGCCACGGTGAGCAGCGGGAACAGCGCGACGAAGCTGGTGAACGTCATCGCGGCGGCCAGCCGGGTCCACTTCACCCGGTCCAGCCGTTCGTACGACCGCCACGCGTGCGTGGCCGTCAGGCGCACCCACAGGGGCCCGACGACGGGGAGTCTCTTCAGCCAGTCCATGATCGGATCTTGCCCTCCGGGTGGAAGACCGATGTGTGAGTACCCCGAAAACGCGGGAGTGCCGCGCGTGCCGGGCGGTTGCGGGGGCGGTCGGCTACCGGAAGGAGTGCCGGCCCGCCGTACACAGCAGAGACATATTGGGCGACATCCCATTAATCACCCATTTCGGGGAGAGTTGTGAGGTTTACGAGCGAATTGCCGCTATAGCGGCGATACGGTCACCGGCATGTCTGCCGACACCGTTCCCGTCACGGGATGGGGCCGCACCGCCCCCACCGCGGCCCGTCCGATCCGCCTGCGGAGCTACGAGGAGGCCGTGGCCGCCGTCCGGGGCTGCGGGGCCCGCGGCGGCATCCCCCGAGGCCTGGGGCGGGCCTACGGGGACGCGGCCCAGAACGCCGGCGGCGCGGTGTTCGACATGACCGCTCTGAACCGCGTCCACGCGATCGACGCCGAGGGCGGCACCGTGCTGTGCGACGCGGGCGTCTCCCTGCACCGGCTCATGCAGGTGCTGCTGCCCCTCGGCTGGTTCGTGCCGGTGACGCCCGGGACCCGCTACGTCACGGTCGGCGGCGCGATCGGCGCCGACGTGCACGGCGGGAACCACCATGTGTCCGGGTCCTTCTCCCGCCATGTGCTGTCGTTCGAACTCCTCACCGCGGACGGCGAGATCCGCACCGTGCGCCGCGGCACCCCCCTGTTCGACGCGACCACCGGCGGCATGGGCCTGACCGGGATGATCCTCACCGCGACGGTCCAGTTCCAGCCGGTCGAGACCTCACTGATGTCGGTCGACACGGAACGCGCGCGGGACCTCGACGATCTGATGGCCCGTCTGACGACCGGCGATCGCGGTTACCGCTATTCGGCCGCCTGGATCGACCTGCTGGCCCGCGGGAGCGCGACGGGGCGGGCGGTGCTGACCCGGGGCGACCACGCGCCGTTGGAGGCGCTGCGGACGCCGGGACCCCTCGCCGGGGGCACGCGTGCGCGTAGGGACCCGTTGGCCTTCCGGCCCCCGCGCTTCCCGTCCCCGCCCGCGTTCCTCCCGGAGGGGCTCGTCAACCGCACGACCGTGGGGCTGTTCAACGAGCTCTGGTACCGGAAGGCGCCCCGCGCGCGTACCGGCCGGTTGCAGCGGATCTCCGCCTTCTTCCACCCCCTGGACGGCGTACCGCACTGGAACCGGATCTACGGCCGCGGTGGCCTCGTGCAGTACCAGTTCGTCGTCGGACACGGCCAGGAGGAGGCCCTGCGCCGGATCGTGCGGCGGGTCTGCGGGCAGCGGTGCCCGTCCTTCCTCGCCGTCCTGAAGAGGTTCGGGGACGCCGACCCCGGTTGGCTCTCCTTCCCGGTGCCCGGCTGGACGCTGGCCCTGGACCTCCCGGCGGGTCTGCCGGGCCTCGCCCCGCTCCTCGACGAGCTGGACGAGGAGGTCGCCGCGGCCGGCGGGCGGGTCTGCCTCGCCAAGGACTCCCGTCTGCGGCCGGACCTGCTCGCCGCGATGTACCCGCGCCTCGACGACTTCCGTGCGCTGCGAGCGGAGCTGGATCCGCGCGGGGTGTTCACCTCCGACCTGTCCCGCCGCCTCACGCTCTGAGCCCTCTTCAACCCTCCGAGCCCACTGAGCCCACTGAACGTCTCTGGCCCTCCCAAGGAGCTGCTCGTGAAGGACGCCTTCGGCATTCCCCAGTCCCTGCTCGTCCTCGGCGGTACGTCCGAGATCGCACTGGCCACCGTCCGCCGTCTCGTCGTGCGTCGCACGCGCACGGTATGGCTGGCGGGGCGCCCCTCCCCCGGCCTGGAGTCGGCCGCCACGGAACTGCGCGCCCTGGGGGCCGAGGTCCGCACCGTCGCCTTCGACGCGCTGGACCCCGAGTCCCACGAGGCGGTGCTCGGCAAGGTGTTCGCCGAGGGCGACATCGACATGGTGCTGCTCGCCTTCGGGATCCTCGGCGACCAGGCCCACGACGAGCGCGAGCCGGTCGCCGCGGTACGGGTCGCGCAGACCAACTACACGGGGGCCGTCTCGGCCGGCCTGGTGTCCGCGCGCGCGTTGCAGTCCCAGGGGCACGGCTCGCTCGTCGTGCTCTCCTCCGTGGCCGGTGAGCGCGCCCGCCGCGCCGACTTCATCTACGGCTCCAGCAAGGCCGGCCTCGACGTCTTCGCGCAGGGGCTGGGTGACGCCCTGCACGGCACGGGCGTGCACGTGATGGTCGTACGCCCGGGGTTCGTACGGTCGAGGATGACGGCCGGTCTGGAGGAGGCGCCCCTCGCGACCACACCGGAGGCCGTCGCGACCGCGATCGAGCTGGGGCTGCGACGGCGCTCCGAGACGGTGTGGGTACCGGGAGCGCTGCGGGTGGTGATGTCGGCGGTGCGGCATCTGCCGCGGGCGGTGATCCGACGGCTGCCGCTGTAACCGCGGGTATGGCTGGGGAGCTGCCGTTACAACGCCTGTAGCCGTTACAACGCCTGTACCAGGAGTTACAGCTGGCTCGTGGGCAGGGAGCCGCGCTCCACGTGCCCCGCCTGCGGGGGCACGACCGATCCCCCGAAGGTGAACTCGCGCAGCTTGCGCCACACCCCGTCGGGCCCCTGCTCATAGAGCGCGAAGCCGGTGCACGGCCATTCGGCCTCGAAGTCCGCGAGTTCCTCGAAGGCGCGGTCCATGGACGCCTCGTCGATGCCGTGGGCGACCGTGACGTGCGGGTGGTAGGGGAACTGGAGTTCCCGCGCGACCGGCCCCGAGGCGTCACGGACCTGCTTCTGGAGCCAGGTGCAGGCGTCTGCGCCCTGGACGACCTGGACGAACACGACGGGTGACAGCGGCCGGAAGGTGCCGGTGCCGGACAGCTTCATCGGGAACGGCCGGCCCGCCGCGGCGACCTCGGTGAGGTGCGCCTCGATGGCGGTCAGCGCGGTGTCCGCGACCTCTGTGGGCGGCAGCAGGGTGACATGGGTGGGGATCCCGTGAGCCGCGGCGTCGCCGAAGCCCGCGCGCCGCTCCTGGAGCAGGCTGCCGTGGGGCTCCGGGACCGCGATCGACACACCGATCGTTACGGTCCCCACGTCGTCTCCTGTTCGTCCCTGTCGTCCTGTCGGATTCGTTACCAGCCGTCCGGCTATCGACTGTACGGCCACGGCTGTGCTGTGGGCAGGCGCAGGCATAGTGATGTGCAGCGCTCTGCCCGGTGGTGCTGGTGTGCGGTGGTACGCCCGGTGCCCGGCGGTCGGTGCCGACGGGCTGGGACGGCGATCAGTGTTTGGCGGGCAGGAAGCCGACCTTCTCGTACGTCTGGGAGAGGGTCTCCGCGGCGACCGCGCGGGCCTTCTCCGCGCCCTTGGCCAGGATCGAGTCCAGCGTCTCCGGGTCGTCCAGGTACTGCTGGGTGCGCTCCCGGAACGGCGTCACGAACTCGACCACGACCTCGGCGAGGTCCGTCTTGAGCGCGCCGTAGAGCTTGCCCTCGTACTGCTGCTCCAGCTCGGGGATGCCCGTGCCGGTCAGGGTCGAGTAGATGGTGAGCAGGTTGCTGACGCCCGGCTTGTTCTCGACGTCGTAGCGGACGACGGTGTCGGTGTCGGTGACCGCGCTCTTGACCTTCTTGGCGGTGGCCTTCGGCTCGTCGAGGAGGTTGATGAGGCCCTTCGGCGTGGACGCCGACTTGCTCATCTTGATCGACGGGTCCTGGAGGTCGTAGATCTTCGCCGTCTCCTTGAGGATGTACGGCTTCGGGATCGTGAAGGTCTCGCCGAAGCGGCCGTTGAAGCGCGTGGCGAGGTCGCGGGTCAGCTCGACGTGCTGGCGCTGGTCCTCGCCCACCGGGACCTCGTTGGCCTGGTAGAGCAGGATGTCCGCGACCTGGAGGATCGGGTACGTGAACAGGCCGACGCTCGCGCTGTCGGCGCCCTGCCGGGCGGACTTGTCCTTGAACTGGGTCATGCGGGAGGCCTCGCCGAAGCCGGTGAGGCAGTTCATGACCCAGGCGAGCTGGGCGTGCTCGGGGACGTGGCTCTGGACGAAGAGCGTGCAGCGCTCCGGGTCGAGGCCCGCCGCGAGGAGCTGGGCCGCGGCCAGGCGGGTGTTGGCCGTGAGCTCCTTCGGGTCCTGCGGAACCGTGATCGCGTGCAGGTCGACGACCATGTAGAACGCGTCGTGGGACTCCTGCAGGGCCACCCACTGGCGGACGGCGCCGAGGTAGTTGCCGAGGTGGAACGAGCCTGCGGTGGGCTGGATTCCGGAGAGCACACGGGGTCGGTCAGAGGCCATGCCCACCATTCTCTCAGGTGTCGGGGGCCGATCCGGAACCAGTCGGAAACAGATGTGCCACGGGTGGGAACCGATTCGGTCCGGGCGGTGTACTCATGGTGTGAGGACGCGGGAGGGGGGCCGCATCGTCGATGAGGCCGCGGTGATCGCACGCGTACGCGCCGGAGACCCGGAGGCGTACGCGGAGCTGGTGCGGGCGCATACGGGCCTGGCACTGCGGGCGGCCGCGGCGCTCGGGGCGGGTGCGGACGCGGAGGACGTGGTGCAGCAGGCCTTCGTCAAGGCGTACTGCTCGCTGGGCCGCTTCAGGGAGGGCTCGGCGTTCAAGCCGTGGTTCATGTCGATCGTGGCCAATGAGACGAGGAACACAGTGCGCACGGCGGCGCGCCAGCGCACGCTCACCGGCCGCGAGGCGGCCTTCGCGGAGGCCGAGCCGCTGATACCGGAATCGGCCGACCCCGCGGTCGCGGCCGTGGAGATAGAGCGCCGCGCCGCCCTGGAGTCCGCGCTGGAGAGGCTGAGCGAGGAGCACCGCCTGGTCGTCACCTACCGCTATCTGCTGGAGATGGACGAGTCCGAGACGGCCCAGGCCCTGGGCTGGCCCCGGGGGACGGTGAAGTCCCGGCTGAACCGCGCGCTGCGCAAGCTCGGCAAGCTGCTGCCTGATGTCGAGCCTCGGGAAGGAGGTGATGAGCGTGAGTGAGTCCTACGGCGGTGAGGGCGCCGGCGACAGCGCGCGGGAGCGGGCGTCCCGGCTGCCGGAGGAGCTGCGGGCGCTCGGGCGTTCGCTGGACGCTCCGGGTGCGGGCGGGTCCGAGTCGATGGTGGAGCGGGTGCTGGAGCAGATACTCGCGGAGCGGCTGCCGGTCCCGGTGGCCCAGGCGCCGGGTCCCGGTGAGCGGCTGGGGGCGGGGCGGTGGGCGCGGGCGCGGTGGCGTTCGCTGACCGCGACCCTGTGCGGGCTGCTGGCGGTCCTCGCGCTCACGCCTCCGGTGCGGGCGGCGGTCCTGGACTGGTTCGACTTCGGTGGGGTCGAGGTGCGGTACGACCCGTCGGCGGTGCCCTCGCCGGGAGCCGAGGTGCCCGGTTGCGGGCGCTCGCTGTCATTGGGGCAGGCCGAGCGGCGGGCGGGGTTCGAGCCACTGGTGCCGACGGCGCTCGGCGCTCCGGAGGCGGTGACGGTGACGGCCGAGCCGCGGGGGCGGTCTCTGGTGAGCCTGTGCTGGCGTGAGCGGGGGCGCGTCGTCCGGCTGGACGAGTACCCGGCCCGGCTGGACATCGGCTTCACCAAAAGTGTGCGGGAGCAGCCGGAGTGGCTCTCCCTGCACGGGGACTCCTCGGACCTCGGGGCGGTCAATGACACGGCACTGTGGTTTCCGCGGCCCCACCTGCTGAGCTTCTGGCTGGTGGACGCGGCCGGCTCCCGCTACACCCGCGAGCAGCGGACCGCCGGACCGACGCTGCTGTGGATGCACGGGTCGGGCCTCCTGGACATGCCGGATGTGACCCTGCGGCTGGAGGGGGTCGCGTCGAAGGCGCGGGCTGTGGAGATCGCGAAGTCCCTCGCCGAGCCGCGGCACGAGGGCTAGACGCCGGTACGAGGCCTCCGAGAAGTCCTCGGATTGGTGCGCGCGGGGTGGGAACCCCACCGGGCCGGCCGGTGTACCAGAAGTGACACGCGGCTCGCGGACGGGCCGCACGAAGATCGTCTGGCGGGGGTCGGCATGAAGCGGAGCACGAGCGGGCGGAGGGGCCGCTGTCGTGAACTGGCAGCGGGATCAGGCGAGTTGGCAGCGGTGCTCGCGGTGACGGTGTGACGAAAGGACGTGCTCGCGAGCTTGAGGAAGCGATGCTGATTCGATCGAGGGGGATGGCCATGCGGAGCACACTCGCAAGACTTCGGCCGGGGGCGTGCAGGGTGCTCACGGCGCTCGCACCGGTGGCGGCCGTGGCGGTGATGACCGTGCTCGCGGCGCCCGCGGCCGACGCGGCGACACCGCGGACGCGGGAGGCGGCCCTGGACAGGCCCGACCTGGCGATGGTCGTCACCGGCGGCTCGGGCCGGACGCATGCCGTGCGTGCCGACGAGCCGTACTTCTCCCGCCTGTGGCAGCTGCTTCAGCCGGCGTACCCGGGCACGGAGCGGGTCTCGGACGCCTGGGAGGAGGGCCGGTACCCGCCGGTGCGGTTCACCGTGCTGTGGGGGCTGACGGGGGTGGGCGGCTGGCCGTGGACGGATTCGGCGCCGGGCGGTGATGTGGCGGTGGCGCGGCAGGACCAGCTGTTTCTGGCCGGGGACGGCACTCCGTGGGTGCGCTCGGATCCGGCGCCGGAGCGGGAGGACGACGACATCCGCTGGCACCGGGCATCCCGGGCGGTGTTCGAGCGGCTGGACCGGGTGGGCCTTGCGGGCGGTGCCGGAGAGAGGCGGGAGGACGGCGCCAAGGATTCAACGGGGCCGGGGCGCGCTGTGTGGTGGGCGGTGCCGGGGCTCGCCGTGGGATTCGCGGCGGGAGCCGGCGGCACGCGGCTGATACGCCGCGCGGCGGCCGGGCCAGGGGCCGGACCGCCGCGGGACGAACCACGTCAGGAACTCATCGATCTCTAGGAGTCACCGGTCTTTGACAACTCAAGAGAGGACATGTGTCAGCCGAGGTCGATCTCCGGGTACAGCGGGAAGCCGGCCACGAGGTCGGTGGCCCGGTGGGAGATCTCGTCCGCGACCTTCGGGTCCAGGATGTGCTGGGCCTTGGAGGGGGCGCCCTTGCTGGTGGTGCCGGGCTCCGTGGTGGTGAGGACGCGGTCGATGAGCCCGGCGACCTCGTCCATCTCGGCGGTGCCGAGACCGCGGGTGGTCAGGGCGGGGGTGCCGATGCGGATGCCGGAGGTGTACCAGGCGCCGTTGGGGTCGGCCGGGATGGCGTTGCGGTTGGTGACGATGCCCGACTCGAGCAGGGCGGCCTCGGCCTGACGGCCGGTGAGGCCGTAGGAGGAGGTCACGTCGATCAGGTTGAGGTGGTTGTCGGTGCCGCCGGTGACCAGGGTGGCGCCCCGGCGCATCAGGCCCTCCGCCAGGGCGCGGGAGTTGTCGACGATCCGCTGCGCGTAGTCCTGGAAGGAGGGCTGCCTGGCCTCGGCGAGGGCGACGGCCTTGGCGGCCATGACGTGCGGGAGCGGGCCGCCGAGGACCATCGGGCAGCCCCGGTCGACCTGGTCCTTGAGGGAGTCGTCGCACAGCACCATGCCGCCGCGCGGGCCACGCAGGGACTTGTGGGTGGTGGTGGTGACGATCTGGGCGTGCGGGACCGGGTCGAAGTCGCCGGTGAGGACCTTGCCGGCGACGAGACCGGCGAAGTGGGCCATGTCGACCATGAGCGTGGCGCCGACCTCGTCGGCGATCTCGCGCATGATCCGGAAGTTCACCAGCCGGGGGTACGCGGAGTAGCCGGCGACGATGATCAGCGGCTTGAACTCACGGGCCGAGACGCGCAGGGCGTCGTAGTCGACGAGGCCGGTGGCGGGGTCGGTGCCGTAGGAGCGCTGGTCGAACATCTTGCCGGAGATGTTGGGGCGGAAGCCGTGGGTGAGGTGGCCGCCGGCGTCCAGGGACATGCCGAGCATGCGCTGGTTGCCGAAGGCCTGGCGCAGCTCGGCCCAGTCGGCGTCGGAGAGGTCGTTGACCTGGCGGACGCCGGCCTTCTCCAGGGCGGGGACCTCGACGCGCTGGGCGAGGACGGACCAGAAGGCGACGAGGTTGGCGTCGATGCCGGAGTGCGGCTGGACGTAGGCGTGGCGGGCGCCGAAGAGTTCCCTGGCGTGCTCGGCGGCCAGCGACTCTACGGTGTCGACGTTGCGGCAGCCGGCGTAGAAGCGGCGGCCGACGGTGCCCTCGGCGTACTTGTCGCTGAACCAGTTGCCCATCGCGAGGAGGGTGGCCGGGGAGGCGTAGTTCTCGGAGGCGATCAGCTTGAGCATCTCGCGCTGGTCGTGGACCTCCTGGCCGATGGCGTCGGCGACGCGCGGCTCGACGGCGCGGATCACGTCGAGGGCGGCGCGGAAGGCCGTGGACTCGGTGGACAGGGGCTGCTGCTCTGACATGGCGGCCTCCGGGCTGCGTGGCTGAAGCGGTCACGGGTCACGGGTCGGCCCAGGCGCACGGCACTTGGTCACTCACAGGCCGCTCCCTGATGGTCCGTCCCATCCCAGCGCGCCAGTCACGGCCTGTCGGTCAGCCTACCGGGCACGTCGAAGGGCACCTGTGCGGCGTCCACCATGCGAGCGACGGCTTCGAGGCCGGGTCGCGGGTTCCGGGCCTCGAAGCCGTGGCGGCGGCGGACGTCAGAACAGCGCGTCGGCCAGGCGGTCGATCTGGTCGGCGTCCGAGGCCCAGCAGTAGAGCATCACCTCGTCGGCACCGATGGCGATGTAGGCGTCGGCGGCCTCCCGGATCTGCTGCGGTGTGGTGAGCAGGCCGGCCTCCATGTAGTCGACGTGGCCGCTGAAGGCGTAGTAGTCACGGAGGTTGCGGCGGGCCAGGTCCAGGGTGGCGTCCGGGCCGAGAGCGACGTTCGCCTGGGCGACCAGGCGCGGGTGGCCGGGGCGGTCGTGCTTCTGCCAGGCCGTTTCGGCATCGCGGAACAGCTTGGACATGAAGGTGGGCGGCAGGGCGGCGCCGAGGAAGCCGTCGCCGAAGCGGCCGACGCGTTCGAGGGCGGCGGGGGCGAACCCGCCGAACAGGACCTCGGGGCCGCCCGGGGTGACGGGGGCGGGGCCGATGGGACCGACACCCTCTCCGTACGGCTCGCCGGACCAGGCGCGGCGCAGCTGGATCAGCTGTTCGTCGAGGCGGCGGCCTCGGCGGTGGAGGTCGATGCCGGCGGCCAGGCAGTCGTCCTCGCGACCTCCGACACCGATGCCGAGCGTGAACCGGCCGCCCGAGAGGCGGTCGAGAGTCGCGGTCTGCTTGGCGAGCAGCGCGGTGTTGTGCAGGGGCGCGATCAGCACCTCGGTCTGGACACGGACGCGGGAAGTGGCGCCGGCGAGGGTCGCGAGGGTGATGAGGGGCTCGGGGTTGTCGTAGACGAGGCGGTCGAGCAGGCCGAGAGTGCGGAAAGGGCTCGCGTCGGCGCGCCGGGCCCAGGTGAGCAGCTGGGCGGGGTCGTCAATGGGGAGGCCGAGGCCGATGTTCATGGGAGAGTCCTCCGGAGGGCGTACGAGACCGGCCGGTCGGCCGGATCCGGTGCCGCCCCTCCGTGGTGCCGCGCGCTGTGCGCGGACCTGCTCCCGTTCTGCGGCGATGGTTCAAGAGAGCGTGTGCGTCAGAGTGCGCTGACGGTAACGCGGTCGGGCGAGGCGCGACAACGCGTTTTCGACGGGCGTGGGAGGACGCGGCGCCGGGACACGGGCCACCCCCACCGCAGATCCCGCGACCCGCCTGCGACCGACCCGTCTCAGCCCGCCTCCCACCACCTCCCCTAAGGTCACTTCGTGCTCTTTGGAATGGTGTGTGCGCTGGGTGCCGCGGTCTGCTTCGGGACGGCCACCGTGCTGCAGGCGATGGCGGCACGGGCGGCGGACGCGGGCGGCGGTGACGGCGAGGGGACGGCATTCGCGGTGACGCTGTTCCTGCGGGCGGTCCGGCAGTGGCGGTATCTGGCGGGGCTGGCCCTGGACGGGCTGGGGTTCCTGTTGCAGATCGCCGCGTTGCGGTCGGTCCCGATCTACGCGGTCGGCGCGGCGCTCGCGTCGAGTCTCGCGGTGACCGCGGTGGTGTCGGCGCGGCTGCTGCGGGTTCGGCTGAGCGGGAGCGAGTGGGGCGCGGTCGGGGTGGTGTGCGCGGGGATGGCGCTGCTGGGGATCGCGTCCGGGACGGAGGGCGACCGGGGCGGTCCCGCGGCCCTGAAGTACGCGATGCTCGGAACGTCCCTGGCGGTGCTGGCGCTCGCGCTGCTGGGTGGGCGACTGCCGGACCGCGGGCGGGCGTTGGCGCTCGGACTGGGGGCCGGGCTCGGGTTCGGGGTGGTCGAGGTGGCCGTGCGGCTGATCGACTCGCTCGCGCCGTCGGCACTGGTGGCCAACCCGGCGACGTACGCGCTTCTGGTCGGCGGTGGCGCGGCCTTTCTGTCGCTGACCTCGGCGCTGCAGAGGGGCTCGGTGACCACGGCGACCGCGGGGATGGTGATCGGCGAGACGATCGGACCCGCGCTGGTGGGAGTGGTGTGGCTCGGGGACCGAACCCGGGAGGGGCTGTCGTGGGTGGCGGTGCTGGGTTTCGCGGTGGCCGTGGCGGGGGCGTTGGCGCTGGCCAGGTTCGGGGAGGCCCCGGCACATTCCGCTCCGCGATCCCCTTCCCGAGTTCCTTGAGGGTTCAATCGGGTTACTGCCGGAACAGCTCGACAGAGCGAGCCGTGCCGACCGAAAGACCGATAAGGCGGCGATCCCCTAAAAAGGCCAGGTCATTCGGGCAGCACCGCGCACAGCGCCTCCAGGGCTCCCGACCAGGCGTGGTCCGGCGGTGTCCCGTAGCCCACGACGAGCGCGTCGCGCGGCTCGACGACGGCCTCGGGGTGCTGGTAGCGGTGCAGCCCGTGGACCGCGAGGCCCTGCCAGGCCGCGGCCCGCAGCGCCGGCTGCTCGGTGCCCGGCGGGAGGCGCAGCACCACGTGCAGACCGGCCGCGATCCCGGTGGCGTGGACCCGCGGGGCCCGTCGCGCGAGCTCGGCGACGAGGGCGTCGCGGCGGCGCCGGTACCGCAGCCGGGCGGCGCGCACGTGGCGGTCGTAGGCGCCGGAGCTCAGGAACTCGGCGAGGGTCAGCTGGTCGAGGGACCCGCAGGTGTCGATGCCGCCCTTGGCCGCCAGCACCTCCTCCATGAGGCCGGGCGGCAGTACCAGCCAGCCCAGTCGCAGGCCGGGGGCGAGGGACTTGCTGGCCGTGCCCGCGTGGACCACGTGGTCGGGGTCGAGGCCCTGGAGTGCGCCGACGGGCTGGCGGTCGTAGCGGAACTCGCCGTCGTAGTCGTCCTCGACGACCAGTCCGCCGGTGCGGCGGGCCCACTCCACGACGGCCGAACGGCGGTCGCGGTGCAGGGTGCCGCCCATCGGGAACTGGTGGGCGGGGGTGAGCAGCACCGCGTCCTGGTCGGTCAACTCCCGTGGGTCCGTGCCGCGTTCGTCGAAGGGCAGCGGCACGGTCCGCAGACCGGCGGCCGCCAGCAGGTTCCAGTGCGCGTCGAGACCGTAGGACTCCACGGCGACCGTGCGGGCGCCCCGGGCCCGCAGCACCGCGCCGAGCAGGCGCAGTCCGTGCGAGAACCCGGCGCAGACCAGGATGCGTTCGGGGTCGGCGCGCACCCCTCGGGCGCGGGCGAGGTACGCGGAGAGGGCGGTGCGCAGTTCGACGCGGCCGCGCGGATCGCCGTAGTCGAGGGCCTGGTAGGGGGCGGTGGCGAGGGCGCGGCGGGCGGCCTTGAGCCACTGGGCGCGTGGGAAGGAGGCGAGGTCGGGGGTGCCGGGGACGAGGTTGTGGGTGGGGCGCCCGGGGGTACGGGGGCGGGGTGAGGTGGGCCCGGCGGGCGGGACGACCGTGCGGTCGCTGACGTGGGTGCCGGAGCCCTGGCGCGCGGTGAGCCAGCCCTCGGCGACCAGGTCGGCGTAGGCGTCGGCGACGGTGTTGCGGGCGATGCCCAGGTCGGCGGCGAGGGCCCGGGATGACGGCAGCCGGGTGCCGGGGGCGAGGCGGCCGGTGCGGACGGCCTCGCGCAGGGCGTCGGTGAGGCCCCGTCGGACTCCCCCGCCGGTGGGTTCCAGGTGCAGGTCGATGCCGGAAGTGGCCCAGGATCTCGCCATGAAAATGGACCATACTCCTGGGCTGCCCGGCTCCTAGGGTCGAGACATGACCACAGAGGAAACCGTCGCGTACACCCCCGAACACCCGCCCCGTCTGGCCTGGGCCCAGCACGCCCCGGAGGTCTACAAGGCGATGCTCCGCCTCGACACGGCGGCCCGGCGGGGACTGGACCCCCGGTTGCTTGAGCTGGTGAAGATCCGTGCCTCGCAGCTCAACCACTGCGCGTTCTGCCTCGACATGCACTCCAAGGACGCCCTCGCGGCCGGCGAGAGCGTCGAACGGATCATCCAGCTCGGCGCGTGGGAGGAGTCGCGGCACTTCTACACGGAGAAGGAGGTCGCGGCCCTCGAACTGACCGACGCGGTCACCGTCCTCACTGGGGGCACCTCCCAGGCTTTCGGCTCTGGGGGAGGCTTCGTGCCGGACGAGGTGTACGAGCGGGCCGCCAAGCACTTCGAGGAGGCCGAGCTGGCCCAGCTGATCGCCGCGATCACGGTGATCAACGCGTGGAACCGGTTCGGTGTGACCTGCCGTATGGTCCCGGGCCACTACGAGGCGGGGCAGCACCAGTGAGCCGTACGGACGTCCTGGACCGCGAGGTCGGCCGGGCCCTGTCCGCGCTCAGCGCCGCCGCGAAGAAGGGGCTCGGCGACCCGGCTCTCGCCGAACTCGTCGTCATCCGGGCCTCGCAGCTCAATCACTGCGCGTTCTGCCTGGACATGCATCTGACCATCGCGCGCGAACACGGGGTCGACGAGCGGCAGTTGGATCTGCTGGCCGCCTGGGAGGAGGCCGAGGGCGTCTTCGACGAGCGGGAGCGGGCCGCGCTCGCGCTGACGGAGGCGGTGACCGTCCTGACGGCGGGCTTTGTGCCGGACGACGTGTACGCCACCGCCGCCAAGTACTTCGACGAGAACAGGCTCGCCCATCTCGTCGGCCTGATCGTCGCGATCAACAACTGGAACCGGGTGATGGTCGCCCGCCGCATCCCGCCAGGGGGGTACCGGCCGTGAGCAAGGTGGACGTCTTTCGCGCCCTGCACCGCAACCGCCTCCCGGGCGATCCCCTCGTCCTGCCCGGGCCGTGGGACGCGGTCAGTGCCCGGGTGTGCGAGGAGGCCGGGTTCCCGGCGCTCGCCACGCCCAGCGCGGGGATCGCGGCCGCCCTCGGCCACGAGGACGGGTCCACACCGGCCGACGAGATGTTCGCCGCGGTGGCGCGCGTCTGCGGGGCCGTGGACGTCCCTGTGTCGGCGGACGTCGAGGGCGGGTACGGGCTCGCGCCGAAGGAACTGGTGGAGCGGCTGCTGGAGGCGGGCGCCGTGGGCTGCAACCTGGAGGACTCCGAGAACGGGACCCTGAAGGACCCGCACCGGCACGCCGACTGGCTCGCCGAGGTACGGTACGCGGCCGGTGACCTGCTGTTCGTCAACGCCCGCGTGGACACGTTCGCCCACGGCGACGGCGATCCGGAACGGGCCATCGAGCGGGCCGCGCTGTATGTCGCTGCGGGCGCCGACTGCGTCTATCCGATCGGCGCCACGGCGCACGTACTGCCGTTGCTGCGGTCCGGGATCCAGGGGCCGCTGAACGTGTTCGGGCGGCTGGACGGCGAGGGCCCCTCGCCCACCGAACTCGGTGAACTCGGGGCCACTCGCGTCACGTTCGGACCGGGGCTCCAGCGCCGGGCGGCCCGGCAGATGCGCGAGCTCGCCGACAGCCTCCGGACCTAGGCGGGCTCAGGACAGCCACGCCTTCCAGGTGGACGGGTGGCTGTCCACCCACTTCTTCGCCGCTTCTTCCGGCGTCAGCTTCTGGTCGGCGATCATCAGGGAGACCTGGTTCTGGTCCTCGGTCGTCCACTTGAATTTCTTCAGGAAGGCCGCCGCCTTGCCGCCGGACTTGGCGAAGTCCGTGTTGAGGTACTTCTGGAGCGGGGTGTGCGGATAGGCGCAGGCGACCTTCGCCGGGTCCGCGTCGCAGCCCTCCTTGTAGGGGGGCAGTTTCACCTCGGTCATGGGGACCTTCTCGAACAGCCACTGGGGGGCGTACCAGTAGGTCAGGAAGGGCTTCTTCTCCTTGGCGAACTGCCTCATCTGGGTGATCTGCGCGGCCTCCGAACCGGCGAACACCACCTGGTAGTCCAGGTCCAGGTTCTTCACCAGCGCCTTGTCGTTGGTGACGTAGGACGGGGAGCCGTCCATCAGCTGGCCCTTGCCGCCGCTCTCCGCCGTACGGAGCTGCGAGGCGTACTTGTTGAGGTTCTTCCAGTTGGTGACGTCCGGGTGCTGCTTGGCGAAGTACGTCGGGACGTACCAGCCGATGTGCCCGGTCACGCCGAGTCCGCCGCCCGCGGTGATCGTCTTCTTGTCCTTGACGTACCGCTGTTCCTGCTCGGGGTGGCCCCAGTCCTCCAGGATGGCGTCGACCCGGCCCTGGCTGAGCGCGTCCCAGGCGGGCACCTCGTCGACCCGGACGGTGTCGACGTGGTAGCCGAGCTTGTGCTCCAGGAGGTACTGCGCGACGGCCACGTTGGCCTGCGCGCCGACCCAGGACTGCACGGACAGGGTCACGCTCTTGGCGCCCTGCGCGTTGGCGAAGGGCGAGGCCTGCTTGGTCATGTCGGCGGCTCCGCAGCCGGTGAGCAGCAGCAGGGCGCCGACGCCCGCGATCGCACGTACGCGCATGTCAGGCTCCCTTCCCCGGGCGGCGTTCCGTCGGCTGGGTGACCCGGTCGAGCATCAGGCCGAGGCAGACGATGGCGGCGCCCGCGACCAGGCCGGTGGCGAGGTCGCCCTGGGCGAGGCCGAAGACGGTGTCGTAGCCGAGCGCGCCTCCGCCGACCAGACCGCCGATGACGACGACGGCGAGGACGAGGACCACGCCCTGGTTGACGGCCAGCAGCAGTGCGGGCCGGGCGAGCGGCAGTTGGACCTGCCGCAGCTGCTGCCAGCTGGTCGCGCCGAGCGAGCGCGAGGACTCCATGGCGGCGGGATCGACCTGGCGCAGGCCCTGCGTGGTGATGCGGACGACGGCGGGCAGCGCGTAGACGACGGCCGCCGCGGCGGCGGGCGCGCGGCCCACGCCGAACAGGGCGACGACCGGGATCAGGTAGACGAACTGCGGCATGGTCTGGAAGACGTCCAGGACGGGCCTGAGCATGCGTTCGACGCGGTCGCTGCGGGCCGCCGCGACGGCGGTCGCGAAGCCGAGGACGAGGGTGACGGCGACGGCCGCGAGGACCTGCGACAAGGTGTCCAGGGCAGGCGTCCACACGCCGAGCACGCCGATCGCGGCCATGGCGAGGACCGCGGTGAGCGCGGTCCGCCAGGTGCCGATCAGCCAGGCCAGGGTGGCGACGATGAGCAGCACCGACCACCAGGGCAGCCCCTGGAGTCCGTCGCGGACCGGGTCGAGGACCCAGGTGGTGAAGTGGCCGGCCCAGTCGGCGGTGCCGCCTATGACGGGAACCCCGGAGTACAGGTGGTTCGTCATCCAGTCGACGGCCCGGTTGACGGGCTCGGCGATGTTCAGGGTCCAGGAGTCGGGCCAGTCGAGACGGCCCAGCAGCCGTCCGGCGACCGCCACGACGACGGTCCCCGCGAGGGCGTACGCCCAGCCCGCGCGCCCGTGTCCCTCGGTGCCGTCGCCCGCCGCGCCCGTGACGCGGTCGAGGACGACGGCGAGCAGCACGATCGGGATGCCGGCCGCGAGGGCCGCGCCCACGTCGACCGAGGCGAGCGCCTGGTAGACGCGGTCACCGAGACCGGCGGCGCCGATCACGGACGCGATGACGGCCATCGACAGCGCCATCATGATCGTCTGGTTGAGGCCGAGGAGGAGTTCCTTGCGGGCCAGCGGGATTCGGGCGGTCAGCAGCCGCTGGCGGGCGGTGGTGCCGAGCGACTCGACCGCCTCCAGGACCTCCTTGTCCGCGCACTGGAGGCCGAGCGCGGTCAGGCGGGCCATGGGCGGGGCGGCGTAGACGACGGTCGCGAGGACGGCGGCGGGCACGCCCATGCCGAAGACGAGGACCACCGGGAGGAGGTAGGCGTAGGCGGGCATGACCTGCATGGTGTCCAGGACCGGGCGCAGGATCCTGTCCATACGGCCGGACAGTCCGGCGGCGAGTCCCAGCAGGACACCGACCACGACCGAGGCGAGTACGGCGACGACCATCAGGGCGAGGGTCTGCATGGTGGGGACCCACATGCCGAGCAGACCGCAGGCGAGGAACGCCGCCGTCGTGCCCAGGGCGAGCCGGACGCCGGCGACCCGCCAGGCCACGAGGGCGCCGAGCGCGGTGACCCCGGCCCAGCCGGCGCCGAGCAGGACGACGTACACGGCGTGCACGGAGATCACGACCGCGTTGCTGACATAGCCGAAGAAGTAGAGGAACAGCGGGTGGCTGTCGCGGTTGTCGATGATCCAGTCGCTCGCGCCGGAGAGCGGCTTGGTGAGGTCGACGGTGAGGGCGGCCGGCCAACTGCCGCTGGCCCATTGGGCGTTGGCGAGGGGGACGAGGATCGCGGCGGCGAGGGCGATGAGCAGGAGCTTGTGGACCGCCCGGTGCTTGAGCAGACCGGTGGGCAGGGCGCGGGGTGTGGACGCGGTGACGGTAGCCATCAGACCGCCTCCTTGCGAGGCTCCGTTCCGGCCGCCCCTCCGCGGAGTTCCGTTCCGGCGACGACACCGAGCAGGCGCTCGTGGTCGACGACGCCGAGGCACCGTCCGTTCTCCACGACGCAGGCCGGCCTGCCGCTGCCGGCGACGACCTTGATGGCGTCGGCGACCACGGCGTCGGGGGCGAGGGCGCCCGGGTGGGCCGGGCCCGCGCAGTCGCCCGGCTTCATGGCCCGGCGGACGGTCATGACGTGTTCGCGCGGCACGTCCCGGACGAACTCGCGGACGTAGCCGTCGGCCGGGGAGCCGACGATCTCCTCGGGGGTGCCGAGCTGGACGACCTTGCCGTCACGCATCAGGGCGATACGGTCGCCGAGCTTCAGCGCCTCGCTCAGGTCGTGGGTGATGAAGACCATCGTGCGGCCCTCCTCGCGGTGCAGGCGGACGACCTCCTCCTGCATGTCCCGCCGGATCAGCGGGTCGAGGGCGCTGAACGGCTCGTCGAAGAGGAGGACCTGCGGGTCCACCGCGAGCGCCCGCGCGAGGCCGACGCGCTGCTGCTGACCGCCGGAGAGCTGGGACGGCTTGCGGTGTTCCATGCCCTCCAGGCCGACCTTGGCGACGACCTCGGCGGCCCGCGCCCGGCGCTCCGCCTTGCCGACGCCCTGGATCTCCAGTCCGTAGGCCACGTTGTCGAGGACCGTGCGGTGCGGGAGGAGGCCGAAGTGCTGGAAGACCATCGCGGCGCGGTGCCGGCGCAGTTCACGCAGCCGGGACTTGTCCATCGCGCGGACGTCCTCGCCGTCGATGCAGATCGTGCCCGCCGTCGGCTCGATGAGCCGGGTCAGGCAGCGCACCAGCGTGGACTTGCCGGAGCCGGACAGGCCCATCACGACGAAGACCTCGCCCTTGCGGACGTCGAAGCTCACGTCCCGGACGGCCGCCGTACAGCCCGTCCTCGCGCGCAGGTCGGCGGGGTCGAGGGCGGACAGCTCGGCGTCCTCCGGGACGCGCTCCGCCTTGGGACCGAAGACCTTCCACAGTCCCTCGACGGAGAACACGGCCTGATCCGTCGTCGGCGGCTTCTCCATGGTCGCGGTCGTACTCATCACGCACCACCTCCCAGCAGGTCCACGGCTTTCTCACCGACCATGAGCACCCCGATCATGGGATTCACGGCGGTCATGGTCGGGAACACGGACGCGTCCGCGATGCGGATGCCGTCCAGGCCGCGGATCCTCAACTCGGGATCGACCACGGCCAGTTCGTCATCGGCGGCACCCATACGACAGGTGCCCGCCGGGTGGTACACGGTGTGCGCGACCTTGCGGGCGTACTCGCTCAGCTCCTCGTCACCGGTGACGTCGGGGCCGGGGCACACCTCGCGCTTGAGCCAGCCGGCGAGCGGCTCGGTCCGCGCGATCTCGCGGGCGATCCTGATCCCGTCGACGAGAGTGCGGCCGTCGTAGTCGTCCTCGTCGGTGAAGTACCGGAAGTCGAGGGCGGGCTTCACCTCCGGGTCCGCGCTGGTCAGGTACAGGCGGCCGCGGCTCTTGGGCTTGGGGATGTTCGGGGTCATCGAGACGCCGTACGCCGGGCGTTCGTAGCCGAGGCGCTCCGGGTTGTCGGTGAAGGGGACCTGGTAGAAGTGGAACATCAGGTCGGGGCCCGCGTGGTCGGGGTCGCGGCGCACGAACAGGCCCGCGTCGGAGTCCATCGCGGAGTTCTCGGGTATCGGGCCGTTGGTCTCCCAGACGATCACCGACTCGGGGTGGTCGAGGAGGTTCTCACCGACGCCCGGCAGGTCGTGGACGACCGGGATGCCGAGGGCTTCGAGGTCCTCGCGGGGGCCGATGCCGGAGTGGAGCAGCAGGCGGGGCGAGTCGACGGCGCCCGCGCACAGGAGGACTTCACGGCGGGCCCTGATCAGGGTCTCCTCGCCGTCCTTGGACCGCACGTGCACGCCTTCCGCGCGCGTGCCGTCCAGCTCCAGCTTGTACGCCCAGGTCTCCAGCAGGATCGTGAGGTTGGGCCGTTCGTCCATCACCGGGTGCAGATACGCCACCGACGCCGAGGAACGCTTGTTGTTCTCCGGGTGGTAGGCCAGGTCGAAGAAGCCGACGCCGTCGTCGAAGGGCTTCTGGTTGAAGCCCTCGATCCGGGGGACGTCGACGGCCTTCTGGGCGGCGTCGACGAAGTCGCGGGCGATGGCGTTGCGGTCCTTCTCGTCGACCGGGACGATGTTGTTCTTCAGCCGGGCGTAGTACGCCTCCATCGGGACCGCGCCCCAGCCCTTGGCACCGGCCTCCTCCCACTCGTCCCAGTCGGACGGCAGCGGCTTGAAGGCGATCAGGGTGTTGTGCGAGGAGCAGCCGCCGAGGACCCGGGCGCGGCTGTGCCGGATGTGGGAATTGCCGCGGGGCTGCTCGGTGGTCGGGTAGTCGTAGTCGAGCTCGCCGCCGAGCAGGCCCATCCAGCGGCGCAGGGTGAGGACGTCGTCTCTGCCGACGTCGCTGGGGCCGCCCTCGATGACGGCCACGGTGACGTCGGGGTTCTCGGTGAGGCGGGAGGCTATGACGGAGCCTGCCGTTCCACCTCCGACGACGACGTAGTCGTACTCCTGTTTGATCTCGGACATGGGGGTACTCCAGGGAAGTCTTGAGTGCGAAGAGAGCGTGGAGAGGGGGGCGGGAGTGGGCTCAGCCCGCGAACCAGCGGACCGGCTTGGGCGCCAGGTTCTGGTAGACGTGCTTGCTCTCGCGGTACTCGGCGAGTCCGGCGGGGCCGAGCTCGCGACCCACTCCGCTCTTGCCGAAACCGCCCCACTCCGCCTGCGGGAGGTAGGGGTGGAAGTCGTTGATCCAGACGGTGCCGTGGCGCAGCCGGCCGGCGACCCGGCGGGCGCGTCCGGCGTCGGTGGTCCAGACGGCGCCCGCGAGGCCGTACTCGGTGTCGTTGGCGAGGGCGATCGCCTCGGCCTCGGTACGGAAGGTCTCGACCGTGAGGACCGGCCCGAAGACCTCCTCCCGCACGACCCGCATCTCGCGGTGGCAGCGGTCGAGGACGGTCGGCTCGTAGAAGTAGCCGTCGGCGGGACGCTCGGGCGAGGGCTCGGGGCGCTGTCCGCCGGAGCGCAGCACCGCGCCCTCGGCGAGCGCGGAGGCGACGTAGGACTCGACCTTGGCGCGCTGCTGCTCGGAGACCAGCGGACCGCACTCGAC
The DNA here is from genome assembly GCF_000383615.1 of Streptomyces canus 299MFChir4.1. Lineage (GTDB taxonomy): Bacteria > Actinomycetota > Actinomycetes > Streptomycetales > Streptomycetaceae > Streptomyces > Streptomyces canus_C. The sequence continues at coordinate 262,174 of NZ_KB911586.1, read as the reverse complement.
ACCGTCCTCGGTGCCGCGGCCGAGGCGGATCTTGGAGGCCCGGCGGGCGAGTTCGGCGACGAAGCGGTCCCGGACGGACTCCTCGACGATGAGGCGGCCGCCCGCGGAGCAGACCTGGCCGCTATGGATGAAGGCGGCGTTGAGGGCCTGGTCGACGGCGGTGTCGAAGCCCTCGGGGGTGGCGCAGGCGTCGGCGAAGACCACGTTGGGGTTCTTGCCGCCGAGTTCCAGGGCGACCTTCTTCACCGAGACGGCGGCGGCCTGCGCGACCTTGGTGCCGCTGACCAGGCCGCCGGTGAAGGAGATCAGGTCGACGTCGGGGTGCTCGGCGAGCCGGGCGCCGACGGTGTGGCCGGGGCCGGTCACGATGTTGGCCACCCCTTCCGGCAGACCGGCCTCGACGAGCAGTTCGATGAGCGCGATCGTCGTCATCGGGGTGATCTCGCTCGGCTTGACCACGAAGGTGTTGCCCGCCGCGAGCGCCGGGGCGATCTTCCAACTGGCTTGGAGGAGCGGGTAGTTCCAGGGGGTGATCAGCGCGCACACGCCGACGGGCTCGTGGACGACGACGCTGTGGACCTCGGTCGAGCCGGCGTCGACGACCCGGCCGGGCGCCTCACCGGCGACCAGGTCGGCGAAGTAGCGGAAGGCGTCGGCGACGCAGTCGATGTCGACCCGGCCCTCCTCCACCGTCTTGCCCGCGTCCCGGCTCTCCAGGAGGCCGAGTTCTTCGCGGTCGCGTACGAGAAGATCGGCGACGCGGCGCAGCAGTGCGGCGCGTTCGGCGACGGAGGTGAGCGGCCAGGGGCCCTGTCCTGAGTCGAAGGCCCGGCGGGCGGCGTCGACCGCCAGGTCCGTGTCCTTCTCGTCCCCCTCGGCGACCACGGCGAACGGTCGCGCGTCGGCGGGGTCGAGGATCTCGCGGGTGGCTCCGGAGACGGCTGCGCGCCATTCGCCGCCCGCGTGGATGGTGTGCGGCTCCTGCCGCGCGTGCTGTCCGGCCATGATCGGTGTTGCCTTCCGTTCCTGTTCGGTTCCCCTGTGTCACACAGGTGTCACTCACGGGGACCGTCGTCGCATTCCCCGGCGCCTCGATTGCATGCGCAATCGGTGCCCGAACGTGTGCTGGCTCACTGAAAATGCGGACAAACAGGAAGGAAAGGGGCGCCGGTTCAGTCGATCGACGCCGCGTCGCAGGCGTAGGGCGCGCAGAAACCGGAGAGAGCGGTGGTCAGGAGTTCCAGTTCGTCCTGGCCGCCGTCGCTGTCCGGGCCGTACGCGGCAATCGCGTAGATATTGCCGTCCTGGGCGACGAACCGCTCGTCGTAGACGTGCCAGGCGCCGATGTCCGGCTCACCGCCGAGGGAGTCGGCCCGGTACTCCAGCCGTTCGCCGGTGAACCCGTCCGCCTCGACGGGCCGGAGGTCCAGCTTCTCGAAGCCGTCCGGCTTGCGGGTGTCGGCGGAGAGGTACAGCTCGAAGGACGCCTCCGGGGACTCCTCCGCGACCTGGTACACCTGCAGCCGGTGTTCGCCGTCCGGGCTGCGGTAGTTGACCACGTCGATGCCGAACTGGGAGGCCACGGTGGTGCGTGCCCAGTCCGTGGGCCGGGCGATACGGAAGTGCTCCTCGTCCTCGTACAGCTCGTATCCGGCGGGGAGTTGGGGCGTCGAGGCGAGCGGGGACGCCGTGTCCTCGGTCGGCGAGGGGGTCTGCGAGGGAGGCGGCGACCCGTCGGGGCCGCTCTGCTGCGAGACGGCCCCCGTGGGCGTCGGGCTCACGTCGCCGGCCTTGTCGTCCTCGTCCCCGCCGCCGACGACCAGCGTCAGCACCAGGGTCACGGTGACACCGACGGCGGCGACCCCGGCGAGCGCGGACCACAGGAGCCGGCGGTCTCTCCCCGCGGGGGGCTCGGTGACGGCCGGCTGACCGGCGGTCGACCAGGCGGCCCCCGACCACTCGGCCGACGGGACGGATCCGCCACCGAGCTGCTCGACGGAGGACCAGCCGCCAGTGGGGGCGCCGGGATCGCCGGGTCCGTGCCAGGTGCTGCCGCCTCCGGCGCCCGGCCAGCCGGCGGGAGGGGCGGGCGGGGGCGGCGAGGCGGGCGCGGAGGACGCCGGCGGTTGCGCGGAGCCGGGCCCCGCGGCCGTGTCAGGGACCGTCTCCGAACCGGCCGCCGGCGGCCACACGGGCGCGGTCGGCTCCGCGGAAGGAGCGGCGGTCCCCTCGGTGGGCGGCACCGCGTCCGGCCGGGGCGCCGGCGGCGGAGTGATGGGACCGGTCACCGTCCGGCTCCCGTCCCCGTCCTCCCACCGCTGCGTCTCCTCGTTCCAGTACCGCACTCCCCCGCTCATGGCGTCCCCTTCCCACTCACCGCGTCCCCCGTTCGCCCCGATGCCGGGCGGGACGGCTCACCGCGTCCTTCGCAGACCGGCACCGTACGCCCTCGCTCACAACCCCAGCAGTCCGGCCACCGCCCCCGCCGACGCGACCAGGCCGACCAGCGCCTGCGAGTCGTCCAGCAGGGCCCGCAGGCGTTCCCGACGGGTCGGCCCCGCCTGCCCCGTGGCGACGATCTCCTCCTCCGTCTCGGCCAGCGCGGTGTCCAGCGCGGCCGTCTCGTCGGTGGCCCGCAGTCGCGTGAGGTCCTCACGGAGTTCCCGTACGGCGGTCAGGAGCGCCTCGGCGGTCTCGTCCCGCTGGGGCGCCGTGCCGTGGTGGCTCTCGGCGTGTGCGTGGCTGCCGATCGCGAAGGTGCTGCCGTGGACACCGCCGCTGATGCTGACGCCCGGTTCATCCGTTGCCATGAGCGCTGGTTCCCTTCTGTGACGCGGTCCCCGGGCCGCCGGTGGTGGAGAACGCGGAGGCGTGCGTGCCGGCCGCGAACGTGCTGCCGTGGACACCGCCCTCGACGTGCACGCCGTTGTTGATGTTCACGATCTTCTGGACGAACTCGCCGGTCTGGTAACCGGATTCGGCCAGGGCCGTCAGCACGCCGTGCGCGACCCGGTCCTGCACGCTCCTGAGGTAGCGGTAGGCGTCCATGTCCTGGAAGAGGGACCCCTCGTCCGCCGAACCGAGCTCCCGCACCGACAGCGCCGGACCGTCGGGCAGCGCGCCCGCGTAGCCGCCGGTCAGCAGCTTCCACGCGTACGCCACGCCCCTGCCGAGGGTGACGAGGGAACGGGCCGCGGAGCCCGGCACCCGGGCCACCGCCCAGGCCGCCTTGCCGAGCGCGTTGTTGTGCCGGTAGGTGTGGGCCGTACGGTCGGCGTCCTTGAAGTCCTCGCGCACCGGCAGCAGCACATGCGGGGCGATCTCCAGCATGAGCATCCGGCCCTGGGTGTGAACGCGCACGAAGATCGTGACGACCAGTTCCTCCTCCCAGCCGCCGACCCGGATCCGCAGGAAGTGCCGCCGCTTCTCGGCCCCCTCCTCGACCGCCCGCGCCCGGTGGTCCTCGAAGGCCTGCGGGTGGTACGGCGCCTCTTCACGCCGGCGCAGCCCCTCCGCGGGCAGGAACACGCACTCGTCGATCTCCATCCAGCGCAGCCGGTCGCGGACCGTGTGCCCGGCGAACTCGGAGGGCAGCCGCAGCTGTTCGAGCAGCGGGCGGATCTTCTCCAGGATCGCGCGGTTGTTCAGCGGCAGCTGTTCCTTCTTCGTCCCGTCGGGCCGCAGTTCGACGGCGAGCACCCAGGTCTCGTAGGCGAATCCGGCGCCGCAGAAGGGACGCTTCTCGTGGTACATGACCAGCGGGGCGTGCTGCTCGATCCGGATGCGCTGCTTCAGCCGCTGGAACCGCTGGCCCTCGGCGCGCTCGGCGGGGTCGCCGGCCGCGTCCGGGAAGCGCTGCGGGGACAGTTCGGCGCCGACCGCCCGGGCGAACTGGCCGCGCTGAGCGGCCACACACACCGCGATCAGCGCGAAGATCACGATCATCAGCCAGGCCTGGAGCGGCCCGATCAGCCCGCTGACCCCGTCGAAGTCGGGGAACAGCAGATCGGACGGGCTGGACGAGTCGCCGTAGGAGCCGTACGAGTCGCCGTAGCCGTACGAGTCGCCGAAGGACCCCGAGCCGCCGTAGGACGACGAGTCGTCGTCGCCCCCGCCGAACGCGACCACGAGGGCCAGGATCAGGAACATCGCGAAGACGAGACGCCCCCACCAGCGCATGACGAAGGCGGGCAGCCGTCGGTACAGGGGCGGGTTCGCGCCCTTGCCCCGGACCCAGGAGGCGGCCGCGAGCAGCAGGCTGGGGCCGAGGAACGCGAACAGCAGTCCGCCGGTCAGCGGCAGCCCGATCACCCACAGGCCCAGGATCAGCCCGGCCCACAGCAACTCCTGGCGCCGGGCGCGCAGCGCGTGCGCGAGCACCCGGGCCGCGTCGAGGCCGAGTGAGGGCGCCACGATCCGCTGTTCGTTCAGGTGGAGCTGTTCGATGACCCGGTCCCGGTAACCGGAATCCAGATAGGTGCCCGCGCACAGCAGCCGGGTGGCCTCACTGGCGTGCGGCGGCGTGGCCGGGCCCGGTGGTGCGGACTGCGGCTGCCGAGGCACAGATGTAGTAGTCACACGACTCCCCCGATGCGTGCAAAGGCCTTGCTCACGTCAGTTGTTGACAAACCATCAGCATAGGGGTGCGGGTGGGGACAGGAAACCGGAATGGGATATGGATGGACACCGGCGCGATCCTTTGACTAAAGTCAAAGATTATGGACCCGGTGTCGACACAGCACGTGGCGGAGTTCCGCCAGTTCAACCGCTACTTCACCCGCCGTATCGGGGCCCTGGACGACCACTACCTCGGCCAGGACCGCCCGCTCGGCGAGGCGCGGCTGCTGTTCGAGATCGGCGACGGGGTCTCGCTGCGCGAGCTCAGGACCCGGCTCGGGCTGGACGCCGGATATCTGAGCAGGATGGCGAAGACCCTCCAGGCGCAGGGCCTGGTCCGGATCAGCGTGCACCCGCACGACAGCCGGCTGCGCATGGTCGAGCTGACCCGCGCCGGAAGGATCGAGCTCAAGGAACAGAACCGCCGGGCCGACGCCCTCGCCGCCGGACTGCTCGACGGACTCACCACGGCCCAGCGCGACCGGCTCACCGAGGCGATGAGCACCGCCCAGCGCCTGCTGCGCCTGGCCGCCATCACCGTGGCCCCGGTCGACGGCGCCGCCCCCGACGCCCGCGCCTGCCTCGACGCCTACGCCGCCGACATCGACGCCCGCTTCCCGGAGGGCTTCGACAGGTCCGACCTGGTGCGCCCCGAGGAGGTCTCCGGGGAGGCGGGCGCGTTCTTCGTGGCGTACGAGGAGGGCCGCCCCGTGGGCTGCGGCGCACTGCGCCGGCTGGAGCCGCGGGTCGGCGAGCTGCGCCATGTGTGGGTGCACCCGGACGCCCGCCGCCTGGGCCTGGCCCGACGCCTCCTCACCGCCCTGGAGCGGGAGGCCGCCGCACGCGGCTTCACGGTCCTGCGCCTCGACACCCACGCGTCCCTCACCGAGGCGCAGGCGATGTACCGGTCGGGCGGTTACACGGAGATCCCGCCCTACGCCGATCACGTCTACGGCGACCACTGGTTCGAGAAGCGGCTGTCCGGCCCGGTGAGCTGACCGCCCGACCACTGGGCGAGCAGTTCCCGCATCGTCCGCCGCAGCCACGCGTGCGCCGGGTCGGCGTCGTGCCGCGGATGCCAGGCCAGCCCCAGCCGCAGCGGCGGCAGTCGCAGCGGCACGTCGAAGGTGACCAGGTCCAGCGCGGCGGCCAGCGGCAGCGCCCAGGAACTGATCAGACCGACGAGGTCGGTGTCCCGGATCACGAACAGGGAGGAGGGGAAGGTTCCGACCGCCCCCACCACCCGGCGCTCCAGGCCCAGTTCGGCGAGCGCCTCGTCAACCGGCCCGCGCCGCCTGCCCCGCCGGGACACGATCAGGTGACCGGCCTCCGTCGCGAACCGCTCGGCCGTCAACTCTCCTTCCAGCAGAGGATGTCCGGCCCGTACGACCCCCATCATGCGGTCCTCGTGGAGGGTCTCCACGTGCACCTCGGGGGCCGCGACGCCGACGGCGCCGATCTCCAGGTCGGCGGTGCCCTCGCGCAGGAGCGGGGCGTCCACATGACTCTCGGCCAGGAACCGCAGGCGTACCCCCGGCGCCTCGGCTGCGGTCCGCCGAAAGAGCGCCGCACCGCAGGCCGCGGCGATGGTGTCGGACCCGAGAACCGTGAACGTCCGCTCCACCGTGCGCAGATCGACGTCCCGCCCCTGGGTGAACAGGGCCCGCGCCCGCTCCACGACCGCACTCACCTCGGCCCGTACGGCCAGCGCGCGCGGGGTCGGCACCATCTGCCGCCCGGCGCGCACCAGCACGGGGTCACCGAGCGCCTTGCGGATCCGGCCCAGGGTGCGGGACATCGCGGGCTCGGAGAGATGGAGCCGCCGGGCCGCGCCGCCCACGCTCTGCTCCTCCAGCAGCACGTCCAGGGCGACCAGCAGATTCAGATCCAGTTGCGTCACACGCATCGACCCCTTGCAGAACTTGCACTGGAGTGCAGGACACCCCGAGCCTACGGTGACAGGGCACCCACACCGACACCCCGCTCCCCGGAGGAGCCATGCCCCCGCACGCCCTGAAACGCTCCACCCTCCTCGCCCTGTGCGCCTGCGTCCTCGTCGCCCAGGGCATGGTCGCCGCCATCAATCTCCTGATCCCGCAGCTGAGTTCGTCCTCGCTGCACCCCTCGTCCACCGAGATCCTGTGGACCGTCGACATGTACGTCATCGTCTTCGCCTCCCTCCTCATCCCGGCCGGCGCCCTCGGGGACCGCCACGGGCAGAAGGGCGCCCTGCTCACGGGCCTCGGCCTCTTCGCCGCGGGTGCCGCCACCAGCGCCCTCGCACAGAGCCCGGCGCTCCTCATCGCCGGCCGGGGCGTCTCAGGGGCCGGGGCCGCGCTGATCACCCCGGCCACCATGTCGATCCTGCTGCGCCTCGCGGGTCCCGAGGGCCGGGCCCGGGCGATGGCCTCCTGGACCCTGGCGATCGGCCTCGGCGGCATGCTGGGCAACCTGGGCGGCGGCCTCGTGGGCCAGTTCCTCACCTGGCGGGCCCTGTTCGCGCTCATGGTCCCGCTCGCCGCGCTCCTGGCCGTCACCGTCGCCCTCACCACCCCGCGCACGGAACGCGCCCCTCAGCACCGCCTCGACCCGCTCGGCACCCTGCTGCTCACGGTGGGCCTGGTGGCCGTCCTCTTCGGCATCATCGAGGGCCCGGTGCACGGCTGGACCTCACCGCGCATCCTGACCGCCTTCGCGGCCGGCGCGGCCCTCGTGACCGCTTTCACCGCCCACTCACTGCGCTCCCGCACCCCGCTGTTCGACCCGCGCGTCTTCGCCTCGCCCCGGCTGCGCTCGACCACTCTCGGCCTGGCGACCGGCTTCTTCGGCCTGTTCTCCCTCTTCTACGTCAACTCCCAGTACCTGCAGGGCGTGAAGGGCTACGGCCCCGCCGTCACCGGCGTGGCGATCCTGCCGATCGTCGTGGGCATGGCGGTACTGCCGAGGCTGGCCACCCGCTGGGCCGGGCGCCCCCTGCCCGTCATCGCGACCGGTCTCGCCCTCATCGGCCTCGGCCTGCTGGGCGTGTCCACCGTGGACGCCGGGACGCCCTACCCGCTGTACGCCTGCTGGCTGCTGGTCATCTCGGCCGGTACCGGACTGTCCATGCCCGCGCTCACCCTGGGCGTCGCCACCGCGCTCCCACCGCACCGGGCGGGGCTCGCCTCGGGTCTCGGCACCTCGGCCCGCGAGATCGGAGCGGCTCTCGGGGTCGCCGTCACCGGCACGGTGCTGGCCTCCCACCCCGACCTCGCGCACGGCATGGGCCCGGCTCTGCGCACGGTCGCCGTGCTGGTGCTGGTGTGCACGGGGGTCGTGGTCCTGGGACACCGCGACCGATCCGGAGAATCGCGCACTATCGCGTCCAACCGGAAACGAGTACTATCGCGTTCGGTCCGTCGCTGAAGGGGCGGTCCAACCATCCCAGTCTGCCCCCCAGTTGACCCGAGGAGCCGCCGTGCCCTCTTTTCTGAACCCGGTCTTCGGCCTGCTGATGCTCCGCGCGGGCGTCGAGGGCGACACCGTCACCGGTCCCGAGGTCCGACCCGGGGAGCAGAGCCCCGCCCCTCGGCCGCACGTGCGCTGCGAGGCCAGGAGCCGCCCGGTGCGGGCGAGTTGTGTCTCCTGCGCGATGCGGGATCGGGAGCGGCGTCGGCGCGCGGAGTCGCGGCGGGCCGGCAGGTGCGGATCGGCGGACCCCAGGGGGCGTTCACGCGCTGCCCGGCACCGCCCGCCGTGCCCTCTCCGGTGAGGGGCCGGCCGCTCAGTGGCACTCCGTGTCCGCCGGGCAGAAGGAGGCCAGCGCCCTGGTGAGCGGCTCGCGCACCAGGGCGGGTGTGAGGGAGGCGGGGCCGGCCGCGCGGATCGCGTACAGCGTGCCGTCGGCGGCCTGGAAGCGGTGGTCCACGACCTGGCGGGCGCCGAGGTCCGAGTCGTCGTAGCGGTAGGCGAGTTCGGCCCAGGTGACGCCCGTGGCGCGGTCGAGGACCCGGTAGCCGGGCTGGCGGCTGAAGCCGTAGCCAGGGTCGTTCTCGGCCAGGCCGAGGGACTGGGCCGGGGTGTCCTCCGCGATCCGGAAGACCTGGAGCCGGCGGCCGTCGGCGGGAGCGTCGTAGACGACGACCGGAGCGAACCGGCCCTGCTTCTCGGTGCGGGTCCAGCCCTGGGGGAGGTCGACGGAGTAGCCGACGGGGTCCTGGACCCTGCGGTACCGCGAGGCGGGGGAAGCGGAGGGCGACGGGGACGAGGGCGCCGTGACGCCGGGCACCGGACCGGCGCCCGCGCGGGTACCGGACCCGAGGGAGGTGCCTCGGAGCAGCCACCAGACACCTACGCCGACCGAGACCCCGACCAGGACGGCCACCGCGAGCGCGGCGAGCACCCGCCCGACCCGGCGGGGCGCGTGCGGCGGACCCACGGGAGTCGGCGCCACCGGCGCCCAGTGCGGGGCCGGCGCGGCCTGCGTCCCGGCCGTCGCCCAGGGCGGGGCGAAGGAGGTCTGGGTCTCCGCGGAGGCCCACGGCGGAGCGGTCCCCGTCTCTCCCGAGCTCCAGGCCGACCTGCCCCTGTCCTCGCTCGGCTCGTGTTCCGCTCCGGAACCGGAGCTGTAGCCGTTCCAGCCGTTCATCGCGAACCCCCCGAATCGCCCCACCGGGCACGGCTTCGACGGTAGGGCGAAAAACGGCCACGGGCCCTGTTCCGGAGGGAACCGGAACAGGGCCCGTGCAGGCTCGTGACAGAGCTGTGGAGAAACCTCAGATGAGGCCGAGCGCGCGGACCGCCTCGCGCTCCTCCTCCAGCTCCTTCACGGAAGCGTCGATACGGGCGCGGGAGAACTCGTTGATGTCCAGGCCCTGGACGATCTCGTACTGCCCGTCCTTGGTGGTGACGGGGAACGAGGAGATCAGGCCCTCGGGGACGCCGTAGGAGCCGTCCGACGGGATGCCCATGGAGGTCCAGTCGCCGTCCGCGGTGCCGTTGACCCACGTGTACACGTGGTCGATGGCGGCGTTGGCGGCCGAGGCGGCGGAGGACGCGCCACGGGCCTCGATGATCGCGGCGCCGCGCTTGGCGACGGTCGGGATGAACTCCTCGGCCAGCCACTTCTCGTCGTTCACGGTCTCGGCGGCGTTCTTGCCGGCGACCGTGGCGTGGAAGATGTCCGGGTACTGGGTGGCGGAGTGGTTGCCCCAGATGGTCAGCCGCTTGATGTCGGCGACCGTGCTGCCCGTCTTCTTCGCCAGCTGGGTCAGCGCGCGGTTGTGGTCCAGGCGGGTCATCGCGGTGAAGCGCTCGGCCGGTACGTCCGGGGCGGCGGCCTGGGCGATCAGCGCGTTGGTGTTGGCCGGATTGCCGACGACCAGGATCTTCACGTCGTCCGCGGCGTGGTCGTTGATGGCCTTGCCCTGCGGCTTGAAGATGCCGCCGTTGGCCTCCAGGAGGTCACCGCGCTCCATGCCCTTGGTGCGGGGGCGGGCGCCGACGAGCAGACCGACGTTGGTGCCGTCGAAGGCGACGTTCGGGTCGTCCGTGATGTCGATGCCCTGGAGCAGCGGGAAGGCGCAGTCGTCCAGCTCCATGGCGGTGCCCTCGGCGGCCTTGAGCGCCGGGGTGATCTCCAGGAGGCGAAGCTTGACCGGCACGTCCGCGCCGAGCAGCTGGCCGGAGGCGATGCGGAAGAGCAGGGCGTAACCGATCTGGCCGGCCGCGCCGGTGACGGTGACGTTCACGGGAGTGCGGGTCATGGCGTTCTCCGTATGACAGCTGGCGGTGGGGCGTCCCTGCCCCGGACGTTTGATCGATCTCTCGGCGTCAAGAGATCTCCAGCGGTCAGGCTATCGCGCATCCGGGATCCCGGACGTCCGGCCCCGTGTGGCCCAGCCCACACACCGCTGACCCGACGGAAAAGGCGGCCGCCCGTCCGGGAGAGGGGACGAAGGCGGCCGCCGTAGGGGGGTACCGTTTCCGGACTCCCGTGGGGGTACGGTTCGCGTGCCCCCAATTCACGGACTCATGCACATCCCGCGAGGATTCACCCTCCCGGGGCGCGGGCGGCCCTCCCTCAGCCGGTGCACCCCCGCTGCCCGGAAGCCAGCGTCACACACGCCTTCGCCTCGCCCGCGTCCTTCACGGCGACCATCGGCGTGTAGGCGATCGTGTCCCCGGCCTCCGTGATGCTCCCGCTCCGCTCGACCGCCTTGCCGGCGCTCACCTCGACCTTGTCCCCCTGCCCGGCCTGGGTGACCCGCCCCCAGGCCGCGCCGCAGGTCTCGCTGTAGCGCACCTCGACCACGGTCGCCCCCACCGTCGCGGTCTTGGCGGTCGTCACCAGGTTCCCGCTGCACCCCATGGCCTCGGCGTCCTTCCCGGTGCACCCCCGGCCGCCGCACTTCACCCCGGCGGGCAGCGAGACGGTCGTGCTCGCTGACGGCGAAGGCGACTTCTCGGCCTGGTTCTTCTTGTCCCCGCCCGGGTCGGTCAGGAAGAACACGGCGGCGACCACGACGAGCACCCCGACGACTCCCGCGAGGAACATCGTCAGCCGCCGCTTCCCCGTCCCGGAACCGCCGGAACCGCTGGGTCCTCCGGAGTCACCGGAGGCACCCGAGACCCCGTCCCCGGGACGGGCGTCCTGCGGCTGGTCGTGCGCCCCGGGTGTCCCCAGCGTCCGCCCCGGACCGCCGGTGGAGACGGGCGCCGCCGCGGCCGTACGCCCCGGGGCAGGCTGTGCCGGTCCCTGGTACCCGGCCACGCCCCAGGAGTTCCCGCCGGAGGAGCCTCCCCGCGCCTCCACGCTGTCGGTCTCCGAAGAAGTCGGCTGGGGCGGCACCGTGGGTGCGACACCGGCCGGTCCCGCCACACCCGGCGTCACCGTCGCGCTGCCGCTCCTGCGGGCCGTCTTGCCGCCCGTGGCGTTCACGGGCGGTGCGCCGAACTCGCCGAGCGCGGCTCGCGCCTGGGAGATCCGGATGGCCTCCATGGTCATGTCGTGGCGCATCTCCGAACGGCTCCAGGCGCGTTCGGCGAGCTCCCACATCGTGGTCAGGTGAATGGGATTGGTGCCGGTGACCTCGGCCAGGGCGACGATCGCACCCTTCGGCGCGAGCAGCCGACCGTTGAGATACCGGTCCCAGGACGTCTTGCTGTAACCCGTGCGGTCGGCGACGGCCGCGATACTCAGGCCGCTGCGGTCCACGAGCCGCCGCAGCTGGCTCGCGAACTCCCTGACCTGCGGATCCAGTTCATCCGGCAAGGCCCTCCAACGAGGCATTGCTCCCCCTCTTTCCCCCCGGTCGGTGCTGGTTGTTCCCCGCTCTTCCCCCGTGCCGCAAGGATCTCAGCTCCCCGGGTGGGGGCGCACGGGAGCATCTGCAAGTTCGACACGTTAGCCGTGGGATCGAACAGCTCCATATCAAATACGCAAACTTGTCGATACACCGCCACAGGTGGAACACACCGGAAATAACGGCCGCCACGGAAGTCGCCGGATCACCCAGAGGCCACGGCACCGGCCAACCCGAGCAGCAGGACGAGGACGAGCAGCAGCGCGGCGGCCAGCAGGAGCCGGTTCATGCCGCTCGCGCGCTCCTTGGGCGGCTCGTCCCACCACGGCAGCGTCGGATCGTCCTCGTACCGTTCACTCCCCAAGCCGTTCTCGCCCTTCTCGCCCCCGGCGGCCCGCGCGGGTTCCGCCGTCGGCCGGGGCCAGGCCTCGACCGCCAGTTCCCAGCGCACGCCGAAGCGTGCCGCGTCGGCGGTGTCGAGGCCCGCGATCCGGCACAGGGCGGCGACGGCCTGGCGGGGCGGGGGCTGGGTGGCGTTGAGATAGCGGTGCCAGGAGGACTTGCTGTACGCGGTGCGGGCGCCGAGCGCGACGAGGCTGAGCCCCGTACGGTCCTTGAGCTGCCGTAGCTGCTCCACGAAGTGCCGCACCTCCGGCGGCAGATCGTCGGGCAGCGCCTGCCAGCCACTCATCGCCCACCTCCGCGGCGTCCTACCTGCTTCCCGGCAAATGACGACGTCACAGGCCTGATCGGTTCCTGGTCCGGGGCCGGCTGTGGCAGGTCGCGCACACCGTGCCGGAACCGTCACCGCTGTGCCACAGCGAACGGACAGCGGTTGAACAGGCGGTTCGCGGCGCGGGAGGCTGGAGCGTGACGACGGCCCGTCCCTCATCGGGGGTGGGGGCGGACCGCCGTCCGTGCCCGCATCGGGTCAGCTGCTGCTGACCGTGAAGTGCAGGGTGTCCTTGAGGAAGGGGATCTCCAGCCACGGGTGCGGCTGCACCATCATCGCCAGCAGGACGATCGCGGCGCCGAGCACGCCGTAGGTGGCGATGTCGGTGAAACGGGAGCGGACGGCGAGCATGCCGACGTCCGGCAGCAGCCAGCGCAGCACCGCACCGGCGAGCAGGGCGACACCGATGAGCAGGGTGCCGTAGCGGAACTGGTCGAGGGCGGTCAGCAGCAGGCCGAGCCCCACCACGGCCAGCACGGTGAGCACCGGCCACTGCCGGGCGGGCGCCGGAGCGTCCCGCGGCGCGGCGCGGCCACCGCCCTCCGGCCGCGCGGTGTCCCGGGTGAACAGCGGAAACCGCCGTGTCGCCCGCCGGGGCCGTCCGTCGATGTCGGGTGCGCTGATCGGATCCCGCACGACGAGCTCGTCCTGCGCGCCGGCGTCCGGCGCCTCGTCCGACGCGACGTCGGCCCCACCGGACTCGCCCGAGGAAGCACGCGCCCTACGGACCTCCCCCGACGCGCCCTTCCGGGACTCCGCCGATCCCACACCTACCTCCTGAGAGCCCCGCGCCACAGCCGCCGGCTCCTGGGACCCGGCGTCCTCCGCATCGGGCTTCCGATGCCCACGCGCCTCGACCGAACCCGAACCCGAACCAGCGCCCGCCGTCCGCGACCCAGGCGTCTCATCCGGCTCCGCACCCGGCTTCCGCGCCCCGGCCGGCTCCGTGGCCGTCTCCTGGGAGCCCCGCCCCGCGGTGGCCCCCGGGGCGGCCCCCGTCGTCGCTCCCCGCTTCTCGGGACCCCGGGGCTCAGCCGACACTGCGCTCCGCCGCCTCGACCACGTTGACGAGCAGCTGGGCGCGGGTCATCGGGCCGACGCCGCCCGGGTTCGGGGAGATGAAGCCGGCGACCTCGGCGACGCCGGGGTGGACGTCGCCCACGATCTTGCCCTCGGCGTTGCGGGAGACGCCCACGTCGAGGACGGCGGCGCCCGGCTTCACGTCCTCGGGACGGATCAGGTGGGCGGAACCGGCCGCGGCGACGATGATGTCCGCGCGCTTGAGGTGCGAGGACAGGTCACGGGTGCCGGTGTGGCACTGGGTCACCGTCGCGTTCTCGCTGCGCCGGGTGAGCAGCAGCGGCATCGGGCGGCCGATCGTCACGCCACGGCCGACGACCACCACCTCGGCGCCCTTGATCTCTACGCCGTAGCGACGGAGGAGGGTCAGGACGCCGTTCGGCGTGCAGGGCAGCGGCGCGGGCTCGTTGAGGACGAGGCGGCCGAGGTTCATCGGGTGCAGGCCGTCCGCGTCCTTGTCCGGGTCCATGAGTTCCAGGATGCGGTTCTCGTCGATGCCCTTGGGCAGCGGCAGCTGGACGATGTAGCCGGTGCACGCCGGGTCGTCGTTCAGCTCGCGGACGACCGCCTCGATCTCCTCCTGGGTGGCCGTCTCGGGCAGTTCGCGCTGGATGGAGGCGATGCCGACCTGCGCGCAGTCCCGGTGCTTGCCGGCGACGTACTTCTGGCTGCCGGGGTCGCTCCCGACGAGGATCGTGCCGAGGCCGGGCGTGACGCCCTTCTCCTTCAGCGCCGCCACGCGGGCGGTCAGATCGGACTTGATCGCGGCTGCGGTGGCCTTGCCATCGAGAATCTGGGCGGTCATGACCCCATCCTCCCGGATGACCCGGCCCCGGTTCCAATCAGGGTTCCACCGGGGCCCCGTCCAAGATCGGCGAGGTTGCACTTGCACAACACCTACCGAATGGGTCTGGACAACAACACACCTGCCTAGAACGATGTCTGGCGCAGTATCGCGGTTGATGTACGGGGGGCAGACCGCTCAGACATGACGTTCCTCCGCGCAGTCCGCATTGTCCCCAGCCTGGCCAACGGAGGATCACCATGAGTTTCGGCTCGCCCAACAACCCTTACGAAAAGCCGCAGAACCCGCAGCAGCCGCCGCAGCAGCCCGGTTACGGCTACCCCCAGCAGCCTCCGCAGCCGCAGCAGCCCGGATACGGCTACCCGCAGCAAGCCCCCCAGGGTGTGCCGCCGCAGCAGGGATACCCCCAGCAGCAGGGATACCCGCAGCAGCCCGGATACGGCTACCCGCAGGCCCCGCAGGTTCCGGCCTCCGCCTACGGCTACCCGCAGCAGCCGGGCTACGGCGCCCAGCCCCCGTACGCGAACTGGGGCCAGCGCTTCCTGGGCACCCTGGTCGACATGCTCGTGTTCGCGGTTCCGTACATCCTGGTCATCGTCGGCGCCAACGCCAGGACGGCGATCCTGTCGGTGATCGGCGGCCTCGCGCTCCTCGGTCTCGCGATCTACCAGCTGATCATCGAGGGCAAGAACGGCCAGACGCTCGGCAAGAAGGCGCTCGGCATCCGCCTCGTGCGGGAGAGCGACGGGCAGCCCCTCGGTGTCGGCATGGCCTTCGTGCGCCGTCTCGCGCACTTCCTGGACAGCCTCGCGTGCTACCTCGGCTGGCTGTGGCCCGCCTGGGACGCCAAGCGCCAGACCTTCGCCGACAAGGTCTGCTCGTCCATCGTCATCCGTACGAACTGAGCACCGCTTCACCACAGTCGGGGGCGGATCTCCACGTCACCTTCTCGCCATACTTTCCCCGGGGCCGTGTCACGCCGTGACACGGCCCCGCGGCGTCACCCACCCTGGCTCGTAGACACGCGGGGACGGGGAGACGGACCGTGTACAGCATCATCGTGGTACCTCCGCCGACCGCGGAGGACCGGACTACGCCCACCCAGCTGCGACTCGCGCCCGGCGAGCGGCTGACCTTCGGACGCGGTGCCGCCTGCGCGGTGCGCATCCCCCACGAGGGGGTGTCCCGACGAGCCGGCGAGATCACCGCGCAGGGCGCGTTCTGGACGCTGAGCAACCTCTCCGGGCGGCAGACGTACGTCGTGGAGAACCCGGAGGGCGCGGGCGAGCACATCAAGGTGGGGCCGGGACGGCTGGAGGCGCCGGTCCCCTTCGAGTTCTCGCGGATCGTGCTGCCGGCCGCGGGCGACCTGATCGGCATCGACGTGTGGGCGCCGCGCCACGACTATCTGCGCGCCGACGGCGACATCGAGGGGACGACGACCGCGCCCGCCTTCTCCGTCGACCGCTCCAAGCGCTACTTCGCGGTCCTGGCCGCCCTGTGCGAGCCCCGGCTGCGCGGCGCACCGCACGCCCCGCCGCCCACCGTGGACCAGGTGGTCGAGCGGCTGCGCCCCCACTGGCCGGCCGCCTCCCGCACGTCCGTGCAGTGGAACATCGACTACCTGGCGGTGAAGCTGCGCCTGAAGCCCGGCCCGGAGGAGGCCGACCCGGGGCCCCGGCTGAACGGCAAGAAGGAGTCCCTGGTCTCCCTGGCGCTCCGCTTCGACCTGGTCCGCGAGGAGGACCTGGTGGTGCTGACGGGACCCGGCGGGCCGGCCCGGTGACCGAGCCGTACGCCGTGCCGGTCCCCCGGGGCTACCGGATCGGTGGCTGGGAGGTGCGCGAGCCGATCGCCACGGGCGCCTTCGGCAGCGTGTACGAGGGCCGGCGGCGGGACGGACAGCCCGCTACGGCCGCCCTGAAGTTCCTGCCGACGGGCACCGGAACCCCGCGCCAACTCACCCATCTGCGCGAACTGGTGGAGCGCGAGGTGGAGTTGTACCGCCGCCTCGAACGCCCCCGCCTGATCCGGATGTACGACACCCTCGTCGTCGACGACCCCGAGCGCCCGGAGCTGGACGGCGCCACCGTCCTCGTACTGGAGCAGGCGCAGACCTCCCTGTCGGCTCTGCTGGCCGCACGGCCCCGCCCGCCGTCCGGCCCCGTCCTGCTCGCCCAGATCTGCGAGGGGCTGGCCCAGCTGCACCGGGCGCACTGGGTGCACGGCGATCTCAAGCCCGCCAACGTCCTGCTGATGGAGGACGGTTCGGCGCGGCTCGCCGACTTCAACATGGCCGCGGAACTGGAGGGCACCCACGCCTACACGCCCGCCTTCTCCACACCGGACTACACCCCGCCGGAGCTGCTGTGGGCGGAGATCGGCGAACGCGGCCGGCGTATCCGGCCCTCCGCCGACGTCTGGGCCTTCGGTGTCCTCGCGCACCTGGTCCTCACCGACACCTTCCCGCTGCCCGGCGGCACTCCGTCGGCCCGCCGGGACGCGGCCGCCGCCTACGCCCGCGGCACCGACGACCTGCGGCTGTCGCCCGAACTCCCCGACGACTGGCGGGAGATCATCCGCGACTGCCTCACCCGCACGCACGCCGAGCGCGTCACCGTCGAGCCGCTGCTGCGCCGAGTCGAGACCGCCGCCGGCACCGCCCGCTCTCCCCGCCGGGTCCTCGCGCGTCCCCTCCTCGCCCACCGCCCTCGCCGTAGGACGCTCACGGCGGCCGTCCTCGCCGCCGCCGCGTCGGCCGCGCTCGGCTACGGGATCAGCACCCTGAGCGCCGATGACGACACGGGCGACCGTGGCCAGGGCCCCTCCGCCACGGCGACGGTCTCCTCCGCGACCTACGGCGCCGCCGAACTCCGTACCGGCAAAGGCGTCCCGGCCGCCTACCGGGTACTGATCGTCGAGTCGGCGCACGACTGCGCGCAGCAGGACGTCACGCCGGCCCTGATCGCCGCCATGCTCAAGGCGGAGAGCGACTTCGACCCGGATCTCTCGGACCCCGCCAACGACGAGTACGGCATCGCCCGTTGGACCCCGCGGGTGCTGCGGTTCTGGATGAACGCGGACGGCACCCCCGCCGACACCGTCCCCGAACCGCCCTTCCCGCCCGCCGAGTCCATCCCGGCGATGGGCCGTTACCTGTGCTGGATCGCGCCCCGCCTGGACACAGGGCTGCCGGGCGACCGCCGGGTGCTGATCGCCGCTGCCTACCGGACGTCCTACAGCAAGGTGAACGACGCGGGCGGGGTTCCGGAGAAGTACGGCGCCTACGCGGCCCGGGTGGCGCGGTACCTCAAGGAGTACACGCCGCCCGGCAGGACGTGACCCTCAGACTTCTCAGGTACCCCCGCGCGGCCCGGTCCAGGAGGGTGAGGGGACACCGCTTCGGCGGCGTGCGGCCCGACGGCACCCGGGTGACCCGACCCGGTACGGGACCGCGCGGTCTCCGGCCCCCTCGGGGGAGGGCCGGAGACCGCGCTCCCGGGCGCGCCCGCCCTCGATCCCCCGTATCCCGGCACTCCCCGGCGGCGGGGCGCTAGCCTCTCCTCAGTCAACTGGTGTGACACCAGAGCACATTGAGGAACGAAAAGGCAGGTCGGGGGGACCGTGACAGATATACCGGCGGCCGGTGACACCGCGCTGCGGCAGGCGGGCGCGGTCCCGCTGCTGCCCGCCGACCCCGCGCGTATCGGGCCCTACGTGCCACTCGGGCTGCTCGGCAGCGGCGGCATGGGCCGGGTCTATCTGGCCCGGCGCGCCGACGACGCCCCCGGGCTCGCCGCCGTGAAGGTGATCCGGCCCGAGTACGCCGAAGGCCCGGACTTCCGGCGGCGGTTCGAGCGGGAGGCCGCCGTGCACGGGCGGGTCCGTACCCCGCGTGCGCCGCATCTGCTCGGCACCGGGTTCGACGACGCGCTGCTGTGGATGGCCACCGAGTACCTGCCCGGCCTCAGCCTCGCCGAGGCCGTGCGCGAGTGCGGTCTGCTCAAGCCCGCAGGGGTGTGGCGGCTGGTGGCGGAACTCGGGGAGGCCCTGTCGGCGCTGGCCGCCGCCGGGGTCGTGCACCGGGACCTCAAACCGTCCAACGTGATCCTGTCCCCCCGCGGCGCGCACGTCATCGACTTCGGCATCTCGCGCGCGGCCGACAGCAGCGTGATCACCACGACCGGCAACCGGGTCGGCACGGCCGCGTACATGGCGCCCGAGTACCTGCGCGAGGGCCGCTGCGACGCCGCCTCCGACGTGTTCTCCCTCGGCTGCACCATCGTCTACGCAGCCACGGGCCACGCCCCCTTCGGCGACGGAACCGGCGTGGACGTCATGCACCGGGTCGCCTTCGAGGCGCCCGACACCGAGGTCATGGCCGAACTCGCGGCATCGGACCCGGCGTTGGCCGCGCTGCTGTCCGCCTGCCTGGCCAAGGACCCCGCCGGGCGCCCCGGCCCGCGGCAGCTGATCGACGCGGCCACGGCCGCCGGGCACGGCCGGGCGTCCGACTGGCACGAACTGCTGGCCGTCCGGCTCCGCGAGCGGCAGCAGGGGTGCGCGGCGCTGGAGGACGTGCCCGTCCGGCAGTCCGCCCACTTCCGCACCCCTGTGGAGCCGGTGCTCGCACCGGTTCGCGGACCGGCCACCGGGACCGGCGGACGACGAAGGCCCCTGCTGGCCGCCGTCGCGGGCATCGCCGTCGGGGCCGTGGCCGTCGGTGCGTTTCTGCTCACCCGCCCGGCCCACGACGTCCCGGCCGCGGCCGCCACACCGATCTCTTCGGGGCCCAGCGCCTCCGCCTCGCCCTCCGGCAAGGACGACGGCGGGAAGAAGAAGGAGAAGAAGAGGGAGAAGAAGGACACGAGCGAGGTGCAGACGGCCGCCCCCGAGGAGAGCAGCGGCGCGCCGGCCGGCACCCCGTCCGCGGCGGCCGCTCACGGCGGAGGCAGCGCGGGCCGGGGCAGCAGCACCACCCCCACCCCCACCGCCACCGTCACGAAGACGGCCGCGCCACCGGCCACCCCGGCCTGGATCTCCGGCTGCACCTACTACTCGGGCACCGAACAGACCGAATACGGCGACAAGGGCCAGCGCGTCGTCCAGGTGCAGTGCATGCTCACCAAGCGCGGCTACAGCGTGGGCGGTTCGGGCGTGGACGGCGAGTTCGGCAAAGACACGCAGTCGGCGGTCAAGCAGTTCCAGAGCGCCAAGGGGCTGGAGGTGGACGGCCAGGTGGGGCCCCACACCTGGGCGGCGCTCCGCAGTTCCACGTAGCGCCGCCCAGGTCGGTGTTCCGTCAGTGGAAGAAGTGCCGCGTCCCCGTGAAGTACATCGTGACGCCGGCCTTCTTGGCGGCCTCGACGACGAGTTCGTCACGGACCGAGCCGCCCGGCTGGACGACCGCCTTCACCCCGGCCTCCAGGAGGACCTCCAGTCCGTCCGGGAACGGGAAGAAGGCGTCCGAGGCGGCGTACGAGCCCTGCGCGCGCTCGGCACCGGCCCGCTCGACGGCGAGCTTCGCGGAGTCGACGCGGTTGACCTGTCCCATGCCGACGCCGACCGAGGCGCCGCCCTTGGCGAGGAGGATGGCGTTGGACTTGACGGCCCGGCAGGCCCGCCAGGCGAAGGCCAGCTCGCCGAGCTCGTCCGCGCTCAGGGCCTCGCCGGTCGCCAGGGTCCAGTTCGCCGGGTCGTCGCCCTCGGCCTGGAGGCGGTCGGTGATCTGGAGGAGCGCGCCGCCGTCGATGGGCTTGACCTCAGCGGGGTGCGCGGGCGCGGCCGGGGCCTTCAGGACGCGGATGTTCTTCTTCTTGGCGAGGGCTTCGAGGGCGCCGTCCTCGTAGTCGGGCGCGACGATGACCTCGGTGAAGATCTCGGCGACCTGCTCGGCCATCTCCTTGGAGACCGGACGGTTCACCGCGATCACACCGCCGAACGCCGACAGCGGGTCACACGCGTGTGCCTTGCGGTGCGCCTCGGCGACGTCCGCGCCGACCGCGATGCCGCAGGGGTTGGCGTGCTTGATGATCGCGACGGCCGGCTCGGTGTAGTCGTACGCGGCACGGCGGGCGGCGTCCGTGTCCGTGTAGTTGTTGTACGACATCTCCTTGCCGTGCAGCTGCTCCGCCTCGGCGAGACCGACACCGGTGCCGTCGACGTAGAGCGCGGCGGGCTGGTGCGGGTTCTCGCCGTAGCGCAGGGTGCTCTTGCGCTCCAGGGCGGCGGCGATGAACTCGGGGAACGGCGAGTCGTCCGTGGGCGCGTAGGCGCTGGCGAACCAGCTCGCGACCGCGATGTCGTACTCGGCGGTGTGCCGGAAGGCCTCGGCGGCGAGCCGCTTGCGGGAGGTCAGGTCGAACCCGCCGTCCTTGACCGCGGTCAGGACGTCGGCGTACCGCTCGGGGCTGGTGACGACAGCGACCGACGGGTGGTTCTTGGCGGCGGCGCGCACCATGGACGGGCCGCCGATGTCGATCTGCTCGACGCACTCGTCGGGGGTGGCACCGGAGGCGACGGTCTCGCGGAACGGGTAGAGGTTGACGACGACGAGGTCGAAGGGCTCGACCCCGAGCTCCGCCAGCTGCTCGCGGTGGCTGTCGAGCCGCAGGTCGGCGAGGATCCCGGCGTGCACGCGCGGGTGCAGGGTCTTGACGCGGCCGTCCAGGCACTCGGGGAAGCCGGTGAGCTCCTCGACCTTGGTGACGGGGACCCCGGCGGCGGCGATACGGCCCGCGGTGGACCCGGTGGAGACGAGTTCGACGCCGGCCTCGTGCAGCCCGCGGGCAAGCTCCTCGAGCCCGGTCTTGTCGTAGACGCTGACGAGCGCGCGACGGATGGCCCGCTTGCCGCTCTCGATGCTCTCGGCGGTCACTGGATAACTACCTTTCGTCCCTCAATGCGATAGCCGTTGCGGGCGAGCCGCCCCACGACCTCGACGAGCAGCCTTCGCTCGACTTCCTTGATGCGCTCGTGCAGAGCGCTCTCGTCGTCCTCGTCCCGGATCTCCACCACGCCCTGGGCGATGATCGGTCCGGTGTCGACGCCGTCGTCGACGAAGTGGACGGTGCAGCCGGTGACCCTGGCTCCGTACGCGAGCGCGTCGCGCACTCCGTGGGCCCCCGGAAAACTGGGCAGCAGAGCGGGATGGGTGTTCACGAACCGCCCGCCGAAGCGCGCGAGGAACTCCTTGCCCACGATCTTCATGAACCCGGCGGACACCACGAGGTCGGGTTCGTACGCGGAGACGGCCTCGGCGAGGGCGGCGTCCCACTCCTCGCGGGCCCCGAAGTCCTTGACCTTGCACACGAAGGTCGGCAGCCCGGCCCGCTCGGCCCGCGCGAGCCCCTCGATGTTCTCCCGGTCGGCCCCGACGGCCACGATCTCGGCGCCGTAGGCCTCGGTGCCGGTCGCCGCGATGGCGTCCAGCAGCGCCTGGAGGTTCGTACCGGATCCGGAGACCAGCACGACCAGGCGCTGGACCGGCCTGGCCTGCTCGGCCACGGGCTTGGCGGCCACGGCGGGGGCCCTTTCTCGGGGGAGCGTTTGTACGGTCGTACGAATGCTTCGAGCCCCGGGATACGGGGAAGTCTACGAAGCGGCCGAACGTCAGCAACGATACCGGCACACCGGGAGGCCCCCACGGGACGGGGGCGTGGCCGGAAGGTAGCGTCTGCGAGGGACCGGTCCGGGAACGCGGGTGGTGCGTGGTGCGTTCACGGGATGAGGCTCGCGCCGAGGGCCCACCGAACCGTTCGATCCACATAAGCCATGGCAAGCCACATCCTTCAAGGGGAAGACGCTCACTTGATGTCGGACCGCAGCCTGCGACTCCTTACGCTCCCCCAGCAGTCGGTGCAGGAAGGGGAGCGCAGCGGCATGCTGCGGCGGGAGCAGCCCGCCTCGCCGCCGGACGCCCCGTCGTCCGCGAAGAAGTCCGGCGAGAAGAAGTCCGGCCGGAGGCACGGCCAGGGGCAGGGCGGTACGGCCGAGGACGACAACCCCTTCGCCCCGCCGCCGGAGGGCACCCCGGACCGGCCGTGGCAGCCACGTCGCCCCGAGGGCTCGGACGGCGACGGGGGCGAGGGCGGCGCGGACCAAGGTGACAGCGGCGCCCGGACCCCGTGGGGCAGCCAGTGGAGCGACCGCCAGCCGGGCCGCTCCGACGGCGGCTTCGGCGAGCGCCCGGGCGCGGCACCCGGTGGCGGCGCGGAGGGGCAGGGCAGCGCCGGACCGGGTCAGCGCTGGGACCCGACGGACCCCTCGCAGCGCCGTGCGCGCTACGCCCTGCTCTGCGGCATGTGGGCCTTCTTCTTCGTCCTGTTCGGCTGGCCGTACATGAGCCTGCTGCTGGGCGCGCTGGCCCTGTACTGGGGCATCAGCGCCCTGCGTGCCAAGCCCCGCACCGCGGACCCCGACACCCCCGCCCCGCCCCAGTCGGCCCGCCCCCAGTCCACCGCGGCCATCAGCGGCCTGGTCACGGCGTCCCTGGCCATCGTCCTGGTCGCCGCGAGCTTCACCGCGAGACTCGTCTACAGCGACTACTACACCTGCGCCAACGACGCCCTCACCAACGCCGCGGAGAAGTCCTGCACCGACCTCCTCCCGAAGGAACTCCGGGGCTTTCTGAGCACGAACGGCTGACGCCGGGGGCGGGGGCCGGGGCCGGGGTCAGTCGGTGGCCGGGGGGTTCTCGGCGGCGGCCGGGGAGTGCTCGGCGGGCTCCTCCAGTGGTGTGGACGCCTCCTTCAGCGCCGCCCAGCGGGTCTCGCGGAGTGCGTCCTCGTACCAGGGCGTCGACGAGGGCACCGGCTGCGTCGAGGGCGCGGGGGGCAGACAGCCGTACGGCTCGAAGGCGTCGTCCTGGTCGTAGGCGGGATCCTGGCCATGGGCGCCGCCCTGGTCGTAGGCCGCGACGTCCTGCGGGGCGGGTGTCTCCACGGGTCCGGCCTCGGGCTCCTCCGCCTTCTTCCGCCGGTGGAACAAGGCCCGCGCCGAGGACAACCGCGCCCGCAGCCCGCCCCTGGTCCGGCCCCGCCAGGCCCGTACCGCCAGCGCCACGGGCACACCCACCGCCGTGATCCATCCGACCACCGCCGCTCCGACCTGCCACCACACCGGCCCGAACCGGGCCAGCACACCCACCCCGATCGGTCCGCCGGCCAGTGCCGCCAGTACGGCGACCGCACCCGCGCACAGCACCGCCGCCCACACCACCGCGCCCGCCGTCCGGCCCCGCGACCATCCCGCGTCTGCGGCCCGCCCCACGAAGCAGCCCACCACCACCCCGGCCACCACCGGGACGGCCCCCGCCGCCCAGTGCGCCGGCCCGCCGGCCCCGGCCTCGGGCACCGCCGCCAGCAGCGGAAACGGCGGCAGCAGCGGCGCGGGATCCGACGACAGCGGCCCCACGACATGCCCCGCGCCCAGGACGAACCCGGGTCCGGCGGCGTACCCCACCGCCCATACCGCCGCGTTCGGCACCAGCGTCAGACACAGCAGCAGGACGGCGAACCGTCCCGACCACCCCTCCGTCAGCTGGAAGAACGACCCCCGCGTCGCACCGCCGTGCGCCACCAGCGACACCGCGAGCAGCACCGCGCCACCCCCGAGGAGCACGCAGAGCCCGGCCCCCGCGGCTCGTGCCGCCGCGGACAGCCGTGCCCGTGCCGCCGCCCCGAGGACAAGGCGCCGCACCCCGGCGGGCAGCAGCACGAGAACGTCGTCCAGGGCCTCGGCGGGACGGCCGTACGCCGTCCACACCCCCGCGCCGGCCGCGCCCATGACGACGACCGGCAGGCCCGCACAGGTCCACGTCCACGAGGGCCGCAGCGCCCCGCCGGACGCGTACAGCGCGACGGCGGCGCCGACCGCGAGGTACCCGAGCACGACCCCCGTCCATGCCGTCCGCCCGGACGCCTGCGGCGGCTCCTCGTCGCCGGACGCCACGTCCCGCGCCGCCCGGTGCACCAGCCACAACGGCAGCACGAGCAGCAGCAGCGGGGTGACGCCGACGGGGGCCGGAACACCGGAGAGCGTGTCCGTCCGGACCAGTTCGGCCCCGTGCGCGAGCAGCCACAGCGCCGCGGCCACGTGCAGCGCGCCGCCCGGACCGCTGTCGGGGTACGGCGAACTGATCCACAGCACGATCACGAGCACGGCGAACGAACCGAGCCCCAGCCCGGCGGCCACCGCACCGCCCAGGAGGCTGGCGGCCAGGCCGGGCGTCCGGTCGCGCAACCGGGTGAGCAGGGGCGACAACGAGGTGCGGCGAGCGGTCATCTGGATCACGCCCGCCATGCTCCCAACGACACGCGCTTTCTCGTCGTAACAGGCGAACCCCCGATGTGTCGCTCAATATATGACTATGTACTTTTTCGCACGAAGGGGCGCCCTGTGACGCGGGATCAGGTCGCACAAGGGGCTGGCGCGACCGGTGAGCTGACGGCCGCTCAGCAGGAGCACGAGGAGCTCCCGGCCGCCCCCCTGACACCGGCTCAGGCCTTCGACGCGCTGTACACGTTCTGCGCGCCCGCCCTCGTCCGGCAGACCTACCTGCTCACCGGCCGCCGCGAACTCGCCCGCGAGTCGGTCGAACGGGCCTTCCAACTCGCCTGGCAGCGCTGGCCCGAGGTGGCCGTGGACCGGGATCCGCCGGGCTGGGTCCGGATCGTGGCGTACGAGTACGCCCTGTCGCCCTGGCACCGCCTGCGCCCCCGCCACCGCAACCCCGACCCACCCGTCGCCGACCCGCCCGACCGCGCGCTGATGGCCGTACTCCTGGAACTCCCGCCACCACAGCGGCGCACGCTCCTCCTGTACGACGGTGTGGGCCTCGACCTTCCGGAGACGGCGGCGGAGACGGAGGCGAGCACCCCGGCGACGGCGTACCGCTTGATGAACGCGCGCGCGGCGATCGCGGCCCGGCTGCCCGACCTGGCGGACCCGTCCGACCTGCACGAGCGCCTGGCCCTGCTGGCCTCCACACAGCGGCTGCGGGCCGCGCAGCCGCCCGCGGTGCGCACCGGGAGCGAGCGCCGGGCACGCTTCTGGACCCGGGCGGCGATCGCGTTCACGGTGGCGCTGATCGGCACGACGGCACTGACGCTGCGGACGGCTCCGACGCACTACGAGCCACCGGTGCCTCCGGGGGCGGAGGTTCAGGGGGTGCCGCCGCGGGTGGGGCGGGGTGCGTTGTCGGAGGCGGAGGAGGGTCTGCGGGAGAAGCTGCGGGAATCGGCGACGAGCGGACCGGAGAGGCTGGTACCGCTCGGTCGTTGACTGCGGACCTGTGGAGGCTGGTCGCGCAGTTCCCGACGAGCCGACCCGGCCCCCCGTAACGCGCCGATGGGCCCGCCCCAACCCACGGAGCGAGCCCACCGACGTTCAGTCGATGCCTGTTCAGCCGGCGAGGATCTCCCGCGCCAGCTTCGCCGTCTCGGTCGGCGTCTTGCCGACCTTGACGCCGGCGGCCTCAAGGGCCTCCTTCTTCGCGGCGGCCGTGCCGGAGGAGCCGGAGACGATGGCGCCGGCGTGGCCCATGGTCTTGCCCTCGGGCGCGGTGAAGCCCGCGACGTAGCCGACGACCGGCTTGGTCACGTTCTCCTTGATGAACGCGGCCGCGCGCTCCTCGGCGTCGCCGCCGATCTCACCGATCATCACGATCAGGTCGGTGTCGGGGTCGGCCTCGAACGCGGCGAGCGCGTCGATGTGCGTGGTGCCGATGATCGGGTCGCCACCGATGCCGACGGCGGAGGAGAAGCCGATGTCACGGAGCTCGTACATCATCTGGTACGTCAGCGTGCCGGACTTCGAGACCAGACCGATGCGGCCCGGCTTGGTGATGTCGCCCGGGATGATGCCGGCGTTCGACTGGCCCGGGGTGATGAGACCGGGGCAGTTCGGGCCGATGATCCGGGTCTTGTTGCCCTGGGACACGGCGTACGCGTAGAACGCGGCCGAGTCGTGGACCGCGATGCCCTCGGTGATGACGACCGCGAGCGGGATCTCGGCGTCGATGGCCTCGACGACGGCCGCCTTGGCGAAGGCCGGCGGCACGAAGAGGACGGACACGTTCGCGCCCGTCTTCTCGATCGCCTCGGCGACGGTGCCGAAGACCGGGATCTCGGTGCCGTCGATGTCGACCGAGGTGCCCGCCTTACGGGGGTTCACGCCACCGACGATGTTGGTGCCGTCCGCCAGCATGAGCTTGGTGTGCTTCATGCCCGTGGCACCGGTCATGCCCTGGACGATGACCTTGCTGTCCTTGTTGAGGAAGATAGCCATGGCTGTGTCTGTCCCTCTTCCTTACTTCGCAGCCGCGAGCTCGGCGGCCTTGTCGGCCGCGCCGTCCATGGTGTCCACGCGCTGGACCAGCGGGTGGTTGGCGTCGGAGAGGATCTTGCGACCCAGCTCGGCGTTGTTGCCGTCGAGGCGGACGACGAGGGGCTTGGTGACGTCCTCGCCCTTGTCCGCGAGCAGCTGCAGCGCCTGCACGATGCCGTTGGCGACCTCGTCGCACGCGGTGATGCCGCCGAAGACGTTGACGAAGACGGACTTGACGTCCGGGTCGCCGAGGATGATCTCCAGGCCGTTCGCCATGACGGCGGCGGAGGCGCCACCGCCGATGTCGAGGAAGTTGGCGGGCTTGACGCCACCGTGCGCCTCACCGGCGTACGCGACGACGTCCAGGGTGCTCATGACGAGACCCGCGCCGTTGCCGATGATGCCGACCTCGCCGTCGAGCTTGACGTAGTTGAGGTTCTTCTCCTTGGCGGCGGCCTCCAGCGGGTTCGCGGAGTCCTTGTCCTGGAGGGCCTCGTGCCCCGGCTGACGGAACTCGGCGTTCTCGTCCAGGGAGACCTTGCCGTCGAGGGCGATGACCTCGCCGGAGGCGACCTTGGCCAGCGGGTTGACCTCGACCAGGAGGGCGTCCTCCTCGACAAAGGTCTTCCACAGGGTGACGAGGACGTTCGCGACCTTGTCGGCCACCTCCGCCGGGAACTTCGCGGCCTCGACGATCTGGCGGGCGACCTCGGGGGTCACACCGACGTTGGCGTCGATCGGCGTCTTGGCGACGGCCTCGGGGCGGGTCTCCGCCACCTCCTCGATCTCCATGCCGCCCTCGACGGACGCGATGGAGAGGAAGGTGCGGTTGGCCCGGTCCAGGAGGAAGGAGACGTAGTACTCCTCCACGATCTCCGGAGCCGTCTCGGCGATCATCACCTTGTGGACCGTGTGGCCCTTGATGTCCATGCCGAGGATGTTGGTCGCGTGCTCGACCGCCTCGTCGGCGGAGGCGGCGAGCTTGACGCCACCCGCCTTGCCACGGCCGCCGACCTTCACCTGAGCCTTGACGACGGACTTGCCACCGAGGCGCTCGGTGGCTGCGCGGGCCGCCTCAGGCGTGTCGATGACTTCACCGGCCAGCACCGGTACATCGTGCTTGGCGAAGAGGTCCCTCGCCTGGTACTCGAACAGGTCCACGCGCTTCCGTCCCTATCAGTGATCTCGCGGTTCGTTGTCTGCGTGGGCGTGCCGCGAGGGCAACGTGACGTCCGACCGCTGTCTGTCACAAGGGAGGCGCACACGGTGTCCGAGCGCGCGGCATGTCCGTCTCGCAGGTTATCGCTGCTTGCCGGAGGCCCCTAAATCGAGGGTCACACCTGAGCGGTGATACCTGTCACATGATGCCTCGCTCACTGGCACGGCGTGCCGTGTGTGAGCTCGTGGGGAGGGCCTCACCGGGGTGGGGTTGTCCCGGTGAGGCCCCTTGTACAGCCCCTTCTCCACGTTCTTCAAGGGGCCCGGGCGGTAGATCCCCACCCCAATGGGGACCTCTTCGCCCTGTCCGTGAGGTTCCGGCAGGACAGACCGACGGCTTTCGGCCGTCCGGAGCCCGTCACCTCACGAAGTCGATGGGTGGGAGGTGGTCAGGCGCGGTACGGGAGGTCCTGCGCGTAGCCCGGGGTGACGGACTCCGCAACGCTCTGGACGCCGGTGACGGCGTGCCCGGCGAGCGGTCCCGCGGTGTCCTGGACGGTCCTGGTCAGGTCGCCGGCGAAGGGGCCGACCTGGCCCACGACCGGGGCGGCCTCGCCGACGACGCCGTGCGCGAAGGGCGTGACGTCGCCCGTCACGCCGTACGCGAGCGCCGTGGCGCTGTCGACGACCGGCTCGACCGTCCGGTTGACGGTGTCCACGACGGGCCGGACGGCCCCGGTGACACCGTGCGCGAAGGCCGGGACCTCGCCCGTGACGCCGTACGCCAGCTGGGTCGAGTGGCCCGCCACCCCGTACGCGAGCGGCGGGACGTCCCCGACGGCTCCGGCCGCGAAGGGCCGGACGTCCTGCGTGACGCCGTACGCCAGGGTGCTCGCGTCCGCGACGGCCTGCCCGGCGACCGGCACCACGCCGTGCACGGCGGTGTTCACGACTGGGGGCAGCACGGCGCCGGTGGTGTCCTGGGCGACCTGTCCGACGAGGCCGGTGGCGTAGGGCGGCACGTCGGTGACGACACCGTCGGCGACCGGGAGCACACCGGCGACCGTGCCGGTGGCGTACGCGGCCACGCCGTCCTGGATGCCGCCGACCCCGGCGACCGCTCCGCCGACCACGGGCCGCACGCCCTCGGCGACGTCGCCCACGACCGGGGACACGTCCCCGACGACGCCGTACGCCAGCGCGGTCGCCGCGCCAACGGTGTGCCCGGCGGTCTGGGCGACCGCACTCACGGTTCCTCCGGCGACCGGCGTCACGCCGGCCACCGCGCCGGTGGCGACCGGGGGCACTCCGCCCACGGTCCGCCCGACGGCGGGGGCGAACCCTTCTGCGAGCGGCACAACCCCGTCCACCGCATGCGTGGCGACGGGGACCGCGCCATCCACGGTGGCCGTCACGACGGGCGGCACGACGACGGCGACCGTCTGGTCCACGGCGGGCGTCACGGCGCCGGGGACATCGGCGATCCGGGCCCGCGCCGCGGTGAACGTGGCCTGCGCCGCGTCGGCCGTGCCCGTGGCGGTGCGGCCCGCGCCCGCGAGGGTGTGCTGCTTCTTCGTCCGTACGACGCCGTCGACGCCCTGCGCCTGGGCACGCGCCGCCGTCTGGACGCCCTGGAGCTTCGTCTGCGCGCCCGCCAGGGCCCGCTCCACCTCGGGGGCGAAGGCGGAGAGGGGGCCGAAGAGGTAGTCGACGCCGTGCTGGGGGGTGGGGGCGGTGGGTGTGCTGGGTGTGCCGGGCGTGGTGGGTACGGCGACCTCGGATGCCTTGGCGGCGTGGGCCTTCGCCTCGGCCCGCTCGGCACGGGCCGCCTTCGCGCCCTGGATGGCCGCGGCGCCCTTCACCTTGGACACCTGCGGGGTGACGGTGGTCCTGGTGTCCGCGTGACGGTGGGTCGTCGGATCGATGGTGCCGGTGGTGGCGGTGGTGGCGGTGGTGGCGGTGGAGGCGGTGGTGGTGACGCCGGAGAGTACGCCGTCGACCGTGCTGCCGAGGGTGTCAGTGACCGTGCCGAGGGTTTCGGTGACGGTGGTGCTCGTGTCGGAGGCGGCGTCGGACGCCGTGTCCGTCGCGGCGAGGGAGGTGGCCGGGAGCTCGTCCGCGCTGGCGGCGGCGGAGCCGAGCGCCCACGCGCCGGTGACACCGGCGGCTATGACGAGGGAACGGCGGATGTTCTTGTTCATGAGTGCGTCAGATCCCTGGATCTTTGGGGAGCCTGGAAAGGCATGGGGACATCCGGAGCCACAGGGCTCCAGGGGGGATCCGTCCGGAGATCAGAGAAGTTCTGGGGGTGTCCGAACGGCCGGGGCAGACCTGTTCCACCCCCGCGCGGCAAGCCGGCGGGGGGAGGTCTGCCCTAGCCGGGGAAGACGGGGATGTCCCGGTGCCTGTCCCGGGTCCCGGCCGCGTCGACGCTCGCGGCGGCACCGGGCACGAGCCGCAGCGGCGCCCGGTGGTCGGGGGTGACGGCATGCGCGTCGCCGTGTCGCGACGATCCGTTGTCCAGTGCCGACTTGCCGCCCAGGGCGCCGCCCGGGCTGTCGGAGGGCGCCTGGTGCGAGGGCACGTGGGCGGTGGAGGTGGCGCGGTGGGCGGAGTGACGCGCGACGGTCACGGTGCCGTGACCGGCGAACCGCGGCCCGAACCCGGCACCGCCGTCCGCGGAGCCCTCGTCACCGGCCGGCTTCCGCGCCGCGTGATCGACCGGCTGGGGCTGCGGCGCCGAGGTGACCGGCGCGGGCGCGGGCAAGGTCTGGCCCGGGGTTCCGGGCAGGCCCGGCACCGTGGGCACACCCGGCACTGTCGGCAGGGTCGGCCACGACGGGGTCTCCGGGAGCGTCGGCACCGTCGGCCAGCCCGGTTGCGTGGGCTGCGCCGGTATCCCGACCGTCTCGGTCAACCCGGTGGTCACCGTCTCGACCAGATCTCCGACCGGCTGCACGACACCGGTGACCACGGCCCCGACGACGCCCTCGGTCACCGGAAGGAGCACCTTGTCGCCGTCCGGGTGGGTGAGAGCGTCTGTGCTGGGCTCGGTGTCGGGCTCGGAGGCAGTCGGCCCGGCGACAACCGGCCGGGGAGCGCCGCCCTTTGCCGCGCCCGTGGGGGTGGCCGTCGGCTCGGTCGGTTGGTTCACCAGCTGACCGACCGTCGCCCCCGGCAACGCCCCGGTGCCGTCCGCCGCGTGCGCCTGCTCCCCGCAGAGGAACCCGAGCACGAACAACCCGCCCACCAGCAGACCCACGTGCAGCGCTCGCCGCCCGACCACGGCGCGCAGCATGCGCACCGTGGCACCGGGAAAGGCTGCTGACCAGGTCAAGACGGGGCGGGTCCTTCCGTGCGACGGAACGAAGCGAAACGAAACCGGAGTGAAACGGAACCGATGCGAAGGGGAAAGGGAGGGGAAGAGTGAAGACTCTGGAGAAACCGATCCTTGCACGGGGTGCCCGAGGTCGCGCAAGTCCCCTGTTACCGATGCGTAGTCATGTCCGTTTTGCTGGGCGGACCCGCAGGTCACCGGGTCGACAAATCACCAAGGGGTGGCCCTGGTTCATACCGGGTCAGGTATCGGAAGCGGACGCTTCTCGATGGCCGCCGCCATCACCTCGGGGAACAGGTCGGGAGTGCAGGCGAAGGCCGGTGCGCCCAGCGCGGCGAGCGCGGACGCGTGTTCCCGGTCGTAGGCGGGCGCACCCTCGTCCGACAGCGCGAGCAGCGTCACGAACTGCACCCCGGACGCTTTCATCGCCGCGACCCGCTTGAGCATCTCGTGGCGTATACCGCCCTCGTAGAGGTCGCTGATCAGCACCATCACCGTCTCCGCGGGCCGGGTGATCTGCGACTGGCAGTACGCCAGCGCCCGGTTGATGTCCGTGCCACCGCCGAGCTGCGTGCCGAAGAGCACGTCCACCGGGTCGTCGAGCTGGTCGGTGAGGTCGACGACCGCCGTGTCGAAGACGACGAGCCGTGTGTCGATCGATCGCATGGACGCCAGCACCGCCCCGAACACGGACGCGTAGACGACGGATGCCGCCATCGACCCCGACTGGTCGATGCAGAGGACGACCTCCTTCTTCACCGACCGGGAGGCCCGGCCGTAGCCGACGAGCCGCTCCGGCACGATCGTCCGGTACTCCGGCAGGTAGTGCTTGAGGTTGGCCGAGATCGTACGGTTCCAGTCGATGTCGTGGTGGCGCGGCCTGTTGATCCGGGCACTGCGGTCGAGGGCACCGGTGAGCGTGGCACGCGTGCGGGTGGCGAGCCGCTTCTCCAGGTCCTCGACGACCTTGCGCACGACGGCACGTGCCGTCTCCTTCGTCGTCTCCGGCATCGCCTTGTTGAGGGAGAGCAGCGTGCCGACCAGGTGTACGTCGGCCTCGACCGCCTCCAGCATCTCCGGTTCGAGCAGCAGGGCGGACAGCCCGAGCCGGTCGATGGCGTCCCGCTGCATGACCTGGACGACGGAGGAGGGGAAGTACGTCCGGATGTCCCCCAGCCACCGCGCCACGGACGGAGCCGAGGCCCCGAGCCCCGCCGAACGCTCCTTCCCCGCCTGCCCCTTCCCGTCTCCCCTGCCGTAGAGCGCGGTCAACGCCCCGTCCATCGCGGCGTCCCGCCCAGTGAGCGCGCACCCGGTGCCATCGGCCGCCTCCCCGCCCAGCACAAGCCGCCACCGCCGCAGCCGCTCGTCGGCCGGGGCAGCACCGGAAGCGATCGCCTGGACCTCCGCTGGGAGCCGCACCGGGACCTTCATCGGCACCTGCGGACTCGCGGCCGGTTCTGCCGTCCTCGGCGTCGCCGGTGCCGCTGGTGTCGCCTGGTTGTTCGGCTCGGTCGTCATGCCCGTACCCCCGTCCGGAACCGGTCCCAGAGCGGGACCACGGCCACGCTCGTCACCGAGCCGTGCTTCGTCCGGGACCCCGCCCTGTTCCCGGGTGCGCCCCAGCGCCCGCCCCCGGCAGCGGC
This sequence comes from Streptomyces canus 299MFChir4.1, assembly GCF_000383615.1. GTDB lineage: Bacteria > Actinomycetota > Actinomycetes > Streptomycetales > Streptomycetaceae > Streptomyces > Streptomyces canus_C. The sequence continues at coordinate 229,188 of NZ_KB911586.1, read as the reverse complement.
GGCAGTCCCGTCGGCCCCGCCCCTCGGTGTCCGCGATACCTCGGTCGTCATCCCGCCACCCCCGCAAGGTCGTTGTCGTCGGCGTGCGCCAAGTCGTCGTCGTGGTCGTCGTCCAGGCCGAGCAGCAGCCGCACCACCGGCAGCACCGCGTCGGCCCGGTCGCTGTCGAGGCCGGCCCCGAAGCCCGGTATCCCGGAAGCGGCTCCCGCCGCGCTCCCCCGCGGTCCCGGGCCCCGCCGGACCAGTTCGCCCAGGGTCCGGCGCACTCCCGGCTCGTACGCCGAGAACGTGCGCCGCAGCAGCGGCAGCACATCGGTGAACGCCGCCGCCGACACCCCGGTCAGCCATGCGTCGACCAGCCCGAGCAGCCGCTCGTCGTGCACGAGGAGCATCCCGCCGCCGGACCCGCCCCCGACGAAGCCCTCGATCCACGCGGCCGCGTCCGCCGGCTCCGTCCCCGGCGACAGGACGAGTCCCATGAGCCGCGCCGCCTCGTCCTGCGCCAACTCCCCGTCGTCCAGCAGCAGTCGCACAGCCCGTCCCCGAATGACACCGGGCACGCTGTCCCGCAGGGACAACACCTTGAGCACGGCCTGCCAACGGCCGCGAAGGCCACGGTGAGCCTGAGCGGGCGCGTCATCCCCGCCACCCCGGCCCGGGGCGGCCACCTCGACCAGCAGCCCCACCGCCCCGTGCACCGCGTCCACATGACTCCGCATCTCCGCCGCCGCCTCCGCGTCGAGCGCGGCACAGGCCGGCGGCAGACCGACGAAGACCCGCTCGGCGAGGCCCGCCGCGACCTCCGTCAGGGCGCCGGTGTCGGTACCGCGCACATCGCCGTAGCGCAGGGACCGGACGAGGGCCGGCAGGGCCTGGGCGAGATGGCCGACGTCCGCGTCCAGCGCGGCGCGGTCGGCGAGGATCTGCATCACCGTGGGCAGGGCGTCCGGGAGTTCGGCCAGCAGACAGTGCTCCGCGAGGGCGGTGACGTCGGCGAGCCCGGACGCGGAGACGGCGTCCGACTCCGCCTTGGCCGTGGCGGCGGCGAGCACGGTCGTGCCCCACACCCCCGCCTCGGCGACCCGCACCGACAGCTCCGGCTCCCACCGCAGTCGCCACGTCTCCCGGAATGTGCCCGTGCTCCCCCGCGAGGCCGCCGGCTCACCCCACGCGACGCCCAGGAGCCGCAGCCGGTGCAGCAGCCTGCTGCGCTCCGCGTCGTTCTCCTTGCGCAGGTCCAGCTCCAACTCCCGCTCCAGGGCCTCCGGTTTGAGCCGCAACCGCCGCTGGCTGCGGTCGAGGTCCCGCTGCAACGGCACCGCCGGCGCCGTCTGCGGCACCTCCCCCAGGACGTCCCCGACCACCAGCCGGTCGTGCACCAGCGCCAACGGCACGTCCGAGCCCTCGCACATCACCGCCCGCACCGCGTCGGTCGTCTCGCTCAGGCCGGGCAGGGGGCGGCCGCGCATCGCCGCGAGCGTCTCGGCCAGCCGTACGGCCTCGATGACGTGCGCCGAGGACACGATCCGGTCCTCGTCCCGCAGCAGCCCCGCCACCTTGGTCAGCCACCGCTCGACGGGCCGGTCCGGCGCGCCGAACAGGTGCCCGTACCAGCCGGGCGAGTCGATCCCGGCGCCGTAGCCGCTGCGCCGGGAGAGCCTGCGGTACGTCCACGGCACCCAGGTCATGTCCGCCTTGACCTTGGGAAGCCCCTTCAGCAGCGCCTTGTCGGCGGCGATCGTGCTCCTCCGCCGCAGCGCGGGCACGTGCCAAGCTCCGCACACCACGGCCACGTCGTCCCCGAACTCCCGCTGCGCCGCCCGCAGCTGGAGCCGCATGTACGCCTCCCGCACGAGGTCCCGGTCGTGGCCGCCGGTTCCGTACGTCTCCCGCAGCACCTCCATCGCCTCTTCCAGCACCGTGAACGGCTCGAACACCTCCCCCTGCCCCGCGCCGCGGTGCTCGACGACGTCCTCCCACCACCGCTCGGGATCGTCGTATCCGGCGGCCTCGGCAAGCACCCCGAGGGGATCGACACGGACGGTGTCGTGAACGGCGGCCCCGTCGCCCGGAGCGGTGTCCCCGCCGGCGGACTCCTCCGTCCCGTCCGTGCCCCCACCGTCCGGTGCCTCGGACCCGGTCGGCTCCGGCATCTCGGCGGCGGGTTCGGCGGCGGGCTCGTCCGGTCGGTCCGCCGGCCCCTCGCCCGCCTCGTCTCTGCCCCACGCCAAGGTGTGGGTGGCCGGCAGGTCGATGAAACGGGCCGGAACCTCGTGTTCCAGCGCCCAGCGGATCGCCACCCACTCCGGGGAGAACTCGGCCAGCGGCCAGAACGCCGAGCGGCCGGGCTCGTCCACGGCATGGGCGAGGAGCGCCACCGGCGGTCGCATGTCCTCCTCGGCGGCCAGCGGGATCAGCACGTCGGCCTCCGGCGGTCCCTCGATCAGCACGACCCGGGGCCGGGCCGCGTCCAGCGCCGCCCGCACGGCCCGCGCCGACCCGGGCCCGTGATGGCGCACGCCGAGCAGCAACGGCCCGGACCGGGACTTCCGGCTCCCCTGAACGCCGACGCCGACCACACCCTCACCGTCGTGAACGCTCGCGACGACCACTCCCCCGTCCCCGGACGCACCGCCCCGAACCGCTCCCCCGTCCCCCGGCCCCGTCCCACCGGTCGACCCCTCGCCCCCGGCCCCTGTGGAACCGCTCGCCGCTCCGCTCTCGACCTCACCCACGCCCGTCACGCCGACCCCCTCCCCTCCGTGGCCACTTGGAGTCGTCCCGGTCGCCCCACCCGGTCCCGTTGCCGCCGCCCCGCTCCACACCAGTCACGACCGTCCCCTTGTCTCCGCCGTCTCCGCACCCTTGAACGGCCCTCCCCGAAACCACCCGCGAGCGCCCTGGGCCGTCGTTCACGCACTCACCTCCCGGCAGGCCCGGTAGAAGTCCTTCCAGCCGTCCCGCTCGCGGACGACCGCCTCCAGGTACTCCTGCCAGACGACCCGGTCGGCCGCCGGATCGCGGACGACGGCGCCGAGGATGCCCGCGGCGACGTCGCCCGCCCGCAGGACGCCGTCGCCGAAATGGGCGGCGAGGGCGAGGCCGCCGGTGACGACGGAGATGGCCTCGGCCGTCGACAGCGTGCCGCTGGGTGACTTGAGCTTGGTACGGCCGTCGGACGTCACCCCGTCGCGCAGCTCCCGGAAGACCGTCACGACACGGCGGATCTCGGCGATGCCGTCGGGCGCGGCCGGCAGGTCGAGGGAGCGGCCGATCTGGTCGACGCGGCGCGAGACGATGCCGACCTCGGCCTCGACACTCTCCGGCAGCGGCAGCACGACCGTGTTGAAACGGCGTCGCAGGGCGCTGGAGAGGTCGTTGACCCCGCGGTCGCGGTCGTTGGCCGTGGCGATGAGGTTGAAGCCGCGGACCGCCTGCACCTCCGAGCCCAGCTCCGGTATCGGCAGCGTCTTCTCGGACAGGATCGTGATCAGCGTGTCCTGCACGTCGGCCGGGATACGGGTCAGCTCCTCCACTCGCGCCGTCATCCCCTCCGCCATGGCCCGCATCACCGGGCTGGGCACGAGCGCGTCCCGGCTCGGGCCGTTGGCGAGCAGTTGCGCGTAGTTCCAGCCGTACCGGATCGCCTCCTCCGGTGTGCCCGCCGTGCCCTGCACGAGCAGCGTCGAGTCTCCGCTGACCGCCGCGGCCAGGTGCTCGGAGACCCAGGTCTTCGCGGTGCCGGGCACACCAAGGAGAAGCAGGGCGCGGTCGGTGGCGAGGGTGGTGACGGCGACCTCGACGAGGCGCCGCGGGCCCACGTACTTCGGGCTGATCACCGTGCCGTCCGGCAGGGTGCCGCCGAGGAGGTACGTCGCCACCGCCCACGGCGACAGCTTCCAGCGGGCCGGGCGCGGGCGGTCGTCCCGCGCGGCCAGCGCGGCGAGCTCACCGGCGAAGGCTTCCTCGGCATGCGGCCGCAACGCCTCGGCCGGTTCTCCCCGCTTCGGTTCCACGGTCGTCGGTTCAACGGACACAGACATGGCTGAGGCCCCCTCCAGCTCGGCCGGTTCGGATCTGTCACCAACCGTGCACCACGCCACTGACAATGCGATCCGACCTGCGCAAACGCGCCCACGGGGCCGCAGCGGCGGTCGGTCCGGGTCCGATTGTCAGTGGGGGGATCTACCGTCGAAGACATGACTCAGCAGGGGGTGCGCTGGACGGCGGATCAGGTGCTGGCACTGGCTCCTGACGCCGCTTCACGCAAAGCGGGAAGCAAACTCGGTGCGGCCGGGCCGTGGTCCGAGGCGGGCAGTTCCGACGAGGGGACGGTGTGGGGGCTGTGCAAGGGCACTGGCAGCAAGCCGTATCAGACGGTCATCGACATCGCGGACGCCGCAGGTCCGGCATACAAGTGCAGTTGCCCGAGCCGCAAGTTCCCGTGCAAGCACGCGCTCGGGCTGTTGCTGCTCTGGGCCGGTGGGGAGGGTGCGGTGCCGCCGGGACCGGCGCCGGACTGGGCGGAGCAGTGGATAGAGGGGAGACGGCGGCGGGCGCAGGAGAAGCGGGCGACGGACGCGGCCGGTTCCGCCTCAGGGGCCGGTGATCCGGAGGCGGCCCGGCGCAGGGCGGAGCGCCGGGCCGTGCGGATCACGGCGGGCGCGACGGAGCTGGAGCAGCGGCTGGCGGATCTGCTGCGCGGTGGTCTGGCGGGAGCGGAGCAGGCGGGGTACGGCATGTGGGAGGAGACGGCCGCGCGCATGGTCGACGCACAGGCGCCGGGACTGGCGGCGCGGGTGCGGGAGTTGGGGTCGATCCCGTCGTCCGGTCCGGGCTGGCCGGTGCGGCTGCTGGAGGAGTGCGCTCTCCTCCACCTCCTCGACCGGGGCTGGCTGCGCCGCGAGCGGCTGCCGGACGGCCTCGCGTCGACGGTCCGCTCCCGGATCGGCCTGCCCGCCTCGGCGGACGGCCCCGCGATGCGGGACCGCTGGCTGGTCCTCGCCCAGTACGACACGGCGGACTCCCGTCTGACGACCCGCCGGATCTGGCTGCACGGCACGGACTCGGGCCGCACGGCACTGCTCCTTTCCTACGGCGCGGCCGGTCGCGCCCCCGAACTGGCGCTGCCGGTGGGTCTTGAGCTGGAGGCGGAGGTGTCCCCCTATCCCGGTACCGGTCAGCCGCGGGCGGCGCTCGGCGAGCGGTTCGCACCGCCCGCGCCGTCGGCGGCCCGCCCGCGGGGGATGACAACCGAAGAGGCGGCCGCTCGCTACGGCGAGGCACTGCGCGACGACCCGTGGCTGGACTCCGTCCCCGTGACCCTGGACCGGGTGATACCCGCCCCGGACGGGGACTCCTGGCAACTGGCCGACGCGGAGGGCGACTCGGCCCTGCCGCTCACCGCCTCCGCCCGCTCCCGTCCGGGCCTGTGGCGCCTGGTCGCGCTCTCCGGCGGGGCCCCGGTGAAGGTCTTCGGCGAGTGCGGCCACCGCGGCTTCACCCCGCTGACGGCGTGGCCGGAGGGCGCGGGCGAGGCGGTGCGGCTGTGCTGAACGGAATCGACCCAGCACCCGACCGGACGGAAAGGAACCGCATGGACAGGACCTCCGCGAGGGACACGACCTCCGCGCCGGACGCCTGGGAGGAACTCGTCACCTCGGCCCTGCTCGGCACCGCGCGCCGCACGCCACCCGGCATCGAGCCCGGTCCCGAGGCGCCGGTGGCGTTGCTGGACGCGGCGGCAATGGAGACGGTACGGCGGCGGGCCGGGCTGCGGCCCGCGCGCGCGGTGCAGCGGCCGCAGCCGGCGCCCGAGGACCCGCGCCCTGAGCTGCCCGCGGCGGCGGGGCGCCGGCTCGCGATGCTGCTCGCCGACCGGCCGGGCACGGGCGGCGGTAGCCGCAGGGGTACCGCACCGGATCTGATGGAGCTGCTCCCGCAGTGGCTCGCGGCGGCGAACACCCACGGTTACGCGGCGCCCCCGCAGCTGCTGCCCGCGTTGCTGGACGCGGCCCGGGGACGTACGGATCTGCGGCCGGCGGTGCTTGCGTTCGCGGGCTCGCGGGCCACCTGGCTCGCCCGGCTGAACCCGGACTGGCGGTTCGCCCTGCGGGCGACACCCGGTGGCGGCGCCGCGCTGCCGCCGGCGCAGGACACCGCGGGAATCCGGCTGCTGTGGGAGGAGGGCCTGTTCGCCGAGCGGGTGGCGCTCCTGGCGGCGATACGGGCCCGGGACCCCGCTGCCGCGCGCGAGTTGCTCGCGACGACGTGGACGACCGAGCGGGCCGAGGACAGGCTGATGTTCCTCGACTCGCTGCGCACGGGGCTGGGGCCGGACGACGAGCCGTTCCTGGAGCAGACGCTGGCCGACCGGAGCCGCAACGTACGGGCCACCGCCGCGGAGTTGCTGTCCGCGCTGCCGGATTCGGCGCTGGCGGCGCGGATGGCGGTCAGGGCCGGGGCGTGCGTGGCCGTCGACCACACGCGGGACACGCCGACGATCGTCGTGGAGGCGCCGCACGAGTGCGACTCGGGCATGGAGCGCGACGGCGTCGTACCGAAGGCGCCCTCCGGCCGGGGGGAACGATCCTGGTGGTTCGGGCAGTTGGTGGAGGCCGCGCCGCTGGGCGGGTGGCCGGGGCGGCTCGGCGGGCGGACGCCCGCGGAGATCGTGGCGCTGCCGGTGGCGGACGACTGGCGGAACGAACTGCACGCGGCGTGGTGCCGGGCCGCCGTACGGCAGCGGGACGCCGGATGGGCGCGGGCACTGCTCGGGACGCCCGCGGCACCGGAGGCCGGAGGCCCGGGGGCGGTGTCGCTGGCGGAGCGGGCCAAGCTGCTGGGCACGCTGGGCTCCGCCGAACGGGCCGAGTGGGTCGCCGGGTTCATAGCGACGCACGGGTTGTCCGAGGCGTTCCAGCTGCTGGGGGTGTGCGGGGTGCCGTGGGCCCCGCCGCTCGGGCGGGCGGTGGTCGACGCGCTCAACATCGCTCGGGACGCGGGGAGTTACCCGTGGAGCTTCAGTGGGGTGATGGGGCTGGCGGAGCGGTGTCTCGATCCGGCCGAGGCGGGGCGGCTGGAGGGGCTGATGGCGGTGCCGGACGAGGGGGAGGACGCGAGTCCCGGGGCGGGGGGTTACTGGGCCGAGGCGTTCCAGCGGCTGGTGACGACCTTGCGGTTGCGGGCGGCGATGGCGGAGGAGCTGGAGGGCACGTAGACGTTCGCCGCGGGGGAGGAAAATCTGCCGCGCCACGAGAGTCGGTGCGCTCCCGCCGCCCCGACCGGCCCGCCCCCGGGATCCGGCAGGCGGGTCCTACGCGCCGGCCGGTTGCCGTACGTTCTCCCGGACCCAGTCCACGATCGACTGAGTCGTCGCCCCCGGCGTGAAGATCTCGGCGACCCCCTTCTCCTTCAGCGGAGGGATGTCCGCCTCCGGGATGATCCCGCCGCCGAACACCAGGATGTCCTCGGCCTCCCGCTCCTTGAGCAGGTCGATCACCGCGGCGAACAAGGTGTTGTGGGCGCCGGAGAGGACGGAGAGCCCGATCGCGTCGGCGTCCTCCTGGATCGCCGTGTCGACGATCTGCTCGGGAGTCTGGTGGAGGCCGGTGTAGATGACCTCCATCCCCGCGTCGCGCAGGGCCCTCGCGATCACCTTGGCTCCGCGATCATGGCCGTCGAGGCCCGGCTTGGCCACCACTACGCGGATCGGACCGGCTGACACACCCATCACTGCCTCCATGAAGCGACTGCGTCCATTCCTACCGACTAGTACCGCACAGACCGGGAATGTGAACGAACGTTATCGCCACCATCTCGCACGATGCAGTTTCCAGTGGTGACCGAGGGGGAAATCTCATGGTGGGACACGTTCGGGAGCCGCAACGAGGTCGCCGCACCGCCGCGCCGCAGGCCGCGCGTCACGGTGGCGCGGCGCGCCGGCGACGGCACGAAGGGCACGCAGGACAGGTAAGGCACGACAGCGGGGAGCCTCGTCGCCACACCGACAGGGCGACTCCTCACGTCACCGGCGCAACACCAGCACCACAAGCACCATCGGCACCACCGATACGGCCGGCACAGCCACCGGTACCGTCGGCGTCGCCCGCACCACCGGTTCCGTCAGCTCCGCCGACCGCATCGGCGGTCCCGGGACCGAGCGCCGACCGCCGCACCCACCCTCCATGCCCCTCTCGCGCCACGCCGGTGTCGACGACGACCTTCGCCGCGACTGCCCATGAGCGCACACGGGGGACGGAGCAGTCCTCCCGTGTGCCGACAGGAGGTCGGCCATGAAGGTCACCAGGGCGGCGCTGCCCTTTCTTCCGCTCTGCCAGCGACTGCTTCCCGGCAGGCTGGCGGGAGTCTCCCTGGCCCTCCTGAAGGCGACCGCGCTCGAGATCGCGATCCTCGCGGGACACCTCCTGCTCTACCCGTCCGGCATCACCCAGGAGCGCCGCTCCCCCCTGCCCCCGCTCCCCGCACCGGAGAACGGCGCCGCGCAACTGCCGACGGAGGCCAAGCCCCCGGTCGTCCTGCTGCACGGCTTCATCGACAACCGTTCGGTCTTCGTGCTCCTGCGCCGCAGCCTCGCCCAGCACGGCAGGCAGCAGATCGAGTCGCTGAACTACTCCCCGCTGACCTGCGACATCCGCGCCGCGGCGGAGCTGCTCGGCCGGCACATAGAGGGGATCTGCGAGCGCACGGGCAGCGAGCGGGTCGACGTGGTCGGGCACAGCCTCGGCGGCCTGATCGCGCGGTACTACGTGCAGCGACTGGGCGGTGACTCCCGGGTCCGCACGCTGGTGACGCTCGGCACCCCGCACTCCGGCACCCGGGTGGCGCCCCTGGCGAACGCGCACCCGATCGTGCGCCAGATGCGCCCCGGCTCGGAGGTGCTCGAAGAGCTCACCCAGCCGGCCCCGGGCTGCCGTACGCACTTCGTCAGCTTCTGGAGCGACCTCGACCATGTGATGGACCCGCTGGAGGCCGCCTGCATCGACCATGAGGACCTGATGGCACAGAACGTCCGGGTGAGCGGGATCGGACATCTCGCCCTGCCCGTGCACCCCGCGGTCGCGACCGGCATACGGCAGGTGCTCGACACCGCGCGGGCCGGGGAGGAGACGGCCGACCGCGCGAGCGGACTGACCGTGGCGTAACGGTCGTATCGGCCGTCGCACGCGGGCCGCCCGCAGCTCGTCCCACAGGCCCGCGACAGCCCACCGACAGGCACCGGACCGGGGACCGACATCGAACAAACGTCGAACACAGAGCCAAAGTCGCGCCCGCAGTCCCCCGAAACACAGCCGAATGCCCGTTTCCTGCGCGCGTAAAACCAGTTGAAGATTGTCGCGCCCGCATACCGCCGGGTACAGTCGCCGCACTGCTCTGGCAGCCCCTGTTGTCGAGGCGAAAGAGAAGTTGGTGAACGACCGTCACCCGTCGGGGACCATGACCACCCCGACTCCGGCCTCCGACGCCGACTCGTCGCACTACGCGTCGTACGGCACCCAGGAAGCCCAGTACGGCGACTTCACCCCGTACGGCGGCTACGACGCCACCGGTTTCGACGCCACGGGCGCGACCTGCGCACAGGCCACCAGCACCTTCGCGGCCGACCCGCTCTTCGGCGACATGCCGGGCGACGCCACCGGTTCGTACGACGCCTCGCCGTGGACCACGGGCGGTCACCAGACCCTGAACTACGACATGTACGCGGCCCAGCACCACGCCGCCTACGACACCGGCGCGTACGACGCCACGCAGTGGGGCGCCGAGCAGCAGCTCGCCGCGATCCCGCCGCAGGCAGGCAGCCCCGATCACAGCGGCCAGTGGGACGCGAGCTCCTGGCACCAGGCGGACCCGTCCGCGGGCCAGGCCGACCAGACCCAGCACTGGGAATGGGGCACGCAGACCTTCGACACCGGGACGTACGACGCCACGCAGTGGAACTCCGACGGCACGGCGGCCGAGCCGCAGCCGACGGCCGCCTTCGAGCAGGCCGGGTACGACGAGACGCACGCTTACGCCGAGACCCACGCGTACGGCGAGGCGAATCCTTACGGCGACGCCTACGGCGAACACACCTCGCACGACGACGAGCCGAGCGCCGCCACGGATGCCACCGCCACTGGCGAGATGCCCGCGGTGCACGACGCCGACGTCCCGCTCCTGGACGACCAGGAAGAGGCCGCTCCGACCACGGCCCCCGCCCCGGGCTCCCGCGTCGCCGCGCGCAACGCCAACCGCTCCCGCCGCCGTATGCCCGCCAAGCGCTCCGCGCTGCTGACGATCGCCGTGCCCTCGGCGTGCGTCATGGGTGTCGCCGGGATGGCCGCCGCCTCGGTCGGCACGCTGACCGGCGACGACCAGGACACCTCGACGACCCTCGCGGACACCGCCGTCCAGCCGGCCATCGCGAACAACAAGCTGGACACCCAGCTCGAGAGCCTTGCGGCCGGTGCCGACGACTTCGCCGACCGGGCCAGCCGTACGCAGGAACGCATCGACCTCAAGGCCCAGCAGGTGGCCGAGAAGAGGAAGGCGGCGGAGGAGGCGGCCCGCAAGGAGCGGCTGCGCCCGAAGTTCGCGCTTCCGGTCGCACAGCGGGGACTCAGCGCCTATTTCGGGCAGGCCGGCGTCAACTGGATGTCCGTCCACACCGGCATCGACTTCCCGGTGTCGTACGGCACAACGGTGATGGCCGTGACCGACGGCACCGTCCGGACGCAGTGGAACAGCGCGTACGGCAACATGATGGTCGTGACGGCGAAGGACGGCACGGAGACGTGGTACTGCCACCTCTCCAGCTACCGCGTCGCCTCCGGCACCACGGTCAAGGCCGGCGACCCGATCGCCTACTCCGGCAACTCCGGCAACTCGACCGGCCCCCACCTGCACCTCGAGGTGCACCCGGCGGGCGGTTCGGCCATAGACCCGCTGCCGTGGCTGCGCAGCCACGGGCTGGACCCGACGTAACCCCCGGGCCCAGCCCCCTTCGGAGCTACAGCTTCTCCACCGGCGCGTACCGCAGCAGCAGCCGCTTCGGCTTCGCCTCCCCGAAGTCGATCGTCGCCTCGGCGTTCGCGCCCGTGCCCTTCACCCCGACCACCGTGCCCAGACCGAACTGGTCGTGGGTGACCCGGTCGCCGACGGCCAGGGACACCACCGGCTTCTCCGCGCTCCTGCGCGTCGCGAAGCCGGACGCGCCCGACGCCGAGGAGCGGGACCGGGACGAGGACAGCGACGCGGCGACTCCCGAGACCGGCCCCGCCGGAGCGCCGACCGCCCCTGTGCGCTTCCAGTCGACGTGCTGCGCCGGGATCTCCTCCAGGAAGCGGGAGGGCGGGTTGTACGACGGCTGCCCCCACGCGCTGCGCAGGGAGGACCGGGTCAGATACAGCCGCTCACGCGCGCGCGTGATGCCGACGTACGCCAGGCGCCGCTCCTCCTCCAGCTCCTTGGCCTGGCCGAGGGCGCGCATGTGCGGGAAGACGCCGTCCTCCATGCCGGTGAGGAAGACGACCGGGAACTCCAGGCCCTTGGCGGTGTGCAGGGTCATCAGGGTGATGACGCCGGAGCCGTCCTCGTCCTCGTCGGGGATCTGGTCGGAGTCGGCCACGAGCGCGACCCGCTCCAGGAAGTCGGAGAGCGAGCCGGACGCCTCTTCCTCGCCGGACTCCTGCTCGAACTCCAGGGCCACGGCGGCGAGTTCCTGGAGGTTCTCGATGCGGGTCTCGTCCTGCGGGTCGGTGGAGGCCTGCAACTCGGCGAGATAGCCGGTGCGTTCGAGGACGGCTTCCACCACGGTCGCCGGGCCCGCGCCGGACTCGACGATCGTGCGGAGCTCCTCCATCAGGACGTTGAAGCGCTTCACGGCGTTGGTGGAGCGCGCGGCCATGCCGTATGCCTCGTCGACGCGCTTGAGCGCCTGCGGGAAGCTGATCTTCTCGCGCTGGGACAGGGCGTCGATCATCGCCTCGGCGCGGTCGCCGATGCCCCGCTTGGGGACGTTCAGGATGCGCCGCAGGGGTACGGAGTCCTCGGGGTTGGCGAGGACGCGCAGGTAGGCCAGGACGTCCCGGACCTCCTTGCGCTCGTAGAAGCGGACGCCGCCGACGACCTTGTAGGGCAGGCCGACGCGGATGAAGACCTCTTCGAAGACACGGGACTGTGCGTTGGTGCGGTAGAAGACGGCGACATCGCCGGCCTTCGCGTCGCCCGCGTCCGTGAGGCGGTCTATCTCGTCGGCGACGAACTGCGCCTCGTCGTGCTCGGTGTCGGCGACATAGCCGGTGATGCGCGCGCCCGCGCCCGCGTTGGTCCACAGGTTCTTGGGGCGGCGGGACTCGTTGCGCTCGATGACGGCGTTGGCGGCGGTGAGGATCGTCTGGGTGGAGCGGTAGTTCTGCTCCAGGAGGATCGTCGTCGCGTCCGGGTAGTCCTCCTCGAACTGGAGGATGTTGCGGATGGTCGCGCCGCGGAAGGCGTAGATCGACTGGTCGGCGTCACCGACCACGCAGAGCTCGGCGGGCGGCAGGTCGTGCTCGCTCGGCGGTACGTCCACGGGGTGTTCGGAGGTCCCGACCAGCTCCCTGACCAGGGCGTACTGCGCGTGGTTGGTGTCCTGGTACTCGTCGACGAGGACATGCCTGAAACGGCGGCGGTAGTGCTCGGAGACATCGGGGAACGCCCGGAGCAGGTTGACCGTCGTCATGATCAGGTCGTCGAAGTCGAGGGCGTTCGCCTCGCGCAGGCGCGACTGGTACATGGCGTAGGCCTGGGCGAGGGTCTTCTCGAAGCCGTCCGTGGCCTGGGCGGCGAAGTCCTCCTCGTCGATCAGCTCGTTCTTCAGGTTGCTGATCTTGGCGCTGAAGGACTTCGGCGGGTACCGCTTGGGGTCGAGGTCCAGGTCGCGGCAGACCAGCGCCATGAGGCGCTTGGAGTCGGCGGCGTCGTAGATCGAGAAGGAGGAGGTGAACCCGAGCTTCTTCGACTCCCGCCGCAGGATCCGCACGCACGCGCTGTGGAAGGTCATCACCCACATCGCGTTCGCGCGCGGGCCGACGAGCTGCTCGACGCGCTCCTTCATCTCGCCCGCGGCCTTGTTGGTGAAGGTGATCGCGAGGATCTGGCCCGGGTGGACATTGCGCTCGCCGAGGAGGTGGGCGATGCGGTGGGTGAGCACCCGGGTCTTGCCGGAGCCGGCACCGGCCACGATGAGCAGCGGGGTGCCGGAGTGCACGACGGCCGCGCGCTGGTTCTCGTTCAGCCCCTCCAGGAGGGCGGCCGGGTCCACCACCGGGCGCGGGGCTCCGTCGCGGTAGTAGGCGTCCCGGTCCGGGGGCACGTCGAACTTCCCGCCGAACAGGTCGTCCGGAACCTGCTCCGGTCCGTGCTCGTCCTCGGGCGGCGGCGGTTCTTCCCCGTGGGCCCGAGGGGCCTGGAGGTCCGCCAGGAAGCTGTCGTCAAAGAGGCTGCTCATCGCTCTCCGAGTCTAGGGTGCCCCACTGACACACCGCCGCCGCCCTGAGAACATCCACCGGTATCAACAGCCGATGATCTTCCGGACCTGCCCTCCGGCACCCCCGGACGCTGTCCGCGACCGACCGGGCCGAGAGGCGGGTCCGGCCGCCGCAGGGCCGACGGCGACGCCCGCCGGGAACGGCACCCGCAGGTTGGTGCGCTCGCCCCGCGAGACCTTGGTCACCACGGCACGGCCGTCCCGCACCGCCTTACCCGTCACCCGTCACCCGTCACCCGTCACCCGTCACTCCCGGAGGAAACAGACCCAAATCATCACAGTTCACCCCGGGTTGGCCACGCGCGGCGACGCCTGGGGACCAAGGTCACGAAAATGTATCGGGCATATCGAACATCAACCTTCACACGGGCCACACCGGTTGGCTACCGTTCCGGGCAGGCCGTACGACCCCCTCCGGCGAACCTCGCCGGGCCGCACGGCCTCCGCCGAGTCCGCAGCGCCGCCGCGCGCCCGGAGCCGGGGACCCACCGAACCCGGGGTGAATCGGCCGACTCCCACGCAGGGAAGGGCCGTAGGGCAAACCTTCCGAAGCACCTCGCCCGAACCCGACAGCTAACCCGGTAGGCGGAGCACGGGAAGGAGTCGCCTCCCTTGGCGTCGCACCGCAAGTCGCGTCCCGTCGGTACGCGCGTAGCAGGCATACGGACCCCGGCCCTCGCGACGGCCGCCCTCACCTCCGTGGCCCTGCTGTCCCAGTCGGCGAACGCCGCGCCGGCCGATGACAGGCCGAGTCTCGAAGAGGTCGAGAAGAAGGTCGACGACCTCTACCGCCAGGCCGAGTCCGCGACCGACAACTACAACGCCGCCAAGGAGAAGACCACCAAGCAGCGCAAGCAGGTGGACACGCTCCTGGAGGACGTCGCCCAGCGCACCCAGAAGCTCAACGAGGCACGGGAGGAACTCGGTTCCTTCGCCGCGGCCCAGTACCGCACCGGCGCCGCCGCGCCCGGCACGGCGACGTTCCTGCTCGCCGACACCCCGCAGGACTACTTCGACCAGACCCAGCTGATGGGCCGCTTGACGAGCCGCCAGAAGGGCGCCGTCGACGACTACGTCTCCGAGCAGTCCACGACGATGAAGAAGCGCCAGGAGGCCTCCCAGAGCCTTCGGACGCTCACCGAGACGCAGAGCGACCTGAAGACCGCCAAGGCGACCGTCCAGAAGAAGCTCGCCGACGCGCGCGAGCTGCTGTCGGAGCTGACCGCCCAGGAGAAGGCGCGTCTCGCGGCGATCGAGCAGCGCAAGCAGCAGGAGGCGGCCCGCAAGGCGGCGGAGCTGGCGCAGCAGCAGGCGGCGGCGGAGAAAGCCGCGCAGGAGGCCACCGCCCCTCAGGAGAGCACGTCGACGGCGCCCGACTCCTCGTACGCCACCAAGGCCGCCAAGGCCATCGCCTTCGCCCGCGCGCAGGTCGGCAAGCCGTACGTCTGGGGGGCCACCGGCCCCGACTCCTACGACTGCTCAGGGCTCACCCAGGCCGCCTGGAAGGCCGCCGGCGTCGACCTCCCCCGCGTCACCTACGACCAGGTCAACGCCGGCACCACGGTCTCCCTGGCCGACGCGCAGCCCGGTGACCTGGTCTTCTTCTACGACGACATCAGCCACGTGGGCCTCTACATCGGCAACGGCATGATGATCCACGCCCCCAAGCCGGGCGCGTACGTCCGTGAGGAGTCGATCTACTACGACGGCGAGTCGGGGATCCACAGCGTGGTCCGCCCGGCCTGAGGACTCGGGCTCTGAGGACCAGGGCTCTTCGGCCGGTCGCTCAGAGCCCGCACTCGCGTGCATTTCCCCGCACGCGCGTGCGCGCCCCGCTCGCACGGCGCGGGGAGCTTCCTAGCATCGACCCATGCCCGCTCCCTCCCCCCACTCCCCCCTGCGCGCCTGGTGGACACGGCGCCCGCCCGCGGCCGGGGCCGCCGTGATGGCGACCGGCATCCTGTCGGTCGGGCTCCATCTGGCCGGCCACGAGACGCTGTCGCGGATCGCCCTGGTGATCGGCTGCGCGGCCTGGCTGGGGCTGGCCGCCGAGTTCGCCGCAGGACTGCTGGGGGAGCGCGCGCGCTGGGCCGCGGACGCCGGGACACCGGGCGGCCTGACGGCCGTGGCGGCGACCACCGTGCTCGGCATCCGATTCTCCGCGCTGGGCCGGCAGACCCTCGCCGAGGCGCTGCTGGCGCTGTCCGCGCTGCTGTGGCCGGTGCTGACGGTGCTCGTCGTGCGGCACTGGAAGCGGAAGATGCCCGGCGGGGTGTTCCTGTGCTGTGTGGCCACCCAGGGCCTCGCGGTCCTGTGCGCCACGCTCGCCGCGGCCGAGTCGGCGGCATGGCTCGCGCACACGGCGCTCACGTTGTTCTGGCTCGGCCTGGTCCTCTACGGCGTCGCGCTCTACCTCTTCGACCTGCGCCAGGTGCTGGTCGGACCGGGCGACCAGTGGATCGCGGGCGGCGCGCTCGCCATCTCGGCGCTCGCCGGCTCGAGGCTCCTCGCCGCCGAGAGCACGCGCCTGTACCTGTGGAACGACGACGACCACGGCGTCCTGCGCGCGGTGACCGTCGCCTTGCTGGTTCTCTCTCTGGCCTGGTACGTCGTCCTGCTGGCGGCCGAGTGCGTACGGCCGCGACCGCGCTACGACGTACGCCGCTGGGCCACCGTGTTCCCCATGGGGATGACGGCGGTCGCGACCCTGTCGGTCCCCGCCGCCGCGGACGTGCCGTGGCCGCGGACCCCGGGTGAGGTGCTGCTGTGGATCTCGGTTGCGGCCTGGCTGGCCGTCGCCGCTGGGGCGGTCGGCTCCGCCCTCGCCGCCGTCAGGTCCACAGCACCGCGATGAAGACATTGGCCGTGGTCAGCGCGCCGACCAGGCCGAACAGCCGCTTGTCCACCGTCTCGTCGTCCCGCTTCACATAGACGAGGCCGAGGATCACGATCAGCAGGGCCAGCTTCACGCCGATCTTGATGTTGTTGACGTGTTGGTCGTCGGCCTGGTTGAGGCCGACCAGGATCACCCCGGTGACCAGCATGGTCGCGGCGCCGTGCAGCATCGCGGGGACGAAGCGGGCGGTGCCCCGGCCCATCGCCTTCATCTGGGTGAGGAAGCCGCCCAGCAGCGAGGCGATGCCGATGATGTGCAGGCCGACGAAGAGATGGATGAGTACGTCCATGAGGCCGGAGCCTATGCCGGGGCCCCAGGGACGCTCGCACCGGCCCCTGGAGCAGATCTTGCATATATGCGCCCTATAGCACTCCCCGCCCGTCACGGCTCCTGGAATCCGGAGTTCGGTCACCGCCCCGCGCGAAGTCGACGGCGGCACCCCGGCAGCACGGTCACCTTCGATCACCCGGCGGTCCCCTGACGGCAGTTCCGCACAACCCGTCACCTCTCGGACACGGTCAGGTTTAGCGTCCTCCACCAGGTGACCGGCTCCCCACCGCCGCCCGGGCCAGGGGCGGCAGTCGGCCACCACCGCCGAGAAGGTCCGGCGGCGGCCCGCTCCCCCTGTGCAGGCCGTCGCCGGACGCGCACACCGCCCCGGGCGGTCGTACGGCCGCTCCCCCCTGGCGTTCGTACGTCCCGAGTCCGGGGCGGACGAACGTACGAAAGGACGTGCAGTCCACGTGGCAGCGCACCGCAAGCCCCGCAGGCGCTCGGCCGGCGGCCATACGGTCCGTACGGCAGCGACGATCGCCCTCGCGGGGGCCGCGACCGCGACGGGCTTCGACGGGATCGGACACGCCCAGCCGCAGCTCACCCCGGCCCAGGTCAAGGCGAAGGTGGACCAGCTGTACCAGGAGGCCGAGGCGGCCACCGAGAAGTACAACGGCGCGAAGGAGCAGGCCGAGGCGGCCGAGAACCGGCTGGACGGCCTGCGGGACGAGGCGGCCCGCAGGACGGAACAGCTCAACGAGGCGCGGGACGCGCTGGGTTCGATCGCCGCGGCGCAGTACCGCGGCGGCGGCCTGGACCCTGCGATGCAGCTCGCCCTGACCGACGACCCCGACCGGTACCTGGACAGCGCCGAGTTCGTCGAACGGGCCGGTACCCGCCAGGCCGCCTCGGTGGCGAACGTGCGCCGGCAGCTGCGGGAGATCGAGCAGTTGCGCGGGGCCGCGCACATCGAGCTGGCCTCGCTGAAGTCGCGCCAGGCGGAGCTGAAGCGGCACAAGAAGACGATCACCGGGAAACTGGGCGCGGCCCGCAGGCTGCTGTCCCAGCTGCCGGCCGAGGAACGGGCGGTGCTCGGCGGCGACGGGGACCGCGCCTCACGGGCCACGACGGGCGCACGCGAGGAGCTGGCGACCCCGGGCGCCGCCACTACGGAGGCTCCCAACTCCCGTGCCGCGGCGGCCGTCTCCTACGCCTACGCCAAGCTCGGCAGCCCCTACGTATGGGGCGCCACCGGCCCGGACGCCTTCGACTGCTCGGGCCTCATCCAGGCCGCCTACCGCTCCGCGGGCATCTCCCTGCCCCGCACCACCTACGCCCAGATCGACGCCGGGCGGCGGGTCTCCCGCTCCGAGCTCCTCCCCGGAGACCTGGTGTTCTTCTACTCGGGCATCAGCCACGTCGGCCTCTACATCGGCAACGGGCAGATGATCCACGCCCCGAACCCGTCGGCTCCGGTGCGGGTGGCACCGATCGACCAGATGCCGTTCGCGGGCGCCACGCGCGTGGTGTGAGCGCGAGCGGTACCCGCGTCAGACCAGTCGGCGAGCCGTCGCCCACCGGGTCAGCTCATGACGGTTCGACAGCTGCAACTTCCGCAGCACCGCCGAGACATGGGACTCGACCGTCTTCACCGAGATGAACAGCTGCTTGGCGATCTCCTTGTAGGCGTAACCGCGCGCGATGAGCCTCAGCACCTCGCGCTCGCGCTGGGTGAGGCGGTCGAGGTCCTCGTCGACCGGCGGGGCGTCGGTGGAGGCGAAGGCGTCCAGGACGAAGCCGGCCAGGCGCGGCGAGAAGACCGCGTCGCCCTCCTGGACGCGGAAGACGGAGTCGACGAGGTCCGTGCCGGTGATCGTCTTCGTCACATAGCCGCGCGCACCGCCCCGGATCACTCCGATGACGTCCTCTGCCGCGTCCGAGACGGACAGGGCGAGGAAGCGGACGGGCTGCTCGGCGTCGGCCATCAAGGGCGCGCACCGGCGCAGCACCTCGACCCCGCCGCCGCCCGGGAGATGGACGTCGAGGAGGACGACCTCGGGACGGGTCGCGGTGATGACGGTGACGGCCTGGTCGACGTCCGCGGCCTCCCCGACGACCTCGACACCGGTCTCCTCGGTCCGGCCGATCTCGGCCTGGACGCCCGTACGGAACATGCGGTGGTCGTCGACGAGGACCACGCGCACGTGCCGCTCTCCCGCGCCGCCGGCCGGCGTCGGCTCCACGGGTTCGGTGTTCGCCTCGGTGGGGTCGCTCATGACGTCTTCTCCGCCCTCTCCATCTCCAGCTCGACCTCCGTGCCGCCGCCCGGCACCGCACGCAGCCGGGCCGTGCCGCCATGGCGCTCCATGCGGCCGATGATCGATTGTCTGACACCCATCCGGTCGGCGGGTATCGAGTCGAGGTCGAAGCCGGGGCCGCGGTCCCGCACGGACACGAAGACCTTCCTGCCCTCGACTTCGGCGTACACCTGTACGGCCCCGCCCTCGCCACCGTACTTGGCGGCGTTGACCATCGCCTCACGCGCGGCCTGCATCTGCGCGCCGGTTCTCTCGTCGAGCGGGCAGTCGCCGACGACCACGACCTCGATGGGGACGCCGTGCTTGTCCTCGACCTCGGCCGCGTTGCGCCGCACGGCGTCGGCGAGGTCGGTGGGTTCGTCGGCCTCGTCCTTGCCGGTGCCCTCGGGTTTGTACAGCCAGGTGCGCAGGTCGCGCTCCTGGGCGCGGGCGAGGCGGCGCACCTCGCTCGCGTTCTCCGCGTTGCGCTGGATCAGGGTCAGGGTGTGCAGCACCGAGTCGTGGACGTGGGCCGCGACCTCCGCGCGCTCCTGGGCACGGATGCGCATCAGGCGCTCCTCGGAGAGGTCCTGGGTCATGCGGACGAGATACGGCCCCGCGAGGAGCGTTATCCCGACGAGGACCGCGAGGGCCGCCTGGAGGACGGAGCCGAGGTGGGCGGCGGAGCCCTGGAGGACGAAGACCCCGGTGACACCGGCGGTGACGAGGAGGACACCGCCCGCGGCCCTCAGCAGGCTCAGGGTGCGCCTGCGGCGGCCGACCTCCATCCAGCGGGCCCGGCGGGCGTTGTCCGCCTGGCGCCAGACCAGGGCGACGCCCGCGCCGACCAGGACGGCGGGCCAGAGGTAGGCCTTCGCCCCGTTGCCCACATTGACATTGCCGACGAAGACCATGGCCACGACGACCATGAGCAGCAGGGCCACGATCTGGCCCTTGTCGGGGCGGCGGGCGACCAGTCTGCGGCGGCCGTCCGGTGAGGTCTCGGTGGTGACGAGGGCCGGGGGCCGCTGCCCACCGACCCCGCCGACGCCGAGCGGCACGAAGAACCAGAACGCGGCATACAGCAGCGCACCGAGCCCGTCCGCCATGAACAGGCCGACGAAGACGAGCCGCACCCAGATCACGGGCAGCCCGAGATGCCCCGCGAGCCCCCGCGCCACACCACCCAGCCAGCGTCCGTCACTGCTGCGGTAGAGCTTGCGCGGCGGCCGCGGTTCGACGAGGGGCGCTGCTGCGGCTTCCGGCATGGCATCGATGGTCACACGACCCGGGTGCGCGGGCATCAGGGTTGGCCCCCGAGACTCCCCTGATCTTCGAACGGCGCGCCCTCCGAACGCTTCCCCCGCCCCTCTCAGGGCCGATATCAGGGTCCGGCCAGGGTCGTTCCGACTCCCGTCACGCCTCCCGGCCCGTCACCATGGACCCATGACAGATCACCAGCACGCCGCGGGCGCCGGATCCGGCGGAGGACCGGACCCGGGCACCGGCCCCGGCGCGGGCACGCCCGCCGGCACCGGCGACGCCTCGCGCGCGCACGGGCGGGCGGGCACACGGCAGGAAGGAGGCACACCGGCTGACCCGCACCCCGAGCCCCTCGGGCGCCGGACGGCGACCGACGCCCCCGCCCCGCCCGCCGCCACCCCCCAGGACACGGCCACCCCCGAGGACGTGGCCGCGGCCCCCCTGCGCTTCCGGCGGGACCGGCGGCACAAGCTGCTCGCCGGGGTGTGCGCCGGACTCGGGCGGCAGTGCGACATGGACCCGGTGATCTTCCGGATCACGCTCGCCGTGCTGTCGGCGACCGGCGGCATCGGGCTCATCTTCTACGGCTTCGCCTGGCTCTTCGTCCCGTACGAGGACGAGGACGAGAACGAGGTGCGCAAGCTGCTCACCGGCCGGGTGGACGGCCAGGCCCTGACCGGCGTGCTCTTCGCCCTGGTCGGCTGCGGGGTGTTCCTCACCATGCTGAGCAACACCAGCGTGCTGACCTTCGCCGTGGTCCTCTCCCTTCTCCTCGCGGGCGCGGGGTACTGGTCGCGCAACCGCGGCACCCCCGACCCCGACCCGCTCGCCGCCCAGGCCGTCGCCGACGCCCCGCCGGAGGCCCAGGCCCCGCCGGTGCCCGCCGGCTACCCGTCCTGGTGGCGCGACCCCATCGTCAAGGACGGCACCCACGTCGGCGGCACGGGCTATCTGTGGGGCCCGAGCGACTCCCGCGACCGTGACATCGCGGCGGCCGTCAACATCGGCCGGGGCGTCTCCTGGAGCCGGGGCGAGGACATCCGTGCGGCCCGGCTCCCGGCACCGAAGCCCCGCGGCCCCCGGTGGATCGGCGGCTGGGTCTTCCTGCTCGCCCTGCTGGCGGGCGGCCTCGGCACCGGAGCGACCTGGGAGGACCACGCCCTGGGCACCAGCCTGCAGACCGGTCTGTCCTGCGCGCTGATCGTCCTGGGCCTGGGCATAGCGGTCAGTTCCTTCCTGGGCCGCACCGGAGCGGGCTCGATCCTCCTGGCGATCATCACAGCGGGCCTGCTCGCCACGTCGGCCGCGCTCCCGAAGGACATCACCACCCGCTGGGTCCGCACGAACTGGACACCGGCAGCCACGCAGACGATCCACCCGCACTACGAACTCGGCACCGGTGTGGGCACCTTGGACCTGTCCCGCGTCGATTTCGCCAAGGGCCGGACGGTGACCACCGAGGCCGAGGTCGGGGTGGGGCGACTGGTGGTGATCGTGCCGCCGGACGTGACCGTGAAGGCGGTCATCGACGTGGGAGTGGGCGACATCCAACTGCCGGGCGACGACCAGCGGGACGTGGACGTGGCACCGGGCAAGCGCAAGGAGATCACCCTGAAACCGGCCTCGGGCGCCAAGAACACCGCCACCCTCGACCTCGGCCTACGTGTGGGCATCGGCCAGGCGGAGGTGAGCCGTGCTGCGTCATGAGTTCCGGCCGGGAAAACTGGTCGCCGGCCTCTTCCTGACCGTCGCGGGCATCACCTACGCGGGGGACGCCGGCGACGCCTGGGACACCCCGTGGTTCGCGGTGATCCCCATGGTCGTGGGCGGCCTCTGCCTGGCGGGCGTGGTGGGCCTGCTGGCCCGGGCCGTGCGCAACCGCCGCGACAGCCGCCGTACGAGCACACCACCGGAGGCAGACCGGACGCCGCCCCAGCCACCCGTGCCGCCCGTGCCGCGCTGAGCCCGCGATCACTGATCACTGAGCACTGAGCACGGGCAGGACGGCTGAGGAAGGCGTCCCACCGGTGGCTCCGCCGACCGGAGCTACCGGTAACCTCCCGCCCGCTGCCGTCGTCGGGAGCGCAGGGCGGCGTCCACGGAGAACGCGGAGGCGCCCGCGAGCACGAGGGGCAGCCAGGCCATCAGGTAGGCGAGGTCGTTGCCGTAGTAGTAGGGATCGGACGCCCAGCTCACGGTCAGCCACAGGCTGAGCGAGATCAGCGCACCGCCGAGCGCCGCCAGGCGGGCGAGGATGCCGAGCAGGGTGCCGATACCGACGGCGAGTTCACCGAAGGCGATGGCGTAGCCGAAGCCGACGGGGTTCTTCAGGGACAGGTCGACCAGTGCGGGGATGGCCGAGGAGTCCCGGACGCTGCGCATCATGTCGCCGATGGAGCCCGAGCCGGAGCTCTTCATGAAGGCGCTGTCGGTCAGCTTGTCCAGGCCGGCGTAGATGAAGGTGACGCCGAGGAAGATGCGCAACGGCAGCAGGGCGTACTGGCCGAGGCTGTCACGCCAGGTTCGTTCTTCGTTGTAGTAGGGGGTGTGCGTGTCCGTACGAAAACCGTGAGTCATCGCTTCGAGCCGCCTCTCACCAGCGAGCCGAGACCCCTCACCAGACCATACGAACGAGGGGGCGGCAATGCTCAATACGACAGCGAGTTTCCGCGCCCGTCAGGACGCGGCCTCTGCCCTCAGTCCGTCACGTCGATGGCGTACCGGTTCGTCTCCGCCCCGGCAGCCGTCACCACCTGCACCTCCACCCGCCCCGGCTCCACATCCGCCGGTACCGGCACGGTCAGCACCTCGTCCGTGGGGTTGCTGAATCCCCCGGCCACCGGCACCAAGGGCACATGGACGTTGACCGGCCCGATCCGCACCACCATCCGGGACAGCCGATCCGCGCGCTGCGCCCCCGGCGGCACGAACCCCGCGCCCCGGATCTCGATGTCGTCCCCGGTGCGGATGGGCCCGTCCAGGTCACCCGCCTCACGCGACCGCACCACGGAGAGGATCACCGGCCGCCCGCCCTCCGCGTACTTCCCCGCCACATAGGTTGCCGCGGACACCAGCACCACCACGGCCAGTCCCCACGGCAGATCCGGCAGTTGGTCCGGCCGCCGGGCCAGCCGCACAGCCGCGAACAGCAGGGCGACCCCACCGATCACGACGTACTGGATGTCGGCGAAGGTCCCGCGCCCGGAGTCGTCCGTGAGCAGGTCGGCGGCGCGGGGCCGGTCCGCCCGCACCTTCTGCAGCCGCTGCCCGAGCACCCGCAGCCCCACCACCCGCCGCACCAGCACGGCGATCGCGCACACCACGGCGAGCACGGTCACGACCCCCGCGCCCCGGGCCAGTTCGAGCCCGGAGATCAGTGCGTCCCGCTCACGGCTGTCGGAGGCCGCGGCCAGCCGGGCCACCAGCACCAGCACGGCGTAGGCGACGAACAGCACCCATGCCACCGCGACGGCCCGCGAGGTGGACAGCCGGTTGTCCTCACCGATGACCGGAGCGAGCACCCCGCCCCGGGCCCGGTGGAACCAGGACGCGGCGGTCAGCGAGGCCGCGACCGCGAGCGCCGCCACCAGCCCGGCCGTACGCGCCGCGGTCCACCCCGCCCCGATGGCCGTCAGCGCCTGGACGAGGAGCAGCACCACGACAGCGGCCCACACGGCGAACGCGGTACGACGCCACAGCCGCGCGAGCCAGGCGGCCCCCTCGGCGCGACCCCGCTCGGCCACCGCCTCGGCGGACTGGGTCAGTTCCTCGGAGACCCACTGTCGGGAGGCCGACGCGGAGTGCGCGACGGCCGCGGGCAGGCCCTGCCCGGCGGCGAACTCGTCACGCTTGAGGAGGAACGCGGCCACCGCCCGCCGATGACCGGCCCGCGCCCCGTGCGGACAGTCCCCGCAGCTGCAGCCGCCCTCGTGCGCACCGTTGGGCACACCTCCGGCCGCGCTCTGTCTCGCTTCCTGCACCGCCACGCCCGACGCCCGCCTTCCCACGATTCCTGATTCCCTGGCCCCACATGACCTCACGGCCGACCGGCCGCACCACCCGCGAACGCCTCGCGCCCCACGCCCCGGAGAAGCCCCGGACAACTCCCCCGTGATGTCAGCGAATTGTGCCCTACAGCACACCGCCCCCGTCCGGCAGGTGTGGTCAGCGCGGGTGAAGCCGGGCCCGCCGTGTTGACCCGGCTGCGAGAATTTCCGTATGGCCGAGATCATCCAGCGTGACGGGACCTGGGCCTTCGACGGCACAACGGTCAGGATCACACCGGGACTCCACCGCTCCGTACCGCTCTTCCGGCAGACGTACGGCGAGGTCGCCGTGCCCCTGGAGGCCGTCGCGGGCGTGGCGTTCGAGCCGGAACGCAGGCGCGGCCGGCTGCGGATGCGGCTGCGCGAGGGCGCGGACCCCCTGCTGCACGCGACCGGCGGACGTCTGCCGGACCCGGCCGATCCGTACCGCCTGCTCGTGGACGTCGACCGCGCCGGGGTCGCCGAGTACATGGCCGAGGAGATCCGCCACGCCCTGCTCCTCGACCAGATCCCGAAGGAGCCGACGAAGACGTATCTGCTGCCCGGCCCGCCGGTCCCGGTCTCGGTGCGTTCCTCCGACGGCACGGTCTCCTTCGACGGCACCCAGGTCCGCATCGACTGGGCCGACACCTCCGACCGGGTCAAGCGGGCGACCGGCCCGCGGATCATCGACGTGGGCGACCTCGTCCAGGTCGAGTGGCTGCCCAACTCCGGTTACGAGGACGGTTTCATGCGGTTCGTGACCCGTGAGACGTCCTTCTCGAAACTGCCGCCGGAGAAGGACCCGTACGCCCTCGACCTGTGGGGCAGCACCCGCCGCGACCTGCTCACGGCCCTCGTCGCGACGGCGGTCACGGCCCGGCTGCCGCACCCGTCCACCCGCGGGGAGCTCGCGCACGGCGACGAACGCGCCCACCGCCCCCGGCTGGCAGCGGCCGCCGTTCCCCCGTCGGCCGACCATCACGACGTGCTGCTCCGCAGACTGCGGGAGTTGGGTGAGCTGCACCGCGACGGGGTGCTCACGGACGAGGAGTTCGCGAGGACGAAGGCCGCCGTACTGCGGGGCTTTTAGCTCATACGGGTACCTTTCAGCTCATACGGGGGGTCTAGCTCAGCAGGTCCGGTTCGCTGCGGCTGATGTCCTGCCACGTCGGTTGGTAGTTGATCCACGCCACCAGGTCCCCGCCCAGCTGTTCCCGGGTCGCCACCGCGGCCCGGTGGTCGATGAGCACGGGGCGTCCCGCCGCCCGGGCCAGCAGCTGCACCTGGCTGGAGCGTTCCATCGACAGGAACCACCAGGCGGCCGCGTCCACCGAGTCCCCGACGGTCAGCAGGCCGTGGTTGCGGAGCACCAGCGCCTTGCGGGAGCCGAGCGCGGCGGCGATCCGGCGGCCCTCGTCGGCGTCGACGGCGACCCCGGTGTAGGCCTCGTACAGGGCGTGGTCCTCGTAGAAGGCGCAGCTCTCCTGGGTGATCGGGTCGAGGAGCTCGCCGAGCGCGGACAGCGCCCGCCCGTGCACCGAGTGGCAGTGGGCGACGGCGACGACATCGGGGCGGGCTGCGTGCACCTGGGAGTGCACGGTGAAGGCCGCCTGGTTGACGTGGTAGCGGCCGTCGAGGACCTGCCCTTCGGAGTTGGCGAGCACGAGGTCGCTCACGGTGACGTGCTTGAAGGGCATGCCGAAGGGGTTGACCCAGAAGCAGTCGGTGAACTCCGGGTCGCGAGCGGTGATGTGCCCGGACACCCCGTCCTCGAAGCCGAGCCGGCCGAAGATCCGCAGCGCGCCGGCGAGACGCTCCTTGCGGTGCCGGCGTTCCTCCTCGACGGAGTCGTGCATCGGCGGCATCGCGAACTGGAGCTTCTCGGTGGGCAGCGGCATCGGCGGAGTGGGCCCGAGGGGCGTCCCGTGTTGCGTCACGGGGCGGAAGTTACCGTCGGGCGGCGCAAGAGAACAGAGGTGGTTTGTAAAGATGACGCACACAGCGGATACCTGACAGAAGATGTCGCATATCGACGCCAGACTGCCCGATATGAACTGGGCAGATTTCTCCGCCACGGAGCCCGACCTCGCCAGGACGGTCGAAGACCGCTTCGGCGCCTTCACACACCACACCCTCGCGACCCTCCGCAAGGACGGCTCCCCCCGCACCACCGGCCTGGAGGTCCGCTTCCTGAACGGCGAGCTCTGGCTTGGCATGATGCCGGACTCGCTCAAGGCGCGAGACCTGCGCCGGGACCCGCGTTTCGCGCTCCAGGCGAATCCGGGGGAAGGCACCGGGATGGGCGGCGGCGACGTACGGATCGCGGGGCGGGCGATCGAGGTCGAGGACTCCGCGGCCAAGGCCGGATACACCGAAGAGGTGGAACCGCCGGAGCCGTTCCACCTCTTCCGCACCGAACTCACCGAGGTCGTGAGGACCTACGTCGAGGACGACACGTACCTCGTCGTCCAGTTCTGGCGGCCCGGCGAACCCCTGCGCACCCGAAAGCGCGCGTAGGGCCTACTCCCACTCGATCGTCCCCGGCGGCTTCGACGTCACGTCGAGCACCACGCGGTTGACGTCGGCCACCTCGTTGGTGATCCGCGTCGAGATCTTCGCGAGGACTTCGTACGGCAGTCGCGACCAGTCGGCCGTCATGGCGTCCTCGCTCGACACCGGGCGCAGGACGATCGGGTGGCCGTAGGTGCGGCCGTCGCCCTGGACGCCGACGGAGCGGACGTCCGCGAGCAGGACCACCGGGCACTGCCAGATGTCGCGGTCGAGGCCGGCCGCGGTGAGCTCCTCGCGGGCGATGGCGTCGGCGTCGCGCAGCAGGTCCAGGCGCTCCTTGGTGACCTCGCCGACGATGCGGATGCCGAGGCCGGGGCCGGGGAACGGCTGGCGCTGGACGATCTCGTCGGGGAGCCCGAGCTCCTGGCCGACCATCCGCACCTCGTCCTTGAACAGCTTGCGCAGCGGCTCGATCAGCTGGAACTCGAGGTCCTCGGGAAGGCCGCCGACATTGTGGTGGGACTTGATGTTGGCGGTGCCGGTGCCGCCACCGGACTCGACGACGTCCGGGTAGAGCGTGCCCTGGACGAGGAACTCCACCGCCGGACCCTCGTCCGCGATGATCTCCGCCTGGGCCTGCTCGAAGACCCGGATGAACTCCCGGCCGATGATCTTCCGCTTCTCCTCGGGGTCGGAGACACCCTTGAGCGCGGTCAGGAAGCGCTCCTCCGCGTCGACGACGACCAGCTTCACGCCGGTCGCGGCCACGAAGTCCTTCTCGACCTGCTCGGTCTCGCCCTTGCGCATCAGGCCGTGGTCGACGTACACGCAGGTCAGCTGGGAGCCGATGGCCCGTGCGACCAGGGCCGCGGCCACTGCGGAGTCCACACCGCCGGAGAGACCGCAGATCGCGCGCTTGTCGCCGACGCGCGAGCGGATCTCGGCGACCTGCTCCTCGATCACATTGCCGGTGGTCCAGTCCGGCTTCAGACCGGCGCCCCGGTACAGGAAGTGCTCAAGCACCTGCTGGCCGTGCGTGGAGTGCATGACCTCGGGGTGGTACTGGACGCCGTAGAGCTTCTTCTCGTCGTTCTCGAAGGCGGCGACCGGGACGACGTCCGTGGACGCGGTCACGGTGAAGCCCTCGGGGGCGGCGGAGCAGGCGTCGCCGTGGGACATCCACACCGACTGCTCGTCCGGGGTGCCCTCGAACAGGGTCGAGCCGGACTTCGAGACGTGCAGGGGTGTACGGCCGTACTCACGCGCGCCGGTGTTGTCGACGGTGCCGCCGAGGGTGGTGGCCATCAGCTGGAAGCCGTAGCACATGCCGAAGACCGGGACACCGGCCTCGAACAGCTCGCGGTCCAGGCGCGGGGCGCCCTCCGCGTACACCGACGAGGGGCCGCCGGAGAGGATGATCGCCGCCGGGTTCTTGGCGAGCATTTCCGCGACCGGCATGGTGCTCGGCACGATCTCGCTGTAGACCCGGGCCTCGCGGACACGGCGGGCGATGAGCTGGGCGTACTGCGCACCGAAGTCGACGACCAGGACGGTGTCGGGGGCGGCGGCGGGGTTCGCTGATGACACGGGTTGCCTTCCGGCGGTGAGCGAGGTGTGTGTGGTAGCGAGTCTACCGGGAGCCGCGGGGCCGGATCGGGGCCTGGCTCGTCTCAGGATGCGAGCCGGCTTGGACACTCCCCGAGGGCCCGGCATACTGCTGCCATGCTCCCGCAGACGACCTTCCTGTTTACCTATGGCACCCGGCCCGCCGGCTGCCATGGTCGTGCTGCTTGAGCAACTGACAAGCGACTTCCCAGGCGCCCCGGGCCGACAAGGTCCGGGGCGCCCGTGTTTTCCGGACCTTGCCGCTCCGGGGCATCCACCCCACCCAGGAGCCCTACGTGACCACCACACCGGAAGCGACCATCGCGGACGCCCGTGAGCGCATCGACGCGCTCGACGACCGGATCATCGGTCTGATCCAGGAACGGATGGCCGTCTCGTCCGTGGTCCAGCGGACCCGGCTCGCCTCCGGCGGCCGACGGGTCCACCTCGCCCGCGAGATGGAGATCCTCGGCCGCTACCGCGACGCCCTCGGCAGGCCAGGCACCTCCCTCGCCATGACGCTGCTCGAACTGAGCCGCGGTCGCATCTGAGTTCGGGCCCCACCTCACCCGTACGGCGCGTGACCGCGGCCCGCACCGCCTCGTTGGTGGTGGTGTCCGTGCCAGCCAGGGGCGGGCCCGACAGAACCACGCGTGGCTCGCTGGAGCGATGAGGCGCACGGATCACGCCGTGCGCCGTGGGACCTCGCTCCAGGAAGTGACCGGACGGCAGGGGACAGCAGCCCGGTCACCCAAGAGAACGGCCGGCTCCGGGGACGCCCGGGGCCGGCCGGCGGGGTAAGTACCGGCACAAGGCTGGGTCAAACGGTTGCGGAGGCCGCGCCCATCCAGCACGATGCCTAGAAAGCCCCCAAGTCCCTCCGCAGACAACCGTATTCGTTTTGTCTCGCCGTACTGCCAAAGGTCCAGACCAACAGGGGCGGCGAGCACGACGGCACGCAGAGCAAGCGGCGCAACCCCCCGGCGCCGCTCCCAGGCACCGGCGCTGCCCTGACGTCGGTGCTGACGAAAGAAGGGCCCCGCGACTCCGTCCCGCGGGGCCCTTCCCATGCCCGGATTTCAGGGGTCAGACGCGGGAGACGGTTCCGCAGCTCTTGTCACGGTTCACGTCGAGGGGCTTGCTGCGGTCGTACGGGTCCGAGGTCGGTCCGGTGGGGTCAGGTCCCGTGGGTTCGGCCGAGCTGAACGACGGGTGCAGATAGCCGTCGTACACCTCGCAGGCCGAGTTGTTGATGTCCTGGTCCCAGTTCACGACGTTGAGCTTGCCCGGGGTGACCCGGTACTTGGCCGGGTCCGAGATCTCCACGTCGAGGATCCGGCGGATGATGGTGCGGGTGACCTCGGTGGAGCCGTTGGTCTGCACGACCGGGTAGACGAAGGTGTAGTCGGCGTGCACGGCCACGGAGGCGTGGTCGCCGGCCTTGAAGGTCATACGGCCCCGGGTCTTCACGACCTCGCCGACCGGCCGGACCTCCCCGGGGTCGAAGCGGCTGAACATCCACAGCGGGTCGTGCTTCTCGTCCGGCTTGCGCAGGCCGGTCTCCAGGAGTCCGCGGACGTCCTTCTGCTGCGGGTCCAGCACATCGAGCGCCACCCGGGGCCGTTCGCCGCGCAGCGTCGCCGGGTCGAGGTTGGACTCGACGAGGAGCTTCTTGGTCAGCTCCAGTGCCTGTTGGACCTTGGCCTCGGACCGGCCGCCGACGGGCTTCGCCTTCGGTACGGCGATCCCGGCGGCCCCGTCGGCCCAGCGCTTGGCGGGCGAACCGGCGAACGGGTCGTCCAGGGTGGGGACCTGTGAGGGCTCGGCGGAGGGCGCGGCGGTCGGTGCCGCCGTCTCCTGCGGCAGCGGGGAGGACGCGGCCCCGGAAGAGGTGATCCTGGCGCCGAAGGGGTCACCCGGCACCAGCGAGGGCTTCACCGCCACGACGGCCACCCCGGCCGCGACGGCGACAGCGAGGACGCTCCACAGGCCCCGTCGGCTCTTCTTCTGCTGCCAGGCCGGTCCGGTGCGCCAGCCCTCCGGCAGTTCGCCGCGCGCTTCCTGTCGCCGCAGTCGCTCCGTCACCTCACGGGCCCGTGCGGAGGGTTCCTTGGGGGCGGAGTCTCGGATGTCCCGTTCGGTGTCACGGGCGAACTGTGCCCAGACGTCGTCCGGGATCTTGGGGTCTTCTGACACGTCGGTCAGTTCTAGGGCCTTGGAAAGCCCGTTCACAAGGAGAACCCGTGTGTGACTCAGCCCACATAAGTTTTCTGTGAATGCCTGCACAACCTTTCACAGGGTTCATGGATCAAACCTCACGAATCAAGGGCCCCACCCGCGCCCCACACGCGGAGGCCTCTCCCTGACGCGTGCCGCGCACTGTGCGGCGCACCTGACTTCCGAGGTCTTCATGAAGCTTCGTCGTGCACTGGCCGCCGCGGCCGCGACCGCCGCGATAGCGCCGCTGGCCCTGTTCGCCGCGCCGAGCGCCTTCGCGGACGAGTCCCCCACGCCGGCCGCGGCCGAGAGCACGCCCGCAGGCGAGAACACCCCGACGGACCCCGCGAGCACCCCCGCGGACCCGGCGTCGACCCCGGCGGACCCGGCGAGCACGCCCGCCGACAGCACCCCCTCGACCAGCGCGTCCAGCTCGGCCACCACGAGCAGCAGCCCGTCCGCGAGCGCGTCCAGCTCGGCCACCACCAGCGCCAGCCCCTCCCCGAGCACGAGCGACGAGCCCGTCGACCAGTGCGAGGTCGACGAGGACGACGACCCGGTCATCAGCGACAGCGACGTGCTGCACAGCTCGCTGACCGGTCTGCCCGAGAGCATCGTGGCGGGCAGCGGCTGGACGAACTTCAAGTTCAACGTCAGCAACTCCGGCGACGAGACGATCAAGGACATTCAGCCCATCGTCGGCGTCGGGGCGGTCGACTGGGACTTCGAGAAGGACTACAGCGACCTGGTCACCGTGCAGGTGAAGCAGGGCGGCAGCTGGGTCGACGTGGCCACGCAGTTCGGCGAGGGCGGCTCGTTCAACGCCTTCGACCTCGACGGCGGCGACTCCCTCAGCTACCAGCTGCGCGTGAAGGTCGACCGTGAGGTCCCGAGCGCGATCGGCATCGCCATCGGTCTCGCCGAGTACTCGGACGACAAGGGCTGCTGGGTCTCCGCCGACGAGAACATGGGCATCTACTACTTCGAGGTCCTGCCGGCCGGTTCCGACGCCGGCAAGCCTAACGACACCAAGCCGCAGACCGGTGGCAAGAGCCCCATCTCCGACGTCAACGGCGTCGACGTGGACGGCCAGCTCGCCGAGACCGGTTCGAGCTCGGCCCTGCCGGTCCTCGGCCTCGTCGGCGGCTTCGCCGTCGTCGCCGGTACCGGTGTGGTCTTCGCGGTGAAGCGGCGCAAGGGTGCGGCCGGCGCCCACGCCTGAGTCGTAGCGCGGTGGACACCGCTTGACGCAGGACAGGAGAAGGACCCGCACTCGGAGGGGGGTGCGGGTCCTTCTCTTTGTCCTTGCTCTTTGTCCTTGCTCTTTGTCCTTGCTCTTTGTCCTTGCTCTTTGTCCTTGCTCTTTGTGCTTTTCGTGGGCTACGACTTCTTCGGGACCGCCGGTATGCCCAGGAACGGCAGCTTCAGCGCGCCGAAGGCCTCCGCCGGGACCGCCGGCGCCTTGGGCTCGACGGCGCTGAGACGGACGTACGCCTCGCCCTGCGCCGGACGCGGGTCCTCCTCGCCCTTGTTGGGCCAGTAGGACATCGCCCGCTCGGCCTGCGCGGTGATGGTCAGCGAGGGGTTCACGCCGAGGTTGGCGGAGACCGCGGCGCCGTCGACGACCGAGATCCCGGGGTGGCCGTAGAGCCGGTGGTACGGGTCGATCACACCGGTGTCGCGGGAGGCGCCGATGGGGCAGCCGCCGAGGAAGTGAGCGGTGAGCGGGGCCCCCATCAGCTCGCCGACATTGGAGCCGGCGAAGCCGTTGATGTCGGCGGCGATCGCGGACGCGGCCTTCGAAGCGGCCCTGATCTGCTTGGGGTTGGGGGCGCCGTGGCCCTGGCGCGCGGTGAGCAGTCCCTTGCCGACGCCGTCCGGTTTCAGGTACGTCGTCAGGGAGTTGTCCAGCGACTGCATGACCAGGCCGATGATGGTCTTCTCCGACCAGCGGCGGTTGGAGAGGGAGCGCAGCACGAGCAGCGGGTGCCTCGCCGCGTTCGCCAGCCAGGCCAGGACCCTCGACGAGCCCTCGGCGTACGGGACTTGGAGGATGGACAGACCGCCCATCGAGTTGGAGCCCTTGCCGTAGCGGACCGGCTCGATATGGGTGTTCTCGTCCGGGTGGATGGACGAGGTGATGGCGACGCCCTGGGTGAAGTCGACCTTCGGCGCACCGGTCGCCTTGCGGTAGCGGCGGTTGTCGGTCTGAGCTCCGACCAGGGCCTCGGAGTTGGTCCGGGTGAGCTCGCCCAACCGGTACGAGATGTACGGCAGTTGACCGCCCGCCTTCATGCGGTGCAGCAGGGTCTGGGTGCCGTAGGTGCCGGCGGCGATGACGACCTTGCGGGCCTTGAAGGTGCGGCCGCCAGCCTTGCGGCGGTCGTCGGTGGGCAGGGTCGCGATCGCGTAGCCGCCCTGGGAGTCGTCCGTGACCGACACGACGGTGGTGAGGGGGTGGACGACCGCGCCCGCCTTCTCGGCGAGGTGGAGGTAGTTCTCGTTCAGGGTGTTCTTGGCGCCGTGCCGGCAACCGGTCATGCACTCGCCGCACTCGATGCAGGCTTTGCGGGAAGGGCCCGCGCCGCCGAAGTAGGGGTCGTCGACCTGCTCGCCGGGGGCGGCTTTCCGCGTGCCCTCCGCGTCCTCGCCGTCGCCGAAGAAGACGCCGACCGGGGCCATGTGGAAGGTGTCGCCGACGCCCATCCGCTCCGCGGCCGCCTTCAGGTGGACGTCGGAGGGGGTCATCGTCGGGTTGAGCCGCACGCCCAGCATGCGCCGGGCCTGGTCGTAGTACGGCTTCAACTCCTCCTGCCAGTCCGTGATGTCACGCCACTGCGGGTCCTCGAAGAAGGGCTTCGGGGGGACGTAGAGGGTGTTGGCGTAGTTGAGGGAGCCGCCGCCGACGCCCGCCCCCGCGAGGACCATGACGTTGCCCAGCAGGTGGATGCGCTGGATGCCGAACATGCCGAGCTTCGGCGCCCAGAGGTAGTTCTTCAGGTCCCAGGAGTTCTTGGGAAGCGTCTCGCGGGTGAAGCGGCGGCCGGCTTCCAGGACACCTACGCGGTAGCCCTTCTCGGTGAGGCGGAGGGCGGTGACGCTGCCGCCGAAGCCGGAGCCGACGACGATGACGTCGTAGTCGTAGGTGTCCTGTGGCACGTGCTCTCCTCGTTGAGAACGAACGTTTCTACTTGAAGCGGAAGGCCTTCATCACCTTCAGGCTCCGGCTCATGAACTGGGCGTACTTCTCGTCGTCCATCCCCAGCGAGGGCGCCATCGGCAGCAGCCGCTGCTGGGCGACCGTCTGGGCCTCGGTGTACTTGAGGATGCCCTCGGAGCCGTGCCGGCGGCCGAGGCCGGAGTCCTTCATGCCGCCCATCGGGGACTGGACGCTGCCGTAGGCGGAGGCGTATCCCTCGTTGACGTTGACGGTGCCGGCCCGTACCCGGGAGGCGATCTCGCGACCGCGCTTGCCGTCCTTCGTCCACACCGACGAATTGAGCCCGTACGGCGTGGAGTTGGCGAGCCGGACCGCCTCGTCCTCGGTCTTGAAGCGGTAGAGGGAGACGACCGGGCCGAAGGTCTCCTCGGCGCAGACCGCCATGGGCTCGGTGACGTCGTCGAGGATGGTCGGCTCGAAGAAGTACGGGCCGATGTCCGGGCGGGCGACACCGCCGGCGACGACCTTCGCCCCCTTGGACACGGCCTCCTCGACATGCCGGGTGACGGTCTCCAGCTGCCGCTCCCCGACCAGGGAGCCCATGTCGGCACCGTAGGCGAGGGACGTGCCGAGCCGCATGGCCTTCGTACGGGCGGCGAAACGCTCCAGGAACGCGTCCGCGATCGACTCGTGGACGTACAACCGCTCGATGGAGATGCAGAGTTGGCCGGCGGAGGAGAAGCAGGCGCGGACGGCACCGGCGGCGGCCTTCTCGATGTCGGCGTCCTGGAGGACCAGCATGGCGTTCTTGCCGCCGAGTTCGAGCGAGACACCGACCAGACGGGCGGCGGCGCCCTGGGCGACCTCGCGGCCGGTGCGGGTGGAGCCGGTGAAGGAGACGTAGTCGGCGTGCCGGACGACCTCGGGGCCGACGACGGGGCCGTCGCCGAGGACGACCTGGAACACCTCGGCGGGCAGGCCCGCCTCGATCAGCATATCCCGCGCCCACAGGGCGGTCAGGCAGGTCTCGGTGTCCGGCTTCATGACGACGGCGTTGCCCGCGACGAAGGCGGGGAGCGCGTCGCCGACGGACAGTTCGAGCGGGTAGTTCCAGGGGGCGATCTGGCCGACGACACCGCGCGGGTGACGCAGTTCGGTGACCTTGGTGAGGGTGGGCACGGCCCCGGTGTGCCGCTTCGGCCGCAGATACGCGGGGGCCTTGCGGCCGTAGTGCCGGGCGGCCACGGCGACCGCCTGCACCTCCTCGTGGGCGTGCAGCCGGGCCTTGCCGGTCTCCAGCTGGATGAGGTCGAGGACCTCCGCCTGGCGCTCCAGGATCAGGTCGTGGAAGCGGAGCAGGACGGCCGCGCGCTGCCGTACGGGGGTCTGCTCCCACACCGCCTGTGCCCGGCGGGCCGCCTCGAACGCCTTCTCCACGTCCTCGGGCGTCGACTCGGGCAGGTCGGCCAGCTTCTCGCCGGTGAACGGCGTGTGGTTGGCGGTACGGCCGGACCCGCTCACCCCCTTGGTGAGCTGGGCGACCAGCTCCGGGGTAACCACGTCGGCCGCGGTACGGGCGCCCTCCGGGGCGGGGGCGAGGGGGTTCGTGCCGGTCTTGGCCGGGGCCTGCGCGTCCGTCATGAGCCGCAGGGTATGCGGGAGCGGGGGCTTTGGGTACCCGTCGGTAACGGGCGCTCACGACATACACACACCTTGCCAGTGATGACTGGCGGTGAATGTGCTGATCAGGGGGTTGGGCAGGGTTGATCAGCCGCGTTCGGGTTTTTTCTGCAGCAGGAGGCCGAGGGCGGAGAGGGCGGAGAGGCGACGGGGTTCATGGGTGATGGAGGTGGAGAGAGCGGGGGTGGGTGCCGGGGCTTCCTGGGCTGGTGCCGAGGTGGGCGTCTCCGCGGCCGCAGGCGAAGCGACTGTTTCCTCGGCCCACCTCGGCAGACCCGTCCCGGCGACCTCGGCCAGCACCCGGGCGACGTCCTCCGGCAGGGGCCGCTCCTCCGGCTCGGTGACGAGGAGCCGCTGCAGCAGTGGCCCCAGCCGACCGGACTGCGGGTCCGCCACGGCCGCACGCAGCAGCGCCCCCAACGACCACAGATCGGAGGCGGGCCCCGCGCCGGGCCCCGACGCGCACTCCGGGGCGGCGAACGCCGTGGAGGTCTCCCGGCCACCGGAGTGTCCGGCGCCGCCGATCCCGAAGTCGGTGACGACGACCCGTCCGCTCCGGGCCTCCAGGAGGACGTTGGACGGCTTCAGGTCGCGGTGGACGATGCCCACGCGGTGGGCTGCGTGCAGCGCGCCGAGGACGGCGAGCCCGATCCGGGCGGCCTCGGCGTCCGCCAGCGGCCCCCGCCCGGCCAGAGCCGCGTCCAGCGACTCCCCTTCCACCAACTCCATGACGATCCAGGGCAGTTCGTCGTCGAGGAGTACGTCGTGAATGGCGACGGCCGCCGGATGGTCGACCTGTGCGGCGGCCCGGGCCTCGTGCGGCAGCCGGTGCGCGGCCCGACGCCGCTCCTCGTCCTCGGGATCCCCGGTCAGCCGGGGCTCCTTGACGGCGACGTACCGCTCGTCCTGCTCGTCACGTGCCCGCCACACCGTGCCGTTCGGCCCGGAGCCGACCCGCTCGACGAGCCGGTAACGCCCACCGATCAGACGTCCGTCGAGCGGGAGTTCGCCGTCTTCACTCATGGCACATGAGTACCGTGCGGGTCATGCCCTTGTCTAAGCGGCGGGCTCAGACACCGGACTCCGGCCGGCGCAGCCGGACGAGGGTGCGGTGCCCCGGGGCTCGGCCGGCATACGGACGACGGTGCCCTGGAAGGTGTCGTAGGGCCACTCCTCGGTGTTGTCGGGTTCCGCGCCGACTCCCGTCACGAAGCCCCGCAGGATCCACCCCGGACCGTCGTGGCCGAGCACGCGCGTGGCCTGACTCCTCCGCGAGACCGCCCCGACCGCCCGACCGCGCACCGAACGGGCCAGATCCTCACGGACGGTCGCCAGGAGGTGTCCCCCAGCGTGCGGAACGCCTGAAGCTGGATCGCCGTCCGGCCACGGATGACGGCGACGGCGACGAGGGAGCCGTCACGGGATGTCATGAGCCGCATCTCCGCTCCGGCCCGGGTCGGCACCAACAGGCCCCCGAGATCGACCAGCTCACCGCCCCGCGGCCGACGGGCATCGCTCTCGTCCCACGGTCCGACGGCACCGCTGCTTTCGTCTTCGCACATGTCCCGTCCCCCGCCTCAGAGCCGGTCCACCCCCACATTCGCGATCGCCGTCCTGGCGACCTCCCGCCCCCTCTTCGTGAAGTCCCCCTTGCCCGGATAGCTGACGGTGAGCTTGTACATGTCGCCGGTGGTGGTCCGGTAGTAGAAGATCTGGAGTTCGCGCGGGCGGGAGTTCTGGCTGTCGGTGGTGTTGTACGTGACGGTGTTCTTGGCGGCCTTCCGGCCCTGGTACGTCTGGTCCTCGGGCCGGGTCTTCGCGGTGTCCGGCATGCTGAGGTCGTAATCGCCGCTCTCCTTGAACTGGCCGTCGTCGTCGTACATCTCGGCCGCCGCGGACCCCGCGATGTTGTGCGCGGTGTCCTCGGCCCTGCGCTGCAGGCTCAGGCGGATCCAGATGCCGCCGCTGTAGTCGGTGTACCTGATCCAGTGGGTCTTGTCCGTCTTCCGGTCGGGCGTGGTGGGCTGATAGTCCGCCGGCACCGCCAGCGTCGCGGCCACGTCCTTGGTGTGTTTCGTCGTCCAGCCGTCCGGCAGTGGTCCCGCGAAGGGGTCCGCGATCACCAGATACGCCGCCAGCGCGGTCGCGACGACCGCCGCGCCGAGCCCGAACCACGCCTTGCGGCCCAGCCGGAGACCACCGCGCACCGGGACCTCCAGGGTCCGCACGATCTGCGTGGGCTCCGGGACGGGCGGGTGGGCGGTGGCCTCCAGAAGTGCCCTGACCTGCGCGGCGTTCGGGCGGCGCGCCGGGTCCTTCTGGAGGAGGCCGTTGATGGCGTCGGCCAGCGGGCCGTGCGCGGCGGCGGGCGGCGCGGGCGTGGCGTTGAGGACGGACTGGAGGGTCGCGGGGGTGTTGCTGCGGCGGAACGGCGAGACGCCCTCCGTCGCCGCGTACAGGACCACACCGAGGGACCAGAGGTCGGAGGCGGGACCGGGACGCTGGCCCAGCACCCGCTCGGGGGCGATGAACTCGGGCGAGCCGACGAAGCCTCCGGTGTCGGTCAGGCTGGTCTCGCCCTCGATCTGGGCGATGCCGAAGTCGGTGAGGACGACCCGGTCATGGCGGCCGAGGAGGACGTTGTCCGGTTTCACATCCCTGTGCAGGATGCCCGCCGCGTGCGCGGCCTCCAGCGCGCCGAGCACGTCGAGGCCGATTCTCGCCGCTTCCCGTGCCCCGAGAGTGCCCTCCTGCAACGCGTCACCCAGCGAACGGCCCTGCACCAGCTCCATCACGATCCACGGCCGGCCGTCCACGACCGCCACGTCGTGCACGTTCACGACCGAGGGGTGATCCAGCCGGGCCGCGGCACGGGCCTCCCGCCGCATCCGCTCGAAAGCGTTGCCTCGTTCGCGTTCCGGGAGATGGTCCGGGACGCGGGGTTCCTTGACGGCCACCTCGCGGTCCACCGTCTCGTCCTTGGCCCGCCACACCGTGCCCATCCCGCCGTGCCCGAGCTTGGCGAGCAGCCGGTACCGGCCCGCGATGAGCCGGCCGACGCCCGACTCCTGCTGAGGGGGTCTGGGAGGTTGCAGAACATAACTCGTCGTCTCGTCGGACTCGTGGCCGACTCCCCCGCTGCTGCTCATGGGTTCATCCATATCGCGCCAGACAGGCAGGCAGCCAGAGGTGACGCGTTCCGGTCACACACCCGTGACGTATCCCCTACCGCGCGGTGTGCGGTATCCCAACCGCGCGTTGTGCGGTATCCCTACCGCACGGTGAACGTGTCCACGGCCACGTCGAAGTGCTCCTTGGCCTCCCGCACCTTGCCGACCGGCGCCGACACCCACACGTCGTACAGCCGCCCGTTCTCCTCCCAGCACACGTCGTAGGTGTGCCGGGCGCCCTCGGCCGCGCTGAAGCCGTCCCAGGTGAACTCCCAGAACGCGGCGGGGTGTCCGCGGTGCGTGACCGAGGTGACCCGCCCGTCGCGGTAACCGGGGTTGGCCTCCGGCCCCTTGGCGGCCGCGCGCCGCATCACGCCCAGCGGGCCACCGGGCTGGGGATCGGTGGCCTTGACGCCGAGGCGGAAGGTCTCCCCGGAGGACAGGTAGAAGACCCGCTCCCCCTGCGGCTCACGCCTGAACCCGTCGGGCACGGCCAGCGCGAACCCGGCGGGGTCCTGGGCGACGTGGTAACCGGAGGGAGCGGAGGGCAGGGTCGCGGTGGGTGCGGGCTCCGCCGTTCCGGTGGAGCTGCCCGCGGACGACCCCGGCGCCGAACCACCGGGCGTCCCCTGCGACGAACCACCTGGCGTCTCCTGCGACGAACCACCGGCCGACCCGGACGCCGGCCCACCCGGCTTCCCGGGCGCGGAACTGCCGGCCGTCGTACCCCCGTCCCGGCCGTCCCGGTCCATCAGCAGCACCGCCGCCGACACCCCCGCTCCCGCCAGCACGGCCACCAGCAGCGCCGCCGCGGGCACGCCCCGCCTCGACCGGACGGACGCCAGGAGCCCGCCGCTTCTCGACCGCTCGGGCGCTGGGGGCCGCCGTAGCGGAAGATCCCGCTGGGTCGGCGTGTACGCGCGCTCGGGAGCCCGCCGGGGAGGGGTGCGGCCCGTCTCCAGGAAGGCCCGCAGCATCCGCTCCGCCTCCACCGCGTCCAGCCGCCGCTCGGGATCCCGCTCCAGCAGGCCCCGTACGACCGGAAGGAGGGGCCCGGCCTGCGCGGGCGGCCGGATCTCGTCGATGACGACGGCGTGCAGGATGCCGCCCAACGAGTCGCGCCGGAAAGGCGATTCACCGCTGAGGACCGTGCACAGCAGCGCGCCCAGGGACCACAGGTCGGCCTCCGGGCCGGTCCTGGCCCCGGACATCCGCTCGGGCGCGGTGTACTCGGGCGAGCCGACGAATGAGCCGGTCTCGGTGAGGGTGGTGGCGCCCGCGACCTGGGCGATGCCGAAGTCGGTGAGGACGACCCGGCCGGTGCCGGACTCGACGAGCACGTTGGCGGGCTTGATGTCCCGGTGCAGCACCCCGGCCGCGTGCGCCGCGCGCAGCGCGCTCAGCAGGTCGGCGCCGATCCGGGCGGCCTCGGCGGCGTCGACCGGGCCGTGCGCGGAGATCCGGTCGGCGAGGGAGCCGCCGTCGATCAACTCCATGACGATGTACGGCCGTTCGTCCTGCTCGACGACGTCGTGGACCACCATGATGTGCGGGTGACTCAGCCGGGCGACCGCGCCGGCCTCCCGCAGGGTGCGGTCCCGCTGGAGCCGGGCGTCCTCGGCGGAGAGCGTCTCGTCGAGCGGGATCTCCTTGACGGCGACCTGCCGGCCGAGCAGCTGGTCGGTCGCGCGCCACACCACGCCCATGCCGCCGCGGCCGATCCTCGCCTCCAGGCGGTAGCGGCCCGCGATCACGCGGAAGTCGTCCCCCGGGGTGCTCATGCGCCCCATGATGCCGCGCCGGACGGACCCCTTCCGGGACGCTGACCGGCCAAGTGGGAATCACCCTCCCGGAGGTGGTGATCCAGCGCCACGCCGAGCTCGAGCTCACTCGCGCCCAAGAGCGCCCCTTTCCAGCCGTGACCCGTTTCTGAATGGAGGCAAAGCGTGGCACAACACCAGGACATACGCCCGATATTCGGCAAACCGGGTGACTGGAATCTTGCTGTCTTGTGAATCATGGAAGCCTTGGCGTTCCCCCATGGGAAACACATGGAAGCGCCTTTCGGTCACGGGTGTCGCGGCGGTGGCCATATTCGCCACGACCACGGTGACCAGTGCCAGCGCAGCGAGTGGCGGCGCCTCGTGCTCCACAACCGGCGCCACGGGGAGCATGACATTCACCAATTGGTCGAGCAATTACGTGGACATCAGCGGTTGGGTCAAGGACACCGCTGCCGATGGCCATCATGTGGCCATTCAGCTCATCTCCACCAACAACCTTCCCAACGTAACCTATTGGCCCAGGCGTCATGAATACGGCGGATGGTTCGCTCCGCGATGTCGGTGTGCACGTGGCGGTCTTTGAGGGGGACCACATAGTCGGCGAGCTCACTTGCTCGGATTGGGCCTGAGCCCCCCCCGCACGACAATCCGGTCCACCTTCACGATCCTGTTCGGCGGAGCCAGCGTACGGAGCTCCGCCGAAGGCGTGTTGCTCTCACTGCTGCACGTCGCCCTCTTGCCAGCTCCGCAGAATCAAGTCGAACTGCTTACGTGTGGTGGCCCAGTCGGCGGTCGGCGACGACGCGTAGATGGCGTACTCGGTGCCGTCGCGTTCCATGAACCCGACATCGATGGCGTGGTAGGGAGCCGCGAAGTAATGCGGCGGGTCCTTGGCCAGCGCATTCCACGTGTACTCCCAGCGCGCGCCGGGCAGGTCGCGGAAGAGCGCCTTCTTGAGGCTCAGCTGCTGGTAGTTCTGCAGCCCTGAGATCTGCGCGTTCAGGTTGCGCATGTGCTCGTACGAGGTCGTGAAGTCCGGGGCGGTGTCGACGGCGACGCGCACGAGGTGTTTGCCCTGGTCGGGCGAGTAGTCGACCTGCGTGAGGCCGTCCTGGTCGATGGAGATGGACCGCTTCCATCCCTGGGGCAGGTAGATGGTGAAGCCCGCCGGATCGTTGTGGCGCTGCCAGTCGGCGGGAACCCCCGGCTGGTCGCCCTGATCGGTCGGAGTGGCGCTCGGAGTCTGCGAGGCGGCGCCGGAGCCGGTGAGGCCGGCCGTACCGAACTGCTGCAACGCGACGAAGGTACCCGCGCCGACGATCGCCGCGAGGGCGACCAGCAGGGCGACCGTGCGCAGGCGCCGCGGCTTCCGCCGCACGGGCGCGGCCGTGACCGGAGGGTAGGGCGCGGCCGTGACCGGAGGGTAGGGCGTGGCCGTGACCGGGGGGTAGGGCGTGCCAACGGCCGAGGGGTAGGGCGTGGCAGCGGCCGTCTGCACCGGCCGGGTACCGGTTCCGGTGCCGACACCGGCGGTCGCGCTCCCCGTCTCGTACCGCACCGACCCCGTCGGCACATACGCCTGCGCAGCCGCCGAGCGCCGTCCCTCCGCCGCCTCGGCGAGCATCTGCTCGGCCTCGGCCGCGTCGGGCCGCACGGCGGGGTCCTTGTGCAGCAGGGCGGCGATGACGGGCCCGAGCGGACCGGCGTTGCGCTGCTCGGCGGGTTCCTCGTCCACGACGGCCTGCATGGTGGTCAGCGGGGTCGTACGGCGGAACGGCGAGCGTCCCTCGACCGCCGTGTAGAGCGTGGCGCCGAGCGCCCACAGGTCGGCGGACGGGCCGGGGTCGGCGCCTCGGACCCGCTCGGGGGCGAGGTAGTCGACCGAGCCGACGACCTCGCCGGTACGGGTGATGGTGGTGTCGCCCTCGAT
Organism: Streptomyces canus 299MFChir4.1; assembly: GCF_000383615.1. Classification (GTDB taxonomy): domain Bacteria; phylum Actinomycetota; class Actinomycetes; order Streptomycetales; family Streptomycetaceae; genus Streptomyces; species Streptomyces canus_C. The sequence goes on along the minus strand of NZ_KB911586.1, from coordinate 186,846 downwards.
CTGGGCGATCCCGAAGTCGGTGAGCAGGACACGGCCGTCCCGCGCGAGGAGGACGTTGCCGGGTTTCACATCCCTGTGCAGGACGCCTGCGGAGTGCGCGGCGCGCAGGGCCCGCAGTACCCACATCCCGATTCGGGCCGCCTCACGCGCCTCGATACGGCCGTCCTCCTTGACGGCGTCGGCCAGCGAGCGGCCCTCGACCAGCTCCATCACGATCCAGGGCCGGCCGTCGTGGTCGAGCACGTCGTGCACGGTGACTACGGCCGAGTGGTTGATCCGGGCGGCCGCGCGGGCCTCGGCGCGGGTACGGGCGAGCAGAACGGCCTGGTCGCTCTCGGAAACATAGAGCGCGGCGGTCAACTCCTTGATCGCCACGGCCCGGTGCAGCACCTCGTCGTGGGCACGCCAGACCCGGCCCATGCCGCCCTTGCCTATCGGGTCGGCGAGCCGGTAGCGCCCCGCGAGGAGCAGGCCCTGCATCTGATTCACGTTTCCCCGCAATGCTCTTGACGCAGTCAGACTAAGGACCGGCCCGCGCCGAGGGGAACCAGGGGGGCGTCAAGGAGACCTCACTGTGACGGTTGTCGCTTCCGCGAAGCACGAGTGAACCCGCGCCGCCCGTACGGCGTCCGTCAGCCGGTCACCTGGTACGTGGCCGACGCCTGCTCGTAGAGCCGGGTCACCTCGTCCCGCTCCGCCTCGGGCCCGCGCACCTGCACCACGTGGTACTTTCCGCCGATCAGGATCGCGAGATTGCGCACGTACAGCTCACGCCCGTCGCCGTCGGTCCAGGTGAACTGCCCCTCGGCCATGCTCCTGGTGCCCACCTGGATCGACTTCAGCCCGGTGGCGGTGGCCCAACTGGAGTCGCGGTACGGCTGGAGCTCGGGCTCCTTGTCCCGCTGATAGGCCATCGGATCCTCGCCGTTGGCGGCCGCGGTGTCGCGCCCGGGGACGACGATGAGCTCGAAGTCGCCGTGCGAGTAGACCACTTGTCCACGGCCGTTCCTCGGCGTGCGGTCCCAGCCGGCTGCCACGGCGACCTTGAAGCCCTCGGGGTCCGTGCGCAGCGTGAAGCCGTCGGCGACCTCCGGCCCGGCGGTCTGGGTCTCGGCGGCACCACTGGACTGCGACGGCTCGGGGGTGGTCGGCTCGGGCCGGGGCTCACCGCCCGCCTCGGGGGACTGCGCCGTACCGGCCTGGCTGGTGGACCCCGTCTCCTTGCCGGCGCCCTTGTCGTCGGGGCCCGACTTCGGCATGAAGTACATGGCGTACGCGATCGCCGCGGCCATCACCAGCAGGATGAGCAGCAGCAGATTGCGGCCGAGCCGACGGGGTGAAGGGGCCTCCTCCCGGGCCCGCTTGTGCCGCCCGTGCGTCGCGGGCAGCCCGGCGCGCCGCCTGCGCACCAACTCGCCCCGGCGCCGCACGATCGGCAGCCGGCTCGCGTCCACGGGCGGCGCGGCGACCACATGGGCGCCGGCCTCCGGCTCGGGCGCTGACCGCACCAGCGACCGCAGCCAGCCGCGCAGTTCCTCGAAGTCCAGCCGCTCGGTCGGGTCCTGCCGCAGCAACGTCTCCACGACCGGCCTGAGCGGCCCGCACTCCTCCGCGAAAGCGGGCGGCTCGGCGCACACCAACTGCACCAGCTCGGCCGTCGACTCCTCGGGATAGGGCGCGTGCCCCTGGACGGCCCGGAACAACAACGCCCCGAGCGCCCACAGATCCGTCGCGGGACCGATGGGTGCGGCGAGCTGCCAGTTCTCGTGCACCGGCCCGGCCTGCTCCGGCGCCCAGCGCTCGGTGACGGGCCCCACCACTGCCATCCTGGCCTGCCGTGCCCGCTCGGCCGCGAGCGCGGTGGCGGGGCCGCGGCGGGCGGGGGCATCGGTGGGCGGGAGGTCCTCCCAACGGGTGGGCGCCGGCGCCTGCTCCACGGCGGGCGCAGCGTCGGCGACGGGTCCCTCCCCCACGGGCACCGCACCCGCACCGCGCGGCACGGCACCGTGCCAGGGGGTGGGTCGCACTCCGTAGGGGTCGGCTGTCCGCCCCGGAGCCCCGGCCCCGGCGCCGGGCACCTGCTCAACGCCGTCCAGGCCCGGATACGACGGCTGCGCAAGGCCGTTGGCCGAGGGATAGGGCGACTGCGACCTGACGTTCGGCTGTACGGCGGGGTCGGCGCCCCGCGTCCGTGCGGCGGGGTCGGCCTCCGGTGCGGGGCGGGCTCCGGGCAGGGCGGCCCTGCCGTTCTGCGCCTCCTGGACCCGGGCCGCGGCCCGTGCGCCCGCGCGATAGGCGGCGATCGCCCCGGCCCGCGCCGCGCGGATGTCCGTACCGCCGTCGGGCTCCCTGCGGACCAGTTCGGCCGACGCGCCGTTCCCGTTCGCGTTCGCCGTCTCCACGCCGGCGCTGGGCAGCCCGCGGGCCTCCCGGGCCTCGATCGCGGCCCGCCGGGCGGCCTCGGGATCGCCTCCGCCGAAGGTGACGGCATCGCCCGGGCCCGGCCCGGCGCTCCGGGCGCCCAGTCCGAAGGCCGCGTCGGCGACGCCGTCCTCGACCGCCGTACGAGCACCGCCCGGCCCGCCGTTCGGGCCCGTCGACTGTCCGGGAACCGGGAGTGCACCGGGCCCCCCACGCCCGTCCGTCCCACCGACCGTGCCGTCGTCCGCCCCGGGCTCCCCGCCTCCGGAGCCCCATTCACCCGCCTCGGCCGGCACGGGGTCGTATCCGCACAGTGCCTCCTCGGCGGCGCCGACCGCGAGGCCGGTCAGCATGACCCGGCCGTCGTCGCAGACGAGCACCGTGCGGGCGGTGATGTTGCGGTGCACCCAGCCGTGCGCGTGCAGCACCCTCAGCGCCATGAGCACGTCGGAGGCGACCTCGGCCGCCCGGTACGGAGTCAGCGGCTTCTCGGTGAGCAGCGCCGACAGCGGCCGCGCGGCCACCAACTCGCTGACGACCCACAGCGAACCGCCCTCGGCGAACACGTCGAAGACCTGGTCGAGGCGCGGATGGTCGGGAATCCGGGCGGCGGCCTGCGCGGCCTCGACGGCCCGCCGCACGGCGGGCTCGGTGGGCCGGCGCGCGCCGCGCCGCCCCGGGGTCCGCCGCGCACCGCGGGGGTCGCGGGCGGTGAACCCGTCGGGCAGCCCCTCCGCGTCGAGCACCTCGGCCTCGACGACCTCGGGCAACGGGACCTGCCTGACCAGGACTTCCTGACCGCTGTAGGTGTCGAAGGCGCGTGTCTCGGTGAGTTCGTACTCGTCGGACGGGGGCAGCGGCAGGCGGTAGCGGTCGGCGAGCACCCGACCCGCATAGTCGTCCACGTTGCCTCCCCCGGCCGCCCGGTTGGTCAATTCCGTTCGCCTAGCGGCCCGTTCCGTATCCGAACCTGGATGCGGACGGTCCACGAACACTCACGATACGTGCCGGAGGCAACCCGCAAAGAGGGGATTCCAGATATCAGGGCTCAAACACATGACCGTTTACCGCACGGCGCTTCACGACTTCGGTTCGAAGGTGCGGGCGAGTGTCTGCCATGTGTCCTTGCGCAGCTCAGTGCCCCAGTTCGCGGCTTTCGCGGTGTACATCAAGGCATATCCGAGATGGTCATTGACGACGAATCCACGGTCGATCGTCCGGTACTTCGTCCCACCATCCTCGTAGGTGAACTCCCAGTCGGCCGTGTTCCAGCCCCGGTAGTCCACCTTCTCTATTCGGATCTTGGTGTACTGCGAGCGGCGCATGCCCCGCTCCTGGTTCTCCCAGTCCGCCACCGGGTCGCCCTTGGGCGTGCTGGTCCAGGCGACGAGCAGCTTCTGCCCGTCGGGCCCGCTGAACCGGTCGCCCGCGGAGCTGCTGGTCCGGAACTTCCACCCCTTGGGCAGCCCGATCGAGTACCCCTGGCCGCCCTTGTACGTGGAGGTCACCGCACCGTCGTCCGCGGAGCCCCCCGAACCGGAGGAACCTTCCGAACTCCGGCCGCTCTCCTCCGTACTCGGCGTGTTCGAGGACCCGTTGCCCGCCCCCGACGAAGCGGACCCGGCGGTGGACCCGGCGGTCCGGGTGCCCCCGCTCTCGTCCTCCTTGGTGTCGGCGCTCGTGCTCGCCGTCACCTTGGCACCGCCGCCCTTGGCCCCGTCGCCGCCGTCGTCCCCGCCGAGCGTGAGGGCCAGCACGGTGCCGATGACCGCGAGCGCCACGACCACCGCGATGATCACCAGCGTCCGCCGCGGCACCACGTCGGTCAGCGGCGCCCTGGGCACCGGCCTCGGCGCCATGTCCGGCGGCGGCGTCATCACGGGCCATCCCGAACTCCGCCCGTCCGAGACCGCGTCGGTCTGCCGCGTCTTCCCGTCCCGGACTCCGGCCGCACCGGTCGAAACCGAGGTCGTGGCCGAGGTCGAAGCCGATGCGGAGGCCGCCCCCGACGCGGCCGGCACCCCCGCCGTGCCCTTCCCCCGAGACGCGGAAGGCGCCGAGGAAGAGGGAGAGGCCGATGCGGTCGGCGAGGCCGATGCGGTCGGAGAGGCCGGAGCCGCCGGAGAGGACGGAGAAGCCGAAGGCGCCGGAGCAGCCTCGGAAGCCTGGGCGGGCACCTTCCCTCCCCCCGAACCCGCAGAAGCCGAGCCTGCCGCGCCCGAACCCCCCGTGCCCGAACCCGCCGTACCGCTACCGGACTTGGCACGGGACGCGGCCGCGGACGTCGCCGCCGCCCCGGTGACCTTGCGCACGGAACGCAGCGCCCCGCGCAGCCGCTCCCCGCCCGCACGCTCCTGCGGCTGGGCCGGCAACGGCACCACCCGGGTCGCGTCCGCCGCCGGCTCCGGCTCGGCCGGCTTCGGCTCGGGCGCGTGGATCACCGCGGTGAGCATGGCCCGCGCGCGGCTGTCGTCGAGGCGCTGGGCGGGGTCCTTGGTGAGCAGTCCGTAGATGACGTCCTTGAGCGGACCCGCGTTCTTCGGCTCCTCCAGCGGCTCGGTCATCACCGCCGTGAGGGTCGCGATCGCGGACCCCTTGTCGTACGGCGGGGCGCCCTCGACCGCCGCGTACAGCAGCCCGCCGAGCGACCACATGTCTGCCGCGGGGCCCGGCTTGTGCCCACGCGCCCGCTCCGGGGAGATGTAGGAGGGCGCGCCGACGAGCATGCCGGTCGAGGTGATCGAGGGGTCGCCCTCGACCTGGGCGATGCCGAAGTCGGTGAGCACGACCCGGCCGTCCTCGGAGATCAGCACGTTGGACGGCTTCACGTCCCGGTGCAGGATGCCCTCGCGGTGCGCGGACCTGAGCACGTCGAGGATCGCGAGGCCCACCTCCGCCGCGCGCTTGGGCTCCAGCAGCCCGTCCTCCCGGATGACCTCGGCGAGCGACTTGCCCTCGACGAGCTCCATCACGATCCACGGCCGGTCGTCCTCGTCGACCACGTCGTACACGGTCACCGCGCTGGTGTTGCGGATCCGCGCGATCGCCTTGGCCTCACGCAGGGTGCGCGTGATCAGCCGGCGCTTCTCGTCCTCGTCGATGCTGGACGGGAACCGGAGTTCCTTGACGGCCACCGTCCTGCCAAGGGTCTCGTCCTCGGCGCGCCACACCGTGCCCATGCCTCCGCGGCCGAGCACTCCTCCCAGCCGGTACCGCCCGGCGAGGAGACGCTCGTTCTCGTTCTGCCGGGATGCTCCCGCCCGCTCCGCGTCCGACATGCGTCCCCTCATGAACCCGCCCTGACAGAGCCTCCATTGTCCCTCACCCGACAAGTGCCCGACGCCCCGGGTGCCCCTGACTCCGCCTCGCCCGCGGCACGACCCCTGGATGTCGGCACTCAGGTCCCGTCGGCCCAAGTCCCCTCTCCACGCACAGTTCCCACCCGCTTACAGATCCCTCACCCCCGCGGGCACCGGCCGCCCCCCGTCCCCTTCCGCGCAGGACCCCCGAGAGTCCCTCGCACCCGCCCGCGCCCCGCCTCCGGAACCACCCCGCGCACCCCCGCAAGAACCGGGTGCCCATTCCGCTCCGCGACACTGCATGATGGCCTCCGACAAGGGAGGATCCGCGATGCCGCCGCTTCGGGCACTACTGGCCGTCCCGGCCGCCCTGGTGCTGCTCGCCCTGGCCCCGGCTGCCTCCCCGGCCCCCGCGGCCCGAACTCCGGACGCACTGCTTCCGCTGCTGGTGGCCCACGGCGGCGCTCCCGCCGCCGCACTCCTGGCCGAGGAGCAGAGCGGCACCCGCTACGCAGCGGCGGGCCCGGGAATCGCCCGCGCCGACCACTTCCGCGCCGGCAGCATCACCAAGACCTTCATCGCGACGGTCGTCCTCCAACTGGCCGCGGAACACCGGCTGAAGCTGTCCGACACGGTGGAACAGCACCTGCCCGGCCTGGTGCGCGGAGCGGGCAACGACGGCCGCGCGCTGACCCTGCGCGCCCTGCTCACCCACACCAGCGGCCTGCACGACTTCACCACGGACACCCTGGGCCTGGTGCCCCTCGCTCCCGTTCAAGCCGTCCGTGTCGCCCTCACCCACCCTCCGGCCGACCGCGGCCGCTACTCCTACTCGAACACCAACTACGTCCTGCTCGGCCTGGTGATCCAGCAGGTCACCGGCGAGTCCTACGCCACCGAGGCCGAGCGGCGGATCATCGCCCCGCTGCGTCTGACGGGCACCTCCTTTCCCGGTTCGCGCACCTCTCTCCCCTCCCCGCACGGCCGTGCCTACACCGCCGACGGGTCCGACATCGCCGCGCTCGACCCGCGGGTGGCCGGAGCCGCGGGCGAGCTGGTGAGCACCCTCGCCGACCTGGACCGCTTCTACGCGGCACTGCTCGGCGGCCGGCTGCTGTCCCCGTACTGGCTGCACGAGATGACGGACACCCGCACCGCACACGGCCTGTACGGCATGGGGCTGTTCCCGGTGAAGCTGCCGTGCGGCACGACGGTGTGGGGGCACAACGGCCGCATCACCGGCAGCTACGTGCGCACCGCAGCCACGGTCGGCGGCCGTCGCGTCCTCACCTTCCGCGTGAACACGACGTCGGTGGCAGACCCCGACCTCGAACCGGCCTTGCTCGCCGCCGAGTTCTGCCCCCGCACCTCGTAGAACGACCGGGTTCCGAACGAAGATCCCGGCTCACGACACTCGTTCGAGTGATGAGGGCCGACCCGGCTGTCGGTACGGGCCGACCCCACTGCGAGCGAGCTACAACGGCGCGATGTCCGGCGCCCCCAACCGCGCCGCGTCCGCGGTCAGGTCGTCCGGCTGCCGCTGCGACTCCCGCTCCGCCTCCACCCGCTTCTCGTAGTGCTCGACCTCCCGCTCGATCTGGTCCTTGTCCCAGCCCAGCACCGGTGCCATCAGCTCGGCGGCCTCGCGGGCGGAGCGCACCCCGCGGTCGAAGGTCTCGATGGAGATACGGGTGCGCCGGGTCAGCACGTCGTCCAGATGCCGCGCGCCCTCGTGCGAAGCGGCGTAGACGACCTCGGCGCGCAGATAGTCGTCGGCGGCCTGCAGCGGCTCGCCCAGGGTGGCGTCCGAGGCGATGAGGTCGAGGATCTCCTCCGCGAGGCTGCCGTACCGATTCAGCAGATGTTCGACCCGGACGACATGAAGCCCGGTGCGCGCCGCGATGCGCGCCCGCGCGTTCCACAGCGCCCGGTAGCCCTCGGCGCCCAGCAGCGGCACGTCCTCCGTGACGCATTCGGCGACCCTGGTGTCGAGGCCGTGCACCGCCTCGTCGACGGCGTCCTTGGCCATCACCCGGTAGGTCGTGTACTTGCCGCCCGCCACCACGACGAGCCCCGGTACCGGATGCGCCACGGTGTGCTCGCGCGAGAGCTTGCTGGTGGCGTCCGACTCACCGGCGAGCAGGGGCCGAAGGCCCGCGTACACGCCCTGGACGTCGTCCCGGGTCAGGGGCACCGCGAGCACCGAGTTCACGTGCTCCAGCAGGTAGTCGATGTCCGCGCTGGAGGCGGCCGGGTGGGCCTTGTCGAGGTCCCAGTCGGTGTCGGTGGTGCCGATGATCCAGTGCCGGCCCCAGGGGATGACGAACAGCACGGACTTCTCGGTGCGCAGGATCAGCCCGGTCGAGGAGTGGATGCGGTCCTTGGGCACGACGAGATGGATGCCCTTGGAGGCGCGGACGTGGAACTGTCCCCGCTCGCCGACCATCGCCTGGGTGTCGTCGGTCCACACCCCGGTCGCGTTGACCACCTGCTTGGCACGGATCTCGTACTCCCCGCCCGCCTCGACGTCCTGCACCCGGGCCCCGACCACCCGCTCGCCCTCCCGCAGGAACCCGGTCACCCGCGCGCGGTTGGCGGTCTTCGCGCCGTAGGCGGTCGCGGTCCGCACTAGGGTGGCCACGAAGCGGGCGTCGTCCATCTGGGCGTCGTAGTACTGCAGCGCGCCGACCAGAGCGTCCTTCCGCAAGGCGGGCGCGACGCGCAGGGCGTGACGGTGGCTCAGGTGCCGGTGCCTGGGCAGACCCCGGCCATGCCCCCGGGCCATCGACATGGCGTCGTAGAGCGCGACGCCCGAACCGGCGTACCAACGCTCCCAGCCCTTGTGCTGCAAGGGGTACAGGAAGGCCACGGGCTTCACGAGATGCGGGGCGAGCCGCTCAAGGAGCAGTCCGCGCTCCTTCAACGCCTCGCGCACGAGGGAGAAGTCGAGCATCTCCAGATAGCGCAGGCCGCCGTGGATCAGCTTGCTGGAGCGGCTGGAGGTGCCCGAGGCCCAGTCACGCGCCTCGACAAGCCCCACGGACAGGCCCCGGGTGACCGCGTCGAGCGCGGTACCCGCACCGACCACGCCGGCTCCCACCACCAGGATGTCCAGTTCGCGCTCGGCCATTGCTGCGAGTGACTCGGCGCGCTGCGCCGGCCCCAGTGTCGCTGTCCTCACCACTGCTGCCTCCAGCTGTCGGTCGCACCGGTCACCGTCGAGGGCCGGATCCTCCGTGAGGAGTGGCCCGCTCCGTATCCCCCATGCCCAATCCTGACCGGCTTGCCCGACTTCAGCCACCAGTCACCCTCAGCCTGTGGATAACTTTCACCGCCGCGTAGGCCAAAGCTCACAACCCCACAGGAAGACACACGGAATCAATCCCGTATATCGGTCATATTTACTCCTAGTCTGACATTGCGCTCGCTCGTCCAGTCCACAGGGCTTGCGCACCTGTCCCGCTTCGGTTACTGGGAAGGACGGCCCACGCCATGCCCGCAGATCTCGCCGTGATCGGACTCGGTCCCTACGGACTGCCCCTGGCCCAGGCCGCTGTCGCCGCCGGCATCTCCACCCTCGGCTACCGCACCGGCCCCGAGGCCGGCTCCCTCAGCCCCGCCGAACTGCGCCGGATGCTCTCGGGGGGCTTCCGGACGGCCGCGGGCCCGGCCGAACTCGGCCGCGTGCGTACGGCGGTCATCTGCGCGCCGACCCCCTCGGGCCCGGACGGCGGCCTGGACCTGAGCCAGGTCGAGGCGGCCGCCCGCACACTGAGCACACACCTGCGTCCGCACACCACCGTCATCCTGGAGTCCCCCGTCCCGCCCGGCACCACCGAGGAGTTCCTGCGCCCGCTCCTCGAAGAGGGCTCGGGTCTGCGCGCGGGCCGCGACTTCCACCTCGCCTACTCGCCCACCCGCGTGGACCCCGGCAACCGCGACTTCACACCCGCCACCACCCCCAAGGTGATCGGCGGCCTGACGCCCGCGTGCACGGAGTCGGCCGCCGCCTTCTACTCGCGCCTGACCGACAAGGTGGTACGCGCGCGTGGCCCGCGCGAGGCGGAGACGGTCCAGCTCCTGGAGACCAACTACCGCCACGTCAACATCGCCCTCGTCAACGAGATGGCCGTCCTCTGCCACGACCTCGGCGTCGACCTCTGGGACGTCATCCGCTGCGCGGAGACCAAGCCGTTCGGCTTCCAGGCGTTCCGCCCCGGCCCGGGCGTCGGCGGCCACGCGGTCCCCCGCGACCTCACCGCCGGCAGCCCCGGCGGCGGCCGCTCCCTGCGCATGGTCGAACTCGCCCGCCAGGTCAACGACCAGATGCCGCGGTACGTCGTCCAGCGGGCCGCCGCCCTCCTCAACGAGCACGGCAAGTCCGCGCGCGGCGCCCGCATCCTCCTGCTCGGCGTCACCTACAAGCCCGACCTCGCCGACCAGCAGGGCACCCCCGCCCACGAGCTCGCCGTACGCCTGATGGAACTCGGTGCCTCCGTCAGCTACCACGACCCCCACATCCCGTCCTGGAGCGTCCTGGACCGCCCGGTCCCGCGCGCGGACTCCCTCTACGAGGCGGCGGCCGACGCGGACCTGACGATCCTGCTCCAGCAGCACCGGACGTACGACCTCCAGGGCCTGTCGGTGAAGGCCCAGCTGCTGCTGGACACGCGCGGGGCCACGCCCACGGGGGCGGCGCATCGGTTGTGAAGGGGGGCGCGTGGGTGCGGCGGGCTCCGGGGCTGGTGGCACGCGTGGCGCGGCGCGGGTACCTTACGGAGACAGGTGGGGTCGATCGCAGGTGGCACTGCGGCAGGCTCCTGGATGGATCACGGAGTGTCCGCCCCTAGGTAGCTTGGGGGCGGCCGCTCACCATCCGAAAATCCGCAAGATCCACATCCTCCGGCACTTCACCATCCGAAGACGGATCCGGTCCCAGCGGGTGGGCTTACGGTGGCGACCCATCGGCGCCCCCTTCCACGACACCGCCCAGTAGCCCGGTGAGACGGTCCTGGCGAGGCGGGCAGCGCGTGGGGTGGTGCGGGGGCGCGCGGTTGCGTTCGGGGTGGAAACGGGCTGGTCAGCCGGGGCGGGGGCGATAGCGTCCGTGTCGGCGCAAGCCCCAGGGCACGCAAAGGCCGGCCACCCCACCCGGGATGACCGGCCCTCAAGCCGCCGTAAGCCCTACCGCTACCGCTTGTGCTGCGAGTCCGCCACCGTCACCTCGACGCGCTGGAACTCCTTCAGCTCGCTGTAGCCGGTCGTGGCCATCGCCCGCTTCAGCGCGCCGAAGAAGTTCATCGAGCCGTCCGGGATGTGCGACGGGCCGGTGAGGACCTCCTCGATCGTGCCGACCGTGCCGAGGTCGACCTTCTTGCCGCGCGGAAGCTCCTCGTTGACGGCCTCCATGCCCCAGTGGTGGCCGCGGCCGGGCGCGTCCGTGGCACGGGCCAGCGGGGAGCCCATCATCACGGCGTCGGCGCCGCAGGCGATCGCCTTGGGGAGGTCGCCGGACCAGCCGACACCGCCGTCCGCGATCACGTGCACGTACCGGCCGCCGGACTCGTCCATGTAGTCGCGGCGAGCCGCGGCGACATCGGCCACGGCGGTCGCCATGGGCACCTGGATGCCCAGCACGTTCCTGGTCGTGTGCGCCGCGCCGCCCCCGAAGCCGACCAGGACGCCCGCCGCGCCGGTGCGCATCAGGTGCAGGGCGGCCGTGTAGGTCGCGCAGCCGCCGACGATCACCGGGACGTCGAGCTCGTAGATGAACTGCTTCAGGTTCAGCGGCTCGTGCGAACCGGAGACGTGCTCCGCCGAGACCGTCGTACCGCGGATGACGAAGATGTCCACGCCCGCGTCCACGACGGCCTTGGAGAACTGCGCCGTGCGCTGCGGGGAGAGCGCGGCGGCCGTGACCACGCCCGAGTCGCGCACCTCCTTGATGCGCTGCCCGATCAGCTCCTCCTTGATAGGAGCCGCGTAGATCTCCTGGAGGCGGCGGGTCGCGGCGTCCAGGTCGAGCCCGACGATCTCGTCGAGCAGCGGCTGCGGGTCCTCGTACCGCGTCCACAGGCCCTCGAGGTTCAGCACGCCCAGACCGCCGAGCTCACCGATGCGGATCGCGGTGGCCGGGGAGACGACCGAGTCCATGGGGGCGGCCAGGAACGGCAGCTCGAAGCGGTAGGCGTCGATCTGCCAGGCGATCGAGACCTCCTTCGGGTCGCGCGTACGACGGCTGGGGACGACGGCGATGTCGTCGAAGGCGTACGCCCGGCGGCCGCGCTTGCCGCGCCCGATCTCGATCTCAGTCACGATGTGTGGCCTTTCCCTGATGCGTTGCAGCGCCTTCCAGTATCCCCGACGGGTACGACAAGGGCGGCCCCGGATGCTCCCGGAGCCGCCCTCACGCACGCGTGGCCTTCAGGAAGGACTCACTTACGGCTGTAGTTCGGCGCCTCGACCGTCATCTGGATGTCGTGCGGGTGCGACTCCTTCAGGCCCGCCGAGGTGATCCGCACGAAGCGCCCCTTGGACTCCATCTCGTCGATGGTGGCCGCGCCCACGTAGCCCATGGTCTGGCGAAGCCCGCCGACGAGCTGGTGCAGGACGCTGGACAGCGGGCCCCGGTAGGGCACCTGGCCCTCGATGCCCTCGGGCACGAGCTTGTCGTCGGATCCGACCTCGGCCTGGAAGTAGCGGTCCTTCGAGTACGACTTAGCCTGGCCGCGCGACTGCATGGCACCCAGCGAGCCCATGCCGCGGTACGACTTGAACTGCTTGCCGTTGATGAACTGCAGCTCGCCGGGCGACTCCTCGCAGCCCGCGAGCAGCGAGCCCAGCATCACGGTGTCGGCGCCGGCGGCGAGCGCCTTGCCGATGTCGCCGGAGTACTGCAGGCCGCCGTCGCCGATCAGCGGGATGCCCGCGGGGCGGGCGGCGAGGGAGGCCTCGTAGATGGCGGTGACCTGCGGGACGCCGATGCCGGCGACCACACGGGTGGTGCAGATGGAGCCCGGTCCGACACCGACCTTGATGCCGTCGACACCGGCGTCGATGAGCGCCTGGGCACCGTCGCGGGTGGCGACGTTGCCGCCGATCACATCGACGTCGACGCTCGACTTGATCTTCGCCATCCAGCTGAGCGCGTTGCTGTTGTGTCCGTGCGAGGTGTCGACGACGAGGAAGTCCACACCGGCCGCGGCGAGGGCCTGGGCCCGCTCCAGCGCCTCGGGGCTGGCGCCGACGGCCGCGCCGACGAGCAGCCGGCCCTCGGCGTCCTTGGCGGCGTTGGGGTACTTCTCCGCCTTGACGAAGTCCTTGACGGTGATCAGGCCCTTGAGGACACCCGCGTCGTCGACCAGCGGAAGCTTCTCGATCTTGTGCTTGCGCAGCAGGTCCATGGCCTCGACGCCGGAGATGCCGACCTTGCCGGTGACCAGCGGCATCGGCGTCATGACCTCGCGCACCTGACGGCTGCGGTCCGACTCGAAGGCCATGTCACGGTTGGTGACGATGCCGAGGAGCTTGCCGGCCGGGTCGGTGACCGGGACGCCGCTGATGCGGAACTTGGCGCACAGCGCGTCGGCCTCGGCGAGGGTCGCCTCCGGGTGCACGGTGATCGGGTCGGTGACCATGCCGGACTCGGACCGCTTCACCAGGTCGACCTGGTTGACCTGGTCCTCGACGGAGAGGTTGCGGTGCAGCACACCGACGCCGCCGAGGCGGGCCATGGCGATGGCCATCCGGGACTCGGTCACCTTGTCCATGGCGGCCGAGAGCAGCGGGATGTTGACCCGGACGTTGCGGGAGATGCGGGACGAGGTGTCGACCGCGTTGGGGAGCACCTCGGACGCTCCCGGCAGCAGCAGCACGTCGTCGTAGGTGAGCCCGAGCGTCGCGAATTTGTCGGGCACTCCGTCGACGTTTGCAGTCATGACACCTTCCCCAAATGGCCTTGATCGGTGCGGATGTCCATGCTAACGGGAAGCAAGGGTGGCAAATTCCACGGATTCCGCGGATCACACGGTTCCGACCCGCTCCGGGCTTCGTATGTTCGTACGGAAGCGGCGCACCGCCCGTTCAGGAGCGCGCCCTACTGCTCGGCCAGCGCTCGCAGCCTGCTCAGCGCCCGGTGCTGGGCCACACGGACCGCACCGGGTGACATTCCCAACATCTGACCCGTCTCCTCCGCCGTCAACCCCACGGCGATGCGCAGCAGGAGCAGCTCGCGCTGGTTCTCGGGGAGGTTGGCCAGGAGTTTCTTGGCCCATTCGGCGTCGCTGCTGAGCAGCGCCCGCTCCTCGGGCCCGAGCGAGTCGTCCGGCCGCTCGGGCATCTCGTCCGAGGGGACGGCCGTGGAACCGGGGTGGCGCATCGCGGCGCGCTGCAGGTCGGCGACCTTGTGCGCGGCGATGGCGAAGACGAACGCCTCGAAGGGGCGCCCGGTGTCGCGGTAGCGCGGCAGGGCGAGGAGGACGGCTACGCAGACCTCCTGCGCGAGGTCCTCCACGAAGTGCCGGGCGTCGCCCGGCAGACGGGAGAGCCGGGTGCGGCAGTAGCGCAGGGCCAGCGGGTGGACATGGGCGAGCAGGTCGTGCGTGGCCTGCTCGTCCCCTTCCACGGCACTGTGGACGAGCGCACCGATCGCCCCATGGGGATGAGCCGCCTCGTCGTCACGCATCGGTCCATGGTGCCCTGGCGTCGTTGGATCCGTGGCATCGCGCTGGTTGTTGTGCACCGAAGCGTTATGAGCAGGTGCGCCGGAACTCATACCCTGCGCCCTCCCCTTCCGCTCGACCGACTGGTCCCCGAGAGACTCCACATCTCCAAGGATGCGGCATCCGCCACGAAACAAGCAGCGGGGCATCTACAGGGCCGCTGGGCCAACCTCGCAGCCGCGCCCCTTCAGGGGCGCGGGGAACTGCGCGACCAGCCACAAACGACCCGCACACGGCAACGGCTCACAGGACCGAGTCCTAGCGAACCAGGCCCCACCGGAACCCGAGCGCCACGGCGTGCGCCCGGTCCGAGGCGCCGAGCTTCTTGAACAGCCGCCGCGCATGCGTCTTCACGGTGTCCTCGGACAGGAACAGCTCGCGCCCGATCTCCGCGTTGGACCGCCCGTGGCTCATCCCTTCGAGCACCTGGATCTCACGCGCTGTCAGCGTCGGCGCCGCGCCCATCTCCGCCGACCGCAGCCGGCGCGGGGCGAGCCGCCAGGTCGGGTCGGCGAGCGCCTGCGTCACCGTGGCGCGCAACTCCGCGCGCGAGGCGTCCTTGTGGAGGTAGCCGCGCGCACCGGCGGCGACCGCGAGAGCGACCCCGTCGAGGTCCTCCGCGACCGTGAGCATGATGATGCGCGCACCGGGGTCCGCGGACAGCAGCCGCCGCACGGTCTCCACGCCGCCCAGACCGGGCATGCGCACGTCCATCAGAATCAGGTCCGAACGGTCCGCGCCCCAGCGGCGGAGGACTTCCTCGCCGTTGGCCGCGGTCGTCACGCGCTCGACGCCGGGCACGGTCGCGACCGCGCGGCGGAGCGCCTCTCGGGCAAGCGGGGAGTCGTCGCAGACGAGGACGGATGTCATGGCCGCCCTCCGCAGCTGATGCACGTCACCTTGAGCCTCCAGGCTGGTACGAAAATCGTCACCTGTGCGGTCGACCGTCTCGGACGCCTGCCCGAGCACTTGTTGTTTCAACCGCCTCCGCACTCTCAACGACGGTCACCCGAAAGAGTTACGGGGCTGCGCACTGTCTTCGGCACTCTACGTGAGGGTGCGGACACGGTGCAGACATGCGCGGCGGACCCACAACGTTTCATCACAACCCATGCCCCATTCAGACCCTTTTCTTCCCATTTCCTGGTGTCTGAGGCTAGATTCGCAATGAGTCATATTTTCATCTCCTTAGATCGTAGATGTACGGTCGTGGACACCGTATCCGCCCAGAACGGCTACAAGGGGTCACGCAATGGCAGATTTCTCCCGCCTTCCCGGACCGAACGCGGACCTGTGGGACTGGCAGCTCCTGGCCGCCTGTCGCGGGGTGGACAGCTCGCTCTTCTTCCATCCGGAGGGCGAGCGCGGTGCGGCCCGGAGTGCTCGCGAGAACTCGGCCAAGGAGGTCTGCATGAGATGCCCGGTGCGCGCACAGTGTGCGGCGCACGCGCTCGCGGTGCGAGAGCCGTACGGCGTGTGGGGCGGACTGACCGAGGACGAGCGCGAGGAGCTCATGGGGCGGGCCCGGCACCGGCTGGTGTCGGCGTCATCCGTCGGGAGCGGCGCATCGAACAACTGAAGGAACGTTTCTCCTTGAAGGGCACACACGCGTGCCCTTCTTTCTGTCCGGCGGCTCTCTGTCCGGCGTGCCTAGCGGTCGGCCGCGCGCGCCAGCTGCTCCAGCGTCGCCGACACCGCGGGCACCTGCGCCAGGTCGGGCAGCGTGAGCGCGACGATCTCCCGCCGGACCGCCGGCTCCAGCGTCACCGTGCGTACACCCCTCGGCCGTACGGACTCGACGGCCAGCTGGGGCAGGACGGCGACGCCGAGGCCTGCGCCCACCAGGCCGACCACCGCCGGGTAGTCGTCGGTCGCGAAGTCGATGCGGGGCGTGAAGCCGGCGCTCTCGCACACCTCGATCAACTGGCCGCGGCAGCGCGGGCACCCGGCGATCCACGACTCCCCGGCGAGCTCCCCGATGGCCACGGACCCCGCGCGCGCGAGCCGGTGCCGCTCCGGTACGAGGGCGACGAGCCGGTCGGTCAGCAGGGGCCGTACGACGAGGTCGTCCCACTCGTCGCCGCCGGCGGCCCCCTCGTAGCGGAAGGCGAGCGCGATGTCGCAGTCGCCCTCCCTCAGCAGGCCGACGGACTGCGGGGGTTCGGCCTCCTCCAGGAAGACCCGGGTGCCGGGGTGGGCGGCACGCAGGGCGGCGAGGGCGGTGGGCACGAGGGTGGAGCTGCCGCTGGGGAAGGAGACGAGCCGGACCCGCCCGGCCCGCAGCCCGGCGATGGCGGCGACCTCCTCCTCGGCCGCCGTGAGGCCCGCCAGGATGCCGGCGGCGTGCCGCACCAGGGCCTGGCCCGCCTCGGTCAGCCGCATCTCGCGACCGGTGCGGATGAGCAACGGCGTGCCCACCGACGTCTCCAGAGCCTTCATCTGCTGGCTGACGGCGGGCTGGGTGCAGCCCAGTTCGCGGCCCGCGGCGGAGAAGGAGCCGGTGGCGGCGACGGCGCGCAGGACACGGAGATGTCGGGCCTCGATCACTCTTCGAGGATAAGCCCTGCTTTGACATAGCGGCGAATAATGCATGGCACCTTTGGGTTCCTCTCCCCTACCGTGCCGGACATGAAGCTGCTGTCGGTGAACATGGGTCGCGAGAAGGCCGTTCCGTACACGGACAATCCGGAGGGCGTCACCGGTATCGACAAGCGGCCGGTCGACGGGCCGGTGCGGGTGGCCGCTCCCGGTCCCAAGGGCATCGGCGGCAGCGGGCTCGCCGGGGACGCGGTGTGCAAGAGGCAGCACCACGGCGGCGACGACCAGGCCGTGTACGCGATGGCGCGCGAGGACCTGGACGCGTGGGAGGGCGAGCTGGGCCGCTCGCTCGCCAACGGCGCGTTCGGCGAGAACCTCACCACCGGGGGCATCGACGTCTCCGGCGCGCGGATCGGCGAGCGCTGGCGGATCGGGCCCGAGGTGGTGCTGGAGGTCACCAGCGCGCGGATCCCCTGCGGCACCTTTCAGGGGCACATGGGCGAGCCGCGCTGGGTGAAGCGGTTCACGCAGAAGGGCGCGCCGGGCGCGTATCTGCGGGTGATCCAGCCGGGCGAGATCCGTACCGGTGACCCGGTCGAGATCGTGCACCGGCCGGACCACGACGTGACGGTCGCCCTGGCGTTCCGGGCGATGACCACCGAACGGCCACTTCAGCCAAGGCTGTTGGCGGCGGGCGAGGCGCTCCATCCGGAGGTGCGGAAATGGGCGCTGGAGTATGTGGAGAAGCACGGCGCCTGACGGGCCATCGCCTGGCGGACGCTGTCGGTCCCGGTCATTAATCTTGCGCCATGACAACGGCATTGATTACGGGATCGACCGCGGGCATCGGTGCCGCGTTCGCACGACGGCTGGCGGCTGACGGGCACAACCTGGTGCTGGTGGCCCGCGACACCAAGCGGCTCCAGGACCAGGCGACCGAACTCCACGACCGCCATGGCATCGAGGCGGAGGTCCTCACCGCCGACCTCGCCACGGACCCGGGCATCGAGGCGGTCGCCGACCGTCTGTCCGACCGCAGGTCCCCCGTCGACCTCCTCGTCAACAACGCCGGCTTCGGCAGCAAGGGCCGCTATCTCGACGTCTCCATGGCCGACGAGCTGAAGATGCTCAAGGTGCACTGCGAGGCGGTGCTGCGACTGACGTCGGCGGCGTCGGAGGCGATGCGGGAGCGGGGGCGCGGGGGTGTCGTGAACGTCGCCTCGGTGGGCGCGTTCGTGCCGCGCGGGACGTACGGCGCCTCGAAGGCGTGGGTCGTGCAGTTCACGCAGGGCGCGGCGAAGGACCTGGCGGGCAGCGGGGTCCGGTTGATGGCCCTGTGCCCGGGGTTCGTGCGGACCGAGTTCCACCAGCGGGCCGGGATGGGCACGGACAACATCCCCGGCTGGATGTGGCTCGACGCGGACAAGCTGGTCGCCGCGGCCCTCGGCGACCTGGCCCACGGCAAGACCCTGTCGATCCCGGACCCGCGTTACAAGGCCCTGATGGCGTTGGTGAAGGTGGCGCCCCGGGGGTTGCTGGGCGAGGTCACGTCGAGGACGGGGCGCAAGTACGGGCCGCAGTAGGGCCCGAAAAGGCGGACAATGGTGCTGTTCGAACCGGACCCAGGGGGGCCGGAGGTGATCGCGTATGACGTTCGTACAGCTCATCGACTGCAGGACCAGCCGTTTCGACGAGATGGACCGGCTGATGGACACGTGGGTCGAGCAGACCAAGGGGAAGCGGACCGCGACGCACGCGGTGGTCGGCAAGGACCGGTCCGACACCTCGCACTTCGTCGAGATCGTGGAGTTCCCGTCGTACGAGGAGGCGATGCGGAATTCGGGACTGCCGGAGACCGAACGGATCTTCCAGGGGATGGTCGCGCTGTGCGACGGGATGCCGACCTTCACGGATCTGGACGTGGTGCGGGACGAGCAGCTCAACCCGGCGACGTCACGGCAGTTCTTCGAGCGGGCCGGGCGGGCCGAGCCGGACGCCGTGTTCGAAGGGTTCTCCGACGACTACCTGGACCACGATCCGGCCAATCCGGACGCTCTGGGGCTTGCGGCCGCGCGCGAGGAGTACGAAGGGTGGCGGCGGGCCTTCGCCTTCACCTTCCGCGTGGACGACCAGATCGCCCAGGACGACCGGGTGTGCACCCGCTGGACCTGGGCGGGCAAGCACACCGGCGAGTTCGTGGGAATCCCGGCGAGCGGGCAGAACGTGACCATGACCGGGACCACCTGGCACCGGTTCCGGGACGGGCGGATCTGCGAGGGCTGGTGGCAGTACGACCGTGCGGGGCTGATGGAACAGCTGGGAGTGCTCGGACAATGACGGCCCGAACCCTGTGACCCGCGAAGGGGAAAGCCCCCGTTCCCTCAGAGGGAACGGGGGCCTCCTTTGCGAGCGCTGGGCTCAGTGGGAGTGGCCGTGGCCGTGCCCGGCGGCGGCCGGCTCCTCCTCTTCCTTCTTCTCGACGACCAGGGTCTCGGTCGTGAGCAGGAGGGAGGCGATGGAGGCGGCGTTCTCCAGGGCGGAGCGGGTGACCTTGACCGGGTCGATGACGCCGGCCTTGACCAGGTCGCCGTACTCGCCGGTCGCGGCGTTGAAGCCCTGGCCCTTGTCGAGCTCGGCGACCTTGGAGGTGATGACGTAGCCCTCCAGGCCGGCGTTCTCGGCGATCCAGCGCAGCGGCTCGACGACGGCCTTGCGGACGACGGCGACACCGGTGGCCTCGTCGCCGGTCTTGCCGAGGCCGCCCTCGAGCACCTTGGCGGCGTGGACCAGAGCGGAGCCACCACCGGAGACGATGCCCTCCTCGACCGCGGCGCGGGTCGCGGAGATGGCGTCCTCCAGACGGTGCTTCTTCTCCTTCAGCTCCACCTCGGTGGCGGCGCCGACCTTGATCACGCACACGCCGCCGGCCAGCTTCGCGAGGCGCTCCTGGAGCTTCTCGCGGTCCCAGTCGGAGTCGGTGTTCTCGATCTCGGCCTTGATCTGGGCCACGCGGCCCTGGACGGCGGCGGCGTCGCCGGCACCGTCGACGATCGTGGTGTCGTCCTTGGTGACGGTGACGCGGCGGGCGGAGCCCAGCACCTCGAGGCCGACCTGGTCGAGCTTGAGGCCGACCTCCTCGGAGATGACCTCGGCGCCGGTCAGCGTCGCGATGTCCTGCAGCATCGCCTTGCGCCGGTCGCCGAAGCCGGGGGCCTTGACGGCGACCGCGTTGAACGTGCCGCGGATCTTGTTGACGACCAGGGTCGACAGGGCCTCGCCCTCGACGTCCTCGGCGATGATCAGCAGCGGCCTGGAGGCGCCCGCCTGGATGACCTTCTCCAGCAGCGGCAGCAGGTCCTGGATCGAGGAGATCTTGCCCTGGTTGATCAGGATGTACGGGTCGTCGAGGACGGCCTCCATACGCTCCTGGTCGGAGACCATGTACGGCGACAGGTAGCCCTTGTCGAAGGCCATGCCCTCGGTGAAGTCCAGCTCCAGACCGAAGGTGTTGGACTCCTCAACGGTGATGACACCGTCCTTGCCGACCTTGTCCATCGCCTCGGCGATGAGCTCGCCGACCTGGCTGTCCTGGGCGGACAGACCGGCGACGGCGGCGATGTCGGACTTCTCGTCGATCGGGCGGGCGGTCGCGAGGAGCTCCTCGGAGACCGCGGCCACGGCCGCGTCGATGCCCTTCTTCAGCAGCGCCGGGGAGGCACCCGCGGCGACGTTCTTCAGGCCCTCGCGCACGAGCGCCTGGGCGAGCACGGTGGCGGTGGTGGTGCCGTCACCCGCGATGTCGTTGGTCTTGGTCGCCACCTCCTTCACCAGCTGGGCACCGAGGTTCTCGTACGGGTCCTCGATCTCGACCTCGCGGGCGATCGTGACGCCGTCGTTGGTGATGGTGGGAGCGCCGAACTTCTTGTCGATGACGACGTTGCGGCCCTTGGGGCCGATCGTCACCTTGACCGTGTCGGCAAGCTTGTTGACGCCGCGCTCGAGGGCGCGACGGGCGTCCTCGTCGAACTTCAGGATCTTCGCCATGGGAGCGTGAGCCCTCTCGGAAATCTAGGTGAAAAGAGACTGCGCCCCGGGCGCCCGGCTTGTTAGTGATCGCGGGGGCCAGGGGCGCAGCTCAGAGAAATGCTGGGGTGAATTACTTCTCGATGATCGCGAGCACGTCGCGGGCCGAGAGGACGAGGTACTCCTCGCCGTTGTACTTCACCTCGGTGCCGCCGTACTTGCTGTACAGCACGATGTCGCCGGTCTGCACGTCGAGCGGAAGACGCTCGCCGTTCTCGAAGCGGCCCGGGCCGACGGCCAGGACGACGCCCTCCTGGGGCTTCTCCTTGGCAGTGTCCGGGATGACCAGGCCAGAGGCGGTGGTCTGCTCGGCGTCGAGCGGCTGGACCACAATGCGGTCCTCGAGCGGCTTGATGGCAACCTTGGAGCTGGTGGTCGTCACGATCCGACCTCCCCCTTCGGAGATCACGGGGTTGACTGTCTGAGGTGGCGACCAGGTGGATCCGTCGTCGCGGGTGCCGGACCTGCCCGTCGCTGTGTTGGCACTCTCCAGGGGGGAGTGCCAGAGCCGAGACTATGACCGTGATTAGCACTCGGTCAAGCGGACTGCTAATTCGCCGCGCGGGCTGGGCGGAATTCGGGTGCGGGTGGGTGGGGGTGGCCGTCCTGGGGGCTGCCGCCCCCAGACCCCCGCTTCGGCCCGGAAGGCCTCGTCCTCAAACGCCGGACGGGCTGGATTGCCTACAGGTAGTCCTCCAGCCGCCCCACTGTCAGCCCCCGCCGCTGGATCTCCCGGAGCAACCTCGTCGTCCGTTCCGTCAGGGTCGGCCCCGTCGTCCCCCCTGACGTCACCGACACGATGTCGCCCGCCCTCAGCCCCCGGGGCTCCCCCTTCGGCGGCACGCTCCACAGCACCACCGCCGAGAGCCCGCAGTCGGCCGCCGCGCGCAGGGTCGTGCGGTCGTAGATGCCGTAGGGCGGCCGGAACAGCCGTGGCCGGATGCCGAAGCGGGACCGCACCTTCTCCTGCTGGCCGCAGATCTCGGCGCGCTGGCCGGTGTACGGCAGACCGCGCAGGGCGGGGTGGTCGAGGGTGTGGTTCTGGATGCCCGCGCCGACCGACTGGAGGCGCGCGAAGTGTCCGTAGCCGGGGCCGACGACGCTGTCCGTGAGGAACATGCTGACGGGCAGCCGCAGTTCACGGACCAGCTCGACGAACCGCGGGTCCTTCTCGACGCCGTCGTCGTAGGTGAGGAAGACGACCTTGTCGGAGGTCTCGACGCGCCGTACGACCGGCGGCAGGCCGCCCCGGCGCGCCGTCGTGCGGGCCGGGATCCGCGGCGGCGCCGGCAGCGGGGCCGGCAGGCCCCAGTGGCGGTATGGCCGTCCGTCCGCCCTCGACGGTCCGTACGGCCCCACCCGCTGGACCGCTTTCTTCCCCAGCCGTTCGATGGGGTCCACGGACTGCGCGCAGCCGGTGAGGAGTACGGCCGCCAGCCCCGCGGCGACCAGGATCCGCGGTCTCACAGGTAGTCCTCTAGTCGTGCGACGGCGTACCCCTCGGCCGTGACCTTGTCCAGGAAGCGGCGGACCATGTCGGTCATCGTGCCCTTCCAGTCCTCCCGGCCCCGGAAGTGGCTGAGCACGATGTCGCCGGGGTGGATCCGCTGGTCCCACTCGCGGTACTCCCAGTGGTCGACGAAGACCTCCTCGTTCCAGATCGGCGCGTACCTGATGCCGCAGGACCTGGCCGCGCGCAGGGTGTCCTCGTTGTAGTTGCCGTAGGGCGGGCGGAACAGGGCGGGCCGCTCGCCGTAGTGCCTCTCGATGACGTCCTGCATCCCGCAGATCTCGCGCTTCTGGCGGGCGTACGACAGCCCGGGCAGGTAGGGGTGGTGGAGCGTGTGGTTGTCGAGCACGACCCCCCGGTCCCGCATCTTCCGGAAGTAGCCGTAGTCGTCCTTGATCAGGTAGCCGCTGAGGAAGGCGGTGTACGGGATGTTCAGCTCGGTCATCATCCGCAGGAACGCGGGGTCCTTCTCGGCGCCGTCGTCGAGGGTGAGGAAGACGATCTTCTGCTCGGTGGGAATCGTGGTGAAGACCGGCGGCAGGCCCTTCTCCTCGTGACCTTCGACCTCGAAACCGTGGCGGGTGGTGATGCGGGGCTTGGTCACGGGGGCCGGCGGGGCCACCAGCGGGACCCTCTTCAGCCCCCAGCGCCTGGCGGCGGCGATCCGGGTCTGCTCGGCGCGGAGCCTGGCGGCCCGGATGAGGGTCTTGTCGGCCTGGAGGTCGGCGGCGGGTGCCGGGGCCGGGGGTGCCTTGAGGGGTTGCCACGGTCGCGCGTCGGTCCCGGCCGGACGGGCGCAGCCGGAGAGCAGGGCGGCCACGGCCAGGAGGACGAGTCCGCCGCGGATCGACACCCCCCACGCACCATTTTTATAGCTTTGTCCTACTGTTCCCATGGCGCCGGATCCTCGCAGGTCACGGCCTCGCACCGGGTCCGACACCGCCGCGCGGAAGCGGACCGTCCACCGACTGGCCCACAATGACCCGGTGAACGACCTCGCCCCCCTCCTCACCCCCGAGGGCCGTGCCCTCCTCGACGACGTGCGCGGCACCGCCCCCGCCGACGAACTCGCCGTCGCCACCCGGCTGCGCCGCGAGCACCCCGCCGAACTGGTCTCCGCGGCGCTCGGCCAGGCCCGGCTGCGGCAGCGGGCGGTGGCGAAGTTCGGGGCCGAGGACGCGGAGCGGATGTTCTTCACGCCGAACGGGGTGGAGCAGTCGACACGGGCGAGCGTGGCGGCGTACCGGGCCCTCCGGCTGAAGGCGATGGGCGTCACCTCCGTCGCGGACCTGTGCTGCGGGATCGGCGGTGACGCGATCGCGCTGGCCCGGGCCGGGATCCGGGTCCTCGCCGTGGACCGGGACCCGCTGACGGCGGCGGCCGCGCGGGCGAACGCGGACGCGCTGGGACTGGCCGGTCTGATCGACGTACGGGAGGCGGACGTCACGGAGGTCGGCACGGACTCGTACGACGCCGTGTTCGTGGATCCGGCGAGGCGGGGCGGGCGGGGCCGCATCTTCGACCCGGAGGCCTACTCGCCGCCCCTGTCGTGGGCCGTGCGGGCGGCTCTCAAGGCCCCGCACGCGGCGCTGAAGGTCGCGCCGGGCATCCCGCACGAGGCGGTTCCCGCGCAGGCCGAGGTGGAGTGGATCTCCGACGGCGGGGACGTGAAGGAGGCGGTGCTGTGGTTCGGCGGCACAGCACCGGGCGCGGTACGGGCGACGCTGCTGCCAGGCCCTCGGACGCTGCTGGGCCGAGGTCTTCCCGATCCCGAAGTCCGTCCTGTGGGGCGGTACTTGTACGAGCCGGACGGTGCCGTCGTCCGGGCCCATCTGGTCGCCGAGGTGGCACAGGAGGTCGAGGGCGGACTCGTCGACTCCACCATCGCGTACGTGACCTCGGACGCCCTGCACGCGACGCCGTACGCCACCGCCTACGAGATCACCGATCAACTCCCCTTCAACGTGAAGAAGTTGAAGGCACTGCTGCGGGAGCGGGGGGTCGGGATCCTGACCGTGAAGAAGCGGGGGTCGGCCGTCGAACCGGAGGAACTGCGGCGCAAGGCCCTGCCGAAGCAGCACGGGCCGCACTCGGCGACCGTGTTCCTGACCCGGGTCGCGGGGGCGCCGACCATGCTGATCGGCGCCCCCGCGAGGGCCGTCACTGGTGCTGGACCGTCCTGAGCGGCTCCAGGTGCGGGTCGGCGCCGACCGGGCCGGTCCGCGCCGCGGTGGCGTTCCGGGTCTCGTCGCCGCCGGTGCGCAGGGCGCTCGTCCGGGTGCTCGCCGGCTCGTCGCCGTTGCGGAACGGCGTGTAGACGACCTGGGCGCCGTTCGCCGCGACCGAGGCGCCCGCCGAACCGAGAGTGCCCGCGGAGAGGTTGCCCGTACCACCGAAGGCGACCACGGAGTTGGTGCTCGCGGACTCGCGCAGCAGATAGCTCGTCAGCTCGGACGAGAGGGTGGCGCGGGAGGTCCACAGCACCGGCCCGAAGACGTTCATCGCCCCGGCCGCCGACAGTCCGTCGCGCCAGGAACCGGAGTACGCGAGGGCTACGTTGCTCGGCGTGCTCCACCAGAACTTGGCGACGGCCACCGAGAGGGCCGCCCTGGTCTTCCCCGAGATCGGGTAGTACGAGTACGAGGAGGGCCACCTGGAGAAGTTCGTGTGGGTCAGCGCGTACCTGGCGTCCGAACCCACCGGGATGACCATGGTCTTGTTGGGGTTGAGGCCGTTGAGGTACGACTTCACCGACGACGTCAGCGTCTTGCCGTTGGTGAGGACCAGACCGCCCGCGCTGCTCGTCCCGTCGGCACCGGCCGCGGCGGCGGCCGGGAGGGACGCGTAGGCGTCGGTGCCGGAGGCCAGGAAGACGTACTTCGGGCCGGTGGTGATCGTCTTGGCGGCGGCCACCGAGGTCGCGAAGCGGTCCGCGCCGGTCAGCCGCTTGGGTGTGAAGCCGAGGGCCTTCACCTGGGAGGTGACCGTGGAGCTCAGGACGGACGTGGGGCCGAGGAGATAGACGTTGGCCCCCCGCTTCAGCACCCGCTTCAGCTCGGCCTTCACCGCCGCCGACAGCCCGCCCTTCGGGGTCGCCAGGACCGGCCCCTGCTTCTTGCCGGCCAGCGCGGGCGCGGTCAGCGAGTACGCGGTGCTGTCCTGGTTGGTCAGCACGGCCGCCTTGGCGTCCATCAGGCCCGGCACGCTGGTGCCGACCTTGTTCCAGGTCCAGCGGGAGGCCGCGACGACGGTCGGGGTGCTGCCGGAGCCCCAGATCCGGGCGGTGGTGTTCTTGCGCAACGGCTGCCAGCTCGGGTTGCCGCCCTGCGGGGTGCCCGGGACGGCCGTGCGCTCACCCGAGGCCACGTCGGCGTACTCGGTGGTCTGTACGTCGGCGCTGTCGCCCGTGGTGTGCGCGTCGAAGACGATCCGGGCGCCGGTGGGCGACCAGGACGGGTTGGCGACGTAGCCCGGGCCGGTGGTGAGCTGCTTGACGTCGGTACCGTCGGCCTTGGCCGTGAAGATCTGCTGCTTGCCGTCGGTGTCCTTGCGGACGAAGGCCAGCTTGGTGCCGTCGGGCGAGTAGGCGGGCTGCCCGGCGTTGGTGAGGACCCGCTTGACCGTCTTGGCGGACGGGTCGTAGACGTACACGCCGGCGTTGTCGTAGCAGCCGTAGTTGATACGGCGTTCGAAAGCGACCGTGCCGGACGGGCTCACCGTCGGGTCGGTGTCGCAGACGGTGGACGGCTCCAGAGCCGACGACAGCAGCGGGCGGGGCGCCCAGGAGGCGTCGGAGGGGCCGTAGGCGAGCTGGCCGCCGGTGGAGAAGACGACGTAACGACCACCCCACCAGAAGGTGAGGTCCTGGTACTGGGCGCTGGAGCGCATTCCCTCCGCCCAGGGCAGAGTGAACTTCGAGCCGCCGCTGGGGCGGATGCTGGTGATCTGACTCCAGGCGGTGACCAGCCGACTGCCGTCCGGGGCCCAGGCGGCATAGGTGCCGTAGGTGTTGGGCACCGCGGTCTGCTTGCCGGTGACGGTGTCGACGAGCACCGGGCCGTCGGTCAGGATCCGGCCCTCGGTGCCCGGCCAGGGCCCCGCGTCGTCGGCGGCGGCGCCGGGCGCGGCGGCCAGGGTGCCCACCGCGGCGAGCGCCGCCGCCGACGCGAGCGCCGCGGCACGGCGGCGCGTGAACAGTCTCAAGTTGTCATCCCCCACACGTCTTTCACAGCCTCTCCATAGAGGCTGAGTCACTGTAGGGCGCGGACGAGACGCGAGGGGAACGAATTTACGAACGTGCAACCGTTCGAAAACCGGTCACTCGCCGCACTCCCGAGCCCGGTCCAGCAGCAGCTCCCGCTCCCGTTCGTTGCGGGTCAGGGCGGCCGCCCGCTCGAACTCGGCCCGCGCCTCGGTCGTCCGTCCGAGGCGGGCGAGGAGGTCGCCGCGCACGCTCGGCAGCCAGTGGTAGTCGAGCAGCGCGGGTTCGTCGGTGAGCGCGTCGACGATCTCCAGGGCCGGACCGGGGCCCTCGGCCATCGAGACGGCGACCGCGCGGTTGAGTTCGACGACCGGGGAGGGGGCGCGGGCGGCGAGCAGGGCGTAGAGGGTGGCGATGGCCGGCCAGTCGGTCTCGTCGTAGGCGTACGCGTGCGCGTGGCAGGCGGCGATGGTGGCCTGCAGGACGTAGGGGCCGGGGGCGCCGGTGGCCGTGGCCTCCGCGCGGGCCAGGGCCTTGATGCCGCGGGCGATGAGCATGCGGTTCCAGCGGCTGCGGTTCTGGTCCCTGAGGAGCACCGGCTCGCCGCGCGGCCCGGTGCGGGCGGCCGTGCGGGAGGCCTGGAACTCCAACAGAGCCGCCAGGCCGTGCACTTCGGGTTCCTTCGGCATGAGGGAGGACAGCAGCCGGGCCAGGCGCAGGGCGTCCTCGCACAGGGAGGGGCGCAGCCAGTCGTCGCCGGCGGTGGCCGCGTAACCCTCGTTGAAGATCAGGTAGATGACGTCCAGGACCGAGCCGAGCCGGGCCTCGCGGTCGGGGCCGTAGGGCACCTCGAAGGCGATGTTCTTCGTGGCGAGGGTCCGTTTGGCGCGCACGATGCGCTGGGCGACCGTCGCCTCCGGGACGAGGAAGGCGCGGGCGATCTCGGGGGTGGTCAGGCCGCCGAGGAGGCGCAGGGTGAGGGCGGTACGGGCCTCGGCGGACAGCACCGGGTGGCAGGTGGTGAAGACGAGCCTGAGCAGGTCGTCGTCGATGTCCTCGGGGTCGGCGGGCTCCTCCGGCGGGGCGGTCTCCGACAGGTCCCGGCCGATCTCGGTCAGCTTGCGGGCGTAGTTCTCCCGGCGGCGGACGAGGTCCACCGCCTTGCGCCGCGCGATGGCCATGAGCCAGGCGCCCGGGTTGTCGGGGACGCCGTCGCGCGGCCACTGCTCCAGCGCGGCGACCAGGGCGTCCTGGGCGAGTTCCTCGGCGATGCCGACATCCCTCACGACACGGGTGACACCGGCGATGATGCGCGGCGACTCCATGCGGAAGACGGTCTCGACGGAGGATCGGGCGTCGGTGTGGGAGGGCTGTGAGGTGGTCACAGCCCCCCATTCGACACCGCCACGGCCGTGGAGCCAAGGAAGCGGGCTCAGCCCTCCACGATCTCCCGCACCTCGCAGGTGACCGTCCAGTGCTCCTCGTGCACCTTCAGGAAGCGCTTGGTCCACTCGATCGCCTCGGCCATGTCCTTGGCCTGGACGATCGCGTAGCCCCCGACGACCTCCTTCGCCTCGGTGAAGGGCCCGTCGGTCACCGACAGCTGCCCCTTCTCCCACCGCACCCGGGTCCCCTGGGCGGTCGGCGTGAGCCCGGCGGTGTCGAGCAGCACTCCGGCCTTCGTCATCTCCTCGATCAGCTCGCCCATGCGCTGCATCAGCGCGTCGCTGGGACCCTCGGCGGGGGCGGTCTTCTCGTCGATCTGGACCATCGACAGGTAGCGCGGCATGGTGACTCCTCGGTCGCTCGGGGCCGGTCCTTCCCGGCCTCTCACCAGTGCGTCGATCGGCAGGGCCCGGGATCGACAGACTCCGCGGATTTCTTCGGAGAATTCTTCCCGGGCCCTCCATCATGGCTCTGACCTGCTACGACAGCGAGCCGCCGAAGGTCGCCCTGTCGACCGGCGCCCCGACCGTGCGGGGTCCGAAGGTGAACGCCGCGTCCGTCACGATGCCCGTCGGACGTCCCCGCAGCGACCAGACCGCGCCTTCGCCGGCGTTCGCGCCCTCGGCCCTGTTCTCGCCGGCCGCAGCCGCCGCGAGGTCCGCGTAGCCGTTGCCGTTGATGTCGAGGACGCTGACCGCGTCGCCGAAGTTGTCGCCCGCCTCCGCGGCGCCGGGGACGCCGTCGGTGTCCTGGGTGAAGCCCTGGGAGCCCGTGCCGGTCAGGCCGCCGCGGCCGCCGTAGAGGACGTTGACCATGCCGGCCCCTTGCTTGTCGCCGAGCTTCTCGCCGGGCGAGCCCACGGCCACGTCGGCGTAGCCGTCGTTGTTGACGTCACCGGCGGTCACCGCGTCGCCGAAACGGTCGTCCTCCTCCTTGCCGCCGGGGACGCCTTCGGTGTCCTGGCTGTACGACTTCCAGGTCGACGCCGGCTTCAGACCGGAGGCCGAGCCGAGGGCCACGGTGACCGAGGAGTCGTTCGGGACGCCCCGGACGACGTCGCCGAAGCCGTCGCCGTTGACGTCGCCGAAGGCCACCTGGCCGCTGCCCGCAGGGGAGTCGGCGTAGGTGAAGCCGCCTCCGGAGGCGTTGGCCAGGTACAGCTGGGAGCCGACGCCGCCGTCGCCGGTGTAGACGGTCAGCGCGAGGTCGTCGCGGCCGTCGCCGTTGACGTCCCCGGCGGCCGCGTACATCACGTCGAAGGGCTCCACCTTGGTCGAGCCGAACTCCTGCGTGGCGGTCGGCTTCCCGTCCCGGGAGATCGGGCCCCGCCAGACGGTGGCCTCGGTGCCGAGCGGGTCGTCGCCCGGGGCACGGCCGCCGCGGAACAGGACCAGGTCCGGCCAGCTGTCACCGTCGAAGTCGCCCGCCTGGGTGGTCGCCGCGGGCACGGACACCCCGCCGGACAGGCCCTCCTTGGCGCCCCAGACGACGACCGCGTCCCGGTTCGAGTCCGCCTGTCCGATGATCAGGTCGGTGCGCCCGTCGCCGTCCAGGTCCCCCGTGGACAGCTGGTAGCCGAAGTTCTCGCCCGCGGCGGGATCGCCCGGGATTCCACTGGTGGAGCGGCTGATGATGGTGCGGCCGTCCTTGGTCAGGCCGTGCGGGCCGCCGTACATGACGGTGACGTAGCCCGCCCCCCGCTTGCCGCCGATGGTGGCGATCGGGGCGCCGACGGCGAGGTCCTTGTAGCCGTCGCCGTTGAAGTCGTCCTGGACGGCCTTGGATTCGGCCGCCGCGGCGCTGCCGGCGAGAGCGGGGATCCCGCCGAGCGCGAGCACTCCGGCGATCAGCGGTACGGACCAAGCTCTGTACGAACGCGAGTTGGACATCTGTGTTCCCCCTGGTTACTGCAGTGTGGTCACCGCAACAGACACCCCTGGACGCCCGCTGGTTGCAGCAGTCATCCAGTTTTTCGGTGAACACGTCAGCGAGAACTCAGCGCAGCGACTCCCACAGCTCGCTCGCCGCGGGCTCCTTCGCCACCACCCGGTTGGGGTCCGAGGGTGCGGTCACCACCGGCATGGTCACCGTCTTCACCTCGTCGCTCGACAGGCCCTTCAGGCTCTCGCCGAGGCTCGTCAGTTCGGTCAGGGAGTCGAGGCCGGTGTCGGTGGTGAGACTGCCGGTGACCGCGTCGGCGACGGAGTACAGCTTGGCCGGGCTCGTCAGGAGGTTCGTCGAGGAGATCTGCTCCAGCAGGGCCTTCACCAGCTTCTGCTGGAGGCCTATGCGGCCCAGGTCGCTGCCGTCGCCAATGCCGTGCCGGGTGCGGGCGAGCGCGAGGGCCTGCTTGCCGTTCAGGTGGTGGGTGCCCGCCTTCAGACGCAGGTGGCTGTCGTCGTCGGCGATGTCCTCGTCCGTGGTCACCGTGACCCCGCCGAGGGCGTTCACCAGCTTCGCGAAGCCCGAGAAGTCGATCTCGATGTAGTGGTCCATGCGGACGTCCGTGATCGACTCGACGGTCTTGACCGCGCACACCGGACCGCCCACCCCATAGGCGCTGTTGAACATCGAGCCGTACGAGACCGCCGTGGAGCCCCCGCTCTTCAGAGGGCAGGACGGGCGGGTGACGAGGGTGTCGCGGGGGATGCTGACGACGGTGGCCGCGGTGCGGCCCGCGTCGATGTGCACGACCATCGCCGTGTCGGACCGGGCGCCGGTGCTGCTGCCGCCGCCGAGCGCCTCGTTCTCCTCGCCGCTGCGCGAGTCCGAGCCCAGGACCAGGATGTTCACGGCCTCGGTGGGCAGCGGTGCCTCCTGGGAGGCGGTGGGGGTCGGGGTCGGCTTGGCGGGGCGGTCGTCGCCGAGCGCGCTGTTGATGTCGACGCTCTTGATGTTGCTGTTGAGGTGCCAGTACGCCCAGCCCGCCGCGGCGCATCCCGCGACCAGCGCTCCCGCGAGGGTGAGGCCGACGACCTTCAGCACTCCCGGCCGCCGGCCCACTCGTCCACCCTCGTCGTCTCCCGTCACAGGGACGAACGTAGGTCCGAATTATTACGAGGAACGGCGCCCGGGTGGCTTTCTTCGGAAAATCTCAGACTTCTCATCCCAGCGTCACGGCCGGGACCGGATGTCGGGCGCCTCCGAAAGTTTCGGTCGTGCAACCGATTTGCTTCGCCCCCGCGGCACATTCCTAGGCACCCGGCTCCGGCCCGGCGCGGCGCGCCGTGCTGCTGCGCACCACCAGGCTCGTCGCCAGCTCCACGCGGGTCGCCGCCGGGCTGCCGCCCTCCCGGCCCAGGTCGAGGACCAGCTTGGCCGCGGCCTCGGCCATCTCGGTCAGCGGCTGCCGTACGGTCGTCAGCGGCGGTCCCACCCAGGGCGCCACCGGAAGGTCGTCGAACCCGACCACGCTCAGGTCCTCCGGGATGCGCAGCCCCAGCTCGCGGGCCGCCTCGTACAGGCCGAGCGCCTGGAGGTCGTTGCCGGCGAAGACCGCGGTGGGCCGGTCCGGGCGGCGCAGCAGTTCCAGGCCCTGGCGGTAGCCGGTCTCGTGGTGGAAGTCGCCGGCCATGATCAGCTCGGGGTCGACGGGCAGTCCCGCGGTCTCCAGGGCCGCCCGGTAGCCGTCGACCCGGGCGCGGCTGCACATCATGCGGGAGGGCCCGCTGATCGCACCGATCCTGCGGTGGCCCAGCTCGACGAGGTGCCGGGTGGCGGCGAGTCCGCCCTGCCAGTTGGTCGCGCCGATGGAGGGGACGTCGGCGCCCGGATCGCCGGCCGGGTCCATGACCACGAACGGGATCGATCTGCTGCCCAGCAGCGCGCGCTGGGACTCGTCGAGCCCGGACAGCACGAGGACGACCCCGTGGGGGCGGCGGGCGGCGACCTGGTCGGCCCAGGTGCGCCCGGGGGTGAGCCGTCCCGCGCTCTCGCTCAGCACGACACTGAGCCCGGCGTCGCGGGCCACGTTCTCCACCCCCCGGATGACCTCCATCGCCCACGCGCTCTCCAGCTCGTGGAAGACCAGGTCGATCAGGGGCGAACGGCTCGCCTCGGCACGCCGGCGCCGGTAGCCGTGCGCGCGCAGCAGGTCCTCGACGCGGGCGCGGGTCGCGGGGGCGACGTCGGCCCGGCCGTTGAGGACCTTCGAAACTGTCGGCGCCGAGACGCCGGCCTCCCGGGCGATCTCGGCGAGGGTCGCGGTCTGCTGCGACCGTCCCACCGCAGGGGAAGTCGTCCGGGTTTCAGCGGGCTCCGGGGGTGTCATGGCGGCGATCGTATCCCTGCGCGACCTCTTGACGAACCCTCCTGACGGCCCTAGGTTCCCAAAACATTCGGATTGCATATCGAAACATTCGTTAGGTTGTCGACCTGCCAGTCGAGCCCGACAGGAGTTACATGACCACCGCGCCCTGGCGTGACCCCGCCCTGACCGCCTCCGCCCGCGTCGACGACCTCATCTCCCGGATGACCCTGGAGGAGAAGACCGCCCAGCTCTACGGCGTGTGGGTGGGCGCCAGCACGGACGGGGACGGAGTCGCCCCCCTCCAGCGCGAGATGACCGCCGACTACGACTGGGCCGAGCTGATCACCCGGGGTCTTGGCCAGCTCACCCGCCCCTTCGGCACCGCCCCCGTGGACCCGGCGCTGGGCGCGCAGGCACTGGCCCGCGCCCAGCGCCGTATCACCGAGGCCGGCCGCTTCGGCATCCCGGCGCTGGCCCACGAGGAGTGCCTGGCCGGCTTCACCACCTGGCAGGCCACCGCCTACCCGGTCCCGCTCGCGTGGGGTGCGAGCTGGGACCCCGGACTGGTCGAGGAGATGGCCGGCGCCATCGGCCGCGACCTGCGCGCGGTCGGCGTCCACCAGGGACTGGCCCCCGTTCTGGACGTCGTCCGCGACCCGCGCTGGGGGCGGGTCGAGGAGACGATCGGCGAGGACCCGTACCTGGTGGGCACGATCGGCGCCGCCTACGTCCGCGGCCTGGAGTCGGCCGGGATCGTCGCCACGCTCAAGCACTTCGCCGGGTACGCCTCCTCGGCCGGCGCCCGCAACCTCGCGCCCGTGCGCGCGGGCGTGCGCGAGTTCGCCGACATCACCCTGCCGCCCTTCGAGTTCGCCCTGCGCGAGGGCGGGGCGCGCTCGGTGATGGCCGCGTACACGGACACGGACGGTGTCCCGGCCTCCGCCGACCCCGGCCTGCTGACCGAACTGCTGCGCGAGGAGTGGGGGTTCACCGGCACGGTGGTCGCCGACTACTTCGGCGTCGGCTTCCTCCAGACCCAGCACCGCATCGCCGGCACCGAGGCGGGCGCCGCGCACGCGGCCCTCGCGGCGGGCCTCGACGTCGAGCTGCCGACCCTCAAGTGCTACGGCACCCCCCTGATCGAGGCCGTCCGCGCGGGCGAGGTCCCCGAGTCGCTGATCGACCGGGCGGCCCGCCGGGTGCTGCTCCAGAAGTGCGAGCTGGGCCTCCTGGACGAGGACTGGAGCCCGGAGCCCACCGAGCGGATCGACCTCGACTCGACGACGAACCGGGCCCTGGCCCGCCGCCTCGCCGAGGAGTCGGTGGTCCTCCTCGACAACCCGGACGGCCTGCTCCCGCTGGCCCCGGACACCCGGATCGCGGTGGTCGGCCCCCGCGCCGCCGACGCCCTCGCCATGCTGGGCTGCTACTCCTTCCCCTCCCATGTCCTCACCCACCACCCCGACATCCCGACGGGCATCGAGATCCCCACGGTCCTCCAGGCGCTGCGCACCGAACTCCCCGACGCCAAGGTGACGTTCACCGAGGGCTGCGGGGTGGACGACCCGGACACCGGGGGCTTCGAGGAGGCGGTGGCCCGGACGGCCGAGGCGGACGTCTGTGTGGCGGTGCTCGGGGACCGGGCGGGCCTGTTCGGCCGGGGCACGTCGGGCGAGGGCTGCGATGTGACGGACCTGCGACTGCCGGGTGTCCAGGGCGAGTTGCTGGACTCGCTGGTCGCCACCGGCGTCCCGGTCGTGCTGATCCTGCTGACCGGCCGCCCCTACGCGCTCGGCCGCTGGGACGGCCGGCTCGGCGCGGTCGTGCAGGCCTTCTTCCCCGGGGAGGAGGGCGGCCCGGCCGTCGCGGGCGTGCTGTCGGGCCGGGTCAACCCCTCGGGCCGCCTCCCGGTGAGCGTGCCGCGGGTGCCCGGCGGTCAGCCGTGGACCTACCTCCAGCCGCCGCTCGGCCTCGCGGGCGAGGTCAGCAACCTGGACCCGACCCCGCTGTACGCCTTCGGACACGGGCGCTCCTACACGGAGTTCGTGTGGGAGGAGTTCACCGGGGCTGCGCCGGCGGAGATCGGCACGGACGGCACGTACGACGTGTCACTGACCGTGCGCAACGCGGGGGGCCGGGCGGGTGCCGAGGTCGTCCAGCTGTATCTGCACGACCCGGTGGCCTCGGTGACCCGCCCGGACGTCCGGCTGATCGGCTACCAGCGGCTGGAGCTGGAGCCGGGTGAGTCCCGCCGCGTGACCTTCCGCTTCCACGCCGAGCTGTCGGCCTTCACCGACCGCAAGGGCCGCCGCGTCGTCGAACCGGGCGACCTGGAGCTCCGGCTGTCGGCGTCGAGCGCGGAGGTCCGGCACACGGCACCGCTGCGTGTCACGGGCGCGGTGTGCGAGGTGGGCACGGACCGGCGGCTGCGCTGCGAGACGGAGGTGTCGTAGAACCCGCGGTCACTCCACCGACTCGAACCGCCACCGGTGCACGCCCCGTGCGACCAACTCATCGCCCGGCTCCGGGAGTTCGGGCAGCTCGGCGTCGTAGGCCGCGTCCCACCACGTGATGACGAGAACGCGGTCCTGCGGCGCCCGGAGGGTCTCGCGCCGCAACGGCCGTACGGCAAGCTCCTGTCGGCGGGCCCAGGCGAGGAGCTCCTCGCCGCGGCCCTCGACCGCCCGGGCCTCCCACATCAGCGCGACCGTCACGAGTAGAGGTTCTCCTTGCTGACCTCGTGCACATGGTCGTGGCCCGGCACGTGCGGGTCCGTCACCGGCAGCGAGGAGTCGGCGGAGAGGTCCCAGCTGGAGGCGGGGCGGTTGCGTGCCACCATCTCGGCGCCGAGGGCGGCGACCATCGCGCCGTTGTCGGTGCACAGCTTGGGCCGCGGGACCCTCAGGCGGATCCCGGCGGCCTCGCAGCGCTCCTGGGCCAGGGCCCGCAGCCGGGAGTTGGCGGCCACACCGCCGCCGATCATCAGGTGGTCGACACCCTCGTCCTTGCAGGCCCGCACGGCCTTGCGGGTCAGCACGTCCACGACCGCCTCCTGGAAGGAGGCCGCCACGTCACGCACCGGCACCTCCTCCCCCGCGGCCCGCCTGGCCTCGATCCAGCGGGCGACGGCCGTCTTCAGGCCGGAGAAGGAGAAGTCGTACGCCGGGTCGCGCGGCCCGGTCAGTCCGCGCGGGAACGCGATCGCCGACGGGTCGCCCTCGCGCGCGTACCGGTCGATGACCGGGCCGCCGGGGAAGCCGAGGTTCAGCACCCGGGCGATCTTGTCGAAGGCCTCGCCGGCCGCGTCGTCGATGGTCGCGCCCATCGGCCGGACATCTGAGGTGATGTCACTCGACAGCAGCAGCGAGGAGTGGCCGCCGGAGACCAGCAGCGCCATCGTCGGCTCGGGCAGCGCCCCGTGCTCCAGCTGGTCGACGCAGATGTGGGAGGCGAGGTGGTTGACGCCGTAGAGGGGCTTGCCGAGGGCGTAGGCGTACGCCTTCGCCGCGGAGACCCCGACGAGCAGCGCCCCGGCGAGTCCGGGACCCGCGGTGACGGCGATGCCGTCGAGGTCGCGCGCGCTCACCCCGGCGTCCTTCAGGGCCCGCTCGATGGTCGGCACCATCGCTTCGAGGTGCGCCCGGCTGGCCACCTCGGGCACCACCCCGCCGAACCGGGCGTGCTCGTCGACGCTGGACGCGATGGCGTCGGCCAGCAGGGTGGTCCCCCGGACGATGCCGACGCCGGTCTCGTCACAGGAGGTCTCGATGCCCAGGACAAGCGGTTCGTCAGCCATTGATCTCGGTTCCTCGGTCGGATGTCGATACCGCGGCGGAGCCGCTGTCGGATGCTGTGGTCAGTCGCATGACCAGGGCGTCCACGTTGCCCGGCTGGTAGTAGCCGCGCCGGAACCCGATGGCCTCGAAGCCGAAGCGCTCGTAGAGCTTCTGGGCGCGGACGTTGTCGATCCGGCACTCCAGCATCACTTCGGCGCACTCGAAGGCGGTCGCGGCCCGCAGCAGCTCGGTCAGCAGGGTCGCCCCGAGTCCGGTGCCCCAGTGGTCGCGGGCGACGGCGATCGTCTGGACGTCGGCCAGCTCACCGGCGGAGGCGAGACCGGCGTATCCCACGATCCGCCCGCCCTCCTCGGCCACCACGTACCGCCGGGTGGCCTCGGGCCCCCGGGAGTGCGCGAGCTCGGACCAGAACATGCCCCGGGACCAGGCGTCCTCCGGGAAGAGGTCCTTCTCCAGCTCCAGCACGGGGTCGATGTCCCACCAGCGCATCTCACGCAGCACGGGAATCACGGGTGTGGTCACTTGGGGGTGACCACCTTGTAGTTCTTGGGCACCTGCGCGTCGGGCCGCCGCAGGTACAGCGGCCGCGGGGCGGGCAGTTCCTCCCCGGCCCCGATCCGCTCGGCGGCGAGGGCGGCGAGCGCGGCGGCCGACACGTGCTCGGGCTCGCGGGCTACGGGGAAGGTGTCCGGGTAGAGCAGCGCCCCGGCACCGACCGCGGGCAGCCCCTCGACCTGCTCGGCGATGTCGGCGGGCCGGTCGACCGCGGGCTCGCTCGTGCGGGTGCGCGGGTCGGAGTAGGTGGCCCAGTAGACCTCCTTGCGCCGCGCGTCGGTCGCCACGACGAAGGGGCCCTCGCCGAGGCCGGACGCGTAGGCGAGTCCGTCCAGGGTGCACATCCCGTGCACGGGGACCCCGAGCGCGAGCCCGAAGGTGTCGGCGGTCATGAGCCCGACGCGCAGTCCGGTGTAGGGCCCGGGTCCGATGCCCACGACGATCCCGGTGACCGCGTCCAGCTTCACCCCCGCGTCCGCGAGCACCCGGTCGACGGCCGGCAACAACAGCTCCCCGTGCCGACGCGCGTCCACCTGAAGGAACGAGGCGACGACGTCCCGCCCGTCATGCAGGGCGACGGTCACGGCGGGGGTGGCGGTATCCAGAGCGAGCAAGAGCACGCAAACAGCCTACGGCTCCGGGAGGACCTGAGCGGCCGCAGGCCGCAACCGGGGCTCGAAGGGGGTACCGGCGTGCGGCGCCGCCGCACGCGCGTGACCGGCCGGGACGGCACGGGACCCGCTCGACAACCTGCTACGGTCGCCACAAATCAGGACCAAGTACTCAAGAGGTGACCGGTGGCAACCAGCAACGCGGCTTTCGTGACCGCCCTCACCACAGCGGCCCTCGCGACGGTCGGCTTCCTCGCCTACCAGGCCGCCGCGACGGTCCCCACCAGGACATCGGCCGGCAGCGGTCCCGCGGCCGTCGCCGCCAAGGTCCCCCGCCACCAGCAGGACCCCGCCGCCCTGCCGCCGGGCTCCGGCGCCGGTGAACGCGTCGTGTACTCGCTGGACGACAACCGCGTCTGGCTGGTCGGCTCCGGCGACAAGGTCATCCGCACCTTCGAGGTCATCCCGGGCACCGTCGACCCCGCCCCCGGCGTCTACGAGGTCACCAGCCGCTCGAACTCCGTGACCGGCACCGACGGCACCCCCATCGAGCACGTGGTCCGCTTCACCAGCGTCGACGGCGTGGCGATCGGCTTCAGCGCGGCCGTGCGGGAGACTCCTCCCGCCGACATGACCACCGTGCCGACGGGCGGCATCCGGGAGTCCCGCCGGGACGGTGACGCGATGTGGGACTTCGCGACGATCGGGGCGCGGGTCGCGGTGATCCACTGAGCCGGTCGCTCGGGCCGCCTTCGGACGCGGCGGGGCGCCGGGCCGCCTTCGAGCGCGGCCGGGCACCAGGCCGCCTACGGACGCAGTCGGGCGTTCTGGCCGCGGGCGCGGCCGGGCGTCAGGCCGCTTTGGGGCGCTCGGCGGCAACCGCCCGCGCCGTCCCCGGATCGGGCACCCGCGGAGGCGTGGAGACGGCCTCGGCCGCCGCGCAGGACGCCAGCAGGTCACGCATGGACACACCGCCGACGAGCGCGTACGGCTGCGGCTGGGACCGGTTCTCGGTGGCCGACATGGACGCCTCCTGAAGTTCGGGGGCGGCGTAGTTAGGTACACCTAACTACGAGCGGGATACCATGTGACCACGCACGAGACATCCAATGCAACATCTTGCCGACGGATTGTCGGAACGTTCACAGGAACGCGCGCTGCTCAGGCGGTGAGCACCCCGAGGTCGGCCGTCGCCCAGCGCTCCCCGACCGGAGTGAACGTCACGTGCCGCACTTCGTCGGTGGTGTCACCGACCGCGCGGTGGATCTGCACCTGGAGCCGGTCCTCGGTCAGTTCCTCGACCTTGCCCTCGCCCCACTCCACGACGATCACCGACT
Organism: Streptomyces canus 299MFChir4.1; assembly: GCF_000383615.1. Taxonomy (GTDB): domain Bacteria; phylum Actinomycetota; class Actinomycetes; order Streptomycetales; family Streptomycetaceae; genus Streptomyces; species Streptomyces canus_C. The sequence goes on along the minus strand of NZ_KB911586.1, from coordinate 148,079 downwards.
CCGGCAGCGACACGTCGAGATCGAGGTCCTCCATCTCGTCGAGCCCGCCGCCCAGGCGGTACGCGTCCACGTGGACCAGCGGCGGCCCGTCCCCCAGGGACGGATGCACCCGGGCGATCACGAAGGTCGGCGAGGTGACGGCCCCCCGCACCCCCAGCCCCTCACCGAGTCCGCGGGTCAGTGTCGTCTTGCCCGCGCCGAGCTCCCCGCTGAGCATCACGAGGTCCCCGGCGCGCAGCAGCTTGGCGAGCTTCAGGCCCAGCTCGCGCATCTGCTCGGGGGAGGTGACGGTCAGCTCGGTCTCAACCGGGTTGCGCGGTACTGCTTCCATAACCGCCAACGGTAGCCCCTGCGGGCACCGCCCCCGCGCGGGTGAGCAGGTCGGCGAGGCGGTCGGTGACCACTTCCGGGTGCTCCAGCATGACCAGGTGTCCGGCGTCCGGGACCAGGACGAGTTCCGCCTCGGGGAGCAGGGAGGCGATCGCCTCGCTGTGCTCGCTGGGGGTGACCATGTCGCCCACGCCGGCCAGGACGAGCACGGGCTTGTCCGCGAAGTGGGCGAGGGCGGCGGTCTTGTCGTGGTTGTCGAACGCCGGGTAGTACTCGGCGACGACGTCGATCGGGGTGCCCTCGATCATCCGCTCGGCGAACCTGACGATGGCCGGGTCGACGTCCCGGGAGGCGAAGGAGTACCGCTTGATGACCCCGGCGAACAGGTCGGCGGTGGCCCGCCGCCCCTTCTCCACCAGGTCGGCCCGCTGACCCAGCGCCTTGAGGACGCCCGGCAGCACCCGCCGCACCGCGTTGACGCCCGCGACGGGCAGCCCGAAGTTGACCTCGCCGAGCCGCCCGGACGACGTACCGACCAGGGCCACCGCGACCACCCGGTCACGGATCAGCTCGGGGTACTGGTCGGCGAGTGCCATGACGGTCATGCCGCCCATGGAATGCCCGACGAGCACGATCGGCCCCTGCGGCACGGCCGCGTCTATGACGGCCTTCAGGTCCTGCCCGAGCTGGTCGATGTCGACCGGCACCCCGTCCTGCACCTGCCGCGCACCCCGCCCGGACCGCCCGTGGCTGCGCTGGTCCCAGTGCACGGTCCGTACGACACCCCGGAGCGCCGCGCGCTGGAAGTGCCAGGAGTCCTGGCTGAGGCAGTAGCCGTGGCTGAAGACGACGGTGACGGGCGCGGGGGCCTTGCGCCCGAACAGCCGGCGGCGGCGCGGCGACAGCGCGGGCCCCGCCTCCGGGTCGACGTCGTCGACCTCGTAGTACAGCTCGGTGCCGTCGTCGGCGTACGCCTTGCCGGGGGTGCCGCGAAGGGAGCCGTACGGCCCGGTCGAGTCGAGGGCGAGCCGCGCCTTCTGCCGCATCCCGCGCCCGACGGTGAGCCGCTCCAGGGCCACTCCCGCCGCCGCGCCGGCGGCGATCACGCCTATCGCGGCGCCGGCGACCCCGGTCGCCCGGCGCCAGCCGGCGCCGGCCCCCGTCGCGGAGGCGAGGGCCATCGACGCGGCGGCGTCGACGACGGCCTCCGCACTGCTCTCGCTCACGTACCGCTCCTGTTCACTGGGTCGGGTGATACCGGTGTCGCACGACTGGCTGTTCTGACGCCCACTGTGCGGTTACCCCGCTTGTTCCTCATTCACATAGACGCGGGGAACGCGCGTTCCGATGCGGGTCACGATTTCGTAGGCGATGGTGCCCGCGGCCTGCGCCCAGTCCTCGGCGGTGGGCTCGCCCCGGTCCCCGGGGCCGAAGAGCACGGCCCGGGTACCGGTGGGGGGCTCGTCGCCGCCGAGGTCCACGACGAACTGGTCCATGGCGATCCGCCCGGCGACCGTGCGCCACTTGCCGTCGACCAGGACCGGTCCGGCCCCGGAGGCGTGGCGCGGGATGCCGTCCGCGTAGCCGACCGGCACGAGGCCGAGGGTGGTCTCGCCCGGGGTGACGTAGTGGTGGCCGTAGCTGACGCCATGGCCGCCGGGGACCCGCTTGACCAGCGCGATCGACGCCGACAGCGTCATCACCGGGCGCAGTCCGAAGTCGGCGGGGACGCCGAGCTCGGGGCTGGGCGAGATGCCGTAGGTCGCGATGCCGGTGCGGACGAGGTCGAAGTGGCTCTCCGGAAGGGTGAGCGTGGCGGGCGAGTTGGCGATGTGCCGCACCTCGGGGCGCACGCCCCGGCTCTCGGCGTACGCCAGCATCTCCCGGAAGAGGGTGAGCTGGGCGGCGATGGAGGGATGCCCGGGCTCGTCGGCGCAGGCGAAGTGCGACCAGAGCCCGGTGACGCGCAGGAGTCCTTCGGACTGTGCGCGCAGGGCCTCGGCGACCAGCTCGGCCCAGTCCTCGCCGGGCTGGCAGCCGCCCCGCCCGAGGCCGGTGTCGGCCTTGAGCTGCACGCGCGCGGGGACACCGGCTTCGCGAGCCGCCGCGACGAGCTCCCGCAGCGCCCACATCCCGCTGACGGAGACGTCGAGGTCGGCCTCGATCGCCTCCCGCCAGGGGCCGCCGGGCGTCCACAGCCAGCACATGATCCGCCCCGGCAGCCCGGCCTTGCGCAGTGCCAGGGCCTCCTCCGGCGTGGCGGTCCCGAGCCACCCCGCGCCCGCCTCGACCGCGGCGCGGGCACAGGGCACCGCGCCGTGGCCGTACGCGTCGGACTTGACCACGGCCATGAGGGCGGCGCCCGACGCGCGGGCGCGCAGGGTCCGCACATTGGCCCGCAGCGCGGCCAGGTCGATCTCGGCGCGGGCGCGCAGCGGTGCGGTCGGGGCAGTTGCTGTCTCGTTCATGGCGCCCCCAGTGTCTCAGAGGCCACCGACACCGCCGATGAGCACGTCCCGGGACGTACCCAGGACGCGCCCACGCGCGCGTCACGCGTGCGTCAGAGGATCAGACCGTGCCGGGCCAGGTACTTCACCGGGTCGATGTCGGAACCGTACGGGCGCCGGGCGCGCACCTCGAAGTGCAGGTGCGGGCCGGTGGCGCGCCCGGTGGCGCCGCTGCTCCCGATCCGGGTGCCGGCCTTGACCTTGGCGCCCTTCGCGACCGAGATGCGCGACAGGTGGGCGTAGACGACGTACCGGGAGTCGCTCAGCTTGATCGTCACGGCTTTTCCGTACGCCCCCGACCAGCTGGCCAGGACGACGGCGCCGCTGCCCACCGCGTAAACCGGGGTTCCCGTCGGCACCGCAAGATCCACTCCGGTGTGGTAACCGGCCAGCCAGTTTCCCCGCACCCCGTAGCGCATGGTCACCCTGGCCCGTTTCCGGATAGGGCGAGTCCACTTGGCCGGCGCCAGGGCGCGGTCGCTGACCTCGATGTCCTCGGCGGCCGCCAGCAGCTCCTCGTATTCCTGGTCGTAGTCGCTGCCGCAGTTGCCGCCGGGCTCTTCCTCCAAGGGTTCCGGGTGGTCCTCTCGGAAACCGAGAACGGGACTCCCCAGAACGACTGCCGCTCCGCCCAGCCATTCACGCCGGGTGGTGCCTCGTATATTTGGCTCATCCATGCGGCCAGCGAAACATCGCCCTTTCGGCTCCGCATATTCGACCGAGCGGTATTGGTCCCATCAGGTACTAGTTCGCGCCGATGCACCCGTCTGCCAGGCCGCCGTCAGGCATCCCGCACGTCCCTCCAGGCCGCCGGTACGGCCTCGGCCACGTCGTGCGCCCCGACCGGTGCCCCGTCCGCCGCGAACCGTCCGGCGAGACCGTGCAGGTACGCGGCCGTGCTGCCGGCGTCCAGGGCGCTCAGCCCCGAGGCGAGCAGGGACCCCGCGAGGCCGGACAGGACGTCCCCGCTGCCGGCCGTGGCCAGCCATGCCGTCCCGGTCGGGTTCACGCGTACGGCGCCGCCGCCCGCGTCGGCGACCAGCGTGGTCGACCCCTTGAGCAGCACGGTCGCGCCGTAGCGCCCGGCGAGTTCCCGCGCCGAGGCCAGCCGGGCGCCCTCGACCTCCTCGCGCGGCACCCCGAGGAGGGCTGCGGCCTCTCCGGCGTGCGGGGTCATGAGGGTCGGCGCGGTCCGCGCGCGTACGGCGTCCCGGTCGGCCAGCCGCAGCCCGTCCGCGTCGATGAGCACCGGCACGTCCGACGCCAGCACCTCCGCGACGGCCGAGGCGTCGTCCCCGGCTCCCGGTCCGACGACCCACGCCTGCACCCGCCCGGCCCGCTTCGGCCCCCGGTCGGAGACGAGCGTCTCGGGGAAGCGGGCGATCACGGCGTCCGCGGCGGGCCCGACGTACCGCACGGCCCCGGCGCCGCCGCGCAGTGCGCCGTACACGGCGAGCACGGCGGCCCCCGGATACCGCGCGGACCCGGCGGCGATCCCGACGACACCTCGCCGGTACTTGTCGCTCTCGCCGCTCGGCACGGGCAACAGCCGTCGTACATCGGCGTGTTGCAGGGCTTCCAGCTCCGCCTCGGCGGGCAGGACGGCGTTCAGCCCGATGTCGACGAGCCGCACCGAACCGGCGTACTCCCGCGCGGGATCGATCAGCAGCCCCGGCTTGTGCGTCCCGAACGTGACGGTCAGGTCGGCCCGTACGGCCGCCCCGCGCACCTCCCCGGTGTCGGCGTCGATGCCGCTCGGCAGATCGACGGCGACGACGGCGGCGCGGGACCGCTCGGCCACCTCGGCCAGCTGGGCCGCGTCGGGCCGCAGCCCGCCCTTGCCGCCGATCCCCACGATCCCGTCGAGGACCAGGTCGGCCTCCTCGATCAGCCGCTCGGCACCGTCGATCCCCACGGCCCGCCCGCCTACCCGCCGCAGCGCGGCCAGCCCCGCGGAGTGGGCGCGTTCGGGCGCGAGCAGCACGGCGGCCACCCCGGCGCCCCGCCGCGCCAGGCGCGCCCCCGCGTAGAGGGCGTCGCCGCCGTTGTCCCCGCTCCCGACGAGCAGCACGACCCTGCGGCCGTACACCCGCCCCAACAGATCCGCGCAGGCGGCGGCCAGTCCGGCGGCCGCCCGCTGCATCAGCGCGCCTTCCGGAAGCCGCGCCATCAACTCCCGCTCGGCGGTCCTGACCGTGTCCACGTTGTACGCAGTACGCATGGGTTCGAGTGTCCCCCGTCGCGGGCGGAGATGAACAAGATGGGAGACGGGCCCGGAACGATCGGTTCCGGCCGTCGACGCGGGAGCCCGGTTCCCCGAAAGCGCATTCCCAGTCAGGACCGGCAGGGAATGGGGACCCGAGACGTTCACTTCCGGCCAGATTCACGCTCGTTTCCCACCCGAAACGTAAGCGCTCACCAGGCACCATCACGTACTTGTGGCATATGCCCGGACCTGAGGTCGTCTCAGACGTCACGGCAACCCCCTTCCACCCCCTGTGCGGAACCGTTCCACAGACCGCACACTGAGGGCGTTTCGGCGAGCGCAGCCGCACCCTCGCCCCCATCCCGTGGAGGACGTTCCGCGATGACCGACCCGGACAGACCCGTCGGGCACCTCGCCCTGGCCGTCCGCTGGGCCGGGCGCCTGCTGTGCTGGAGCCTGGCCGCCGCCTGGACCGCGGCCGCGGTCGACGTCACCGTCTCCCCGCACACCGGCTGGTGGGACACGGTCTGGCCGCTGCCCTGGTACCTCACCTGCGCGTCAGCCGTGGCCTGGGCCGCGCTGCGCGCTCGCGAGAAGACGACCGGCAGCGGCGGTCGTGGCCCGCAGGCCGAGGAGGATGTCCGCGCGGAGTGGGACCAGGCCGCCTGAGTGCCGCACGGCCGTGTCGGTGGTCAGCCCTCCGCGATCACCACGGCCGACGCGATTCCGGCGTCATGACTGAGCGACACGTGCCACGACCGCACCCCGAGGGCGGCGGCCCGCGCGGCCACGGTCCCCGTGACCCGCAGCCGGGGCTGCCCGCTGTCCTCGACGAAGACCTCGGCGTCGGTCCAGTGCAGTCCGGCCGGCGCCCCGAGCGCCTTGGCCAGCGCTTCCTTCGCGGCGAAGCGGGCGGCGAGCGAGGCGATCCCCCGCCGTTCCCCACTGGGCAGCGTCAACTCGCTGTCCAGGAACAGCCGCCGGGCCATCCCCGGCGTACGCTCCAGCGACGCCGCGAACCGCTCGATCTCGGCAACGTCGATACCGACCCCGATGATGCTCATCCGGGCACTTTACGATCCGAGCGGCGCCGGTCACGAGATCGGCTTGTCGGCGTCTCCGTCCTCGGCGAACAGATCCTCGGCCCGCTCAACCGTTCGGGAACGGTCCAGCCAGGCGTCCATGCGGTGGAGATCGGTGCAGCTGGTGATGCGCTCGCGCACGCTGTCCGGCACGGGGATACCGCGTACTTCCAGCACGGAGAGGATGCTCCTGGCTTCGCCCTCTGCCTTCCCCTCCAGATAGGCCGTCTCACGAACCGTTCCCCGGCCAGGGAAGTAGCTGACGAAGGACATGATCCGATTCCATTTCTCTCCGGCTGGGGTCTTGCCCAGCGCGACCTCAAGGAAGTACGCATGTTTGACGCGCAGAGGAGCCTCAGATGACCGGCACGGCCACCCGTTACCTCTACCTCGCTCGGCACGGTGAGGCGTTGCCTGACGAGAGCGGACTCACGGAGGCGGGTCGGCAGCAGGCGACACTGCTCGGTCGGCGCCTTCGGGGTATCCCCTTCACGGCCGTCCACCACGGCCCGCTGCCGCGGGCGGTACAGACCGCCCGGCTGGTCCGCGACCAGTTGAAGAACGTCCCCGCACTCGTCTCAGAGGTCGCGGGCGACTACGTCCCCTACGTACCCCCCAGGGACGAACTCCCGCCCGAAGCAGCCGACTTCTACCTTCGTTTCCTCGCCGACACCACCGACGACGAGCGCGAACAGGGCGCCTCGCTGGCCCGCCAGGCACTCGACCTCTTCACCGGCCCCGTGCCCGGCGGGGACGACCGACACGAACTGGTCGTCACCCACAACTTCCTCGTCGCCTGGCTCGTCCGGGACGCCATGCACGCCCCGAAGTGGCGCTGGCTCGGCCTCAACCACGCCAACGCGGCGCTCACGGTCATCCGTTACGCGCCCGGCCGAGCGGCCTCCGTCCTGGTCTCCAACGACATGCGCCACCTGCCCGCCGAACTGCGCTGGACGGGCTTCCCTCCCGAGTCGCACATCTGAAGCCACCCTCAGGCCGCGGCCAGCTCGCACCACACGTACTTCCCCCGATTGCCATGCCTGGCCAACGGCTGCCACCCCCACAGGTCGGCACACGCCTTCACCAACGCCAGCCCTCTCACCTCCTCCGTCTCCCGCAACAGATCCAACTGTCCCGGCGGATGCGGCGGTTCGGGGTTCGCGTCCCACGGGCGCCTGAGGGCTGGGACGGCGGCCTCGGAGGTAACCCCTCCGCGATCACCACGGCGGCCGGCCCAGGCGGCACCGCCGAGTACGGCTACAACGCCGACGGCAACATGACGGCGCGCAAGACCATGGCAGGCATCGCCTCCCACGGATATGACAGCGTCGGCCGTATCGACTGGGTCCAGGACTCCGTCATTCAGTCGCTTTCCAAGGTCGCCACCGATATCAACACAACAGAGCTTGAGACAGGAACCGTATCGCCGGGGCAGTACGGTGTATGCCAGATCAACCGCTCTTAGGGAACAGAGAAGACGTGGAAGTGCAGAACCTACTCATCGAGCTGGCAACCCAAAGGATTCGCGAATACTTGTCCGAGTCCCCGGCTTTCGGACTTGTGCCGCGCCTGTACCCACCTGCAACGGACCAACAGATCACTGAGCTCAGCTCATTCGCCGGACAGGAGCTGGAGCAGCGATACAGGGAGTTCCTCTCCTTGACGGACGGCATGGACAGCTTCTTCCCGGACATGCGGATTCTTGGGTGTCGGGACTGGCTGCAGGAGAACCCAGAGAAGGTATCTCTTCAATTCCTGCAGATCATCCGAGAGTCGGGAACCCCGGTCGATGCACGCTTGCCGGAAGACATTGAACTGTTTCCCGTCGCGATCGACAGTGACGGAGCTAAAGGGATCTTCATGTTGCAAGCACCCACAGTGCTGACGGAGAGATTCTGGTGGGTGGGCGAAGGGGACAGTATGTTCTTCGGCGATTTCTCAGACGTGCTCGCATACTGCGTGAATATCGACTCGTATTCCCCTGGGGGATCCATCGCGTAGGACAAGAAATCCGCCAGGGTGGACTACAGGCAAAAAGTTGAGACGGGTGCCTGGCGGCCCGACCCGGTCGAGGCGATCGCTCCCGCCACGGTGCCCAGCCAGGCTGCCAAGAGTCGAGCCGTACAGCGAGCGGCCGGGGGCGCCAGGCGCTTTATTCCGCCCTGGCCCGTCCCTCAGCTCCGGCCTTCGGCGAAGAGATCCTCCGCCCTCGACGCGTGAACCGCCCGCTGGGCCCACACCTCGAGCTGTTCCAGGTCGGAGCATGCCTCCACCCGGTTCCGCACCGAGTCCGGAACCAGGATGCCCCGCCACTCCAGGATCTGCAGCGTCATCTGAACGCGCTCACGGATCATGCCCTCCTCGCGCCCCTCCTCGCGCCCCTCCGCGCGCACCTGCTCCGCCAGCGGGTGCCGCCAGAAGTAGTTGATCGCCGTCATCAGGTCCCTCCACATCTGCTGGGCCCGGGGGTCCGCCAGGCACGAGTCGACGAACTGCACGAAGACCGCGGCACTGTCCGCGTCGATGGTCCGCAGGGCGGCTGCAGGGGATTCCAGTATGACGGCGGAGTTCCGGCCCCGGCCATGTGTCATCGCCGAGAGCACCGCAAGGGGTACATCTCTCTCCGCCTCCCGCTCGTCCGCAATGACCGGCACATTGTCCGGACCCAGCACCAGGGGGCGCACGGTCAGCGAAGGGCATCCCCGCACCCCGAGATGGATGGGCTGAGCCGCCCAGCGAGCCGTCGCACTGCTCTGCGTGACGACGATCAGGACGGGATCGCAGCGGTATTTCTCGTACAGATAGCTGAGGTAGTACGGCCAGCTGCCCCACTTGCGCTGGTCCGGCTCACCCTGCGACTCCACGACCAGGAGGTAGACCCCCTCGTCCGTCTCCGCCCGCAGCAACGTGTCCACCCGACGCTCGACCGGCTCGACCTCGGTGAGATCGACGTTCATCGCGGCGAACTCACGCGGTTCGGGTATCGGCACACCCAAGACCTGCTGCAGCGCCCGGGTCAGAAGCGCCGGGTCCTTCTGGAAGATCCGGTGCATCGCCTCGTGCGACGAGGTGATCAACGAGCTATGCCGCGGCCAGGTCACACCACACGAGCTTTCCCCGGCTGCCGTTCCTGGACAGCGGCTGCCACCCCCACAGGTCGGCGCACGCCTTCACCAACGCCAGCCCCCTCCCCTCCTCCGCCTCCCGCAACAGGTCCAACTCCCCTGGCGGCTCAGGAGGTTCGGGGTTCGCGTCCCACGCCCCGATCCGCAGCACCCCCAGCCGACCAGCGCACCCGCAGCGCGGCCGGCCCCTTCGTATGACGTACAGCGTTCGACACCAACTCCGCCGCGAGGAGCTCCGCGGTGTCCGTCAGGCGGATCAGGCCGTGCATCGTGAGGATGAGGCGGAGGGTTCGGCGGGCGACGGTGACGGCTCGGGGGTCGTTCGGGATGTACAACGTGTACTCCCAGGGCTCGGGCTCGTTTTTGGGCATGCGTCAACTCCAGTCACTTGGAGGGGGATTGGCTGCGGTGGCAGTGCCGCGGTCGCCATGGCAGGGCGCAGCGGTGCGCTTCCGTAGCGTGTTCGTTGCGTCACCGACAGTAGGGGTAACATGTGTGTCGGAGCAAGGTGATCGCGTAATCCGACCCCGAACGAGGAGCAGTAGATGGTCCAGAGGCGCGAACCGACCGCACGTCAGATGCGCCTGGGAGTCGAACTCCGAAGGCTCCGCGAAGCCGCGGGGCTGACCACCATCGAGGCCGCGGCACTGCTAGGGGTGAACCGGGTTCAGATCACCCACATCGAATCCGGCATCACGGGCGTGAGCGAGCAGCGGGTGCGCCGCCTCGCCTCCCACTACGCCTGCACCGACCGGGAGTTCATCGAAGCCCTGGTCTCCATGGCCACCGACCGGACACGCGGCTGGTGGGAGGAGTACCGGGGCCTGCTGCCCACGCCCTTCCTCGACCTGTCGGAGCTGGAGCACCATGCCCGGTTCCTGCACCACGTAGCCGTCCTGTATGTGCCGGGCCTGTTGCAGACGGAGGGATACGCCCGTGCCGTCTTCTCGTCCAGGCTGCCCGAACTCCCTCATGAAGAGCTTGAGCTGCGCATCCAGCACCGCAAGGCGCGCCAGAAGATCGCCATCCCATACACGGCACTGGTCCATGAGGCGGCGCTTCGCATCAGGGTCAAAGATCGCGCCACCTCAAGGGCCCAGCTCGCACGGCTCCTTGAGCTCTCCGAAGCAGAGCACGTCACCTTGCGAGCCATTCCGTTCGACCTGGACGACTTTGCCGCCTCCAGCACGATGACGTACGCAGGTGGCCCTCTGCCGAAGCTGGACACCGTGGTACGAGACGCGCCTCATGGCTCGGTCCTCATCGACTCCGAGGCGCAACTCAACATCTACCGAACTCGCTTCCATATGGTGGAGGCCGTATCACTCGAACCGAACGAGTCCCGCGACTTCATCCACAGGCTGGCAAAGGAGCTGTGAGCCCTTCATGGACCACTGGCAGAAGTCCTCATACTCGGGCGAGGGCGACGGCAACGAATGCGTCGAGATAGCCACCTCCCCCACCCACATATCCATCCGTGACTCCAAATCCCCCACCCGAGCCACCCTCACCCTCACCACCCCCACCTTCACCACCTTCCTCAACGCCCTCAAGCGCACACCCAAAACCCAGTAACCCCGCGTAACCCCTCCTGCTAGCCTGCGCAGCACCGCGTATCGACCAGGCCAGGGGGACCGTCGTATGGGCGAAAGTGCTGTCGGCGGGGCCAGACCACTGGTGACCGACCCGTTCGACGCGGTGCCCGGGCTCGCCCCGCTGCGGGCCGCCGCGTGGGACGGGGACTGGGCGGCCACGCGGGCGTTCTTCGAGGGGATCCCCGTCGCCGATGCCGAGGGCGTCTGCTTCGCGGCAGCGCTCCTCGCCGGGGTCGACCGGACCGAGTGGTTCCTGGAGAAGGCGGCGAAGGCGGAGCCCGCCGACCCGCTCCCCCGTACCCTCCTCGCCGAGCGGTACATCCACCTCGGGTGGCGCGCCCGGGGCCGCGGTCTCGGCAAGGACCTCTCGCGGGACCAGGCCGAGCTGTTCCAGGACTGGCTGCGCAAGGCGGAGTTGCTGCTGATCGAGGTGTGTGCGGAGCATCCGGCGTACGTCCCGGCATGGACCGCCCGGCTGGCGACCGCCCGTGGGCTGACGCTGGGGCAGTCCGAGGCCCGGCGGCGCTACGACCGGCTGGCGGAACACCACCCGCACCACGTCCGTGCCCAGTCGCACCTGCTGAAGCAGCTCTGCCCCAAGTGGGGCGGTTCCTGGGAGGCCGCGCACGGCTTCGCCCAGGAGTGCGCGAGCGCCGCGCCGGACGGTTCGCACGCCGGCGTCCTGGTCGCCGAGGCCCACATCGAGCACTGCGCCGAGCTGGAAGGCGCCCAAGCCAGGGAGTACCTGCGGGACGTATCCGTACGCGACGAACTGCTCCACGCAGCCCGCGCGTCCGTCCTGCACCCCGACCACCGTCGCGACTGGCAGTGGACCGAGAGCCACAGCACCTTCGCGCTGGCCTTCTCCCTCGGCGGCCATCTCGGCGACGCCGCCCGGCACTTCGCCGCCTTGGGCGACACCGTGTCCGAGACCTTCTGGCAGACCGTGCCCGACTGGAAGACCCGCTTCACGGAGTTCCGCACCGCCGCGTCGGCGACGCTCTGAGGGAGACGACACCCGACATGACCACACACGAGCACCCGCCCGCCCCGGAACTCGACGCCCTCGACGCCCTCGACGCCCTCGACGCCCTCGACGGCATCGTCCGCCACACCACCGTCGACGGCATCCCCACCCTCTTCGCCCCGCGCCCCGGCGAGATCACCGCCGGTCTCGCCTTCCGGGTGGGCCATGCCGACGAGACCCTGCCCACCGCCGGCATCACGCACCTCGTCGAACACCTCGCCCTGTTCCACCTGGGCCTGTCCGACCTGCACTACAACGGCGCCACGGCGAGCACGTACACCCTCTTCCATGTCACCGGCGACGAGACGGAGGTCGTCACGTACCTCAACAGCGTCTGCGCGGCCCTGCACGACCTCCCGATGGACCGGCTGGAGACGGAGAAGGAGATACTGCGCACCGAGGCGGGCAGCCGCGGGCAGGGGCCCATGTCCTCGATGCCGCTGTGGCGTTACGGCGCCCAGGGCTACGGCCTGTCCAGCGTCGACGAACTCGGCACCCGGAGTCTGACGGCCGACCAGGTGCGCCACTGGGCCGATACCCGCTTCACCCGGGACAACGCCGTACTGTTCCTCACCGCGGACCGCGTACCGGACGGCCTGGACCTCACCCTGCCCGCCGGCCACCGCTTCCCCACCCCCGCCCCGTCCAGCGCGCTCCCCGTCACACCCGCCTACCTCCGCGGCGAGGACGGCCACCTCGTCTTCACCTCCGTCGTGCGCCGCTCCACCGCGGCCGCCGTGTTCGCCGAGGTGCTGGGCCGCGCCCTCTTCCAGGACCTGCGCCAGAAGGGCGGCTACTCCTACTCGGCGGAGGCCGACTACTCCTCGCGCGACGCCGACTTCGCCACCCTCACGGCATACGCCGACGCGCTGCCGCAGAAGCAGGACGCGGCGGTCGGCGGCTTCGTCGACGCCTTCGCCCGGCTGCGCGCCGGCCGGATCGAGCAGGCCGAACTGGACTCCGCGCGCGGGAAGTTGCTCAAGCGCTACGACGTCCCCGACCTCGGCGCGGCCCTGCTGCCGTCGTACGCGCTCAGCCTGTTGACCGGCCACCGGAGCCTGACTCCCGAGCAGCACAGGGACGAACTCAGGGCCGTCGGGATCGACGACCTGCGGGAGGCGGCCCGCGAGGCGTGGGACGGCGGGCTGCTCCAGGTACCGGCCCGGGGCGCCGAGTGGGCGGGCCTCACCCCGGCCCCCCGCTTCTCGCCGTCCGGGGTCTCCGGCACCCTGCACCCGTCCCTGGAGGACGACGACGTCACGCTGATCATCGGGGCGGTGGGCGTGACGCTGTCGACGCCGGGCGGGCTGGTCACCGTGCGGTACGACGCCTGCGCCGCGATGACCACCCGGCCCGACGGCGCCCGGTGCCTGACCGGCCTCGACGGGTTCCGGATAGCCGTGGAGCCGACGCTGTTCGGGGACGTCACGGCCGAGCGGATCGCCGTACTGGACAAGGCCGTTCCCGCCGCCGCGGTCGTCCCCCTCCCGGCCCGCCCGGCGGAGGAGATCCCCCAGCCCCGGGAACGGACGGCCCCCGACGCGCGGACCCCGGCCGGCGGCCGGAAGCAGACCGAGGGCCGGAAGCGGTCCGAGGACCGCGAGCCGGCGGCCGGACGCGTGACGGGCCACTTCGTCCTCGTGACCGCGCTGGCCACGCTGTGGCCCGTCCTCCTCGTCGCCCTCGTCGTCAACGGGATCAAGGACTCGTCCCCGATGGGACTCGCCGCGATCGCCGGATGCGCGCTGGAGTTCCTGCTGATCCGCGCCGCCCGCAACCTGTACCGAACCGGGCAGCCGACTACTCCACAGTGACCGACTTCGCCAGGTTCCGGGGCTGGTCGACCTCGTTCCCCCGGGCGGTGGCCAGCTCGCAGGCGAACACCTGCAACGGCACGGTCGCCACCAGCGGTTGCAGCAGGGTCGGAGTGGCCGGAATCCGGATCAGGTGATCGGCGTACGGCACCACCGCCTCGTCCCCCTCCTCCGCGATCACGATCGTCCGCGCTCCCCGGGCCCTGATCTCCTGGATGTTGGACACGATCTTGTCGTGGATCACCGACCGCCCCCGGGGCGACGGCACGACCACCACCACGGGCAGGTCTTCCTCGATCAGGGCGATCGGCCCGTGCTTCAGCTCTCCCGCCGCGAAGCCCTCGGCGTGCATGTAGGCGAGTTCCTTGAGCTTCAGCGCGCCCTCCAGCGCGACCGGATACCCGACGTGCCGCCCGAGGAACAGCACGGTGTTCTTGCCGGCCAGCGACCGCGCCAGTTCCCGCACCGGCTCCATGGTCTCCAGCACCCGCTCGACCTCGCCGGAGATGTGCGACAGGTCCCGGATGACGGCGGAGATCTCGTCGCCCCACTTGGTGCCCCGCACCTGCCCCAGGTACAGCGCCACCAGGTAACACGCCACGAGCTGCGTCAGGAACGCCTTCGTCGACGCCACGGCGACCTCGGGCCCCGCGTGCGTGTACAGCACCGCGTCCGACTCCCGGGGGATCGTCGAGCCGTTGGTGTTGCAGATCGCGAGCACCTTCGAACCCTGCTCGCGGGCGTGCCGCAGCGCCATGAGGGTGTCCATGGTCTCCCCGGACTGGGAGATGGCGATCACGAGGGAGCGCGGTCCGAGGATCGGGTCCCGGTAGCGGAACTCGCTCGCAAGCTCCACCTCGCAGGGGATACGGGTCCAGTGCTCGATGGCGTACTTGGCGATCATCCCCGCGTGGAAGGCCGTACCGCAGGCGACGATGACGACCTTGTCCACCTCGCGCAGCTCGGCGGCGGAGATCCGGACCTCGTCCAGGCTCAGGGAGCCGGCCGCGTCGATACGGCCGAGCAACGTGTCGGCGACCGCCTTCGGCTGCTCGGCGATCTCCTTGAGCATGAAGTAGTCGTAGCCGCCCTTCTCGGCGGCCGAGGCGTCCCAGTCGATGTGGAAGGAGCGGACATCGGCGGGGCGGCCGTCGAAGCCCGTCACCGTCACGCCGTCGCGCCGCAGTTCGACGACCTGGTCCTGACCGAGCTCGATCGCGGAACGGGTGTGCGCGATGAACGCGGCCACGTCGGAGGCGAGAAAGGCCTCGCCCTCACCGACGCCGACGACGAGCGGCGAGTTCCGCCGGGCGCCGACCACGACGTCCGGCTCGTCCGCGTGCACCGCGACCAGCGTGAACGCCCCCTCCAGCCGCCGGCACACCAGCCGCATCGCCTCCGCGAGGTCGGCGGTCGCGGAGAACTCCTCGGCGAGCAGATGCGCGACGACCTCGGTGTCGGTCTCGGAGGCCAGCTCGTGTCCGCGCTCCTCCAGTTCGGCCCGCAGTGCGGCGAAGTTCTCGATGATCCCGTTGTGGACGACCGCGACCCGCCCCGCGTTGTCCAGATGGGGATGCGCGTTGGCGTCCGTCGGCCCGCCGTGCGTGGCCCACCGCGTGTGCCCGATCCCGGTGAGCCCGGTCGGCAGCGGCCGGTCCACCAGCTCCTTCTCCAGATTGACCAGCTTCCCGGCCTTCTTGGCCGCCGCCAGCCCCCCGTCCGCCGCCACGGCGACACCGGCCGAGTCGTACCCCCGGTACTCCAGCCGCTTCAGCCCGGCCATCACGACATCGAGCGCCGACTGCGACCCCACGTATCCCACGATTCCGCACATGCGCGGCAGCCTAGGGGCCGGAGAGCGCCGGATCACGGCACTTCGTGCCCGGATTCGGATATTGAGGCCACCCGCCCGGTGTACGCCCGGACGCCCCGCGTGACGCACCCCACCCCCCACCCCGTTCAAACTCCGTTAACAATGGACTGTGATCTCTCCGGTCTCCCCGATGCCCCGGAGCGCCCACCGGCACAAGCCGGAGGCGACTCCCTACGTCGATCTCACCCGCTCAGAGTGGAGTGCGCTGCGCGAGAAGACGCCGCTCCCGCTGAACGCCGAAGAGGTCGAGAAGCTGCGCGGCCTCGGTGACGTGATCGACCTCGACGAGGTGCGGGACATCTACCTCCCGCTGTCCCGGCTGCTGAATCTCTACGTCGGCGCCACGGACGGCCTCAGGGGCGCCCTGAACACCTTCCTCGGCGAGCAGGGCTCCCAGTCGGGCACCCCGTTCGTCATAGGCGTCGCGGGATCGGTCGCCGTGGGCAAGTCGACCGTCGCCCGCCTCCTGCAAGCCCTGCTGTCCCGCTGGCCCGAGCACCCGCGCGTGGAGCTGGTCACGACCGACGGCTTCCTGCTCCCCACCCGGGAGCTGGAGGCGCGCGGGCTCATGTCGCGCAAGGGCTTCCCCGAGTCGTACGACCGCCGCGCGCTGACCCGGTTCGTCGCCGACATCAAGGCGGGCAAGGACGAGGTCACCGCCCCCGTCTACTCCCACCTGATCTACGACATCGTCCCGGACCAGCGGCTCACCGTCCGCCGCCCCGACATCCTGATCGTCGAGGGCCTCAACGTCCTGCAGCCCGCCCTGCCCGGCAAGGACGGCCGCACCCGAGTCGGTCTCGCCGACTACTTCGACTTCAGCGTGTACGTCGACGCGAGCGCCGAGGACATCGAGCGCTGGTACCTCAGCCGGTTCAAGAAGCTCCGCCGGACCGCCTTCCAGGACCCCGACTCGTACTTCAGGAAGTACACCCAGGTCTCGGAGGAGGAGGCCGTCGACTACGCCCGCACCCTCTGGCGCACCATCAACAAGCCCAACCTGGTGGAGAACATCGCCCCCACCCGCGGCCGCGCCACCCTCGTCATCCGCAAGGGCCAGGACCACAAGGTGCGCAAGCTCAGCCTCCGTAAGCTCTAGAAACGCCCGCCTGTTAAATAGGCGCCATGCTGCATCTGCGCCTGATCACCCCGGCCGACAAGACCGATGCCGTGGTCCGCCTGATCGAGAAGACGGTCGGCGCCACCCACCTCGTCGTCGTGCCGGGCGCCGCCCGCAACCCGGCGGGTGACGTCGTGATGTGTGACGTGGCCCGTGAGGCGGGTGACGAACTCATCGGCGAGCTGCGGAAGCTGGAGCTCGACAAGACCGGCTCCATCGCCGTCGAGAACATCGACCTGTCGCTGTCCAAGCGCGCGGACAAGGCCGAGGACGAGGCACCCGGCGAGGGCGTGGACGCCGTCCTGTGGGAGCACCTGACGGACGCGACGCACGAGGAGTCGACCCTCTCCGTCACCTACCTCGCGTTCATCACGCTGGCCACGATGATCGCGGCCTGCGGTGTGGTGCTCGACAACGCGATCCTGATCGTGGGCGCGATGGCGGTGGGCCCGGAGTTCGGCCCGCTGGCGGCCTTCAGCACGGCGATCGTCCAACGCCACCCGCGGCTGGCGCTGCGTTCCCTGATCGCCCTGTTGGTGGGGTTCGCGGCGGCGATGGCGGTGACGGTCGGCTTCACCTGGTTCATGGACGCCCTGAACCTCTTCCACAAGTCCGACCTGGAGGGCGACCGTCCCAACACCGCCTTCGTCTACGCCCCCGACGCGTTCTCGTTCGTGGTGGCGGTGCTGGCAGGAGTCGCGGGCACGCTCTCCCTGACCTCGGCGAAGTCAGGAGCCCTGGTGGGCGTGGCCATCTCGGTCACCACGGTCCCGGCGGCGGCGAACGCGGCGGTCGCCCTGGCCTACGGCGACATGGATCAGACGGTGGGTTCGACGAACCAGTTGCTGCTGAACCTGCTGGGCATCGTCCTCGCCGGCACCCTCACCCTGCTGACCCAGAAGTGGCTCTGGCGAAAGCGCCCCTGAAGGGGCGCGGGGAACGGCGCGACAAGCCACGGCGCTCCCGCGGCCCGCGACACACGCCAACCCCCCGCCCCTGCCGGGCCATTACTCAGCCGAGCGCCGACTTCACGGCATCGGCGAGCCGCCCGGCCACAGACCTGGCCTGATCGATGTCCGCCGCCTCGACCATCACCCGCACCAGCGGCTCGGTCCCCGACGGACGCAGCAACACCCGCCCGGTGGCCCCGAGTTCACGCTCGGCCTCGGTCACCGCCGCCGCCAGCTCCCCGGACGTCGAGACCCGCGACCGGTCCACGTCGGGCACGTTGATCAGCACCTGGGGAAGCCGCTCCATCACGGAGGCCAGCTCCTTCAGCGACCGCCCGCTCTCCGCGACGCGAGCCGCCAGCATCAGCCCGGTCAGCGTCCCGTCGCCGGTCGTGGCGTGATCCAGGATGATGACGTGCCCGGACTGCTCACCGCCGAGGGCGTACCCGTGCTGCTTCATCTCCTCGAGCACATACCGGTCCCCCACCGCGGTCTGGACGAGCCGGAGCCCCTCCCGCTCCAGGGCCAGCTTGAACCCCAGGTTCGACATGACCGTCGCGACGACGGTGTCGGACCGCAGCGCCGACCGGTCCCTCATCGCCAGCGCGAGCACCGCCATGATCTGGTCGCCGTCCACCTCCTCGCCGGTGTGGTCGACGGCCAGGCACCGGTCCGCGTCCCCGTCGTGCGCGATGCCGAAATCGGCACCGTGCTCGACCACGGCGGTCTTCAGCAGCCCGAGATGCGTGGAGCCGCAACCGTCGTTGATGTTGAGCCCGTCCGGCTGGGCACCGATGGTGATGACCTCGGCGCCGGCCCGGGAGAACGCCTCCGGCGACACCCGGGCGGCAGCGCCGTGCGCCTCGTCGAGGACGATCTTCAGCCCGTCGAGGCGGTTCGGCAGTACGGCGATCAGATGCGCCACGTACTTGTCGAAGCCCTCGGTGTACTCGCGGACCCGGCCGACGCCGCCGCCGGTCGGCCGCTCCCAGGGCTCGCCGCCCTTGTGCTCCTCGTAGACGGCCTCGATGCGCTCCTCCAGCTCGTCGTCGAGCTTGTGCCCGCCCCGCGCGAGGAACTTGATGCCGTTGTCGGGCATGGCGTTGTGGCTGGCGGAGAGCATGACGCCGAGGTCGGCGCCGAGCACACCGGTGAGATACGCCACCGCGGGCGTCGGCAGCACGCCGACCTTCAGCACGTCCACACCGGCGCTCGCGAGGCCCGCGACCACGGCGGCCTCCAGGAACTCCCCGGACGCGCGCGGGTCCCGTCCGACCACGGCCGTCGGCCGGTGGCCCTGGAACGTACCCGCCTCGGCCAGCACATGCGCCGCCGCGACGGACAGACCGAGCGCCATCTCGGCCGTCAGATCCGCGTTCGCGACACCGCGCACGCCGTCCGTGCCGAAGAGTCGTCCCACTTGTCCTCCTGAGGAAGCGTCACTTACGGAGATCATCCGATCACATGAGCCTTTGAGCGCCTTGTGCCGTTATACGCCTAAGGCTGTGATAAACGAACGCCCCGGCGGCACTGTGGCGTGCCGCCGGGGCGAACGGACGTACTGCTGGCTCGTGGGAACGAGCAGGTACGAGCAGAACAGGCAGCGAAGATTAACGCTTGCTGTACTGCGGGGCCTTGCGGGCCTTCTTGAGACCGGCCTTCTTGCGCTCGACCGCACGGTCGTCGCGACGGAGGAAGCCGGCCTTCTTGAGGGCGCCGCGGTTGTTGTCCACGTCGGCCTCGTTCAGCGCGCGGGCGACACCGAGACGGAGCGCACCGGCCTGGCCGGAGACACCGCCACCCGCGATGCGGGCGATGACGTCGTAGCGGCCCTCGAGCTCGAGCACCTTGAAGGGCTCGTTGACTTCCTGCTGGTGCACCTTGTTGGGGAAGTAGTCCTCAAGGGTGCGACCGTTGATCTTCCACTTGCCGGTGCCCGGGACGATCCGGACGCGGGCGATGGCGTTCTTGCGACGGCCCAGGCCGGCCGCGGGCTGCGGGTCGCCGAAGCGGCCCGCGAGCGACTCCGAGGTGTACTCGCCCTCGACGGGGACCTCGGACTCGGTGGTGTAGCTGTCGATGTCGACGATCTCTTCGCCCTCGACGGGCGTCTCGACGGTGGTCTCGGCCACGATTCTCCTCAGATTCTCTTCAGTCTTAGGGGGTGGCCGGACTTACTGCGCGACCTGGGTGATCTCGAACGGCACCGGCTGCTGCGCAGCGTGCGGGTGCTGGTCGCCCGAGTAGACCTTCAGCTTGGAGAGCATCTGACGGCCCAGGCTGTTCTTGGGGATCATGCCCTTGATGGCCTTCTCGACGGCCTTCTCGGGGTTCTTGTCGAGCAGCTCGTCGTAGCGGACGGAGCGCAGACCACCCGGGTAGCCGGAGTGGCGGTACGCCATCTTCTGGGTCCGCTTGTTGCCGGACAGGTGCACCTTGTCGGCGTTGATGATGATGACGAAGTCGCCCATGTCCATGTGCGGGGCATAGGTCGGCTTGTGCTTGCCACGGAGGAGGTTCGCGGCAGTGGTAGCCAGACGGCCCAGGACGACGTCCTGAGCGTCAATGACGTGCCACTGGCGAGTCACATCGCCGGGCTTAGGGCTGTACGTACGCACTTCGCAGCCTTCTTCTTCAGTGGATGGGTGCTGAGACATGGCATCACTGAAGCGATCGTGCAGCTGGGGACGACAATGGCCGGGGCACTGCCCGTATGCCGCCCACTGGTAACTGCTCCAGGGAACCTAGGTAAAGGTCTCTCGCGTGAGAACGAGGGAGCCAATACACAACGAAGATGCAGGATACCCGGGGTCCCACGGACGGGTCAAAACGAGGCCCTCACAGCCACTCCGCGGCCGAGATGTGCACGGGTGCCGGAAAGGTCCCGAGGCCAGTGTCCACAGGCCCGACAGCACCTCCCGCACCCCGTCTAAGATGCGCCCCATGAGCTTTGGGCAGCAGGGGGGACCCCCGTCCCAGTGGGATCCCTGGAAACCGCAGTCACAGCAGCCGTGGAGCAGCGGCGGGGGCGAGCAGACCCCGGACTGGGCCGCGCTCGCCGAGGCCTCCGAGATCCGCAACAGACGGCGTCGGCTGTTCTTCATCGTCGGCGGTGCGCTCGCCACGGTCGCGATAGGCACCGCCGTGGCGATGGCCGTCGTGTCGGCGAGCGGCGGTGACGACCAGGCGGACAAGCCGCCGTCCTCGCTGCCGGCCGCCGCGATCCCCAGCGCGACCGGGACCGCCCCGTCGTTCGCGCCGACCAGCGCCCCGCCGCCGCTGGACCCGAAGGACTTCATCGCCAGCAAGGCCAAGGACACGGCCCCGCTCAGCGCCAAGATCCTCTTCCCGGGCACCCAGCTGACCATGGGCTCGACGGTGTACAAGAAGGGCACGACCTCCGACACGAAGAACTGCGCCGCGGCCGACACCGTCCAGGCGAGCCTCGGCAAGATCCTCAAGGCCAACGGCTGCACCCAGTTCATGCGCGTCAGCTACACCAAGGACGGCGTCTCGGTGACGGTCGGCGTGGCCGTCTTCGACACGGAGGCCCTGGCGGCGAAGGCGAAGGGCCAGGTCAACACCAAGAAGGACATCGTCAAGTCGCTGTCCGGCGGCGCGGTCAAGCCCTTCTGCAACTCCGCGATCTGCCGCACCACCTCGAACTCCTACGGCCGCTACGCCTACTTCACCATCGCGGGCTTCGCCGGCGGCAAGAACGTCACGGAGAAGGACACCGCGGTCTTCAGCATCGGCAACAATCTGGCGGAGTTCACCTTCCGCCAGATCCACCGGCGGGGCGAGGCCCAGGCGTCGACGGCCGCGGGCGAGTGACCCGGCGCGCCTCGGCGCGCCGGGTCCGGTTCCTTCAGGTCCGCTCCCAGGAGCCGCTCAGAACGGGCTCGGGATACGGCATGACGGGTTCCGGCGGGCTGTCGGCCGTCCGCCGGCTCCCGGCCGCCCTGAAGACCCAGGTGCGGTAGGACCAGAAGCGGAACAGAGTCGCCACGCCGATGCCGAGGAACTTGCTGACGTTGGTGGCGAGCGTGCCGTCCCAGCCGAACCCGTAGGTCGTGGCATAGAGAACCGAGTTCTCGATGACCAGGCCGATCGCGCTGAACAACAGGAAGAGGGTCAGCTCCTTCCTGCGGCTGTTGCGGTCCTCCTGGTCCCGGTTGCGGTACGCGAAGTACCGCAGTCCGAGGTAGTTGCCCAGGATCGCGACGACCGTGGCCAGGACGCTCGCCCGGACGGTCTGCCACTCCGTGACGGTCCTGATGAGGTTGAAGACCGCGAGGTTGACCACGAAGCCCGACGCACCGACCATGCCGAACTTCGCGATCTCGCGGTACAGCTTCCCGAACCTGGAGGGAAGCGCGTGACGTCCGCTGCTCACCGTCCCGCTCAACCCCGTCGGTTGCGCAGTCGCAGCCGTACCGGCATCACCGCCGACTCGATCTGCGTCGAGAGGCTCATCTTGGAGACGCCCTCGGTGCGCTCCTCGAAGCGGATCGGAATCTCCACGGCGCTGTGCCCGGCCCGGACGGCCTTGAACTTCAGCTCGACCTGGAAGCTGTAGCCGGCGCTGTCCAGGGTCGCGAGGTCGACGTCCCGCAGGGTGGCCGCCGACCACAGGTTGAAGCCGGCGGTGATGTCCCGGATCTTGGTGCCGAGCACGGTCCGGGCGTACCGGTTGGCGAAGCGTGACAACAGGACACGGTGCCTGCCCCACTCCTCGTCCAGCGAGCCGCCCTCCACGTACCGGCTGCCGACGACCAGGCCGACCCCGGACGCCACGGCCGTACCGAGCATGCGGGGGACCGCTTCCACCGGGTGGCTGCCGTCGGCGTCCATCTGGACGACGTACGCGGCGCCCTCGTCCAGCGCGGCACTCATGCCGGCCACGTAGGCGCGCCCGAGCCCGTCCTTCTCGGTCCGGTGCAGCACGCTCATCCGGCGCCGCCCGTCCCAGTTGTACTTCTCGGCGAGCTCCTCGGCGATCCGTCCGGTCCCGTCCGGGCTGGAGTCGTCGACGATCTTCAGATGCAGCCCGTCGATCGGCAGGCCGAGGACCAGCTCGGCCATGCGGGGCAGGTTCGCCGCCTCGTTGTAGGTGGGCATCACCACGGTGCCGCGGTCACCCCCCAGGTCATACGTCATTTCTTTCCCTCCCCTGAGGACCCCGAAGGGGTTCCCTCCCGACGAGCGCGGGTCTGCCCAGCGCCCGGAAGTACCAGCCCGCCGCGGTCCAGCGGCCCGCGTCGAGTACCCCGCGGCCGTCCACGATCCGCGGACGGCTCACCAGCTGTGCGGCCCGCTCCGGGTCGATCTCCCGGAACTGCGGCCATTCGGTCAGATGCAGCACGAGATCGGCTCCCCTGAGCGCGTCCTCCGCCGACATCGCGTAGCCGAGGAGCGGGAACGCCTTGCGGGCGTTGTCCAGCGCCTCGGGGTCGTACACCGTGACATCGGCGCCGTCGAGACGCAGCCGGGCGGCCACGTTCAGCGCGGGCGAGTCACGGATGTCGTCGGAGTCGGGCTTGAAGGCCGCTCCGAGCACGGCGATCCGGGCCCCCAGGACCGAACCCCCGCACAGCTCGCGCGCCACGTCGACAACCTTGTCGCGGCGGCGCATGTTGATCGCGTCGACCTCCCGCAGGAAGTCCAGCGGGACCCCCAGTTCCCCGGCGCGGTGCGCGAAGGCCCGGATGTCCTTGGGCAGACAGCCGCCGCCGAAGCCGATGCCCGCGCGCAGGAACTTCCGGCCGATCCGGTCGTCGTGTCCGATCGCCTCGGCGAGGACACCGACATCGCCGCCCGCGGCCTCGCAGACCTCGGCCATCGCGTTGATGAAGGAGATCTTGGTGGCGAGGAACGCGTTGGCGGCCGTCTTGACCAGTTCGGCGGTCGGGAAGTCGGCGGTGACCAGCGGGGTACCGGCGTCGAGGACGGGGGCGTACACCCGGCGGAGGGTCGTTTCCGTGTGCGAAGACCGCACCCCGAACACCAGCCGGTCCGGCCGGAGGGTGTCCTCCACGGCGAAGCCCTCGCGCAGGAACTCCGGGTTCCACGCGACCTCGGCACCCTCGTGCAGCGCCGCCAGCCGCTCCGCCGTCCCCACCGGCACGGTCGACTTTCCGACCAGCAGGGCCCCCTCGGCCGCGTGCTCGGCGATGGCCGCGAAGGCCGCGTCGACGTAGGTCAGGTCGGCACCCTCGGAACCCGAGCGCTGGGGAGTGCCCACACACACGAAGTGCACCTCGCCGAAGGCCCCGGCCGCCGCGTAGTCGGTGGTGAACCGGAGCCGTCCGCTCGCCGTGTGCTTCGCGATCAGCTCGGGCAGCCCGGGCTCGTGGAAGGGCACCCGGCCCGCCTGCAGCGCGGCGACCTTGTCGGGGTCCACGTCGACCCCGAGCACCTGGTGTCCCAGCTCCGCCATGCAGGCGGCGTGGGTGGCACCGAGATAGCCGGTGCCGATGACTGTGAGCCGCATGGGTACGGCCTTTCGTGAAGACATGAGCAAGGAGGAACAGGGGTGGCCGACCGGCTCAGGACGTCTTCGCCCAGATCTGGTACGCGCCGGTACCGCCCCCGCTGAGCCGGTACGGGATCTTGCCGACCAAGCGGTAGTTCCCGTTCTTGGTCACCTGCTGCTCGATGTACTTGTCGATGTCCGGCGTCGCGATGCCGTCCAGGACGACGAGGTCGAAGTAGCCGGCCTGGATGGCGAGCCGGTACCCCTCCTGTCCGTGGTGGATCTTGCCGTTCTTGTCCGAGTAGCCGATGCCATAGGTCGACGTCCACTGGTCCTGCTCCGTCTTGCCCCGCAGGTAGTAGACAGGCACCTCGTAGGTGGCACCGAGGTACTTGCCCTGGGGCTTCATGTACGGCTCGATCGCCTTCACGAGGGGAGTGGAGTCCGGCCACAGACCGAAGCGCCACTCCGACTGCGAGACGCCGAGGCACAGTGCGGTGACCCAGAGCAGGATGCCCAGCTGTGGATAGCGGAAGTGCTTGCCGACCAGCCGGATCACACCGACACCGGCCATCGGGGCGGCGAAGAGCAGACCGAAGTCCAGGTGCTTGTAGAGCGAGACCGACGTGCTGAGGTGGATCTGGTACGCGGGGGCCAGCAGCGCGGTACCCGCCAGTACCAGGCCCGTCAGGGCACGCCAGCGCCAGCCGGGACCGGCCAGCCCGTGAGAGCGCGGCGACTCGTTCATCCGGCCACGCAGCGTGTAGGCCACCGCACCCGCGACGGCGGCGGCGAACATCAGGCCGCCCCATTCCACGGACTTCTCCGCCAGGGACATGGCGGTGTCGGCGCCGTGGGCACGGTTGGTGGTCGTCGACTTCACACCGGCGAGCACATTCGTGTACATCAGGCCGACGCCGACCAGCGCGGCTGTGCCGAGGCCGAGCAGAAGCGCCCGCAGCACACACCGCCAGCCC
This sequence comes from Streptomyces canus 299MFChir4.1, assembly GCF_000383615.1. GTDB lineage: Bacteria > Actinomycetota > Actinomycetes > Streptomycetales > Streptomycetaceae > Streptomyces > Streptomyces canus_C. The sequence goes on along the minus strand of NZ_KB911586.1, from coordinate 122,998 downwards.
TTGTGGTGCCAGGCCGTGAGCGCGGCCAGCACGATGAGCGTCGGCACGTACAGCGCGGACGCGTACTTCACCGCGACCGCCAGCACCATCAGCGGCGCCGCGAGCAGCACGGCGATCACAGGCGCCTTGTTGGTGCGGACGACGATCCAGGTGCTGAGGGCCAGCAGGAAGATCGCCGGGGCGTCGTAGGTGGCGAACCAGCCGAGCACGATGGTCGGCTGGGTGACCGCGAAAAGCGCCGCGGCGACCAGGGCGACCCGCTCGTTGAACATGCGCCGGCTGAAGGAGTACAGCAGCGCGGTCGCGCCGAGCATGCACACCAGGCTCAGCAGCCGGGCCCCTGACAGCCCGAAGTACCCATCCACGACGGCCGCGACGACCGGGTACAGCATCGGCGACCCGGAGAAGTACGACTCGTACCCGCTGTGCAACGGGGTGCCGCTCGCCCAGTGGTCGATGATGTTGTGGCCCGCCGCGAGGTACAGGGCCTCGTCCTGGAAGGCCGTGTTGGACAGCCGCAGCGACAGCACGGCCTGGATGAGCAGGACGACCGCCAGGACACCGCGGCTGACCCACGCCCGCCGCTTGCTCGGAGCGTCGTCCCAGCCCGCGTCGGGAGACTCGGGGATGTGGTACCCGGGCTCGTCCTCGGGCACCTGCTGGTACGTGACCGTACGCAGGGCGTACGTCGGCTGGTCGTCGTAACCGGTCTGCGGCTGCTCCGGGATGCCGGAGGAGAACGGCTGCCCGGTCTGCTGCTGCCCCTGGTAGGAGTGCCGCCCGTCGTCATACCCGTACCCGTGCTGCTGGTACTGCTCCTGCTGGTGCGGCCGCACCCGGCCGTTGGAGTTGAACCAGCCGCCGGCGTCGTCCTCGGCGTCGGGATCGTAGGGCTGCGGGGTGTGGTGATCGTGTCGGGAGGTCATCTCGGCTTCCGTATGTCGAAGCCGAAACGGTCGTCGGCAGCCAGTCGCTTGAACTCCTTGAGGGCCAGCGGGCTCGCCTCCAACCGCCAGTCGGCACGCTTCCTGTGGTTGAACCAGATGAAGCCGAGCATGTTGTCGTCGGCCTCCACACCCGCGAACAGGTTGCGGATGTCGGCCCGCCGTCGCTCACCCGGCATCGCCGCGGTCTCGGCCAGGAGCATGGGCTTCTTGGTGAAGGCACGGATCTCGTCGATGGTCGGACCGAAGACGCTGTTGAAGGTGTTGTCCTGACCGAGCGTCCAGTAGCCGACGAGGCCGACCCAGTCGACGTAGGCGTCCCCCGGGTAGTACGGCTTCAGCCGCACGCTCTTGACCGGGTTGATGATGTTGGGCGTCCAGGCCCAGATCACGTTCGAGGCTCCGGCGTCGATGAAGGTGTCGTGAATGTGCCGCCAGGCGGCCACGTACTCCTCAGGGGTGACGTGCTTCGTACCCCACTTCTCCCAGTTGCCGTTGAACTCGTCGGCGAAGTCGATCACGACGGGCAGGTTCAGCTTGCGGACCGCGGTCGCGTACTTCTTGAGGTACGCGTCGGACTTCCCGGCCGCGATGTCGGCGAGGGAGCTGTCGAAGGGCTCCCAGGACATCAGCGTCAGGGCGCCCTTCTTCCAGGCGTTGCGGACTCCGCTGGCGTCGAAGCCGTCGCCCCAGGCCGCGTAGTACTCGATGAGGTTGGGCTGTTTGCCGGTCATCCCGGTGTACGCGTCGACGCCCTGCATGGAGGTGGGCGCGCCCTCGACGGCGGCTCCGTAGTACTTCTTGGCCGGCTTGAGCAGCGGGACGACGTCGTACGGGATATCGCTGTCCGCGCTCCGCGACGGATCCGCGCCCTGGGCCCGTCCATCGGGTGAGGCACTGTTCGAGTCGTCGAGCACGGAGCAGCCGCCGAGGGTGAGGACGCTGATCAGGGCAGCGGCGACCGCGGTACGTGTGCCTGTGGGGAATCGCATGTCAGGCGGTCACCTTCTCCCGTGGCTGGACCAGCACGCGGCCCACGACGAGGGCGTAGAAGAGTCCGGAGGACAGGATCAGGGCGAAGTTCGGGGCGTCCATGGTGAACGTCCGGTAGACCGCCGCCACGACCCAGATCAGCGCGGTGCCGCCGCTCCAGACCCACATGCCGATCCAGAAGCGCCGGGTCTTGTTCTTCTTGGCGCCGGAGGAGCCGGTGGGCTGCCAGCCCATGCGGTTCTTGCGCAGGATGTCCCAGATGGCGAAGACGTGCGCCCAGCCGTACATCATGCGGGCGGCCCAGGCCTCCAGGCGGTAGGGCGCCTTGTGCCACATGGGGAAGACGATCGTGGTGTAGACGATGCTGGGCACCACCAGGAGCAGATGCTCGACCCTCAGCTTGTCCGGCATCATCACCAGCAGCACGATCGGGATGACCGGTGCGGCGAAGGTGAAGAGCGCCGTGTGGATGTAGTAGAAGAACCCGGACATGTAGCACAGACGGCTGGAGAGCCTGATCTTGCGCTCCCAGAACTTCCTGCTGCCGAACAGGCTCATCGAGCCGGAACACCAGCGGTACTGCTGGTTGAAGAAGGCGCCGGCGGTGTCCGGGCACACTCCCGTGGAGACGGCGACCGGCACATAGCGCAGGTCCCAGCCGAGGCCCCGGAGGTCGAACCCCGTGTGCACGTCCTCGGAGTGCTCGATCAGGGTGGTACCGCCGTTGGTCTCCAGCGCGGCCCGCCGGTACACGGCGCAGGAGCCGACGCAGATCGCTCCGTCACTGCCCTGCCGGGAGACCTGCACCGACCGGTAGAACAGTTCCTGCACGGCGCCCGCGCCACGCTCGATCCAGTTCTGCGAGTCCAGCACCCGGAAGTACTGCGGGGACTGCACGATGCCGATCTTCGGGTCGGCCTCCATGTACGGCAGCAGTTCTTCGAGGAGGTCGGCGCGCGGGGTGAAGTCGGCGTCCAGGATCAGGATGTACTGACCGTCGGACTGCCCGAACCCGAAGTGCAGGTTGCCGGCCTTCTTGAACCAGCCGCGGTTCTCCCGGGTGCCGTAGCGGAACCCGAAGTCGCGGGCCATCGCCTCCAGCTGGGGGTCGGCGCCGTCGTCCAGGACGAACGGGACGCAGACGCCGGGGTAGTGGTCGGCCATCTGCCGGACGTGCCGCCAGGTGTTGTGCAGCACCTCGATGGGCTCGCCGCACACCGGCAGGAACACGTCGACCGTGGGGTGGACACCCGGTCGCCAGTCATGCACCAGCCGCTTGTGGTGCTCGATGTCGAAGTCCTTGGTGAAACCGTTCACCCGGAGCGAGACCAGGTAGTAGAGCACGGTGAAGACCAGCAGCGGCGTGTAGATCCACAGCACCGGCGTGGACTGCGCCAGCTTGAACTGGCTCACCACCAGACAGCAGAAGCTGATCAACGAGCAGATCGTCAGGATCCACAGGTTCCTTCGGGCGTAGGAGTACTTCTCCCTGTCCGTGGGCGGCAACGGCAGCAGCCCCAACGGAGCTTCGACACCTCGCCCGGCTCTCCTTCGCCCACTGCTCTGACGCGCGGCACGACGCCCCCCGGCCCGTACCGGGCCAACTGAACTCATGAAGAAAACCACCAATGGGCCCCTACCGGCCCGTTGACCCCCACCATTTCCAGCCACATCTGTAGAACTTGTGGCCGAGTTGCGAAAGATTATCCGAGTTATATGAAAGGCGTAAGAGTTGACTGAGCACTTACGGGAACTAAGTGGCCTATGTCCGCTATCTCCTGCGAAATGAGGGATAACTAACAGGTTTCACATCCCGTGCCCCGGGCAGACCGATCTGCCCTCTGATGGGAGGTACTGATCGACGATCTCCGACCACCCAGGGGGCAGGCACCACATGACGGGTTCGAACTCACGACGCTCCGTCCTCAGATCGGCCCTCGCGGTGGGCGGCGTCGCCGTGTCCGCCACAGCGGTCTCCGCGGGTGACGCCACCGCCGTGGCGGCGGACGCGGGGTGGGTGAACGTCAAGGACCTCGGCGCCAAGGGCGACGGCACCACCGACGACACCGCGGCGATCCAGACGGCACTGGACGCCTGTCGGCCGGGCAACGTCACCGTGCTCCCCGCGGGGGTGTACCGCACGAGCGCTCCGCTGCGCATCGGCCCGTATGTGACCCTCCAGGGTTCGCACGCCGGCGGTGAGTCCCAGCCGGGGGCCGAGAACCCGGTGGTCGGCATCCGTCCCCTTCCGTCGTTCACAGGAGACGCCGTCGTCGAGGTCCTGGACCGGCAACTGGGCGGCTATTCCCGCCCGGCCAACGCGCAGCGCATCTTCTCCCTGACCATCGACGGTTCCGACCTGCCCCGCTCCGGAGCGGAGATCGACGGCATCCGCGCGACCGGGCAGATCCAGCACCTGCAGCTCCGGGACGTCCATGTCCGCTCCGTCACGGGCATCGGTATCAACACCTGGTACAACTTCAACGCCACGGGCGGACCCCAGGCACCGTTCTGCCTGCACTACGACCGCGTCTCCGTGCTGTGGACCGGTTCCCACGGCATCGTGCTCAACAACTCCACCGACTCCGTCTTCCACGACGTGTACGTCCTGGGCGTCGGCGGCTGCGGCTGGTGGATGTCGGGCGCGGGCAACTCCTCCTTCACCAGCTGCCGGGCGGAGTGGTCGAAGCTGCACGGATTCGACATCGAGTCCTTGCCCGGCGTGATCAAGATGGTCGCGTGTTCCACCGACCGGAACGGTTGGCACGGCATGTACGTCCACGCGACGGACACCACCGGGGTCCTCGTGCTGTCGGCCACGAATCTCACCCGGGACGGCGAGAACAACGGCACCGGTGGCGGCGGATACGCGGGGCTGGGGGTCGCGAGCTCGCAGTGCAAGGTCATCGCCGACGGCCTGGTCGTCCTCACGGGCAAGGACGACGACGGAACGGGAGCGGCGAGTCCCCAGTACGGCGTACGGGCCGACAACTCGGCCTACGTGGTGGTCAACTCAGGCCACCTCCAGGGAGTTTCGTCCCCCTGGCAGAACGGCACCGGCAACACGAAGTTCGTGAAGGGCACGCTCGTCGGCACGGGCTGAGAACCCGCCATTCCCGCTGACGATGCCGAAGTGAAACGCGCCCCATAGTGCCCAAAAACCTCAACTGATGATAAGAACAACCACTTGGTCTTCACGTTTGTGCCGTGCCCGTGACCGTTCCGGGCGCGAACCCGAGGGGGGTCCCGATTTGCCCGGGTTTTCCATGCCCGCACGCGGTGGACGCCACCGCGGTCGGCGGCGCACATGGCTGCTCTCCATCGTGGCCGTGGCCACTGCGGCGCTGATCGGCACGACGATCAGCCTGGTGGCGTCCTCGGCCCAGGCCGACCAGAACACCCAGGGCGTCGACAACCTGCGCACCAACTGGGACCCGGACGAATCCTCGCTCTCCCCGGCGGTCGTCCAGTCCTCCGCCTTCGGCCGGCTCTTCGCCACCAAACTGGACGGTCAGATATACGCCCAGCCGCTGGTGCTGGGCGGCCAGGTGATCGCCGTCACCGAGAGGAACACCCTGTACGGTCTCGACCGCACCACCGGCGCGATCGAGTGGAGCAAGAACTACGGACCCTCATGGCCGGCGTCGGCGATCGGCTGCGGGGACCTCGTGCCGGACATCGGCGCGACCGCGACACCCGTCTACGACCCCGCCACCAACTCCCTCTACTTCACCACCAAGATCGACGACGGCACCTCCACCCACCGCCACCCCATCTGGCTGATGCACGCGGTCGACCCCGCCTCCGGAGCCGAGCGCTCCGGGTGGCCGGTCACCATCGCCGGAAGCCCCGTCAACGACCCCGGCGCCACCTTCGACGCCTACTATCAGCAGCAACGCCCCGGCCTGCTGCTGATGAACGGCGTCGTCTACGCGGGCTTCGGCGCCCACTGCGACGCATGGCCGTACCGCGGCTATGTGGTCGGCGTGAGCACCACGGCGCACAGCATCACCTCGATGTGGGCCACGGCGACCGGGGCCGGCATCGGCGGCGCCGGCATCTGGCAGGCGGGCGGAGGTCTGGTCTCGGACGGGCCCGGCCGCATCTTCTTCAGCACCGGCAACGGCATCAGCCCGGCGCCCGGCCCGGGCAAGACCGTCCAGGGAACCCTGGCCGAGTCCGTCGTACGCCTCCAGGCAGGCGCGGACAACAGCCTCAGCACGGCCGACTTCTTCAGCCCCAGCAATGCCGCCACCCTGGACCTCAACGACCAGGACATCTCCTCGGGCGCCCCGATGGCGCTGCCGGACGGCTTCGGCACCAGCGAGCACCCGCACCTGCTCGTCCAGCAGGGCAAGGACGGACGGGTGTTCCTGCTCGACCGCGACAACCTCGGCGGCATGGGCCAGGGACCCCAGGGCGGCGACGCCGCGGTCAGCGTGTCCGGCCCCTATCAGGGCATGTGGGGGCACCCCGCCTTCTGGGGCGGCGACGGCGGCTACGTCTACGTCGTCGGCAACCAGGGTCCGCTGCGCGCCCTCAAGTACGGCGTGCGCAACGGTGGTACACCCACGCTCACCCTCACCGGCCAGAGCCAGGACACCTTCGGCTACAGCAGCGGCTCTCCCCTGGTCACGTCCAACGGCACGGACGAGTCCAGCGCCCTGGTGTGGATGACCTCCGCGAGCAACGCCTCCGGGGCCGACGGCACCCTGCGCGCCTACAGCCCCACCCCCGACGGCAACGGCCGTCTCCAGCTGCTGTGGTCGGCGCCGATCGGCACCGCGACGAAGTTCAGCACGCCGACCGCCGAGCGCGGCAAGGTGTACGTCGGCACCCGGGACGGTGTGCTCTACGGCTTCGGCAGCCCGGCCAGGACCGCCCTGACCGCGGCCTCGCTGGACTTCGGCCAGGTCGGGGTCGGCGCCGGCGGCTCCGCGCAGATGAAGCTGACGGCCACCCAGGACGTCAGCATCACGGGGCTCAAGGCCTCCGGTCCGTTCACGGTCGACCCGTCCGCCGTACCCACACCCGACCGGCCCACCCCGCTGGCGACGGACGCCACCCTCGACGTTCCGATCAGCTTCGCCCCCACGACCACCGGCGGCGTCAACGGCACACTGACCGCCAACCTGTCGGACGGCCAGAAGCTGGTCTTCGCCCTCCACGGCATCGGCACCAGGCCGGGCTTCGGGGCGGCGCCCGGCTCCCTCGACTTCGGCGAGGTGCCCACCGGCAGCACCTCGACGCTGAACCTGCAGGTCACCAACACCGGTACCGAACCGGAGACCGTCACCTCCGTCGGCGCGCCAGGCGGCGCCTTCTCCGCCTCGGGGCTGCCCAGCGCGGGGACGGTCGTCCCGGCCGGTGGCTCGTTCGTGCTCTCGGTCACCTACACGCCGACCACGGACCAGGTCGACAGCGACGCGCTCGTGATCAGCAGCAGCGGCAGCGGCGGCGCCGCCCACACCCTGAGCGTGCCGGTCGGCGCGACGGCCATCACGGGGAAGGGACACCTGGAGTTCTCCACCAGCGCGCTGGACTTCGGTCAGGTCCCGGTCGGCAGCTCGAAGTCCCTGTCGTTCACCATCACCAACACCGGCAACATCCCGGTGACGGTGACCAAGGCCAAGGCACCGACGGGTGACTTCAACAGCCCGTTGCAGCTGTCGGAGGGCCTGGTCATCGGTCCCGAGCAGACCGCCGTGCAGAGCGTGACGTTCACCCCGCGGTCGGCCGCGGATCTGAGCGCCTCCTACGAGGTCACCGGCACCGGGACCGACGACAGCGGCAACCCCCAGGGCGCCATGTACGTACAGGTCAAGGGCACCGGCAGGGGCACCGCCACGACCACCTCGACCGCCGACGGACTGTGGCAGACCAACGGCTCGGCGGTGCAGGCCGACGGCGGCGGCGTCCAGCTGACCCCGGCCACCGGCTACAAGGCGGGCTCGGCGGTCTACACCAAGCCGTTGCGCACCGACGGTCTGCGGGCGACGTTCACCACCAAGTTCGGCCCCGGCACCGGCGGGAAGGGCATGGCACTCACTCTCCTCGACCCGGCCCAGAACTCCGCCTCGGCGCTGGGCGGGTTCGGCGACAGTCTCGGCATCGCGGGACGGCCGGGCACGGTGATCGCGCTCGGCACCGGTTACAACACCACGCTGAAGACGCAGAACTTCGTAGGGATCGGCCGCAGTTCGGCCGGCTCGTCGACGATCACCTACCAGTCGGTGGTCCCGCTCACCACCTCCCTGCGCCAGGGCACGCACCAAGTCGACGTCCAGGTGGCCACCGGCCATGTGTACGTCTGGATCGACGGGACCCAGGTGGTGGACGCGACACCGACACTGACTCCCACCGCGCTCCTCGCCTTCTCCGGTGCCAACACCGACAGTGCCGACGTGCAGACGGTGAGCGGTCCGGTCATCGCCCAGGGCCCGGCGGCGACCACCTCCCTCCACCTCTCCACCTCGAGCCCGGCCGTCCCCGGCCGACCGCTCACCGTCACCGGCACACTGACCTCGTCCGCGGCGCTCCCCGCGGGGCAGCCGGTGCACATCACCCGGAACGGGACGGCGCTCCCCGACGTGACGACGAAGGCGGACGGCTCCCTCACCTTCACCGACACCCCGCCGGCCGAGGGAACCTACACCTACGCCGCGAGCTACGCCGGGGACGCGACCCACGACCCGGCGAGCACCACGAGCCTCGTCCAGGCATCGAAGCTGGTCACCACGGTCACCATGACGGCCCCGGCCACGTCCACCCGCGCGCAGAAGCTGACCGTGTCCGGCACGCTCTCCGGCGCGCCCTTCGCCGCCGGTGGGGTCGTCAAGGTCACGAAGACCGACCTCGGCCACACCTCCGGCACCGCACTCGCAGACGCGAAGGTCGCACCGAACGGTTCGTTCACGTTCTCGGACACCCCGCAGATCGGCGGCGCCAACTCCTACAAGGTGACCTACGGCGGCGACATCTCACACAAGCCGGGCAGCGGCACCGCCACCGTTCAGGTGTCCCGGGCCTCGGCGTCCGTGACCATCACCACGGACCACTCGACGTATGCGTACGGTCAGACCGCGAAGATCACCGCTCACCTCGGTACGACGTACAACAGCCGTACGGTGGCGATCTACGCCAAGCCGTTCGGCGGCACATCGGTCCTGGTGAAGTCGGGCGCGGTGGACTCCCACGGCGACCTGGCCGGGTCCTACAAGCTCACCCGCAACACCACATTCAGCGCGGTGTTCGCCGGTGACTACCGGTACGCCCCGAAGACCGCCGCCCGCACCGCGCAGACCCAGGTACGGGTCGCGGAGACGTTGTCCGGCCACTACACGACCACGCACTACGGCAGCACTCTCTACCGGGTGTATCACCACACCGCCAAGGAGCAACTGGACGTCACCGTCACCCCGAACAAGGCCGGCCAGTGCGTGCTCTACCGGGTGCAGCGGTACTACAGCGGCGCCTGGCACACACAGAGCACCAGCCCCTGTTCGGCCCTCAGTTCCACCAGCACCGGCCGCCAGCGGATGTCCCTCACCCACTCCGTCAACAACAGGTACCGGGTGGCCGCCCAGTACGTCCACAGCAGCCGTGACACCACCAACCTCAGCACCTGGGGCGCCCGGCAGTACTTCACCGTCAGACAGTGAGCTCCGCCTGCGGCCGGTTCAGGACCCGGCCGCGGGCAACGACCGCCTGTTCCGCGCTTGCTTGTTCCGCGCCGCCAACAACTCGTCCGCCGGATACCCGACTTCCTCCAGCGTCAGCCCGTGCGGCCGTACGACATGGACGGCACTGTCCCGGACACCCGCGTCCAGCACCTTCCGCGGCCACTCCACACCCCGGTGCCCGTCCCCCACGAACAGCAGCGCGCCGACCATGGACCGCACCTGGTTGTGGCAGAAGGCGTCGGCCCGGACCTCGATCTCCACGACCCCGTCCGCCCGCCGCCGCACCCAGAAGTCGAGGATCTCGCGGATCGTCGTCGCTCCCTCACGCTTCTTCGCGTACGCCGCGAAGTCGTGCTCCCCGACGAGGGACTTGGCGGCGGCGTCCATGGCGGCGACGTCCAACTCCCAGTCGTGCCAGAGCACATGGTTGCGAAGCAGCGGGTCCACACCACCCGACTGGTCCCCCACCCGGTAGACGTACCGCCGCCACAGAGCCGCGAACCGCGCGTTGAACCCCGCCGGCGCCTCCCGCAGGGACCACACCCGCACATCCTTCGGCAGCCGCCCCGCCAGCCGCTTCAGCAGCTTCTCGCGATGCTCCGCCCACAGCCCCTCGGGAAGATCCACATGTGCCACCTGCCCCCGCGCGTGCACCCCGGCATCGGTGCGTCCGGCCACGGTCAGCTCGTACGTCACGTCCTTCGACCGCGTGACCGTCCGCAGCGCGTCCTCGATCTCACCCTGTACGGTCCGCCGGCCGCCGGCCTGCTTGGCCCATCCGGAGAAGTCGGATCCGTCGTAGGACAGGTCGAGGCGGACACGGACGTAACCGGGCTGTACTTCGTCGCTCACCCCTGGATCCTCTCAGGAACGGGAAATGCCAGACGGGCCCGCCCCCGAAGGGGCGGGCCCGTCACGACGCGGAAGCGTCAGGCGTCCTTGGCGTCACCCTCAGCCGGAGCCTCGGTGTCGTCGGCCTTGGCCGTGTCGACCTTGGTCTCCTCGGCGGCCGGAGCAGCCTCGGCGTCCTTGGCGGAACGCTTGGTGGCGGCCTCGGCCTCACCCGTCGCCTGCTGCGCGACCGTCAGCGCCTCGACCAGCTCGATGACAGCCATGGGCGCGTTGTCGCCACGGCGGTTACCGATCTTGGTGATGCGGGTGTAGCCACCGGGACGGTTCTCGTAGCGCGGGCCGATCTCGGTGAAGAGCGTGTGCACGATGCTCTTGTCCGTGATCACCTGGAGCACCTGACGGCGGTTGTGAAGGTCGCCCTTCTTCGCCTTGGTGACCAGACGCTCGGCGTACGGACGCAGCTTGCGCGCCTTCGCCTCGGTGGTGGTGATACGGCCGTGCTCGAAGAGGCTCTTCGCCAGGTTCGCGAGGAGCAGCTTCTCGTGCGCGGCGCTGCCGCCCATACGGGCACCCTTGGTGGGCTTCGGCATTTTCTATCTCCTGTGTGTCTGCCCCGGCCGTATCAGGTACCGGGGTCAGGAACCCGATGAGCGGATGCTCACCGGCAACGACCGATCAGTACTGCTCGGTCTCCACGAAACCCGCGTCCGCGTCGTCGTCGGCGCCGAAGGCGTCGGCGGCGGCCGTGGGGTCGAATCCGGGCGGGCTGTCCTTGAGGGCCAGGCCCATGCCGGCCAGCTTCGCCTTGACCTCGTCGATGGACTTCGCACCGAAGTTGCGGATGTCCAGGAGGTCGGCCTCGGAGCGCGCCACGAGCTCACCCACGGAGTGGATGCCCTCACGCTTGAGGCAGTTGTAGGAGCGGACCGTGAGCTCCAGCTCCTCGATCGGCAGCGCCAGGTCGGCGGCAAGGGCGGCGTCCGTGGGGGACGGGCCCATGTCGATGCCCTCGGCGTCGATGTTCAGCTCGCGAGCGAGACCGAACAGCTCGACCAGGGTCTTACCGGCGGAGGCCATGGCGTCACGGGGACGCATCGCCTGCTTGGTCTCGACGTCGACGATCAGCTTGTCGAAGTCGGTGCGCTGCTCGACACGGGTCGCCTCGACCTTGTACGTGACCTTGAGCACCGGGCTGTAGATGGAGTCGACCGGGATACGGCCGATCTCCTGGCCCACCTGCTTGTTCTGCACGGCGGACACGTAACCGCGGCCACGCTCGACCGTGAGCTCCATCTCCAGCTTGCCCTTGCCGTTGAGCGTGGCGAGGACGAGGTCGGGGTTGTGCACCTCGACACCGGCCGGGGGCGCGATGTCGGCGGCGGTGACCAGACCCGGGCCCTGCTTGCGCAGGTACATCACGACCGGCTCGTCGTGCTCCGAGGAGACGACCAGCTGCTTGATGTTGAGGATCAGGTCGGTGACGTCCTCCTTGACGCCCGGCACGGTGGTGAACTCGTGCAGGACACCGTCGATGCGGATGCTGGTGACAGCGGCACCGGGGATCGACGACAGGAGGGTGCGGCGGAGGGAGTTGCCGAGGGTGTAACCGAAGCCCGGCTCCAGCGGCTCGATCACGAACCGGGAGCGGAATTCGTCGACGACCTCTTCGGTCAGTGACGGACGCTGAGCGATCAGCATGTGTGGATCAGATCCTTCTTTCGTGGACGCCCGCTATTTGACGCCCGACGGACCCGCACCGGTGAAAGCACGGGGTACTGCAAGGGTACGGGCGGCACGGCCCCGAAGAGCCGTACCGCCCGCGACCTCAAGACAACCTGGCCTCAAACACGGCCTGTGTCAGACGCGACCGCGTCAGACGCGGCGGCGCTTCGGCGGACGGCAGCCGTTGTGCGGGGTGGGGGTGACGTCCTGGATCGAACCCACCTCGAGGCCGGTGGCCTGGAGGGAGCGGATCGCGGTCTCACGGCCGGAGCCGGGACCCTTGACGAACACGTCCACCTTGCGCATGCCGTGCTCCTGCGCGCGGCGGGCGGCCGACTCGGCGGCCATCTGCGCGGCGAAGGGGGTGGACTTGCGCGAGCCCTTGAAGCCGACGTGGCCGGCGGAGGCCCAGGAGATCACGTTGCCCGAGGGGTCCGTGATCGAGACGATCGTGTTGTTGAACGTGCTCTTGATGTGGGCGTGCCCGTGAGCGACGTTCTTCTTTTCCTTGCGGCGCACCTTCTTGGCAGCGCCCTGACGACCCTTGGGGGGCATCTACAAACTCCTACGGGGAGGTGGTCGGTCCTACAGCGAAGACCGCTGATGAAGCGTTGTCCGCTGAGGACTACTTCTTGCCCGGCTTCTTCTTGCCGGCGATGGCGCGACGCGGGCCCTTGCGGGTACGAGCGTTCGTGCTGGTGCGCTGACCACGGACGGGCAGTCCACGACGGTGACGCAGACCCTGGTAGCAGCCGATCTCGACCTTGCGGCGGATGTCGGCCTGGACCTCGCGACGGAGGTCACCCTCGGTCTTGAGGTTGTTGTCGACGTACTCACGAATCGCGACGAGCTCCTCCTCGGAGAGGTCGCGAACGCGGGTGTTCGGGTTGATGCCGGTCTCGGCCAGCGTCAGCTGCGAAAGGGTCCGGCCAATGCCGAACACATAGGTCAGGGCGACCTCCACGCGCTTGTCGCGCGGGATGTCAACACCGGAAACGCGTGCCATTCAATGGCTCCTGGTGATCTTCGGAGGTCTTCCACAGAGCCGGTTCCCAGCCGCCGTACCAGGTACGAACTGGGTCCCCGGCCTCCGAACCGGGGGTGTCAGACGAAAGACGTCTGGGCTCCGCGTATGAACAAATTCAGCTTGCGTCGCGCGAATCCCTGCGAGAGCAGAGGGTTCGGTCCTGCGTCAGCCCTGGCGCTGCTTGTGGCGCGGGTTCTCGCAAATGACCATGACCCGGCCGTGACGGCGGATCACCCTGCACTTGTCGCAGATCTTCTTGACGCTCGGCTTGACCTTCATGGGATTGAGGTTCTCCGGGTCAGTGCCACCACCCCGCCGCAGCGGGATGCGGGCAAGATCTACTTGTACCGGTAGACGATCCGGCCACGTGTCAGGTCGTACGGAGACAACTCCACCACGACCCGGTCGTCAGGGAGGATACGGATGTAGTGCATACGCATCTTTCCGCTGATGTGAGCCAGGACCTGGTGGCCGTTCTGGAGCTCGACCTTGAACATGGCGTTCGGAAGAGACTCGACGACAGTGCCCTCGATCTCGATGGCACCTTGCTTCTTGGCCACGCTTCGCCCTTCGAATCGACTACCTTGATCGACTCCCCTGCGCTTCCCCTGAGGGCGCATGCGGACATGCGGGTGCACGAGAGCCGACGAGTCAGTCTACGTCAGGGCTCACCGAAAGACGAATCGAGGAAGGATGCCCCAGAAGGTAGATCATTAAGCGAGCGGGTCGGGCGCGGCGGTGATCCCGTGCTCCGCGAGCTTCGCCCTGCCGCCGTCGGGAGCCGTCAGAACCAGCGGCCCCTCGTCCGTCAGCGCCACCGAGTGCTCCCAGTGGGACGACCACGTACCGTCCGTCGTGATGACCGTCCAGTCGTCCGACAGGACCTCCGTCCTCGGGGTGCCCAGGGACACCATCGGCTCGATCGCCAGGCAGAACCCGGTGACCAGCTTCGGCCCCTTCCCCCGGCGCCGGTCGACGTAGTTCAGCAGGTGCGGGTCCATGTGCATCTCGGTGCCGATGCCGTGACCGCCGTAGTCCTCGATGATCCCGTAGCGGCCGCCGCCCGGCTTCGGCTGGCGGCGGATGTACGTCTCGATGGCCCGGGAGACGTCGACGAGCCGGTTGCCCTGCTTCATCGCCGCGATGCCGGCCCACATGGACTCCTCGGTCACCCGCGAGAGCTCCAGCAGCTCCGGAGCGTGACCCGAGCCCACGAAGGCCGTGTAGGCCGCGTCCCCGTGCCAGCCGTCGATGATCGCGCCGCAGTCGATGGAGATGATGTCGCCGTCCTTGAGGACGACCTCGTCGGACGGGATGCCGTGGACGACGACCTCGTTCACGGAGGTGCAGATCGTCGCCGGGAAACCGCCGTACCCCAGGAAGTTCGGCTTGGCGTCGTGCTCCGCGAGGACCTTGCGCGCGACCTGGTCGAGATCCCTGGTCGTGGCCCCGGGCACCGCGGCCTCTCGGGTCGCCGCGTGGATGGCGGCGACGACCAGCCCCGCCTCGCGCATCTTGGCGATCTGCTCGGGGGTCTTGATCTGCACCATGCGGCGGAAGCCTTTCTGAAACCGGGGAAATCTTGAGGGACGGGTGCCGTCAACGATACGTGCACCCACACAGCAGCCGCGGCCCCCTCGGAAGGGAACCGCGGCTGTCGTACGTGGAAAACCGCTGCGGAAAGACCGCTACGCGGCGTCGCCCTCGTGCTGGAGCGCCTCCATGGCACGGCCGGTGACGTCCTCCACCTTGCCGAGCGCCGAGATCGTGACCACCAGGCCCTGGGCCTTGTAGTAGTCGATGATCGGCTCGGTCTGGGTGTGGTAGACCTCCAGGCGCTTGCGGACCGTCTCCTCGGAGTCGTCGTCGCGCTGGTACAGCTCGCCGCCGCAGACGTCACAGACGCCGTCCTGCTTCGGCGCCTTGTACGACACGTGGAAGACGTGCGCCGAGTCGTTGCGGCAGATGCGGCGGCCGGCGATGCGCTTGACGACCTCCTCCTCGGGGACTTCGAGGTCCAGCACAGCGTCCAGCTTCATGCCCTCGGTCTGCAGCATCTCGTCGAGCGCCTCGGCCTGCGAGACATTGCGCGGGAAGCCGTCGAGCAGGAAGCCGTTCTCGGCGTCCGGCTGCTCCATGCGGTCCTTGGCCATCCCGATGGTGACCTCGTCCGGGACCAGGTTGCCCGCGTCCATGTAGGACTTCGCGAGTTTGCCGAGGTCCGTCTGCCGGCTGATGTTGGCGCGGAACAGGTCGCCCGTGGAGATGTGCGGGATCGACAGGTTCGAGGCGAGGAACGCGGCCTGCGTTCCCTTACCGGCGCCCGGCGGCCCGACGAGGACGATACGCATCAGCGGAGGAACCCTTCGTAATTGCGCTGCTGGAGCTGGCTCTCGATCTGCTTCACCGTCTCGAGACCCACACCCACGATGATCAGGATGCTTGTCCCGCCGAAGGGGAAGTTCTGGCTTGCCCCGAAGCCGACCAACGCCAGTGTTGGCACAAGAGCGATCAGACCCAAGTACAGCGAACCCGGCCAGGTGATCCGGTTGAGTACGTAGGAGAGGTACTCAGCGGTCGGTCGGCCAGCCCGGATGCCCGGGATGAAGCCACCATACTTCTTCATGTTGTCGGCGACTTCCTCGGGGTTGAAGGAGATCGCCACGTAGAAGAACGCGAAGAAGACGATGAGCAAGAAGTACATGCTGATGTAGATCGGGTGGTCGCCCTTGGTGAGGTTGGCCTCGATCCAGGTCTTCCAGCTCGATGTGCCACTCGAGAACTGCGCGACCAGCGCCGGGATGTAGAGCAGCGACGACGCGAAGATGACCGGAATCACACCGGCCTGGTTGACCTTCAGCGGGATGTACGTCGACGTACCGCCGTAGGACCGACGGCCGATCATGCGCTTCGCGTACTGCACCGGGATACGGCGCTGGGCCTGCTCGACGAAGACCACCAGACCGACCATGACCAGGCCGACCGCGATCACGGTGCCGAACTCGATCCAGCCGCCGGCCAGGGTGCCCTGCTTCTTGATGGCCCACAGGGCGGACGGGAAGGTGGCGGCGATCGAGATGAACATCAGGATCGACATGCCGTTGCCGATGCCGCGGTCGGTGATGAGCTCACCGAGCCACATGACGACGGCCGTACCGGCGGTCATCGTGATGACCATGACGATCGTGGTGAAGATCGCGCGGTCCGGGACGATGCTCGACGCGACCGTGCAGCCCGAGAAGAGGGCGCCGCTGCGGGCGGTGGCCACCAGGCCCGTGCCCTGCAGGATGGCGAGCGCCACCGTGAGGTAACGGGTGTACTGCGTGATCTTCGCCGTGCCGGCCTGGCCCTCCTTCTTGAGGGCTTCCAGGCGCGGGATGACGACGGTGAGCAGTTGCAGAATGATGCTCGCCGTGATGTACGGCATGATGCCGAGCGCGAAGATCGTGATCTGCAGCAGCGCGCCACCGCTGAACATGTTGACCAGACCGAAGAGTCCCTGGTTGCCGGACGCCTGGTCCACACACTCCTGGACGGACTTGTAGTTGACGCCAGGGATCGGGACATGGGTACCCACGCGGTACACCACGATGATGGCGAGCGTGAAGAGCAGCTTCTTGCGCAGGTCGGGCGTCCTGAACGCCCGGGCGAACGCGGTGAGCACGGTGCCTCCTGCGACCCCCGCGCTACTGCGTCAAGGGTGACGGTCTTGAGGTTCGACGAATATGTGGGAAAGCAGTGCAGGCCACCTTACCCGGGCCGCCGCCTGCCGTGGAACGACCAACCGGGGATACCTCGTTGTGAGGTATCCCCGGTGGGTACTGCTTCAGGTCATCGCGCTCAGACGAGCTCGGTGACCGTGCCGCCGGCGGCGGTGATCTTTTCCTTGGCGGAGCCGGAGACGGCGTCGACCGTCACCTGCAGCGCCACGGAGATCTCGCCCTGGCCGAGGACCTTGACGAGGCTGTTCTTGCGAACGGCACCCTTGGCCACCAGACCCTCGACGGTGACCTCGCCACCCTCGGGGTAGAGCGCGGCCAGCTTGTCGAGGTTCACGACCTGGAACTCGGTCTTGAACGGGTTCTTGAAGCCCTTCAGCTTCGGAAGACGCATGTGGAGGGGCATCTGGCCACCCTCGAAGCGCTCCGGAACCTGGTAACGGGCCTTCGTACCCTTGGTACCACGACCGGCCGTCTTACCCTTCGACGCCTCACCACGACCCACACGGGTCTTGGCGGTCTTGGCGCCCGGGGCGGGACGGAGGTTGTGGATCTTGAGCGGGTTGTTCTCCGCCATGATCAGTCGACCTCCTCGACCGTCACGAGGTGGCGGACGGTGTGCACCATGCCGCGGAACTCGGGACGATCCTCCTTGACGACCTGCGTGTTGATGCCCTTGAGACCAAGGGAGCGCAGGGTGTCACGGTGGTTCTGCTTGCTGCCGATGTACGACTTCGTCTGCGTGATCTTGAGCTGAGCCATTACGCAGCACCAGCCCCGGCACGCGCACGCAGCAGAGCCGCGGGAGCGACGTCCTCGAGGGGCAGACCACGGCGAGCCGCGATCTCCTCGGGACGCTGCAGACCCTTCAGGGCCTCCACGGTCGCGTGCACGATGTTGATCGCGTTCGACGAGCCGAGCGACTTCGACAGGATGTCGTGAACGCCGGCGCACTCGAGCACGGCACGCACCGGGCCACCGGCGATAACGCCGGTACCGGGGGACGCCGGCTTGAGCAGGACGACGCCCGCCGCCTTCTCACCCGTGATCGGGTGCGGGATGGTGCCCTGGATACGGGGGACCTTGAAGAAGTGCTTCTTGGCCTCCTCAACACCCTTGGCGATGGCGGCCGGCACCTCCTTGGCCTTGCCGTAACCGACACCCACGGTGCCGTCACCGTCGCCCACCACGACCAGCGCGGTGAAGCTGAAGCGACGACCACCCTTCACAACCTTGGCGACGCGGTTGATCGCGACAACGCGCTCAACGTACGCGGTCTTCTCGGCGGCAGCAGCGCCGCCGTCACGGCCCTTCCGGTCCCGCCGCTCGCCGCCACCGGCACCGCCACCGCGGCGCTGGGGTCCAGCCATTGGAATTACCTCTCTCTTTTTCCGCTAGCTACGAACGGCTCAGAACTTCAAGCCGGCTTCGCGGGCGGCGTCCGCCAGGGCGGCGATGCGCCCGGCGTACTGGTTGCCACCACGGTCGAATACGACAGCCTCGACACCGGCGGCCTTGGCTCGCTCGGCGACCAGGGCACCGACCTGCTTGGCCTGCGCGGACTTGTCGCCCTCGCCACCGCGGACCGTGGTGTCCAGGGTGGACGCCGACGCCAGGGTGTGACCCTTGATGTCGTCGATCACCTGGGCCACGATGTGGCGGTTGGAGCGGGTAACGACCAGACGGGGACGCTCCGCCGTACCGGAGATGTTCTTCCGGATCCGGATGTGACGGCGCTTGATCGCGGCGCGCTTGTAGGCGTCGCCCTTCAGGATCTTCTGTCCGTATGCCATGGCTTACTTACCCGCCTTTCCGACCTTGCGGCGGATGACTTCGCCCTCGTACTTGACGCCCTTGGCCTTGTACGGGTCGGGCTTGCGCAGCTTGCGGATGTTGGCCGCAACCTCGCCGACCTTCTGCTTGTCGATGCCCTCGACCGAGAACCGGGTGGGGGCCTCCACCTTGAAGGTGATGCCCTCGGGGGCCTCGACGGTGATCGGGTGGCTGTAGCCGAGAGCGAACTCGAGGTTCGAACCCTTGGCCTGCACGCGGTAACCGACACCGCTGATCTCGAGCTTCTTCACGTAACCCTGGGTCACGCCGGTGATCATGTTCGCCACCAGCGTGCGGGACAGGCCGTGCAGGGCCTTGTTCTGACGCTCGTCGTTGGGGCGGGTGACGTTGAGAACGCCGTCCTCACCCTTGGCGATGTCGATCGGCGCAGCGACGGTGTGCGAGAGGGAGCCCTTGGGCCCCTTCACCGACACCGTACGGCCGTCGATGGTGACGTCCACGCCGGCGGGAACCGTGATGGGGAGCTTGCCAATACGCGACATAGCTGTTTCCTCCGATTCCTTTCCGCTACCAGACGTAGGCGAGGACTTCTCCGCCTACGCCCTTCTTGCCGGCCTGCTTGTCGGTGAGGAGACCGTGCGACGTGGAGATGATCGCCACGCCCAGGCCGCCGAGCACCTTCGGCAGGTTGGTGGACTTCGCGTAAACCCGGAGACCGGGCTTGGAGATCCGCTTGATGCCCGCAATGGAGCGCTCACGGTTCGGGCCGAACTTCAGCTCGAGAACGAGGTTCTTGCCGACCTCGGCGTCCTCGACCTTCCAGCCCGTGATGAAGCCCTCCTGCTGGAGGATCTCCGCGATGTGAGACTTGATCTTGGACGCCGGCATCGTCACGGAGTCGTGGTACGCCGAGTTCGCGTTCCGCAGACGCGTAAGCATGTCTGCGATCGGATCAGTCATGGTCATGAATTGGCCTTCGGCCTCTCTCGCCGGGGTTTCCAGGTGCCCATCCCTCTCCTCGATCCGAGACGAGGCGGGTGCGGTGCGGTGGACCTACGGCGTAGTAAGTCGTATGGGCGTCCAGGCGCCCAACCCTCCTAGCCTAAGCCATGGAGGGGTGGGCACCTGACCGAGCCCTTTACTTACCGAGAGCTTCGGAATCCCTGAAAAGCGGGATTACCAGGAGCTCTTGGTCACGCCCGGCAGCTCGCCACGGTGAGCCATCTCACGAAGGCACACGCGGCACAGGCCGAACTTGCGGTACACGGAGTGCGGACGGCCGCAGCGCTGGCAGCGCGTGTAGCCACGTACACCGAACTTGGGCTTGCGAGCAGCCTTGGCAATCAGAGCCTTCTTCGCCATCTCGCTCACGCCTCCTTGAAGGGGAAGCCGAGGTGACGAAGGAGCGCGCGGCCCTCAGCGTCGTTGGTCGCCGTGGTCACCACGGTGATGTCCATGCCCCGGGTACGGTCGATCTTGTCCTGGTCGATCTCGTGGAACATGACCTGCTCGGTGAGACCGAAGGTGTAGTTGCCACGGCCGTCGAACTGCTTGGGGGACAGACCACGGAAGTCGCGGATGCGCGGCAGCGCGAGCGACAGGGTGCGGTCCAGGAACTCCCACATGCGGTCGCCACGAAGCGTGACGTGGGCACCGATCGGCTGGCCCTCACGCAGCTTGAACTGCGCGATGGACTTACGGGCCTTGGTGACGGCCGGCTTCTGACCGGTGATCGTGGTGAGGTCGCGAATCGCGCCGTCGATCAGCTTGGAGTCGCGGGCGGCGTCGCCCACACCCATGTTGACCACGATCTTGACGAGACCGGGGATCTGCATGACGTTCTCGTACTTGAACTCGTCACGCAGCTTGCCCGCGATCTCCTCGCGGTACTTCGTCTTGAGACGCGGAGTCGTGGTGGTAGCCATCAGATGTCCTCACCCGTCCGCTTGGCAACGCGGATCTTGTTGCCCTCGTCGTCGAAGCGGTAACCGACACGCGTGACGACCTTGTTGCCGTCCTTCTCAACGACCAGCTGGACGTTGGAGACGTGGATCGGCGCCTCGGTCGTGACGATGCCACCGGCCTGCGAACCGCGAGCGGTCGGGCCGGCCTTGGTGTGCTTCTTGACCCGGTTGACACCCTCGACCAGGACGCGGTCCTCGCGGGGGAAGGCCGCGATGACCTTGCCCTGCTTGCCCTTGTCCTTACCGGTGATGACCTGGACCAGGTCGCCCTTCTTGATCTTCATGCTTACAGCACCTCCGGCGCGAGCGAGATGATCTTCATGAACTTCTTCTCGCGCAGCTCACGGCCGACGGGGCCGAAGATACGGGTGCCGCGAGGGTCGCCGTCGTTCTTCAGAATGACGGCGGCGTTCTCGTCGAAGCGGATGTACGAGCCGTCCGGACGGCGGCGCTCCTTCACGGTGCGAACGATGACCGCCTTGACGACGTCACCCTTCTTCACGTTGCCACCGGGGATCGCGTCCTTGACGGTGGCGACGATGACGTCACCGATGCCCGCGTAGCGGCGACCGGAGCCACCGAGCACACGGATGCAAAGGATCTCCTTCGCACCAGTGTTGTCGGCGACACGCAGTCGCGACTCCTGCTGGATCACGTCTATCTCCTGTTTGTCTGCCGGTTCCCGGGGCGGGCGTGCGAGTGGCACACCCGCCCCGAGCCTGGCGGAACTGACCTGCGGGATTGGCCCCGCAGGAAATTACTTGGCCTTCTCGAGGATCTCGACGACGCGCCAGCGCTTGGTCGCCGACAGCGGGCGGGTCTCCGCGAGGAGGACCCGGTCGCCGACGCCGGCAGCGTTCTGCTCGTCGTGCGCCTTGAGCTTGTTGGTACGGCGGATGACCTTGCCGTACAGCGCGTGCTTGACGCGGTCCTCGACGGCGACGACGACGGTCTTGTCCATCTTGTCGCTGACGACGAGACCCTCACGGGTCTTGCGGAAGCCGCGGGCCTCTGCAGTCTGCTCAGTCACGTTGCTCTCACTCATCAGGCGCTCTCCACCGTCTCGATGCCCAGCTCGCGCTCACGCATCAGGGTGTAGATCCGCGCGATGTCCTTACGGACGGCCTTGAGCCGACCGTGGTTCTCGAGCTGACCCGTCGCCGCCTGGAAGCGGAGGTTGAACAGCTCTTCCTTGGCTTCGCGGAGCTTGTTCAGCAGCTCCTCGTCACCCAGTTCGCGCAGCTCGGACGCCTTGGTACCGGCCGACATCACGCTTCACCTGCCTCGCGCTTGACGATCCGGCACTTCATCGGCAGCTTGTGAGCGGCGCGAGTCAGGGCCTCACGGGCGATCTTCTCGTTGGGGTAGGACAGCTCGAACATGACCCGGCCCGGGTGCACGTTCGCGATCCACCACTCGGGAGAACCCTTACCGGAACCCATGCGGGTCTCGGCAGGCTTCTTCGTGAGCGGGCGGTCCGGGTAGATGTTGATCCAGACCTTGCCGCCACGCTTGATGTGGCGGGTCATCGCGATACGGGCCGCCTCGATCTGGCGGTTGGTCACGTACGCCGGCGTGAGGGCCTGAATGCCGTACTCGCCGAACGCGACCGTCGTACCGCCCTTGGCCTGACCACGGCGCTTCGGGTGGTGCTGCTTGCGGTGCTTGACCCTACGGGGGATCAGCATGTCGGTCAGGCCTCCGTTCCGGTGCTCTCAGCCGGAGCGGCAGCCGGAGCCTCGGCCTTGGGGGCCTCGGCAGCGGGAGCCGTCTGCGGCTTACGACCGCGACCGCCGCGCTCGCCGCCACGGCCACCACGGGCCGGGCGGTCGGCGCCGCCGCCACCACGGGCCGGGCGGTTGCCGGCGCGGGCAGCAGCGTTCTCGGCGCGGACCTCGGCGATGTTCTTGACATCGCCCTTGTAGATCCAGACCTTCACGCCGATGCGGCCGAAGGTCGTCTTGGCCTCGAAGAAGCCGTAGTCCACGTTCGCGCGGAGCGTGTGCAGGGGCACGCGGCCCTCGCGGTAGAACTCCGAGCGGGACATCTCGGCGCCGCCGAGGCGGCCACCGCACTGGATCTTGATGCCCTTGGCGCCGGCCTTCATCGCCGACTGCATGCTCTTACGCATGGCGCGGCGGAAGGAGACGCGGGAGGAGAGCTGCTCGGCGACGGCCTGGGCAACCAGCTGAGCGTCGGTCTCGGGGTTCTTGACCTCGAGGATGTTCAGCTGGACCTGCTTGCCCGTGAGCTTCTCGAGGTCACCGCGGATGCGGTCGGCCTCGGCGCCACGGCGGCCGATGACGATGCCCGGACGAGCGGTGTGGATGTCCACACGCACACGGTCACGGGTGCGCTCGATCTCCACCTTCGAGATGCCGGCGCGCTCCATGCCGGACGTCATCATCCGACGGATGGCGACGTCTTCCTTGACGTAGTCCTTGTACAGCTTGTCGGCGTACCACCGGGACTTGAAGTCCGTGGTGACACCGAGCCGGAACCCATGCGGGTTAACCTTCTGGCCCATTACCGGGTTCCTTCCTTGCTGCTGACGACCACGGTGATGTGGCTGGTCCGCTTGCGGATCCGGTAGGCACGGCCCTGGGCGCGCGGCCGGAACCGCTTCAGGGTCGGGCCCTCGTCGACGTACGCCTCGGAGATGACGAGGCTGCCGGCGTCGGTGTGGTCGTAGTTGTGCGCGGCGTTGGCGATGGCGCTGTCGAGCACCTTGCCGACGGGCACTGAGGCTGCCTGCGGAGCGAATCGCAGAACAGCCTGAGCCTCCGTGGCGTCCATGCCACGGATAAGGTCCACCACGCGGCGGGCCTTCATGGGCGTAACGCGGATGTACCGCGCCTGGGCCCTGGCTTCCATGGTTGTCCCTCTCAGTTACTTACGTGTCTGAATGCGATCCGCGTTTAGCGGCGCTTCGACTTCCGGTCGTCCTTGACGTGACCCCGGAAGGTGCGCGTCGGCGAGAACTCGCCGAGCTTGTGGCCGACCATCGACTCGGTGACGAACACCGGGATGTGGATCTTGCCGTTGTGCACCGCGATCGTGTGGCCGAGCATGGCCGGGACGATCATCGAGCGACGGGACCAGGTCTTGATGACGTTCTTGGAACCGGCTTCGTTCTGGGCGTCCACCTTCTTGATCAGGTGGTCGTCGACGAAGGGCCCCTTCTTGAGACTGCGCGGCATCTAAACCCGCTCCTAGCGCTTCTTGTTCGTCTTGCGGCGGCGGACGATGTACTTGTTCGAAGCCTTCTTCGGCGAACGAGTACGACCCTCCTTCTGACCCCAGGGGCTGACCGGGTGGCGACCACCGGAGGTCTTGCCCTCACCACCACCGTGGGGGTGGTCAACCGGGTTCATCGCCACACCGCGAACGGTCGGGCGGACGCCCAGCCAGCGCTTGCGGCCGGCCTTACCCCAGTTGATGTTGCTCTGCTCGGCGTTGCCGACCTCGCCGACCGTGGCGCGGCAGCGCTGGTCGACCAGGCGGATCTCACCGGAGGGCATACGAAGGTGGGCCATCGTGCCCTCCTTCGCCAGCAGCTGCACGGAGGCACCGGCGGAGCGGGCGAACTTGGCGCCGCCACCGGGACGGAGCTCGATCGCGTGGATCGTGGTACCGACCGGGATGTTGCGGAGCGCCAGGTTGTTGCCCGGCTTGATGTCGGCCCCGGGACCGTTCTCGACGCGGTCACCCTGCTGCAGGTTGCGCGGGGCGAGGATGTAGCGCTTCTCGCCGTCCGCGTAGTGCAGCAGCGCGATGCGCGCGGTGCGGTTGGGGTCGTACTCGATGTGCGCGACCTTCGCCGGCACGCCGTCCTTGTCGTGACGACGGAAGTCGATCACTCGGTAGGCGCGCTTGTGTCCGCCACCCTGGTGGCGAACGGTCACACGACCGGCGTTGTTACGGCCGCCCTTGCTGTGCAGCGGGCGGACCAGCGACTTCTCCGGCGTGGACCGCGTGACCTCGACGAAGTCGGCGACGCTGGAGCCACGACGGCCCGGCGTAGTCGGCTTGTACTTGCGGATTCCCATTTCTCAGTCCTCGTCCGATATCGGACGATCCGACCCGCTTACGCGGACGGACCGCCGAAGATGTCGATACGGTCGCCCTCGGCAAGGGTCACGATCGCGCGCTTGCTGTCGGCACGCTTGCCGAAGCCGGTGCGGGTCCGCTTGCGCTTGCCCTGGCGGTTGATCGTGTTCACCCCGGTGACCTTGACCGAGAAGACCGCCTGGACGGCCTGCTTGATCTGGGTCTTGTTGGCGCCGGGGGCCACGATGAACGTGTACTTGCCCTCGTCGAGAAGCGCGTAGCTCTTCTCGGACACGACCGGCTTCAGCAGGACGTCACGGGGGTCCGTGAACGCCTTGCTGGGCGCGGTGACGACGGTGTTCTTGCCCTCGGCCTCGTGGCGGCGCGCCTTGGCGACGCGCGCGGCCTTGGCGGCCTTGGCAGCCTTGGAGGCGATGCTCGGGTGACGCGTAGCCATCAGGCCTCGCTCCCTTCGGTGTCGTTGGCCTTCGGGCCGGACACGAAGGACTCGAAGGCGGCCTGGGTGAAGACCACGTCGTCCGAGACGAGAACGTCGTACGTGTTCAGCTGGCCCGGCTCCAGGATGTGGACCTGGGGCAGGTTGCGGGCGGACAGCCACGCGGCCTCGTCGGCACGGTCGATGACGAGCAGCAGGTTCTTGCGCTCGCTGATCTTGCCGAAGAGCGTCTTCGCGGCCTTCGTCGACGGGCTCTCGCCCTCGATGACGCCGGAGACGACGTGGATGCGGTTGTTGCGGGCCCGGTCGGTGAGGGCGTGGCGCAGGGCCGCGGCCTTCATCTTCTTCGGGGTCCGCTGCGAGTAGTCACGCGGCGTGGGGCCGTGGACGACGCCACCGCCGGCGAACTGCGGCGCACGGGTCGAACCCTGACGGGCGCGGCCGGTGCCCTTCTGGCGGTACGGCTTCCTGCCGCCACCGCGGACCTCGCCACGACGCTTGACCTTGTGCGTGCCCTGACGGGCGGCGGCCAGCTGCGCGACGACGACCTGGTGAAGCAGCGGGATGCTGATCTTCTCTACGTCGAAGATCTCGGCCGGGAGCTCAACGGTCCCGGCGGTGTCGCCGGAGGGCGACAGAATGTCAATGGTGCTCATAGTCCTCAGGCCCCCTTGGCCGCGGTGCGGACCAGGACGAGGCCGCCGTTCGGACCAGGAACCGCGCCCTTGATGAGGAGCAGGCCCTTCTCCGCGTCAACGGCGTGAACGGTCAGGTTCTGGGTGGTGACCCGCTCGTTGCCCATGCGACCCGCCATGCGGAGGCCCTTGAACACACGGCCCGGGGTGGCACAGCCACCGATGGAGCCGGGAGAGCGGTGCTTGCGCTGGGTGCCGTGACCGGCGCCGAGGCCCTTGAAGTTGTGACGCTTCATGACACCGGCGAAGCCCTTGCCCTTGCTCTTGCCGGTCACGTCCACCTTGACGCCGGCCTCGAAGACCTCCGCGGAGATCTCCTGGCCCAGCGTGTACTCGGAGGCGTCCGCGGTGCGGATCTCGACGAGGTGGCGGCGGGGCGTGACGTCGGCCTTGGCGAAGTGACCCTTGAGGGGCTTGTTCACCTTGCGAGGGTCGATCTCGCCGAAGGCGATCTGGACCGACTCGTAGCCGTCGACATCGTTCGTACGCACCTGGGTCACGACGTTGGGGCTGGCCTTGACGACGGTGACCGGAACAACACGGTTGTTCTCGTCCCACACCTGCGTCATGCCGAGCTTCTCGCCCAGGATGCCCTTGATCTGCTTAGCCATTCTCAGATCACCGGCCTTCAGAGCTTGATCTCGATGTCGACACCGGCCGGGAGGTCGAGTCGCATCAGAGAGTCAACGGTCTTGGGGGTCGGGTCGAGGATGTCGATCAGACGCTTGTGCGTGCGCATCTCGAAGTGCTCGCGCGAGTCCTTGTACTTGTGCGGCGACTTGATGACGCAGTACACGTTCTTCTCAGTGGGCAGCGGCACCGGGCCCGCGACCGACGCACCAGTGCGCGTCACCGTCTCGACGATCTTCTTCGCCGAGGAGTCGATGACCTCGTGGTCGTAGGCCTTGAGCCGGATGCGGATCTTCTGTCCCGCCATGGCTACTCCGTAGTCCTGTCTATTTACCGCTCTGGAACCCGGTGTTCCTTCGACTTCCGCCGACCCACGCGGTCGGGTGTGTCGCACTCTCACCGACACAGATGTCCCTTGTTCGAACATCCCTTGTCTGGGAAAGAGGTTCACCGGGCGCCTGGCCAGTGCCGCACTCCGCTTCCCGAAAGATTCCCGTACGTCCGCCCCAGCGCTGCCTTACGGCAGTTAGGGCGACGAGTACTGTGGGACTCGCTTCCGGTCCTCCCGGCGGGAGGCGCACAGCATCAACACTCGACCGAGCAACCCCGCTAGTCTGCCATACGGGGCAGGGGCCTGGCCAATCGAGCCGGAGACAATACCCCGGGAGTGACGCAGGTCAAACACATTGCCGCTTTGACCGACGTGGCGGAGGCCCTCGAGGCCTTCCTTCTCCTCCCGGTGGACGCCGGGTCCGTCCGGGCGCCGGTCTCCCCACCGCTCGGCGGGGAGACCGCAGCTGAGCCGAAACCCCTGGTCAGCGCACGTCCACGTGGTCCCCACCGCTGGTCGCGGCCCCCGTCGTGTCGTTCCCCCCGTACGCCCACCGCCACGTCCCGTCCTTCGAGGCGGTGACCGTGGTCTTCAGGGCGCCGGTGCTGCTCGTCGTGACCTTCTTCACCGTGACGAAGGAGCTGGTGCCCGTCTCGCGGAACTGGAGGGTGACCGAACGGCCGCCGTAGCCGCCGTACTTCTTGGTCGCCCAGTCCGCGCGGGTGAGCCTGCCGGTGACGGTGATCTTCCTGCCCTTGACGACCGGCTCCGGTGAGGCGTCCACGGTGACCTTCGCCGCCCGCTTGAGCCGGACGGTCAGAGGCCGGGTCTCGCGCTCGTGGGCCGCGAGGTTCCCATTGGCCTTGAACAGGAGCAGGGAGACGCCGGTCTTCCAGGTGGTGGCGTCGGCGTTGGAGTCGACCTCGTCATGGCTCCGGTCGGGGTCGATGTAGAGGGACCCCTCGCAGTCGGCCTTCCTGTCGCTCTGCTCGTAGCAGGTGTAGCCGCCGGGGCCGATGTAGTTCTCCATGGAACCGGCCAGGTCCTGCGGCAGGGCTCCCCGGTAGAGGAAGGGGAACGCGTCGTACCGGGACGGATCGCTCGTGCTGTATCCGGCCGGCAGCGTGATCTTGAAGGCGAGGGACGGCTCCACCACCTTCGAGGTGCCGACGACGATCGGCTTGCCCTTGTTGATCACGATGTCGGACACGGTGATGCCGGTGTCCTGGGCCTGGGCCGCCGGGGCGTTCAGGAGCGTGAGGGCCAGGGCCCCCGCGAGCGCGATCCCGGTGGCCGCGCGTCTGCCAATGGTCATTGCCACCTCTTTCGTGGTGCGGGACAGGAAGCGCGCAGACTATCCCATGACCTGATCATGACGTTCGCTTGGGCTACGGCCAGTCCACCAGCACCGCGAACAGGGCGTAGACGCACGGCACCAGCGCCGGGGCCGCCACGGCGAATCCCACCCGGCGGCCCGTGCTGCGGCGCTCCCACGGCAGGGCCCAGCTGGCCGCGAGCAGGAACAGGGCGGTTCCCAGGCCCCCGAGCAGCACCGGGAAGGCGAGGTCGAAGCTCGACTCGAAGCGGTCGGCCTCGGGGCCCGCGCAGGAGTCGCAGGCCATCGCGGAGAGGCCGCCGACGAAGTAGACGAGCACACACGCGGGCAGGGTGAGGAGCGTCGAGAGCAGCGGGGCGACCCAGGCGGCGGTCGCGCGGTCGTCGTCGAGCGTGAGGTCCGGCATGGGTCCATCACAGCGCCCGGATGCCCCCGGTCGCATGAGCGTTCGTACTCAGAACACTCAGTCGCCGTACGCGCCGTATGGGGTCAGGCGCCCGCGTTCCTCAGCCGCGCGAACGACGTGTCCAGCCCCCGCTTCAGCAGCCGTGCCACCGGGCGCTCCACGAACCGGTGGACCAGCCAGCTCAGCAGCATGAAGCCGGCGATGACGGAGGCGATCAGGAGACGGGCGTCCATGGTGTCGCGCAGGCGGTTGATGAGGACCGTACCCGCCGCGTAGTGCATCAGGTACAGCGGATACGTCAGCGCGCCGGCCGTCACCAGCCACTTCCAGCGGATGCGGTCCGTCGCGCCCAGGGCGACGGCGACCATGACGAGCAGGAACACGGTGAAGATGGCCACGCTCCCCCGCCACCCCGACACGTGCTCGACCTCGTCGATCCTGAGGCCCAGTTCGCGCTGGCCCATCAGCCAGGCCATCGCCAGGATGCCCCACAGCAGCAGGTCCTGGCCGAAGCGGTGCATCAGGTACAGGGAGAGGCCCGCGATGAAGTACCAGGCGCCCTCCGGGTTCGCGACCAGTTCGAGGAGGGGGAGCTTCGAGATCGGGGCGAGCATGACCGCGGCGCCCCATACACAGCAGAAGACGACGACCTTGCGGTAGGTGAGGCCGCTCCACACGACCACCAGGAACAGGAGGTAGAAGCGGAGCTCCGACCAGAGGGTCCAGTAGACGCCGTCGACGTTCATCACGCCCGAACCGGACTGCAGCATCGTGAAGTTGAGCAGGACGTCCCGGGTGCGCAGACGGTCCCACACGCCCGGCAGGGTGATCAGGACGGCCGTGGTGAAGACGATGGCGAACCAGTACGCCGGATACAGCCGGATCACCCGTGACGTGAAGAACTGCCGGGGGGTACGGCCCCAGCAGGACATGCAGATCACGAAGCCGCTGATCACGAAGAAGATCTCGACGCCGATCCAGCCGTAGGAGGCGAACCGGAAGACCGTCGGCATGATGTCGGAGACCGGCCGGTCCCAGATGCGGTTGCCCGGCTGGTCGACGCGACGGGTGCCGGCGTAGTGGTGCACGGCGACCATCAGGGCGGCGAGGAGCCGGATGCCGTCGATGGCGTACAGCCGGCGCCCGGCACGGTCGCGTACGACGGCGTGCCGGGCGGTGCGGGCGGGCCGGCCCGGCGGGGCGGGCACCGCGAGCGGCGGAAGGGGCTGCTGCAGGCCGCTGACGACCCGTCGGGGTATCGACCGTCTGCTGTCCGCGTCCTGCATCGACACCTGCGGGTCCGTCCGTCCTCGCGAGGGAATCCCGGGCCGGGAGTGGCCACCGGACGCCTCAGGCTACGACCCTCACAACCACCCCACAGTGGCCAGACAGGAACATTCGGGGCAGCCTCGGCGGACAGTTGGCCGAAGCCTCGGAAAGAGGTCCCGCGGAGTTCGCCCACTCTTCACCCGCTGGGCGGGCAACCCTCCACAGGGCAACCCTGCACCAAGGCGAAGGGGCCCGTACGACCGAAGTCGTACGGGCCCCTTCAGAGACCTACGGGTCTCGGAGACCTGTCAGGTCAAGATCAGGCGGTGATCTTGGTGACCTGGCCGGCGCCGACCGTCCGGCCACCCTCACGGATGGCGAACTTCAGGCCCTCTTCCATGGCGACGGGCTGGATGAGCTCCACCTTCATCTCGGTGTTGTCACCCGGCATGACCATCTCGGTGCCCTCGGGGAGGGTCACGACGCCGGTCACGTCCGTCGTACGGAAGTAGAACTGCGGACGGTAGTTGTTGAAGAACGGCGTGTGGCGGCCACCCTCGTCCTTGGACAGGATGTAGGCCTGGGCCTCGAACTGGGTGTGCGGCGTGACCGAACCCGGCTTGATGATGACCTGGCCGCGCTCGACGTCCTCGCGCTTGATGCCACGGAGCAGCAGACCGACGTTCTCACCGGCCTGGCCCTCGTCGAGCAGCTTGCGGAACATCTCGATGCCGGTGACCGTGGTGGTGGTCTTCTCGGTCTTGATGCCGATGATGTCGACGGTCTCGTTGACCTTCAGGACACCACGCTCGATACGGCCGGTGACGACCGTACCGCGACCGGTGATCGTGAAGACGTCCTCGATGGGCATGAGGAACGGCTTGTCGACGTCACGCTCGGGCTGCGGGATCGACTCGTCGACGGCCTTCATCAGGTCGAGGACGGACTGGCCCCACTCCTTGTCGCCCTCAAGGGCCTTGAGCGCCGAGACCTTGACGACCGGCAGGTCGTCGCCCGGGAACTCGTACTCGGAGAGCAGCTCGCGGACCTCGAGCTCGACGAGCTCCAGGATCTCCTCGTCGTCCACCATGTCGGCCTTGTTCAGGGCGACGACGATGTACGGAACGCCGACCTGGCGGGCCAGGAGCACGTGCTCCTTGGTCTGCGGCATCGGGCCGTCGGTGGCGGCGACCACGAGGATGGCGCCGTCCATCTGAGCGGCACCGGTGATCATGTTCTTGATGTAGTCCGCGTGACCGGGGCAGTCGACGTGGGCGTAGTGACGCGTCTCGGTCTGGTACTCGACGTGCGCGATCGAGATCGTAATACCGCGCTGGCGCTCCTCGGGAGCCTTGTCGATCTGGTCGAAGGCCGAGGCCTCGTTCAGGTCCGGAAACGCGTCGTGCAGCACCTTGGTAATGGCGGCCGTGAGGGTCGTCTTACCGTGGTCGATGTGACCGATGGTGCCGATGTTGACGTGGGGCTTAGTCCGCTCGAACTTCGCCTTCGCCACGGGGTCCTCCTGTGGAGTGGTTCTGAACGCCTTGCTTCATCGGCGCCAGGTGATCTTTGCTGGAAAGCCTCGGCCCGGGGGCACTCTCCCACAAATGCGGGTGAATGCCCCTCCGGGCTCCGGAGTCAAGCCTAAAGCGTGCGAACGCGGTGCGTTACTCGCCCTTGGCCTTCGCGATGATCTCCTCGGCGACGTTCCGCGGAACCTCGGCGTAGGAGTCGAACTGCATCGAGTAGCTTGCGCGACCCGACGTCTTGCTACGGAGGTCTCCGACGTAGCCGAACATCTCCGAGAGGGGCACGAGGCCCTTCACGACGCGGGCACCGGCCCGCTCCTCCATGGCCTGAATCTGACCACGGCGGGAGTTGATGTCGCCGATGACCTCACCCATGTAGTCCTCGGGCGTGGTGACCTCGACGGCCATCATCGGCTCGAGCAGCACGGGGCTGGCCTTGCGGGCGGCCTCCTTGAAGGCCTGCGAGCCGGCGATCTTGAACGCGAGCTCGGAGGAGTCGACCTCGTGGTAGGCGCCGTCGAGAAGCGTGACGCGAACGCCCGTCATCTCGTACCCGGCGAGGATGCCGAACTGCATGGCCTCCTGCGCACCGGCGTCCACCGAAGGGATGTACTCCTTCGGGATACGGCCACCGGTCACCTTGTTCACGAACTCGTACGAGGCGTCGCCGCTCTCGATCGGCTCGATCGCGATCTGCACCTTGGCGAACTGGCCAGTGCCACCAGTCTGCTTCTTGTGCGTGTAGTCGACGCGCTCGACGGCCTTGCGGATCGTCTCACGGTAGGCGACCTGCGGCTTGCCGACGTTGGCCTCGACCTTGAACTCACGGCGCATACGGTCGACCAGCACCTCAAGGTGCAGCTCGCCCATACCACCGATGATGGTCTGGCCGGTCTCCTCGTCCGAGTGGACCTGGAAGGAGGGGTCCTCCTCCGCGAGACGCTGGATGGCGACACCCAGCTTCTCCTGGTCACCCTTGGACTTGGGCTCGATGGCGACCTGGATCACCGGCGCCGGGAAGTCCATGGACTCCAGGATGACCGGGTTCTTGTCGTCGCTCAGCGTCTCACCGGTGGTGGTCTGCTTGAGGCCCATGACGGCGACGATGTCGCCGGCGCCCACCGACTCGATCTCCTCACGCTTGTTCGCGTGCATGCGGTAGATCTTGCCGATGCGCTCCTTCTTGCCCTTGACGGAGTTCAGCACCGCGGAGCCGGACTCCAGGCGACCGGAGTAGATCCGGACGAAGGTGAGCTTGCCCAGGTGCGGGTCGCTCATGATCTTGAACGCGAGCGCGGACAGCGGCTCGTCGTCGGACGGCTTGCGCTTGACGACGACCTCGGGGTCCTTGACGTCGTGGCCCTCGATGGCCTCGACGTCGAGCGGGGTCGGCAGGTAGCGCACGACCGCGTCGAGCAGGGGCTGGACGCCCTTGTTCTTGAACGCGGTGCCGCAGAACACCGGGGTGACGGTGACGCCGTCGGACTTGCCGGACGCGATGGTGATACGACGGATCGCGGCGTACAGCTGCTCCTCGGTGGGCTCCTGGCCCTCAAGGAACAGCTCCATGATCTCGTCGTCGTTCTCCGCGACGGCCTCGACCAGCTTGCCGCGGTACTCCTCGGCAGCCTCGGTGTGCGTGGCCGGGATGTCGACGACGTCGTACATCTCGCCCTTCGCCGCCTCGGCGGACCACACGAGCGCCTTCATGCGGACCAGGTCCACAACGCCCTTGAAGTCCATCTCGGCGCCGATCGGCAGCTGCATGACGAGCGGGACGGCGCCCAGACGGTCCGAGATCATGTCCACACAGCGGTGGAACTCGGCGCCGGTACGGTCCAGCTTGTTCACGAAGCAGATACGCGGCACGCCGTAACGGTCGGCCTGACGCCACACCGTCTCGGACTGCGGCTCGACACCCGCGACACCGTCGAACACCGTGACGGCACCGTCGAGGACGCGGAGCGAACGCTCCACCTCGACCGTGAAGTCGACATGCCCGGGGGTGTCGATGATGTTGATCGTGTAGTCGTCGTCCTCGAGCGGCCAGTGACAGGTGGTGGCAGCAGAGGTGATCGTGATGCCACGCTCCTGCTCCTGCTCCATCCAGTCCATGGTGGCGGCGCCGTCGTGGACCTCACCGATCTTGTAGCTGACGCCGGTGTAGAAGAGGATCCGCTCGGTGGTGGTCGTCTTGCCCGCGTCGATGTGGGCCATGATCCCGATGTTGCGGACCTTGGCCAGGTCAAGTGAAGTGGTAGCCATAAGGCTTCAGTCTTCTCTCGGTCTCGATGGGGTCTGCGACTACCAGCGGTAGTGCGCGAAGGCCTTGTTGGACTCGGCCATCTTGTGGGTGTCCTCGCGCTTCTTGACGGCCGCACCGAGGCCGTTCGAAGCGTCGAGAAGCTCGTTGAGCAGACGCTCGGTCATGGTCTTCTCGCGACGGGCGCGGGAGTAACCGACCAGCCAGCGCAGCGCCAGCGTGTTGGCGCGGCCGGGCTTGACCTCGACCGGCACCTGGTAGGTGGCGCCACCGACACGGCGGGACTTGACCTCAAGCGTGGGCTTGATGTTCTCCAGCGCGCGCTTCAGCGTGATGACCGGGTCGTTGCTGGTCTTCTCGCGCAGGCCCTCCATGGCGCCGTACACGATGCGCTCGGCGGTGGAGCGCTTGCCGTTCAGCAGCACCTTGTTGATCAGGGAGGTGACAAGAGGAGAACCGTAGACCGGGTCGATGATGACCGGGCGCTTCGGGGCGGGGCCCTTACGAGGCATTCTTACTTCTCCTTCTTGGCGCCGTAGCGGCTGCGGGCCTGCTTGCGGTTCTTGACACCCTGGGTGTCAAGCGAACCGCGGATGATCTTGTAACGAACACCGGGCAGGTCCTTCACACGGCCGCCGCGCACGAGCACGATGGAGTGCTCCTGCAGGTTGTGTCCCTCACCCGGAATGTAAGCAGTGACCTCGATCCCGCTGGTCAGACGCACACGCGCGACCTTACGCAGGGCCGAGTTCGGCTTCTTCGGGGTGGTCGTGAACACGCGCGTGCAGACGCCACGGCGCTGGGGCGAACCCTCAAGCGCGGGCGTCTTGTTCTTCTCGACCTTGTCCTGCCGGCCCTTCCGGACCAGCTGCTGGATCGTAGGCACTACTTCTCCGGTTTCTGTGTGCCGAGTGTGAAGCTAACCTGGAACTTCGCCGACCCACGCGGTCGGGTGTGTCGAAGCCGCGGACTTCCGCCGCGAGGCGAAAAGGGCGCAGATTACGGTGGCCGCTTACGACTCCCCCTATGCGGTTGAAGGCACGCACGGGAGCCAGGGCACACCCCAGGCACAAGGTCTGAGCGTACCCAGCTCATTCGCTGCGGTCAAAACAGATGGACGGCGGCACCCTCGCGGAGGGGTCGATGTCAAGCCCCTACGCCGTGGACGATCTTCGATTTCACGTGGCGCACACATGAGAGCGGCGCCTTCGGGCGCTCACCCGGAGGCGAGCCCCACCGCGACCACCAGCGTCATCAGGATCGACCACGCGGCGATCGACAGCCAGCCGAACACGAGCCCGGTCAGCGCGAGCCCGTCACCTCCCTCTCCCGTCCGCTCGATCTCCGCCCGCGCCGCGTGCCCGAGGATCACCGCCGGAATCCCGGTGAACCCGAAGGTCGGCACACACAGCAGCCCGCACACGGCGGCTCCGACCGCCTTCCCGTTCGCCCGCGGCCGAGGGGCCGGCAGAAACGTCCGCGGTACGGCGGTGACGGGCGCCGGCTGCGGCATGGGCCCGAGCGGCAGATCGGCGACGAGCAGCGCCAGCTCCCCCACGGTCCGCGCCCCGTACGCCCGCTCCACCCGCTTGTCGAACTCGCCCTTCTCCAGCCGCCCCTCCCCGTACCCGGCCCGCAGCACATCGACGGCCCGCTCACGGTCGGCGTGCGAGGCGAGCATGGCGGAGCCGACGGGCTGCGGAGCGGCATATCCGGGCCAGGGGCGCGCGACAGGGGCGTGCGCGCCGGACCAGGACCCCGCCACCGGGCCGTCCCTGCCCGGCCCTGACGGCGACTCGTCCTTGCCCTGCCACGGTTGCCACGACGGTTGCGACACAGGAGCACCCCCTGGGCGGTCGAATGCCTCCATGATGCTCCAACGCTCCGATACCGGGACAGGTTCCCGCATCCTCCACCGGAAACGCCCAGGCGGCTCAGCCGCGATGGAGAGCCGGTGGGAGACCCCGGGCCGGGACCCAGCCCGCGGGGCTCCAGACGCGCTCCACGGCCTCCTGAGCCCGGTAGCGCGGTAGCCCCGGTACGAACGCCGAAGGGCGCCCACCCCGGACGAAGACGGAGTGGGCGCCCTTCAGTCGTTCAGACGCAGGTCCTACTGGTTGTACGGACCGTAGTCGTAGTCCTCCAGCGGAACAGCCTGGCCGGACCCCGTGCCGAACGGCGAGTAGTCGATGTCGTCGTAGCCGACGGCCGAGTACATCGCGGCCTTGGCCTCCTCGGTCGGCTCGACCCGGATGTTGCGGTAGCGGGACAGACCCGTACCGGCCGGGATGAGCTTACCGATGATGACGTTCTCCTTGAGGCCGATGAGGCTGTCGGACTTGGCGTTGATCGCCGCGTCCGTCAGGACTCGGGTCGTCTCCTGGAAGGAGGCGGCCGACAGCCAGGATTCCGTCGCCAGCGAGGCCTTGGTGATACCCATCAGCTGCGGACGACCGGAGGCCGGGTGACCGCCCTCCTGGACCACACGACGGTTCTCGGTCTCGAACTTCGAACGCTCGACCAGCTCACCGGGCAGCAGCTCGGCGTCGCCGGACTCGATGATCGTCACGCGGCGCAGCATCTGCCGGATGATGATCTCGATGTGCTTGTCGTGGATCGACACACCCTGCGAGTTGTAGACCTTCTGGACCTCGCCGACCAGGTGGACCTGGACGGCACGCTGACCCAGGATGCGCAGCACGTCGTGCGGGTTGGTGGCACCCACGGTGAGCTTCTGGCCCACCTCGACGTGCTCGCCCTCGCTGACCAGAAGACGCGCGCGCTTCGAGATCGGGAACGCCGTCTCGTCGCTGCCGTCGTCCGGCGTGATGACGATCTTCTTGGTCTTCTCGGTCTCCTCGATCCGCACGCGGCCCTGGGCCTCGGAGATCGGGGCGACACCCTTCGGGGTACGGGCCTCGAAGAGCTCGACGACACGCGGCAGACCCTGGGTGATGTCGTCACCGGCCACACCGCCGGTGTGGAAGGTACGCATCGTCAGCTGGGTACCGGGCTCACCGATGGACTGGGCGGCGATGATGCCGACCGCCTCACCGATGTCGACCAGCTTGCCGGTGGCCAGCGAGCGGCCGTAGCACATGGCGCAGGTGCCGACGGCGGACTCGCAGGTCAGGACCGAGCGGGTCTTGACCTGGGAGACACCGTGCTTGACGAGCTCGTCGATGAGGACGTCGCCGAGGTCGGTGTTGGCCGGGGCCAGCACCTTGCCGTCGACCGTGATGTCCTCGGCCAGCGCACGGGCGTACACGCTGGTCTCGACGTCGTCCGCCTTGCGCAGCACGCCGTCCGCGCCGACCTCCGCGATCTGGAGCTTGAGGCCGCGGTCGGTGCCGCAGTCCTCCTCGCGGATGATGACGTCCTGCGAGACGTCCACCAGACGACGGGTCAGGTAACCCGAGTCGGCGGTACGCAGGGCGGTGTCCGCCAGACCCTTACGGGCACCGTGCGTGGAGATGAAGTACTCCAGCACGGACAGGCCCTCACGGAAGGACGCCTTGATCGGACGCGGGATGGTCTCGTTCTTCGCGTTCGACACCAGACCACGCATACCGGCGATCTGCCGCATCTGCATCATGTTTCCTCGGGCACCCGAGTCA
This sequence comes from Streptomyces canus 299MFChir4.1, assembly GCF_000383615.1. GTDB lineage: Bacteria > Actinomycetota > Actinomycetes > Streptomycetales > Streptomycetaceae > Streptomyces > Streptomyces canus_C. The sequence continues at coordinate 85,718 of NZ_KB911586.1, read as the reverse complement.
ACCATCATGAAGATGGGGTTGGTCTTGGGGAAGTTCGCGTTCATCGCCTCGGCGACCTCGTTGGTCGCCTTGGTCCAGATCGCGATGAGCTCCTGCGTGCGCTCTTCCTTGGTGATCAGACCGCGCTCGTACTGCTTCTGGACCTTCTCGTCCTGCGCCTCGTAGCCCTTGACGATCTCCTTCTTCGCCTCGGGAACGACGACGTCGGAGATGGCCACGGTGACACCGGAACGGGTCGCCCAGTAGAAGCCGGCCGCCTTCAGGTTGTCGAGCGTCGCCGCCACGATGACCTTGGGGTAGCGCTCGGCCAGGTCGTTGACGATCTCGGAGAGCTGCTTCTTGCCCACCGAGTAGTCGACGAACGGGTAGTCCTCGGGCAGCAGCTCGTTGAAGAGCGCGCGGCCCAGGGTGGTGCGCAGGCGGAAGGTGTCCCCCTGCTGCCACTCCGGCTCGCCCTCCTCCTGCGCGGGCGGCGTCCAGCCACGCGGCGGGATGGTGCCCACCGGGAAGCGGATGTCGATCTGCGACTGGAGCGCCAGCTCGCCGGCGTCGAACGCCATGATCGCCTCGGCCGTGGAGCCGAACGCGCGGCCCTCGCCCTTGGTGTCACGCAGCTCGCCGTCGGTGGTGAGGAAGAACAGACCGAGGACCATGTCCTGGGTCGGCATCGTCACCGGACGGCCGTCGGCGGGCTTGAGGATGTTGTTCGAGGACAGCATCAGGATGCGGGCCTCGGCCTGCGCCTCCGCGGACAGCGGAAGGTGCACGGCCATCTGGTCACCGTCGAAGTCCGCGTTGAACGCGGTGCAGACGAGCGGGTGGATCTGGATGGCCTTGCCCTCGACCAGCTGCGGCTCGAAGGCCTGGATGCCGAGGCGGTGCAGGGTGGGAGCACGGTTCAGCAGAACCGGGTGCTCGGCGATGACCTCTTCGAGGACGTCGTACACGACCGTGCGGCCGCGCTCCACCATGCGCTTGGCGCTCTTGATGTTCTGCGCGTGGTTCAGGTCGACCAGGCGCTTCATCACGAACGGCTTGAAGAGCTCCAGCGCCATCGCCTTCGGCAGACCACACTGGTGCAGCTTCAGCTGCGGACCGACGACGATCACGGAACGCGCGGAGTAGTCCACACGCTTGCCGAGCAGGTTCTGACGGAATCGACCCTGCTTGCCCTTCAGCATGTCGCTGAGGGACTTCAGCGGGCGGTTACCGGGACCGGTGACCGGACGACCGCGACGACCGTTGTCGAAGAGGGCGTCAACAGCCTCCTGAAGCATGCGCTTCTCGTTGTTGACGATGATCTCGGGCGCACCGAGGTCGAGAAGCCTCTTCAGACGGTTGTTGCGGTTGATCACACGGCGGTACAGGTCGTTCAGGTCGGAGGTCGCGAAGCGGCCACCGTCCAGCTGCACCATCGGGCGAAGGTCCGGCGGGATGACCGGGACGCAGTCGAGGACCATGCCCTTGGGGCTGTTGGAGGTCTGCAGGAAGGCAGACACGACCTTCAGCCGCTTCAGCGCACGGGTCTTCTTCTGGCCCTTGCCGGTACGGATGATCTCGCGGAGACGCTCGGCCTCCTCGTCGAGGTCGAAGGACTCCAAGCGCTTCTGCAGCGCCGCGGCACCCATCGAACCGTCGAAGTACGTGCCGAAGCGGTCGCGCAGCTCGCGGTAGAGCAGCTCGTCACCTTCGAGGTCCTGGACCTTGAGGTTCTTGAAGCGGGTCCACACCTCGTCGAGACGGTCGATCTCGCGCTGCGCACGGTCGCGCAGCTGCTTCATCTCACGCTCGGCACCCTCGCGCACCTTGCGGCGCACGTCGGCCTTGGCGCCCTCGGCCTCCAGCTCGGCCAGGTCGCTTTCCAGCTTCTTGGCGCGGGCCTCGAGGTCGGCGTCACGACGGTTCTCGACCTGCTGACGCTCCACGGAGACGTGCGCCTCCAGGGAGGGCAGGTCACGCGTACGGCGCTCCTCGTCGACGTACGTGATCATGTACGCCGCGAAGTAGATGACCTTCTCGAGGTCCTTGGGAGCCAGGTCGAGCAGGTAGCCCAGACGCGACGGGACACCCTTGAAGTACCAGATGTGCGTGACAGGGGCGGCCAGTTCGATGTGGCCCATCCGCTCACGGCGCACCTTGGCGCGAGTCACCTCGACGCCGCAGCGCTCACAGATGATGCCCTTGAACCGGACACGCTTGTACTTGCCGCAGTAGCACTCCCAGTCCCGGGTCGGACCGAAGATCTTCTCGCAGAAGAGTCCGTCCTTTTCGGGCTTGAGGGTGCGGTAGTTGATGGTCTCGGGCTTCTTGACCTCGCCGTGGCTCCACTGACGGATGTCGTCAGCGGTGGCCAGACCGATCCGGAGCTCATCGAAGAAGTTGACGTCGAGCACTATGCGTCAATCCCTCTCAGGGTTGTAAGTCTTGGGGTCTGAAACGGGGGTCCAGGGGCCGGCCGGAGGTCCCTCACCAGGTCCTCCGGCCGGACTCCCGTCAGACCTCTTCGACGCTGCTCGGCTCGCGCCGGGACAGGTCGATGCCGAGCTCTTCCGCCGCGCGGAAGACGTCCTCGTCGGTGTCGCGCATCTCGATGGACATGCCGTCCGAGGACAGCACCTCCACGTTGAGGCACAGGGACTGCATCTCCTTGATGAGCACCTTGAAGGACTCGGGGATGCCGGGCTCGGGAATGTTCTCGCCCTTGACGATGGCCTCGTAGACCTTCACGCGGCCGGTCACGTCGTCGGACTTGATGGTCAGCAGCTCCTGGAGGGCGTACGCGGCGCCGTATGCCTCCAGCGCCCACACCTCCATCTCACCGAAGCGCTGGCCACCGAACTGGGCCTTACCACCCAGCGGCTGCTGGGTGATCATCGAGTACGGACCGGTCGAGCGGGCGTGGAGCTTGTCGTCGACCAGGTGGTGGAGCTTGAGGATGTACATGTAGCCGACCGAGATCGGCTCCGGGAACGGCTCGCCGGAGCGGCCGTCGAACAGCCTCGCCTTACCGGTCGGCTGCACCATGCGCTCGCCGTCGCGGTTCGGGATGGTGTGCTGGAGCAGACCCGCGAGCTCGTCCTCACGGGCACCGTCGAAGACCGGGGTCGCGACGTTGGTGCCCGGGGCGACGGCGTCGGCGCCGATGACCTGGAGGCGCTGCGCCCAGTCCTCGGCGAGGCCGGAGACGTCCCAGCCGCGGCTGGCGAGCCAGCCGAGGTGGATCTCCAGAACCTGTCCCGGGTTCATTCGGGACGGCACACCCAGCGGGTTGAGGATGATGTCGACCGGGGTCCCGTCCTCGAGGAACGGCATGTCCTCGATGGGCAGGATCTTGGAGATGACACCCTTGTTGCCGTGTCGGCCGGCGAGCTTGTCACCGTCCGTGATCTTGCGCTTCTGCGCCACGTAGACACGAACCAGCTGGTTCACGCCCGGCGGCAGCTCGTCGCCCTCTTCACGGTCGAAGACGCGGACGCCGATGACCTTGCCGATCTCGCCGTGCGGCACCTTCAGCGAGGTGTCACGGACCTCACGGGCCTTCTCACCGAAGATCGCACGGAGCAGGCGCTCCTCCGGCGTCAGCTCGGTCTCACCCTTGGGCGTGACCTTGCCGACGAGGATGTCACCGGCGACGACCTCGGCACCGATACGGATGATGCCGCGCTCGTCGAGGTCGGCGAGGACCTCCTCGGAGACGTTCGGGATGTCCCGGGTGATCTCCTCGGGGCCGAGCTTGGTGTCACGGGCGTCGACCTCGTGCTCCTCGATGTGGATCGAGGAGAGGACGTCGTCCTGCACGAGGCGCTGCGACAGGATGATCGCGTCCTCGTAGTTGTGACCCTCCCACGGCATGAACGCCACGAGCAGGTTCTTGCCCAGCGCCATCTCGCCGTTCTCGGTGGCCGGACCGTCGGCCAGGACCTGGCCCTCGATGATCCGGTCGCCCTCGTTGACGATGACCTTCTGGTTGACCGAGGTGCCCTGGTTGGAGCGGGCGAACTTGGCCAGGCGGTACGTGATGTACGTGCCGTCGTCGTTGGCGGTGGTGATGTAGTCCGCGGAGACCTCCTGGACCACACCCGCCTTCTCGGCCTTGACCACGTCGCCGGCGTCGACGGCGGAGCGGTACTCCATGCCGGTGCCGACGAGCGGGGACTCGCTCTTGATGAGCGGCACCGCCTGACGCATCATGTTCGCGCCCATGAGGGCACGGTTGGCGTCGTCGTGCTCGAGGAACGGGATCATGGCGGTCGCGACCGACACCATCTGGCGCGGCGAGACGTCCATGTAGTCGACGTCGTCACCGGGGACGTAGTCGACCTCACCGCCACGACGGCGGACCAGGACCCGGGACTCCTCGAACCGCATGTCGTCGTTGAGCGTGGCGTTGGCCTGCGCGATGACGAAGCGGTCCTCCTCGTCGGCCGTCAGGTAGTCGACCTCGTCGGTGACGACGCCGCCGGTGACCCTGCGGTACGGCGTCTCGACGAAACCGAACGCGTTGACGCGGCCGTAGGAGGCGAGCGAACCGATCAGACCGATGTTCGGGCCTTCGGGCGTCTCGATCGGGCACATACGGCCGTAGTGCGAGGGGTGCACGTCACGGACCTCGAAGCCGGCCCGCTCACGGGAGAGACCACCCGGGCCAAGAGCCGACAGACGGCGCTTGTGGGTGAGACCCGACAGCGGGTTGTTCTGGTCCATGAACTGCGACAGCTGGCTGGTGCCGAAGAACTCCTTGATGGAGGCGACGACCGGCCGGATGTTGATCAGGGTCTGCGGCGTGATCGCCTCGACGTCCTGGGTCGTCATGCGCTCACGGACGACGCGCTCCATACGAGCCAGACCCGTGCGGACCTGGTTCTGGATGAGCTCGCCGACGCTGCGCAGACGACGGTTGCCGAAGTGGTCGATGTCGTCGGTCTCGACGACGATCGAGGTGCCGCTGTCACCGGTGGTCTCGGTCTCGCCGGCGTGCAGCTTCACCAGGTACTTGATCGTCGAGATGATGTCCTCGACGGTCAGGATGCCCGCGTCCAGCGGAGCGTCCGCACCCAGCTTCTTGTTGACCTTGTAGCGGCCGACCTTGGCGAGGTCGTAACGCTTCGGGTTGAAGTAGAGGTTCTCCAGAAGCGTCTGGGCGGCCTCACGCGTGGGGGGCTCGCCCGGACGCAGCTTGCGGTAGATGTCGAGCAGCGCGTCGTCCTGGCCCTGGGTGTGGTCCTTCTCCAGGGTGGCGCGCATCGACTCGTACTCGCCGAACTCCTCAAGGATCTGCTCGGTGGTCCAGCCGAGAGCCTTCAGGAGCACGGTGACGGACTGCTTGCGCTTGCGGTCGATGCGGACACCGACCATGTCGCGCTTGTCGATCTCCATCTCCAGCCAGGCACCCCGGGACGGGATGATCTTGGCCGAGAAGATGTCCTTGTCGGACGTCTTGTCGATGGAGGAGTCGAAGTAGACACCCGGCGAGCGGACCAGCTGCGACACCACGACACGCTCGGTGCCGTTGATGACGAAGGTGCCCTTGTTGGTCATGAGCGGGAAGTCGCCCATGAAGACCGTCTGGGACTTGATCTCGCCGGTCTCGTTGTTGGTGAACTCCGCCGTAACGAAGAGCGGGGCGGCGTACGTGAAGTCGCGCTCCTTGCACTCGTCGATGCTGTTCTTCGGCGGCTCGAAACGGTGGTCGCGGAACGTCAGCGACATCGACCCGGAGAAGTCCTCGATCGGGGAGATCTCCTCGAAGATCTCCTCCAGACCGGACTTGGTGGGGACGTCCTGACCGGACTCAAGAGCCTCCTCGACCCGACTCTGCCAGGCGGTGTTCCCGAGCAGCCAGTCAAAGCTCTCGGTCTGCAGCGCGAGCAGGTTGGGAACCTCAAGAGGCTCCTTGATCTTTGCAAAGGAGATGCGCAGCGGGGCGGTGCTGGCGGCGTTGTTCGTATTCGCGGTCGAGGCAGTGCGCGAGGCGGCCAAGAGGGGGTCCTTCCGAGGGCTCGGACTCACTACGCGCTCCCCGGGCCCTCTCCGCGGCACAGACACAGGTCTCTTCGATGTGGCCAAAAGGCCAGCTCAGAGATGGTCCGGTCGTCGATGCTGAGGCGAGGGCAGACCCCTGGTGACGGGCAGGGGACAGCTAACAGGCAGCGCAAAGGGTCAGTGTAGCCACTTGGCGCACTGATGTCCAGCCCTGCTTTTCTGCCCGGTCTTCAAAAACTCTCGCTGCCCTCAACGTCCTCGGCATGGTGCCCTCAACGCACGTTGATACTGCCCTCTTCGTCGCCGATCCATGCCTCGGATTCGGACCGTTCTGGCGACGCGTCCTGAGAATTGCGCGCTGCGTGCGGTTCGTCAAGGCCCCCCTGCCCGAACCTGAGGTTCCGGGAGACACGACGAAGATCACCATACCCCTCGCCCACGAGGCCGCAAGGTAACCGTGACCGCGCCTCCAGGAACGCCGAAGAGCGACCACCCGGATGGATGATCGCTCTTCGGTGCTTGCGCGTTACAGGCCGATCGAAAAGGCCTGTGAGGTGTTACTTGACCTCGACGGAGGCGCCGGCGCCCTTGAGGGACTCGGCGGCCTTCTCGGCGGCCTCCTTGGCGACCTTCTCGAGAACGGGCTTCGGGGCGCCGTCCACGAGGTCCTTGGCCTCCTTCAGACCCAGGGAGGTCAGCTCACGCACGACCTTGATGACCTGGATCTTCTTGTCGCCGGCACCCGTGAGGATGACGTCGAACTCGTCCTGCTCCTCCTCGACCGGGGCGGCGGGGCCACCCTGGGCCGGGCCCGCAACGGCGACGGCCGCGGCGGCGGTGACGTCGAACTTCTCCTCGAAGGCCTTCACGAACTCGGAGAGCTCGATGAGGGTCATCTCCTCGAACTGCGCGAGCAGGTCTTCCTGGCTGAGCTTCGCCATGAGGGGCGATCCTTCCACTAATTCGGCTGGTGCCGATGTACATGTCTGGCGGGCGTACGTTCGGCCCGCTACGACCACTTCCCGGGGCGGCTGCCTCAGGCGGCGGTCATGATGCGAGCCGAGTTACTCGGCACCGCCCTGCTCGTCCTGCTTGGCACGGAGCGCGTCCACGGTGCGGACGAGCTTCGACGGGAGCGCCTGGAAGACCTGAGCAGCCTGAGTCTGCTTGCCCTTGAAGGCACCCGCCAGCTTGGCGAGCAGAACCTCGCGGGACTCGAGGTCCGCAAGCTTCTTGATCTCGTCGGCGGACAGCGCCTTGCCGTCAAGGACACCGCCCTTGATGACGAGGTTCGGGTTGTCCTTGGCGAAGTCACGAAGACCCTTCGCCGACGTCACCGGGTCACCGGTGATGAAGGCAACCGCCGTCGGACCGTTGAACAGGTCGTCGAGCGTCGAGATCCCGGCCTCGTTGGCCGCGATCTTGGTCAGCGTGTTCTTCACCACGGCGTACTGGGCGTCTTCACCGAGCGAACGACGCAGCGTCTTGAGCTGCGCCACGGTGAGACCCCGGTACTCGGTCAGCACGGCGGCGTTCGAGCTGCGGAACTGCTCCGTCAGCTCGGCTACCGCGGCAGCCTTGTCGGGCCTTGCCATAGAGCGTCGGCCTCCTTCCGGGTGATGAGGACCGCTCAGAAGGGGCTGCACAAAACGAAACGCCCCGGCGCAGGCGCACGGGGCGTAGCTCGACCGCGATCACATACGCAAGGCACGTGTTCCCGGGAGCACATCCACAGTCACCTGCGCGGGTCGTCCGCAATTTTCAGCGGATCCTTCGGCCACCGCCCCCTCTTGCGAGGACACGGCAACGACCAGCGGTCTTTGGCTTCTGTAGGAGCGTACGGGACCGGATCCCTGTCAAGCAAATCCGGTCCTACGGCGCTCAGCTCTTCTGGAGTTCCTTCATCATCTCGGCCAGGTCGGCGGTGTCCTTCGCGGGCGGTGCCTCGACGGTCACGGGCTTGTTGTAGTCGAGGAAGGTGAAGGTCATGTCGAACTTGCCCTTGTCGGCGTCGCCCCGCATGCGGAACTGCTTGGCGTGGTTCTCACCGTCGACCCACATGTCCATCGTGAACTTGTCCAGGCCCAGCTTCTGGAGCTGTTCGGTGCTCTTCTCGCGCTGCTCACGGACCGACTTGTCGGCGTCCTTGAAGGATGCCTTGAGCTCGGCCAGGGTGACATCGCCCGCGTAATGGGTCGTCTTGACCCCGTCCACGGTCTCGGTGCCGACCTTCTTCACGTTCTTGGCGCCGTTGAGGAAGGAGGACATGGAGGCCGGGTTCTGGTCGGCCTGGCCGGCGCCGGGCGCGGTGGCACCGAGCCCACCGTCCTTGCCGAGCGAGGACAGGTCGAACTTCATCCACTTCTTGCCGTCCATCTCCTTGGCCAGCTCGGCGTTGCCGCCGATGTACATGGCCTTGTCGACGAGACGGATCTCCGCGGAGCCCTGACCGGCCGCGGTCATCTTCATGCTCATCGCGAGGTCGGGCTTGGTCCGCATGGCGGCCTCGGCCTGGACCCGCCCCTGCTCGGGCATCTCGCCCTTCATCCGGTAGTGGAAGGAGGTGATGTCCTCCGTGTTCTTCGCCGCCTTCGCGACCGCAGCGGCGGGCGTCATCTCGGGCGACTCGTCGCCCCCCTTGGAACAGCTCACCGCACCCGCGGCGAGGGCCACGGCGGCGAGCCCGGCGCCGATGGTCCGACCGCGCACGGAACGTCGTACAGAAGTAGCCACTGATTCCCCCCAAGGAACACATGGTCGATTCACAGACAAGACCGCGAGCTTAACCGAGAGGCGCGCGAGGGGGCCGTGAATTGCCTGCGGCTCAGGTGGGGTTGGTGCTCGACTGTGACAGGAGGGATTTGAAGTCCGCGGTGTCGGCGGCCGGCGGCTTCCGTACGGCGACCTTGACGCCGTAGTCGCTGTAGTGGGCGGTCTGGGTCACCCTGCCGTTCGCCGTGCTGGTCTTCTCGACCTTCTTGACCAACAGGTTCTTGTCGTTGATCCAGATGTCGAGGGTCTCGGCGGTGACGTCGGCGTTCTGGAGGCGCTGCCGGAGCTCGGTGTCGGTGACGTCCTCGACGTCGACGGTGCCCGCGTAGTGCGTGGTGGCCTGGCCGTCCACGGTCTCCCGGCCGAGCTCGCGCACGTCGGCGGAGTCCAGCAGCAGCCGCACCGACTGGTTCGGGGTGGTGGAGCGCATCTGGTCGGCGAGGTCGGCGCCCCCGCCGAGGTTCTTCAGGTCGTCGTAGGCGTACCTGAGCCAGTGCTTGCCGCCCGTCTTCGCGGCGAAGGTGTCACCCATGCGCGCGTAGTAGGCGTCGGCGAGGTAGCGGGCCTCCATGGACGTGACGCCGAGAGCGCGCATCGTCTCGGCCGCGGTGCCGCCGGTGTAGTCGAGGGTGAGGGCCCCGGACAGGCCCTCGCGCCAGGCCAGGACGCCGTCGGCGGTGAGGGACAGTTGGGTGCCCATCACGGTGGTGGATCTCACCCGGGCGCTCCGGGCCCGCACGGTGGAGCCTTCCGCGGTGCGCAGGGCCGGGAGGGAGGCGGGGGTCGAGGCCGTCCGCCTGCGCTCCTCGGGCCGGTCGGAGGAGCCGGAGGACGTACAGGCGGCGAGTGCCGCCAGTACGGCGGCCGTCGTGAGCCAGACCGTCGTCCTCTTCATGCGTCCCCCTGGTGCAAGTGCCCTGCTCGCACGCTAACTCAGAGCACCGTCCCCGCACATGGGAACGGGCCCCGCACCTCGGAAGGTGCGGGGCCCGTGAACCTGCCGGTGTCTCAGACCGCGGCCGGGTCCTCCTCGACGAGGAGGTTGCGGGTGCGGTTGGAGTCCAGCGGAATGCCGGGGCCCATCGTGGTGCTGATGGCGGCCTTCTTGATGTAGCGACCCTTGGCGGCGGACGGCTTCAGACGGAGGATCTCCTCCAGCGCCGCGCCGTAGTTCTCCACCAGCTTGGTGTCGTCGAACGACGTCTTGCCGATGATGAAGTGCAGGTTCGAGTGCTTGTCGACGCGGAACTCGATCTTGCCGCCCTTGATGTCGTTGACAGCCTTGGTGACATCGGGGGTGACGGTGCCGGTCTTGGGGTTCGGCATGAGACCACGGGGACCGAGCACGCGGCCGAGGCGGCCGACCTTGCCCATGAGGTCCGGGGTGGCGACGACGGCGTCGAAGTCCAGACGGCCCTTCGACACCTCGTCGATGAGCTCGTCGGCGCCGACGATGTCGGCGCCCGCGGCACGAGCGGCCTCGGCACGGTCACCGGTCGCGAAGACCAGGACCCGGGCGGTCTTACCGGTGCCGTGCGGGAGGTTCACGGTGCCACGGACCATCTGGTCCGCCTTGCGCGGGTCGACACCCAGACGGAAGGCGACCTCGACGGTGCCGTCGAACTTGGAGGTGGAGGTCTCCTTGGCGAGACGGACGGCCTCGAGCGGGGCGTACAGCTTCTCCCGGTCGACCTTGGCGTCCGCAGCGCGGAGAGCCTTGCTGCGCTTGCTCACAACTGCTCCTGTGTGTTCTGAAAGGAGTCGTGGTACGGGCCGAGCAGGCCCTGCCACTTCTGCTTGGTGTACGAGGGGGGTGGGGCTCAGCCCTCGACCGTGACGCCCATGGAACGCGCGGTACCGGCGATGATCTTCGCGGCGGCGTCCAGGTCGTTGGCGTTGAGGTCGGGCATCTTGGTGGTGGCGATCTCGCGGACCTGCGCCTGAGTGATCTTGGCGACCTTGGTCTTGTGCGGCTCGCCGGAGCCCTTCTCCACGCCCGCGGCCTTGAGGATCATCTTCGCGGCCGGCGGGGTCTTGGTGATGAAGGTGAAGGAGCGGTCCTCGTAGACCGTGATCTCCACCGGGATCACCCAGCCACGCTGCGACTCGGTCGCGGCGTTGTAGGCCTTGCAGAACTCCATGATGTTCACGCCGTGCTGACCCAGCGCGGGGCCGACCGGCGGAGCCGGGTTGGCGGCACCGGCCTGGATCTGGAGCTTGATGAGCCCCGTGACCTTCTTCTTCTTGGGAGGCATAGCTCTCCGGGTCCTTTCGATTCGGGTCCTGCCCGCGTACGGGGACCACCCGGACGCAGGCATACCGCACAACGATAGCGGGTATAGATGCGCGGCCAAAAACCGAGCAGGTCAGACGAGCTGTGACAGCCCGCCTGACCTGGTCGGAAGTTCTGTCCGGAAGACGTCAGTTCTTCTGGATCTGGTCGAAGCTCAGCTCGACCGGGGTCTCGCGGCCGAAGATCTCGACGAGGCCCTTGACCTTCTTCGAGTCGGCGTTGATCTCGTTGATCGTGGCCTGCAGCGTGGCGAACGGGCCGTCGGTGACGGTGACCGAGTCGCCCACCTCGAAGTCCAGCACCTGGACCTCGACCTTGCGGGCCGGAGCCGGCTTGCCCTCGGCCTCGGCGGCCTCGCGGGCGGCCTTCTCCTCGGCCTCCGGGGCGAGCATCTTGACGATCTCGTCCAGGGTCAGCGGGTACGGGTCGTAGGCGTTGCCCACGAAGCCGGTGACGCCGGGGGTGTTGCGGACGACGCCCCAGGACTCGTTCGTCAGGTCCATGCGCACCAGCACGTAGCCGGGGAGCTTGTTCTGACGGATCGTCTTGCGCTCGCCGTTCTTGATCTGCGCGACCTCTTCCTGCGGCACCTCGGCCTGGAAGATGAAGTCCTCGACGTTCAGCGACACGGCACGCTGCTCGAGGTTGGTCTTCACGCGGTTCTCGTAACCGGCGTAGGTGTGGATGACGTACCACTCGCCGGGAAGGGTCCGCAGTTCCTCGCGGAGGGCGGCGACGGGGTCGACCGGCTCGGCCGGCTCCTCCTCGGCGTCCGCCTCTTCCTCTTCCTCGTCCTCGACGGCCTCGACGTCGCCGCCGGACTCGTCCTCGACGTGGAGGGCGGCTTCCTCGGCGGGCACGCCGGCCTCGGCGTCGGCAGCCTCGACCTCATCCGGGTCCTCGTCCGCGCCCTCGACGATGTCGAGCTCGTCGTCGACAGACTCGTCGGGCTCGATGGCGTCGTTCAGGTTCTGGTCAGACACGGTGGCTGCTTCTTCCTGGATACATGGGGTGGAACATGCGAAAAGGGGCGCCGGTAACCTCGGCGCCCTTCGCTCTGTGCTCAGCCGAATACGTACTTGGCGGCGTGGTTGAGTCCATAGTCAATCACGGTCACCAGACCGATCATGACGAGGACGAAGACGATCACCACGGTCGTGTACGTCGTCAGCTGATTCCGCGTTGGCCAGACGACCTTGCGGAGTTCGGCGACGATCTGCCGGTAGAAGGTCGCGAGACGCTTCAGCGGGCCCTTCTTGGCACGCTTACCGCCCTTGCGGGTCTTCTTCTTGGTCTCCGGCACTTCGTCCTGGGCGCCAGGCGTGTCGATGGAGCCCACGGCATCCGCCATTCGTCCTCACCTGTTCCCGGGTCGTGGCCGTGCCGCGCCCGGTTGGAGCCGCACGGCGGTGCGTTGCTGTACGTACATGCGCACACATCCTGGCGAAAGGTGTGTGTAGCAGGGCCGGAGGGACTTGAACCCCCAACCGCCGGTTTTGGAGACCGGTGCTCTACCAATTGAGCTACGACCCTTTGTGTGCCCCCCAACGTACCGCATCCGACCGAGTGCTCGGTGTGCACCTGGACGGGCGGCTGCTGAAGGCCAACGAGGTGAGAGTGTACGTGGTCCACGGGCCCTCGTCGAACAGAAAGCGCCCGTACGGGCCTTGGGGGCGGAAGATCGTCCAGTGTGCGGGGCGAATCCGGACGGTTGTTCAGCTGTTGTTCAGTCTGTGAAACCCGTGTGCCGGAGAAGTTTCCGGTCTGGAACGATGGGCCCCATGAGCGCTGCAACCCCTCCCACCGAGCGCCGGGTCTCCGCCCGAGTCGGCGCGATCTCCGAATCCGCCACCCTCGCCGTGGACGCCAAGGCCAAGGCCCTCAAGGCCGCCGGGCGGCCGGTGATCGGCTTCGGCGCCGGTGAACCGGACTTCCCGACCCCGGACTACATCGTCCAGGCCGCGATCGAGGCCTGCTCGAACCCGAAGTACCACCGCTACACGCCGGCCGGCGGCCTGCCCGAGCTGAAGGCCGCGATCGCCGCGAAGACGCTCCGTGACTCCGGCTACGAGGTCGAGGCGTCCCAGATCCTGGTGACCAACGGCGGCAAGCAGGCGATCTACGAGGCCTTCGCCGCGATCCTCGACCCGGGCGACGAGGTCATCGTCCCGGCGCCGTACTGGACGACCTACCCGGAGTCGATCCGGCTGGCCGGCGGTGTCCCGGTGGAGGTCGTCGCCGACGAGACGACCGGCTACCGGGTCTCCGTCGAGCAGCTGGAGGCGGCCCGCACCGAGAAGACGAAGGTCGTCCTCTTCGTCTCCCCCTCCAACCCGACCGGCGCCGTCTACAGCCAGGCCGACGCCGAGGCGATCGGCCGCTGGGCAGTCGAGCACGGCTTGTGGGTGCTGACCGACGAGATCTACGAGCACCTCGTCTACGGCGACGCGAAGTTCACCTCGCTGCCCGCACTCCTGCCCGAGCTGCGCGACAAGTGCGTCGTGGTCAACGGGGTCGCGAAGACGTACGCCATGACGGGCTGGCGGGTGGGCTGGATCATCGGCCCGAAGGACGTCGTCAAGGCCGCGACCAACCTCCAGTCGCACGCCACGTCCAATGTGTCGAACGTCGCCCAGGTCGCGGCCCTCGCCGCGGTCTCCGGCAACCTCGACGCGGTGGCGGAGATGCGCACGGCCTTCGACCGCCGCCGCAAGACGATCGTCCGCATGCTCAACGAGATCGACGGCGTGCTCTGCCCGGAGCCCGAGGGCGCCTTCTACGCCTACCCGTCGGTCAAGGACCTGCTCGGCAAGGAGATCCGCGGCAAGCGCCCGCAGGACACGGTCGAGCTGGCCGCGCTGATCCTGGAGGAGGCCGAGGTCGCGGTCGTCCCGGGCGAGGCCTTCGGCACGCCGGGCTATCTGCGGCTGTCGTACGCGCTGGGTGACGAGGATCTCGTCGAGGGTGTCTCGCGGATCCAGAAGCTGCTGGCGGAGGCGCGCGACTGAGGTCGCCGCAAAAGGGACCAGCTACTCGCGTGAGTAGCTGGTCCCTTTTTTTGTGCGAGCAAGACCACTAAAGGGGAAAGTGGTACCGGGACGCCCGTGACGTACGGCAGGATCCTGGAATGGAGCGTGTACGTGATGTCTCTGAGCTGCCGAAAGCCCATCTGCACCTGCACTTCACGGGCTCGATGCGCCCGGCGACGGTTCTGGAACTGGCCGACAAGTACGGAGTGCGGCTGCCCGAGGCCCTGGTCGACGCACTGACCAGTGGCGAGCCCCCGAGACTGCGGGCCACGGACGAGCGCGGCTGGTTCCGGTTCCAGCGGCTGTACGACGCGGCGCGCTCGTGCCTGAGGGAGCCCGAGGACATCCAGCGGCTGGTGCGGGAGGCCGCGGAGGAGGACGTCCGCGACGGCTCGGGGTGGCTGGAGATCCAGGTCGACCCGACGTCGTACGCCCCCCGGATGGGTGGTCTGATCCCGGCGCTGGAGATCATCCTGGACGCGGTCGAGACGACCTCGCGGGAGACCGGGCTCGGGATGCGGGTGCTGGTCGCCGCGAACCGGATGAAGCATCCGCTGGACGCGCGCACGCTGGCCCGGCTCGCGGTGCGGTACGCGGACAAGGGCGTGGTGGGCTTCGGGTTGTCGAACGACGAACGCCGGGGCATGGCACGGGACTTCGACAGGGCGTTCCACATCGCGCGCGAGGGCGGGCTGCTGTCGGCGCCGCACGGCGGCGAGCTGAGCGGTCCTGCCTCGGTGCGGGACTGCCTGGACGACCTGAGCGCCACGCGGATCGGGCACGGGGTGCGCGCGGCGGAGGACCCTCGGCTGCTGAAGCGGCTGGCCGACCGGCAGGTGACGTGCGAGGTGTGCCCGGCGTCGAACGTGGCTCTCGGCGTGTACGAGAAGCCCGAGGACGTGCCGCTGCGGAAGCTGTTCGAGGCGGGGGTGCCGATGGCACTGGGCGCCGACGACCCCCTGCTGTTCGGGTCCCGGCTGGCCGCCCAGTACGAGATCGCCCGGCGCTGGCACGGGTTCTCGGACGCGGAACTCGCGGAACTGGCCCGACAGTCGGTACGGGGTTCGGCGGCGCCGGAGGACGTGAAGACCAAGCTGCTGTCGGGGGTGGACGACTGGCTCAGCGGGCCGGCTTCTTGAAGCAGACGAGCACCTCGTAGGGGTGGCCGCCGCCGGGCGGCTGCTTCGGTGAGACCCCCGTGGCCAGGACGGACGCCCCCGTGTCGGCCCCCTTCTGGCGCGGCCCCCAGTCCGCAGCCCACGCGAGATCCACGGCCGTCTGCGCGAACGCGTCCCGGCTGCCGAACAGGAAGAACGTACGCGCGTGGGTGGCGTGCCGCAGCTCGTCCCGGAAGTCCGCGTGCGTCTGCCGTCGCCGCCAGGCCTCGGCGTCGTCGCGGGTACGGGCCTGGTCGGTCTCCACGGACAGCGGGGCACCGGTTCTGAGCGCGTGCCGCAGCTCGGGCCACTTGCTGGGACGCAGTCCGTACGAGTGGTGGGCCAGGACGAGGTTCACCCGCTCCCCCTGGCCCTTGTCCGGCGGGACCCCGTCCCGCAGCGGCACATGGACGATCGTGTGCCGCGAGTGGGCGGCGAAGGAGAACAGGCCGGCGAGCCGGTTCAGCCCGTCGTGGTCGCCGAGGAGCAGACCGA
This sequence comes from Streptomyces canus 299MFChir4.1, assembly GCF_000383615.1. Classification (GTDB taxonomy): domain Bacteria; phylum Actinomycetota; class Actinomycetes; order Streptomycetales; family Streptomycetaceae; genus Streptomyces; species Streptomyces canus_C. The sequence continues at coordinate 69,990 of NZ_KB911586.1, read as the reverse complement.
TCGGCTCCGGAGCGGTCAAGGAGGCATGGCGCAGAGTGTGACGGGGCTGGACGACCCGGTGTTCGTGGGGACCGATACGGGGTCTGAACTCGGTGAGCCTCAGCCGCATGGGCCCAGCGTGACGGTCACACCGATTCCCCGGCAACCGAGATTCCGCCCAGCAGGGTCCTGGCCAGCCGGCTCGCGAACTCCTCCACCGGCGGCCGTACGCCGTCCGCGGTGGCGTCGTAGGCGAAGGCGCGCTGGGCACAGGCGCCGAGCAGCAAGGAGGCGGCGGCGAAGGTGTCGGCATCGGGGGCGACCCGGCCGATGGACTGCTCGGCGCGGAGGTAGGCGTCGAGCCACTCGATCGGCTTGTGCGGGCCTGACTCCATCTCGCGCATCGCGTCGTCGTGGCGCCGCTTGAGCTGGGTCTCGGCGTACAGCGAGGCGGCGATCGGAAAGCTCTGCTCGTAGAAGAGGGCGGCCTGGCGGGCGATCTCGGTGAGGTTCTCCTCCAGGCTGTGGCGGCCCGGCTCGGCGGCGAGGGCGTGCAGCAGGGGGGCCAGTCTCGGGAGGCGTTCCGCGAGGACGCGGATGAACACCTCCTCCTTGCCGGCGAAGTACTTGTACAGCGCCGCCTCGGAGCAGCCGGCCGCCTTGGCGATCTCCTTGGTCGTGGTACGCGCCAGCCCCACGGTGAGCATCAGCTCGTGGGCGGCGTCAAGGATGCGGACGCGGGCCGGACCGGGCTTGGGCTCCATGCTGTTCGGTCCCCTTGGTCGGATGGCGGGCTTGACGGGTGGGTGAGTACTTACCCACTCTAGAGGGAGGCAGGGGTGAGTGAATACTCACCCACCTCCTTCGAGTACGGGAGTACCCATGAAACTCACGGTTTTCGGTGCCACCGGGGGCATAGGGCGCGAGCTCGTCCGGCAGGGCCTGGCGACGGGCCATGAGATCACGGCGGTCGTACGGGATCCTGCCCGGCTGACCGTCACCGGCGCACGGCTGGAGGTGGTCCGCGCGGACCTCACCGGCCCGGAGGTCCTGCGGCCCGCCGTGGCCGGGCGGGACGCGGTGCTGTCCGGGCTCGGGCCGCGCGCCCGCAAGGACGCCGGGATCGCGACGCGGCTGACCCGCGTCGTGCTGGCCGCGATGGAGGCGGAGCAGGTCCGGCGGGTGCTGGCCGTCAGCGCGGGGCCGGTCGGGCCGGCGCCGGTGGACGAGGGGGCGGTGGACCGGTGGATGCGGGGGCTCGTGTCCGCCGTACTGAAGGACGTCTACGCCGACCTGAGCGCGATGGAGGCGGAGCTGGCGGCGAGCGGTGCGGACTGGACCGTCGTGCGTCCGCCGCGCCTTCAGGACAAGCCCGTGACCGGCGTGTACCGCGTGGTGGCCGGGGGGTTTCCGGCTCGGGGGCGGTTCATCTCGCGGGCGGATGTGGCGCACGCGATGCTGGGGATGGTGGGGGACGCGGGAGTCGTGAAGCAGGGGGTCGGGGTGGCGTACTGACGCTTTCGGACCTGGTCGGCTACACGTTGACGCCCACTGTCACCGGCTCGTTGACCAGGGTGATGCCGAAGGTGTCCCGTACGCCTGCCACGACCTCCCGGGCCAGGGCGAGGAGGTCCTCCGTGGTGGCGTTGCCCCGGTTGGTGAGGGCCAGGGTGTGCTTGGTGGAGATGCGGGCGGGGCCGGTGCCGTAGCCCTTGGTGAAGCCGGCCTTGTCGATGAGCCAGGCCGCGGAGGTCTTGGTGCGGCCGTCGCCCGCGGGGTAGGCCGGCGGTACGGCGTCCTCGCCGAGGTGGTGCTTCACGCGCGCGTGGAACTCCGCGAACTGGGCCGCCGTGAGGAGGGGGTTGGTGAAGAAGGAGCCCGCCGACCAGGTGTCGTGGTCGTCGGGGTCCAGGACCATGCCCTTGCCCGCGCGCAGCTTCAGGACGGTCTCGCGGGCCTGGGTGAGGGGGACGCGGTCGCCGGGTTCCACGCCCAGGGTGCGGGCGGTCTCGGCGTACTTGACCGGCGCGGAGAGGCCGTCGGCGTCCTCCAGGTCGAAGCGGACGCGCAGGACGACGTAGCGGGCGGGGTCTTCCTTGAAGCGGCTGTGGCGGTAGGAGAAGGCGCAGTCGTCGTTGGTGAGGGTGACGGTCGCACCGCTGCGGCGGTCGTAGGCGATGACCTCGGTGATGGTGGAGGACACCTCCTGGCCGTAGGCGCCGACGTTCTGGATGGGGGTCGCGCCCGCGGAGCCGGGGATGCCGGCCAGACATTCGATCCCGGCGAGTCCGGCCTCCACAGTGCGTGCGACGGCGTCGGTCCACACTTCGCCGGCGGCGAGGGTGAGGTGGGTGCCGGTGAGTTCGTAGCCCTTGGTGGCGATGACGAGAGCGGTGCCGTCGAAGCCCTTGTCCCCGATGACGAGGTTGGACCCGCCGCCGATGACGAGGAGGGGGGTGCCGGTGGCGTCGGCCTCGCGGACGACCTCGATCACCTCGGCGTCGGTCGTCGCGGTGACGAGGCGGGTGGCGGGGCCACCGAGGCGGAAGGTGGTCAGGGGGGCGAGGGGGGCGTCGTGTCGTTCCTGCACGGGGTACAGCGTACGGGGGCCTCCGGCGGTGGGGCGGGGTTCGGGTGCGGGTTCGGTGGGGGCGGGCGTTTTTGCGCAGTTCCCCGCGCCCCTGATGCCTGCGGCGCAGCTGCGGGCCCGGTGGGGGCTTGTGTAGCGCGTGCGGT
>NZ_KB911586.1:0-67219 GCF_000383615.1 Streptomyces canus 299MFChir4.1 | reverse complement strand
CGCCGGCCGCTGCGGGCGGACACCCCCCACCCCGTCCCCTTGCCGCCGTACGCGGCCAACGGCCCATCGTGGCGTACGCGAGGGCTTGCGGTCCGTCGTGGCGGAGGTCGGCTGCAACTCCTCAGGGGCGCGGGGAACTGCGCGACCAGCCACAACCCACCCGCACCCGCCCGACAACCGACCCCGGCACCCCCCGCCGCGTCCTCTCAGATCCGGCCGAGCACCTGCGCCAGCAGCGAACCCATCCGAGTCGCGCTGTCACGGCCCGCCTGGAGGACCTCCTCGTGGTTCAGCGGCTCGCCCGTCATGCCCGCGGCGAGGTTCGTCACCAGGGAGATGCCCAGGATCTCCGCACCCGCCTCGCGCGCGGCGATCGCTTCGAGGACCGTCGACATGCCCACCAGGTCCGCGCCGATGACGCGGGCCATGCGGATCTCGGCCGGGGTCTCGTAGTGCGGGCCGGGGAACTGGGCGTAGACGCCTTCCTCCAGGGTGGGGTCGATCTCCTTGCACAGGGCGCGCAGGCGGGGGGAGTAGAGGTCGGTCAGGTCGACGAAGTTCGCGCCGATGATCGGGGAGGTCGCCGTGAGGTTGATGTGGTCGCTGATCAGGACCGGCTGGCCGGGGCGCATGCCCTCGCGGAGGCCGCCGCAGCCGTTGGTGAGGACGATCGTCTTGCAGCCGGCCGCGACCGCGGTGCGCACGCCGTGGGCCACGGCCGCGACACCGCGGCCCTCGTAGTAGTGCGTGCGGCCGAGGAAGACCAGGGCCCGCTTCGCACCGATCCTGTACGAGCGGATCTTGCCGCCGTGTCCCTCCACCGCCGGCGGCGGGAAACCGGGCAGCTCGGTGACCTGGAACTCGGCGTCGGGGGCGCCGAGGGCATCCACGGCCGGTGCCCAGCCGGAGCCCATCACGAGGGCGACGTCATGGGTCTCGGCGCCCGTCAGTTCGCGCAGGCGCGCGGCGGCGGCGTCGGCGGCGGCGTGGGGGTCGCCCTGGATGTCGTCCGGAAGAAGAGATGCGTTCACGCGGATGAGGGTAGCCGGTCTGGGCCTACGCGCGTAGATGACAGAGCTGACGGGATGGCGATCGTTGTCTTGTCGTTTCCGGCCAACCCGGCTCAGCAGGGGCGCTTGCGCAGTTCCATGACGTAGTCGTGGGGTGCGCCCGCGGACTCCGCCGCGTCCGCGATCTCTCCCAGGTAGCGGGCGGAGGGCAGACCGCCCTCGTAGCCGTTCAGGACGTACGTCCAGGCATGCTCCTCACCCTCCAGGGTGTGGACGCGCATGCGCGTGCGCCGGTAGATGTCCAGGCCGACGCCTTCCCAGCGGTCCATCGACTCGTCGTCGGCGGGGGCGATCTCGTAGAGCGCGACGAAGACCTGGCAGAGGGGGTCCTCGACGATCGTCGCCAGGGCGCCTTCCCAGCCCATGTGCTCACCGCCGAAGGTCAGCCGCCACCCGTTCAGCCACCCCGTGGCGCGCATCGGCGAGTGCGGGGCGCGGCGGGTCATCAGCCGCGCGTCGAGGTTGCCGGCGTAAGCGGCGTAGAGCGACATGGGTCGAGGGTACGGCAGCCTTCCCCGGTGTCTCTCCCGTAACAGTGGCGTCTCGGGGTGGCCCCCCGGCCGTGGCACCCCCGGTCGTGCGGGACAATGGAGTACGTGACTCGGATCGTGATCATCGGTGGCGGACCCGGCGGATACGAGGCGGCCCTGGTGGCCGCCCAGCTCGGCGCGGAGGTGACCGTCGTCGACTGCGACGGTCTGGGCGGAGCGTCGGTGCTGACCGACTGCGTGCCGTCGAAGACTCTTATCGCTACGGCCGAGGTCATGACGACCTTCGATTCGTCGTACGAGGAGTTGGGGATCATCGTCGCCGATGACACCCCACCTCTGGAGCAGGCCGCCCGGGTGGTGGGCGTGGACCTGGGCAAGGTCAACCGGCGTGTGAAGCGGCTGGCCCTTGCTCAGTCGCATGACATCACCGCTTCTGTGACGCGTGCCGGTGCCCGGGTGCTGCGGGGGCGTGGACGGCTCGAAGGCATGCAGGCGCTCGACGGGTCGCGGAAGGTCGTCGTACGGGCCGCCGACGGGAGCGAGGAGACGCTCGTCGCGGACGCCGTGCTGATCGCCACGGGCGGGCATCCCCGTGAGCTTGCCGACGCCCAGCCCGACGGCGAGCGCATCCTCAACTGGACCCAGGTCTACGACCTCACCGAGCTCCCCGAAGAGCTCATCGTGGTCGGCTCCGGTGTCACCGGTGCCGAGTTCGCCGGTGCCTACCAGGCGCTCGGGTCCAAGGTGACGCTGGTCTCGTCCCGGGACCGGGTGCTGCCCGGGGAGGACCCGGACGCGGCTGCCGTGCTGGAGGACGTCTTCCGGCGCCGGGGCATGAACGTCATGGCACGCTCCCGTGCCCAGTCCGCCAAGCGGGTCGGGGACCGGGTCGAGGTCACCCTGGCGGACGGGCGGGTCATCACCGGGTCGCACTGCCTGATGGCCGTCGGCGCCATCCCGAACAGCGCCGGGATGGGGCTGGAGGAAGCGGGCGTCAAGCTGCGCGAGTCCGGGCACATCTGGACCGACAAGGTGTCCCGGACGACGGCTCCTGGCGTCTATGCCGCCGGTGACGTGACCGGGGTGTTCGCGCTCGCCTCCGTCGCCGCCATGCAGGGGCGTATCGCCATGTATCACTTCCTCGGGGACGCGGTGGCGCCGCTGAACCTGAAGACGGTCTCCTCCAACGTCTTCACCGACCCCGAGATCGCCACCGTGGGCTACTCGCAGTCCGACGTGGACGGCGGGAAGATCGACGCCCGGGTCGTGAAGCTGCCGTTGCTCAGGAATCCGCGCGCCAAGATGCAGGGCATCCGCGACGGCTTCGTCAAGATCTTCTGCCGCCCTGGCACCGGGATCGTCGTCGGCGGTGTCGTCGTGGCGCCCCGCGCCTCGGAACTGATCCATCCCATCTCGATCGCGGTCGACAACAATCTGACGGTCGAACAGATCGCGAACGCGTTCACCGTTTACCCCTCCCTTTCGGGCTCGATCGCCGAGGTCGCGCGGCAGTTGCACACGCGCAAGGAGACCGGCGGAGCCTGACGGCCGAAAGCGATTCCTGCCTGGTCACAGGGAGTCGTCGACCATTCGTGCGGCATAGGCGGGGAGATTAGGCCCTATACCACTCCCCGTCCTACTGTGCGAACAACTTCGGTAATTCGGCGCATACTGCTGAAACCAGACGGTCGTTGGGGTTACTGTCAGTTTCGTGTTCGCTGCAGAACGTCGCCAATTGATCCTCGAAATGGTGCGAGCCAATGGGGCCGTGTCGCTCCGTGAGCTCGCCCGCGTCGTCCAGACCTCCGAAGTGACCGTACGGCGGGACGTGCGCGCACTGGAGGCAGAAGGACTCCTCGACCGCCGGCATGGCGGTGCGGTATTGCCGGGCGGGTTCACGCGGGAGTCCGGCTTTCCGCAGAAATCGCATCTCGCGACCGCCGAGAAGACGGCCATCGCCGATCTCGCCGCGGGTCTCGTCGAAGAAGGCGAGGCCATTGTGGTGGGGGCGGGTACCACCACACAGGAGTTGGCACGCCGGCTCGCCCGGGTTCCCGGGCTGACCGTCGTGACCAATTCCCTGCTGGTGGCCCAGGCACTCGCCCATGCCAACCGGGTGGAGGTCGTGATGACCGGCGGCACCCTGCGCGGTTCCAACTACGCCCTGGTGGGATCGGGGGCGGAACAGTCGCTCCAGGGACTCAGGGTCTCGCGGGCCTTCCTCTCCGGGAGCGGGCTCACCGCCGAGCGCGGTCTGTCCACGTCCAACATGCTGTCGGCGTCCGTGGACCGGGCGCTGGTGCAGGCCGCCGCGGAGGTCGTGGTCCTCGCCGACCACACCAAGCTCGGCACCGACACCATGTTCCAGACCGTGCCCACGGACCTCATCACCCGCCTGGTCACCGACGAGCCCCCGGCCCACGACGACCGGGCCGGTACGGAACTCCAGGCGCTCGCCGACCAGGGGGTGCAGATCGCCGTGGCCGGCGCGTCGGGAGCGCCGGGGGGTGATCAGGTCCCGGCGCGGCAGCAACAGCGCCGGGACGTGCCGGTGCCGGGCCCCCGCCGCGGCCAGCTCCCGTCGGCGGGACCCGGTCTCCGCACGGCCACGGCCCTGGGTGACCCCGGCCAGGGTGCGGAGCGGGCCCGGGTGGCGGATCTGCGTCGCCGCTGAGCCGTTCGACGGGGACGACGGCGATGCCTCCGGGCGGCTCGGGCACGGAGATGGACGGGGATGGGCGCGGGGCCGGGGGAGACGGCAGTCGTGGTCGCTCCGCGGGGTGTGGGGGCCGAGGTCGAGGTCATGGCCGGCCGAGCGCTACCGCGCGGAGGTCGGCACGTCGGAGTACGTCCTCCTCGCCCGGCTCGCCGTCGAGCAGAGCAACGGCGCCCGGCCCGTGTTCCTCTTCTGCGGCCAGACCGCGATCACCAACGAGGCCGCGACCCGCGGCGCGCCCGGGATGCGCCGCCGCCCCCGGCGCCCCAGCTCACCTCGCTTTTCGCGCGCCCCCGTCGGCCCTCCGCCCAACCCCGGTAATCCGTCCGGGGCGCTTCCCGTAATGGCGGGAAGCCGTAGGTTCTTCCCCAGGGGGACGCCAAGTCCTCAAAGGGAAATCTCTGGCGAGAGCGGCGCCGGGAGAGTGGCATGGAGATCAGCGGGGCGGACGCGCGTCGTGTGGTGGAGCTGGGGCGGGAACTGGCGGACGCCGCCCGGCCGGAGGAGCTGTGGGAGCGGGCGCTGACCGCGGTGATGGGGCTCGTGCCCGCTGATGCCGGGCAGCGCTACCGGCTGCCGCTCGACGGGCGCGGGGCGTTCGCGCTCAACGTGCCCGCGGACTCCTTCCACCCCGACCCGATGGTGATCTACGACCATCCGCTGGACCACCCGCTGACCGACCTGATGCTGGACACCGTCACCTCCGGCGCCTGGCGCGTCAGTGACGTCGCCGGTGAGCGCCAGTGGCAGCGCACCCACTGCTACAACCTCGACTTCCGCCCCTTCGGCCTGCGCCACCACCTCGTCGCAGCCGCGGGGACGGAAACCGAGACCGCTGTCGAGGGCTATGCCCTGGTCCGTTCCGACAGCGACTTCACCGCACGCGAACGCGACCTGTTCGGCCTGGCCCATCTTCAATTCATCGCGCTGGAAGCCCAGTTGGCCGAACGCCAGCGACTCGTCGCACTCTCCGCCGCCGCCCTGCGCCTCGCCGAGGGCCACGGCTGCGGAGTCGCGAGCATCGACGGCAGCGGCCGACTCCACCCCCTCAACGCCGTCGCCGCCGAACTCCTCACCGCCCTGCGCGACGACCCCCGTCTCACCGTCGAGGTCTCCTTCACCGCACGCCACATCGAGGTCCGGCACCTTCCCGCCGCCCCCGGCCTGCCCGCCCTGCTCCTTCTCCGCGACCTCTCCCGCGCCCGCGCCGTGGCCCGGCTGTTCGGCATCACCGAGCAGGAGCACCGCACTCTCGTCCACCTCCACGACGGCCGTACGCCGACGGAGACGGCACGCCGGATGCGGCTGTCCCCCGCGACCGTGCGCGGCTATATCGCCTCCCTGCACCGCAAGCTGGAGGCGGGCCACACCGCCGCCCTGCTGCGCCGGGGTCGCGACCTGGGCCTCCTCGCGGACCGCACGGACCGATACGACATGTCGCGACCCCCTCAGAATTGACGGATGGTCACCGGTCACCCCTTCTCGCTTCACTGACGGAAGGCGCTCGGCACGGGGACAGACCGCCAAGGGGGACTCTCATGACCACCACACCGGCACGCACGTCCACGGCCGCCACCGAAAGCGCCCCGCCCGGCACCGCCCGCCTCCTCGCCGCGATCGGGGCCACCCTCGGCCCCCTGATGTTCGCGGCGGCGGGCCTCGTGGCGCCGTACGACACGGACGCCTCCAGCAAGGAGATCGCCCGGGACATCGCCGCGCACCATGGAGCCACGGAACTGTCCGTGTGGCTGTGGACGGTGGGCACCGTGCTGTTCCTGCCGGGCCTGGTCGGCGTGGCCCTGCTCGCCGTGTCCCGCTCGGCCCGGCTGGGACTGTGGGGCGCGGTCCTCTTCGGCACCGGGCTGATCGCGATCGACACCACCCCGAACCTCGACGTCGTCGCGCTCGGGGGCTTCGCCAAGGGCGTGAGCCAGGACTCCCTGGTGCGGGTGGCCGACGGGGTCAACGCTCTCGCCGTGGTGAACGGCCCGATCCTCTACTTCGTCGCCGCCCACGTCCTCGGCGCGATCCTGCTGGGTGTCGCCCTGCTGCGCGGCCGAGCGGTGCCGGCCTGGGCCGCCTGGCTGCTGATCCTGTCCATGCCGCTCAACGTCGTCGGCTACGTGATCGGCGTCGCGCCCCTGACCGCGCTGTCGTTCGTCATGGCGGCCGTCGCCTTCGCCTGGGCCGGTCTCGCCTTGGTGCGCCACGGCACCGGCTGGGCGCGGACCGCGTAGGACCACCGTCTCGGGGGACGGGGAAAACGAGGCGCCCCGCGGACCGACTGCTCCGGTCCGCGGGGCGCCTCGGGATGCCGTAAGGGCAAAGGGCGTACGAGGTGCGGTCAGTCCTTGATCTCGCAGATCGCCGCGCCCGAGGTGATCGACGCGCCGACCTCCGCGGCCAGCCCCTTGATGGTGCCGGACCTGTGCGCGTTGAGAGGCTGCTCCATCTTCATGGCTTCGAGGACGACGATCAGGTCGCCCTCCTTGACCTCCTGGCCCTCCTCGACGGCGATCTTGACGATCGTGCCCTGCATCGGGGAGGCGAGGGTGTCACCGGAGGCCGCGGGGCCGGACTTCTTGGCCGCCCGGCGCTTGGGCTTGGCACCGGCGGCGAGGCCGGTGCGGGCCAGGGACATGCCGAGGGAGGACGGGAGGGAGACCTCCAGGCGCTTGCCGCCCACCTCGACGACGATCGTCTCGCGGTCCGCGTCGTCCTCGGCCTCGGTGTCGGTCGGGGCCGCGAAGGGCTTGATCTCGTTGACGAACTCGGTCTCGATCCAGCGGGTGTGGACCGTGAACGGGTCGCTGGAGCCGGTCAGTTCGGGGGCGAACGCCGGGTCCCTGACGACCGCGCGGTGGAAGGGGATGGCGGTGGCCATGCCCTCGACCTGGAACTCGTCCAGGGCGCGGGCGGCACGCTGGAGGGCCTGCTCGCGGGTGGCGCCGGTGACGATCAGCTTGGCCAGCAGGGAGTCCCAGGCCGGGCCGATGACCGAGCCGGCCTCGACGCCCGCGTCCAGGCGGACGCCGGGGCCGGAGGGCGCCTCGAACTTGGTGACGGTGCCGGGTGCGGGCAGGAAGTTGCGGCCCGGGTCCTCGCCGTTGATGCGGAACTCGAAGGAGTGGCCGCGCAGTTCGGGATCGCCGTAGCCCAGTTCCTCGCCGTCGGCGATGCGGAACATCTCGCGCACCAGGTCGATGCCGGCGACCTCCTCGGTGACCGGGTGCTCGACCTGAAGGCGGGTGTTGACCTCCAGGAAGGAGATGGTGCCGTCCTGGCCGACGAGGAACTCGCAGGTGCCGGCGCCCTCGTAGGAGGCTTCCTTCAGGATCGCCTTGGAGGCCCGGTACAGCTCGGCGACCTGCTCGTCGGAGAGGAAGGGCGCGGGGGCCTCCTCGACCAGCTTCTGGTGGCGGCGCTGGAGGGAGCAGTCACGGGTGGAGACGACGACCACGTTGCCGTGCTTGTCGGCCAGGCACTGGGTCTCCACGTGCCGGGGGCGGTCCAGGTAGCGCTCGACGAAGCACTCGCCGCGGCCGAAGGCGGCCACCGCCTCGCGCACCGCGGAGTCGTACAGCTCGGGGACCTCTTCGAGGGTGCGGGCGACCTTCAGGCCGCGGCCGCCGCCGCCGAAGGCGGCCTTGATGGCGATGGGCAGGCCGTGTTCCTCGGCGAACGCCACGACCTCGTCGGCGCCGGAGACCGGGTCGGCGGTGCCCGCCACCAGGGGGGCGCCGGCGCGCTGGGCGATGTGCCGGGCGGCGACCTTGTCACCCAGGTCGCGGATGGCCTGCGGGGGCGGGCCGATCCAGATCAGGCCCGCGTCCAGGACCGCCTGCGCGAACTCGGCGTTCTCGGAGAGGAAGCCGTACCCGGGATGGATGGCGTCCGCGCCCGACTCACGCGCGGCGCCCAGGACCTTCTCGATGTCCAGGTAACTGGTGGCCGGGGTGTCACCGCCCAGAGCGAACGCCTCATCCGCGGCGCGGACATGCAGAGCGTCCCGGTCCGGGTCGGCGTACACGGCCACGCTCGCGATACCGGCATCCCGGCAGGCCCGGGCAACGCGGACAGCGATTTCGCCACGGTTGGCGATGAGCACCTTGCGCACGATTGAGGCTCCCTCCTTGAAACAAGCCGAGTTTAGGGACTGCCGACACGGCTCTTCGACCCGTCCCCTGTGGTGACCTTCCCCACACGGAGCGTGATACGAGCTTGCACGACCCGCGAAATCCCTTGTCGCACCGCGGTACGCAGGACTCCTCCCGGAAACCCTAGCCCTCCTCTGTGGCCAAGGTCTCTGTGAGAGCGTGCTGCGGACCACTCCGATTCTTTGTGGAGTCCCTACGAATGGCCCAATGATTCTTTGCCCGCGGCCGAACCCTTGTCCCGCGGTTTACCCGTTAGTAGCGTTCGCGCTGTACTGAAGGTACTTCGGGTAACAACAGCATGGCTCGAAAGTGGGTGGGGCCCGGTGATACGCAGGCCGGTGGCGTGGGTCGTGGCGGTCGTTCTCTTCGCCGAGGCCTTCGGTGTGGCGATGCTCAACTGGATCATGGGCAATCTCGTCGACGCGCAGAACATGTCGCTGGCCGGTCTTGACCCGGACGCGATGTCGATGTCCTCGAAGATCGGCGGGGTCGTCTTCGGTCTCTACTTCGCGCTGTGCGCGTTGGTCGCCCTGCTGGTGGCGATACGCGACCGACAGCCCGCCGGGCTGGGCCGCGTCCTGCTGATCAGCGCCGCCGTGGTGCACGGAGTGCTGGGTGCGGTCGCCTGGGCCCTGATCGGCTGGCACCAGTTCCTCTTCATGGTCGTGATGCTCGCCCTGATCGTGCTCGTACTGGTGACCTACGACGGACGACGAGGCCCGGTCGCTGCGGGGCCGCAGGACGCGAAGGGCCCGGACGTCCCCGAGGAGACCGGCGGTTCGCCGCTCACACCTCCGGCGGCGCCCACCACTCCGTGATGCAGACGCCCGGACTGGTCGGGAGTGCGGGTTGAGGTCGGTCGCATCCGGGTCCTGAGCGCGGTGGCCGAGGGTGCTGGGGAGTCGGTGGCTCGCCGCTCATGCCTCCGTCGGCCGCCACGGCTCCGTGACGCTGATGTGCGGGTCGGCCGGCAGGTGGCGCGCCACCGACTCCCTGGGAGGGCGACGGTTCCCCGCTCGCGCCTCCGTCGGCGGCCGCAACTCCCTGGTGTGGATGCCCGGGCTGGGGACGCTGAGGTCGGTCACGTCCGGGCCGTGAACGTGGTGTCCGAGGGTGCCGCGTAGTCGGGGGTCCGGGGGAGTGGGTGGCTCGTCGCTCATGCCTCCGTCGGCGGTCACGGTTCTGTGAGGCAGCCGCCCTGACCGGTCGGCTGTCGACGCGGGAGGGCGGGTTGGGGTCGGTCGTGTCCGCGTGTTGCGAGCGGTGCCCGAGGGAGCCGGTGAGTTGGAGGCCCCGGGGAGTGGGTGGTTCGCCGCTCATGCCTCCGTCGGCGGTCACGGTTCTGTGAGGCAGCCGTCCTGACCGGTCGGCTGTCGACGCGGGAGGGCGGGTTGGGGTCGGTCGTGTCCGCGTGTTGCGAGCGGTGCCCGAGGGAGCCGGTGAGTTGGAGGCGCCGGGGAGTGGGTGGTTCGCCGCTCAGGCCTCCGCCGGCGCCCACAGCTCCGTGATGCCGATGTGCAGGTTGGCCAGCAGGCGGCGCAGGAGGGGCAGGCTGAGGCCGATCACGTTGCCGTGGTCGCCGTCGATGCCCTCGATGAAGGGGGCCGAACGGCCGTCCAGGGTGAACGCCCCCGCGACGTAGAGGGGTTCGCCGGAGGCGACGTACGCGGCGATCTCGTCGTCGGTCGGCTCGCCGAAGCGGACGACGGTGGAGGCGACCGCCGAGACGTACCGGCCGCTCGTCGTGTCGTAGACGCAGTGGCCGGTCTGCAGGGTGCCCGCGCGCCCGCGCATGGCCTTCCAGCGGGCCGTCGCCTCCTCGGCGTCGGCCGGTTTGCCCAGGGCCTCGCCGTCCAGGTCGAGCACCGAGTCGCAGCCGATCACCAGCGCACCCTTGACCTCGGGCTTCGCGGCCACGACGGAGGCCTTCGCCTCGGCGAGGGCGAGCGCCAGTTCGGCGGGGGTGGGGGCGGTGACGGCGTCCTCGTCGACCCCGCTCACGAGCACCTCGGGAGTGAGGCCGGCCTGTCGCAGCAGGCCCAGCCGGGCGGGGGACTGGGAGGCGAGCACGAGTCGGCGGCGCGGCTGATCGGTCATGCGGTCAGCGTAGTCCGATCAGCGCAGCCCGATCACGATCATCGCGAGCACCATGGCCAGCGCCAGGAAGATGCTCAGTCGCCGAAGCATGTCCTGCATGTCGCGCAGTTCCTTCGGCGGTTCGTTGTCAGGGTCGGACCACAGCATGGTTTCCAGCGTGCGGCGATTTCGCGGGGGGCGCCTGAGTACGCGTACTCAACTTCACTTAACGGTACTGTGGTTCCATTAGCAGTCCGTGAGAGGGGTACGTGTCGTGTTCACCACCGCTTGGTCCGCCTCGCCTCAGCTCCCCGCCGAAGGCTTCACCCCCAACTGGTCCCGCGAGGGCTTCTGGCGGCAGTCCGTGCGCCAGGTCGTCCGGCTCTCGGCGGGAGGGGAGCGGGTGCGGATCCGGCTGTCCCACGCCTGCGGCACCTCGCCGGTCCGCCTCGCGGGTGCGACCGTCGGCCGTACGACCGCGGGGGCGGCCGTGGAGCCGGGATCTCTGCGCAGGCTCACGCTCCCGCCCGAGATCCCCGCCCGGGGACCCCTGGTGAGCGAGCCGGTCGAACTCACCGTGGCGGCCGGGGAGTCGGTGACGGTCACCCTGTACTTCGACGCGGCGACCGGGCCCGCGACCTTCCACGCGCAGGCCTTCACCGCCGGCTACCGGGGAGAGGGGGATCTGCTCGGTGACACGGGCGGGGACGGGTTCGACGCGGTGAGCGAGTCCTGGTACTTCCTGGCCGCCGTCGAGACGGACGCGGGACGTACGGACGGGATCGCGCTGTTCGGGGACTCCGTCACGGACGGGTTCGGGTCCACCGTGGGGGCGGACCGGCGGTGGTCGGACGCGCTGGCCCGGCTCACCGGCCGGCCCGTGCTCAACGCCGGGATCGGGGGGAACCTGCTGCTCAACGACTCGGCGTGGTACGGGGAGAAGGGGGTGGGCCGGTTCCGGCGGGATGTGCTGGGCCTGGCCGGCGTGGACACGGTCGTCGTGCTGCTGGGGCTCAACGACATCGGCTTCAGCGAGACCGGCGAACAGCCGACGTACAAGCCCGCCCCGGTGGTGGAGGCGGCCGAACTCATCGCCGGACACCGGGAGTTGATACGGCAGGCGCGGGGGCTGCGGGTGATCGGGTGCACCTTGCTGCCGTTCGGCGGCTCGGACCACTGGGGTGAGCACGCGGCGAAGGTCTCGCACGAGGTGAACGAGTGGGTGCGCTGCTCCGGCGAGTACGACGCGGTGGTGGACTTCGCGCGGGAGCTGGCCGGTCCGCGGGATCCGGACCGGCTGCACCCGTCGTACGACTTCGGCGATCACCTGCACCCGAACGATCTCGGGTACGAGGTGATGGCCGAGGCGCTGTCAGCCGTCCTCTAGGCCGGCCAGTACGTGCGGGACCAGGCCGTCGGCCCCGGCTGGGGCAGGCGGCGGCCCGCGATGCGGGACGGGTCGGACCACGCGGCCCTGGTCTCCTCCGCGCCGGACGGCGTGTTCGTCGCCGCCGCGGCGCGGGCCCGGACCACCGCCAGGGCGGCGGCAAGCTCCTCCGGGGTGGGGTTTCCGCGTACGACCTTGATGTTCATGACGGCTCCCGGCAGGGCTAGAGGGGGATGTTGCCGTGCTTCTTCGGAGGCAGGGACTCGCGCTTGGTGCGCAGCTGGCGCAGGCCCCTGACCACGTGGCGGCGGGTGTCGGACGGCATGATCACGGAGTCGATGTAACCGCGCTCGGCCGCGATGTAGGGGTTGAGGAGGGCGTCCTCGTACTCCTGGATCAGCCGCGCCCGGGTCGCCTCCAGGTCTCCGGCGGCCTCGGCCTCCGCGATCGTGCGGCGGTGCAGGATGTTGACCGCGCCCTGGGCGCCCATGACGGCGATCTGGGCGGTGGGCCAGGCCAGGTTGATGTCCGCGCCGAGGTGCTTGGAGCCCATGACGTCGTAGGCGCCGCCGAAGGCCTTGCGGGTGATCACCGTGATCAGGGGGACCGTGGCCTCGGCGTAGGCGTAGATGAGCTTGGCGCCGCGGCGGATGATGCCGTCGTGCTCCTGGTCGACGCCCGGGAGGAAGCCGGGGACGTCCACGAAGGTGATGACCGGGATGTTGAAGGCGTCGCAGGTGCGGACGAAGCGGGCCGCCTTCTCGGACGCGGTGATGTCGAGGCAGCCGGCGAACTGCATCGGCTGGTTGGCGACGATGCCGACCGGGTGGCCCTCGACCCGTCCGTACCCGGTGAGGATGTTCGGCGCGTACAGCGGCTGCGTCTCGAAGAACTCGGCGTCGTCCAGGATGTGCTCGATCACCGTGTGCATGTCGTAGGGCTGGTTCGCGCTGTCCGGGACCAGCGTGTCCAGCTCGCGGTCCTCGTCGGTGATCGCGAGGTCCGCCTCCTCCGGGTAGACCGGCGGCTCGGACAGGTTGTTGGAGGGCAGGTACGACAGCAGCTGCTTGACGTACTCGACGGCGTCCTTCTCGTCCCCGGCCATGTGGTGGGCCACGCCGGACACCGCGTTGTGGGTGCGGGCGCCGCCCAGCTCCTCGAAGCCGACGTCCTCGCCGGTGACCGTCTTGATGACGTCGGGCCCGGTGATGAACATGTGGGAGGTCTGGTCGACCATCACCGTGAAGTCGGTGATCGCCGGGGAGTACACGGCGCCGCCCGCGCAGGGCCCCACGACCAGGCTGATCTGCGGGATGACACCGCTCGCGTGGGTGTTGCGGCGGAAGATCTCGCCGTAGGCGCCCAGCGAGGCCACACCCTCCTGGATGCGGGCGCCGCCGGAGTCGTTGATGCCGATGACCGGACAGCCGGTCTTCAGCGCGAAGTCCATCACCTTGACGATCTTCTGGCCGTAGACCTCGCCCAGCGCGCCGCCGAACACGGTGAAGTCCTGGGAGAACACGGCGACCGGGCGGCCGTCGACGGTGCCGTACCCGGTGACGACTCCGTCGCCGTACGGACGGTTCTTCTCCAGGCCGAAGTTGGTGGAGCGGTGCCGGGCGAACTCGTCCAGCTCGACGAAGGAGCCCTCGTCGAGGAGGAGTTCGATGCGCTCGCGGGCCGTCAGCTTGCCCTTGGCGTGCTGTTTCTCGACGGCGCGTGCGGAGCCGGCGTGCGTCGCCTCGTCAATACGACGCTGGAGATCCGCGAGCTTGCCCGCGGTGGTGTGGATGTCGATCTCTTCCGGCTCGGACATCGGTCTCGCGGCTCCCTGCCTGCTCAAAAGGGGGGACGGTTACTCATCCGTAGAGTAGTGGTGCCCCTACGAATCAGCAGTGCGGCGTTTCACACACCTAGGGTGGCTTGCATGACGCCGCGAGATGTTTCAGGAGACGACAGTCGTTGGTCGGATCTCGACCGGCCGCCCCTCAACGCCGCCGCGCTGCGCCGCGGGCTGGTGCGGGAGGGCGGGCTCTGGTCGGGGATCGAGGTGGTGGCCGGCACCGGCTCCACCAACTCCGACCTGGTCGCCCGCGCCGCCGCGGGCAAGGCGACCGAGGGCGCGGTCCTCGTCGCCGAGGAGCAGACTGCGGGGCGGGGCCGACTGGACCGCCAGTGGTCCGCTCCGGCCCGCTCCGGCCTCTTCTTCTCGGTCCTGCTGAACCCGGCCGACGTCCCGGTCGCCCGCTGGGGCTGGCTGCCGCTGCTCACGGGGGTGGCGGTGGCGACGGGCCTGTCGCGGGCGGCGGGTGTCGACACGGCCCTGAAGTGGCCCAACGACCTCCTGGTGACCGTGGGCGGCGAGGAACGCAAGGCGGGCGGAATCCTCGCGGAGCGGGCCGGCGGGGACGGTGTCGTCGTGGGCGTCGGCATCAACGTCACGCTGCGGGAGGACGAGCTGCCCGTCCCCACCGCGGGTTCGCTGGCGCTGGCCGGGGCGGTGAGCACCGACCGGGACCCCCTGCTGCGGGCCGTCCTGCGCTCCCTGGAGGAGTGGTACGAGCGCTGGCGCGCGGCGGCGGGGGATCCGACGGTGAGCGGACTCCAGGAGACGTATGCGGCTGGGTGCGCGACGCTGGGAAGACGCGTACGGGCGGAGCTGCCGGGAGATCGTTCGCTGGTGGGCGAGGCGGTGGCCGTCGACGGCGACGGCCGCTTGGTGATCGCGACGGAGGAGGGCGTACAGGAACCGGTGGGCGCGGGAGACATCGTCCACCTGCGACCGGCGTGAGCTGTAGCCCCTCAGGGGCGCGGGGCGTGACATCGGCGGCTCCGCAGCGGGGTGCGACCGGCCCCCTCCTCCGGGAGTGAGCTACCGCACACCTGCCGTACAGTTGAGGCCGGTCGATACCTGACCGTGACAGATCGGAAGGGCAGCAGGCGTGACCGCAGACGACACGGGCTCCGGCGCGGACGTGCCCGCGCACCCGCTCGCCGTGCGTCTCGAACAGCTCATCCTCGGTGCCGAGCGGCGCTACACCCCCTTTCAGGCGGCCCGCACCGCCGGCGTCTCCATGGAGCTGGCCACCCGCTTCTGGCGGGCGATGGGCTTCGCCGACGTCGGCCAGGCCAAGGCGTTCACCGAGGCGGACGTCCTCGCGCTGCGCCGGCTCGCCGGTCTCGTCGAGGCGGGGCTGCTGAGCGAGGCCATGGCCGTGCAGGTGGCGCGGTCCACCGGGCAGACCACCGCCCGGCTCGCCGAGTGGCAGATCGACTCCTTCCTGGAGGGCCTGACCGACCCCCCGGAGCCGGGCATGACCCGCACCGAGGTGACGTACCCGATCATCGAGCTGCTCCTGCCCGAGCTGGAGGAGTTCCTGGTCTACGTCTGGCGCCGCCAGCTCTCGGCCTCGGCGGGGCGGGTCGTGCAGGCCGCCGACGACGAGGAGATGGTCGACCGGCGGCTGTGCGTCGGCTTCGCCGACCTCGTCGGGTTCACCCGGCTGACCCGCCGTATGGAGGAGGAGGAGCTCGGCGAACTCGTCGAGGCCTTCGAGACCACCGCCGCGGATCTCGTGGCGGCGCGGGGCGGGCGGCTCATCAAGACCCTCGGCGACGAGGTCCTGTTCGCGGCCGACGACGCGGCCGTCGCCGCCGAGATCGCGCTGCGCCTGATCGAGACCATGGCGAACGACGAGACCATGCCCGAGCTGCGCGTCGGCATCGCCTTCGGCACGGTGACCACCCGTATGGGTGATGTCTTCGGTACGACGGTGAACCTCGCCTCCCGGCTGACCTCGATAGCTCCCCGGGACGCCGTCCTCGTCGACAGCGCCTTCGCCGAGGAGCTGATCCGGCACGGCGAGGCGCCCGCCTCCGAGGCCGAGGCCGCTGAGGCCGCGGCCGCCGCAGAGAAGGAGGGCGAGGAGCCGCCGACCTACCGCTTCGCGCTCCAGCCGATGTGGCAGCGGCCGGTGCGTGGTCTCGGCGTCGTCGAGCCCTGGCTGCTGACCCGCAGGGACGTGCCCCCTTCCTAGGCCCCCTGCCGCACGCACAGACCGATGACCGGCACGCACAGGCCCGGCGCGGGCTGTGCCGAGTGCGTGGGCCGGGGCGTGGGTGTCGAGGCCGGCGGGGGAGTGGTCCGGGCCGGTTGCGGGGCGGGGGTCGTCGCCGGGGCGTGGGGCGCGGCGGTCGCCGTGGGGGCCGGCGCCTCGGCCTGGTCGTTCGGTGCGTCCGGGATCGTCGTGGGAGCCGCCGCGAGGGGCAGGGGCACGGCGGTCGCGGACCCTGCTTGGGGCCGGGCCCGGTCCTGGGCCGGGGCCGGAGAGGTGCCCGGTGTGGGGGGCGCGGAGATCCCGCCCATCGCCGCGGGCGACGACGGGCTCGTCCTGGGGAGTGAACCGACGGTCGCGGCGGCGTTCGTCGCGCGGTCCGTGCCGGTGCCGGGGTCGATGTCCGTGTCCGCTCCTGGGGCGGCCTGCGGGTCCGTCTCCGTCGCGCCGAAGCCGCCCACTCCCGCGTCCGGGGTCAGCCGTACGAGGCTCAGGGCGCCCGCGGCCAGGGCGAGGCCGCCCGCGGCGAGCAGGACCTTGCGGGGGCGGGGCTTGCGGTGGCGTCCGCGCGGTCCGAACAGGCGGGTACCGCCGTCCTCCGCCAGCCCTGTCGTCGTCATCGTCGCCGTCATGCTTCCTCCCCTGGGTGCCTGCGCCCCCTGTGCGCCATGGCGGGGCGCACGTTATGCGCTGCCGTGAGCGGTGGGTGGGGAGTTGGGCGGGATGTCACTCGAACGGGGTGTCGGGTGACTTGGGCGGGAACCTTTCGCGGTGGGGACCGGGCTGCGATGATCAGAGCGTTCTTGTTAACCCACGTTAACCGGGAGGGTGTCATGGGCGAGGAGCGGTTCGGGGAGTTCGTGCTGGTGAGGCGGCACGAGGAGGGGGAAGTCGCCGAGTTGGTCCTCGACCGGCCCAAGGCGATGAACGCGGTCTCCACGGAGATGGCTCGGTCCGTCGCCGCCGCCTGTTCCGCGCTGGGGGGTGATGGGACGGTACGGGTTGTCGTGCTGACCTCCACGCATGAGCGGGCCTTCTGTGTGGGGGCCGATCTGAAGGAGCGGAACTCCTTCAGTGACGCGGATCTGCTGCGGCAGCGGCCGGTGTCCCGGGGGGCGTACACGGGGGTGCTGGAGCTGCCCGTGCCCACCATCGCCGCGGTGCACGGGTTCGCGCTGGGCGGGGGATTCGAGATGGCGCTGTCGTGCGACCTGATCGTGGCCGACCGTACGGCGGTGGTGGGGTTGCCCGAGGTGTCGGTGGGGGTGATCCCCGGGGGCGGGGGGACGCAGTTGCTGCCGCGGCGGGTGGGGGCGGCCCGGGCCGCGGAGCTGATCTTCACGGCGCGGCGGGTGGAGGCGGAGGAGGCGCATCGGCTGGGGCTGGTGGATCAGCTGGTGGAGGCTGGGGAGGACCGGGCGGAGGCGCTTTCGCTGGCGGCTCGTATCGCCGCGAACTCGCCGGTGGGGCTGCGGGCGGCGAAGCGTGCGCTGCGGCTCGGGCAGGGGCTGGATCTGCGGGCCGGGCTGGAGGTGGAGGACGCGGCGTGGCGGGCGGTGGCGTTCTCGGGGGATCGGGCGGAGGGGGTGGCGGCGTTCAACGAGCGGCGGGTGGCTCGGTGGCCTGGGCAGTGACGGTTGCCTCCGGCGGTTGGGCGGTGTCTTGTGTGGGTTCGGGTTCGGGTTCGGGTTGGAGTGCGGGTTCGGTGGGGGCGGGCGTTTTTGCGCAGTTCCCCGCGCCCCTGGTGCCTGCGGCGCAGCTGCGGGTCCGGTGGGGGCTTGTGTAGCGCGTGCGGTGTGGTTTGGGGTCGGGGCCGGGGTGGGGGGTATCCGTCCTCGGTCCGGCGGCTCGGTCCCTTGAGTAGGGCTCTGTAATGGACGCCGGCCGCTGCGGGCGGACACCCCCCACCCCGTCCCCTTGCCGCCGTACGCGTCTAAAGGTGCGTCCACCTGTCCCACCTAGGGGCGCGGGGAACTGCGCGACCAGCCCGCACCGGCCAAACAACCGAACCCGGCACCCCCATAGGCGCCCCCGCCCAAGCCCAGCGCAGCTGGCCGCGTGCTCGAACGGCTCAACCGTACCCCGGTAACCGCTCAAATCATCCCTAACCTGGACTGATGGGTGAGGACATCCGGCTGGCCGCGGTCGTCGCGTTGGCTCAGGGCATGGCCGCGGCGCACGGCTCGCGGGAGGCGTGGCGGGCCGCCGCCGCTGGGGCGTGCCGTGCGCTCGGGGGGAGTTTCGCCGCGTTGTCCGTGTGGGAGCGGGAGCTCGGGCGGCTCAGGGTGCTGGTGAACGTGGGGGAGCGGGCCGCCGGTGAGGAGGAGTTCCCCGAGGGGGAGGCCTATCCGGTGCACCAGTTCCCGGAGATCACCGAGTTTCTGCACGAGCGGTGGGCCGGGGGCGGTGAGCCCAACGCGTGGGTCGAGACGGCGGAGGGTCCGGCGGCCGGGGGGCGGCCCGGGTATGTGCACCAGCGGGTCGCCGCGCTCCGCAGGAGGGGGCGGGGGAGCTGTGTCGTCGCCCCGATCGTGCTGAACGGGCGGGCGTGGGGCGAGCTGTATGTGGCCCGGCCCACCGGTGCCCCCGTCTTCGGGCGGGAGGACGCCGACTTCGCCACCGTCCTGGCCGCCGTCGTCGCCGCCGGGATCGCCCAGGCGGAGCGGCTGGAGGAGGCTAGGCGCCTGGCGTTCACGGACGCGCTGACCGGGCTCGCCAATCGCCGTGCCGTCGACGCGCGGCTCGACGAGGCCGTCGACCGGCACAAGAGGGACGGGGTCGTCGTCAGCCTCGTGGTGTGTGACCTGAACGGGTTGAAGCGGGTCAACGACACCCGTGGGCATGCCGTGGGCGACCGGCTGCTGGAGCGTTTCGGGTCGGTGCTGTCGTTGTGCGGGGCCATGCTGCCAGGGGCTCTGGCCGCCCGGCTCGGCGGGGACGAGTTCTGTCTGCTCGCCGTCGGGCCGTCCGCCGACGACGTCGTCAGGGCCGCCGACGAGCTCTGCCGGCGGGCCGGTGAGCTGGAGCTGGGGGAGGGGGTGGCGTGCGGGGTCGCCTCCACCGCGGACCCCATCGGGCCCGTCCGGTCCGCCCGGCGGCTCTTCCGGCTCGCCGATGCCGCGCAGTACCGGGCCAAGGCCGAGCGGGCTGAACGTCCCGTCGTCGCGGGGCGGGGTGGGCCCGACGATCCCGTCGTACGGCTGGCCGACGCGGCTCCGCCGGGGCAGACGGGTGAGCGGCGGACGTTCCGGGGGCGGCAGCCCTAGGGGCCGTATTTGTAAGGGGCGTAGCCCCTACCCAGTAGTGACATCATGGAATTCAGTGCGTACGCTCCTGAATATGGATATGCACACTGTGGTGGTGGGGACGTCCGGGGTCACCGCGTCCGACGTCCTTGCCGTGGCGCGGGACGGTGCCCGTATCGAGCTGTCCGGGGAGGCCGTCGCCGCTCTCGCCGCGGCCCGCGGGATCGTGGACGCCCTCGCGGCCAGGCCCGAGCCCGTCTACGGCGTCAGCACCGGCTTCGGCGCCCTCGCGACCCGGCACATCAGCCCGGAACTCCGGGCCCAGTTGCAGCGCAACATCGTCCGCTCGCACGCCGCGGGAATGGGGCCGCGGGTCGAGCGGGAGGTCGTACGGGCGCTGATGTTCCTGCGGCTGAAGACCGTCTGCTCGGGGCGGACGGGCGTGCGGCCCGAGGTCGCGCAGACCATGGCCGACGTGCTCAACGCCGGGATCACGCCGGTCGTGCACGAGTACGGGTCGCTCGGCTGCTCCGGTGATCTCGCGCCGCTCTCGCACTGTGCCCTCACCCTGATGGGGGAGGGGGACGCCGAAGGGCCGGACGGGGCCGTGCGGCCGGCCGGTGAGCTGCTCGCCGAGCACGGGATCGCCCCCGTCGAACTGCGGGAGAAGGAAGGGCTCGCCCTTCTCAACGGCACCGACGGCATGCTCGGCATGCTCGTCATGGCGCTCGCCGATCTGGACATGCTCTACAAGTCCGCCGACATCACTGCCGCGTTGAGCCTTGAGGCGCTGCTCGGTACCGACAAGGTGCTCGCGCCCGAGCTGCACGCCATCCGGCCGCATCCGGGGCAGGGCGCCTCGGCCGCCAACATGCTGGCCGTGCTGGAGGGTTCGGAGCTCACAGGGCACCATCAGGACGACGCGCCCCGTGTTCAGGACGCCTACTCCGTGCGCTGCGCCCCGCAGGTCGCCGGGGCCGGGCGGGACACCATGGCCCATGCCCGGCTGGTGGCGGAAAGGGAGTTGGCGTCGGCCGTCGACAACCCCGTTGTGCTGCCTGACGGTCGGGTGGAGTCCAACGGCAACTTCCATGGGGCGCCGGTGGCCTATGTGCTCGACTTCCTCGCCATCGCCGTCGCAGATCTGGCCTCGATCGCCGAGCGGCGCACCGACCGGCTGCTCGACAAGAACCGGTCCCACGGACTGCCGCCGTTCCTCGCCGACGACGCCGGTGTGGACTCCGGGCTGATGATCGCCCAGTACACGCAGGCCGCGCTGGTCAGTGAGCTGAAGCGGCTGGCCGTGCCCGCGTCCGCGGACTCGATCCCCTCGTCCGCGATGCAGGAGGACCACGTCTCGATGGGCTGGTCGGCCGCGCGCAAGCTGCGCACCGCCGTCGACAACCTGACCCGGGTCCTCGCCGTCGAGCTCTACGCCGCCTCGCGCGCCGTCGAGTTGCGCGAGGGCCTGAGCCCCGCGCCGGCGACCCAGGCCGCCATCACCGCCGTACGCAAGGCGGGTGTCGAGGGTCCCGGTCCCGACCGGTTCCTGGCGCCGGACCTCGCCGCGGCCGACGCGTTCGTGCGCGAGGGGCGGCTGGTCGAGGCGGTGGAGACGGTCACCGGGCCGTTGCGGTAAAGGGGGACGGGCCCCGCCGTACGACGACGGCGGGGCTCCGAGCGTTACTTGAGCTTGCCCACCTGGGCGTCGATCACGGCGAGCGGGACGGCTGACGTCCTGCCGCTCTCCATCGAGGCGAAGTCGACCGCGTAGTACGTGGAGACGACGGTGCCGACGCGCACCGCCTCCACGGTGAAGGTTCCCGTGCCCTCGCCGTCCATGTCGGCGTCCAGGGCGAAGGCCACCGAGTCGTCACCCTTGCCGGAGGCCTTGCCCGGGGCGACCTTGGTGATCCTCATCTTCTCGCCCTGGGCCGTGATGCCGAACCCGCCGGAGCAGGGGGCGATCCCGTCGGAGACGGCCTTGAGGGCCTTCGCTGCGCCGTCGCCCTCGTAGGAGGACAGGCCCACGCTGGTCATGGTGACGTTGAACGAGTTCCCGACGCGCTCCTCCGATGTGACGGTGTTGCTCGCGCCCGTGTCGGTGTCGCCCGGGGGCAGGCCGGTCAGGGCGTAGGCGAGCGGGGCGCACTCGGCCTTGTCCGTCCGCAGCTCGCTCCGGGACTTCGGCAGGGTGTCGTCGCCGTCGGAGATCTTGTCCCTGGGCAGGTCGCTCTGGACGAGCAGCAGCTTCTCCAGCTCGGCCGCGCCGAGCGCCTTCGCGGCGGCCGTGCTCGGCGAGGCGGACGCCTCCGACGGCCGGGGGCTCCCGGATGCCTTCGAGTCGTCGTCCGAGCCGCCGCCGCATCCCGTGATGAGCGCGAGCGACAGCACGCCCATGGTCGCCGTGACACCTGTGCGCACCGTCGATGATCCCTTCATGCGCGGACTATGAAGGCCGCGTCAAGAGCACGTCAAGCCCGTTTAAAATCCCAGCCGTTCCCGTCGTACCGAATAGACGACGAAGCCCGCACCCAGCGTGAGGAAGAGGGTGCCGCCGACGACGTACGGCGTGGTGTCGAAGCTGCCGGTGTCGGCGAGCCGGGTGTCGTCCGTGGACGTCTCCGCGCTCGTGGTCGTGACCCGCGCCTGCGTGGTGGCCTGCACGGACGGCTCTGTTCTCGCCGGGCTGTCCTGAGTCGCGTTGGCGGACGGGACGAACCACAGGGCACCCAGCAGGGTCCCCGCGGCGGTGGCGGTCAGCAACGGACGGCGAACGGATGACACGGAATATCGATCCCCTTGTGGTGCTGGCGAATTGGCCGTGTGGGGCGATGTTAGTGAAAGGCGCGGGTCACGGGAAAGTCACGGGAGCGATGGGCTTTACGCTCCGGGCATGAGCACTGAAGAGACATCACGTTTTGTACGGCTTCGGGTGGAGCTCGTCGTCGAGGTCGACGACCAGGACGCCGTCGCCCGGGCCGCGCTGGCGCGGATCGCGGAGGATCCGGACATGCCGGAGGATGAGCGGACGCATGCCGAGAGCGCTGTGACGGAAGACACTGCGGAGGCCCTCGCGTATCTCGTGGACCCGTTCGACCTGGTCGGGGAGGTGTCGGGGGTCGAACTGGCCCAGGCTTCCTGGAGCAGCGAGCACATCGACTACGACCCGGATTCGCCGGACTGGGACCTTGACGAGGATGATGTCGAGGAGGACGAGGAAGAAGAGGTCGTCGGCTGAGCGCGCTCGGGGAAATCGTGACCCCGGGTGGCAACCGCCGCCCGGGGTTTCGTCGTCTCAGGGGTCGCACGGACCGACAGACGCACCTTCCGCCACGGCGGACGTGGTGTGCCCCACACCTTCCGGGAAGGTGGAACGGGACGAACCGGTCGTAGCGTTTAGTCCTTGACGGGGACTCTCGGGATTCTGGGATTCGGCAACGATGGAGATGCGTGTGATGACGGTCAGTAAGCGGCGCAGGGGCCTGACGGTCGCGTCCGCTCTGCTCGGCGGGGTGCTGGTGCTCTCGGCCTGTTCCGGTGGCGACGACTCGTCGTCGGGCGGCAGCGGTGGCGACACCTCACAGGCCAAGGCCGACGAGGCGGCGGCCAAGAAGAGCTCCCAGGCCGAGATCAAGATCACACCCAAGGACGGCACGGACAACGCCTCCATCAACAACTCCGCCGCCGTCACCGTGAGCAAGGGCACGCTCACCGGCGTGACGATGACGACCACCGACGGCGCGAAGGTGGCCGGCGAGCTGTCCGCCGACAAGACCAGCTGGAAGCCCAACACCCAGCTGGAGCGCTCCACGACCTACAAGGTCGCCGCGGAGGCCAAGGACTCCGACGGGCTCGTCGCCCACGAGAACGCCTCGTTCACGACGGTCTCCCCGGCCAACAGCTTCATAGGCAACTTCACGCCCGAGGACGGCTCGACCGTAGGCGTGGGCATGCCGGTGTCGATCAACTTCAACAAGGAGATCACCAACAAGGCGGCCGTGCAGAAGGGCATCACGGTCTCCTCCAGCAGCGGCCAGGAGGTCGTCTGCCACTGGTTCTCCACCGTCCGCATGGACTGCCGTCCCGACCAGTACTGGAAGGAGAACTCCACCGTCACGCTGAAGCTCGCGCTCGACGGTGTCGAGGGCGCCTCCGGTGTCTACGGCGTCCAGCAGAAGACGGTCACGTTCAAGATCGGCCGCAACCAGGTCTCGTACGTCGACGCCAAGACCAAGCAGATGAAGATCACGCACAACGGCGCGGTCATCAAGACCATCCCGATCTCCGCCGGTTCCCCGGAGAACAAGACGTACGAAGGCATCATGGTGATGTCCGAGAAGTTCAAGGAGACGCGCATGAACGGCGCGACCGTGGGCTTCACCGACGACGACGGCAAGGGCGAGTACGACATCAAGGACGTACCGCACGCCATCCGGCTCACCAACTCCGGCACCTTCGTGCACGGCAACTACTGGGGCGCCAAGTCCCTCTT
Source organism: Streptomyces canus 299MFChir4.1 (assembly GCF_000383615.1). Lineage (GTDB taxonomy): Bacteria > Actinomycetota > Actinomycetes > Streptomycetales > Streptomycetaceae > Streptomyces > Streptomyces canus_C. The sequence continues at coordinate 43,527 of NZ_KB911586.1, read as the reverse complement.
CGGCAACGTCAACACCAGCCACGGCTGCGTGGGCATGTCCGACACCAAGGGCGCCAACGACACCGGCTCGGCCGGCTACTGGTTCTACACCAACTCCATCGTCGGTGACGTGGTGGTCGTGAAGAACACCGGCGACAAGACGGTGGCCCCGGACAACGGCCTCAACGGGTGGAACCTGAGCTGGGCGGACTGGAAGGCGGGGTCGGCGGTCTGACGGCCACTTCGACCTGAGCACAGGAGAGGCGGTCGCCCTGAGGGGCGGCCGCCCCTCGGCTTGTTCAGGACTTCCGTTTCACCCGGGCCGCCACACGCGCCACCCGGCTCTTCACGGGCGCGGCGCCCGGGGGCGGGGGCGGGGGCGGAGGCCTGCGTGGGGGCCGGCCGGCGTCCTCGTCCGGCACGCGACCAGGTGACCTGACGTTGTCCAGAAGGGCCCGTCCGCGCCGGTCGACGGCCTGCATCACGGTCTCCTGGAGCACGCCGAAGGCCGCGGCCCACATGAGTATCTGGGTGAACGTGTCGAGTGCGGTGAGCCCGGGGAAGAAACGGCCGCTGAGGAACATGATGCCGACGACAGCGGTCAACGCGCCCACGGGCAGTCGCAGGAGCAGCAGGCTCGTGGCCACGAGTGGGGGCCGGCGGTGCCCCGTACCTTGCGCAGCGCGACCGCTCCGGCGAGGGCGGCGCCGAGCATTCCCATGAACTCGATAAGCCATACACCTTCCCGGTTCGCCTTGTTCTTGCCGAACGGGCAGATGGTCGGTTCCTTGCTGAGGACGTCAGGATTCTCGGGGAAGCAGAAGTTGGTCCCGATGGCGATCAGGGCCATCATGACGGTCGCCGCGCAGACGATGTGCATGAAGCTCCGCACCTTGGCCCGCTCCGCCTCTTCGGCCTGCTAGGCCGCGTGCAGGGTGCTGACGAGCAACTGACGGTCGGGTGCTCCGATCCGCGCGTCCTGGTAAGCGAACACCGTCTCCAACTGCCGAAGTCGCAGGTCCTGCGGATCGAGGTGCAGACGTGCCTGCACGAGCACGGTGAGCCCTCTCCAGCGCAGATCGGCCTGCGGAACGATGCGCAGGATCGCCACCTCGGCCTCGTGCGTGTTCGCCAGCGCGCCGTCGGCGTTCCCGCCCGCGAAGCGCCGGAAGGGCCGAGCCGGCCACCGCTCCTTCCCTCGCAGCGCTGCCCTCGCCGCTTGCAGGTGCCTCTCCGCGTTTTCGGCGAGTAAGAGATCGCCGGGAGTCCGGTCGGCGACCTCATACTTCAGCTCGGTGATCTGCCCTTGCAGGTCGCCACGTGGGCGGACAGTCGTTTGGAGAGCGGTGATGGATCACCTCTCCCTCATTGAAGCTCCGCCCGGCGTTCTCGCTCGTCGGAGCCGGGCCCGCGTGACACCTTGACAGGTGTGTGAGGGCTCGCCCCTGGCTCCCGGACAGCCTTCTCATGCAGCTCTTATTCGGGGCTTATGGAGTCATCACGCGCCGTACCTAGCTTGCGGCCATGTTCTTCACCTACCTGAGGCGCGAACTGCGCCGCCGCAGAAAGGCGGCCCTCGTCGTCGCCTCCGGGCTCGCGCTGGGGATCGCGCTGGTCATCGTGGTCAGTTCCGTGTCGTCCGGCATGGGAAAGGCCCAGGACAAGGTCCTCCAGTCGCTCTACGGACTGGGCACCGACATGACGGTCACCAAGGCCGCCCAGCCGCAGGCCAGTTCCTCGGACCGGCCGCGCTTCCGGTTCGACGCGCAGGACAACGGGTCCGACGCGGAGCAGAGCAGCGACCGCGTGCTGGTGCAGGGGTTCCAGACCCTGTCCGCCGCCACGGTCACCAAGGTCGGCCGGCAGACCGGCGTCTCGGACGCGGTCGGCGGGCTGAGCCTCCAGGTCATCAAGATCAACGGCCAGTTCACGCGCGGCCAGTTCCAGCAGAACGGCAACGGGGGCGGTGAAGGCGGCTTCGGCGGGAACGGCGGCGGTACCGGCCAGCCCCAGGGTGAAGTGCGGGGTGGCGGCGCCAACTTCGACGTCAACAACTACTCCGTCTTCGGCACCGACGTCACCAAGGCGGCCCTCGGACCGCTGACCTCCTCCAAGATCACCAGCGGCCGTACGTTCACGTCGACCGAGACGGACGCCAAGGTCGCCGTCGTCGACTCCGCGTACGCCAAGGAGAAGAAGCTCAAGGTCGGTTCCACCGTCACCATCAAGAGCGTCAAGTTCAAGGTGATCGGCGTCGCCACCGCGGACAGCGGGGACGCGGCCGCCAACATCTACGTCCCGCTCACCCAGGCGCAGACCCTCAGCGACTCGAAGAACAAGGTCACCACGATCTACGTCAAGGCGACCGACTCCCAGAAGATCGACTCCGTCAAGTCGGCGATCCAGAAGAACATCTCGGGTACGACGGTGACGACCTCGGCGGATCTCGCGGACACGGTGTCGGGGTCGCTGTCGACGGCCTCGTCCCTCGCGACGAATGTCGGCAAGTGGCTGTCGATCGCGGTGCTGGTGGCCGCGTTCCTGGTGGCCGGACTGCTGACTTCTTCCGCTGTCTCGCGCCGGGTACGGGAGTTCGGCACGCTCAAGGCGCTGGGCTGGAAGTCGGGGCGGGTGACCCGGCAGGTCGTCGGCGAGGCGATGGTCAACGGGCTGCTCGGCGGGGCGCTGGGAATCGCGCTCGGTCTCGCGGGGGCGTACGTCGTGACGGCCATCAGCCCCACCCTGCAGGCGCAGTTGGGCGGCGGCGGTGGTGGTGCGGGCGGTCCCGGCGGTGGGGGCTTCGGGGGCCCCGGCCGGCAGGTGGCCGCCAAGACCCTGGACGTGGCCCTGACGGCCCCGGTGAGTCTGACGACGGTCTCGATCGCGGTGGGTCTGGCGGTCGCGGGCGGGCTCATCGCGGGAGCGTTCGGCGGCTGGCGCGCGTCGCGACTGCGACCGGCGGACGCGTTGCGCCGAGTCGAGTAGCGGGCGTCGGCTGTGGCCTCCGGCCGGCCGGGGGAGGGTGCCGCACGCCGCCGCCGGGCGGGGTCGCCGCGCCCACCCGAGCCGTCCCGAGCGCGCGGCTTCCCACAGCTACGGGCGGGGGATGCCTGCCTGCCCCTGCCGCCGGGTGGGCGCTGTCCCGGCGAGGCCGCGGACTGTTCGTGGTGGCGCGTGGCGGGTGGAAGGCCTGTTGTGGCGGGACGGCTGCCTGCGGTTACGCGGGTTCTGCCGTACCGGGGTCGCGGACTGTTCGTGGTGGCGCGTGGCGGGTGGAACGCCTGCTGCGGCGGGACGGCTGTTCGCTGCCACGCGGGTTCTACCGCACCACAGCCCCACGCCGCCGGTCCCGCGTACGAGCGACGTGACCGCACCCACCCAGGGGCGCGGGGAACTGCGCGACCAGCCCCCACCGACCCGCGGTCGACAACGACCCGCACCACCCCGAACCCGCACCACCCCGAACCCGCACCCACCACCCCGAACCCCACCACCCCAGGAGCTCACCATGTACGAACTCAGAAGCGTCACCAAGCGCTACTCCCGAGGCAAGGACACCGTCGACGCGCTCGCCGGTGTGGACCTCACCATCGCCGACGGGGACCGTCTCGTCATCCAGGGCCCCACCGGCGGCGGCAAGTCCACCCTCCTCCAGATGCTCGGCGCACTGGACAAGCCCACGGAGGGCGAAGTCGTCCTGGACGGCACCGACTTGGCCAAGCTGTCGGAGGCCAGGCTGACCAGGGTCCGCAGTGAGAACATCGGCTTCGTCTTCCAGTCCTTCAACCTCATCCCCACCCTCACCGCCCAGGAGAACGTCGAGACCGCCCTCGTACCTCTCGGCGTGAAGGCGAAGGAGCGGCGGGAGCGGGCGGCCGAGGCCCTCACCTCCGTCGGGCTCGGGGAGCGGTTGAGGCATCTGCCCTCCGAGTTGTCCGGCGGGCAGCAGCAGCGCGTCGCCATCGCCCGGGCCCTCGTCAAGGAGCCGAAGGTGCTCCTCGCCGACGAACCCACCGGCAACCTCGACGAGTCGATGCGCGACGAGATCATGGACGTACTCGAACGCATGTGGAAGGAGCTGGGGTTGACCTTCATCATGGTCACCCACGACTCCGCGATCGCGAAGAAGGCCCCCCGCCTCGCCACGATCCGCAAGGGCAGGATCACGGTGAAGGAGAACGCCGCCTCCTGAACGAGTGAATGCGAGCAGCCGCAACTCCCCCTGAATCCCGCAGTCTTGTAACAGACATTGCTGTGGGGGAGCTGTCTATTGAGGTCGTGATCACCCCTCGGCATACTGCGAGAGCCGGGGGGCGCACGTATACGCGTGCGACTGTCCCCCCGCCCGGGTGAACGGGGAATTCACCTGGTCCTTCTGCAAGGGGGAAACTTGCGCAGACAAGTGAAAAAGGCATGCGCGGCCACGATCGCCACGGCGGCCGCGGTAGCGCTCGCGGCGGGCATGACCAGCCCGGCGTCGGCGGATGCGCAGCAGACCGCGAGTGTCTCGCAGTCGAACAAGGCACAGCTCACGCCCAAGCACCGCATCACTCTGATCACCGGTGACCGCGTCGTCGTGGACGCCAAGGGCCGCGTTGTCGGCCTGGAGCCCGCGAAGGGCCGAGAGCACATACCGGTGCAGCTCCGCAAGGCCGACGGCCACACCTATGTGCTGCCGTCCGACGTCGTCCGCCTGGTGTCGAGCGGCAAGCTCGACCAGCGGCTGTTCGACGTCACCGAGCTCAACAAGGCCGCCACCCGCAAGTCCCAGAGCAAGGGACTGAAGGTGATCGTCGGCTACAAGGGCGCGGCGAGCGCGGCCAAGGACGACGTCCGGGACGCGGGCACGCTCCGCCACTCCCTGTCCTCCTTGAACGCCGACGCGGTGCAGACGCCGAAGGAGGACGCGCCCGAGTTGTGGGACGCGGTCACCAACGGCGACAAGACCGCCTCCGGCATCGCGCACGTCTGGCTCGACGGCGTCCGCAAGGCCAGCCTCGACAAGTCCGTGCCGCAGATCGGCGCGCCGACCGCCTGGGCCAAGGGCTACGACGGCAAGGGCGTCAAGATCGCCGTTCTTGACACCGGTATCGACGCGACCCACCCGGACCTCAAGGACCAGGTGATCGCGGCGAAGAACTTCTCCACCTCCGCCGACGCGACCGACAAGTTCGGCCACGGCACCCACGTCGCCTCCATCGCGGCCGGTACCGGCGCGAAGTCCGGCGGCAAGTACAAGGGCGTGGCCCCCGGCGCCAAGCTGCTCAACGGCAAGGTGCTCAGCGACGACGGCTACGGCGACGACTCGCAGATCCTGGCCGGCATGGAGTGGGCCGCCGAGCAGGGTGCCAACGTCGTCAACCTGAGCCTGGGCGGCGGCGACACCCCGGAGATCGACCCGCTGGAAGCCGAGGTCAACAAGCTCTCGGAGACCAAGGGCATCCTGTTCGCCATCGCCGCAGGCAACGAGGGCGGCTTCGGCGAGCAGACCATCGGCTCCCCCGGCAGCGCCGCCTCCGCCCTGACCGTCGGCGCGGTCGACGACAAGGACAAGCTGGCCTCCTTCTCCAGCACCGGCCCCGGCCTCGACGGGCAGATCAAGCCCGACGTGACCGCGCCGGGTGTGGACATCACCGCGGCGGCCGCTCCCGGCAGCCTCATCGACAAGGAGGTCGGCGAGAAGCCCGCCGGCTACCTGACCATCTCCGGTACGTCGATGGCGACCCCGCATGTCGCGGGCGCGGCGGCGATCCTCAAGCAGGAGCACCCGGACTGGGGCTACGCCGAGCTGAAGGGCGCCCTCACGGGCTCCGCCAAGGGCGGCAAGTACACGCCGTTCCAGCAGGGTTCGGGCCGTATCCAGGTCGACAAGGCCATCACGCAGTCCGTGATCGCCGACCCGGTGTCGGTGAGCTTCGGCACGCAGCTGTGGCCGCACACCGACGACAAGCCGGTCACCAAGCAGGTGACGTACCGCAACCTCGGTACGAAGGACGTCACGCTGAAGCTGTCGTCGACGGCCACCAACCCGAAGGGGCAGGCCGCTCCGGCCGGCTTCTTCAAGCTGGGCGCCACCACGGTGACGGTCCCGGCGGGCGGCAAGGCCTCCGTCGACGTCATCGTCAACACCAAGCTGGGCGGCACGCTCGACGGCGCGTACTCCGCGTACGTGACGGCGACGGGCGGCGGCCAGACCGTCCGCACGGCGGCGGCGGTGCAGCGGGAGGTCGAGTCGTACGACGTCACGCTGAACGTCCTCGACCGTGACGGCAAGCCGGCCAAGACCTACAGCACCGACCTGTCCGGCATTTCCGGCCTCGCCAACGGCAAGTGGTTCTCGCCGTACGAGGAGGACGGCTCGGTCACCGTCCGCGTGCCCAAGGGCGGTTACATCCTCAACTCCGCGTACTTCGTGGACCCGGAGGACACCACCAAGGGCGCCGACTGGATGGTCCAGCCGAAGCTGAACGTCACGAAGAACACGACGATCACGCTGGACGCGCGCAAGGCCAAGCCGGTCGACATCACCGTGCCGGACGCGGCAGCCAAGTCGACGTTCGCCGCGCCCGGCTTCCAGGTCGACACGGCCGACGGCGGTTACGGCTACGGCTGGTTCCTCGACTCGTACGCGGGCTTCCGTACCGCGCACTTCGGCCCGCAGGTGACGGACGGTTCGCTCACCGAGCAGTTCGACGGCCACTGGAGCAAGGGCACCACCGAGCAGTACGACACCGTCGCCGGCAGCAAAGTCAAGCAGTTCGCCACCGGTTACACCAAGCACTACAAGGCGAGCGAACTGGCCACGGTCAAGGTCGCCATGGGCGCCGCGGCCAGCGGCAAGAAGGGCTCCGTCAACGCCGTGGGCTGGCTGCCCGGCTCCTTCTCCGGCTCCTCGACGGCGATCCCGCAGACCCTGCCGGGCACGCGCACCCTGCACCTGTCCACCACCAGCGGCGTCAAGTGGGGCATGGACTTCGAGCAGGACGGCGGTGTCGACCCCGACGGCTTCCCGATCGCCGACGCGTACTACACGCTCGGTGCCGCGCAGTCCTTCCAGGGCGGCAAGTCCTACGCGAAGACCTTCAACACCGCGGTCTTCGGCCCGCATCTCAACGCCGACTTCGGTCTGTACCGCGACGGCAACGAGATCCTCGGCTCCATCCCGCTGTTCGCGGACGGCAGTGGCCACGCCGGTTCCTCGGCGTTCACCTCGGTGACCACCACGCTGTACAAGAACGGCGTCAAGGTCGGCTCGAACGACGACCCGCTGTTCGGCGAGAAGACCTTCAAGGTTCCGGCCGGCCAGGCCAACTACAAGCTGACGACCTCGGTCAAGCGCAGTGTCAAGGTCGCGGCGGCCTCCACCCGGATCGACGCCAGCTGGACGTTCTCGTCGAAGAAGACGACCGACTTCACCAAGCTGCCCGCCTCCATGGTCCGCTTCAACGCGGCCACGGGTCTGGACAGCAGGGTCGAGGCCGGTAAGACGGTCAAGATCCCGTTGACCGTCGAGGGCTCCGCGAAGGGCTCCAACCTGAAGTCCCTCGCGGTGTACGTGTCGTACGACTACGGCCAGACCTGGAAGAAGGTCACGGTCTCGGGCGGCAAGATCACCGTGAAGAACCCGGCGAAGGGGAAGGCCATCTCCTTCCACGCCAAGATCGCCGACAAGAAGGGCAACAAGTCGACGATCTCGATCTACAACGCGTACTACGGGAAGTGACCTGTAGGAAGCGGTAGTCGCAGGGCCCGCCGGAAGCACACCGCTTCCGGCGGTCCTTTCGTTTGCGTCAGCCGGCCGTCCAGGGCCGCGTTCTCCGGATTGCGTACCGCCCGGATGCGGGTGACCCGGTCGTCCTCCATTTCGAGGGCGAGGACCGCTTCGACCGTGTCGTCCACCTGGACCACCAGCCCCGGTCGCCCGCCCGCGCCCGGCTCGGCTTCGTCAGAGCCTCCGACTGAGCCGACAGCGAACTCCGGGGTGGAGGGGGAGCTTCCGGCGGAGGTCCGTGTTTGTGTGAGGGCATGACCACAGAAACCGTCGAGTACATCCGCTACCGCATCCCGGAAGACCGCTCGGCGGAGTTCCTGTCCGCCTACACCCACGCCTCGGTCCAGTTGGCGGCGGCCCCGCAGTGCGTCGACTTCGAACTGGCGCGGTGCGAGGAGGACTTCGAGCACTTCGTCCTGCGCATCACCTGGACCTCCACCGAGGACCATCTGGAGGGCTTCCGCGAGTCCGAGCTGTTCCCGGACTTCCTCGCCGAGATCCGGCCGTACATCGAGAACATCGAGGAGATGCGCCACTACAAACCGACGACGGTCCGCGGCCGGGGCGCCGCCGTGCCCACCCTGTTCGCGTGGGCGGGCGGCGCGGAGGCCTTCGGCCGGCTGACCACGGTGTTCTACGAGAAGGTCCTGGCCGACGACCTCCTGGCCCCGGTCTTCGCGGGCCTGGCCCCCGAGCACGCCGAGCATGTCGCTCTGTGGCTCGCGGAGGTCTTCGGCGGCCCGACCGCCTACTCGGAGACCCAGGGCGGCCATGGCCACATGGTCGCCAAGCACCTGGGCCGCGACATCACCGAGCAGCAGCGCCGCCGCTGGGTGAACCTCATCCAGGACGCCGCCGACGAGGCCGGGCTGCCCACCGACGCGGAGTTCCGTTCGGCGTTCCTCGCCTACGTGGAGTGGGGCACCCGGCTCGCGGTCCACTTCTCGGGACCGGACGCCAAGCCGCCCGCGGAGCAGCCGGTGCCGCAGTGGAACTGGGGCGCGGCACCGCCGTACCAGGGCTGAGCGGGCGCCGGGTCAGGGGCGCGCGGACTCACCCGCGCGGGTGGCGTCCGCGCCCCAGCTCGCCAGCAGCCGCAGGGCGTCCGCGGACGGCGAGCCCGGCTCCGCGTGGTAGGTGATCAGGACCTGCTCGGTGCCGTCGGACAGTGGGAACGACTCGTAGTGCAGGGTCAGTTCGCCGACCAGCGGATGACGCAGGTGCTTGGCGCCGTAGCCCTTCTCCTTGACGTCGTGCGTGGCCCACAGACGCCTGAACTCCTCGCTCTTCACCGAGAGCTCCCCGACGAGGGCGGACAGACGGGGGTCGTCGGGATGGCAGCCCGCGTCCATGCGGAGGTGGCTGACCACGTCACTGGCCTTCTGCTCCCACGGCACGAACAGGTCTTGGTACTCCGGCCGCAGGAAGATCAGCCGTGCCCAGTTCCGCTCCCGCGCCGGCAGCTCCGCCCAGTCCCCGAAGACCGCCGCCGCCATCCGGTTCCAGGCGACGATGTCCGACCGGCGCCCCGAGACGTACGCCGGGACCTCGATGGAGTCCAGCAGGTGCCTGATCGCCCCGCGTACCTGCTCGGTGCGCGCGGTGGTCTTCTTCTTGTGCTCCTTCGGCTTCGCCAGATGCGTCAGGTGCGCGTGCTCGGCGTCGGTGAGCCGCAGGGCACGGGCGATCGAGTCGAGGACCTCCGCCGAGACGTTCCGCCCGTTGCCCTGCTCCAGGCGCGTGTAGTACGCCACGGAGACGCCCGCCAGCTGGGCCAGCTCCTCGCGGCGCAGTCCCGGCACCCTGCGGTGCCGTCCGAAGTCCGGCAGCCCCACGTCCTCCGGCCTCAGCCGGGCCCGCCGGGTGCGCAGGAACTCGCTGAGCTCGGCACGCCGGTCCAGTGAGCCCCTTCTGGGCAGTCCCTCGGCCATCTCGTCCATACGTCAAGTATTCACGGTCGTACGCTCACCATCCTGTCCCCGTCAGTAGTAGGACCAGCGAACGTACGCCAAGCGGTGACCTGGGTGGATCGTGATCCGTCAGGCACGCTGGAGCGCGTGCCCGGACGGAGGGACAGAAGGCAGCCGGGCACGCACCCCTCGCTAGGAGAGACCCCGGCATGACCACTGTCGCCGCATACGCCACCCCCGCCGCGAAGGCTCCCCTGGAGCGCACCACCATCGAGCGCCGGGCGGTCCGTGAGCACGACGTCCTGATCGACATCAAGTTCGCCGGCATCTGCCACTCCGACATCCACCAGGCCCGTGAGGGCTGGGGCGAGGCGATCTTCCCGATGGTCCCGGGCCACGAGATCGCCGGCATCGTCTCCGAGGTCGGCCCCGGCGTCACCAAGTACGAGGTCGGCGACCGCGTCGGCGTCGGCTGCATGGTCGACTCGTGCGGTGAGTGCGAGAACTGCAAGGCCGGCATCGAGCAGCACTGCGTCCGGGGCAACGTCCCCACGTACAACGGCATCGGCAAGGACGGCGAGCCCACCTACGGCGGCTACTCCGAGAAGATCGTCGTCGACGAGAACTATGTCGTCCGCATTCCCGAGGGCCTGTCCCTCGACGAGGCCGCCCCGCTGCTGTGCGCCGGCATCACCACCTACTCCCCGCTGAAGAGGTGGGGCGCCGGCCCCGGCAAGAACGTCGCCGTGATCGGCCTGGGCGGGCTCGGCCACATGGGCGTCAAGATCGCGCACGCGCTGGGTGCCGAGGTCACCGTCCTGTCGCAGTCCCTGCGCAAGAAGGACGACGGCCTGAAGCTGGGCGCCGACCACTACTACGCGACCAGCGACGAGAACACCTTCAAGGAGCTGGCGGCCTCCTTCGACCTCATCCTCTCCACCGTCTCGGCGCCGCTGAACTTCGGCGCGTACCTGAGCCTGCTCAAGGCGGGCGGCGCCCTGGTGAACGTCGGCGCCCCCGAGGAGCCGATCGCCCTGAACCTCTTCTCCCTCATCGGCGGCAGCAAGATTCTCGCCGGTTCGGCGATCGGCGGCATCGCCGAGACCCAGGAGATGCTGGACTTCTGCGCCGAGCACGGCATCGGCGCCGAGATCGAGCTGATCGCCGCGTCGGAGATCAACGAGGCGTACGAGCGGGTCGTCAACAGCGATGTCCGCTACCGGTTCGTGATCGACACGGCGACGATCTGACACACGTAGTTCGCAGAAAGGGACCCGGTTCCGTACCGGGTCGCTTCGGCGCATGGCCGTCCGGCACGGCTTCTCGCCGTACGGCCCTCCTGGCAGGCGGTTCACCGTACGGCGCTCCGCCGACCCAGCAACCACAGCAGATACGGCCCCCCGACCAGCGAGGTCAGCGCCCCGAACGGGATCTCCAGCGGCGGCAGCAGCGTCCGCGCGACGAGATCGGCGGCCACCAGACGAGGGCGCCGGTCAGCGCCGAGCACAGCAGCGGCAGCTGGGGCGTGCGGGTCAGCCGCCGGGTCAGCTGCGGCGAGGTCAGCGCGACGAACCCGATCGGCCCCGCGGCCCCGGTGGCGGTCGCGGCGAGCACCACCCCGAGCACGGTCAGCCCGAGCCGCACCCGGTCCACCCGTACGCCCAGCGCGGCAGCGGTGTCCGGGTCGAGCCCGAGCGGCCGCGCGGCCCTGGCCGCCCACACCAGGGCGGGCAGAGCCAGCAGGAGTACGACGCCCAGGGGCCCGGCCTGCTCCCAGCCGCGCCCGTTGAGACTCCCCGTCAGCCACAGCTTCACCTGCTCGGCGGCTTCCAGCTCGGAGTCGGCGAGATACAGCTGCACGACGGCGGACAGGGCGACCCCGATCCCGACGCCGACGAGCACGAACCGGCCGGCCTGCATACCGCGCCGCCAGGCGAGCACGTGGACGAGGGCGTCGGCGCCGAGACCTCCGGCGACGGAGACGACCGGCATGGCGGCGGGCGCGCCGACCGTCCCGGTGGCGAGGGCCGGCGATGTCGGCGCGGGTGGTGGCCGCGGGGACGACCCCCAGGGACAGCAGGTCGTCGAGCTGCCTGGTGCTGAGCACCGCGATCTTCTTCGGCTGGGCCTTGACCGTGGTCCTGCCCTCGAAGTGCGTGACCGTGCGCGGGAAGGCACCGTCGGTGTCCCGGTCGGAGCCCATGCCGTCGGCGAGGGTGTTCGGGGCGGCGGAAGGGCCCTCGGAGGCGTTTCCGGAGGCCCCCAGCACCGGGTTTCGGTCGGCCTTCCCGGTCGTCCCGCCGGTGTCCGAGGACGAGCAGCCGGCGAGCAGCCCTCCGACGACGACCGAGGCGAGGACGGCCTGCACTGCTGCTGTACGCACGACTCCTCCGGTGGTGCCGGGCTCTCGCTGAGCAGCTAAGGCAAGGCAAGGCTTACCTTAGCTGCTTGCGGAGTATGGTCGTGAGGAGGAGGCCTCCACGATGACCGTTCAGCTGAACCACACCATCGTCGCCGCACACGACAAGCACGCCTCGGCCCGCTTCCTGGCCGACATCCTGGGCCTGAGCGTGAGCCCGCGGTACGGCCCCTTCGTCCCGGTCGCGATCCCCAACGGCGTGACCCTCGACTACATGGACACGAACGACGAGATCACGCCGCAGCACTACGCGTTCCTCGTCTCCGAGGACGACTTCGACACGATCTTCGCCCGGATCCGGGAGGCGGGACTGACGTACTGGGCGGACCCCTTCCACCACCGGCCCGGCGAGATCAACCGCAACGACGGAGGCCGGGGCGCGTACTTCGACGACCCGGGCGGCCACCGGCTGGAGATTCTGACGCGGCCGTACGGCAGTGGGGGCTGAGGTCTCTTGGGGCAGGGGGGACGCGTGGGGGTGCGCCCCTCGTAGGGGGCGCACCCGCTGTCTGCTGCCCGGCTACCGGGTGCCGTTGGCTGCGAACGTCCACACGGCACGGCTGCCCGGGCCGACGGTGAGCGTCGAGTGACCGATCTGCTCCACGTGCCGGTCCTGGACGGGCCGGTTGAGCGACATCTCGACCCGCTGGAACCCGGCTTGCTCACGCGGAACGGAGTCGAACCGGATCGTGGTGCCGCCCCCCTGCGCGACGACACCACCGCCGGCCACGTTCTTGACGGCGAACCCGCCGGCCCGCAGCAGCGGCACGGTGTCGGCGAGGTCGCCCTCGGTGACCGCGATGCGGACGGAGGTCACGTCACGCATCAGGTGAGTGCGGTAGTCGTCGGACAGGACACGCTCCCGGCCGACGTCACCGGGGAAACTCGCGGGCTCGGTCTTGCTGCGGGGATCGGCGAAGTACTCCGGCCGGTACTCCATCGCCCAGGCCCCGAAGGCGTCGTACTCGGTGGCGGTGAGGATGGCGTCGAACCACGGCACGGGCACCCCGTCACCGAAGTCCCGGGTCTGGAGGAACTCTATGGGGTCGGCGACCCCCTCGCTCTTCAGCCGCTCGGTGACCGTCGCCAGGTCACCGTCCTGTTCGGTGGACAGGCCCAGCCCAGCCGAGCCGAGGGTGCCGTCCTGGCCCGCGATGTCCCCGACGCCGAACAGTTCGAGATAGGTCTCGCGGCCCATCAGGTAGCGGCCGGTCCAGGTCTGTCCGCCGGTGCCGGTCGTGGTGCGGACCTGGAAGTTGGCGAAGTCCCTCAGGTAGTCGGAGTGTTCGATGGCGTCGGCGGTCTCCCGGTCGAAGACCCCGTAGGAGTGGTTGTAGTACAGCAACTGCCGGTCGTTCGAGGACGGGTTCCCCTCGGCCTGTGCCGTCCCCACGGCACCCCCGAGCGCTCCGGTGAGGGCCAGCACGAGTACGACGATCATCCGTAATGTCCGATGAATCAGCATGCAGGCGATCGTAGGGTGGGGAGGCGGCGGCCGCGGATCTTTTTCAACGGGGTCGAAATGCTTGACATGGCGCGTTCGGCGGGGGCGTCAATGGACTGGTTCCGGACGGGCTTCGGACGGGCTCTGGACGGGCTCCGGCCGGGCGCGGAATCGCGGGAGGCCCTCCTCTGTTGAGGAGAATGGGTAAGGCGTGCCGGTGGTGTGCGAGCCGTGCGAGCCGAGCAGCCCCAATGACCGAGCTGAGCGATGACAGACATGGGAGGGCCGTGATGGCCGCGCAGACGCAGAGGGCCGTGCTGGCGGGCGGGTGCTTCTGGGGGATGGAGGACCTGATCCGCCGCCTACCGGGGGTGACGGCGACCCGGGTCGGATACACCGGGGGCGACGTGCCGAACGCGACGTACCGCAACCACGGAACGCACGCGGAGGCCATCGAGATCCTCTTCGATCCGGCGGCGACCGACTACCGCACGATCCTGGAGTTCTTCTTCCAGATCCACGACCCGAGCACCAAGAACCGCCAGGGCAACGACATCGGCCTCAGCTACCGTTCGGCGATCTACTACGTCGACGACGAGCAGAAGCGGATCGCCGAGGACACGATCGCGGACGTGGACGCCTCCGGGCTCTGGCCGGGCAAGGTCGTCACCGAGGTGGAGCCGGTCGGTCCGTTCTGGGAGGCCGAGCCCGAGCATCAGGACTACCTCGAGCGTTACCCGGACGGCTACACCTGCCACTTCCCGCGCCCGGGCTGGCGCCTGCCGGCGCGTGCGGAGGGCTGACGCCGGCTGTCTGACGCCGACCGTCTGACATCGGCCGCCTGCTGGTTGCCGTCTGCTGGCTGAAGCCTCCCCCCCCCGTGCGTCACACACCCGGCGGGGGAGAAGCCGACAGCCCGGAGTTCGGAGCAGTCGGAGTGGAAGACGTGCCACCACCGCTCGCCGGGCGGAGCCCAGGCCGAAGTCCGCGATCCGGTAGCCCTCGGGGTAGGGGCCGAGCAGCGGCGTGCCGAGGACGGTGTGCCGGTCGGGGACCGTGAACGCCGGCTGGGAGCGGCCCTTCAGTGCCTGCTCGGCGGTGGGCAGGACGGGCGTACGGCCGAACAGCATGACGCGAGCTCCTTCGATCGTGCGTGCCGGGCAGAGGTGCGTGGCGGCAGGGAGAACAACGGTTCCCTGCCGGCCCGCATTCCGACAGACCCGGCGTCGACCTGCGCGGCGGGAGGGGTGGAGGGCGGTGGCCGAACCACCCCAAGGCAGGCAGTCAGTCAGGCAGGCAGGTGTCATTGGGAGGCTGAAGGCTGAAGGTGAAGCGGACGTCGGTGCGAGGCATGCCTCGGCACGGGCGCCTCACCCGCCCGACACTCCGCGGCCCCGCTGAGGCGAGCCGCCCTGCCCACGCCCCCTCGGCCGGAGACCGGCGTCGAGAGCCGGGTGAGCGGGCCCCCGAAGAAATCACCGCGTCACTGCGTCAGCGTCGCCGGGCTGCCGCCGTTCGCCTCGTAGCCCGCCACTGCCAGCGCCCGGTATATCGCGAACTCCGCGGCCGGGTCTGCGGACAGGGTCCAGGGCAGGGCGCCGACGTGGCCGTCGATGTGCACGAGCTGGTTCATGGCCTCCGCCCAGCGCTCGCCGCGCACCAGGAAGAAGACCAGCAGATGGCGGACGTGGGCCAGCATCGGGTCCTCGGCGCGGGCCGAGTGGACGGCGTGCAGCGCGCCGTGCATGGCCTTGGTGACGACTTCGCTCTGGTAGAAACCGCTGACCAGATTGACCTCGGGCAGGTGCTCGAAGACCGCGAACAACGGCATCGCGGCGAGCAGCGAGCCGTGCGGGGCCCGGGCGGCCGCAGCCTCCGCGAACTCGTACGCCAGCTTCCGCGAGCCGTGCCACTTCTCGCACCAGTAGTGCAGCGCGGCCAGGTGCGCCCCCATGTGGTTCGGAGCGCGGTCCAGGATCTTCAGCCACAGCTGCTCGAACTCCGCCTGGGAGTAGGCCAGTCCGCGCGCGACCGAGAGCTCGACGAGGTACGGGACCGGATCGCCGGGAGCCAGCAGAGCCGCCTCGCCGCTGGCCGCCCTCGCTTCCTCCATGATGATCCGGAACTCGTCCGTGCCCGGGGTCGACGTCCGCCACGCCTGCTGCACCAGGAACTCCGCGTGCACCGCCGCGCCGCCCGCGTCCTTGGGCTGCTCGGCCCGCCACACCCGCAGCCACTGTCCGCCCGGCGCCTCGCTGACCCCGCCCGGCCGCTGCTGAAGCTCCAGCGAGGCGGCCCCGGCGAAGGCCTGCACGCGCTGCCAGCGCAGCTCGCCCTCCCGCTCGGTGCCCGCCAGGAGTTGGGAGGCGGCCTTGTAGTCCTGTGTGCGCTGCACCAGGTCCAGGACGTCCAGCAGGTCCTGGTCGGGGCCGGGCATGCGGATGTCCAGCTCCTCCTGCCGTACGAAGCCGTAGTCCGCCGGGTCCGCGGCGTCCGGGTGGCCCGCCGGGACCTGCTCGATCCCACCCCGCCTGCGCCGCAGGAATGGAAGCAGGACGAAGCCCAGCAGGACCGCCGCCATCAGGACCCAGAGAATCTCCATGCCCCAAGAGTTCCAGACGCCGCCGACAATTGCCCAACCCGGTCCGCGCCCTGTGGAAAACTCCCCGGCCCGGCGCGGACGCCCTGGGGAAAACCTCCCGCACCGGCCCGACACCTGGGGAAAACCCTGCCGTACGGCCGTCGGGAGCCCGTCGTCCGTCATCGGTCCTCCGGGCGGACTACCCTCGGAGCCCATGAGCGACAGGCACATCAGTCAGCACTTCGAGACCCTCGCGATTCACGCGGGCAACACCGCGGATCCCCTCACCGGCGCGGTGGTCCCGCCGATCTACCAGGTCTCGACCTACAAGCAGGACGGCGTGGGCGGTCTGCGCGGCGGCTACGAGTACAGCCGCAGCGCCAACCCCACCCGCACCGCCCTGGAGGAGAACCTCGCCGCCCTCGAAGGCGGCCGCCGGGGCCTCGCGTTCGCGTCCGGGCTGGCGGCCGAGGACTGCCTGCTGCGTACGCTGCTCAGCCCCGGCGACCACGTGGTCATCCCCAACGACGCGTACGGCGGCACGTTCCGCCTCTTCGCGAAGGTCGTCGCCCGCTGGGGCGTCGAGTGGTCGGTCGCCGACACCAGCGACCCGGCCGCCGTACGGGCCGCGATCACCCCGAAGACCAAGGCCGTGTGGGTGGAGACCCCCTCCAACCCGCTGCTCGGCATCACCGACATCGCCGCCGTCGCCCAGGTCTCCCGGGACGCGGGCGCCAAGCTCGTCGTCGACAACACCTTCGCGACGCCCTACCTCCAGCAGCCCCTGTCGCTCGGCGCCGATGTCGTGGTGCACTCCCTGACCAAGTACATGGGCGGCCACTCCGACGTCGTGGGCGGCGCGCTGGTCACCGCCGACGAGACGCTCGGCGAGGAGCTGGCGTACCACCAGAACGCGATGGGCGCGGTCGCCGGGCCCTTCGACTCCTGGCTGGTGCTGCGCGGCGCCAAGACGCTGTCGGTGCGCATGGACCGGCACAGCGAGAACGCCACGAAGATCGCCGACATGCTGACCCGGCACGCGCGCGTGACGCAGGTGCTCTACCCGGGCCTGGCGGAGCACCCCGGCCACGAGGTCGCGGCCAAGCAGATGCGGTCCTTCGGCGGCATGGTCTCCTTCCGGGTGGAGGGCGGCGAGGAGGCGGCCGTCGAGGTCTGCAACCGCGCCAGGATCTTCACGCTGGGGGAGTCCCTGGGCGGTGTCGAGTCGCTGATCGAGCACCCCGGGCGGATGACGCACGCGTCCGTGGCGGGCTCGGCCCTCGAGGTCCCCGCCGACCTCGTGCGCCTGTCCGTGGGTATCGAGAACGTCGACGACCTGC
Organism: Streptomyces canus 299MFChir4.1; assembly: GCF_000383615.1. GTDB lineage: Bacteria > Actinomycetota > Actinomycetes > Streptomycetales > Streptomycetaceae > Streptomyces > Streptomyces canus_C. Next base: position 26,083 of record NZ_KB911586.1, on the reverse strand, counting down.
TGGATGACCTGCAGCAGGCGCTGGCCAAGTAGCCGTCGGCCGGGAGGCCGGACCGGGTTCACCAGCCCGTCATCGGTGGAGTCGTCGTGGACGGCGGCTCCACCCAGGGGCGCGCGGTCAGCGCCCACACCACGAACGCCACGCTCGCGGCGAGCAGCAGCAGCCACATGAGCCGGCGCGCCGCGGTCCTGCGTCGCAGCATGCGCGAGCCCCGCCGCACGGAGTCTGTGTACAGATCCGCCGGTACCTGCGGTGTTCCCTGCTGCTCCATGAGCCGCCGCACCACGGCCTCGCGCTGGGTCCGGTTCACGTGCGCCTCCCGGAGCGACCCGTGTGTCTCATGACGCCGCCACCTTCGGTCCCACCACCGCCGGTGCGGGCCCACGCGGTGGGTGCAGCAGCGTGGCGGTCGCCCGGTCGCAGATCGCGCGGACGCGTTCCGCCGGCAGGCCGAGCAGGGCCGCCGCCTGTTCCTCGGCCACGCCCTCGTAGAGGCGCAGCACCAGGACAAGACGCTCCTGGGGGGCCAGCCGGGACAACGGGCCGGAAGGGGGCGTGCGGCCGCCGAGCAGGAGGCCGTGGCGGCGCCAGGCCTCGTGGGCGAAGCGCAGGGCGACGTGCTCGCGGGCCCGGTCGTAGGGGTCCTCGCCGCGCAGCCGGTCCCAGCACGCGTACGTGTGGGCGAGCGCCAGCGTCAGCAGACGCCGCGCGCGCGGGTTGTCGTCCGGGGCCTCCGCCGTCAGGAGCGTCGCGGCATGCAGCAGCCGCCCGGCCGCGCCCGCGACGAACGCCTCGAACTCCCGGGCGCGACGCGTGCTCTGGGACGCCTGCCGTTGCCGCACCGCACCTCCCCGCCTGCCGATGGCCGTACGTCGGCTTCGTACGACCACGAGGACCCGGTCTCCGAGGATCCGGTCTCCGAGGACCCGATCTCATATGAGGCCCGGTGTGGCCGTCCGGTCAAGAGGCGGGGCACCACGCGCGCGTGCGCGTACCTGAGAGGACGCTTGTCTAGGAGGACTGCGCCTCCGGACCCGGAACGCCCTGGACCGCCATCCGGGAGGACAGGGCGGTGTTGAAGCGCGTGAGGAGCGTGCAGAACGCCTCGCGCTCCTCCGGTGCCCAGTCGTGTGTCAGCTCGGCCATCAACTGACGCCGGGAGGAGCGCACTTCCTCCAGCCGGGACTGCCCGCGCGGGGACAGCTGGAGGACCACCGCGCGGCCGTCCTCGGGGTGCGAGGTGCGCTTGACCAGGCCGGTGTCGACGAGCGGCGCCACCTGACGGGTGACCGTCGACGAGTCGATGCCCATGCTCGCCGCGAGCGCCTTGACGCCCATCGGTCCTTCCTTGTCGAGCCGGTTGAGCAGCAGGTACGCGGCGCGGTCCATGGAGTTGCGCACCTGGCCCACTCCGCCGAGCCGGGTCTGTTCGGCACGACGGGCGAAGACCGCCACCTCGTGCTGCAGGGTGTCGAGAAGACCGGTGTCACCGACGGTCGTCATGTCCATCGACATTCCAGGTGTTGTGGGCATGGCCGGAGGCTCACTTCATGAAGGGGCAGCTGAATTGGGGGACAGAGTACGCGGCCGGGGGGCGGGCCGTACCGGCGCTGCGCAAACCCGTCTCGGACGTTGGTCACAGCGCGAACACGCGCGTGTGAACTGCGAGACTTGAGTCATGAACTACCGCAAGGCCCACCCCGTGCCGCCGGTGACGCTCGACGACGTGCGCGGCGCGCAGAAGATGCTGTCGGGCGTGGCGCGGACGACCGCGATGGAGGGCAGCCGCCATCTGAGTCAGCTGGTGGGCGCGCCGGTGCACTTCAAGTGCGAGAACCTCCAGCGGACGGGATCGTTCAAACTGCGTGGCGCCTACGTCCGGATCGCCGGCCTGCTGCCCGAGGAGCGGGCCGCGGGTGTCGTGGCCGCGAGTGCGGGAAACCACGCGCAGGGTGTGGCGCTGGCGTCCACGCTGCTCGGCGTGCGCTCCACCGTGTTCATGCCCAAGGGCGCCCCGCTGCCCAAGATCAGCGCCACCCGGCACTACGGCGCCGAGGTGCGCCTGCACGGCCAGGTGGTCGACGAGACCCTGGCCGCCGCGCAGGAGTACGCGGCCGAGACGGGCGCGGTGTTCATCCACCCCTTCGACCACCCGGACGTCATCGCGGGCCAGGGCACGGTCGGACTGGAGATCCTGGAGCAGTGCCCGGAGGTGCGCACGGTCGTCCTCGGCATCGGCGGCGGCGGACTCGCGGCCGGGGTCGCGATCGCCGTGAAGGCGCTCAGGCCCGACGTGCGGATCGTCGGTGTGCAGGCGGCGGGCGCGGCCGCGTACCCGCCCTCGCTGGCGGCCGGGCACCCGGTGTCGATCGAGAACCCGGCGACGATGGCCGACGGCATGAAGGTGGGGCGGCCCGGGGACGTGCCGTTCGGGATCGTGGGCGAACTCGTGGACGAGGTCCGCACGGTGACCGAGGACGAGCTGTCCGCCGCGCTGCTGCTGTGTCTGGAGCGGGCCAAGCTGGTCGTCGAGCCGGCCGGGGCGAGCCCGGTCGCCGCTCTGCTGAGCGACCCGGGAGCCTTCGAGGGCCCGGTCGTCGCCGTGCTGTCCGGCGGCAACGTCGACCCGGTGCTGCTCCAGCGGGTCCTGCGGCACGGCATGTCCGCGCAGGGCCGCTACCTGGCCGTGCGGCTGCGCCTGACGGACCGGCCCGGTGCCCTCGCGACGCTTCTCGGGGTGTTGTCAGTGGTCGACGCTAATGTCCTGGACGTGAGCCACGTCCGGACCGATCCACGGCTCGGGCTCGCGGAGGCGGAGGTCGAGCTGCACCTGGAGACAAAGGGTCCCGAGCACTGCGCCGAGGTCGGCCGAGCCCTGCGCGAGGCCGGCTACACGGTCATCGACTGAGGTCAGGGCCCCTCCGGGAGTCAGGCATCACTCTTTCGGGTAAGTCCATTGAGAGACGCGATACATCGCGTTATGGTGTGTCTCGTGTCGCCGCTCACGCCGCCCACGGAAGAAAAGGACGGGCGGAGGAAACCGCAGAAATCTAGGCTTTCCCCAGAATCCCCGACGACGTGGAGACTCATATGCCAGGCGCCATCTATGCCGAAGGCCTGGTCAAGACCTTCGGAGACGTAAAGGCACTGGACGGCGTCGACCTCGATGTCCCGGAAGGCACCGTCCTGGGCCTCCTCGGACCGAACGGCGCGGGCAAGACGACAGCCGTCCGCTGTCTGACGACCCTCCTCAAGCCGGACCGCGGCTCGGCGGTCGTCGCCGGCATCGACGTCCTCAAGGACCCCGACGCCGTGCGCCGCTCCATCGGCCTGTCCGGCCAGTTCGCGGCGGTCGACGAATACCTCACCGGCCGCGAGAACCTTCAGATGGTCGGCCAGCTCTACCAGATGAAGGCCAAGCCGGCGAAGGCGCGCGCGACCGAGCTGCTGGAGCAGTTCGACCTCGCCGACGCGGCCGACCGCCCCACCAAGACCTACTCCGGCGGAATGCGCCGCCGCCTCGACCTCGCGGCCGCCCTGGTGGTCTCACCGCCCGTGATGTTCATGGACGAGCCGACGACCGGCCTCGACCCGCGCAACCGCCAACTGCTGTGGGAGGTCATCAAGCAGCTGGTCTCCGGGGGCACGACCCTGCTGCTGACCACCCAGTACCTGGAGGAGGCCGACCACCTCGCCCACGACATCGCCGTCGTCGACCAAGGCCATGTCATCGCCACGGGCACCTCCGACCAGCTCAAGGCCCGCACCGGCGGCGAGCGCGTCGAGGTCGTCGTGCACGAGCGCGAGCACATCCAGGCCGCCTCGGAGATCCTGCGCGGCTTCGGCAAGGGCGACACCACGGTCGAGGACCACATGCGCAAGCTCACCGTGCCCGTCACCGGCGGCGCCAAGCTGCTCGCCGAGGTCATCCGCGAGCTCGACACCCGGGGCATCGAGATAGACGACATCGGCCTGCGCCGCCCCACCCTCGACGACGTCTTCCTGTCTCTGACGGGACACGTGGCCGAGGTCAAGGACGAGGAGAGCGACACGAAGGAGACCACCAAGTGAGCGCCGTCACCGACACCGCGCGGGTCGCACCGGCCGCGAACCCCATCAGGCAGTCCTTCCGGGACTCCATGGTCGTCGCCAAGCGCAATCTGATCCGCATGTCCCGGATTCCCGAGATGATCATCTACGGGCTCATCCAGCCGATCATGTTCGTGGTGCTGTTCACCTACGTCTTCGGCGGATCCATGCAGATCGGCAACAGCACCAGCGCGACCGACTACAAGAACTTCCTGATGGCGGGCATTTTCGCGCAGACCGTCACCTTCGCCACCGCGAGCTCCGGCGCGGGCATCGCCGACGACATGCACAAGGGACTCATCGACCGATTCCGCTCCCTGCCGATGGCCCGCGGGGCGGTGCTGACCGGGCGCACCTTCGCCGACCTGGTGCAGACGGCCCTGACTCTGGTCGTCCTCGCCGTGGTCGCGCTGCTGGTCGGCTGGCGCGTCGGATCGGACGGCGACACCAATGCCGGAAAGGTGCTGGCCGCCTTCGGCCTGTTGCTCCTGCTCGGCTACGCGTTCACCTGGATCGGCGCCCTGATCGGCATGTCCGTCCGTACCCCCGAGGCGGCCACCTCCAGCGGGCTGATCTGGCTCTTCCCGGTCACGTTCATCTCGAACGCCTTCGTGGACACCAGCCACATGACCCCGTGGCTCAGACACATCGCCGAGTGGAACCCGTTCAGCGCCACCGCACAGGCCTGCCGGGTGCTCTTCGCCAACCCGGGCCAGTCCACCTCCAGCGCCTGGCCCATGCAGCACCCGGTCTGGGCCTCGCTGATCTACTCGATCCTGATCGTCGTCGTGTTCAGGACGTTGGCGGTCCGCAAGTACCGCTCGGCCACCGCATGACAGAGCCCCCGGTGCCGCGAGGGCGCCGGGGGCCCGCCGAGGACGGACAGTCGGCCGGGGTCAGCCGTTGTAGGGCTCGGCCTTGAGGATGGTCACGGAGGCCTTCTTGCCGTTCGGCAGTTCGTACTGCGCGTCCTCGCCGACCTTGTGGCCGATCACGCCGGAGCCCAGCGGGGACTGCGGCGAGTAGGTCTCGACGTCAGCGCTCGCGTACTCGCGCGAGGCGAGCAGGAAGGTCATCGTGTCGTCCTCGTCACCGTCGAAGGCGATCGTCACGACCATGCCGGGCGCCACGGCACCGTCCGTCGACGTCGGCGCCTCGCCGACCTTGGCCTTCTCCAGGAGCTGGGTCAGCTGGCGGATGCGGAGCTCCTGCTTGCCCTGCTCTTCCTTGGCTGCGTGGTACCCGCCGTTCTCGCGCAGGTCGCCCTCCTCGCGCGCTGCCGCGATCTTCGCGGTGACTTCCTCGCGCGCGGGACCAGACAGGTACGCCAGCTCCTCCTTGAGCTTGGTGTACGCCTCCTGGGTCAGCCAGGTGACGTCTTCGCTGGTCTGGGTCACAGGTGCTCCTCGTAGGTACTGGGAATACAAAGCATCGCCCTACCCAGAAGAATGTTCCTTCACGGATGGGCGAAACCACGAGCCTAACAATTCAGGAGCCGAAGGGGGAGGACATAAGCCATCAGAAATACGTCGACGCAGGTCAGCGGTCACGTATCGGGGTGACGTCAGTCGGCGTGACAGCCCAGCAGCTCGGCCGTGGTGCCCGGGGCCGTCGTACGGAGCGTGACGACCTTGTCGATGCGGGTGGCGTCACCGCCGAAGCGGAAGTCGGCCCGGCCCACCTCGGAGCCGTCCGCCGCCTGCGAGCGGATCGTGCAGTAGCCGGAGGTGCCGGAGTCCTTGCGGACCTCCAGATGCACCTCGACCGCCGAGTTCTTCGCGTCGAAGGCGATCACCTCGCCGCTGATCTTGTTCTGGCCGACGTAGTGGTAGGCGAAGTAACCGATCAACGCGAGCAGGAAGGCGCCGAGCACGGCGCCGGCGATCTTGAGTTTGTGGTCGGCACGTTCGTCCGAGGCGCGGCCGTACCGGCCCTCGGGCAGCTGCGTGCTCGCCGTGCTCATGATCGTCTCCTGGGAAACCAAGACCGTGGAATTAAACGTCCCCCGATTCGGTCACTATAGAAGCCGCCGTTCGCGCCCGAAGACACCGGGGGCGCCGACCTACGAGGATTGAGTCTTGACTGACCAGCTGCGACTGATGGCCGTGCACGCCCACCCCGACGACGAGTCGAGCAAGGGCGCGGCCACCATGGCGAAGTATGTGTCCGAGGGGGTGGACGTGCTGGTCGTGACCTGCACGGGAGGGGAGCGCGGCTCCATCCTCAATCCGAAGCTCCAGGGCGACAAGTACATCGAGGAGCACATCCACGAGGTACGCAAGAAGGAGATGGACGAGGCCCGCGAGATCCTCGGCGTCCGGCAGGAGTGGCTCGGCTTCGTCGACTCCGGTCTGCCCGAGGGCGACCCGCTGCCGCCGCTGCCCGAGGGCTGCTTCGCCCTGGAGGACGTCGACAAGGCGGCCGGCGAGCTGGTGAAGCAGATCCGCGCCTTCCGTCCCCAGGTGATCACCACCTACGACGAGAACGGCGGCTACCCGCACCCCGACCACATCATGACCCACAAGATCTCGATGGTGGCGTTCGAGGGCGCGGCGGACACCGAGAAGTTCCCCGAGTCCGAGTTCGGCCCGGCCTACCAGCCGGTCAAGCTCTACTACAACCAGGGCTTCAACCGTCCCCGCACCGAGGCGCTGCACCACGCGCTGATCGAGCGGGGCATGGAGTCTCCGTACGGCGACTGGCTCAAGCGCTGGGACGACTCGCCGATGCGCGACCGCACCCTGACCACGCACATTCCGTGCGCGGAGTTCTTCGAGATCCGCGACAAGGCCCTGATCGCGCACGCGACGCAGATCGACCCCGACGGCGGCTGGTTCCGCGTCCCGCTGGAGCTCCAGAAGGAGGTCTGGCCGACGGAGGAGTACGAGCTCGCGAAGTCCCTCGTCGATACCTCCCTCCCCGAGGACGACCTCTTTGCGGGCATCCGCGACAATGCCTGACATGAGCGCAAGCGCAAGCCTGGCAATGACGCACTTCGTGACCCTCGCCAAGGAGGTCGACGAGGACAAGGTCACCCCCGGCGTCCTCGGCTTCATCGTCTTCGCGGCGATGGCCCTGGCGGTGTGGGCCCTGATGAAGTCCATGAGCAAGCACATGAACAAGGTCGACTTCCAGGAGTCCCCGGACGAGACCTCCGGCAAGAACACCGCCGAGGGTCCGTCCGGCAAGGCCTCGCCGGCCAAGGGCTGAACCACGCGGCCCGGACGGGAGGGACACCCCTCCCGTCCTCGGCCGTGTCCGGGCCGGGGACAGCAGCGGACGGGCAGACTCCGCCGACGCCGGGCCCAAAGCGCGCCCCGGCCCGCGTGCGGGTCACCGAGGCGCCTGGCTTCTGGATCACCGTGGCGCCTGGTTTCCGGGTCGCTGAGGCGTTGGTGTGCGGATTGCCGTGACGCCCGGTGTGCGGGCCACCGAGGCGTTGGTGTGCGGATTACCGTGATGCCCGGTGTGCGGGTCAACGTGGCGTCAGGGTGTGGATTGCCGTGACGCCCGGTGTGCGGGTCACTGTGGCGTCGGCGTGCGGATTGCCGTGACGCCCGGCGTGCCGGGCACCAACGCGCCCGGCTTCTGGATCACCGTGGCGCCCGGCTTTCGGGTCGCCGTGACGTTCGGCGTGCGGGTCACCGAGGCGCGCGGCTTCCGGATCTCTGAGACGTACTACAGTCTCCGGGGCGCCGAGGTACACGCGCGCCCGGTATCCCAGGCACCCGGCACCCGGACCACCGAGACCCCGCGGGTGTCCGCTACGCCCGTGCCGCTCAGCCCCGCGCCGGGGCCACCCCCACCCCCATCACCTCACGCGCATGCCGGTTCGGGACCATGCCCAGGCGCCATGCCTGCCATCCCGCGTCCAGGTTGACCCCGCGCTCCAGCAGCAGGCCGTACGCCCCCACGTAGTCGTCCAGCTTCTCGTCCCGTGCCGCGTGCTCCCGGCGGCCCAGTTCCGCCAGTTCCTCCTGGGCGACCGCGGCGCCGATCTCCACGCCGCCCGGTGCCGCGTACGGCAGCAGCGTGCAGCGCAGGAAGCGGGCCCAGTCCTCGCCCCGCTGGTCGCCGTAGGAGGCGAACAGGGCCGCCGCCTCGTCGCACAGGGCGAGGGCCTGCGGGGTACGGCCGTTGCCCGCGTCCACCACCGCCAGTTCCAGGCAGGTCCATGCCTCGCCGTGGGCGACACCGATGCGCTGGAAGTCGGCGCGGGCGTCGACCAGGAGCTGGCGCGCGAAGCCCGAGTTGCGCAACGAGCCCGTCTGCGCGGCCCGTTGGTCGCGGGTGACACGGGCCGAGTGGTGGCGGGCGCAGGCCAGGCCGTAGACGTCCCGCATGCGGGAGAACATCGTGCGGGAGCGCTCCAGCTCACGGACCGCGAGGTCCAGGTTGCCCGTCTCCTCCAGCGCCTGGCCCAGGTAGTACACCGTCCATGCCTCACCGCGCGCGTCCTCGTTGTCGCGGTGCAGGGAGGCCGCCTGGCGCAGACCGTCCACCGCCGCCGACGGGTCCCCGGCCACCAGCCGGGCCCGCGCCAGCTGGGTCAGCGCCCACGCCTCGCCGCGCGCGTCGCGGGTACGGCCGTACAGGTCGAGGGCCGTTCTGAGCTCCGACTCCGCACGCGGTACGTCGCCCATGCGCAGGGACAGCTGGCCGAGCTGGAAGTGGGCCCAGGCCTCGCCGTGGACGGACTCGCCGGCGTGGTGCAGGACCAGGGAGCGGGTGAGGAGGTCCAGGGACTCGGCCACGCGCCCACGGTCACGCTCGACGGCCGCCAGGGCGTGCATGGTCCAGGCGCGGTCCGTGGCCAGTTCGGGAGGCGACTGGAGGGCCAGCGCCTCCTGCAGTTTCGCCGCCGCCTCCGTCAGATGACCCTGATGGTGCAGGGTGATGCCCAGGGAGCACAGGGCGCGCGCGGCGCCCGCGTCGTGGTGGGCCTCCAAGTACAGGTCGACCACGGAGGTCAGGGTCGTGCGCGCCTTGTCCAGCTCGCCCAGCTGGCGGGCGGCGATACCGGTGCGCCACTGCACCGAACGGACCAGCAGCCCCTGGTCCACCGCCTGCGCCAACTCGCTGATCTCGCCCAGGCGGTAGAGGTCGCCGCGCAGCAGGCAGTAGTCGCACAGCGCGCCCAGGAGGTTGAGGACCGCCCCCTGGTTGACGCCGTCCGCGTGCCGCAGCGCCGCCGTGATGAAGCTGGACTCGTCGTCCAGCCAGCGCAGCGCCTCGTCGAGGGAGGTGAAACCGTGCGGGCTGAACCGGTCCGAGCGGGTCGACATGTTGCCGTCGACCAGGCGCAGCACGTTGTCGGCGAGATCGGCGTAGTTGACGATGAGGCGTTCCTGCGCGGCCGTGCGCTCGGCCGGCTCCTCCTCGTCCGACAGTCGGGCCTGGGCGAAGGCGCGGACCACGTCGTGGACGCGGTAACGGCTGCCGCGCACGTGGTCGATCAGGCCCGCGCGGGCCAGCGCCACCAGGTGCCGGGTCGCCTCCGTCTCGTCGGTGGCCAGCAGCGCGGCGGCCGCGGCGGCGCCGAGCGAGGACCGCCCGGCCAGCGCGAGCCGGCGCAGCAGCCGGCGGGCCGGCTCCGACTGGTCGGTGTAGCGGAGCCACAGGGCGCGTTCGACCGGCCCGACCGGACCGTACGCCCCCAGATCCGCGGCGAGTTGGCGCGGGGAGCGGGAGCCGAGGGACGAGCCCGCTATGCGCAGGGCCAGCGGCAGACCGCCGCACAGCTCCCTGATCCGGTCCGCGGACTGGGCGTCGTAGGGGCCGGTGGCGGACTGGGCGGCCGCCTCCAGGAGCTCCTCGGCGCCCGCCGCGTCCAGGGAGTCGACCGGGAGCTCGTGCACCTGGGCGGCGAGGTCCGACGGCAGAACGAGCGGCTCGCGCGCGGTGACCAGGACCAGGCTGTCGGAACGCTCGGGGACGAGGGTGCGGACCTGCTCGGGGTCCGAGGCGTCGTCCAGGACGATGGTCACCGGCAGACCGGTCAGATGCTGCTGGTACAGCTCGCTCAGCCGCTTGACCTGCTGGTCCGGGGAGGAACGCTCACGGAACAACAACTGCTCGCGCGGGGCGCCGAGCCGGTTCAGCAGATGCATCAGCGCGTCCCGGGTGGACAGCGGCGACTCCTCCGGGTTGTCGCCGCGCAGGTCCACGACGCAGGCACCCCGGAAGTAGTCCTTGAGCTCGTGCGCCGCCCGGACCGCGAGTGCCGTACGGCCGCTGCCGGGCGGTCCGTGCAGCACGACCACCGTGGGCCGGGTCTCGGTGGTCGCACGCGACGCCTGCACCCACTGCCGTATCCGGCCCATCTCCGTCCGGCGGCCCGCGAACTCACCGATCCGCTCGGGAAGTTGACCGAACGACTGCTCCAGCACGCTCCTTCCCCTGGCCGCCGCGCTCTTGTCCGTGCCGCGCAGTCGAGGGCCCGTCTTCTTCGGACCGGTCGACGCGTTCAGCACCCGCTGCTGGTCGAGGAAGGGCCGGATCCCCCGTACCTCCAGCGCCGTCAGCCACTGGAGCCGCAGTTGTTCCGGACCGCCGGGCTGGCCCATCGCGCCCGCCCGGTGATGCGCGGCCGGCAGATGCGAACCGGCCACCTTCACCACGGTCGCCGCGGCACCCACGACCCCCACGACCACGCCCGCGCCCAGCGCGGTGCCCGCGTCGGTGCCGAGCGCCAGGTCGGCGACGGCGGCGGCCAGGGCGGCGACCGCCGCCACCAGCAGGGGAGTCCCGGACGCCTCCTTCGCATACCGCTGCCCGAAGGTCAGCTGCCCGGCCTGCGCCTCGTCCAGCGCGCGCGTGTAGGCCTCGTACTCCTCGGCGGCCGTCTGCGCCATCGCGTCCAGCGATCCACGGGCCCGCGCGAGCAGTACGACGCCGTCGACCCGCCCGCCCGATCGCCGCACCTCCTCCTCCACGGCCCGCCCCAACAGCCGTTCGGCTTCCGCCCGATGGCTGTCCCGCATGTCAGTCCCCCTCCGGCGGCAACGGCTTTCTTGGTCAAGTGTGCTGCGGACGGGGCATCGGGGCGAGAGGGCGAGGCGATCCCGCTCCGATCGGGGAGGGTTTGTCGACATCGCAGTCGGGACCGCCTGCCGCCTGACCCGAGGGGTACTGCGGCAGGATGGACCCCATGCCGAACCGACTGGCCCACGAGACGTCCCCCTACCTCCTGCAGCACGCGGACAACCCGGTCGACTGGTGGCCCTGGTCGGCCGGGGCCTTCGAGGAGGCGCGGAAGACGAACAAACCCGTTCTGCTGAGCGTCGGGTATTCGAGCTGCCACTGGTGCCACGTCCTCGCCCGGGAAAGCTTCGAGGACGAAGCGGTCGCCGCTTTCATGAACGAGCACTTCGTCAACATCAAGGTCGACCGCGAGGAACGCCCCGACGTGGACGCCGTCTACATGGAGGCCGTGCAGGCCGCCACCGGGCAGGGTGGCTGGCCCATGACCGTGTTTCTCACCCCTGACGCCGAGCCCTTCTACTTCGGCACTTACTTCCCTCCCTCGCCCCGCCAGGGCATGCCCTCCTTCCGGCAGGTGCTGGAGGGGGTACGGGCCGCCTGGAGCGACCGGCGGGACGAGGTCGCGGAGGTCGCCGGGAAGATCGTGCGGGACCTGGCCGGGCGGGAGATCTCGTACGGGGACTCGCAGGCGCCCGGTGAGGAGCAGCTCGCTGCGGCCCTGCTCGGGCTGACGCGGGAGTACGACGCGCAGCGCGGCGGTTTCGGCGGGGCGCCGAAGTTCCCACCGTCGATGGTCGTGGAGTTCCTGTTGCGGCACCACGCCCGCACCGGTGCCGAGGGTGCTCTTCAGATGGCGCAGGACACCTGCGAGCGGATGGCCCGGGGCGGTATCCACGACCAGCTCGGTGGCGGCTTCGCCCGCTACTCCGTGGACCGGGACTGGATCGTGCCGCACTTCGAGAAGATGCTCTATGACAACGCCCTGCTGTGCCGTGTCTACGCCCACCTCTGGCGGGCCACCGGCTCCGACCTCGCCCGTAGGGTCGCGCTCGACACCGCCGACTTCATGGTGCGGGAACTGCGCACCGCCGAGGGCGGGTTCGCCTCGGCGCTGGATGCCGACAGCGACGACGGGACGGGCAGGCATGTCGAGGGCGCGTACTACGTGTGGACGCCGGAGCAGTTGCGTGAGGTGCTCGGGGAGCAGGATGCCGAGCTCGCCGCCCAGTACTTCGGTGTCACCGAGGAGGGCACCTTCGAGCACGGGCAGTCGGTGCTGCAACTCCCGCAGCAGGAGACGGTGTTCGACGCCGAGAAGGTCGAGTCCATCAGGCGGCGGCTGCTGGACGCGCGGGCGCGGCGGCCTGCCCCCGGCCGGGACGACAAGGTCGTCGCCGCGTGGAACGGCCTCGCGATCGCCGCGCTCGCCGAGACCGGTGCCTACTTCGACCGGCCCGACCTGGTGGACGCCGCGCTCGGGGCCGCCGACCTCCTCGTACGGCTGCATCTGGACGAGCAGGTCCGGCTGTCCCGTACCAGCAAGGACGGTCAGGTGGGTGCCAACGCCGGGGTGCTGGAGGATTACGCCGACGTGGCCGAGGGGTTCCTCGCGCTCGCGTCGGTGACCGGGGAGGGGGTCTGGCTCGACTTCGCCGGGTTCCTGCTCGACCACGTGCTGACGCGGTTCACCGGGCCGGAGGGGGCGCTGTTCGACACCGCCGCCGACGCCGAGCGGCTGATCCGGAGGCCGCAGGACCCGACCGACAACGCGGTGCCCTCCGGGTGGACGGCCGCTGCGGGGGCGCTGGTGTCCTACGCCGCGCAGACCGGGTCCGAGCCCCATCGCGAGGGCGCGGAGAAGGCGCTCGGGGTGGTGAAGGCGCTCGGGCCCCGGGTGCCGCGGTTCGTCGGGTGGGGGCTGGCGGTCGCTGAGGCGTTCCTGGACGGGCCGAAGGAGGTCGCGATCGTGGGGCCCGCGCCGGCCGACGACGCCACGAAGGCGCTGCACCGGACGGCACTTCTGGGTACCGCTCCCGGCGCGGTGGTGGCGGTGGGGACCGCGGGCAGTGACGAACTGCCGTTGCTCGCCGACCGGATCCTCGTCGACGGCCGGCCCACGGCTTACGTCTGCCGGCACTTCACCTGTGACGCGCCTACGACCGACGCGGAGGCGCTGCGGGTGGCGTTGGGCGGCTAGCCTCCGCCAGGGCGTTCGCCACGATCGCCTCCAGCTGTTCGTGGTGTGCGCCCTTCCAGTAGGGGCGGCCGCAGTCCTCGCACTGGGCGAACACGTCGTACGAGCGTTCCGTGCCGTGTTCCAGCCGGTCCGCGACCTGCTCCTTGGTGGCCTCGCGCAGCAGGCCGTTGCAGGCGGTGCAGCGGGTCCAGGGGCGTAGTTCGGGGCGGAAGCGGTCCAGGATGTCGCGGAGTTGGTCCTCGGGGCGGGTGCTGTAGACGAAGGCGCCCGCCCAGAGTTCCCTGCGGTGCAGCAGGCCCCGGTCGCGGCTGAGCATGACGCGTTTCTCGGTCGCGGAGCGGGTGGCGAGGGCCGGGTCGCCGATGTCCGTGGACTCGTAGGCCGTGTCCACGCCGAGCAGGCGCAGTCGGCGGGCGAGGGTGCCGAGGTGGACGTCGAGGAGGAAGCGGAGCGGGGCGCCGGGGACCTGCTGGGGGCGGGCGACCGGGAGGACGTCGACGGTGTCGCCCGCGGAGGGGACGTAGGACCTCGGCACCTCGCGGCCGTTGACGCGCAGTGTGCCGACCTCGGTGAGCGGGACGCCGAGGGACTCCACGACATGGCCGAGGGAGGAGGTGCCGTCGGTGGTGACCGGGGTGGCTCCGAGGCGGCGTCCCTGCGGGATGAACAGGGCCAGTTCCGGGGCGAATTCGACGTGGATCTCGGGTGCGCTCACCGGGTCAGGATGGCATGCGGGCGCGCGGTGGGCTCAGGGCTTTTTCGGGGGCAGCCCGTGTTCCAGGACGTGCAGGGCGCGGTCGGTGAGGCCGTGCAGGTCGTCCCGCATGCCGTTCTCCGCCCAGTACTGGTACATCTCGGTGAGACCGCCGAGCAGGGACATCGTCAGGACCCGTACCTCCAGGTCGTCCGCGTCCCGGCCGGTGCGTTCCGCGATGGCGCCGGCGAGCAGGCGGCCGGTGACGGACATGCTCTCCATCATGCGGGCGCGGACCGCGGGGACCTGGATCATCAGGCGGGCCCGCAGCCGGGTCACCTCCTGTTCCACCGCGGAGACGTCGAGGGCGCGGTGCAGGATGTGCCGCACGGACTCCATCCACGGCTCGTCCGCGGGCCGGGCGAGCAGTTCCTCCAGCATGACGGGGTCGTACTCGTCCGTGAGGACGATGTCCTCCTTCGTGGGGAAGTAGCGGAAGACCGTGGACGGCGACACCTCGGCGCGCTCGGCGATCTGCTCGACCGTGGTGGCTTCGTAGCCCTGTTCCTCGATCAGCGCGTACGTCGCGTCGCGGATCGCCGTCCGGGTCTTGATCTTCTTCCGCTCGCGAAGTCCCAGCTGGGAGAGGTCAGCGGGGGGAGTGGAGTGTACGGGCGTCATAGGTGCCATTCTCAGGCATGGGCCTCCTCGGCAGCCATGTCCGGGTCGGTGGGGGTATCGGTCGGGCGGGATGTGCCCGGCAGGAACGCGGCCGCGAGGAGTGCGGCGACGAGGGCCGCGATGCCGCAGACCAGCAGGACGACGCCCATGCCGTGGGCGTAGGCGCTGTTCGCGGAGGCCAGCAGGTCGGCCGAGCCGGTGCGCTGGGCGACCTGGTGGGCGGCGACCACGGACTCCTGGGCGGTGCCGGCGGCCTGTGCGGGCAGTCCGGTGACGTCGAGGCGGTCCCGGAAGGTGGAGGCGAGCAGGCTGCCGAGCAGGGCGATGCCGATCGCGCCGCCGACCTGGCGCATGGTCATCAGGAGTCCGGAGCCGCTGCCTGCGCGGTCGCGGGGCAGGGCGCTGAGGCCGCCGTTCATGGCGGGGATGAGCGAGAGGCCGAAGCCGAAGCCGGTGAGCGAGAGCCACAGCGCGACGAATCCGTAGCCGGAGTCCGCGGTCGTACGGCTGCCCAGGAGCCCGGCGAAGGCCAGGACCACCAGGCCGGCGCTGACCGTGGCGCGGGCGCCGAAGCGGGTGACGACCTTGGGGGCGAGGCGGGAGGCGACCAGCAGTCCGCCCATCATCGGCAGCAGCCGGACGCCGGTGCCGAGGGCGTCGTGGCCGAGGACGGCCTGGAGGAAGGGCGGGAGGACGAACAGCAGGCCGGAGAGGACGAAGTTCACGAGGGTCGCGGCGATGGTGTTGAAGAGGAAGCCGCGGTGGGTGAGCAGGGTCATGTCGAGCATGGGGTGCCGGACCCGGCGTTCGCGCAGCACCAGTCCGGCGATCAGGACGACGGATCCCGCCAGCATGCCCAGCACCAGCGGGTCGCCCCAGCCGCGGGCGGGTGCCTCGATGATCGCGTAGACGAGGGCGCCGAGGCCGGTGACGGTGAGCGCGGTGGAGAGGGCGTCGACCGTGGGGGAGGAGGGGTCGCGGGTCTCGGGGAGCAGGAAGACGCAGGCGGCGATGCCGATCGCGGCCATGGGGACGTTGACCAGGAAGACCGAGCCCCACCAGAAGTGGTTCAGCAGCCAGCCGCCGATGATCGGGCCGAGCGGCAGGCCGAGCGCGGAGGCGGCGGAGACGATGCCGACGGCCTTGGTGCGCTCGTCGGGAGCGAAGAGCGTGGGCAGCACGGAGAGCGCGAGCGGGGTGACGAGGGCGCCGCCGACGCCCATCAGCGCGCGGGCGGCGATGACCGCGTTGACGTCGCCGGCCAGTGCGCCGACCAGGGAGCCGGCGAGGAAGACCGCGAGTCCCGCGATCAGCATCCGGCGCCGTCCGAACCGGTCGCCGAGGAGGCCCGCGGGGAGCATCAGGGCGGCGAAGACGACGACGTAGGCGTCCGCCATCCATTGCTGGGCGCCGGTTCCGGCGTCGAGGTCGGCGGCCATGGTCGGCAGGGCCACGTTGAGGATCGTCAGGTCGAAGCCGAGCGTCAGCATGCTTGCGACGAGGGCGGCCAGGGCCCACCAGCGTCGGGGGTCCGGAGTGATGGTTTCCATGAAATGAGAGTAACTCTCAAAAGCTAGAGACTGTCAATCGACTTTGGCATGCAAAAAGGGCCACAGCTGGGGAGCCGTGGCCCTCGGAGGGGTGTGCAGCGGTCTACGTGTGCTGGTACGCCACCAGTGAGATGCCGACGTAGTGGACGGCGAACGCGGCCACGGTCAGGGAGTGGAACACCTCGTGGAAGCCGAACCAGCGCGGTGACGGGTTCGGTCGCTTGAGGCCGTAGATCACGCCGCCCGCGCTGTAGAGCAGGCCGCCGATGACGACCAGGACCAGGACCGTGACCCCGCCGGCGCGCATGAAGTCGGGCAGGAAGAAGACCGCGGCCCAGCCCATCGCGATGTAGCAGGGGGTGTAGAGCCAGCGCGGGGCGCCGACCCAGAAGACCCGGAAGAGGATGCCGGCCACGGCCGCACCCCAGATGCCCCACAGCAGCCAGCGCCCCTTGCTGCCCGGCAGGAGCAGCATGGTCAGCGGCGTGTAGGTGCCCGCGATGATCAGGAAGATGTTGGCGTGGTCCAGCCGTCGCAGGACGCCGTCCATGCGGGGGCTCCAGGTGCCCCGGTGGTACAGCGCGCTGACTCCGAACAGCAGGCAGGCGGTCAGGGCGAAGATCCCGCAGGCGATCCGGCCTCTGGTGGAGTCCGCGAGGGCGGTGAGCACCAGCCCCGCGATCAGTGCGGTCGGGAACATGCCGAGGTGGAGCCAGCCGCGCAGCTTCGGCTTGATGGGCTCGGCCAGGTCGTGGGCGTGCTGCTTGATCTGGTGGGGCAGGGACGGTGCGTTGGCGTCGGGGGCGGACGGCGTCATGCCCGGCATCGTACCTACGGGACCGTAAGTTACGCATGAGTACTGCGTGAGGAACGGTCGAGAGTGGCCATCGTCTCACGGGAGTTGACCAGTAAAGAAACGGTTGGCTGAACGCTAAGTGCACGCAAATAAACGCGCTGTGTCCATGTAAAGCGTGGCGATCCTCACTCCGCTCACCTGTGATGCCCTCTGGACAGATGGGCGCTTCGGTCGGATGATCAAATGAGTGCGGTCGGCACCGGATGAGCGCCAAGGTCACCACCGAAAAGGCACGAGAAGCATCCGGGTCGCAGCCCCCACGGGGCCTCCAAACAAAAAATCCCTCATCTAGGAGCAATCGTGGCGCGCGACATCGCGGCTCCCCCCGTCATCCCCACCCAGCACAAGGAACTGATCTCGTGGGTGAACGAGATCGCCGAACTGACCCAGCCGGACAGCGTGGTCTGGTGTGACGGATCCGAAGCGGAGTACGAGCGCCTGTGCGAGGAGCTCGTCGCGAAGGGCACCTTCAAGAAGCTCGACCCCATCAAGCGCCCCAACTCCTACTACGCGGCCTCCGACCCGACCGACGTCGCGCGCGTCGAGGACCGCACCTTCATCTGCTCGGAGAAGGAGGAGGACGCGGGGCCGACCAACCACTGGAAGGCACCGGGGGAGATGCGGGACATCTTCGCCGGGGAGCAGGGCGTCTTCCGCGGTTCGATGAAGGGCCGGACGATGTACGTCGTCCCGTTCTGCATGGGCCCGCTCGGCTCGGACCTCTCCGCGATCGGCGTCGAGATCACCGACTCCGCCTACGTCGCGGTCTCCATGCGTACCATGACCCGTATGGGACAGCCGGTCCTGGACGAACTCGGCGACGACGGCTTCTTCGTCAAGGCCGTCCACACCCTCGGGGCGCCGTTGGAGGAGGGCCAGGCGGACGTGCCCTGGCCGTGCAACTCCACCAAGTACATCTCGCATTTCCCGGAGTCCCGCGAGATCTGGTCCTACGGCTCCGGCTACGGCGGCAACGCCCTGCTCGGCAAGAAGTGCTACGCCCTGCGCATCGCGTCGGTGATGGCCCGCGACGAGGGCTGGCTCGCCGAGCACATGCTCATCCTCAAACTCACCCCGCCGCAGGGCGAGTCCAAGTACGTCGCCGCCGCGTTCCCGTCCGCCTGCGGCAAGACCAACCTCGCCATGCTGGAGCCCACGATCTCCGGCTGGACCGTCGAGACCATCGGCGACGACATCGCCTGGATGCGGTTCGGCGAGGACGGCCGCCTCTACGCGATCAACCCCGAGGCCGGCTTCTTCGGCGTCGCGCCGGGCACCGGTGAGCACACCAACGCCAACGCGATGAAGACGCTGTGGGGCAACTCGGTCTTCACCAACGTCGCCCTCACCGACGACAACGACATCTGGTGGGAGGGCATGACGGAGGAGACCCCGGCGCACCTCACCGACTGGAAGGGCAACGACTGGACGCCGGACTCAGGCGTCCCCGCAGCCCACCCCAACGCCCGCTTCACCACCCCCGCCGCGCAGTGCCCGATCATCGCGCCCGAGTGGGAGGACCCCAAGGGCGTGCCGATCTCGGCGATCCTCTTCGGCGGCCGGCGCGCCTCGGCGGTGCCGCTGGTGACGGAGTCCTTCGACTGGAACCACGGCGTCTTCCTCGGCGCCAACGTGGCTTCCGAGAAGACCGCCGCCGCCGAGGGCAAGGTCGGCGAGCTGCGCCGCGACCCCTTCGCCATGCTGCCGTTCTGCGGCTACAACATGGGCGACTACATGGGGCACTGGGTCGACGTGGCCAAGGGCAAGGACCAGTCGAAGCTGCCGAAGATCTACTACGTCAACTGGTTCCGCAAGAACGACGAGGGCAAGTTCGTCTGGCCCGGCTTCGGCGAGAACAGCCGCGTCCTGAAGTGGATCGTGGAGCGGCTGGA
The DNA here is from genome assembly GCF_000383615.1 of Streptomyces canus 299MFChir4.1. Classification (GTDB taxonomy): domain Bacteria; phylum Actinomycetota; class Actinomycetes; order Streptomycetales; family Streptomycetaceae; genus Streptomyces; species Streptomyces canus_C. Next base: position 7,140 of record NZ_KB911586.1, on the reverse strand, counting down.
GGGCAAGGCCGAGGGCGTCGAGACGCCGATCGGTGTCCTGCCGGCCAAGGACTCCCTCGACACCAAGGGCCTCGACCTGGCCGACTCCGACCTGGAGTTCCTGCTCACGGTCGACAAGGAGGTGTGGCGGGAGGAGGCGTCCCTGATTCCCGAGCACCTCAACACCTTCGGCGACCACACCCCGAAGGAGCTGTGGGACGAGTACCGGGCGCTGGTGGAGCGCCTGGGCTGATCCCCCGTAGACCCCCGCGGCCGGCCCCGATGGGAGCCCTGACCCGTGATCGTCACGGGCCGGCCGCGGGTGGCGGCACGAGGGGCTGCCCGTCGGCATGGTCCGCCGGACAGGCCCTGAGTCACGAACGGCCCCGCACAATGGCGTGCGGGGCGTGCTGCCCGCTCACCCACCGGGATGGATTCCTGCGTCCGGTGAGGGCAACGCCGCTCGTGGCGGCCGCCGGTGTGTGCGTACGGCGCAAGGCTGTCGCACATGCTCACAGCTCATGCGCGACCGGCGCGGCGCCGACAGGGTGCACGCCGCCACCGGGCCCTTCTGGCCCGGGCCGCAACCGTCGCGGCGACCGTCCTGGCCCTCGTCCTGACCCTGCCCGGCATCGCGGCCGCGGCCCCGGGCGACCTGGACACCTCCTTCAGCGCCGACGGCAAGGTCCTCACCGACATCGCCGACGACGACCAGGCCTACGACGTGGCGGTCCAGCCCGACGGAAAGATCCTCTCCGTCGGCTCCTCCACCGACAACGCGGCGATCGAAGGCCGCTGGGCGCTCACCCGGCACAACGCCGACGGCACCCCGGACACCGGCTTCGGCACCGGCGGCACGGTGACGACCGCCATCAACAACATGGACCCGGATCTCCAGTGGAGCGAGGCCAACGCCGTGGCGCTCCAGCCCGACGGCCGGATCATCGTGGCGGGCTACAGCACACGCTCGTACGAGGACTGCTGCTGGTTCACGGTGGCCCGGTACAACTCCGACGGCAGCCTCGACAACACCTTCAGCGGTGACGGCAGGTTCTTCGCCGACATCGCCGGCCCGACCGAGGCCCGTGACGTGGCCGTCGACCCGTCCGGCCGGATCGTCGCGGCCGGCTACACCGGGGGCGAGGTGGCCGTGGTCCGGCTCAACGCCAACGGCACCCCGGACACCACGTTCGGCGGCGACGGCACGGTGACCGCCGACCCGTCCGCCGCCCCCGAGGAGGGCGGCGACGCCCGCTCCCTGCTGCTTCAGCCCGACGGGAAGATCGTCGTCGGGGGCCAGGTGGGCTCGACCCGGTTCGACTTCCTCCTGATGCGCTTCACCACCGACGGCAGCGTGGACACGAGCTTCGACGGCGACGGCGTCGTCCGCACCGACTTCGGTGACTACGAGACCGTGGAGGGCCTCGCGCTCCAGCCCGACGGGAAGATCGTCGCCGCCGGCGGCGACAGTCTGGCCCGCTACAACCCGTCCGGCTCCCTCGACACCGGCTTCGACGGCGACGGCAAGGTCGTCCCCGCCGGAATCGGCGCATGGGACGTGACGCTGCAACCGGGCGACGGCCGGATCGTCCTCGCCGGCGACGCCGGGCCGGCCGGTGACTTCGCCGTCCAGCGCTACAACCCCGACGGCAGCACGGACAGCGGCTTCGGCACCGGGGGCACGGCGACCGCGGACTTCGGCGGCAGCGACCTCGCCCGCGCCGTGGCCGTCCAGTCCGACGGCAGAATCGTCGCCGCCGGCCGGGGCGGTCCGGACACCGACTTCGCCCTGGCCCGCTTCCAGGGTGGCGGCAGCACTCCGCCGCCACCGGCCGGAGCGGATCTGTCGGTGACGAAGTCCGGTCCCGGCACGGTCAGCATCGGCGACCGGGCGACCTACACCGTCACGGTCACCAACAACAGCACCGGCACCACGGCCACCGGCGTCTCCCTCACGGACACGTTTACCGGCCCGGCCGGCTCGGTGATCTCGGCGACCCCCTCCCAAGGCACCTGCACCACCGCCGTCACCTGCGCCCTCGGCACCCTCGCCCCCGGTGCGAAGGCCACCGTCACCGTGGTCACCGAACCCCGCGCCACCGGTACCCTCACCGAGCGCGCCTCGGCGACCGCCGCCCAGAGCGACCCGGCCACCGCGAACAACACGGCCACGGTGACCACCACGGTCAACAACGCCCGCGGCTGCACCCGCATCGGCACCAGCGGCAACGACACCATCAACGGCACCTCCGGCAACGACGTGATCTGCGCCCTCGGCGGTGACGACACCGTCAACGCGAGCTACGGCAACGACACCGTGCACGGCGGCTACGGCAACGACCGCGTCGACGGCGGCGTCGGCAACGACACCCTGGTCGCGGGCCCCGGCAACGACAACCTGACCGGCAACTACGGCACCGACAACCTCAACACCGTGGACAACGTCTCCGGCAACGACACCGCCAACGGCGGACCCAACACCGACACCTGCACGACCGACTCGGGTGACATCCGCGTCAGCTGCCCCTGACCGTCCCTCACGTACTGACCCCGCTCTGCCCGCCCCGGTCCTCCAGGTACCGGGTGTGGGTCTCCTGGCGGCGGGCCTCCGTGTCCCGGAGGGCCGCCGCCAGGTGCTGTGCGTCCTTCTTCATCAGGCCCAGCTGCTGCTCCAGATGGAGCTCCGGGGAATCCGTGCCCGGGGTCATCCGCGTCCACCATCGCGTCCGTACGAAGCTGTCGACGGCCTCGGGCAGGTCGCGCCGGACGATCCGGGACAGGGAGTGCACCCCCTCCGGGTCGTGCGTCAGCAGCTGCGTGCCCCAGCCCCGGTCGAGCAAGGCGGTCAGCAGCTCGGTGAGTTCGCGCAGCCGGGCCGCCGCCGTGACCGACAGCTCGATGTCCGTCAGATAGGTGCGCAGCGTGTCGAAGTCCGCGCGCAGCGAGTCCAGTTGGGCCGAGGGGTCCGGGAAGTCCGGGAGCGCCGGCCGTTCCGGCGGGGCGACCAGGGCGCCCGCGCCGTAGAGCCCGGCCACGACCACGGGCCAGTACGGGCCCGCCACCCCCGTGAAGGTCAGGACCAGGCCCGCCAGTCCGCACGCGCTGCCCGCGATGTTCTTGCGGGACTCCAGGTACCTACTGATAGCCACGGATCTCCTCGAAGGCGCCGTCCAGCGAGCCCTGCCGGGCGTCGAAGAGGCGGCCGCCGGTCAGGTCGGCGATGTGGGCCAGCTCCGAGCGGTCGGAGTCGCCGAAGAGGATGGGGAAGACGGGGGTGTCCCGGGCCTCCCGGCCGAGCCGCGCGTAGAAGGCGTCGAAGTCCCGCGCCTTCGCCCCGGCCGTGTTCTCGCCGTCCGTCATCAGCACGATCGACGTGAACGCGTCGCGGCCGGTGCCGAGATGGCCGTACGCCTTCTCCAGCGAGGTGTAGATCGCGGTGTCGCCGTCCGCGGAGAGCGCCGAGGTGTCCTCGCGGATGGCGGCCAGGCCGGCCCGCGGGTCCGCCGGCTCGACCACATGGGTCCGCACGCTCTTGACCTGGGAGCCGAACGGCATCAGCGTGACCTCCTCGCGTTCGCGGAAGTCGCCGGTGAGATCGGTGAGGGCCGTCTTGAGGCGGTCCAGGCGGTCGCCCTCCATCGAGCCCGAGGTGTCCAGGACGTACACGGTCCGCGACGGGCGCCGCAGTTCGTTCTCGTAGGAGTCGAGCAGGCCGTCGGCGACGGAACGGGTGCCCGGGAAGGGCAGTTCACGGCGGCGGGTGGTGTCCAGGCCGCCGGCCGGAGGTACCGAGGCGACCACCGGGCGGCGGTGGGTGCGTGCGGTGATCTGCCGCTGGATCCTCTCGGTGCGCAGGTCCTCGGTCACGCGGCGGACGTCCTCGCGGGTCCGCGCGCTGGTGGACCTGAGCGAGGTGAGCGGGTAGTCGGCGGTGATCACGCCGTCGCGCGGGCGGATCACGGTCAGGCCCGGGATGCCCATGAGGACGGACTCGTAGTTGAGCAGGGCGTCGACGTCACCGCGCCGGTCGTAGGCCGCGGCCAGCCAGCCCGAGGAACCCGACGTCAGCTTCTGGCCCTTGAAGAACTCCTTCAGCCGGGGCGTGGCCTTCGTGACGTCCGCGTCGGTGAGCGCCGACTGGGCGCCGGAGAGGGCCGAGGCGACCGAGACCAGCGTGGAGAAGCCGGAGTTCGAGCGGGCCGGGTCGGTCATGCCGTACGTCAGCCTCCCGTCCTGGACGGCCTGTTCGACCTGGGACCAGGTGACGTCGGCGGGCCTCCAGCCGAGCGCCTTCACCGTCGCGGACCGCACCCCGATCGCGACCGGGCTCGACATGACGGGCGTCTCGGAGACCACCTTCCGCGCCGCCTCGGGGCGCAGCCGGAGGTAGTCGTTCGAGGACAGCCACAGGGCGTCGTACTGTCCGTCGGTCTTCCCCTCGGCCAGCATCCGCACGGCGTCCAGGGTGCCGATGGGGTTCAGCTTCACCTTGACGCCGGTGTCCTTCTCGACCTGGGCGAGGACCGGGGCCATGTCGCCGAGCTCGCTGGAGGACAGGACACGCAGGGTGCCCGGCTCCGCGGGCCCGGGCACGCCGGGCGTCGAGAGACCGCTGATCCCGTCGTCCCGGGTCGTGCAGGCGGTGAGCAGGCCGAGCGCCGCCAGGCAGGCGGCCACCGCGCGTCGTCTCATCCCAGGCCCCCTTCCAGGGCGCCCTGCGACCGGCTGCGCTCCAGGTACGCGCCGGCGTGCTGGAGTTCCGACGCCAGCGACTCCACGGTCGCCGCCATCACCTCGGTCGCCTGGACCTTGTACGTGTCGATCGCGTCGAGGGTCCGGTAGATCTGCTGGAAGGCGGACCGGAGGGTCTCGGCGCCGACCGCCGGGTCGGCCGCGATGCGCTGGATCTCCCCGCTCTGGGTCGCCAGCATCTCGGCGTTGCCCCGGATGTGGTCCTCGGTCGTCCCGCGCAGGGCGTTGACCTGATCGACGACCTTCTTCTGGTTGTCGAGCGCGGAGGCCAGCATCACGGAGATCCGCAGGGCCGACACGGTGGTCGTGGCCGCCCGGTCGGCGCCCTTGATCAGCTCCTCGTTGTTGCGCCGTACGACGTCCATGGCGAGGTAGCCCTGGGCGCAGACGGCGAGCTGGGTGAGCAGGTCCTGGTGCTTCTGCCGGACCGGGAAGAGCACGTCGGCGCGGAGCGAGTCGGCCGCCCCGGGGTCTCCCACGGCGGAGATGTGCTGCTCGACGGCCGCGTTCAGGGCCTCGGTCAGCACGACGTACTCCTGGAGCTTGCCCATGGTCTCCCACAGGCGGACCCGCTCGGTCTGCAACGCGGCGTTGTCCCTGCGCAGTTCGTCCTGACCGCCGCGCAGCGAGCCCACGATCCTGTTCAACGTCCCCTGCGCGGACGCGTACTTGGCGACGTGGTCGCGCAGCCTGTTGCCGCCGGGGAGCCGGGACAGGAACTTGCGGCCCTTTGAGGCGGACAGGTCCCTCGGGTCCAGGTCCTCGACCACGCGCCGCAGTTCGACGAGCGATCCGGCCACCTGGGACTGGGCGTCCCCGCCCTTGTCCGGCAGGCTGCGCACGGTCCGCTCCAGCATCCGGTTGGACTGCGCGGCGGCGCCCCGCAGTTCGCCGGCGCCGAGCGCGGTGATCTCACCGACCTTGCCGGCGAACTCGGGCGAGCGGGCGTCGAGCGTCGCGAGTCCCTCGACGTACGCGGCGGCCTTCCCGGCCATGTCGATCCGCACGGAGTCGTCGACGGGGACGAGCCCGCCGGCCCTCTCGCGCGGCACGGCGGCCACGGGCTCGGGCGGAGTGAGCGTGAAGGTGTCGTTGTCGTTCATGGAGTTCATGGAGTTCATGGATGTCATCGGTGCTGTCCCCCCGTCATCCCCGCGCCCGTCGCGCCAGCTCGTGCAGCACCGCGGAGGTGGGCACGGGCGCCTGGCGGACGCCGGTCAGTTCCTGCTTGAGATAGGTGGTGGCCGAGGCGAACTGGGTGGCCTCGCCCTGCGGCCGGAACCCGTGCCGGACCTCCAGCCGACGCAACCGCGGGTCGGTGGCGAGGAGTCCGGCGACGGCCTGGCCGTTCTCGGTCAGCGGTACGACCGTGTGGTCGCTGTCGACCGTGGTGTCCGGGTAGAGGACGACCAGGTCGTCGGGGTGCTGCCCGGCCGCGAGGAGCGCGGCGACCTGGGACTCGTAGACCAGCACGAGCGGATTGCCGGCGCCGCTGACGAAGTCCCGGAAGGCCGCGTCCGTGCTGGACTGCTGGGCGCCCTGCACGCTGACGAGCTTGTGCAGCAGGGGAGTCGTCCTCGCGACCTCGGTGGCGCTCGAGACGACCTTGCCGCGGTTCGCCGCATAGGAGGCGGCGGCGAGGTAGAGGGCGCCGGAGTTCGAGGTCTCCGGGTCGGTGCTGGAGAGGTAGAGGGTGCCGGTCAACTCTCCGTACTTGCTCGCCCCCTTGAGCTGCTGCCAGGTGCGGTCCGCGCGGGCCGCGTCGATGTAGGCGGCCATCTTGAGGGTGCCGCGGTGTTCGGCGTCCAGGGTGGCCAGGCCGTTGCGCGCGAGGACCTCGGCGGCGTTCTTGTGGGCCACGACGACCAGGGGCGAGTAGAAGGGCCGCGGGAGGGTCCCCCGTACCCCGTGCTTCGCGGCGAGTTCGGTGGCCGGTGCCTGGCTGGACGGAAAGGCGAAGTCGTACCCGCCCAGGTCCAGCCCCTCCATGGCCCAGGACCCGGAGGTCTCGGCCTTCACGGTGTAGCCCTTGGCGGCGAGGGCCTTCACCACGTCCGGATCCTCGAAGAACTCGGCCTTCTCCGATCCGATCACTCCCTGCACGGTCTTCGTTGCCGTGCCCTTGTCGTCCGCTTCCCGGCCCGCCACGACGGCTGCCACCACGCCGCCGACCAGCAGGACCGCGAGGACGATCCCTACGATTCGTCTCACACGAGCAGCCTGCTCACGGAACCCAACATTCCCCGGCGAACAGGGTGAACGGCAGGTGTAGTACCGGTCCCGGATCAACACGGCGGAGCGGCCGCGCCCCTCCAGGGGCGCGGGGAACCGGCACGAGCCCGTACGGCGATCAGGCGCCAGGCAGGTGCAGCAGGGGTCCCCGATCAACAGGGCCGACTGAGGCGCCCC
>NZ_KB911585.1:34938-614804 GCF_000383615.1 Streptomyces canus 299MFChir4.1 | reverse complement strand
CCTCCCGCCCACCGAGGGTCCAGGCAGGCCAGGCCGATCGCGTTGAACCGGTGGATCACATCGCGCACGGTGTCCTCGTCGGCCTGCACCAGCTGTGCGATCACCGGCACCCGGTTCCCGCCGGCCGAGGCCAGCAGCATCATCGCGCGCCGGTAGCGCACCGAGCTGGTGCTACCGCGGCGCACGATCTGCTGCAGCTTCTGCCCCTCCTGGTCGGTCAGTCTGCGCACACGGACAGGCTCGGCCACCGCGCCTCCAGCGGTCGGTTGGGACGTCACCGCACATCCAACCGTCATGACCGCCAACCCGGCGAACCTATGCGGTCAGAGCACTAGCGAGAACGCCCGTCCCCGGAGCGCACCGGATCCGGTGGCAGCACGTGATGATCTTTCGCACGACCGATGAGCGCGACCGGCACGCACAGGTCACACGGTGATCCCCAGAACGGGGCGACGGCCGAAAGCCTGAAGCCTCGACAGCGCGCGGGCACGGGCCCCTTGTGAGGTCCCAGCGTCACGCAGGGGTGGCTGCTCAGCCCGTCAGGACGGGTTAGTGGGTGTTCAGGTTCGCCGACGGAATCATGGGGCTCGGTACGCGGGGCGAAGGTCCTGCGGGGTCCGACAGGCCTGCAGCCACCACGATGCGGTCCTGCCGCTTGCCCGGGCCACGTGCCCATAAATCCGCTCGGGATCGTAGGGCTCCGCACACGCCGTCACCGGAACTACCCGGCTGCCCGGCTGCCCGCGGTGCGTCATCGGTGCAGGGACTCGGCGACGGCCGGGTCCTCGAGCACGGTGACGCACCAGGCGAAGTGCTCGTCAGCGCCGCCCGGCGCGAAGGCGTCGCTCGTGGCCATCGCATAGGCGGCCCGGTACAGCAGGAGGTCGTCGACCGCGTAGCCGAACTCGTCGGCGAACCGCGTGGTGAGCCGCCGGGTGATCTCCGGGGCGTGCTCGGTGCCCGCCGGGAAGATGGCCGCGGCCACGGCGGCGTCGAACCGGGGGTCCCCGCCCGTGGACAGGAAGCCGTAGTCCACGAGGGCGAGCGGCCGCAGGTCGTCGTCCACCAGCACGGTCTCCGGGAAGACGTCACCGTGGACGACCGCCTCGTCGGTACGGGGGAGTGAGCGCAGCTTCCGAAGCAGCCGGGCACGCGTGTCGTCGAAGTCGCGGACCTGCGTGGAGAGCCGGTCCGCGCACCGGCTGACCCGCCGGTCCACCAGGTCCGCCAGGGCGGATCCGAAAGTGGTGTGGTCTTCCCACAGCGGGCGTTCCTCGTCCAGCACAGGAAGGTGCTTGACCTCGTCGACGTCATGGGCGTCCGCGAGGGCGCGCAGCACGCCGACCAGGCAGTCGACCGCTTCGGGCAGCACCTCGTCCGGGTCGTCGGTGCGGATCCTGCCCGCCAAGGGCTCGCCGGTCAGCTCCCGCTCCACGGTCATCGGGACACCGCCGATGTCCTCGACGGCGAGGATCTCCGGGGTGCCGAACGGCAGGTGCTCCGAGGCATCGGCGTAGAAACGCTGCATCCGCCGCAGTTCGGATCCCCGTCGGCGCTCCCACACCCTGGCCACCGTTCCGTCCCCGAGTCGGTAGACGGCTCCCTCCACCGCCGCCTCCACGGGCCCGGCGTCGGGATATCCGGCGTCGACGAAATGTCGTACACGCCGGGCCGTGGTGTCCCGTATCGCATCGGACATCTCGTGCCTCCTCGCCCCCGGCGTGAACGACCGGCCGGTCAGCGGAGCCGACGCCGGGACCATCTCCCACGGTAGGCCCCTCGCCCGCGCGACACCCGGTGACGGAGCTCTGCCCGGGCACCGTGCGGTCCGCCACGCGTGTACGGCGGAACAGTGCCGGCGGATCCTGAGTATCCGGAGCCGACAGTGGCTGTTCCTTCGTACACGGGCGGCCGTCGCCCGCCGACGGCCGCGTCCGGCCACTGCGCGGGGACCCGCCGACGGGCATCATGCAACTGCGGCGTCCGCCGACCGCAGCCCCTACCGCTTCCGGCCGGGCCCCGCCCGGTACGCACCGGACTCGACCTTGCAGGATCGTGGGCGGAACGGGAGGCGGCCCTTGACCAGGGCGCACGGCGAAGGGCCGTCCGGGGCCGCAGTCCTGTCGCAGCAGGGCGTTTCTACCTCTCACCTGGAGGTCATACGGTGGCGCCAAGTGGTGAGGCACTGTTGCCTCCAGGCAACCCAGTACGACAAACACGCCCAGCAACCCAAGGTTCCGGACGGGGGCATCAGAGCCTGGCTGTCGTGGGTGTTGGCCAGGTCCGACTTGGCGTTCGGCCGTTGTAGGCGTCGACGATGGCGACGATGGTCCTGGAGGTCAGGCCTTAGGCCGACTGCAGGTCGCCGGGGCCGTAGCCGGTGGGGGAGTCCGCGGCGGCGTTCGGCCGGACGGTCTGGCGTGCGATGCCCCTTCTTCGCCGCCTGCTCTTCCTGGGAGGCGGTGATGCCGCTGGTGATGCGCAGAGCCTGCTGCCGCACCACGTCCACGTTGGAGGGGTGCTGCGGCAGCAGGCTCTGCGTTTCATCGACGGCTCGGCAGCGCCCGGGCTCGTGCCGGCCCTCCTGCAAAGACCCGATGCGGGGCTGCCAGGCGCGATGGGCCTCCGGCGTCCAACCACCGAGCCGTCGGCGCGCCGTGTGCCGCAGTGCGTCGGACCTGACATCCATCAAGAGGCGGCAAGGTTCAACGCACAGGGTCAGCCCACCGGAGTGAGGACGCCGTCCTCATCCAGGAAGAAGCTGCCTTTGGCCAGGTCTTCCACGGTGCCGTTGTTGAGCCATTGTCGGGACATGTTGTGTACTACCTTGGCCTTGCGTTCCCAGACGATCTGGTGACCCGCGCAGGCGATGCGGAACATCAGCTTATGAGCCCCGGGAATGGCCTGGTAGAGCGCAGGCACCGAGAAGTACAGCAGGCCGAGGTCGGGTGACGTGTTCACCGTGGAATCGAGGTCCCCGTAAATGATGAGCACGGGGACGTCGGAGCCGAGGGTGCCGTCCAGCGGCACGGTGGTGGAATTCCAGCCCCACCAGTACTGGTTCTTGACCCGCATGACGCCCTCGGGCGCCCCTGCCACGTCGGGGCCCCACTTGGCGCCAAGGGCGTCATTCTCCATGATCGCCTTCCAGACCACGTCGACCATCCCGTCCTCACGCTGCTTGTGGCAGTCCACGTCCCTGTCCCACGCGGTGGTGAAACCCGACTTGGTGGTGAGAGCCATGGGAAAACCGAATACGGAAGAGGGCGCGCTCACCGGCAGGGACACCGGTGGGTCCCATCGGGTACCGGGCTTGCTCTGCCTGCCGTTGGGCGGGAAGATCGGCGCGAGCAGGAGCAGGCTCTTGACGTTCTCCTTGTGCTGGATGGCGTACGGGCCGAGTTGCTGAGAGGCGGCTGACCAGCCGATGAGGTCGACCTTGGGCGCGCCCGTGAGGTCCTTGATGTAGGTGACGACCTTGTGCACCTCGTCCCAATTGCTCTGGGAATTGTCCAGCTGGGAGGTGTATTGCACGGGGGTCAACGCGCCTCCTGGATGGTCTACCAAGAGGTACTTCTGGGCGGGGTTCACGTTGCGCGGGTCGCCCATCTCGGGGCGTGTGGATCGGCCGGATCCCTGAAGGTCCATGACGAACACGTCGTAGCCCGCGTCAGCCAGGAATTGCGCCCAGCTGTACTTGTCGTACTGGAGATCGAAGCCAGCCAGCCCCGGCACACTGCGTCCGTGGAGCATCAGGACAGGCTGGCGTGCGTGGCTTGGCTTGGTGCCGTTGCGTTCCCGCACGAAGAGCGTGGCGGGCTTGCCCTGGTTCGCCGGGATGGTCGATGTCCAAGGGATATTGTGGTCGGTCAGGACTGGTGATGCCATGGCTGCGCTCCAACTGTGTCGGCCGATGGGGTATGGGAGTTGCGGTCTGTCGGGACTGCTCGGAAACGGTCGTATGGTTGTGCGGAATCCGCGGCCGGCGCGTATGTCACAGGGCCTAGAGGTGAGCTGTGTGGGCGCGGGAGCGAGTACCTGCGAGATCTGCGTTTCCCGGACACCGGACGGGATGCATCCGAGGTGGCCGAAACGACGTTCCCCGTGGAACCGTTCACGCTCGAAGGGACTGTCGCTTTCCGCCCCGCGTCGTCGGCAGACGCCTCCCCACCTTCGACGGCCGCTTGGGGAGCGTGGCCACCGTTGTTGCGCTCACGGACGACCACGGTGGTCTCCACCCTGGCCTCATGCCCGTCAGGCCAAGACACGGCCGTGACGTGGTGTTCTCCCGCCGCGAGCCGCGACGTGGATACCCGGCAGACGAAGGTGCCAGTGCCATCCGGCCGGACTCCGTCTCCGGATCGGTGGTCCTGCCGCTCCGCCGATACCTGTGCTTTGGCGCCGGGGAGGCCCTGGAGGACGCGGTTCATCGCGATGGATGGCCCGTCGATCAGGATCTGGACCGTCTGCCGGCCTGTCCAACCCGTTCCGCGAAGCTCGATCCGCGTTTTATAGCCGTCCATGGGCCCTCAACACCCTGCATTGTGGTGGGAGAGGGAGCGGACAGCCACGGGTGGGTGGGCGTCTTGCAGCGCGAACCCGCTGCCCCTGGCGGGCCGCCCGGTATCTCAACCTCTTCCATCAACGATAGTCATCGGCCATGTGTCGCGCCTGTCCAAGATTCAAGGGTCTGCTCCGCGTCTTGGCAGTGGAGTGCTCGAGGGCGCTTGTTGAGTGCGTCCGGAGGGGCTCATGGCCCCTGAAGGGCCGTCCCGTAACTGGGTTGCGGGGCAGCCGCAGCCTCTTCAGGCGCTCGGCTTCCTCCACAGCTGCCGCTCTTCCAGAGTCCCGAACCGCACATTTCCGCGTTCAAGGTCGACGAGGATGGGCCAGCAGTCCAGCAGTTGCTGTCGCGCATCCGCCACGGGTCACCCAGCGGCCGTCCGGGGGAAGGCGCCCGCGTCGGCTGCTTCGCCGCCCGCAGTTTCGTCGGCAGGACGGCATGGAGCCGGTCCCAGACGCCGGGCCTTTCGGCGCCGGGCTCCGGCAGTAACGGCTCGATCAGCAGCCACAGTTCGTCGGAGACGATCCACGGCCGAGAGTTCCTCTCCCCCCGAACTGACCGACGAGCATCAAGCGGACAGTCGCACGATCAACGGGTTCTGTGCGGACCTCTTGGAGGTCCCGACAAGGCGCTGGACCGGCGAGGCGGCCGTAGGTGCCCGTCGTGGGCTACGCACCACTTGAGGGAACGGAGCCGGAACCCAACGTCGACTGGCGCCTGCCTCCTGCTCACTGGGTGTCGCATCGGCGGGGTGTTGCGCATGAGCTGCCTCAGGCGCTCCACCCGGTGTGCCGCCCCGTGCCCGACCTCGGTAATCACAGCCTCCCGCCGGCAGAGCTCCCGGCAACGATCCTTCCCGCACGGCGCGTTAACCTGACGGTTAACCCGGACCTCACGGTGGGTTCGGTTGCCTACACCGAACCCGTCGTGTTGTGCGTCTCCTCCGCCCACCCCCTGGTGAAGCGGGACTCCATCTCCTACGAGGACCTTGCCGACGAGACCGTCCTGACCGGCGCCGCACCCGATTACTGGCGAGAGGCGCTGATCCCCGCCCACACCTCCAGCGGGCGGCCGATCCCCCAAGGGCCGACTGCAGTCGACGGCACGCGACTACTCGCCATCGTCGCCGGCGGGGAAGCGGTGTGCCCCGTGCACGCGCACGCGCCGCGCTACTACGGGCGGCCTGACATCGCCCACATCCTCATCCATGACGCCCCGCCAGCCGCTGGGCCTTGAGCTGGCACACGAACAGCGAGACCGACCAGATTCGTGCCTTGGCCAAGGTCGTTGAAGACCTCGGTCTGATGACCCTGTGACCTTAGGTCAGCGAGTGGACGGCACACAGTTCAAACCGGTGCTGGAGAAGATCCGCATCCCCCGACCAGGGCGGGGCAGGCCCCGCAAGAAGCCGGACAGCCTCGTCGCTCCCAAGCGCTAAAGCGTGTTGCGGCCGCTCGGTCCGACGTCCGTACCGGCGGGTGAGGCCGGGTGCCTGCTCGGCAAAGGGGAACTACACCGATGCCGAAGTGTCCCGTCTCTACCGCCCAGTTGCGTCCCCGCAGTCCGTCGCCGCCTCGGCGAGCGCGCGTACCAGTGGTGTCGCGCGGTCCGTGCGCCAGATCAGGGCCCACTGGACGGGCGGGGCATCGTGGAGGGGGAGGTAGACGACGTCGGTCTGCGCGTTGTAACGCCGCCCCTCGTCGGGGACTGTGCAGACCGCGTCGCCTGCTGCGACAAGGGCAAGGATCTCGTAGAAGGTGGCGACGGCCGGGCCGCGGCGGACGGGGCGTCCGGCCGGAGTGCGGGCCGGCAGGACGGCGGTCTCCCAGTAGGAGGGAATGGAACCGTTCAGGCCCGGCACGATGTGGTCGCCGAGGACCTCCATGCTCACCGACTTCTGCTTGGCGAGCGGGTGATCCGCGGCCACCATCAGGTGGAGCGGTTCCTCGCGCAGCACCACTCCGACGGTCAGGTCCGGCTCGCGGACCGGCAGCCAGGTGGTCACCGCGTCGACCTCGCCGGCCCGCAAGGCTCCGAACGGATCGCTGAAAAACACTTCCCGGAACCGGAGTTCGGCGGACGGGTACCGGGCTCGGAAGAGGGCCAGGACCGGGGTCATGTCGTGCATCTGCGCGCCCATGACCCCCAACGTCAGCGTGCCGGCCGAGTGGCGGGCGATGCTGGTCGCCTCCGCCACGGCTTCCTGAATGCCCTCGTATGCCGGCTTCAGCCGCTGGAGCAGCACCTCTCCGATGGGGGTCATCCGCACGTGGCGGCTGGTTCGCTCGAAGAGCTGGGCGCCGATGAGGCGTTCCTGTTTCTTGATCGCCTGGCTGACACGGGCTGGGGAGACATGCAGGCGTTCGGCGCTGCGGCCGAAGTGGAGCTCCTCCGCGAGCGTCAGGAAGATCTCTATGTCCCGCAGTTCCATCGTGTCCCCGGTTTTGTCCTGGTCCCCCGGATTCGTAAACCTCTGGGTGAACGACCATATCAAGATCGGCAGTTGTTCCCGGGCTGCCCGATACGCATGCTGGGTACCGGGCCGGGAGGCCGCCTCCCGCAGGTGACATGAGCCGGCATCAGGCTGCAACACCGGCTCGCCCAATTCGGCCGACGACCCGAAAGGCGTGGACCGCGCGCGGAAGGCGCGTACCTCATCGGTCACAGGGCCTCGCCGCCCCGGGATCCGCCCGCCGAGCACGAACTCCCACGGAGAGATCCCCGCGTGACATCTGACCCGAGCGCCGCCCAGGCACCTGACCCGGCCACCATCCATCCACTGCCTGCCCACGAGCGGGTCGTCTTCCTCAAGCCACTGGTCGCCGGGACCAACGTCGTGGCAGGTGACTTCACCTACTACGACGACCCCGAAGGGGCGACCGACTTCGCGCAGCGAAATGTGCTGTACGCCTACGGTCCGGAACGGCTGACCATCGGCAAGTACTGCGCGATCGCCACGGGCACCCGGTTCCTGATGGCGGGCGCGGACCATCCGTCGATGGGGGTGTCCACCTTCCCCTTCACCATGTTCGGCGGCGAGTGGGCCGAGCAGACCCTCGACCTCGTCACCGGCATGCCCAGCCGCGGGGACACTGTGGTCGGCAACGACGTGTGGTTCGGATACGGAGTCACCGTGATGCCGGGGGTGCGGATCGGCGACGGTGCGGTGATCGCGGCCGGAGCGGTGGTCACCGTCGACGTGCCGCCGTACACCATCGTGGGCGGGAACCCGGCCCGGACCATCAGACAGCGCTTCGACGACAGCGGCATCGAACGGCTCACACGGGCAGCTTGGTGGGACTGGCCGGTCGAGCTGGTGACCGCGCACGCCCGCACCATCATGGCCGGATCCCCGCAGGACATCGAGCGCATCGCCACTGCCGAAGGTCTGGGGCAGCGGTGACGCCCCCGGCCATCGAGGAGTACGCGGTGTCCGGTCGCGACAGCGGCCCGTACGCGATCACCACAGGCCCGGACGACGCGCTGTGGTTCACCATGGTGCACAGCGGCAGGATCGGCCGGCTCGTCCCGGGACAGGAGCCGACCAGTCATCGACTCGCCCCGGACAGCGGCCCGACGGTCATCAGCAACGGGCCGGACGGCGCGCTGTGGTTCACGGAGTACCGGGCGCACCGGGTCGGGCGGATCACGACGGCCGGCCGGGTGACCGCGTTCACGCCGCCGACCGCGGAATGCGGGCCTTTCGGCATCGCCGCAGGGCCGGACGGCGCGCTGTGGTTCACCGAGGCGGCCGCCGACCGCATCGGCCGCCTCACCACCGACGGAACGGCCACGGAGTACCCGCTGCCACGCACCGGCGCGTTCCCCTCCGCTATCGCCGCGGCCGGGGACGCGATGTGGTTCACGATGAATCAGGCCAACGCCATCGGCCGTATCGGCATGGACGGCCGCATCACGGTCCACGCGCTCCCCACCGAGGCGGCCGCGCCGGTGGGTATCGCCGTGGGCCCGGACGGAAGTGTCTGGTTCACCGAGTTCGCGGCCGGTCAGATCGGCCGGATGGCACCCGGCGGCCGGATCACCGAGTACCCGCTGCCCGACCGTTCTGCCCGGCCGCACGCCGTCACCACCGACGCCGACGGCGCGGCGTGGTTCACCGAGTGGAGCGGCAACCGCGTCGGCTCGGTCACCTCGGACGGCACGGTCGCCGTCCATGACCTGCCCATCCCGGCCTCCGAGCCGCACGGGATCACAGTGGGCCCGGACGGCGCCCTGTGGACGGCCTTGGAGACAGGCGCACTGGCCCGCATCAAACCGGCCACCACCAGAGCCACCACCAGAGCCACCACCACCAAGAACACCGAACAGAGGAACGCCTCATGAAATACGCTCTCGTGATCTTCGAGACGCATGCGTCACGCGCCCGGATCCAGGCCGACCGCGCCGGCTACCGGCAGGCGTACGAGACCTGGATCGGCGAACTCGCGGCAGCGGGCAAGCTGGCGGGAGGAGACGCCCTCGACACCGAGCACCGGGGCCCCGTCACCGTGCGCAAGACGGCGGACGGGTCCGCAGCGGTGACCGAGGGGCCCGTGCACAGCGGCGAGGAGACCCTCGGAGGCTGGATCGTACTGGAAGTTGCCGACCACGCCGAGGCCATCGAGCTGGCCCGCGGCTTCCCCACCCCGGAGGCGCTCGAAATTCGCCCGATCCTCGAATCGGCCTGAGCGTCATGCGGTCCGCGACGCCCGCTGCCCGGACACCCCGCGTGTCTGACCAGCACGCCATACCGGGCCCGGAGCGCTGCATCCCTTCACAGGAGTTGACTTGCAACTGACATCGGTGAGCTACCGACCTCTGACCGGCCCCGAGGAGATCGATCTCTTCTGCCGGCTCTCCTACGTCCTCGACCACGAACTGACCGAGGACTTCGCCGTCGGCTGCCGCCGCCCCGAGTGGTCATGGGTGGCCCTGGACGGCGACCTTCTCCTCGCCCGGCTCGCCTGGTGGACGGCCCCGGGCGGTGACGTCCCGCTGAAGTTCGACTTCTTCGACATCGACGACACGCTGCCCAGGGCAGACCGCGACGAGATCGGCCTGCGGCTGTTCGAGACGGCGACGGCGACCGTCTTCCCGGCGGGCGCGAAGCTGCCTGAATACGGCCGCTTCGTCCCGCCCGACTGGCACGAGGACCCCGCGGCGCGCGAGGTGGTCGAATCCCGCACGCGCGTACTGGAGAGCACCGGAGCACGGTTGCTGGCCGAGCGGCTGCGGCTGCAGTGGACCCCGTCCTCCCTGCTCCCGGAGCCCAGGGGGCGTCTCGTCTTCCGCCCGGTGGCCCACCGTGAGGACCTCCTCGCCCTGATGACCCCGGTCATGGAGGGGACTCTCGACGCCAACAGCCAGGCGGACCTGGCATCCGGACTGAGCCCGCGCGAAGCGGCGGAACGGCACTACGACGGAGAGTTCGCCGGGTTCAAGAGCCCGCACGAGTGGTGGCGCATCGCCGAACTCCCTGGCGGAGGCGCTCCGGTGGGCTTCGTGGTCCCGGCCCGCAACAGCTACCACCCGATCATCGCGTACATCGGTGTCCTGCCCGCACACCGCGGCAACGGCTACATCGACGAGATCCTCGCCGAGGGCACCCGCATCCTGGCCGCCGAGGGCGTCGACCGGATCAGGGCATCGACGGACCTCGGCAACGTCCCCATGGCGAAGTCCTTCGCCCGCGCCGGATACGTCAACTTCGAGAGCTCCCTCAATCTGGTCTGGGACTGAACCCATCTGCCAAGTCTCCGGACCCCCCAACGGCCTCCGGAGACTTGGCAGGTGGGCGCCGACTCCGTGCGGATAGTCGAGCACGTCGGTGAGGCGTCGAGGCCGGTCACGTTCAGCTCCTCGGGTCCGCAGGCGGCCGGGGGCGTCGGAGCGCTGAGCGCCCCGACGCCCAGGCTTCGTGCACGCCTGGAGCGTAACGAAGGCTCCAGGCAACCGACTTCAGGCTCTAGAAGAAGCCGAGTTTCTTCGGGCTGTACGAAACAAGAAGGTTCTTCGTCTGCTGGTAGTGCTCAAGCATCATCTTGTGCGTCTCCCTCCCGATCCCCGACTGCTTGTACCCGCCGAACGCGGCGTGCGCCGGGTACGCGTGGTAGCAGTTGGTCCAGACGCGGCCCGCCTGGATCGCCCGGCCCGCCCGGTACGCCGTGTTCATGTCCCGGGTCCACACGCCCGCGCCGAGGCCGTACAGCGTGTCGTTGGCGATCTTCAGGGCGTCGTCGAAGTCGTCGAAGGACGTCACCGAGACGACGGGCCCGAAGATCTCCTCCTGGAAGATCCGCATACGGTTGTCGCCCTCGAAGATCGTCGGCTGGACGTAGTAGCCGCCCTTCAACTCGCCGTCGCAATCGATGCGTTCGCCGCCGGTCAAGACCTTCGCGCCCTCCTGACGGCCGACGTCCAGGTAGGAGAGGATCTTCTCCAGCTGGTCGTTGGAGGCCTGGGCGCCGATCATCGTGTCGGTGTCCAGGGGATGGCCCGGCTTGATGAGCTCGGTGCGGGCGACGGCCGCCTGGAGGAACTCGGCGTAGTTGCCGCGCTGGATCAGGGCCCGGGACGGGCAGGTGCAGACCTCGCCCTGGTTGAGGGCGAACATCGTGAACCCTTCGAGCGCCTTGTCGCGGAAGTCGTCGTCCCGCGCCCAGACATCGTCGAAGAAGATGTTCGGCGACTTGCCGCCCAGTTCGAGGGTGACCGGCTTGATGTTCTCCGAGGCGTACTGCATGATCAGCCGCCCCGTGGTGGTCTCGCCGGTGAACGCCACCTTGGCCACCCGCGGGCTGGACGCGAGCGGCTTTCCGGCCTCCACCCCGAAGCCGTTGACGATGTTCACCACGCCCGGCGGCAGCAGATCCGCGATCAGGCTCATCCAGTAGTGGAGGGAGGCCGGGGTCTGCTCGGCGGGCTTGATGACGACCGCGTTGCCCGCCGCGAGGGCCGGGGCCAGCTTCCACACCGCCATCAGGATCGGGAAGTTCCACGGGATGATCTGCGCGACGACACCGAGCGGCTCGTGGAAGTGGTACGCCACCGTGTCGTCGTCGAGCTCGCCGAGCGAACCCTCCTGCGCGCGGATCGCCCCCGCGAAGTACCGGAAGTGGTCGATGGCCAGGGGGATGTCGGCCGCCAGCGTCTCGCGCACCGGTTTGCCGTTCTCCCAGCTCTCCGCGACGGCCAGCTGCTCCAGGTTCGCCTCCATGCGGTCGGCGATCTTCAGCAGGATGTCGGACCGCTCGGTCACGGAGGTCCGGCCCCAGCCCGGGGCGGCGGCGTGCGCGGCGTCCAGCGCCCGCTCCACGTCCTCCGCGGTGCCCCGTGCGACCTCGGTGAAGGGCTGCCCGTTCACCGGGGACGGGTTCTCGAAGTACTGGCCGCGCGCCGGCGGCACGTACTCGCCGCCGATGAAGTGGTCGTAGCGCGCCTGGTAGGAGACGATCGCGCCCTCGGTGCCGGGTGCCGCGTAACGGGTCATGCTGGCCAGCCTCCTTCAGCAGCGCCGCCCGCCGTTGGGCGGCTCTGCGCGTGAGGCTAGGAGCGCGGACGTTGCAACCACGTTGCCGTCGGCGCGGTCAGCTCCGACTCCAGCGCGGCCAGCCTTGCCCGGACGCTCGCCGTGGGCCGTACGGCCGCGAGCGCCCGCCACACCTCGACGTCGTCCTCGCCCCACGGAGCGTGTGCCCAGTCCGCCAGCAGGTCGGGATCCCGGCGGGCGATCAACGCCGTCCGCAGCCCGTCCGCGACCCGGCGTCTGAGCCGCGCCACCGCTGGAGCCTGCGAGGCCGGCAGCAGCGGGCCGGCGTACCCCGTGGCCGCCGCCGCGACCGCCCCGCTCTCCAGCCGCCGCTCGACGACCGCCACGTCCGACTCGACCGGCACGGTCAGCCGGTACGGCCGCGACGCCAGCAGCCCCGGTCCCAGAACCCGGCGCAGCCGCGCCAGTTCGGCCCGCAGCGTCACCGGCGTCACCGACTCGTCCTCGTACAGCGCGCACGACAGCTCGTCCCCGGTCAGACCCTCCGGATGCCGGGACAGCAGCACCAGGATCTCGCTGTGCCGGCGGCTGAGCCTGACCCTGCGGCCGCCGGCGACCAGCAGTGCCTCGTCCCGGCCCAGTGCGCTCAGCTCAGGTCTGTCGGTGGCCGGCTGGTGGGGGAGAAGCAGCGCCAGCTGGGACTCGGCGGCCCGCGCGACCGCCTGGACGAAGCCCAGGCTGTGCGGATGCGCGAGCCCGTCCCCGCCGGTGATGTCCACGGCGCCCAGCACCCGCCCGGTCCGCGGATCGTGCACCGGTGCCGCCGCGCAGGTCCACGGCTGCACCCGGCGGATGAAGTGCTCGGCCGCGAAGACCTGCACCGGACGGTCCACCGCGACCGCCGTACCCGGGGCGTTCGTCCCGACGGCGGCCTCCGCCCACCGCGCACCCGGCACGAAGTTCATCCACTCGGCCTGCCGTCGGGTCCTCGCGTGGCCCTCGACCCACAGCAGCCTGCCGTGTTCGTCGCACACCGCGAGCAGATGCTCCCCGTCGGAGGCGAAGGTGCCCATCAGCTCGCGGAACAGCGGCATGACCCGCGCCAGCGGATGCTCGGCCCGATACGCGCCGAGGTCACCGTCGCTGAGTTCGACGTCCGCCGTCCCGTCGGGCCCGACACCGGCCCGCGCGGAACGCCGCCACGAGTCGGCCACCACCGGGCGCACCGCCCGCTGCACCGTGCCCGCCTCGGTGAACGTCTCATGCGCCCGCCGCAGCAGCCTGACCTGCTCGGCAAGGTCGGCCCCCGGCTCCAGGGCCACCCATGGATCGGTCAACTCGGCCTCCCCGGAACGCGATGCGGCTGGGAACATCGTCACTCCCGGTGCGCGCGCAAACAACCTCTTCGACCGGCGTCACCAGAACGATGCGCGGCTCACACGGCCTGGACCAAGCGCAGGTAGCGGTCCCAGTCCCAGTAGGGGCCCGGGTCCGTGTGGTCCGCGCCCGGCACCTCGTAGTGCCCGATGATGTGCGCGCGGTCCCTGGGGATGCCGTATCTCCCGCAGATCCCCGCCGCCAGCTTCGCGGACTCCTGGTAGAGGGCTTCGGTGAAGTAGGCCGGCTTGTCCACCCAGCCCTCGTGCTCGATGCCGACGCTGCGGGTGTTGTAGTCCCAGTTCCCGGCATGCCAGGCGACGTCCGCCTCCCGCACGCACTGCGCGATGTGACCGTCGGCCGATCGCACGACGTAATGGGCGGACACCGCCTTCGCCGGGTTGCGGAAGATGTCCAGGGCGTCGGTGTAGGTGGTCTGGGTGACGTGGACGACCACCCGGTCCACCCGGTAGGACCAGGGGCGGTCCGATGCCGTGAAGTTGGACGGCGTGGCCGGCTGCCATTCGGCGAGCGGGTGGTCGACGGGCTGCGGGGCCGCCCCGGCGCGGGTCTCGGGAAGCAGTGCGTACGGTACGGCGGCCAGTACGGCCCCCTTCAGCAGCCGCCGTCTGTCGAGCAGCGGCATGGTGCGTTCCATGGATCAAGTGCCCTTCGTCTCAGCGGTGTCAGCCACGCGGGACCACCGCGGTCTCACGGCGCCGGTCGTGCGCTCCGCGGTGAGTCTCGCGCGCCGACAGCCGTTCCTCACGGATCTTTGCCACGCAGGTGTGGCTGGTGTCGCGGACGACCAGGACCTCGCGAAGTCCGATCGTTCACGGCATCTGCGTGCCTCGCGTGAATGACGGTACGGCGGCGGCCGGTTGGGAAGAGGGACGCTCGGTGTTCCGGTGGACAACGTGGGAAATGTGGACAACCGGCTCACTCGATCGGGTGAGCTGACGGGCACTCAGGCCCGTTCGCCCACAACCGCCGGGTCGTCCAGTACGGCCCGCACCACCGAGTGGGCCGCCCCCAGCAGCGGTCCCTGCGAACCCAGGCCGGACACGGACACCGGGCAGGCCGGACCCGCCGTGCGCCGGGCCAGCTCGTCCCGCAGGGAGGGCAGCAGCCAGGGCGCGAGCCCGGCCAGCGCACCGCCGAGCACCACGGCTTCGGGGTCCAGCAGATTGACCGCCCCGGTCAGCGCGATGCCGAGTGCCTGTCCGGCCTCGCGCAGGGCGCCCCGTACGGCCTCGTCGCCGTCCGCCGCGTGCTGCGCGAGCAGTCCGACCCGGTCCTCGCCCGGCTCCAGGCCGGCCGCCCGCAGCACCGCCTCCTCCCCGGCGTACTGCTCCAGGCAGCCGCGCCCGCCGCAGGGGCACCGGGGCCCGTCGGGGCGGACCGGCACATGGCCGAGCTCACCCGCGAAACCTCGGGTGCCGCGCAGCAGTTGCCCGTCCACGACCAGTGCCGCGCCGATGCCGATCTCCGCCGAGACGTGCAGGAAGTCATGGGGGGTGCCGTCGCCGAGCCAGAGTTCGGCCAGCGCGCCGAAGTTGGCCTCGTTGCCCACGGTCAGCGGGAGGTCTTCGGGCAGCAGGGTGCCCAGGTCCGTGTCGTGCCAGTCGAGGTTCGGGGCGCGGACGACGGTCCGGGCGTCACGCGCCACCAGACCGGGCACCGCCACCGCGAGACCGGCGGGCCACAGGCCCTCGCTCTCCGCCTCCGCCACCACTCGGCGCACCAGCGAGGTGAGTTCGGCGATCACCGGCTCGGGGGCGCGGCCCCGGTTCGCGCCGTGCCGCACCGAGCGCGTGCGCACCTGCCCCCGCAGATCCACCGCACAGACCGCGAGGTGGTCCACGCCGACCTCGGCGCCTATTCCGGCGGGCCCGCGCCCGCTCACGGCGAGCGCGGAACCCGGCCTGCCCACCCGGCCGGGACGCTCGGGGCCGAGCTCCTCCAGGAGCCCCGAGCGGATGAGTTCGTCGACGAGGGTCGACACCGCGGCCCGGGTCAGGCCGATGCGCGAGGCGACCGCGGCACGCGACAGCGGTCCCTCGGCACTCACGGTGTGCATCACACGGGCCAGGTTGCGGCGGCGCATGCCCTGCTGGGTGTCGGGCAGGCCGCGCCCGGGGCCCGCCGGGTGGGCGTCGCGCAGCGGTGCGGTCATGCCTCCCTCACTTCTCAGAGGTCCCCCGCTCCAGCAGCGGCGCCGCGTCGGAGAGTACCCCGGCGATCCTGGCCAGCGTCTCGTCGTCCCGCTCGACGGCCTCCAGCACCGGCCCGGCGGCCGTGTTCCAGCGCCGGGCGACCGCGCCCGGGTCCTCGCCGGTCAGCAGTCCCGCGGCCTGCGCGGCGGCGCCGAGGGCGACCAGTTCCTTGGCCTCGGGAACCTGGACAGGCCGTCCGGAGAGCCGTCGTACGGTCTGCTGCCAGGCGGTGCCCTGGGCGCCGCCGCCGATCAGCAGCAGCGGTGTCGAACGGTCCGCGTCCTCGTCGAGCACCAGGTCCAGCGCCCCGAGCAGTGCCTGTACGGCGCCGTCGTAGGCCGCCTGGAGGAGCTGGCCGCCGGTGGTGTCGTGGCGCAGGCCGTGCAGCAGCCCTGAGGCGTTCGGCAGGTTCGGGGTGCGCTCGC
The DNA here is from genome assembly GCF_000383615.1 of Streptomyces canus 299MFChir4.1. Classification (GTDB taxonomy): domain Bacteria; phylum Actinomycetota; class Actinomycetes; order Streptomycetales; family Streptomycetaceae; genus Streptomyces; species Streptomyces canus_C. The sequence continues at coordinate 598,733 of NZ_KB911585.1, read as the reverse complement.
CGTCGAGGTACGGCAGCAGGGTGACCCCCGAGACCGGCTCCACGGCCTCGCGGTCCAGGCCCAGCAGGGCGGCGACGCGGTCGACGGCCAGCGTGCAGTTCAGGGTGCAGGCCAGCGGCAGCCAGTCGCCGTGGGCGTCGGCGAAGCCCGCCACGGTGCCGGTCGGGTCGGTGGGGCGCCGCTTCGACACCGCGTACACCGTGCCGGACGTGCCGAGGCTCATCACCGGCGTCCCGGGGCGCAGGCCGAGGCCCAGCGCGGCGGCCGCGTTGTCACCGGTGCCGGGGGCGACCAGGGTGCCCTTGGAGAACGGCAGGTCGTGGCCGTCGCGGACGGTTCCGGCCACCTCGCCGGGCCGGACCACGCGGGGGAGCAGGGCGGGGTCGAGGCCCACGTGCGCCAGGATCTCGCTGTCGTACGACTCCGTGGCGGACGCCCACCAGCCGGTGCCGGAGACGTCGCCGCGGTCGGTCGTGCCCTCCCCGGTGAGCCGCTCGGTGAGGTAGTCGTGGGGCAGGCGGACGGCCTTAGTGGCGCGCAGGGCCTCGGGCTCGTGCTCGGCGAGCCAGGCCCACTTCGTGACCGTGAAGGAGGCCCCCGGCACGCTTCCGGTCCGCTCCGCCCACGCCTTCGGGCCGCCCAGCTCCTCGATCAGGCGCCTGGCCTGCGGCGCCGAGCGGACGTCGTTCCAGAGCAGGGCCGGACGCGCCGGCTCGCCTCGCGCGTCCAGCGTGACCAGTCCGTGCTGCTGGCCGCCGATCGACACCGCGGCGGCCTCGCGCGCGGCGTCTCCGCACTGGCGCAGGGCTTCGGACAGGGCGTCCCACCACTGGCGCGGGTCGCTCTCCCGGCCGGCTCCGGAGGACACGGTGTGCGGTGCCTGGCCGCGCGCGACGACCTGGCCGGTGGCCGCGTCGACCACCAGGGCCTTGGTGGACTGGGTGGACGTGTCCACGCCGACGACGAGCGGACCCTCGGCTGCTGACATCGGGCTCTCCCTTTTTGCGCGGCTCATGATCTTGATGCGGCTGGTGTCTCTCCCTGAAGACACCTTGTCTCTTCCCGGAGACGTGTGTGCATACTAATTTGTAAACCGCCATGACGAAATAGTCCGGAGCAGCAAGGAGCCGCGTCATGAACTACCAGCCCACCCCCGAGGACAGGTTCACCTTCGGCCTTTGGACCGTCGGCTGGCAGGGAAGGGACCCGTTCGGCGACGCCACCCGCCGTGCCCTCGACCCGGTCGAGACGGTGCAGCGCCTGGCCGAGCTCGGCGCCCACGGCGTGACCTTCCACGACGACGACCTGATCCCCTTCGGGTCCTCGGACAGCGAGCGCGAGAGCCACATCAAGCGCTTCCGTGAGGCCCTGGACGCGACCGGCATGAAGGTGCCGATGGCGACCACCAACCTCTTCACGCACCCCGTCTTCAAGGACGGCGCGTTCACCGCCAACGACCGGGACGTGCGCCGTTACGCGCTGCGCAAGACGATCCGCAACATCGACCTGGCGGTCGAGCTCGGCGCCGAGACCTACGTCGCCTGGGGTGGCCGCGAGGGCGCCGAATCCGGCGGGGCCAAGGACGTGCGCGTCGCCCTGGACCGCATGAAGGAGGCCTTCGACCTCCTCGGCGAGTACGTCACCGAGCAGGGCTACGACCTGCGCTTCGCCATCGAGCCCAAGCCGAACGAGCCGCGCGGCGACATCCTCCTGCCCACCGTCGGCCACGCGCTCGCGTTCATCGAGCGTCTGGAGCGCCCCGAGCTGTACGGCGTGAACCCCGAGGTCGGCCACGAGCAGATGGCCGGGCTGAACTTCCCGCACGGCATCGCGCAGGCCCTGTGGGCGGGCAAGCTCTTCCACATCGACCTCAACGGCCAGTCCGGCATCAAGTACGACCAGGACCTCCGCTTCGGCGCGGGTGACCTGCGTGCCGCCTTCTGGCTCGTCGATCTCCTGGAGAGCGCCGGTTACGCCGGTCCCAAGCACTTCGACTTCAAGCCGCCGCGGACCGAGGACCTCGACGGTGTGTGGGCGTCGGCCGCGGGCTGCATGCGCAACTACCTCATCCTCAAGGAGCGTGCGGCCGCCTTCCGCGGCGACCCGCAGGTCCAGGAGGCGTTGCGCGCCTCGCGTCTGGACGAGCTGGCGCAGCAGACGGCCGGGGACGGCCTCAAGTCGCTCCTCGCGGACCGCAGTGCCTTCGAGGACTTCGACGTGGAGGCGGCCGCGGCCCGCGGCATGGCCTTCGAGCAGCTCGACCAGCTCGCCATGGACCACCTGCTGGGTGCGCGCGGCTGAACGAAACCCACGCGCGTGTGCCGTCGGCCGTGAGTGGCCTTCGCCGACGGCACGCGCGCGTGCGGACGCGCCCCGACCCCCGCGTGGAATGTTCCGGAATCATTCGATCCACGGCATGAGCCGGTATCAACCTCCGCGCGGGGGTCGCCCCATGACCGGTTCGAGGCGACTCTGGACGGTATGGCCATGCCGCCGGTACCGCCCCAGCCGCCCGGACCGCCGGGTGACACACCGCCTCCGGGCGGTGGCTTCGGACCACCTCCTGACGACTTCGGGCGCAACGGCCCGAACCAGTACGGCGGTATGCCGTCGACCCAGCCGATGGCTCCCGTCGGCGGCCCCGGCCCGAGCGGTCCGAGAAGGCGCCGCAGCCCGCTGTTCGCCCTGCTCGCCGTGATCGCGGCCGCCGTGGCCGTCGCCCTCGTCGTGGTCTTCATGGCCTCGGGGAACGACGACTCGCCGGACACGAGCCCGGCGTCCACGCGGACCGGTGAAAGCGGTTCGCCCAAGCCGTCGTTCAGCCTGCCCACGCAGCTGCCCACCGAGTTGCCGAGCAAGCTCCCGTCGCAGTTTCCGAGCGACATCCCCAGCGAGTTCCCGAGCGACCTGGAATCGCTGCTGCCGTCCGTGTTCGGGTGAGTCGGAGGCGGCGCGGCAGCCGGACGTACGTCACCGTCGTCCCGCCCCGCCCCGCCCCCGTTCAGGCCGGGGAGCTGCGCGGCGCCCGGTGTGGCCCCAAGCCCTGAAGGACCTCGCCGAGTTCGTCCGCGGTGAGCGCCGGGGAGGGCAGGGGCGCGACGGCCGGCGAGGCGCGCAGGCCGTCGAGGAGCAGGGCGAGGGGGCGGCGCCAGGCTTCGGGACCGGCGGCCGTGGCGAGGGAGGGCACGGCCCGGCCGAGCGCGGCCAGCGCGAACAGGACGTCCTCGGTCGTGGCGTCCGCGCGGATGGTTCCCTCTTCGCGGCCCCGGCGCAGCAGCAGGTCCATCGTCGCCCGGTTGTGGGCGTGCACGGCCTGCAAGGACTCGATGCCCTCGAGGTGGGTGGTCATCAGGTCGTTCGTGCCGCGATCGGTGGCCAGTACGGCGAACACGGCCTGCAGGTAGCCGACGAGGCCCTCCCAGGCGTCCGTGGCGGCCCGGGCCCGCTCGCCGGCGGTCATGGTGCCTGTCAGCGGGTCCCGGAAGACGGCGTCGACGAGTGCGGCGCGACTCGGGAAGTGCCGGTAGAGCGTGGCGTTCCCGACCCCCGCCCGCCGCGCGATCACGTCCAGAGGCGCCTCCAACCCCTGCTCCGTGAACACCTCGTGAGCGGCCTCGACCAACAACTCCCGGTTGCGTCGCGCATCGCGGCGCCGTACCGGCACCGTCACGTCGTCCGTCATGATCGCCCCTTCGCACTACCGGGGAGTGCTCCCCGGTAGTGATGCTATCGTCGGCGGAGTAAATGGGGACTACTCCCCATTTCGATGGGAGGGGATGAGACATGGGCAGTACGGCACTCGTCCTCGGCGGGGGCGGCCCCGTCGGCGGAGCCTGGATGACAGGAGTGCTCGCGGGCCTGTCCGAGGCCGGCGTCGACCTGACCCGCGCGGACGTAGTCATCGGCACCTCGGCCGGCGCGATCTTCGGTTCGCGTCTCCTCGCCGGCGAGCCCGCTCGCGAGCTGTACGAACGGCAACTGGCCGGCGCCGACGGGGTGAACCTTCGCGTCACCCTCCGCCAGACACTCCGCTTCCTGTGGGCCGCGCTGGGCTCCCGCGACCCCCAGCGCTCCGTACAGCGCCTGGGACGAACGGCGTTGAAGGCACGTACGGGCCCCGAGTCCGAGGTGTTCGACGCGCTGCGCCCCCTGCTGCACGACGTGGCGGACTGGCCCGGCCCCGCGCTGCGGATCGCGGCTGTCGACGCCCTGTCCGGACGCCTGGCGGCCTTCGACGCCGACTCGGGCGTGACCCTCCTCGAAGCGGTCGCCGCAAGCAGCGCGGTTCCCGTGATCTGGCCTCCCGTCACTGTGGCCGGGCGCCGCTGGATGGACGGAGGCAGCCGTGCCACAGCCAACATCCACCTCGCGCGCGGCCATCACCACGTCCTGGCCGTCGCCCCGATCCCCGCCGCCGTGGGGCCCCATCCCAGCGCCGGACAACAAGCGGCGGCCCTTGCCGCCGACGGCGCCCACGTCACTCTCGTGACCCCGGACCGCACCGCACGCCGCGCCATGGGCCGCGACATGACCTCCGTCGCACGCCTTCCCGCGGCCGCCCGGGCCGGCCACGCCCAGGCCACGGCACTCGCGGCCTCGGTGGACGCGGTCTGGCGCGCCGAGCGATAGAGGCCCGCCCGGAAAGCGCCGAACCTGATGACCGCGACCGCAAGGGAGCACCATGCCCGCGCCCACGCCTGAGGAGCCGGCCCCGGACGGCCATGCACCGGCCTCGGACCCGTACCCGCTCTACGCCGCGCCGCGGGCCAAGGGACCCCGTGCACCGCGTCCTCGTCCCCGGAAGCGGTGAGAGCTGGCTCGTCGTCGCCCATGACGCGGCGCGAGCGGCGCTGACCGATCCCCGTCTGCGCAACGACATCCGGCATTCCTCGTCCTGGCGGAGCGACGGCGGACACGCGGTCGGCCGCAACATGCTCCAGCGGCAGCGCGTACCGGGCGACCAGATCGGCCGTTCCCCGCTCCGGCAGCGCGGCGAGGAGTTCGAGCGCGATGGCTTCGATCCTCGGGCGCAGCGCGGCGACGCTCCCGGCCGTGAAGTGGGCCGCCACCAAGCGGCGCAGCCGGGTGTGCTGCGGAGGATCGGTCGGCCCGTCGCGGTGATCTGCGGCCTGCTGGGCGTGCCCGCGGCCGACCACGCGGTGTTCCACGCCTGGTCCGACGAACTGGTCAGGTCGACATCGCCCGATGCGGCAACCACCGCCGGAGCCGCACTGACCGTGTACCTCACCGATCTGATCGCCCGGGGACGCGAAGGGCGGGCGTCAGGTCTGCTCGGTGACTTCGCGGCAGCCTCCGACCTCACTCCGAGGAGATCCTCGGCATGGCCTTCCTGATCCTTGTCGCGGGTCACGAGACGACCGTCGACCTGATCTCCGGAACCGTCCACGCGCTGTTGACCTACCCGGACCAACTCGCCCTGCTCCGCGCCGAACCGGGTCTGACCGGACCGGCCGTCGGAGTCCCTGCGCTGCAACTCACCCGTCCACGCGCCGCGAGCGAGATCAGCACGGAGTCCCCCGCCTCGATCCGGGTGCCGTCGATGTCGAGCGGCTCGGCCGCGAAGCGGAACGCCGTGGGAGCGGTCGGGGTCGGGCAGCGGATCGCGGGAGGCGTCGGGCACGGCCCGCACCATTGCCTGGGCACCCCGCTGGCCCGTGCGGAGGCGACCGTCGCCGTGAGTCTGCTGCTGCGCCATCGGCCCGCGCTCGCCTTCGCGTCCGACCCGGGCAGCTTGGCCTGGCGCAGCAGCACCCTCCTGAGGGGCCTGGCCGAACTACCGCTGCGGTTCGGCTGAGACGAACTCCGCCGGAGCCGGAGCCGGAGCCGGAGCCGGAGCCGGAGCCGGAGCCGGAGCCAGAGCCGTCGCCGGATCCAGGGCCGCGGGGCCCGCAAGCGTCCAGCGCCCCCCTTCCTCCCGGTACGGCCACCACCGCCCGTCCCGGCCCAGGCGCACCTGGGTCGGCGCACCGACGACCGTCCACCGGTTGCCGTCCGCCGTGAGCGACGGCCGTTCGTCCTCGTCCCAGGCCGAGTCCAGAGCGGCACGCGCGCGTGCGAGTGCGCCGCCCGAAGGCTCCCATTTTTCCTCCAGTACGGACAGCGCGTCCGCGCCACCGAGCTCCCACGCGCGCGTGGCGTCCGCCAGCGACCGCGGGTCACGTCCCGAGCCGTCGGCGAGCCGTTCCGTCAGTGCCTGGTCGGGCGCGGCGACGGCGAGTCGTACGGCGTCCTGGGCGGTCGTCAATTCTGATACGGGAGGAGGCGGTTCGGAGAACGGTTCGCGCAGTGCCGACGCGAGCAGCCGATGTGCCTCCACAGTGGTCCGGGCGGCCAGATGACGAACGGCGACCGGGTCGACTCCCGGACCCGGCGGGGCCTCGGTGTCCAACGAGGGCGGCAGGCCGGGCTCCTCGGGCAGTTCCGGCGGCGCGGGCAGGGGCGGCAGGATGTCGCCGGCCGCGTACGCCTCGCCGGCATCCACACCCTCCGGTTCCGGAGCTTCCTCCGCGGGCGATGCACCGCGCGCCTGTATGTCTTCCAGGAGGGCGTGTTCGCCCCGGCCGCGCATCAGCAGCAGCACGAAGGGGTCCTGGTCCAGCAGGCGGGCCACCTGATAGCAGAGGGCCGCCGTGTGCCCGCAGTGGTCCCAGGCGCCGCAGTCGCACTCCGGTTCCAGGTCGCCCAGCCCCGGCAGGAGTTCGATCCCGGCGGACGCCGCGTCCTCCACCAGATGCGGTGGCATCTCGCGGTCCAGCAGCGCCGCGAGATGCCCAGCGCGTTCGACGGCCATGTCGAGAAGGCGGTCCCACTGCTCGGCCGGCAGTTCGGCCAGCAGGACGTCGGCGCGGTGCGTGGTGCGGTCACGGTCCTGCACGACGGCCGTGATGCGCCCGGGACGTACCGAGACCGCGCCCACCGCACCCGCGCGGGCGAGTCCGCGGCCCGTCTTCACCTGCCCCGTGTCCAGCGCGGCGTCCTCCAGCGCCCGCAACCAGGCCCGGCCCCACCACGTCTGCGCGAAACCCCGCCCCTGCGCGGGAGGCAGCGCCGCGAACGTGCGCTCCCTGTCATCCTCATGCCCGGTCATCGTGCGCCCCCTCGCAGTTCCACCAGATCGGCCAGCTCCGCGTCCGTCAGCTCCGTCAGCGCCACCTCGCCGGCACCGAGCACCGCGTCGGCCAACTCCCGCTTGCGGCGCAGCATGTCGGCGATACGGTCCTCGACCGTCCCCTCGGCGATCAGCCGGTGCACCTGCACGGGGCGCGTCTGTCCGATGCGGTACGCGCGGTCGGTGGCCTGCGCCTCCACGGCCGGGTTCCACCAGCGGTCGTAGTGCACGACGTGCTCGGCCCGGGTGAGGTTCAGGCCGGTGCCCGCCGCCTTCAACGACAGCAGGAACACGGGCACCTCACCCTCCTGGAAGCTGCGCACCATCGCCTCACGCCGGACGACCGGCGTCCCGCCGTGCAGGAACTGCGACGGCAGCCCGCGCGCCGCGAGATGCCGCTCGAGCAGACGGGCCATGCGCACGTACTGCGTGAACACCAGGACGCTCGCCCCTTCGGCGACGATGGTGTCGAGGAGCTCGTCCAGCAGTTCCAGCTTGCCGGAACGGCCGACGACGACCGGTTCCTCCTCCTTGAGGAACTGCGCCGGGTGGTTGCAGATCTGCTTCAGCCCGGTCAGCAGCTTCACGATCAGCCCGCGCCGCGCCATGCTGTCCGCGCCGGAGATCTCCGCCAGGGTCTCGCGCACCACGGCCTCGTACAGGCCGGTCTGTTCCGGGGTCAGCGACACGGCACGGTCGGTCTCGGTCTTCGGTGGCAGCTCGGGGGCGATCCCGGGATCCGACTTGCGGCGCCGCAGCAGGAAGGGGCGCACCAGCCGGGCCAGACGCTCCGCGGCGGCCGGGTCCTGACCGCTCTCGACGGCCTGGGCGTAACGGGCCCGGAAGGTGCCGAGCCGGCCCAGCAGCCCGGGAGTCGTCCAGTCGAGGATCGCCCACAGCTCCGACAGGTTGTTCTCCACCGGGGTTCCGGTGAGCGCCACGCGTGCGCGTGCCCCGATGGAGCGCAGCTCCCGGGCGGTCGCCGAGTACGGGTTCTTCACGTGCTGCGCCTCGTCGGCCACGACCATGCCCCACCCGGCTTCGGCGAGCCGGGGCGCGTCCAGGCGCATGGTGCCGTAGGTGGTGAGCACGAACTCCCCGTCGGCCAGGCCGTCGAGCTCGCGTTGCGGACCGTGGAAGCGGCGCACGGGCGTACCCGGTGCGAACTTCTCGATCTCGCGCTGCCAGTTGCCCATCAGGGATGTCGGGCACACCACGAGGGTGGGGCCGGCGCTCGCCGGGTCGGTCTGCCGGTGCAGATGCAGCGCGATCAACGTGATCGTCTTGCCGAGTCCCATGTCGTCGGCCAGGCAGCAGCCGAGGCCCGAGGACGTCATGCGGGCCAGCCAGTTCAGGCCCCGGCGCTGGTAGTCCCGCAGGGGCGCGGCGAGCGCGGCGGGCTGCGGGACCGGCTCCTGGCCCTCCGGGTCCGCCAGCCGGTCCCGCAGGGCCGCCAGCCACCCGGTGGGCTGCACATCGACCGGATGCCCCTCGACCTCGGCGGAGCCCGTCAGAGCGGCCCTCAGGGCGTCGACGGGCGTCACCTTGTGGTCCTGCCGGGCGCGGGCCCGGCGCACCTCGCGCGGGTCGACCAGCACCCACTGGTCGCGCAGCCGCACCACAGGCCGGTTGGCCTCGGCGAGCCGGTCCAGCTCCTCGCGCGTCAGCTGCTGGTCGCCCAGTGCGAACCACCAGTCGAACGCGAGCAGGGCGTCGGCGGACAGGAACGACGGAGTGTCCGCCGACGCCCCGCCGTGGTCGTCCGGCGGACCGACCGTCGCGCGCGTGGTGAGCTTTCTGGCCATGTCCTTCGGCCAGTGCACCTCGACGCCCACGTCCGACAGGGCGTGTGCGCCCGTGCCGAGCAGATCGGTGATCTCCTCGTCGGCGAGTTCGACCGCGTCCGGGACGGCCGCCGAGAGCAGCGGGGCGAGCGGGGGCCACGCGCGCGCGGCCCTGCGGAGCGCGAGCAGGCAGTCCATCCGCGCGTGGGCGCCGAAGGCACTGGCGCCGCCCCATACGTCGGCGGCGTCCGCCACGATCGTCGGATCGCTCACGCTGTGCACCTGGAGGACGGCCCGGAAGGCGGGCGCCTCACCACCGGTCAGGCCGCTCACCTCGATCCGCAACGAGATCCGTACGCCCGCGTCGTGGCCCGCGGCGACATCCGCCGCCCACGCCCGCTGCTCGGGCACGTGCCGCGGTTCCTGGGCGGCGTAGACGGGTCCGCCCGTCACGAGGGGCGCCGCGGGAGAACGGGGCAGGGCGTCGGCGACCGCGTCCAGGAAGGCGCGCAGCAGCTGTTCGGGCTCGGGCAGCCGCAGCGGCTCGGCGGTACTCAGCGGTACGGCGTGCGCCTCGGGCGGCATGGCGGCGGCCAGCCTGCGGACCCGCTCGACGTCCGCGGGGCCCAGGGGTCCCACCCGCCAGGCGTCCTGGTCGGTGGCGGACAGACCGGGCAGCAGCAGCCCGCGCGCCACGCACTGCAGTGCCAGCACGGCCGCGGCGCCCCAGAAGACGGTGGCCCGGTGCCCGTGCGTGGAGGTACGCGCACGCGTGAGGACCGGCAGGGCGACGCGGACCGGGAGCAACACCACAGGCAGCCTGACCAGTTCCACAGCGTCGTCGCCGGGCGTCACGAGCGCGAGGTCCTCGACCGTTCCCGCCGCGACGGCGGGAGGAGGAGCGCCGTCGGGCTGCCAGAAGGCGACACGGCCGGTGCGGGCGGGGTCGCCGGGCACGAACACGGCGCGGCACGAGGCCAGTTCGGAGATCTCGGACGGTGATGCCGCGGGTACCCTCTGCACAGAGATCGCGGGACTCCTCAAACTTGACTACGTCGTCGGGGTGGTCGAGGGTACATCACCACTCGGGCCTTCGTGGCAGTGGCCCGAAACGCATGTCGCGCGGGGGGTGTTGGCAACCCCCCTGTCCGCCCGGTGCTGACCCCCGCACGCACACGGGGGGCCGCCACATGGTCGCGACAGGTCGTCGCTCCGTACGTTTCCTCAGGTCAGCACGTTTCCTGAGAGAGCCGGAGCCCGGACATGTCCCAGAGCACCGTCACCGTCGCACCCCGCCCGCGCGGTACGTCCGGTCCCTCGCCCGGTGGCAGCGAGTTCGCCCCCCTACTGCGCGCGGTGAAGGCCCGGGGCCTCCTGGACCGCCGTCACAGCTGGTACGCCCGCACCGTCGCCGTCAACGCGCTCGCCCTCGCCGGGATCGTCACGGCCGTCGCCCTGTCCGGCGACTCCTGGCGCACCCTGCTGCTGGCCCCGCTCCTGGCCGTGTTCTGCGCCCGCAGCGCCTTCATAGGGCACGACGCGGGCCATGCGCAGATCACCGGCGACAAAGCGACCGGCCGCGTCGTAGGCCTCGTCCACGGCAACCTGCTGCTCGGGATGAGCTACTCCTGGTGGAACCAGAAGCACAACCGTCACCACGCCAACCCCAACCACATCGACAAGGACCCCGACGTCGCCGCCGACGTCCTCGTCTTCACCGGCGAGCAGGCGGCCGGACGCACCGGCTTCAGGCGCTGGCTCACCCGCCACCAGGCCTGGCTGTTCTTCCCGCTCACCCTCCTCGAAGGCATCGCCCTGAAGATCCAGGGCTTCCGGGACCTGCGCCGACAGACACCCGGGGAGCGTGCCGTCGAGGGCGCCCTCCTGGTGAGCCACGTCGCCGCCTACGCCACGCTGCTGCTGACCACCATGTCCCCCGGTAAGGCACTCGCCTTCGCGGCCGTCCACCAGGCGCTGTTCGGCCTGCACCTCGGGATGGCCTTCGCCCCCAACCACAAGGGCATGGAGATGCCGGACCCGGACGGCGAGTCCTGGGGCCACCTGCGTCGGCAGGTGCTCACCTCCCGCAACATCCGCGGCGGCACCCTCACCGACTGGTTCCTCGGCGGGCTCAACTACCAGATCGAGCACCACCTCTTCCCCAGCATGCCCCGGCCCCATCTGCGCCTCGCGCAGCCCCTGGTGCGCGCGCACTGCCGGGATCTGGGTATCCCCTACACGGAGACAGGACTCGTCGACTCCTACCGACAGGCCCTGAGTCACATGCACGAGGTGGGCGAGCCGCTGCGGGCGGACCGCTAGGCGACGCGCATCCGGGGCGTCTCAGGGCAAGGTCTCAGGGATGTCTCAGGGGCGCGGTGCGGAACTGCGGGAAGCGCGGACCCGTTTCCTGGACAGAGAGCGGCAACCGCCGCGAAGGAGGCGACGTACATGTCGAAGAACGCGAAGATCGCCGCAGGGGGAGTGGCGGTCGGGCTGCTCCTGCTGTTCTGGCTGCCGTGGTGGGCCTCGTTCCTGATCATCGTGGGAGTCCCGGCCGCCGCGTACCTCACCCTGGACCCCGCACAGCGGCGTCGGCTGCGCCGCGTCACCCGCAAGGAGATCGGCCGCTGACACACCCGCACCGGCCGGGAGCACGACAAGACCCGGACGGTGCGGCGCGGCGGCTCAGCTGGGACGTACGGCCAGCTTGTCGAGCGCTTCCAGCAGTCCTGGCAGCTCGGGGCCCCGGCCCACCGGCAGGACCTCCCCGGGCTCGTCGTCGAGCAGCACGAACGCGATGTCGTCGGTCCTGGCGACCAGTGACCAGCCGGGACCGTCGGCGCGCAGCGTCCGTGCGTCGCCCGACGCGAAGGACGACCGGACGCGCCCCAGGGGCGGCGGCGAATCCACGTAGGCGCGGGCCTCCGCGAGGACACGCCGGACGCCGCTGTGGCCCTTGGGGCCTCCCTTCCCCGGCCCACCTGAGGCGGTGGGTCCCGCAGCCGTGTCGCCGGCTGAGCTGTCTGCCGCCTCCCCACCGCCCGGGGCCTTGTCCAGAGCCTTGTCCGGCGAAGCATCGCGGGCGGAGGCGTCCGCGTCCCTGGGCGCGCCGTCCGTGGTCAGGCCGTCGGTGGTCACGCCGTCCGCGGTCCTGCCGTCCACGGCCTTGTCACCCCTGTCGCCCCCCGCAGCCCCGCCGTTCGGTCTCAGGAAGTCCGTGTCATTGATCTGTTCCCGCCACATCGCCCACCGGAGCGCGATCTCGTCGGCGCCCAGACGCCGCTGGGCGGAACCCCACGTGGACGTGTCCGGCGGCGTCAGCGGCGGGCCGTCGGCGGCGTCCGGATCGGGATCGTGCGGCGCCGGCACCCCGGGCGCGGCGACGGCGACCGCGAGCGGCCAGCCCGGCAGGGCGGCCACGACCGTGCGCTCGTCGGGCGACAGGTCGTACTCCATGCCGCAGTCCCAGGACGCGATGGCGACGGCGACCAGCGAGACGTCGTCGATGACGACCGTCCACCGGGCGCCGCTGCCGTCCTGGCCGATCACCAGGCCGTAGCCGTCCGCCAGCGGTGCCAGACCGAGCGCTGCGCAGGCCTCCGGATAGTCGTCGCCCAGCACGCTCGGGAACTTCGCCGGCGTCAGCAGCACCGCCGTCAGCACATAGAGCGCGTCGTCCGCGGCGGCGACGGTGTCCTCGTCCGTCCCGGCCATCACAGCCTCCCCATCGGTTGGTCCAACGGCGCGCACCTTAGTGTGCGCGGAAGGCGCTTGTCACGACTCCCAAGAACACCCGGAGCTGCAGTTTTCCGGCTGGACGGGGGCGAATCGACCACCATTGCCGGCCGTTCAGGCCGCCGGCAGTCCGAGGAGTGCACGTGCCACCGTACGCGGGGACTCGTCGCGCTCCCGCGCGAGGGCGATGACGGCCCGGCACGCCAGCTCGTTGACCCCGAACGACAATGCCTCCGGCGACACCCAGCCCGACGCCTCGTCGATCCGGTCCTGGTCGTCCTCCGCGCAGGCCGAGACGTACGCGGCCGCGGCCTCGAAAAGATTGTGCGCGCGGCCTTCCCGGCCGGTGGGTGTCTCGGTGCGCAGCGCATCGACGACTCTGGCGCTGGACCTTCGGAACCTGGCCCACATGCCGATCACCTTCCCCCTGCATGACGTGATCCTGGCGAACGTTCGTCTTCTGCTTCTCAACCTAAAGTCGGAGCCCCGGCGGCAGAAGAGGGCCGGAGTGGGGCGGTGCCGTCATCGCCGGTGCGCGGACCGCGGTCCACTCCCCGCGCCGGGCCTGGGGCGGGCGTCCAGTGTCGCTCAGATGGGCCGGAAAACGGTCAACCTCCTGTGCGGGACGGGATACTTGTGCCGTCTCTCGACGTGACGACCAGGGGGAGGGATTCGGTGAACTCTGCCGGAGGGACAGGCCATCGGGGAGAAGGCGGCGGGGACGAACGGCATGCCGTCGTCGTGGGCGGGAGCCTCGCGGGGCTGCTCGCGGCGCACGTCCTGGCCGGGCACGCCGACCGGGTGACCGTCGTCGAGCGCGACCGGTTCCCCGAGGGCGCGAAGCCACGGCCGGGGGTGCCGCAGGGCCGCCACCCGCACGTCCTGCTCCAAGGCGGCCAGACGGCCCTGGAGTCACTGCTGCCGGGATTCCTGGCGGAGCTGCAGGCGGCGGGTGCGCCTCGCGTGGGCATGCCTGCCGACATGGTGCTGTGGCAGAGCGGCCGCTGGTTCCGGCGGGTGCCGGCGTCGACGCACATCTACACCGGCTCCCGCGCGCAGCTCGAGGAGCTGGTGCGCCGGCGGGTCCTCGCCAACCCGGTGATCAGCGTGCTGGAGGGGACCGACGTCATCGGGTTCCTCGGTGACGCCACGCGCGTGCGGGGAGTGCTGGTGCGCGACCGCTCCGGCGACGCCCGCGCGGAGTCCCGCCCCCTGGAGGCCGATCTGGTCGTCGACGCCTCCGGCAGCGGCACGAAGGCCCCGCAGTGGCTCACGGCGATCGGCGCCGAGCGCCCGGACGAGGAGACCATCGACACCGGACTCGCCTACGCCTCCCGCGTCTACCGCGGCAGGAACGGCGCCCTCGACGGCCAGACCCGCGGCTACTACGCCTATCCCGACCCCGAACAGGTGCACGCCGGAGGCGCGCTGCCCCTGGAGGACGGCAGCCATCTGGTGATCGTCTCGGGCCTGCGCGGCGACGAACCGCCCACGGGCGACGACGAGTTCGTGACGTACGCCAAGAGGCTGCCGCACCCGCTCCTGCATCGGTGGCTGGCCGAGGCCGAACCGCTCTCCCCGGCGTTCGGCCACCGAAGGACCGCGAACATCCGCCGACGCTATGACCTCCCCGGCCGCCCGGCAGGATTCCTCGCCACCGGCGACGCGCTGTGCACCTTCAACCCGATCTACGGGCAGGGCATGGCCGTTGCCGCGATGAGCGCGGTCGCCCTGCGGGACACGCTGGCCGACCGGCGCCGGACGCCGACGACACGGCGCGTGCAGCAGGCGCTCCTCGCGGCGTCCCGGCTCGCGTGGGACATCTCCGCCGGAGCGGACCGCAAGATGCCGGGCGCCGTCGGCACCGCGGTCGACGGTGGGCTCGCGGACCAGGTCGCGGGGTGGTACCTGAGCCGCGTCCAGGAGCGCGCCCCCGGCGACCCCGTGGTGGGGCGGGCCTTCCGCGCGGTCCTGACCCTCTCCGAGCCCGTCACCGCCCTGTTCGCCCCGACCGTGGCCAGGGCCGTCCTCTTCGGCCCACCCGCGCCGACACCGACCGAGCCGCCCGCGGCACCGGAGGAGCCCGGATCCCGGACCCGGTGATCGGCTCACTCGGACCGTGCGCTCGCGCGGCGCTCCTCGACGCTGGGCCGGGCTCTACTTGGAAGCCCCGTCGAGGGACGCGATCGTCTCCCGCAGCCAGCTGAGTTCGGCCCGGGACGTGGCGCGGGCGATGGTCAGCACCCCGCGCCGGAAGGGATCGTCCACCTCCTCGGCGCTCAGCGGGCGGTCACCCTCGTAGAAGAAGCTCGCGGGCTCCTCCAGGAAGGCGAGCCGGCGCCGCAGTACGGCCGCCTGAGCGCCGGCGTCGTCGAGGTGCCGGAGGAAGGCGAGGACCGTGAACCACCGGTTCTCGTCGGTGACGTCGCGCGCGGCCGGTTCGGCGAGCCGGCCGCGCAACTCCTGACGGCCTTCGTCCGTGAGTGTCAGGACATGGCGAGGCGCGGCCACGGCGCCGGGTTCCGTCGTACGCGCCAGCAATCCCGCCTTCTCCAGCCGCTTGATGGCCGGGTACAGCGTGCTCTCGGCCACGGGGCGTACGTGACCCGCCAGTGCCGTGAGGCGTTTGCGCAGTTCGTAGCCGTGCAGCGGGGTGTCGTAGAGGAATCCGAGGATGGCGAGCTCCAGCATGCACGCATTCTGCCGTACCGACGCTGTACATCCCTGTCGCCTTACCTCGATCTCGTAATACATCGCCGACGATGTATTGTCTGAGTGACGCACAGAGGGAGGGCGCATGAGGCAGGCCGAGTTCGACGGCAAGGGAAGCTGCATCCGCTGGACCGAGACCCCCGGCGAGGAACCGGCACGCGTGCACGTGCACGGCCTGGGAGCGGTCTCGGCCGTCTATCACGCACACATCGCGGCCCGGCCGGAACTCGCGGGCCGGCGCAGCCTGTTCGTCGATCTGCCCGGACACGGCGTCAGCGACCGTCCCGAGGACTTCGGATACACGCTGGAGGACCACGCGGACGCCCTGGCCGCCGCGTTGGACGCCGCGCGGCTGACCTGCGTCGAGCTGATCGCGCACAGCATGGGCGGGTCGGTCGCGCTCGTGCTCGCGCACCGCAGGCCGGAGCTCGTGTCCCGGCTGGTCCTCACCGAGGCCAACCTCGACGCGGCGCCCCCGGCCACCGCGGGCAGCACCCGGATCGGCGCCTACGACGAGGACGACTTCGTCGCGGGCGGCCACGCGCGCGTGCTCGAGAAGGTCGGCCCGCTGTGGGCAGCGACCATGCGGCTGGCCGACCCGCGCGCCCTGCACCGCAGCGCGGCCGGGCTCAGGCGCGGATCGACGCCCATGATGCGCGCCGTTCTCGAAGGCCTGCCGATCGACCGCGTGTACCTCCAGGGGGAGCTCAGCGGCGCACTGGAGGGGCGCGAGACGCTGGAGGCGGCAGGCGTGCACGTGGTGACCGTCCCCGGCGCCGGGCACAACGTCATGTTCGACCAACCCGACGCCTTCGCCGCGGTGGTCGCCGGCAGGCTGTGAGCGCGTTCAGTCCTCGCGGACGGCCAGGGCCAGGAAGCGCGCGTCCTCGTCGACGTAGGTCGTCATGCGCCATCCCGAACCGGCCAGCAGAGGACGGAGGTTGGGCTCGGCGCGCAGGTCCTCGGGGGTGATCTGCCGTCCCTGGCGCGCCGCGAGCGCCGCCCTGCCGATCGGATGGAACAGGGCCAGGACACCGCCGGGCCGCACCACTCGGGCCAACTCGCGCAGATTCTCGGCCGGTCTGGGCAGATGGGAGATCAGGCCCGCTCCGAAGACGGCGTCGAGCGACCGGGAGCGCAGCGGCAGCGCGGCCACGTCGGCGAGCAGCAGCCGTCCGTCCCGGTCCCGTCCGGCGCGTACGGCTTCGTGCACCATGGCCGGGGTCAGATCGGCTCCGAGGACCACTCCCGAGGGCCCCACGGCCGCCCGCAGGGGCGGCAGGGCCCGTCCGGTGCCGCAGCCCGCGTCGAGGACGCGGTCGCCCTCGCGCAGCCCGAGCTCCGCGACCGCGGCGGCGTAGGCCGGACCGTCGTCAGGGAACCGGCTGTCCCAGCCGGCGGCGCGAGCCGAGAAGAACTCCTGAACGTGTGTGTGGTCGTCGCTCATGTTCCGCATGATCCCTCACCGACACGGATGAAGCCCCGGCGCGCATGTTCGAGCGTGCCGCGATCGTTCAGGCGCACCCTTGCGCCATATTGCAACACCTTTCGAAATGCGCCCTCTTTGTGCGCCCCTGCCCCGACTAGCGTCCCTTGGCCATGGGACACCTGGACCACGCAGCCCTGGGCTGGCTGACGCCCACACTCTCTTACGTCATGGCCTGTATCGGCGCCGCGCTCGGCCTGCGCTGCACCATGCGCGCGCTCGGCTCCGGCGGACGTTCGCGCCGCAACTGGCTCATCACCGCGGCCTCGGCCATCGGGACCGGCATCTGGACCATGCACTTCGTGGCCATGCTCGGCTTCAGCGTCAGCGGTACCGACATCCGCTACGACGTACCACTGACCATCGCCAGCCTCCTGGTCGCGATGGTCGTCGTCTCCGCCGGCGTCTTCGCGGTCGGCTACAGCCGTGACCGGGTCCGCGCGCTCTTCCTGGGCGGACTCACCACCGGCCTGGGCGTGGCGAGCATGCACTACCTGGGCATGGCAGCCGTACGGCTGCACGGCGCCGTCCACTACGACCCGGTGCTCGTCGGACTCTCCGTCCTCATCGCGGTCGTCGCGGCGACGGCGGCCCTGTGGGCGGCGCTCAACATCAAGTCGCCCGTCGCCGTCACCCTCGCCTCCCTCATCATGGGCGCCGCGGTCAGCAGCATGCACTACACCGGGATGTTCGCGGTGAGCGTGCGGGTCTCGCCCTCCGGCGACGTCCTGGCCGGGGCGACGGCGATGCAGTTCATCTTCCCGCTCGCCGTCGGACTCGGCTCCTACCTGTTCCTTACCTCGGCCTTCGTCGCGCTGTCGCCCACGACAGGAGAGCGCGAGGCATCCGCTTCGGCCCAGCGCACGGTCGAGCACGTCGCCTCCTAGCGGCGGATCCGGGCCCCGGACGGCCCGACCACACGCCCCCGACCACTCCCGAGCGAGGAGGCCATGCGTACACCGCGTAGGACCCCCACAGCCGGCGCCGAGACGCCGCACCAGACACCCGCGCGCGGGCGCCGCGCACATGCCGGACCACCGGCCGACGAAAGCCCGGACGACCCCGTGGGTCTCCCGGACGACATACCCGCGCGCGCGGGGCACTGGCGGATACGCCCCCGCACGGTCCGCGCCAAGATCGTCTGCCTGCTCATGGTGCCCGTGGTCTCGCTGCTCGCCCTGTGGGCGTACGCCACGGTCAGCACCGCCCAGGACGTGTCCCGGCTGCGGCAGTTGCAGCGCGTGGACGGCGCCGTCCGCTCGCCCGTCGCCGACGCCGTGACCGCCCTCCAGGCGGAACGTGCCGCCGCCGTCCGTTACGCCACCGACCCGTCCGCCGCGCAGAGCGATGACCTGCGCAAGCTCGCCGTGCGCACCGACCGGGCCGTGGCACGACTGCGGCTCGGCGACGACAACACCGTCGCCGACAGCGAGGAACTGCCCCCCGGTGTCGCCCAGCGGCTCGAAGCCTTCGTGACCGGCGCCGAACAACTGCGCCCCGTGCGCGCCGCCGTGCTCGACCGCAGCGCCGGATGGGACGAGACGTACGGCCGCTACACCCGGACCATCGCCGGCGCCTTCGCGGTGGGCGGCGCCCTCACCGGCATCCAGGACGCAGACCTCGGCTCCGACGCGCGCGTGCTGCTGGAGTTCTCCCGCGCGGGCGAGTCGCTGGCCCAGGAGGACGCCGTGCTGTCCAGCGCGCGGCTGTCGGGCGTCCTCGCCGGAGAGCGGCTGCGGCTGTTCACCGGGGCCGTCGACACCCGCCGAGCCCTCGTCGAGGGCGCCGCGGCCGACCTGCGCGGCTCCGACCGCGCCGCCTGGCGGAAGGTCGCCGGCAGCGGCGCCTACGCCACCGTGACCGCCGCCGAGGACCGGACCCTCGCCGCCGCCCCCGGTGTCCGCGCGGTCGAGTCGACGCCGGAGGCCACCTGGCGGTCGGCACACGCGCGCGTGCAGGAGGGCATGCGCACCGTCGAAGAGGCGGCGGGCAGCGGCGTCGCCTACCGCGCCGACCCGTTCACCCGGGGTCTGCTCACCCCGGCCGGGGCCGCGGTCCTGCTCGGCCTGATCGCCGTCGCCGCCTCGCTCGTCATCTCCGTGCGCATCGGACGCGGGCTCGTCATCGAGCTCGTGAGCCTGCGCAACAGCGCCCTGGAGATCGCCCGCCGCAAACTCCCCGAGGCCATGGAGCGGCTGCGCGCCGGCGACGAGATCGACATCCGGTCCGAGGCCCCGCCGGGACCGGCCGCGGAGGACGAGGCCGGTCAGGTCGCCGAGGCCCTGACCACGGTCCACCGCGCCGCGCTGCGGGCCGCCGTGGAGCGCGCCGAACTCGCCAGCGGCATCTCCGGGGTCTTCGTCAATCTCGCCCGCCGCAGCCAGGTCCTCGTGCACCGCCAGCTGAGCCTGCTCGACAGCATGGAACGCCGCTCCGACGACCCGAACGAACTGAGCGACCTCTTCCGGCTCGACCACCTCACCACTCGCATGCGCCGCCACGCGGAGAGCCTGATCATCCTCTCCGGAGCGGCACCCGGCCGCGCCTGGCGGATGCCGGTCTCGCTGACCAATGTGGTCCGCGCGGCCGTCTCCGAGGTCGAGGACTACGCGCGCGTGGAGGTGCGTCAGCTGCCCGACGCCTCCGTCGTCGGCGCGGCGGTCGCCGACCTCACCCACCTGCTGGCCGAGATCATCGAGAACGCCGCCCAGTTCTCACCACCCCACACGCGCGTGCGTGTCACCGGGGAGCCCGTCGGCAACGGGTACGCCGTCGAGGTCGAGGACCGCGGTCTTGGCATGGGCAAGGAGACCCTCGCGGAGGCCAACCGCCGCATCGAGCAGTCCGAGACGCTCGACCTGTTCGACAGCGACCGGCTGGGCCTGTTCGTGGTCAGCAGGCTCGCGGCCCGGCACGGCATCAAGGTGCACCTGCGCACCTCCCCCTACGGCGGCACCACCGCCGTCGTCCTGCTGCCCACGGCACTGCTGCACATCAAGGCGGCGGAACGTTCCCCCGCCCAGGCCGCGGACCGGGAACGGCGCACAGAACGCGAGTACGCGCGCGTGGCGGCCACCGAACGGGACCAGGAGTCCGTCCCCGCCCCGGCAGAGCGGCCCGCCCTGGTGGCTCCGCTGACGGCCGCGGCGGACCGGGGAACGGCCACGGCAGCGCCCGACCGGGGAGCGGCCGACACTCCGCCCTCCGGGGTCACCGCCCTGCGTCTGCACCGGCCGCCGGACGAGCCGGCGGAGTCCGAGGACCTTCCCCGCCGGGTCCGGCAGGCGAGCCTCGCTCCCCAGCTGCGCGAGCAGCGCTCCGCGGAAGCGGCCCCGGCAGCCGCCCGCCGGGACGACGACGACCGTACACCCGAGGTCGTGCGGGACCGGATGGCGGCGTACCGCGAGGGCTGGGCCCGCGGCGGCGGCAGGCAGCCCGGCCGCGGTGCCACCCCAGATGCCCCAGCGGGCAGAGACAGCAGCGAAGGAGACCGAGGATGATCCAGGACCCGAGTACGAGGGCCGACATGGGGGTCCCCCCGCTCGAACGGAACCGCGAGTGGGGGAGGTCCGGCGAACTCGACTGGCTGCTGGACGACCTGGTGCTGCGCGTGAGCGAGGTACGGCACGCCGTGGTGCTCTCCAACGACGGCCTCGCCGTGGGCGCCTCCACGGACCTGCGCCGCGAGGACGCGGAGCATCTCGCCGCGGTCTCCTCCGGATTCCACAGTCTGGCCAAGGGCACAGGTCGGCACTTCGGCGCCGGGGGAGTGCGCCAGACCATGGTCGAGATGGACGACGGCTTCCTGTTCGTGGCCGCCGCGGGGGACGGCTCCTGTCTCGCCGTCCTCACCGCGGTGACCGCGGACATAGGTCTGGTCGCCTACGAGATGGCACGGCTGGTCAAGCGGGTCGGGGAGCACCTCTACACGCCGCCGCGCGTGGGCGCGCGGCCGCCTGCCGGCGGATGAGAGGGAAGGGCGGTCGGCTCAGATGACCGAGGACATGGCGGGCGTCCCGTACGACCAGGGCAGCCAGTGGTACGACGGCGAGGCCGGACCCCTCGTCCGCCCCTACGCGATGACGGGCGGGCGCACCAGACCCGGCGGCCCCACCGGCGTGCGTTTCGATCTGATAGCCCTCGTCACCCTCGACCTCGGCGCGCCCGGGGCCGGCGACGACACGGCGCTCGGTCCGGAACACCGGGCCCTGATCGACCTGTGCCGCACGGAGACGCAGTCGGTGGCGGAACTCTCCGCGGGCGCCGACCTGCCCGTGGGCGTGGTCAGGGTGCTCCTTGGGGACCTCCTGGAACTCGGCTGCGTCACCGTCAGCCGTCCGGTGCCCCCCGCGCAGCTCCCCGACGAACGGATTCTGCGCGAGGTGATCGAAGGGCTCCGGGCGCTGTAGATGAACGTTCAGAACCGGGCAATAAGTGGTCCAACCCCTCGAAGGGGAGCTCCAGTTGTCATGATGCTGCCTTCGAGACCCCGTACCGCCGACGTCGCCGCCCGTTGCCGGCCCTCCCGAGAGAAGTGATCGATGGTCTCCGAGAACTCCGACGCACAGGGCGGCGAGACGACCGCCCTCGCGCTGAAGATACTGGTCGCCGGCGGGTTCGGCGTGGGCAAGACCACCCTGGTGGGCGCCGTCAGCGAGATCAGGCCACTGCGCACCGAGGAACTGCTCAGCGAGGCAGGGCAGTCGGTGGACGACACCGACGGTGTGGACCAGAAGGTCACCACCACGGTCGCCATGGACTTCGGACGGATCACCATCCGTTCCGGCCTGTCGCTCTACCTCTTCGGGACCCCGGGCCAGGACCGCTTCTGGTTCCTGTGGGACGAGTTGTCGCAGGGGGCTCTGGGAGCCGTCGTCCTCGCGGACACCCGGCGCCTCGAGGACTGCTTCCCGGCCGTGGACTACTTCGAGCACCGGCACATCCCGTTCGTGGTGGCCGTCAACTGCTTCGCCGGTGCCCGGGCCTTCGGCGCCGAGGACGTCTCGCGCGCCCTCGACCTCGACCAGGGCACACCCGTGGTGCTGTGCGACGCACGGGACCGCGACTCGGGCAAGGAGGTGCTGATCCGGCTGGTCGAGTACGCCGGGCGGATGCACACCGCCCGGCTGCTCGACTCGGTGGGCTGACCGCGGGGGCGCGGCCGGCTCACCGGCACGTCACTCCGCGACGGCCTTCTCCGCCAGTACCCTGTCGATCTTCACGCGGACGAGGAGTTCTCCAGGCACGCCGTTGCGGGCGCCGAACTCCTCGGCCCGTTCCTCGCCCATGTACCGCGCCCCGATCCGCCCGGCCCAGTGCCGGAGCTCGGCAGGGTCCTCCGAAATCCGGGCCCGGCCCTGCAGCACCACGTAGTCGAAGGGCGGCCGGTCGTCGTCCACGCACAGGGCGACCCGCCCGTCCCGCGCCAGGTTGCGCCCCTTCACGGTCGCCTTCCCGGTGTTGAACACCAGGTCGTCTCCGTCGAGCACGAACCAGATCGGTGCCACATGTGGACTCCCGTCGGCCCGGACGGTCGACAACTTGCCGGTACGGGTGCCGTGCGAGACGAACTCCCGCCATTCCTCATCGGTCATCTTCTGTGCCATGTCCCCATTCTCCTTGCCCCGTTGACGGTCGTGGGGAAGGCTTGCTGGGGATCCTCCGGGCAGGAGGAGACGTCACACGGGGAGACGGGACACATGCCGGAGAAGCAGGGGCTCGGCTGGCTGCTGGACGATCTGACCGAGCGCGTCGACCATGTGCGGCACGCGCTGGTGCTGTCCAACGACGGGCTGGTGACGGGCGCCAGCACGGGACTGCGCCGCGAGGACGCGGACCATCTCGCCGCCGTCTCGTCCGGACTGAACAGCCTGGCCAAGGGCTCGGGGCGCCACTTCGGCGCGGGCAACGTACGGCAGACGATGATCGAGTTCGACGACGCGGTGCTGTTCGTCACCGCGGCGGGTACCGGCAGCTGTCTGTGCGTGCTCAGCGGCTCCGACGCCGACTTCGGCCGGATCGCCTACGAGATGACCCTGCTCGTCAACCGGGTCGGCGAGCACCTCGACGTGGACGCCCGCAGACCCGAGCGGAGCCCGGCAACAGACCTCTGACCTGCGTGTTCCCCGGCTCGCTGGAGTTATCCACAGGCTCACCACGCCTCGCGCCCCACCGGCTACGGTTTCTGTCACGGCGAACGCACACAGCGTGAGCAGCGACTCCACGGGGGAGCGACCATGACGAGCAGCACCGTCACCCAACTCCAGCGCAATGCCTGCACGCCCAGCCGCGCGGCGCGCGAACTGGGCCTCAGGCGTAGCGAGTTCGACCTCGCCGTTCACCTGGGCCAGATCCGGACAGTGCCCGACGAGGGGGGCGGGGGCCGACGCGTCACGCGTTCCGAGGTCGACCGGCTCCGGGCCACGAGCGGTTTTCCCGACACACTGCGTCAACGCGTACGGCTCGTGGGCACCACCGAGGGGGCGGAGGCCATGGGCATCCCCGTCGGCAGGTTCACCCGCCTGGCGCGCCTCGGCCTGTTCTCGCCGGTGCGCTTTTATCTCAACCGGTACCGGGCCGTCGTGTGGCTGTATCTGGCCGATGAACTAGAGGAGTTCACGACGGTCGAGGACAACACCCCGCTGCTGACCGCCCGGCGCATGCCCGAGGACCTGCGCGACATGCTGGACGAGGGCGTGGACCTGCGCGCCCGCAACTGGCGCGGACGCCACCGCGGATTCCTCCTGCGTCTGGCCGAGGACCCGTGGGAGAGCGCCGGAGCCCTCGCCGCCTTCCTCGACCCGGTCCAGATCGCGGAGCTCGTCCCGGATCCCTACGAGCGGTCCCACCTCCATCGCTTTCGGCCGGGACCACCCGCGCACGGAGCGCAGGGCTCACCCGCCGCGCACCTCATCGAGAAGATCATGACGGCGGACGACCCGGCCGAGATCGCCTGGCTGAGGACCGAACTGACCGGTGTCCTCCAGGACGCGCGACGGTTCCGGCCCGCGCCACGCCCCGCGGTCCGGCAGGCACCCTCCGGCCCGCCACCGGGGGAGCCGGCAGCCCGGGAACCGTCCCGCGGGCTGCTGGGCTGGTTCCGCCGCAGAAGCGCCTGAGCTACAGCGGCCGGAACAGGCCCTCCTGGACGACGGACACCAGCAGACGTCCCTCCCGGTCGTAGATCCGGCCGCGGGCCAGACCGCGCCCACCCGTCGCGATCGGCGACTCCTGGTCGTACAGGAACCACTCGTCCGTGCGGAAGGGACGGTGGAACCACATGGCGTGATCCAACGACGCGATGTCGAAGCTCCGCGGACCCCACAAGGGCTGGACAGGGAGGCGAACGGCGTCCAGGAGGGTCATGT
Source organism: Streptomyces canus 299MFChir4.1 (assembly GCF_000383615.1). Lineage (GTDB taxonomy): Bacteria > Actinomycetota > Actinomycetes > Streptomycetales > Streptomycetaceae > Streptomyces > Streptomyces canus_C. The sequence continues at coordinate 574,517 of NZ_KB911585.1, read as the reverse complement.
CGCTCGCGTAGGTCAGCGCGCAGGTGTGCACGACCGGGTCGTCCCCGAGCGGCCCGACCGCGCGCATCCACACCGCGCTGCGCGGCTCGGCGTCCTTGACCTCGTCGGCGCTCCAGCGCAGCCGGTCCACATACCGGATGTCGAAGGGCTGGCGGCGCGCCATCCGCTCCAACTGCTCGGGCAGTTGGCCCAGATGCTCCCGGATCTCGTCGCCGACATTCGGCAGGGACTCCGGGTCCGGGACCTTGCGGGCGGGAGGCAGCTGGTGCTCGAAGGGACCTTCCTCAGGCTTGTGAAAGGAGGCGGTGAGATTGAAGATCGTGCGGCCCTGCTGCACGGCGGTGACCCGGCGCGTCGTGAAGGACCGTCCGTCCCGCACCCGCTCGACCTGGTACACGATCGGCACCCCGGGGCGGCCCGGGCGCAGGAAGTACGCGTGCAGCGAGTGCACCGGGCGCTCGCCGTCCGTGGTGCGGGCGGCGGCCACCAGCGCCTGGCCCGCCACCTGGCCGCCGAAGACCCGCTGGAGGGACTCGTGCGGGCTTCGGCCACGGAAGATGTTGACCTCGATCTGCTCCAGGTCGAGCAGGTCGACGAGCCTCTCGGCCGGGTTGGTCATGGGTGGGACTCTCCTTGGCTCACATCCGGCCTGGGACTCATACCCGGCCCGGGACTCATATCCGGCCTCGGGCTCACAACGGGCCTGGGGCTCACAGCTGGCCGACATCGGTGACCCGGACGACCGCGCGGCCCTCCGCGTCGGAGGCGACGAGGTCGATCTCCGCGCTGATGCCCCAGTCGTGGTCGCCGTTCGGGTCGGCGAAAGTCTGCCGGACGCGCCACAGCCGGTTCTGCGGCTCCTCCTCGATCCGCAGCAGCTTGGGCCCACGGGCGTCGGGGCCGGTGCCGAGGTCGTCGTACTCGTCCCAGTACTTGTCCATCGCCTCGCCCCACGCGTCGGCGTCCCAGCCGGCCTCGCCGTCCATCGCGCCGAGCTCCTCGACCTGGTCGAGGGCGGCGAGTTCGACGCGGCGGAACAGGGCGTTGCGGACCAGGACACGGAAGGCGCGCGCGTTGGCGGTGACGGGCTTGACCTCGTCGGCCCGCTCCTGGGCCTCCTCGGCCGTCATCTCCTCCGGGTTGGCGAGCTGCTCCCACTCGTCCAGCAGGCTGGAGTCGACCTGGCGGACCGTCTCGCCGAGCCACTCGATCAGGTCCTGCAGATCCTCGGACTTCAGGTCGTCGGGGATGTTGTGGTCGAGCGCCTTGTAGGCACTGGCGAGGTAGCGCAGGACGATGCCCTCAGTGCGGGCGAGGTCGTAGAAGGAGACCAACTCCGTGAAGGTCAGCGCCCGTTCGTACATGTCACGGATGACGGACTTCGGGGAGAGCGGATGGTCGCCGACCCAGGGGTGGCTCTTGCGGTAGGTGTCGTACGCGTGGAAGAGCAGCTCCTCCAGGGGCTTCGGGTACGAGATGTCCTGGAGGCGCTCCATGCGCTCCTCGTACTCGACGCCGTCCGCCTTCATCGCGGCCACGGCCTCGCCCTTCGCCTTGTTCAGCTGGGCGACCAGGATCTGCCGGGGGTCGTCCAGCGTCGACTCCACGACGGACACCATGTCCAGGGCGTAGGACGGCGATTCGGGGTCGAGCAGCTCGAACGCGGCGAGCGCGAACGTGGACAGCGGCTGGTTGAGTGCGAAGTCCTGCTGGAGGTCCACGGTGAGGCGGACGATGCGGCCGGAGGCGTCGGGCTCGTCGAGCTTCTCGACGATGCCGCCGTCCAGCAGCGAGCGGTAGATGGCGATCGCCCGCCGGATGTGCTTCAGCTGCTGCTTGCGCGGCTCGTGGTTGTCCTCCAGGAGGTGCCGCATCGCCGCAAAGGCGTTACCGGGGCGGGCGATCACCGACAGCAGCATCGTGTGGGTGACCCGGAAGCGGGACGTCAGCGGCTCCGGCTCGGAGGAGATCAGCTTCTCGAAGGTGTTCTCGGTCCAGCCGACGAATCCCTCGGGCGCCTTCTTGCGCACCACCTTGCGGCGCTTCTTCGGGTCGTCGCCCGCCTTGGCGAGCGCCTTCTCGTTCTCGATGACGTGCTCGGGAGCCTGGGCGACGACGAAGCCCGCCGTGTCGTACCCGGCCCGGCCCGCGCGGCCCGCGATCTGGTGGAACTCACGGGCGCGCAGAGTACGGACACGGCTGCCGTCGTATTTGGTCAGCGCCGTGAACAGCACCGTGCGAATGGGCACGTTGACGCCGACGCCCAGGGTGTCCGTGCCGCAGATGACCTTCAGCAGACCGGCCTGCGCCAGCTTCTCCACCAGCCGCCGGTACTTGGGCAGCATGCCGGCGTGATGGACGCCGATACCGTGCCGGACGTAACGGGAGAGGTTGCGGCCGAACTTCGTGGTGAAGCGGAAATTGCCGATCAGGTCGGCGATCCGGTCCTTCTCCTCGCGCGTGCACATGTTGATGCTCATCAGCGCCTGCGCCCGCTCCACGGCCTGCGCCTGCGTGAAGTGCACGATGTACACCGGCGCCTGCCTGGTCTCCAGCAGTTCCGTCAGGGTCTCGGTGAGCGGGGTGAACTTGTACTCGTAGGAGAGCGGGACGGGACGGGTCGCCGAGCGGACCACCGACGTCGGCCGGCCGGTGCGCCGGGTCAGGTCCTTCTCGAACATCGAGACATCGCCGAGCGTGGCCGACATCAGGATGAACTGCGCCTGGGGCAGCTCCAGGATCGGGATCTGCCAGGCCCAGCCGCGGTCCGCCTCGGCGTAGAAGTGGAATTCGTCCATGACGACCTGGCCGACGTCCGCGCCCTTGCCGTCGCGCAGCGCGATCGACGCCAGCACCTCGGCGGTGCAGCAGATCACGGGGGCGTCGGCGTTGACGGAGGCGTCGCCGGTCAGCATGCCGACGTTCTCCGTGCCGAACATCTTGCACAGCTCGAAGAACTTCTCCGACACGAGTGCCTTGATGGGCGCGGTGTAGAAGGTGACCTCGTCACGGGCGAGCGCGGCGAAGTGCGCACCCGCCGCGATCATGCTCTTGCCGGAGCCGGTGGGCGTCGACACGATCACGTTCGCCCCCGAGACCACCTCGATCAGCGCCTCCTCCTGATGGGAGTAGAGCGTGAGACCGCGTTCCTCGGCCCACGACTCGAAGGCTTCGTAGAGGGCGTCGGGGTCGGCGGTCGGCGGCAGCTGATCGATGAGGGTCACCCACCCATCTTGCCTGCCCGGATGCCCGATGGGGGAATCGGATGCGAGTCCGATGATCACGACCAGTACGCTGTGTCGCCGACGCAGCGTCAGCGCAGCCGGTCAACTGGACAGTGGCACACGAGGAATGGGGCGGGCAACGCCGATGATGGGACCAGCACACTCACTGTCGGGCGCCGCGGCCTGGCTGGGCGTAGGAGCGGCGGCCGCCGCCATGGGGCACACCATGCCGTGGCCCGTACTGCTGGCCGGAGCCCTGATCTGTGCGGGCGCCGCGCTCGCACCCGACCTCGACCACAAGGCCGCCACGATCTCGCGGGCCTTCGGACCGGTCTCGCGGGGCTTGTGCGAGATCGTCGACAAACTCTCGTACGCCGTCTACAAGGCCACCAGGAAGCAGGGCGACCCCCGTCGCTCCGGCGGACACCGCACGCTGACCCACACCTGGCTGTGGGCCGTACTGATCGGTGCGGGCTGCTCGGTGGCGGCGATCACCGGTGGCCGCTGGGCGGTGCTGGCGATCCTGTTCGTGCACATGGTGCTGGCCATCGAGGGCCTGCTGTGGCGGGCGACCCGGGGCTCCAGCGCCGACGTCCTGGTCTGGCTGCTGGCCGCGACCAGCGCGTGGATCATCGCGGGCGTCCTGGACAAGCCGGGCAACGGCTCGGACTGGCTGTTCACGCAGCCGGGCCAGGAGTACCTGTGGCTGGGACTGCCGGTCGTGCTGGGTGCGCTCGTGCACGACATCGGGGACGCGCTGACGGTCTCCGGCTGCCCGATCCTGTGGCCGATCCCGGTGGGCCGCAAGCGCTGGTACCCGATCGGGCCGCCGAAGATCATGCGCTTCCGGGCGGGCAGCTGGGTCGAGTTGAAGGTGCTGATGCCGGCCTTCATGCTGCTCGGGGGCGTGGGCTGCGCGGCGGCCCTCAACTTCATCTGAGTCCGGGGCGCCGGCGTTCCCCGTCAGCTGCCTTGACCGGTCCCGCCTCCGTAGCGCCGTTCGAAGGCGGCCACCCGGCCCTCCGAGTCCACCGTCCGCGCCTTGCCGGTGTAGAAGGGGTGGCTCTCGGAGGAGATCTCCACATCCACCACCGGGTAGGTCTCGCCGTCGTCCCACTCGATGGTCTGGTCGCTGGTGGCGGTGGACCGGGTCAGGAAGGCGTAGCCGGCGGAGCGGTCGCGGAAGACGACCTCGTGGTAGTCGGGGTGCTTGTCCTGCTGCATGGCTGCTCCTCGGGAGGCGCGGGATACGGCACGGGCAGTGCGTCGGCGTCGGTGGGCGGTGTGATGACGGCCGGGTTGAGGCCGCGACGGTCTCGGCCGCGACGGTCAGCCGGGCAGGGAATCCTCGTCGACGATGTGCATCGCGGCCTCCTCCGCGGACGCCGCGGCACCGTCGACGCCCACGTCCATGGCGACCAGCGCGCTCTCCTCGTCCTCGTGAGCCCCTTCGTCGGGGGCCACGAGACGGCCGGAACGCATCGCGCCGACCTCGTTGTCCAAGAGCTCGCCGTCGGTACCGTCGCTGTCACCGATGCCGTCGCCTTCGGACGGAGCGAGGTCGGGCATCTCCTCCGCGAGCCGTTGGTCCAGCGTCTCGCCCTGTCGGCGCTCCGCGGCCGTCACACCGCTGTGCTCCACCGCCCACGGCCGGTCCGGCGGGGACCAGCCGCGGTCGAGGGGATCGCCGACTCCGTCGTCCTCCAGGGTGTCCTCCGCGTCGAGCAGACCCGCGTCGTCCTGGATCTCGGAGCCGTCGGGCTGGTAGACGTCGTCTCCCCATCCGTCGGAGCTGTCCACGGGTACCTCCAGGTGAAGGGGACGGACCCGTTCCTTTCGCGACCCGGGGCGGGCCGCGGACTGACGGGGCACCTGCCGCGCCCGCCGACGAACCGTGCCGCCCGCGTGCGCTCCCTGAGCCGGTGCTGTTGTCCAGCCTTCCACCCCCTTTCGGGACTGCGCAACGCCACGGGGTCGCTGCGCCGGCTGGAGCGGGGGTGGGGCTGGAGGTCGGGGTGCGTTGTCGGAGGTCGGAGGCCGGGGGCGTGGGAACAGTTCCGGCGGCCCGAGCCGGCACCCGGCACCCCGAGCCGGCACCGAACATCCCCAGCCCCCGGCGCCCCCGCCCCCCGTCACCCGTGCCAAGACCTCCACAACGCCGCATACGCCCCGTCCGCCGCGACCAGCTCGTCGTGGCTGCCCAGTTCGCTGATGCGGCCGCTCTCGACGACGGCGATGACGTCCGCGTCGTGGGCGGTGTGCAGGCGGTGGGCGATGGCGACCACGGTGCGGCCGTCGAGGACGCGGGCCAGGGAGCGTTCCAGGTGACGGGCCGCCCTGGGATCCAGCAGCGACGTCGCCTCGTCCAGGACCAGCGTGTGCGGGTCGGCCAGCACCAGCCGGGCCAGTGCGACCTGCTGGGCCTGGGCCGGGGTGACGGTCAGGCCGCCCGAGCCGACCTCGGTGTCGAGGCCGTCGTCGAGCGCCCGCGCCCATCCGTCCGCGTCCACCGCGCCGAGGGCCGCCCAGAGCTCGGCGTCCGTGGCGTCCGTCCGGGCGAGCAGGAGGTTGTCGCGCAGGGAGCCCACGAACACGTGGTGCTCCTGGTTGACGAGGGCCACGTGCTCACGGACCCGTTCGGCGGACATCCGGGACAGCTCGGCTCCGCCGAGGGTGATCCGGCCGTCCCGGGGCGCGTAGATGCCGGCCAGCAGCCTGCCCAGGGTGGACTTGCCGGCGCCCGAGGGGCCGACCAGCGCCACCCTGGTGCCGGGCGCGACCTTCAGGGACACCTCGCGCAGGACGTCCACGCCTTCCAGGTACCCGAAGCGCACCTGGTCCGCGTGCACGTGCCGACCGTCGGGGGCGAGCCCGGCGTCTCCGACGGCCGACTCGATGTCCCGGACCCCGACCAGCCGGGCCAGCGACACCTGGGCCACCTGAAGCTCGTCGTACCAGCGCAGGATCAGCCCGACCGGATCGACCAGCATCTGCGCGATCAGCGCGCCCGTCGTCAGCTGGCCGACTCCGATCCAGCCGTGGAGGACGAACACCCCGCCGATCATCAGCACCGAGGAAAGGATCATCACGTGGCTGACGTTGATGCAGGGGAAGAGCACCGACCGCAGCCACAGCGTGTACCGCTCCCAGGCCGTCCACTCCTTGATCCGCCGCTCCGACAGCTCGATGCGACGCGCGCTCAGCCGGTGCGCCTCCACGGTGCGTCCGGCGTCCACGGTCTCGGCGAGCGCGGCGGCCACGGCGGCGTACCCCGCGGCCTCCGAGCGGTAGGCCGAGGGCGCCCGCTTGAAGTACCAGCGGCAGCCGACGACCAGCACCGGTACGGCGAGCAGTACGGCGGCGGCCAGCGGCGGCGCGGTGATCACGAGCCCGCCGAGGAGCAGGGCGGCCCACACCACGCCGATCGCCAGCTGGGGCACGGCCTCGCGCATGGCGTTGCCGAGCCGGTCGATGTCCGTCGTGATCCGGGACAGCAGGTCACCGGTCCCGGCCCGCTCCAGGACACCCGGCGGCAGGCCGACCGACCGTACGAGGAAGTCCTCGCGCAGATCGGCCAGCATGCGCTCGCCGAGCATCGCACCGCGCAGCCGCACCTGCCGTACGAACACGGCCTGGACGACCAGTGCGCTCACGAACAGCCCGGCCGTCAGCTCCAGGTGCAGTTCCCGGGCCCCGTCCGAGACCCGCTCGACGAGGTCGCCGAGGAGCCAGGGGCCCACCATGGAGGCCAGCACCGCGACCGTGTTGACACCGACGAGGAGCGCGAAGGCGCGGCGGTGCCGACGGAACAGTTCGGCCACGTAGGCGCGTACGGTCGCGGTGGCCCCGACGGGCAGGGTGTTCGCCGTCGTCGGTGCCGCCGGGTCGTACGCCGGTGGCGCCACGCCGATCATGCGCTCTCCTCGATCTCTTCCAGTTCGTGCAGTACGTCTTGGTCGTTCAGTACGTCTCGGTCGTTGTGTACGTCCTGCTCGTTCAGTACGTCGTGCGACGCGGCCTCTTCGTCCGTCTCGCGGGTGACGACCGCCCGGTACCGCGGCTCCTTGCGCACCAGTTCGCGGTGCACGCCGACCGCCGCGACCTCGCCCTCGTGCACCAGCACCACGCGGTCGGCGTGGTCCAGGAGCAACGGCGAGGAGGTGAACACCACGGTGGTGCGGCCGGCTCGCAGATCCCGTACGCCTTGCGCGATCCGCGCCTCGGTGTGCGAGTCGACGGCGGAGGTCGGTTCGTCCAGGACGAGCACATCCGGGTCGGTGAACAGGGACCGGGCCAGGGCGAGCCGCTGGCGCTGGCCGCCCGACAGGGACCGCCCGCGTTCGGTGATGCGGGCGTCCATCGGGTCCCCGGCGTCCAAGGATCCCTGGACCAGGGCCGCCAGCACGTCCGCGCACTGGGCGGCCGCGAGCGCCTCCTCGGCACCGACGTCTCCGGAGGCGGGCACGTCGAACAGTTCGCGCAGGGTTCCGGAGAGCAGGACCGGGTCCTTGTCCTGGACCAGGACCACCGTGCGCGCCGCGCCGAGCGGCAGTTCGTCCAGCGGGACCCCGTCCAGCAGCACCGACGTGCCTTCTTCCGAAGGGTGCCCGCCGAGGCGTTCGGCCAGCAGGCCCGCCGCGTCCGGGTCCCCGCACACCACCGCGGTGAGTCGGCCGGAGGGGGCGAGCAGACCGGTGGCCGGGTCGTACAGATCCCCGGCCGGCAGGTCGTCCCCTGCCCTGTCCCGCGAGCCCTCGGCGGAGGTGGCCCGCTCCAGGGACAGCACCCGGGCGGCCCGGGTGGCCGAGGGGCGGGAGAAGGAGTACGCCATGGCGATCTCCTCGAAGTGCCGCAGCGGATAAGTCATGATCATGACCGAGCTGTAGACGGCGACCAGTTCGCCGATCTCGACGCGGCCCTGCCGGGCCAGATGGACGCCGTACCAGACGACCGCGATCAGCAGCAGTCCCGGCAGCAGTACCTGGATCGCGGCGATCAGGGACCACATCCGGGCGCTGCGCACGGCCGCGTGGCGGACCTCCTGGGAGGCCCTGCGGTAGCGGTCGAGGAAGAGTTCCTCGCCGCCGATGCCGCGCAGCACCCGCAGACCGGCGACGGTGTCGGAGGCCAGTTCGGTGGCGCGGCCGGCCTTCTCGCGCTGGAAGTCGGCGCGTCGGGTCGCGCGGGGCAGCAGCGGCAGTGCCGCGAGGGCCAGGACCGGCAGGCCCACGGCGACCACCCCGCCGAGTGCCGGCTGGTAGATCACCAGCCCGGCGCAGACCACGACGACGGTGACCGCCGCCGCGGTGAACCGTGACCAGGCCTCCACGAACCAGCCGATCTTCTCGACGTCGCCGGTGGAGACGGCCACGACCTCGCCCGCCGCGACCCGCCGGGTCAGCGCAGAGCCCAGGTTCGCGGCCTTGTGGGCCAGCAACTGCTGGACGCGTGCGGCGGCCGTGATCCAGTTGGTGACGGCGGTGCGGTGCAGGAAGGTGTCGCCGAGCGCGCTGGCGGCGCAGCACAGCGCCAGCAGGCCGCCCGCGAGGGCGAGCCGGTGGCCGGAGTGGTCGACGACCGCCTGGATGGCCACGCCGACGCAGAAGGGCAGCGCGGAGACGGAGAGGAAGTGCAGCAGTCCCCAGGCCAGTGACTTGAGCTGTCCGCCCAGTTGGTTCCTGAAGAGCCACCACAGGAACCGGGGACCCGAGCGCGCGTCGGGCACTCCCGGGTCGGGATACGGAAGGTCTTGGATCTGCATGACGTGTGACGTCCCGGTGGCTCGTGTCAGGGGGATGGGAGGGAGCCGCACACGGCGGCTGCAAACCGTGAAAGGTTCGCGGCAGAGCGTGGTCGGAGGCAACCGGTTTTCCGCCGCCCGGTACGGGACCGGCCGCGCTTTCCGCGTCTGCCTTCGCCGGACCGCGGTGCGACCATGGAGCGATGCGAGGCGCAGGAGCACGGCGTGCCGTGGTCACGACGACGGTCCTGGGAGCACTGCTGATCCCCCTGGGGGGCTGTGGCGGGCCGGGACCGGCCCACCCGGGCGGCCTCCACACCGGGGCCGAGGGCCGGTCCGCCGACAAACCGGCGGACCGACCGACCCGTATCCCCGATGTGGGCGACCGCCTCCAGCGCCGTATCCCCGCGGCCTCCCGCCAGGTCCTCGCGGTCTACGGCGACGGCAAGGACTCCCCGGACGCCACCGTCGTGCTCTACACCCAGCACGGTTCCGGCTGGGAACGGGTCCGCGACTGGCCCGCGCACAACGGCAAGAAGGGCTGGACCACCGATCACCGCGAGGGCGACCGGCGCAGCCCCGTCGGCGTGTTCACGCTGAGCGACGCGGGCGGTGTGCTCCCGGACCCCGGAGCCCGGCTGCCGTACACGAGGTCCGCCGCCATGGCGGCCCCGCGCTGGTGGCCCAGGTCCTATTGGCACGACTTCGACTACGTCATCGCGATCGACTACAACCGGATCGAGGGCACCTCGCCGAACAACCAGACCCGACCCCGGGGTTACTCCGAGGGCGGTGGCATCTGGCTGCACATGGACCACGGCAGCGGTACGTCGGCCTGTGTCAGCGTGTCCAGGCCGGCGATGCGGTATCTGCTGCGCACGCTCGATCCGGACCGGCATCCCGTGGTGGTGATGGGGGACAGGGCGGACCTGAAGGCCTGAGGCTTATGGGGGAGGCGTCATTGCGGGAGACGGCCAACTCGCCGTAGAACACGGCCATGAAGAGACGGATTGTCATGTCCATGCTCGCAGGAGCGACCCTCCTGGCGGGCACCCTGCTCGGAGCCGCACCCGCCCAGCCCGCTCAGGCCCAGCCCGCTCAGGCCCAGCCCGCCCAGGCGCAGTCCGCCCAGGCGCAGTCCGCGCCGGCCCCATCGGCCGAGGTCCCCGCCGAGTTCGGCAGCGACTGGCACGACCCCGTCACCGCGGCCCCGCCCGTCACCAGACCCTCGGGCAAGTGGTGCCAGGTCACGCTCGCCGAAGCGCGGTTCCGCGACTTCACCCCGTACACCGGCACCTATACTCCGCCCGAGGGCTGCGGCGACCGCTGGAGCAAGGTCGTGCTGCGCATGGACGGCAAGGTCAAGGGCCGGCAGTTCGACCGGCTCGGATATCTGCACCTCGGCGGGGTCGAGATCTTCCGGACCTCCACACCCGAGCCCTCGCCCGACGGCATCGAGTGGTCCGTCGAGAAGGACGTCACGCGCTACAGTGACACCTTCCGCGCCCGCCATGACGTCGAGATGCTCATCGGAAACGTCGTCGACGACACGTACACCGGGATCATCGACGTGAAGGTCACGCTCACGTTCTACGAGGGGCGCGGCGCCCCGGTGCCGGACCGTGTGCTGACGCTCCACGACAACGCCCTCACCACCCCGCGCAACAGCGAACGCGTCGTCGCCGAGGTGTACGCCACCGGCTCGGGCGGCGGTTGCGAGGAGTACTGGTACCTGACGGTGCCGTCGAACGCGCCGTACTCCTGCCAGGCCGACAACGGCCCCTACCGCGAGGTGCAGATCAAGGTCGACGGCCAACTCGCCGGCATCGCCGCGCCGTTCCCGACCGTGTGGACCGGTGGCTGGTCCAATCCCTTTCTCTGGTACGTCGTCCCGGGCCCCCGCGCCCTCGACATCAAGCCGATCGAATACGACCTGACCCCCTTCGCCGGCCTTCTCAACGACGGCCGGGCGCACCGCGTGGAGGTCGCGGTCGTCGGCGTCCCCGAGGGGCAGCCCGGCTGGAGCACCCCCGTGAACGTCCTCGTCTGGCAGGACGCCAAGCGTGCGCACGTCACCGGGAAGCTCACCACACAGACGAGCGGTGACCTCGCCGACTCCTCGACGTACACGCCCGGTTCGGAACACCGCGTGGACACCGAGGGTGACCACCGGCTCACCGTCGCCGGATACGTCGACACCTCGCACGGCCGCGTCACCACCACCGTCCGACGCTCGCTGGCGAACACCTCCACGCACCGCTGGGCCGATGGCGAGAACCCCGACACGCTCAAGGCGACCTGGACGGATGACGAGTCGGTCACCGTCGACGGCCGCGGCCCGGCCCGGACCACCCGCACCCACCGCACGTACACGATGGACGGCACGACCACCATCGGCGCGGGCGACCGGCTGCGCACCGTGCTGACCCTCGGTGACCGCGCCGACGTCACGATGGTCCGGGCGGGGCGTCGCGCGGGGTGGTACCGGCTCGACGACACCTACGCGGGCGACGCCACGTACACGATCAACGTCCCGCGCGACCAGCGGCACGCGGTCGGTACGACGAGCGAGCGCTACCGGATCATCGGCTCGGGCGGCTGCTACGACCGGTCCGTAGGCACCGCCCAGGGGGTGCTGATCCGGGAACGCGACGGCTGCTGACGGAAGTTGTGTGCGATGCGTCACACGGCGACTGATTTACGCGGCCGAAACGCGACGGTTTCTCGCGTGATCAACGGTCCCTCCAGAGTGATCGCCACGGAAGCGGGTTTCCGTATCGCAGAAGTATTCCCCGGGCTTCTGCGTTCCCCCCACCGCTCAAGGAGTGCCCGTGCCACCGTCCGTCCCGTCCCTGCCGCGACGTGTCGCACACATACTGCGTACCTCTCTCTTCACGCAGGTCGCCGTCGCGCTCGTGCTCGGCATCCTCGTCGGAAAGCTGTGGCCGGGCTTCGCCTCGGACCTCCAGCCGCTCGGCGACGGCTTCACCCGGCTCATCAAGACGATCATCTCGCCGCTCGTGTTCTGTGTCGTCGTCGTCGGCATCGCCAAGGCCGGTGACCTGAAGGCGTTCGGCCGGATCGGGCTCAAGGCGCTGATCTGGTTCGAGGTGGCGAGCACCCTCGCGCTGATCATCGGGCTGCTCGCCGCCAACCTTGTCCAGCCCGGCTCGGGCATGCACATCGACCCGGCCACGCTCAACAGCTCGGCGGTCGACGCCAAGACGGGCGGCGGGCACCTGCCCTCGACGACCGAGTTCGTCGTCAACGCGCTGCCCACCAGTTTCGTCGGCGCCTTCGCCGAGAACTCCCTGCTGCAGGTGCTGATCCTGGCCTGCCTGGTGGGCGCCGCGCTGCTCCACCTCGGTCACACCAAGGTGCCGCAGGTGCTGCCCGCCATCGAGCAGGCGCAGGAGATCATCTTCGCGGTCGTCGGCTTCGTGATGCGCCTCGCGCCGATCGCGGTGTTCGGCGCGATGGCCGTCCTGATCGGCCAGTACGGCCTCGGCGTCATCGAGACCTACGCCAAGCTGATCATCCTGTGCTACGCGGCCGCCGCGCTCTTCATCGCACTGCTCGCCGTCGCGCTCAAGGCGGTCACCGGCCTCAGTCTCTGGAAGTTCCTGCGCTACATCCGCGAGGAGATGCTGCTCGCGCTCGGCACCGCGTCCACCGAGTCCGTCATGCCGCGCGTGATGCAGAAGCTGCGCAAGGCCGGCGCCCGCGACGACGCCGTGGGCCTGGTGCTGCCCACCGGCTACTCCTTCAACCTCGACGGAGCCTCGCTCTACCTCTCCATCGGCACGCTGTTCATCGCCCAGGCGGTGGGTGTCGACCTGAGCCTCGGCCAGCAGATCACCGTGGTCCTGGTGCTCATGCTGACCAGCAAGGGCATGGCGGGCATCCCCGGCTCCGCCTTCCTCGCCCTGTCCGCCACGGCCTCCTCGCTGGGTGCGATCCCGGCCGGCGCTGTCGCCCTGCTCCTCGGCGTGGACCGCATCATGGACTCGATGCGCGTCGTGACGAACCTGCTCGGCAACTGTGTCGCGGTCTTCGCGGTCTCCCGCTGGGAAGGGGCGCTGGACATCGACCGGGCGAAGAAGGTGCTGGGCGGCGAGAGCGTGCCCACCGTGGAGGACGAACCCGTACCGGCACAGTCCCCCAGGGAGCCGGTTTCCGAGGTCCACTGACGCGGGTCCCTGAACGGGGTGTGGCCACCACTTCGCCGAAGTGGTGGCCACACCCCGTTCAGCACGGCCCGTCCGCCAAGGTGTCCAGCAACTGGCCGAGCACCTCACGCTGTTCGCCCGACAGGGGGGCGAGGATCTCCTTCGCGGCGGCCCTGCGCACGTCCCGCAGCTCCTGAAGCGTCTTCACGCCGTCCTCGGTGAGCTCGATGCGGATCACCCGCCGGTTGGCCGGATCGGGCACGCGCCGGACCTTGCCGCCGGCCTCCAGGCCGTCGACCAGGCTCGTCACCGCACGCGGCACCACCTCGAGACGCTCCGCCAGATCGGCCATGCGGGGCGGTGTCTCCCAGTGTGCGAGGGTGCGCAGCAGCCGGGACTGGGCCGGAGTCACGCCGAGACCGCGCTCATGGAGCTGGCGCTTCTGGATGCGGTGCACCCGGCGCGTGAGCCTGAGCAACTGCTCGGCGAGCAGGCTGTCGGAATCTGGCGTGGTCATGCGGGAACAATATCAGGAACTAATTCATTGTGAGCATAGGTAACAATGAGCTAGGCTCCGTCAGTCCTCTTCACCTCACCTTCCGTAGGAGACCATGCCCCGCGATCACATCGACTGGACCCCCGCGCCCGGCACCTCGACCGACCAGCCCCGTCAGGTGCGCCGCATCCTCCGTCTCTTCAAGCCCTACCGCGCCAAGCTCGCCGTAGTCGGCCTGCTGGTCGGCGCCGCCTCCCTCGTCACCGTGGCCACCCCCTTCCTGCTGAAGGAAACGCTGGACGTGGCCATCCCCCAGGGCCGCACCGGACTGCTCAGCCTGCTCGCGCTGGGCATGATCCTCAGCGCCGTCCTGACCGGCATCTTCGGCGTCCTGCAGACCCTGATCTCCACGACGGTCGGCCAGCGCGTCATGCACGACCTGCGCACCGCGGTCTACGGCCGCCTCCAGCGCATGTCGCTCGCCTTCTTCACCCGCACCCGCACCGGCGAGGTGCAGTCCCGCATCGCCAACGACATCGGCGGCATGCAGGCCACCGTCACCTCGACGGCCACCTCCCTGGTCTCCAACCTGACCAGCGTCATCGCCACGATCGTCGCGATGATCGCCCTCGACTGGCGGCTGACCGTCGTCTCGCTGCTGCTGCTCCCGGTGTTCGTGTGGATCAGCCGCCGCGTCGGCAACGAACGCAAGAAGATCACCACCCAGCGCCAGAAGCAGATGGCCGCCATGGCCGCGACCGTCACCGAGTCGCTCTCCGTCAGCGGCATCCTGCTCGGCCGCACCATGGGCCGCTCCGACTCGCTGACCCGGTCCTTCGCCGAGGAGTCCGAGGGCCTGGTCGACCTCGAAGTGCGGTCGAACATGGCAGGCCGCTGGCGCATGGCCGTCATCGGGATCGTCATGTCCGCGATGCCGGCCGTCATCTACTGGACCGCGGGTCTCGCCCTGCGGACCGGCGGCCCGGACATCTCCATCGGCACCATCGTCGCTTTCGTCTCGCTCCAGCAGGGCCTGTTCCGCCCGGCCGTGAGCCTGCTGTCGACCGGCGTGCAGATCCAGACCTCCCTCGCGCTCTTCCAGCGCATCTTCGAGTACCTCGACCTGCCGATCGACATCACCGAGCGGGAGAACCCCGTCCACCTCGACCGCGTCAAGGGCGAGGTGCGTCTGGAGAAGGTGGAGTTCCGGTACGACAGCGACGGCGACCAGCGGGGCCCCGTCCTCGATGGCGTCGACATCGACGTCCCCGCGGGCAGCAGCCTCGCGGTCGTCGGACCGACCGGCGCCGGCAAGTCCACGCTGGGCTATCTCGTGCCGCGGCTCTACGACGTGACGGGCGGCCGGGTCACCCTGGACGGGGTCGACGTTCGCGACCTCGACTTCGACACGCTCGCGCGGGGCATCGGGGTCGTCTCGCAGGAGACGTACCTCTTCCACGCCTCGGTCGGCGACAACCTGCGCTTCGCCAAGCCGGACGCGTCCGACGAGGAGATCGAACAGGCGGCGCGGGCGGCCCAGATCCACGACCACATCGCCTCGCTGCCCGACGGGTACGACACGGTCGTAGGTGAACGAGGGCACCGGTTCTCCGGTGGGGAGAAGCAGCGCCTGGCCATCGCGCGGACCATCCTGCGAGACCCGCCCGTCCTCATCCTGGACGAGGCGACGAGCGCGCTGGACACCCGCACCGAGCACGCCGTGCAGGAGGCCATCGACGCGCTCTCGGCCAACCGCACCACGCTCACCATCGCCCACCGCCTGTCCACCATCCGCAACGCCGACCAGATCGTGGTCCTCGACTCGGGCCGGGTGGCCGAGCGCGGTACGCACGAGGAGCTGCTGGAGCAGGAGGGACGGTACGCGGAGCTCGTACGACGGGACGCCCGACTGGACTCCGCCCAGGGTGACGCGCAACTGGAACCGACCGGCTGAACCGGCCGGCTGAACCGAAACCGACAAGCCGAAGATATGACTGGTTTATGACGATATGCGGGTTACCGTGCCCGCATGTACAGGAACACTCCGCCACGGAGCACGATTCGACTGACGCGCCGGGGCCGACTCGTCCTCATCGCGACCGGGGCCGTCGTGGCCGGCACCGCCGTGGCGGTGCCGCTGCTCAGCCTGCGGGGCGAGGGGGAGCGGAAGCCGACCACCCTGGTGATCCCGGAGGGCTGGCGGGCCGGGCAGATCTACGACGCCGTCGACAAGGCCCTCGCCCAGCCGCCGGGCACCGCCAAGAAGTCCCTGGCCAAGGCGCACCTCAAGCTGCCCACCGACGCGGAGGGCAACCCGGAGGGCTACCTCTTCCCGGCGACGTACCCGCTGGAGCGGCACGGGAGGAGGACGACGCCCGAGGCGCTGCTCTCGTTCATGGTCGACACCGCGAACAAGAAGTTCAACGGCGCCCCCGTCGCGGCAGGCGCCCAGCGCAACGCGATGAACGTCTACCAGGCCGTCACCATCGCGAGCATCGTCCAGGCCGAGGCGGCGACCGAGGCCGACATGGGGAAGGTGGCCCGGGTGGTCTTCAACCGTCTGGAGCGCGGAATGCCGTTGCAGATGGACTCCACCATCAACTACGCGCTGAACCGCTCCACCCTGCGGACGACCGGCGCCGACCTCAAGATCGACAGCCCCTACAACTCGTACCAGCGCATGGGCCTGCCGCCGACCCCGATCGACAACCCGGGTGAGGCCGCGATGCGCGCGGCGATCAACCCGCCCGCCGGGGACTGGCTGTACTTCGTGACGGTGAAGCCGGGGGACACCCGCTTCACGAACAGCTTCGAGGAACACCGGCGCAACGTGGCCGAGTTCAACAAGAACCAGCGGAACCCATCCGGGACGGGGTGAGCCGGAGCGTCAGGCGGCGACGGGTTCCGCCGTCAGGAGCCGTCTGATGTCCCGTACGGCCGCACGGCCCGCGCGGTTGGCGCCGATGGTGCTCGCCGACGGGCCGTAGCCGACGAGATGGACCCGGGGGTCGGCGACCGCGCGCGTGCCCTCGACCCGGATCCCGCCACCCGGCTCGCGCAGCCTCAGCGGGGCCAGGTGGTCGATGGCGGCCCGGAACCCGGTCGCCCACAGGATCACGTCGGCGTCGACGTGCCGCCCGTCGTTCCACTCCACGCCCTCGGGCGTGATCCGGTCGAACATGGGCCGCCGGTCCAGGACCCCGTCCGCGATCGCCTGCCGGACCGCGTCGCTCAGCGGCAGTCCGGTCACCGACACCACGCTCTTCGGCGGCAGCCCCTGCCGTACCCGCTCCTCGACGAGCGCCACGGCCTCCCGGCCGACGTCCTCGGTGAAGGGGCCCTCCCGGAACACGGGTTCGCGCCGGGTCACCCAGGTGGTGGCGGCAGCGTACGGGGCGAGCTCCATGAGGTGCTGGGTGCCGGAGGCGCCCCCGCCCACCACGACCACCCGCAGCCCGGCGAACGCCTCGGGCCCTGGGTACCGTGCGGTGTGCAACTGCCGCCCCCGGAAGGTCTCCTGGCCGGGATAGCGCGGCCAGAACGGCCGGTCCCAGGTGCCCGTCGCGTTGATCAGAGCCCGTGTCGACCAGTCCCCGTCCGAGGTCTCCACGAGCAGCCTCCCGGCACTGCCCTCGCGCACCGCGCGGACCTCGACGGGACGGCGTACGCGCAGGTCGAAGGCCCGCTCGTACGCCGTGAAGTACTCCGCGATCACCTCCGAGGACGGCCGCTGCGGGTCGGCGCCCTTGAGCTCCATCCCCGGCAGCGCATGCATGCCGTGGACCTTGCCGTACGTCAGCGACGGCCACCGGAACTGCCAGGCGCCGCCGGGGGCGGGGGAGTGGTCAAGGACCACGAAGTCACGTTCCGGTTCGAATCCGGTGCGGCGCAGGTGGTAGGCGCTGGACAGTCCTGCCTGACCAGCGCCTACGACGACGACCTCGACCTCGCGCATGTCGTTCACGTTTCTACTAACCGTGGCGAGGCCGTGGATCTTCCCGTGTCAGTCCTCGGAGGGGCGGGATGCGGAGGTCGACGCGGGCAGCTCGCCGTTGAACCGCGTGTCCACGAAGTTCCCGAAGTCCACCTTCCTCGGGATCAGCTTCAGCGAGGTGAACGTGTCGGCGATCTCCTGCTCCGACGCGATGAGCTGCCGGTCCACCGCCACCGCGACCCGGGTGGTGTACGTCCGCTTCACCGCGGCCAGCGCCACGTCCTCGGGCAGCCCCGTCTCCTTGGCCCAGACCTTCGCCCACTCCGGCTCATGGGAGTAGACCCACTTGTAGGCGCGCCGGAGGCGCTCCAGGTAGTCCTTGATCGCCTCGGCCTTCTTCTTGTCCTTCAATGCGCCCGGTGCCGCCACCTGGAAGGTCAGACCGTTGGTGACACCGTCCCCGGTCGGCAGCACACGGCCCTGCTTCGCCTGGAGGATCTGCGAGGTGTACGGGTCCCACACCGCCCACGCGTCGACCTTGCCTGAGGTGAACGCGGCCAGCGCGTCGGCCGGCTGGAGGTACTTGACCTTCACGTCGGCGAGGCCCAGCCCGGCCTTCTTCAAGGAGGCGACCAGTTGGTAGTTGGCGGAGGAACCCTGCGCCACGGCGATGGACTTGCCCTTGAGCTGCGCGGGATCGGTCAGCTTGGAGTCGTTCGGTACGAGGACGGCGTCGCCCTTGGACGTACCGTGCCAGGCGGCCACCACCGTGATCTTCGAGGCGGCGCCGGCCGCGAACACCGGCGGGGTGTTGCCGACACCGCCGATGTCGACGGCCTTGGCGTTGACGGCCTCCAGAAGCGGCGGGCCGGAGCTGAAGGTCGACCACTTGATCTTGTAGTCGAGGTTGTCGAGCTCCCCGGCGGCGCGCAGGATCGCCTCCGAACCACCCTTCTGGTCACCGACGTTCAGCGTGAGGGAGCCCTTGCCGTCGGTGTCGGTGCCGGCGGAAGCGTTCCCGCCGCAGGCGGTGAGCAGGAGGGCGAGGGGGAGGAGCAGTGCGGCGGGGGCGAGGCGACGTCGCATGGGGAATGAATCCGTTCTGTGCAACTTGGCGTGTGGGTAGGGGAGTTCAGGCGGCTTCGGCGGCGGTGTCGACGCCCAGGCGTTCCAGGAGTTGCCCGCGGATCTCCGCGAACCGGGGATCGGTGATGTCGCGCGGCCGGGCGAGGTCGATCTCCTGCTCGTGCGCGATGACACCCTCGTCCATCACGAGGACCCGGTCGGCGAGCAGGACGGCCTCC
This sequence comes from Streptomyces canus 299MFChir4.1, assembly GCF_000383615.1. Classification (GTDB taxonomy): domain Bacteria; phylum Actinomycetota; class Actinomycetes; order Streptomycetales; family Streptomycetaceae; genus Streptomyces; species Streptomyces canus_C. The sequence goes on along the minus strand of NZ_KB911585.1, from coordinate 555,650 downwards.
TCGACGTCGTGGGTCACCAGCAGCACCGCGCAGCCGCGGCGCTGCCACAACTCGCCCACCAGGTGCTGGGCCTTGATCCGGGTGAGCGCGTCGAGGGCGCCGAACGGCTCGTCCAGCAGCAGGAGATCGGGCTCGCGCACCAACGCCCGTGCCAGAGAGGCACGTTGGGCCTCGCCGCCGGAGAGGGTCTTGGGCCAGGCATCGGTACGGTGGCTCAGGCCGACCTCCTCCAGGGCCCGGTCGGCGATGGCGCGGTCCGGCTTGCCGGGCAGGCCGAGCAGGACGTTGCGCCACACCTTCTTCCACGGCATCAGCCGGGGTGCCTGGAAGGCGACCGCCTTGCGGCGGGGGACCAGGACGGTGCCCTCGATGTCCCGGTCGAGTCCGGCGAGAATGCGCAGCAGGGTGGACTTGCCGCAGCCGCTGCGGCCCAGCAGGGCCACGAACTCGCCCGGCCGGACATCGAGTTGCAGGTCGTCGATGACGGCACGTCCGTCGAAGGAGCGCGTCAGGCCCTGGACCCGCACAGCCTGCGTGAGGCGGGGCTCCTCGGCCCCGGATGCCTCGGTCGCCTGGGGATTCACCGGCCGGTGAACGTCGGTCGCCATTGCAGCAGCAGCCTTTCGAGAGAGCGGACGACGAAGTCGGCCAGCAGGCCGAGGAAGGCGTAGACGATCAGGCACACCACGATGACGTCGGTCCGCAGGAAGTCCCGTGCCTGCACCATCAGGAAGCCGATGCCGGAGTCCGCGTTGACCTGCTCGGCGAAGACGAGGGCGAGCCAGGCGATGCCGAGCGAGTAGCGCAGACCGGTCAGGGCGCCGGGCAGGGCGCCCGGCAGGATGACATGCCGCACCAGACCCCACCGTGAGAGACCGAGGGACTCGCCGGCCTCGATCAACTGCGCGTCCACGCCGCGGATGCCCGCGTAGACGTTGAGGTAGAGCGGAAAGGTCACGCCGAGTGTGATGATGGCGATCTTCGGGGCCTCACCGATGCCGAACCAGATGATGAACAGCGGGATCAGACCGACGAACGGCACGGTCCGCAGCATCTGCACCGGAGCGTCCACGACGTCCTCGCCCACCCGGAACAGGCCCGAGACGAGGGCGAGCCCGGTGCCGATGAGGGTGCCGAGGAGCAGCCCGCCCGCGACCCGCTGGAGCGAGGTCGTCATCGCCGAGGTCAGCGAACCGTCGGCGACCAGATCGCCCGCGACCTGGGCGATGCGGCCGGGGGAGGCGAGGACGTCGGCGGTCAACACCCCTGTGCCGCTGAGGAGTTGCCACAACGCCAGCAGCAGGACCGGACCGGTGGTGCGGCGCAGCCAGCGGGGGACCCGGGTGCGGCGGGAGGAGGTGGGGACGATGGGTTCGAGGTCGGGAGCGGGGGCGGGGCTGGTGGGCTCGACAGCGCCCTGCGGGGACGTTTCCGGAATGTCGGGCGCGGGAGAGCCGGGCGGGGCATGGCTGATGCTCATGATGCTCCACGGAGGGGGAGAGCGACCGGTGAAGGGCACGCCTCGGCGCCACCGGGGACGGCACGGATCAGTGCGCGCGCCGGTCAGCGGAGCGAGGGGGGGGAGGAAGGAAGGGGCGTCAGCGGCCGCGGCGACACGCGGCGGAGGCCACCCGCAGCAGGTCGATGTGACCGCGCGTGGTGAGCAGGACTGAACGCAACATGCCGCCGAAGCTAGCCAGTCGGCGCGTCCACGGTCAACGGTGTCTCGCGGACTGGACCTGCCGTATCGCTGGATGAGTCATGTATGACGAGTGAATCCGGCGCGAGGGGTGAGGATGGTGGCATGTCAGACGCTTTCACCACCCGAGTCCTGAACGTCGCCTCCGGCTCGTCGGAGCGGATCGTCGACCTCACCGGCGACTGCGAGGCCTTTCTGAGGGAGATCGCCGCGGGCCGCGACGGTCTCCTCAACATCTTCGTCCCGCACGCCACCGCGGGCGTCGCGATCATCGAGACGGGTGCCGGCAGCGACGACGACCTCCTGGCCGCCCTCCACACCCTCCTGCCCGCCGACGACCGCTGGCAGCACCGGCACGGCAGCCCCGGCCACGGCCGCGACCACGTCCTCCCGGCGATCGTGCCCCCGCATGCCACGCTGCCGGTGGTGAACGGGCAGCTGGAGCTGGGGACTTGGCAGTCGGTGTGCCTGGTGGACACGAATAGGGATAATCCGCAACGAAAGGTGCGTTTCACCTTTGTTGCGGGCTCCTAGTTCAGTTGCCCTTCAGGACTTGGACGAACTGTCCGCGACCGCCACCGACGGATCCGGCCCGTCGGCCGCCACCGGCTCGCCTGGCCAACCGGTACCAGTGGGTTCAACGGGGGCGGTCTGGCAGCTCAACGACAACGGACGCATGGACGTTCTCGACACTTCGGCCCAACTCGCCGATCTGTGTGCCCGCGTCGACCGTCGCCTCGCCCAGATCGCCGCGAACAGCCGCCTCGCTCCCGCCGGGCCACGGCGCTCGACTATGACGATCTAAAGGATCCGGGCCGGTCGCCGGCCCGGCGAAGCCCGGGCGCGGCCCGCTGCGCGCCGACGGCCCCGAGCCCGCGCCCACGGCGAGGGCGCGCAGGTGACGGCCGTCGCGGGTGCGGATCCCGTGGCCGCTTACACGCGGAGCAGCCGCCCGGTGATCTCCCGGTACTCCCGCAGCGCGAACCGGAGTTCGGTGGACTGCCCCTCGGCATCCTGATCCTGCCAGCCCTCGCGCAGGCCCCGCCGCCGTTCCGCGAGGGCCCTCACCAGCGCGTCGGCCGCTGCGTCGAAGGCGACCTCGGCCTCCTCCAGCGCCTCGCGCGGGGTGTCCGGGAAGTGGTTGACGGCGTGCCCGAGGTGCCGGACGATCTTGTCCCGCTCGTCGGACGGGATCAGCGGTTCGGGACCCTGGGCGCGGTGCGCCCCGAAGCCCGAGGACCGGTCGTCGGGCTGCTGAGCGCGTGTCTGGTCGTACATCGTCGTCTGCACCGTTTCCGTCGCGATGGGGTCACCGTCCGAGGTCGCCCTTCGCCTTCTCGACGGCTGCTCAGGGCCGCCGGAAGCCCGGTCGCCCCTGCTGTTCACGGTCCTGCGCCGTGTTCTCAGTCAACGTCCGGCGATCATCCGTGTCAACGCGGTTCGCCACCGGGCACACCTCGAACGGGACGGGCGGTAAGCCGCAGCACTCGCGTCCGGGGCGGCAGCCGCAGGCGCCCTCCTGAGGCGTTCCGCTCTTCTCCCGCACCGCCGAGGGGCCGCGCTGTCACTCGACGTCCGCCCGCCCCGCACCGAGGGTGCGCAGACTCCGTGCCACTCGGCCTCGACGGCGTGCCGGTACAGAGCGGCGACGACCATGGGACGACCATGGAACGACTGCGAAGGAACACCGGTCGTCGGCTGCCACCGCGTCACCGTGGGGCCCGCTGGTGTAGGCGAAGCGGCCCCGGGTGTTATTGAATGAGGTTTGCGGTCAAGAATCCCGGGACTCTGTCGCCCGGGTTCTGGTACGGCTCCGACGTGGTGCCGGGGTCGGCGAGCGAGCTGAGAGAGTCGTATGGGCTCCACCCCACCCCCCTCGTCTGCGTCACCGTTCGACATGGTCAGCAGCGCTTTGGGTCAGTACATGCCAGTCGACGGAGCGGCAGCGGCCGCCGGTTCCGCCGACCCTCAGGGGGACAATGCCGCCCGCCGAGCCGTATCCGAAAACCCGACCCCCGCCGGTCAGGAGCAAATCCTCGGCGCGGTCAATCTGGACCGGGACCTGAGAATCACCCGCTGCAATCTGGGCGCCCCGGTCTTCGCGGGGGTGGAGGCCGTGGCCGGGAGCCCTTTCGTCGATCTCCTGCCTCCCTCGGACGTACCGACGGTCACCCGGCGGCTGCGGCAGGTCCTCGAGACACGTGAGCCGCACGTCGCCAGGGTCCAGCGCCTGCGCCGCGGCGACGGTTCGGAGCTGGTGGTTTCGATGAGCATCCTGGCCGCCGCGGCGCCTCAGGAGGGGCTGACCGTCTCCCTGATCGCCATGGCCAGGAGGCTGCACCTGTACGCCGCCGAGACAGCGATCGGCACCTCGTTGGACATCGGCGAGACCGCGCAGTCGCTGGCCGAGTCCCTGCTGGCCTGGGGTGACGTGACCGCCATTGACCTCGACTTCGCCGTGTGGACGGGTGAGGCGGTCACCGATCAGCCGCAGGGGCGCCTCCGGCTGCGGCGGGCGGCCCTGGTGCCGGACCGGGCGTGGCCCGACGGCTATGTGACCCCGGGCGACGATCTTCCCGGCGACGCGAGCCGGCTGCTGTCGCAGGCCATACGGCGTGACGATGCCGCGCAGGCCATCGTCGTACCCGACCGGGCAACGATCGAACGGGTGCTCGGCAGTCCTCGGCTGGTACGTGCCCTGGTGCCCGGCGACCAGGCGGTGGCCGTGGTGTGCATACCGCTGGTCCTGGACGGCACGCCGCCCGTCGTCCTGGGTGTCGCGGAGGTCTGGCGGCGGGCGGACCGCCCCTTCGCGGACAGCGAGCTGTTCGACCTGCAAGAATTGGTGGCCAGGACCTCCCACCACGTGGACCTGGCCCGTCAGCACCAGCGCGAGCACACACAGGTACTGGCCTTGCAGCGCCGACTGCTGCCCCGGTCCGGCGGCGACACCATCCAGACGGCCAGCGTCTACCAGCCCGCCACCCCCGACAGTGCGGGCGTCGGCGGCGACTGGGTGAACAGCTTTCCGCTGCCGGACGGCCGTACCGCGCTGGTGGTCGGAGACGTCGTCGGGCACGGGCTGGGCGCCGCGGCGACCATGGGACAGCTGAGCATGGAGGCCCGCGCGCTGCTGTCAGCGGGGCTTGCGCCCGACGAGGTGCTGGAGCACCTGGACGAGACCGTGTCGCTGCTGGACGACGCGGAGTCCGGACTGGCGGCCGGTTACAGCGCCCTCGGGTCGACCTGCTGCATCGCCGTGTACGACCCGGTCAGCCACCACGTGGCGGTGGCCAGCGCCGGCCACCTTCCCCCGGTCCTGGTACCCCCGGACGGCCCCGCCGGCCCGGTGGCGATACGCCCCCACCCCGGGCTGGGCGCCGAGTTCGCGCTGCGGGAGCCGTACGACGTGCACGCGTTCTGTGCGCCCCCGGGCTCGCTGCTCGCCCTCTACACCGACGGCCTGGTGGAGGATCCGGCCCTGTCGATCGACGAAGGCATCGACAGGCTGACGGAGGCCGTGTCCTCGGTGCACCCGTGGGACGCCCTGGAGCCGGCCGCGCGGCGCGTGGTCTCGGCGGTGGCGCCGGCGCGTCGGCGCGACGACGTGACTCTGCTGATCGCCCGCATGATCGGCTACCGCAAGGGGGACACCGCGACGTGGCGTCTGCCCGCCCGCGGCGACGCGGCCGCCCGGGCCCGCACACTGGTCTCCGAGCTGCTGGGGCAGTGGGGCACCAGAGAGCACACCAGGGACAGCGTGCTGCTGGTGGTCGACGAACTGGTCGCCAACGCGGTCCGTTTCGCCGGCGGACCCATCACGGTACGGCTGATCAGGACCGGTCACGGGCTGCTGTGCGAGGTGGGCGACACCGGCAACGGCAGGCCGCGACTGGGCCCGGGCGGGCTCCTCGACGACGCCGGCCGTGGCCTGCACGTAGTGCATGGGCTCACCACCCGGTGGGGGGTGCGGTGGACGGACACCGGGAAGGTGGTGTGGGCTTCGGTCGAGCGGTGACGGGGTGTCGGCTCGGCGGTGATGAGGCGTCAGCGGGCTGGTGGCGAGGCTCCGGCCGGGTGGTGGCGTGGCTTCGGCCGGGTGGTGACGGCGCACTGGCCGGGCGGCGCGGGAGCTGTTCGTCGGGCGGCGGCACCGGCGTTACGAGGGGCGCGAGTCCGCACTACAGCCACTCCCCTTCCAGGGCGGTGGCGGTGAGGCCAGGGGCAGCCGCGTACAGGACGGCACGGCTGCCCGCCTTCTGCCCGGCGTCGTATGCCCTGCGCATGATGTCGAACACGGCGGCGCCTCCGCGGTTGCCGCTGGTGTAGCTGTCCCGGCTGTAGCGCAGGAGCCCCGACGGCCACCCGTCGGGCATGGTCTGCTCCATGTACTCCAGCACACGCGTCCCGCCGGGGTGGGCGAGCAGAACGTCGGGGTGCCAGGAGCCGGGGGCGTCCTGGTATCGGAGGCGCAACCACTCCCACATCGCGGTGACCGTCTCCTGCACGGCGCGCGGCCCGCGCCGGTCCATCACGAAGTGTGTGCCGTCCTCCCGTGTCTCCAGGCGGTGCAGGTCCTGGGTGCCGGGCAGAGTGTGGTGCCAGGCGGTGTCCAGCCGTAGCGTCGACTCGGGCCTCGGGCGGCCCGTGACCACCGCGGCGACCGCGGTGTCCGCGAACAGCAACCGGACGATCAGGGATTCCAGAGTGTCGTCCGCGGGCTGGTAGGTCGTGCTCAGTGCCTCCGCTATCACGACCAGGACCACCCGGTCGGGGTCCGCGGCCACGAGGTCCGCCGCCAGCGCCAGGGAGCGGGTCCCGGCTATGCACGCCCATTGCGTGGCCGGCAGCAGCAGCACGTCGCGCCGGAGCGGGAGTCGGTTGGCGAGGGAGACGTCCAGCCCTGGCAGCGCCGGGGTGGTGGAGTGACTGGTGATCAGACAGTCGACGTCCGCGGCGTCCAGTCCGGCGATCTGCAGGGCCCCGCGCGCCGCACGCTCACCGTAGGACTGCACTGCCGCCCAGGCCGGCGCGGTGCGCTCCTGGACGGTCTGCGGCGCGGGTATCGCCTCAAGGGCGGCGATCACGCGATCCACGTCCTGTTCGGTGAACCCGTCACCGGCCAGCGCCTCTCGGGCCGGCCCGATGCCGGCGGCCGGCAGGCCGCTTCCGCTGCCGGGCGCGACGGCGGCCTCCAACGGCAGCATCCAGCCACGGGTTTCGATGCCCGTACTGGCCGCGATGCCGTCGATCCGCGGCGCCCACGCCGCGTTCGGGTGCCGACCGCGCACTTCGTCCACGATCTGGCTGGTCCGCACGGCGTGCTTGCCATGTATCACGGCAGGCGGGCACAGGTAAGCGGCCATGATTGGCCCTTTCTGCAGGGAACGAGGGGAATTGTCACAGGCGCTGTGTCATAGGCCACTTGGAAGCGATTCATCCAAATCCACGACAGTGCGCACCGGTTCAGGACTCAGCGTCCGTTTCGAGCATGGATGCCATCGGGGCGTTTGCGCTGTGATCTGGGCAACTTGGGGAGGTTCTGCGATGCGTGAAACGGCGCACACTGCCGCAGAGGGGACCGGCGCGGTGCCGCGCCTGCCTGACATGCCACCTGGCTCACCACGGCCTGACTGTCCTCCACGACGAGGAGCCCGGTGGTGCCGATCCGTAGCGTCCCGCACCCGTAAACGCGGTGGTACGAGTTCGTCGAGCCCGTGGTGCCCCTGGTACGGCACGCGAGGAGCGGGGCGAGGAGTACGTCGAACTCATGGGCCGGGGAAGGGCCCCGACAGCGGTCGCGGTCCCGACCGGACCTGCGCGAGCCCGCCCGCGACCGGCCGACGATCACGGCACGGGGCCGCGGGGCTGTGCGGAACCCGGTCGCCGGCGGAGGCGCGCTCGCGATGGCCTGCCGCCGCGCAGGCGAGTCCACCGACGACGGCTCCGCCGAGACTTTGGGCACGCTGGGTCCTGGCAATGCTGGACATCGCAGTCACGGACTCCCACCCGGTCAACATGGAGCGTGGTGTTCGCGCGCAAGGCGATCGAGGACGGCGTCGAAGAGTGCCCGCGAATTTGCGGGCGGATTATCTGGTCAGCCGAACTGAGCTCTACTCCGATCTCGAACTCGGCGACGCTATCGCCGAGTTGCCGGGTGACCCCATGCGAAGGACTCGCGCGAATCCCTGACGCTTCCAGGGCGCACAGCCGCAAAGACGCAAAAATGACCTCAGACCTGCTACGGACCTACCGCGACCTTGTCCACCCCCGCGCAGAGAAGCGCGCCAAACACGGCGCAGACTTCGACACGGCCGACCTCTGCTGGCTCACGGTGATACCCGCGCCTGCGGTGTTGGTCCCTGCGACTGGTCGCCGACGGCAGCGTGCGGCTTCTTCCCCCACCCGCCGCGCACACTGACGAGTGCAAAGCCGCGATCCACTGGCGAGCTTCCTGGGCTGAACACCTCTCCAAAACATCCGTGAATGTGCGAAGCTGGTTTTCCGATCACGAGGACGGTGCTTCTCCGTGTCACGGCGTCAGCCGGGCGCACACCCCGTAAGCCCGATCCGTGTCGCGTCCGGTGACGTCCTGCCGTCGGAGCCGTTCCAGCCCGGGAGCGGTGAGTGCAGATGAGTCCGAGTTCCGCCGATGCCGCGAATCCCGCGCCGACCGGCGTCGGCAACGGGCCCGCTGTCTCCCGTCGGGAGTTCGACGCACTCTTCGAGGCGGTTCGCACATGGGGTCGCTGGTCCCCGGCCGACCGCGGTGCCTGGAACCGGGTCACCGCGGACCATGTGCGGCGGGCCGCAGCCTGCGTGCGGACCGGGACGGTCGTCCCGCTGGCACTGCCGTGGAACACCCGGCCGGGCCCGGGCAACCGCAAGCCCGCCCTGCACCACATGACCGACCTCGGTGACGTGGAGGCGCCGGAACCCTCCACCCACAAGGACTTCATCGCCGCCGACTACCACGGCAAGGGCATCACCCATCTCGACGCGCTGTGCCACATCGCCTATCGGGGGCAGCTCTACGACGGCCGCACGGCACATGAGGTCGTCGATGCCGCTGGCGCCCGCTTCGGCGCGGTGTCGACGCTCGGGGCCCTCGTCACGAGGGGAGTGCTCCTCGACCTGCCCGCCGTCCTCGGGTCCCCCTGGTTGGAGCCGGGGCGAGCGGTGCACGCGAGGGACATCGTCGCGGTGGAGAGGGCGCTCGATGTGACGATCGGCGATGGCGACGCGGTACTGCTGCGCTCCGGACAGGTCCGGCGCCGCGAGGAACTCGGCGCTTGGGACCCCGACACGGCCAGCGCGGGCTTTCATGTGGACGCCCTGCCGCTGCTGGCCGAGCGTGGCATCGCGCTGCTGGGCGGAGACGGCGACAGTGACGTACGGCCCTCACCCGTGGACGGCGTGCACTCGCCGGTCCACGCCCTGGCCGTGGCCGCGATGGGGATACCACTCCTGGACAACCTCGACCTGGAGGCACTGTCCGCCGCGACCGCGGCGGCGGGGCGCCACGACTTCATGCTCGTCGTGGCGCCGCTGAACGTCCCGGGCGGGACGGGCTCGCCCGTCAACCCGGTCGCGGTCCTGTGACGCCGATCCGGCCCGGTCACCGTGTGTGAGGGGCTTGTGAACGGTGACTCGCGCCTCCAATGCCCGTATCCTCGTCCATACCAGACATTTCATAAGAATTGACTGTCGAAGGCGCGAGTGAGGCGGAGCGTGGTTCAGGCCGGCGAAGACCCGATACCGGCGGGGCGTGCGCCAGGCGGCACGGGGCCCGCCGGTTTCCGTGAGCGGTTCCTGCAGGGTGAGCCGGTCGAGGCAGGCGTGCGCGCGTCGATCCTGGATTCCTGGCGGCGTTGCCGGACCCTGGGGCTGTCGCCTGACCAGTCCGACCTTCCCTTCCGGGAGGACTTCGAACCGGACGGACGGATCGTCCGCGCGGCCGTTCCGGTGCTCGACCGGCTGCAGGCCATGTTCGCCGGCAGCGCGATGAACATCTCCGTCGCCGATGCGAGCGGGACGGTTCTCCTACGCCGATTCGGAGAAGCGTCGCTGGCCAGAGTTCTCCCGGCCATCCAGACTGCCCCCGGGTTCGTGTTCGCCGAGAAGGTCGCGGGTACCAACGGCATCGGTCTCGCCCTGGCCGAGCGCCGACCCATCCGGGTCTACGGTGCCGAGCACTTCGCCGAGCGCTCCCAGGGCAGCGCCTGCCGCGCGCTTCCCGTCCGCGACCCGCTCAGCGGCCGCATCGAGGGCGTCCTGTGCTTCGGCTATCCGCGCAGCGCCGAGGACCCGGCGCTGGACACCGTGATACGCAAGGCGGCCGAGACCATCGAGCGGCGGCTGCTGGGGCAGAGTTCCTCGCGTGAGCGCGCTCTGCTGCAGGCGTACCTGGACAGCGGAGCCGAGGCCGCCGCAGGTCCTCGACACCGCGTAGGGGTGCGGGAACTGGCCGTGGAGATGAGCCCCCGCGACCGGACGATCCTCATGGAGAAGGCCGCCGAGCTGATCGCGTACGCGCAGCGGGCCCGTGTCGACGTGTCCCTGTCCGACGGCCGTCGGGTCACGCTCGTGAGCCGGCCGATGGCGAGTGCCTCCGGAGTGCAGGGCTTCGCCGTCGAGGCCGTTGTCCCCGGTCCCTCACCGCGCGAGCCCCTCGCCCTCCCGCGTCAGGTCCACGAGCCGCTGGGCCTGTCAGCCGAGCTTGCCGTCGCCACCTCCCTCACGTTCTTGAGAGCGGTTCGCGACGTGGCGCCCGGGCAGCTCCGCATCACCCCGCCGGCGGAGGATCTGCCCGGCACGGAGCACGGCCCTGTCGCCCCGGGCGTCGAGGGCGTCACGGCCGGCGACGGCACGACGGACGAGCACTCCGGCTCCCCGCCCCCGGCGAGAGGGCTCATGATGGTGGGGGAGCCGCACGTGGGGACCTACGCCCTGGCCGCGCGCCGCCGCCTGGAATTGCTGTCCGAGGCCGGCGTCCGCATAGGCACCACACTGGATGTGCGCAGTACCGCCAGGGAGCTCGCCGAGTCGGCGGTGCCGCAACTGGCCGACTTCGTCACCATCGACCTGCCCGAAGCCGTGCTCCGCGGCGAGGAGTCCGCCGATCCCCGCAGTGACCTACGCCGCACGGTGGTCCACGGCATCCATGACGACTGTCCATTCCACCCGGTCGGCAAGCAGGTCGACTACGGTCCGACGATGCCGCAGTCGCGGTGCCTGACGAGCGGCCAGGCAGTGCTCGAACCGGACCTGAAGGCTGCCGCGGGCTGGTTCGCGCAGGACCCCGAATACTCCGCACAGCTGCTGAGCCACGTCCACTCCCTCATCGCGGTGCCCCTGGTCGCCCGCGGCGCGGTCCTGGGCGTGGCCGCCTTCTACCGCGCGCAGGACTCGCCGGCGTTCGGGGACGACGACCGGTCGCTGGCCCGGGAACTGGCCGCCCGTGCCGCACTGTCCATCGACAACGCCCGGCGCTACACGCGCGAACGTGCCATGGTCCTGGCCCTGCAACGCAGCCTGCTCCCGCACGGTGTGCCGGACCAGGACGCCGTCGAGGTCGCCCATCGCTACCTGCCCGCCGAATCCGACGTGGGAGGTGACTGGTACGACGTCATACCCCTGTCCGGCAGCCGCATCGGGCTCTTCGTCGGCGACGTCGTCGGCCACGGCATGCTCTCCGCCGCCACCATGGGGCGGCTGCGCACGGCCGCCCGCAGTTTCGCCGAACTCGACTTCCCCCCGGACGAGGTCCTCACCCACCTCGACAAACTCGTGGGACGCCTGGACCGGGAGGACCCCGGCGCCGTGGACGCGGGCATCATCGGCGCGACCTGTCTCTACGCCATCTACGACCCGACCACACAGCGGTGCACCATGGCCCGGGCCGCCCATCCCCCGCCCGCTCTGGTCCGCCCCGACGGCACCGTGTGGTTCCCCGACCTGCCCGCCGGACCGCCGCTCGGCCTCGGCGGCCTGCCGTTCGAAGCCGCCGAGCTCGACCTCCCCGAGAACAGCCAGTTGGTCCTCTACACCGACGGGCTCATCGAGGACCGTCACCGCGACGTCGACGTGGTCCTCGAGCAGCTGCGCGCCACCCTGGCCCAAGCGAAGGGCACACCCGACGAGACCTGCGAGGCGATACTCGACACGGTGGCCCCCGCCCACCCGTGCGACGACATCGCCCTGCTCGTCGCCCGCACCCACGCCCTCGACCCCCAGCGGATCGCCACCTGGAACCTGCCCGCCGATCCGGCCCTGGTCAGCGAGGTGCGCGCCTCCGCCACCCGGCAACTGACCGACTGGGGACTCGACGAGGCCGCGTTCGCCGCCGAACTGGTGCTCAGCGAGCTGGTCACGAACGCCATCCGCCACGGCGCAGGGCCCATCCGGGTACGGCTGCTCCACGACCGCACCCTGATCTGCGAGGTCTCCGACACCAGCAACACCGCCCCGCACCTGCGCCGAGCGGCCGGCACCGACGAGGGCGGCCGCGGCCTGTTCCTCGTCGCGCAGCTGACGCAGAGCTGGGGCACGCGCTACACCCAGCAGGGCAAGGTCATCTGGGCCGAATGCGGGCTTGAGGGGGTCTGAGGCGCCGGCCCGGCGATTCGCTGCTCCGTTGGGGTGACAGAGAGCAGCCAGATGTCTAAAAATGTACGACATGTGACGCTAATATCACTGATGCGCATCGGGAAGAACACGACAGGTCCGACCCGGGAGAGGCCCGTGCACGAGGCCCACGACACCTCTGCGCATGCGGTGCCGCCCTTCGGGGCGGAACCTCTGGTCCGTGTCCGCGGACTTGCCAAGAGCTTCGGGGGAACCCTCGCGCTCGCCGGGATCGACCTCGATGTCCACGCCGGCAGCGTCCTCGCCCTCCTCGGTCCCAACGGGGCCGGCAAGTCCACGCTCATCAAGGTGCTCGCCGGCGTTCACCACGCCGACTCGGGGCAGGTCACCGTGGCCGGGCACCCGCTCGGGAGCCGCGCCGCTTCCCGGCACATGTCCTTCATCCATCAGGATCTCGGCCTTGTGGAGTGGATGACAGTGGCCGAGAACATCGCTCTGAGCGCCGGGTATCCGCGCCGCGCCGGACTGATCTCCTGGCGGCTCACCCGAGAACACTGCACCGAGGCCCTGCGGGCCGTCGCCGGACATCTCGACCCCGACACGCCGATCTCCCGCCTCGCCCCTGCCGAGCGTTCGCTTGTCGCCGTCGCACGAGCCCTGGCGGCACGGGCGAGCCTCATCGTCCTCGACGAGCCGACCGCCCGCCTGCCCGCCGCGGACTGCACCCGGTTGTTCCGGGTGCTGCACACCCTGCGCGACCGGGGGCACGGCATCCTCTACGTCAGCCATCGCCTGGACGAGGTGTACGAGGTCGCCGACACCTTCGCCGTGCTGCGCGACGGACGCCTGGTCAGCCACGGCTCGCCGACGAGCCACACTCCTGCCCGCCTGGTGCGCGCCATCACCGGCGAGGGGCCGATCGATCACCGCCCCGCCACCACCCCGGCCGGCGGCCCGGCCGTCCTGACCCTGGACGGGGTGCGCACCCCCGACGCGGGACCGGTCGGTCTGGAGCTGCGGCGGGGGGAAGTCCTCGGCCTGGTCGGCCTCACGGGCGCCGGACACATCGGCCTCGCCCGAGCCCTTGCGGGCGCCCGGCCCCTCCTCGGCGGACGGTCCCTTCTAGACGGTCGCCCGTACCGTCCTCGTACGGTCGCGGACGCCGTCGGACGGGGTGTCGCCCTCGTACCCGGTGACAGACAGCGGGAGGGCTGCCTCGCCGAGCTGACCGTCCGGGAGAACCTCCTGGCCAACCCCCGGGCGGGAGGCATGTCGGCGCTGCGGTGGATCAGCCCCCGCCGCGAACGCGCCCAGGCCGGCACCCTGATCGAACGGTTCTCGGTGCGTCCCGACGACAGCGAGGCCGCCATCGCCACGCTGTCCGGGGGGAACCAGCAGAAGGTCATGATCGGCCGGTGGCTGCGGCCGGCTCTGCGCCTGCTGATCCTCGAGGAACCGACGGCGAGCGTGGACATCGGTGCCAAAGCCGCGATCCACCGCCTGCTCGACGAGGCGCTCGCCGCCGGCCTCGCGGTCCTCCTCATCTCCAGCGACTTCGAGGAGGTCGCGGGCGTGTGCCGGCGCGCCCTGGTCTTCGTCCGCGGATCCGTGACGACCGAGCTGACCGGCCCGGCCCTCACGGTCACCGGGCTCACGCGGGCGGCTTCGGCCCTGCCCTCCTCCGGAACCGCGGCGAATCCGTGACCGGCTCCCCCTCTCCGGCTGCGCCCCCGCCACGGCCGCGTCGCTCGGGACCACCGAGGCGACTCGCCCGACCGCACGGCCGGAGCGGGCAATTCATCGGCGCCTACGGCCTTCTGACCCTCACCGCCCTGCTCTTCCTGATCTTCTCCCTCACGCTGCCGCGTAGCTTTCCCACCCGGGACACCGTCGACTCGATCCTGTCCAACCAGTCGATCCCGGCCGTGCTCGCACTCGCCGCGATGGTCCCCATCGTGACCGGCGCGTTCGACCTCTCCATCGGCTACGGTCTCGGCCTGGCGCACGTTATGGTGATGCAACTCGTCGTGGGCGAGGGGTGGCCCTGGCCGCTCGCCTGCCTCACGGTGATCGCCGGAGGGGGTGTGGTGGGCGTCCTCAACGGTGTCGTCGTCGAATTCGGGCGGATCGATTCGTTCATCGCCACGCTCGGAACCGGCAGCATGATGTACGCGGTGACCGGATGGGTCACCGGCGGCGGCCGGATCGTCCCCGGCCCGCAAGGCCTCCCGGCCGCCTTCACCGACATCTACGACTCGACGTTCCTCGGCCTGCCGGTTCCCGCCTTCTACGTGCTCGCCCTCGCGGTCGCCCTCTGGGTGGTTCTGGAGCGGCTGCCGCTCGGCAGGTACCTGCACGTCATCGGGTCGAACCCGCGCGCCGCCGACCTGGTCGGCATCCCGACCCGCAGGTACACCGTCTACGCCTTCGCCGCGTCGGGACTGATCGTCGGCTTCGACGGAGTGCTGCTCGCGGCCCAGCAGCAGATCGGCAATCCCAGCGTCGGCCTCGATTACCTGCTGCCCGCCTTCGTCGGGGCCCTCCTCGGCTCCACAGCCATCAAACCCGGGCGCCCCAACGCCCTGGGCACCCTCGTTGCCGTCGCCGTCCTCGCCGTCGGCCTCACCGGCATCGCCCAGATGGGCGGCGACTTCTGGACGGTCCCGTTGTTCTACGGCGGCACCCTGCTCCTCGCCGTCGGACTGGCCGGCTGGTCCGCTCGTCGCCGACTGCGCACCGGTGCGGTCGTCACCCGCGATTCGCCCGCCGGGGCACAGGACGACGGCACGCCTGGCAGCCCTCCATGACCCACGCCGCGCGCACCGCAGGAGCGCCCGGACGGCATTCTCCGCAAGGAGCTTCCGTGCACCGCAACCGCAACACTCCCACCGTCCGCAACGCGCGGTCCACCGCCACCGCCGTGGTGGTCGCGCTCTTCGTGCTGGCCGGCTGTGAACGCGGCTCGTCGGGCGGCCCGGCGCACTCCACCTCGGGTCCGAGCGGCTGCCCCGCGGCCCAGACCAGGGCCCAGGCCGCCGTCAGCCGGGCGGAGCGGTCCGACATCCCCTGGAACGGACCGACCAGCGGTCCCCCCGCGGTGGCCGGCAAGACCATCGTCTACGTCGCCCAGACCATGACCAATCCCGGAGTCGCGGGCGCCGCGGACAGCGTGCGGAAGGCCGCGCGCGTCATCGGCTGGCACGTCCGGGTGATCGACGGTGGCGGCACCCCCGCCGGCATCCAGGCGGCGATGAGCGAGGCCGTGGACGTCAGACCCTCGGGCATCGTCATCGGGGGCTTCGACCCGGGCTCGACCTCGCAGCAGGTGGCCCGCGCGAACGCGGCGGGCATCCCGCTCATCGGCTGGCACGCGGTCGCTTCCCCCGGCCCCAGCCGGCGCCCCAGGCTCTTCAGCAACGTCACCACCAAAGTCGAGGACGTGGCCAGAGCCAGTGCGCAGTGGGTCATCTCGAGCTCCGACGGCACAGCCGGGGCCGTGGTCTTCACGGATGCCTCGGTCCCGTTCGCCAAGTACAAGTCCGACCTGATCAGGAAGGAGCTGGCCACCTGCGCCGGGGTAGAGCTGCTGGCGTACGAGAACATCCCGATCCCGGATGCCGGCAGCCGCACGCCCCGGGAGATCTCCTCACTGCTTTCCCGCTTCCAGGAGAGATGGACCCACTCCGTCGCCATCAACGACCTGTACTTCGCCGATGCCGCCCCGGCGTTCCGCGCGGCCGGCAAGAATGGTTCCGGCCCGCCCTTCAACATCGGCGCCGGCGACGGCGACCCCTCCGCCTTCCAGCGCATCAACAGCAAGCAGTACCAGGCGGCCACCGTGCCGGAGCCGCTGTCCCTGCAGGGCTGGCAGATCGTCGACGAGTTCAATCGCGCCTTCTCAGGCCGTCCGGCCAGCGGGTATGTGGCCCCCATCCACATCAGCACGGCCGACAACAGCCAAGGCGCCACGACCTGGGATCCGGCGGGATACCGGGAGGCGTACCGGAAGATCTGGGGCGCGTGACAGTGGCGGTGGGGACCGGTCAACGTGGCGGGGCGTACTCGGTGAGCAGGAGCGCGATGTCGTCCGCCCTGTCGGGGGAAGCGTGGCAAACATCCCGCAGCAGCCCGTCGGCCAGATCGTCCAGGCCGCCCCCGCCGAGCCGGGCCAGCGACCCCTGGAGTCGCTCGATGTCGGAGCCGATGTCCGAGTCGCGCCTCTCGATCAACCCGTCCGTATAGAGGGCCAGGACCGACCCGGGAGCGAGACGCAGCTCCGACTCCGGAAAGCGTGCCGTCGCGTCGATGCCGAGCAGGGGGCCGCCGGGCACCTCCAGGACCTTGGTGTGCCCGTCGGGCAGGCGCAGCAGGGGCGGGAGATGGCCCGCGCGGACGATGCGCACGATCCCCGAGCGGGGATGGAACTGGGCGTAGCAGCAGCTGGCGAGGAGCACCGGGTCGAGGTCCATGTGGAGCCGGTTGGTGCCGGCGACGACGTCGGTCGGTCGGTGGCCGGCGGCGACGAACGCCCGCATGGCGCTGCGCAGTTGGCCCATGGCGGCCGCGGCGGGGACGTTGTGCCCCTCCACGTCCCCGACGATCAGTGCGACTTCGTCGCCGGTGCGGATGACGTCGTACCAGTCGCCGCCGATGTCCATCCCCCTGGTGCCCGGAAGGTAACGCCCGGTGACGCGCAGCCCCGGCAGAGTGGGCAGCCGGTGCGGCAGCAGCGCGTCCTGCAGGCCGCGGGCGAGGGCGAACTCGGCGTCGTAGAGCCTGGCGCGTGCCAGAGCCTGGCCGATCAGGCCGCCCAGCGCGGTGAGGACTCCGCGCTCCTCGTCGGGGAAGCGGTGGATGTCGTCGAAGCCGAGAATGCAGGCGCCGACCGGGTGGTTCGAGGCGATCAGCGGCAGGAACGCCCAGGAGTTGGTGTGACCCGCCATGAGCCCGGGGTAGCTCTCGCGCAGCTGCTCCCGGGACTCGATGAACAGCGGGACCCCGGAGGTCAGCGCGTCCGTCACGGGCAGCCGGGCGTGCAGCGGGGTGCCTTCGAACCGGGCGAGAAAGCGTTTCGAGTAGCCGCGCTGTGCGAGCAGGTGCAGGCGCTGTTCCTCCACCACGGCGATCGCCAGCTTCTGGCCGCCGAAGGCCGGCAGCAACTGGTCGGCGACGGCATCGAACACCTCGTCCGCGGTGGCCGCCTCGGTGAGGGCGCTGCCCAGCGTGAGCACCCGGTAGAGGGAACCCACGCGGGGGGCCGCAGGCGCAGGCGCCGAGGAGAAGGGCGGCCCCTCCTCGGTGACCGGTGCACCGGGTCCGGTGCCGGCCGGTACGGGCTGCCGTACTCGCGAGGCCCATCCCGTCATGCCCTGAGCGCCCGGGTGGAGGGAGAAGACCAGCCACTCGTCCGGCGGGCGGCGGACCAGGAAGGAGACCGGTTGCTGGGAGACGGCGGCGGCCCGGTAGCGGTCCTCGTACACGGGATCGGCCAGCCAAGGCAGGATGTCCCAGGGGCGCCGGCCTAGCAGTTCGTCCTGGCGGACCCGCAGCAGATCCTCCAGGCTGTGGTTGGCGTAGGAGAGGCGCCCGTCGGGAGAGAGCGCGAAGAAACCGTCCGCGAGCCGCTCGATCGCCGCCACGGCGGCCATGCCGCTCCCGGAGTCCAGCACGGCGCCGACCAGGTGGCAAGCGGCCTCCGAGTCGTCGGGGCTCTCCGGTACCCGGCCCCACAGCTCGACGACGCGGTGTCCACCGCGGCCGTCCAGGATGCGTAGGTGGTGCGCCAGCAGGTGTCCTTCCTCGACCGCGGCGCGGGCGGCGGACCCGAGACCGGGCAGATCCGCCGGCTCGATGCAGGCCGCCAGTGTGGCCGCCCGACCGTCGAACGCGCGGGGCGCAATCCCGAAGATGGCGCACAGCTCGTCGTCGGCAGTGAGGGCGCCGGTGCCGAGGTTCCAGTCGAACAGGCCCACCCGGATCGCCGGAGCGGACGGCAGCGGGACCAGTACCGGAGCCGTCCGCTCGTCGTACTCACCGAGCGTGCCGCGGGCCCGCAGTCCGGCGAGGGCGGTGCCCAGCCGGTCGGCGGCGGAGCGCAACCGCCCGCGCTGCGCCCTCGACAGTCCGGTCCCGTCCGGCCTGGGCGTCCACACCACGGCGATGGCGCCGAAGGTCCGCTCGCCCGCCCGGACGGGGACCGATGCGGAGCCGAACGGGTAGGGCAGGGCGATCGAGAGCTGGGGGAAGCGCCGCATCGTCTCCTCCGCGCCGGCCAGGTGGACCATGCGCCCGGAGCGGCACGCCTCCGCCACCGGCATACGGCTGTTGACCGGGATCCGACGCCACCCGCTGAGCAGTGAGGGCGGTGTCCCGCAGGACGCGGCCACGACGAGCGAGCGGTGGTCGCCGGAGAGCAGGAACACGCTTCCGGTGTGCGCCCCGGTGACCTCCACGGCATGGACCACGGCCCGCACCAATGCGTCGTCGCGCTCGGGCGCTTCGCTGACACCCGCGGCGCTGAGCGGGTATGAGCTCGATGCCATACCGTTGACCGACACGCTGCCCTCGATCATCCGTGGAGTGCTTTTCCCAGTTTAGGGTCATTCGCACCTCTCTGGGGGTGGGCCGTGGCCCTGCCCAGCGGAGCCGGATCCCGCGCGTCCCGTCAGTAGACGGACAACCCGAACGCGTTCAGTGCCTCCTGGATCGGCTGGTAGTAGGTGGTTCCTCCGGTGGTGCAGTTCCCGGAGCCGCCGGAGAGGATTCCGACGACCTTGTCGCCGGCGTAGAGCGGGCCGCCGCTGTCGCCCGGCTCGGCGCAGATGTTGGTGCGGATCAATCCGGAGACGGTGCTTCCGTCGCCGTAGTTGACGGTCGCGCTCAGCGCGGTGACCGTGCCGCACCGCACCCCGGTGGTCGCTCCCCGGCGGCAGACGCTCTGGCCGACGTAGGCGGTCGCGGTCCCGGTGACGTCTACGGTTCCGATGGTGCCGGGATGCGGTACGGCCGGGTTGGCGTACCGGACGACACCGAAGTCGTCGCCGGGGAAGCTGGTGCTGGTGGTGGGGCCGATCGTGGTGGTCAGGGCGGAGTTGGTGTACCAGGTGGGCAGGGTCTCGGTGCAGTGACCGGCCGTCACGAAGTAGTACGAGGAGCCGCCGCGCACGTTGACCCCCGCCGAACAGCGCCAGGCGGAGGCGTGGATGCCGTCGCCGCCCGACACGAGGGTGCGCAGCCTGCCGTCGAGCCGTTCGACGGTCGCGGCGCCCGGGAATCGCCCGGTGACCTGCCGGATTCTGGACAGGTCCGGGTCCGCGACCGTCGAGTCCGCGGAGACCCGCAGCCTTCCGGTGCGCCCCTCGACGGCCCAGGTCGTCCCGGCCACACCCAGGGACGCCACGGCCGAGGCCGCGCCGGACACCGAGGCGGTGGAGGGTGCGGAGCCAGGTGGGGGCGCCGCCGCCGCGCCGGTGTCGGACACGGCGAGAGCGGTCACCACCAGCAAGCTCATCACCGAGGCGATCAGCCGTGGCCGTCTGATGTCGGTACGGCGTGCTCTGCTCACTGAGGCCCCCCGGAGCGATAGGTCGGATTCGGCGCACGCCTGTGCGGTCGCCGGGCGTGGCGTGCTTCCCTGCTGCTTCCCTGCTGTGGCGCGCTGTGCGGGTGCGAAGGATGAGACGTGCCCGCGCCGCGTGGCCGACGCTTCAGTGTGCCCGGCTGAACCCGGTGCGGGTAGAGGGCCTTGGGCCGATGAACCGGTCTTCGGCTTGGGGTAACTGTGACTCATGATTTGCCGGTGCACGCGTAGTCCGTGCCGTCGCCCGGACCTGGTCTCCCCTGCGGAACTGGGGGAAGTCCCCGACGCAGGGTCCGCCAGGGAGTTGGCCGGCAGCCGCACCCCGATGTCGCGGGTCAGCTCACTCGCCTGGATCCCGCCGCGCGAGAGGGACGGAGGCGAGAGGGGCGAAGGCCCTCACGCGGAGGCCTTCTCCGGGACGCCCGGAGTGTCGAGGAGGGCGGACAGCCTGCCCAGCGCCTCGGGGAGCACCCAGTAGTACACCCACGTCCCCCGTCGTTCGGAACCGACCAGCCCGGCCTCGCGCAGCACCTTCAGGTGGTGGGAGATGGTCGGCTGGGAGACGTCGAACGGGTCGGTCAGGTCGCACACGCACGCCTCCCCGCCCTCGTGGGAGGCGATCAGGGACAGCAGCCGCAGCCGGATCGGGTCCGACAAGGCCTTGAACATCCGCGAGAGCTGGGCCGCGTCCGCTTCGCCCAGTGGCTCGCGCACCATCGGGGCGCAGCACGCCTCGTCCTGGCCGAGCAACGGCAGATCAGCTTGTTTCGACATGTCTCTATGTTGACGTCTGTCTATCCAGGTGGCAACCTCGACTGTATCGACATCTGTCGATACAGCATCGTCCCGAAGGGGAGACCGCCATGTCCCGAGTCCAGCTGGCCCTGCGCGTCGCCGATCTGGAAGGCTCGATCGCCTTCTACTCCAAGCTTTTCGGCACCGAGCCCGCCAAGCGGCGCGAGGGGTATGCCAACTTCGCCGTCACCGAGCCCCCGCTGAAGCTGGTCCTCATCGAGGGCGAGAGCGGCGAGGAGACCCGCCTGGACCACCTCGGTGTCGAGGTCGCCGGCACCGAGGACGTCAACGCCGCGACCACCCGGCTGAAAGAGGCGGGCCTGGCCACGTTCGAGGAGAACGACACCTCCTGCTGCTATGCCCTGCAGGACAAGGTGTGGGTGCACGGTCCGGGCAAGGAGCCGTGGGAGGTGTACGTGGTCAAGGCCGACGCCGACACCCTGGAGAAGGCCGACGCCTCCTCGGACGCCTGCTGCTCCACCACTGCCTGCGGATGCTGACCGGCTCTCCGCCGTCGCAGACGGACCTCTGCCCGGGACGGCGGCGAGGCCGTCCCGGGCAGAGGTGCGTACACGGAGGGTTCACGGGGTGGTCAGGTAGGCCCTTTCGATCGTCTGGGTCAGGGTGTTGCCCGCCCGGTCGGTCAGCTCCGCGCGCAGGGAGACGGAGCCCGCCGTCGCCGGGTGCTTGAGCGACAGGTGCGTACCACCGACGGCCTTGGCGGGCTGCCAGGTCCTTCCTTCGTCGTACGACACCTGGAAGGCGAGCTTCGCCGGGCGCTGCCCCGCGGCCGCGCCCTCGACCGTGAAGGGCACCTCGAAACGCCGGCCCGCCTTCGCCGTGCTGGCGAGGGTGAGGTCGGGACTGAAGCGGACCGTCGACAGCGGCACGGCCGCGAACTCGCCCGCGGGGGTCTTCGCCGAGCGGAAGGTCCACTCCGCGTGGACGCGGGTGCTGAGCGGATACACGGCCCGGTCACGGGAGTTGTCCACGGTCAGCTTGTACGCGGTGTCCTCGGCGGGCAGCGTGTACTCCGTGACGTCGAGGGTCGGCGGGACGCCGTGGTCGTCGGGGATCTCCTTGCCGTTCGCCTCCAGCTTCGTCGTCATCGTCGCGGCGTCGCTGAGGCCCCAGTGCCCGGAGCCGTCGCCGAACAGCGGCAGGTAGGCCCTGAGGGTGTTCCCGTCGCGGCCGGCACCCGGGAAGCCCCTGGCCGGTCCGAGGTCGCCGGGACCGTTCAGGACCGGTCCGAAGACGCCCACGCCGAACCGCTCGCGGTAGGTGTGACCGGCCTTCCAGGTCCTCGGCATCCGCATCAGGAAGCCCTCGAAGGGGGCATCCGGGCCCTCGCCCCAGCGCTGCCAGGTGCGCACCGACCACTTCACGCCGTTGTCGAGGATGTACTCGGTGCTCCGGTACGGCAGGTCCCCGCGCATGTCGGTGAAGCCGCTCACCAGCCGGCCGTCGGGCAGATGCGCGGTCACCTCGGCCTGGACGCGCCGGCCCTCGACCGCCGCACCGACCTGGAGGTCCACCTTGGCCAGCTGCTTGCGCCCGACGTTCGCGGTGAAGCCGTCCAGGGTGTCCTTCCGGTACCAGCCCAGGTGGTAGTCGACCGGCCCGCCCTGCTTGTCCTTGCCGGTCCACCCCCCGGAGTACAGGGAGTTGAGCCCCTCCACGGGCTCGTCGGAGCCCAGCCGCCCGAACCGGGAACCCTCGAAGGTGGGCAGCAGGAATTGCAGGGAGGCGTCGTCCCGGCCCTCGCCCCGCCCGTAGCCGATCGCGACCACGGCGTCGTTGTTCACGGCCGTCGGGTCCGGCACGGTGATGTCGACCGGCTCCGCCTGCCGGGCGTCGACAGTGATGGTCATGTCCTTGTCCAGCCGCAGCCTGGGCTGGACCAGTACGGCGTGCCGGGAGGCGGAGAGCGCCGGATGGATCACCCCGGTCAGGACGTAGTCGGCCTTGGGCAGACGTACCGTCAGCTCGCCGTCCTGCTCGTCTGCGTAGTCGGCGTAGAAGGTGCCGACGAGACCCGCCACGGAGGTCACGGCGTCGCCCGTCGCCGCGCCCTGCTCGTCGAGGTGCTTGAGCGTCAGGTCGTACGACTCCACCTCGCGGACCACGCCCACGGCGGACCGCACCCGCACCTTGCCGTCGGCGGAGGCGGCCGTCACCGAGCCGCCGAAGCTGCCGTCCGCGGTGCCGGCGCGGGTGTCCGCGGTGACCTGGGCACTCGCCTCGCCGCCCGCCGGGACGGTGATCCGCTGCGGCGAGACGGTGAACATGCCGTCGGCGGCGGGCTTGCCGTCCACCGCGCGGGCGTCCACCGACAGGTCCAGGGTGACCGGCTCGGTGCCGAGGTTGCGGTAGGTGAGCCGCTTGGTCCGCGCCTTGTCGTCGTCGTGCGGCCACTGCTGGACGCCGAAGTCGACAGGACCCTGCTCGGTGACGACGTTCTCGTCCAGTGCCCGGACCACGTCGACCCGTCCGGTGCCCTGCTGGTAGGAGCTGTACGCGCCCGGCTTCGCGGAACCGGTCAGCACCGCCTTGAGGCGCTCACCGCTCCAGTCGGGGTGCTGCTGGGCGAGGAGTGCGGCCGCGCCCGCGACATGCGGGGTGGCCATGGAGGTGCCCTCGATCGTGTGGTACCCGGGGATGTCGGACGGGTACCACTGCGGCAGCAAGCTGCCGGCGGCGGACGCGGCCGTGATGGCGACGCCCGGCGCGGTCAGGTCGGGCTTGACCCCGCCGTCGCTGACCCGCGGACCGCGGCTGGAGAAGTCGGCGAGCGCGTCGGACCCGTCGACCGCACCGACGGTGAGCGCGGAGGCCGCGCTGCCGGGCGAGCCGACGGTCGACTCGCCGGACTCGCCGTCGTTGCCGGCGGCGATGACGAAGAGGGTGCCGGACTCCGCCGAGAGCCGGTTGACGGCCTCCTCCATCGGGTCGACGTCGGGGAAGTCGGGCCCGCCGAGGCTGAGATTGACGACGTCCGCGCCCTGGGCCACCGCCCACTCCATGCCGGCGATGATCCCGGAGTCGGTGCCGCCGCCCTGGTCGTCGAGGACCTTGCCGTTGAGGAGCCGCGCGCCCGGCGCGACCCCCTTGTACTTCCCGTCCGACTTCGCGCCACTGCCCGCCACGGTGGACGCGACATGGGTGCCGTGCCCGAACTTGTCGGTGGTGGTGGTGCCGGTGCCGCTGAAGTCCTGCTCGGCGACCACCTTGCCCGCCAGGTCGGGATGGCCGGTGTCGATTCCGGTGTCCAGGACGGCGACCTTGGTGCCGGTGCCGTCGAAGCCCGCGGCCCAGGCGGCCGGTGCGCCGATCTGCGGGACGCTCTTGTCGAGCGAGGCCCGGCGCTTCCCGTCGAGCCACAGCTTCTCCACGCCGGCCTCGGCGGTGAACGCCGCCGCGCCCTGCGGGGACTTGTGGGTCACGGCCTTCCAGAACCCGGTCCCGCGCTTCTTCGCGGAGCGCATCGCCCGGCCGTTGGCGACGGGCAGCTGACGGCCCATCCGGGCCCCGGCCTCGGTGAAGGGAGTGGTCGAGGGCGCCTTCTTGCCGCGGAACGTGACGATCAGCGGCAGGTCGGAGCGGCGCGCGTCGTCGTAGCCGTCCTTGACCAGCTGGGTGACGTCGAAGAGCCGCGGGTCCAACTTGCCCTCGGCCAGCAGTATTTCGGCGTCACCGGGGACGACCCGGGTGTGCCCGGCGACGACCCGGACCGTGAACGGCATGCCCTTGCGGCCCTGCGCCCGCTCCACCCCGGAGACCTGGCCGGTGGAGTCCACGAGGACTCGGTCACCGGTGACGAGCGTGACCGTCTTCACCGCTGAGGCCGTACGGGCGCTCCCGGCGGGGACGTGGTCGACGGCTCCCGCACCGGCCGGCAGCCCGGCGAGGACCAGGGCGGCGGAAGCCACCCCCGCGGCCATGGCCGCATGTCGGTGGGGTAGGCGTAACTCCATCTGAACTCCTGACAGTTGGGGGATCAATGGGTCACGGGGCGGAGGGGCCCGTGAGGAGACGGCCGTCGCTGTCGTACGGCCAGACATTGGGGACGCAGCCGAGCAGGCCCTTGATCTGCTGCATCATCGCGGGGGCCGGCTGCCCCTCGCCGGGGCAGGTCACATGCCCGTGGCCGAGGAAGTGGCCCACCTCGTGGTTGACGATCAGCGAGCGGTACCCGACGACGTCCTTGCGGTAGAACTCGGTGGCCAGGACCCAGCGCCTGAGGTTGACCATCACCTGGTGGTTCACGCTGCAGTTGACCTTGCCGCCGGTGTCGAGGCCGCCCTCGGCGCAGATCCGGTCGACGGTCGCCGGGGTGGCGAGGCGGACCACGAAGTCGGTGGGGCCGCCGGACACCCGCTGGAACGCCGAGTGGCCGTCGGCCGTCCAGCCGCGCGGGTCGGACAGGGTCCGCTCCACCTGTGCGGCGACGTCCTCGGGGGTGATCGTGATGCCCTTCTCCACCTCGACCCGGTAGCGCAGCGGCGTGCCCCTGCCGACCCGTCCGCTCCCGCCGGGTGCGGTGACGAAGGTCCCCGGACCGCTCCGGGGGAGCGGGGTCGTGGCGGGGCCGGAGGGCGCACCGGACTCTTCCGGCTCCGGTGACTCGGAGGTCTCTTCCCGCTCCGGTGCCCCGGCGGTCCCTTGAGGCTTCGGACTCTCAACGGGCTTGAGTGCCGCGGACGTTGGTGCCGAGTCGGACGGCAGCCACGCCACCACCGCGCCACCGACGGCCGCGAAGGCGGCCAACGCGGCCAGTCCGCCCATCAGTTGGTGCTTGACGCTCCGCTCGGAGCGCTTCCGGCGACGGCGGCCGGCGGGGTTTCGTTTGTGCGCTGTCACGGTCGTTCACGATGTGATCGCCATGTGATCGGACCTGGCCCGGAAGGTAACGAACCGATAACCCTCCTCGTGGTCTCGGCCGTGTGGATACTGTGCGCATGTCACGTGTACTGCTGATCGAGGACGACCCCGCCGTGCGGGAGGGTGTCGCCCTGGCCCTGCGCCGCCAGAACCACGACGTCGACGCCACCGCGACCGGCGAGGAGGGGATGGACCGGCTGCGGGCCTTCCGGCCGGACATCGTTGTCCTCGATCTGATGCTGCCCGGCATGACCGGCCTGGAGGTGTGCCGGGGCAAACGCGCCGTCGACCAGACCCTGCCGATCATCATGGCGACGGCACGGGGTGACGAGGTGGACATCGTCGTCGGTCTGGAGGCGGGCGCCGACGACTACGTCGTCAAACCCGTTCTGGCCCGGGTGCTCGACGCCCGCATACGCGCCGTCCTGCGCCGGGCGGCGGGGGGCTCGCCCGGCGCCGAGGGCCTGCCGAAGATCGACACCTACGGCGACCTCGCCGTCGACCGGGCCGGCCTGACGGTCGCGCTGAACGGCGAGCCGATCGCCCTCGCCCCCTCCGAGCTGCGGCTCCTGCTCACCCTCTCCGCCTCACCGGGCCAGGTGTTCACCCGCCAGCAACTCCTGGAGGCGGTCTGGGAGCACGACTACCACGGTGACGCCCGCCTGGTGGACGCCTGCGTCAAACGACTGCGCACCAAGATGTCCGAGCCGCCGCGCGCACCCCGCTACATCCACACCGTGCGCGGTTTCGGCTACCGCTTCTCGGCGCCGTGAGGAGACGCCGGCTGCGGGGCCTGCGCGCCCGCCTGGTGGTGGCCTTCGGGCTCGTCGCCGCCGTCGCGGCCATCACGACCGGAGCCCTCACCTTCCGGGAGGCGCGCACCGGAGTGCTCCAGCAGAGCCAGGACGCCACCATCAGACAACTGCGCGCCCAGCTCAACCAGCACGCCGCCGAACTCGCCGTGCCGCCCGACGAATCGGCGCTGCGGAAGTTCGCGCAGGACACGGCCGCCACCGAGTCGCAGGGCAGCTGGCGGGTGCTGGTGACCTACGGGGACCTCAGCGGCTCCTCCGCCCCGGGAGACCCCTTCACCGAAGTGACCCCCGCCCTGCGGGAGGCGGTCGGATCCAGCCGGGCCACCGTCTTCCAACGGGTGCGCGACCAGGGCCGCACCTCCCTCGTCGTCGGCATGTCGATCCTCTTCGGCGGCCGGGGCACCGCCGCCACGGTCACCGGGGTCCAGGTGTTCCTCGTCGTGCCGCAGACCACGGAACAGGCGTACGTCGACGCCCTGGTCACCGCGGTCGAACGGGCCATGGTCGCGGCCCTCGCGCTCGCGGTCGTGCTCGCGCTCCTCGCCGCCCGCGGGGTGCTGGTGCCGGTGCGCAAGCTGCGGCTCGCCACCCGCAGGATCGCCGAAGGGCGCCTGGACACCCGGCTCGCGGTCAACGGCTCGGACGAACTCGCGGACCTGTCCCACACGTTCAACGAGACGGCCGCCGCGCTGGAGGCGTCGGTCGCCGAGCTGCGCGAGATGGAGTCCCGGGCCCGCCGTTTCGCCGCCGACGTCTCGCACGAACTGCGCACCCCGCTCGCCGCCATGTCCGCGGTCACCGACGTCCTCGACGAGGACGCCGCCCGACTGGACCCGGACACGGCCACCGCGGTCCGGCTCATCAGCGAGGAGACCGTCAAACTCGCCCGTCTCGTCGACGACCTGATGGAGATCTCCCGCTTCGACGCGGGCGCGGCGGTGCTGCACCTGGACGAGATCGACCTCGCCGAGTCGATCCGCCGCACCCTCGCCTCCCGCGGCTGGACCGACACGGTGGCGACCGACCTGCCCCCACCGGACGCCGTCCGCGGACGCGTCGACCCGCGCCGCCTCGACGTGGTCGTCGCCAACCTGGTCGGCAACGCGCTCAAGCACGGCGACCGTCCGGTACAGGTGCGCCTGGGCGCCGGCGCCGCGGTGGCCGTCATCGAGGTGCGGGACAGCGGCCCCGGCATCCCGTACGACGTCCTGCCCCATGTCTTCGAGCGGTTCTACAAGTCGGACACCGCCCGGATCCGCTCCGAGGGCAGCGGCCTCGGCCTCGCCATCACCGCCGAGAACGTCCGCATCCACGGCGGCACCGTCCACGCGGCCAACCACCCGGCGGGCGGCGCCGTCTTCACCGTAGATCTTCCGCTGCGGCGGGACGAATCGCCCGAGGAGAACCCGTCATGAAGGCCCTGCGCCGCGTCCCGCTGCTGGCGCTCCTCGCGCTCACCTCCTGCGGGATCCCCGCGACCGGGGTGGTGGAGGCCGGCGGGCCCGCGAGCGGGACCCTCCCGCAGACGCCGGTCTACTTCGTCGACAAGAGCGGCGCCCTCGTCGCGACGCCCCGCACGACCGAACTGCCCGGTGATCCCGGGGCTGCGCTGCGGCTGCTGATGGCCGGTCCGCTGGAGGGGGAGGGGCGCCTGGGCGGCCTGTTCACCGAGGTACCGGGCCCGGCAACCTCCGCACCCCTTCCCGCAGACACCCCCGACGAGCCCGGCAAGCCCTCGTCGGACGCGCCGACGGTGACCGTCGAGGGGAGCACGATGACGATCGAACTCCCCCCGGGCATCGACACCTTGAGCGACACCGGGGTGCGGCAGATGATCTGCACGGCCGCGGCCGCGTACCGCCTCACCCGCCCGTCGGTCGACGCCGTCACCGCGGAGGTGACCGACGGCTCCGGACGGCGGGTCAGAGGGTCGGACGAGGGCTGCCCCGATCGCTGAGGAGTCTTCCTGCCACGGGAGTTTCCGCCGCGCGGGTTTCCCCCTCGGTGGTGTCGGCCTGCCGGAGCTGGCTCAGGAGCTGGTTCTGGCCCGCCAGCAGTTCCGTGAGGATGCGGCGGGCCGCCCGCAGGAGTTCGGCGACGTCACCGCCGGCGAGGGCGTAACTCACCGTGGAGCCCTCGCGGGTGGACACCACGATGCCCGAGCGCCGCAGCACGGCCAGCTGCTGGGAGAGGCTGGAGGGCTCGATGTCGATGTCGGCGAGCAGGTCGCGGACCGGCACGGGCCCGTGCTGGAGCAGTTCCAGTACGCGGATGCGCACGGGGTGGCCGAGCATGCGGAAGAAGTCCGCCTTGGCCTGGTAGAGGGGGACGTGCATGGGCGGCGCTCGCTCCCTGCCGGACGGTACGGGGTCGTCGGTGCCGATCCTGCTGGGCGGGGACGCCGTGCGGCCACGGATTGGGCTCATGTGGATGTGGTGACTTGAAGAAGTCTTCACATCGTGGGCGCACGGCGTCCCGGCCGGAAGCCGCTCTAGATCTCCAGCTGCTCCTCCACGCGCTTGAGTTGATGCCGGGCCATCGCCAGGTTCGAGCGGGCCTTGTCGAGGACCAGGTAGAGGAACAGCCCGTTGCCGGTGCGGCCGGTCACCAGGCGGATGAGGTGGTACTGGTTCTCCAGCGTGATCAGGATGTCCTCGATGTCGCTCTTGAGGCCCAGCTGTTCCATGGTGCGGACCTTGGCGCGGATGACGTCGGTGTTGCCGGCCGCCGCGACCGTCGGGTCCAGGTCCTTGCCGCCGCCCAGAGTGCCCAGGGCCATTCCGCTGGTGTAGTCGACGACCGCGGCCGCCACCGCCCCCTCGGTTCCGGCCATCATCTCCTTCAGCGACACTTCCACACTCGCCACGGTGCCTCCCCTTGTGTCTGTGGATCGCGGCGGACCCGTGGCCGGGCCCGTCCGCCGGATTCCGGGACCGTATGCGCGGAGCGGGGGACCGGGCACGGGGGTCTTCGGGACTGCCTCCCGTTGACCGAACGCCATACCGACAGGACCGCCCGAGGGTCACAACTGGCCTTCCAGGGGCCGAAGATGACGCCTGGAGCGGACTCCGCGCTTCCTGGGTGCCTACAGGGTGCGGGCCGCCAGGAGCGTGACGTCGTCCTCGGACTTGGCGGGGGTCAGCCGGTCGAGGACGGTGTTCAGGATGTCCGGCAGCGGATGCCCGGCCGCGATGGGAGTGCCGGCCAGTGCGGCGAGGCTGGTGTCGATGTCCTCGCGGCGCCGCTCCACGAGCCCGTCGGTGTAGGCCAGCAACAGGGTGCCCGGCGGCATCGGGCAGTGCCGGCTCTCGTATCCGCCGGAACCCGTGCCCAGTGGGGGTCCGACCGGCAGGTCCGCGAGCTCGGGGAGGGTGCCGGGCCGGACCAGCAGGGGCGGGACATGGCCGGCCGTGGCCAGGACCGCGTGTCCGGCGGCGGGGTCCAGGAGGGCCAGCACACAGGTGGCGACGCGGTCCAGGTCGAGCGCGTGGGCGGTGCGGTCCGCCTCGGTGAGCAACCGGTCGGGGGCGAGCCCCTGCAGGGCCAGCGCACGCAGCAGCGAGCGGTACTCGCTCATGGCCGCGGCGGCCCGCACTCCGTGCCCCATGACGTCCCCGACCACGAGCAGGGTGCGCCCGGAGGGCAGCGCGACGGAGTCGAACCAGTCACCGCCCACCTCGGCGCCCCGCCCGGCGGGCAGATAACGGCTGGCGATCTCCACGCCCGGCCCCTGCATGTGCGGGGTGGCCAGGAAGGCGCGCTGCATCTCCAGCGCGGTCTCGTGCTCGTGGGTGTAGCGCAGGGCGTGCCCGATGCCGGTCGCGGCCCGCGCGGTCAGCAGTTCCAGCAGCTCGACGTCGTCCGGCATGAACTCGGGGGAGTGCGCCCTGCGGCCGAGCATGACCGCTCCGACGGGCTCGCCGCCGACCATGAGGGGCAGGTAGGCCACGGAGTGCAGCTCCATGGCGCGGTAGCGCTCCAGCCGCTGTCGCGTGGGGGCGAGCATGCGCAGGGTGTCGTCGTCGGGCCGGTTGAGCACCATGGGCTTGTGCGCGGTCAGCACCTGGGACATCGACGAACTGGCCTGGTGGAAGATCACCTCGCCGCTTCTGGTCGCCGGGGTGACCGGCTCGGGCACACTGGGAGCGGCGGCCACCGCCATGCGCCGCAGCCGCACCGGGACGGGGGCGGCCGGGGCCCTGCGCGTGCCCTCGGGGTCGAGCACGTCCACGGCGGCGTAGTCGGCGAACCGCGGCACCAGCAGGTCGGTCAGGGCCCGGCAGGCCTCGGCCGCGTCGAGCGTGCCACCGACCCGGGTGGCGGTCTCCTCCAGGAGCTCAAGACGCTCCTGGGCCCGGCTGAGCGACTCGCGCCGGCGGATGTCCTCGGTGACCTCCATGACGACGGCGGCGACCCCGAGGATCTCGCCGTCCTCACCGTCGAGCCGGTGGAAGGCGCCGAGCCACCAGCGCGGCACGTCCACCGTGTGGTCGGGCACCCGGCCGTCGAACACGACCGTCTGCGGCCGTCCGGTACGGAGTACTTCGCGGGCCACCTCCGCCGAGGGCCCGGAGCCGGGGATCACCTCCGGCATGGGACGGCCGAGGTGCTCGTCGACGGGCAGCCCGTTGAACTCGGCCAGAGTGTCGTTGAGGTACAGATAGTGCAGGTCGGTGTCCAGGACCGCGACGGCCGCCGGTGTCCCGTCCAGGAACCGGCTGGCCGTCCACAACTCGTCCAGCACCTCCCCCGTCCCCGCCGCCCGGGCCGCTTCCGACAGCTCGCGCAGCGTCCCCGAGGACAAGGGGGCGGAGCGCGCGGACAGGCGGGGGTGGGTCATCTGGAGTGATTCCTCGAAGATCCGGAGTCCGTTTCGTCATACTTATGGAGTATTGGACCACATTTCGAGGTGTCACGGCTATGAGCTGTGTCTCATCCGCCGCTCACCAGCTTCTCGAAGAAGAACTCGTGCTTGAGGAACGACGTCTCGTGTTCCATCCCCGGATACGGCGGGACGAGCTGCGCGGCCTGGAAGAGCCGCCAGCCGTCCTCCAGGGCGGCGACGCCCGTCTCGTACGGCGGCTCGTCGCTGTCCCCGGTCGTGGGACGGGTGGCGCCCGTGCCGTCGTAACGGGCCCAGCCGACGACCCGCGAGTCGAGCGCTGAGGTGTCCAGGTACAGGACGAGAACCTGCTGGCGCACGGTGGTGGACATGGTCACGGCTGGCTCCTTCGGGCGGCGGGCCGGTTGGCGATACGGGTGGCCCAGTACTCGATGTCGAACGCGGGATCACCGGTCAGGGCCCGCCACAGCCTGATCCGGTTGAGGATCTCCAGCCGGCCGGTGGCCTGCTCGTACCACGGGAAACCGCGTCCCAGTTCCTCCCGGACGGCGGGCGCGTCCAGGTCCGCCGTGTCCCACAGCCGCACCTGCGGCACGGTCGGGTTGAAGCGGATCTTGTACATGTGGCGGACGATGTCGCTGTCGTTGCGCCGCCCGCCGTGCCAGATCCCGTGGTGCAGCAGCACGACCGTGCCGGCCGGGCAGGTCAGCCGGGTCTGGCCGCGCAGGTTCTGGTAGCGGCCGGTGTCGGACTCGTTGGTGCGGCGCAGATGGCTGCCGGGCACGATCAGCGTGCCGCCCATCTCGGCGGTGACCTCCTGCGGGTAGTACATGAGCTGGACGTCGAACGCGTCGGGCCGCAGATCGATCACGGCGTCCCCGTGCAGCGGCTGCGCGCTGCCCTCACGCGGCTCACGGATGTGCACGAAATGGTGGTCGACGGTCGGATCCGGGCCCACCAGGCTCTCCAACGCCCCCGCGACGGCGGGCAGTTCGACGAGCCGGCGGGCGAAGGAACCCTCGGGGAACGCCTTCGGCACGGGAGTGCCGTACGGCACGGAGGGCGGCCCGGCGGCGAAGACCGCGAGCGCCTCCTCGTTCATCTCCGGGGGCACGATGCCGTCCAGGCGCAGAAAGCCGTGGGCCACGAACCGTGCCACCTGGGCGGAGTTCAGCAGCTGTCGTGTGGTTGACATACGGCAACCGTAGGAACAACCACCCGGATGGTCGTGGGCTGTAATCGACGACCACTGGTAATTTTCCACCATGACCCGCCATGTCGACCTGGCCCTCGACCTGCCCCCGCACGTGGAGAACGCGGGCGTCGGCGTACACGGCTCGGCGGGCCCCCACGACGTGTTCCGCCTCCCGCGCCTGTGGCAGCTCCATCTCTACGGCTACTCGGGCGCCCTGGAGCTCGGCGGCTCCCGGCACCCGATCCGCCCCGGCCATGTGAGCCTCGTCCCGCCCGACACCGAGGTGCACTTCCACTACGACGCCACGCGCTGCGAGCACCTGTACGCCCACTTCCGGCTGCCGGGCGGGGGCGAGCGGCGCCGGGTCCCGGTGATGCAGGACGCCGGCGCGGACGCGGCGGTGCTGACCGGGCTGCTGCGGCAGACGGTCGCGGCGAGCGCGCAGTCCCCGGCCCGAGCCTCCGCCGAGCTGTGGACGGTGCTGTGGCGCACGACCGGCCTGGCCGGCGCCGGCGAGGACCGGGCCCGGCACCCCGCGCTGCGCACGGCGGTCGCCCACATCGAGGAGCACCTGGCCGGCCCGCTGACCGTCCCCGGCATCGCCCGTGCCGCCGGGGTCTCGCACACCCACCTGACCCGGCTGTTCCGCGAGGACACCGGTCACACCGTCGTCGCCTACATCCGGCGTCGTCGCATGGAACGCGCCCGGCACCTGCTCATCGCCTCGACGCTGGCCATCCCGGCGATCGCGGCGACCGTCGGCATCCCCGACCTCCAGGCCTTCAACAAGACCTGCCGCAAGGAGCTGGGCGCCTCGCCGCGGGCCGTGCGGGAGCGGCACGGATAGAGCCGGGGCTCAGGCGGGTGCCGGGACCGTACGCCGGGCGCCCCAGCGCCGGGGCCGGTGTCTGCCGACCGCGGCGCAACCGGCGTGGAGGACGAACGAGAGCGTCGTGACGTACGGGCTGATCGGGATGCTGCTGCCCAGGGCCAGCAGGATGCCGCCCTCGATCGACGTCAGCGCGAAGACCACGCTGAGCAGCGGCAGCAGAACCGGGGACGCGGTGACGCGGGCGGCGGCCGCGGCCGGGGTGATCAGCAGGGAGAGCATCAGCAGGGCGCCCACGACCTGCACGGACAGGGCGACCGCCATGCCGAGCACGATCATGAAGGCGAAGGAGGGCCCGCGCACCGCGACCCCGCGGGCCTCGGCGACGTCGGGGTCCGCGCCGGCGAAGGCGAGCGGTCGCGGTTCTGATGACCCCCACACGCGGGATGGAAATGATTGTCGTAAACAGCTCTGGCGGGCGCTATGTGAAAACCGTTGCCAACAATTGACTTTCCCCTGGTCCGAGCCTCGCGGCTAGTCCGAGGACGCGGTACGGGCACGGTGGCGGCGGACCGCGTCGCGGTTGGCGCAGCGGTGGGAGCAGTACCGTCGGCGGCCGGTGCGGGTGGTGTCCGCGAAGATCGTGGCGCACTCCGACACCTCGCAGCGCCGCAGCCGGTGCATACCGCGTCCCGCCAGGTGCAGGGCGGTGCCCACGGAGATCAGGGCGTGCAGCACGTCGCCGAGCGGCTGTCCCTCGTCGCGGTAGTGCAGATGCCAGCCGGCCCCCGCGTGGTTGGTCATCCGCGGATACGCGGCGGCCGCCGCCAGCATGCGGTTGAGCAGTCCGGCGCGCTCCTCCTCGTCCGAGGCGTCGACGACCTTCTCCCACGCGTCCAGCACCTCACCGGTGCGGGCCAGGTCCCGCGGGGTGACCGGGCCGTCCGGCGCCACCCCGGCGGCGCGGCAGCGGTCCGCGAGCTCCGTGACGTCGGCCGGACGCCGGTTGGCCAGATCCGCGGCCAGGTTCACGGGGTCCTCGCCGTAAGGGTTGAGATGCACAAAGGCATTACATCAACCGGGTCGGCACGGGACAAGGCATCGGAAGGGCAGCTGCCGTACGGCAGGCGCGTCGTCGGAGTCGTCACCGGTCCGGAGCGCCGGCGGCACGGCCACGGTCGTACGGTCGTCAGGGGCCTGCTCGGCTGGTTCCGGGACCACCACGTCTCCCGGGTGGAGCTGCGCGCTCCGGTCGAGAACGCGCCGCTTCACCGCGCCGTCATTCCTTCCCGGTGAGCAGTCGCCGGGGGTTGGCGATCCGGAAGGCGTAGGCCGCCGCTCCGCCGAGCCCGTGGCCGGGGTGCTGCGGCGGCTCCGCGTACGGCCGGTCCGAGCCCTGGACCACGGCTTCCACGCCCAGGGCGCGCACGACGGACTCGACCGCGCGCGGCCCGTACGAGGACGTCTCGACGAACACCGACGGGTCCGGCCGGCTCCCGCCACCCCCGCGCGCGGCGAACCGCTCCCCGTGCAGCGGCGCGAGCCCGGCCAGCAGCGCGAAGCAGACCCGCAGCCGTGGGTGGCGGGGGCGGCCGTAGGCGCGGAAGGCGAACCAGGCGGCATGCATCTGCTGGACGTAGGGCACCATCGCGGGCCACCAGCCGGGCCCCTCGGACCCACCGGCCGCGGGCCCGGGGTGCACGAACAGCGGCAGGTCGCGCTCCTCCAGCAGATCCAGCAGAGGTGCGCACCGGGCGTAACCGGCCGCGTCCGCAAGGGCGTTGGCGGGCAGCTGGAGGCCGACGAACCCCTGGTCGAGGTGACCGGCCGTCGCCCTGGCATCGATGTCCCGCACACAGGCGGCGGCCCACGCCCCGAACGGCTCGGGCAGCGCGGCCGCGCCCTCGTGATAGGCGTCGAGCAGGGGCCGCGCCTCGGCCCCGGGCAGCCACTCCACGCCGATCGGCGCCGAGAGGGAGACGAGCGCGAGGCCGAGGCCGTCGGTGGCGGCGAGTTCCGAGCGCAGGGCCACGTCGTGGTCGGCGGGCGGCAGGTCGTAGGGCGGCTCACCGTCCAGGTGCAGCGTCCAGCCGTCCAGGTACGGCGGCTCGCGGCGCGCCCTCAAGGCCGTCACCAGCGACGGGCTCCACAGATGCTGGTGCACGTCGACATTGGTCATGGCGCTCCTCCCACCCGGGCCCGCGATGTGCTCCGGACTCCGCGGACCCCCATGATCTCGCGGTCCACCGCCCCCACGTCCACCCCGCGGGGGTGTCCGGCTCAGCGAGTTCCCGATGCCGAGCCGATCTCCACCACGCGGGCCCACGCGGGCGGTGAGTCCGGTTCGTACTCGGGATTGTTCTCGCGTCGTGCCCGGCCCCTTCCCGGCCGGGGGAACAGACCGACGACGGTACGGCATGAGGGCTGCGCGGCCGGCCAGGGTGTCTGCCCGTCGGTCAGGGCCACGACGACGTCCGGCCGGGGGCGCGAGCGCAGCGCCTTCTCGAAGCCCGTGCGCAGGTCGGTGCCCCCGCCGCCGACCAGCGGGATGCCCTCGGCCCGGCACAGCGGACGCACGACCCCGGCCGCCGCGTCGCACGGGAGGACGTGGACCAGGTCCCGGCGGCCGCCCACGGCACGGGAGATCGCGGCGACCTCCAGGAGCGCGCTGCCCAGTTCGCCGTCGCTGACCGAGCCGGAGGTGTCGATGATCACGCAGACCCGGGGAGGGCGGCGCCGCAGGCTCGGCAGGACCGCGCCGGGCACTCCCGCCGAGCGCCGCGACGGACGGCCGTAGCTGTAGTCGTCGCCCGAGCCGGAACCGGAGACCGCTGAGCGAAGCGCCGCGCCCAGCAGGTCCCGCCACGGCTGCGGCGGATGGAACGCCTCCTCCGCCCACCGCTGCCAGCCCTGCGGGGTGCTCCCCGGACGCGCCCTGATGCCCTGCGCCACGCGGAAGCGGACCGCGTCGCGCTCCTGCTCGCTCAGCCCGTGCGCCCCGTCGGGGCCCAGGTCCCACGCGCGCTCCAGACCGTCGGCACCGCTGCCGCAGTCCAGCCAGGACAGGTCGAGGGTGAGCGCACCGAGGCTGATCCCGCTCAGGTACTCCTCCATGAGCTGCCCCTCGGACAGCCGCAACTGCCCGGGCCGCACGGCGCCTTCGGGCTGCACCAGTCCGTCGCCGTACACGTCGTCGTTGATCTCGCAGTCCGCGGCGATGTTCATCCGCAGCCGGTCCCCGACCCCGGTCAGCCCGCGCTCCCGGGCGACCCGGTCACCGCGCCCGTGGTGGTCGCGCAGCAGGTGGGACACCTCGTGCACCCACACGCCCGCCAGCTCCTCCACCGGCATCCGGTCCACGAACGCCGGCGAGACATAGCACCGCCAGTGCCGGTCGACGGCCATCGTCGGCACCCGCTTCGACTCGACGGTGTGCAGGGCGAACAGCGCGGTGGCGAGGTACGGGCGGGCCCGGGCGGCGTGGAGACGGGCGGCGAACAGCTTGTCGCGGTCCAGGCGGCCCCCCTCTTCGGGCGGGTGGGCGCTCTTCGCTTCGGACGTGTTGGTGTTCAGCCCTTCGGCCGTGTTCATGGTCATCGTCGGCCCTTGGAGGCGACCGCCGCCCGGTCCGCCCGCCGCGACAGTGCCACCGTCCCGGCGAGCCGCTCGATCGTGGCCGGCACGTCCCAGTCCTGCTGCCGCAGCGAGGCGAGCGTGGTCGCGGGCACGACCACCAGGTCCGGGGCCCCGGTCTCCAGCGCCCGGACCAGCACCGCCCACGCCGAGTCCCAGCGGCTACGGTCCGGACGCGCGCGTACGGCCGCGACCACACCGTCGAGCACGGCCTGCCGCAGGTCGCCCCGCTCGGGCAGGACGGCCCCCGCGGGGTCGGCCAGCACGTCCTCCGGGTCCGGGAGGTCCAGCCGGTCCAGGCTCGCCAGCAGCTCCAGCCCCGGGCCGTCGCCCACCGTCCCCCGGACCAGCAGGGAGAGCACGTCCCGCGCGGAACCGGCCGCGGTCGCGAAGGCGACCAGGGACAGCGTCATGTCCCAGCTCCGCGGCGACGGCCAGGGACCGCCCCGCCGGGTCTCGTTGGTGGGCAGCCGGTGCACGAGCGTGGGCCGCGCGGCGAGCAGTCCGCACACCGCGCGGCGGGCGAACGCCACGGCCTCCGGCAGTTTCCGCGGATCGAGCCGCGGCAGGGTGGCCCGGGGCCAGGTCCCGCCGAGACCGCGGACGACGACCTCGTGGTCGTGGGTCCACTGGAGGTGGACGAACCGGTTGGCCAGCGGCGGGCTCAGTTCCCAGCCGTCGGCCGCCGAGGACCGGGGGTTGGCGGCGGCCACGATCCGTACCCCGGGCGGCAGTCGGAGGGCGCCGATCCGCCGCTCCAGGACGAGCCTGAGCAGCGCGGCCTGGACGGCGGGCGGCGCCGTGGACAACTCGTCCAGGAACAGCAGCCCCCGGCCGGTCCGCACCAGCCGCACCGCCCAGTCCGGCGGGGCCATCGGAACGCCCTGGGTCGCGGGATCGTCCCCGACCACGGGCAGCCCCGAGAAGTCGGACGGCTCGTGCACGCTGGCGATCACCGTGGTCAGCGGCAGGTCCAGGGCCGTGGCGAGCTGGGTCAGGGCCGCGGTCTTGCCGATGCCCGGCTCACCCCACAGCAACACGGGCAGATCCGCGGCGACGGCCAGGGTGAGGGCCTCCAGCTGGGAGTCGGGGCGCGGTTCGGTGGTGGAGTCGCGCAGGAGGGTCAACAGGTCGGCGGCGATGTCGAGTTGGGAGACGGGGGCAGGGGCGGTCATGGGCATGAGTGATCACCTATGGGCTAGGAGTGGGCCAGGAGGAGGGGGTTGGGACTCAGGTCGCGTGCCGGGGATGGGTACGCCGGTTCCGTGAATCGCGTCCGCTCGGACGCGGGCGGAACCAGACGGGCCCGGGTCCCATAAGGCCCGCCCTGAACAGGCCGTAGGTGATACGGCGTAGCGCGGCCGCCTCCAGTGCGTCCCGGAGGGGGCCGGTGCGCAGCAGCGCCTCGGGCCCGAGCAGTCCTTCCACGACGGCCAGCGCGCCGGCGGTGTCGCCGTGCGCGAGACGTTCGCGGACGCCGTCCAGACAGTGCGGACGGCGGTGTGCCTCGTCGATCACCTGGAGGCAGGGGAGCGGGGTGCCGGTCAGCGCGACCAGCAGTTCCTCCCGCCGGATCTCGTCCGGGTCGTGGTCCAGCGGGGCCAGCACCCCGTCGACCAGGCCGATCCGGTGACGGGCTCCCCGGCACTCCACCAGACGCGGTGTTCCCGCCCGGTCGGGGGCGCGGGGCGGTCCGGTGGCCGTGCGGTCAGGTGCCAAAGCGGCGGCGACCAAGGGGTGCAGTCGATCCGCCTCGATCGCCCCGGCGCGCAGCAGCTGGAGATCGGGCAGCACCCAGGTCGCCGCGTCGGGCAGGACGGGAAGCGCGGAGACGACATCGGCCGAGGGCGTCGGCACGGGACGGATCAGGTCGTCGTCCGCGGCGAGCTCCAGCACCAGCCGGTGCCGTCCGCCCCACCGCACCGACAGGCAACCGTCGGCCCGGCCTTCGGCACCGAGCAGTATCCGCGCCTCGGCCGCCCACCGGTCGACGGCACAGTCGGGAGGTACGGCCAACTCTGCTGCGGCCAGGGGCGGTTGACGGCTGGCCGACCCGAAGGAGGGCTCACCGACCCCCGACCGCCCCCGCAGCTCCCCGGCGCGGCCCGCATCCCACAGATGCCGGTGCAGGTCCAGGCGGAACCGTCGGTTCGGACGCGGGTGCGGATGCCGTACGGCGTCGGCGGTGGAGCGGGACCACAGGGCGAGGCTGATCCGCTGCCCGGCATCCGCCCAGGCGGGCGCGGTCCTGGCCACGAGATGTACCGGGCCCTCGACGGCCTCGTACCGCGCCAGGGTCAGTGTCACCCCGGGCCGCAGCAGCCCGTCAGGAGCGATCCTCGGCATGTGCCAGCGCAGCAGGTCGGGAGCGAGGGCGCGGAGATCGGACCGGACCCGGGACGCCAGCTCCCGGCCGTGATCGCGCGCCACCGCACGGAGGTGGAGATCGACGTCGAAGCCCGCGGCGGCACACGCCCCCGACCAGTCACCGGCGAGGCGACGGGCGGTCGCGGTCTCGATCATGGAGGCCGGCACGGCGAACTCGCGCACGCGCGGCCAGAAGGAGGTACGGATGTCCTCGTTCGCGGTCGAAGGGAGCATCAGCGCTCACCTTGCGCGGACGGGACCCCCAATCGTTCAGGAGTGTGAGTCGTCATCGTGGAGCAGCGTAGGCCGCTCCGCCCGCACCTTCCATCGGTTTTCCACCGGGTTAGCCTGGGGCGTGATCGCATTCCCGCTCGGCGCGGCCACCACGCCGGCCGAACTCGCCGGTGACCCGCACCCGCGCCTGGCCGAGCTCCGCGCGCACGAACCCGTGTCCTGGCTGCCCGAGCTGAACGGCTGGCTGGTGACCCGGCGCGATCTCGCGCTCGACGTGATGCGGGACGCCGAGACCTTCACCGTCGACGACCCCCGCTTCTCGACCGCCCGGATCGTCGGCCCCAGCATGCTCTCCCTGGACGGCGACGAACACACCCGCCACCGCGAGCCGTTCACCGAGCCCTTCCGTCCCCGTGCGGTGCGGGACGGATTCGCCGAGTTCATCGAGCGGGAGACCGACCGGCTCGTCACCGGGCTCGAACCGGCGGGGGCCGCCGAACTGCGCCGCGCCTTCGCCGGCCCGCTCGCCGTCGCCGTCGTCACCGAGGCGCTCGGACTGGTGGACGCCGGCACGGACACGGTGCTCGCCTGGTACGACGCCATCGTGCGCTCGGTCTCGGACATCACGGAGGGCCGTGCGGCGGGACCCGCGGGCCCGGAGGCGTACGTACAGCTGCGGCGAGCGGTCGAGGCCACCGTCGCGCAGGGGGCCGACTCCTCGCTCCTGGCCTCAGCCGCCGGCCGGCTGGCGCTGCCGGAGGTCGCCTCCAACGCCGCCGTGCTGATGTTCGGCGGCATAGAGACCACCGAGGCGATGATCACCAACGCGCTGCTGCACCTCCTCCGGCACCCCGACCAACTCGCGCTGGTCCAGGCCGACTTCGCACTGCTGGACAACGCGATCGAGGAGTCGCTGCGCCTCGAACCCGGCGCGGCCGTCGTGGACCGCTACGCCACCCGTGACCTCACCCTCGGCCCGGCTGCGATCCGCCGGGGCGACCTCGTCACCGTCTCCCTGACCGGCGCCAACCGGGACCCCGCGGTCTTCCCCGACCCCGACCGCTTCGACGTCCGCCGTCCGAACGCCCGCCTCCAGCTGGCCTTCGCGCACGGCCCGCACTACTGTCTCGCCGCCCACCTGGCCCGTCTGGAGACCCGCATCGCCCTACGGCACCTGCTCGACCGGCTCCCCGCCCTCCGCCTCGACCCGGACCACCCGACCGCCCCGCACGGCCTGGTCTTCCGCAAGCCACCCACCCTGCACGTGCTCTGGGGCTGATCCGCGGCGGGAGTGACGCTCAGCCGGTCCGCTTCACCTCCAGGGACAGGTCGTTGTCGACCGTGTAGTACGGGCGCACGACGACTTCGCCGGCCGTGGCACCGGGGTAGACGTGGACATGCTTGCGGTCCGCCACGTCGTCCAGGAGGCGGGCGATCCGGATCATCGGGGCTCCGGGAGCGGGTCGTACGAACATGTCCCAGATGCCGGTGTCCAGGCTCTCGTCGTCGACCGTGAACGAGAAGCTCCGGCCGTCCTCCGCGACCAGGGGCTCCACCGTGCGCACGGCCCCCTCGCCCCCTCGCAGCCGCAGCCGCACCTCGGCGCCGTCCAGTAGCGAGGCGCCGTGCAGCCGGGCCGCGACCGTCAGCGTCCCACCCGTGATGTCGACGCGGCCGGCCTCCGCGTGCGCGGGCCGCAGCCAGGTCCGCACCGCGAGGTAGCCGTCCTTGGTGACATAGGGGACCCGCACGGCCAGCGGCCCGCGCCGCTCACGCGGATGTCCGTCGACCAGGGTCCGCAGGTCACGGGGGCCCGGACGCAGACGCGTGCGCTCGGACCCGTCCAGCAGATACACGTCCCACCGCCCCTCCGCGAGCACGGGTTCCGCACCCAGTACGGCCTCCGTCCGCCCTTCGCCGGCGGAGTCCAGGTCGAGGACGTGCAGGGTCTCCTCGGGCTGCCCCTTCTTCGGACGCAGCCGCAGCAGCAGTCCCTGCCCGTGGCCCGCGGGCAGCGCGAAGGTGATCCGGCCCTCCGCGTCGATGGCGCATCCGGCGCGTGGCGTGGTCATGACCGTCCCTTCCGTACGAGGCGCAGCGCGCCGCTCGCCGCGATCAGCGCGGTGTCCCTGGCGGCGGAGCCGCGGGCGGTCAGCGTTCCGCCCTGGCGCTGCCGCACGACCCGCCGGCCCGCCCGCCGCGCCGACACGGCCTCCGTGACGAGCCGCTCGGCCTGCTCGACCACGGGACCGGGAGCGAACCGGCGCGCGTTCTCCAGGGCCACCCGGCCCATACGGCGGCGCAGCTCGTCGTCCCCGACCAGTTCCAGCAGAGCGGCGGCCAGCGCGTCCCGCTCCCCGACCGGCACCAGCCGGCCGTCGACCCGGTCCGCGATGATCTCGGCGGGCCCGTGCGGGCAGTCGGTGCTCACCACGGGCAGCCCGCAGCGCATCGCCTCGACGATCGTCATGCCGAAGGGCTCGAAGTCGGAGGTGGCCGCCCCGATCGAGCCCTTCACCCACTCCGCCTCCATCGGGGCCGCGGCCCCCATCAGGAAGACGTTGTTCCACAGGCCCAGGTCGGTGATGAGCCGCCGCAGCCGGTCCTGCTCCTCGCCCTTGCCGTAGATGCGCAGCTGCCAGTCCGGATGCCGGGCGGCGACCGCGGCGAAGGCCTCGACGAGAAGGTCGTACCGCTTCACCGGAACCAGCCGTCCGGCCGCGACGACCACCTTGGCGGAGCCGTCCGCGGCCGGCAGCACGGGGTCCGGCACGCTGTTGGGCAGTGCCTCCACCCGTACCCCGGGCAGCCGCATCCGGCGCCGGTAGGCGGCCGCGTCCGCCTCGGTGACCGTGGTGAGCACGTCGAGCCCGCGGTAGGCCCGGCGCAGCGCGGTGCGCAGCCGGGGCGAGTGGTTGTCGAGCGTGAGGTGCTCCTGGCCGATGCGGGCCACCTGGGATGGCGCCTGGTCGGCGAGATGCACGTTGAGCCCGGGGCGGGTGCCTATCACCGCGTCCGCGTCGATGGTGGCGAGGGCCTCCGCTATGCGCTGGTCGGTCAGTTCGCTGTACTGCCCGTACCGGTACTCCGAGCGCGGGTACACCCGCGCCGGTCTCTGGTGCAACGGGTGATCCTTCTCCTGTCTCAGATCGACCAGCGGCCGCAGCGAAACCCGGGGATCCAGCACGAAGTTGGGCAGCTCCCGGTGCCGCAGCACGGAGACGATCTCCACTTCGTGCCGTTCCGCCAGGGCCTGGGCCAGGTTGAACGTGGTGGTGATCGTGCCTCCGATCGCGTAGGCGTTGTGGAGCAGGAAAGAGATCTTCATGCCGGGCTAGACCACCCGCCATCGCCTACGGTTGACCCCCGTTACCCATTCGTGGTGTCCTCGCCACCGGGACGTCATGCCGTGTACTGGTATGCGGGATACGTCAGATAGCCGTTGTCGCCGCCCTGGAAGTACGTGGCCTCGTCGGCGGGGGCGATCGGCAGGTCGGTGCGCAGCCGTTCGACCAGGTCGGGGTTGGCGATGAAGGCGCGGCCGAAGCCGATGAGATCGGCGCCGAGCCCCAGCCAGTGGTCGGCCTCGGAGCGACCGGTCTGCTTGGCGCCCATCGGCAGCACCGGGTTCATGACGAGCGCGCCCGGCCAGGCCCGGCGCAGCTCGAGCAGCGTCTCCTCGGGGGCGGTGGCCTCCAGATGGACGTAGGCAAGCCCCAGCCCGGCCAGCTCGGTCAGGAGCGCGGTGTACAGCTCGGGGACGTCCGACTCCTCGACTCCCCAGAAGCCGCCGCCCGGTGAGAGCCGGATCCCGGTCCGCTCCGCGCCCACGGCGTCCACAGTCGCGGCGGCCGCCTCGACGGCGAACCGGATCCGGCCGGCCACCGAACCGCCGTAACGGTCCGTGCGCAGATTGGCGTTGGAGGACAGGAACTGCGAGATCAAGTAGCCGTTGGCGCCGTGCAGTTCCACCCCGTCGAACCCGGCGTCGACGGCGCGGCGCGCGGCCTCGGCGTATGACGCGGCATGCTCGGGCACCTCCGCTGTGTCCAACGCCCGCGGAACCGGTGCGGGCTGCGGTCCGGTGGGAGTGAACACCTCGCCGGTGGCCGGGACGGCCGAGGGCCCGACGGGCCGCAGCCCGTTGGTGTCCGGGTGCGAGACCCGCCCGCCGTGCATGATCTGCGCGAAGATCCGGCCCCCGTTGGTGTGCACGGCCCCGGTCACCTGGCGCCACGAGGCCACCTGCTCATCGGTGTGCAGCCCCGGTGTGCCCGGATTGGACTGACCGATCAGGCTCGGCTGCACCCCCTCGGTGACGATCAGCCCGGCCGTGGCCCGCTGGGCGTAGTAGCGCGCCATCGACGAAGTCGCCAGACCGCCCTCGGCGGCCCGCACCCGGGTCATCGGGGCCATGACCACCCGGTTGGGCAGCTGGAGTCCGCCGAGCCGGAAACCGGTGAAAAGCGTCGTCACGTCACATCTCCTTCGTGATCCGTCGTACCCGTGTCCCGGGCACGCGGTTACGCTAAAACCTGACGTCTACGTGAGGGTCAAGGCCGTCAGGGAGGAACACGTGCGCATCGGGGAGTTGTCGGCACGGGCCGGGGTCAGCGTCCGGGCCCTGCGCTACTACGAGGAGCAGGACCTGCTCACCAGCACGCGCAGCGGGAGCGGGCAGCGGCACTACACGGAGAGCGCGGTCGAGCGCGTGGTCTTCCTCCAGCGGATGTACGCGGCCGGACTGTCCAGCCGGACGATCGCCGAGCTCCTGCCCTGCGTCGAGTCACCCAGCGAGGAGACGTCCGACGCCGCGCTCGCGCGGATGGCCGAGGAGCGCGACCGGCTCTCCGCGCACATCGCGGACCTGATCCGCACCCGGGACTCCCTCGACGCACTGATGGCCGTGAACCGGGCCCACCGGGAGACCCTCCGGACGGCGTGACAGGCTGGGATCACCGCAACAGGCCGGACCAAGGAGCCCGCACGTGACGTACGACATCGCCGCCCTCCGCTCCCACTTCCCGGCTCTCGCCGCCGGCACCGCCCACTTCGACGGCCCCGGCGGCACCCAGACCCCCGAGCCGGTCGTCCGGGCCATCGCCGACGCCCTGGCGCAGCCCCTGTCGAACCGGGGACGGATCACGCTGGGGGAGC
The DNA here is from genome assembly GCF_000383615.1 of Streptomyces canus 299MFChir4.1. Classification (GTDB taxonomy): domain Bacteria; phylum Actinomycetota; class Actinomycetes; order Streptomycetales; family Streptomycetaceae; genus Streptomyces; species Streptomyces canus_C. The sequence continues at coordinate 511,036 of NZ_KB911585.1, read as the reverse complement.
GCAACGCCGAGCGGATCGTCACCGGGGCCCGCCGGGCCATGGCCGACCTGCTGGGGGCGGACCCGGCGGGCATCGTCTTCGGCCGCAGCGCCACCCAGCTCACCTACGACTTCTCGCGCACGCTCGCCAAGAAGTGGTCGCCCGGCGACGAGGTGGTCGTCACCCGCCTCGACCACGACGCCAACATCCGCCCCTGGATCCAGTCGGGCGCCACCGTGCGGTGGGCCGAATTCGACCCGGGGACGGGGGAGTTGACGGTCGACGCCGTCCGGGCCGTACTGTCCGACCGCACCCGGCTCGTCGCCGTCACGGCCGCCTCCAACCTGATCGGCACGCGCCCCGACATTCCCGCGATCGTCCGGGCGGCCCACGAGGTCGGCGCACTCGTGTACGTGGACGGCGTCCACCACGCGGCCCACTCCCTCGTGGACCTGGAGACGCTCGGCGCCGACTTCTTCGTGTGCTCCCCCTACAAGTTCCTCGGCCCGCACCACGGAGTCCTCGCCGCCCGCCCGGAGTTGCTGGAAACCCTGCGCCCGGACAAGCTCCTGCCCTCCACCGACGCCGTCCCGGAGCGCTTCGAACTGGGCACGCTGCCCTACGAGTTCCTCGCCGGCACGGCGGCGGCGGTCGACTTCCTCGCCGAGCGGCTGGACGCGGACTCCACCGGCAGCCGGCGGGAGCGGCTGGCCGCCGGTTTCGCCGCTCTCGAAGCCCACGAACACGTCCTGCGCGCCCGGATCGACGAGGGGCTGGCCGCGCTCGACGGTGTCACCGTCCACTCCCGGGCCGCCGACCGCACCCCGACGGTCCTGCTCACCTTCGAGAACCACAGCACGGCCGACGCGTACGCGTTCCTCGCCGAGCGTGGCGTGCAGGCCCCGGCCGGCTCCTTCTACGCCATCGAGGCATCCCGCCACCTCGGCCTCGGCGACACCGGCGGCCTGCGTGTCGGCCTCGCCCCCTACAACGACCTGGACGACGTCGACCGTCTCCTGACGGGACTGACAGACTTCCTGAAGAGGTGAGCCTCCCGAAGAGGTGAACTTCGCGAAGAGGTGAAGGGAGAGCCGTTCATGACCACGTTCCCCACCGCACGAGACGTACGGACCACCCCGGAAGGCCTGCTGTGGGAGCCCAGCGAACGCTGGGTGCGCGGGCGCAAGGGGGACGTCACGGTCGTCGACAGCCGGCACCCCGTCCTCGTCTGGGAGCCCGACGTGCCGGTACCGCTGTACGCCTTCCCGCGTGCCGACGTCCGCGAGGACCTGCTGCGCCCCGCGAAGAACCCGGCGACCGGCACCCACACCGGATCCCAGGTCTTCTACGACCTGGAGGTCGACGGCGAGCTCGTCGAGAACGCCGCCTGGACCTTCCCGGCCGCCGACCTCGCCGACCACATCGCCTTCGCGTGGTTCCGGCGCTGGGGGACCGGCCTCGACCACTGGTACGAGGAGGAGGAAGAGATCTTCGTCCACCCCCGTGACCCGCACAAACGCGTCGACGCCATGCCCAGCGGCCGCCATGTCCAGGTCGAGATCGACGGGACCGTCGTCGCCGACACCCGTCGTCCCGTCCTGCTCTTCGAGACCGGGCTGCCCACGCGGTACTACATCCCGCGCGAGGACGTCCGCCTCGACCTCCTCGACGCCACCGACCACCACACCGGCTGCCCCTACAAGGGCACCGCCGCGTACTGGTCGGTGGGCGGCCACGCGAACATCGTCTGGAGCTACCCCGACCCGCTCCCCGCCGTGGGTGCCGTCAAGGGGCTGCTCGCCTTCTTCAACGAGGCCGTCGACATCACCGTGGACGGGGAGCGCCTGGAGCGGCCGGTGACCCCCTTCACCGCAACCGTGAAGTGACCGGGGCCGCGGGCCGTCGTCGCCGCCGTACCTGCGCGGATCATCCCCAAACCGTCCGCGACACGTGACCTGACTCTCATGGCCACAGGCGGTCTTTGCCGCGACCATGGGGGCGTCAACGGCAGGCCGAAGGGAACGGGAATGCTCCGCAAGGTACTGGTCGCCAACCGTGGTGAGATCGCGATCCGGGCGTTTCGCGCGGGTTATGAGGTGGGCGCGAGGACGGTCGCCGTCTTCCCCCACGAGGACCGCAACTCACTGCACCGACTCAAAGCCGACGAGGCCTACGAGATCGGCGAACCGGGCCATCCCGTGCGGGCCTATCTCTCCGTCGAGGAGATCATCCGCGCCGCCCGCCTGTCAGGCGCCGACGCCGTCTACCCCGGCTACGGCTTCCTCTCGGAGAACCCCGAGCTCGCGCGCGCCTGCGAGGAGGCGGGCATCACCTTCGTCGGCCCCAGCGCCGACATCCTCGAACTGACCGGCAACAAGGCCCGCGCGGTCGCCGCGGCCCGCGCTGCCGGTGTACCGGTGCTCGGCTCCTCGGCGCCGTCCGACGACGTGGACGAGCTGGTCAGGGCGGCCGACGACGTCGGCTTCCCGCTGTTCGTGAAGGCCGTCGCGGGCGGTGGCGGGCGCGGTATGCGCCGGGTCGAGGACCCCGCCCAGCTGCGGGAGTCCATCGAGGCGGCCGCGCGCGAGGCGGCCTCCGCCTTCGGCGACTCCACCGTCTTCCTGGAGAAGGCCGTCGTCGAGCCCCGCCACATCGAGGTGCAGATCCTCGCCGACGGGCAGGGCAACGTCATCCATCTGTACGAACGCGACTGCTCGGTGCAGCGCCGCCACCAGAAGGTGATCGAGCTCGCGCCCGCGCCCAACCTCGACCCCGAGCTGCGCGACCGGATCTGCGCCGACGCCGTCCGCTTCGCCCGCGAGATCGGCTACCGCAACGCGGGCACCGTCGAGTTTCTCCTCGACCGCGACGGCAACCACGTCTTCATCGAGATGAACCCGCGCATCCAGGTCGAGCACACGGTCACCGAGGAGGTCACCGACGTCGACCTCGTCCAGGCCCAGCTGCGCATCGCCGCCGGAGCAACCCTCGCCGACCTCGGGCTCTCCCAGGAGGCGGTCCGGCTGCACGGCGCGGCCCTCCAGTGCCGTATCACCACCGAGGACCCCGCCAACGGCTTCCGCCCGGACACCGGCCGCATCAGCGCCTACCGCTCGCCCGGCGGCTCCGGTATCCGCCTCGACGGCGGCACCACCCACGCCGGTACGGAGATCAGCGCCCACTTCGACTCGATGCTGGTCAAGCTCAGCTGCCGGGGCCGGGACTTCACCACCGCGGTCAACCGGGCCCGGCGTGCCGTCGCCGAGTTCCGCATCCGCGGTGTGGCCACCAACATCCCCTTCCTCCAGGCCGTCCTCGACGACCCGGACTTCCAGGCGGGCAACGTCACCACGTCGTTCATCGAGCAGCGACCCCATCTGCTGACGGCCCGTCACTCCGCAGACCGCGGCACGAAGTTGCTCACCTATCTGGCCGACGTGACGGTCAACAAGCCGCACGGCGAGCGGCCCGACCTGATCGACCCCGTCTCCAAGCTGCCCCGGGTGGACACCGCGGCGGAGCCACGCGCGGGCTCCAAGCAGAAGCTCACCCAGCTCGGCCCCGAGGGCTTCGCCCGCTGGCTGCGCGAGTCGCCGACCATCGGCGTCACCGACACCACTTTCCGCGACGCCCACCAGTCGCTGCTGGCCACACGCGTGCGCACCAAGGACATGCTCGCCGTCGCCCCGGCCGTCGCCCGCACCCTGCCCGAACTCCTCTCCCTGGAGTGCTGGGGCGGTGCCACCTACGACGTCGCCCTGCGCTTCCTCGCCGAGGACCCCTGGGAGCGGCTTGCCGCCCTGCGCGAGGCCGTCCCCAACATCTGTCTCCAGATGCTGCTGCGCGGCCGCAACACCGTCGGTTACACCCCGTACCCGACCGAGGTCACCGACGCCTTCGTGCAGGAGGCCGCCGAGACCGGCATCGACATCTTCCGCATCTTCGACGCCCTCAACGACGTCAGCCAGATGCGCCCCGCCATCGAGGCCGTACGCGCCACCGGCACGTCGATCGCCGAGGTGGCCCTCTGCTACACCTCGGACCTCTCCGACCCGAACGAGCGCCTGTACACGCTCGACTACTACCTGCGCCTCGCCGAGCAGATCGTGGACGCGGGCGCCCACGTCCTGGCCGTGAAGGACATGGCGGGCCTGCTGCGCGCCCCCGCCGCCGCCAAGCTCGTCTCGGCGCTGCGCCGCGAGTTCGACCTGCCGGTGCACATCCACACCCACGACACCGCGGGCGGCCAGCTCGCCACCTATCTGGCCGCGATCCAGGCGGGCGCCGACGCCGTGGACGGAGCCGTGGCGTCCATGGCCGGTACGACCTCGCAGCCCTCCCTCTCCGCGATCGTCGCCGCGACCGACCACTCGGACCGGCCGACCGGCCTTGACCTGCGGGCCGTCGGCGACCTGGAGCCGTACTGGGAAAGCGTCCGCCGCGTGTACGCCCCCTTCGAGGCGGGCCTCGCCTCCCCGACCGGCCGCGTCTACGACCACGAGATCCCCGGCGGCCAGCTCTCCAACCTGCGCACCCAGGCCGTGGCGCTCGGCCTCGGCGACCGCTTCGAGGACATCGAGGCCATGTACGCGGCCGCCGACCGGATCCTCGGCCACCTGGTGAAGGTCACCCCGTCCTCCAAGGTGGTCGGCGATCTCGCCCTGCACCTGGTCGGCGCCGGGGTCACCCCCAAGGAGTTCGAGGAGACCCCGGACCGCTTCGACATCCCCGACTCCGTGATCGGCTTCCTGCGCGGCGAGCTCGGCACCCCGCCCGGCGGCTGGCCCGAGCCCTTCCGCAGCAAGGCGTTGCAGGGCCGCGCCGACGCCAAGCCCGTCCAGGAGCTGAACGCCGAGGACCGCGAGGGCCTGGAGAAGGACCGCCGCTCGACCCTCAACCGGCTCCTGTTCCCCGCCCCGACCCGCGAGTTCGAGACGCACCGCCAGTCCTACGGCGACACCAGCGTCCTGGACAGCAAGGACTTCTTCTACGGCCTTCGCCCGGGCAAGGAGTACGCCGTCGACCTGGAACCCGGTGTTCGGCTCCTCATCGCGCTGGAGGCGATCGGCGAGGCCGACGAGCGGGGCATGCGCACGGTGATGTCCACGCTCAACGGCCAGTTGCGGCCCATCCAGATCCGCGATGCCGCCGTCTCCTCGGACATCCCGGCCACGGAGAAGGCCGACCGCTCCAACACCGGCCATGTCGCCGCGCCGTTCGCCGGAGTGGTCACGCTCGCGGTCTCCGAGGGCGACGAGGTGGCGGCCGGGGCCACCGTCGCCACCATCGAGGCCATGAAGATGGAGGCGTCGATCACCGCCGCGAAGGCCGGCCGGGTCTCCCGTCTCGCCATCAACAAGATCCAGCAGGTGGAGGGCGGTGACCTGCTGGTCGAGATCGCCTGAGCCGGAACGCGTTCGCCCGCGGGGAGTCCCCCGCGGGCGACCGGTGGCCGGGAGGAGCCCTTGTCGTGACTGTGCTGTACGAGATCAACACCCTTGTCTGGCTGGGCGAGTTGAGTCACCGCTACGGCCGTCCCGTCACCCTCGGCGACGTGCCCGGCGAGGTCTGGGACTCCGTCGCGCTCCCCGGTATCGACACCGTGTGGCTGATGGGCGTGTGGGAGCGCAGCCCGGCCGGCCGGGAGATCGCCCTGCGCGACCCCGGGCTCGTGGCCTCCTTCCGCGAAACCCTGCCCGACGTCACCGGGGCGGACATCGCCGGATCGCCGTACTGCGTACGCGACTACGTCGTGGACGCCCGTCTCGGCGGTCCGGACGGACTGGCCGCCGCCCGTGCTCAACTGGCCGCGCGCGGAGTGCGGTTGATCCTCGACCACGTGCCCAACCACGTGGCCCCCGACCACCCCTGGCTCACCTCGCACCCCGACCGGCTCGTCCACGGCACCGTCGACGACCTGGCCCGCGCCCCGGCCGACTTCATCGAAGCCGGGGCGGGGATCTACGCCCGCGGCCGCGACCCGTACTTCCCGCCCTGGCCCGACGTCGTGCAGCTGAACGCCTTCAGCCACGCACTCCGGGAGGCGACCGTCGCGACCCTCGTGTCGATCGGCGACCAGGCCGACGGCGTGCGCTGCGACATGGCCATGCTGCTGATGAACGACATCTTCGAAAAAGCCTGGGGAGACCGGGCGGGCCCGGCCCCCGCCGAGGACTTCTGGCCGTACGTCATCCCGCGCGTCAGGGCTCGCCACCCCGAGCTCCTCTTCGTCGCCGAGGTCTACTGGGACCGCGAACAGCCCCTCCTGCAGCAGGGTTTCGACCACTGCTACGACAAGCGCCTCCACGACCGCCTGCTGCACGAGGACGCCGACTCCGTCCGCGCCCACCTGGGCGCCGACCCCGCCCACCAGCGCGGTCTCGTCCGCTTCCTGGAGAACCACGACGAACCGCGGGCCGCCGCCACCCTGCCGGGCGACCGGGGACGGGCGGCGGCGGTCACCGTCGCGACGCTGCCCGGCGCCACGCTCTGGCACGAGGGCCAGTTCGAGGGGCGGCGGGTGCGTCCCCCCGTGTTCCTGACGCGCCGTCCCCGGGAGCCGGTCGACGAGCCGCTGCGCGACTTCTACGCGCGCCTGCTCCCCGCCGCCGCCTCCGTGCGCCGGGGGGACTGGCGGCCGCTGACTCCGACGGGCCTGCCCGACGACCGCACCCACCAGCACCTGCTCGCCTGGACCTGGACGCACGCCGAGGCCCGCCACCTGGTCGTCGTGAACGATTCGGACCGCCCCGCCGGGGCGAGGCTGCCGCTGCCCTGGGACGACCTGAGGGGCCGCGCCTGCCGTGCGACCGACCTGCTCACCGGGGCGGTGTACGACCGTGACGGAGACGAACTGACCGACTCCGGTCTGTTCGTGTCCCTGGAGGCATGGGGGTGCCACGTCCTCCAGTGGTGAGGGCCAGGGCTCGGGCGTACCGTCGTACGGAGACCATGAGCACAGACCCGCAGGCGAGTTCTGCATCACGGACCACCCCACCGGACTCCGGCGGGGGCGGAAACGCCATGGCACTGCTGGTCATCGCGTCCTGCCAGCTCATGGTGGTGCTCGACATCACCATCGTGAACATCGCGCTCCCGGACATCCAGCGCTCCCTGGACTTCTCCACCACGAGCCTGGCCTGGGTGGTCAACGCGTACACCCTCACCTTCGGCGGGTTGCTGCTGCTCGGCGGCAGGACCGGCGACATCCTCGGCAGACGCCGCATGTTCATCTGCGGAGTGCTGCTGTTCGTGCTCGCCTCACTGCTCGGCGGACTCGCCCAGAACGAGGCCCAACTCCTCGCCGCCCGTGCCCTCCAGGGCGTCGGCGGGGCCATCGCCTCCCCGACCGCCCTCTCCCTGGTCAGTACGACCTTCCGCGAAGGCCCCGAGCGCAACCGGGCCTTCGGCGTCTTCGCCGCGGTCTCGGCGGGCGGCGGCGCGATCGGGCTGCTGGCCGGCGGGGTCCTCGTCGAGTGGCTGAACTGGCGGTGGGTGCTGTTCGTCAACGTCCCCATCGGACTGCTCATCGCACTCGCCACGCCCCGCTGGATCCGCGAGTCCGAGCGGCATCCCGGCCACTTCGACATCGCCGGCGCGCTGACCGCCACCGCGGGCATGGTGCTGCTGGTGTACGGCTTCATCCGGGCCGCCCAGGAAGGCTGGCGGGACGCGTTCACGCTGGCCTCGTTCGCCGCCGCGGTCGTCCTCCTCGTGGTGTTCGTGCTGATCGAGAAGCGGTCCCGGCAGCCCATCACCCCGCTGCACATGTTCGCCGACCGCAACCGCGCGGGCACCTACGGCATCATGCTGTGCCTCGCGGCCGCGATCTTCGGCATGTTCTTCTTCCTGACCCTCTTCACGCAGAACGTCCTGAACTTCAGCCCGCTGGCGACCGGGTTCGCGTTCCTGCCGGTCAGCGCGGTCATCGCGGTCGGCGCCGGTCTCGCCTCGCGGTTCCTGCCCGTCTACGGGCCCAAACCCTTCATGGTGGGCGGCGCGATCCTCGCGGCATCGGGGCTGGCCTGGCTGACCCTGACCGACGTCCACTCCACCTACGCGGGCAGTGTCCTCGGGCCGATGCTCGTCTTCGGCCTCGGCATGGGCATGGAGTTCGTGTCGCTGACCCTGATGGCGCTCTCCAACGTGCCCAACCCGGAGACCGGCGCGGCCTCCGGGCTGCTCAACGCCACGCAGCAGGTGGGCGGTTCGCTCGGCCTGTCCATCCTGGTCACCATGTTCGGCACGGCCAGCACCAACGAGGCGGAGAAGCAGGTCCCCCTGTTCCTCGCCCAGGCCACCCCGGTGGAGCGCCGGCTGTTCGCCCGTACCGGTGTGCTTCCGGGTTCCTGGGGCGACGAGGTCCTGACCGCGGGTGTCTCGGCCGCCTTCGTCGTGGCCGCGGTCTTCGCGGTGCTCGCCGCGCTCATCGCCGTCGTGGTCATCCAGGTCCGCCCCTCCGACCTGGAACGCCTCAAGGGCGGGCCGCCGATGCCGTAGGGACGAGGCCGAGCCGCTGGGCGTGCAGCACCGTGCTGACGCGGTCGTGCGTGCCGAGCTTCCGGTAGATGTTCGCGATGTGCTTGTGGACCGTCCGCTCGGATATCCCGAGTCTGCGGCCTATCGACACAGCGGTCAGGGCGTCACCGAGCAGGAGCAGCACGGTCGTCTCCCGGGGCGTGAGCGCCAGGTCGGCCGCCTCCTCGGACGGGGCGTTGAGCCGCCGCAGGAGCTGCCGTTGCTGCTCGACGGCGGCCAGCAGCGGTTGCACCTGCTCGGCCAGACGCAGCTCGTCGTCGGTGAAGTCCCGCCCGGAGCGGTACACCATGCACCCGGTGATCGGGGTGGTCGACTGCGGCAGCGGAATCCCCAGCACGTGATCGACGTCGAGCAGGTCGTCGAGCAGCCGCGCGGTCGGGCTCCCCGACCAGGATCGGCCGGCCACCCGGCGGGCCGTGACCGGCGTCCGGTCCGTTCTGCCCGCGTAGTGCCCGGCCAACGGGTAGCCCGCGCGCAGCAGTCCCGTCTCCTCGTCGCCGAGCGAGGTGAACTCCGCGTCGGCTCCGGGGGACAGCCCCAGCGTGCCCTCGTGCTCGTTCCAGTCGTCCAGCTTGTAGATCAGGGCGTCGCCCCCGCACAGCACCGGCAGTTCGGCCGCGAGCAGGGGCCACAGCCGCTCGGGGGCGCGTTCGTGGAGCGCGGCCACGGCGACCGACAGCATCCGCTCATACGCAGTTGTACCCATACCGGCCCAGTACCTCGCTGACCCACACTTCATCCGAGCAACATCGACGTTCTCGCATGTACTCCAGCACATTGAAGCTCCGGCGGGCCGCAGTGGGGGGAGGGCGGCCCGTCGGATACGCCTGTCTCCCCGCGGGACGGCAGCGCCGGCCGCGACGCGTGCGGGCCGCCGGCACGGGGGACCGGCGGCCCGCACGAAGCCGTGGCCCCTACTGGTCGGCGCCTCCGGACCCGGGCGCCGGGCTGAACACCGGGTGGCGGGCAGCCCGCTCGTGTCGATCACGATCCGGTCCACGGCGGTCGCCGGTTCGACCGTGAAGATCCTCGGCACACGCTCCCCGGCCTCGGCGACCGTCAGGGTGGCGGCCGGCCGCTCGACGCCGTCCGCCACCTGGCGGGCCCAGGCGCCCGCTTGGTCGCCGGTCGCGACGGCCTGCCCGGACAGGACGGTCACCGGCCGGTCGTCGAGCCCGATGGGCACCCGCCGCACCCGGTACCTCAGCGGCACGCCATGGAGCTGCCCGGGGCCCAGGCGGGGGGGCGGGTCAGGCGGGTCGTATCGCGCCTCGGATGATCGACTCACCGGTCGGGTAGATCGACTCCTCGCGGATGGACGCTCCCGGGCCCGGCGCGTGGATCATCATGCCGTTGCCGGTGCACAGGCCCACGTGGCTGAAGTCGTCGTGGAAGAAGACGAGGTCACCGGGTTGCATCGCGTACAGCGGTACCGCCGTGCCGGTGCTCGCCTGACCGACGCAGGTGCGGGGGAGCGAGACGCCTGCGACCTTCCAGGCGGCCTGCGTGAGGCCGGAGTTGTCGTACGACCCGGGGCCCGCCGCGCCCCAGACGCACGGCTTGCCGATCTGGGAACGGGCGAAGGCGAGAACCTGGATGACCTTGGAGTCGTAACCGGGGTCGGGGGTGGGGAGTTCGGGATCGGTGACGGGGAGAGCGGGGGCCAGGGTCAAGGGTGCGGCGGGGGCCGGGGTCGGCGCCGGCTGGGGCGTCTGCCAGGCCTGCTCGGGAGTGCGGGGGGCCGGGATGGCAGGGATGCCCTGCGTCGGGGCCGGGGCGGTCGGGGCGGTTCGGGTGGTGTCGACCGGCGGGGGTGCGATCGTCGCGAGGGGGGCGGTCAGGGCGGAGTACTCGGGTTGTCCCGCGGTCGGTTGCGCGGCGTACTCCGGGAAGCCTGCGGTGTTCTGTGCGGAGTACTCGGGGAACCCTGTGGCGGCCGGCGCGGCGTACTCCGGTAGCCCGGTGCCGAGTTGACCGCTGTAGTCCGCGAAGCCGGTGGTGGTCTGCCCGGTCTGCCCGGTCTGCCCGGTCTGCGCGGTGTACTCGGGCAGGACGGCGCCGAGTTGCCCGGTGTGGTCGGGGAATCCCGTGCCGGGTCGCGAGGTGTACTCGGGGATGCCGGCGGTGGTGCGCGCGGTGTTGTCCGGGAGGCCGGCGTCGGCTCGCGGGCTGTACGTCGGTATTGCGGTGCCTGGTTGTGGTGCGTACTCAGGCACACCGGTGGGGAGCTGCGGCGCGAACTCGGGAGCACCGGTGAGGAGCTGGGGGGCGTACTCCGGGACTCCGGTACCGGCCTGCGCGCTGTACTCGGGGAAGCCGGTGGTGGTGGGCGAGGTGTAACCCGAGAGGCCGGTGTCGGGTTGCGTGCTGTATGCGGGGATCGCGGTGCCGGGGGATTGCGGGTGGTACTCGGGCCCCACGGTCAGGAGCTGCGGCGCGTACTCCGGGACACCGGTGACGGGCTGAGGGGTGTAGGGGGTGTACTCCGGGACCCCCGTGACCGGTTGCGCGGCACGCACGGTGGGGATCTCGCCGGTGCCGGTGAGGTCCTGCGAGGCCGGTTCCGAGGCCCATGAGGGCGTCTGGGCCTGCGCGGCGGGGAGGGCGGCCGGGGTTGGCTCCGGTGCGCTGGGCAGGGCGAGCATCGGTCTGGCGGTCAGCTCGGGCCGTTCGGCGGCCGGCTTCGGTTCGCGTGCCGTGGGGGCGCCCGCGGGCCGCTGGCGCCGTGGCTCGGCGCGGCGGGCCACGACGCGGTCGGCGGGCAGGACCGCCTCGACCGTGGGGCCGATCTTCGCGCGGGCCATGCCGTACCACTGCCGGGCGATGTCATCGAGAGCGGGCTCGCCGCCTGCCCTGCTCCCACCGCCGGTCGACGAAGACGAACCGGTGCGGCCACGGGTGCTCGACGCCGTTCCCGCCGCGCGCGTGGCGTTGTAGGTGCCGGAGTCGGTCTCGGCCCGGTCGTAGAGGTTGGTGACCCGTCGGCTCACCTCGTCATGGCTCGGCCCCTCGTCGGCCGCGGCGTTCCCGGTCTGCGAGAGGAGGGCCGCGGAGGCCATGGCGGCCGTGGCGAGGGCGGAGTTGCGCTTGGCCGGGAGGCTGAACCCTCCATTGCGCGATGTTCGATCCGGCGCCATGAAAGTCATGCCCCTTCCGTCGTGCTGCTCGCCGTCAACTTAGCCAACTTGTGAGGCTCACGTGAAGATTGAAGTGTGAAAAGTGTGAGATGTAACTGTGACCTTCGTCGCGTACGGGCCGCCGCCCGCGGTGAGAATCAGCGTTTGCCCTGCTGAGCGCGCCATGCCTCGTAGTGGTCGAGGACCGTCTCCTCGACCGGGCGGTAGACGAGGCCCAGTTCGTTCACGCTGCGGCTGTTGTCCACGCGGAAGCGGATGCCGAGGTGCTTGCGGATGTAGTCCTGGGTGAGCCCGAAGGCGGGGCCCAGGACGCGCACCGGCCAGTGGGGGAGCGCGGTGCGCGGGATGCGCAGGCCGCGGGGGTACCGGGTGCGGATGATGCGGGACATCTCGTGGAACGACGTCATCGTCTCCGCGGCCAGGATGTAACGCCCCTTCGCGTCGGGCTTCTCCGCCGCCGCGATGTGCGCGTCGGCCACGTCACGGACGTCGACCGTGGTGAAGCTGAAGTCCGGGGCGCCGTAGAAGAGGTAGCCCTTGAACAGCTCCTCCAGGAGGAAGAGGCTGCCGGACTCGGAGGCGGGCGCGAGCGAAGGGCCCAGGATCAGGCCGGGGTTGACGGAGACCATGCGCCAGCGGTCCTGAGCGGACTCCGCGTCCCAGGCGGCGCGCTCGGCGACCGTCTTGGCGTAGTGGTACGGGTTGTTCTCCACCGTACTGCTGGTGTTGAAGTACTCCTCGGACAGGACCTGCCCGGCCATGCCCCGCACGTCGGAGTAGTCGCCGAAGATCGCACCGACCGTGGAGGTGAACACCAGCCGCTCCACCGTCGGCGTGCGCTCGATGCCGGCCAGGACGTTGCGGGTGCCGGTCAGGGCCGGGTCGACCATGTCCTTCTGGCCGTCCTTGATCTTCTCCGGCATGAAGAAGGGCGAGGCCACATGGAAGACCACGCGGCAGCCCGCCATGGCCTCGTCGAAGGAGCGCTCCTTGAGGAGGTCCGCCTCGAACAGGGCGAGCCGGCCGGGGAATTGGTCCTGCATGTCCCGCAGCGGGCGCACCTTCGCCGGGTTCGTGAGACTGCGCACGGTGGCATGCACCTCGTAACCCCGCTCCAGCAGCCGCCGCACCAGATGGCTGCCGACGAAACCGCTGCCACCGGTCACCAGGACTCTGCCCATGCCCTCGCTCCTCCACGCAGGGGGTGATATTGAAGCACCGGAGGATCTTCGGCGGGAGGGTCATCCGGCACGGACGGCCGTCTCCCCTCACACAGGTCTCCGTAAGTGACGTCCTATGGTTCCGTGGCCTGCGGTTCCCGAAGCCGGGCTGGAAGCGATCTCGCGGAAGCGCCCCTACCTCACGCTGACGGTCAATTCCCGGGACCTCTACCAGGACGAACCCTCGCAGGACCACACCGTCCACGTTCACGCCCCCGAGACGGGAAAGGCGACCAGGTCGACCGTGTCCGTTGGCTCGCCGATCAAGTGGGTGGCAGGTTCACCGGCAGGGTGGAGCTGGCGCCGCTGTGACGGACCCTGCGGATCGGGTTATCTAAATGATCGGCCAAGCTACGGATCGCTTCTTCCGTATGTCAAGACATGGCTGGGAGTCTTCACAGAGGCTGTGCACGAGACTCTTTTGGAACGCTGGGGCGAAGACGGTGACGTGAGGTACCAGGGAGGCGCGGGTGTACGAGGACGGCGGCGACGGCCCGGGTGCGGCGGCGGCGCGGCTCACCGGCCGTACGGCTACGGAGGAGCGCGCGGTGTCCGGTGCGCTGGCCGAGGTGGCCCTCGACGACGGCCGGACGGTGATGGTGAAGCGCGCCGACAGCGCCGAGGAGGCCCGGGCGGAGGCGGCGGGACTGCGCTGGCTGGCCGAGGCCGGCACGGTCCGGGTGCCGACCGGGCACGGTCAGGACGGCCCCTGGCTGGTCACCGACCTGATCGCGAGGGGGCGGCCGAACCGGGAGGCGGCACTCGATCTGGGCCGGGCGCTGGCCGGACTGCACCTCGCCGGCGCGCCCGCCTTCGGTTCGGCACCGCCCGGCGGTCCCCGGGAGGCGTACATCGGGCGGGCGCCGATGCGCAACGTCGAGGGCGTCGAGTGGTCGCAGTGGTACGCCGAGCACCGGGTGCTGCCGTATCTGCGGCGCGCGGTGGACGACGGCACGATCACGCTCCCGGAGGCCGAGGTGATCGAACGGCTCTGCGCGCGGCTGCCCGGTCTCGCGGGCCCGGCCGAGCCCCCGGCCCGGCTGCACGGCGACCTGTGGAACGGCAACGTGCTGTGGGGCGCCGACGGCCACGCCTGGCTGATCGACCCGGCCGCGCACGGCGGCCATCGCGAGACCGACCTCGCGATGCTCCATCTCTTCGGCTGCCCCCACCTGGACGAGGTGCTGCGCGGCTACGAGAGCGCGGCGCCGCTCGCCGACGGCTGGTCCCACCGCATCGGGCTGCACCAGATGTTCCCGCTGCTGGTGCACGCCGTGCTGTTCGGGCGGGGGTACGCGGAACAGGCGCTCAGCACGGCGAAGGCGGCCCTGGAACGGTGAGTCCACCGGTCCGGGCCGCCTGCCGGGTGACGTCGACGACGAGGAGAGCGAAGGAACTGGAGCTCTAGGAAAGCCGGTTTTGAAACCGGTGAGAAGGAAGCTCCTTCATGGCCTCGTGCGGGACGTCGAGGGCGAGGAAAGCGGAAGGACTGGAGATCCAAGCCCCATGGGGGCTCATCGAGTTGAGAAGGAAGCCCTTCCATGGCCTCGCCACGCGCAACCGTAACAGTCACTCGGGGATCAGGTCGCGCAGATTTTCCGGGGTGATGACCACCGAGTCCGGGTGCAGCCCCTCGGGCCGCTCCAGACCGATGTAGGTCACGGGCACGTCCGGCACGGACTCGGCGTCCCAAGTCGCCACGTCCGTACCGCCGTTCGCCATCAGCGAGGTCAGATAGCCGACCGTGAGCTGTTCGCGCTCGACGATGCCGCGCACCAGCGTCGCCACCGACACCTGGTTGTCCTCCACGCGGTTGTACGCCGGCTGCCCCTTCAGGTAGAGGTGCAGCCACTTGGCGTGCCAACTCCCGTCCTGCGCACGCCGGAACGCCAGCGGCAGCGCAACCCGGCCGGGACCACGCAGCTCCGACTTCATCCGCACGGTACGCGCCTCGAAGGGCCGGCCCCGCTGTTCCCCCTCGCGCAGCATGAACCCGAAGAACGACTCCTCGGCCTCCTCGAACTTCTCCCCGGAGTAGATGTTGACCTGCGGCACGATGTACGTACCCCGCACCGCTCCGAGCCGCAGGTTGATGAACTCCGAGGCACCGTCCGGGGCGTTGGTGATGTCACCCGAGTGCTCGCCCTCCACCTCGCGGAGATTGGTGTACGACAGCCAGGACACCGTCTCGTAGTCCGCGTCCAGCAGCAGCGCCGACAGGTCGTAGTCGGTGACCCGCTGCGTCTGCTTCCAGTACACGAAGAAGCGCAGCAGCTCCCCGTCGACCGGCGAGACGGAGCCGCGGGGCAGCACCCCGAGCCCGGCCGAGGTCGCCCGCCCGCTGAGCGGAAGCGCCACGCCGAGGACGTCGGGGTCGACCAACAGCCGCTCCGGGGACGGGAGTCGTCGGCCGATCTCCGCGTCCAGCGCGGCGATCAGACGTTCCCGTTCCGCCTCCGGTACGACTCCACGCGTGTCGTCGGCGACGTGCGCTCGGCCGGCACGGTTGACGAACACCCGCTTGCGGCCCGTCTCCGCGGCCCGGTTCTGCAGGTACTCACGCACCGACAGGACGACCCGCCCGGAGACCTCGGGAGCGACCGCCTCGACGACGGCCACCACGGCGTTCCGCTCCTCCCGCGTGCGCGCGGTGCGCAGCAGCCGGTCCAGCGCACGGAACAGCCTGCCGGGCGCGGACTTGAGCAGTTCCGCCGCCCCGGTGACGTCGTCCGCGCCGAGCAGTGCCTCCAGGCGGCCCTCGAAGGTGTACGCCTTCTTCTCGCCCCGGGCCACGGCGAACACCTCGGCCGCGCGCGGCCACTGGGGGTACTCGTGCGGGTGCAGACGCTCACCGAGCCGCTTGAAGGCCTCGCGGTGCGCGAGGACGTCGGCGAGTTTGGCGGGAACCTCGGCGACGACTTCGTCCAGACCCGCGAGCAGGGCGCGGCGGACCGGCCGGGAGAGCTTCTGGAACCGGGTCGGCTCCTGAAGGCTCACGTCCCCGCCCGACAACGCGCAGGCCAGCCGCAGCACGTCGGTCACGGTGTCCAGCAGCAGGCTCGAACCCGCCTTCAGCCGGGCCTCGTTGACGACGGCGCGGTTCTCCCGCACCGGGATCGTCTCGGGCTGGGGACCGTCCGCGCAGTGCTCGGCGAGCACCTTGAGATCGGCCAGGTGCTCGTCCCCGAGCGGCGTGGTGCTGCCGGCCAGCGCCAGGTACAGGGCGCTGACCTCGTCCTGCAGGGAGGCGCCCAGGTGCAGGACGGTGAGCCGGTCGCCGACCGCGGCCGTCAGCTCGTCGTGCGCCGCCAGCATCTCGTCGTAGGTGTGCCGGTAGGTGCCGTACGACGGCAGCGTGAGCAGGTTGACCACGCCGTTGCGCAGCTGGGCGAGGACGCCGGAGCGGGCCTTGCCGTCCTCCAGGGCCTCGCGCACGCAGCGCATCCAGAACTCGAAGGTGTCCGGGACGTTGGCCGGGAAGTCCTTGAAGTAGACGTTGTGCCGCACATGGTCGCCGGCCATCTCACGGACGGTGGCGAGCGTGCGCACGGCGGTGTCGACGACCGTGCTCCCGGACAGCTCCGACAATGTCCTCAGCGCGTCCGCCGACAGCTTGAAGCCGACGGACATCAGCGCGGCGTCGAACTGCCGCGCCGCGACGTCGCCCTCACCGGCGGGGCCCGCGGGAGCGGGCAGCCGGAGGGCATGCCGAATGACCAGGGAATCGAGACGGTGGACCATGCCGGAATGGTCGCAGAGGTGTTCGACTCGGCGCACCGGAGTTTTCGGGGCCCTGGGGGTGGTTGGTGCGGGCCCAGGGGATTAGTCAGTGCGGGCCCCGGGCTGGTGCGGGCCCGGGGTCAGGACTCCTCGCCCTGCTTCTTCTCCTTGATGCGCGCCGCCTCCTTGCGGACCTCCGCCTGCGTGGCGCGCTCCTTCTCCAGCCACTCGGGACTCTCGTCCCGCAGCGCCTCGATCTGCTCGGTGGTGAGCGGCTCGGTGACCCCGCCGCGCGCGAGACCGGCGATGGAGACGCCCAGCCGGGCCGCGACGACCGGACGGGGGTGCGGGCCGGTGCGTCGCAGGTCCTGCAACCACTGGGGCGGGTTCGCCTGGAGCTCGTTCAGCTCGGCGCGCGTGACGACACCCTCCTGGAACTCTGCGGGGGTGGCGGGGAGGTACACACCCAGTTTCTTCGCCGCGGTCGCGGGCTTCATCGTCTGGGTGTTCTGGTGCGACGTCATGGAGTCCAGAGTATCGGCCGCGCACGAGGCCTCCGACCACAGTGGGTAACCTTGCCGCGTGACAGACTCGCCAGAACCCCCCTCCTTCCGGCTCGCGTACGTTCCCGGGGTGACGCCCGCCAAGTGGGTGCGGATCTGGACCGAGCGCTTCCCCGGCATCCGCCTGGAGCTCGTCCAGGTGGCTCCCGCGGAGGCCTCCGACGTGTTGCGCGACGGCGGTGCGGACGCCGGTCTGGTACGGCTGCCGGTCGACCGTACGGTGTTCAGCGCGATCCCCCTCTACGCCGAGACCTCGGTCGTCGTGGTCCCCAAGGACCACGTGATGACCGCGGTGGAGGAAGTGACCGTGGAGGACCTGGCGGACGAGGTCGTCGTCCACCCCCTCGACGACGTCATCGGCTGGGAACGGCCGCCCGGCGAACCGGCCTTCGAACGCCCGGCCACCACGGCGGACGCGATCGAGCTCGTGGCGGCGAATATCGGCGTCCTCGTCGTCCCCCAGTCCCTGGCCCGTCTCCACCACCGCCGCGACCTCACCTACCGCCCGCTCACCGACGCCCCACAGTCCGAGATCGCCCTGGCCTGGCGGGAGGACGCGACGACGGACATGGTCGAGGACTTCATCGGCATCGTCCGGGGGCGGACCGTCAACAGCTCGCGGGGCCGCACCAAGGCCGAGCCGGAGCGCGGCCAACGGCCCGAGAAGGGCGGCGGACGCAAGCCGGCGGGCGCCGGGAAGGGCACGGCGCGGGGAACTTCCGGCGCGGGCAAGGGGGTCCGTGGGGGGTCCGGCCGGTCCGGTGGGTCCGGCGGCTCCAAGGGCGCGGGGGCTCGACGGGGCAAGCCCAAGCGCAGGGGGTAGCGCCCGGAGCCCTCATGGCCGGCATACGCGGCGTGCCGGCTCAGCCGCTGGACCCGCCCGCGTCTTCGGAGTCGTCGGCGAACACACCGTCCGTTCCGAAAGCGATCCTCGCGAACCGTTCCCCCATCCGTCGATGCGTCGCCGCGTCCGGATGCAGGTCGTCCGGCAGCGGCGACTCCGCCGAGTCGTCCTCGCCGTACAGCTCGCGCCCGTCGAGGTAGTGCAGGTGCGGATCCTCGGCGGCCCGCTGCTTCACGATCCTGGCCAGTTCCTCCCGGATCACCTGAAGGGTCAGCTTCCCGCTCGCGCGTTCCGCCGGGTCACCCAGCGTCCTGAACCGCAGCCGGCCCTCACCGAGCTCACCCACGTCCGGGAAGCAGGGCCCCGGGGTGTCCTCGTGCATCGGGCACAGGATGGGCGACACGACCAGCAGGGGCGTGTCCGGTTGGCCCTCGCGGATCGTGTCGAGGAAGCCGTGGACGGCCGGACCGAAGGCGCGCAGCCGCATCAGGTCGTGGTTGACGATGTTGATGCCGATCTTGACGCTGATGAGGTCGGCGGGGGAGTCCCGCAGCGCCCGCGCGGTGAACGGGTCGAGGAGCGCGCTCCCGGCGAGACCCAGGTTGATCAGCTCCACACCGCCCAGTGTCGCGGCGACCGCGGGCCAGATGCCCGTCGGGCTCGCCGCGTCGGAGCCGTGGCTGATGGAGCTGCCGTGGTGCAGCCAGACGCGGCGGTCACCGTGGGGCGCGGGCTCGACGGGCGCGTCGGTGCGCAGGGCGATCAGCTCGATGGTCTCGTTGTGCGGCAGCCATATCTCGACGTCCTTGACCTCGCCGGACAGCCCGTCGAAACGGACGGTCCCGGGAGGTCCCGGCCGGAGCTCGGACGTCCCCGCGGTCATGTCGACGGTGATGACGTTGCCGTCGCGCACACTGCCCTGGCCGGCCGGGCGGCCGTCGACGACCAGGTCGTACATCCCGTCGGGCCGGGGCGGCGCACCGACGTAGGCCCGCTTGGTCGGCAGGGTGTCCAGCTCCACCGCGGTGGCCCGGGTGCGGAAGACCAGCCGTACGCCGGAGGGCTGGGACTCGGCCATGGCGAGCTGGTCGTCGGTGTTCTGGGCGCGTGCCCGGGCCGGCAGCCGGTGCGGCAGGACCCCGCGCTCGGTGTGCTCCACGTCGAGGGCGCCGCGCAGCAGGTCGGCGGTGACGGGGGTGGTGATCCAGTCGTGCATGTTCCTCAGCCTGTCGGGCGGTCAGGGGCGGGCCAGTTGCGCAACAGCGTGTCGAGGGCGTCCAGGATCCGTGTCCAGGACTCCCCGGAGTCGGGAGAGCTGTGGCTGAACCCGCCTGCCCCCTCCAGGCTCGCGTAGCCGTGGAAGGTGCTGCCCAGCAGCCGTACGGCATGGGTCTGATCGGGTTCCGGCAGGTCGTAGCCGCGCAGGATGGCGCGCATCATCTGCGCCAGCCGCAGGCCCGCGCTGGCGGCCGCGGTCTCGGGGTCGAGCCTCATCCGGGCGGCCGCGGCCCGGCCCGGGTGGGCGTGGGCGTAGTCGCGGTAGACGTTCGCGAAGGCGGTCAGGGCGTCCTTGCCGGCCCGTCCCGCGACCGCGTCGGCGGAGAGGTCGGCGAGCTCCTGCAGGGCGAACAGGGCGATCCGGGTCTTGAGGTCCTGGGAGTTCTTCACGTGCGAGTACAGGCTCGCGACCTTGACGTCGAACCGCCGGGCGAGCTCCGAGACGGTCACCTGCTCGAACCCCACCTCGTCGGCCAGCTCCGCGCCCGCCCGGACCAGCCGCTCCGTGCTCAGCCCTACCCGTGCCATAGCTGCCCTCTCGTTTGCCAATAGTCGATTATGCATTTGCCTAAAGCATTTAGGCAAACTAGCGTGACCTTATGGAACCGTTGACCGAACAAGAGATCCGTGCCGCCTTCGTGAACTGCACCAAGGGCGAGACGAAGCGGCTGCACGTGCCGCGGGACCTGGCGGAGCAGCCGTGGGAGGACCTGGACTACCTCGGCTGGCGCGATCCGCAGGCGCCCGACCGCGCCTACCTGGTGACCGTCCTGGACGGCCGCCCCACAGCCCTCGCGCTGCGCCGCTCGACCGCCGGGTCCTGGCAGGCGCGGCGCAGCATGTGCTCGATGTGCCTGACCACCCACTCGGGCGGGGTCTCCCTGATGGTCGCCCCGAGAGCGGGCAAGGCGGGGCAGCAGGGCAACTCGGTCGGGGCGTACATCTGCGACGACCTGGCCTGCTCGCTGTACGTGCGCGGGAAGAGGGACGCGGGCGCCGGCGCCCGGCTGCACGAGACGCTCACCCTGGACGAGAAGATCCGGCGGACGGTGACGAACCTCGCCGCCTTCGTCGCCAAGGTGACGGGCGGCGTGTGAGACGCCCGCACCCCGGCGACCCCGGCGGTCACTCCCGTACGGCAGTTGATCGAGGCTGTTGATCGATACGGCTGATCGATACAGCTGATCGACAGGGCGCAGCCGCCGGCCCCCTCCGTCGTGAAGGGCCCTGCCCGGTCTCCCCGGTGGCAGAATCGGGCCCGTGGACTGGGGGATCCTCGAGCGCGAGCCGGAGCTGGCGCGACTGGCCTCGGCCGCGCGGGAGGCGGCGGACGGGGCCGGATCCGTGGTGCTCGTCTCCGGCGAGGCCGGTATCGGCAAGTCCAGCCTGGTGAGGGCCCTTCCGGACCGTCTCCCGGAGAGTACGCGGATTCTCGTCGGCGAGTGCGACGACCTCGCCACCCGCAGGCCGCTGGGCCCCTTCCGTGACCTGATCGGCAGCGTCGGCGGTGAACTCGCCGGCGCCGTGACGGAGGGCGGTGACCGCCATCGCGTCCACGAGGCGCTGCTCGAAGAACTACGCGGAGCGGTACTCGTCGTCGAGGACGTCCACTGGGCCGACGAGGCCTCCCTGGACGCCCTGCGCTTCCTGGTCCGGCGGACGGAACGCCTGCCCACCCTCCTCGTCCTGACCTACCGCGACGACGAGTTGAGCCGTGAGCATCCGCTGCGGCAGCTGCTGGGCCAGGTGTCCCGCGCGCCCCGCGTGCACCGGCTGCCCCTGGCCCGCCTCTCCCTGGACGCCGTCCGCACCCTCAGCGCCGGCCGTGTCGACCCCGCCCAGGTCTACGCCGTCACGAACGGCAACCCCTTCTTCGTCGCCGAGATCGTCGCCGCAGGCGGCACCGGGAAAGTGCCCCCGACCGTCGTCGACGCCGTGCTCGCCCGGCTGCGCGGACTGCCCGGCGCCACCGTGGACGCGCTTGAGCAGTTGGCCGTCGTTCCCTCGGCCGTCGAACGCCCGCTGGTCGACGCGCTGCTCACGGACGGGGCGTCCGCCATGGCCGCGCAGGAGCGAGGCGATCCGCCCGCTGCCGGGGAGTCCCCGTCGGCGACGGACCGGCGCGGCCCGCTCACCGACGGCGTGGCCGTTCTGGCGGCCGCGGAGCAGCGTGGTCTGCTCGCCGTCACCCCTGAACGGGTGGCGTTCCGGCACGAGTTGATCCGCCGGGCGGTGGCCGACTCCCTGCCCGCCGCCCGCCGTATCGGCCTCAACCGCGCCGTCCTCGCGGCACTCGTCGCCCGCCCCGGATCCGACGCCGCCCGGATCGTCCACCACGCGGCCCAGGCCGGCGATCAGGACGCCGTCGCCCGCTACGGCCCCGACGCGGCGAGGGACGCCTCCGCCACCGGCGCCCACCGCGAGGCCGCCGCCCAACTCCGCCTCGTGCTGCGCGAACGGCACCGCTACGCCCCCGCCGAACTCGCCGACCTGCTCGAACGCTACGCCGTCGAGACCTACACCATCGCCGACTCGGCCGCCGCCGTCGCCGCCCAGCGCGAGGCCGTCGCCCTGCGCCGCGCCCTCGGTGACACCCTCGCCCTCGGTGCCGACCTGCGCTGGCTGTCCCGTATCCACTGGTGGGCCGGCAACGCCGACCAGGCCCAGGAGGCCGCCAGAGAGGCCGTGACCGTCCTTGAACACGCGGGCGACGACCGGCTGCTGGCGCTCGCCGTCAGCAACACCGCGCAACTGCGCATGCTGTCCGAGCGCTACGCCGAGGCCGTCGAACACGGGGAGCGCGCCATCGTCCTGGCCCGCAAGGCCGACGACCCCGCGATCCTCGCGCACGCCCTGAACAACGTCGGCACCGCCCGCTGGCGCTCAGGAGACCCCGGCGGACGGGAGCAGTTGGAGGAGAGTCTCGACGTGGCGCTCGCCGCCGGCGAGGTCGAGCACGCCTGCCGCTCCTACGCCAACATCATCTGGACCCTGCTCGACAACCTCCGGTACGACGAGGCCGACGCGTACCTGCCTCCGGCGATGGAACTCGCCGACCGGGCCGAGCACCTGGGCTTCCTCAACTACCTCCATGTCGAACTCGCCATGCGCAGGCTCGCCGCCGCCGACTGGGCCGACGCCGAGCGGCACGCCGAGTACGGCATGCACGACTTCGTCCCGGCCCGCTGCCCCGCCCTGACCGTCCTCGCCCGGGTCCGCATCCGCCGCGGCCGCCCCGGCGCCGACGCACTCCTCACCGAGGCCTGGGACATCGCCGTAGGGACCAAGGAGCTGCAGCGCACCGGGCCGGTGGCGGTGGCACGGGCGGAGTCGGCCTGGCTGCGCGGGGACGCGCAGGCCGTCGTGGCGGCGGCCGCGCCCGTGCACGCCCAGGCGAGCCGGCTGCCCGGCGCCCCCTACCGGTCCGAACTCGGCTACTGGCTCACCAAAGCGGGCCACCCGGTCCCACCGGACGACTCGGACCATCCGTACGCGTTGCAGGCGCGCGGGCGGTGGCGCCGGGCCGCCGCGCTCTGGCGGGCCGCGGGCTGTCCTTACGAACACGCCGCCGCGCTCGCCGAGAGCCCCGACCCGGCCGACAAGTTGGAGGCCCTCGCCGTCTTCGACAGCCTCGGCGCCGAACCGGCGGCCCGCATGCTCCGCGCCGAGCTGCGACGGCTCGGCGTACGGCACATCCCGCGCGGCCCCCTCGCCGCGACCCGGGAGAACCCTGCGGGCCTCACCGACCGCCAGCTCCAGGTCATACGGCTGCTCGCCGAAGGGCTCACCAACGCGGAGATCGCCGCCCGGCTCGTCGTGTCGGTCCGCACGATCGACAACCACGTGCGGGCCGTGCTCGACAAACTCGACGCCCCGGGCCGCCGCCAGGCCGCCCAGCGCGCGGCCGAGCTCGGCCTGCTGCCCGACGACTCCCCGAGCTAGGTATCCCGAGGCGCCGAGCTGGGTGACGGTCACGGATGTCCGGCATAGTGCGACGCGAGTAAAATGAGCGAATCGACCCGATTTGGAACGGGGGATCTCATGTCCAGCACCGCCGCCCAGGCCGCACGGAGTGAACTGACCGGATTCACGGGGGAGTTGATCGGACCCGAAGACGACGGCTACGAGGAGGCCCGTACCGTCTACAACGCGATGATCGACCGGCGCCCCGCACTCGTCGCCCGCTGTGCCGACACCGACGCGGTGGCCCGCACCATCGCCTTCGCCCGCGCCCACGGCCTGCCGCTCGCCGTGCGGGGCGGCGGACACCACGGCGCCGGGCTCGGCACCGTCGACGGGGGAGTGGTCGCCGACCTCTCACCGCTGAAGGACATCCAGGTGGATCCGGCGGCCCGCACCGTCAGGGTCGGCGGCGGCTGTGTCTGGGGTGAGGTGGACCGCGCCACCAACGCACACGGCCTGGCCACGCCCAGCGGGATCATCTCCACGACCGGCGTCGGCGGCATCGCCACCGGCGGCGGACTCGGCCACCTCACCCGCAGCTGCGGGCTGACCATCGACAACCTGCTGGAGGCCGACGTCGTCCTCGCCGACGGGAGCAGCGTGCGGGCGAGCGCCGACGAGAACAGCGACCTGTTCTGGGCGATCCGGGGAGGCGGCGGCAACTTCGGCGTCGTCACCTCGTTCGTCTTCCGGCTCCACGAGATCAGTACGGTGATCGCCGGACCGACCTTCTGGCCCGTCGAGGACAGCGCCGAAGTCCTCGCAGCGTACCGGGAGTTCATTCTCGGCGCGCCCCGCGAACTGAGCGGCTTCTTCCTGTACGGCACCGTCCCGCCGGCCCCGCCGTTCCCCGAGGAGATCCAGCTGCGCAAGACGGCGGGCGTGGTCTGGTGCTGGACCGGCGACGACACCGAGGCCGCCGCCCGCGAGATGGCCCCGCTGCTCGACGCCCTGCCCGCGCCGTTGCTGCACGCGCCCATGGTCATGCAGCACCCCGACCTCCAGGCCATGTTCGACGGGCTCTACCCGCCCGGCGACCAGTGGTACTGGCGGGCCGACTTCGTCGAGACCATTCCCGACGAGGCGGTGGAGCAGCACGCCAAGTACGGCGCCGAGGTGCCGACCGTCCAGTCGACCATGCACCTCTACCCGATCGACGGCGCCGCCCACGACGTGGGCCAGGACGAGACCCCCTGGGCCTACCGCCACGCCAACTGGGCCTCCGTCTTCGCCGGCGTCGACCCGGACCCGGCCAACGCGGAGCTGGTCAAGCGGTGGACCGTCGACTACTTCGACGCCCTGCACCCGTACTCGGCGGGCGGCGCCTACGTCAACATGATGATGGACGAGGGCCAGGAACGCGTCCGGGCCAGCTACCGCGGCAACTACGACCGGCTGGCCCGTATCAAGGCCGACCGGGACCCGGACAACGTGTTCCGCCTGAACCAGAACATCCAGCCGGCACCGAGGCCGACGCACGGGTCGCGGCCGTAGGACAGCAGCGGAACCGGGGGCGAATGCCGGTCCTCAACTCCGGTTCCGCGCCAGTCAGGCGCGGCGGCCACGCCCGGCGCGAGTTCGCCAAGGGCGACCTCGCACCTCCACGAACGTGCGCACCTCGGGGCACACCGCCGAGCCCGCTCAACTCCGGGCCGTGCGCCCGACCGACTCCACCAGAGGCAGCAACCGGTACGCGACCCGCTCCCGCAGCGCCACCTCGGTGCGCGTCCGCACCACTCCCGGCAGGCTGATCACCTTCTGGATCACGTCTTCCAGATGCGCGTTGTCCCGCGCCACGACCCGCGTCAGCAGATCCCCGCCACCCGCGATCGAGAACGCCTCGACGATCTCCGGCACGGCGGCCAGCGCGTCCCCCACGTCGTCGAGCCGCCCCTGGGTCACCTCGATGTGCACGAACGCCAGCACCGGATGACCGAGCGCGGCGGGCGACAGCGAGGGCCCGGTCCCGGTGATCACGCCGTCCCGCTCCAGCCGGTCGAGGCGCGCCTGCAAGGTGCCCCGCGCGACCCCGAGGATCCGCGCGTACTCCCGCACGCTTGTCCGCGGCCGCTCCAGCAGCAGCCGCAGGATGCGGGTGTCGAGCTCGTCCACGGCCACGGCGTACGACCTCCTCGTGCCTGGTCCTTTGGCCCGCCGATGGACGTACCAGGACCGCTTTCCCTGTACCAATGGACCAGCATATGCGGCCCCGCTTGAGCCGACAGCGGCAAGGATGCTGCAATGTGCCCGTCGATGGCGCTGCGGACCCCGCGGCGCCTTTTCCGTGCCGGTGTACCCGGCGTCCGAGGGTTTCAGGGGGCGGTACGTGCTGAAGAGGGTGTTCATGGCTGCGGACCCGGGACGGGTCCGGCTGCGCTTCGCCGCGCGAGCGGTGCTCGGCATCGGCCTCGCCGTCGTGGTGTGCGGCCTCGCGGGCCACTCGCTCGCCGGTGCCGTCACCGGAGGCCTCGCCGCGCTCCTCGCCCTGTTCACCGTCACGGACGCCACCGTCCGGGCGCAGGCGCTCACCACCGCCCTGCTGCCCGTCGTCGGCCTTCCCGTCCTCACGGTCGCGGCCGAGCTCCACGACCACCCCGTCGCCCGCGACCTCACCTTCCTCGCCGTGGTCGGCGCGGGTGTGTACGCCCGGCGCTGGGGGCCGCGCGGACACAGCCTCGGCGTCTTCGCGTTCATGACCTTCTTCGTGGCGCAGTTCCTGCACGCGACCACCGACCGACTGCCCGAGCTCCAGGCCGCCGTCCTGCTGTCCGTGCTCACCGCGGCCGCGGTCCGCTTCGGCCTGTGGTGCTACGAGCGCCGACTGCCCCCGGCCCCCGTACCGGCCCCGCCCGCCGGTACCGGCCTGGCCCGCGCGACCACCCGCCAGGCGGTCCAGGCCATGGCGGGTGCCGGCTTCGCCCTCGTCGCCGGCCAGCTCGTCTCCGGGCAGCGCTGGTACTGGGCCGTCGGCGCCACCTGGTGGATCTTCGTCAACACCGCCTCGCGCGGCGAGACCCTGGTGCGCGGCTTCCGCCGCGTCCTCGGCACGGTGATCGGCATCGGCCTCGGCCTGCTCGTCGCCGTACCACTGGAGGGGGCGCCGACGCCCACGGCCGTCCTGGTCGCCGTCTGCGTCTTCGGCATCTTCTACACGGCCGCCGTCTCCTACACGTGGATGATGCTCTGGGTCACCCTGCTCGCCGAGCTCCTCTACGGCCTTCTCGGCGTCCTGAACCCCGGCCTGCTGGCGTTGCGGCTCGCGGAGACCGGCGTGGGCACGGTCGGAGCCGTCCTGGCCGTGCTGTTCGTCCTGCCGATCACCACCCACAGCGTCACCGACGCCTGGATCCAGCGCGCCCTGCGCTGCGTCCACGCCTGCACCGCCGAGGCCGCCGCCCTCCTCGCTGGTGTGCCGGGCGCCGACCCGGGCGGCCGGGTGACCGAACTGGAGCAACTGCTCGGCAGGGTCCGCCTCTCGGTGGCCCCCCTGGTCCACCCCCTCAACCCCATGGCGGCCCGCAAGAGGCGTGCCCGCCACGTTCTCGCCCTCCTCGACGGCTGCGCCCGGGAGATCCGGGGCCTGGTCGCCGTCGCCGCCGACCCCGAGGCCTCGCACGACGCCCGCCTGACCACCGCGTGCCGGCGGGTGGAGGCCGCTGTGGAGGCTCTCACGGACGGCAGGGACTTCCCGGTGGCGGACCGTCCGCTCGCCGAGGAACCCGCACTGGCCCATCTGCACGGACTGGAACGGGCCCTCGCGGAGCTGGCGGCGCCCTTGCGGTCTCCGTCCGGATCGCCGCTGGTCGGGGCCTGACACACCCCGCCATGTCCGTGACCGCGCCGGGCATTTCCCCGAAGTTGGTCTAGACCGGTAGTGATCGACTGCTACCGTCGCCCCGGACGGTACGGACCGAGAGGGGACGACTGTGGCAGACGGCGGGCGGCGACGGGCCTACATCGGGTCGTTCACGGCGGCGGGAGGCCCCGGCATCGTGACGGCTGCGGTGACCCCGGACACGGGTGCGCTGAAGGTGCTGAGCGGGCTGAACGGCGTACCCGATCCGTCGTATCTGGCCCTGTCCACCGACGGAGACGTGCTGTACGCGGTCAGTGAGACGGCCGAGGGTGCGGTGGCCGCGTACCGGGTGACCGGCGACCGCCCCGAGCCGGCCGGCCCGCCGGTGGCGGTGGACGGGAACGGGCCCACGCACCTCGCCGTGCACGCCGGACACGTCCTGACCGCCAACTACGGCTCCGGCAGCGTCACCACCGTGCCGCTGCGGGCCGACGGCTCCCTCGCGAGCGCCCCCTCCGGAGTGCTCCGGCACACCGGCTCGGGCCCGCACGCCCCCCGCCAGCTGGGCCCGCACGCCCACCAGGTGCAGCCCGACCCGAGCGGACGCTGGATCGTCAGCGTCGACCTCGGCACGGACTCCGTGCGGGTGTGCACCCTCACCGACGGGGCGCTCGACGTGCACCGCGAGATCGCCCTGCGCCCCGGCTCGGGGCCCCGCCACCTGGCCTTCCACCCCGACGGCACCCGCGCCTACATCCTCAACGAACTCACCCCGACCCTCACCGTGTGCCGCTGGGACGCCGAGGAAGGCTCCCTGAAGCCCCTGAACGAGACCCAGGTACTCGCGGGCGCCCCCGTGGGCGACGCGTACCCCTCAGGCGTCGTCGCGTCCCCCGACGGCCGCTTCGTGTGGACCGCCACCCGCGGCGAGGACGTCCTGTCCACGTTCGCCGTCGAGGGCGACGACCTGCGGCTGGTCGGCACGGTCATCTGCGGCGGCCACTGGCCCCGGGACCTCGCCGAGTCCGGCGGCTTCCTGTACGTGGCGAACGAGCGGTCCGGCGAGGTGACCTGGTTCGCCGTGGACCCGGCGACCGGCCTGCCCCGGTACGAGGGCACCATCGAGGTACCGGCCGCCTCCTGCGTGATCTTCGGCTGACCCGCAACCGCGCACGCCGAAGGGCCCGCTCCGACGGATGGAGCGGGCCCTTTCGGTGCAGCGGTCGCGGCGGGTGCGCTCAGCGCACCGGGGCGCCCTGCGCCTGCTGCGGGGCGATGCCCAGCGCGGTCGTGTACTTGGCGAGCACGAGCTTGCCGATCGCCGGGTAGGGACCGAGCGGATCGGCGGCGGAGCAGCCGGCCTCCCTGGCGGCGTCCTCGATCACGGCGGGGTCGATCTCCGGCCCTATCAGGTACGGCGCGAGCGCCAACTGCTGCGAACCGGAGGACCGCAGCTGTTCGGCGATGGACGCGATCGAGCCGTCCTGGTCGAGCGCCGCCGCCATCACCGGCACGGCCAGCCGCGCGGCGAGCAGCATGCCGGTGATCCCGGCCGCCTGTACGGCCTCCTCGCCGCCCACCGCGCCGAGGATGATGCCGTCCGCGGCGGTCGTCACCGCGAACAGGCGCGCGCGGTCGGCGCGGGCCAGCCCGGCCTCCGACAGGCGTACGTGCAGCGCCTCGGCGAGCAGCGGGTGCGGGCCCAGCACATCGGTGAGGTCGGCCGCGATCCGGCTGTCCATCACGGCCTGGCGGATCCGGCGCAGCAGCGAGCTGTCCGGCCCGGCGAGCAGCGGCACGACAACGGCGACGGGGCCCTCGGGCTCCTTGACGTCCACCCCGGCGGCCTTGGCCTGCTCGTAACGCGCGGTGCGCTCGCCGGCGGTGTGGGCCAGCACGGCCTGGAGTGCGGGGAACTCCGAGTCGTCTCCGTCCAGGTAACCGATCCGCGCGTCCAGGCCGGGCAGCTCGGAGCGGGCGATGCTCACGACCTCCTCGGCGAGGCTGCGCGTGGCCGCGCCGGGCGTGCCCGGCACCGCGAGGACGAGCGCGGGCGCGCCCTCGGGAGCCGCCAGCGGCTCGGGTCGGCGGTGCCGCCCGGGCTGGCGAGGTCGCGGCATTCGTACTGGCAGGCCGGACGCGGGTCCAGTGGGGGAGCTCATGGCGACGCATGTTACTGGCTTCCTGGGCTTCCCTGTTCGGGGAGGGTGCAGGTGAGCGGTATCCGTCCGGTTTTGTCTGATGAGTTACGTCCGCTTCAGCCCCTCTTTGGGGTCACCACGTACAACATCGCCTCGTCGGCGGGCAGACTGAGCGCACCGTGCGCCAGTTCTGTGGCGATCTGTACGGATCCCTCCAAGGGCCCGCCCGCCGCCGGGACCCGCCGCGCGTGCGGCAGCCGTCGCTCCAGCTCCTCCTCCAGCGGTACGAGGAGGGCGGCACCCATCCTGAACAAGCCACCGGTGAGGCTGACATGCGCCGCCCCCTCCGCCGGATAGACCGCGGCCGCGGAATCGGCCATGTGCCGGGCCGCCTCGCGCAGGATCCCCTCGGCCACGGGGTCGCTCTCCGCGCAGTCGGCCACCTCGGGAGCGAACGAGGCGAGTACGGCGGGCCGGTCGGTACGCGGATAGAGCCGGCCGGGCAGCTCCCGCACCGGCCCGAACGCCTCCTCGGCCCGCGCCAGCAGCGCCGCCGACCCCCCGGGCCGCCCGTCGTGGGCACGCAGGGCGGCCTCGAGCCCGGCCCGCCCGATCCACGCGCCGCCCCCGCAGTCGCCCAGCAGATGCCCCCAGCCGTCCGCCCGGCGCCAGGACTTGAGGTCGGTGCCGATCGCGACGAGACCGGTACCGGCGGCCACGACCGCACCCGGGCGCGGTCCGAGAGCGCCGGTGTAGGCGGTCACCGCGTCCGCGACCAGCGCGACGGTCCGTACCCCGAACTCCCGCTCCAGCGCGGCGGGAAGCTCGGCCCGCAGGGCATCGCCCAGGGTCGCCATACCGGCCGCCCCGACGACGGCGGTGCCGAGCCCGCTCCCTCCGGCCTCTGTCGACAAGGCCCGGACCATCGGCGCCAGTTGCTCCATCAGATGGTCCGGATCGATGCCGCGAGGGCCGGTCCGGACCGGCACCCGCGACTCCCGCGGGGCCGTGGTCCCCCGGCCGGGTGTGCCGACGACGACCCGCAGGCCGGAGCCGCCGGAGTCGACGGCAAGGAATCCGTCCCCGCAACCGCGGTCGGCCGCCATGTGGGAGGTTCCCCTTCCTTCCCGTCGAAGAGCTCGATGGGGAGGAAGAGTAGCGCCTGCGGGACCGCCCGGCCGGGAGACATCCCTGGGTATGCGGGGTGTCAGTGTGTGCCAGTAGAGTGACGCGCCGTGGCACCACGACCCTTGTATGAACTTGTCGAAGCAGGCTGGGCGAAGGCTCTTGAACCTGTGGCCGAACGCATCGCGGCCATGGGGGACTTCCTCCGGGCCGAGATAGCGGCGGGCCGGACCTATCTGCCGGCCGGGGCGAACGTCCTGAGGGCCTTCCAGCAGCCCTTCGACGACGTCCGCGTCCTGATCGTCGGCCAGGACCCCTATCCCACGCCGGGAATGGCGATCGGGCTGAGCTTCGCGGTCGCGCCCGAGGTGCGTTCCCTGCCGGGGAGCCTGGAGAACATCTTCCGGGAGATGCACTCCGACCTCGGGCTGCCCAGGCCGTCCAACGGCGACCTCACGCCGTGGACCGAACAGGGCGTGCTGCTGCTCAACAGGGCGCTGACGACAGCCCCGCGCAAGCCCGGCGCGCACCGCGGACAGGGCTGGGAGGAAGTCACCGAACAGGCCATCAGGGCGTTGGCCGGGCGCGGGAAGCCGCTGGTGTCGATCCTGTGGGGGCGTGACGCGCGCAACCTCCGCCCCCTTCTCGGCGACCTCCCGGCGATCGAGTCGGCCCATCCCTCACCGATGTCGGCGGACCGCGGCTTCTTCGGTTCGCGCCCGTTCAGCAGGGCCAATGACCTGCTGGTCGGCCAGGGCGGACAGCCGGTGAACTGGCAGCTGCCGTAGAGCGCCGCGGTGGTCCCGCCGTGCCCGCGGGCGTTCCCACGGGCACGGAGAGACGCCGGACCCCCGAGGATCAGGTCAGGACGAGCTCCAGGACGGTGACGGACAGCGGCGGCAGCGTGCTGGTGAACGCCGCCGCGGCCCCGGTCACGGTGCTCGTCCTGGGCACCAGCACGGCGGGGTCGGTCAGCGTGTTCGTGGTGGTGCGCGAGGGCCCGGTCAGGACGGTGGCGGTGGCGTGCTTCCTGACCCCCTTGACCAGGCCCTTCAGTTCGACCGGAACATCCACCTTCTGTGTCCCGGAGTTGACGACCGCGACGTAGAGACGGTTCCCGGCACGGGTTGCCACGGTGGCCAGGCCGGGCAGCGCCCGCGCGGTGGCCGGCAGCACCGTGTCGCCCAGCCTGTTCCTGACGTGGGAGAACAGCGGTGCGTAGCACTCCATGAGGACCTGGTCGGAGTTGCGGATCAGACCGGCCAGCCAAGCGGCGTCGCCCAGTGCGGCGTTCAGGTCGGGCGTGGGGCTGGTGACCGTCGTCGAGGCGATCAGCTTCAGGAACTCGGCCGGCGTGCGCTGCGTGCGTTGATCGAGATCGTCGGTGACCCGGACGCCGGGATCCCGGCATCCGGCGACGGGCCCCACATCGTCATACCGCCCAGCCTTGTGGTGCGGACCTCGGCGACCCGCCCGCGACATCGAACGGCGAGGCCGTCGCCGACATCGCCCTGCACACCCTGTCCCTGAACCCGACGGCACCACCACCCGCCCACCTGATGGAACGCCACTACACCGCAAACACGGCCCCGGCGCCTACTACGTACGGCAACCCGGACATGGCTCCGACCTCCGGATGACCGCCGCGTCGCCGACGGCTTGATCCGGCGATACCGGGCGGGCCCCCTCCCAGGTCACCACAGGGCGGCCCCGTCAGGATCACGCGACCACCGCCGCCCGCACACACAGCACGTCGGGCAGATGCGAGGCCAGCTGCCGCCAGCTGTCGCCGTCGTCGGCCGAGGCGTACACCTCGCCGTTGCGGTTGCCGAAGTAGACGCCGGCCGGGTCCGCGTCGTCCGTGCACATCGCGTCCCGCAGCACCGTGCCGTAATGGTCCTCCTGCGGCAGGCCCGCCGTGAGCGGTTCCCAGCTCTTGCCCGCGTCCGCCGTGCGGAAGACCCGGCACCGGTGACCGGCCGGGACCCGGTCCGCGTCGGCGTTGATCGGGAAGACGTACGCCGTCCCACCGCGGTGGGGGTGGGCGGCCGTCGCGAAGCCGAAGGTGGACGGCAGCCCCTCGCCGATGTCCGTCCAGTGCGTCCCCGCGTCGTCGCTCGTGTACACGCCCCAGTGGTTCTGGAGGTACAGCCGGTCCGGGTCGGCCGCGTCCCGGGCGACCTTGTGCACGCACTGCCCGAACTCCGGGTTCGGGTCGGGCAGGAACACCGCGGAGACACCGGAGTTGGACGGCTCCCAGCTCGCGCCGCCGTCCGCGGTGCGGAACACCCCCGCCGTGGAGACGGCCACCGTCACCGCGCGCGGGTCCCGCTGGTCGGTCAGGACGGTGTGGAGCCCCTCGCCACCGCCGCCCGGCACCCATTTCGAACGGGTCGGATGCTCCCACAGGGGCCGGACCAGCTCGAAACTCTCCCCGCGGTCCTCGGAGCGGTACAGCGCGGCCGGTTCCGTACCCGCGTACACCACGTCCGGCTCGGCCGCCGCCGGATGCAGCTGCCAGACCCGCTCCAGGGAGGCCCCGGTGTCCTTGGGGAACTTCACGGCGGGCTGGGCCGGCTCCGTCCAGGTGCGGCCCAGGTCGTCGGAGTGGAACACCGACGGGCCCCAGTGCGCGCTGTCGCCACCGGCCAGCAGCCGCGGGCGCCCGCCCCGGGTGTCGATCGCGACCGAGTACACGGCCTGCGCGTTGAAGTACGGGCTCTCGTCGAACTCCCAGGTGCCGCCTCGCTCGCGCCCGATGAACAGGCCCTTGCGCGTCCCCACGGCAAGCAGCTTCTCCGTCATACCGATCGCCTCCGCTGTGCTCTGACGTCTTTGTCCCAGCCACCGGCCAGTCTGCACCCCGCCACTGACAGTCACCTCTGGAAAGGGCTTCACCGCAGGTCAGGGCGGGGATGGTAACCGGCAGCGGCGATTGCCGGGCGGCTTTCGGCAAGATGAGCGCGGGGACGGGCGGGCGGTGGGACCGTCGTGACGGAGAACTCGCTGTGAGCCGTGAGCATCGGGGCGGGCTCTCCCGTATGGGAGGTCGGTCCGGCATGTTCGTGCGCCCGTCGCTCATGAGGAGGATGCCCTCGATGGCGTTCCGTGGTCCCAAGGTCTGGCTGTGGCGCTGGCGGCGCAATCCGCTCAGACGCCGTGCCGACGCCGTCGAGGCGTGGGTCGTGCTCGGTGCCTGGCTGCTCACCGTGGTGGCCGGGGTGCTCGCGGGTCTGGGGGTGAGCCGGGCCGTCGAGCACCAGTTGGCGCTGGAGCGTGTCGAATGGCGGCCCGTCGTGGCCCGGCTCGCCGACCAGGCGCCCGGCGCGGCCGATCCGGGCACGTCGAGCGGTGAACGGGTGTGGGGCGAGGTGGCCTGGACCGGGGCCGACGGCTCGGCCCACACGGGCCAGGTGCGCGTCGATCCCGGCAGCACCCAGGGCACCCCGGTCACCGTCTGGACCGACGCCCAGGGCCGCCTGATGACCCAGCCCGCCACCAAGGGGCAGGCCCAGATCCGCGCCGCGATGATCGGCGTACTGGTCGGCTTCAGCACCGCGGCCGTCCCCTTCGTGGGGGGCCGAGTCCTCCGCGGCCGCCTGGAACGCCGCCGCCTCGACCAGTGGGACACGGACTGGGCGCACTTCGGACCGTTGTGGGGCGGGAGGCGGGCCGACGGGAGATAGCACCGGCGGGGCGGGGCCGCGTGGGGTGGGCCGGCGGTGTGCAGCCACCCCAGGCGGGGCCGCCCGGTGTGCGGGACGCGAGTGACACCTCGCGAACCGCCCACCCGGGACCTCACCTCACTCGCCGCACTCGCCACTCGCCGCACTCGCCACGCGCCGTCCGTGCGTGGGCCGCGCCCTACGCGACCCCCAGCACCTCCCCGCACGCCCGCACCAACCGCTCGTCGTCCAGCACGTCATGGCTGCCGTACCCGCCGGACGGCGACGCCAGATGCCGTCGCCGAGCCGTCAGTTCCGCACGAAGAAGATCGTGCAGGGGCACTGAGGCAGGGCCCAGGGCGGCGAGGCAGGCGGTGATCGTCCGGCGCGTGTACGGATTCTCCGTCCAGGCCGTGCGCAGCACCGGCGCGGCGAGCTCCGCGTCCCCGGAGATCCGCCACACCGCGCACGCGGCGGACACCCGCTCCCACAGGTCCTCCGCCAGAACCATCCGCCGCAACCCCGGCAGCGCCGCACCGGCCTTCGGCCCAAGACGCGCCAGTGCCCCCGCGGCCGCTCGTCGCCGAGGCGTTCCGTCCGTCAACTCGCCGGTCAACACGGGCAGTACGGCCGACACGTCCCCTTCCACGGACCACAGCGCCTCCGCGGCGAGCGCCGCGTACTCCGTATCCAGCAGCTCGCGCAGCACGGGTATCACCAGGGAGGGCGCCGCACTCCCGAACGCCTCCAGCGCGCGAACAGCCGCCTCCACCACGGGGTCCCGCGACCGCAGCCGCACCGGCAGGCCCCGCAGGAGCCGCAGCACCTCCGGTACGGCCTCCGCGTCGCCCAGCGCGGTGAGCGCCGACAACAGCGGCACGGCCCGCTCGAAGGTCCCGGCGGAGTCCGGCACCACCTCACCCAGCCGACGACGCAGCGCGGGCGCGAGCGGGGCCGCCCCGGGGCCCAGGTGACCGATCACATGTCCCAGATCGTCGGGTACGACCTGACCGGCCAGCACCTCCGCCAGTACCGGCGTCGCCCGCGAATCCCCGCTCCCGGCAAGCGCCTTGAGCGGACCGCCCAGTGCCGGGGCCCCGCGCTTTCGGCGCCGTACCCACAGGTCGGGCCGGGAGGTCACCAGGGCGGCCAGGTCGTCGGCGGCGGGTGCCGCCAGGTCGAACAGGTCCTCCAGCACGGACACCGCGGCGTCACACAACCTGCCCTCCTCGGCGGCCAGTTGAGCGCCGACAAGGGTGACGGGCTCGGCCCAGTCGGCGCGCCACTCACGGAACAGCCCCGCCGACATCCACACGGCGTTGCACCGGTCGACGGGGTCCGGGCTGGTCAACTGCCCCTTCAGAAGGGCGGTGCGCTCGTCGAGCCGGTCCCCGAGCCCGCGGTGCAGGGTCCGCAGCAACTGCGAGCCCTCCTCGTCCGAGGGCCGCAGCCGTCGCAGCCGACTCGCGAGGGTGTCGGCGTGGGGGCAGTCGACGCCGTGCCGTCCGGTGGACCGCCGGGCGGAACGCTCTCTGAGCAGTCCGACGGCGACCGTCACCAGGTCGGGCGGGAGCCGGTCGGGGGCGCGGTGGGCGAGCTGGCCGAGGGCGGCGAGGCGCAGCCTGGGGTCGTACGGCGCGGTGCTCTGTGCCGTCAGCGACTCCAGTGCCCCGGCCGCGTGCCCGGGATGCCGCCGTACGAAGAGGCCCAGGCTCTCGATGAGGGCGTGCAGGACCCGGTCGTCCCGCTCCAGCGCGCAACGCTCCCGCAACAGGGCAAGCACGCGGGCCGGTTCGTCCAGAAACCGCACGAGGGCTCCCGGGGCGGCCCGGCGGACAGCGGGGTCGGCGTCCTCCGCCAGCCGGACGAACACCTCGGCGCCGGCGCGCACTCCCTCCCGGGCCCGCGTGCGCGGACCGTCCTCGGCGCCCTCCTCCGCACCCGCGCTCTCGGCCCCGATGCTGACGAGGAGTTCGACGATGCCGGCCCGGTCCGCGACCTCCCCGCTCGCCACGAGCGCGAGCAGAAACGGAACGCAGGCCAGGGTCGAGTCGTACACGTCTCCCTGGTGGTGCACGGCGCCGTACATCCCGTCGAGGGCGGTCTCCCGCTCGGCCGGGTCCGCGGAGGCGAGCCCCCGCAGCAGTCCGGGCACGTCCGCCGCGCTGCCGTACGCATGCCGCAGCGCGGCCCAGTCGACCTCGTCGATCCCCGTGAACACGTTGTCCTCCCCAGGCGAAGTACCAACTGATCGGAGTCTGCACCACGGGACCGACAACGAAGCGGAATCAGTGTGTGACGGTGAGCGATCCGGACAGGGAGGTGGTCCGGTTTTCGCCAGGTGGCCCCGGAACGGCCTCAGTTGGCGCCGGGCAGTGCCCTCCCGAGGATCGCTGCCACGTCCGCGGCGTCGGGCAGCGTGCCGAAGGCGTGCCCCCAGTCGCCGCCGAGACGGGTCGCGCAGAACGCGTCGGCGACGGCCGGCGGGGCGTGCCGGACGAGGAGGGAGGCCTGGAGGGTCAGCGCCATGTGCTCCACCAGCCGGCGGGCGCCCGCCTCGGACGCCGTGGCCAACTGGTCCTTGAGGCGGGCGACGGCCTCGTCCAGGCGGACGTCCGCCCCCTGGGCCAGGGCGAGTTCGCCGAACAGCGCCTGATTGGTGTCCGGATCGCGGCGCAACGCCCGCAGGACGTCGAGGGCGTTGACGTTCCCGGAGCCCTCCCAGATCGACAGCAGGGGCGCCTCCCGGTAGTGCCGGGGCATGCCCGAATCCTCCACGTAGCCGTTGCCGCCGAGACATTCCAGGGCCTCCGCGGTGAAGGCCGGGCCCCGCTTGGTGACCCAGTACTTGCCGACCGCGGTGGCGATACGGCGGAACGCCTGCTCGCCGGCGTCCCCGCGCACGGCCCGGTCGGCGGCGCCCGCCAGCCGTAGCGTGAGGGTGGTGGCGGCCTCGGACTCCAGTGCCAGATCGGCCAGGACGTTGCGCATCAGCGGCTGGTCGATCAGCCGGGCGCCGAACGCGCCGCGGTGCCGGGCATGGTGTCCCGCCTCGACGAGCGTCCTGCGCATCAGGGTCGCCGACATCATCACGCAGTCCAGCCGCGTGCAGTTGACCATCTCGATGATGGTCTTGACGCCCTGTCCCTCGGGGCCGACCAGCCAGGCGACCGTCCCGTCGAACTCGGGCTCGGAGGAGGCGTTGGACCGGTTGCCGAGCTTGTCCTTGAGGCGTTGGATGCGGAAGGTGTTGCGGCTGCCGTCCGGCAGGACGCGCGGGACGAGGAAGCACGACAGCCCGCCGGGCGCCTGTGCCAGCACCAGGAACACATCGCACATCGGCGCCGACGTGAACCATTTGTGCCCGCGCAGCGTGTACATCCCGGACTCGGCGGTGGGCGTGGCCGTGGTGGTGTTCGTCCGGACGTCGGAGCCGCCCTGCTTCTCGGTCATCCCCATGCCCGCGAGCAGGCCCCGCTTCCCGGTCGGCACCCTGAGCTCCGGCTCGTACTCGCGGCCGGTCAGCAGGGGTTCGTAGACCTTCGCCAGCTCCGGCTCCTTGCGCAGCGCCGGGATCGCCGCGTACGTCATCGACGTGGGGCAGCCATGGCCCGCGTCCGTGTGTCCCCACACCAGGCCGCCCGCCGTACGCGCGACATGGGCGCCGGTACGGTCCTCCGCCCACGGTGTGCCCGCCAGGCCCTCCGCGACGGCGGTCCGCATGAGGTGGTGCCAACTCGGGTGGAAGTCGACCTCGTCGACCCGGTTGCCGTACCGGTCGTGGGTGCGCAGCACCGGCTCGTGCCGGTTGGCCTGATCCGCCCACTCCTGGGCCTCGGCGCTGCCGGCCCGCAGACCTAGCCGCCGCAGACCCTCTTCGGCCCAGTCGGCCCCCTCGCGGCGCAGCCCCTCCAGGAGCACCGGGTCGTCGGAGGCGTCGTACGGGGCCAGGGGAGGGGGCTGGTTGGTGACGGCGTGGGTGGCGGCGTGTCCTGGCGCGGCGAGGGAGTCCATGGCATCCATGTTGCACTTCACGTGCGGTCGTAGCAATAGTGCAACAGGAAGGGGTCGTACAGTACGTGACCATGCGCAGGAACGTGTCGGAACAGCCCGGTGAGGTCGACCTGCGGCAGCTGTCCGCCCGGTCGGTCGTGCTGAGCCTGCTGCTCGGTGCGCATCCCCCGCAGCTGCCGGTGAAGGACCTGGTCCGCGCGGTGGAGCCGTTCGGGGTCGGCGGCTCCACGCTGCGTGCCGCGCTCAGCCGGATGGTGAGCGCCGGTGACCTGCGGCGTGCCGAGGGCGTCTACGGCCTCAGCGACCGGCTTCTCGCCCGTCAGCGCCGCCAGGACGACTCCGTGCACCCCCGCACGCGCGCGTGGAGCGGCGACTGGGAGATGGTCGTGATCACCGCGACGGGCCGTGGACCGGCCGAACGCGCCGAACTGCGCGCGCGGCTGACCGCCCTCCGGCTCGCCGAACTGCGCGAGGGCGTCTGGCTGCGCCCCGCCAACCTGCTCCGACCGGTCCCGGACGACCTCGACGCGATCGCCCAGCGCTGCACGGCCCGCCCCGCGGGTTCCGGCCCCGAGCTGGCCGCGGCCCTGTGGCCCCTGGACCGCTGGGCGGCCGACTCCCGGGCCCTGCTCGCCCATGTCGCCCGCGCGGACCGGCCCGCGGACCGGCTCACGGGCTTCGCGGCCGTCGTACGCCATCTGCTGACCGATCCGGTGCTGCCGCCCGAGC
The DNA here is from genome assembly GCF_000383615.1 of Streptomyces canus 299MFChir4.1. Taxonomy (GTDB): domain Bacteria; phylum Actinomycetota; class Actinomycetes; order Streptomycetales; family Streptomycetaceae; genus Streptomyces; species Streptomyces canus_C. The sequence goes on along the minus strand of NZ_KB911585.1, from coordinate 472,324 downwards.
TCCTGCCGCCCGACTGGCCGGGCGCCGCACTGCGGTCCGCGTACGCGGCCTACCAGGGCGAGCTCGCGGACACCGTCCCTCAGGACCACGCCCGCACATGACACGGCGGCCGTGCGAAGCGCCGTGCGGGGACGCTTCGTACGGCCGCCTTCACCTGCCGAGCGGCTACCTGTAGGTGATGTCGGAGGTGGCGTACTTGCAGTAAGTACTGTCGGGTCCGGAACCGTTGGTGGTCGGCTCCTTGCCCGTGTTGTTCCCGATGTACTTCTGGCACGGGACGATCTTCTTGCCGGAGTCACCGACGATCGTGATCTTCTTCAGGGTCGCGCTGTCGCCGTAGTTGGTGTTGATGCCGACGAGCTTGTTGCCCGAGTAGGTCGCCTCGATGGTGTTGAGGTTGATCGTCCGCTTGTACTGCGTCGAGCAGTTGCCGCAGGAGCGGACGAAGGTGCCGAAGCTCTGCACCGCGAAGTTCGAGACGTTGAGCGTGCCGGCGCCGTTGAACTGGAACACCTTGTCGCTGGCCGACCGCGCGCCACCGCCGGAGACGGTGTACACGTTCGACGACGAGGAGCCGCGGAAGGTCGCCGCGTCCTCGCCGACGTCCTCCCACCACACGTTCTGCAGCGTGCAGCTGCCCGCGCAGTGGATGCCGTCGGCGGCGGGGGCGCCGATGATGACGTTCTTCAGGACGGTGCCTGCGGCCAGGTTCAGGATCGGCCCCTGGTCCTCGTCCTGGCTGTCGCTGCCCAGGTCGCCCGTGCCGTACAGGCGCTTCATGCCGTAGTCCTTGGTGCCGGACAGCTGGATGGTCGAGGAGACCGCCTGGCTGCCGTTCGCGGTCGGCCAGGTGGCGGCGCTCGCCGTCGGCGCATTCAGTGTCATGATCATGCCAAACGAGAGGCCGAGGGCGGCCGCGGCGCCGGTCAGCGCGCGCGTACGCGCGCGTGGGCGTGCCGAAGAAGTCATGTCCCGAATCCTTCTTCCTTGTTGTGGGGGTGGACTGGTGGGGGATGGTCAGAGCCTTCCGGCGCCCGCGCCGCCCGTCACCGAGGCGATGACAGAGGAGGCGGGCTCGGCGGTGTAGCTGTACGGAGCGCTGGTGAAGGTGCCGACCTGGGAGACCTCGGTGGCGGCTCCGCCGAGGTCGTTGCCGCGCAGGTTGGCGTAGCCGTCCACGTCACTGTTCCGGTTCGTGGTGACAGCGACTCCGGTGCTCCGGAAGACGTTGTTCTCCACGAGCATCTGGGCGCCCATGCGCGAGTGCACCGCGGTCTCGGCGCCGACGACGTAGTTGTCGTAGAAGTGCCCGGTACCGAAGCGCAGACTGGGGATGCGCGAGTTGACGTTGTTGAACCAGTTGTGGTGGTACGTCACCTTCAGATGGCCGGTGTCCTGGCTCGCGTTGTTGTCGCTGTGGCCGACGAGCGAGCCCTTGAAGTGGTCCTTGAAGGTGTTCCAGGACACCGTGACGTTGTCCGAGCCATGGTTGATGTCCAGCAGCCCGTCGTAGTAGTCCTTGTCGTGATCGCGGTCCGCCGAGAAGGAGTTGTGGTCGATCCACACCTTCGTCGAGGCCTGCACCTCGATGCCGTCCGCGGGCGCGACGGGCTTGCTGATGTTCAGGTTGCGGACCACGACGTTGCTGACCTTCTTCAGTCGCAGCCCGCCGCCGGTGAACCCGGACGACGAACCGACGCCCAGCACCGTGGTGTTGGAGCCGACGTCGACCGTGCCGCTCAGCGAGATCAGGCCGTTGACCTTGACAACCTTCGCCGTGCTGCCGGTGACGGCCGTCTTGAAGGCGCTCGGCGTGGTGACGGTGACCGCGGAAGCGCTGCCGCCGCCGGTGGTGCCGGCGCCGAAACCGATGGGGGAGGTCTCTGCGGCCCCGGCCTGCTGCGGAACGGCCAGGGCGGCCGCCGTCGCGAGTGCGGCCGCACCGGCGGCCAGAGCGGATCTTTGCGCGTGTGTACGTGGGGGGCGAGTACGCATGCGGGTGCGTCCCTTCGTGGTGCCTGCATGGTGCCTGCATGGTGCCTGGTCGGTCATGTAGCTGAAGCATGTTCGCAAGCTTGAACGACGTGCGCAGTGCAGTGCCGCAATGCAAGGGCCGGGTGAGGCGGGCCGGTCACATCGCTGAACGGAACGTAGAGGGTAAGCGCTTTCTGGTCAACGCTTTGCGCAGAAGGCATCCGGCCACCCAGGTGGGGGAGGGGGTGATGGCCGCGAGCGAATTCTTTCGAGGTGTGGGAGCGCTTCCATGGCAGCCATGCGCATGCCACGATGCTCGCCGGACGCTTCCCTTCCGCGAGATCTCGGAGACCTTCCGAGAGGGGTGAGCAGGTGGCGACTCCATGCATGCGTACGTTCGCCGGCGGCCCCGTGCTCACCCTGCTCGCCCTGCTGCCGCCGCGCCGCCGTTGTGCCGCCCTGTCGACCCAGATCAACTCATCCGGCTGATCCTTCCGAAAGAGAGGGGCAAGGACGTGTCCACCACCCGCACGAGACCGCTGAGTTCGATGATGGCGGTCCTGCTGTCGTTACTCGCGGCGGTGCTCTTCGCCGCCGTACCCACCGCATCCGCCCGCACGGAGGCCGTCCCCGCGGCGACCCTCACCGAGATCACCGATTTCGGTACCAATCCCAGCAATCTCCAGATGTACCTGTACGTGCCCGACAACGTCACCGCGCACCCGGCGGTCGTCGTCGCCGTGCACTACTGCACCGGCTCGGGACCGGCCATGTACAACGGCACCGAGTGGGCCCGACTGGCCGACACCTACGGCTTCGTGGTGATCTACCCCTCGGTCACCCGGTCCAGCAAGTGCTTCGACGTGTCCTCGCCGCAGGCGCTGAGGCGGGGCGGCGGCAGCGACCCCGTGGGCATCAAGTCGATGATCGACTGGACGGTGAACACCTACTCCGCCGACAGCGGCAGGATCTACGCCACCGGCATCTCCTCCGGCGCGATGATGACGAACGTCCTGCTCGGTGACTACCCGGACGTGTTCGCGGCGGGCGCGGCCTTCTCCGGCGTCCCCTTCGGCTGCTTCGCCACGACGGACGGCTCCGAGTGGAACAGCGCCTGCTCGGGCGGCACCGTCACCCACACCCCGCAGCAGTGGGGCGACCTGGTCCGCGCCGCCTACCCCGGCTACACCGGCCCCCGGCCGCGCATGCAGGTGTGGCACGGCACCACCGACGACGTGCTGCGCTACCCCAACTTCGGCGAGGAGATCAAGCAGTGGACGAACGTCCTCGGCGTCAGCCAGACGCCGGCCGCCACGGACACGCCCGTCTCCGGCTGGACCCGCACCCGCTACGGCGCCACCGGTGACCGGGCCCCGGTCGAGGCGATCAGCCTCCAGGGCGTCGGCCACAACCTCTACACCACCGGCATGGCCGCCCGCGCCCTCACCTTCTTCGGCCTCGACGGCTCGGGCCCGGCGCCCCAACCGCAGCCGGGTGCCTGCAAGGTGACGGCCACGACCAACGCCTGGAGCACCGGCCTGACGGCCTCCCTGACGATCACCAACACCGGCACCACCGTGATCAACGGCTGGCAGCTGGCCTTCGCCCTCCCCGCCGGCCAGTCCATCACCAACGGCTGGGGCGCCACGTACAGTCCGTCCTCCGGCGCGGTGACGGGGACGAACGCGACGTACAACGGCACGATCGCGCCGAACGCGAGTGTCAGCATCGGCTACCAGGCGAACCACGGCGGGAACAGCGCGGCGCCGGGTGCCTTCACGCTCAACGGCAAGGCCTGTACGGCGAGTTGACGGCTCACCGGCCGTCGCGGCCCTCCGGCGGGATGTTCCGGCGCGGTGCGCGGGCGTCCCGCCGGACGGCGTGCCAGGAGCGCGGCAGACCCCGCACCTGGTCGAGCGGTCCGAACCGGGCGCGAGCCGCAGGCGGGATGGCAGGTGTCTCAGGCCGACCATCCGGTACCGACGGTGATCGACTGAGGCCCAGCCGGGGTGCAGGCCGCGTGTGAGGTGGTCGCGATTGACGCGCCGCCGATGGCTTCCCGTGCCCCCTGCGCCGAAGATCCTTCGCGGAAACGGCGTCAGACCGACCGGTGGTACTGGTCCGGCACCTGCACGTCCCCGCCCAGCTCCCGCGCCGCATGCCGTGCCCAGGACGGGGTCCGCAGCAGCTCTCGGCCGAGCAGCACCGCGTCCGCCTCGCCGTTGGAGAGGATCTTCTCGGCCTGCTCGGCCTCCGTGATGAGACCGACCGCGGCCACCGGCAGGGTGGTCTCCGCCTTGACGCGGGCGGCGAAGGGGACCTGGTAGCCGGGGCCGACGGGGATGCGCACGCCCGAGGCGTTGCCGCCGGTGGAGACGTCCAGGAGGTCGATGCCGTGGGCCCGCAGGTCGTGGGCGAGGCGGACGGTGTCGTCGGCGGTCCAGCCGCCCTCCTCCAGCCAGTCCGTCGCCGAGACGCGGAAGAAGAGGGGCTTGTCGTCGGGCCAGACCTCGCGCACCGCGTCGACGACCTCCAGCGCGAAGCGGGTGCGGTTCTCGTACGAGCCGCCGTACGCGTCGGTGCGGTGATTGCTGTGCGGGGAGAGGAAGTTGCCGATCAGATAGCCGTGGGCGCCGTGGATCTCGGCGACTTCGAAGCCGGCGGCGAGGGCGCGGCGGGCCGCGTCCGCGAACTGGGCGACGATCTCGGTGATCTGATGACCGGTCAGCTCGGCCGGTACCGGGTGGTCCTCGTTGTACGGCAGCGCGCTCGGGCCCAGCGGCCGCCAGCCCCCTGCGCCCGGGGTGAGCGGCGCGCCGCCCTTCCAGGGCTGGTCGGTCGACGCCTTGCGGCCGGCGTGGGCGAGCTGGATTCCCGGGACCGTGCCCTGGGAGACCAGGAAGCGGGTGATGCGGCGGAACGCCTCGACCTGGGTGTCGTTCCAGATGCCGAGGTCGTAGGGGGTGATACGGCCCTCGGGGCTGACCCCGGTGGCCTCGACGATGATCAGTCCCGCGCCGCCGGTCGCGCGGGCCGCGTAGTGCGCGAAGTGCCAGTCGTTCGGGGCGCCGGTCCCGGGACCGTCCGGAGCGGCCGAGTACTGGCACATCGGCGGCATCCACACCCGGTTCGGGATCGTCACGTCGCGAAGGGTGAAGGGCTCGAAGAGTGCGCTCACGGCGGGCTCCATTCATCACGGGACCGGTGGTGGTCGACTCGTACGATAGGCATCGTAGTACGTCGGATGTCAAACTACGATAGGTCTCGTACAATGGGGGGTGCCCGAGGCCGGTCCCGGAGTCCGCGGGGCCCCGGGAAAGCCTGGAGAAGTGGAGCCGCCGTGACCTCCCCCGCCGTCAGCAGTCGTGCCCTTCCGCATCCGGAGCGCGGCGAGATCAGGCTGGAGGGCGTCCTGCACGCCCTCTCCGACCCGATGCGCCTGCGGATCGTGCGAGAGCTCGCCGCGGTCGGCGACGAGCTCTCCTGTTCGCACTTCGACCTGCCCGTCACCAAGTCGACGACCACCCACCACTTCCGGGTGCTGCGGGAGAGCGGAGTGATCCGGCAGATCTACCGGGGCACGGCCAAGATGAACGGCCTGCGCCGGGACGACCTAGACGATCTCTTCCCGGGTCTTCTCGACAGCCTCCTCGACGCCGCCGCCCGCCAGGCCGTCCGGGTCGGGAGCGGCTGAACCGGATTTCCCCGGCAGGTGGTTGAAGAGCAGGTTCAGCACGATCGCCGTGAGGCAGCCCGCGCTGATGCCGCTGTTCATCACCGTCTGGAACCAGTCGGGGAACTTCTCGTAGATCGTCGGCACGCCGACCGGCAGCACACCCATGGCCACCGAGACGGCCACCACGGTCAGGTTGTTGTTGCCCTTGAAGTCCACCTGGGTGAGGGTCCTCAGGCCGCTCGCCGCGACCGTCCCGAACATGACCAGGCCCGCCCCGCCCAGCACCGGCGCGGGTACCGCCGCGACGACCGCGCCCAGTTTGGGCAGCAGGCCGAGCAGGACCAGGATGCCGCCGGCCGTGGCGACGACCCAGCGGCTGCGCACCCGGGTCATGCCGACGAGGCCGACGTTCTGGGCGTACGCCGTGTAGGGGAAGGTGTTGAAGACCCCGCCGAGCACGGTCGACAGGCCGTCCGCGCGCAGACCGTCCGAGAGGGATCGCGGTTCGACCTTGCGGTCCGTCATCTCGCCGACCGCGATCAGGTCACCGGTCGTCTCGGTCATCGTCACCAGAGCCACGACCAGCATGGAAACGATCGCCGAGAACTCGAAGGTCGGTGCCCCGAAGTGGAACGGCGTGCTGATCCCGACCCAGTCGGCGTCCCCGACCCCGCCGAAGTCCGTGAACCCGGAGGGAACGGCCACCGCCAGGCCCACCACGATGCCGATCAGTACCGCGATCCGGCTCAGGAACGCGGGCGCGAACCGCTGCACCCCCAGCACCACCACCAGCACGAAGACGGCCAGCGCGATGTTCTTCGGGGCGCCGAAGTCCGCCGATCCGACGCCGCCCGCCACCCAGTTGCCCGCGACCGGCAGCAGGGAGATACCGATGATCAGGATCACCGTGCCCGTGACCAGCGGCGGGAAGAAGCGCAGCAGCCTGCCGAAGACCGGGGCGAGCAGCACGATCGCGAGTCCCGCGACGATCACCGAGCCGTAGATCGCCGGGAGTCCGCCGCCCGTGGTGCCGATCAGGACCATGGGGGACACGGCCGCGAAGGTGCAGCCCTGCATGATCGGCAGTCGTACGCCGAAACGCCAGAAGCCGATGCACTGGATGAGGGTGGCGATGCCGCACACCAGCAGGTCGGCGGTGATCAGATACGCAAGGTCCGCCGGTGACAGCTTCATCGCGCCGCCGACGATCAGCGGGACGGCCACGGCGCCCGCGTACATCGCGAGTACGTGCTGGAGACCGAAGGCGGCGAGCTGTCGTACCGGAGGTACTTCGTCCACGGGGTGCACAGGGGTGGTTTGGGCCATGTCCGAGACCGTAGGGGTGTTGCACAGTTTGTTGATTTCGGCGGTGTTGCCGGTTCGTTGCCCGGTGCCGATCCGCTGCCGACCGCTCGGTATCCCGCGCCCCTAGCGGGCGTGTCCGTGCACCACCCCCATCAGGGACTGCCAGTCCGGGAGCTTCACCACACCCCGGCCCAGGGACGCGCCGAGCTCCGCCTCCGCTCGCTCTATCGCGCACCAGCCCGCCCACTCCACCGGCTCGACGCCCGCTGCCCGCAGGGCGTCGAGCGGGTCCTCGCGGAGTTCTTCGTGTACGAGCACGGGGGCGTCCTCGAGGAGCGAGGTGACCGTCTCCTTGGCGTCCGGGCGGTTGGTGCCGATCACGCCGGTCGGGCCGCGCTTGATCCAGCCGGCCACGTACTCTCCGGTGACGGCGGAACCGTCGTACACCACGCGGCCGTCGACGTTGGGCACCGTGCCGCTGTCCGCGTCGAACGGCAACCCCTCCACGGGCATTCCCCGGTAGCCCACCGAGCGCAGCACCAACTGGGCCTCGATCTCCTCGAATTCGCCGGTGCCGCGCACGCCGCCGCGCCCGTCCGGCACCGTCCGCTCGAAGCGGACCGCGCCCACGCGGCCGCCGTCGGCGAGGAGTTCGACGGGGCGCAGGAAGAAGCGCAACGAGATCCGGTGGGCGGACGGCCGTGACTCCGCGGCCGCCCAGCCGCGCAGCACCTCCACGTTCCGGCGCTGCGGCGCCGGCAGGGCGGAGGGATCGAGGTAGGCCGGGTCCCGCGCCAACTCCTGTGCGTGCACGGCCACTTCGGTGTCCGGAAGTGAACCGAGCTCGCGCAGCTCCTTGGTGGTGAAGCGGGCCTGGGAAGGGCCCCGCCGGCCCACCATGTGGACCGCCGACACCCGGCTGGCCGCCAGCGCGGTGAGCACCGGATGCGGGATGTCGGTCGGGCTGAGCTCGGTCACCCCGCGCGCCAGCATCCGCGTCACGTCGACGGCGACGTTGCCCACACCGATGACCACCGCCGACCGGGCGCCGGCCACGAAACCGTCGGCCGTGGAGTCGGGATGCGCGCTGTACCAGGACACGAACTCCGTGGCCGACCAACTGCCCGGCAGCTCCTCGCCCGGGATTCCGAGATGCCGGTCGGTGGCGGCGCCCACGCAGTACACGACCGCGTGGTAGAGCTCGCGCAGCCGCGCGGCAGGCACCCCGCCGGGGCCGATCCCGACACCGCCGAGGAACCGCACCCGCTCGTGCTCCAGGATCGTCCGCAGACTGGTCTGGAGCGATTTGATCTTCTCGTGGTCCGGTGCCACCCCGTAGCGCACCAGACCGTACGGGCAGGGCAGCCGGTCCAGGACGTCGACGAGCACGTCGGGGTCCTGCTGGACGAGACTCTGGGCGGTGTAGCACCCGCTGGGCCCGGAGCCGACGACGGCGACACGCAGCACGGCGGAACTCCTTACGAGAGGAGTCGCTGACACCTCCAGGATCGCACCGCCGGTGCTGCTCTGACAGGGTGCCGGAGCGACCTGGGCGCGCGTGTCCGTTCGTATGGAATGTGATCATGCGGTTACGTTGCGTGTGTGCTAGAAGCATCTTTTCTTAATCTTTCTGATCGTTGTCCGACGGACGGCAGCGTGTCCGTGTGGCCCGCGTGGGAAGTGCGGGAGGACGCCGGTGCGATGGCGTGGTTCACCGTCCGGCTGGCCTTCTCCGACGGCGCCCGGGTCGACGCGCTCGCCGTGGTGGCCCAGGGAGGTGTCTGCCTGGAGGACGTACGGGCGACGCCCGCCCTGTCGCTCGACGACCTGGGCGTGCTCGCGGACTGGATCGAGGGGCCGCTCTTCGCGGCTTGCGGAAGGGAGCCCGAGGCGGCGGCCGGTGAGGCCGGACCGCGTCGTGCTCGCCCGGCCTGGCCGCGCGGCCCGGAGGGGCGGTGGCTGGTGGCGCAGGAGTACCGGGCCGCCCAGGAGGACGGCGTGGACCCGGTCCTCGCCGTGATGTGCGCGACCGGGCACAGCCGCCGCAAGTCGCTCCGGCTCATCTCGCAGGCGCGCGACGCGGGCTTCCTGACGCCACGTCACGCGCGGCGCTGAAGCGGCCGGTTGGGCCGACCGGCCTGTCGGAACCTGTCGCCTCGGTTCAGAGCATGTTCCGCATGCGGTTGATCTCGCTCGTCTGCTGGGCCACCACGTCGTCCGCCATCTCCTCGATCCGGATGTTGTTGCCCTGCCCCTTCACGTCCGTCGCCATGGTCATCGCCCCTTCGTGGTGAGTGATCATCAGCGTGAGGAAGAGCTCGTCGAAGGCCTTCCCCTTCGCCGCTCGCAACTTCACCAACTGCGCCTCGGCCGCCATGCCGGGCATCCTGGCGTGCGCGTGGGCGTCGCTCTTCTCGGACTGGCCGTACTCCTTCAGCCAGGCCCTCATCGCCTCGATCTCCGGCCCCTGGGCGGCCGAGATCCGCTCGGCGAGGGCCTTGAGCTTCGCCGACTCGGCGCGCTGCGGGGCCAGTTCGGTCAGTTCCAGGGCCTGGGCGTGGTGCGCGATCATCATCCGTGCGTACGAGACGTCCGCCGAGTTGGGAGTGTCGTCGTCGGCCCGCTGCTCCTCCGCGTCCTGGGCGGACAGTGTGCGGTTCGCCTCACCGGGCTTGCCGGGCACCAGCACCGAAGGCCCGGTCGCCGGGGCGGACTTCGGGTCCGTGTCGGAGTCGCACCCTCCGAGGATCAGGGCTGCCAGCGCGGCCAGGACGGCCGTCGCATACGGCGCGCGGCGGAAAAGCACAGTGCTCACCATGGTCCCCTCATGACGATTTCGTTGCCTCCTATTGATCTGTGCATGGCGAAGACGATACTGCGGTGACGCGTGAACCGTTCCACATGAACGGCACAGGGAGGAAACAGTGATCCTGTTGCAAAAGTCCCGAACCCGCCACAGACGTCTGGGAGTTGCCGCGGCCGCCGCGGGTCTCCTGGCCGCGCTGCTGACCGCAGGCCCCGCCGTCGCGACCCCAGACCCCGGGGACGGTCCGACGGCGGGCAAGGGCGTCTCCAAGAGCACCGAGGCCGAGGTGAAGGCCGCGATCGCCGACGGCGAGATACCCGGGCAGGACGAGATCGTCCACTCCGACAACATCGAGCACCTCGTCAACATCCCCAAGGACGCACTGACCGGCACCAATTCGGACCTGGCCTTCCAGGGCAGGTACGCCTTCTCCGGGAACTACGACGGCTTCCGCGTCTTCGACATCAGCAACCCGAAGGCGCCGAAGACGATCGCCCAGGTGCTCTGCCCAGGCTCGCAGAACGACATCTCCGTCTCCGGCAACCTGCTGTTCCTGTCCACCGACTCCTCACGCAGCGACAGCAGTTGCAGCAGCACCACCCAGCCCGCGACCGAGAAGTCCTCGTGGGAGGGCATGAAGGTCTTCGACATCAGCGACAAGAAGAACCCGAAGTACGTCGCCGCCGTGGAGACCGCCTGCGGCTCGCACACCCACACGCTGGTGCCCGAGCGCAGGAACGTCTACATCTACGTCTCCTCGTACTCACCGAGCGCCGCCTACCCCGACTGCCAGCCGCCGCACGACGGCATCTCCATCATCAAGGTGCCGCGCAACGCCCCCGAGGAGGCGGCGGTCGTCAGCTTCCCGGTGCTCTTCCCCGGCGAGGGCCCCGACGGCGGCGGCAACCCCGGTTCGCCCACCAACCCGGGCGTCGCCAAGACCACCGGCTGCCACGACATCACGGTGCTCCCGGACAAGGACCTGGCGGCGGGCGCCTGCATGGGCGACGGCATCCTGTTCTCCGTCAAGGACCCGGAGAACCCGAAGGTCATCGACCGGGTGCAGGACAACGTGAACTTCGCGTTCTGGCACTCGGCGACCTTCAACCAGAAGGCGAACAAGGTCGTCTTCACCGATGAGCTGGGCGGCGGCGGTGCGGCCACCTGCAACGCGGAGATCGGTCCGAACCGCGGCGCCGACGGTATCTACGACATCGTCGGCAAGGGCGACAAGCGCAAGCTCGTCTTCCGCAGCTACTTCAAGATCCCCCGCTACCAGGCGGACGTCGAGGTGTGCGTGGCCCACAACGGCTCACTGATCCCGGTCGAGGGCAGGGACATCATGGTCCAGGCCTGGTACCAGGGCGGTGTCTCCGTCTGGGACTTCACGAACTCCTCGCGCCCGAAGGAGATCGGCTACTTCGAGCGCGGCCCCGTGACCACCGGGCGGCTGACGACCGCCGGCCCCTGGTCGGCGTACTACTACAACGGCTTCATCTACTCCAACGACATCGCCAAGGGCTTCGACGTCCTGAAGCTCAGCGACAAGCGGACGGATCCGGCCAGGAAGGTGCGGCTCGGCGAGCTCAACGTCCAGACCCAGCCGGACTACTTCGACTGATCCCCGGCCTCCGGGCCCGTCTCGAAGAACCGCGACAGATCTTTGTCGCACGTCCCGCCGGGTGCCTCGGCGCCCGGCGGGACGCCCTGCTCCCAATCCAGCCGGTAGCGGGTGAACAGCTCGGCGCGCAGGGTCGCGATCGGCAGGGGCACGTTCGGCAGGACCATCGCGTAGACGGCGCCCATGAGCTGCGAGCGCAGCATCGGGTAGTCCGTCCCGACCGCCTGCGAACCGTGCCGTTCCATCGTGTCCCGCAGCAGTTCGGCGAGGCGCTGCTGTTCCGGGCACTGTACAAAGCCCTCGGTGTCCAGCAGTCCCGCCATGTGCTGGCGCATGAGCACCGTCCGGTCCTGTGCCAGACCGAGGACCGCGTCGATGGCGCGGGCCATCCGCTCCCGGCCGTCCTCGGTGCGCGGCTCGCGCTCCAGGGCCTCCTCCAGCGTGCGGTGCATGAGCCGGTGCACCGCGGACTGCACGAGCTGGCGCTTGCCGGGGAAGTAGTACGACACCAGACCGCGCGCCGAACCGGCCCGGTCCGCGATGTCGCCGAGGGTCGTGGCCTCGTAACCCCGCTCGGAGACCAGTTCGAGTGCCGCCTGCAGGAGCCGCTCCCGGGAACGGCGGCGCAACTCTTCGTTGACCGAGGCGCTGCGCGGGGACATGCTGTAACTCCTGCGTTGACTGGCTATCAGCCAACTATACTCAGTGCGTCCGGACCGGCCCGAAAACGGCCTGGTCGGGGCTGCCGCCTGCTCTGGGCGACGCGGGGGATCGTCCAGGGTGGGCGAGCATACGCCCCAATGGTGTCCTCAGGCGACCTTCTGGCGGGGTGACCACCCCGTTTTCGGACAGTTTTCCGCTGTCGATTCCGAGCGGAAACCCCAGTCGGAATCCCGGGCTCAGCCCACCAGGTCGAGGACGGGCCGCAGCGCATCGGGCCGCTGCGCCGCCGGCAGATGATCCACGAGGTGCACCGCGCAGCCCAGGGCCGCCGCACCGCCGTCCGCCCGCCGGTCGTCGCCGACCATCAGCACGTCCCGGGGCTCGACACCGAGCGCCGTGCAGGCGGTCTTGAACAGCCGGGGGTCGGGTTTCTGGACGCCGTGCTCGTACGACAGCACATACGCGTCGACGTACGGATCGAGCCCGTGCGCACGGAAGACCGGGCGCAGGTCCCAGCCGATGTTGCTGACGACGCCGACCTTGGTCCCGCGCTCGCGGAGCGTGCGCAGTACCTCGGCGGCATCGGGATACGGCTGCCAGGCGGCGGGGAGCATGTGCCGGTCGTAGAGCGCGTCGTGCAGAGCGGGATCCGGCAGCGTGACGAGCCGCGAGAGCCCGGTGTACGCGGCCCGGTGCAACTCGGCGCTCTCGTCCCGGACGTCCCACACGGCGGCGAGCTCGTCCGGCATCGGCACCCGGGGCGCGACCCCACCGGGCAAGGCCCCCACGTGCTCCAGCTCCCGCGCCACCCGTGTCAACTCGGCCTCGGCGAGGGGGAGTCCCGCCTCGTCGAGGGCGGCCCTCAGCCAGGAGTGGGTGGACTCGATCCGGAAGAGGGTCCCCGAGAAGTCGAACAGGACGGCAGCCATACGAGGATCTTACGGGCCGGCGTTCCATGTCCGGGGGAGTGCGTTTCCGCAGAACACGCAGACGAAATCCTGCTCGCGCACGATCGACCGCTCCCCGCACGCGTCGCAGAGCCGGAACACCACTTCGTGGGTGAACCGGCCCGGGTGCTCGACGCCGGCCAGGTCCAGCGCACGCCCGACCGCCTGCCATGAATCGAGGTTCGGGCAGTAGCCCGTCGAGTGGTTGGTGACCTCGTCGACCGCCCAGCGGTCGGCGGCCGGTACGAACCCCATCTCACCGGCGGCCAGCACGTCCGCGCCGCCCGCGCAGGCCACATGCTCACTCCTGCGGGGCGCGAGCCGTACCAGGCCGTCCAGAGCGACGACGAAGGTGAAGGGCTCCGAGATCTCGGCCGCCCCACGCCCCGACAGCCAGGTGTCGAGGTCGGCGGCGGAACGGATGGTTCGGCCCGCGCGATCCGGCCGTACCGTCGAGCGCAGCTCGGGTGGACCCACGTAGCCGTAGACCCGGCTCGGGCCGTCGTTCACGGCCGGTGCCGCTGGTGGACCGTCACCGCCAGCGTGACCAGCAGCGCGCCCAGCAGCCAGCCGCCGAGCACGTCGGAGGGCCAGTGGACGCCGAGCCAGATACGGGTGAGGCCGACGCCCACGACGGAGATCACGGCGAGTGCCAGGGCCGTGCGCCACAGGGTGCGGCCGACGCCGTAGTGGTGCAGGAGCCACAGGAGGAGGCCGCACACGACCGTGGCCGTCAGCGCGTGGCCCGACGGGTAGGCCGCGAAATGCGCGGTGTCGACGGGGTCGGGCCAGACAGGGCGTTCACGGCCGACCGCGGACTTCAGGACCTGCTGGACCAGCGTGCCCAGCGCACATGTGGCCACCAGCCATACCGCGGCCCACCGGGCGTTGTGGCGCCACACTAGCCAGATCGCCGCGACCGCCGCCAGAAGACGCATCGCCCATGGGTCCCAGACCCAGTCCGTGAGGATCCGGAAGGCGTGCGTGAGCCCCGGTTCGTCGACCGCCCAGCGGTGGGTGGTGTCAGCGATGTCGCCGTCCACGGCGAGCAGCGGGTGCCACTTGACCACGACCAGGACGAGCAGCAGCACCGAGCACACAGCGAGAACCCCGGAAGCGCGGGCTGCGGTCCGGTGCTCCGGCGGGCGGGGCGGGGAGTCGACGGACGGGGTGTACATGGTGCGATCCTCGTCGACCGGTGCGGTGGGAGGCGAATTCCGGGGAGCGGGTGGGCCGGACCGGCCGTTGTCCGGGGCCGCGGTCATGGCCGGCTGTCCGCCATGGGGGCATGGTCATTGCCGGGTTCCCTGTTGTCCGCGGGTCCATGCCCCCGGCCGTCCCGCGCCGCCGTGGTCGTCAGCAGGCGGTGAACTCCTCTTCCCGCGTGGGCGACTCCGGCCGCCGAAGCCGCAAGTCCCGTCGCCGTCAGTCGCCGCGCACGTCAGAGCGTCAGCAGCATCGCCACCATCGCGATGCCCATCGACAGCCGGCACGCGCGCGCGAGTTCGGGCCGGTCGCCCCAGCCGACGGTGCCGCCGCCCGCGGTCACCGGTATCAGGCGGACGCCGGACACCAGGACGTATCCCGCGAAGTAGAGCAGCAGCGTGCCCGTGACGACGGGCACTCCCGCACCGCCGTGGTGTCCGGGGGAGGCCGCCATCACCACCGCCATGTAGACCATGGCCCCCGCCCCCACCAGGTGATGCAGATGATGAGTGCTGGTGCGCGCCGCCCACAGCGCGCGCAGCGCGGCCCCGCCGAACACCGCCGTATAGAGCGGCCAGGCCCACGACGGGGGCGTGAACATGGCGGCCGGTACGGCCATCGCGGCCATCCCGAAGCCCATCAGCGCCTCACCGCCCGCGGCCCGGCGCTGCTCCTCGACGCCGCTGCGCATCCGCAGCAGGCAGTACGCCCCGGTCGCGGCGCAGATCGTCACCAGCAGCCAGCCGGACGAAGCCGGTCCGTGCACGCCAACCTCCCCGATCGACGGTCGGTCAAGGAATGCCCGGGCCATGCGGCGCGCAATCGAGCGCAAGGGTGTACGCGGGGAGCGTGCGACGGAGCACAGCAGGTCAGGGTGATGACGGTCATGCCGTACGCAGTCGTTTACAGATAAAACACCTGCTAAAGTGTTGCCTCATGAGCAGTGCGACCCCCCACCCCGACGCTCCACGCGTACGCCGTCTTCCGCTGGCCGGTGTGCTGCGCCTCGGCAGGCCCTCGGACATCTGGTTCAAGCCCGCCCTGAGCGTGGTCGTCGCGGTCGCCCCGCCCAACCTGACCCTGCTGGCCCTCGGCCGCCTCGACCTCGCGATGTACACCATGGCCGGGTCCCTGTGCGCGCTCTACGCCCACAGCCGGCCTTACGCCGCCCGGGCCCGCGCCCTGGCCTGGGTGGTGCTCGGCATGGTCGCCGGCCTCGGGGTGGGCATGGTCGCCGCCTCGCTCACCGGCAGCGCGGTCGTGCTGGTCACCGTCGGCGCGCTGGTGGCCGCCGTACAGAAGACGCTCTGCGACGCGACCCGGATCGGGCCGCCGGGACATGTGGTCCTCACCTTCATCAGCTCCGCCTCCCTCTTCGCCCCGCAGACGCTCGCCCAGGTCCCCGGCCACCTCGCCCTGGCTCTCGCGACGGGCGCCTGGGCCTGGCTGGTGGGGATGGCGCCGGGCCTGTTCCGGCCGCACGGTCCGGAGCGAAGGGCCACCGCCCGAGCACTGGACGCGGCCGCCGCGTACGCCGAGAACCCGCGCCCCCAGGCGAGCGGAGCCGCCCACGCCGCCGTGCAGGCCGCCTGGCAGACCCTCCTGTCGGCCGGAACCCGCTCCGAGACCCGGCGCGCCCTCGAACGCCTCGTCGTCCGCGCCGAGGTCGCTCTCGCCGCCCCGGCCGACGCGGACCCGGACCGCCTCCGCGCCTGGGCCCGCGCACTGCGCGGCACCGCACCGGTCCCGCAGGCGCCGGACGACGACGAACTCCTCGGCGTGGAGATCGAGCTCGCCGCCTCCGCTCACCCGGTGTGGCGCATGCTCGCCCCGATCGCCGTACGCACCGCCCTGGGCTGCGCCCTCGCCGGCTATGTCTCCCTCGCGCTCGGTGTCGGCCGCCCCTACTGGGCCCTGGTCACCGCGGCCTCCCTCTACCAGGCCAACGTCACCCTCACCTGGAGCCGGGGCGTCCAGCGGGTCGTCGGCAACCTCGTCGGGGTGCTGGTGTTCGCCGCCGTCGTCCCGCTCGCCCACCTCGGGCCCGCCGCGCTCGTCCTGTGCTGCCTCGCGTTCAACTTCGGCGCCGAGGCGCTCATCGCCCGCAACTACTGGCTCGGCAGCATCTGCGTGACCCCGATGGCCCTGCTCATCACCGAGTTCGCCGGGCACCAGGAGCCCGGCCGGCTGATCACCGAGCGGGTCATGGACACCCTCGTCGGGGCGCTGGTCGGATTCGTCGCCGCCGTGGCCGTCACCAACCGGCGCGCGGGCGACCGTGTCGAGCAGTCGCTGGCCGCGGTGGAACGCGCCCGCGAAGACATCGCCCGCCTCCTGGCCGAGCCGCACCCCGCACCCGGCGCCCTGGACTCCGCCCGCCGCGTCCTCGCCACCGCCCTGGTCGATCTGCGGGCCGGCGTCGAGGCCGCGTCCGGCGAATGGTGGCAGCGTGCCCTGCCCCAGGAGAGGGTCGTGCGCGCCGAGCGGGCCGGACACCGTACGCTCGCCGCGACGATCCGGCAGCACAGAACGGAGGGCGTACGTCCATGACGGCACCGAACGGACGACCGGCGGACCCGACGAGACACGACACCGTCGCCGCGGTCGTCCGGCAGTGGCATACCGTCCATCCCGGTCTCGACACCGGCCCCATGGAGATCATCGGCCGCGTCAACCGCTGTGCCGCCCTCCTCCAGCAGGCCGAGGACGCCCCCCTGCGCCGGGCCGGGCTCAGCCGCCCCGAGTTCGACCTGCTCGGCGCGCTGCGCCGCACCGGTCACGAGCTCACCCCCGGCGATCTGGCCCGCGAGACCTTCTCCTCCGGCGCCGCCGTCACCAAGCGCCTCAAGCAGCTCACCGAACGGGGCCTGGTGGAGCGCCGGGGCGACACCCGCGACCGCCGCGTCGCCCACGTCCGGCTCACCGACGCCGGCCGCGAACTGGTCGACGGGATCCTGCCCGAGCAGCTGGAGTACGAGACGGCCGTGCTGTCCGTCCTGACCCCCGAGGCGCGGGACGAACTCGCCGCCCGGCTCGGCGAGTTGCTCGGCCGGCTGGAGGGCAGCCTGGGCATGTTGCGCGCCTGACGCCTGCGACCTGCGGTTTCGGAAGTTTCGAAGCCCGTCGCCTGTTGACGCGGTCCACCCGCGCTTCCTACGTTCGTCCCGGTCGGTGCGGATCATCGACTGTCGCACGGAATGTCGAACGAAGGATGGATGCCGTGGCAGCCGAAGGCCCCGCCCGCGAGAAGCTCACCATCGACCTCGGCACCGAGACCGGCCCCTTCCACGGGGGAGCGAGCGGCACGCTCTACGGCCTGTACGGCGACGGTGTACCGAGCCGTGTCGTGGTCGAGGGCATGTACCCGCGGACGGTGACGACCAAGGCCCAGGACGGCACCCAGCATCCCGGGGGCGACGCGCTGGAGATCCTGCCGCCGTTCGTCGCGGCGGGCGGGAAGGACGTGTACGTCTATCTGCCCGACTTCTACCGGGGGTTTCCGTACGAGTGGCCGGGTGCCACCGGCGAGGAGCGGCTCGCCGGGCACCTGGACGTGATCCGCCGCCAGGTCGAAAACGTCCTCTCCCTGGGGGAGTTGCGGACCCACGTCGTGTACGTGCCGTTCAACGAGCCCGAGGGCAACATGTTCGGCGAGGGGGAGTGGAGCTACGACGGGGTGTCCTGGCGGACCGGGCCGGACCACTACTTCGCCGCCTGGGAAGCCGCCCACCGCCTCATCAAGGACCTCGACCCGGACGCCCGCGTGGCCGGACCCAACACCTGCGTCCTGTACCCCGAGGTCCGGGACTTCCTGGAGTTCGCGAAGTCGCACGACGTACTGCCCGACATCGTCACCTGGCACGAGTTGTCCTCGCCCGCCGAGGTCCGCAGGAACGTCGTCAAGTACCGTGAATTGGAACGGGAGTTGGGCATCGGCCCGCTGCCCGTCAACATCAACGAGTACGCGCACAACTACCACGTCTCCGTCCCCGGGCAGATGATCCAGTGGATCGCCGCGATCGAGGAGTCGAAGGTCGACGCCGACCTCGCCTACTGGAACATCGCCGGCAACCTCAACGACTCGGCGGTGGAGGCGAACAAGGCCAACGGCCAGTGGTGGCTGTACAACGCCTACGGACAGCTGACCGGGAACACCGTCCGGGTCGTCGCCCCGCACCCCAACGAGCAGTACACGCTCCAGGGCGTGGCCACCCTCGACCGGGAGAAGCGCCAGGCCAGGGCACTGTTCGGGGGCGCGGACGGTACGGCGGACGTCGTGTTCGAGGGCGTCGACGCGGAGGTGTTCGGCACCGTGGTCCACGCGCGCCTGGTGGAGATTCCCTGGACGGGACAAGTGGGGTCGGGCGCACAGCCGTCGCGCCTGCTGGACGAGGAACTCCCGGTCCAAAAGGGCAAGGTGACGTTGGGTCTGAAGGACCTCGACGCGATGTCCGCCTATCAGGTGATTCTGTCGCCGGGCGGCAACGGGGCCGTGACGCTGCCGCCCGCGGTGCGCTGGAGACGGACGTACGAGGCCGAGGACGCCACCTACACGGGCGGCGGTTACTCGAAGAACGGGCCCGAGGGATCGCCGTCCGCCGTCGACCGGTTCGCGACCTCCGGCGGCTACCACGTGGGCGGACTGCGCACCGGATCCGACGGCTCGCTCGCCTTCGACGTCGAGGTCCCGGAGGACGGGACCTACGACCTGGCCGTCTTCGCGGGCTCCCACAACCTCGCCGACCTGGTGCGGGAGCAGGGCCCCACCAACGTCTTCCTGCGCGTCGACGGCAAGGACCCGCGCGAACTGCGGCTGCCGCTCGGCTACAAGTGGGCGGTGTGGGGCCACACCGACACCCGGGTGGAGCTGACCGCGGGCCGCCACCGGATCACCCTCGCGGCCCAGGACCCCGACCTCGGGCTCACCAAGGGGGACGCGGTCGTCGACAAGCTGGACGTCGTGCTGCGGGAGAAGGATCAAACCGCGTTGTACGACGCCGAGTTCGCGGACCTCCGTGGCGGGGCCCGGGTCAGCCTCGCGCACCGCGGCGCCTCAGGGCCCGGCGTGGCGGTGCTCCCGCGGGGCGGCGCAGTCACCTTCTGGGCGTACGCGGCCGACGACGGCGAGGCCTCCGTGACCGTCGACGTGCTCGGGCCCGGAGAGGGCGTGCTGAGCGTGAACGGCGAGGAGGTCGGACGCGTCGAGCGCGGTGCCGTACCGCTCTTCCTCGCCGGAGGCGTCAACAAGATCACGATCACCGGGACCTCCGACCGGCTGATCGTGGACAGGCTGCGCGTCGCCCCCTCGCGCGGCCTGCTGCCCACGACCGCGTACGCCGCCGAGGAAGGCATCCTGACCGGCGCGGCGACGGTGACCGGTTTCCCGTACGCCACCGGCGGCAAGGCGGTCGACGGCGTCGGTGCCGGGCCCGCGAACGCGCTCACCCTCACGGTCACGGCGGACCGTGCCGGACGCCACGCGCTGACGATCCGCTACTCCAACGGCGAGCAGCCCCCGTCCACCCACTACAACCCGGATCCGGTCTGCCGCCACGCCGACGTCTCCGTCAACGGCGCCCCGGCCCACCGCGTCCTGTTCCCCACCACCTTCCACTTCAACAACTTCTGGAACCTTTCCCTACCGGTCACCCTGCGCCCGGGCCTCAACACGCTCACCTTCACCGCCGACGAACTCCCCGACTTCGCCGGGGACACCAGGAACGAGTTCGGCCAACGCTCCGCCCAAGCCCCCGTCATCGACCGGATCACGGTGACCCCGCTCGCCCCCACGGAGGCCGACGGGCGTCCGCTCTAGAGCACGTCGGTCGCGGTACGCCGATATCCCCAGCGCCGGTCGTCGATGGCCTGCCGGCGGTCGCCGTAGATGTTCTCGACGATGGCCGGCTCCCGTACGAAGTCGTGCGGGAAGCGGAGCGGCACCGCGCTCACCCGGTCCAGCCGGGTGACGGCGTCGGCGTCGAGACGGACGGAGAGGCTGCCGAGGTTGTCGGCGAGCTGGCTCTCCCTGGTGGCCGCGACGACGGGCACCACATTGCCGGGTCGGCCGAGCAGCCAGGCCAGCGCCACTTGGGCCGGGCTCCAGCCGCCCTGCTCGGCGATCTCCACGACGGCCGTGATGATCTCCTCCTCCCGCGCGTTCGGCTTGTTGCCCCAGGTGTCGAGGCGGCCCGTCTCGCCCCGCCGGTACTTGCCGGTGAGCTTCCCGCCCGCCAGCGGTGACCACGCGAGCACCGCCTGGCCGAACGCCCGTGCCTGGGGCAGCAGTTCACGCTCCGATGTGCGGTCCAGCAGGTTGTAGCGCAGCCGCGAACCCGCGAAGGCCGTCCAACCCCGCAACTCCGCAAGGGTGTTGGCCTGTGCGATCTCCCAGGCGGGCCAATCCGACACGCCGACGTAGAGCACCTTGCCCGTGCGGACGAGGTCGTCGAGCGCCCGCATGACCTCGTCGACCGGGGTGAAGTTGTCGCGGGCGTGCACCCACAGGATGTCCAGCCGGTCGGTCCGCAGCCGCCGAGGCCCCGCCCGAGTAGATGTCCGCCGTGTCGACGAAGTTGCCGCCCGCGTCGGCGTAGGCGTCCAGAAGTCTTTCGCTGGTCTCCTTGTCGGAGCCGTAGGAGGGATTCTCGCCCATGACCATGGCGCCGAGGCTCAGCTCGCTCACGCGCAGACCGGTCTTGCCGAACAATGTGTACCGCACGATCAGTTCCCCTTCAGGCAGGTCGTGCGTACGACGCTATGAACTGGAGCGCACTCCAGCGCAACCCGCTTCCCCCAAAACCGCTCACGCCCGCCCGGCCGGTGCCGCCAGCTTGCGCAACCGGCGCCAGTTCAGGCGGGGTTGGGCCGCCGGTACGCCAGGCCGTTTCCTCGGGACACGGACGCGGAGGACCCCGGGCGCGATACGGCAGTGGACCGGGGTGGGCAGGACCAGGGCCTCGCCGTCGACGCCGACCTCGATCTCCGGGTGGTCGGCGTCGACGACCACCTCCCGCGCGGACAGCACCGCGAGACCCTGCGGATCGGGGTCGAGCAGCAGGGCCGCCGCCTCGGCCGCACTGTCCACCCGGACCCCGAGGATGCCGAGCAGCCCGGAGTCGAGCCGCTCGCGGCGGCCCAGGCCCACGGGATCACCGGTGCGGTAGGCGTTGTTGCTCACCAGCACGGCCTGCGGGCCGTCGATCGTGGTCGCGTCGACCCGCGCGGTCAGCTGCGGGCCGCGCTGCCGGGTGAGCAGATCGGGCAGGAGCTCCAGCGTGGTGCCGATCTTGTCGTCGCGGTAGGCGGGACTCTGGACGACCGCCGCGTACGCGCCGAAGGAGGCGTTGTTGACGAACGGGCGATCCGCCACGAAGCCGAGGTCCACCCGGAGTTCTACCCCGTCGGTGAGCGCGTCGAGGCAGGTCGAGGGGTCGGTGCGGTCGAGGCCGAGATCCATGGCGAAGTGGTTGCGGGTGCCGGCGGAGATGACGAGGAACGGCAGGTCGTGTTCCGCGGCGACGGCGGCGACCAGCGCCTGGGTGCCGTCGCCGCCCGCGACGCCGAGCAGGTCCGCGCCCTCCGCCACGGCCGCCCGTGCCAGCGCGGTCACGTCCTGATGCTCCTCCGGGTCGAGCACCACCACCTGGGCGCCCAGGTCTTCGGCCTTCTCCCGCAGCCGGAACTGCCCGACCTTCCCGCCTCCGGAACGGGGGTTCATGATCAGGAAGGGGTGTCGCACGGACCGCGCCCGGTGCTCCTTCATCCGCTTCGGACGGGTGCCGGCGCTGCGCAGCGCGTACCGGCCACTCCACACGGCCACGCTCCACAGCGCCGGCGACAGCAGGATCACCCATCCCAGGGTGACCACGAACAGGACCAGGACGAGCGTGGGGGTGACGACCGCGAGGCCCGCCGCCAGCCAGCGCTCCGGTCCGCGCCGCGTCAGCGTCCACCACACCGCCGCCGCCGTGACGGCCGCGCCCGCGAGCCCGGCGGCCAGCAGCAGAACGCCGCCGAGACCGCCGTAGGCAAGAGGGAGCAGGACCGCGAGGGCGGCCGCCGCCAGGGACGTCCTGGCCGCCCATCTCTGCCTGCGAAAGGCCGGGGCGTTCAGGTCCACGCTCATGTGCTCCTCCACTGCTCGGCGCCCTCGGGCCACGGCGGTCGGCGGAGCATATCCAAGTCGGCCGAACGGTCGGCATCACACCGGATGCCTGCCGTCAGGACGACGGCTCAGATTCCCGGCCGGTACCGGATCGGATGGTCCGCCGGCACCTCCACCAGCACGATCGGGGTGCCGTCCGGGTCCGCCACCCACATCTCGACCAGCCCCCACGGCTCCTTGACCGGCGGCCGCACGATCTCGACACCCTTCGCCAGCAGCTCCTCGTGCGCCGCGGTCACGTCCGGGACCTGGAGCCACAGCCGGACGTCCGCGGCCGGCGGAGCCTCCGAGCGTCCCGACAGCTCCAGGAAGCCACCGCCGAGGAAGTAGACGGTGCCCCGCTCCGGGCCCGCACCGAACTCGCGGTACACGGCGAGGCCCAGCTGGTCGCCGTAGAAGACTCGGGAACGCTCCGGATCCGTGGGCCGCAGCAGGACGCGGCCGCTCAGTACGTGCACCATGCGGGCGAGCCTATCCGGGGCGTTACTCTCGATCTGCCCGAGTCGTGCGCTTGAAGTGGAGATGCGCCCCATGGAGACCACCGGCGGCCTCACCTTCCGTGACTCCACCGGCGCCGACGTGGACGCGCTGGTCGCGCTGGTCGAGTCGGCGTACCGCGGGGACGACAGCCGGGCCGGGTGGACCACCGAGGCGGACATCCTGGCGGGGCAGCGGACCGGCCCGGAGGGTGTGCTCGCGGTCATCAAGTCGCCCGACAGCAAGCTGCTGACCGTGGAGCGGGACGGGCAGGTCGTCGCCTGCTGCCAGCTCGAACACCGGGGCGACTACGCGTACTTCGGGATGTTCGCGGTCAGTCCCGGCCTCCAGGGCGGCGGCCTCGGCAAGGTGATCATCGCGGCGGCGGAGCGCATCGCGCGGGAGACCTGGGGGTCACCGAGATGCACATGACCGTGATCTCCGTGCGCGAGGACCTCATCGCCTGGTACGAGCGGCGCGGCTACCGCCGTACGGGAAAGATGACGCCGTTCCCGTACGGCGACGAGCGCTTCGGTGTTCCGCAGCGCGACGACCTGCAGTTCGAGCTGCTGGTCAAGCCGCTGGTGTGACGTTCCCGCCCCGGCTCACGCGGTGAAGCGGCCGGTGCGCTTGATCTCCGGGTAGTCGGTCGTCGCGCCGTCCAGGCCCAGGGCCCGTACAAGGCGCAGTTGGTCCTGGGTGTTCACCACCCAGCCGATGATCTTCAGGTCCGCCTTGCGGGCCGCCTCCACGACCTCCAGGGTCAGCCGGCGGATGTTCAGGCAGACCGTTTCCGCACCGGCCTCGACGGCGCGCTCCACAATGTCGGGGCCGAACCGGCTGCCGATCAGCGCGGTCCGTACGCCGGGTACCAGGCGGCCGATCTCGGCGATCGCCTCGTCGTGGAACGAGGACACCTCGACCCGGGAGACCAGGTCCCGCCGGAGCATGACCTCGGCCAGCGCGCGGGCCGCCGCGATGTCCTTGATCTCGGCCTGGAGCGGCGACCGCACCGCGTCCAGGACCTCCTCGAACACCGGGACGCGTTCCCCGCGGCCCGCGTCCAGGGCGCGCAGCTCGGTGAGGGTCTTCTCGGCGATCGGGCCGGTTCCGTCGGTCGTGCGGTCCACGTCGGTGTCGTGCATGACGACGAGGGCGCCGTCCTTGCTCAGATGCAGATCGAGTTCGATGACGTCGAGGCCGGCCTGCTGGGCGGCGACGAAGGAACGGAGGGTGTTCTCGGGTTCGGTACCCATGACTCCGCGATGACCGATGGTAAGGAAGTTCAAGGTTCAACTCGCTTCCGTCGACGGCGGCTCGGTGCAGAGCCGCAGCCTAACGGCTACACCGCGTGAGGGACCCGTGCGTGCGCGAGGGATCGCCGAGGCGGGCCGGGGAGTGATCTCGGTTACCCGGAATCGCTGCGTTCATGGCTTCCGACAGGAAAAAATTCGGTGACCATTGGGGTGTGCAGGATAACTTCCCGAGTGCGCTCTTGCTGGGCGGAAGCTCGTATGTATACGGTCTCTGTACGCGAGCTTCTCCCGTGGAGGATGGGACATGACGGAAATTCTTGTGCAGACGGCTTCGGGGGACCTTGTTCCTCCCGTGACCAGGGTGGTGGAGCACCCGGCATGGCCTGTGCTCAAGGATGCCGTGGAGCGGATCCGGCCATGGCAGTCCAAGGACGGGTCGATCGACTTCCAGGCCGAGGGCGCGCCCGCGCGTGCGGACGCCGAGGCCGCCGTACGGCGTGTCGTCGAGGCGGTGCAGGAGCTGTCGCCGCTGCTGCCGCACGACGCCGACTACCACGGCGCCCTCGCCAAGGACCTCAGTCGCTGGTCCGAGGGCGGCTTCGAGGTGCCCGACTTCCTCGACTCGCTGCTGGCCTTCCAGCCCGCGGCGAACCGCGCTGACGGCCTCCAGCACCTGGTCGTCTTCCCGATGTACACGCAGAACGGCAACCCCGACCGCAACCTGGAGGCGGTCGTGCTGCGCATGGTCTGGCCCGAGTGGCTGGCCGAACTGGAGCGGACCCGCTACGACAACCCGCTGTTCTGCGGCATCAAGTTCGAGGACTTCACGGCCGGCTACGACACCAACTCCGCCGTCCTCTTCCCGGAGACCATCGCCGTGCGCGAGGCGCCGGAACGTTTCTCCTGGGGCGGCATCTTCTGCGACCGGGAGGCCGCCCGCTTCCGCCGGGTCACCGACGCAGCCGTCGACATCCTGGGACTGGAGCTGCCCGAGGACATCGCCGCCATGGTCCACGACCAGAAGCGCTGCGAGGAGGCCTTCGTCCTGTGGGACATGGTCCACGACCGCACCCACAGCCACGGCGACCTGCCCTTCGACCCGTTCATGATCAAGCAGCGTCAGCCGTTCTGGATGTACGGCCTCGAGGAGCTGCGCTGCGACCTCACCGCCTTCAAGGAGGCCGTGAAGCTGGAGGCCGACGGCGTCCCGCAGGCCCGTGACGTGCAGTACGCGGTCCTCTTCGACCGCATGTTCCGCTTCCCGGTCACCGGCGAGCGCGTGCGCAACTACGACGGCCTCGGCGGCCAGCTCCTCTTCGCCTACCTGCACAAGCACGACGTCGTCCGCTGGACCGACAACAAGCTGTTCATCGACTGGCAGCGCGCCCCCGAGGTCACCAACCAGCTGTGCGCCGACATCGAGGACCTGTACCGAGCGGGCATCGACCGCCCGAAGCTGGTCCACTGGTTCGCCGCGTACGACCTGGTGTCGCAGTACCTCGCCCCGCACCCGGGCTCCAAGTGGGCCAAGGGCCCCGACGCCCTCGACCTGTCGCTGCCGCCCCGGAAACTCGTCGATGACGTGCTTCCGGACGAGTTTCCGCTGAGCATGTTCTATGAGGCCCTCTCCAAGAAGCTCAAGAACGTGATCGCCTCCACGCGGGGCATCACGGCGGAGAGTGCCGAGCGGGTCGCCGCGTGAGCGACCGCACCACAACAGCTCAGGAGGCGAAGCGCATGGTGGGGAACGGAGCTCTCAGCGGTGCGGTGATCGCGGTGGCCGGCGCGGGCGGTCCCGCGGGCCGCGCGACACTGCTGCGACTTGCCGAGGCGGGCGCGACAGTCGTCGGCGCGGACAACGACCCGGAGCGGCTCGCGGAGGCCGTCGACGCGGCGAGCTACGCCTCGGGCGGCGCCACCGTGACCGGCGAGCCGGTCGACCTGCTCGACCTGGACTCCACCCGCGACTGGGCCGCGCACATCGAGAAGGACTTCGGCCGTGTCGACGGCCTGGTCCACCTCGTCGGCGGCTGGCGCGGCAGCGAGACCTTCATCAAGTCGAGCCTGGACGACTGGGACTTCCTGGAACTGCTGCTCATCCGCACCGTGCAGCACACCTCCCTCGCCTTCTTCGAGGGTCTGCAGCGCAGCGAGCGCGGCCGCTATCTCCTGATCAGCGCCGCCGGCGCGACGAAGCCCACGGCGGGCAACGCCTCGTACGCCGCCGCCAAGGCCGCCGCCGAGGCCTGGACGCTCGCTCTCGCCGACGCCTTCCGCAAGGCCGGGGGCGCCGACGGGCCCACTTCCGCGGCTGCGATCCTGGTGGTGAAGGCACTGGTGCACGACGCCATGCGCGCCGAGCGGCCCAACGCGAAGTTCGCGGGCTTCACGGACGTCAAGGATCTGGCTGAGGCGATCGCCGGTGTCTGGGACAAGCCCGCCGCCGAAGTGAACGGAAACCGTCTGTGGCTGACCGAGAAGCCGTGAACCCTCCGAAGGCCTCCTTTACGCAGGCTCGTCGCCATCACGACCCGGACGTCCGAGGCTTCGCCAGCGACAACTACGCCGGCGCCCACCCGGAGGTGCTCGCCGCCCTGGCCCTCGCCAACGGCGGGCACCAGGTCGCGTACGGCGAGGACGACTACACCGAGAACCTCCAGCGGATCGTCCGCAGCCACTTCGGGGCCACGGCCGAGGCCTTCCCGGTCTTCAACGGCACCGGCGCCAACGTCGTCGCGCTCCAGGCGGTCACCGACCGCTGGGGCGCGGTGATCTGCGCCGAGAGCGCGCACATCAACGTGGACGAGGGCGGCGCCCCCGAGCGCATGGGCGGCCTCAAGCTGCTCACCGTGTCCACCCCGGACGGCAAGCTCACGCCCGAACTGATCGACAAGCAGGCCTGGGGCTGGGAGGACGAGCACCGGGCGATGCCGCAGGTCGTCTCGATCACCCAGTCCACGGAGCTCGGCACCCTCTACACGCCCGACGAGATCCGCGCGATCTGCGACCATGCCCACGCGCACGGCATGAAGGTCCACCTGGACGGCTCCCGCATGGCCAACGCGGCCGCCTCCCTGGACGTCCCCATGCGCACGTTCACCAACGCGGTCGGCGTCGACATCCTCTCCCTGGGCGGGACGAAGAACGGCGCGCTGTTCGGCGAGGCGGTCGTGGTGATCAACCAGGACGCGGTCTCCCACATGAAGCACCTGCGCAAGCTGTCCATGCAGCTCGCCTCCAAGATGCGTTTCGTGTCGGTGCAGCTGGAGGCCCTGCTCGCCAGGGACCTGTGGCTGCGCAACGCCCGCCACGCCAACGAGATGGCCCAGCGCCTGGCCGAGGGTGTCCGTGCCGTCCACGGCGTCGAGATTCTCTACCCGGTCCAGGCCAACGGTGTCTTCGCCAAGCTCCCGCACGACGTGAGCGAGCGCCTCCAGAAGCGTTTCCGCTTCTACTTCTGGGACGAGGCCGCGGGCGTCGTCCGCTGGATGTGCGCCTTCGACACCACCGAGGACGACGTGGACGCGTTCGTGGCGGCGCTGAAGGAGGAGATGGCGCGCTAGACGCGGGCCGGGCCGGAGTCCACCTGTGCTTGCATGCCGGAGTGGACAAGACACAGAACCGGGTCCGGCCGAGGACCGATGACGACGTCCAGGCGTGCGTGCGGGTGCTGGCCGAGGTGCACCGGCAGGACGGCTACCCGGTGAACTGGCCTGCCCGGCCCCGCGATTGGCTGACACCGGCTTCGGCGCTGGGCAGTTGGGTCGCCGATCTCGACGGCCGGGTGGCGGGTCATGTCGGCCTCACCCGCAGCGCCGAAGGCGACCTGGCCCCTGTCCTCTGGGGCGAGCGCAACGGCACGAGCGGGGAACAGGCCGCGGTGGTCGGCCGGTTGTTCGTCGCCCCGTGGGCGAGAGGGCACGGGATCGGTGCGCTGCTGATCGGTCGAGCGGTGGAGGAGGCACGGCACCGCGGCCTGCACCCGGTGCTCGACGTGGTCGCGTCCGACACCGCCGCGGCGGCCCTCTACGAACGGCTGGGCTGGACGAGGCTCGCCACCGTCGACCAGCGGTGGAGCGCGTCCCAGGTGGTGACCGTCCATTGCTACTCTGCATAAATATACCGAGCAAGGTAAATTAATTGACCCGGGGCTGATCGTCTCCCTATGCTCTGCGGGCATGGAGCTGATCCAGAACACCCCTGACCTTTCCGCGTACCTGGCCGCTGACGAGGTCATCGACCATGGCCACCCGATCGTCCGAGAGGTGGCCGCACGTCTCGCCAAAGAGGCGGCCGACTCGTATTCCTATGCGCAACTGGCGTTCGAGTTCGTCCGCGACACGATCCCGCACTCCCAGGACTCCGGCGACCTCCGCGTCACCTGGCGGGCCTCCGACGTCCTGGAGCAGGGCACCGGCATCTGCTATGCCAAGGCCCACGCGCTGGCCGCCCTGCTGCGCGCCGAGGACATCCCGGCCGCGCTCTGCTACCAGAAGTTCGACGTGGTGCACGGCCTGGTCGCCGTCCGGTTCAACGGCGCCTGGCACCGCCAGGACCCCCGGGGCAACAAGCCGGGTGTGGACGCCCAGTTCTCCCTCGACGGCGAGCGACTGGCCTTCAAGCCTGACCCGGAGTCCAACGAGATGGACTACCCGGTCCTGTACGCCGAACCGCACCCGGCCGTTCTGAGCGTCCTCAAGGCCGCCCCCGACCGGCCGTACCTCTGGAAGACGCTCCCCACCGCACTCGGAGGCATCCGATGACCCTCCCCGTGACCGTGTCCGACGAGGTGCGCGCTCCCGCACCCGGCTTCACGCACCTCGCCATCAAGGCCCGCGGACTGGTCAACGGGCCCAGCGCCTGAGCCGGTTCGGCGCTGCTCGACGACGCGGCCCGCCGGCTCGCCGTACGACTGGACGGGCGCGCCCCGCACGAGGACCGCACATGGCGGCCGGCGGGAGGTCCGCACGGCGTCCGGCTCGAAGCCGTCGCGCACCCGCAACTCGGAGGAGGCGCCGGCGAACAGGGCCCTGTCGCACGCGGGGCCGGCCCGCATCAACCTCCTGGTCGACCTCTGCAACGCGATCGGCGTCGCGCACCTCGTCCCCGTGGGCGGCGAGGACCTCGACCGCGTCCAGGGCGGGACGCACCTTGTCCGGGCCGGCGGTGACGAGGGCTTCGTGACCGTGGCCGGCGGCACGGAGGTCGTCGATCACCCCGCCCCCGGCGAGGTGATCTGGCGCGACGCGACCGGCGTGACCTGCCGTCGCTGGAACTGGCGCCAGGGCCCTCGAACCCGGCTGACCGAGGGGACGGCCTCGGGCGTCTTCCTGCTGGAGGCCATGGCCCCGATGCCGCTCGCCGACGTGGAGAGGGCGGCCACCGAACTGGCCGAACTGCTGGAGAGGTTCAGTCCGGGGGCGCGGATCGAGCCGGCTACCGCGCCTCTGCCTCGCGCACCTGCTCCGGAGTAGGCGCCGTACCCCCGAGATGCGCCGGCATCCACCACGTGTCGTCCGGCCCCTTGGGGCGCACGGGGTAGGCCCGCTGGGCGGCTTCCAGCAACTCGTTGACCCGCTCGCGCAGCTGCCGGGTGATCGCCCCCGCGTACTTGTCGCGGGACGCCTCGATCGCCTCCCCGACCCGCATGGTGATCGGGATGTGGCTGCGCTTGAAGTTGCGCGGGTGCCCCTTGGTCCACAGCCGCTGCGTGCCCCAGACGGCCATCGGGATCAGCGGGACGCCGGCCTCCTGTGCCATCCGCGCCGCGCCCGACTTGAAGCTCTTCAGCGTGAAGGACTGCGAGATCGTCGCCTCCGGGAAGACCCCGACGATCTCGCCCGACCGCAGCGACTCCAGGGCGTGGGCGTACGCCGTCTCGCCCTGCGTGCGGTCGACCGGGATGTGCTTCATCCCGCGCATCAGCGGGCCCGAGACCTTGTGACGGAAGACGGACTCCTTCGCCATGAACCGCACGAGACGTTTCTGCGGGAGCACGGCCAGGCCGTTGAAGACGAAGTCCAGGTAGCTGATGTGGTTGCTCACCAGTACGGCGCCGCCCGAGCGCGGGATGTTCTCCGAACCCTTGCAGTCGATCTTGAGATCCCAGGCCTTGAACAGGGCCTGGGCGAATCCGACGACGGGACGGTAGACAAGCTCTGCCATGGGCGGGGTGAGCCCTTCCTGCTCTGCCCGGGAAGCCGACTCCCGGCAATAAGTTACGCAGCCGTAGGTTTACGGCATCTCGCAGATCGTGCCCGAAGAACGGACGGGGAGCCAGTCCTGGTGCCCGCCCGGGAAGAGATTCTCGTCACGTCGGCCCTGATCCACCTTGGGCTTTTAAACCTCCTTTACTCCGCGCGTACCGCCACCCGCCGCACGAGCAGGTACATCTCGCAACCCAGGCAGTACCCGAAGGTGGCGTTGAGGAAGGCTGCCGCGAGCGCCGCGCCGGTGGCGGCGAGTCCGAGCCACTCCGGTCCGATCCCGTATCCCACGAGCCCGAGGGCCGCGAAGGCCAGGCCCACGGCCTGCGCGAACCGTGGCGGCTCCGGCGCCTCGAACTCGGTCGGCGGCCCGATCCGCGGCCGTACGACCCTGCGGAACAGCAGACCGTACGGCGATCGGCCCACCCCGCCGGCCGCGCCCAGCGCGAACGCCAGCGTCTGCCAGGCCAGCAGCCAGACGCTGCCCGTGATCAGAACGGCCGCTAGTACGACGGTCGTCACGGCCGCGCCGAAGCGCGGCCCCCTTGCATCGATGTCCATGAATCAAGCATTCCGCAACGGAAAGACCGGGGGGAGTCGGGAATCTTTGCAGTCTCGTGAATGCTTGTGCGGGTGATGACTGGACTGGTGGTGTGCGTGGCGGTGCTCGCGGCGGCGAGTGCCTACGGAGTGCTGCAACGGCGGCGGAGCGGGAGAGTTCGGGTGCGCGGGCGCGACGACGGCAAGAGGCTCGGGGCGGCCGAGTTGGGCGAGGACCTCGGTGAGCGCGCCACGCTCGTCCAGTTCTCCAGCGCCTTCTGCGCGCCCTGCCGGGCGACCCGGCGGGTGCTCGGTGAGGTCGCCGGCCTGGTCCCGGGCGTGGCCCATGTCGAGATCGACGCCGAGCAGAACCTCGACCTGGTCCGTGCGCTCGACATCCTCAAGACGCCGACCGTGCTGGTCCTCGACGCCGAGGGAAGGGTCGTACGGCGGGCCACCGGCCAGCCGCGCAAGGCGGACGTCATCGCGGCGATCGGTGAGGCGGTGTGACACCGGGTGCCCGCATGGTGACGCATCTCCCATATGCCGGAACCCACTTGACTGCGCACCACACCTATCGTCAGCCTGACCGTATGCCTACGGAACTCCTTCTGTTCGGGCGGGTCCACGTCGACCTCGCCCGCACCGCGAGCGCGCGCTGTCCGGTCTGTTGAGCAGTCACGGTCCGGCTCGACACTCCTCGCAGAAGGAACACCGCATGACGGCCACGTCCGACCTCGGCAGCCCCCGGCTCGCCTCTCCCGACCTCCTGCGCTCCGTCTTCCGGCGGCATGCGGCGGGAGTCGCGGTGATCACAGCGAACAGTGACGCCGGCCCCGTCGGCTTCACCGCCACCTCGCTCGCCTCGGTCTCCGCCGAACCCCCGATGCTGTCCTTCGGGATCGGGACCGGCGCCTCCAGCTGGCCCGCGATATCCCGGGCCGACCACGTCGGCGTGCACATACTCGGCGAGCACCAGGAGGAGCTGGCGGCCACCTTCGCCCGCAGCGGCGCCGACCGTTTCGGCGTGCCCACCGCCTGGCGCGAGGGGCCCGAAGGCGTCCCCGTCCTCGACGGCGTACTGGCCTGGCTGGTGTGCCGGGTCCACGCGCGCGTGCCCGCCGGTGATCACCGCATCGTGCTGGCCGAGGTACGGCTCGGAGACCCGGCCGGCGCCGGCCGGCCGCTGCTCTACCACCAGGGCCGGTTCAACGGCCTGCGCGACTGATCGGCTCAGTGACGCTTCCGCCGTGCTGCGGGGCCGTCGAGTTCCGATTACGCTGCGTTGCGAAGGTCACAGTTCAAAGCGCTTGCTTAGCGGGCACATGCTGGATGTACTGGTGAGTAATATTTCGGTCGGAGCACAGCCCGCCCCGACCGGGATCGGCCGCTTGGGGCGCCTATGCTGCCTGCAAGAGGCAGCCGAAAAATGACGATGCAGTAGGAGAGCCGGCGTGAGCTTGAGGATCGTTGTCACTGTGAAGTACGTGCCCGACGCCACCGGCGACCGGCACTTCGCCGATGACCTGACCGTCGACCGGGACGACGTGGACGGTCTGCTCTCCGAGCTCGACGAGTACGCGGTCGAGCAGGCGCTGCAGATCTCCGAGAACTCCGACGACGACGTCGAGGTCACGGTCCTGACCGTCGGCCCCGAGGACGCCAAGGACGCGCTCCGCAAGGCGCTGTCCATGGGCGCCGACAAGGCCGTCCACGTCGAGGACGACGACCTGCACGGCACCGACGTCATCGGCACCTCCCTGGTCCTTGCCAAGGCCATCGAGAAGGCCGGTTACGACCTGGTGATCTCGGGCCTGGCCTCCACCGACGGCACCATGGGCGTCGTCCCGGCCCTGCTGGCCGAGCGCCTGGGCGTCCCGCAGATCACGCTGCTCTCCGAGGTCTCCGTCGAGGACGGCACCGTCAAGGGCCGCCGTGACGGCGACGCCGCCTCGGAGCAGCTGGAGGCCTCCCTCCCGGCCGTGGTCTCGGTCACCGACCAGTCGGGCGAGGCGCGTTACCCCTCCTTCAAGGGCATCATGGCGGCCAAGAAGAAGCCGGTGGAGTCCTGGGACCTGTCCGACCTGGACCTGGAGGCCGGACAGGTCGGCCTGGAGGGCTCCTACACGACGGTCGACTCTGCCGCGCAGCGTCCGGCCCGCACGGCCGGCACGATCGTCAAGGACGAGGGCGAGGGCGGCAAGCAGCTCGCCGAGTTCCTCGCGAGCCAGAAGTTCATCTAAGGGTCACTGGCCCGCCGAGGCTCACCCCCTTACCGCCCCTTAAGCCTTCGCAATCCGCAGGAGAGCATTCCCATGGCTGAAGTTCTCGTCTACGTCGACCACGTGGACGGTGCCGTCCGCAAGCCCACCCTGGAGCTGCTGACCCTGGCCCGCCGTATCGGCGAGCCCGTCGCCGTCGCGCTCGGTGCCGGTGCCGCCGACACCGCCGCCGTCCTGGGCGAGCACGGCGCCGTCAAGGTCCTCACCCACGACGCCTCCGAGTACGCCGACTACCTCGTCGTACCCAAGGTCGACGCCCTCCAGGCGGCCGTCGAGGCCATCTCCCCGGCCGCCGTGCTGGTCCCGTCCTCCGCCGAGGGCAAGGAGATCGCCGCCCGTCTGGCGCTGCGCATCGGCTCCGGCATCATCACCGACGCCGTCGACCTGGAGGCCGGCGACGAGGGCCCGGTGGCCACCCAGTCGGTGTTCGCCGCCTCCTTCACCACCAAGTCCCGGGTCTCCAAGGGCACCCCGGTCATCACGGTGAAGCCCAACTCCGCCGCCGTCGAGGCCGCCCCGGCCGACGCCGCGGTCTCGGAGCTGAGCGTGACCTTCTCCGCGCAGGCCACCGGCACCAAGGTGACCGGCCGTACCCCGCGCGAGTCGACCGGGCGTCCGGAGCTGACCGAGGCCGCGATCGTGGTCTCCGGCGGCCGCGGCGTCAACGGCTCCGAGAACTTCGCGATCATCGAGGCCCTCGCCGACTCCCTCGGTGCGGCCGTCGGTGCCTCGCGTGCCGCGGTGGACGCCGGCTGGTACCCGCACACCAACCAGGTCGGCCAGACCGGCAAGTCGGTCTCGCCGCAGCTGTACATCGCCAACGGCATCTCCGGCGCGATCCAGCACCGCGCGGGCATGCAGACCTCGAAGACGATCGTGGCGGTCAACAAGGACGCCGAGGCCCCGATCTTCGACCTCGTCGACTACGGCGTCGTCGGCGACCTCTTCGACGTGGTCCCCGCCCTCACCGAGGAGATCAAGACCCGCAAGGGCTGATCCCGATCCGGGCGTACGAGGCCCCCGTGACCGCCGACGCGGTCGCGGGGGCCTCGGCTCATCCCAGGGTCAGCGTGGCCTGCACCGGCAGGTGGTCGCTCGGGAACTGCCCGTTCATCGCGAAGGTGTTGATGACGGCCCGGTGCACGGTCGTGCCCGGGGCGGCGAGGATCCAGTCGATGCGGTCACCGTCGGGGGTGAGGGGTTTGTAGCCGTGGAAGGTGGCGTACAGCCTGCTGCGTTCGGCGGCCGCGTCCCAGGTGTCGACGAGTCCCGTCGCGAGCAGGATGTCGTACGCCCGGTTGTCGTGGGCCTCGGCGTTGAAGTCGCCGGTCACGAGGACCGGTGACGTGCGGTCGAACTCGGCGATCCTCTCCCCGAGAAACTGTGCCGAACGCTCGCGCGCGTACTGCCCCACATGGTCGAAGTGGGTGTTGAGGACGTAGAACTCCCGTCCGCCGGCTGCCAGGTCGCGGAAGCGGACCCAGGTGACGATCCGGGGGAGCGCGGCGCCCCAGGTGTTCGAGCCGATGACCCGGGGAGTGTCGGAGAGCCAGAGCGTGTCGTGCTCGACGGGGGCCAGACGCCGGGTGTCGTAGAAGACCGCCGTGGACTCGTCGTGGCTGCCGCCCTCACGGCCGGTGCCGATCCAGTCGTAGTGCGTTCCCAGGTCGGAGTGGATGTCGAGCAGCTGCTGGTAGAGGCCCTCCTGGGTGCCCATCACGGTGGGTGCCTCCTGGCGCAGGAGTTGGCGCATCACCGGGCGGCGGACCGTCCAGCTGTTGGGTTCGGAGGTACTGGCGAAACGCAGATTGAACGTCATGACATCGAGTCGGCGGTGGTTCGGCTTGGCGGCGGAGGCCGGCAGCGTGCCCATCAGCGGCACGGTGAAGGCGGCGGCCACGGCGGTTCTGAGGCCCATGCGACGCGTCATTCTGTGGGTGTCCGACATGTTGTTTCCCTCCCGACGGGACAGGATGAATGGTCGAGCCGGTGTGCGGTAGACGGCGTAGGGGATCTCGGCACCTTGCGTGAACGCGACGGCTCATGCTGTGGACGGGGTGTTGACCCTCGGGAGGCTTCGCGGATAACTTCGCTCTACGGATTGTTGATTCCGTAGAGCGGAAAACAGGAGGGTGTGGGATGGGTCAGGGCCAGCAGGAGCAGGTGGCGACAAGCCTCGCGGGAGCCGTCAGCGAGGAGATCAGCGCCTCCCTCGCGCCGGTCGACGCCGAACTGGAGCGCCGCTACCCCGGAGACCCCGGCACCCGCCAGCCCGTGCACACCGTCTACGTCCCCGGTGACGTCTTCACCGCCGACACCGTCCGCTCCTGGGGCGAGAAGGCCCTCGCGGCCCTCGACACCCACGCCCCGGACGCCGCGTCCTTCGCCGCCGTCCTCGGGCTGTCCGACGAACTCGCCGAGCCCGTCCACGCGCGCGTGCGGGCCAAACTGGAGCACGAGCCGATCGAGGACCTGCGCGTCGACTTCGAGGACGGCTACGGCCCGCGCCCGGACGCCGAGGAGGACGAGACGGCGGCCCGCGCGGCCCGGCTGATCGCCGAGGCGTACAGGAACGGCACGGCGGCGCCGTACATGGGCATCCGCGTGAAGTGCATGGAGGCGGCGGTCCGCGACCGGGGCATCCGGACCCTCGACGTCTTCCTCACCGGTCTGATGGCCGCCGGCGGCCTGCCCGAGGGGCTGGTGCTGACCCTGCCGAAGGTGACCTACGCCGAGCAGGTCACCGCGTTCGCCCGGCTCCTGGAGGCCTTCGAGAAGACCCACGGCCTGGACTCCGGCCGGCTCGGGTTCGAGATCCAGATCGAGACCAGCCAGTCCATCCTGGCCACCGACGGCACCGCCACCGTCGCCCGCATGATCCAGGCCGCCGAGGGCCGCGCCACCGGACTGCACTACGGCACCTTCGACTACAGCGCCTGCCTCGGCGTCTCCGCCGCCTACCAGGCCAGCGACCACCCCGCGGCCGACCACGCCAAGGCGATCATGCAGGTCGCGGCCGCGGGCACCGGCGTACGGGTCTCGGACGGCTCCACGAACGTCCTGCCGGTCGGGCCCACGGCCAAGGTCCACGACGCCTGGCGGCTGCACTACGGCCTGACGCGCCGGGCCCTGGCCCGCGCCTACTACCAGGGCTGGGACATGCACCCCGGCCACCTCCCCACCCGCTACGCGGCCGTGTTCGCCTTCTACCGCGAGGGCTTCGAGCAGGCCGCCGACCGTCTCGCCCGGTACGCCAACCGGGCCGGCGGCGACGTCATGGACGAGCCCGCCACCGCCAAGGCGCTCAGCGGCTATCTGCTGCGCGGTCTCGACTGCGGCGCCCTGGACATCGGTGAGGTCGCGCGGCTGACCGGCCTGACCCGGGCCGACCTGGAGGGCTACGCGGCGCCCCGGCGCGGTGATCTGACCGCCTCCGCGAAATAGCCTCCGCGGGACAGCCTTCACGAAACGTCTCCACGGGATCGTCTCCACGAAGTGGCGGAAGACGTAGCGGCCCTGTCACAGTCGCAACCACCGGCTGGAGTCGTCACTCCTGCCCCGTAGTCTGTACCGCACGCATTGACGTGTCACAGGAACGGGGCAGCGCTGTCTTCGGGGGAGACCAGAGGAAAAGGCCAGGACGACGAGACCGGTCGGCTGCTGGCCGGGCGTTATCGTGTCGTGGCCCAGCTCGGGCGCGGCGGTATGGGTGTGGTCTGGCGGGCCGTGGACGAGGTCCTCGGCCGTGAGGTCGCCGTCAAGGAACTACGGACCTACACCGACGCCGACGGTCCCGAACTCGCGGATTTGCGGCTGCGGATGCAGCGCGAGGCGCGTGCCGCGGCCAGGGTCCGGCATCCCGGCGTCGTCGCGGTGCACGACGTGGCCGAGGTCGACGGCCGCCCGCTGATCGTCATGGAGCTGGTCGAGGGCCCCTCCCTGGACCAGGTGCTGCGCAAGCAGGGCACCCTCGACCCGCGCGAGGCGGCCGGCATCGGCGCCAAGGTCATGGACGCCCTGGCCGCCGCCCACAAGGCGGGTGTACTGCACCGGGACGTCAAGCCCGGCAACATCCTGCTCGACCGCTCCGGCCGCGTCCTGCTCACGGACTTCGGCATCGCCACCATGGACGACCCGGGCGACGGATCGGCCACCAGCCTCACCCGCACCGGCCACCTCGTCGGGTCCCTGGACTACATGGCGCCCGAGCGCGCCCAGGGCGGCGACCCGGGACCGGCCTCCGACGTGTGGGCCCTCGGTGCCACGCTGTACGCGGCGATCGAGGGGGCGTCGCCGTTCCGCCGTACGTCGACGTTCTCCACTCTCACCGCGATCGTCGGCGAACCGCTCCCCGAATCCCACCGTGCCGGGCCCCTCGGCCCCGTGCTCCAGCGCCTGCTGGACAAGCGGCCCGAGGCCCGCCCGGGGGCCGAGGAGGCGCGCGAACTGCTGCAGGCGGTGGCGGACGGCGCCGCCGGGGCGGACAGCCCCACGACGACCTTGCGGGGTACGGCGGGACCGGCGGGGCAGACCGAGACCGTCCCCGACGTTCCGGCGGCGCCTGTTGCCCCTGCCGGTCCGGCGTCGGAGCCGGAATTCGGATCGCAGGCGACGGAGGGGGCCGAGCCGACCGCGGGGGCCGGGCAGCAGCCCGCCCGGGTTCAGCCTGCCGGGGGTGCTGCGGGGCAGGTCGAGGCCGCGGCCCCGGCGCCCTGGTGGGTGGGGTCCGCTTCCCAGGACGGTGCCGCGGGACAGGCCGCTTCGCCGGAGCTGGGCTTCGGCGCCCCTCCTCAAGGCGGTCGTCCGGGACCGTCGCCGCACAGCCACGAGCTGACTCGCGACACGACCCCCATGGCCCCCTCCCGTACGCCCCGTCGAAACCGGCGCGTCCTGCTCGCCGCCGCCGTCGCGGCCGTACTCGCGGTGGCCGGCACGGCCGTCACTTTGATGAACAACTCGGGCAAGGCCGAAGCGGAAGCCCGGCCGACCGCGTCCGGCACAAGTGCGTCGGCCTCCTCCTCCGCCTCCGCGCGCACCGACGCCGACACATCAGGCAGCGCCGCGCTGACGGACGGGGAAGCCGAGAAGAGCCCGAGCGCGAAGGAGACGCCGGGCAAGGACGGCAGCGCCAAACCCACGAGCCGTGCCTCCGCGTCCGGCAAGGCGCACTCCTCCGGCGGTGGCTCGGGTGGCGACGACGCGGGCGGCAGCGACTCAGGGAACGGCGGCGGCACGACCGGGGACGGCGGCCCCAGCACCCCGGCACCGGCCCCGGCCTGCACCGCCATCGGCGGCGGCAAGTACAACTGCACCGTGTGGAAGACCGCCAAGTCCTACACCGCCTCCGGCGCCGAGGCCGGTGTCCTCAACGCGGGCACCAACTACTTCTACTGCCAGTCGAACCTGGGCCGTCGCGAGACGTCCGGAGGGTGGACCAACGTGTGGTGGGCGAGGACGGACGACGACAGCGGCAACACCGGTGTCTACGTCAGCGACGTCTACATCAAGGGCGGGAACAACGACGAGCCGGTGCCGGGACTCCCGGTCTGCTGAACCGTCACGTACCGCTCCAGGCCGGACTCCGTGACCCGCTTCTCGTCGGCGAAGAGCCGGGTGCCCGCCGCGCACCGGTGCCGGTCGGCGCGGGCCCGTGCCACGAACTCCTCCGGTGTGACGCCGAACAGCTCCCGCAACCGGGCCGACCCCACGAGGAGTTCGGTCAGCAGCTCCCGCTGGCCGGGATGGGTGCGCGGAGCGCCGGTGCCGTCGTGCAGGACGCCGTGGCGGTTGACGTAGGAGTGGACGCCGGGCAGCGTGACGCCGCCCGGCAGCTCGACCCGCACCTCGGGCGCGGGCAGCCAGGCCCGCCCGTAGTTGCCGTGCGGCAGGGGCACCCCCTCGCTCGCGTCGATCACCGCGAGCTGCTCGGCGTCCAGCCAGATGACGAACAACTCCCGTACCGCGTACCGCGCTTCGATAGGTGACGCGGACACGTATCCCATGCGGCTCACGTGTGCGGAGACGCCCACGTCGACACCGGTCACCCGTGCCTTCACCATCGGGACCGGTGAGGCGATCGCGAACTCCGCCATCTTGTGTCGCAGTTGTCCCGGACTGGCGTTGGAGCCGACCGCGAGGACGGGGGCGCGCTCCTCGTCCCGCCACCGGTCCAGGGGCAGCGGCCCGGCAAGGGGTACCAGCCGGTCGCCGTCGAGCAGAGCGGAGTCCGCCGGCCAGGCGCCCGGATACCGCAGCGGATGATCGCGAGGAGCCTCGGCCAGGCCGAGTGCCTTCAGTGTGAAGCCGTCCATGGTCGCTCAGTCCGCGGGCGCCAGCTCGCCCGAGCCCCGGGTGATCAGCCGCGTCGGCAGTTCGATCCGCTCCGGCGTCAGCAGCGTGCCGTCCAGCTGGCGGAACAGCCGCTCCGCGGCCGTACGCCCCAGCGTCGCCGCGTCCTGGGCGACGACCGTGACGCCCGGCTGGAGCAGATCCGCGAGTTCGATGTCGTCGAAGCCGACGAGGGCGACTCTGCGGGTGTGCTCGGCGAGGACCCGGATCACGGTGACGGTCACCCGGTTGTTGCCGGTGAAGATCGCGGTGACGGGGGAGGGGCCGGAGAGCATCTCCTCGGCCGCCCGGCGCACCCGCTGGGGGTCGGTGACGCCCAGCGACGTCCAGGCGTCGGCCACCTCGATGCCGGCGTCCTCCATGGCGGCCCGGTATCCGCGCAGCCGCTCGGCGGCCGTGTGGATGCGGGGCATGTCGCCGACGAAGCCGATCCGCCGGTGACCGTGGGCGATCAGGTGCGCCACGGCGTCGCGGGCCCCGCCGAAGTTGTCGGAGAGGACGACGTCGGCGTCGATCCGGCCCGCGGGACGGTCCACGAACACCGTGGCGACGCCGGCCTTCAGCTCCGGCTCCAGATAGCGGTGGTCGTCGCCGGCCGGGATCACCACCAGGCCGTCCACCCGCCGGGCGCACAGGGCCAGCACCAGTTCCTGCTCGCGCTCCGGGTCCTCGGCGCTGGAGCCGTTGATGAGCAGGGCGCCGTTGGCCCGGGCCACCTCCTCCACCGCGCGGCTGAGCGGGCCGTAGAACGGGTCGGCGAGGTCCTCCAGGACCAGGCCGATGCTGGCGGTGCGGCCCTTGCGCAGTACGCGCGCGCTGTCGTTGCGGCGGAAGCCGAGGGCCTCGATGGCCTCCCGGACCCGGTGCTCCGTCTCGGGGGTGACCCCTGCTTCGCCGTTGACCACGCGTGAGACCGTCTTGAGCCCTACGCCGGCTCGCGCGGCCACGTCCTTCATGGTCGGACGGTTGCCGTACCGGGTCGTGGAGAGGCGGTCTGCTCGGCTGTGGGTCTCGGGCACGATACGGCGTCCTGTCCTGTCGTCGACCGGGATGCGCTGGTCCATGATTTCGTATGAGGATGTGGCGTCGAGCATAGAGCCTGGACAACGTTGTCAGATGCGGGAGACACTGTCCATCGCAATCTGTCGGCCAGCGCCCCCACCGCGAGACCGGCCTGTCCATTCCTCAAGGTTGACCGGGGAGAACTGACACTGATGCACACCGACCTCGTGGCTGCGCTCGACATCGGCGGCACCAAGATCGCCGGAGCGCTGGTGGACGGCCACGGCCGGATCCTGCTCCGCGCACAACGCGCCACGCCGGCGCAGGAGGACGGCGAGAGCGTGATGCGTGCCGTCGAGGAGACCCTCGGCGAGCTCACGGACTCGCCGCTGTGGGGGCGTGCAGGCGCCCTCGGCATCGGCAGCGCGGGCCCGGTGGACGCCTCCACCGGCACCGTGAGCCCGGTGAACGTGCCGGGCTGGCGCGACTATCCGCTGGTCCGCAGGGTCCGGGAGGCGGCCGGCGGGCTCCCCGTGGAGCTGATCGGCGACGGGGTGGCCATCACGGCGGCCGAGCACTGGCAGGGGGCCGCGCGCGGGCACGACAACGCGCTGTGCATGGTCGTGTCGACCGGGGTCGGCGGCGGTCTGGTGCTGAACGGGCAGCTGCACGCAGGGCCCACCGGCAACGCCGGTCACATCGGGCACATCAGCGTCGATCTCGACGGCGACCCGTGCCCGTGCGGCGCGCGCGGCTGCGTGGAGCGCATAGCCAGCGGTCCGAACATCGCCCGGCGCGCGCTGGAGAACGGCTGGCGGCCCGGTCCCGACGGCGACACGTCCGCCGCCGCGGTGGCCGACGCGGCACGGGGCGGCGATCCGGTCGCCGTGGCCTCGTTCGCCCGGGCGGCCCAGGCGCTGGCCGCCGGTATCGCGGCCACCGCGACCCTCGTGGAGATCGACATCGCGGTCATCGGCGGCGGGGTCGGCAAGGCGGGCGACGTCCTCTTCGACCCCCTGCGCAAGGCGCTGGCCGACTACGCGACCCTGTCCTTCGTGCAGCGCCTGACGATCGTGCCCGCGCAGATGGGCACGGACGCCGGGCTGGTCGGAGCGGCCGCGGCGGCTCTTGCGAAGCGGACCGACGCGGCCGCGGTGGTCTGACGGCACCCGAGCCGACCGGTGCGAGAGAAACGTTCACGCGGTGGCCGGGTCCGGAGACGGGCCCGGCCACCGCGTGCGTAAGCCGGCCCTCAGCAGCTCAACTGCGCGTCGCCCCAGTCGGCGTGGTCCGAGTCGATGCCGTCGCCGCCGTCGGTGACGACCAGCCGGACCAGCCGGGCGCCGGTGACGTCCGCGGTGAGGGGCTGGGCCGGCATGGCGTTGGTCAGGACACCGGTGGACGCCACCTTGGTGCCGTCCGCCCACACCTCGAAAGCGACCGTGCCGTTCGCGCCCTTCTCGTCGTCCACGCCGACCTGCGCGGTGACCGTCTCGCAGGCCGCGCCCGTGTAGTACTCGACGGAGCTCTCCGCGTGGACTCCGAGCCCCCTGGCGTACACGACCCCGCCGATGGTGATCGGGTGACCGTCACCCGCGGCGCTCTCCCCGTTGCTGGTGTTGCGTTCGACGGGACCGTAGCCGTTGGAGGCGGACAGCCACGGCAGATCACCGAGGCCGGAGCTGCCCGAGGGCGGCGGGACCACCACGGTCGCGCTGAAGGGCAGCGTGCTGTCGACCCGGGCACCGGTCGGTGAGCGGTAACTCGCCTTGAGCGTCAGTTCGTACGACCCTGTCGGCGCCCCCTCGGGAGCGGTGAGCGACCACTTCGTGCGCAGTGAGCGGCCCGTGGACAGGGCCGGGGCGGAGGTCGGCGACGTCGCCTTCACGGCCCAGCCCGCGGGTCCTGACAGCCGTACGGAGACCTGCCTGGCCGGGGTGCGTCCGAGGTCGGTGACCGTGGTCGTCAGTGCGGCGGGCGTGCCCGTCTGGACCAAGGTGCTGCCGTCCAGGCCGAGTTCGACGGCGGGCGGGTGCTGGGGCCACCCGCGGTCGGCGGCGACCCGCACGAGGACCGTTCCGTGTGCGGGGACGGTCGCCGAGATCGTGCCCGCGGTGTTGTAGCTCCGGTGCTGCCACAGGTCCCGCAGCGTGTACGCGTGGGCGTCGGGCAGGCCGACGGCCGCGGCGGTGGTGGCGATGCGCTGGGGGCTGCCCGACTCGTTGAACAGGGCGACCGTACGGCTGCCGTCCCGCATCTCCTTGGCGACCACCCAGCGCCCGCCCTCGGACGAGACCACGCTGCCCTGCTTGCCGAGCGGGTCCTGGTCGACGGCGATGACCTCCTTGTTCGACAGGATCTCGAAGGTCTCCGCGGAGGCCGAGCGCAGGTCGCTGCCGATGAGCAGGGGCGCGGCCATGACCGACCACATCGAGAAGTGCGAGCGGTACTCGGTGTCCGTCATGCCGCCGTTGCCGACCTCCAGCATGTCGGGGTCGTTCCAGTGGCCGGGGCCGGCGTGCGGCGCCAGCGGCAGGTTCTGCTTGAGGATCGACAGCATCGAGCCCCAGCTGTCGCTGATGTCGCCGGTGGTGCGCCACAGGTGGCCGACGTCCGCCGCCCACTCCCAGGGCTTGTTCTGGCCCCATTCGCAGATGCTGTAGACGATGGGTCTGCCGGTCGCCCTGAGGGCGTCGCGCATGGTCGTGTAGCGCAGCTTGGCGTCCACGCCCTGGTTGTTGCAGTTGTCGTACTTGAGGTAGTCGACGCCCCAGTCGGCGAACTGCTGGGCGTCGCTGTACTCGTGGCCCAGCGCGCCCGGGAAACCGACGCTGTCGCAGGTCTTGGTGCCCGCGCTGGTGTAGATGCCGAGCTTGAGCCCCTTGGAGTGCGCATAGTCGGCGACGGCCTTGATCCCGTTCGGGAAGCGGACCGGGTCCGGGACGAGTTTGCCGTCGGCGTCCCGGTTCGGCAGGGCCCAGCAGTCGTCGAGGTTGACGTACTGGTAGCCGGCGTCCTTGAGGCCCTTGTCGACGAAGATGTCCGCGATCCCCTTGACCATGGACTCGTTGAACTCGGCGCGGCAGTGGGTGGAGTTCCAGTTGTTGAAGCCCATGGGCGGGGTGAGGGCAAGGCCGTCGGCCAGGGCGGGTGAGCCCGTGCCCTCCTCGCCCGCGACGGCGGGAGCCGCCCCGGGCACCGCGAACGCCAGCACCGTGAGTGCGGCGACCATCCTTCGGCGGGTCGTGCGGGTGTGAAGGTGACGCATCATTACGTTCCTCCGAACCAGCGGAAGGTGCGATGACTGCATGTACGCGTCATCATGTGGGCGTTTACGTTAGAACGTGTTCGACTGTGGTGGAAG
The DNA here is from genome assembly GCF_000383615.1 of Streptomyces canus 299MFChir4.1. Classification (GTDB taxonomy): domain Bacteria; phylum Actinomycetota; class Actinomycetes; order Streptomycetales; family Streptomycetaceae; genus Streptomyces; species Streptomyces canus_C. The sequence continues at coordinate 428,487 of NZ_KB911585.1, read as the reverse complement.
GGAGCGGCGCGGGGCAGGGCAGCGTGACCCATTTCCTCCGGTGCCGTTGATCAGGCCATGAAGAAGCGCAGCATGCTCGCCATCGCCTCCCTCGCCACCGGTTTCGTCGTCGCGGCGATCACTCCCTCCCACGCCCTGGGCGAGGAGGTCGATCACCTCGACGTCGACAAGACCCTCAGCACCCTCGATCACACCGTCGCCGGTGAGAGCCTGGACGGCCTGGACGGGGCCGCCCTCGGACAGGGCGACTGACGAGGTTCGCACGACCCGGCGCCGGGGCCCCTCAGGACGAGGGGCCCCGGCGCCGACTTGTGCGCCCTCATCTGCGGCTGGTTTCCGTGGCAGGGTGGAACGGGCAAGCCACAGGGGGCCAAACAGAAGAGGGGGAGTCCGTGATCGTCTGGATCAACGGCGCGTTCGGTGCGGGGAAGACCACCGCCGCACGGGAACTGATCGAACTGATCCCGAACAGCACGCTCTTCGACCCCGAGGACATCGGCGCGGCGGTCGTTCGTCTGCTGCCGCCCAAACACCTCGCCGAGGTCGGCGACTTCCAGGACCTGCCGATCTGGCGCCGACTGGTCATCGACACCGCGGCCGCGATGCTCGCCGAGCTCGGCGGGACCCTCGTGGTCCCGATGACCCTGCTGCGCCAGGAGTACCGCGACGAGATCTTCGGCGGCCTCGCCGCCCGCCGGATCGCTGTCCACCACATCCTCCTCGCCCCGGCGGAAACGATCCTGCGCGAGCGAATAGCCGGGCGGGAGACCCCGCCGACCCTGCCGCTCGGCGAAATCGGACAGGGGCACTGGGCGTACGACCGCATCGAGCCCTACCGGGCCGCCCTCGCCTCCTGGCTCGCGGCCGACGCCCATCTGATCGACACCGGTGCGCTCACCCCGTACGAGACGGCCGCCCGCATCGCCGAGGACCTCGGCGCCGGGACGGTGCCCGTGTGCGACATCGTGCAGACCCCCGAGCCCACCGGCGAGACCGTGGCCGCCGGGGTCCTCCTCTTCGACGAGCAGGACCGCGTGCTGCTCGTCGACCCCACCTACAAGGCGGGCTGGGAGTTCCCCGGCGGTGTCGTCGAGCGCGGTGAGGCGCCCGCGCGGGCCGGGATGCGCGAGGTCGACGAGGAGACCGGCATCCGACTGGACGACGTACCGCGTCTCCTCGTCGTCGACTGGGAACCGCCCGCCCCGCCCGGATACGGCGGACTGCGCCTGCTCTTCGACGGCGGGCGGCTCGACTCCACCCGGGCGCAGGCTGTTCTGCTGCCGGGTCCCGAACTGCGCGGCTGGTGTTTCGCCAGCGAGGAGGAGGCCGCGGAACTGCTGCCGCCGGTGCGCTACGAGCGGTTGAGGTGGGCGCTGCGCGCCCGGGAGCGCGGGGCGGCGCTGTACCTGGAAGCCGGAATTCCGATCGGCTGAGATCCGGGGTGGGGCCCCGTCGGCACGCCGCCGACGGGGCTTCGCCATGTTCGAGACATGTTCGGTTCAGGCAAGCGGAGTGCGAGAACCCGCCAAGGGAATCGTCGCGATACCTCCATGTCAGAGCTAACGACAGTTCCCGCCCTCGTCAACCTTTGGCAAGGAGCGCAAACAATCCCCTTTTCGGTCATTCTGCGCCTTGACCGGCCTCTCGGCGTGTTGCGACAGTCCGCTCAGTCTCACGGCGCCGACAACGGCCGGCGACCGCAGCCTTTCCCAGGAACACCCCATGACGAGACCCCGTCCGTCGGCGCCGGCGAACACCCCGCGCCGACCCCAGCACATACCCGGGACGTCCGCACGATGACGACGCAACAGCAGCCGATGCCCGCCGACACCGGCACCACGCAAGCCGGCCAACCGTCGCCGGACCCGCGGAGCGACGGCACGGTCATCACCGGGCGCTCGCCCGCCCGGATGGCCTGGCGGCGCATCAGACGGGACAAGGTCACCCTGGCCGCGTTCGTGATCACGGTGCTCTTCGTCCTGATCGCGCTGCTGGCCCCGGTCCTGACGGCGATCACCGGCTGGGGGCCGATCACCCCCGACGGCAAGGCGATCGATCCGGACACCGGCAACTTCCCGCGCGGGGCGCTGGGCGGCGTCAGCCTCACCCACCTGCTGGGGGTCGAACCGGGCACGGGCTTCGACCTGTTCGCCCGGATCGTCTACGGCCTGCGCACCTCGCTGTTCGTCGGCTTCGCCTCGGCCGTGCTGTCCACCGCCGTGGGTGTCGTGGCCGGCCTCGCGGCGGGGTACTCCGGCGGCTGGGTCGACTCCGTCCTCTCGCGGATCATGGACGTGATGCTGGCCTTCCCGCAGCTGCTGTTCATCATCGCGCTCACCCCGGTCATCCAGAACGCGATGCAGACCAACAGCCACGGCGGCACCGACGAGAACCTGCGGCTGCTGGTCCTCGTCCTGAACATCGCGGTGTTCGCCTGGGCCTACACCGCCCGGCTGGTACGCGGGCAGGTCCTGTCGCTGCGCGAGCGGGAGTTCGTCGACGCCGCGCGGATCATGAGCGCCGGGAAGTGGCACATCCTCTTCCGGCAGTTGCTGCCGAACCTGTGGGCACCGGTCCTGATCTCCTTCGCGCTGGCCGTCCCGCAGAACATCACCACCGAGGCGGCCCTGTCCTACCTCGGCGTGGGCGTCATCCCGCCCAACCCGGACTGGGGGGCGCTCCTTTCGGACGCCTCCCAGTTCTTCCTCCAGGACCCCATGTACCTGTTCGTCCCCGGAGTCCTGCTGCTGATGCTCGTCCTGGCACTGAACCTCCTCGGTGACGGCGTCCGGGACGCCCTGGATCCCCGCGCGGCCCGCGGCTGACGCGGTCCCCCTCAACACCGGTGCGAACGGACCCACTTGAGCCGTCTCGCCGAGCCGTAGAAGAACGGAGTGTTACCTCATGACGCGCAGAAGGCGCTCGATCGCGCTCGCGGCCACCGCCGTGGCGATCGCCCTGGGGGCCACCGCATGCGGGGGCTCCTCCAGCACCACCGGCAGCGGTTCCCCCACCAAGGGCGGCACGCTGACCGTCCTCGACCACGCCGACTTCGACCACCTCGATCCCCAACGTGTCTACACGACCGAGGGTTCGAGCATGGACCAGGAGCTCGTGCGCACCCTGACCGGCTGGGACGAGACCGGCTCCCGGCCCAAGCTCGTCGGCGACCTGGCCACCGACACCGGAACGCCCAGCAAGGGCGACACCGTGTGGACCTTCCACCTGCGCAAGGGCGTCACCTGGCAGGACGGCACGGCGGTCACCGCGCAGGACGTCAAGTACGGCGTCGAGCGGACCTTCTCGCCCGACATCAACGGCGGCCCGCCGTACGCCAGTCAGTGGCTGGTCGGCGGCTCCACCTACAAGGGGCCCTACTCGGGCAAGGAGCTCGCCTCCGTCCAGACGCCGGACGCGTCCACCATCGTGTTCCAACTCGACCAGCCCGTCCCGGACTTCAACCAGACCACCGCCATGCCCGGCTGGTCGGCGGTGCCCAACGCGCACGACACGGGCTCCACGTACGACACGCACGTCTGGTCCGACGGGCCGTACATGATTCAGTCGTACACGAAGAACAAGGAACTCGTCCTCGTCAAGAACACCCACTGGAAGCAGTCGACGGACCCGATCCGGCAGCAGAACGTCAACGAGATCGACGTGAAGCTCGGCCAGGACCAGTCCGCGATCGACCAGCAGATCAAGTCCGACGCCGGGACCGCCCAGACCTCGATCATGCAGTGGCCGATCGCAGGCTCCGATCTGACGACGATCTCCAGCGACCCCTCGCTGAAGTCACGTCTCTACAAGATCCCGGCCCCGGGCATCAACTACCTCGCGATCAACACCACCCGGGTCAAGGACCTGAAGGTCCGTCAGGCCATCGAGGACGCGATCGACAAGACCACCGTCCGCGGCGCGTTCGGCGGTTCGGCGTACGGCGACTACGCGAGCACCATGCTCAGCCCGGGCATCGGCGGCTACCAGAAGTTCAACCTCTACAGCACCAACCCCGCCGGAGACCTCACCAAGGCCCAGGCACTGATGAAGCAGGCCGGCAACCCCAGGCTCACCATGTCGCTGGCGGTCGAGAACACCACGACCGAGGAGCACTTCGCCGACGCCGTGAAGACCTCGCTCGGAAAGATCGGCATCACCGTGAACATCACGCCGATCGACGCGGCGAACTACTTCAGCACCATCGACAACGTGAAGAACCAGTACGACCTCACCTGGGGCGACTGGATCGCGGACTGGCCGAACGCCTCGACCGTGCTGCCCGTGCTGTTCGACGGACGCCAGATCGCGAAGCTCCCGCAGTCCAACCAGGACCTGTCCTACCTCGACGACCCCGCGGTCAACGCGCAGATCGACAAGATCGCCAAGATGACCGACATCAAGCAGGCCGACGCCGCCTACGGCGCCCTGGACGAGCAGATCATGAAGGACGCCGCCGTGGTCCCGCTGATGTACATGAACTTCAGCGAACTGGCGGGCTCCAAGGTCGGCGGGGTCATCTCGGACCCCATCCTCGCCGAGCCCAGCCTGGTCCACGCCTACGTCAAGAGCTGACGCAGCCTTCCTCGGCCCGCCGGCGGTCCCCGGCCGGCGGGCTCCCCCTCTCACGTCAGGGTCCAGCACGACATGCTTCGTTACCTCATCCGGCGCCTGCTGGCAGCGGCGGCGATCCTGCTGGTGATCACCGTGATCACCTTCTTCATCTTCTTCGCGCTGCCCTCCGACCCCGCACTCCTGGCCTGCGGCAAGACCTGCTCGCCGTCCCGGCTGGCCGAGATCAAGCATTCGCTCGGGCTCGACCAGAGCTTCCTCACCCAGTTCTGGGAGTTCTTCAAGGGACTCTTCGTCGGCCGGGACTTCGGCGACCAGAGCGTGCGCGTGCACTGCGGCGCGCCCTGCCTCGGCATCTCCTTCCAGACCGACACCCCCGTCCTCAGCACCCTGCTGGGCGACTTCCCCGCAGACCTGTCGCTGGGCCTCGGCGCCGCTGTGTTCTTCCTGATCCTGGGCGTCGGCCTCGGCACGCTCGCCGCCGTCCGCCGGGGCCGGGCGGCCGACAAGGCGGCCGTCGGACTCGCCCTGCTCGGTGTCTCCGTGCAGATCTACTTCGTCGGACTGCTGCTGCTCTACCTGTTCGTCGACAAGTGGCAGATCCTGCCCGCCTCCGGCTACACCCCGATCACCCAGGACCCGAGCGCCTGGTTCCAGGGACTGATCCTGCCGTGGGCCACCCTGGTCATCGTCTACCTCGCCCTGTACACCCGGCTCACCCGCTCCTCCATGCTGGAGGTCTTCGCCGAGGACTACATGCGCACCGCCCGGGCCAAGGGGCTGTCCACCGGCAAGGTCGTCCTCAAGCACGGCCTGCGGGCCGCGATCACCCCGATCATCACCATCTTCGGCATGGACGTCGGCTCGCTGATCGGCGGCTCCGCGGTCATCACCGAGTCGGTGTTCGGCATCAACGGCATCGGCAAGCTCGCGGTCGACTCGGTGCAGAACTCCGACCTGCCGGTCATCCTCGGCACCACGCTCTTCGCGGCCACCTTCGTCGTGCTCGCCAACGTGGTCGTCGACGTGGTCTACGGCCTCGTCGATCCCCGTGTCCGCCTCGGCTGAGCCCCTCACCGCAGCAAGGAAAGCCCGTGTCCCTCCTGACCTCACCGCAACCGGCGGCCGCCGAGCCCGCGGCCGCCCCCTTCCTCGACGTACGGGACCTGCGGGTGCACTTCCCGACCGAGGACGGGATCGTCAAGTCCGTCGACGGCGTCTCCTTCACCCTGGAGAAGGGCCGCACGCTCGGTATCGTCGGCGAGTCCGGCTCGGGGAAGTCGGTCACCTCGTTGGCCCTGCTCGGGCTGCACAAGGGCACCCGCGCCGAGGTCTCGGGCGAGATCCGGCTGGACGGCAGGGAGTTGGTCTCCCTGCCCGAGCGCGACATGCGCGCGCTGCGCGGCCGGACGGTCTCCATGATCTTCCAGGACCCGCTGTCCGCCCTGCACCCGTACTTCACCGTCGGCGCCCAGATCGCCGAGGCCTACCGGGTCCACCACAAGGTCTCGAAGAAGGAGGCCAGGGAGCGGGCCGTGGAGATGCTGAAGCGGGTCGGCATCCCGCAGCCCGAACGCCGGGTGCGGGACTACCCGCACCAGTTCTCCGGCGGTATGCGGCAGCGCGCGATGATCGCCATGGCACTGGTCTGCGATCCCGAACTGCTCATCGCCGACGAGCCGACGACGGCCCTCGACGTCACCGTGCAGGCGCAGATCCTCGACCTGATCCGCGATCTCCAGGAGGAGTTCGGCTCCGCGGTCGTCCTCATCACCCATGACCTCGGCGTGGTGGCCGACATCGCCGACGACATCCTGGTGATGTACGGCGGCCGCCGCATCGAGTACGGCACCGTGCACGACGTCCTCAAGGAGCCCCAGCACCCCTACACCTGGGGCCTGTTGGAGTCGATGCCGCAGATCACGGGTGATGTGGAGCGACGACTGAACCCGATCGCCGGCTCCCCGCCGAGCCTCATCAACCCGCCCGGCGGCTGCGCCTTCCACCCCCGCTGCACCTTCAAGGGCTGGGTGTCCGGGGGGCGTTGCGCGGTGGAGCGGCCCGAGCTGGTGGCGGTTCCCGGCACCGGCCGGCACCTCGCCGCCTGCCACCTCACCCCGGAGACCAGGCAAGAGATCCGCGTGCGTACGGCCGCCGGGGCGGCGCAGTGACCGCGGCGGACGAACAGGAGCAGCCCGTGAGCACCACCGAGCCCACCGCCGGGGAGCACTTGCTCGAAGTCACCGGCCTCACCAAGCACTTCCCGATCCGCCACGGCATCGTCTTCCAGCGGCAGATCGGGGCCGTGCACGCCGTCGACGGCATCGACTTCACGGTCGGCGCCGGGCAGTCGCTCGGCCTGGTCGGCGAGTCCGGCTGCGGCAAGTCGACGACCGGCCGGCTGGTGACCCGGCTGCTGGAACCCACGGCCGGAATGGTGGTGTTCGACGGCGAGGACATCACCCACACCCCGGAGAACCGGATGAAGGAGGCCCGCCGGAACCTCCAGATGATCTTCCAGGACCCGTACTCCTCGCTCAACCCCCGGCACACGGTCGGCACGATCGTCGAGACACCGATGCGGCTGAACGGCATCAACCCGCCGCAGGGCCACAAGAAGCGGGCCCAGGAACTGCTGGAGACGGTCGGCCTCAGCCCCGAGCACTACAACCGCTACCCGAACGAGTTCTCCGGCGGTCAGCGCCAGCGCATCGGCATAGCCCGTGCCCTTGCCCTCAGGCCCAAGCTGATCGTGGCCGACGAGCCGGTGTCGGCGCTGGACGTGTCCATCCAGGCGCAGATCGTCAACCTGCTCCAGGACCTCCAGCGGGAGTTCGGGATCGCGTTCGTCTTCATCGCCCACGACCTCGCCGTCGTACGGCACTTCTGCGAGCGGGTCGCGGTGATGTACCTCGGCAAGATCGTCGAGATCGCCGACCGGCAGACGCTGTACACGAGGCCGCGGCACCCCTACACCCACGCCCTGCTGTCCGCGGTTCCCGAGGCCGATCCGGACGGGACCCGGCGGCGCGAGCGCATCCGGCTCGCCGGCGATGTGCCCTCACCGGTCGATCCGCCCTCCGGCTGCCGCTTCCGTACCCGCTGCTGGAAGGCCCAGGAACGGTGCGCTCAGGAGAAGCCGCCGCTGGTGCGCCTGGCGGGCAACCCGGACGGCCACCTGACCGCCTGTCACTTCCCTGAGGAGCCGAGTGTCGAGGCCCGCAAGGAGGACATCGTGCTCGATCCGGCGCTCACGGCTTCGGGGGACAGTGCGTCGACTTCGGCGTGAGGGTACGGGGTGAGCCTGCTCTCCTGCTCCAGGCGCCGACCCCGGGGACTTCCTCGGGGCGTCTGCCGTCGGCGCCGGCGGGGCCCTAGGAACGGTGGCGGTCGAACACCGTAGAGAGGCCCCCGTCCGGGGACGAGGGCCTTCTGCCGACAGCAGAGCCGTCGGATCAGCTCGCCGCGTAGTTGCGCAGGAACAGGGCCTCGGCCACCGACAGGCGCTCCAGCTCCTCCGGGGAGACGCTCTCGTTCACGGCGTGGATCTGGGCCTCCGGCTCGCTCAGGCCGATGAGGAGGATCTCGGCGTGCGGGTAGAGCGCCGCGAGGGTGTTGCACAGGGGGATGGAGCCGCCCTGGCCGGCGTACTGCATCTCCTGGCCCGGGTAGGCCACCGTCATCGCCTCGGCCATCGCCGCGTACGCCGGACTGGTGGTGTCCGCGCGGAACGGCTGGCCCTGGCCGATCTGCTCGGTGCGCACCCGCGCACCCCACGGCGTGTGCGTCTCCAGGTGCGCCTGGAGCAGCTTGGTCGCCTCTGCCGCGTCGATGCCCGGCGGCACCCGGAGGCTGACCAGTGCGCGGGCGCTCGCCTGCACGGACGGGGTGGCGCCGACGACCGGCGGGCAGTCGATGCCGAGGACCGTCACGGCCGGGCGGGCCCAGATGCGGTCGGCGACCGTGCCGTCACCGATCAGCTCGACGCCGTCCAGGACCTTGGCGTCCGCCCGGAACTGCTCCTCGTCGTACTGGAGGCCGTCCCAGGACGCGTCCGGCGTGAGCCCGTCGATCGTGGTCGTGCCGTCCTTTCCGCGCAGTGAGTCCAGTACCCGGATCAGCGCGGCCAGCGCGTCGGGGGCGGCGCCGCCGAACTGGCCCGAGTGGAGGTTGCCCGCGAGGGTGTCGACCTGGACGCGCATCATGGTCATGCCGCGCAGGGTGGCGGTGACCGTCGGCAGGCCGACGCGGAAGTTGCCCGCGTCGCCGATGACGACGGTGTCCGCCTCCAGGAGCGCGGGATGTTCCTCGGCGTACCGCTCAAGGCCCCCGGTGCCCTGCTCCTCCGAGCCCTCGGCGATGAACTTGACGTGGACCGGCACCCCGCCGTTCGCCTTGAGGGCGCGCAGCGCGAGCAGGTGCATGATCACACCGCCCTTGCAGTCGGCGGCCCCGCGCCCGTACCAACGGCCGTCGCGCTCGGTGAGCTCGAAGGGCGGGGTCGTCCAGCCGGCCTCGTCCAGCGGGGGCTGCACGTCGTAGTGGGCGTACAGGAGGACGGTCTTCGCGCCCTCCGGGCCGGGCAGGTAGCCGTACACGGACTGGGTGCCGTCCGGGGTGTCGAGCAGGGCCACGTCCTGGAATCCCTCGGCGCTGAGCGCGTCCGCGACCCAGCGGGCGGCGGCCTCGCTCTCGCTCCTCGGGAACTGGTCGAAGTCCGCCACCGACTTGAACGCCACCAGTTCGGCGAGCTCCGCCCGCGCGCTCGGCATCAGCGAGGCGACGGTCTCGGCGACCGGATTCGACGACATGGGCACGCTCCTTGTGGGTGCGACGTTGTACCTGTGAGTGCCGTAGATCCTCCCACAGTGGTCTGTGGGCGGCCCCGCCGTAGGATGCGGGAGACAGGTGCGGCAACGGCTTGATCGGGAGCAGCAGACCATCGTGAGCAGCGAGAACTCTTCCGCGGACGACTCTTCGGCGGACGGCGGGCAGGACGACGCGCAGGACGGCGTGCGGGACGACGCACGGCGGGTGTGGGACGTCGTCGTGGTGGGCGCGGGACCCGCGGGCGCCTCGGCCGCCTATGCGGCAGCGGTCGCGGGACGGCGCGTGCTGCTGCTGGAGAAGGCCGAGCTGCCGCGCTACAAGACGTGCGGCGGCGGCATCATCGGCCCCTCACGGGACGCGCTGCCGCCCGGCTTCGAGCTGCCGTTCCGGGACCGGGTGCACGCGGTCACGTTCTCGAACAACGGCCGCTTCACGCGGACCCGGCGCTCCAGGCAGATGCTGTTCGGGCTGATCAACCGGCCCGAGTTCGACCAGCAGCTCGTCGAGCACGCCCAGAAGGCGGGCGCCGAGCTGCGCACCGGTGTCACCGTGCAGCGCGTCGAGCAGCACGGTTCGGCGGTGCCCGACCGGCGTACGGTCGCCGTGCTCCTCCAGGGCGGCGAGACGGTGCTCGCGCGGGCGGTCGTCGGGGCCGACGGCAGCGCCAGCCGGATAGGCGCGCATGTGGGAGTGAAGCTCGACCAGGTGGATCTCGGCCTGGAGGCGGAGATCCCGGTGCCGGAGACCGTCGCCGAGGACTGGAAGGGGCGGGTGCTCATCGACTGGGGCCCGATGCCCGGCAGCTACGGCTGGGTCTTCCCCAAGGGGGACACCTTGACGGTCGGGGTGATCTCCGCGCGGGGTGAAGGCGCGGCCACCAAGCGGTACTTGGAGGACTTCATCGGGCGCCTCGGCCTCGCCGGGTTCGAACCGAGCATCTCCTCCGGCCACCTGACCCGTTGCCGTGCCGACGACTCGCCGCTCTCGCGCGGGCGGGTGCTGGTGTGCGGTGACGCGGCGGGGCTCCTGGAGCCGTGGACCCGCGAGGGCATCTCCTTCGCGCTGCGTTCCGGGCGGCTCGCGGGGGAGTGGGCGGTACGGATCGCGGAGGCCCATGACGCGGTGGACACCCGGCGCCAGGCGCTGAACTACGCGTTCGCCGTCAAGGCGGGGCTCGGTGTCGAGATGAGCGTCGGCAAGCGGATGCTGACCGCGTTCGAGCGCCGCCCAGGACTGTTCCACGCGGCGCTGACGGGTTTCCGGCCCGCGTGGAACGCGTTCCGGGAGATCACCCAGGGCGCGACCTCGCTGGGCGAGCTGGTCCGGGGCCGGCCGATGGCCCAGCGGGCGCTGGCCGCGCTGGACCCGCGTCCCACCGGGGCCCCCGAGGGCGGTGAGGTCAGCTCTTGACCGTGATGCGGAAGACGGGGTGGTCGGGCGCGATGCGGCGCAGGTCCGCGTCGGGGGAGTCGGGGCCGACCCCCTTGAAGAAGACGCCGACCTCGGCCTTCCAGCGCTTGAGGTAGGCGCGCAGGAGCGGGACCTTGTCGTCGTCGCCCACCTCGGTCGCGGTGAAGGCCTCGACGCGTTTGCCGAGGTGCAGTTCGCCGCCGCCGGCCGCGCGCATGTTGTGCGTCCACTGGACATGGCCGCGCGGCGCCACCAGGTACTGCCGGCCGTCCACCGTCAGCAGGTTCACCGGGGTGGTCCGCCACTCGCCGCTCTTGCGGCCGCGGACCGCCAGGACACGGGAACCCCAGACGCTGAGGCCACGGCGGGTGAGCCAGGCCACCATGCGGTTGAAGACGTTGACCGTGAACCAGCCGGGCTTCTGGACGTGCGTGGACACGAGGACCCCCATTGTTCGAGAGAGCGGTGCTCTCGCTTTCGGTGGTATCAGTCTGCACGGATCGGCGTCCCAAAGCAAGAGCAGTGCTCTCGATTGTGTGCACTGCTCTCGCGTCTGTGGAACACTGATCCGTATGAGCACCGCACAAGGAGCCCGGGCCCGCGCCCGGATCGAAGTCACCGCCGCCATCAAGGACGAGGCGCGCCGGCAGCTCGCGGCGGAGGGCGCGGCGAAGCTCTCGCTGCGTGCCGTCGCACGTGAGCTGGGGATGGTCTCCTCGGCGCTGTACCGCTACTTCCCGAGCCGCGACGACCTGCTCACCGCGCTGATCATCGACGCGTACGACTCCCTGGGAGAGAGCGCGGAACGGGCGCACGAGGCCGTCGCGCAGACGGCCCCGCAGGAGCGCTGGGTCGCGGTGTGCGAAGCCGTCCGCCGCTGGGCGCTGGGCCATCCGCACGAGTACGCCCTGATCTACGGCTCTCCCGTCCCCGGCTACACCGCACCGCAGACCACCGTCCCGCCCGCCGCCCGCGTCGGCCTCCTCCTGATCGGCATCGTCCGCGACGCCCACGGCGGTCCGGGCGGCCTGGCGGAGCTGCCCGCGGTGCCCGAAGACCTGCACGCCGAAGCCGACCGCATCGCCGCCGACCTCGCCCCGGACCTCCCGGCCTCGGCGGCCGCGGCTCTGGTGGCTGCGTGGGCCCAGCTCTTCGGCCTGGTCGGCTTCGAACTCTTCGGCCAGTTCAACCGGGTGGTGGAGGAGCGGGAACCGTTCTTCCGGCATGCGGTGCGGCAGCTGGGACGAGGCGTGGGGCTCCGGTAGGAGGGGGTCCGGCCAGGCCGTGACCACACCGGGTCCCGCTGTCACCGTCGTACTTCGCCGGGAGTAGGCGTGATCACCACGCTCGGGGGACGTCCTGGCCGGGCCGGGGCGTCTAGCGTGACTGTCATGGACGGTGAGCAGGGCGTGCGCGGCGCAGGTTTGCCGCGCCGGTGGCGGCACGGGCCGCCGTGGTGGCGCGGTGCCGGCGGCGACGGGCAGGGCGCCCGGTGGCCCTGGCCGTCCACCCTCCTGATCACGTTCTTCGTACTCGGCGGGTCGAACTACGCGGCCCATCAGCAGGTCGGCGAGCGGGCCGCGCTCGATCCGTTCGCGCGGGCGCTGTTGGTGATCGGCTCCGGGCTGCTGCTGTGGCGGCACCGCCGGCCCGTGCTCGTCGTCTTCGGTACGGCGGCTGCCGCGATGCTGTACCTCGGGGCCGGGTATCCGTACGGGCCCGTGTTCCTCCCCGTCGCCCTCGCCTGCTTCAGTGCCGTCGTGGCCGGACACCGCAAGGCCGCCTGGTCCGCTCTTGGAATGCTGTGGGCCGGGCACGTCCTGGTGGCCCACTGGCTCTACCAGTGGCTGCCGCCGTCCAAGGACTCGGCCGCCCCCTGGGGGCAGGAGGGCGTGATCGCCGCGTGGGTCGTCGCCATCGTCGCCGTCTCGGAGCTGGCCCGGACCCGCCGTGAACAGTGGGCCCGGGAGCGGGCCGAGCGGGCCCGGGCCGCGCGGCGCCGCGCGGACGAGGAGCGGCTGCGGATCGCCCGCGAACTGCACGACGTCCTCGCGCACAGCATCTCCGTCATCAACGTCCAGGCCGGCGTCGGCCTCGCCCTCCTCGACACCGACCCCGAACAGGCCCGCACCGCGCTCAGCACCATCAAGGCCGCCAGCAAGGAGGCGCTCGGCGAGGTCCGCCAGGTGCTCGACACCCTGCGCACCCCCGGTGACGCGCCGCGCGCCCCCGCGCCGGGCCTCGACCGGCTGCCCGAGCTGGTGTCCCAGGCGGCCGGCGCGGGCCTTTCGGTCGAGGTGGCGGGAACGGCGCCGGGGCTGCCGCCCGGCGCGGACCTCGCCGCCTTCCGGATCGTCCAGGAGGCGCTCACCAATGTCGTACGGCACTCGGGATCGCGGCACGCCCGCGTGCGGCTCGATCACGACGCCGACGCGCTACGGCTCCGTATCGACGACGACGGGCCCGCGACCGGTGCCGACGCGGGCGGCAGCGGCAACGGTCTGGCCGGAATGCGGGAGCGGGCCGCCGCACTCGGTGGCACGATCGAGGCGGGGCAGCGTCCCGAGGGCGGGTTCCGGGTGCTCGCCGTACTGCCGCTCAAGGTGAAGGCCAAGGAGGACGACCGGTGATCCGCGTACTGCTCGCCGACGACCAGTCACTCGTGCGGGCCGGTTTCCGGGCCCTGCTCGACGCGCAGCCGGACATCGAGGTGGCGGGCGAGGCCCCGGAAGGTGAGGCGGCGCTGCGCGAGGTGCGCGAACTGCGGCCGGACATCGTCCTGATGGACATCCGGATGCCGCTGCTCGACGGGCTCGCCGCGACCCGGCGCATCACCGAGGACACCGCCCTGAAGGACGTGAAGGTGGTCATGCTGACCACCTTCGAGCTCGACGAGTACGTCTTCGAGGCGATCCGCTCCGGCGCCTCCGGCTTTCTGGTCAAGGACACCGAACCGGAGGAACTCCTGCGGGCCGTGAGGGCGGTGGTCGAGGGCGACGCGCTCCTCTCACCGGGGGTGACCCGCCGTCTCATCGCCGAGTTCGCGGCCCGCTCCAAGGAGCCCGAAGCGGAAGGTGCCCTCGCCGGACTCACCGAGCGGGAACGGGAGGTGATGGCCCTGGTCGGCATCGGTCTGTCCAACGAGGAGATCGCCCGCCGTCTGGTCGTCAGCCCGCTCACCGCGAAGACCCACGTCAGCCGCACGATGGTCAAGCTCGGCGCCCGCGACCGGGCCCAACTGGTGGTCCTTGCCTACGAGTCGGGGTTGGTGCGGCCCGGCTGGCTGGGCTGAGGGCGCTCCCGCCGGAAGCGCACCAGCACACTGATCACCCGGGCGACGAAGACCACGGGGGCGATCGTGAGCCCGATCCGCAGCAGCAACTTCTCCACGGTGCCGGGCAGTTCGAACAGCAGCGCCGGTTCCGCCACCGCCCCGAACAGCACCGCCGCCGCGAACAGCGCGCTGCACAGCGCGTATCCGGTCTCGACGGTGACGGCGTCCCGCTCCGCCTGGTTCCGGCGTCCCCCGTACGTCTCCATCCTCGGAGTCTCACAGCCGGGTGCCCGGCGGAGCAAGCAGGCTCCGCCGGGCACCCGGTGTCGGAGGAGGCGTCCCCCGGTGCGCGCTAGTCGTGGACGACCACGCGCTCCGTCTCCTCCAGGGAGGTGGACTTGGCGACGACCACGCTCTCCTGCCGGCGACGGACGCGCAGGCCGGTGAGCGAGATCAGCAGACCCAGGACCGCGATCCCGGTGACCACCGTCAGGGCGGGCAGATAGCTGTCGAGCACGGCCTGCGGGGACGCGCCCTCCTCGGGGGCGTTCGCCGTCAGGACCGCCGTCACCACCGCGAGGAACAGCGCGCCGCCCACCTGGACCGAGGTGTTGAGCAGGCCCGAGACCATGCCCTGCTCGTGCTCGTCCACGCCGTTGGTGGCCTGGACGTTGAGCGACGGGAAGGTCAGCGCGAAGGCGGCGCCGACCAGCAGCATGGTCGGCAGGATCACCGCCGCGTAGACCGGGGCGAGGTCGATGCGCAGGAACAGCAGATAGCCGACGACCATCAGCGCGAAGCCCGCCACGATCAGCCGCGGGGTGCCGAACCGGTCGATGACGGTGCCCACCTTGGTGGCGGACAGGGCCACGAGCGCACCCGCCGGGAGGAAGGCCAGCGCGGTGTGCAGCGCCGACCAGCCGAGCAGTTGCTGCATGTAGAAGGTCACCAGGAACTGGAAGCCCATGTAGCTGCCGAGGAACGTCAACGCACCCAACTGGGCCCGTACCTGGGGTCCCGAGCGGAGCACGCCGAGCCGGATCAGCGGGCTCGGGCTGCGCCGCTCGACGGCCACGAAGGCGGCCAGCAGGGCGGTCACGGCGACGAAGGAGAGGAGTGTGCGGGCCGAACCCCACCCCGCTTCCGGTGCCTGGACCACGGTGAACACGAGCAGCAGCATCGAGGCGGTCCCGAGGACGGCGCCGGGGATGTCGTAGCCGCCGGTGCTCTGCTCGCGCTCACTGCGCGGCAGCAGGCGCAGGCCGACGACGAGGGCGAGCAGGGCGACGGGGGCGGGCAGCAGCATGGTGTAGCGCCAACTGGCCTCCGTGAGCAGGCCCGAGAAGACCAGGCCCATTGAGTAGCCCGTGGCGCCGCAGGTGGTGTAGATGGACAACGCGCGGTTGCGCAGGGGGCCTTCGGCGAAGGTCGTGGTGATGATGGACAGGCCCGCGGGCGCGGTGAAGGCGGCGCTGAGGCCCTTGACGAAACGGCTGGCGATCAGCAGCGGACCCGAGTCGACGAGGCCGCCGAGGAGCGAGGCGACCGCGAAGACTCCGAGGGCCACCAGGAAGACCTGGCGCCGGCCCAGCAGGTCGGCGGCCCGGCCGCCCAGGAGCAGGAGACCGCCGTAGCCGAGGATGTAGCCGCTGACGATCCATTGCAGCGTCGAGGTGGAAAGGCCCAGGTCGGCGCCGATGGACGGGAGCGCGACGCCGACCATCGAGACGTCGAGGGCGTCCAGGAACATCGCGGCGCACAGCACCAGCAGGGTGCCCCAGAGCCTGGGTGTCCAGCGGACCGCTGAGGACGGGTCCGCGGGGGTGGTGAGCGGAGAGGTCATGGCGAAGACACTACATGCACATGCATCGAATGCAAGCGCATTTAATTCCAGTGCAATAATTCGTCTTCTCTGCTACGGTGCCGCGCATGGTGGCGAAGAAGCCCGAGCGGGCACTCGCGGAGCAGTGGCGGGACATCCTCGCGCTGCACGCGCGCACGCAGTGCGAACTGGATCGCGCTCTCCATCAACACGGCCTGTGCGCCAGCGACTTCGAGGTGCTGGACGTCCTCGCCGACGGCGGCTGCGCCTACCGTGTGCAGGAGATCTCCGAGCGGGTCCACCTGAGTCAGAGCGCGCTGTCGCGGCTGATCGCCCGGCTGGAGAAGGACGGACTCGTCGAGCGCGGGATGTGCGCGGAGGACCGGCGGGGCGTACGCGTCTCGCTCACGTCCAAGGGACGCGCGTTGCACCGTGACGCTCTCCCGGTGCAACGCGCGGTCCTCACCCGGATGTTGGAGCCCTCCTCCTAGCCCACGGCGGACTTCTCCCGCCACAGCCCGGCGACCGACGGGTCCCCGGTCACCCGCGGGAACGGCAGCCGGTTCCACAGCGCGAGATACAGCCGCGCGGCGGGCCCTGACACCTCGCAGTCGGCGTCCCCCGCCTCGCCGGGCTCGGTCGCGGGCGGCTCCTCGGTCAGTCGTACGGTCCACACGGCACCGTCCGTGTCGCTCGCCCGGACCCGCAGCACCCGGGGCTCGGTGCTGCGGGCCCGGCTCTTCGCGCGGGCGTGGAAGCCGCGCAGCAACTCGTCGATGCCGTCGGCCGCGAAGTCCCGCCCGGGTTCCTCGGGGGTGCCGCCGCGCGCCGCCTCGGCGTCGAAGCGGTGCACGGCCGTCTCGTGGGCCTGCCGCCGGGCCCAGAAGGCGAGCGGTGAGGGGGCGGGCAGGAAGTGCCAGCACCGGACGTCGGGTGCGGCGGAGTCCAGCGTGTCGACCAGGAGGCGGTGGCCGGTGCGGAACCAGGCCAGCAACTCCTCCCCGTCGAGGGCGGGTTCGTCGGGGAAGGGACGGAACTCGGTCAGCTCCTCGGCCACGAACGCCCTCGCCCAGCGGTGCACCGTGCCCGTGTGCCGCAGCAGGTCCCGCACCTGCCATTGCGGGCAGGTCGGCACCTTGGCGTCGGGGCCGGCCTGCTCGGCCGCCGACGCGAGCGACTGGCCTTCACGGTCCAGGATCCGGATGAACTCGGCTGTCTCCATGGAAGGAGTGTGCCTGACGAGGCCGGGCGGCCGAACCTGCGGTGACCGCCCCTGCGGCGAGTACGGACTCCGCCCGGGCAGGGACTCCGCGCGGCCGCGAACCTTGCCTGGTCACTGGCTCTGCCCGTCCGTTGTGCGCCCGCGCGAAGCCTGCCTGGCACCACCGACCCCGACCGCCGTGGGCGGCCGCGGAGCCTGCCCGGTCACTGGCTCTGCCCGTCCGCCGTGCGTGGCCGCGGACCCTGCCCGGCACCACCGGCCCTGTCCGGCCACCGAGCCCGGTCACCGCCCCAGCGCCCGGCCATGGATCCTGTCCGACCACCGGCTGTGCCCGTCCACCGCTCCACCCGGTTGCCGCGTGTGGTTGTGGAGCCGGTCGCGTTGTCGGCTCTGGCTGGCCGTCGTGCGGGGCTGCGGGTGCTGTGCGTCCATCAGGTCTGTCTGGTTGCCGTGTGTGGTTATGGGGCCGGTCGCGTTGTCGGCTCTGGCTGGCCGTCGTGCGGGGCCGGGGGTGCTGTCCCGTCCACCGGCTCTGCCCGGCCGCCATGCGCGGCCATGGATCCGGCTCTGCCCGGCCGTCGCGTGTGACCGCGGGCCCTGCCGGGCACCAAGCCTGTCCAGCCTCCACCCCCGGTCACCGGCCACTGCCCTCGCCCCCCGCCCGCCTACCAGTCGCGGGCGGCCTGCAGCAGGTGGTCGCGGACCAGGGCCACGTGGGGGTTGCCGGAGGTGCCGGGGCGTTGCACCAGGAAGCCGGTGTTGATGGGCGGGTCGGCGGGGTCGTGCAGCAGGACCAGTGCGCCCGACGTCAGCTCCGCGCCGCACAGATAGCGGGGGAGCACGGTGAATCCGGTTCCCCCGACCACCGCGGCCTTCACCCCGTTCAGGTCGGGCATGGTGAGAGCGGGCTGCCGTACCAGCCGTCGGCCGAAGACGTGCCGCCAGTAGCGGCGCACGATCGGCAGGTCCTCGGCGTAGGCGACGAGCGGGACGCCGTGCAGCGCGGCCGCGAGGTGTTCCGGTGCGCCGATCCGCCGGGCCCAGGCGGGGGCGGAGACCAGGACGAACTCCTCGTCGTTGAGCGGCAGGGCCGTGAGCGCGCGGCCGCGTGGCCGGTACGTGGCGATCACCAGGTCGTGGCGGCCCGCGCGCAGGTCGTCCAGGAGCGGTTCGGTCAGACCAGGCGTGATGCGCAGTCGTACCCCTTTGTCCACCAGGGGTGCGAGCCCGGGCAGGACGCACCGGGACAGCAGCTCGGCCGGGCCGGCGAGGTGCACCGGCTCGGCCGAGCCGTCCTCCGCGCTCCCGGCGGGCCCCGCCACCGCGGCGAGCGAGTCCAGGGGCTGCACGACCCGCGCGGCGAGCTCGTCCGCGTACGGTGCCGGCGTCACCCCCCGCGCCCGGCGCTCGAACAACTCCCGGCCCAACTGCCGTTCCAGAGTGCGGATCTGCGTGGTGACCGTGGGCTGGGACAGACCGAGGAGACGGGCCCCGGCGGTGAAGGAGCCGGTGCGGTACACGCTCAGGAAGGTCCGCAGCAGGTTCAGGTCCAGCGGCGCACCGACGGCCGGCCCCGCATCCTCGGAGCCATTGGAGTTCCTATCCCTCATATGCGTGAGCCTATTGGATTTCTATAGCAGGGCAGGACTACGGTTTCACCATGTCGAAGATCCTCTTTGTGATGACCGGTGCCGACCAGTGGACCCTGGCCGACGGCACCCAGCACCCGACCGGCTTCTGGGCCGAGGAGGCCGTCGCCCCGTACGAGGCCTTCAAGGCCGCGGGCCACGAGATCGTCGTGGCCACCCCGGGCGGGGTCGTGCCGACCGTGGACAAGGGCAGCCTCGCGGCCGAGGTCAACGGCGGGCAGGAGAACGCCGACCGTATCGCCGGGGTGCTCACCTCGGCCACCGAACTCCAGCACCCGGTACGACTGGACGAGGTGAACCTCGACGACTACGCGGCCGTCTTCTACCCCGGCGGCCACGGGCCGATGGAGGACCTCGCGGTCGACGCGGACTCCGGCCGACTGCTCACCCGCGCCCTGGAGAGCGGCAAGCCCCTCGGAGTCGTCTGCCATGCCCCGGCCGCACTGCTCGCCGCCACCAGGGCGGACGGCTCCAACGCGTTCGCGGGCCGCCGGGTGGCCGCCTTCACCAACGCCGAGGAGACCCAGGCCGGCCTCGCCGACAAGGCGAAGTGGCTGCTCCAGGACCGGCTCACCGAGGCCGGTGTCCAGGTCGAGGTGGCCGAGCCGTGGGCTCCGCATGTGATCGTCGACGGCAACCTGGTGACCGGGCAGAACCCGGCGTCCTCGGCGCCGCTCGCCGTCGAACTGCTGAAGAAGCTGGGCTGAGCGATACGCCCAGTGCGTGACGGGGCGGCGAGCGGCCGGGCGGGGCCGAGCGGGGCCGAGCGGGGCCGAGCGGGGCCGAGTCTCTGAGGCTCCTCAAGTCGCTTGTCGCCCACGGAACATGACCGCCACGATGTTCCGCATGCCGGGAATCGCGGGACTGAACAAGAAACACAACTTCGTGCTGCTCGTCCGGGACTCGGACGTCGTCGGGGCCGCCCTGCGCCAAGCGCTGGACGATGCTTCGCCCGAGGAACGCCCTGGGCTGGAACGCGCCGTGGCGCTCGTCGAGTCCACCGCCGCGGCCAACGAGACCGTGCTGCGCGCCCGCTGGGTCCGCTCCCGGCTGGCCGCCGTCGGCTTCACGGGTGACATCGCCTCGGTCGCGGCGGTGCGGGCACTGCGCAAGGCGGAGCCGGGGCTGAGCCTGTTGGCGGCCGTGCAGTTGCAGAAGGAAGCCGTGGCCCATCCCGAGTGAACCGGCGTGATCCGGAGCGCGCCGGATGGGCCTGCCTGGCCTGTGGAATCCCGGAGAGTGCGGCAGGCGGCAGGCAGCAGGCACCAGGTCTTGGGCCGGCCCGGCCGTGGTCAGCCCGCTGCCGCGCGCCGGGTCAGCGCTGCGATGGCCGCGGCGGTGGCGGCGAGTACCGCGACACTGGTGAGGGCGGCGGGGAGGGAGAACCAGTCGGCCATGAAGCCGATGGCGGGCGGACCGAGGAGCATGCCGCCGTAGCCGAGGGTGGAGGCGATGGCGACCCCGTCGGGCCCGGCCAGCCTGCCCGCACGCTCGACGGCGACCGGGAAGAGGTTGGCCAGGCCGAGCCCTGTGATCATGAAGCCGAGAAGTGCCGCCCAGACGGAGGGGGCGAGGGCGCCGAGCAGCATGCCGAGCGCGGCGGTGGTGCCGCCGCCCACGAGCGTACGGGTCTGGCCGAGTCGCTCCAGCAGCCTGGTGCCGGTCAGCCTGCCGATGGTCATGGCCAGCGCGAAACACGAGTAACCGACCGCCGCGACACCGGGAGTGGCGTCCAGGTCGTGCTCCAGATGCAGGGCACTCCAGTCGGCCAGGGCCCCCTCGCCGTAGGCCGTGCACAAGGCGATCAGGCCGAAGGTGACGACCAGGCCGCGGGTGCGGGGAGGGGCGGGGGCGGGGTTGCCCGAGAGGTGGGGTGCGGACCTCTGCTCCGGCTTGTCCTGCGTGGGCGTCGTGGGCGTCGGGGGCTCGATCCGCAGCAGGGTGCGGCCCGCGACGGCCGTGACCAGCAGTCCGATCACGGTGAGACCGAACAGGTGCCATGTGGGGGACAGGCCGCCGGCGACCAGCCCGCCGAGCCCGGCACCGAGCATCCCGCCCAGGCTGAAGGCCGCGTGGAAGCTGGGCATGATGGGCCGCCGCAGGACGCCCACCAGGTCGACGGCGGCACTGTTGAACGCGACGTTGATGCTGCCGTACGCGGCACCGAAGACCAGCAGCACGGCGCCGAGTGCCGGCGCGGAGTGGGTCAGCGGCGGAAGGGCGACGCTGAGGGAGAGCAGGACGGCGCAGACGACCGTGACCCGGTGGGTCCCGTAGCGGCGGCACAGCCGCCCCGTGAGCATCATGGTGATCACCGCGCCGGCCGAGACCCCGAGGAGGGCGAGGCCGAGGGCGCTGGCGGAGGCGCCGGTCTGTTCCTTGATCGCGGGGATGCGGACGACCCACCCGGCGAAGACGAAGCCGTCGAGGGCGAAGAAGACGGTGAGGGTGATACGGAGTCGGGTGAGGGAGTTGTCCGGCACGGTTATGCGTGTTCGCATTTTGTTTATAAGCGGCACAAAGTCAGCGTAGGTGTGTGCTCGATTGTCGGCAAGGGTGTTCGGGTGAGCGGACTTCTCGTGCGGAGGCCTCACCGGCACCTGCGTCTGTGGTGCGCGGTGGACGGGCTCGTTGGGCACCGCCATCAGATCTGCACCCGTCTGCATGCCAACTTCACTGCGTTACTGGTGAGTCGGGCGCGATGGCGTTGGATGCTGGACGTCACGGAGCTGCCGGGCGGTTGGCTCAGGGCGGTTCCTTGTAGGTGGGAGGAGCGCTCCAGGTGGTTCTTGGCGCACGTGATGGCATGGCGGGTGCGGGTGCGGGTGCGGGTGCGGGTGCGGTCGAGATCGCGCGGCTCGGCGGGCTGTGGCGGGTGACAAGGCCCTGGCATCCGGGGTTACGGCCGTACTTACGCAGCTACGTCGGCTACTGGGAAGCGGTGGCCACCCCGTACGAGGCCCGACTGGTGCCGACCGGGCGGGCGACCCTGTTGATCAGTCTCGCGGAGCCGTTCTCGCAGGTGCGGCGGCTGGGTGTGCGGGGCGGGGGCAGCGGGCGTATCGGGTCGCTCGTGGTGGGGCTTGAGGACCGGCCGGCGATCTGTACGCATCCCGGAGGGCAGGAAGCGATCCGGGTGGAGTTCACGCCACTGGGCGCGTATCGCCTGTTCGGCATGCCGATGAGCGAGTTGACGAACCTGGCCGTCGAGATACGGGACGTTCTGGGGCCCGGGGCCGGCGTGCTGGTGGAGCGGATGGCGGCCGCGCCGGACTGGGCCGTCAGATTCGACCTGCTGGACGAGGCGCTGCTCACCCGGCTCGAGTACGGCCCGCTGCCCACGCCCGAGGTGGCGCAGGCATGGGACCTGCTCTCCGGGAGCGCGGGGGCGATTTCGATCGCCCGGATCGCCGCCGAAGTGGGCTGGAGCCAGGGGTACTTGACCCGGCGGTTCACCCAGCAGATCGGGCTCGCCCCCAAGGCGTCCGCCCGGGTGCTGCGCTTCCGCCACGCCGTGGCGTTGATCGGTCGCGGGGCCGCGAGTCTGACCGAGGTCTCCACGGCCTGCGGCTTCTACGACCAGGCGCACCTCAACCGCGAGTTCCAGGCCATCGCCGGGACCACGCCGGGGTGGATGGCGGCCGCGCGCCGGGTGGAGGGGGCGATGGCTCTGTCCGGGAGTGCAAATTCTTCCAAGACCGCGACGGCGGCGGGCCGATAACCTCCCCGCTGGCACCACAGACGGCCGGTCGGATGGCGCGGGGGACCGTCCGACCGGCCCGGGTGTGCGTCGAGGCCGCAGGGGGTACCGGCCACGGCTGGGGTGTCTGTGGCGGCTCGGGCGCGGGGTCGGTCGTCAAGGGCGTGTGGCTGTGCTGGAGTTTGTCTGCTGTGCGTCATGGGGTCTCTCTGGGGCGGGGAGTCGGCGACGGTCGGTCGGGTGGCGCGGGGGACCGTCCGACCGGTCCGGGCATGCGTCGAGGTCGCAGGAGGTGCTGGCCGCGACCGATCCGTCCTCGTCGACTCGGGAACCGGATCGGTCGTCAACGGCGTCCGGCTGCGCAGGAGTTCGTTCGTCCTGCGCCATGGGGTCTCAATGGAGCAAGAACGCCGACGGCGTGAGAACTGCCCGTGGTCCGTGGTGGGCGACCGCATGGACACGTCGCCCGGTCCGAGGCGCCCCCACCCTCACCCCTGGCCGTGCAGCAGCACCGCCGACTCGATCTTCGAGCGCATCTCCCGCATCACGGCCACGATGTGCCCCTCGTGGTCCCCCGTGAGCCGCGACACCGGCACCGAGCAGCTGATCGCGTCGACGGCAGGTCTCTCGTAGCGCAGGGCGAATCCGAACCCGGCGATCCCGGCGACCGTCTCCTCCCGTTCGACCGAGTAACCGCGTGCCCGCACCTCGGCGAGATCGGCCAGCAGAGTGGCTCGGCTGGTGTGCGTGCCGGCCGTGAAGGCGCTCAACGGCTCGTCGCCGAGCGGGAGTTCGTGGTCGGCGCGCTCCGCGAGCAGTGCCTTCCCCAGTGCCCCGGGCTGCGCGGGCACCCACCGGCCCACGCGGCTGATCGTGCGCGGGTACTCGTGCGACTCCCGGGTGGCGAGGTAGACGACGTCCGAACCGTCCAGCCGCGCGAGGTGGACGGTCTCGCCGAGTGCGTCGGACACCTCGTCGAGATACGGCCGTACCGCGAGGACGCGCAGATCGCTGTCCAGGTAACTCGTGCCGGTGAGCAGGGCGCGGATCCCGACGCTGTAGAGGGACCCGGTCGCGTCGGTGCCGACCCAGCCGCACTCCACGAGGGTCTGGAGCAGGGCGTACATGCTGCTCCGGGGGGCGCCCAGCGCCTCGGAGAGTTCCCGCAACCTCGCGGGCCGTTCGCCCCGGGCGGCGAGCAGTTCGAGCACCGCGACGGTACGGACCGCCGACGTGACCTCGGGTACGCCCGGGCGCTGCGACACGGGCCGATCGTAAGGCGATTCGCGCCGACCCCTTGACCGTTGACGATCTACACACCTAGCCTCCGTCCTCATATGTAGACGATGTCTTTGTATGAGGATCGCATTCAGCGGGATGACTTCGCGGAGCGCCCCGGTGAACTCTCCTCACCGCCCTGCCAGTTCAAGGGAGAACTGACACATGCCGCTCGTGGTGGTCGGGATCAGCGTCCTGGTCCTGCTCTTTCTGATGACGAAGCTGAAACTGAACGGCTTCGCCGCCCTCCTGCTGGTCGCCGTGGGGGTCGCGCTGGTCCGGGGCATCGGTCTTGAGGACATCCCGGACGTGCTCTCCGAGGGGATCGGGGACCAGATCGGCGACACCATGCTCACCATCGGGCTCGGTGCCATGGTGGGCCGCGTGATGGGGGACTCCGGCGCCGCCCAACGCATCGCCGGCAAGCTCCTCGACGTGTGCGGACCGCGCTGGGTGCAGGGCGCCATGGTGCTGTCCGCGATGCTCATCGGCGTCACGATGTTCTACGAGGTCGCCTTCGTGATCATCGTGCCGGTCGCCTTCACCCTCGTCCGGGTCACCCGGGTCAACCTGCTCTGGGTGGGGCTGCCGATGTCGATCGCCCTGTCCACCATGCACAGCTTCCTGCCGCCCCACCCCGGCCCCACGGCCGTCGCGGCCACCTTCCACGCCTCCGTCGGACTCACCCTGTTCTACGGCCTGTTCATCGCCGTCCCGGTCGGCGCGTTCATCGCGCTGCTGTGGCCGCGCCTGCCGTTCGTCCGGCGGATGAACCCCGAGATTCCCAAGGGCCTGGTCAGCGAACGGGTCTTCGAGGAGGAGGAGATGCCGGGCATGGCCTGGTCGCTGGCGGTGGCCCTGCTGCCCGTCGTGCTGATCGCCGGTGCCGCGGTGACCGACCTGGCCACCTCGGGGGACAGTGCCGGACTGCACTTCGTCGCGTTCATCGGCTCCGCGCCCATCGCCCTGCTGCTCACCCTGCTGGTCGCCGTCTGGGTGTTCGGACCACGCATGGGACGCAGCCTGGCGGAGGTCAGCACCTCGTGCCGGGAGGCGGCCCAGGCCATGGCGATGATCCTGCTGGTCATCGGAGCGGGCGGCGCCTTCAAGAACGTCCTGGTCGAGGGCGGGATATCCGACTACATCAAGGACGCGTCCGAGGGCTGGTCCATCTCGCCCATCATCCTGGCCTGGCTGATCGCGGCCATTCTCCGCGTGGCCCTGGGCTCCGCGACCGTCGCCGTCGTCACAGCGTCGGGCGTGGCGCTGCCGCTGCTCGCGGGCGGTGGGGTCCACGCCGAGGTCATGGTGCTCGCGGTCTCCTGCGGGTCGATCGCCTTCTCGCACGTCAACGACCCGGGATTCTGGATGTTCAAGGAGTACTTCAACCTGTCCGTCATCGACGCGATCAAGGCACGCACCACCTATACGACGGTCCTCGCGATCCTGGGCCTCGGCGGTGTACTGGTCCTGGAACAGGTCCTGGACGCCCTGAAGGTCTGACCCCTGCCCCCCACCTCTCCGGAAGGACCCCGCCCCGCATGAGCCAGCCCGTCGTCACGAAGTTCTCCGTCCACCCGGTGGCCGGCCGGGACTCCATGCTCCTGAACCTCTCCGGCGCCCACGCCCCGTACTTCACCCGCAACATCGTGGTCCTGGAGGACTCCGAGGGGCGCACCGGCCTCGGGGAGGTGCCGGGCGGCGCCGGCATCACCCGGACCCTCCGCGACGCCGAGAGCCTGGTCGTCGGTGCTCGCGTCGGCGACTACAAACGCGTCCTGCGCGCGATCCACGACACCTTCGCCGACCGCGACCCGGGTGGCCGCGGCGCCCAGACCTTCGATCTCCGCACGACCGTGCACGCGGTCACCGCCGTCGAGTCGGCGCTTCTCGACCTGCTCGGACAGCACCTCGGCGTCCCGGTCGCCGCCTTGCTCGGCGACGGCCAACAGCGGTCTGCCGTAAGGGTCCTGGGCTATCTCTTCTACGTCGGCGACCCGGACCGCACCGACCTCGACTACGTCCGCGAGCCCGGCGCGGACGTCGACTGGTACCGCGTCCGGCGCGAGCAGGCGCTGACCCCCGAGGCGATCGTCCGCCAGGCCGAGGCCACCTACGACCACTACGGCTTCCGCGACTTCAAGCTCAAGGGCGGTGTCCTGCCGGGCAGCGAGGAGGTGAAGGCTGTACACGCCCTCAAGGAGCGGTTCCCCGAGGCCCGGATCACCCTCGATCCGAACGGCGCCTGGTCCCTGCGCGAGGCGGTCGAGCTGTGCCGTCCGCTCGTCGGCACGCTTGCCTACGCCGAGGATCCCTGCGGTGCGGAAGGCGGATACTCCGGCCGGGAGATCCTTGCGGAGTTCCGCCGGGCCACCGGGCTGCCCACCGCGACCAACATGATCGCCACGGACTGGCGGCAGCTGACCCACGCCCTCGCCCTGCAGTCGGTGTCCATCCCGCTCGCCGACCCGCACTTCTGGACCATGCAGGGCTCGGTCCGGGTTGCCCAGTTGTGCCACGCGATGGGCCTGACCTGGGGCTGCCACTCCAACAACCACTTCGACATCTCGCTGGCGATGATGGCGCACTGCGGTGCCGCCGCCCCGGGTGAGTACAACGCCCTCGACACCCACTGGATCTGGCAGGAGGGCATGGAGCGGCTCACTGTAGAACCGCCACGGATCACCGGTGGTGAGGTCGCCGTCCCCGACACGCCCGGCCTCGGGGTCCGGCTGGACCGCGACCGGCTCCAGGCCGCCGAGGAACTGCACGGGAAGGTGGCCTCGGCGGGCCGTGACGATGCCGCGGGGATGCGGTACTTGATCAAGGACTGGGCCTTCGACGCCAAGCGCCCCTGTCTCGTGCGCTGAGCGGGACAGGCGAGGGTCGGGGGGCCGTCGCCGGATGCCGGAATCGTTGACATGGGCAAAACATCTCATTAGCGTCCGGGACGCTTTGGAAAGCGCTTTCCAGTTCATGCCTCGACTTTCCCCCCCACGGGATCCACCCCCCACAAGAGGACCCCCACATGAACTCACGAAAGGCCGCGGTCGCCGCCGGGCTCCTGGCCGGCACCGGCATCGCCCAGGCCGCCCCGGCCGCCGCGCCCGCACCCCACGAGCAGGTCGCGGCGGCCACCATCACCTGGACCCTGGAGCGGGCGAGCAGCCCCACCGCGGACCAGCAGTCGGCGTACACCCAGATCACTTCGGCCATGAACGCCGCGGTGGCCCGCTACAACAAACTCAGCGATCTGGGGAAGTCCATCACCGTCCGTTACGACCCGAGCGTGCCGACCGCGGACGGCAACCTCAACGGGACCATCCGCTTCGGCAGCAGCCGCAGTTACATGACCGAGCGCACCGCGCTGCACGAGATCGCCCACACCATCGGCGTGGGCACGAGCGCGGGCTGGTCCTCCCTCGGCGGCAACGGTACCTGGACGGGTGCTCAGGCGGCCGCCCTCGTGCGGCAGTACGACGGCTCCTCGGCCAAGTTGTCCACCGGCGGCGGGCACTTCTGGCCCTACGGCCTCAACTACGAGATGGAGTTCTCCAGTACGGCGGCCGACCGCCAGGTGCGGATCGTCGCCGCGATGGTGCGTGACGGTCTGTGATCTGAGGGGGTTGATGTCCAGGGGCGAAAAACCGCTCCCGGACACGGTGTTCGGGCGCAGGGCCCGCCCCTGAGGGGAAGGGCCTTGTCGTCCGGCACCACCCGCGCGCACCGGAGGCTCCCTTGGACGTACACGGCACACCCGACCCTTCCTGGCCCGGCCCGCTCTCCCGCCGCAGATTCCTCCAGGCCGCGGGCGTCACCGCCACCGCCGTCGCGGCGGTCGGCCCACCCGCTGCGGCCACCCCCTCCCACCCGGCCACCCTCACCCTCACAGCCACCACCGGCGGTTCCGCGACGCTCTCCCCGGCCGGCGACCGGCTGGTCGCCGAAGTGCAGAACGTGCTCTGGTCGATCCCGCGCACCGGCGGCACCGCCGTCGCGCTCACCCCGCCCGGCCTCGAACCCACCCGCCCGCAGTTCTCGCCCGACGGCGGCCGCCTCGTCGTGTGCGCCTACCGCGGCGGCGGCTTCCACCTGTGGACGCTGCGGCCCGACGGCGGTGAGGTACGTCAGCTCACCGACGGGCCCTGGGACGACCGCGGTCCCGCCTGGTCGCCGGACGGCACCCGGATCGCGTTCGCCTCCGAGCGCGGGGGCGACACCGTGACCGGCAGCCCGTACCGCGTCTGGGTCGTCGACGTGCGCTCCGGAGCGCTGACCCGGCTCACCGGACACCCCGGGCAGGAGGGCCCGGCGCAGGGCGGTGCCTGGGAGGACTTCGACCCCACCTGGTCGGCGGACGGCGAGCGCGTGCTGTTCGTGCGCGCGGCCGTCACCGCCTCGGGCACCCTGCGCGCCGACACCGTGGCCTCCGTCGCCGCCGACGGCTCCGGACCGGTCACCGTCGAGCACACCGACGACTCCGGCGCCCTGCTGATGACCCCGGCCGTCTCACCGCACGGCCGCCTCGCGTATCTGCGCACCACACCCGCACCCACCGCCTCCTGCACCATCGTCGTGGACGGCGCGCCTGTCACCGTCGACGGCGACGTACTGCCCGCCCCGCCCCGCTGGACCGACGGCGAACGGCTCCTGATCGCGGTGGACGGCCACTTCCGCCTCCTCGACCCCGACGCACCCGCGGCGGGGGAGGAGATCCCGTTCACGGCCGCGATGCCCGTGGACCGGCCCCGCTACCGCGGCAAGGCGTACGACTTCGAGGGCACCGGCATCCGGCCCGTGCGCTCCCTGCATCTGCCCGCCCTCTCGCCCGACGGCCGCAGCGTCGCCTTCGCCGCACTCAACTCCCTCTGGACAGCTTGGACTTCCGGCGGGCGCCCGCCCCGCAAGGTCCTCCAGATCCCGCACACGCGCTATGTGCTGGGACCGACCTGGACCCCCGACGGCACAGGTCTCCTCTACGCGGACGACCGGGACGGACTGTTCGCCGTGCGCCGCCGCGACCTCGACTCCGGCGAGGAGACCGTGCTCGCCGACGGCGGCCGGGTCTTCCCCGCGCTCTCGCCCGACGGGACCCGGCTGGCCTGCCTGGACATGTCCGGCAACCTGGTCGTGCGCGACCTGCCCGACGGCGACGAACGCACCCTCGTCGCCCCGCTCGGGGCGGGCGGTCTGCCCGGCCGTCCCAGCTGGTCCCCCGACGGCCGGTACATCGCCCTGTGCGATCGCAACCGGCTCAACCAGCGCTTCCGCGAGGGCTACAACCTCATCCGGGTCGTGGACACCACCACCGGCACCGCCGCCCTGCACGCCCTCGCCCCGCACACCTCCCTGTCCGACCGCTACGACTCGGGCCCGGTCTGGTCGCCGGACGGCCGCTGGATGGCGGTCATCGCCGAGTCCGCCCTGTGGCTGCTCCCGGTCCGCGCGGACGGCAGCCCCGACGGGAAGCCGCGCCGCCTCACCACCGAGGCCGCCGACCACCCCTCCTGGTCGGCCGACGCCCGCACCCTGCTCTACCTCTCCGCGGGCGCCCTGCGCCTGATCGACGTCCGCAGCGGCAGGGCCCGTACCGTCAGGGTGCCGTTGGACTACCGGCGTCCCCGTCCCGCCGACACCCTCGTGCACGCCGGCCGGTTCTGGGACGGCACCGGACCGGACGTCCGAGAGGACGTCGACGTCCTGATCCGTGACGGCCGGGTCGCGGAGGTCTCCCCGCACCGCGCCGGGCGGCCGTCCGCACGCCGGTTCGACGCGAGCGAGCGCACCGTGCTCCCGGGGTTGTGGGACGCGCACACCCACCCTTGGCAGAGCACCTACGGCGGCCGGCAGACCGCGCTCCAACTCGCCTACGGCATCACGACCGCCGTCTCCCTGGGCGGCTTCGCCTACGAGCAGGCCCGCATCCGCGAGGCCGTCGCCGCGGGCGCCCTCGCCGGGCCGCGCCTGCTGGCCACCGGCGAACTGCTCGACGGGGCCCGGGTCGCCTACAGCATGGGCCGCGCGCACCGCACCCCCGAGGGACTGCGGCGCTCGCTGGCGCGCGCGGCGGCGCTGGACTGGGACTTCGTGAAGACGTACGTCCGTGCCCCGGGCTGGGTGATGAAGGAGGCCGCGGACTTCGCGCACGAACGGCTCGGGGTGCGCAGCGGCAGCCACCTCTGCACCCCGGGCGTCCAGCTCGGGCAGGACCTGACGACCCATCTGCAGGCCACACAGCGACTGGAGTTCGGGCACGCCACCTCCGCCACGGGCCGCGCCTACCAGGACGTCCAGGAGATCTACACCGAGGCGGGCTTCCACCTGATCGCCACCCCGTTCACGGCGCTCGCCCTGCTGGGCGCCGACCCCGCGCTCGCCGCGGACCGCCGGGTGACCACCCTGATGCCGCCGTGGGACACCGCCCTGGTCCGTCAGCAGTCCGGGCAGCCGCCCACCGCCGCCCAACTCGCCACGCTCGACCGGGAGCTGGCCGTCTACCGACGCATTCTGGCCGAGGGCGGGCTCGTCGCGCTCGGCACCGACCAGCCGCTCGTGCCGGTCGGCCTGCATCTGCACCTCGGCCTGCGGGCGCTGCACCGCGGAGGGCTCTCGCCGGCCGAGACCCTGCGCACCGCCACCGTGCTGCCCGCCCGTGTGTTCGGCGCGGACGCCGATCTGGGCACGCTGGAGGAGGGCAAGCTCGCCGATCTCACGGTCGTGGACGGTGATCCCTTCACCGACTTCGACACCCTGATCCGCACGGTGGCGGTGCTGCGCGGGGGCGTGCCCTTCGAGCAGGCGGACCTCGTGGACGCCTTCGACTCCGCGCGGCGCTCCGGCACGTCCTTCGGCACGGCCTCCGGCGCGCCGTCCGATGCTTCGGCCGACGCGGAATGGCTCGAGGTGAGCCGGCAACTGCGCCGTGAGGGCTGCTGCGACCCGGGGACCGCGCTGTGAAAGATGCCGAGAGATACGGAGCGGAAGTCAGCGATACCGGTCTGACGCCTGCGCGCCCACGGGACAGCGGACCTGGTCCGCATCCCCCTCACCGCGGCCCCGCTCTGGCTGCGGGCCGGGGCGCACGTTCTGTGAGCGGGGCGTCGCACACCGCCCCGGTGCTGTGCGCCGACTGTCCGGGGTGCTTCGGAGGTGGGACTCTGGGACGGGAGAGGTATCCGCCGAGGGGACTCGGGAGGGCCCGATGGGACGTGACGTGCCGGCCCTGGTGTTCACGCGGGAGGACCGCCGACGGTACCGGGACAAGATGCACACCTGCCTCGACGTCCTCGCGCAGATGCTGCGCGAGTCCGGCTTCGAGAGCGAGCGGCCGCAGGTCGGGCTGGAGATCGAGCTCAACCTGGTGGGCGAGGACGGGCTCCCGGCGATGCGGAACACCGAGGTGCTCCAGGTGATCGCCGACCCCGCCTGGTCGAGCGAGCTGGGCCGTTTCAACCTGGAGATCAACATCCCGCCCCGCCGTCTCCTGTCCGGCGGGCCCGGCTCCTGGGAGCAGGAGATCCGCGACGCCCTCAACCACGCCGAGGAACGCGCTTCGGCGGTCGGCGCGCATCTGATCATGGTGGGCATCCTGCCCACGCTGGGCGAGGCGGACGTCGGCGAGACCGCTCTGTCCGGCGATCCGCGCTACCGGCTCCTCAACGAGCAGATCTTCGCGGCCCGCGGCGAGGACCTGCGCATCAAGCTGGACGGTGTGGACCGGCTCGCGATGTACGCCGACGCCATCACCCCCGAGGCCGCCTGCACCAGCACGCAGTTCCATCTCCAGGTCGCCCCCAAGGAGTTCGCGGGATACTGGAACGCGGCACAGGCCGTCGCGGGCGTACAGATCGCCCTCGCCGCCAACTCGCCGTACCTCTTCGGCAGGGAGCTGTGGCGCGAGACCCGCATCCCCCTCTTCGAACAGGCCACCGACACCCGGCCCCAGGAGATCAAGGCACAAGGGGTACGGCCCCGGGTGTGGTTCGGGGAGCGCTGGATCACCAGCGTCTTCGACCTGTTCGAGGAGAACGTGCGCTATTTCCCGGCGCTCCTGCCGATCTGCGACGAGGAGGACCCACAGGGGGCGCTCGACGGCGGCGGCGTTCCGGAACTCGGCGAACTGACCCTGCACAACGGCACGATCTACCGCTGGAACCGCCCGATCTACGCCGTCACCGACAGCGGCCCGCACCTGCGCATCGAGAACCGGGTGCTGCCCGCCGGGCCCACCGTGGCCGACATCATCGCCAACGGCGCCTTCTACTACGGCCTGACCCGCGCCCTCGTCGACGAGGACCGGCCGGTGTGGACGCGGATGTCCTTCTCGGTCGCCGAGGAGAACCTGCACACCGCCGCCCGTGACGGCATCGACGCCCGCCTGTACTGGCCGGGGGTGGGCGAAGTGCCGGTCACGGAACTGGTGTTGCGGCGGCTGCTGCCCCTCGCCCACCGGGGTCTGGAGCTGGCCGGCATGGACGCGGAATGGCGCGAACCCCTGCTGGGCGTGATCGAGCAGCGGTGCGTCACCGCCCGCAACGGCGCCCTGTGGCAGACGGAGACGGTCCACCACCTGGAGAAGGCGGGCTGTGACCGCCAGGAGGCCCTGCGCC
Source organism: Streptomyces canus 299MFChir4.1 (assembly GCF_000383615.1). GTDB lineage: Bacteria > Actinomycetota > Actinomycetes > Streptomycetales > Streptomycetaceae > Streptomyces > Streptomyces canus_C. Next base: position 396,124 of record NZ_KB911585.1, on the reverse strand, counting down.
GGATGACGCTGACGTACATGGACTACATGCACCTCAACGCACCCGCGCACACCTGGCCCGTGGACTGATCACCGCCACTTCTCCGGAGCCGTCAGCGGGACCGGATCAGGCCGCTCGACCGACGTCGACAGCTCGATCCGGCGCCCCTCGGCCGAGGAACGGAGCAGGGCGGTCATCGTCTCCAGCACGTGCAGGGCGAGTTCACCGCTCGCGCGCGGGGGCCGCTGTGCGTCGGCGGCGACGAAGTCGAGCAGTCCGACACCCCGGGCGGCGCCGACGTATCCGGCGGAGGGCGGAAGCGTGCGCCATTGGTCCGCACCGAGTTCGAGCAGCCGTACCTCGCCATCGAAGGTGTTCGGGTCCGGGACCGTGAGGGTGCCCGTCTCGCCGTGGACCTCGATCGGCGCGGCCGTGGTGGTGACGCCGTCGAAGCTCGTCGTGATCGTCGTCAGGGCCCCGCCCTCGTGTTCGAGGACCCCGGAGACATGGCTGTCCACCTCGACCGGGATCCGCTCGCCCGCGCGCGGGCCGGACCCGATGACCCGCTCGGTGCGGAGCCGGCTGGACGCCCCGATCACGGCCCGCACCGGACCCAGCAGATGCACCAGGGAGGACAGGTAGTACGGCCCCATGTCCAGCAGGGGGCCGCCGCCCGCCGTGTAGTAGAAGTCCGGCTGGGGATGCCACCGTTCGTGGCCCGGGGTGACCATGACGGCCGAGGCGAACAGCGGGCGGCCGACGGCCCCGGCGTCCACCGCCGCCCGTGCCGTCTGGACCCCGGTGCCGAGGACGGTGTCCGGCGCGCACCCCACACCGACCGCCGCCTTCTCCGCGGCCTCCAGGACGCCGCGGGCGGCGGTGAGTTCGGCGGCCAGCGGCTTCTCGCCGTAGACGTTCTTGCCGTGACGGATGGCGCCGAGGGCGATCTCGGCGTGCGCCGCGGGGACCGTGAGGTTCAGTACCGTATCGACGTCCGGGGCGGCCAGCAGTTCCTCGACGGACAGCGCCCGTACGCCGGGCAGTTCTGCGGCGACGGCGGCCGACCGGGAGGCGTCCAGGTCGGCGACCGCGGTGACGCGCACGGCGGAGCGGCCGACGAGCGTGTCCAGGTAGGCGCGGGAGATGACGCCGAGACCTATGACGCCTATGCGGTGCGCGTCGCCCACAGCATGCCCCTCTCGATGACGGTACGGACGGCGGGGTGCTCGAGGACGTCGAGACTGTGCCCGGGAGTCGACACCACGATCCGCCCGGCGCCCCACTGACGGGACCAGACGGCGGGGGAGGTGACCGGACGGTGCCAGGGCTGCCACGGCCGGGCGGGATGAGTGGTGGTGGCGAGGACGTCGATCAGGTCGTCGTGGAGCACCCAGTACTGCTCCGTGACCAGCTCGAAGTCCTCGATGCCCGCGGTCACGGGGTGTTCACGGCCGAGATCGGTGAAGGTGACGGTGTGCGGCAGGAAGTTGTCCTCCTCGCCGCCCCGCCGCTCGCACGGTTCCTTGCCCGGATGGGTCGCGAACTGGCCGCCCACCAGGTGGAGATAGTCGGACGAGGCCCGGAACGAGTCGGCGATCCCACCGTGCCAGCCGGTCAGGCCGGTACCGGCCGCGACGGCCGCGCTCAGTCCCGACGCCTGCTCGCCGGTGATCTCGGACATGGTCACGCACTGCAGGACGAGGTCGGTGGCGGCCATCTCGGCGCTGTCGGCGTAGACCTCGGGGGACTCCTCGATGCGGATGTCGTAGCCGTGGCTCTCCAGAAAGGGCAGGAACAGTTCGGTGGCCTTGACCGGCTGGTGTCCTTCCCAGCCGCCTCGGACCACCAGGGCTTTCTTCCGTGTCATCTTGTTCCTTTGCGGGGCAGGAGCGGGTTCCTGGGGGAGATCCCCCAGCGGAGCCGGACGAAATCCCCGGGCGGGGACAGGATTTCGACAACCTCGATATTTGGTATGGACCTGTCAATAGTCAGCGACTAGGCTCTGCCGGGCCAGCCTGAGAGCGCTCTCAGAGAACTCTGCCATCCCGTTGAACGACGAAGGGCAACCTCCATGAGACGCACCCGAATCATGCGCGCGGGCCTCGCCGTGCTGCTCCTGCTCGGTGTCGGCGCGACCGCGGGCACGGTCCCCGCCGCCGCCGACGCGAAGCAGCCCGCCTCCGCCGGTCTCCTCACCGCGATGCAGCGGGACTTCGGCCTCTCGCCCGAGCAGGCCGTCGCGCGGCTCGCCGCCGAGCGGAAGGCCACGGCTCTTCAGCCCGAGGTCCGCCGCGCCGCGGGCACGTCCTTCGGCGGCTCCTGGTTCGACGCCGCCAAGGGCACGCTGACCGTCGCCGTCACCCCCGGCACCTCCGCCACCGCCCTGCGCGAGATACGCGCCACCGGCGCCACGGTCCGCACCGTCGCCCACAGCGCCCGGGAACTCTCCGCCACCCAGGCCCGGCTCGACGCCCTCCCCGCACCGGACGCCGTCAGCAGCTGGCACGTCGACCCCAAGGCCAGCACGGTCGTGGTGAACGTCGTCAGCGGCCGACAGCGTGACAACGATGTCCAGACGTTCGTCGCCCGCGCCCGGAAGGCGGGTCCCGTCACCGTGCGCGAGGTGGCCGCCGCGCCGACCACCTTCGCCGCCGGAACCGTCGGCGGCGACCCCTTCTACACCGGCAACGTCCGCTGTTCCATCGGCTTCTCGGTCTACGGCGGCTTCGTCACGGCCGGCCACTGCGACCAGCACACCGGCAGCGTCTACGGCTGGGACCGCAGCTACGTCGGCAACTTCCAGGGTTCGTCCTTCCCGGACAACGACTACGCCTGGGTCAACGTGGGCAGCGGCTGGTGGACCGTCCCGGTCGTGCTCGGCTGGGGCACCGTCTCCGACCAGCTCGTGCGCGGCTCGAACGTGGCACCCGTCGGCGCCTCGATCTGCCGCTCGGGCTCGACCACCCACTGGCACTGCGGCACCGTCCTCGCCATGAACGAGACCGTCAACTACAGCCAGGGCGCGGTGCACCAGATGACCAAGACCAATGTCTGCGCCGAACCGGGCGACTCCGGCGGCTCGTTCATCAGCGGTGACCAGGCCCAGGGCGTCACCTCCGGTGGCTGGGGCAACTGCTCCAGCGGCGGCGAGACCTGGTTCCAGCCCGTCAACGAGATCCTCAACCGGTACGGCCTGACCCTGCACACCGCCTGAGCGGTCGGGTGGGCCCGGTCCTCGGGCCGGGCCCACCGTGCGCACCGGCTCAGGTGACGTCGGCCACCGAGAAGATCCCCGGGCCGCTGACTCCGTACAGCACCTTCCCCACCAGCAGCGGCGGCACCGAACTCGGCGACAGTTCCTGGAAGGACCGGCCGCCCGTGTCGAAGGACGGGGCGGTACGGCCGATCTCCTTGCCCGTCCCCGGGTCGAGGGCCACGATGCTCGTGTCCGGCATCGTCACGTACAACCGGCCCGTGTGGTAGGCCGGTTCGCTGAAGACGCGCAGGTCGCGCGAGCTGGACCACAGCGGCTTGCCGTGCTTCACATCGAGGGCGAGCAGGGTCTCGTTGCCGTAGTCGAAGATGTACATGGTGTCGCCCTGCACCAGCGGCGGCGCCTCGGGCTCCACGCTCCAGGGGAAGTCGATCCGGCGGGTCTTCCCGCTGCCGAGGTCCTGGACGAAGAAGGCGGCGGACACACCGGAGTCGTCCTCCCAGCGCGCGTAGTAGGCGGTGCCGTCGTGGACCGTCGCCAGCCACAGGTCGCCCTTCGGCGCGTCGACACGGCCCAGGGTCCTGCCGGTCCGCGCGTCGAGGCGGGCGATGCCGCCCTCGCCGCCGCGCAGATCGGCGTAGAGCGTGCCCTCGGGACCTTCGTAGAAGGGGCTCGGCGAGGTGGCGGTCAGCTCGCGCCGCCACAACTCCTTGCCCGTGCGCGGCGCGTAGGCCGCATAGCGTGCCGTGTCGGAGGAGCCGAGCTGGTCAAGACGGACGAGCAGCACTCCGCCCAGAAACTCGAACTGGCCGAGCGGACCCTTCAGTTGCCACAGCCGCTCGCCGGTCCTCGCATCGTAGGCGTCGACGCCCTGCGAGCGGTCCGCGCTGTACACGAACACCACGCCGTCATGGACGAGCGGTTCGCGCACCGAGAAGCTGCTGACCTGCTTGCGGCTCATGGACTTCGTCCAGTCCACGTTGCCCGTCGCCGGGTTCAGCCGCGTCAGGGCGACCTGCTCGGAGGCGCAGAACACGCCGAGCGCGTCCGGGGTGCACGACGGACCGACGCCCGTCGGCTGGTCCTTCCCGTCCGACCCGAGGGCGTTGTGCCAGGGTCGCCAGCCCGCCGGTGCCGTCCCGCCGGGCGTCGTCCGCGGAGCGAGGGCGTCGAACTCGTCGACCGTGCTCGCCGGTTGGTCGTCCACCACGGCGACCGCGGCCGCCCCCGCCCCGCCGAGGAGTGCCACGGCGGCGACGGCGGCCCACAGTCTCCGCCCGCGGCGCCCGCGCCGGACCGGCCCGCTGTCGACGAGCTGCGAGGTCACCATGTCCGTCGAAGGGAACTGCGGCGCCGGGACCGGTTCTTCGGCCGGTCGCCCCTCGGGCAGTTCCTCCGGAAGCCCCGCCAGCAGCTCCAGGACCTGGCCCGACGCCGGCCGGTCCGCGGGTTCCTTCGCCAGGCAGCGCGAGATCAACGGCCGCAACTGCTCAGGCAGTTCACGGAGCCGCGGCTCACCGTGCACGGTGTTGTACGCGGCCAGGTAGGCGTTCTCCGCCTCGAAGGGGCTGTGCCCGGTGGCCGCGTACACCAGCACCGCGCCCAGCGAGAAGACGTCCACCGCGGGGCCGACCTCGTGCGGGCGGCTGAACTGCTCCGGCGCCATGAAGGGCGGCGAGCCCATCACCATGCCGGTCTGGGTGCGGACATCGCTGTCGGCCGCGCGCGAGATACCGAAGTCGATGACGCGTACGGCCCCGTCGTCGCCCTCGCTCTCCAGCAGCAGCACATTGCTCGGCTTGAGGTCCCGGTGCACGACCTCGGCGCGGTGGATCTCCCGCAGTGCCTCGGCGAGTTCGGTGCCGAGCCGCCGCAGCGCGGGCCAGTCCAGCGGTCCCGACTCGTCGACCAGTTCCGCGAGGGTGCGGCCCGGGACGAACGCGGTGGCCATCCACGGCCGTGCCGCCTCCGGGTCCGCGTCCACGACCGGCGCCGTGAACGCGCCGCTGACCCTGCGGGCGGCGGCGATCTCCTGCCGGAACCTCGCCCGGAACTCGGGGTTGTCGGCGTACCGCGTGTGGACGACCTTCACCGCGACGGCCCGCCCCGAGGCCGATCTGCCGAGATAGACGACTCCCATGCCGCCGGTCCCGATCCGCGATTCGATCCGGTAGCCGCCGACGGACTCCGGATCGTTCTCGCGCAGGGTCACCGTGTCTCCTTCACCGCTGCTGGCCAGGACGGCTGCGGTCCGGACTCTTCTGACAGGAACCCCTCACTCTAGAGGGGTGTCGGTCCGTGGGGGACGTCGATCCCGGCTTGTCGCGCGGCCGGAACCCGGCGGCATCGCGCTTCTCGGGGGAACGCACGGGGTCGATCCCGGCACCTGGCCCTATTCTGAGGAGGCATGAAGGGGGCTCGGGGCGGGAGTGCGTGCGGTGAACCACCGGAATCCGAGGGGTCGTTCGGTCCGCTCGTCGTCACCGGACAGCCGATGTATCTGAGGGCCGCGCATGTCGACCTTCCCGCGGAGAACCCCGACCCGACCGTGCTGCCCGCGATCACGCTGCTGGGACGCGGCTGGGGTCCCGGCAGCGACCCCGGCGAACTTCCCCTGCCTCCCGGGCAGTTGCTCGCGGGCCAGTACCGGCTGATCCGGCCGCTCGGCTACGGCGGCATGGGCGAGGTCTACCTCGCGCTCGACACCAAGGTCGACCACCGCGAGGTCGCCATCAAGATGCTGCACCCGGATCAGGCGGCGGCCGCGGCGGGTGCCCTGGCCCGGGAGCGGCGGGCCCTCGTCGACCTCGGCCATGACGACATCATCCGAGTCTTCAACTACGGGCATCACCCCGAGGTCGGCGACTTCCTCGTCCTCCAGTACGTGGACGGGCTCACGCTGGAGGAGGTGCGGGCGCGGGCGAAGCTGAACCCGGGGGAGTTCGGCGACCAGCGCTTCCACGAGTTCGTGCTCGCCTACGGTGTGCGGATCCTGTCGGCCCTCGCGTATCTGCACGCCGACCGGCCCGGCAAGGTCTACGGCGACCTGAAGCCGGACAACGTCATGCACGACGGCACCACGACGAAGATCATCGACGTGGGCAGCGTACGCCCGGCCGGGGCGCCGGGGATGACCACGGCCGGCTTCAGCGCCCCCACCGTGGGGCCGTACGGCGAGTCCAGACCACAGGACGACCTCTTCAGCCTCGGCGAAACGCTGCGCCGCCTGTGCGGACTGGGCACGTCGGCGGAGGACTTGGGCCGCCTTGGGGATGTTGAGACGCTGGGGGTGGGGGAGGCGCCGGCTACCGAGGAGAGGCCGGCCGCCCGGGGTGCCTTGTTCGCCGCCGAGCGAGCACGGATCGTTGAGGAGGCTTTGGCCACGGGCGAGAATCCGGTGGCCCGGGACGCTCGTGGGGCTGAGGAGAGTTTTGGCGGTGGGGGGAGATCGGGTGCCGCCCGGGGAGCGGCTGAGGGGGCGCTGAGCACCGGTGAGGCGTCCGGGGTGGCTCATAGTTCGGGGGCGGCGGAGGACCGGAGCGTAGAGTCCGACTCGGGCGGCGAGGAGCCGGGTGTCGCCCAGAGGCCGGCTGGCGGGGAAGTGCCGGGTGGCGCTCAGGGGGTGGTTGGCGGGACGGCGATGGGTGTGGTGGTCCAGGGGTCGGGCGGCGGGGAGGCGCCGGGTGGCCGAGCGGCACGGAACCTCGGTGAGTCTGCGGATGTCTCTCGGACACCCGCCCCCGCGCCGCCGCAAGCGCACGCCGAACCCAGCTCTCCACGTCCCGTTCAGTCGTCAGGTGCCGTGCGGGCAGCGGGCGTTGCCTACAACGAGTCGGTCCCGCAAGCGACCGCCAAGGAACCCTGGGTGCCCGGCGACGCCACCGCCCCCGTTCCCCGCGGTCTCGGGCTTCTCTCGCTCGCCCGTGTCCTGCACCGCGCCACGCTCAGCGAGCCCGCGGGGCGGTTCGCCGACGCGCGGGAGATGGAGCAGCAACTGCGGGGCGTGTTCCGCGAGTTGAGGTCGCTGCGTACCGGTGCCGAGACCTTCGAGCCCTCGCCGCTCTTCCTGCAGTCGGCCTACGCCCTCGACGGCGCCCTCGGCTCCGCGCCACCCCTCGCCCACTGGACCGCCCCCGACGCGCCGTCCCCGTTCGCCCCGCCCTCGCCCGCCGAAGTCGCCCAGCGCCTGCCCGTCCCGCGCCCCGACCCCCACGACGAGCATCACGCCGAGCTGAGCAGACTCGCCGACGCCGCCCCGGAGGCCCTGCTCCAGCACATCGGCGACTGGCGGGACTCGACGGAGGTCCATTTCCTGCGCTGCCGACTGCGGTTGCGGAACCCGGCCGACGGACCGGAAGCCGCCGAGCGGGAACTGCGGGCGGCCGAGGCACGGATCGGCCCCCGCCGCGCCCCGTACGACTGGCGGCTGGACTGGCACCACGGACTCCTGGCCCTCGCCCGCGGCCAAGTGAGCGCGGCCTGGCGGCACTTCGACCGGGTGTACGCGGCGATCCCCGGCGAGTACGCGCCCAAGCTGGCCCTCGGACACTGCGCGGAACGCCTCGGGCGGCGGCACGAGGCCCTGACCTTCTACGAGGCGGTCCGGCTGCGCAACCCGTCCCTGGGCAGCGCGGCCTTCGGCGCCGCACGGGCCCGGCTCGCGCTGGACGGCGAAAGGGCACGCGAGGAGGCCGTACGCGAACTGGACGCCGTACCCCAGCACTCGCGGCACCGGACCGCCGCGCGTACCGCGGCCGTGCGGATCGGCATCGAGTACGTGCGCAGGGCCGGGCACGACGACGAGGCGCCGCAGCGGCTGCGCGAGGTACTGGGACGCCTCGCCCTGCTCTTCCACGCGCACGGCCTCACCGACGAGGAGGCCAGGGTCCGGATGACCGTCGAGGTCTGGGAGGCCGTACAGGGCGCCCTCGCCCGCGGCGCCCTCGGCGCGGCGGACCTCGCGGCCCTGTCCGCCGGCGCGGACCCCCGGCTCGGCCTCCCGCCCGACGAACACCGCCTGCGGGAGGACCTGTCCCGTCGCTATGTCACCCTCGCCCACCAGGCCGCCCGCTCCGCCGCCCCCGAGGACGCGGCCGTGGCCGAAATCCTCCTGGACCGCGCCTACGCGGTCCGCCCGCTCGCCTTCCGACACCACAGGGACAGCCCATGGCTCGGCAAGAGAGTCGCCGACTGGCTCCGGACGGTCGCTTACGCGCCGTCGCACAGGACACCCTCCACCTCACGCGGGCCGTCGCCGCCGTAACCGCCGAACTCGTCCGCCGGGTCCACCGCTACGCCTGGCCCTCCGCCGTCGGCCACCGCAACCGTGCCTACCTGCGGGACCGGCTGGTCGCGCTGCCGCTGCTCGCCGTGGTGGCCTTCGGGGCGCTCGGCTGGGCCTACACCGGCGTGCGCGGTGACTCCGCGTACATCCGGGAGCGCGCCGCGCCCGCGCTGGTCGACCTCGCGGACGCCCGGGCCTCGCTGCTCATCGCGCAGGGCGAGGCCGAGCGGAACCTCGCCGAGGGCCGGGCGGCCGAGCTCAGCGGGCTCAGCGAGCGGTACCGGACCCGGATCGCCCGCGCCACGCAGAGCCTGAACCAGGTCACCCGCAGCGGAGCCCTCACCGTCGCCGAGGAACAGGAACTACGGGTGGTGTCCGCGCTGGTCGTCGACTACACCGGCTGGATCGGCCGGGCCCAGGGCCACGCCACCGACCCGGTCCTGCGCGACGCCGAACTCACCTACGCGCGCAGCATGCTCTGCTCGCAGCCCGTCGCGGCGACCGGCAGGAACCCGTATCCGGCCTGCCCGGCCGCGACCGGCTCCGCCGCCACCTCCATCGTCGACCGGGTGACCGGTCTGGAGGCGCGGCTGCGCGCGCGGCTCGCCGACCGGGCCGCCTGGGGCGCGGACACCATCACCGCGGCGGTGATCGCCGTCCTCGCCTTCGCCCTGCTCGCCACCGGGCTGTGGCGGACGGTGTCCTTCCTGCACCACCGCTTCCGGATCCGGCTGAGCATCCCCCTCGCGGCAGCCGCCCTGCCGTTGCTCGCCGTACCGTTCCTGACGGTTGACGCCCTGCTGGCCCTGGACGCCCAGCACGGGACCGTCCCCGTCGCGGACGCGCTGGCCGAGAAGACCTCGCCCCGGACGGAGACGGCCGCCGAGGAAAGCCCCTTCGCCGGACCGGAGCCGCAGGCCATCGAGACGCTGCGGGCCCGGATCGACGAGGACCTGGCGGACGGGCGGCTCGCCTTCCTCGACGGCATCGCCCCGTTCGTGTTCCCCGCGGGCCTTGCCGTCGCGGCCGTGATCGCCGGCACGCTGCACGCCTACCGTCGCGAGTACCTTGTCGTCACCCGCCCCGGAGCCGTCGCATGAGCCGTGTCCTGCGCGTCCTCCTCGTGGCGTGTCTGCTCGCCCTCGTCCCCGGCTGCGGGTCGGACACCCGCGACCCGCTGGTCGTCCTCGGCCCCTGGACCGGCGAGGAGGGCAAGGCCTTCGAAGCCGCCCTCGACAAACTGGACGACGGGACCGGACGGACGTACACCTACGAGGGCACCCGCTCGCTGCGCGAGACGCTCGTCTCACAGCTGGAGGCCGACGATCCGCCGGACGTGGCGGTCCTCAACAGCATCGGCGAACTCACCGAGTACGCCCGCCGCGACGAGCTGAAGCCGCTCGCCGAGGCCAGCGCCGAGCGCGCCTATCCGCCCTGGGCGCCGACCTTGCTGGTGGACAGCCGGCGGCGCACCTACTGGGTGCCGCTGAAGGTCGACCTCAAGAGCCTCGTGTGGAGCAAGCGCGGCGCGTCGGGCAAACATCCCACCTGGTGTGTCGGCCTCGCCTCGCAGGCCACCTCCGGCTGGCCCGGCACCGACTGGATCGAGGACCTCGTGCTCCACCAGGCGGGCCCCGCCCTCTACACCGAGTGGGCCACCGGCCGCCTCGACTGGCGGAACCCGGCTGTCGAACGTGCCTGGACCACCTGGGCGAAACTGCTCGGCAAGCGCTCCCCGAAGTCGGTGGAACACTCCCTGACCACGTCGTTCGAGGGCTCGACCGGCCCGGACGGACAGCCGCGCGGCCTGCTCGCCTCGCCCGGTTTCGACTGCACGCACGAGCACCAGAGCGCCTTCATCCGCTACGTCTACACGGGCGACGACGTGACGGTGGAGCCGTCGGCCCGCTATCTGGACGGGCAGTCCGCGTACCGGGACGCCTTCGAGGTCGCCGGTGACATGGCCGCCGTCTTCAGCGACGACCCGGACGCCCAGCAACTCGTCGAACGGCTGTCGAGCCCGGCCGGGCGGGAGCTCTGGTGGTCGGAGGCCGATCCCGCGGTACGGCCGCTGTTCCCGGACACGGCCGGGTTGTCGCCGCCGGCCTCCGCGACACCGGTCGAGCGGGAGATCGACTCCCTGCTCACCTCCCGCGCCCGCACCCTCTGCTTCGACGCCTCCGACGTGATGCCGCCCGAACTCCGGGACGCCTTCCACCGAGCGGTCCTGGAGTTCTTCCGCGACCCCACGCAGCGGCAACTCGGCTCGCTGCTCCAGCAGTTGGAGACCGTACGCGTCCAGGTGAACACGGACTCCGGCGTCGACCGCACCTTCCGGCCACCGCAGGACATCTGCGCGTAGCGCGCGAGCGGGCCGCCCGGCCCGTTCGCGTCGTGGCGGAGCGGACGGCCGACGGTCCGGCCTGACATGGTGGTGTCATGTGCTGGAGTGCGACAGCGGACCTCGTGGCGGGCGCGGCCATCACCTCCGTCGGGGCGGCGTGCGTGATCCGCACCCGGCGCGCCGGCGACCTGCCCCTCGCCGCGCTGCCTTTGCTGCTCGGCGTCCACCAACTGGTCGAGGCCCAGGTCTGGCACGCCGGGGGAGGCACCGGCGCCGCCACCATGGCCTGGGCCGTCATCGCCCTGCCCGTGCTCGCCGTGTGGTGCGCGGCCTCACGCCGAGCCGGCCGCCGGGCGACCGCGTTCGTGGCGGTGGGTGCGCTGACCGCCGCCTTCCTCGCCCACGGCCTCGCCACCCGCCCGGTCCGGGCCGAGATCCGCGGCCACACCATGGCCTACATCATCGGACTGCCCCGGGCGGAGCTGCTCATCGCGGGCTACCTGATCGCCACGGTCGGCGCGCTGCTGTTCTCCGGCGACCGTTGGCTCACCGCGCTCGGCGTCCTGGCGGGGGCGGGCGCCCTGGTGTGCTGGCTGCTGTGGCGGCTGGAGTTCGTGTCGACCTGGTGCGCGTTGGCGGCGGTCTGCTCGGTGGTCCTGTACGGATGGGTGAGCCGGCGTCCCGCCCCGAGGCCGGCTCTCCCCGAGATCAGCTACCGGTCGTAGACCCGGCTTTCTCCGGGCCGAGCCGGTCAACGCGGCCGGTACGCCCTCGGCAGAGCCATGCCGCGCTCGGCCATGATCTGCCGTACGCGGTTCGGATAGTCGGTGATGACGCCGTCGACGCCCATGTCCATCAGTGCCTCCACGGTGGCCGGGTCGTCGCAGGTCCACGGGATGACCTTCAGGCCCCGGGCGTGGGCCTCCTCGACCATCGTCCGGTCGGCGTAGAAACGGAAGTCGGGGTCGCCGACCTTGCCGCTCTGCGGGAAGCCGTAGTTGGGGGAGAGGGCTTTGACGCCGGGGATCGTGGCGGCCGCCCTGACGAAGTCGCCGCCGTAGTCGTCGGCGTCGACCCCGCCGAGCCACGGCGATGCGCCGGGCTTGCCGACCTGGAGGAAGTCGTAGTTGGTGAGCGCGACGAGCGGCCACTTCGGGGCCAGCTTGTGCATCTCCTTGAGCGCGCCCCAGTCGAAGGACTGGATGGTGACCTGCCGCTCGATGCCCGAGCGGTGGATCTCCTCGTGGACTCGCCGTACGAACAGCTCACGCGGCGCGGTCTGCTCGGGCGCGCCGGCCTCGACCTTCGTCTCGATGTTCAGCTTGACCTGCCTCGCGCGGTAGCGCTTGACGAGGTTCAGCACGTCCTTCAGCTCCACCATCCGGAAGCCCTTGACGACCTCCTGCTCCGGGAAACCGGGCAGCTGCTGGTAGCCGCAGTCCATCGTCTTGATCTGAGCCAGCGTCAGATCCTTGATGTACTTGCCGACATACGGGTACATCGGATCGCCGGCCGTCACCGGCCCCGTGTCACGGCACTTGACCGCGCTGATCTGCCGGTCGTGGTTGACGACGACCTTCAGGTCCTTGGTGACATGGGTGTCCAGCTCCAGCGTGGACACCCCGAGACGCAGCGCTTTCCCGAAGCCCTCCAGGGACTCCTCGGTCGTCATACCGAGGCCGCCGCGGTGGGCCTGGAGGTCGAAGTGCCGCTTCGGCGCGGGCGGGCGGTGGCCGTCGTACGCCGTCGCGGACGTGGCGGCCGACAGCGTGAGCACCGGGACCAGCGCCAGGCCGGCGAGGACATGTCTTGAGGACATCGACACCTCACTCGTGTGGGTCGGGACGCCCACAGACGCTAGTGCGGTCGCGGACCGGTTCAACCCCTCGGACGTGATCCCCCCGTGAATGTCCGAAGAACGCGCTCCCGCCGCCGTCAGGGCGTGGGGATGCCCGCGGGGCGGGCCGGGCGGCCGAGGCGGACCGGGACGCCGGGGGAGTACAGGACGCTGACCGGGGCGTCGGCCGGGACGGGCAGGCCGGCCGCGGTGACGAGGTCCTGCTCGCAGGTGAGCAGCTCGGCGCGGTACAGGGGCCAGCGCGGATGGTCGTTGGGCAGGTAGGCCAGCGGCTCGGGGCCGCCGAAGAAGGCGTTGTGCATGCCCCAGCGGGCGGTGAGGAAGTGCTCCAGGCCGGTCGGCTCCCCGATGCGTTCTCCGGTCCGTACCGTGAGCAGGCTGCGGGCGCCGCGCGGGCCGGGCCAGCGGCGTGAGCTGGTGTAGGTGACGGTGTCACCGGCCCTGCGGACGCTCATCCGGGACCACAGATACGGCAGCCGGAAGGCGAGGCGTCCCATCACCACCGGGATCAGCCGGGAGGCGTCCATCGAGCGGAACACCACGCCGCGCCGTCCGTGCGCGTCCACCGAGTACAGGCGCACGTTGGTCTCCGGGAAGGTCCCGAGATACGGCACCCCCGGCAGCCCCAGCCAGCCGACCCGGTGCATCCGGAACGCGACAAGGCCGACGTAGGTGAGCCCCTCGTGCGTGTCGGGGACCGTACCGCGCGGCAACAGGCCCGCCACCACCGCCGGTTCGACGGCCCAGTGGACGAAGGCGAGGTCGAGCCACTGCTGGGTGAGCAGCGGGACCCGTATGAGGGCGGGAGCGTCCGGGGTGACGGGAGTGGGGTTCGGCACGGGGTTCAGGGTGGCAGAGGCCGCAAGCGTCCGGCCCGGCGGGACGGGGAAACGAAGGACGGCGTCTGCCGGGCCGTGCGGCCCGGCAGACGCCGTCGCGTCACAGCGGTGTCAGCGGCGTCAGTTGCGCCGACCTGCCGGATCCTTCATCACGGTGTCCCGTTCACCACCGGAGACCGGCGCGGGAGCGGCCGGTGTCTCCTTCGCCCGGTCCGCGTGCCCCGGCCACCAGGCCGCGTGGCCGATCAGGGCGGTGAGGCTGGGCGTGAAGAACATCGCCATGACGAAGGCGGCGACGGCGATGCCGAAGGAGACCGCGAAGCCCATCTCGGTGAGCAGGGCGTTGCCGGCCAGCATCATCGTGGCGAAGGTCGCCGCCAGGATGAAGCCCGCCGCGGCCACCGTGGGACCGGCGTGCCGCACCGCCATACCGGCCGCCTCACGCGGCTCGCGGCCCTCGCGGGCCTCCTCCCTCAGCCGGGCGATCATGAGGATGTTGTAGTCGGTGCCGATGGCGACCACGAAGAGATACATGATCACCGGGAGCATGAACATCAGGCCCGAGTGCCCCTGTCCCTCCTGGAAGATCCAGACCGTGGTGCCGAGCGTGGCGCTGAAGCCGAGGCCCACCGAGGCCATCAGGTACCAGGGGGCGACCACACTGCGCAGCAGCAGCCCCAGGATGAGCATGATCAGCACGGCGGCGACGGGGAAGACCGTCCGGTAGTCGTGATTGACCGCGGTGTCGATGTCCTTGAAGATCGAGGACATGCCGCCGACCAGGGCCTCGGTGCCGTCCGGGGCGTCGGAGTGCGCCACGTCGCGGACCCGGCCCACCGCCTCGATGGCCTTGTCCGTCGACGCCTCGTACTTGAGGGTGACGGTGAAGTCGGCGGTGCTGCCGTCCTTGCTCGACTGCGACAGACGGGCGTTCGCCACACCGTCCACGGCCCCGAGCTTCTTCGCGTACGCGTCGAAGACCGTGGTGTCGATCGGTTTGCCGTCGGTGCTGGACAGATACACGTCGGTCGGCGCGGCGGCACCCGCCGAGTACGCCTTCTGCATCTCGTCCTGGACGACCATCGACTCCTTCGTCTTGGGCATGGACCCGGACGCCAGGTCGAACGTGGCGTTGTAGCCGAACGTCCCGAGCGACAGCGCGACCAGGACGAGTCCGGAGAGCCCGGCGGTCAGCGCCGGACGGTTCCGCACCCCGCGGCCCAGCGCGGCGAACCGGGCGTTCTCCGGCTCGCGCTGCCACGACTTGGACGGCCAGAAGACCTTCGGGCCGATGAGCGAGACGATGGCCGGGATCAGCGTCAGGCCGGCGATCAGGGTGACGGTGACCGCGATCGCGAGCGCCGGACCCATCTGCTTGAGGAAGCCCAGCGTCGACAGGACCAGCGCCAGGAAGGCGATGATGACCGCTCCGGCGGCGGAGGCGATGGCCTCGCCGACCCGGTCGACCGCGTTGATCATGGCCTGCTTCGGTTCGTCGCCGAGTCGCAGGCGTTCGCGGTAGCGGAACATCAGGAACAGGAAGTAGTCCGTGCCCACGCCGAAGAGCACGACGATCAGGATCGACGAGATCGAGCTGTTGGCCTGGAGACCGAAGAGCTTGGTGGCGTAGGCGATCAGTCCATTGGCGATCGCGGACACCAACCCGATGGTGATCAGGGGCAGGAAGGCCAGGATCGGCGCCCGGAAGATGATCAGCAGGGTCACCAGGATGATGAGGAAGGTGCCGATGCCGATCAGTGCCTCGCCACGCTTGGACGAGTCCTGTTGGTCGAGGGCCTGAGCGGCCGAGCCGCCGAGCTTGACGTCGAGGTTCGTACCCTTGGCGAGTTGTTTGACGTCGTCGCGCAACACCTTGGCCGCGTCGGCCTGTTCGGGCTGGCCGGCCTTCTTGCTGTCCATCTGGACCAGGGTCAGGGCGTACCTGCCGTCCGAGGACGGCTGGCCGGGGACGACCTTCTGCACCTGGTCGATCTTCTTCTTGCCGAGCTCGGAGGTGATCCGGGCGACATCCTTCTGGTCGGCGGCGGTCAGCTTGCCGCCGTCGGTGCGCTGGTACAGCGCGATCGCGGACGGGGTGAAGGCGCTGGGGAACGCCCTCTCCTGAACCTGCGCCGCTTTGATGGACTCGTAACTCTTGGGGAGAAAGCTGCTCTCGTCACTGTTCGAGGGCAGGCTCGGAGCGGTGGCCACGATCGCCACAGCTGCGATCAACCACGCAACGATCGTCCAGACGGGATGTCGGACGACAGCGTTGCCAATACTTCGGAACATGCGGAAGGTCCTCCTGGGAAGGAAGATCACCGCAGCCCGGGGAGCGGTCCCTGGCATCGGCGACCCCCGGCGGTCCCCCAGGGCGATCCCCCGTCGGACCGGCCGGAATGGTTGTCTTGAGCTCGCCATCGTAGTGATCACGGCTCAAGATCGCTTGACCATAAGTCAGGCGGACCGGGGTGAGCGAGGGGAGCATGCCGTGCCGGGTGGCACGCACCCCGCACGGGCGGCGGCTACCAGGTCGGCATCATGCTCTCGGGGTAGCGGGAGCCGGCCGCGCCGTGCGGGAGGATCTCCCGGATGCGGGCGAGGTCCTCGGGCGTGAGGTCGACGTGCGCGGAGGCGACGTTCTCCTCCAGGCGGCGCGGGCTGCGGGTGCCAGGGATGGGCACGATGTCGGCGCCCTGGGCCAGCAGCCAGGCCAGGGCCAGCTGGGTGACCTTGATGCCCTTGGACCGGGCCAGCTCGGTCAGCTCCCGTACCGCGGCCAGGTTCTTCTCGTAGTTGCCGGGCTGCCAGCGCTCGTCCCAGCTGCGCATGTCGTCGGCCGGGTACTCGGCGGCCGGCTTCACCGCGCCGGTGAGGAAACCGCGGCCCAGCGGCGAGTACGGGACGAAACCGATGCCCAGCTCGCGCACGACGGGCAGTACCTCGGACTCCACGGCCCGTTCGAACACCGAGTACTCGGTCTGGAGGACCGACACCGGATGCACGGCGTGGGCGCGCCGGATGATGTCGGGGCCTGCCTCGCTCAGGCCGAAGTAGCGCACCTTGCCTTCGGCGATCAGCTCCCCGACGGTACCGGCCACGTCCTCGATGGGCACGGCCGGATCGACGCGGTGCTGGTAGAGCACGTCGATGTGGTCGGTGCCCAGATGGCGCAGGCTGCTCTCGGTGACCTCGCGGATGTGCTCGGGGCGGCTGTCGAGGGCGCCCAGCTGCGTCGGGTCGCTCAGGTCGAAGCCGAACTTGGTGGCGAGAACGACGTCGTCGCGGACGTCCTTCAAGGCCCGGCCGAGCAACTGCTCGTTGCTGCCGGTGCCCAGGCCGTACAGCTCGGCCGTATCGAAGAAGGTGACGCCGAGCTCGTAGGCGCGGCGGATGGTGGCGATGCCGCCCGGTTCGTCGCCGGAGCCGTAGGCCATGGTCATGCCCATGGTGCCGAGGCCGATGGCGCCGACCTCCAGACCCTGGGTGCCGAGCCTGCGGTGGGGGAGGTTCCTGTCGTGCTGTGTCATGCCCTCAACGCTAGGAATCCGGCGCCGGGACGTCATGGGGCAACGGTCGCATACGATTGCCTGATCCTCTCAGGCGAAGGGTGTTCGCATGCTGGACCAGCTGGCTCACGCCATCGAGCGGCACTGCGTGGGGCCGTGGTCGGAGACCGCCGTGCCCAAGCTGTCGCTGGTCGCGCTCGACGAACTCATCGAGCCGATGGAGGTGACGTACGAGCCGATGATCTGCTTCATCGCCGACGGCCACAAGCGGACCGTGGCGGGTGAGCACAGCTGGATCACGCCGCCCGGTGCGATGGCCTTCTTCACCCTCGACCTGCCGGTCACCGCGACCTTTGAGAAGGTTCCCTACCGTGCCGCCGTCATGCGGCTCGACCATCAGGCGCTCGCCGCGCTCCAACTGGAGCTGGCGGAGGCCGGCCCTCCCGCGCCGCCGGCCGCCGCTGCGGCGGTCACCGCGCCGATGGCTCCGGAACTCGTCGACGCGGTCACGCGCTGGGTCCGCCTCTGCGGCACCCCCGAGGACATCGGCCCCCTCGGCCCCCGGATCGAGACCGAGATCCTCTACCGGATGCTGCGCAGTCCGCTCGGCCCCATGCTGCGTCACTGGTCGCTCGCCGACTCCGCCGCCGCCCGCATCCGTACGACCGCCCGCTGGATCCGCGACCGCTACGCCGAGCCGCTCGGCATCGATGAGATCGCCGAGGTCGCCCGGATGAGCCCGGCCACCCTGCACCGTCACTTCAAGGCCGCCACCGGCATGAGCCCGTTGCGGTTCCAGAAGCATCTGCGGCTCCAGCAGGCCCGTCGGCTGCTGTTCACCCGGGACATGACGGCGGCTCAGGTCGCCCAGGAGGTCGGATACGCCAGCGCCACCCAGTTCAGCCGTGAGTACCGCCGCGCCCACGGCCGACCCCCCGGCCAGGACGTGGCGCATCTGCGCACCCGGCTGACCGGGGCCCGCGAAGTGCCCCTGCTGCACGACGGATCGGGTGCGAAGCCGTGAGGGCGGGGTACCCGGGCGGCGGTCCGGTGCCCGGGTGGTGTGAGGCATCCGTACGGGGGTGGAGCAGGTGAACCGCCATGGCGCAGGTGTGCTCGGTGTGCTGCTCGTCCCCCTGTTCGCGGGCGGGCTGACGGCGCACCCGCAAAGCTGGCAGCCGACCCTCGGCCTTCTCGGCTGAGACGGTCGCGGCAGCCGGGTCGGGAGGCCGTCGACGTGCGAGCACCGGAACCGGCGTGATCGCCATCGGTGGCGGCGCATGGCCGTAGCCGTCGCCGACCCGGCCCCCTGCGCGGGAGCGTGGGGCGCTCCGCCGTCCGGGCGATCCGTTGTGCTTCTCCTCACCCCGACCCCGTATATTTACTAGGACGTCCTACTATTTTCTCAGCTCGCGTTCTTCGACGTGCCCCGGGAAGGCTCCGCCATGAGCGATCTGCATCGCCCCGTCCACCCCGTCCGCCTGGTCACCGCCTCGGCGCTGTTCGACGGGCACGACGCCTCGATCAACATCATGCGACGGATCTTCCAGTCGCAGGGCGCCGAAGTCATCCACCTCGGCCACAACCGGTCCGTGCGGGAGGTCGTGGACGCGGCTCTGGAGGAGGACGCGCACGGCGTGGCGGTCTCGTCCTACCAGGGCGGACATGTGGAGTACTTCGAGTACCTGGTGGCCTCGCTGCGGAAGCAGGGCGCGGAGCACATCCGGGTGGTGGGCGGCGGTGGCGGAGTGATCGTGCCGGAGGAGATCGCCCGGCTCCGGGAGAGCGGGGTGACGATCTTCTCCCCCGAGGACGGCCAGCGACTGGGGCTCGCGGGAATGGTCAACACCGTCGTCAAGGACTGCGACTTCGACCTCTGGGACGGCAGGCCGGCCGACCTCACCGCGGTGCTGACCGGCGACCGTTTCGCGATCGCCCGTGCCCTCACCGGTGCCGAACTCGGCAAGCTGCCCGAGGAGTTCCGACGCGAACTGCGGACCACGGCGGCCGCGCGCAACGTGCCGGTGCTCGGTATCACCGGCACCGGCGGCTCCGGGAAGTCGTCCCTGACCGACGAGTTGGTACGAAGGTTCCGCGTCGACCAGCGGGACGCCCTGCGCATCGCCGTGATCGCGGTCGACCCGACGCGTCGGCGGGGCGGCGGAGCGCTGCTCGGCGACCGGATCCGGATGAACTCCCTCGACGGCGACCGGGTGTTCTTCCGCAGCCTCGCCACCCGGGGCAGCCGCGAGCTGCCCGAGCACCTCTCCGACGTGATCGACGTCGTGAAGGCCGCCGGATTCGACCTGGTGATCGTGGAGACGCCGGGCATCGGCCAGGGCGACGCGGCGATCGTGCCGTTCGTCGACGCGTCCCTGTACGTGATGACTCCGGAGTTCGGCGCGGCCTCGCAGCTGGAGAAGATCGACATGCTCGACTTCGCCGACGTCGTGGCGATCAACAAGTTCGAGCGGCGCGGTGCCAAGGACGCGCTGCGGGACGTGGGCCGCCAACTGGTCCGCAACCGCGAGGCGTTCGGCAAGCGGCCCGAGGACATGCCTGTGTACGGCACCTCCGCGGCCACCTTCAACGACGACGGCGTCACCGCGCTCCACCAGCACCTGAAGAGCATTCTGGCGGAGAAGGGCCTGACGCTGTCCGAGGGGGCCCTGGTCCCGGTGGACGTACGGCATTCCTCCGGCATCCGCCAGGTGGTCCCCGCGGACCGGGTGCGCTACCTCGCCGAGATCACCGATGCCGTCCGCGGCTACCACGCCGAGACACTTCAACTGGCCGAACAGACACGGCGAGTTCAGCGGCTGGAGCTCGTCGAGGCCGAACTCGCCGACGCCGGCCTGGATTCCGAGGACGTACGGTCCCTGCTGACCGAGGCGCGTCGGCAGCTGCCGTACGAGATCACTGAACAGATCACGAACTGGCCCTCGGTGATCGCCTCCTACTCCGGCGACGAGCAGGTCGTGAAGGTGCGGGACCGGGAGATCCGCACCAAGCTGACCCGCGAGTCCCTGTCGGGCAACAAGATCCCCCGCGTCGCCCTGCCCCGCTTCACCGACCACGGCGAACTGGTCCGGTTCTGGCGGGCGGAGAACCTGCCCGGCCACTTCCCCTTCACCGCCGGCGTGTTCCCCTTCAAGCGCGACGGCGAGGACCCGGCCCGGATGTTCGCCGGCGAGGGCGACCCCTTCCGCACCAACCGACGCTTCAAGCTCCTGTCGGAGGGCCAGCCGGCGACCCGCCTGTCCACCGCCTTCGACTCCGTCACTCTCTACGGCCGTGACCCCGACGAACGCCCCGACATCTACGGCAAGGTCGGCACCTCCGGCGTCTCGGTGGCCACCCTGGAGGACATGAAGGCGCTCTACGACGGCTTCGACCTGGTGGCGCCCACGACCTCGGTGTCGATGACGATCAACGGACCCGCACCGGCCGTCCTGGCGTTCTTCCTCAACACGGCGATCGACCAGCGGACCGAGCGGTTCCGTGCCGAGGAGGGCCGTGACCCCTCGCCCGAGGAAGCGGCCGAACTGCGCGCGCACGCGCTGGCGAACGTGCGCGGCACCGTGCAGGCCGACATCCTCAAGGAGGACCAGGGCCAGAACACCTGTCTGTTCTCCACCGAGTTCTCCCTGCGGATGATGGCCGACATCCAGGAGTGGTTCATCCAGCAGCAGGTCCGCAACTTCTACTCGGTGTCCATCTCCGGCTACCACATCGCCGAAGCCGGGGCGAACCCCATCAGCCAGCTCGCCTTCACCCTGGCCAACGGCTTCACCTACGTCGAGGCCTACCTCGCCCGCGGCATGCGCGTCGACGACTTCGCCCCCAACCTGTCGTTCTTCTTCTCCAACGGCATGGACCCCGAGTACTCGGTCCTCGGCCGGGTCGCCCGCCGGATCTGGGCGGTCGCGATGAAGGAGAAGTACGGCGCCGGCGAGCGCAGCCAGAAGCTGAAGTACCACGTCCAGACCTCCGGACGCTCCCTGCACGCGCAGGAGATGGACTTCAACGACATCCGCACCACGCTCCAGGCGCTCATCGCCATCTACGACAACTGCAACAGCCTGCACACCAACGCCTACGACGAGGCCGTGACCACCCCCACCGAGGAGTCCGTCCGCCGGGCCCTGGCCATCCAGCTGATCATCAACCGGGAGTGGGGCCTGGCGATGAACGAGAACCCGCTCCAGGGGTCGTTCATCATCGACGAACTCACCGACCTGGTCGAGGAAGCCGTGCTCCAGGAGTTCGAGCGGATCAGCGAACGCGGTGGCGTGCTCGGCGCGATGGAGACCGGCTACCAGCGCGGCCGTATCCAGGACGAGTCGATGCTCTACGAGCAGCGTAAGCACGACGGCTCCCTGCCCCTGATCGGCGTCAACACCTTCCGCAACCCCCACGCCGACTCCGCCGAGCCCGGTGTCGTCGAACTCGCCCGCGCCACCGAGGAGGAGAAGCAGTCCCAGCTGGAGCGGGTACGGGACTTCCACGCCCGCCACCACGACGAGGCCCAGGCCGCCCTGGCCGCCCTCAAGGACGCGGCGGTACGCGGCGAGAACGTGTTCGCGGTGCTCATGGACGCCACCCGGGTCTGCTCGCTCCAGCAGATCACGGAGGCCTTCTTCGAGGTCGGCGGCCAGTACCGGCGCAACGTCTGACCGTTCTCGGGAGAACAGTCGTCATGAGGCGGGGAGGTCACGCTCCCCGCTCGTGGCGACTGTCATGGTCCGGCGGCCCGGTCGGCCGTCTCTTGTCCGGCCCGGGGTACGGGGGGGCACCGAGGGCGTCGCCGACCGTGCCGTGCAGGAGGCCGCCCAGCCGTGGCCCTCCGGCCGGGACCACCATGTCGATCCCCTGGAGCCGGCCGCGCGTCCCGTCGGGAACGGCCGTCTGCGGCATCGTCTTCCGGGAGACCAAACCGACGTGGGCGAGCACCTGGCCGGCCAGTTCCCGCGGGGTGGACTCGCCGTCGAGGAACACCGTGTCACCGGGCAGGGTGTCGACCGCGGCCGTGCACGCCTCGATGCGGGCCTTGCACCAAGCCCGCACGCGTTCCTCCCGGGCCAGGTCGTCGGGGAAGAAGCTCCGTGCGTCGATCCGCCGTGCCAGGACCTCCGGAGCGACCTTGAGGAAGAAGTGGTGGACGACGACGTCCGCGGCCTTCAGGGCGCCGAAGATCTCGTCCAGGTACGCCGGGTTGACCAGGGTCATGGGGACCAGAAGCGGGCGCCGGTACTCCTCGACCAGGCCGACGGCCAGGCCGGCGACCTGTCGCCGCCACAGCGGCAGATCCTGGAAGTCGCCGGTCGGCACGTCCACGATCTCCCGCAGCACATAGCCGACCGTCTCCGGGTCGAGGACCAGCGCCTCGGGCCACCGCGGGCGCAGTTCCTCCACGAGCGTGGTCTTCCCGCTGCCGAAAGCCCCGTTGACCCACACGATCACAGCCGTTTCCCCCGGTTCCTCGTGAACACCTCGCCCCCTCAGATCATGCAGGGCCACTCGCCGACGCGGGCGTCCGCCCCGCGATCCGACCGGCGTCAGCACCGCGGCGCCGCGGTACTGCCCCTCACCACCAGGCGCGTCGGGACGAGATCGGTTCCGGGCTGTCCGCCGCCACCCGCGCGGATCTGCTCCAGCACCTTCTGGACACAGCGGTGCCCCACCTCCGCGAAGTCCTGGTGGACGGTGGTGAGCGGCGGCACGAAGAACGCCGCGTCGGGAATGTCGTCGAAACCGACCACGCTGACGTCGTACGGCACGGACAGCCCCCGCTCGTGGAACGCGCGCAGCAGCCCCAGCGCCATCTGGTCGTTGGCGGCGAACACGGCCGTGCAGTCCGGTGGGTCGGCGAGCACGAGCCCGGCCGCGTAACCGGACTCGGCCGACCAGTCCCCGTACAGCGCGGGCGGCACCGGCCGCCCGGCCTCCCGGAGCACCGCACGCCAGGCATGGGCCCGCCGCTGCCCCGCGAAGGACGCCTGCGGACCGGTCACATGCCATACGGTCCGATGGCCCAGGTCGAGCAGATGCCGCACGGCCTGCCGGGCGCCGTCCGCCTGATCGGTGTCGACCACGCTGTAGCGGTCGCCTGCGTCGGAGTCCACCACGACGACATGCACCCCGGGCGGCAGCTGCACCGTCCCGGTGTCGAGGAGATGAATCTCCATGATGACGATGACCGCGTCGA
Organism: Streptomyces canus 299MFChir4.1; assembly: GCF_000383615.1. Classification (GTDB taxonomy): domain Bacteria; phylum Actinomycetota; class Actinomycetes; order Streptomycetales; family Streptomycetaceae; genus Streptomyces; species Streptomyces canus_C. Next base: position 372,889 of record NZ_KB911585.1, on the reverse strand, counting down.
CGGCCAGCTCACCCATGCGCGTGAAGGCGCCCAGGACGTTGTCCTGCGTCGGCACGTCGATGGGGATCAGCGTGATCGCGTAGCCCTCGGCCGCCGCGTGCGTGGCGATCGCCTCCACCGTGCGGCTGTTGCCCGTGGAGGACAGGCTGAACAGGATCACGCCGATGGTGTTGAACTGGCCGTAGCGCAGGGCCCGTGCGGCACTGTTGGGCCGGTACCCCAGTTCCCGCATCGCCGCCAGGACCTGCTCGCGCGTCGAACTGATCACCCCGGGGTGACCGTTGGAGACCCGTGAGACGGTCTGCGAGGAGACGCCCGCGAGCTTGGCGACGTCCGCCATGGACACGCGCTGCTTGCGCCGGCCCCCGGGGACACCGGAACCTCCCCGCTCCACCACTGCTGCCTCCTCCGTCCGCACGCAAACCTGTTGCGTGTCGCACCGGATGTTACGTGTGGGAAACCTTGACGGTCGCCGAGGCGGATGCCACGATTCCGGCGCCGTCATGTTTACGTAAACATGCTGTCATTCCGAAAGGGTTTGGTCGATGCGCAAGACCCCCGTCAGCACCCGTCGCGCCCCGAGGCTGCGTGCCTCGCTCGTCGCCGTCGCGATCGCCGCGATCAGCGGCGCCACCCTCACCGGCAGCCCCGCCTCCGCCGCCGCGCCGACCACCGACACGACCCAGTTCAAGGGCGTCAACTGGGCCGACCCGCGCGACAACTTCGCCGACGACGAGCTTCAGCTGTCGGGCCTGTCGACCTCCGACACCTACGCCCAGACGTACACCAAGGCGAGCCGCGTCATCTCGGCGTTCCGCGCCAACCTCGGCGCGAACACCGTACGGCTGCCGATCAACCCGTACACCGTCAACGGCTCCTACTGGAAGTCGTACCGGGGCGTCATAGACGCCGCGACGGCCCACGGCTTCAAGGTCATCGTGTCCTACTGGGAGGGCACGGGCGACCGCAAGGACGGCTTCATCGACGACGAGGCCACCTACTGGCCGATGTGGAACACCGTCGTCAAGGCCTACAAGGGCAACTCCCGGGTCTACTTCGAGCCGATGAACGAGCCGCACGGCTACACCGACGCCCAGTGGGCCGACATCGCCGCGAAGTGGCTCGACACCTACAAGTCCGTGCCGCGCAACCGCGTCTTCGTCAGCGGCGCCGACTACAACGACCACGTCACCACGGTGTGCGCCGACCCGCGCCTGAAGGGCACCTACCTGTCGCTGCACCACTACGGCTTCTGGAAGTCGTACGCCACCTACGACGAGTGGGTCGCCGACCTGAAGGTGCGCATCGGCGACTGCGCGAACCGGACCGTGGCGGACGAGTTCGGCGCGCCGATGACGACCGGTCTGAACTACAACGTGAAGACCCCGGACGACAACTTCGTCAACTACGTGCAGGCCGTCACCGACACCTTCCGCGAGCTGAAGATGGGCTCGGTGTACTGGCCGGGCCTGCGCACCGACGACATCTACTCGGTGCAGAAGCTCGTCGGGCCCGCCGACCGCCCGTGGCTGGAGACCACCAACCAGACCGGCGCCGACCGCCTCGCCTGGGCCTGGGGCCGCGGCAAGCCCGTCCAGGGCTGACCCGTTCCCCGGCCGGCCGCGGTGCCTCGGTGCCGCGGCCGACCGGCGTCCAAGGCCACTGCTCGGACATGGCCGACTCGCGCCCTTCCCGCGCCCTCCTGGACTGCCCAGACTTCTGGACAGGGACACCGGGGGAGGTCGCCGTGGCCAGGCGTCGACGGAGTACGGCCGCTGGCAGAATGCGGGCGCGGAGGATCAAGTGGGGCGCGGGAGGCGGCGCGCTGGCGCTGGTCCTCCTGATGGTGTTCTGGACGCGCGTGTGGCCGTATCTGTTGGGTTTCCTCCTGGTCGGTGCCGCGGGGACGATCGGTTGGTGGCTATGGCGCACGGACCGGCTGCTGCGCGGCCGGGACCATCGGTGGCGCCAGGAGGACGCGGTGCGGGCCGGCCGGCGGACCCTCGCCGAGGTGGACGTCATGACGGGCACCGAGTTCGAGGAACTGGTCGCGGCGCTGTGCCGCCGGGACGGCTGCATGGAGGTCCGCCGGGTGGGTGGCGCGGGAGACAACGGAGCCGATGTCCTCGGGCGGTTGCCGGACGGCCGGACGATGGTCGTCCAGTGCAAACGGTACGCACCGAGCAGGGCCGTCCCCAACCGAGAGCTGCGCGATCTGCTGGGCGCGCGGGTGCACTTCCGCGCCGACGTGGCCGTCTTCGTCACGACCTCGCGCTTCACCGGCCCCTCCGAGAGGTTCGCCGTGGAGCACGACATCCTCGCCGTCCACCGCGACCTCCTCGGCCTGTGGAACAACGGCGCCTCCCTCGTGTCGCTGGCCGGGGTGAACGGCCGCGGTCAGGGCGACGCCCGGCACCGGACCCGCTGGAAGCAGGCCTACGGAGACTAGGAGACGCAGGTCACATCCGTGCGTGTCACAATCCGCCGGGCCATTCAGTCATAGGTGTGTAGCCATCAACAACGGCCGAAGGAGCACACCATGGAAGCCCGACTCGACGTCTTCACCAGCCCCCTGGCAGGCAAGCTGCTCAAGCACTTCGCCATGGCGGGCAAGGTGGTCACGGACTCGGGACTGCCGATGACGACCCAGGAACTGGTGAAGATCCGCGCGAGCCAGATCAACGGCTGCGGGTTCTGCCTCGACATGCACACCAAGGAGGCCGCCGCCGCGGGCGAGACCGCGCAGCGTCTGCACATGGTCGCTGCCTGGCGTGAGGCCAAGGTCTTCACCGAGGCCGAGCGGGCCGCCCTGGAGCTGGCGGAGCAGGGGACCCGCCTCGCCGACGGGACGGGAGTCTCGGACGAGGTCTGGGAGAACGCGGCCAAGCACTACGACGAGGACCAGCTCCTCGCGCTGGTCTCCCTGATCGCCGTCATCAACGCCTTCAACCGGCTGAACGTCATGACCCAGCAGCCGGCCGGCGACTACGTGGTCGGTCAGTTCGGCTGAGCCTGACGGACCGGGTGGCCGGACCGGGGGCTGCAGACCCCGGGCCCGACCTCGGTCCCTCAGCCGGCCAGCGGGTAGTGACAGGCCACCTGGCGGCCGGACGCCGTGACCGCCAGACGCGGACGCTCCGCCGCGCACCGCTCCTGGGCATAGGGGCACCGGGTGCGGAACGGGCAGCCGGTGGGCTTGTCCGCCGGACTGGGCACCTCGCCGGTCAGGATGATGCGTTCCCGGGGCGGGCCTTCCTCCGTCGGTGATCCGTCGTCGATGTCCGGCACCGCCGACAGCAGGGCCTGGGTGTACGGATGGGCCGGGTCCGAGTACAACGCCTCCGTCCCGGCGAGTTCGACGATCTCACCGAGATACATGACGGCGATCCGGTCCGACACATGACGGACCACACCGAGATCGTGCGCGATGAAGACATAGGTCAGGCCGAACTCCTCCTGGAGGTCGGCGAACAGGTTGAGCACCTGCGCCTGGATCGACACGTCCAGCGCGGACACCGGCTCGTCGGCCACGACCAGCTTCGGGCTCGTCGCCAGCGCCCGGGCGATACCGATGCGTTGGCGCTGCCCGCCGGAGAACTCGTGCGGATACCGGTCCAGATGGGCCGCCGCCAGTCCTACGACGTCGAAGAGCTCACCGACCTTGCGGCGGACCGCGGCAGCGTCGCCGTACCGGTGCACGAGCAGCGGTTCGGCCGCGATGTCCCCGGCGCGGCGGCGGGGGTTGAGCGAGGCCTGCGGGTCCTGGAAGACCAGTTGCATGCCCGGCCGCACCGGCCGCAGTCGGCGCGTGGACAGCGTCGAGATGCCCTGCCCGTCGAACTCGACGCGCCCGCTGGTGAGTTCGGTGAGCCGGACCAGACACCGGCCGAGCGTGGACTTGCCGCACCCGGACTCCCCGACGACACCGAGGGTCTCGCCGCCACGCACCTCAAGGGAGACGCCGTCGACGGCGCGCAGCACCTGACGTCTGCCGCGCACGGGGTAGTGCTTGGTGACGTCCGTGGCGCGCAGCAGGATCTCCCCGTCAGGTGCCACCCTGTCCACGGTCACGCCTTCCTCCACTGTCACGACGCCGCCTCCGTGGTCAAGCGTTCTCCCGCGTCCGGCCTGGCCGTAAGCCGCAGTCCCGCGCGGTCGCCGGGCGGCAGCCAGCAGGCGTCCCGATGGGTCGCCTCGCCGCTGCCCGCGGACAGTGCGGGCCGCTCCTCGCAGCGGTCGTGCCGCAGCCGGCAGCGCGGTGCGAACGCGCACCCCTCCGGAATGTCCCCCGGCGAGACCGGCACGCCCGCGATGGTGGGCAGCCGCCGCAAGCGGGCACCGCCCACCCGGGGCACCGAGTCGAGCAGCCCCCAGGTGTACGGGTGCCGCGGACCGTGGAACACCGCCCGCCGCGGGCCCTCCTCGGCCACCCGTCCGCCGTACATGACGAGGACCCGGTCGGCGATCTGGGAGACCACGCCCATGTCGTGCGTGATGAGCACCATCGCCGCACCGCGGGCGTTCAACTCCCGCATGAGAATAAGGATCTGCGCCTGGACGGTGACGTCCAGCGCCGTCGTCGGCTCGTCGGCGATCAGCAGCGAGGGGCTGCAGGAGAGCGCCATCGCGATGACCGCGCGCTGGCGCATGCCGCCGGAGAACTCGTGCGGATAGGCGTTCACCCGCGAGGCCGCGTCCGGGATGCCGACGTCGGAGAGCAACCGGACCGCGCGAGTCCGTGCCTCCTTGCGGGAGACCTGTTCGTGCGCCCGGATCTGCTCGGCGATCTGCCAGCCCACGGTGTACACCGGGGTCAGCGCGGTCATCGGGTCCTGGAAGACCATCGCGATCTCCCGGCCCCGCACCGCGCGCATCTCCTCGTCGGGCAGGGTGAGCAAGTCCCGGCCACGGAAGCGGACCTCGCCCGAGACGGTCACGTTGGACTGGTCAGCAGCCGCAGCACGGCCAGCATCGACACACTCTTGCCGGAGCCCGACTCGCCCACCACGCCCAGGACTTCGCCGGCATCGACGCGGAAGGAGAGACCGTCCACGGCGGTGACAGGACCCTGCCGGGTGCGGAACCGCACTCTCAGGTCGCGTACGTCCAGCAGGGGTTCAGGCATGGCGGGCCCTCGGATCCAGTCGCGCGTACAGGATGTCCACCAGGGCGTTGGCGAGGACCACGAAGAACGCCGCGTACAGGACCGTGCCCATGATCACGGGCAGGTCCAGGTTCTGCAGGGCGTCGAAGGTGAGCTTGCCGATGCCGGGCAGACCGAAGACCACCTCGGTGAGCAGTGCGGCCCCGCCCACGAGCGCCCCGAAGTCCAGGCCGAACAGCGACACGATGGGGATCAGCGAGCAGCGCAGGGCGTGCCGGACGAGGATCCGCCGCTCAGCGCTGCTGCACGTCAGCCGCCCCACCGTGCGCGAGGCGGTGGCGCGCCTCCAGGCACTGGGCGTCGTCGAGATCCGCCGGGGCCGCAACGGTGGAGCGTTCGTCCGCGACAGCTGGACCGAGTCCACCGCCGCCGCGGTCCGCCGCACACTGCTGCCCCGCTGGACCGAGTTCGAGCAACTCTTCGACCTGCGCGGGCTGGTGGAGGGCATGGTGGCCGCGACGGCCGCCCGGCGCCGGCGGCCCGAGGACCTGGAGCCGATGCGGGAGGCCCTGGCTGCTCACTTCTCCGCGAGCACACCGCGCGAGGAGCAGGCCGCCGACAGCGCGTTCCACCAGGCGATCTGCCACCCACAATCCGCAGATCGCCCGGCTCAGCCGGGACCTGCTGACCCGGATCAGCCTGGGCTTCCCCGTCGAGCCCTGGGGCAAGGGCGAGCGGTCCCAGCACGAGAGGGCCGGCCACGGACACACGGCACTGTACGAGGCCGTCGCCGCCGGTGCGCCCGAGCGCGCGCAGGAGATCGCCCGGGAGCACTTCATGATCAGCGCCGAGATGATCCGCGAGGTGCTGGCCCGGGTGCGGGGGCGGAGCGGTACGGAAGAGGGCCCGGACTGAGGGGGCTGCAGGGAGGGAGTGCTCACCGGGGCCGCGTTCCGCAGGCTCCGGGTGTGGTCGGCCCGGCGCCGGTCGAGTAGGCCCGCTCGGTTGCCGCGGGCCCGCTCCCGTGGTGGAGGACTTGGCCAGGTCTGCGGACCGGCTGCGAGGCACCCGTCCGCGGCACACCGGGGGGCGTTTGGAACCGCCTCCCGGTCCGCCCCGTCTCACACCTCCCGGTGATCGATCCCCAGCAGGCTCGCCGCGGCCCCGAAGTCGGCGCCGTGGTGCCCCACCGCCAGCGACCAGTGGTGCCCGACCCCCGTCGCGCTCCACGCGTCCACCCACTCGCCGGGATCGCGGCCGAAGTCGACCCGGCTGGTGGTGTTGCCGATCTCCAGCAGCGGCCCGGGGACCACCGTGCCCTCCGATGTGATGAACGACAGGCTGCCGTCGGCGTCCTGGCCGAGGCCGAGCAGGGTCACGGGCCCGTGCCGGACGTCGAACTCGACGCTGACACCCCAGCCGCGCTTGCCGTGGTAGACACCGAGGCCGCGCAGCAGCGGATCGCGGGCGCTGAGCGCGAGGTGGGCGGGACCGTCATGGCCCATCTCCACCACCCCGTCCTCGAAGTTCAGCGCCTGGATCTCCGTGAAGGACCCCCCGGCGCCGACACTCTGCGAGGCCAACTGGGCGAGACTGGTACGCAGTTCGAACTCCCCGGCCGCGGGCACACCCCGGGCGGTGAGCAGGGAGGCGCCCAGGATCATGCCGGCGCCCAGCCGCTCGTGCTGCTCGCCGTCGAGACCCCGGTGGTAGTACGCGAGCGTGTCGAGGCCGAAGTCCTCCACCAGCCGGTCGAGAGCCACCGACACGGTCGCGCCCCAGGCGAAGTCCTCGTCGACCACGCTGTCGTCGACGGTGAAGATCCGCCGGGCGAGCTCCACCCGTTCCCGGGTCTCCGCCTCCGTCACCTTCTCGACCCGGTGCCGCAGATCATCGAACTCCAGCACCTCGACGTGCGAGCCGAACGTCGCCGACAACAGCGTCGGATCGGTCTGCACGTCGAGCATCCCGGGATACACATGCCCCATGAGCCCATGCCGGGCATGCCGGAGCGCGGCCCGGACGTGCGCGGCCCGCACCCACCGCTCGACGCGCCGCCACGCCGACTCCTGCCGCAGCCACCCCGACACCGACCGGAAGGGGATGCCGGCCCGGCGGAAGACGTTCCCGACCTCCGGCACGGAGCACTGCGAGCAGTACGCCAGCCAGTCGCCCGTGTCGAAGGAGGCGTGGTCCATCCGCTCGGACGGCTGGAGGTCGACCACCAGCACCGGGGTGTTCGTGCGCTGCGCGATCGGCAGCACCATCGACGAGGTCAGATAGGTGGTCAGGAACAGCACGATCAGATCGCAGTCCACCAGCCGGAGCCGCTCGGCGGCGGCCGCGCCCTCCTGTGCGTCGGAGACGAACCCGGCGTCCGTCACCTCCGCGTCCAACCGGCCCAGCCGCTCGGCGACATAGGCCGCCGACTCCTTCAACTGGGGCAGCAGCCCCGGGAACTGCGGCCAGTAGGTGCCGAGCCCGCCGGAGACGAGCCCGATCCGCGGGCGGCGCCGGGTCACGGGCGGGAGCAAGTCGCCCAGGCCGGCCTCCCGTTCACCGGCGTACGTCGTGGTGGATTCGGTCGTCGCCATGGTCGGCGCTCCTTCGGGATTCGGTTCAGGTCTGCGCGACCTTCAGATCCGCCGGTGCGGTGGCGGCCGGGGACGCGCGGGGGACGAGGACGCGGACGATGTACAGGCCCGCGAAGGCCGACAGCACCATGCAGCCGGTGATCACCCAGAGCAACAGGCTGGGGCTCCGGTCGAGCAGGGCGGGGGTGACGAACGCGACGCCCGCGAAGACCCCGCGCGAGACGGCGTAGGTGATCCCCTGTGTGGTGCCCCGGGTGTCCGCGGGCAGCGTCAGCTGCGACCACACCTTGTAGTTGGCCTCGCCCGCGAAGGGATAGGACAGTTGGTAGAGGACGTAGAAGACGAGGAAGCCGACGATGGCGCCCAGCGTGAGCGTGCCGATCGCGAAGGCGGCGATCTGTACGACGGTGGCGATGTAGAACATGCGGTCGCGCTTCGGGCCGTCGGCGATCCGGACGAAGGCGAGCGTCAGCAGCAGGCCGATCGGGAGACAGGCGAGGTTGATGCCGGTGGCCACGCTCTGCGAGGCGCCGCTGACGGTGACCAGCAGATACGTCGTGAACTGGCCCATGGTGTTGGCGCCAAGGCCCCAGGTGACGTAGAAGGCGAAGGTCGCGAGCATGGGCACCAGGGCGGCACGGGTCCAGACGTTCCTGAGCGCGACACCCTGTTCGGCGGCCGGCTTGTCGACCGGGACCTCGTCCTGGGCCGGATCCGGACCGGTGGCGAGCTCCAGCCGTGAGCGCAGATGCCAGGTGACCAGCGCTGCGACCGCCAGATGGGCGGTGATGAGCCGCGCCCCGATCATGCCGGTGTCCGACAGGGCGAACCCGGCGAAGACCACGACGATGATGCCCAGCATCCACATGACCTGCGTGAACGCGATGAGCCGCCCCCGGGCGTGGTCGGGTGCCGCGTCCGAGACCACGGCCAGGGACGTCGGCAGGTCGGCACCGGCCGCGAGACCGGCGAGCAGGACACCCACCAGAAGGGTGATGTCGTCGGGCGCGAGCGTGATGATGACCGCTCCGACGGCGTAGCAGAGGATGTCGAGGTTGTAGAGCCGGCGGCGGCCGAACACGTCGGCGAGCCGTCCGCCGACGAGGGAACCGACGGCGATGCAGATGGTGACGATCGCGCTGATCGCACCGGCCATCCAGACGCCCATGTCGTAGGCGTCGCGGTAGATGGCCAGGTTCACGCCGATGCTCACGATGAGAGCGGCGTCGAGGTAGGACGCCATGCCGGAGAGGGTCGCGACCTTCCACAGGCGCTTCTCGATGGGCGGTTCCGGCTGGCTGGGGGCAGGCGAGGTTCGGGCCATGATGCGGCTCCGTCTGGGGAGAGGGGGTCCGAGCGGAGGGGGACGTCGCTGTTCTCGGCCGATGTCCAGCGACTATAGGAGGGTAAAAACGTTCCAACAAGACGTCATGCGGCCATCCGTGGAATCGACCTGACGGCTCCGCAGTTCTGGTGGGCACCGTGGGCGTGTCCTACGGTGAGGCTGACATAAAACGTTTTTGATCGGTGAGAGTGTCCGGGCCGTAGTCGGAAGGACCCATCCGTGATCTCTCCAGCCCTGCGACAGCTGTTCGACAATCCGCCCCGGGACTTCGGTCCCACCCCGCTGTGGTGGTGGTCCGGCGCGAAGGTGACCCGCGACCGCCTGGCCTGGCAGCTGCGCCGGTTCGCGGACGGCGGCGTCCACAACCTCGTGGTGATCAACCTGGCACCGGCCGGCCCCACCTTCGGCGCCCGCACCGACGACCCGGTGTGGTTCGGCGAGGAGTGGTGGGCCCGCTTCACGGACGCCTGCGAGCTCGCCGGGGACCTGGGCACGCGCCTGTGGTTCTACGACCAGATCGGTTTCTCCGGCGCCAACGTCCAGGGGAGCATCACCCGAAGGCACCCCGAGGCGGCGGGCCGCGCCCTGCGCTCGCGCCGGACGGTCGTCTCCGGCGGCACCGTCGCGCTGCAGGGCACGGAGACACTGCTCGGCGCGTACGACAGCTCGGGCGCCCGCCTGCCGGTCACCGGCCCGGCGCGCGTCGAGGCTCCTGACGGCACCGAGGTGCGCCTGGTCCTCGCCGTTCCCACGGCCTTCGACTATCTGAACCCGGCATCCGTCGGTCTCCTGTTCGACGCCATCCACCACGAGTACGACCGCCGCGTGCCCGAGTACCTGGGCAACGTCATCGCCGGCAGCTTCCAGGACGAACTGCCCGCCACCAACTCCTGGACCGGTCGCTTCCCCGAGGAGTTCCGGACCCGGCGCGGCTACGACCTCCTCGAACACCTCCCCGCCCTCTTCACGGGGGACGACTCCGACCGGGCACAGCGGATCCGCGCCGACTACTACGCCGTCCGCGCCGAACTCACCGAGGAGGCCCTGTTCCGTCCCCTCGCCGCCTGGCACGAGGAGCGCGGCCTGCTCCTGGGCTGCGACCAGAGCCACCCCGCCCGCTCCGGCTTCCCGGCCCAGTCGACGCAGCTCTACACCGACTACTTCCGCACCCACCGCTGGTACAGCGCCGCCGGCAGCGACCACCACGGCGACGCCAAGGTCCACTCCTCCATGGCCCACCTCTACGGCCACGAGCGGGTCTGGATCGAGTCGTTCCACTCCTCCGGCTGGGGCGGCACCCTGGAGGAGACCTACGACTGGCTGCTGCCGTTCCTGCGCAGCGGCGCCAACCTCTACAACCCGCACGCCAGTTACTTCGGCACCGCGGGCGGCTGGTTCGAGTGGGCGCCGCCGTCCACCGACTGGCGCCAGCCCTACTGGCGGCAGTACCCGGCCTTCTCCCGGGCCGTCGCCCGGATCTGCTCGATCCTGTCCTGGGGCACCTACAGCGCCGACGTGGCGGTCCTGCACCCCACCGCCACCATGCAGGCCCTCCTTCCCCTGGACGCTCCCGTCCAGCACTTCGGCGACGGCCGCCTCGGCGAGGCCCACGCCGACGTGGACGAGACCCAGCGCCACTACCTGGAGCTGTGCGGCACCAACAACTGGCTTGAGCCCGCCGTCGGCGCCCTCGACCGCCGGCGCGTCTCCTTCGACGTCATCGACGACGCCTCCGTGCAGGCCGCCAAGGCCGGCGACGGGGCCCTGCGCATCAGGGACCTGGCGTACACCGCGGTCCTGCTGCCCTCGGCGAGTGTCCTGGAGCACGAGACGGCCCGCCGACTGGCCGAACTCCTCGACGCCGGAGGACGGGTCGTGGTCGTCGGCCGCCCGCCGACACAGGCGGCCGGGCTCGCGGGTGACGACTCCGTGGTGGCCGCGCTGCTGGACCATCCCCGCCTGGAGCGGGTGTCCGACGCGGAGGCCGGTGCGGCGGCGGTGGCCGACGCCTCCGGATACGCCAGGGGCGAGGTACCCCTCCTCGTCAGGAGGAACGGCGACGCGGCGGTCGCGCTGGTCACGGGGACGTTCCCCGACGCCCGCACGCATCCTCCCAGGGGCCGCCACGAGATCGACCCCGCGAGCTACGCCCGCACCTCCTCCGTCACCGTGCGGGCCCCGGTCGCCGAGGCCGAGATCTGGAACCCGGCGACCGGCACCCGTCGCCCCGGACGCGTCACCGTCACCGACGGCGTCTCGACCATCGAGGTGCCGCTGGAGGGCGCGCCCGCCGCCCTCGTCGTATGGCGCGAAGGCCCGCCGACGGACGCGTCACCTGCGCTGCCCACGGCGTCGACGGAGTCCCTCGACCTGTCGACCGGCTGGGAGGGCCGGCTCGCTCCCACCATGGACAACACCTGGGGCGACCTGGCCCTGCCCGCTGGAGCCCCGCTCGCCGAACCGCAGATCTGGACCATGCGGTGGACCGAGACCGAGGACTCCTGGGAGCCGGTGCGGGCGACCTACGGCAACCGTGTCCGCGTCCTCGCGCCCGTGCCCGCCGCGCAGGCGCCGGCTCCTCTGAACCCTGCCGGTGTCGAGGAAGTCCTGTCCGGTGAGCGGGAGTTGGCATCCCCGGACTGGGATGTCTCGCTGTACTCGTCGAGCCGCGGCATCCCGGACCCGGACGGCCTGCTCGGCAACAAGGGCCTGGTGCCGGAGGAGTTCGTGCGCGTCCCGGTGCCCGTGAGCGGGACGGTCGCCCGGGTCAGGGCCGTCGTGGAGACCGACCATCGGGGGCCTGCCGACCTGCACATCGGCGCTGCGGCGGTCAAACGCGTGTGGTGGAACGGCAGTCGGCTGGAGGCGGGCGGCGGCTATCTGGCATCGGCCCGGGTGGAGGTCGAACGGGCCCGCAATGTGCTGGAGTACGAGCTGTCCGACGCGCAGGACCGGCCGCAGACCATCTCGGGCGCCGCCGACACCCCGTTGGGCAGCTTCTTCTGTCTGTCCCGCCCGGACGGGTTCGGGCCGCGCCCCCTGTTCATGCGCCTGCCCGACGGCGTGCGGCCGGACGGCAGCGTGACCTACCGCGGCCGGATCGGTGCCCCGGGCCGGGGAACGGCGGCGGTCCTCGTCGTGGGCGCCGCGGTCGGGGTGACCGTCCTGCTCGACGGGGCCGTCGTGGCACGGCAGGAGAAGGTGGAGTACTACGAGTCCGACTGGGGCGCGGTACCGATGTTCTTCCGGCACGAACTGACGCTGAGCGGCGGCGATCACGTGCTCGATGTCGTGGCCGACAGCGTCGATGCGCGCGACGGGATCTACGTCGACCTCGTGGCGGACACGACCGCTCTGGTCAGCGGCCCGGGTTGGGAGGCACGGACGGGGGACTGGCACGGCTCGACCGTCGAACACGAGGGCCGGTGGGGGGAGTTGCAGCACTGCGGCGCCGCGGTACGGCCGCACCCGCTGCCCGGGGCCGAGTGGCTGGCCGGCGCCCCGGTGCTCGGCTCCTCCGTACTGCCCCTGCGGTCCACCGACGATCTCCGGGAGGCCGAGCAGCGCTTCCGCTTCACCGTGCCTGCGGGGACCGTGTCGCTCGACCTGCCACTGGAGCTCCCCGCCCGGGTGATCATCGACGGCGGTCCGGAACTGGCCCTGGAGGGACATGAATTGACGTGGGACCAACCGCTCGGCAAGGCGGCCGAGTGCGAGGTCGTCACCGCTCCCACGGCCGTTCGGCGCGGCGGTTCCGCCTGGCGAGGACCGGTACGGGTGCGCACGGTACCCGCGCCCCTGCCGCTGGGGGAGTGGGGCGAGCTGGGCCTGGGCGGTTGGAGCGGGGGTGTGACCTATGCGCGGACCCTGGAGGTGCCGGCCGGGCCGGACCCGGTGCTGGACCTGGGGCGGGTGCGCGGCAGCGTCGAGGTGCGCGTCGACGGTGAACTCGTCGGCGAGGCGTTCTGCGCGCCGTATCGCTTCGCACTGCGCGGCACCGCCGGGCGTACCGTCCGTCTCGACGTGACCGTCCACAACACCCTGGCGCCGTATCTCGCCGAGGCCACGCCGACCGCCTGGGCCTTCCCCTCCCAGCTCCCGTCGGGGCTGCTGGGCCCGGTGCGGCTAGAAAGGCGCGTCTGAGGAAGCCCGTGTGGAGTCCCGCAGGACCAGCGCCGGGGCGAACACCCGTGCCTCGTGGGCATGTTCCGTGCGGGCCTCCACCTCGTCCAGGAGCATCTCGACGGCCGCCCGGCCGAGCTCCTCGACCGGCTGGCGGACCGTCGTCAAGGTGGTGCCCACGAAGCTCGCGAGGTCCAGGTCGCCGTAACCGACCACCTGCACGTCCTCCGGGATCTTCACACCGCGCTCGCCCAGTGCCCGGCACAGTCCCGCCGCGAGGAAGTCGTTGGTGCAGAACACCCCGTCGGGCAACTCGTCGAGGCCGTGGGCGATGTCGCTGCCGTACGCCACCGTCATCATCTCCTCGGCGACGACCTGGCCGAGGCGGGCCTCCCGCCGGGTGCGCACGGCCTGGCGGGCGCCCTGGTAGCGGTCGGCGCACTGACGGATCGTGCGCTCGCCGTTGACGACGAGGATGTCGCGCGCCCCTCGGTCGAGGAGGTGCTGCACGGCGACACGGCCCCCCGCGATGTCGTCCACGGAGACCGAACAGCCCTCCTGGGCCGGCATTGCGCGGTCCGCCAGCACGAGCGGGATACCGCGCTCGCGCAGCCGCGACAGCCGGGTGGGGTCGGCGCTGAGCGGGACCACCACCGCGCCGACCGCCCGCTGCTCGATGAGCATGGTGAAGTAGCCCTGCTCCCGCTCCGGCGCGTCCCCGCTGTCGCACAGGACGAGGGAGTAGCCGTGCTCGTACGCCGCGTCCGCGGCGCCGCGCGCGATACGCGAGTAGAACGAGTTGGCCACGTCGGGCAGCACCAGGCCGATCGACGAGGAGTGCCCGGTGCGCAGACCGGCGGCTCCCGGATGGGGCACGTAGTCGAGTGCGGCGACCGCGTCGCGGACCCGCTCGGCGGTGCGCGCGTTGACCCGCTCGGGCCGGTTCAGGACGTTCGACACGGTGGAGACGGAGACCCCGGCGGCGGCCGCGACGTCCTGGATGCGGGCGGGGCGAACCGAAATGGCGTCCACCCCCTCGCTGTTGCAGCCGTACGACCAGGCAGGACGTAGTCCTCGGACGCTCTTTCCCATGGGCGACGCAAGTCTACCCCGGCACCGAATAAAACGTTTTCCGTGCCGGGAACCGAGATGACCGCATCGAAAATCCGGTGAACCCGCACACCGTTCACCGGTCGGTCACGCGGAAACTGAACGGTAGTCATGGCCGCACGGGCGCAGGGCTTTTTGGTGGTGGAGTGTCCGTCTTCGGAACCGCACGGCGATGAAGGGGCGGGCACCGCCGCAGCAAATCCTGTGAAGAACCCGGTGGATTCGGTGACCGTGTTGCGACGCCGGTGAAGCCGGGAACCGACCTGCACCGTGAGGCCCGGTCGCCCGACTGGCCGTGTCCATGCCCGGCGTGCTTCCATCCGGTGTCCCCCCTCCCCGAGGATCGCTCATGCGATCCGAGGATTGCTCATGCGAAAGGAACCGCGCGCCATGAACGTCGCCCCCCACATCGAGGCCGCCGAGATCGACGACGCCGCCCTGGACACCATCTCCGGCGGTGTCGCCGCCGCGACCACCGCCGGTCTCCACCTCCAGGTGGCGCACCTCGAGGTCTGCGCCGACGCCGGTGCCTCCGTGTCCGCCGAGGGTGTCGCGCTCGGCGTCAACGCGCACGTCGGCGTGAACTGACCGAACACCCCCACGGGCCCCGGATCCTGCGATCCGGGGCCCGTCGTGGTTCCCGGGGCCCACTCCGTGCCACGCCTGCGGCTCCTCGGGAGAGACGGTGACGCCGACGGCCGAGGCGGTGCCATGCTGGCAGTCTCGGAGCGTTCCAGGAGGCCCTCATGCACGAGCAGCCGTCCCTTCTCACCGCGCTGGTGTCCGCCCTGCGGGCCGGTTCGATCGAAGTCGTCGACCTCACCTCGCCGTTGTCCTCGTCCACGCCGGTGATCCAACTGCCGCCGGAGTTCGGCCAGACGGCGGTCTTCGAACTGGAGGAGATCAGCCGCTACGACGACCGCGGACCGGCCTGGTACTGGAACAACTTCCGCAGCGGAGAGCACACCGGCACCCACTTCGACGCCCCGAACCACTGGGTGACCGGAAAGGACCTCACCGACGTGGCATCCGTCCCGCCGCAGCGGCTGGCCGCCCCCGCCGCCGTTCTGGACTTCACCGCCGAGGCGGCAAAGGACCCCGACTTCCTCGTGGAGGTCGACCACATCAAGATCTGGGAGGAACACAACGGGCCGCTGCCGGAAGGGGGTTGGCTGTTCCTGCGCACCGGCTGGGACGCCCGCTCGCACTCCCAGGAGGCTTTCCTGAACGCCGACGAGAGCGGCCCGCACACTCCCGGCCTGTCCCCGGAGTGCGCCCGCTGGGTGGCCGAGGAGTCGCCCGTCATCGGCCTCGGCGTGGAGACGGTCGGTACGGACGCCGGGCGCGGGCACTCCTTCGAGCCCGCCTTCCCCTGCCACTCCTATCTGATGGGCAGCGACAAGTACGGCCTGACCCAGCTCCAGAACCTGGCCGCGCTGCCCGCCACCGGCAGCGTCGTCCTCGCGGGACCGCTGCCCATCGTCGCGGGCTCCGGCTCGCCCGCGCGCGTGCTGGCACTGGTGGAGCGGTCATGAAGGTCGCGGAGGCCGTCGGGCGGGCCGTGCACGCGGCCGGGGTCGAGCAGGTCTTCGGCGTCGTCGGATCCGGGAACTTCCATCTGACCAACGCCATGGTCGCGGCCGGTGCCCGCTTCGTCGCCGCCCGCCATGAGGGCGGTGCGGCGACGATGGCGGACGCCTACGCGCGCGTGAGCGGCGCGGTGGCCGCCGTCAGCGTCCACCAGGGGCCCGGGCTGACCAACGCGCTGACGGGGATCACCGAGGCGGCCAAGAGCCGTACCCCGCTCGTGGTGCTCGCGGCCGAGGTCACCCGGCCGACCTCCAACTTCTACGTCGACCAGGACGCGCTGGGCGCCGCGGTGGGCGCGGTGCCGATGCGGATCACCTCGGCCGGGGACGCCGTGGAACAGGCGTGCACCGCGGTACGGCGGGCTCTGCACGAGCGGCGGACGGTGCTCCTCAACCTCCCCCTGGAAGTGCAGGCGCTGGACGCCCCCGACGGTGCCCTCGCTCAGGCGGCGCCCCCGCCGCCGCGACCGGCGGTCGAACCGGCCGCACCCGAAGTGGCCGCCCTGACAAGGCTGTTGGAGCAGTCCCGGCGACCGGTCTTCGTGGCCGGCCGCGGCGCACGCTCACCCGCCGCCCGGGACGCCCTCGAAGCCCTCGCCGAGCGCTGCGGCGCGCTGCTGGCGACCTCGGCCGTGGCGCGCGGCCTGTTCCACGGCAACCCCTGGTCGCTCGACGTGTCCGGAGGCTTCGCCTCACCCCTGGCGGCCGAACTCATCGGCGGCGCCGACCTCATCGTCGGCTGGGGCTGCGCACTGAACATGTGGACCATGCGGCACGGCGCCCTCATCGGCGCCGACGCGACCGTGGCGCAGGTCGACGACGACCCCTCGGCACTCGGCGCGCACCGGGAACTGCGTCTTGGGGTCACCGGCGATGTCGAACGCACCGCGCGGCACGTCCTCGCGGCCTTCGGCGGGACCCGGCAGGGCCTGCGGACCCCCGGCATCGCCGAGGCCGTCGCCACGCGCCTGCGCTGGCGTGACCTGCCGTACGAGGACACGAGCAGCCGTGACCGGATCGACCCCCGCACCCTCAGCATCGCGCTCGACGACATCCTGCCCGCGGAGCGGGTCATCGGCGTCGACTCCGGCAACTTCATGGGCCACCCGAGCATGTTCCTGTCGGTGCCCGACCAGGACGGCTTCTGCTTCACCCAGGCCTACCAGTCGATCGGCCTCGGTCTCGCCACCGCGATCGGCGCGGCCCTCGCCCGGCCGGACCGGCTGCCGGTGGCCGCGCTCGGCGACGGCGGCGCGCTGATGGGCGCCGCCGACCTCGACACCGTACGAAGGCTCGGGCTCCCCATGGTCGTCGTCGTGTACAACGACGACGCCTACGGCGCGGAGGTGCACCACTTCGGCCCCGACGGACACCCCCTCGACACGGTCGAGTTCCCGCCGACCGACATCGCGGCGGTGGCCCGCGGCTACGGCTTCGAGGCGGTGACCGTGCGCACGCGGACGGACCTGAAGGCCGTGGAGGACTGGGTCGCCGGCCCGCGCTCCGCCCCGCTGCTGATCGACGCCAAGGTGGCGCGGGACCGCGGCGCGTGGTGGCTGGAGGAGGCGTTCCGCGGGCACTAGGAGTACCTCTGGGAGCCGGTGTCGGGGGCCAGTGCTTGGTGCGGACCGCGCCGGCGGCACCGCCGCCGACGCGATCGCTGCCCTCGATGGGGCCTGCGGAATCAGACCGCGGGCGCCGGATACGTCGGGTACTCCACGCCGGTCACGTGCTGCACGACCCGGACCACCTGGCAGGAGTAGCCGAACTCGTTGTCGTACCACAGGTAGAGGATCGCGTTGTCGCCGTCGACCTTGGTGGCGCCGGCGTCGACGATCGAGGAGTGGCGCGAGCCTATGAAGTCGCTGGAGACCGCGTCGGGGGCCGTGGTGAAGTCGATCTGGCGCTTGAGCGGGGAGGTCAGCGAGACGTCCCGCAGGTGGTCGAGGACCTCCTCGCGAGTGGTCTCACGGCCCAGGCGCAGGCTCAGGATCGCGATGGAGACGTCCGGCACCGGCACCCGGATCGAGCTGCCGGTGATGGGGGCCTTGAGGTCGGGCAGCGCCTTGGCGACGGCGGAGGCGGCGCCCGTCTCCGTGATCACCATGTTGAGCGGCGCGGAGCGGCCCCGGCGGTCGGCCTTGTGGTAGTTGTCCAGCAGGTTCTGGTCGTTGGTGAACGAGTGGACCGTCTCGACGTGGCCGCGCAGCACGCCGTACTCGTCGGCCATCGCCTTCAGCGGCGGCACGATCGCGTTCGTGGTGCAGGACGCGCAGGACAGGATCTGCTCGTCCGGCTTGATGGTGTCGTGGTTGACGCCGTGCACGATGTTGGGGACGTCGCCCTTGCCCGGCGCGGTCAGCACGACCTTGTCGATGCCGGGGCGCAGGTGCTGCGAGAGGCCCTCGCGGTCGCGCCACTTGCCGGTGTTGTCGATGAGGATGGCGTTCTTGATGCCGTACGCCGTGTAGTCGACCTCGGAGGGGTCGTTCGCGTAGATCACCTTGATGGTGTTGCCGTTGGCGACGATCGCGCTCTCGGCCTCGTCGACGGTGATCGTGCCCTGGAACTGGCCGTGGATGGAGTCCCGGCGCAGCAGCGAGGCCCGCTTGACGAGATCCTCCGAGGCCCGCCCGCCACCGCCCCGGACGACGATCGCGCGCAGCCGCAGTCCGTTGCCGGAGCCCGCCTTCTCGATCAGCAGCCGGGCCACCAGGCGGCCGATGCGGCCGAAGCCGTAGAGGACGACGTCCCGCGGCTCACGGCGGTCGATCTTGTTGCCGCCCGTCGCGCCGGCCACCGCCTCCGCGGTGAACTCGGCCACGGAGAGACCGCGGTCGTCGGTCTTGTAGATCTCGGCGAGCCGGCCGATGTCGATCTGCGAGGGGCCGAGGTCCAGCGCGGTCAGGGCCTGGACGAAGGGCAGGGTGTCGGTGACGGAGAGCTCCTCGCCGGCGATCTGCCGGGCGAACCGATGGGTCTTGAGGATGCTGACCACCGACTTGTTCACCAGGGAACGGCTGTGCAGGAGAACCGTGACATCACGCTCCCGGTGCAGCCTCCCGATCATCGGGATCATCGATTCCGCGATCTCCTCGCGGTTCTTCCAGTCGGTGAACGAGTCGTCCTTGACAGTCACAGAATTCTCTTTCGAGCTAGGCGGCGCTCATATGCTAACCCCCTGATGTTTTGATCGATCGTCGGGGTGGCACAGTTCACTGCCCCAGCAGCCGGGGCGGTGTGGCGTCCGGTACCGGCCGCAGCAGCGCGGGGTGCGCGTCGGCCACCCGCTCCTTCGTGAACGCGGCCAGGATCCCGCGGGCCAGCAGGGGATCGGCCGGGAGCGTGTGCGCGGCGAACCAGCGGGCGGGCGCCGGATCGGGGGAGGGCTCGACGAACTCGGCGCCCGCGTAGTCGTCCAGCGGCGGGTCGTAGAGGTAGCCGCAGACCACGTCGTGCCGCACCAGGCGCTGGACGAGGGCGTCGCGGTCATGGACCAGGAGCGGCACCCGGAACAGGGGGAGGGGGCCGTCGTGCGCCGTCCGGTCGCGCAGCGCCGGCGAGGCCCACGGGGAGCCGGCCAGCAGGGCGACCCCGGCCCTGCGCCGGGCCAGGTCCTCGTCGAGCCGGGCCATCCGCAGCGCCAACTGACCGCGGACCAGTGCACCGTGCCGGGACCGGTAGCCGTGCAGATCGACACGGACCCACCGCTCGTAGGCGGTCAGGCTCGGGGCCTCCCGGGCGGCGGCGGCGAGCCGCGGGGCCTGCAGGGCCATCCGGAACGCGTCGCGCTCCATCAGTCCGAGGCGTTCCATGGTCCGCCACACCGGGCGCACCAGATGGAGCGACCGGACGGCGGACCGGGCCAGTGGGCGCAGGGTGGTGGCCAGGTCCTCCCGCAACCGCCCGGGGGTCAGGAGGTCGTCCCGCAGCAGTTCCAGCTCGCGGCGCGTGCGCGCGTCCTCGACGGCGAGGAAGCCGCCCGCCATTCCCGCCACGTGCTTGGACAGGCTGAACGCCGCCGCCTTGCCGAAGGTCCCGACCGGCTGTCCGTCCACATGGCTGCCGATCGCGTGCGCCGCGTCCTCGAACAACGGGATCCCCAACTGCGCGCAACGGCGGCGCAGTTCGAGCACCCGGTCGGGGACGCCGTACAGGTTGGTGGTCAAAACCGCGTCCACCTCGCGCCAGGTCGACTCCGGCACGGCGGCCGGGTCGATGTTGCCGTCCCACACGGACACCGGCGCCGTCACGGGGCGCAGTCCGGCCGCGAGGACCACGAACAGGATCACGTCGTCGTTCACCGGTGACATCAGCACCCGGGCGCCGGGCCGGCACCAGCGCCGGAGCGCCAGGTACAGAGCCAGCCGGGCCGAAGGCGTGTAGACGCATTCGCGTCCCAGTCGCCGGGTCATCGTCGCGGCCAGCCGCGAGCCGTACGGCATCGGCACCCCTTGTGTCGACGGTCCAGGGAAGGGCGGTGGAGGAGAACCCAGAGAAGGGCGGTGCAGGAGAACAACGCGCCCGCCGACGGAAGTCGAGCCGACGGGCTCAGCTCGCCCGCGGTCCCGCGCTGTCGGAGTCCGGGCGGAGCGCGGACGTGCGCAGGGTGCCGACGGTCTTCAGGAGGCGGTCCGCCGGCTCGCGCAGTGCCGGGTGGGCGTTGACCGTGTTGCGCAGCCCCCGCACCGGCCGCCGCCACAGACGGTGGGCCGTGGCGACCGGATGGGGACGGGTGGCGAATCCTTCCGCCACGCGCAGCTCACGGGTCTTGAGCCAGTCCTTCCACTCCTTGTCGCCGCGCCCCATGTCCATGAGCCGGGCCCCGCGCCGCCCCGCGGCCTCGGCCATCCGCAGGTGCATGATCAGGCCGGGGGAGTAGTAGCGCAGCTCCGGGTCGTACGCGGTGAACCACGGGGCGAACACCGTGCGCGAGGTCGGCCCGAAGTGGGCGGCCACCGGCCGGTCACCGGCGTACACCACCGAGAGGAGCCCGGTGAAGTGCTCCTCGCGGACCTGGAACAGGTCCTCCACGAGGCGCACGATCCACGGCCGCGCGAACCGGTCCATCCGGCCCGTCCTGCGGTACTGGGCGGACTTCCACCGCATCAGCGTGCGCAGTGCCGTCGGGTCGCGCTCGTCGAACACGAACCGCATCTCCCCCAGGTCGCGGGCGATCCGGCGCTCCTTCTTGAGGGTCGTCTTCGCGAGCCCCGGGTACGCCCCGCGCAGCCACTCCGGGTAACTGTCGCTGCCCACTTTCAGATCGATCACCGGGGAGGCGAACGTGCCCGTGACGTACGGGGCGAAGGGTCTCTGCTCCTCGACGAGGTGATCGAACTCGAACACCGAGAGCCGGCACGCCTTCAGCAGTGCCCGGGTGTCCCAGGTGACCCCGGGGAGGTGCACCAGGCCCTGGCAGTCGGACAGTCCGAGCCCGATGGCCCGGCCGACGCCGAAGGGGCCGCGTTCGTAAGGGAGGAAGCCCACGGCCTCGCCGTGCTGGTGCAGGACCGCCACCCGGGCGCCGCCGCGGTGTCTGTCGATCCCGGCCGCGAACTCCGGTGCCAGGAACGGGTTGGCGTAGTCGGACGACTCGTCCATCGCCCGGTGCCAGGCCTTGCGGAGCGAGGTGTCGAGCTCTTCGGGTCTGTGGATCGATATGTCCGTGTCACTGCTCGTTGATCGCATGGGCGATCGTCCCCCCAATTCCCCCCACGACGCGGCGCCCGCGTCCCACCGATCGAAATGCCGGCAAGGACCAAACGTCGCCAAACAGTACGCATGCTGTCAAGGGTGCCTGCCGTAACGGAAGAGTGCGGATCGGACGTCTCTGGTTCCCGCCGCCGGTCACGGCAGCAGCCGCCGTTCCTTGGCCACGGCCACCGCGCCCGCCCGGGTCTCGACGCCCAACTTGCCGTAGATCCTTCCCAGATGGGTCTTGACCGTCGCCTCGCTGATGAACAGGGCCCGGGCGATCTCCCGGTTGCCGAGGCCACGGGCGAGTTGCGCGAGGATCTCGTGCTCGCGGGCCGACAGGGCGGGGCGCGGACTGCGCAGCCGGGTCAGCAGCCGGTCGGCCACCGGGGCGGACAGCGCGCCGCGGCCCGACGCCGCGTCACGGATGGCGGAGAACAGCTCCTCGGGCTGTTCCGCCTTGAGGAGGTAACCGATGGCACCCGCCTCGACGGCGCGGGTGATGTCGGCATCGGTGTCGAACATGGTGAGCACCAGCACCCGAGGGCCGCGCTCGCCCCGCGCGGTCAGCTGCCGGGTGGCGGTCACCCCGTCCATGCCCCTGTCGAGCTGCAGATCCATCAGTACGACATCGGGGTTCAGGTGGGCCGCCATGGCGAGCGCCTCCTCGCCGGTCGCGGCCTCCCCGACCACGTCGATGCCGTCCGCGCTGGAGAGCAGGGCGCGCAGCCCGGCGCGTACGACGGCATGGTCGTCACAGAGCAGGAGCCGGACGGGCGAGGAGGGCGGCAACGTGCTCACAGGGCGGGCTCCTTGACGACGAGCGGGACGGCGGCCGACACCACGGTGCCCTCTCCCGGGGTGGACTCCACGGTGAGCGTGCCGCCCACGTGGCGGGCCCGGATCCGCATGGCGGGAAGCCCGTGCCCCCGTGTCGGCGCCTCGCAGCCCGGGGGCCCGGCCTGCTCGAACCCCCGGCCGTTGTCGGCGACGTCGAGCGAGACCTGGTCGTCCAGCCAGGTCAGCGTGAGCGCGGCCCGGGTCGCCGCCGCATGCTCCCGTACGTTGCCCAGCGCGCCCTGGGCGATCCGCAGCAGCGCCGCCGCGACCCGCTCCGGCAGCGGGCCCTGTTCCCCGTCCACCCGGAACTCCACGGTCAGCCCAGGACCGCTCTCCCGCCGGGCGAGTTCGCCGAGCGCCTCGGCGAGGGAACGCTCCGCGAGGTCGGCCGGGGCCAGGTCGTGCACGAAGCGGCGGGCCTCGGCGAGGCTGCGCGAGGTGATCTCCGCCGCGGCCCGCACGTGCTCCCGGGCCGCACCCCGGCCCGTGTCCCACACCCGCTCGGCGGCCTGGAGCAGCATCCGCTGGCTGGACAGCTCCTGCGCGAGGGTGTCGTGGATCTCCGCGGACAGCCGCTGCCGCTCCGCCAGGACACCGGCCCGCCGCTCCGTGGCGGCGAGTTCGTGGCGGGTGCGCACCAGGTCCTCGATCAGCACCCGCTGCCGGGCGCCCTGCCGTTGCAGATGCACGAGTACGGCGGTGGCGACCGCGGCGACGGCCGGTGGAGCCACGACCATGTTGGGGTTGAGCGGCCCGTCGGCCACCCGTATCTCCGAGAGCACGACCAGCGCGGTGAGCACGGCCGCCGCAGGTACCGCAATCCTCGGCGGCAACGCGTGCAAGCCGGCGAACAGCAGGGGCATCACACACCAGGTGGCGCTCGGCGCGAGCACGAGCAGGACGACCCAGACGCCGGTGACCGAGCACAGCCAGACCAGATGACGCCGAGTGGGCGGCAGTCCGGGCCGGGGCGGCGGGGCCAGCAGATGACCGAGGACGTACAGCAGACAGAAGAAGGCGAACAGCGCCACCGTCCAGCCGGTGCGTGCCCCGCCCTGGTCGCGGCTCAGAAAGCGGGCGAACGACGAGCCGAGCAGCAGGAAGAACGCGCCGTGCACGATCGCGCCCAGCCAGCGCTCGTCCGGATCGGTGTGGTTCATGCTCCGTGTCTAACGTGCCGGACACAGGACCGCATCAACCGATCGGCTGACATGGCGGTCGCCCGAACCTCCCCGGGGCGCGAGCCGGTTGACCGAGCCGGATCTCCGGCCGCCGCACCGAGGCTTGGCAGCAGAGCGAAGACCTCCGAAAGGCCTCCCGATGCCCGCCAAGAACCTCACCGCCAACCGTGCCGCCCTCGGTCACCGAGTCGGCTACGCCCTGCGCCACCCCGACCGCGTGCCCCGCCATGTGGCCCGCGCCGCCCGCGACCTGTGGCTGCGCCGCCGTCACCCGGACCACATCTCCTACTACCGCGCCGTGATGCGCTCCGACACCCGCACCGACCCGGACGCGGCCGTCGGCAGCCGCAGCCGGGAGCGCTGGCTGGCGCTCGGGGCGCTGCAGTTCGACTACCTCCTCGGCCACGGTCTGCGTCCCGAGCACCGCATGCTGGAGATCGGCTGCGGCAACCTGCGCGGCGGCTGGCGCTTCATCCGCCACCTGGAGCCGGGCAACTACCACGGGATCGACATCTCGCCCGACATCCTCTTCGCCGCCCAGGACACGATTGCCGAGATGTCCCTCCAGAAGCGGCTGCCGAACCTGACGCCGGTGCGCGACCTGACGCTGCGCTTCCTGCCGGACGCCCACTTCGACGTCGTCCACGCGCACAGCGTCTTCTCGCACTCGCCGCTGCCGGTGATCGAGGAGTGCCTGGCCCACGTCGGCCGGGTCCTCGCCCCGGGCGGCTGGTTCGACTTCACCTTCGACCGCACCGAGGGCGAGGAACACCATGTGCTCCGGGAGGACTTCTACTACCGCGTCGAGACGCTCGTGTCCCTCGCCGAGAAGCACGGGCTGCGAGCCCGTTTCATGGCCGACTGGGAGGACCTTCCGCACGGCCAGTCCAAGATCCGGGTGACGCATGGGGAGGCGGGCCGGTGAGGCCGGTGGACGTTGTCTCCCGTCGGGGCATGTGAGGCTGGTGGGCGTTGCCTCCCGCGTTGTGCCCCGTCGGGCCGGGTGAGGCTGGTGGACATTGCCACCGGTCGGGCCGGGTGAGGCTGGTGTGCGTCGCCTCCCGTCGGGGCCCATGAGGTTGGTGACTCTGCTCCCGTCCGGGCTGGGTGAGGCCGGTGGACTCTGCATCCCGCCTGGCTGGGTGGGGACGGGTGGGCTCTGCCTTCCGTGCTGGCTGGGTGAGACGGGTGGACTCTGCCTTCCGTCCGGGCTGGGTGAGGCCGGTGGACGCTGCCTCCCGCCCGGCCGGGTGAGACGGGTGGACACTGCCTCCCGCCCGGCCGGGTGAGGCCGGTGGACACTGCCTCCCGCCCGGCCGGGTGAGACAGGTGGACATTGCCTGCCGTCCGGCCCGGTGTGCCCCATGGAAATTGCCTACCGTCCGGGCCGGTGAGGGCACAGACTCGTCCCATGGCTGACATGGGGGAGTTCCGGGACGCGGTCACGGCGTGGGCGGCCGGCGGCCCCGGCGACCCGGCACACGAACTGGCCGCACGGCTGTCCGTCCGGACCGTGGTCCTGCTAGAAGGACCGAGCGACGTGGCGGCGGTCGACGCGCTGGCCGCGAGCCGGGGCCGGGACCTGGCCGACGAGGGACTCTGCGTTCTGGCGATGGGCGGGGCGATGAGCGTCGGTCGCTACGCGAGCCTCCTCGGCCCGTCCGGCCTGGGCCTGCGCTTGACCGGACTGTGCGATGAGAGGGAACAGCCCTTCTATACCCGGGGCTGGGAGCGGGCCGGCGCGGCACCGGACGGGTACTTCGTCTGCGCCGCGGACCTGGAGGACGAACTCATCCGTGCGCTGGGTGTGCCACGGGTGAAGGAGCTCGTGTGCGAGGAGGGCGACCTGCGGCCCCTCCAGACCTTCCTGTCCCAGCCCGCCCAGCAGGGCCGCGCCGCGCACCAGCAGTTGCGGCGCTTCCTCGGCACGAAGAAGGGCCGCAAGATCCACTACGGCCGCGTCCTCGTCGAGGCCCTCGCCCCGGACCGGGTGCCCGCACCGCTCGACGACCTGTTCGCCGCACTCTCCTGAGTCGGGCACATTAGCGAACGGTGTGCGTAGTCAGGCAGGTGAACGGCCGGTGTGCGTGGCGTGGTCACCGATATCACCGCCCGGGGTCTTGTTAGGACAATCGCCGGGCATCTAGGGTCGTCCCCGGGAGAGCAAGCGCTTTCCCCGCACGTCAGCGTCCCCTTGCCGGGCGTCCCAGGAGGACCGTATGCCCCGTCCAGCCCGCCGCCGCGTCGCCGTGGTCGGCACCGGCGCCATCGTCAGCGGCAGCCATCTGTCCGCGCTCAGGGCCCACGCCGAGCGCACAGAACTGGTCGCCGCCGTCGACGTGGACCAGGGCAGACTCGACGCCTTCCGCGAGCTCGCGGGCGGCCAGGTCGCCGGGTACACCTCGATGGCCGCGATGCTGGACGCCGTACGCCCCGATCTGGTCCTCATCGGCACCCCGCCGTCGCTGCACCGGGAGCAGACGGTGGCCGCCCTCAAGGCCGGCGCCTGGGTGCTGTGCGAGAAGCCCCTGACCCTTTCGCTCGCCGAGTACGACGAGATCGCCGCGGCCGAGGAGGCGTCCGGCGCCTACGCCTCCGTGGTCTTCCAGCACCGCTACGGCTCCGGCGCCGTCCACGCGCGCGAGCTCATCGCCGCCGGCGAGCTGGGCGCCCCCCGGGTCGCGCACTGCCAGACCACCTGGCACCGGGACGCCGCCTACTACGCCGTACCGTGGCGCGGCACCTGGGCCAGCGAGGGCGGCGGCCCGACCATGGGCCACGGCATCCACCAGTACGACCTTCTCCTGCACCTGCTCGGCCCGTGGACGGAGATCCGCGCCATGGCGGCCCGGCTGGTCCACGACACCGAGAGCGAGGACGTCTCCACGGCCCTCGTCCGGTTCGAGAACGGCGCCCTCGCCACCGTCGTCAACAGCGTGCTGTCACCCGACGAGGTGAGCCGCATCCGCATCGACTGCGCCGACGCGACCGTCGAACTCACCCATCTGTACGGGCACCGCAACGAGGACTGGACCTACACGCCCGCCCCCCACGTGGCCGCCGACCGCGTCGACGCCTGGCGCACCCCCGCCGCGGACGTGCCCAGCTCGCACACGGCCCAGCTCGCCACGCTGCTCGATGCGTACGACAACGGTGTCAGGCCTCCCGGCAGCGGCGCCGACGCGCGTGCCACCCTCGAGTTCGCCGCCGCGCTCTACAAGTCCGCGTTCACCGGGCGGCCCGTGCACGCGGGCGAGATCGCGCCGGGCGACCCCTTCTACCCGGCCATGCACGGCGACCACCCCCACTGGGCCCCCAAGGAGCGCGCATGAGTATCCGCGTCAGCCACGTCCACGGCGAGCACATCGCCGTCGAGGCGGCGAACGGCACGGAGATCCTCCGCTACGTCTACCGACCCGACCCCGAGGCCTTCGAGGCCCGGAAGCCCTACGCCCACCCGGTGCGCACCCTGGGCGGCCGCACGGTGACCGGCTACCGCCCCAACGACCACCGCTGGCACAAGGGCCTGCAGATGACGGCGAGCCATCTGT
The DNA here is from genome assembly GCF_000383615.1 of Streptomyces canus 299MFChir4.1. Taxonomy (GTDB): domain Bacteria; phylum Actinomycetota; class Actinomycetes; order Streptomycetales; family Streptomycetaceae; genus Streptomyces; species Streptomyces canus_C. The sequence continues at coordinate 345,756 of NZ_KB911585.1, read as the reverse complement.
CGGGGCAGAACTTCTGGGGCGGCAACTGCTATGTCCACGGGAAGGGCTATCTGCCCCTGCCGGAGCGTGTCGGCTCCATGCGGCACGACGGCTTCACCGCCTTCACGGTCTCCGAGGCCCGGCTGGACGTCACCGAGGCGCTGACCTGGGTGGAGAACGGCGGCGAGGAGTGGGCCCGGGAAGAGCGGGGACTGGCCGTCCACTCGGTCGACGAGGGCGCCGGCTCCTGGGCGCTCGACTGGTCGATCCGGCTCACCAATCTGCGTGCCGAGCCCCTCGCCTTCGGTTCCCCCACCACCGCGGGCCGTGACATGGCCGGCTACACCGGGCTCCAGTGGCGGGGCCCCCGCGACTTCACCGGCGGGGCGGTCTTCGCCCCGGACACCGGCGGCGACGCGGACAAGCTGATGGGCAGCCAGAGTCCCTGGCTCGCCTTCACCACCGAACACGACGACGTGGACGCGCATTCCACGCTGGTCTTCGCGCACGCCCCCGAGAACCTCGATCCGCGGACCGCGATCCACGAGTCGCACTGGTTCGTGCGCTCCGAGCCCTTCCCCACGGTCGCGTTCTCCTGGGCGTTCTTCGAGGAGTTCGGGCTGCCGCCGGGGGAGTCCTTCGAGTACCGCTACCGGCTGGTCGTCGCCGACGGCGCCTGGGACGGGGAGCGCGTGTCCTCGTGTCTGGAAGGCCTGTCCTGGTGAAGTCCGGCCTTCCCCACCCCCTGCCGGGCGCCGTGGGCCTGTCCCACCTGAGCGCCTACGACTGGGAGGCCGCCGACGGCGTCTGCGGCGGCAGCCCGCATCTGCACCTGGTGTGCACCGAGGCGTACGTCGTCACCGGCGGCCGGGGCGCCGTGCAGACGCTGAGTCCGGACGGCTACCGCGAGATCCCCCTGGAGCCCGGCTCGATCGCCTGGTTCACCCCGGGCACCGTGCACCGCATGGTCCAGGGCGGCGACCTGCGCATCACCGTGCTGATGCAGAACAGCGGCCTGCCCGAGGCCGGGGACGCCGTCTTCACCTTCCCGCCGGAGGTGCTCGCCGACCCCGCGCGGTACGCGTCGGCGGCCCAACTCCCGCCCGGCACCGGGCCGGACACGGCGGACGCCGCCCGCCGCCGCAGGGACCTCGCCGTCGAGGGCTACCTACTGCTGCGCGAGGCCCTGGACGCCGGCGACAACGGCCCGTACCTGGAGTTCCAGCGGGCCGCCGCCCGGCTGGTGCGGGACAAGGTGCCCCACTGGCGTGAGCTGTGGCGGGCCGGTGCCCTGGCCACCGCCGAGCGCACCGGCGTCCAGCTCGACGCGCTGGCGTCCGGCGAGCTGTCGTACCTGGGCGAGGCGACCGCCCACGAGGCCGCGCCGACCCGGCTCGGCGGCTTCGGGATGTGCGGCAGACGCGACGAGTACAACCTGCCGGGCACGACACTGCCGTACGGCGGCGAGTAACACCGTTCGTACTGGGGGGAGTTCCGAGGGGGGCGTGGAAAGTCCGAGGAAAGGATGAGGTGACCTCGGCATGCCCGGCCACAGGACAAAGGGGTTCTGCGCTTCGGCCGTCGCACTCGCGCTCCGCGCGCCGGCGGCCGCTTGCGGGGGATCCGGGGAATCGGTCGGCGGCTGCGATGCGGAGCTTCACGGACTGCCGAGCGGTCCTGGCTGGGTGAGGTCTCCGCGGTGGTGCTCCAGCAGTCCCTGCGAGACGCCGAGAGCGCCTACCGCAACTTCTTCGCCTCCTTCAAGGGCACCCGCAAGGGCCCCGAACTGGGCCCGCCACGGTTCAAGTCCCGCAGGGATGCCCGGCAGTCCATCCGGTTTACCGCCAACGCCCGCTGGATGAGCGGGATGCGTGCGCGTGAACCCGGTGAGGTCTTCGGTCCCCGGATGACCCTGTTCGCCGACATGCTGAGTGTCGGTCCGGCAGCAGCCTCGCCGCACGACCCGGCCGAGAACCGGACGGGCAGGGCCTCCTGAGCTTGGAGTCCCCGCCCGCCGGGTCATGCCGTTCGGAACGACCGCAGCCGCAGCGAGTTGCCGACCACGAACACCGACGAGAACGCCATCGCCGCACCGGCCAGCATCGGGTTGAGCAGCCCGGCCGCGGCGAGCGGCAGCGCGGCCACGTTGTAGGCGAACGCCCAGAAGAGGTTGGAGCGGATCGTGCCCAGGGTCCGGCGGGCGAGCCGGATGGCGTCCGCCGCGGCCCGCAGGTCGCCCCGGACGAGCGTCAGGTCGCCCGCCTCGATCGCGGCATCCGTGCCCGTGCCCATCGACAGACCCAGGTCGGCCTGGGCCAGCGCCGCCGCGTCGTTGACTCCGTCGCCGACCATCGCCACCGAACGGCCCTGCGCCTGAAGCCGCTTGACGACGTCGACCTTGTCCTGCGGCAGCACCTCCGCGATCACCTGCCCGGGGTCGATGCCGACCTCGCGGGCCACGGACTCGGCCACGGCCCGGTTGTCGCCGGTCAGCAGAATCGGGGTGAGCCCGAGCCCCCGCAGCCGGGTGACGGCCTCACGGCTGGTGTCCTTGACCGCGTCGGCGACTTCGAGCACGGCCCTCGCATCCCCGTCCCAGGCGACCGCGACCACGGTACGGCCGGCCGACTCCGCGGCGTCCTTCCTGAGCCGGAGCTCCTCGGGCAGCTCCATCGCCCAGTCGGCGAGCAGCCGCTCGCGTCCGACGAGGACCGCGTGACCGTCGACGATTCCCTGCACGCCGAGCCCCGGAACGTTGGCGAAGTCCTCGGGCACGGGGAGTGAACCCAGCTTCTCCAGCGCCCCGTCGGCGACCGCGCGGGCAACCGGGTGCTCCGACGCGTGCTCCAAGGTGCCCGCCAGGCGCAGGACTTCGGCCTCGTCGGTGCCGTGGGCCGCGTGCACGGCCAGCAGGGTCATCCGGCCGGTGGTGACGGTGCCGGTCTTGTCCAGGACGACGGTGTCGACCTTGCGCGTGGACTCCAGCACCTCAGGGCCCTTGATGAGGATGCCGAGTTGCGCACCGCGACCGGTCCCGACCAGCAGTGCGGTCGGCGTGGCCAGACCCAGGGCGCACGGGCAGGCGATGATCAGCACGGCGACGGCGGCGGTGAAGGCGGCGGCCGTACCGGCGCCGTTGCCGAGCCAGAAGCCCAGCGTGCCCAGCGCGAGCGCGATCACCACCGGCACGAACACCGCGGAGATCCGGTCCGCGAGCCGCTGCGCGGCCGCCTTGCCGTTCTGCGCGTCCTCGACCAGCTTGGCCATCCTGGCGAGTTGGGTGTCCGCGCCGACCCGGGTCGCCTCGACGACGAGCCGTCCGCCCGCGTTGAGGGTGGCACCGGTGACGGAGTCGCCGGGCGTGACCTCCACGGGCACCGACTCACCGGTGAGCATCGAGGCGTCCACGGCGGAGGAGCCTTCGACGACGGTCCCGTCGGTGGCGATCTTCTCGCCGGGACGGACGAGGAAGCGGTCTCCCACCTTCAACTCCCCGACAGACACGGTCTGTTCGTGGCCTCCCGCGTGCACCACGGTCACGTCCTTCGCGCCCAGCTCCAGCAGCGCCTTCAAGGCCGCGCCCGCCTTGCGCTTGGAGCGGGCCTCGAAGTACCGCCCGGCCAGGATGAACGCGGTGACCCCGGCCGCCGCCTCCAGATACAGGTTCCCGGTGCCCTCGCCGCGGGCGATCGTCAGCTCGAAGGGGTGCTTCATGCCCGGTGTGCCCGCGGTCCCGAGGAACAGCGCCCACAGCGACCAGCCGAAGGCGGCCGTCGTGCCGACCGAGATCAACGTGTCCATGGTGGCCGCCCCATGCCGGGCGTTGGTGAACGCCGCCTTGTGGAAGGGCCATCCGGCGTACGTCACCACGGGCGCCGCCAGCGTCAGCGACAGCCACTGCCAGTACTCGAACTGCAGCGACGGGATCATCGCCATCGCGACGACGGGTACCGCCAGCACCACGGCGGTCGTCAACCGCTCGCGCAGGGACCGCAGTTCGTCGGATTCCCCTTGGCCGGATTCCCCGTCGTCGGGGGCGGACGGTTTTGGTGGCGCCGGTTCCCGGGCCGTGTACCCGGTCTTCTCCACAGTCGCTATGAGGTCCTGGACCGACACGCCTGCGGCGTGGGTGACCTTGGCCTTCTCGGTGGCGTAGTTGACGGTGGCCGTGACCCCGTCCATCCGGTTGAGCTTCTTCTCGATGCGTGCCGCGCAGGAGGCACAGGTCATGCCACCGATGGCGAGTTCGGTCTCGGCTGCTGCGGTGGTGGTCATCGACGCTCCTCATGGATACCGGGTGGGGGTATTCTGTGATGCGACTCCTGTATACCCCGGGTAGGTATCCAGAGCAAGCGATCGGGCGGGTTGACTTGGTACCCCCCAGGGGTATGGTGAAGTGCATCGGGAACCCCTGTCGAGCCGGAGGAGCCGGTCATGCACGCTGGACTGAAGATCACCGCATTCGCCGCCGCGCTGGCCGCGACGTTCGGCACCGCCTACGGCGTGGGCCAGGGCATGGGCCCCGTCGTCGACGACGAGCCGCCCGCCCGTCACGACGCGCACACGGGCGGCGGCTCAGGGGAATCGGAGCACCCAGGAGCACCGGGCCGCTCGGGACACTCGGGGCGCGAGGGGCACTCGGGGCACGAGACGTCCCCGGCCGGCGGCCTCCAGATCTCCGAGAACGGCTACACCCTCGATCTGCGGACCCCTCGCCTCGTGGCCGGACGCACCGCCGACCTCCGCTTCGCCATCCGGGGCGACGACGGCCGCGCGGTCACCGCCTTCCGCCGGGAGCACGACAAGGAACTCCACCTCATCGTCGCCTCACGCGACCTGAACACCTACCGTCATCTGCACCCCGCCCGGGCCGCCGACGGAACCTGGAGCATCCCCGTGTCCCTGCCCCGGGCGGGCGGTTACCGGGTCTTCGCCGACTTCACCCCGGAGAAGAAGGGCGCCGAGAACCTCACCCTCGGCGCGGATCTGGCCGTGTCGGGCACCTACGCGCCACAGCCCGTGCCGGCGCCGGACACCACCGCCACGACCGACGGCTACGAGGTGAAGCTCGGCGGAGCCCTGCGCCCCGGCGCCGCCCACGCGCTGAAACTGACCGTGTCCCGAGGTGGCAGGCCGGTCACCGACCTCCAGCCCTATCTCGGCGCCTACGGCCACCTGGTCGCCCTGCGCTCCGGCGACCTCGCCTACCTCCACGTCCACCCGAACGGCGAGCCGGGCGACGGCACCACCGCCGCCGGCCCGGCCATCTCCTTCACGGCCACGGCGCCCAGCAGCGGCACCTACCGGCTCTTCCTCGACTTCAAGCACGACGGCAAGGTGCACACCGCCGCGTTCACGGTCAGCGCGCGAGGAGCGGTCGCCGCGCCCATGGACGAGGCTCCCCACGCGTCCTCCGGCGCGCACGGCCACTGACCCTCAGCCGATGAGGGCCCCCGCGCCCCCGACCCGCACCCGGGGGTCGCCCGCGCGCAGGGTCACCGTGAGCTCACCGGGGCGGCCCAGGTCCTCACCCTGGTGCAGAGTGAGGACGGCGTCCTCGGGGACCAGCCCGAGCTCGCGGGTGTACGCACCGAACGCCGCGGCCGCTGCACCGGTCGCCGGGTCCTCGACGACACCGCCCACGGGGAACGGGTCACGGACGTGGAAGACGGTGTCCGACTCCCGCCACACCAACTGGACCGTGGTCAGGTCCAGTCGGTGCATCAGGGCTTCGAGGCGCGCGAAGTCGTACACCAGCTCCGCGAGGCGCGCGCGGGTCGCCGCCGCCAGGACGAGATGGCGGGCACCCGCGAACGCGATCTTGGGCGGGAACGCCGGGTCGAGATCGGTGGCGGGCCAGTCGAGCGCGGCCAGCGCCTCCGCGAGGTCGGCCTCGGAGACCTCCCCGACATGCGGTGCGACGCTGGTGAGCGTGGCCCTGACCGTCCCGCCCTCCTCGGCCACCGACACCGGCACGGTCCCGGCGGGGGTGGCGAACACCAGCTCTCCCGGGCCGATCCGCTCGGCCAGCGCGACAGCCGTCGCGACGGTGGCGTGCCCGCAGAACGGCACCTCGGCCTTGGGGCTGAAGTAACGGATGGTGAACGTCCGGCCCTCCGGCCCGTCCAGTCCCTCGGGCGGCGCGGTCAGGAAGGCGGACTCGGAGTATCCGAGCTCGGCGGCGATGGCCAGCATGTCCCCGTCGTCCAGGGTGGAGGCGTCCAGTACGACGCCGGCGGGGTTGCCGCCCTCGGGAGAGCTGGCGAAGGCGGTGTATCGAAGGACCTCGGGCTTCGGCGCGTTCGTCGTCATGCTGGCGGCAACGTGGGACCGGGTGGCGGCTATTCCGGGTGCTCAGCCAAGGGCCCGGTCCAGGTTGAACGCCGCGCTGATCAGGGCGAGATGGGTGAACGCCTGCGGGAAGTTGCCCTGTTGCTCGCCGGTGTTGCTGATCTCCTCGGCGTACAGACCCAGATGGTTGGCGTAGGTGAGCATCTTCTCGAAGGCCAGGCGTGCCTCGTCGATCCGCCCGGCGTGCACCATCGCCTCGACGTACCAGAACGAGCAGATCGAGAAGGTGCCCTCGTCGCCGCGCAGTCCGTCGGGGCTGGCCGCCGGGTCGTAGCGGTAGACGAGGGAGTCCGACACCAGCTCCTCGGTCAGCGCGTCCAGCGTGGACAGCCACTTCGGGTCGGTCGGCGCGATGAACTTGGTCAGCGGCATCATCAGGACGGCCGCGTCCAGCACATCGCCGTCCTCGTGCTGCACGAACGCCTGCCGGCTCTCCGACCAGCCGCGGTCCATGATCCGCCGGTAGATCGTGTCGCGGCTCTCCCGCCAGCGGTTCAGGTCGGCCGGCAGACCGCGCCGGTTGGCCATGCGGATCGCCCGCTCGATCGCCACCCAGCACATCAGCCGCGAGTACAGGAAGTTCTTGCGGCCGCCGCGGGTCTCCCAGATGCCCTCGTCGGGCTGGTCCCAGTGCGCGCACACCCACTCCACGAGCGTGCACACGTCGTCCCACTGGCCGCTGGAGATCGGCTTGGCCCACTTGTCGTAGAGGTAGATCGAGTCGATCAGGGCGCCGTAGATGTCGAGTTGCAGCTGGTCGGCGGCGGCGTTGCCGACCCGGACCGGCGCCGAGCCCTGATGCCCTTCCAGGTGGCCGAGTTCACGCTCCGTCAGATCGGTGCGGCCGTCGATGCCGTACATGATCTGGAGCGGCCCGGAGTGGCCGTTGCCGTCCGGACTGACGTGCCGGATGAGGAAGTCCATGAACGCCTCGGCCTCGCTGGTGAAGCCGAGCCGCAACAGTGCGTACACGCAGAAGGCGGCGTCCCGCACCCACACGTACCGGTAGTCCCAGTTGCGCTCGCCGCCGAGCTGCTCGGGCAGGCTGGTGGTCGGCGCGGCCACGATGGCGCCGGTGGGCGCGTAGGTGAGCAGCTTGAGGGTGAGGGCGGAGCGGTGCACCATCTCCCGCCAGCGGCCCCGGTACTTGGAGGCGGACAGCCAGTGCCGCCAGTAGGCGACCGTGCTGGTGAACTGCTCCTCGGCCTCGGTGCGCGCGCACCGGCGCGGGGTCACCTCGCCGCCGACCTGGTCCAGCGCGAACACCGCCGACTCGCCCTCGGAGAGCTTGAAGTCGGCGCGCGCGTCCGGGCCTTCGGTCTCCAGCGGCACGGTCGCGGTCAGGCCCAGCGACAGCTTCGGGGACTCGAAGACCGCCACGTCCCCGACCATGCGCACGGTGTGCGGCTGGGCGCCGTAGTCGAAGCGCGGCGCCACACGCGTGCGGAACGGGATCGAACCGCGCACGCACACCACCCGCCGGATCAACCGGTGCCGCTCGGTCTCCACGGTGTCGCCGTCGACGGGCATGAAGTCCTGGACCTCGCCCACGCCGTCCTCGGTGTAGAACCGGGTGATCAGGACGTTGGTGTCGGGGAAGTAGAACTGTTTGGTCCGCGCCGGCACGGTCGCCGCCAGCTCGAAGCTGCCGCCGCGCTCCGCGTCCAGGATCGACGCGAAGACACTCGGCGCGTCGAAGGACGGGCAGCAGTACCAGTCGATCGTGCCGTCGGTCCCGACGAGCGCCACACTGCGCAGGTCGCCGATCAGACCGTGCTCGGCGATCGGCAGGTAGCCCATGTCGGCCCTGGGTGATCCGCTGTGATCCCTGGCTGATCCGTTCATCGCAGCCTCCTGCGGATCAGCCTAAGCAGGATCGGCCACGGGTGTCAGGGGAACGCCCGCACACCGAATCTCCCCGGCCTTCAGACGGTGAGGACCCGCAGCCCTGCCTCCTCGAACCGCAGGACCGTCTCCGGCGCCGCCGCCGCGTCCGTGACCAGCGTGCCGACCTTCTCGGCGGCGCAGATCCGGGCGAAGGCGCGCTGCCCCAGCTTGCTGGAGTCGGCGGCGACGACGACCCGCTCGGCCCGCTCGCACAGCAGCCGGTTGATCGCGGCCTCCGCCTCGTCGTGGGCGGCGGCACCGTGCGTGACGTCGAAGGCGACGACACCGAGCACCGCCACGTCGAGGGTGATCTGGCTCAGCACGCCGTCCGCGAGCGGCCCGACGAGCTCGTACGACTGCGGACGCGCGACCCCGCCCGTCAGCACGATCTTGAACTGGGGACGTACCGCCAGCTCATTGGCGATGTTGAGGGCGTTCGTGACGATCGTCAGAGCGGGGGAGCCGCCGGCGAGGTCCCCGCGCACGGCGAGCGCCCGCGCCACCTCGGTCGTGGTCGTGCCCCCGGTCAGCCCCACCGCCTCACCTGGCGCGATCAGCTCCCCGACCGCCTTCGCGATGCGCTGCTTCTCGGAGGCGTGGCGGGCCGTCTTGTACCGCAGCGGCAGCTCGTACGACACCCCGTGCACGACGGCCCCGCCCCGGGTGCGCACCAGCATCTGCTGCTCGGCCAGCTGGTCGAAGTCACGGCGGATCGTGGCGGCCGAGACCTCCAGATCGGCGGCCGCCTCCTCGACGTCCAGCCGGCCCCGCTCGACGAGCAGCTCCAGCAGCGCCTTCCAACGGGCGTCCCGGGACATCCCTATCCTCCGCTCCTCCACCTCCGGCGACTTTAGCGCACCATCCTTGCGCACGAATGCTTGATTGTGCTTGAAAGGCCGCTGTATCTTGCAAGAACAATCAAAACGACGGAGGCGTACGGCATGACCCATGTCGAGGACGAGCTGACCAGCCAGCCCGAGTGCTGGACCCGCGCGGCCACGGAGGCCGCACGCCACGCCGACGCGCTTCCGGCAGCCGGAGAGCGGGTCGCCGTCGTCGGGTGCGGCACCTCGTACTTCATGGCGCAGGCGGTGGCGGCGCTGCGGGAGGCCGCGGGCCAGGGCGAGACGGACGCCTTCGCCGCGTCGGAGTTCCCGCACGGCCGCTCGTACGACCGGGTCGTGGCCCTCACCCGCTCCGGTACGACGACCGAAGTCCTCGACGTGCTGGGGCAGTTGAAGGGGCGCACCCGCACCACCGCGCTCACCGCAGACCCCGCCACCCCCGTCATGGCCGCCGCCGACGAGGTCGTCGTCCTCGACTTCGCCGACGAACGCTCCGTCGTCCAGACGAGGTTCGCGACCACCGCCCTCACCCTGCTCCGCGCCCACCTGGGCCTGCACACGGACGCCGTCGTCGCCGACGCCCGCACCGCGCTCTCGACGCCCCTGCCCGAAGGCCTCGTCGAGTGCACGCAGTTCACCTTCCTCGGCCGGGGCTGGACGGTGGGGCTGGCCAACGAGGCCGGGCTGAAGATGCGCGAGGCCTCCCTCGCCTGGACCGAGGCCTACCCGGCGATGGAGTACCGGCACGGCCCCATCAGCATCACCACCCACGGCACCGCCGCCTGGATGCTCGGCGAGGCCCCGGAAGGGCTGGCCGAACAGGTGCGGGAGACCGGCGGACTGTGGGTAGCGGGTGCCCTGGACCCGCTCGCCGAACTGGTCCGCGTGCAGCGCCTCGCGGTCGCCGTCGCCGCGGCCCGCCGACTCGACCCGGACCGGCCCCGCCACCTCACCCGCTCGGTGATCCTCGCCCGCCCTTAGGAGACCCCGTGCCCCTGGCCACCACCGGCGAGCTCGTCACCCGGGCCGCCACCGCCCGCTCCGCCGTCGCCGCCTTCAACGTCATCACCCTGGAACACATCGAGGCCGTCATCGCCGGCGCCGAGTCCCTTGACGCGCCCGTCGTCCTCCAAGTCAGCGAGAACGCCGTCAAGTTCCGCCACGGCAGGCTCCACCCGCTGGCCCGCGCCGCCGTCACCGCGGCCGAACGCGCCACCGTGCCCGTCGCGTTGCACCTCGACCACGTCCAGAGCGACGACCTGCTCCGCCAGGCGGCCGACGCCGGCTTCGGCTCCGTGATGTACGACGCGGCCCACCTGCCCTACGCCGAGAACCTCGCCGCGACCCGGGACGCGGCGGACTGGGCGCACTCCCAAGGGCTTTGGATCGAGGCCGAGTTGGGGGAGGTGGGCGGCAAACAGGGCCGGCCTCCGCTGGACGCCCACGCCCCCGGCGCCCGCACCGACCCCGCCGAGGCCCGCGCCTTCGTCACCGACTCCGGTGTGGACGCCCTCGCCGTGGCCATCGGCAGTGCCCACGCGATGACCGAACGCACCGCGACGCTCGACCACGACCTGCTCAAGCGTCTCGCCGTCGCCCTGGACGTCCCCCTCGTCCTGCACGGCTCCTCCGGCGTCCGCGACGAGGAGCTCACCGCGGCCGTCGCGGGCGGTATCGCCAAGGTCAACGTCGGCACCGCGCTGAACGTCGCCATGACCGGCGCGATCCGGGAGTTCCTGAGCGCTCACCCCGAGGCGGTGGACTCCCGCGTGTACCTGAGTGCCGGGCGGGACGCCATGGTCGAGGCGGCCCGGCGGATCATCCGGCTGCTCGGGCGGTGAGGACGGGCTGGTAGAACCCGCTGGACGCCGGATCGTGCCACCGCAGGTCGGCGAAACCGGCCGCGGTCACGAACTCCGTCAGCTGCGCACGCGTCAGCGCCCAGGAGGTCGTACGACGGACACGGACGGCCCAGTCGTCCCCGTCGCCGGGCGTCAACTGGAAGTACTCCTGGTCGTAGCGCTCGCCGTCCTCGTGCCAGTGCCACAGCTGGAAGGTGATCACCCGGCCGTCGGAGCCCTCGGAGACCTGCGGAGGCGCGGCCCCGGGCCGGGTCCGGCGGATCTCGTCGTAGTCCCTCAGGGTGAGCAGCAGCAGACCCCCGTCCCGCAGCACCCGCCGCAGGTCCGCGAGCGCGGCCGCCACGTCCTGGGCCGTCAGCAGATGAGCCATGGAATTGTCGGCGCAGACGACCACGTCGAAGACGGACGACACGAACGGCAGCCGTCGCATGTCCGCGGCGGCCGTCGGCAGCCGGGCACCGCGCGCCGCCGCCTCCGCAGCGGCGCGCGTGGCCGCGACGGGACTGAGATCGCTGCCGACGACCTGGTGCCCGGCCAGCGCCAGCCCGATCGCCTGGGTCCCGATCCCGCACGAGCAGTCCAGGATCCGGCGTGGGCCCGGCCCCAGGAGAGCGCCCAGGGCGGCCGCCTGACGGGCGATGCTCGCGTCCCAGTTCGCGAAGATCCGGTGGTAGTCAGGTGCCAGCGAGTCGTAGAACTCCCGCGTCGAGGAATCAGTCACTCGACCTTTTTACCGCCTTGAGCACCACGAACTTGGGGTCACTGGCGACCAGTTGGCTGTTTCCGAACAGCTTCCGCAGCTTCACGTGGTACCCGAGGTGCCGGTTCCCGACCACCCACAGCTCACCGCCGGGCCGCAGCGTCCTGCGCGCATCGGCGAACATCCGCCAGGCCGTCGCGTCGGTCGTGGCCTGGTGGGAATGGAACGGCGGGTTGTTGAGGACGAGGTCGACGCTGTCCGCCGGGACCCCCGTCAGACCGTCCCCGACCCGGAACTCCGCGTGCCCCGGCACGCCGTTCGCCTTGTACGTCCCCTCCGCCGAGGCCACGGCCTGGAAGGACTCGTCGACGAACAGCACCTCGGCCTCGGGATTCGCCAGGGCCACCGCCGTGCCGACGATCCCGTTGCCGCAGCCCAGGTCCACGATCCGCTGGGAGCCCCGGCTGTCCGGGAGGTGCTGGAGGAAGAACCGGGTGCCGATGTCGAGCCGGTCCGCGCAGAAGACGCCCGCGTGGTTGACGACGGGCCGTCCGGAGACGGCACCGACGCCCTCCGGGAGCGTGTAGCCGTACGGCCAGGGATTCGCGGGCCGTACGAGCGACGGCTGCGGCGTGCAGAAGATCAGCCGGGCCTTCTTCTCGGCGAGCGAGGTGCGGGTCGGGCCGAGGATCCGCTCGAACAGCTGGAGCGTCGAGGTGTGGATCTCCTTCACCATGCCGGTGCCGACCACGACCGTGCCCTCGTGCACCGCGGGCGCCAGCCGCGAGAGCTGGTCCTCCAGCAGGGCCAGGCTCTTCGGCACGCGCACCAGCAGAACGTCGACCCGGCCGGGCGGCGGGTCCTGTGCGGTGAGCAGCCGCACGGTGCCGGGTTCGACGCCGGCGCGTTCGAGGTTGGCCCGGGTCGCCTCCTGGCTGAGGAAGGAGTCGGTGATCTGCACCGGCCGGTGCGCCGCCAGCGCGGTGACCAGGGCGCCCCAGCGGTCCCCGACCACGACGACGGTGCCGGACAGCGCCACCCCCTCGTCCGCGAGGTGCCTCAGCAGATACTCGTCGGAGGCGTCCCAGGCGCGCAGCCGGTCGCGCGGGTCCTCGGGGAAGCGGGTGAGGGCGAGCTCGCCCCAGGGGGTCGTCATTCGGTCGTCCATCGTGCGTCCAGGCTATCGGAGCCGCAGCTCAGGCCCTTCGGCCAGGATGGGACTCGGGCAGGATGGAACCCATGGAAGCCGAGCTGTTCCCCAGAGCCCGTACGGAGGTCGCGCCGGGCGCGGTGCACGTGCCGGACTGGCTGACCCCGGCACGGCAACGCGAACTGCTGGAGGCCTGCCGGGAGTGGGCGCGCCCGCCTGCCGGACTGCGCACGGTCCGCACCCCGGGCGGCGGCACGATGACCGCACGGCAGGTCTGTCTCGGCTGGCACTGGTACCCGTACGCCTACGCCCGCACGGTCGTCGACGGCGACGGGGTACCGGTGAAGCCCTTCCCGCACCGGCTGGGCGAGCTGGGCCGGGAAGCCGTGCGGGACGCACTGGGGACGGAGGCCTCCGGATACGACATCGCACTGATCAACTTCTACGACGGAGACGCCCGCATGGGCATGCACCGCGACAGCGACGAGAAGTCGGAGGCACCCGTGGTCTCCCTGAGCCTCGGCGACACCTGTGTCTTCCGCTTCGGCAACCCCGAGACCCGGACCAGGCCCTGGACGGACGTCGAGCTGCGCAGCGGCGACCTGTTCGTGTTCGGCGGCCCGTCGAGGCTCGCCTACCACGGGGTGCCCCGCGTGCATCCGGGCACCGCGCCCCCCGAGTTGGGGCTGACGGGACGGCTGAACATCACGCTGCGGGTCAGCGGCCTCTAGGCCGGGACAACGAACGGATCATGGGAGACTCGCCCTCATGAGCGGCAAGGCGGACCCCCGGCCGGCGGGGGAAGGGACCACCTCCAGGGCGCGGCTGGACCGGGGGCGCGGTGCGCTCGGGCCCGCGTTGGAGCTCGTGCACACCGGGCGTGCGCCCACCCGTGCGGTGCTCACCGCCGAACTCGGCGTGACACGGGCGACGGCCGGCGCGGTCGCCGCGGAACTCGAGGCGCTCGGGCTGATCCGCGTCGACGCCCGGCCCACCGCCGCCACCGGTTCGCAGGGCAGGCCCTCGCACCGGCTCGCGGTCGCCGAGGACGGTCCCGTCGTGCTGGCCGCGCAGGTGCACGCCGACGGCTTCCGGGCCGCCCTGGTCGGGCTGGGCGGCCGTATCGTCGCCACCGCGCCCGGCTGCGAGACCGTCGACGCCGACCCGGCGAAGGTCCTCGGCTCCGTCGTGGAGGCGGGTGCCGACCTGCTGCGCACGACCGGCCGGCGCTGTGTGGGCGCCGGACTCGCCGTGCCGTCCGCGGTCGCCGAACCCGACGGGCTCGCCCTCAACCCCCTGCACCTGGCCTGGCCCGCGGGCGCCCCCGTCCGCCGTATCTTCGACGAGTGCGTGCGCGCCGCCGGCATCACCGGGCCGGCCTTCGCGGGCAACGACGTCAACCTCGCCGCGCTCGCCGAGCACCGGCACGGCGCGGGCCGCGGTGCCCGCGATCTGCTGTGCGTGGCGACCGGCCACCGGGGTGTGGGCGGCGCACTGGTGCTCGACGGGCGTCTGCACACGGGCAGTTCGGGACTCGCCTTGGAAGTCGGCCACCTCACCGTGAACCCCGAGGGCCGCCCCTGCTACTGCGGCAGCCGCGGCTGCCTGGACGTCGAGGCCGACCCGCTGGCCCTGCTCACGGCGGCCGGACTCGACCCCGGCCCCGAACAGTCCCTGCTCCGGCAGGCCGACGACCTCGTCCGCGACCACTACGACGACCCCGCCGTCCGCAGGGCGGCCGAGTCGCTGATCGACCGCCTGGGCCTGGGCCTCGCCGGTCTGGTCAACATCCTCAACCCGGACCGGATCATCCTCGGCGGACTCCACCGCACCCTCCTGGACGCCGACCCCGGGCGCCTGCGCGCGGTCGTCGCCGAGCGCAGCCTATGGGGACAGAGCGGCGGCGTCCCCATCCTGGCCTGCACCCTGGACCACAACAGCCTCGTCGGAGCGGCCGAGTTGGCGTGGCAGCCGGTGCTGGACGATCCGCTGGGGGCACTGACCCGTGGCTGAACTGCTGGAAGTCGGGAGACTGCGCCTGGTCGAGGTGGCGCCCCCGGTGACCCCGGCCGAGGCACGGACGGCCATGGACCGCGAGTGGGACACCGCGGTCCTGGCCAACCCGGCCCTCTTCGACGGCCCGGTCGCGGTGTGCGCGGGCCTGTCCCGGGAAACCCCGGACACCCTGCTCATCTCCTGGTCCCGCGCCACCTACCGCTATTTCGCCCTGCGCCGCGTCCCGGGCGCCACCGCCCTGCGGTCCCTGTTCGTGAGCATCATGCAGCCGACCGAGGACGGACGCGTACTCGTGGGCCGTATGTCCGCGTCCACCGCCGCGCCCGGCCGCTGGCAGTTCCCCGGTGGATCGGTGGAACCACCCACCGGTGACGAGCCGCTCGACGAGCACGCGCTGCGCCGCCACGCGGCCGTGGAACTGGCCGAGGAGACGGGCGTCGGCCTCCCGGCCGCCGACCTCACCCGCTGCCTGGTCACCCACGGCGAGGACGGACAGGTCGGCGTCCACTACCTGGCGCCGCCCCTGCCCGCGCCCCTGCTCCATGAGCGTTTCGAGGCACTCGTGGCCGCCGAGACGGCACGAGGGCGGGTCCCGGAGTTCGACCGGATCGCCCTCGTCGGCTCACCGGCCGAACTGCCGGACCTCGCCGGTCCGCACGTCGCATACCTCGAACCCGTCGTCCGCTGGACGAGCCGCCGAGTAGGCTCGTGACATGCGGATCTCCGTCTCCTCGGACATGGACGAGCCAGTGGCGCGCACTCTCGTCGACGAGCTGCGCGCGCGGGGCCACGAGGTGGCCGTGCACGGCGCCCTGAGCCCCGGGGCCGATCCGCAGTGGGCCGTCTGCTCCGAGGCCGCGGCCCGTGAAGTCGCCGCGGGGACCGCCGACCAGGCCGTCGTGTGCTGCTGGACCGGCACCGGCGCCTCCATCGCCGCGAACAAGGTCCCCGGCGTACGGGCGGCCCTGTGCACGGACGCCTACACGGCGGACGGCGCACGCCGCTGGAACGACGCCAACGTGCTCGCCCTCAGCCTCCGCCTCACCTCCGCGCCGCTCCTCAAGGAGATCCTCGACGCCTGGTTCACCGCGGAGGCGAGCGAGGACGCCGAGGACCGGGAGAACGTCGCCCGGGTGGGGCGCCTGGACACCGGCCGGGCCTAGGAGGCGCGTATCCGGTCAGACGCTGAGCGGGACTGCCGGCTTAAGCTCCCCGTGGTCGATCAGCCAACGCACCGACTCCAGCACCGCGGCCTCCGATTCGTAGCGCGGGGCGTAGCCGAGGAGGGTCCTGGCCTTCTCGATGGTGAGGCACTGGCTGCGGTGCAGGTGCTCCCAACTCGCCTCGGCGTGTTCCGGGGCCGTGATCCTGCGGAACTCCTCCCAGGTCACCGGCTCCAGTGACGCGGTCCGACCGAACCAGCCGGCCGCGATACGGGCGTACCCGCGCACGTTCAGCGCGGTGGGGGCCACGACGGTGAAGTCCTCTCCCGCCGCCGCGTCCCGGTGCTCGACCGCCCGCTCGAAGGCCTGCGCCACGTCGTCCGCGTGCACATGGTGCATCAGCTCGACGCCGCTGCCGGGGACCTTCAGCGACCGTCCCGCCGAGAGCGTGTACCAGACCGCGGGGTCGAGGCTCCCCAGCGGACCGATCGGGTGCCAGCCGGGGCCGACGATGTGCCCGGGGTGCAGGGATGTGGTCACCAGGCCCCCGGAAGCGGTCTCCTCCTTCAGCATCCGGGCGATACGGTCCTTCTGGATGCCGTACTCCCCGACGGGCGGGGTGCCCGTGGTCTCGGAGATCGGCAGCTTGTCGGCGGGACCGTGACGCCACACGCTGCCGCAGTGCACCAGGTGCCCGACCTCGCCGCGCAGGCGCTCGACCAGCGTGGTGGCCGAGCCCAGGGTGAAGCAGACGAGGTCGATCACGACGTCCGGCTCCAGCCCGGCCACGCGGTCGCCGAAGGTCCCCTCGCCGTCCTCCTGCTCCCGGTCGGCGACCACCTGACGCACGTGTCGCCATTCGGGAGCCTCGACGTAGGCGGTACGGCTGCCACGGCTGATGTTGATCACTTCATGGCCGGCGCGGACCAGCCGGGGGACCAGGAAGGTGCCGATGTGCCCGCTACCGCCGATGACGACGACTCGCATGTTCTTCCCATCAGTGTCAGGTCGGTCAGGCCAGTCTGATCAGGCCCCCGGCGGCGCCGTCAAGCTCCGCAGTGCAGAGACCTGCCTCAGCAGTTCCTCGTGGCCGTCGGGCACGAGCGCATGGCGGGGGAGGACGAACGGCCGGCCCAGGTCCGGGTCCGGCCGGTCCCGCGCGGTGACGAGGACCAGCTCGGTCACCGCGACCGGCCGGCTCACCAGCCCGTCCGGCCGCCGGGCCGGGATCCCCGCGACGGCCACGTCCACGTCGCCCTCGTCCGGACGGCCGGCGCGGCCGCCGCGTCACCGGTGCGCAGGTCCAGCCGCACCCTGGGACGGGCAGGCCACGAACGCCCGGCGGACCAGGGCCTGGTGGCCGCCTGCATGAGCCATCACCCGCGCATGAGGCGCCGGCCGCGCCGCGAAACCGCAGCCCTCGGTGGACATCTCGGTGGCGCGGGACCGTTGTCAGTGGTGGCGACTAGCCTGCGGGCATGATCGAGACGACCGAGGGCGACCGCGCCTTCCCGCCCGCCCTGGCCGACGTGGCCCGCGTGGAGTTCGACTACGCCGACGGCGAGGGCGTCGACTTCGAGCCGTACGACGCCTTCGACTCCGCCGAGGAGACCACCGACTGGCTGCGCAACTGGACCGGCAACCACGAACTGGACGGCGATGCCTACCGGGTCTTCGGACAGGACGGCACCGGTGGCCTCGCCGCCCTGTGGCGCGTGCGGCCGGGGCGGCCCCTCGCCGAGCAGCCCGTGGTGTTCCTGGGCTCGGAGGGCGAGCGCGGTGTCGTCGCGGCGAATTTGTCCGACTTCCTGTGGGTGCTGGCCGACGGCCTGGGACCGATGGAGGTCGTGGAGCACGAGGAGTACGACGCCCGCCCGAACCCGGAGCTGACCGAACTCGCCGAGCGCCACGCGACCACCCCGCGCCGGACCACCCGCGACATCGTCACAGCCGCCCGGTCCGAGTTCCCGGCGTTCTCCGAGGACATCGACGCGCTCTGCCGGTGAGCGGCGTCAAGGCCGACGCCACTCCACGGCCAAGGCCCGACCAGGATTGTCGACGAGGATGCGCCCCACCAGTTCCTCACCCAGCTCGACCACGAGCCGCGGACGTATCCGGCGCAGCAGATACGGCATCCCGGGGCCACCGTTGACGGACCGGGCGGCCGCGGTCGTGGTGTCTCCGCCCAGAAGCAGACGGTCCCCGTGACCCGCCTCGGCCAGGGCCTGTACGGCGTCCGGCATGCGCCAGTCCGTGGCGTGGTTGGCGCGCGAGGGCCCGTCGAAGGCGAGGTAGCAGCCCGAGGCCGCGGCCTGGCGGTGCACGGTGAAGTCGGGGGAGCGGTTGAGGTGACCGAGGATCACCCGCTGCGGCGGCACCCCCAACTCCCCGCACAGCAGGTCCAGGACGTCCAGCGCACCGGTCCCCAGCTCCAGGTGGACGGCGATCGGCGCCCCCGTCGCGTGGTGGGCCTCGGCCGCCGCGGACATGGTCCAGCGGGCGTGCGCGTCGAGCGTGTGGAAGCCGCCGGCCACCTTGATCAGCCCCGCGCGGACGCCGGACGTGCCGATACCCTCGGTGAGTTCGGCGACGAACACCTCGGCGAGACGACCGCGCAGTCCGGCGAGCGTCGCGTCGTCGTAGTGGACGGCCTGGTGCAGCCCGGTCGCGGCGACGATCCGCACCCCGGTCTCTCGCGACAGCGGCGGCAGATCTGCGGCCCGCCGCCCCAGCCCGTACGGCGTCCACTGCACCACCGTGCCACCGCCCAGCTCGGCGAACGCCACCAGCTCGGCCCGCGCCGTGGAAAGGCTCCGCAGCTCCTGCCCGGGCAGCTGGGGACTGCCGAAGAACAGATGGTCGTGGGCGTCGCACACCCCGAGCTCCCCGGCGGGAACGTCACCGGCCACCGTACGCACCGCGCCCGCGCTCACCACTGCCGTCCCCGCCCCAGCCGCTCCCGGCCCGGCGCCGACACATGCAGCACCTCGAACATCTCGCCGTCCGCCTTGGGCCACTCGTGCGTCCAGAGCGAGAAGTGGACGAGCTCCCAGCGGGCCGTGTCCACGGCGGCCGCCGCGCACACCGCGCCGTCCTCCCCGGCCAGCCGCCCCGTCTCACCCACCGCGTCCGCCATCACCTCGGCCAACTCCACGCCCTCGGGCACCTGTTGGCTCCGCCGTACGGCCCACCGGGCGGGGTGGCCGACGGTGCCGCCCTCCTCGTACGACAGACCCGACCACTGGCGCACCGACGGTCGGCCGAAGTCGTTGCTGAGGCCCTGGAAGGCGCCTCCCCAGAGGAAGGTGTTCATGCCCTCCATGGTGTTCCAGAGGTAGAAGGGCGCGTACTGGTTGACGGGTGATCCGTTCACCCCGCGCTCGCGCATCAGGTACGTCTTGAAGCCGAGCCCCTCCCAGTCGTCCAGCAGATGCCCGACCCGGGCCACGCGGGCGCGGACGACGTCCATGTCGTAGTCGGCGGGCAGGGTGAGTTCGTACTGCATGGCGTGCATCGGGCGTCTCCTCAGGCGGGGTAGTCCTCGGGGGCGACATGCGCGTCCCAGTCGGCTGTCGTGCCGTCCTCCGCGGCCTCGACGACCGCGAGATGGGTCATGAAGGTGCGCGGCCCGGCCCCGTGCCAGTGCCACTCGCCCGGCTCGATCCACACCGTGTCGCCCGCGCGGATCGGCTCGGCGGGAGCACCCCTGCGCTGCACCAACCCCTCGCCCTCCAGGACATGGAGCACCTGGCCGTGCGGATGGCGGTGCCATGCGGTGTGCGCGCCGGGGGCGAAGTGGACGTTGAACATCCGCAGCCGGGACGGGGCCTCGGGTGCGGCTATCTCGTCGAGCCACACCGTCCCGGTGAAGTTCTCCGCCGCTCCCTGCCGGGTCCCGGGGCGCTGTCGGGTGATCTGCATGTCTGTCGACTCCTTTACGACTACGACGAGAGGGGTGCGAGCAGCTACGACGTGTGGGGTGCGAGCAGCGAGAGCAGGCCCCGCACGCCGGTGTCGAACGCGGCGGGCGAGCCGGACGCACGGGCGAGGACATAGCCGCCCTGGACCGTCGCGAGCACGGCGGCCGCGATCTCCTCGCCGTCGAGCGTGGTCGCGAACTGGCCCTGTTCCTTGCCCTCTTCGACGATCCCGGCGATGCGCTCGCGGATCCAGTCGATGGTCTCGTCGACCGGCGCGCGCAGTTCGTCGCTGGCGACGACGTCCGGATCCATCGTGAGCCGGCCGATCGGGCAGCCGCGCAGCACGTCCCGCTCGCGCCGCAGGTACGCCTTGATGCGCTCGTACGGCGTGCCGGGCCCGCCGAGCGCATTCTCCGCGGTGGCGCGCAGCTCCTCGGCGGTCCTTCGGATCGCGGCCAGGGCGAGGTCGGGCTTGCCCTTGAAGTGGTGGTACATGCTGCCCTGTCCCGCGCCCGCGCGCTCCAGGATGGCCTTGGGGCTGGTCCCCACGTAGCCGCGCTCCCACAGCAGCTCACGGGTGGACTCGATCAGTCGGTCCGAAGTGCTCATACCGGCACTGTACATACTAGTAGTTACAGAAGTCGAGACCCCTGGGGAGCAGGCCGAACAGGCCCACGTACTCCCCGGGAGGTACACGCACTGCCGCTGGCCGTACGACGACCCGGCCCCCTCCCCGGAGCCAGTCTCGAAGCATCACCGATCGACACCTTCAGAAGTCCAGGGAGACGAACCGACATGCAGACTCTCGCGAACTGGGACGGTGGCCCCGGCCCGTGGATCCTCTTCTTCCCGCTGATCTGGGCGGCCGTCGTGCTCGGCGTCGTCACCGTCCTGCGCCGCACACTCTGGCGCGGCCGTCGCGGACCGTGGCGTGCCATGGCCGAGGCCGGCCCCTCCGGCGACTCACCGATCGCCATGCTCGGCCGCCGCTTCGCCTCCGGAGAGATCGACGAGGACGAGTACTGGCGCCGACTGTCCGTCCTGGACGAGCAGTTCGGCCGCGCGGCGGGCAAGGGCGGTGCGGCATGACCGTCACGACCGCCTCGACGAGGACGCTGCCGGCCGCCCGGGTGCTCGACGCCGTGAAGGTGTACGGCAGCGGCGACACCGGCGTGCGGGCTCTGGACGGGGTGAGCGTCGACTTCCCGGCCGGTCGCTTCACCGCGATCATGGGGCCCTCGGGCTCCGGCAAGTCCACCCTCATGCACTGCGCGGCCGGCCTCGACACGCTCACCGAGGGCGCCAGCTACATCGGCGACACCGACCTCGGCTCCCTAGACGACCGCCGCCTGACCCTCCTGCGCCGGGACCGCGTCGGTTTCGTGTTCCAGGCGTTCAACCTGGTGCCGACCCTGACCGTGGAGGAGAACATCCGGCTGCCACTGGACCTCGCGGGCGGCAAGGGCGACCCCGAGTGGATCGACGCGCTGATCGACGTCGTCGGCCTGCGCGACCGGCTCCGTCACCGGCCGGCCGAGCTCTCCGGCGGGCAGCAGCAACGCGTCGCCGTGGCCCGGGCGTTCGCCGGCCGGCCCGACGTCGTCTTCGCCGACGAGCCCACCGGGAACCTCGACTCCCGTTCCGGCGGAGAGGTTCTCGGCCTCCTCGGCAGGACCGTGCGCCGGACGGGCCGCACGGTCGTCATGGTCACCCACGACCCGGTCGCCGCCGCCCACGCCGACGAGGTCGTCTTCCTCGCCGACGGACGCCTGGTGGACCGTATGGAGAACCCGACCGCGGACAGTGTCCTGGACCGCATGAAGGCCCTCGAGGCGTCCTCGGGGGCAGCGGCGACCTCGCGGACCTGGACGGAGGGTCCCGTATGAACGCCTCCCTCCGTCTGAGCGTGTCCTCCCTGCGCGCCCACAAGCGGCGCTTCGCCGGCACCTTCCTCGCCGTGTTCCTCGGTGTCGCCTTCCTCGCCGGAACACTCGTCATGGGCGACACCCTCCGCGCCGGCTTCGACACCATGTTCGGCAACGCGACCAGCGGCACCGACGCCGTGGTCCGCAGTGCCGAGGCCATCACCACGCCGGGGGAGAGCCAGGGGGTGCGCGAGCCGGTCACCACCGACCTGGTCAGGACCGTCGAGCAGGTCCCCGGCGTCGCGGCCGCCGTCCCCGACATCCAGGGCGCCGGCCAACTCGTCGGCGCGAACGGCAAACCCATCGGCGGCCAGGGTCCGCCCACCCTCGCCGGCAACTGGATCGACGACCCGAAGCTCAACCCGTACGAACTGGCCGAGGGCCGCGCGCCGAAGAGGTCCGGCGAGGTCGTCGTCAACCGCGGCACCGCCGAAAAGGGCCACCTGAAGATCGGCGACACCACGGTCCTGCGCACGCCCGACCCCGTCGAGGTGACCGTCGTCGGTCTCGCGACCTTCGGCGGCGAGGACGGCATGGCCCAGGTGACCTTCACCGGCATGACCCGGGCCGACGCGGAGAAGTACCTCACGGCCAGGCCCGGTGAGGCGTCGACCATCCAGGTGCGCGCAGGTCCCGGTGTCAGTCAGCGGGAGCTCGTCGAACGGCTGACCCGCGTACTGCCGCAGGGCGTCGAGGCGATCACCGGTCAGGAGTCGACCGAGGAGAACACCGACATGATCTCCAGCCAGTTCCTGTCCGTCTTCACCACCCTTCTCCTGGTGTTCTCGGGCATCGCCCTCCTGGTCGCCACCTTCTCCATCCACAACACCTTCGCGATCGTCGTCGCCCAACGCACCCGTGAGAACGCCCTGTTGCGGGCACTCGGTGCCTCCCGTCGCCAGGTCACCGCGTCGACCCTGACCGAGGCGAGCGTCGTCGCCGTCACCGCCTCCGCCGTGGGCATCGCGGGCGGCATCGGGGTCGCCGCCGGCCTCCAGGCGCTGTTCCCGGCGATCGGATTCCCGTTCCCCGAAGGCGACTTGGTGATCAGCGCGCTCTCGATGCTGCTGCCGCTCGCGGTCGGCGTCGTGGTCTGCCTGGGCTCCGCGCTGCTGCCCGCCGTACGCGCCGGACGCACCGCGCCGCTGGCCGCGCTGCGCGAGACGGCCGTGGACCAGTCGGGCGCCTCCCGCGTCCGTGCCGTCACCGGGGCCGGCCTGGCCGCACTCGCCGTGGCCCTCACCCTCACCGGCGTCCTGGTGTCACCGTCCCTCTGGCTCGCGGCAACCGGCGCCGTCCTGGCCCTCGGAGCCTTCGTGGTCCTCGGCCCGGTCGCCTCCACGACGGCCGTACGCGTGCTCGGCGGTCCCCTCGGCCGGCTCCGCGGCGTCACCGGGTCCCTCGCCCGCCGCAACGCCCTGCGCAGCCCCAGGCGGACGGCCGCCACCGCGAGCGCACTGATGATCGGCGTGGCCGTGGTCTCGTTGTTCACGGTGTTCGGGGCGTCCCTGAAGGCCACCATGGACCAGACCGTGTCCCGGTCCTTCGCGGGCGATGTCGCCGTCAGCACCCCGTCGTTCGGGGCGGGCGGCAGCGGCCTGAGCCCCAGGCTCGCCGGAGTGCTTCAGGCCCTCCCCGAGGTGGACACGGCCGTGGGCCTCGGACGCGGTGTCGCCGAAGTCGACGGCAAGGGAAGGGCGTTGACCGTCACGGACCCACTCGCCCTGGAGCGCACCTTCGACCTCGGCACCGTACGGGGCTCCCTGCGCGGCCTCGGCACCGACGGCATCGCCATCACCCGGACGGAGGCGCAGAAGCAGGGCCTCACGACGGGGGACAGGACCCGACTCACCTTCACCGACGGCGAGAAGGACACCTTCACGGTCCGCGCGGTCTACGGCCGGTCCGAGCTGGCGGGCGACTACGTCATCACCCGCACGGCCTGGGCCCCGCACCGCACGCAGGACTCCGACACGCTCGTCGCGGTCTCCTTCAAGGACGGCGTGAGCGCCGGCGCGGGCAAGGCGGCGGTGGAGAAGGTGGCGGCACGGTACGGCCATCCCGAGGTGCAGACCCGCGACGAGTACGCACAGTCGTCGGCCGGCGGCATCGACATGATGCTCACGCTGGTCTACGCGTTGCTCGCCCTCGCCGTCCTGATCGCCCTGCTGGGCATCGCCAACACCCTGACCCTGGCGATCCACGAACGCACCCGCGAACTGGGCCTGCTGAGGGCCGTGGGCCAGACCCGTTCCCAGCTGCGCGCCATGGTCCGCTGGGAGTCGGTCCTGGTCGCCGCCTTCGGCACGGTCGGAGGCCTCACCCTCGGCGCCTTCCTCGGCTGGGTATTGGTCAAGGCCTCGGACGGCACGAGCGACAGCACCTTCGCCTTCGCCGTCCCGCCCCTGCAACTCGCGGTGGTCACCCTGGTGGGCCTCACCGCAGGAGCCCTCGCAGGCCTGCGCCCGGCCCGACGCGCCGCGCGTCTCGACGTATTGCGGGCGATCGCGACCGAGTGAGTGGGGTGGGGGAGCGGACCGCCGATCGCTGGGTCGGCGGTTCGGCCGGGACGCAGCGGGAGGGGCGCGTCGGTGCCGGGACGGCGAAGGTGCGGGAGCCTTCGTGGGCTTGCGCCCGGCCCGACGCGCCGCGCGTCTCGACGTACTGCGGGCGATCGCGACCGAGGGAGTCGTGCGGGACCGAACCGCAGTTCGCGAGTCGGGCGGGAGCGAACCACCGGGTGACACCGGCATGAGCCCACCGGCACTCACGGAGCCGGCGCGTCGGCCACGCGCGAGCCGGAGGGGCGCGCCGGTGTCGCGACGGCGGACGCGAGGCGGCCCGAAGGGCCGGGCACGATCGTCGCAACGACACCGCGTGGAAGCGCCCCGCAGGCTGACGAGCGAACGCCAACAGAGGAGTCGTCACCGCCCGGTCAGCCGGCAACGGCGGACCGGGCGGGAGCGTGTTCGGGCCTGCGGGCGTCGGCCCGCACCTCGACGAACCTGAGCGCGGTCTTGTCGAGGACGGTGCGCCGCTGCGGCCGTGCGGCGGAGGGCGTCGGCAGGGTGAACCACACGAACTTCCCCGACTCGCCGTCCGGCCGTACGCCCCAGCTCTCACTGACCGCGGCGACCATCGCGAGCCCGCGCCCGCACGTGGCGAGCGGCTCGGTGTCCTTGATGTCGGCCACGACCGGCAGACGCGGGTCGTGGTCGTGCACCGAGACCATGAGCCGGTCGAGCAGCAGCTCGATCTTCACGGTGCACGTCTTGTCCGGCTGCGCATGGCGGTGGACGTTGGTCAACAGCTCCGTCACACCGAGCACGGCCCGGTCTATGAGGGGATCCAGATGCCAGTAGCGCAATTGCGCAGAAAGGATTCTGCGGACCTGGCCGATCCGCGACGGCAGAGCCTGAAGCTCCACCGTGCAATGCCTGCTTGGGTGACTGATCACGGCTGCGACTCCCCGACGTGAGGTCCGGAAGAACACGGAGTTCGGATCGAGCAGGTGCCTGCGTGAAACGGCCGCCTGCTGTCGTGCCCGGCGGGCTGGTTTGCAGCGTGATCGCCGGTTAACCCAGAGTGATGTGAGACCAGCGTGACTCAGGAGACGCGGTACCGCAACTCGCGGTGACCTACCGGCTACGCCCCGCAGCCCGGCGCACGGCCTCGATGAACCGCCGTGCCGCGGGCGGCCCCGGCTCGCCCGGAGCGGGGTCGTGCTCGCCCAGGGTCAGCAGATACCGGTTGCCGTTGAGGTCCGCGAGAGCACGGTCGTGCGCGGCGAACCAGGGCTTGGAGGCGCGCACCGCCTGGACCGGCGCGCTGTCGATCTCGCTGCCGTAACTGGTGAGCAGTTCCAGCCTGCCGTCGTTGATCCGGACCTGACCGGCTCGGGTGAGCGAGCGCAACCTCTTCCCGATCCGCACGCCCGTAGCCCTGAACTCCGGCTCCGCCATGCCGCCCCGCCCCCTTGTGCGCGTCGGTGTGCCGACCCGTGCGGCCGCGTGGGCCGAGAGCCGGGTTCTGTCGTGATCCAGTGTGCGCCCCCGTTCGAGACGTCCGTCCCGCCCGGTGCAGTCTGCCCGCCACGGGCGTCGAGCACCAGTACGCATGACATCTGGCAGGGAGCGCCCGGAGCACTCGCCCGAATGCGCCCCCGCCCCCGCACGCCGTTGCGACCCCAGGGTGCCTTTGAGGCTCTCAAAGGTGCGTTTATGCAGGTGAGAAGCGTGCGGAAGGTGTCTATGATCGAGTCATCGGCCGCGCGACGCGCCGTCGGCGCGAAGTGTTAGGAGCCCCGCCGTGAGCACCCCTCAGCAGATCCGGACCGGCGACACCCTCGACATCGACCACAGCGACACCGCCTACCGCGGCTGGCTGAAAGAAGCCGTCCGCAAGGTCCAGGCCGACGCCAACCGCTCGGCCGACACCCACCTCCTGCGCTTCCCGCTCCCGGAGAAGTGGGGCATCGACCTGTACCTCAAGGACGAGTCGACCCACCCGACCGGCAGTCTCAAGCACCGGCTGGCCCGCTCGCTCTTCCTCTACGGCCTCTGCAATGGCTGGATCCGGCCGGGCTGCCCGGTGATCGAGGCGTCCAGCGGCTCCACCGCGGTGTCAGAGGCGTACTTCGCCAAGCTCATCGGCGTGCCCTTCATCGCGGTCATGCCGCGCACGACGAGCGCCGAGAAGATCCGCCTCATCGAGTTCCACGGCGGACGGTGCCACTTCGTGGACGACCCGCGCACCATGTACGAGGAGTCCGCCCGCCTCGCGGGGGAGACGGGCGGCCACTACATGGACCAGTTCACCTACGCGGAACGGGCCACGGACTGGCGCGGCAACAACAACATCGCCGAATCCATCTTCCGGCAACTGGAGTTGGAGCGTTTCCCGGAGCCCGCGTGGATCGTCGCCACCGCCGGCACCGGCGGCACCTCGGCGACCATCGCGCGGTACGTCCACTACATGCAGCACGACACCCGCATCTGTGTGGCCGACCCGGAGAACTCCTGTTTCTTCGAGGGCTGGAGCACCGGCGATCCGGACGTCACATGCGACTGCGGCTCGCGCATCGAGGGCATCGGCCGGCCGCGCATGGAGCCGAGCTTCGTGCCCGGGGCGATCGACCGCATGATGAAGGTCCCGGACGCGGCCAGTGTCGCCGCCGTGCGCGCCCTGGAGCGGGCCATCGGCCGCCGGGCGGGCGGCTCGACCGGCACCGGACTGTGGAGCGCGCTGAAGATCATCGCCGAGATGGTGGCCGAGGGGCGCAGGGGGAGCGTCGTCACCCTTCTCTGCGACCCTGGCGACCGCTACCTGGACAAGTACTACTCGGACGCCTGGCTGGCCGAGCAGGGCCTGGACATCGAGCCGTACACGACGGCGATCGCCTCCCTGCTGGAGACGGGGGTCTGGCCCGGTCGGGCCGCTCCCGGCAGCCTCTAGCCGGGCTCCACCAGCCTCTAACCTGGTCTGCCGCACGTTCGAGTTTCGGGCGGGTGCCCAGCTCAAGGATGCGCGTCAGCCGACGACCCGCCTCACCATGCACTTTCCCAAGAAGGGCTCCCGCTAGGAGCCCTGCGCCGCGAGCCGCCGGTCCAGCCTCCGGACCGCCTCCCGGAAAGCCCGCCCCAGCCCGGGCCTCCCGAGCCTGGTGACCGCGCGGAACGCCGCCGTGCCGTCCACGGCGAACGTCCAGCGCACGTGGGTGCCCTGCCCGGCGGGAGTGAGCCGCCACTCCTCGGCGATGGCACGGGCGCCGGGCGCGTTCGCCACGTCCACCCGGTAGGCGTACACCTCCGGGGCGTCGGCCGCGAGGATCGTCTCCTGGAAGCGCCCGCCGCCCCTGAGGTGGATCTCCCGGGTCGAGCCGTCCCCGGTCGAGCGGGCCAGGGTCACCGCGGAGAACCATTCCTCCCAGCCCGGTACGTCCTCGGCGAGCGCTCGGTGGACCGCCTTGGGCGGAGCCGACATCTCCTGCGCGAACACCATCCGTACGGGCGCGGCGGCTATGAAATCGAGCCCCACCTCGCGCAGTTGGTGAGCCATGGACACACTCCCCTGGAGTCCGACGGGAAGGGGCCACCCTAGTTGACGCTCAGTCAGATGTCTGTACCGTCAACGGACTCGCCCGCCACGACCAGCCGTCGCAGATGCTCCGAGACCTCCGCGCGCGCCGACGCCGGCAGTCCGGCGTCCGTCACCAGCGTGTCGACCTGATCCAGCGAGGCGAACGAACTCAGGCCCACGGTGCCCCACTTGGTGTGGTCGGCGACCACCACGACCCGCCGTGCCGACTGCACGAGACGCCGGTTGGTCTCGGCCTCCGCGAGGTTCGGCGTCGACAGGCCGGCCTCGACCGATATGCCGTGCACACCCAGGAAGAGCACGTCGAAGTGGAGCGCCCCGATCGCCTGGTCGGCCACCGGCCCCACCAGCGAGTCGGAGGGCGTGCGCACCCCGCCGGTCAGCACGACGGTCGCCGCGCCCTGACGGGGACCCGTGGTGCGCTGCGCCGCGTGGAAGACGTCGGCCACCCGCACCGAGTTGGTCACCACGGTCAGGTCCGGCACGTCGAGCAGATGGTGGGCCAGCGCGTACGTCGTCGTACCGCCCGACAGCGCGATCGCGGTGCCCGGGGCGACCAGCTCCGCCGCGGACCGCGCGATGTCCTCCTTGGCGGTCAGCTCCAGACCCGACTTCGCCTCGAAACCGGGCTCGTGGGTGCTCGCCTCGACCACCGGGACCGCGCCGCCGTGCACCTTCTCCAGCACACCCTGGCGGGCCAGCGCGTCGAGATCGCGCCGCACGGTCATGTCCGACACGCCGAGCTTGCGGGTCAGCTCGTTGACGCGCACCCCGCCTCGGCGCCGGACCTCGTCCAGGATCAGGGCGCGCCGCTGCTCCGCGAGGAGGTTCTGATTCTCACTCACGTACGCTCCGGTCCTTTCGCCTGGGGCCGTCCGACTCGCCCTGCGCACCCTCTCCCACAAGGACATTTTGCCCGTCCCTGGTGCGCGGGACGTCCCATACTCGCACGGGCCCCCACCAGGAGCGCCACCGACCGCCCCGTCGCGCTCACGTCACCGGGGTGACATTGGGCTCCGGCCGTCACCCGGATCGGGGAGATTCCGTGACGAGTGGTGCGCGCAAGGCGCTGAGCGGAGATCCTTGTGCCCGCACGGACAGATGCCGACGGCGCGTCACGGGGGAAGTGCGAAGCAGTGGAACCTCTCACCACCATAGGTGCGGACGGCTCGGCCGCCCGGCCCGAGGAATCCGGAACCGCCCTGGAACTCCTGGTCCACGGAGTGGGCGGCACCACGCCGGAGAAGATGCTCGACGATCCGCGCACGGTACGGATCACCGGCGACGAGGTCGCGGCCGTCTTCCGGCGCGCCGACGACGTCGACGCCGAGAAGAGACCAGGCGACGGGCGCACCGGCCCGGTGCCCGAGGCGTACGTCTGGTGCAATCTCACCTCCGGCAACGGCACCCGCGCCCTGTGGCTGCTGTTGCTGCCGTTCATGGTGGTCAACCTCGCCCACTGGATGCGCCCCACCGCACGCGGCCGTAGACGGACCGTGCGCTTCTACGGCCTCCTGGTACGGCTCGCGAGCCTGACCCTGACCGTTCTGCTGGTCGCCGCCGCCTGCGAGGTCGCCCTGGACCTCGCGGCCTGGCAGTGCGCCGGCACGCGCGCGTGCGCCGAGTCGCACTCCTGGCTGGGCTTCCTGTCGCCCGATCTGTCGGACGGCGGCTGGTGGAGCCGGCCGGGCCGCCGCCTCGCGCTGGCGGCCGTGGTCCCGGCCGCGCTGACCGGCCTGCTCTGGTACCTGTCCCACCGCACCTGGAGCGCCTACGAGTCCCAGCAGCCCATGGCCCGCCCCGGCGAACCGGAGGAGGACAACGATCGCACCGCCCTCGGCCGGCCCGGCTTCTGGTACGGCCGCCGGCTGGTCGCCCGCCTGCGGGCCGCGCACACCGCGGCGGGCCTGCTGACGATCGCCGCGGCGGTCAGTTCCACGGCGGCCCGCTTCGACCGCGAACCGGGCGGCCCCGCCCTCCTCGACACGCTCGGGCGCCTCCTGGAGGCCGGTCTCGTCGCCGCCGGGGTCGCCGTGGTCTGGGTGGTGTGCCGCCGCGGCCGCAGCGAGAACTACCTCGACCGGCGGCTCGACGGGCACCTCGTACGGCGCCTGCCGCTCGCCGCGCTCGTCCTGCTCGCCCTCGCCGCCGTGTACGCCGGGTGGGAACGGCCGGGGTGGCAGTCGCACGGCCGGCTGTCGGGGGACGCCACCTTCGGCGGGATCGCCTTCGTGCAGGGCCTGCTCGTCGTCGCCCTGGCCGTGGTCGCCCATCTGCTGCACCGCACGCATCCCGACCCGCGCGCCGCGATGCGTGGCCTGGCCGGCCCCGCCGTGGCGACGCTGGCCTGCGCCCTGGGCGGCGTGATGTCCGGCGGCGTCTCGCAGCGCGTCGCGGACTGGCTGGACGGCACCGGCGCCACCATCCTGGGCCCGCCGGTCCTGCTGACCTGGCAGGCGTCCGTGATCCCGCTGGTCCTCCTCGTGCTGCTGGGCCACTGCGCGTGGCTCGGCCGGCGCACCTGGCGCTCCGGCCGGGACCAACTGGGCGCCGTCGAGAGCGAGTACCCCGCGGAGCCCAAGGACGCGGCACGCACCCGCCGCATCGCCCGCGCCCGCGCCATGGCGGCGCTGACGGACCGGGGACCCCGCCTGCTCGGAGTGACGTCGGCCAGCACTTTGATCCTCGGAGCCGGAGCCCTCGTCGGCGCCCTGACCTCCCGCAGGACACCGGCAAAGGCCACCGAAGGGGCGTACGCCTTCGTCCAGGGCGCCGCCGACACCGCGCAGGCACTCGGCTCCTGGCTGATCGGCCTCGGCTTCATCCTGTTCGTCACCTGGGGCCGCCGCGCCTACAAGGACCCCTCCGCGCGCCGGACCATCGGCATCCTCTGGGACGTGGGGACCTTCTGGCCGCGCGCCTCCCACCCCTTCGCCCCGCCCTGCTACGCCGAGCGCGCGGTACCGGACCTGACCTGGCGGATCGCGACCTGGATCCGCGCCACGCGCGGCCGGCTGGTCATCTCCGGACACTCGCAGGGCAGCGTGCTGGCGGCCGCCGCGGCCTGGCAGCTGGAACCGGCGGTCCGGGGGCGGGTCGCCCTCCTCACCTACGGCTCCCCGCTGGAACGCCTCTACGGCCGCTGGTTCCCGGCCCACTTCGGCCCGGCCGCGCTCACCGCCCTGCACCACGACGTGGACTGCTGGCGCAACCTCTACCGGCTCACCGACCCCATCGGCGGCCCGGTCCGGCTGCCCGGCGACTGCGGCCCCGAGGTGGACCGGGAGCCCCTGATGGACCCGCTCGCCTACGGCCGCACCAATCTGCATCCGCTGCCGTCGGCGATCCTCGGCCACTCCGACTACCAGGCCGACCCGGTCTTCGCCGAGGAGCGGGCGAGACTGCTGGGCCGGCTCCAGCCGGATGTGCCGGGACCGCGCTCTCAGGACGGCTCGGGCAGATCCTCGGCGTAGAGCAGGGTCAGGTCGTCCTTGGTCGGGTCCTCCACGTGGGCGACCCGGCTCGCGTGCCGCTCCACCATCGCCTCGAAGGTCTGGCGCGCGGTACGGCCGTTGCCGAAGGCGGGACCCTTGGGCAGCACGGTGAAGTACTTCCGCAGGGCCTCCGCGGCGCCCGGAGCCAGCCGGTACTCGTGCTCCTCGGCCTGCTGCTCCACGATGCTGAGGAGTTCCTCGGGGTTGTAGTCGCTGAAGGTGATGGTCCGTGAGAAACGGGACGCCACACCCGGGTTGACCGACAGGAACCGCTCCATCTCGGCGGTGTAACCCGCGACGATCACCACGACCGCGTCCCGGTGGTCCTCCATCAGCTTTACCAGCGTGTCGATGGCCTCCTTGCCGAAGTCCCGGCCCGAGTCCTCCGGCGACAGCGCGTACGCCTCGTCGATGAACAGCACTCCGCCGCGCGCCCTGTCGAAGGCCTCCTGGGTGCGGATCGCGGTGGACCCGATGTGCTCGCCGACCAGGTCGACACGGGACACCTCGACGAGATGACCTTTCTCCAGCACGCCGAGGGAGGCGAGGATCTCGCCGTAGAGCCGGGCGACCGTCGTCTTGCCGGTGCCGGGGGAGCCGGTGAAGACCAGGTGGCGCTTGACGGACGCCGCCTTGAGGCCCGCCTGCTGGCGTCGCCGGCCCACCTCGATCATGTCGGTGAGCGCCCGCACCTCGCGCTTGACGCTGTCCAGGCCCACCAGGGCGTCGAGTTCACCGAGGACGGCCTTCGAGGTACGCGAGGGCTTCTCCGGCTCCGCGGGGGCGATCAGCGGGTCCTGCTCGGTGACGCGCTGCCCGGGGATCGTCCCCAGCAGACCGGGGGAGCGGGACTCCGTCTGCACGACCGTCTCCCGGGCCGCGGGCGGAGTCGGGCCCCCGCTCTCGTCGCTGGTGCAGTCCTCGACGACGGGGCCCGCTCCGGCGGCGGCGTCCGGGGCGTCCGCGAACTCGTAGCCCCCGCGCGCGCAGCGCTCCGTGCGGCACTTCCTCAGCGTCGTACGGCAGCCGTCTATGACATGGAAGCCGTACCCGCCGCTGCCCGTCACCCGGCAGCTCAGGAAGCTGCCGCGGCCGCCCGCCGACACGTAGAAGCCCGCCTCGGCGGGGGAGTCGACCGTGCAGCGCTCGATCGTCGGGTCGGCGCCCTTGGTGACGATCACGCCGGTCTGGGTGCCGTCCACGGTGCAGCTGTTGAGGGTGCCGCCGCTGCCGTGGTCACGGAACCAGGCGCCGGTCGCCGCGTCCCGGATCCGGCAGTCGTCGAGCTGAGCGGTGGCGCCGTCGCTCACGGACACGGCCGTGTTGCGGACCTGGGAGATGTCGGTGTCGACGACGTCCGCGCGCGAGCCGCGGTCCAGGACGAACAGGGCGTCCGGCACGTCGTGCACCCGGCAGGAGTCCAGTACGGCGGTGGCGCCGTCGCTGACCCAGACGGCCGGGTAGTCGCCCGTGCTGTCGAAGATCTCGCACTGGTCGGCGTCCACGCGGGTGCCCGGGTCCCACACCGACAGGCCGTTGCGCCCGAACTGACGGACCGTCGTGCGGGTCAGGGTGAGCACCGAGCGGGAGCGCAGGTCGACCGCGTTCTCCGGGATGTCGTGGATGCGGCAGTCGGCCAGGGTCAGGACCGCGTCGGTGTCGAGCGTGACGCCGTCGCCGGTGGTGCGGTGCACATCGCAGTCGGTGAGGTGCGCGGTGGCCCGGCCGGTGACCTGGACCCCGCTGCCGCGGACCTCGTAGACCTCACAGCCCACCGCCTCCAGCGCGGAGTTCTCCCCGGTCGCCGCCAGGCCCGCGCCCGAGGTGTGGTGGATCCGGCAGCGCTCCAGACGGGGGTGGGCGCCCCCGCGCACCGCGACGCCGGACTGCCCGGCCGCCACGATCTCGCACTCCTCGAACACCCCGCCCGCGCCGTCCAGTACGGCGATGCCGACACCGGCCGGGTTGTCGACGGTGCAGCGGCGCACGGTCGGGCGGGCGCCACCGCGCACCTCTATGCCGGCCGCGGACCGCGTGACGATCCGGATGTCGGCGAGCTCCGGGGTGCCCTCCTCGACGAGCAGGGCGGGCGCGGCCGCGTCCTGGCCCTCCACATGCAGGTCCAGCACCACGGCGGAGGCGCGCACGGTCAACGGCACCCCGTCCAGGGGCGCGATCCGCACGGAACCGGGCGACCCCTCGGGGCCGCGCAGGGTCACCGCCCGCTGCACGACGAGGTTCTCCCGGTAGGTGCCGGGCGCGACCGTGAGCACGTCACCGTCCGCCGCGGCCTCCAGGGCGGCGGCGAGCGACGCGTACTCACCCGTGCGGCGCCGCCACCGCGATGTACCGGTGTGCGTCACCTGGACCGTGCCCTGTGCCATGGCGTTGCTGTGCCCCCACCTCGTAGTACGCGGGTTTGTGCTGCCGAGGAACCTCGGCCGGTCCACCGTAGCGTGCGCGCGGGCGGTGGGTTGACCAGAGCAGCAAGGCCGTCAGCTGCCGGTGCCGGTTCGGCCCCAGTCCGGGCCCGCGCGGTCCCAGGCCTGGTCCCAACGGGCGTACCGGCGACGGACCATGCGCCAGACGGCGAGCCGCCTGACGCCCTCTGTCAGGCCCGCGGTCAGCAAAGCCGCCCCGGTGCCCGCGAGAACGGCATGGGTGGTGGCGGTGGCGGAGTCCAGCGGCCGGGCCGCGATCTGTCCGTGGAGGTCCGTCCACAGACGGAAGTGGTCGCCGCGGTGCGGCATCTGGAGACCGGCCATGACCGTGCCGTGGTGCGTGGTGCCGTCCGGCGCGGTCCAGTCGGCCACCACGCGGGTGCGCGGACTCCGCCCCGCGGTGGCCTCGGGGTCGGCGTCCAGCGGCGAGCGCTCCAGTGTGCGGATCACGGTCGCCGTCAC
Organism: Streptomyces canus 299MFChir4.1; assembly: GCF_000383615.1. GTDB lineage: Bacteria > Actinomycetota > Actinomycetes > Streptomycetales > Streptomycetaceae > Streptomyces > Streptomyces canus_C. The sequence continues at coordinate 311,465 of NZ_KB911585.1, read as the reverse complement.
CTGCCGCCGGGAATCCTGCTGTTCACGGACCGACCGCTGGAGCGCGCCCTGGGCCGCATGCCCGGTGACGGCGCCGATCACCGGCCCGAGGACCAGGATCAGCAGCAGGGCCAGGAGGGCGGCCCAGGCCTCGGCCAGGTCGGTCCCACGGCGCAGCGGGTTGCGCCGCCAACGCCAGAGTCCACTGATCGCTCGCACCGTCCGCACCCCCTTCCCGCTCCGTGATAACCCCGGACGGAGTCGTTCACGTGCGGGACCGGCCGAAGAGAGAGCGAAATCACCTGCGGCCGGTCCTCTCATGAACTCCTCACGAAGGCCCTAACGTGTGGGCCCCCGGGCGGTGTTCCCGTCGGCGGGAGCCGGGTGGATCTTTGGCGGAACTTTGTCCGAAGGCCGCTGCTTCGACCCTCCGCCCGCTCCCTATTCGAGGATCGTGACCGGGTCGCCGACCCGGATCGTGCCGCGGGAGCGGGGCACCAGATTCTGTCCGAAGACGAGTTCGCTGCCGAAGCGGCGCTGCCGGGCCAGGCTGTGCAAGGGCTCCTTGCCGCGGACGGCGCGGTCCTGGTCGGTGGTGGTCACCACGCACCGCCCGCACATCTTGGCCACTCGGAAGGTGACGTCCCCGATGGCGACGAGCGACCAGTCGTCCTCGGCCCAGGCGTCGGTGCCGCCCACGACCACGTTCGGCCGGAAGCGGTTCATGGGCAGGGGGCCCTCGGCCGCGTGTCGGCCCTCGGAGATCAGGGAGTTGAGGGCGTCTAGGGACGCCGCTGAAGTCAGCAGCAGCGGATATCCGTCGGCGAAGGTGACGGTCTCGCCCGGCAGCGCGTACTCGGGTTCGACCGGACGGCGTCTGGCGGGGTCGTCCATGTGGACGAGGCGGGTCTGGGCGCCGAGGTATGCGCTGCACCACGCGTGCGCGGCCGCGTCGGCGGCGAGCACCCCTTCGACCTTGTCCCCGAAGATGTCCAGCGTGACGGTCTCACCCGGCTCGGGGACCGGCACCGCCAGCGGCTCCACGCCGGGCGCCGACAGCATGACACCGCCGCCGGGCAGCAGCTCGGCGGCGGCCTGCGCGAGGCGCGGGTGCTGTCGCTGGGTGACGACCTTTCCCCCGTCGTCGACCAGCGCCCAGCGCCGGTCTCCGGCCAGTCCCCAGGGCTCCACCGCGGCCTCCTGGAGTGCCAGACTCCGCAACGCCTTGACCGGATGGACGTGGATCGACAACAGCTGTGCATTCCCCATGGGGCCATCGTGCCAGGTGGCACCGACAGCCCGGGAGGGGATCAGTACCCGCGGTACTGCTGGTTGTTGTACGGGTCCTGGTAGGGAGCCGCCGGAGCGGGCCGGGGGGCCGCGGGGCGCATCGCCTCGTAGCCCGTGCCCATGCCGGGGCCGGCCGGACGCTGCTGCTGCTGCGGTCCGGGGTAACCGCGGGGCGCGGCGGCCTGCTGCGGGATGTACGCCGCGGGCGCCTGCTGCAGCGGAGCGGGCTGCTGCGCCTGCGGATAGCCGTAGGAGGAGTAGGAGGGACCCGCGGGAAGAGCGGGCAGCGAAGACGGCAGCGCGGGCAGGTGGCTTGCCGGGACGTCGTACGCGGCCGGCACCCGGATCGGGGCGATCTGCGGGGTGCCCCGCTCGGCCACGAGTGAGTCGTAGATCGGAGTGTCCGGGAAGGAGGCGGAGTAGTAGCCGCCGCCATAAGTGGAGCGGGGGGAGGTCATGGCACATAAGTTAAGCCCACGATGTGCTGGTTGGGGAGACCGATAAGAGGGTTGTTTTCCGTGTCGGCAGTGACGCGGGACCCCCAATGCGAGCGAACTCGGCAAAAAAGGACGCGAATCCAGGTCCCATCCTCGTAAAGGCCGAGTTCCGAGCGGGTTACCGCCGGTTGCCCGGCGATCTTCCTGTGCGCGGGATGGGAGTTCGCCGGCCCGGGGGAATAGGTTGTGCGGGAAGAACTCCAGGGACCGCCGGGGCGCGTCCTGGCCTGCCGACAGCTGATGGGGGCGGACATGTCAATGCCGAAAGGGTCGAACGCGCCGGTGCCCACGACGGCACTGCGCGTCGAAGTGGGCTGGCGCTCCGGGCCGGGGGTCCCCGACGCGGATGCCTCGGCCCTGCTGCTCGTCGGCGGAAAGGTCCGTTCCGACGCCGACTTCGTCTTCTACAACCAGCCGCAGCACTCCTCCGGAGCCGTCCGCCACGAGGGCAAACGGACCGACGGCGGCCGGGTGACCGACACGCTGCTCGTCGATCTCGCGCGCGTGGAGCCGTCGGTGGAGACCGTCGTGCTCGCCGCTTCCGCGGACGGCGGGACCTTCGCCGGCATTCCGGATCTTTACATCGAGGTGCGGGATGAGGCACGGGGAACCGTGGCGGCGCGGTTCGGCAGCACGGGTGCGACCGTAGAAACCGCTTTCGTCCTCGGGGAGTTCTATCGCCGCCAGGGCGCTTGGAAATTCCGCGCCGTCGGTCAGGGCTACGACAGCGGACTGGAAGGCTTGGCAACGGACTTCGGGATCACCGTGGACGAGCCCCAGCAGGCGGCACCGGTGGCACCACCACCCACCCCTTCTTCGCAACCGGTCCGCCTTTCCAAAGTCACGCTGACCAAGGCGGCTCCCTCAGTCTCCCTCGCGAAACAGGGCGGCACCTCGGGCGCGATGCGCGTGAACCTCAACTGGCAGGTGCGTAAACAGTTTTCGGGTTGGGGCAGCAAGCGCGGCCGCGCGGTGGCCATGCACGCCGACCTCGACCTCGACCTGTGCGCCCTGTACGAGCTCGCCGACGGCCGCAAGGGAGTCGTCCAGGCGCTGGGCAACGCCTATGGAGCCCTGCACCAGCCGCCGTACATCCACCTCGACGGCGACGACCGCACCGGTGCCGTGGCGAGCGGCGAGAACCTCACCGTGAACCTCGACCACACACGGGACTTCCGGCGCATCCTCGTCTTCGTCACCATCTACGAGGGCGCGCGCTCCTTCGCCGACCTGCACGCCACGGTCACCCTCCAGCCGCAGTACGGCGCCCCCATCGACTTCTCCCTCGACGAGTGCACGGTGCCCTCGACGGTGTGCGCGCTGGCCCTGATCACCAACACCGGCGACGACCTGGTCGTGCAGCGCGAGGCCCGCTATCTGGTGCCCGACCGCGGGGTGAGCCCGCAGCGGACGGTGGACCAGGTCTACGGCTGGGGCATGAACTGGACACCGGGCCGCAAGTGAGGCCTCACCGCTCCTCGCCGACGGCGGCGTCGGGGCGCGCGTAGGTGCGGCCCTTCCAGGCCGCGCCGCGCCCGCGGTAGTGCTGCACCGCCGAGTCGACCGTCATCAGGAGATAGAGGAACGCGGTGAACGGCAGCAGGGGAGCGAGCCACCGCGGCTGCCGGTAGTAGCGGAGCATCGGGAGGTACGTCCCCGTCATGACGAGCCACGCGAGAGCACCGGGAATCACGGTCGCCGCGCTCCCCGTAGCCAGGCCCGTGACGACGGCGACCGGCGGCACCAGATAGACCAGCGCGAGCCCGAGGACCGTTCCGAACAGCACAAGAGGGTTGTGGCGCAACTGGGCGTACGCGCTGCGCGACACCATCCGCCACAGGTCGTGCAGCCGGGGATAAGGGCGCACACTGTCCACCCGCTCGGCGAGGCCCAGCCAGATGTGGCCGCCCCCGCCCTTCACGGCCCGCGCGAGGGCCACGTCGTCGATGACGGCGTGCCTGATGGCGTCCGGGATCCGCGCCCGCTCGGCGGCCTCGGCGCGCAGCAGGACACAGCCGCCCGCCGCGGCCGCGGTGCGCGCACCCTTTCTGCCGATCCGGCGGAACGGATACAGCTGCGCGAAGAAGTAGACGAACGCCGGCACCACGAGCCGCTCCCACAGGCTCTCCACCCGCAGCCGGGCCATCTGCGAGACGACGTCGAAGCCCCCGGCGTGCGCGGCGGCGACCAGCCGCCGCAGGCTGTCCGGTTCGTGGGCGATGTCGGCGTCCGTCAGCAGCAGGTACTCGGGGTCACGCGCGCGTGCCAGGCCGATGCCATGGCGTACGGCCCACAGCTTGCCCGTCCACCCCGACGGCGGCTCACCCGGTGAGGACACGGTCAGCGCGAGTCCGCCGGCCCGGCGTGCCAGTTCGCGTGCCAGCTCTCCGGTGCCGTCCGTGCTGCCGTCGTCGACGAGGAAGACCTCCGCCCGCCCCGGATAGTCCTGGGCCAGGAGGGAGGGAAGGCTCGCGGGCAGCACCTCGGCCTCGTCGCGAGCCGGCACCACCACGGCCACGGACGGCCAGGCCGCCGGCTCCCGCTCCGGCGGGAGTCTCACATCCGTGCGCCAGAAGAACCCCTGGCAGAGCAGCAGCCACAGCCAGGCGGCGAGGGACAGGGCGGCGGTCCACGCGATGGCGCTCACGCGCGCAGTCTGCCCCACGGAACCGGCCTCCAAGGGCTCATCGTCTATCGTGGCCGGGTGAAGATCGCGCTCTTGGACTCCGGAATCGGTCTGCTGGCGGCCACCGCCGCGGTACGGCGACTGCGCCCCGACGCCGATGTCGTGCTCTCCCTCGACCCCGACGGCATGCCGTGGGGTCCCCGGACCCCGGACGACATCATCGGGCGCGCGCTCACCCTCGCCGAGGCCGCCGCCGCCCATGGTCCCGAGGCCCTGATCATCGGCTGCAACACCGCCACCGTGCACGCCCTGACGGCCCTGCGCGCCCGTCTGGAGCCGGATCTGCCGGTCATCGGCACCGTCCCCGCGATCAAGCCCGCCGCGTCCGGCGGCGGCCCCTTCGCCATCTGGGCGACGCCCGCCACCACCGGCAGCCCGTACCAGCGCGGTCTCCTCGAGGAGTTCGCGGACGGGGTGCCGGCCACCGAGGTGCCCTGCCACGGTCTCGCCGAGGCGGTGGAGCACGCCGACGAGGCCGCCATCGACGCCGCCGTCGCCGCGGCCGCCGCTTTGACCCCCGAGGACGTGACGACCGTCGTCCTGGGCTGCACCCACTACGAACTGGTCGCCGAGCGCATCCGCGCCGCCGTACAGCGCCCCGGCCGTCCGCCGCTCGTCCTGCACGGCTCCGCCGGAGCGGTCGCCGCCCAGGCACTGCGCCGGATCGGCGAGCAGCCCGCGCCCGAGGCCGCGGCCACCGGCACCCTCACCGTGCTGCTGAGCGGGCGCGAGGGCGCCGCCCTGCCCGCCCCCGCCCTGGCCTACGCGGAGGGCCGGCTCCTGCGGTCGGCCACGCCCGCCCGCTGACCGCCGCGGACGGCCGGAAAGCCCTGCCCGGAGCAGTTACTCTGCGCGACGAGGTAGCCGCACGGGGAAACCTGAGTAACCTCATAGACATGAGGGACCACCTCCACGGCGAGCACTCCTCGCACCACACCGACGTCTGGACCGGCCGCGCCTCCAACCGGATCCAGTGGCTGCTGGCGCTCGGCGGTGCCGCGATCGTGGCGCTCGGCGTCGAGCTCGCGGTCGACTCGGCGTGGACCTCAGGCGTGGTTCCGCTGGTCATGTCCGTGGTCGGCTGCATCGCGGCCGGACTGCTGGTCCTCTTCCTCACGCTCGCCTTCGTCCATGTCGCCCTCAAGGTCGACATGGACTCCCTGGAAGTGCGCTGCGGCCACATCGGTGTGCCGCGCCGCCGCATCCCGCTCGCCCATGTCGCCGGAGCCGAGTTCGTCCCGCACGTCAACCCGCGGCAGTGGGGCGGCTGGGGCTATCGCTGGCGCCCCGAGAAGGGGACCGCCGTCGTCGTACGCCGTGGTGAGGGTGTGGTCCTCCAACTGTGGGACGGCCATACGTTCACGGTCACGGTGGACGACGCGGAGTCCGCCGTACGCATCATCCGCGACCGGCTGCGGCCGAGGGCTCCGGGTCCGCGACGCTGAGACCGGGCCGACCGGTCACTTCCGGGCCGGTTCGTCGGTCAGCGGGTGGGCCGTCGCCAGGCCCGCCAGAAGCCCGACGCCCACCGACACCATGGTGAAGCTCAGCGCGTTGCCCACCGCGGCGATCGCCGCCAGTACCGTCAGGGCCGCGGCCGCGGTGAGGACGACCGGCGTGGGACGGGGAGAGCGCCACAGCGCGTACAGCAGCCAGCAGAAGGCCGCGGCCAGCAGCAGCGTTCCGATCACCCCCTGCTCGGCGGCCATCTGAAGCGGTGCGGAGTGCGGTTTCCCGTCGGGGGCCAGGGACTGGGCCGCCGTCGTACTGAGCTCCCCGAAGCGGCCCGGACCCACACCGAGGGCGGTGTCCTCGCGGGCCAGGTGGAGGGCGTCGTGCCACAGCTCTATCCGGTGCGGGGTGAGTCGGCCGCGCAGCGACTCGGTGAGCCCGTCCGGCACCGCGTTCCCGGCCACCGCCCAGGTCAGGCCGGTCGCCGCGGTCGCGGCGAGGGCGAGAACGGCGAGGCCCGGGCCGCGGTGGCGCGTCCGCCCCGCGGCGAGCGAGGACAGCAGCACCGCCGCACAGGTGACCAGCCCGGACACCGAATCCAGGGCGGCCGCGGCCACCACGATACCGGCGGCCAGCAGCCGCAGCAGGACGCGGAAGGTGGGGGAGGCAGTGGTCCAGGCGGCGCAGCACGCGGCACCGGTGGCGAGTGTCAGCAGGGCGGCCGTGGCGCCCGCGTGACCCAGGGGTCCGACGATCTCCGGTCCGGGCGTGAGACGGGGGAGCCCGGCTGCCAGGGCCACTCCGGTCAGCGCGGCGGCGCACGGAGCGGCGACCGGCAGCAGCGCCCCCGAGATCCGGCCGGCGGCGTATCCCGCGGCGACGGCCAGCAGGGCGAGCAGCACCCCCTCCGGACGACCGTCGTGCGCGGCCGCTGTGATCAGCGACCAGCCGGCACAGGCGCCGAGCACCAGGACGCCCACCCCGTCAGAAACGTTTCGTCTGTCGCCGTCCTTCTCGGACCCGGCCACAGACGTCATCCCCGTGGAACCCACCCCGCCCCCCGAAACCCCGGTCCCCCGACCTGTGGCCCCCGCCGCCCGGCCGCCGACGGCCCGTACGACAGGGACTCCGGCACACCGTAACGGCTGATGGACGATTTGTGGACGAGTTGTGCGGGATCTTCCGGCGCGGCGCGTGGGCGGCGTCACGGTCACCGGGCGGACCGCGCTGTGGACGCCGAGGTCAACCGCCGTACACTCCCGGAGTGACCGTCACCGCAACTTCCGTGGACGAGTCGGACCGGCTGGAACCGCAGTCCGCGCCCGCCTCCCGCTGGGCCGTCCGGCTCCGCCGTCTTGTCCCGGCCGCAGCCGCGGCGCTCTCCGGAGTGCTGCTCTACGTCAGTTTCCCGCCCCGCACCCTGTGGTGGCTGGCCCTGCCCGCCTTCGCCGTCTTCGGCTGGGTGCTGCGCGGCCGTGGCTGGAAGGCGGCCTTCGGTCTCGGTTACCTCTTCGGCCTGGGCTTTCTGCTGCCGCTGCTGGTGTGGACCGGCGTCGAGGTGGGTGCCGGGCCCTGGCTCGCCCTGGTGGCGATCGAGGCGATCTTCGTCGCGCTGGTGGGCGTGGGCATCGCCGCCGTCTCCAAGCTGCCCGGTGCGCCGGTGTGGGCGGCCGCGGTGTGGATCGCCGGAGAAGCGGCACGCGCGCGTGCGCCGTTCCACGGCTTCCCCTGGGGCAAGATCGCGTTCGGGCAGGCCGACGGTGTCTTCCTGCCGCTCGCCGCGGTGGGCGGTACGCCCGTCCTGGGCTTCGGCGTCGTCCTGTGCGGCTTCGGCCTGTACGAAATCGTGCGGCTGGTCGTCGAGCGGCGGGGCACCGGTGCCGTACGGCGGCCCGCCGCGGCCGTGGCCCTGCTGAGCGTGGCCGTGCCGGTGGTCGGGGCACTCGCGGCCCGGACGCTGGTGAGCGACAAGGCCGAGGACGGCACCGTGACCGTCGCCGCCATCCAGGGCAACGTGCCGCGCGCGGGCCTGGAGTTCAACGCCCAGCGGCGGGCCGTGCTCGACTACCACGCGCGCGAGACCGAGCGGCTGGCCGCCGAGGTGAAGGCCGGCAAGGTCGACAGGCCCGACATCGTGCTGTGGCCGGAGAACTCCTCGGACGTCGACCCCTTCGCCGACGCGACCGCGGCCGTCGTCATCGAACAGGCGGCCAAGGCCATCGACGCACCGATCTCCGTGGGCGGCGTCGTCGAGCGGGACGGCAAGCTCTACAACGAGCAGATCCTGTGGGACCCGGTCAAGGGACCCACCGACACCTACGACAAGCGGCAGATCCAGCCGTTCGGCGAGTACCTTCCGCTGCGGGGGCTCGTCGGAGCGATCAACAAGAACTGGACCTCCATGGTCCGCCAGGACTTCAGCCGGGGCAGCAAGCCGGGCGTCTTCCAGATGGCCAACGCCAAGGTCGGCCTGGTCACCTGCTACGAGGCCGCGTTCGACTGGGCCGTGCGCTCCGAGGTGACCGACGGCGCGCAGCTGATCTCCGTGCCCAGCAACAACGCGACCTTCGACCGCAGCGAGATGACCTACCAGCAGCTCGCGATGTCCCGGGTGCGCGCCGTGGAGCACAGCCGGACCGTCACGGTGCCGGTGACCAGCGGCGTCAGCGCGATCATCATGCCGGACGGGCGGATCACCCAGAGGACCGGCATGTTCGTGGCCGACTCGCTGGTGCAGAAGGTGCCGCTGAGGTCGACGCAGACCCCGGCGACCCGGCTCGGCATCCTGCCGGAGATGGCTCTGGTGCTGGTCGCCGCGGGCGGGCTCGGCTGGGCCGTCGGCGCCGGAGTGCGCACGCGTCGCGCCGAAGGCGCGTAGGCGCACGTAGGCCGTACGTCCCGGAAAGATCACTTGAGCCATGAAGGCGGCCCGTTAGGGTCGAGGCATGGCTACTCCTGACTTCATCCGCACCCTGCGGCGTTCCATCGGCCACGACCACCTCTGGCTCCCCGGCGTCAGCGCCGTCGTCTTCGACGACGAGGGCAGAGTGCTGCTCAACCGCCGCTCGGACAATGGCAAGTGGTCGCTGCTCGGCGGCATCCCGGAACCAGGGGAGCAGCCCGCGGCCTGCGCGGTGCGGGAGGTCGAGGAGGAGACGGGTGTGCACTGCGTCGTCGAGCGGGTCGTCGTGGTCCAGGCGCTCAGGCCCGTGACGTACGACAACGGCGACATCTGCCAGTACATGGACATCGCGTTCCGCTGCCGGGCGGTCGGCGGCGAGGCCCGGGTGAACGACGACGAGTCTCTCGAGGTGGGCTGGTTCGCGGTGGACGCCCTGCCGGAGCTGAACGAGTTCGGGATGTTGCGGATCAAGCAAGCGCTGATGGACGCACCCACATGGTTCGACCCCACGAGTTCCAAGTGAAGTATGGGCCCTAACCACATGTGGTCAGGGTCGGGCGCTGCCTAGGGTCGGAACATGACCAGCAGCAGCGCCCACCAGGGCCCCCACGCCCCCGCACTCGACCTCGGCGGCCGCACCGCCCTCGTCACCGGCGCCGCCGGGGGCATCGGCCGTGCCTGCGCGCTGCGGCTCGCGGCAGCCGGGGCCAAGGTGAGAGCGGTCGACCGGGACGCGGCCGGCCTGGACACGCTCGCCGAGCGGGCCACGGGGCTGGCGGGCACCGTCGAACCGTACGTCCTCGACCTCACCGACCTGGACGCCGCCGAGCACGCCGCGGCGGGCACCGACGTCCTCGTCAACAACGCCGGCATCCAACTGGTACGCCCCATCGAGGAGTTCCCGCCCGAGGTGTTCCACACGGTGCTCACCGTGATGCTGGAGGCACCGTTCCGTCTGATCCGCGGCGCCCTGCCGCACATGTACGGACAGGGGTGGGGGCGGATCGTCAACGTCTCCTCGGTGCACGGCCTGCGCGCCTCGGCCTACAAGGCGGCCTATGTGGCCGCCAAACACGGTCTGGAGGGTCTGTCCAAGACGGCCGCCCTCGAAGGCGCCCCCCACGGCGTGACCTCGAACTGTGTGAACCCCGCCTATGTGCGCACCCCACTGGTCGAGCGGCAGATCACCGACCAGGCCCGGGCGCACGGCATCCCCGAGGAGCGGGTGGTGTCCGAGGTGCTGCTCCAGGACAGCGCGCTCAAGCGGCTCATCGAGCCGGAGGAGGTCGCCGAGGCCGTGGCCTACCTGTGCGGCCCGCACGCCTCCTTCGTCACCGGTACGTCACTCGTCCTCGACGGCGGCTGGACCGCGCACTGAACGGCACCGGACAGGAGTTTTCCACAGGCCTGACGGGGTGAGCGTGCGATGAGCAATCCTGGGGGCATGTCCAGCGATCACCCGCAGTCCGTCGTGCGCCCCGCCGGCAGCGCCGAGGCACCCTTCCTCGAACTGCTGGCCAGGGGCGCGTCCGCCGACGCCTACGAACAGCCCGTGCTGATCGCCCGCGCCGAGGGAAGGCCGGCCGAGCGGATCGCCGCGCTGGAAGAGGCCAAGGCGGTCGCCCTGCGCGTGCGCTCCGAGCTGGAGGGCCGGCGCCGGCGGGAGGCCGAGCTGTCCGCCCTGTTCGAGACCGCCCACGACCTGGCCGGGCTCCGGGACCTGGACGCGGTGCTGCGGGCCATCGTGCAGCGCGCCCGCTCCCTGCTCGGCACCGATGTGGCCTATCTCAGCCTGCACGACCCGGTGCGGGGCGACACCTACATGCGGGTCACCGAGGGCTCGGTCGCGGCCCGCTTCCAGCAGCTGCGGCTCGGGATGGGCGAGGGGCTCGGCGGACTGGTCGCCCAGACCGCCCGCCCCTACGTCACCGACGACTACTTCAAGGACGACCGCTTCCAGCACACCCTCACCATCGACTCGGGTGTCCGGGACGAGGGCCTGGTCGCCATCCTCGGCGTACCGCTGACGCTGGGGCACCACGTCATCGGCGTGCTGTTCGCGGCGGACCGGCGTGCCCGGGTCTTCGAGCGGGAGCAGATCGCGCTCCTCGGGTCGTTCGCCGCGCTGGCCGCGGCCGCCATCGACACCGCGAACCTGCTCACGGAGACCCGCTCGGCCCTGACCGAACTGGAGCGGGCCAACGAGATCATCCGGGACCACAGCGGTGTGATCGAGCGCGCCTCAGAGGTCCACGACCGGCTCGCCGAACTGGTGCTGCGCGGTGGCGGGGTGCACGACGTGGCGGCGGCCGTCTCGGAGATCCTCGACGGCACGGTCGAGTTCACCGAGATCGCGCCCACCGAGGCTTTGGAGGCATCCCGGGCCGAGGGCCACGCCGTACGGCACGGGGACGACTGGATCGCCGCGGTCGCCGCCGGCGGCGAACTCCTCGGCGCCCTCGTACTGCGCGGCCACCCCGGGCTCGACCCGGTGGACCAGCGCACCCTGGAGCGCGCCGCGATGGTCACCTCGCTGCTCCTGCTGGCCAGACGTTCCGCCGCCGAGGCCGAACAGAGAGTGCGCGGCGAGCTCCTGGACGACCTGCTCGACGCCCGGGACCGCGACCCCCGTCTGCTGCGCGAGCGGGCCACCCGGCTGGACGCCGACCTCGACGCCACCCACGTCGTGCTGGCCGCCCGTCTCGACGGCCCGGCGCCCGACGCCGACCAGGAGGCGGCCGCCCGCAGACGACTGTGGTCCGCGGCCTCCCACCTCGCCGCCACCCGGCACGGTCTGGCCGCCGCCCGCGACGGCGGCACCGTCCTGCTGCTGCCCCTCACCGACGGGGACACGGCCACCGAGCTGGCCCGCCGCACCGCCGGACACCTCGGCACGGCCGTCCACGAGGCGGTGACCGTCGGCGCCTCCGCCCCGGTCCGCGACCTCGTGGCCCACCTGGACGCCGTGGCCGCCGCCTACGAGGAGGGCCGCCGCTGCCTCGACGCGCTGCGCCTTCTGGGCCGCTCGGGGGACGGCGCGGCCGCCGAGGACTTCGGCTTCCTCGGGCTTCTGCTGGCCGGTGACCGGGACATCGCGGGCTTCGTCGAGCGGACCATCGGCCAGGTGGTCGCCTATGACGAGCGGCGGGGCACCGACCTCCTGCGCACCCTGGACGCCTACTTCGCTTGCGGGATGAGCCCGGCCCGCACCAAGGACGAGCTGCACGTCCACGTGAACACCGTCGCCCAGCGCCTGGAGCGCGTGGGCCGTCTGCTCGGCGAGGACTGGCAGAGCCCTTCCCGAGCGTTGGAGATCCAGCTCGCGCTGCGGCTGTACCGCTTGTCGGCGCCGCCACGGCACTGACCCCCGCACGCCGGGCGTGCGGGGGCCGGTCGGGCTCGGGGAGCCGGGCTCAGACGGTCCGGGCGTCCGCCGCGGGGGACTTGGCCGCCAGTTCGGGCTCGGCGTCCGGCTCGACGTCGGCCAGGTCCCGGTGGCGGGTCTCCTTGGCGACACCGACGGCGACGACCGTCAACACGGCCGCGGCGATGACGTAGAGGGCGATCGGGGTGGAGCTGCCGTAGTCGGAGAGGAGCGCGGTGGCGATGAGCGGGGCCGGGGCACCTGCCGCGACGGAGGCGAACTGGGCCCCGATGGAGGCACCGGAGTACCGCATCCGGGTCGCGAACATCTCGGAGAAGAAGGCCGCCTGGGGCGCGTACATGGCGCCGTGCAGGACGAGTCCGACGGTCACCGCGAGGACCAGGTTGCCGAAGCCGCCGGTGTCGACGAGCGAGAAGAACGGGAACATCCACAGCCCGACGCCGACCGCGCCGAGCAGGTACACGGGGCGCCGGCCGACGCGGTCCGACAGAGCGCCCCAGGCGGGGATCACCGCGAAGTGCACGGCCGAGGCGATCAGCACCGAGTTGAGGGCCGTCTGCTTGGACACGCCGGCGGACGTGGTGGCGTAGACGAGGATGAACGCGGTGATGACGTAGTAGCTGATGTTCTCCGCCATGCGCGCGCCCATCGCGATCAGCACGTCGCGCCAGTGGTGGCGCAGCACGGACACGAGCGGCAGTTTCTCGGCCACGCCGTCCCGCGCCGCCTTGCGGGCCTCCGCCTGGGCCAACGCCTCCTTGAACACGGGGGATTCATCGACGGACAGCCGGATCCACAGGCCGACGATGACCAGGACGCCGGAAAGCAGGAAGGGAATCCGCCAGCCCCAGCTCCCGAACGCCGTGTCCGACAGAACGGCGGTCAGCAGCGACAGCACACCCGTGGCGAGGAGTTGCCCGGCCGGAGCGCCGGTCTGCGGCCACGAGGCCCAGAAGCCGCGCCGCCGGGCGTCGCCGTGCTCGGAGACGAGCAGGACGGCTCCGCCCCACTCTCCGCCGAGCGCGAAGCCCTGGACCAGGCGCAGAACGGTCAGCAGCACGGGAGCGGCCGCTCCGACGGTCGCGTGCGTCGGCAGCAGTCCGATCGCAAAAGTCGCCCCGCCCATCAGCAGCAGGCTCAGGACCAGCAGCTTCTTACGTCCGAGCCGGTCCCCGTAGTGCCCGAACACCAGGGCGCCGAGCGGACGGGCGGCGAATCCGACGGCGTACGTCAGGAAGGACAGCAGGGTGCCGACGAGCGGGTCGGAGTCGGGAAAGAACAGCTTGTTGAAGACCAGGGCGGCCGCGGAGCCGTAGAGGAAGAAGTCGTACCACTCGATGGTGGTGCCGATGAGGCTGGCGGCGACGATGCGCTTGAGGCTGGCGGGGGCTGATGGAGCGGCTGCGGGCGACGACATCGGCACCACTTCCTGGGGTGGGGACGTTTGCGTGTCGCCACACCGTAGGAATCCGCACGTCAGGCGCACATGTGGCGCGGCAACATAGTTCGAGGGTTCACTATGCGTGCGGCCACCATGCCGGCTTGTGGAAAGGCGGTTCAGGGGATCGATGGTGTCGAAACGAGTGTCGCCCGGGACGCGTAGTCCGACCTTGTTCAGTGCACCGGGATGATGTCGGGGGCGTCGAGCCGTACCGCGTCGGCGGTCTGGTCGTCCGGCTGCTGCTGGGCCTCGCGTTCGGCGGCCACCCGCTTCAGGTAGTGGTTGACCTCACGGTCCCGGTGCGCTTGGTCCCATCCCAGGTGAGGCGCCATCAGTTCCGCGACGGTCTGCGCCGCGTCCACGCCACGGTCCCAGGACTCGATGGAGATCCGAGTACGTCGGGCGAGCACGTCCTCCAGGTGGCGGGCACCCTCATGGGTCACCGCGTATACGGCCTCGACCCGCAGGTAGTCGTCGGAGCTCGGCAACGGTTCGCCGAGCGAGGAGTCGGCTGCGACCATGGCGAGCAGCTCGTGCACCAGGGAGCCGTAGCGGTTCAACAGGTGTTCGATACGGGCGACATGCAGCCCGGAGCGCTCGGCGAGGATGTGACGGGAGTTCCAGAGGGCCGGGTAGCCGTCGGCGCCGAGCAGCGGAACGCGTTGCGTGACGCAGTCGGGCACTTTCTCGTCCAGGCCGCGGGCCGCCTCGTCGACTGCGTCCTTGGCCATCACGCGATAGGTCGTGTACTTGCCGCCGGCCACCACGACGAGACCGGGTACCGGGTGTGCGACCAGGTGCTCCCGTGACAGTTTGCTGGTTTCCGCCGCCTCGCCGGACAGGAGGGGACGCAGACCGGCGTAGACGCCTTCGACATCCTCCGGAACCAACGGCGTGGTCAGGACGCTGTTGACGTGTTCCAGCAGGTAGGTGACGTCCTTGGAACTGAGGGCGGGATGGGCCTTGTCGAGTGTCCAGTCGGTGTCGGTGGTCCCGATGATCCAGTGTCGTCCCCAGGGGATGACGAACAGCACGCTCTTCTCGGTGCGGAGGATAAGCCCGGTGCGGGAGTTGATCCGGTCGCGGGGGACCAGCAGGTGTACGCCCTTGGAGGCGCGGACGTGGAACTGGCCGCGCGTGCCGGCGAGGGCCTGGGTGTCGTCGGTCCACACGCCGGTCGCGTTGATGACCTGCTTCGCTCGCACCTCTGTCTCGTCGCCGGTCTCCAGATCCGTGACAGCGGCTCCCACCACCCGCTCGCCCTGCCGCAGGAAGCGGCTGACACGGGTGCGGTTGGCGGCCAGCGCTCCGTAGGCGACGGCCGTGCGGGCGAGGAACATGGTGTGCCGGGCGTCGTCGACCTGGGCGTCCCAGTACTGGATCGCGCCGACCACGGCGTCGGAGCGCAGCGCGGGCGCCTCGTGCAGGGCCTGGCGCTTGAGCAGGTGGCGGTGGTGGGGCAGACCTCTGGAGGTGCCGGAGACTGCAGCCATGGTGTCGTACAGCAGCACGCCGGCGCCGACGTAAGGACGCTCCCGGATGCGGTGTTTCAGGGGGTAGAGGAACGGGACCGGACGCACCAGATGAGGGGCCAGGAACTGAAGCAGGAGTCCGCGTTCCTTCAGGGCTTCGGCGACGAGCCGGAAGTCCAGCATCTCCAGGTAGCGCAGGCCGCCGTGGATGAGCTTGCTGGAGCGGCTGGAAGTGCCCGAGGCCCAGTCCCGGGCTTCGACGAGGCCGACTCTCAGGCCCCGAGTGGCGGCGTCCAGGGCCGCGCCGGCGCCGACTACGCCGCCCCCGACGACGAGGACGTCAAGCTCGCCCTCTCCCAGTCGGACGAGCGCCTCCGCGCGTGCGCCGGGCGAGAGAGCCACCGGGTTCGCCATGGTCTCCTCCTCGTGCAGCGGGTGCGGGCGGCGCACGCGGCTCGGGCGGGCCCCTTCGGTCGCTCCCGGCCGGAAGCTATTCGACCTTGGCCCAGTCGAGCGTGCGCTCCACCGCCTTCTTCCAGCCCGCGTATCCTTCCGCGCGCTGTTCCTCGGACCACTGGGGTTCCCAGCGCTTGGACTCCTGCCAGTGGGTGCGCAGTTCGTCGGTGTCCTGCCAGAAACCAGTGGCCAGACCGGCTGCGTAGGCGGCGCCGAGCGCGGTGGTCTCGGCGACGACCGGGCGGCTGACCGGGACGCCGAGGACATCGGCCTGGATCTGCATGCACAGGTCGTTGGCCGTCACGCCGCCGTCGACCTTGAGCACGTCGAGGTGGACGCCGGAGTCCTGCTCCATGGCCTCCACCACGTCGCGGCTCTGGTAGCAGATCGCTTCCAGGGTGGCCCGCGCCAGGTGGCCGTTGTCGTTGTACCGGGCGAGGCCGACGATCGCGCCGCGGGCGTCGGAACGCCAGTACGGGGCGAACAGGCCGGAGAAGGCAGGGACGAAGTAGACCCCGCCGTTGTCCTCGACGGTGAGCGCCAGGCGTTCGCTCTCGGCGGCATCGCTGATGATCTTCAGCTGGTCGCGCAGCCATTGCACCGCGGAGCCCGTGACGGCGATGGAGCCTTCGAGTGCGTAGATCGCCGGGCTGTCGCCGAACTGGTACGCCACGGTGGTCAGGAGGCCGTTCTGGGACCGCACCAGTTCCGTGCCGGTGTTGAGGACCAGGAAGTTGCCGGTGCCATACGTGTTCTTGGCTTCGCCGGGCGCATAGCAGACCTGCCCGACGGTGGCTGCCTGCTGGTCGCCGAGCACACCGGCGATGGGTATGGCCGCACGCAGCGGCCGGGACGTACGGGTCTGTCCGAACGCCTCCCGGTGCGAGGACGGGTTGATGGTCGGCAGCATCGCCCGGGGAACGCCGAAGAAGCCCAGCAGCTCGTCGTCCCAGTCGAGGGTCTCCAGGTCCATCAGCATGGTCCGGCTGGCGTTGGTCACGTCGGTGGCGTGGACGCCACCGTCGGGGCCGCCGGTGAGGTTCCACAGCACCCAGGCATCGGTGTTGCCGAAGAGGGCATGGCCCTGCTCGGCCGCCTCGCGGACGCCGTCGACGTTCTCCAGGATCCACTGGATCTTGCCGCCGGAGAAGTACGTGGCCGGCGGCAGCCCTGCCTTGCGGCGGATGACGTTGCCCTGGCCCGAGCGGTCCAGCGCTGCCGCGATGGAGTCGGTACGGGTGTCCTGCCAGACGATGGCGTTGTAGTAGGGGCGGCCGTTGCGCGGGTCCCAGACGACGGTCGTCTCCCGCTGGTTGGTGATACCGATGGCCGCCAGGTCCTCCGGTGAGAGGTTTCCGTGCCGGAGCGCGTTCTGGATCACCGAGTTGGTGCGCTCCCAGATCTCCACCGGGTCGTGTTCGACCCACCCCGAGCGCGGGAGGATCTGTGAGTGCTCCAGCTGGTGCCTCGCCACCTCGTTGCCGGCATGGTCGAAGATCATGAAACGGGTGCTGGTGGTCCCTTGGTCCACCGCGCCGACGAAGTCCGCCATGGGATGCCGCCTCTCCTTGGGCTCTCCCGGGGCAGCCGGATCCCGGCAACCCCGGGAACCGGTCAGTTCTCGTCGGGGGCCGGGATCCGTCCGGGGGGCTCCGGCTCAGCGGTCGGCAGGAACCGGCCGATGAAGAACTTGTACAGGCCCGCTCCCAGCAGACCTCCGATCACCGGACCGGCGATCGGCACCCAGAAGTAGAGGTTCCCGTACTGATCTCGCCACGCTCCGCCGTACCCGGTGAAGAAGCTGGCCAGCCGGGGACCGAAGTCGCGTGCCGGGTTGATCGCGTACCCCGCGTTGGTGCCCCAGGCCATACCGATGGCCACGACGATCAGACCGACGATGAACGGTGCCAGGTTGGCTCCGGGGGGCGTGTTGAGCAGGTCCGTGACCGCCAGGATCAGCAGCAGCAGGATCGCGGTGCCGATGACCTGGTCGCGGAATGCGCCCCATTCGTGGACCGGCAGGTTCGGGTTGCCGTTCGCGGGCAGCGTGGAGAAGACGCCCTGCGTCTTGATCGTGTGGGTGGGATCGGCCTTCGCCAGCGCCTCGGTGTAGTTCCACCGGACGATCAGGGCTGCCACGAAAGCGCCGGCTGTCTGGGCCAGCGCGTAGGGGGCCACTTTGCTCCACGGGAAGCCCTTGAACGCCGCCAGCGACAGGGTCACCGCGGGATTGAGGTGCGCACCGCTCAGCCTCGCCGCGACGTACACACCGAGGGTGACGCCGAGACCCCAGGCCCAGGCGATGCTGTCGTGGTTTCCCAGGCCGCCCGGCGGAGTCGTGAGGGCCCCGCCGGCGACTACCTGAGCCACCACGCCACAACCGAAGAGGATGAGGATCATGGTGCCGGCGAATTCCGCTGAAAGCTCGCCGACCAGTCCTGATCTCTTGAGTCGCTCAGCCATGGGTGCCCGCTTCCCGCCGGCCCCGAGGGCCGGCCGTCGACTGCCCCGAGTC
This sequence comes from Streptomyces canus 299MFChir4.1, assembly GCF_000383615.1. Taxonomy (GTDB): domain Bacteria; phylum Actinomycetota; class Actinomycetes; order Streptomycetales; family Streptomycetaceae; genus Streptomyces; species Streptomyces canus_C. The sequence goes on along the minus strand of NZ_KB911585.1, from coordinate 293,390 downwards.
CTCCAAGAACCATTGTAGGACCGGCCAGAGCCATACGCGTGCGGAGCGATACTGCCCCCTGCCGGCCATGGAGGAGACGGAGGTCCGCCCGCCGGCAGGACCCTGACCAGGCGGCAGGGGATGCCGGCGCCCGTGGTCAGGTCGACCTGGGGCCCGCAGCCCGGCGGCCGGCGCCTTCGAGCACACGTCGCCCCGCCGTGCGCGCGGGGCGGCTGCACGCCGGTACAAGCGTTCGGCGGGGCAGCCGACTTGGGCGCCGATGTGGTCGCGACGAACGCGGACGGGTTCCCCAGGAACTGCGGCGCTTCGGCGGCACCTGCTTCGCCGTCCACGAGTCCGACGTGGTGGTCGTCGTCACCACCAGCTCCGCCGCCGCACCCGCCGCGGAGTACGCCGCCACCTGCGGCATGGTCTGCGTCGACGGGGCGCCCTGGCCGCCTGGACCGTTGGCCGCACCCCTGCCCTGGCAGGCGGGCGGCAGCGAGCACGCATCGCGGATGTCCACGGCGTGACGGCACACTGTTTATGGAGGCGCGCGATCGCGAATGCGCCCGCCTGTCACCGGCCATGCCTGAGCTCCGTGAGGACACTGGGCAGAGGCTAGGCCGCCGGTTCCACCCGGGAGGTCCCATGAAGATGCTGATCAACAGTCCGGAGACCGTGGTCGCTGATGCCCTCTGGGGGATGGCTGCCGCCCACCCGGAGCTGGACGTGGATGTGGAGCGGCGGGTGGTCGTACGGCGGGACGCGCGGGAGGGCGGCCGGGTCGGGCTGGTGTCCGGCGGCGGTTCCGGGCACGAGCCGCTGCACGCCGGGTTCGTCGGGTACGGGATGCTGTCGGCCGCGTGTCCGGGGGAGGTGTTCACCTCGCCCGTCCCGGAGCAGATGCTGCGCGCGGCGAGCGCCGTCGAGGCCGGGCAAGGCGTGCTGTTCGTCGTCAAGAACTACACCGGGGACGTGCTGAACTTCCAGATGGCCGCCGAGCTCGCCGAGGAGGACGGCGTCCGGGTCGAGCGGGTCCTGGTCAACGACGACGTCGCCGTCACCGACAGCCTGTACACGGCCGGGCGGCGGGGCACCGGGGCGACCCTGTTCGTGGAGAAGATCGCCGGGGCGGCCGCCGAGGAGGGCGCACCGCTGGAGCAGGTGGCCGCGATCGCCCGGCGCGTCAACGAGTTCTCGCGCAGTTTCGGCGTGGCGCTCAGCGCCTGCAGCACCCCCGCGAAACAAGGCCCGACCTTCGACCTGCCGGACGGGGAGATGGAGCTCGGGGTCGGGATCCACGGCGAGCCGGGCCGAGAGCGGCGCGCGATGATGCCTGCCCGGGAGATCGCGGAGGTCGCGGTGAGCGCCGTACTCGAGGAGCTGGGGGACGTGCCTCCGGCCGACGGGCCGGTACTGGCCCTGGTCAACGGGATGGGAGCGACGCCGCTGCTGGAGCTGTACGGGTTCCACGCCGAGGTGGCCCGGCTGCTGGAGGCCCGGGGCGTGCCGGTGGCGCGGGCGCTCGTGGGCAACTACGTCACGTCGCTGGACATGGCGGGCTGCTCGGTGACACTCTGCCGGGCCGACGAGGAGATGCTGCGGCTGTGGGACGCACCCGTGCAGACGGCGGCGCTGCGCTGGGGCCGCTGAGCCCGTGGTGGCGGTGGAAGCGACCCCGCTCACGCGGCGGGTTCACCGTCAAAATCCGTCTGAGTCTCCAGGACCACGCCGCTACCTGAAAGCCGCGGCATCCCGCACACCACCTCCGAGAATGCCGACAGCCAGGCCGCCCGCTTGCGCAAAGGCACACGCGGCGGACGGACGGCCAGCGGGGATGCGTAGGTGTCGGCACACCGTAGAAAAAGCGGTCGGAACGAGTGCCGTCCCGGGACGCGTAGTTCGGGGTGATTTGACGGTGCGGGGCTGGCTCCCGTGCTGAACTTGGTGCTGACCGCGCTCCGTTGCACTCGGACATCTGGGGCTGATCGACTCAGAGCCGTTGCGTAGGAGGTGACCGGTCTCAGAGACCGAGCCCGAGCTCGCTGCTGAGTCTGTGCGGGCAGGGGCAGTGCGCTACGTCTGAACCACGCGGTGCGCGTTCGTCCCAGCACATTTCGCGTCGGTGGGCGGTTCGTGGACCGTGCCCGCCGGAGCGCGGCCGACTGCCGGGCGGGCGGTGATGAGGGGGGAGCGGGCGCCGCGGTGGTTGCGCTGCCAGTGCTCGACCTGCTCCGCCATCTCCTGCGCGGCGAGGCGCCCTTGGTCGCCATAACCGTGGACGACGAACTCGTACAGGTCCTTGCCGTCTTTGTCATGATGCGCTCGGTGGCCAGGGCGGCGGGTTCAGGACTCTGTCGTCGCCGTCGGAGCCGATGTCCAGGACACGGTGGCCAGGCCGCATGCCGAGCCCGCCGTGGCGTCAAGGCACCGGCACCACCCTGCTGCCCACCAGCCGGTCCGACACCCGTAACTCCACCGCAACCTGGGCGTCCCAGCCCCGACTTCGAACCGTTTGGTGGCCTCCAGCCGCACGGCCTCCCGCTTCACCCGGATGTCGTACCGCAGGGATCACGCCCCGTCGCCACAGCCCGGACATCGCTGATTCCTCCTGAGCAAGGAAGGCGACACGCCATGTGCACGGAAGGGATAGCGCCACACCTCCAAGCGGTAAACAGTTTCAGCCACAACAGGCCGACCACGGGACTTTGGCGATGCGAGAATGACGCCACCAGGGAACCGGGATCACTTCTCTGTCAGCGCCTGACCTGGCGTCATGTCCCTAAGTGCGGAGAGGCCAGAGAGTGACTGGCGCACAGTTCCAGCCATTGTGTTGTGGCTTAATGTGTCACTCCCGTTTCGCGGTACAGTTATCCTGTTGAAGATCGTAAGATGCGTCTGCGTCCGATTCGCCAAAGGCTTCAAGACGTATATTCTTTAACGGTCCATTAACGCAGTACGAAGAAAGCGCAACGGGCGGATTTAAAAAACCGGGGGGGATTTATGAGCGACCGCCACCGTCTTCCATGCTTCGGCGGCGAGTTCTAGGTAGCCGGCGGATTCAGCTTCCTCGGCGACCGCCTCTGCGATACCAGCCCCTTCCCTGCCGTGGCCCAGTCTCATTGCAGCCTCGGCGCGCAAGAGTTTTGTGCGCAGTCTGTCGTGGAAGGACAGCAGCCCAGAATTCTCCGCATCGGCCGCCTCAGCGCGTGCCTCGGCAGTGCGGCCTTCTGCCAAGTGCATACGCGCGGCAACGGCCTTGAGTTCGGCGTGATGAACCGGTTGCCCCACATAGGCAAGGGCATCGGAAGATTCTTTGAGCCACGTGTGCATCATGGGGGAGGTGGATTCTGAGCACCGTAGGTGAAGGGAAATCGCAGCCACACGCAATCGTGCCCAGCCGAGGAGATCGTCCCGGCTCGGCATGGTGGAAATGGCCAGGTCGATCAGTTCCTTCCCTTCTCGGAAGGCGCCCTGCCGCACTTTGACGCCGGAACAGCTCCAATACACCCGCGCTTTCATCGAGGGTGAAGCGTCTCTTGCTGCGTCAAGCACCTGTGGCACCTTCGTAATCGCTTGATGCAGCAAGCCGGCCTCGGTTTCGGCTGCCATCACCGCGAGAAAACACTGGATCCTTAGCGTATTTATAACCGGAGAAATGTGATTTACGATGGAAAGGGCCTCCTCGGCTGCGGCAAGTGCCTCTCCAATGTCGCCGAGGGCGCGTGCGGAATCCGATAGGTCGACCAGAAGTCTTGCAAGCAGAGATGGTGCATCCCATTTCCTGGTCAGCGCCACCATTTGGTGCAGATCGGTGCGTCGCCCCTGTCCGTCCTGCAGTTCCGTATGGGCGCGAGACCTGGCCCACAGCATCTGCCAGGCCCATCCCTCGGGAAGCCGTGCCGACAGATCTGCACCGTATGGGTGCAACGCGTCGATGACGGCTGGAAAGTCCTTATCTGCGAGCAGGGTAGAGATCTCCGCTGCTGTTACGTTCCAGGAATTTTCAGATGTATCGACGGAAAGAAGTTCTTCTATGGTGACACCAAGTTTTGCTGCCACATATCGGACTGTCTCCACGGATGGAATGCGAGAGCCGCTCTCAATCCTTGAAACATAACTCGTGGAGACCGGACCTCCCGCTAGATCCGCCTGTGTCAGCCCATTCTCAAGGCGAAGAGTCCTCAGCTTTTTTCCGAAAGCCGGCTGTCTAATCTCCATTGAACATCCTTCGACCCGCTAGGAGATCCGCGTGACCCGCACTACGCGCCGCCCAATCGCTACACCCGCCGTGGCGATGAGGAGGCCCTGCAACAGTCAAGCTGCAGAAGAGGCCCAACGGCCCTCCTTACCTTGCACGACGACGGACATCGAGTGGCCTTAGCGATCCTGCTGCGTCATGCCGGGACTCTGATCCTGACATGGGGGATCAGAGTCCCGGCGCTGCTCGAGCTGTCCTCGGTGATTAGGGGTGCGGCGGGACGGGTGTTGCGTCTCTAAGTGTCAAGTGGAGACATAGTACGTGGCAAACGGATGTCAAATCTATGACACCGGCAGTCAAGCTCGCAGATTTTACACAGGGAGCGTTTTCGGCGTGGCCGCCGATTGGGCGACGCCGACGGGGTGCGCACGCATGAGGCTCCCGTGCCGTTGGGGGAGGTGTTCGAAGTCTCAACCCACAGGCACAGGAGCCGCGTTGGTTCCGTATTCTGCCGCACTCGACCTGCCGCATGCGCTCGTGGAGTGAGTCTCAATGACCGTGTCAAGCCGGTCGGGAGGCTGGAGGGGGGGTGAACAGTCTCTTGTCGCGGAGCATGGCCCACAGCACGTCGACTCGGCGGCGGGCAAGAGCGAGCAGTGCTTGGGTGTGGATCAGCCCTTCAGCGCGCTTCTTGAGGTGGTAGTCCCGGGAGGGAGCGTGCACCGGGCCTGCCCAAGCTGCTGCGCGAGACCGATCCCGACCGCGTTCTCCTTGACGGCACTCGTGCGGAGCGCGCCCGGATCGGCGACGGCCGGGCCGACTACTCCGCCAAGCACCGCCGACATGGCGTACGTGCAGCTCGTGACCGACCCTTGTGGCCGGTTGCTGTGGATCTCGCCCGCATTGCCCGGCCGAGCGCACGACCTGAGTGCGGCCCCCATCACCGGATCATCCGAATCCGCGAACGCCAAGGCGTCCCTACGCTCAGGGACTGAATCCGTTACTCGGTTGCCCTTTATCGTAATGGATATTGCATTTGGCATGACATGCCCATCAGCAGTAGGGCCCTTGGTTGGCAAGCGACCCTGCCACCCGCAGGAAGATCCCGAGTAGCCGGTACAGATCAGGCATCTTCCCCTCAGCCTGGACCGTCCTGGTGTCTCGCATGGTCACGCCCGGGATGCCGAGCAAATGAGCTGCCACGGCGGCTGACTGCCAGCGAACCGCCAACGTGCAGACATCCGCCGGGGCGGACGGCTGACGCGGTGCGGCCGACAGTTCCGCGAGCAGATTGTGTGCTGCCGCCTGGATCGAGGCTCGGGCTTCGATGACCGGCCGCAGTTCAGCGGCAAACCGATCCCGCGCCAACTTGACAGGGACGGTTGTCACGCTGCTGTCCCATGCGGCCATCTCCTCGCATGCGGCGTCGTCTCCCGACAGCAGTCCGACTGGCACGCGCAAGGCGGCCGCCGCCGCATGCAGCAGCCCAATCTCGCCGACAGGCTGACCATTCAGCCACATGTCCTCGATCTCGTGCCCCATGAAGCTGCGGCTCATGACGCCCGGCGAGCCGGCTCGTGCATGGAAGCCAATGCAGAGCACGACGGCGAAATCGCTGTCGAGCCCCTCGATCATGCTCATCGGCTTGGATCGCCCCTTGATGAGGCGACCCCTTGGGTGCAACCGGTCCGGAAGCATGTTACGCATGGGCCCGTGTGCGTCGTTCACCAAGACGTCCGTCGCACCGCCGGACAAGGCTCCGGAAATGGCGGCATTGACATCTTCGGTCATCATGACACGGCCGTGTTCGTAATCCCTCCCGGGTGGCTGAACATCCGCCGCGTCAACCAGACCGGAAATTCCCTCCATGTCTGCACTGATGTAAACCTTCATGTGCAAATTCCCTCGCACAGTTCATGACGAGCGGATGTCGCGCTGGACTTGGCGTCGTGCTATCGTCCTGTCCTTCCGCTGGCATGTCCGCCGAATCATGCCAGCTTGTGTGCGAAAATGGGGACATGCAGCAAATTACAGCCCAAGAAATTTCGATCCGGCATGCGGTGCCGTACTACTCGCAATGGGAATCGGCAGACCTGGTGCCCGACCTTTTAGCAGGCAAGGTGAAGGCTGAGGCCGATCCGCTCTGGCAGCGTTCAGGAGCCACCAGCGAAGACGAATATGCCTTTTGGTCGTGGCGCATATGCGGAATGGCCTGCCTGCGCATGGCGCTGGACTATTGGAACTTGCCATCGGCCGGCCTGGTGACCCTGGCCCGGGAGTTTCTGGATGCTGGCGCATATGTGCGTCGTGAGAACGGTCTGGACGGTCTTATCTACGTGCCGTTCGCCCAACACGCAGCCCAGCGCTGGGGGATCAAAGCACAGGTCCGGACAGACCTGACGGCCGACGAGCTCCCGGGGCTCCTCAGCGACGGGAAGCTGGTGATGCTGTCCGTGCACCCGTTGATCCGGGACCCGGAGGCCCTGCCGCCTAGCCGCGGCGGGCATCTGGTTCTCGCTGTCGGGTGTGCGCCCGGCCACTTGCAGATCCACAACCCCTCGGGCCTGCCTGGGATTTCCCAACGCTTCGCCGAGGTGCCATGGCCCGTGCTGTCGCAGTCTTTCGCTCAACGAGGCGTAGTCCTCGAGCGATAGGTCAGCAGAGGCGGCCGGGCATGGGCTAACCGAGAATGCAGTTCTTCCACACCTCGTCGTCGATGTTCCCGCCCGAGACGACACAGAGCGCCCTCCTGCGGGGGTCAGGGTTCTGCAAGGCCGCCGCGAAGGCTGCTGCTCCTGCTCCCTCGGCCCGGATCCCCGCCTCCGCCCAGAGGATGCGCATCGCTCGATGCAGCTCCTCATCGCCGACGGTGCGGACGTTCAGGCCGTAGTCGCGGCACGCTTGAAACGAACGGGCTCCGATTCGTCGCACCAGCAGGCCCTCCGGCAGGCCGCGAGCCGACTCGAGTTGCACTCTTCGGCGGGCCTGCAGCGACAACTGCATTGCCGGGGCGGCCTCATATTCCACTCCGACGATCTCAGTGGCCTCATTGCCCCACTCGGCGATGCCGGCCGCGACCAAACCACCACCTCCGACGGGCACGAAAGCAGTGTCGGGCAGGCCTGCCTCCTCGCGTACCTCGCGGTACAGGCTCCGATGTCCCTCGATGATGTCAGGGTCGTCGAAGCTGTGTACGAAAACAGCGGACCGTGCGGACGCGTACCTGCGCGCCAGAACCTCGCAGTCGTCGTAGCCGCCATCCACCAACTCGATGTCAGCGCCAGCACCTGTGATCTTGCGCCGCTTGGCCAATGGCGTCGTTCGGGGCACGAAGACACGAAGCGACAGCCCGCGAGCCGATGCCGCGTGGGCCAAGCCGGATGCGTGGTTCCCGGTGGATGCTGTGACCAGGGCGCTCTCCGACGGTAACTGCTCTACTTTATGAGCGTTGCCTCGGTACTTGAACGCGCCTGATATCTGCTGTGACTCATCCTTGATCAGGATGCTGCGCCATCCGTGTGGCTGCATCCTGACGATGCGAGTGCGGGTGGGCTCGATTGTTTCCTTCTGCTGCGTGGCCATTGCCGTCCTTCACGGTGACAGGGTGTGGGGCCCACCCGGGGGAATGGGCGGACTCAGTGACTGATCTCGTATTCCTTGATTTTGTTCCGTGAAGGACGGCCGTCGTAGTCCCCAACCGAGGCCAAGACGAGATCGGCGATAGTACGACCGGATGCGGCGAGCGCCCGCGGGAAGATACTGCCGGACATCAAGCCGGGAAGGGTGTTGACCTCCAGGAAGTAGATCTCGGCGTCTCTGACGATGTAGTCAAAGCGAGCGAACGTGGCAACATCGGTCGCCTCAAAGAGTGAGTGCGACAACTCACGGATGGCTGTGACTGTTGCATCCTCATCGCACAGCTCGATGCGCGCACGCCCCTTGACGTGTTTTTCCTCGTGGCCGAAAAACCCCTGCGAAACAATCTCGGCGACGGGAAGATCGACGAACTTTCCCTCTTCCCGATAGACACTGCAGGAGTACTCGCGCCCGCGAATGAACTCCTGCACAAGGATCTGGGTGTCATACGGCGCAACTGCGTTGACTGCTGCTGCCAGGGATTCTTCGGTCGGGGCGTGCAGACACGTTGTGAGCAACGATGCGCCCATCCGGTTCGGCTTCACCACCACGGGGCCCGCACCGATCTTGCTCAGGATGCGCTGTGCATCGAACGCGTTCCCCTGCACCAGCACAGAACGCGGGGTATGCAGAGCGGGGAGCAAGGCCGTCGCCAGGCTGGCTTGGAGATACTTGTTCATACCCACGGCCGAGGCCAGCGTGGGGCCGAAGTTCCCGCGAACTTCGAAGACCTCCGCCAAGCCTTGCCATCCCCCGTCCTCGCCCTCATTGCCGTGCAGGAGAGAGAAGACGAACGAGCCGCTCTCTCGCAGACGTTCGACAGCTGAGCCCAGCGGAAGCGTGCTGCCTTTGAGGAGTCCGGCCTCATCCTCGGGCCACGGCCCGTTTTTGAAAACGTGAACGACGCCCGAACGGCTGATGTAGAACACCGAGTCGATTGTGACACGGTCCGATTCTTTCAGTAGTTCGTGAAGTACGTGATGATATCCGTGCAGAGATGCATCGTGTTCGGTACTCCGACCGCCGACTAAGAGTGTGACACCTGTGGACACCAATGCCCCCTCATTCTAGAAAGCGACTAAACCGCTTGGTGTATTGGGCTGATGCTGTCTGGCGCGTAGGCCATGCCTGTGCGCCTCGTGCTCTTGACGCTACGGAAGGTTGACTACCGAGTCAATAGAGAGTCACAGATGTGACTGAACTTGCGATTGGTCGGCCGGTCCTGCCGCGCATCACCTCGCGGGGGCCTCGGATCTCTCTATCTGTGGTGGTATATGCACCTTATGCTGGCATTTGCAGCCGACATCGAAGTCATAAAGATGACTCACAGCTTGACTCCTTGTGCAGTCTGTGACTAGCTTGGTCGGCCGGCGCACTCGAACCGTGCAGGAGAGTGCCCCGATGAGGTTCTGGCCTCTCAATTGCCCACTACTGACCATGAGCGTTCCTTGCGATCCCTTGCTAAGGAGTAATCGAATGCCAGGCGAAACGAAACTTCCAAGGCTGGTGTTCCTCGATGGTCCGGGGCCACCACCACCGAGGTGGTATATGCCAAGCCTCACTGCGAGGTATGACGTACACGTTCTCTGGGCCCCCACAGGTGACCGAGAAAAGGACGAGGCGCACGCGCGGGCTATCAGCCAGTTTTGCGAGCATTCACCTCTGCTGGGCGGCAGCGATCCCCTGGGGTCGATCATAGAATTCTGCCGTGAATGGCAGCCTGAAGGAATCCTCGGGTTCAGTGAGCTGGTTGTATCAGAGACTCATGCCGCGGCGCTCGCGTTGGGACTTCCTGCGAACTCGCCCTCATCGCTCCCTGCTCTCAGAAGCAAAGAGGAGCAGCGTATTGCGCTCGCGAAGGCGGGAGCTCCCATACCCCGCTTCTCCGCTGTGCGCTGCCTGAGTGAACTGGTTGGCGCAGTGGCAGAGGTTGGGTTGCCGGCCATACTCAAGCCCTCCGTCGGGGTCAGCAGTGTGGCGACGTATCAGATCACGCCGGGCATCGATCTCGCAGAATTGTGGGAGGACGCGACCAGGCGGTACAAGACGGATCCCCGCGGCAACGGATCGGCGGACTTCGTTCTGGAAGAAATGCTGATAGGCCAGCAGTGGCACGATGATCCGCGCCTGGCCCACTACGTGAGCGTCGAGTCTTTGGTACAGAACGGCTCGATCAATCACCTAGTAGTTACGGATAAGTTCCCGCTCTCGGAGTCCTTCCGGGAAAACGGAAACCTGATGCCGTCAACACTGCCCGAGCAACGAGTCGATGCGATACTCGGGTGTGCTACAGAAGCAATTGATGCCATCGGGATCACAAATTCGATGGTCCACACGGAAATAATGCTCACCGCTGACGGCCCTCGCATCATTGAGGTCAACAGCAGACTTGGTGGCGCTGTCATTGAGATGCTTCATCTCTGTTTCGACTACGACATTGTCGCTGCGATGGCTGCAGTCGCGACAGGACGTGAGGTTGCGCCACTGGGGCCTCGTTTGCGCAGTTCGGGGCAGTACATTCCGCAATCCCCGGCGAGGGACGTGACGGTCTCGAAGGCGCCAACGGTTGATGAACTCCTGGCTCTTGACGGAGTCGTGGAGGCCGAAGTCTTCTGTAAGGTCGGAGAATCTCCAGAATGGCAGCGCGGGACGTCTGCCGGCCGTTTGGCGCGAGTTATAGCAGCGTCCGAATCAGTCGACCGTCTCCTCGATTTGTCCGATATTTTGAAATCGGACGAAGTTTTTTCATATCTGCCAGTGCTGGAAGAAGCCCGTTGATCATCGGGTTGGACGCCGGCTGAATGCAGTGCGGGTACGAGCGCTCGCATCATGGCGCCGCTCGCCATGGCAACCGGGTCCGGCTTGCACGCGACTTACGGCCGCTGATGCCAGCCGTCGATCGCCAGGAGATCATTACCGTGGCTGAATCAGACTGGACATGAAGGACTGAGTCAATGGAACCGCGCCGAATCCTCGTCCTCGGGGGCACCAGCCGACTCCTCATGAAGGCTGAGGGGCTTGGGCTCCGCATAGTAAACATCAGGGCCACTGACGATCTGACTGAGCGAGCATCCAAGATTTGCCAGGATGTAAGAATCGTCGATTTCGGCGACTTGGCTGGGATAGTTCAGATGGTTCGGGAGATGCATTCCGAATCACCTTTCTCGAATATTGTCTGCCATGCCGAAGCATTGCAGATGATCGCCGGTCATCTCACGTCAGAACTTGGATTGCCGGGTAATTCATTCGAGATCGCAGAGATCTTCAACGACAAGTTCGCCACCCGAAGCCTGCTGCGTAAGCATGGTCTCAGCCACGCCGCGTCGGAGATGGTGACCTGCGCGGATGACCTCACGAGGTTCGTAAGCAACCACGGACCTACCATCATCAAGCCTCGAGGGGGGAGTGGCAGCTGGGGGGTCCGGCTGGTGCGTGCTCCTGCGGAAGCCGAGGCGGCGTGGCGCTGGGTTGCCGATGCCGGCCTGACCGAGATGCTGGCTGAGGTGTTTCTCGTCGGGACCGAGATATCCGTCGAGTTTTTCTCTATCGATGGACGGCACATCCCGCTCGCTGCCACGACGAAAGAGCTCAGTGATGAGTTCATCGAGATCGGGCACGCAGTGCCCGCACCCGTTCCCCCCAATGAGCTGGAAGCTTGTCACCGACTCGTGAAGGGCCTGCTGGACCTTGTGGGTCTCAAGTGGGGGCCGTCGCACACCGAGATCATTCTGACGTCGTCGGGACCGGAGGTCGTGGAGTCACATTGCCGCCGGGCCGGTGGCCACATCAACGAGTTGGTCAGGCTGGCTCATGGCATCGACATGGAGCAGTTGGTCTTCGAGCTCGCAGCCGGACGGGGCGTTTCTCTCAGCAGTCCGCCCGTGGCCCAGAGGTCAGCGGCAATCAGGTTCCTCACGGCCCAGGCGGGCACTATCGCCGGCGTCACTGGTGTCGAACAGGTGGCGGCCCGCAACGATGTATCGGAGGTGGAGGTACCTGCTCCGGGCCAGCGGTCGTTCGGGCTGAGGTGGGGTGGTGACTATGTCGGCCATGTCATCACGCTCGGCGGTACACCGGCTGGGGCGGTGGATCTGGCTCGTGAGCTGGCTGCGCAGATCGATATCACGATCCTCCCGTCCACTGATGATGCGCCGGACAGCGCGGTACAGGCCATCCCCGGAGATGCTCTCGACGCATTTGTGGCCGCGAGTGCCAGAATTCCCGCGGCGCATGCGAAACATCCCTCCGAGTCAACCGGCAAGTCGGCGGCGAGGTGAGCGGGGTGTTTCACTGTGCAGTTGAGTACGAGCAGCGCGAGGGTCACGCGACGGGCGACGTCACCAGCTCATGGTGCTTCTTGGGAGCATCGGCGTGACGAACAGTGCGACGTCGATCAATGAATCTCAAGTGACGGTCGAATCAAAAGGCCGAGTCAAAGCTCTGTCGCGAAACTTGCTACCCCCCACGCGGCAGGCGAGACCGCTAGCTCTCAGCACTGCCTTGCACACGATGGGCACTGGCCTCGTCGTGACGCTGAGCTCGATCTATTTCACCCGTATCGTCGGTTTGTCGGTTTCGCAGGTCGGTGCTGGGCTTGCCGTCGCGGCGCTCATTGGTCTCACTGCGGGAATCCCGCTCGGCAGACTGTCCGACCGACTGGGTTCCCGTGGACTGCTCATCGCGCTGCTCGCGTGTCAGGCGGCTGCAGTTCTGCTGTACACCCAAGCCGAGTCATATTCCGCTTTCGTTGTTGCCGCCAGCCTTCTCGCGTTCGCGATACAGGGCGATTCAGCTGTGCGCATGACGCTGATTGCACACCTGATTCCGGCAAATGAACGTATAGTGACTCGCGCGTATCTCCGATCCGTGACCAACCTGGGGTTCGCAGTGGGTACCGCACTGGCGAGCATCGCCCTAGCCTCCGACCGCCAGGCGACTTATGAAACTCTGCTCGTCGTCGGCAGTGGCTGTTTCCTCTGCGGAGCTGTCGCGGTAATGCGCGTACCCCCAGTACCTCCTGTGGCTGACGCACATAAAGTCAGCCGGTGGGCTGCGTTGGCGGACCGCTCGTACGTGACCGTCGTCCTGATCAACTCATTGCTCCAGTTGCACTATGCCATTCTGGAGGTCGGAATCCCTCTGTGGGTGTCCGAATACACCGATGCGCCGCGCGGGCTCGTTGCCGTACTTTTCTTGCTCAATACGTTGGTGATCCTTGTTCTGCAAGTCCCCGTCGGCCGTCGCTTCGGGCCGCTGCGCCATGCGGGCCGCTGCGTTTCCCTGGCTGGTGTTCTCCTGGCCTCAGCATGCTTGTTGCTCGGGCTGTCGGGGCCTGTGACAGGATGGCTCACCATTGGTATCCTGTTGGTGGCCGGCACTGCGCACGCGCTCGGTGAAATCTTGCATGCAACAGGATCCTGGGCAGCTAGCTTTGAACTCGCGCCAGAGGATGCCCAGGGGCAATATCAGGGCCTATTTGCCACTGGGATTGGAGTGAGTCAGGTACTCGGTCCGTTTCTGGTCACCGTATTGATTCTGCCACATGGGGCCATCGGGTGGTTTATTTCTGCCGCATTTCTCCTGGGTGCGGGTTTCTTGATGGCGGCAGCCATTCGGCGAGGTGCCATACGCATGACAACGGCTACTGCGCCTGCCTCGGTTGGCCTAGCCGCTGACAGGCATTAAGGCGGAGACAGTAGTTTGATTCTCGTAACGGCACGTTCGGTCTGCGACCGGAGGAACAGGCGTGATTCGCCTGGGTGTTGGCGCGCGTTCGGTGGCCGAGGGGGCGCGGCGCGCGAGATCTCCCACCGCTGGCGGAAAGGTGCGGCCCGCTGTCGCCGTCGCGGCCTCGCAGGTGGGGCTGCCGCGGCGGCCGGTCTCCCGTTCTTGCGGCCCTGTGCCGGGCATCCACGGCGAGCCGCGCGGAGCGGATCCCCGAGCGGTGGTGGCACGCCCCCGCAAGGCGGTACGGAGCGTGCCGCCCCCTCTGCGCTGCCGCCGGCCGGCGACGGCAGCGGGTGCGTCCCGCGGGTCAGTTCCGCGAGTTGCCGAACAGCAGGCGGTAGCCGATCAGCAGCACCAGGGAGCCGCCGATCGCGGCGCCCCAGGTGTAGAGGTCGAAGAAGTGGCTCTCCACCGGGCGGTCCAAGAGGCGCGCGGAGAGCCATCCACCGACGAACGCTCCCGCGACCCCGATGAGGGTGGTGCCGATCAGGCCGCCAGGGTCGCGGCCGGGCAGCAGGATCTTGGCGATGGCTCCGGCGAGCAGACCCAGAATGATCCAGCCGATGATGCCCACGGTGTAGTCCTCCAGTCGGGCCTCACCAGGCGGAGTGCGCCCGGTCCACGACCCTTCGGTTGCCTGATTGCGCAAGCTTATGGAGTGAGGCCAGGGAGGAGCAGGGCTGACAGGTCGCTGATGACAAGTCGTCGATGTTCTTTCACACGCTTATTACATTGCGCAACCAGCGAACTGGAAGCCCTCTCGTGGTCGGGGTGCCACCCCTTACACTGAGACAGCACACGTGCGTCGACGGTGACCGGGGTGGGAGGGGATCGTGGCGACACTCGCCGGTGGCATCGAGGATCCGTCCGTCGAGGTCCTGACCGAGGCGGCCGCCGCGTTCGGACTGCTCGCCTCTTCGGCCCGGCTGCACATCATGTGGGCGTTGTCCCAGGGCGAGAGCGATGTCACCCACCTCGCCGACCGGGTCGGCGGCGCGCTGCCCGCGGTCAGCCAGCACCTGGCGAAACTGAAACTCGCCGGGCTCGTGCGTTCCCGACGTGAAGGTCGCCGGCAGATCTACTACGTCGACGACCCTGACATCGTGACCGTGGTCCGCGTCATGGTCGGCCAGCTGACCGCCCGTACCGGCCCGGCCGTCGCGCACAACGCCGGCTCTCGCAGCTTCTAGGCGCCGGCGCCCCCGGGGGGCGATTCCTCGTTCGACGAGGTCAAGAAGGGGTCGGGACGTCGGCGAACCGCGGCTCGGAGGATCGGCCGAGGACCGGGACCTCGCCCCCCGAGGGTCAGGCGTCCCGGAGGTTGCCGCGTTCGGTCATGAGATCTCTCACCCGTGAAATGCGACGCGGTCCGTGCTGGTCGCGCCAGGGGTTTGTTAGATTGCGCAACTACGCAACCTAGGCGAAGTTCCCGCTTGGCCTGCCTGTACACCGCCGCGCACGCCCGGCCGCCCCCTCCAAGGCCCGGCCTGAGGGGCCCGACCGTTTCGTGGGAGTGGTAGATGAGCGACCGGTGGGACAGCCCGGGCGGTCAGGCCACACGCAGCCGCACCGGCCGGGTTCCGGGACAGCGGGAGGGTGAGGCCGACGGAGCGCATCGCCCCGGCGGCAGGGCCGCGGCCCGCGCTGCGGCCCGCTCGCAAGGCGGCAAGGGGTCACGTCGCCGGGCCCGTCCGGTGCGGCGCGGCAGGCGGGTGCTGAAGATCGTCGGAATATGTCTGGCCCTTCTCGTCCTGGGCACGGCCGGCGCCGGCTGGTGGTTCTACCAGCACCTCAACGGCAACATCAACAGCGTCGCGCTCGACGGCAAGGGCGGTTCCGAGAAGGCCGACGCCTTCGGTCGTACCCCCATCAACATCCTGGTCATGGGCTCGGACGGCCGGACCAGCAAGGCGGACTGCAAGCTGGGCGGCGGCTGCTCCCAGACCGGTGTGCAGACCGGAAACGGCAACGCGGACGTGCAGATGGTCGTGCACATATCCGCCGACCGCTCCAACGCCACCGTCATGAGCATCCCCCGCGACACCATGGTCGACGTCCCGGCCTGCAAGGACGGCGAGAGCGGCGAGTCCACCTCCGGCTACTACGGCCAGGTCAACAGCGCGCTGCGGTACGGCCCCGCCTGCCAGGTCGCCACCATCCACCAGCTCACCGGCATCCCCATCGACCACTTCGTCAAGCTCGACTTCTCCGGCGTGGTCAAGATGTCCGACGCGGTCGGCGGTGTCTCCGTGTGCGTCGACAACAACGTGTACGACACCTACTCGCACCTGAAACTCTCCAGGGGCGACCACACCCTCAAGGGCCAGGCGGCCCTGGAGTTCGTCCGCTCGCGGCACGGCTTCGGGGACGGCAGCGACCTCGGCCGTACGGTCTCCCAGCACATCTTCCTCAGCGCGATGATCCGGAAGTTCAAGAGCGCGGGCACCCTCACCGACCCGACCGCGGTCTACGACCTGGCCGACGCCGCGACCAAGGCGCTGACCGTGGACGACGGCCTCGGCAGCGTGAAGAAGCTGATCGGGCTCGCCGCCGACGTGAACAAGGTCCCCACCAAGCGGATGACCTTCACCACGATGCAGACGGCCGCCGACCCGAACGACACCAACCGGGTGGTGGTGGGCGCGGGTGCCAAGGCCCTTTTCTCCAGCATCGCCGACGACCAGTCCCTTTCCGCCGGCTCCGGCAAGAAGTCCTCGGCGGCCCCCGCGACCGCCAAGGCCTCGGCGGTGCCCGCCTCCCGGATCGCCGTGACCGTCGAGAACGGCACCGAGATCACCGGCCGCGCCTCCGTCGTCGCGAACGCGCTCACCGGCCAGGGCTTCAGCTCCGCCACGACCACCGCCAATGCGCCGAGCCCCGCGACGACCACCATCCTCACCTACGGCAATGGCCAGAAGGCCGAGGCCCAGACCGTCGCCAAGGCGCTCGGACTGCGCACCTCGCACCTCAAGGGGGGCACGGGTACCGGCCTGGCCCTGGTGATCGGCAGCGACTGGACGAGCGGTACCACGTTCCCGGGCGGCTCGTCCTCGCCGGCGCCCGCCGACACCAAGGCCGCGGTCTCCAACGCCAACGCCCAGACCGCCGACGAGGCCAAGAAATGCGCCCAGGTCAGCCCCTACAAGACGGTCTCGCTCAACGGGGTCCCGATGACACCCGCGCAGGCGTACGCGGCGGCGACCGACAAGAAGGACTCCGACGAGTGAGGCGGGGACCGTCTCCGTGGTTGTACAGTTGCGCAAGCTGGCAACTATGAGCGCGGAGAAGGGACGTACGACATGCTGCGCAACGGACTGGAGCCCTGGCACCTGCTGATCGTGGCGATCATGATCATCCTGCTGTTCGGCTCGAAGAAGCTGCCCGAGGCCGCCCGCGGGCTCGGCAAGTCGATGCGCATCCTCAAGAGCGAGGCCAAGGCCATGAAGGAGGACGGCACGGCGCAGAGCACCGCCGCTCCGGCCGAGCCGACCGCCCAGGGCGTCCAGATCGCACCCGGAGAGCCGGCGGTGGCGCGGGGGACGGCCGAGGGCAACCCGGCCCACTGAACTCCCGTACGCCGGACCGGTTCACCCGCGTGTCCGCGGCCACGGCGGCTCGGCGCCGGCCTTCGCCCCCCTGGGCTGGGTGGCTCTGACGGCGTCGCCGTATGCTCCCGCCCATGAGTGAGGCAGACGAGGGCCCCGGCAGACGAGTCGTCGACGGGCGCTTCGAGTTGGAGGCCCGTCTCGGCGGCGGCGGGATGGGCACGGTCTGGCGGGCCAGGGACCTGGTGCTGCACAGGATGGTCGCGGTCAAGGAAGTCCGCCCGCCCGACCGGGACCTCGCCGAGTACGACCCCGACAGCGCGCGAACGCTGCGCGAGCGGGTGCTGCGCGAGGCTCGGGCCCTGGCCCGGATCGACCACCCGAACGTGGTCACGATCCACCACATAGTCGACGGTGGCGAGGGCACCTATCCGTGGATCGTCATGGAGTTGGTCAGCGGCGGCTCGCTCGCCGACCGCCTCGCCCAGGGGCCGATGCCGTCGGCCGAGGCGGCACGGATCGGGCGGGGTGTGCTGGCCGCGCTGGCCGCCGCGCATGACGCCGGCATCCAGCACCGGGACGTCAAGCCCGCCAACGTCCTGCTGAGGCCCGACGGGCGCCCCGTCCTCACCGACTTCGGCATCGCCGCGATCCGCGAGACGACGAGCCTCACCGTCACCGGCTCCATCATCGGCACTCCCGACTTCATGGCACCGGAGCGGATCTCGGGCCACGAGGGCGGATCGGCCTCGGACCTGTGGTCGCTCGCGATGATGCTGTACACCGCCGTGGAGGGCCACCACCCGCTGCGCCGCGGCAGCACCCTCGCCACCCTCGCCGCGGTCCTCAACGACGACGTGGCGCCGCCGGTGCGGGCCGGTGCCCTCGGCGACGTACTGATGAGCGTGCTCGTACGGGATCCGGCGGCGCGGCCGTCGTCCGCGGTGCTGGACCGGCAGCTGGCCGTGATCGAGTCCGGGCAGGGTGGTCCGGCGACCGCTTGGCATCAGTCCTCCACCTCCTACCCGTTGAACCCGCCGTCCGCCGCTGCGGCCCCTTCGTACCCGGGGGCCTTCGGTCCGCCCACGGCCCCCCTCGCCGGTGCCCCCGCCGGGTTCGGGCCGCCGCCCGTCTTCGCGGGGCCGGGGCAGCCCGTGACCTCGCCTGTGCGAGCGGGCCGTGGGCACCGGTCCGGACCAGGCGTCCTGCTCGGGGTCTCGGGGGCCTCGGTCGCGGGCGCCCTGGTCCTGCTGTGGTGGCTGCTGCCCTTCGGAGGGGACTCGGGCGGTTCGGGCGGCACCGCGGACACCGGCGCCTCGTCCTCCGCCGTCTCGGCCCCGGCATCGACCGGCTCACCGACCGCGGCCCCGGCGGCCCGGCAGTCGAAGGACACGACGACCACGACCCTGCTCACCGCCGACGGCATCCGCACCGCCGTCAAGGCGCTGGAGCGGGAGAGCGGCCGGGACCGGTTCGGCGACTTCACCGTGTACGACGGCTACGTGTCGGCCGAGCTGATGGTCAACGGCAGCGACAGCAAGTACGACAGCTACACCTACCGTCCGGGGCAGGGCGTGGAGAAGGGCATCATCAAGGGCACCCTGTCCGGCGGCGACCGGCCCTTCCGTCTTGGCGGCTTCGACTGGGGCAAGGTGCCCACGCTGCTCGAAGAGGCCCAAAAGAAGCTCAACGTCGACGGTCCGCAAACCCGTTACGTGACGGTGAGACAGCCCAACGACACCTTCGACACCCCGCTGGGCATGGCCGTCTACCTGAGCAACGAGTACAGCCAGTCCGGCTATCTGGAGGCGACCCCCAAGGGCAAGGTGACCCGCGTCATGCCCGCCGAGGACTGAGGGGCGCCCGGACCACGGTCATCCCTCTCAGAGGGCGATGACGACGAGAGCGGTGTCGTCGGCGTTGCCGGTGGGGGGCAGCAGCTCCGCCAGGAGCGCGTCGGCCAGCTCCTCGGGTTCGGCGTGACGGTGGCGGGTGAGCGCGTCGGCGAGACGGGCCAGGCCGGTGTCGATGTCCTCGGTGCGGCGCTCGATCAGACCGTCGGTGTAGAGGACCAGCGTGGCGCCCTCCTCGAAGGGCGTGGTCGCCTCCGGGCGGGTGGCGTGCTCGGGGCTGGCGCCGAGCGGCGGGTCGGTGGCCCGGTCCAGGAAGGACACCGTCCCGTCGGGGTGCAGCAGGGCGGGCGGGAGATGGCCCGCGCTGCTGTAGGTGAGGGTGTGGTCGTCCCAGTCGATGAAGGCCGTGGCCGCCGTGGTCGACTCGGCGCCCGCGACGGAACGGGCGTACAGCCCGAGGGCCTCCAGCGCCCGGGCCGGCCCGTCGGCGACGCGGGTGGCGGCGCTCAGCGCGCTGCGCAGCTGGCCCATGACGCAGGCGGCCGCCAGACCGTGCCCCACGACGT
Source organism: Streptomyces canus 299MFChir4.1 (assembly GCF_000383615.1). Lineage (GTDB taxonomy): Bacteria > Actinomycetota > Actinomycetes > Streptomycetales > Streptomycetaceae > Streptomyces > Streptomyces canus_C. The sequence continues at coordinate 273,880 of NZ_KB911585.1, read as the reverse complement.
CACCGACGGCGACGGCGAAGCGGTCGCCCGGCAGGTCGACCAGGTCGTACCAGTCGCCGCACACATTGAGGGCCCCGACGGCGGGCCGGTAGCGGACGGCCGCCTGATGGTGGCCCAGGGGTCCGGGGGCGGGCAGCAGGGCCTCCTGAAGAGCCAGGGCGACCTCGCGTTCGTGGGCGTGGGCCTGGCGCAGGCGCTCGTTCACCTCCTGGAGTTCCCGGGCCCGGGTGTACAGCTCCGCCTCCAGTACGCGTGCCCGGCCGTCGCCGCCCGGGCCGCCGCGGGCGCGGATGAGTTCGGTGACCTCCTCCACCCGGTGCACGACCAGCGTCACCTTCTCGTTGGTGTCGAGGACGGGTGCGTTGACCGGGCTCCAGAAGTGTTCCTGCCAGTGGCCGGGACGCAGGGGGTCCTCGATGTCGTAACGGACCACCGCCATGGTGTCGCGCTCGCCGGTCGCCACCGCGCGCAGCATCGACTCCCGTGTCTCGCGCATCCCGGCCGCGGCCGGGTCATGGGGGTTCTCGGGGAAGACGTCGAAGATGTAGCGGCCCAGCAGCTGCTCGCGGGCGCGACCGGTGACGCGTACGAAATCGTCGTTGACATCGACGTACACCAGTTCGGGCGTCAGGAGCGCCACCATGCCGGGCAGGGCCCGGAAGACCGCCGCGTAGTCGATCTGCGGTTTCCTCATGTGCAGCCTGCCTCGACACGAGCCATCATGATGTGATTTTCCACGATAGAGGGGAACAGCCCGACGCAACGACAGCTACCGTCATCACGCCGCAGAGAACGACCTTGTTCGGATTCGTCGTGGGCACGGCCCCGGCCGGTCGCCCGAGTCCCGGAAGGACCCACTCCCATGCGTTACGCAGTCCTCGGAACCGGCATCGTCGGCCGGACGATCGCCGGAAAGCTCGCCTCCCTCGGCCACGACGTCGTGATCGGCACCCGCGACCCCGGGGCCACTCTCGCACGTACCGAACCCGACGGCATGGGCAATCCGCCGTTCGCCCAGTGGCACGCCGACCACGGTCAGGTGCGTCTGGAGACCTTCGAGGCGGCCGCGGCCTTCGCCGAGACGGTCGTCAACACCACCGCAGGCGACCAGAGCCTCAACGCCCTCCAAGCGGCGGGTGCGGCCAACCTGAGCGGCAAGGTCCTCATCGATGTCGCCAACCCGTTGGACTTCTCCGCCGGGATGCCGCCGACGCTGGACCCGGTCAACACCGACAGTCTCGGCGAACGCATCCAGCGCGCCTTCCCCGACGCCAAGGTCGTCAAGACCCTCAACACCATGAACTGCTTCGTCATGGTGGAGCCGGCCCGGGTGGCAGGGGAGCACACCGTGTTCGTCAGCGGCGACGACACCGGCGCCAAGAAGACCGTCAGCGCGCTGCTGAACTCCTTCGGCTGGCCCGAGGCGAGCGTCATCGACCTGGGCGACATCACCAGCGCCCGCGGCGTGGAGATGCTCCTGCCGATCTGGCTGCGCCTGTACGGCACGCTCGGCCACGGCGACTTCAACTTCCACGTCCAGGGGGCCCTGCCCGGCGCGTGAGCCCGGCCGGGGCGGCACGGGCTCGACGGGCCTCCGGCTCAGGAGCGCGGCCGGCGCGGCTGCCGGATCGGCGCGCTCGGCCTGGGCCGTACGAGCCCGGGCAGGGCGCGGCACGGCAGGATCGTCCCGCGTCACCCGATGCAGTGCCACCCACGGGGGACGGACCCTGTCCCGCTTCAGGGCCGTCCCGCCCCGGGAATCGGGACCGTTGGCCCTTCACCGCCCGCCGCGGACGGGGGCAGGGTGGAGCGCACGTAGCAGCGGACGGCGAAGGTGGGACCGGTCATGCACCCCGACGACGGTTTCCGTGAACTGGACAGGCAGGAGTGCCTGCGCCTGATGGCGAAGGTGCCCGTGGGCCGGATCGTGCACACGCGTCATGCCCTGCCCGCCGTCCTGCCGGTCAACTTCTGCCTGGACGACGGCGGGGGCGTGCTGCTGCGCACGGCGGCGGCCTCGGAGCTGGTCCGCGCGGTCGACGGCGTGGTCGTGGCCTTCGAGACCGACGAGGTCGATGTGGCCGCCCAGTCCGGCTGGAGCGTCGTCGTCACCGGCCGGGCGGGCGTCGTGACCGACCCGGCCGAGCACGCACGCCTGTGCCGGGTCGGGCCGCGCTCCTGGGCGCCTTCACCGACGGAGGTGTTCGTGCGGATCGAGCCCGAGCTGATCACGGGACGGGAACTCGTCGGCGGACGCACCCTGTACGGTACGCGGCTGCCCTTCTGAGCAGGCACACGGCGGACCGGCTCCGGCTGAGGAAGCCGTGGACCGGCGTGTCACCCCGCACATCCTGTACGCCGTGTCCGACCGTGACGCGGGCGTGCCGGTGCCGGTCTCGGCCCCCGTGCGCCCTGCTGGAAGCGGCCCGGGAGGGCCGCCTCGCGGTCGTCGGGCCCCACCGCCACGGTACGGGCCGCGGCTCGCCGTGGTCGGGCGCAGCCTGCTGCGCCGCCCCCACCGCCCTGTCGTCCTGGTGCCGGCCCCGATGAGGGGCACCCGGGCCCCAGGGGGTGGCCCGAACGGCCCTGTCGGGTACCCGGTCGGCGGGCAGAAGGTGGTGAGGCGCGGATCAGCGTGCACACTCGCCCCGAGACCCGCCGAGGAAAGGGAATCCCGATGTCCGTCGACACGCAGCAGGCGCCCGCCGAGCTCACGGACGACGAGCTGAAAGCCCTGGACGCCCACTGGCGCGCTGCGAACTACCTGTCCGTCGGCCAGATCTACCTCCTGGCGAACCCCCTGCTCACAGAGCTCCTGCGCCCGGAGCACGTCAAGCCGAGGCTGCTCGGGCACTGGGGCACCTCCCCGGGCCTGAACCTCGTGCACACCCACCTCAACCGCGTCATCAGGTCCCGCGGCCAGGACGCCCTGTGCGTCTGGGGCCCGGGGCACGGCGGACCGGCCGTCCTCGCCAACTCCTGGCTGGAGGGCTCCTATGCGGAGACGTATCCCGACGTCAGCAGGGACGCGGCCGGCATGGAGCGGTTGTTCCGCCAGTTCTCGTTCCCCGGCGGAGTGCCCAGCCACGTGGCGCCGGAGACGCCCGGGTCGATCCACGAGGGAGGCGAGCTGGGCTATTCGCTCTCGCACGCCTACGGAGCCGCCTTCGACAACCCGGACCTGCTGGTCGCCTGCGTGATCGGGGACGGCGAGGCGGAGACCGGCCCGCTGGCCGCCTCATGGCACTCCAACAAGTTCCTCGACCCCGTCCACGACGGCGCCGTCCTGCCGATCCTCCACCTCAACGGCTACAAGATCGCCAATCCGACCGTGCTCGCCCGGCTCCCCGAGTCCGAACTCGACGAACTCCTGCGCGGCTACGGCCATGCGCCGATCCATGTCACCGGCGACGATCCCATGGCCGTGCACCGGGCCATGGCCGCGGCCATGGACGACGCTCTCGAGCGCATCGACGCGATCCAGCGCAGCGCACGCGAGGACGGTGTCCCCGAGCGGGCCCACTGGCCGGTGATCGTGCTGCGCACCCCGAAGGGCTGGACCGGCCCCGCCGAGGTCGACGGCCTCCCCGTCGAGGGCACCTGGCGTGCCCACCAGGTCCCGCTGTCCGCCGTACGGGACAACCCCGAGCACCTGCGGCAGCTGGAGGCGTGGCTGCGGTCCTACCGGCCGCAGGAGCTGTTCGACGAGGACGGACGGCCACGCGCCCAGGTGCTCTCCTGCGTGCCGGACGGCGCGCGCAGGCTCGGCGCGACCCCGCACGCCAACGGCGGGCTGCTGACGCGCGAACTGCCGCTGCCGGACCTGGAGTCGTACGCCGTCGAGGTCGACAAGCCGGGCGCCACGGTCCACGAACCCACCCGCGTTCTGGGCGACATGCTGGAGTACGTCATGCGCCGCACCGGTGAGCGCCGCGACTTCAGGATCGTGGGCCCGGACGAGACCGCCTCCAACCGGCTCCAGGCGGTCTACGGGGCGAGCGGCAAGGCGTGGCAGGCGCAGATGCTTCCGGTGGACGAACACCTGGAGCGGCACGGCCGGGTGATGGAGATCCTCTCCGAACACACCTGCCAGGGCTGGCTGGAGGGCTATCTCCTGACCGGACGGCACGGGCTGTTCTCCTGCTACGAGGCGTTCGTGCACATCGTCGACTCGATGGTCAACCAGCACATCAAATGGCTGCGCACCACCCGCCGGCTGCCCTGGCGCGCGCCCATCGCCTCTCTCAACTACCTGCTCACCTCGCACGTCTGGCGCCAGGACCACAACGGCTTCTCCCACCAGGACCCCGGCTTCGTCGACCACATCCTCAACAAGAGCCCCGAAGCCGTACGGGTCTACCTGCCGCCGGACACCAACACCCTGCTGTCCGTCGCCGACCACGTGCTGCGCAGCCGCGACTACGTCAACGTCGTGGTCGCCGGCAAACAGCCCTGCTTCGACTGGCTGTCCATGGACCAGGCTCGCGCGCACTGTGCGCGCGGCGCCGGGATCTGGGACTGGGCCGGGACCGAGGACGGCGGCCGGGAACCCGACGTGGTCCTCGGCTGCGCTGGTGACGTGCCCACCCAGGAGGTCCTGGCCGCCGCCCAGTTGCTGCGCCGGCACCTGCCGGACCTGACCGTCCGCGTGGTCAACGTCGTCGACCTGGCCCGGCTGCTGCCGCAGGAGGAACACCCGCACGGCATGCCGGACGCGGAGTACGACGCGCTGTTCACCCGCGACAAGCCGGTGATCTTCGCGTACCACGGCTACCCGTGGCTGATCCACCGCCTGGCCTACCGCCGCGCCGGCCATCCGCACCTGCACGTGCGCGGCTACAAGGAGATCGGCACGACCACCACACCGTTCGACATGGTCGTCCGCAACGACCTCGACCGGTACCGGCTGGTCATGGACGTCATCGACCGCGTGCCCGGCCTGGCGGTGCGGGCCGCCGCCGTACGGCAGCGGATGGAGGACGCCCGCCTGCGGCACCACGACTGGATCCGCGCCCACGGCACCGACCTGCCCGAGGTCGCGGACTGGACGTGGGACGGCTGAACGGCAGCGAAGGGTCAATGCGTAGCTCCCGACCGGTTTCCGTGTCGGTCCCTGGTCCCGGACCATTACCTTGGCAGGTGACGGCAAGAAGGCCGGCCGAGGGGTCTGGAGGATCGCTGGTGGGTGGCTCGGAGGAGACCGGGGAGGCCCGCGTCAGGCTGCCGCAGCTGAGGCTGGACGAGCTGTTGGAAGAGCTGCAGGCCCGCCTCGACGCGGCCCGCGGCACCCGCGACCGGGTGCACAGCCTGCTGGAGGCCGTGCTCTCGGTCGGCCGGGAACTGGACCTGGAGCAGGCGCTGCACAGCATCGTCGAGGCGGCCGCCGCGCTGGTCGACGCCCGGTACGCGGCCCTCGGCGTGATCGGCCCCGACGGCAGGAAGCTGTCCGCCTTCCACACCGTCGGGGTCAGCGACGAGCAGATCGCGAGGATCGGACCCTATCCGGAGGGCCACGGCATCCTCGGGGAGCTCATCCGCCACCCCGAGCCCCTGCGGCTGGCCAGGATCTCCGAGCACTCCTCGTCGTACGGTTTCCCGCCCCACCACCCGCCGATGAACACCTTCCTCGGCGTCCCGATCCGGGTGCGCGACCATGTCTTCGGCAACCTGTACCTGACCGAGAAGCGGGGCGGCGCGCAGTTCGACGAGGAGGACGAGGCGGTGCTGTCCACCCTGGCGGTGGCCGCAGGTGTCGCCATCGACAACGCCCGCCTCTACGAGGACTCCCGGCTGCGCGAGCGCTGGTTGCGGGCCAACGCCGAGATCACCCACCGCCTCATGTCGGGCGGCGCCCACGCGGAGGTCCTGCGGCTGATCGCGGACCGGGCCCGGGAGAACACCGGTGCCGCCCTCGCCCTGGTCGCGACGCCCATGGACGACACCGACTCGCTCACTGTGGAACTGGCCGTCGGGAAGGAAGCGGAGGCCCACCGGGGACTCGTGCTCCCCATGGACGGCAGTCTCATCGGGCACGCCTTCGCCGACGCGTCTCCCGTCACCAGCGCGGACGTCTCCCGGGACGAGCGGGTCGCGGGCGCCGCGGACCGTTTCGCCGGGCTGGGTCCGGCGGTCGCGGTGCCGATCGGATCGGGCGCGCAAGGACCCCGGGGAGTCGTCCTGCTGGTGCGGGAGGCGGGCCGCACCCCCTTCACCGACAAGGAGATCGAACCTCTGCGCGGTTTCGCCGCGCAGGCCGCGGTCGCGATGGAACTGGCGGAGCGCCGCCAGGACGCCGAGGAGATCGCGGTGCTCAAGGACCGTGACCGGATCGCCCGTGATCTGCACGACCTCGCCATCCAGCGGCTGTTCGCCACCGGCATGACCCTGCAGAGCGCGGGCCGCCTCATCGGACACGCCGAGGCATCGGAGCGGGTGGCGCGCGCGGTGGACGACCTCGACGAGACCATCAAGATCATCAGGTCCACGATCTTCGGTCTGCGCTCACGCGAGGGCGGCGCGGGATCGGGGCTGCGGGCCCGGGCGGTCCGGGTGGTCGGGGAGGCGGCACCGGTGCTGGGCTTCGCCCCCAGCATCCGGATGGAGGGCCTGGTCGACACGGACGTACCCCGGGAGATCGCCGACGACGTGATCGCCGTGCTGTCCGAGGCGCTGACCAACGTCGCCCGCCACGCGCGCGCCGGCCGCGCCGACGTGGTCCTGGAGACGGACGGGCGCGAGATGAAGCTGACCGTGACCGACGACGGGGTGGGCATTCCCGCCGGTGGCCGCCGCAGCGGACTGCGCAACATGGCCGACCGCGCCGAGGGGTTCGGCGGGACCCTGACCGTGGACCGTCCCGAGGCGGGCGGCACCGTCCTGGTGTGGCGGGTCCCGGTGGGGGACTGATCCCGACGCGGAACCGGTCCGGACGCACGCCGACGGCTCGGGGACGCCGTTCACCGGAGGCCCTGGGCCGACTGGGCCCCCGTTCCCGTCCGGTGCGGGGATGTGGGGGACGACCCCGCCCGACGGAGCGTGTGCGCAGGCGGGCAGAGGGCCCGGGCAGGCACCACGACCACAGGGCCGAGGGCCTCACGCAGCACGTCGCGTGCCACGCCTCCCAGTTCACCGGTGCGGCTTCGGCCCACGATCACCAGGCCGGCCTCCGCGGACCGCAGGACCAGGGCCTCGGCCGGCGGCAAGTGGCGTACGTCTTCCAGGACGGCCACGTCCGGATACCTCTCCCGCCACGGCCGCAGCGCGTCGGACAGCAGCTGCACCTCGTGGTCCTCCCAGGCGGCGCGATCCTCCTCCGGTACGCCGAAGGGCAGTTCGGCCGCGGATGAGGGGAAGCGCCAGGCGTGGACGGCACGCAGGCGCACGCCCCACAGCCGGGCACAGTCGAAGGCAAAGCGGACGACGTCGTCGGCGGGCCGGCGGGCGTCCACACCGAGCACGATCTCGGGGACCTGGTGCGAGGACTGCCGCATGAGCCAGTCTCCTTGGGGGTGAACGCGGGCCGTGGGCCTCACGCCGTGGTGTCCGGCAGCCACAGGTCGGGGCCGAAGACCTCGTAGCGGATGTTCCGCGGCGGGACGCCCCGCCGCAGCAGTCGGGTGCGGATCGCGCGCATGAAGGGCAGCGGGCCGCACAGATACACGGTGGCGTCGGCGGGCACGTCCAGCCCGTCGAGGTCCATCAGGCCCACGCGGGCGTCGGGTTCGGCGGTGCCGGGACGGTCGTACCAGAACACGCTCCGCGCCCCGGGCAGTCGGCCCGTCAGCTCGCGTGTCTCGGTGCGCAGGGCGTGCTCGTCCGGGGAGCCGTCCGCGTGCAGGACCAGGACGGGGCGGGTGGAGCCGGTCGCCGCGAGCCGGGCGAGCATGCCGACCATGGGGGTGCAGCCGATGCCGGCGGAGGCGAGGACCAGCGGGGTGTCGGACTCGTCGAGGACGACGTCGCCGAAGGGCGCGGACAGGGTGAGTTCGTCCCCCGGCCGCACCGTGCCGTGAAGCAGCTCGGACACCTCGCCGTCGGGGCCGCCATCGGTGCCGGTGACCCGCTTGACCGTGATGCGGCGCAGGTCACCGCCCAGGTCGCCGGACAGGCTGTACTGGCGCAACTGGTGCACGCCGTCCGGCATCCGGGTGCGGACGCTGACGTACTGTCCGGCTTTCGCCGCCGGGGCGGGTCGGCCATCGGCGGGACGCAGCAGGAAGGAGACGACGTCGGGCGTCTCCTCCCGGCGTTCGGCCACGGTCCACGGCCGCCAGATCTCACCGGGGGCCACTCCGGCCTCCCGGTAGATGCGGGCCTCCTGGGCGATGAGCGCGCCTGCCATCAGCCAGTAGACCTCGTCCCAGGCGGCGGCCACCTCGGGAGTGACCGCTGCGCCGAGGACCCCGGCGATCGCCCCGAACAGGTACTTGTGGACGATCGTGTACTGGTCCTCGGTCACCCCCACCGCCGTGTGCTTGTGGGCGATCCGCGCCAGCAAGGCGTCCGGCCGGGCCCCGGGGTCGGCGAGGAGGGCGGTCGCGAAGCCGGCGATCGAACCGGCCAGCGCCCGTCGCTGGTCACCGCTCGCCTGGTTGCCGCGGTTGAACATCCCGTCCAGCAGCTCGGGCCGGTCGCGGAACATGGCGGCGTAGAACCGGGCGGTGATCTCGTCGAGGGCCCCGGCCACGGCGGGCAGCGTGGCCTTCACGAGGGCGGCGGACTCGGCGGACAGCATGAAGCCTCCAGGGGTGGCAAGTCGATGACCGCTGATCGCTTGGCGGCAGACCCTGTATAGCAACGGGAATTCCGGCATTCCGGGGTGTTTCGCGCGCCGGTGGAGAGGTGCGGGACCATCGGCGCCGAGGTCGGGACCAAGGTCCCGATCCATCCCGCCGGGCCGGGGCCGACCGGGCTGCGATCAGGGCCGTTCGGCCCACGGCGGACGGATGGGCCGGCGCGACGCGACCGGGGCCGCCACACGGCGCCGAGGTGCGGCCGGGCGGGCATGGGCCGATCGGCCCATGCGCTCCGCGCGCTCGTGGCGGATCCTGAAGACAGGCGCAGTTCCTCAGCTCCACCGGAGGCCGTCATGCCCGGCACCCCGCACACGGTCAGTGACGTGATGACCCGCACCGTCGTCGCCCTGAGCGGCGACACGCCGTTCAAGGACATCGTGAAGGCCATGGAACGGTGGAAGGTCAGCGCCCTCCCCGTCGTGGACGGCGAGCACCGGCTCGTCGGTGTGGTGTCCGAGTCCGACCTGCTGCCCAAGGAGGAGTTCCGCGACGGTGATCCCGACCGGTACGCCCGGCTGCGGCGACTCCCCGACCTCGCGAAGGCGGGGGCACGCGTCGCCGAGGAGCTGATGACGGCCCCCGCCGTCACGGCGCGGGCCGACGAGACGCTCGCGCGGGCCGCGCGGACCATGGCGCGGTTCAACGTCAAACGGCTGCCGGTGCTGGACGCCGACGGCGTGCTGCAGGGCATCGTGAGCCGTTCCGACCTGCTCAAGGTGTTCCTGCGGGACGACGAGGACATCGCCCGTGAGGTGCGCCGTGAGGTCGTCGCGCCTCTCTTCCCCGACCCCGTGGAACCGATCGGGGTGGAGGTGCGGGACGGGCTCGTGACCCTGACCGGCCGGGTGCGGGACACCTCGATCGTGCCCGTGGCCGCGCGCCTCGTCCGGGCGGTCGAGGGAGTGGTGGACGTGGACTGCGCGCTCCTGGGCGCGCCGCGCAGGCCGAACCTCGACCCGGACCTGCCCGCCGTCGCCCCCGTCGGCGGGGCGCGCGAGGACCGTACGGACCGATCGGGCGACCGGCCGGTCTGAGGGCGCGTCGGCGGCCCTGGACGCCCGCCCGTAGAGGAGATGGGGTGACGGCTCATGGTGAGGACGGGTCGTACGCGCGTGCGGAAGGTGTGGTGGTGGCGGTGGCGGCGCAATCCGCTGCGCAGGCGCAGCGACAGGCTGGAGGCGTGGCTCCTCCTGGCCACCTGGACCCTCGCCCTGCTGGGCGGCCTGCTCGCCGGAGCGGGGGCGGCCGCCGGAATGGACGACGACCTCGCCGCCCGCCGTGCCTCACTGCACACCGTGTCGGCCGTACTCGTCGGGAAAGGGGTCCGCACGGCATCCGAGACGGCGGACGGAAGCGACGAGACGGTATGGGCGAAGGTGCGCTGGACGGCACTCGACGGATCCACGCACACAGGACTGACCCGGGTGGCACCGGGCACCGCGGCGGGCACCTCCGTCATCGTGTGGACCGACCGCCGGGGCGACCTCGTGCGCGCACCCCTCACCGCGGCGGAGGCGCGCCTGCAGTCGGTGCTGACGGGCGTCCTGGTCGCCGCGGGCACCGGCGCCGTCGTTTTCGGAGGTGGACACTGGGCTCGCCTGCGGCTGGACCGTCGGCGGCTGCGGGACTGGGAGGCGGAATGGGCTCGCGTCGCCCCGAGCGGCGGGCGAACATGACCGATTGACGGTGTGGGGACAGCAACACAAGCAGGGGGAGAGTCATGAGCGGGCAGCCGAGTGAGCAGTCCAGCGACCTGCGGGAGACCGTCCGACAGCGGTACGCGGCGGCAGCCCTGCAGGTCGCCGAGGCCTGCAGCGACTGTTGCGGGCCCGAGCCGGTCGAGGCCGACGACAACTTCGGGTCGACCCGGTACGCCGCGGACGAGCGCGACACGCTGCCCGCCGAGGCCGTCGCCGCCTCCCTCGGCTGCGGCAACCCGACCGCGGTGGCCGAACTGCGCGAGGGCGGGCGAGTCCTCGACCTCGGCTCCGGCGGCGGTATCGACGTCCTGCTCTCCGCCCGCCGTGTCGGCCCGACGGGCCGGGCGTACGGGCTGGACATGACCGAGGAGATGCTCGCCCTCGCGCTGGCCAACGCGGCGAAGGCGGGCGCCACGAACGTGGAGTTCCTCAAGGGCTCCATCGAGGCGATCCCGCTGCCCGCGAACACGATCGACGTCGTGATCTCGAACTGTGTGATCAATCTGTCCGTCGACAAGCCCGCCGTCTTCGCGGAGACCTTCCGCGTCCTCAAGCCCGGCGGCCGCCTCGGCGTCTTTGACGTCGTCGCCGACGATGCCCTCACCGCCGAACAGCGGGCCCGACGCGGCGACCGGGTCGGCTGCATCGCGGGAGCCCTGTCCTTCGCCGAGTACCGCGCGGGCCTGGAAGCCGCCGGCTTCACCGGCATCGAGATCGTCCCCACCCACGCGGTCGCCGAGGGCATGCACTCGGCGATCGTCCGGGCCCTCAAGCCCGACGCCGAAGCGGGTGCGGGCCCTGAGGGGTGCGGGGGTTCGTAGATCTGCGAGTGCGGGCGGGATGCCGGCCGGGCCCGGATCGCGCTCACGACGGACAACAGCGAAATGCCTGGCTGGCCGGCCGGTCGCCGCCCGCGTGCGCACCTCCAGCTCCCGGGGGCGCCACCCTCTCAGCCGACAGCCGGCCATCTCGGCCGCGCCGTGGGCCCGCAGTTCCGTGATGTAGTGCCGGCGCCGAAGCCGACGTGGTGGTCGCCGAGGACACCCCAGTCGGCGATGTCGATACGCATCACGGCATGCTGCCGGAGGGCTCAGGCGGGGACCGCAGGCGCGGGCAGGGGGTCACGGTCTCCGGCCAACCGCAGTGTCGCGAGGGCCGCGAGTCCTGACATGACACCGAAGGTGAGGGCGGCCGGGACGCCCGTGCCGAGCGCGGAGAACACGTGCACGGGACCCCACACGGCGGCGGTGTCGTCGACCGCCATGTGCAGGACCTGGCTCGCGAGCAGTCCCAGCACGGTCGCGCAGACCGCGCCCAGCACCATCGCCGGGGCGGTCGTCCGGGTGAGCAGGCCGGGCAGCAGGCGCAGCGACCACCACACCACGGCCAGCAGGAGCACGTCGGCGGCCCGGTACAGCAGCCAGTGGCCGACGGACATGGACGCCGGGCCGCTCCAGGCGCCGAGCAGGAGCCACTGACGCAGCAGATCACCGGGCTCGGACAGCAGGCCCGCTCCGCTGAACGACGTCTGGATCCAGGCCGCCACGGACTGGTACGACAGAACCACCAGCGACACCGCGACCACCGCCGTTCCGGCGCCGGCGGCCGTGCGGGCGGCACGCGGCGGCACACTGCGCCGCGGGAGCGGGTCCGCGCCCCTGGCGGTGACCCGCGCCACGACCACGGTGAGGAGGGCGGTCGCCAGCCCCGCGAACACCGCGACCGGCCCGCTCGACCCGATCACTCCCGCGAGCTGCGGCAGGACCCGGTAGCTGCCGCGTCCCCGGGACGCGATCAGCCAGGGCGCGGAGACCGTCACGGCCAGGGTCGCGGCCACCGGGCTCCAGGCCCACAGCGCGAGCAGCGTGGCCGGCGTACGGCCCTCAGTCGGCGGGATCCTGCGGAGCAGGGGCAGCGCGCCGGCCACGAAGAACGCGAAGAGGGTCACGAACCTGATCTGCATCGCGGTGCGGTACAGCTCGGAGTACCGGGTGCCGCCGTCCCCGTCGGTCGGCAGGGCCGTCGAGGGGTCGTACGACCAGGGCGTGAGCCAGCGCCGGAGTTCGTTCACCGAGTCGACGTCGAACACGCTGGTGCTGCCGCGCAGTTGGAGTGCCTGCGCGCTCGCCCCCGCCCACCACAGCAACAACGTGATCAGCAGGCCGCCGACCAGGGCCGGTATCGCCGCGCGCCGATATGCCATGTGTGTCTTCCCCCGACTTGACCCGTGCCCGTAGGTGTTTCGAACAGGAGAAGAGACTAGGGCGTGATGATCGCGTATGGCACGTGCGGGTGGGGTCAGCCGTCGTGGAGCGGTACCTCGTCGCGCCGCCGGCCCGCGACGACTGCACGCGACCCATCGACTGCACGCGACTGATCGGCGCACTGAGGGAGACCACAAGGCGCTGCGGGAAGGGTGAGCATGCCGTCCTGGAGGTGTGGGAAGACCGCTACCGGCGACCGTGGCACCCGGAGTGCCTCGTCCGATATTCGCTTGCACGTGTTCCTCACGCGGGTCAACCTCGCCTGACCCACGACGAAGGCGGAGAAGTTGACCACGCGGCCCCACCCCGTCGACCACGAACTCGTCCAGGCCGCGGCGGATGTCGCCCGCACGCGTTGCCGGGGCGACAACCACACCATGGCGGCCGCGGCCCGGGCCCGGGACAGCCGGATCGTCACGGCCGTGAACGCCTACCACTTCACCGGAGGCCCCTGCGCCGAACTGGTCCTCATCGGTGCCGCGGCCGCCCAGGGCGCCTATGAGCTGGACACGATCGTCGCTGTAGGAGACCGCGACCGCGGGGTCGTCCCCCGTGCGGCCGCTGTCGGCAGGTCCTGCTCGACTACTTCCCCGACCTCAAGGTCATCGTCGGCACGGGCGCCCGCACCCGGACCGTGCGCATCACCGACCTGCTGCCCGAGAGCTATGTCTGGGCCGATCACCAGCTCGACGCCGAGTGAAGGAGCGGACCGTATCGATGAGAGCGTGGCATGGTCGGCACTCCGGTGGACAGCAGCGTGGACAGCAGTCTCGTCAGCCCTGCCCCTGAGCCGGCGGCCGGCCCGAAACAAGGAGCGACAACCATGCGGTACCGCACACTCGGCAGCTCGGACCTGAACGTCTCGGAGATCTCGCTCGGATCCTGGCTCACCTACTCCGGCGGCATCGAGGCGGACGCGACCCGCTCCTGTACCGAGGCGGCCTTCGACGCCGGCATCAACTTCTTCGACACCGCCAACGCCTACGGCCGGGGGGCCGCCGAGACGGCCTGGGGCGAGATCCTGTCCGCCCACCCCCGCGACTCCTACATCCTGGCCACCAAGGTCTACTTCCCGATGTCCGACGATCCGGCCGACCGGGGACTGTCACCCGCCCACATCGCCCAGCAGATCGACGCCTCCCTCACCCGCCTCAGGACCGACCACGTCGACCTGTACCAGGCGCACCGTTTCGACTCCAACGTTCCGATCGAGGACACCGTCGAGGCGTTCCAGAAGGTCGTCGAACAGGGCAAGGCCCGCTACATCGGCTTCAGCGAGTGGACCCCGGAGCAGATCCAGGCGGCGATCGACCTCGCCGGTCCCGGTCTGTTCGTCTCCTCCCAGCCGCAGTACTCCATGCTGTGGCAGGCCCCCGAGGCCGAGGTCTTCGGCCTCAGCGCCGCGAACGGCATCTCCCAGATCGTCTGGTCGCCGCTCGCCCAGGGCGTCCTGACCGGCAAGTACAAGCCGGGGCAGCCCGTGCCGGAGGGCAGCCGGTTCGCGTCCGCGGACATGGCGGTCTCCCAGGACCTCGTCTACAGCGAGGCCATCCTGGAGGCGGTCCAGCGTCTCGTTCCGATCGCCGAGCAGGCGGGGATGAGCATGCCCACCCTGGCACTCGCCTGGGTCCTGCGCCGCACCGAGGTCGCCTCCGCGATCACCGGCGCCTCCCGCCCCGAGCAGGTCCACGCCAACGCGGCCGCCTCCGGCGTGGAACTGTCCGACGACCTCCTCGCAGCCGTCGACCAGGCCCTCGGCGACGTCCCCGTCACCGAACCCACGCTCGCCCCCGGCGCCCAGGCCGGAATCAAGCACCGCTGAACTCGTACGGCTGACGGGCCTGGCGGGCACCCAGTGCTGAGGCGGCGGACGAGGACACCGGCCGGCGCCTCGGCGGGGGCGAGCATCCGCCCGGCCGCCGGCCGCCGGCTGCACGAGCACGTCATCCTCGGCGAACGGCCGGCACCCTGCGGGGAGTTGGAGCGGCATTCCCAGGCGGCCCTGCCGGCCCGTCACGCCGGGCTCCCCGACGACCGGCCGAGGTCACTCCTTCGCCGCGTGATTGACGCCACCGCGCCGCCTGCCTACCGTCGCCCCAACACGTCTGAACAGGCAGGTAGACGATGACGGACTCATCGGGATCCCCCGACGACAGATCCCCCGCCGGCCGATCCGCCACGCGACAAGTCCAGGTGGAGACACACGGGTTGGACGTGATCGGCGACGCCGAACGCAAGGGCACCCCCAGGACGCTGTTCTGGCCGTGGTTCGGGGCCAACGTCAGTGTCCTCGGGCTGAGTTACGGCGCCTTCGTGCTCGGTTTCGGGATCTCCTTCGGGCAGGCGCTGGTGGCCGGCGTGATCGGGATCGTCTTCTCGTTCCTGCTGTGCGGCTTCGTCGCGGTCGCCGGAAAGCGGGGCTCCGCGCCGACGATGGTGCTCAGCCGCGCCGCCTACGGGGTGCGCGGCAACCGCCTCCCCTCGGTCGTCTCCTGGATGCTCACCGTCGGCTGGGAGACCGTGCTGTGCGCCCTCGCCACCCTGGCCACGGCGACCGTCTTCGGACGGCTCGGCTGGGGCGGCGGCACCGAGACCAAGGTGATCGCGCTGGTCGTGGTCGCGGGACTCACCGTCGTCGGCGGGGTGATGGGCTTCGACCTGATCATGCGGCTGCAGACCGTGATCACCGTGGTGACGGGCGTACTGACCGTCGTCTACGTCGGCCTCGTTGCCGACCACATCCACTGGAGCACCGTCAGCGCCCTCCCGGCGGGCTCCGCCCAGGAGTTCATCGGCGCGCTGGTCTTCATGATGACCGGCTTCGGCCTCGGCTGGGTCAATGCCGCCGCCGACTACTCCCGCTATCTGCCCCGGACCTCGTCGAGCCGGGGCGTGGTCGGCTGGACCACCTTCGGCGCCTCCGTGGCCCCGCTGCTCCTGCTGGTCTTCGGGCTGCTGCTGGCCGGATCGTCCACCGAGCTCAACGCCGCCGTCGCCGCCGACCCGATCGGCGCGCTCACCATCATCCTGCCCACCTGGTTCCTGGTGCCCTTCGCCGTCGTCGCGGTCCTCGGCCTGGTCGGCGGGGCCGTCCTCGACATCTACTCCTCGGGCCTCGCCCTGCTCTCGGCGGGCCTCAGGATCCCGCGCCCGCTGGCGGCACTCGTCGACGGCGTCCTGATGATCGCGGGCTCCGTCTACATCGTGTTCTTCGCCGACGACTTCCTCGGCCAGTTCATGGGTTTCCTCACCACCCTCGGCGTCCCCATCGCCGCCTGGTGCGGCATCCTGCTCGCCGACCTCCTGCTGCGCCGCCGCGACTACGACGAGAACGACCTCTACCGCCCGAGCGGCCGCTACGGCGACGTACCGCCCACCCCGCTGATCCTGACGGTCCTCGCCACCGCCCTCGGCTGGGGCCTGGTCACCAACTCGGCCGCGAGCTGGCTGGACTGGCAGGGCTATCTCCTCGGCCCTTTCGGCCTCGGCGGCACGTCCGGCGCCTGGGCGTACGCCAACCTCGGCGTGCTGGCCGCACTGGCGGTCGGCTTCCTCGGCACCCTGGCCTTCGGCCGCGGACGGGTCCGCGCGCAGGAGGACGCCATATGACGACGGGGTGGCTCGCGGTCATCGACATGCAGCGCGTCTTCGCCGAGCCCGACAGCCCCTGGGCCGCCCCTCGGTACGCCGAGGCGGCGGCAGGCGTACGACGACTGCTGCCGGCCTTCGCCGAACGGGTCACGTTCACCCGCTTCGTCGCCCCCGGCGAACCCACGGGCGCCTGGCGGGCCTACTACGCGCGGTGGCCCTTCGCCCTCCAGACGCCGGAGGCCCCGCTGTGGCGCCTCACCGCCGAGTTCGCCGACCGGGCACCGCACGAGCACGTCATGGACGCGACCACCTTCGGGAAGTGGACCCCCGAACTGGCCGCCCGCGTCGGCCCCGAGGGGCGTCTGGTGCTGGCCGGTGTCAGTACCGACTGCTGCGTCCTGTCCACGGCTCTCGCCGCCGCCGACGCGGGCGTCGAGACCCTGGTGGTGTCCGACGCCTGCGCCGGGGCCGACGACGCCTCGCACATCAGGGCGCTGGACGTGATGGAGCTGTACGGCCCGCTGATCCAGGTCGTCACCGTAAATCAACTGATCGCAACCTGACGGCACTTGGCGATATCCGGTCGGTACCGTGCGGCGCCCGGCCGTGTTGAATCGCCGGTAGCGCAGCACGGACGGCCCCACACGTCAGGAGGCATCGTGACAGCGGTTTTCGAACCCGGTCTCACCGAGCGGGAGATCATCGAACGGGCCGCGGCCCTGAGGCCCGCGCTCCTCGCACGCCAGGCGGAGACCGAGCGGCTCACGCACTATTCCGAGGACACCCACGACGACTTCCTGAGCGCCGGTTTCTACCGGATCCTCCAGCCGCGCCGCTACGGCGGCCACGAGTTCGGCCTGCCCGTCTTCTACCGCGTGGTCGTCGAGATCGCCCGCGGCTGCCCCTCCACCGGCTGGGCCCTGTCCCTGACCGCCGCCCATGTGCTCCAGGTCTGCACGGTCTTCGACGAGAAGGCGCAGGACGAACTCTTCGCCCCCGGCGGCGACTTCCGGGCCGCCTCCACGGTCGCCCCCGTCGGCGTCGCACGGCCCGACGGCCCCGACCACATCGTCCTCGACGGCACCTGGCCGTACTCCTCGGGCGCTCCCTGGTCCACGCACTACGTCGGCCAGACCCTGCGCGCCCCCGAAAAGCCGGGCGACCCTCCCGGTCCGGCCGTTCTGTTCGTCGCCCCGCGCCCGGTGTGGACGGTCCTCGACGACTGGCGCGGCGTCCTCGGCCTGCGCGGCACCGGATCCAACAGCATCCGCATGGAAGAGGCCCGGATCCCCGTCCACTTCACGCGCGAGACGAGCCTGCTGGACCTGCCGGTGGAGGGCGGCAGCGCCGGCTCCAAGCTGCACGGCAACCCGATGTACGCGGGCCGCGCGCCCAGCTTCTTCCACGGCGAGCTGGCCGCCGTCATGATCGGCATCGCGTACGCCGCCGCCGACGAGTACGCCCGGATCGTCGCCGCCCGCCCCCTGCTCCTGGAACCCGACCGCACCCGCGCCGACCTGCACGACTACCAGCGCCACCTCGGCGAGGCCCTCGGCATGATCCACCTGGCCGAGGCGGCCCTCAGGCAGACCGCCGAGGACTGGATGGAAGCCTGCCGCCGCAACGTGAGCGGAGAGGCGCCCTTCACCACGGCCGTGGACAACCGGCTCGCCCTGACGTTCCTCAACGCCGGACGCATGGCCTGGGACGTCCTCCAGGGCATCCTGTTCCGCACGGCCGGCTCCCGCCACGCGCGCGACGGCGAACGGATGCAGCGCTACTTCCGGGACGCGGCCACGTACTGGACCCATGTCGGACCCGGCATGTACGAGCCGCTCCTGCGCCGGGTCGGATGCGACACCCTCGGTCTGCCCTCGGAGCACATCGCGCTGATTCCCTGACGTCCCGCACGCATGCTCTCCGCACGCTCGGGTACGCGAGCAGGACCGCGCCCTGGGCGATCATGCCCGCGGGCGGGGCCGCACGACCGCCGCTACCAGGGGATCTGCCATGGACACACCCGCCAACGACCACAACGCCACACCGGCTCAGCGGGCGCTGGACGCGCTGACGCAGAACACCGAGGACACGACGGCGCTGGACACGCTCGCGACCAGTGAGGTGCTCATTCCGGTGCCCGACGACGCCGCGGACGAGGACACGACCGTGGCGCTGCCGGTGCTGGAGCAGCAGGACGGCGCACCCGTGGTGCCCGTCTTCACCTCGGAGACGGAGATGGCCGAACTGCTTCCCTTCGTCTCCCGCTATCGTCTGGTGCCGCTGGGCGCGCTCGCCGCGCAGTGGCCGGACGGCGATCTCTCGCTCTCGATCGACGCCAGTTCCACGCACCCGCTGACGCTCACGTCGGAGGGCGTGCGCACGCTGCTGGCGAGGCCGTAGGGCCGACCACTGCCGGCCTCACACGGTGGGGCCCGGCCAGCACGTGCGACGGCGGGGGAGCGGCCGGGCCCGCAGAGGGTGCGACCTGCTCCCGCTGCCGCACCTTGGTTCTCGCCTGCGAAAACGGAGATGAGCGGCGCCGACCCTGCTCATCCCCGGCGCGCGTGCGATCGCCGTGACCCGACCATAGGACCGGTCCGGCAGGCCGTCGCTCCGGAATGCGTGGCGCATGTCCGCGAAGCGAGGCGGATCGGCGGGCAGGACGGCTCACGCGGCGCGCAGTGTCCGCGAGGGAGACTCCCCGAAGCGCTCCCGGCACCGCCGCGCTAACCGGCCCAGACGCCATGGGCGACATGCCGACATGGCCGACATGCCTGAGGAAAGCTTCCCGCAGAGTGCGCAGGCCGACCTGACCGTGCGCCTCCTCCAGCGAGAGTTCGTCGCCGCCCCTGGCCGTCCCTAGCCGTCGAGCATCTTCGCCAAAACCTCGCGCTGGATCGGCAGGACCTCGGAGTGCAGGTCACGGCCCTTGCGGGTGAGGGACACCCAGACGCCGCGCCGGTCCTCCACGCACATGGACCGCTCCACGAGGCCGTCCTTCTCCAGGCGGCCGATCAGGCGGGACAGCGCGCTCTGGCTGAGATGCACCCGGCCGACGAGGTTCTGCACCCGGCACTGGTCACCCTCCCGGGGCGACTCGGTGGCGAGGATGTCGAGGACCTCGAAATCGCTCGCGCCCAGCCCGTGCGGGTGCAGCACGCGGTCGATCTCGCACATCGTGCGCGCGTGCACCGACAGGATGTCCCGCCACCGCTCCTCCAGGCCGGTCCCGACCGTGTTCACCGCCATACATGCACGGTAACACCGATCCGGACATTGTTGCCTGTGCAACTAGTGCGTATGCAAGTAAGGGTCAGGCCTGCGGATCCTGCGTGATCCCCACCAGGTTGCCGTCCGCGTCCTTGACGAAGGCGATCAGCTTGCCGCCGCCGACGTCCTGGACGTCCTGCAGGGTCTCCGCCCCGGCCGCCACCAGGGCCGCGAGCGTGGCGCGGATGTCGTCGACGTGCCAGTAGGGCACCGGGCCGGTCATGCCCCTGGAGTGTCCGTTCGGGTCGAGCCCGACGTCCTGCCCCGCGTCCTTGAACCCTACGTAGTACGGCTCGTCCGCATACGGCTCCACCCCCAGCAGTGCGCTGAACAGGGCCTTCGCCGCGGCCAGGTCCTTGACGGGGTAGATGATCGTCTTGAGGCCGGCAGTCATGGTGTGCTCCTTCGAGTGGTGTCCCCGACGTTCCGTGTCGGTGGTTTCACGCTAGGCCCGGGGAGGGGAGTCGCGCTTCTCCGATCCTGATCGGTCACGGCGAGGGGGACGGTCCGCGGGGGAGGTGGGACAGGGGGCATCTGGCGAGGCCCGCCGCACGTGCGGTGCCGGCCCGAAGCGCTCCGCGAGAGCCCCGACGCCCCAGCGCTCCCTCGTGTTCGCTCGGTCAGGTGTCGACATCGAGCCGCCGCCCGGCACCATGCCCCCGACCGAAGTCGAGCCGCGTACCTCGGCTCCGGCGAGCGGGTGATGGCAACGGCACGCGCGCGAGGGAGACGTCGACTTCGTGGGCGTGGACGCCCGCGCGCAGTCTCCGGACCGCTCCGAGCAGGGCTACCGCGCCGACCACGGTTACGAGGCGGTCCCCGCCGCGCACGCCACGCCCCCTTGCTGGTCGGCTGATTGCCAGCGCCGCTGCCCGGACCGCCGAGCAGTGTGAACGCGCGGCCGTGACCGGGCGTTCGTAGTGCGGGCCACCGGCCGTCCTGAGACCCGGCTCAGGTCGACTCGCGTCGTACCAGCTCCGTGGGCAGGATCACCGCCGCCGGTTCCTCGCCGCCCAGCTGGGCCAGCAGCAGCCGGACCATCTCGGCGCTGATGCGGTCGTAGGGCTGGCGGATCGTGGTGAGGGTGGGGGTGGCCTCCGTCGCCGCGATGGAGTCGTCGAAGCCGCCCACGGCCACGTCCTCCGGGATCCGGCGGTCCGCCCGGCGCAGTGCCGTCAGGGCGCCGAGCGCCATCAGGTCGGAGGCGACGAACACGGCGTCCAGGTCGGGGGCCTGGGCCAGCAGCCGTTCGGTGCCCGCCTCTCCGGCGGCCCGGCTGTAGTCGCCGGAGACGACGAGCCGCTCGTCGATCTCGAGACCCGCCTCCGTCAGCACTTCCTTGTACCCGGCGAGACGGTCGACGCCGCCGGGCGAGTCCAGCGGGCCGGTCACGATGCCGATCCGGCGGCGGCCCCGGGACAGCAGATGGCGCACCATGTCACGGGCGCCGTCGCGGTCGTCCGCGGCCACGTAACTCACCTTCGAGCCGGACCTCATGGGCTTGCCGCACTGGACGACGGGCACGCCCGCCTTGTGCAGTTCCTCGGCCACCGGGTCGGCGGAGTGGCTGGTCACCAGCAGGACGCCGTCGAGGTGGCCCGCCGTGATGAACCGCTTGATCCGGCGCCGCTCGTCCTCGGTCCCGGCCAGCATCAGTAGCAGCGGGATGTCGTGCGCGGCCAGCGCCTGGGTGCAGCCGCGCAGCAGCACGTTGAAGTTGGGGTCCTCGAAGAACCGCTCCTGGGGTTCCGTGAGCAGGAAGCCGACCGAGTCGGAGCGGCCGGTGATCAGTGAGCGGGCGTGCCGGTTGACGACGTACCCCGTCTTGCGGATGGCGGCGTTGACCGCCTCCAGGGCGGGAGGGCTGACGTAGTGTCCGCCGTTGAGCACACGCGAGACGGTGCCCCGCGAGACCCCGGCCTCGCGGGCCACGTCGTGGATCGTCGGCGGTCTGCGCCGGGCCCCCGCATTGTTCATGGTCAAGACTCTAAGGCCCTCGGGGGCCGGGAAAGGGTGCTCGTACGGCGGGACGGCCGGCCGGGAAGGCGAACGGGCTGGGATCGTGCACAGAAAAGTGTCAGGAAAGGCACTTGGCAAGGGTCACCTATGTGCGGTTATCTTGGGCCGCACGCTTCTGGAGTCGTGTGTGCACGTTCCCAACGAATCGAAACGGGAGAGACCCATGCCGGAGACCACCCCCAGGGGCCTCACCAGGCTTGCCTTCGGCGGGGACTACAACCCGGAGCAGTGGCCCGAGAGCGTCTGGGACGAGGACGTCCGGCTGATGCGCGAGGCCGGGGTCACCATGGTCAGCGTCGGGATCTTCTCCTGGGCGCTCCTGGAGCCGGAACCGGGCGTGTACGACTTCGGCTGGCTGGACCGGATCCTCGGCCTGCTGCACGAGAACGGCGTCCGCGTCGACCTCGGCACGCCCACGGTCGTCCCGCCCGCCTGGTTCTACCGCGCCCACCCCGACGCGCTGCCCGTGACGGCCGACGGCACCCGTCTCGCGTTCGGCTCGCGCGGCGCCATCTGCCACAGCGACAGCGCCTTCCGGGCGGCCGCCGCGAACATCACCACCCGGCTTGCCGAGCGCTACGCCGACCACCCGGCCCTCGCGATGTGGCACGTGCACAACGAGTACGGCGTCCCCGTCTCCGCCTGCTACTGCGACTCCTGCGCCGCCCACTTCCGCCGCTGGATCCGGTCGACGTACGGCGGTGTCGACGGCGTCAACGAGGTCTGGGGCACCGCCTTCTGGGGCCAGCACTACACGAGCCTCGAACAGATCGACCCGCCGCGCACCGCCGCCACCGTCGGCAACCCCGGCCAGGCGCTGGACTACAAGCGGTTCGCCGACGCCACCATGCGCGAGAACTTCCGCATGGAGCGGGACATCCTGCACCGGCTCTCCCCGGGCGTCCCGGTCACCACCAACTTCATGACCGCGCTCAGCCAGTGCGACTCCGTCGACTACTGGGCCTGGGGCCGCGAGGTCGACATCGTCACCAACGACCACTACCTCATCACCGACGGCCGCCGCACCCACGTCAACCTCGCCATGGCCGCCGACCTCACCCGCTCGGTCGCGGGCGGCGCCCCCTGGATCCTGCTGGAGCACTCCACCTCGGGCGTCAACTGGCAGCCCCGCAACCCCGCCAAGGCCCCGGGCCAGATGGCCCGCAACTCCCTGGCGCACGTGGCCCGCGGCTCCGAGGGCGCCATGTTCTTCCAGTGGCGCCAGTCCCGGCGCGGCGCCGAGAAGTTCCACTCGGCGATGGTCCCGCACGGCGGCACCGACACACGCGTGTGGCGCGAGGTCGTCGAACTGGGCGCCTCTCTGGACTCGTTGAGCACGATCCGCGGCACCCGCACCCAGGCGGACGTGGCCGTCCTGTGGGACTGGCACTCGTGGTGGGCACAGAACCTCGACTGGCGTCCCAGCGAGGACCATGACGCGCGCGAGCGCGCCGACGCCTTCTACGAGGCCCTCTACGACCGCCACCTCACGGTCGACTTCGCCCGTCCGGAAGCCGACTTGTCGGCTTATCCCCTTGTCGTCGTGCCCGCGCTGTACCTGATGACCGCGGCCGCGGGGACCAACCTCAAGGAGTACGTCGAGCAGGGCGGCACCCTCGTCGTGTCGTACTTCTCGGGCATCGTCGACGAACACGACGCCGTCCACGCGGGCGCGTACCCGGGCGCCCTCAGGGACGTCCTCGGCCTGACCGTGGAGGAGTTCTCGCCACTGCTGCCGGGCCAGTCGGTCCGTATCACCGGCCCCGACGGCTCCGAGCTCACCGGTGACGTGTGGACCGAGTTCGTGGTGCCGCGCGCTGCCGAGACCGTGTGGACGTACGCCGACGGCCTGGCCGCCGGCCACCCCGCCGTCACGCGGAACCGCCACGGCGAGGGCACCGCCTGGTACGTCTCCACGCGCCTGGCCGCCCAGGGCCTCGACGCGCTGCTCGGCTGGGCCGCCGAGGACGCCCAGCTTCCCGCGCGCGCCGACCTGCCCCACGACGTCGAGGTGGTCCGACGCAACGGAGACTCCGGTTCCTACGTCTTCGTGGTCAACCACACCGCGTCGGAGGCCAAGGTGCCCCTGGACGCGGCGGGCACCGAACTGCTGACCGGCGAACGTGCCGCGGGACGACTCGCCGTCCCGGCCGGCGCCGTCCGGGTCGTACGACTCGACGGCTGAACCGACTCCCCTCCGCCCGCGAGACCACGAGCCGCGGGCGGAGGGGGCCCCACTCCCACACCGCCTTCACGACCTCCCGCCCGGCCCCGAACCCTCGGGGAGGGCGCGCCCCCCTCCTGGCCGCCGCACGCGCCGAACGGCCCTTCGCCGCCGAGGAGTTCCATCTCGGACAAGCTCAAAGACTCCGGGACACGGCGGCTTCCCCTGCGGGACAGTGGACACACGCAGAAGGAGGGGCGGAGGGGACGAGATGCTGAGGACTCCGGCCAACCAGACGCGCCTGGACATCCTGGAGTGGCTGAAGGACCCGGCCGCGCACTTCCCGGCGCAGCGCTACGGCGACCCCGGCCGGGACGGAGTCAGCGCCCGCGCGGTCGCGGTCAAGCTCGGCGTGCCCCGCTCGGTCGCGGAGACCCACCTGGGCCTCCTCGTGGACATCGGCCTGCTGCGCACCAGGAGGGTCCGGTGGCGCACGTACTACCGTCGCGACGAGATGCGCATCGCCGAGGTGGCGCGCATGTTCGAAAAGGGCTGGTAGCGACCCGCACCGGAAGGGCAGACACCCGATGGACCGTCCCACCGCACTGATTCCCCGCCATTACGTCGCGATCGGCGGCCACGGTCCCGAGGACGTCGTCGCCGACGCCCGCGGGCGGGTTCTCACCGGCGTGGCGGACGGCCGCATCCTGCGCATCGACGGACTGACGCAACCCCGTGCCGCCCGTGTCGAGGTGCTCGCCGAGACCGGCGGCAGGCCACTCGGCCTCGAACTCCTTCCGGACGGCGCCCTGTTGGTGTGCGACGCGGAACGCGGACTGCTGGGCGTCGACCTCGCCGACGGCACCGTGCGCGTGGTCGCCGACGAGGTCGAGGGGGAGCGGCTGCGGTTCACCAGCAACGTGGTCGCGCTGTCCGACGGCAGCGTGTACTTCACCGTCTCCAGCCGCCGTTACCCTCTGGACCACTGGATCGGCGACATCGTCGAACACACCGGCACCGGCCGCCTGCTGCGCCTGGCACCCGGCGACGACACCCCCGAAGTCCTCCTGGAGGGGCTCCAGTTCGCCAACGGCGTGGCCGCGAGCGGCGACGAGTCCTTCCTGGTCGTCGCCGAGACCGGGGCTCGCCGGCTCACCCGCTACTGGCTCGACGGACCACTGGCCGGACGCGCCGAGCACTTCGCCGAGAACCTCCCCGGCATGCCCGACAACATCTGGCGCGGCGGACCCGACGGCCCGATCTGGGTCTCCCTCGCCGGACCCCGCGTGCCCCCGCTCGACCTGCTGCACCGCGCCGCACCGCCCGTACGCCGGGCCGCCGCCCGCGTCGCCGTGCACGCCCCCTACCGCCCCACGGGAGGCATCGGCGTCCTCGCCGTGGACGACACGGGCGAGGTCGTCCACCACCTCGCCCGCGACCGGTCCCGCTTCCGCATGGTCACCAGCGTCTGCGAGGCCTCCGGCCACCTGGTCCTCGGCAGCCTCTGGGAGCGCGGTATCGCGCTGTGCGAGCCGCCCGCCGCGAAGTGACCCCGGCGACACCCCGGCGTTACGCTGGTCCTCGGTCGCGATCATCCTCGCGGCACGGCGGTGGGGCCCGCCGTACCCGAACCGCGGCGAAGGCGCCGCCAACGGTCCCTACTTGCGATGGAGCGCGCCCGTGTGCCCGGGCCCCGGCGAGTAGGAGAGACACGACCATGACAGCCCCGGAGAGCCTGCGCGCCCCCGCCGGACCCGCACGTCAGTCCCTCTGGCAGGGCCAGGCGCCCGTGGTCTCGGTGGTCGCCCTCGGCGGCGCCCTGGGCGCGACGGCCCGGTACGCGCTCTCCCTCCACTGGCCCACCCCGCCCGGCGGATTCCCCTGGGCGACCTTCTGGACCAACGTCGTCGGCTGTGCCGTCATCGGCGTGTTCATGGTCGTCATCACCGACGTGTGGGCCGCCCACCGCCTGGTCCGCCCCTTCTTCGGCACCGGGGTCCTCGGCGGCTTCACCACCTTCTCGACGTACGCCGTCGACATCCAGAAACTCGTCGACCACGGCCGGCCCGCCACGGGCCTGGCCTATCTCGCCGCGACCCTGATCGCGGCCCTCACGGCGGTGTGGCTCGCGTCCACGGCGGCCCGCCGCGTCCTGAAGTGGAGGCAGCCATGACGCGCGTCCTCAAGCGGAGGCAGCCATGACGAGGCTGACCGGCAGCGCCCTGCGCGTGACCGTCTACATCGGCGAGAACGACACCTGGCACCACAAGCCCCTCTACGCGGAGATCGTGCACCGCGCCCACGCCGCCGGTCTCGCCGGGGCCAGCGTCTTCCGCGGCATCGAGGGCTTCGGTGCCTCCTCCCTGATCCACACCTCCCGGCTGCTGTCCCTCAGTGAGGATCTGCCGGTGGCCGTCGTCATCGTCGACACCGAGCCACGCGTACGGGAGTTTCTGCCGCAGCTCGACGAACTCGTCACCGAGGGCCTGGTGACCCTCGACGACTGCGAGGTCATCCGGTACGTCGGCCGCGACGCGAACCAGGGCGTAGCGGGCACGAAGGGTAAGAAGTCGTTGTGAACTGGCTGCTGGTCGTTCTGGGGGCCGTGGTCGGCGCCCCGCTCCGCTATCTGACCGACCGAGCGGTGCAGTCCCGGCATGACTCCGTGTTCCCCTGGGGCACCTTCGCCGTCAACGTGACGGGCTGTCTGATCCTCGGCCTGCTCACCGGCGCCGTGGCCGCGGGGGCCGCCGGGTCCCACCTCCAGCTCCTCCTGGGCACCGGCCTGTGCGGGGCCCTCACGACATACTCGACCTTCTCCTACGAGACCCTCCGCCTCACCGAGACCGGGGCACGCCTGTACGGCGTGGCCAACGTGGCCGCGAGCGTGGTGGCCGGTCTCGGGGCCGCCTTCGCCGGGGTGGCGCTGGCGCGGGCCGTGTGGGCGTAGGCGTATCGGCGGGAGCCGCGCGGCAGGCCCTTGTCCGCGTGTAGTAAGACTGTGCCCTCCGCACCTGCCTCCCCCTGAGAAGAACTGGATCCCATGAGCGTCATCAGCGTCGGTCAGGCCGTCGTCCTCGGAGCCGTCGAGGGAGTGACCGAGTTCCTCCCCGTCTCCTCCACCGGCCATCTGAAGATCGTCGAGGGGTTGATGAACATCCCCGTCGACGACGACGCCGTCGTCGGGTTCTCGGCCGTCATCCAGGTCGGCGCGATCGCGGCCGTGCTCGTGTACTTCTTCAAGGACATCGTGCGGATCGTCTCCGCGTGGGGGAGGGGTCTGGTCCACAAGGAGGAGCGCTACCACCACGACTACAAGTTCGCGTGGTGGGTGATCGCGGCGACCGTCCCGATCGTGGTCGTCGGCCTCGCCGCCAAGCCGCTCATCGAGGGGCCGCTCGCCTCCCTGTGGGTGGTCGCGGGCTCCCTGATCGCCGGCAGCGGTGTGATGTGGGCGGCGGACCAGATGGGCCGGCACAAGCGCGGGGAGGACGACACCACGTTCAAGGACGCGATGCTGGTCGGCAGCTCGCAGATCCTCGCGCTGCTCTTCCCCGGTTTCTCCCGCTCCGGCGCGACCATGTCCACGGCCCTGATCCTGGACCTCGACCGCGTGGCAGCCACCCGCCTCTCCTTCTTCCTCGGCATCCCCGCCCTCACCGGGGCCGGAATCTACGAGCTCAAGGACGCCCTGGGCGCGGGCGTGGGCGCAGCCCCGCTCGCCGTCGGCACGGCCGTCTCCTTCGTCGTCGCCTACGGCTCCATCGCCTGGCTGCTGAAGTTCGTGGCCAAGCACTCCTTCAACGCCTTCGTGATCTACCGAATCATCGTGGGCCTCCTGCTCTTCGGCCTCCTGGCCACGGGGACGCTGGACAGCTGACGGGTACGGGGCTGCGATTCGGGTGACTGGCACGGGGTGCGGGTGGCCCGGGCCCCGGGGGTGCGATGCGAGGCGCCCGGCGCGGGCGAGTGCCGGGGGCACGTCACGAGGTTGCGAGGTGGTCGACCGCCATGAGGGTGGGGCGCCGCTCATGTCGCAGGGGTGTGGGGCGGCTGACTGGCAGGGGAGTGCGGGCGGCCCACGCCGCAGGGGGTATGAGGCGGTCGGCGCGCGGGCGTACGGGGCAGTTCACGTCACAGGGGTGCGGTGCGGCTCACGCCCCAGGGTTGCGAGGTGCATGGCCCCTACGCCGCAGGGGTGCGAGGCAGTCGAGGGCTATGAGGGTGCGAGGCGGCCTACGCCGCAGGTTCCGGGACGGCCCGCAGCCACGGGCGTTCAAGGCGGCCCTTGCTGCATGGTTGCGACGCGGCTGACTGCCAAGGGGTGCGGGGCGGCCCGCGTCGGCGGGATTGCGGCCCAGCCAACTGCCACCGGGTGCGGGTGCCAGATGTCCACCGTCTAGGCGCGCAAGGCGGCCCGCGCCACAGGGGTTGCGGCCCAGTCCTCCGCCATGGAGCTGCAGGGCGGCCCACCGTCACGGGGGTGAGAGACGGCCCACGGCCACGTGAGTGTAAGACGGCGCATCGCCATGGAGGTGCGGGGTGGCTCACGCCGCAGAAGTGCGAGACGGCCCGTCGTCACAGGAATTCAAGGCGGCCCGTGCCGCAGGGTGGCAAGACGCCTGACCGCCGGCGGGCGCAAGGTGGCCCACGCCAGTGGGGTTATGACGCGGCCACCGCCACCGCCACCGCCACCGCCACCGCCACCGCCACAGGGGTGCGGGTGCGGCACGGCTCACCGCCACGGCGTGCACGGCGCGGTCCGCGCCACAGGGGCTGTAGCCCAGCCATGCACCACACGGACGCGCGACGGCCCACCGCCCCGGAGACGCGAGGCGCCCGGCGTCCCGCACCCCCTGCCCCGCCCCCTTGACAGCACCCTCCCGCCGCCCGGAGTATCACTCCCGTGAACCTGTCAGACAGCCGGACAGCCAGTCAGCCGCCGAGGCGTGTCAGCGCCATGGAGGCGGTGCTGGCGCATCTGCGCGACGCCATCGAGCGCGGGGAGTACGCCATCGGCGACAAGCTCCCCTCCGAGGCCGAGCTCTGCCGCACCCTGGAGGTCAGCCGGCCCGTGCTGCGCGAGGCCCTCAGGGCCCTGCAGACCATGGGCCTGACCGTCTCCAAGACCGGCAAGGGCACCTTCGTCGTGGCCAACGCGGTGGAGGACCCCACCTTCGGCGACTACGCGGCCAGCGACCTCCTGGAGGTGCGTCGCCACGTCGAGATCCCGGTCGCCGGGTACGCGGCCGTGCGCCGCACCCCGGAGAACCTCGACCATCTGGCCCACCTCCTGGACCGGATGGAACGGGAGACCGACACCACGGCGTGGGTCGCGATGGACACCCTCTTCCACCTCGCGGTGGCCGAGGCCGCCCAGAACCCGGTCTTCCGCCGGGTCATCGAGGAGATCCGGGACGCACTGGCGCGTCAGTCGGCCTTCCTCAACGAGCTGGGCGGCCGCCGGGAGCAGTCCAATCGCGAGCACCGCGCGATCGTCGAGGCGCTGATCGACGGTTCCGAGCACGACGCGGTGGAGGCCATGTCCCACCATCTCGACCGCGTCGAGACCACCCTCACCGACATCGTGCGCTCCCCGCGCACGGACAGTTCCACGGAAGGCGGATCAGAGGCGTGAGCGAGCAGTCCCTGCACGACGATGTGCAGAAACGTTCCGGCCATGTCGACGCCGGAGACGAGGGCTACAGCAAGTCCCTCAAGTCACGGCACGTCAACATGATCGCCATCGGCGGCGCGATCGGCACCGGCCTCTTCCTCGGCGCCGGCGGCCGCCTCGCCGACGCCGGCCCCTCCCTGTTCATCGCCTACGCGGTCTGCGGAGTCTTCGCCTTCCTCGTCGTCCGCGCCCTCGGCGAACTCGTCCTGTACCGGCCGTCCTCCGGCGCCTTCGTGTCGTACGCCCGGGAGTTCCTCGGCGAGAAGGGCGCCTACGTCGCCGGCTGGATGTACTTCCTGAACTGGGCCACCACCGGCATCGCCGACATCACCGCCGTCGCCCTCTACACCCACTACTGGGGCATGTTCTCCGACATCCCGCAGTGGGTGATCGCGCTCATCGCACTCGCGGTCGTCCTCACCGTCAACCTCATCTCGGTGAGGATGTTCGGCGAGCTGGAGTTCTGGTTCGCCATCATCAAGGTGGGCGCGCTGGTGGCGTTCCTGCTGATCGGCATCTTCCTGCTGGCCACCCAGCACCCGATCGACGGCCACCACCCCGGCCCGGCCCTGATCACCGACAACGGCGGCGTCTTCCCCAACGGCCTGCTGCCCATGCTGCTGATCATCCAGGGCGTGGTCTTCGCCTACGCCTCCGTCGAACTGGTCGGCGTCGCCGCGGGCGAGACCGAGAACCCCGAGAAGATCATGCCCAAGGCGATCAACTCGATCATGTGGCGGGTCGGCCTCTTCTACGTCGGCTCGGTCCTCCTGCTGTCGATGCTGCTGCCCTGGAACAAGTACACGGGCGGCGAGAGCCCCTTCGTGACCGTCCTGTCCAACATCGGCATCCCGGCGGCCGGCGGCGTGATGAACCTCGTCGTCCTCACCGCGGCCATGTCCTCGCTCAACTCCGGCCTGTACAGCACCGGCCGCATCCTGCGCTCGATGGCGATGTCCGGCTCCGCCCCGAAGTTCACCGGCGTGATGAGCCGCAGCCAGGTCCCCTACGGCGGCATCCTGCTCACCAGCGGTGTCTGCGTCCTCGGCGTCGGCCTCAACTACGTGGTCCCCGCCGACGCGTTCGAGATCGTGCTGAACTTCGCCGCCATCGGCATCCTCGCCACCTGGGGCATGATCATGGTCTGCCACCTGCTCTTCTGGCAGAAGACCGAGAAGGGCGACCTGACCCGCCCCGGCTACCGACTGCCGGGATCCCCCTGGACCGAACTCGTGACGCTGGCCTTCCTCGCCTCCGTCCTGGTCCTCATGTACGCCGACGGCGGCGCGGGGCGCACCACCGTGCTGTGCCTCCCGCTGATCGTCGCGGCCCTGGTCGCCGGGTGGTTCGCCGTCCGGGGCAGGGTCTCCCGCACCTCCACCGAGACCGAGTCCACCGGCGCGTGATCGCTCGCGCGCGTACCCAGCCCCAACCCACTGGCGCGCACGCGTGATCCGCGTGGCGTTCCCGGAGAAGCAGGAAGTGATGTACAGCAGTTCCGTCGCGGCCGCACCCCTGGTCCGTGAGCCCCTCCACGCCCCGGTCGCCCACCTCATCCGCGGTGGGCTGATCGAGGGCACCCACTACGGTTCCGTCGTCGTCCTCGACGGCGACGGAACCGTCCGCTTCCAACTCGGTGACATCGAGGCGGCGTTCTATCCGCGGTCGGCGCTCAAGCCGGTCCAGGCCGTCGCCATGGTCCGGGCCGGGCTGCCGCTCGACGGCGAGCTCCTCTCGCTCGCCGCGGCCAGCCACTCCGGTGAGGAACGCCATCTCGCCGCGGCCCGGCGGATCCTGGAGCTGGCGGGTGTCTCCGAGGACGCCCTGCGCAACGTCCCGGACATGCCGTACGACCCGGCCGTCCGGGACGCGTGGATCAGGGAGGGCCGCGGGCCGTCCCGGCTCGCGCAGAACTGCTCCGGCAAGCACGCGGCGATGCTGTACACCTGCGTGCTCAACGACTGGCCCCTCGACGGCTACCTCGACCCCGCGCACCCGCTCCAGCAGGCGATCGCCGAGATCGTCGAGGACCTGACGGGCCAGCGGATCGCGCGGGTGACCGTCGACGGCTGCGGTGCGCCCCTGTTCTCCGTCTCGCTGCACGGTCTCGCCCGGGCCGCCGCACGGATCACCTCGGCGGTTCCCGGTACTCCCGAGGCCCGGGTCGCCGACGCGATGCGGGAGCACGCCGAGATGGCGTCGGGGGCGGGGCGGGACGTGGCCGCGCTGATGAAGGCCGTGCCCGGCCTCCTCGCCAAGGACGGATTCGAGGGCGTTCAGGTCGCCGCGCTGCCCGACGGGCGGTCGGTCGCCGTGAAGATCTCCGACGGGGCGAACCGGGCGCGCGTGCCGGTCGCCGCGGCGGCGCTCGCGTGGGCCGGGGTGTCGCCGGATCTGCTCACGGAGTTCCAGGGGGAGGCGCTTCTCGGAGGCGGCCTTGAGGTCGGGCGTGTGCGGCCCGTTCGTTCGCTGGAGCCCGTTTCCGTGTCCGCCTGCGCCTGAGAGCTCGGTCGTCCATGTCCGTTCGCGCGTGCGGGTCCGTCGTGGCTCGTCGCGCCCACGCGGCGGAGCCGCATATCAACACAGCCCCGCGCCCCCAAAAGCACTTGCCTGAGCCCATTCAGAGAAAGGACACCTTGATGACCGCCGCCGTCAGCCGCCGTGAGCACGATCTGCTGGGTGACCGGGATGTTCCCGTCGACGCCTACTGGGGTGTGCACACCCTGAGGGCCACCGAGAACTTCCCCATCACCGGGACCCGGATCTCCGCCTACCCCCACCTGATCGACGCCCTCGCGGCCGTCAAGGAGGCCGCAGCGCTCGCCAACGAGGAGCTCGGGCTGCTGGAGCCCAGGAAGGCCGCCGCGATCGTCGAGGCCTGCCGGGAGATCCGGGAGGGCAAGCTGCACGACCAGTTCGTGGTCGACGTGATCCAGGGCGGCGCCGGCACCTCCACCAACATGAACGCCAACGAGGTCATCGCCAACCGGGCGCTGGAGCTGCTGGGGCACGAGAAGGGGCAGTACTCGTTCCTGCACCCCAACGAGGACGTCAACCTGGGGCAGTCGACCAATGACGTCTACCCGACCGCGGTCAAGATCGCGACGGTCTTCGCCGTCCGCGGACTGCTCAAGGCCATGGCCGTACTGCAGGACGCGTTCGCCCGCAAGGCCGTCGAGTTCCGCGATGTGCTCAAGATGGGCCGTACACAGTTGCAGGACGCGGTGCCCATGACGCTGGGGCAGGAGTTCTCCGCGTACGCCGTCATGATGGGCGAGGACCGGTCACGTCTTGACGAGGCCGTCGAGTTGATCCATGAGATCAACCTGGGGGCCACGGCCATCGGGACAGGACTCAATGCTCCCGCGGGATACGCCGAGTCGGCCCGGCGCCACCTCGCCGAGATCACCGGGCTCCCGCTGGTGACCGCGGCCAACCTGGTCGAGGCGACCCAGGACTGCGGCGCGTTCGTGCAGATGTCCGGTGTCCTCAAGCGGATCGCGGTCAAGCTCAGCAAGAGCTGCAACGACCTGCGGCTGCTCTCCTCCGGCCCGCGCGCCGGGCTCGCGGAGATCAACCTGCCGCCCGTCCAGGCCGGTTCGTCCATTATGCCCGGCAAGGTCAACCCCGTGATCCCCGAGGTCGTCAACCAGGTCGCCTTCGAGGTGATCGGCAACGACGTCACCATCACCATGGCCGCCGAGGCCGGACAGCTCCAGCTCAACGCCTTCGAGCCGATCATCCTGCACTCCCTGTCGGAGAGCATCACCCACCTGAGTGCCGCCTGCCACACACTGGCCGAGCGCTGCGTGGCCGGCATCACCGCCAACACCGAGGCACTGCGCCGGACGGTCGAGAACTCCATCGGCCTGGTCACCGCCCTCAACCCGCACATCGGCTACACGGCCGCCACCGACATCGCCAGGGAAGCCCTCGCCACCGGTCGCGGGGTGGCCGAACTGGTCCTGGAGAAGGGCCTGTTGCCCGCCGAGCGCCTGGCGGATCTCCTGCGTCCGGAAGTACTCGCGGGCAGCGGCACGGCACGGGCGGTCTGACAAGCGGCCTCCTGGCGCCGCATGACACCGGCGTGACGGCGCCGCGCCGACACGCGGCGCCGTCACACCCAGGGGTGAACCGCGCGAGGGTGGCGCACCCGTCACATCCGAGTGGTGGCGGGAGGACGGGAGACCGCGTCCCTCGGGCGATACCCGCTGATCGGCGCAGCCAGTGTCGGCATTCCCATTTATGTCCTATTAATGCTCATATCGTGAATTCTGCGGCCTCCGAATCAGGCCGTCTCATGTCCCGGTGCAAGATTCCGCACCTTCCCCGCCGGGCGGAGCGATGGAATCCCTTCGGTGAGTCCAGGAGAATTCATGCGTGTGGCCGTGACAGGTGGCGGCGGTTTTCTCGGTTCGCATCTATGCGAAGCACTCCTTCGGCGCGGCGACGAAGTCGTGTGCCTCGACGACTTCTCGACCGGCGATCCGGCGAACATCGCCCCCTTTCTCGGAGACCCGGCTTTCGAACTCGTCCGCGGGGACGTCAGTCTGTCCGTGCAGGTGTCGGGCACCGTCGACGCGGTGGCCCACCTCGCCAGCCCCGCCTCGCCTCCCGATTACCTCGCCCGCCCCCTGGAGACGCTCGCCGTGGGCAGCCGAGGTACGGAGAACGCGCTGCTGCTGGCGGCGCGAAACGCCGCCCGCTTCGTCCTCGCCTCCACGAGCGAGGTGTACGGAGACCCCGAGGTACACCCCCAGGACGAGACGTACTGGGGCCATGTCAACCCCATCGGCCCGCGCAGCGTCTACGACGAGGCGAAAAGGTTCTCCGAAGCACTGACCCAGGCATACCGGACGAACCGCGGGACGAACACGGGAATCGTGCGGATCTTCAACACCTATGGTCCGCGCATGCGCCCGCACGACGGCCGGGTCGTCTCCAGCTTCGTCGTCCAGGCACTCGCCCAGGAACCGTTGACCGTCTACGGAGACGGAAAGCAGACCCGCAGTTTCTGCTACGTCGACGACCTGGTGCGCGGAATCGTCTCCATGCTGGACAACGACGAACCCGGACCGGTCAACCTCGGGAATCCCGTCGAACTGACGGTCCTGCAACTGGCGGAACTCGTTCTCGACCTCACGGGGTCGCAGGCCCAGATCCAGTTCCACCCGCTGCCGGTCGACGATCCCACCCGCCGCCGGCCGGCGATCGCCCGAGCGGCGCAGCGCCTGGGCTGGAGCCCCGAGATCGGCATCGAGGAGGGTCTGCGGCGAACGGTGGAGTGGTTCGCCTCCCGGCCGGACGACATCGCCGCCGCGCTCTCCGCGATCCGGGGCGGCCAGCAGGACGGCGTCGTCACGGCCGCCTCCTGCCAGGTCGGCGCGACCGTCGCCGCCGCGTCGTGACCGAGACGGATCATGGCCGGACGCACGGCACCGCCCTGGACGGTGCGCCGCGTGCGGTGCGCACCGACGAGGCGATGCTGAGATCCCACCTATGGACCCTGTCGGCGGGCAACGTCGTCGACATGCCGGCCGACGGACCGGTTTTCGGCAAACCGCGCAGAAGGCTCACGCCCGGCCCCGCGTCCTGCGTCCCCCTGCTGGGGCGCCTCGACCGGATGAAGGTGTCCCTGCTCGCGGTGGGCTGGTGGGTCGCCTTCGTCTGCTTCTGGGAGTGGTGGCTGCGTCCGGAACACCGGGTCGGCCTGGTGGGCTTCGCGGTGAACAGCGCCCTCCTGCTGTACCTGTCCGCGCTGCCGCTGTACTTCGTCGTCGTGATGGTACGGCTGCGCACCTTCGACCCCGCCGTCGACGTGCCCCGGCTGCGGACCGCGTTCGTGGTGACCCGGGCACCGTCGGAGCCCTGGCAGGTCGCCCGTACCACCCTGAGCGCCATGCTGCGCCAGGATTTCCCGCACCCCTACGACGTATGGCTGTGCGACGAGGACCCGAGCCAGGAGATCCTGGACTGGTGCGAGGCCAACGCCGTGCGCGTGTCCTGCCGCCGCGGTGCCGCGTCGTACCACCGGGACGCCTGGCCCCGCCGCACCCGGTGCAAGGAGGGCAACCTCGCGCATTTCTACGACCACTGGGGCTACGCCGACTACGACGTGGTCGCCCAACTCGACGTCGACCACGTGCCCCACCCCCGCTACCTGGGGGAAGTGGTCCGGCCGTTCGCCGATCCGGCCATCGGTTACGTCGCCGCACCCAGCGTGTGCGACGCCAACGCCCGCACCTCGTGGTCGGCACGCGGACGGCTGCACCGCGAGGCCACCTTCCACGGACCGATGCAACTGGGCCACTCCGACGGTCTGGCACCGCTGTGCATCGGCTCCCACTACGCCGTACGGACCCGCGCCCTGCAGGACATCGGCGGGCTCGGCCCCGAACTGGCCGAGGACTTCGCCACCACGTTCCTGCTGAACTCGGCGGGCTGGCACGGGGCGTTCGCCATCGACGCGGAGGCGCACGGCGACGGCCCCATCACCTTCGCCGCCATGGTGACGCAGGAGTTCCAGTGGTCGCGGAGCCTGGTGTTCATGCTGCTGGGCATGCTCCCGAAGCATCTGTGGCGCATGCCCGGCCGACTGCGGATCCGCTTCGCCTTCGCCCTGTCCTACTATCCGCTGCTCGCGCTGACGACCACCGCAGGCCTGCTGCTGCCGCCGATCGCCGCGGTCACCGGCCAGCCGTGGATCAACGTGAACTACGGCGCTTTCCTCCTGCACTTCTGGGCCATGTCGTTCTTCCTGGTCCTGCTCACCCTGCTGCTGCGCAGACGCGGCCTGCTGCGCCCCGTCGACGCGCCGCTGCTGAGCTGGGAGGGCTGGCTGTTCGGGCTGACCCGCTGGCCGTGGGTGGCCTGGGGTGCCATGGCCGCGCTGGTGCAGCGCCTGCGGCCGCGGAAGGTCGTCTTCAAGGTGACGCCCAAGTTCCGCGACGGCATGGAGCCGTTGCCGCTGCGCCTGATGCTCCCCTACCTCCTGATCACCGTCGTCCTGTCCGGCGCGGCCGTGGTCGGGCAGCTGACCGGCCCCGCCATCGGCTATGTGTTCCTGTGTCTCCTCGGCTCGATCTCGTACGCGCTGGTGACCCTCACCGTCAGCGTGCTGCACATCCGGGAGACCGCGAGGTCCGCGGGTGTGGGCGCGCACCGGGCGCTGCGGACGGCGATCCGGCCGCTGGCCGCGGGTCTCGTCGCGCTCGTGCCGCTGGGCTTCGCGCTGCTGCTGTTCCCGACCTACGTGCGGGGCTTCCTCTCGGGCTGATGCCCGTGTCCGCCCGGCGCCCGCCCGCAACGCCCCACTCCTTCGTGACGAAGAACGAGGTGCCCGATGCCCGAAACCGTCCTGGTGACCGGTGGCGCCGGCTTCATCGGCAGCCACACCTGCGTCGAACTGCTCGCCCACGGCTACGAAGTCGTCGTCGTCGACAACCACGCCAACAGCTCTCCCCACGCCCTGGAGCGCATCGCCAAGACCGCGGGCCGACCGCTCGCCGCCGCTTACCAGGTCGATGTGCGCGACCGGCCGGCTCTTTCACGGGTGTTCGCCACCCACCAGGTGGACGCCGTCATCCATTTCGCGGCCCACAAGGCGGTCGGGGAATCGGTGGCCCTGCCGGTCGAGTACTACGACACGAACGTCGGCGGCACCTGCGCCCTGCTGTCGGTGATGCACGAGCACGCCGTCCGACGGCTGGTCTTCTCCTCGTCGTGCTCCGTCTACGGCGACGCGCGGACCGTCCCCCTGACCGAGCAGAGCCCGGTGGCGCCCACGAACCCCTACGCCCGCACCAAGCTGACGTGCGAGCGGATCCTGGAGGACGTCTGCGCCCACCTGACGGACCTGAAAGTGCTCGCCCTGCGCTACTTCAACCCGGTCGGAGCCCACCCCGGCGGGCTGCTCGGCGAGGACCCGCAGGGCGTCCCCAACAACGTCATGCCGTACGTCGCCCAGGTCGCCGTGGGCCGACGGGAGCGGCTGAGCGTCTTCGGGGACGACTACCCCACGCCGGACGGCACCGGAGTGCGGGACTACATCCACGTCATGGACGTCGCCGAGGGACACCGGGTGGCCCTCCAGCACGTGGACGACCGCACCGGCATGCGGGTGTTCAACCTCGGCACGGGCACCGGCACCTCCGTGCTGCAACTGGTCGCGGCCTTCGGCGAGGCGAGCGGCCGGCCCATTCCCTACCAGGTCGTCGACCGCAGACCCGGCGACGTCGCCGAGCTCGTCGCCGACGCGAGTGCGGTGGCCGAGGCCTGGAACTGGACCACCACGCGTGACCTCGCCGCCATGTGCCGTGACGCCTGGCGGTTCCAGGAACTCAACCCCCACGGCTACGCCAGCTGACCCGTCGACTCGGCGGTCCCAAGACAGGAGTACTCCCATGCGGTTGACTGTCATCGGTACGGGCTACCTCGGAGCCGTGCACGCCGCGTGCATGGCCGACATCGGACACGACGTCCTCGGTGTCGACACCGACAGCGGGAAGATCGCGGCGCTCGCGTCAGGCCGGGCGCCCTTCTTCGAACCCGGCCTGCCGGAGATCCTCATCCGGAACACCCGTGCCGGGCGGCTGCGTTTCACCACCTCCCTGCAGGAGGCCGCCGACTTCGCGGACGTGCACTTCGTGTGCGTCGGGACACCGCAACGCGCCGACTCCCTCGCCGCCGACCTGAGCCATGTGGAGGCGGTCGTCGACGGTCTGGCACCGCTTCTCACCCGCGACAGCCTCATCGTCGGGAAATCGACCGTTCCGGTGGGCACCACCCGGACACTCACCCGCAGGGTGACCTCGCAGGTTCGCCCCGGCGTCGACGCAGAGGTCGTCTGGAACCCGGAGTTCCTGCGCGAGGGATTCGCCGTCCAGGACACGCTGCGCCCCGACCGGCTGGTCGTGGGAGTCACCTCGCCCCGCGCCGACCGGACCCTGCGCGAGGTCTACGAACCGATGCTGCGGGCCGGTGTCGCCTACCTCAGCACCGATCCCGCCACCGCGGAACTGGTGAAGGTCGCCGCCAACTCCTTCCTGGCGACGAAGATCTCCTTCATCAACGCCATGGCGGAGGTGTGTGACGCCTCGGGCGCCGATGTGGTGACTCTGGCCGACGCTCTCGGCCACGACGCGCGCATCGGGCGGGCGTTCCTGTCCGCGGGCCTCGGGTTCGGCGGCGGCTGTCTGCCCAAGGACATCCGAGCGTTCCTTGCCCGGGCCGAGGAACTGCAGGTGGGGGAAGCGGTCTCCTTCCTGCGCCAGGTCGACCGGATCAACCACCGGCAGCGGCGGCGGACCGTCGACCTGGCCCGGCAGCTCCTGGGCGGTGAGTTCCCGGGACGGCGGGTCGCGGTGCTGGGCGCCACCTTCAAACCCGACAGCGACGACGTGCGGGACTCGCCGGCTCTGGCCGTCGCCGCGGAGATCGTCGCCCAGGGCGCCGACGTCCGCGTGCACGATCCGGAAGGCATCGACAACGCGCGCGTGGCACTGCCCGGACCGGCCTACTGCACGGACGCCATGGAGGCGTGCCGGGACGCGGATCTGGTGCTGCATCTGACCGAGTGGCGCCAGTACCGTGCACTGGACCCGGTGAAGCTGTCCCAGGTGGTCCGGGTCCCGCGGATGATCGACGCACGCAACGCCCTGGACCCGGCCCGCTGGCGGGAGGCCGGTTGGCACCTCCGCGCCCTGGGCCGTCCGGTCCACGTTCCGACGCCGGGCCCGGGCGACGGCCTCCGGGTGACGATCCCTCAGGCGGGCGGCCCGGTCGCCACGGCTCCCACACCGGGCGATCCGCTCAGTGGCGCTCCGAAGTAGTCCACCTGTCCGGGGTCGACTCCGATGGCTCGCAGGTCCACCGCGAAAGCGGCCAGCGTGTTGACGCACCGTCCTGCGAGTGCGCCGCGCGTCGGTTCGCCGCCGCGCAGTTTCGGACCGGCCGCGGGCGTCGGGACCTGGGCGAGGCAGGGGTCGTGGTCGGTGCCGGTGACTCGCGCGCCCAGCGACTCCTGGCTCGTCTCCTGGCGCCACGTGGCCAGGTCGCTGTACTGGCGCCCGCCCCACAGCAGGGCCCAGTCTCCCGAGCTGTGGTAGTCGTTGCCCTGCATCAGCACGGACGACGCGTCGAAGGCCCCCTGTGCCGCGACGACGGGCGAGCCGTCCGTGACGAACACGTTGTTGCGCACGGTGACGCCGCGCAGGCTGGGCTCGAGCCGGAGCGCTGGTGCGCGGACGGCGCCGTTCGCAGTGGTCAGCACCGTGTTCTGGTAGATCGAGAGATCGGTGACCCGCCACCCCAACGCGACGATGCCGCCGTAGTGCGCGAGCTTGCGGCCGTCGTTGTGGCTGATGTTGTACCGGATCGTGTTGTTCCTGTGCGCCGTGTTCGGGGCGGCGGAGTACGCCAGGAAGCCCGAACCGTCGTTCCCGTAGGCCAGGTTGTACTGCATGAGCGAGTGGGACACGTTGTTGTCGAGGCCGAACCCACCGCCGTCGACCGTGGAACCGGTGTGGTTGCCGTAGGAGACGTTCCTCTCCAGCGTCATCAAGGTCGAGTCGTACGTCCAGATGCCCTCGGGCCCCTCGACGGCGTCCGGGGAGGACGAACTCCCGTTGCTGTGGCTGACGGACCGCTCCACCGTGCCCCGGTGGACGCTGCCGAGGACGATGCCGCTGCCGGTGTTGCGCTCGGACGCCTGCGGGTCTCCGGCGTTCCGGTACGCGG
This sequence comes from Streptomyces canus 299MFChir4.1, assembly GCF_000383615.1. Lineage (GTDB taxonomy): Bacteria > Actinomycetota > Actinomycetes > Streptomycetales > Streptomycetaceae > Streptomyces > Streptomyces canus_C. The sequence continues at coordinate 233,663 of NZ_KB911585.1, read as the reverse complement.
TCACCCTCGACACCGTCACCTCGTCGTGCGCGTAGGCGGGCGCGTCCGCGGAGAACGGCGGACCGTCCGACACGAGACCGGCGTCCTGGTTGTCGTGCAGTGCGCAGTCTTTGATCACCACGTCACGGAAGCCGGATGCCTCGGCGCCGCCGTGCAGCCGGAGGCCGTTGTGGAAGCCCGACACCTCGACATCCGAGACCCGGATGTACGGCAGCTTCCGGTCGCCGGGCAGGTCGTTGACGAAGGCGATGCCGTCGTGCGATCCGTAGGACGCGGCGTCGCCGACGAGAGTCAGGTCACGGACGACGACTCCGCCCGTGTTGTGCACCTCGATGGCGCGCGTGCCGCGGGCCGTGATCGTCGCGCGGCCCGCTCCATAGGACTCGATCACGACAGGCTTGCGGGCGTTGCCGGCGTCCCCCTGACCGATGCTCAGTCTGCCCGGGAAACGTGCCCCCGCCTTCAGCCGCAGCCGGTCGCCCGGCTTGAACCGCAGGGCGTCGGCGCGCAGCAGTGTGCGCCAGGCGGTCTGCGGTGTCCGACCGTCGTTGCCATCGTCTCCCTGCGGACTGAGATAGAACGTGCGTCCGTCCCCGGGGTTCTCCTGCAGGGGTGCATACGGGGCGGGCGCGCTGCAACCGGCCAGCAGCACTACGGTCGCGCACAGGCCGGCCGCGGTACTTCGCCGCAGCGGTCCGGCGACCGGCCCAGTGCGCTTCTGGTGGGCCGACCGCTGCAAGCCGGTGGCTCCGTCGCTTTCGTCTCGCTGGCGCAACATCGCTCCTGTCTGCTCGATGGCCGAGCGGACCCCGATTCATGGAGGCCGCAGACTCACCCTGACGTGCGAGGCGGAGATCGGCGGACCAGCACGCGGAGTTCGGATCAAGACATGCCTGATTGGCCTCCTGCCGATACCGCCGCCGCACACGAGACAGGCGTGAGGCATGATGACGATCATGTCCTCGCAGTTCCGACCGGTCCTGGAGCGCATCGCCGACGAGATCGAGCGGACCCCTGGCCGCGGCGCACCCGCCGACTACATCCCCGCGCTCGCCGCCTGCGACCCGCGCAGCTTCGGCATGGCCGTCGCGGAGCTGGACGGCACGGTGTACGGCGTCGGGGACTGGCGGGAGCCGTTCTCGACGCAGTCCATCACCAAGGTCTTCACCCTCGCGCTCGACCTGGCCCGCGAGGGAGACGAACTCTGGGAGCACGTGGGCCGTGAACCCTCCGGCAACCCCTTCAACTCCCTGGTGCAGCTGGAGTACGAGAACGGCATCCCGCGCAACCCGTTCATCAACGCGGGCGCTCTCGTCGTCACCGACCGCCTCCACAGCCGTACCGGAGACGCGGCGGGCGCGTTGCTGACGTTCCTCCGCGAGGAGAGCGGCAACCCGGCGCTGGACTTCGACGAGGAGGTGGCCGCCTCCGAGGCTGCCCACGGCGACCGCAACGCGGCCCTGGCCCACTTCATGGCCGCGTACGGCAACATCGACAACGACATCCCGGTCCTGCTCGACCAGTACTTCCGGCAGTGCTCGATCAGGGCGTCCTGCGCCGACCTGGCACTCGCCACCACCTTCCTGGCCCGCCACGGCATCCGCGCCGACGACACCCGCCTGCTCACCCTCAGCCAGGCCAAGCAGATCAACGCGATCATGCTGACCTGCGGCACGTACGACGCGGCGGGCGACTTCGCCTACCGGGTGGGCCTGCCCGGCAAGAGCGGGGTGGGCGGCGGCATCATCGCGGTGGTACCGGGCCGCTGCACGCTGTGCGTATGGAGCCCGGGTCTGGACGAGCGCGGCAACTCGGTGGCGGGGGTGGCGGCCCTGGACAGGTTCACGACGCTGACGGGCCTCTCTGTGTTCTGAGCCGGTGTGTGCGCATCCCGGACCCGGATCCCGGAGCCGACCATGTACCGGTCACACCCCGGTCGCCGCCTCGTCGCCCGTCAGCCACCCACGACTGACACGCTGCTCGCGTGTTGGCCAACATTCCCGTCGATCTCCGCCGCTGCCAGGTCCTCGGTCTGGTCGGCACCACCTTCCTCGCCGCGGGCGGGGAGAGCGCGGGAGCCCTCCCCGCCCGGGAACTCCTCACCCCGGCCTCGCCCCGGGCGGCCCTGGGCCTGGTCGGTGCCTACTTCGGTGTCGTCCTGCTGATAGCGGCCTGGCTCCTCCTCGGCCGTCAGGTGCGCAGCCCCGACCGGCGGCCCGGCACGCGCGAGCTCACGGCCGTCCTCGTCGTCTGGTCGATTCCGCTGCTGCTGGCCCCGCCCCTGTTCAGCCGGGACGTCTACAGCTACCTCGCCCAAGGCGCCATGGCCGACGCCCACATGGACGTCTACGCCCACGGCCCCGCCCTGCTCGGCGGTCCCCTCGCGGACGAGGTCGCCCCCATGTGGCGCGACACGGGCGCCCCGTACGGCCCCGTGTTCCTCGGCCTGGCCTCCGTGCTGGCCAAGGTGTCCCGCGGTGAACTCCCCGCCGGTCTGCTCGGGTTGCGGCTCGTCGCCCTGCTCGGCGTGGCCGTGATGGCCGCCGTCCTGCCCCGTCTGGCCCGCCACAGCGGCGCCGACCCGGCCGCGGCGCTCTGGCTCGGCGCCCTCAACCCGCTCGTGCTGCTGCACCTGGTCGCCGGTGCCCACAACGACGCCGTCATGCTCGGTCTGCTCGGCCTCGGCCTGGTCGCCGCCCTCGGCCGGTGGCCGATCCTGGGAGCCGTACTCGTGACGCTCGCCGCCCTGGTCAAGGCCCCCGCCATCCTCGGGCTCGCCGCGATCGTCGTGCTGCGCGTCCGGGCCGGCGACCGTCCGGCGAAAGCCGTTCTGACGGCCGTCGTCTCGGCAGCCGCCACCACCGTCGCCGCGACGGCCGTCGCGGGCACCGGCTACGGCTGGATCGGCGCCCTCAACACCCCTGTGTCGTCCGGGAACTGGGCCCTCACCAGCCTCCTCGGCCGCGCCACCAGGGCCCTGCTGGAACGGTTCGGCAGCGATCTGGCCCCGCTGGCCGTCCCGTTCTGGCACGCGCTCGGCATCGTCACGGCCGTCGCCGTCATCGGCCACACCTGGCTGCGCCTGCGTCCGCGACCCGTCTACGCCCTCGGCCTGAGCCTGGCCACCCTCGCCGCTCTCGGCCCGGCGATCCGGCCCTGGTACGCGCTGTGGGGGCTGTTCCTCATCGCGGCCGCCGCGCCCAGCGCCTCGGTACGGCACCGGGTGGCCGCCGTGACGGGTGTGCTCGCGCTCGCCACCCTCCCGAGCGGCGGCCCGGCCGACACCGGGCAGCTCGTCCTCGCCGTCTCCGGCGGCGTCCTCGCCCTGGTCGTGCTGGTCCAGGCCCACCAGACGGCCCAGGCCCCGGCCACCGGACACACGGCATGAGGGCGCCGGCCACGGATCGCGGCCGACTGCTGCTCGTCCTCGCCGCCGGCACCGCCGTCACCGTCTTCACGGCGACCGTGCCGCTCCTGCGGGACTGGTTCGACCTGCGCGTCTACCACGGAGCCGTCGACACCTGGGTCCACCACGGCGGACGGCTCTACGACTACCGGGTGCCGGGGACGACGTACGGCTTCACCTACCCGCCGTTCGCGGCCGTCGCCATGCTCCCGATGGCCCTGCTCGACCTGCGCGCCGCGATCGCGGTGGGCCTGCTGCTCAACCTGGCGGCGCTGGCCGTGGTCGTACGCCTGCTCACCGGCCGGTCCTGGCGGCGCCACGGCTGGTACGGCTGCGCCCTGGGCGCCTGCGCGCTCGCGCTGTTCGAACCGCTGCGCGACACCTTCAGCTTCGGCCAGGTCAACCTCCTGCTGCTGGCGCTCGTCCTCGTCGACGCGTGGCTGCTCGCCACCGGCCGGGAGCGCTGGGCCGGTGCCGGGATCGGGCTGGCCGCCGCGGTGAAGCTCATACCGGCCCTGTTCATCGGCCTGCTCCTGCTCGCCCGGCGCGGGCGGGCGGCGGCGGTCGCCACGGTCGTGGCCCTGACCGCGACCGGGTTCGCGGCCCTCGCGGCGCCGGACGCCTCGCGCTTCTACTGGACCGACGCGCTGTGGGACACGACCAGGGTGGGACGGCTGGACTACGTCTCCAACCAGTCGTTGCAGGGCATCCTGGCCCGGCTCGGCGAGACGGACCGCGCGGTCTGGGCGGTGGCCGTGCTGCTGACCCTGGGCGTGTGGGCCGTACGGGCCCGGCGGGCGGTGGCGGCGGGGGACTGGGCGGCCGCGTTCGCGCTGACCGGGCTGACCGCCTGTCTGGTCAGCCCGATCACCTGGGTGCACCACCTGGTGTGGCTGCTGCCGTCCTTCGCCGTCCTCGTGCGTACAGGGCACCCGCGGATCGCGGGCGCCCTGTACGCCGTGCTGTGCACCAGTGTGGTGTGGCTGTGGTTCGACGACGCGTCGGGCGTCGACGGCCTCCTCGGCAGCAACCTCTACACCTGGATCACGCTCGGCCTGCTGCTGCGGCTGCCGGTGGGTCAGTCGGCCGTCGCCCGCCCGAACCGGGCCCGCAGCGCCAAGGCCATCGAACCCGCGCCGAGTCCGGCGGCGCCCAGGATGGCCCAGGTCGCCAGCCAGCCGGGCCCGGAGCCCTCCGAGGAGACCGCCGCGGCGACCGGCACCGCCTCGGGCCCGGGCCGCGGCTTCACCTTGAGCGCGTCCAGCGAGCCCACCGGCTCCACCCGCCCGGCCGCGCCGAACCCCCAGTCGAGCAGTGCGCGGGCCTCCTCGTAGACCGTGAAGCCGCCGCCCGACTGAGGATTCATCACGGTCACGACGAGGGTCCGGTCGCCCCGGCGGGCGGCGGCGACGAGCGTGTTGCCGGCGTGGCTGGTGTAGCCGTTCTTGATCCCGATCAGCCCGTCGTAGGGCTTCACCCCGTCGGCACCGGTCAGCAGCCGGTTGGTGTTCCGGATGCCGTACCACCAGCCGCCCCGGCCGGGGAACTGCGCCTCGGCCGTGCCGCAGTACCGCGCGAAGTCCGCGTTGCGCAGCCCCGCCCGGCCGAAGACGGCGAGGTCGTACGCCGAGGAGACCTGGCCCGGCGTGTCGTAGCCGTCGGGGGAGCGGACATGGGTGTCCCGGGCACCCAGGGCGCGCGCCTTGGCCTGCATCCGGGCGGCCGTCGTGGACCAGCCGCCGCTGAGCCCGGCCAGGACGTGCACGGCGTCGTTGCCGGAGTTGAGGAAGACCCCGCGCCACAGGTCGGCCACCTGGTAGGTCTGTCCCTCGGCGACCCCGACGAGACTGCTGCCGGGCCCGATGTCCGAGAGTTCGTTCGCGCCGACCGTGTGCCTGAGGCCGCCGGGCAGCAACGGCAGGACGGTCAGGGCGAACAGGGTCTTCAGGGTGCTGGCCGGGGGCAGCCGGCGGTGGGCGTCGTGCGCCGCTAGGACCTCCCCGCTGTCGGCGTCGGCCACCACCCACGACAGGGCGGACACGTCCGGGACCCGGGGCACGCCCCGGTGCGGCCGGACCTGGACACCGGGGCGGTACAGCACGGCGGGTGACGCGGCCGCGGGCGGCGGTGCGCCGGACGCGCCGGGGTCGGAGCCCGTGTGCGCGGCTGCCGTCGCGGAGGCGAACACCAGCAGTCCCGTCATGCACAGGGCGCAGGTCGAGACGGCAACCCGGGAGGGAAATCCGATAGTCATACTGCAAAGCTAGGAACGGACCGGCCGTACACCGCGCTGCCCGGGCCGTGCGGGGCGCGTGAGCACCCGGACGGGGGATGGCCCGTCAGCCGCCGGGCAGGGTCGGCTGGATCCGGCGCAGGAAGGTCGCGTTGTCCGGCGTCTCGCGCATCCGCTGGAGGAGCGTCTCCAGGTTGCCCTGGCCGTCGCCGTTCTGAAGAACCCTGCGCAGTCCTCGTACGGCGGTCAACTCCGCCGGAGTCAGCAGGCGTTCCTCGCGACGGGTGCCGGAGGGGTTGACGGCGACGGCCGGGAAGACACGGCGGGAGGCGAGTTCGCGGTCCAGGCGCAGCTCCATGTTGCCGGTGCTCTTGAGCTCCTCGAAGTAGAAGTCGTCGGCGCGCGAACCGGTCTCCACCAGGGCGGTGGCGAGGATGGTCAGCGAGCCGCCCTCCTCGGCGAGCCGGGCGGCGCCGAAGAACTTCTTCGGCCCGATCAGCGCGGTCGCGTCGACACCGCCGCTGAGGGTGCGGCCGTTGCCGGGAGCCGCGTTGTTGTGGGCCCGGCACAACCGGGTCAGGGAGTCGAGCAGGATCACGACGTCCTCGCCGGCCTCGACGAGCCGCTTGGCCCGCTCGATGACCAGCTCGGCGAGCGCGATGTGCTGCTTGGGCGTGCGGTCGAACGTCGAGGCGTACACCTCGCCGCGCACGGAGCGCCGCATGTCGGTGACCTCCTCGGGGCGTTCGTCGAGCAGCACCACCATCAGGCGGCACTCGGGGTGGTTGCCGGCGACGGCGGCCGCGATCTGCTGAAGCAGCACCGTCTTGCCGGTCTTGGGCGGGGCCACGATCAGCCCGCGCTGGCCCTTGCCGACGGGCGCGATCAGATCCGCGACCCGCCCGGTCAGTCCTGACGCCGGGTGTTCGAGCCGGATCCGCTCGCGCGGGTGCAGGGGTGTGAGGTCGTGGAAGGAGCGACGGTTCCGGCCGGGTTCGTGGCCGTTGACGCGGGCGACCTCGGTGAGGGCGCGCTGGGTGCCGCGCACCCCGTCGACGACGTCCCCCTTGCGCAGGCCGAAGCGGCGGATCAGGGCGGGGGAGACCTGGGGGTCGGAGGGCGAGGGCAGCAGGCTCGCGGCACGGAGGTGACCCTTCCCGCCCGCGTCGATGTCGAGGACGCCGGTGACGGCGCGGACCGGGGGCTGCTGCTGTACTGGGGGGCTTTCGAGAGTGGTGGTCATGATGGTCTGTCCTTTCGAGGACGGAAGGCATGGGACATGCGGAAGGAGGGGGGAAGCCGCGAGAGGGAAGGCGGACAACGCCTTCGGGCGGCGGAAGGCAGCACCCACAAGAGCTGCGAGGTACTGAGGAGAAGCCGGTACAACGACCGGCGGGAGGAGAGGGAACTGGCACCGGCGCCCCGAAACGGGCGTACACAAGTGCTAGCAGGACCGTACCACGGCTACTCAGCGCGTGGCGAGGAGTCCGTACAGCAGCGGGATCCGCGGCTCGGGAAGCCGCCACCAGCCGGACGCCGTGCGGGTCATCCGCGACCAGCGCGGCCAGGGCAGTTCATCGCTTTCGCGCAGACTCCGGACACCCAGTCCCACCCCCGTCAACGCGGTGACGACCTCTCCTATTCCATGCGTCCACTCGTAGCTCGCCGTGGCGCCCTCGACGGCCGGACCGTCGGTGTACGTGCGAGTCGCGTCCCGGTGCACGGGGCCGTCGCCGCCCAGGTAGTCGTGGCGCAGGAGGAGTTCCGGCCCCTCGTCCGGAGCGGGCTTGGGGCCCAGCGAGTTGAGCAGCGGATGGAACTCGACCACGTACAACAGGCCACCCGGACGCAGCAGTCGGGCGATCACGTCCGCCCACCGTGCCAGGTCGGGCAGGTAGCACAGCGCGCCCTTCCCGGTGTACACGACGTCGAACCGCTGTCCTCCCAGCGCCTCGACGGCGTCGTACACGTTCGCCCGCACGTACTCGACGTCCACGCCCGCGCGCGCCGCGATCCCCTGGGCGGCCGTGACGGAGGCCGCCGAGAAGTCCAGGCCCACCGCCCGGGCCCCACGGCGGGCGAGGGCGACCGTCTCCGTGCCGAGATGGCACTGGAGGTGGAGCACGTCACGGCCGGTGAGCTCGCCGAGGTCCTCCCACTCGAAGTTGGCGAACCAGCGCTCCGGATCGAGGTCCTGATCGAGGCCGTAGAACCGGCTGGCGAGGTGGACGGGGGTGCGGGCGTCCCAGTTGGCCTGGTTGACCCGCATCAGCCGCGCGTGCTCGTCGGACGTCATGAGGCCATCCAATCGCGAACCGGTCCCTTTTTTCGCGCGCCGGTGTCGATTCCGGCCGGTCCCGTTCGTCGGCGGGGTGTAGGAAGCACATGAGGACCGGGAGGAACCATGAAGTACATGCTGCTCGTCTGCGGCGACGACACCAACGACGCCTCGGGCATGGCACCCGTCGAACCCTGGGTCGAGGAGCTCGGCGACCGTGGCGTACGGCTGCACGGGCACCGGCTCGCGCTGCCCGCCGACGCGGTCACCGTGCGGGTGCGCGGCGGCGAGGTGCTGCGCACCGACGGCCCGTTCGCGGAGACCAAGGAGTACGTCGCCGGCTTCGACGTCCTGGAGTGCGACACCCTGGAGGAGGCGGTCGAGGCGGCCGCCAAGCACCCCGTGGCGACGATCGGGGCCCTGGAGGTACGGCCGTTCTGGGAGGACGAGGACGCCGAGGGGCAGATCCGCCGCCTCGACGCCGAGCTGACGGAGGCGGCGCGCACCGGAGACGTCGAGCGGACGCTCGCCTGCTTCGCCCCGGACGCGGAGGTCGTGGTGGAGGGCCGGCACCACAGGGGTGTCGAGGCGCTCCGCAAGGCCTTCGCCGAGACGTCCACCGGGCCGGTCACCCGCGAGGTCCTGGAGTTCCGGGTCCGTGTCGACGAGAGCATCGCCTTCGCCCACGCCCTCATCCGTACCGGCGACGGGCTGCAGCGTGTCACCACCGGCTACCGCGACGTCGGCCCCCGCTGGCTGATCGCACACGAGCACATCTCCCGCACCACCGAGGAGCGGTCATGAAGTACGTCCTGCTGATCTGCACCCCCGCCGGCGGCGAGGAACTCAGCCCCGCCGAGATCGCCGACGACCCCCGCTTCACCTCCTACATCGAGGAGGTCCGCAGCCGCGACCTCGTCAAGGGCGGAGCCCGTCTGCGCCCCGCCTCCGACGCCACCACCGTGCGCGTCCAGGGCGACGAGGTCCTGCTCACCGACGGCCCGTTCATCGAGTCAAAGGAGTACATCGCCGGCATCGACATCATCGAGGTCGCCGACCTGGACGAGGCGATCTCCCTCGCCTCCCGGCACCCGGCGGCGCTCGCGGGCGGCTCCGTGGAAGTACGGCCAGTGTGGGAGTGAGCGCACAGGAGGCCGTCGCCGCCGCCTTCCGGGAGGAGTGGGGCCAGGTCGTCGCCACCCTGATCCGGGTGACCGGCGACTGGGACCTCGCCGAGGAGTGCGCGCAGGACGCCTTCGCCCAGGCCCTCGACCGGTGGCGGCGCGACGGCGTCCCGCGCCGCCCCGGCGCCTGGCTCACCACGACCGCCCGCCACCGGGCCATGGACGTCCTGCGCCGGGAGGCGGTCGGCGAGCGGAAGATACGGGAGGCGGCCATGCTCACGGCACCCGAGGAGCCGTACGACGACAGCGGTGTCCAGGACGACCGGCTGCGGCTGATCTTCACCTGCTGCCACCCGGCGCTGCACATCGAGGCCCGCGTCGCCCTGACCCTGCGCACCCTCGCCGGACTGACCACGCCGGAGATCGCCCGCGCCTTCCTCGTCCCCGAGGCGACCATGGCGCAGCGCCTGGTGCGGGCCAAGAAGAAGATCCGCAACGCCGGTATCCCCTACCGGGTGCCGCCCGCCCACCTGCTGCCCGAGCGCACGACGGGCGTGCTCGGCGTGATCTACCTGCTGTTCAACGAGGGGTACGCGGCCACCTCGGGCGCCGATCTCGTACGACGGAACCTGTGCGCGGAGGCGATCCGGCTGGCCCGTGTCCTGGTCCGGCTCATGCCCGACGAGCCCGAGGCCCTCGGCCTGCTCGCGCTGCTCCTCCTGCACGACGCCCGCCGCGAGACCCGGGTGGACGCGGCCGGCGACCTCGTGACCCTGGAGGACCAGGACCGCACGGCATGGGACCGCGAGGAGGTCGGCGAGGGCGCGGCCCTGCTGGAGACCGCGCTGCGTCGCGGCCGGCCCGGGCCGTACCAGATCCAGGCCGCCATCGCCGCCTGCCACACGACGGCCGCCACGGCCGAGGACACCGACTGGGCCGACATCGCCGCCCTGTACGGCGAACTGGTCCGCTTCGTGCCCTCGGCCGTGGTCCGCCTCAACCGCGCGGTGGCCGTCGGCATGGCCCGGGGCCCCGACGCGGGGCTGGCCCTGGTCGCGGAACTGGAGCGGGAGGGCGAGCTGAGCGGCTACCACCTGCTCCCCGCGACGCGCGCCGACCTGCTGCGCCGCAGCGGCCGTACGACCGAGGCGGCCCGGGCGTACGAGCGGGCTCTGGAGCTGGTGGAGAACGACGCCGAGCGGCACTTCCTCGAAAAGCGGCTCGCGGAGTGTCGATCCGCGTAGGAGGCGTTCGTCGGTGGGGTGAAGGCAATCCCGAGACACCGGAGGTCCCCATGACCGCCACCGACGCCCGCCGCTGGTACGCCCTCTGTCTGCTCTGCGTCGCCGGGTTCATGGTGATCCTGGACGCGCAGATCGTCGTCCTGGCCCTGCCCTCGATCGCCGACGGCCTCGGCTTCTCCCCGAGCGGCGCCCAATGGGTGATGAGCGCGTATCTGCTCAGCTTCGGCGGACTGCTGCTGCTCGGCGGCCGGATCGCCGACCTGCTGGGCCGCCGCCGCGTCTTCATGACGGGCACCCTGCTGTTCGGGCTCTCCTCGCTGTGGTGCGGGTTCGCCGGCACGGCCGCCGTACTGATCGCCGCCCGAGCGGTCCAGGGCGTCTCGGCCGCCGTCATGGCGCCCACCGCCCTGTCGATCCTGCTGAACACCTTCGAGGAGGGCCCCGAACGCAACAAGGCGCTCGCCCTCTGGTCCGGCAGCGGCGGCTTCGGCGCGACCGCCGCCCTGCTGATCGGCGGCCCTCTCACGGATGTCCTCGGCTGGCAGTGGGTCTTCTTCCTCAACGTGCCCGTCGCCCTGGTCCTGCTGGCACTGAGCCCGGTGCTGCTGCGCGAGAGCCGCACCGAGGCGCGTACCCGCTCCTTCGACCCGATCGGCGCCCTCACCGCCACCGGCGCCCTGGTCGCCTGCGTGTACGCCGTCGTCGAGGCACCCCGCGCCGGATGGCTGTCGGCGCGGACGACCGGCCTGCTGGCCCTCGCGGTGGTGCTCGCCCTCGTCTTCCTGCGCACCGAGTCCCGGGCGAAGGCCCCGCTCGTGCCGCTGCGGCTGCTGCGTTCCCGGACGGTGAGCGGTGCCAACCTGGTCGTCTTCCTGCTCGGCGCCACCGCCTTCGGGATGTCGTACACGCTGTCCCAGTACGGCCAGGGCGTCCTCGGCTGGTCGCCGCTGCGCTTCGGCCTCGCCAACGTCGTGATGCCGCTGGGCGCGGTCGTCGGGTCGTACGCCGGACAGGCCCTGGTCACCAGGACCGGCGCCCGGGCGGTCGCCGTGGGCGGACTGGCGCTGTCCGCCCTGGCCGCCCTGCTGCTGACCGGAGTGCCCGTGGACGGCGGCTTCGTCCGCGACCTGCTGCCCGCCCTGCTGCTCTTCGGGCCCGGCGTCGGGGCCTGCGCGGTCGCCGGGTCCATCGCCGCCCTGACCGGGGTCGGCGAACGGGACTCCGGCGTCGCCTCCGGAGTCCAGACGGCCGCGTTCCAGATCGGCGGGGCCTTCGGCGTCGCCGTCGTCACCTCCGCGACCGTGTCGCACACGGTCGGCACCGGGCGGCTCGCGGCTCTGACGGCGGGCCACCAGGCCGCGTTCACCGCGTGCGTCGTGCTCGCGGTGACCGGCATCGGCTGCGCGCTCGTGCTGCTGCGCCCGGCGACCCGGCGGACGGCGCGCACCTCGGGGCCCGCTCCGGACGAGGCCCGGCCCATGCCGGGCGAGCGGGTCGGCTGAAGCGGACTTTCAGGCGTCGATTGCGTTCGTGATCGCCTTCGCCGGGTCCGATGTCGACGAGGGGGCGCACCGGGCCCGCGACCGGGCCGGTGAGGGGCCTGCGCAGGAAACACGACTTCGCCTCCTGTCGGCGGGGATGACCGCCCCGGCCTAGCGAAGGGCCGCCTCCTTCGCGATCTCCTCGAATCGCGCCCCCATGGCCGCCGCGAGGGCCTGCGCGGCCGACAGGGGACGGACCATCACCATGAACCGGTCGATCAGGCCGTTCTCGTCGACATGGATGAAGTCGCAGCCGTCCAGCGCTCGTTCGCCGACCCGGGTCGCGAAGACCAGCGCGTGGTCGCGGCCGTCCTCGCTGCTCAGCTCGCTCACATAGCGGAAGTCCTCGAAGACCTTGATGACCGCGCTCAGGATCGCCGCCGTGATGGCCTTGCCCTCGTACGGCTTGAACACCACCGGACTCGTGAAGACCACGTTGTCGGCCAGCAACGCCTCCACCGCGCCGAGGTCCCCTGCTTCGACCGCTTCTCGGAACGCTCGCATCACGTCTCCATAGTCAAATTGTTGAGTAGGTGTGGAGTAGATTAATCACCTGCTGCTAGCGTGTCCACATGTCGCTCAAGTACGCCGTCCTGGCCGCTCTGCTGGAGGGCGAGGCCTCGGGCTACGAACTGTCCAAGGTCTTCGACGTCTCGCTGGCGAACTTCTGGCCCGCGACCCCTCAGCAGCTCTACCGCGAGCTGGAGCGCCTGGCGGAGGACGGGCTGATCGAGGCGCGGGTGGTGCAGCAGGAACGCAGGCCGAACAAGCGGCTGTTCACCCTCACCGAGACCGGCCGGCGCGAACTGAGCGCGTTCGCCGCCGAACCGCCCCGCAGGCCGGCCGCGCTCCGTGACGAGTTCCTGATCAAGATCCAGGCCATGGACGGCGTCGACCCCGAGGTCACCCGGGCGTTGTTCGAGGAGCGCCTGTCCTGGGCGCGCGGCAAACTCGCCCGCTACGAGCGGGTCCGGGACCGGTTCCTCGAAGGCCGCACCGAGGAGCGGTACCTCGCGGAGGCCGACCGGATCGGCCCCTATCTCACGCTCCTGGGCGGAATCGCCCTGGAAACGGAGACCGTCCGCTGGTGCGAGCGCGCGCTGGGCATCCTGAAACGCCGTGCTCCCCTAAGCTGACGCGGATGTTCAGCCCAGAAGGCCCCAGCCTCCGCGAACTCGCCGTCCAGGCGCTGTCGTCCGTCGAGCGCGGCTACGACCTGCTCGCCCCCAAGTTCGACCACACGCCCTTCCGTACGCCCGACTCGGTGCTGGACGCCGTCGCGTCCGCGCTGCGCCGGACAGGCCCCTTCGATGCCGGGCTCGACCTGTGCTGCGGCACCGGCGCCGGCGCCCGGGTGCTGACGCGGGTCTGCCGGGAGAGCGTGACCGGCGTCGACTTCAGTGCCGGGATGCTCGACGTGGCGCGCAGGCGGACCCGGTCGAGCGGGCCGCGCCTGTCCTGGGTGCGGGGAGACGCGCGCGCCCTCCCGTTCGCCCCCGCGTCCTTCGACCTCGTGGTGAGTTTCGGGGCCTTCGGCCACTTCCTGCCAGGTGAGCTGCACGGCCTGTTCGCCCAGGTCCGCGAGGTGCTGCGACCGGGCGGCTGTTTCGCCTTCCCGATCGTCGCCCCGCCCCGGCCGTCGTCGCCCGCCTACTGGATGCTCCATGGCTTCGACGCCGTGATGCGGGTGCGCAACGCCCTGTGGCGACCGCCGTTCGTCATGTACTACCGGGCCTTCCGGCTCGGGGACGTACGACGGGAACTGGAATGGGCGGGACTTCGGGTGGAGCTGCACGCCCTGCCCGAGTTCGGTGTGCGCCGGGATGGCAGTCCGCGGGTCCGGATGGTCGTGTCGAGGCGTCCGGTCTAGTCGGTCCGGATTTCCAACTTATCAGTTTGATTTTCCAACTCGCCAGGTTATGGTGAGGGGCGTGACCACATCCACCGAGCACGAGACGCGCATCGACCCCCTGTGGCGGTCCTGGGAGGGGGCGCACGGCGGTCATGTCGCCGCCGTCGCCCTGGCGGCCGTACGCGCGCGCTTCGCCGGCGGAGCCCACCCCGTGCGCACGCTGACCACGCACTTCCTGGCCCCGGCCGCCGCCGGTCCGTTGCATGTCTCGGGCACCGCGCCCGCCTCCGGGCGCCGCACCGCCGCCTGCGTCTTCTCCGGCCACCAGGACGGCCTCCCGGTCGTCGTCGGATCGGCCCTGTTCGGCTCCGGGCGCTCGGGGACGTCGTACGACGGCCAGCCTGCGCCGGACGTGCCGGGCCCGGAGAACTGCCGGGCCGTCCGGCTGCCTGGTCATCTGGCGCCCTTCGCCCGGCAGTTGGAGATACGGCCCGCCACCGCCGACCTCCCGCTGGCCGGCGGGGACCGGGCGGAACTGCTGGCCTGGGTGCGGTTCACGGACGGGCGTGCCCTCGACGCCGGGGCGGTGGTCACCCTCACCGATGTGCTCCCGCCCGCGCTGTACGCGATCTGGCGCAGCCCGCGCCCCGTGCCCAGCGCGGAACTCACCGTCCACTTCACCGACGCCCTCGACGAGAGCGCCGGTGACGGCTGGACCCTCGTACGCATCAGGACCGATCACGCGGGCGCAGGCTGGGCCGTCGACGACAGCGCCGTCTGGGCTGCGGACGGCCGTCTGCTGGCGCTGGGCCGCCAGTCCCGCGTGATGCGCGGCGAGCGTCCCTGAGGCCGGTGGCGGCCCCCGCGGTCACAGGGCGCTGTACAGGGCGTCGATCAGCGCCATCTTGCGCGGGTCGTCGGCGATGTGCGGCCCCATACGGTTCAGCACATAGCCGAGCGCGATACCCGCCTCCGGATCCGCCAGTCCGCACGACCCGCCGAAGCCGTCGTGACCGAAGGCCCGCGGATTGGGCCCGTACGAGCCGTTCGGCCCGCTGAGCCACAGGCCGAGCCCGAGCTCCGTCTCACTGTCGAGCCCCGCGCCGAGCACCAGGTCACGGCACCTGCCCTGGCTCTCGCGGACCCGCTCGGCGGCCTCGGGCGACAGGACGCGGTGGCCGTCGTGGGAACCGCGGCCCGCGAAGACGCCGTACAGCGCGGTGACGGCCCCGGCGGTGCCGTGGCCGTTCGCGGCGGGGATCTCGGCGGCCCGCCACTCGGGTGTGTTCGCCTCCGCGGCGCCCGCCACGGGGTTGGTCAGGGCGGCGATCGCGGCGGGTGCCAACTGGGCGAAGACCGCGGCCTGTTCGCTGGTCGACACGGCCGGTGGATGCACCAGCTCGGCGGCCCGCCCGGCCTCCTTCTCCGGCAGGCCGATGGTGAAGTCGATGCCGAGCGGCCCGGTCACCTCCCGCTCCAGGAAGGCACCCGGCAGCAGCCCCGAGACCCGCCGGACGACCTCGCCCACCAGGAAGCCGTAGGTGAACGCGTGATACCCGGACACCGTGCCCGGCTCCCACCAGGGCTCCGTCGCCGCGAGCCGCCGTGTCGTCAGCTCCCAGTCGAAGAGCTCGGCGAGGGTGTGCGGCTCGCGCAGCCCGGACAGCCCGGCCCGGTGCGACAGCAGGTGCCGTACCAGGACCTTCTCCTTGCCCGCCGCGGCGAACTCCGGCCAGTACGCGGCCACCGGGGCGTCGTAGTCGAGCAGGCCACGGTCGGCGAGGATGTGGGCGCACAGGGCGGTCGGGCCCTTCGTCGTCGACCACACGTTGACCAGTGTGTCGCGCTCCCAGGGGCGGGTGCGGGCCGCGTCGGCCCAGCCGCCCCACAGGTCCACGACCGTCTCGCCGTCGACCGTGACGCTCACCGCGGCGCCCAGCTCGGCACGGTCCCGGAAGTTCTCCTCGAACGCCGTCCGCACGGCCGCGAAACGCTCGTCGCAGTGGCCGTGGACAGCCGGCCGGTACTCGGACATGGGCCCTCCGTCGTCGCCGGAAGCCCGGACCGCGGCACTGCGATCCGGGTCCCGCGAACATACCGACTGGTCGGGCTGGAGGGAAGGTTCCCGCCGGGACTAGGCGTACGAGCGCAGCCAGCGCAGCTTCGCCGCCTGCTGGTAGGGGCCGCCGCCCTCGTGGTCGTTGAAGTCGTAGACCTCGATCGCCTTGTCGCCGTGGCTCCAGGCGTTGAAGGCCGCGAACACCGTGGAGGGCGGGCAGGTCTGGTCCTCCAGGGCCGCCGAGAAGAGCGCCGGGGTGCGGCCGCGGCTCGCGAAGTGCACGCCGTCGAAGTAGGCGAGGGTGCCGAGGACGTCCGCGGAGCGGCCGCGGTGCGTCTTGAGATAGAGGCCGATCTCCCGGTACGGGTGACGGTCCGTCATGGTCGCCGCGCGCGGGAAGTCGCACAGGAACGGCACGTCCGGGGCGACCGCCGCCAGGTCCGGCACCAGACCGCCGACCGCGATCGAGATGCCGCCGCCCTGGCTGCCGCCGAGGACGACCGTGCGTGCCGGGTCGGTCAGCGGGTGCGAACGGGCCGCCTCCAACGCACGCACGCCGTCGGTGAACACCCGGCGGTAGTAGTAGTTCTCGGGGGCGTCGATGCCCCGGGTCATGAACCCGGGGTAGGCGGGCGCGCCGGCCACCGGGTCGGCGGTGCCACCGCCGCCGCCCCAGGCGCTGCCCTGACCGCGGGTGTCCATCACGAAGTGCGCCCGGCCCGTCGACGCCCACAGCAGGTGCTCGTGGGGCAGGCCGCGGCCGCCGCCGTACCCGATGAACTCCACGACCACCGGTATGGGGGCGGAGACCTCGGCGGGGATCGTGAACCAGCCCTTGACCGGGTGGCCGCCGAACCCGGCGAACGTCACGTCGTACACCTTCACCGTGGACAGGCCCGTGTCGACGAACTCGAAGCGGGCGTCCAGGTCGTGCTCGCGGGCCTCCTGAAGGGTCTTGGACCAGAACGCGTCGAAGTCCTCGGGCTCCGTGGACTCGCTGCGGTACTCGCGCAACTCGTCGATGGGGAGGTCGAACAGGGCCATGCAGGACCACCTTTGCGAAGGAGCAGTGCCGGATGATCACACCGTACGTGCGTGGCAGGACGAATCGCCAGGCCTCGTGGACGGAGGGCTGGAGAGCGCCTGTGGTCGGCCGGCCGTCGCGAATGGCCGGGTCGCATTCCCCCGGGCCGACGTCGTCAGGCCCGGCGGCGGGTCCACTGCGGTTCGGTGAGCGCCCAGTCCCGTTCCCACTCGGCGAGCCGGTGGCGGCCGGCCGCACCGCGGACCAGCGAGTGGCCGAGGAGGATCACGGCGATCGTGGCGCCCGCGCCACAGGCGCCCATCACCAGGGTGTGCTGCCAGATCGCGGTCTCGTCCGGCGGCGGGGCCACGCTCCGGCCCCGGGCGTCGAACCACACGTCGACCTTCTCGCCCCGGTCGGTACCCGCCGGGACCCGGGCCGTGGCGGTCTTCGTCGCCCCGGCGTCCGTCCAGCGCACGGTCACCCGGTAGGAGCGCTCCCGGCCGCCCTGGACCGCGGGCGGCGAGTCCGGGACCCTGCCGACGACCTCCGCGCGGACCCGGTGGCGTTCCGAGCGCTGCTCGGCCGCCACCGCACGGGCGTCGTCATGCGCCCACCAGCCCACGACCGCGCCGGTCAGCGGGGCCCCCAGCAGCATCAGCACGGCGACGGCCAGCACCGTCCACGCCTCGACGACGTCCGACCGGCGCCTGAGGGGATTGCGCCGCCAGCGCCAGCCGCGCACCCGGGTTCCCATGTCGACCTCCGCACCACGCACCCCTGCGAGTGGTCATACAGATGTAGTACCCCTCCATCCGCGTCGTTCACGTGCGGGGTGCGCGTATACCGGCCGGCGCGCCCCAGCAGCCGGCACGCGGGCGCACGATCGTCAGCCGAAGCGCTCGATCCGGATACGGTCCACCGGCTGTCCGGCCTCCACCAGTAGTCGCGAGGCATGCTCGGCGAACGCGTTGGAACCGCACACATAGGCCTCCCACCCACCCTCAGGCTGCTCGGCCAGGAGCGGCGCCACATGTGCGGCCGACATACGTCCGACGGGCACCCCGTCCGGGGCGCTCCGCGTGAACACGGGGGTCGTCTCGGCGCCGAGCTCCCGCGCGTAGATCAGCTCCTCGGGGCTGCGCGCCGACACCAGCAGCCGCAGCGGCACGGACAGCCCGCGCGCTCGGTGGTGGCGCACCATCGACATCAGCGGTACGACCCCGGAGCCGGCCCCGACCAGCAACGCGGGCCGGTCGCCGGGCCAGGCGAAGAAACCGCTCAGTGGCCCCCGCACCTCGACCTGGTCACCGGGTTCGGCCACCTTGTGGAACCAGCCCGAGACCTCACCGCCCTCGACATGATCCAGGGTCAGCTCGATGTGCCCCGAGTCCTCCGGCGGCGAGGCGATCGAGTAGTGGCGCTGGGCGGTGTAACCGTCCTCGGCGGTCAGCCGCAGCATCAGATGCTGGCCGGGCACGTGCCCCTGCCAGGCGGGCACCGCGAAGCGGAACGTGGACACGTACGGGGTCTCGCGGCGGACCTCGGTGAGCGTGGCGGTCTGCCACACGGAGGCGACGCCGTCGCCGACGGCGATACGCCCCGGCACCGCGAACCGCGTGACGGGAGCGAAGGCGGGGGAGGAGAGCGCCTCAGTCACCGGAGTACCTCTGCTCCGCCCACGGGTTGCCCCGCGCGTGATAGCCGTTCCGCTCCCAGAAACCCGGCTCGTCATGGTCGAGCAGGGTCAGTCCCGCGACCCACTTGGCGCTCTTCCAGAAGTACAGGTGCGGCACCAGCAGCCGCGCCGGACCACCGTGTTCGGCGGGCAGCGGCTTCCCGTCGTACTCCCACGCGATCCAGGCCCGCCCACCGGTCAGGTCCGCGAGCGGCAGGTTCGTGGTGTAGCCGGTGTGCGAGTAGGCGACGGCATGGGTGGCGGACCCATGTGGCCGCGCCACAGCCAGAAACGCGTCCAAGGGCACCCCCGCGAACCGCACCCCGAACTTCGACCAACTCGTCACGCAGTGGATGTCACCCTCGTAGGCGGACATGGGCAGCGCGTGCGCCTCGTCCCAGTCCCAGGTGTGCGGTTGCTCGACCAGTCCGTCCACCCGGAACGTCCAGTCGGCCGGCGACAGGTCCGGCGTGACCTCCGCGGACAGGACGGGCCAGTCGTCGCCCGCGTCGTACTGGCCCGGTGGCAGACCGGTGTTGTTCACACGGGGGCGCCCGGTGAAGCCTCGGGTGACGTTCATGCTTCCACCGTACGTGGTCTCCGCGCGTGCTCCGTCCCAGGTCAGTGCCCCGATCATTGCGGCCGTATGAACACCGCACGGCACCGGGAATAGCCGGCGCGCGCCGCTCCTTGGCGCTGGAGTGCCGGGCCGGTGCCCGGTGAGGTACGAGGAGAGCGAGGAAGCAGATGCCCAAGGCGTACGTCTTCACGCGGTACGGCGGCCCGGAGACCGAGGCGTTCGTGGACGTGGACCGGCCGAGTCCCGGACCGGGCCAACTCGTGGTGGCCGTCCGCGCGGCGGGCGTGAACCCCGTCGACTGGAAGCAGCGCACGGGCTTCCGGCGCCCCGGCGAGCACGAGGAGCCGGTCTTCCCCGTCGTGTTCGGCAACGAGGTCTCCGGTGTCGTCGAGGAGATCGGGGACGGCGTGGCGGGCTTCGCCGTCGGGGACGAGGTCTTCGGTACCGCGCTGGCCGGCGGCTACACCGAGTACACCCTGGTGCCGGCCGCAATCGCCGCGCACAAGCCGGTGGGGCTGCCCCACACGGTGGCCGCCACCCTGCCCGTCGCCGCCGCGACCGCGTACGACGGCATCCGCCAGCTCGACCTGCCCTCGGGCGCCACGCTGCTGGTGACGGGTGCGGGCGGCGGAGTCGGCGCGGCGGCCGTACAGATCGCCCGCGCCTTCGGCCTTCGCGTGATCGGCGTCGCGAGCGAGGGCAAGAAGGACCTCGTCGAGTCGCTCGGCGCCGTCCACGTGGCTTCCGGTCCCGGCTGGGCCGAGCGGGCCCGGACGGCCGCGCCGGACGGCATCGAAGGGGTGTACGACCTCGTCGGCGGCGAAGTGCTCGCCGCGTCCGCCGAGTTGCTCACCGACCGGACCAAGCTGATCACCGCCGGGGCCTCCGAGGAGGACGTGCGGCGGGTGGGCGGCGCACACGTGACGCGGGCCCGCAACGCGGCCGTACTGGAGGAGGTGGCGCGGCTCGTGCTGGAGGGGAACCTGGACCCGCACATCACCGAAACGTTTCCCCTCGACCGGGCGGGCGACGCGCTGCGCACGGTCGAGGAGGGCCACGCCCGCGGCAAGACGGTCATCGAGGTCGCCCGATGACCGCCGGCGCACCGCACGTCCTCGACAACCCGGCCCTCGCCTCCCTGACCGGCCCGCACGCCCACTTCGCCGAGAAGCGCGGCAGGGTCCTGCGCTACCCCGCCGACGTGTCTCCGTGGCTCGCCCTGCCCGACGAGCCCGACGCCGGCGACTGGGCCGACATCGCGGCGCTCGCGGGGGCCGGCGCGGAAGTGCCGCTGCCCGGTTACGCGGGCCAGGTGCCCGCGGGCTGGGAGATCACCTTCCATGTCGAGGGTGTGCAGTTCGTCGACGACGGTCTCGCCACCGCGCCCGACCCGGAGGCAGTCCGTCTCGGCCCCGCCGACGTGCCCGAGATCCTCGACCTGGTCGCCCGCACCCAACCCGGGCCCTTCCTGCCCCGCACCATCGAGATGGGCACCTACCTGGGCATACGCCGGGAAGGAGCCCTCGTCGCGATGGCGGGGGAGCGGCTGCACCCGCCGGGCTGGACCGAGCTCAGCGCGGTCTGCACCGACCCCGCCGTCCGCGGCCAGGGCCTCGCGACCCGGCTGGTCCTCGCCGTCGCCCACGGCATCCGGCAGCGCGGTGAGACGCCGTTCCTGCACACCGCGGCCCGGAACACCCATGCCATCCGGCTCTACGAGTCCCTCGGCTTCCGGCTCCGGCGCACCACCGCGTTCCTCGCCGCCCGGGTACCCGAGCGGTTGCCGGAGGGGGTCTTCTAGGCGTCCTCGGCCGGACCGGGCCAGGCGTTGTAGCGCATGAGGTACCCGGCGAACCGCTCCAGGTCCTCCCGCGACCACTCCGCGAGCCGTTCGCCGACGGCCGCGCGGCGGCTCACGGTGACCTGGCCCAGGATGCGCCGGCCTGCCGCGGTCAGATGCAGCACCTGGACACGGTGGTCCTCCGGGTCCTGGCGCCGCTCGACGAGACCGGCCCGCTCCAGAGCGGTGACCTGGCGGCTCACCGTGGACTTGTCCAGGGCGTAGTGGGCGGCCAGGTCGGTGGCGCGGCAGCCGTCGCGCTCCTCCAGATGCCCGAGGAGCGTGTACGACACCAGCGACAGCTCCGGATGCAGTCGGCCCGCCGAGGCCCGGGCCCGTCGCGCGAAGACCGTCATCTCGCGCTGGATGGTCTCCACGGCCGTCGCTGCTTCCACCAGACCTCCCTCAAGGTACTGGTTGCAGAGTACAACTCGCGGCGTCCTGGGGTAGGGTGGCCCTCCGGCTGAGGGCAGTCCCAGCCGTGACAGACCGAGGGAGGTGAGACCCATCAACGCTGTGTCAGATCGGGTGCTCTCTCCTCGAACCGGCGCGGATCACCGCTCGTAGGCCCAGGTGACCGCGGGAGCGCCCTTCGGCTCTCGAAAGGCTCTCGGCTTCCATGCCCTCACTCTCTCCCCGTTTCACCTCCGCCGACTCCGTCGTCACCGCCCTGCGCACCGCGGGCTGCGTCTTCGCCGAGGACGAGGCCCGGCTGATCCTCGCCGCCGCCCGCACCCCGGACGAACTGGCGGACATGGTCGACCGCCGGGTCATCGGCCACCCCCTCGAACTCGTCGTCGGCTGGGCCGAGTTCCGGGGACTGCGGGTCACCGTGGCTCCCGGCGTCTTCGTGCCGCGCCGGCGCACCGAGTTCCTCGTCGACCAGGCCCTCGCCCTGGCGCCGGGCGCCTCCGTCGTCGTGGACCTGTGCTGCGGCTCCGGCGCGGTCGGCGCCGCGCTCGCCGCCGCGCTGGGCCCGGTCGAACTGCACTCCGCCGACATCGACCCGGCCGCGGTGGACTGCGCCCGCCGCAACACCGCCGACGCGGGCGGCCGGGTCCATACCGGCGACCTCTTCGAGGCCCTCCCCGCCGGTCTGCGCGGGCGGGTCGACATCCTCGCGGCCAACGTCCCCTACGTGCCCACCGAAGAGGTCGCTTTCCTGCCCACCGAGGCCCGCGACCACGAGCCCCTGGTCGCCCTCGACGGCGGCACGGACGGCCTGGACGTCCTGCGCCGGGTCGCGGCCGAGGCCCCTCAGTGGCTCGCCCCGGGCGGCCACCTCCTCGTCGAGACCAGCGAACGCCAGGCCCCCGCCGCCGTCGACGCCTTCACCCGCAGCGGCCTGACCTCCCATCTGGCGGTCTCCGAGGAGCTGTACGCCCACGTCGTGATCGGCACCAGCGCCTAGGCCCAGCCCGGAGCCCATGTCCCCGCGCCCGGCGCTTCGGGCCGGGTGGCGTGCAGATGGGCCCGGAGGGCGGCGAGGGCCGGATGGGAGTTGTCGGAGCGCCAGATCAGGGAGTGGGGGTAGACCGGGGTGGGCCCGTGGACCGGGATGCGGCGCAGGTCCTGGTCGGACGGCCAGACCAGACGGGTGAGCTCGCCGACGAGGGTAGCCAGGGTCGCGGAGTCGGCGATGGTGTCGAGGAGGGGGTCGGTACC
The DNA here is from genome assembly GCF_000383615.1 of Streptomyces canus 299MFChir4.1. Classification (GTDB taxonomy): domain Bacteria; phylum Actinomycetota; class Actinomycetes; order Streptomycetales; family Streptomycetaceae; genus Streptomyces; species Streptomyces canus_C. Next base: position 211,139 of record NZ_KB911585.1, on the reverse strand, counting down.
GAAGTCGGGTCCTGTGACCTCGATGGTGAGACCGAAGGCGGCCGCGAGATCGTCGTAGTACGTGCCCCACTCGGTCCCGGTGACCAGGCCGGGCATCCAGATGCGGTGCCCGGCCAGTTCGGACGGCGCCACCGAGCGGGCTCCCGCGAGCGCGTGGCCGGGGCCGGTGAGCAGTTGGACCGGCTCGTCGTAGACCCGCACGGACGCGATGTCGTCGGCCGACTGCCCCGAGGAGTGCGGGACGGCACGGAAGGACGCGTCGATCGTGCCGGACCGGAGGGCGGCGAGGGCCGCGTCGGCGTCGAACAGGGTGACCACGTCGAGTTCGATGCCGGGGTGCGTGCGGTGGAAGGCGCGCAGCAGTTCCGCGGGGGCGAGCCGGCGGCCGATCACGTCGACGCGCAGCGCCCGGCTGCCCGGCCGGACCGAGGCGGCCGCCCGTTCCGCGGCCCGGAGGAGTTCGCGGGCGTGCGGCAGGAACGCCTGTCCGTCGATGGTCAGCCGGGCGCCGCGCGGTGTACGGGTGAACAGCAGCGCCCCGAGGTCCCTCTCCAGCGTGGCCACCCGCTTCGACACGGCCTGCTGGGTGACTGCCAGCCGGTGGGCGGCCTCCTGGAACCGCCCCGCGTCCGCCACGGCGACGAAGGTGCGTACGGCGTCGAGATCCATGCGGGAACCCTAGGCCGTCGGGGCACAACCCCGGGTTGTGGCCGGTCGGTCCCGTGGTTGTTTGATCTGCGGGCCCGGCACTGGGTTGGATGGCGTCGGTCACCGCGGGGTTGTCGGCGAGGGGGTTCGGGCGTGGACGGGAGACGGTCGCTGGGGCGGCGGTTCGGGTGGCTGTGGGCGGCCTACGCGGTCAGTGCCTTCGGCACCTCGCTGTCGTTCGGAGCCTTCCCGCTGATCGCCGTCCTGGTGCTGCACGCCGGCCCCGCCGCGGTGTCCGCGCTGGCGGCCGCGGGGCTCGCCGTCGGCGCGGCGGTGGCGGTGCCGCTCGGACCCTGGGTGGAGTTCCGGCGCAAGCGGCCGGTGATGGTCGCGATGGACCTCGCCCGGTTCGCCGCCCTGTTGAGCGTCCCCGCCGCCTACGCGCTCGGTGCGCTCACCTTCGCCCAGCTCCTGGCCGTGTCGGTGGTCGTCGCCGCGGCCGACATCACCTTCTCCGCCGCTTCCGGGGCCTTCCTCAAGTCCCTCGTCGACCGGGACGACCTGCTGGTCGCCAACGGGCGGTTCGAGGCGACGAACTGGACCGCCATCGTGATCGGACCTCCCCTCGGCGGGGCCGCCATCGGGGTCTTCGGTCCCGTGACGACCCTGCTGGCCGACGCCGTCAGCTATCTGCTGTCGGCGCTGGGGATCCGCGCGATCGGCGGCGGCGAAGCACGGCCCGAGCCCGCCGGCGCGGCGAAGGGGTCCCTCCTGGAGGGCTGGCGCCACATCCTGGCCAGTCCCGTGCTGCGCCCCCTGTTCTTCAACACGGTCCTCGTCAACGCCCTGATCATGGTGCCGGTACCGCTGCTGACCGTCCTCATGCTGGGTCCGCTGGGCTTCGCCCCCTGGCAGTACGCGCTCGCCTTCTCGGTGCCCTGCCTCGGCGGTCTCCTCGGCTCACGGATCGCGCGCCCCCTGGTCACCCGGTACGGACAGCACCGCGTGCTGATCACCTCGGGTGCCCTGCGCGCGTGCTGGCCCCTCGGCCTCGCCTTCGTCGGCCCCGGAACGGCCGGACTGCTGCTCGTCATGGCCGTCGAACTCGGGGTGATCACCTCATGCGCCGTCTTCAACCCCGTGTTCTCCACCCACCGGCTGCAGATGACGCCGACGGACCGGGTGGTCCGCACCCTCTCCGCCTGGTCGGTGACGGGCAAGCTGATCACCGCGGCCCTGACCGCTCTGTGGGGCCTCCTGGCCACCCTCACCGGAACCCGCGCTGCGATCGCGCTCGCCGGGCTCCTGCTGCTGGCCACCCCGTTCCTGCTGCCCCGCCGGGCCGCCGCCGGATCCGGCGTGAGCCGGGACGCCCTGCCCTCCTCCGCCGGGTCCCCGTGACGCCCCTCCTGTGGTCCGGGGCCGGCCTGTCGATCTCCCTGGGGCGAGAGGCGTACGTCCCTCAGGTCGCGGGCGACTGCACCCGCGCGATCAGCAGCGCCACGTCGTCGGAGTTGTCCGGCTGGTGCAGTGTGCGCAGCAGCAGGTCGCAGATCTCCTCCAGCGGCCCGTCGGGGGTGTCGAGCAGGTCGAGGAGCGCGTCCAGGCGCTCGTCGAGCGGGTGCTGGCGGGTCTCGACGAGTCCGTCCGTGTACAGGACGAGACGGTCACCGGGTGCGAGGTCGACGGTGGTGGTGGAGAAGGCGACACCGCCCACGCCCAGCGGCGCCCCCGTGGGCAGTTCGAGCAGTTCGGGGGGACGGCCGGGGCGCAGCCGCACCGGAGGCAGGTGCCCGGCGTTGGCGATCCGGCACTGCCCGAGCCCCGGATCGTGCACGGCGTACACGCAGGTGGCGATGGAGTGGTCCAGGTCCTCGGTGATCCGGTCGAGGTGTTCGAGCAGCTTGGCCGGGTCGAGGTCGAGGGAGGCCAGGGTGTTGGTCGCGGTGCGCAGCCGGCCCATGGTCGCGGCGGCGCTGATGCCGCTGCCCATCACGTCGCCCACGACCAGCGCGGTCTTGCCCCCGCCGAGCGGGATGACGTCGAACCAGTCGCCGCCGACCTCGGCGGTGGCACCCGCGGGCTGGTAGCGGGAGGCGACCTCCAGGCCGCCGGTCACGGCCGGGTGGCTGGGCAGCAGGCTGCGCTGGAGGGTGAGAGCGGTGTTGCGGGCGTCCTGGTACCAGCGGGCGTTGTCGATCTGCACCGCCGCCCGGGCCGCCAGTTCCCGCGCCAGCAGCAGGTCGTCCTCGCCGAAGGGCTCCGGATGGTGCACGCGCTTGAGGTCGAGGGCGCCGAGCACCTCGCCGCGCGCGATCAGCGGCACGGCGAGATAGGAGTGCACACCGGCCCTGGCCAGCTGTGCGGCCGCTTCCGGTGAGCGGGCGATGCGCACCAGGTCCTCGGGACCGACCTGCGCCACCAGGACCGGGCTCCCCGTGCGCACGCACTCGGTGACCAGGCGCTCGGGGGCGTACCGGGCGACCTGCCCGGGCGGATCGGCCGCGCCCAGGGCGTCCGGGGCACCGGCCGCCTCGACGGCCAGGGGACGCATCACGGCGGGCTCGGTGGGCCGCAGGGTGCTCGGCCTGCCCTGCACCACCGCCTCCAGCAGGTCCACGGCCGCCACGTCCGCGAGCTCCGGCACCGCCACGTCGGCCAGCTCGCGGGCGGTGCGGTCCAGGTCGAGGGTGGTGCCGATGCGGGCGGAGGCGTCGGCGACGAGCGCGAGGCGGCGCCGGGCCGTCTCGGCCTCCACCGTCGCCAGATGGTGCTCGGTGACGTCCAGCACCGAACCCGCCACCCCCAGGACGGTGCCCAGCGCGTCCTCCAGGCGGTACAGCGAGACCGACCAGGCGTGGTCGGTGTCGGGATCCGCGGGCGTACGCCAGACCGTGTGCTGGTCGACCAGCGGCTTGCCGGTGCGCAGCACCTCGCGGGCGGCGGCCTCGAAGGCGGCCACGTCCAGATGCGGCAGCACCTCGCCGATCTTCCGCCCGACGTGCTCCTCGGCCGGAACGCCGTTCAGCAGTTCCAGGGCCGGGTTCACCGAGACGTACCGCAGCTCGGTGTCCAGCACGGCCAGCCCTATCGGGGACTGGGAGATCATCCGGGTGGACAGCGCCACGTCCCGCTCCAGGCGGCGCACGGTCGACTGGTCGGCGCACAACCCGAGCGCGTAGACGGCGCCGCGGTCGTCGAGCAGCCGCATGTTGCGGAACTCCACCAGTTTGGTGCCGCCGTCCTTGCGCCGGACGGGGAAGGCGCCGGCCCAGCTCTGGCCGGTCTCCATGACGTCCGCGAACAGCTTGACGACCAGGTCGGCGTGCTGCTCGTGGATCATCAGGTGGGCCGCGTACTGCCCGAGCGCCTCCTGCGCGCCGTAGCCGAACAGCTCCTCGGCCTGCGGGCTCCACAGCACGATGCGGCCCTTGGCGTCCAGTACCACCGAGGCCATGCCCAACTCGTCGAGCAGCCCGCTCGGCCGTCCCGCCCCGCGCGGGGGCTCTCCGCCCTCGGACGTGGGTATTCCGGCTGCACCCATTGCACGAACCGCCTTAGACCGTCCTCGCGGCACGCCGTGGCCCTGTGCCGACTCCCCTTGTTCTACCGCGTTGAACGGTCTCCGGGACCACGCGGTCGTGTTCTTCCACCATCCCTCAACACGAGGGGGCGCGTCCGGTGAAGTGCGCCGGGGTGACGAAGGCCGCTTGTTCATTCGATTGGCCTGTACATGACTGCCGTAGGGGCGCCAGACTGTCCGCCGACCCACCTCACCCACGCTCCAGGAGCCTCAGGAGACATCCATGCCCCTGCGCGCCAGACAGCGTTGTCATGCGCTGCTCGCCGCCCTCGCCACCCTCACCGCGACGGCCCTCCTGGCCGCCGCGCCGCCGGCCTCCGCCGCCGACACCTGGACCGAGGCCGGTTCCGACCGCGCCGACCCGCTCACCGAGAGCCAGGGCCTCACCTCGGTCGAGGTCCCCGCCGGAGCCGCCAACCGGTACACCGGCATCGGCACCATCCCCATCGGCGTCTCCACCCGCGGCTGGAACCACGTGGGCGACCCCGACGCCTCCTACGACGGCCACTACATCGAGCCCTACCAGGCGGACTCCGGCACCGCGAAGATGTACCGCGTGCAGGCGCCGAACGGGACCTGGTCCGAGTACGTCCACACGCTCAGCCCGGGCGAGGCGCTCAACAACTCCTGGGTCGCCGTCTCGCCCGACGGACAGTGGATGCTCTCCGGCGAGTGGGGCACCATGACCCGCTTCCTGGTCTTCCCCACGCCCGGCGTCAACGCGAGCACCTCGCCCTCGGCGAACCTTCCACAGGCGGCCACCGTCACCCTCGACCACGCCGTCCGGGACGTACAGGGCTGCGACTTCCTGAGCGCCACCCAGCTGCTGTGCTCCTCGGACGACCCGGCGGGCACGCTCTTCGGATACACCAAGCCGCTCCTCCAGATCGACCTGACCGCCGCCCCGACCGGCTCGGCGAACGTCACCGGGCATGTCACGGCCCTGCGTCAACTGCCCCTCAGGAGCGGGTGCTCCGGCACGTTCGAGGCGGAGGGCATCGACTACGACCGCCGTACCGGAACCCTGCGGGTGATCGTCGTCTCACCCGGCTTCTGTGTCCTGACGGACAGCAAGACGTACCGCTTCACCAGGAGTTGAGCTTCTGACGGGCGGGTGCCGGCCCTTCGCGAATGAGGGTCGGCACCGATGGCGGGGCCCCGGGGCCGGATGCGACGGTGGCACGAACACCCCACCACACCAAGGGAGATCTGGCATCCACCCCCGTGAAACACAGCCTGCACGACGTCCTGCCGCACCCCCGGGCGAGGTGACCCGTGGGACACGCTGACACCCTGCTCGCCATGGGCGGCGCCTTCCTGGCCGCCGCGTTCCTCGCCCGCCTCGGCGGCCGGATCGGACTGCCGACCATCCCGCTGTTCATGCTGGCCGGCATCCTGCTCGGGCCGCACACGCCCGGCCTGGTCCTGGTCGAGGACGCGCACGACTTCGAGATGCTCTCCGCGCTCGGCCTGGTGCTGCTGCTGTTCTACCTGGGCCTGGAGTTCCACGTCGACGACCTCCGCACCGACGGCAGGCGCCTGCTCGCGGCGGGCGGCATCTATCTCCTGGCGAACGTCGGCGCCGGGCTCGGCTTCGGGTTCGCGCTGGGCTGGGGAACCCGGGAGGCGCTGGTGCTCGCCGGGGTCCTCGGCATCTCCTCGTCCGCGATCGTCACCAAGATCCTCATCGACCTGGGGAGGATCGGCCGCCCCGAGACCCGGCTGATCCTCGGCGTGATCGTGGTGGAGGACATCTTCCTCGCGCTCTACCTCGCGGCGCTCCAGCCGGTGATCAGCGGCGCGCGCGGTCCGGTGGAGGTGCTCCTCCAGGCGGGCAAGGCCTTCGGATTCCTGCTGGTGCTGGCCGCCGCCGCCCGGTACGGCACGCGCTGGATAGGCCGGCTGGTCCAGGTCCGGGACGACGAGCTCCTGGTCATCAGCTTCCTCGGCGCCGTCGTGCTCGTCGCCGGGATCTCCGAGGTGCTCGGCGTCGCCGACGCCATCGGCGCCTTCATGGTGGGGCTGATGCTGGCCGGCACGCCCTCCGGGCCACGCATCCGCCGACTGGTGCACCCGCTGCGCGACGCCTTCGCCGCGATCTTCTTCTTCGCGTTCGGACTGTCCATCGACCCCGGCGTCGTCACGTCCGTCGCCGGACCCGTCGCCGCGGCCGCGGGCGTGACCGTGGTGATGAACATCGTCGCCGGTCTGCTCGTCGCGCGGCTCTACGGCTACGGCGCCCAGCGCGCCGCCGACATCGCGACCACCCTCGTGGCACGCGGCGAATTCGCCCTGATTCTCGGCGCGATGGCGGCGAGTGCGGGGCTGGACGCACGTCTGGCGCCGTTCATCGCCGGGTATGTCCTTGTCCTGGCCGTACTCGGCCCCGTGGCCGCGGGGCGGGCCCATCTGTTGGCCCGGGCCCTGGGGTCCCGTCGTCGTACCCGGACGCCCGGGGACGACACCGCACCGGCGCCGGTCTCCGTCGCGGTGGGGGCGGACGCCGAACGGTAGGGGCCGTGTGAAGGAGGAGTCATGCGCCAGCCCGACGACGAACACCTGGTCGATCTCGCGGCACGGCTGGAGCGTGACGACCCACGGTTCACCCGCGCGCTGGGTTCGGGCCGCCCGGCCCGGCCCCGCGAGTACCGGCGTGCCGGGGCATGGGGGACCCTGGCCGTGGCCCTGGCCCTCCTCGCCACCGGCACGGCACTACCCGAGGGCCTTCTCGTGGCCCTGGGCGTGGTGCTCGCCGGAATCGCCGTACCCATGTTCGACCCGCCCCGGGATCGGCCGCAGCGCTGACAGCCTCGCCGGTAGTGCTCCGGGAAAGGTGGTGCTTTTCTGGGGGTGTGGTGCGGCTCGCGGGGAACCCGGCGGTCCGGTCATCGCCACGAGAGGAGCGACCACGATGGATCGTGAGCAAGCGCACGAGGAGTCTGTCTCCCTGGAGATCAGCGGATGCAGCGCGGAGGACGCGCGGATCGTCTTCGACACGCTGAGCACCTGCTTCGAGTCGGACCGGGGAGCCGACGAGGTGCCGCAGCAATTGCACGAGTCGCGGCCGATGGTGTGGCTGGGGACCTTCGAAGTGACCGAGGCGCGGTCGTGTCCGCCGCCCGCACGGTTGTCGTCCTCCGTGGAGGCCGATGCACAGGGCGGGTACTGGGCCATCGAGAGGCTTCGCGAGACCTTGGACTCCATGTTCACGGTGCGGGAGCTCTCGTCCGCGTCGGGGGACCAGGAGCGGGAACTGCATGTGAGGCTGGAGAGTCGTTGACGGTCCGCGGCGCCGTCGTGGCCGGTCACGCGGTTCCCCGCGCCGCTGCGGGGGCGCGACCGGCCACCCGGTGATCAGCCCTGCCGCACCGGGACCACCACCATCTCGGCGACATCGACGTTCGGCGGAGCCGCCACCGCGAAGGCGATGGCTTGTGCGATGTCCTTCGCGGTCAGGGGCGTCAGACCGGTGCGCACGCGGGACAGAGGCTTCCGGGTCTCTGCGTCCCGCATGTCGGCGCCCGGCTCGGTGGTGGTGATCCCTTGGTGGCGCAGTAGGCGGACCAGCCGGGAAAGGGGAGACCCCCGCCCACGGAACCGACGTGGACCAGGTCCGCCGGGCCGCCGCCGGAGGCCGCCGCGAGGAGACACGACCCGGACGCGCGCGCGTTCTACCCGGACTGGGAGCCCGTGGCGGTGAACACCGTGGCCGCGCTGCGCGCCGCCGCGGGGACCGGTCGCGAGGATCCGCGGCTGGTCGCGGCGGTCGGCGAACTCTCGCTGCGCAGTGCGGAGTTCGGCCGACTGTGGGCCCGCCACGACATCCGCCGCAAGACCCGCGAGAGCAAATGATTCCGGCATCCGCAGGTCGGTGAACCGACCCTGGAATACGAGTCGTTGACTGTCAACAGCGCCCCCGGCCGGCAGCTGGTCGTCTATCAGGCCGAGCCCGGCAGCCCGTCCCAGCAGGCCCTCGCCCTGCTGGGGAGCCTGGCCGCCGCCGAGACCGAGAAGTCCGGCGGGACGAGCGGAAAGGACGCCCGCACCTGAAGCCGTCGACGTGGCCCGGATCACCCCTCCCGGTTGTGCAACTAGTTGCATAAAGGTGTCGCGGTCCTCTACAACAGAGAGCACGAGACCGCGACGGAGGGGCCCGATGAGCCGTTACCCGCACCTGCTGAACCCGCTCGACCTGGGCTTCACCACCCTGCCCAACCGCGTGCTGATGGGCTCCATGCACGTCGGCCTTGAGGAGGCCGAGCGCGGCTTCGAGCGCATGGCCGCCTTCTACGCGGAGCGGGCACGCGGGGGAGTGGGCCTGATCGTCACCGGCGGCATCGCACCCAACGAGGAGGGGCGGCCCGCCGAGGGCGGCGCCAAGCTCACCACGGACGCGGAGGCCGAGCAGCACCGGACCATCACCGAGGCCGTGCACCGCGAGGGCGGCCGGATCGCGATGCAGATCCTGCACTTCGGCCGGTACGCCTACCACCGGGACCTCGTCGCCCCGAGCCCCCTCCAGGCGCCGATCAGCCCCTTCGTGCCCCGCGAGCTCACCGACGCCGAGGTCGAGCGGACCATCGACGACTACGCCCGCACCGCCCGCCTGGCCCGGCAGGCCGGCTACGACGGTGTGGAGATCATGGGCTCCGAGGGCTACCTCATCAACGAGTTCATCGCCGCGCAGACCAACCACCGCACCGACCGCTGGGGCGGCTCGTACGAGAACCGCATGCGCCTGCCCGTGGAGATCGTGCGACGGGTGCGCGAGGCCGTCGGCGAGGACTTCATCATCGTCTACCGGCTGTCCATGCTGGACCTCGTCCCGGGCGGCTCCACGCTCGACGAGGTGATCACCCTCGCCAGGGCCGTCGAGGCCGCCGGGGCCACGATCATCAACACCGGCATCGGCTGGCACGAGGCCCGCATCCCCACCATCGCGACCTCGGTCCCGCGCGGGGCCTACACCTGGGTGACGAAGCGGCTCATGGGCGAGGTGTCGATCCCGCTCGTCACCACCAACCGCATCAACACCCCCGAACTGGCCGATGAGTTGCTCGCCGACGGGTACGCGGACATGGTCTCGATGGCCCGCCCGATGCTCGCCGACCCGGAGTTCGTGAACAAGGCCGCGGCCGGTACGCCCGAGGCGATCAACACCTGCATCGGCTGCAACCAGGCCTGCCTCGACCACACCTTCGGCGGGAAGATCACCTCCTGCCTGGTCAACCCGCGCGCCTGCCACGAGACCGAACTGGTGCTGGCGCCCACGCGGTTGAGGAAGCGGGTCGCGGTCGTCGGTGCGGGACCGGCCGGACTCGCCTGTGCCGTGAGCGCCGCCGAACGCGGCCACGAGGTCACCCTGTTCGACGCCGCGAGCGAGATCGGCGGCCAGCTCAACGTCGCCCGCCGGGTCCCCGGCAAGCAGGAGTTCGACGAGACGATCCGCTACTTCCGCCACCAGCTCGACGCCCACGGAGTGGACGTACGGCTCGACACCCCGGTGTCCTGTGCCGACCTGGACGCCTACGACGAGGTCGTGGTCGCCACCGGGGTTTCCCCGCGCACCCCGGACATCCCGGGCGTCGACCACCCCAGCGTGGTCGGCTACCTCGACGTCCTGCGCGACAACGCCCCTGTCGGCGGCCGGGTCGCGATTCTCGGCGCGGGCGGCATCGGCTTCGACGTCGCCGAGTTCCTCACCGACGGCGGCGACAAGGCGCACGAGAACCCCGAGACGTACTTCCGCCAGTGGGGCGTCGACATGGACTACACGGCGCCGGGCGGACTCGCGGCCCCCGAACGCCCCGCCCCGCCCCGCACCGTGCACCTCCTCCAGCGCAAGACCAGCAAGGTCGGCGCCGGGCTCGGCAAGACCACCGGCTGGATCCACCGGACCGAGCTCAAGCACCGGGGCGTCTCCATGGTCCCCGGGGTGCGCTACGACCGTATCGACGACGCCGGACTGCATGTCACCGTCGGCGGGGAGAGCACGGTCCTGAAGGTCGACACCATCGTGCTGTGCACCGGGCAGGAACCGCGCCGGGACCTGTACGAGGAGCTCGTCGCCGCGGGCCGCAGCGCGCACCTGATCGGCGGTGCCGACGTGGCCGCCGAGCTGGACGCCAAGCGGGCCGTCAAGCAGGGCACCGAGGTCGCGGCCGCCCTCTAGGGGGCGTCCCTAGGATGAGCCCATGTCACTCCCGCACGCGATCCTCACCGCACTGCTCGAAAGGCCGTCGGCGGGGCTGGACCTGACCCGCCGGTTCGACAGGTCGATCGGCTACTTCTGGTCGGCCTCGCACCAGCAGATCTATCGCGAGCTGGGAAAACTGGAGGCCGAGGGCCACATCCGCGCCCTTGCGGAGGACCGGCCGAGCCGCGGGCAGAAGAAGAGCTATGAGGTCCTGCCCGCGGGCCGCGCCGAACTCGAACGCTGGACGGCCGCGGCGCAGGACCCCAAGCCGCACCGGGACACCCTGCTGCTGCGGCTGCGCGCGGCGGCCGTCGTCGGCACGGCGGGCCTCGAAGCCGACCTGCGCCGCCATCTCGACCTGCACCGGCGGCAGTTGGCCGAGTACGAGGAGATCGAGAAGCGCGACTTCCCACCCGACGACGACAGCGCGCAGGCCAGGCTTCAGCACCTGGTCCTGCGCGCGGGCATCGAGCTGGAGACCTTCTGGACGCAGTGGCTCACCGAGGCACTGCGGGAGCTCGCCGAACTCCCGGACAGCTGAAGGCTTTTCACGGACCTGTGGCCGCCACTGGTGGGCGAGGGCTTCAGAGGCGGTACGGCCGCGAGCGGCGGCGCAGGAACCATCCCGCGGCCACCGCGCCGACCGCCACCAGGCCGCCGCCGACCGCCAGCGTCAGGGTGCCGTAGTCCTTGGTGGCGCCGCCGAGACCGCCCATGACACCGCGGGACGGGGAGGCCGAGGCCGTCGCCGAGATCGTGGGCGTGGCGGACCCCGAGACGATGATCGACTGGGTGCCCGCCGTGCTGTTGTCGAAGGCGCACTTCACGATGACGGTGTACGTCCCGGGGCTCACGCTCGACCAGGCCGCGGACTGCAGCGAGGTGGTCCCGGACAGGGCCACCTGGCGGCCCTGGCTGAAGTTGGCCTGGCTGCTGGTCAGGAGCGAGGCGGTGCCCCAGCCGCCGGTCGGCGCGGTACGGGAGCAGGCCGTCGTCGTGACGGAGACCGTCGATCCGGAGGTGCTCACGGAGATGCTCGATGCCGCGGCGGCCGGCCCGGCGGTCAGAGCGAGCGGCAGCGCGGCGACGGCCGCGACGGTCAGGCCGGAGCGGAGAAGTAGCTGTTCAGTGCGCATGGACTGCCCTCCGGCGGCACGGTTGGCGGTACATCCGTGGCGCCGCCGAGGTGGGGGAAGCCCGTGCTGCCTCGGGGACAGCCAACGGGTCCGGGGCCCGTCCCGCAGCCGGAGCGCCGCCGGACAGGTGACGGGCTGCTCCGTCCGGCGCAGCCGTGAGTGGCCGTCAGGGGGCAGCGGGCACGCCCGTCGTCACCGACCGCTCCGCAGACAGCCCGCCCCAGGTGCCGTCGGGCAGCCGCGGCCGGATCCGCACCCGGTGCCTCTCCCCGGCCTCCCGTCCCAGATAGAAGCTGTACGTCGCCCTCCCGCGCGGAGGCGCCCCGCCGAACACCAGCGAGGTGGCCGCCCTGCCGTCGAGGTGGACCTGGTACTCCGTGACGACACCGTCCGTCCGGGGTGGCATCCAGGACAGGTCGAGGTAGTACGCGCCGTCGGCCGCCCGCCGGGTGCTCGCACGGAAGTCCGTCGGTGCCGTGTCCCGGCCGTCGTCGCCGCCCGGAGTGGTGAGGCGGACGGCGCGTCCGGCCGGCGAGAGGTTGTCGGCGGCGTCCCGGGCCCGGACGGTGAAGGAGTAGTGGGTGCCCGGACGCAGCCCGGTGACCACGGCCGCCGTCTGGTCCCCACCCACACTGTGAATCTTCGTGCCGCCCTGATAGATGTCGTACGACACCACGTCCCGGTCGTCCGCCGAGGCGGCCCAGCTCAGCTGGACGGCCCGGCTGCCCGCCGTCCGGCCCCGCAGCTCACCGGGACGGGTCGGGGCCGAACGGTCCGCCGCCGCGGCCGCCGGAGTCGTCGCCCGCACCTCCCGGCTGGGCGGCCCGAGGCGCCCCTCGGTGTCACGGGCCCGCACGGTGAAGACATACGGGGTGGTGGGCTTGAGCCTGGTGACATCCACCATGTGCCGTGAACCCGGCACATCCTCAACCTTGGTGGTGCCGCGATATACCTCGTAGCGCTCGATTCCCGCGCCGACGGCGTTCCACATCACGTGCACACTGGTCGCGCTGCCCGCGGCGGCGGTGACGCCCACGGGGGCGGCGGGCAGTCGGCCGCTCTCGCCGTCGTCCGGTCCGCCCCATCCGCAGGAGCCGACGAGGACGAGCGCGGCGCACAGGCACAGGGGGACGGGAACGCCTCGCACGTCTCTGCCTCCCGGAGAACACCACGGCAATGGTCCGGACCAATATGGCGCCGGTCGGATGCCCGCGGCAAGGGGGCGGACCGTGAGGGTCGCGCTCGCGAGGGTTACGTATGCTGAAGACCTTCTCGGCCGAACTCTCCACGAGGGAAACGGAGTTCGTGCCGGTGGCGCGGACCGCTGTCGTCGCTGTCCCCGCGCCGTCGGGTGGCCGGGAGGCCCGGTTCGTCGAGAACTCGGGCCCCCGGCCCCTGCCCCGTCCGGCCCCTCTGCGGTGGCCCCCCGGCTGAAGCAGCATCAGATTGGGCTGAGTGTCCGTCAATGCCCCCGAGGAGAGGGAGCCTTATCGTGCGTGTCCGGTCGCTGACGCTGGCCGCGGCAAGTGCCGCTCTGCTCGCCCCGACGACGCCCCCCGCCCTGGAGCACGCCACCGCCCGGACGGAGCCGGTGGTGCGGCGCGAGGGGAAGGTCGCGGCCGCCGACCTCCTGGCCAGGGTGCGCACGTGCGAGCCCGTCTCACACGGCCGCTACCGCAGTGACGACGGCACGGCCGCGAACGTCCCCGTCTGCGGCACCCGGAACGCGGTCTTCTGGAAAGCCGACATGGACATCGATTGCGACGGCCGGGCCGGCCCCCGCTGCAACCGCCGCACCGACCCGCTGTTCTCCGACGCCACCGCCTTCCAGCAGTCCGACGGCCGCTACCTGAGCGCCGAACGCCTGCCGTACATCGTGGTGCCGGCCCCGAGCCGGATCTGGGACCACCGCCGGGACGGGGTGCGCGGCGGCGCGGTCGCGGCCGTCGTGTACCAGGACCGGGTGCAGTACGCCGTGGTCGGGGACGTGGGCCCGGGCCACATCATCGGCGAGGCGTCCTACGCCACCGCCAAGGCCCTCGGCATCCGTCCCGATCCGCGCGGGGGCGGCACGCCCTCAGGTGTCACCTACATCGTCTTCCGGAACACTCAGGTGAAGCCGATCGAGGACCATGCCGCCGCCGTCACGACGGGAGAGCGGCTGGCGGGACTGTTCGTACAGGAGAAGTGATCCCGCCAGGATCCGCCGCACCGCCTATCGACCGTCGTGGAAGCCGCCACACCTGCCGATAGCCGTCACACCTGCCGGTAGCCGTCACACCTGCCGGTAGCCGTCACACCTTCCGGTAGTCGTACGCCTCCGCGGCCGCCGCCTCCACCGCCGCGAGGTCAGCTCCGGTCGCCGCCGTGACGACCGCGGCGACCGCTCCCTCGACGAACGGGGCGTCCACCAGCCGTGTGCCCTCGGGGAGCTCGTCCCCCTCCGCCAGCAGCGCCTTGACGGTGAGCACCGCACTGCCGAGGTCCGTCAGGACGGCGATCCCGGCGCCCTGATCCACCGCGGCGGCCGCGCCCGCGATCAGCTCCGCACTCGTACCGAATCCGCCGCCCTCGGTGCCCCCGGCCGCGGCGACGGGCACCTGAGTGCCACCGCCCGCGAGCCCCTTCGCCAGTTCCGCCACGGACGCGGCGACCTCGGCGCTGTGCGACACCAGCACGATCCCGACCAGCTTCTTGTCACTCACCCGCGGCCTCCGCGAGTGCGGCGATCAGCAGGGCGGCCGAGGTCGCGCCCGGGTCCTGGTGCCCGATGCTGCGTTCGCCGAGATAACTCGCCCTGCCCTTGCGGGCCTGCAACGGCGTGGTGGCCAGGGCCCCTTGCTCGGCGGCCGTCCGGGCCGCCGCGAAGCCGGTTCCTAGCGCGTCGACGGCCGGGACCAGCGTGTCGATCATGGTCTTGTCGCCCGGGGCGGCCCCGCCCAGCGTCATGACCGCCTCCACGCCCGCCCGCAGCGCCTCGGCGAGCTGTTCGGCACTGACCTCACCTGCGTCCCCGAGCGCCTTGCCGGTCCGCCGCAGCAGGGTCCCGTACAGGGGCCCCGAGGCACCGCCGACCGTGGAGATGAGCCGGCGTCCGGCGAGGGTGAGGACCGCGCCCGGGGTGTCCGGGGCCTCCTTCTCCAGGGTCGTGGCCACCTCCGTGAACCCGCGCTGAAGGTTGCTGCCGTGGTCGGCGTCCCCGATGGGGGAGTCGAGGGCGGTGAGTCGTTCCGCCTCACGGTCGACGGAGGCGGCCGTCGCCGCCATCCAACGGCGGAAGAAGTCGGCGTCGAGCACTGGATCTCCTTGCGTGGTCGTTACGTTGATCGCTTGCTCACACTCCCCAGCGCAGCCCCGGCGTCCGCACCGGCGCGTCCCAAAGGCGCAGCAGCTCCTCGTCCACCTGGCACAGGGTGACCGAGGCGCCGGCCATGTCGAGCGAGGTGACGTAGTTGCCGACCAGGGTGCGGGCGACGGCGACCCCGCGGTCGGCGAGCACCCGCTGCACCTCGGCGTTGAAGCCGTACAGCTCCAGGAGCGGGGTGGCTCCCATGCCGTTGACCAGCACGAGCACGGGGTTGCGCGGGCTCATGTCGTCCAGGATCGCGTGCACCGAGAAGTCGGCGATCTCCCGGGAGGTCATCATCGCGCGCCGCTCCCGGCCGGGCTCGCCGTGGATGCCGACCCCCAGTTCCAGCTCGCCGGCCGGCAGGTCGAAGGTCGGGCTGCCCTTGGCGGGCGTGGTGCACGCGCTCAGCGCGACGCCGAAACTCCGGGAGTTCTCGTTGACCTGGCGGGCGATCGCCTCCACCCGCTCCAGCGACTGTCCCTCCTCCGCCGCCGCGCCCGCGATCTTCTCCACGAACAGGGTGGCGCCGGTGCCGCGCCGGCCGGCCGTGTAGAGGCTGTCGGTCACCGCCACGTCGTCGTTGACCAGAACCTTCGCGACCTGGATGCCCTCGTCCTCGGCGAGTTCGGCAGCCATGTCGAAGTTGAGCACGTCGCCCGTGTAGTTCTTCACGATGAACAGCACACCCGCCCCACTGTCCACGGCGGCCGCCGCCCGCACCATCTGGTCGGGCACCGGAGACGTGAACACCTCGCCCGGGCAGGCCGCGGAGAGCATGCCGGGTCCGACGAATCCGCCGTGCAGCGGCTCGTGCCCGGAGCCGCCGCCGGAGATCAGGGCGACCTTCCCGGCCACGGGGGCGTCCCGCCGTACGATCACCCGGTTCTCGACATCCACGGTCAGCTCCGGATGGGCGGCCGCCATGCCGCGCAGGGCGTCCGCGACCACGGTTTCCGGGACGTTGATCAGCATCCTCATGGGTATCTCCTGGTGGGTATTGGATCTTGACGGTCCGTGGCGGTGCGTGGCGGCTCGTCAGATCTCCATCGGTGGTCGGCGGCGGACAGCGTTGACCCTGCTCTCGGCAGTATCGACCTTGCGGCAGCGAAGGTCACGTGGGCGGATGCTCCTGGGCGTGCCCGGGGGCCCGGGGCCGGTGACTGCCGCACGGCGATCGACGTCACAGGCCGTGGGCGAGGGGGTGAAGCGGTTCGTACAGGGGGAGCTCGGCGCCGCTGGGGAGACGGATCGCGGTCAGTCTGCCCCAGCGCTGTTCGCTGACCGGGCGGGTGATCTCGACGCCCTTGGCGCGGAACTCGCCGAGCTGGGAATCGAGGTCGTCGCACATCAGGTAGAACTCGTGCTGCGGCGGACCGTCGGTCGGGTGCACGGCGACCTCGGCCGGGGGCAGCTTGAAGAGGAGCCAGCCGCCGCCCGCGTCGACGCCGGGAAACCCGAGGACGTCACGGAGGAAGGCACGGTCCGCCTCGGCGTCCTGGCTGTAGAGGATGACATGTGCACCGCTGATCATGGCTGGCTCCTGCCGTCGACGTACTGACCGAGTGGATGCAGGGTCTCGCAGCGAGTGCCCCAGGATGAGCTCTTGATCTGCCACGTCATGTCGTGTCTCGCGCCCTGCGCAGGGCGTCGCATACCACCATCTTGCTGCCGTCCCCGGGGAGCCGCGACCGTCCCGCAGCCCAGTCGGACACCGTTTCCGACGCCGGCCGTCGACACGGCGCCTGTCCGTAGGGGGTGCCTGCAATGGATCTGAAAGTCCTGTGACCTGGATCATGGGAGGTGGCGCACATGAGCACCCCGACCACCGAAAGCATCGCGGACCCCGGCCCGCTCGGTCTCGCCGCCTTCGCCGCGACGACCTTCGTTCTCAGCACCTTCAACGCCAACCTGATCACCGACAAGAGCCTCGTCGCCGTCGTCCTGCCGCTCGCTCTCCTCTACGGCGAACTCGCCCAACTCCTGGCCGGCATGTGGGAGTTCCGCAAGGGCAACACCTCACGGGCCGACGTCACCTCCGGGTTGGCGATGCCGTCCTTGAAGCCAAGGAGGTTGCGCTGGGCACCGCTGGGGCGGGGGACGTTCTGGAAGCCGTCGACGCGCCATTTGATCTTGCAGGCAGGCAGCCATCCGGCCATGGATCAGCAGTTGTCCGGTCATCTCCGTGTAATGAGGCAGCAAAGATCCCAAGGGCTTCAACGCCATGGAGTGCGACGTCGACGCCGACGGTGTGCTGACCGGGAGTCAGCCCCGCAGCGGATTGGCGCGGGCCGTGGCCAGGAGGTACCAGGCCGTGGCGCCGGTGTGTCGGTAGGGGTAGTAGCCGAACCCGAAACCGGTGTCGAGCGGGCTGCTCGCCGAGACCACCCCGGAGCGCGTCGGGAGGGCCCTGCCGCCGACGGTCTGGGCATCGCCGAGGAGGTCCTGCGCGCGCTCGATCGAGCCGAGCAGGCGGCGGGCGTGCTTCTCGTCGCCGGCCTGTCCCCGGTGGCGCAGCGCGAGCGCGAGGTGGGCGGTGCCCTCGAACCAGACGCCGTTGCGGTCGGGCCTGGGCTGGCCGTCGGCGATGGGGGCGGACTCGTTCGCCAGCAGGCTCGCGGAGCTGAAGGTGCCGCCCTCGTAGGACTGGCCGGAGGGAACCGTGCTGTTGGGGCGGTCGGCCGTGTCCCGTACGGCCAGTTCGGTCGCGGCCCAGTCGAGGGAGCGGGAGTGGCTCCTGGAGGCGAGGGCGAGGTGGGTCCAGGTCTGGGTGTCCTCCGGGACCGGCGACTTGTTGATCGTCACGCCGTCGTTGGTGCCGGTGTAGAAGAAGCCTCCCGATGGTTCCCACATCTTCTCGACGAAGGCCCTGGCACGCTCGCGACGCTCGCGCCACACCTTGTCCCCGGTCAGCCGGGCGAGCCGCCCGAACAGACCGACCAGATCGGTGTTGTGCTCGGTCGAGGTGAACGGCAGTCGCGTGCCGGCCCCGTCGACGCCGAACTTGTAGCCGCCCAGCGGCTCGTCGGTCCGGCCCACCCGCTCGATCCACTCGCCGATCCGCGCCGCGCCGGTGAGGAAGCGCCGCGCACCGGTGCGCCCGGCGAGCGCGGCGAGCGCGATACCGGCCCACGCCATGTCGCCCACGGCGGTGCCGGTGAAGCCGAACTGCGTGCCCACGTTGGCCGTGCCGTCCGCCTTGACGAACCCCTCCGGCTGCGGGGAGCCGTCGTAGAAGGTGTACGGCCCGACGTTGTACGCCTGCCGCAGTCGGCCGTCGTCGTGCACCGGGTCGTGGGTCTGGGCGTACAGCAGCGCGTCACCGAGGGCCACGGCCCGCGACTCGCCCGCGGGGTACGTGAGATGGGCCAGGATCGCGAGGGCGTTGTCGTAGGTGAACGCCGTGCTGAACAGTCCCGCCTGGTCCGTGTAGCTCTGGGTGAGCCGGATCGCGCCGTGGTCCGGGTAGGCGTCCATGGCGGCGGCCAGGAAGGCCTGCGCGCGGCGGGGTGCGGAGGCCGCGGACGGGCCCTGAGCCGCCCGAGACGACTGAGCCGCCTGGGCGGTGCCGGTGCCGGTCGCGGCGAGGGCCGCGGCTCCGAGGCCGGTCCCGATGAGCGTGCGGCGGCTGAGGGGCGGGCGGGGACTGCCGGTCATGGGTCTCCTCGGGAGGTGCGGGGCCCGGTGTCTGAGAGCGCTCTCAAAGGGCGGGATCATTCTGCTGTCGCACCGGAGGACGGTCAACGTCTGTGCGGCGAAGAGCGGTTGAGTTCCTCACGGTGAGGCGGTCGATGACGGTGGGGTGATCATCGGGGTGATCAAGAGAATCGATCAGCAGTCGGCGCCGACGGCGGACGCTGACCCCCCGGGGCCGCCTTCACGCCGGGCCCGGAGGGAGCAGCCGGCCGTGGGCGATGAGGGACGCGGCCTGTTTGAGGCGGCGGACGTGGATGCTGACGCTGTAGGCGTCGACGCCGGGGACGGCCGCCACACGGGTCGTGAGGTAGCGGTAGAAGTCCTCCGCGTCACGGCAGTAGACGACGACCATGATGTTGTGGTCGCCGCTCATGGCGCCCGCGAATGCCACCTCGTCGTGGTCGGCCAACTCCTCGCCGACCCGTTGGAGATGGGCGGGGGCCACCCGCAACCACAGGGCGGCGTTGAGGTGGTGGCCCAGCCGCTCGGGGAGCAGGTCGACGTCGTAGGAGAGGGAACCCGAGGACTCCAGAGCGGCGAGCCGCCGGGCGACACGCGCCTTGGACCAGCCGGTGAGTTCGGCCAGCCGGGTGTGGGTTGTACGGCCGTCCTCGGCGAGGGCGTCGAGCAGCGGGGTGTCCTCGACGGTGGGCGGCTGGAGGGGGCCGGTGGCGGCGGGCGGACGGTCCGCGGTGAGCCGGGCCACCTGGTCGGGGGTGAGCCGGCTGCCGTATCCGGACCATTCGGAGAGGCCGACCGTGCCGAAGGGGTGGATCAGCAGGTCGATGCTGACGTCCAGCACGGAGGCCGCCTTGGGCAGCTGCCGGAGCAGGACGTCGTCGTGGGGGGCGTCGACCGGTGAGTTGATCACGCAGATGATCTCCGAGCCGCCGGAGGCGAGACCGACGTAGGCGATGTCGGGTCGGCGGGTGAGGGCGTCCGCGAGCGGGGCCACGCGGTCGGGGCGGCAGCGGATGCGGGTGATCCAGCGGGCCAGGCCGCGCACCTCCGGGTTGATCAGGCCCACCACGCGCATGACGCCCTCGCGACGCAGGGCCTGGTAACGGCGGGCCGCGGTCTGCTCCGACACCCCGGCGACCTCGCCGATGAGCCGGAAGGAGGCGCGGGGGTGGTGGTACAGGGAGCGGAGGATTTGTCCATCGACCTCGTCAATCATGAGGGGAGTATGACGGTCGGGCGCCTCTGCATGGATGTTTGTGCTCACTTCTGGTCGGGGCGTTGGGGATCCGGTTCGCGGTCGCGGATGCTGGGGCGACCGAGAAGCAATGAACGACCGCGGCGCGCGTCGCCGTAGAGGAGAGTCCCCAGTGAATGTCATGACCCCGGCGAGCGGGCCGGCGGACCGGCGGGCGGCCACGCTCGTCATGGCCTGCCTCGGCGTCTTCGTCGCCTATCTGCCGGTCACCACGGTCGCCGTGAGTCTGCCCGCCGTCCAGTCGGCGCTGGGCGCGACGACCGCCCAACTGTCCTGGGTCCAGGACGCGTTCGTTCTGCCCATGGCCGCGTTCATCCTGACCGCCGGTGTCGTCGGCGACGTCCACGGGCGCAAGAAGGTGTTCCAGGCCGGGCTGCTGTTCTCCGCGGCCGGTGCCGCCGTCGCGCTCGCCGCGCAGTCGGTGCAGGTGCTGTGGGTCGGACAGGCCCTCGCCGGACTCGGCGCGGCCACGCTGCTGCCGACCACACTGGCGCTGATCAGCCACGCGGTACCCGACCACCGGGAGCGCGGCAAGTACATCGGCCTGTGGGCCACCTCGCTCATGGCGGCGCTGGCCGTCGGTCCGATCGTCGCCGGAGTGGTCCTCGACCACTTCGCCTGGCGCTGGATCTACCTCCTGGCAATCCCCGTCTCACTGCTCGCGACCGTCTTCGCGGCGCGGCTGCTGACCGACTCGCGGGCGCCCCACGAACGGCGGCTGGACTGGCCCGGCCAGATCAGCGCCACGTCGGCGGTCACCGCCCTGGTCTACGGCGTCATCGAGGGCGGAGCGGACTCCTTCACCGCGCCGAAGGTGCTCGCGGCCCTCGCGGTGGCCGTCGTCAGCGGGGTGGCCTTCGTGCTCGCCGAGCGGCGCAGCGACTGTCCGATGCTCGACCTCGCGCTGTTCCGCAGCCCGGCCTTCACCGCCACCACGCTGGTCGCGATGATCACCTTCCTCGGGCTGATCGGCTTCTTCTTCCTGCTCAGCCTCTACTTCGGGCTGGTGCAGCAGCTCGACACCCTGCAGGCGGCCTGGCGGACGCTGGTGGTGACCGCCTGCGCCATCCTGGTCGGCGGGCCCGTCGGACGCCTCATGCACCGGGTCTCCGCCCGCGTGCTGATCACGGGCGGTCTGCTGGTCGTCTCCGCCTCCCTGTTCTCGCTGGTCGGTGTCGACGCACACACCTCCTTCGTCGGCCTGGCCTGGCGGCTGGCGCCGCTGGGGCTGGGACTGGGGGCCGTCATGACCCCGATGACCGCGACGGCCGTGGCCTCCGTGCCGCACCACCTGGCCGGCATGGCCGCGGCGGGCAACAACGCGTTCCGTCAACTCGGCGGGGCACTCGGCCCGGCCGTCCTGGGCGCGTTGCTGACCACCCGGGCGCTGGACAGCTTCCCCGGTCACCTGGCCGACGCCGGGCTGACCGGGGCGGCGCAGGAGCGGATCGTCACGGCGGCGGATCACGGAGGACTGGGCGCGGTCGCCGGGCTCGGCCTCGGAGCGGACACGGGCCGGGCCATGGGCGCCGTGGGGGAGGCCTTCCTGGACGGGCTGCGGCTCTGCCTGACGGTCTCGGGGTCGCTCACGCTGCTGGCGGCGGTGGTTGCCTTTGTCCTGCTGCGCCGTCCCCGTGGCATGGGATCGGGTCACACGCAGGTTGCCGGGTCGGGTCGGACGAGGGGCACGGCACCCGGCGAGGTGGCTGCGGCGGTGTCGGGGACCCGCGGGAGTGAGGGGCGCGGAGAGGTGTGACGAGGCAGGGGGAAGAGCTGGAGTCGGATGTGTTCGAGCAGGTCAGCCGCCGGAAACGCCTGTTCGTTGACCATCCCGCCCCCTGGGTACCCGTACGCCATGAGCACCCCCTGCCCGCCCCATGCTCTGCACGACTACGCGCTGCTCGCCGACGGTGAGCGCGGGGCGCTCATCGGGCCCGACGGCCATCGGGTGGCTGTGTGCGCCCACGTGGCACGACGAGGCGGTCTTCGCCTCACTGGTCGGCGGGCGGGGCGCGTACGCCGTCACTCCCGCCGGGCGGTACGTCTTCGGCGGCTACTACGAAGAGGGCACGCTCATCTGGCGCAGCCGCTGGGTCACCGACGACGGGATCGTGGAGTGCCGCGAGGCGCTGGCCTTCCCCGGCGCCCCGGACCGGCTCGTCCTGCTGCGGCAGCTGCGGGCGGTGGACGGGCCGGCCCGCGTCTCCGTCGTCCTCGACCCGCGCGGCGGGTACGGCGCGACACCGGTCGACCCGGGCTCGGTCCGCCGTAGCGACGGCGGGGTGTGGGAGCTGCGCACCGGCCGGCACCGGCTGCGCTGGCAGGGAGCCCCGCAGGCCGTCCCGGGGGAGCGGGGTCTGACCGCGGACATCGAGCTGAAGCCCGGTGAGCGCCACGAACTGGTCCTGGAGTGCGCCGTGTCCCCCTGCCGGCCGATCCGCCCGAGCCGGCACCGACCTGGGCCGCCACCGAAGCCGCCTGGCACAAGACGGTCCCCGCGCTCGACAACACCGTCGCCCCCGTGACGCGCGCCGGGCGTACGCCGTACTGCGAAGTCTCACCGCACAGGGCGGGGGCATGGTCGCGGCGGCCACGACCAGCCTTCCCGAGCGCGCCGAGGAGGGCCGGAACCACGACTACCGGTACGTGTGGATCCGCGACCAGAGCTACGCCGGACAGGCCGCTGCCGCCGTCGGCGCCCATGACCTCCTCGACGCCGCCGTCGGCTTCGTCACCGCGCGCCTGCACGCGGACGGGCCCCGTCTGGTACCGGCCTACACCGTGCACGGCGACCCCGTGCCCGGCCAGCGCGAACTCGATCTGCCGGGCTACCCCGGCGGCTTCGACCGCGTGGGGAACCAGGTCGGTGAGCAGTTCCAGCTCGACTGCTTCGGCGAGGCTCTCCTGCTCCTCGCGGCCGCCGAACGCCACGGGCGCCTGGACGAGGGTCACTGGAAGGCCGTGGAGATCGCCGTGCGGGCCATCTCCGACCGGTGGCGGGAACCCGACGCGGGGATCTGGGAGCTGGGCGACCGGATGTGGACCCACAGCAGGCCCAGCTGCGTCGCCGGGCTGCGGGCAGTGGCCGCGGTCGCCCCCCGCCATCCGCTCGCCGACACCTGCACCGCCCTGGCCGACACCCTCCTCGACGCCGCCGAACGGACCTGCCTCCACCCCGACGGCCACTGGCAGCGCACCCCCGACGACCCGGCCGTGGACGCCGCCCTGCTGCTGCCCGGCGTACGCGGTGCCCTGCCCGCCGCCGACCCGCGCACCCGGGCCACCCTCGCCGCGTGCCGTCGTGAGCTGGCCGACGACCACTACCTCTATCGCTTCCGCCACGACGGCCGCCCCCTGGAGGAGGCCGAGGGCGCCTTCCTGCTGTGCGGGTTCGTCATGGCGCTCGCCGAGCACCAGCAGGGCCGGACCGTCGAGGCGTACCGCTGGTTCGAGCGCAACCGCGGCGCCTGCGGGCCTTGGGGCTGTACGCCGAGGAGTTCGACATCGCCCAGCGTCAGCTGCGCGGCAACCTCCCGCAGGCGTTGGTCCACGCACTGCTGCTGGAGGCGGCCGCCCGGCTCGGTGAGTGACCGGGCGCCCGCCTCCAGCAGTCCCAGAGCTGTTCCGGACGGTTACCGCAAGGCCTGCCGCGCGACAGCGTCCGCGACATGGCCGTGGACGTCAGCCGCCTCCCGGGCCGCCGCTGCCGAACGAGCCGCTGCTGCCCTCGTCCCAGCGGGGCCGTTCGGTCGCCGGACCCGTCCGGGTCGGACTGTTGCCGTGGTTGGGCAGATCGTGCGGGGTCAGTCGGGTGTCGCTCCTGGGCACCTCGTCGGGCTCCCGGTGCTCCCTGACCTCACGGACCGGCCCGCCCTCGGGCAGCCTCGGCTGTTCCTCGGGAGTGGGTGGGGGCGACTCGCGGCGCCTGATGCGGGAGCCCAGGAAGAAGGCGCCGATCAGCACCGCCACGACCACCACACCCGCCGCGATCACTCCGGCCGCGAGGCCGCCCCGGCCCGCGGCCAGGTCCATCCATTCGCTGTTCAGGGCTTGGTTCATGCCACGCGAGTACCCCGCGACCCCCGCGTGAACCGACCCGCCCCGGCGCCCCGCCCCGGAGTGCCGCAAACCTCCGGGAACTCCGGGTTTGGCGGCCCGGACCCCGGCTACCCGCACCCTGTGACGACTTCGACTTCTCAGCAGGAGCTCTTCCAGTTCCTGGAGGACCGCTTCGCGTGTGCCCAGGCGTGCACCGAGTGCGCACGGGCCTGTGCGCTGCGTGCGAGCCTGGTCGATCCGGACGGAACCGAGGAACAGGAACTGCTGCGGCGCAAGGGCATCATGTGCGCCGAGGTGTGCGACGCGACCTGTCGGGTGCTGTCCGAGGAGAGCCATCTCGACGAGGCCGGCATCCGGGTCCAGCTGGAATGGTGCAGGTCGGTCTGCCTGGAGTGCGCGCAGGTCCTCGACCGGCACCCCGGCGCAGAGGACGCCGCCAAGGCGTGCCGCGAGTGCGCGCAGGCGTGCACGGACTTCATGGAGACCCTTCGCTGAGACCGCCGCGCCCGGCGGACGCTCCACCCACCCGCTCCACCCACCCGCTCCACGGACCTGCCTCGCAGCCCCGCCTCACGGACCCTCTCCCGGCCGTTCCCAATTTCTGCAACACGTTCTACCGTGTGCGCCGTCAGGACCGGTCCCGGGGAGCCTGGAGGCGCCGTGCATCTCGACCACACACCCGAGCAGCAGCGGCTGCGCACCGAACTGCGCACCTACTTCGCCGAGCTGGTCCCGGACAACGCGCACGCCCGCTTCACCGACCGGGACGCCCAGAAACGCTTCTACCGCGACACCATCCGGCGCCTGGGCGCGGACGGCTGGCTCGGCGTCGGCTGGCCCGAGGAGTACGGCGGCCGCGGTCTGACCGCGATGGAACAGTTCATCTTCTTCGACGAGGCCGCCCAGGCCGGCGTACCGCTCCCGCTGATGGCCCTCAACACCGTCGGTCCGACGATCATGCGGTACGGCACCGAGGAGCAGAAGTCCTGGTTCCTGCCGCGCATCCTCTCCGGTGAGATCGACTTCGCGATCGGCTACAGCGAGCCCGGCGCGGGCACCGACCTGGCCTCCCTGAAGACCCGCGCCGTACGGGACGGCGACGAGTACGTCGTCAACGGCCACAAGATCTGGACCACCAACGGCGACACCGCCGACTGGGTCTGGCTCGCCGTGCGCACCGACCCCGACGCCCCGCCCCACAAGGGCATCACCATGCTCCTGATGCCGACCACCGACCCCGGCTACTCGTGCACCGTCATCAACACCCTCGCCTCGCACGACACGACGGCCAGCTACTACGAGAACGTCCGCGTCCCCGTCTCGCACCGGGTCGGCGAGGAGAACCAGGGCTGGCGGCTGATCACCAACCAGCTCAACCACGAGCGCGTCACCCTCGCCGCCCACGGCACCATGGCGATCCGGGCCCTGCACGACGTCCAGCGCTGGGCCATGGAGACCAAGCTCGCCGACGGCCGCCGCGTGATCGACCTGCCGTGGGTGCGCCGCCTCCTCGCCCGGACCCACACCCGGCTCGACGCCCTCAAACTCCTCAACTGGCGGATGGTGAACGCCGTCCAGGACGGCACCCTCACCCCGCAGGACGCCTCCGCGGTCAAGGTCTACGGCTCCGAGGCCCGCCGGGACGCCTACGCGTGGCTCATGGAGATCGTCGCGGCGGCCGGCGCGCTCAAGGAGGGCTCGGCGGGCGAGGTCCTCCACGGCGAACTGGAACGCGGCTACCGCTCGGCGGTGATCTTCACCTTCGGCGGCGGCAACAACGAGATCCAGCGGGAGATCATCTCGTGGATCGGTCTGGGTATGCCGCGGGTACGGCGTTAGCCTTCCGGCATGACGGGTGATCCGGGGTTGTTCGGTCCGAGGTCCGTGACCTGGCAGCTGCACGGCGACCCGATGATGTGGGTCGCCGGCATCCGCGCGCTCTACCTCCAGGCCCTGCACCCGCGGGCGGTGCGCGGCGTCATGCAGAACTCCGACTTCCGGCGCGACGCCTGGGGCCGGCTGATGCGCACCGCGAACTTCGTCGGCACCACCACCTACGGCACCACCGAGGCCGCGGAGAAGGCCGGCGCCCGGGTCCGGAAGATCCACAGCATGCTCGGGGCGACCGACCCCGCCACCGGCGAACGCTACGGCGTCGACGAACCCGAGCTCCTGCTGTGGGTGCACTGCGCCGAGATCGACTCCTACCTCCAGGTCGCCCGCCGCTCCGGCTTCCGCCTCACCGACGAGCAGGCGAACCACTACATATCCGAACACCGGATCAGCGCCCGCCTGGTGGGTCTGGACCCCGACGCCGTACCGGCGAACCAGGCGGAGATGGCCGCGTACTTCGAGAAAATCCGCCCCGAACTGGCAGCTACGCCCGAGGCCCGCGAGGTGGACGACTTCCTGCTCCGCCCGCCGACGCACCCCCTTCTCGTCCCGGCTCGTGAGGTGCTGTGGCGGCGCGTGGCGCAGCTGGCATACGCCGCCCTGCCGCCGTACGCCCACGAGTTGTACGGCAGGAAAGCCCCCGAACCCACCACCGTCACCCGACAGTTGCGCGCCACCGGCACCCTGCTGCGCTGCGTTCCCGCACGTGTGCGCTGGCAACTCCCGCCCAAACACATCCTCCGCGCCATGGCACGGCTCGGCCCCGGCTCCCGTCCCGCCCCGTACAAACTCGGACGATAGGTCGCCATACTGGACGAGCCATCGGAGGGCGGGGCGAACTTTACGGGGGCGGTCGCAGGAGATGGGGGACAGCAGGCTCATCCAGGGGCGGTACCGGTTGCTCGATCTGATCGGGCGCGGCGGCATGGGCGAGGTGTGGCGGGCCCGCGACGAGTCGCTGGGCCGCCAGGTCGCCGTGAAGTGCCTCAAGCCGCTGGGCGGGCAGCACGACCAGACCTTCACCCGGGTCCTGCGGGAGCGGTTCCGGAGGGAGGCCCGGGTCGCCGCCGCGCTCAGCCATCGCGGAGTCACCGTCGTCCACGACTTCGGCGAGTCCGACGGTGTCCTCTACCTGGTGATGGAACTCCTGGAGGGGCGCAACCTCAGCCAGCTCCTGGAGGACAACAAACAGCACCCCCTGCCCGTCTCCGACGTCGTCGAGATCGCCGACCAGGTCGCCGCCGCCCTCGCCTACACCCACCAGCAGGGCATCGTGCACCGGGACCTGAAGCCCGCGAACATCGTCCGGCTGACCGACGGCACCGTGAAGATCTGCGACTTCGGCATAGCCCGTCTCGGCCACGACGTCGACTTCACCTCCCGGCTGACCGGGACCGGCATCGCCATGGGCACCCCGCACTACATGTCGCCGGAGCAGATAGGGGGTTCCGAGGTCGACCAGCGCAGCGACCTGTACTCCCTGGGGTGCGTGCTGTACGAGATCGCCACCGGGGCACCGCCGTTCGACCTGGAGGACGCGTGGGCGATCCTCGTCGGCCACCGCGACACCCCGCCCCGGCCGCCGCGCAGCCACCGCGCCGAACTCCCCGAGTACCTCGACAAGGTCATCCTCGACCTGCTGGCCAAACGACCCGAGCAACGCCCGCACGACGCACGTGAGCTGGGCCGCCGGATCACCCTGGGCCGCACCACACCGGCGTACGTGCCCACCGTGGTGAACCCGCGGCCCGACTTCCGGCCGCCGGTGTCGCCCGAACCCGCCCGCCCCCGCGAGACCCGGCTGCCGTCCTGGACCCGGGGCATCACCACCGGCCACAAGGCCACCGGCGCCGGACTCGTCGCCACGCCCCCGGACCCCGGGGCCGGTCTGACCGGCGAGTGGATCGCCCGCCCCGCCACCGGCCGCGTCGAAGAGCCCGTGCCGGACGAGCCGCCCGTGCCCTCGGCGCAGACTCTGACGGCCCTCGCCGACCGGCACAACGCGGGGCTCAGCCTCGGGCGCCTGGGCCGCTGGGACGAGGCCGGCGAGGTGCACCGCGCGGTCGCCGCCGAACGCGAGCACCTGCTCGGCCCCGACCACCCCGACACCCTCGCCAGCCACTACGAGGTCGCCTTCACCCTCAGCCGCACCGGCCGCGCGGCGGACGCCCTGCGCGCGTACAAGCACGTGGCCGCGACCAGGACCCGCACCCTGGGCGCCGACCACCCCGACACCCTCGCCGCCCGCCAGGAGATGGCCTACGTGCTCGGCCAGTTGGGCCGCCACTTCGACGCCCACCAGGTCTACAACTCGGTGCTCGCCGCCCGCGAGCGCGGGATGGGCCCGGACCACCCCGACACCCTCCGCTGTCGCCACAACCTCGCCTTCAACCTCAGCAGGCTCGGCCGCCTGGAGGACTCCTACCGCATGGCCTGCGAGGTGGCCGCCGCGCGCGCCCGGGTGCTCGGCCCCCATCACCCCGACACGCTCGTCACCCGTTACGAAGTCGCCTATGCGCTGGGCCAGTTGGGTCACTGGGCGGAAGCCCTGCAGACCTACCACGAGGTCGCCGAGGCCCGCGCCCGGGCCCTCGGCCCCGATCACCCCGACACCCTCGCCGCCCGCTACGAGGTCGGCATCAGCCTCGGCCGCCTCGGCCGCAGCGCGGACGCGCTCCGGCTCTACCGCGACCTGATCGAGGACCGCACCCGCATCCACGGCCCCGCCCACCCCGAGACCCTGCGCGCCCGCCACGGCCTCGGCGTCAACCTCGGCCGCCTCGGCCGCTGGGAGGAGGCCCTTGCCGAGTCCCGGGACGTGTGCGCGATCCGCGAGCGCGTCCTCGGCCCCGACCATCCGGACACCCTGGTCAGCCGCCGCGAGGTCGCCGTCGGTCTCGGCTGGCTCGGCCGCTGGACGGACGCCCTCACCGAGTACCGCACCGTGGCAGGCGCCCGCGAGCGCGTCCTCGGCGCCGACCACCCCGACACCCTCGCCAGCCGCAACGACGAGGCCCACTGCCTGGAACAGCTCGGCCGGGGCGCGGAGGCGGTCGAGCTGTACCGCAGAGTGGCGGTGCTGCGGCAGCAGCGCGCGTCGGGTGCGCTGTGACCGGGGCCCACCGGCGTGAGCCGGGTGCGCTCCACCTCTGGCCGACCTAGATCACCACGTGTTACGAAGAACCATGCCTGCACTCGAGGGACTCCACCGCCGCTACGACGCCGTCATCGTCGGCGGAGGCCACAACGGACTGGTCGCCGCCGCCTACCTGGCCCGGGCCGGACGGTCCGTACTCGTCCTTGAGCGGCTCGGGAACACCGGTGGAGCCGCGGTGTCCACGCGGCCGTTCGCCGGGGTGGACGCCCGGCTGTCGCGGTACTCGTACCTGGTCAGCCTGCTGCCCAAGAAGATCGTCCGCGATCTCGGCCTGGACTTCCGCGTCCGCACCCGCAATGTCTCGTCGTACACCCCTGTCGAACGCGACGGCAGGCCGACCGGACTGCTCGTCGGTGGCGGCGAGCGCCGCACCAGGGAGGCCTTCGCCCGGCTCACCGGCGGCGAACAGGAGTACCGGGCCTGGCAGCGGTTCTACGACATGACGGGCCGGGTGGCCAAGCGGGTGTTCCCCACGCTCACCGAGCCGTTGCCCAGCCGGGACGAACTGCGTCTTCGGGTGGACGACGAGGAGGCCTGGCGGGTCCTGTTCGAGGAGCCGATCGGTGTGGCGGTGGAGGACCGTTTCGCCGACGACCTGGTCCGGGGCGTGGTCCTGACCGACGCGCTCATCGGCACCTTCGCCGACGCCCACGACCCCTCCCTCAAGCAGAACCGCTGCTTCCTCTACCACGTGATCGGCGGCGGGACCGGCGCCTGGGACGTACCCGTCGGCGGCATGGGCGCCCTCACCGACGCCCTGGCCGGCGCGGCCCGGCAGGCCGGCGCGGTTCTCGCGACCGGCCACGAGGTCGTCGGGATCTCCGCGGACGGCGGCTCGGCCGAGATCACGTACCGCACCGCCGAGGGCGAGGGCACCGTCGCGGCCCGGCACGTCCTGGTCAACGCCTCCCCGCGGGAACTCGCCGCGCTCACCGGCGATCAGCCGCCCACGCCCGCCGAGGGCGCCCAGCTCAAGGTCAACATCCTGCTCAAGCGCCTCCCGCGGCTGCGCGACAGCGAGGTCGATCCCCGCGAGGCGTTCGCCGGCACCTTCCACATCGCCGAGGGCTACCAGCAGCTGGCCACCGCCCACGCCGAGGCCGCCGCCGGCCGGCTCCCCACCGCCCCGCCCTCCGAGATCTACTGCCACTCCCTCACCGACCCGACGATCCTCGGCCCGGACCTCGTCGAGCAGGGCTACCAGACCCTCACCCTGTTCGGCCTGCACACCCCGGCCCGGCTCTTCGACCGGGACAACGACGCCGTACGGGAGGAACTCCTCAAGTCCACCCTCGCCCAGCTCGACGCCCACCTCGCCGAGCCGCTGACCGACTACGTGGCCACGGACGCGGACGGCCAACCCTGCATCGAGGCGAAGACCCCGCTCGACCTGGAGCGGGACCTGCGGCTGCCCGGCGGCAACATCTTCCACCGCGATCTGTCCTGGCCGTACGCCGAGGAGGGCACCGGGCGGTGGGGCGTGGAGACGCGGCACGCGAACGTGCTGCTGTGCGGGGCGGGCGCGGTGCGCGGCGGCGGGGTGAGCGGCGTGCCGGGGCACAACGCGGCGATGGCCGTGCTGGAGGAGCTCGGCGGTTGAAGCCCCCGCCCACCGGCGCCCTCAGGCCCGGCTGCCGCCGTCGACCTGGAGCACCACTCCGGTGACGTACGAGGCCCGGTCGCTCAGGAGCCAGGCCGCGGCCTCGGCGATCTCGGCCGGGTCGGCGCCACGGCCCAGCGGGGTCTGCGCGACGAGCTGCTCGACGATGCCCGGGGAGCTCGTCTCCCACTCGTCGATCATCTCCGTCATCGTGGTGCCGGGGGCGACGGCGTTGACCCGGATGCCCTCCGGGCCGTACGTGGCGGCGGCCGACGCGGTCAGGCTGTTGACCGCCCGCTTGGCGGCGCCGTACGCGGGCAGCCAGGGGTTGGCCAGCAGGCTGCCGATACTGGAGTTGTTGACGATCGCGCCGGTCCCGGCGGTGGCCCGGATCGCGGCGATCTCGGCGTTCATCGCCAGCCAGGGACCCTTGAGGTTGACGGACATGACGTGGTCGAACTCGGCCTCGGACAGCTGGTCCATGGGGCCGGGCTGCTGGATGGTCGCCCCGTTGTTGAAGGCGACGTCGAGCCTGCCGTACAGCTCGACGGCCCGGTCCACGGCGGCGCGGACGCTCGCCGGGTCGGCCAGATCGCACCGGACGTACTCGGCGGTGCCGCCCGCGGCACGGATCTCCTCCGTCACCGCCTTGAGCTGGGCCTCCGTGCGGGCCGCGAGGACGACCCGGGCGCCTTCGCGGGCGAACAGCCGGGCGGCCGCCGCGCCGATACCGCGTCCGGCGCCGGTGATGAAGGCGACCTTGTCGACGAGCAGAGCAGGGGTCGTCATGGTGTTGGTCATGCCGACGAGCCTGCCGCCGGCGCCCGGGCTCATCCAGGCACCGGCGGTACCTGGCTGGGCCGTCCGCAACCCCGCACACTGGGAGCGTGGACCGACGAGAACTGGCCGACTTCCTGCGCAGCCGGCGCGAGCGCATCACCCCCGCGGACGTGGGGCTGCCCGCCGGACCGCGCCGTCGCACCCCGGGCCTGCGCCGCGAGGAGGTGGCGCAACTGGCGTACATCTCCACCGAGTACTACACCCGGCTGGAGCAGGCGCGCGGACCCCGTCCGTCCATGGAGGTCCTGGCCCAGGTCGCCCGCGCCCTGCGGCTGTCGGACGCCGAACGCGATCACCTCCACCATCTGGCCGGCACCCCGCCCGGCCCGCCGCCCGGCCCCTGCCGAGAGGTCCGCCAGAGCATCGTCGACCTGCTGCACCGGCTGCCGCAGGCCGCCGCGATCGTCATCTCGGCCGCTCACGAGGTCATCGCCTGGAACGACCTGGCCGCGGCCCTCATGGAGGACTTCTCCGCCCTGTCCCGCCGGGACCGCAACCTCGTCCGACGCGCCTTCCTCGGCCCGCACCCGCACGGCCGGCGCCTGTACGGGGTGTCGGACGGGGAGGAGTTCGCGATCTCCTCGGTGCAGCACCTGCGCGCCGCCTCCGCCCGCTATCCCGGCGATGCCGAACTGACCGGCCTGGTGGCCGAACTTCTGGACGGCAGCGAGGAGTTCGCCAGGCTGTGGGCCGCCCATGACGTCACGGCCAGTCCCACCCTGTGCAAGACCTTCGACCACCCCGTGGTCGGCCCCGTCGTGGTCAACTGCGACGTCCTGGACATCGCCGACCGCGACCAGCGGGTCGTGGTCTACACCGCCGCTCCCGGCTCCCCCTCCGAGGAGGCGCTGCGGCTGCTGTCGGTCGTCGGCACCCAGCGCCTGGACGTCCCCGGCTGAGCCGTCAGTCCGCGGACGCCGTCCAGCCGACCGCCTCGATCCGCGCCGCGTCCGCCGGACGTGAGGCGTCGAAGAGGACGCGGTCGCCCGCTGCGACGCACAGCGCGTCGACGTACGCGCCCCGGCCGACGTACAGCCGGTCCGTGCAGTACCGCCAGCGCAGGGCGAGTCGGCGAGCTGCCGGAAGGCCGGCGGTGAGCCGGTACCAGACCCGTCCCGACCAGCCGGTGACCGTACCGGTGGGGTGATCCTGCTCGCCGTCGTGTTCCGTGGTGAACGGCACCGGCTGCCACGTGGCCCCGCCGTCCGTCGTGGCCTCCAGGGCCAGGGCGTCCGCGGGCTCGACGTCCCACCACAGCGCACACCGCAGCCGTGCGGCACCCGACGACGTGTCCAGCGCGGGCAGTGTGAGGGTGGCGTTCGTGGCGCTCGCCATTCCCGAGAACCATGCCGTACGGCCCCGAGCCGGACGGACCGCCACCGCGCGGGCCATGTTGTTCCCGGCGGCCACCCGGGGTGCCGAGCCGGAGCGCCAAGTGCGCACCGGATGCACCGAGTTGCCGAGCACGACGAGGAAGGAGTCGGTCGTCGGGTCGAGCACCAGCGAGGTACCGGTGAAGCCGGTGTGCCCCGCGGTGCGCGGAGTGGCCATCGCTCCCATGTACCAGTGCTGGTAGAGCTCGAACCCGAGTCCGTGCTCGTCGCCGGGGAAGGCCGTGTTGAAGTCGGTGAACATCAGCTCCACGGACTCCGGGCGCAGGATGCGGGTCCTGCCGTACGTCCCGCCGTTGAGGAGGGTGCGTCCCAGCACGGCAAGGTCCCACGCGGTGGAGAAGACGCCGGCGTGCCCGGCGACCCCGCCGAGGGCGAAGGCGTTC
The DNA here is from genome assembly GCF_000383615.1 of Streptomyces canus 299MFChir4.1. Classification (GTDB taxonomy): domain Bacteria; phylum Actinomycetota; class Actinomycetes; order Streptomycetales; family Streptomycetaceae; genus Streptomyces; species Streptomyces canus_C. The sequence goes on along the minus strand of NZ_KB911585.1, from coordinate 177,992 downwards.
TCGTCGTGCACCTCGCCCCACACCAGCCCTCTGTCGAGGCCGGACCAGGGCTTGCGGGCGTCCTCCGTGGCCGCGATCCTCGGTTTCCAGGAGGCGGGCGGGTCGTAGCGGGTGCTGCGCAGACCGAGCGGGCCGGCGATCTCCTCGCGCAGCAGGACGTCCAGCGCGCGGCCCGTGACCCGCTCCAGGACCAGCTGGAGCGAGATGAGGTTGAGGTCGGAGTAGAGGTAGGTCGACCCGGGCGGGTTGAGGGGCGCCTGGTTCCAGACGAGCTGGAGCTTCTCCTCGTACGTCGGCGCGTTGTACAGCGGGATCCACGACCTGAACCCCGAGGTGTGCGTGAGGAGTTGACGGACCGTGATGTCCTGCTTGCCCGCCGCGCCGAACTCCGGGAGATACGCGGCGACCTTGCCCTCCAGTTCCAGCGCGCCCCGCTCGACCTGCTGGACGGCGAGGAGGGAGGTGAACAGCTTCGACACCGAGGCGAGGTCGAAGACGGTGTCCTCGGCCATGGGGATCTGCTGGTCGGCCGGGAACTCGACGCCGGTGTCGGTCTTCTCGTCGTACGACCGGTAGCGCACCGCCATGCCGATCGGCCGGTGCAGGGCCACCGTGCCGCCGCGCCCGGCGAGCAGGACGGCGCCCGCGTACCAGGGGTGCTCGGGGGAGGGGCCGAGGAACGTCTCCGCGTCGGTGACGAGTCGGCGCAGATGGGCGGGGACGAGCCCAGCCCGTTCGGGGGAGCCGTGGCGGAGGGTCGGACGGGTTGTGGGATCCGCCGCCTCGGCGGGGCCCGCGGGGAAGGGGGCGATGGCGAGTGCGCCGCCCAGGGCGAGTGTTCTGCGGGCCAGCTGACGGCGGGTCACTCCGGTGGTCACCTCATCGGTCATCGTGGAACTGTATCCGGCGACCCGGAAACGGCGACCTGACCTGAATCTGACGGAGCATCAGAAAACCTCTTCCGTCGTCCGGAGGTCTGCGGCATCCTGCGGCCATGCAGACGGAGCTGAGCAAGAAACTGGGAGTCGAGCACGCCGTCTTCGGCTTCACGCCGTTCCCCGCCGTCGCCGCGGCCATCAGCCGGGCCGGCGGCTTCGGAGTGCTCGGCGCGGTCCGCTACACGGCCCCCGACGAACTCAAACGCGACCTCGACTGGATCGAGGCCCACGTCGACGGCAAGCCGTACGGCCTGGACGTCGTCATGCCCGCCAAGAAGGTCGAAGGGGTGACCGAGGCGGATGTCGAGGCGATGATCCCCGAGGGGCACCGGCAGTTCGTCAGGGACACCCTCGCCAAGTACGGCGTGCCCGAACTCGCCGAGGGCGAGGCGTCCGGGTGGCGCATCACGGGCTGGATGGAACAGGTCGCCCGCAACCAGCTGGACGTCGCCTTCGACTATCCCATCCGGCTGCTCGCCAACGCCCTGGGCTCCCCGCCCGCCGACGTGGTGGCCCGCGCACACGAGCAGAACGTCCTGGTGGCGGCGCTCGCGGGCAGCGCGCGGCACGCCGTGAAGCACAAGGAGGGCGGCATCGACATCGTGGTCGCCCAGGGCTACGAGGCAGGCGGCCACACCGGTGACATCGCCTCCATGGTCCTCACCCCCGACGTCGTCGACGCCGTGAACCCGCTGCCCGTGCTGGCGGCGGGAGGCATCGGCAGCGGTCAGCAGGTGGCGGCCGCACTGGCACTCGGCGCCCAGGGTGTGTGGCTGGGCTCCATATGGCTGACCACCACCGAGGCCGAACTGCCCTCGCCCAAGCTGATCGAGAAGCTGTTCGCGGCCGGCTCCGGCGACACCGTCCGCTCCCGCGCGCTGACCGGGAAGCCCGCCCGCCAGCTCCGTACGGAATGGACCGACGCCTGGGACTCCGCCGACGGGCCCGGCACCCTGCCCATGCCCCTCCAGGGCCTGCTGGTCGCCGACGCCGTCTCGCGGATCCAGAAGTACGAGGTGGAACCCCTCCTGGGCACGCCCGTCGGCCAGATCGTCGGCCGGATGACCAGCGAACGCAGCGTCCAGGCCGTCTTCGACGACCTCACCCGCGGCTTCGAGGAGGCCGTCGATCGCATCAACCGCATCGCCGGAAGGAGCGGCCAGTGACGAGCACACCTCCCGCGGGCTTCTGGGCCCAGGCCGCGCAGGATCCCTCCCGCACGGTCCTCGTCGCCCCCGACGGCTCGTCCTGGACCGCGGGCCGCCTCCTGGCGGCCGCCAACCAGCTCGTGCACGGCCTGCGGGCCGCCGGCCTCGAACGCGGGGACGCCTTCGCCGTCGTCCTGCCCAACAGCGCGGAGTTCTTCACCGCCCACCTCGCCGCCAGCCAGGCCGGTCTCTACCTGGTCCCGATCAACCACCACTTCGTCGCCCCCGAGATCGCCTGGATCGTCGCCGACTCCGGCGCCAAGGTGCTCCTCGCCCACGAACGCTTCGCCGACGCGGCCCGGCAGGCGGCCGACGAGGCGGGCCTTGCCGCGACCCACCGCTACGCCGTCGGCGAGATCGAGGGCTTCCGGCCGTACGCCGAACTCCTCGACGGGCAACCGGAATCCACGCCCGCTGACCGTGAACTGGGCTGGGTCATGAACTACACCTCGGGGACGACGGGCCGCCCGCGCGGCATCCGCCGGCCCCTGCCCGGCAAGCAGCCGGAGGAGGCGTACCTCGGCGGCTTCCTCGGCATCTTCGGGATCCGGCCCTTCGACGACAACGTCCACCTCGTCTGCTCGCCGCTCTACCACACCGCCGTCCTGCAGTTCGCGGCCGCGTCCCTGCACATCGGCCACCCGCTGGTCCTGATGGACAAGTGGACGCCGGAGGAGATGCTGCGGCTGATCGACGCCCACGGGTGCACCCACACGCACATGGTCCCGACCCAGTTCCACCGTCTGCTGGCGCTGCCCGAGGAGGTCCGGGCACGCTACGACGTCTCGTCCATGCGGCACGCCATCCACGGCGCCGCCCCCTGCCCCGACCATGTGAAGCGGGCGATGCTCGACTGGTGGGGGCCCTGCGTGGAGGAGTACTACGCGGCCAGCGAGGGCGGCGGAGCCTTCGCGACCGCCGAGGACTGGCTGAAGAAGCCGGGGACGGTCGGCAAGGCCTGGCCCATCAGCGAGCTCGCGATCTTCGACGACGACGGCAACCGGCTGCCGCCCGGCGAACTCGGCACCGTCTACCTGAAGATGAACACAGGCGGCTTCGCGTACCACAAGGACGAGGCCAAGACGAAGAAGAACCGCATCGGCGACTTCTTCACCGTCGGCGACCTGGGCCTGCTCGACGAGGACGGCTACCTCTTCCTGCGCGACCGCAAGATCGACATGATCATCTCCGGCGGGGTCAACATCTACCCGGCCGAGATCGAGTCGGTCCTGCTCCAGCACCCGGCCGTCGCCGACGCCGCCGCCTTCGGCATCCCGCACGACGACTGGGGCGAGGAGGTCAAGGCCGTGGTGGAACCGGCCCCGGGTCACACCCCCGGGCCGGACCTGGCCGGCGACATCCTCGCCCACTGCGCCGCGCAACTCGCGGGCTACAAGCGCCCGAAGAGCGTCGACTTCATCACCGAGATGCCCCGCGATCCCAACGGCAAGCTGTACAAGCGGCGCCTGCGGGACCCGTACTGGGAGGGGCGCTCCCGGCCGGTGTGAGCCTCAGGGCCTCAGGAACGGACCCGGACGATCCGCAGCGCGGGCGACGACAGGATGTCCTTCTCGCAGAACCGGGACGTCACCCACTTCTTTGCCGAGAACAGCCGGGTCTGGTCGCTGAAGTGCGGAGAGTCGGGGTTCGAGGACTGGGAGTACGTCAGCAGGGTCCGGGCCACCGGGCACCGGCCGCCGTCCCAGCCGACCGCCTGGATGTAGCTGGACCCGGTGGTCACCTCCGTGTATCCGCCGCCCGCCGGGTCCCACACCGGCTCGACCTTGTTCCACACCCCCAGCGACTCGGTGCCGCCCGGAACGGCGATGCGCTTGCCGTTCCGTACGACGAACTGGTGTTCGCCGAGCCGGGAGTTCAGCGTGATGCCCGCCGCCCTGAGCTCGGTGACCGTGTCCGCGAGGGCCGTCGCGAACGCGGGTGAGCCGGTGTTGAGGTTGTTCGGGGTGTGCACGGGGTCGGCTGCCGAGAACGGCACCTTCCACAGCTGGGACACGGGCAGTTTCCGCCACAACCGGTCGAAGAGCAGCGCGCCCCGGCTGCCGGTGTCGGCGGAGCGGTCCCAGGCCGCGAGCACCCCGCAGGCCTCGGTGACGTCAACGGCCTTGCCGTCACTGCCCGTCGCCGTGCCACCGGGCAGGGCCGCACATGCCCTCGCCGCGTCCGCCGCCACGAGTTCGCCCGCGGGCACGCGGTTGGCGAACTGCTGCTCCTGAAGATCGCGCACGGTCAGCCGACCCCGCGCGGCCATCGCGGACACGTCCTGCAGAGCACCCCGCGTGCGCAGGGAACGCTGCGTCCCCAGCGTGCCGAAGACCCGCTCGTAACCCGTCAGCGGACGCTCGGCGTTGGCCAGCCAGGCGCTGTCGTTGGAGTTCTCCGCGTACGGCGCGTCCTTGAGCACCGGCATCTTCGCGGGCCCGAAGATCCCTGGCTGTACGGCGTCCGTGTCGTTGCCGAGGGCGCAGTCGCCGCGCGAGCCGTCCAGGATCGCCACCCCCGAGGCGGGGTAGGTGGCCTTGCCCAAGGGGGTGGAGCAGCGCTGCGCCAGCTCGTCGGTGATCCGGGGGAGCACCTGGGACTGCGTGAACAGCGTGTGCCCCCGCGAGTCGGCGGCGATCGTGTTGACCCAGGGCAGCCCCTGTGTGCGCCGCAACGCGCCCAGCACGTCGCGCGTACCACGGGCCTTGCTGAAGCCGAGGGCCGTGTCGGAGGCGCGCAGGTTGGTGGCGTTCGGGTCGTTGAGGGCGTACGCCGTCGTGGTCGTCCAGGGCAGCGGCAGCGCGGCCCCGAGCGAGGTGACGACGGGGCCGTACCGCGTCCACCACTGGGCCCTCGTCACCGGTGCGCCGCCCTGGACGGCGACGGTCACCTCGCGCCTGGTCATCCGCTCCGGCCTGCCGTCCACGAGATACGTGGTCGGGTCGGCCCGGTCCAGGGTGAGCTGGTGCAGGTTGAAGGGGACGCCGGTGGCCACGGTGTGGCTCCAGGCCACCTGGGCGTTGTGGCCGATGGACATCGTCGCCGAGCCGAGCAGCGAGCCGCCCGCGATGTTCAGTTCGCCGGGGATGGTCTGCTGCGACTGCCAGAAGCGGCGGCCGCCCTGCCAGGGGTAGTGCGGGTTGCCGAGGAGGAGCCCGCGGCCGTTCGCCGTCGTGGCCCCGCTGAAGGCGACGGCGTTGGAGCCCATGTCGGCGGAGTCGGCCGCGAGGAGCTCACGAGCCGCGCGTGCGGTGTCCTGAGCGTCCGGTGCGCCCGTCGTCGGGGTGGTGGACGAGGGTGGCTGTGCGGCGGTGATGCCGTCCACGGCCCGGCCCTGACCGCCGAGCACGGCCAGCGCGAAGCTGCGCGCGGCCACGTCCTGGACCGACACGGGACGCACCCAGTCGGCGCCCTTGCACGCGGGGTCGGTGATCCGGTTCTTCTTCAGCCACGTGTTGTAGCCCGCGGCGAAGCCCCGTATCAGGTCCTTCACCTCGCGGCTCGGTCCACGGGGCGCCGGCTCGGCCATCAGTTTCTCCACTGTCCCCGCCTCCCGCACTCCGCGGAAGTACAGGTCGCCGGCGAGGTTCTTCGTGGCCGAGGAGAGCGCGGAGTCGGAGGCCGCGTCGGCCCCGAAGTACCGCGAACGCTCGCCGCGCACGGTCACGAACCCGTCGGCGAGCGTGCACACCTGGTCGGCGGCCTGCGCCCACCCGGTGCCGAAGCCGAGGTCCGCGTAGTTCCTCGCGAGGATGTGCGGGATGCCGTACTCGGTGTAGCGGATGGTGGCGGACAGACCGCCGTGCGACGGATGTTCCTGTCTGTGCTGGTCCTGCGCGGCCGCGGCCGGCAGGGTGCCGACGGCGGCGAACAGGGCGACGGCCGTGACGACGAAGCGTCTGGGGCGGGTGCGCATCGTGCCTCCCAACGTCATTGAGGGAAGGAGCGGTTGAGCGTACCAACCGGTAGGTTGTCCCGTATGACGCCTGGACACGGCAGTACGGTTGACGGGGTGCTGAGGCGCAGCGCCCGGCGCACCCCGGCGCGCGTCGCGGTGGAGTACGCCGAGCGCTCGTGGACGTACGAGGAACTCGACGACGCCGTATCCCGCGCGGCGCGCCTGCTCCTCGACCAGGGCCTCGACCACGGTGACCGGGTCGGCGCCTACGGCCACAACTCGGACGCGTATCTGATCGCCTTCCTCGCCTGCGCCCGCGCGGGGCTGGTGCATGTGCCGGTCAACCAGAACCTCACCGGCGACGATCTGGCGTACATCGTCGGCCAGTCGGGCAGCACCCTCGTCCTCGCCGACCCCGGCCTCGCGGGACGGCTGCCGGACGGTGTGCGCACGCTGCCCCTGCGGGACTCCGCCGACTCGCTGCTGGCACGCCTCGACGCGACGCCGCCGTACGACGGCCCGGAAGCGCGCAGCGAGGACCTGGTCCAGCTGTTGTACACCTCGGGGACGACGGCCCTGCCGAAGGGCGCGATGATGACCCACCGCGCCCTGGTCCACGAGTACCTGAGCGCGATCACCGCCTGCGACCTGAGCGCCGGCGACCGGCCCGTGCACTCGCTGCCGCTGTACCACTCGGCCCAGATGCACGTCTTCCTGCTGCCGTATCTCGCGGTCGGCGCGACGAACATCATCCTCGACGCGCCCGACGGCGACCGGCTCTTCGACCTGATCGAGCAGGGCCGCGCGGACAGCCTGTTCGCCCCGCCCACGGTGTGGATCGCACTGGCCAACCGCCCCGACTTCGCCACCCGTGACCTCGGCGGGCTGCGGAAGGCGTACTACGGCGCCTCGATCATGCCGGTGCCCGTCCTGGAACGGCTCCGCGAGCGCCTGCCGAAGCTGGCCTTCTACAACTGCTTCGGCCAGAGCGAGATCGGCCCGCTGGCCACCGTCCTCGCGCCCGACGAGCACAAGGGGCGGATGGACTCCTGCGGCCGCACCGTCCTGTTCGTCGACGCGCGGGTCGTGGACGAGAACGGCAAGGACGTGCCCGACGGTACGCCCGGCGAGATCGTCTACAAGTCACCGCAGTTGTGCGAGGGCTACTGGGACAAGCCCGAGGAGACCGAAGCGGCCTTCCGGGACGGCTGGTTCCACTCCGGCGACCTCGCGGTGCGGGACGCGCACGGCTACTTCACGATCGTCGACCGGGTGAAGGACGTCATCAACTCCGGTGGGGTGCTGGTCGCCTCACGCCAGGTCGAGGACGCGCTCTACACGCACGAGGCCGTCGCCGAGGTCGCCGTGATCGGCCTGCCCGACGAACGGTGGATCGAGGCCGTCACCGCTGTCGTGGTCCCGCGCGGCGAGGTCACCGAAACAGAACTGATCGACCACGCGCGCGAGAAGCTCGCCCACTTCAAGGCGCCCAAGCGGGTGCTGTTCGTGGACGAACTGCCGCGGAACGCCAGCGGGAAGATCCTCAAGCGGGAGCTGCGGGACCGGTTCTCGTCGTGAAGGACTCGCGGGGGCGCAGGTCGACGATCCGGCGGATCTTCCCCACCGACCGCTCCAGGGACTCCGGTTCGACGATCTCGACGCCGACCGACACCCCGATGCCGTCCTTGACGGCCGCCGCGATGGATCGCGCGGCGGCGTCGCGGGCCTCGGGCGTGGCGTCCGGCCGGGCCTCCGCGCGCACGGTCAGGGCGTCCAGGCGGCCCTCGCGGGTGAGCCGGAGCTGGAAGTGGGGCGCCACGCCGGGGGTGCGCAGGACGATCTCCTCGACCTGGGTCGGGAAGAGGTTCACCCCGCGCAGGATCACCATGTCGTCGCTGCGGCCGGTGACCTTCTCCATCCGCCGGAACACCCGGGCCGTGCCCGGCAGCAGCCGGGTCAGATCCCGGGTCCGGTAGCGGATGACGGGCATGGCCTCCTTGGTGAGCGAGGTGAACACCAGTTCACCCCTCTCTCCGTCCGGCAGGACCTCCCCGGTGATGGGGTCGACGATCTCGGGGAAGAAGTGGTCCTCCCACACATGGAGGCCGTCCTTGGTCTCCACGCACTCCTGCGCGACGCCCGGGCCGATCACCTCCGACAGCCCGTATATGTCGACGGCGTCGATCGCGAACCGCTCCTCGATCTCCCGGCGCATCTCCTCCGTCCAGGGCTCGGCACCGAAGACGCCCACGCGCAGGGAGGTGCTCCGCGGATCGACGCCCTGCCGCTCGAACTCGTCCAGAAGCGTGAGCATGTACGACGGGGTCACCATGATGATCGCGGGTTCCAGGTCCTGGATGAGCTGGACCTGGCGTGCCGTCATGCCGCCGGACGCGGGGACGACCGTACAGCCGAGGCGTTCGGCGCCGTAGTGCGCGCCGAGCCCGCCGGTGAACAGCCCGTAGCCGTACGCCACATGCACCACGTCCCCGGGCCGGGCACCCGCCGCCCGGAGGGAACGTGCCACGACGTCGGCCCACAGGGAGAGATCGTTCTCGGTGTAGCCGACAACCGTGGGGCGCCCAGTGGTGCCGCTGGAGGCATGGATGCGGCGCACATGGTCCCGGGGCACGGCGAACATCCCGTACGGATAGTTCTCGCGCAGGTCGGCCTTGGTGGTGAACGGGAACCTGGCGAGATCGCTCAGGGACCGGCAGTCGTCCGGGCGGACCCCCGCCTTGTCGAAGGACTCCCGGTAGAACGGCACATGCTCGTACGCGTGCCGCAACGAGGCCCGCATCCGCTCCAGCTGCAACGCCCGCAACGCCCCGGCATCCAGCCGTTCCCCCGAGTCCAGCAGCTCCGCCGCATCCGCCATCGGAAACGTCCCTTTCGCCAACCACATCACTACGGGCGACCGATCATTCGGTCGTGGTCCTGGGGATCAGTAATCCAGGCGAGCGGGGCTGAGGCAAGAGGCCGCCACGATTCGGGCGCCCCCGACTGGCTGCCGCTCTTCGAGTCGGCATTTCTGCCCCGGGCAGAGCAGGACCGCAGCCGATCATCCCTCCGGATACGCTCGCCGGCATGGACTTCGTCAGGGCCAACGGCATCACTCTCGCGTACCGGTCCTGGGGGCCCGAGGACGCGCCGCCCGTGCTGCTGTTGCACTGCCGTGGTGCGGACGGGGCCGACTGGAGCAGGATCGCCGAGCGGCTGGCCGGGGGAGCGCGTCCGCGGCGGGTGTACGCGCCCGATCTGCGGGGGCACGGGCGGAGCGACTGGCCGGGAGCGTACGCGTACGAGGCGATGCGAGACGACATGCTCGGCTTCCTGGCCGCGCTGGGTGTCGAGCGTGCCGACGTGGTGGGCCATTCGCTCGGTGGAGTCGTCGCCTACCTCGTCGCGCAGCACGCGCCCCGTGTCGTACGACGCCTGGTCCTGGAGGACGTCCCCGCGCCGATGCCCCTCGACCCGCCTCGACCGCCCGCCCCCGCCCCGGAGACCGCCCCGCCCTTCGACTGGGCCATGCTGCGGGCAACCGACGCCCAGCGCAACGCCCCGGACCCTGTGTGGTGGGACCACATGGAGCGGATCACCATGCCCACGCTGCTCATCGCGGGCGGTCCCACCAGTCTTATCCCGCAGGAGCAGATCGCCCTGCTGGCCTCATCGATACCCGCCGCCCGGCTGGTGACCGTCGGTGGTGGTCATCTCGTGCATGAGGCCAGGCCGGAGGAGTTCCTGGCAGGCGTCGTGCCCTTCCTGGACGCGACGCCGGACCTCACTTCGCGAACGCCGTCATGAAGCGGTCGCGGAACTTGTCCATGCCCCACTCGGGCGCGTTGTCGGCGGGCTTGAGGCCGTCGGTCCAGTTCCAGTCGTCGACCCGGTCGAGCACCTTCGGGTCCTTGGCGACGATCGTGACCGGCACGTCCCTGCTGGTGGAGCCCTTGGTGACGGTCGGGACGGGCTGGTGGTCGCCGAGGAAGACCAGGACCGTGTTCTCGTCGCCGTAGCGCTGCATCCACTGGGTCAGACTGTCCACGGAGTACTGGATGGCCTTGCGGTACTCGGTGCGCACCCGCTCCTGGCTCTTCCAGACCTCTGTAGGGTTCGTGCCCTCCTTCTTGATCTGCTCGAAGACCGAACCGTCACCGAGGTCGTTCCAGTCGATCGTGTGGGCGATCGGCGACCAGGGGTTGTGACTGGAGGCCAGGATGATCTCCGCCATGATCGGGTCGCGGTTCTTCTTGCCGTGCTCCAGCTTCTGGAAGGCCTCCAGGCTGAACTGGTCCGGTACGGGCGTCCAGCTGAAGTAGGGGCCCTTGTATCCGAGGTGGGTGGAGTCGTAGATGTGGTCGAGACCGAAGTACTTGCCCTCGGGCCAGGACTTGCGTACACCCGGCACGATGCCGACCGTGCGCCAGTCACCCGTCTTCTGGAAGTAGCTGGTGAGGGTCGCGCGGTCACTGGAGGTGAGGTTCAGGTACCGCTGCTGGTTCTTGACCCACAGCCCGGACAGGAACGTCGAGTGGGCCATCCAGCTGCCGGCGCCCGTCACGGGGGACCTCAGCCAGCCGCTGCGCGACGCGAACCCGGCCGACTTGAGCGTCGCGTCGCCCTTCTTGAGCGTCGCGTCCATTTCCGGTGCCATCGCCGGGTCGTCGATCGCCACCCGGCCGTAGCTCTCGATGAACGTGAACAGGACGTCCTTGCCGTGCAGCCCGGTCAGGAGCTGGTTCGGAGGGGTGGCGGCGAAGGCGTCGACGGCGGACTCCTTCTCGAAGACCTTGGCGTCACCCAGTCCGTTGCGCACATGCTGCACCCGGTTGGCGAGGAACTCGGTGTTGCCCTTGGTGGCGAACGAGACCCCGCCGAACTGCACACCCACCGTGAAGCAGGTGACCCACACCGTGCCGAGAATCAGGGTGGTGCCGACGGCCTGGGGGCGGTGCCGGGACATCACGTTCGTCAGCCGTACCGTCGCCCACGTGCTCAGCGCGAGCAGGGCGATGAACAGGACGATCACCCCGGTGACCGCGAGCACCTCGCCGGTGCGGCCGAACGACTCCCTGAGCCAGTCCGTCGCGTTGCCCAGCATGATCCAGTCGAAGACCAGGTCGAAAGGCCGGGCCAGGGTCTGGTAGAAGCCCATGTCGAGGAACTTCAGGACCGTGAACAGTCCGAGGAACACCCCGAAGGCGACCGCCGCGATCCGCCGTGCCTTCGGCGGCAGCACCAGGAGGACGGCCGCGATGACGATCGCCTCGACGGGGAGCCTGAAGAACGACCGGAGGTTCATGTGGTCGAGCCGGTTGGGGAAGAGCAGCACGAGCAGCACCAGAAGACCGGCCAGCACGCTCGTCCCGACGGACACACCCCTGGCCGTACGGGGGTAGCGGCGGCGCCAGCCGAACCAGCCGGGGCGAGGGGAGTCGGGTACTTCCGTGGGGAGGGCTGCGTCCGTGGGGAGGGCTGCGTCCGTGGGGAGGGCTGCGTCCGTGGGGAGGTGCTCACCCTCGTCCTCGGCCGACGGAGCCTCCTCCACGGCCTCCTCCGTCACCGTGTCCGGCAGTTGACGAGAGCGAGTGAAGAGCGACACCCGGTGGTCCTTCCGTGCGGTCTTGCTATGGCGTGCGGTCCTGCCACGACGGCATGACGAACAGGGCCCGCTCACCGAGCCTGCCACCACCAGTACGTTCGCACGTCACGTTCGGTTCAATCGCACGGGGGCCATAACGGGACCTTTACCCGTCGGCCGGCGCCGCCGCCACGGCTGCCACCTTCTGCGCCCACCGGTAGTCCGCCTTGCCGCTCGGCGACCGGCGGATGGACTCCGTGATCACCAGCTGGCGCGGCACCTTGTAGCCCGCGAGCCGCGCCCGGCAGTGCGTCTGGAGGTCGTCCAGGGACATCCGCACCGCCCCCGCGCGCAACTGCACGACGGCCGCCACATGGTGCCCCCACTTCACGTCCGGCACTCCGGCCACGAGCGCGTCGTACACGTCCGGATGGGCCTTGAGCGCCTGCTCGACCTCCTCGGGGTACACCTTCTCGCCACCCGTGTTGATGCACTGCGAGCCCCGCCCGAGGACGGTGACGACCCCCTCCTCGTCGACGGTGGCCATGTCGCCGAGCAGCACCCACCGCTCACCGTCCTTCTCGAAGAAGGTCTCGGCGGTCTTGCGGGGGTCGTTGTAGTAGCCGAGCGGCACATGGCCGCACTGCGCGACCCGGCCCACCTCGCCCACCGCGACGGGCTCGTGGCTCGCGGGATCGACCACCTGGGTACGGGAGTTGACCCGGACCCGGAAGCCGCGTTCGGGGCCGGAGTCCTCCGTGGCCGTGCCGTTGAAGCCGGATTCGGAGGAGCCGAAGTTGTTGAGCAGCATGGCGTTCGGGACCAGTGCCCGGAACTGCCGGCTCACCGTGTCCGACATGATCGCGCCCGACGAGGACACGCTGAACACCGATGACATGTCGGTGCCCTTCATCGGGCCCTCCAGCGCGTCGATGAGCGGCCGCAGCATCGCGTCGCCCACCAGCGACATGGCGTTCACCTTCTCCCGCTGGACGGTCCGCAGCACCTCCTCGGGCACGAACTTGCGGTGCAGGACGACCCGTTGGCCGAAGTTGAAGCCGATGAGGGAGGTCAGTGTCGAGGTGCCGTGCATCAGCGGGGGCGTGGGGAAGAACGTGATCCCGGCGCCGCCCGCGGCGACCCGCTCGGCCAGTTCCTCGGGCCGCTTCACCGGCTCCCCGGTCGGAGCGCCCCCGCCCAGCCCGGAGAAGAACAGGTCCTCGTGGCGCCACATCACACCCTTGGGCATCCCGGTGGTGCCGCCGGTGTAGATGATGAACTGGTCGTCGGCCGAACGCGCCGGGAACCCCCGCTCGGGCGACCCGGAGGCCTCGGCGTCCGCGAAGTCCACCGCCGACAGTCCGCTCGCCTCCGCCTCCGCCTCCGCCTCCCCGACCCGCACCAGCTGCCGCAACCGTTCCGTGTGCGGCAGCGCTGCCGCCACCCGGTCCGTGAACTCGCCGTCGAAGACCAGGCCCACCAGGTCCGCGTCCCGGTAGAGATAGACCAACTCCTCCTCGACGTAGCGGTAGTTGACGTTGACCGGCACGATCCGGGCCTTCAGGCAGCCCAGCAGCGTCTGCACGTACTCCACCCCGTTGTACAGGTGCAGTCCGACGTGCTCACCGGCGCGTACTCCGCTGTCGAGCAGATGGTGACCGATGCGGTTGGCCGCGGCGTCCAGTTCCGCGTACGTCAGCCGGCGCTCCGCACCCGTACCGGGAATGTCGAGGTACGCGAGTGCCTCACGGTCCGGCACCACGTCGACGACCGACTCGAACAGGTCGGCAAGGTTGTACTCCACCGTTCCTCCTGAACTGGTCCCGGCCCGGCGCTGTGACGGCTCGCCGGTCATCAGAGCAAAGGGCGGCGTGACTGTGAAGGGTTCGCGCGAAGAAATCTGACTGTCTGTCAGAAAACCCTTGAAGTGCATCGGCGCCTCCTGCAACCTGTTCTCGTTCCGGCAGAGGGGAGACGGTCGATGGGTGGGACGGAACACCTCGACATCCAGCGCGAGGGCGCCACACTGGTGCTCACGCTCAACAGGCCGGAGGCGAAGAACGCGCTCTCGTTGCCGATGCTGGTCGGCCTGTACGACGGCTGGGTGGAGGCGGACGCCGACGACTCGATCCGCTCGGTCGTCTTCACCGGCGCCGGCGACTCGTTCTGCGCCGGCATGGACCTCAAGGCCCTCGCGGGCAAGAACACCGGCGGCGAGCAGTACCGGGACCGGCTCACCGCCGACCCGGACCTGCACTGGAAGGCGATGCTGCGCCACCACCGCCCCCGCAAACCGGTGATCGCCGCCGTCGAGGGGTACTGCGTCGCGGGCGGCACGGAGATGCTCCAGGGCACCGACATCCGGGTCGCCGGCGAATCCGCGACCTTCGGCCTCTTCGAGGTGAAGCGCGGCCTGTTCCCGATCGGCGGCTCCACGGTCCGGCTGCAACGCCAGATCCCGCGCACCCACGCGCTGGAGATGCTGCTCACCGGACGCCCGTACACCGCACGCGAGGCCGCCGACATCGGCCTGATCGGGCATGTCGTCCCCGACGGCACGGCACGCGCCAAGGCCCTGGAGATCGCCGAACTCGTCAACGCCTGCGGTCCGCTCGCGGTCGAGGCGGTCAAGGCATCGGTCTACGAGACCGCCGAGATGACCGAGACCGACGGGCTGGCCGCCGAGCTGAAGCGGGGGTGGCCGATCTTCGACACGGCAGATGCGAAGGAGGGTGCCCGCGCGTTCGCGGAGAAGCGGTCGCCGGAATACAAGCGAGCGTAGTGCTGAGCCGGCCCGGTAGCCGCGGGCCGTCTGTGGCTGGTCGCGCCCACGCGGCGGGGCCGCACATGTCACCGCTCCGCGCCCCCAGGGCCCGTCCACCGCACCGACCTCCCAAGGAGGCACGCCCTTCATGCCTGACGTACTCAAAGCTCCCCTGGTCGTCGAGTTTCCCTTCACCCGCTCTCTCGGGCCCGTTCAGAGTGCCTTCCTGACCGGCCTGCGCGAACGCGTGATCCTCGGGGTGAAAACCCGCGACGGGCGCACCCTGGTCCCACCCGTCGAGTACGACCCCGTCACCGCCGAGGAGATACGCGACCTCGTCCACGTCGGTGTCACCGGCACCGTGACCACCTGGGCCTGGAACCATGAACCGCGCCGCGGCCAGCCGCTGGACAGGCCGTTCGCCTGGGTCCTGGTGAAGCTCGACGGTGCCGACACCGCCCTGCTGCACGCGCTCGACGCCCCCGGCCCCGACGCCGTCCGCACGGGCATGCGCGTCCGTGTCCGGTGGGCCGAGGAACGCACCGGCGCCATCACCGACATCGCCTGCTTCGAGCCGTACGACGGGGACGACTCCGAAGTCACCGTCCACGCGGGCGAGTTCGAGGACCCGGTCCACGGCATCGTCGCCCAGGCCCGTCTCGACTACACCTACTCGCCGGGCCGCGCCCAGACCGCCTACATCAACGCCCTCGCCGAACGCCGGGCCGTCGGCGAGCGCTGCCCGTCCTGCCGCAAGGTGTACGTGCCGCCGAGGGGTGCCTGCCCCACCTGCGGTGTCGCCACGGTGGAGCAGGTGGAGGTGGGCCCGAGCGGCACGGTCACGACCTTCTGCATCGTCAACATCAAGGCGAAGAACCTCGACATCGAAGTGCCGTACGTCTACGCCCACATCGCCCTGGACGGCGCCGACCTCGCCCTGCACGGCCGGATCGGCGGCATCCCGTACGACCAGGTGCGCATGGGCCTCAGGGTCGAGCCGGTATGGACCGAGGGCGGCGGATATCCGGACCACTACCGGCCGACCGGTGAACCCGACGCGGAGTACGACACCTACAAGGAGCTGCTGTGACCCGTGACATCGCGGTCGTCGCCTTCGCCCAGTCCGACACCCTGCGCTCCTCCGAGGAAGTGTCCGAGGTGGAGATGCTCATGCCGGTCCTGCACGACGTCCTCGCGCAGACCGGCCTGAAGACCGCCGACATCGGCTTCACCTGCTCAGGTTCCTGCGACTACCTCGCCGGGCGCGCCTTCTCCTTCACCCTCGCCCTCGACGGCGTGGGCGCCTGGCCGCCCATCTCCGAGTCGCACGTCGAGACGGACGGGGCGTGGGCGCTGTACGAGGCGTGGACCAAGCTGCTGTCCGGCGACGCCGACACCGCGCTGGTGTACTCCTACGGCAAGTCCTCGCCGGGCTCCCTCCGGGACGTGCTCACCCGGCAGCTCGACCCGTACTACGTCGCCCCGCTGTGGCCCGACTCCGTCGCGCTGGCCGCCCTCCAGGCCCAGGCGCTCATCGACGCGGGCGACACGGACGAGCGCGAGCTGGCGGCGATCGGCGCCCGCAGCCGCGCCACCGACAACCCGCGCGCACAGCTCAAAGGCCCGGTACCGCAAGGGGATTACGTCGTACGACCGCTCCGTACCGGGGACTGCCCGCCCATCGGTGACGGGGCCGCCGCGGTGGTCCTCGCGGCGGGGGAGCGGGCCAGGGAACTGTGCGAGCGTCCGGCGTGGATCCGCGGCATCGACCACCGCATCGAGGCGCACTCGCTCGGCGTCCGCGACCTGACCGACTCGCCCTCCGCGCGCCTGGCCGCCGAGCGGGCCGGAGCCTTCGAACGGCCCGTCGACACCGCCGAGTTGCACGCGCCGTTCAGCTCGCAGGAGGTCGTCCTGCGCAAGGCCCTGGGGCTCGACGACGCCACGCGGGTCAACCCCTCCGGGGGCGCCCTCGCCGCCAACCCGATGATGGCCGCCGGACTCGCCCGCATCGGCGAGGCCGCCGCCCGGATCCACCGGGGGGAGTCCGACCGGGCCCTCGCCCACGCCACCTCCGGGCCCTGTCTCCAGCAGAACCTGGTCGCCGTACTCGAAGGGGATCCCCGATGAGCAAGGAGCCCGTGGCCGTCGTAGGCATCGGCCAGACCAAGCACGTCGCGGCCCGCCGGGACGTGTCGATCGCCGGGCTCGTCCGCGAGGCGGCCGTGCGGGCGCTCGACGACGCCGAGTTGACCTGGGCCGACATCGACGCCGTGGTGATCGGCAAGGCGCCCGACTTCTTCGAGGGCGTCATGATGCCGGAGCTGTACCTGGCCGACGCCCTCGGCGCGGTGGGCAAACCGATGCTGCGGGTCCACACGGCGGGCAGCGTCGGCGGCTCCACGGCGCTGGTCGCCGCGAACCTGGTCGCGGCCCGGGTGCACTCCACCGTCCTCACCCTCGCCTTCGAGAAGCAGTCCGAGTCCAACGCCATGTGGGGCCTGTCCCTGCCGATCCCCTTCCAGCAGCCCCTGCTGGCCGGAGCCGGCGGCTTCTTCGCGCCGCACGTGCGCGCGTACATGCGGCGCACCGGCGCGCCCGACACGGTCGGCTCCCTGGTGGCGTACAAGGACCGCCGCAACGCGCTCAAGAACCCGTACGCGCACCTGCACGAGCACGACATCACCCTGGAGAAGGTCCAGGCCTCGCCGATGCTCTGGGACCCGATCCGCTACTCGGAGACCTGCCCCTCCTCCGACGGAGCCTGCGCGATGGTGCTCACCGACCGGGCCGGAGCCGCGAGGGCGCCCCGGCCGCCGGCCTGGATGCTGGGCGGCGCCATGCGCAGCGAGCCCACGCTGTTCGCCGGCAAGGACGCCGTGTCGCCGCAGGCCGGCAAGGACTGCGCGGCCGACGTGTACCGGCAGGCCCAGATCGCCGACCCGCGCCGGGACATCGACGCCGTCGAGATGTACGTGCCGTTCTCCTGGTACGAGCCCATGTGGCTGGAGAACCTCGGCTTCGCCGAGGAGGGCGAGGGCTGGAAGCTCACCGAGGCCGGGGTCACCGAGCTGGACGGGGACCTGCCCGTCAACATGTCGGGCGGGGTGCTGTCCACCAATCCGATCGGCGCCTCCGGCATGATCCGCTTCGCCGAGGCCGCCCTCCAGGCCCGTGGACAGGCCGGGGAACACCAGGTGGAGGGCGCCCGCAAGGTGCTCGGGCACGCCTACGGCGGCGGATCCCAGTTCTTCTCCATGTGGCTGGTGGGGTCTGAGCCCCCTGATGCGTGAATCGGCGCCCGAAAGGTCCCCCTCACGTGGCCTGTCGGCGGTCGGGGTCGATCGCTAGGCTGGCCGCGGACGACGCAATCGGGAGGAGCACGGACGTGGCCGAGACCACCATCCAGCAGCAGCCGCTCATGGGCTGGGAGAAGCCGGAGCTGGACCTGAGCAACGCCGACTGGCACTCGAGCAGCCGCGGTCGGGGGGATGTCCAGATCGCCTTCGTCGAGGGGTTCATCGCGATGCGCAACAGCGGCCGCCCGGAGAGCCCTTCCTTGATCTTCACCCCCGCGGAGTGGGGCGCGTTCGTGTCAGGGGCGCGGGAAGGAGAGTTCGACCTCACCTGAGGGTGAGCACAAAGGGGGGCGTGAACCGACGGGCCGATCCGGCGGTGTTCCTTCCGTTTTTCCGGACACGCGACCTTGAGCACCTTCCCGGGGCCGACGCCTGAGCGAGGCTGACCCCAGGAAGGCGAGGGTCGTTTCCGGAAGTGAGGAACACATGAGCACCCTGCCGGTGATCGCCGCGGTGGACGGTTCGGACGACAGCCTGCGCGCCCTGGACTGGGCGCTCGACGCGGCCCGCCGGCGTGAGGCGCCGCTGCGCGTGGTGCATGTACGGCAGTACGCCGTCTGGGCCCAGCCCGACGTCCTGGTCGCCGGTGCCCCCGACGCGGACGACGATCCGGTCCTGGACCGGGTACGGACGTATCTGGAGGACCTGCCCGACCGGCCGCGGACGGAGTACTTCGGTGTCGAGGGCGCGCCCGGTGCCGTGCTGCCCGAACTGGGCTCCACGGCCCAGCTCCTGGTGCTCGGCTCCCGGGGCCGGGGCGGTTTCGCCAGTCTGCTGCTCGGCTCCAACGGCATGGCCGCCGCCCGTGACACCGAGTGCCCCGTGGTCGTGGTGCCCCGCCCCGGGCGCGAGGTCGACGGTGAGGCGCCTGCCGGACCCGGCCCGCGCGTGGTCGTCGGCCTGCACGTCGACGGCCCCGACGACGCCACCCTCGACTTCGCCTTCACCGAGGCCGCCCTGCGCGGCGCCCGCCTCCAGGTGGTCGCCGCCTACCAGTGGCCCCTGCGGAGCTGGGCGGTACCGGCCGAGCTGGTCCCCTCGATCATCGACCAGGACGCCGTGGCGAACGAGACCCGCGCCCTCGCCGAGGGCTTCCTGGCCCCGCACGGCGCCCGTCACCCCGGGGTCGTGGCCGAGCCGTACGTGCCTGCGGGCGACGCGGCGGGGCATCTGGTCGCGGCCTCCAAGGACGCCGACCTGGTCGTCGTCGGCCGGCACCGGCGCCGCCTGCCGGCGCCGGCCCGCATCCTGGGTTCCGTCACGCAGGCTGTCCTGCTGCACGCGGCGAGCCCGGTGGCGGTGGTACCGCCCGGCGCGGTGGAGCCCCAGGACCTCCCGGAGGACTGAGGCCCGCCGGGGTCCGTCCGGTGGATCGGACGGTCGCGACGGCAGTGCGGTGACGGATGCGCCGACGCCTGGCATCAGCCGCAGCAGGACACGCCCCGCAGCGACAGCCGCCTCGCCCCCGACCTGGCCTCACCGTCCGGCACGACGGACACGGCGGCGCCGCCGACGACCTGAGCGACCTCGCCCGTCTCACCGCCTGGGTCCCGGGGCACGCCGAGCCGTTGCCCGGCGCCTCGGAGCTCGTCGTCGACAAGACGACCCTGGCTGCGATGCGTGACCTGCGGGCCGCCGTCCGCGCCCTGTTCGCCCGCGCCGTGCGCCCCGGCGCGCCCAGCCCCGCCGACGCGGCACGCCTCCCGCCGGTGCCCGAGGCCGTCGCCGCGGGGAACCGACCTCACGGCCGTCTCGCGCAGGCCGCGACCGCGTTCCTCTCCGGGGCCGACCGGCGACGGCTGCGGGCCTGCCCCGCCCCGCGCCGTACGGTACTTCCACAGGCAAGGGGACAGACCGTGACGCCGAAGAGTGTGGCGTCGCACGAACAGGTCTTCCAGCCAGGCACGGAGTAGGCCGACACGGGCCCGCCCGGCACCCCCGAGGCGTACGCTGAGGTGCCTGTAGGTCACGGTGTGCGCTCGCTCCCCGCGCGGGTGTGCCGCTGTGACGGGGGGTGCGCCATGATGCAGCGCGGTGTTCGGAGCCGAAGGACTCTCCTGGAGCGGGAGAGCGAACTCGCCACCGTCGACGAGGCGTTGGGTGAGCTCACCGGGCTGCGTCCGGACGGTGCCGAACCGCACGAGCGCCCCCGCGGAGCATTGCTCGCCGTCGCCGGACGGCCCGGGATCGGCAAGACCACCCTGCTCACCGAGGTCCGCCGCCGCGCCGCCGCCCGGGGCTGCACCGTCCTGGCCGCCCGCGGCGGCGACCAGGAGCAGCGCGTCGCCTTCCACGTCGCCCGGCAACTCCTCCAGCCGCAGTTCGCCGGCGCGGGCGAAGTCGATCTCCGTGCCCAACTGGGCAGTTGGTACGACATCGTCGGCCCCGCACTCGGCCTGTGCGCCCCGACCGACGGAGCGCCGCCCGACCCGCAGGGCCTGCGCGACGGACTCGACTGGGTCCTCACCCACCTCGCCGTCCTGCGCGCCCCGATGGTGCTGGTGCTCGACGACGCCCACTGGGCCGACCCCGAGTCCCTGGGCTGGCTGTCCGCGTTCGCACCCCGGGCCGAGGAACTCCCGATGCTGGTCGTCGTCGCTTACCGGCCCGACGAACTCCCCGAGCACGCCGAGTCGTTCAGGGCACTGCCCGGCCGGGCCGGTGGACGTCCGCTCGACCTGGAACCGCTCAGCGCCGTCGCCGTCGCCCGCCTCGTACGGGAGACGCTCGGCGCGCACGCCGACGACGCGTTCTGCCGTGAGTGCTGGGCCGTCACCGCCGGCAACCCCTTCGAGACGGTCGAACTGACCGCCAAGGTGCACGACCGCGGGGTCGCCCCCATCGAGGACGCCGCCCACCTGCTCCGCGACCTCGCCGCCGCCGTCAAGGGCAGCGGTCTGGTCGCCCGCCTCGAACGCCTCGGCGCCTCGACCGTCCGCTTCGCCTGGGCCTGCGCGGTCCTCGGCACCGAGATCCATCCCCACCTCGCCGCGGCCGTCGCCGGACTCGGCCACGAGGAGGCCGCCGACGCGGCCGACGACCTGCGCGGCGCCCGCATCCTCACCGGCGTCGAATCCCTGGAGTTCGTCCACCCGCTCATCGCCACCGCCGTCTACCGGGCCATCCCGGCCGGCTTCCGCGTCGCGCTGCACGGCCAGGCCGCCTGGTGCGTCGTCGACGACGGACGGGGGCCCGCCGCGGCCGCCCGCCACCTCCTGGAGACCCACCCCGAAGGCGACCCCTGGGTCGTGCAGCAACTGCGCGCCGCCGCCGCCGAGACCCTGCGCTCCGGCGCCCCCGACGCGGCCCGCAGCTATCTCGCCCGCGCCCTGCGTGAACCCCCGCCCTTCGAGGACCGCGCCGCCGTCCTGTACGAACTGGGCAGCGCCTCCCTGCTCACCGAACCGGCCACCACGGTCAACCACCTGCGCGCCGCCCTCGAAGAGCCCATCGCCGACTCCGCTCTGCGGCACCGCATCGTCTACCGGCTCTCCCAGGTCCTCGCCCACAGCGACCGCCTCGCCGAGGCCTCCGACACCCTCGCCCGCGAGATCGAGGTCACCGGCGACGCCCGCGTCAAGCTGCGCATGGTCGCCGAACAGTTCATGTGGGACGCCTTCCGCGCCGACGAACCCGACCACCCCTCCCGCTCCCGCCGCATGGCGAGGCTCGCGGACCGTCTCACCGGCCGCGACCTCACCGAGCGGTACATCATCGGCCTGCGTACCTGGGACGCCGTCCTGCGCGGCGAACCCGCCCACGTCGCCCTCCACCACGCCGATGGTGCCCTCGTCGGCGGCCTCGGCTGGGCCGATCCCGACCGCGGCTTCGAGGTGCCCGTCCTGGTCGCCCTCGCCTTCACCTACGCCGACCGGCCCGGCCGCACCGAGGAGCTCTTCGCCGCCGGGATCGCCGACTTCGAACGCCAGGGCTGGCGCGGCGCCCACCTCTCCTTCGCCTACACCCTGCTCGCCTACGTCCGCTTCCGCCGCGGTCGCCTCGCCGAGGCCGAGGACTTCGTCCGCGCCGGGCTGCGGCTGGCCGAGCGCGTCGGTCCGGGCACCCCGGCCCACTGGTACGCCGTGGGCATCCTGATCGAAGTCCTGCTGGCCCGCGGCCGGGTCGAGGAGGCCGCGCAGATCGCCGAGGACTACTCCTTCGGCGCCCCCTACCCGGCCGTCGTGGTCTTCCCCGACGCCCAGACCGTGCGCGGCGAGCTGCTGCTGGCCCGCGGCCTGACCAAGGACGCGGCCGTCGAGCTGGCCGCCGCCGGCCGCCGCCTGGAACCGCGCGGCATGCGCAACCCCGCGTGGTGCCCCTGGCAGCTCCACCTCGCCCGCGCCGAGAGCCACGACGCCCCGGAACGGGCGGTCACCACGGCCCTCGAAGCGGTGGCACGAGCCCGGCAGTTCGGGGCCCCGTCCGCCGTGGGCCAGGCACTCCGGCTGGCCGCCGAGGTCTCGCCGGGCTCGGCCCGGGTGAAGCTCCTGGAGGAGTCGGTCACCCATCTGGAACGCTCTCCCGCCGCCTACGAGCTCGCCTGCGCACTGGTGGCACTGGGCTCGGAACTCCGTCGCGCGGGTCGCGCCCGGGAGGCCGCGGACAACCTCTACCGGGGCCTCGAGACAGCCGTCCAGTGCGGCGCCGACGGCCTGATCGAGACCGCCCGCGACGAACTGATCGCCGCGGGCCTGCGCCCCCGCCGCCTGCACAGCACCGAGACGGACACGCTCACGGCACGCGAACGCACGGCGGCGAGCCTGGCGGCGCGGGGGCACACGGACGAGGAGATCGCGAAGGAACTCGACGCCGACGACCAGACGGTGACACGCCTGCTGTCGGCCGTCTGCCGCAAGCTCGGAACGGACAGCACCGGCCTTCGAACGCTGAGTGACCGTCCCCAGGGAGCGGCGGAAAAGCGCGACCAGGACCCACGCACCTGTACCCGCACGACCACGTGAGAGCCCATTACGATGGGCGCATGTCGTTCCTCCGCCGCCGCAGCGCAACCCCCGCCGGTCCAGACTTCGACGTACTGGCCATGGACCCGGGCGACTGGCCCGGCAACCTCGGCGCGGGGCTCCTGCCCGCCCCCGACGGCACCTGCCAGGGCGTCTTCCTGCGCTACGACCTCTTCGGCGGCCGCGGCCCCGCGATGATCATCGGCAACCTCCCCGAGGGCTCCCCGGCCCGCGAGGTCCCCGAGGGCCAGGTCCCCTTCGAGGTGGCCCAGCTGCTGATCGCCCTGGAGAACGACGAGGAGGTGACCGTCACCGACACCGAGGACATGCCGGTGATGCAGGGCGACAACCTGCTGATCGTGCGCCGCCTCAAGCTCTCCGAGAGCCGGATCTCCTGCGTCCAGTTCGACCGCAGCGACAACGTCCTGGTGACCATCGCCGCCTGGGACCGCCCGATCACGGACGACCTGTACGCCCTCCTCAAACCCCTGCCCGCGGAGCTCTTCCAGCAGGGCTGACCCCTCCTTGACAGCTCCTTGAAGACCCCGGAAGGCCATGTCCCCCGACTCATGGCCTTCCGGAGCCGGCCGCGGGCACGGTCGGTCGTCCGGCCCACCACGGTCACACCCGGGATTCCCCCTCTCCGCCGCCGCGGCGAAGCCCCGGGATGCCGTGCCGCCAGCTTTCGCCACCCGGGAGTTGTCCGGCAGGCCCCTTTCATCACTCCAGACAATTTCCCGACCTTCCGCCAGGCCCGCGGAACTGCCTTGCCCCGCACCCGCGTCGGTCCGTAGCGAGCGGGATCCGCAGCCGACCGCGCCGACGAACGATGCCAGGGGAGAGACATGGGGCGACGCGAGCGACCGCTGGACCCGACCGAGGGGCCGGTCGCCCGATTCGCCTACGAGCTGCGGAAGTTACGCCAGGAGGCCGGCGGCCCCACCTACCGCACCATGGCAGGACGGGCCCCGCGGGCGGGTCACCACCGTCCTGACCACGGACGACCTCGGCACGGACCCGCTGTCGGGCATCGCCTTCGGACCGGGCGACCGCTCGCTCCTGCTGTCCGGCCCGGCACGCCCCGAGACCGGTGCCACCCGGGTGTGGGACCTGGGTCGGCGCCGGACCACCGCCGTCCTGGAGGACACCTCCGGGAACGCGGTCGTGCACCCCGACGGCGACCTCGTCGTCACCGCCGGCGGAGAGGCCTACCGGCTCCCCTCCGGCACCCGGCTTCCCGCCACCCGTTTCACCGGTGGTGGCACCGCCCTGGCCTTCAGTCCCGACGGCGGCTACCTGGCCGTCGGTGAGGGGTCCGGCCGGGTCGTGCTGTGGGACGGCCGGCTCAAACGCCGGCTCGGTGTCCTCGCCGACCCCGAGACCACCACCTACCAGTACGTCTCGGCCCTGGCCTTCGCTCCCGACGGCCGCACCCTCGCCGTCGCCGGCGACGAGGGCACGCTGCAGCTGTGGGACGTCGACTCCCGCCGCCGTGTCGGAGCACCGCTGCCGGCACCGGGGGACACCGTCCAGGCCCTGACGTTCGGCCCGGACGGGAGCACCCTGCGCGCGGCGGGACAGCACGCCCCGCCGCAGACCTACCGGATCGGGTCGGCCGACGCCGCCGACACCGTCTGCCGCCGGGCCGGCGGCGGCCTCACCCCCGAGGAGTGGAGCCGCCACCTCCCGGACGTCCCCTACCGGCGTACCTGCCCCGGCTGACGCCGCACCGAGGGCTTCACATCGACGTCCGCGGCCCGCACGAACTCCACCCGATGGCCGTACTGGATCTCGTAGTACAGGTCCTTGCCGACCACGACCTTGTGCGAGTCCGTCGTGAAGGTGACCGCGTAGTAGTACTCGCCGGGCACCCGGTCACCGATCACGTACCTCTGGCCCTTGAGCACCTTGTACGGCAGCGGCGACACCGCCTGCGCGGGAACACCCGTCGGATAGGCGGAGGCCTCGGGGTAGGCCCGGCCGTACACCGGGACGCTGTCGAGGCCCTCCTTCGGCGTCACCACGAGACCGGCGGCGTTCACCGCGGTCGGGTCGCTCGCGGGGTTCTTGAACCAGGCCTTCTGGCCCAGGTACCAGATCGCCGTCCAGTCGCCGTCGCGCCCGGCGACCGCGTACTGCTGGCCCGTGGAGACCCGCGACGACAGGTCGTTCACGTCGATCGTCGGAGCCCTGCCGCCCAGACCGATGTCCGTGATGAGGGCGGAACTCTCGTCGGGCGCCGAGTAGAGCCGGACCTCGCTCGAACCGTGGGACGCGCAGGGCTCGCCCTTGGCGACGCAGCCTGTGTACTGCGGCTGGTTGGCGGCGTAGTCGGGCCGGATCGTCACCAGGCCGCCCTGCTTGGGGGCGGTGGTCCGGAACGGGTGGCCCAGCAGCTCGAAGTAGTGCCGCCAGTCCCAGTACGGGCCGGGGTCGGTGTGCATGCCGGAGACGGTCGAGGTCGTCGGGCCCGGCACGTTGTCGTGGCCGAGGATGTGCTGCCGGTCCAGCGGGATGCCGTACTTCGCGGAGAGGTATTTCACCAGCCGCGCCGAGGACCGGTACATCGCCTCCGTGTACCAGGCGTCCGGATTCGCCAGGAAGCCCTCGTGCTCCAGACCGATCGACTTGGCGTTGATGTACCAGTTGCCCGCGTGCCAGGCCACGTCTTTCGCCTTCACATGCTGGGCGATGTGACCGTCGGTCGAGCGCAGGGTGTAGTTCCACGACACATAGGTCGGGTCCTGCACCAGGTTGAGGACCCCCTCCCAGGAACCCTCAGTGTCATGGATGACGATGTACTTGATGCTCTGCGAGGCCGGACGGTCGCCCAGGTCGTGGTTGCCGTAGTCGTTGTCCCCGAACTCCGCGTACGGCGCCGGGATCCACTCGCAGGACACCGTCTTCGGGCACTCGGTGTCGCCGGCGCCGAGCTTTCTGAGGCCCGTCCGGGCGAGTTGCGCGGTGTCGGGGGCGAGGTTCGGCCGACCGGCCAGGGCGACCTGCTGACCGGCGTCCGTGGTGCGTTCCTCGCCGGTGCGCAGCACGTCGAAGACGTCGTTCGCGTACGCCGCCGCGGTCGCGCTGTCGTCCGCCCCGGAGAAGCGGGCCACCGCGCCGTACCAGTCCGCGGGGTCCTGGCTCAGCGGCTCGCCCAGCTCCTGCTGGGCGGCGGCCAGCAGCGCGGCGCCTCCGGCGACGTTCGCCGCGGGGTCGGTGCGCAGGTCCCGTGCGCTCAGGCCGGTCAGCTCGGCGGCCTTCGGCAGGGTTTCCAGGCGGGCCGGGAGCTCGGCGGGCTGCGGGACCTTCGTGTCGGGCAGCAGGGTGGCGCGGGCGCTGTCGCCGCGCGCGTCCTCCGTGCCCTCGCTGTGGTGCGGCGCCGAGGCGAGCGCGGTGTAGGCGTCGGTCAGGTGCATCGGGCCGTAGCCCCCGGTCACGCTCGGCGCGCCGGCGTGCGTGTCCCAGCGGGACTGGAGGTACGAGACACCCAGCAGGACACTCTGCGGCACGTGGTACTCGGCGGCCGCGGTGGCGAATGCGCGCTGGAGACCGGCCGCGGAGTCCTCGGCCGCCGACGGGGCCGCGCCGAGCAGGGGCAGCAGCAGGGCGGAGCCGGCCAGCGTGCCGACCACCCGCCGGGTGGCTCTGTTGGGGTCGGTGGCGGATCCTCGCAATGCAGCCTCCAGGGACGATCGGGCGCGATGAGCCGAGCGGGGCCGGACGTGCGTCAGTGCTACCGGCTTGTCGACGATCCGTCAATCATGCCCAGAGGCAGGGGATTTCCCATGTCAATGCGGGGTCACGGGAGTTTCGTGGCGCACGCCCGCGGGCCTGCGGGGCGTCAGTGGCGTACACCATTGACCGGTACCCGCGAAGGTGCCGCGGACATACGAAGGTCCGCGGCACGCCGCTCCACAGGGCGCACCGCGGACCTCCGTCCCCTCAGCGAGTGCCGACCGCCGCGCGTACGGCCCGACGGGCCAGCTGGCAGTCGTCGTGCAGCCGCCTCAGCAGCAGCCGCTGTTCCTCGCCGGACGGCGCAGCACCCGGGTGGGCAGCGCCCGGTGCCGCCGGGGTCGAGTCGTGCATCGAACGCTGCACGGCCGTTTCATACGTGCGGATCTCGCGGGGCAGCACGAGCATCAGGTTCACCAGGAAGGCGTCCCGCGAGGCCGGGCCCGCCGACTGGGCGATCTGGCTGATCTGACGGCGCGCCACCGGGGCGTCACCGAGGACCGACCACAGCGTCGCCAGGTCGTAGCCCGGCAGATACCAGCCCGCGTGCTCCCAGTCCACCAGCACTGGACCGGCCGGTGAGAGCAGGAGGTTCGAGAGCAGTGCGTCGCCGTGGCAGAACTGGCCCATGCCCTGCCGGCCCGCGGAGTGCGCGATGCCGTGCAGCAGCTTCTGGAGGTCGCCCATGTCCCGGTCGGTCAGCAGCCCCAGCTCGTGGTAGCGGGAGATGCGGGCCGCGTAGTCGAGCGGGGCGTCGAAGGTACCCGCCGGAGGCCGCCAGGCGTTGAGCCGGCACACCGCGCCGAGCGCCGCCCTGATGTCCGCGCGCGGCGGGGCCTCCGCCGGATGCCGGTGCAGCGCCGCCACCCGGCCGGGCATCCGCTCGATGACCAGGGTGCAGTTGTCCGGGTCCGCCGCGATCAGCCGTGGCACGCGCACCGGGGGCCGGTGCCGGACGAACGAGCGGTAGGCGGCTATTTCGTGCCGGATCCGCTCGGCCCATACGGGGGAGTGGTCGAGTAAACACTTGGCGACGGCCGTGCTGCGTCCCGTCGTGCCGACCAGGAGCACGGAGCGTCCGCTGCGGCGCAGCACCTGCACCGGGGCGAACTCCGGGCAGATCCGGTGCACCGACGCGATCGCCGTGCGCAGCTGGGCGCCCTGGGGGCCGGACAAGTCGAGTCTCCCGCTGAGCGGTTGGGTGCCGAGCCCCGGAACGCGCCGTGCCCTGCCCGTACCCGGTACGGGGGCCGTCGGCCGCGCGGGGTCGAGGTAGGGGCCACCGCCCGGGCGGAGATGCGGCGACCGGGGCGGGGCGGACACGGAGGACGATGCTGCGTACATGGGCGAGACAGATCCCTTCGTGTGCCTGCTGTGCCTGGAGAAGCAGTGCGCCGCCCGACCCGGATCACCGGGTGCACCCTGGGGAATGTCCCTGTGCGGTCCGGGTCGGGGTGGCGCGTTCCTACCTCAGCGCATATGCCCCGTGGCACACCATCTGGCGCACCCTGGCGAACCCTGGCGAATAGTCCCGGAGCAACTGACACGGGGCTACTGTCAACTCAGCCGAGAACCTGGGGGCTTGACGTGAGCGGACAACCCAACGCCCGACTTTCGGACCTGTTCGGCCTGGCCGGCTGGTCCAAGGGTGAACTCGCGAGGCTGGTCAACCGGCAGGCGGCGGCCATGGGCCATCCCCAGCTGTCGACCGACACCTCCCGGGTGCGGCGCTGGATCGACATGGGAGAGATCCCGCGCGATCCCGTGCCGCGGGTGCTGGCAGCGCTGTTCACCGAGCGTCTCGGCCGTGTCGTGACCATCGAGGACCTCGGTCTGGTCCGGCACGGGCGTACGGGAAAACGGCAGGGCGACGGGAGCGCGGAACATCCCGACGGCATGCCGTGGGCGCCCGACCGAACCGCTGCGGTCCTCACCGAATTCACGGGAATGGACCTCATGCTCAACCGACGCGGCTTGGTGGGCGCGGGTGCCGCGCTCACCGCGGGATCCGTACTCAGCAGCGCCATGCACGACTGGCTGCACTCCGATCCGGCCCTCACCGCCGATGCCCCCCAGTTCGACGACCCCCTGCACGCCGACCCCGCTGGGTTCGACCGTTACGAGGCCGCCCCCATCGGGTCGCAGGAGATCGAGGAACTGGAGCGCTCGGTCGAGGTGTTCCGGGCCTGGGACGCGGCCCGCGGGGGCGGGCTGCAGCGCAAGGCGGTGGTGGGCCAGCTCAACGAGGTGGGCGGCATGCTCGCCTACCGGCACCCCGACCATCTCCAGCGGCGCCTGTGGGGCGTCGCCGCCAACCTGGCCGTCCTCGCGGGCTGGATGTCCCACGACGTAGGCCTCGAACCCACGGCCCAGAAGTACTTCGTGATCGCCGCCCACGCGGCCCGGGAGGGCGGTGACCGGCCCCGCGCCGGCGAGGCGCTCTCCCGGGCGGCCCGCCAGATGGTGCACCTGGGCCGGCCCGACGACGCGCTCGACCTGATGAAGCTCGCCCGGTCCGGCTCGGGCGAACAGGTGCTGCCCCGCACCCAGGCGATGCTCTACACCATCGAGGCCTGGGCACAGGCGTCCATGGGCAAGGGCCAGGCGATGCGCCGCACCCTTGGTCAGGCGGAGGACCTCTTCGTCTCCGACAAGAGCGACGTGCCGTCACCGAGCTGGATGCAGACCTTCAAGGAGGAGGACCTGTACGGCATGCAGGCCCTGGCCTACCGCACGCTGGCGGAGCACGATCCGAGTGCGGCCGCGCACGCCCAGCACTACGCGGAGAAGGCCCTCGCCCTGCGGGTCGACGGACGTCAGCGGTCGAAGATCTTCGACTTCCTGTCCATGGCCTCGGCCTGCTTCATCGCCGACGACCCCGAGCAGGCGGACCGCTACGCGCGGTTGGCGCTGGTCTCGATGGGCTCCAACTCCTCCCACCGCACCTGGGACCGGCTGCGTCAGATGTACCGGCTCACCGCCGAGTACTCCGGTTACCCGAAGATCAGCGAACTGCGCGAGGAGATCAGGCTGGCGCTGCCGAAGCCGAAGGGAAGGGGTGGCAACAGCACACGGGCATGAGGTTGTTATGACGTCACCTTGGCGATGAGCACGCAGGCGTGGTCCTCGCGCTCGGTCTCGCCGAACTCCTCCACGACCGTCCGCACGCAGTCCTGCGCGGTGCGCGCCCCCTCGAACCGGGGGGCCAGGTCCAGGAGACGGTTCACCGCAGCCGCGTTGTCACGCCCGGGCACCAGTCCGTCGGTGTGCAGCAGGAGGAGGTCGCCCGGTTCGAGGGTCTCCTCGGCCTGCGCGTAGACGGCTCCGGAGGTCGCGCCGAGGAGCACGCCGTCGGGGGAGTGCAGTCGGCGCCCCGTCCCGCCCCGGAACAGCAGCGGGGCGGGGTGCCCGGCCTGCGCCCAGACGAGGGTGCGGGTCTGAGGTCGATAGCGGCAGCAGACCGCGCTGCCGAGGGCCGGCTGCACGGTGGCGTCGAGCAACTGGTTGAGCAGGGCCATCAGTTGGCCAGGCTGGGTGCCCGCCATCGCCATGCCGCGCACGGCGCCCAGGAGGGTCGCCATGCCGGAGGCCACGGCGACTCCATGGCCGGTGAGGTCGCCGACGCTGAGGAGGGTCTCGCCGTCGGCCAGTTCGAGTGCGTCGTACCAGTCGCCGCCGATCAGGGCGCTCGACGACGACGGCAGACAGTGGGCGGCCAGGTCCAGGGTCTCGGCACCCTGGTGCGGGAGCCGCAGGGAGCCACGCCACGGCGGCAGCACGGCCTCCTGCAGTTCGACCGCGAGCCGGTGCTCGCTCTGGGCGCGCTGCCGGTGGCGTTGTAACGAGTCACGGGTCTCGCTCACCGCCCGTTCGCTGCGGCGCAGTTCGCTGACGTCCCGCAGCACGGCCCACATCGAGGCGGTGCTGCCGTCGGCGGCGAGCACGGGCTCGCCCATCATGTGGACGGTGCGCACCTCGCCGTCCGGGCGCACGACACGGAACTCCCCGTCGATGCGCTGGGCGTCGACCAGACAGTCCGTGACCATGACCGTCAGCTTCGGCTTGTCCTCGTCGAGGACCAGGGCAGGGAGCTCGTCGAGGGTGAGCGGGGGAGCGGTGCGGTCTCGGCCCAGGATCTCGTACAGCTCCCCCGACCAACTGGCCTCGTCCGTCAGCAGGTTCCACTCGGCGCTGCCGACCCGGCTGAGCAGCGAGCCGCGCCGGGGAGCGGGCGGCGCGGTTCGCGCGGCCGGCTCCGCCCCGGCTGCCGCGGGCACGGGCGGTGGGCCGTCCCGTAGTTGGGCCAAGTGCGCGTCCAGGTCGCTGAGTTGGTGCAGTGCGAGGTCGTACAGCGCGCGCTGCCAGCGCTCCTGGGGGTCCGCGTCGTCGCTGGGCGCGTCCCGTCGTACGGCGTCCACGTCGCCCTTGAGCCGCCGCGTCTGCGATATGAGCGCGTCGACCGAGCCGCGTCCTGGCGGTTGGGCGGCGGGGCGGTCCGCGGAGAGGTGGGACGGCATGACGCACTCCGATGCGGGGACGGTTCGACCAAGGCGGGACGGAGAGGGACCGTTACGACTGTGGCACAGGCCGCGACGCGCTGTAAGGGATTTGGCAACACACGATACGGTGGTGCTTCTGGCATATGCCACAGTCTTCGCAGAGTGGTCGTACCGGGCTTGCCGTCTACCCTGTTCGGTCCCTCAAGTCGTAGGTGGCGTACGTGACTTGCAGGGTCTCTTGGGTCGTCGGCCCGGTGTTCATTTATGTGTTCGACGGTCCTGTGTTCTAAGGAGTGTGGCACAGGCTCATCGGAGGGAACGAGTGTGATGTAGGTCACATAATTCACCCTCGTTCCGGCGTAATGCAAAGGGGGTCTGCGAGCTCCTTAAGAACATGGACACGACCTTCGAGCAGCCCGCCCGCGCCCGCCTGATCACCGCGGAGAACCAGGAACTGCCCGTCCCCGCCACCCTGCGCTACCGCTCCACCGACCCGCTTGCGGTGTGCGTCGACTTCCCGCCCGAGGTCTCCCTGGACGGGCAGGGGGTGACCTGGACCTTCGCCCGTGCCTTGCTGGAGGAGGGGTTGCGCGGGCCGGCCGGCGGCGGGGACGTGCACATCTGGCCGTGCGGCCGGGACATCACGGTCGTGGAGTTCCACTCGCCCTACGGCCTCGCCCTCCTCCAGTTCCCCACACCCACCCTGCGCGGCTTCCTGCTGCGGACCTACCTGCTGGTCGGCGCCGGACAGGAGGACCTCGACGAGACCGTCGAGCGGGGGCTCAGCGCCCTGTTCGGGAGCGTATGAGCGGTGTACGGCGGCTCGGTGACCGCTCTCCCGCTCAGTACCGCAGTACCCCGGCGATCCCGTCGACGCCGCCCAGCGTGCCGTCCGGCACGAAGCGGACGTCGGCGCCGGTCTCCAGGCACTGTTCGACGATCTCGTCCACGATGTCCTCGCGGGCGTCGAGGTCGCCGCTCTCGGCCGGGACCAGATGGTCGCCGCCCTCGTCGCGGACGGTCACCCGGTAGTTCTCCTCGACGGCCAGCAGTCGTACCCGGCCTTCCCGGGCGCTCTGCCAGATCTCGTCGACGCCGGCCGCGAACGCCCGCCGTCCGCGCGCCGATTCGAGCTCGCGGGTCACCGCGTCGGTGCTCTTGCGTGCCTCCGCGGCGACCAGCGGGCCGACCGCCTGCCACACCGCGTCCGGGGTGCCGTGGGCGAGACCGCCGTGCGGGACGTGCACCGCGTCCTTGGTGACGCTGCCGACGTCGTCCAGCGCGGACAGCGCCGCGGTCTCGCCGGTGATGTACAGCGGCCGCGGTTCCTCACGCAGAAGCTTGGCCACCGCGGTGTCCGCGTCCCGCAGGAAGTGCCGGGTGTCCTCGTCCCGGAAGGTGCTCGGCATGTCGCCGATCCGCTCCAGGCGCTCGGCGTCGAAGTTCTGACGGGTCCTGGTCAGCGGGAAGCCGCCGCCGCGGTGCTCGGTGACCCGGTCGACGCCGCCGTTCCACAGGGTGGCGCGGTCGGCGGAGACCGACAGCACCCAGAACGGTCGCTCGGAGGCCTGTGCGGAGACGAGGTTGCGGGTCAGGAAGGTGTCCGACAGCACCACCCGCTCGGGAACGGGACGGGCCAGGGACCACACCTGGTGCTCGCCCGGCGCGGCGAAGATCACCAGTCCGTCCTCGGTGTGCGCCAGATCGATCTCGGTGAGGGCCTGGTCGAGCTGTCGGGCGACGTCGATGCGCCGCTCCCGGGGGACCGCCGGGTCGGTCTCCAGCTGCTTCTTGGCCTCGGCCACCACATTGCGCAGCCGGACCGGATCCTGGGCGTTCTCGGGTTCGCGGCGGTGGGTCGGCGTCAGCACGGACACCGCCGGATAGGCGCGCGGGCGGCGCAGTTCGGAGAGGGTCGCAGGGCTCAGTGCGTGCTCCATAACAGCACCATAGGACCGATCGGCCGATCAGGCATTTGGGGCAACTTGATCGGGTGTTCAGGGCATTTCATCGCTAACGCCACGGTCCAGCTCGGCGCCCTGTTCGCCGTGCGCGACGCGGCGGGCATCACCCAGCAGCGGCTCGCCCGCACGCTCGGACTGCGCGAGTGCGCGGTGACCGCGTGAACACCGGGCCGTCGTGCTGGAGTTGACCGACTCCGGAACCGAGGCCCTGCCGGCCGCCCAGCCGGAGATCGACCGCTTCGTACTGGGAGCCCTAAGCGGCCCAGCGCTCGGGACGTGCCACGTAGATCCAGTCGAAGCCGTCGTATCCCTCGGTGTCGAGACGCGGGACCCGGATGAGACCGGCGCGCCGCAGAGGCCGAGCTGCGTGCCACGGCCGTGGCGTCCGACGACCCAGTAGCCGTAGCCGTGCTGCTCCCATTGCCGGTTCCAGCGCCGGTACAGTTCCTCGGCCTCCTCACGCCGGGTGAGTGCCTCGGAGGGGTCGTGCGCGCACGCTTCGGGGTCACTGTGGACGGCGAGGATCACGTCGACGTCGGTTTCGACCTCCGTTCAGTCATGCCGGGATCGTAGCCCGAGTGGATCTCACTCGTCGCGTTCGGCCCCGCACGAGCTGCCGCTCGGCGGCAGGCTGCCGTACAGCAGGAAGTCGTCGACCTTGCGGTGCACGCACTTGGAGGAGCCGTAACCGGTGTGGCCCTCGCCCTTGTTGTCGAGGACGACGGCCGAGTCGCCGAGGCGCTTCGCGGTCTCCACGGTCCAGCGGTACGGCGTCGCCGGGTCGCCCCGGGTGCCGACGAGCAGGATCTTCGAGGTGGGGACGTCGCGCACCTTCTCGCGGATGAAGTCGGTGCCCTTCGGACGGCCGTAGCACATGAGGTACTCGGTGAGCCGGTAGCGGCCGAAGACCGGGGACGCCTGTTCGTAGGCGGCCCGCAGCCGGGTCAGGTCCGCGGTGATCCGGTCGGCGCCGGGGCGGTCGGGATCGTCCGCGCAGTTGACCGCCATCAGCGCCGCCGGAAGATTGTCGAGCGGCACGTCCTCCGCGTCCACGAGGGGGGCGTGCGTCGGGTCGTCGGAGAGCGGGCGCGCGCGGGTGAGGAAGCCGGAGCCACCGCCCGCGAAGCTGAGGACCCCCGCCGTGTCACCGTCCTCCACGAGCTCGGCGAGCGCCCGCTCCAGCGAGGGCCACAGAGCCTCGCTGTAGAGGGCCTGGCTGATGGCGCCCACGAGGTCCTGTCCGGTGAAGTCGGGGCCGAATCCCGTGGGCACCGGGTCCTCGTCCAGCGACGCCACGAGTCGCAGGACCTGCTCCCGGGCGCCGCGCGCGTCGGTGCCGAACGGACAGGCGATGTCCTTCACGCACCAGTCGACGAAGTCCTCCAGCGCCGTCTGCTGCCCGGCCGCGCCCGCCACGCCCTGCTCGGACAGCGGCTCGGTGAGGGTGTCCACACCGTCCAGCACCAGCCGGCCCACCTTCTTCGGGAACTGGGTCGCGTACACCGCCCCGAGCCGGCTCCCGTAGGAGAAGCCGAGGTAGTTGAGCTTCTTGTCGCCGAGGGCCTGGCGCATGACGTCCAGGTCGCGGGAGACGTTCACCGTGCCGATGTGCCGGAGCACGGGCCCGGAGTGCTTGGCGCACTCGGCGGCCGCCTCCCGCAACCTCCCGAGCACGGTCCGCGGATTCTGGGCGACGGCCGTCTCGTCGTCGGTGGCCGCCAGCGCCTCGTCGGTGCCGGCGCCGCAGCTGACCGGCGAGGACCGGCCCACTCCGCGCGGGTCGAAGGACACCACGTCGTACTCGTCCGTCAGACCCATGAAGTCGTCCCCGGCGCCCGCGAGTGCGGGCACGCCCGCGCCGCCCGGACCGCCGAAGTTGATCAGCACCGAACCGCGCTTGTGCTTGGCCGTGGACCGGTAGCGGGCGAGTGCCAGGTCGAGGCTGCCCGCACGGGGCTTCGCGTAGTCGAGGGGAACAGTGACCTTTCCGCACTGCAGATCCTTCGGTGTCTCCACGCCCACGCACTTCGACCACTTGATCTTCTGGCCGTAGAAGCGCGACAGGTCAGGTCCTGAGCCGTCCGCGGCCACGGCCGGCAGCCCGGCGCCGAGCAGGGCCAGCCCGACAGCTCCGGACACAGCGCATCGTCGCCTCGTCACCTTGGCGAGCATCCATGCCTCCAAGGACGCCCATCGGCGCCCTCCGATCACGATAAGCGTCCCTCCGACAGCCCGCCTCCGGACGGGCGGGACGCCCGCTCACCCCCGTCCGTCCGCCGTCACCGCCGTGAGCAGCACCATCCCGGAGTCTCCGTAGTCCGGCAGCGTCGGATCGGTGTCGACGCGGGTCACGGACAGCTCCTGGGTGAGGGGTGCGAACACGTCCGTGACGATCGCCGGGCTCACGGGACAGCCCGGCCAGCGCGAGGTCGGCCCGATGCGGTAGGTCGGCATGTTCTCCATGAACGCGGCCACCAGGTACCCGCCCGGCGCCACACAGCGGGCGAAGGCCCGGCAGAAGTCGGCGAACTCGGCCCGGTCCTCCGTGGCCCCCTCGGCTACGAAGTGCATGGACGCCAGCTCGTAGTCGCCCGGCTCCAGGTCCCGGACGTCCGAGTGGATGACGTGCACCTGCGCCAGCGACCCGGCGAGGGTCCTCGGCAGGTCGGGGTTGAGGCGCCGGCACAGGGCGTGGAACGGCAGCCAGCTCGCGTCCGGCCCGCAGACGATCTGCCGGTGCAGATAGGCCACATTGCCCGCGCCGGCCTCGACGGCGTCCACCCGGCGGCTCGCCGCGGAGGCCAGGATGAGCGGATAGAGATTGGGCCCGGCACCGAACTCCACCGAGCGGGCGACCCCGCCCGGGGCCAGACGCCGGTAGAACGCGGAGTGGTGGGCGATCACTTCGGCGTCCGCGGGGTGCAACTCCCGGTAGTTCTCGGCGAGATAGTCGGCGACCGGCCAACGGTCCCAGTCCACGTCGTCGTTGTGCGTCGTCGTCACCGTATCCACCTCCTCAGTCCCTCGGCCGCAGCCGGAAGCGCTCCGCCAGCCCGGTCAGGGTGGCGTTGAGCCGGTCGATGTCCTCGTCGGAGTTGAGGGCCGTGATCTGCGCCCGGAAACCGACCCGGTCACGGGCCACGAGCGGGTGGGCGGCGAGGGTCACGTAGATGCCCTCCTGCCACAGGAAAGCGGCCACCGCGTCGAGGTCGGACGGATCGGCCAGGGGGATCTCCACGATGGGCAGCCGGTCGGTGTTGAGAGTCCGCACGCCGAGGTCCGCGAGATGGTCGAGCACCCGCGCGGTCTTGCGGTACAGGTCGGCCCGCAGCAGGTCTCCTCGCCTGTCGTTGACCTCCAGTCCGGCCAGTGCGGTGGCCAGCGACGCCGTGGGCGAGGGACCGGAGTACAGATAGGGGGCCGCGGTCGTCTTGAGACGGTTCTTGAGGTCGGTGGGCAGCGCGAGGAACGCGAGCAGCGACGAGTACGCCTTGGAGAAGCCGCCGGCCAGCACGATCCCGTCGTACGACTCGCCGGTGTGCCGCACCACGCCGTTGCCGCGCAGACCGTACGGACAGGGCTCGTCGGGCGCGCGTTCCCCGATCACTCCGAAGCCGTGCGCGTCGTCGATGTACAGCGTCGCGCCCTGCTCGCGGCACAGCGCGGCCAGCACCGGCAGGTCGGGGATGTTGCCGGTCATGCTGTTCACGCCGTCCGTGCAGACGAGCCGGGTCGTGCGCGCGGGCACCGAGGAGAGCAGCGCCTCCAGTTCCTCGGGCCGTTCGGCGTGGAAGCGGTGCAGGGTGGCGCCCTGGCCGCGGGCGACCACGCAGCCGTCGTACACCGTCCGGTGTGCGCTCGCCTCGACGAAGATGTGACCGCCGTCGGCGAGGATCGGGATCACCGAGGCGTGGATGAGGGTCAGGGTCGGCAGCAGCAGGGTGTCGGGGGCGCCCAGCAGCTCGGCGAGGCGTTCCTCCAGCGCGGGATACAGCCGCGGACTGCCCAGTAGCCGTGACCAGCTGGGGTGGGTGCCCCACCGGCGCACCTCGGGATCGATGCGGGCGGCGATCTCCGGGTCCCA
Organism: Streptomyces canus 299MFChir4.1; assembly: GCF_000383615.1. Lineage (GTDB taxonomy): Bacteria > Actinomycetota > Actinomycetes > Streptomycetales > Streptomycetaceae > Streptomyces > Streptomyces canus_C. The sequence continues at coordinate 140,998 of NZ_KB911585.1, read as the reverse complement.
GTCGAAGCCGAGGTAGTTGCAGGAGGCGAAGTCGATGAGCCAGTGGCCGCGGCTGCGGATGCGGCGGCCGCGCACCTCGTCGATGACCGCGTCGCTCATCGGACTGGTGCGCCGCAGGTGTTCGAGGTCCGCCGAGCGTTTCTCGGCGGTGGCCGACCGAGCGGAACGGCGGGCCGGGCGGTCGTTCGTGCCGGCGGAACCCGGTGTGAAGCGCCCGCCGTCCTGCCGGAGCACCCGCTCGCCCTGCTCCACTGTCATCGGCCGGGCGAACAGGAAGCCCTGCCCGAACCGGCACCCCATCGCGGCCAGCATGTCCCGCTGCGCCGGAGCCTCGATGCCCTCCGCGATCACCTGCAGCCCGAGCGTGTCGGCGATGCGGACGATGCCCTCGACGAGGGCGACCTGCCGGGCGTCGCGCGTGATGTCGTCGATGTACGTCTTGTCGATCTTCAGCACGTCGACGGGGAAGTCCCGCAGATAGCGCAGCGAGGAGAACCCCGTGCCGAAGTCGTCGACCGCGATGTGCACCCCCAGCTCCTTGAGGGTCTCCAGCACCGCCTGGATCTGGGCGTCCCGGCGCAGCAGCACCGTCTCCGTCAGCTCCAGCTGAAGCGACCCCGGGGCGAGCCCGGGGGTCTGCAGCGCCCGGCCGACCTGGTCCACGAACCCGGCGTCGCGGAACTGGCGCGCGGACACGTTCACACTCACGTACGGCGGAGCCGCCGGCCCGGGCACCTGTTGCAGGCCCGCGACGTCGCCGACCGCGTTCGCCAGCACCCACGAGCCCAGCGGGGCGATGTGCCCGGTCTCCTCGGCCAGGCTGATGAACTGCTCGGGCGAGACGGGCTGGTGCGGTGCCTGCGGCCAGCGCACCAGCGCCTCGAAGCCGACCAACTCGCCCGCGTCGATGTCCACGACGGGCTGGTAGCGCAGGGTGAACTCCTGCGCGGCGACCGCCCGGGCGAGCCTGCTCTGCAGATCGTGCCGCTCGACCATGCGGGCGTGCAGCATCGGCTGGAAGCGCCGCCACTGGCGTTTGCCCGCCGCCTTGGCCGCGTACAGCGCGAGGTCGGCGTGACCGAGCAGTTCCTCGGCGTCGGTGCTGTCGCGGGCCGTGGCCACGCCCACGCTGGCCGAGACGGTGACCGTCTCGTCGCCGAGCACGAACGGTCTGGTGAGCGTCTGCACCACCTGTGCCGCCAGCAGTTCTGCGTCGAGCGGCTCCCGGGCGTCCTCCATCAGTACGGCGAACTCGTCGCCGCCGAGCCGGGCCGCGGTGTCGGTGCGCCTGAGGGTGCGGGTCAGCCGGTTGCCGACGTCGAGCAGGAGGTGGTCGCCCGCCGAGTGCCCCATGGTGTCGTTGACTTCCTTGAAGTCGTCGAGGTCGATGAAGAGCAGACAGGTCAGGGACGACTCGCGGCGGCCGCGCAGCAGGGCGCGTTCTATCCGCTCCAGGAGCAGCGTCCGGTTGGGCAGACCGGTCAGCGCGTCGTGGAAGGCGCGCTGCGTCAGCTCGTGCTCCAGCCTGCGCTGCTCGGTCACGTCGCGCAGGGTGACCACCAGGCCGGCCACGGTCCGCTCGTCCCGGAAGTCGCTGCAGCGCACCTCCACCTCCACCCGCCCGGTCCGGTGCCGCACCCACCAGTGGTCGTGGGAGACACGCGGCCCGTGGTGGCGGACGGCGGTCAGCTCACGGGCGGCCCGTTGCCGGTCCCGGGGATCGACCAGGCCCGGCAGCGACGCGCCGATGAGGTCCGCGGTACCGAACAGGGCGGCGGCGGAGGGACTGGCGTACCGGACGGTGTCGTCGTCCTCGACGATCAGGATGACGTCGGAGGTGTTGCGCACCAGGGTGCGGAAGTAGGCCTCGTTCTCCCGGCGGATCACCTCCTGGCGCAGCAGGACCCGTTCCATGGCGAGCCCGGCGTGGGAGGCGAGGATCTCCAGGGAGCCGCGTGTCTCGGCGAGCAGAGCCGGAGGGCCGGCGACCAGCAGGACGCCGGGGTCCTGGGTGGCGGGGCGGTCGGGCGAGGTCATGGGGCACACCTGGACGGCCGGCAGTCCGTCCAGCCGCGCCGCGATGTCGGGGCCGAGGTCCGCGGGGGCCACTCGGCGGGCCTCGCGGGGCCGCAGGGGCGCGGCCTGCTCGGCCGACAGCAGCAGGGTCCGGTGCTGGACCGCCGGCCCCAGGAACATGCTGACGGCCGCCTCGCAGCTGCGTACGACGTCCTGCTGCCGGAACGCGGACACCAGCGATCCGGCCGCCCGGCGCAGGGCCAGTTCACGGGCCATGGCGCCCCGGTGGGCCACGACCATGCCCGCCAGTCGCAGGATGACCAGCAGGAACAGCGCGGCCGAGAAGGCGCCGATCACCACCGCGTGGTGGTCCCGGTGGCTGACCGCCCCGTACAGCAGGATCCCCGGGGCGATCAGGGTGACCGCCGCCAGCGTGATGAGCCGGTGGGGCGGCGGAAGAGGTTCCCGCTTCTGGGGTACGGCGGCGGTGAGCGCGGCCATCGAGGGGTGCAGCGCGGCCAGGCCCCAGGCCGTGTAGAAGACGATCCACCCGGAGTCCAGCAGGGTGCCGGCCTGCCACAGGGAGTTGAGCTGGAGGATGCCGTAGGCGATGTCGAAGCCGAGCAGGGTCACCGTGCCGACCACCAGCAGCTGGACCGACCGGTTGTTGCGGTCGACCGGGTTCGGGGTCAGCAACCGGGCCAGCAGGGCCAGGACCAGCACGTCACCGAGGGGGTAGGCGATGCTGATGGCCCGCTGCTGCCAGGTCAGGCCCTCCGCCTCGGCGAGCGGCTGGACCAGGTACACCCACACCGGCAGGGCGAGCCCCGCGGTGAAGATCAGTGCGTCGAGCAGGCTGGGCAGGTCGTTGGCCGCCCAGCGGTAGCGGATGAGACCGTACAGGCCGGTCGCGAAGAGCGGGTAGGTGGCGAGGTAGAAGGCGTCGGCGGGGGAGGGGAAGGGGTTGGAGGCGGCGAAGTACTCCTCCATGACGTTGTAGTACGTGTCGCCCGTGATGAAGGTGAGCAGGCCGGCCGCCAGTACCCACCAGGGCCAGCGGTGGGCGGGCCGGTGCAGCCGGATGCCGACGAGCACGGCGCAGACGCCGGTGAGTCCGATAAAGGCCCACATCGGTGTGCGCGCGGCGGGAACCGTCATGTAGACGACGGTGGCGACGGCGACCAGAACGACGTGGACGGCCATCGGACGACGTGCGGACTGCACGGGCAAGCGCCTCCCCCCACTGGCCGTTGGAGGAGACCGGGGCCCCGACCAGGTCCCGGGATCCTTTTCGATCGTAGGCACCGGGGACAGGTTGCTGCATCCCGGGAGATCGGGTGTCAGCGCCGGTGGAACCGATGGTGCAACCGCCGTACACGCTCCGTGAACTCGGGCACCGGGCCCTCCACGACCACACCGGGCGCGACCTCGTTGACCGGCAGGGTCCGCACCGGTGGCGCCGACACGCCCAACTGGCTCAGCCAATCGGCCAGTTGCTCGGACGAGGCGACGTACACGATGCGTCCGAGGCCCACCCAGGCGTGCGCGGCGGCGCACATCGGGCAGTGCTCTCCGGACGTGTACACGGTGGCCGTGGCCCGCTCCTCCGGGGTCATGTGCGCCGCCGCCCAGCGGGCCAGTTCGAACTCGGGATGCCGGGTGCGGTCACCGGAGGCCACGCGGTTGTGGTCCTCGGCGAGGATCTCGCCCCCGGCGCTCACCAGGACCGAGCCGAACGGTTCGTCCCCGGCCTCCAGCGCCTCGGCCGCCAGCTCGACGCAGCGGCGCAGATACGACAGTTCGGTGTCCTTCACAACCATGCCATGAGCCTAGGAGCATCCCCGCCTCTGCGGAAACGCGTTTCGCCTGCCGAGGCCGACCACCCCGAGGGCCATCACGACCAGCGGAAGCGCCGTCCACGGCAGGGCGCCCGCACCCAGGTCCGCCAGCACCACCCCGCCGGTCAGCGAACCCGTCGCGATCCCGGCGTTGTACACCGTGGTCTGCAACGACGTGGCCGCGTCCGCCCGCTCCGGGCCCGAGGCGTCGACCAGCGCCGTCTGGATCAGCGTCGGCGCGCCCCCGAAAGCGACGCCCCACACGGCGACCGCGACCAGCAGGACGCCCGGCACCCCGGCGGCCAGCCCCAGCACGGGCATCACGGCCGCGCACAGCCCCAGCGCGCCGAGCAGCGCCGACCGCGGATGCCGGTCCACCAGCATCCCGGTGACCCAGACCCCCACCACCGTCGCCGCTCCGAACACCAGCAGGACCACTCCGGTACGGCCGAAGCCGGCCTGCGCCGCGAACGGCGCGACATACGTGTAGATCGTCTGGTGCCCCACCAGCAGGAACAGCGTGACGCACAGGACGGCGGGGACGCCCGGCAGCGCGGCGACCCGGACGAGCGGCACACGCGCGTGCGACGCCTCGCCCGGCACACCGGGCACCCGCCACCGCACCCAGCCCACCAACAGCACCGCGAGCCCGGCCGGCAGCCCGAACGCCGTGCGCCAGCCCACCGCCCCGGCCAGCGCCGTACCGGCCGGGACGCCCAGGGACAGGGCGAGGGTGATCCCGGCGAGCACGATCGCGATCGCCCGGCCGCGCCGCGCGGCCGGCACCATCCGGGCCGCGTACCCGGCGAGCATCGCCCAGAGGATCCCGCCCATGCACCCGGCCACCACCCGCGCGGCGAACGTCAGGGGGTACGACGAGGACAGTGCCACCACCGCGTTGCTCACCGCGAAGCCGAGCAGAGCGCCGATGAGCACCGGCCGGCGCGGCAGCCCGCGCAGCAGCGCCGTGAGCGGGACGGCGGCGGCGAAGGACGCGGCCGCGTACCCGGTGACGAGGAAACCGATCCGGGCCTCGGAGACGCCCAGGGACGGGGCCATGCTGGGCAGCAGGCCCGCCGGCAGCAGCTCCGTCAGCACAGCGGTGAAGGCGGCCGTCGACAGGGCGAGGAGCCCGGACCACGGCAGCGGGGCGGACGCGGACAGGGCCGTGCCCTTGGCCGGGGAGAGGGTGGACATGCGACCATGCTCGGACCTTCACATCAGTGTGAAGGCAAGGGCGAGCCGGGAGCGCGTCATGAGAATCGGTGAACTGTCCCGCCGTACCGGAGTCCCCACCAGGCTGCTGCGCTACTACGAGGAGCAGGACCTGCTCCACCCCGAACGGGCCGACAACGGCTACCGCGCCTACGGCGAGGCGGCGGTCCGGGACGTCCAGCAGATCCGCGGACTGCTGGACTCCGGCCTGACCACGGAGATGATCCGCACGATCCTGCCGTACCTGTCGGCGCCGGAGGAGATCCTGCTGCCGCCCCAGCACCTGACCCCGGAGACGGCCGCCCTCCTGGAGGCCCACGTCGACCGCATCCAGGCCCGGATCGACTGCCTGGCCCGCAACCGCGACCGGCTCAGCGGCTACCTGGCGGCGGTGCGCGCGGAGGCCGGACGGCCGTAAACGGCATTGCCGCAAAGAACTCCGGGTGATGAAGTGAGCCCATGGATCATGTCGCGGTACTCGCCCTGTATGACCGGAACATGCGCGAAGGCGCCCAGCCGGACGGTCCCGGTGCCCGTGTCGAGCGGGTCGGCAGGGTGGTCCGCCAGGTCGCCGCCGAGCACGGCTGGAACGGAGTCGTCTGGTCCGACCTGGACGAGGCGAGCGCCGACCGGGCGATCGCCGAGCAGATCGCGTACTACACCGGGCTCGGCCGCGAGTTCGAGTGGAAGCTGTACGGGCACGACCTGCCCGTCGACCTGGGAGAGCGGCTGCGGGCCGCCGGGTTCACCCCCGAGCCCGAGGAGACGCTGATGATCGCCGAGGTCGCCGACCTCACCCTGGACGTCGAGCCGCCCGAGGGAATCCGCTTCCTGCCGGTCACCGACCAGGCCGGCGTCCACCTCGTGGCGGACGTGCACGAGAAGGCCTTCGGCACCGACAGCACCCGGCTGCGGCACCAGCTGCTCGCCCGGCTGCGGGACGAGCCCGACACCGTGGTCGCGGTCGTCGCGCTCGCCGGGGACGAGCCGGTCAGCGCGGCCCGCATGGAGCTCGTGCCCGGCACCCGCTTCGCCGGCCTGTGGGGCGGGGGCACCGTCGAGGGCTGGCGCGGCCGGGGCATCTACCGCGCACTGGTCGCGCACCGCGCCCGCGCCGCCGTGGAGCGGGGATACCGCTACCTCCAGGTCGACGCGCTGGCCACGAGCCGCCCGATCCTGGAACGCCTCGGGTTCGAGCCGCTGTCGATCACGCAGCCGCACGTGTACCACCCGTAGAGCTCAGTGGGCCGGGATGTCACATCCGGGGCCGCCCGATCCGTCCCACCGGTATGACGACGAACCAGCACCAGAACATCCTCCTCGCCGGCGCGAGCGGTGTCCTCGGCCGCCACATCGCCAGGGCCCTGACCGACGCGGGGCACAAGGTCACCGGACTGGGCCGGGGCGAGGGCAACGGCGTGCGCGCCGACCTCATGGACCGCGACGCCCTGCTGCGGGCCGTGGACGGACAGCACTTCGACACGGTCGTCCACGCGGCGACGGCCCTGCGCAAGCCGCCCGTGCGCCACCGCGACATGTACGCCACCGATGCCCTGCGCACGGAGGGCACCGCCCATCTGATCGAGGCGGCCCGGGCCACCGGAGCACGCCGTCTCGTCACCGAGTCGATGGTCTTCGGATACGGCTACGGCGACTTCGGCGACCAACCGATCACCGAGGACGACGAGTTCGGCCCGCGCGGCACCGACCCGGAACTGGAGCGGCATCTCGCGGGCATGCGGACCAAGGAGCAACTCACCTTTGGGACAACCGGGTTGGAAGGCGTCGCGCTCCGGTTCGGCCTCTTCTACGGCCCCGGCGGCACCGACGCCCTGCTGCCTCTGCTGCGCAAGCGGCAGCTGCCCGCCCCCGCGGACCACGGCCGGGTCCTGCCCTGGGTGGAACTCACGGACGCGGCCCGCGCGGTGGCCGCCGCGGTCGAGCACGGGCGCGCCGGACAGGCGTACAACATCGCGGACCCCACCCCGATGGGCTTCCGTGCCCATCTGCTGTGCGTGGCCGCGGAGTTCGGGCTGCCGAAGCCGGTGTCCGTGCCCCTGTGGCTGACCAAACCGATGGCGTACGCGCACACGATGTTCGCGTCCAGCATGCGGGTGTCGGCGCGGAAAGCCGAGCGGGAACTGGGCTGGACGCCCGTGTACCCCTCGGGCCGTGAGGGTCTGGCCGCGCTGCGGGCCGCGACGACCCGGTGATCACAGGTCGAGCTGGTACTCCACGGCCTTGTGCGTCGGCACGTATCCGAGGGAGTCGTTGACGGCCAGCATCGGCTTGTTGCTGTCCGCGGTGTCGGTGCGGAGCCCGGCCAGCTCCGGGTGCCGTTCGAGGGCGTGCCGGACGGCCGCGGCCTTCATCCAGCGGGCGAGGCCACGCCCGCGGTGTTCGGGGAGCACGGCGGTGCCGTAGTGCTGGCCGTCGCCCGACCCGTCGCCGGGCACGACCAGTTCGGAGAAGCCCACCACGCTGCCGTTCGCCGCGTCCACCACGGCGACGGTGTGCAGCAGCTCACCGCGCTGTGCCACGGCCTCCGCGGCCGCGACCACCCGCTCCACGTCCCAGACGACCCTGCCGAAGTCCGTCCCCTCCATCGGCATGTCGTCCATCGCCCGCCGCGAGTGGGCGAACGACTGCGCCAGCGCGTCCGCCACGGTGCCCTCCCACTCGGTCAACCGGTAGCCGGGGTGAGGCAGTTCGAGGAGTGCGTCGATCGCGGCACGATCGACGTCGGCCAGCGGGAGCCGGGTGTACGTGAGCGCCAGGACCTGCCGGAAGCCCCGGGCGGCCAGGAAGAGATCGGCGGGGGAGCCCTGTTCCGCCTGGGCGATCACGGACCGCCGCCGCTCCGTCCTCGCCGCGTCCACGGCGGCCTCCAGAAGCCGGGTTCCGACGCCCCGCCGCCGCTCGGCGCCGTGCACCGCGAGCCGCAGTTCGGCGAGGTGCTCCTGCCCCTCCTTGGTGAACAGCCGCAGGAAGGCGGACCCGAGCGGGACATCGTCCTCCCCGGAGGCCAGCCAGGCCAGACGGCGGCTGGAGGTGGCAGGCCGGGGATCGGCGAGGGGGGTGATGTCGAGGGACAAGTGCGTCTCCGTCACGGAGGGAGGGGCGGCGGGCGCATGAAGCCTGCCGTCGAGCCCCGGTGTCCGCAACGGGATTAAACCCTGGGTCAACACCGGGTCAATCCTCGTCGCGCGGGCCGGACCGGTTCTGTTCAGCCATCTGAATGTCATGTACCGTTCAAAATCATCGCGTTGTCTATGCGCGTAGTTCCCGTCCCCGCATCACCCTTCCCCAACTCCTCACGGAGGTATGCCGGATGCTCGGGCTCACCCTTTCCCGCCACAGACTCGGCGCCGTCCTCGCCGGACTCGGTCTCGTCGCCGCAGGCGTCGTCGTGCAGGCCACCGCCACCCCCGCCGCCGCTGCCACCCCGCACCGGATCCTCTTCGACAACGCCCACGCCGAGACGGCGGGCAACGCGGACTGGATCATCTCCACCAGCCAGCCCGACCCGCTGGGCCAGGACTCCTCGCCCTCCGCCGAGACCGACTGGACCGGCGCCCTCTCCTCCTGGGGTGTCGCCCTCCAGAAGACCGGCGGCTACAGCCTCAAGACCTCGACGAGCGCCCTCACCTACGGCGGCTCCTCCGCCACCGACCTGTCGAACTTCGACACCCTGGTCCTGCCCGAGCCCAACACGCTCTTCACGACCGCCGAGAAGACGGCGATCATGACCTTCGTGAAGAACGGCGGCGGCCTCTTCATGATCTCCGACCACACCGGAGCCGACCGCAACAACGACGGTGAGGACGCGGTCGAGATCCTGAACGACCTGATGACCAACAACAGCGTCGACTCCACCGACCCGTTCGGATTCTCCATCGACTCGCTGAGCATCAGCTCCGACTACCCCTCGGCGATCAGCGACAGCAGCAACCCCGTCCTGCACGGCTCCTTCGGCACCGTCACCAAGAGCCTCATCGCCAGCGGCACCACGGCCACCCTCAAGCCCGCCGACAACGCGAACGTCAAGGGACTGCTCTACCGCACCGGTTACTCGGGCAACACCGGCGCCTTCTTCGCCACCAGCACCTTCGGCAGCGGGCGCGTCGCCTTCTGGGGCGACAGCTCACCCATCGACGACGGCACCGGCCAGTCCGGCAACACCCTCTACGACGGCTGGAACGACTCGGGCGCCACCAACGCGGCCCTCGCCCTCAACGCCACGGAATGGCTGTCCGGAGCGAGCGGCAGCGGCGACGGGGGCGGTGGCGGTGGCGGTTCCACCTGCACGTCGGCGCAGCTCCTCGGCAACAGCGGCTTCGAGTCGGGCAGTTCGACCTGGACCGCGAGCAGCGGCGTGCTCACGAATTCCAGCGGCGAGTCCGCCCGCACCGGCTCCTGGTTCGCCTGGCTCGACGGCTACGGCTCCGCGCGCACGGACACCCTGTCCCAGTCGGTGACCGTCCCGTCCGCGTGCACCGCGGCCACGCTCAGCTTCTACCTGCACGTCGACACCGCCGAGACCACCACCAGCACCGCCTACGACACCCTCAAGGTGCAGGTGCTCAACAGCTCGGGCACGGTACTGAGCACCCTCGCCACGTACTCGAACCTCAACGCGGCCTCCGCTTACACCCAGCGCAGCTTCAACCTGGCGGGCTACGCCGGCCAGACCGTCACCCTCAAGTTCACCGGCACGGAGGGCTCCACGCTCCAGACGTCGTTCGTCGTCGACGACACGGCACTGAACGTCAGCTGATCCGGGCCGGGACCCACCCGGTGGCGGCCGTCACCTCGGCCGCGATGTCGATCACCGTGCGCCCGTCGGTCACCACGCGCAGCGTGCCGGCGGGCGCACGCTCGTCCAGCATCCGCGCCTTGCGGGCGCCGCTCCGCAGTTCCTGCTCCAGCTCGGAGCCCAGCTCCCGCCCGGTCAGCCGCCGTTCGGCCGTCTCGTCGGTCGCGGTGAGCAGGACCCGTACGATCCGGACACCGTCCCCCATCGCCCGCCGGAACATGCCCGTCGACTCCTCCAGCACGCTCACGGTGTTCACGTAGACGAGGCGCCGGTAGCCGAGTTCGGCGTAGTTGCCCCACACCGCGGTCAGGTTGCGCTCTCCGATGGCGGCCCGGTGGGGGTCACCCTCGGGCGCCGGATGGACCTGCCCCATGAAGTCCCCGTCGATCACGGCATGGGCGACCCGAGCGGCCCGCAGTCGCGCCGAGACCTCCCAGCCGACGGTCGTCTTGCCGACCCCGGCGCGTCCCCCGACCAGCAGTACCTCCGCGTGATCCATACGACGAGAGTGGCACGCCGAGTCCCCGCCGTGCAGCGGAGTTTCAGGCGCGCAGCCGCCAGGTGCGCAGGACCGCCTCGCGGCCCCGCGACTCCCTCCTGACCGGTGGCTCGTCCGTGAGCTCGAACGCGCAGGACCGGGCGACCGCCTCGCTGGCCGCGTTGGCGGCGTCGATGCGCAGTACCACCCGGCGCGGCCGGATCTCCCGGACCGTGTACTCGGCGGCCAGCCGCACCGCCCGCCCGGCCGGCCCCTGCCCCCGGTGGGCGGGTCCGACGCCGTAGGCCAGCTCCACGTCCCGTTCGTCCGAACCGCTGCGGAACAGCAGGACCTCACCCCGGGGAAGGATCCCGTCGGTGGTGACGGCCAACTGGACCCTCCGCCCCTCGGCCTGCCCTCCCGCGCCCCGGCCAGGTACGCCCGCGCCGTGGCCAGGTCGAACGGCGAGGCCACCGGAGTCCACCGGGCCATCTCGGAATCGTCGTAGAGCGCGACCAGGTCCGCGAGGTCGGCGTCGGACCACTGGCGCAGCCGGACGCCGTAGCCTTCGAGGCGCACCGGTGGGACGAGGGTGAGGGTTCGGTTCGGGTCCATGGGTCGATCCTGCCCCGGGGAGGCGGTCGGACGGAGGAGTCGGCGCTCGACGGCGGCGCGGTCAGCGACGTCGTCCGGGTCGGAGGGACCGTGCGGCGCAACCCGTCCGAACGGTCGGGATTCGTGTGGGAGTTGCTCGATCTGTTCGAGAGCGCGGGCCGGCGGGGCGCCCCGCGGTTCCTCGGCGTCGACGCACTCGGCCGGGAGGCCTTCGACCACATCGAGGGGCGGGCCGCCGTGACCCCGCGCGAGCGCGCCGCGGCCCGGACCGACGAGGCCCTCACGGAGGTTGCCCGTCTCGTCCGCGCCTTCCACGACCTGACGCACGGCACCGCGCTCGCCGGGGACCGGGACGTCGTCTGCCACAACGACCTCGCGCCGAAGAACACCGTGTACGCGGCGTGGCGGCCCGTCGCGTTCATCGACTGGGACCTGGCCGCTCCGGGCGAGCGGATGCACGACCTCGCCCATGTGTGCTGGCAGTACCTCGACCTGGGGCCGGGTGTCGCCGATGTACGGGAGGCCGCTCGCCGCATGCGGCTGATCTGCGATGCCTACGGCGTCGACGAGCGGGACGGGTTGCTGGACACGGTGCTGTGGTGGCAGGGCCGCTGCTGGAGGGGGATCGAAGCCGGCGCGCTACGGGGGGAGCGGGCCATGATCGGGCTGCGCGAGCGGGGGGCGGTGGACGAGGTGAGGGCCGCGGAGAGGTGGGTCGCGGGGCACCGGCGCGAACTCGGGGCGTTCCTGAGGTGACGGGGTGGCTCCTCAGGGGAAGGGCCGGTCCACCTCCGGTGGACCGGCCCTGCTGACTCCAGGTGTCTGCTGCCGTCTTCTGTGCCGAGTCCTCTACGGCCTGGGGGCGCTCTTCGCCGCCGTGACGGTGCACATCAGCCCCAGGATCACCGCGAGGGCGCCGATGATGATGTTGTTCAGCGCCACACCGGCGTCGGGGCTCTCGCCGACGACCCAGGGAGCGATGATCATCCAGATGCCGACCGCGCAGAAGGCCCAGCTGAGGCCGTACATGCGTTCAGGGGTCTGGGTGAATCCAAGGGCCAGCAGGCCGATCGCTATGCCCACGATGAGGTTGTGGGTCACGAGGGCGGGCTGGCTCGTCGTGTAGTGGAGTATCCAGGGGGACACGGCGCAGTACAGGCCGAGCAGGAACACCGGTCCGTCCACGAGTGCCACATCGCGACCGCCGAGCATGCGGGCGTAGCGTTCCCGCATTTCCGGAGCGTCGGGGTGGCTGGTGATGTCCCCTCTGGTGTGCGAGACGTCGGCCATGACTTGTCTCCTTCGACTTGCTGGCCTGACCGCTCTGGTGCGGTGTGCGGTAAGCGCCGCCTGCGTACATTCTGCGCTTATTTTCCCTTTATGTGTAGAGGTGAGGGGAACGGTCCCGGCCGGAACCGGTGGCAAGGCCATCAACTCGCATCGGTTCTGCGTCGTATAGTCGCTCCATGAATGACATACCGGACGGTGAGGGGGTGCAGGCCCGGCCGGGACCGGCCGCCCCGGACACCGCGACGCGCCTCACCACCGGTGCCCTGGCCCGTCGCCTGGGGGTCTCGCCCACCACGCTGCGCTCCTGGGACCGCCGCTACGGCATCGGCCCCGCCGTCCGTACCGACGGACGGCACCGCCGCTGGACCCCGCGGGACGTGGCCGTGCTGGAATCGATGTGCCGGCTCACCTCCACCGGTGTGCCGCCCGCCGAGGCGGCCCGGGCGGCCAAGGAGTCCGCGGCGATGGGACCGGGCGGCGTTTCGGTCCCGCCGGGGGTTCCGGAACCCGCGACCCGCGCACGGTCTCGGGCGGCCGGCGCGCTCCCCCTGGGTGATGTGCGCCAGGAGTGCCGTGGCCTCGCCCGCGCCGCCGTACGCCTGGACGCGCCGGCCGTGGAGGAGCAGTTGGCCGCGGCGGTCGAGACCCACGGCCTGGCCGTCGCCTGGCAGGAGGTGATGGTGCCCACGCTGCACGCGGTCGGCCGCAAGTGGGCCTCGTCCGGAGACCGTTACATCGAGGTCGAGCACCTGCTGTCCTGGCACATGTCCACCGCACTGCGCCGCTGCACCAGCCCACCGGCCCGGCAGGGCGACGCGCTCGGCGCCGGGCCGGTCCTGCTGGCCTGCGTCCCCGGCGAGCAGCACACGCTGGCGCTGGAGGCGCTCAACGCCGGCCTCGGTGAACTGGGCCTGCCGACCAGGATGTTCGGGGCCGCCGTACCCGTGGAGGCGCTGACCGCCGCGGTGGACCGGCTCGGCCCGGCGGCCGTCGTCCTGTGGGCGCAGTCCCGCTCCACGGCGAGCCTGCCGCTGGCCCGGCACGTCGCCGGTGCCCAGTGGGGGGTGAAGGGCGCCCGCAGGAGGCCCGTGGTGATGCTGGGCGGGTCCGGCTGGATCGGCCGCTCCGGCCAGGGGATGCTCCGGCCGACGTCCTTCCGGGACGCCCTGGACACCCTGGCAGGTCTGTACGCGGCCGGGTCGCCCACGGCACCCGCCTGACCTCACTCGCGGCCACGCGCCCGCTTGAAACGGGCGAGCCCCTCGGGCAGTTCCACGATCGGATCCGGATAGTCCAGCGCGGCCCGGTCCAGTCCCCGCAGCTTCCACGGCTCGTGCACCGCCGGTCCCTCCAGCGCGGCCAGTTCGGGCACCCAGCGGTGGACGTACGTGCCGTCGGGGTCGTAGCGCTTTGCCTGGGTGACCGGGTTGAGGACCCGGTTGGGGCGGGTGTCCGTGCCCGTGCCCGCCATCCACTGCCAGTTGAGCTGGTTGTTGGCGAGGTCCCCGTCGACCAGCAGGTCCAGGAAGTGCCGGGCACCGATCCGCCAGTCCACGTACAGCGTCTTGGCGAGGAAGCTCGCGGTCAGCAGGCGGCCGCGGTTGTGCATCCAGCCCTCGTGGCGCAGCTGGCGCATCGCCGCGTCGACGATCGGGTAGCCGGTGCGGCCCTCCTTCCACGCCTCGATGTCGTCGCCCGCGGTCCGCTCGGAGCGCCAACGGTCGTGCTGGGTGCGGTAGTCGGCGGCGGCAGCGGCAGGGCGGGCCGCGAGCACCTGCCGGTGGAAGTCGCGCCAGGCGAGCTGCCGTACGAAGGCCTCGGCGCCCGGGCCGCCCGCCCGGCCTGCCCGGTGGACGAGTTCGACGGGGGAGAGGGTGCCGAAGTGGAGGTGCGGGGAGAGCCGGGAGGTCGCGTCGCCGGCCAGGTCGTCGTGGCGGTCCTCGTACGCGGCCAGTCCGGCCCGCAGCCAGGCGGCGAGCCGCTTGCGGCCCTCCGTCTCGCCGCCCGCGGCGAGTCCCTCCGACAGCCCGGACAGGTCGTCGCGGGAGGGCAGCGGCTCGGATCCGACGCCGTCCGGGACCGTTACGGCCCGCGGCGCCCCGAGCGGGTCCCGCAGCCGCTCCTGGGACCAGCGCCGGAAGTACGGCGTGAAGACGGCGAAGTGGTCCGAGCCGGCCGGGACCACCGCGCCCGGGGCGACGGCCGTGGTCACCGTGTCGTGGACGTGCAGCCGGACGCCCTCCGCCTCCAGGGCCCGGCGCAGCCGCTCCTCCCGCCGGTGGGCGTGGGCGCTGACGTCGGACGTCATGTGCACCTCGTCGGCGTCCGCCTCGGCGGCGACCTTGCGCACCTGGTCGACGAGGTCGCCGGAGCGCAGGACCAGCCGGCCGCCCCGCTCGCGCAGACCGGCGTCGAGGTCGCGCAGACAGTCGGCGAGGAACGCCAGCCGGTTGGGGGCGGCGAATCCCACGGCGTCCACGGCCCGGTCCCGCACGAACAGCGGGACGACCTGCTCGGTGCCGTCGAGGGCCGCGGCCAGCGGCGGGTGGTCGTGCAGGCGCAGGTCGCAGGTGAACAGGACGACCGAGATGCTCATGGTGCTTACTCCGGGGTGCGGTGAGGAGCCGGGAGGTCAGTGGACGGGGGCGTGCTCGGGCTCGCGGGCCGACGAACCCGCCGCGGCGCGGGCGATGTTGCGGGCCATGCCGCCGAAGACGACCGTGTGGAAGGGCGAAACGCTCCACCAGTAGGCTTGGCCGAGCAGACCGTGCGGATGGAACAGGGCGCGCTGCCGGTAGCGGGTGCGGCCGTCCTCGTCGGTGGCCACTCCCATCTCCAGCCACGCCAGGCCGGGCAGGCGCATCTCCGCCCGCAGCCGCAGCAGCCGGCCCGGCTCGATCGCCTCCACCCGCCAGAAGTCCAGCGAGTCGCCGACCCGCAGCCGTGCCGCGTCCCGGCGCCCCCGGCGCAGCCCGACCCCGCCCACCAGCCGGTCCAGCCACCCTCGCACCGCCCACGCTAGCGGGAAGGAGTACCAGCCGTTCTCCCCGCCGATGCCCTCGACGACCCGCCACAGCGCCTGAGGCGAGGCGTCCACGGGGAGCTCCCGGTGGTCGCAGTAGAGACTTCCGCCGGCCCAGTCGGGGTCGGTGGGCAGCGGATCGCTGGGGGCGCCCGGCACCGACGCCGACGACCACCGGGTGGTGACCCGCGCCTCCCGCACCCGCTGCAGAGCCAGTCGTACGGCCTCGTCGAAGCCGATCGGACGGGTGGGCGGGCCCGGGAGACGTCCTGCGATGTCGTTCTCCTGGCAGACCACCTCGTGCCGCAGCGACTCGGTGAGCGGCCGGGCGATCGAGGCGGGCACCGGCGTCACCAGGCCCACCCAGTGGCTGGAGAGCCCGGGGGTGAGTACCGGCACCGGCAGGATGACCCGGCGCGGCAGCCCGGCGACCGCCGCGTACCTGAGCATCATCTGCCGGTACGTCAGCACCTCCGGGCCGCCGACGTCGAAGGCCCGGTTGACGTCCGCCGGCATGCCGGCGCTGCCGACGAGGGCGCGGAGCACGTCGCGGACCGCCACCGGCTGGACGCGGGTGTGCACCCAGCTCGGGGTGACCATCACGGGAAGGCGTTCGGTCAGGTAGCGCAGCATCTCGAAGGAGGCGGAACCCGAGCCGATGACGACGGCCGCCCGCAGGACCGTGGTCGGGACCCCGGAGTCGAGCAGGATGCGGGCCACCTCCGCGCGTGAACGCAGATGCGGCGAGAGCTCGTCCTCGGGCACGCCCGCCGGGATGAGGCCGCTGAGGTGCACGATCCGCCGCACACCCGCCTTCCGGGCCTGCTCGGCGAAGATCCGCGCGGCCCTGCGGTCGGTCTCCTCGAAGCCCTTGCCGGAGCTCATCGCGTGCACCAGGTAGTACGCCACGTCCACCCCGTCCAGGGCCCGGGCGACGGACGCGGCGTCGGTCACGTCACCCGCCACCACCTCGGCACGGCCGGCCCAGGGGTGGTCGCGCAGCCGCTCGGGGGAGCGGGCCAGACACCGTACGGGGTGGCCCGCGTCGAGCAGCTCGGGGACCAGACGCCCGCCGATGTATCCCGTGGCCCCGGTCACCAGACAACGCGGTCCCGCACGCGTGCCGTCGTGGTCCATCGCGTCCCTGCCCTTCCTGTCGCCCCCTGCTGATCACTTCGACCGCCGGGCCCGGTTCGGATGCGGCCCGGGCCCTCGGGAGCGCGGCGCTTCCCTGCGCTGCTCACGTGGCCCCGGCGAACCAGCGGGACCAGCCGGACCAGGACGCGCGACCGGAGTCCGGCACGGACGGGGCGGCGACCGGCTTTCGCCGGTGACCACGCTCTGCACGCCACCGGCATCCAGCGCTCGCCGCGATCATGGACGCGGAGGAGCCCCTGTGGGCGACACCGCGAAGACGTGACATGTACGCCTGAATCCCGGGCAACCGCACAGGTACGAGACGGTTCGTCAGCGATGTTGGAGGTGTCTGCCGCTATGAGCGCGAAGGTGTTGGAGCGGTTTCCAGCGGGAGCTCCGCGCGGATCGTGGCCGGCAGAGGAGTACGCGGCGCAGAGGCGGGCGCAGGGTGAACCGGCGACCGTGGTGATGGATCTCAAGTCGGACGCGTTCCTCGTGGTGGTCCCCGGGCGGGACGAGGACTGACCATGCGGCTCAGCCGGGCGGGGTGAGCGTCCCGCCCAGCCGGCCGGCCCGGCGCACGAACGCTTCGTGCAGATCCCGGGCGGCCCTCGGCACGGACTCGGCCCTGCGCCGCTGGAGCATCAGCAGCACCCGGATCGAGACGCCCTCGATCGGCCGGTGGGTGATCGTGCCCTGACGTGAGCGCAGCGAATGGGGGTCCCCCCGGCCGGAGGCTGGGGGAGGACCCCCGACCACGCTGAAGTCGGGCAGCACGGTCACCCCCAGCCCCTCGGCCACCATCAGCTTGCCCATCTCGGCGCCGTCGGTGGAGTACGCGAAGGCCGGCCCGCGCCCCTCCAGAAGCCGGTGCACGAAGCGGTGCATGACGTAGCCGGTGCGCATGGCGATCAGCGGCTGGGCCAGCAGATCGTCCACCGGCACACAGGTCCGCGCGGCCAGCGGACTGTCCGGGCGCAGGCACACCACCGGCCGCCCGTGCAGCAGTGGGGTGGACTCGCATCCCGCGGGCGTGTCGTCGCCGTCGAGGTGGTTGACCAGACCCAGGTCGAACCCGCCCTCCGCGAGGCCCCGCTGGATCTCCGTCTGCTGCGCGCCGACCACCTCGACCTGGGTGACCGGATGGACGGCCCGGAAGTCCTCGACCGCCGGGATGAGCAGCGGCACCGTCGCCGCGTTCACCGTGCCGACGCGGACCATACGGCTGATGCGGTGCTGCTCGCCCGCCGCCGACCGCAACCGGTCCACCGCCTCCAGCACGCCGACGATGTGCGGCAGCAGCTCCCGGCCCTCCGCGCTCATCGTCGCCCCCGACCGCTTGCGCTCCAGCAGGTCGACCCCGAGCTCCCGCTCCAGATTCCGCACGGTCTCGCTCAACGCGGGCTGCGACAGGCGCAGTTCCTCCGCCGCCCGGCGCAGTGAGCCGAGCCGGGTCACCGCCGCTATGTATTCCAGCGTTCTGTCCGCACGCCCAGCAGAATGCGGGCCCATTCGCGGCACGTTCAAGGGTTTCCCTGTCACACGTTCGTGAAATTCAATGGTCCGCGATACGAGACCGGTCGGGTTTTCCTTGACGCCTCTCGCCACCGGCTGTCACGATCGACGACATGATGATGCGACTGGACCTCACGCGGCGACGCCATGTCGACCTCGCGCGCGTCTCCAGCGCCTCCTGTCGCACCGCGGCCTGATCAACCTCCCATGATCCGCCGCGTTTTCCTCTCCTTCCGAGAGTTTTCACGCCTGAATTCCGTGTGCCCGCGCACCTTTTGAATTCGGCGTGCTCGAAAACATTCCGCAACAGGAGTCACGCATGCCTGCCGCGCCCGTGCAATTCGCCTACTGGGTCCCCAACGTCAGCGGGGGACTCGTCACCAGCAAGATCGAGCAGCGCACCGACTGGGGCTACGACTACAACCGCGAACTCGCCGTCCTCGCAGAGAACAACGGCTTCGACTACGCCCTCAGCCAGGTCCGCTACATGGCCAGCTACGGCGCCGAGTACCAGCACGAGTCGACCAGCTTCAGCCTCGCCCTGCTGCTGGCCACCCAGCGCCTGAAGGTCATCGCCGCCGTCCACCCCGGCCTGTGGCACCCGGGCGTCCTCGCCAAACTCGGTGCCACCGCCGACCACCTCTCCAAGGGCCGCTTCGCCGTGAACGTCGTCTCCGGCTGGTTCAAGGGCGAGTTCACCGCCCTCGGCGAACCCTGGCTGGAGCACGACGAGCGCTACCGCCGCTCCGAGGAGTTCATCACCGCCCTGCGGAAGATCTGGACGGAGGACCATGCCGAACTCGCCGGCGACTTCTACCGGCTGCGCGACTTCTCCCTGAAGCCCAAGCCCCTCAACACCGAGGAGCGCCCGCACCCGGAGATCTTCCAGGGCGGAAACTCCACCGCCGCCCGCGCCATGGCCGGGCGGGTGTCCGACTGGTACTTCTCCAACGGCAAGGACTTCGACGGGGTCACCGAGCAGCTCACCGACGTCCGCAAGTCCGCCGCCGAAGTCGGCCGTACCCCACCGAAGTTCGGCCTCAACGGCTTCCTCATCGCCCGTGACACGGAGGCCGAGGCCCGAGACACGCTCCGGGAGATCGTCGCCAAGGCCGACAGCGAGGCCGTCGAGGGGTTCGGTGCCGCCGTGAAGCAGGCGGGCCAGTCGACCTCCGACAAGACGGGCATGTGGCAGGACTCCTCCTTCGAGGACCTCGTCCAGTACAACGACGGCTTCCGCACCGGTCTCATCGGGACGCCGGAGCAGATCGCCGAGCGGATCGTCGCCTACAAGAAGCTCGGCGTCGACCTCCTTCTCCTTGGCTTCCTGCACTACCACGAGGAGGTCGAGTACTTCGGCAAGCGGGTGCTGCCGCTGGTCCGTGATCTGGAGGCCCAGCTGCCCGACAACGAGTCCGTCCCCGCCCAGGTCTGAGGAGGTCACCGACATGAGCACGGCCACGAACACCGACTGGCAGACCCGCCCCGCCCCCGCCACCGCCCAGCAGTGGATCGCCCGCGCCGCCGAGGCCGCCGCCGTCCTCGCCACCGACGCCGCCGCCCGCGACCACGCGGGCGCCACCCCGTACGCCGAGGTGCAGCTCCTCAAGGACGCCGGACTCGTCACCCTCCTCGGCCCGACCGAGCACGGCGGCGGAGGCCAGGACTGGACGACCGCCTACCGGGTCGTCCGCGAGATCGCCAAGGCCGACGGCTCCATCGGCCAGCTCCTCGGCTACCACTACCTGTGGTTCTGGGCCGCCCGCCTGGTCGGCACCCGCGAGCAGTGGGAGCACGTCGAGGCCGAGGCCACCGGGAACCGCTGGTTCTTCGGCGGCGCGGTCAACCCGCGCGACCAGGACGTCGTCGTGACCGAGGACGGCGACGACCTCGTCTACACCGGCCGCAAGACCTTCTCCACCGGCAGCAAGGTCTCCGACGTCACCGTCCTCGAAGGCGTCCTGGAGGGCACCGACAGCCACGTCTTCGCCATCGTGCCCTCCGACTCCGAGGGCCTGACCTTCCACGACGACTGGGACAACATCGGCCAGCGCCTCACCGAGAGCGGCGGCGTCACCCTCGACGGCGTCCGCACCCCGTGGGCGAGCGCCGCCGGATACGTCGACAAGGTGTTCCAGCCGCGCGTCTACAACACCCTCAACGTCCCCACCATCCAGCTGGTCTTCGTCAACTTCTACCTCGGCATCGCGGGCGGCGCGCTGGAGACGGCCGCCACCTATACCCGCGAGAAATCCCGCTCCTGGCTGCACGGCGGCTTCGAGCGCGCGGTCGACGAGCCGTACGTCATCGACACCTACGGCGACCTGACCGCCAAGCTCTGGGCGGCCGAGGCCCTCGCCGACGCCGTCGCCGCCGAGGGACAGAAGCTGCACGACGACCCCGACGCGGTCACCGAGAAGGCACGCGGCGACTTCGAGGTCCGGGTGGCCGCAGTCAAGGCCCGCGCCACCGACGTGGCCCTGGAGGTCTCCCACCGGATCTTCGAGGTGACGGGCGCCCGCTCCACGGCCACCTCTGAGGGCCTGGACCGGTTCTGGCGCAACGTCCGCACCCACACGCTGCACGACCCCGTCGCCTACAAGCGGCGCGAGGTCGGCCGCTGGGTCCTCGAAGGCGAACTGCCCGAACCCACCTGGTACTCCTGACCGCTCCCCCCGGGGCGCCCCCTCCTGAACCGGGGGCGCCCCGCCTCCTCCCTCCGAAAGAGGACCCCATGGCCACCGTCCTGTCCGTCTCCGGCAGCCCCTCCGCCTCCTCGCGCACCAACCGGCTGCTGCGCCACCTCGACCGGCGCCTGGCCGCACAGGGACACGAGGTGATCCCGCTCGACGTGCGCACCATCCCCGCCCAGGCCCTGCTCGGCGCCGACTTCAAGCACCCGGCGATCGTCGAGGCCACCGAGCTGTTCGCGCGCGCCGACGGGGTCGTCGTCGGCACCCCCGTCTACAAGGCGTCGTACTCCGGAGTCCTCAAGGCGCTCCTGGACCTGCTCCCGCAGTACGCGCTGGCCGGCAAGACCGTGCTGCCGCTGGCCACCGGCGGCTCCACCGCTCATGTCCTGGCCATCGACTACGCGCTCCGCCCGGTCCTCAGCTCCATGGGCGCGGCCCACATCGTGCAGGGCTGGTTCACCCTCGACAAGGACATCAGCGTGCAGGACGACGGCTCGCTGACCGTCGCGCCCGCCGCGAGCGAGGCGCTCACCCAGGTCGTCGACCAGTTCTCGACCGCGCTGGGCCGACGACCGGTGCTGGCGGCGGCGGGCTGACGGACATGACCGCCCATGTGATCACCGACGACCAGGAGGCCCTGGCGGTCGCCGCGTCGCTCGCCGAGGAGTTCCGCGCGGGGGCCTCCGCCAGGGATGCCGAACGCAGGCTGCCACGCGCGGAGCTGGACCGCCTCTCCGCCTCCGGGCTGCTCGCCGTCACCGTCCCCGCCGAACACGGGGGAGCGGACGTGAGCACGTCCACTCTCGCCGAGATCTTCCGACTGCTCGCCGCCGCCGACGCGAGCCTTGCCCAGATCCCGCAGAGCCACTTCGTGTACGTCAACGTGATCAACCGTCAGGGCACCGAGGAGCAGCGCAAGTTCTTCTTCGCCGAAGTCCTCGGCGGCCGCCGCTTCGGCAACGCGCAGTCGGAGGCGGGCACCCGGCACGTCCAGGTCATCCGCACCCGCCTGCACCCACTGCCGGACGGCTCGTACCGCCTCGACGGTGTCAAGCACTACTGCACCGGCGCCCTGTTCGCCGACTGGATCCCGGTGCTGGCCCGCGCCGAGCACGACAAACTGCACGTCGCCTATGTTCCCCGGGACACCCCCGGTGTCACGGTGATCGACGACTGGGACGGCCTAGGCCAGCGGACGACGGCCAGCGGCACCGTCCGCCTGGCAGGCGTCGAGGTCCCGGCCGACCGGGTGCTGCCCCACCACCTCACCTTCGAGGGGCCACAACTCCACGGAGCCGTCGCCCAGTTGCTGCATGCCGCCATCGACACCGGGATCGCCGGGGGCGCGCTCGCGGAGGCGGCGGAGTTCGTCCGGACGAAGAGCCGACCGTGGTTCGAGAGCGAGGTCGAGACGGCGGCCGAGGACCCTCTGCTGATCCAGCGGTTCGGTGAACTCGCCCTCCAGGCAAGGGCGTCCGAGGCGCTGCTGCGGGAAGCCGCCCGCGCCGTCGACGCGGCCCGCGCCGACCTCACCGACGACTCGGCGGCCGAGGCGTCCGTCGCCGTCGCCGTCGCCAAGGTCCAGGCGGCCCAGGCCGCGGTGGACGTGGCCGGGGCGCTCTTCGAGGTCGCCGGCACCCGTTCGGCGCTCAACTCCCTGAATCTGCACCGGCACTGGCGCGATGCCCGCACGCACACCCTGCACGCCCCGACCCGCTGGAAGATCCAGCACATCGGCCGGTACGTGCTCAACGGCACCCGGCCGCCCCGCCACGGCCTCCTCTAGAGACACCCGAACGGAGACCCCCATGTCCCTCACCTTCCACTGGTTCCTGCCCACCAACGGCGACAGCCGTCACGTCGTGGGCGGCGGTCACGGCACACCCGCCACCGTCTCCGGACGGGACCGGCCGCCGACGGTCGGCTACCTGAGCCAGATCGCCCGGGCGGCCGAGGACCTGGGCTTCGTGGGGGCGCTCACACCCACCGGCGCCTGGTGCGAGGACGCGTGGCTGACCACCGCGATGGTGAGCCGGCACACCGAACGGCTGAAGTTCCTGGTCGCCTTCCGGCCCGGTTTCGTCTCACCGACCCTCGCCGCCCAGATGGCGTCCACCTTCCAGCGGCAGTCCGGGGGACGGCTGCTGCTCAACGTCGTCACCGGCGGGGAGAGCCACGAGCAGCGGGCCTACGGGGACTTCCTCGACAAGGACGCCCGCTACCGTCGTACCGGCGAATTCCTGGAGGTCGTACGGGGGTTGTGGGAGGGCAAGACCGTCGACCTGCACGGCGAGCACCTCCGGGTCGAGGACGCGAAGCTGGCGCGGGTGCCCGATCCGGTGCCCGAGGTGTACTTCGGCGGGTCCTCGCCCGTCGCCGGGGAGGTCGCCGCCAAGTACGCCGACGTGTACCTCACCTGGGGCGAGCCGCCCGCACAGGTCGCCGAGAAGATCGCCTGGATCCGCGGGCTGGCGGCGCGGCAGGGACGCACCCTGCGCTTCGGGATCCGCCTGCACGTGATCACCCGGGACACCTCCGAGCAGGCCTGGGCGGAGGCGGACCGACTGCTCGACGGCTTCGACCCGGAGACGGTGAGGTCGGTGCAGGCCGGGCTCGCCCGCAGCGAGTCGGAGGGTCAGCAGCGGATGCTCGCCCTGCACGGCGGCGGCGACCGGAACGGCCTGGAGATCCACCCCAACCTGTGGGCCGGCATCGGCCTGGTGCGCGGCGGCGCCGGCACCGCGCTGGTCGGCAGCCACGACGAGGTGGCCGAGCGGATCAAGGAGTACCACGCCCTCGGCATCGACGAGTTCGTGCTCTCCGGCTACCCGCACCTTGAGGAGGCGTACTGGTTCGGCGAGGGAGTCCTGCCCCGCCTCGCCGCGCAGGGGCTGTGGCGGCACCCGTCCGGCGAGGAGGCCGCGCCCTCGCCGCAGGTGCCGTTCGCGAGCTAGGGCGGTCACCCCGTACGCTCACGGGTTCGACCTGCGCATCCGTCGAGAGGAACAGCCCGTGAGTGACTGGCAGTTGACCAGGACCTTCCGCAGCAGCTCCGGTGAGGTCCGCTGGGACAGCCTCGGAGATCCGGGCCGTGCCCCGGTCGTCCTCCTCCACGGCACGCCCTTCTCCTCGTACGTCTGGCGTGCCGTGGCCCGCGCCCTCTCCCGCCGCCACCACGTGTTCGTGTGGGACATGCCCGGCTACGGGGCCTCGGAGAAGTCCGCGGGCCAGGACGTCTCCCTGGCCGCCCAGAGCAGGGTCTTCACCGAGCTCCTGGCGCACTGGGAGCTGGCCGAACCCCGGGTCGTGGCCCATGACTTCGGCGGTGCCGTGTCCCTGCGGGCCCATCTGCTGCACGGGGCCCGCTACCACTCGCTCACCCTGGTCGACCCGGTCGCGCTGGCCCCCTGGGGAACGCCGTTCTTCCGGCTCGTCGGCAAGAACTCCGCGGTCTTCGACGCACTCCCGCCCGCCCTGCACCGGGCCCTCGTCCGCGAGTACGTCAGCTCGGCCAGCAGCCCCGGCCTGCACCCCGCCGTCCACGACCGGCTCGTCGAACCCTGGCTCGGAGACCCCGGCCAGGCCGCCTTCTACCGCCAGATCGCCCAGGCCGACCAGCATTACACCGACGAAGTGCAGGACCGGTACGGCGAGATCACCATCCCGACCCTGGTGTGCTGGGGCGAGGACGACACCTGGATCCCCGTGGACAAGGGGCACGAACTCGTCGCCCGCATCCCGGGCGCACGCCTCGACGTCATCCCCGGCGCAGGGCACTTGGTCCAGGAGGACGCACCCGCCGCACTCCTGGCGGCCCTGCTCGACTAGATCTCCGCCAGGGCGCCCAGATGCGCCCGCCGCACCTCCCCCGTCTGCCCCTGCACCAGCAGGAACATCCCCTCACGGAACAGCCGTTGGGCCGTACCGCCCAGGTCCATCGCACGGCCGCCGCCCGCCACCACGGCCGCCGTCGTGGCGGCGCGCATCAAGTCGTACGACCGCGTCTTGAGCGCGAGCCGTTCGGGGACGCGCTCGTACGGGACGGGGTGCTCGGCGAGGTCGTACACCTGCCCGCGCACCTCGTCGAGAGGGCCGTGCAGGGCAGCCGCGGTCTCCCGCTCGCCGGCGTCCTCCAGTACCCGGAGCGCCGCATACGCCACGCCGAAGACGGCCGGGGAGGCGTTGGTGGCGCGGGGCCCGTCGACCAGCGCGAACTTCTCCTGCGGGGTGCGCAGCACCACCGAATCCTCGGGCAGCCACAGGCCGTCCAGGGACAGGGAGACCGTCCGGGCCGCGGTGAGCGCGGCGAGCCGCATCGGCTCCGACGCCCGCAGTCCTGGCTGCTCGCGTGCCTCCGTGAACGCGAACACCACCTCGTCCGCCTCGCTCACCCCGGCCAGCAGCATCACGTCGTTCAGGCCCCAGCCCGTGTACCAGGGCACCCTGCCGTCGAACCGCCAGCCGCCCCGCTCGGCCGTCGCCCGCACCGGCACCCGGGGAAACGCGCGGACGTGCGCGTACGCGATCCCGGCCAGCAGTTCACCGGTCGCCAGCGGCCCGAGCAGCCGCTCCCGCACCGGCAGACCGGACTGCGTGAGCAGCCTCACCGGCGAGTGGTGCTGGGTCTGCACGAACCACGTCGAGCAGCACGCCCCGGCCAGGATCTCCTGGACCTCCCGCGCCACCGCGTCCGGAGCGGCCGCACCGCCGTACTCCTTCGGCGCGCTCACTCCGAGCAGTCCCGAGCGTCTGATCGCGTCGAGGTGGCTCGCGGGCACGCCCCCCTGGTCGACGCGCGCCGCGTGCGGAGCGAGGAGGCCGTCGGCGAGGGAGTGGGCGGTGGCGAGGAGCGGGTGCGGTGCGGTGGTCATGACGAAGATTCTCCCGATTCCGTCGCGCGCGGTGTCGATCCGGGGGTGTGCCGTTCGTGTAGGAGGTGAGACAGACTCACAGGAGGAGATGGACATGCAGTACTACCTGCTCAATGTCATGCAGCCCGGCTGGGACGAGCTGCCCGCCCCGGAGGAGCTGGCCGAGATCGGCAAGCGGCTCGACGTCTTCCACCAGGAGCTCCGCGCGGCCGGGGCCTGGGTCTTCGCCGGAGGACTGCACAGCCCCGACTCCTCGACCGTGCTGCGGCCCCGCGACGGCGACGTGCTCATCACCGACGGCCCGTACGCCGAGGGCAAGGAACAGCTCGGCGGCCTCTGCATCGTGAAGGCGCCCGACCTGGACGCGGCCCTGGAGTGGGGGCGCAAGGCGGCCCTGGCCACCACCCTGCCCATCGAGGTGCGCCCCTTCCAGCACGAGTCCGAGGACTGATGACCCTGGACGTCGAGGGCGTCTTCCGCGAGGAGTACGGCCGCGCGGTCGCCGTCCTCGTCCGCTTCCTCGGTGACATCGACCTCGCCGAGGAAGCGGTCCAGGACGCCTTCACCACGGCCGTGCGGCGCTGGCCCGAGACCGGTGTGCCGCCGAGCCCGGCCGGCTGGATCATCACCACCGCCCGCAACCGCGCGATCGACCGGCTGCGCCGCGAGTCCACCAGGCAGGCCCGCCACGCCGAGGCCGCCCTGCTGAACGCCCCCGACGCACCGCCCGAGGAGGGCCCCGTGCGCGACGAACGGCTCCGCCTCCTCTTCACCTGCTGCCACCCCGCGCTCGCCCCCCAGGCCCGGGTCGCCCTCACCCTCCGGCTGCTCGGCGGCCTCACCACCGCACAGATCGCCCGTGCCTTCCTGGTCCCCGAGCCGACCATGGCCCAGCGCCTCGTCCGCGCCAAGGCAAAGATCCGCGACGCCCGCATCCCCTACCGCGTCCCCCGCGACGCCGACCTCCCCGACCGGCTCAACGGAGTGCTCGCCGTCGTCTACCTCGTCTTCAACGAGGGCTACGGCGGCACACCCGACCTGTGCGCCGAAGCCGTACGCCTGGGCCGGCTGCTGACCGAGCTGATGCCGGACGAGCCCGAGGCCACCGGACTGCTCGCCCTGATGCTGCTCATCGAGTCCCGCCGGGCCGCCCGCACCGACGACCGGGGCGAACTCGTACCGCTGTCCGAGCAGGACCCGGCCCGCTGGGACCGCGCGCTCGTCGCCGAGGGGCAGTCACTCGTACGGCGGTGTCTGCGCCGGAACCAGCCGGGGCCGTACCAGATCCAGGCCGCCATCCAGGCCGTCCACAGCGACGCGCCCACCGACTGGGGACAGGTCCACCGGCTGTACGACCAGCTCATGGCCGTGGCGCCCAGCCCCGTCGTGGCCCTGAACCGGGCGGTCGCCGTGGCCGAGACCGAGGGACCCGCGCGGGCCCTCACCCTGGTGGACGCACTCGACCTCGACGGCTACCACGTCCTCCACGCGGTCCGGGCCGACCTGCTGCGCCGCCTCGGACGCGACGCGGAAGCCGCGGACGCCTACGCGAGGGCCGCCGCACTCACCGAGAACCCGGCGGAGCGCACCTATCTCGAACACCGTCGCCGGTCGCTGTGACCCCGTCCCGGAAAGTACTGGCGGCGATCCGGAATTGGCCCGGCCGTGAAAAGGTTGCAATATACATCTGACCGTCGAGACCCAGGCCGCAAGGCCCGCGCACCCCCAGCGAGGCACCCGTGAACCACCCCGCCCCCGAGCAGCCCGCCGACGTCGTCGCCCGACTGCGCGCCACCTTCCGCAGCGGCCGCACCAAGCCCGTCGAGTGGCGTACGACCCAGCTGCGCCGCCTGCGCGAGCTGCTCACGGAGAACGGCACGGAGCTGGCCGCCGCCCTCCACGCCGACCTGGGCAAGAGCTCCACCGAGGCCTTCCGCACCGAGATCGACTTCACGATCCGCGAGATCGACCACACCCTGGACCACCTCACCGACTGGCTGCGCCCCGAGTCCGCCCCCGTCCCCGCACACCTCGGCACCGACGCGCGCGCCTGGACGCAGTACGACCCGCTCGGCGTCGTCCTCGTCATCGCCCCGTGGAACTACCCGGCCCAGCTGCTGCTCGCCCCCGTGGTCGGCGCCCTCGCCGCGGGCAACGCGGTGGTCGCCAAGCCGAGCGAGCTGGCCCCGGCCACCTCCGCCGCCGTGGCCCGGCTGCTCCCCGCCTACCTGGACACCGACGCGGTGGCCGTCGTCGAGGGCGGCATCCCCGAGACCACCGCCCTGCTCGCCGAGCGCTTCGACCACATCTTCTACACCGGCAACGGCACGGTGGGCCGCGTCGTCCTGCGCGCCGCCGCCGAGCACCTGACCCCGGTCACCCTCGAACTGGGCGGGAAGTCCCCGGCCTTCGTCGACCGCGACGCCGACCTCACCGTCGTCGCCGACCGCCTGGCCCGCGGCAAGTTCCTCAACGCCGGGCAGACCTGCGTCGCCCCCGACTACGTCCTGACCGACCCAGAGACCGCGGCCGCCCTGGAGCCGCTGCTGAAGAACGCCGTCGACACGCTGTACGGCGGCGACCCCGCGGAATCCGGCGAGTACGGCCGCATCATCAACGAACGGCACTTCGACCGGCTCACCGGACTGCTGGACTCGGGCCGCACGGTCGTGGGCGGCACGAGCGACCGTACGGCCAAGTACATCGCGCCCACCGTCCTCGCCGACGTGGACCCCGAGTCCCCGGTGATGCGGGAGGAGATCTTCGGCCCGATCCTGCCGATCGTCACCGTGCCCGGCCTCGACGAGGCCATCGACTTCATCACCGACCGGGACAAGCCGCTCGCCCTGTACGTCTTCACCGACTCCGACACGACCCGGGGCCGCATCGCCGCCGAGACCTCCTCCGGCGGCCTCGGCTACGGTCTGCCCCTCGCCCATCTGACCGTCTCCGACCTGCCGTTCGGCGGAGTGGGGGAGAGCGGCATGGGCAACTACCACGGCCGCTACTCCATCGAGACCTTCAGCCACCGCAAGGCGATCCTGGAGAAGCCGCTCGGCTAGTCGCCGGACGCGGTGCGAGACGGGGCGCGGCCCGGCAGGACCCCGAGATCCTGCTGGGCCATCTGCGCGAGTTCCGCGGCCACGGCCCGACACGGCCACCGGCTCCTTCTAGGCTCGATGACGACGACCGGAGAATCCACGGCGCACTGTCCGTGCAGAGGACGGGGGAGTACCGATGCACGACTGGGTGATGCCGACGGCCCGGGCATCCTCGACCGGGGCCCGCAGGGGGGACGGCTTCCTCGACACCCCCTTCTCCGAGCGCTGCGCCGGCCTCGTCGACGCCGGACACCACGTGTTCCTCGGGATCAGCCCCGGCAACGGCTACTTCTCCGAGGACCGGCTCCTCGCGCTGCTGCGCTGGGCCGCCACCCGCTTCACCCGGATCGAGATCGCCCACCCCGACACCGACACCGTCGCCTGCACCTATCTCGGTCGCGGCTACGAGCCCGGGCACGCCCGCGCCCGCGCTCACCGCGACGTACGCCAGACGGCCAACCGGATCTCCCGCGCCGTGACCACCGCGCGGATCGAACCGTCCCGGCTGCGTGTCGCGCGGTTCTCCGACTTCTACGACACCCCGGCCTACCGTGCCGCCCTCCAGCGCGTCACCCGCGCGCACCGGGAGCAATCCGCGTTCCACGCCACCCATACCCGCATGGTCACCGGCGTCCTGCGCACCACGATGCCCGCCGACTGGACCCCGACCGCCGGCCAACTGGCCGCAGGTGCCGAGTACTTGGACCGCGAACTGCCCTTCCTCCTCGACACCCCGGCCATCCTCGGCGTACCGGCGTCGGTCTTCGCCTACCGCGCCACCCCGGCCCTCGCCGGTTTCCTCTACGGCCCGGACGCGCCGCTCCCGGCCGTCGACACGCAGGGATTCGTCGCCGTGGAACCTCTCCAGCCGACGTGACCGCCCACCCGCCCGGGCTCCTCCGGAACCTATCCGGCAAGCTCGGTGCCCGACAGAACATCCGCACCCCCGCAGGGAGTTGACGTCATGACCGACAAGCTCACCGTGAGCGTCCTGGGCACCGGCATCATGGGTGCCGCGATGGCCCGCAACCTCGCCCGCGCCGGACATGCCGTCCGCGCCTGGAACCGCAGCCCGGACAAGGCGCGGCCGCTGGCCGAGGACGGCGTCGAGGTCGCCGGCAGCCCCGCCGAGGCCGTGCGCGG
Source organism: Streptomyces canus 299MFChir4.1 (assembly GCF_000383615.1). Taxonomy (GTDB): domain Bacteria; phylum Actinomycetota; class Actinomycetes; order Streptomycetales; family Streptomycetaceae; genus Streptomyces; species Streptomyces canus_C. The sequence goes on along the minus strand of NZ_KB911585.1, from coordinate 111,248 downwards.
CGCCGACGTCGTCCTGACCATGCTGTACGACGGCCCCGCGGCCCTGGACGTCATGCGCCAGGCCGCCGAGGGACTCCGCCCGGGCGTCGCCTGGGTGCAGTCGACCACCGCCGGCGTCGAGGCGATCGCCGACCTGGCCGCCTTCGCCCGCGAGCACCAACTGGTGTTCTTCGACGCGCCCGTTCTGGGCACCCGACAGCCCGCCGAGGCCGGTCAGCTGCTGGTCCTCGCCGCCGGACCGGTCGAGGGCCGTGGCGCCGTGACCCCCGTCCTCGACGCGGTCGGCGCCCGCACGGTGTGGACCGGCGAGGACGGCGCCGAGGGCAGCGCGACCAGGCTGAAGCTGGTCGCCAACAGCTGGGTGCTCGCGGTGACCAACGCGGCCGGAGAGGCCCTCGCCCTCGCGAAGGCCCTCGGCGTGGACCCGCAGGGCTTCTTCGACGCCATCGACGGCGGCCCTCTCGACATGGGCTATCTGCGGGCCAAGTCGGGCCTGATCCTCGACGGCCGGCTGTCACCGGCCCAGTTCGCGGTCTCCACCGCCGCCAAGGACGCCCGTCTCATCGTCGAGGCCGGTGAGCGGGGCGGAGTCCGCCTCGACGTGGCCGCCGCGAGCGCCGAGCGTTTCGAGCGCGCCGCCGCCCAGGGCCACGGCGACGAGGACATGGCAGCCGCCTATTTCGCGAGCTTCGACGAGAAGGCCTGACCCCGAGTCCGGAACACCCGAAGAGGAGGACCCCTCATGTCCAAGCCCCCGCTGCCGCCCGAGGCCGTGGAACTGCTCGGCCGCCCCAACCCCTGCGTGATGGCGACCCTGCGCTCCGACGGGGCGCCGGTGTCGGCCCCCACCTGGTACCTCTGGGAGGACGGCCGTGTCCTGATCAACCTTGACGAGGGCCGCGTCCGGCTGAAGCACCTGCGCCGTGACCCTCGCGTCACGCTCACCGTCCTGGACAGCGACAACTGGTATACGCACGTCACGCTCATCGGCCGCGCGGTCGAGATGTACGCGGACGAGGACCTCGCCGACATCGACCGACTCTCCACCCACTACGGCGGCCGTCCCTACCCGAACCGGGTCCGGGGCCGCGTGAGCGCCTGGATCGAGGTCGACCGCTGGCACGGCTGGGGCGAGATGAAGGACAACGACCAGTCCGGCTGACGTCCCGACAGTGGGGGAGAGGGAGGCCACCGACCGGGCCCTCCCCCCTCTCGCGCACCCGCGTCCCGTGCGTCAGGCGTCGCTGCTCAGGGGGTGGCTGAAGCCCTGGTCGGAGATGAGGCGGGCGCCTTCGGCGAGTTCCATGGCGAAGCGCTCGACGGCCTCGTAGGGGAAGCGGTGGCTGGGGCCGCTCAGGGAGAGGGAGGCGACGACCTTGCCGGTGCGGCCCGTGACCGGGACCGCGACCGCGGTGAGCCCCTCGTCGAACTCGCTGCTGCTGACGGCGTAGCCGCGCTCGGCCGCCTCCGTGACCCAGGCCCGCAGCCGCTCGACCTGTGCCCCGCCCTGCGGTGAGGCGGCCGCGACCCGGCGCAGGAACGCCTCGGAGGCGCCCCGCAGCAGGATCTTCGAGGAGGCACCGGCCCACAGCGGCTGCTCGTCGCCGACGTCGACGACATGGCGCAGCGGATGCGGACTCTCCTCGTGGGCGACGCAGATGCGGTGGACGCCCCGGGCGACGAACAGGTTCACGGTCTCGCCGAGCCGGTCCGCGAGATCACGCATGACCTTCCGGGTCTCCTGCGGCACCTCCCACTGGCCGCGCGCGAGATACGCCCAGCGCCACAGCGCGGGCCCCGCGGTGTAGCCGGACGGGTGCGAGCCCAGCAGGCCGGTCTCCTCCAGGGTCTGCACCAGCCGCAGCGCCGTGGTCTTGGCGAGCCCGGTCGCGCCGGTGATCTCCCGCAGCGTGATCACCGGCCGGTCCTCGGTGAGCAGGGTGAGGATGTCGAAGGCCCGCCGCACACTGCGCACCCCTCCCGCGTGCTGGTCGGCGTCGCCCCCCGCCGACGTCTGTGCGTCGCTCACCCGCTGCCTCCCGTACGGTCCCCACGGCCCTCGGCCGACGTTGCTGCCTCCGACCGTAGTCCGCTCCGCGGACCGAGGAAACCGGCCGCGCCCTTGTTGGCGGAGGCGTGGCCCCCTAGGCTGACCGCACAGTGGACCGATTGGACCGTCTGGTGGTCGCCCTGAAATCTTCTCCCGGACCGCCGGACGGGCCGGGAAGACCTGGATCGACCTCAGGAGCGAGCATGCGCAAGTCCATCGCCACCGTCTGCCTCAGCGGCACCCTCACCGAGAAACTGACGGCCGCCTCACGGGCAGGCTTCGAAGGCGTCGAGATCTTCGAGAACGACCTCCTCGCCAGCCCCCTCGCCCCCGAGGAGATCGCCGCCCGCACGGCCGACCTGGGGCTGCGCATCGACCTCTACCAGCCCATGCGGGACATCGAGGCCGTCCCGGAGGAGCTCTTCGCCCGCAACCTGAGGCGTGCCCGGTACAAGTTCGAGCTGATGCGCAGGCTCGGCGCCGACACCGTCCTCGTCTGTTCCAGCGTCTGCGAGCAGGCCGTGGACGACGACGCCCTCGCGGCCGAGCAACTGCGCCGACTCGCCGACCTGGCCCAGGAGTCCGGCATCCGGGTGGCCTACGAGGCGCTGGCGTGGGGACGGCACGTCAGCACGTACGACCACGCCTGGCGGATCGTCGAGGCCGCGGACCATCCGGCGCTCGGCACCTGCCTGGACAGCTTCCACATCCTCTCCAGGGGCTCCGACCCCAAGGGTGTCGAGGACATCCCCGGCGACAAGATCTTCTTCCTCCAGCTCGCGGACGCCCCGCTGATGGCCATGGACGTCCTGCAGTGGAGCCGCCACTACCGCTGCTTCCCGGGCCAGGGCGGATTCGACGTGGCCGGACTCCTGCGCCATGTCCTGAACGCCGGATACGACGGCCCCCTGTCCCTGGAGGTCTTCAACGACGTCTTCCGCCAGGCGGACGCGGGCCGCACAGCGCTGGACGGACTGCGCTCCCTGCTCGCCCTGGAGGAGAACGCGGGCGTCTCCCCGCTCCCGGCGCCGGTGATCCCCTCGGGCGTCGCCTTCGCCGAACTCGCCACCAGCGACCCCGAGCCCGTCGGTGAACTTCTCACGGCTCTCGGCTTCACCCGCACCGCCCGCCATCACGGCAAGCCGGTCGACCTCTGGGAACAGGGCGAGGCCCGGGTCCTGGTCAACACGGGCACCGCCGGCCGCCGCACCGACACCACCCTGGCCGCCGTAGGACTGGAGACGGCGGATCCGGCCGCCTCCGCGCGACGGGCGGAAGCCCTGCTCGCGCCCACCCTGCCCAAGCGCCGCACCGCACAGGACGTCCCGCTGGAGTCGATCGCGGCCCCGGACGGCACCGAAGTCCTGTTCTGCGCGACCGGCCGACCCGAACTCCCCAGCTGGACCGACGACTTCGCGTACACGGCCGAGAGTGCGAGCGCGACCGCCCTCACCATCGACCACCTCGCGCTGACCCAGCCCTGGCACCACTTCGACGAGTCGGTGCTCTTCCACCGCACGGTGCTTGGCCTCAGCCCGCACGACACCGTCGAACTCGCCGACCCCTACGGCCTGTTCCGCAGCCGTGCCCTGTCCGCCCCCTCCGACGGACCCCGGCTGGTCCTCAACCTCGCACCCAGTCCGGAGGAGGGCGGTGAGACACGGGCCCGGCATGTGGCGTTCGCCGTCGACGACATCGTCGCCGCCGTCCGCCGCTTCCGGACGGCCGGAGCAGGTCTGCTGCGCGTCCCGGCGAACTACTACGACGACCTGGAGGCCCGTTTCGACTTCGCCGAGGGGGAGTTGGAGACGTATCGCGAGCTCGGCATCCTTTACGACCGCGACGAGCGGGGCGGCGAGTTCCGGCACTGCTACACCGAGACCGTCGGCCATGTCTTCTTCGAGTTCGTGCAGCGCTCCGGCGGCTACGCCGGGTTCGGTGCGGCCAACGCGCCCGTCCGGCTGGCCGCGCAGCGCAGGTAGGAGTTCGGGAAGTGCCTTCGGGGACGAGCCGGAGGTGTGTCATCATCCGCCGATGACCTCCGAATCGATCACCGCGGACGCGGCAGGCACCTGGACACTCGGCGATCTCACCGTCAACCGCATAGGCTTCGGCGCGATGCGGCTGACCGGCAGCGCGGCCTTCCACCATGGCACCCCGAGCGACCGGCAGCGGTCGATCACCGTACTGCGCGGGGCCGTCGAACTCGGCGTCAACCACATCGACACGGCGGCCTTCTACTTCTCCTCCCTGCGCTCCGCCAACGAGATCATCAACAGCGCGCTGTCCCCGTACTCCGACGATCTCGTCATCGCCTCGAAGGTCGGCCCCTTTCGTGACTACTCGGGGGAGTGGGCCACTTCTGCACGGCCCGAGGACCTGCGTGGACATGTCGAGGAGAACCTCCGCCAGCTCGGCCGCGACCACCTTGATCTGGTCTACCTCCGCCGGATGCGTCAGGACTCGGTCGCCGAGCACTTCGGCGCCCTCGCCGAACTGCGCGACAAGGGCCTCGTCCGGCACCTCGGCATCTCCGACGTCGAGCCCCGGCACCTCGTCGAGGCGCAGGCCATCGCGCCGGTGGTGTCCGTGCAGAACCGCTTCGGACTCGATTCCCGCGACCGGGCCACCGACGAGATGGTGCGGATCTGCGGCGAACAGGGCATCGCCTTCGTGCCGTTCTTCGCGATCGCCGGGGACGCCGGAGCCGAGGGCGCCACCACCGCCCACGACGAGGCGGTGCTCGCCGTCGCGCGGGCCCACGACGCCACCCCCGCCCAGGTCAGGCTCGCCTGGACCCTGGCTCAGGGGCCGCACGTCCTCGCCATCCCCGGCACCGGCAACCCCGACCACCTGGCCGAGAACATCGCGGCGGGCGCGCTGAGGCTCACCGAGGACGAGCTCGACACCCTGAACTCGCTTCACCAGAAGGAAGACTGAGAGGTCATACGACCCACACGCCGTCCTCCATGACATGCCGCCCGCGCATCTCGTGCACGCCGTTGAGGGCCTGCACGGTGCGCGGGCGCACCTGGAAGAAGGCGTAGGAGGCGCTGTCCTCGCGGGGATCCCAGCCGGTCTTCGCCCGGAAGGCCTCGATCGCCGCGGCCGGCACGTCCGTCCCGCCGTACGTCCGCACCTCCCCGTCGATCAGCACGACGTCCTGGGTGTCCCCGAAGGCCAGCCGGGTGCGGCCGCCGTCGCGGAGATTGCGCCCCGTGGGATTGGTGATCCGCGTGGACACCCAGACGCACTCTCCGTCCCAGACGAACCACAGCGCGACCAGACAAGGCAGCCCGTCGGCGTCCGCCGACGCCACCCAGATGTCCAACTCCCGCTCCAGACGGGCCAGTACGTCCCCCTTGCGCTCCGCGGCGGTCCGGCTCTCGGTGATCGTCATGCCCGCGACGCTATCGCCCATCTCTCCCCACCGCCTCGGTCCGGGGCCCTACGCCCACGGACCGAGGGGTGGACGAGTCCCGGGCTCCGGCTGCCGGACCATGCCGGTGCCGAGGGCCTGACGCGTCCAGCGAGGGCCCCGGCCGCGCCGGCCGTCACCGCGCAGCAAGGTCCGGCCGCGCAGGAACCCACGCCACGGTCTCCCCCACCTCGCGGGGGCGGAGACCGTGCCGGGCGGCCCCGCTCACCCGTGCCGACAGGGCATCTCTGCTTGCGTCCGACCGATCCGCCGCGAGGTACGCGTCATGCTTCCGGCCTGATCCGCAGGCCCGGCCCTACCCCAGCCGCTCGTGCAGGAAGGGCACTGTCCTCTCCCAGGCGCGGGTGGCGGACCCGGGGTCGTGGGCCTCGGGGCGGCCGTCGTTGAAGAAGGCGTGGTCCGCCGGGTACAGGCGCAGGTCAGGGGTGATTCCGGACTGCTCGCGGACGGCCTCGCGCAGGGCGTCGAGGCTTTCCGCCGGGATGGTCCGGTCGAGCTCGCCGTAGTGGCCCAGGATCTCCGCCTTCAGGTTCGAGAAGTCGGGCAGCTCGCCCTGGATCACGCCGTAGAACGGCACCGCGGCGCTCACCCGCGGGTCGGCCGCCGCCAGGTACAGGACGAATCCGCCGCCCATGCAGAAACCGACCGCGCCCACGGTGTCCGAGGTGACCTCGTCCAGCGACAGCAGGTGGTCGACCGCGCCGGACAGCAGTTCCACGCCCCGCGCGACCGGCAGTGCCTGCATCATCCGCAGGGCCTCGCCGCTGTCGTGGGCGACATTGCCGCCGTACAGGTCGGGAGCGAGCGCGACGAAGCCCTCCGCCGCCAGCCGGTCGGCGACGTCGGCGATGTGGTCGGTCAGACCCCACCACTCCTGGATCACGATGACCCCCGGCCCGCTCCCGGACGGCGGCAGCGCCAGATAGCCGTGCGCGGTGGTGCCGCCGCTCGGGAAGGTGACGTTCTGGTGGGCGGGTGCTCCGGTCGACTTCGGCCGTTCGGCCATGGTGCTCGACTCCTGTGCGGTCCGGTGGACGGGGGCGCCGGAGCCGTGACCCCGGCGGTGATCACCAGCCTGCCACGCACTCCGTACGGCCCGCCGACAGGGGCCGGAGACCGGACTGGCGCCGCCGAAGTTTTACGTATAACCTCTCCCGTCAACCACCCGTCCCGAGAGGCACCGATGAGACGCGTCGCCCTGGTCACCCTTGTCGTCGACGACTACGACGAGGCGATCCGCTTCTACACCGAGGCCCTCGGCTTCCGGCTCGTCGAGGACGCCCCCCGCCCCGACGGCTCCCGCTGGGTCGTCGTGCGGCCGGACGAGCGCGAGGGCGGCACCGACCTGCTGCTCGCCCGCGCCAAGGACGAGGCCCAGCAGGAGCGGGTGGGGAACCAGACCGGCGGTCGCGTCGGCTTCTTCCTGCACACCGACGACTTCGCCCGCGACCACGCCCGCATGCTCGCCGCGGGCGTGACCTTCCTGGAGGAGCCCCGTCACGAGCCCTACGGCTCGGTCGCCGTCTTCCAGGACCTCCACGGAAACCGCTGGGACCTGCTCCAGCCCGCCGACTGACCCTCCCCGCCACCCTGTTCGACGTACGAAGAAAGACCTCGCCATGACCGCTACGCGCGTAGACGCCGATCTGATCCGCCGCCTCCCCAAGGCCGTCCTGCACGACCACCTCGACGGCGGCCTGCGCCCCGCCACCGTGGTGGAGCTCGCGGCCGAGGTCGGCCACACCCTGCCCACCACCGACCCGGACGAGCTCGCCGCCTGGTACTTCGAGGCCGCCAACTCCGGTGACCTGGTGCGCTACATAGCCACCTTCGAGCACACCCTCGCCGTCATGCAGACCCGCGAGGGCCTGCTGCGCACGGCCGAGGAGTACGTCCTCGACCTGGCCGCCGACGGGGTCGTGTACGGCGAGGTGCGCTACGCCCCCGAGCTGAACACCAACGGCGGACTGGCCATGGCCGAGGTCGTCGAGACCGTCCAGGAGGGCCTGGCCGCCGGCATGGCGAAGGCCGCCGCCGCGGGCACCCCGGTGCGGGTCGGCACCCTGCTGTGCGGGATGCGGATGTTCGACCGGGTGCGCGAGGCCGCCGACCTGGCCGTGGCCTTCCGGGATGCCGGTGTCGTCGGCTTCGACATCGCGGGCGCCGAGGACGGCTTCCCGGCCGCCGACCACCTGGACGCCTTCGAGTACCTGCGCCGCGAGAACGTGCCCTTCACGATCCACGCCGGTGAGGCCCACGGCCTGCCCAGCATCCACCAGGCCGTGCAGGTGTGCGGCGCCCAGCGGCTCGGCCACGGTGTGCGGATCACCGAGGACATCCCCGACCTCGCGAGCGGCAAGCTCGGCCGGCTCGCGGGCTACGTCCGGGACCGCCGGATCGCCCTGGAGATGTGCCCGACCTCCAACCTTCAGACCGGCGCGGCCACCTCGATCGCCGAGCATCCGATCACGGCCCTGAAGGACCTGGGCTTCCGGGTCACCCTCAACACCGACAACCGGCTGGTGTCGGGGACGACGATGACCCGGGAGATGTCCCTGCTGGTCGAGGAGGCGGGCTGGACGGTCGAGGACCTGCGCACGGTCACGGTGAACGCCCTCAAGAGCGCCTTCATCCCGTTCGACGAGCGCAAGGCCCTCATCGAGGACGTCGTCCTGCCGGGCTACGCGCTCTGAAGCAGCCCCCGCAGATAGGCGGCCTGTCCGACGTGCTGCAGATCGTCGGACAGGACGCTGACCAGCCGCACCCCCAGGGTGACCGGCGGATCCCAGTTCTCGTCCACGACGCGCTCCAGGTCCCCGGCCGTCAGCCCGCGCAGGGCTTCGAGACTCTGGGCGTGCACGGCGTCGTAGTAGCCGGTGAGCAGGTCCGCGGAGTCGACCCGCACCTTGGCGACCTGCGCGGAGGTGTGGCCGTAGCCGATGTCGCGCGGCTTCAGATCGAGGCCGAACCGCTTCTCCCAGTCCTGCGTCAGCCACACCTGGTCCAGGCCGAAGGCGCCGGCGACATGGTCGTCCTGGACGCGGGTGAGATGCCAGACCAGCCAGGCGAGGGAGTTGGCGTCGGGGCCGGGACGGTGGTTGAGGTCGTCGGGGCCCAGGCCCTCGACGGCGGCGTGGACTTCTTCCTGGATGCGGCTGTAGCCGTCGATGAGGATGTCCTTTGCATGCATGACATCCACCATCGCGCATCGCGCCGCGTCACGTGGGACCTGCTCCGGTGTCATGCCCGGGAATCCAGCTCCCGTGTCACGCGTCGGGAATCCAGCTCCCGTGGAAGCCCAGGGGCACCCGTCCCGGCAGATGGATCCGGGCCACCGGCTCGGCCGTGAAGTCCTGGGCCGCGAGAATCACCAGGTCCGAGGCCCCGCGCTCGGGGTTGTGGACATACGCGATCGCGTACCCGTCGTCCTCGGCGGCCCGTCCGTCGCAGGGGTCGGACGGCACGAACACGGCCTCGCTCGCCGCCGCCCCCCGGGGCAGCCGGTGCACCTGTGAGGTGCCCCGCAGCAGGTCGTGCTTGATGAGCGCGTTGGTGAACGCCCGGTCGGGAGGCGGGTTGCCGTCGACCGCCTGATAGGCGGCCGCCATCTCCGCGGCCGCCGCCGAGTAGCCGTAGCGGTGGCGGCGGGACACCAGAGCCTCGTTGACGCGCGGGAATTCCTGCGGGCGGTCGTCGAGGGTCCGCACCCGCACCCGCCCCTGCCGCAGGTCGACCGTCCAGCGGTCGAGCCGGGGAGTACCCGGTGTGTACGGCCCGCCCGAGCCGTTGCCCGCCACGAGGAAGTGCGCGTCGAAGTTGGTCGTGTCGATGACCAGGTTCGATCCCTCCTCGTACGCGTTGAGGGTGTGCGAGTAGTACACCGGGTCGACCTCGAACCAGCGGACCGTGCCTCCCTCGCGCGGCAGCACACCGATCCGCGCCGGATGCCGGTCGTTCCAGGCGTAGGGCACGATGTCGCCGCGCTCCGCGCCCGCCGGGTCGAAGGTGACCGGCATGTCGAGGATGATCACGTACCGCTCGGTGAGCGCGAAGTCGTGGATCATCGGGGCGTCGGCCACCGGGATCCGCGTGCTGCGCGAGACGCGGCCCGCCGGGTCCACGACCAGGTGCCGCACATGGTCCCAGGTCGGGTAGTAGGCGATCGCGTGCAGCTCGCCGGCGTGCACGTCGAACTTGGTGTGCGCGGTGAACGCGCCCTCCAGCGTGCCCCGGAAGTCGTAGGTGCCCACGGTGTTCAGCTCGTCGTCGAGCTCGTACGGCAGAGGTCCGCTCTCCTGGAGCGCCAGGATGCGCCCCCGGTGGGGGATCACATGGGTGTTGCACGGGAAGTCGTCCGGCGGCACCGGGCCCGGGTAGGGCTCGCCGAGCTTCTTCGCGACCTGGGAGGAGCGGACCCAGCGGTTGCGGTACCACTCGGCGCGGCCCTCGCGCAGCCGGACGCCGTGCACCATGCCGTCGCCGAGCATCCAGTGGTGGGCGCGCGGGTCCTCCAGGCCCAGCACGTTGGGGCCGGTGCGCAGGTAGCGGCCGTTCAGCTCGCGCGGGACACGGCCGGTGACCGGCAGGTCGAAGGCCGTCAGCTCCTCGGTGACCGGCTTGAAGGCCCCCTCCAGGAAGGGGAAGCGGCGCGTCGGTGCCGTGCGGGGCGCCGCGGAGGCGGGTCCGGCGCCCACTCCCGTGCCGGCCAGTCCGCCAGCGGCGGCGACCGCCGCCGCGCCTCGCAGTACGTTCCGTCGTGTGGGGCTCGTCGATCGTGCGGGGTTCGTCGTGCGTGTGGTGTCCGTCGTGCGTGTGGAGTCCGTCATCTTCCCTGCTCCTGACCGCAGTTGTCTTCGGGGACGGTCATGAGTCTGGGGTGTGCGGCGGCTCGGGTCAGGAGGGGTGGACCCCGTCCTGGGGGTGGTGCCAAGCCCCCTCTTTCTCCCGCGCGGCGGCTCAGCTGTCCAGCAGCGCCATCAACGCCCGCGCCGCCGGGCTGGTGGCCTGCGGGGGCGGCAGCAGGGCGACCGTCTCGTACACGGTCTCGCCGGTGCCCTTGACGGGCAGGGCCGTCAGCGACGGCCGCTTGTGCCGGAAGTGCTGCGGAACGACCGCCACGCCGAGGTTCTCGTCCACCAGGTCGAGAAGGCTGTGCACGTCGTTGACCTCCAGGGCGACCGACCGGCGTACGCCCGCCTCGGCGAAGACGGCGTCGGTGGTGCGGCGCGGCCCCCAGTCCGGGTGGAAGTCGACGAAGACCTCACCGCCCAGGTCCTCCGGGGTCACGGCCGCGCCGGCCGCCGCGAGCGGATGGCTCGGATGGCACAGCACGGTCATCGGCTCGCTGGTCAGCGGTACGGCCCGCAGCTGGTCGCTCTCCTCCCGCGTCCCCCGCACGGCGAACGCCAGGTCCAGGCGCCCGGCGGCGACCTCCTCGGCGAGGGCGCCCGAGCCCGCCTGCCGCAGACAGATCTCCACGTCCGGATGCTGCCGCCGGAACGCGGCCAGCAGCCCCGCCACATGCACCCCGGCGATGCACTGCTCGGAGCCCAGCGCGAGCATCCCGCGCAGCACCCCCTGCACCGCGGCCACCGCCTCGTGGGCGGAACGCACCTGTGCGAGGATCCGCTCGGCCTCGCCGAGCAGGGCCCGCCCGGCGGGGGTGAGCGTCACCCGGCGGGTGGTCCGCACGAACAGCGGGGTCTGCAGCTCCCGCTCCAGCGCCCGGATGGACGCGGACAGCCCGGACTGCGACACCAGGAGCCGTTCGGCGGCCCGGGTGAAGTGCTGGTCCTCGGCGACCGCCACGAAGTGCTGAAGATGGCGCAGTTCCATGATTGAGAAGCCTAACCGCTGAATTCCATCGGATTCTTCTGTTGGACCAATGCCCCCAGGTCGCGAAAGAGTGGGGTTGGATTCACGACTTTTTTGGTTCCACCGTGCCAACCCCTCTGGAGTCGCGTTGTACACCGCACACCCCGACCGCTACGCGGAGATGCCCTACCGGCGCACCGGACGCAGCGGCCTGAAGCTGCCCGCGATCTCGCTCGGCCTGTGGCACAACTTCGGCCCGGCGGACCGCACGGTCGAGACCCAGCGGGCCATCCTGCGCCGCGCCTTCGACCTCGGTGTCACCCACTTCGACCTCGCCAACAACTACGGTCCGCCGCCCGGTGCCGCCGAGTCCGCGTTCGGCGAGGCCCTCAAGGCCGACCTCGCGGCCTACCGCGACGAGCTGATCATCTCCACCAAGGCCGGCTATCTGATGTGGCCCGGTCCGTACGGCGAGTGGGGCTCCCGCAAGTACCTGCTGTCCTCGCTGGACCAGAGCCTGACCCGGATGGGCCTGGACTACGTCGACATCTTCTACTCGCACCGCCCCGACCCGGACACCCCCCTCGAAGAGACGATGGGTGCCCTGCACACCGCGGTCCAGCAGGGCAAGGCGCTGTATGTCGGCATCTCCAACTACTCCGCCGAGCAGACCCGCGAGGCCGCCCGCATCCTCGGCGAGCTGGGCACCCCGCTCCTCATCCACCAGCCGCGGTACTCGATGCTGGACCGGCGCCCCGAGGACGGCGGCCTGCTGGACGCGCTCGACGAGCTTCAGGTCGGCTCGATCGTCTTCTCCCCGCTGGAGCAGGGCCTGCTCACCGGCCGCTACCTCGACGGCATCCCCGAGGACTCCCGGGCCGCGAGCGACAGCCCCTTCCTGAATTCGGACGCCGTCACCGAGGACCTGGTCCGGCAGCTCCGCGAGCTCAACGAGGTCGCCGAGGGCCGGGGCCAGACCCTCGCCCAGCTGGCCCTGGCCTGGGTCCTGCGCGGCGGCCGGGTCACCTCGGCCCTCGTCGGCGCGAGCAGCCCGAAGCAGATCGAGGACAGCGTGGGCACGATCGCCAACCTGGACTTCGCCCCGGAGGAACTGGCGAGGATCGACGCGATCCTCAAGGCGTGACCGGCTCGATCCTCAAGGCGTGACCGACGCGGCCCTCACGGCCGCGGGCAGTCGAACGGACCGGGCGCCGGACTCTCAGGCCGGCGCCCGGTCCCTTTCGGTTCGACGCCACCGTCACCGTCCCCGCTACCGAGGCCCAGGGCGCCGTCCGGCGCGGCGCGAAGGCGATCGCCGGAGGTGAAGGGCCGTCCGGGCCGGGCCGCTTCCGCCCCCGACGGTCGTCACAGAGCCCCGTCCGGAGCGGGAGTCGAAGCCGGGAGCCGATGTGGGCCGAGACCCCGCGCCGTGGCGGCCCGCTCAGCCGGTCCGCTCCTCGATGCGCACGGTCACCGTGTCGCCCGCGTCCTTGCCGATGGCCTTCCGCACGTCGGCCTTGACGGGCAGCATGTGGGTGCCGTCCCCGAGGGCCATGAAGGAGCTCTGGAAAGGGTGCCCGTCGATCGTCCCGCGGACCTTGACGAGACCCCGGGTGCCGAAGAACTCCACCGAGGCGGGCCAGCGGACACAGGTCCAGCCGCCCTTCCCCGGGTTCCTGCTGAGGACCGCGGTGAATTCCGCGTCCACCTTTCCGGTCGTGGCCATGATGTTCTCCCTCGCCGACGGCTTCCTCTTCAAGAGACCACCGGCGAGGGGAAAACTCATCGTGGCCCTTCCTCAGGCTCCCGCGGGCACCCGGTCCAGGAACCCGTACACGGTCCTGATCCTGCCGTCCCCGTCGAGCGTGACCACGTCGGATCCGGCGACGGGTGCCGATCCGTCCTCGCTCACGAGCTCCCAGGAGAACCGCGCGGTGTCGTGATGTCCGTCGACGGGGCCGGTGATCCGGAAGGCGAAACCGGGGAACTGCTCGTGGGCCGCCGCGATCACCGCGGCGATCCCGTCGTGGCCCACGACGTCGGCGAGCGGGTCGGTGTACCCGCCGTCCACCGCCCAGGCGGCTGCCACGGCCTTGGTGCGTGCCTCCGGCTCACGCGCGTTCCAGGCTTCGAAGTAGCGGGCGACGGCACTCTCGTAGCGGTCGGTGTTCGCGGACATGGGAAATCAGCCTCCATCGAGGTCGTCTGTGCTGGTGGGACCTGGTGAGGCAACCTTGCCCGCGGCGCCGGGAACCGTCGATTACTTCCCGGGTCATGGCGTTTGAACGTGCACCCGTCAGATTTCGGCCAGGAGGGGGGACGAATATGCCAGGAGACTGGCCAAAAAGACGTGGTGACAGTGTTTCAGTAGTGAACATACTCGACTGACAGGACCTTCACATCGAGCGAAGTGCCCGTCACGCACAGCAGCAAAGACCGCGTACCGCACATGAGCCGCACGGAAAGCGAGGCCCTGCCGGCAGGCGAACGAGCAAGCGGGGGAGTTGATCGTGCACGACGAATTCCTGTGCCACGTCACGGGGTACGGCATCTGCGACGGACGCCGCATCGGCGTACCCCTCGGAACGTACCGCGCGCCGACCCTCGCCCTCGCCCTGTGGTGGATGCGCGACCGGGCCTCGTGGATCGCCGACCGATTAGACCCCCAGCCCGAGGCCGAGTACTTTCCCGCGGGCGCCCTGGCCCCCGTCGCCCCCACCGTGCTGGACGTGCCCGCCGTGATGCGGGCCTGGTGCGCCGACCTGTACCAACAGGATCTGGTCGCCGACGAGTTGGCGGCCGGCCGGCTGGTCCGGATCGCTGCGAGCGACGACACCACGGAGTACGAACTGCTCGCCGAGTCCGTGGACGCCGTGAGAATGCACCGGACGGCCTCGGCGCTCTTCACCCCCGTCGCCTGAGTCGGCCGGCCTCCGCCCCCGCGCTCCGCGCCCTCGCTCCTCCGGTTCGCGTCACCAGGCGACCAAAGGGGTGAATCGGTAGAATTCTGGCATGGCGGACCGGTCGATCGCACCGACGGCGCCCGAGCTCGTGCTGGAGACCGACACCGGCTCCACGGTGATGAGCCCGGGCCACGACTACCACGTCGGGCGCGACCCGTTGAGCGACATCGTCATCGACGATGCCCGGGTCTCGTGGCACCACGCGGTGCTGCGCCCCGAGGCCGACCACTGGACCATCGAGGACGAGAACAGCACCAACGGCACCTATGCGGACGGCCGCCGCGTCCACGAGTGGGACGTCGGCCCCGGCAGCGTCATCCGCTTCGGCAGCGCCTCCGACGGCCCCTGCGCGGTCCTGCTGGGCATCCCCGCCCCCGAGCGCCCCTCGGCGGTCTCGATGCCCGGTCTCACCGGCACCTTCCGCCGGCCCACGGCCGTACGCCCGCTGCCCACCCGCACGGTCCGGATCGGCCGCGCCGACGACAACGACCTCGTCATCGACGACCTGGTCGTCTCCCGCCACCACGCCGAGCTGCGCGCCCTGCCCGACGGCAGCTACGACATCGTCGACCTGGGCAGCCACAACGGCACCTACCTCAACGGCCGACCCGTCACGAGCGCCCCCCTCGGCCCCGGAGACATCGTCGGCATCGGCCACTCGGCGTTCAGCCTGGTCGGCGACACGCTCCAGGAGTACGTCGACACCGGGGAGGTCTCCCTCGACGTCCAGGACCTCACGGTCGCCGTCGACCGCGGCCGCAAGACCCTGCTCGACCACGTGTCCTTCCCGGTGGGGGAGAAGTGCCTGCTCGCGGTCGTCGGCCCGAGCGGCGCCGGCAAGTCCACGCTCCTGAACGCCCTCACCGGCCAGCGCCCCGCCGACCACGGCACCGTCCTGTACGACGGCCGCGACCTCTACCGCGACTACGCGGAACTGCGCCAGCGCATCGGCCTGGTCCCGCAGGACGACATCCTGCACGCCCAGCTGACCGTCCGCAGCGCCCTGTCCTACGCCGCCGAGTTGCGCTTCCCGCAGGACACCGCGAAGGCCGAACGCCGCGAGCGGGTCGACGAGGTCATCCGCGAGCTCGGCCTGGAACAGCGCGCCAGACAGCCCGTGCACAGCCTCTCGGGCGGACAGCGCAAGCGGGTCAGCGTGGCCCTGGAACTGCTCACCAAACCGTCCCTGCTCTTCCTGGACGAACCGACCTCCGGCCTGGACCCCGGCATGGACCGCTCGGTGATGCACATGCTGCGCGGCCTCGCCGACGACGGGCGCACGGTCATCGTCGTCACCCACAGCGTCCTGAGCCTCGACGTCTGCGACCGCCTCCTGGTCCTCGCACCCGGCGGGAGGATCGCCTACTACGGCCCGCCCGAGGACGCCCTCGCCTACTTCGGCTTCACCCAGTGGCCCGAGGCCTTCGAGGCGTTCGAAAGGGACCAGGACCGCGACTGGGCCGGTGACTTCCGCGGCTCGGCCTTCCAGCACCAGTACGTCACCGAGGCCACCGCGCAGCCCCGGACGCCCCGCTCCGAACCGGTCATCATCGCGCCCCCGCCCAGGCCCCGCAGCCGTGGCGCCCAGCTCGGCACCCTGATCCGCCGCTACACCGCCGCCCTCGGCGCCGACCGCACCTTCCTCGCCATCATGATCGCCCTCCCGTTCGTCATGGGCGCCATGGCCCGGGCCCTCGCGGGCAGTCAACTGACCCGGGACACCGCGATGAACGCCTTGCTCATCCTGTGCGTCGGAGGCGTCCTCACCGGTGCCGCGAACGCCGTGCGCGAGCTGGTGAAGGAGCGGGTCATCTACCAGCGGGAGCGAGCGGTCGGCCTGTCCAGATCGGCGTACCTGATGTCCAAGGTCGTGGTCCTGGGCACGATCACCGTCGTACAGGCGGTGGTTCTGACCCTGGTCGCCCTCCTCGGCGTCGACCTCAGCGCGCCCGGCGGCGAAGGCGTGCTGATGCCGCCCCTTGTGGAGATCACCCTCGCGGTCGCCCTGCTGGCGTTCACCGCGATGATGCTCGGCCTGCTCGTGTCCGCACTGGTGCGCAAGGAGGAGGTGACGATGCCGCTGCTCGTGCTGCTGGCCATCGTCCAGGTCGTCTTCTGCGGCGCCCTGCTGAAACTCGACGGCGTGCCCGGCCTGGAACAGCTGTCCTGGCTGGTGCCCTCCCGGTGGGCGCTCGGCGCGATGGCCGGCACCATCGGCCTGGCCCGGATCGTGCCCGGCGACCTCACCGGCGATCCGCTGTTCAAGCACTCGGCGGGCGTCTGGCTGCTGAACATCGGCATGCTCGTCGTTCTCTCGGTCCTCTTCGGGTACCTCGTCTCCCGGCTGCTGCGCCGCCACGAACCCGCCGTCATGCGGAAGTAGGCCGCCTATGACGACCCCCGGCTTCCGGCCCACCCATGTCGTCCCCGGCTACGGCATGCCCGCCTGGGAGGCCCCCGATCCGGCCCGCCCCACCGTGCCCTTCGACCCGCTCCTGCCCGTCCAGCTCGTCGAGCGGCGCGGCGACTGGGCCTACGTCCTGTGCGCCAACGGCTGGTCGGCCTGGGTCGACGGCCGCCACCTGGTCGCCGTGCCCCAGGACCCGCCCGCCCCCGACAGCCCGCTCACCCGCGCCGCCGACCCGCGCCCCCTGCTGGCCCGCGCCGACGAGACCCTCGCCCGCTACCGGGCCGCCGTCGAGGAGCTGGCCGGCGGCGGCCTCGACGGGGAGGCCTTCCGCGGCCGCACCCGGGGACTGCGGATCGGGGTGGTCGTCGACGGGGAGCACGTATGGCTGTACGACGCCCAGCACGGACGCTGGGTGTACGCGGACGGGACCCGGGCCAGCACCTACGCCACCGACGAGGCACCCCGCGCGAGCGCCGACAGCCCCGGGCACGCCCCCACCCAGGTGGTGACCCCCGATGGCTCGTGAGACCAGCCTCTTCTCCGGCAGCCCCTCCGAACTGGTGGGCCGGCAGGTCGCGGGCTACCGCATCGAGCAGGAGATCGGGCGAGGCGGCATGGCCGTCGTCTACCGGGCCCGGGACCTGCGCCTGGACCGCACGGTGGCGCTGAAACTGCTGGCCCCGGAGCTCGCCCGCAACGACACCTTCCGCAACCGCTTCAGCCACGAGTCCCGGGTGGCCGCCGCGATCGACCATCCGCACATCGTCCCCGTCTTCGAGGCCGGTGAGACGGACGGCGTGCTGTACATCGCCATGCGGTACGTCGCCGGCAGCGATCTGCGTCATCTCCTGGACCGCCAGGGGCCGTTGCCGCTCCCGACGGCGCTGCGGATCGCCGCCCAGGTCGCCTCCGCGCTCGACGCGGCCCACGAGCACGGCCTGGTCCACCGGGACGTGAAGCCCGGCAACATCCTGGTCTCCCGGGGAACCGACAGCGACCATCCCGAGCACGTCTACCTCACCGACTTCGGCCTCACGAAGAAGTCCCTGTCGCTGACCGGGTTCACGACGGTCGGCCAGTTCGTCGGCACCCTCGACTACGTGGCCCCCGAGCAGATCTCCGGCCGCCCGGTCGACGGCCGCTGCGACGTCTACGGCTTCGCCTGCGTGGTCTACGAGTCCCTCACGGGCCACCCGCCCTTCCGCCGCGACGACGACATGGCCCTGCTGTGGGCCCATCAGTACGACGCGCCCCCGGCGTTGACCGAGTGCCGGCCCGAACTCCCCTCAGGGCTGGACGGGGTGTTCACCATGGCCCTGGCCAAGAGCCCGGACGACCGCCATGACTCGTGTCTGGGATTCGTCGCGGACCTTCGCTCGGCCGCGGCCGGCGGTCACGCGCCGACGGAGGTCGCCTTCAGGGCCGTAGAACCCCAGGAGACCAGACCGAAGCCCCCGCCGCGGTGGGCCGAGCCGATGTTCCGAGGAGGCTAGCCGTGCCCGACCCGCACGAGAGTTCGCCGCGTGGCGGTTTCCCCGGCTGAGCGCACCCTGACACGGCCCCTCGTCACACGTCAGCCGGTTCGATCTCCCCTTTGCGCCGCACCGGCCGCGCCGCCAGCGCACCCAGGAAACCGGCGACCAGGCCCCACAGCGCGCCGAGGCCCACCGCGGGCCACAGCTCCGGGTCGAGGAACAGTTCACCGCTCAGGCCGCCGCCGAGGTCGCCGATGCCGAGGACCGACAGACCGTAGTGGGCGGAGATCCGGCCCATGAGGCAGATCATGAGGACGGTCAGGGCGAGCGCGACCGCCAGGCGCACGGCGTGCTGCCAGGCGCGGACGTGGGCGGGGGCGCGGGCCGCCATCAGGAACGCGACCGAAAGCAGCAGGACCGCGTCGACGACCACCAGCCACCAGACCCGGCCGTCGTGTTCGGCGAGGGTGTGCAGGTTGAGCGTGGTGGTGTCCTTGGAGCGCAGGACCTCGTCGAGGAGGTGGGGCATGGGCAGTCCGAAGGGGCCCTCCACCCGGCCGTTCCAGGTGGCGCCGAGTCCGATGGTCAGGGCGAGCCAGACCAGGTTCGGCAGGCCCAGCAGGATCACCGCGAGTGTCTCGGGCGCATGACCGCGGGTCACGGCGACGACCAGGGCGACGAGGGCGCCGAGGACGACGTAGGCGAGCAGGAGCTCGACCATGGCGTGTGCGGCGGGCCGCACCGACTCCTGGAGGGGCAGCAGTCGCGCCGGCAGGGGAGCCCAGCGCGAGACCAGCAGGGCCAGCACCAGTACGCCGGCCAGCCACAGCAGGCCGAACAGGACGGTCTGCGGCACGTCCGTGGTGAAGCCGACCTTGGGGGAGACGCCGAAGACATCGCCCAGGTCGCTCAGCGTGTCGTCGCCGACGGAGAGCTTGAACGTCTGGCGGGCCGCGTAGGCCAGGGCGAGGAGCGCGAGCAGCCACAGGCCGGCGATCCGGGCGGCCCATGCGGCCAGTTCCCGGCCGCCGGCGACGGCCCGGTGCCGCAGCGGCCGCAGGAAGCCCGCCCCGAGCACCAGCGCACCGGTCAGCGTGACGGAGAGCGGGATCACCGTGAGCCCGGCCTTGCTGTCGGCGAGTCCTCCCGCGCTGCCCGACAGCTTGACCGTGCCGCCCAAGGCCGTGACGACGGTCGCGGCGACGACCCGCGGGAACGCGTGGTCCGGAAGGTCGGCCGCGCCCGCAGCCCACAGCCCGAGCGCGGCCACCACCCCCATGGCGACCAGCGCGACCAGGACCGTCACCATGGCCTGGGGCCAGCCGTGGCGAGCGACGACTGCCTGGTCGGAGCGGGTTTGCGGGATCACCCTGCCACGCTAAGCAGCCCAGGGGCGGCGCGCCTGCCGGGAGGTCCGTCCGCGTCCGCTTGCGAGCGGCACCGGACCGGAGCAGACAATGGGTATGTCGCGGAAGAATGCGGCTGAATCGGGGCAATCGGATCGCACGTCGCAGGAGTCCCGCGTCGGGAAGAAGAACTCGTGAGCGTCGAACCGCCGTCGTCGGGCCGCCCCACCGGGCCGCCCTCAGGCCCGCTGTCGGGCCCATCCTCGGGCCCTTCGCAGCCGCCTTCGGGCCCGCCCTCGCAGCCCCCGGGCAGTAGCGGTGGAGCACCCGCTCCCGAACCCCGCCGCCCCTGGTGGAGGTCCGCGCCCCGGGTCGCGTTGATCGCCACCGCGGTGGTCGCCGCGGTGGTCCTCGCGGTCGTCTTCACCCGTTCCGGCGGTGGCTCCGGCTCGGCCGGCGGCAACGGCGAGGTCTTTCTCCAGGCCGCCGCCAAGACGGGCCCCGAGCCCTTCACCGAGTCGACCGCGAAGGACAGCTCCGTGCCGCCGGTCGCCGCCTCCCCGACGGGCTCCTCCGAGCCCGCGAACGCCGTACGCGGCGTGGACGGCTCCGCTCCCGGTCTCTACGGCGGCACCCGCAACGTCTCCAGCTGCGACGTCGAGAAGCAGGTCAAGGCGCTCCAGGCGGACCCGACGAAGAACAAGGTGTTCGCCTCGGTCGCCGGGGTCCCGCCGTCCGGGGTCCCGGCCTTCCTGCGCTCGCTCACACCCGTCCAGCTGCGCATGGACACCCGCGTCACCAACCACGGCTACCGCGACGGCGCCGCCACCACCTACCAGGCCGTCCTCCAGGCCGGCACCGCCGTGCTCGTTGACGACCGCGGGGTGCCCCGCACGCGCTGCGCCTGCGGCAACCCGCTGACCCCGCCGATCGCCCAGCAGACCACGCCGAAGCGCACCGGCGACACCTGGGCGTCGTACAACCCCTCGAACGTGGTCGTGGTGGCGCCCTCGACGACGGTCATCAACATCTTCGTGATCTACGACCCCGACCACCACGACTGGATCGCCCGGCACCGCGGCGACACCGGGGGCAAGGACCACAAGACCCACCCGCCGGTCAGGCCCTCCCCGCCGGTGAGCGTGTCGCCGCCGACGACACCGAGCACCCCGTCGCCCTGCGTCTCCACATCGGCCGGAGCAACCCCCTCCGGATCGGCGAGTCCGTGTCCGCCGGCCCTCGTCACTCCGTCCTCGCCGTCCTCGCCGTCCTCGAGCTCGCCCTCCTCACCGCCGCCCAGCAGCGAATCCCCAGGTGAGACCCTGACACCGAGTTCCTCGGCACCGGAGCCGCCTCTCGCCTCCGACACCACCTCTGATACGAATCAGTCGGCGCCCCTGTCCGGCGCTGTGGTGTCCTGGTCGGTGTGACGCGTCACCTGGACTGCGTCGCGCGGCTCGGGGTACGAGCACTGATGCAGCAGCGTCCGGCCAGTCCGGCATCCGAGAGAGACACGCATGATCGATCACCTGGACGGGGCAGTGATACCGACTGGTTTCGACGTGCCCGTGGAGCCCCTACGGCAGGCGGCGCACTACACCGGTGAGCCGGGAAGCATCGCCGAGGCGCGGTCGTTCGCCGCGGACTTCCTCGGCAGGCTCCGAACCGAGTGGTGCGCCGAGATCGGGGACCGTGCCGAGGAGGAGGTGCTCCTCGTGGTGAGCGAACTCGTCACCAACGCCGACCGGCACAGCAACGGGCCGTACATCCTGGAGCTGGAGGGCACCGACGTCGCGGTCGCCGTCACGGTCTACGACAGCAGCGCGGCCCTGCCCCGCAGGTTCCCGCGGGATCCCCAGCGCATCGGCCGGCACGGCCTGGAGATCGTGCACGTCCTGGCGCAGGAGGTCGCGGCGGAACGCGTACCGGTGGGCAAGCGGGTACGGGCCGTGCTGGGCTTCGGCGGCAAGAAGATGTGAGCGCACACCTGAGCCGCTTCGACGGCGTCCGGTGAAGTCACCGGATCATGCAGCGGGTGCCGTCCGGAGACGGCACCCGCTCTTTCCGCTGTGCTCGTGGGTCAGGCGCAGCCCAGCTCGCCCAGCATGCCTTCGCGCAGCCGTGTGATGATCCGCTTGATCAGCCGGGACACATGCATCTGCGAGCAGCCGAGCCGTTCACCGATCTCCGACTGCGTGGCCTCCTCCACGAACCGCATGTGGATGATCTGCCGATCGCGGTCGCTGAGCTCGGCCATCAGCGGGGCCAGTGACTGGAAGTCCTCGACGAGCCGCAGCCCGTCCTCCTCCACACCGATGAAGTCGGCGAGCACGGCTTCGCCGCCCTCGGGGCCGTCACCGGTCAGGGCGGCGTCGAGGGACGAGGAGTTGTAGCCGTTCGAGGCGATCTGCGCCTCGATCACCTCGTTCTCGGAGATGTTCATCAGGGTGCCGAGCTCGGCCACCGTCGGGTCGCGGTCCAGCCGGCTGGCGAGTTCCTCACGCGCCTTGGCCAGCTCGACGCGCAGCTCCTGAAGACGCCGCGGGACGTGCACCGCCCAGGTGGTGTCACGGAAGAAGCGCTTGATCTCACCGACGATGTAAGGCAGCGCGAACGACGTGAACTCGACCTCGCGGGAGATCTCGAACCGGTCGATCGCCTTGATCAGGCCGATCATGCCGGTCTGGACGATGTCCTCCATGTCGTCGCCGCGGCCCCGGAACCTCCCGGCCGCGAAGCGTACGAGCGACATGTTCATCTCGATGAGGGTGTTGCGCGCGTACTGGTACTCGTGCGTCCCCTCCTCGAGCTCGGTGAGGCGCTTGAAGAACTGGCGGGACAGCTCCCGTGCGTCCCGCGGTGCGACGGACCGCGGTTCCTCGACTCCCGGCAGGGGTGTCCCACCCGTCCTGGTCCCGCTGGCGTGCTCGGTGACCTGTGCCTCCGAACGATTCACGGCGGTGACGACGGTATGCATTACCTCTCCCACGAAAGTCACGGCTCGACGTCTGCCTCTTCGGCCTGGGTTGTCTTGGGTCCTGCAGGTGTGGCCTGGCGTGTACCCGGAACGCGACGAGATACACGTCCCCGGGCCACCGGCTCGACCAGATGCCCGCAGCTCCCTCGACCTGCGCGTACCCGGGCCGTGATAACCCATGCCCATGAAATCTTACGGTGGCGTGAAATCGCCGGTCCTCAGGGAGTGACCCGGGTCGCGACGATCAGTTCGTGGAGGTAGCGCTTGGTGATCCTGCCGCCGTGGCCCTTCTCGATCAGGTCCCGGACGCAGGCCAGCAGGGCCGCGCGGCGCGTGCTGTCGAGAGCCCGGTGGCCCGAGTAGGTGCGCAGGACGTCGAGGTACCGGTCGGCCGTGTAGGTGATGTCCTGCTCGCAACGGGTCACCGTGACGTCACCGAAGCGCGGACAGTCCTCGAACTCCTCCGTGTGCGAGCGGATCTCGGAGGACGGCTGGAGCCGCAGTCCGGGAGGTGTGGCCGGATCATGGCGTTCGTAGCAGTCCTGGGCCCGGGCGAAGAAGTCGGTCGTGCCCCCCGCCACATGGTGGGTGACCACGACAGCGAGCCGGCCCCCGGCGCGGAGCGCGTCCGCGGCCTTCTCCACCCGGACGGCCGGGTCGATCCAGTGGAAGGCGGTGGCGCAACGGCCGGGTCGATCCAGTGGAAGGCGGTGGCGCAGGCCACCAGGTCGAAGGGATCCTCGGGCAGCGGCCAGCGCTCGAACTCGGCGTGGCGCACGTCGACCCGGGGAAAACGGGCCAGCCGCCGCCGGGCCACCGCGGCCATCGCGTCGCCCAGTTCCACCGCCGTGATGTGACAGCCGAACCCGGCAAGGGAGCGGGTGAGTTGCCCGGTCCCTGGACCCACCTCCAGGACCCGGCTCTCCGGCCCAAGGCACGTCAGCCGGGCCAACTCCGCGACCAGCGCGGGCGGATAGCCCGGACGCGCCTTGTCGTACAACTCCGCCGCTTCGTTGAACGTCTCGCGCAGCACCGGGTCCCGCACCTTTCCCGTCGTCGATTCCACCCAGGGCAGAATGCCGACCCCTTCCCCTGACGGCCACGGAATTTAGGCTGATCCGGTGAGCAACGAAGCGCCGAACCAAGCCCGCGTGATCCCCCTGCGCCCGCAGTCCGCGCGCCCGGGGTCCGTCCGCCCGCTGTCCGAACGCCCAGCCACCGCGCCGCCGAAGGCTCCCGCCGCCAGGGAGACCAGGGAACCCCTGTGGCGCGACCTCGTCGGAGACGTCCTGCGCCGCGAGCGCCTCGCCCAGGAGCGCACGCTCAAGGACGTGGCCGACGCGGCCCGGATCTCGATGCCCTACCTCTCAGAGGTGGAACGCGGCCGCAAGGAGGCCTCCTCGGAGGTCCTCGCGGCCGCCGCCCACGCCCTGGGCCTCGGCCTCGGCGATCTGCTCTCCCTGGCCCAGGGGGAACTCACCCGGCACTCCGCGCGCAGCCGCCGCGCGATGCCCGGATCGCCGTACGACGGGATGTGCCTGGCGGCCTGACGCCGCGGGCCGGCGCCTCAGACCGTCACGAGGCGCCGGCTCACCACCTCGTCCGCCAGCCCGTACTCCACCGCTTCCTCGGCGGTGAACACCTTGTCGCGGTCCATGTCCGCGCGCAGCGTGGCGATGTCGTGGTGGGTGTGCCGGGCCAGCACCTCCTCGACCTGGGAGCGGATGCGGACCATCTCCTTGGCCTGCAGGGCGAGATCGGAGATGGCGCCGCGGCTGCCGCCGGAGGCGGGCTGGCCGAGCAGCACACGCGCGTGCTCCAGCACGAGCCGCCGCCCGGGATCCCCGCCGGCCAGCAGGACGGCCGCCGTGGACGCGGCCTGTCCCACACAGAGCGTCGAGATCGGCGCCTGCACGTAGGTCATCGTGTCGTAGATCGCCATCAGCGAGGTGAACGATCCGCCGGGGGAGTTGATGTAGATCGAGATCTCGTTCTCCGGTGCCGCCGACTCCAGGTGCAGGAGCTGCGCGATCACGACGTTGGCGACGCCGTCGTCGATCTCGGTGCCGAGGAAGATGATCCGCTCCGAGAGCAGCCGGCTGAACACGTCGGAGGACCGCTCGCCGTGCGCGGTCCGCTCGACGACGTAGGGAATCGTGTAGTTCGCCATGTCACAGCCCCATCCGTCGTTTGGAGGCGGCCGGGCGGACGTCCGCGAGGGACTCCACGACCCGGTCCACCATGCCGTACTCCCTGGCCTCCTCGGCCGTGAACCAGCGGTCGCGGTCGCCGTCGCGGGCGATCGTCTCCGGCGTCTGGCCCGTGTTCTCGGCGAGGAGGCGCTCCATCGTCTGCTTGCTGTGGTCCAGGTTCTCCGCCTGGATCAGGATGTCGGCGGTGGTCCCGCCGATGCCCGCGGACCCCTGGTGCATCATGATCCGCGCGTTCGGCAGGGCGTACCGCTTGCCGGGCGTGCCCCCGCAGAGCAGGAACTGCCCCATGCTCGCCGCGAAGCCCATCGCGAGCGTCGAGACGTCGTTGGGGATCAGCCGCATCGTGTCGTAGACGGCGAGGCCCGCGTACACGGAGCCGCCCGGACTGTTGATGTACAGGCTGATGTCGGTGCGCGGGTCCTCCGCGGACAGGACCAGCAGCTGGGAGCAGACCCGGTTGGCGGAGACCTCGTCGACCTGGGTGCCCAGCAGCACGATGCGCTGGGCGAGGAGCTGGGCGGCCAGTTGGTCGTCGAAGCGGGTGGGAGGGGCGTCGCCCTCCTCGGCCCGGATGGAAGTCATGGGCGGTCCTCGTGGTCGTAGGGATGCCGTCGGCTCCACTGTTGACCTCGGACGACGCCCCGAAGCGGTTTCTCTGCCGGTGGCAGATTCGCCACCGGCAGAGCGCGGGCCCCGGGGGTGTGCTCAGCCCGTCTCGCGCAGTTGCCGGAAGAACGCCCGCACGTCGTCCACCAGCAGGTCCGGCTCCTCCATGGCCGCGAAGTGACCGCCCCGGTCGAACTCGGTCCAGCGCACGAGGTTCTCGGTGCGTTCCGCCTTGTGCCGCAGCGGGATCTGGATCTCCGCGGGGAAGACGGCGAGGGCGGTCGGCGCGGTCGACGGTTCGGTGGGCCGGGCCGCCCGGTCGCCGGTGGCGTGCGCCCGCTCGTAGTAGATCCGGGCGGCCGAACCGGCGGTCCCGGTCAGCCAGTACAGCATCACGTTGGTCAGCAGCCGGTCCCGGTCCACGGCCTCCTCGGGCAGCTCGGCGGAGTCCGTCCACTCCCGGAACTTCTCGACGATCCAGGCGAGTTGGCCGACCGGCGAGTCGGTGAGGGCGTAGGCGAGGGTCTGCGGCCGGGTGGAGTGCAGGACGGCGTACCCGGTGCCCTCGCGCGACCAATCGCTCCACCGGCGCCACGACTCCAGGGCGCGCTCCCGCTCCCCGGGCGCGAGCGCGGCCAGTTCCTCCTCGGTCGGTTCCCGGGTCGCCTGCGCGCCCGGCAGCAGATTGAGATGGACGCCGATGATCCGCTCCGGGTGGGCGCGGCCCAGCTCCCGGGAGATGGCCGAGCCCCAGTCGCCGCCCTGCGCGCCGAACCGCTCGTAGCCGAGCCGCGTCATCAGCTCGGCCCACGCGCCGGCGATCCGACCCGCCTCCCAGCCCGTGTCGGCGGGCGGCCCGGACAGTCCGAACCCGGGAATGCTCGGTACGACGACATGGAAGGCGTCGGCCGGGTCGCCGCCGTGGGCCGCCGGATCGGTCAACGGGCCCACCACGTCCAGGAACTCGACGATCGAGCCCGGCCAGCCGTGCGTGATGACCAGCGGGGTGGCGTCCGGCTCGGGGGAGCGGACGTGGGCGAAGTGGACGGTCGTCCCGTCGATCTCGGTCGTGAACTGCGGCCACTCGTTGAGCCGCGCCTCGGCCGCACGCCAGTCGTAGGTGTGCCGCCAGTGGTGCGCGAGCTCGCGTAGATAGCCGGCCGGCACGCCGTACGCCCAGCCCGTGGCCGAGAGGTCGTCGGGCCAGCGGGTGCGGTCGAGCCGGTCGTGGAGGTCGTCGAGGTCGTGCTGCGGAATGTCGACACGGAACGGCGTGATGGTGTCGGTTGACGTCATACGGGGATGCTAGGTCGCACCGGTGTATGAGCCACGTGGATTAACCGGCCGCCCGACCGATGAGTTCCGCGCCGAGGATCGGTCCACAGAGATGACCGCACCACGACCCTTCGGGAGGAACCCATGGCGAGCAAGCCTTTCACCACGTGTCTCTGGTTCGACGGCCAGGCCGAGGAGGCCGCGCACTTCTACGTCTCGGTCTTCAAGGACTCCACCGTCGGGAGGGTCACCCACTATCCCGAGGGCGCGATGCAGCCCGCGGGGACCGTCCTGACGGTCGACTTCACGGCCAACGGGCAGCACTTCGTCGCCCTCAACGGCGGACCGCAGTTCAAGTTCACCGAAGCCGTCTCCTTCCAGATCTTCTGCGCGGACCAGGAGGAGATCGACTACTACTGGACCAAGCTCACCGAGAACGGCGGCGAGCCCGGCCCCTGTGGCTGGCTCAAGGACCGTTTCGGGCTGTCGTGGCAGGTCGTGCCCGAGGGGCTCGCCGACATGGTGGGCGACCCGGACCCGGAGAAGGCGGCCCGCGTCACCAAGGCGTTCATGGCGATGAGCAAGTTCGACGTCGCCGCCCTGGAGAAGGCGTACGCGGGAGAGTGAGCGTCAGTCGGCGGGCGTCCGGCCGATCACCCGGGTGATCTCCCGGGCGATCCGCAGGATGCCGGGGGAGCGGACCGGGCAGGGCCTGGGCCTGGACGTCGTGGGCGCCAGACAGAAGTGCAGATAGTCCTTGTCGAGGTGCAGGGCGGTGCGGTCGCGGTCCGGCTGGGTGCAGTAGCCGGGATGCTCGCGCTCGTAGGAGGTGCACGGCAGGTACTGCACCCAGGAGTAGCGGGATCCGGCGGGTGCCACCGTCGCGCCCGCGTCGGCGACGACGTCGTCCGAGGCGGCCGCCCGCTCCTCGTACAGCTCGTTCACCTGGCGGACCCGGTCGGGGGTGATCGGGTCCGGGCCCTGCGCCACCCACACGATCCGCGGCCGACGCCCACCGCCCGCCGTGGCGATCTGCCCGGTCAGCCTCCTCAGGTCCGCCCGGTACCTGCTGAAGTACTGCTGCGGCGAGGCGGCATGGGTGATCCCGTCCATGCACCAGGTGTAGCCCCACGCGTTGCCCCAGAACTGCAGCACCACGAAGTCCGGGTGCAGCGCCCGGACCAGCGCGGCCGCCTTGTCCCGGTCGGGCACCAGCGACTTCTTCCCGGTGCCCTCCAGGTAGTCGCACGGCGTGGTCCCCGAGTATGGCGCGCTCGTGTACGTCGCCCGCAGACCCCGGCGCAGTTCCTGCCCGAGGACCTGCTGGGCCTCCGTGGCCAGGGAGTCGCCGAGATACAGCACACGCGGGGCGACCACGGCGGGCAAGGCGCTCGGGGAGGCCTGGGCGCGCTGACGGGTGGTGGCCGCACGGGAGACGTCCGGGGTCGGTGGCGCCGTCTCCGGTCCGTCCGTCGGGTCGCCGCAGGCACCGAGCAGCAGGACTGCGGTCACCAACCCCACGATCCACGGTGTCCGCATGCGCGACTCCCGCCCCGGTCGCCGAAAAACGGTTCCCCAGGCAAGCACAGCCGGGCCCAGGGGGGAAGACGTGCGGCACCGTTCAGTCGCCGTCCCGGCGCTCCAGGATGTCCATCAGCTCGCTCAGCGGCAGCGGCTTGGTCAGATGGGCGTCGAACCCGGCCGCCCGGGACAGCGCGCGGTCGGTGCCCTGGCTGAAGCCCGACACCGCGATGAGCCGCAGCCGCTCGCCGCCGGGCCGCGCCCGCACCCGGCGGGCGACGGTGTGGCCGTCGATGTCCGGCAGCCCCAGGTCGCACAGCACGACGTCGAAGGGGTGCGTCTCGGTCGCGGTGAGCGCGGCGGTGCCGGTGTGGACCGTCGTCACCCGGTGGCCCTGCCGCTCCAGCAGCGTGTGGTAGGTCGCGGCCAGGTCCTCGTTGTCCTCCACGATCAGCACGGCCAGCCTGCGGGGCGTGGCCCCGACGGCCGCGCGCCGGGGCGGCGGCGGGGCCGTGGAGTCGGTCGTCGGCAGGACCACGGTGAACGTCGCTCCCTTACCGGGCCCGGCGCTGTGCGCGCCGACCCGGCCGTGGTGCAACTCCGCGATCGTGCGCGCGACGGCGAGCCCCAGCCCCAGGCCCTCCGGCGTGTCGGGGCCTGCGGGCGCCGCCCGCATGAACACTCCGAACAGCTCCTCGGCCTGACCGGGCGCGAAGCCGATGCCGTCGTCCCTCACGGTCAGCCGCGCCGCACCGTCCCCTGCCGCGAGCTCCACCTCGGTGCGCCCGCCGGGCCGGGTGTACTTCAGCGCGTTCGACAGCAGGTTCGTCAGCACCTGCGCGAGCCGCAGCCGGTCGCCGTCCACGACGAGGGGCGCGGCGGGCAGCCGTACGTCGAGTGTGCGGCCGTCGTGCGTGAAGAGACCGCGGATGTCCGCGCAGGCCCCCTCGACCACCGCACGCAGATCGACCGGTTCGCGCACCAGCTCCAGCCGTCCGGTCACCGCGCGGGTGCCGTCCAGCAGGTCGTTGCTCATCCGGGCCAGCGTGCCGAGCTGCCGCTCCAGGACGGCCAGCGCCGGATGCCCTTCCGGCATGTCCAGGGCGAGCAGTTCGGTGGCCGCGGTCGCGGCCGCGAGGGGGTTGCGCAGCTCGTGCGAGAGCGTGGCGATGAACCGGTCCTTGGCCCGCTGCTCCTCCCGCAGCCGGCGCCCCGCCGCGTCCAGCTCGGCGTTGGCCCGGCTCAGTTGCTCGTTCACCTCGCGGATCTCCCGCGCCCGCACGAACAGGTCGATCTCCATGCCCTCCGCGCGCATCCGCGCGTCGGCCGCCGCCCGCTGCCGCTCCCGCCCCACCCGCCGCAGACGCACGAACTCCGTGACGTCCTCGACCCGGTGGATGATGTGCGTCACCCGCCCCTCGTCGTCCAGGACCGGCGCGTTGACCGGGCTCCAGTACCGCTCGGCGAAGACGCCCGCCTCGCCCGTCGGGATGTCGTAGCGCTGCAGGGCCATGGTGTCCGTACGGCCGCTCGCC
Source organism: Streptomyces canus 299MFChir4.1 (assembly GCF_000383615.1). Classification (GTDB taxonomy): domain Bacteria; phylum Actinomycetota; class Actinomycetes; order Streptomycetales; family Streptomycetaceae; genus Streptomyces; species Streptomyces canus_C. The sequence goes on along the minus strand of NZ_KB911585.1, from coordinate 81,624 downwards.
ACGACCGTCTCCAGCGAGCGGCGCAGATTGGCCACGCCGTCGGCCGAGGGGTCCTCGGGGTTGTCCGGGAACACGTCGAAGACCGGCCGCCCCACGATGTCGCGCCCGGTGCGCGTGGCCGTGAGATAGGCGCGGTTGACCTCGACGATGACGAAGTCGGTGGTGAGGACGAGCAGCGGGGACAGGTTCGAGTCGAACAGGCGCCGGAAGTCCGGGGCGTCGGGCATGGGCGGACCTCCTGGCCGGGCCGTGTCTCGGGGATCCGCCGTCTCAGGGGTCGAGGCGGTAGCCGTAGCCGCGGACGGTGACGATCCGCGGTGCGGGGGCGGGCAGTTCGGCGAGCTTGCCGCGCAGCCGGTACACATGCTCGACGACGGTCGCGGGCTGCTGCCAGGACGAACCCCAGATCCGCTCCAGCAACTGGTCCGCCGAGAACACCCGGCCGGGCGCGGCGGCCAGCATCTCCAGCAGGGCGAACTCCTTGGGGCGCAGGTTCAGCAGCACCCCGTCGACGGAGACCTGGCGGGCCGCCGTGTCGACGAGCAGCGAGCCGGCCTGGATCGTCGTCGGCAGGTCCGGCGGCTGCGAGCGGCGCAGCACGGCATGGATACGGGCCACGAGCTCGCGCTGGGAGAACGGCTTGACGAGGTAGTCGTCCGCGCCGATCTCCAGACCCGCGACCCGGTCCGTCTCCGCGCCGCGGCCGGAGACCACGATGACGGGGAGCCTGCTCGTCGACCTGAGCGCCCGCAGCAGTTCGAGGCCGCTGCCGTCCGGGAGGCCCAGGTCCAGGATCGCCAGGTCCACGCGGCTCTCGTACAGCACGGACTTTCCGGCGCGGGCGTCCATGGCCCAGGTGACGGTGAACCCGGCCCGCTCCAGATAGGAACGGCACATCAGTGCGAAGTCGGGCTCGTCCTCGATCAGGGCGAGGTGCGGGCGCATTCCGCATCACCTGGCCCGCCCAGTACCCGCTCGTTGTGTCGCTGATGAGCGGGCGTTGATGCCCAGACCATGTGGCGAAGGTAGAACAGTAAGCACCACGGTTCAAGGGGGGAGCCGCCCGGGGGAGGTCCGGCGCGGACACGTGCGGTGCGGGGATCGCGAAACCGCCGCACGCGTCCGCGCCGGAACGAACGCCCGGCGCGGACGGAACAGGCACGAGGGCGGGGACGGAACACAGTGCGCGACAACGACCTGCGGTCCGTCATCACCGTGTCCTGGCCGCCACCGCCCGCGGGCCACGGGCTCAGGCGCGGCACGGACGGCCTGGTGCTCGCCGAACTGCACGGCGAGATAGACCTCGCGACCGCCCATCAGCTGCGCTGCTGGCTCGACTCCCTCGTGGCCCTCGCCGCACAGGTGTACGTCGTGGACCTGCGCCCGGTCTCCTTCGTCGACTCCACCGGGCTGAACCTGCTGCTGCGCCTGCGCCGCCGGGTGCTGGAGAGCGGCGGAACGTTCTCTGTCCTGTGCACCCCGGGTACCCGGCGGCTGCTGAGGGCGCACGGCACGCTGGACGTGTTCGACCCGGCGACCACGTGGACCGAGCCGGCGCCCGTCTGACTCACACGCGGTCGGCGGCGATCAGCAGGTACTGGAAACTGCCGTTGCGGTAGGCGGTCAGAAACGTCTCCTCGATTCCGGTCACCAGGTGGTCGGCCTCCTTGCGCAGCTCCCAGTAGGGCAGGGCCGCCGCGGTCAGGTCCTCCACGTGCACCGGCACCAGCCGGTTGCGTGCCATCGCCCGGAAGTACGCCGAGCGGGGGTGGATGTCGCAGATGTAGTGGGCGTTGATCAGCGAGACCTCGCGGGAGGCCCGTCCGTAGGTGTCGTTGTAGCAGCCGGTGATCACCACGTAGCGTCCGCCGCGGCGCAGCAGCCGGGCGTGCTCGGCGAACAGCAGGTCCAGCTCGACGTACATGGTCGACTCGTTGTTCCAGGAGGCCGCGTACGCGCCCGAGACGAGTCCGGTGTCGAGCATGTTGCGGTGGTGATAGCGCACCCGGTCGTCGATGCCCCGCTTGCGGGCCTGCGCGTTCGCGAACTCCGCCTGCTTCTCGGAGATGGTGACACCGTCGGCGTGGCAGCCGTAGCCGAGATGCGCCACCACACTGCCGCCGCCGCGCCCGCACCCGGCGTCGAAGACCCGGTCCTCGGGCGTGAGCGGGCCGAGCCGGGCGGCGAGGAACTCGGCCTGGGCGTGTTCGAGGCGGTGCAGTTCGGCGGTGATCCGCTCGCGCCGCCGCAGCGGATCCGGTTCGTCGAGGACCGAGCGGTCGGCCGCTCCGATGCCGTAGTGGTGGTGGTAGAGGTCGTCGAGCTTGCCGAGTTCGAGGTTGACCGGGTTCTCCTCGGCGTTCCAGTAGTCCGCGACACGGTTCTGGTACGTCGACTGGGTCGGCACCTGGGTTGCCCTGGTGCCGGTGTGGGGGGCGGTGGTCAACGGTGGCTCCTTGTGCTGGTGCGTGTGACGTCCTGTCATGCGAGCGCGCTTCACCAGTAGTTGGGCAGGTGATAGCGGTGGCTGTTGGTGGCGTGCCACTCGTGGTTCCCGGCGACCCAGTCGGACAGGCTCCGGGCGTAGCGCTCCACGAGCGGCGAACCGGCGGACAGCAGGGCCGACTCCTCGTCGAAGGCCGCCATGATCCGGTTGTGGATCTCGACGGACTTCAGATAGGCGGCCTTCAGCCCGCACTTGTCGTTGGCGGCGACGACCTGCGGCAGGTTGAGATGGGTGGGGTCGCTCGCCAGTTCCTTGGTGAACGAGTAGAGGTCGTTGACGATCGTGGTGGCGTTGCAGGCGAGTGCCGTGACCCGCTGGATCTCGGGCCGGGCGTAGAGCGCCTCGGGCAGTTCGTAGCCGTCCACGGCGTCCACGATCGACAGACAGGGGCGGAAGTTGTTGAACTGCCGCATCACCAGGTACTCCCAGACCCGCGGCACGTACCGGGTCTCCGCCCAGGCGGCCTCGGCGAGGTAGCCCAGGTGCAGCCGGGCGAGGTCGTGGACGAAGCGGTCGGTCTGGCTCGGGGTGGCGAGGGCGGCGTAGTCCTGGAGCGCGAAGTGGTAGGACCGCAGCGGACCGTCGGCCCGGACGCCCTCCCGCCACTCCTCCTCCAGCTCCGGGGTTCCGTGGTACGGATCGATCGCGGACTGCGCCATGATCAGCCGGCCGCCCAGTCCCCGGCGCGCTCCGCCACGGCCCTCGTCCTCCTCGCAGTAGCAGGAGTCGACGACGTTCTCGGCGAGCAGCAACTCGCCGGCCACCGTGAGCCGTTCGAGATCGGCGGCCTCGGGGTGCTGGAGGACCACGGCCCGGCCGAACTGGAATCCCGAGAAGTCCCCCTTCCACGCCTCGGGGAACAGATCCAGGCGCCGGGCCCAGGCCTCCAGCCTGCGGTCGATCTCCGCGGCCTTCACCGGGTCGGCGGGGGCGACCTGCCGGTGTCTCAGACCGGGGATCGCCCCGCCCCGCCGACCGGTGCGCAGGCTGCTCGCGATGTCGGGCGGTCCGGGCAGACACCGGGTGTTCGTCGCGGTCACTCGGCCGTCCGGCCGATCTGGGCGTTCTCCAGGATGCCGACCGCGTCCGGCACGAGGATGGCCATCGAGTAGTAGGCGGTGACGAGGTAGCGGATGATCGAGTTGGCGCCGATGCCCATGAACCGCACGTTCAGGCCCGGTTGGTACTCCTCGGGGATGCCGGTCTGGTAGAGCCCGATGGCGCCTTGGTCTCCCTCCCCGGTGCGCAGCGCGATGATGCTGCTGGTGTGCTGCGGGCTGACCGGGATCTTGTTGCAGGGGAAGATCGGCACCCCTCGCCAGGCGGGGATCTCGTGTCCCTCGACGCTCGCCGTACCCGGCACCAGGCCGCGCCGGTTGCACTGCCGGAAGAAGGCCGCGATCGCCTTCGGATGGGCGAGGAACAGCTTGGTCTTGCGGCGCATGGCGAGGAGCTCGTCCATGTCGTCGGGGGTCGGCGGCCCGGTGAAGGTGCTGACCCGCTGGCCGTGGTCGGCGTTGTGCAGCAGCCCGAACTCCCGGTTGTTGACCAGCTCCCACTCCTGGCGCTCGCGGATCTCCTCGATGGTCAGGCGGAGTTGCTGCTCGGTCTGGTCCATCGGGTTGTTGTAGAGGTCGGCGACCCGGGTGTGGACCCGCAGTACGGTCTGGGTCAGGGACAACTCGTACTCGCGCGGGGCGAGTTCGTAGTCGACGTAGCCGCCGTTGATGGTCGGCTCCCCGCTGTGGCCCGCCTGGACGGGCACGTCGGCCTCGCCCTTGCGGTTCATCGGCAGGCTCTGCCGGCGCGCGTAGGCCTCCAGGTGTTCCGCGAGAGAGGGCGCCCGCTCGGTGAACTCCGTGACCACGGACCAGGGGAGGGCCAGGACGACGCCCGCGGTCTCCGCCCGTACCGAACTCAGCCACAAGGGGTCGGGCCGGCCGATGGCCTCGTCGCCCATCTGGTCGCCATCGGTGACGACGCCGACGATCTCCTCCTCGCCGTACTTGCCCTCGGCGAAGCGGGTGAAGCGGCCGTGCACCACGAGGAAGGCCTCCGTGACCGGCTGCCCGGCCTCGACCAGGACCTGGCCGGCGCGGATCTCCCGGACCCGGAAGCGGGTCGCGATCTCCTTGAGCACGTCGATGTCGCCATAGCCGCGCAGGGCGGGGAGTTCGGTGAGGGTCTGCGGGATGACCCTGATGTCGTCGGCGCCGTTCTGTTCGAACTGCACCCGGCCACGGCCCACCCGGAGCTGGAGGCGCCGGTTGACCCGGTAGGTGCCGCCCTTCACGTCCACCCACGGCAGCATGCGCAGCAGCCAGCGGGAGCTGATGGCCTGCATCTGGGGTTCGGACTTGGTGGTGGTGGCGAGCTGGCGGGCGGCCGTGGTGCTGAGGCTGGTGAGGTGGGCTTCGGACGGGGGATCGGGTTCGTCGACGGCGGGACCGGTGGCGCTGTCCGGTGTGGACACATTCCCTCCTGGAGGTGAGCGGGATGGCCAGGCGCGTGCATCAGCCAAGCAGCCGGGCCGGCTCTCCGATCAGGGCGTGAAGGGGGCGGCTTCGCGGGCGGGAAGGGGTAAACCTCGCCGGTGAGGCAGTCGGCGCCCCATGAGTGCCCCCACGCTCCTCCAGGCAGGTCGTTCACCAGTACGGCCCGCGGCGCGCAGGCCGTGCGGCGGAGCGCTCGGAGATCATCCGTTCTGTCCGCCCTGGGGTGGAATCGTCCGTTCGGCGCGCGGTCGGGCGCACCCGTGACTAGCGTGTGGAGACGGACCGACCACCGATTCGGGAAAGGCCGCGATCATGGCCGTACAACCTGAGGGAACCCCCTGCTGGGCCGATGCGATGTTCAGTGACGTCGAGGGGGCCAAGAGCTTCTACAGCGATGTCCTCGGCTGGAGCTTCGGCGAGGCGTCGTCGCAGTACGGCAACTACACGCAGGCCTACGCGGACGGCAAGGCCGTCGCCGCCGTCGTTCCGCCGATGCCCGGTCAGGAGGCTCAGTCGCAGTGGTGCCTGTACCTCGCGTCGCCGGACGCGGCCGCCACGGCCGGCAAGATCCGGGACAACGGCGGCGAGGTGCTCATGGAACCGATGCAGGTCGGCGACTTCGGCACGATGTGCCTGGCGCGCGACCCGAGCGGTGTCGCCTTCGGTGTGTGGCAGGGCGGCACCCATGAAGGCTTCGAGGCGCCACCCGAGCAGCCCGGCGCGTTCTGCTGGGCGGAGATCTACACCCGCGAACCCGAGAAATCCGACGCGTTCTTCCCGGCCGTCTTCGGCTACAGCGCCAAGCAGATGCAGGACGACGCCATCGACTTCCGCATGTTCAACCTCGGCGACCACACCGTCCTGGGCCGCATGAAGATGACCGACGACTTCCCGCCCGAGGTACCGCCGTACATCAACGTCTACTTCACGGTCCCCGACTGCGACGACGCCGTGGCCCGCGCCACCAAGCTCGGGGCCGTCGTGCGGTTCGGGCCGATGGACTCGCCCTTCGGCCGGTTCGCCGCCCTCAGTGACCCGCAGGGCGCGAGCTTCTCGGTCATCGACGTGACGACGACGCAGGGCGACATGCCCCAGATCTCCGACGTGCCCTAGCAGGTGCGCACCGCGGAGAGCACGACGGCGGAGTAGCGCACCGAGAAGCTGCCGCAACTGCCCGTGCCGCCGAAGGTGGGTACCTGGTCCAGCCACTCCTCGCGGGTGCGGACCGGGTGCCACCCGAAGCGCCACTCCTCCGGCTCGCCGAACGCGGCCGTCCCGCGGATCCCCTGGGCCGCCTGGGCGAAGCCGCTCGAACAACTGTCCGGGTTGGTCATCCGCCGCCAGTCGAACGGCGGGTCTGGCACGGCCCGGGCGTGGCCCTCGATGAGCGCCCCGGCCACCTCCGGCGCGGGCCGGAAAGCGTTCCGGAACAGGGCCGGCCGTCCTCCCGGCCGCAGCATCCAGGATCGAGGAGGTCCGCAAGGTCACGGCCACGGTCGTCCCGGTGGGGTGAACGGGCGCCCCCGCGCTCATGGCATGATCGAGCGCATGCGTGAACGACTGGTGGCCGCGTGCGACGGGGCTTCGAAGGGAAATCCGGGACCTGCGGCCTGGGCCTGGGTCATCGCGGACGAGTCGGAGACGCCGGACCGCTGGGAGGCCGGCCCGCTGGGCAAGGCCACCAACAACGTCGCCGAACTCACCGCGCTGGAACGGCTGCTCACCGCGACCGACCCGGATGTGCCGCTGGAGATCCGGATGGACTCCCAGTACGCCATGAAGGCCGTCACCACCTGGCTGCCCGGCTGGAAGCGCAACGGCTGGAAGACCTCCGCGGGCAAGCCGGTCGCCAACCAGGAGCTCGTCGTGCGGATCGACCAACTGCTCGACGGGCGTTCGGTCGAATTCCGTTACGTCCCCGCCCACCAGGTCGACGGCGACCCGCTCAATGACTTCGCCGACCGCGCGGCCAGCCAGGCGGCGATCGTCCAGGAGCCCGCGAGCAGCGAACTCGGCTCCCCCCAGCCGCCGCCGTCGCCGGACACCCCGAAAAAAGCCGACCGCCCCGCCCGGGCCAAGTCGCCCAAGCGGAGCGGTGGTTCGTCCTCCGGTTCGTCCTCTCGTACGATCAAGGCCAAGTTCCCCGGCCGGTGTCTGTGCGGACGTCCCTACGCGGCTGGCGAGCCCATCGCGAAGAACGCCCAGGGCTGGGGACACCCGGAGTGCCGTACGGAAGCGGCCGGTTAGCGGCCGGTTAGCGGCCGACCGGAGCGCCGACGGTCAGATGACCGCCCCGCGCCACTCGCCAGTCTCCTGACCGCGCTCCTCGATGAACGTCTTGAAGCGCTCCAGGTCGCCCTTGGTCTGCCGCTTCACGAACCCGAGCTTGTCGCCCACCTTCTCGGTGAGGCTGTCCGGATGGAAGTCCATCTGGAGCATCACCTTGGTGTGGCCCTCGTCGAGCCGGTGGAAGGTCACCGCACCCGCCTGCTTGGCCTCGCCGGCGATCGTGGTCCACGCGACCCGCTCGTCCGGGATCTGCTCGGTGATCTCCGCGTCGAACTCCCTGTGCACGCCGTTGACGTTGGTCACCCAGTGCGTGAGCGTGTCGGTGCGCTGTTCGATGCGCTCGACCCCGCTCATGAACTCGGGGAAGGTCTCGAACTGCGTCCACTGGTTGTAGGCGGTGTGCACCGGCACGCCGACCTCGATGGACTCCTCGACCTGCGACACGGGTGAATCCCTCCTTCGCGTTCTCGGTGTGTGCGGCGCGGGTACCGCACGGCCCGGAGGGCAAACCGCCGCATGACGACTCCTACGCCGTGTCGAAGGCGTAGTGGGGGGTGTGGTCCAGCAGATCCGCGGGACGCACGTCGTTCCACGGCCTCATGGTCTCGTCGAGGTCGACGACCTCGGGCGTTCCGGCCGCCGGGACATAGCGGGAGTCCGGATGCCGCCGCTGCCACCGGGCCCACAGCTTGTCCACGAAGGCGTGGTGGAGCCAGAACACCGGATCGTTGGGGGAGACCCCGGTCGCCATCTGCCCGCCCACCCACACATGGACCCGGTTGTGCAGGTTGACCCCGCGCCAGCCCTCCAGATGGTTGCGGAAACCGTCCGAGGCGCTGTTCCAGGGGGCCATGTCGTACGTCGCCATGGACAGCACCGACTCCACCTCGCCCGGGGTCGGCAACTCCCGTACGCCGCTCCCGAGCGCGCGCCGCAGATACGTACGGCCGTCGACCCGCACGGTGATCGGCCAGTTGCCGGTGTCCGCGGCGAACGGGCCGTCCATCACCCGCCCGTCCCGGCTGCGCCCGGTGCCGCCGAGGAAGTCGGGGCCCCACAGTGCGGCGCGCGGGGAGCGGTCGGTGCTCCAGTCCCAGTAGGGGAGCGCCACCGAGGCGTCCACCGACTGCAGGGCGCGCTCGAAGTCGAGCAGGAATCTGCGGTGCCAGGGCAGGAAGGAGGGCGAACGGTGGCCGGTGCGCTCGCCGTTGTCGGTGTCGGACATGATGAAGCCGTTGTGCGTGGTGACGAACGCGTCGTAGCGGCCGCTGCGCTTCAGCTCCAGGACGGCGGCGACGAACCGCCGCTTCTCGTCGGCGGTCAGGGTTGCCTGGTTCTTGCGGACGGTCATGTGCGGATGCTCCAAAGAGGCGTACGGGGCGGTCAGTTGGCGGGGAACGGCAGCAGCTGTGCGCCCTGGAGCTCGTCGACGGCGGCCCGTGCGGCGGCGCGCGGGGTGGGCACCGGGTCGTAGTGGCTGACGACGCTGATCCAGGTGCCGTCGGCGTTGCGCATCACGTGCAGTTCCACGCCGTCGACCGTCACCCGGTAGCCGCCGTGATGGCCCCCCGTGGACCGGCCCTGTATCCGGCGGCCCCGGTAGACCTCGTCGAAGGACCCGGGTGACCCGTGGTGGTGCTCCTCGGCGGACGCGCGCGGGGCGGTGACCGCCCCTGCGGCGAGGGCGGCCGTCGCGGTGAGCGCGGTACGGCGGCTGAGTTCCGGCATGCGGTGTGCCTCCTGAGTTGACGGACTCCGCATGCCTATCGGCCCTGCCGAGAGCGGGAGAAAACGCTCGTGACCGGTTGGCCGTGATCCAGACAATTCCCAAAATGTCGTACAGCGTTGAACAAAGATGATCTTGCTGTAGAGAGGGCTTTCGGGAACCCGGACGGAGGAATTCCTCCGCTCGCGGACCGCGGATTCGATGATCCTTTGCGGGCGAACCCGCAGGCAGTGGCCCGCCTCACGTGCCGAAAGTGACGTGATCCGAAGCGCGGGCCCCATGCTCCCCGGCTGCTACCCTGCGTTGCCAATTGAACGCTTTGGGTAATTCCTAGGGGTGCGTGTGAAGGTCGCCTGCGTCGGCGGCGGGCCCGCCGGCCTGTATCTCTCGATCCTGCTGAAACGGCAGGACCCGTCCCACGACATCACGGTCCACGAGCGCGACCCGGAGGGCTCGACCTACGGCTGGGGCGTCACCTACTGGCGCGGACTGCTCGACAAGCTCCACGTCCACGACCCCGAGTCGGCCCGCGCGATCGAGGACGCCTCGGTCACCTGGAACGAGGGCGAGGCCCGGGTGCGCGACCTGGTCACCCGGCGCGCCAGTGACGAGGGCTTCGGCATCGGCCGCCACCGCCTGCTGGAGATCCTCGCCGCACGGGCCCGCTCCCTGGGCGTACGCCTGGAGTTCGAGCACGAGATCACCCCCGGCAACCTCCCGGCGGCCGACCTCGTCGTGGCCGGCGACGGCGTGCGCAGCGTCCTGCGCTCCGGGCATGCCGACCACTTCGGCGCCGAGACCGAAGAGGGCCGCAACCGCTACATCTGGCTCGGCACGAGCAAGGTCTTCGACGCCTTCACCTTCGCCTTCGTCGAGACCGACCACGGCTGGATCTGGTGCTACGGCTACGCCTTCAGCCCCGAGCGCAGCACCGTCGTCGTCGAGTGCGCCCCGCGGACCTGGACCGGCCTCGGCCTCGACAGCGCCGACGAGGCGGACGGACTCGCCCTGCTGGAGAAGCTGTTCGCCGACATCCTCGACGGCCACCCGCTGATCGGCCGCTCCGCCGGCTCGGGCAGCGCCCAGTGGCTGACCTTCCGCACCCTCACCAACCGCACCTGGCACCGCGACAACCTCGTCCTGCTCGGCGACGCCGCCCACACCACCCACTACTCCGTCGGCGCCGGCACCACCCTCGCCCTGGAGGACGCCATCGCGCTGGGCGACGCCCTGCACGCGCACGGCGAGCTTCCGCAGGCACTCGCCCGCTACGAGCGCCGGCGCAAGTCGGAGCTGCTCTCCGTCCAGAGCGCGGCCCGCTACAGCGCCCAGTGGTACGAGAACCTGCCCCGCTACATCGATCTGCCCCCGGAGCAGATGTTCGCCCTGCTCGGCCAGCGGCACTCACCCCTGCTGCCCTATGTCCCGCCCCAGCTGTACTACCGGCTCGACAGGGCGGCCGGGCAGCTGGAGGCGCTGCGCAGGTTCAAGCGCTGGCTCGGCCCGAAGGTCGCACGCAGCGTGCACGCGCGGGAGCTGGCCTCGCGCAAGTAGCGTCCGACCGCAAGTAGCCTCCGACCTCGGAAAGGGTTGGGTGAATGACGATTCACCGATAGAGTGAATTGTCATTCACCCGCTGCTTTCCCTGTCGAATGCGGAGCACCGATGGACCAGCAGGGCCCGATATCCCCGCCCCGCGGAGCCGGTCCCCGGGCCCGGCTCACCGTCCCGGTGCTGGCCATGTGCGGCGTGCTCATGGCCGTCATGCAGACCGTGGTCGTCCCCCTGCTGCCCGACCTGCCCCGGCTCACGCACTCCTCGCCCGGCGCCGTCTCCTGGATGGTCACGGCGACCCTGCTGGCCGGAGCGGTCCTCACCCCGGTGCTCGGCCGCGCCGGTGACATGTACGGCAAGCGCAAGGTGCTGACGGCGTCCCTGGTCCTGATGACGGCCGGCTCGGTGATGTGCGCCCTGTCGTCCGACATCACCGTGCTCATCGCGGCCCGCGCCCTCCAGGGTGCCGCCGCCTCCGTGGTGCCGCTGTCGATCAGCATCCTGCGCGACGAACTGCCGCCCGAGCGCCGGGGTTCCGCGGTCGCGATGATGAGTTCCACGGTGGGCATCGGCGCCGCGCTAGGGCTGCCGCTGGCCGCGATGGTCGTCCAGTACGCCGACTGGCACACCATGTTCTGGATGACCAGCGCCCTCGGCGCCCTCGGGGTGGCGGCCGTGTCGTGGGCGGTCCGCGAGTCGCCGGTACGACAGCCGGGCCGCTTCGACGTGGGGGGCGCCCTGGGACTGGCCGTGGGACTGGTCAGTCTGCTGCTCGGGGTGTCCCAGGGCGGCCAGTGGGGCTGGGGCAGCCCCCGCGTCCTCGGCCTGTTCCTGGTGTCCGTCGCCGTCCTGGCCCTGTGGTGGTGGCGCCAACTGCGCACCGAGCAGCCCCTGGTCGACCTGCGGCTCGTCACCCGCCCGCGGGTGGGCCTGTCCCACGTGGCCGCCCTGCTCACCGGTTTCGCGTTCTACGCCAACTCCCTGGTGACGGCCCAGCTGGTCCAGGCGCCGAAGGCCAGCGGCTACGGACTCGGCCTGTCGATCGTGGCCACCGGCCTGTGCCTGCTGCCGGGCGGTGTCACCATGCTGCTGTTCTCACCGCTCTCGGCCCGGATCTCCACGTCCCGCGGCCCGCGCGTCACGCTCGCCCTGGGCGCCGCGGTCATCGCGTGCGGCTACGCGGTACGCATCGCGGACAGCCGCGACCTGTGGATGATCATCGTGGGCGCGACCGTGGTGTCCACCGGCACCACCCTCGCCTACTCGGCCCTGCCCACGCTGATCCTGCGTGCCGTTCCGGCCGAGCAGACGGCCTCCGCCAACGGCGTCAACGTCCTGATGCGCACCATCGGCCAGGCCACCTCCAGCGCGGCGGTCGCGGCGGTGCTGGTCCACCACACCAGCCTGGTCGGCGGCGCGCCCGTGCCCACCCTGCACGGCTACCTGCTGGCCTTCGCCGTTGCCGGAGCGGTCGCCCTCGCGGCCTGTGCGGCGGCCCTGACCATCCCGGGCGACGCGACACCCGACGGGACCCGCCGGGCCAGGGGCCGCACCAGGGGCGCGCGGGACGAGGCGATGGAGGGAGCATGAGTGCCGTGCGCCCGCTGTCGGGTGGCCGGGGTGGTCGGGTCTGCCTGTCCCGGCGTGCGGCGCCGGCTGTCCCGGGCGACTTCGCCTCCGAGGCGCCGCGCCGGTCCAGGGGCCGCCCCCACGGCGCGCGGGACGAGGCGATGGAGGGAGCATGAGTGCCGTGAGTACAACGCCCCCCACCGCCGCACCTGCCCGCCGGGACGCCGAGGCGACCAAGGCCGCCATCCTCAGGGCGGCCCGCTACCTCCTGGCCCGCACCCCGCACGCCGACATCACCCTCAAGGCGGTCGCCGAACGAGCGGGCGTCAGCCCGCCGTTGATCGTGAAGTACTTCGGCAACAAGGACGCCCTCCTCGCCCGCGTCATGTCCTTCGAGTCCGACGCGACGGCCCTGCTCGACGCCCCCCTGGACGACCTGGGCCGCCACATGGTCCGCCACGTCCTCACCGGCCAGATCGAACGCGGTGCCGACCCGCTGCTCAGGATCGCCTTCGCCCCCGTCCAGGGCGAACACGGCGACCCCCTGCGCGTCAACTTCCGCGCCCAGGTGGTCGATCGCCTCACCGAGCGCCTGGGCGGGCCCGACGCCGGCCTGCGCGCCGAACTCGCGGTGGGCACCCTTCTCGGCCTGGGCGTGATGTACGGCATCGCCCGGGGCACCGAGCTGAGGGCGACCCCCGTGGAGGACCTCGTGGACCGTTACGCCCCCACAGTGCAGGCCCACCTGACGCCCTAGCGGAACAGCCGGTCCAGGAAGGCGTTGCCGAACACCCCGTGCGGGTCGAGCCGGTCCAGCACGCCCGCCGCCTGCCCCCACACCGCCTCGCCGAACGACCCGGGAATCGTCGTGCCCAGCACCTCCTCGTCCGCCCACACGGCGTCGTCCGTGTAGGCCCAGCCCTTGGACCACTCGACGCGCGTCCCCTCGTACCCGTCGAACAGGAACTGCTCGATCTCCCGCAGGAAGGCCTCCGCGTACGGCGTCCCCGGCAGCGTCAGGATGTCCAGCCACACCGCCGTGTCCCACTCGGGACGCGCCCCGTCCGCCCGCAGCGCCGACAGCAGCGGGGCCCGCGCCCCGGCCACCTCGGCCTCGGCCGGATCGTCGAGCCCGGTCACCCTGATCTCCACCGTCCCGTTGACCGGGAACTTCCCCTGAGCGGTGTACGCGGCCAGGCGTTCCCGGTAGAAGTCCGTGAACTCGGAGACCACCCGCTGCACCTGGTCCCGGCCGGTCAGGACGGCGTACCCGTTCGCGGTCACCCGCAGCGTGGTCGGCTTGATGTAGAGCAGCGTGTTCTTGGACGGCCCCCAGATGTCCGCCGACAGCGTGGCCGTGAGCCCCACCGTCGCCACGTCGAGCTGCGCGTTGCCGAGCACCGGTGCCAGATACCAGGCCGCGTCCGACACCATCCGCCCGGCCAGATCCGCCACCACGGTCGGCACGTTGTCGGAGAAGGGATAGTTGTACGGCGAGGTCACGCGCCGCGAGGTCAGCGGCCTGGTCGGCGCCACGCTCCACACCTTCAGCCACGGGAACTCCGTGTAGGCGAACCAGATCGCCTCGACCCGCCCGGCCTGCTCCAGGAAGCTCGCGAAGGTCCGCCCGTCGGCGCCGGGCGCCGCGAAGAGCTCCGCCGCCGGGATGTCGACCCGGCTCACACAGCGCAGATCGCTGTTGGCGCCCACCCGAAGGACGACCTCGGTGACGAAGGTCCGCCCGAGGTGGGTGAGCAGGGCGGCGCTGTCGGCCTCGGCGCGGCTGAAGGTACGCAGCGCGTACGCCCCGCCGGCCTCGTCCCACACCACCGCCGTCAGCGACAGGATGCGATTGCTCAGCGAGCCGTACGTCTGTCCCGGCAGCCGCTGCTCCCCGTCGGCCGGAACGGCGGTGCCGTGCGCGTCGATCGCCAGCGCGCCGCCCAGGGTGAGGTCACCGGGCGCGGGCGCGGCGGTGACCCCGAGTCCGTGCCCCTCCAGATAGGTGAGCAGCGCCTCCAGCGTGACGCCGGTGCCGGCCCGCACGGCGGAGGCCGAGTCCAGGGACAGGCCGGTGAGGTGGGAGGCGGTGTCGACGAGGAGGACGGGCGCGTCCGAGGCCGTGCCCTCGGTGATGGTGAGGGGCGACCAGCCGTGCGAGGAGCCGCGAGCGCGGACCCGCCAGCCGTGCCGCCAGGCCCAGTTGACGACGTCGACCACCTGCTCCGGGCCGGTGGGCGCGCAGGCCCACAGCCCGTCGGCGGTGATCTCGCCGACCCAGTTCCGGTACGCCGAGCGGTGCAGGGCCACGCCCGCCGGGAAATCGGGCAGCTCGTCGGCCGCGGCCGCCGGATCGGCCGGCAGCAGAATCGGCACGGCGGCGAGCGCGGCGGCGCTCACGAGGAAGCCGCGACGGGTCCAGGACGGCGTGTCCTGCGGGTGGTTGCTCACGAAACGATCAGTCACGGGGTCACGCTAGGCGGATGTTGACACGTGCATGCCTTGCGTCGAAGCGTGTCACCCGTGCGAGTGAACATTTCACGGGTCCCGCCCCGGAGGGACCCGGTCCGCGCAGGTCGGCGACAGATGACAGACTGACGGCATGGACGAGCGCACATTCGGCAGGTCGCAGCAGCACGCATCCGTCGTCGGACTCGGCACCTGGCAACTGGGGGCCGACTGGGGAGACGTAGACGACAAGGAAGCCCTCTCGGTGCTGGAGGCGGCCGCCGAGTCGGGGGTCACCTTCTTCGACACGGCGGACGTGTACGGCGACGGACGCAGCGAGCAGACCATCGCCACGTTCCTGAGCGGCAGGCCCGACCTGCATGTGCTGGTCGCGACGAAGATGGGCCGCCGCGTCGACCAGATCCCCGAGAACTACGTCCTCGACAACTTCCGCGCCTGGAACGACCGTTCCCGCCGCAACCTCGGCGTCGACCGCATCGACCTGGTCCAGCTGCACTGCCCGCCGACGCCCGTCTACTCCACCGACGAGGTGTTCGACGCCCTCGACACCCTGGTCGAGGAGGAGCGCATCGCGCACTACGGCGTGAGCGTGGAGACCTGCGAGGAGGCGCTGACCGCGATCGCGCGGCCCGGTGTGGCGAGCGTGCAGATCATCCTCAACGCCTTCCGCATGAAGCCGCTGCGCGAGGTGCTGCCCGCCGCGCGGGAGGCGGGCGTGGGCATCATCGCCCGGGTCCCGCTGGCCTCCGGCCTGCTGTCCGGCAAGTACACCCCGGACACCCTCTTCCCGGAGAACGACCACCGCGCCTACAACCGGCACGGCGAGGCCTTCGACGTCGGCGAGACCTTCTCCGGCGTGGACTACACGACCGGTGTCGAGGCCGCCGCCGAGTTCTCCGCCCTCGCGCCCGAGGGCTACACCCCGGCCCAGCTCGCCCTGCGCTGGATCATCGAGCAGCCCGGCGTCACCACTGTCATCCCCGGCGCCCGCAACCCCGAGCAGGCCCGCGCCAACGCGGCCGCCGCCAAGCTGCCGCCGCTGTCCGAGGAGACCCTCGCGGCGATCCGCGACCTCTACGACCGCCGGATCAAGGACCAGGTCGAGAACCGCTGGTGAAGCCACCCGGCCCCGGGACGCGGCCCCTCGCCGCTCCCGGGGCCGCGCTGTTTCAACGATCAGTCACCGGATACCCGTAGCGCATGGTGGAGACGGTGAGACGGACGGGCCGCGACGAGACCGAGGAAGAGCGCGCGGACCGCATGTGGGGCGAACTCATCCAGGAGATCCGCGTCGCGCAGACAGGCGTGCAGATCCTGTTCGGCTTCCTGCTCACGGTGGTGTTCACCCCGAAGTACGCCCACCTGGCCCACACCGACCAGGTCATCTACATCGTGACCGTCGTCCTCGGCTCCTGCGCCACCGGCGCCCTCATAGGACCGGTCTCCCTGCACCGGCTGGTCTCGGGCCGGCGCATCAAACCCCAGGCCGTGCGGATCGCCTCCCGGCTGACCTTCGTCGGGCTGGTCCTCCTGCTGACGACGATGACGGCGGCCCTGCTGCTGATCCTGCGGGTGGCGACCCACGACGACTGGGTGCCCTGGCTCGTCACCGGAGTCGTGGCCTGGTACCTGGTGTGCTGGTTCGGAGTGCCGATGTGGACGCGCCGGCGCCATACGACGCGGTGAGGGCCAGCCGGTCCACCTGCCGGTCGTGCGGGCGGGACAGCACCAGCACCGAGACCGTGGCACCGATCAGCGCGCAGAACATGTCCCACTGGGTGTCCCACACATCGCCCTGTGTGGCCAGGAAGGCGTCAGCCGCCTGACCGCCGATCACCGCGGCCGCCCACTCCAGCATCTCGAAGACGGCACTGAAGGCCAGACACGCGCACACCGTCAGCGGCGCCAGCCAGCGGCTGCCCCGCAGCGGCGAGGTACGGCTGAGCAACTCCCGGACCAGGACCGCCGGCACGAACCCCTGCATGAGGTGGCCGAAACGGTCGTACGGATTGCGGTCGAGGCCGAACGTGTCGCGCACCCAGTCGCCGAGCGGGACCTGCGCGTAGGTGTAGTGGCCGCCCACGATCAGCACGAGCGCGTGGACCGCCAGCAGACAGCACAGCAGGTCGGTCAGCGGGAAGCGGCGCCACGTCAGCACGATCAGCGGCAGCCCGACCAGGACCCACACCGTCTCCAGGAACCAGGTGGTGCGGTCCCGCGGGCCCCAGGCGGACAGGGCCAGCGCGGCGACCACGGCCCAGGCGAGCAGGACGGGCAGGCGCCGTCGCACAGCGGTCATGAGGCACTCCTTGTCGTAGGAGCCCTCATCGTCGGGGCAGGACGACAACCGAGGCATGAGTACGGCTACTCAAGCCGTGTGCGCTCCGACCCCCCTCTCAGCCGCCGGCGATGACCGAGGCCAGGAAGTCGTCCACTCTGACCTCTTCCCGGCCCGGCGGCACGAGCTCGCGGGTCTCGCGCAGGAAGGACGCCAGCGCCGGGGCCCACGCGAAGACCACGGCGTGCTGGCGGCCCCCGTCGGAGCGGGCGTCGCCGAAGAACTCCATGCGCAGTTCCTCCCAGACACCGGTCGAGACGGGGCTGAAACGCACGTCCCCGACGCCGACCGGGCCGCGCAGGCCCTCGGCGAGCATCTCCCGGTCCAGCCGCCACCGCGCCAGCACCCGGCCGTCATGGCTGAACACCGCGGTGACGGCGAACGGGTCCGTCGCGTCGTACCCCAGGTGGGCGAGCACGGGGCACCGGCCCGTGCCGCCCGCCTGCAGTTGCACGACGAGGGTCTTGTGGGCGGTCCTGTGGACGAAGGAGTTCACCTGAGGGCCTCCGGGGAGAACGACATAGAGCCCTCTAGTACCCCTCCCACGGCCAAGATGCTCAGCCGACCGGGTGATTCCCCTTCGCGGTGCGCAAAGCCGTGATGCACGAGGCGATGGCCTGCTGGAGTTCCTCCAGTTGCTGGACCATGTCGTCCTCGTAGAAGTCCTGGGCGTCGTCGAAGGTCAGCTCCTCGAACACCTTGGTGGCCCGCTGGAGGCTGTTGTAGAACTTCGTCCGCCGCTCCTGGACCCGGAGTTCGGGATCGGCCTCCACGGCCTCGGCGACGAGGGACTTCATGGTGTCGAACGCCTCGGCGGCCCACTCGCCGGTGTCCTCGTCCTCCTCCATCTCCTCCAGGAGGGACAGGTGCCGCTCGGCCTCCTGGCGCAGGTCGACCGGCGCGTCGATGGTCTGCCCGGCCGGGGTCTTGACCTGCCCGGACTCGGCGATCTGGCGGACGTACCCGATCCGGTCGGCCGCCCTGCTCTCGGTGGCCACGGCCTTCTTCAGATCGTCCGTGCGCACCACGTCCCGGGCCAGGGACGCCTGCAGCTCCGGGTCCTCCTTGAGCCGGTCGAGCAGCGCGCTGCGTGCGGCCCGGGCGGTGGAGGGGTCGGCGAGGATCGCGGCGCGCAGCGCGGTCGGGTTCTCGGCGACCTCCAGGGCCTTGGTCGGGCGGATGCCCTCGGCCTCGGCGGCCTCCGCGATGGCGGTGCCGCGGTCGGACGCGGCGCTGCTGCGGGAGGAGTAGTAGGTCAGCCACACGTCCGAGTCCGGAAGCTCCACCTCCTGGCCCGGAGCGAGCGCCTCGAAGTGCGGGACCATGCCGTCGTCGGCGGCCCGGTCCCAGGCCTTGTAGTAGCGCATGACGCGCTCCGGCGAGCAGCCGGCGAGCTCGGCGAACTCCTTCGCGGACACCTTCGGCGTCTCGTCGGCGCCCTGGCCGCCGGGCCGTACGCTGCGCGCCACCATCAGGCCGAAGGCCCATCCGCCGGTCCGCGCGTACACCCCGAACTCGCGGGCGTCCCGCGCGACGAGGTCGGACAGGGGCGCGCCGGACGTCTCGACCGAGGCCCCGGAGGACGTGTCGGACGGGTCGATCGCTAGGGTCACGGGTGTTTCTCCTGGTCAGGCTCGTTCGGACCGCACGAGGTGCGGGTCGGAAGCCTATTGCACCCGCGGGGCACCGCCCCGGCAGCCCGGCCCGCTCAGGCGAACGCGTCGCGCAGCGCGGGCAGCAGCGTCTTCTCCGACCAGTCCAGGAACGCGGGCTGGGACTCGCCGCCGATCTGCACCAGCGCGATCTCGGTGAAGCCGGCTTCCGCGTACGGACGTACGGCCTCGACGAAGGCGTCGGGGTCGTCGCCGCACGGGATCGACGCCGCCACGTCGTCGGGGGTGACGAACTGGGTGGCCGACTCGAAGGAATCCGGGTGCGGCAGCTCCGAGTTGACCTTCCAGCCGTTGCCGAACCAGCGGAACTGGGAGTGCGCCCGCTTGATCGCGGTGTCCCGGTCGGGGTCGTAGCAGACGGGCAGCTGTCCCACCCGCGGCTTGCCCTCGCCGCCGTTGCGGTCGAACGCGTCGAGGAGGCCCGCCTTGGGCTCGGTGGCGATGACGAGGTCGGCCAGGCGGCCGGCCAGGGCGCACGACTGCTCCCCGGAGACGGCGAGACCGATCTGCGGCGGCTCGTCGGGCAGGTCCCACAGCCGGGCCGACTCGACGTCGAAGTGGTTCCCGCGGTGGTTCACGTGGCCGCCCTGGAACAGCGCGCGGATGATCTCCACCGCCTCTTCCAGCATCTCGTGCCGTACGTCGGCCGACGGCCAGCCGCCGCCCACCACATGCTCGTTGAGGTTCTCGCCCGAGCCCAGTCCCAGCCGGAACCGGCCCTCCGAGAGCAGCTGCATGGTCGCCGCCTTCTGCGCCACCACCGCCGGGTGGTACCGGAAGGAGGGACAGGTCACGTACGTCATCAGCGGAATGCGCGAGGTCGCCTGGGCGGCCGCCCCCAGCACGCTCCACGCGTACGGCGAGTGTCCCTGCGACCGCAGCCACGGGAAGTAGTGGTCCGAGGTCACGGAGAAGTCGAAGCCCACCTCCTCGGCCCGCACCACATGGTCCACCAGCTCACGGGGGCCTGCCTGCTCGGTCATCATCGTGTATCCGATTTGCACCATGGGGTCCGAGTCCCCGGTGACCGGAGGGGAAAACGGGCTTCCGAGGCCCTCTCGATCAAGGCCGGTGCACGGGGGAGGATGCGTGCATGAGTTCCCTGCCCACGAGCACCCCCGCCGCCCAGGGCGTCGACGCGGCCGGCATACAGGCCTTCCTCGACGCCCTCGAAGCCGAACCGCACCTCGAACCGCACAGCCTGATGCTGCTGCGCCACGGCCAGGTCGTGGCCTCGGGCTGGTGGGCGCCGTACGCCCCGGCGCGGCCCCAGCTGCTCTACTCGCTCAGCAAGAGCTTCACGGCCACGGCCGCCGGGTTCGCCGCCGCCGAGGGGCTGATCGGGCTGGACGACCCGGTGATCTCGTACTTCCCGGAGTTCGAGGCCGAGGTCACCGACCCGCGCAGCCGCGCCATGCTGGTACGGCATGTGGCGTCGATGGCCAGCGGTCACGTGGAGGAGACGCTGGACCGGACGCGCGCTCTGGACCGCGACGAGCTCGTCCGGGGCTTCCTGCTGGTCCCGCCGGACCGGGACCCGGGCACCGTCTTCGCCTACAACCAGCCCGCCACCTACACCCTCGCCGCGATCGTCCAGCGAGTCACGGGCCAGAGGCTCAGCGAGTACCTGCGGCCCCGGCTGTTCGAGCCGCTCGGTATCGGCGAGGTGTCCTGGATCGCCGACCGCAGGGGCCGCGAGCTCGGCTTCAGCGGGCTGCACGCCACGACCGACGCCGTCGCCCGGCTCGGCCAGCTGTATCTGGCGGGCGGGGTGTGGGAGGGCGAGCGGCTGCTGCCCGAGTCGTGGGTGGCCGAGGCGACACGGGTGCAGATCGCGCACGGGACACCGATGGTGGACGGCTGGTCGGACTGGCAGCAGGGCTACGGCTTCCAGTTCTGGATGGCCCGGCACGGCTACCGCGGGGACGGGGCGTACGGGCAGTTCTGCGTCGTACTGCCCGAACAGGACGCGGTGCTCGCGATCACCTCGGAGACCGTGGACATGCAGAGGGTCCTGGACCTGGTCTGGGAGCATCTGCTCCCCGCCTTCGGCCCCGGCCCGCTGAGCGGCGGTGAGGCGGCGGACGCGGCCCTGGCCGCTCGGCTGACCCGGCTCGCGCTGCCGCCCGCCGAGGGCAAGCCCGCGCCCGCCGACCGGTCCCAGGACTGGAACACCGCCTTCACGCCCCACGGCGGCACGTGCGCCGCCCAGCCGACCCTGACCGCGATCGAGGTGGATCCGGGCGGCCGGGTGAGCCTCCTGGACGACGGCGACCGGCTGGAACTGGGGCTCGGAGCCGGGGAGAGCGGCTGGACGGTCGTCGACGAGCCCGTGCCGGTCGCGGTGAGCGGTGGCTGGAGCGACGCGGAGACCCTCGTCGTCGACCTGGCGTTCCTGGAGACCCCGCACCACCTGCTGGTCACGTGCTCGCTCACGGACCGGACGTTCACCGCGCGCTGGCGCACCCAGCCCCTGCACGGCGGTCCGCTGCGGCGGATGCGGGCGCCGCGCTCGGGCTGAGGGCGGCTCAGCCCGAGGGCACCCGGAAGGTGCTCAGGAAGGTGTCCAGCGCTTCCTGGTTCGCGTCGTCGTTCCAGTCGGCCGCCGGGGTCGTCCAGCGCAGCGAGTAGCCGCGGCCCCCGCCGATGAGGAAGCCGCGGCCGAAGGTGCGCACCCGGGTGCCGTCGACGTCCTCGACCCACTGCATGTCGGCGGCCTCGCGGCCCTGGTAGGTCGTCGCGCGGATGTCGCCGAGGCGCTCGTAGCCGGGGTTGTCCCGCAGCCCCGGCTCCACGTCGTCGCGCCACACGGCCACGGCGTCCGTGCCGACGGCCTTGCTGTAGGTGACGGCGAGCGTGCGCGGGTCGCCGGAGGCGCCGAAGGTGACGCGGTACGCAAGGTCCTCCTGGCGCTGGGTCTCCAGCGGTTTCCAGCCCTTGGGCAGGGCGAGGGAGAAGCCCTCGGGGGAGCGGTACACGCGGTATCCGCTCGGCAGTCCCGTGCCCGCGGTGGGAGCGGCCGTCCTGCTCGGCGACGGGGTGGGCGTCGGTGACGCGGGCGGGCGGGAGGTCTCGTCGGTGCGGTTTCCCGGTGCGGTGACCGACGGGGAGGGAGCCGGGGGTGCCGGGGCGGGCGCGGAGGCGGAGGCCGACGCGGAGGGGGCGGGCGCCTCACCGGTCGTCGAACTGTCGCTGCCGGGCAGCGCCTTGGTGATCGTCAGGACCGCGGCGGCCACCGTGACGACGGCCAGGGCGGTCCCCGCGATGAGGAGCCGGCTGCCGCGGCCGGGGGCCACACCGTGCAGGACGCGCCGCCGGGCCCTGGGCTCCTCCTCCGGCAGGGCCGCCTCCGGGGACTCGTCGAGGACCCGGAGGAGCGCGCTGCGCACGGCCGCGCGGCTCAACCGTTCGTGGGAGCTCTTGCGCAGCAGCCCCTGCACGGTCGGGGCGAGCGGCCCGGCCCGCACCGGGGCCCGCAGGGGCAGCCGGTCGACCCCCTTCAGGGTGGCCGCGGGACGGTCGCGGTCACGGAACGGGGGACGCCCCTCGACCAGCGTGTAGAGGATCGCGCCGAGCGCCCACAGGTCGGCCGCCGGCCCGATGCGCTCGTCACGGGCCTGTTCGGGGGAGGCGTACGACGGTGCCGACAGCCTCGGGGCGAGGGTCGCGCCCGCCAGGCCGAAGCCGGTGACGACCACCGGACCCTGGGGGTGCACGAACACCTGGCCGGGGCTGAGTTCACCGTGGGTGATGCCCTCGGCGTGTGCCGCCTCCAGAACCTCCAGCAGTTCCAGGCCGATGCGGGCCGCCCGCACGTGGTCGAACGTCCCCTGCCGGTCCAGGAGTTCGCCCAGCGGGATGCCGTCGACCGGCTCGGTGACGGTCCACAGGACACCCTCCTGCGCCACGGCGTCCACGACCGCGGCGATCCGGCCGGGGGAGAGCACCCGCATGGTCTTGGACATCCGGACGACTCCCGCGGCGGTGCGCAGCGAGGTGTCCTCGTCGATGCCGGCCGGCAGTCCGATCTCGGTGAGGAGGCAAGGGCGTTCGGACGCGACGTCCTCGCCGTACCAGCAGGTCCGGTTGGTCTCGCGGTGCAGGACGTCCAGGGGCCGGTACCGTCCGGCGACCAACTCGTGTGTGGAGACGTGCGCCTTGACCATGGTCATCCCTCGCTGAACCCCTGGCTCTCACCTTTCACAGAGGTACGGGGGGTGCGGCGGGGTGTGTTCAATGAAAGCGGCAACCGATGGAATCCGCTTTCTGGTTGCCCGGTTTCTGACTCACAAGTCAGTAGAGCGACCGCGGTTGACCACTTTTCTCACCGCAGCCCGAATCGCCCCGCCCAGGCCATGACGTCGCCGGTGGTCGCGTTGCCGCCGCACACCACGAGGCCCAGACGGCAGTCGTCGCCGACCCGCTCCAGCACTCTCCGGGCGGCGGGCAGAAGACACCCGGCCGCCGGTTCGCCCCACACCTTGGCGTGGTCGGCGAGATCGAGACAGCCCTGGACGGCCTCCCGGTCCGACACCACGAGGACCTCGGCGACCAGAGCCGCCGCATGGTCGTACGTCAGCTGTGAGACGGACGGGGCGCTCAGCGTGGACGCGACGGACGACAGCGCGACCGGTACCGGCCCACCCGCGGCGAGCGCCCGGGACATGGCCTCGGCGCCCTCGGTCTCCACACCCCAGACCCTGACACCCGGACGCCGCGCCCGCAGCGCCGCCGCGACGCCCGCGATCAGTCCGCCGCCCCCGACGCTGACCAGGACGTCGGTGAGGTCGTCCGCGTCGTCGGCGAACTCCAGTCCGACGGTCCCCTGCCCCGCGATCACCACGGGGTCGTCGAAGGGATGGACCAGCGTCAGCCCCTCGTCCCGCAAGCGCTTCGCGAGCGAGAAGGCGCCGTCCATGTCGTCCGTCAGCCGCAGCGAGGCCCCGGCCGCCTCGACGATCTCCACGGAGCGGGCGGGCGCCGAACGCGGCATGACCACCGTCGCCTTGACGTCGAGGGCCGCCGCCATGTGGGCGAGGGCGATCCCGTGGTTGCCGCCGCTGACCGCCACGACCCCGGCCGCCCGCTCCGCCTCGCTCAGCGACAGCAGTTTGGCCGTCGCCCCGCGCGCCTTGAACGAGCCGGTGCGCTGGAGCAGTTCGAGCTTGACGGTGACGGGAGCACCGAGCAGCGCGGACAGACCGGGGCTGGGCAGGGTCGGGGTGCGGACGACATGTTCTGCGATCAGTCCGGCCTGCTGCTCGATGTCCGTGATCCCGATCAAGACGGTTCCTTCCGGCTGGGGAGAGCTCCATTCGAACCCTGTCCCCGGGGACGGCCCAGGTCAACTCGGTATCAGAGATCCCGCCGCAGGAGATAGTCCAGCAGGGGCCGCAGCTCGTACGCCGTCTCCGCGCGGGCCATGCGAAGGCGGGCCTCGGCGAGGGCGGCCGTTCTGCCGCCGCACTCCTCGATCAGCGCAGCGATCTCCTGAGGGGCTCCGTCCGACTCCAGGAGCCGCGCCAGGCGCGCCGCGGCGGGAGTCGGTGAGTCGAGCGCGGTGAGCACGGGGAACGTCTTCTTCCGCTCCCGCAGATCGCCGTGCACCGGCTTGCCCGTGGTCAGGGGATCGCCCCAGATGCCCAGGACGTCGTCGACGATCTGGAAGGCGACCCCCAGATGCCGTCCGGCCCGGTCCAGCGCGGCCACCGTGGCCGGGGGCGCCCCGCCGAGCAGGGCGCCCAGCGCCGCCGCGCACCCCAGCAGCGCCCCGGTCTTGTGCTCGGCCATGGCCCGGTACTCGTCCGGCCGCACCCGCTCAGGGCCGATCCAGGGGCGGGTGGCGAACAGGAGGTCGTCCGCCTGCCCCCGCACCAGGTCGGACAGGGCCGCGGACAGCCGACGCAGGGCGTCGGAGCCGGCGTCGGCCAGGGTCTCGACGGCGAGAGCGAACAGGGCGTCCCCCGCGAGGACGGCGGGTCCGGTGCCGTACGCCTTCCACACCGTGGGGCGGCCGCGCCGGGCCGGGTCACCGTCCATGATGTCGTCGTGGAGCAGCGAGAAGACGTGCACCAGCTCCACCGCGACCGCCGCGGGCACCCCGGCCCGTGCGGGTGCGCCGGCCGCCTCGGCGCCCAGCACGGCGAGCGCCTGCCGCACGCCCTTGCCGCCGGACGCCTCGGCCGGGGCGCCGCCGACCTCGCACCAGCCGAAGGAGTAGGCGGCCATCTCGCCCACCCAGGGGTGCAGCCGGCCGACCGCCTCCTGGAGTGCCGGTCGCACCAACGCGCGGCAGCGGGTAAGGACTTCGGGAGCGGCGAGCGTCGTCACCGTACCGCCTCCGCCCGCACGCCGAACTCCTCCTGGGCGCGGGTCACCATCTCCCGCGCGTGCCGCAGCCCGGTGCGCTCCAGCATGCGGGCCAGATCGTCCAGTTCGGCCGCGGTCTCCGCACGGTCGCGGCCCAGGCGGGCCAGTGCCTTCGCGAGCCCGAGCCGGGCCAGGGCCTCCCCGCGCGGTTCGCCCATGGCGCGGAACTCGGCGAGCGCCTGCTCGTACAGGTCGCGGGCCTCGGAGTAACGCCCGGCCCGGTACAGGACGTTGCCGCGCATCTTGTGGTTGTAGGCCAGCGCGCTGGACAGGTTCATCTCACGGCATGTCGTCTCCGCCTCGGACAGCAGGGCGAGGGCCCGTTCGGTGTCGCCGTCGCGGACGGAGGCGAGGTCGGCGAGCCCGCGCAGCGCCCAGGCGTGACCACGCCGGTCGTCGGCCCCCGTGGCGATCTGGGCCGCCTCCTCGAACATGGCGAACGCGGTGTCGTAGGACCCGGTGTTGCGGTGCATCTGAGCGATGCCGGACAGCGCCCACACCGTGTGCCGTGCCTCGCCGCGCCGCCGGGCCTCGGCCAGCAGCTGCTCGTGCAGCCGGCCGACGGCCTCGTAGTCGCCCTGGATACGGCCGGTCTCGGCAAGACCCGCCAGCGAGTACCCGCGCACGACGACGTCCCCGCCCCGCTCGCCGAACTCGGCCGCGAGCCCCAACAGCCGCCGGGCCAGGGAGAACTGGCCCCGTTGCCGGGCCAGTGTGCCGCCGCTCCACAGTGCCCAGGCCATGGCCGCGGTGTCGTCGGCCCGACGCGCGGCCCGGTAGCTCGCCTTCCAGGCCCGGTCGGCGTCGGCGACCTGACCGAGCCTGCGCTGCGCCTCGGCGACCGCGAGTCCGGAGCGCGCGGCCTCCCCGTGCCGTCCGGCCCGCTCGGCCGCTCTCAACTGCTCGGTGCCGGCGGCCAGGACGTCGTCCAGCGAGGAGTTCACGGAGAGAGCGGTGAGCGCACCCTGGTACTCCGGGGCGAATGCCTTGCCGTACATGTATGCCTTTCCGTCCGTATACACCTCGTCTATACGCGCTGTGTATACATGGTGTGCATAGTGCCTTGAAAATGAGCCCCGACCCTGGGGCCGGGGCGTCATCCGTTGCCGGTCAAGACGAGGACGGAGCCGGACGGGTTGCCTGTGAGGCGCAGATCACTGCCTGGGGCCTCAGTGCTGCTGCGCCTTCTGCGGGGTCGCCTCGCTCGGCCGGACGACGACGTATCCCGAGCCCTGGAGCATCAGCTGCACCGCCTCCCCTGAGCCGCCGCGCAGCATCGACCCGATGGACTGCGAGCGGTGCAGCGAGGTGCCCAGGCCCGCCGTCCAGCCGACGACCGCGTCCGTGTCGACGTACACCGGGAAGTCCGCCGAGACCGGGATCACCAGCGGGTTGCCCTCACAGACAAGGCCGAGCCTGCCGTGCCCCGTGAAGACACTGTTGAACAGACCGCCACCGGCGATGCCGGCTCCCTTCACGGTCGATATCCGGTACGCCAACGAGGCGTCGAAACACAGGACGTTGCGGCCGTTGACCGTGAACTCGTCGCCGGGCTCCACGTCGACGATGAAGCAGTTCTGGGCCTCGTGCGCGAACCAGGCCTCGCCCTGTCCGTGCACCGCCATCAGCGGCAGTCCCTCGCCGGTGACGGCCCGCTTGAGCATGCCGCCCATGCCCTGGCCCTTGCGCTCGAACTGGAGATTGCCGCGGTAGGCGACCATCGCCCCCTGGCGGGCGAGCATCTCGCCGTGCACCGCGTACCTGATGCACTTGGCGTTCTCGACCGTCATGCCCGGCGCCGTGGCCGGCTGCACCATGTGCTCACTGGAAAACAGGTCACCCTTCATGGGTGCATCCTGGCCCGGAGGGATCCCCTCCGCCAAGATCCCCTCCGGTACGGGAATCAGGCGCCGAACAGCTGGGTCCAGTACGTGCCCGCCGGGCCGCCGCCCGCGAAGCCGATCCCGATGTGGGTGAAGTCGGGCTTCAGGATGTTGGCGCGGTGGCCTGGGCTGTTCATCCAGCCCTCGACGACCTCGGCGGCGGAGCGCTGGCCGCAGGCTATGTTCTCCCCGATCGAGCGCCGGGCGGAGCCCGCGGCCGCTGCCCGGTCCCAGGGCTGGGTGCCCTCGGGCGAGGTGTGGGAGTAGAAGGCGCGCACCGCCATGTCGGTGCTGTACGCCTGCGCGGCATGGGCCAGCAGGGGATCGACGGCGAGCGGCGGCAGCCCGGCCCGGGCGCGCTCGCGGTTGGTGAGGCCGACGACCTCTTCGGCGGTCCGCGTGAGGGCGTCCGGCGTGAGCGGCCTGGCCCACAGCGCTGTCCAGTACGTGTCGCCGGAGCGGCCGTCGGCGTGCGCCAGACCGACATGGCTGAAGGCCGGGTCGTGCAGGGTCCGCCGGGGCTGCTCGGTGCGCAGACAGTACTCGACGAGCTCGGAGGGGTTGCGGGGGCCGGAGACGAGGTGCTCTCCGACGGTGAGGTACGCGTAGCCGGTGGCGGCGAGCCGCTGGAAGACGGAGACCCCGTCCGCGCCCTCGACACCGAGCCGGCCCGCGGAGGCCATGGCCGAGGCGTGGGCGCGGGCGGCTTCGATGAGCCGGGGGTCGAGGGAGACGGGGGGTGAACTCGCTGTGGAACGGGCCGAGTTGACCAGGGTGAGAAAGGCGGCCGCGTCGGGCGAGGGGAGGGTCGGTGCCGGGTGTGCCGTGGTCGAGGCCGGTGCGGTCCGGAACGCTGGAGCGGGGGCAGGGCGGGCCCGCGACGCCACCGGTGACGCGGAGGGCACCGGGGCCGCCGGGGTGTCGTCCACGACGTCCACCCCGAAGTCCCGTGCCAGCCCCGCCAGTCCGTCCGCGTAGCCCTGCCCGAGCGCCCGCAGCTTCCAGCCGTCGCCCCGCCGGTAGATCTCCGCGAGCAGCAGCACGGTCTCCTGCCGTGGCCGCGGGGGCGCGAACCGGGCGAGCGGGCGACCGCCCGGGCCCGTGACCTGGAGGACCGGGGCGGGCAGTCGGCCCAGAGGAGTGCCGGAGTCGGCCGGGCTGACGACCACCGTGATCCTGTCGGCACCCGCGCGCAGCCGCCGGGGATCGACGGTCAGCGTGTCGCCCGAGAGCCGGGCGCCGGGTGCGGAGGGCTGGTTGTAGAACACGAAATCCGCGTCGCCCCGCACCTTGCCGCCCTCGTCCGTGACGAGGGCGGACACGTCGAAGGGGCCGGGCACCCGCACGGTGACGGCCCCTTCGGGGAGGGGCAGATTGCCCCCGGGAACCAACTCGCTCATCGTGCCGCCCTGATGTCGTCGTCCGCCGGGAGAACGGACACCGGGGCACGGGGGTTCCCGGCCCGCGCTCAGTCCAGCGTGAGCGCCGGCGCCACGTCCTCGTGCCGCTCCACCGGCGCCTTGCCGTGCGGAGGCCTGACCGCCTTGACCGTCTTGCCGCAGAACGCGGAGTCCAGGGTGCGCAGCATCGTGTTGAGGACCGTGCCGTTGTTGGACGTGTTGGCGACCGCGGCCAGAGAACGCTTGCCGTCCTTCGAGGCGAACGCGTACGTGTAGAAGCCCTGTACGGCACCGGTGTGGCCGTACACCGAGACCCCGCACGACAGATCGCGGCGGCGCAGCCCGAGCCCGTACGCCTGACCGCTGCCCGACGCCGGCATCCACCGCTCCATCTGCGCCAGTTGTGCGGCCGAGGTGAGCCGGCCGCCGAGCAGGGCGGACAGGAAGGTGTTCAGGTCCCGGGTGCTGGAGATGAGCCCGCCCGCGCTCTGCGCCCACGACACGGTCTGTTCGGTCGCGTCGACGAGCGGGGCGCCCGCCTGGTCCGGGGTGAGATAGCCGCGGGCGTGACGGCCGGGGATCTTCATGCCGGGGTGCACGTAGAACGTGTCACTCAGCTTCAGCGGCGCGATGATCCGGTTCTCGTACTCGGTCCGCACCGGGTTCCCGGTCAGCTTCTCGATGAGCATCCCGGCGACGACGAAGTTGGTGTTGGAGTACGAGTACACCGCGCCCGGCGCGTTCGTGCGCGCTCGGCCGAGCGAGAGCTTCACCAGGTCCAGAGGTGTGAAGACCTTCTTGCGGACCGCCTCGAACCCGGGGACCGTCTTGGCGAACATGTCGTTCGTGTAGTCGTACAGCCCGCTGCGATGGCCCAGGACGTGCCGCACCGTGATCCGGTCGTCCGGCAGAAGCCCGGGCAGATACCGGTTGACCGGCGCGTCGAGGCTCAGCTTCTTCTCGTCGACCAGTTGGAGCAGCACGACGGCGGTGAAGGTCTTCGTGACGCTGCCGATGCGGAACCGGTCGGCGTCCCCCATCGCCCGCCCGCTTCCGCGGTCCGCGACACCGGCCGCGGCCTGGTACACCGTGCCTCCGTCGTCGATCCGGGCCATGGAACCCGGCGCGCCCTGGGCCAGCGCGGAACGCAACACGCCGCGCAGACCCGCGAGATCCACCGCGGGCGCGGCGGGTGAATCGGCGTGGGCGGGGACCGCGAGAAGGGGCAGCAGAACCGCTCCGGCCACCGCCCCGACCACCATTCGTACTGATGCCATCCGACTGATCTCCTGTCGCTTCGTCAGTTCCGGTACGGATGCGGAGAGTATGGCTGTGAAAAGTGCGAAAAGTGATGATTGGTCATCCGGTCGGCACAGGAGTCTCTTCTGGAACGCACAGCCGATCCTGCTTCTTTTATTGACGAAGGAAAAGAATCCCTCTAAGTTCCCGGCCATGCGCCCCACCCCTCGCGGAGAGACTTTTCCCGCCAACACCCCCGCCGCCTCACAGGTGTTCACCACCGTGCTGTCCCAGGGCCCCCTGCCCCGCCTGGAGGTGGCCCGGCGCGTGGGCCTGTCCCCGGCCGCCGTCACCAAGGCGGTTCGCCCGCTCATCGAGGCCGGATACCTGGTGGAGGGCGTGGACGAGGAGGCCCGTCCGGCGCTGGGCCGCCCCGCGAACCTCGTGCGGGTCGACGGAGGGCGGGCCCTGTTCATCGGCATCAAGGTCACCGGGGACGAGATCATCGGGGTCCTGACCGACCTGTGCTGCCGTATCCGCGTGGTCCGGCACCTGCCGCTTCCTGGCCGCGACCCCAGGACGGTGCTGGAGAGCATCGCGGAGCTCACCCAGAAGCTCCTGGCCGAGACGGACGGCTCCACAGCCCCCGTTCTGGGCCTCGGCATCGCCGTCTCCGGCGACGTGGACCGGGCCGAGGGAACCGTCCGCTACTCGCCGTTCCTGGAGTGGCGCGACGTCCCGCTCGCCGAACTCGCCGCCATGACCACGGGGTTGCCGGTCACCGTCGACAACGACGTCCGCGCCCTGACGGTCGCCGAGCAGTGGTTCGGCGCCGGGGTGGGCCTGTCCGACTTCGCCGTGGTCACGGTGGGCGCGGGCATCGGCTGCGGCCTGGTGGTGCACGGCCGGGTGGTCGCCGGGGCGCACGGCGTGGCCGGGGAGATCGGCCATGTGACCGTCGACCCGGCCGGCCCGCTCTGCCACTGCGGCAACCGCGGCTGCGTCGAGGCGATCGCGGGGGAGGCCGCGATCCTCGGGCAGATCCGCGAGGCCACTGGCGCCGAACTCCCCGACGCCGAGGCGGCCCTGGCCCTGGCCCGCGAAGGCGTCGCCGCGGCCCGGGACGTGTACGCGCGCGCCGGCGAGGCGATCGGCCGGGGCATCGCCACCGTCGCCAACCTCCTCGGACCCGAACGCGTGATCATCTCCGGCGAGGGACTCGCCGCCCACGACCTGTTCGCCGAGCAGATCCGTGACGCCTTCGTCGCGGCCGCCTTCGGCTCCGCCGCCCAGTGCGACGTCCGCACCCACCCGCTGCCCTTCGACGAGTGGGCTCGCGGAGCCGCCGCCACCGCCATCCAGTCCTTCATCGGCCCGGACACGAGCCGATAGGAACCCGTACCAAGACCGGCACAAGAACCCGCACTCCATTGGAGGTACGACCCATGCGGTCATCCTCGTACTTCGTCATGCCCGCCAGAGCCCTGCTGGTGCTCGCCCTCACCGCGGTCGCGGTCCCCGCCGCGCACGCCGCCGACACCCCCGCGCCCGCCCTCGCCGCCAAGCCCTACATGGGCTGGTCGAGTTGGAGCATGCAGTCCTCCAAATACCCCGGCCTCAACCCGGACGGCGACTACAGCTACCTCACCGAGGCCAACGTCCTCAAGCAGACCGACGCCCTGGCCGGCAAGCTGAAGAAGTACGGCTACGAGTACGTCAACATCGACGCCGGCTGGTGGATGGACAAGAGCTGGAAGTCCGGGTTCGACCAGTACGGCCGCCAGAAGCCCGACCCGGTCCGCTTCCCCCACGGCATGAAGGCCGTCGCCGATCGCATCCACGCCAAGGGCCTCAAGGCCGGCATCTACCTCCCGGCCGGCCTGGAGAAGGGGGCCTACGGCGACGGCAAGACCCCGATCCGGAACGCCGAGGGCTGCACCACCGCCGACATCGTCTACGGCGACCTGCGCACCACCAACGGCTGGGACAGCGCCTACAAGCTCGACTTCTCCAAGCCGTGCACCAGCAAGTACATCGACTCGCAGGCCCAGTTGATCGCCGACTGGGGCTTCGACTTCCTCAAGCTCGACGGCGTCGGCCCCGGATCCGGCAAGAGCGGCGACCAGTACGACAACGTTGCCGACGTGGCCGCCTGGCACCAGGCGATAGCCGGCACCGGCCGCCCGATCCACCTCGAAATCTCCTGGTCCCTCGACATCGGCCACGCCGCCGACTGGAAGAAGCACTCGCAGGGCTGGCGTATCGACACCGACGTCGAGTGCTACTGCAACACCCTCGTCAGCTGGGAGAACTCCGTCGACGACCGCTGGGACGACACCCCGGCCTGGACCCGTCACGCCGGACCCGGAGGCTGGAACGACCTCGACTCCCTCGACGTCGGCAACGGGCAGATGGACGGCCTCACCAAGGCCGAACGGCAGAGCTACGCGACCCTGTGGGCCATCGCCAAGTCCCCCCTGTACACCGGCGACGACCTCACCCGCCTGGACTCCTACGGGCTCTCCCTGCTGACCAACCGCGAGGTCATCGCGATCGACCAGGGCCCCAACCCGCCCGCGCGGCCGGTCACCCCGTCCGACCCGCAGCAGGTCTGGGCCGCGAAGAACCCCGACGGCACCTACACCGTCGCCCTTTTCAACCTCGCCGACGCCCCCGCCTCCGTCACCGCCGACTGGACCACCCTCGGCTTCACCGGCAAGGCGTCCGTCCGCGATCTGTGGAACCACGAAAACCTCGGCTCCTACCAGAACAAGATCACCCAGGCCCTGCCCGCCCACGGCTCGCGCCTGTTCACGGTCACCCCGCGCGGCACCGCGGTCGCCCTCACGGGACACGAGGCCGAGTCCTCCGCCAACACCCTCGGCGGCAACGCCTCCGTCGCCGACTGCTCCGCCTGCTCCGACGGGAAGAAGGTCGGCAACTTGTACCTCGGCTCCACTCTGACCTTCAACGACGTCGTCGTCGCGAAGGCCGGCACCTACCAGATCAAGGTCTCCTACGTCAGCGGTGACGCCCGCTCGGTGGACATCTCGGCGAACGGCGGCGGCGCCACCCGCCACAAGCTCCCCGCCACCGGCGACTGGGGGACCGTGGCCGCCGTGTACGTGCCCGTGACGCTCAAGGCCGGCGCCAACACGATCACCTTCGACAGCGGCACCGGCTACGCGCCGGACATCGACCGGATCGACGTACCGAAGTCCTGACCGAGCCACCAGGAGCCGCCATGACCCCCGCCCCCTCCAGACGCGGTGTCCTCGCACTGACCGCCGCGCTCGCCGCCCTGCCCACCTTCAAGGCGACCGCGGCGCCGCAAAGACCGGTCGCCGCCCTCGACACCGACGCCCGCCACCGGCTGTGGTGGCAGGCCCCCGCCGACGAGCACTCGATGATCGAACAGGGCCTGCCCGTCGGCAACGGCCGCCTCGGCGCCCTCGTGAGCAACGACCCAGGCCGTGAACTCCTCCTCGTCACCGACGCCACCCTGTGGACCGGCGGCCTCAACGACACCCTCGACGCCGACGGCCAGTTCCCCTACGGTCGCCAGGACTTCGGCTCCTTCACCCTGCTGGCCCGGCTCGCCGTGGACATCCCCGACCACGACCTGTCCGCCGTCTCCGGCTACCGCCGCACCCTCGACCTCGCCCGGGGCGTGAACGAGACGTCGTACGTCCGCTCCGGGGTGACCTACCGACGCCAGATCTTCGCCAGCCACCCGGACGACGTCATCGTCCTGCACTTCACCCAGAGCGGGGGAGGCCGCTACACCGGCACGATCACCCTGGAGG
This sequence comes from Streptomyces canus 299MFChir4.1, assembly GCF_000383615.1. Taxonomy (GTDB): domain Bacteria; phylum Actinomycetota; class Actinomycetes; order Streptomycetales; family Streptomycetaceae; genus Streptomyces; species Streptomyces canus_C. The sequence continues at coordinate 48,308 of NZ_KB911585.1, read as the reverse complement.
GAACGCACGGCGAGGAGCCCGCGGTCTCCTTCGGGGCCACCCTCCCGAACGGCCTGCGCTACGGAGCCGCGATCACCGCGTACGGCTCCGGCGGCAGCGTCACCGTCAAGGGCCCGCACATCGGCTTCACCGGGTGCAGGGAACTCACCGTCGTCCTGAGCGGCGGCACCAACTACACGCCCGACGCCGCCGCCCACTTCCGCGACTCCTCCCTCGACCCGCAGAAGCTCGCACGCGCCAAGGTCCGCGCGGCCGCCAGCCACTCTGCGAGCAGCCTTCTGTCCACTCACATCGCCGACCACCATGCCCTGTTCGGGCAGCTGGACGTCTCGCTCGGCACCTCCTCCGCAGAGCAGCGTGCCCTTGACACCTGGGAGCGGCTGCACGCCCGTGCCCGGGACGGAGTGCCCGACCCCGAACTGGAGGCCCAGTACCTGCAGTTCGGCCGCTACCTGACGATCGCGGCCTCACGCGGCAGCCTGCCGCTCGCCCTGCAGGGGCTGTGGCTGGACGGCAATGACCCCGACTGGATGGGCGACTACCACACCGACATCAACCTCCAGATGAACTACTGGGCGACCGACCGGGCCGGTCTGCCCCAGTGCTTCGACGCGTTCACGGACTACTGCGTCGCTCAACTGCCGTCCTGGAACGACCTCACCCGCAGGCTGTTCAACGACCCCCGCAACCGTTACCGCAACTCGACGGGCAAGAACGCCGGCTGGACGGTCGCCATCTCCACCAACCCCTTCGGCGGGGGCGGCTGGTGGTGGCACCCGGCGGGCAACGCCTGGCTGTGCAACTCCCTCTACGAGCACTACGAGTTCACCACCTCCCGGGCCCATCTGGAGTAGATCTACCCCCTCCTGAAGGGTGCCTGCGAGTTCTGGGAGGCACGGCTGCTGACCACGACCCTGCCCGGCACCACCCGGGAGGTCCTCGTCGCCGACAGCGACTGGTCGCCCGAACACGGCCCCCTCGACGCCAAGGGCATCACCTACGCCCAGGAACTCGTGTGGGCCCTGTTCGGCAACTACTGCACGGCGGCGGCCGAGTTGAAGAAGGACACCGGATTCGCCGCCACGATCGCCGGCCTCCGCAAACGCCTCTACCTCCCGCAGGTCAGCCCCACGACGGGCTGGCTGGAGGAGTGGATGTCGCCCGACAACCTCGGCGAGACCACCCACCGCCACCTGTCGCCCCTCGTCGGACTCTTCCCCGGCGACCGCATCCGCCCCGACGGCTCCACCCCGGCCGAGATCGTCCAGGGCGCCACCGCCCTGCTCACCGCCCGCGGCATGGAGAGCTTCGGCTGGGCCAACGCCTGGCGCGCTCTGTGCTGGGCCCGCCTCAAGCACGCCGACGAGGCCTACCAGCTGGTGGTCAACAACCTCCGGCCCTCCACCGGAGGCAGCAACGGCACCGCCTTCAACCTCTTCGACATCTACCAGGTGGAACAGGGGCGCGGAATCTTTCAGATCGACGCGAATCTGGGTACCCCTGCAGCGATGATCGAGATGCTGCTCTACTCCCGCCCCGGCCACCTGGAACTCCTGCCCGCCCTGCCCGACGCGTGGGCCGCCTCCGGCGCTCTCAGCGGAGCGAACGCCCGCGGCGGCTTCGTCGTCGACCTACGCTGGCGGGATGGGAAACCGACCGAAGCACGGATCCGCAGTACCGGCGGCCGCACCACGACGGTCGCCCACGCGGGAAGCACCCGGACGGTGACACTCGAGCCCGGAGCCACGGTCACCCTGAAGGGCTTCGACCGATGAGCCGCCGGACAGCCCGCTGGGCCCGGCTCCTCGCCGTCGCGGTCGCGGCCGCAGCCCTCCGGGCCACGCCCGCACCGGCCGCCGTCAGCCCGCCCGACGGGGTGATCACGTGGGGCGCGAGCGCCTACTCCATCGGCGACTCGGCCGCCGACCGCGGCTACCGCATGGTGGTCCATACCAGCGTCGGCGGCCGGGAGCCCCGCATCCGGCTCTCCAACGCGTTCGGCACCCAGTCGGTCACCTTCGACAGCGTCTATGCCGGCCTCCAGCTGAAGGACGCCGCGCTGGTGCGCGGCACCAACAGGCGGCTCACCTTCGACGGCTCGTCCTCCGTCACCGTGGAACCCGGCGCCACGGTGTACAGCGACCCGCTGCCCGGCACGCTGGCCGCCGGGTCGAACCTCGTCGTCAGCCTCCACAGCCCGGACGCCGCGGGCCCGGCCACCGGTCACTGGATGGCCCTGCAGACGTCGTACGCCACCCGGGGCGACCACACCGCCGAGGAGAGCGGCGCCCACTGGACCGAGGGCATCGGCTCGTGGTTCTACCTCGACGCGGTCTCGGTGCGCCCGCCCGCGGCCACCGGTGCCGTCGTCGCGCTCGGCGACTCCATCACCGACGGCTGGCAGTCCACCAGTGACCGCAACCGCCGCTGGCCCGACTACCTCGCCCGCCGTCTGCAGAAGGCGCACACCACGGTCAAGGGCGTGGCCGACGAGGGGATCTCCGGCAACAAGGTGCTGGCCGACGGGGCCGGGCCGAGCGCCCTGAACCGGCTGGACCGGGACGTGCTCTCCCAGCCCGGCGTGCGCACTGTGTTCCTCTTCGAAGGCGTCAACGACCTCAAGGCCCACAGTGGTGTCACCGCGGCGGACCTGATCTCCGGCTACCGCGAGATCGTCGACCGGTCCCACGACGCCGGCAAGTGCGTGGTCGTCTCCACCATCGCCCCCTTCAAGGGCTGGCCGGAATGGGACCCGGCCGCCGAGGCCGTACGACAGGAGGTCAACGACTTCGTCCGGAGCCACGGCGACGAGTTCGACGCGGTCACCGACTTCGACCGGGTCCTGCGCAGCCCCTACGACCATGAGCGGATGCTCCCCGTCTTCGACGGCGGGGACCACATCCACCCCAACGACAAGGGCATGCAGGCCATGGCGGACTCCGTCGACCTGAACAGCCTCGACTGCGCCTGCCACTGAGGACCCGTCAGCCGTGGGCCGTCGTCTCCGGGGCGATCAGCCCCTCGCGGAAGGCGACGGCCACGGCCTCGGTGCGGCTGGCCGCACCCAGCTTGGCGAGGATGTTGGAGACGTGCACGCTGGCCGTCTTGCCGGTGATGAACAGCTCCTCGCCGATCTGGCGGTTGCTGCGTCCCCGGGCGAGCAGCCGCAGCACGTCCTGCTCACGGGCCGTGAGCGGCGACGTGGTGGGCGCGGCCCCGGCCTCGGTGAGCCTGCCGCGCCGGATCAGCTCGTCCGCCCGCTCCAGCAGCACCGTGGCGCCGAGCCGGGCGAACACCTCACGCGCTGTCCGGGCCTCGGTCGCGGCCTCCTCACGCCGGCCGGCGGCGAGCAGGGCCTCGGCGTACCGCAGACGGCAGCGCGCCGGTTCGTACACGTCACCGAAGTCGAACGCGGCGACCGCCTTCGCCCAGGCCTCGGCATCCGGCCCCGACGCGGCCCGGCTCCACTCCGCCTCGCCACGGGCCAGCCATGCCTGTCCCTCCGGGCCCTGCGGTATCCCGCCCTCGCCGTGCACGGCGGTGGTCCTGGCCAGCTCCACCAGCTCGGTCGCGGTCTCCGCCCAGCGACTCGCGCCTGCCTGGTCCCCCTTCAGACGCAGATCGGTGGCCCGGTCGGCGACCGCGGACAACGCGAGGGTGGCCAGCCGGACGGTGACATGGGGAGGGGTCCCCATCTCGTCGGCCAGCGCCGCGACGGTCGACCGCATCCGCGCCACCGCCTCCTCCGCGTCGCCCCGCAGCGCCGCCGCGTCGGTCAGCGCGATGCCCGCGGCAAGCGTGGCCATCCAGTCGAACGGCCCCTCCAGCAAAGCCCGGGCCCGGTCGACAGCCCTGGAGTCGCCGCGTGCGAGCGCCACGTACAGCGCGGGCGCCATCGTGTACCCGCCGGCCGCGGGCAGCACGTCGGCATCGACGTTCGCCTCGCGGACGCAGTCGTCCCAGCGCCCCAGCGTGTACAGCACCAGCAGGTGCAGGTAGCGCATCTCCATCGGATACGGCGACGACAGCAGCCCGGCGCGACGGGCCCGGTCCAGGCCTTCGGTGAGCCAGGGCAGACATTCGTCGAGCTGCCCGGACTCGAAGCAGCCGATGGCGAGATTGAACAGCGCGCGCATCTCCACGGGCGTGTTGCACGCCTCGCGGGCCAGCTCCCGGGCCTGCCGCAGCCGCTCCCGCCCCGCCGGAGTACGGCGGCCGCCGCCCTCCAGAACGGCCAGGGAGATCAGCAGATCCGCCTGGGCGTCCGGCACGCCCAACCGCTCGGCGGTGCCGAGGGCCTGCCGGGCGACCCGCAGCGCCACCTCGTTCTCCCCGACCTGCCGGGCCGCCAGCACATGGGTCGCCGCGGCCCACACCCAGGTGCGGGACGGGGGCTCGGCGGGGATCATGGCGAGCGCCTCGCTGCTGTAGGCGAAGGCGGCGGTGAGGTTGTCGACGCTCATCAGGTTCCCGGCGAGTGTGTAGCGCACCCGGGCGGCGAGTTCGGAGTCGGCCTCCTGACCGACGCCGACGAGCGCGGCCCGCGTGAGCGAGACCGCCCGGTGCAGTTCGCCGGCGTGCGCTGCCGCCGCCGAGGCCCGCAGCATCAGCCGGACCCGGTCGACCCCCTCACCCGAGGGCCGCGCGGACGGCTCCACCGCCGACCACAGGTCGAGGGCCGCCTCCAGATGCCGTAGCTCCTCGGCGGGCGCCCCCACCCGCTCGGCGTGGTCCGCGGCCTCCACGGAGGCGGCGAGCGCGGGGGCGAGGTCATGGCTCTCGCGGTAGTGATGGGCCCGCTCCGCCGCGCTCTCGGCCCGGTGCCCCCGCCCGTCGAGCAGCCGGGCGAACGCGCCGTGCAGCCGCGCCCGCTCACCCGGGAGCAGATCGGCGTAGACGGCCTCACGGGCGAGGGCGTGCCGGAACGTGTAGGTGTCTCCCTCGCCCGGCACCAGGACCTGCCGCCCGACGGCCTCGCGCAGGGCCGTCTCCAGTTCCTCCTCGGGCAGTCGTACGGCATCCCGCAGCAGGTCGTGCTCGACGCGCCGCCCGGCCACGGCGGCGGTACGCAGCACCTGCTGAGCGGTGTCGGACAGCTGCTCGAACCGGATCAGCAGCACATCGGCGAGCCCACTGGGCATCCCGCCCTGACCGCTCCCCGTGGCGGCGAGCAGTTCCTCGGCGTAGAAGGCGTTGCCCTCGGCCCGCTCGACGATCCGCCGCACGGTGGTGTCCGGCAGGGGTCCCTCGCGCAGGGCCCGCACCAGCCGGGCCACCTCGCCGTCGGCCATCGGCCGCAACTCCAGCCGCTCCACTGCGGGCAGCCGCACGAGCTCGGCGAGCAGCGGCCGCAACGGGTGCCGCCGGTGCAGGTCGTCGGCCCGGTACGAGGCGAGAACGGCCAGCCGGTGGGTGGGCGCGCCGCCTGCCGAGCGCTGCAGGATCCCGCGGCTGAGCAGGAACCGCAGCAGATCCCGGGACGACTGGTCGGCCCAGTGCAGATCCTCCAGGACGAGCAGCAGGGGGGCGATGTCCGAGAGATCGGCGAGCAGCCCGGCGATCCCCTCGAACAACCGCAGCCGCCCACCGGTGTCCCCGGCGGAGCCGCCGCCCAACAGCCGCTCCACCACCGGATACGCGGCGAGCGCACCGGCGAACCGCTCGTCCTGCGCCAGCACCCCGAGCACCTCGGTGAAGGGGAGGTACGGCAACCCGACATCACCGAGATCGACGCAGTGTCCGGCGAGCACGGTCATCCCGGCCGCGGCCCGCCCCCTGACCTCGTCCAGCAACCGCGTCTTGCCGACCCCGGCGTCCCCGGCGACGAGAACGGCCCGGGCTTCCCCGCCCCGGGCCCGCTCCAGCACACCGGACAGCCGGGCGAGCTCGTCGTCCCGCCCGATGAGCGGCGTACTGATGGAGATCTGCGACACGCTTACATCCTGGCACGCGACACTGACAGCGCATTTGGTCCGGGGGCTCGGGGACCCACCCAAGGACGCGGGGCTGTGCCGATACGCGGCTCCGCCGCGCGGGCGCGATCAACCACGGACGACCCGCACCCGCCGTCAGACGGACCGTACCGAGCTTCTAGGCGCTCACCGGCGCAACACCCGCGCCCAGTCGGAAGGCACCCGCCCCTGCGGCCCGGGCGCCGGCTGCCCCTCCGGATGACTCACCGGCCCCGCCAGCTCCGGCCCCGCCTCGAACATCTCGTTCGTCTCGAAGTTCCAGAACCACTCCTCACCCGGCTCGAAACTCTGCACCAGAGGATGCCCGGAATTCCGGAAGTGCCCGGTCGCGTGCTGACCGGGGGAGGAGTCGCAGCACCCCACGTGCCCGCACTGCGCGCACCGCCGCAGATGGAACCACCAGCCACCGGCCGCGTCGCACTCCACGCACCCGTCCCCGCTGGGCGGCACGCTCGGGTCGATGCCCTTGACGCCGGTCATTCCGGCTCCTCGGTCGTGTCGTTGTCCGCGGCGGTCAGGGGAAGCAGCACCTGGAAGCGGGTGTCGCCGGGCGACGACTCGACCTGGAGTGTCCCGTGGTGCTTGTTGACCACGATCCGCCAGGAGATGTCGAGGCCGAGGCCGGTCCCCTCGCCCACGGGCTTGGTGGTGAAGAAGGGATCGAAGATCCGCCCGCGGATGTCCGCCGGCACCCCGGGCCCGGTGTCCCGGAACTCGACCAGCAGCCGGTCGTGTTCGAGCGCGGTCCGGACGGTCAACGTCCCCTCCCCGCCGACGCTGTTCATGGCCTGCACCGCGTTGTCGATCAGGTTGGTCCACACCTGGTTGAGCTCGGCGGGGTAGGCCGGGATCCGCGGCAGGGTCCGGTCGTACTCCTTGACGACCTTGATCTGCCGCCCGATCTTCCCCGACAGCATGAGCAGTGTGCTGTCGAGGAGTTCGTGCACGTCGGCCACCTGGTAGGGCGCCCGGTCCAGCTGGGAGTACTGCTTGGCCGCGTCGACGAGGTGGGAGATCCGGGCCGTGGAGTCGTTGATCTCGTCCATCAACAGCTCGGTCTCGACGGTGTAGTTGAGCCAGCCGATCGCGTTCGGCAGGATCTCCTCGCCCACGGTCGCCGCGACCTGGTCGAGCCAGTCCACGTCGAGGCCGCCCTGCACGAAGGTGGGCGCGATCCGCCAGCCCTCCTGGATGCCGTGGTCGTCGAGCCAGTCGGCGAGGGCGTCCTCCCGGTCGGACGCGTCCAGCGGGCTCAACACAGGCGCCTTGGCGACGCGTTCGGCGGTGCGCTCCTGGATGTCGATGAGGTTCGCCATGACCTCGCGGGAGTAGGAGCCCTGGGCGATGACGCCGAGCTTGTGCCGCATCTTGCCCACGCGCTCGCGCAGCGTCGACGTGGCCCGTACGGCCGCCGCCGCGGGGTTGTTGAGCTCGTGGGTGAGACCCGCGGACAACGAGCCGAGGGCCAGCAGCCGTTCACGCTGCCCGATGGCCCGCTGGGTGTTCTTCGAACCGAAGAAGAGCCCCTCCAGCAGATGGACCGCCATCGGGAACCATTCCTGCATGAAGGCCGAGAACGTCTCCGCGGGCAGCACGAAGAACCGCGAGGGCTCGGTGACCCGCATGGAGCCGTTGTACGTCTGCTGCACCCGGTCACCGAGGTACGCCTGCATGGATCCCGCGTAGACCCCGGGCTGCGAGGTGCGGTTGATCTCCACGTCGTCGCCGCCGACCCGGCGGGAGAGCACGACCGTGCCCTCGATCATGACGTAGAAGCAGGTGGCGGGTTCACCCTCGGTGTACACGGGTCCCGGTTCGAACTTCTCCACCCGGCCCGCGCTGCACAGCTGCCCGAGCTGCTCGGGGGAGAGCTTCTCGAACAGGAACAGCGACCCGATCTCCCCGGGGCTGCACGGCATCGGCTGCCCGCTCACGACTGCTCCAGATACCGGTGGACGAGCATCACGGCCATGGCTCCCTCTCCGACTGCGGACGCGACCCGCTTCGCGGACTCGGCGCGCGCGTCGCCCGCGACGAACACGCCCGGAATGTTGGTCTCCAGGTGGTACGGCGGCCGGTCCAGCTCCCAGTCCGCGGGCGGCCGCCCGTCCGGGGTGAGGTCGGGCCCGGCCAGGATGAACCCGTGCTCGTCGCGCAGCACCGTGCCGTCCAGCCAGCCGGTCAGCGGGGCCGCGCCGATGAACACGAACATCCACTGCGCGTCGACGAGTTCGGTCTCGCCGGTCTCGGTGTCGCGCAGGGTCAGCCGCTCCAGGTGGTCGGAGCCGTGCGCGGACTCGACGACGGTGCGCGCGCGGACCCTGATGTTGGGAGCATCCTCGATCTGCTGGATCAGGTAGTGCGACATCGACGCGGCCAGGTCGGGGCCGCGCACCAGCAGGGTCACCGACTTGGCACCCCGGGACAGGTACATGGCCGCCTGCCCCGCGGAGTTGGCGCCGCCGACGATGTAGATGTCCTGCCCCTGGCAGGAGGCGGCCTCGGTCAGCGCCGAGCCGTAGTACACCCCGCACCCGGTCAGGTCGGTGCAGCCGGGCGCCTCCAGTTGCCGGTACGACACGCCGGTCGCCAGGATCACGCTGTGCGCGGCGACCGCGGACCCGTCGGTGAACCGCACGGTGCGGGCCGCGCCGTTGACCTCCAGGGCCGCCACCTCACGGGCGGTGAGGATCTCGGCCCCGAACTTCGTCGCCTGCCGACGGGCCCGGTCGGTGAGCTGGGCGCCCGACACGCCGTCGGGGAAGCCCAGGTAGTTCTCGATCCGCGAGCTCTGTCCGGCCTGTCCGCCGGTCGCCGAGCGCTCGACGAGCACGGTCCGCAGCCCCTCCGAGGCCCCGTACACCGCCGCACCCAGCCCGGCCGGGCCGCCGCCGATGACGACGAGGTCGTAGAAGTCGGCGGTCGGGGTCGTGGCGAGGCCCACGTGGGCGGCCAGGTCGGGGGCCTCCGGCTTGACCAGGGGAGTGCCGTCGGGGGTGATCACCACCGGCAGCCGCTGTCCGTCCTGGCCCGCGGCGGCCAGCAGCCGCTGTCCCTCGGGCTCGTCCGTGGAGTACCAGCGGTACGGCACCTGATTGCGGGCCAGGAACTCCCGCACGTCGGAGGAGCGCGCCGACCAGCGGTGCCCGATCACCTTGGTGGCGGGCACCGGCCGGTAGTCGCTGCAGCGCCACGCCTCCAGGAGGTCGTCGAGCACCGGGTAGAGCTTCTCCTCGGGCGGGTCCCACGGCTTGAGGAGGTAGTGGTCGAGGTCGACGACGTTGATCGCGTCGATCGCCGCGTTGGTGTCCGCGTAGGCCGTCAGCAGCACGCGGCGGGCGCCCGGATACACGTCCAGGGCCTGTTCGAGAAACTCGATGCCGTTCATCTGCGGCATGCGGTAGTCGGCCAGGATCACCGCCACGAGGTCGCCGCGCAGCTTGAGCTCCCGCAGCGCCTCCAGCGCGGACTCACCGGACTCCGCGCGCACGATCCGGTACGACTCGCCGTAGCGCCGCCGCAGGTCGCGGGCGACGGCGCGGGAGACCCCCGGGTCGTCGTCCACGGTCAGGATGACGGTCCGCGCCGATTCGGCGGCCTGTGCCATACGTCTCCCCACCCCGGGCGGTCGGTCGGGGCACGGCGCCCCCCGTGGTACCGGCCCGGTCCCGCCCATCGTATGTTCGATCGCCCCGCTACGCGCAGGTATGCCTGACTCCGCCGGTGTCAGGCCTGGCGCTGCCCCAGCACACAGAACTCGTTGCCCTCGGGGTCCACCAGCGTCACCCAGGACTGCTCGCCCTGCCCGATGTCCGTGTGCCGCGCGCCCAGGGCGAGGAGGCGGGTGACCTCGGCGTCCTGGTCGTCCGGGCGGAAGTCGAGGTGGAGCCGGTTCTTGACGGTCTTCGCCTCCGGCACCGGCACGAACAGCAGCCCCGGGATCCGGTCCTTCTCGGGACGGATCTCGAACTCGTCCGGTGAGTCCTCGACCACCACCCAGCCCAGGGCCTCGGCCCACCAGCGCCCGAGGGCGGCGGGGTCGGCGGCATCCACGATGACTTGCTCCCATTCCAATGCCATACGGGGAGCGTAGTGAAGACTGAGGATCAGGGTCCACCGCATTGATCAAGAACGAGGAGGCCGGCGCATGACACGCCCGATCACCGCAGGGATCGACGGAACCGAGGAGAGCCTCGCCGCACTGGGCTGGGCCGCCCGGGAGGCGGTCCGGCGGGGAACGGGGCTGCGGGTGGTGCACGCCTGGCGGTTCCAGCCGTACGAGGGCATCGACGTGGGGGACCGGGACACTCAGGCGGACTGGGCGCGGGACGCGATCGCCGAGGCCGTCCGGACCGTCACCGGGCGGCACACCGGGCTCGATGTGGACACCGACCTCGTGGAGGGCGGCAGCGTCGACGTGCTGGTCGCCGCGGCGGCCGACGCCGAACTGCTGGTCCTGGGCTCCCGAGGGCACGGCCCTGTGGTGGGCTTCCTGCTGGGCTCGGTGGGCCAGCAGGTGATCGCCGAGGCGACGCGGCCCGTGGTCCTGGTGCGGGCCGGGGACCAGGCCACCGCGGAGGTCTCGGGGCGCGAGATCGTCGTGGGCCAGGAGGGCGACCCGGAGGACAGCGCCGAGGTCATGCGGTTCGCCTTCGAGACGGCGGCGGCGCGGGGGGCCGCCGTGCGTGCCGTGCGGGCCTGGACCCTGCCGCCGGTGTTCGCCTACAGCCCCGGCTCGCTCAAGCTGCTCGACGAGGCCGGGGGCCTGGAGCAGTACGAGCAGAAGGCCCTGGCCTCCGCGCTCCGGCCGTGGCGGGAGCGCTTCCCCGATGTGCCGGTCGTCGAGCATGTGGAGATGGGCAGCGCGGGACAGGTGCTGCTGTCGGTGACGGCACGGGCCCAGCTGATGGTCGTCGGCCGCCGGGCCCGCCGTACCGCGGTGGGCGCCCGGATCGGCTCGGTCGCGCACGGTGTGCTGCACCACGCGGACTGCCCGGTGGCCGTGGTCCCGCACGCCTGAGGTCAGTCGGCGGCGGGGGTGGGCTGGAGTGTCTCGCGGGCCTTGGGGAGGATGTTCGTGATGTAGTCGTCCACCGCGGTGTCGAGGCCGATGTCGTGCTGGGCCCGCTCGGACAGGTACCAGCGGTGCTCCAGGAGCTCGTGGTAGATCTCGGCCGGGTCCATCGACCCGCGCAGGTCGAGCGGCACCGCCCGCACCGTGGGCCGGAAGACGTCCCGCACCCAGCGGTGGGCGAGCACCTCGGGGCGGGCGCCGAGCGGGTCGCCGGGGGCGTAGTCGTCCTGGGTGGCCATCCAGCTCTCCAGGTCGTTCAGCAGCCGCCGGGCCTGGTTCTCCTCGGTGTCCAGGCCCGTCAGGCGCAGCAGCTGGCGCTGGTGGTGACCCGCGTCCACGACCTTCGGCACGAACGTGACCGTGTCGCCGTTCGGCGCGTGCTCGATCTGCATCTCGGCCACGTCGAAGCCGAGGTCGTTGAGCCGCCGGATCCGGCGCTCGATGAAGTGGTACTTGCCCGCCGGGTAGACGGAACTGCGGGTCAGCTCCTCCCACAGGCTGCTGTAGCGCGAGCAGATCTCCATGCCGAACTCGATCGCGTCGACCGAGGGGTGCAGCGCCCCCGAGGCCTCCAGGTCGAGCAGCTCGCCGCTGATGTTCACGCGGGCGAGGTCGAGGTCGTAGTCCCGCTGCCCGGGGCTGAGCTGCGGATGCAGGTCGCCGGTCTCGGCGTCCACCAGATAGGCGGCGTAGGCGCCCGCGTCGCGCCGGAACAGGGTGTTGGACAGGGAGCAGTCGCCCCAGGCGAACCCGGCCAGGTGCAGACGGACCAGAAGGACCGCCAGGGCGTCCATCAGACGGTGCATGGTGGCGGGCCGCATGGTCGTCTCGAACATCGAGCGGTACGGCATCGAGCCGCCCAGATGCCGGGTGACCAGGACCGACTCCAGCGGGGCTTCCTCGGCGTCGGTGCGCCCGGTGACCACGGCGAGCGGGTCGACGGCGGGTATGCCGAGCCGGTCCAGGTCGCGCAGCAGCTCGTACTCGCGCAGCGCCGGGCGCTCGGCGAGCTCCTTCACGGCGATGACCTCGTCGCCGGCGCGGGCGTAGCGCACCACGTGGCGGGATATGCCACGCGGCAGGGGGACCAGGACCTCCTCCGGCCACTGCTCCAGCGGCAGGTGCCACGGCAGTTCGAGCAGGAGCGCGGGGTGCTCCGGGTTCGTCGCGCTGATCTGCAGTGCCATCGGTGCTCTGTCCTCGCCTGGTCGGTGATCGTCACCTCACCTTAGAGCGCGCGGTCCCTGGCCTGAAGTGCCGCTTCACGGACCGGACCGCGGTGCACCGGACCGTGCCCCGGCAGCAGCATCTCGCCCTCCAGCCGCGCGAACACGTCCAGCGACGCCACGGCACGCGCGCGCTCGTGGTGGAACATGTCCGGCAGCAGCTGCGGCCCCTTGACCCGGGAGGTGGGGTGACCGCTCACCAGGCCGTCGCCCGAGATGACCACGCCGCGGTCGGGGAGGTGGAAGGCGCAGTGTCCGTCGGTGTGGCCCGGTGTGTGGACGGGCACCGGGCGGCCGGGCAGATCGAGGGCGCCCTGGGCCGGGAACGGCTGCGGGGAGGCGACGGGTACGTGGGCCGTGCCGCCCACGCGGATCGAGTGCATCGCCCAGGGCAGCACACCGGGGCGCCAGCTGTTCTTCAGGACCGTCCCGACGGAGACCTGGTGCAGGAACTCCCGCCGGGCGTGCGGGACTTCGGCCTCGTGCAGGTAGACCGGCGTGCCGTAGGCGCTGCGCAGGTACTCGGCGGAGCCCAGGTGGTCGTTGTGGGCGTGCGTGATGAGCACGGCAGTGAGCGCCTCCGGTGAACTCCCCACCTCGGCGAGGGAGGCGAGCACCTGGTCCCGGTCGCCCGGGTAGCCGGTGTCGACCAGCGTGGCGGAGCTTCCCTCGGTCAGGATCACCCAGTTGGTGTTGCTGCCGTGCACCAGATAGGTGCCGTCCGCGACTTGCTGCACGCCTGCGCTCATGATCGCCCCGCCCGGTGAGTCCCTGCCCGACGGCACACAGCAAAGCAGACGCTCAGGCGATCCGGAGCGGCGGGTACCGGTCTTCCAGCGCTCAACTTCCGTGCTGACGAGGCTGTGTCCGGGGGCGGTGTCTTCGGTCAGCCTTGCTTGCGTCATGGGACCGGCGTGCACCCCGGGTCGGGCACGTTCGTGGAGGCCTGTGCCCCGGGGTTCCGGCGCGCCCGTGTCAGGGTTTCGTCCTCCTGGCCCGCCGCCGCGGCGGCTTGTCGCCGGTTCTCGTTGTCCGGCCCGCGGAGGGACGGGGCTGTGTCCGGGGTCGGTGTCTTCGGTCAGCCTTACGTGCGTCACG
>NZ_KB911585.1:0-34693 GCF_000383615.1 Streptomyces canus 299MFChir4.1 | reverse complement strand
CGGGGTCGCGGCGTGCCCGTGTCAGGGTTTCGTCCTCCTGGTCCGCCGTGCGGCGGCTTGTCGCCGGTTCTCGTTGTCCGGCCCGCGGAGGGACGAGGCTGCCTCCGGCACCGTCCGCCGGAGGCAGCCCCCGCGCGCAGCCGAAGCAGCCGCCTCTCTGCCTCAGTGCACGCCGTGCGGGCGGAACTGGATGCTGATGCGCGGCCCCGTCGCGCGCGTGGACTTCGGTACGGCGTGCTCCCAGGTGCGCTGGCAGGTGCCGCCCATCACGATCAGGTCGCCGTGGCCCAGCGGTCGCCGCACGGTCTCGGCGTCGCCGCGCGCCGGCCGCAGCACGAGGTCGCGGGGCGCGCCCACGGAGAGGATCGCGACCATGGTGTCGTGGCTGCCTCCTCGCCCGCCCCGGTCGCCGTGCCAGGCGACGCTGTCCCGGCCGTCGCGGTAGTAGCAGAGCCCGGCCGTCGTGAACGGCTCGCCGAGTTCGTCGGCGTAGTGCGCGGTGAGCGCCTCGCGGGCCTCGGTGAGCACCGGATGCGGCAGCTGGTCGTCCACGCCGTAGAAGGCGAGCAGCCGCGGGACGTCGACGACGTGGTCGTACATCGTGCGGCGCTCCGCGCGCCAGGGCACCTCAGCGGCCAGCAGTTCGAACAGGGCGTCCGAGCCGGCGAGCCATCCGGGCAGTACGTCGATCCAGGCGCCGTGGGCGAGCACGGTGCGGCGGATCCCGTCGAGGGGGCCGAGCCGAAGCTGGTCGGTCTGGTCGAAGAGGGAGCCCTGGAGGTGCGCGGTCATGAACCCAGCGTACTCCTTATTCGAAAATCTGTTCCCATGAATTTCGCGGAGGTGTTCGACTCTTTCGATACATCGATGTATCGGATACATTGATGTATCGAACGGAGGGACCGACATGGCGGTGGAGGACACGACCAGGCGTGTGACCAGGCGCCGGGTCCGCACGCGTGCCAACCTCCTGGACGCGGCCTTCTCGGTGTTCGCGGCCAAGGGCTTCGGGCGGGTGTCGATCGAGGAGGTCTGCGAGGCCGCCGGATACAGCCGCGGCGCCTTCTACTCGAACTTCGACAGCCTCGACGAGCTGTTCTTCGCGCTCTACCAGCAGCGCGCCGACCTCATCGCCGACCAGGTCTCCGGTGCCCTCGCCGTCGACGGTCCCGGCCTCGACGTGGCGGCCGCCGTCGACCGGGTCACCGACGTGCTGCTCCTGGACCGGGACTGGCTCCTGGTGAAGACCGACTTCCTGGTGCACGCCGCCCGCGCGCCCGAGGTCGCCCGGACCCTGCTCGAACACCGGGCCCGGCTCCGGCGCGCCGTCGCCGACCGCCTGGCACGCACGCGTGGGCACGCCGAACTGCCCGCGGTGCTGGTCGACGTCGAGGGCGCCGCCCACGCCGTGGTCGCCGCCTACGACGGGGTCACCGTCCAACTGCTGCTGGACGGGGACCTCGATCGGGCCCGCGTCTGGCTGAAACAACTGCTCACCGCGCTGCTCACCGACGGCAGCGACACCACCGTATGAGGGAAGGGACGGTCGCCATGGATGCCGACGTCATCGTCGTCGGAGCGGGGCTCGCGGGCCTGGTCGCCGCGCACGAGCTCACCAGCCGCGGCAGGAGGGTCGCGCTGGTCGACCAGGAGAACGCCGCCAACCTCGGCGGCCAGGCCTTCTGGTCCTTCGGCGGGCTCTTCCTCGTCGACTCCCCGGAGCAGCGGCGCCTGGGCATCAAGGACTCCTTCGACCTCGCCTGGAACGACTGGCAGGGCAGCGCGAAGTTCGACCGCGTCGAGGACGAGGACTCCTGGGCGGTGCGCTGGGCGCGCGCCTACGTCGAGTTCGCGGCCGGCGAGAAGCGGTCCTGGCTGGAGGGGCACGGCATCAAGTTCCTGCCCACCGTCGGCTGGGCCGAGCGCGGTGACCTCACCGCCCACGGGCACGGCAACTCCGTGCCCCGCTTCCACATCGCCTGGGGCACCGGCACCGGAGTCGTCGAGCCCTTCGTCGGGTACGCCAAGCAGGCCGCGCGCGACGGACTGCTGACCTTCTACCACCGCCACCAGGTCGACGAGCTCGTCGTCGAGGAGGGCACCGCCCGCGGGGTGCGCGGCACGGTCCTGGCCGAGGACAACTCCGCGCGCGGTGTCGCTTCCAGCCGCGAGCGCGTCGGCGACTTCGAGCTCACCGCCCGGGCCGTCGTCGTCACCACCGGAGGCATCGGCGCCAACCACGACATCGTCCGCCGCTACTGGCCCGAGCGGCTCGGCACCCCGCCCGCCGAGATGGTCACCGGCGTACCCGCCTACGTGGACGGCCGGATGCTCGACATCAGCGCCGACGCCGGCGTCCGCCTGGTCAACCGCGACCGCATGTGGCACTACACCGAGGGCATCCAGAACTGGGACCCGATCTGGCCCGGCCACGGCATCCGCATCCTGCCAGGACCCTCGTCCATGTGGTTCGACGCCCTGGGCCGCCGACTGCCCGTGCCCTGCCTGCCCGGCTACGACACCCTCAGCACCCTGCAGCACCTGCGCACCACCGAGGACATCGCGGAGCACGACCACTCCTGGTTCATCCTCACCCAGAAGATCATCGAGAAGGAGTTCGCGCTCTCGGGCTCCGAGCAGAACCCCGACATCACCGCCAAGGACCGCGCGGGCTTCCTCAAGGAGCGCATCCTCACCAAGGGCGCGCCGGGACCGGTGGACGCCTTCCTGCGCAAGGGCGCGGACTTCGTGACCGCCCCGAACCTGGAACAGCTCGTCGAGAAGATGAACGGGCTCACCGACAAGGCCCTCCTCGACGCCGCCGACCTTCGCCGCCAGATCGAGGCCCGCGACCTCCAGATCGCCAACTCCTACAGCAAGGACGCCCAGGTGCAGGGCATCCGCAACGCCCGCCGCTACATCGGCGACCGCCTCAGCCGCGTCGCCACCCCGCACCGCATCCTCGACCCGGCCGCCGGCCCCCTGATCGGCGTCAAGTTGCACATCGTGACCCGCAAGACGCTCGGCGGCATCCAGACCGACCTCGACTCCCGCGCCCTGGGCACTGACGGCAAGCCCCTCGAAGGGCTGTACGCGGCGGGCGAGGTCGCCGGATTCGGCGGGGGCGGCGTCCACGGCTACAACGCGCTGGAGGGCACCTTCCTCGGCGGCTGCCTCTTCTCCGGGCGCGCGGCGGGGCGGGCGGCGGCCAAGCAGGTCGGCTAGGAGCCCTCGGCGCCCAACAGGCGCACCAGCACGGTGGCGTGGCTCTGCTCCGGCGTCTTCGACGCGGTCAGCAGGGTCACGTCGCCCCGGCCCGCCAACTCCCGGACCCGGTCGAGCAGTCCGGCCGCCTCGGGATCGGCCAGCTCCGCCTCGTACCGCTCGGCGAACTCCTCGAACGAGCCCTCGCCCGCGTGGTACCAGCGGCGCAGCTCGGTCGACGGGGTGAGCGCCTTCGGCCACTCGTCGACGCGGGCCGCGTCCTTGGACAGACCGCGCGGCCACAACCGGTCGACCAGGACGCGGACTCCGTCCTCGGGCTCGGGGGGTTCGTAGACACGG
Source organism: Streptomyces canus 299MFChir4.1 (assembly GCF_000383615.1). Lineage (GTDB taxonomy): Bacteria > Actinomycetota > Actinomycetes > Streptomycetales > Streptomycetaceae > Streptomyces > Streptomyces canus_C. The sequence continues at coordinate 31,129 of NZ_KB911585.1, read as the reverse complement.
CGGATGCGCACGCTCACGGGCGGCCTCTCGACGAAGGGGTGGCTGCGTCGGGAGCGTACTGCGGAGCCCGTCGTGCCTTGACCTGATCAAGGGTGAGTTGCGGGGGAGGGGGCCTTTAGTGTGAAGCCGTTGTCCACCCCCCGACCTGTAGGAGAGCACGTGCCGACGGCCGTCAGACGCACCTTCGTCCTCGTCACCACCCCCCTTGCCCTCACCGCTCTGCTCGGGGCCGCCGCGCCTTCTTCGACGGGCTCGTCCGGAGTCGGCGACCCCTATTTCCCGCTCGCCGGAAACGGCGGATACCACGTCGGCCACTACGACCTGACACTCCGTTACGACCCCGGCAGCCGCCACCTTGAGGGGAAGGCGGTCCTCACCGCTCGTGCCACCGAGCGCCTGACGCGCTTCGACCTCGACTTCAAGGGGCTGACCGTCACGGGCCTGACGGTCGGTCACGCCAAGGCCGGGTTCCGCCGCGCCGGACAGGAACTCGTCGTCACCCCGCAGCGCGCCCTGCGCAAGGGGCAACGATTCACCATCACCGTCACCTACAAGGGGAAGCCGGCCCCGGTCACCGACCCGGACGGTTCGCTCGACGGCTGGATCCCCACCGACGACGGAGCCTTCGTCGCCGGTGAACCACAGGGCGCGATGACCTGGTTCCCGGCGAACAACCACCCCACGGACAAGTCGTCGTACGACTTCACGATCACCGTCCCCCAGGGGCGCACCGCCGTCGCCAACGGCGTGCTGCTCTCCCAGCGGACCACGCAGGGCAGGACCACGTTCCGCTGGCGCCAGAGCGAGCCCATGGCCGCCTACCTGGCCACCGCGACCGTCGGGAAGTTCAAGGTGGAGCAGTTCACCACCAGGAACGGCATCCGCGTCTACAACGCCGTCGACGCGCGCGAGGCCGCCGCGGCGGCACCCGTGCTCAAGAAGCTGCCCTCCGTCCTGGAGTGGGAGAGCAAGATCTTCGGGCCCTACCCGTTTCGTGCCGCCGGATCGATCGTGGACCACGCCCCGAACGTGGGCTACGCGCTGGAGACCCAGAGCCGTCCCGTCTACGACCGCGCGCCCGACCTGAGCACCCTCGTCCACGAGAACGCCCACCAGTGGTTCGGCGACTCCGTCTCGCTCACCTCCTGGAAGGACATCTGGCTCAACGAGGGCTTCGCGACCTACGCGGAGTGGCTCTACACCGAGCAGCACGGCGGCGACAGCGCGCAGAGGAGCTTCGACGACCTCTACGCGAAACCCGCGAGCGACGAGCTGTGGGAGTTCCCGCCCGGCAACCCCGGCAGCGGCGCCAACATCTTCGGCACCCCCGTCTACGCCCGTGGTGCCATGACCCTGCACGCCCTGCGCACGGCCGTCGGCGACCGGGCGTTCTTCCCGATCCTGCGCGCCTGGGCGTCCGGGCACCGCTTCGGCCACGGCACCACCGCGCAGTTCGAGCGCCTCGCGGAACGGGTCTCGGGGAAGGACCTGGACGGCCTGTTCCGGACCTGGCTGGACACGCCGGGCAAGCCCAACCGGCCCTAGAAGCTGACGAGTTTCTCACAACTGTCGGCCACAGTCGCTGCATGATCACACGCAGAACCCATGTCGCCCTGCTCGCCGCGTCCCTGTTTCTCAGCGGATGCGGCGGAGGTGCCGTGGCCAGTACGGAAAGCGCGCCCACCCCGTCCCGGGAGCCTTCGCGGACCCCTCCCTCGCCGGAGATCTCCGTCGAGGTCGCTCCCCAGCAGATACCCGGCCTGGGACCGAGGACGTGGGCGAAGATACCGGCGGGCACCCGGCAGGCCGTCGTGGTCACCGGGCGGGGCCGCGACTCGCCGGTCTCCACCGTGATGCTCTACGTGCGCACGGCGGCCGGCTGGCGGGCCGGTGCGAGCTGGCCCGCGCACAACGCCCTCAAGGGCTGGTCCGACCACCACCTGGCCGGCGACCTGCGCTCGCCGATCGGCGTGTACACCCTCACGGACGCCGGAGGACTGCTGAAGGACCCCGGCACCAAGCTGCCGTACGACCGCGGTGTCGGCTTCACCTCGCCCGGCAGGGGCTTCGAGGGCGAACCGCTCGCCGGGTCCTTCGACTATGTGATCGCCATCAACTACAACCGGCAGCCCGGCACGTCACCGCTGGACTGGACGCGGCCGCTGGGCGCGGGGCGCGGCGGCGGGATATGGCTGCACGTCGACCACGGCGGGCCCACCCACGGGTGCGTGAGCATCGCCGAGAAGCACATGAAGGAACTGCTTCTCACCCTGGACCCGGACCTCCGTCCCGTCGTCGTCATGGGCGACGCCAAGTCCCTCGCCGGCTGAAGCGCTTAGGATCCGCCGGGTGTGCGCACATGTGCTGGTCGCCGAGGACGACGAGATGCAGGCCGAACTGATACGGCGGTCCCTGCTCGCGGAGGGCCACACCGCCACCGTGGTCCACGACGGGCGGGCCGCCCTGGACGCGGCCCGGCGGGTGGTCCCCGACCTCGTCGTCCTGGACCTGATGCTGCCGGTGATCGACGGCTTCGGCGTGTGCCGGGTGCTGCGCCGCGACGCGGACATCCCCGTCGTGATGCTCACCGCGCGCTCCGCCGAGGACGACGTCCTGCTGGGCCTGGAACTGGGCGCCGACGACTACATCACCAAGCCGTACAGCCCCCGGGAGCTGATGGCCCGCATCCGGACGGTCCTCAGACGCAGCGGACGGGGTGCCGTGGCCGGCCGGCGGGAGGATCCCGTCGTCCGGGCCGCGGGCCTCGCCGTCGATCCCGTACGGCATGAGGTGCGGTGCGACGGGGCGCCGGTGGAGTGCACCCCGGCCGAGTTCGAGATCCTGCTGGCCATGGCCGCCGAGCCCGAACGGGTCTTCTCACGGCGGCAGTTGCTGGAGGTCACCCGGGGCACCGACCGGGCCTCCACGGAACGGGCCGTGGACGTCCACGTCATGAACCTGCGCCGCAAGATCGAGGCCGATCCGCGCCGCCCGGTGCGGCTGCTGACCGTGTTCGGCGTGGGCTACAAGCTCAGCGGCGGCCGCGGGTGAGCGCGCGGATACCGCTGCACAAGCGGCTGCTGGTCCGCCTGCTGATCACGTCCGGGCTCATCGCCGTGTGCTCGGTGGCCGCGACGGCCTGGCTGGCCGTGGCGACCACCACCCAGGCCCTGCGCGAGGAACAGGGACAGGCACTCGCCGACGACATGGACGTCCTCGCCGAACTCAGCGGGTACGCGGCGACCCACCCCGACTGGACCGGAGTGGCCGCAACCGTGAGGGAGTTGTCGGCGAGGACCGGCCGGCGCATCGCCCTGACCGCCGCGGACCGCCGGGTCATCGCCGACTCCGCGCCGCCCGGCACCTCCCTGCCCCCGAGCGCGGCCGCCGCCGTCGACCCGCTGCACACCGACACCTACAGCGAGCGCGGTGCCCAGGTCTCCGGCATCGACCCGCGTGCGGTGGGCCCGTACCGGCTCACCGCGGCGGAACGTGTCAAGGTCGACACCCTGGCCCGCAAGCGGCAGGTCTGCTTCGAGCGGGCCGGTGTGGAGACCCGGCTGAGCCGTGGCCCGAGCGGGCGGACGGTCCTCACCGACCCGGACACCGGCTCCGCGCCCGACTACGTGCCCGACGTCTGCGCCGACGGACTGCTCAACACACCCACCCCCACGGAGGAAAAGGCGGTCAAGGCCCTCCAGGGGCTGGCCCGCGACTGCCTCACCAAGGCCGGACTGGAGCCCGGAATGGCCGCGCTGCTGGGGAACGAACCGACCGGGCTGGACCTGCGCGGCCCCCTGTCCGGCAAGCTCGCCGCCAAGGAGGCGCGCCTGGTCCAGCCCTGCCTCGACCAGGCCCGCCGGGCCCAGCTCGACCCGTACGTGGCGCCGGTGGCCGAACTCTTCCTGGGCACGGGGGACACGCCCGCCGTGCTGTTCGACATGTCCCCGGCCAACAAGGCCAAGGTCGTCGGCACAGCGGGTCTCGTGCTCGCGGTCACCGTCGCCGCGACCGCCCTGGTCGCCACCCGGCTGGTGCGGCCGCTGCGCGCGCTCACCGCGGCGGCCCAGCAGCCGCCCGAGCTCCATGTGCGCGTCCCCGTCACCACCCGGGACGAGACCGGCATCCTCGCCGTCGCCTTCAACGACCTCACCGAGCGCCGTGAGCGCCTGGAGGCCCAGCGCAAGGCGATGGTCAGCGACATCGCCCACGAACTGCGCAGCCCGCTCACCAACATCCGTGGCTGGCTGGAGGTGACCCGGGACGGAGTCGTCGACGCTGACCCCGCCCTGCTCGCCTCTCTGCACGACGAGGCCCTGGTGCTGCAGCGTGTCATCGACGACCTCCAGGACCTCGCGGACGCCGACGCCGGCACCCTGCGCCTGCACCGGGAGCCCGTCCGCTGCGACGAACTCCTCCAGCAGGTCGCCGCGGCCCACCGTGTCGCCGCCGACGCGGCCCGGGTCGGGCTGCGCACCGTCGTCGACGGTGAGCCCTGGCTGGACGCCGACCCGGTCCGCATGCGGCAGGCGCTCGGCAACCTGGTGTCCAACGCGCTGCGCCACACCCCGCCCGGCGGCACCGTCACCCTGTCCGCCTGCCGGGACGGCGACGACATCGTCCTGGAGGTCGCCGACACCGGGACCGGTATCGCGCCCGGCGACCTTCCGCACGTCTTCGACCGGTTCTGGCGCGCGGAGAAGTCCCGCAGCCGTCGTACCGGGGGCTCGGGCCTGGGCCTGCCCATCGTCCGGCACCTGGTCGCGGCCCACGACGGAACGGTCGCCGCCGCGAGCGAGCCCGGCACCGGCAGCGTCTTCACACTCAGGATGCCGGGGGGCCCGGCGCCCCGGCCGGACGCCTGATTTCCCCCGTGGCCTGCGGGTACCCCGTAGACCCGCAAACGGAAAGGGAGGTCAGCAGATGAGCGTGTCGGACGGGCTGCCGGTGGTGCGGACACTGGCCGAACTGGCAGGCCTGGCCGAACGGCACGAGCGCCTGTACGTCCGCTGGTCGCGCGGCCCCGAGATCGATCTGACCCGCGCGTCCAGCACCGACGAACTCACCGGCCTGTCCCTGCCGGGACTGTCCGCGAACCCGCTCGACGTCGAGGACTGGTGGCAGGGACGCCCCGTACAGCTGTGGGTGGCCCGGCGGCTGTACGACTACTCCCATCTGCCGCACGAGAAAGGCCCCGGCGTACGCCCCTGGATCCTCCAGGGCCGTGAGCGGGGCCGGGGGCCGGACAACGAGCCGCTTGTCGCGGACGTGCGGCCGATGTGCTGGATCGATCCCCAGGTGATCGAACAGGCGCGGGTCGCGGTGGAGCGGCAGGAGAACCCCTGGGGTCCGCTGCGCCGCACGGGCCGGTGAACGGGTCCGGTCGCCCGGACCCGTTCAGGCTCGTTCGTCAGCCGGACCTTCTCCGCGCGGTGGCCGCGCGCCGGGCGAGCGCCCGGCGTTCCGTCTCACTGGTGCCGCCCCAGACGCCGATGCCCTGCCCCGTGTCCAGCGCCCACTGAAGACACTGCTCCTGGACGGGGCAGCGCCGGCAGACGGACTTGGCCTGCTCCGCCTGGACCAGTGCCGGACCGGTGGTGCCGATCGGGAAGAAGAGGTCCGGGTCCTCGCGGCGGCACGCGGCATGGGTTCGCCAGTTGTCCATCAAAGTCACCTGCGATCGAAGTCGTACGTGCCCTCGTGATGGGCTTACTCGCTTTCGGGTCACCTGTCGATGCGCCGTGAAACCACCGGGTCCCGTGGGACCTGCCCGGTCACTGCTCCCGAAGGCCCCACGGGGAGCCGTACGTGGTCAGCAGATCCAGGAACGGCCGGGCCGGGAACGCCTCCGGGCCGAGGACACCCGTGCCGGTCCAGGCGCCGCCGGCGAGGAGTTCGAGGGCGACGACCGGGTTCACCGCGGTCTGCCACACCACGGCCTGACAGCCGTACTCCGCCATGGACCACTGGTTGTCGACCACGTGGTAGAGGTACACCTCGCGCGGCGCCCCGTCCTTGACGCCCTTCACCCAGGTGCCCGCACACGTCTTGCCGTGCATCCGGTCGCCCAGGGTCGCCGGGTCGGGCAGGCACGCGGCCACCACGTCCCGCGGTGAGACCGCGACCGGGCCCGCGGGGCTCGGCACGGTCACCGGCTCGGTGCGGTCCAGGCCCAGCAGGTGCAGTGTCCTCAGCGTCTCGACGAACTCGCGGTCCAGACCGTACTTGAAGGTGACCCGGCGGGCGCCGACCCAGCGGGGGACGAGCAGCACCTCCTCGTGCTCCACGTTCACGCACTCGACCGGGCCGATGCCCTCGGGGAAGTCGAAGACCTCCGGTTCGCTGAAGGGCTCCGTCGTGAACCAGCCGCGGTCGGCCTCGTAGACCACCGGCGGGTTCAGGCACTCCTCGATGGTGGTCCAGATGCTGAAGGAGGGGGCGAAGTCGTAGCCGTCGACGGTGAGGTTCGCTCCGTCGCGGACACCGATCTCCTCGATCTCGTCGAAGAGTTCGTCGGCCGCGTACCGGGCGAAGACGTCCGAGAGGCCCGGTTCCACGCCCATGCCGACGACGGCCAGCGCGCCCGCCTTCTCCCACTCCTCGGCCTGCGCGAACTGCTCGTCGCCGAGCTTGACCCCGCACTCCGCGTACGGCCGCTCCGGATGCGGACGGGACAGGGACATCGCCATGTCGACATAGGTCGCCCCGGCGGAGCGCGCGGCCCGGAACAGCGGCATCACGAACCGCGGGTCGGTGGCGTTGAGGAGGACGTCGCAGTCGTGCCGCTCCAGCAGAGCGGTCACGGCCGACTCGTCGCTCGCGTCCACGCGCTCGGCGCGGAACCGGCCGGCCCGCTCGCCGAGCGCGGCCACCGCGGCCTCGGCACGGGCCGGGTCGTAGTCGGCGACGACCATGGCGTCGAGGAACGGCCGCCGGGCGGCGATCCGGGTGACGGCGGTGCCGACACCCCCGGCGCCCACGAGCAGTACACGCATGACAAACACTCCCTGACGGGTCGAGATCGCGGATACAGGGGCCCTGGCGGAGATACAACGCCGTGCGCTCGCATAAGGTCAATGGCGTTGGCATAAGGTGCGTCGGCGTAGGGAGGTCACCATGCCGAAGCCCGTGGTTCCCGAGGAGAAACGCCGTCGGCGCCGGCCCACCAGGAGCGGGACCGTGCTGTCCGAGGCGCTGATCGTCGAGACGGCTCTGCGCATGCTCCGCGAACACGGCAGCACCGGTCTCACCGCACGCCGACTGGGGCTGGCCCTGGACGCCGACCCGAGCACGCTCTACCGCTACTTCCGCGGCATGGACGACCTGACCCTGGCCATCGGCGACGCCCTGATCGGCCAGGCGCTGGAGGGCTGGGCGCCGGCGGGGGAGTGGCGGCGGGACCTGCGCGAGGTGGGGCTCCGCATCCACGCCGCGTACGTGGCTCACCCCCAGGCCGCGGTGCTGACCACGAGCAGGGTCACGGGCCGGGCCAACGAACTGGCGGCCGACGAGGCGGTCCTGGACATCCTGCGCACGGCCGGTCTGCCGCTGCCCGACACCGTCCGTGTCTACCACGCCTTCATCGACCAGACGCTGGCCTTCGCGGCTCTGGACGCGGCATCCCTGGCCCTGCCGAGCGCGGCGCTCCGCGCGGACGAGAACCAGTGGCGCTCGACCTACGCCCACCTGCCGGACGACCGCTACCCGCGCATCGCGGAGGCGGCACCCCTGCTGGCGCCCCGCATGGTCACCAGTGCCTACCCGACGGCCCTGGACATGTTCCTGGACAGCGTGGAGAAACAGCTCCGCGCCGACCTGTCATCGCAGGCTCCCTGACGCCGCGGCGGCCACCGCCTCCGCGACCGCGGCCAGCGCGGGCGAGTCCAGCTTCCACTGCTGCCAGTACAGCGGCACGTCGACGGGCCGGTCCGGCGCCAGCGCGATCAGCCGCCCCTCCCGGAGCAGTTCCACGGCCTGCACCTCGGGCACCATGCCCCACCCCAACCCCAGCGCGACCGACTCCACGAACCCCTCCGACGTGGGCACCGCGTGCCGCATCCGGCTCGCCCCAGCGCACCCCAGCCCGCGCAGAAACCCGTCCTGAATGTCGTCGCTCCGGTCGAACGTCACGACCGGAGCGTTGGCCAGCCCGTCCCGCAACGACCGCCCTTCGAGGCAGCGTCCGACGAACTCCGGGCCGGCCGCCGCGAGATACCGCATGCGCCCCAGGGCCCGCACGGAACACCCCGCCACGGCGTCGGGGGACGACGTCACCGCCGCCATCACCAGCCCCTCGCGCAGCAGTTGGGCGGTACGGGTCTCGTCCTCGCGCCGGAGTTCGAAGCACAGCCGCTCCCGTTCCGGAACCCGGGTGAGCGCCGGCAGGAACCAGGTCGCCAGGGAGTCCGCGTTCACCGCGACCGACACCCGGGTCACCTCGCCCTCGCCCGGCAGGCCCAGCTCGGCGAGGGCGTCCCTTTCAAGCCGCGCGAGCTGGCGCGCGAACCGCACCACCACATCGCCCGACTCGGTCGGCCGCACCGGCTTCGTGCGCACCAGCAGCACCCGTCCCGTGCGCTGCTCCAGCGCCTTCACCCGCTGGCTCACCGCCGAAGGCGTCACGTGCAGGGCGGCCGCCGCGGCGTCGAAGGTGCCCTCGTCGACCACGGCGAGCAGCGTCCGCACCTGGTCCAAGGGGAGCTCGGTCATCATCACGACAGCTAATGATACGTAAGAACCTTTAGCTGTACGTGCGGTGATCGTCTCCGTACCGTCGAAGCCATGCCCGCCTCACTGTCCGCCGCTGCCGCGGGTTTCGGCACCGGTCTCTCCCTCATCGTCGCCATCGGCGCCCAGAACGCCTTCGTCCTGCGCCAGGGGATCCGCCGCGACGCGGTCCTCGCCGTCGTCGGCATCTGCGCCCTGTCCGACGCCCTCCTCATCGCCCTCGGGGTCGGCGGTGTCGGTGCCGTGGTGGTGGCCTGGCCGGGCGCGCTGAGCCTGGTCGGCTGGATCGGTGGCGGATTCCTGCTCTGCTACGGCGCCCTCGCCGCCCGCCGGGTCCTGCGGCCCGGGGAGTCGGGCCTGCGGGCGGAGGGCGAGGTGACGGGCTCCCGGAGGCGGGCGGTGCTGACCTGCCTGGCGATGACCTGGCTCAACCCGCACGTCTACCTGGACACCGTGTTCCTGCTCGGCTCGGTGGCCGCCGAGCGCGGTCCGCTGCGCTGGACCTTCGGGCTCGGTGCCGTGCTGGCCAGCCTGTGCTGGTTCGCCGCGCTCGGCTTCGGGGCCCGGCTGCTCAGCCGCTTCCTGGCCCGGCCGACCGCCTGGCGGGTGCTCGACGGACTGGTCGCCACGACGATGATCGCCATGGGCGTCATGCTCGTGGCCGGAGCGTGAAGTCCTGGAGCGGTCCACAGCTTGAGACCTCGCGTCCCGAACGCCTGGACGATGCTGCGATAGTGAACCCTGGATCCCGTTAGATGTATCGAGCAACCAGGAATCGCGTGGACACCGGCGAGAGCAGCACCGAACCCAGGAGCACCGAACCCAGGAGCACCGAACCCGGGAGCACCGAATCCGGGACTCCGGCCGCGGACGAGACCCCGCCATCCCGGCGCGGCTGGCGTCGCTGGGCGATGGACACCCGCCCGCTGCGCGTCCCGGCCTACCGCCGACTGTGGAGCTCGACCATCGTCACGGCCGTCGGCAGCCAGCTCACCGCCGTCGCGGTGCCCAAGCAGATCTACGACATCACGGGCTCCTCGGCCTGGGTCGGCGCCGCGAGCATGGCCGGACTGCTGCCGCTGATCGTGTTCGCGCTGTGGGGCGGCGCGGTCGCCGACACCATGGACCGCCGCAAGCTGCTCCTCGTCACCAACAGCGGCATCGCCGTCACCTCGGTCCTGTTCTGGCTCCAGGCGGTCAGCGGGCTCGACTCGGTGGCCGCCCTCATGGTCCTGCTCGCGGTGCAGCAGGCGTTCTGGGGTCTGAACGCCCCCGCCCGCAACGCCTCCATCGCCCGCCTGGTCCCCGAGGGACAGCTGCCCGCCACCAATGCCCTCGGCTCCACCGTCATGCAGACCGGGCAGGTGGTCGGCCCGCTGCTCGCGGGGGTGCTGATCCCGGTGATCGGCCTGCCGGAGCTGTATCTCATCGACGCCCTGGCGCTGTGCGCCACCGTGTGGGCGGTGTACCGGCTGCCCTCCCTGCCGCCGCTCGCGAGCGCGGTGGCGCGGCGGGCCGGTGTCCGGGAGATCGCCGAGGGCTTCCGGTACATCTCCGCGCACAAGGTGCTGCTGCTGTCCTTCCTCGCGGACATCGTCGCCATGGTCTTCGGCATGCCCCGGGCCCTGTTCCCGCAGCTCGCCTCCGAGACCTACGCGCCGTACGGCGAGGGACTCGCGCTGGGCCTGCTGTTCGCCGCGATCCCGATCGGCGCGGTGCTCGGCGGGCTGTTCTCCGGCACGTTCTCCCGGGCCCGCCGGCACGGCTGGATGGTCATCGGCGCGGTCGTGGCGTGGGGCGTGGCCATCACCGGCTTCGGACTGAGCGGCAGTCTGTGGCTGGCCGTGGTGTTCCTGGCCGCGGCCGGGGTCGCCGACATGGTCTCGATGGTCTTCCGCGGGGCGATCCTGCTCTCCGCCGCCACCGACGAGATGCGCGGCCGGATGCAGGGCGTCTTCACCGTCGTCGTCGCGGGCGGCCCCCGCCTCGCCGACGTCCTGCACGGCACCGCCGGCTCGGTCTTCGGCGCCCGCGCCGCGGTGGCCGGTGGCGGCCTCCTGGTGGTCATCGTCATGCTGACCCTGGCGTTCGCCGTACCGGCCCTGCGCCGCTACTGGATCTGAGGGCCAGGGTCAGGGCCTGTCCGGCCGATCAGGCCGGCGGCGCGGAGGCCGATTCTGGCGGGGCGAACCGCACACGCTCGGGGAGTTCTCGCCGATCTGCGACGCGCCGGCCCCCGCTCACCTGCACTGATGAGGTGCCGTTGGCCGAAGCCGGCCTGATCCGCCGCACAGGCCTAGAGCGCCCCCCTGCGGTGCGAGCCGTACTGCTCCATGAGCTTGCCCCGGGTCGTCTCCAGACGGTGGGCGAGGATCTCGGCGACGCTGCGGACCAGGATCATGCCGAGCTGCCGGTCCTCCTCGCACAGCCGGAGCACCGCCGCCGCGTCGAACTCGTAGGCGCGCACGGGACTGAAGGCCTCCGCGCCGAAGTCCCACCGGTAGGGCGGGAACAGCCAGGACCAGCCGAGCAGGTCGCCCGAGCCGAGCGCGGCGACGGTGACCTGGTGGTGCGTGGTCACCTCCTGGGTCAGTGAGACCGCTCCGGAGCGGATGACCCAGAAGCGGTCGGCCGTACCGCCCGCCTCGAAGATGTGGACGTCCTCCGGGAAGGAGACCTCCTTGGCGAGCGTCATCAGGCTCTGGCGCTGCGGCTGCGGTAGCGCGGTCAGCAGTTTTATCGCTTTGGTCATGACGCGGGGCTCCTCGCCGGCGATGGATTCCGGTGTTGTGCCTACGCCCATTTCAGCGGCTGCCGCCGTCCGGGGCACCTCGGCGGATGTGAGGATCTGCGCGGGACATGAAAAAGCCCTGGCTGGACGGGGGAGGCCAGCCAGGGCGGTCAGAGGTGATGTCGGAGGACGGTGTGTCGACCCCGTCACCACGTATGGATGAACCGTAAACCATCCATGACGATTTCGCGCAATCAAATCCAGGGCGGGTGACCGGTTTCACTCGGCGGACGCGTTTACCACCCTGATCGTCTCCAACTTCGCATCGGCGGGATCCGGCAGGTTCATGCCCGCGGCCAGTCCGGTCCGCAGATATCCCAGGACCGGCTCGGTGAGGAGCTCACCGGGCAGCACGGCCGGGATGCCCGGCGGGTACGGCGTGACCATCTCTGCCGCGATCCGCCCGGCGGCTTCGGAGACCGGCACGTTCTCGGCCGTGCCGAAGAACGCGTCCCGGGGCAGCATGACCTGTTCCATCCGCAGCTCGGAGGGCGGCGGGACCTCCATCCGCGGAGCCGGGGCCAACTCCGGCGCGGCCCGGGCGAGATCCCTGAGCGCCGCGAGCAACTCGTCGGTCGTCTCCTCGTCGTCGCCGTGGGTGATCTGCATCCCGATACGCCGGTGGTCATTGAGGTGGGCGTCGATGTGCCGGTGCCGGCGCAGCCAGTCCGCGGCCTGGAACCCGCTGATCCCGAGCCCTTCGAGGTCGATGACACCGGGCAGCGGGTCGAGATCGTCGGCCAGGCCGGGCCCGCAGAAGTCGTCGCGGTCGTTGACGTGGACCCCGTCGATCTCCTCGATCGCGGCACGGACCCGGGCGGCGAGATCCAGCGCCCCGCCCATCAACTCCTTGCCCCGCAGCGCCATCTGCCGACGCCAGCCGTCCATACCGGCGTACAACAGCACCGAGGGACTCGTGGTGCCCAGCAGGTCGGCCCGCGTCTTCAGCAGGTCCGGCGGGACGAGATCGCCCCGCAGATGGAAGACCGACCCCTGCTCCAGCCCGCTGCCCATCTTGTGGATGCTGGTCACACAGATGTCGGCACCCGCGTCCATGGCCCAGGACGGCAGATCGGGGTGGAAGGGCAGGTGCGCGCCCCACGCCTCGTCCACGATCAGCGGCACCGAACGGCGGTGGCACAGCTCGGCGATGTCCCCGAGGGCCGCGCAACCGCCGTACGGGGTGGGGCTGGTGACCAGAGCACCCTTCGCGTCGGGGTGGGCGTCGAAGGCCTGCTCGTACTCCGCGGCGGACGGCGGGTGCGCGAGATGACGTTCGGCGTCCCACCGCGGCTCGACCCACACCGGCTCGATCCCGGACAGGATCAGCCCGGACACCACCGACTTGTGGGCGTCCCGCCCGATCAGCAGCTTCTCGTGCGGGCCCGCGACGGCCAGCATGGCGGCCTTCACGGACAGGGAACTCCCGCAGGTGGTGAAGAAGGTGTGGTCGGCGTGCACGGCATCGGCCATCAGCTCCTCGGCCCGCTCCAGCACCCGCCCCCGGGTCAGCCGGTCGTCCAGACCGCCCGAGGCCAGCACGTCTCCCAGGAAGACGGCGTCGCCCAGCACCTCCCGCACCGCGGGATCGGCCCCTCGCGCCTGCTTGTGTCCCGGCGGCGCGAAGGACAGCTGTCCTCGCCGGTGGTAGTCGGCCAGGGCTTCCAGAACCGGTGCTCGGGTGTGATCCACAGTCATGGCCCCCGGGTGCCCGGCCCGGACGTCCGCCAATCGGTCCGGACCGGAACGCCCGGCGGTCAGCGGCCGCCAGGCCTGAGCACCTCGTCAAGCACCCTGGTCACCGCCTCGTAGGCCAGGGTGCGTACGGCGGCGTCCCGGGCCGCCTGGGGATCGGAGGGCTCCAGCTCGTCGCTCCGCGCGCGCCAGGACCGCTCCTCCTCCGCCGCACAGGCCCGGGCACGCTGGATTCGGCGCATCAGTTCATCTGAGTCCACGACATCCGTCATGCAGTTCGCGTACCCAGGGAACGCGATCGAATGGCCGGGAGTCCCGCCCGAAACGGGGAGGTTTGACCCGGCGCGCAGAGGTCAGCCGATTAGTGGAGGCCTACGGAGGACGCGCACCGTACATCACGGTCACCGTGTCCGTGGGTCCGGCCGGGCCCGGCTTCTGCTTCACCGACCCGAGAACCACCAGTCGATTTACTGATCAGGAGCCACGTCATGTGCGACGAGCACAGGACCGAAGCCGCCCCCCCACTGTCCGTCGCGCGTCGGCGCGTACGACCCCGGCCGTCCAGGCCGGCCGAGGTCCGCCGGGCGGTGGAGCGGGCGGTGTCCGAACGCTGCCGCGCCACTCACACCCCGTGCGACGCCCAGGCACTCTCCGACGCGTTGCTCGTCGCCTCGGAACTCACCACCAACGCCATCCTGCACGGGGGCGGCATCACCGACTTCCACGTCACCGTCGAGGGCTGGGGCGTGTGCGTCTCCGTCAGCGACCGCAGCGCCGCGCTGCCGGTCGCCAGGACCCCCGTCGACCCGCACGGCAGGTGGCGGACCGGCGGCCACGGCTGGCCGATCGTGTGCCGGCTGGCCCGCGACGTCCGCGTGACCGACCTGCCCTCGGGCGGGAAGCGCATCACCGCCGTGGTGCCCCTGAGCTAGGGCGGCACCTGTGGGGCGACAACCGGAAAACGGAGTTTCGCCGACGGAGTTTGGGCCCCATACAGCAGGGCAGACGCAGTTTCGTGCTTCGGACCGGAGGCGCGCCAGCGGGAGCTGTATGGCTGCTGCGGGCCCCTTTGGGCGGTCCCGGCGTCCTTCCTCCCGCGGTCAGACCCTGAACCCGTTCTTCAGGAGCGAATCCGCATGCTCACCGACACGTCGACCAGCCGTCCCACCACCCAGGACCGTCCCTCCGCTTCCGGCAGGCGGCGACACGACGACGCCCCTGACACCATGGCTCTCTTCGCCCGCCTGTCCGGGCTGGAGGACGGCCCCGAGCGCGACGCCCTGCGCGACGAACTCGTCACCGCCTGGCTGCCCATGGCCCACCGCATCGCGGGCCGGTTCCGCGACCGCGGCGAGTCCATCGAGGACCTGCGCCAGGTCGCGGCCCTAGGGCTCGTGAAGGCCATCGACCGGTTCGAACCGGAACGAGGAGCCTTCGAGAGCTACGCCGTGCCCACCATCACCGGCGAGGTCAAGCGCCACTTCCGCGACCGCATGTGGGCCCTGCGGGTGCCCCGCCGCGTGCAGGAACTGCGCAACAAGGTGCGGGTGGCCCGGCGCGAGCTCACCCAGAACCCCGGTTCCCCCGAACCGACCCCCGCCGACCTCGCCGCTCACACCGGCCTGACCGAGGAAGAGGTCACCACCGGCCTGGAGGCCCTCGAAAGCTTCAGCACGCTCTCCCTGGACGCCGAACTCTCCGCCGGCGACGACGGCTACAGCCTCGCCGACACCCTGGGCGGCCCGGACACGTCGTACGACGTCGTCGTCGACCGCGAGTCCGCCAAGGAGGGCCTGCGCCGGCTGCCCGAGCGCGAGCGCGCCATCCTCTACATGCGTTTCTTCGAGGACATGACACAAAGCCGTATCGCCGACCAGCTGGGCATCTCGCAGATGCACGTCTCCCGGCTCATCAGCCGCAGCTGCGCGCGGGTGCGCGACGAGGCGCTGGCCGACCGGTCGAGGCGGCAGGCCGACGGGTCGGCCGAGGCCTGAGAGGGCGAGGAGGGGACCAGATGCTGATACCTGACCGCACCTTCCTGCGGCGGCTCGTCCAGGAGTACGAGGCACTGCGGGCCGAGGAGTCCGCGACGGCGGCCGAACCGAGCCCGCGGGCCCGGGACCTCGCCTACACGCTCTGTGTATCCACCGGCACGCGTGACGTGCGGCTGGCCCTGGAGACGGCTCACCGTCTGCTCGCCGCCATGCCCGAACCCGCGCGACTGGCCGATTGACCGCACTCCGTGTGACCGCCCGCAAGGACGGCATGCGGACTTCCAGGAGGTCCATATGACCACGAGCTCCACGGCGACGACTGGCCGCATCGAGGCCAGACGCGCGGCACGCGGCTCCGTCACGGAGGGCGCCGCCCGCGCGGGGTTCACCGCCCGCGGAGTGATCTACCTGCTGGTCGGTGTGCTGGCGCTGCAGATCGCCTTCGGTGACGGCAAGCGCCAGGCCGACCGCGGCGGCGCCCTCGCCGCCCTCGCCGACAAACCGTTCGGCTCCGTCGTCCTGTGGGCGCTGGGGATCGGTCTGGTCGGCATGGTCCTGTGGCGGCTGTCCGAGGTGGTGTTCGGGGCGGTCGGTCCCGACGGCCGCAAGGCCACGAAACGACTGCTGTCCGCCGTCCGCTGCGTCTTCTACGCGTTCGTCGCCTACTCCGTGCTGTCGTTCGCCGTCGGGTCCGGCAGCGGCGGATCGAGCGACAAACAGTCCAAGGACGTCACCGCCCGGGTCCTGGAGTGGCCCGGTGGGCAGTGGCTGGTGGGCATCGCGGGTGTCGGTGTCGCGGTGGCCGGTGTGTGGATAGCCGCCCAGGCACTGCGCAGGTCCTTCCACGGCAAGATGAAGCTCGCCCAGATGGGTCCGCGGGCCAGGAAGTTCGTCGATGTGACGGGCGTGGCCGGCGGAGTGGCGCGGGGCGTGGTGTTCACGGCCGCGGGCGCGTTCGCCGTCCGGGCCGCAATCGACTACGAGCCCGAGAAGGCGAAGGGCCTCGACGACACGCTCCGCTCGTTCGCCGACACCCCGCTGGGACCGTGGCTGCTCGTCCTGGTCGCCGTCGGGCTGGTGCTGTTCGGAGTGTTCTCGTTCGCGATGGCCCGCTGGCGGCGGGTCTGAGCGGCGGGACACGGGGAACCCGGGATGCATGAACGAACCCGAGCTTCCGCCCGACGGTAGGCCCGTGGACGTCTACCTGGACCTTCTGCGCATCCGTATGGCCTCGGACGACTACGAGCTCCTGCTCAGTGTGGTCCGTCCGGTCCTGCGGGCGATCGACGAGCACCAACTGCCCGCCCTGGACTTCGCGCTGGAGGACAGCCAGCAGCACGGGCTGCCCCAGGAGATCCGCGACGAGGCCGCCCTGGTCATCGCCACCGCGGTGACCGGCCGAATGGACAACAAGGTGATCGAACTCCATGTCGATGACAGCAATCCGATCCGGGTGGTGACCGACGCGGACACGGCCGCCGATCCGGTCCGCCTCGGTGAGATCGCCGACTACATCCGCGAACGCCGGCAACTCGACGACGAGTTGCGAGGCATCGCCGAGGTGAGCGGTCTGCCCACGGATCTCTGAGCACCGCGCCCTATCGCTTGGGCGCCGCCACCGGCACGTGCAGCGGCCGGGCCAGACCGACCACGGTCTCGTCCAGCCGCTGCACGTGCCGCAGCACGCGGTCGGTGACCCGGCCGAAGCGAGGCGTGCCGGGGACCTCGGTCTCCAGCAGCGAGGCGATGCTCGGCCCGGTCTCCACCGCGGCCGTGGAGCGCTCGTCGGCGACCTTCGCGGCGATGGCCCCGATGTTGTCCCCGATGCGCCGGCCGGCCCGGCGCAGCCGGGGATCCGCCGCGATCGAGGGGTGCGTGGGCAGCAGTTCGGCCGTGGCCGCCAGCGAGCGTGCGTGGTACGCGCACGTCTCCAGGAGCGCCACGACATAGCGGGCCGTGTCGCGCCGGGCCCGAAGGGGCGTGATCGGGTGGGTGAGCGGCTTGGTCGCCGCCCGCAGGTCGGCCAGCGCCTGGTCCAGGTCGCGCGCCTGGTCGAGCAGGTCTTCGGGGGAGCCGCCGCTGAGCTGGTCCACGGCGGCCTCGGTGACCTCGTCGAGCCGCTCCAGCACGGTGACGAGCAGATCGTTGGTACGGCGGTCCGTGCGCACCGGCAGGACGAACGCCGCCGCGATGACCCCGCAGGCCACGCCGAGCGCGCTCTCCTCCACACGCAGCACCAGCACCGAGAGGCTGTAGGTGTGCAGCAGCGTGTAGAGCAGGCCGAGGGCCGCGGTGACGAAGAACGACATCAGGGTGTAGGAGAGCGGCGCGGTGTAGAACATCGCGAACACCAGCACCAGCACCAGGGCGAACGCCGTCCAGGTGTGCTGCCCGACGGCCCCCGCAAGCACGATCCCGGCCAGCACGCCGAGGACGGTGCCCAGCAGCCGGCGGTAGCCCTTGACCAGGATCTCCCCCGTGGACGCGGTGTTGATGAACACGATCCAGCAGGTGAGCACGGCCCAGTACCAGCGCTGGCTGGAGAGGAACTCGCCGCCGACGATGGCGAGCGAGGACCCCACGGCGACCTGCACCGCGGCCCGGGTCGTGGGCCGCCCGAGCCCGGTGAGCTTCTCCTGCTCGTCGTCCTCCTCGCCGGCGTCGATGACGGCGTCCTCGGCGTCCAGTTCCTCGCGCGAGCGGGCCGTCGCGGGGGAGTCGTCCGACTCGTCCTGCGGACCGTCCAGAGCGATCCTGAGGCCGAGCACCGCGCGGGCCGCCTCGCCGATGCCCCGGAAGACGTCCTGGACGGCGGGCGGCGCGGGCGGCAGGTTCTCCTCCTCGCGGTAGCCGAGCAGCCGGTTGCGGACCTGGGACAGGGCCGTGCCGGACCGGGCGGCGGCCGGGCGCAGCACCAGCAGCCGCAGCGCCTCCAGATCACGGCGCACCCTGTCCATCGCCTCGTCCCGGCCGGGCATCCGGCCGGCCCGCGGGGCCGGCGCACCGGGCAGATGCAGGGTGAGGGTGTCCGCGCGCTCGGCGCTGTGGGCCGACAGCAGCAGCAGGCCGAGCCGCTCGGCGGTGATCTCGGCGTCCGCGACCCGCCGCTGCACGAGCCGTGCCGCGGCCGCGTCGGAGGTCCCCTCCTCCAGCCGCCCCTGGATCATCAGCGCCGTCTCGTGCAGCCGCGCGGTCCCCTCGCGTACGCCCTTCAGCGCCTCGTCGATCTCCTCGGGCCCGGCGTCCAGCAGTTGGAGCTGCGCGGACACCAGTTGGGCCAGCCGGACCCGGAAGGCCTCCCGCAGGCGTTCGAGGAGGCCCGTAGGGGTCTCCGGCACCAGCAGGAAGCGTGCCGCCGCGCTGCCCAGGAAGGCGACGCCGAGCACGCCGTACAGCTCGGGCAGGCTCGAGACGGTGGCGCCGACGAACAGGGAGACGAAGTAGACCTGGAAGCCGATCAGGCCGAGGGCGGTGCCCCGGTCGCCGAAGCGGCGGCTGTAGACGGCGCAGAAGATCAGCGCGACGAAGAAGAGGTCACCGGCCAGCACACGGGAGCTCAGCAGCGCGCCCAGCGACAGGGAGGCCAGGGCCACCGGGAGGCCCAGGGCGAGGGTCACGGCCTGGGAAGAGCGCTGCTTCTCCCGGATGGCGAAGGTCGCGACCATCGCCATGATGGCGCCCGTCACCAGATGCGGGACGCTCGCCCCCAGCAGACCGAGCACGGCCAGGGTGAGGGCGATCGCTCCCACCGTGCGCAGACCCGCGGCCAGCCGGAGCAGCCCCGGGTCCGACGCCGCGACCCGGTCGCGCAGCCTCGCTGTGTTCACTCCGCCGTACTCACTCCCGTGTCACGTCATGATCCGTTCCAGCATGGCACGGCGGGGTGCGTCACTCGCCCTTGGCCTCCGCGAGGGTGTGGGCGACGACCGCGTTGGCGTGGCCTTGTCCCGGCCCGTGCTCGGTCTTCAGCCAGATGACCAGCTCCATGTGCCGGGTCGGCGGCGAGGAGCGGACGAGCTCCTGCCACTCGGCGATCGGCCGGCCGTACTTCTTCTCGATGGCGACCGCCGACCGGCCGGAAACCGATCGGCGGCCCGGAGTGACGTGGACCACACCTACTGGTCCAGCTGCCGCGTCCCCTCGACCTGCGCCCGGACCTGTTCCGGCGTCAGGTACGCGTCGGTGTACTCGAAGTCCTTGAGCGTGGCGGGCTTGCGGGCCTGGAAGCCCGTACGGACGAAGTCGTCGCCCGCGATGGCGTTGAGCGTCCAGTTCGTCGCCACGCGGACCTTGGCGACATTGGTGCGCAGCGCCGCCCAGTGGTAGCCGCGGGCCGCGAACTGGGCGGGCAGGCCGCGCAGTTCGATGCCGAGCGGCTTGGAGACGGCGTCCGTGCCGCCGAGGTCGACGACCAGGCCGAGGTCCTTGTGGACGTACGGCTTCAGTGCCTGACCCCGCAGCGTCGCGATGACGTTGTCGGCGACGACCTTGCCCTGGCGCATGGCGTGCTGGGCCGTGGGCGGGCAGATCGCGCTGTCGTCGTCCTTGGCCTCGTCGGGCACGGCGGCGGAGTCGCCGAGCGCGAAGACGCCGTCCTGGCCCGGCAGGGTCATCTCGGCGGAGACCGCGAGCCGCCCGCGAATCGTTTCGGCGCCGAGCGTGGCGATGAGCGGGCTCGCCACCACCCCGGCGGTCCAGATCAGCGTCCGGGTGGGGATCACCCGGCCGTCGGTGAAAGTGACCTCCTCGGGGCCCGCCTTCTCGATGGAGACACCGAGCGACACGTCGATGCCACGCCGGCGCAGGATCTCCTGCGCGCTGCGGCCCAGCTTGTCGCCCAGCTCCGGCATCAGCTTCGGGGCGATGTCGATCAGATGCCACTTGATCAGCGACGGGTCGATGCGCGGATAGCGCTTGACCGCCGCGTGGGTGAGCTTCTGCAGACAGGCGGCGGTCTCGGTGCCGGCGTATCCGCCGCCGACGACCACGAACTGGAGCCGCGCCGCGCGTTCGGCCGGATCGTGGCTGGCGTCCGCGAGGTCGAGCTGGGAGATGACGTGGTCGCGGATGTAGGCGGCCTCGGCGAGGGTCTTCATGCCGAAGGCGTGCTCGGTGAGGCCCGGGATGTCGAAGGTGCGGGTGATGCTGCCGGGAGCCAGCACGATGTAGTCGTACGGCTCGTTGACGATCTCGTCCGTGATGGTGCGGATCACGCAGACCTTGGACTTGAGGTCCACGCCGATCGCGCCGCCCGGGATGATCCGGGTGCGGTACTTCTTGCTGCGGCGCAGGGACACGGCGATCGACTGGGGCGTCAGCACGCCGGAGGCGACCTGGGGCAGCAACGGGAGATAGAGCTGGTAGGCGAACGGCGTCACCAGGGCGACATCGGCTTCGTCCGGGGAGAGTTTCCGCTCCAGCCGGCGAACGCATTCGACTCCGGCGAAGCCGGCGCCAACCACCAGGATCCTGGGTCGTGTCACGGTGTTCATCCCTTTCTGCGGCTCCAGGCGGTCTGCCTTGAACGCCCTTCGTGTGCCCGTGCGGGCGCGACGAATGCGTCGAGGACCACCTTGCCCGTCCTGGCCTGAAAGTGCACCGGGAGAAAGGTGAAGGAGGTGCGCGGACCGGACGCGGGGAAACCGCTTGCGAGAGTGCCGGTCGCCGAATGTGTGTGCGGCAGAAGGGTATTGGGTGCTGTGAGCCCGCTCGCAGCCGAGAACCGGGCTCCGTGCAGCACTCGGGAGGGAAGGAGCAGCGTGACCACCGACAGAATCTGGTCGTACGCGCCGGACAGCGGATACGTCGAGGGACAGGACCTGACGGGCTTCAGCGTCGTCGCGAGCGACGGCACGATCGGACACGTGGACCGGCAGGCCGCGCCCCACGGCATGGCACACCTCGTCGTCGACACCGGCGTATGGATCTTCGGCCGCAGCGTCCTGGTCCCGGTGGGCGCCGTCACCCAGGTCGACACCCGCGACCAACGGGTCACGCTGGCCTGCACCGGCGCGGAGGTGAAGGCGGCCCCCCGCTTCCGCACCGACAGCGAGACCCGGGACGGTGAGTACCTCGCGGCGGTCGCCGCCTACTATCTGCGGCTCACGGCCACCGCCTGACGGGACCGGGGGAGCGTCACCAGGGCAGGAAGACGTGTACGTCCTTGCCGCGCTCGTCCGTCACCACGCTGACCTGGTCGCACAGGGCGTGCACCAGGTGCCAGCCGATGCCGCCGCCGCCCGTGCGCGGATCGAAGGAACGCGGGGCCGGCGGCGTCGGGTTGGTGTCGCGCAGCGTCACGTGCACGCCGTCGAAGGTGCGGCGCATGCGCAGTACGAAGGGTCCTGGAGCGTACTGGACGGCGTTGGCGGCGAGTTCCGTGACCACCAGCAGGATGTCGTCCCAGTGCTCGGGGGTCGCGGGCGGCACGCTCTGGCGCAGGTCGTCCAGGAATTCCTCAGCGGCGAGCCGCGCACCCGTCACGCATTGCGGCTCGCCCGCGAAACGGGTGGTGCGGCTCGGAATCGCCTCGGAAGTCAGTGTCTCGTCCCAGTGCGGCTCGGTGCCGGTCCGCTCTCACGGCCCGGCGTCAGCGGGTTGTCGTACTCTCTCATGTCGCCACTGAGCCGTGTTCCCGAGGGCAGGCGACCCAATCGTCCTCACCATGGGGAACGCGGCCGACTATCGGGGTTTCAGCGGAACACGTTGTCCGAGTCGTCCCAGTTCAGCAGGTCGTCCGCCGGGGTGCGCCGGGCTCCGGCCGAGCGGGCCTGGTACATCGCGTCGATCTCCATCGCGTAGCGGCTGACGATCTCGTCCCGGCGCAGTTTCATCGACGGTGTCAGCAGGCCGTTGGCCAGGTCGAACGGCTCCGGCAGCACCCGGAACACGCGGATCGACTCCGAGCGCGAGACCGTGCTGTTGGCGGCGGCCACGGCCCGCGCGATCTCCTCCCGCAACGCGTTCTCCTCCCGGGCCTCCCGCACCGAGGGGTCCTGCTGGGCCACCAGGACGCCGCGCCAGTGGGCCAGGAACACCGGGTCCAGGGTGAGCAGGGCGCCCACGCAGGGCCGGTTGTCACCCACCACCACGGCCTGGTGGATCAGCGGATGCATCCTCAGCCGGTGCTCCAGGGCGGCCGGGGCCACGCTCTTGCCGCTGGTGGTGACGATGATGTCCTTCTTGCGGCCGGTGATCGTCAGATAGCCGTCGGCGTCCAGCCGCCCGAGGTCCCCGGTGGCCAGCCAGCCGCCGTACAGCGCGGCCCGTGACGCGGCCTCGTCGTTGACGTAGCCCTGGAAGACCGAGGGCCCGCGCACCAGGATCTCCCCGTCGTCCGCCACCCGGAGATCCACGCCCGGCAGGGGCCGGCCCACGGTTCCGGACTTCTCCCGGCCCAGCGGCTGCATGGTGATCCCGCCGCACGTCTCCGTGAGGCCGTACCCGTCGTGGACGTACATGCCGATGCCCTCGTAGAACAGGGAGAGCTCACGGTTGAGGGTGGAGCCGCCCGAAGTGGCACGGCGGGCCCGGCCGCCCAGCGCGGCCCGCAGTCTGCGGTAGACCGTGCGCTCGTACAGGGCGTGCTGGAGCCGCAGGTCGAAACCGGGACCAGGGCCCTCGCCCAGCCGCTGCCGCTCGCAGGCCAGGGCGAAGTCCCGGGCCGTGTCGGCGGCCCGCTCGAACAGGGCGCCGCGGCCCGACTGCTGGGCGGCGCACAGGAAGTTCTTGTAGATCTTCTCGAAGACCGAGGGCACGGCGTAGAAGTAGGTGGGGCGGAACGACTGCAGGGCGGACGCCAGCGCCTCCTCGCCCAGGTCGGGCTCGTGGGCCATGAGCAGACCGCCCCGGATGCACAGGCCCTGGATCATGAGGCCGTATACATGGGAGAAGGGCAGGAAGGCGAGAACGGACGGCTGCTCTCCCGGGGCCGCCGTGACCTGGCGCCAGCCTTCGAGGAGGGTGTCGACGGGGCTCGCGAGGCCGCGGTGACTGAGCGCGCAGCCCAGCGGACGGCCCGTGGTGCCGGAGGTGTAGGCGACGACCGCCGTGGAGTCCGGCAGCACGATCCGGCGCAGCGACTCGACCGTGGCGAGCGGGATCACCCGGCCCCGCTCCCTCAGGTCCTCCAGCGCGTCCGCGTCCAGCTGCCAGACATGGCGCAGCCGGGGCAGTGAGGCGCACACCGAGCCGACCGTCATCACCGCCTGCTCGTCCTCCACCACCACGGCCGCGCAGGCGGCGTCGCGCAGGATCCACTCGACCTGTTCGCGGGAGGACGTCGGATAGATCGGTACGACCTCGGCGCCGACCGTCCACAGCGCGTAGCTGAGGACCGTCCACTCGTACCGGGTGCGCGCCATGACGGCCACCCGGTGTCCGGGCGAGATCCCGGAGGCGACCAGTCCCTTCGCGAGGTCCACGACCTCGTCCCGCAGCTCCACGGCCGTGACCTCCTGCCAGCGTCCCGAAGAGCCCTCGGGACGACGGGCGAGCACCGGCAGGGTGGGGTCGAGCTCCGCTCGCTCGAACACGCTGTCGGCCAGACCGCCGCTGGAGTGCGAGATGGTCCGGGGCGCGAGGGCGAAATCGCGCATGCGCTGCTCCTGACGTGTACGGGCTGTGACCGTGCCGATGAGCTCGGTCATCCGCGGTGCTCGAATCTAGCCCAGGCGCGAGCGAGTGGTACCTGGAATACGGAAGTAACCGGTCACCCGTGATCTGGTCGAGATCGGGGGACTGGGACCGCATGCGTCAGTGGCCTTGGCCCGACCTCTGGGCCCGGTGGGACCTACGACTGGGTCAGCCGCACGCACTCGGTGACCACGCTCCGCAGGCTCCCGGTGCGCTCCAGGAGCTCGCGCTGCACCCGGGCGCCGTTGCCGTGCCGCAGCAGTTCGGTGCAGGACTCGCGGGCCCGGTCCAGGTCGCCGCTGTCGGCGAGCGCGTCCTCGACGTGCTCCAGCAGGGCCCGCACCACCGTCTCGGCCGGCATGCGGTGCATCGTCGCCGGGTGCAGCAGCTCCTCCGTGAGACCGGAGCGCGCGGCCTGCCAGGCCGCCAGCCGCAGCAGGCTCACACTGTGCGTCACCGGCTCCTTGTCCGCCCGCCACTCGCGCGCGGCCGTCTCCACCAGCCCCCGGGCGAGAGTCGCGAGCAGGACGGCGGTGTCCGCCCGCAGGCAGACGTCCGAGACCCGGATCTCCACGGTCGGGTAGTTCCGGGACAGCCGGGCGTCGAAGTAGATCATCCCCTCGTCCAGGATGACACCGGTCGCCACCATGTCCGCGACCCGCCGGTGATAGCGCTCCGCCGAGCGGAACGGCTCGGTCGGGCCGGCCGACGGCCAGCGCTGCCACACCCGGCTGCGGTAACTGCTGTAGCCGGTGTCCTTGCCCTGCCAGAAGGGCGAGTTGGCGCTGATCGCGGCCAGCACGGCCAGCCAGGGCTGGATCCGGTCGACGACCGCCACGGCCTCCTCGTCGGAGTCCACGGACACGTGGACGTGACAGCCCATGACGAGCTGCTCCTGGGTGGCGATGCCGTACTGGTCCGCCATCCACTGGTAGCGGCGGCCGACGCCCACGGAGGGGCTGACGGGCAGCGGGGAGGTGGCCAGGGAGGCCACGGCACAACCGCTGTCGCCGGCGAGCCGGGCGGCCTCCTTGCGACAGCGCACGATCTCCGCGCGGAGCTCGTCCATGCCCGACTGCGGGTGGGTGGCGAACTCCACCATCTGGTTGTGCAGTTCCTTCTCGAAGACGTCCTGGTCCGGCTCGTCCTGCGCGGCCCGCGCGAGTACGGCCGCGGACAGCGCCTGCGGCTCGCCGGTCTCGGGGTCGACCAGGAGGAGTTCCTCCTCCACTCCCACGGTGCGCACGTGACATAGCCCTTTCTGTGGCCCTCGGCGACGACGAGGATGCGGGTTCTCGTACGACCCCGACTGCCCCTTCGGGCCGGTCGGACACCTCCGCGTCGCCCGCGGGCTCAGTCGGGCATCGGGACCAGCCACACCGTCGCGAGCGGCGGCAGGGTGAGCCGCAGCGCCCCGTCCTCCGCCTTGACCGGGTCGGGCCGCACGATGTCGCCGCCGCCGTACCGGGCGGCGTCGGTGTTGAGCGACTCCTGCCACAGGGGGTGACCCTCGGGGACGGTGAGGCGGTAGTCCTCGCGCACGACGGGGGAGAAGTTGGAGACCGCGAGCAGCGGAGCGCCCGCCGCGTCGAACCTCAGGAAGGCGAAGACGTTGTCCTCGGCCGCGTCCCCGACCACCCACCGGAAGCCTCCGGGGTCGGTGTCGCGCTCCCACAGGGCGGGGGTCGCGCGGTAGACGGTGTTCAGGTGGCGCACGAGATCGCGGACGCCCCGGTGGTCGGGCTCGGCGGAGTAGGCCGGGTCGAGCAGCCACCAGTCGGGGCCGTGGGCCTCGGACCATTCGGCGCCCTGGGCGAACTCCTGCCCCATGAACAGGAGTTGCTTGCCGGGGTGCGCCCACATGAAGCCGAGGTAGGCACGATGGTTGGCGCGCTGCTGCCACCAGTCGCCCGGCATCTTGGACACCAGCGCCTGCTTGCCGTGGACGACCTCGTCGTGGGAGATCGGCAGGACGTAGTTCTCGCTGTACGCGTACACCATCGAGAAGGTCATCTCGTTGTGGTGGTACTTGCGGTGCACCGGCTCATGGCTGATGTAGCCGAGGGAGTCGTGCATCCAGCCCATGTTCCACTTCAGGCCGAAACCCAGCCCCCCGCTGTCCGTGGGGCGGGTCACGCCGTCCCAGGCCGTGGACTCCTCGGCGATGGTGACGACCCCCGGCGCCCGGCGGTACACGGTCGCGTTCATCTCCTGGAGGAAGGCGACCGCGTCCAGGTCCTCCCGGCCCCCGAACACATTGGGGCTCCACTGGCCGGAGTCGCGCGAGTAGTCCAGGTAGAGCATCGAGGCGACCGCGTCCACGCGCAGCCCGTCGATGTGGAACTCCTCGCACCAGTACACGGCGTTGGCGACCAGGAAGTTGCGCACCTCGACGCGCCCGAAGTCGAACTCGTACGTCCCCCAGTCCGGGTGCTCGGCACGCCGGGAGTCCCCAGGTTCGTACAGCGGGTCCCCGTCGAAGCGGGCCAGTGCCCAGTCGTCCTTGGGGAAGTGGGCGGGCACCCAGTCCATGATCACACCGATGCCGGCCCGGTGGAGGGCGTCGATCAGGTGCTTGAAGTCGTCAGGTGTGCCGAGCCGGGAGGTCGGCGCGTAGAAGCCGGTGACCTGGTAGCCCCAGGAGCCGCCGAAGGGGTGCTCGGCGACCGGCATCAGCTCGACGTGGGTGAAGCCCAGGTCCTTGACGTAGGAGGGCAGCTGCTCGGCGAGTTGACGGTACGTCAGACCCTTGCGCCAGGTCGGCAGATGGACTTCGTAGACCGAGAACGGCGCCTTGTGCACCGGCACTTCACCGCGCCGGGCCATCCACTCCTCGTCGCTCCACTCGAAGTGCGAGGAGGTCACCACCGACGCGGTCGCGGGCGGCACCTCCGTGCTGCGCGCCATCGGGTCGGACTTCAGGAACCGGTCGCCGTAGCGCGAGGTGATCTCGAACTTGTAGCGGGCGCCCTCGGCGATCCCCGGGAGGAACAGCTCCCACACCCCGGACGAGCCGAGCGAGCGCATCGGGAAGGCTTGTCCGTCCCAGAAGGTGAACTCCCCGGCGACCCGGACGCCCTGGGCGTTGGGTGCCCACACCGTGAAGCGGGTGCCGGTCACGCCCTCGTGGGTCATCGGTTCGGCGCCGAGTGCCTTCCACAGCTGCTCGTGGCGGCCCTCGCGGATGAGATGGAGGTCGGTCTCGCCGAGCGCGGGCAGGAAGCGGTAGGGGTCGTGCACCTCCTGCTCGCCGTCCGCGTACGCCACCAGCAGGGTGTAGTCGGGGATCGCGTCGAGGGGCAGCAGACCGGAGAAGAGGCCGTCGCCCTCCGAGGTCAGCCCTCTGCGCTCGCCGTCGATCACCACGCTCACCGAGCGCGCGAAGGGCCGCAGGGCCCGGAAGGCGATCCCGCCCGCGACCGGGTGGGCGCCTAGCAACGCGTGCGGGTCGTGGTGGGCGCCGGCCAGCAGCCGGCCCCGGTCCGCGGGGTCGAGTGCGGGGGCCGGGGCACAGCGCGCCGGTCCGGACCGCTCGGGCAGTGAGGTGTCGCGCAGGGCCACGGCTCAGTCTCCTCTCACGGCGAGTCGTTCGATCGCCGCCATGGGCACGGGCAGCCAGTCGGGCCGGTGCCGTGCCTCGTACAGGACTTCGTAAACGGCCCGGTCGGTCTCGTAGGCGCGGAGCAGGCCGTGCTTCTTGCGTGGATCCCATCCGGCGAGGGCGGCGTAGCCCCCGCAGAAGGCCTCCCGGCAGCGGCGGGCCCACTCGGGCCGCCAGGGCCGGCGCTGGCGGGCCGCGTAGTCGAAGGAGCGCAGCATGCCCGCGATGTCCCGCACCGGGGACTGGGCGGTGCACCGATCGGCGAACGGGCGCGAGGGCTCGCCCTCGAAGTCGATGACGAACCACTCGCGGCCCGCCCGCAGCACCTGCCCCAGATGCAGGTCACCGTGGACACGCTGCGCGGGCGGCCCGGCGTCGCAGGTGGCGAGCGCGGCGAACGCGCTGCGCAGACCGGGGACGAACGGCCGCAGCGCCGGCACGCTGTGCGCGGCGGAGTCGAGACGTTCGGTCATCGCGGCCGCCGTGGAGCCGTTGTCGTCGTGGCCGGTGCCGGGGAAGGCCGCGGCCAGCGCGAGGTGCACCTCGGCCATGGCCCGCCCCAGTTCGTGCGCCTGCACGGTGAAGTCGTCTCCCGAGGCGAGTGCCTGGAGCGCCAGTGCCCAGCCGTCGGACGCGTCGCGCAGATACGGCTGGAGCACGCCGAGCGTGGCCTCCTGCGGATGTGTGGTCCGGAACCAGGCGACCGGCGCCGGCACCCGACGGCAGCCCTGTCCGGCCAGCGCGACCGGCACCTCCAGGTCCGGGTTGACCCCGGGCTGGATGCGGCGGAAGAGCTTCAGGATGAACTCGTCGCCGTACACCAGCGAGGTGTTCGACTGCTCGGCCTCCAGCAGCCGCGGCGGGAGCCCGGAGGGCACCGGCACCGAGGGGGCGCGCTCGAAGCACAGCGGGCCGGCGGTGCCGGGATGCCGCAGCCGCTCCAGCAGCAGTTGTGCCGAGCGCGGGTCGTGCAGGGCGTCGTACACCGTGAGACCGGCCAGCGGGCCCTGCTCCGCACGGCCGATGAGGGCACGGCCGAGACGCGGCAAGAGGTGTTTGCGCACCACGAGCAGCAACTGGTAGCAGTCGCCCGCCGGGGCGGCGCCGCCGGGCGCGGGCACCCCGCCGTGACCGGTGTGGACCAGCAGATGCAGACAGCCCGGGAACAGCTCGGTCATCGACAGCAGACCGAGCTCGCTCACGGGCCGGTCCTTGCCCGCGAACCAGCGCTGCCGCGGCAGCCATTGGCGCAGCAGGTCGCCGAGCGAGGCCATGAGATCGGCCGCGGGCGCGGGTCTCGGGCTGAGGGGTGCGGTCTTCGGCATGGTGACGCGTCCTTTCGTCGGCACGCTCAAAGGCGTCGGCCGATGCGGGATGCGACTCGGGAGAGCCGGAACCAGTAGAAGCCGTGCCCGCCGAGGGTCAGCAGGTACGGCAGTTCACCGATGGCCGGGAAACGCACCCCGCCGAACAGCTCGACCGGGTGCCGGCCGTCGAACTCGCGCAGATCCAGTTCTGTGGGCTGCGCGAACCTGGAGAAGTTGTTGACACACAGGACCAGGTCGTCCTCGTACTCCCGCAGGAAGGCCAGCACCGCCGGGTTGGAGGACTGCAGTTCGGTGAAGGTGCCGAGACCGAATGCCGGGTTCTGCTTGCGGATCTCGATCATCCGGCGGGTCCAGTGCAACAGGGAGGACGGCGAGGCCATCGACGCCTCGACGTTGGTGACCTGGTGTCCGTAGACCGGGTCCATGATGATCGGCAGGTTGAGCCGGCCCGGGTCGGCCGTGGAGAAGCCCGCGTTGCGGTCGGGGGTCCACTGCATCGGGGTGCGGACGGCGTCCCGGTCACCGAGCCAGATGTTGTCGCCCATGCCGATCTCGTCGCCGTAGTAGAGGATCGGCGAGCCGGGCAGGGACAGCAGCAGGGCGGTGAACAGCTCGATGGTGTCCCGGTCGTTGTCGAGCAGGGGAGCAAGGCGCCGCCGGATGCCGATGTTGGCGCGCATCCGTGGGTCCTTGGCGTACTCGGCCCACATGTAGTCGCGTTCCTCGTCGGACACCATTTCGAGGGTGAGCTCGTCGTGGTTGCGCAGGAAGATGCCCCACTGGCAGGTCTGCGGGATGGCCGGCGTCTTGGCGAGGATTTCCGAGATCGGATAGCGGGACTCGCGGCGGACCGCCATGAAGATGCGCGGCATGACCGGGAAGTGGAAGGCCATGTGGCACTCGTCGCCGCCTGCCTGGTAGTCGCCGAAGTAGTCGACGACGTCCTCGGGCCACTGGTTCGCCTCCGCCAGCAGGACCGTGTCCGGATACATCGCGTCGATCTCGCGGCGCACCCGCTTGAGGAACTGGTGCGTGGCGGGCAGGTTCTCGCAGTTGGTGCCCTCGGCCGCGTACAGATAGGGGACGGCGTCGAGGCGGAAGCCGTCGATGCCCAGGTCCAGCCAGAAGCGCAGGGCGGCCAGGATCTCCTCCTGGACCGCCGGGTTCTCGTAGTTGAGGTCCGGCTGGTGGGAGAAGAAGCGGTGCCAGTAGTACTGCCCGCGGACCGGGTCGTGGGTCCAGTTGGAGACCTCGGTGTCGACGAAGATGATCCGCGCGTCCTCGTACTGCTTGTCGTCGTCGGCCCACATGTAGTAGTCGCCGTAGGGGCCGTCGGGGTCCTTGCGGGACTCCTGGAACCACGGGTGCTGGTCGCTGGTGTGGTTCATGACGAAGTCGATGATGACCCGCATGCCGCGCTGGTGGGCGGCGTCGACGAACTCCACGAAGTCGGCGAGGTCACCGAACTCCGGCAGGACGGCGGTGTAGTCGGAGACGTCGTAACCGCCGTCCCGCAGGGGTGACTTGAAGAACGGGGGAAGCCACAGGCAATCGACACCGAGCCACTGGAGGTAGTCCAGCTTGGCGGTCAGGCCCTTGAGGTCGCCGACGCCGTCGCCGTTGCTGTCCTGGAAGGAGCGGACGAGCACCTCGTAGAAGACCGCGCGTTTGAACCAGTCGGGGTCCCGGTCCTTGGCCGGGGTGTCCTCGAAGGTGTCGTGGACGGGCTCGTTGACAGTCACGCTGTGGATCCTCCGCTCTGAGGCGCCGACCTGCGGACCTGGAACAGATGCGCCGGAGCCCGGCCGGGCTCCAGACGCACGTAGTTGTTTCTGCTCCAGTGGTAGGTCTCACCCGTCAGTTCGTCATGGACGGACAGGGACTCGTGCCATTCCAGGCCGAGTTGTGGCATGTCCAACGAGACCGTGGCCTCCTGGGTGTGGTGCGGGTCGAGGTTCACGACCACCAGAACCGTGTCGTCGCCGGTGTGCTTGCTGTAGGCGATGACCGCGTCGTTGTCGGTGTGGTGGAAGCGGATGTTCCGCAGGCGCTGGAGGGCGGGGTGGCGGCGCCTGATGGTGTTGAGCTGGGTGATCAGGGGGGCGAGGGAGTCGGGGGTGTCCCAGTCGCGGGTCTTGAGCTGGTACTTCTCCGAGTTCAGGTACTCCTCGCTGCCTTCGCGCAGCGGGGTGTTCTCGGCCAGTTCGTAGCCGGAGTAGATGCCCCAGGTCGGCGAGAGGGTCGCGGCCAGGACCGCGCGCAGGGCGAACGCGGGACGGCCGCCGTGCTGGAGGAAGGCGTGCAGGATGTCGGGGGTGTTGGCGAAGAAGTTCGGCCGCATGTAGGAGGCCGCCTCACC
>NZ_KB911584.1:416592-618979 GCF_000383615.1 Streptomyces canus 299MFChir4.1 | reverse complement strand
GTTTCGGTGGTCATAGCGTGAGGGAAACGCCCGGTTACATTCCGAACCCGGAAGCTAAGCCTTACAGCGCCGATGGTACTGCAGGGGGGACCCTGTGGGAGAGTAGGACACCGCCGAACAATCTTTGGAGGACCCCTGGTCCCAGCGTTCAGCTGGGACCAGGGGTCCTTTTGTTTTTAGAATGCTTGCAGTGCCGAAGACAGGAGTCACCATGTCCACCAACTCTCCCGACGACCGACCGGAGCGCGACCAGCGACGGGACAGTGGTGACCGCGGCGATCGAGGCTCCCGGGGGGAGCGCGGCGGCTTCCGCCGCGACAACGACCGGGGTGGGAACGACCGTGGCGGCAACCGCGGTGGTGGTTACGCACGCCGTGACGACCGTCGCGACGACAACCGCAGTGGTGGTGGGGATCGCGGTGGCTTCCGCCGCGACGACCGTGGTGACAACCGTGGTGGGGATCGTGGGGCTCGTCCTCCGTTCCGTCGCGATGACCGGCCGGCTGGGCCTCGCCGGGACGACCGTGACCGTGGGTTCCGGCGTGACGATGACCGGCCTGCCTTCCGTCGTGACGACCGCGGAGAGCGTGGGGACCGTGGCGGCGAGCGCGTAGAGCGTCGTGACGACCGCGGTGGTTTCCGCCGGGACGACAACCGCGGCGGTAGCTACGCCCCGCGCCGTGACGACAACCGCGGCAGCGGCTACGCCCCGCGCCGTGACGACCGTCGCGATGACCGCCGTGGCGACGACCGCGGCGACCGCGGCGACCGCGGCGGCTTCCGCCGTGACAACGACCGCCGCAGCGACGACCGTGGTGGCTTCCGCCGTGACGACAACCGCAGTGGTGGTGGGGATCGCGGTGGCTTCCGCCGTGACGACCGTGGTGGAAGCGGTGGGCCCCGTAGGGACGACCGTGGTGGACGGCCCGGTGGCTTCCGTGGGCGGGACGACCGGCGCGGTGGCGACGACCGGCGTGGCGGTGGCAGCCGTTTCCGCGACGAGCGGGAGCGCGATCGTGAGCCGATCAAGCGGCTGCCGATCCCCGAGGACGTCACGGGCGAGGAGATCGACAAGGACGTACGGCAGGAGCTGCAGAGCCTGCCGAAGGGGCTCGCGGAGGATGTCGCCAAGAACCTGGTGATGGTCGCCCGGCTCATCGACGAGGACCCCGAGGGCGCTTACGGCTACTCCAAGGTGGCCCTGCGGCTGGCGTCGCGTGTCGCCGCCGTACGCGAGGCGGCCGGGTTCGCGGCGTACGCCAACCAGAAGTACAGCGAGGCGCTCGCCGAGTTCCGGGCCGCGCGGCGGATGACCGGGCACGTGGAGCTGTGGCCTGTCATGGCCGACTGCGAGCGGGGGCTCGGGCGGCCGGAGAAGGCGCTGGACATGGCCGGGGCGCCCGAGGTGCACAAGCTCGACAAGGCCGGCCAGGTGGAGATGCGGCTCGTCGCCGCCGGTGCCCGGCGTGACATGGGGCAGCTGGACGCGGCCATCGTGACGCTGCAGAGCCCCGAGCTGGCCTCCAACTCGGTGCAGCCGTGGACCGCGCGACTGCGGTACGCCTACGCCGACGCGCTGCTCGCGGCAGGTCGGGAGGACGAGGCGCGCGAGTGGTTCGCCAAGGCCATCGAGTCCGACAAGGACGGCAGCACGGACGCCTCCGACCGGCTCGCCGAGCTGGACGGGGTCGAGTTCGTGGACGCCTTCGCCGAGGACGAGCTTGAGGATGAGGACGAGGCTGAGACCGAGACCGAGACCGAGACCGAGGACGCGGGTGTCACTGAGGCCGCTGAGAAGGTCGTAGAGATCGACGAAGTCGACGAGGGTGACGAGGGAGACCTCAAGGACTGACCTAAGCGGTCGATGAGCCATGAGCAGGGGGCGGGATCCTGGGATCCCGCCCCTTTGTGCGTCATACGTCCAGTGCGCGCAGGACCAGGCCCGACGCCGGCTTCGGACCGAACGACGTCGACTTGCGGGGCATCGTGACGCCCTGGCGGGCGAGGTCGCGGACGACCTCCTCGCGGACCGGGTGCATCAGGACCGCCGTGCCGCCGTCGCGTTCCGCCTTCTCGACCGTGGCGGCCGTGTCGTGGATGTAGGCGATACGGGCGGGGTCGTCCTCGGGGATGTGCCAGACGTGGGCGAGGAGCGTGGCGTGCAGGACCGTGGCGTCCAGGGTGCGCCAGGCGGCGGGGCGGTCCGCGGGGATAGTGCGGGACAGCAGGTCCGGGTCCGGGCGGTCCACCAGGTGGAAGTCGCCGTCGCCGGCGAGGAGGAAGGCGTTGCCCGCACAGGCCGCGTCGGCGAGGGTGTCCAGGGCCTCGGCCAGGGGCACGTCGAGGCGTCGTACGCGGAAGAGGTCGTCGAGGAGCGCCAGGGACCGGGACACCGGGATCTCGTGCAGGAGGCGGTGGATGGCTCGGACGCGCAGGGGGTAGCGGGCCGTGTCGACCAGGAGGACCAGGCCGTGGTCCCAGGGGCTGGGGGAGGGGTGCTCCGCGCGGAGCCGGCGGTAGGTCGCCCAGCGGTGGTGGCCGTCGGCGATGAGGGCCTGGTGCAGGGTCAGGTCCGACTGGATACGGGCCACTTCGGCAGGGTCGGTGATCGACCACAGGCGGTGGCGGTAGCCGTCCTCGGTGGTGGTGGCGAGGAGCGGTTGCTGCTCGGCCGTGCGTTCGATCGCGGTCGTCGTGACGGACTCCGTGCCGTTGCCGCGGTAGGTGAGGAGCAGGGGCTCCAGGTTCGCGGAGGTGGCGCGCATGAGGGCCGCCCGGTCGGCGACGACGTGCGGCATGACGTCCTCGTGGGGCAGGACGACGCCCTCCGAC
This sequence comes from Streptomyces canus 299MFChir4.1, assembly GCF_000383615.1. Taxonomy (GTDB): domain Bacteria; phylum Actinomycetota; class Actinomycetes; order Streptomycetales; family Streptomycetaceae; genus Streptomyces; species Streptomyces canus_C. The sequence continues at coordinate 616,147 of NZ_KB911584.1, read as the reverse complement.
GGCTCCGACAGGCGCAGGATGCCGATGATTCCGCGCTGGAGCAGGCCGGCGCCGTCCTGTTGTTCGTAGACGTACAGGCCGGGTTCCGCGTCGGCGGCCAGGATGCCCTCGGAGAGCCAGTCGCGCAGGGTGCGGGCCGCCTGTTCGTTGCGTTCGGCGGGTGTCGTCGCCTGCGGGAGGATCAGCCGGACGATGTTGTACGGGTCGTTGGACTGGAGCTGGTGCAGGCCGTCGGGGCGGACCACGACGTCGTACGGCGGTGATGTCACGGCGGCCAGGCTGCCGACCCGGTCGGGGTCGTAGCGCAGGCCTCGGAACGGGGTGAGTTCCAGGCCTCGGCGCGCTGTTGCTTCCGGGTGACCTGCTGTGTTCATCCCGGCATCGTACGGGTGTCGGTGCCATGGGGGATGATCGGGGGAAAGCCGTCGAACGAGGAGCGATGCGGAATGAGCCAGCGCGTAAGGACGAGGCCCGAGGGCAGTGGGCAGGCCCTGAGCGAGGCGTACGACACCGCGCTGCTCGATCTCGACGGGGTGGTGTACGCGGGTGGGAACGCGATCGCGCACGCCGTCGAGTCGCTCGCCACCGCGCGTGAGGGGGGTATGCACCTCGCCTACGTCACCAACAACGCGCTGCGTACGCCCGATGCCGTGGCCGAGCACCTCACCGAGCTGGGGATACCGACGGGGGCCGAGGACGTCATCACCTCCGCCCAGGCGGTGGCGCGGCTGATCAGCGAGCAGGTGCCGGCCGGGGCGCGGGTGCTCGTCATCGGTGGCGAGGGGCTGCGGGTGGCCCTGCGCGAGCGGGGGCTGGAGCCCGTGGAGTCGGCGGACGACGATCCGGCGGCCGTCGTGCAGGGCTTCGGTGGGCCGGACCTGCCCTGGGGGCGGTTCGCCGAGGCGAGTTACGCCGTCGCGCGCGGGGTGCCCTGGTTCGCCTCCAACACCGACCTGACGATTCCGAGCGGGCGGGGGATCGCGCCGGGCAACGGCGCGGCGGTGGAGGTCGTGCGGATCGCGACCGGTGCCGAGCCACAGGTCGCGGGCAAGCCGTTGCCTCCCATGCACCGGGAGACGATCCTGCGGACCGGCGCCGAGCGGCCGTTGGTGGTCGGGGACCGGCTGGACACCGACATCGAGGGCGCGTTCAACGGTGAGGTGGACTCGCTGCTCGTCCTCACCGGCGTCACCGACGGCCCCCAGCTGCTGGCCGCGCCGCCGCAGCACCGGCCGACCTATGTGGACGCCGACCTGCGGGGCATGCTCACCGGGCAGCCCGAGGTCACCGAGGCGGGAGAGGGCTTCCGGTGCGGGGGATGGATGGCGAAGGCAGGCCGGGAGCGGCTGGAACTCGACGGTGACGGCGAGGCTCTGGACGGGCTGCGGGCGCTGTGCGCGGCGGCCTGGACGGCGGCCGGAGAGGGTGTGTGCGAGCTGGACGCGGGGAAGGCGCTGGCCAGGCTGGGGCTGTGACCCACCGGTCCACTGTGAGCCACCGGTCGCGTGGGCGCCCCGGTGGGTTCGGCCCTCGGGATCGTGGCTCGTTAGCAGGGTAGGCTAACCTAACTGCGTGTTGGTCGACAGTCCTCCCGAACAGCGCGCGGAGACCGCCCCCGCGCCCCCAACCCGCCGGGCGATACGAGTCCTTGGGCTCCTGGTGTCCGTCGTGATCCTGGTACTCGTCGCGATGGCGAGCATCGCGGTCGGGGCGAAAGGGCTGTCCGCCGGGCAGGTCTGGCACGGACTGTTCCAGGACACGGGGACCTACGGCGACGTCGTGGTGGCCGACCGGCTCTCGCGGACCCTGCTCGGGCTGCTCGCGGGCGCCGCGCTCGGCCTGTCCGGGGCGGTGCTCCAGGCCCTCACCCGCAATCCGCTGGCCGACCCCGGGCTGCTCGGCATCAACGCGGGCGCGTCCGCCGCGGTCGTCACCGCGATCACCTTCTTCGGCGTCACCTCGCTCAGCGGCTATGTGTGGTTCGCCTTCCTCGGCGCGGCCGCTGTCGGCGCCCTGGTCTGGTTCCTGGGCGGCAGCCGGGGTGCCACCCCGGTGCGGCTCGCGCTGGCCGGTACGGCGATCAGCGCGGCGCTGTACGGCTATCTCCAGGCCGTGATGATCACCGACGACCAGGCGCTGAACAAGATGCGCTTCTGGACGGTCGGTTCGCTGTCCTCGGCGAACAACTCGACCATCCTCCAGGTGCTGCCGTTCCTCGCGACCGGCTCACTCCTCGCCCTCGCGCTCGCCCGGCCGCTCAACGCCATGGAGATGGGCGACGACACCGCCAAGGCCCTCGGCGCCCACCTCAACCGCACCCGGGCGCTGGCCATGCTCTCCGCGACCGTGCTGTGCGGGGCCGCGACCGCCGCGTGCGGACCGATCGTGTTCGTCGGCCTGATGGTGCCGCACATCGTGCGCTCCTTCACCGGCCCCGACCTGCGCTGGATCCTGCCGTACGCGACCATCCTGTCGCCCGTGCTGCTGCTGGGCTCCGACGTCATCGGGCGGATCGTGGCCCGGCCCGCGGAGCTCCAGGTCGGCATCGTCACCGCGCTCATAGGCGGGCCGGTCTTCATCTTTCTCGTACGACGGCGGAGGACGGCGCAGCTGTGAGGACCAACCGTGCCATCAGGACGCCCGGGGGGCTCTCCGTCCGGCTGGACGTGCGCGCCACCGTGGTCGTCGCCCTGATCCTGCTCGCCGCGCTCACCGCGAGCGTCGTGCTGATCGGTACCGGCGACTTCCCGATCCCCGCGGGGGATGTACTGAAGACGCTGTTCGGGCACGGCAACGCCGGGCAGGAGTTCATCGTCAACGAACTGCGGCTGCCGCGGGTCCTCGTCGGGCTCCTGGTCGGTGCCTCGCTCGGGCTCGGGGGTGCGCTGTTCCAGGCCGTCTCCCGGAATCCGCTGGGCAGTCCGGACGTGCTGGGCCTCAGCCAGGGGGCCACGGCCGGGGCGCTCACGATGATCGTGCTGTTCCCCGGGAGCGCGACCCAGATCACCCTGGGCGCGCTGGTGGGCGGGCTGGTGACCGGGCTCGCCATCTATCTGCTCGCCTGGAAGCAGGGGGTGCACGGATACCGGCTGGTCCTGGTCGGCATCGGCGTCTCCGCGATCGTCACGGCGGTCAACGGCTATCTGCTGACCAGGTCCACGCTCACCGAGGCGGCCCAAGCCGTCGTCTGGATGACCGGCTCCCTCAGCGGCCGGGACTGGACGCAGGTCTGGCCGCTGCTGTGGCTGTGCGCCGTCCTCGTCCCGCTCGTCCTCGCCAACAGCCGCGGCCTCCGGATGATGGAGATGGGCGACGACGTCTCGGGCGCGCTCGGGGTACGCGTCGAGCGCGTACGGCTGCTGCTCCTGGTCGCCGCCGTCCTGCTCACCGCCGCCGCCACCGCGGCCGCAGGACCGGTCAGCTTCGTCGCGCTCACCGCGCCACAGCTGGCCCGCCGCCTCACCCGCTCACCCGGCCCCAACCTGCTGCCGTCCCTGTGCATGGGCGCCACTCTCCTGGTCACCGCCGACTGGGTCTCCCAGAAGGTCTTCGGCGCGGACCAGCTGCCCGTCGGCGTGGTCACCGGAGTCCTCGGCGGCGTCTACCTGCTGTGGCTCCTGGTCACCGAGCGCAGGGCGGGTCGGATATGAGCGCCGAGACCACTCTCACCAGCGGACTGAACAACCCGAGGAGCACCGTGAACCGCCTGTCCGCCGACACCGTCACCCTCGCCTACGACCAGCGGGTCATCGCCGAGCAGTTGTCGGTGCAGATACCCGACCAGTCCTTCACGGTGATCGTCGGCCCCAACGCGTGCGGCAAGTCCACGCTTCTGCGGGCCCTCTCGCGGATGCTCAAGCCCAGCCAGGGCAAGGTCCTGCTCGACGGGCAGGTCATCCAGTCGATGCCGGCGAAGAAGGTCGCCCGCACTCTGGGTCTGCTCCCGCAGTCGTCGATCGCGCCGGACGGGATCACCGTCGCCGACCTGGTCGGCCGGGGGCGATACCCCCACCAGGGCATCCTGCGCCAGTGGTCGACCGAGGACGAGCGGGTCGTACAGGAGTCCATGCGGCAGACCGGGGTCGCGGAACTCGCCGAGCGGTACGTCGACGAGCTGTCCGGCGGTCAGCGGCAGCGGGTGTGGATCGCGATGGCGCTCGCCCAGCAGACCCCGCTGCTGCTCCTGGACGAGCCGACGACCTACCTCGACATCCAGCACCAGATCGACGTCCTGGACCTCTGTGCCGAACTGCACGAGGAGCAGGGCCGCACCCTGGTCGCCGTCCTGCACGACCTCAACCACGCGGCCCGGTACGCCACGCATCTCATCGCGCTGAAGAGCGGGAAGATCATCGCCGAGGGCGCCCCGAACGACATCGTCACGGCCGAGCTGGTCGAGGAGGTCTTCGGACTGCGCTGCCAGGTGATCGACGACCCGGAGACGGGAACCCCGCTGGTGGTGCCGGCCGCGCGCAAGGCACGCGCGCGCGTGGTCGCTACAGAAGCTTCCTGAGCTGGAACAGGTCCCTGAGTCCCGCCTCCAGCTTCAGCCGGCCCGAACCCCAGGCCTTGGCGAAGTTCAGCTCGCCGTTCACCAGCGCCACCAGGTCGTCGCCCGCCATGGTCAGTCTGATCTGGGCCTTCTCCTTCGGAGGGCCCTGGATCGTGTCCCGCACCACGATCCGGCCGCCCGTCATCCGACCGGCGAAGGTGACGTCGAGATCGGTGATACGGCAGCTCACCGAGCGGTCCATGGCCGCCGCCGTGGCGACGTCCCCCTCGGCGTTGTGCATGTTGTCGGAGAGCTTCTCGAGTGCGGCGCGGCACTCCTCGATCGTGGCCATCGCGATCGACGGTACCCCAGCGGTTCGAGGTAGCGTCTGGGCATGAGCGACGCTGTTCCAGAGCCTTCACAAGAGGTCGCGGTCGACCCCGAGCACGACCCCGCCGCCCCCGCGCCTCTGAACGTGCCCCGCACCCCCACCGGCGACGCCGAGGTCGACGCCCGGCTGGAGCGGCTCGGCGACGCCGACCACCTCGCCACGGACGGGCACATGGAGGTGTACGAGGATGTACACCGGGGGCTGCGCGACGCGCTCACCGCGCTCGACGCCCGCCCGGGACCTCCGGCGCCCTCACCCTCGTACGACCAGAGAACGCCCTCACCCTCGTATGGCACTAGGAGCTGAACCGAACGTGGCAGGAGTCGCACGCCGTCGGCTGGACGCGGAGCTGGTCCGGCGGAAGCTCGCGCGCTCGCGTGAGCACGCCAGCCAGCTGATCGCGGCCGGCCGGGTCACCGTCGGCAAGACCGTCGCGACCAAGCCCGCCACCCAGGTGGAGACGGCGGCCGCGATCGTGGTGCAGAGCGACGACGGCGATCCCGACTACGTGTCCCGGGGCGGGCACAAGCTCGCGGGCGCCCTTCAGGCGTTCGTGCCGCAGGGGCTGGCCGTCGAGGGGCGGCGGGCGCTGGACGCCGGCGCCTCCACCGGCGGCTTCACCGATGTGCTGCTGCGGGCGGGGGTCGCGCACGTGGTCGCCGTCGACGTCGGTTACGGACAACTCGCGTGGTCTCTTCAGAGCGATGAACGCGTCACCGTCAAGGACCGTACGAACGTACGCGAGTTGACGCTCGAAGCGATCGATGGGGAACCAGTGGATCTTGTCGTGGGGGATCTGTCCTTCATCCCGCTCGGACTGGTACTGCCCGCCCTGGTGCGGTGCGTGAAGCCGGACGCCGATCTGGTGATGATGGTGAAACCGCAGTTCGAGGTGGGGAAGGAACGGCTGGGCAGCGGGGGAGTCGTACGGAGCACGCAGCTGCGGGCGGAGGCCGTGCGCCAAGTGGCCGAGAAGGCGGGGGAACTCGGGCTCGGAGTGAAGGGTGTCACGGCCAGTCCGTTGCCCGGACCCTCGGGCAATGTCGAATACTTTCTGTGGCTGCGTGCCGGGGCCCCCGCCCTGGACCCGGCCGATGTCGACCGTGCAGTGGCGGAGGGGCCGCGTTGAGCCAGAACCGAGCTCGTACTGTTTTCCTGCTCGCCCACACCGGGCGGCCCGCGGCCATTCGCAGTGCCGAGCTGGTCGTGAAGGGGCTGATGCGCTCCGGGATCGGCGTGCGCGTCCTGGAGTACGAGGCCGCCGACCTGCCGCTGCCGCCCGAGGTGGAACTGGTCAAGGAGGCGACTCCGCAGTGCCTCGAAGGGTGCGAGCTGCTCATCGTGCTCGGCGGTGACGGGACGCTGCTGCGCGGCGCCGAGTTCGCCCGCGCGTCCGGGGTGCCGATGCTAGGCGTCAACCTCGGCAGTGTCGGATTCCTCGCGGAGGCCGAGCGGGACGATCTCGACAAGGTTGTCGACCGGGTGGTGACCAAGGCGTACGAGGTCGAGGAGCGGATGACCGTCGACGTCGTCGTTCACCGGAACGGGGACATCGTCCACACGGACTGGGCTCTGAACGAGGCCGCCGTGCAGAAGGCGGGTGCCGAGAAGCTCCTTGAGGTCGTGCTGGAGATCGACGGGCGGCCGGTGACGGGCTTCGGATGTGACGGGATCGTGCTGTCCACGCCCACCGGGTCCACGGCGTACGCCTTCTCGGCGGGTGGGCCTGTGGTGTGGCCCGAGGTCGAGGCGCTGTTGATGGTGCCGATCTCCGCGCATGCGCTGTTCGCGAAGCCGTTGGTTACTTCACCGAACTCTGTGCTGGCCGTGGAGTTGTTGCCGCACATTCCGCCGGGGGTGTTGTGGTGTGACGGGCGGCGGACCTTTGAGCTGCCGCCGGGGGCTCGGGTGGAGGTTCGGCGGGGGGCTGTGCCGGTGCGGTTGGCTCGGCTGCATCACGCTTCGTTCACGGATCGGCTTGTGGCGAAGTTCGCGTTGCCTGTTTCTGGGTGGCGGGGGGCGCCTCACTAGCCGACCGTGGGGGGTGGTTGCGGAGCGTGGGCCGCTGCGAGCCGGTGGGGCTTCTCGCGCCCACGCGGCGGAGCCGCAAATCGATACAGCCCCGCGCCCCTAAAAGCCTGACACTCGCCCGAGTGACAAGGGCACCTCGCACTCGCCCGCCCCGACCTCGTAAGGTCTTCACCGTGCTGGAAGAGATGCGGATACGGTCGCTCGGAGTCATCGATGACGCCGTCGTCGAGCTGTCGCCCGGGTTCACCGCTGTCACGGGTGAGACGGGTGCGGGCAAGACCATGGTGGTCACCAGCCTGGGGCTGTTGCTCGGTGGGCGGGCTGACGCGGCGCTCGTGCGGATCGGGGCCGAGAAGGCCGTCGTGGAGGGGCGCATCACCGTGTCCCCGGGCGACTCCGTCGTCGTACGGGCCGAGGAGGCCGGGGCGGAGCTCGACGACGGGGCGCTGTTGATCAGCCGTACCGTTTCCGCCGAGGGGCGGTCCCGGGCGCATCTGGGCGGACGGTCGGTGCCCGTGGGAGTGCTCGCGGAGCTCGCCGACGAGCTGGTCGCCGTCCACGGGCAGACGGACCAGCAGGGGTTGCTCAAGCTGAACCGGCAGCGGCAGGCGCTCGACCGGTACGCGGGGGACGCCGTCGCCGTGCCGTTGGCCAAGTACACGGAGGCCTACCGGCGGCTGCGGGCCGTCTCCGTCGAGCTGGACGAGATCGTCACGCGCGCGCGTGAGCGGGCCCAGGAAGCCGACATGCTGCGGTACGGGCTCGACGAGATCGCCGGCGTGGAGCCACGGGCCGGTGAGGACGTCGAGCTGGCCGAGGAGGCGGAGCGGCTGGGCCATGCCGAGGCGCTGTCGTCCGCGGCCACGGCCGCTCACTCCGCCCTCGCCGGGAACCCCGAGGACCCCGAGGGGATCGACGCGGCGACGCTCGTGGCGGGCGCTCAGCGGGCTCTGGAGGCCGTGCGGTCGTACGACCCCGCCCTGGCCGCGCTCGCCGACCGGATCGGGGAGATCGGGATCCTGCTGGGTGATGTGGCCGGGGAGCTCGCGGGATACGCCGACGACCTGGACGCCGATCCGCTGCGGCTGTCGGCCGTCGAGGAGCGGCGGGCCGCGCTCACCGCGCTGACGCGGAAGTACGGCGAGGACGTGGCCGCCGTGATCACGTGGGCCGAGCAGAGCGCCGCGCGACTCACCGAACTGGACGGCGACGACGAGCGGATCGACGAGCTGACCGCCGAGCGGGACGCGCTCAGGGCCGAACTGGGCGGGCTGGCGCAGGCGCTGACGGATGCGCGAACGGAGGCCGCGGAGAGGTTTGCGGCGGCGGTGACGGCAGAGCTGGCCTCGCTGGCGATGCCCCACGCGCGCGTGTCCTTCGCCATCCGGCAGACCGAGGACCCGGAGGGCGTGGAGGTCGGCGGCCGCGCGGTCGCCTACGGACCGGCCGGCGTGGACGAGGTCGAGTTGCTGCTCGCCCCGCATCCGGGTGCGCCGCCGCGGCCCATCGCCAAGGGCGCGTCCGGCGGTGAGCTCTCGCGCGTGATGCTGGCCGTCGAGGTCGTGTTCGCCGGGACGGACCCGGTGCCGACGTACCTCTTCGACGAGGTCGACGCCGGTGTCGGCGGCAAGGCGGCGGTCGAGATCGGGCGGCGCCTCGCGAGGCTCGCGAAGACCGCGCAGGTCGTGGTGGTGACCCACCTGCCTCAGGTCGCGGCCTTCGCCGACCGGCAGTTGCTGGTCGAGAAGACCAACGACGGGTCCGTCACCCGCTCCGGTGTGAAGGTGCTGGAGGGCGAGGAGCGGGTGCGCGAGCTGTCCCGGATGCTCGCAGGGCAGGAGGACTCGGAGACGGCCCGGGCGCACGCGGAGGAGTTGCTGGCCACCGCCAGGGCGGACGCGTGAGGGGTACGTCCCTGGGACTCACCGCCGCCCTGACGCGCGCCGGCATGGCCGCCCTGCGCGCCAAGGCGCCGGGCGGGCGGGAGCGGTGGGAGCGGAAGAACTACGCCGGGCGGACGGTCGAGTTGTACGCCGGGCCCGCGGCCGCCCTGGCGGTGGCCCTGGGCGCGGGACGGGTGCGGCCCGCAGCGGGGATGGCCGTCGCGCTCGCCGGGCTTTGCGGGGCGTACGACGACCTCGCCGGGGACCATCAACGGGGGTTCCGGGCACATCTGGGCGCGCTGCGGGACGGCGAAGTCACCAGCGGGGCCGTCAAGTTGTTCGGGATCTCGGCGGCCGGGCTGGTCGCGGGCGCGCTGATGAAGGAGAGGGTCGTCGACAAGGCGCTCGCGGGTGTGGTGATCGCCGGGGCCGCGCACTTCGTCAACCTCGTGGACGTACGGCCCGGCCGGGCGGCCGGTGCGGTGGTCGCGCTCGGGGCGCCCGGGATGGCGCGGTCGGAGCTGGCCGCCGTGGCCGTGGGCGCGGCGGTCGCCGTGCTGCCGGACGACCTCTCCGAGCGCGTGATGATCGGGGATGTGGGGGCGCACGCTCTGGGGGCGGCGTTGGGAGCGGCTGTCGTCGCCGGAAACGGGAGGGTGGGGCTTGTTCTGCACGCTGCCGCAGTGGTCGCCGCGGCTGTCTGCGGGGATCAGGTGAGTCGTGTGTCGGCTGCGGCCCACCTTGAGGTCGGAAGAGGGGTCCCGTCACTCTTGTGAGTGACCCCGACTCGCCGCACACACCCTTCCCCCATTCTCCGCATGCACGGAACACCCGTACGTCCTGGCATCCTTGGCAGAGAACCCATCACGCGTAGGAAGCGCGCGGTACACCCCTCCGCTCGACACCTTCTGTACGTTTCCTCGTGACCGCCCGACCCGAACCAGGAGCCCGGCCACGTGACCCCCGTGAGCAGCCACTCACCGCACGGCCAGTCGCCGCTGCGCACCGTGCAGGTGCTGGGCGGAGGCAATGCCGTCAGTAGCGCGCATGTGCGCTCCCTGACCTCGGGGCTCGTCGCGCGGGGCGTGCGGGTCACGGTGTGCGCCCCGGCTGAGGCGGATCGCTCCTACGACTTCTCCGGGGCCGGTGCCGAACACGTGCACGTGCCGCGCAGCAGCGACCCGACCTCCGTGGCCGTGCTGCGGGCGGCGTGCGCGGACGCCGATCTGGTGCACGCGCACGGGCTGCACGCCTCGTTCCGCGCCGTGCTCGCGCTCAGCGGGCGCCGGACCCCGCTCGTCGTCACCTGGCACGACCGGGCGTACGCCGAGGGGGCGCGGGCCCATTTCGTGCGCCTTCTGGAACGGCGGGTCGTGAAGGCGGCTTCCGTGGTGCTGGGGTCCACCTCCGCGCTCGTGGACCGGGCCCGCAGGACCGGCGCCCGGGACGCGCGGCTCGCCGCCGTCGCCCTGCCCGGGCCGCGCGCAGTCGTCGAGCAGGAGGATCCCGACCGGCTGCGGCCCAAGGTGCGGGCCGAACTCGGCGCCATCGGGCGGCCCTTGCTGGTGGCGGTGGGCGCCCTGGAGCGGCACAAGGGCTACGAGACGCTGCTGGACGCCACCCGCGCGTGGCGCCTTCTCGACCCCGTGCCCCTGGTCGTCGTCGCGGGGGAGGGACACCTGCGGGCGGTCCTGCAGGGCCGTATCGAGGACGAGGGGCTGCCGGTTCGGCTCCTCGGACGGCGCGACGACATCTCCGAACTGCTCACCGCCGCCGATCTCGCGCTCCTGCCCAGCCGTTGGGAGGCGCGCTCGGTGCTCGCCCAGGAGGCCCTCCACGCGCGTGTGCCGCTCGTCGCGACCGAGGTCGGCGGCATCCCCGAACTCGTCGGCGACGCGGCCGAACTCGTCCCGTACGGCGACCCGGAGGCGCTCGCAGACGCCGTCGTACGGCTGCTCGGTGATCCCGAGCGCCGGGAGCTGCTGAAGGAGCGAGGGGTGCGGCAGGCGGCGACCTGGCCGACCGAGGACGAGACCGTGGCGCAAGTGCTCAGTGTCTACGACGAGTTGACCCAGCCCCTGCCGCTCATCTGAAAGCCTGCCTGAAGCGAGCTAGGGGACGTGCCGGCGTGCCCGCAGTGCCAGGCTCAACGCCAGTACCGTCTGCGGGTCGTCGAGGTCCGTGCCCAGCAACTCGCCGATGCGGGCGAGGCGGTTGTAGAGGGTCTGCCGGTTGAGATGAAGCTCACGGGCCGTCTCCGCCTTCCGGCCCGCGTGCGCCAGATAGGTCTGCAGGGTCGGCAGCAGGGGCGGCTTGGAGCGGTCGTCGTGGGCGCGCAGCGGGCCGATGGCGCGGTCCACGAAGGCCGCGAGGTCCGGGTGGTCGCGCAGCCGCCACAGCAGCAGGTCGATGTCGAGGCGGCGGGCGTCGTACCAGGGGCGGTCCGACAGGCCCTGCGCCGCCGTCGCCGTCTCGGCCGCGTGCCGCAGGCTCGCCGAGGCCGCCGCCCAGCCGCCGGCGACGCCGACGACCACGACCGGCGGCTGGGCGCCCGGGCGTTGCATCCCGGCCCGCTCCACACCCGCCCGCAGCGCCGCCGCGACCCGGTCCGCGACCGCCGACCGCTCCGACTCCGAGCGCAGGCCGAGCAGGACCAGCACCCGGCCCTCGACGGGTCGTACGCCCAGCAGGACCGGCACGCCGACCGAGGCCAGCTCCTCGGACACCGCCCGGGCCAGCACCGCCCAGCCGCCGCCGGGCGCGAGAGCGTCGCCGAGCCGCATCACCACCGGCAGCAGCGGGCCGGTGCCCGGCTTGAAGCCCAGCACGCGCGCCTGTGCCGGCGCGTCCTCCGGGGTGATGCGGCCCTCGGCGAGGTCGGTCAGGAAGTCGCCGCGGCCGCGGGCCGCGAGCTCCTCCTCCTGGCGGGCCTGCATCAGGACGACGGCCAGGATGCCCGCCGCGCGCTCGGCCGCCATGCGGTGCACGGGGGCCAGCGGGGCCCGTACCGGAAGCAGGACCAGCCGCGCCCGTACCGAACCCGCACCGGGCCCGCCCCCGGGCACGTCCACGAGAGCCGAGCCGGACGGCGGGGTGTCCTTGTGCTGGCCCCGCAGCCCCTCCCAGACCTGCAGCGGGTCGGCGCCCTCGGGGCCCTCCCCGGCCGCGTACAGGAGTTGCCCGTCCGTCGTCTCCAGGAAGACCGGGTTGCCGCTGAAGTCGGCCAGGATGCCGAGGACCTGCGGGATGCCGCCACCGCCCAGCAGGGCCTCGGTACAGCGGTGGTGCACCTCCTCGGCCCGCTGGAGCAGCGCGTAGTGGCCGTTGACGATCTCGGTGTGGATCTCCTCGGTGACGGCCACGAACGGCACCTCGCGGTGCAGTTGGACGAGTGGCAGGCCGGTCGCGCGGGCCGTGTCGACGAGGGCCGCGGGCAGCCGCGTGAAACGCGGGCCGAGCTCGACGACCAGGGCCGCGATGCCGCGCTCGGCCAGGGTGCGCACGAACGCGCGCTGTTCGGCCGGACGGGTGCCGAGCCCGTAGCCGGTGGTCAGCAGCAGCTCGCCGCCCTTCAGCAGGGAGGCGATGTTCGGTACCTCGCCCGCGTGGACCCAGCGCACGGTCCGGTGCAGCCGGTCCGCGCCCGCGAGGATCTCCGGGAGCCCGCTGCGCAGACCGGGCAGCTCCAGCGCGCGCTGCACGGTGATCCCGGCGCCCTGGGTGTCGAAACCGCTGTTCGTGCCGCTGTCCATGAGCCGGACGCTACCCGAGGCGTGCGCCGTGGCGCGGCGGGGTAGCGGCCGCGCATGGACTTCAGCGTGGTGGCCGTGGCACGGGAGGACGACAGTCCGGTCGAGGAGCCGCTCAGGGTGGCGGTGACAGCCGACCGGCTCGGGTACCGGGAGGCGTGGGCGGGGGAGGGCCCGACGTGGGACTCCTTCGTCCTCGCCACCGCGATCGGACAGGCCACCGAGCGGGTCGCGCTGACCGCTGGGCCGGTCCCGGTGAACGTGCGCGACCCGTACAGCACGGCCCGCGGTGCCGCCTCGGTCGCGGCCCTGGTCGGCCGCCCGGTCGGGGTGGCCCTGGGCACGTCCAGCAAGCGGGTGGTCGAGGGCGTGCACGATCGCCCCCGGGCGCGGCCCGCCGCCGTACTGGAGGAGCAGGCGGCGGCCGTACGACGGTTTCTGCACGCTTCTCCGGGCGAACCGGTCGTGCCCGGCAGCCCCTTCCCCCGCCGTCTGCCGCCGCCCGGCGGGCCGCTCACCGTCGCCGCGTTCGGGCCGCGGGCGATCGCCACGGCCGCCGCGCACGCCGACCGCATGCTGCTGGACGTGGTCTCCCCGGAGCAGGTGCGGGCGCTCCGCGCGGAGCTGGACGCGGCGGCCCGGAAGGCGGGCCGTACGCCGCCCGTGCTCGCCGCCTGGCTGCCGGCGGCCGTCGACCCCGACCCGCGGTCGCTCGCGCAGGTCCTGGGCAGCATCGCCGGATACCTGACCGTGCCGGGCTACCGCGAGGTCTTCGCCGGGGCGGGCTTCGGGGAGGCGGTGGAGCTGGCCGCGAGCGGGGCGGACCGGGAGACCCTGGTGCGGGCCCTGCCCGCGGCGGCCGCCGGCACGGTCGGACTGGTGGGCGGCCCGGACGCCGTGAGGGTGCGTGTCTACGCCTATGCGGAGGCCGGGCTCGACGAGATCGCCCTCGTGCCCGCGACGGCGGGGGACCCGGGCGGCGAACGCACGCCGGCGGCGCTCAGGCCGGCGTGATGTTGTGGTTGAAGCGGAACACGTTGTCCGGGTCGTACCGGTGCTTCACCTCCGCCAGGCGGCGCGTGTTCTCCGTGCCGACGCCCTCCACCACGCGGTCTGTGCCCTCGTCGCCGATGAAGTTCAGGTAGACCGCGCCGGTGCTCCACGGTCGGACGTCGGCGCGGACGTTGCGCACCCATTGGACGCACCGCTCGTCGTCCGCCGGGTCCTCCCAGATCCCGAAGGGATGCACGGCCCACGACGCGTCCCGGTACGGCACCGGGAACTCGTGCGACCCCTCGGCGATCGCCCCGCCCAGCGGCAGCAGCAGGTGCTGGGTGCCGGTCGGCACCGGCAGGGAGTCCGCACGGGCGCAGAAGACATCGAGGAAGTCGTCCGGCGCGCCCGTCACGTACTCCGCGGACCAGTAGTTCCGCATCCCCGGCGGGTCGTCGATCATGCACTGGACATCGGCGTACGGCATCGTCCCGACGATCTCCGTCTCGTGCGGCAGCGCCAGCAGAGGCTCGGCCAGCTTGCGCAGGTCGGCCTCCCCGCCGACGTACGTCAGCAGGACGCCGCACACCAGGGTGCCGACCACGTGCGGCGGTACGAACTCCTCGGGCGGAGCGGTGAAGTAGAGCACTCCGCCGGACACCTCGTCGGGCCCCACAGCGATCACATCGCGGAACGTGCGCGCGACCTCGGGGCCGAACTCGGGCTGATACAGCAACAGCGCGATGGAGAACTCGGGCAACGGGTGCAGCTTCAGGGTGATCGCGGTCGCGATGCCGAAGTTGCCGCCGCCGCCGTGCAGGGCCCAGAACAGGTCCGGGTGCTCCTCGGCGCTCGCGTGGAGCCGCTCGCCGTCCGCGGTGACCAGGTCGACGCCGAGCAGGTTGTCGACGGCCAGCCCGCACCAGCGGTCCAGCCATCCGGAGCCGCCGCCCAGGACGAAGCCGCCGACCCCGGTGGTCGAGGCCCGGCCGCCGGTGGTGGCGAGGTGGTGGGGCTCGCAGGCCCGGTCCAGATCGCTCATCGTGGCACCGCCCGCGACCCGGGCCGCCTCGGCCGCGGGATTGACGACGACCGCGCGCATGTGGCGCAGATCGACGACCAGACCGCCGTCGTTGACCGCCATGCCCGCCACGCTGTGCCCGCCGCCGCGTACCGCGATCGGCAGGTCCAGGTCACGGCCGAAGCGCACGGCCCGTACGACGTCGTCCTCGTCCACGCACTGTGCGATCACCGCGGGCCTGCGGTCGATCATCGCGTTGAAGACGGTCCGGGCCTCGTCGTAGCCCGGATCGTCCGGGGCGAACACGTCGCCGGTGAGATCCTCGCGCAGCGCGGAGAGTGCCGCGCCCGCCTTCGACGGGGATGCCATGAGGCGCCCCCTTTCGTGCAGGGGCTGATGGGTCCCAGCCTAGGCGGGCAGCGGCCCGCGGTCCTGTTCGGCCGCGGGCCGTCACGGCCTCGTAAGAACTCGTGCGGGTTCAGCCGCCGTACGCCCCCGACGCCGTCAGACGCAGGGCCGTGTCGATGAGCGGGACGTGGCTGAAGGCCTGCGGGAAGTTGCCGACCTGGCGCTTGAGACGCGGGTCCCACTCCTCGGCGAGCAGACCGAGGTCGTTGCGCAGGGCCAGCAGCTTCTCGAAGAGCTTGCGGGCCTCGTCCACGCGGCCGATCATCGCGAGGTCGTCCGCCATCCAGAACGAGCAGGCCAGGAAGGCCCCTTCGTCGCCGGGGAGGCCGTCGACGTTCTCGTCGCCGCTGGTGGTCGGGTAGCGCAGGATGAAGCCGTCCGACGTGGACAGCTCGCGCTGGATCGCCTCGATGGTGCCGATGACCCGCTTGTCGTCCGGCGGCAGGAAGCCCATCTGCGGGATCAGCAGCAGGGAGGCGTCCAGCTCCTTCGAGCCGTACGACTGCGTGAAGGTGTTGCGTTCCTTGTCGTAGCCCTTCTCGCACACGTCCCGGTGGATGTCGTCGCGCAGTTCGCGCCACTTCTCCAGCGGGCCGTCCGCGTCTCCGGACTCGATCAGCTTGATGGTGCGGTCCACGGCGACCCAGGCCATCACCTTGGAGTGCACGAAGTGGCGGCGCGGGCCGCGCACCTCCCAGATGCCCTCGTCCGGCTCGTCCCAGTGCTGCTCCAGGTAGCGGATCAGCTTGAGCTGGAGCAGGGAGGCGTAGTCGTTGCGGGACAGGCCCGTCATGTGGGCCAGGTGCAGGGCCTCGGTGACCTCGCCGTACACGTCGAGCTGGAGCTGGTGTGCGGCGCCGTTGCCGACCCGGACCGGCGCGGAGTTCTCGTATCCCGGCAGCCAGTCCAGCTCGGCCTCGCCCAGTTCCCGCTCGCCCGCGATGCCGTACATGATCTGCAGGTTCTCGGGGTCGCCGGCGACGGCCCGCAGGAGCCACTCGCGCCAGGCGCGGGCCTCCTCGCGGTAGCCGGTGCGCAGCAGCGAGGACAGGGTGATGGCCGCGTCGCGCAGCCAGGTGTAGCGGTAGTCCCAGTTGCGGACGCCGCCGATGTCCTCGGGCAGGGAGGTCGTGGGGGCCGCGACGATGCCGCCGGTGGGGGCGTACGTCAGCGCCTTGAGGGTGATCAGCGAGCGGATCACCGCCTCGCGGTACGGGCCGTGGTACGTGCAGTGCTCGACCCACTCGCGCCAGAAGTCCTCGGTCGCCTCCAGCGACTGCTCGGGCTCCGGGAGCGGGGGCGGCTGCTTGTGCGAGGGCTCCCAGGAGATGGTGAACGCGATCCGGTCACCCGGGGCGACCGTGAAGTCCGAGTACGTCGTCAGGGACTTGCCGTACGTCTCGCACTCGGTGTCGAACCACACCGAGTCCGGGCCCGCCACGGCGACCGTGCGCCCCTCGTGCTTGTGGACCCACGGCACGACACGGCCGTACGAGAAGCGCATCCTCAGGGCCGAGCGCATGGGCACGCGGCCCGAGACGCCCTCCACGATCCGGATGAGCTGGGGAGCGCCGTCACGCGGGGGCATGAAATCGGTCACCCGGACCGTGCCGCGTGAGGTGTCCCACTCGGATTCCAGGATCAGGGAGTCGCCGCGGTAGGTGCGCCGGGCCGCGGTGGGTGGCTCGGCGTCGGCCGCGTGCGCGGGGCCGAGCCGCCAGAAGCCGTGTTCCTCGGTGCCCAGCAGGCCGGCGAAGATGGCATGCGAGTCGAAGCGGGGCAGGCACAGCCAGTCCACCGTGCCGTCCCGGCAGACCAGGGCTGCGGTCTGCATGTCTCCGATGAGTGCGTAGTCTTCGATGCGCCCGGCCACGTGCAACTCCAGTCGAACGGCCACGTCACCCCCTGAAGGAAAGGGGGCTGTCGCTTGGTGCGGTCAAGGGGGTCGTTGTAATGCGTCGTTGAGCGGTGAAGCAAAACAGTCCTGCCGCTGTGAGGCAAAACGACAATTGTTGCTCAACGAACTGACGAGCTCTCGTTGTTCCGGCACTTACGGGTGGGGGTGGTCCCGAGTTTCCGGCCGGGCTCGGCAGTGAGTGTCCGAGCAGGATACGACGCACGTAGATGATCTGTGTGCCGCTCCGGACAACGCGGCTGGGCCGAACGGGTGAGCAACGGGTGAGAAGCGGGTGCGTTCGTGCGGGTCCGTGTCCGTGTGTGTGCGGAGCGTGGCCGGAAGCCATCTCCCCGAGGCGCTGATACCCTGGTAGCCCGTGGACCGGTGGGCGTCTGACCCCCGAACCGCACCTCAAGATCGCGACCACGGGAGCCCCCTCTTGGCCATGACCGCTGCTTTTCGAAACAGCACAGCCACGACGACCAAGCACATCTTCGTCACTGGGGGTGTCGCCTCCTCGCTCGGCAAGGGGCTGACCGCCTCCAGCCTTGGCATGCTGCTCAAGGCGCGGGGCCTGCGCGTCGTGATGCAGAAGCTCGACCCGTACCTCAACGTCGACCCGGGCACGATGAACCCCTTCCAGCACGGTGAGGTGTTCGTCACCAACGACGGCGCCGAGACCGACCTGGACATCGGCCACTACGAGCGCTTCCTCGACCGTGACCTCGACGGCTCCGCCAACGTCACCACCGGCCAGGTCTACAACACGGTGATCGCCAAGGAGCGGCGCGGTGAGTACCTGGGCGACACCGTGCAGGTCATCCCGCACATCACCAACGAGATCAAGCACCGCATCCGGCGTATGGCGACCGACGAGGTCGATGTCGTCATCACCGAGGTCGGTGGCACGGTCGGCGACATCGAATCGCTGCCGTTCCTGGAGACGGTCCGCCAGGTCCGTCACGAGGTCGGCCGTGACAACGTCTTCGTCGTCCACATTTCCCTCCTGCCGTACATCGGCCCGTCGGGAGAGCTGAAGACGAAGCCGACCCAGCACTCGGTTGCGGCCCTGCGCAACATCGGTATCCAGCCGGACGCCATCGTGCTGCGCTGCGACCGCGAGGTCCCGACCGCCATCAAGCGCAAGATCTCGCTGATGTGCGACGTCGACGAGGCCGCCGTGGTCGCCTGCCCCGACGCCCGATCGATCTACGACATTCCGAAGACCGTGCACGGCGAGGGCCTGGACGCCTATGTCGTTCGCAAGCTGGACCTGCCGTTCCGGGACGTGGACTGGACGACCTGGGACGACCTGCTCGACCGCGTCCACAACCCCGACCACGAGATCACCCTCGCCCTGGTCGGCAAGTACATCGACCTGCCCGACGCCTACCTCTCGGTCACCGAGGCGCTGCGCGCGGGCGGCTTCGCCAACAAGGCCCGCGTCAAGATCAAGTGGGTCACCTCCGACGACTGCAAGACCCCGGCCGGCGCCAAGGCGCAGCTCGAGGACGTCGACGGCATCTGCATCCCGGGCGGCTTCGGCGACCGCGGTGTGCTCGGCAAGGTCGGCGCGATCAAGTACGCCCGCGAGAACAGGATCCCGCTGCTCGGCCTCTGCCTCGGCCTGCAGTGCATCGTGATCGAGGCCGCGCGCAACCTCGCCGACATCCCGGACGCCAACTCCACCGAGTTCGACTCGGCCACCGGCCACCCGGTCATCTCCACCATGGCCGAGCAGCTCGACATCGTCGCCGGCGAGGGCGACATGGGCGGCACCATGCGGCTCGGCATGTACCCGGCCAAGCTCGCCGAGGGCTCCATCGTCCGTGAGGTGTACGACGGCAAGGAGTACGTCGAGGAGCGGCACCGGCACCGCTACGAGGTCAACAACGCCTACCGCGCCGAGCTCGAAAAGAAGGCGGGCATCCTGTTTTCCGGCACCTCGCCGGACGGCAAGCTCGTCGAGTACGTCGAGTACCCGCGCGACGTCCACCCGTACCTGGTCGCCACGCAGGCCCACCCCGAGCTGCGCTCGCGTCCGACCAGGCCGCATCCGCTGTTCGCCGGCCTGGTGAAGGCGGCGGTGGAGCGGCAGAGTTCCAACTAGCACGACAGTTGTACGGTGGCCGGGGCGCGCGCATTCAAAGAGCGAGCGTCCCGGCTTCTTTTGCGCACGTGGGGAAGGACAGGGCATGACGATCGAGGACACCCCGGAGGAGTGGGAGATCCGGGCGACGAAGACCCCCTTCGTGGGCAACAAGACCTCCGTCCGCACGGACGAGGTGGTCATGCCCGACGGGTCGGTGGTCGGCCGCGACTACCAGGTCCACCCGGGCTCGGTGGGCGTCCTCGCCCTCGACGACGAGGACCGGGTCCTGCTCATCCGGCAGTACCGGCACCCCGTACGGCAGAAGCTGTGGGAGATCCCGGCGGGGCTGCTGGACGTGCCCGGTGAGAACCCGCTGCACGCGGCCCAGCGCGAGTTGTACGAGGAGGCCCACGTCAAGGCGGAGGACTGGCGGGTGCTGACCGATGTCTACACCTCGCCGGGCGGCTGCGACGAGGCGATCCGGATCTTCCTGGCCCGGGGGCTGTCCGAGGCCGACGGCAAGCGCTTCGAGGTCGAGCACGAGGAGATCGACCTGGAGTACGCGCGCGTGCCGGTCGCGGAGTTGGTGCGGGGAGTGCTGGCGGGGGAGCTGCACAACAACTGCCTTGTGGTGGGGGTCCTGTCGTTGGTCGCCGCGCGGGCCTCCGGCGGGTTGGACCAGTTGCGGGCGGCTGAGGCGGAGTGGCCGGCGCGGCCTTTTGAGGCTTGAGTTTCTGCGGGGTTCGCCGTTCGGGGTGCGGTCCGTCGCGGGGTGACGGTCGCGTCGTGGCTAGTCGCGCCCCGCGGCGGAGCCGCAAATCGACACAGCCCCGCGCCCCTGCCGCCGGTGCTGCCGAACCCGGCGATCCTATGAACCGTTGATCCGATCAGGGGACTCTCCGGCCCCCACCGCCGCGCTCCGCCAGGAACGTTGCAGAGCGTGAACTAGGCTTTTGGTGCCCGAACCGGGGTCACCGGCGGGCTTTGCGCGTGCGGTGGGACGGGAGTGTGGCCCGTGACGGATCAGGCGGTGGACGCAGGCGGCGTACGGTTGTCCGGCGAGGACCGATTCCTGGGTCGGACACGGGAGTTGAAGGAGTTGCGCGCCGACATCGAGCGGGCGGGACTCGACACGCTCTCCGGCAGAAAAGCCCCCCGCGCGCGCGTGCTGCTCATCGCGGGGCGCCCCGGGTCCGGCCGTACCGCACTCGCCGAAGAACTCGTCCGGGTGGTCGCTGACCGTTACGACGACGGGGTGCTGCGCGTCCGGCTGAGCGAGCCCGACGGCACCCCCGTACCGGTCGGGAACGCCGCCCGGGAACTGCTCTCAGCGCTCGACGTACGGGCACCCGCCGGAGCCGCAGAGGACGACCTCACGGCGGTGCTGCGCGAGGCCCTCGCCGAGCGTCGCGCACTGCTCCTGCTCGACGACGCGGTGGCCGCGGAACAAGTGGACGCCCTGCTTCCGGATACCCCGGAGTGCCTGGTCGTGGCCGTGTCGGGAGGTCCGCTGACCGGGATCGCGGACGTCCGCCCGTGCACCCTCGGCGGGCTCGACACCAAGTCCGCGCTGGAACTGCTGTCCCGGCACACCGGGTCGGTCCGGATCACCGTCGACCCCCGTGCCGCCGAGGGGCTCGTCGAGGAGTGCCAGGGCCACCCCGCCGCGCTGATGCTGGCCGGGGGCTGGCTCGCCGCCCGGCCCAAGGCGGCCGTCTCCGATCTGGCCAAGCAACTGCATGCGGAGAGTGACGAAGGGAGCCCGCTCAGCCGGGTCTTCAAGCTCGTCTACACCTCCCTGCCCGCCGCGGCCGCCCGGACCCTGCGCCTGCTCTCCCTCGCCCCCGCCGGCCTCCTCGACCCGCACACCGCCTCCGCGCTCGCCGGCTGCTCGGTGAGCGGTGCCCGCTCCACGCTGGACGACTTCGTCGGGCTCGGTCTGCTGCACGCCGTGGACTCACCGCTGCCGCAGTACGAGGTCCCCGGCTGTCTGTACCCCCTGCTCAAGGCCCTCGCCGACACCCAGGACCGCCCGGCCGAGCTCCAGCTGGCCCGCGCCCGCATGCTGGAGCGGACCGTACGGCTGCTGCAGTCCTCCCGCGCGATCACCGAGACGGACAGTCCCGACGCCCGCGAGAAGCTTCAGGCCATGCCGAACTCGGTGCGCTTCCCGACCCCCCGGGCCGCCGAGGACTGGCTGCGCATCCGCAGGCCGGCCCTGCTCGCCGCGGCCCGCCTCGCGGTCGCCGACGGGGAGCTGGACACCCTGGCCCGGCGCCTGATGTCGCAGCTCGTGCGCACGATGGTGGCCCACTTCGGCATGAAGGCCGCCGCCCCCGACCTCTACGGCATCCACGGCCTCGTCCTGGACGTGGCCGAGCGGCGCGGCCTGCCCCGCGAGAAGGCCGCCGCCCTGCTGAACCTCGCCGACCTGGACGCCCAGACCGGCCGCACCCGGGAGGCGCTCACGCGCTATCGGGCGGCCCTGGACGCCGGACGGGAGGCGAACGACCCGTACGCGACCTGCCGCGCGATGGAATCCGTAGGCGGCGCGCATCTGGAGCTCGGGGACTACGACCGGGCCGCCGACTGGTTCGGCCGGGCTCTCGCCCAGCGTCTGGCCCGGGACGAGCGCGCGGAGGCCGCCCGGCTGTACGGCCGTATCGCCGCCGCGCACACCTGTGCGGGCCACTACGGCGAGGCGGTCAGGAACTGGCGGGCCGCGCTCGCCGGACACCGCAAGGAGGGCGATGTCGCGGCCCACGCACGGGCGTTGAGCGAACTCGCCCGGGTCCAGGAGTACGCCGGACACCCCGAGGAGTCGCTGCGCACCTGCCAGGAGGCCGTGGAGTGCGCCCGCCGCGCCGAGGACGTCCGGCTGCTGGCCGCGCTCCAGCTGCGGCTCGCGGACACGCTGGACCGCCTCGGCGATCCCGCGGCCGCTCAGCTGCACCGCGGCGCCGCCGAGCGGCTGCTGGGGGAGGAGCTTTCCCAGGAGGAACCCGCCTCTCAGCAGGCCGAGGATCCGAAACATGATGCTGATGCCTGCGAAATCCGTAGTACATCCGCTGAAGATTGATGCAATGAAAGGCTAGACAGCGGGAACACCTTTATTAGACTGGCTCTGCCGCACCTTCTCCTGCGGTGTCTCCTGGTGTGCTCACGCATGCCCGGGTATGTGTTGTATTGCCCCACACACTCTGAGCCAAGGACCGTGATCCACGTGAAGGTCGGCATCCCCCGCGAGGTCAAGAACAACGAGTTCCGGGTGGCCATCACCCCCGCCGGTGTGCACGAGCTGGTGCGCCACGGCCACCAGGTCGTCATCGAGCGCGGCGCCGGCGTCGGCTCCTCCATCCCGGACGAGGAGTACGTCGCCGAGGGCGCACGGATCCTGGACACCGCCGACGAGGTGTGGGCCACCGCCGACCTGCTGCTGAAGGTCAAGGAGCCGGTCGCCGAGGAGTACCACCGCCTCCGCAAGGACCAGACGCTCTTCACGTACCTGCACCTGGCCGCCTCCAAGGAGTGCACCGACGCGCTCATCGAGTCCGGCACCACCGCGATCGCCTACGAGACCGTGGAGCTGCCCTCCCGCGCCCTCCCGCTGCTGGCTCCGATGTCCGAGGTCGCGGGCCGGCTCGCCCCGCAGGTCGGCGCCTACCACCTGATGCGCTCGGTCGGCGGCCGCGGTGTCCTGCCCGGCGGTGTCCCCGGCACCCAGCCCGCGCGGGCCGTCGTCATCGGCGGCGGGGTCTCCGGCTGGAACGCCACGCAGATCGCCGTCGGCATGGGCTTCCACGTCACGCTGCTCGACCGCGACATCAACAAGCTGCGCGAGGCCGACAAGGTCTTCGGCACCAAGGTCCGGGCGATCATGTCCAACGCCTTCGAGCTGGAGAAGGCCGTCCTGGACGCCGACCTCGTCATCGGTGCCGTGCTCATCCCGGGCGCCAAGGCCCCGAAGCTGGTCACCAATGAGCTCGTCTCCCGGATGAAGCCCGGAAGTGTCCTTGTCGACATCGCGATCGACCAGGGCGGCTGCTTCGAGGACTCCCGGCCCACCACCCACGCCGAGCCGACCTTCCAGGTCCACGACTCGGTCTTCTACTGCGTCGCCAACATGCCGGGCGCGGTGCCCAACACCTCGACCTACGCGCTCACCAACGCCACGCTGCCCTACATCGTCGAACTGGCCGACCGGGGCTGGGTGGAGGCGCTGCGCCGCGATCCCGCGCTGGCGAAGGGTCTCAACACCCATGACGGCAAGGTCGCTTACCGGGAGGTCGCCGAGGCGCACGGCCTGGAGCACACCGAGCTCGAGACGCTGCTCGGCTGAGTCCGTGACCTGGGCCGATAGCTAAGTCACCTTTTCGTAAAGGCGATACGTCAACAAGGCGCGTCAACGAGGCACATGCGGCCGGACCTTGCCCCACAAGGTCCGGCCGGATGTGTGTATGGTCACTTTGCGACTCTCGGTCAACTCGCGTCGAACGTAACCCTTGAACCGATTCGTACACCGGCGAAACCTGCCGTGCGACTGCCGTACGCCCTTGACAGCGGGATGTTTCATTGCCGACACATCCTGCCGGGTCCGGCGGATTGTGTTGCTGTGAACACCCGACACGCCATAGAGTCGCCAACCGTCGGCATGGTGCCACGCTGACCTTGTCTAGAAGTTTCCTGGTCACCAAGGAGGTAAGACGACTTGTGAATGAGTCGACATTTTCTCCCGGGGGTGGTCAACCAGGAATGCCTGCCGGGGCCCAGAGCCCCGCAGGGTTCGAGGCTGTCGGCTCCGTCGCGGTGCGCACCTTCGCAGCCCACCAGAGTCGTCCGCAGACCGTGCGGACAGCACACCAGAGCATGGATGGCCATCACGTGAACGCCATGGCCGGCGACGGAAGTGGCGCGCCCCACAACCACTTCGCCGACTACGACGAACTGCCCGAGGGGCACTTCTACGACCCCGACGCCGAGTACGAGCCGGATCCGGAGTACGCGGCCACGCTCGCGCCCGACGCGGCCCGTCAGCGCCGTGAGCGCGTCGGTCCGACCGGACGCCCGCTGCCGTACTTCCCGATCCCGGGCCCGCTGACCGACCACGGCCCCGCGAAGATCATCGCGATGTGCAACCAGAAGGGCGGCGTGGGCAAGACGACGTCGACCATCAACCTGGGTGCCGCGCTCGCGGAGTACGGCCGGCGCGTGCTGCTCGTGGACTTCGACCCGCAGGGCGCGCTGTCGGTGGGTCTCGGTGTCAACCCGATGGAGCTCGACCTCACCGTCTACAACCTGCTCATGGAGCGGGGCATGGCGGCCGACGAGGTCCTGCTGAAGACCGCGGTCCCCAACATGGACCTGCTGCCGAGCAATATCGACTTGTCGGCGGCGGAGGTCCAACTGGTCTCCGAGGTCGCCCGCGAGTCGACATTGCAGCGCGCCCTGAAGCCGCTCATGGCCGACTACGACTACATCGTGATCGACTGTCAGCCCTCGCTCGGCCTGCTCACGGTCAACGCCCTGACGGCCGCGCACAAGGTGATAGTGCCTCTGGAGTGCGAGTTCTTCGCCCTGCGTGGTGTCGCACTGCTGACGGAGACCATCGAGAAGGTCCAGGAGCGGCTCAACCCGGAGCTGGAGCTCGACGGGATCCTCGCCACGATGTACGACTCGCGCACGGTCCACAGCCGTGAGGTCCTGGCCCGTGTGGTCGAGGCGTTCGACGACCACGTCTACCACACGGTCATCGGGCGCACGGTGCGCTTCCCGGAGACCACGGTCGCCGGTGAGCCGATCACCACGTACGCCTCCAACTCCGTCGGTGCCGCCGCCTATCGCCAGCTCGCCAGGGAGGTGCTCGCCCGGTGTCACGCCGAGTGAGTCTGCCGGGGGCCGACGAACTGTTCCGTACGACAGGGGGGATGGCGCTCCAGGCGTCCACCCCCCGGCGGGGGGCCAACGGCGAGGCCCGGGTACCGGCTCCCGCGGGGGAGCCGGACGGGGCCGAGGACGCGCCGCACTCCGTGCCCGCACAGGGCGGGGACGGCGACGGGGCCGAGCATGTGGCGGCCGACGCCGAGTCCGCGGAGGCGGGCGAGTCCCGTCTCCGGGCGGCCGCCGCGGAGCGCTCCGCGCGACGTCAGGAGGCGCAGGAAGGTTCTGCCCAGGCCTCCGGCGGTGCGCAGCCGCGCGGCAAGCGCGGCCGGTCGCCCGCTCGGCGGCCCAGTGGGCGCGAGCGGCACGACGAGAAGATCACCGTGTACGTGTCGGCCGAGGAGCTCATGGATCTGGAGCACGCCCGTCTTGTGCTCCGGGGCGAGCACGGGCTGGCGGTGGACCGCGGGCGGATCGTGCGCGAGGCGGTCGCCGTGGTGCTGGCGGATCTGGAATCCCGCGGAGACGCGAGCATCCTCGTCCGCCGGCTGCGTGGGCGGTAGCGGTAGCCTGCGGGGGCTATGACCTCGAACGACGTTCCCCCCGGCGCCGGCGCAGCTGCCGGTCGTCGGCGTGTGCTGGGGCGGGGGCCGGGCGCTCCGCGGGTCGAGCCGGGTGCGGCGCCGGTCCCGGATGGAACGGAGACCGAGCTTCCGGAGCCTGGGACTGTGCCGGTGCCGGCATTCGCCGAGCCAGAGGCCGTTGCCGGGGCTGAGGCTGTTCCGGAGCTGGAGGCGGGCGCCGAGCTGGCCCCCGGGGCCGTCACGGAGCCTGAGCTTGTCCCTGGGGCCGAGGCTGCTCCTGTGCCTGGGGGTGTGCCTGCGGCTGAGGCCGTCCCGGAGTTCGAGACGGACGCCGAGCCGGACTCTGAGGCCGAGTTGGAGCCTGGGGTCGCGCCGGGGCCTGAGGTTGTCCCTGAGGCCGAGGCCGGCTCTGTGTCTGAGGACGTCCCCAGCTCTGAGCCCGTTCCGGAGGCGGACGCCGAGCCTGAGTTCGAGGCCGAGTTTGAGCCTGAGGTCGTCCCTGGAGCTGAGGCTGTCCTTGGGGCTGAGGCCGTCCCGGAGTCGGAGGCGAGCACTGAGTCGGAGCCGGAGTCCGAGGCGGAGCCTGAGGCTGTTCCTGGGGTCGAGGGCGGTCCTGTGGTCGGGGCTCAGGGCGAGCCCGAGGCCGACGGGGTCTTCAAGGTTCGGCTCGCCAACTTCGAGGGACCCTTCGACCTCCTCCTCCAGCTGATCTCCAAGCACAAGCTGGACGTCACCGAGGTCGCGCTCTCCAAGGTCACCGACGAGTTCATGGCGTACATCCGGGCCATGGGGCCGGACTGGGACCTCGACGAGACGACCGAGTTCCTCGTCGTCGCCGCCACCCTCCTCGACCTCAAGGCGGCCCGGCTGCTGCCCGCCGCCCAGGTGGAGGACGAGGCCGACCTGGCGCTCCTGGAGGCCCGGGACCTGCTCTTCGCGCGGCTGCTGCAGTACCGCGCCTACAAGCAGATCGCCGACATCTTCAACCGGCGGCTCGACGAGGAGGCATGGCGCTACCCCCGTACCGTCGGACTCGAACCGCACCACGCCGACCTGCTGCCCGACGTCGTCATCAGCATCGGGTCCGAGGGGTTCGCGGAGCTCGCCGTGAAGGCGATGCAGCCCAAGCCCAAGCCGCAGGTGTACGTCGACCACATCCACGCGCCCCTGGTGAGCGTCCAGGAGCAGGCCGGGATCGTGGTCGCCCGGCTCAGGGAACTCGGTGAGGCCAGCTTCCGTCTGCTGGTGGAGGATGCCGACGGCACCCTGACCGTCGTGGCCAGGTTTCTCGCGCTCCTTGAGCTGTACCGGGAGAAGGCCGTGGCGCTGGACCAGGAGACCGCCCTCGGCGAACTGCTCGTGCGGTGGACCGGCGGTGCGGGGGAGGCCGAGCCGATGGTGACCGACGAGTTCGACCGACCGCCCGAGCCGCCCAAGGAGGACAAGGCGTGAGCGAGGACACCACCGAGGCCCCGGCGGGACCGCCGAGCGTCGCCGACCTCGATCTGAAGCCGGCCCTGGAGGCCGTCCTGATGGTCGTGGACGAGCCCGCGACCGAGGAGCACCTGTCGAAGATCCTGGAGCGCCCGAAGCGGCAGATCACCAGGGCGCTGCGGGAACTGGCGGGCGAGTACGCCGCTCAGGGGCGCGGTTTCGAGCTGCGGCACGTCGCGAACGGCTGGCGGTTCTACACCCGGGCCGCGTACGCCCCGGCCGTGGAGCGGTTCGTCCTGGACGGCCAGCAGGCCCGGCTCACCCAGGCGGCGCTGGAGACGCTGGCGGTGGTCGCCTACCGTCAGCCGGTCAGCCGCAGCCGGGTCTCCGCGGTGCGCGGAGTGAACTGTGACGGTGTGATGCGCACCCTGCTCCAGCGGGGCCTGGTCGCGGAGGCGGGCACGGAACCCGAAACAGGTGCGATCCTGTACGTGACGACGAACTACTTCCTGGAGCGGATGGGCCTGCGCGGTCTGGACGAGCTCCCGGAGCTCGCGCCCTTCCTCCCGGAGGCGGAGGCGATCGAGGCCGAGACCCAGGAAGCCGTACCGTCGTTCGATCCGGACGCTCCGGATTCCGAGGACCCAGACGACGACTAGACGGAAACTTGATGCGAAGCAGCAGCGGCAGGAACAGCAGCGGAAACAACGGCGGGAGCCGTGGTGGCAACAGCGGCGGCCGCGGCGGCAGCAGCGGTGGTCGCGGCGGGAGCACCGGTGGTCGCGGTAACTACCGCGGCGCCGGCAACGACCGCGACGACAAGCAGGGCGGCCGGCCGAAGAAGCCCCGTCCCGAGGAGCGCCGCTACGACGTGGGCCCCGGCGGCACCCACGAAGGACCGAAGTCCGGGCGCGGTGCCTCCGCGCGCGGTGGCGCCAAGGGCGGCCCCAAGCAGGGACAGGGCACCGGGCGCGGCCGTTCCGTGCCGGCGACCTCCCGTGAGTACGAGGCGCGGGCCGAGGAGCGCAACCGGGAGCGGTACGCCGGCAAGAAGGACGTGAAGCTTCCGAAGACCTTCCCGGGCGCCGAGCAGGAGGGCGAGCGGCTCCAGAAGATCCTCGCGCGCGCGGGCTACGGCTCGCGGCGGGCCTGCGAGGAGCTCATCGAGCAGGCCCGGGTCGAGGTCAACGGCGAGATCGTGCTGGAGCAGGGCAAGCGGGTCGACCCGGAGAAGGACGAGGTCAAGGTCGACGGCCTGACGGTGGCGACGCAGTCGTACCAGTTCTTCTCGCTGAACAAGCCCGCCGGTGTGGTCTCGACGATGGAGGACAACGAGGGCCGGCAGTGCCTCGGCGACTACGTCACCAACCGTGAGACGCGGCTCTTCCACGTGGGGCGGCTCGACACCGAGACCGAGGGTGTGATCCTGCTCACCAACCACGGCGAGCTGGCCCACCGGCTGACCCACCCCAAGTACGGCGTGAAGAAGGTCTACCTCGCGCACATCGTGGGCCCGATCCCGCGCGACCTGGGCAAGCAGCTCAAGGACGGCATCCAGCTGGAGGACGGGTACGCGAAGGCGGACCACTTCCGGGTCGTCGAGCAGACCGGCAAGAACTACCTTGTCGAGGTCACGCTCCACGAGGGGCGCAAGCACATCGTCCGCCGGATGCTCGCCGAGGCGGGCTTCCCGGTCGACAAGCTGGTGCGGGTCGCCTTCGGGCCGATCACCCTGGGCGACCAGAAGTCGGGCTGGCTGCGGCGGCTGTCCAACACCGAGGTCGGCATGCTGATGAAGGAAGTCGACCTGTAGTCCCTCCACGCGTGTGTGTGCGGCCGGTTCCGGAATCCTCCGGGGCCGGCCGATGCGTTTTCGCCCTGCCCCTGGTCTGTATCCGTGACGGAGGGAACGGAGGGCATGGGGATGGATGCGAGGAACGGAAACCGCGGCGGGACGTGTCCGGCAGCGCTGGAGGGCCGTGTGCGGCCTTCACGGCCCGTCGGGCTCCCAGGGGTCCAGGAGGCGACTGCTAGGCCATTGAGGGGCTGTTGCGGCGGCCCGGTGGGGGCAGGCCCGGCGACGGCACGCCGGGCCCAGGTGCTGTCATGAGCGCGGGGGAGTTGTTGGAACGCTCGCTCGCCTACGCGCTGGGCAGCGTGGCGGGGGCGCAGCGCGTGGGCCTCGGCACGGGCACGCCGTGCCCCGAGTGGGATCTGGGCGAGCTGCTGGAGCATCTCGACGACTCGCTGGACGCGCTGTACGAGGGGCTCGGCGGCGGGCGGATCGGGCTGCTCCCGCACGTCGACCGGGTCTGCGGCTTCCGCACACGCGCGTGTGCCGTGCTCGGTGCCTGGGCCGCCGGGCCGCCCGAGGGGGTGCTGGTGGGTGAACGCCCGCTGGACGTGCGGGTGATGGCCGCCGTCGGCGCCGTCGAGATCGCCGTGCACGGGTGGGACGTGTCCCGGTCCCGCGGTCGGCCGCGGCCCATTCCGGAGGGCCTCGCGGCCGAACTCCTGTCCGTCGCCCAGTGCGTGGTGGGGGAGGAGGACCGGGGCGTGCGGTTCGGCGCGCCGGTCGCCGTGCCGTCCGGCGCACCCGCCGGGACACGGCTCCTCGCCTTCCTGGGGCGGCGCTGCTAGGGGCTTGTCGAACACCCCCGCCCCCTTTATAGTCGTAGTGACTATTAGTCATGCTGACCATAAAGGGGGCGGGCGCGAGTGGACTACGACAAGTACGCCCACGAACCCTTCGCCGTCACCGTCGACCTCGCCGTCCTCACCATCGCCGAAGGCGCCCTGCACGCGCTGCTCGTGGAGCGTGGCCAGGAGCCGTACGCCGGACACTGGGCGCTGCCCGGGGGGTTCGTGCACCCGGACGAGTCCGCGGAGACGGCGGCCCGGCGCGAACTCGCCGAGGAGACCGGCCTGTCGGACCTCTCCGGGCTGCATCTGGAGCAGCTGCGGACCTACAGCGAGCCCGACCGCGACCCCCGGATGCGGGTGGTCTCCGTCGCGTTCGCCGCACTGCTGCCCGACCCGCCCGAGCCGCACGGCGGCAGCGACGCGGCCGAGGCCCGCTGGGTGCCGTACGACAAGGCGGGACCGCTCGCCTTCGACCACGACCGCATCCTGGCCGACGCCCATGAACGCGTCGGCGCCAAGCTCGAGTACACCTGCCTCGCCACCGCCTTCTGCCCGCCCGAGTTCACCCTGGGCGAGCTCCAGCAGGTGTACGAGACCGTGTGGGGCACCGTCCTGGACCGGCCCAACTTCCGCCGCAAGGTGCTCGCCACGCCCGGCTTCGTCGAGGCCGTCCCCGGCGCCGCGCGGCTGACCGGAGGCCGCGGCAAACCGGCGGCGCTCTACCGCGCGGGACCGGCCGCCACCCTGCATCCCCCTCTCCTCCGACCGTCCCCGGAAGGACGCCCCGCATGACCATGATCCTGACCAAACGCGCCGCCACCGGCACTCTCGTCGGCCTCGCTCTCGGGGACGCCCTCGGCTTCCCGACCGAGTTCAATGACGTGCCGTCGATCCTCGCCAAGTGCGGGCCGTGGCGGGAGATGGAGCTGCGCACGCCGGCCGTCGTCAGCGACGACACACAGATGACCCTGGCGGTGGGCAGAGGGCTGCGGGCGGCCATGGACCGGGGAGTGCTCGGGCCCGAGATGGCGGAGCCGGTCCGGCGGGAGTTCATCGCGTGGAACCGCTCCCCGGAGAACAACCGCGCCCCCGGCAACACCTGCCTGAGGGCCTGCGACCTGCTGGAGCGCACGGATCTGCCCTGGCAGCACGCCAGCCAGATCAACTCCAAGGGCTGCGGCGCCAACATGCGCGTCGCCCCCGTCGGACTCGTCCCCGGACTGAGCGGCGAACAACGCGCGGGCGCCGCCCAGTTGCAGGCCGCGCTCACCCACGGCCACCCGACGGGGCTCGCCGCCTCCGACCTCACCGCGCGTGCCGTACGGCTGCTCGCCCAGGGCACCGCGCCGGGCGATCTGGTCGGGCAGCTGCGGTCGTACGCGCTGGTGAACCGGGGCCAGTACCACGAGCGTTGGCTCGGCGACCTGTGGACGCGGAGTCAGGACCCGACACCCGGGCAGTTCATCGCGCGCGGCTGGGACGAGTGCCTCGCTGTCCTCGACCGGCTCGACGACGCCGTGCGCACCGCCTCGCCGGAGGAGGACCCGTGCCTGGCCACCGGGGCGGGCTGGATCGCCGAAGAGGCCCTGGCGACCGGGCTGTTGTGCTTCCTGCAGTTCCCGGAGGAGCCGCTGACGGCCCTGCGGCGGGCCGCGTGCAGCTCCGGCGACTCCGACTCGATCGCCTGCCTGACGGGCGCCTTCGCGGGCGCCCACCTGGGAGCGGAGGCGTGGCCGGTCGAGTGGGCCGACCGGATCGAGTACGGCAGTGAACTGGTGACGCTCGGGGCGCTCTGGGACTCCTGAGGCCTCAGCCGGTGGACCGGGCCGGCCGGTGACCGGTCAAGCCGGTGCGGGCTACCGCCGGAGTGCCAGATCGCGCTGGTACCAGGTGCCCGGCTTGCCGCCGAGCTCTGCCGGATCGGCCGGACCGACCGGGAGGAACCCGGCCTTGAGCAGAACCTTCCGGGACGCGACGTTCTCGTGGGCGGTCGCCGCCCGCAGGGTGCGCAGTCCGTACCGCGCCGCCGACTCGCACAGCTCCAGGACGGTCGCGGTCGCCGTGCCGCGGCCGGCCACCTGCTGCGCGACCCGGTAGCCGAGTACGGCACAACCGTCCTCAAGGTCGTACAGATTGAACCGGCCCAGCACCGAGCCGTCCTCGGCGACCAGCACATGGAAAACGCAGATGCCGGCCTCCTGCTCGGCCAGCAGGGCGCTGAACCGGTCCGCGAACCGGTCGAAGTAGTCGTCACCGCGGTCGGCGACCGAGGCGGCGAAGTACGCGCGGTTCGCCAGCTCGAACGCCAGGACCGCCGGGGCATGGCCGGCACGCAGCAGTTTCAGCTCGGGCACCGCCCGACTCTAACCGGACGGTGCGCCGAGGCCGGTGCCCTAGACGAGCTCGATCGAGTCCCCGCTGACCTTGATCTGCTTCTCGGGCAGCGGCTTGCTGGCCGGCGGGTTGGCCACCGAGCCGTCCGTGATGTGGAACTTGCTGCCGTGGCACGGGCAGTTGATGGTGCCGCCGGAGACACTGGTCACCTGGCAGCCCTGGTGGGTGCAGATGTCCGAGAAGGCCTTGAACTCGCCCTTCTTCGGCTGGGTGACGACGACCTTCTCGTCCTTGAAGATCTTCCCGCCGCCGACCGGGATGTCGCTCGTCTTCGCCAGTTCGGTGTCGGCCTTGACCGAACTGGACCCGGAGTCGCTGTTCTCGTTGCCGTACTCGCTGCAGCCGACGGTCAGCGTGGCCGCGCCCGTCGCGAGAAGGATCGTGCGCCGCGTCGGGCTCTGCGTCATGTCGTGACTCCGAAGGTGCGGAAGAACCAGAGGGCGGAGGTCAGCCAGAGGATCGTGAGCGCGCTGAAGACGAGCCCGCCGACGATCGGCAGCAACCACCCGGGAAGTCGCTCCGAGCGGAGCAGCAGCATCTTGGCACTGAACACACCGAAGAAGAAGCAACCCAGAAGCGAGTGCCACAGAACGCGTGATTCGTACGACTGGAAGCCCAGCGCGTACAGGCAGTGCACCGCGACCGGCACCGCGACGAGGAACGCCACCCGGCCGGACCAGCGGTGCGCGGTGGCGGACCAACGCGGGCCCGGCAGCTTGCCGTACACCATCAGGGCCGAGACGAGCTGCACGAGCGCGAAGAAGAACGCGACCGTCGCGAGCCATGACTTCACCGCGCCGGTGCTGCTGAAGCCGGCGAGGTTGAAGGCCGTCCCCGCCGGGTCGTGGACCTTGCCGTAGACGCCCAGGGCGACCGCCACCGCGGCGGCGACCAGGGCCGGGATCAGATAGCGGGCCGCTCCGGGGCGGCGCTCGGGTTCGGGCGGGGGCCAGCTCTGGGTGGCCGCGTTCGGGTCGACGGTCATGATCGGCTCCCTCGGGAGGAGGTCAGGGGGTTACCGGGCGGGCCGTGAGCTGCTGTCCGTCGACCGTCACCGCACCGGTCTCGGGGTCGATCTCCGGTGCGGGGGAAGGCTTGCCGTCGCGCTTGAGGATGCCGACCTGCTCGCCGTCGGGCAGGACGATCCAGCCGCCTTCGATCCTCGCGCCGGCCACCGTGCTGTTCGCCCGGTAGAGCCCGGACGACTTGTTCGTCCTGCCGATGGTGAAGGCGTAACTCCCGCTGCCGACGTGGGCCGTGCCGCGGATCTCCTTGGTCCCCTTCACCTTGCCGTCCAGGCTCGCGCCGCCCTTTCCGGTAAGCCGCAGGCTGCCGTCGTCCTTCACGTCGCCCTGGAGCCACGATTCGATGTTGTGGCCGTCGCAGACGTACGCGATCGCCTTGTCGTCGCGCACCGTGATCGCGACCGCGGAGGAGTCGTCGTCGGTACGGCCCGTGTAGACGCCCCCGGGCACCGGAGTGCGGGCCGGGGAGGGGTTGGCCGGCGCGGACGTCCGTGCCGGCGGGGTGCCCGGTGACGCCTTGGTGCTGGGCGACGGGTTCCCGGATGACGGCGGCTTCACGTACGACGACGTGGACTTCTCTCCCGTGGTGGCGTTGAGCGAGAGCATGAACAGGCCGACCAGCAATCCCGCGAGCAGGGTCAGCAACGGTCCGGAACGCTTCATGAAATGGGGCCTCCCCCGAGGCGAGTTTCCTGCCATCAGAGCGGACCCGGGGTCCCGCGTCCAGAGGCGCACGGGCGTGTTTTCGCTCCTGGTAGCAAAACTGGGACATTCGGGTGACATCGGTACGGTCCGGGGAGGCCGTCTCAGGAGGCGGGCGCCCCGCACCCGCCCGACACCGGCTGACTAGGCTGGTCGTCCAAAGAGCCGGGTTGTACATCAGCGAGGAGCAATGCCGTGGCGGTACGAGCGGTCCGGGGTGCGGTCCAACTCGAACAGGACGAGGCCGGCCACATGGACGAGCAGGTCGGGGCGCTGCTCACCGCCATCATGGAGCGGAACGAGCTGACCGCGGACGACCTGATCAGCATCTGGTTCACGGCCACGCCCGACCTGCACAGCGACTTCCCGGCGGCCGCGGCCCGCAAGCTCGGCATCGTCGACGTACCGCTGATCTGCGCGCAGGAACTGGACATCGAGGGCGCCATGCCCCGGGTCGTCCGGGTGCTCGCGCACATCGAGTCCGACCGGCCCCGCGCCGACATCGCCCACGTCTACCTCGGCGCCGCGGGCGCCCTGCGCAAGGACATCGCCCAGTGAGGACCGCACTCGTCATCGGGACCGGGCTGATCGGGACCTCCGCCGCGCTGGCGCTCGCGGGGCGGGGCGTCACCGTCCACCTCGCCGACCACGACCCCGAGCAGGCCCGCACGGCCGCCGCGCTCGGCGCGGGCACGGACGAGGCGCCCGAGGGGCCGGTGGACCTCGCGATCGTCGCCGCGCCGCCCGCGCACGTGGCCGGAGTGCTGGCGGACGCGATGCGGCGGGGGGCGGCCCGCGGGTACGTCGACGTGGCCAGCGTGAAGGGCGGGCCGCGGCGGGAGCTGGAGGGGCTGGGACTCGACCTCTCCTCGTACATCGGTACGCATCCGATGTCCGGGCGGGAGAAGTCCGGGCCGCTGGCCGCCTCCGGGGACCTCTTCGAGGGGCGGCCCTGGGTGCTGACGCCCACCCGGGACACCGACACCGAGGTGCTGAACCTCGCGCTGGAGCTGGTCTCGCACTGCCGCGCCGTACCGGTGGTCATGGACGCCGACGCCCACGACCGTGCTGTGGCGCTCGTCTCGCACATGCCCCATCTGGTCTCCAGCATGGTCGCCGCGCGGCTCGAGCACGCCGCGGAGGCCGCCGTACGGCTGTGCGGCCAGGGGATCCGGGACGTGACCCGGATCGCCGGGTCCGATCCCGGAATGTGGATCGACATCCTCTCCGCGAACCCGGGTCCGGTGGCTGATCTGCTCACCGACGTCGCCGCGGACCTGGAGGAGACCGTGCGTGCGCTGCGGGCGCTCCAGTCCTCGGACGAGGCGAAGCGGGGCGAGGGCACGTCCGGGATCGAGGACATGCTGCGGCGGGGGAACGCCGGGCAGGTGCGGGTGCCGGGGAAGCACGGGTCCGCTCCTCGGGTGTACGAGGTCGTGGCCGTGCTCATCGACGACCAGCCCGGGCAGCTCGCCCGGATCTTCGCGGACGCGGGGCGGGCCGGGGTCAACATCGAGGACGTGCGGATCGAGCACGCGACGGGGCAGCAGGCCGGTCTGGTGCAGCTGATGGTGGAGCCGTCGGCCGCACCCGTGCTGGCGGCCTCGTTGCGGGAGCGAGGCTGGGCCATTCGGCAGTAGGGTCCCGCGCCGCCGCCCCCGCACGGCCCGGACCGGCGCCGACCGGGCACGCGTCCGGACGAGTGACGCGCACCCAGTAACCTGGTGCGGGGCACAGTCGCGCCCCCACACCACTCGCCAGACCGCACCCGAAAGGTGTCCCCCCGTGGAAAACGGCGCCGCCCAGCCCGTGATTGTCGCCATCGACGGCCCCGCAGGCACGGGCAAGTCGAGCACCTCGAAGGCTGTCGCCGCGCAGCTGGGGCTGAGCTACCTGGACACCGGGGCCCAGTACCGGGCGATCACCTGGTGGATGGTGACCAACGGGATCGACATCGACGACCCGACCGCGATCGCCGCCGTGGCGGGCAAGGCGGAGATCGTCTCCGGCACCGACCCGGAGAACCCGACGATCACGGTGGACGGGACGGACGTGTCCGGACCGATCCGGAGCCAGGAGGTCACCTCCAGGGTCAGCGCCGTGAGCGCCGTTCCCGAGGTGCGGGCCCGGATCACCGAGCTGCAGCGGTCCCTGGCCGCCTCGGCCGAGAAGGGGATCGTCGTCGAGGGCCGGGACATCGGTACGACCGTGCTGCCGGACGCCGACCTCAAGGTCTTCCTCACCGCCTCGCCGGAGGCCCGCGCCGCCCGCCGCAGCGGCGAGCTCAAGAGCACCGACATACAGGCCACCCGCGAGGCACTGATCAAGCGGGACGCGGTCGACTCCAGCCGCAAGACCTCGCCGCTCGCCAAGGCGGACGACGCGGTCGAGGTGGACACCACCGAGCTCACCCTCGCGCAGGTCATCGAGTGCGTCGTCACCCTCGTCGAGGAGAAGCGGGTCGGGAAGTGAGCACGGACTCCTCCGGCAGGGCTGCCGGTACGGCTCCTTCGGAGCGGGGCGCCGACGTCGGGCGCCGGATCGGCGTCGGGCTGATGTACGGGCTGTGGAAGCCGCGCGTGCTCGGCGCCTGGCGGATGCCCGCGACCGGTCCCGCGATCCTCGCCGTCAACCACTCCCACAACATCGACGGCCCGATGGTCATGGGCGTGTCACCCCGGCCGACGCACTTCCTGATCAAGAAGGAGGCGTTCGTCGGGCCGCTGGATCCCTTCCTGACCGCCATCGGGCAGGTCAAGGTCGACCGCTCCGGCGCCGACCGCGGGGCGATCACCCGGGCACTAGACGTCCTCAAGGCCGGCGGGGTCCTCGGTATCTTTCCGGAGGGCACCCGGGGCGAGGGCGACTTCGCCTCCCTGCGGGCCGGGCTCGCGTACTTCGCGGTGCGCAGCGGGGCGCCGGTCGTGCCGGTGGCGGTGCTGGGAAGCTCCGAGAGGCCGGGACGGTTGATAAAGGGGCTGCCGCCGCTGCGCACCCGGGTCGACGTCGTCTTCGGCGACCCCTTCGACGCGGGCGACGGCAGCGGACGGCGGACACGCAAGGCGCTCGACGAGGCGACCGAGCGCATCCAGAAGCAGCTCAGCGCCCACCTGGAAAACGCCAGGCGCCTGACCGGGCGCTAGGCGACACTGAGTAGTGGATCACACCGGCGGAAAACCGGGGATCCACCGATCACCACGATGAACGAGGTACGGACTTCATGAACGACCACATCCACTCCGAGGGCTCGGGCGAGGAGCACGACCACGGGGCGCTTGGCGATGCCGAGTACGCGGAGTTCATGGAGCTCGCCGCGGAAGAGGGCTTCGACCCCGAGGACGTCGAGGGTGCCATCGAGGCGGCCGGACACGGTCCGCTGCCCGTGCTCGCCGTCGTCGGCCGTCCGAATGTCGGCAAGTCGACTCTGGTGAACCGCATCATCGGGCGCCGCGAGGCCGTCGTCGAGGACAAGCCCGGCGTCACCCGCGACCGCGTCACCTACGAGGCCGAGTGGGCGGGGCGCCGCTTCAAGGTCGTCGACACCGGCGGCTGGGAGCAGGATGTCCTCGGTATCGACGCCTCCGTGGCCGCGCAGGCCGAGTACGCGATCGAGGCCGCCGACGCCGTCGTGTTCGTCGTGGACGCCAAGGTGGGTGCCACCGACACCGACGAGGCGGTCGTACGACTGCTGCGCAAGGCCGGCAAGCCCGTGGTGCTGGCCGCCAACAAGGTGGACGGCCTGAGCGGCGAGTCCGACGCGGCGTACCTGTGGTCCCTGGGGCTCGGCGAGCCGCATCCGGTCTCCGCGCTGCACGGCCGGGGGACCGGCGACATGCTGGACGCCGTCCTGGAGGCGCTGCCGGAGGCGCCGCAGCAGACCTTCGGCACCGCGATCGGCGGTCCGCGCCGGATCGCCCTCATCGGCCGTCCGAACGTCGGCAAGTCCTCGCTGCTGAACAAGGTGGCCGGCGAGGAGCGGGTCGTCGTCAACGAGATGGCCGGCACCACCCGTGACCCGGTCGACGAGCTGATCGAACTCGGCGGAGTCACCTGGAAGTTCGTCGACACGGCCGGTATCCGCAAGCGGGTCCACCTCCAGCAGGGCGCCGACTACTACGCCTCGCTGCGTACCGCCGCCGCCGTCGAGAAGGCCGAGGTGGCGGTCATCCTGATCGACGGCTCCGAGTCCATCTCGGTCCAGGACCAGCGGATCGTCACGATGGCCGTCGAGGCGGGCCGCGCGATCGTCCTCGCCTACAACAAGTGGGACACCCTCGACGAGGAGCGCCGCTACTACCTGGAGCGGGAGATCGAGACCGAGCTCGGCCAGGTCGCCTGGGCGCCGCGGGTGAACGTCTCGGCGAAGACCGGCCGTCACATGGAGAAGCTGGTCCCCGCGATCGAGACGGCTCTGGCGGGCTGGGAGACGCGGGTCCCGACCGGGCGCCTCAACGCCTTCCTCGGCGAGCTGGTCGCCGCCCACCCGCACCCGATCCGGGGCGGCAAGCAGCCGCGGATCCTCTTCGGCACCCAGGCCGGCACCAAGCCGCCGCGGTTCGTGCTCTTCGCCTCCGGGTTCATCGAGGCGGGCTACCGGCGCTTCATCGAGCGCCGGCTGCGCGAGGAGTTCGGGTTCGACGGCACCCCGATCCACATCTCGGTGCGGGTGCGCGAGAAGCGCGGCGCGAAGAAGAAGTGACGTACGCATGAGGAAGGGCGGCCCCCGCCGGGGGCCGCCCTTCCTCATGTCTCAGTTCCCTTTGCGCGGACCGGGTGGCAGCGCCGCCGGGACGTGCTGCATCCCGGTTTGCTGCTGCCCGACGTGTCCCACCCGCTGCCACTGCGACTGCTGGCGGGCACTGAACGCCCCCGCGCTGTAGGCGCTGTACGCGCTGCTGAACGAGCCCAAGGCGTGTGGGATGTTCCCGAACGCGGTGAAGCCCAGCTCCTCCTCGCCGCTGCGGTCGCCCGGCAGCGAACGGAAGGTCTTGACGTACTCGGCGTAGAGCGCGTCGTAGATCGGCGTGGCCGATGGTCCGCCGGGAAACCGGCGCGGAGCGTCGTATGGGTGCACGTATGTCCAAACGACACCGGGGACCCCGGGGATGCGGTCCGGCGTGATCCTTCAGTCGGTCTCCACGTCCGCGCGCTTCACGTCCGCGCGCTTCACGTCCCCGCGAGAGGCATCGCGGCCGCGACCAACTTCCCGTTCGCCGCCGCCTTGTCCAGCGCGTCCCGCAGCAGGTCCTCGCGGGGCTGCCGTCCGATGGACCCCACCGGTGCGGCGAACATCAGCACCTGCTGGTGCTTGTTGGCGGCCGCCCGCCAGCTCTCCGTGACCTGGAGCGGCTGGTGCGCCTGCCACCAGGCAACCGGCTGCCCGCCGTTCGCCGACGGCTGGAGCACCGCGTGCAGCTGCCCCACCGCCAGCAGCACCGACCATCCGTGCAGCACGGGCGGCACCAACTCGATCGCCGTCAGCGGCATGAACCCCTGCTCGATCAGCAGCGGCAGGAAGTCGTCGCCGCGTCCCGTCGCGCCCGGCCGCGCGATCGGCCCGGTCGGCTCCACGACCAGCGCCGGGTGCAACTCCCCGGCGATCAGGACGAGTCCGCTGGTCACCCCGAGCACCGCCTGCTCGGGTACGACCTTGTCCGGGTCCAGGTCGACGGTGTCGCCGGTGATGGACTTCACCGCTCCCCTGAGCTGCTCCTCGGTGACCTGCACGACCTGGGAGGGCAGGCAGGTGGCGTGGGCGAAGGCCAGCACGGCGGTCTCGTCGCCGATGAACAGGACGGTGCTGGTGCGCTCCTGTTCGGAGTCGCCCTGGGTGCGGCAGGACGTGCAGTCGTAGCCGCCGGGGGCGTTCTCTCCGGCGAGCAGCCGGTCGGCTTCTTCGTCGCCGATCTCAGCGCGTACCTCGTCGCTGACGTCGAGCATGCGCGGCACGGGTGGCTCCCTCGGATGTGGTGCCCGGGTGGGTCCCGGGCTCATGAAGAAGACAACGGGTGATCTGTGGCGGGAGTCACGCCCCAGGGCGAACGGAATCGAACCGAACACCGCGCAGGGTCACCTGGGGTGCGGAATCGGGCACTCAGTGTCAAGTGCATGGATATCAAAGGAAGTTGGTTGCGTGAAGTGGGTCACAGGTTACTGGCAGGACTGGTCGACAAATCAGGAAATCAATGAATGAAGTGGGTGACCGGAAATCGACGATACCCGCGGTAACGGCTAACTGGCCTGGAGCGACGAGGAGTTGGTTGCTGACGCCTCCACAGGCTCTCTACATTCCTCCGCCGTGTGCAGCGAGCACCGCTCGGGAACGTCCGCCGACGCACGAAGCCAGCACCACGCACCACCTTCCGGCGGACGGGGCGGAGCGCGACCACCCGGCCCCTGCGCCGGAAGCGCGCCCCGCCTTGGGGGACCCCGAGTCCTTCGAGAGGGAACTACATGTCCGAATGTGCCGATACCACGCGCGACAACGCTCGTAAGACCCGAACCACCGTGGCCCTCGCCGGGGCCGCCCTGCTCGCGCCCCTCGGACTGCTGGCCGCGGCCGGCAACTCGGTGGCGGCGGACGGCGGAGTGTGGGACCGCATCGCCCAGTGCGAGAGCGGCGGGAACTGGCACGTCAACACCGGGAACGGCTACTACGGAGGACTCCAGTTCTCCGCCGGCACCTGGCGCGCGTACGGCGGTACGGCCTACGCGGCCACCGCCGACCAGGCCACCAAGTCCCAGCAGATCGCGGTCGCCACCAAGGTCCAGGGCGCCCAGGGCTGGGGCGCCTGGCCGACCTGCTCGGCACGCGCCGGAGCGTACGGCGGCGCGCCCGCCGCCTCCTCCGGCTCGGCGGTCACCTCGTCCAAGACGACCAAGGCCGCTCCTGCCGAGCCGGCCAGGACCCCGACCCGTTCGGAGAACCACGCCGACCGCAGCGCCTCCCGCGGCGACTACACCGTCCGCCCCGGCGACACGCTGAGCAAGGTCGCCGCCCGGCACGGGACCACCTGGCAGAAGCTCTACGCCGTCAACAAGGACGTCATCGGCGCCGATCCCGACATGATCGTGCCCGGGCAGCGCCTCGACATCTGACAGCTGTCCGCTGACGGCTGGAGGCGTACGGGGCGGTCAGGCTCGCCCCGTACGCAGCTCCGCCGCCTCCCCGCTGAACACGACCTCACCGCGCCGCAGTTCGTACACGATCGTCGTCCGGTCCTGCAGCGCGGGAGGGAGCCGCTGCTCGGCCACGACCACGCACGCGTCCAGCCCGGCGAGGAGTTCGTATGTGCGGACCGCGACCGTGGGGGACATGCCCTGCGCGGGTTCGTCGACGAGAACCACGCGCGCGCGTGCCAGAAGCGCGCGGGAGAGGGCGAGCATGCGCTGCTCACCGCCGGAGAGGGTGCCGGCGCGGCGGGGCAGCAGGGCGGCCAGCTGCGGGTAGGCGTCCAGCGCCGGATCAGGGGCGGGGGCGGCGAGTTCGAGGTTCTCGCGGACGGTGAGGGACCCGAACACCGCCCGGCGCTCGGGGACCAGGCACAGACCGCGGCGAGCCCGCTCGTACGCCGGTACGCGGGTCACGTCGGTGCCGTCCCACACCACGCAGCCGTCGGTGAGCGGCACTGTTCCGGCCAGGGCGCGCAACGCCGTCGTACGGCCGGAGCCGTTGCGGCCCAGCAGGACGGTCAGGCCGGGGCCCGGGGCGCTGAGGGTGATGCCGTGCAGGACCTCCAGCGGGCCGTAGCGCACGCGCGCGTGGCGCAGGGAGACGGCGGTCTTCGGTGTCATACGGCGGTCTCCCGGGCGTCGAGCGTGTCCAGCACGTGGGCCGGGGGGCCGGAGGCGATGACGCGCCCCCCTGTCATGACGTGCACGACGTCCGCGAGGTCGGCGACCAGGTCGAGGTCGTGCTCGACGACGAGGAGGGCGGTGCCGTCCGCCGCGAGGGCCCTGAGGACGCGGGCCAGGGCGGTGACCTCGGCGGTGTCCAGACCGGCGGCGGGTTCGTCGAGGAGCAGGACGCTCGGAGAGCCGGCGAGTGCTCTGGCGAGTTCCACCCGGCGGAGGGTGCCGGTGGGGAGGCCGGCGGCGGGGGCGTGTCGGAGGGGGCCGTTCAGATCGAACAGTCTCAGTGCGCGGTCCGTCGCTGTCGGGTCCGGGATGTGGCCCTGTTCCGCGCCCACCTGGACGTTCTCGGCCACCGTCAAGGTCGGGAAGACGGCGAGTTGCTGGAAGGTGCGGGCGATGCCGAGGCGGGTGCGGGCGTGGGGGGACAGGTGGGTGATGTCTCGGTCGCCGTAGCGGACTTGGCCCTGGGAGGGGCGGAGGGTTCCCGCGAGGCAGTGGAAGAGGGTGGACTTCCCTGCTCCGTTGGGGCCGATGATCGCGGTGATTCTTCCGGGGTGGATGGTGAGGTCGACTCCGGCGAGGGCGGTGAAGCCGTCGTAGCGGGCGTGGAGGTCATGGGTGGTGAGAACTGCCCGCCCTTCGGCCGGGGTCGTGTTCCCACCCGCACCACCGGTGCGGGGTTCGTGGCCGGGTGCGGGCTTGGGCGTGGAGGTGTACGTGGACGTGGGTGCACGGAGGGATGTGCGCAGGCGTTGTCCCACCTCGGCTCCCAGCGGGGTCAGAACGGCCGGCCTGCTCGGCCTCAGTCGCCCCGCCACCGTCCGCACCGCCTCGTACGGCCCCCCGGGAAAGCGGCCCACCAGCACCGCCAGCACCCCGATCAGCGCCGCCGCCACCCCACCCCGGGCCCCCGCGTCCAGGCCGACCAGCAGAGCCGCCGCTCCGAGAGCACCCAGGGTGCTGTCGGCGCCCAGGACGACGACCGCGGCGAACCAGAGCAGGCCGCGGACGGGGTCGTAGGCGGTCGGGTCGAAGGCGCGCAGGCCCATGCCGAGCATTCCGCCGCCCAGGGCGGCCAACGCGGCGCCCGCGACGAAGGCGAGGAGCTTCAGGGCGGGGACCCGGACGCCCGCCGCCGAGGCTCCGGACTCGTGGTCGCGCAGGGCGGCCAGGGCCCGGCCCGTGCGGCCTCTGCGCAGCGCGTGGGTCGCCAGCAGGGCGAGGGCCAGCAGGGCCAGCTCCAGGACGTAATACGCGCGGTCGCCGTCGAAACCCTCGGGACGGTCCAGGGACAGGCCGGAGGTGGCGTAGGGCTGGGCGAAGACGAAGCGGCTCACGCCGACGCCGACCGCGAAGGTCGCGAGGGCCAGTGCCAGGCCCCGGCGGGTGATCGCCGGCCAGCCGGTCAGGAGGCCCAGGGGAGCCACCAGGACCACCGCCAGAGCCAGCGCCGCCAGTTCCGGCAGGCGGGGCAGGCCCGGGAAGCGGCCCGCCGCCAGCAGGGCCGTGAACAGGGCGCCCAGGCCCGCGTAGGCCGCTTGGCCGAGGGAGATCTGGCCGCCCCGGCCCGTCACGACCACCAGGGAGAGCAGCACCACGCCCAGCGCCGGGACCTGCACCGAGGTGTGCAGGTCCGAACCCGCGAAGCCCAACGGGAGCAGGAACAGCACCACCGCGACGATCCACGCGCCCTGAGGGGTCGGCACGCGCGCGGTGGCCGTGCGCGGGAGCGCGTCCCGGGCGCCGACGCCGGGGAGTGCCAAGGACGCGATCAGCAGGGCCACGACGAACAGGTTCGCCCCCACCGCTTGGAGCAGCGGTTCGCCCCAGCCCGAGGGGTGCAGTCTCGTCAGCTGGCTCTGTCCGACCCCGATGGCCAGCGCCACCAGCACCGCCACCGGCAGGCTGCGCATCCGCGCGGCCACCGCGACCGCCACCACCTCCATGACGAGCAGGGGCAGCCCGTACGGGTCCAGGCGCACGTAAGGGGCCAGCAGGACGCCCGTCAGGCCCGCCGTGAACGACCCGAACGCCCAGCCGGCCGCCGCCACCCGGTCGGCGTCGATCCCGCCGAGCACGGCCAGCCCGCGGTCGTCCACGACGGCCCGCAGCTCCCGCCCGAAGCGCGTCCAGCGGATCACCGCGCCCACACCCGCGGCCAGCACCAGGGCGACCGCCAGCTGTCCCCACGGGTCCGCCGACACCAGCTCCGGGACGTCGTCCCGGGCGCCCTGGCCCCACAGCAGCGCGGCCCCGCCCACCAGCAGCACGAAGACGCCGAGGGAGGCCACCAGGGTCTGGGCCGGATCGCCGCCCAGGACGGACAGGGGCCGGAAGACGAAACGCTCCAGCAGCACGCCGAGGGCCGGTGCCAGGAGCAGCAGGGTCACCGCGGCCCCGGCCCACAGCGGCCAGCCCCACTCGACCACGCACTGCCGCAGCACGTACGCGCACACCATGGCGATCGCCCCGTGCGCGAAGTTCAGCACCCCGGTCGCGCGGTACGTCACGATCAGGCCGATTCCGGTGAGCGCGGCCGCACTGCCGACCGACAACCCGGCGAGGGTCAGGTCGTAGGTCAGCGACGACATCAGTCGGTTTCCTCGACGGGCTCGCAGATCGG
Source organism: Streptomyces canus 299MFChir4.1 (assembly GCF_000383615.1). Taxonomy (GTDB): domain Bacteria; phylum Actinomycetota; class Actinomycetes; order Streptomycetales; family Streptomycetaceae; genus Streptomyces; species Streptomyces canus_C. The sequence continues at coordinate 572,054 of NZ_KB911584.1, read as the reverse complement.
GCAGGGTCCCAGCTCACCGCTCGCCAGGAGCTTGGCGTCCACCGGGATCGACTCGACCTTCCCGGCGACCAGCGGGCAGTCCGCGCGGTGCCAGAGGGTGCCGCCGGGCACCATCAGCAGGTCCCCGCTGACCGCCAGGGGCGCGTCGGCCGCCGTGCCGGACTCCTCGGCCCCGGTGGGCTCCGCGGCGACCAGGAGGCCGTACAGCTCCTCCACACGCGCGGCGGCGAGCGCGCCCCGGCCGTGGGTGAGGAGCACCGCCCCGGCGACGATCAACGCGGCCCCGGGCACCGTGCAGGAGGCGAGGTAGGGCAGCTGCCGCTCGGCGTAGAGCTCGCCCGCCACGCCGTACCAGCCGAGGACGCAGAGCACCGCGCCCGCGGCGAGCGCGGCCCAGCCGGCCCACAGGACGGGGTGCACGGTCCGCAGTCGGGCTGTCCGCATCTCTGGCTCCCACATGTCGCATGCCTGTCCATGTAAGCCAATCGCTTGCACTATGCCTTCTTGAAGCTGACCCTGAAAGCACCGGGCGCACGTGGCCCGGACCGACACCCGGTGGTGAGCCAGATGGTTCTCGGGAGCGACCGCACGTGGGGGAACGGCAGCCGGGGGCTGATGGCGGTGGGGTTCGCCCTCGTCGTGGCCCTCTCGGCGTGCAGCGACGACAGCGGCGGCGGCAGCGAGAGCCCGCCGCCGACGCCGTCCGTGGAGCGGACCACGCCTTCGGCGGCACCGTCACCGAGCGGACCCGCCGACGCGGCGGCCGCCCGGCGGGAGATCAGGACGAACTGGGAGAAGTTCTTCGACCCGAAGACCTCCACCAAGGACAAGCAGGCCGTCCTGGAGAACGGCGACGAGATGGGGCCGGTGCTCCAGGCCTTCAGCGGTGACCAGCGCGGCGGACAGGTGCAGGCGAAGGTGACCAAGGTCGGGTTCACCAAGCCGACCGCGGCCGACGTGACGTACACCCTGATGCTGAACGGTGCCACCGCCCTGCCGGACGCCTCGGGTACGGCCGTCGAACAGGACGGCACCTGGAAGGTGTCGGTCAACACCTTGTGCGCGCTCGTGCAGTTGAGCGGCAATGCCACGGCCTCGGCTCTTCCGGGCTGCTGAGGCCGCCCTCGCGGTCCTGCTGCTCGTGTTGGGCACGGCGTGCGGCAGCCGGCTGCCGGAGAGCGACTTCGAGCACCGGGAGCGGGCGAGCCCCACTCAGGACAGCACCCCGATCCGCGTCGGCATCGTCACCAGCGCCACCAGCCCGGTCGGCGGCAGCGCCTTCACCGGCCCGCGCGACGGCGCCAAGGCGTACTTCGAGCGCCTCAACGCGCGCGGAGGCCTCGACGGCCGCCGGATCGAGGTGCGCGAGTGCGACGACGGGGGCAGCGGCGTCGGCAACAACACCTGTGTGCACCGGCTGATCGACGAGGACAAAGTGGTCGCCCTGGTCGCCACCACCGTCCTCGACTACGCGGGAGCCTCCCGTGTCTCCCACGCGCGCGTGCCCGACATCGGCGGCCAGCCCATTGGCGCCGCCTACGACACCTGGCCGCACCTCTACGGAATCTACGGCAGCCTCGCGCCCCGGGACGGCACGACCGGCTGGGACGGCAGGCAGTACGGCGGCACCGAGGTCTACCGCTACTTCAAGCGCGAGCACGGAGCCCGTACGGCGGCCGTCGTGTCGTACAACCAGGCCGCCTCCGCCGCCTACGCCCGGCTCGTCGAGCAGGGGCTGAAGGCCGAGGGCTACAAGGTCGTCACCGAGCAGGTCGACTTCGCGCTGCCCAACTTCCGTGCCGTCGCGGCCGACCTGAAGGAACAGGGCGCCGACCTGGTCTTCGACGCCGTCGACAGCCACGGCAACGCCCAGCTGTGCGAGGCGATGGACAAGGCCGGCGTCGAGGTCACCGCCAAGGTCACCAACGTGCAGAACTGGGCCTCCACCGTCCAGGACGACTACAAGGACGCCCCGCACTGCCGCAACGCCCTGTGGGCCACCGGGTCCAGCCGGAACTACGAGGACGTCGGCAACGCGGCCGTGCGCGAGTTCGGGGACGCCACCAAGGGCCTCAGGACGCATTCCCAGTGGCAGCTGGAGGGCTGGGCGGCCGCGAAGTGGTTCACGGACGCCGCGAAGTCGTGTGCCCCACAAGGCGTCACGCGCGCGTGCGTCGACGCCCGCATGGACCACAGTCAGGACTACACCGCGGACGGCCTGCTCGTCCCCGTCCGGTTCGAGCGGCTGGCCGAGCCGCCGAGGTCCCGGAGAACCTGTCTCTCGGTGGCCCGCTGGCAGGACGGCCGGGGCTGGGTCTCCCAGGGCGACATGGACCGCACGTGCTTCGACGTTCCGCAACTGCCGTATCAGCAGTGAGTCACCGCACGCACGCAACCAATGGGGGTGTCCGACGGTCTGACAGGGCACCATGAACCACGGGAGGACCATGCCCGCCGGGCAGGGCGTACAACTGCGCGCCGACTGTGTCGCCGACTCCGCGGGCGGACTGACCTTCGACGTCACCGCCGGCGGGGCGTGCGGGACGGCCCACCTGGTGCTGCGCCGGCGTGACGGCGACGAGGAAGTGGGACTGCCGCTGGCCCCGGCCGCCGACGGAAGGCTGCGCGCCGCTCTGCCCAGCACGGTCGCCCTGCCCGAGGGCCGCTGGGACGCGTACGCGTGCGTGGCCGACGACGAGCCGCTGCGCCTCGCGCCCGGCGCCACCGACCTGCGCGCGCTCGCCGCCCGCATTCCGAGCGGCTCCCGCGGCCATGTCGCCGTCCGCATCCCCTACGCGACCCGGCAGGGCGACCTCACCGTCCGCAGCTGGCTGCGCGCCCCGCACGCCGAGGCGGGCGAGGTCCGGGTCCAGGGCGCCGGAGTGACCGTGCGCGGGCGGCTGTTCGGTACCGGGTTCGCCCCGGGCGCCTGTGCCGAGGTGGGCCCCCGGCACTCCCCGGCCGCCGCCCGTCGCATCGAAGTCGCCGTGGACGCGACCCGGTTCGGCCTCTCGGTCGGGTACGCGGCACTCGGGCCCGGGGTCTGGGACCTGTGGCTGCGGCCGCACGGCGAGAGCGGGCCGCGGGTGCGGATCGCGCGGCTGCTCGACGACGTCGCCGACAAGAAGCCCGTCTTCACCTATCCACGCGCGCGGGTGGACACGGCGTACGGCCCGGTGGAGGCCGGGCCGTACTACACGCGGGACAACGACCTGTCGGTGTCCGTCACCGCGTGCCCCTCACCGCAGTGAACCGAAGAACTCCCTGACGTCACCGGCCAGCAGCTCGGGCACCTCCAGGGCGGCGAAGTGGCCGCCGCGGTCGAACTCCGTCCAGCGGACGAGGGTGTTGGCCTGCTCGGCCCAGCGGCGGATCGCCACGTCCTCGCCGAAGTTGGCCACCGCGGTCGGCACTCCCGAGGTCTGCGTCGGGAACCAGTCCGGCACATGGCTGTTCTCGTAGTACATGCGGGCCGCGGAACCGGCGGTGCCGGTCAGCCAGTACAGCATCACGTTCGTCAGGAGCGTGTCCCGGTTGATCGCGTCCTCGGGCAGCGCGGCCGAGGAGTGCGTCCACGCCTGGAACTTCTCCATGATCCACGCCAGTTGACCGACGGGTGAGTCGGTGAGCCCGTAGGACAGGGTCTGCGGGCGGGTCGACTGGAGGGCGTTGTAGCCGAAGCCGTCCGTGGTGAACTCGGCGATGCTCGCAAGGCTCTTCCGCTCCCGGTCGGTCAGCCCCTCCCGCGCCTGCTCGTCGACCGGGCCGAGCGGGATGAAGCCGACCGAGGCGGCGTTCACATGGACGCCGACGACGGACTCCGGCGCGATCCGGGCGAGCGCGGGGGAGATCAGCGCGCCCATGTCGCCGCCCTGGGCGCCGTAGCGCTCGTAGCCGAGCCTGCGCATCAGCTCCGCCCACGCGCGGGCCACCCGGTTGACGTTCCAGCCCTTGTCGCGCGTCGGCCCGGAGAAGCCGAAGCCCGGGATGGACGGGATCACCAGATGGAAGTCCTCGCTCAGCGAGCCGATCACGCCGAGGAACTCGATCACCGACCCCGGCCAGCCGTGCGTCAGGATCAGCGGGAGCGCGTCCGGCCGGGCGGAGCGGATGTGCAGGAAGTGCACCTGGGCGCCGTCGATCTCGGTGACGAACTGCGGGAGCTCGTTGAGGGCTGCCTCGTGCTTGCGCCAGTCGTAGGCGCTCCGCCAGTACGCGGCGAGATCGCGCAGATACGGCAGGGCGGCGCCGTACTCCCAGCCGGCCTCCGGGAGCTCGTCCGGCCAGCGGGTGAGGTCCAGGCGGGTGTGCAGGTCGTCGAGCTGCGCCTGCGGGATGTCGATCCGGAAGGGGCGGATCTCACGGTTCTTCGCGGTCGCGCTGTTGTCTGCCATGAGTCCAAGGTAGGAAGGCTTGCGGACAGCTTCTGTCCGCGATGGCTGGCAGACTCGGCATCATGTTGGAGACCTCGGCACGACTTCTGCGCCTGCTCTCGCTTCTCCAGGCCCACCGCGCATGGTCAGGCGCCGACCTCGCCGACCGCCTCGGCGTCACCGCGCGCACCGTGCGCCGGGACGTGGACCGGCTGCGCGAGCTGGGCTACCCCGTCAACGCCAGCCCCGGCACCGGCGGCGGCTACCAGCTGGGCGCGGGCGCCGAGCTGCCCCCGCTGCTCCTGGACGACGACGAGGCCGTCGCGGTCGCCGTCGGCCTGCGCACGGCCGCGGGCCAGGGCATCGAGGGCATCGGCGAGACCTCGGTACGTGCCCTGTCCAAGCTGGAGCAGGTCCTGCCGAGCCGGCTGCGCCGCCGCGTGGGCGCCCTGAACGCCTTCACCGTGCCGATGCTGCGCGGTCCCCAGCCCTCCGCCGTCAACCCGGGCGTCCTCACCGAGCTCGCCGACCTCTGCCGGGACGCCGAGCGGCTGCGCTTCGAGTACAGCGACCGCCCCCAGTCTCGAACAAACTCGACCGGGGGGACCCCCATCGGCGCCGCCAGCCGCCGTACCGTCGAACCGCACCGTCTGGTGTGCAGCGAGCGGCGCTGGTACCTGGTCGCCTGGGACCTGGACCGGGACGACTGGCGGACCTTCCGCGTCGACCGGATCACCCCGAAGCCGCCGCACGGCCCCCGGTTCGCGCCGCGCACCCCGCCCGCCGAGGACCTCGCCGCCTACGTCTCGCGAGGGGTCTCCACGCGCGCGTACGCCTCGCACGCGGTCGTACGGCTGCTGGTGCCGAAGGAACGGGCCGCCGAGCGGATCTCACCGAGCGCCGGGGTCCTGGAGGCGGAGGGACCCGACAGCTGCGTCCTGCGCACCGGGGCGTCGAGCCTCGACGTGATGGTGATCCACGTGATGATGACGGGCTTCGACTTCGAGGTGCTGGAGCCGGCCGAGCTGACCGAGGCGATCAGGACGGCTCACGACCGCCTCGCTCGCTCGCTTGCTCGCTCTTCGGCTCGGGCTGCGGAGCCAGCGCCGCGTACTCCGGATGGTGCAGGTCGAACGCCGGGGACTCGGAGCGGATCCGCGGCAGGGTCGTGAAGTTGTGGCGGGGCGGCGGGCAGGAGGTGGCCCACTCCAGGGAGCGGCCGTAGCCCCAGGGGTCGTCGGTCTCCACCTTCACGCCGTACTTCGCGGTCTTCCAGACGTTGTAGAGGAACGGCAGCGTCGAGGCGCCGAGCAGGAACGCGCCGATCGTCGAGATGGTGTTCAGGGCCGTGAAGCCGTCGGCCGCGAGGTAGTCGGCGTACCGGCGGGGCATGCCCTCGGCCCCCAGCCAGTGCTGCACCAGGAACGTGGTGTGGAAGCCGACGAACAGCGTCCAGAACTGGATCTTGCCCAGCCGCTCGTCGAGCATCTTCCCGGTGAACTTCGGCCACCAGAAGTACAGCCCGCCGAAGATCGCGAAGACGACCGTGCCGAACACTACGTAGTGGAAGTGCGCCACGACGAAATAGGTGTCCGAGACGTGGAAGTCCAGCGGCGGCGAGGCCAGCAGCACCCCGGTCAGGCCGCCGAACAGGAACGTCACCAGGAAGCCGGTCGCCCACAGCATCGGCGTCTCGAAGGACAGGGAGCCCTTGATCATCGTCCCGGTCCAGTTGAAGAACTTCACGCCCGTCGGGACGGCGATCAGGAAGCTCATGAAGGAGAAGAACGGCAGCAGGACCGCGCCGGTGACGAACATGTGGTGCGCCCACACCACGATCGACAGACCGGTGATCGACATCGTCGCCGCGACCAGCGTCAGATAGCCGAAGATCGGCTTGCGGCTGAAGACCGGGATGATCTCCGTGATGATCCCGAAGAACGGCAGCGCGATGATGTAGACCTCGGGATGCCCGAAGAACCAGAACAGGTGCTGCCACAGCAGCGCCCCGCCGTTGTCCGCCTCGAAGACCTGTGAGCCGAAGCGCCGGTCGGCCTCCAGGACCAGCAGCGCGGCCGCCAGCACCGGGAACGCCAGCAGGACCAGGATCGACGTGAACAGCGTGTTCCAGGTGAAGATCGGCATCCGGAACATCGTCATTCCGGGCGCGCGCATCCCGATGATCGTGGTGATGAAGTTGACCGCGCCGAGGATCGTGCCGAAGCCGGCCAGCGCGAGGCCCATGATCCACAGGTCGGGGCCGACGCCGGGGGAGTGCGCGGAGTTGTTCAGCGGCGCGTAGGCGAACCAGCCGAAAGCGGCCGGACCGGTCGGCACCAGCAGCGATCCCATCACGATCAGGCCGCCGAACAGGAAGAACCAGTACGACAGCATGTTCAGCCGGGGGAACGCCACGTCCGGGGCGCCGATCTGGAGCGGCATCAGCTCGTTGGCGAAGCCCGCGAAGCTCGGCGTCGCGAACAGCAGCAGCATGACCGTGCCGTGCATCGTGAACAGCTGGTTGTACTGCTGGTTGTCCACGATCTGGAGCCCAGGCCGGGCGAGTTCCGCGCGCATCAGCAGCGCCATGACCCCGCCGACCAGGAAGAACAGGAACGACGTGATCAGATAGAGGTGACCGATCTTCTTGTGGTCGGTGGTGGTCAGCCAGTCCACGACCAGCCGCCCGTGCCGCTTGGTCCGCACGGGTCGTGCCGTCGCCTGCACGGTCTGCGTCCCCATCGCTCGCCCCTTCGCTCGGCTCACGCCATGATGCTCGCGCGGGCGTGCGCGGCGACAGGGGGCGTAAGGGGGTTCTGTGTCGGAACCGTGTATTTCCTATGCGGTGTCAGCCAGCGTGGCCCTGTCCGGAATCGGTGGACAAAGGGGCCCGGGCCAGTTCTCGGACAAGCCTTCTCACGGGGCATTCGCAGAAGTCGTACGACACGCGGGAATTGCGTTCGAATACCTGCGGAAGGGCTAGGGAAACGCCCGTCCGTGTGACGCAGCGCGAGGGAAACGGGTGAGGCGATCCTGTGACAGAAGCGTGACAGGGGGCGTGCGGGATCCGGACTTCCGCGGCCGCCGGGCAGGGCCTAGCGTGGCCGTATGGCACCCATTCCGACACCGCCCGCCGAACCCCAGGACAGCCCGGACACCTACCTCGGCCTCGACTCCGCCGCCGCCGAGCGGCTCGCGCGTGAGCGGGGCTGGTCGACGGTCCGCTCGCTGCCGCCGGGGGCGATCATCACGATGGAGTACCGCACGGGCCGGTTGAACTTCGAGGTGAAGGACGGCCGCGTGGCGCGGGCCTGGAAGGGCTGAACCGCATGACGCGGGCCCCGGTTCCTGTCGAGGAACCGGGGCCCGAATCATGTCCGGGGCGGTGGTGCGTACCGGCCCCGCTGCCTTCGAGGTGCGGATCAGCCGCCGGAGACCGGCCGGGTGGCCGGGGAGGGCGTACCGCGCACGATCCGGTCCGGGTGGGGCGGGCGGCGGCTGCCGGCCGGGGTGACCGGGGTGCGCTCCGAGCGGGTGGTGTGCGGGCCCGGCGCCATGTGGGCGGGCGACCTGGGGCCACGCGCCGGGACGGCGGCCTCGCGGGCCGCCGTCTCGTTCTGCGGGGCCGTGAGCGGCTTGAGGCGGGCGGGCGCGGGCGCCGTGACCGGGGTGACCGGGACCGGGGCCTTCGCGCCGCCACGGGCCCGCCGGCGGTCGCGCAGCTCGAAGGCGTAGGCCTCGGTACGGGCGATCAGCGGCTCGAACCAGGGCAGCGCGAGCAGGATCAGCAGACCGGCGATCCAGCCCAGCACGACGTCGCTCAGCCAGTGCGTACCGAGGTAGACGGTGGCCATGCCGACGCCCAGCGAGGTCACCGCGGAGATCGCGGACAGCCAGCGGCGGGCCCTCGGGGTGGAGGCCAGATACGCCAGGATTCCCCAGGTCACGACGGCGTTGGCGGTGTGGCCGCTGGGAAATATATCGCCGCCCAGGCCCATCTCGTTGGAGCCGATGACGGTCGCGTAGTGAGGTCCGAGCCGTCCCATGCCGTACTTGGCGGCGCCGACCGTGATGTTCAGCAGCAGCAGTGAGGTGCCCAGTGTCAGCAGCGGGCGCAGGGTGTGCTGCCGCCAGGAACGCCAGCCCAGCCAGGCCGCGACCATCACCGCGGTCGGGCCGCGCTGGCCCAGTACCACGTAGTAGTCGACGAACCAGTGGATGGACGCCCATTGCTGGTACGGCCGGAAGAACATGACCTGCCAGTCGAGGCGGACCAGCCACGAGGCGGTCACCACCAGCCACACGATCGCCAGGTAGAACGCCAGGGCGGCGACCACGAGGACGGTCCGGTGGCGGCTCGCCCGAGGCACGCTGAGGTGGGCCGGCCGTTCCGGCTCACGGTCCAGCCTGGCGAACACCCGGTCCAGACGGGTGGGGTTTCGTTCGGTACGCACCCAAAAGACGTTACAGCGAGTGAGCTCTGATCCCCGTCGAATCAGCGGCTTTGTGATGACGATGTGATGTGGGATTCCTCTCAGACGGGGCTTTATTTCCAGTGATTCCGCAAAGGGTGGCGGCTGCGTCCTTCAATTCCTTTGATCATTCCGGGTTCCGGTTTTATGGGCCTTATGAATTCGTTCACCGAATCATGGGGTGGAATTCTCCGGGCGCTCATCGGCGGCCCGGGGCGATCATGGTGGACCGGAGCCGTTCAGCCAGAAGGCGCCGTACAGGGCGGAGGCGATGGCGATCAGGGTCACGATCGCGGTTGACCTGCGGGTCCTTGAGCGGGCGAGGGTCAGGGCGAGGGGGAGCAACAGAGGGAAAGCGGGCATCAGCAGGCGCGGTTTCGAGCCGAAGTAGCTCGACGCGCACAGGGCGAGGGCGGTGACGACGCCGGCGTACACCAGGAGGGGGAGCGGCTGGCCCTGCCGTGCGCAGACGACGTACAGCCACACCACCAGCCCGACGCCGACGATCAGTCCGGCCCCGGCCAGGGCCGAGGGGAACGACGTGAACTTGTCGGCGACGAATCGGGCGAAGGCGTACCCGCCGTCGAAGCCGTTGCGCCAGCCCGCCTGCACGTCGAGGTAACCGAACGGGCCCTTGCCGGTGCGGTGACCGACCCACAGGACGTAGGCGGCGGCGCCGAGGGGGGCGAGGGCCATGCCCAGGGCGCGGCGGTCGGGAAGGGCCGCGGGGGTGCGCGAGGGGCCGGTGGCCTGTGCGCCGCGCTCCCCGGCCGCGCTCCGGTTCCGCACGGAAGGGCCGGCGTGCGGGGCGCTCGGGGCGCGCACGGCCGAGGCGGTTCCCTCCTCCCCGTCCGTGGCGGACGCGGACGGGTCGCGGTCCCGTCGGTCCCGCAGGTACGCGGCGATACCCGTCGCCCACACCGCCGCGACCACCGCCAGGCCCACCGGGCGGGTCAGGCCCGCCAGGGAGGCCAGCAGGCCCGCCGTCACCCAGCGGCCGGTCAGCACCGCGTACAGCGACCAGGCCGCCAGCGCCGTGAACAGCGACTCGCTGTACGCCATCGACTGGACGATTCCGACGGGCAGGACGGCCCACAGAAGCACCGCGCACACGCCCGCCCGGGGGCCGTACACCTGGTCCGTCACCGCGAAGACGCCCCAGGCCGCGGCCAGGGAGGCGAGCAGGGCCACCACGAAGCCCGCGTCGGCGTAGGACAGCGGGGCCGTCGCGTGCAGCAGCCGCTCCAGCCAGGGCAGGAGCGGGAAGAACGCCAGGTTCGAGTGCACGTCGCCGTTCGGCAGCCGCACCTCGTAGCCGTAACCGAGTTCGGCCACCCTGGTGTACCAGAGCGCGTCCCAGCGGGCGGTCAGCAGGGTGTACGCGCTCTTGTCGCGCGCGGCGCTCCACAGGGCCAGCGTGAGCAGGCCCAGGGCGCGGACGGCCGCGTAGCCGAGCAGCGCCGGGGCGGCTCGGCGCAGGGCCGGTTCGGTGCGCGTTCCAAGATCGGTCACGGGTCCGATTATCGACCGCTCGCCGTACCGGTCCGTCCGACGGGGCACGGCGACAGGCGGCGAAAGTGGCGTACGCCACACGTGTCCGTCCGAAGTCTGAGAGCTCCGCCACTGGGGGTACACGCGAACTCGCGTACGCTGACGTGTCACCCGCCGTTCGCTGCGCGGGCCGGAGACCGCCGCTCCTCTCCGGCTGAGATCATGGGGAGTCCCCACCCCGTGTGCCCGCCGAACGCCAGGGAACATCTGGGAGGTACGTACATGTCCGGGACGACCACGGCCGCCGCGATGCTGCGCCGTCGGGCGGCCGGGGCCGGTGCAAACCGCTGGGTCGTCCTCGTCGTCCTGTGCGTGAGCCTGCTCCTGGTCGCCCTCGATGCGACGGTGCTGCATGTCGCGGTGCCCGCCGTCACCGAGGACCTCAAGCCCGGCGCGATAGAACTGCTCTGGATCGTCGACGTCTATCCGCTCGTCTGCGCCTCGCTGCTGATCCTCTTCGGCACGCTCGGCGACCGCGTGGGCCGCAGGAGAGTCCTTCTCCTCGGTTACGGCCTCTTCGGCGTCGCCTCCGGGGTCGCCGCCGTCGCGGACACCGCCCAGGTACTGATCCTCGCCCGGGCGCTGCTCGGCGTCGGCGGCGCGATGATCATGCCCGCGACGCTGTCGATCCTGCGGCAGGTCTTTCCCGACCGGCGTGAGCGAGCGCTCGCCATCGGCATCTGGAGCGCCGTCGCCGCGGTCGGCGCCGCCGTCGGACCACTGCTCGGAGGCTTCCTCCTGGAGCACTTCTGGTGGGGCTCCGTCTTCCTCGTCAACATCCCGTTGATGCTGGTCAGCCTGCCGGTGGGCCGCCTGCTGCTGCCCGAGTCGAAGGGCAGCGGCGAGGGCCCCTGGGACGTCGTCGGCGCGCTGACGGCCGCCGCCGGGCTGTTCGCCCTGGTGCTCGGCGTGAAGCGGCTCGGAGGCGGCGAGCTCGACGCGTTCACCGCGATTCCGCTGGTCCTGGGCGCGGCGCTGCTCGTCCTCTTCGTGCGGCGGCAGCGACGGCGCACGCATCCCCTGGTGGACCTGCGGATGTTCGCGCGTCCCGCGTTCAGCACCTCGGTCGGCTGCATCGTGCTGGCGATGCTCGCGCTGGTGGGGCTCGAACTGATCGCGGCGCAGTATCTCCAGCTGGTCCTCGGCCTGTCCCCGCTGGAGACCGGTCTACGGCTGCTGCCGCTGACCATCGCCGCGATGGCGGCGGGACTGGCCGGGGCGCGTCTGCTGCGGCGCTTCGGGCCGCGCCTGATGGTGAGCGCCGGGTTCTGCCTGACGGCCCTGGCCGTGCTGCTGCTCACCGCCATGGGAGACGCGGACAACACGGGCCTGTTGGTGTTCGGGTTCGTGCTGCTCGGGTTCGGCCTGGAGACGACGCTCTTCGGGGCGTACGAGTCGATGCTCAGCGAGGCACCGCCGGAGCAGGCGGGCGGGGCCGCGGCGATCGGCGAGACCTCGTACCAGCTCGGGGCGGGCATCGGGATCGCGCTGCTCGGCAGTGTGATGAACGCGGCGTACACGCCCGGCCTCTCCGGTGTGCCCGGCGTCCCCGAGGCGGCGTCCAGGTCGGCGGGACACTCCCTGGGCGAGGCCTACGAGGTGGCCGGACGCCTCGGCGGACCCGCGGGCGTGGCCCTGCGCCGGGCCGCACAGGACTCCTTCGTGCACGGGCTGCACGTGACCTTGCTGGTGAGTGCGGGGTTGTTGCTGCTGGGCGCGGTGATGGCGCTGCGGCTGCCGCGCACGATGCAGTGCGGCGAGGCCCCGGAGGCGGTCGGGCTTCCGGCGCCCAGGGAAGTCGCGGAGTCACGCGTCTCCGCCTGACCGGCGTCTGGATGTGCGGCGGAGCGCGCTGTAACGTCGGCGACGGAAGCCTAAATTAGCGGTGCTAGTTTCCAGTCGCCCGCTGTTTCCAGTCGCCCGCCCGCTGGAGCCCTTCTGCCGGAGGATGTGCCATGCCCCCGTTCGACCCCGCCGACCCCCTCGGTATCGACGACCTGCTGGAGCCGGAGGACCTGGCGATCCGCGCGACCGTGCGGACCTGGGCCGCCGACCGCGTCCTGCCCCATGTCGCCGACTGGTACGAGAAGGGCGAGCTGCCGGGGATCAGGGAACTCGCCCGGGAGCTCGGGGAGATCGGCGCTCTCGGGATGTCGCTCAGCGGATACGGGTGCGCGGGAGCCTCCGCCGTGCAGTACGGGCTCGCCTGTCTGGAGCTGGAGGCCGCCGACTCCGGGATCCGCTCTCTCGTCTCCGTGCAGGGCTCGCTCGCCATGTACGCGATCCACCGCTTCGGCAGTGAGGAGCAGAAGCAGACCTGGCTGCCGCGGATGGCCGCCGGCGAGGTGATCGGCTGCTTCGGGCTCACCGAACCCGATCACGGCTCCGACCCCGGAGCGATGCGGACGTACGCCAAGAAGGACGGCACGGACTGGGTCCTCAACGGGCGCAAGATGTGGATCACCAACGGCTCGGTCGCCGGGGTCGCCGTCGTGTGGGCGCAGACCGACGACGGGATCCGCGGGTTCGTGGTGCCGGCCGGCACCCCGGGTTTCTCGGCGCCGGAGATCAAGCACAAGTGGTCGCTGCGGGCCAGCGTCACCAGCGAGCTCGTCCTGGACGACGTACGGCTGCCCGCCGACGCGGTGCTGCCGGAGGTCGTCGGGCTCAAGGGGCCGCTCAGCTGTCTCTCGCACGCCCGGTACGGGATCGTGTGGGGTGCGATGGGGGCGGCGCGGTCGTGTTTCGAGACCGCCGTCGACTACGCGAAGACACGGGAGCAGTTCGGGCGGCCCATCGGGGGCTTCCAGCTCACCCAGGCCAAACTCGCCGACATGGCGGTCGAACTGCACAAGGGGATTCTGCTCGCCCACCATCTGGGGCGGCGCATGGACGCCGGCCGCCTGCGTCCCGAGCAGGTCAGCTTCGGCAAGCTCAACAACGTCCGCGAGGCCATCGAGATCTGCCGCACGTCACGGACGATCCTCGGTGCCAACGGGATCTCCCTCGAATACCCCGTCATGCGGCACGCGACGAACCTCGAGTCGGTGCTGACGTACGAGGGCACCGTCGAGATGCATCAGTTGGTGCTGGGCAAGGCACTCACCGGGTTGGACGCCTTCCGGTGAACCCTGCCTGGGGCAGGGCCGGCGAGCGGCCCTGCCTCAGCTCTGGTTGAAGAAGCCGTCCGTGCGGTGCTGCGCGGGATCGCCGTTCACGATCTCGGTGTTGGCGGGGGTCAGCAAGAACACCCGGGTGGACACGCGCTCGATGGAACCGCGCAGCCCGAAGATCAGCCCGGCCGCGAAGTCGACGACGCGCTTGGCGTCACCGGCCTCCATCGCGGTCAGGTTCATGATGACGGGGACGCCCTCACGGAACAGTTCGCCGATGGCGCGGGCGTCTCTGAAGCTGTCGGGGGTCACCGTGCCGATCCGGCGGCCCTTTTCCTCGGCGACGTCCGAGGCCACCTTGACCCGCGGGTCGGTGACCCAGGCATCCCCGGGCTCGGTCCCTTCGGAGTATCCGTCGTCGTCGTAGTAACGCTCGTCATCGTTGTCGTCAACGAGGCCCAGCCAGGCACTCGCCTTGCGCACCGATCCCATGGACGCCTCCTCTCACAGCGGTCTGTCTTGCTCTTGTATCCCTATGGTCATCCATGATGCGGATCGCGCGCCAAGTGAATAGCCGCCGCGCGGGGGGTTTGTGACGGTACTGGTGCACAGCGAATACGTCGAGAGCCCAGGTACCCCAAGGGTCGTGTCCCATACGGCTGCTGACTGTGAGTGAAATATGATTCTTCACGGCGTACGGGTGAGTGCTGGCGCGTACGGGTGAACGGCACCGCCGGGACGAATCCGCTGCTCAACGCCGTTCCGGCCACGGGGATTCGCCGTGCGCGGATTCGCCGGGCCCGCCGCCGTCGGCTTGCGGGTATCGGTTCTGACGGCGCTTCAGGCCGCTGGAGATTCTTTTTCGGCCGCAGAGGCGGGTCGTTATCGCCGAGTCCGTCGAGAAGGGGACTCCGCGGTGATCAGGGTGAAGCGGTCTGCTGGATGCGAGGAACACCGGGTGAGGGGAGGGGCCCGTGTGAAGGCGGAGGAGGAGAACGCGAAAGGCGCCCCGCCGGAAGCAGGGCGAGCAGCGGGTCGGCTCAACAGGAAGAGGACCACACGCGACCGAAGTCGATGTGGGAGCGCTTGACCAGCCACTGCTGTGGGTGCATGAGGCAAGTGGAACAGGCATTCGGTGGGGCGTCAACCAGCCTGAGACGTACGGCTCACAGTGTGGACAACCTTGACAGTGCGGGGAAACGGCCCCGTAGTCTCGGCGGATACGGCCCTGCTGAGGGGCTCGGCCGTATCTCTTGTGTCCGTGTGAAGGCACCCGCCCGAGTTCGACCGACTCGATGTCACGGAGCCTTCGCATGTCCTCCGACACCCTTGCCCAAGCCCCCGCCGCACTCCGGCCGGCCGATGCGCCCACGGACAGACATCACACCCACGGTACGGGGCGCACCCGATGAGGCGTTCGCTGGTGATCGTCGGAGCCGGGCCGCGGGGGACCGGTCTGATCGAGCGGATCGCCGCCAACGCCCCCGAGCTCCACGACGGTTCGGGCCTCGACCTGCACCTGGTGGATCCGCATGAGCCCGGCGCCGGACGCATCTGGCGCGAGGCGCAGTCACCGCTGCTGTGGATGAACTCGCACGCCGAGGACGTCACCATGTTCACCGACGAGACGGTGGACATGGCCGGACCCGTGCGCCCCGGCCCCACCCTGCACGAGTGGGCCGGCATCGACGGCCGCACCTTCGCCGACCGGCAGCTCCAGGGCGCGTACCTGCGCTGGGTGCACGAGCAGGCGGTGGCCGCGCTGCCGCCGTCCGTGTCCGTCCACCACCACCCGCGACGTGCCCTGCGGGTGAGCGGACCGCGCGAGGGACGCCAGCAGGTCTGGCTGGAGGGCCGACCGCGCCCGCTCCTCGCCGACCTGGTCGTCCTCGCCCTCGGCCACCTCGACGCCGAACTCGACGACGAGCAGCGGGACCTGGCGGCGTACGCCCGCACCCACGACCTCGTCCACCTGCCCCCCGACTTCACCGCCGACAGCGACCTGTCCGCGCTCGCGCCGGGCGAACCGGTCCTGGTCCGCGGGTTCGGGCTCGCCTTCGTCGACCTGATGGCGCTGCTGACCGAGGGCCGGGGCGGACGGTACGACGGGGACACCTATGTCCCGTCCGGGCGCGAGCCGGTCCTGCACGTCGGATCGCGGCGCGGGGTGCCGTACCACTCGAAGATCGGCTACGACTGGACCGGCGAGCGGCCGCCGCTGCCCCGCTTCCTGGGGCCGGCCCGGATAGACGGACTGCTCGCCCGGCCGGGGGGCGTCGACTTCCGGCGGGACGTGTGGCCGCTGGTGGAGAAGGAGCTCGGATTCGCCCACTACCACCGGCTGTTCACCGTGCACCCGGAGCGGACCGCGATGTCCTGGACCGACTTCGAGGAGAAGTACGCGGCCGTCGACGTGGCCCTCGAACGGGAGACCCTGGTGGCCTCCGCCGTGCCCGATCCCCGTGACCGGCTCGACCTCGCCGCGCTCGACCGGCCGCTGGAGGGGAAGCGGTACGCGACGCACGAGGCGTTCCAGGAGGGGCTGCGGGAGTATGTCGAGGCCGATCTGAGCCGGCGGCACGATCCCCGCTACAGCCCCGACCTGGCCGTGTTCCTCGGACTCCTCTCCGTCTACGGGCAGCTGGTGCGGCTCGGGGACATCGGTGGCTGGTGGCACGGGTTCTTCAGCTATCTGGCCTCCGGGCCGCCCGGCCCCCGGCTGCGGCAGCTGCTCGCGCTGTCCCGGGCCGGGGTGCTCAGGTTCGTCGGGGCGGACATGGAGGTCCGCGCCGAGGACGGGATGTTCCGGGCGTCGAGCCCCACCGTCCCGGGCCACTCGGTCGAGGCGCGGGCCCTGGTCGAGGCCCGGCTGCCCGAGCCGACCGTCCGGCGGGCCCTCGATCCGCTGCTGCGCGCGCTGCACGACGAGGGGGCCGCCGAGAGTCCGGACGGGCTGCTGCGGGTGGACCGTGCCGACGGCCGGCTCCTGGACCGGTCCGGGCGCCCGCACCCCCGGCGCTTCGCCCTCGGGCCGCACACCGACGGCCGCACACCCGGCGCCTTCACCCGGCCGCGCACCGGCGGGCCCGCGTTCCGGCAGAACGACGCGACCGCGCGGGCCGCACTGCGGTTCCTGGGCGAGCTCGCCGGTCGTGCGGTCGCCTGAGCCGCCGGTGCGAGACGGCCGCCGGTCCGCGCGGTCGTGGTTGTTCCCCGCCGCGGCGGGCCGGATTCTCCCCCGAAAGGATTCCCCCACATGGCTTCCTCGAACGGCCGGGGGCTCGTGCACCTCGCCGCCGCCCTCGACCAGCCGTCGGCGTACGACGCGCTTCCCTACGTCGAGGCGGCGCGGCTCGCCGAGCGCGGCGGGCTCGACTTCGTGACCCTGGACGACACCCTCGCCCGGCCCGGCCTCGACGCGCTCGCGGTGCTGTCCCGGGTCGCGTCCGCCACCGGCCGGATCGGCCTGGTGCCCACCGTCACGAGCACCCACCCCGAGCTCTTCCACGTCCAGGCAGCCGTCGCGACCCTCGACCGGGTCAGCCGGGGCCGGGCCGGCTGGCGTATCGACAGCTCGGCCACCGGGGCCGAGGCCGCCGCGAGACTGTGGGACGGACGGGAGGACGACACCGAGACAGGGGACCTGCCGAACGGCGGTCCGCGGCCCCCGCACGGTCGCCCGGTCCGCGTGGTCGACGCCACCGACGAACCCGCCCGCAGAACCGCCGCCCGGTACGCCGACGTGGCCCTCGTCCGCGCCGCGAGCGCCGCGCAGGCCGCCGCTGAACGCGATCAACTCCACGCCATGGCGGCCGAGTTCGGGCGCCGCCCCGACGAACTGCGGGTCCTCGCCGGACTCCTCGTCGACCTCGGCGACGGCGAGCACGCGGCCGCGCCGGGGCACGGCGGGGGCGGACCCCGCCAGACCGCGCAGGGGCCGTTGTACCGGGGCGGCCCCGTCGACCTCGCGGCACTGATCGCCACCTGGCACGGCGAGGGCGTCGTCGACGGCTTCCACCTCACCCCCGCCGAACCGCTGCGGGACCTGGAACGGCTCGTCAACGGCACGGTGGCGCTGCTCCAGCACCGCGGACTGTTCCGCACCTTCTACCCGGGCAGCACGCTCCGGGAGCACCTGGATCTCGCCGTCCCCGCCCACCCCTGCGGGTAGCTCGCCGTAGGTTGTTTTCGGCGATGCGGCGAAGGGGAACGGCAGCCGCCGGTCCCGGGTTCCGTGGCCGTCCGTGCCGGACACCGACGGCCGTACGACGGTCTGTGCCGAGGAGGCGCCACTGGCGCCCTGTCACTTCGCCGACCACCGCATCTGCCGCTTTCCGCCCATGGGGAAGGCCCTCGATGGCGCCCTCGCGACGGGGGAGCGGGACGGGTTTCGAGGCATGGCCGTTCCCTGTGAAGCACAAAGGTCTTTCAAAGATTGACGGCCGAAAGGCGCCCTTGCGCCGACCGTCCGTTCGGCCGAATACTCCCCCTCAGCGCTTGTCAGGAGCACGGCATGTTCGAAAACCGGACGCCCGTGCCGCTGACTGCGCCTCACGGGCCCCGACCCCACGCGGGCCCCCGACTTCCCTTGGAGGGAACGAAACGTGAGGATCAAGCGCACCAACCCCCGCAGTGGCATGACGAGACGGACCCGGCTGATCGCCGGAACCACCGGCCTCGTGGCCGCGGCCGCGATCGCGGTCCCCAGCGTGAACGCGACCGCTGCGACCCCGTTCAGCACCGCCGAACTCAAGAGCGCCAGCAGTTCGGTCCTCAAGGCCGACATCCCGGGCACCGCCTGGGCCGTCGACAGCAAGACCAACCGTGTGGTCGTCACCGTGGACAGCACGGTCTCGCAGGCCGAGATCGCCAAGATCAAGGAGCAGGCGGGCAGCAACGCCGACGCGCTCACGATCAAGCACACCCCGGGCAAGTTCAACAAGCTGATCTCCGGCGGCGACGCCATCTATGCGAGTAGCTGGCGCTGCTCCCTCGGCTTCAACGTCCGCAGCGGGAGCACCTACTACTTCCTGACCGCCGGTCACTGCACCGACGGTGCGGGCACCTGGTGGTCCAACTCCGGGCACACCACCACGCTCGGTTCGACGGCGGGCTCCAGCTTCCCGACGAACGACTACGGCCTCGTCAAGTACTCGTCGAGCTACCCGACCTCGTCGATCTCCGGCACCGTCGGCAGTGTCGACATCACCAGCGCCGCCACCCCGTCCGTGAACACCACGGTCTACCGCCGCGGTTCCACCACCGGCATCCACAGCGGCCGGGTCACCGCGCTGAACGCGACCGTCAACTACGGCGGCGGTGACGTCGTCTACGGCATGATCCAGACCACGGTCTGCGCCGAGCCCGGCGACTCCGGCGGCCCGCTCTACTCCAACAGCGGTATCGCCTACGGTCTGACCTCCGGCGGCAGCGGCAACTGCTCCTCCGGCGGCACGACCTTCTTCCAGCCGGTCACCGAGGCCCTGAGCGCCTACGGCGTCAGCGTCTTCTAGGCCCGGCAGCGGCCTGAACCGCAGCCGGTACCTGGTGAGCCCCCGTACGCATCCGCCGTACGGGGGCTCGTCGCGATCAGGAGGTGGTCCGCTCCGGTGGCACGGGCCGGGTGACGGCGGCCGGGTCGAAGCCCCAGCCGCCGAGCAGGGCGAGGCCGTCGTCGAGCCGGCCGTACGACGACCCGCGCAGCGCCTCCCGGTAGGCGCGCAGCAGCATCTCGCCGACCGCCGGTCCCTCGCGTCCGGGGGTGCGGGGGACGCCAGTGCTGCCGCGTGCCGCACCCGGGAGGGCGGCAGTGCGGCGCAGGCCAGGCATGCGGGGCGCCGCCGGAGTGGCCGAGCACCGAGAAACGGCCGAGCCCGAGGGCACCGGCCGGCTTCGGCACGTCCCGGGCGGCGTCGGCCACGCGGCGGCCCGGCAGACGGTCCGAGTCGCCGCAACCGGGGCGGTCGTAGGCGATGAACCGGATGTGCGGGTGGGCGGCGACGACGTCCTGGGGGACGAGGCCGAAGCGCCAGCCCGGGTGCCGTGCAGCAGGACCACCGGGCTGCCGTCCGGGTCGCCGTACTCCTCGACCCTCAGCCGGCGGCCGTCCTGTGTCCTGATGCCGTGGACCACCCCTGTCCTCCGTCTCCCCTTTGTGTACACAGCGGAGTTACCGTCGAAGTGCACACCTTGAGCGCCTGGTTCGGACCCTGGGGGTCGTGATGGTCGAGGAGCTGTTGGCGGCGGGCGTGACGCTCGCGTGCGCCGGAGCGTTGTACGCGATGGCGGCCGCGCGGGTTGTCAAGCAGTACGAACGGGGTGTGGTCTTCCGCCTCGGAAAGCTCCGGCCGGATGTGCGCGGGCCGGGGTTCACGATGATCGTTCCGGGCGTCGACAAGCTCCGGAAGGTCAACATGCAGATCGTGACCATGCCGGTGCCCGGGCAGGAGGGCATCACCCGGGACAACGTCACGGTGCGGGTGGACGCCGTCGTCTACTTCAGGGTGACCGCGCCCGCCGAGGCGGTCGTCCGGGTGGAGGACTACCGGTTCGCTGTGGCGCAGATGGCGCAGACCTCGCTGCGGTCGATCATCGGCAAGAGCGAGCTGGACGATCTGCTGTCCAACCGCGAAAAGCTCAACCAGGGACTGGAGCTGATGATCGACAGCCCCGCGGTGGAGTGGGGTGTCACCATCGACCGGGTCGAGATCAAGGACGTCTCGCTGCCCGAGACCATGAAGCGGTCCATGGCCCGGCAGGCCGAGGCGGACCGGGAGCGGCGGGCGCGGGTCATCAACGCGGACGCGGAACTCCAGGCGTCGAAGAAGCTGGCCGAGGCGGCCAAGGAGATGTCGGAGCAGCCTGCCGCGCTGCAGCTGCGGCTGCTGCAGACGGTGGTGGCGGTGGCGGCCGAGAAGAACTCGACGCTGGTGCTGCCGTTCCCCGTCGAGCTGCTGCGGTTCCTGGAACGGGCGGCGCCGGCACCACAGCAACCGGTGCAGGAGCAACCTCCGCCTCTTGAGTCCCGGCCGGATCCGGATTCCGAGGGGTCGAATTCAGGACAGGACTAGACCTCACGGGCTGATGAGGTGTTACTCGCTCGTAGTGTTTGCAGCGTGAACGGCCTGGGCTGACCGTGAACTGTCAAAAATCGCAGGGGCGCACAACCGCGTTCTACGCGCGTCCGGAAGTCACCCTTGTGCGCCCCCTGTGGGGTTCGGAAGAGTAAGGGCTCGTCAACCAGCCTTCCGGCCCGCGAGATCCCCACAATCTCCGGGCCGACCCCCCACAGGAGGACGCGAGTTGAAGCACCGACGCATACCCAGGCGGCGGATCGTCGTGGCAGGTGCGGGTATCACCGCGCTGGTCGCCGCGGGAGTCACCTTGCAGACTGCGAACGCCAGCGAGACGCCGGCCTCGCCCCAGATCAAGACCCTCTCGGCCGGTGCGGCCGGAAAGCTCGCTTCGACGCTCGGGACGGAACTCGGCGCGGACGCGGCGGGAACGTTCTACGACGCGAAGACCAAGAGCCTCGTGGTGAACGTCCTCGACGAGGACGCGGCGCGGACCGTCTCGGCGGCCGGGGCCACGGCCAGAGTCGTTTCCCACTCCCTCGCCGAACTGAAGAGCGCGCGTACGACGCTCGCCGACGACGCGACCGTCCCGGGGACGTCCTGGGTGACCGACCCCACCACCAACAAGATCCTCGTCACCGCCGACCGCACGGTCTCCGCCGCCGAGTGGGCCAAGCTCACCAAGGTGGTGGACGGGCTGGGATCGATGGCCGAACTCCAGCGTACAAAGGGGGAGTTCAAGCCCTTCATCGCCGGCGGTGACGCGATCAGCGGATCCGGTGGCCGGTGCTCGCTCGGGTTCAACGTGGTCAAGGGCGGACAGCCGTACTTCCTCACCGCCGGGCACTGCACCGAGGCGATCTCGACGTGGTCGGACTCCAGCGGCAAGCAGATCGGCACCAACGAAGTGTCGAGCTTCCCGGACAACGACTTCGGCCTGGTCAAGTACACGGCCCAGGTCGCCCATCCCAGCGAGGTGGACCTCTACAACGGGTCCGCGCAGGCGATCACCGGGGCGGCGTCGGCGACCGTCGGCCAGTCGGTGACCCGCAGCGGGTCCACGACCCAGGTGCACTCCGGGAAGGTCACCGGCCTGGACGCGACGGTGAACTACGGCAACGGCGACATCGTGAACGGGCTGATCCAGACCGATGTGTGCGCGGAGCCGGGGGACAGCGGCGGGTCGCTGTTCTCGGGGAGCAGCGCGATCGGGCTGACGTCCGGTGGCAGCGGTGACTGCACCTCCGGTGGGGAGACGTTCTTCCAGCCGGTCACGGAGGCGCTGTCGGCGACCGGGGCGTCGATCGGCTGACGCTTCGACGGTCCGGTGGCGTGTGAAGTCCCGTCCCCCTGTGTGGGGGGCGGGGCTTTCGCGTCTCCCGCCATCGTTATCCGTTCGAGACCGCACGTCGCTCACGCTGTGCTTGGGACGGCCGTTACATTTGCGGTTCCTGGGGCTCAACTTCCCTTTGACCGACGGAAGTTGATCTCTGGTCAGGTGCCTTCACAGCCAAACGTTTCGGGGGAAACGCTGTGCAGAAGATCCAGTTGACCTATTGGTGGAACGGGCACGAGCCAGGTGACGTCGTGGACGTCGACGACCCGGCCGCGCGGGAACTGCTCGGTGTCATCGCGCGCCCCGCGGAACCCCTGGAGGGCTCCGCGGACTCTGAGGACCCCGCGGTCTCCGAAGACTCCGATGAGTGAGCCGTACATCACCTTCCCGGACGTCGAGCAACTGGTCGTCGATCTGCTCAAGGACCGCAGCGAGCTGGCAGGCGTCGTCGTCGACGTCGCGCCGCCCGCCGGGTTCGACGGCTCGCAGCGCGCCGTGCTGGTCTCCCGGATGGGCGGTGCCTGGGCGGAGGACCCCCGGCTGGACAATCCGCTGGTCGACCTGGACGTGTACGGCCCCTCCAAGTCCGCGGCCCACACCGTCTCCCTCGTGGCGCGTTCCCTGATGCTCCAGCTCCGGGGCGTGCGGTACGGCGGGGCGACCGTCGTGGACGTCGTCGAGGAGGACGGGCCGCGCTGGCTGCCCGACTACCGGCACGCCAGTGCCAACCGCTACGTCTCGACCACCCGCCTGGTGGTCCGCCCGGCCTGAACGGCCGTGTTCCCGGCTCGACTTCGCCGTACTCCCACACACCAGCACGTCATGTCCATCTCCCAGCAAGGAGCAGTGATGGCCGGAACGAACGCCAAGGAGATCCGGGTCGCGGGCAGTGGCCGTGTGCTCATCGCCCCGCTCGCCACCGCACCGCCCGCCGACACCGCCGCGGCGTGGGGTGCCGGGTGGAAGGACCTCGGCTACACCACCACCGACGGGGTCAAGATCTCCAAGAAGGACAAGCTGGACCCCGTGGACACCTGGCAGAGCGTCAGCTCGGCGAGGTACGTCTACTCCGACCGCGATCTCAGCTTCAAGTTCCAGCTGCTCCAGCTGAACGAGGACACCCTGCCGTTCTTCTTCGGCGGCGGGCAGGTGAAGGAGACGGCGACCGGGTCCGGCCTCTACAAGTACGAGCTGGCGGCCGAGCCGAAGTTCGACGAGCGGATGCTCGGGCTGGAGTTCGTGGACGGCGACGAGGTCAAGTACCGCATGATCGTCGCCCGCGGCCAGGTGACCGAGACGGAGGAGCTCGCCCTCGTCCGTACGGCGCCCGTGAAGCTCGGTGTCACCTTCACCGCGCTGGCCACGGTGGACGGTGCCCCGCTGGCGATCTTCCTGATGAAGGACCCGAGCTTCAGCGCGGCCTGACCCCTTCCTCGTCCACCTCGCGTACCTCGTCCACCTCGCGTACCTCGCGGCACTCATGCCGTCCAGCAGCAAGGAGCCCCACCGACATGGCCCCCTTCAACGTCAACGCCGCCCGTGCCCAGCGGCTCGAAGCAGTCGGAAAGAACTGGGAGTTCGAGGTGGACGGAGAGGTGTTCCGGCTGCCCACCGAGTTCCCGCGCAGTATCGCCAAGCAGATCGCCGAGCTGGACGACAACGACATCGACGGGCTGCTGGCGCTGCTGCTCGGGGCGGAGCAGTTCGAGCGCTTCTGCAAGTACGACACCAGTGTCCAGGACGTGTCCGCGATTCTGGAGGCGTACGGCAACGACACCGGCATGTCGTTGGGGGAAGGCTGAGCCTCGGCGCGCTGGTCGACGAGCACGCCGAGGCTCTGGAGGCGGACCTGCTCCGCCACTACGGGGTCGACCTCCTCGACTGGCACCGGGGCCGCCTCTCCTCGCGCCGTCTGCGGGTCCTCGTCGAACACCTTCCCGCGGACTCGTCCTACGCCCGGGCGGTCCACGGCGAACAGGCGGACTGGACGGTCACGGACCATCTGCTGGCGGCGGTGGTCGACCATCTCGCCGTAGCCAACTGGATGTTCGCGACGGTCCACCGGGACGAGGACGCGGAGCCGGCGGAGTATCCGGAGGCGGTGCCGCGGCCGGGAGACGGCCCGACTGCGACTGACCCTTCGCTCGTCGATCTGGCGCCCGGCGGAGAGCGACGCGCCGCGGGCCCGGCCGAGATCGTGGCGTTTTTGAGTTCGCCCGGTTGAGAGGGAGTGGGACGTGACCGTGCCGACTGACCCGATGTGGCCCGTCGAACTGGCGAGAAAGCTCTTCGACCAGGAAATGGGCAAGGCGAGAGCGACCATTGACGAGCTGGCGCGGGCTGCCGTCAAAAAAAGCTTCGAAAAAGAGGCGGTGGTCGCCGCAGGGCCTGCCAAGGCCGAGGC
This sequence comes from Streptomyces canus 299MFChir4.1, assembly GCF_000383615.1. Taxonomy (GTDB): domain Bacteria; phylum Actinomycetota; class Actinomycetes; order Streptomycetales; family Streptomycetaceae; genus Streptomyces; species Streptomyces canus_C. The sequence continues at coordinate 547,732 of NZ_KB911584.1, read as the reverse complement.
GCTCGGAATTTTCGCCGCGGTCAACGCCGCGAAGCTGGAGTTCAACCTGTGGGATCCAGGAAAAAAGATTCAGGAAGCCTATGACAATTTTCTGCTGGACCGGAAGCTGAAAAAAGAGGGCGCGGACTACAGATCGGCCGACCTGGCCCCGGAGACCCTGCTCGGACGGATTCGCTCCACCGAGCAGATCGTGGCCGGTCTCAAACGCCAGATGACCGCTGTCGCGGAAACGAGGATGAGCGACCTCCGGGAGGACGCCGCTCGGAGGCAGCGGATCCTAGGAGTCATCCGTAGAGCCGTCGTACGCATAGCGGCGCTCGAGGGTGGAGCGAAGAGGGCTTCCGAGGGCACGGCGAAGGCCGCCGCGGGCACGAAAGCACTGCAGACGCAGGCGAACAGGCTCGAAAGGCAGGAGCGGAATCTGCGCCAGGCCGTGCGGCAGCTGAGCCTTGCCCTCAAGGGCGCGAATCCGGACATGCACAACTTCGAGAGAAAGATGCTGGAGATCAGGCGCAGCCTCGCCTGATTCCTGTCCATCCGAAGGGAGGTGCGGAGGATGAGAGCCGCACTGGTACAAGCCACAGGCGCACTCACCCGGTTCCGCACCGCGATGACCCAGGCGAGCAGTGCCGGGACTCGTCTGCGGACCGCCGCAGGCCAGAGCGGCGCCGAGTTCCAGAAGCTGAGGAATTCCGCCCAGCAGGCGGCCACCGGTGTGCAGGCGGCCGCGCGCAGTGCCGGCACGAGCGGAGGGCTCTTCGGACGTCTGCGGGGCGGGCTCGGCGGGGCGACGACCGCCATGCGCGGGCTCAACACCGCCATGAAGGCCAACATCCTGGGCGCGATCCTCTCCCTCATCATGCCGCTCATCACCAAGCTCATCGACATGGCGCTGCAGTCCAAGACCGTGCAGGCCGTCATGCAGGCGGCGTTCAAGATCATCGGGCAGGTGGTGGGGACCGTCATGAAGGGGGCGTCGGTCGCCATCAACTGGCTGATCGATGCCGGGAAGAATGTCGTCAACTGGTTGAAGGCCAACTGGCCGTTGCTGGTCGCCATCCTCACCGGACCCGTCGGGATCGCCGTGCTCGCGATCGTCAAGCACTGGGACCGGATCAAGGAGGCGGTCGGGTCGGTGCGGGACTGGATCGTCGACAAATGGAACGCCGTTGTTGATTTTCTGCGGGGGGTTCCCGGGAAGATCTGGGGTTTCTTCGCCGAACTGCCCAACAAGCTCATGGGGTTGGGCGGCGACCTCGTCATGGGCCTTATCAACGGCATCAAGAACTCGGCCTCGGCGCTCCTCAACACGGTGAAGAACTTCATCATCAACACCATTCCGGGACCCATCCGCAGCATTCTCGGCATCTCGTCCCCTTCCAAGGTGATGATGGGTTTCGGCGGGGATGTCGGCGAAGGGCTCGCCCTCGGTATGGAGGGCGCCGGAAACCGGGTCGCGGGCGCCGCCGGACGGCTTGCCACCGCCACCGCGCGCAATGTGATCGGGCCCGGTTACAGCCTCGCCGGAGTCGCCGGCGGCGCGTCGGCCCGGCCCCAAGGCGCCGCGGCGAGCGCCCCCGTCACGGTCAACGTCCACCCCCGCCCCGGCCAGTCCGAGTACGAGATCGGCCGGATCACCGCCCGCGAACTCGCCTGGGCGGCCAAGCGATGAGCGGGCGCCGGCTCCAGCAACCGGTGTTCGAGGTGGACGGCTGGGCCGGGAACACCGTCGACGACGACGGCGTCGAGTGGTGGGTCACCAGCGAACAGGGCTGGGCCGCCACCCCGCCCGTCCGGCTCACCCTGACCGACCGCCCCGAGCGGCACGGCGCGTTCGACGCCCCCTCCTACCGGGGACCTCGCGTGGTCACCCTGGAGGGCATGGCCATCGCCCCCGAACGCGCCGTACGGGAGGAGGCCAAGGACCGGCTGGCCGCCGTACTCGCCGACGGCAGCACTCTCGTGCCGCTCGTCGTCACCGAACCGCACCGCGTCCGGCGGGCGTTGGTCCGCCTCACCGCCGAGACGAAGATCGTCGACCGCAAGTCCGGTGCCTTCGAGTTCTCCCTGACCATGACCGCGCCGGACCCGCTGCGGTACTCGTACGGGCTGAACACCGGCACCTGCCCGCTGCCCTCCTCCAGCGGCGGTGTCGCCTTCCCGCTCACCTTCCCCCTGGACTTCGGCAGCGGCTCCTCGGGCGGCCGGCTGCTCCTGGAGAACAAGGGCACCGTCCCGACCTGGCCCGTCTGGCGGATCGTCGGGCCCTGTGTCCAGCCGGTGATCAGCAACACCGCGACCGGTGAGGAGCTCGCCTTCGAACTCACCCTCCAGGAAGGCGAGTTCCTGGTCGTCGACACCGACGCGCGCTCGGTCCTGCTCCAGGGCACGGCCTCCCGCCGGGCCACGCTGCTGCCCGGTTCGGACTGGTTCCCGCTGCCGCCGGGTGCGACGCCCGTGCTCTTCCGTGCCCGTGACTACGCCCCGGCCGCCCGGCTGACCGCGGAGTGGCGGGACGCCTGGCTCTGACACCCGCCGCCGCCCGCGGTCACCCGCACCCACCGCCGCCCCCGTCACCAGCACCCGCCCGCCCTCCGCCACCAGAAGGAACGCACCGCATGGAAAAGCTCGAGCGCGACTCCGGATGGCTCTCCGGTGGTGTCGTGGACGCCGAGGATGCCCGGCTCGCCACCGGCGTGCTCGCCTCGGCGGCGGCCGACCCCGGCAAACCGATCGCGGCCCGCACGGGCATCAAACCCGGACCCGGCAACCCCGGCAGCGTCGAGGCGTCCGAGACCCCCTCGCGCTCTGTGATGATCCAGCCCTTCCAGGGGGTCGTCCAGGGCACCCGTACGCCGTCCGCGGGCGCGTATCTGATCACGCTCGGCCAGCGGAAGAGCCTCGACGTGCTCACCGAGGCCCCGGCCCACTCGTCGTACCCCCGGATCGTCCTCGTCGTGGCCCGGCAGACCGACCGGCAGTACGGCGACGTGAGCGACGGCATGGTGGTGCAGGTGGAGGCCGGGGCGCCCGCGCCGACGCCGGTCGCGCCGAGGCTCACCGGCGATTACCTGCCGCTCGCCCAGATCACCGTGCGGGCGAACGCGGGCTCCATCACCCAGGCGGACATCCAGGACCTGCGGGTGTTCACCGTGGCCGCGGGCGGAGTGCTGCCGCTGCAGTCCTACGAGTCGCTCCCGGCCGACGGTTACTCCGGACAGCGGCTGTACGACCTCGAGACCGGTCTCGACCTGGTCCGCACCGGCACGGCCTGGCGTCCCGCGGTCACGGGCGCGGTCGAGTTCTTCGGGCCGGCGGACCCGGGCTGGCCGCTGACCACCGGCTCGGCGGGAGCCACCGGGTACACCTTCAACCAGGTGACCGTGCCTGCGGCGCCGTATCCCCGCATGCTCCTGGTCACCGGGCAGTTGACCGCGCAGACCTCGGGGGCGAACGAGCGCTGGGACCACGTGGTGCGCCTGCAGGACGGGACGCCCGTGTCCCTCGCCTGCTTCCACGGCGGCCCCACGGGGATCACCACCAGCGTCGCCCAGGGGCACCGGCTGCTGCCCGCCGCGACACAGCTCGTGCTGACGCAGTTCGTCGCCCGGGGCGGTGGGATGACGACCGGTACCGCGCTCGTGTTCTCGCCCGCCGCGCACTACACCGGCCTGCGCGTGATGGCGTTCCCCGTCCCCTGACACCCCGACCAAAAGAGGCATCCGCATGAGCACGCCCACCCCAGAACGCGACTCCGGCTGGATCTCCGGCGGGGTCGTCGACGCCGAGGACGCCCGCCTCGCCACCGGCGTGTTCGCCGCGCCCGGGGCGAGCCCGGTGCAGGCCCGCAGCGGTATCCGGCCTGCCACCGGTGACCCCGGCCGGGTCCAGGCCACCGCCACCGTCTCCGGCAAGGTCACCGTCGCTCCCTTCCAGGGGGTGATCCAGGGGACCAGAGCCAGTGCGACCGGCGCCTATCTCGTCACGCTCGGCCAGCAGAAGACCCTCGACGTCCTCGGCACGAACCCCGCGGACCCCAGCAACCCGCGCAACGATCTCGTGGTGGCCCGGCAGCGCGACGCGCAGTACGGCGACGGCGGCACCGGCATGACCGTCGAACTCGTCAAGGGAACGGTCGCCGCGACCCCCACCGACCCCCAGGTGACCGGTGACTTCATCCCGCTCGCCCGGATCAGGGTCGCGAAGAACGCCTCGTCCGTCGCCGCCGCCGACATCGACGACCTGCGCACCTGGACCTCGGCGGTCGGCGGCATCCTGCGGGTCTGGGGCGAGGGCGGCCGGCCCACGTACCCCTACTCCGGCATGTACATCCACCGCTGGGACACCAACCACCTGGAGTGGTACGACAGTTCGGCGGGCTGGCGGGCGGTCAACGACGACACCGGCTGGGTCACCCTGCCCGTTCTCACGAACTGGACCGTGTACAACAACGAGACACCGGCCCTGCGCCGGGTCGGCTCCGTCGTCCATCTGCGCGGTGCCCTCCAGACCGCTGTCGCCCTCTCGACCAACGGCACCCAGATCGTCGCCGTCCCGGCCGCGTTCCGCCCGGTGGTGGGGCACCACTGGTACACCGCGCTGGGCGGTGTGACACGAGGACTCGAACTCATGCTCCGCACCGACGGCTCCGTGGTGCTGTTCCCCCAGGGCGTCCAGCTGCCGGCCGGCCAGTTGATCTACCTCGACACCACCTGGCTGGTGGGCTAGTGACCGGCCGTCCGACCCGCTACACCTACTACACCGCCGACCTCGCCACCGGCGCCATCACCGACGAACTCCCCCTGTACGACGCCACGTTCAGCACCCAGCTCAATGAAGCCGGCGAGTTCCGCGCCCGGTTGCCGCTCGGCGACCCGCGGATCGCCGTCCACCGCCCCCGCGAACTCACCGAACCGGGCCGCGCCGCCCTCTACGTCGAGCGGGACGGCGTGCTCGTCTGGGGCGGCGTGATCTGGACCGTCAAGTACACCTCCGCCGACCAGCATCTGGAGATCGGCGCGGCCGGGTTCCTCTCCTACTTCGACCACCGCCGCGTCCTGCCCGCCGCTTTCGACCCGGCCGCCTCCGACCTGGGCTCCGTCAGCGTCACCTTCACCGACCGCGACCAGAGCGACATCGCCCGCGCCCTCGTCGCCGTCGCCCAGGAACACACCCGCGGCGACATCGGGATACGCCCCGAGTCCGACGCGCTGTCCGGCATCACCCGCACGCTGGTCTATCCCGGCGGCGACCTCAAGAGCACCGGTGAGGCGCTGCGCGAACTGGCCAGTCTGGAGGACGGCCCCGACTTCCTCTTCGACATGGCGTACGGCGGCGACGGCCGTCCCGTGCGCCGACTGCGCGTCGGCACCCCGCACCTCGGCCAGCAGGGCACCCCGCACGTGTGGGAGTACGGCGCCAACCTCATCGGCTACACCTGGCCGGCCGACGGCGCCTCCACCGCGACCCGGGTCTTCGCCCTCGGGGAGCAGGGCGAGGGCAGCCAGCTGGTCGCGATCGCCGAGGACCCCGGCACCGGGCGCCCGCTCACCGAGACCGAGGTCTCCTATGTCCATCTCACCGACATGGACCTGCTGCGCTCCCAGGCCCGCTCGGCCCTCGCCGCCGTCTCGGTGCCCGTCGTCCTGCCCGAGCTGACCGTGCGCGCGGACCGGGAGCCCGTCCTCGGCTCCTATCAGGTCGGTGACGACGCCCTCGTGGTGATCAAGGACGTGTTCTTTCCCGAGGGTGTCCGGTTCGGCGTACGGATCACCGGGATCGAGGTCACCCCGGGCAACGACGCGGGTGAGGAGCAGGTCCAGCTGACCGTCACTCCCGCCACCAGCACCCCATGAACCCGAGGAGTACTCCGTGACCAGGATCAACCGCCCCGACACCCTTCTGACCGAGCTCCGCGACATCAAACGGCGCCTGCACGCCCTGGAGACCGCGCAGCGCGCGACGACCGCCGGGGCCCGGCCGACCGCCGCCGCCGAGCCCCTTGCCGAGGAATCCGCCGAGACCGACACATCCGGGTCCGAATAGGCCGTTTCCGCAGGTGAGAGGTGACTCGAACGCTGTCGTACGCATGTTCGGTTTTTGGTCTATGGTGGAGGTGAGGCGATAGGGAACTGATGTTCGAGAGCGGGAGGTGCGGATGCCTGGCTTCACTCATCTGCACACCGTCTCCGGGTTCTCCCTGCGCTACGGCGCCTCGCATCCGGAGCGCCTCGCCGAACGCGCCTCCGAGCGGGGAATGGACGCCCTCGCCCTCACCGACCGCGACACCCTCGCGGGCACGGTCCGGTTCGCCAAGGCCTGTGCGAAGGCGGGGGTGCGACCGCTGTTCGGGGCGGACCTGGCCGTGGAGGAGGCCGAGCCCGTACGACAGGAGCGGCGCCGTGCTCCCGTGCGCGGAGGTGCCTTCGTCGACGAGTCGGCTCCCCGGGTCACCTTCCTCGCCCGGGACGGCGCCCGCGGCTGGGCCGACCTGTGCCGGCTCGTCACGGCGGCTCACGCCGACAAGGAGGAGCGGGGCACACCGCTGGTACCCCGGACGGAGAACCGGGGGGACGGACTGACCGTGCTGCTCGGGCCCGCCTCCGAGGTCGGCCGTGCCCTTGCCGCCGGCCGCCCCGACCGGGCCGCCCGGCTGCTCGCCCCCTGGCGGGAGATCTACGGCGACGCCCTGCGCCTCGAAGCCGTCTGGCACGGACGCGAGGGCACCGGCCCCGGCTCGCTGCGGCTGGCCGCCCGTACCGTCGGATTCGCCGCCGAGCAGCGGATCCGGCCCGTGCTCAGCAACGCCGTACGCTACGCCGACCCCGGACTGGGCCCGGTCGCCGACGTCCTGGACTCCGCCCGCCGTCTCGTCCCCGTCGGCGCCGTCAAGGAACTGGACTCCGGCGAGGCCTGGCTCAAGGACGAGGGCGCCATGCTGGCGGCCGCGGAGCGGATCGTCGAGGCCGCGGGCTTCCGGCGCGACACCGCGTACCGGCTGCTGGAGCAGACGCAGGCGACGGCCGCCGAGTGCCTGGTCGACCCGGAGGACGACCTCGGGATCGGCACCGCCCACTTCCCCGAACCGCACCTCGTGGGCGCGGGCCGGCGCGGCGCCCAGCGGGCCCTGGCCTCACGGGCGGCGGCCGGGATGGTGCTGAAGGGGTACGCGGGCAGGCGCGCGTACTGGGAGCGGATGCACGAGGAACTGGACATCGTCGCCCACCACGGCTTCGCCTCCTACTTTCTGACGGTCGCTCAGGTCGTCGACGACGTACGGGACATGGGCATCCGGGTCGCCGCACGCGGCTCCGGCGCCGGTTCCCTGGTCAATCACCTTCTGGGGATCGCCCACGCCGATCCCGTCGAGCACGGGCTGCTGATGGAGCGGTTCCTGTCCACCCGGCGGCTCGTCCTGCCCGACATCGACATCGACGTGGAGTCCGCGCGCCGCCTGGAGGTCTACCGGGCGATCATCGGGCGGTTCGGGACCGAGCGGGTCGCCACCGTCTCGATGCCGGAGACGTACCGGGTGCGGCACGCGATCCGGGACGTGGGGGCGGCTCTGTCCATGGACCCCGCCGACATCGACCGCATCGCCAAGTCCTTCCCGCACATCCGGGCCCGGGACGCCCGCGCGGCACTGGAGGAACTGCCCGAACTCAAGGCGCTGGCAGAGGAGAAACAGCGTCACGGCAGGCTGTGGGAGCTGGTCGAGGCTCTCGACGCCCTTCCCCGGGGGATCGCCATGCATCCGTGCGGGGTGCTGCTCTCCGACGCGTCCCTGCTCCGCCGTACCCCGGTCGTGCCGACCAGCGGTGAGGGGCTGCCCATGTCGCAGTTCGACAAGGAGGACGTCGAGGATCTCGGGCTGCTCAAGCTCGACGTGCTGGGCGTGCGGATGCAGTCGGCGATGGCGCACGCGGTCGCGGAGGTGGAGCGGGCGACGGGGGAGCGGGTCGACCTGGACGCGGTACCGCCGGGCGACCCGGCGACGTACCAACTCATCAGGTCCACCGAGACCTTGGGGTGCTTCCAGATCGAGTCGCCGGGACAGCGGGATCTGGTGGGGCGGCTCCAGCCGGCCACTTTCCACGACCTGGTCGTCGACATCTCGCTCTTCCGGCCGGGACCGGTCGCCGCCGACATGGTGCGGCCGTTCATCGAGGCACGGCACGGGCGGGCGCCCGTCAGGTATCCGCACCCGGACCTGGAGCGGCCGCTGGAGGAGACGTACGGGGTCGTCGTCTTCCACGAGCAGATCATCGACATCGTCGACATCATGACCGGGTGCGGGCGCGGCGAGGCGGACCAGGTGCGGCGCGGGCTGTCCGACCCGGAGTCGCAGGGGCGGATCCGGTTCTGGTTCGCCCAGCACGCGGCGGCGAACGGCTATGACGCGGAAACGATTCAGCGGACCTGGGAGATCGTCGAGGCCTTCGGGTCGTACGGCTTCTGCAAGGCGCACGCGGTCGCCTTCGCCGTGCCGACGTACCAGTCGGCCTGGCTGAAGGCGCATCACCCGGCGGCCTTCTACGCCGGGCTGCTCACGCACGACCCCGGCATGTACCCGAAGCGGCTGCTGCTGGCGGACGCGCGGCGGCGCGGGGTGCCGATCCTGCCGTTGGACGTGAACGAGTCGGGGGTCGCCCATCGGATCGAACTGGTGTCCGAATCTCCTTCGGTGTGGGGACTGCGCCTGGCCCTCTCCGACGTGCACGGCATCAGCGAGGCCGAGGCGGCGCGGATCGCCGAGGGGCAGCCGTACGCCTCACTGCTGGACTTCTGGGAGCGGGGGCGGCCGAGCCGTCCGGTGGCCCAAAGACTGGCCCAGGTCGGCGCGTTGGACGCCTTCGGTGCCAACCGGCGGGACCTGCAACTGCACCTGACCGAGCTGCACCGGGGCGCACGCGCCGGCCGCGGGGGCCAACTCCCCTTGTCCGGCGGGCGGAAGACGGCTCCGGCGGGACTGCCGGACCTGTCCTCCGTGGAGAAGCTCAGCGCCGAGCTGGGAGTGCTGTCGATGGACGTCTCGCGCAATCTGATGGACGACCACCAGGAGTTCCTCCAGGAGCTGGGCGTGGTCAGCGCGCGACGGCTGCGCGAGGCACGGCACGGCGAGACCGTGCTGGTCGCGGGGGCCAAGGCGGCCACCCAGACACCGCCGATCCGGTCCGGCAAACGGGTCATCTTCAGCACCCTGGACGACGGCACCGGCCTGGTCGACCTCGCCTTCTTCGACGACTCCCACGACGCCTGCGCGCACACCGTCTTCCACTCCTGGCTGCTGCTGGTGCGCGGGGTGGTGCAGCGGCGCGGCCCGCGCAGCCTCAGCGTGGTGGGCGCGGCCGCCTGGAACCTCGCCGAACTGGTCGAACTGCGGGACGGGGAAGGCCTCGACGCGGTGGCGGCACGCCTGGCCGAGCCGGTGCCGGCAAGGCGGCCCGGTGGCGAGGCCGACGATCCGACCGGCGGCAGGCGAATCCACATGCCGACGGGATACGAACTGCATCCGTGGGCCGATCTGCGTCCGGCGGGTCAAGAGGCATCACAGGTACGGAAGTTGTGGCACCAGAGTCCGGGGAGTGCGGGATGACCATCCTCTGCGTACGTTTCCAGCTGCCGCCGACGCGGGAGGCGGCCCTGCCCGAACTGCTCGGCCTCCTTGAGGAGTTCACGCCGGTCGTCGAAGCGTTGCCGCCGGACCGGGCGCTGGCCGATCTGCGGGGCGCCGAACGGTACTTCAAGCGGGACGCCGTCGAACTGGCCTCGGTGATCCGGGTCCGCGCCCTCGCCCTGCACGGCGTCGACTGCGCGATCGGCGCCGGGCCCGGGCCGATGCTGGCCCGCATGGCGCTGAAGGACGCCCGGCCCGGGGTGACCTGTGCGGTTCCCGAGGGCACGGCGGCGGACTTCCTCGCCGGCCGGCCCGTCGCCGCGCTCCCCGGCGTCGGCGCCGCGACCGCCCGCGTCTTGTGCGAGTACGGCCTCGACACCCTGGGCCGGGTCGCCGCCGCACCCCTGTCCACACTCCAGCGCCTGGTCGGCGCCAAGGCCGCCCGTGAACTGCACGAGAAGGCGAACGGCGTGGACCGCGGCCGGGTGGTCCCGAACGGCGTCTCCCGCTCCCTCGCCACCGAACGCCCCTTCATCCGCGATGAGTTGGACCCCGACCAGCACCGCCGCGCCCTGCTCTCCGCCGCCGAGGAACTGGGCTCCCGGCTGCGTGCCCTCGACAAGGTCTGCCGCACCCTGACTCTCACCGTCCGCTACGCCGACCGCACCGCGACCACCCGCAGCCGCACCCTCGGCGAACCCACCGCCCACTCGGCGGCCCTCACCAGGGCGGCCTACGGCATGTACGAGGCCCTCGGTCTCCAGCGCGCCCGGGTCCGCTCCGTCTCCCTGCGCGCCGAGGGCCTCGACCCCGCCGAACAGGCCTCCCGCCAGCTCACCTTCGACCCCACCGACGAGAAGCTCCGCCGTATCGAGGAGGCCGCGGACCGCGCCCGGGCGAGGTTCGGACCGCTGGCGGTGCTGCCGGGGACGCTGGCCGCGTAGGTCAGTTGGCCCACGGCGGGGTGATACGGGTGCCGTCCGCCAGCGTCGCCTCCAGGCCGACGGAGGTGGTGACCCAGGTGAGGGCGGTGTGATCGGTGGGGTTCTCGACGGCGAAGGTCACCCCGGGGTTGACGATCACGGTGTCACCGGCGGTGATCCGATGCGTGGCGTCGTCGAGGGTGATCCGGAGTTCGCCGATGAGCAGATGGAAGATCTCCTCGCGGTTGACGGTGTGCGCCTGCGCCTTCGTCCCCGCGGGGATCTCGCCGCGCCAGGCGCAGAGCTCCTTGGCGCCGCTGAGCGGGGTGGCGTACGAGACGAAACGGGCGCCGTGGATCTCGTGGGTGACGGCGTCGGACGAGCGGACTACGGGCATGCGGGACCTCCGAGTCGTAAATGGTCAAGCAGCTTGACTATATTTCTCCATAGTCAAGCTGCTTGACCAATTCGTCAAGGGTGTTTCAATGCCTGGGTGCAGAACTCCGAAGCCCTCGCCCTCGCCGCCACCCTGCTCGCCGCCGCCGGTGATCTGACCCAGCGCATCAACGACGGGGTGGTCGCCCGGGGGTTCGAGGCGCGGCCCGCCTGGGGTTTCGCGTTCGCGCGGCTCGCGCCGGACGGGGCCACGGTCACCGAGCTGGCCGGTCATCTCGGGGTGACCAAGCAGGCCGCGAGCCAACTGGTCGACGAGATCGTGCGCAAGGGCTACGCCGAGCGTCGGCCGCATCCCGCGGACGCGAGGGCCCGGCTCGTCGTGCTGACCGAGCGGGGGTGGGCCTGCACCCGTGCGGCCGAGGAGGCCGCAGCGGAGGCCGTGCGGGCGTGGGTCGATGTACTCGGTGAGGGTGAAGTGCGCGCGTTGCGCGAGCGATTGGGGCGTATCGCTCCCTATGGTCCCATCAGGCCCGCCTGGTGATGGTTCATCAGCAGATGCATGCGAAATGGTTAGCACTGGAAGTTTTTACTGACGCGTAACTTCACAAGTGCACTACTCCTCCGTAACTTTCGAATTGAACAGCATCCTCGTGATCCGGGTCACAGGGCGTACGGCCATCGCAACTCCCTTGAGCCGCAAGGAGATCACCCGATGCTGCCCTGGAAACGACTGCTCAGACCCCTCGCCGCCCTGCTGCTGACCGCCACGGTCGCCATCGTCCCCGCCGCCACCGCCGCCCAGGCGGCCGACGCCCCGAGCAGGGGCTGGAACGACTACTCGTGCAAGCCCTCCGCCGCCCACCCCCACCCGGTCGTCCTCGTCCACGGCACCTTCGCGAACTCCGTCGACAACTGGCTGGCCCTCGCCCCGTATCTGGAGAGCCGCGACTACTGCGTCTTCTCCTTCGACTACGGTCAGCTCTCCGGCGTCCCCCTCTTCTATGGCCTCGGCCCCATCGACAAGTCGGCGGAGCAGCTGAAGACCTTCGTCGACAAGGTGCTCACCGCCACCGGCGCCGCCGAGACCGACCTCGTCGGTCACTCGCAGGGCGGCCTGATGCCCCGCTACTACCTCAGGTTCCTCGGCGGAGCCGCCAAGGTGAACGCCCTCGTCGGCATCGCTCCCGACAACCACGGCACCACCCTGTCGGGCTTGACCAACCTGCTGCCGTACTTCCCGGATGTCGGGGACTTCCTCACCACCAACACCCCCGCCCTCGCCGACCAGGTCGTCGGCTCCGCCTTCCTCACCAAGCTCAACGAAGGGGGTGACACCGTACCCGGCGTCAAGTACACAGTCCTCGCCACCAAGTACGACGAGGTCGTGACGCCGTACCGGAGCCAGTTCCTCAGCGGGTCCGGCGTCCACAACGTCCTGCTCCAGGACCTGTGCCCGCTCGACCTCTCCGAGCACGTGGCCATCGGGCTGTTCGACCGGATCGCCTTCCACGAGGTGGCCAACGCCCTCGACCCGGCCCACGCCACCGCCACCACCTGCGCGTCGGCGCTGAGCTGAGCGCCGCCGGGGCCTGTCCGGCCTGAGCCGCCGGTCAGGCCCCGGAGTTCATTCGGTCAACGGCCGTTCCGTCCGCCGTCGTGCACCGCGCGCCGGCGCACCGAGCCGAACAGGACCGCCGCGCCGACCGCGAGCGTGGCGGCGCCGCCCATCGCGAGATACGCCGTGCTGCTGTCGCCGCCCGTCTCGGCGAGCTTCGGCGAAGTGCCCGCCGCCCGCACGTCAGGGGCCGGAAGGCTCTCCGTCCCGGCGGCCAGCGGCTCCGCCGACGTACCGGCGTCGTCGTCGCCGTGCCCGTGGTGCTCGACCGTCGACTTGCCGGTGCCGTCCTCGATCTGCTCCTCGGAGGGTGCGGAGGCGCTCGGAGCCGGCGTCGAACCGCCCGCTGTGCCACCGGAGTCGCCGCCGCCCCCGAACGTCACGTCCGAGCACGAGTAGAACGCCTCGGGACTGTCCGAGCGCTGCCAGACGGCGTACAGGAGCTGCTTCCCGGAGCGCTGGGGCAGGGTGCCGGAGAAGGTGTAGAAACCGCCCGAGGCGACCGGGTCGGTAGCCGTCGCGACCGGGTGGGACAGATCCAGGTCGTCCCAGGCCGGCGGGTGCGTCGGGTCGTAGCCCTGCTTGGTCAGGTACACCTTGAAGGTGCCCTTGTGCGGGGCGGTCACCCGGTACTTGAAGGTGTACGACCCGCTGCTCACGCTCGTCGCCGGCCAGTCGGCGCGGGCCAGGTCGAGCCCCTTGAACTCGTCGTTGTTCGCGCTGCACAGCCTGCCGTCCGGGATCAGCTCCTGGTGCCGGCCGTTCGCGTCACCGATGCGGATGCCGTTCCAGTCGTAGAGCGCCTGAGTGCCTCCCCCAGAGGGGGTACCCCCAGCCGCGACCGCCGCCCTGCACGCGTCGGACCTCGGGCTCTCGGGACCCTCCGCGTAGCACTGCGAGACCCGGCTGACCGGGTCGCCCATCGAACCGTGCGCGGACGCGGGCGCGGCGGCCAACGCGGCCAGGGCGAACGGGGCCAGGCCGACGGCGGCGACGGCTGCGGCCTTGCGGCGTGCGGGCATGGGGGATCTCCTCGGAACCGGTACTGACGGGTGCCGGATCAAAGAAACCCTGAAATCCCCAGCCTGTGAGGGCCGGTGGTGATCTTTATGGCCCTCTTAAGGGAGTGCTGAGACGGAGATCAGGTAAGTAGCGTGCGCGCATGACGAACGAGGAGATCCGACGCGCCGACGCGTCCGACGTACCGACCGTGAAGGCCGTGACCGACGCGGCGTACGAGCACTACATCGAGCGCATCGGGCGGGTGCCGCAGCCCATGGAGCGGGACCACGCGGCGAACGTGGCCGCGGGGCAGGTCTTCGTGACCGGGGATCCCGTGGTCGGGCTCGTGGTGGTCGAGGAGTACCCGGATCATCTGTACCTCGACAACATCGCCGTCCGCCCCGACGCCCAGGGGCAGGGCGTGGGAGGACGGCTGCTGCGGTTCGTCGAGGCACACGCGCGTGCGCTGGGACTGCCCGAGGTCAGGCTCTGTACCAACGCGATGATGTGGGAGAACCAGGAGATCTATCCGAAGTTCGGTTATGAGGTCGTGGAACGGCGAGTGGACGGGCCCTATGACCGCGTCCACTACCGCAAGCGACTGGTCTGACACGGAGCATGCCTGCCGCCGTCAGCCGTCGGGCCACCAGGTACGCGCGATGTCCTTGCGGACCTCGGGTCGTCCCGCGGGGCGCTCGTCGGCCTCCTCGGGGAGTCGCCGGGCGTCCGTCCTCTTCAGGGGCTTCTGCACGGTGGTGCGGCGCATGGCTGCCTCCTTCAGTGCCTACCGAGTTCCGCGTTCTCACGGAGGTAGACGCTTTCGGGGAGAGTTCCTCATCGGTCCCCGCTCTGTCAGTGGCGGCTGTCACGATTCGACTGTCAGTGGCGGGTGTCACTCTTGGGCGCATGACGCAGAACAGTGACGGTGGGGGCGTGGACGGTGTGGACTGGGACGCCGAGGCGGGATCCTTCGACGAGGAGCCGGATCACGGGTTGCGGGACCCCGAGGTGCGCGGGGCCTGGGCCGAGAGGCTGCGGGGGTGGCTACCGGAAAGAGCGTCCGACGTCCTCGACCTCGGGTGCGGGACCGGGAGCCTGTCACTCCTCGCGGCCGAGCAGGGGCACCGGGTGACCGGGGTGGATCTCTCCCCGGCCATGGTGGACCTGGCCCGCGCGAAGCTCGCCGGGCGTGACGCGGTGTTCCTCGTCGGTGACGCGGCGCTGCCCCCGGTGGGGGAGCAGCGGTTCGACGTCGTTCTGGTGCGGCATGTCCTGTGGGCGCTGCCGGATCCCGGGCGGGCGCTGCGGCAGTGGTGGGGGTTGCTGCGGCCGGGCGGCCGGCTGGTGCTGGTGGAGGGGGTGTGGGGGGCCTTCGGGATAGCTGCCGAGACGGTGACGGGGCTCGCGGAGCCGCTCGGCGGGCGGGTGCTCGTGGAGCGGCTCTCGGGGGAATCCGTGTTGTGGGGGAAGGACGTGGACGACGAGCGGTATGCGGTGGTGGTGCGGGGCGACTAAGAAATCGGGGGCCACTGCTGTGTGTGGGCCAGCTTTTCCAACTCGTCCAGAGCCGTTGTCGCCGCTGAGGCGGCCGCGGGGTCCCTCTCCGCCAGACCGCTCTCCTCGAACTCGTCCTCGTCCAGACGCAGCACCTCCGTGCCGTCCGCCGAGACCCACAGGTCCAGGTCCAGGTCCTCCACGACCAACTCGGCGCCGTCCAGTGTCGCCGGGCGGGTGATGTCGCAGTACCAGCCCTTCAGGGTGCCGTCCGAGGAGCGGACCTCCTTGACGGCGTACCAGCGGTCCCGCCAGTAGTGCTCGGTGAAGACGTTGCCCGGCTCGAAGCGGACGAAGCCGAAGTCACGGACACCCTCGCCCGCCCAGGGAGCGCGGACGGTGACGCGGTTGCCGTCGTCGGTGAGGAGCTCGGCCGCGTAGCGGATCTTCGTGCGGCCCGCCTTGAGCAGGACGACGTCCACCCGCCGCAGGGGCTCAGGTGAGTTCGCGGACATGACGTACCTCCGTGGCGCAGATCTCGTATCCGAACCACTTGTTGATCGCGAGCATGGGTTCGTTGGCGGCGTCGTTGCCGGTGAAGGCCTCCGTACAGCCGGCGGCGCGGGCGCGGTGCAGGGAGGCGTTCTTGGCGAGCTTGGCGAGGCCGCGGCCGCGGAAGGCGCGGGCGGTGCCGGTCATGGCGGTGGCGTAGCGGCCGGCGCCGTCGGTGTGGGCGGCGCTGAAGGCGGCCGGACGGCCGTCGACGAGGGCGATCGTGGTCAGGGCGCGATCGAGGAGAGGGTGTTTCCAGTTCTCCTCGACCCACACCTCGTAGTCCGTGAACTCGGTGCCCACGTCGCTCGGTTCGTCCCCCGCGGTCTCCGCGTCCAGCAGGAAGAAGGGCCGCGGGTCGTCGGCGAAGTCGGCGGCGGTGCGCAGTTCGACGCCCGGGGGAAGGGGCTGGAGCGGGGGCAGCGCGCCGTTCGCCAGGTCCAGGCGCAGGAAGTGCGCGGAGCGGCTGGGCCGGTAGCCGTGCCGCTCGGCGAACACCCGGTTCTGCGGCTCGTCCAGGACCCAGGCGAACAACGTGGTCGCCCCGTGCGCCGCCAGGTGCTCCTCGGCGGTGCGTACGAGGAGGGCGCCGGCACCGCGCCGGGTGCGGTCCGGGTGCACATAGATGTTGAGATATCCCTGGCCCGGCTCCGGGCTGTCATGGGCGAGGCCGAGCTGGGCCGTGCCGATCACCTCGCCGTCCTCCTCGGCCACGAGGGAGCGGTAGTGCGCGTCCGGGTGGGTGTGGACGAGGCGGTGCAGCACACCGGCCGGGGTCCACAGCATGAAGGGGATGGCCAGATGGCGGACATGGGCGAACTTCTCGACATCGGCCGGGTCCTGGGGGCGCAGATCGCGCACGATCACGGTCATGACGGCGCACGTTACGGGGGGAGCCTGCACCGGTGCCTCTCATTTTCCGGTGGGTGCGGGACAATCGGCTCGTGACCTTGAAGATCCACATCGACGACAGTGCGCCGCCGTACGAGCAGGTGCGGGTGCAGATCTCCGAGCAGGCGCGGGCGGGGGTGCTGCCGGTGGGGTACCGGCTGCCGACCGTGCGGGGGCTCGCGGAGTCGCTCGGGCTCGCCGCGAACACCGTCGCCAAGGCGTACCGGGCGCTGGAGAGCGACGGGGTGATCGAGACACGCGGCCGCAACGGCACGTTCGTCGCCGCGGCCGGTTCGGCGGCGGAACGGGAACTCGCGTCGGCCGCCCAGGCCTACGTGGAGCGGGCCCGGCGACTGGGGCTGACGGAGGGCGACGCCCTGGCGGCCGTACGGGACGCGCTGCGGGCGGCCTACGGTCGGGGCTGACCCAGAGACGCGAACAGCTTCGCGTTCCGCACGGCGGCACCGTTCGGATCGTTGTTGAAGTACACGTAGACGTCCTCGTCCCCGGCCCAGGTGTCCCCGATCCGCCCGGCCCAGGTCTCCAGGGACCGTCTGCCGTAGTGCGGCCACGCCTGCGCCCGGCCCTCGTGGAAGCGGACGTACCCCCAGTCGGTGGTGCGCCACAGGGGGCTCACCGGGCGGGCCCGGACGTCGGCCCAGCACAGGGCGGCACCGCGGGTCTCCAGGACCTTGCGGGTCCCGGGCGTCCACCAGGAGGCGTGGCGGGGTTCGACCGCGACCCGCGTCGACGCGGGGAAGCAGGCCAGGCAGGCGTCCAGCAGGTCCGTGTCGGCGCGCAGGGTCGGGGGCAACTGGAGGAGCACCGGGCCCAGTCGGTCGCCCAGCCCCTCCGCGTGGCTCATCAGGCGGCGCACCGGCTCCTCGGGATCCTTCAGCCGCTTGATGTGGGTCAGGTACCGGCTCGCCTTCACCGCCACCACGAAGTCCCCCGGCACCCGCTCGCGCCACGTCTCGAAGGTCTCCCTGCTCGGCAGCCGGTAGAAGGCGTTGTTGATCTCGACCGTCGGGAAGTGCTCCGTGTACTCCTCCAGCCAGAGCCGCACGGGGACGCCATCGGGGTAGAGGACGCCCCGCCAGTCCTTGTACTGCCACCCCGACGTGCCGACGAACAGGGTCATACACCCATCAAAGCACTACAGGTACAGCCCCGCGTCCGCCCCGGGCCGGGGCTCCGGCACCGCCGTCGGCGACGTGCCCCGGCGCAGCGCGTACAGCTCCGCCAGGGTCGCCCCCTCACGGCCCACGCCCTCCTCGGCGCCGAGCCAGCCCACGGCCTCCCCACGGGTCAGCGGGCCCACCTCGATCCGGGCCAGACAGCGGCCGGGGCGGACCACGGCGGGGTGCAGGCGCTCCAGGTCCTCGTTGGTGGTGACGCCGACCAGGACGTTGCGGCCCTGGCCCAGCAGACCGTCGGTCAGGTTCAGCAGCCGCGACAGGGCCTGGCCCGCCGTGTGCTTGGCCTCGCCGCGGATCAGCTCGTCGCAGTCCTCCAGGAGCAGCAGCCGCCAGCGGCCCTTGCCCGTCGAGTCGTCCTCGCCGATCGCGATGTCCATCAGATAGCCGACGTCGCTGAACAGCCGCTCCGGGTCCAGGACGCAGTCCACCTGGCACCAGTCCCGCCAGGAGCGGGCCAGTGTGCGCAGGGCGGAGGTCTTGCCGGTGCCCGGCGGGCCGTGCAGCAGGAGCAGGCGGCCCGCGATGTCCTCCGGGGTCGTCTTCATCAGGCGGTCCATCGCGTCCGCGACCGGCGCCGTGTAGTTCTGGCGGACCTCGTCCCAGGTGCCCGCGGAGATCTGCCGGGTCGTGCGGTGCGGGCCGCGCCTGGGGGAGACGTACCAGAAGCCCATCGTCACGTTCTCCGGCTGGGGTTCGGGCTCGTCCGCCGCGCCGTCGGTGGCCTGGTCGAGGACCTTCTTGGCCAGCTCGGGCTCGGTCGCCGTGACGGTGACGTCGGCGCCGCGGTTCCAGCGGGAGACCAGCAGGGTCCAGCCGTCGCCCTCGGCGAGCGTCGCGCTGCGGTCGTCGTCGCGGGCGACGCGCAGCACCCGGGCGCCCGGCGGCAGGAGGGTGGCCCCGGTGCGGACCCGGTCGATGTTGGCCGCGTGGGAGTACGGCTGCTCGCCCGTCGCGAAGCGGCCGAGGAACAGCGCGTCGACGACGTCGGACGGCGAGTCGCTGTCGTCGACGTTGAGCCGGATCGGCAGAGCGTCGTGTGGGTTCGCAGACATGCGGCCCATGATCCGGCACGGGACCCCCATACGCACCCGGTTTCCGGAGTGCGCGGATCGTGTCGCCGGCGTCCGGTGTTTCCGGTCTGTCCGCTACCTCCTGTTACAAGGCTGTGCATCTCCGACATCTGCCCGCGCAGGTGTGTTCGCGGATACCGTTGCCCCCGATGGGACGTCATGAGTGGTATTCGGGGGCACGGCGGTGGCGGCTCACCGCTCTGCTCGGGGTGGGCGCGGTGGCTCTGGCGCTGGTCGTGACCCTCCTCAACACGCTTCCGGGCGGCGGCGCGGGCACCGACGGCACCTCACGCAACGGCGACCGGGTCCACGGCACCCCGACGACCACACCGGACGCGGACACCCCGGACGTCGGCTGGGGCTTCACGCACACCCAGTTCAGCGCCGACGAGGGCAGCTCCGCGGCCGGCGAGCGGGTCGGACAACGGATCGAGGACGCGGGCGGTCTCCCGCAGAACCAGCACATCATGGGCTGGGGCGCCGACAACCCCGAGCCGGTCAAGGGGCGGTACGACTTCGAGGACCTGGACCGGCGCGTGGACTTCATCCGCGCCTCCGGGTCCACGCCGACCCTCACCCTGTGCTGCGCGCCGGACTGGATGAAGGGCGGCGAGGCGGGCGTCGGCAAGACCGACTGGAGCAAGGCGGCGCTGGAGACCGCGCCGGACCCCGCCCACTTCGAGGACTACGCCGCGCTCGCCGCGACCGTCGCCAAGCGGTACCCGGACGTACGCCACTTCATCGTCTGGAACGAGTTCAAGGGTTTCTGGAACGACGCGAAGGCCCGCTGGGACTACGAGGGTTACACCCAGCTCTACAACCTGGTCTACAAGGCGCTGAAGAAGGTCGACCCCAAGATCATGGTGGGCGGGCCGTATCTCGTGATGGACAGCGTCGACCCGCGCTCCGGGGACGCCTCCGCGACCTTCAAGGGCGCCTGGGGCGCGATGGACCAGCGGATCCTCGACGCCTTCGACTACTGGAACAGGAACAAGGCCGGTGCCGACTTCGTGGTCGTGGACGGCTCCAGCTACACCAACGACGACGAGCTGTTGCCGAACGAGTTCGCGGCCACCGACAAGTTCACCGCGGTGAGCACCTGGGTGCGGCAGCGGACCGGGAACCTGCCCCTGTGGTGGGCCGAGTACTACGTCGAGCCCGCCGACAGCCAGGACGAGCGCGAGGGCTGGTCGGAGAACCGCCGGGTCGCGGTGCAGGCCGCCGGAATGATCGCGCTGGCCAAGGGCGGCACCACGTCCGCCTTCTACTGGAACCCGGAGAACGAGAAGGGCACGGACTGCGCGGGCTGTCTCTGGACACCGACGGACAGCGGGAGCGGAGGACGGAAGCTGCCGATGTTCGACCTGCTCAGCCGGTTCAACAAGGCCTTCGCGCCGGGGAGCACGTACGAGAACGTCTCCGTCGCCGCCGATGACGTGCCCAACGTCCGGGTCCTCGCCACCGACCGGACGGTCCTGGTGGTGAACACCCTGAACCGGCAGATCAGCGCCGATGTCGACGGGAAGAGGTTCGACATGCAGGCATATGAGGTCAAGTGGCTCACCCGCTGAGCCACTTGACCTCCGAAAGAACCTCCGAAGGCGTCACTTCATCGTCAGGAACCGCTGCACCAGCGCCGCCAGGAACACCGCGAGCAGTGGCAGCGCGAACCAGAAGCTGCTCTGCAGCCACCGCAGCTGCCGCACCCCCGGCCGCACCGCGACCCGCACCACCTCCCGGGCCGAGAGCAGCAGGATCAGCGCCAGCGCGGCCAGCGCCCCCACCACCGACCACGGCGTCCAGGTCACCTGCGGTCCGATCGGCCCCGGATCGGCCCTGGGAACCTTCCCGGCGGGCTGGTCCCGCAGCGCGTACATGGTCACGTCGTCGTTGGTGAGGACCCGCTTGAGCTCCTTGCGGCCGTCGAGGTTGTCGAGCAGCCGCGGTTCCCACGTCCGCGAGTAGCCCACGTCCAGACGCAGATAGGTGACCTGGCTGACGTTGACCATCAGATACGAGTTCGGGCCCGCGTCCTTCAGCGCCTTGACCAGGCTCGACACCAGCACCGGGTCGGTCGGCGCGAGCGTCGGCACGTAGGACACCTTCTCCATGTCCTTCGCGCCCCACGGCATCGCCGGCGTCACGTTGTTCAGCGTGTCATTGGACAGCCACAGCACCCGGACCGTCGGATCGTCGTGGGCGTAGACGTAGTCCATGGCGGCGACCTCGCCGGGCTGGATCCGCTCGAACGGC
The DNA here is from genome assembly GCF_000383615.1 of Streptomyces canus 299MFChir4.1. Lineage (GTDB taxonomy): Bacteria > Actinomycetota > Actinomycetes > Streptomycetales > Streptomycetaceae > Streptomyces > Streptomyces canus_C. The sequence goes on along the minus strand of NZ_KB911584.1, from coordinate 526,721 downwards.
TCGTTGCCCCAACGGGCCACCAGGAAACCGCCGATGAGCAGCAGACCCGCCATCAGCGCGGCCACCGGGGCGAGAGAGACCCGGTCCTTCTCGCGTTCCTTCGCGGTGACCCCGGTGCGCGGGAAGAGCGCCAGCGCGGCGAGCAGACCGGCACCCGGCAGGGCGAACATGAAGACCCGCAGCGCCATCTCGCCGCCGTACGACTGCATGCCGAAACCGAGGAACGGGACGAAGGTGAGGACGAGCAGCGCGGCTTCCCGGTACTTGTGCTCGCGCCGCCGCCACCAGCCGTAGCAGGCGAGGGCCATGACCCCGCCGGCCAGCAGCACGCGCACGTACAGGACCAGCTTGTGCGTCGAACTGCCGCCCTCGATACGGCCGGAGACCGACGAGGAGACGTTGCCGCCGACGCCACCGACCCCGCCGAAGAGGTCGTCGAAGTGGCCCGACCAGTACGGCTCGGCCATCCAGCCGATCCAGGCGGCGACCATGACGGCGAACAGGATGGGCAGACCGCGCAGTTCGCTGCGGCCGATCAGGACGAGCACCGCCAGCACGCCGAGCATCACGAACGGGGTGAGCTGGTGGGCGGGCACGCTCGCCGCGAACAGACCGATCAACACCGCGAGCAGTACGGCCCGTTGGCGGCGGTTCGTCGGTTCGACCTCCGCCTCGCCGGGCCGCCGCTTCGTCCAGATCACGCGCGGGGCGCGGAACCAGACCAGCAGGACCGCCACGAACACCAGATACAGCAGATAGGTGAACCCCTGCGGGGAGAAGTAGTCCTGGCCGACCCAGCCGCTGAGTACGAAGATCCAGATGCCGGTCCACTTGGCCCGCCAGCTCGCCCGCATGTGCCGTACCAGCAGGAACATCGGCACCAGGTAGGCGAGTTGGATCGCGGTGGGCCACCAGCGGATGATCTCGGTGAAGTCTGTGACCCCGCAGGCCTGCCCGACGAACGAGGCCACCGCGAAGAAGCCCGGCCAGCTCCAGCGGGCGTCCAGGTCGGGCACCGCGGAGCCGGTCCGGTCGATGTAGTCGAGGAACCCGAGGTGCTGCCAAGCCGTCGCGAACCGCGGTTCGGCCTCGATCACCGCGGGCAGCGCGTGCAGCGAGAACACGGTCGCCACCAGAGTGAGCAGCAGCAGCGCCTTGTGCTCGCGGCCCAGCCAGAGCAGCGAGGCGAAGACCACGACCAGGAGCGCCGCGCCGGCCAGCGTGGGCAGCGGCAGGACCGAGATCAGCCCTAGCCCGCCCATCCGGTCCAGGTCTGCCTCGCCCAGACCCAGGGCCGGCACCCAGTACAGGAGCAGCGCGACGGCCAGCAGACAGCCGAGGAACACCCCGAGCCAGGTGGGCTGGAGCCGTTCCCGCCACGACAGGGGCCGCGGCGGCTCGGCGGGCTGTGGCGCCTCCTCCGGTACGGCGGGCTCCTCCGGTACGTCGACCTCCTTGCCCGCGTCGAAGGCCACCTCGAACGGCGCGTCCACCTCCGTCTCGGCCGGTCCCACGGAGGACTCGGAGCCCGGTTCCCGTGCCTCCACGGGCAGCCCGAGCTCGGGCGGCTTCCGCAGCGCCCACGTCGGCCGGTCGCGCGTCACGCCGGTCACGGGTGTGCCGGTGGGCGGGGTGCCGGGTCCCGGGCGTACGTCCGGACGGCGTTCCTGGTGGTCGAAGTCGACGTGGATACCCAGCGCGAGGGTGTCCTGGTCGAGCGCCCAGCCGGGACGGCGGGCACGGCCCGCGGCCGGTACCTCGCGCGCCCCGAGGTCGGCGAGGTCGCCGTCGGGAGCCGCGGTCGCGGGCACCTCGGCCGGTGCGAGCCGGACCGTCCGGTACAGCCTGGGCGCGGCGATCGCGACGATCACCGCGAGCGAGGAGATCTCGGCGACGCCCGCTCCGGTCAGCCCCATGCGGGGCAGGAGCAGCAGCGTCAGACCGAGCACCATCACGCACAACAGGCCCTGCAACCAGGCGAGTCCGGAGGTACGGCTCTGTGCGCGCAGCACCGCGAAGTACGTCTCCATGACGACCCGGAGCACCGCGCCGACGGCGAACCAGCGCAGCAGCGGGGTGGCCGCGTCCGCGTACCCCGCCCCGAACACGCCGAGGATCCAGGGCGCCCCGAAGAACAGGACCCCGGCCACCGGCAGCATGATCCGCGCCATCCGCTTCAGCGCGGCCCGGGTGTTGGCGGCCAGCCGGCCCGGGTCGTGCGAGCCCTCGACGGTCAGGGAGGCACCCATGTTGATGGCGAGCAGGTTGCAGGTGCCGCCGATCGTCGTGGTGATGTAGAAGTACGCGTTGTCCTGGGAGCTGACCTGGGAGGCCACGATCACCGGGACCAGGTAGACCACGGCGAGCGAGAACAACGAGCCGGTGTAGTCGCCCGCGAGGAAGCGCCCGATCTCCCTGAGGGAGGGCGGCTTCGCGTGGCCCTCGGTCGCCTTCACATGGCGCGGCGCCAGACGCCGGAACACCATCCAGCCCAGCGGCAGCACCGAGACGGCGATCGCCGCGACCCACGACACGAAGACACCGGCCGTCGGGATCGCCACCGCGAACGCGACCAGGAGTCCCAGCTTCACCGCGGAGAACACGGTGTTGCCGACCGGCACCCACAGCGCGCTGCGCAGCCCCGTCAGCACCCCGTCCTGGAGGGTGAGCACGTTCCAGGCGACGACGGCGGCGATGAAGCCGAGCCCGTTCACCGGCCCGTGCAGGAACCGGTACGACGGCCCCCACGCGTCCAGGGTGAGCAGGAAGACGACGGCGGCGATCGCCACGAGCACCGAACTGCCCGCGTACGTGCGGGCGATGAGGCGCCCCGTGGCCCGGCCCGCGACCGGTATGAAGCGGGCCAGCGCTCCGGTCAGGGTCACCGCGGTCAGTCCCGCGAGGAGTTTCATCGCGGCGATCGCGGCGGAGCCCTGGCCGACCGCCGACTCGGAGTAGTAGCGGGCGGCCGCCAGCCAGAAGCCGAGGCCGAGCACCGCGGAGATACCGGTGTTGAGCATCAGGGCGTAGGCGTTGCGGAACAGCTGGTTGCCGCCCCCACCCAGTCCGGGCAGCCGAAGACGGCGCCCCGACTGCTCGGGCGCCTTGGCCGCGGTCGACTCGGGCTCGGTCGTGGTCGTCGTGTCAGACACGGGAACGGGAGACCTTCCGGCGGACCTGTCGTGCTCTTCGGACCAACGCGTACCCCTTGGTGAGGGCACGGTCCCTGGCGAAGTCCCGGGCGATCGCACGGCCCTGGACGAGCCGCTCGAACTCCTCGGCCGTGGTGGCGCGGCGCACGGTCAGCCGCGTCAGCGCGTACGGCCCCTGGCGGCGCCGCGCGAGGGCGTTGTTCACGGCCAGAGCCTGGCCGTACCCGGTCTCGCGGGCCGCCTCGCGCACCCGGCGGCTGGAGTAGCCGTACGGGTAGGCGAGCGAGACCGGCGCGGTGCCGACCTCGTCGGTGACGATCTCCCTGGAGTGGATCAGCTCGTGGCGCAGCGCGCCGTCGTCGAGCTGGTCGAGCTGCGGGTGCGTGTGGGTGTGGCCGCCGATCTCGACGTCCGCCGCGGCGAGTTCGCGGACCTGGTCCCAGTCGAGCATGGTGTCCAGGCCGCCGCCCGTGTCGTACGCGCCCCGGAGCCAGCCGGTGGAGACGAACACCGTCGCCGGGTAGCCGTGCTTGGCGAGCACGGGCAGGGCGTGCCGGTGGACGCCCTCGTAGCCGTCGTCGAAGGTGATCAGGACGGGCCGCGCGGGCAGCGGCCGGCCGTCGCGCCAACGGGCCGCGAGATCCGCCGTCCTGACCGGGGTGAGTCCCGACTCGCCGATCAGTTCCATCTGTTGGGCGAAGGCCTCCGGGGACACCGACAGCACGCGGGTGGCGTCGTTCGGGTCGGTGGCGACCGCGTGGTACATGAGGATCGGTACGGGCGGCTCAGCCATGTCTGTCCCCCTCAATTTTCACGACCGAGAAGGTGGCTCCTCCCCGCCACGCCCGGACGGTGCCGACCACGTACCCGCCGGCCGCGGTGAGCACCCCGGCGACGATCGCGCCCGCCCGGCCCGCGCCGCCCGGCCGGGCCAGCGCGGCGTCCCGCAGCCCGCGCACCACCCCGGCCGGCAGCACCCGGGTGGCGTACCGGCGCTCCGACTCAAGTCCCTTGTCCGCGCCCACGCTTCGGGCCACCAGCGCCTTCGACAGGCCCTCCGCGTACGCGCGCGTGCGGAAGTACCCGAAGTGCTCGCGCACCTCTGGCACCCGGTGGTGGATCACCGCCCGGTCGTCGATCAGCAGGACCGCGTCCGGTCTGGCCCGGCTCAGCCGGATGCACAGTTCCGTCTCCTCGCAGCCCAGCGGGCGCTTGTCGCCGTCCCGTCCGATGCCGGTGGCGAAGCCGCCCGCCGCGTCGAACGCGCTGCGGCGGAAGGAGGCGTTGCCCCCGAGGACGTTGCGCACCCGGACCAGGCCGGCCGGGATGCCCTTGTAGGTGCAGCCGACCACCCAGTCGAATTCCCGCGGGAACCAGGCCGGCCGGCGCCCCGACGCCCAGATCGGCACCGTTCGGCCGCCGACCGCCATGACCCGCGGGTCGGCGTAGGCGGCGGCGAAGTGCCGCAGCCAGTCGCGCTCGGCGACGGCGTCGTCGTCCAGGAAGGCGATCACCTCCCCTCGCGCGGCGGCGATCCCCGTGTTGCGGCCTGCGGACAGGCCGCGGGGGCCCGCGTTGGCGAACACGCGGACCTCCCGGACTTCCTTGTACTCCTTGGTCAGGCGGTCCAGGAGCGTCGCATTGTGGTCGACGACCAGCAGCGTCTCCAGGGCCGGATACGACTGCGTCCGCACCGAGGCGACCGCCGCGAGGATGTCCTCCCAGCGGTCCTCGGTGTACACGCAGATCACGACGGAGATGTCGGGATCGCTCAAGACACCTCTCCCCGGCGCGAGTCGAGCAGCGGCGAGTGGTGGGTGCGGCGGCGCAGCGCACGCCGGTTGGACCGCTCCCCGAGGATCACCTTGAGCACCCGGAACCCGTCCCGGACGGCCCGCAGATTGCTCGCGCCGTGGATGCGCAGGTACTCGTAGCTCGGTATCTCCTGCACCTTCAGCCCCGCCTTGACGACCCGGATGTTCATCAGGGTCTCCACCTCGAAGCCGGTGCAGTCGAGGTCGATCTTGTCGAGGCAGTGCCGCCAGAAGGCGTTGTACCCGTAGCACAGATCCGTGTAGCGGGCGCCGAACTTGTGGTTGACGATGGTGCACAGCGCCCAGTTGCCGAGCTTGCGGATGAAGGTCATGTCGTCGGTGCCGCCGCCGTTGGCGAAGCGGGACCCCTTGGCGAAGTCCGCGCCCGAGACGAGGGCGGACACATAGGAGACGATCTCGTTGCCGTCGGCCGAGCCGTCCGCGTCGATCATGACGACGATGTCACCGGTGCAGGCTTCGAACCCGGTGATCAGGGCGTCTCCCTTGCCCTTGCCGTGCTGCTCCACGACCTTGACCTCGGGCCACAGCTCGCGGGCCACCGCGACGGTGTCGTCCGTGGAGTTGCCGTCCACCAGGACCACTTCGTGGATCCAGTCGGGCAGGGTCTTGAAGACGTACGGAAGGTTCTCCGCCTCGTTCATGGCGGGTATGACCACGCTCACCGGTGGCGCGATGGCCAGGTGGGTGGAGATCGGCCGGTACTGGCTGGCTGTCGGCACATCCTGGCCGGCAGTCGCCGGGCGCAGAACTGAACTCATGAGTCTGGTTCCCTCTCGTCCGGTGGACCGCCCTCCCCTGGGCGGTCCGGCTTGTTGCTCCGGTTCGAAAGGGGGGTTCTCACACACGGCATGCCGGAAGGAATCTCCGTACGTGCCGGGTGAGCTGGCAAAGCTGGCCGACCGCCGTCGTGCTGTGCTTGTTCAGGAAAACGACAGCCGGTCGCGCGGCACGACTCGGTCACCTGTGCGGTCACCGAGCACGGCACCCCCCTACCGCGCCCCGCGCCCCCGTCGCGGTTCTTGAGCCCTCCCCTAGAGCCGCTTGATGACGGGACGGTGCGGGTGTGATGTATGACGGTATTGACGATTGAACCCGTATGGCAAGACCTGGAACGAGGCCTCACGTTTTTGTTGGTTTGACCGTTACAGTCCTTCCTGAGCGGATCTTGCCCACCTTCTTCAACAGTCTGTCGGCGGGTTCGAACAGCTCCGGCCGTGCCACCACGGCGTTGCGCAGTGTCCGCACCGGAACCCGGCGGACGCGGTGTCCGACCGCGACCGGGTGCCGGCGGGTCACCCACCCCTCCGACACGGTCAGTTCCCGTGTCTTCAGGGAGTCCTTGTACTCCTTCTGCCCCCGGCCCAGGTCGAGGTACGCGACACCGTCGGCGGCGGCCGCCTCGGCCATCCGCAGATGCAGGACCAGGCCCGGGGAGTACTTCGCGTACTCCGGGTCGTACGCCGGGAACCAGCACGCGAGGACGCGCTCGGTGCGCAGCCCGAAGTGGGCGGCGACCGGCTTCCCGTCGGCGTACAGCACCGAGAGGATCCCGGCGAACGGCTCGGAGCGGGTGTGGAACAGCCGCTCCACGAGCCGGGCGATCCACTCGTGTGCGAAGCGGTCGCTGCGGCCGGTCCTGCGGTACTGGGCGGACTTCCAGCCCATCAGGGTGCGCAGGGCGGCCGGGTCGCGCTCGTCGTGGACGTAGCGCAACTCGCTCGCCGTACGGGCCAGTCGGCGCTCCTTGGCGAGGGTGGTGCGGGTGAACTTCGGCGAGCGCTCCCGCAGTCCGGCCAGATAGGCCGCGTACCCCTGCTCGACGTCCATGACCGGAGAGGGGAACCTGCCGGAGGCCTCCGCCTCGAACGGCCCCTGGCCCTCCACCAGATGATCGAACTCCCAGACCGCCAGCCCGCAGGCGCGCAGCAGCTCCCGGGCGTCCCAGGTGAATCCCGGCCGGTGTACCAGTCCTTGGGCATCCGAGATGCCGAGGCCGACTGCCCGGCCGACACCGGCGGCGGTTCTCTGGAAGGGGAGGAACGCGGCGGGCTCGCCCTGTTCCCGTACGACGGCGATCCGCACGCCCCGTCTGCACCGGCCCACCGCGAGCGCGAACTCGGGGGACAGGAACGGGTTCGCGAGACCCGGCGCCCCGTGCAGATGGGCCTTGGACTGCACGGCGGTCCACGCCACCCGGTCGGCCGCGCTCAGCTCGCCGGGGCGGTACACGCTGATGTCCACGTCAGAGGTCCTGCCCCTGCACCGCGCGGTGCCGCCGTATCAGCACCAGCAGCAGGATGAGGACGCTGATCACGGCCATCGCCGTGACACCGCCGCGCGCCGACCAGCGGTGCGTGGCCAGCATGCCCTGGGCCACCAGCATGTTGAGGACGACCGAGCCGGCCAGCGAGGCCAGCGCCCGGGCGAAGGGATCGAAGCCGCGCAGGGCGGCGGCGATACCGGCGGCGGGTGCCGCGAGCAGGAAGAAGAGCGTGAGCGGGGCGCGCAGCGGTGAGTCGGAGCCGGTGAGCGCGAGCAGGGCACCCCATCCCCCCACGGTGGTCGCGGCGCCCGCGAGCAGTGGCGTGAGGTCTCTTCCGGACGCACGCGAAGGTCTCCGGATACGTGTTGTCTGCATGGGCGACGTTTCCCCCCAGAAAGCGCCGGATGCCGGACTTCAATGTCGCGCAGTGCCTGGGGGAGCGTCAAGAGCGCACGGCGGCGCGGGCCGTGGTGCCGGCACCGATTTTGGCATGAACACTTCCCGTTGGTGCGTGTCGTTGCTACGACGGATACGGCAGAGATCCTGCTAAAGGGAGGTTCCATGAGACGTTCCCGATTTGCCGCGTACGTCGGCTCACTCCTCCTCGCCCTCGCCGCAGTCCTCACCGGGACAGGCACCGCCCACGCCGCCCAGGGCCCCTATGTGGCCCTGGGGGACTCCTATTCCTCGGGTGTCGGCGCGGGCAGCTACATCGGTTCGAGCGGCGACTGCAAGCGCAGCACCAAGGCCTACCCCTACCTCTGGGCGGCCGCCCACTCACCCTCGTCGTTCACGTTCGCCGCATGCTCGGGCGCCCGTACGGGTGATGTTCTGGCGAATCAGCTGACCCCGCTCAGCTCCGCCACCGCACTCGTCTCCATCAGCATCGGAGGCAACGACGCCGGTTTCTCCGACGTCATGACGACCTGTGTGCTCCAGTCCGACAGCTCCTGCCTCTCCCGGATCAACACCGCGAAGGCGTACGTCGACTCGACGCTCCCGGGCCAACTGGACACCGTCTACGCGCAGATCAGCGGCAGGGCCCCCAACGCCCACGTGGTCGTCCTCGGCTACCCCCGCTTCTACAAGCTCGGCACCACCTGCCTCGGCCTCTCCGAGACCAAGCGGAAGGCGATCAACGACGCCGCCGACTACCTCGACACCGCGATCGCCAAGCGGGCCGCGAACCACGGCTTCGCCTGGGGTGACGTCCGCTCCGCCTTCACCGGCCACGAACTCTGCTCCGGCAGCGCCTGGCTGCACAGCCTCAACCTGCTCAACATCGGCGAGTCCTACCACCCGACCGCGGCCGGCCAGTCCGGCGGCTACCTCCCGGTCCTGAACAGCGCGGCCTGATCACCCCTCACGGGGACGCAGTGGGGGAGGCCTCGCCGGTGCCGGTCGGGGTCTCCGCCACGTATGTCAGCGAGAAGGGGACCGAGTTGGACGTCTTCTCGACGGGGTCGCGGACCTCCACGCTGATGGTGTCCTCGAACGTCCCGCTGTCGTCCTGCGTGGTGACGAACCGCCTGTCCTGCTGAGTTTTTCCGCCCCCGGCCGGGAACGTGAGCGTCTTCCAACTGCCGTTCACCGAGCCGTTCTTCGACACCCAGCGGTAGGTCACCGTCGCCGGGAGCCGCCCGACCTCCAGCGTGACCGTGAAGGTGGGGGCCGCCGATCTGTCCGGCGGACAGCTGCCCGTGTAGTCGGTGTTCGAGCCCGACAGCGAGACGGCCACCGACTGCGGCGGGGGCGCGCTCGTGGTGCTCTTGCTCGGACTCGGGGACGGGGTGTCGCTTGGCTCGTCCGTCTTGGTCTGCGCGGGTGAACTCACCGCCGGACCACTGTCCTTGGCGGTCTGTCCGCCCTTGTCGCCGTTGTCGCGGTTCAGCAGCGCGTACGTCAGCCCCGCGATCGCCAGCGCGAGGGCCAGCACGCCCGCGACCAGGACGACGGTCGCGCGACGGTTGCGCTCCGGGGGCCCGGAGGCCGCGACGGGGGTGGAGGTGGGCGTGGGCGCCGGCCGGTACGGGGCCGTCGGCGGCTCCTGCGGGAAGGGCGCCGCCATGGTCGGGGCGTAAGGGCCCGCCTGCACGGCATCCGCCCGGGGCGTGCCGCCCGCCCCGATGATCCGCAGCTCCTGCTCGGCCCGGTCGGCCGGCAGCCGCTGTGCGGGATCCTTGCGCAGCAGCCCCTCGATCACCGGCGTGAGCGGACCGGCCCGGTACGGCGGCGGCAGCTCCTCGTCCACGATCGCGCGCAGGGTGCTCAGCGGGGTGTTCTGCCGGAAGGGGGAGTTGCCCTCGACGGCGGCGTACAGCAGCACGCCCAGCGACCACAGGTCGGACTCCGGGCCCGGGGTGCGGCCGAGCGCCCGCTCCGGGGCCAGGAACTCGGGCGAACCGATCACCTCGCCGGTCATCGTGAGCGCGGAACTGCCCTCGACCTGGGCGATGCCGAAGTCGGTGAGCACCACGCGGCCGTCGTTCGACAGCAGCACGTTGGCGGGCTTCACGTCCCGGTGCAGCACCCCGGCCTCGTGCGCGGCCCGCAGCGCGGAGAGCACCTCGGCACCGATGTGCGCGGTCCGCTGCGGGTCGAGCGGGCCCTCCGCGTCCAGGAGCTCGGCGAGCGAGATGCCCCGCACCAGTTCCATGACGATCCACGGGCGGCCGTCCTCGGTGGCCACGTCGTACACCGTGACCACATTGCGGTTGGCGACCCGCGCCGCCGCCCACGCCTCGCGTTCGAGGCGGGCGTACAGCCGCTCGACCTCGTGCGTCGCCAGGCCGTGCGGCGCGCGCACCTCCTTGACGGCGACCTCGCGGTGCAGCACCTCGTCACGGGCGCGCCACACGGTTCCCATGCCGCCCTCGCCGAGCGGGGACAGGAGGCGGTAGCGGCCCGCGATCACTCGTTCACTGCCCGGTTCTTCGGACACGGGCGTCCCCCATTCGCATCCGGGCGAAATCTCCACTCCGCGTGATGTCGCACGAGAATTCTGTACAAAAGTAGCTCAGCCGAGTGCGGATGCCGCCCCCTTGAGCACCAATCCTGCCCCGAGAGCCACCACGACGAACGCCGACATCAGGGGCGCGGTCCTGCGCACCAGGGCGGTCATCGGGCTCGCGGCCAGGCGGGGGCGCCTGTCCAGCAGCCGTGTGACTCCACTGCCCAGCCTGACGACGGCGAATCCGGCCGCGGTCAGCGTCAGGGCGAGCCCGACGCCGTACGCCACGACGAGCAGCAGCCCGAACCAGGCCTGTCCCAGCGCGGCGGCCCCGACGAGCACGACCACGGCGGAGGGGCTGGGCACGAGACCGCCCGCGAAGCCGAGCAGGATCGTGCCGCGGACGGTGGGGGCGACGGCGTGGATGTGGGTGGAGCCGCCGTGGGTGTGCTCCAGGGCGTGGGAGTGGTCGTGGGGGTGCGGGTGGTCGTGCCCGTGATGGTGGTCGTGCTCGTGGTCGTGTGTGTGGCTCGGTGCGTGGGCATGTGTGTGCGTGGCCGCCGTTGCCGGGGCCGTCTGTGTGTGGGCGGAGACCAGGACCAGGGAGCGCTCCACGTGCTTCTCGGTGTCATGCGGATGGTCGTGCGTGTGCCCGTGTCCAGGCCCGTGTCCGTGCTGGTGCGCGCGGGTGCGCAGGGCCCGGCGCAGCAGGGTGACGCCCGCCGCGGTCACCATCACCCCGCTCGCGATGCCCAGCCACGCGATCACCGAGGGCGCCGCCGCCGAGCCGGCCGTGACGAGGAGGCCCAGGGTGACCACGCCCAGGGTGTGGGTGACGGTCACGGAGGCGGCAAGCGGCAGGACGTCCTTCATCCGGGCCCTGCCGCCGCGGGCCGCGGCCACCGCGGCCATCAGGGTCTTGCCGTGGCCCGGCGCGAGGGCGTGCATGGCGCCCAGGACGACCGCGATGAGCAGGGCGAGCGCGGCGAAGCCGAGGGTGAGGTCGTGCCGTGCGACCAGGGAGTCCAGGGCGCGGGTCCAGCGGTCGGCGCCGCGGGGCAGCACGGAGGCGGCGGGGGCGTTCGACCGCTCCTCGGTGAGGGCCGGCCCGCCGGGCCGTACCCGCAGGGAGGCGGTCACGGTGTCAGCGGAAGAGGAGAGCAACTCCTGCGGGTACGTGGTCAGTTCGTCCGAGACCGACTTCGTGGGGACGTCCGACCTCGCGAGTGTCATGCGGTCGCCGCGCGCGGTGATCTCGCGCCAGCCGGGCCCCGAGTCGGTGCCCGCGCTGTGGAACCCGAGCGTGACGGTGGCGTCCTCGGGCAGCGGGGCGGTCAGCCGGCACTCCACGCGCAGGGTGTGGAGCCCTGCCTGACCGGGACGCACGCGCGCGTGGCCGGTCTTCACGGCCAGAGCGGTCGTGCGACCGTCGACGGTGACCTTGGAGCCCTCCGCCGCCTTCTGGCAGCGCTGGGCCGCCCACTCCGTCATGCCGAGCTTGTCGATGTCAGGCTTGGCCTGGGTGGCGGGGATCTCGGCGAGGTCCTCGACGTGGTCGACGCGGAGCAGACCGGGGGCGGCGACGAGACCGTCGTAACGGTTGACGGTGAAGTTGCCGAGGGGGTGGGCGCTCGCGCTGCCGGAAGGGAGCAGCGCGAGCGCACAGGCCGCCGTCAGGACGGCCGTGAGGGACGCGAACAGACGGCGGGGCTTCACTTCGACGCCTCCTTGAGGGCCTTGCGGGCCTCACGGGCGCCGAGGGGGGAGAAACCGGGGTTGAGCTTCAGGGCGGAGGTCAGATGGCTCCGGCCGGCCTTCCGGTCGCCCGTCGCGAGCTCGATGATCCCGCGGTGGTAGAGGAAGGAGGCGTTGCGGTAGCCGGTGGCGGTGGCCTGCCGGGTGTACGGCAGGGCCTCCTTGTCGCGGCCGTTGACGTGCAGGGCCCACGCGAGGGCGTCCGCGGTGTGCACGGTGTGCCGGCGGGCCCACTCGGCGCGGGCGGCCTTCAGGGCGGAGCCCTTGTCACCGTGGTCGGCGGCGGCGAGCGCGGTGTCGAGGTCGGCGTTGACGCCGTTGGCGCGGGCGAGCGCGATCCAGGCGTCGACGAGCGCGTACTGGTCGCCGGCCCTGGCCTTGTCCCCGTCGGCACCCCGGTCCTCGTACAGTTCCCCGAGCGCGACGAGCGGCCCGGGCAGCGGATACCGGGCCACGACGGCCTCCATGCCCTTGACCGCGGCGGCCCGGTGGCCGCTCGCGGACTGGGCGCGGGCCCTGCCCTCCAGGGCGGGGAGGTAGGCGTCGTCGGCGGCGAGGGCACGGGCGTAGTCGGTCAGGGCCGTGTCGTAGTCGCCCTGGTTCCAGGCGAGTTGGCCCAGCGCGGCGGCCACGTAGGCGATGTCGCCCGGAGTGGTCGCGGTGGACAGGGCCCGCTCCAGGACGGCGCGGGCGGTGCGGACGTCGCCGCGCAGTTCGTGGACGTAGGCGTAGCGGGTGAACACCGGGATGCCGGGCCGCCGTTCGTCCGCGAGGTCGGCGGCCTTCGACGCCTCGGCGTAGCGGCCGAGTTCGACGAGGGCGTCGATCCGGGAGCAGAGGGCGCGCTCGTCGTACGGGTTCTGCTTCAGGGTCCTGTCGGCGTACGTGAGGGCGCCCTTGAAGTCGTGCCGGGCCGCGGCGAGGGCGGCGAGACCGGCGAGCCCCTGGTCGTTGTCGGGCGCCAACTCCAGTGACTTCTTGAGGGCTTGTTCGGCCTGCGGGTACCGGGACGGGTCACCCTTGGTCCGTGCCTGCTCGACGTAGGCGAGCCCGAGGGTGGCCCAGCTGCCGAAGTCCCTGGGCTGGCCGCGCAGATGGGCCTGGATCGCCTTGATGCCGGCGTCGAGGTCACCGCTCGCCATGAGACCGGGGGAGACGGCCGACGAAGAACTCGCGACGGTGGCCGTGCCGCCGTCCCGCAGCGCCCCGAAGGCGATCGACCCGCCCGTCAGCGCGACCGCCAACAGGGCCGCGCACCCGGCGAGTTGAGCGGCCTGCCAGCGCCGGCCGGCCGCCGAGACCCGCCGCACGGCGGCGATCTTCTCTTCGGCGACCGTCTCGTCGTCGGCCTGAGCAGAGGGCTCCACGGTCTCCGACGAACCGCTCTGCTCGTCCTCGGGTGCGCTGTCGGTCGTAGACCCGGACATGCCCTCTCCTGATTCGTTCGTGATCGATCGTGTACCGCGGCGCGGCCCGCACCGTGGGGGATGGAGTCGTGCGGGCCGCGCCAGTAAGGGGGGGTGGGGGGATCGGCGGGCCTAGTAGGCGCGCCGCCGCATCCGGCGCCACCACATCAGCGCCAAACCGATGAGCGCGATACCCGCAGCCCCCGCACCCGCGGACCCCGCGATCAGGGACATGTTGTCCGAGCCGGAGGTCCCCGCCGGGGAGAGCGCGTCCCCGAGCTGGTTGCGGACGTCGTTCCCGCCGGACGTGCCCTTGGCGAGCGGACCGCGCGAACCCTCCGTCGGCAGCGCCACGTACGGGAACGACTTCTCGAAGTCCTTGTCGTTCTTGTCGACGGCGTCACCGAGGTCGTTCTTGGACCCGACCAGCTCGCCCTCGACGACCTGGAGCGAGGCGTCGATCACGTCGTCGGTGAGCCGACGGCCGTTCGGGAATCCGGCGTTGTCGCCATCAAGCACACCGAGCCGCTTCGGAGAATCGGTGGGCTTGATGGACGTGTTGAGGCGCAGCTCCTCGGCGGGGCGGACGTGGGGCGGCTGGTTCAGCCCCTTCACACCCTTGAGGAACACGTCCACGAGGTCGTTGCGGGGCTCCTTCGGGGCCGGGATCTTGTAGATCGCCTCGATGAGCTTCGGCAGTTCGGGGTTGGTCACGTTCTTCAGGAACTGACCGTCCTGCCAGGGCGAGGACGCGTTGAACTTGTCCTTGTCCTTCAGCGGGTTGACTACCTCGTTGACGAGCGGGTTGCCGAGGCGCGAGACCTGGGAGTAGTACCCCTGCGCGTTCCTGCGCTGGGTCGTCGACCAGATGCCCACGACCGGCTGGTGCGAGGACTCGGCGATCATGTCCGTCGGGACCTGGAGGGCGATCGAGTTGACGTTGTAGCCCTTGAGCGTGTCGTTGCCGACCTCGGTGAGGTTTCCGCCGTACAGCAGGTCGAAGACGCGCAGGTCGGCGAAGAACGGGTCGTCGGCCTGGCCGGCGAAGGCCGTCGCGTCGCCGGGAAGCTTGTAGACCGCCTGGTCGCGCAGCTTCTCGTAGTTCGGCATGGACGCCTTGCCGACGTTCGACGGCGCCACCGGGATGTCGTCGGCGACCTTCGTCTTGTACTGGACCTTCCCGTACTTCAACCGGAAGAGCTCGATGTCGTACGTCTGGGTGACGTTCAGGTCCGGGTCGTCGAGGCTCTCGACCACGCCGGTGTTGTACAGGAACGACTTCTTGTTCTTGACGTGCGTCTTGAAGGTGAAGCGGTAGAGCAGGTCGCCCTGTCCGTCACCGTTGTTGTCGATGTGGAGGTCGTACTGGGCGTCCTCGGCGAACTGGTAGAAGTTCGGGCCGCCGCCGGGCTCCTCGAACGGGATCCAGTTGGCGACGATCGTCGTCGAGTCCGGCTTGTCGGGGCTGACGAACGCGTAGAGGTCCGTGTTGTCGTGCTGGGGGTCGCCCGAGATCAGCGGGGCCTCCCGGTGACTGGAGGCGGAGGCCGCCCCAGGTTCCAGCGTGGCCACACCGGCGGCTGCGAGCCCTCCGGCGGCCAGCGCACCACATACGAGGGTCGCGAGACTCCTGCGTCCCGAGCCACTCCTGGAGATAGGTGTCATGCCGTCCGTCCTCAGTCCAACTTGCCTGACGCCGGTGATTCGGAGTGGTGGGCGGGCCGGATTGGTCGAATCTCAAAACTTCTTTTCTGCTGCTCGACCCGCGTTTTCGGCCTTCTGATCCGTAACCCCATCCGGAGGTGTGTTCGTTGCGAATACCTCGTGGGACGGGACGGCCCAGGTGCGGCTTTGCGGGAGGGGGCGGCGAGTTGGAAGCGGATGAGCTTCTGTTGCTCGTGGCGGGCGGGGACCAGATGGCATTCGAGGAGCTCTACGGGCTCGTGGCCGGGCCGGTGTTCGGGCTGGTACGGCGTGTGGTGCGTGATCCGGCGCAGTCGGAGGAGGTGTCGCAGGAGGTGCTGTTGGAGACCTGGCGGTCCGCCGCGCGGTTCGACCCCCGCCGCGGCAGCGCGCTGTCCTGGATCCTCACCCTCGCGCACCGCCGTGCCGTCGACCGGGTGCGCAGCGCCCGCGCGGCCGGTGAACGCGAGCAGCGCGAGGCACGCCGGGCCCACCACACCGCCTTCGACCAGGTGACCGAGGAGGTCGAGGCGGGCCTCGAACGCGAGTGGGTGCGCCGGTGCCTGGAGCGCCTGACCGAGCTCCAGCGGCAGTCCGTCACCCTCGCCTACTACGACGGCTACACGTACCGTGAAGTGGCCGAGCGGCTCTCGCTGCCGCTCGGCACGGTGAAGACGCGGATGCGTGACGGACTGACCCGCTTGCGGGAGTGCCTGGGAGGTGCGGCATGAGCCTCTTCCGCCGGGAAGATCTGCACTCCCTCGCGGCCCCGTACGCCCTCGACGCGCTGGAGCCCGCCGAGCGGGCCCGCTTCGAGCGGCACCTCAAGGACTGCGACAGCTGTGCGGCGGAAGTGCGTGCCCTGTCCGAGGACGCGGTACGGCTCGCGTGGTCGGCCGCCGCTCCGCCGCCGACCGCGATGCGCGACCGGGTGCTGGCCGCCGTACGCACCATCCCGCAGGAGTCGGCCGTGCGGCCCGAGCCGGCCCGCGCGCGGCCGGAGCCGGTACGGGCGCGCAAGTCGCAGCTGCCGCCGCATGTCTGGGGGGTCCAGCCGCCGCCCAGGCAGCGTCAGCGGCGTCCCCTGTTCGTGCCCTTCGCGACGGCCACCGCGGCCGCGGCTCTCGTCGTCGCCTCGCTGTTCGCCGTCCAGGCCAACCGGACCCAGGACGAACTGGATGCGCAGAAGGCCCAGGCCAGTGAGATCGCCCACGTTCTCCAGGCCGGGGACGCGCGGGCGACCCGAGGACAGGACGCACAGGGCCGGACGATCGGAGTGATCGCTTCCGCATCCGAGGGGCGCGCGGTCGTCACCCTGAGCGGGTACAGCGCCCCTCCGAGCGGCCGGGTGCGCCAACTGTGGCTCATGCGCCCCAACGAGCAACCGCGCTCCCTCGGGCTCTTCGCCGCCGACACGCCCTTGGTCGCGAGCGGACTCGACAAGTCCGCCACATCACTCGCTGTGACGGTCGAACCCGACGGGGGATCACCACAGCCCACTACCCAGCCGGTTGTCCAACTCGCCCTGAAATCGGTCGGATTCGGAGAGTAATCATGGAGGCGTCGTCAACGCCCTTGCGGGGAAGGTGAATCCTGTGACGCCGATACACGTGTGCCCCGACGGGGCGATAGGGTTACCCTGCCCGGGCCGGGTGGACTCGTACGGGTGGGGAGTGACATGGAACAGATAGCAGTGCGCAGGGCGAGGGTCCCTGCGATCACCTGCGGGAGCAGCGCGACCAGTTCGCGCCTCGACCGCCATCTCTCGGTGCTGTCGGGACCTGCCGTCCCGCAGCGGGAGACGGCTGAGGCGACGTCGCTGATGCTTGAGCTGACCGCGCGTGACACCAGCGAGCAGGAGCGCAGTGACAGGGGTGCCCGGGTACGCCGCGTCTCGCTGTTCGCGCCGCTGCGCCGACTGCGCCGTTCGCTGTTCGGCGGGCACTGAGCTCTGGTCGCCCGGTATCGTGCTGCGATCCTGCCCGTCATCCCCACGGCATGCAGCACGATCCAGGTGAGTCGGCCGAGCGTGGGACACGTCCCGCGGCTCGGCCTCCCGGTACGCACCATCTTCGGCATGCACGCCCCCGAGGTCGGCCCGGGCCCCGATGGGCCCGAACTCCCCTCCCGGCAAGCGGTGTTCAGTCCTCCCCGCGTGCATACCGCCGTACGGCGAGCGGTGCGAAGACCGCGATCAGCAGCGCACACCAGATCAGTGACCCGGCGATCGGGTGTGCGACCGGCCAGGCGGCCCCCTCCGGCACCGGGGCGTTGCCGAACAGGTCCCGCAGGGCCGTGGTCACCGCGCTGATCGGGTTCCACTCGGCGAGAGCGCGCAGCCACCCGGGCAGCCCCTCGGCCGGGATGTACGCGTTGGACAGCAGCGGCAGGACGAAGGTCGCCCCGCCCAGCTGGCCCGCCGCCTCCTCGCTACCGGTGAGCAGGCCGAGGAAGATGCCGATCCAGGTGGTCGCGAACCGGAACAGCAGCAGCAGTGCGAGCGCGCCCGCCGCCCGGAGCGCGGACCCCTCGACGCGCCAGCCCACCGCGAGTCCCACCAGCAGGAACGGCACCAGGCCCGCCGCGGTCACCAACACGTCTGCGACCGACTGGCCCAGCGGCACGGCCGCCCGGCTGATCGGCAGGGTGCGCAGCCGGTCGGTCACGCCCCGGTGGACGTCCTGGGCCGCCTGGAACATCCCGGTCATGATCCCGTTCGCCGCCGTCGCCACCAGCAGGCCCGGCACCAGGAACGACCGGTACTCCTCGCCCGGCATCGCCAGCGCGCTGCCGAAGACGTAGCCGAAGAACAGCAGCATGGTGATCGGCATGGTCTGGGTCAGGATCAGCAGCCCCGGGTTGTTCCGGACCCGCCGCAGCTGACGGCCCAGCATCGCGGTGCCGTCGTAGGCCAACATGCTCATGTCGCAAGCTCCTTGGTGAGTCGCAGGAAGACGTCGTCGAGGGTCGGCGGCCGGATGCTCGCGTCGAGCAACGGCACGCCCGCCGCGTCCAGTTCGCGCACCAGCCGGGGCAGGGTGAGCGTGGAGTCCCGGGTGATCGCGCCGATCGCGTTCCGGTCGTGGTCGAACGACGGTTCGCCGCCGGTGAGTTGGTCGAGCACGCCGGCCGCCTTCACCAGGAGGTCCGCGTCCGTGACGACGATCTCGACGTGCGCCCCGATCAGCGCCTTGAGCTGGGCCGGCGAACCCGTGTGCGCGACCCGCCCCTTGTCCACCAGGGCTATGTCATGGGCGAGCCGGTCGACCTCCTCCAGGTACTGCGTGGTCAGCAGCACGGTCGTGCCGTCCGCCGTCAGATCGCGCACGGCCTCCCAGACGATGTTGCGGCTGGCCGGGTCGAGTCCGGTCGTCGGCTCGTCGAGGAACAGGATCTCGGGGCGCCGGATCAGGCTCGCCGCGAGATCGAGACGGCGCCGCATCCCTCCCGAGTAGGTGGACGCGGCCCGGTCGGCGGCCTCGGTCAGTCCGAAGCGGTCGAGCAGCTCGGCGGCCCGCTCGGCCGGCCCCCGCACCCGGTGCAGCCGGGCGAACAGCCGCAGGTTCTGGCGCCCGGTGAGGTCCCCGTCGACCGACGCGTGCTGCCCGGTGACGGCGATGGCGCGGCGCACCGCCTCCGGCTCCCGGACGAGGTCGTGCCCCGCGACCCGCGCGGAGCCGGCGTCCGGCCGCAGCAGCGTGGTCAGCAGCCGTACGGCCGTGGTCTTGCCCGCGCCGTTGGGGCCGAGGATGCCGCAGACCGTGCCCGGGGCCACGGCGAGATCCAGGCCGCGCACGGCATGGACCTCCCCGAACCGCTTTTCCAGACCTTCACTAAGTACAGCGTACGTAGAAGTCATGGCAGGACCATAGCGCACTACGTACGCTGTACGTAACTAGGATGGTGGCCGAGGTGATGATCGATGGCGGGCCGAGCGGCCGTACCCGAAGTGATCTGGGCCCGTCCCGAGCGGACGGGGCGTGGGCCGAAGCCCGCGTTCACCAGGGCGGACATCGCGGCGGCGGCGGTGCGGCTGGCCGACGCCGGCGGGCTGGACGCGGTGTCGATGCGCCATGTCGCGGCCGAACTGGGCTGCGGGACGATGTCCCTGTACAACTACGTCCCCCGTAAGGAGGACCTGTACGAGCTGATGGTGGACGCGGTCAGCGGGGAGCACGAGCTGTTCGAGCCGACCGGTGACTGGCGGGCCGACATGCTGCGCAACGCGCGCCAGACCAAGGCCCTCATGCACCGGCATCCCTGGATGGTGCGGCTGATGTCAGGGGTGTACGGCTTCAGCCCCAACGCCCTGCGCTACCTGGAGCACTGCCTCGCCTGCCTCGACCCGCTGGACGCCCGCGCCGGCACGAAGATCGAGCTGGTCGCGATGCTCAACGGGTGTGTGACGACGTACGTCTCCAACGAGCTCTCCACCGCCGAGCGCGTGCGGTCGCTGCCGTGGTCCGAGGAGCAGGAGAACGCGGTGCGGATCGCCTACCTGGGCAGTCAGGTGGCGTCTGGGGCGTATCCGCGGCTGGCGGCGTCGTTCATGGAGGACGCGGGGCCGATCGATCTGGACGCGGTGTTCGAGCGGATGCTGGAGCGGGTCCTGGACGGGTTCTCGCCGCGGGGGTGACTGTTCGGTGCCGGGTGCGGCGCCGTGGTGGCTGGTCGCGCGGTTCCCCGCGCCCCTAGCGGGGTTACAGCAGCGCGAACTGGCCTTCTGGGCCCTCCTCGTGGTGATCGAAGACAGACGCCGGCTTCCGCGCGCTCTCCGGCACCGGCAATACCCCCGCCTCACGCAGGTCGCTCGCCGAGATCTGTGAAGTCACATCGTCCTCCAACGGCTGGAGATCCGCCAGCAGGGCCAGCACCGTGATCAGTTCGAGCAGCTCCGACGTCCATGCCTGCGGCCAGGTCGCCGGGCGGATCGCGGACAGGGTGCCCGGCTCCGGTTCCGCGACCCGAGCCGCGAACCACTGCTCCAGCACCCGGACGCCGCCCGCCTGGAAGTCCCAGGCCTCCGGCGGTACGGGAGAGACGCGGCCCTCGTCGAGCAGCAGGGCCTCCTCGTCGCGGTCGTAGTCCAGGATCAGGGGGCGGGACGGCAGCGGTGCGCGTACGTACGGACGGCGACCTCCCGGCAGCTTCGGCCGGTCGCCGTCGCGGCGCATCAGCCACAGCGTGCGGCGGCCCGACTCGACGCCGCGGCACCACAGTTCGGGGTCGTCGGTGAGCGGGACGGTGAGGCCCGGGCGGACCGCCGTCACGATCCAGGCGAGGACGTCCAGAGGTGCCACCGGGATACCGAGCCGGGTGCCCAGGTGCTCCAGGAGGCCCGGAGCCAGGTTCGGTTCGGCGCCGCCCGGGCGGCGGTACAGCGGGCGGATGCGGCCCGGGCGGAGCAGGGGGAGCACCGAGGTCGCCAGGAGCTGGGGGCCCCGGCCGTCCGTGGGGGTCTCCACCACGAACACCTGCTCGTCGTCCGCCACCCGCCACAGCTCGGGCCGGGCCGCGTCGATCAGCCGCTGGTCCGGGATCAGCCACTGCTCGTCGAAGGGCCCGGACAGGACCCGTACCGGCTCCGGGCACGGGCCGGAGGCGCGCGTGAGCCTCTCGGTGCCGCCCGTCCGCCCCGGCAGCTGTCCGAGAGCCGAGCGCAGGGTGCGGGAGCGGGTGGGCTCGAACAGGGCCTCCCGGTCGGGCCCCTCGGCCTTCAGCAGGGCGTCCCAGCGGGCTTTGAGGGATGCCGCGTCGGGGCCCGTCGGCCACCCTCGGCCGAGCCGCGGCGGTGCGACGGACCACGGCATGAGGTCCGCCAGCGGCGGAGCGTCGTCGTGCGTCACGCTGGGCATCGTACGACCTCTCGCCGACAGGCGGCCGGGGCCAGTGGGTTCACGTGGCGTCCAGAGTCACCGAGAAGGAGAACCGGTCGCCCCGGTAGTGGATCACCGCCGCGTCGAGCACCCGGCCGCCCGTGTCGTAGGTGACCCCCGTGTAGTGCAGGATCGGGCTGAGCAGCGGGACTTGGAGCAGCCGGGCGGTCTCCGGGTCCGCGAGCCGTGCCTCCACGGTGTCCGTGATGCGGCCGATGTCCACCCCGACGACGTCCCGCAGCACCTTCGTCATCGGCCGGCGCGCCAGGTCCGACGGGTCGATGCGGGCGGCCAGTTCGGGGCGGACGTAGTTGCGGGCATGGTTGGTCGGCTCGCCCGTCTTCTCGTCGCTGCGCAGCCGGTGGTACGACGCCACCTCGTCCAGGTCCGGGAAGTACTCGGCGAGTTCGGGCGGCACGGGCGACTTGCCGTGTTCCAGCAGTTCGGTCGTCATGCCGGACTGCTGGGCCACGATGGCGTCCACGGAGCCGAGCAGCCGGACCGGGGCGCCCCTTCGCGCGTCGGGCTCGATGAAGGTGCCCCGGCGCCGGTGACGGGTGATCAGCCCCTCGTCCTCCAGCTCCTTCAGCGCCTGCCGCATGGTCAGCACGCTCACGCCGTAGTGGCCCGCGAGCTGTTCCTCGGTGGGCAGGCGGAGCGGGTCCTGGAGGGAGCGGCCGAGTATCGAGGCGCGCAGGGACTGCGACACCTGGTACCAGAGCGGCAGCTTGCGGTTCAGGACGATCGAGTCCGGGGCGAAGGAGGTCACGGGCTATCCGTACCTTCCGCGGATCGGTCAGTGCAACGGGCGGAAGTGACGTTCCAGGCCCCGCCACACGTCGTCGTAGTGCGACTGGAGGTGGTCCGCCCGGGCCGCCTGCGCCGTGAGCGTCACCGGCCAGCGGGTCTCGAACATGAACGCGAGCCCGTCGTCGACCTTCTGGGGCTTGAGCTCGGCCGCGCTCGCCCGGTCGAACGTCTCCCGGTCGGGTCCGTGCGCCGACATCATGTTGTGCAGCGAGCCGCCGCCGGGCACGAAGCCCTCCGCCTTGGCGTCGTAGGCGCCCTCGATCAGGCCCATGTACTCGCTCATCACGTTCCGGTGGAAGTACGGCGGCCGGAAGGTGTCCTCGCCCACCAGCCAGCGTGGCGCGAAGACCACGAAGTCGACTCCGGCCAGGCCCGGCGTGTCCGACGGGGACGTCAGCACGGTGAAGATCGACGGGTCGGGGTGGTCGTAGGAGATGGAGCCGATGACATTGAAGCGGCGCAGGTCGTAGACGTACGGCACATGGTTGCCATGCCATGCGACCACGTCGAGCGGGGAGTGGTCGTAGGTCGCCGTCCAGAGGTTGCCGCAGAACTTGTTGACCACCTCCACCGGCCCCTCGACGTCCTCGTAGGCGGCGACGGGGGCGAGGAAGTCACGGGCGTTGGCGAGACCGTTGGCGCCGATCGGGCCGAGGTCGGGGAGCTGGAAGGGGGCCCCATAGTTCTCGCACACATAACCGCGGGCGGTCGGGCTCTGCCCGCGATTCGGCGCAGTGTCGAGCAGCTCCACACGGAAGCGCACCCCGCGAGGGATCAGCGCCACATGGCCCGGCTCCACATGCAGCAGCCCGAACTCCGTGCGCAGCAGCAGCCCGCCGCGCTCCGGGACGATCAGCAGCTCGCCGTCGGCGTTGCTGAAGACGCGGTCCATGGAGTCGGTGGCGTGGTAGAGGTGCACGGCCATGCCGGTGCGCTGGGTGACGTCGCCGTTGCCGCCGAGGGTCCACAGGCCGGCGAGGAAGTCGGTGCCCTCGACGGGCTCCGGCAGCGGGTTCCAGCGCAGCCGGTTCGGGTCCGGGACCGACTCGGTGAAGGGGGCCGTGCGGAGGTGGCCGTTGTGGGTGTGCGTGAACGCCGGATGCGCGGCGGAGGGGCGGATGCGGTACAGCCAGGAGCGGCGGTTGTGGGCGCGGGGCTCGGTGAACGCCGTACCGCTGAGCTGTTCCGCGTACAGGCCGAGGGGGGCGCGCTGCGGGGCGTTGCGGCCCACGGGGAGGGCGCCCGGGACGGCCTCCGAGGCGTGCTCGTTGCCGAATCCGGAGAGGTGGGCCAGGCCCTCGGCGGTCTTGCGTGCGTCGCCGCGCGCGAGCGCTGCGTCCCCGTTCATGATCGCTCCCTTGCGGTCTGATTCCTATGGAACACCGTAGGATTGTGGTGTCCTCGGCGCAAGAGCACGTTCCGTGGAACCGATGTCCCCCTCGTGACCTCCTCAGGGAGGAGGACGAGAACCAGACCCCAGGGGGATTCGCGTTGTCGGACCTGTGTTCTACGCTCCCCGGCATGTCGTGGACGCGGGGACTCCTTGCCCTGCTCGCGGTCTGTGTCCTGCTGGTGACCGGATCCGTGAGCTGTGGCGCCGATGGGGCACAGAAGAACAAGGACGGACAGTCGGTGTCACCGGTGGGCAAGGTCCTCGGCGACACCGATCACGAGGGCCGCCACTACCGCGAGGTGGACAAGGACAACGCCCCCGACGTCGGCATAGTGGTGCAGCCGGACACCGACGACAGCTGGTCCGTGCGGCTGACCGTCGAGAACTTCACCTTCTCGCCCGCCGCGACGAAGGCGAAGGCGGCCTCCGGCCGCGGTGTCGCCGTCCTCTTCGTGGACGACCGCCCCGTCACCACCCTGCGCGCCCCGTCCTACCGCCTCGCGGCCGCGTACGTCCCGCAGGGCACCCACACGGTCACCGCCCGCCTCTACGCCGACGACGGCACCGTCTGGGCCGTCGACGGCGCCCCGGTCGAGAGCACGGCGGACGTGACGGCGTCGGAACCCCAGCCGACGGGGAGCGGTGCTTCGGAGTCGGGGGCCAGGGGGAGCGTGGGCGGTGGTTCGGGGGCGCGGTTCGTCACGGGCGGGGGTTCGGAGGGAGGTGCTTCGGAGGCCCGGCCCGCTGTGCGCGCGAGCGGGGGCGGCGATGTCCCGGGATCGCAGCCGGTGGCCGCCGCCGACGGTGGCGTCGCGGTCGCGCGGGCCGGTGGGCGTGCAGGTGGCGGCGTCCTGACCGCGCTGGCCGGCACCGGCACCGGCGTCGGCGGCGCAGGCCCGGAATCCCGGACCGTGGGGCGCATGAGTGAGGGTGTCTCCCTCCTTCGGACCGGCAGCACGGCCTCGCAGGCGCGGCCCGCGGCAAGCGCCGACGGTGCCCGGTGAGTGCCGCAGGCCTCCCGCCCCGTACCAGGTGGCAGGGTTCACCGGACCGCGGCGGAAAGGCATCATGAAGCCCGTGCCCCAAGCGACCTCGCTTCGCCGCGCCCCCGTGCAGCGGCGCAGTGCCGAACGGCTGACCAGAATCCTCGACGCCTGCGCCGACCTGCTCGACGAGGTCGGCTACGACGACCTGAGCACCCGCGCCGTCGCCCTGCGCGCCGGTGTGCCCATCGGCTCGGTGTACCGCTTCTTCGGCAACAAGCGGCAGATGGTCGACGCCCTCGCCCAGCGCAACCTGGAGCGTTTCACGGTCGGCGTCACCGAACGTCTCAAGGAGTCGGGCGAGGAAGGGGGCTGGCGTACCGCGATGGACGTCGTCCTCGACGAGTACCTCGCCATGAAGCGCACCGCCCCCGGCTTCTCCCTCGTCGACTTCGGCAACCAGATCCCCGTCGGTGCCCGGCACGCCGAACCCAACCACCGTGTGGCCGACCGCCTCACCGAGCTCCTCTCCGGCTACCTCTCCCGCGAACCGGACGACGACCTGCGCCGCACCTTCCTCATCGCCGTGGAGACCGCAGACACCCTGGTCCACCTGGCCTTCCGGATGGCGCCCGAAGGGGACGAGAAGATCATCCAGGAGGCCCGGGAGATGTTGCGGGCCTATCTGGCGAGGGTCCTGGACTGACGCTCCCGCGGAATTCGCCGGTGAAGGCCTCCCACACGTGCATACCGGTCGGTATGCTCACTGGGTCAGGCACCGCCGCCCCGGGAGGACCCGTGTCCCGCACCGCTCTGCGTATCTGCCCCCTGTGCGAGGCCACCTGTGGTCTGACGCTCACCGTCGAGGGGACCCGGGTCACCGGCGCCCGCGGGGACCGCGACGACGTGTTCAGCAAGGGGTTCATCTGCCCGAAGGGGGCCTCCTTCGGTGCCGTCGACGGGGACCCCGACCGGCTGCGCACCCCTCTCGTACGACGGGACGGTGAGCTGCGCGAGGCCACCTGGGAAGAGGCTTTCGACGCGGTCGCCGCCGGCATCCGGGCGGTCGTCGACGGGCACGGGGCGAACTCCGTCGGGGTCGTCCTCGGCAACCCCAACGTCCACACCGTGGCCGGCGCCCTCTACCCGACGGTCCTGCTGGCCGGACTCGGCACCCGCAGCATCTTCACCGCCTCGACGGTGGACCAGATGCCCAAGCACGTCTCCAGCGGCCTGCTGTTCGGCGACGCCAACGCCATCCCCGTGCCCGACCTCGACCACACCGACCACCTGCTCCTCATCGGCGCCAACCCCCTGGAGTCCAACGGGAGTCTGTGCACCGCCCCCGACTTCCCCGGCAAGCTCAAGGCGCTCAAGGCCCGCGGCGGCACCCTCACCGTCATCGACCCCCGCCGCACCCGCACCGCAAAGCTCGCCGACCGGCACATCGCCGTCCGGCCCGGCACCGACGCCCTGCTGCTCGCGGCGATGGCGTACGTGCTCTTCGAGGAAGGGCTCGTGGACACAGGGGAGTTGACCCCGCATCTCCAAGGGGTCGACGAACTCCGGGAAGCCGTCGGGGACTTCACCCCCGAGGCCGTCGCCGGCACCTGTGACGTCGAAGCCTCCGAGATCCGCGCCCTCGCCCGCGAACTCGCCGCGGCCCCAACCGCCGCCGTGTACGGCCGCATCGGCAGCTGCACGGTCCCGCACGGCACCCTGGCCAGCTGGCTCGTCGACGTGCTCAACATCCTCACCGGCAACCTCGACCGTCCCGGCGGCGCGCTCTTCCCGCAGGCGGCCACCGACCGGACCCCCCGGCCCGCGGGACCCAGCCACGGGTTCGCCCTCGGGCGCTGGCACTCCCGGGTGAGCCGACACCCCGAGGCCAAGGGGGAGTTGCCGCTCTCCGCGCTCGCCGAGGAGATCGACACCGCGACCGAGGAGGGCGAGCCGATCCGGGCACTCGTGGTCGTCGCCGCCAACCCCGTGCTGTCCGCCCCCGACGGCAACCGGCTCGACAAGGCCCTCGGCTCGCTCGACTTCATGGTCAGCGTCGATCCGTACCTGAACGAGACCTCGCGCCACGCCCACGTCGTGCTGCCGCCGCCCCCGCCCTCCCAGAGCCCGCACCACGACTTCGCCTTCAACACCCTCGCCGTGCGCAACCAGGTCCGCTACACCCGCCCCGCCGTCCCGCTGGAGCCCGGCCGGATGGCGGAGACGGAGATCTTCGCCCGGCTGATCCTCGCCGCGACCGGCATGCACGGCGCCGACCCGTCCGCGGTGGACGACCTGGTCATCGGCCAGACCCTCGGCAAGGCCGTCAAGGACGCCCACTCGCCCGTGCGCGGCCGCGAGCCGAGTGAGCTCAGCGCCGCACTCGCCGGCGACACCGGCCCCGAGCGGCGGCTCGACATGATGCTGCGCCTCGGCCCCTACGGCGACGGCTTCGGCGTACGCCCGGACGGGCTGAGCCTCACCAAGCTGCTCGCACACCCGCACGGGATCGACCTCGGACCGCTGAAGTCCCGGCTGCCGCAGCCGCTGAAGACCAGGAGCGGCAAGGTCGAGCTGCTGCCGCGGCCGATCGCGGACGACCTGCCCCGGCTGCGCGAGGCCCTGCGCCACAAGGCCGACGGGCTCGTCCTCGTCGGCCGCAGGCATCTGCGCTCCAACAACAGCTGGATGCACAACGTCCCCGCCCTCACCGGCGGCACCAACCGCTGCACCCTGCACATCCACCCCGAGGACGCCGAACGGCTCGGTCTGAAGGACGGCGGCGCGGTACGGATCAAGGGCGCCGGGGGAGAGGTGGTGACCGAGGCCGAGGTCACCGACGGCGTGCGCCCCGGCGTGGTCAGCCTGCCGCACGGCTGGGGTCACGACCGGCCCGGGACCCGGCTCGGCCATGCCGCCAAGGACCCCGGCGTCAACGTCAACCAGCTCCTCGACGGCAGCCTGCTCGACCCGC
The DNA here is from genome assembly GCF_000383615.1 of Streptomyces canus 299MFChir4.1. GTDB lineage: Bacteria > Actinomycetota > Actinomycetes > Streptomycetales > Streptomycetaceae > Streptomyces > Streptomyces canus_C. The sequence continues at coordinate 499,641 of NZ_KB911584.1, read as the reverse complement.
TCTCGGGCAACGCGGTCCTCAACGGCATACCCGTAGAACTGGCCGCCGTGGCGGCGCTGTGAGCAGCCCAAAGCTGTGACCAGCAGTTTTGCGCTTATTGCTCGCATGTCAACGTCTTGTTAACGCCACTTGACGGGTCCTAACGTCATCGCACTGCCGACTCCGGTGGGAGTTCAAGGGCGAACGTTAGGTATCCACTCATGTTGACCATCCTCGGCTTCGCCATGATCGCGACCTTCCTGGTCCTGATCATGATGAAGAAGATGTCGCCGATCGCGGCGCTCGTACTGATCCCGGCCCTGTTCTGCGTCTTCGTCGGGAAGGGCGCCAAGCTCGGTGACTACGTCATCGACGGCGTCACCAGCCTCGCCCCCACCGCGGCGATGCTCATGTTCGCGATCGTCTACTTCGGTGTGATGATCGACGTCGGCCTCTTCGACCCGGTCGTGCGCGGGATCCTGAAGTTCGCGAAGGCCGACCCGATGCGGATCGTCGTCGGTACGGCGATCCTCGCCGCGATCGTCTCGCTGGACGGCGACGGCTCGACCACCTTCATGATCACCGTCTCGGCGATGTACCCGCTGTACAAGCGGCTGAAGATGAGCCTGGTCGTGATGACCGGTGTCGCCGCCATGGCCAACGGCGTGATGAACACCCTGCCCTGGGGCGGCCCGACGGCCCGCGCGGCCACCGCGCTGAAGCTCGACGCCAGCGACATCTTCGTCCCGATGATCCCGGCCCTGGCCGTCGGCCTGCTGGGCGTCTTCGTCCTCTCGTACGTCCTCGGCATGCGCGAGCGCAAGAGGCTCGGCGTGCTCACGCTGAACGAGATCCTGGTGGACGAGAAGGTCGAGGAGACCGAGACCGTCCTGGTCGGAGCCGGCACCGGCTCCGGTGCCTCCGGCACGGGCAAGGCCCCGGCGGCCAACGGCGGGTCCGGCTCGGGCACCGACGCCGAGGACGACGAGGCCGGCGACGCGGAGCGCTTCCAGGTCCTCGACCCGAACCGCCCCACCCTGCGCCCCAAGCTCTACTGGTTCAACGCGCTGCTCACGGCCACCCTGCTGACCTCCATGATCATGGAGTGGCTGCCGATCCCGGTGCTGTTCCTGCTCGGCGCCGCGCTCGCGCTCACCGTGAACTTCCCGCACATCCCCGACCAGAAGGCCCGCCTCGCCGCCCACGCCGACAACGTCCTCAACGTCTCCGGCATGGTCTTCGCCGCCGCCGTCTTCACCGGCGTCCTCCAGGGCACCGGCATGGTCGACCACATGGCCCGCTGGATGGTGGACGTCATCCCCGAGGGCATGGGCCCGCACATGGCCCTCGTCACCGGCGTCCTGAGCCTTCCGCTCACCTACTTCATGTCCAACGACGGCTTCTACTTCGGTGTCCTCCCGGTCCTCGCCGAGGCCGGCGCGGCGCACGGCGTCTCGCCGCTGGAGATGGCCCGTGCCTCCCTCGTCGGACAGCCGCTGCACATGTCGAGCCCGCTCGTCCCGGCCGTCTACGTCCTGGTCGGCATGGCCAAGGTGGAGTTCGGCGACCACACCAAGTTCGTGGTCAAGTGGGCCGCGCTCACATGCCTGTTGATCCTCGGGGCAGGAATCCTCTTCGGAATCATCTGATCCGCTTCTTTCACGTCCACGGAGGACTCGCACATGGCGCCCGGTGGGAACCGCGGCTGGCTGCTCCGCCTCGTCATCGCCTTCAGCTTCGCGCAGGGGGCGGTGTCGATGGCCCGGCCCGCCGTCTCCTACCGGGCTCTCGCGCTGGGCGCGGACGAGCGGGCGATCGGCGTCATCGCCGGTGTGTACGCGCTGCTGCCGCTCTTCGCCGCCGTACCGCTGGGCCGCCGTACGGACCACGGGCGGTGCGCGCCGCTGCTGCCGGTCGGCGTGGTGCTGATATCCGGCGGCTGCGCGCTCAGCGGCCTCGCGGGCTCTCTGTGGACCATGGCGGTCTGGAGCGGGGTGATGGGCCTCGGCCACCTGTGCTTCGTCATCGGCGGCCAGTCGCTCGTCGCCCGCCAGTCCGCCCCGCACGAACAGGACCGCAACTTCGGCCACTTCACCATCGGTGTCTCCCTCGGCCAACTGGTCGGCCCGGTCGCGGCGGGTGCGTTGATCGGGGGTGCGGACAGGGCGGGCACCAGCGCGCTCGCGCTGTTCGTCGCGGGCGCGGGAGCGGCGTTCGCGTTCACCTCGCTGTGGTGCATCGAGGACCGCGACACGGCGGCCAAGTCCCGTGCCGGGCAGGGCGACCGGGTCCCCGTCGGGCGCATCCTCGGCTCCCGGGGCGTGACCGGGGGCATCTTCGTGAGCCTGTCCGTGCTGTCCGCGACGGACATCCTCACCGCGTACCTTCCGGTGGTCGGCGAGCACCGGGGCATCGCCCCCTCGGTGATCGGCCTGCTGCTGAGCCTGCGCGCGGCGGCCACGATCGCCTGCCGTCTGGTGCTGACCCCGCTCCTACGGCTGCTGGGGCGCGCGTTGCTCCTCACCGTGACGTGTCTGCTGGCGGCCGTGCTGTGCGCGGGCATCGCGCTGCCGGTCCCGGTGTGGGCGCTGGCGGTCATGCTCGCGCTGCTCGGCTTCTGCCTCGGCGTGGGACAGCCGCTGTCCATGACCACGGTCGTCCAGGCCGCCCCCGACGGCGCCCGCTCCACCGCCCTCGCCCTGCGACTGACCGGCAACCGCCTCGGCCAGGTCGCCGCACCGGCCACCGCGGGCCTGGTCGCGGGAGTGGCGGGGGTGGCCGCCCCGTTTGTGATGCTCGGGACCTTGCTGCTGCTGTCGGCGGGGGTGGCCCTGCGGTCGTCGGAGCGGACCGAAGGGTCCGGACCGACCGCCGGGAAGCGGCCGAAGCGCCCGGGATTGCGCCGCACGAGCGATATCTGACGGCGCGCCGGACGTCGATGCGGCCGACCGTCGCGCGCATGAAGGAGAGTGCTGCCGAAAGAGCGATTTGTATGGAAATCGTCTGAATCGGAGGAGCGCGCATGCCCACCCTGAAACTCCCACGTACCTTCCGCGTCCGCACGGGCGCCTCGGTCGTCCTCACCGCCCTCGCGGCGGCCGGCGCATCGTGGGTGGCGGCGCCGACCGCATCGGCAGCGGGCGAGAACGGCGACATCCGGATCCACCACGTGGGCGTGCCTTTCGGCGTCTCCAAGGACGATCCCCGGGTCTGCAAGTTCTACCTGGATGCCGTCAACTTCGACGTCCTCACCACCATCGCCTACACCATCACGCCCCAGCCTCCGCTGCCCACCGCCGCCACCGTCGCGGGCACCATCCAGCTCGCGGGGGGCGCCGGCCACACCGACCCGCTGGGGGTGGCGGACGGACAGTACAAGATCACCTGGATCGTGGCGGGCGCCCCCAAGGAGAAGGTCTTCCGCGTCAACTGCCATGACGGCAAGCGCGACGCGGAGCGCCGGCCGGGCGACCAGATCGAGGACCAGCGCGACGGCGGGGGCTGGAGCAAGAGTGACCCCAACGGCCCGAAGGGCGGGGTGCACGCGGGTGGCGGCGGTCTCGTCGACACCGCGGCCGCCTTCGCGCCGGTGACCGCCGCGGGAGCCGTCGGCCTGGTGGCGGTCGGCGGTGTCGCGTACTTCCGGCTGAACCGCCGTCGGCCCAATGGCGCCGCGTAGGCGCAGACGCAGGCCCTGGTACCGGACCCGCGCCTACCGCCTCACCAGGACGGCCCTGCTCACGGTCGTCCTGGTGACGGTGGGGGTCCGGTGTACGGGTGACGACAAGTCGACAGCGCCGGACGGGCCCGACGGTCCGGACACCGTGGCGGCCGCAGGCCCGGACGCGGCGGCGCCCGACGAGCCGGCCCCCGCCGCCCGCACCGCACCCACCCGCACGCCTCCGCCCCGCCCGCTGCCCCGGTCGCGGCCGACGACGTTCCGCATCCCGTCCCTGGGCATCAGCGCCCCGGTCATGGGCCTCGGACTCACCAAGGGCCGGGAGTTGTCGACACCGCCGGTCGACAAGCCGAAGCTCGTGGGCTGGTACCGGGGCGGGCCCACGCCCGGCGAGTCCGGCGCGGCGATCGCCGTCGGCCACCGCGACACCATGACCGGCCCCGCCGTCTTCGCCGCCCTCGCCCAGGTGAAGCCCGGCAAGGTGATCGAGGCGGGACGCGCGGACGGCCGTACCGCGGTCTACACCGTGGACCGGGTGAAGGTCTTCGACAAGTCGGGCTTCCCCGACAAGGAGGTCTACGGCCCGGTCCGGCGCCCGGAGCTGCGCGTGATCACCTGCGGTGGACTCTTCACCCGGCGGACGGGCTACACCAGCAACGTCGTCGTCTTCGCCCACCTCACCCAGACCCGCGAGCCCGGGCCGCCGAAGAACGCGACGGTGGGTTGAAGGTGTGACGGCGTGCTGAATCCGGGCGTCCGTTATCTCGCAGGCTGGACGGTTGCGTCCGATCCCGCCCAGTCTCTTCCCCCGGCCGCATGCATTCCGTTAACTTCCGTGACTCACAGCCCCGTACGACCCGCACGGGGCCTCTCCACCGCGGAGCACCAGCGCCTGAACCAGCCCTCGGGGGCACCCTCATGACACGCGCCATATCTCTGCACCACGTCAGCAAGACCTACACCCGGGGCGTCCGGGTGGTGGACCGGCTCTCGCTGGACATCGTGCCCGGCGAGTTCCTCGTCCTGCTCGGTCCCTCCGGCTGCGGTAAATCCACCGTGCTCAGGATGATCGCCGGGCTGGAGGAGATCACCGAGGGCGAACTCAGGCTCGACGGCGAGTACGCCAACGAGCTGCTGCCCGCCGAGCGGCGGATGGCGATGGTGTTCCAGAACTTCGCCCTCTACCCGAACATGACCAGCCGGGGGAACATCGGCTTCCCGCTGCGCATCGAGGCACCCGGCGAGGACCCCCGGGCCCGCGTGGACGCCACCGCCCGCATGCTGGGCATCGAGGACCTCCTCGACCGCTACCCGGCCCAGCTCTCGGGTGGCGAACGCCAGCGGGTGGCGATGGGCCGGGCCATCTCCCGCCACCCCTCCGCCTTCCTCATGGACGAGCCGCTGTCCAACCTCGACGCCAAGCTCCGCAACCACCTGCGCGCCGAAATAGCCGCGCTCACCCGGGAGCTGGGCGTCACCACGGTCTACGTCACCCACGACCAGGCCGAGGCCATGTCGCTCGGCGACCGGGTGGCCGTCCTGCGCGGCGGCGTCCTCCAGCAGGTCGACTCCCCGCGCTCGGTGTACGCGCTGCCCCGCAACGTCTTCGTCGCCGCCTTCATCGGCACTCCGCGCATCAACCTGCTGCGCGGGGTGGTCCGGGCCCCGCTGGACGGGGCGATGACCATCAGCCTCGGCAAGCAGTACCTGAGGCTGCCCGAGCCCCTCTCCCTGGACCACCAGTTGCTCCGCGTGCAGCAGGGGCGCGAGGTGATCGTGGGCCTGCGCTCGGAGGCGATCCGCATCGCCAAACGGACCTCCGCCCGCCCCGGGGAGATGCCGATCACCGGCTTGGTGGAACACGTCGAGTTCCAGGGCCACGAGGTCCTGGTCCACTTCGACACCGGTTCCCGCCCCGCCTTCGTCGCCGACCTGGAGGCCCCGCGCCCCGCCTCGCGCTCGCCCCGGCGCCGCCGCCGCGACGGCACGGTCCTGGACCGCCTGAGAGAACGCGCGGTCTCCCTGCGCGCGGGCCCCGTCGTCGTCCTGGAGGACCCGCCGGACCCCGACCCCGCACCCGCCCCCTCCGACGCACGCCTCCCCGGCGACCTCGTCGTCCGCACCACCCCGGACATCGACCTGCGCCGCGGCATGCAGGTCCCCCTCCTCGTGGACATCTCCCACCTCTTCGTCTTCGACCAGCACGGCGACCGCATCTGCCCGTCCCCGGACCGGTTGCCGGACCTGGACGAGTGAGGAGGGCGACGGCGGGGCGGAGAGGGCGTCAGTCGTGGGAGCACGGGTGAGATCGCGGGGAGGGCGCGGCTCGGGGCGTGTCCGCGGCGTGGCACGGTCCAGTTCGGGCGTAAGCCGTGGTGCCCGGGGCCGGAGGGGGGTGCGGGACGCTGTGATCTCGACGCGGAGCAGCCCGGTTTCAGCGTGGGGACGGCGTGACACCGGCCACCCCCCCCCCTGCCGCTCGGCCCCGGCCGGGCCCCCACCCCACCCCCCGTCGACCTAATGGAGTGAACCAAGGGCACGGCACCCCGACTCATCCCCGCCCTCCCGCTAGGCAGGTGCGCATGACCATGCACCTCACCCGGGCCAGGGCCCTCCTCGCCGGTGCCGCGCTTCTGCTCGCCGCCGCACCCACCGCCTGTGCCGGCCTCGCCGAGGCCGATTCCTCGGTGCCGGAGCGCGGGGCGCCGTACATCGAGACGCAGCTCTTCTTCGGTACCGCGCGGCCCGGCGGCGGAGCGGCCGTCACCGACCGGCAGTTCATGGCCTTCGTCGACGAGGAGGTCACCCCCGGCTTCCCGGACGGTCTCACCGTGCAGAGCGGGCGCGGGCGGTGGCGGGACGTGAGCGGGAGGATCGAGAAGGAGCGGTCGTACGAGCTGGTCCTGCTCTACCCGGTGGAACAGACCGCCGCGAGCGACCGGAAGATCGAGGAGATCCGGCGGGCGTACGAGAAGGAGTTCGGGCAGGAGGCGGTGGCGCGGGTGGACGAGCGGGTCCGAGTCGACTTCTGATGTCCGTGGCGGGTCCGGCCCCGCTCTGGCGCGAAAAAACTATCGTCGCTAGTTTATGAGGCCGGACGACAACACGGCACGGCCCAGCCCGGGAGGACGCACCATGAAGGCGCACGACGGCATGTACATCGAGGGCGAGTGGCGCCCGGCCACCGGCCCGGACGTGATCGAGGTCGTGAACCCGGCCGACGAGCAGGTCATCGCACGGGTCCCGGCCGGCACCGCCGAGGACGTCGACCTCGCTGTGCAGGCCGCCCGCACCGCACTCCCGGCCTGGGCCGCGACCGCACCCGCCGAGCGGGCCGCCCGCCTGGCGGCCCTCAGGGACGTCCTCGCCTCCCGCACGGACGAGATCGCCGAGACGGTCACCGCCGAACTCGGCTCGCCGCTGAAGTTCTCGCAGAACGTCCACGCCGCCGTCCCCGTCGCGGTCGCCGCCTCCTACGCCGAGCTCGCCGCGACGCACCCCTTCGAGGAGAAGGTCGGCAACTCCACCGTCCACCAGGAGCCGATCGGCGTGGTCGCCGCGATCACGCCCTGGAACTACCCGCTCCACCAGATCGTCGCCAAGGTCGCCCCGGCCCTCGCCGCGGGCTGCACGGTCGTCCTCAAGCCCGCCGAGGACACCCCGCTGGTCGCCCAGCTCTTCGCCGAGGCGGTCCACGAGGCCGGCGTCCCGGCCGGCGTCTTCAACCTCGTCACCGGACTCGGCCCGGTCGCGGGGCAGGCCCTCGTCGAGCACCCGGGCGTCGACCTGGTCTCCTTCACCGGCTCCACCGCGGTCGGCCGGCGGATCGGCGCGAGTTCTGGGGCCGCGCTGAAGAAGGTCGCCCTGGAACTCGGCGGCAAGTCCGCCAACGTCATCCTGCCGAGCGCCGACCTCGCCAAGGCGGTCAACGTCGGCGTCGCCAACGTGATGTCCAACTCCGGCCAGACGTGCAGTGCCTGGACCCGGATGCTGGTGCACCGGGACCAGTACGACGAGGCCGTCGAGCTCGCCGCCGCGGCCGCCGCGAAGTACGGCGAGCGCATCGGGCCCGTCGTCAACGCCAAGCAGCAGGCGCGGGTGCGCGGTTACATCGAGAAGGGCGTGGCGGAGGGGGCCCGGCTGGTCGCCGGAGGCCCCGAATCCCCGCGCGAGCGGGGCTACTTCGTCGCCCCGACCGTCTTCGCCGACGTCACCCCCGACATGACGATCGCGCAGGAGGAGATCTTCGGCCCGGTCCTGTCCGTCCTGCGCTACGAGGACGAGGAGGACGCCCTGCGCATCGCCAACGGCACGGTCTACGGCCTCGCGGGCGCCGTCTGGGCCGGCGAGGAGGCGGAGGCGGTGGCCTTCGCGCGCCGGATGGACACCGGGCAGGTCGACATCAACGGCGGTCGCTTCAACCCCCGTGCCCCGTTCGGCGGTTACAAGCAGTCCGGCGTGGGCCGCGAGCTCGGCTCGCACGGTCTCGCCGAGTACCTCCAGACCAAGTCCCTCCAGTTCTAGGAGCCTTCCCGTGGTTCGTGCCGCCGTCCTTCCCGCCGTGGGCGCTCCCCTGGAGGTCACCGACATCGACCTCCCGGACCCCGGTCCCGGCCAGGTCCGGGTCCGTCTCGCCGCCGCCGGGGTCTGTCACTCCGACCTGTCCCTGTCCAACGGCACCATGCGCGTCCCCGTCCCGGCCGTCCTCGGCCACGAGGGCGCCGGCACGGTCGTCGCCGTGGGGGAGGGGGTGACCGGGGTGGCGCCCGGCGACGGAGTCGTCCTCAACTGGGCTCCCTCCTGCGGCAGTTGCCACGCCTGCTCGCTCGGCGAGGTCTGGCTGTGCGCCAACGCCCTGAACGGCGCCGCCGACGTCTACGCCCGCACCGCCGACGGCACCGACCTCCACCCCGGCCTGAACGTCGCCGCGTTCGCCGAGGAGACGGTCGTCTCCGAGTCCTGCCTCCTGCCCCTCCCCGACGGCATCCCGCTCACCGACGCGGCCCTGCTGGGCTGCGCGGTCCTCACCGGCTACGGCGCCGTCCAGCACGCGGCGCGGGTCCGGGAGGGCGAGACGGTCGCGGTGTACGGCGTCGGAGGCGTGGGCCTGGCCGCGCTCCAGGCGGCCCGGATCGCGGGCGCCTCGCGGATCGTCGCGGTCGATGTCTCCCCGGAGAAGGAGGAGTTGGCGCGCGCAGCCGGGGCCACCGACTACGTGATCGCCTCCGACACCACCGCCCGCGAGATCAGGGGCCTGACCGGCAAGCAGGGCGTCGACGTCGCCGTCGAGTGCGTGGGCCGCGCGTCGACCATCCGTACCGCCTGGGACTCCACCCGCCGCGGCGGCCGTACGACCGTCGTCGGCATCGGCGGCAAGGACCAGCAGGTCACCTTCAACGCCCTGGAGATCTTCCACTGGGGCCGCACCCTCGCGGGCTGTGTCTACGGCAACTCCAACCCCGCCGAGGACCTGCCCGTGCTCGCCGAGCACGTCCGGGCGGGCCGCCTCGACCTCGGCGCCCTGGTGACGGAGCGGATCGCGCTGGACGGCATCCCGGCGGCGTTCGACAACATGCTGGCGGGCAAGGGCGGCAGGGCGCTGGTGGTGTTCTGACCGACGGTGCCCGGAGCCCCGCCCCAGGTGCTCCGGGCAACCTTCCCGCACAACCGTTGACCCCATACCGTCCGGTCAGTATGTTCAGCCGCCAACGTCCCCACGCACCCACCGGAGTGTGCACCGCATGGACACGGCCCCTACCGCTCAGCCCACTTCCGTCACCGCGCCTGCGTCTCCCCAGCGCCGTCGCGTCGCCACCGCGGCCGCCCTGGCCTCCGCAGTCGAGTGGTACGACTACTTCGTCTTCGGCATAGCCGCCGCCCTCGTCCTCGGCGATCTGTACTTCCCCGCGGGCAGTTCCTCCGCCGGCGTCCTCGCCGCCTTCGCCACCTTCGCCGTCGGCTTCCTGGCCCGCCCGATCGGCGGCATCGTCGCCGGTCAGATCGGCGACAAGCGCGGCCGCAAGCCCATGCTGGTCCTCGCCCTGACGCTCATGGGCCTCGCCACCACGGGCATCGGCCTGCTGCCGACGTACGACACGATCGGCGTCGCCGCCCCGATCCTGCTCGTCCTCCTGCGTGTCGTCCAGGGCGTCGCGGTCGGCGCGCAGTGGGGCGGTGCGATGCTGCTGGCCACCGAGTACGCCCCCGAGGGCAAGCGCGGGCTCTACGGCAGTGTCGTCCAACTGGGCGTCCCCATCGGCGTGGTGACGGCCAACACGGTCTTCCTGCTGGCCGGGGCCTTCACCACGGACGCCGGGTTCGCGGCCTGGGGCTGGCGCATCCCGTTCCTCATCGGCCTGTTCGTCCTCGCGCTCGCCTGGTACATCCACGCCAAGGTCGAGGAGACCCCCGAATTCCGCCAGGCGGAGCGGGAGTTGGCCGAGCAGGAGAAGACCGCGCAGAACTCCCCGCTGCGCACGGTCCTCCGTCACCACCTCGGCACGGTCCTGCTCGCGGGCGGCTCCTTCGCCGTGAACACCGCGACCTTCTACATCCTGATCACCGGCGTCCTCGACTACACCACCCGCGAACTCGGCATGAAACGCAGTGCCGTTCTCACCGTCTCGCTCTGCATCAGCCTCACCCAGCTGGTGCTGATCCCGGCCGCCGCCGCCCTCTCGGACCGACTCGGCCGGATCAGGATCTACGCCCTCGGCGCGGTCGGCATCGCCCTGTGGGCCGTACCGATGTTCCTGCTGATCGACACCGGGTCGCTGCTCTGGCTGGCCGTCGCCACCTTCGTCGCCGGATGCTTCCTGAGCATCATGTACGGCCCCCAAGCCGCCCTGTTCGCCGAGCTGTTCACGCCCGAGATGCGGTACACCGGCGCTTCCCTCGGCTACCAGATCGCCGCGGTGCTCGGCGGTGGGCTCGCGCCCTTCCTGATGGTGCTGCTGCTGGAGGCCACCGGGACCTCGATGGCGGTGTCCGGGTACATCATCGTGCTCTCGGTGATCGCGCTGCTCTGTATCAAGGTGCTTGCGGGCAGGGCGCGTTCACGCGGAGTCTGACGCCTTCTCGGGCTGCGGCTCCGGTGCCGGCACCGGAGCCGCAGCCGCCCGTGCGCGGGACCGGGACACCGCCACGCCCGCCAGGCACAGCACCCCGCCCGCGAGCGTGAACAGACCCGGGACCTCGCCGAGCGCCAGCCATGACATCAGGACGACCAGGGCGGGCACCGCGTAGGTGGTCGCGCCCATGCGGCTGGCGGTCGTACGGGCGAGGGCGTAGGCCCAGGTGGTGAAGGCCAGGGCGGTCGGGAAGACGCCCAGGTAGACCATGTTGAGGGTCGCCGAGGCGGGGGCGTCGGCGGCATCCGAGACCAGCCGGCCGGCGAACGGCAGGCAGACGACGGCGCCCACGAGGCAGCCGAACGTCGTGGCCTGCAGGGGGGTCGCCGAGCCCAGGACCGGCTTCTGGGCGACGACTCCGCCGGCGTAGGCGATCGCCGCGAGCAGGCACAGGACCACGCCGAGTACCGAGGACCCGCCGTCGTCCGACATCGACAGGCCCACGGTGACCGCGCCCGCGAAGGACACCGCCATTCCCGCCAGCAGGCGGGGCGGCATCGCGTCTTTGAGGAGACGGGCGCCGAGCAGGGCGATCAGGATCGGGCCGATGTTCACGACCAGCGCCGCGGTGCCCGCGTCCACCTGCTGTTCGCCCCAGTTCAGGACGACCATGTAGAAGCCGAACCAGAGGACGCCGGAGACCGCGATGCCGCGCCAGGCGGAGCGCGGCGGAAGCCCTTCCCGGCGTATCAGGCAGATCACGGCCAGGGCGAGGGCGCCGGACAGGAGGCGGCCGAGGGCGAGCGCGCCGGGGGAGTAGGCGGCGCCCGCGCTCCGGATGGAGACGAAGGCCGAGGCCCAGAGGATGACGGTGACGGTGGCCGCGCCGGCGGCGAGGAGTTCGGTGCGGCGGAGGTTCATCATGCTCCTGAGGTTAGGGACGGTGGGTTTCGGAAGCTCGCGGTTTTCGGACGGGTGCGTTGCCGTCTGCGGGGCCGAGGGGCTGGTCGCGCCCCGCGGCGGAGCCGCAAATTGGACACAGCCCCGCGCCCCTGAAAGCGCTCAGCGCAACGTGTCCGCGTCAATGCCCAGGAGCTCGGTCAATGCCAGTGAGCCCGTCGACGTCACCTTCACCGCCCGCTCCGAACCGATGCGTACGCACCAGCCCTCGGCGAGGGCGTGGCGGCACAGGGCTGCCCCCGCGACCCCCGCCAGGTGCGGGCGGCGTTCCGTCCAGTCGAGGCAGCCTCGGGCCAGGGGGCGGCGGCCTTTGCGGTCGAGCGGGATGCCGGCGTTCTCGAACCAGGCCAGGCCCGCGTCCGTGAAGGCGAAACCCGTGTCCTGGCGCAGGAGGTGACGTGACGTCAGGGCGTCGGTCAGGGCGATGCCCAGGCGGCCCGCGAAGTGGTCGTAGCACGTGCGGCCCCGGGCCATGGCCGAGCCCGCGCTCGACTCCCGCAGGTTTCGCGGGCGCGGGGCCGCGTCCGGGTCCGGGTCCGGGGAGACCTGTGCCGCCAGGTCCTCCACCAGGTGGGCCACCCTCGCGTCGGCCAGCCGCACATACCGGTGGCGGCCCTGGCGCTCCTGCGTCAGCAGACCGCCCGCGACGAGTTTGCCCAGGTGCTCGCTCAGGGTGGACGCGGCGACCCCCGCCTGGCGGGCCAGCTCGCCCGCGGTCCAGGCCCGGCCGTCGAGCAGGGCCAGGAGACAAGCTGCCCGGGTCTCGTCGGCCATCAGGGCGGCGAGCCTCGCCAGCCGGGGTGCCTGCGGGTCCTTGGTCATGCGTTCCAGCATGGGGCAGCAACGCTTCGGCGCCCACCGAAATGTGGCTACCCGGCGCCTGTGACCTGCTCGTACTGCTGCGCGAGACCGTCCAGCAGAGCCCTGAGTCCGGTCTCGAACGCCCGCTCGTCGATCTTCTCCTGCTGCTCGGCGAGCAGGTGCGCCTGGCCGAGGTGCGGATAGTCCGCGGGGTCGTACGCGCTGGCGTCGTCCACGAAGCCCCCGGCGAACGAACCGAGCGCGGAGCCCATGATGAAGTACCGCATCAGCGCGCCGATGGACGTGGCCTGCGCCGGTGGCCAGCCCGCGTCGACCATCGCGCCGTAGACCGCGTCGGCGAGACGCAGCCCCGCGGGGCGGCGGCCGGGGCCCCGGGCCAGGACCGGGACGATGTTGGGGTGGTCGCGCAGGGCGGCGCGGTAGGAGACGGCCCAGTCGTGCAGGGCGGTCCGCCAGGCCCGGCCGTCCTCGAACATCGACAGGTCGACCTGGGCGCTCACCGAGTCGGCGACCGCCTCCAGGATCTCGTCCTTCGTCCGGAAGTGGTTGTAGAGGGACGGGCCGCTGACTCCGAGTTCCGCCGCCAGTCGGCGCGTGGACAGGGCCGCGAGGCCCTCCGCGTCCACGAGCGCGCGTGCCGTCTCGACGATCCGGTCGGTGCTGAGGAGGGGCTTGCGCGGTCGGGCCATGGCGCACATAGTAGGGCTGCGGACAGTAAACTAGCAGTGCTAATTTAAAGGTGTCCTACTCAAGTGAGGTGATCTCGTGGTCGACCTGGGGCTCAGCGAGGAGCAGGCCGCCGTCCGGCGGCTGGCGCGGGACTTCGTGGACCGTGAGATCGCCCCCCACGTCATCGCTTGGGACCGCGCCGAGGAAGTCGACCGGTCGATCGTCAAGAAGCTCGGCGAGGTCGGCTTCCTCGGGCTGACGATCGACGAGGAGTACGGGGGCTCGGGCGGCGACCATCTCGCGTACTGCCTGGTGACCGAGGAGCTGGGGCGCGGGGACTCGTCGGTGCGCGGGATCGTGTCCGTCTCGCTGGGGCTCGTCGCCAAGACGGTCGCCGCGTGGGGGACCGAGGAGCAGAAGCGGCACTGGCTTCCCGGGCTCACCTCCGGCGCCTACGTCGGCTGCTTCGGCCTGACCGAGCCCGGCACCGGCTCCGACGCGGGCAACCTCGCCACGCGCGCGGTGCGGGACGGCGACGACTACGTCATCGACGGCACCAAGATGTTCATCACGAACGGCACGTGGGCCGACGTGGTGCTGCTGTTCGCCCGGTCGACGGACGCCCCCGGCCACAAGGGCGTCTCCGCCTTCCTCGTACCGACGGACACCCCCGGCCTCACCCGCCGCACGATCCACGGCAAACTCGGGCTGCGCGGCCAGGCGACCGCCGAACTGGTCCTGGAGGGGGTCCGGGTGCCCGCCTCCGCGATGGTCGGCGAGGAGGGCAAGGGGTTCTCCGTCGCCATGTCCGCGCTGGCCAAGGGGCGGATGTCGGTGGCGGCGGGGTGCGTCGGCATAGCCCAGGCCGCCCTGGACGCGGCTCTCCGGTACGCGGGCGAGCGTGAGCAGTTCGGAAAGCCGATCGCCGGGCACCAACTGGTCCAGGAGCTGATCAGTGACATCGCTGTCGACGTGGACGCGGCCCGGCTGCTGACCTGGCGGGTGGCCGACCTGATCGACCGCGGCGAGCCCTTCGCGGTCGCGTCCTCCAAGGCCAAGCTGTTCGCCTCGGAAGCGGCCGTGCGCGCCGCGAACAACGCGTTGCAGGTGTTCGGCGGCTACGGCTACATCGACGAGTACCCGGCGGGCAAACTGCTGCGCGACGCCCGGGTGATGACCCTCTACGAGGGCACGAGCCAGATCCAGAAGCTGGTGATCGGGCGGGCGTTGACGGGGGTCTCGGCGTTCTGAGTACCGTGTGAGTACCTGAGCGGATGTGGCCGGGGCCATGGACGGCCGAGACTCTGGCCATGAGTGACACACCGGTCAAGCAGCAGAACACGGCGGCCTTCTACGGTCAGGCCGTCGCCTCCTTCGCCGTGGCCATGGCCGCCACGGCCGTCGGCATATTCCGCCTGAACGCCGACGCGTGGGTGCGCGGCTTCCTCGCGATCGCCGTCCTGTACCTCGTCACCTCCGCCTTCACCCTCGCCAAGGTCATCCGCGACCGCCAGGAGGCGGGCCAGATCGTCAGCCGAGTCGACCAGGCCCGCCTGGAGAAGCTGCTCGCGGAGCACGACCCCTTCGAGAAGCTCTGAGCGGGGGCGGTGGGGAGGGGGTCTGAGCTGGGGGTGGGCTTCGGGGGTTCCCGTCCAGGGTCTTGAGCGGGTCTGGGCCGGGTCTGGCTCCACGGCAATCTGATTGCGTACGGTGCCCGGTGCCCGGTGCCCGGTGCCCGGTGCCCGGTGCCCGGTGCCCGGTGCCCGGTGCCCGGTGCCCGGTGCCCGGTGGCTCGCGCCGAGCTGCCGGCCCGGCACCCTGAGGCTCCCTGGGCGCCGTTCCGCCCTGAGGCCGGCGCGAGCACGGAAGGGCTGGCGCCCAGGCCCCCTTGCCGGCGATTCCGGTCCCCTCGGCTCGCGCCCGCGCCGAATGGCTCCGCCTCGTCCCTCCTGGCGTGCGGTTCCGGCCCTGCGGGCTCGGCGCCCGCTCGGAGCAGCTGCCCCTCGCGCCTTCGTGCGTGCGGTTCCGGTCCCCATGCCTGGCGCGCGCCCGGAACACCTGCCTTGGTGCACCCTTGCGCGCGGTTCCGGCCCCCGTCGCAGGGACTCGCACCGACCAGCACCTGCTCACGTCCCCGTGCGTTCCGTTCGGGGTTGCCCCCGGCGTTCGCAGCGAACAGCTCGCGCTCGCTCACGTTCCCGTACGCCACGTCCGGGTCCGCCGCAGGCGTTCGCAGCGAACAGCTCCCGCTCGCGTCCCCGTACGGCCACGTCCCGGCCCGCCGCAGGCGCCCGCGGTGAACAGCTCCCGGCCCGCGCCCCCTCGCGCACTGGTCCGGCTCGCCGCAGGCGCCCGCTGAGCGGGCAGGCTAAGCGCTCGCTCAGGTTCGGCGGTATGGTGGGGGTTCTGAACTGCGGAGAGGGGCGTGCGATGAGTACGGCGGAGGAGACGGCCGACGGCGAGCTGTCGGCGTGGGGTGAGGTCACGCCGGACGCGGCGCGGCGGCTGCTCGTCGCCGCGGTGGAGGCGTTCGCCGAGCGCGGCTACCACGCCACCACGACCCGGGACATCGCGGGCCGGGCCGGTATGAGCCCCGCCGCGCTCTACATCCACTACAAGACCAAGGAAGAGCTGCTGCACCGCATCAGCCGGATCGGTCACGCGAAGGCGCTGGAGATCCTCCGGGTCGCCGCCCGCCGCGAGGGCACCGCCACCGAGCGACTCGCGGACGCGGTGAGCTCCTTCGTGCGCTGGCACGCGGGCGGTCGTACCACCGCCCGGGTCGTCCAGTACGAACTGGACTCCCTCGGCCCTGACGCCCGCGCCGAGATCCTCGCTCTGCGCCGGCAGTGCGACGCCGAGGTGCGCGGGATCATCGAGGACGGCGTGGCCTCCGGCGAGTTCGACGTGCTCGACGTGAGGGGCACCACCCTCGCCGTCATGTCGCTCTGCATCGACGTGGCCCGCTGGTTCAACGTTGACGGCCCCTGGACGCCCGACGAGGTCGGCGCGCTCGACGCCGACCTCGTGCTGCGCATGGTGGGCGCGGCCAAGTGACCCTCGCGAGGGCGAAGTGACCCTCTACAGGTAGTACCGGGACACCGACTCCGCCACGCACACCGGCTTGTCGCCGCCCTCGCGCTCCACGCTGAAGGCGACGGTGACCTGGACACCGCCCGCCACGTCGTCGACGCCGGTGATCTGCGCGGTGGCGCGCAGCCGGGAGCCTACGGGTACCGGCGCGGGGAAACGCACCTTGTTCGTCCCGTAGTTGACGCCCATTTTCACACCTTCGACCTTGATCAGCTGCGGTCCGAACAGCGGCAGCAGCGACAGGGTGAGATAACCGTGCGCGATGGTGGTGCCGAAGGGCCCCGCGGCGGCCTTCTCCGGATCGACGTGGATCCACTGGTGGTCACCGGTCGCGTCCGCGAACAGGTCGACGCGCTTCTGGTCGACCTCCAGCCAGTCGGTGTACCCCAGCTGCTCGCCCACCGCCGCCTTCAGGTCGTCGGCGCCCGTGAAGATCCTCGGCTCTGCCATGTCCCGGCCTCCTTGCCGCAAAATATCTAAGCGACTGCTTAGCATGGTCGGCCGGGAGGCCCCTGTCAACGGACCGCGAGGGTGACGGCATGGGTAGGCTTCGAGGGGTGCCCCAGATTCCCGAGAAGATCCATGAACTCACGGTCGGCCAGCTCGCCGCCCGCAGCGGCGCCGCCGTCTCCGCCCTGCACTTCTACGAGTCCAAGGGCCTGATCAGCAGCCGCCGCACCACCGGCAACCAGCGCCGCTACTCCCGTGACGCGCTGCGCCGGGTCGCGTTCGTGCGGGCCGCCCAGCGCGTCGGCATTCCCCTGGCCACGATCCGCGACGCCCTCTCCGAACTCCCCGAGGAACGCACCCCCACGCGCGAGGACTGGACTCGCCTCTCCGAGGCCTGGCGCTCCGAACTCGACGAGCGCATCCAGCAGTTGAACCGTCTCCGCGACCACCTCACCGACTGCATCAGCTGCGGCTGCCTCTCTCTGGACACCTGCGTCCTGTCCAACCCGGACGACGTCTTCGGCGACCGGCTGACGGGCTCGCGACTGCTGATGGAGCGGAGCGGAAGCCGGCGCGGGAACGGGCGCGGTGATCCGGAGCGGCAGGAGACGGCGCACGAGTGCCGCTGAGCCGTACAGGCGGTGCGGCCTCCGCCCCAGCGGGCGGTACCGGAATCCCCTCGTGCCTCCTCCCCGTGCCTGGTAGCGTCGCGCTCTTCGGCCCGCGGCGACACCGCGCCCGGAGTCCTGACGGGATCAACTCGCATGACGTCAACGGCCCTTGACGCGGCCCTCGCTGACATCGACACCGTCTTCAACGGCTTCGCCGGCCCCACGGAGGCCGGCTGCGAGCGGTATCACCTCCCCGAGGAGACGGCATGTCTGCGGACGCCGTACACCCGGATGCCCGTCGATCTGGTCCGCCGGTTCGTCTTCGAGAGCCCGGGGAACTTCGAGGATCACGCGGCGGTGATGCGCCGTCTCCTGCCGCAGACGGCGCACGCCATGGCCGACGGCGGCCTTTACGGCACCGGCTGGGAGGAGCACGGACTGAGCCGGGTGCACTGGCGGGCCTGGCCGTCCGAGCAGGCGGCGGCCGTCGAGGCGTTCGTGCACGCGTGGTGGGACGACACACTCACGACGCCGGAGCCGCCGTATCCCGTCAGGGACGTGTTCGAGACCTGCGCCACGATTCTGGGCGACCTGACCCCGCTTCTCGACCGCTTCCGGAGGCGGCCGATCGTCGAGGTGCACGTGGTGAGTTGCACGAGGGCCTGGATGTTCGACCTGATCACCGACGGCTCGCCGTTCCGCTGGTGGTATCGCGGTGACGACGGCGCCCTGGTGACCGCGCTCCAGTCCTGGCCGGCGGCCCACGCGCCCGCCGTCCTCCGCGCCCAGGACGAGCCCGGCCTGGCGAAAAAGGCCGGACTCCTCGCCCTGCCCTACGACGACCGCTGGGACCACCCGAACTGGACCAGTGCCTCCGCCACCAACTGAGCGTTGGACAGAGCGGGTTGACCCTCCGGCAGGAGCAGCGTGTCCTCCAGGCCGATCCGGGTCGCGAGGCCCAGCCGGCCGGCCAGTCGCAGTACCGGCCAGGCGCCGTCGTCCTCGCCGTGCAGCAGCACCGGACGGCCGTGGGCCGCACCGAGCTCGGCGAGCAGTGTGTGCGCGGCAGCTTCCGCCGCCCGGGAGTCCGTCACCTCCGCGAGGACGCGCAGCACCTTCGGCCCGAGCGCGGACACCGCGAACCGCTCGGCCGCGTCCGTGCCCGACCAGATGCCGGCCTCCACGCCGACCCCCAGGTCGATCAACGCCGCGGCCAGCGACTCGGCCCCCGGCTCGTGCCAGTTCACCGAGGCGTGGTCGGGCAGCACGGTCCAGCTCCGGACCCGGGCCAGGCGGGCCCTCGGGTCCGGTTCCGCCCAGGCGCCGGTGGTCACACCGACCGGGACCGACACCCGCGCACGGATCGCCTCAAGTGTGGCCGCGACCACCCGCGGCGACAGACTGTCCTGCCCGCACGGTGTCTTGGGGTGGACGTGGATGTCCGTGGCGCCCGCCGCGACGGCCTCGGCCGCCGCCTGCGCCAGGGACTCGGGAGTGAGCGGCACCGCCGCACCGTCGGCGGCCCCGCGCGGGCCGTTGAGACACACCTGCACCATTCCTCGATGGTGCCAGGCGGCACCGACAGTTCAACGCTGTCAAAACAGGGGGTGCGGCATCCCCGGCGCACCCCCGGCGCGCTCGTACGCTCTAGGCCGACATCAACAACCGCCCGCGCCTGGCGTCCGCCAGGGCCTCGGGGGTGAGAACGGGCCGCGGCACCAGGATTCCGCAGTCCACGCAGACCGGGCCGGTCGAGGGTTCGTGATCCAGTTCGTACTTCCACACGAGCCGCTCCCCGTCGCACACCGGGCACACCGCGCCCGGCTCGCGCTCCAACGCGGAGATCAGCCTGCGCAGCACCTCGGCCAGCGAGTCATCGGGGTGCACCCGGGGGTCGTCGCACCATGCGACTCCGAACCCGCCCCAGGTCAGCCGGTGCCAGTCGTCCACACTGCCCGGCCTGCGCAACCCGTCGTGCTTCTCCTTCTTGCGCCGCTCGGCGAACTCGACCTCGTAGGCAAGCCAGACCGAACGGGCCTCCTCCAGCTCCTCCAGTGCGGCCACGAGCCGCGCCGGGTCGGGGGAGCGGTCCTCGGGAGCGAATCCCGCCCGGGAGCACAAGTGGTCCCAGGTCGCCCTGTGCCCGTAAGGAGCGAACCGCTCAAGGCACTTGCGCAGCGAATAGCGCCGAAGCGCCAGATCGCACCGCGGATCCCGCACCTGTCTCGCCAGACTCCGGAAACCGGCCATCGCCCTGCACCTCCGTCACAACTACACCTGTACTTCGGTCACTTCGGCGGTCGCCGCACGGACTTCGCACGGCGTTGCCGAATAGACGTATCGACAAGCGATTTGGCTCCATCCGATTTCCGATGCCCCCCATAAGCTCGAGAACCCCTGCCAAAACTTGACGCATGTTCATCTTCAATCCCGGGGATACCGGCGGTAACGTCCGGCCACACCCCCGTCGGTTGGAGCTGCCATGCCACGGCGCACCTCACGCACCGCACTCGACAGACTGAGAACTCCCGGCAGACTCACCGGGTTCCTGAAGTCCGCATCCATATGCGTCCTGATTGCCGGTCTTTTGTCCCCGCTTGCGCAGACCGCCTCGGCGGCCGAGGCCGCGGCGCCGAACGACTACTGCGGCGGCCAGTGTTCCGACATCCTGCCGCCCGGCGAGAACGGCAACGCGACCCTCGCGCAGGTCCTCCTCAACCAGGCCTTCGGCACCCAGCCCGACCACGCCGAGGACCAGCTCGGCCCCTACGCCAACCTGGCCAAGGGGTACCCCGCGCTCACCAACTCGACGATCGACACCTTCTTCAACGACGCGTCCTTCGGGGTCGCGTCCGACCAGGTCGCCTCCACCCTGAGCCCGGCCGGCCGCACCGACGTGACGATCGTCCGTGACAAGAAGACGGGTGTGCCGCACATCACCGGCACCACCAGATACGGCACGGAGTTCGGCGCGGGCTACGCGGCCGCCCAGGACCGGCTGTGGCTGATGGACGTCTTCCGGCACGTGGGACGCGGCCAGCTGACCGCCTTCGCCGGCGGCGCTCCCTCCAACCAGGGCCTGGAGCAGCAGTTCTGGCGCAACGCGCCCTACAGCGAGGCCGACCTCCAGGCGCAGATCGACAACGCGGTCGCGGCCAACGGCGCCCGCGGGCAGCAGGCCCTCGCCGACGCCAACGCCTATCTCGCCGGCATCAACTCCTACATCGACGCCTCCGACAGCGGCCGCTACTTCCCCGGCGAGTACGTCCTGACCGGCCACAAGGACTCGATCACCAACGCCGGCACCATCGACCACTTCAAGATCACCGACCTGGTCGCGCTGGCCTCCGTCATCGGCTCCCTGTTCGGTTCCGGGGGCGGCGGCGAGGTCAACAACGCGATCTCGCTGATGGCCGCCCAGGAGCGGTACGGCGTGACGAAGGGCACCGAGGTCTGGGAGTCCTTCCGCGAGCGCAACGACCCCGAGGCCGTCCTCACCGTCCACAACGGCGAGAGCTTCCCGTACGCCACCAAGCCCGCGAACGCGCAGGGCGAGGCGCTGCCCGACGCCGGTTCGGTGAGCACCGAGCCCCTGGTCTACGACCCGACGGGAACCGGCGCCGACCAGAGCGCCTCGGCGGCCTCCGCCACGGCGACCGCGAACGCCCTCACCTCCGCCAAGCGCGGCATGTCCAACGCCCTGGTCGTCAGCGGGAAGTACACCGCCAGCGGCCACCCGGTCGCCGTCTTCGGCCCGCAGACCGGCTACTTCGCCCCCCAGCTCCTCATGCTCCAGGAGATCCAGGGCCCCGGCATCAGCGCTCGCGGCGCCTCCTTCGCGGGCCTGAGCATGTACGTGGAACTCGGCCGCGGCCAGGACTACTCGTGGTCCGCCACGACCTCCGGCCAGGACATCATCGACACCTACGCCGTCGAACTGTGCCAGGACGACTACCACTACCTGTACCACGGCACCTGCACGGCCATGGAGAAGATCGAGCAGAAGAACTCCTGGGCCCCGACCACGGCAGACAGCACCGCCGCGGGGTCGTACACGATGAGGGTCTGGCGCACGAAGTACGGCCCCGTCGAGTACCGGGCGACCGCCGGCGGCAAGAAGGTCGCCTACACCACCCTGCGCTCCTCCTACCTGCACGAGGCCGACTCGATCATCGGCTTCCAGATGCTGAACGACCCGGACTACGTCAAGAGCCCGCAGACCTTCCAGAGCGCGGTGCAGCACATCAACTACACCTTCAACTGGTTCTACGCCGATTCCACGCACACCGCGTACTACAACAGCGGGAACAACCCGGTGCGCGCGTCCGGCGTCGACGCCGAGTTCCCGGTGTGGGCGCAGTCGGCGTACGAGTGGAAGAACTGGAACCCGGCGACCAACACCGCCGACTGGACGCCGGCCTCCGCGCACCCCAACTCGATCGACCAGGACTACTACATCTCCTGGAACAACAAGCAGGCCAAGGACTACGCGACCGCGTCCTGGGGCGACGGTTCCGTGCACCGCGGCAACCTGCTTGAGGACCGGGTGAAGAAGCTGGTCGCCGCGGGCGGGGTCACCCGGGCCTCACTGGTGAAGGCCATGGCGGACGCGTCCCTCGCCGACCTGCGCGCGGAGGACGTCCTCCCGGACCTGCTCAAGGTGGTCAACAGCTCGACGGTCACCGACTCCACGGCCGCGGCCGCGGTGAGCAAGCTCCAGGCGTGGCTGACGGCCGGCGGCAAGCGCACCGAGACCTCGGCGGGTTCGAAGAAGTACGCCGACGCCGACGCGATCCGCATCCTGGACGCGTGGTGGCCGCTGCTGGCCAAGGGCATCTTCGAACCGGGCCTCGGCGCGAGCCTGTACACCGCCATGCAGGCCAACCTGCCCGTCGACGAGTCCCCGTCGGCCGCGCACGGCCCCACCGGCGCCCACGCGGGCAGCTCCTTCCAGTACGGCTGGTGGAGCTACCTCGACAAGGACGTGCGCGCGGTGCTCGGTGAGAGCGTGCAGGGCCCGCTGGCCGACAAGTACTGCGGCGGCGGCAGCCTCACTGCCTGCCGGGACATCCTGATCAGCACCCTGAAGACCGCGGCCGGCAAGACCGCGGCCCAGGTCTACCCCGGCGACACGCTGTGCTCGGCGGGCGACCAGTGGTGCGCCGACTCGATCGTGCAGCGCACCCTGGGAGGCATCAAGCACTACAACATCAGCTGGCAGAACCGTCCCACCTTCCAGGAGGTCGTGGAGTTCACCTCGCACCGGTAGAAGTACCGGCGGACGTACGGCTGTTGGCGGCGGGTCAGTGGATACGGCCCGCCGCCAGCACCAGCCGGGCCAGCTCGCGGTGGCAGATGTCGCTGTGTGCTCCCGCGGGTGGCCCGCCCCGTCTGACGACGGCGGCCGCGTCGACGTTCACGCAGCCCTTCACGGGCAGCTTCGCCAGGGCCTCGGCGAGCTTCAGGGACGCCGTACCCGGCACGGCCTGCACCCCGTCGTGCCCCATGGCACCCCACTTGGGGCCCAGCGTCCGGCCGATGTCGAAGGCCGCGACACCCTGGGCGTCGCCCGCCATCCGCGAGGCCAGCGGATACAGGGTGCCGAGAGCCGAGTCATGGCTGGAGTAACAGCACACCAACGGCCCGTCGACGCGGTTCTGCTGGCCCTGGAGCACCCCTCCCGCCCGTGCGTCGTGCGGCAGCCGGGTCGCGAACGCGTAGTGCGAGAAGGCTCCTTGGAGCAGCGTGACGGACTTGACCGTGCGCACCCCTTGGGGGAGCCCGCGCAGGGCGAACGACACCAGCCGCGCGCCGAAGCTGTGCCCCACGAGGTGCACCCGCACCCCGGGCGCCGCCTGCGCGAGCTGCCCGACCACCCGGCCGAGCCCGCGCTCGCCGACCGTGCCCGCGCGCCGCTTCATCGCGTAGTACGTCCCCTGCCGCAGCAGTTCGTGCGCCCCGTCCCACGGGTTGGGGATCGTGAACTCCTGTGCCCCGCCGGGCGATTCGAGATGGGTGAGGGCCTGAGCGAACTCCTCGCACACCGCCGCCGCCGACCCGGCCAAGATCTCCGGCTCGTCCTGCGGCACCCCCTCCGCCAGCGTGTCCGCCGCGAACAGCGCCTGCGGCCCCGGCGGCACGACCTCCACCAGCATCCGCACCAGGCGTCCGAACTCCTCCAACTCGGCTTCCGCACGCGGCTGCTGGTCCAGCAACCGGGCCAGCCGGTCGATCACGGTGGCCCGGCCCGGGAAGGTTTCGAGCAGCGCGTGCCGGGTGTCCTTGTCGAGCACCGGACGCGGCGGAAGTTCGGCGGCCACCGCCCGCGGGAAGTCCGGGATCGGCTCGTCCGAGAACCGCATCGACGGCCATACGACCCCCACGTACCCGAGCCCCGCCGTCGGCGCGAGCTCCGGGAACGGCTCGAAGAAGCGGTTGCAGAGCCGGGTCGCCGCCGAGCGGTCGCTGTTCCAGCCGTGCGAGAGGAAGACCAGGTCCCTGACCCCCCGGTCCACCGTCTCCGCGAGCAGCCGGTCCCGCCGGCCGGGATCCGGATCCCCGTCCGCGTCGAACGTCAGCTCCCAGTACGGCGTCACACTCATCGCCGGATCCGCCATCACCGACCACCTCGTCCCCCGTAGTGGTGCGTATCGTCCTGCTACCGGGCGAAGTTGGCCATACTCGACGGCCCATCCGTACTCGACGGCTTCATCTGTAGAGGAGGTAGTTCTTCCGAACCCGCCGGAAGGCGCCCAGCTCCTCCCGCCAGCCCGCCATGACCTCGTCGGTGCTCGCGCCGGCGTCGATCATCGTGCGGACCCGGGTCGAGCCGGTGAGCTTGTCGATCCAGTTGTCCGCGCGCCAACCGAACCCGGGCCAGGTGTGCTTGGCGGTCACGAGCAGGGCGATGCCGGTGCGGACGGGGTCGTACGCGGGCCTGTCGTGGACGTGGATCTGGATGCCGCCGATCGTCTTCCCCTGGAACTTGGAGAACGTGGGGGCGAAGTAGGCCTCCCTGAAGTGCACGCCCGCAAGGCCGAGTTCGTTCGCGGCCGCGGCCCAGCGGCCGTCCAGGCCCTCGGCGCCCAGCAGTTCGAAGGGGCGGGTGGTGCCACGGCCCTCCGAGAGGTTCGTGCCCTCGAAGAGGCAGGTGCCTGAGTACACCAGGGCCGTGTCCGGGGTCGGCATGTTCGGGCTCGGCGGGACCCAGGGCAGGTCCCAGGCGTCGTAGAACTCCGACCGCCTCCAGCCCGTCATCAGGACCGTGTCCAGGGGGACGGGGGCGGTGAGAAACTCGCCGTTGAAGAGACGGGCCAGCTCCGCGACGGTCATGCCGTGCGCCTGGGAGATGGGCTGCCGGCCCACGAAGGTCGCGAACTCCCGGTGCAGGACCGGGCCTTGGGCCGCACGGCCGGTGACCGGGTTCGGGCGGTCCAGGACGACGAAGCGCTTTCCGGCGAGCTGGGCCGCCTCCATGCAGTCGTACAGGGTCCAGACGTACGTGTAGAAGCGTGCGCCGACGTCCTGGATGTCGAAGACGATCGTGTCCACGGCGGAGGCGGCGAAGATGTCGGCGAGGGCCTGGCCGCTCTTCAGGTAGGTGTCGTAGACGGGCAGGCCGGTCGCGGGGTCGTCGTAGCGGCCCTCGGAGCCGCCCGCTTGCGCGGTGCCGCGGAAGCCGTGTTCGGGGCCGAAGACGGCCCCCAGGTTCACTCTTTCGTCGGCGTGCATCACGTCGACGATGTGGCGGACGTCTCGGGTGACGCCGGTGGGGTTGGTGACGATCCCGACGCGTTGGCCTTGGAGCTGTGCGTAGCCGGATGCGGCGAGGTTCTCGAAACCGGTTCGTCTGTGGGGGTGGGCTGCCTGAGCGGGGGGTGCGGAGGTCAGTGACGCCGTTGCCGTTGCTGCTGCCAGTAGGGTTCGTCTGGATAGGCGCATGCAGTGCACGTTAGGTGCTCCCGCGGGTGGTGGGCAGGGGGCGGGTGCGTCGTGGCTGGTCGCGCCCACGCGGCGGAGCCGCACATTGATACAACCCCGCGCCCCTAGGGCAACCAGCTCACTCTTCCTTCCACCATACCGACCGGTTAGTCTGGCCGTGCATTCGAGCCGTAGTCGAAGGAGACCGATGGTGGAAGCCCTGCACGATGCCGGAGTGGTCGTCACCGGAGCGGGAGGTGGCATCGGGGCTGCGCTTGCGCGGCGGTTCGCCGCCGAAGGGGCTCGGGTCGTCGTCAACGACCTGGATGCCGGGCGGGCCAAGGCCGTGGCCGAGGAGATCGGCGGGATCGCCGTCGCCGGGGACGCCTCCGCCGTGGTCGCCGACGCCCTTGACGCCCTGAACGGCGTGGTCGACGTCTACTGTGCCAACGCCGGGGTCGCCTTCGGGGGCGGCAACGCCGACGAGCCGTTCGACGAGACCGGGTGGGCCACCTCCTGGGACGTCAACGTCATGGCCCATGTACGGGCCGCCCACGCGCTGCTCCCCGGGTGGCTGGAGCGGGGGAGCGGGCGGTTCGTGTCCACCGTGTCCGCCGCCGGGCTGCTGACCATGATCGGAGCCGCCCCCTACGCCGTCACCAAACACGGGGCGTACGCCTTCGCCGAGTACCTGTCGCTGACGTACCGGCACCGGGGGGTCAAGGTGCACGCGATCTGCCCGCAGGGAGTGCGGACCGACATGCTCGCGGCCGCAGGGACCGCGGGGGACCTGGTGCTCAAGCCGACCGCTGTCGAACCGGAGGACGTGGCCGAGGCCCTGTTCCGGGGGATCGAGGAGGACCGGTTCCTGATCCTGCCGCATCCGGAGGTCACCGAGTACTACCAGGCGCGGGCCGCCGAGCCCGACCGCTGGCTGGCCGGCATGAACCACCTCCAGCGCACGTGGGAGGAGACCCGATGAGCGAGTCCCGGTACGCGGCCAAGCCCTGGCTCGGCCTGCTCAGCGAGGCCCAGCGCGGTCCGATCGAGCCCGACGACTCCCTGGTGCACGCCCTGCGGCGGGCCGTCGCGGAGGCCCCCGAGCGACCCTTCCTCGCCTACTTCGACGGGCGGCTCGGCTACCGCGAGGTCGACGAGCTCAGCGACTCCGTCGCCGGGCACCTCGCCGCTCGCGGTCTGGAGCGCGGGGACCGGGTGGCGATCCTGCTCCAGAACTCGCCCCTGTTCGTGCTCGCGCTGCTCGGCGCCTGGAAGGCGGGCGCGGTCGTCGTGCCCGTCAACCCCATGTACAAGTCGGGGGAGGTCGGCCATGTCCTGCGGGACGGCGAGGTGGCCGCGCTGATCTGCTCCGACCGGGCCTGGGAGGCATATCTGCGGGAGACGGCGGCCGGCTCGCCGGTGCGGATGGTGCTCACCGGGTGCGAGCTGGACTTCCAGACGCGCGGGGACGCGCGCGTGCTCACCTTCGAGCGGCTGCCGCGGGCCGAGGACGCCGACGACCTGGTCGAGGTCGCGCGGGCCGGGCACAAGGCGCCCGAAGGGCGGGACGTCACACCCGGCGACATCGCGCTGATCAGCTACACCTCCGGCACCAGCGGCACACCCAAGGGCGCCACCAACACGCACGGCAACCTCATGTACAACGCCGAGCGGCAGCGGACCGGGCTCGCGTTGCCCGAGGCGCCCGTGTACTACGCCCTGGCACCGCTGTTCCACATCACCGGCATGGTCTGCCAGCTCGGGGCGTGTCTGAACAGCGTGGGCACGCTCGTGCTGACGTACCGCTTCGAGGCGGGTGTGGTCCTGGATGCCTTCGCCGAGCACCGGCCGCACTACACGGTCGGCCCGTCGACCGCGTTCATGGCGCTGGCCGCCCACCCGGACGTCACCCGCGAGCACTTCTCGTCGTTCGTCAACATCTCCTCGGGCGGGGCCCCGCTGCCGCCCGCCCTGGTGGAGAAGTTCCGGGCCGGTTTCGGACCGTACATCCGCAACGGCTACGGGCTGACCGAGTGCTCCGCGCCCTGTGCGTCCGTGCCGCCGGAGCGGGAGGCGCCCGTCGACCCGGTGTCCGGGACGCTCGCCGTGGGGGTGCCCGGGCCCGACACGGTCGTACGGATCGTCGACGAGAGCGGCGTCGAGGTGCCGTTCGGAGAGCAGGGCGAGATCGTCGTGCGCGGGCCGCAGGTGGTGCCCGGGTACTGGCGGCGGCCGGACGCGACGGCCGAGACCTTCCCGGACGGCGAGCTGCGTACGGGTGACATCGGCTTCATGGACCCGCAGGGCTGGCTCTACGTCGTCGACCGCAAGAAGGACATGATCAACGCGTCCGGCTTCAAGGTGTGGCCGCGCGAGGTCGAGGACGTGCTGTACACGCATCCGGCGGTGCGCGAGGCGGCCGTCGTCGGGGTGCCCGACGGGTACCGAGGGGAGACCGTCAAGGCGTACATCAGCCTCCGTCCGGGTGTCGAAACCGACCCCGATGCACTCGCCGCGTACTGCAAGGAGAGACTGGCGGCCTACAAATACCCGCGGCAGGTGGAGATCCTGCCCGAGTTGCCGAAGACGGCCAGTGGGAAGATCCTCCGTCGGGAACTCCGTTCCCGACCGCACGACAACGATTGACCTCTCGAAAGGCAGGTGGCGGCACAGTGCCCAGGACGACGGACGGAGACGGTACGCCCGTCCCGCAGCGGCTGCTGGCCGCCGCCACCCGGCTCTTCGCCGAGCAGGGCTACGACCGCACCTCCGTGCAGGAGATCGTCGAGGCGGCCGGCGTCACCAAGGGGGCGCTGTACCACTACTTCGGCTCCAAGGACGACCTCCTGCACGAGGTGTACGCGCGCGTGCTGCGCGTCCAGCAGGAGCGCCTGGACGCGCTCGCGAACGCCGACGAGCCGATCGAGAAGCGGCTGCGGGCCGCCGCCGCGGACGTCGTGGTCACCACGATCGAGAACCTCGACGACGCGATGATCTTCTTCCGCTCGATGCACCACCTGAGCCCGGAGAAGAACAAGCAGGTGCGGGCCGAACGGCGCAAGTACCACGAGCGCTTCCGCGCACTCATCGAGGAGGGCCAGGAGGCGGGCGTCTTCTCGAAGGCGACCCCGGCCGACCTCGTCGTGGACTACCACTTCGGCTCCGTCCACCACCTGTCGACCTGGTACCGCCCCGACGGCCCGATGGGCCCGCAGGAGGTCGCCGACCATCTGGCCGACCTCCTCCTGCGAGCCCTGCGGCCGTAGCGCGCCGCCTAGAGGTACTTCTTCAGCTCCCGTCGCGCAAGCGAGCGCTGGTGCACCTCGTCCGGCCCGTCCGCGATCATCAGCGTGCGGGCGCCGGCGTACAGCTCGGCCAGGGGGAAGTCCTGGCTGAGGCCGCCCGCGCCGTGCAGCTGGATCGCCCGGTCGATGATGTCCACCACCGCGCGGGGCGTGGCGATCTTGATGGACTGGATCTCGGTGTGGGCGCCCCGGTTGCCGACCGTGTCCATCAGCCAGGCCGTCTTCAGGACCAGCAGTCGCAGCTGCTCGACGGTCACGCGCGCGTCGGCGATCCAGTTGTGGACCACGCCCTGCTGGGCCAGCGCCTTGCCGAAGGCCGTGCGGGAGACGGCTCGCCTGCACATCAGCTCGATCGCCCGCTCGGCCATGCCGATCAGCCGCATGCAGTGGTGGATCCGGCCCGGGCCGAGGCGGGCCTGGGCGATGGCGAACCCGCCGCCCTCCTCGCCGATGAGGTTCGAGGCCGGCACGCGCGCGTGGTCGAAGATCACCTCGGCGTGGCCGCCGTGGTAGTGGTCCTCGTAGCCGAACACCTGCATCGCCCGCTTGACGGTGACGCCCGGGGTGTCGCGGGGCACCAGGATCATGGACTGCTGGCGGCGGATGTCCTCGCCGTCCGGGTCGGTCTTGCCCATCACGATGAAGATCTTGCAGTCCGGGTTCATCGCCCCGGAGATGTACCACTTGCGGCCGGTGACGACGTACTCGTCCGTGCCTTCCGGGGACCGCTCGATGTACGTCGTGATGTTCGTGGCGTCCGAGGAGGCCACCTCCGGCTCGGTCATCGCGAACGCCGAGCGGATCTCGCCGGCCAGCAACGGCTCCAGCCACTGCTTCTTCTGCCGCTCGTCGCCGAACTGGCTCAGAACTTCCATGTTGCCGGTGTCGGGCGCCGCGCAGTTCAGCGCGGTGGGCGCGAGCTGCGGGGAGCGGCCGGTGATCTCGGCGAGC
Organism: Streptomyces canus 299MFChir4.1; assembly: GCF_000383615.1. Taxonomy (GTDB): domain Bacteria; phylum Actinomycetota; class Actinomycetes; order Streptomycetales; family Streptomycetaceae; genus Streptomyces; species Streptomyces canus_C. The sequence continues at coordinate 470,132 of NZ_KB911584.1, read as the reverse complement.
GGGGCGTACTGGAGGTTGGTCAGCCCCGCGCCGTACGCGGGGTCGGGCAGGAAGAGGTTCCACAGCCCCTGCCTGCGTGCCTCGGCCTTCAAATCCTCCACCACGGCCGGGGTGTCCCACGGCGAGGCCAGTTGGGCGCGCTGCTCCTCCGCGACGGCCTCGGCGGGATAGACGTACTCGTCCATGAAGGCGAGCAGCTTGGCGCGCAGCTCCTCGGTGTGCGCGTCGAACGCGAAGTCCATGCGGATCAGCCTTCCTGGATGCCGTCGTGAAGCGTGGTCAGACCGTGCTGGATGAAGACCGGGACGAGGTCGCCGATGCGGTCGAAACCGCCGCCGACCGTCTGGCCCAGGGTGTAGCGGTAGTGGATGCCCTCCAGGATCACGGCGAGCTTGAACCAGGCGAACGCCGTGTACCAGGACACCGCCGAGACGTCCCGGCCCGAGCGCTCGGCGTACCGCGCGACCAGTTCGGCCGGATCCGGGTGGCCGGGGGCCTCGGCGGTCGTGGAGACCGGGGACTCGGGCATGCCCAGCGGCAGGCTGTACATCACCAGCAGGCCCAGGTCGGTGAGCGGGTCGCCGAGGGTGGACATCTCCCAGTCGAGGATCGCCTTGATGCGGTCATCGCCCATCAGGACGTTGTCGAGCCGGTAGTCGCCGTGCACGACGGTGGCGGCGGGGGACTGCGGCAGGTGGCGGCCGAGGGCCGCGTGCAGCTCGTCGATACCGGCCAGGTCGCGGTTGCGGGAGGCGTCCAGCTGCTTGCCCCAGCGGCGCAGCTGGCGGTCCAGGAAGCCCTCCGGGCGCCCGAAGTCCGCGAGCCCGACCTCCGCGGGGTCCACCGCGTGCAGCTCGACGAGGGTGTCGACCAGGGACAGCACGGCGTCACGGGTGCGCTCGGGGCCCAAGGGGGCGAGCTGGTCGGCGGTGCGGTACGGGGTGCCCTCGACGAAGTCCATGACGTAGAAGGGCGATCCGAGCACCTTCTCGTCCTCGCACAGCAGGACCGGGCGCGGCACCGGCACGTCCGTTGGGTGCAGGGCGCTGATGACCCGGTGCTCGCGCTTCATGTCGTGCGCGGTGGCCAGGACATGGCCGAGCGGGGGCCGCCGTACGACCCACTTCGTGGTGCCGTCCGACACCGCGTACGTCAGGTTCGACCGTCCGCCCTCGATCAGCCGGCCGGTCAGGGGGCCCTGCACCAGGCCGGGCCGCTCCAGGTCGAGCAGGCCGCGCAGCCGGTCGAGATCGAGGCCTGGCGGATGGTCGGGACTCATCGGGGCTCCTTACGCGCGCGTGAACGGGTAAGGACCATCATGCCGACTGGTCGGTATGTCGTCCAGGGGGAACGGTGAACGTGATCCGGCCCACGATAGGCCGACAGCTCCCCACGCGGATGCGGCGGGGAGCTGTCGGCGGTGCCTGTCGGCTGTGTGCTGTGCTTCTTTGGCGGTTCTCGCCCCGGTCAGTGGTCGTCCCAGTGGCCCTCGTGGGCGGCGTGGCGGTGGCCGTCGTGGAGGTAGTCGACGTGATCGCCGTGCAGCACGCTCTCGTGTCCGCAGTCCTGGCCGTGCCGGTGGTCGTGCTCCTCGTGGGACACGTGCCCGCCCGGCTCGCACTCGTCCCAGTGCCCCTCGTGCTCGCGGTGCAGGTGCCCGTCGTGCGCGTAGTCGACGTGGTCCTCGTGCGGCACCTCGGTGTGTCCGCAGTCCGAGCCGTGCGTGTGCGAGTGGGAGGCGTGCTCGTGGTGGAGGGTGGTCATGGTGCTCACCTTCGAAGCGACGGGCGATGACGTCGGACAGGCTGCCACGGGTGGGGTGCATATCGGGCGATTCGGTGCGCGTGGCGTGGGTGTGCCCGGTGGGGGTGAGGGCTGGGACTGAGGCTGGGTGGGTGGCGGGGGTACGGCGCGTGCGCAGGTGGGGGGCACGGGTGAGGGGGCGCGGCGGGTCCACGGTGGTCGAGTGCGCGGTCGCGTCGCCGGGGCGGCGTGGCTCTGTTCAGAACACCAGGGCCGCCCCGCACACCGCCATCGCCACCGTGCACAGCACTGCTGTCGTGGCGGCCCGAGGGGTCAGGGTCGGCGGGGTGTCGGACGAGGACAGGGTGCGGATGCGGCGGTGGGCAAGGTAGAGGAAGGCGAGCCACAGCGCGCAGCACAGGGCACACGCCACGAGGGCGGCCGGGGACGGGCCGCCGTGCAGGGCCGTCTTCACCGCGAGTACGGCGGAGACGGTGCCCGAGAGGGTCGTACGGCGCCAGGCGAGGCGGGTGCGTTCGGGCTGGAGCCCCGGGTCGCGGTCCGCGGCGGCGCCCTCGCTCATCCCTCCCACCCGACCAGCACCACGAAGACCATGGCCACGGCCACCACCGCGACCACCACGCTCAGCAACGCCGGGAACCGCGACACCGGCAGATCCTCGCCCCGCCGCATCGCCCGCTCGCACCGCACCCAGTGATTGACCGCCCGCAACGAGCACAGCACGCCCGCCGCAAGCAGCGCGAGCGCCAGCCCGACCCGCCACCCCCAGCGCAGATCCGGCAGGAACTGGTCCACGGCGAAGCCTCCGCCGATGAGCGCGAGCGCCGTCCGCAGCCAGGCCAGGAAGGTGCGCTCGTTGGCCAGCGAGAACCGGTAGTCGGGGGTACGGCCCTCCTGCCGGACCTCCTCGGGGGCGAACCAGACGCGGACGTTCCGTGCAAAATCGATCACGCGCACGAGCCTATCGGCCCCGCCGTCAAAGGGCGTTGCCGGTGCTCACCGGTGCTCCCGGGGCGTTCACCAACTGATCCTCGCCGCCACCGGCAGATGGTCGCTCCCGGTGGCCGGAAGGACCCAGGAGCTCTCCGGCCGCACCCCCCTGACCAGGATCTGGTCGATCCGCGCCAGCGGGAACCCGGCCGGCCAGGTGAAGCCGAAGCCGTCCCCGGCCGCGTCCTGGGCCGAGGTCATCCGCGCGCCCAGTGCGGTGAACGCGCGGTCGTCCAGGGTGCCGTTCAGGTCGCCGAGCACCACCACCCGCTCGTTCCGCTCGGCGGCGACGGCCCGGCCGATCGCCTGTACGCCCCGGTCCCGCTGGGCCGTACCGAAGCCGTCCCTGGGCGTCACCCGCACGGACGCCAGGTGGGCCACGTAGACCACCAGCGGCCCCCGGTCCGTGGTCACCGTCGTGCGTAGCGCCCGCGTCGCGGTCGTGTCGACCGGCTTGGTGTCGGCCAGCGGCCCGTAGTCCATGTCGATGTCGACCCGCCGGGTGTCCGACAGCGGGAGCCTGCTCCACAGCCCGACCGTCCCCCGCACGGCGTGGAACGGGTACGCCCCCGCCAGTTCCTTCTCGTAGGTGCCCGTGGCCTCGGGGGTGATCTCCTCCAGCGCCAGCACGTCCGCTCCGGAGGCGGCCAGGTCGCGGGCGGTGGCCGTCGGGTCGGGGTTGTCGGCGCCGACGTTGTGGCTGACCAGGGTCAGGTCACCGCCGGTGTGGGACCTGTCGCCGAGCAGCCCTCCGAAGAGGTTCAGCCACACCACGACCGGCAGCAGCAGCGCGACCACCGCGGAGGCGGAGCGGCGCCACAGCGCCCCGGCCAGCAGCACCGGGACGAACAGGCCGAACCACGGCAGGAACGTCTCCACCAGACTGCCGAGCTGCCCGATCCGGTTCGGGACACTCCCGTGCAGCAGCATCAGCAGGCCGAGCAGCAGCGCCGACGCGGTGAGCAGCGGGCCGCGCCTCCAGGGCCCGGGGCGGGCGACGGCCAGGACCGCCCGGCGGACACCGGCTCCGGCACGCGGGGTCCAGGAGCCGGTGTCCTGGCGGTGCTCGCCGTCCTGTCCGCTCTCCGCCGTGTCCACCTGTGTCATCGTCGTCCGTCCTTGCTCACTGCTGGTCACTGCTGGTCACTGCCGCGTCCTCGGGTCCCGGGCGGGGGCGGTGCGCGGGCAGCCGTCGTCGACCGTCACGCCGTCCGGGGTTCCGCGTCATGCCATAAGCCAAGGCGACGCGATGTTGCCGGGCCGTATGCGGATTTCGATACACCGGCGATATGCGCCGGTTCGTAGTATCGGGACCATGCGAGTGCTGACGGTCGAGGACGAGCCCGGTCCGGCGGAGGCCGTCCACGGCACCTGGCTGGACGCCAAAGCCCGCGACATCGCCCGCACGAGACGAGAACGCCGACCCGCGACACGAGGCCGGCCGGCAAGCAGGGAGCGGACCGTGGACAGGCAGCCGGGGCTGAGCGTCCGCCTCAAACTCACCCTCAGCTACGCGGGGTTCCTCATGGTCGCGGGCCTCCTGCTGCTCGCCGCGGTGTGGCTGTTCCTGCTGCGCTACGTCCCCAACCGCGCGATGCTCTACAACCCCGACGACGGACCCACGGGCGGTGTCTTCCCCATCCGGTCCGCCCTGCTGGAGGTCTTCGCCCCGAGGGCGGCCGCGGTGCTGGCGTTCCTGCTGGTGTTCGGCCTCGTGGGCGGGTGGATCCTCGCCGGCCGGATGCTCGCCCCGCTGACCCGCATCGCGGAGGCCACCCGCCTGGCCACCCACGGATCGCTCTCCCACCGGATCCTGCTGCCGGGTCACAAGGACGAGTTCCGCGAACTCGCCGACGCCTTCGACGCGATGCTGGCCCGGCTGGAGGCGCATGTCGCCGAGCAGCAGAGATTCGCGGCCAACGCCTCGCACGAGCTGCGCACCCCGCTGGCCATCTCGAAGGCCCTGCTCGACGTGGCCCGCGCCGACCCGCACGCCGACACCGGCGAAGTCATCGCACGCCTTCACTCCGTCAACGCCCGGGCGATCGACCTCACGGAGGCACTGCTCCTGCTCAGCCGCGTCAACCAGCGGTCCTTCACCCGAGAACCCGTCGACCTCTCCCTCCTCGCGGAAGAGGCCACCGAGGAACTTCTGCCGCTGGCGGAGAAGCACGGGGTCACCCTTGAGACCGGCGGGGACGCCGCCCCCACCAACGGGTCCCACGCGCTCCTGCTCCAGCTCACGACGAACCTCCTGCACAACGCGATCGTCCATAACCTGCCCGAGGGGGGCACCGTGCGGGTCACGACCGGCGTCAGCCCCGGGGCGGTGGTGCTCACGGCCGAGAACACCGGCGATCGGCTCACCCCGGAGCTGGCCGCGACGCTCACCGAACCGTTCCAGCGCGGCACCGAGCGCGTGCACACCGATCACGCGGGCGTGGGGCTCGGACTGGCCATCGTGAAGACCATCACCCACGCCCACGACGGAACGCTCGCCCTGGCCCCACGCCCTGGCGGCGGGCTGCGCGTCACGGTGGCGCTCCCGGCGGTCAGCCCATCGACCGGTACGCCCTGAGCCGCTCGTAGGCCGCCAGCCCGTCCGGGACCCACGCCCAGTCCCGCAGCCGCAGCTCCACCTCGTCCTCGGTCAGGAAGTCGTGCCAGGCGACCTCCTCGACCTGGGGACTGACCGGGAGCTCGCAGCGGACCTCGTACACCGCGGACCACCAGGTGTGGCCGGCGCCGTCGGCGTACAGGAACTTGAAGAGGAACTCCGGTCGGGGCAGGCCCGTCACGCCCAGTTCCTCCTCGGCCTCGCGCAGGGCCGCGTCGTCGTAGGACTCGCCCGCGCCGACCACGCCGCCCACGAACATGTCGTAGAGGGACGGGAAGACCAGCTTGGTGGGCGTGCGGCGATGGACGAAGAGCCGCCCCTCGGCGTCCCTGGCCTGGATGAAGACACAGCGATGACGCAGGCCCTGGGCGTATGCCTCACCACGCGGTGACTGTGCGACGACGTTGTCGTCTTCGTCGACGATCTCGTCAGCAGCGCTCATGTCCCCCATCCAAGCAGGGGTACGGGGCCATGCTCGGGGGGCGTCCGTGCAGGGATCCCCTCAGCTCGGCTGAAGATTCCGTGTGGGTTCCGACCGGTCGGCTCCGCGGGGCATCGCGGGATGCATCCCCAGCAGCACGATGCCCGCGACGATGGCCGCGAGCCCCACCGCCTCCCAGGTCAGCGCGGCGGTGTCGGTGCGCAGGCGGTCGCCCAGGAAGCCCACCCCGCACACGATGCCGGCGAGCGGCTGGGCCGCGGTCAGCGCGGGCAGCGACATCCGCAGCGGCGCGGTCTCGAAGGCGCTCTGCACCAGGACGAGCCCGGTGATGCCGAGGGCCAGCACGGCGTACGGCTGCCAGCCGGTCAGCAGCTCGGCGAGGCCGCTCGCGGAGAAGCGCTGGCCGCTGACCCGGGTGAGGGCGTCCTGTACGCCGTAGAGCAGACCGGCCGCCAGGGCCAGCAGGACCGGCCCCGCACTGAGCCGGGAGCGCTTGGCGTAGGTCGTGAGCAGCAGGGCCAGGCCGATCATGACGCCGATGATCAGCCAGTGGCGGAAGGGATCGGTGACCGCCGTACCACCGCGCGGCTCGCCCGCCACGATGAACGCGGTCACCCCGCCCGCCAGCAGCGCGAGCCCCGCCCAGCCCTGGCGGCCCAGGGGCTGCTTGGTCTGCCTGCGGGAGAGGCCGAGGGCGAACAGCAGGTTCGTGGCGAGCAGGGGTTCGACCAGGGAGACCTCGCCCTGACCGAGCGCGATGGCGCCCAGCACCATGCCGACCACCATCAGCCCGATGCCACCGAGCCAGCGCGGTACCTTCACGAGGTCGAGGAGCAGCCGGGGGGAGAGGAAGTCGCTCAGCGGGGCCTGACGGGCCGCGTTCTGCTGCAGCACGAAGCCGAAGCCCAGGCAGCAGGCAGCACTCACGGCGAGAATCAGAACCAGAACCGACACGCTGCGTACCTCGATCGTCCGGCCGGGCGGCGGGGTGGTTGTCGCCGACTGTAGCGTCCCAGCGTCCGGCATGCCCCTGGGAGTACCCGGATTCGGGCCGTCGACTCGGCCGCCGAACCCTTCTCGGCGGCGGGGTGTCCCGCCATGGTGCGGTGCCGGGAAGGGCGGCGCCATGGCGTACGCCACAGAAGCGGGGCCTTGACCCCGCCCCACCAGCACCGCATCGCCACAACTTCCTCTCGGGCGTGGAGAGTTGACGCGTGTAATGCGCCTTCGACCCTTGACTCAAACCATAGGCGGGGGGTTGGCTGTCCGTGATCAGTCGATGGCCGTGCGAATCGGCACCCCGACCTGCCCGCGTTGACCGTCGGCCTGCCCGCATCCTCCCAGGCATCCCGCCTTTCACCCGGCCCGCACCCACCCCGTCACCCCCTGGCACTCCTTTCCGCCCCACCTGCCCCCTCACCCCCTTCCGCCCCACCGGCCACGTGCCATGTTCCGTGAGGAAAACCCACACGGTGTCCCCGCCCCCACCCCCCTTCGGCCGCAGTCGGAAACGCGCCTCCCAGGCCTTCGACGCGGCCCTCGACGACGCCGAACTCATCGACGTGCGCGCCGCGTTGGCGCAGGGCAGGTGGCAGGCGGCCCGGGCGTTGCTCACCCGGACAGGTGATGAGTGGGACCGGCGGGGCCACCGGGTCACGGTGCTCGCGGCCGAGCCGTACAGCGACGCCTGGGCCAGGGACTGGCTGGTGGCCGAGCCGGACTCCGCCGACGCCGCCGTACTGCTCGCCCTCGCGCTGGTCCAGCGCGTCCGGCGGGGCAAGGGCAAGCCCGTCGCCGCCCGCGAGGCCTGCCGGACCGCGGCCGGCCTCGCGCCCGCCGACCCGACCCCCTGGCTCGGCCTGCTGATGCTGGAGCGGGACCTCGGGGCGGCGGACGAGGTGGCCCACGTCTTCGGTGAGATCCGACGGCGGCACGCCGACCACCACCACGCCCACCACCTGATGGTCGCCCGGCTCGCCGAGCGCCGGGCCGACACCGGCCCCGACCCGCTGCACGAGGTCTACGACTTCGCCAACTGGGCCGCCGAACAGGCCCCCGCCGACTCACCGCTCGCGATCCTGCCGGTCATCGCGCACACCGAGCGCTACCGTGCCCTGGCCGCCGCCGGGCACGAGCCGCACGACCCCGCCGCCTCCGCCCACTGGACCGGCCGCCGGGCCCGGCAGGTGATGAAGGCGGCCTTCGACTGGTGGCTGGAATGGGAGCACGAGGGCCATCCCCGCCGCCTGGTCGACCTCAACTTCCTCGCCCACGCGAAGGTCTGCGAGGGCCGCGGCGCCGAGGCCGCCGCCCTCTTCCACCGCATCGGCGAACGCCCCACCCCGGCCCCCTGGTCCTATCCGGACCGCGAGCCGTACTCCGCCTTCCGTGCCGCCCGCGACACCGCGCTCGGCACGGTGTGACACCCCCGAACCCCAGAAGGACGGTCCCCATGGCCACCGAGAGTTCCAGCAAGAGCAGACCAGGCATCAGTACGTTCAAGGGGCAGGACCGCGCGCTGCGGGCCGGCCGGCTCGGCACCGGGGGCCTGCTGCTCTCCGTCCTCGCGGCGACCGCCCCTCTCATGGTCGTCGCGGGTGTCATGCCCACTACATTCGCAGTGATGGGGATCGTCGGCCAGCCCCTCCTCTTCGTCATCCTCGGCGTCGTCCTGGTCCTGTTCAGCGTCGGTTACGCCGAGATGAGCCGGCACGTCCACAACGCCGGTGCCTTCTACGCCTACATCTCCCGCGGCCTCGGCGGCACCGCCGGGGCGAGCGCGGCCCTCGTCGCCCTGGTCGCCTACAACGCCCTCCAGGTCGGCATCTACGGCATCTTCGGCTTCGAGGTCTCCAGCCTGCTCGCCACCTACGCCGACCTGTCGGTGGCCTGGTGGATACCGGCGCTGGTGGCCGCCCTGGTCGTCGGCGCGCTGGGCTGGCTCAAGATCGATGTCAACGCGCGCGTGCTCGGTGTCCTGCTGATCATCGAGGTCGCCCTGGTCGTCACCTTCGACATCGCCGCCGTCGCCGACCCGGCGGCCCAGGGCCTGTCGCTGCACGCCTTCAACCCGGACACCCTCAGCGGCGCCGGCGTCGCCACCGCCCTGTGCTTCTGCATCGCGGCCTTCACGGGCTTCGAGCAGGCGCCCGTGTACGCCGAGGAGACCAGTCGGCCGCACATCCTCGTGCCGCGCGTGATGTTCCTGGCCGTCAGCGGGGTCGCCGTGTTCTTCGCGCTCAGCAGCTGGGCCCTCACCGTCGCCACCGGCCCGTCGGCGATCGTCGCCGAGTCCCAGAAGCAGAGCGCCGGACTGCTCTTCGGCCTCACCGAGTCCCGGCTCGGCGGCACGTTCACCGACGTCCTGCACTTCCTCTTCGTGACCGGCATGTTCGCGGCCCTGCTCAGCTTCCACAACGTCGTCGCCCGCTACGCCTTCGCGATGGGCCGCGAGGGCCTGCTGCCCGCCGCCTTCGGCCGCACCAACAGCGCGAGCGGCGCGCCCGGCACCGGCTCGCTGCTCCAGACCGCCGTGTCCGTGGTGGTCGTGGCCGTCTTCGCGATCGCCGACGACAAGCCCACGGGTGACCCGACCGTGCCGGTCCTGCACCTTTTCACCTGGTTCGGCAACATCGGCTCCCTCGGTGTGATCGTGCTGATGGCGGCGGCCTCCGCGTCCGTGGTCGTGTTCTTCGTCCGGCGCGGTGCGGCCGGTGCCCAGGCCTGGCGCCTGGTCACCTCGGTCGTCGCGGGGATCGCCCTGCTGGTGATCGCCGTCTACACCGTGAAGGACTTCGACGTCCTGGTCGGCGCGGGCCCGGGCTCCTCGCTGAGCTGGGTGCTGCCCGGCATCATCGGCCTTGCCGTGCTGGTGGGCCTGGCGCAGGGCCTGCTCCTGCGGGCCCGCAGGCCCGAGGCCCACGCCCGGATCGGGCTCGGCAACGAGGCGTTCCAGCTGGAGAAGGCGGCGGGGGAGACGTCGTAATCCTCGTCGCGACCCTCCGCGTACCGGAGGCTCGCTGAGAACCGGGTGAGAAGTGGTTACGGAAGTCTGACGAGCCCCCGCGAGTCCTGGTCCCGCAGGCCTCGCGGGTGTTCGAATGAGTAGGTGAACTCCGAACAGCCCGAGGAGCACCGCGGTACGCCGATCGGCCGCCGTGTCTTCCTCGGCACTCTCGGCCTGGGCGCTCTCGGCGTGGTCGCCGCGCCCACCCTGCAACGCGGCCTGGAGGCCTTCCTCGGCAGCGCCGCCGACAAGGACCCCACCGGTCTGACGGGCCTGCTCCCCAACGGCGGCGGCTTCCGCTACTACTCCGTGACGTCGTCGGTGCCGCACAGGAACGCCGGGAACTACCAGCTCAAGATCGACGGTCTGGTCTCGCACCCGCGGACGTACACCCTGGCCGACCTGCGGGCGCTGCCCCAGACCCGGCTGGTCAAGGACGTGCAGTGCGTGACAGGCTGGCGGGTCCCGGACACGCCGTTCGAAGGCGTACGGCTCTCCGCGCTGCTGGACGCCGCCGGAGTGACCGCCAAGGCGGGGGCCGTTCGCTTCAGCTGCTTCGACGGGGCGTACACCGAGAGCCTCACCCTCGACCAGGCCCGCCGCCCGGACGTCCTGGTGGCCCTTCGCATGCAGGACAAGGACATCGGCCACTCCCACGGCGGCCCGGTCCGCCTCTACGTGGCGCCGATGTACTTCTACAAGTCCGCCAAGTGGCTGTCCGGCATCACCGTCACCGAGGACGTGAAGCCGGGCTACTGGGAGGACCGGGGCTACGACGTGGACGCCTGGGTGGGCCGATCGAACGGGCGGGATGATGATCCTACGAGTTGACGCGGCACCGCAGGCGCCCGTCCGGCGTTTCGGGCGCAGCCAGAAGTGGGTCCACCGCGCGACCGCCGCACTGATGGGCGTCTGCGTGGTGACGGCGGCCGCTCTCTACGTCCCCCAGTTCGCCGAACTCGTCGGCCGCCGTGAGCTGGTGGTCCGCATCCACGAATGGGCGGGCCTGGCCCTGCCGGTACCCGTCCTCATCGGCCTGGCCTCCCGCGCCTTCCGCGCCGACCTGGGCTTCCTGAACCGCTTCGGCCCCCACGACCGGGTCTGGCTGCGAGCCGCGTTGCACCGCGACAAACGCCGGTCCTCCCGCCCGGCGGGCAAGTTCAACGCGGGCCAGAAGGTCTACGCCTCCTGGATCGCCGGCGCGACCCTCGTCATGCTCGGCACCGGCCTGCTGATGTGGTTCACCCACCTCACCCCGATCCAGTGGCGTACCAGCGCGACCTTCGTCCACGACTGGCTGGCCCTGACCATCGGAATCGTCCTCGCGGGCCACATCGGCATGGCCCTCGGCGACCCGGAGGCCCGACGAGGGCTGCGGACGGGGTCGGTGAGCCGGGAGTGGGCGGAACGGGAGCACCCCCTGTGGCGGCCGTAGCGCGAAGCGCGACCTCACACTGCGTACAGCCGCTCGCTACGGCGCGAGCCTCCGCTCGTCGGCCCGCAGACCGCGGAGCGTCCACAGTCCGTACAACGCCAGCAGCGGTTTGACGACGATCCATTCGCCGGGTCGGTAGTCGTCCGCGCGCACCAGCCGCGCCGCCAGATCCGGGCGCTGCCGCCGCAGGTACGCGCGGGCCTTGAGCGCGTGAGCCGGCTGGGAGACGATCTTGATGCGGTCCACGTTCTCGAGCAGCGGGATCACGTTCGTGATGTTCTCCCACGTCGTCGTGGAACGGTCCTCCAGGAGCACCGGTCCCTCGAACGCGAGCACCGACTTCGCGTAGTCGGCCATCAGCCGGGCCTCCGTGGCGCCGCTGCCGGTCGTACCGCCGCTGAAGATCACGCGGGTCCCGTGCCCACCGTCGGCGCTGATCGAACGGATCCCGGCACGGACGCGCCATCGGTTGACCAGGTTCACCGTCGTCCGGGAGTTGCGGTAGCCCAGCACCACCACGGCCGCGGAGGCGCCCTCGCTGTTCCCCACCAGTGCTCGGGACCAGCGCCAGTTCACCCACTCGCCCCAGACAAGGGCCGCAGCCCCGGCCACCGCCAGTCCCGTCCTTCGCCGCATGCGGTGACTCTAGGGCACCTCGACGCCGGCTCCCCGGGGTCGGGCCGGCAACGGCGGACGGGCGAGGCCGGAAACCGTGCCTCGCCCGCTCGGGTGCTCTCGTGGTCGTACCCCTACAGGACCAGCGACAGCAGCAGCACCAGACCGCCCGCCACCACGGAGATGATCGTCTCCATGATCGACCAGGTCTTGACCGTCTGACCGACGCTCAGACCGAAGTACTCCTTGACCAGCCAGAACCCGGCGTCGTTGACATGGCTGAAGAAGAGCGAGCCGGCGCCGATGGCGAGGACGAGCAGGGCCGTGTGGGCGGTCGACATGTCGGCGGCGAGCGGGGCCACCAGGCCGGCCGCGGAGACCGTGGCCACCGTCGCCGAGCCCGTGGCCAGGCGGATCGCCACCGCTATCAGCCAGGCCAGCAGCAGCGCCGGTATCGACCAGTCCTTGGAGATGTCCAGGACCATCTGACCCACACCGGAGTCGATCAGGGTCTGCTTGAAGCCGCCGCCCGCGCCGACGATCAGCAGGATGCCCGCGATCGGCGCGAGGCCCTTCTCGACGAGCGGGGTGAGGCGGTCCTTGCCGAAGCCGGCGGGGCGCAGGAGCGTGAAGATGCCCACGAGGACCGAGGCCAGCAGGGCGATCAGCGGGGAGCCGACGACGTCGAAGACGCGCTGCACGGTGTGGTCGGGGTCGTCGATCACGATGTCGACCAGCGCCTTGGAGAGCATCAGGACGACCGGGAGGAGGATCGTGGCGAGCGTGGGGCCGAAGGCGGGGCGCTTGTCCAGTTCCTCCGAGGCACGCTGCGGGATCATCCGGTCGGGCGCGGGGACGTCCACCCAGCGGGCCGCGACCTTCGAGAACAGCGGCCCCGCGACGATCACCGTCGGGATGGCGACCAGCACGCCGAGCGCGAGGGTCACCCCGAGGTTGGCCTGCACCGCGTCGATCGCCACCAGCGGGCCGGGGTGCGGCGGCACCAGGCCGTGCATCACGGACAGACCCGCGAGTGCCGGGATGCCGATCCGCATCAGGGAGTAGTTGCCGCGCTTGGCGACCATCAGCACGACCGGGATCAGCAGCACGACGCCGACCTCGAAGAACAGCGGCAGCCCGATGACGGAGGCGATCAGGACCATCGCCCACGGCATCGAACGGCCGCCCGCCTTCGCGAGGATCGTGTCGACGATCTGGTCGGCCCCGCCCGAGTCGGCGAGCATCTTGCCGAGGATCGCGCCGAGGGCGATCAGCACGCCGACGCCGGCGACCGTGGTGCCGAGCCCGGTGGTGAAGCTGAGGATGGTCTTGTCGAGCGGCGCTCCGGCGACAGCGCCGAGCACGAGCGTGCCCAGGGTCAGCGACAGGAACGCGTGGAGCTTGAACTGGGTGATGAGCAGCACGATGACGGCGATGCCCACCAGGACGGCGATGCCCAGCTGAGCGTGACCGGCCGAGGTGATCGGCTCCGGTGCGTCCGCTGCCAGCATCTCGACGCTGAGTCTGGTCACGGGGTTTCCCTTGCAGGTACGGGGACGTTCTTCGGAAAGGGGTGATGCGGGGAGAGGGGTGATGCGGGACAGAGGGGTGTCGCGCGAGTGAAGAGCGGTGTTACGGGAGTGCGGCGAGCGCCTTCGCGGCCCGTCCGGTGATCTCCTCCGGACCGCCGGACACGTCCACCACGACCCCGGCCTCGTCCTCCTGGAGGGGCTGGAGCGTGGCGAACTGCGAGTCGAGGAGCGCGGTGGGCATGAAGTGCCCCCGCCGGTGCGACATCCGGTCCTCGATGAGGGAGCGGTCGCCCGCCAGGTGCACGAAGACGACCCCGGGCGCCTCGCCCCGCAGCCGGTCGCGGTACGACCGCTTCAGCGCCGAGCAGCTGACCACCCCGCCGAGTCCCGCCCGCCCGTGCGCCCAGGAGCCGATGGCGTCCAGCCACGGCCACCGGTCGTCGTCGGTGAGCGGAGTTCCGGCCGACATCTTGGCGATGTTGGCCGGGGGGTGGAAGTCGTCGCCCTCGGCGTAGGGGACGCCGAGCCGGGCCGCGAGCAGGGGACCGATGGTGGTCTTGCCGGTGCCCGCGACGCCCATGACCACGACGACCTTCGGGGTACTCATCGCTGCCTCACTGTCTGTTGTCGCCCTCGACATCCGATGTCGACGCAACTGAAGCCGATTACATACGACAAATTCAAGACCCTGTGATGAATAAGTCTGACTTTTTCTTGGCGTGACGCGCCCCGTACTCTGAGTGCATGAGCACATCGGGCCGGGGGCTGCACGGACGCGTACTGGACGCCCTCGGACCCGCGATCACCGCGGGTGAGTACCCGCCGGGCAGCGTTCTGCGCACCGACGAACTCGCCCAGCGTTTCGACGTCTCACGCTCCGTGATGCGCGAGGCGGTCCGGGTCCTGGAGTCCATGCACCTGGTCGAGTCCCGCCGCCGCGTGGGCGTGACGGTCCGCCCCAAGGCCGAGTGGAACGTCTACGACCCCCAGGTCATCCGCTGGCGGCTGGCCGGCGCCGACCGTCCGCAGCAGCTGCGTTCACTGACCGTGCTGCGCTCGGCGATCGAGCCGGTGGCGGCGGGCCTCGCCGCCAAGCACGCCACCGCCGAACAGTGCGCCGAACTCACCGAGTGCGCGCTCGGCATGGTCGCCAATTCCAAGGGCCACCGGCTGGAGGGCTACCTCCTCCACGACATCGCCTTCCACCGGGTGATCCTCAACGCCTCCGGCAACGAGATGTTCGCCCGCCTCGGTGACGTCGTCGCCGAGGTCCTCACCGGCCGCACCCGCCACGAGGTCATGTTCGAGGACCCCGACCCGGCCGCCGTCACCCTCCATGTCCGGCTCGCCGAGGCGATCCGCGCGGGCGACGCGGGCCACGCGGAGGAGCTGACCCGCGAGATCGCGGAAGGCGCCCTTCAGGAACTCGACATCCTCGCGCCGTAGTTCAGCCGAGGAACTCCCCGTCGACGTACACCCAGGTTCCGTCGACCCGCTCGAAACGGCTGCGTTCGTGCAGGGAGCCGCCCTTGAACGAGGCGCGGAACGTCACCGTCCCGGAGCCGTGGAAGGCCGAACCGCCGGTCGTGTCCAGGATCTCAAGGCCGGTCCAGCGCATGCCCGGGTCGAGGTCCAGCGAGCCGGGCCGGGTCCGGGGGTGCCAGGTGCGCAGCAGGTAGTCCCGCTCCAGCTTCACGAAGGCGCTGTAGCGCGAGCGCATGAGCGCTTCGGCGGTGGGTGCCGCCGACTCGCCCCGGTGGAAGCGGCCGCAGCAGTTGTCGTACGGCTCCTGGAGACCGCAAGGGCAACCGGGCCGTTGCCGTGAGGCACGTCGGGTCACGGCTGCACCCTGCCGGTGTTGGTCGGCGGGTGCGTCGGCCGCGCCGGGATCGGCGTCGGCAGCGGAGGCAGCGCCACGCCGTACACCCACGCGTCGAGGAGTCCGTTCAGCGACTCGTCCGCGAACCGGTTGACGTGGGCCGTGAACGTCGAGGTGGTCACGGCCCCGCCCCGGTGCAGCCCGGCCCAGCCGCGCAGCATCCGGAAGAACGCCTCGTCGCCCATGGCGCAGCGCAGCGCGTGCACGGTGAGCCCGCCACGCTCGTAGAGCCGGTCGTCGAACATCGACTTGCGGCCCGGGTCGGCCAGCCGCAGGTCCTGGGGCAGCGAGGACAGCAACCGGTGTGCGGCAGCGGCCAGTTGCTGGGCCGTACGGCCCCCCGAGCGCTCCGACCACAGCCACTCGGCGTACTTGGCGAACCCCTCGTTCAGCCAGATGTGCCGCCAGTCCGCGATGGACACGCTGTTGCCGAACCACTGGTGCGCCAGCTCGTGCGCCACCAGCCGCTCCCAACCCCGGGCGCCGTCCACATGGTTGGCGCCGAACAGCGACAAACCCTGGGCCTCGACAGGCACATCGAGCTCCTCCTCCGTGACGACGACCGCGTACTCGTCGAACGGATACGGCCCGAACAGCTCCTGGAACAGCTCCATCATCTGCGGCTGCCGTGCGAAGTCCCGGGAGAACTCCGGCAGTAGATGCGCCGGGATGTGCCCGTGCTGCGGCACCCCGCCCGGCCCCGGGTCACCGAGCAGCACCGTCTGGTACTTGCCGATCGATAGCCCGACGAGATAGCTGGAGGTGGGCGCGGCCTGCTCGTACACCCAGGTCGTCGTGGACGCCTTGGTCGTACGGGTCAGCAGCCGCCCGCCCGCCACGACCGCGTAGGCGGACGGCGTGGTGATCGAGATCTGGTACGAGGCCTTGTCCGCGGGCCGGTCGTTGCACGGATACCAGGACGGCGCCCCGATGGGCTGGCTCGCCACCAGCGCCCCGTCCTCCAGCTCCTCCCAGCCCAGCCCGCCCCAAGGGCTGTGCACCGGCTTGGGATTGCCCGACCAATGGATCTCGACCGTGAACGCGGCCCCGGGCCGCACCGGCTTCGCGGGCCGGACCCTGAGCTTCCCGCCCCGATGCGTGTAGTGCGCCGGCCGGCCGTCCACCCGGACCCGGCCGATCTTGAAGTCGGACAGGTTGAGCATGAACTCGGCGAGCGGTGAACGCCCCGCGATGGCGTTGATCCGGGCGCTCCCGGCCAGCCGGTTCGGGGCGGGGCGGTAGTCCAGCGCGAGCTCGTAGCGGTGCACCCGGTACCGGGCGTCACCGTGGTCCGGGAAGTACGGGTCCGAACCCGCCGCCTGCTGAACTGCCACTGCCGCTTCCGCTCCCTGCGCCGCGTTGCCACTCGGATCCGCCGGTACACCGCCCACCGACTCCGAGTGGCCCGCGTTCAGGGCCGCCATGCCTCGATCGGGTTGCCGAGCCAGCGGGTGTCGTCCGGGACGGACTCCGCGGCCATGACGAGCGACGCGGGGCCCAGCGTGGTGCGGGCCCCGATCGTGCTGCCGGGCAGCACGATCCCGCCGGGGCCCAGCGTGGCGCCCTCACGGAGCACCACAGTATCCGTCCGCAAGATCCGGTCGTGGAAGAGGTGGGTCTGGAGCACACAGCCGCGGTTCACGGTCGCCGCGTCCCCCAGCTCCACCAGGTCGGTCTCCGGCAGCCAGTAGCTCTCCACCCAGACACCCCTGCCGATCTTCGCGCCGAGCCCGCGCAGCCACGCCGTCATCACCGGCGTACCGGGCACGGCACCCGCCAGCCATGGCACCGCCAGCACCTCGACGAAGGTGTCCGCGAGCTCGTTGCGCCACACGAAGCCGCTCCACAGCGGGTGCTCCCCACTGCGGTGCCGCCCCACGAGCGCCCACTTGGCGGCCACCGACACCAGCCCGGCCACCGCACCGGCCGCGAGCAGCACGACCCCGGCCAGCAGCCAGGCCCACGGCCCCAGCACGCTCAGCGCGGCGATCGTCAGCACGAGCAGCCCGGCCGAGCAGAACACGGGCACGATCCGGCACAGCTCCACCAGCCCGCGCGCCCACAGCAGCCCCGCCGAGGGCTCGTACGTCCGGCTCTGGTCGCTGTCGGCCGCGCTGCGCGGCAGCTTCACCGGCGGCAGCCCCAGATACGACGTGCCCTTCTTCGCCTTCTTCGGCGTCGCCGACAGCACCCCGACGAGGCCGCCGTCCGGCACACTCCGCCCCGGCGCGGTCATCCCCGAGTTCCCGAGGAACGCCCGCCGCCCGATCTCGGCGCGCCCGATCCTGACCCAGCCGCCACCCAGCTCGTACGGCGCGGTCAGCGTGTCGTCGGCGAGGAACGCGCCCTCGCCGACCGTCGTCAGGCTCGGCAGCGCCAGCACGGTCGACACCTCGGCGCCCCGCCCGATCCGCATCCCGAGCAGCCGCAGCCACACCGGCGTGACCAGCCCGGCGTACAGCGGGAACAGCGTCTCGCGCGAGCGGTCCATCAACTGCGTCACGGTCCACGCCTGCCACCCGACCCGGCTGTGCGTCGGATACGTCCCCTCGCGCAGCCCCAGGCTCAGCAGCCGTACGGCGACCAGGAGCAGCAGCGCGAAGGCCAGCCCGAAGGCGAGCGTGGCCGGGACGAGGGCGAGGAAGGCACCCTTCAGGGGCGCGAACGCGGCGAGGAACGGCCGGGCGACCAGGAAGGCCGCGCCGCCCGCCAGCACCGGGAGCATGCTCATGGAGAAGCCGGTCAGGCCGTACATCACCCGCCAGTACGTCCCCCGCGCAGGCCGCTCCTTCGGCCAGTTCCGCTTGGCCTTGCCGAGCTTGACCGCCGGCGCGCCCGCCCAGCGCTGCCCGGTTGGGATCTGCCCGGTGACCGCCGAACCCGGAGCCACCTCGGCCCGCTTGCCGACCCGGGCGCCCGGGAACAGGATGCTGCGCGTGCCGACGACGGCGTGCCCGCCCACCTTGACCTGGCCGATCTCCAGCCGGTCGCCGTCCAGCCACCAGCCGGACAGGTCCACCTCGGACTCCACGGCGGCGCCCCGGCCGAGCTTGAGCATGCCGGTGACCGGCGGCAGCGAGTGCAGGTCCACGTCCGGACCGATCCTGGCACCCAGCGCCCGCGCGTACCGCTCCAGCCAGGAACCGGTCAGCGAGGTCGCCCCGGTGTACTCGGCGAGCCGCTCAGCGGCCCACAGCCGCAGGTGGACGCTGCCACCGCGCGGGTAGCGGCCGGGCTGGACGCCTCGCAGCAGCAGCCGGGCCCCGCCCGCGGCGATCGCGAGCCGTCCGGGCGGGCTGTACAGCAGCAGGGCACCGGCCCCGACCAGCCACCAGGAGGCGGACGGCAGCCAGCCGTAGGAGGGCAGGAGGTTCCCGACGGCAGCCAGCGGCAGCAGCCAGCGCAGCCCCGTCAGCGTGAACAGGGGGATCAGGACGAGGAGCTGGATCATCTGGGCCCGCAGCGGCACCGGCGCGATCACGCGCGCGGCCCCGTCGTCCTGCGCGGACTTCTCCAGGTGCCGGGCCAGCTTGCGCAGGGCGGGCTGCTGGTAGATGTCGAGGACGGCCGCGCTCGGGTAGCGGGTGCGCAGCCGGGTGGTCAACTGGGCGGCGGCCAGGCTGCTGCCACCGATCGCGAAGAAGTCGTCGCGGGCACTGGAGACCGGGATGCCGAGGACTTCCGCCCACTGCTCGGCGAGCCAGGCCTCGGTGCCGTACAACTCCTCCGCCGGACCTGCGGATTCGAGCCCCTCCAGGGGCCACGGCAGCGCGTTGCGGTCCACCTTGCCGGAGGTCCGCGTCGGCAGGTCGTCGACGGGGGCGAGCAACGGCACCAGCGCGGCAGGCAGTTCGGCCCGCAGCCGCTCCACGGCCGCAGCCTGGTCCCAGCCGTCCTGCGTGACGACGTACCCGACGAGGAGCTGATTGCCGCTGCGGGCCGTGCGCACGGCGGCGGCCGCTCCCGCGACCCCCGGCAGCGCCTGGAGCGCCGCGTCGACCTCACCGAGCTCGATCCGCCGGCCACCGAGCTTGATCTGCTCGTCGGCCCGCCCGAGGAAGACGAGCCCCTCGGGTTCCGCCTTCACGAGGTCACCGCTGCGGTACGCCCGCTCCCAGCCCAGCGACTTCAGCGGCGCGTACTTCTCCGCGTCCTTCTCGGCGTCCAGGTACCGGGCGAGCCCGACGCCGCCGATCACCAGCTGTCCGCTCGCGCCCATCGGCACGGGATCCCCGGCCTCGTCGACGACGGCCAGCTCCCAGCCGTTCAGCGGCAGCCCGATCCGGATCGGATCCTCGCCGCTCATCAGCGACGCGCAGGCCACCACGGTCGCCTCGGTGGGCCCGTAGGTGTTCCACACCTCACGCCCCTCCGTCACCAGGCGCTGCGTCAGCTCGGGCGGACAGGCCTCACCGCCGAAGATCAGCAGCCGTACGTCGTTGAGGGTCTCGGGCTCCCACAGCGCGGCCAGCGTCGGCACCGTGGAGACCACGGTGATCTCCTGCTCGACCAGCCAGGGCCCGAGATCGGCCCCGCTGCGGACCTGCGAACGCGGCACCGGCACCAGACAGGCCCCGTACCGCCAGGCCAGCCACATCTCCTCGCAGGACGCGTCGAAGGCGACCGACAGCCCCGCCATGACCCTGTCCCCGGGACCGATGGGATCGTCGGTGAGGAACAGCGCGGCCTCGGCGTCCACGAAGGCGGCGGCGCTGCGGTGCGAGACCGCCACGCCCTTGGGCTTGCCGGTGGAGCCCGAGGTGAAGATGATCCACGCGTCGTGCTGGATGCCGGGCCGGGCGGCGGGGGCCTCACCGCGCCCGTCGACGGTCAGTTCGTGCCCGGCGCCGAGCACGGCCCGCACCTCGGCCTCCCCGAACACCAGCTCGGCCCGCTCGTCGGGGTCCTCGGCGTCGACGGGAACGTAGGCGGCACCTGCGGCGAGCACGGCGAGGATCGCGACGTAGAGGTCATTGGTACCGGACGGCACCCGGACGCCCACCCGGTCGCCGAGCCCGACCCCGGCCTCGGCGAGCCGCAGCCGCAGCCGCTCGACCTCGACGGCCAGGGCGCGGTAGGTGAGCCGGGTCGTCCCGTCGTCCAGGGCGAGCTCGTCGGGGTAGGACCGCACGGACGCGTCGAACACGTCGACGAGGGTGCGCGGGGAGGCCGCGGGACCCCCGGAGAAACGGGCGGTGTCCCCGAACTGTGCGCGGATCTCTGCGCTGAACTCTTCGTTGAGCAGGCCGAGAGCGCTGCTCTCGTCTATGGCTGCCATCGGTCCTCGCGTCTCGATCCCGGGCCTCCGGGGCGCTGGCGGGCCCGCAGGTCTGCCTGGGGTTGTCCGGCTCCAGCTCGTAACAAGCCGGAAATTTTAGTACGAAGCTAGGTCCGCGCCATCGAAACGGCGACTCGGCAAGGCCGTTCGGGGGGCGATGCAGACCTGCCGCGCGCCTTTGACCTGGTGATCTTTACAGCGAGCGAGAGATGCCCCACATACAGCGAACAAGGGGCCGTACACGACGAATCCCCCCGGCCGCCTGAGCGGCCGAGGGGATTCGGCTGGTGTCCGAGGGGGGACTTGAACCCCCACGCCCGATAAAGGGCACTAGCACCTCAAGCTAGCGCGTCTGCCATTCCGCCACCCGGACAAGGTGTCTGTCGTGCGGGGCTTCCCCTCGCGGCGACGAAGGAAACATTACCAGGCTTTCGAGAGGGCCCGATCACCCCCCGTCCCCTCCCGGGGGCGCGCGTGAACGGCGTGTGACGGGCCGGGCCCGGTCTTGGGGCCGACCGGGTCACGGGGAGAGGATGAGGGCAACCACCAGCAGTGACAGCGGGAGGAACAGCGTGAGCGACACGGACACGGCCAGGGGCGTCACCGGCGAGGACGAGGTCGTGGACCTCTGCCGCGAGCTGATCCGGTTCGACACCAGCAACTACGGCGACCACTCCGGCCCGGGCGAGCGCAAGGCGGCCGAGTGGGTCGCGGAGAAGCTCGCCGAGGTGGGGCTCGACCCGCAGATCTTCGAGTCGCACCCGGGCCGCGCCTCCACGGTGGCCCGGATCGCGGGCGAGGACCCGTCCCGGCCCGCCCTGCTGATCCACGGCCACCTCGACGTCGTACCGGCCAACGCGCAGGACTGGACCCACGACCCGTTCTCCGGCGAGGTCGCCGACGGCTGTGTGTGGGGCCGGGGCGCGGTCGACATGAAGGACATGGACGCGATGACCCTGGCGGTGGTCCGCGACCGGCTGCGCAGCGGCCGCAGGCCGCCCCGGGACATCGTTCTCGCGTTCCTCGCCGACGAGGAGGCGGGTGGGAAGTTCGGGGCCCGGCACCTGGTCGACCACCACCCGGACCTGTTCGAGGGCGTGACCGAGGCGATCAGCGAGGTGGGCGGCTTCTCCTTCACCGTGAACGAGCAGCGCCGGCTCTACCTGATCCAGACGGCCGAGAAGGGCATGCACTGGATGAAGCTCACCGTGGCCGGCACCGCCGGACACGGCTCGATGATCCACCGGGACAATGCCATCACCGAACTGTCGGAGGCAGTCGCGCGCCTCGGCCGGCACAAGTTCCCGGTGCGGGTCACCAAGACCACCCGGGCCTTCCTCGACGAGCTCGGCGACGCGCTCGGCACCGAGCTGGACCCGGAGGACATGGAGGGCACGCTCGCCCGGCTCGGCGGCATCGCCAAGCTCATCGGCGCGACCCTCAGCAACACCGCCAACCCCACCCAGCTCGGCGCCGGCTACAAGGTCAACGTCATCCCGGGCGAGGCCACCGCGCACGTCGACGGGCGGTTCCTGCCCGGCTTCGAGGAGGAGTTCCTCGCCGACCTCGACAAGATCCTCGGCCCCAAGGTCAGGCGCGAGGACGTGCACTCCGACAAGGCCGTCGAGACCACCTTCGACGGTGCGCTCGTGGACGCCATGCAGTCCGCGCTGGTCGCCGAGGACCCGGCCGCCAAGGCCATCCCCTACATGCTCTCCGGCGGCACCGACGCCAAGTCCTTCGACGAGCTCGGCATCCGCGGCTTCGGCTTCGCGCCGCTCAAGCTGCCCCCGGAGCTGGACTTCGCCGGGATGTTCCACGGTGTCGACGAGCGGGTGCCCGTGGACGGCCTGAAGTTCGGCGTGCGCGTTCTCGACCGGTTCATCGACGCGAGCTGACGCGTGTTGACGTGGTTATTCGGCCGGGCGTGCGAAATTGGCCGAGAAGAGTGAATGCGCTCATAAGCTCGTATCCCCATTACTCCCTCCTCGTTACAGGTGATGCGATCCGCTACTTGGGGTCGCATTGCCAACAAGGAGGAACAATGATCAAGAAGATCGTCGCCGCTGCGGCTGCCACTGGTGGCCTGGTTCTCGCGGGTGCGGGCCTTGCCGTCGCCGATGCGGGTGCGCAGGGTGCCGCTGTGGGCTCCCCGGGTGTGCTGTCCGGCAATGTCGTGCAGGTTCCCGTTCACGTCCCGGTGAACGTCTGCGGCAACACGGTCTCCGTGATCGGCCTGCTGAACCCCGCCTTCGGCAACACCTGCATCAACAAGTGACGTTGTGCCTCGCCCTTAGTTAACAGGGATGAGCCCGTCGGCCCCGGAGTGCAAGCCATGCGCTCCGGGGCCGACCGGCCTTTTCGAAAAGAAAAGGAACCGCGATACAGCGGAATTTCGAGACAAGGTCGAAAGCAGGGATTAGGTACATGCGACAAGTCACCCGCAAGGGCCTGATGACAGTGGCGGCCGCGACCGGCGTGATCGCCGCCGCAGGAGGCGCTGCCCACGCGGACGCGGGCGCGAGCGGAACAAGCGCGAACTCTCCCGGCGTACTGTCGGGCAACACGGTGTCGGCGCCGGTGCACGCACCGGTGAACGCGTGCGGCAACACCGTGAACGTCGTCGGGGTCCTCAACCCCGCGATGGGCAACAGCTGCGCCAACAAGGGCGGCGGCGCCCCCGGTGGGGACCGCGGCTCGGGCGGCTCCACGGGACACGGCGGCGGTCACGGCGGGCACGGGCACGGCGGACACGGCGGCTCAGGAGGCTCCGGTTCCGGGGGCTCGGGGGGCTCGCACGCCGGCGGTCACACCGGTGGCTCACCCGGCGTGGGCTCGGGCAACCACGTCGAGGCGCCGATCGACGTCCCGGTGAACGCCTGCGGCAACAGCGTCGACGTCATCGGCATCGGCAACCCCGCCATGGGCAACGGCTGCGGCAGCGGTTCCGGCGGCGGGCAGCACACCCCGCCCGGATCACCGGAACAGCCCGGCACCCCGGCGCAGCCCGGCACTCCGGGCCACCCCGGCGACCCGGTGGAGCCCGGCCACCCCGGCTCCCCGGCCACTCCGCCCGGAGCGCACGGCGGGGGACCGGGCGGCGGCAACCACCCCGGCACCCAGACGGTCACCCAGCCCCTGGGCAGCGCGCAGCTCGCACAGACCGGCAGCGACCTGCCGATCGGGCTGGCCATCCCGGTGGGCGCAGGGGCGCTTCTGGCGGGCGCGGTGCTCTACCGCAAGGCGCGGGCTTCGGCCTAGGGCATGCCGCCTGAACTCTGCCTAGGACATCCCGCGTGAAACGGAGCGGGCCCCGCCTCGGCGGGGCCCGCTCCGTTCGTGCTGTCTCACCACGTGGCACGCACCTGGCGGATGATCCGCCGGCGCAACCGCACCCTGCGGCTGCCGTCGCGCATGAGACTCAGTCGGTCCAACTCCCAGTGTCCGTACTCGGCATGGTCCGTCAGCAGACGTGTGGCGTCCTTGCGGGAGACACCCCGCGGTACGTACACGTCGACAAATTCGTATTCCGGCATCGCATCTATTGTGCGGGCCGGGGCCCGCTACGGATAGCGTCTGCACTATGTCTGATGCTGTGCAGCCCACCGCTGCCGAGGTACGTGCCGCCGCCGAGGCGGTCAAGACCGCGCTCGACCGCCACCTGGCCGCGGTCGAACGGAGGTCGGGGGAGGACGACCCCGCCGTATACGAGGCCTTCAACGAACTGGCCGCGGCCGCCGAGGTGTACGACGAGCTGCTCTACGACCGCTACGACGAGGTCACCCCCTTCGAGATCCCCGGCGCGGAGGACGCCACGCCGTACACGGGCCCCGAGGAGCCGAACGCGCTCAGCGTGCTGATCCGCCGTGACTACGCCGTGGTGGAGCCGCAGCGGTTGCTGGCGCAGGCCCAGCGGGTCGAGGCGGCCGACGAGGGGCTCGGCACGGAGGCCTCCGGCACGGTGCACGGTGCGCTGGAAGTGCTGTTCGGCGAGTTCGAGCCCGACGAGATCGCCTCCCGGCACAAGGAGTTCGGTCTTGAGGAGGGCGACTCCACGCTGTGGGTGACCGCGGCGGACGAACCGGCCGAGCCCGGGGAGTGGCTGGAGACGCCGTTCGAGCAGGTCGACGTCGAGCGGGTGGTGTGCCGGTTCGATGTCAGCGCGGTGTTCGACGACGATGACGATCTCGACGACGCCGACGAGCCCGACGCCGAGGGCGAGGATGTGGAACCCCTGGACGTGGATCGCCGCTGAGGCGCAGGAAAAGGAGCGCGGCCCCGGAGATTTTTCCGGGGCCGCGCTCCTTTGCGTGCGCCTCAGCCGGCCGTCGGGGCCCCGAGGAGGACGGGCAGCCGGGTCGTCCGGGGCTTGGCCGGGATCTCGGCGACCGCCCTCGGCAGGGCCTGTTCCACGCCGTGGACCACGGACAGGTGGCGTTCCGCCCTGCCGAACGCCGTGTAGACCCAGGGCCGGCTGAGGGCCTGCGCCGCGTCCCCGGGCAGCACCACCACGGCCGCGGGCCAGCGGCCGCCGACCGCCTGGTGCGCGGTCAGGGCCCAGCCGT
This sequence comes from Streptomyces canus 299MFChir4.1, assembly GCF_000383615.1. Classification (GTDB taxonomy): domain Bacteria; phylum Actinomycetota; class Actinomycetes; order Streptomycetales; family Streptomycetaceae; genus Streptomyces; species Streptomyces canus_C. The sequence continues at coordinate 445,009 of NZ_KB911584.1, read as the reverse complement.
GCCGCACGGTCTGCTCCACCCGCTCCTTCGGTACGACCACGGGCTCACCGGAGCAGGTCAGGTGCAGGCCGTCCGCGTCGGCCTTCACCACCTGGCCCGGGAGCGTACGGCCCGGTGCGGGGGAGTAGGCGACGCGGTCACCGGGGTCGAATCCGCCGAACCGGCCGGGGCCGGGGTTGAGGCGCTCCTTCAGGGCAGCGTTGAGCGCGCGGGTGCCGACGGCGCCGCCGTGGCCCGGGGTGATCACCTGGGTCTCCTCGGCGGGGACTCCGATCGCCCGCGGCACCGAGTCCGCGACCAGCTGCACGGTCCGGTGGACCGCCTCGCCCGCGTCCCGCACCGGCACGATCACGACCTCCTTGCCGGGGGCCTCGACCTGGTTCAGCTCACCGATGCCGATCCCGGAGACCAGCTCGCCCAGGGGGCCGGGGTCCGGCCTGCGCGAGGCGACCTGCGGACAGATCCGGGCGGCGAGCAGATCGGCGAACACCCGCCCGGGCCCCGCCGACCACAGCACCGCCGGATCCCCGCCCAGCACCAGCCGCGCCCCGTCCGGCAGGGACTCCACGAGCAGCGCGGCCGTCTCGACGTCCAGCTGAGGCGCGTCGAGCACGACGAGCAGGTCGAGGTCGAACGCCCCGTCGGTATCCCGACCGGGCCCCTCGGCACCGGAGAGGAGCCCGGCGACGGTGGCGACCTGCCGGGCGGGGGCGTGGGGGTCGGCTTCGTGGAGCAGGGCGCCGAAGCGGTCGCGGCCCAGTGGGCTGTGCGTCGCCGCCCACGCCCGCAGCCCCAGCCCGCGCGCCGCCACCAGCAGCGCCGCCGGTTCCGTCAGGGAGGCCTCGCCGCCGGTGTGCAGGACCAGGCCGGCCGCCGCGGCCGCGCGGATCAGCTCGGCGGCCGAGCCCTCGGCCGACCCCGCGACGCTCTCCCAGTCCGCGGCCGAACCGTCCTCCTTGGGCACCGAGTTGATCAGCCGGGCCAGTCCGTCGGCGAGGCTCTCCTCCGCGAGGGCGTACCGCTCCAGCCCGACCAGGATCCGGACCGGCCGCTCCGCCCCCTCCTCGTCGTCCTCCGCGGGCTCCGGTGCCGCCGGGTCGAGGGCGTCCTGGAAGACCAGCGCCTCGGCCTCGGCGATCGTGCTCTGCACGGCCGCGTCGGCGTCCGGCACGCCCCGCTGGGCCAGCGCGGCCACGAGGGCCGGCATCTCCAGCACGGTGTGCCCGGCCAACGCCGCCTGCTCCAGGAGCCAGACGGTGACCGCTCGCCCCCGCCGCTCGTCGTCCGGCGCGCACTCGGCGCCGAGCAGCGCCCGCGCGAACCCGTCGGCCTGCTCGGGCCGTACGCCCGTGACCCGCAGCAACTGCCAGGGATCCGCCCGCAGCTGGTCGTCGGCCCCTTCGCCGAGGACCGCGGCGACCTGCGCCGCGAGCCCCTCCGGCGCCCCGCCTTCGGCCAGCACACGCCGTACGGCCTCCACGGCCTCCGGCGCGGGTACGCCGACCGAACCCCCGGCCCCGGCCGCCTCCGCCGACACCGGCCGGGGCCGCACCGGCTCCTGGGCGGCCCGTCGCGGTGCCTCGGGCTCGCTGAAGACGGCGGCCACGGGCTTCGCCCCGCTCTCCACCGCCCGTACGGCGGCCAGGAGATCGGCCGCCTTCCCGCTGAGCTTGGCCCCGCTCGCGACGGGCCCCTGCTTCTCGGCCTTCCGGCGGGCGATCCGCTCCCGCTCGATCCGCTGGGCCGCCAACTCGGCCTCGGCCTCGGACAGTCGCGCCTTCTCCGCGTCGTCCGCGTCGACGCCGGCGGAGTCACCGCCCTCGCCCGCGTCGGCCCCCGGTTCCTCGCCCACGCTTTCAGCAGCGCCGGCTCCGGCCGACTCCGCCGTGACCGCTTCACCGCCCACGGCGCCGTCCGCCTCCTGCTCCGGCGCTTCCTCCGTGCCCTCCGGCTCCGTGCTCACAGCGTGCTCCAGTCGTGATCGGGATAGCGGTGCACGGGCGCCGACACATCGTCGAGCGCCCGGCAGATCTCGTCAGGAAGACTAAGGGCCTCCACTGACAATGCCGCCGTGAGCTGCTGCGAGTTGCGCGCGCCGACGATCGGCGCGGTCACTCCGGGCCGGTCGCGGACCCATGCGAGGGCCACCTGGAGGGGCGTCACCGCGAGTCCGTCGGCCGCCGTGGTCACCGCCTCCACGATGTGGCTCGCGGTGTCGTCGAGGTACGGCGCGACGAACGGCGCCAGATGCTCCGAGGCACCCCGCGAGTCGGCCGGGGTGGATTTGCGGTACTTGCCCGTCAGCACACCGCGGCCCAGCGGCGAGGAGGGCAGCAGCCCGATGCCCAGATCGAGCGCGGCCGGCAGCACCTCGCGCTCCACCCCGCGCTGCAGCAGCGAGTACTCCAGCTGTGTGGCGGCCAGCCGGGTCCGGGTCCCGGGCGCCGCCAGCTGCCAGGTGCCTGCCTTGGCCAGCTGCCAGCCGCAGAAGTTGGAGACCCCGGCATAGCGGGCGCGACCGCTGCTGACGGCCACGTCGAGGGCCTGGAGCGTCTCCTCCAACGGGGTGCAGGGGTCCCAGGAGTGGATGTGCCACACGTCGACGTAGTCGGTGCCGAGCCGGGCCAGCGAGTCGTCCAGCGCGGAGAGCAGATGGCCGCGCGAGCCGTCGACGCGGACGTCCGGGTCGGGCACGCTGCCCGCCTTCGTGGAAATGACCAGGTCCCGGCGCGGGACCAGGCCTTCTATCAGGCGCCCGAGCAGATATTCGGCCTCCCCGTCGCCGTACACGTCCGCCGTGTCGACCAGCGTGCCGCCCGCCTCCCAGAACGTTTTCAGGAGGTCCGCAGCGTCGTGCTCGTCGGTGTCCCTGCCCCAGGTGAGGGTGCCGAGCCCGATGCGGGACACGCGCAGGCCGGTACGACCGAGATGCCTCTGCTCCATGAACGCCGAGATTACTGGCCAGAACCTGTCGCGTGGGGGCCTGTGGACAACGGATTCAGACAGGTGCGCGGCAATCGCCCCCAGGTCACCGGCACGGGCCGGGGCCTGCCCGGAGCCGCCCGGCCGCGCTATGGTCTGCGACAAGGACGTTACTGATCGGTAAGGGGAATCGGCCATGCAGCTCGGGATCAACCTCGGCTACTGGGGCGCCGGAATGGACGCGGACAATCTCGCCGTCGCCCAGGAGGCCGACCGGCTCGGATACGCCGTCTGCTGGGCCGCCGAGGCCTACGGCTCGGACGCGGCCACCGTGCTCACCTGGGTCGCGGCCCAGACCGAGCGCATCGATGTCGGTTCGGCCATCTTCCAGATCCCGGCCCGCCAGCCGGCGATGACCGCGATGACCGCCGCCACCCTCGACTCCCTCTCCGGGGGCCGTTTCCGCCTCGGGCTCGGTGTCTCGGGTCCGCAGGTCTCCGAGGGCTGGTACGGCGTCAAGTTCGACAAGCCGCTGGCACGCACGCGTGAGTACGTCGAGATCGTCCGCAAGGCCATGTCTCGCGAGCGCCTCTCCTACGAGGGTCAGCACTGGACGCTGCCGCTGCCCGGCGGCCCCGGCAAGCCGCTCAAGCTGACCGTGCACCCGGAGCGCGAGCACATCCCGCTGTACATCGCCGCGATCGGTCCGAAGAACCTGGAGCAGACCGGCGAGATCGCCGACGGCGCCCTGCTGATCTTCCCCTCCGCCGAGCACCTGGAGGACACCGCGATCCGGCATCTGCGCGCCGGACGCGAGAAGGCGGGCAAGACCCTGGACGGGTTCGACATCGCCCCGACCCTCCCGCTCGCCCTCGGCGAGGACAAGGACGTCACCACGCTCGCCGACACCTTCCGCCCCTACACCGCGCTGTACGTGGGCGGCATGGGCAGCCGCAAGCAGAACTTCTACAACCAGCTCGCCCAGCGCATGGGCTTCGAGGCGGCGGCCGCCGAGATCCAGGACAAGTACCTGGCCGGCGACAAGGACGGCGCCGCGGCCGCCATTCCGCACGACCTCATCGACAAGACCACCCTGCTCGGCTCCGTGGACCGCATCGCGGACCGTATGAAGGAGTACGCGGCGGCCGGCGTCACCACCCTGACCCTGGCTCCCGCCGGCTTCACCCTCGACGAGCGCCTCGCCTCACTCCGCGCCGGCACCGAGGCCCTGGAGCACGCGGGTCTCGCCTGATCGCCTTCGCGATGCTCTACGGCCGTGGTGGGGGCTCGGGGGTCTTCCCCGCCACGGCCGTCACGTGATTCAACGCGCCCGCGCCCGCGCGGTTACGCCCCCTGGTGTCCCCGGTCATCCTCCTTTTGGCGGAGTCGTCCGGCACAGCTGTTGCAGCACCCCTCCCGCCGCATTTGACTCGTTCTTTGCGGATTGCCGCGGAGTCCGGCAGAGAGGTGCCCCACGATGCTTTCGGCCAAGAGCCTGTTCCAGGAGATCCTCGACCACGACGAGTCCTTCCGGCTGTTCTGCTCCATCGCGGCCAGCGGGGAGTCCCAGGGCGGCTGGGAGAACGCCCGCATCGCCGCTCTGGTACCGCCGGGCGAACGTGAACTCGCCCCCAAGATCGCCCGGCACGGCGCCGACGAGGACAAGCACGGGCGGATCTTCAACGCCCTCATGAAGAAGCGCGGTCTCGCACCCGTCCCCGTCCCACCGGAGACGGACTACACGATGCTCCTGGAGAAGCACGGCATCGGTCTCGCCCACGAGAAGCTCCACAGCGACGAGCCGCTGACCGTGCACGACATCGTCACCTACCTCGCCCACAGCCGGGTCACCGAACAGCGGGCCTCCGAACAGATGGAGCTGCTGCGCAAGCACTTCGCCGACCACCCCGACCTCGGGCGGGCGGTGCGGATGATCTCCAGCGACGAGGACAACCACCTCGCCTACTGCCACGAGGAATTGCTGCGCTTCGCCCACGCCGGCCACGGCCGCGCCATCCAGCACACGCTCAGGCAGTGCGCGCTGGCCGAGATCCGCGTCTACCGGGACGTCAGCCTCGCGGTGATGGCCCACATGGGACGGGTCCTCGGCTGGTCCCGCGCGAAGTCCGCCGTCCTCGCCGCGGGCATCCACGGCGTCTACGCCTACGAACGCGCCGCGGGCTGGCGCCGCATGGTCTCCCTGAAGCCGCCGCAGCGCCGCGACGCCCTCGGCGGACCCGCCACCTCCGCCCCCGAGTTCGCCTGAGCGTCCGCTACAGCCAGCCCCGGCGTTTGAACGTCCGGTACAGCAGCACTTCCAGCACGCCCATCAGCACGATCACCGCCGGATACGCCCACACCCAGTGCAGCTCCGGCATGTGGTCGAAGTTCATGCCGTAGATCCCCGCGATCATCGTGGGGATCGCCGCCATGGCCGCCCACGCGGAGATCTTCCGCATGTCGTCGTTCTGCCGGACGCTCATCTGCGCCAGATGCGCCGACAGGACGTCCGACACCAGCCGGTCCAGGCCCTCCACCGACTCGTTCACGCGCGCGAGGTGGTCGTTGACGTCCCGGAAGAAGGGCCGCGCCTTGTCGTTCACGAACGGCACCGTCCCGCCGTACGCCCCCACGCCCGCGAGCCGGGTCAGCGGCATCGTGAGCGGGACGGTGGCCCGGCGGAACTCCAGGACCTGCCGCTTGAAGGTGTAGATCCGCGACGCGGTGCCCCGCGAGCCGCCGCCGTCCGGCGAGAACACCTCCGCTTCCAGCTCCTCCAGGTCGGTCCCCAGTTCCGTCGCCACCTCCAAATAATGGTCCACGACGGCGTCGGCCACCGCGTACAGCACCGCGGTGGGCCCCTTGCCGAGCAGCTTCGGCTCCTGCTCGAGACGCTCCCGTACGGCCTTCAGCGGCGAGCCCACACCATGACGGACCGTCACCACGAAGGCGTCGCCGAGGAAGAGCATGACCTCGCCGGTGGACACGGTGTCGCTCTCCGGCTCGTACACCACCGGCTTGAGGACCACGAACAGCGAGTCGTCGTACACCTCCAGCTTGGGCCGCTGATGCGCCTTGAGGGCGTCCTCCACCGCCAGCGGATGCAGTCCGAACTCCTTGGTGACCAGCTCGAACTCCTTCTCCGTCGGCTCGTGCAGTCCGATCCAGACGAACCCGCCCGCCCGCCGCGCCTGGTCCAGCGCGTCCGACAGGTCCTCGGGCCCCTCCGACCGGTGTCCCTCCCGGTAGATGGCACAGTCAACGATCACGGAGTGTGTTCTCCCCTCGCTCGAAGGACGCCGCAGCCCGGCGTACGCCTACCCTGGGCCGCATGCCCACGTTGATCCTTGTCAGGCACGGACGATCCACCGCGAACACCGAGGGACTGCTCGCCGGGTGGACGCCCGGGGTCGCCCTGGACGAGCGCGGCACCGCACAGGCCGCCTCGCTGCCCGGACGGCTCGAAGGGGTGCCGCTCTCCGAGATCGTCGCCAGCCCCCTCCAGCGCTGCCAGGAGACGATCCAGCCCCTGCTCGACGCCCGGCCCGGCCTCCGGGCGCACAGCGAGGAGCGCATCGGGGAGTGCCACTACGGCGACTGGTCCGGGCGCAAGCTCGCCGAGCTCGGGGACGAGCCGCTCATGGAGGTCGTCCAGGCGCATCCGTCGGCGGCCGCGTTCCCCGGCGGCGAGTCCATGCGGGCGATGCAGACGCGCGCGGCGGAGGCCGTACGCGAGTGGAACGCGCGCGTGGAGCGCGATCACGGAGCCGACGCCGTCTATCTGATGTGCTCGCACGGCGACATCATCAAGTCGCTCGTCGCCGACGCACTCGGACTTCATCTCGACCTCTTCCAGAGGATCTCTGTAGAACCGTGTTCCATCACCGTCATCCGTTACACCCGGCTGCGGCCGTTTCTCGTCCGCCTCGGCGACACCGGTGACTTCGCCTCCCTGGTGCCGCGCGAGGAGGCCCCGGGCGGTGACGCCCCGGTGGGTGGTGGTGCGGGCGCACCGTGATCGTCGGGCGCAGTAGGGTGAAGCGGTTCGCACAAGCGCGTTGACGCGTGGACGATCCCGTCGTTCCCGTCGATCCCGTACTCACGAATCCAATGGAGACAGGACGTGTCCCGTCAGGTGTTCCTCTATGACCCGCCGGACCGTTTCGTGGCCGGCACGGTCGGACTGCCCGGGCGCCGTACGTTCTTCCTCCAGGCCACGGCCGGCCCCAGAGTGACCAGCGTGGCCCTGGAGAAGACGCAGGTGGCCGCCCTCGCCGAGCGGATGGACGAACTCCTCGACGAGGTCGTGCGCCGCAGCGGCGGCAGCGCTCCCGTGCCGGCCGTGCCGCCCACCGAGATCGCCGACACCGCGCCCCTCGACACCCCCGTCGAGGAGGAGTTCCGGGTGGGCACCATGGCCCTCGCCTGGGACGGCGACGAACAGCGCATGATCGTCGAGGCGCAGGCCCTCGTGGAGCTGGAGGCCGAATCCGAGGAGGACCTCGCCGAGGCCGAGGAGAGACTCCTCCAGGACGAGGAGAACGGACCCCCGATGCTGCGGGTCCGCCTCACCGGCGCGCAGGCCAGGGCCTTCGCCAAGCGCGCCCTCGATGTGGTCAACGCGGGGCGGCCGCCCTGCCCGCTGTGCAGCCTCCCGCTCGACCCGGAAGGACACGTATGTCCGCGCCAGAACGGATACCGCCGCGGAGCGTGACCACGGCAGAGGTGCTCGCCCGGGGCGAGCTGACGGTACGCGGGCAGATCCGGGACGCCTCCAACGCGGTGCTGCACTGCTCCGTCTCGTACGAGGGCCAGGAGGTCCTCTGCGTCTACAAGCCGGTCCGCGGCGAGCGACCCCTGTGGGACTTCCCGGACGGCACCCTCGCCCAGCGCGAGGTCGCCGCGTACGAGGTGTCCGAGGCGACCGGTTGGGGCCTGGTGCCGCCCACCGTGCTGCGCGACGGGCCCTTCGGCGAGGGCATGTGCCAGCTGTGGATCGAGGGGGTGCCCGGCAGTGAGCTGCTCGCCCTGGTCGACGCCGAGGAGCCCGAGCCGGGCTGGAAGGCCATCGGCTTCGCCGAGGTCGGCGAGGGGAGGACCGCGCTGCTGGTGCACGCGGACGACGAGCGGCTGCGCAGGCTCGCCGTCCTCGACGCGGTGATCAACAACGCGGACCGCAAGGGCGGCCATCTGCTGCCCGCCGAGGGCGGCCGGCTCTACGGCATCGACCACGGTGTGACCTTCAACGTCGAGAACAAGCTGCGGACCCTGCTGTGGGGCTGGGCGGGCGAGCCGCTGACGGGGGAGGCGGTCGACGTCCTGAAAGGCCTCAAGGAGGCCCTGTCGGGCGAGCTGGCGACCCGGCTGGCCACTCTGATCACCCCCGCCGAACTCGACGCCACACGCGCGCGTGTCGACGCGCTGCTGGACTCCGGCAAGCACCCCGAACCGAGCGGCGAGTGGCCGGCCATTCCCTGGCCGCCCGTCTAGCAGGACACTGCACCCGGGCCCGCGGCGCGCATTGCACACCGGGCCGTACGGCGCAAGAAGGCCTTACCGGCCATCTGGCCCGGTCCGGTTCGTATACGGAACATCCGTCCGGTTAGGCTCATGACATGCATGCCTGGCCCGCTTCCGAGGTCCCCGCCCTGCTTGGTCAGGGCCGCGACCTGAGGATCCACGACACCGCGACCGGTGGTCTGGTCTCCCTCGACCCCGGTCCTGTCGCCCGTCTCTACGTCTGCGGCATCACGCCGTACGACGCCACCCACATGGGGCACGCCGCGACCTACAACGCGTTCGACCTCGTGCAGCGCGTGTGGCTCGACACCAAGCGCCAGGTTCACTACGTCCAGAACGTCACCGACATCGACGATCCGCTCCTGGAGCGCGCCGAGCGGGACAGCATCGACTGGGCCGCGCTCGCCGAGAAGGAGACGGTCCTCTTCCGCGAGGACATGACCGCCCTCCGAATGCTGCCTCCGCAGCACTACATCGGTGCGGTCGAGGCGATACCCGGGATCGTGCCGCTCGTCGAGCGGCTGCGGGACGCCGGTGCCGCCTACGAGCTCGAAGGCGACACCTACTTCTCCGTCGAGTCCGACCCGAACTTCGGGAAGGTCTCGAACCTCGACGCGGCCGCCATGCGGCTGCTGTCCGCCGAGCGCGGCGGCGACCCGGACCGTCCGGGCAAGAAGAACCCCCTCGACCCGATGCTGTGGATGGCCGCCCGCGAGGGCGAGCCCAGCTGGGACGGCGCCTCGCTCGGCCGGGGACGCCCCGGCTGGCACATCGAGTGCGTGGCGATCGCCCTTGACCACCTCGGAATGACCTTCGACGTCCAGGGCGGCGGTTCCGACCTCGCCTTCCCGCACCACGAGATGGGCGCCTCGCACGCCCAGGTGCTGACCGGCGAGTTCCCCATGGCCAAGGCGTACGTCCACGCCGGCATGGTCGGCCTCGACGGCGAGAAGATGTCGAAGTCCAAGGGCAACCTGGTCTTCGTGTCGCAGCTGCGCCGCGAGGGCGTCGACCCCGCCGCCATCCGGCTCGCGCTGCTCGCCCACCACTACCGGGCCGACTGGGAGTGGACCGACCAGGTCCTCCAGGACGCCGTGGAGCGGCTGGGCCGCTGGCGTGCCGCCGTCTCCCGGCCCGACGGACCCTCCGCCGAGGCGCTCGTCGAGGAGATCCGCGAGGCCCTCGCGAACGACCTCGACGCGCCCACCGCACTGACCGCCGTCGACCGCTGGGCCGTCCTCCAGGAGGAGCAGGGGGGTACCGACATGGGCGCCCCCGGTGTGGTGACCCGCGCGGTGGACGCGCTGCTCGGCGTGGCCCTCTAGAAGGCCGAACGGAAGGGGCGCTTCCCTCCCTGCGGTGGGAAGCGCCCCTTCCTTGAGTTGGGCATCGGGTGCAATCCATCCAGAAAGCGACGTCACGTCACAATCCGGCCGAAGCCTGTGGAGGCCGCTGTCATGTGATGGGGTGGGAGCGTCGCTTGACTGTTCGGCCGGCCCCCGGGCCAGCCTATTGCGGAAGGACGCACCCGTGGCACCCGCAGACCGTTCCTTCGCACGTCGCACACTCCTGACCACGACCGCCGCGCTCACCGGAGCGGCCCTGCTCGGCGGCACCGCGCACGCGGCCGGCACCCGGCGCGCCGCGTGGCCCGCGCAGTTCCCCCTGCCCGAGGGCTTCCAGCCCGAGGGCATCACCATCGGCTCCGAGCCGTACGCCTGGTTCGGCTCGCTCGCGAACGGCGACATCTACCGGGCGAGCCTGGCCACCGGCCGCGGCGGGATCGTCGCGAGAGGCACCGGCCGCCCGACGGTGGGCCTGAAGATCGACCGGCACGGCCGCAGACTCTTCCTCGCCGGCGGCGACAGCGCCGAGATCCGGACCGTCGACGTCCGCTCCGGCGTGACCGAGCAGGTGTACGCCACCGGCGGCACCTTCGTGAACGACGTGGTCCTCACCCCGGGCGCCGCCTGGTTCACCGACTCCTTCAAGCCGGTGCTCTACAAGCTGGCCAAGGGCGCGGTGACGACCGTACCCCTGACCGGGGACTGGCAGCAGGGACCCGACTTCACGGCCAACGGCATCGAGCGCACCCCCGACGGCCGCGCCCTGCTCGTGGTGAACGGCTTCGCGAACGGCGGCGGCCTCATGCGGGTCGACCCCGCCACCGGCGCCGCCCGGGCCGTCGACCTCGGCACCGCGAAACTCCCCAACGGCGACGGCCTGTTGCTGCTCGGCCGGACCCTCTACGCCGTCCAGCAGCAGCAGAACGCGATCGACGTGTTCCGGCTGAACGACGCCGGCACCCGGGGCACCGCGATCACCCGTGTCACGGACCCGCGCTTCCGCATCCCGACGACGGTGGCCGCCTGGGGAAGGCGCCTGTATCTGCCCAACGCGCGCTTCGACGTGGAGCCCACGCCCACCACCGATTACGACGCGGTGGCGGTGAACCAGATCCAGAGCTGAACCGGAGAGGGCGGTGCGTGTGCACCGCCCTCATCCGCTCAGTCCTCCGGCGACGAGTCCTCGTCGTCCGTCTCCGGTTCCCGCTCGGGTGCCCGCTCCGGTTCCGTCTCCGCCGCCTCCGGCTTCGGCGGCTTGGGAGGCTTCGTACGACCGCCGGGGCTCTCCCGCAGGTAGGCCGAACTGTCGCTGCCGTCCGCGGTCGCGTGCCCGCCCGGCTGACCCGGCTGGCCGCCGTCCCGGCGCCGCAGATACCGCTCGAACTCCCGGGCGATCGCCTCGCCCGAGGCCTCCGGCAGCTCCGCGGTGTCCCGGGCCTCCTCCAGCGTCTGGACGTACTCGGCGACCTCGCTGTCCTCGGCGGCCAGTTGGTCCACGCCCACCTGCCAGGCGCGCGCGTCCTCGGCCAGCTCGCCCAGCGGAATCCGCACGTCGATCAGGTCCTCCAGACGGTTCAGGAGGGCCAGTGTCGCCTTCGGGTTCGGCGGCTGCGACACGTAGTGCGGAACGGCCGCCCACAGCGACACCGCGGGCACGCCCGCGTGGGTGCAGGCCTCCTGGAGGATGCCGACGATCCCCGTGGGACCCTCGTACTTGGTCTCCTCCAGGTCCATCCGCTGAGCCAGATCCGCATCGGACGTGGTCCCGCTGATCGGAACCGGACGGGTGTGCGGGGTGTCACCGAGCAGCGCGCCCAGGATCACCACCAGCTCCACGCCCAGTTCGTGGGCGAAGCCCAGCAGCTCGTTGCAGAACGAGCGCCAGCGCATCGACGGTTCGATACCTCGGACGAGTACCAGGTCACGCGGCTTGTCACCGCCGACGCGGACCACCGACAGCCTTGTCGTCGGCCACGTGATCTTGCGCACCCCGCCGTCCAGCCACACCGTGGGGCGGTTCACCTGGAAGTCGTAGTAGTCCTCGGCGTCGAGTGCCGCGAACACCTCGCCCTTCCACTCCCTGTCCAGATGCGCGACCGCGGTGGAGGCGGCGTCGCCGGCGTCGTTCCAGCCCTCGAACGCGGCCACCATGACCGGGTCGATCAGCTCGGGAACCCCCTCGAGCTCGATCACCCAGCGCCTCCTTCCGACGTGCCCTCGCTTAACGCACCAACCTTACGGCGTCCGGCGGGGGCGCCCGCAGCCCCCTTGCACGGGGGAGTGAACGATCACTGCCCCGTTCGCCACCCGGGAACACCCCCGTTCCGATGCCACTCGGAGGCTTCTCACAGCGTGGAGCGCAACCACTGCTCCACGCTCGCGATGTGCACGGTCGCCCACGAGCGGGCCGCCTCGGCGTCCCGGTCGCGCAGGGCCGCGAGGATCGCGCGGTGCTCGTGCAGGGTGCGGCTGACCGCGTCCTCCTGGGTCAGGCCGCGCCAGATCCGGGCCCGGGTGGTGGGCCCGGACAGGCCGTCCAGGAGGGAGCAGAGCACGGAGTTGCCGGAGCTCTGCACGATCCCGCGGTGGAAGTCGAGATCGCAGGCGACCAGTTCCTCCACCGACGGGCTGTCGCCGAGCTTGTCCAACTGGGCGTTGAGCGCGTCCAGTTGCTGCTCGCTGATCCGGGAGGCGGCCATCGCGGTGGCGGCCGGCTCCAGGATGCGGCGCACCGCCAGGAATTCCAGGACCGTGTCGTCGCGGTGGAAGTCCACGACGAAGCTCATCGCCTCCAGGAGGAGTTGCGGGTCCAGGCTGGTCACATATGTGCCGTCACCCTGACGTACGTCCAGGATGCGGATCAGCGACAGCGCCCGCACGGCCTCGCGCAGCGAGTTTCGGGACAGCCCCAGCTCGGAGGCGAGCTCGCTCTCCTTGGGGAGCCGCTCGCCGGGGCGCAGCGCGCCCGAGACGATCATGCCCTTGATCTTCTCGATCGCCTCGTCGGTGACAGCCATGTCCGGCCTCCTTCTCGCCCCGCACTGCGCTGAGACGTCGGATGTCTCAGCACATTATGGAGGCAGTCCGGTGCGGCCCGTCCCCAGGAGGGCAGCGGGCACCACCGGGCAGACGAAAGGGGGCGGCCCCGTCGGCGGGGAGCCGCCCCCTTTCGCAGGCCGGCCCCCACAGGGGAGGAGGGGCCGTTCTCGGGATGCCGGTCCCGGTCGGGGAGGGACCGGACCCGGGGCTACTTCTTGTCGAGCAGGTCCTGGACCTTCGCGCGGACCTCGTCCGTGGCCAGACCCCGGATCGTCAGCGTCGTCCGGCGGCGCAGCACGTCGTCCGGCGTCTCGGCCCACTCGTTGTCCCGGGCGTACACGACCTGCGCCCAGATCTCCGGGGCGTCCGGGTGGACCCGCTCACCCAGCTCCGGGTTCTCGTTGGCCAGACGCGCGATGTCGAAGGCGAGCGAGCCGTAGTGGGTCGCCAGGTGCTTCGCCGTGTCGGCGGCCATGCGCGGACCCGGTGCCGGGTTGTCCACCAGCAGGCGGTGCGCGACCGCGCGCGGGTTGGCGACACCGGGGAGGGGGAGCCGCTTCGGCAGGGCGGAGATCGGCTCGAAGTCGTCACCGAGCGGGGCGCCGGGCAGCGCCTCCAGCTTCTGCATGACCGTACGGCCGATGTGCCGGAAGGTCGTCCACTTGCCGCCCGCGACGGACAGCATGCCGCCACGGCCCTCCGTCACCACGGTCTCGCGCTTGGCCTTCGCCGTGTCACCGGGACCGCCCGGCAGCACCCGCAGACCCGCGAAGGAGTACGTGATCAGGTCGCGGGAGAGCTGCTGGTCGCGGACGGAGAACGCGGCCTCGTCGAGTATCTGGGCCGTGTCCTTCTCCGTGACCGCGACGTCCGCCGGGTCGCCCTCGAACTCCTCGTCCGTGGTGCCGAGCAGGAGCATGTCCTCCCAGGGCAGCGCGAAGGTGATCCGGTACTTGTCGATCGGGGTGGCCAGCGCGGCCTTCCACGGCGCGGTCCGCTTCAGGACCAGGTGAGCGCCCTTGGACAGGCGGATGGACGGCGCCGCGTTCGGGTCCTCCATCTTGCGCAGGTGGTCGACCCACGGCCCGGTCGCGTTCAGCACGAGCCGGGCGTTCACGCCGAACTCGTCGCCGGACTGCCGGTCGCGCAGGTCCGCGCCGGTCACCCGGCCCCTGGTGAACCGGAGCCCGGTCACCTCGGCGTGGTTCAGCACGACCGCGCCCGACTCGACGGCCGCGCGGACCGTCATCAGCGCCATGCGCGCGTCGTTCATCTGGTCGTCGCCGTACACGGCCACGGCCTTGAGGTTCTCGGTCCGCAGCTCGGGCACGTCCTGCGCCGCCCTGGAGGGGGACAGGAGGTGTCCGACGCCGTCACCGAACGCCGAGAGCGCGGAGTAGGCGAAGACGCCCGCCCCGAGCTTCGCGGCGCCGTGCGGCCCGCCCTTGTACACGGGGAGGTAGAAGGTGAGCGGGTTCGCCAGGTGGGGTGCCACCTGGCGGGAGACCGCACGGCGCTCGAAGTGGTTCTCCGCCACCAGCCTCACCGCGCCGGTCTGCAGATAGCGCAGACCGCCGTGGAGCAGCTTGGAGGAGGCGGAGGAGGTGGCGCCGGCGAAGTCGCCGGCGTCGACCAGGGCCACCCTGAGGCCGGACTGCGCGGCGTGCCAGGCGGTGGAGATGCCCAGGATGCCGCCGCCGATCACGAGAAGGTCGTACGACGCCTTGGAGAGCTGCTCCCGGGTCTCGGCGCGGCTCGGGTGGGAGCCGGAGGCCGGGTGCGTACCGAGGGCAGGCACGGACTGCAGGGTGGACTGACTGGTCATGTGGGGTTCTTACTCCTCGTCAGAGCTGGTGAGGGTGGTGCTCAGCTCTCGTCGTCCTCGAGCCAGCCCATGGTCCGCTCGACGGCCTTGAGCCAGCTCTTGTACTCACGGTCGCGCTTCTCCGCGGCCATGTTGGGGGTCCACTCGGCGGCCCGGCGCCAGTTGGCGCGCAGGTCGTCGGTGCTGGTCCAGAAGCCGACGGCGAGACCGGCGGCGTAGGCGGCACCGAGGCAGGTGGTCTCGGCGACCATCGGACGCACCACGGGGGCGTCCAGGAAGTCCGAGAGCGTCTGCATCAGCAGGTTGTTGGAGGTCATGCCGCCGTCGACCTTGAGGGCCGCGAGCTCGACGCCGGAGTCCTTGGTCATGGCGTCGCTGATCTCACGGGTCTGCCAGGCGGTGGCCTCCAGGACGGCGCGCGCGATGTGCGCCTTGGTGACGTACCGGGTGAGGCCGGCGATCACACCGCGGGCGTCCGGGCGCCAGTAGGGGGCGAAGAGCCCGGAGAAGGCGGGCACGAAGTACGCGCCGCCGTTGTCCTCGACCGAGAGCGCGAGCGTCTCGATCTCGGCGGCGGTGGAGATCAGGCCCATCTGGTCGCGCATCCACTGCACCAGCGAACCGGTGACGGCGATCGAGCCCTCCAGGGCGTAGACCGGCGCCTCGTCGCCGATGCGGTAGCCGACGGTCGTCAGCAGCCCCGAGTACGAGTTGATGATCTTGTCACCGGTGTTCATCAGCATGAACGTGCCGGTGCCGTACGTCGACTTGGCCTCGCCCTCGGCGAAACAGGTCTGGCCGAACAGGGCCGCCTGCTGGTCGCCGAGCGCCGAGGCGACCGGGATGCCGCCGAGCAGGTCGCCGAGCTTGCCGCCGCTGACCTCGCCGTAGACCTCGGCGGAGGAGCGGATCTCCGGGAGCATGTTCAGCGGGACGCCGATGGACTCGGCGATCTTCTCGTCCCACTCCAGCGTGCGGAGGTTCATCAGCATGGTGCGGGAGGCGTTGGTGACGTCGGTGTAGTGCTTGCCGCCGTCGACACCACCGGTCAGGTTCCAGATGACCCAGCTGTCCATGGTGCCGAAGAGGATGTCGCCGCGCTCGGCGCGCTCACGCAGGCCCTCGACGTTGTCGAGCAGCCAGCGGGCCTTCGGGCCGGCGAAGTAGGAGGCCAGCGGCAGACCCGTCTCGCGGCGGAAGCGGTCCTGGCCGACGTTGCGGCCGAGCTCCCGGCACAGCGCGTCGGTGCGGGTGTCCTGCCAGACGATGGCGTTGTGGACGGGCTCACCGGTGTTCTTGTCCCACAGCAGCGTGGTCTCGCGCTGGTTGGTGATGCCGATGGCCTTGATGTCGTCGCGGGTGATGCCGGCCTTCTGGACGGCTCCGGCGACGACCTCCTGGACGTTGGTCCAGATCTCGGTGGCGTTGTGCTCGACCCAGCCCGGCTTCGGGAAGATCTGCTCGTGCTCCTTCTGGTCGACGGAGACGATACGTCCGTCCCGGTCGAAGACGATGCAGCGGCTGGAGGTGGTGCCCTGGTCGATGGCGGCGATGAAGGGGCCGGCGGTGTGGGCGTCGGTCACTGTGTGCTCCTGGGTTCCGTGAGTGAGGGAGTGTCTACGACTGCTCTACGACTGCTTTGCTGTACGACCGCTAGGGATGTTCTAAGCGAAAGCGATGTTGTAGATGCCCGCGGCGATCGCCCCGCCGATCAGCGGACCGGCGATCGGGACCCAGGCGTAGGCCCAGTCGGAGCCGCCCTTGTTGGGCAGGGGCAGGAGGGCGTGCACGATGCGCGGACCGAGGTCACGGGCCGGGTTGATCGCGTAGCCGGTCGGACCACCGAGGGAGAGACCGATCGAGACCACCACGAGCGCGGTGATCAGGGCGCCCAGGGTGCCCAGGCCCTTGCCGTCGCCGTTGAGACCCTGCGTCAGGACGGCCAGCACGAGCACGATCGTGCCGATGACCTCCGTGGCGACGTTCTGCCAGGCGACCCGGACCTCGGGGCCGGTGGAGAAGATGCCGAGCACCGGGCCCGCGCCCTTCTCCTGTGCCTCGACGGCCTTGGCGGTCGTGGCCTGCGCGCCTGGGGCGCCGACGATCTCCTTGTCGGTCAGGTGCGCCTGGAACTGGCCGTAGTAGGCGATCCAGACCAGCGTCGCACCGATCATGGCGCCGAGCAGCTGCCCGCCCCAGTAGATCGGGACGTCGCCCCAGGAGATGCCGTCCTTCTTGAGCGCGAGCGCCAGGGTCACGGCCGGGTTGAGGTGGGCGCCCGAGAGCGGCGCCGAGGTGTAGACAGCCGTCAGAACGGCGAAACCCCACCCGAAGGTGATGGCGAGCCAGCCGGCGTTGCGGGCCTTGGAGGCCTTCAGCGTGACGGCGGCGCACACGCCACCGCCGAGCAGGATGAGTATGGCGGTACCGATGGTCTCGCCGATGAAGATGTCGGAGCTGGACACCCGCGACTCCTTTGTCCTTCGTCCAGGGGACCGAACCCCGGGTCCCTCCGGAGGTTCGAGCTGCTCTCGGGGTGAGAGCGATGCCGGCCCATGGCGTTGTCACACTCTAGCGCGTATTGCCGGTAGGTGTTCGACAATGCCGACCGATGGACGGGAGTCTTGCTCCGGGGCTGCGCGCCCGTCAAGGGTTCTGTTGTCGAAAACTCGATCGTTATTGACAGCTGTGAGTCAACGATCTTGTTTTGGCGATTTATGCCGTTGTGTCAGGGTGCGGCGAAGGGCCGGCACGTCACCGACGTACCAGCCCTGACCTGCGGTACTCAGAACCGCCCGGCGCCCAGGTCCCGCGAGACCGCGCGGGCGCAGTCCCGCACCGCCGCGATCAGCTCGGGACGCAGCGCGCCCTCCTCGTCGGGCCGGCACAGCCGCTCCACGGCGCCCGTGATGCCGACCGCGCCGACCGGCATCCGCCGCCGGTCGTGGATGGGCGCGGCGATCGACGCCACGCCCTCCCAGGTCTCCTCGACGTCCGCCGCGTACCCACGCGCGCGCGTGACGTCCAGGAGCTGCTCGAAGTCCTCCAGGTCGCACACGGTCCGTTCGGTGAACGCCTTGCGGTCGCTCTCCAGCGCCTCGCTGTGCGCGACCGGGTCGTACGCCGAGAGCACCTTGCCGAGCGCCGTGCAGTGCAGGGGCTGCATGGCCCCGATCTCCAGCACCTGGCGGCTGTCGTCGGGCCGGAAGACGTGGTGCACGATCAGCACGCCGTGCTGGTGCAGCACGCCCAGATGGACGCTCTCGCCGCTGGAACGGGCCAGGTCGTCGGTCCACACGAGCGCACGCGCGCGCAACTCGTGCACGTCCAGGTAGGTGGTGCCCAGGCGCAGCAGCTCGGCGCCCAGCTGGTACCGCCCGGAGGCCTCGTCCTGCTCCACGAACCCCTCCGCCTGGAGGGTGCGCAGGATGCCGTGCGCGGTGCCCTTGGCCAGGTCCAGGGACGAGGCGATGTCCGACAGGCCGAGCCGCCGCTCGCCGCCCGCGAGGAGCCGCAGCATCGCGGCGGCCCGTTCGAGCGACTGGATGTTCCGTGCCATCGCCGTCCTGCCTCCGTCCCCTTCGACAGCCGAGTGCTACGGCGTCGCTGCCGCTGTTCGGCAATGTCGAACACTACCGGTCGATGCCGACCTCCCGCTAATGGTCGGTCGGCATCTGTTGTGTCACTGGTATCCCGTCGGTGACCCGCCCGTCATCCTCGTCCGTCCCGTGGACGTGCCGACCATCCTCGCGAGGACCCGGCTACCCTGGCGTGGTGCGCCCGGCGTGGGACGACTCGCGGGCGCCCTGAAGCCGACAGCCGTCGCAACTGAGGGAGCCCCTTCATGGCCTCGTCGCCACCGACCCCTTCCGCCGACAGCCGGACCCGTGTGTCCGCGCTCCGCGAGGCGCTCGCCACCAGAGTGGTGGTCGCCGACGGAGCGATGGGCACCATGCTGCAGGCGCAGGACCCCACCCTCGAGGACTTCGAGAACCTCGAAGGCTGCAACGAGATCCTCAACGTGACACGCCCGGACATCGTCCGTTCCGTCCACGACGCGTACTTCGCGGTGGGCGTCGACTGCGTCGAGACCAACACCTTCGGGTCCAACCACACGGCCGCGTCGGAGTACGACATCGCCGACCGCGTGCACGAACTGTCCGAGGCGGGTGCCCGGATCGCCCGCGAGGCGGCCGACGAGCACACCGCCCGCGACGGCCGCCCGCGCTGGGTCCTGGGCTCCGTCGGCCCCGGCACCAAGCTGCCCACCCTCGGCCACATCGACTACGCCACGATCCGCGACGGCTACCAGGCCAACGTCGAGGGCCTGCTCGCCGGCGGCGCCGACGCCCTGATCGTCGAGACCACGCAGGACCTCCTCCAGACGAAGGCCTCCGTCCTGGGCGCCCACCGCGCGCTGGAGGCCACCGGCGCCGACGTGCCGCTGGTCGTCTCGATGGCGTTCGAGACCACCGGCACCATGCTGCTCGGCTCCGAGATCGGCGCCGCGCTGACCGCGCTGGAGCCGCTCGGCATCGACATGATCGGTCTGAACTGCTCGACCGGCCCCGCCGAGATGAGCGAGCACCTGCGCTACCTCGCCCGGCACTCCCGCATCCCGCTGCTGTGCATGCCGAACGCGGGCCTGCCGATCCTCACCAAGGACGGCGCGCACTTCCCGCTCGACCCCGAGGGCCTGGCCGACGCCCAGGAGAACTTCGTCCGCGACTACGGCCTCTCCCTGATCGGAGGCTGCTGCGGCACCACCCCCGAGCACCTGCGCCAGGTCGTCGAGCGGGTCCGCGACCTCACGCCCCCCGAGCGCGACCCGCAGCCCGAGCCCGGCGCCGCCTCCCTCTACCAGACGGTCCCCTTCCGCCAGGACACCTCCTACCTGGCGATCGGCGAGCGCACCAACGCCAACGGCTCGAAGAAGTTCCGCGAGGCCATGCTGGAGGCCCGCTGGGACGACTGTGTGGAGATGGCCCGCGAGCAGATCCGCGAGGGCGCCCACATGCTCGACCTCTGTGTGGACTACGTGGGCCGTGACGGCGTGGCCGACATGAAGGAGCTCGCCGGCCGCTTCGCCACCGCCTCCACCCTGCCGATCGTCCTGGACTCCACCGAGGTCCCCGTCATCCAGGCCGGCCTGGAGAAGCTCGGCGGCCGCGCGGTCATCAACTCCGTCAACTACGAGGACGGCGACGGCCCCGAGTCCCGCTTCGCGAAGGTCACCAAGCTCGCCCAGGAGCACGGCGCGGCGCTGATCGCGCTGACCATCGACGAGGAGGGCCAGGCCCGCACCCCCGAGAAGAAGGTCGAGATCGCCGAACGGCTCATCGACGACCTGACCGGCAACTGGGGCATCCACGAGTCGGACATCCTCATCGACACCCTGACCTTCACCATCTGCACCGGTCAGGAGGAGTCCCGCAAGGACGGCGTCGCCACCATCGAGGCCATCCGCGAACTCAAGCGCCGCCACCCGGACGTCCAGACCACGCTGGGCCTGTCCAACATCTCCTTCGGCCTCAACCCGGCCGCCCGCGTCCTGCTCAACTCGGTCTTCCTCGACGAGTGCACCAAGGCGGGCCTGGACTCGGCGATCGTCCACGCGTCGAAGATCCTGCCGATCGCCCGCTTCACCGAGGAAGAGGTCCAGACGGCCCTCGACCTCATCTACGACCGCCGCGCCGAGGGCTACGACCCCCTCCAGAAGCTGATGGCCCTGTTCGAGGGCGCCACCACCAAGTCCCTCAAGGCGGGCCGGGCCGAGGAACTGGCCGCCCTGCCGCTGGACGAGCGCCTCAAGCGCCGCATCATCGACGGCGAGAAGAACGGCCTGGAAGCCGACCTCGACGAGGCCCTCCGGACGCGCCCCGCCCTCGACATCGTCAACGACACCCTCCTGGACGGCATGAAGGTCGTCGGCGAGCTGTTCGGCTCCGGCCAGATGCAGCTGCCGTTCGTCCTCCAGTCCGCCGAGGTCATGAAGACCGCCGTCGCCTACCTCGAACCGCACATGGAGAAGGTCGAGGGCGACGAGGCCGGCAAGGGCACCATCGTGCTCGCCACCGTCCGCGGCGACGTCCACGACATCGGCAAGAACCTCGTCGACATCATCCTGTCCAACAACGGCTACAACGTGGTCAACCTCGGCATCAAGCAGCCGGTCTCCGCGATCCTGGACGCCGCCGCCGAGCACCGCGCCGACGTCATCGGCATGTCAGGCCTGCTGGTCAAGTCCACGGTGATCATGAAGGAGAACCTGGAGGAGCTCAACCAGCGCGGCCTCGCCGCCGACTTCCCGGTCATCCTGGGCGGAGCCGCGCTGACGAGGGCGTACGTCGAACAGGACCTGTACGAGATCTACGAGGGCGAAGTCCGCTACGCGCGCGACGCGTTCGAGGGACTGCGCCTCATGGACGCCCTCATCGGCGTCAAGCGGGGCGTGCCGGGCGCCAAGCTGCCCGAGCTCAAGCAGCGCCGGGTGCGCGCCAGTGCCGTACAGGTGGAGGAGGAGCGGCCCGAAGAGGGGCATGTCCGCTCCGACGTGGCCACCGACAACCCGGTGCCCACCCCGCCGTTCTGGGACACCCGCGTCATCAAGGGCATCCAGCTCAAGGAGTACGCCTCCTGGCTCGACGAGGGCGCCCTGTTCAAGGGGCAGTGGGGGCTCAAGCAGGCCCGCACCGGCGAGGGACCCACGTACGAGGAGCTCGTCGAGACCGAGGGCAGGCCCCGGCTGCGCGGCCTGCTGGACCGGCTCCAGACCGACAACCTTCTCGAAGCCGCCGTCGTCTACGGCTACTTCCCCTGCGTGTCCAAGGACGACGACCTGATCATCCTGGACGAGGAGGGCAACGAGCGCACCCGCTTCACCTTCCCGCGCCAGCGCCGCGGCCGCCGGCTCTGCCTCGCCGACTTCTTCCGCCCCGAGGAGTCGGGGGAGACCGACGTGGTCGGCCTCCAGGTCGTCACCGTCGGCTCGCGGATCGGTGAGCAGACCGCCAAGCTGTTCGAGGCCAACGCCTACCGCGACTACCTCGAACTGCACGGCCTGTCCGTCCAGTTGGCCGAGGCGCTCGCCGAGTACTGGCACGCGCGCGTGCGTTCCGAGCTCGGCTTCTCGGGCGAGGACCCGGCCGACGTCGAGGACATGTTCGCCCTGAAGTACCGGGGCGCCCGCTTCTCCCTCGGCTACGGCGCCTGCCCGAACCTGGAGGACCGCGCCAAGATCGCCGACCTGCTCCGGCCCGAGCGCATCGGCGTCCAGCTGAGCGAGGAGTTCCAGCTCCACCCCGAGCAGTCCACGGACGCGATCGTCATCCACCACCCGGAGGCGAAGTACTTCAACGCCCGCTGAGCCGCCGATCCGGCTCACCGGGCACACTGATCGGATAAGTCGTACACTGGTCGGTCCACCGGCAGGCCGGTTCCCCTCGTGGGAACCGGCCTGCGCGTCCCTCAAGGAGGTACGTGGATGACCAGCACGGTCCCCGCGCCATTGACCCGTACGGCAGACGGCTCCGCCCTTCAGGCCGTCCTCCTCGACATGGACGGCACCCTGGTGGACACCGAGGGCTTCTGGTGGGACGTCGAGGTCGAGGTCTTCGCCGGTCTCGGACACACCCTCGACGACTCCTGGCGCCATGTCGTGGTCGGCGGCCCCATGACCCGCAGCGCCGGATTCCTGATCGAGGCCACCGGCGCCGACATCACCCTCCCCGAGCTCACCGTCCTGCTCAACCAGGGCTTCGAGGACCGAATCGGCCGCTCCCTGCCGCTGATGCCCGGCGCCATCCGGCTGCTGGCCGAGCTGTTCGCGCACCGCATCCCCACCGCCCTGGTCTCCGCCTCGCACCGGCGCATCATCGACCGGGTCCTCGACTCCCTCGGCCGCCGGCACTTCGCCCTCACGGTCGCCGGCGACGAGGTGCCGCGCACCAAGCCGCACCCCGACCCGTATCTGTTCGCCGCCGCCGGCCTCGGCGCGGATCCGGCCAGATGCGCCGTCGTCGAGGACACCGCGACCGGTGTCGCCGCCGCCGAGGCCGCCGGCTGCCAGGTCGTGGCCGTGCCCTCCGTGGCCCCCATCCTCCCGGCCCCCGGACGCACGGTCGTCGGGTCGCTCGAAGACGTCGACCTGAGATTTCTGCGGGGCTTGATCGCTCTTCGATGACGGAAATGCCTCAGCTGTTCACCCAGCGTGCAGTGCGGATGGCGGGGTAATTCCCCAGAGCCCTGTCGAAACAATTCGAAGCCCGCCGGACGGCCGAATTCCGACCGGTCGGCGCCTGCGCGCGGGTGTGAGGTTCTTCACTCGACAGGCCCTCGACAGGCCCTCGACAGGCGGCCCGGGCTGTGCCGAACGCCCTGCTTCGAGGGGCGCGGGCGCGCCCATGTGTCCCGATTGATGAAACCCTGCACCAATCCTTCCCCCGGCGAACCTTCGGTGCGTCCACACCCGGTTTCGCTGTGTGATGGAAGCTCAACTCCCGTGACCGCGAACCCTCCTGCAGGTGCGGACTAATCTCCTGGTGAGAACATCGCCCTAACCCCGTGATCGGCCGCACCACCCCTGCATGCCGGGTACACGGACTGAACAGCTGTGGAGAAACTCGAGCATGAACCGCAAGACTTTGGTGCTGCCGGCCGTCATAGGTCTGCTCGCGCCGGTGCTCGCCGCTTGCGGCGGTTCCGACAGCGGCAGCGGCGGGGGCGACGCGATCGGGGTCGGCACCACGGACCGGTTCACCGCCACGAAGGACGCTCCCGCGCCCCTCGACCCGGCCTTCGCCTACGACGTCGGCACCTGGAACGTCCTGCGCCAGACCGTGCAGACCCTGATGATCCAGCCCAAGGGCGACGGCGAACCCGTGCCCGAGGCGGCCCAGTCCTGCGGCTTCAGCGACAGCGGCAACGAACGCTATGTCTGCACCCTGCGCGACGGCCTGAAGTTCGCCAACGGCGACGCCATCACCGCGGCCGACGTGAAGTACTCCATCGACCGCGCCCGCGCCATCAAGGCCGACTCCGGCGTCTTCGCCCTGCTCTCCACCGTCGACACCGTCGAGACCAAGGGCGACCGCGAGGTCATCTTCCACCTCAAGACCGCCGACGCCACCTTCCCGTACAAGCTGTCGACCCCGGTCGCCGGCATCGTCAACCCCGACGACTACGAGAAGAACAAGCTCCGCGACGGCTTCGACGTCGAGGGCTCCGGCCCCTACACCATGAAGGCCGACGTCAAGGACAACGTGCTCGTCGACGCCGTGTTCACCAAGAACCCCAACTACAAGGGGTCGTTGACGGTGAACAACGACAAGGTCGAGCTGCGTTCCTACGAGGACGCCGACGCCATGGGCGCCGCCCTCGAAAAGGGCGACATCGACCTCATCACCCGCACCCTGTCGCCCCAGCAGATCCAGAAGATGTCCAACGAGTCCGGCGGGAACGTCGACCTCGTCGAGATGGCCGGTCTGGAGATCCGCTACCTCGCCTTCAACACCAACGCGCCGACCGTGAAGTCCCGTGCCGTGCGCCAGGCGATGGCGCAGCTCATCAACCGCAGCGAACTCATCTCCAAGGTCTACGGCACCCAGGCCGAGCCGCTGTTCTCGCTGGTCCCGGCCACCATCACCGGCCACTCCAACTCCTTCTTCAACCGGTACGGCGACCCGAGCGTCACCAAGGCCAAATCCCTGCTGACCCAGGCCGCCATCAGCACTCCGGTGAAGCTGACCCTCCACTACACGACCGACCACTACGGGCCGGGCACCAAGCAGGAGTTCGAGGACCTGCAGAGGCAGCTCAACGCCAGCGGGCTCTTCGACGTCACCATCAAGGGCGAACTCTGGGACACCTTCCGCCCGGCCGAGCAGAAGGGCAAGTACGACGTCTACGGCATGGGCTGGTTCCCGGACTTCCCCGACGCGGACAGCTACCTCGCCCCCTTCCTCGACAAGGACAACTTCCTCGGCTCGCCCTACAGCAACGGCCAGATCCGCAACACGCTGATCCCGGACTCCCGTCGCCAGGCCGACCGTCTCGCCGCGTCAGGAAGCCTCACCGCGATCCAGGACATCGTCGCCAAGGACGTCCCGATGCTGCCGCTGTGGCAGGGCAAGCAGTACGTCGCCGCACGCGACGACGTCACGGGCACCGCCTATGCGCTCAACTCCTCCTCCTCGCTGCAGCTGTGGGAACTCGGCAAGGGCGTGAGCGGCTGACCGGCCGTTCGGCACAGGCGTGAGCGGCTGACCACCGACCACGCCTCCTTCGCCCCGGGCCCACGCGGACGGGTCCGGGAGGTCACAAGAAACCGACGACAAGGCACTCGCTCGTGAACAAGCGCATCCAGTGGCAGGTCCTGCCGATCATGGCGGGGCTGGCCTCCGGTCTGCTGACCGGCTGCGGCTCGGAGTCGGGGGACTCCGGGGCCGACGGCCCATCCGTGGTTATGGGGATGTCCGACGATGTCCTCGCCACCGACCCGGCCTCCGGTTACGACCCGGGATCCTGGCTGTTGTTCAACAACGTCTTCCAGTCGCTGCTCAGCTTCCCCAAGGGCGGCACGGAACCGGAGCCGGACGCCGCGAAGAGGTGCGAGTTCACCGACACCAAGACCCAGGTGTACCAGTGCAGCCTCAAGGACGGCCTCAAGTTCAGCAACGGTGACCCGCTCACCTCCGAGGACGTCAAGTTCTCCTTCGACCGCACGCTGCAGATCAACGACGACGCCGGTCCCGCGATCATGTTCCCGATGCTCGACAAGGTCGAGACCCCGGACGAGGAGACCGTCGTCTTCCGGCTGAACACCCCCGACGCGACCTTCCCCAGCAAAATCGCCTCCGGTGCCGGCTCCATCGTCGACCACACGCAGTACGACGCCGACGGCCTTCGCAAGGACGGCAAGGCGTTCGGCTCCGGCCCCTACCAGCTCGACTCGTTCGACGACGACCAGGCCGTCTTCTCCGTCAACGAGAACTACAACGGCACCGCCGACCCCCAGAACTCCGGCGTCACCCTGAAGTTCTTCCACGGCGACCAGGCCGCCCTGAAGACCGCCCTGACCGATGCCGAGGTCGACCTCGCCTACCGCGGTCTGAGCGCGGGCGACATCGCCGACATCGAGGAGGCCTCACCCGACTCCGGCGTCGAGGTCGTCGAGGGCACCAGCGCCGAGGTCCAGCACCTCGTCTTCAACATGAACGACCCGGTCACGGGCAAGCTCGGCGTCCGCAAGGCGATGGCCTACCTGCTCGACCGCGAAGCCCTCATCCACGACGTCTACCAGGGCACCGCGACCCCGCTCTACTCGATCGTCCCGGCCGGTATCGCGGGCCACAACACGGCCTTCTTCGACACCTACGGCGCCCAGCCCTCCCGGTCCAAGGCCGCCGCCGCCCTGGCCGACGAGGGCATCACCGGCAAGGTGAAGCTGACCCTGTGGTCGACCCCCTCGCGCTACGGCCCGGCCACCGACCAGGAACTCAAGACGATCGCCCGGCAGCTCAACGCCAGCGGGCTGTTCGACGCCGACGTGCAGTCCGTGGCCTTCGACCAGTACGAGAAGGACGTCGCCGCCGGCAAGTACGGCGTGTACGTCAAGGGCTGGGTACCCGACTACCCGGACGCCGACAACTTCACGGCCCCCTTCTTCGGCAAGGGCAACGTGCTGGAGAACAACTACTACAACAACAAGATCACCGGCTCACTCATCCCCGAGACCGCCGCCCAGCCGGACCGCGCCGCGACGGACGGACACTTCGGCACGCTCCAGGACCTCGTCGCCAAGGACGTCCCGGTTCTGCCGGTCTGGCAGGCCAAGCAGTACGCCGTCGTCCGGGACGACGTCTACGGCCTGGAGTACTGCCTCGACGCCTCCACCGTCTTCCGCTTCTGGGAACTCGGCAAGGGCTGATCCGACGGGCCGCCGACACGCGCTGATCCGGCGGCCGCACGCACGAAGAGGGCGCCCCCCGTCAGGTGGGGGACGCCCTCTTCGCTCTCGTACCGCTGAGGCGCCCGCTACTGCGCGCCGGGGCGCACCAGACCGCTCTCGTACGCGTACACCGCGGCCTGCACCCGGTCCCGCAGCCCGAGCTTGGTCAGCACATGACCGACATGCGTCTTCACGGTGGTCTCGCTGACGAACAGATCCGCGGCGATCTCCGCGTTCGACAGCCCGCGCGCCACCAGCTTCAGCACCTCGACCTCGCGGTCGGTCAGCGTGTGCAGGGTGTCCGGCACCGGCTCGTCACCGGACGGCAGATGCGTGGCGTACTTGTCGAGCAGCCGGCGGGTGATGCTCGGCGCGAGCAGTGCCTCGCCCGCGGCCACCACCCGGATCGCCTGCACGAGCTCGTTGGCCGGGGCGTCCTTGAGCAGGAAGCCGCTGGCTCCCGCCCGCAACGCCTCCACCACGTACTCGTCGAGGTCGAAGGTGGTCAGCACCAGCACCTTGGCCGGGCCGTCCCGCCCGGGACCGGTGATCTGCCGGGTCGCCTCCACACCGTCCATCCGCGGCATACGGATGTCCATCAGGACCACGTCGGGCTGCAGCGCCCGCACCTGGTCGATGGCCTGAAGGCCGTCTCCGGCCTCGCCCACGACCGCGATGTCCTGCTCGGCCTCCAGAATCATCCGGAATCCGGTACGCAGCAGCGGCTGGTCGTCGACCAGTAGGACGCGGATGGCCACGTGAGTCTCCTTCGCTAGTCCGGCCCCATTCTGCCCTGCTCACTGATCGCGGACGTCACCGGTAGCGGGTAGGGCGGGGGAGTGCCGCCGAACTCCGGGCAGTGCTCCTGGTGGTCGCACCAGCCGCACAGCTTCGTCGGGCGCGGTCGCCAGTCACCCGACTGCGTGGCCTGCCGGATCGCCTCCCACAGCGCGAGCAGCTTGCGCTCGACACGCTCCAGGTCGGCGAGGACCGGGTCGTACGTCAGGACGTCACCGCTGCCGAGATAGACGAGCTGGAGCCGGCGCGGGATCACGTTCTTCAGTCGCCACACCACCAGGGCGTAGAACTTCATCTGGAACAGCGCGCCCTCGGCGTACTCCGGCCGGGGCGCCTTGCCGGTCTTGTAGTCGACGATCCGCACCTCGCCGGTCGGCGCCACGTCGACCCGGTCGATGATCCCGCGCAGTCGCAGCCCCGAGTCCAGCTCCGCCTCCACGAACAGCTCCCGCTCGGCGGGTTCCAGGCGCGTCGGGTCCTCCAGCGTGAACCACCGCTCGACGAGCCGCTCCGCCTCACCGAGCCACTGCGCCAGCCGCTCGCCGTCCGGGTCGTCGGCGAACAGCTCCACCACCTCCGGCCGGCTCTCCCGAAGCCGGTCCCACTGACCGGGAATCAGCGACTTGGCCGCGGGCGCGGTCCGCTCCCCGGCCGGCGCGTCGAACAACCGCTCCAGCACCGAGTGCACCAGCGTCCCCCGGGTCGCCGCCGCACTCGGCTTCTCCGGCAGCCGGTCGATCACCCGGAAGCGGTACAGCAGCGGGCACTGCATGAAGTCATTGGCACGAGAGGGCGACAGGGAGGCGGGAGCGACGGGCACCACCACGGCGGCCTCGGACACCGCACCACCCACCGGGCTGCCCGTAGCCTCGCCCGCGCCGGCCGCGTCTCCACCCTGCCGCCCGGGTGCGATCACCGCAGGCGCGGTCCCGGGTTCGGCCGGGTTCGGCGTGTCACTCGTCGTGGGCTGCGCTGCGACCGTTGTCTGGGTTGCTGCCGGGTCCTCGTGGGCCGGGTAGG
>NZ_KB911584.1:284975-416482 GCF_000383615.1 Streptomyces canus 299MFChir4.1 | reverse complement strand
GGTTCGGCCGGGTTCGGCGTGTCACTCGTCGTGGGCTGCGCTGCGACCGTTGTCTGGGTTGCTGCCGGGTCCTCGTGGGCCGGGTAGGCGCCGTGGTGACCGGCTGTGATGGATGTCGCGGCGGTTGCGGGCCCGGCGTTCGGCGCGGCACGCGTCACGGACTGGGCCGCGTCCGCCGCTTCGGACGCCCCCGGGTCCTCGTCGGCCGGGGTCGCGACGCGCTGACCGTCCGCGACCGTCGTCGGGGTGGTTCCGGGTTCGGCCGGGTTCAACGCGTCACCCGTCGCGGGCCGTGCCGCGTCCCCGTCAGCCGCGTCCGCGCCCTGCTGACCCTCCGAGACCGGCGGAGGTGCCGTCCGGGGCCCGGTCGGGCCCGCCGCCTCCGCCGTCCCGGCCCGCGCAGTGATCACCGCCTCCGCCGTCGCCTCGTCATCGGCGGCCTCGGTCACGCCCTCCGTGCTCGTCTCCATGACCACAGACCATACGGCCCGCCACTGACAGTGACCCATTCGCGGCTGTGACCGCCGTGGTTCCTGAGGAAACACGGGGGGTGCCGGGGCGGAACGCGCAGCGACCGCCGCATACCATCGACCCGAGACCTTCCGCACGGCAGGCGCGGAGGACGCTTCGAACGAGGGGACATCGTGGACGAGAGCGGCGGGAGCGGGCAGCCGCGGTCCGGCACGGACCGGCCGACCAAGCCCCACGCAGGGCCCACGACCCCTGACCCGCAGGAGACCGGGAGCCCAGCCGCCGACCCGTCCACCGACGGCGCCACCGACCCCGTACGACAGCCGGCCGCGGACGGCAACGCAGCCCAGGACCCGTCGACGTCCGACAGCGCCCCCGCACCCGCCGAAGTCCCGGCCTCCGGGAGCGAGACCGGTACCGGGGACGAAGAGCATCCGCCCGCCCCCGAGGCCGACACCGGCGAGCGCGCCGACCTGCCTCAGCCCGAAGCGCCCCGCGAACCCCGCACCACCGACGAGCACCGCACCCTCGCCCACTCCGGCGCCCCCAAGAACCCGCCGCCCCAGTCCCCCCAGCCGCGCGGCGGGCTGCTGATGGGCCGTCCCTTCGGCGTGCCCGTCTACGTCGCCCCGAGCTGGTTCCTCGTCGCCGCACTCATCACCTGGGTGTTCGGCGGCCAACTGGACCGTGTGCTCCCGGAGCTCGGCGCCGCCCGCTACCTCGTCTCCCTCTTCTTCGCGGTCGCCTTCTACGCCTCCGTGCTCGTCCACGAGCTGGCCCACACCGTCGCCGCCCTGCGCTTCAAGCTCCCGGTCCGCCGCATCCAGCTGCAGTTCTTCGGCGGCGTCTCCGAGATCGAGAAGGAGGCCGAGACCCCCGGCCGGGAGTTCGTGCTGGCCTTCGTCGGCCCGCTGCTCTCCCTGATCCTCGCCGGCGTCTTCTACGTCGCCATGCAGCCCGTCGAACCCGGTACGGTCCCCGGCGTCCTGCTCGCCGGCCTGATGGTCTCCAACCTCATCGTGGCCGCCTTCAACCTCCTGCCCGGCCTCCCCCTCGACGGCGGCCGCATGCTCCGCGCCGTCGTCTGGAAGATCACCGGCAGGCCCATGAGCGGCACCATCGCCGCCGCCTGGGTCGGCCGCGCCCTCGCCGTCTGCGTCCTCATCGGCCTCCCGCTGCTCACCCAGTCCGGAGCCCTCGGTTCCTCCGCCGAGGACAACGTCGGCATGGACACCGTGATGGACGCCCTGCTCGCCGCGATCCTCGCCGCGATCATCTGGACCGGCGCCGGCAACAGTCTGCGCATGGCCCGACTGCGCGAACACCTCCCCGACCTGCGCGCCCGCACCCTCACCCGCCGCGCGGTCCCCGTCGAGACCGACACCCCCCTCTCGGAGGCCCTGCGCCGCGCCAACGACGCCGGCGCCCGCGCCCTGGTCGTCGTCGACGCCGACGGCACCCCGCTCTCCCTCGTCCGCGAGGCCGCCATCGTCGGCGTACCGGAACACCGCCGCCCCTGGGTCGCCGTCAGCGGCCTCGCCCAGGACATCACCGACGGCATGCGCGTCTCCGCCGAGCTCGCGGGGGAGGACCTGCTGGACACCCTCCGCGCGACCCCCGCCACCGAATACCTCGTCGTCGAGGAGACCGGCGAGATCTACGGTGTCCTGTCCGCGGCCGACGTGGAACGCGCCTTCGTGAAGGCCATGGCCAGACCGTCCTAGTGGTCGGCGGCCCCTCCGCGGACCGGTAGGCTGTTCACATGTCCGAACCGACCGGTGCCGCCCGCAGGCGCGGGCCCTTCAAGGTCGGGGACCAGGTTCAGCTGACCGACCCCAAGGGCCGCCACTACACGTTCACGCTCGAAGAGGGAAAGAACTTCCACACCCACAAGGGTTCCTTCCCGCACGACGAGCTGATCGGCGCACCCGAGGGCAGCGTTGTCCGCACCACCGGTAACGTCGCCTATCTCGCGCTGCGCCCCCTGCTCCCCGACTACGTCCTGTCCATGCCCCGCGGCGCCGCCGTGGTCTACCCCAAGGACGCGGGGCAGATCCTCGCCTTCGCCGACATCTTCCCCGGCGCCCGCGTCGTGGAGGCCGGGGTCGGCTCCGGCTCGCTCAGCAGCTTCCTGCTGCGCGCCATCGGCGACCAGGGCATGCTGCACAGCTACGAGCGCCGCGAGGACTTCGCCGAGATCGCCCAGCAGAACGTGGAGCGCTACTTCGGCGGCCCGCACCCCGCCTGGCAGCTCACCGTCGGCGACCTCCAGGACAACCTGTCCGACGCCGACGTCGACCGCGTCATCCTCGACATGCTCGCCCCCTGGGAGTGCCTGGAGGCCGTCTCCAAGGCGCTCGTCCCCGGCGGCATCCTGTGCTGCTACGTCGCCACGACCACCCAGCTCGCCCGGACCGTGGAGTCCATCCGCGAGATCGGCTCCTTCAACGAGCCGACCTCCTGGGAGTCGATGATCCGCAACTGGCACGTGGAAGGCCTGGCCGTCCGCCCGGACCACCGCATGATCGGCCACACCGGCTTCCTGCTCACCGCCCGTCGCCTCGCCGACGGCGTCGAGCCGCCCATGCGCCGCCGCCGCCCCGCCAAGGGCGCCTACGGCGAGGACTACACCGGCCCCAACGCCGACGGCGGCTCCGGCCGCTGAGGCGGCCCCGTGCCGCAACCAACGAACAGGCGTCGGGGTGGAGTTCCCGCAGACCAGAGGAACTCCACCCCGACGCCTTCGTGTTGAGGGAACGGCAGAAGACGCTCCCAGGGGAACCAGCACAAGTACCCACCCCGCCGTTCCCCCCCACCTGTGACGTGTGGCACCATGCTGGCCACCCCCCCACCGGCACAGCCCTCACAGGAGACGCTCCGAGTGCAGCAATCCGCCGTCCCGGAACTGGCACACACGCACACCCGCCCGATCCACTGGGTCGCCACCGCCACCGCCGTGGCGGGAGTCGTGGCCCTCTCCTCGGTCCTGCAGCCCCACACCGCGACGGCGGCGCAGGCAGCCGGCCCCGAGGGCAGAACCGCCCCGGTGATCACTACGGCGCCCGACCCCGCGGCCGTCCAC
The DNA here is from genome assembly GCF_000383615.1 of Streptomyces canus 299MFChir4.1. Taxonomy (GTDB): domain Bacteria; phylum Actinomycetota; class Actinomycetes; order Streptomycetales; family Streptomycetaceae; genus Streptomyces; species Streptomyces canus_C. The sequence goes on along the minus strand of NZ_KB911584.1, from coordinate 412,929 downwards.
TTCCCGATCGACTGCGGCCCGGTCAAGGCGAAGGTGCAGAAGCGGGTCTCCGGAGACCTCGACGGCGACGGGCGGCCGGAAACAGTCGTCGTGGTGCACTGCGACGCCCCCATGGGCACCCCGCCCGACGCCGTCTACGTCATCACACACGCGAAGGGCACCGGCGAACCCCGGGTCGTCGCCACCCTGCTGAGTCCGAAGACCCGCAACACCGTCACCGACTTCACGCTGAGCGACGGCGCGGTCCTCGCGACCCTGCTCGGCTACTCCACGTCCGACGTACCCAGTTGCTGTCCGGACGTGACGGACAAGGCGAAGTGGCAGTGGAAGGACGGCGCGTTCGTCCGCTCGACCCCAGCGGGCACGCACACCGTCTGACCGAGGCGGGCACATCTGTGAGAAATCAGACAGCGGTCACGCAGGGTGGCTTCCCGGTCACTCTGCGTCCGGACCGTAGATCTCGACCCTGTCCGAAACTCGCCGTACGTGGATGCAGTCGCCCGGACACTCCTTCGCGGAGTCGACCACATCGGTGAGAAGCGGCAGCGGTACGGGCGTTGTGGCGCCCTTGTCCTGCAGAAGCTCGTCGTCCGGGCCCTTCACGTAGGCCAGACCGTCGATGTCCAGCTCGAACACCTCCGGCGCGTATTGGGCACAGATGCCGTCACCGGTACAGAGGTCCTGATCGATCCAGACCTCCAGGGTCTCGCCGCCGGCCCCGACCTCCTGCTGCACTCTCATCTCTCCTGCCGTTTATGTGCCTAGCTGGACGGGAATCCGGCCAGCTCTGGCGGGTGTTGAACACTTCGACCCTACCTTCGGCAGCTTTCCAATCTTGTTCGGTGGGTATTCCCCTGGCGTGAGGGAGAGCGCAAGGGTGAAGATCGGACACACCTCTACCGTCTTTGTGATCTAGGGGTTTCAATCGACACCCACCCAGGTAGGGTCTGGAAGCGTCCAGCTCCCCTTGGAGGAGGTGAGGACCGTGGCAGCCCACGACGACGACATGAACCGCGGCATCCGCCCGGGACGAGGGTCCGACGACCCGTCCGGGCAGATTGCCTACCTTGAGCAGGAGATCGCCGTCCTGCGACGCAAGCTCGCCGACTCTCCGCGACACACGAGGATTCTCGAAGAGCGGATCGTCGAGCTGCAGACCAACCTGGCCGGCGTGTCCGCCCAGAACGAGCGACTCGCCAACACGCTCCGTGAGGCCCGCGACCAGATCGTGGCCCTCAAGGAGGAGGTCGACCGGCTCGCACAGCCACCGGCCGGCTTCGGCGTCTTCCTCGAAGCGAACGAGGACGGCACCGCCGACATCTTCACCGGCGGCCGCAAGCTGCGGGTGAACGTCAGCCCCAGCGTCGAACTCGAAGAGCTCCGGCGCGGCCAGGAAGTGATGCTCAACGAAGCTCTCAACGTGGTCGAGGCCATGGAGTACGAGAGCGTCGGCGACATCGTCACCCTCAAGGAGATCCTCGAGGACGGCGAGCGCGCCCTCGTGCAGGGGCACACCGACGAGGAACGGGTGGTACGGCTCGCCGAGCCACTGCTGGACGTCACCATCCGTCCCGGCGACGCCCTGCTGCTCGAACCGCGCTCCGGCTACGTCTACGAGGTCGTACCCAAGAGCGAGGTCGAGGAACTCGTCCTCGAAGAGGTCCCCGACATCGGCTACGAGCAGATCGGCGGACTCGGCGGCCAGATCGAGGCCATCCGGGACGCTGTGGAGCTCCCCTACCTCTACCCGGACCTGTTCAAGGAGCACGAACTGCGCCCGCCCAAGGGCGTCCTGCTCTACGGCCCTCCCGGATGCGGCAAGACGCTCATCGCCAAGGCGGTCGCCAACTCGCTGGCCAAGAAGGTCGCCGAGGTCACCGGCCAGGCCACCGGCAAGAGCTTCTTCCTCAACATCAAGGGCCCCGAGCTCCTCAACAAGTACGTCGGCGAGACCGAGCGGCAGATCCGCCTCGTCTTCCAGCGTGCCCGTGAGAAGGCCAGCGAGGGCACCCCCGTCATCGTCTTCTTCGACGAGATGGAATCCCTCTTCCGCACCCGCGGCTCCGGTGTCAGCTCCGACGTCGAGAACACCATCGTCCCGCAGCTCCTCGCCGAGATCGACGGCGTCGAAGGCCTGCAGAACGTGGTCGTCATCGGTGCCTCCAACCGCGAGGACATGATCGACCCCGCCATCCTGCGCCCCGGCCGCCTCGACGTGAAGATCAAGATCGAGCGGCCGGACGCCGAAGCCGCCAAGGACATCTTCGGCAAGTACCTCACCGAGCGCCTCCCGCTGCACTCCGACGACCTCGGAGAGCACGGCGGCAGCCGGTCCACCACCGTCCAGAGCATGATCCAGACGGCCGTGGAACACATGTACGCCGAATCCGAGGAAAACCGCTTCCTGGAAGTCACCTACGCCAACGGAGACAAGGAAGTCCTCTACTTCAAGGACTTCAACTCAGGCGCCATGATCGAGAACATCGTCGGCCGCGCCAAGAAGATGGCGATCAAGGACTTCCTCGACCACAACTCCAAGGGCCTTCGGGTCTCCCACCTCCTCCAGGCCTGCGTGGACGAGTTCAAGGAGAACGAGGACCTGCCCAACACCACCAACCCGGACGACTGGGCCCGTATCTCCGGCAAGAAGGGCGAGCGGATCGTCTACATCCGCACCCTCATCACCGGAAAGCAGGGCGCCGACACCGGACGCTCCATCGACACGGTGGCGAACACCGGTCAGTACCTGTAAAGACAGGGCGGCTGCGGGTGCCCTCACCGGGGTACCCGCAGCCGACTGTTTTTCAGGCAACTAACCGGAACAAAGGCGAGCAAGGCAATGACGCAAATGATCTCCCCACCAGCGCAGAGCCGTTCTAGGCTCTTCGGTACCGCCGAGTCGCGCAGTGCGGGGACGGGCACCGCACACGCACCGGAGCGCCAGCGGTACTTGAGCGCCGCCCCCGAACGAGGGCGCCGCCGGGCAAGGAGGGCCGCATGACCGTACGGCGAGTAATGGGCATCGAGACGGAGTACGGGATCTCCGTCCCCGGCCACCCCAACGCCAATGCCATGCTCACCTCATCCCAGATCGTCAACGCCTACGCGGCGGCGATGCACCGGGCCCGCCGGGCCCGCTGGGACTTCGAGGAGGAGAATCCGCTGCGGGACGCGCGGGGCTTCGACCTCGCCCGCGAAGCCGCCGACTCCAGCCAGCTCACCGACGAGGACATCGGCCTCGCCAACGTCATCCTCACCAACGGCGCTCGGCTCTACGTCGACCACGCCCACCCCGAATACAGCTCCCCCGAGGTGACCAACCCCCGCGACGCCGTCCTCTGGGACAAGGCCGGCGAACGCATCATGGCCGAAGCCGCCGAACGGGCCGCCCAGCTCCCCGGCGCCCAGCCCATCCACCTCTACAAGAACAACACCGACAACAAGGGTGCCTCCTACGGCACGCACGAGAACTACCTGATGAAGCGGGAAACCCCCTTCTCGGACATCGTGCGCCACCTCACGCCCTTCTTCGTCTCCCGCCAGGTCGTCACCGGCGCCGGCCGCGTCGGCATCGGCCAGGACGGCCACGAACACGGCTTCCAGCTCAGCCAGCGCGCCGACTACTTCGAGGTCGAGGTCGGCCTGGAGACCACCCTCAAGCGACCCATCATCAACACCCGCGACGAGCCCCACGCCGACGCCGAGAAATACCGCCGCCTCCACGTGATCATCGGCGACGCCAACCTCTCGGAGATCTCCACCTACCTCAAGCTCGGCACCACGGCGCTGGTCCTGTCGATGATCGAGGACGGCTTCATTGCCGTCGACCTGGCCGTGGACCAGCCGGTCCGCACGCTGCACCAGGTCTCCCACGACCCGACGCTCCAGCGCCTGGTCACCCTCCGCAGCGGCCGCACACTCACCGCGGTCCAGCTCCAGATGGAGTACTACGAGCTCGCCCGCAAGTACGTCGAAGAACGCTTCGGCGCCGACGCGGACGACCAGACCAAGGACGTCCTCGCCCGCTGGGAGGACACCCTCAATCGCCTGGAGCACGACCCCATGAGTCTCGCCGGCGAGCTCGACTGGGTCGCCAAGCGGGAACTCATGGAGGGCTACCGGCGCCGTGACGGCCTCGACTGGGACGCCGCCAAGCTGCACCTCCTGGACCTCCAGTACGCCGACGTACGGGCCGACAAGGGCCTCTACAACCGTCTCGCGGCCCGCGGCCGCATCAAGCGCCTCATCGACGAGAACGAGGTCGAGCGGGCCCGCACCAAGCCCCCGGAGGACACCCGCGCGTACTTCCGCGGCCGCTGCCTGGAGCAGTACGCCGACGACGTCGCCGCGGCCTCGTGGGACTCGGTGATCTTCGACCTCCCGGGCCGGGACTCGCTCCAGCGGGTCCCAACCCTCGAACCGCTTCGCGGAACGCGAAATCACGTCAAGGAGCTCCTGGACCGCTGTCGCACGGCAGAAGACCTGGTCAGGGTCCTGTCGGGCAACTGAACGGATACCCGGGCCGGATCGTCCCGCAGGGTGGAAAACCCGGCCAGAGGGAATCATCGAGATGGCCCCCGTACGTTGTAGGAACTGCGGGGCCGATGTCAGACCCTGCTTGTAGGGTCTGATCAAGAACGTCGAACCGAGCGGGGTGAGGGGTTATGGCGACCAAGGACACCGGCGGCGGACAGCAGAAGGCCACACGCAACACCGAGGAGGTCGAGGAGCAGACTGCGGAGACGCAGGGTTCCGAGGACCTCAAGGAGCGCCAGGAGAAGCTGAGCGACGACGTGGACTCCGTCCTGGACGAGATCGACGATGTCCTGGAGGAGAACGCAGAGGACTTCGTTCGGTCATTCGTTCAGAAAGGCGGCCAGTAGCCTTCGATTCGAAGGTTGCGGGGAATCTGGACTTGGCAAGCGAAGGAGATGTAAAGCGCTGCGTGCGGTGCGGTGAGATCAAGTCGCACGCAGCCTTCGCTCGTAGACGGTCCAGCCTGGATGGTCTGCAGCGGCACTGTCGGGACTGTGCATCCGACTATCACCGGACGCGTCAGCAGAGCCTGGGCCGGAAGGTTCGTCCCAAGGCGGAGGTGCCAGAGGGGCACAAACTCTGCCTCAAGTGCGGTGAGGTCAAGCCGTGGAGCGAATGGCACCGTAACGCGACTGCCTCGGATGGGTTGTCGACGCGCTGTAAAGCGTGCCGGGCCGCCGAGGGCCGAGCGGGGCACCTGAAGCGCCACTACAACCTCACCGAAGCCGAGCGTGACGAGATGGTCGCCTCTCAGATGGGGCTGTGCGTGATCTGTCTGAAGGCTCCCGCCGTTCATGTGGATCACTGCCACAAGACGGGTAGGGTCCGAGGCGTACTGTGCTTCAACTGCAATTCCGGCCTCGGCCTGTTGGGGGACGACCCCGAAGCGATGAACCGAGCTGCCGATTACCTGGAAGGAAACGCGTGGAAGCCAACACTCGTAGCACCGGGCGTCTACCAGCTGCCTTCCTGACGCCTGGGTCGTCGTCCTTCATGGACTTCCTGTCCGAGCACCAGCCGGAGATGCTGCCGGGCAACCGGCAACTGCCGCCCATGCAGGGCGTGATCGAGGCTCCGCACGGGACGACCATCGTGGGCGTCACCTTCCCGGGGGGCGTCGTGCTCGCCGGTGACCGTCGCGCGACCATGGGGAACGTGATCGCCCAGCGGGACATCGAGAAGGTGTTCCCGGCCGACGAGTACTCGGCCGTCGGGATCGCCGGCACCGCCGGTCTCGCCGTGGAGATGGTGAAGCTGTTCCAGCTGGAGCTGGAGCACTTCGAGAAGGTCGAGGGCGCCCAGCTGTCGCTGGAGGGCAAGGCGAACCGGCTGTCCACCATGATCCGTTCCAACCTCGGCATGGCGATGCAGGGACTGGCCGTGGTGCCCCTGTTCGCGGGGTACGACGTGGACCGGGAGAGGGGGCGGATCTTCTCCTACGACGTCACCGGCGGCCGTTCCGAGGAGCACAACTTCGCCGCCACCGGCTCGGGCTCGGTCTTCGCGCGCGGTGCCATGAAGAAGCTCTTCCGCGGCGACCTGACCGAGGAGCAGGCCACCACGCTCGTCGTGCAGGCCCTGTACGACGCCGCTGACGACGACTCGGCGACCGGTGGTCCCGACGTCGCCCGCCGGATCTACCCGATCGTCACCGTGATCACCGAGGACGGCTTCCGTCGGCTCACCGACGACGAGTCCTCCGAGATCGCCCGTTCGATTCTCGAGCGGCGGCTGGAGCAGCCCGACGGCCCGCGGGCCCCGCTGCTGTAGGCGCTTCTCGTCTTGTTCAAGGTGATCGCAGTGACTTCCACAGAAAGGGACGGATAACCGGTGTCGACGCCGTTCTATGTCTCCCCCCAGCAGGCGATGGCCGACCGGGCGGAGTACGCCCGCAAGGGCATCGCCCGTGGTCGCAGCCTGGTCGTGCTGCAGTATGCCGACGGCATCGTGTTCGTCGGCGAGAATCCGTCCCGTGCGCTGCACAAGTTCAGCGAGATCTACGACCGGATCGGCTTCGCGGCCGCCGGCAAGTACAACGAGTACGAGAACCTGCGGATCGGCGGCGTCCGGTACGCCGACATGCGTGGTTACACCTATGACCGTGCCGACGTCACCGCCCGCGGTCTCGCCAACGTCTACGCCCAGACGCTGGGCACGATCTTCTCCTCGGCCGGTGAGAAGCCGTACGAGGTGGAGCTGGTCGTGGCCGAGGTCGGTGAGACGCCGGACGGGGACCAGATCTACCGGCTGCCGCACGACGGTTCCATCGTGGACGAGCACGGCTCGGTCGCGGTGGGCGGCAACGCCGAGACGATCAGCAGCTATCTGGATCAGCGTCACCAGGACGGCATGAGCCTGGCGGAGGCGCTGAAGCTGGCGGTGCAGGCGCTGTCCCGGGACACGAACGGCAGTGAGCGGGAGATCCCGGCCGAGCGGCTGGAGGTCGCGGTGCTGGACCGTACGCGTCCGCAGCAGCGCAAGTTCAAGCGCATCGTGGGGCGTCAGCTCGGTCGGTTGCTGGAGGCCGGCGGTGCGTCCACCGAGGCGGAGAGCTCGGACGAGGCGGAGGGCTCCGACGAGGAGTAGTCCCCTCAGTTTCGCCTGACCGTTTCCTTTCTGTGCCCCGGCCGATCACCAGGCCGGGGTACAGGGCGTTCAGGAGGGGCTGGGCGGGGCCGTGGAGCCTCGTACGACCAACTCGACGGGGATGTCTCCCGCGTCGGGTGCACGGGCCTCCAGGACGGCGAGGAGGGCTTGCATGCCGCGTTCGCCGAACAGTTCGGCGTCCAGTCGTACGGTCGTCAGCTCGGGGTCGAGGGCGGTGGCGAGGGCGAGGTCGTCCAGGCCGGTGACGGAGATGTCGTCGGGGACGCGCAGGCCGAGTCGTCGTGCGGCTTTGTAGGCGCCGGCGGCGAGCTTGTCGTCGTCGCAGACGAGGGCGGTGGGGCGGGGGCCGGGTGCGGCGAGGGCGGCTTCGGCGGCGGTCAGGGCGCCGTCGATCGAGATGGGCGCGTGGGCGGTGCGGACGGAGGTGCCGGGGACCGCGGCCAGCTGTGCGGCCAGTTCACGCGCGCGTACCTCGAAGGTCCAGGAGGGCACGTCGGCGGCGAGGTGCAGGAAGCGGCGGTGGCCGAGACCCAGGAGGTGGGAGGCGACCTGGCGGACACCGTCGGCGATGTCCAGGTTGACGGTGGCGGCGCCGAGGCTGCCTGAGGGGTCGCTGTCGAGCATGACCAGGGGGAGCTGGTCGCCGCGGATGGCGGTGAGGGCGTCGGCGGCCATGGAGGAGGCGATGACGCCGTCGAGGGCGGCCTGGGCGGAGGCGAAGGGGTCGCGGGCGGGGCCGATGCCTTCGGGGGAGGGGTACAGGACGACGCCGAAGCCGTGGTCGGCGGCGACGCGCGCGGCGCCGGTGTAGACGCCGGCGAAGAACTCGGTGGTGAGGGCGGGGACGACGAGGAGGACGGTGCGGGTGTGGCCGAGGCGGAGGTTGCGGGCGGCGAGGTTGGGCCGGTAGGCGAGGTCGCGGGCGGCTTCCCGGACGCGTTCGGCGGTGGTCTCGGAGACGCGGCCGCGCCATTTGTCGCCGAGGACGAGGGAGACGGCGGCCTGGGACACGCCGGCCGCCTGTGCGACGTCGCGGCTGGTCGGTCGCGTGCTGCTGCGTGCCACCGTGGGTCCGCTCCTTCGTCTGGACGTCCGAACAGCGCACATGGTACGTATGGGAGTCGACGTTATACGTATTACTTGGAGGCGGGACATGGCCGCGGGATACCTGGAGATCCTCAGGGCGAGGCATGCGGCGCGCCTGCTGACGGGGACGCTGGTGGGCCGGCTGCCCAACGCCACCGCGGCGATCGCGATCGTGCTGTTCGTCCGGGACCAGGGCGGTACGTACAGCCTCGCCGGGGCTCTGGCGGCCGTCTACGGGGTCGCCAACGCCGTGGGGCAGCCCGTGCTCGGGCGTCTCGTCGACCTGCACGGCCAGCCTCGTGTGCAGCTCCCGTCCGCCGTGCTCTCGGCTCTCGCGATGGCCGTGTTCGCCTTCAACGGCACCGATCCGCTCCCGCTCGCCTACGCGGCCGTGGCGGCCGCGGGGCTCTTCACGCCGCCGCTGGAGGGCGGCCTGCGCGCGCTGTGGCCGAGCGTGCTGCGCCGGGAGGACCAGGTGCACACGGCGTACGCCATGGACGCGGTGGCGCAGGAAATCATGTTCACCGTGGGGCCGTTGCTGGTGACGCTGTGCGTGTCGCTGTGGTCGGCGCAGGCGGCGCTGGTGGTGCTGAATGTCATCGGGGTCCTCGGGGCGCTCTCCGTCGTCGTGTCGCCGCCCTCGCGCGCGTGGCGCTCCGGGCCGCGTGAGGCGCACTGGCTCGGTGCGCTGCGCTCGCCGGGACTCCTGGCGCTGCTCGGCGCGTTCCTGTTCGTCGGGATCGCGCTCGGGTCCATCACGGTCGCCTCCGTGCCCTACGCGGACGAGCACGGCGGGGACGCGGTGTACGGCTGGCTGATGGCCGGGATCGGTCTCGGGGCCCTGGTGGGCGGCACGGTGTACGGAGCGCGGCAGTGGGCCGGTGAGCCCGCGCGGCGACTGCAGGTCCTGGTGGGCTTTCTGGCGTTGTGTTACCTGCCGCTGACGCTGATGCCGGGCGCGGTCGCCATGACGCTGCTGACGGTCCTCGCGGGTGTGTTCCTGGCGCCCGTGATCGCCTGCGCCTTCGTGCTGGTCGACCGGCACGCGCCGGCCGGGACGGTCACCGAGGCCTTCTCCTGGATCGTGACGACGTTCACGGTGGGCGCCTCGGTCGGAACGGGGCTCGCGGGACCGGTCGTCGAGGGTGGCGGGGCCGTGTGGGGCTTCGCCGTGCCGGCTGTCGCGGGGGGTGTGTCGCTGCTGGTTCTGCTGGTCACGGGAGGCGTCCTGTCAGCTCCCGTGGGGCGGGCGGTGGTTGCGGCTTCATCGGAAAATGATCCAAACCGTGCTGCCGAACCCCGTTTCAGCTCGGGGGATCGGGCGTAATGTTCACTCATGGACCGCCGCATTTTCGGGCTGGAGAACGAGTACGGCGTCACGTGTACGTTCAGGGGACAGCGACGCCTGTCTCCCGACGAGGTGGCGCGGTACCTCTTCCGCCGTGTCGTGTCATGGGGCCGCAGCAGCAATGTCTTTCTGCGAAACGGCGCACGCCTCTATCTCGACGTGGGCTCACATCCGGAATACGCGACACCCGAATGTGACAACGTGACCGAACTGGTCACCCACGACAAAGCGGGCGAGCGCATTCTCGAAGGACTCCTGGTGGACGCCGAACGACGCCTGCACGAGGAAGGAATCGCGGGCGACGTCTACCTCTTCAAGAACAACACGGACTCGGCCGGCAACTCCTACGGCTGCCACGAGAACTATCTCGTCGCCCGCCACGGGGAGTTCTCCCGGCTCGCGGACATTCTCATTCCGTTCCTCGTCACCAGGCAGCTTCTCTGCGGTGCCGGCAAGGTGCTGCAGACCCCGCGGGGCGCGGTGTACTGCGTCAGCCAGCGGGCCGAGCACATCTGGGAGGGCGTCTCCTCGGCGACGACCCGTTCCCGGCCGATCATCAACACCCGGGACGAACCGCACGCCGACGCCGAGCGCTACCGCCGCCTGCACGTCATCGTGGGCGACTCGAACATGTCCGAGACGACCATGCTGCTGAAGGTCGGCGCGACCGACCTGGTGCTGCGCATGATCGAGGCGGGCACCGTGATGCGCGACCTGACCCTGGAGAACCCGATCCGGGCGATCCGCGAGGTCAGCCACGACATCACCGGCCGGCGCAAGGTGCGTCTGGCCAGCGGTCGCGAGGCCTCCGCGCTGGAGGTGCAGCGCGAGTACTACGAGAAGGCCGTGGACTTCGTCGAGCGGCGCGGGATCCGCACCGGCACCGTCGACCAGGTCCTGGAGCTGTGGGGCCGCACGCTGGACGCGATCGAGGCGGAGGACCTCGACCGCATCGGCACCGAGATCGACTGGGTCATGAAGTACAAGCTCATCGAGCGGTACCGGGCCAAGCACAACATGACCATGTCCCACCCGCGGGTCGCGCAGATAGACCTCGCGTATCACGACATCCACCGCCGTCGTGGGCTCTACTACCTTCTGGAGAGGAAGGGCCAAGCCGCCCGTATCTGCAACGACTTGAAGATCTTCGAGGGCAAGTCCGTTCCGCCGCAGACCACTCGGGCGCGGCTGCGCGGTGACTTCATCCGCAGGGCCCAGGAACAGCGCCGGGACTTCACCGTCGACTGGGTCCACCTCAAGCTCAACGACCAGGCGCAGCGCACGGTGTTGTGCAAGGACCCGTTCCGATCGGTCGACGACCGGGTCGAGAAACTGATCGCCGGAATGTGAGCAAAGCGTTCCGGATCAGCGCCGGAACGCAACACGGGCGCCGTACGTTTCCCGTACGGCGCCCTTCTCACGCCGTAGAGTTGCGCGCACGCCATCAACAAGATCGACCGATTACGAGGCTTTCACCGTGCGCCGACGCTCCCTTCTCATCGCCGTTCCCGCAGGACTGGCCACACTCGCCGCATGCGGTGACGACAAGTCCGACTCGAGCAAGGCGAGCGACAGCGCGTCACCCTCGCCGTCGTCCTCGGCCTCCCAGGCGCCGCCACCGAAGATCGTCGCCGGTCCGCTGCCGGCGATCACGGCGGGCACGAAGTTCGGTGAGAAGCCGACGGTCGCCAAGGGCAGCGGCGACCCGTCGAAGGACCTCGCCGTCAAGACGGTCATCGCGGGCGGCGGCACCACCATCGCCGAGGGCGACTACATCCAGGCCCACTACCTGGGGCAGATCTGGAGCACGGCCAAGGTCTTCGACAACTCCTACGACCGCAAGACGGCGCTGGTCATCCAGCTCGCGCAGAACAGCATCATCGACGGCTGGCGGTACGCCCTGGCGGGCAAGAAGGCCGGCAGCCGCGTCGAGTTCTCCATCCCGCCCACCTGGGGATATGGCAAGCAGGGCAACGCGCAGGCGGGTATCAAGGGCACCGACACGCTGGTGTTCGTCGTCGACGTGCAGAACACCTTCAACGCGAAGAGCTCCGCCAAGGGCAAGACCGTCGCCCAGGACGACGCCAAGCTGCCCAAGGTCGGCACCAACACCGACGGCAAGGCCCCCTCCATCGAGATCCCCAAGACGGACGCGCCCGCCAAGCTGGTGTCGGAGTACGTCATCGAGGGCGACGGCGACGAGGTCGCGGCCGACAGCACGCTGCTCGTGCAGTACAAGGGCGTGGTGTGGGACAGCGGCAAGGAGTTCGACTCGACGTACAAGCGCAAGCAGCTGGCGTCGTTCTCGCTGCAGCAGGTCGTCAAGGGCTGGGCACAGGGTCTGACCGGCAAGAAGGTCGGCAGCCGGGTGCTGATCTCCATCCCGCCGAAGCTGGGCTACGGCGACAACCCGCCGGCCGGCAGCGGCATCGAGAAGGACTCCACACTGGTCTTCACCGTGGACATCCTCGCGAAGATGTGACGCACGGGGGACATGCGCGCCGGTCCACGCGGCAGGGATGTAAGACTGGTCCCTGTTGCCTTTCCGTGAACAAGCAGGAGCGAGTGACGTGAGCATCGACAAGCCCGAGATCGACTTCCCGGGCGGCGAGCCCCCGGCGGACCTGGAGATCAAGGACATCTGGGAGGGCGACGGCGAGGTTGCGCAGGCCGGCCAGACCGTCACCGTCCACTACGTGGGCGTTGCCTTCAGCACCGGCGAGGAGTTCGACGCCAGCTGGAACCGTGGTCAGCCGTTCCGCTTCCCGCTGGGCGGCGGTCGGGTCATCAAGGGCTGGGACCAGGGCGTGCAGGGCATGAAGGTCGGCGGCCGTCGCCAGCTGACCATCCCGGCCCACCTCGCCTACGGCAACCAGAGCCCGACCCCGGCGATCAAGCCCGGTGAGACCCTGATCTTCGTGGTCGACCTCCTCGGCGTCTGATCGTCGTACCGGAGCCACCGGAGAAGCCGTAAGAGGTCGCGTCGCGGTCGGATCGCCGTACGACATCCGACCGGACCTGATCGACCAGGGTCCATGCCTGTCCGGGCATGGGCCCTCGGCTTTTGCCCTGATCCTTCGGGGCGGTACGGTCATCGTCCGTAAGCACCATAGGGAGGCGAAGGCGTCGATGGCCATTGCCAAGGCCGAGCGGCTGATGAACCTGGCGCTGTGTCTGCTCGGGACGCGACGGCCGCTGAGCAAGCGCGAGCTCAGGGAGTCCATCGAGGCCTACCTGGAAGCCAATTCCGACGACTCCTTCAACCGGATGTTCGAGCGCGACAAGGACGATCTGCGCGAACTCGGGCTCGTGATCGAGACCGTTGAGAACCTCGACGGCGAAGTCGGCTATCTCGCCCGCCGGGACAGCAACCGGCTGCCGCCCATCACCCTCGACGCCGAGGAGGCCGCCGCCCTGGGCCTGGCCGCCAAGGTGTGGCAGCAGGCCCGGCTCGCCGGCGCGGCCAGCGGCGCGCTGCAGAAGCTGCGCGCGGCGGGGCTGCCCGAGGACGTCGACCCGTACGAGGCGCATGGCGCCCTGGAGCCGCGCATCCCGGTGCATGAGGCCTCCTTCGAGCCGCTGATGCTCGCGTGCCGTGACCGCCGCCCGGTCGTCTTCGACTACCGAAAGGCCACCGCCGCCCGCCCCGAGCCGCGCCACGTGGAGCCGTGGGCGCTGGAGTGCTGGCGCGGCCACTGGTACCTGGCCGGTTTCGACCGGGACCGGGGCGCCGAGCGGGTGTTCCGGCTCTCCCGGATCACCGGCAAGGTGCGCTCGCGTGGCACCCGGTTCACGGCCCCGGTCCCCGATGTCGTCACCGTCCGCGAGACCGTGGCGAGCTGGGCGGGGGAGACCGCCGACCGCAGCGCGCGGATCCGGCTGCGCACCGGCGCCGGGTACCCCTTGCGGGCGAAGGCCACCTCGGTGCGGGAACTGGGCGACGGCTGGGACGAGTTGGAGATTCCGTACGGCCACGGCCTGGATGCCTGGCTGGTGGAGTTCGGTCCCGACGTGGTGGTCCTGGAGCCCGCCGAGTTGCGGGCCGACGTGGTGGACCGGCTGCGTGCCGTGGCCAAGGGCTGAGGGGGAGCGGAAGAGAACTGTGGCAGGCAAACCGGTCAGGCCCACGAACGCCATCGACCAGACCCGGCGGATGCTCTCGCTGGTGACCTATCTGAAGGAGCGTCCCGGAGCGCGGGTCGAGGACGTGGCCCGCGCCTTCGGGATCACCGAGGACGAGCTGGTCTCCGACCTCGATGTGCTGCCCATGTGCGGCACCAGCTTCCGCGGCGGCGACCTGCTCGACATCGACACCGACGGCGAGCGGATCTGGTGGCACAACCCCGCCGCCCTCGGCGAGGAGACAGCGGAGCCGCTGCGGCTCGCCGCCGACGAGGCGACCGCGCTGCTGGTGGCCGCCCGCGCGGTCTCCACGCTGCCCGGACTCAGGGAGAGCGACCGGCAGGCGCTGCTGCGGGCCACCGCCAAGGTGGAGACCGCGGCCGGGGAACAGGCGGGCGCGAGCTCCCGGCTTTCGGTGACCTTCGAGGCCGAGGGCGGTGTCTTCGCGGACGTCGACCGGGCCATCTCCGAGCGGCGGAGGCTGTGGATCCGCTACTACTCGCCCGCCCGTGACGAGCTCACCGAGCGCGAGATCGACCCGATCCGCCTGGTCAGCGTGGGCCACACCTATGTCGAGGCCTGGTGCCGCCGCTCCGAGGCGCGGCGCACCTTCCGGCTCGACCGGGTCGCCGAGATCAAGATCCTCGACGAGCCGTCCGCGCCGCCCGAGGTCGAGCTCAGGGACCTGTCGGAGGGGCTGGTGCAGCCCGCGGCCGAGGACCCCGAGGTGGTCGTCGAGGTCGGTCCCGGCGGCCGCTGGGTCGCCGAGTACTACCCGCACGACAGTGCGGATGAGCTTTCCGACGGCGGGCTGCGTATTACCCTCCGCACCCCCGACCCGGCATCGCTGCGCAGGCTGGCGCTCCGGCTCGGCCGCGACGGCCGTATCGTCTCGCCGCGCGACCTCGCGGACAGCGCCCGCGAGGCGGCCCGCGAGGCCCTGGCGGCCTACGACGGGGTCGAGGCGCGGGGCGCGCAGGCGGCGGACGCGGGGCGCGACGGTCAGGACGACGGGCCGGGCGACGGTCAGTACGACAGGCGGGAGCAGGGGCTTTGAGCGAGTCGGTGACGTCCGGTGCGGGTATCACGGTGGCTGCCGCCTTCGCAGGCATGAGAAGCGCGGCTCCGGTGACCTTCAAGGCGGGCTGCCCGGACTGCCGGGAGCGGTTCGAGCTGGCCGCCAGCGCTTTCCGCCTCGCCATCGGCGCGACCAGCCGCACCACCTTCTACTCCTTCACCTGCCCCGAGTGCGGTGCGGCCGTCCGCAAGCCCGCCGGCGAGCGGATCGTGGAGCTGCTGACCGGCGGCGGGGTCCGTACGCTGCGGCTGCACTCCACCCTCTAGGCTCGGTGCCATGTTCTGGCCGATGTTCGCGGTAGCTGTGGGTTTCGTGGGTCTCGCCGTACTCTGTGTGCTCGCCGTCCGGGTCTTCCTGGAGGCCCAGCGTCTCGGGCGCCAGGTCGCGGACTCCGCGCAGCGCATCGGCAGGGCCGCGGAGGATCTGGAGCGCGCGGCGGTGAGCACGACCCGTTCTGTCGACTCCCTGTGAATACGGCTGAGAGTTGGGTGTGAGTCGAGCGGCGCATGCGTTTTGGGACACTTCGCCCTGTCATCGTGGCGGGGTCGGCAGGTACGCTGCTGGTCGCGGTCCGGATAACGAGGCTCGGCCGCGAACCGGGAGTACGCACAGGGATTGCCAGGCGTTCACCCCTGAGCGTTACGATCGCTGTCAGGACGACTGATCGGACACATGTCCGACCGGTCGGACAGCACCCCACAAGCCGCCTCGGTGAGAAGGTAAAGACTTATGTTCGGAAGGCTCGGCGCCCCCGAGATCATTCTCATCCTCGTCGTCATCATCCTGCTGTTCGGCGCGAAGAAGCTTCCCGACATGGCGCGCTCGCTCGGCAAGTCCGCTCGCATCCTCAAGAGCGAGGCCAAGGCGATGAAGGACGAGGGCAGCAGCACGGCCACTCCTGCCGGCCCGCCCAACACCGACGAGCAGACCCCGGCTCAGCGCACCATCCAGGCTTCCCCCGGCGACGTGACGAGCTCGCGCCCGGTCTCCGAGCCGACGGACACGACCAAGCGCTGACGCGGGGCCGGTGATCACCGGCCCGCCCGCACGAGATGGGAACGTGGGTTGCTCAAGTCTGCCCGCAAAGAGGAGAGGGATCCCGAGGGGCGGATGCCTCTCGCGGACCACCTTCGTGAGCTCCGCAACCGGCTCGCGAAGGCGATACTGGCCATCGTCGCCATCACGGTCGTCGCCGCCTTCTTCTACAACGACATCATCAACTTGATCACCAAGCCGATCCTCGACTCGGTCGGCTGTGACAAGTCCTTCGCGGAGCTGGCCAAGTCGACGCAGTCGACCAAGCCGTGCGCCGAGATCACGATCAACGGCCTCCTGGCGCCCTTCACGCTGGCCCTGAAGGTGTCGCTGATGGCCGGCGTCGTCGCCGCCTCCCCGGTCTGGCTCTACCAGCTGTGGGCCTTCGTCGCCCCCGGTCTGCACCGGCACGAGAAGAAGTACGCGTACGCGTTCGTCGGCACGGGCGCCCCGCTCTTCCTCGTCGGCGCCTACTTCGCCTACACGGTCCTGCCGACCACGGCGCAGGTGCTGATCGGCTTCACCCCGGGCGGCACCTCCAACCTGCTGCCGCTGGACGACCTGCTCGACCTCGTCCTGCGCATGGTGCTGGTCTTCGGCCTCTCCTTCGAGCTGCCCCTGCTGCTGGTCTTCCTCAACCTCACCGGGTTGATCACCGGCAAGCGCATGCTCGGCTGGTGGCGCGGCATGATCATGGCCATCACCGTGTTCGCGGCCGTCGCCACACCGAGCACCGACCCGCTCACGATGCTGGCGCTCGCCGCGCCGATCTGGGTCCTGTACTTCGCCGCGACCGCGTTCTCCCTGCTCAACGACCGGCGCAGGCGCCGCCGCGAGGCCGAGGGGCCTGACGACGACGAGGCCTCCGACCTGGATCTCACGCCCGAGGACATCGGCGAGGTCGAGACCGTCTCCGCGAGCCGGGCGCTGCCCGAGCAGTCGGGCACGGACCGGGTCAACGGTTATGACGACGTGACCTGACGAGAGGGAAGCGGCTCGTAAGGTCACTTCCGTGACCAGCGAGATCACCCTCTTCGTCAACCCCACCGCGGGCCGCGGCCGGGGCGCCCACGCGGCGCAGCCGGCCGCTTCGGCGTTGCGGGCGGCGGGCTTCGCCGTGCGGACAATACTGGGCGTGGACGCCGCCGACGCCCTCGCACGCGCGCGTGCAGCCGTCACCGGCGGCACCGGCGCTCTGATCGCGGTCGGCGGCGACGGCATGGCCAACCTCGCCCTGCAGGCCGTGGCCGGCACCCGCACCCCCTTCGGTCTGGTCGCCGCCGGCACCGGCAACGACTTCGCCCGAGCACTGGGGCTGCCGGTACGCGACCCCGCCGCCGCGGGCCGGCTCATCGCCGAGGCGCTGAAGCAGGGCCGCGTCCACGACACCGACCTGGGGCAGGCCGGTGACCACTGGTTCGGCACCGTCCTCGCCTCCGGCTTCGACTCCCGCGTCAACGACCGCGGCAACCGGATGAGATGGCCCACCGGCCGCCTCAAGTACGACCTCGCGATGCTCGCCGAACTGGCCGCCTTCCGGCCCCTCCCGTACCGGATCACGCTCGACGAGGGCACCGTCCACGAGGTCGAGGCGACCCTGGTGGCCGTCGGCAACGGATCGTCGTACGGCGGCGGCATGCGGATCTGCCCGGACGCGGACCTCACCGACGGGCTGTTCGACATCACCGTGGTCGGCGACTGCAGCCGTACGACCCTGCTGCGGGTGTTCCCGCGCGTGTACCGGGGCACCCACGTCGACCATCCCAAGGTCACCGTGCTGAAGGCGGCGAAGGTCGAGATCACCGCGGAGGGTGTCACGGGGTACGCGGACGGCGAGCCGCTCGGGCCGCTGCCGCTGAGCGCGCGCTGTGTCCGCGGGGCGGTGTCCGTGGTGGGCCCTTGAACTGCGTGAAGGGCAGGTTTCGCGCACCCCGATCCGGATAATGATCGTCCTGTTGTCAGTGGCGCCGGGTACGCTCGAAAGCACGATGACAGAGGACCTCTCACCGGCCGAGCGGTACGCGGCAGCCCGCCTGCGGGCAGCCGAGCAGGCCACCGCGCTCGCGGGCTTCCGCGAGATGTACGACTTCGGTCTCGACCCCTTCCAGATCGAGGCCTGCAAGGCTCTCGAAGGGGGCAAGGGCGTGCTGGTGGCCGCCCCCACCGGCTCCGGCAAGACGATCGTCGGCGAGTTCGCCGTCCACCTCGCCCTCCAGCAGGGCAAGAAGTGCTTCTACACCACCCCCATCAAGGCGCTGTCCAACCAGAAGTACGCGGACCTCAGCCGCCGTTACGGCGCGGACAAGGTCGGCCTGCTCACCGGCGACAACAGCGTCAACTCCGACGCCCCCGTGGTCGTGATGACCACCGAGGTGCTGCGCAACATGCTTTACGCGGGCTCGCAGACCCTCCTCGGCCTCGGATACGTGGTGATGGACGAGGTGCACTACCTCTCCGACCGCTTCCGGGGCGCCGTATGGGAAGAGGTGATCATCCACCTCCCCGAGTCGGTGACTCTGGTGTCGCTGTCGGCCACCGTGTCCAACGCCGAGGAGTTCGGCGACTGGCTCGACACCGTCCGCGGCGACACCCAGGTGATCGTCTCCGAGCACCGGCCCGTGCCGCTGTTCCAGCACGTGCTCGCCGGACGGCGGATGTACGACCTGTTCGAGGAGGGCGAGGGCAACAAGAAGGCCGTCAACCCCGATCTCGCGCGGCTGGCCCGCATGGAGGCCCAGCGGCCGTCGTACCAGGACCGCCGGCGCGGCCGGGCGATGCGCGAGGCCGACCGGGAGCGCGAGCGGCGGCAGCGGTCGAAGGTGTGGACGCCGAGCCGGCCCGAGGTCATCGAGCGGCTGGACGCCGAGGGGCTGCTGCCCGCCATCACGTTCATCTTCAGCCGCGCCGCGTGCGAGGCGGCCGTACAGCAGTGCCTGTACGCGGGGCTGCGGCTCAACGACGACGAGGCGCGGGGCAAGGTGCGCGCCCTCGTCGAGGAGCGCACCGCGTCGATCCCGCACGAGGACCTCCACGTCCTCGGGTACTACGAGTGGCTGGAAGGCCTGGAGCGCGGTATCGCGGCCCATCACGCGGGCATGCTGCCGACGTTCAAGGAGGTCGTCGAGGAGCTGTTCGTACGCGGCCTGGTCAAGGCCGTGTTCGCGACCGAGACGCTCGCGCTGGGCATCAACATGCCCGCGCGCTCGGTGGTGCTGGAGAAGCTCGTCAAGTGGAACGGCGAACAGCACGCCGACATCACACCCGGTGAGTACACCCAGCTGACGGGGCGTGCGGGCCGGCGCGGCATCGACGTCGAGGGTCACGCGGTGGTGCTGTGGCAGCGCGGGAGCAGCCCCGAGCACCTGGCGGGACTGGCCGGCACGCGCACGTACCCGCTGCGCTCCAGCTTCAAGCCGTCATACAACATGGCGGTCAATCTCGTGGAGCAGTTCGGGCGGCACCGCTCGCGCGAGCTCCTGGAGACGTCGTTCGCGCAGTTCCAGGCCGACAAGTCGGTCGTCGGGATCTCCCGGCAGGTGCACCGCAACGAGGAGGGGCTCGACGGCTACAAGGCCTCCATGACCTGCCACCTCGGCGACTTCGAGGAGTACGCGCGGCTGCGCCGCGAGCTCAAGGACCGCGAGACGGAGCTGGCCCGGCAGGGAGTCTCCCAGCGGCGGGCCGAGGCGGCCGTGGCGTTGGAGAAGCTCAAGCCGGGCGACGTCATCCACGTGCCGACGGGCAAGTACGCGGGTCTCGCGCTGGTACTGGACCCGGGCCTGCCCGCCGGGCGGTCCAACGGCCACCGGGGCTTCGAGCACCACGACGGCCCCCGGCCCCTGGTGCTGACCGCCGAGCGGCAGGTCAAGCGTCTCGCCTCGATGGACTTCCCCGTGCCGGTCGAGGCGTTGGAGCGGATGCGGATCCCCAAGTCCTTCAACCCCCGCTCGCCGCAGTCCCGCCGGGACCTGGCCTCCGCGCTGCGCACCAAGGCCGGGCACATTCCGCCGGAGCGGGCCCGCAAGAAGCGCGCGCAGGCCGCCGACGACCGCGAGATCGCACGGCTGCGGACGGCGATCCGGGCGCACCCCTGCCACGGGTGCGACGACCGCGAGGACCACGCCCGTTGGGCCGAGCGCTATCACCGGCTGCTGCGCGACACCTCGCAGCTGGAGCGGCGCATCGAGGGGCGCACGAACACGATCGCGCGGACCTTCGACCGGATCGTGGCCCTGCTCACCGAGCTGGACTATCTGCGTGCCGACGAGGTCACCGAGCACGGCAAGCGGCTGGCCCGGTTGTACGGCGAGCTCGATCTGCTGGCCAGCGAGTGCCTGCGGGAAGGCGTCTGGGAGGGGCTCGGCCCCGCCGAACTGGCCGCGTGCGTGTCGGCGTTGGTGTACGAGTCCCGCGTGGGCGACGACGCCATGGCGCCCAAGGTGCCGTCCGGCAAGGCCAAGGCCGCGCTCGGCGAGATGGTGCGGATCTGGGGGCGGCTGGACGCCCTGGAGGAGGACTTCCGCATCAACCAGACCGAGGGGGTCGGCCAGCGTGAGCCCGACCTCGGGTTCGCCTGGGCCGCCTACATGTGGGCTTCCGGCAAGGGGCTGGACGAGGTGCTGCGGGAGGCGGAGATGCCGGCCGGGGACTTCGTGCGGTGGTGCAAGCAGGTGATCGACGTGCTGGGGCAGATCTCGGCGGCGGCGCCGGTTTCCGGGGGCGAGGGGTCGACGGTCGCGAAGAACGCGCGCAAGGCTGTTGATCTGTTGCTGCGGGGGGTTGTGGCCTACTCGTCGGTGGGGTGACGGGTTCGGGTGCGGGTGCGTGGGGGGCTGGTCGCGCAGTTCCCCGCGCCCCTTAAAAACCTTGGCTCGGCCGGTGTTGCAGAAAGCTGCGCCAGCCGCCGTATGACGTGATGTCCTCGGCGTTCTCCAGTGCGCTTGGTTCGCACAGGAAGCCGGGGATCCTGGTGCCGTCCGTCAGTTCTACGCTTCCCAAGGCCATGGGGCGGGGCAGGGCCGACAGGAGGCGACCCAGGCCCTCTGCCGGGAGGCGCCACACCTCTGCCTCGATCGCGGCGCCGCCCTCGCCCACGTGGACCAGGCCCGGCTTCGGCGGGACCGTCCGCAAGGCGTGCAGGCGGTACACCGGGGCCGTGGTCGTCGTACGGTCGTAGCGGGCGCCCAGGGACAGCAGTTGGGGGTTGAGCGGCTGGCCCGTCAGGTGGGCGCCGACCACCGCGAGCCGGATCTCCGGCTGGAGCAGGCGTGCGATGCTCGCCAGGCGCTCGTCGGTGTGCGCCGGGCCGATCAGCATCACGCCGAACGGGAGGCCGTTCACCTCGCCCGCCGGGACGGCCGCCGCGGCCAGGTCGAAGAGGTTCGTGGAGTTGGTGAAGCGGCCCAGGCGGGCGTTGGCGCCCAGGGGGTCGGCGGCGACCTCGGCCAGGGTGGGGTGACCGGGGGCGGTGGGCAGGAGCAGGGCGTCCGCGTGGGCCAGTTCCGCCAGGGCCCGGGTGCGGAGTGCGGCCAGGCGGTCCAGGTCGGCGTAGAGCTGGTGGGCCGGGAGATCGCGGGCCCCGGTGATGATGGCGGCGACGGTGGGGTCGAGGGAGTCGTCGCGGGCCGCTGTCGCCTTGTCGACGAAGGCACCCACCGCCGTGTAGCGCTCGGCCACGAACGCGCCCTCGTAGAGCATCGCCGCCGCCTGTGTGAAGGGCGTGAGGTCGAGCTCGCGTACCGACGCGCCGGCCGTGACCAGCTGCTCCACCGCCTGCTCGTACGCCTCGGCCCAGCCCTCGTCCAGTTCGCCGAGCTGCTCGCGTGGCGGGACCGCGATCCGCCAGGGGCCGGGTCGTCGTCCGGGGAGGGCCGGGGCGATGCCGGTCGTCATGTGGGACAGCGCCTGCTCGGCCTCCGGGAGGGTGCGGGCGAAGACCGTCACGCAGTCGATCGAGGCGCAGGCCGGGACGACCCCGGCCGTCGGGACCAGGCCACGGGTGGGCTTGAGCCCGACGATGCCGTTGAAGGCGGCCGGGACCCGGCCGGAGCCCGCCGTGTCGGTGCCGAGCGCGAAGTCGACGATGCCCAGTGCCACGGCGACCGCCGAACCGGAGCTGGAACCGCCGCTCACCCTCGCCGGGTCGTACGCGTTGCGGACCGCGCCGTACGGGGAGCGGGTGCCGACCAGGCCCGTCGCGAACTGGTCCAGGTTCGTGGTGCCGAGCACGATCGCGCCCGCCGCGCGGAGACGGGCGACCACCGGGGCATCGGCCTCGGGACGGTAGGCGTACGACGGACAGCCCGCGGTGGTGGGCAGGCCGGCCACGTCGATGTTGCCCTTGACGGCGAACAGGCGGTCGGCGAGGGGGAGTCGCTCGCCCTGGGCGAGCCGTTCGTCGATCGCCCGGGCCTCCTTCTCGACCTCCTCCCGCGGACGCAGGTCGATCCAGATCTCCGGGCGGTCGACGGCCTCGACGCGGTCGTGGGCGGCACGGACCCGGGTGACGGTGCTGGACATGACGCGCTCCTCTTTCACTGTGCGGGCGTTCACTGGGCGTCCGCTCACTGTGCCGGCGTTCACTGTGCGGGCGGGGCCAGGACGAGCAGTGCCGTCCCCGCCTCCACCTGGTCGCCCGGCCTGGCCAGGATCTCCGCGACCACGCCGGCCGCCGGCGCGTGCACCCTGGACTCCATCTTCATCGCCTCCAGGGCCAGGAGAGGCTGCCCGGCCGCCACCTCGTCACCGGGCTCGACGTTCAACTGCCATACGGAGGCGGCGAATTCGGCCTCGATCAGACGGCCGCCCGGAGGGACCGCGATGTCCATGGGGGCGACGGCCGGCGTGGCCGCCGACTCGGCCCGCGCGAACTCGCCCGCCGCCTCCCACGCGTCCCGCTCCGTGGCGAAGGCCGCCTGCTGGCGCTCCCTGAACTCCGCTATGGGCTCGGCGTGTTCGGCGAGGAAGGCCTGGTACTCGGCGAGCGAGAAGGTGCCCTCCTCGATACGGGGGACGAAGCGGCCGGACGTGATGTCGGCGCGCAGCTCCAGGAGTTCGTCCGCGTCCACCGGGTACCACTTGATGCGGTCGAAGAAGCGCAGCAGCCAGGGCGAGCCCGGCTCGAACGCGCCGCGCTGCTGCCAGGGCGACCACACCTGGGTCGTACGGCCCACGAACTGGTAGCCGCCGGGGCCCTCCATGCCGTAGACACACAGATACGCCCCGCCGATGCCGACGGAGTTCTCCGCCGTCCAGGTGCGTGCCGGGTTGTACTTCGTGGTCACCAGGCGGTGGCGCGGGTCGAGCGGTGTGGCCACCGGGGCGCCGAGGTAGACATCGCCCAGCCCCAGGACCAGGTACTCCGCGTCGAAGACCGTGCGGTAGACGTCGTCCACCGAGGCCAGGCCGTTGACGCGGCGGATGAACTCGATGTTCCACGGGCACCAGGGCGCGTCGTCGCGCACGCCCGCCATGTAGCGGGCGATCGCCTCGCGGGTCGCCGGATCGTCCCAGGAGAGCGGGAGATGGACGGTGCGGGAGGGGACGACCAGTTGGTCGGAGGGCGGGAGCGACGCGGTGATCTCCCGTACGGCGGCGAGCAGTTCGTGCTGGGGCAGCCGGTTCGGGTCCGTGCGGATCTGGAGGGAGCGGATGCCGGGGGTGAGGTCGGTGATGCCGTCCGGGCCCTGTTCGGCCACCGCCTCCATCAGCGCGTGGACGCGCATGCGCAGCGCCAGGTCCAGCTGCATGGGGCCGAATTCGACCAGCACGTTGTCGTCGCCGCTGCGGCGAAACGTGACGTCGCCGTCGCGGGCGAGGATGCCGCCGTCCACGATCGCCGGGCGCACCGAGCCGTCCGTGTGCACCGGGACGAAGCGGACCGTGTCACCGGGGCGCAGCTGGCCCAGCTTCCAGCGCTCGGTGCTGATGACGGTCGCCGGGCACACGAACCCGCCGAGCGAGGGGCCGTCCGGGCCCAGCAGCACCGGCATGTCGCCCGTGTAGTCGACCGCGCCGACCGAGTACGGGGTGTCGTGGATGTTGGACGGGTGCAGTCCGGCCTCGCCGCCGTCGGTGCGGGCCCAGCGGGGCTTGGGGCCGACCAGGCGGACTCCGGTGCGGGCCGAGTTGAAGTGGACCTTCCAGTCGGCGGCGTAGAAGTCGCGGATGTCGTCCTCGGTGAAGAACTCCGGAGCGGCGTGCGGGCCTTCGGCGGCGGCGATGTGCCAGGTGGAGGTGAAGGAGGGGTGGCCGTCCTCGACGGATGTCCTCTCGGCCGGTGCCCGCTCGGTCGTCTCCTTGGCCTGGGTCCCCTCGGCCGGTGTCTCTTCGAGCGGCGTCCCGTCGGCTGGTGTCTCTTCGAGCGGCCTCCCCTCGCCCTGACGTCCCGCGTGCAGTACGTCGCCCGTCCGCAGCGCCCGTCCGCCGTGTCCGCCGAAGCGGCCCAGCGTGAACGTGCTCGCGCTCCCGAGGAAGGCCGGGACGTCGAGGCCGCCCGCGCACAGGACGTACGTCCGCAGACCGTGTTCGGCGGGTGCCCCGACCTCCAGGACTCCGCCCGCGGGCACGGCCACCGGCTCCCACTGCGGCACCGGTGTGCCGTCGAGGGTGACCGGGGCCGGAGCACCCGTCACACAGACGGCCGTGGCGTGGGTGAACCTCAACGACGGTCCCTGCAAGGTGCATTCGAGGCCCGGGGCGCCTTCCGGGTTGCCCAGGGCCCTGTTGCCGAGCCGGAAGGAGCGGTCGTCCATCGGGCCGCTCGGCGGAACACCGACCTGCCAGTAGCCGGTGCGGCCCGGCCAGTCCTGGACCGTGGTGAGGGTGCCGGCGGCCACGACCTCGATGCGCGGGGTCGGGTCCTGGACCCCGGACAGGGTCGCCGTGGAGTGGGCGGCCGTCCTGAAGTCGCTGTCGGCCAGTGCCGACCGGACCAGGCCCAGGTTGGTCTCGATGCCGTCGACACGGGTGCGTGCCAGGGCCTGGTCCAGCCGCTGGAGCGCGTGGGCGCGGTCCGGGCCGTACGCGATGACCTTCGCGAGCATCGGGTCGTACGACGTCGTCACCTCGGTGCCGGTCTCCACCCAGCCGTCGACGCGGACCCCTGTGGGGAATTCGACCCGCGTCAACAGGCCGGCGCTGGGCCGGTGTTCGCGGGAGGGGTCCTCGGCGTAGACGCGGGCCTCCACGGCGTGGCCGCGCGGGGGGCCCGGCTCGCGCACGACGTCCCGCTCGCCCCGGGCCAGGCGGAGCATCCAGGCGACCAGGTCGACGCCGTAGATCTCCTCGGTGACCGGGTGCTCCACCTGGAGACGGGTGTTGACCTCCAGGAAGTAGGCCTCCTCGCGGGCGGCGTCGTAGACGAACTCGACGGTTCCCGCGGAGCGGTAGCCGACGGAAGCGCACAAGTCGCGGGCGCTGTCCGTGAGTTGTGCGCGGACGTGAGCGGGGAGACCGGGCGCGGGAGCCTCCTCCACGACCTTCTGGTTGCGGCGCTGGAGGGAGCAGTCGCGGTCGCCGAAGGTGACGACCGTGCCGTCGCCGTCGCCGAAGACCTGCACCTCGACATGGCGTGCCCGCTCGACGAGCCGTTCCAGGAAGACGCCGGCGGAGGAGAAGGAGGCGGCGGCGACGCGCTGCACCCGGTCCCAGGCGTCGGTCAGCTCGTCGGCGGAGCGGCAGGCCGACATGCCGATGCCGCCGCCACCGCCGGTGGCCTTGAGCATGACGGGATAGCCGATGGCCGCGGCCGCTTCGAGCGCTTCGTCGAGGGAGGGCAGCAGGCCCGTTCCCGGTGCCAGCGGCACCCCCGCCGCCTGCGCCGCGGCCCGCGCGGTGTGCTTCGCGCCGAACAGCTCCAGCTGCTCGGGCGTCGGGCCCACGAACACGATCCCCGCGTCCTCGCAGCGGCGGGCGAACGCGGCGTCCTCGGACAGGAAACCGTAGCCGGGGTGGATCGCGCCCGCGCCCGAGTCCTTGGCCGCCTTCAGCACCAGGTCGGCGTCGAGGTACGACTCCTTCGCGGGCGCCGGGCCGAGGCGTACGGCCTGGTCGGCGAGCCGGACGTGGGGTGCGGACCGGTCGGCGTCGGAGTACACCGCGACGGTCCGCAGGCCCAGTTCGCGGGCCGTGCGGATGATCCGGACCGCTATCTCGCCACGGTTGGCGACGAGGAGGGTGTCGAAGGTCATGCGTCGGCCCCGATCGCGGTCGCTGTGGCCCCGGGCGCGGTCTCCGTGGCTTCGGCCGCACCTTCCGCCGCGGCCTCGATCGTCATCGCGACGGGTGTCGGGTCGAAGCCGTTGCAGGGGTTGTTGATCTGGGGGCAGTTGGAGACGAGGACGAGGACGTCGCGTTCGGCGCGCAGGGTCAGGGTCAGGCCCGGGGCGGAGATGCCGTCGACGATGCCGAGGGTGCCGTCCTTCTCGACCGGCACGTTCATGTACCAGTTGATGTTGGAGACGAGGTCGCGCTTTCCGAGGCCGTGCTTCGAGCCCTCGGCGAGGAAGTTGTCCACGCAGGCGTGCTGCGACCAGGTGTGGTGGCCGTAGCGCAGGGTGTTCGACTCCTTGGAGCAGGCACCGCCGACCGTGTCGTGGCGGCCCACGTCGTCGGCGGTGACCGTCATCAGCGGGGTGTGCTCGTCGGACATCAGCACGCTGCCCGTGGTGAGGAAGATGCCGCCCTGCGCCTGGATGGTGTCGGGGGCGCTGTAGCGGACCGCCGTGTCGTGGGCGTCGTAGACGAGGAAGTCGACGGCCTGGTTGCCGTGCAGGTCGGTGATGGTGAGCGTCTCGCCCTCGCGGATGACGGAGGACCAGGCGGTGCGGGCCGGAACCACGGTCTTCATGCGCGTCCCTTCGAGGCCAGGAATTCGGCGGTGTTCAGGAAGGCGCGGCGGCCTTCGGGGGTGGCGTCCCAGAGGGGGTCGCCGGCGCGGGTGGGCCCGGCGCGCCAGGCGAGGACCTCCAGCGGGGTGCTGACGTAGGCGGGCCGGGGGTCGGCGGGGTGCGGGACGTTCGCGATCAGGACCGTCACGTCCTGTTCGGCGCGGAGGGTGACGCTGCCGCCGGGGCCCGCCGAGCCGGTGAAGTCGAGGCCGCCGTCCTCGCGGATCCGCACGCCCTGGAAGAAGGAGAGGGAGGGCGGGAGATCGCGGGGTTCGAGGCCGTTCTTCGCGGCCGCCAGCTTGAAGAGCTCGCGGCCGGCGGGGGAGGGGCTCTGGGGCGTCCCGTCGCCGTAGCGCGCGGTGTTGCGGACCAGGGTGGAGGTGCCGCACAGGGCGTCGTGGCGGCCGGAGGTGTCGGCGACGACGCTCGCGAGGACGCGGCCCTGGTCGGACAGGAGCAGTTGGCCCTCGCCGAGGTAGGCGTTCCACTGGACCTTCACCGTGTCGGCGACGTTCAGACGCTCCCAGGGGCGGCCCTCCGCGTAGAGGAGGAGGTGGGCGCAGGCGTCTCCGTGGAGGTCGGTGAGGCGGACTTCGGTGCCTCGGGCGAGGACGCGGTGGGTGTAGTTGCCGCCCGCGACGGTCTCCGCCCACACCAGGTGTCCCGCCTCGCAAGGCGGGTCCGGCCAGTCGCCGGCCGGGACGACGGGCATGGCCTCGGTACGGGTGCCCTCCTGTGCGCGGGCGTGGTCTCGGGCTCCGTATGTGGTCTCTGTGGCCATGGCGGACCTCCGGCTCAGGGGGCGGGGTGGGGGTGAGGTGGGGAGGGGCGTTTCTGTCGCTTGACAGAAATTAGGGGCCGGGTAGGTCGGGGGGATTGCCCGGGTGTTGCCGGGTGGTTACCGGGGGCTCACGGGGGTGGGGCGGGGTGCGGCGGGGGCCGGGGGGGCTTGGTCGCGTCCCGCGGTGAAGCCGCTGATGTCACAGCCCTGGCCCCCCGGTGGGTTGCTGTGTGCGTGTCGCTGGGAAGCGGGGGTGGGTCCGGCTGCCCCCGGTGGGTGGCGAGGCGGCCGGTTGGCTGCGGTCGCCGTGCGGCGGGGCTCCGACTTCTCGCTGGAGACCGCGATTGCGGTCGTCTTACGGGACTCGCGACCGCTCCGGCGGTCGTACGGCGGACCCGGGCCGCCCGCCGACTGGTCCTCCAGAACCTGGTGCTCGCGGGCGCCTTCATCACCGTGCTCGTCCTGCGGGACCACCTCCTCGGTCACCTCCCGCTGCCGCCGCCCCGGCGCGCCCGACGATCGCCAGGAGAACGCCGCGCGCCCCGTGTGCGAGGATCGAACGCATGGGTACGACAGGCGGGGCGGCGGAGCCCGGGCGGCGGGTCGGCAGGCCGCGGGCCGATCGGCGGCCGG
Organism: Streptomyces canus 299MFChir4.1; assembly: GCF_000383615.1. Taxonomy (GTDB): domain Bacteria; phylum Actinomycetota; class Actinomycetes; order Streptomycetales; family Streptomycetaceae; genus Streptomyces; species Streptomyces canus_C. The sequence continues at coordinate 384,814 of NZ_KB911584.1, read as the reverse complement.
CCAGCGGGCTGGCTCCGCGCGACGAACTCCTCGTCGCCGCAGCCGAGTTGTTCACCTCGCTGGGCTATGCCGCCACCAGCACCCGGGCCGTCGCCGAGCGCGCGGGCATGCGGCAGGCGTCCATGTACCACTACGTGTCCGGCAAGGAGGAGCTCCTCGCCGAGCTCCTGGAGTCCACCGTCACGCCCTCGCTGGTGTATGCCCGTGAACTGCTCGCGGACGACAAGGTTTCCGCGGAGAGCCGGCTGTGGGAGCTGTGCCGTGCGGACGTCGAGGTGCTGTGCGGCGGGCCGCACAACCTCGGCGGGCTCTATCTGCTGCCCGAGGTGCGCGCCGAGCGGTTCGCCGGCTTCCATGCCGTGCGCGCCGAACTCAAGGACGCCTACCGGCAGTTGCTCGCCGCGACGGCCGCGGGTGGCGCCCTCGCCAAGAGCGAGCTCGATCTCCGCACGGACCTGCTGTTCGGCCTGATCGAGGGCGTGATCCTCGTCCACCGCTCCGACCCCGAGCGCCCCGTCTCCGCCTTCGCGGAGGCGACCGCGGACGCCGCCCTGCGCATCGCCGGAGTCCGGCTCCGGCACCCGGCCGGAGGCTGATCTTCACTCGCCGCGGTGAGGGGTTTTCGCAAGCCTGTACGCCATGACTCGCCGTGTTCGAGTGGTGTCGGAGCGTGCAAATGGGCCGAGGGTACTCCAGTCGCAATGCCCGTTTCAGGCGCTTGCTGAATATGACACGGCGATGATCCGGTCGGACTAAGCTCGCCCGCAGCGCACCGAGTTGATGTGTATTCGTGCGCTTGTTCCCTATATGTGCGACTCCCCGTCGATACGTCTCAGAGGGCCCACATGGTGAGTGTTCAATCCCCCCCAGGACGCCGTGAACTGCCGTATGCGCGCGTGCTGTTGCTTCCCGCCATAGTCATGGCCGCGGTGACCGGGACCGGTGTCGCGCTGGTGCAGCAGCCCGCCAGGGCCGCGGTCGGCTGGTGCGGTGCCGTCGCCACGCTGCTGGTGATCGCGGTGGCGGCCGAAGCCGTCCGGCGCGGTCGGGAACTGCGCGAGCAGCGACTTGAGCACATCCGTCACACGGCTGATCTGAAGCAGCGCATCGCCGACCACGACCAGGACCTGATCCGGTTCGCCAAGGAGATCGCGCCGACCGCGCTGGACTGGCTGCGCCGCGGAAGTTCCCCCGGAGAGGTGATTCGCCGACTCGGTGAGTTCGACCCCTCCTGGGCGCACCTGCCCGAGCCACAGGTCCGGTTGCTCAAGACGGTGCTCACCATCGTCGACACCGAGGAGATCATGCGCGACGCCGCGCAGCGCTCCTTCGTGAACATCGCCCGCCGCGTCCAGGCCATCGTGCACCAACAGGCCAACGAACTGCGGGAGATGGAGGAGGACCACGGCCGCAACCCCGAGGTCTTCGACGACCTCCTGCGCATCGACCACGGCACCGCGCTGATCGGCCGGCTCGCCGACTCCATCTCCGTCCTCGGCGGCGGCCGCCCCGGCCGGCAGTGGCCCGAGCCCGTCGCGCTGTACAGCGTGCTGCGCGGCGCCATGTCCCGGATCCTGGAGTACCGGCGCATCGACCTCTCGTCGATCGCCAAGGTCAACGTCAAGGGCACCGCCGTCGAGCCGGTCATCCACGCCGCGGCCGAACTCCTCGACAACGCCACCCGGTACTCGCCGCCGCAGAGCAAGGTGCACGTCACCGCGACCGAGGTGCAGACCGGCGTCTGCATCGAGATCGAGGACGCCGGCGTCAGCCTCAGCGAGGAGGCCCGGCTGCGGGCCGAGGGCATGCTGGAGCGGGCCAAGGCCGGCGTGGACTTCCAGGACCTCGGCGAGTCGCCGCGCCTCGGCCTCGCCGTCGTGGGCCGGCTCTGCCAGGCGTACGACATGCAGGTCTCCCTGCGTGCCTCCGCGTACGGCGGCGTCCGCGCCATCCTCGTCGTGCCCAGCGACATGCTCACCGACGAGCCCGGCGTCGGACTCGCCCACGGCATCGGCGCCACCGCCGTCCCCAAGGCCGAACTCGGCGCGCTGCCCGGCCCCAAGCGCACGATCAAGAAGCGCCGCCCCACCAGCCCCAAGTTCACGACGCCGGTGTCCATGGAGGACGACGTCCCCGAGGTCACCGAATGGACGGCCAACGGGCTGCCGCAGCGCCGCAGCCGGGTCAAGACCTCGCTCACCCAGCGCTACGCCGAGCAGGCCGAGATCGAACGCGCCGAGCGGGAAGGCCGCCCGACCATCTGGTCGACGGCCGGCCGCGAACCCGAGCCAGAACAGAAGCCGGACGACACCCCGCCGGGCCTGTGGGTCCAGGCGTTCATGGACGGCCTCAAGCGCCCCACCGCTTCCACCGCCAGTCAGCCGACCGACGAACCGGCCCGTACCGAGGCCGAAGATGAGGGGAACCTCAAGTGATCCAGCAGCGAGGCAACTTCGACTGGATGCTCCAGGACCTCGCCAAAGGCGTACCGGGCATCCAGATGATCGTGGTGCTCTCCGCCGACGGCCTGCGCATCGCCCGCCACGGCGGCGACCCGGACACCGCCGACCGCGTCGCCGCGGCCTGCGCGGGCCTGCAGAGCCTGGCGGGCGCCGTCGCCGGGGAGATCCCCGGCAGCGACGGCAAGATGAAGATGGTCCTCATCGAGATCCACGGGGGCTACTTCTACCTGATGGCCGCCGGCCCCAACGCCTATCTCGCGGTGCTCTCCGACATCATCACCGAACCCGGCCACATGAGCGCCCGCATGAGCGATCTGGTCGTCCGCATCGGCGCGCACCTCACCAGTCCGCCCCGCCGCAACGGGCAGACCGTATGACTCCTCCACAACGCCGACGGCGATTCCCCAAGGCCAGTCCGGAACCGGCACCGCAGCCCCCGCAGGAGGGCCAGGACCCACCCGAAGGACCAAAGAAGAACCCCGAGCGGCTGTACGTCATCACCGGCCCCGACGGAACCGAGCGCTCGGAACTCGACCTGGTCACCTTAATCGTGGCGCACGCCGACCCACCGCCCTCCGCCACGCCCGAGCAGGCGGCGCTGCTCAGGCTCTGCACGGCCCCCCTGTCCGTGGCCGAGCTGTCCGCCTATCTCAGCCTGCCGTTCAGCGTGGTGACCGTCCTGCTCACCGAGCTGCTGACGGCCGAACTGGTGACGGCGCGCGCCCCTGTGATCCGCCAGGCGCTGGCCGACCGTTCCCTCCTCGAAGCGGTGATGCATGGACTTCAAAGGCTCTGACACCATCCCCGGTCCGCGAACAGGGGACCACCTGCCCCAGACCGCCCAGGCCGCGGTGAAGATCGTCATCGTCGGCGGCTTCGGCGTCGGCAAGACGACCATGGTCGGCTCGGTCAGCGAGATCAAACCGCTGACCACCGAGGAGACCATGACCCAGGCCGGCATCGGGGTCGACGACAACTACGGATCCGAGACCAAGACGGCCACCACCGTGGCCATGGACTTCGGCCGCATCAGCATCACCGAGCAACTGGTGCTGTACCTCTTCGGAACCCCCGGCCAGGAACGCTTCTGGTTCCTGTGGAACGGCCTGTTCGAAGGCGCGCTCGGGGCGGTGGTCCTGGTGGACACCCGACGCCTCGAAGTCAGCTTCGACGTCATGGACCGCCTGGAGGAACGGGGCGTGCCCTTCGTCGTAGCCGTCAACACCTTCCCCGACGGCCCCCGCCACGCCATCGAGGACCTGCGCAGCGCGCTCGACCTCAGCGCGGACATCCCCATCGTCGAGTGCGATGCGCGCCGGCGGGCGTCGAGCCGGGATGTGCTGATGACCTTGATGCGGTTTCTTCATTCGCTGGCGGTGGAGAGGGCTCCGGTGTGAGCCGAGGCCCGGCCGAGCCGTACTGCCGCACGACCTCTCCCAAGCCCCCGGCCTCACTCGAACCACCCGGGCCGGGGCAGCCCATGACTTTTTTCAGACCAGATCGACCTCAGCTCCGGAGCGACCATCGTGACGCCTGAATCCTTTTCCCCGGCCGGTACGTACGACCCCGCGGGCGCCCCGCCCGGCTGCCCCGCGCACGGCATCGGCCCCGGCGGACTGCGTCGGCTGTACGGTCCCGGGGCGGAGGACCTGGAATCCGTGTACGAGGAACTGCGCACCGAGCACGGAGCCGTGGCCCCCGCGCTCGTGCACGAGGACGTGCCGATCTGGGTGGTCCTCGGCCACAGCGAGAACATGCACCTGGTGCGTACCCCCTCGCACTTCAGCCGAGACACACGGTTGTGGGGCCCCATGCAGGACGGCACCGTCAAGCCGGATCATCCGCTCATGCCGCACCTCGCCTGGCAGCCGTTGTGCTGTCACGCCGAGGGCGACGAGCACCTGCGGCTGCGTGCCGCGGTCAACGGCGCCATCTCGACCATCGACCACCGTGGCGTCCGCCGCCACATCAACCGGGCAACCCAGCACCTGGTCAACAGGTTCTGCGAGCAGGGTCGGGCCGATTTGGTCAGCCAGTTCGCCGAGCGCCTGCCGATGATGGTGATGTGCGAAATCCTCGGCATGCCCGACGAGTACAACGACCGGATCGTCGAGGCGGCCCGCGACCTGCCCAAGGGCACCGAAACAGCCATCGCCAGCAACGAATACATCATGGACGTCCTGATGCGGCTCACCGCTCGCCGCCGGGCCCAACCAGAGGATGACTTCACCAGCCACCTCATCAACCACCCGGCACGGCTCACCGACCAGGAGGTCAGCCAGCACCTGCGACTCGTCCTGATCATCGCGTACGAGAGCACCGCCAATCTCCTGGCCAACGTACTGAGGGTCGTACTCACCGACCCGCGGTTCCGCGCTCAGTTGAACGGCGGCCAGATGACGGTGCCCCAAGCGGTGGAGCAGTCCATGTGGGACGAACCGCCGTTCAGTACTATTCTCGGATATTTTGCCAAGCAGGACGCCGAGTTGGGCGGTCAGCGCATCCGCAAGGGCGACGGTCTGATCCTGGGCATCGCACCGGGCAACGTCGATCCGCGCGTCCGGCCCGACACCAAGGCCAATATGCAGGGCAACCGCTCCCACCTGGCCTTCAGCGGCGGCCCCCACGAGTGCCCGGGTCAGGACATCGGCCGTGCCATCGCCGATGTCGGCGTCGACGCGCTGCTGACCAGGCTCCCCGACGCGGAACTCGCCTGCGACGAGGACGATCTGCAGTGGGAGGAGACCCTCTCCAACCGGCATCTGGTGGCCCTGCCGGTGAAGTTCGCGCCCAGGTCCCAGCAGGACGTCATGGCGCGCCCCGCGCACCCGGCTCCGTCCCAGCGCCGCACCGACTGGCAGGTCAGCACGCCGCAGCGGGAGCCGGTGGCGCCGGAGCCCGTCGCTCCGGCGCCGGTGCCCGAACCCGCCGTACGTCTCGGGGCGTTCCAGCGCCTCCTGCGCTGGTGGCGTGGCGAGTGAACTGAGGGAAGCGGAGTCACCCGGCCGCCCACTCCTCATAGGACGCCCAGGCCCGCAGCACGCGCGGGCTGACGAACCGGTGCTCGCGTCCCGTGATCGGATCGGTGAACTCCAGGATGCGCGCCAGCAGTTGGAGCGGACGTCGGAAGTCGCCGGGCGCCACGGGGGCGGTGACCACCGGATAGAGGGGGTCACCGAGGATCGGCACTCCGAGGGCGCTCATGTGCACTCGGAGCTGGTGCGTCTGCCCGGTACCCGGCGTGAGCCGGTACCGGGCGCGCTGGCCCCGGTGCTCCAGCAACTCGACCCGGCTGACGGCGTTGGGCTCTCCCTCGACCTCCTGGGCGGCCAGGACTCCGCGCTCCTTGACGATGCGGCTGCGCACGGTACGGGGCAGGGGCAGCGCGGGGTCGTAGGGGGCGACGGCTTCGTACTCCTTGGCCACCCGTTTGTCCCGGAACAGCGACTGGTAGGCGCCGCGTTCCTCGGGCCGCACGGTGAACATCACCAGGCCGGCCGTCAGCCGGTCCAGGCGGTGCGCGGCGCCCAGCGCAGGGATGTCCAGTTGCCGGCGCAGCCGTGCCAGGGCCGTCTCGGCGACATGGCTGCCGCGCGGGGTGGTGGCGAGGAAGTGGGGTTTGTCGGCCACCACCAGGTGTTCGTCGCGGTAGATGACGTCGATCGGGAACGGGACCCGCTCCTCGTCGGGCAGTTCCCGGTGGAACCACACGGACATCCCCGGCACGTACGCCATGTCGCGCGGCACCGGACGTCCGGTGGCGTCCACGATCTGGCCCGTCTCCAGCATCCCGTCGATCACCTCGGCCCCGGCCGCGAGCCGCGCCACGAGATGATCCCGCACGGTCGCCCAGGCGTCACCGGGCGGCAACCGCACCCGCACCGGATCGACCCCGTCGCGCTGCGGCAGGGGAGGGGGCGGGGGCGGAGTGTGGCGTCTCATCACGATCAAGCGTACGAGGCGGAACCGACAGCGGCGGCCGGACGCGAGTCGGCAGGGGTGCGACGCGCAGACGGATACCGACCCCGGCTGTCACGATCCGAGCCGCTTCGAGGACCCTTGCCCCGGTGCCGGAGCCTGGTACCGCGTGGCGCTGTCCTGCCAGACGTGGAAACCGGTGAGGTGGTCACGCAACGCCTTCATGACGGCCGCCACCTGCTCGCGATCCTCGTTGTCCAGCCGCAGTTGGTCGCAGAGTTCCGGGAGCTGAGTGGTCTCCAGGTGTTCGTATTCCGACAGCCTGGCCGTGCGCAGCCGCGTGACCGAGGCCGCGGCCTGGTCGATGGTGAGCTCCAGGAACCTGGCGAACACGAGGACGGAGTTGCATGTCTCGTCTTCGTCCTCGACTTCACGCCGGTAGGAGCGGATGTCGTTGTGGAGCGCCTGAATGTCCGTCCAAGCGTCCATCAGCGCACGGAACGGCCGCGAGCGGCGCACGCGGACCGGCACCTCCGCACCTGCCACGTGCTCGGCGAGGCAGACCCCGACCGGGCCGCCGTACGAGCCGCGACGGCGGACAAGGTACTCGGCAGGATCGGGGATCCGCCCATTGCGTATGCATTCCAGCTCCCAGCACTGCCCGTCGGCATATTCCATCTGGGCTTTCAGCATGTCGCGTTTCCAGGCGGTGGACCGGGTCGGGGCCAGCCGTAGCCATATGTCGGCGAGGGACCTCTCGATGGGATTCTCCGGCTCGGGCATCGTACGGGCGGTGCCGTCCAGTGGCATGAACAGCGGAAGCCTGTCGACCATGGCTCGCGCTCCGGCGAGGTCGCGGTCGGCCTTGAATGTGCGCACGAACAGCAGGTCGAGAGCGAACATCCACGCGTACACGTGATACATCAGGAACAACTCGTCCCTTGGCGCGATGGGATAGCACCACGCAGCACATTCGGGGAGTCGGATGGCCGACCACTCGTCCGGAGTGGCTGAGATGGGCAGGAGCTCCATGCTGTAAGTCCATGCGTCGCCGTCGCGGCGCAGCAGGTCGACGCTCGGATTCTCCCGCCACGCGTGCGGTAGCGAGGACGAGGTAATACTCATCGTGCTGATCTCCCGTCGCGTATTCAAGACCTGGAATAGCCAGTCCTTCTCAGGTCCTTCGGCTTGGGTAGAACACGGAATTGACAGGCGTTCCGGGGGTACTGGTACTCGGGACGCGAGAGGGCGTGGGTCACGGTCAGAGTGACGCGCGCCTGGCGACGAGTGTGTGCCCGATCAGTGGAACGGCCCGGGCGACTCGCCTGGAGCAGAGCCATTCATGATGCCCTCCGGTGGCGGAGTCGACGAAGTCCATGAACTACGCGTTGTGTTCCATACGCTGCACCCGCAGCGTGGCTGAACTCGTGCACGAACCCGGCCTCGTCAACTGCGCGCCCTGCGGCCGTGGTCCTCGCGGCGGCAGCCGGACGGTACGGAGAATCAGTGGCCACCACCGCCACGACAGCGTTGTCGGAGGCGAGGTCGTGGATCATCCCTACCTTCCAGTGCCACCAAGGGTTTCGTCAACTGTGCGGGGCTAGTTGACGCTGGTGTCAGGCATCTCGGAGGACGCCTGCGAGGGGCGCGTCGGACGGAGGCCGGTCGAGTGTTCTCGGCGACATTCCGGGCGGCCCGGTCGGTAAGGGATGGGCGCTCGTCCCAGGTAAATTCGCACTGGTACACGGACGCGCCGACCGTGCCGAGCACCTGGGCGTCTCGCGCGGAACACCTTCCCGAGACGCCCCGCCGACCATCGCAGCCATCCGGCCACCACCCTCACCGGCCCGGGTGCGACACCGCTCATGCCCGCACTTCACCCTGACAGCCCACCACTTCGCACCATGCGACGATTTCCGGCCGCGGGCTAGGGGGCGCAGCCCCGGCGCACGGAGCGGATCGCCTGGCCGCCGGATGCACGGCCGCGCATTCCAGGCCATCGATGCGCCGCGGGTACCACCCCCGTTTGCGGCAGTTGGGATGCAAGTTCGTCGCGAGGACGGCACGTCGGTCCCGCGCGGCCGGGACGCGGGCACCGGTCGGCCGGGGGTGGAATGCGGGGTTCCTGCCTCCCTCTCGTCAAGAGGAAAACCCGTTGGGACGGGCACCGTCCGGTTGGCAGGATGCGGGTCATGCCGTACCTCACCGGCCCGGTGCTCGCACCCGGCGCCCTCTCCCGCACCGCCCAGCCCACCCTCCCCACCGGCGACGGCCTGCTCCTGCGCCCCTGGCGGCCCGAGGACGCGCCCGCGGTGCACGCCGCGTTCCAGGATCCGGTGATGCACCAGTGGCACGCCCGTGTCGCCGACTCCGTGGAGGAGGTCGGCGGCTGGATCGAGGAGTGGCGGGAGGCCTGGGCCGGGGAGGAGACCGCTCAGTGGGCCGTGGTGGACGCGGGCACCGATCTGCTGCTCGGCCGGGTGGCCCTGCGCGAGATCCGTCTCGACGACGGGCAGGCCGAGATGGCGTACTGGACGACCACGGAGGCTCGGGGGAAGGGTGTCGCGGCGCGTGCCACGGTCGCCCTGTCCCGCTGGGCTCTCGACGCCGTCGGGTTCCACCGTCTCGAGCTCATGCACGCCGTCCGCAACGAGGCGTCGTGCCGGGTCGCGGCCAAGACGGGCTTCGTTCTGGAAGGGACCAAGCGGAGCGCGGTGCTGCATCCCGACGGTTGGCACGACATGCATCTGCACGCGCGGGTGCGGGGCGACGACTGACGGGCCGTCGGGACGGTATGCGGCCGCCCGTCGAGATGCGGCCGCCCGACGTGAGACGGCCGCCGCGCTCCGTCCCGCTATCCCGCCGGTGTGGGCCGACGCAGCGCGCGCCACGCCACGCCCACCGCCAGCGTCGCGGCCAGGAACAGCACCGTGAACCACTGGAAGTACCAGTGCCCGCCCGCCGGGTCGTACACCTCGGCCCGGGGCCAGGCCAGGTTGACGGTCATCAGGAGGCCGTAGAGGAGGGCCAGGGCGTTGACCGGGATGCCCCAGCGGACCAGGGAGAACAGTCGGCCGCCTTCCTCGTCGGTGCCCGACGAGGTGAACTCGCCCCGGATGCGGCGGATCAGCAACGGGCCCGTGACCATCGCGTACGCCAGGTACAGCATCACGATGCAGGTCGTGCCGATCGCCAGGAACGCCTCCGGAGAGGCGAAGTTGAGCAGGAGCAGGGCGGCGGCCAGGGTGCCGACGACCAGCGCGGGGGCGGTGGGCATGCCGGTGCGGGGGTTCACGCGCGCGAGGCGGCCCGCGAAGGGCAGTTGGCCGTCGCGGGCCATGGAGAAGAGCATGCGGCAGGCCGCCGTCTGGATGGCGAGGGTGGCCACCGTGATCGCGATGACCACGTCGGCCAGCAGGGCCTTGCCGACACCGTCGCCGAGGCTGCTGGTGAGGACGTAGCTGAGGCCGTCGACGGACAGGTGCCCGTCGGTGAGGCTGGGGGCGGCGAGCAGGCCGCCCAGGACGATCAGGCCGCCGAGCGCGCCGGCCGCGCCGAGCGCCGTCAGGATCGTGCGGGGCGCGACGCGCCGGGGGTTGCGGGTCTCCTCGCTCATCTCGCCCGCGCTGTCGAAGCCGATCATCACGTACGCCGCCGTGAACGAGCCCACCAGCAGCGCCCCGAACAGGCCGCTCTGCGCGGCGCCCGCGGTGTGGAAGGTGATGCTCGGTGTGCGCTCGGAGTGGGTCAGCAGGAGCACGATGATCAGCACCGCGCCGATGATCTCGGCGGTGACGCCGACCCGGTTGACCAGGGACAGGACACGGTTGTCGAGGACGTTCACGACGGTCGTCAGGACCAGCAGGATCACGCCGAGGACGGCCGCGTTGGCCGCCCCGTCCGCCGAGGTCGGCGCCGGGTCGGTGCCGACCAGCTGGAAGCCCGACCAGATCGCCGGGAGCACCATCTGCAGGGCCAGCGCCGCCGCGGCGACCACGACGATCTGCCCGATCACCATGATCCAGCCGGCGAACCAGCCGAAGACCGGGGTGGAGAGGCGGGACGACCACTGGTAGATCGCGCCCGAGAGCGGGTAGCGGGCCGCCAGTTCCGCGAAGCAGGCCGCCACCAGCAGCTGTCCGACCAGGACCGCCGGCCAGGCCCAGAAGAAGACGGGGCCGCCGAACGCGTACCCGAAGGCGAAGAACTGGAAGACGGTCGTCAGGACCGAGATGAAGGAGAACCCGGCCGCGAAGGACGCGTACCGGCCCAGGCTGCGGTGCAGCTCCTGGGGGTAGCCGAACTCGGCGAGGGACCGGTCGTCGGGGGAGGGGGAGGAGGAGTGCGGGGGATCGGGACGGACGTCGGAGGGACTGGTCGTCGTCACGGCGGCACCTGCCTTCGGCGGCATGAGGGCGAAAGAGCGGAACAGCGGTGCGGGAGCTGAATTCCTGTCGGGTGACAGAAATTAGGGAGGGGCTGTTTCGGGTGCGTGACGCAGGCGTGTCGGAGTAGCGCCCAAGTCCTCACTCCCTTGCGTGGACCGTCCATACGCGATACATCGTGTCCATTGACGGCCCGTCGCAAGTCGCGATATGTTCGCCTGCGGATATTCGGCCGCGAGGTTCTGCGGCGCGGCGATACGGCCGCACGGTTGCGGAGGTGAGGTGGAGTCGATGGGGCGTCGCAAGCTCCGCAACCCTCTGGCGCTCGCCGTGCTGGCGACGCTCTGGCAGAAGCCGATGCATCCCTACGAGATCGCCCAGACCCTGCGCCGCCAGGGCAAGGACTCCAGCACGAAGATCAACTACGGCTCGCTCTACACGGTCGTTCAGAACCTCGAGAAACATGGATTCGTCGAGGTCACGGACGTGGAGCGGCAGGGCAACCGGCCCGAGCGGACCGTTTACGGCATCACCGCGGCCGGGCGCCAGGAGACCACCGAGTGGATGTCGGACCTGGTCGCCTTCCCGGCCAAGGAGTACCCGATCTTCGAGACCGCGCTCTCCCTGCTCGCTGTGCTGCACCCCGACGAGGTGGGGCCGTTGCTGAAGGAACGGCTCGACGCCCTGGAGGTGCGGATCGCGAGCGACCGAGGCGCGCTGGAGAAGCTGTACGAGACGCTGCCCCGGCTCTTCCTCGTGGAGAACGAGTACCAGCTCCACATGGTCGAGGCGGAGGCGGAGTGGGTCCGCGGCTTCCTCGACGAGCTCACCAAGGGCACGCTGCCCGGCATCGAGGAGTGGAAGGCATTCCACGAGCCGGGCCCAGAACGAGAACCAGGCCCAGAGCGAGAAACGGGACCTGAACGAGAAACAGGCCCTGAACAAGATCCATGACCTGAACAAGAACAGGCCCCGGCACGGCTGTTGCAGCAGCCCGCCGGGGCCTCGAACCCCGAACTGAATCCGCCCTGAGGCACATCCAGGCGATCGAGGTGCGGCACACCCAGGATAGCCCGGTGCTCCTCACGTGGATCAGTTGTCATCCGCTCAGCCAGGAGACCCAGGAGAGCACCTGCCATGAACACCCGTGCGCCCGCGATCGAGGCGCGTCAACTGATCAAGACCTACGGCGGTCAGGTCACCGCTCTCAACGGTATCGACCTCGTCGTCGAGCGGGGCAGCGTCTTCGGCCTGCTCGGCCCGAACGGCGCCGGCAAGTCCACCACCGTCAAGATCCTCACCACCCTGGCCCGCCCCGACTCCGGCTCGGCCACCGTCGCCGGCCATGACGTGCTGCGCCACCCGGACCGGGTCCGGCGGGCCATCGGGGTGGTCGCCCAGGGCTCCGGCGCCGACCCGGTCGCCACCGGCCGCGAGAACCTCCGACTCCAGGGCAGGCTCTACGGCCTGAAGGGCGCCGCCCTCGACCGGCGGGTGGACGAGCTCCTCGACCGCTTCACGCTCACCGAGGCGGCCCGGCGTCCGGTCAAGGGCTACTCCGGCGGCATGCGACGCCGGCTCGACGTCGCCCTCGGCCTGGTGCACCGCCCCGAGGTGCTCTTCCTCGACGAGCCCACCACCGGTCTCGATCCCGAGGCCCGCAGCGCCATGTGGGACGAGATCGGGCGGCTCGCGGCGGACGAGGGGCTGACGATCCTGCTCACCACGCACTACCTCGAAGAGGCCGACCGGCTCGCCGAGCGCGTCGCGGTCGTCGACCGCGGCCGGATCGTCGTCGAGGGCACCCCGGACGCGCTCAAGGGCGAACTCCGCGGCGACGCCGTGCATGTGGAGCTGCGCGAGCCGCTCGGCGACGCGGGGCGCACGCTGCTGACCGGCGTCCTGCGCGACGTGCCGGGCGTGCACGAGGTGCTGGCCGACGGACACCGCGTCAGCGTCCGCGCCGACGACGGGGCCGCCGCCGTACCCGCCCTCCTCGCCGCCCTGGAACGGGCAGGGGTCAAGGTCGCCACCGCGACCGTCGCCCGCCCGTCCCTCGACGACGTCTACCTGCGCTACGCGGGCCGCCGTTACTCCGACGCCGAAGACCTGGTGGGTGCCCGATGAGCATGGCCGTCTCCCAGACCTGGTACATGACGCAGCGTCAACTCCTGGTGTTCGTGCGGCAGCCCGCGTACGCGATCATCACCCTGATCCAGCCGGTGATCTGGCTGTTCCTGTTCGGCAGCCTCTTCAAGAAGGTCGTCGAGCTCGGCGGCTTCGGGACCACCTCGTATCTCGACTACCTCGTCCCGGGCGTGGTCGTGATGAGTGCGCTCGGCTCCAACATGTGGGCCGGCATGGGCACCCTGGAGGAGATCCAGCGCGGGACTCTGGACCGCTTCCTGACCACCCCGGTCAGCCGGGCCGCGCTGATGAACGGGAACGTCGTCAACAACGGCCTGGTCACCGCCTTCCAGTCGGTGGTCATCGTGCTGCTCGGGCTCCTCGGGGGCGCCGACTACCCGGGCGGCATCGCGGGGATCGCCGTCCTGGTGCTCGCCTCGGTCCTGCTGGGCACCGTCTTCGGGGCGCTGTCCAACGCGCTCGGCATGCTGGTGCGGGAGCGGGAGTCGATCATCGGGATCAACACCTTCCTGCTGCTCCCGCTCACCTTCCTGTCCAGCGCCTTCATGGCGCCCTCGCAGATGCCCTCCTGGATGCGGCACGTCGCCGACTTCAACCCGCTGAACTGGGCGATGGTGGCGGGCCGTTCGGCCCTGTCCGCCGATCCGGACTGGGGTGTCGTGCTGAGCCGCGGGGGAGCGCTGCTCGGGCTGGCGGTCGTGGCGGTGTGGCTGTCGATCCGGACGTTCCGGTCGTACCAGCGGTCGGTGTGACCGCTCCCGGACGCGACGAAAGGGGCGGCACCCTCGAAGGTGCCGCCCCTTTCGGGGACGCATGCGTGAAGCGCGGACCTGACAGGCAAGCCTGAAGCGCAGCCCTAAGCGGCGGGCGCCGCCCCCTCCTGCTCCGCTTCGATGCGCGCGTTCCAGTCCCGCTTGGAGGCCTGCCAGCCGTCCTCGTTGTGGCCCAGGCGCCAGTAGCCGGAGATCGACAGGTCCTCGCGCGGCACTGCCCGTTCGACCCGCAGCAAGTGGCGCAGCTGCTTCACGAAGTGCGCCTCGCCGTGCACGAACGCACACAGCCGGCCCTCCGGGAACTCCAGCGCGCGGACGGCCTCCACCAGGGCCTCGCCGACGGGGCGGGAGCCGCGGTGCAGCCAGACGACCTCCACGTCGGAGTCGATCTTCTGCTCCTCCTCGGGCCCGGAGACCTCGATGAAGGCGTGCGCCCGGGTGCCGTCGGGCAGTGACTCCAGGGAGCGGGCGATCGCGGGCAGCGCGCTCTCGTCCCCGACGAGCAGATGCCAGTCGGCGTCCTGGTGCGGGGCGTAGGCGCCACCCGGGCCCATGAAGCGCACGGTCTCGCCGGGCTGGACCCGCACCGCCCAGGGACCGGCCAGGCCCTCGTCGCCGTGGATCACGAAGTCCAGGGTGAGCTCGCGGTGTTCGGCGTCCCAGTGGCGCACGGTGTACGTGCGGGTCACGGGCCACTGCTCGCGGGGGAACTCCTCGCGGATCCGCTGCATGTCGAAGGGTTCGGGGTAGGTCGCGCCCTCGGCCGGGAACAGGATCTTGACGTAGTGGTCGGTGCAGGTGTCCGCCGCGAACTCGGCGAGTCCGTCGCCGCCGAGCACCACGCGCTGCATGTGCGGGGTGAGGCGTTCGGTGCGCAGCACCTGTGCGGAGTGGGGCTTCCGCGGCTTGCGTCCCGGTCCTTCTGCCATGGCGGCCTCCCAGTTCCCTACGCTTAGGCTTACCTAAGTTAGCATCCGCCTCGCTGGCGACGGCATGCCACTCGTGGAAAGCGAGGGCAATATTTACGCGCCGAGCGTCGCCACCAGTCGCTGCAATGATCCACCGAGCCCCCACCGCTCCGCCAGCTTCTCCAGTGCCGCGGGATCGCGCGGCGTGCGCGGAACCGCGGTGTCCACTCGCGGCAGCGGGACATCACCGGCCACCCGCACGACCTTCGGCGCCACGGCCACGTACGGCCGCGACTCGTCCAGCCGCTTGCGCTGCGACGGCGTGAGCTTCGCCTTCGGGTCGTCGACCGCGGCCATGATCCCGGCCAGGTCGCCGAACTGGTCGAGCAGCTTGGCCGCCGTCTTCTCGCCGATGCCGGGCACGCCCGGCAGACCGTCGCTCGGGTCGCCGCGCAGCAGCGCCAGATCCACGTACCCGCGGCCGTCGACGCCGTACTTCTCGCGCAGCCACGCCTCGTCGGTCAGCTGGAGCGTGCCGACGCCCTTGAGGGGATACAGCACCCGCACCTGGCGCTCGTCGTCGACCAGCTGGTACAGGTCGCGGTCGCCGGTGACGATGTCGACCGGGCCGGTCGCCTGCGCGGTGAACGTGCCGATCACGTCGTCCGCCTCGTATCCGGCCACCCCCACGCGCGCGATGCCGAGCGCGTCCAGGACGGCCTCGATCACCGGCACCTGCGGCGACAGAGTGTCCGGCACCTCCTCCTCGTCCGGGCCGCTCTCGTGCTCCTCGGCGACGCGGTGCGCCTTGTAGGAGGGGATGAGGTCGACCCGCCACTGGGGGCGCCAGTCGGCGTCCATGCAGGCCACCAGCAGGTCGGGATGGTGGTCCTTGACCAGGCGGTCGATGAATTCGAGGAGGCCGCGCACGGCGTTCACCGGCGTGCCGTCGGGTGCCTTCACCGACTCCGGCACCCCGAAGTAGGCACGGAAGTAGAGCGAGGCGGTGTCGAGGAGCATCAGTCGTCCGGTCACGTCTCGCATCATGCCGTACGGCACCGACACCGGCCGCCGCCGCTCGACGCGTCCGGCGGTGTGAGCGTCCTGTGAACCAGGACACCCGTGTGTTTGGCCGAAAGGCTTATGGGCAGGCGCCGCCTCGGAGCGAGGCAGGTTGCACTTTCAACTGTTCGCGGCCCTTCGTCTCCCACCCAGTGGTCAAGAGACAAGAGGTACGCGTGTCATCACGGCTTGAGGCAGAGCAGCTGTACAAGGTCTTCGGAAGACGGCCGGACCAGGCGGTCGAGAGGCTTCGCGAGGGCGCGGACCGGGAGGGACTGCGCGCCGAGGGCACCACCGCGGCGGTGATCGACGCCTCCTTCACCGTGGACCCGGGCCAGATCTTCGTCGTCATGGGCCTGTCGGGCTCCGGCAAGTCCACGCTGCTGCGCATGCTCAACGGCCTCCTGGAGCCGACCGCGGGCCATGTCCGCTTCGACGGCCAGGACCTCACCGCGCTCACCGACCGCGAGCTGCGCGCCGTACGCGCCCAGAAGATCAGCATGGTCTTCCAGCACTTCGCGCTCTTCCCGCACCGCAGCGTCCTGGAGAACGCCGCCTACGGACTCGCCGTCCAGGGCGTCCCCAAGGCCGAGCGCATCGAGCGGGCCACCGAGGCCCTGGAGCTGTGCGGCCTGGGAGGCTGGGAGAAGTCCTGGCCCGACGAGCTGTCCGGCGGTATGCAGCAGCGCGTGGGCCTGGCCCGGGCCCTCGCCACCGACGCCGACCTGCTCCTCATGGACGAGTCCTTCAGCGCGCTCGACCCGCTGATCCGACGGGACATGCAGGACCAGCTCCTCCAGCTCCAGAAGACCCTGAAGAAGACCATCGTCTTCATCACCCACGACCTCAACGAGGCGATGCGGCTCGGCGACCGGATCGCCGTGATGCGCGACGGCCGGATCGTCCAGATCGGCAGCGCGGAGGACATCCTCGTGCGGCCCGCCGACGACTACGTCGCCTCCTTCACCAAGGACGTCGACCGCTCCCGGGTCCTTACCGCGTCCGCCGTCATGGACACGGACGTGAGCGGCACCCCGGCCGACTGCGGCTGCGCCGACGACTGCGAGACCGCGACGCCCGACACGCCGTTCACCGAGCTGTGCGCGATGAGTGCCCGGTCGAGCCACCCGGTGGCCGTCCTCGACGCGAAGCGCAGGCTCGTCGGTGTGGTCGCGCAGGAGCGCCTGGTCGGCTTCCTCGGCGACGTGGAGTCCCCCCAGGAGGCCGCTCATGCCTAGGATCCCGCTCGGCGACTGGGTCAACGACACCGTCGACTGGCTGCTGGACCACGTGTCCTGGCTCTTCGACTTCCTGAAGACCGTCTTCACCGGCACCTACGACGGCATCGACGCCGTCCTCCAGGCGCCCCAGCCCCTGCTGCTCGCGGGCATCCTCGCCGTGATCGCGTTCTGGCTGCGCGGCACCCTGGCCGGCGTCCTCACCTTCGCGGGATTCGCCTTCATCGACTCCCTCGAACTGTGGGAAGACGCGATGACGACCCTCTCACTGGTCCTCGTCGCCACGATCATCGCGCTGGTGATAGCCGTTCCCGTGGGCATCTGGGCGGCCCGCTCGAACCGGGTCAGCGGCATCGTCCGCCCCGTCCTGGACTTCATGCAGACGCTGCCCGCGATGATCTACCTCATCCCGGCGATCCTGTTCTTCGGCACCGGCGCCTCCGCGGGCATCGTCGCCACCCTGATCTTCGCGCTGGCCCCCGGCGTCCGCATGACCGAGCTCGGCATCCGCCAGGTCGACAAGGAGCTCGTCGAGGCCGCCGAGGCGTTCGGCACCACCCCGCGCGACACTCTCCTGCGCGTCCAGCTTCCCCTGGCGCTGCCCACCGTGATGGCCGGCGTCAACCAGGTCATCATGCTCGGCCTGTCCATGGCCGCGATCGCCGGCATGGTCGGCACGGGCGGCCTCGGCGGTGACGTCAACGAGGCCATCGGCCAGCTCAACGTGGGTCTCGGTTCCGAGGCCGGTGTCGCCATCGTGATCCTCGCGATCTACCTGGACCGCATGACCAGCGCGCTCGGCACCCAGGTCTCCCCGCTGGGCCGCCGCGCCGCCGCCAAGGCCCGCGCGACCCAGGGCCTCAGGATCTGGTCCTACCGCCCCCGCCCGCAGATCGCCGTGATCGGCGTCGTCGTCCTCGCCCTCGTCGCGGGCGGCATGGGCATCTTCGGCGGCACCTCGGGCGAGGCCACGGCCGTCTCCGCAAGCAAGGATGTCGGCCAGGGCAAGAAGATCAGCATCGGCTACGTCCCCTGGGACGACGGGGTCGCCTCCACCTTCCTGTGGAAGGAGATCCTGGAGGAACGCGGCTACCAGGTGGACGCCAAGCAGTTCGACGCGGGCCCCCTCTACACCTCCCTCGCCTCCGGCAACGCCGACTTCATGACCGGCGCCTGGCTGCCGACGACCCACGAGCAGTACTGGAAGAAGTACGGTGCCGACCTCGACGACCTCGGCGCCTGGTACGACAAGACGTCTCTGGAGCTGAGCGTCCCGTCGTACATGAAGGACATCAACTCCCTGCCCGACCTCAAGGGCAAGGCCTCTCGGTTCGGCGGGAAGATCACCGGCATCGAGCCCGGCGCCGGCGAGATGGCACTGCTGAAGAGCAAGGTCCTCAAGGCGTACGGCCTCGACAAGGAGTACAAGGTCGTCGACAGCTCCACGCCCGCCATGCTGGCCGAGCTCAAGCGCGCCTACGCCAAGAAGGCCCCGATCGCCGTCACGCTCTGGTCGCCGCACTGGGCGTACAACGACTACGACCTGAAGAAGCTCAAGGACCCCAAGGGCGCCTGGGGCTCGGGTGACGGCATCCACTCGGTGGCCCGCAAGGGCTTCGCCGACGACAACCCGGTCGTCGGAGGGTGGCTGAAGAACTTCAAGCTGGACGAGAAGCAGCTCACCAGCCTGGAGGCCGAGATCAACAAGGCCGGCAAGGGCAGGCAGCAGGACGCCGTGCGCACCTGGCTCAAGCAGCACCCGGGCCTGGTCGACAAGCTGGCCCCCGTCGAGGACAGCGGCACTCCGGCCGAGGCGAAGCGGCCGGTCGACGTGGCCTGGTTCCCCTGGGACGAGGACATCGCCGTCACGTATCTCTGGAAGAACGTCCTGGAGAAGCGCGGCTACAAGCTCAACCTCAAGCAGATGGACGTCGGCCCGGTCTACACCGGCCTCGCCTCCGGCGACCTGGACCTCAATTTCGACGCCTGGCTGCCGTACGCCCAGAAGAACTACTGGGACAAGAGCAAGGACAGCCTGGCCGACCTCGGCACCTGGTATCGGCCGACGTCGCTGGAGGTCGCCGTACCGTCGTACGTCAAGGGTGTGAAGACGTACGAGGACCTCAAGGGCAAGGCATCCCAGTTCGACGGGAAGATCATCGGCATCGAACCGGGCACCGGCGAGATGAACCTCCTCAAGAACAAGGTGCTGCCGGGCTACGGCCTCGACAAGGAGTACGAGGTCGTCGACGGCTCCACGCCCGCGATGCTGGCCGAGCTCAAGCGCGCCTACGCCAGGAAGCAGCCCGTGGCCGTGGTCCTGTGGTCCCCGCACTGGGCGTACAGCCAGTACGACCTGACCAAGCTGAAGGACGACAAGAAGCTCTTCGGCGAGGGCAACACGATCCGCACCATCGCCCACGAGGAGTTCCCCGGGCAGTACCCCCAGCTCACCAAGTGGATCAAGGGATTCCACATGAGTGAGGACGAGCTCGGTACCCTGGAAGGGGAGATCAACAAGTACGGCCAGGGCCACGAGGAGCAGGCGGTCACCGCCTGGCTCAAGGAGCACCCGGAGATGGTCGGGCGGATGACGCCGTCATAACCGCTCCGTGTGCACGGTAAGGATCCGGCCAACCACATAGAGCTATGCCATCGCCCGAACTCCGATGCCGACAAGGGGACTTGGGCGGCACACGCCGGACGGGTGACCGAAAAACGGCCCCCTGGCAGCCTCCAGGGGGCCGTTCGGCTGGCGCGAAAGGTGAGGTACGGTCGCCCGCCGTATGACATCGATGTGACGGCCGCGTGAAACGGTTTGCCGAACATGCGTAGGGTGCAGACAACTCATCAGGGGACGCGTCACAGGACCGACGAGCGGAGGAGGGAGCCGGAGCCATGGGCGACCACAAAGAACAGCCCCTTCGGGTCGGCGCGGCCGTGCGCCGTCGGCGCCGCGCGCTGGAGCTCACTCTCGCCGTCGTCGCCGAGCGCAGCGGCCTCTCGGTCCCCTTCCTGAGCCAGATCGAGAACGAACGCGCCCGCCCCAGCCGCAGCTCCCTGGAGAAGGTCGCCGACGCGCTGCGCACCACGGCCGTGGAACTCCTCGCGGCCGCCGACCCGGCGTGCAGCGTCGACGTCGTGCACGCCGACGGTCCGGACCCGGGCTACGAACCCCGGATGCGCTCCCTGGTGCGGGGGCACCACCAGATGCACGCCCAGGAGTTCACCGGCGACCACGACGCGGGCCGTGAATTCCAGTACCGCAACGACCAGTTGATGTACGTGGCCGACGGCGCGGTGGACGTCGAGGCCGAGGGGCGCGCCTACCGGCTGGGCCGCGGCGACACCCTGTACCTGACCGGCGGGGTGCGGCACCGCTGGCGGGCGACCGTGGCGGACACCCGCGTGGTCGTCGTCGCCGTGGCCGAACACATCGAGGCGGTCCAGGACCGGCCCCGGCAGTGAGGGTCGTCTCCCTGGTCCCCTCGCTGACCGAGGCGATCGCCCGCTCGGCACCCGGCGCCCTGGTCGGCGCCACCGACTGGTGCACGCACCCGGCGGACCTCGACGTCCCCCGGATCGGCGGCACCAAGAACCCGAAAGTCGACCGGATCGTCGCCCTCGCCCCCGACCTGGTGATCGCCAACGAGGAGGAGAACCGCGAGCCGGATCTTCAAGCCCTGCGCGCGGCGGGCCTGGAGGTCCTGCTCACCGAGGTCCGGGACGTCCCGCAGGCCTTCGAGGAGCTGGCCCGGGTCGTCGAGGCCTGTGGCGTCGTACGGCCGCGCTGGCTGGACGAGGCCGAGGAGGCCTGGTCGGCGCTTCCCGCACGGGAGCACCGCGTGACGGCGGTCGTGCCCATCTGGCGCAGGCCGTGGATGGTGCTGGGCCGGGACACCTTCGCCGGCGACGTGCTGTCCCGCCTGGGGGTGGACCATGTGTACGCCGGCCACGCCGACCGCTATCCGCGCATCCCGCTGGAGGAGCTGCGGGCGGCCGCCCCGGACGTGGTCGTCCTCCCGGACGAGCCGTACCGCTTCACCCCCGACGACGGCCCGGAGGCCTTCCCCGGCCTGCCTTGCGCACTCGTCAGCGGACGGCACCTGACGTGGTACGGGCCGTCGCTGGCCGCAGCACCACGGGCACTGGACGAGGCCCTGCGAGCAGCGCTCCGCTGACGACCCCGCGAGCGGTGTGCGCGGCGGCCGTGGCCCAGGCGGCGACGAGAGCGGCGTACAGCCCGGTGGCGAGCCAGTCGTAGACGACGAGCCCGGTGTGCCGGGCCAGCGTCTCGGCGCCCGTGACGCAGGTGCCGACCGGGAAGGTGAACGCCCACCAGGTCATCGAGAACCGCATCCCGTGCCGACGGGCCCGGACCACGTGCGCGGTGGCGAGCCCCAGCCACAGCAGCGCGAACCCCATCACGGGCACGCCGTACAGGACCGCGAGGACTGCGAAGCCCTGGCTGTAGGGGGCCGGTACGACCCCGGGGGCCACGTCCGCGAACTTGCCGACGGCGGTGGTGGACTGACCGAGCGGGCCGAGGACCAGGAAGAGGGCCGGGGTGAGGGCGAGGGGGAGCGGCCCGCCGGTGACGATCCGGGCGAAGACGAGCGGCAGCATCAGCAGGGTCGCGAGAAGGCTGAGCCCGAACATCGCGAGGCAGGCGAGCAGGAGGGTCTCGCGCGGCTGACCTGCGGGGAGATACGGCACGAGGAGCGGGCCCAGGGCGGCGGACACCATGGGCGCGACGAGGGGGAGCAGCCACACGGGCGTGGCCTGCCGCGGCTCGGCGTGCTGCCGTACGGCCATGAGGTACGGCACGGCGACGGCGGCCGCGAGCCCCACGGCCGTACCGGCGGTGAACAGCACGGCGTCCAGAGCGACCGCGGCCGTCGTCCCGATCCAGTACCGGCCGACGGTGAGGGCGCCGCCGCCCACGGCCAGCAGGGCCATGGCGAGGCAGCCGTAGAAGGGGGCCGTGGCAGGGTCCAGGAGGTGGGCGCGGGCCTGGTCGGCGTGGTGGTGCCAGTGCAGGGCGCGGGCGCAGAGGAGGACGAGCAGCAGGGCCAGGGACAGAAGCCAGACGGCGGCGCAGATCGGGCGGAGGCCGGGGAGGTGCACCGGGAGCGCGACGCCTGCGGTGGCGACGATCGCGGTGCCCATGACGCAGGCGTACCAGTTGGGCCCGAGGTGACGGACGGCGGTGACCATGTCTCCACGGTGTCGTTCGGGGAGGGCCGCGACCAGGGAGTATGGCTCTATGGGGGCATAAGCTGTCTTTATGAGCGGTGTGGAGGAGCGGGAACCGGCGATCGGCGGGGGGCTGTCCCACCGGGTGCCGGATCTGGGCGCGCTGGAACTGCTGCTGGCTGTGGCGCGGCTGGGGAGCCTTGGCGCGGCGGCGCGGGAGCTGGGCATCACCCAGCCGGCGGCGAGCAGCCGGATCCGTTCCATGGAACGGCAGTTGGGGGTGGCTCTGGTCGACCGCTCGCCCCGCGGCTCCCGGCTCACGGACGCCGGGGCGCTGGTCACGGACTGGGCGCGGCGGATCGTGGAGGCGGCGGAGGCCTTCGACGCCGGGGCACAGGCGCTGCGGGTCCGCCGGGACTCCCGGCTGCGGGTGGTGGCGAGCATGACGATCGCGGAGTACCTGCTGCCGGGGTGGCTCCTGGCCCTGCGCGCGGGGCGCCCGGACACGGCGGTGTCGCTGCACGCGGGGAACTCGGCGACGGTCGTGGAGCGCCTGCTGTCCGACGAGGCCGACCTGGGTTTCGTGGAGGGACTGACGGTCCCGTCGGGGCTGGACTCGGTGGTGATAGCCCACGACCACCTGATCGTGGTGACGGCCCCGGGACATGTCTGGGCCCGCCGCCGGCGCCCCCTGGAAGCCGCCGAACTGGCCGCGACGCCGCTGATCCTCCGGGAGAAGGGCTCGGGCACCCGCCAGGTCCTGGACGCGGCTCTGGGCGGCCTGGCCCGCCCCCTGATCGAGCTGTCGTCCACCACGGCGGTCAAGGCGGCGGCGGTCAGCGGAGCGGGCCCGGCGGTCCTGAGCGAACTGGCCGTCGGCGAGGAACTGGCCCTGCGCCGACTGGTACGGGTCCCGGTGGCCGGCGTGTCACTGGCCCGGGACCTGCGAGCGGTATGGCCCACGGGCCACCGACCGGTGGGCCCGGCGAGGGACCTGCTGTCGCTGACGCGGTCGTAGGGCTCAAGGACGCTCGGGGCGTCGGCACGCGGAGAACCCTTGGCGCGTCGGCACGCGAAGAACCCTCGGCGCGCAGGCGCGCGAAAACCCTTGGCGCGTCGACGCGGCGGACCCGCACCATGAACCGCATGACCGCGACCGCCCCACCCGCCACAGGCGTCCGCACCCCCTGGGGGGACCTCCCCGAGGCCGTACGCGACGCCGTCGCCGACGTGCTCGGCGAGCCGGTCGCCCACGCCGTCACCCAACCCGGCGGATTCTCCCCGGGCGTCGCCACCCGCGTGCGCACCACCAGCGGCCGCCGCGCCTTCGTCAAGGCCGTCAGCGGCGACACCAACCCCGACAGCCCGGAACTGCACCGCGCCGAGGCCCGCAACGCCGCCGCGCTTCCAGCCGCCGTCCCGGCACCCCGCCTGCTCGGCACCCACGACGACGGCACCTGGGTGGCGCTCGTCTACGAGGACGTCCCGGGCAGCCAGCCCCATGTCCCGTGGCACAGGACCGAGCTGGAGCGCGTCCTGGACGCGGTGGCGGACCTGAGCCGCACCCTCACCCCGTCTCCCCTCGACGCTCCACCCGCCGCCACGGCCCTCGCCGGCACCTTCGCCGGCTGGCAGCGACTTCTGCACGGTGAGCACGAGGACCTCACGGCACGCCTCGACCCCTGGGCCGCCGGCCACCTGCCCCACCTCGCGGAACTCGCCGCCCCCTGGCCCGAGGCCGTCACCGGTGACACCCTCGCCCACGGCGACCTGCGGGCCGACAACATCCTGCTGACCGACGACGGCCGTACCGTCTTCGTCGACTGGCCGCACGTCCTGCGCGCCACCGTGTGGTTCGACCTGCTGGTGATGCTGCCGTGCGTCCGCGCCCAGGGCGGCCCGGACCCGGAGGAACTGTTCACGGCACATCTGCTGGGCGCGGGCGCCGACCCCGACGCCGTCACCACCGCGCTCGCCGCCCTGACCGGGTACTTCCTGTACCACTGCCTGCTGCCCCCGCCGCCGGGCATCCCCACCGTGCGGGCCTTCCAACGGGCTCAGGGCGACGCGGCCCTGGCCTGGCTCAGGCGCCGGCTGCGGCTTTGACGAGGGCCTGTGTCACCCGCAGGTCCTCGCCCATCTCCGGATGCCACTGCACGCCCAGCACCCAGTGCGGGCCGGGGAGTTCGACCGCCTCCACGGTGCCGTCCGCCGCGTGAGCCGAGGCCAGCAGGCCCGTCCCGAGGCGGTCCACCGCCTGGTGGTGGTAGGCCGGTACGGAGGTCTCCTCGGGGGCGAGGTCGCCGTAGAGCGTGCCAGGTACGGGTTTGACCGCGTGGTGGCCGAACACGCCGATGGTCTCCGCGTGGCCGTCGACGTGCTGGGTGAGGGTGCCGCCCAGGGCCACGTTCAGGAGCTGCATGCCGCGGCAGATGCCCAGAAGGGGGGTGCCGGAGGCCAGCGCCGCCTCGATCAGGGCCAGTTCCCAGGCGTCACGGGCGCGGGCGGGCGGACCGGTGCGGGGGTCGGGGGTGGCGCCGTAGCGGACCGGTTCCACGTCCGGGCCGCCCGCGATCACCAGGCCGTCCAGGCGGGCCACCGTCGCCGCCGCGTGCTCCGGGGCGTCCGGCGGGAGCATCGCGGCCAGGCCGCCCGCCCGCTGCACCAGACGCGGATAGCCGGCCGGCAGCAGCGCCGCCTCCAGTTCCCAGACGCCCCAGCGCGCCCCGGCCTCCAGATAGGTGCTGACGCCGATCAGCGGTCGTACGGTCGTCACTCGGCCCTCCCAGGCTTGCAATGGCCCACAGCCATACCTTTGCCTCCCGGGCCGCCCGGCCGCAAGGTCACGCCAGAAATCCCCGCAGCAGCGCCGCCGTGCCCGCGCAGTGCTCCCGCATCATCTCCCGCGCCCCGTCCGCGTCCCCGTCGAGGACCGCCTCGACCAGCGCCGCGTGCTGCCGCTGCGAGTGCTCCAGGTTGCGGACCAGGAGCGGGATGCAGTCCAGGAGATCGTTCACCGAGGCCCGCACGGCCGCGTACTGCGCGGTCAGGGTCGGTGAGCCGCACAGCTCGGCGATCGTCAGGTGCAGCAGGGTGTCCAGGCGCCGGTAGTCCTCAAGCGGTGCCTCCTGGGTGGCCCCCAGTGCCGCGCGCAGCCGCTCCGCCTGCTCGTCCGTGAGGCCGTGCGCCGCGCACAGGCCCGCCGCGCCCACCTCCAGGACCTCCCGGAAGCGCAGCAGGTCCTCGATGTCCGCCTCGGCGATCCGGCGCCGCAGCTCCGCCTCGCCCACCGCGTCCCGCGTGCGGGGCAGCACGAACGTGCCGCCGTACCGCCCGCGCCGCGACTCCACCAGCCCCTGGTCCTGGAGCACCTTCAGCACCTCGCGCAACGTCACCCGGCTGATCCCGAGCCGCTCCGCGAGCTCCCGCTCGGCCGGCAGCCGCTCGCCCCCCGGCACCAGCCCGAGCCGCACGACCTGGAGGATCTGCTCCAGCGCCTCCTCGAAGCCGTTGCCCGCCCTGACCGGCCGCAGCACCGGAGTCAACCGGTCGGCCGCGCCGCCGTCAGCGTCCACCGACATATGGCCGAGCCCCCTTCCCAAGCAATGGTTCAGAGCAATACCTTATGGCTCCCGGCCCGGTCGGGAAAACGCGCAGCAGCCGAAGGAGCTCTCCCGTGGCAGACCGCACACCCCCGCTCAGCGTCGAGGAGCTGCACGCCCTCGTCGCGAGCGGCGAGATCGACACTGTCGTCCTGGCCTTCCCCGACATGCAAGGGCGGCTCCAGGGCAAGAGATTCGCCGCCCGCTTCTTCCTCGACGAGGTACTCCACCACGGCACCGAGGGCTGCAACTACCTCCTCGCCGTCGACACCGAGATGAACACCGTCGACGGCTACGCGATGTCGTCGTGGGACCGCGGCTACGGCGACTTCGCCATGCACCCGGACCTGAGCACCCTGCGCCGCGTGCCCTGGAACGCCGGTACGGCCATGCTGATCGCCGACCTCGCCTGGAACGACGGCTCGCCGGTCGTCGCCGCGCCCCGCCAGATCCTGCGCCGCCAGCTGGAGCGGCTCGCCGAGCTCGGCTACACCGCCCAGGTCGGCACCGAGCTGGAGTTCATCGTCTTCAAGGACACCTACGAGCAGGCCTGGGACGCCCGGTACCGGGGGCTGACACCGGCGAACCAGTACAACATCGACTACTCGGTGCTGGGGACCGGCCGTATCGAACCGCTGCTGCGCCGCATCCGCAACGACATGACGGCCGCCGGTCTCACCGTCGAGTCCGCCAAGGGGGAGTGCAACCCCGGCCAGCACGAGATCGTGTTCAAGTACGACGAAGCCCTGGTCACCTGCGACCAGCACGCGATCTACAAGACCGGTGCCAAGGAGATCGCCGCCCAGGAGGGCGTGTCGCTCACCTTCATGGCCAAGTACGACGAGCGCGAGGGCAACTCCTGCCACATCCACCTCTCGCTCGCCGACGCGGACGGCAACAACGCCATGGCGGGCCCCGACGGCATGTCCGACGTGATGCGGTACTTCCTCGCGGGGCAGCTCGCGGCCCTCAGGGACTTCTCGCTCCTCTACGCTCCCAACATCAACTCCTACAAGCGGTTCCAGCCCGGCTCCTTCGCCCCCACGGCCGTCGCGTGGGGCCACGACAACCGCACCTGCGCGCTGCGGGTCGTGGGCCACGGCCGCTCCCTGCGCTTCGAGAACCGGCTGCCCGGCGGGGATGTCAACCCGCACCTCGCGGTCGCCGGGCTGGTCGCCGCCGGGCTGTACGGCATCGAGCAGAAGCTGGAACTGCCCGAGGTGTGCACCGGCAACGCCTACACCGCCGAGTACGCACAGGTCCCCACCACCCTGCGCGAGGCCGCCGAACTCTGGGAGAACAGCCCGATCGCCAAGGCCGCCTTCGGCGACGAGGTCGTCGCGCACTACCGCAACATGGCCCGCGTCGAACTCCAGGCCTTCGACGCGGCGATCACCGACTGGGAGCTGCGCCGCTCCTTCGAACGTCTGTGATGTCGACGTCTGTGAGAGGTACTTCGTTGTCGTACGAGCATGAACTCACCGTCCTCAACCCGGCCACCGAAGAGGTCGTCGCCACCGTCCCCGCCGCCACCGCGGCCGACGTGGACGCGGCCGTCGCCCGCGCGTCGAAGGCACAGGAGCGCTGGGCGGCCGTCGCCCCCGCCGACCGGGCGCGGCTGCTGCGCCGGTTCGCCGACGTGGTCGACCGACACGTCGAGGAACTGGCCCGGTTGGAGGTCCGGGAAGCCGGTCACCTCCTCGGCAACGCCCGCTGGGAGGCCGGCAACGTCCGTGACCTGCTCGCCTACGCGGCGGGCGGGGTGGAACGGCTGAACGGCCGCCAGATCCCGGTCCCCGGCGGCCTCGACGTCACCATCCTCGAACCCCTCGGCGTGGTCGGCGTCATCGCGCCCTGGAACTTCCCCATGCCGATCGCCGCCTGGGGTACGGCACCCGCGCTCGCCGCCGGGAACGCGGTCGTCCTCAAGCCCGCCGAGACGACGCCGCTGACGGCCCTGCGGCTCGCCGAACTCGCCCTGGACGCCGGGCTGCCGGAGGGCCTGTTCCAGGTGCTGCCAGGACACGGCCCGGTCGCGGGCACCGCCCTCGTCGAGCACCCCGGGGTCGCGAAGATCGTGTTCACCGGTTCCACCCGCACCGGCCGTGACGTCATGGAGCGCTGCGCCCGCCAGGTCAAGCCGGTCACCCTCGAACTGGGCGGCAAGAGCCCCAACATCGTCTTCGCCGACGCGGACCTGAAGACGGCCGTCGACCCCTTCTCCTTCCTCGACAACTCCGGCCAGGACTGCTGCGCCCGCACCCGGATCCTGGTCCAGGAATCGGTGTACGACGAGGTCCGTGACCTGCTCGCCGACGCCGTCGCCTCCGTGGTCGTGGGCGACCCGGCCGACGAGAAGACCCAGATGGGCCCGCTGATCTCCCGTCAGCAACTGGACCGGGTACGGCGGTTGGTGCCCTCGGACGCGCCCGGTCTGCGCGGCAGCGCACCCGACGGGCCGGGCTTCTGGTTCGCGCCGACCGTCCTCACCGGCGAGGCCCCTGACTCCGAGGCCGCCCGAGAGGAGATCTTCGGCCCGGTCGCCGTCCTGCTGCCCTTCACCGACGAACAGGACGCGATCCGGCTCGCCAACGACACCCCGTACGGCCTCTCCGGCTCCCTCTGGACCCGTGACATCGGCCGCGCGCTGCGTCTGTCCCGGGCCGTCAAGGCGGGCAACCTGTCCGTCAACTCCCACTCCAGCGTCCGCTACTGGACCCCCTTCGGCGGCTACAAGCAGTCCGGACTCGGCCGGGAACTCGGCCCGGACGCCCTGACCGCCTTCACCGAGACCAAGAACGTCTTCATCAGCACGGAAGGCCCCGCCCAGTGACCTCTTCGACCTCTGCGACCGACCCGATCGTGTGCCGTCGCCTCGTCGGCCGTACGGCCGTCATCACCGGAGCCGGCAGCGGCATCGGCCTCGCCACCGCCCGCAGGCTCGCCTCCGAGGGCGCCCACGTCGTGTGCGCCGACGTCGACGAGACCCGCGGCAAGGCCGCCGCCGACGAGGTCGGCGGGCTCTTCGTCAAGGTCGACGTCACCGACCCCGAGCAGGTCGAGGCCCTGTTCAGGACGGCGTACGACACCTACGGCAGCGTCGACGTCGCTTTCAACAACGCGGGTATCTCCCCGCCCGACGACGACTCGATCCTGGAGACGGGCCTGGAGGCCTGGAAGCGCGTCCAGGAGGTCAACCTGACCTCCGTGTACCTGTGCTGCAAGGCCGCGATCCCCTACATGCGGCGGCAGGGCAAGGGATCCATCATCAACACCGCGTCCTTCGTGGCGAGGATGGGCGCGGCCACCTCCCAGATCTCGTACACCGCCTCCAAGGGCGGCGTGCTCGCCATGTCCCGTGAACTGGGCGTGCAGTTCGCGCGGGAGGGCATCCGCGTGAACGCCCTGTGCCCGGGCCCGGTCAACACCCCGCTGCTCCAGGAGCTGTTCGCCAAGGACCCCGAGCGGGCCGCGCGGCGCCTGGTGCACATTCCGGTCGGCCGGTTCGCCGAGGCCGAGGAGATCGCCGCCGCCGTCGCCTTCCTGGCCAGCGACGACTCCTCGTTCGTCAACGCCAGCGACTTCCTCGTGGACGGCGGGATCTCGGGGGCGTACGTCACACCGATGTAGGGGCCGTCCTACAGTGCATCGATGAGCAGGACGCTCCCGCCCGGCTGGTACCCGGACCCCGACGCTCCGCTGCTGGAGCGCCGATGGGACGGGACGGCCTGGACGGACCACCGGCGCGCCCCCGACGCCCCCGGCCCGCCACGGGCGGCCGGCCGGGCCGCGGGGCGCGCCAGGGCCGTCGCCCTCACGGCCTGCGGGACCGCCCTCGTCGCCGCGCTCGTCAGCGGGGCGTTCGCCCTCGCCCGGGGCGACGGGGACGACGTGGTGCCGGACACGGCACCGACGGTCGCGAGCCCGAAGCCCACCACCGCCTCCCCGGCCCCGGTCCCGTCCCGTCTGGTCGACGAACTCGACGGCATCAGCCTGCCGTTGCCGGACGGCTGGGTCCCCTCGAAGTACGTCACCCGCGACCACGTCGTGATGACCACCGACGGCGGCAGGGTCTTCACCCGCGCACTGCCCGCCGACTCCGGGAGAGCCCCGGCGGCCCTCGCCCAGCAGGACATACCGCAGGCCGCCGACGCGTCCTACGGCCACATCCGCAGCCACCGGCTCGTCAGGTCGGAGCGCGTCGCCGTCGCCGGAGGCACCGGATACCTGGTGCGCTGGCGCGTGAACACGGCCCGGGGGCCCGGTGCCTACGTCCAGTCGCTGGCCCTCGCCCCGGACCGCGGCGGACCTTCCGACGCCGTCGTCGTCCGCTTCGCCTTCGACGCGGGGCCTGACGGGCCGCCGCTCGCCGACATGGACCGGATCACCGGGGGGATCCGGCCCGTGGGCCGTTGACCTAGAGGAACGTGTGGCCTTCCCCGCGGTACGTCGGCACGGTCGCCGTCACCGCGTCCCCCTCGATCAGGTGCAGCCGCTCGAACCGCTCGCACAGTTCACCGGCCTTGGCGTGCCGGAACCACACCTTGTCGCCGAGCAGCAGGTCGTCGGCGGGGGCGCCGAGCAGCGGGGTCTGCACCTCGCCCGGCCCCTCCTGCGGATCGTACTTCAGCCCTTCCGGCAGATACGGCACCGGCAGCCGGTCGGGCCCTGCCGCGCCGGAGGCGGGGTAGCCGCCGCCGAGGACGGTCACGACACCCACGCCGGGCCTGCGCACGACAGGCATGGCGAACAGGGCGGCCGGACGCCCGCTGAAAGACGTGTAGTTGTCGAACAGCCTCGGCACGTACAGCCCCGACCCCGCGCCGATCTCCGTGACGGCGTCCTCCGCGGCGGTGTGCTGCACACTGCCCGTGCCACCGCCGTTGACGAACTCCAGGTCCGGTACGACGGCCCGCACCGCGCTCACGACGGCGGCGCGGCGCTCGGCCAGCTCCCGGCGGGCGGTGGCCTGCATCAGCCGGACGGCCCGGGAACGCAGCGGCCGTCCGGCGACGGAGTCCCCGACACCGGCGATGTGCCCCTCGTAGGCCATGATCCCCACGACCTTGAACCCGGGGCGCCGGGCCACCGCGCGGGCCATGTCGGCGACCTGGGCGGGGGAGTGCAGCGGCGAACGGCGGGCGCCGACCCGGACCCGGCCGCCGAGCAGCTTCAGCGAGGTGTCCAACTCCAGGCAGACCCGGATCACTTCGGTGCCGCCCGCGCGGGCACCGTCGATGAAGGCGAGCTGCGCGGGATCGTCGACCATCACCGTCACGGCGGCGGCGAGCTTGGGATCGGCGGCGAGTTCGGCGTACCCGGCGCGGTCGGCGGAGGGGTAGGCGAGCAGGATGTCGTCGAAACCGCTCCGGGCCAGCCACAGGGACTCGGCGAGGGTGAACGACATGATGCCCGCGAAGCCGTCCTTCGCCAGGACACGTTCGAGCAGGGCCCGGCACCGCACGGACTTGCTGGCGACGCGGACGGGCTTGCCCGCAGCCCGGCGGACGAGATCGTCCGCGTTGGTGTCGAAGGCGTCCAGGTCCACGATCGCGACGGGGGCGTCGAGATGGGCGGTGGCCCGGTCGTAACGGGCCCGGTCGGCGGCGCGTGCAGTCATGAACGAAGCCTGCCAGACAGGATTACCGCAGGGTAGGGGGACGTTCCGGGCAGATGCCCCCGGCCTGGCGGACTGGTTCCCGTTCGCCCAGGAACAACCCGTAGAGTGACGCGCACGCACGCAGGGCTGTTCGCCCCCCGTCGCCGCCGCGCCGGGATGCCGGCCCTTCCGTGCGGGTATGCGTGCCCGGACGGCGGTCTTCCACACCGACGACTCCGGCGAGGGCCCGCGCACGACCGAACGGCCCGGACATGAGGAAACGGGGGGCGCATGAGCACGGAGGCACGCCGCGCCTCGATTCCTCCACGCCCGGCGACCCCACCGCGGCCGGCCCAGCCGCCGGCGACGGGCGAGGGCGGGCCCGGCTCCGAGTCGTCCGAGGAGCCGGGACGACGCGAGGCCGGCGAGTCGGTCGAGCGAGCGATGGTCGAACCGGGCGGACGGATGAACGACGACTCCGACTGGCAGGCGTTCGGCGAGCGGAACCGACGCAGCTCAGGGGCGGCGACGCGACCGACGTTCGGCGGGTTCGACTGGCAGGCCCCGCGGGAGACGGACGGCCATGAGCCCGCGGGTGGCGGTCGGGAGACGCGGCGAGAGGCCGGCGATCCCGGCCGACCGGTCTTCGGGAGTGCCGGTGCGGACCGACAGGACCTCGGCGGTACGGCACCCCGTGCGTTCGGCGACATGAGCGCGGGGCGGGAGTCCGGCGCGCCGGGCGGAGAGCCGTCCCGGGGATCGGCCGCCGCGGGACGGCCGCCGATACGCACGACGAACGGCACCGGCTCGGCTTCGACGCCGTCGCGCGACGAGGCACACGGCACGTCCGACTCCGGCAGGCCCGACGGGGACGGTTCCGGCAACCGGGCCCCCTCGACGCCTGCCGACGGTGCACCGGCGCAGCGCCCGGGAGGCCCGTACCCCGGCAGCATCCCGCCCCCACCCCCGGCCTCGGCCCGCTTCCCCGACACCCCACCGGCCTCCGGCGGCGCGGACACCGCCGGTACCTCCGACTCGCCCTCCACGCACCCCCGCAGGCCCGCCCCCGGCCCGATGCCGCCCGCCGCGAGCGCCGGGAACCGCGCTCCGGGTGCCCGGTCGCGTCCGGCGAGCGAGATGCCGGAGTCTTATGGGCCGAGCACCGCTCGTACCGCCGAGTCGCCTTCCACGGACTCGCGCAGGCCCGCCCCCGGCCCGATGCCGCCCGCCTCCGGTGTCCCCTCGCGCGGGACGGACACCGGGAGTGCGTCCGTGCCGCCCCGGCCGAGGACTCGGCCCACCGTCCCCCCACGTCGTACCGGCGCCCCCGCCGAGACCGCCTCGGAGACGACCTTCCGGATGCGGCCCGTCCCGACGGCCGGGGACGGCCGTACGGGACCGGTGTCCGGCGGCACCGCCGTACCGCCCATGCCCGACGCGCGCCCCGGATTCCCGCCGCGCCCCCCGCGTGAGGCGCCGGTCTCCGGTGACCCGGTTACGCCTCCGGCGCCCACGACACCGCCGCGGACCGCCTCCTTCACTCCCGACCCCGCTCTCTCCTGGAGCGCCGCCCCGCCTCCGCATGACGGAACTCCCGGCAACGGGCGGCCTGTTGTGTCGTTCGGTGAGCCCGAGGTCGGTTACAAGGAGCGGTCGTGGGGAGTGCGGATCCCTCCGCGGATCGCCGCCGTGGCCGCGTGCGTCGTGCTCGGACTCGGGCTCATCGGCGGTGCCGTGACCGGGAGTTGGCTGATCGGGGGCTCCGGGGACGAAGGGCGCGGCGACACCTTCACCCAGGCCGGCGAGCTGTGGCACAGCGTGCCCGTGGACCAGTTGTTCCCGCCGACCGTCGACGGCCAGGGCGCCGGGCCCGGCGGTGCCGACCGCACCTGGACGCGGATCGCCGTCGCCCCCGACGGCGGCTGCAAGGACGCCTTCGACCCCCTGCTGCGCAAGGCACTCGCCCCCGTCGGCTGCGAACGGCTGCTGCGCGCCACCTACACGGACGCCACCCAGAGCTACGTCACCACCGTCGGCCTCCTCTTCACCGACGCCGACGCCACCGCCATGCGCGACCTCGACACCCGCTTCGCCCGGGAGGGCCTGGGCTCCCGCACCGACCTGATGCCCCTCCCGTACGCCGCGAAGAACACTCTCGCGGCAGGGTTCGGCGCCGCGCAGCGGGCCTCCTGGACGATCTCCGTCCTCACCGACGCCCCCGTCGTCGCCTACGCCGTCTCCGGCTGGGCGGACGGCCGTACGGTCGACACCCCGGAGCCCGCCGAGAAGGCCATGGAGTCCGGCGACACCACCCCCGCCGCCCAGGCCGGGCTCGGCAACGAGGCCCAGGGCCTGGCCGACCGGGTCGAACGTGCCCTGCGCAAGACGGTCACCTCGCCCCCGGAGCAGTCCTCATGAGCGTCAGCACCCGCAGGGCAGGTCTCCTGAGCGTCCTCCTCGCCGCCTCCGTCGCCCTCGTCCCGCCCACCGCCGCGCACGCCGACGGCATCCGCGCCAAGCAGTGGGCCCTGGACGCCATGCACACCCAGCAGGCCTGGCAGACCACCAAGGGCGCCGGCGTCACCGTCGCCGTCCTGGACACCGGCGTCGAGAACGACCACCCCGACCTCGTCGGCAACGTCCTCACCGGCAAGGACATGATCGGCTTCGGCGCCACCCGGGGCGACCGCTCCTGGGCCCGGCACGGCACCGCCATGGCCGGCATCATCGCCGGCCACGGACACGGCGTGGGCAACGGCGACGGCGTCATGGGCATCGCCCCCGAGGCCAGGATCCTCCCCGTCCGCGTGATCCTGGAGGACGGCGACGCGGCCCGCGCCAAGGCCCGCAACACCCGCGGCAACGCCCTCGCCGAGGGCATCCGCTGGGCCGCCGACCACGGCGCCGACGTCATCAACCTCTCCCTCGGCGACGACTCCGCCTCAGCGCACCCCGAGGCCGGCGAGGACGACGCCGTCCAGTACGCCCTCGGGAAGGGCTCCGTCGTCGTCGCCTCGGCTGGCAACGGCGGCGAGAAGGGCGACCACATCTCCTACCCGGCCGCCTACCCGGGCGTCATCGCCGCGACCGCCGTCGACAAGTTCGGCACCCGCGCCTCCTTCTCCACCCGCCGCTGGTACGCCACGGTCGCGGCCCCCGGCGACGACGTGGTCATCGCCGACCCCGACCACAAGTACTACGAGGGGTGGGGGACCAGCGCCGCCTCCGCGTTCGTCTCGGGCGCGGCCGCCCTCGTCAAGGCCGCCCACCCCGACCTGACGCCCGCGCAGATCAAGCGCCTCCTGGAGGACACCGCCCGCAACGCCCCCGCGGGCGGCCGCGACGACTCCCGGGGCTTCGGCTTCGTCGACCCCGCGGCGGCGCTCAAGGCGGCGGACCGGCTGAAGCCGCAGGGCCTGCAGCCGGCCTCCTACGGCGAGAAGTACTTCGGCCCGGGCCCGGACACCGCCAAGTCGGAGGAGCACATGGCCAGTTGGGCGGCCCCGCTGGCGGGCGGCCTGGGGGTGGCCCTGCTGATCGCCGCGGTGTTCCTGTGGCGCGGCCGCCGCGGCCCCCGTCGGTCCTACGAGGGCTTCTGAGGCGGGTCCGAAGCCTCAGCGAGCCGCCGCACTCGTGGCGTTCGCCGAGGCCGCCGCCGCCGACGCGGACGCGTCCTCGGCCGTGAACACCGACACCGCCGCCTTCGCCGCCGCCTCCACCAGCGAAATCCCCTTCGCCTGCGTGGAGTTGCCGTTCGACAGCACGGCCACCAGATACGCGTGGCCGTCCACCGACACCCGTCCGATGCTGTTGACGTCCCACAGCCCGGTCGTACTGCGCGGCAGCCACCCGTTCTTCAACGCCCAGCCGGACCCGTCGGCCGCCGCCGACACCCCCCACCGCTGATCGGCCGCTATCCGCCCCATCAGTCCCCGAACGTACGACCGCGAGGCCTCGCTCAGCTTCGAGTCGTCCCCGAACACCTGCTGGAGCAGGGTGAGTTGGTCGGCGGCCGTCGTCGAGGTCAGCCCCCACAGCGCCCCGTCACCGCCCTGCGTACCGGTCAGCCCGAACGTCTTGTTGGCGGCGTCGAGCCCCGAGGCCTTCCCGATGGCGTCCCACAGCGCGGACGCCGAGGCGTTGTCGCTGTTCTCGATCATCGTCGTCGCGTACGCCTTCTCCCGCGCGCTCAACCGCGTGCCCGCCTCCTGGTGCCGCAGCAGCAGCGCCGCCAGGATGTCGACCTTCACGATGCTCGCCGTGTCGAAGGCGCCGTCGCCGTGGACAGCGCTGTCGCCCGACTCCAGGTCGAGCACCGCCGCCGAGACCTTCTGCTCGCCCGTCACGTCCACCGACGTCATGGCGTCGGCCAGCCGCTCGTCGAGATCCACCACGGGTTCCGCCACGGCCGCCTCCTCAGTCGTGGTCGCCGGCGAGGGCGAGACCGCCGGCGTCGCCGCCGACGATACGGCGCTGCTCCCGGAGTGCGCCTGCGCCTTCACGTACACCGTCCCGCCGGCCGTGACACCGACGACGGCGACGCAGGCGAGCGCGGTGTACGTCAACGGCCGTCGCGGGAACCTGCGGGCGCGGCGTCTGGCGGCTCTGGAGGACTCCATGGCGCCGATCGTCGGGCCGCCGACTGTGCGGGCCGTTAGACGGACGTTAGAGCTGTGTCAGCGAACTCTGAGAAACCCGTGAAAGCCGTCACGGGCACGTTTCCGGGCCCGCACAACCGCAACAGCAAGCCCCCTATAGGGTCGGTGACCGTGGCGAACAAGAACATTCCCGACTCCGGCTTCTCCGACGACGACGGCTCCGCCGATCCCCGGCTGAGCGCGGCGCTCGGCGCGTGGGCCGAGGACCGCGCCGCCGTGGGCCCCGTCCTGGAGGCCCTCAAGGGCGCCCGGCTGCTCGTCCCTGTGGTGGCCGTGCTCGGCGAGGTCGAGGAGGACGAGAACGGGCTGCGCCGCGAGAAGACCAGCGACATGGCCGTCCCGACGCTGAAGGCCGGCTCCCGGACCGCCCTGCCCGCCTTCACCTCCACCGAGTCCCTCGCCCGCTGGGACCCCGAGGCCCGCCCCGTCGCCGTACCCCTGCACCAGGCGCTGCAGGCCGCCGCGCACGAGAAGGCCGACACGGTCGTACTGGACCTGGCGGGCCCGGTGCCCTTCGAGCTGACCGGTCCCGCGCTGCTCGCGCTCGCCGAGGGCCGTGTGAACGCCGACCCGCTGGCCGACCCGGCCGTCCTCGGGGCCGTACGGGACGCCGTGGCCGCCGAGCCCGCCGTGCTCCGCGCCCACCTCGGGCCGGGGCAGGCCGACGGCACCCTGGCCCTCGTGCTGGAGCCGTCCGCGACGCCCGCGGACGCCGCACGGGCCGTGGCCGAGCGCCTCGCCGCCGACGAGACACTGAGGGCCCGCCTGGTGCGCGGCCTCGACCTGGCAGTCCTGCCGGCCGGGGCCACGCCGCCGGGCGAGCCCTTGTACGTACGGGGATGAGCTAGCCGTAGATCGGCCCGGTGTACTTCTCGCCGGGGCCGTGGCCCGGCTCGTCCGGGACCAGGGACGCCTCACGGAAGGCCAGCTGGAGGGACTTCAGCCCGTCCCGCAGCGGGGCCGCGTGGAAGGAGCTGATCTCCGTCGCGCTGCCGTCCAGCAGGCCGGCGAGGGCGTGGATCAGCTTGCGGGCCTCGTCCAGGTCCTTGTACTTGTCGCCCTCCTCGGTCAGACCGAGCTTCACGGCGGCGGCGCTCATCAGGTTGACGGCGACCGTCACGATCACCTCGACGGCGGGGACCTCGGCGATGTCGCGGGTCATCTCGTCGAAGCCGGGGGAGTCAGGAGACGCGGGAGGGGTGTCACTCATGCCCCACACGATAGGGCCCGGCACCGGCCGGTTCGCACCACCCCCGGGTTGCTGCTAACCTTGTGTGACGACCGGCCGGACACACCTGTGTGTAAGTGTGACCGGCCCACAAGTGGAGGCTCCGATCTCCCACCCGACCGCCCTCCGGGACGGCGGGTCACCCCGGTCAGGCGGCCACCATCGTTCCGTACGGACGATGGAGTCGCCCGAAAGCGCGCCCCGCGGCATCGCGGCGGTGCTCCGGCAGTGTTTGGAGCCCCGTCTGTGATCGTCCGGGGCATTTTTTGTGCTTCGGCGCGGTTAGGTCTGACGAAAATGACATACGCGGCGGTCCGCCAGACCGCCGTGTGGTGCTAACCGAGGAGGATCCATCAGCGCCGAGCCCCGCATCAACGACCGGATTCGCGTTCCAGAGGTGCGACTTGTCGGTCCCAGTGGCGAGCAGGTGGGCATCGTCCCCCTGGCCAAGGCACTGGAGCTTGCGCAGGAGTACGACCTGGACCTGGTCGAGGTGGCGGCGACCGCCCGTCCGCCTGTGTGCAAGCTCATGGACTACGGGAAGTTCAAGTACGAGTCGGCCATGAAGGCCCGTGAGGCGCGCAAGAACCAGGCGCACACGGTCATCAAGGAGATGAAGCTCCGGCCGAAGATCGACCCGCACGACTATGACACCAAGAAGGGTCACGTCGTCCGGTTCCTCAAGCAGGGCGACAAGGTCAAGATCACGATCATGTTCCGTGGTCGCGAGCAGTCCCGGCCCGAGCTGGGCTACCGACTGCTGCAGCGTCTCGCGGAGGACGTCCAGGACCTCGGGTTCATCGAGTCGAACCCGAAGCAGGACGGCCGAAACATGATCATGGTTCTCGGTCCGCACAAGAAGAAGACCGAGGCGATGGCCGAGGCCCGCCAGGCGCAGGAAGCCCGCAAGGCAGACGCGAAGGCCAACCCCGGCAAGTCGCAGAACGCCGCGGAGTCCGACGAGGACGAGACCGGTATCGCGACCGAGACCGAGGTCGAGACCGAGGTCGAGACCCCGGCAGAGGCTTCCGCCGAGGCGTGATCCCGGGGGGACGCGAGTCCCCAGGACCCAACCGATACAAGAGCGACGCTCACAGTGCCCGGTTTCAGGACCGGGCACCGGAGCGCCACCGACGAGGAGAGAACGGCGCTATGCCGAAGAACAAGTCGCACAGCGGTGCCAGCAAGCGCTTCAAGATCACCGGCTCCGGCAAGGTGCTCCGCGAGCGCGCCGGCAAGCGCCACCTGCTCGAGCACAAGTCGTCCCGCGTGACGCGTCGCCTCACCGGCAACGCCGAGATGGCCCCGGGCGACGCCGCGAAGATCAAGAAGCTTCTCGGCAAGTGAGGCCGGGCGCCCAGCGCCTGAAGCACCTCTAGACCGGGACCCAATCGATACCGGGCCGTGTGAGTCCAACCACGGCCCCGCTACAAGGAGTTAACAAGTGGCACGCGTCAAGCGGGCAGTCAACGCCCACAAGAAGCGCCGGGCGATCCTCGAGGCGGCCTCCGGCTACCGCGGTCAGCGTTCGCGCCTGTACCGCAAGGCCAAGGAGCAGGTCACCCACTCGCTGGTCTACAACTACAACGACCGCAAGAAGCGCAAGGGCGACTTCCGTCAGCTGTGGATCCAGCGCATCAACGCCGCTGCCCGCGCCAACGGCATGACGTACAACCGCCTCATCCAGGGTCTGAAGGCCGCGAACATCGAGGTCGACCGCAAGATCCTGGCCGAGCTGGCCGTCAACGACGCGACCGCCTTCTCGGCGCTCGTCGAGGTCGCCCAGAAGGCGCTGCCGGCCGACGTGAACGCGCCCAAGGCCGCGTGACGTCGCACTTGGCCTAGGCCGACGTGACTGGATGGACCCGTGGGTTTCTGCCTGCGGGTCCGTTGCGTTGAGTGGTGCGGAGAATTGGTACCGAAGGTGAGTCGAATGCCCCCCGTCACCCCCGAGTTGATCTCCCCCCGGTCCCCCCGGGTCTCGGCCGCCCGGCGGCTCGCCCGGCGGAACTTCCGGGGCAAGGAGCGGCTGTTCCTCGCCGAGGGGCCGCAGGCCGTGCGCGAGGCCGCGGGACACAAGGACACCCTGGTCGAGCTGTTCGCTACCGTCGAGGCCGCGGAGCGGTACGCCGACATCGTGGGGGAGGCCCGGGCCGTCGGGGCCCGCGTGCACCTCGCCGCCGAGGACGTCATCGCCGACATCTCGACGACGGTCACCCCGCAGGGGCTCGTCGGGATCTGCCGGTTCCTCGACACCCCCTTCGAGGAGATCCTCGCCGCCCGGCCGAAGCTCGTCGCCGTGCTCGCCAACGTACGGGACCCCGGGAACGCCGGCACCGTCCTGCGGTGCGCCGACGCCGCCGGAGCCGAGGCCGTCGTACTGACCGACGCGTCCGTCGATCTCTACAACCCCAAGGCCGTACGCGCCTCGGTGGGCTCCCTCTTCCACCTGCCCGTCGCCGTGGGCGTACCCGTGGAGGACGCAGTCGAGGGGCTCAGGCGGGCCGGTGTGCGCATTCTCGCCGCCGACGGGGCCGGCACCGACGACCTCGACGCCGAGCTCGACAAGGGCACCATGGGCGGGCCGACCGCGTGGGTCTTCGGCAACGAGGCCTGGGGGCTCCCGGAGGAGACCCGCGCACTCACGGACGCCGTGGTGCGTGTCCCGATCCACGGGAAGGCCGAGAGCCTGAACCTCGCCACCGCGGCCGCCGTATGTCTCTATGC
Organism: Streptomyces canus 299MFChir4.1; assembly: GCF_000383615.1. GTDB lineage: Bacteria > Actinomycetota > Actinomycetes > Streptomycetales > Streptomycetaceae > Streptomyces > Streptomyces canus_C. The sequence goes on along the minus strand of NZ_KB911584.1, from coordinate 344,910 downwards.
GTCAGCCCGTGCACAGCGCGCCCTCGGAGGGTGCCGCTCCGTCACCGAGAACCAGTAGGGTGACCAGCTCGGGGGCCCCTCAGACGCCTGAGAGGTGGGGTGCGGGGATGAGTGTCGGCACGAGGAGCGCGCACGGCGTGTCCGAGGCCTGCGCCGGTGGTCTCGCCGAGCTCGGCATCGATCCCGACCAGCTGCCCGACGGCCTGGTCGTCGCGGACGAGCAGGGCCGCGTGATCTGCTTCAACGCCGCCGCGGCCCGGATCACCGCCCTGCCCGCCGAGAACGCCCTCGGACAGCGACTGGAGAAGGCCCTTCCGTTAGAGGACCTGGAGGGGCGGCGCTGGTGGCAGCTGACCGATCCCTACGGAGGCCTCGCCATCCGCAGGCGACAGCCCGAGCGGAACCTGCTGCTGCCGGGCGGCCGTGAGGTCCTGGTCTCCGCACAGTACGTGCGCGCCGAGCCCACCGGACCCGTCCACCGTGTCGTGGTCAGCCTGCGCGACACCGAGGCCCGCCGCCGCACCGAGCGCAGCCACGCCGAGCTGATCGCCACCGTCGCCCACGAGCTGCGCTCCCCGCTCACCTCCGTCAAGGGCTTCACCGCGACCCTCCTCGCCAAGTGGGAGAGGTTCACCGACGACCAGAAGCGCCTGATGCTGGAGACGGTCGACGCGGACGCCGACCGGGTCACCCGGCTCATCGCCGAGCTGCTCGACATCTCCCGCATCGACTCCGGGCGCCTGGAGGTCAGGCGCCAGCCCGTCGACATCGGCGCCGCCGTCGGACGCCACATCCAGGCCTACGTCGCCGCGGGCCTCGCCGCCGACCGGTTCCTGCTGCGCCTGGAGCAGCCGCTGCCCATGCTGTGGGCCGATCCCGACAAGATCGACCAGGTGCTCAGCAACCTGCTCGAAAATGCGGTGCGGCACGGCGAGGGAACCGTCACGATTGACATCACGCCCACGGCGTCCCCCCGGGAGGGAGAGGACACCGGTACGTCGGTCACGGTGAGCGACGAGGGTCCCGGCATCCCGGAGGAGTCCATGAACCGCGTCTTCACCCGCTTCTGGCGGGGCAGCAAGCGCGGTGGCACCGGCCTGGGGCTCTACATCGTCAAGGGCATCGTCGAGGCCCACGGCGGCACCATCACGGTCGGCCGCGGCTCCCAGGGCGGCGCCGAGTTCCGATTTACGTTGCCCGTGAGCGCTCCGGCCTATCTCAGCTGAGATCCGCCGAGCCGCCCGCGGGCGCATTCGTACACCCCCACCCCGTTAGACTCGGCCTTTGGCACCTTTGTGTCCCATGGACGGCCCTCCGAAAGAGTCGGCGTGAGTCGGTGACGGGGACCTTCAGCCAGCCAATCGGAAGCACGGGAAGAGATGTCGGCACCGAACAAGTCGTACGACCCTGTAGAGGTCGAGGCCCTGAAACCGGAAGAGATCGAGCGCATGCGGGAAGAGGCGCTCGCCGCCTTCGCCGCGGCGGACTCCCTCGACGCGCTCCAGGAGGCCAAGGTCGCCCACACCGGGGGCGCCTCCCCGCTGGCCCTCGCCAACCGCGAGATCGGCGCCCTGCCCCCGCACGCCAAGGCCGCCGCCGGCAAACTCGTCGGCCAGGCCCGCGGCGCGGTGAACAAGGCCCTCGCCGCCCGCCAGGGCGAGCTGGAGGCCGAGCGCGACCAGCGTGTGCTGGTCGAGGAGGCGGTGGACGTCACACTGCCGTACGACCGTGTGCCGGCCGGCGCCCGCCACCCGCTCACCACGCTCTCCGAGCGCATCGAGGACGTCTTCGTGGCCATGGGCTACGAGGTCGCCGAGGGCCCCCAGGTCGAGGCCGAGTGGTTCAACTTCGACGCGCTCAACATCGGCCCGGACCACCCGGCCCGCGGTGAGCAGGACACCTTCTTCGTCGAGGGCCCGGAAGGCGGCACCGAGTCCGGTGTCGTGCTGCGCACCCACACCTCGCCCGTGCAGATCCGCTCGCTGCTCAGCCGTGAGCTGCCGGTGTACGTGATCTGCCCCGGCGTCGTCTACCGCACCGACGAGCTGGACGCCACGCACACCCCGGTCTTCCGCCAGGTCGAACTGCTGGCCGTCGACGAGGGCCTGACCATGGCCGACCTCAAGGGCACCATGGACCACATGGTCCAGGCCCTGTTCGGCGAGGGCATGAAGACCCGGCTGCGCCCGAACTTCTTCCCCTTCACCGAGCCGTCCGCCGAGATGGACATGGTGTGCTACGTCTGCCGCGGCGAGTCCGTCGGCAACCCCGACCGCCCCTGCCGTACCTGCTCCTCGGAGGGCTGGATCGAGCTGGGCGGCTGCGGGATGGTCAACCCCAAGGTGCTGACCGCCTGTGGCGTCGACCCGCAGAAGTACAGCGGCTTCGCCTTCGGGTTCGGCATCGAGCGGATGCTGATGTTCCGCCACAACGTCGAGGACATGCGAGACATGGTCGAGGGTGACGTCCGGTTCACCCGGCCGTTCGGGATGGAGATCTGATGCGGGTCCCGCTTTCTTGGCTGCGGGAGTACGTCGACCTGCCGGCGACCGAAACCGGCCGTGACGTCCAGGCCAAGCTCATTTCGGCCGGTCTCGAGGTCGAGTCCGTCGAGCACCTCGGCGCCGACATCAAGGGCCCCCTGGTCGTCGGCCAGGTGCTGACCATCGAGGAGCTGGAGGGCTTCAAGAAGCCGATCCGCTTCTGCACGGTCGACGTCGGCCAGGCCAACGGCACCGGTGAGCCCCAGGAGATCGTCTGCGGCGCCCGGAACTTCGCCGTCGGCGACAAGGTCGTGGTCGTGCTCCCGGGTGCCACGCTGCCCGGCGGCTTCTCGATCTCCGCCCGCAAGACCTACGGCAAGACCTCGCACGGCATGATCTGCTCCGGCGACGAGCTGGGCATGGGCGACGACGGCAGCCACGGCATCATCGTGCTGCCGCCGGAGACCGTGGTAGGCAAGGACGCCATCGAGCTCCTCGAACTGGTCGACGAGGTCCTGGACATCGCCGTCACCGCCAACCGCGGCGACTGCCTGTCCATCCGCGGCGTGGCCCGCGAGGCCGCCATCGCCTACGGCCTCCCGCTGCGCGACCCGGCGCTCCTCGACGTGCCGGGCCCGAACGCCTTCGGCTATCCGGTCCAGGTCTCCGACCCGTTCGGCTGCGACCGCTTCACCGCGCGCACCGTCACCGGTCTGAGCCCCGAGGCCCGCTCCCCGCTCTGGCTGCAGCGCCGGCTCCAGAAGGTCGGCATGCGCCCGATCTCGCTCGCCGTCGACGTCACCAACTACGTGATGATGGAGCTCGGCCAGCCGCTGCACGCCTACGACCGCACCCTGGTCCAGGGCACCATCGGGGTGCGCCGCGCCGAAGAGGGCGAGCGGATCAAGACCCTCGACGGCGTCGAGCGGAAGCTGCACGCCGAGGACCTGGTCATCACGGACGAGCGGGGCCCGATCGGCCTCGCCGGCGTGATGGGCGGCGCGAACACCGAGATCGCCGACCACGTCGAGGGTGAAGGCACCACCGACGTGGTCATCGAGGCCGCCCACTTCGACGCGGTCTCCATCGCGCGCACGGCCCGGCGCCACAAGCTGTCCTCCGAGGCGTCCCGGCGCTTCGAGCGCGGTGTCGACCCGCAGGCCGCCTCCGCTGCCGCGCAGCGCACGGTCGACCTGCTGGTGCTGCTCGCGGGCGGCACCGCCGAGGCCGGTGTCACCGAGGTCGTCGCCCCGTCCGCCCCGCACACCATCAGCATTCCGGCGGACCACCCCGACAAGGTCGCGGGTGTCTCCTACGGCCGCGAGACCGTCGTACGGCGTCTCCAGGAGGTCGGCTGCGACGTGTACGGGCAGGACGAGCTGGTCGTCACCGTGCCGTCCTGGCGTCCCGACCTCCGGGACATCAACGACCTGGCCGAAGAGGTCATCCGTCTGGAGGGCTACGAGAACCTGCCCTCCACACTGCCCAGGCCGCCGGCCGGGCGTGGCCTGACCCACCGTCAGCGGCTGCACCGCAGGGTCGGGCGGGTGCTGGCCGGTGCCGGGTACGTCGAGGCGCCGAACTACCCCTTCGTGAGCGAGCAGGTCTTCGACCAGCTCGGCCTGGAGGCCGACGACCCGGCCCGCCGTGTCGTCAGGCTGACGAACCCGCTCAACGACGAGGAGCCCGCGCTCCGTACGTCCCTGCTGCCGGGTCTGCTCGGTGCGCTGCGACGCAACGACGGGCGGGGCACGCACGACCTGGCCCTGTTCGAGACCGGGCTGGTCTTCCTGCCGCGTTCGGAGCAGCGGGTCGCCGCGGTGCTGCCGGTCGACCGCCGTCCCACGGACGCGGAGATCGCCGAGCTGGACGCCGCGCTGCCGGAGCAGCCGCGGCGCGTGGCCGTGGTGCTCGCCGGGGCGCGCGAGCAGGCCGGCTGGTGGGGCAGGGGCCGTCCGGCCGACTGGGCCGACGCGGTCGAGGCCGGTCGACTGGTCGCGCGTGAGGCCGGGGCCGAACTGGTCGTGCGGGGCGGTCAGTACGGGCCGTGGCACCCCGGGCGCTGTGCCGAGTTCGTGGTCGGCGACACCGTCGTCGGCCATGCCGGTGAGCTGCACCCGCGCGTCGTGAAGGCGTTCGGGCTGCCCGCCCGCACCTGCGCGATGGAACTGGACCTGGACGTCCTGGAGGCGGCAGGCGACGACACCCCGCAGGCGCCGAACATCTCCACGTTCCCGGTGGCCACGCAGGATGTCGCCCTGGTCGTCGACAAGTTCGTGCCGCACGCCGAGGTCGAGGCCGCGCTGCGTGAGGGTGCGGGCGAACTCCTCGAGGGCATCCGGCTGTTCGACGTGTACGAGAACGAGGAGCAGCTGGGTGACGGGCGGAAGTCGCTGGCGTACGCGTTGCGCTTCCGTGCGGGTGACCGGACGCTGACCGTGGACGAGGCTTCCGCGGCTCGGGACGCGGCGGTCGCCCTCGCGGGCGAGCGGACCGGGGCGGTGCTGAGGGCCTAGTCGCCCTGGGGGTGTGGGGCTGCGCCCGCACACCCCCATATCCGGTCACTTCACTCGATAGGGTGAGTTCTCCCGGCGATCTGGCCCTTTTGGCCCATGCGCTCGACAGAATCGGACCGGCCTCTCGGGGTCGGTCCGATCGCGTGTGCAGGGCCTAGTTGGGGGGCCATCGGCATGATGTCCATCAAGGCTGCGGTTCCCCGGGCGGGGTCGCTGCGCCGTGTCCTCTCGATGGGGCTCCCCACCATGTGGGGTGCCGTCGCGATCACGTACAAGCTGACCTGCCCCCTCGCGCAGCAGAACGGCCTGGGCGCGCGGGTCGCGACCAGTGCCGTGTTCTTCGCGGTGGGCACCGGGCTGATCATCCATGTCAGGCGCGCCCTGCTGCGGGAACTCCGGCAGGCCCGTCAGGTCGCGGGCGCCGCCCAGAGGGTGCTGCTGCGGCCGTTGCCCCCGCGGATCGACGGGCTCAGCGTGGCCGCGGCCCAGATGTCCGCCGACCGGGGCGCCACCATCGGCGGCGACCTGTACGAGGCCGTCGCCACCGACTACGGCGTGCGTGTCGTCATGGGCGATGTCCGCGGCCACGGCCTCGCCGCCATCGGTACGGCCGCCGCGGTCCTCGGCAGCTTCCGCGAGGCCGTCCACGACGAGCCCGAACTCGGGGGAGTACTGCGCAGACTGGACCGTGCGCTCGCCCGTCACCTGCGCGAGGGCGCCGAACGGGACGGCACGGCCGCCGAGGAGTTCGTCACCGTACTGCTGCTGGAGATCGGCGAGGACGGCGAGCTGCGCGCACTGAACTGCGGTCACCCGTGGCCGTACGTGCTCAGTGGCTCAGTGGTCGAGCAACTCTCCGGCGAGGAACCGCTGCCGCCCCTCGGTCCCTTCCCGCTGCCCGGCGACTTGTCCGGGTTGCAGTGCGGCCACCTGTTGCCGAGCGAGACCCTGGTCCTGCACACGGACGGCGCTGAGGACGCCAGGGACGCTCATGGCCGGTTCTTTTCTCTGCACGCGGCCCTTCAGAAGGCCACGGAGGTCCCGCCTCAGGCGGTATTGGGCATGGTCTTCACGGCGTTACTGGACCACACGGGCGGCACACCGAAGGACGACGTCGCCCTACTGGCCCTTCGGAACGACCGCCGGCACAAACGCCCTTCAGGGGCGCGGGAAACTGCGCGACCAGCCACCACGCACCCGCAGCCGACAACGCACCTCTAGCGGCACCCCGGATGTCGCCCCGTCAAGCCCACGGCCAGGCCACCGCACTGTACGAGGGGGAGCCGGCGGCCCGACCGGCCTCTTGCGAGGCATTTCAGTCAACCGGGCGGCAACTCTCCGCAACAGTGCGCACACCCTGCGGATTCGAGCACTCCGTTCACACCCCGTGTGAAGACGCACCCACTAATCTGACGGCACCGAGCCATCCGGGGGGCACCGATGCAGCCCAACACTCTGCTCGACGCGATCCTTGACGAAGCCGGGATCTCGCACGCCGGGCTTGCCGCACATGTGAACCAGGCCGGGAGGGCACGCGGTCTCGCGCTCAGGTACGAACACACCGCCGTGGCGCGGTGGTTGAAGGGCCAGCGTCCGCGCGGCCAGGTGCCCGACCTGATCTGCGAGGTGCTCGCGCGCCGGCTCCGGCGTCCCGTCACCCTCGACGACATCGGCCTCGGCGTGCCCGGCGAACCGTCCGCCCCGCACGGCACCTCCCTGTCCGGCTTCGTCGAGCGGGCCACCGCCCTGTGGCGCTCCGACGAACAGCAGCGCCCGCACATCCTGGGCGCCCCCGCGGTCACCGGCACGCCCGCCGTCATGCCCGTGTGGGAGTGGGAGAACCCGCCCGAGGACGTCGACGTCTCCCGCGGTGGCCGGCACCGGGTCACCCACGCCGACATCGAGATGCTCCGCGCCGCCCGCACCCACTACGAGCAGATGTACCGCAAGGCCGGCGGCATAGCGACCCGCACCCGGATCGTCGGCTTCCTCAACGCCGAGGCCGCCCCGCTGCTGCGCGGCAGCTACACCGACGAGACGGGACGCCAACTGCACCGCGCCACCGGCGGACTGGTCGCGGTCGCCGGCATCTGCGCCTACGACTCCGACGCGCACGGTCTCGCCCAGCGCTACTTCCACCAGGCCCTCAGGCTCGCCAAGGCCAGCGGCGACCGGGGCCTTGGCGCATACGTCATCGCGCTGCTGGTCAACCAGTCCCTGTTCATGCGGCAGTACCGCCAGGCCGTCGCCTTCGCCGAGGCCGCGCTCAGGGCGGCGGGCAAGCACATCACCCCCGCGCTCGCCTGCGACCTCTACGCGATGCAGGCCAAGGCGTACGCCCACCTCGGCGACGGCACGACCGCGCTGTCCTGCATCCGGCGGGCCGAGCAGGCCGCCGAACGCATCCGGCGCGGATACGAGCCGGACGAGACCGGCTATGTCCAGCCGGGCCTCGTCAACGTCCAGGTGGCGGAGGCACTCCTCAGCCTCGGCGAACTCGCGGCAGCGGCCGCGCACGCGGCGGCCGCCGTCGACAACCCGGCCCACGACCGGGGCCGGGTGCACCGGCTCGCCATGCTCAGCACGATCGAGCTGCGTCAGGGCAACACCGACAAAGCGGTGGCCACCGCCGTGCAGATGGCGGAACAGGCCCGGGGAATGGAGTCTCAGCGCCTGCGCGACAGGCTCAGAGCGGTGCGCGAACACCTGGTCCGGAGCGGCTGCGCGGGCACGTCCGCGGCGGCCGAACTGATCGACGGCGCACTGCGCGTGCCCCTGTAGGCCGGCACACGGACGCCGACACCCCACAGTCCCTGCTGCGATATTGCCACTTACTCGACGGAAGGTGGCAGAACCGTGCAGTGGACGAAACAGAACGAACAAACTGTGTATGAAAACCGCTGGTTCAGCGTCAATCTCGCCGATGTCGAGCTGCCGGACGGCCGGCATCTCGACCACTTCCTGATACGGCTGCGGCCCGTCGCCGTCGCCACGGTGGTGAACGAGGCCAACGAGGTCCTGCTGCTGTGGCGCCACCGCTTCATCACCGACAGCTGGGGCTGGGAACTCGCCGCGGGGGTGGTCGAGGACGGCGAGGACATCGCCGTCGCGGCCGCCAGGGAACTCGAGGAAGAGACCGGCTGGCGACCGGGGCCGCTCCAGCACCTGATGAGCGTGGAGCCCTCCAACGGGCTCACCGACGCCCGGCACCACATCTACTGGGCCGACGAGGGCGAGTACATCGGGCACCCCGTGGACGACTTCGAGTCCGACCGCCGGGAATGGGTCCCCCTGAAACTCGTTCCCGACATGGTCGCCCGTGGGGAGGTCCCGGCCGCCAACATGGCGGCCGCGTTACTCCTGTTGCATCACCTGAAGCTCGGTCAGGACACCTAGGGCCTGCCCGGCGGATCATGCCGGCGCCGCGGGCCGGACAGGCCCTTGCCCTGATCCCCCGCCCGGGTGTCCCGAAGCCTCAGTGACCGAGGGCCTGCCAGATCGCCACGAGGAGCGCGCCCGCGGCGGTGATCGCCGAGATCGCGGGAAGCGGCCAGCGGGCGTGCTCCAGGGCGATGATGCGTGCGCTCAGATCGTCGATCTCCTTGTCCGTCTCCTCCGTACGGTGACTGAGCAGAGCGAGACCTCCCTCGACACGTGCGTACGCGACATCGAGGCGGCGTCGTAACTCTGCGAGTTCTCCATGGACCACGGGATGCTCCGGGTCGGCGGTCACGGGTCCGCTCCTTTCCGTAGTCGTCACATCCCTTGCATGCGCATGAAGAGTCAACTCGCCTGGTGGGCGCATGGGGAGAGTGTGCGACGGGCATATGCGGGCCCGGTGCGCACACGGTGTGTGAATGACACGGGCCCGGCACTCCCCAGAGCGCCGGGCCCACGTTCGTAGCACTGTGTAATCGGCACCCTGGAACGGACAGGGTGCAGGTCAGCCGTAGGTGTAGAAGCCCGAGCCGGACTTGCGGCCGAGCCGACCCGCGTCGACCATGCGCTGCAGCAGCGGGGGAGCGGCGTACAGCGGCTCCTTGTACTCCTCGTACATCGAGAAGGCGACCGAGGCGACGGTGTCCAGGCCGATCAGGTCGGACAGCTTCAGCGGGCCCATCGGGTGGGCGCAGCCCAGCTCCATGCCGTTGTCGATGTCCTCGCGGCTCGCGATGCCCGACTCGAACATCCGGATCGCGGACAGCAGATACGGGATCAGCAGCGCGTTGACCACGAAGCCGGAGCGGTCCTGGGCGCGGATCGCGTGCTTGCCGAGCAGCTTCTCGGCGAACTGCTGGGCGCGGGCCAGGGTGCCCTCGGACGTGGTGAGCGCCGGGATCAGCTCGACGAGCTTCTGCACCGGGGCCGGGTTGAAGAAGTGGATGCCGACGACCTGGTCGGGCCGCGAGGTGGCGACCGCCAGCCGCACCAGCGGGATGGAGGAGGTGTTGGAGGCCAGGATCGCGTCCGGGCGGGTCACCACCTGGTCGAGCACCCGGAAGATCTCGGTCTTCACCTGCTCGTTCTCCACGACGGCCTCGATGACCAGATCGCGGTCCGCGAACTCGCCGAGGTCGGTGGTGAAGCTCAGGCGGGCCTGGGTGTCCGCCAGCTCGTCCGCCGTGATCTTGCCGCGTTCGGCGGCCTTGGTCAGGGAGTTGAACAGCCGGGTGCGGCCGATCTCCAGGGCCTCGCCGGTGGTCTCGGCGACCTTCACGTCCAGACCGGCGCGGGCGCACACCTCGGCGATGCCCGCCCCCATCTGGCCGCAGCCCACGACTCCGACACGCGCGATGTCTCCGGCCGGGAAGTCCGTCACTTCGTCCCTTTCGCTGATCTTCACCTGGTGGCAGGCCGGCGGTGGCCGGATCCTGCTCCGTTCGAGCACGTTACTCCCAGGGATCGATGATCGATCGTCTGGGTCCGGCATCGTTCGGGCATTCTGGGGCGCGGAGACGATCCGTGACCGAGCGGATCCGTGGTGTAGGGGGAGTGTGCACATGGGACGTCTGTCGCGCCGGGCCTTCGCGCTGGCCGCGCTGTCCACCCTGACGACGGCCTCGGGAGCGGCCGCCGCGCCGGGCCGCCCGAGAGGGCGGGCGGCGATCGAGATGCGGGGCGTGTGGCTGGCCACCGTGTCCAACCGGGACTGGCCGTCGAAGCCGGGGCTGACCGCCGCACAGCAGCGCGCTGAGCTGATCGCCCACCTCGACCGGGCGGCGGCGGACCGCCTGAACGCGGTGATGTTCCAGGTACGGCCCACCGCCGACGCCCTGTGGCCCTCGACGTACGAGCCCTGGTCGCATTACCTCACCGGGACGCAGGGCAAGAGCCCCGGCTGGGACCCGCTCGGCACCGCCGTCACCGAGGCGCACCGGCGAGGCCTGCGACTGCACGCCTGGTTCAACCCGTACCGCGTCGCCAACCACGGCGACCCGACCAAGCTGGCGGCCTCCCACCCCGCACGCAAGCACCCGGACTGGGTGGTGCCGTACGGCGGGAAGCTCTACTACAACCCCGGACTGCCCGAGGTCCGCGCCTTCGTCCAGGACGCGATCCTCGACGCGGTGCACAAGTACCCGGTCGACGGGGTCCACTTCGACGACTACTTCTACCCGTACCCGGTGGCCGGCCAGACCTTCGACGACGACGCGGCCTACGACGCGTACGGCGGCGCTTTCTCGAACCGGGCCGACTGGCGGCGGGACAACATCGACAAGCTGGTCCTGGAGACCGCGGCCCGCATCAGGCGGATCCGCCCCACCACGCAGTTCGGCATCAGCCCTTTCGGCGTGTGGCGCAACGCGGCCACCGACCCGCTCGGCTCGGACACGCGCGCGGGTGTGCAGTCGTACGACGACAACTTCGCGGACACCCGCAAGTGGGTGCGCGAGGGCTGGATCGACTACCTCGTGCCGCAGCTGTACTGGAACATCGGCTTCGCCGCCGCCGACTACGCCGAGCTGGTGCCCTGGTGGGCGGAGCAGGCGCGGGCGAGCAGGACCAAGCTGTACCTCGGCGAGGCGCTGTACAAGGCGGGGGACCCCGCGCAGCCCCCGGCCTGGCAGGACCCCGCGGAGCTGTCCCGGCACCTCACGCTCGCGCGCGAGTACGCACAGGTGCGCGGGCATGTCTTCTTCGCCGCGAAGGAAGTCTCCGCCGACCGCATCGGGGCGATGGCGCGGGTGGTCGCCGACCACTACCGGGAGCCGGCGGGTCCCCCGCGCCGGGTCACCGGCCGGTCTGCTGGAAGCGGTGCCTGATCTCGGTGTCGGGGCCGGGTGAGCACACGCCTTCGTGCCCGTCCTCGAAGCGGACGCGGTACGGAGGGGTGCCCTCCTGACCCATCACCTCGACGATCTCACCGACCTTGTCCTGCTGTCCGACCACCCTGCCGTGCTGGACAAGCTGGTCGCCCACGGTTGCGTGCATCGTCTGGGGCCTCCTCACCAAGTGCGGGAGCAGCGGTCCGTGGCCCGATTCTACGGCGCGGGGGCCCGTTGGGACCGGCGCGTGCGCGCCGGTCAGCCCCGCGCCCGCTGGGTGACCGCGATGCACACCAGCACCGCCGCGGCCGTCAGCGGGGCGGCCACCGTCAGGTGCTCGCCGAGCAGCAGCACCGACCACACCAGTGTGAGCAGGGGCTGGGCCAACTGCAACTGGCTGGCCTTGGGGATCCCGATCGCCGCCATGCCCCGGTACCAGACGACCAGGCCGACGAACTGCGAGCCCGCCGCCACCCACAGCAGCCCGGCGGCACTGTGCGCGGTGAGGTGCACGGGCTCGAACGACAGCGCGAGAGCCGCCGCGGGCAGGCTGAACGGCAGACACAGCACCAGCGCCCAGGCGATGACCTGCCAGCCGGGCATCACCCCGGCCAGCCGGCCGCCCTCGGTGTAGCCGGCCGCGCACACCAGCAGCGCGGCGAACAGATACAGGTCGGCGGTCGTCAGGGCGCCGCCGCTCTGCTGCACGGTGAAGGCCACCACCGCGGCGGCCCCCGCGAGAGCCGCCGTCCAGAAGGTGCGCGAGGGGCGGGTGCCCATGCGCAGGGCGGAGAGCAGCGCGGTCGTCAGGGGGAGCAGACCCACCACGACGGCGGCGTGCGCGGTGGTCGACGTCTGCAGGGCGAGCGTGGTCAGCAGCGGGAACCCGACGACGACCCCGGCCACGACGACCGCGAGCCCCGGCCAGTGACGACGGCTCGGCATCGGGACGCGCAGCGCGAGTAGACACCCGCCCGCGACGAGTGCCGCGAGGACGCTGCGCACGGCAACGATCGACCAGGGCCCGAAGCCCTCAAGACCCCACGCCGTGGCGGGGAAGGTGAGGGAGAAAGCCGCGACGCCGAGCGCGGCCTGGACGGTGCCGAAGGTCCTCGTCGGAGCCGGAACCGCTATCCCGGTCGATGCGGTAGCGCTACTCTGTACTCTCATGCATGAGCGTAGCAGCGTCACCGAACTGGCGGAACGGCTGCGGCAGGAGCTCAACCGCTACTCTCCTGGCGGAAAGCTCCCGTCGAGCCGGGCCCTCGTCGACCGGTTCCGGGTCAGCCCGGTGACCGTCTCCCGGGCCCTCGCCCAGCTCGCCGCCGAGGGGCTGGTGGTCACCCGCCCCGGCGCCGGCGCCTACCGCGCTCAGGCGCGCACCGTCGCCGCCGCGGCCGGGGACACCTCCTGGCAGGAGGTCGCGCTGAGCGCGGACGGCGCAGCCGACCTCGTACCGCGCTCGGTCGACGCGTCCGGCGTCCTGGTCTCGCTGGCCGCACCGGCGCCCGGGGTGGTCGAGTTCAACGGCGGCTATCTGCACCCCACCCTCCAGCCGGAGCGCGCGATGTCCGCGGCCCTGGCCCGCGCGGGCCGCCGTCCGGGAGCCTGGGGCCGGCCGCCGACGGAAGGGCTGCCGGAACTGCGCGAGTGGTTCGCGCGGAACATCGGCGGCGCGGTCACGGCCGCGGAGGTGCTGATCACCGCGGGCGGCCAGTCGGCGCTCACGACCGCGCTGCGCGCGCTGGCCCCGCCCGGCGCACCCGTGCTCGTCGAGTCGCCCACCTACCCCGGCATGCTCGCGATCGCCCGCTCGGCGGGCCTGCGCCCCGTCCCCGTCCCGGTGGACCCGGACGGGGTGAAGCCCGCCCTCCTCGCCGACGCTTTCCGGGCGACCGGCGCCCGGGTGTTCGTGTGCCAGCCGCTGTTCCAGAACCCGACCGGCGCGGCGCTGGCCCCCGGGCGCCGCGGCGAGGTGCTGCGGATCGCCCGCGAGGCCGGCGCGTTCGTCGTCGAGGACGACTTCGTACGGCGGCTCGTGCACGAGGACGCCGGCCCGCTGCCGCGCCCGCTGGCCGCCGACGACCCCGACGGAGTCGTCGTGCACGTGAGCTCGCTGACCAAGGCGACCTCGCCGAGCTTCCGGGTGAGCGCGCTCGCCGCACGCGGCCCCGTGCTGGAGCGCCTGCGCGCGATCCAGATCGTCGACACGTTCTTCGTCCCCCGCCCCCTCCAGGAGGCGGCCCTGGAACTTGTCGGCTCCCCGGCCTGGCCCCGCCATCTGCGCACGATCTCGGCGGAGTTGAAGACCCGCCGGGACACCATGACCACGGCCCTCCGCCTTGGCCTGCCCGAACTCGCCCTCCCGCACATCCCCTCGGGCGGCTACCACCTCTGGCTCCGCCTGCCGGACGGAACGGACGAGACCGCCCTGACCGCCGCGGCCCTGCGCGCGGGCGTCGCGATCACCCCTGGCCGCCCGTACTTCAGCGCCGAACCTCCCGCCGGACACGCCCGGTTGAGCTTCGCGGCGGTGGCCGGCCCGCAGGAGATCCAGGAAGGCGTACGCCGGCTTCGCACCGCCTGCGACGAGGTGCTCTAGCCGCGCGGTACCGGTGCGACCGCGCACAGGAACTCGGCGTGGGCGAAGAGCTCCGGTGTCAGGCGTATGCCGGTGAGGCGATGGGCGAGGGCGAAGGAGGCCCCGGTCAGGGTCTCGTAATAGGCGTCGTGGTCGCCGTCCTCGTCGCGCTCGGCCAGGTCGAAGCCCGACTCCCGCATCTCGGTGAGGAGTTCGTCCGGCCGGCTGCCGAACCGCGCGTCGGCGAACAGGGGCTCGAAGTGCAGGTGCAGATCGCCGTCTTCGTACCAGCAGAAGCGGTCCACGGCGTTGACGTTGAGGAACTGCGAGACCACTCTGCGCCCCCGCGAGACGGGCAGCATGGCCTCGTCGGTGATGCCGAGGTAGCCGTTGAACTCGACCATCAGTGTCCAGCCGTCCAACGCCGTGGCCCCGACGAACAGCCGGAAGGGGCCGGCTGCCTCGTACGACGGTCCGCTCAGTCCGTCCACGCCGACGATCCGGCTCCGACCGTCGGCTCCCAACTCCGCGAGCAGTCCCTCGGGCGTGATGTCCCTGACCAGCGTCACGCAGTACGCCTCCATGAGGAACTCGTACCGCTCCCTCAGCCACGCGTAGTCCGTGGCGGTCGTCATCCCCGTCATGTCCGCAGCATCGCACCCGGCACTGACAACGCCCGCGGGAAAACCGTTCGACGTCCGCGCTCGTGGCCTGGGAATCTCCCGGCATGACCGACATCCCGCCCCTCGCCGAGGGCTACGAGATCTCCACCGACCCCGACCGCATCGACGCCGAGCGGGTGCACCAGTGGCTGTCGACCGACTCGTACTGGGCGACCGGGCGGCCGCGGGAGAAGCACGACCGGGCGATCGCCGGATCGCTCAACTTCGGGGTGTACGCGGTGGAATCGGGGGATCAGGTGGCCTATGCGCGGGTGATCACCGATATGGCAACTTTCGCCTGGCTGTGCGATGTGTACGTGGACCGGTCGGTGCGGGGCGAGGGGATCGGTACGGCGCTGGTCGGGGCCGTGCGCGAGCACCTGCGGCCCTACGGCCTCCGGCGTGTTCTGCTCGCCACCCAGGACGCCCACGGGGTGTACGAGAAGCTCGGGTTCGCGCCGCTGGCCGAACCGGATCTCTGGATGGCGCTCGTCTTCGGGCAGTGAGCCCCGGGGCACCCTGGGTAACTCCCCGGTAACGCCTCTTGACCTGCGCACTTTCGCGGCTCACGATCGCCGCATGCAACTTCGGGTCACGTTCGTCGCCGCCGCGCGCAGTTCCTCGCTGCTCGCCGAGCGGTTCGAGGACGACCGTCCGCTCGACCAGGCCGGCTGGGACGAGGTGCTGGGCGTGGCGCCCGACCTTCTGCCGCTCGCGGCGGCCGAACTGCGGTACTGCTCACCCACGCCCCGCAGCCGCGCCACGGGGGATGCCCTCGGCTACTCCCCGTTGGTCCAACTCGGCCTGCGCGACTGTGGCATGGGGCGCTGGCGCGGGCTGACCCTCGGCGAGGCGATGGCCCGCGAGCCGGAGGCCGTGGACGCCTGGCTCGCCGACCCGCGGGCGACTCCGCACGGCGGCGAGTCGCTGCTCGACTTCATCACCCGCGTCGGAAACTGGCTCGACACCCGGCCCGTCGAGGACGGCGGCCGTGTCGTCGCCGTCGCGGAGCCCGCCGTGGTCCGTGCCGCGCTCGTGTACGCGCTGAAGGCGCCGCCGTCGACCTACTGGAACATCGACGTACGTCCGCTGTCGGCGACCACGGTCACCGGCAGGGCCGGCCGGTGGAACCTGCGTTTCGAGGGCGCACCGGCTCACCCCACGCGCGTGTAGCCGATGCCGGGGTTCCCGCGCGTGTAGTCGGTCGTCAGGACCAGGTCCTTCGCCGGGCCGCCGACCCGCCACACCGTGCGCCAGTGGTCCGCGTCCAGGACGGTGAACTCGCCGCGGTAGAGGTCGGCCGCGCAGGGGTGGTCGGCGACATGGTGGCCGGATGTCAGGTCGAGGTCGTGGAAGGGGCGCCCGTCGGAGAAGCGGACGTCCGCCGCACCCGGTGTCCCGCCCGGCAGGAAGCGCAGGGTCCGTTCCGCGGGGCGGGGGACGTCCTGCCAGACGAAGACGCCCGACTCCTGGGACAGCAGCCCGCCGGTCTCCAGTCGGCCGAAAGCCGTCGTACCGGAGAACCGTCCCTCGTCCCCGCTCGCCAGATCCCGCACCGTTCGCTCGGTCCGCCAGCTCCCGGCCAGGTATCCCAGCAGATCCGTCACTGGCCAGAACCCGCCCATCCGCCCCTGCCCTCCGACACTTTCGAAACCGCGCGACCCGTTGACGCTACGGATCACCCTCCCTATCTTGCCGTTCGAAGTACGGATCATCGTTTGATATTTCGAACGTCGCCTTCGACAGAGAGCCGCGGAGCATCCATGTCACGCACCCGCTGGAGACTCGGTCTCAGCGCCACCGCCTTCCTGGTGGCCGCCGGTCTGGTCCCCGCCCCCGCCCATGCCGAGGACGTCACCGACTACACGATCACCGTCGACCCGGCCGCCAAGGGCGCGAAGATCGACGACACGATGTACGGCGTCTTCTTCGAGGACATCAACCGGGCCGCGGACGGCGGTCTGTACGCCGAGCTCGTGCAGAACCGGTCCTTCGAGTACGCGAGCGCCGACAACTCCTCGTACACCCCGCTGACCTCCTGGACGGTCGACGGCACGGCCCAGGTCCTGAACGACGACGGCCGCCTCAACGAACGCAACCGCAACTACCTCTCCCTGGCCGCCGGTTCATCCGTCACCAACGCCGGATACAACACCGGCATCCACGTCGACGAGGGCAAGAAGTACGACTTCTCGGTGTGGGCCCGCGCAGACGCGGGGGCGGCCCTCACGATCTCCCTCCAGGACGCCGACGGCACACTCGCCACCGCCCGCAGGGTGACCGTGACCAAGAGCGGCTGGGCCCGGTACAAGGTCACCCTCACCGCCACGAGGACCAGCTCCCACGGCCGCCTCACCGTGGCCTCCTCCGCCGCGGCCGCCCTCGACATGGTCTCCCTCTTCCCGCGCGACACCTACCGGGGTGAGCCCAACGGCCTGCGCAAGGACCTCGCAGAGAAGATCGCCGCCCTGCACCCGGGCTTCGTGCGCTTCCCCGGCGGCTGCCTGGTCAACACGGGGTCCATGGAGGACTACAGCCAGGCCTCCGGCTGGCAGCGCAAGCGCTCGTACCAGTGGAAGGACACCGTCGGCCCGGTCGAGCAGCGCGCGACCAATGCCAACTTCTGGGGCTACAACCAGAGTTACGGCCTCGGCTACTACGAGTACTTCCGTCTCGCCGAGGACATCGGCGCCATGCCGCTGCCCGTCGTCCCCGCCCTCGTCACCGGCTGCGGCCAGAACAAGGCCGTCGTCGACGAGGCCCTCCTCAAGCGGCACATCCAGGACACCCTCGACCTCATCGAGTTCGCCAACGGCCCGGCGAGCTCCAAGTGGGGCAAGGCGCGGGCGAAGATGGGCCACCCCGAGCCCTTCCACCTCACCCACATCGAGGTCGGCAACGAGGAGAACCTGCCCGACGAGTTCTTCGCCCGGTTCAAGGAGTTCCGCGCCGCCATCGAGGCGAAGTACCCGGACGTCCAGGTGATCTCCAACTCCGGCCCGGACGACTCCGGTACGACCTTCGACACGGCCTGGCAACTCAACAAGGACGCCAAGGTCGACATGGTCGACGAGCACTACTACAAGAGCACGCGGTGGTTCCTCCAGAACAACGACCGCTACGACTCCTACGACAGGAACGGCCCGAAGGTCTTCCTCGGCGAGTACGCCTCCCGGGGCAACACCTTCAAGAACGGCCTCACCGAGGCCGCGTTCATGACCGGTCTGGAGCGCAACGCCGATGTCGTCAAACTCGCCTCCTACGCCCCGCTGTTCGCCAACGAGGACTACGTCCAGTGGCGCCCGGACCTGATCTGGTTCAACAACCACGCCTCCTGGAACTCCGCCAACTACGAGGTCCAGAAACTGTTCATGAACAACGTCGGCGACCGCGTGGTGCCCTCGACGGCCACCGCAACGCCCTCACTGCTCGCCCCGATCACCGGCGCCGTGGGCCTGTCGACCTGGGCGACGACGGCGGCGTACGACGACGTGAAGGTCACGGACGCCGACGGCCGGGCGCTGCTCACCGACGACTTCTCCTCCGGCGCCTCGCAGTGGACCCACACCGGCGCGGGCAGCTGGAGCGTCCAGGACGGGCAGTACGTGCAGAGCGACGTGAACGCCGAGAACACCATGGTCTCGGCCGGCGACCCGTCCTGGCACGACTACGACCTGAAGGTGAAGGCCACCAAGAAGGCCGGCAAGGAGGGCTTCCTCGTCGCCTTCGGCGTCAAGGACACCGGCAACTACTACTGGTGGAACATCGGCGGCTGGAACAACACCCAGACCGCCGTCGAACAGGCCGTGGACGGCGGCAAGTCGACGCTGATCTCCAAGGCCGGATCCGTCGAGACCGGCCGTGCCTACGACATCGACGTCAAGGTGCGCGGCCGCCAGGTGACCCTCTACCTCGACGGACAGGAGTGGGGCGGCTTCACCGACGACAAGCCGGCCGAGCCGTTCCGCCAGGTCGCCACCTTGGATCAGAAGACCGGTGACCTGATCGTCAAGGTCGTCAACGCCCAGGACTCGGCGGCCCGTACGGCGATCGACCTGGGCCGCGCCAAGGTGGCGTCCAGGGCCCGGGTGACCACCCTGTCGGCCGCCCCGGACGCCGTGAACAGCGAGACGTCGACCGCGGTCGCCCCGGTGAGGTCCACCTTCGACGGGGTCGCCGGGAAGTTCTCGTACACCTTCCCGGCGAACTCGGTCACCTTCCTGAGGATCAGGCAGAGGTAGCCGACGGGTCGGCGGGCTGCTGTCCGACGGGCAGCAGCCCCCGCTCGCCGAAGACCTTCTTCGCCACCGCCGTGGCGTTGAGGGCCCTCGGGAAGCCGCAATAGCCGGCCGACTGCAACAGCGCCTCGACGATCTGCTCGGGGGTCAGGCCCACGTTCAGGGCCGTGTTGATGTGCACCTCCAGCTGGGCCTCACAGCCGCCGAGCGCGGTGAGCATGCCCAGGGTGACCAACTGGCGGTCACGAGGCGCGAGTTGTGGCCGCGCGTAGATCTCGCCGAATCCCCAGGCGATGACCTGGTGGCCCATCTCCGGGCTGATGTCGGCGAGCGAGTCGACGACCACCTGTCCCACCTCGGGGTTGACGCTGCCCAGCATCTCCAGGCCCCGCGCGAAGCGCTCCTCGCGGGTGGTGCTCTCGCTCATGTCAGCTCCCTCTGCCCGTACGGTTCCCCTCAGCCACCGTCGCCTGCGGGTCGCACGGAATTCACTTCACCGCCATCGGCGGTCGGACAACCAACCGTATGCACCCCCTGTCTAAATCGACGCAGTGACAACGCACGGGGTGAACGCCCCGGACGGGGGCTTGAATTGACCAGCGGACAAAGGGTGCGATCGACCGTCCCGCCCGAACCGAGGACCGCGGACGACGTCAGGGACGACCGGGCGACCAGTACTGCCCCGGCCCCGCCGCCGGGACCGGCGCGGGCCGCCCTGCTCGCGGCGGCGCTCACCGTCGTCGTGCTCTGCGCGGCCGACGCCGTCGCCCGCAGCTACCCCTTCGGGCCGCGCACCCGGAACATCAACGACCTGGGCAACCAGTACGTGCCGTTCCACGCGCACCTGTGGGACCTGCTGCACGGGCGGGCCACCGGCGGACTCCTGGTCAACTGGCAGTCGGGGTTCGGCACCAGCTTCCTGCCCGACCTCGGCACCTACCTCACCAGCCCGTTCGCGCTGCTCGTGGCGGTGTTCCCACGGGACGAGATCGATCTCGCGGTGTACGTGATCACCGTGCTGAAGATCGCGTGCGCCGCTGCCGCCATGGCCTGGCTGCTGCTGAGGCTGCGTCCGGGGCGCTGGTGGGCGGCGGGCCTGCTGGGCGCGTCCTACGCCCTGTGCGGCTGGACCGTGGCGACCGCCTCGTACAACCTCATGTGGCTCGACGGACTGATCGCCCTGCCCCTGCTCTGCCTGGTCGGCGAGTGGGTCCTGAGCGGCCGCCGCCCGCTCGTCGCGGTGCTCGTGGTGACGGCCGCCTGGGTCGCCAACTTCTACACGGCCTACATGGCCACCCTCGCCGCCGCTCTGGTGTTCCTGCTGCGGCTGTGGTTGGCCGACCTGCCGCGCCGCCGCAGGCTCACCGCGGCGGGCCGGGCCGTCCTGACCTTCGCCCTCGGCATGGGCCTGGCCGCACCCCTGGTGACGGTCGTCTACTTCGGCAGCGCGCACGCCTCCGAGGGCCGGTTCACGCACTTCGCGCCGGTGGGCACGGAGGACCTGGTGGCCCGGCTGCTGCCGACGACGTACAGCTTCGGCTCCCCGGCGCTCTTCGTGGGCACCACGGCACTGCTGCTCGCGCTCGCCCTGCCCTTCCACCGCGCGGCTCCGCGCCGGGTGCGCGCCGGGTGGACGCTGCTGGTGGTCGTCGTGACCCTGTCGATGCAGTGGGGTCCGACCCATCTGATGTGGCACGCCTTCGCCGAGCCGCAGGGCACTTCCTACCGCCAGACCTTCGTGGTGTGCGCCCTGCTGGTGATCGCTGCCTGGCACGCGCTCTCCTACGGTCCCCTCGACCTGCGGGCAGTGGGCGCGGCGGGCGGACTGCTCGCGCTGATCGCCCTCGTCGCGAGCGGCAGCCAGCTGGTCCGTTCGTTCGCCTGGCCGGTGTTCCTGACGGCGGCCGTGGGCGCGCTGCTCGGTCTGGTCCTGCTGGGCCGTGCGCGGCCCGTGCTGCGCATGGCCCCGGCAGCGCTGGCCGCCGTACTGCTCGTCGGAGCGCAGCTGGGCGAGGCGACCGCCACCGACGCCGTGGCCACCCGGATGCGGTTCGGGCACATGGACGACTACGCGCCCTGGGGCCGTCGGCAGCAGGACCAGGCGGACGTGATCGCGCAGGCCGACGGCTGGCCCCGCTACCGCACCGACCCGGGCCGCGAGCAGACCGTGGGCAACGACCCGCTGGAGGTCGGCGGGCAGGGCGCCCAGTACTACAGCAGCCACACCTCGGCCGTGCTCAGCAGTACGCTCACCGCCCTCGGCGGCGGCTGGACGTCCGGCGGCCGGAGTCTCCAGAGCCTGGACAACGCGGTCACTGACGCGATCTTCTCCGTCGGCGCCCGGGTGCACTCCCCGCCGGACCCGCACCAGAACTGGTTCCCGCAGGACGGCACCGGGGAGACCGTGACCCGCGAGGACGTCCCGCCCCTGGTGACGGTACGGCCCTCCGCCGCGACCGGTGCCTTCGGTCCGTCGCCGTACCGCAACCAGGAACTGCTGCTGGGCGCCCGTGTCTACACCCTGCCGCACATCACCGTGCTCAACGCCGCCGGGAAGGACGCGGACCGCAGCACCGACCGGCGCCGGGGCGTGCGGGTGGGGGGAAAGGCGACGATCACCGCCCGGTGCCGGGCGGGCAGCGAGGTCTACCTCTGGGCGCCGTACTTCGCGGGCACCGCGCGGCTCGCCGGGCCCTCGGCCCACGGTCTGACGGGACGGTTCCGGGCCGACTGGCGGCCCCTCACCAAGATCGCCGCGATGGAGCGGCTCGGCACGGTCCCGGACTCCGGGCGCCTCACGATCGAGCTGTCCGCGAGCCGCCTGGGCGTCGTGCCGGACCAGGCGGTCGGCTGCCTGGACACCGGGCGCCTGCACACCGCCGTACGGCAGCTCCGGGCCACCGGAGCCACCCGGGTGACCGTCTCCGGCTCCGGCGGCACGATCCGGGCCGAGCTCCCGGCGGGCAGCAGGGGCGTCGCCGTCGTGGCCGCGCCCCGCATCGCCGGCTGGCGCTGCGCCGCCGGTGACGCGGCCCTCGTACCCGCGAAGCAGTACCACGGGCTGATCGCCGTACCGCTGGACGCCGGCTCGACCGGTGTCACCTGCGCTTTCCGTCCGCCCGGCCTGCGCCTCGGTACGGCGGTCGGGGGCGGTTCCCTCGCGGTTCTCGCCGGGCTCGGGGTGTTCGGGGCCGTGCGCCGACGGAGGGCGTGACTATGCACGCGGTTGCATAAACGTGCAGCGAAACGTATAGTCATGCCATCCAGGAGGAGGATGACATGGCGGTACGTGCGGCGGTGGCGGGAGCGAGCGGATACGCGGGCGGTGAGGTCCTGCGACTGCTCCTGGCGCACCCCGAGGTCGAGGTCGGAGTCCTGACCGGCAACTCCAACGCCGGCCAGCGACTCGGCTCGCTCCAGCCCCACCTGCTGCCGTTGGCCGACCGGGTACTCCAGGAGACCACGGCCGACGTCCTCGCCGGACACGACGTCGTCTTCCTCGCGCTGCCGCACGGACAGTCCGCCGCCGTCGCCGAGCAGCTCGGCCCGGACGTCCTCGTCGTCGACATGGGTGCCGACTTCCGGCTCAAGGACGCGGCCGACTGGGAGAAGTTCTACGGCTCCGCGCACGCCGGCACCTGGCCCTACGGCCTCCCCGAACTGCCCGGTGCCCGCACCGCCCTTACCGGGACCAGGCGGATCGCGGTGCCCGGTTGCTACCCGACCGCCGTCACGCTCGCCCTCTTCCCGGCCTACACCGCAGGGCTCGCCGAGAACGAGGCCGTGATCGTCGCCGCCTCGGGCACCTCCGGTGCGGGCAAGGCACCCAAGCCGAACCTGCTGGGCAGCGAGGTCATGGGCTCCATGTCGCCGTACGGCGTCGGCGGCGGCCACCGGCACACGCCCGAGATGATCCAGAACCTCAGTGAGGTGGCCGGTGCGAAGGTGAAGGTCTCCTTCACCCCGACCCTCGCGCCGATGCCCCGCGGCATCCTCGCCACGTGCAGCGCCTCAGCGAAACCCGGCGTCACCGCCGAGTCCGTCCGCGCCGCATACGAGAAGGCCCTCGCCGACGAACCCTTCGTCCATCTGCTCCCCGAGGGCCAGTGGCCCGCCACGGCGTCCGTCTACGGTTCGAACGGTGTTCAGGTGCAGGTCGCCCTCGACGAGTCCGTGGGCCGCATCATCGCGATCAGCGCCATCGACAACCTGGCCAAGGGCACCGCGGGCGGTGCCGTCCAGAGCATGAACATCGCCCTCGGTCTCCCCGAGGAGCTCGGTCTTTCCACGATCGGAGTCGCACCGTGAGCGTCACGGCAGCCAAGGGATTCCAGGCGGCGGGCATCGCCGCCGGAATCAAGGAGAACGGCAACCCGGACCTGGCCCTCGTGGTCAACACCGGGCCCCGTCTGTCCGCCGCGGGCGTCTTCACCTCCAACCGTGTGAAGGCGGCGCCGGTTCTCTGGTCCGAGCAGGTCCTGAAAAGCGGTGAGTTGACCGCGGTCGTCCTCAACTCCGGTGGCGCCAACGCCTGTACGGGGCCGAAGGGCTTCCAGGACACCCACGCGACAGCGGAGAAGGTGGCCGACTCCCTCAACAGCGCGGGGCTGGACGAGACGGGTGGTCACGCCGCCGGCCTGATCGCCGTCTGCTCGACCGGCCTCATCGGGGTGCTCCTCCCGATGGACAAACTGCTGCGGGGTGTCGACAAGGCCGTCGCCCAACTCAGCCCGCACGGCGGCGAGAAGGCGGCCATTGCCATCAAGACCACCGACACCGTCCACAAGACGTCCGTCGTCACGAAGGACGGCTGGACCGTGGGCGGCATGGCCAAGGGCGCGGGCATGCTCGCCCCCGGCCTCGCCACCATGCTGGTCGTCCTCACCACCGACGCCGACCTGCCGAGTGACGTACTGGACAAGGCACTTCGGGCCGCGACCCGCACCACCTTCGACCGCGTCGACTCCGACGGCTGCATGTCCACCAACGACACCGTGCTGCTGCTCGCCTCCGGCGCCTCCGAAGTCACCCCGCAGTACGAGGAGTTCGCGGAAGCCGTACGGCAGGTCTGCGACGACCTCGGCCAGCAGCTGATCCGGGACGCCGAGGGCGCCAGCAAGGACATCAAGGTCGAGGTGGTGGGCGCGGCGAGCGAGGACGACGCCGTCGAGGTCGGCCGCTCCATCGCCCGCAACAACCTCCTCAAGTGCGCGATCCACGGCGAGGACCCCAACTGGGGCCGCGTGCTCTCCGCGATCGGCACCACGAAGGCCGCCTTCGAGCCCGACCGGCTGAACGTCGCCATCAACGGCGTCTGGGTCTGCAAGAACGGCGGCGTCGGCGAGGACCGCGACAAGGTCGACATGCGCTACCGCGAGGTGCACATCGTCGCCGACCTCGCCGCCGGGTCCGACACCGCCACGATCTGGACCAACGACCTCACCGCCGACTACGTCCACGAGAACAGCGCCT
The DNA here is from genome assembly GCF_000383615.1 of Streptomyces canus 299MFChir4.1. Taxonomy (GTDB): domain Bacteria; phylum Actinomycetota; class Actinomycetes; order Streptomycetales; family Streptomycetaceae; genus Streptomyces; species Streptomyces canus_C. The sequence continues at coordinate 320,692 of NZ_KB911584.1, read as the reverse complement.
ACTCCTCATGAGCACCACGCGAAAGCACACCGCGCTCCCCAAGGCCCAGATCCTCATTGAGGCGCTGCCCTGGCTGGTCCGCCACAACGGCAAGACCGTCGTCATCAAGTTCGGCGGCAACGCCATGATCGACGAGGACCTGAAAGCCGCCTTCGCCCAGGACGTCGTGTTCCTGCACCACGCCGGGCTCAAGCCGGTCGTCGTGCACGGCGGCGGCCCGCAGATCAGCGCGGCCCTCGACAAGCACGGCATCGTCAGCGAGTTCAAGGCCGGCCTGCGCGTCACCACCGAGGACGCCATGGACGTCGTACGGATGGTGCTGGCCGGGCAGGTCCAGCGCGAGCTGGTCAACCTGCTCAACGAACACGGGCCGCTCGCCGTCGGACTGACCGGCGAGGACGCCCACACCATCACCGCCATCAAGCACCAGCCCGAGATCGACGGCGAGTTGGTCGACATCGGGCGGGTGGGCGAGATCACCGAGATCGACACGGGCGCGATCGAGGCACTGCTCGCCGACGGCCGGATCCCGGTCGTCTCGTCGATCGCCCGGAGCCAGGACGACCACCATGTCTACAACGTCAATGCTGATACGGCGGCTGCGGCACTCGCTGCCGCTCTGGGCGCCGAAACCCTCATGGTCCTCACGGACGTCGAGGGCCTCTACGAGGACTGGCCGCACAGCGACGAGGTGATCAGCCGCCTCACGGCTTCCCAACTGGAGAAGCTGCTGCCGGAGTTGAGCTCCGGCATGGTCCCGAAGATGGAGGGCTGTCTGCACGCCGTGCGAGGCGGCGTGACCACGGCCCGGGTCATCGACGGGCGGGTCCAGCACTCGATCCTGCTGGAGATCTTCACCGACGAGGGCATCGGCACGATGGTCGTGCCGGACGCGCAAGAGGGGGATGCCGTATGACCGACAATCAGGAGCTCACCCAGCGCTGGCAGGGCTCGCTCATGAACAACTACGGCACCCCGCGCCTGCCTCTCGTCCGCGGCGAAGGCCTCAAGGTGTGGGACAGCGAGGGCAGGCAGTACCTCGACTTCGTCGGCGGCATCGCCACCAACGCGCTCGGCCACGCCCACCCGGCGATCGTCGAGGCCGTCAGCAGGCAGATCGCCTCCCTCGGCCACATCTCCAACTTCTTCATGGCGGAGCCGACCGTGGCGCTCGCCGAGCGGCTGCTGCAGCTCTTCGGCCGGGACGGCAAGGTCTTCTTCTGTAACTCCGGCGCCGAGTCCGTCGAGGCCGCCTTCAAGATCGGCCGGCTGACCGGGCGCACCCACATGGTCGCCACCGAGGGCGGCTTCCACGGCCGCACCATGGGCGCCCTCGCGCTCACCGGCCAGCCCGCCAAGAAGACCCCCTTCCTGCCGCTGCCCGCGGACGTCACGCATGTGCCCTACGGCGACGCGCAGGCCCTGGCCGCCGCGGTCACCGAGGACACCGCACTCGTCGTCATCGAGCCCATCCAGGGCGAGAACGGTGTCGTGGTGCCGCCGGCCGGCTACCTCAAGGCGGCCCGGGCCATCACGGCGGCCAAGGGCGCGCTGCTGGTCCTCGACGAGGTGCAGACCGGCATCGGCCGTACCGGACACTGGTTCGAGTACCAGGCCCACGAGGGTGTGCTGCCGGACGTGGTCACCCTCGCCAAGCAGCTCGGCGGCGGACTGCCGCTCGGCGCGACCGTCGCCTTCGGGCGGGCCGCGGAACTGCTCCAGCCGGGGCAGCACGGGACGACCTTCGGCGGGAACCCGGTCGCGTGCGCCGCGGGACTCGCCGTTCTCGACACCATCGAGAACGACGGGTTGCTGGAGAACGTCAAGCGGCAGAGCGAGAAGCTGCGGGACGGAATCGAGTCCCTGGGACACCCGCTGATCGACCATGTCCGGGGTGCGGGACTCCTCCTGGGTATCGTGCTCACCGAGCCGCTCGCACCGCAGGTGCAGAAGGCGGCTCAGGACGCCGGTTACCTGGTGAACGCGCCCGCCCCCGATGTCGTACGGCTGATGCCGCCGCTGAACCTCGGCGACGACGAAGTGGACGCGCTTCTTCAGGCTCTCCCCGGCATCCTGGGTACCGCCGAGGGAGACGGATGATCCGGGGAATGAGACGACGATGAGCCATGCGCAGGAGCACGAGCACAACGGGGTCGCGGGGCCCGCGGTGCCGCAGACGCGTACCGCGCGCCACCGGCGGATCGTGGACATCCTCAACCGGCAACCGGTGCGGTCGCAGAGCCAGTTGGCCAAGCTGCTGTCCGACGACGGGCTGAGCGTCACCCAGGCGACGCTCTCCCGGGACCTCGACGAGCTGAACGCGGTCAAGATCCGCAACACCGACGGCGATCTCATCTACGCGGTGCCGAGTGAAGGGGGTTTCCGGACCCCCCGTGCTCCGCTGGGGGAGTCGGCGAAGGAGGAGCGGATGCGGCGGCTGTCGCAGGAGCTGCTCATCTCCGCGGAGGCTTCGGCGAATCTTGTGGTCCTGCGGACCCCTCCGGGGGCTGCGCAGTTCCTTGCCTCGGCGATTGATCAGGCCGAGCTGCATGACATTCTCGGGACGATCGCCGGTGATGACACGTTGATGTTGATCAGCCGGAACCCTACGGGGGGTCAGGCGCTCGCCGAGCACTTGTTGCGGTTGGCTCAGAACGGGCACTGACGGTTGTTCGTCGGGCGCGGGTGAGTGGGGGCTTGTCGCGCCCACGCGGCGGAGCCGCGTATCGACACAGCCCCGCGCCCCTAAAGGCACAAAACTCACCCGAGTCGAGCCGCCAAGCCCCCCGTGATCAGCACCTCGTCGCCCGCCGTGATCAGTAGGGCCTCCGTGTCCGGCAGCGCCTCCAGCCAGGCCAGACCCTCCCGTGACCCCATCGCGAAGGCCGCCGTCGCCCAGCAGTCCGCCCAGGTGATGGTCGGGGCCACCACCGTCACCGCCAGCAGGTCAGTGACCGCCGAGCGGCCCGTGCGGGGGTCGACTATGTGGGCGCCTCTCTCGGCCGTGCCGGATGTCGCCACCGCCAGTTCCGTCGCGCCCGCCGCCGAGACCACGGCAGCAAGACCGCCCGGGCGGAGCGGGTCCGAGACGCCCACCCGCCAGGGGCGTTCGGGGCCCGGTACGCCCAACAGCTGTACGTCTCCGCCGCCGTTGACGCTGACGCCGGTCGCGCCCGACTCGGCCACGCGACGGGCCGCGCGTTCCACCGCCCAGCCCTTGACGATGCCCGTCGGATCGAGGCGGCCCTCGTAGCGCATGCTGAACCAGCCGTCGCTCAACCGCTCGGCCTCGGCGCCGAGTTCGAGGACCTCGGCGACCTCGCGATCGCAGTCGTCGACCGTCAGCTCACCGCGGGCCAGGCGGGAGACCTGGCTGTCGTCGCGGTAGGTGCTGAACACCTCGTTCACGCGGTGCAGCCCCGCCACCGCCTCCCGCAGTGCCGCCTGCACGGCAAGGGGTTCCCCGCCGCGGACGTCGAAGGAGAAGACCGTCCCCATGACCTCCTCCGCGTGACGCACCGCGGCGGGAGCTTGTGCCGGCTCGGCCACCGTGTCAGCCACCGGCCTGGTCCAGCGCGGACTGCAGCGATTTCTTGTAGCCCTCGCTGGTGTAGGTGGCACCGGACACCGAGTCGATGTCCGCGCTGCCGGCCGCCACGGCCTCCTGGTTGAGCTTCGGGATGGACAGCGCCGTCTTCTGGTCGCTGGTCCCGCCCTTCGGGGCCTGCACGGCCTCGGCCTTGGTGACCTTGCCGCCGCTGACCGTGATCCGGACCTGGACCGGACCGTACTGGGTCTGGGAGACCGTACCGGTGACCGTCTTCGCGGCCGTCCCGGCGCTCCCGCCGGACGGCTTTGAGGGCTGAGCCGACGGCTGGGCCGGGGCGGCAGCGTTCGCCTTGTCGATCGCCGACTGGAGCGACTTCTTGTAGCCCTCGCTCGTGTAGGTCGCCCCGGAGACCGTGTCGATCTGCGGGCTCTGCTTGGCGACCACGGCCTCGTTGAGCTTCGGGACGGAGAGGGCCGTCTTCTGGTCGCTCTCGCCGCCCTTGGGCGCCTGGACCGCCTCCGCCTTGGTGATCTTGCTGCCGCTGACGGTGATACGGACCTGGACGGGACCGTACTGGGTCTGGACCACGTCCCCGGTGACCGCGCCACCGGCGGCCGCTCCGGTGCCGCCCTGGGCCGACTCCTGCGCCGCCGCGGTCTGCTGCGGGATCGTTCCGCCCGCCTGGGCGGACGCCGGGTCCGAGGACGGCTTCAGCGACAGCATCAGCACGACACCGGAGACGGTGGCGGCGGTCGCGAGCACGACTCGACGGACGGGGTGAGACTTCCTCATCGGTTCAACAGCTCCTGAATTCCCGTCGTCACATCTCGAACGACTCGTGATGGATGCGGCGGGCGGGCACACCCGCGCCGCGCAGTGCTTCGTACACGGACTGCGCGAAACCGTTCGGCCCGCACATGAACACGTCGTGCTTGTCGATGTCGGGGAGCTTGCGCTGGAGGGACTCGGCGGAGATGTCCGGGCGCTCCCCGTCCGGACTGTTCACCGCGTACATCAGGCGGGCGCCGCGCTCTTCGGCGATGGCGGCGAGCTCGTCCCACAGGGCCAGGTCCTGGGTGGTGTTGGCCCGGTACAGGAGGGTGATGTCACCGGCCGCGCCCGGCAGCGTCTCGAACAGGGCGCGCATCGGCGTGATGCCGACACCGCCGGCCACCAGCAGCACCTTGCCGCGGCTGCGGCGCTGGGCGGTCAGGGCGCCGTACGGTCCCTCGGCCCACACCTTGGTGCCGGGCTCCAGCTCGCGCAGCCGCTCGCTGTGGTCGCCGATCGCCTTCACCGTGATCCGCAGCATGCCCGGTCGGGGCGCGGCGGACAGCGAGTACGGGTGGGAGCTGAACCGCATGCCCGGCGCGAGGAACCGCCAGCGGAAGAACTGGCCCGCCTCCGCGCCCATCCGGTGCAGCTTGCGCCCGCCGATCAGCACCGACACCACACCCGGCGTCTCCTCGACGACCGCCTCGACGTACATCCGGTGGCGCAGGTTCAGCCGGATCGGGGTGAGGATCCGGTACCAGAGCACCAGCGCGGTGACCGAGCCGTACAGCCCGTACCAGACGGTCTTGGCGACCGGCTCGACCGCGAAGTCGTTGCCGGTGGTCAGCTGGTGCCAGAACGTCAGGAAGACCGCCGCGTACGTCAGCACGTGCACGTGGTACCAGGTGTCGTACGGGATCCTGCGGCGCACCCCGCCGATGGACATCAGCCCGATCACGAACAGCAGCCCGGTGCCGATGGCCGCCTTGCCCATGTCAGGGAGCTGGTTGATGGAGTCCATCGTCTGCTGGACGATGTCGCCGAGCCCCTTGCCGGCCTGGAGGGCGTAGCCCCACATGATCAGGAAGACGTGGGCGACGACCAGGCAGAGGGTGTAGCGGCCGGTCATCGCGTGCCAGCGGGCGACCCGGTCGGAGCCCACCCGGCGTTCCAGCGCGGGCACCCGGGCCATCTGCAGCACCACGAGCGCCATCAGATAGCCGGCCAGCAGACCGGTGATCCGGCCCGCGTTGAGGATCTTGCTGTTGTCGTCGGCCACTGACGGTGTGTTGTGCCACCACAGCCACAGCACACCGGCCGCGCCCGCCCATACGGCGAGCAGCAGGACGGTGGCCGGGGAACGGCGTGGGCGGATGCGGCGCATCGTCTGGCGGCGGGCGGCGCGGCCGCCTGCGAGCGTCGTGGTCACGTTTCCTCCGGGGACGGGGGCAAGGGGGGTGGGCGTGGTCCCTTGGTCCTCAGATACGTGCGGTGACGCCGGTGTGTTCAGCTGTCCGCGGAGTCCAGTGCGGACTGGAGTGACTGGCGGTAACCATCGCTCGTGTAAGTGGCTCCCGAGACCGTGTCGATGTCCGCGCTCTGGGCCTGGAGGGCCTCGCTGCGCAAGCGGGGGAGCGCATAGCTGTTGATCTCCTGGTCCCGCGGGTTGTCCGTCGGGTAGGTGACCGCCGTGACCTCGGTGAGCTTGCCGTCCTTGACGGTGACGCGGACCTGGACCGGGCCCCAGCGGGTCTGGATCGTGTCGCCGGTGACAGTCTGGGTTCCCTGGACGGCGGGGGCGGTCGACCGGGCGGTGACGGCGACGGCCGGGGTGGTGTGCGGCTTCAGCGACAGCAGCAGGACCATGCCGGAGACGGTGGCGGCGCTCGCCAGGACGATCCGGCGCAGCGGGTGGTTCTTCCTCAGCGCGTGCACGGGTGTGGCCTCACAGTTCTCACAGCTTTCACGGCTCTTACAGCTCGAAGGATTCGTGGTGGATACGGCGGTCCGGCACCCCGGCGGCGCGCAGCTCCTCGTACAGTTCCCGGGCGAAGCCTTCCGGGCCGCACAGATAGACGTCGTGCCCGGCCAGGTCGGGTACGGCGGCCCGCAGCGACTCCGCGGTGATCCGCGGCCGTTGCCCCTGGGGACCGTTGAGCAGGTAGTGCACCTGTGCCCCGCGCCACCGCGCGACGGCCTCCAACTCCCCGCCCAGCGCCAGGTCTTCGACCGTGCGCGCCCGGTACAGCAGGGTGACCTCGCCCGGCAGCGTCTCGAACAGGGCCCGCAGCGGGGTGATCCCGACCCCGCCCCCGATCAGCAGCGCCTTGGAGGAGGTCCGCCGGTCCCCGGTGAGCGAGCCGTACGGCCCTTCCGCCCACACCCGTGTGCCCGGCCGCAGCAACGCCACGGCGGTGCTGTGGTCGCCGAGCGCCTTGACGGTGATCCGCATGCGGTCGGGGCGGGGCGGCGCCGACAGGGAGTACGGCGTCGACGTCCACCGCAGACCGTCGGCGAGGAACCGCCAGCGGAAGAACTGCCCGGCCTGCGCGCCCAGTCGGTCCAGCTCCCGCCCATGCACGACGACGGACCACACGCCCGGCGCCTCCTGGCGCACCGACTCCACCCGCAGCCGGTGCCGCAGGTTCAGCCGCACCGGAGCGAGGACCCGGAACCACAGCACCAGGGCGGCCACGCCCAGGTAGAGCGCGTACCAGGCGGCCGTGGCCACCGCGTTCCCGCTCAAGTCGTTGCCGAGGGCCAGTTGGTGGCCGAAGGCGAGGAACACGGCCGCGTACGTGAGGAGATGGACGTAGTACCAGAACTCGTGGCCGGTGCGGCGGCGCACCGCGCGCGCGGAGGTGACGCCGACCGCGAGGAGGATCACCGTGCCGGCGCTCGCCTTGAGCATCTCCGGATAGTCGAGGACCACCGTGACGGTCTCGTGCCACAGCGAGACGCCGTCCTGGGCGGCGTACCCGGCGAGGATCAGCGCGATGTGCGCGAGCAGCAGGGAGACGGTGTAGCGGCCGGCCATCGCGTGCCAGCGCGCCACCCGGTCCGAGCCGACGCGCTTCTCCAGCAGCGGGACCCGTGCCATCAGGCCCACCAGCACCGCACAGGCGTACCCGCACAGCAGTCCGGCGATCCGCCCGGCCCCGGTCAGCCAGGCCGCCGTACCGGCCACCGCACCGGTGTCCGCCCACCAGAGCCCGATCACGGCCGCGGCCCCCACCCACAGCAGGGCCAGCACGGCACCCGCGGCGGAGCGTCGCCCGGGCGGCGCCACGGCCGGTGCGGCCCGCCGCTCGTACACGGTGGTCATAGACGGTGTCCTTTCGCCTGTCCGGGACACCACTGTGCGAGGTGAACTTCTCAGGACCCTCTGAACCGGCCCCCGCTGAGCGGACTCAGAGGAAACTCAGAGCCTGCCGGGAGGGCCGCGGCCCCGACGAGGGGCGATCCTGGAAGAGCGATGAACACCACCCGCTCCGGCCGCCCCGCCCTCACCCGCCCCGACGGCACCCCGCTGCGCGTCCTCGTCGTCGACGACGACCCCGATCTCGCCGAGGTCCTGTCCGGCGCCCTGCGCTACGAGGGCTGGCAGGTCCGCACGGCCGGCGACGGTGCCTCGGCGGTGGCCGCCGCCCGGGAACTGCTGCCCGACGCCGTCGTCCTGGACGTGATGCTCCCGGACACCGACGGCTTCGCCGTGCTCCGCTCTCTGCACACCGTGAAGGCCGACGTGTGCGTGCTCTTCCTGACCGCCCGGGACGCCGTCGAGGACCGCATCAAGGGAATCACGGCGGGCGGTGACGACTACGTGACCAAGCCGTTCAGCCTGGAGGAGGTCGTCGCCCGGCTGCGCGGACTGCTGCGCCGCGCGGGCATGGCCCGGCAGCTCGACGAGGGCCCCCGGCTGACCGTCGGCGACCTGGTCATGGACGAGGACGCCCGCGAGGTCACCCGCGGCGGCGAGCTCATCGAGCTGTCCCCGACCGAGTTCGAGCTGCTGCGCTTCCTCATGCGCAACCCGCGCCGGGTGCTCAGCAAGGCGCAGATCCTCGACCGGGTGTGGTCCTACGACTTCGGGGGCCGCGCCCATGTCGTCGAGCTGTACATCTCCTACCTGCGCAAGAAGGTGGACGCCGGCCGCGAGCCGCTGATCCACACCGTGCGCGGGGCGGGGTACGTCATCAAGCCGGTGACACCGTGAGGGACCTGCGGCCGCACACACTGCGGGCCCGGCTCACCCTCGGCCTGGTGGTGTTGCTGGCGGTGAGCTGCGCCGCGGTCGGTGTCGCCGCGGTCCTCGGGCTGAAGGGCTTCCTCACCGGTCGCCTCGACGAGCAGCTCACCGAGGCCGGGAACCGTTTCGCGGTCAGCCTGGAACATCAGGGCCAACCGCAGAAGGACGACCACGACGGCGACGAGCACGGGGACACCCGCCGGCAGGCCGCCGGCACCTTCGGGGCCCGGCTGGTGGACGGCACGGTCACCGATGCGGCGGTGGTCCGCTCCACCGGCACCCTGAAGGTCGACCTGACCGCCGGCGACCGGAAGCGGCTCGCGGCCGTCCCGGTCGACGGCCGGGGCCACAGCGTCGGCCTCGCCGCCCTGGACGACTACCGGGTGCTGGCCACCCGGGGACTGGACGGCGACGTCCTGGTCACCGGGCTGCCCCTGGAGCCCGTCGAGGTCACCGTCCACCGCCTGGAACTGGTCGCCGGGATCGTCTTCGGCGCCGCCCTCACGGCCGCCGGCATCGCGGGCGCCCTGTGGGTGCGCTGGTCCTTGCGCCCGCTCAGCAGGGTCGCCGCGACCGCCACCCGGGTCAGTGAACTCCCGCTGGCCAGCGGGGAGGTGGCCCTCCCGCCACGCGCCCCGGAAACCGACCCGCGCAGTGAGGTGGGCCGCGTCGCCGGCGCCTTCAACCGCATGCTCGGCCACGTCGAGGACGCCCTCACCAAGCGCCACGCCAGCGAGGAGAGGCTGCGCAGCTTCGCCGCCGACGCCAGCCACGAACTGCGCACCCCGGTCGCCTCGGTACGCGGCCACGCCGAACTCGCCCTGCTGCACCCCGGCCCGCTGCCGCCGGAGATCACCCGGGCCCTGGAACGCATCGCCGCCGAGTCGACCCGCATGGGCGCCATGGTCGACGACCTGCTCCTGCTGGCCCGCCTGGACGCGGGCCGTCCCCTGGAGGCCGCGCCCGTCGATCTCACCCGCCTGGTCCTCGACGCTCTCACGGACGCGCGGGCCACGGGTTCCGGTCACCGCTGGGAGCTGGACCTCCCGGAGGACCCGGTCACGGTGACGGGCGACGAACACCGCCTCCACCAGGTCCTGGCCAACCTGCTGTCCAACGCCCGCCTGCACACCCCGGCCGGCACCAAGGTGACGGTGACACTGGAGGCCGAGGCCACCACGGCACTGCTGAAGGTCCACGACGACGGCCCCGGCATCCCCGAGGACATCCAGTCGGGCGTCTTCGAACGCTTCACCCGCGCCGACCGCAGCACCAAGGCGGAGACCGGCGGCGCGGGACTCGGCCTGTCCATCGTGGCAGCGGTGGTGGAGGCGCACGGGGGAGTCGTGGCGGTGGAGAGCAGGCCAGGAGCAACGACCTTCACCGTCCGGCTCGGCAAGGCGTGAATCAGACCGCGGACGGCGGCAACGGCAACGGCAGCCCCGGCAGCCCGTCCAGGCTCGTGGCGATGTGCTCCTTCTTGCTGAAGTACTCACTGAGCGACACGTCGTCCTCACGTGAGAACCGCCTGCCGTGCAGGTCGCGCTCGCCCTCGTACGCCATGTACGGCACCGCGTAACCGCAGGAGTCCCGGACCAGTTCGGCCGTCACGACGACGATCGCCCGCAGTCCGTGCGCGGTGGGGTCGATGTCCGGGAAGTGCGAGAGCAGTTCCCTGAACCGCGGGTCGTCGCGGAAGACCGGCTCGCCGCGACCGTGCACCCGGACGATGTTCGGCGGCCCCTGGAACGCGCACCACATAAGGGTGATCCGGCCGTTCTCCCGCAGATGCGCGACCGTCTCGGCGGTGGAACCGGCGAAGTCGAGGTAGGCCACGGTGAGTTCGTCGAGGACCGCGAAGCAGCCGCGCAGACCCTTGGGGGAGAGGTTGACCGTGCCGTCGCCGGACAGGGGAGCGGTCGCGGTGAAGAAGAGGGGCTGCGCCTCGATGAAGGAGCGGAGCCGGCCGTCTATGCGCTCATAAGTCTTTCCCATGTCTAAGCATTATGGGCGCAGACCTTTCGCCTGTCTAAAGAATTCGGGCGTCGACTTGCCCGACGACGCCCGTGGCCGCCCCGGCCGGCGCTCACACGGGGCGGCCACAGCGCCTGTCACGTCACTTGGTGAGCGTGCAGGCGGCCAGGGAGTCGAGGCCCTGCGGCTTCTGCGCGGTCCGGCCGATGGAGAGGGCGATGCGGTCGATGGTCGACTTCCGCTTGTCGGCCAGCGGGCCGAGGATGGCGTTGTTGACGAAGTTGGGGCCGCCCTGGCCGACGGTGTCGACGAGCCGCTTGTTGGCCTCGTTGATCTGGGTCTGAAGGAGGGTGAGGTTGCGGGTGACCTCGGCCTGGGCGGTGGCCGGGATCGCGGGCAGCTTCGAGGCCACGTCCGGGCAGGAGATCGTGCCGGCGGCGGTCGCGGCGTTGCCCCCGGCGTTCGCGTTGGCATTGCCTCCGCCGTTGGCGTTGCTGTTCCCCGCGTTGCCGTTGCCGTTTCCCTTGCCCGTGTTCGCGTTGCCACCCGCGTTGCCGGCGTTGGTGCCGGCCGCGCCGGCGCCGTTCAGCGTGCACGGCGCGAGCGCGTCCAGGCCGGCCGGCTTGGCCGCCGTACGGCCGATGGCCGTGGCGATGCGGTTGACCGTGGCCACGCGCTTGTCCTTCAGCGGGCCGAGGATGGCGTTGTTGACGAAGTTGGGGCCGCCCTGGCCGACGGTGTCGACGAGCCGCTTGTTGGCCTCGTTGATCTGGGTCTGAAGGAGGGTGAGGTTGCGGGTGACCTCGGCCTGGGCGGTGGCCGGGATCGCGGGCAGCTTCGAGGCCACGTCCGGGCAGCTGATGCTGCCGGGGGCGGCCAGCGTTCTGGCGGTGGCGTTGCCGCTGCTCTTGGAGGTCTCCCCGGCGAGGGCGGTACCGGCGACGATCGCCCCGGTCAGTGCCACGGCGGCGGCGCCGCCGATGATCGCCACGCGGCGCTTGTTGTACTTCGGAAGAGCCCTGGACATGCGGATGCCTCACTCGGGGTCGGGAAGTGGTCTTCGTTCACCAACGCGGCGCCTGCGTTCGGCGTGGAATACGGGTAAGCGGTTTCCGGTGTTCAAAGGGACCGCAAATTCTCCGCCGCCCCGGAGTGTGGAGGCGGGCCCGACTCCGAATTGACGAATCATGCAGACCTCTGCATAATCATGCAAGACGGTGGAGTGCAGCGGTGAGGAGCAACGCAAGTGAGCAGCAACAGCGGTGATGTCCGGCTCTGGGGCGGTCGTTTCGCCGACGGTCCCGCCGAGGCGCTGGCGAAGCTGTCCGCGTCCGTCCACTTCGACTGGCGCCTCGCGCCGTACGACATCGCCGGTTCGCGTGCCCACGCGCGCGTGCTGCACAAGGCGGGCCTCCTGAGCGAGGACGAGCTCCAGCGCATGCTCGCCGGGCTCGACCAGCTGGAGGCCGACGTGGCCGACGGCTCCTTCGTGGGCACGATCGCCGACGAGGACTGCCACACCGCCCTGGAGCGGGGCCTGCTGGAGCGGGTCGGTCCCGACCTCGGCGGCAAGCTGCGCGCAGGGCGCTCCCGCAACGACCAGATCGCGACCCTCTTCCGCATGTACCTGCGGGACCACGCCCGGATCATCGGGGGTCTGATCGCCGAGCTCCAGGACGCCCTGATCGGCCTGGCGGAGGCCCACCCGGACGTGGCGATGCCCGGCCGCACCCACCTCCAGCACGCCCAGCCGGTGCTGTTCGCCCACCACGTCCTGGCCCACGTCCAGTCCCTGTCCCGGGACGCGGAGCGGCTGCGCCAGTGGGACGAGCGCACGGCCGTCTCGCCGTACGGCTCGGGCGCCCTGGCCGGTTCCTCCCTGGGCCTGGACCCGGAGGCGGTGGCGAAGGACCTCGGCTTCGAGCACGGCAGCGTCGGCAACTCCATCGACGGCACGGCCTCCCGTGACTTCGTCGCCGAGTTCGCCTTCATCACCGCGATGATCGGCGTCAACCTCTCCCGGATCGCCGAGGAGATCATCATCTGGAACACGAAGGAGTTCTCCTTCGTGACCCTGCACGACGCGTTCTCCACGGGCTCGTCGATCATGCCGCAGAAGAAGAACCCGGACATCGCGGAGCTGGCGCGCGGCAAGAGCGGCCGTCTGATCGGCAACCTGACGGGTCTGATGGCGACCTTGAAGGCGCTGCCCCTCGCCTACAACCGCGATCTCCAGGAGGACAAGGAGCCCGTCTTCGACTCCTGCGACCAGCTGGAGGTCCTGCTCCCCGCCTTCACCGGCATGATGGCGACCCTCACGGTCAACCGCGAGCGCATGGAGGAACTGGCCCCGGCCGGCTTCTCCCTCGCCACCGACATCGCCGAGTGGCTGGTCAGGCAGGGCGTGCCCTTCCGCGTGGCCCACGAGGTCGCCGGCGAGTGCGTCAAGGCGGCGGAGGCCGAGGGCAAGGAGCTGAACGACCTGACGGACGACCAGTTCGCCAAGATCTCCAGCCATCTGACTCCCGAGGTGCGGACCGTCCTCAACGTCCGCGGCGCGCTCGCGTCCCGCAACGGCCGGGGCGGCACGGCCCCGAGCGCGGTGGCGATCCAGCTGACCGAAGTGAAGGCGGACGTGGCGGCTCAACACCGGTGGGCCAAGCGCCCTTAGGGGCGCGGGGAACTGCGCGAGCAACCACAACCCTCCCGCATTCGCCGGAGCGCCGCACAACCCACCCCCTGAGGCGAAGGGCATCCCGAGCTACGTTGTCGGTATGCCCTTCGCCCGCCTTGCCACAGCGACGACCCCCACCTGCCACATCGGCCTCGGCCTGGCCGCGGTCGGCCGGCCCGGCTACATCAACCTGGGCCGAGACGAAGACCTGGGACCGAACCGGAGCGTCGAGACGCTCCGAGCCCGCACCCACGAACTCCTCGACGCCGCCTACTTCCAGGGCGTCCGCTACTTCGACGTGGCCCGCTCCTACGGTCGCTCGGAGGAGTTCCTCGCCGACTGGCTCAAGAAGAACCCCCAGATCGACGACGTGGTCGTCGGCAGCAAGTGGGGCTACACCTACACCGCCGACTGGACCACCGACGCCGAGCAGCACGAGGTCAAGGACCACGGCGTCCGGACCTACGACCGGCAGCGCGCCGAGACCGCCGACCTGCTCGGTGAGCGCCTGGACCTCTACCAGATCCACTCGGTGACCCCCGAGAGCCCGGCCCTCACCGACAAGGAACTCCACGCGCGGCTCGCGGAGGCGGCCGCCCAGGGCACCACGATCGGCTTCTCCACCAGCGGCCCCTCCCAGGCGGACGCCATCCGCGCCGCCCTCGCCGTGACAGTCGACGGCGAGCCCCTCTTCCGTACCGTCCAGTCGACGTACAACGCCCTGGAGACCTCGGCCGCCCCCGCCCTCGCCGAGGCCCATGACGCCGGTCTCACGGTGATCGTCAAGGAAGGCATGGCCAACGGCAGGCTCGCCGGACCGCACGCCCCGGACGCTCTGCGGGCGGTGGCCGAGGAGACCTCCCTGGGCTGTGACGCCGTGGCCCTCGCGCTCGTCCTGCGGCAGCCCTGGGCCGGAGTCGTCCTCTCGGGAGCCGCCACCACCGCCCAGCTGTCGTCCAATCTGCACGCCGCCGTCGTGGACTTGGACGACGAGCAGCTGTCCCGGCTCGCGGCGCTGGTGGAGGAGCCGCAGGTGTACTGGGAGCGGCGCGGGCAGCTGCCCTGGCACTGAGAGAGCCTGAGAGAGCCACCTCAACGGCTGTCGTGAGACATCCATACCTCGTGTGAGACATGAATGTCTCACACGAGGTATTCTCGTCTCATGGCTGTCGATCGTGACCACGTGCTGCGCAGTGCCGCGGCCCTGCTGACCCGCAAATCCACCGCGACCATGGACGAGGTCGCCAAGGCCGCCGGGATCAGCCGGGCCACGCTGCACCGCCACTTCGCGGGACGGGACGCGCTCGTCCGGGCCCTGGAGGAGCACGGCATCGCCGAGTGCGAGGCGGCCCTCGACACGGCGCGCCTGGACGAGGGGCCCGCGAGCGACGCCGTACGCAGGCTCGTGCGGGAGATCGAACCCGTCGCCGGGCTGCTGGCCTTCCTCTACGGCGAGAACGAGCTGTGGGAGGACGGCGGAGGCGACCCCTGGTCGCGACTGGACCTCCGGATCGCCTCGGTGTTCGTACGCGGCCAGCAGAACGGCGAGTTCCGAATCGACCTCAGCCCGGTCTGGCTCACCGAAGCGCTCTACGGACTGGTCGCCTCGTGCGCCTGGGCCGCTCAGGCGGGCCGCGTGGCTCCCAAGGACTTCACCCACATGATCACCGAGCTGCTGCTCGGTGGCGCACTACGTCATTCCGCACGACCGAGAGAGGAATCATGACCAGCACCCTGCAGCCGGCGACCACGACCGAGGCGGTGAAGCGCCCCGGCCGTTGGCTCGCGCTGTCCGTCCTGGTGCTCGCCGTGCTGCTGGTGGCCGTCGACGCGACCGTCCTCGGCCTCGCGACCCCGTACATCAGCGAGGACCTGAGGCCCACCGGCACCCAGCTCCTGTGGATCGGCGACGTCTACTCGTTCGTCATCGCGGGCCTGCTGGTGTCGATGGGCAGCCTCGGCGACCGCATCGGCCGCAAGCGGATCCTGCTGCTGGGCGCGACGGCGTTCGGCGCGCTGTCGGTCCTCAACGCCTACGCGACGACACCGGAGCTGCTGATCCTGGCGCGGGCGCTGCTCGGCGTCGCCGGCGCGACCCTGATGCCCGCCACCCTGGCCCTGATCCGCAACCTCTTCCACGACCCGCGCGAACGCAGCCTCGCCGTCGGCGTCTGGGGCGCGACCGCCTCCGCCGGTACGGCGATCGGACCGATCGCCGGCGGCTTCCTCCTCGAACACTTCTGGTGGGGGTCGGTCTTCCTGATCAACCTGCCGGTGATGGCGGTCCTGGTCCTCGTCGGCGTCAAGCTGCTGCCGGAGTCCCGCAATCCGAACCCGGGTCCCTGGGACATGACCAGCGTGGCACTGTCCCTGGTCGGCGTGATCGGCGTGGTCTACGCGGTCAAGGAGTTCGCCGCGCACGGCATCACCGGGGAGCCGCTGGCCGCGGGCGCCCTGGGTGCGGCAGCGCTCTACGCCTTCGTCCGCCGCCAGTTGACCCTCCCGGCCCCCCTCCTGGACATGCGCCTCTTCCGCAACCACGGCTTCAGCGGCGCCGTCCTGGCCGACCTGCTCACCATCCTCGGCCTGTCCGGTCTGGTCTTCTTCCTCTCCCAGTACCTGCAACTCGTGCAGGGCATGGGTCCGTTGAAGGCGGGCCTGGCAGAAGTCCCGGCCGCGGTGGGCGCGGTGGCGGCGGGACTGGTGGCCGGTAGGGTCGCCCGCAGGTACTCGGTACGCGCGGTGGTCTCCGGCGGCCTCGCGGCCGTCGGGCTGGCCCTGGCGTCCCTGACCCTGCTCGACCAGTCCACGGGCTACCCGGTACTGGGCGCGGCCCTGCTGGTCGTGGGCGTGGGCGCGGGCTTCTCGTTCACGGTGACGGCCGACGTGATCCTGTCGAGCGTCCCGAAGGAACAGGCGGGCGCGGCCTCGGCGGTCTCCGAGACGGCGTACGAACTGGGCGCGGCCCTGGGCATCGCGGTCCTGGGCTCGATCGTGACGGGCGTGTACCGGGGCTTCAGCGGCCCGACGGGTACACCGACCGAAGCACACGAG
This sequence comes from Streptomyces canus 299MFChir4.1, assembly GCF_000383615.1. GTDB lineage: Bacteria > Actinomycetota > Actinomycetes > Streptomycetales > Streptomycetaceae > Streptomyces > Streptomyces canus_C. The sequence goes on along the minus strand of NZ_KB911584.1, from coordinate 304,417 downwards.
TCCCTGGGCGGAGCAGTGGAGGTGGCGTCCGGGCTGCCGTCGAACACAGCTCAGGAGTTGCTGTCGTCAGCCCGAGAAGCTTTTGTGGACGGCTTCACCATCGCCGCCGGAGCAGGAGCAGCAGTCCTGCTGGCGACAGCGGCGACAGCGTGGGTCATGCTGAGGAACCAACGGCTGGACAGGGGTATTTAGGGGCGCGGGGAACTGCGCGAGAAGCCCCACGGACCCGCGCCGACGACGAACCGGCTACGCAGCCTTCGCCTTCGTCGCATACATGTCCACGTACTCCTGCCCGGACAACCGCATGACCTCGGTCATCACCGAGTCCGTCACGGCCCGCAGCACATAGCGGTCCCGGTCCATCCCGTCGTACCGCGAGAACTCCATCGCCTCACCGAACCGAACCGTCACGCGCCCCGGGCGCGGCATCCCCGCACCCCCCGGCTGCAGCTTGTCCGTGCCGATCATCGCGAAGGGGACCACCGGCGCACCCGTCATCAGGGTCAGACGGGCGATGCCCGTACGCCCCCGGTACAGCCGGCCGTCGGGCGAGCGGGTCCCCTCGGGGTAGATCCCGAAGACCTTCCCCTCCTCCAGGACCCGTCGCCCGGTCATCAGCGCGGCCACGCCACCGCGGCCGCCGTCGCGGTCCACCGGGATCATGCCGACGCCGATGAAGAACCAGGCCATGAACCGGCCCTTGAGGGACGTGCCGGTGACGTACTCGTCCTTGCCGATGAAGAACACCTGCCGGTCGCAGACCAGCGGAAGGATCATCGAGTCGATGAAGGTGAGGTGGTTGCCGGCCAGGATGACCGGACCGTCGCCCGGGATGTGCTCCGCGCCCTCCACCCGTAGGCGGAACATCAGGCGCATGATCGGTCCGAGCACTGCCTTGATGAGCGCGAAGCGGGACAACGGGCCCTCCGGTGTCAAGAGAACGACCAGGGAAACTGTATGAGTCTGTGCAGGTGAGGACATTACTCGCGGCTCGGGGGGTCGTGCACATCGGGCGCCCGGGGTTCACCGAGGTCTTACGCACTGTTGACACTCGTTTACCTGCGGTTGAACCCCGTTGCCTCCCGGAAACCCGGGCGGAACGATGTGACGGAGGTCGCCCCGACCGACGCGTACCCCGCCTCTCGGCCATGAAGCCGACGAACCATCAGACATCTGTTCCCATACGACATCCCGCGTCACCTGTGTGTTCCGCCGGAGGTCTCCCGCCCGTCACGGACCCCGACCTACGATCGGCCCGCATCGAAGAGGCGACGGCAGGAGGGGTCCCCATGGGATCGCAGGACGACCACACGGACGGCACCGGACGACGGGCACTTCTCGGGGCCGCGATGTTCGGCGCCGGGGGAGCGGTCCTCGGCCTCTCCGGTACGGCGAGAGCCGCGACCGCCGGATCCGCCGGGCACGGCGGCGGGCTGAAGAGCCTGCCCGTGCCGACGATCATCGGCCATCGGGGTGCCAGCGGCTACCGCCCCGAGCACACCTTCGGCTCCTACCAGCTCGCCCTCGACCTGGGCGCCGACGTCGTCGAGGCCGGCGACCTCGTCCCCACCAGGGACGGTCACCTCGTCTGCCGCCACGAACCGGAGATCGGGGGTACGACCGACGTCGCCGACCACAAGGAGTTCGCCGACCGCAAGAGGACCAAGGTCCTCGACGGCGTCTCCACCACCGGCTGGTTCACCGAGGACTTCACGCTCGCGGAGCTCAAGATGCTCCGCGCGATCGAGCGCCTCCCGGCCAACCGCCCGCACAACACGCTCTACAACGGCCGCTGGGAGATCCCCACCTTCGAGGAAGTCCTCAAGTGGCAGGACGAGCAGACCCGCAGGCGCGGCAAGCAGGTCTGGATCTACCCCGAGACCAAGCACCCCACCTACTTCCGGGGGCTCGGCCTGGGCCTTGAGGAGCGGGTCGCGAAGCTGCTGCACAAGCACGGCAAGGCCAGGCGCGACTCCCCGGTCATCCTCCAGTCCTTCGAGCCGACCAGCATCCAGCGTCTGAACAAGCTCGTCGACAACCCTCTGGTCGTCCTCCTGTCCGCCGCGAACACCCGCCCCTGGGACTTCGTCGCGACGGGCGACCCGCGCACCGTCGCCGACCTGATCACCCCCAAGGGCCTCAGGGAGATCGCGGGCTACGCCCAGGGCATCGGCCCGACCCTCGACCTGGTCATCACGAAGAAGGCCGACGGCAGCCTAGACAAGGAGACCACCCTGGTCGCCGACGCGCACAAGGTCGGGCTGATCCTGCACCCCTACACCATGCGCAACGAGAACCCCTTCCTGCCGGCGGAGTACCGCAAGGGCACGGGCGCGGACGCCTACGGAGACGCCTTCGGCGCGTTCAAGCGGTACTTCGCCACCGGCATCGACGGCGTCTTCACCGACAACGCGGACACCGGAGTCCTGGCGCGTCAGGACGTCGTCAACGGCTGAGCCGGCGGCCCCCGATGGGGGTGACTTACGGCCGCCCGGGCAACCCACGACCCGGGCAGCCGTGTCGTACCGCATATGACGCCCGACCTGGTCACCACCCTGCGCCCGCTGCTCACCGCCGAGGCCTCCGCGGAGGCACATGCCTCCGGTACGGAACCCGCCGATCTGGAACAGGCGGTCTGGCTCCGCCTCCTGGAGCACCTGGAAACCCAGGGCCCGCCCCTCGACCCGCCCGGCTGGCTCCGCCGCGCCGTCCGCTCCGAGTCCCGCCGCAGCCGTCGTACGACCCGCCTCGAACGGCCCTACGACACCGAGCCCGCGGCCGACGCCGACCGCACCCCCGAGCAGCTCACCCTCGCCGCGGCCCGGCGCAGGGCCCTGCACGACGCGGTACGCCGGCTGCCCGGCCGCTGCCCCTCGCTGATCGCGGCCCTCCTGTCCCCGAGGGACCTCACCTACCGCGAGATCGCGGGGGAGTTGGGTATCTCACAGGGCAGTCTTGGTCCGGAACGTTCCAGATGCCTGGGATGTCTGCGACGACTGCTTGCACCGGAGGTTGCGACACGCCGAACGCGGGGATAGGAGTGGGGGACAACAGGCGATCAGGTGAGCGGGAGGCGTGCGCACATGGGCATGAGCGTGACCATCTCTGCGGCGGCCGAGCAGGACGCGGAGCAGATCTTCAGGCTGCAGTACCTGTGCTTCCAGAGCGAAGCGGCGCTGTACGGCAACTACCGCATCGATCCGCTCGTCCAGACCCTGGACTCGGTCCGTGCCGAGGTGGCCTCGGACTGTGTCTTCGTGGCCCGCCTGGGAGACGAGGTGGTCGGCTCGGTCCGCGGCCGGGTCACCGAGGACGGCTCGGCCGCCATCGGCAAACTCTGCGTCCACCCGCGCCTCCAGGGCCACGGCATCGGCGCCCGTCTCCTCCGGGCAGCCGAATCCGCCCTCGCGGACGACCGCGGCGCCACCAGCTTCCGCCTCTTCACCGGCCACCGCAGCGAGGGCAACCTCCGCCTCTACCGCAAGGTCGGCTACCAGACGGTGGGCACGTCGGAGGGCGGCGCGGACGGGGTCCCGATGATCGTCCTGGAGAAGCCGGCGGGCACATACGCGGCTACGGCCTGACGATTGCATTTACGGCCGGATGCCGCCCAAGAACCTCAGGCGGCATCCCCCGTGGGCGCACCTTTCCGCAACCAGTAAATGGCGGAAAGCGGCAGGAGTACGGGGATGAAGAGGTACCCGATCCCGAAGTCCGACCAGACCGTGGCATCCGGAAACGCCGAAGGCTCCACCAGCGTCCACGTGCCGACGGTCAGCACACCCAACAGCTCCACGACACAGCACACCAGCGCCGCCTTACGCGCCGTCTCCCCACCCCGCACCAGCGAGTACGTGATGAACCCGTAGACCACCCCGGCCACGGCGGACAGCGAATAGGCAAGCGGCGCCCGGTCGAACTCCGTGGAGATCTGCACGGCCGACCGCGACACCGCCCCGACCACCATCACGCCGTACAACCACACCAGCAGCGTCCCCGGCCCACTGGTCAGCCGCCGCCGGCCCCCGCTCACGTCAGCTTCCCCAGATGTCATAGAGCCGCACCTCCAGAACGGCCAGCACCACACCGCCGGCGGCAACCGTCACCGATCCCCACCGCGTCCGCTCCGCGAGCGACATGAACCCCGCCGCCGGCACACACGCGAACGCCCCCAGCAGATAGGCGACGAAGATCGTCGTCCCCTGCTCCGGCTTCTCGCCCCGTGCGAGCTGCACGATCCCGACCACCAACTGGACCAGCGCCAGCACCGACACCACGGCCATCCCGATGAAGTGCCAGTCCTTGGTCGGCTCGTCACGGTAGGCGGCCCAGCCGCACCAGGCGGCCAGCAGCAGCGCGGCGACGCCGGTCACCAGCGTCAGGGCATCAAACATGCGGCGAGCCTATTACGGCGCAAAAGGCCTGATGCGGCCGCCCCCGCCCGGCACCGTAGGGTCGAAGGCATGAAGATCCAGGCCGAAGCCCTCCTGTTCGACAACGACGGAACGCTCGTCTCCTCCCTCGAATCCGTGCACCGCTGCTGGACACGCTGGGCGGCGGAGTTCGGCATCACCGCGGAGGCCTTCGCACAGGTCGAACTGCACGGGCGCCCGGCCGTCGAGATAGCGGCGGACCTGCTCCCCGCCGATGTCGTGCCACGGGCCCTCGCGCGGATCGAGGAGTTGGAGGTGGAGGACGTGCCCAACGGCGGTGTTCATCTGCTGCCCGGAACCGCGGCCTTCCTGGACTCCCTGCCCGCCGACCGCTGGGCCGTCGTCACCTCCGCCACCCGCCGGCTCGCCGAGGCCCGGCTCGAAGCCGTCGGCATCCTGCCCAAGACCCTGGTCGCCGCCGACGACGTCACCCGCGGCAAGCCCGACCCCGAGCCCTATCTGCTCGCCGCCCGCGAACTCGGCGTCGACCCGTCCCGCTGTGTCGTCTTCGAGGACGCCCCCGCCGGCCTGCGCGCCGGGCGTGCCGCGGGAATGACCACCGTGGCCTTGACCACAACCCACCAGGCCCACGAGCTCCACGCCGACCTGGTGGTGGAGAACCTGTCGGCCTTGTCGGCCCTGGTCACTGCCGGGAACGTGGACATCTCCGTCCGGTCCTGACACCTGTCCACTGCTGTCCACTATTCGGACAACAGGTTCTTGGTCGCTCCCATACGTCTGCTTTACTGATCGCATGACCACGACGAGCTGCCGCACCCTTGCGACCGAGGCGACCCTGACGCCCGGTGCTCGTTGTATGTGTCGAATGTGCGCCTGTTAGAGGGCCCCCGCACCACCCCTTGAGCCTCGCGCCCCGAAGCGAGCCGCCCCGGCACGTCCGTACGCCGTGAACGCCGTACGCGACCCATGTGCCCGCGCACGACTTCTCTCCCGTACCGGGGCACACCCACGCCCGGGTACTCGACAGTGACGGAAACCCCAGTGATCACGACAACAGGCCTGACCAAGGTCTACCGCTCGCGCGGCCGTGAGGTCACCGCCCTGGACGGCGTCGATCTGCATGTCCGCGAAGGCGAGGTGTACGGCGTCATCGGCCAGTCCGGCGCCGGCAAGTCCTCGCTCATCCGCTGCGTCAACCTGCTGGAGCGCCCCACCGCCGGCACCGTGACCGTCGCCGGACAGGACCTCACCGCCCTCGCGGGCCGCGGCCAGCGCGCCGGCAAGGAGCTGCGGCAGGCGCGCAGCCGTATCGGCATGGTCTTCCAGCACTTCAACCTGCTGTCCACCCGGACGGTCCGGGACAACGTCGAACTGCCGCTGGAGATCCTCGGCAAGTCCGGCAAGGAGCGCTCCCGCAAGGCACTCGAGCTGCTGGACCTCGTCGGACTCGCCGACCAGGCGGGCGCCTACCCGGCCCAGCTCTCCGGCGGCCAGAAGCAGCGCGTCGGCATAGCCCGCGCCCTGGCCGGCGACCCCAAGGTGCTCCTGTCCGACGAGGCCACCAGCGCCCTCGACCCCGAGACCACCCGCTCGATCCTCCAGCTGCTGCGCGACCTGAACCGGCAGCTGGGCCTCACCGTCCTGCTCATCACCCACGAGATGGATGTCGTGAAGTCGATCTGCGACTCGGCGGCGCTGATGGAGAACGGCCGCATCGTCGAGTCCGGCACGGTCAGCGAACTGCTCGCGACCCCCGGCTCCGAACTGGCCTCCGCGCTCTTCCCGGTCGGCGGCACCGCCACCGGCGAGGACCGGACCGTCGTCGATGTCACCTTCCAGGGGGACGCGGCCACCCAGCCCGTCATCTCCCAGCTCTCGCGCACCTACAACATCGACATATCGATCCTCGGTGCCGCCATCGACACCGTCGGCGGCCTCCAGGTCGGCCGGATGCGCATCGAACTGCCCGGCCGCTACGAGGACAACGTCGTGCCCGTCGGCTTCCTGCGCGAACAGGGCCTGCAGATCGACGTCGTCGGTGAGCAGCAGCTGGTGAAGGAAGGTGCCAAGTGACCTGGTCCGAGATGCAGCCCCTGCTGGAGCAGGCGTGTTGGGACACCCTCTACATGGTCGGCTGGTCCACCCTCATCGCCGTCGTGGGCGGTCTGCCGCTCGGTGTCCTGCTCGTCCTCACCGACCGGGGCGGACTCCTCCAGAACGTCGTCGCGAACAAGGTCATCGGCCAGGTCGTGAACGTCGCCCGCTCGATGCCGTTCATCATCCTGATGGTCGCGCTCATGGGCTTCACCCGCTCGATCACCGGCACGACCATCGGCCGCGAGGCCGCGATCGTGCCGCTCGCCATCGGCGCGATCCCGTTCTTCGCCCGCCTCGTCGAGACGGCTGTCCGCGAAGTGGACGGCGGGCTGGTCGAGGCCGTGCAGTCGATGGGCGGCAACACCTGGACCATCGTCGGCAAGGTCCTCGTACCGGAAGCGCTGCCCTCGCTGATCGCCAGCACCACCACCACGATCGTCGCGCTCATCGGCTACTCGGCGATGGCCGGCACCGTCGGCGCCGGCGGCCTGGGAGACATCGCCATCCGCTACGGCTACCAGCGCTTCGAGACCCAGCTCATGTGGATCACCGTCGCGATCCTCGCCGTCGTCATCTCGCTCATCCAGTTCGCCGGCGACTTCACGGCCCGCTCGCTGCACCGCCGCGGCGGTCGCTCCGGCCCGGCGCCGAAGCTTCGGCTGCTGAAGGCCTCGACGGCGGACACCAAGACCGTCTGACCCCTCCCGGATTTTCCCGCGCACCCCTCGCGGGATCGCTGCACCCAAAAGGAAAGGCACTTTTCGTGCGTAACACCGCAAAGCTCAGCACCGCCGTCCTCGCCGCCGGAGCCCTCACCTTCGGGCTCAGCGCCTGCGGTTCGTCCGGCTCGGGCTCCGCCTCCGACACCAGCGGACCGCTGGTCGTCGCCGCGAGCCCCACCCCGCACGCCGAGATCCTGAACTACATCAAGGAGCACCTGGCGAAGAAGGCGGGCCTCGACCTGGAGGTCAAGGAGTTCCAGGACTACATCGTGCCGAACACGGCGACCGAGGACGGCTCGGTGGACGCCAACTACTTCCAGAACCAGCCGTACCTCGACGACTTCAACAAGAAGCGCGGCACGCACATCGTGCCCGTCGTCACGGTGCATCTGGAGCCGCTCGGCCTCTACTCCCACAAGGTGAAGAGCGCCGACGCCCTGAAGAGCGGGGCGACCGTCGCCGTTCCGAACGACGCCGTCAACGAGGCCCGCTCCCTGAAGCTGCTCGCCGCCAACGGGCTGATCACGCTCAAGGACGGCGTCGGCAGCGAGGCGACGCCGCGGGACATCACCAAGAACCCGAAGAACCTCAAGTTCAAGGAGGTCGAGGCGGCCCAGACCGTGCGCTCCCTCGACGACGTGGACGCGGCGGTCGTCAACGGCAACTACGCCATCTCCGCCGACCTCAAGCCGGCCAAGGACGCCCTCGTCCTGGAGTCCGCCAAGAACAGCCCCTACGGCAACTTCCTCGCGGTCAAGGACGGCAACCAGGACGACCCGCGCGTGAAGAAGCTCGCCAAGCTCCTCACCTCCCCCGAGGTCACGAAGTTCATCGAGGACGAGTACGCCGGTTCGGTCATCGCGTCCTTCTGATCGGCGTAGCCACCGGCGCGTATACGACGTATCGCCACGCACGGGGTCCACTCGCTCACCACCTGTGGGCCCCGTGATGCGGTTCGGTGCTTTCATGCTGCATGCTGGGCAGTTCAGCAGGCCCCGCAGGTTTTCCGACGGTTACGGAGTGGCGCATGAGTGGCAGCTTCCCCAACATCTCCATCAGCACGGAGCGGTTGGTGCTGCGCCCCCTGGACGAGGACGACGTGCCCGCGCTGGCCGAGATGATGAACGACGAGCAGGTGGGGGCCTGGACCGACGTGCCCCAGCCCTACAGCGAGGACCAGGCGCACGGTTGGATCACGCAGCACGCGCCGGCCGAGCGGGAGTCCGGTCGCGGCATCAACTTCGCCGTCACCGAGTTCCTCACCCAGCGCCTGGTCGGCGTCGTCCAGCTCGCGAAGACCAACTGGCACGTCCGCTCCACGGAGCTGTCGTACATCATCGCCCCCTGGGCCCGCGGCGAGGGCTACGCCTCCGAGGCCGCGCTCGCCACCGCCCACTGGCTGTTCACCGACCAGAAGTTCGAGCGGATCGAGCTGCGCACGGCGGCCGACAACACCGCCTCCCAGCAGGTCGCCCAGAAGATCGGCTGCATCAGCGAAGGTGTCCTGCGAGGCGCCTGCATAGCGCACGTCCGCGCCGACGACGGCACCTGGAGCGATGTCCGCACCGACTTCATCGTGTGGAGCCTGCTGCCCGAGGACCTCGACGGAGCGGGCGACCGGCTGGCCGACACGGACGGCTTCACGACGTACTCCGACTGGAACTGACCGGATTCGGACTCGGGCCGGCGAAAGCGCTCCCGAGGCGCAGCGGGTACCCTCACGGAGCCCCCCGCGGGCTGCCCACCGACGACAACCTGCGCACACCCCTGGAGACTGAGAGACGATGGCCGACCGGGTCACGGTGATCGGCTGGGACGGCTCGCCGCTGACCGCCGCGGCACGCTCCGCCCTCGGCGCCGCCACGTTGGTCGCGGGCGCCGCCCACCACCTCGCACTCCCCGAGGTGCCCCCCACCGCCGAACGCATCCGCCTCGGCAGCGTCGCCCTCGCCGCCCGCCGTATCACCGGCCACCGCGGCACCGCGGTCGTGCTCGCCGACGGCGATCCCGGGTTCTTCGGAGTCGTACGGACCCTGCGCGCACCCGAGTTCGGCCTGGAGGTCGAGGTCGTCCCCGGTGTCTCCTCGGTCGCCGCCGCGTTCGCCCGCGCCGGTATGGCCTGGGACGACGCCCAGGTGGTCGTCGCCCACCGGCGCACCCTGCGCCGCGCGGTGAACGTGTGCCGGGCCCACCCCAAGGTCGCCGTCCTCACCTCGCCCGGCGCCGGCCCCGCCGAACTCGGCCTGCTGATGGAGGGCGTCCACCGCACCTTCGTCATCTGCGAGGAGCTGGGCACCGACCGCGAACAGGTCACCGTCGTCACCTCCGACAAGGCCGCCGACCACACCTGGCGCGACCCCAACCTCGTCATCGTCATCGGCGGCACGGCCGCCGTCACGGAGGACGGCGGCTGGATCGCGGGCCGTGACCCGGCCGCCACGCCCCGCGGCTGGACCCTGCCCGCCGAGGCATACGGCGGCCTCATGGGCGAAGGCGAACTGGAACCGCTCCGCGCGGCCCAACTCACCCGACTGGGACCGCGCGTCGGCGACCTCGTGTGGGACATCGGCTGCGGCAGCGGCGCCTTCGCCACCGAGGCCGCCCGGGCCGGGGCCGCCGTCATCGCCGTCGACCGCGACCTGAGGGCCTGCGAGCGCACCGAGGCCAACGCCCGCGCCTTCGGACTCCAGGTCCAGATCGTCCCCGGCACCGCGCCGCACGTCCTGGAGAACCTGCCCGAACCGGACGTCGTCCGCGTCGGCGGCGGGGGAGTGGCCGTGGTCTCCGCGGTCGCCGACCGGCGTCCGCAGCGCATCGTCGCCCACGCGGCCACCCGCGACGAGGCCGAACTCGTCGGCCGGGACCTCACCGAGCACGGCTACCGCGTCGAGTGCGCCCTCCTCCAGTCCGTCGAACTCGACACCCGGGCCTGGACGGAGACGGAACGGAGTGTCGCGTTCCTGCTCAGCGGGGTCCTGCCGGACCGTACGGCCTGACGCCGCTCGTCGCGCTTGCGCCGTCCCCGTGATCCTGTTGTCGTACTGCGCGCGGTAGGCTGGCCGACCGTTGTACCGCTCCCGGCCGACCGGCATTCGTTCGTCAATGTCCGGAAAGCGCGCCCGTTTTGGGATGGGGTGCGGTACGGCAGAACCGGAGGACGCGCAACGTGGCGCAGTCCACAGTGGGCTGTCGCGGATCAACCTGTCGCGACGGGAGAACGGCCGGGACAATGCCAGTTAATGGCTTTGTCGTCTTTCTCGGCAGGCCGTTCGTGCCGCTGGGCACGCACGCTCGTTCTTCACTGCGGGGGCGGTCGGTGCGCAGTCCCCCGGTGAGCGGGTTGTAGAAGCACTAACCGATGGGCGAGGGGTACGCATGACCGACACCGGCCAGGTTCCGGGCGAGGGACTGCCGGAGAACGCAGGCATGGTGGAACAGCCCGGCGTTCCCGCGCCGGGTGCGTACACCTACCTCTCCGAGACCACCGCCGAGGACGAAGACCTGTTGCTGCTGCCGGGCGCCCAGAGCCCCTGGGGCAACGAGGTCGCCCCGCCCGCCCCGGAGCCGGTCGTCGAGACCGTCCACGAGCCGGGCCCGCACGAGATGGCCGGCCGGGACAGCGGAGTGCACGATCTGAGCGCGGTCCGTACACCGCAGGTCCAGGCTCCTACGGTGCCGATCCCGCCCATCACGCCCCGTCGGCCGCTGCACCTCGGGCCGCCGATCCCCGACGCCTCCGCGAGCCCGGTGCGCTCCCTCGCCGACCGCGGCCCCGCGGGCGCGCCGGTACGCCAGCCGGCCGCGCCCGGCCCCGGCCCCGAGTACTTCGAAGCCCCGCAGCCGCAGGGCGCGGTCCCGTGGGGCGCCCCGGCCCAGACCGCCGTCCAGGTGCCGGTGAGCACGGTGGCCCCGGCTGCCGAAACGGTTGTTCCGGCGCCGGTACCGGTGGCCGCGGCGGAGGCCGCGGTGGGCCACCTCGCCTCCGAGGAGGACGGCGCCGAGTACGAGGCCGCGGTGGCTCCGGTGCCGGATGCCGAGCCGGTCGCCGAGGCCGCGCACGTGCCGGTGGCCGAAGCGGGCCAGGTCTTGGCCGACGGTTCCGGGGCGGACGGAGCTCAGCCACAGGTGCCGGGAGACGGTTCCCTGCCCGATGAGGTTCAGCCCGCTCCCGCTGCCGACGCGGACGCGCCTGGCGCCGACACCGCTGCGGTGGCCACGGACGAGGAGGCCCAGGTGGGCGAGGCGGCCGAGCAGACGCCCGTGCCCGAGGCCCTCGTGTCCGAGCCCGTGGTGTCCGAGCCCGTCGTGGCCGAGACGGAGGTCGCCGGAGCCGAGTCGGTCGCGGAGGGACAGGAGGCGGTGGCCGCCGTCGTCCCGCAGGCTGGTGTCGCGCCGGAACCGGTCGCGCCGGAAGTAGTCGTTCCGGACATGGTGACGGCCGAGGACGTGCCCCAGGAACCGGTAGTGGCTCCCGACGCCGCCCAGGAAGCCGTCCCAGCCCCGGAAACCGCCGCCCCCGAAACCGCACCCCCCGCCGGGGAAGCCGTCGCCGTGGCCACCCCGGACGCCCCCGAAGCCGTAGCCCTCCAGGCGCCCGCGGAGGTGGAACAGGCCCCGCAGCCGGCGGACGCTGTCACCGCACCGGCCGAAGAGCTCCCCGCACTCGCGGAGGACGACTCGGCCGCGGAGGCTTCCGAGCCGCTCACCGCGGAGGCTCCCGAGCCGCTCCCCGTCGAGGAAGCGGTGCCCGTCGAGCAGGCGGCACCGGCGTTCGAGCAGGCCCAGGAGCCTGCCCCCGCCGCCCAGTCCACCGGGGAGCCGCAGCCGCCCCACGTCGTCCCCGCCCCGGATCTTCTCCAGCCCGCCCCGCAGGACCCCGTCCAGGAAGCGCCGGAACCCGTCGCTGCGGACGCCGCCGACATCGACGTACAGCCGATGGACCCGACGGTTCCGGCGGACGGGGTCCAGCAGTCGGAGCCCGCCGCGCCGGCGGAGTTCCCGTCCACCCCGGACCAGGCGCCGCAGGGGCCGCAGGCTCCCTCGCCCCAGCCCTTCCTGGCCGAACTCCCTGACGCCCAGCCCCAGTTCGCGACCCCCGGTTCCGCCGAGGTGCCCGTCGTCCTGCCCGCGGGAGTTCCCCTGGAGCCCCAACCGGGTCAGCCCCTCGGTGAGTTCGTGCCGGTGGATGGAACGGTGCCGACGACCCCGCACCTCGCGCCGACCCCGCCCCACCCCCTGTCGCTCCCCACGGACGACACCCCGCAAGCCGTGGTCCCGGCCCCGCGTGACGCGGTCGGCGGCCCCCAGCTCGCCCAGCAGGCGGACGACCTGGACACCCGGGCGGCCGATCAGGAAGACCAGCAAGACCAGGAAGAGCAGGAAGCGAGCACGGCTCCCGTGGCAGAAGCACGACAGTCCACGGGCCCCGCCGCGCCCGCCTACGACGACGCCGAGCGCGAGGCCGTCCTCAAGGTCATGCGGGAGCGCCGCGACATCCGCAACGGCTTCCGCAGCGACCCGATCCCGCACGAGGTGCTGCTCCGCGTCCTGGAGGCCGCCCACACCGCGCCCTCCGTCGGCCACTCGCAGCCGTGGGACTTCGTCGTCATCCGCTCCGCCGAGACGCGCGCGGCGATGCAGGATCTGGCCCAGCGCCAGCGCGAGGCGTACGCCAAGTCGCTGCCCAAGGGCCGGGCCAAGCAGTTCAAGGAACTGAAGATCGAGGCCATCCTCGAGACCCCGGTGAACATCGTCGTCACCGCCGACCCCACCCGCGGCGGCCGCCACACCCTCGGCCGGCACACCCAGCCGCAGATGGCTCCGTACTCCGCCGCGCTCGCCGTGGAGAACCTGTGGCTCGCCGCCCGCGCCGAGGGCCTCGGCGTCGGCTGGGTCAGTTTCTTCGACGAGCGCGAGATGGTCCGTGCGCTGGGGCTGCCCGAGCACCTGGAGGTCATCGCGTACCTGTGCGTCGGGTACGTCGACGAGTTCCCGGACGAGCCCGAGCTGATGCAGGCCGGCTGGTCCAAGCGCCGCCCGCTGTCCTGGGTCGTGCACGAGGAGACGTACGGCCGCCGCGCCCTGCCCGGCGAGGAGCCGCACGACCTGCTCGGCGAGACCGTCGCCCAGATCCGCCCGCTGGACGCCAAGGCGCTCGGCGAGGCCTGGGAGCGCCAGAAGCGGATGACCAAGCCGGCCGGTGCGCTCGGCATGCTGGAGATCATCTCCGCCCAGCTGTCCGGGCTCTCCCGGCAGTGCCCGCCGCCGATCCCGGAGCCCGCGGCCGTCGCGATCTTCGCCGGTGACCACGGCGTGCACGCCCAGGGCGTCACCCCCTGGCTGCAGGAGGTGACGGCCCAGATGGTCGCAAACTTCCTCGGCGGCGGCGCGGTCTGCAACGCCTTCGCCGGCCAGGTGGGCGCCGAGGTGTGCGTGGTCGACGTCGGCGTGGCGTCCGAACTCCCGGCCACCCCCGGCCTGTTGCCCCGCAAGATCCGGGCCGGCACGTCCGACATGACCACCGGCCCCGCGATGACCCGCGAGGAGGCCAAGCAGGCCATCGAGGTCGGCATCGAGACCGCGCGCGACCTGGTCGCGGCCGGCAACAAGGCGCTCCTCACGGGCGAGATGGGCATCGCGAACACCACCGCCTCCGCCGCCCTGATCTCCGTCTTCACGGGCACCGACCCCGCCGAGGTCACCGGCCGCGGCACCGGCATCAACGACGAGACCCTGGCCCGCAAGACCGAGGTCGTCCGCCGCGCGATCGAACTCCACCAGCCGGACCCCGCCGACCCGATCGGCGTCCTGGCGGCGATCGGCGGCTTCGAACACGCGGCGATGGTGGGCCTGCTGCTCGGCGGCGCCTCCCTCCGCACGCCGGTCATCCTCGACGGGGTCAGCGCGGGCGCCGCCGCCCTGGTGGCCCGCGCGATCGCCCCGGAGGTCCTCGCGGCCTGCATCGCGGGCCACCGCAGCGCCGAACCGGGTCACGTGGCCGCCCTGAACAAGCTCGGCCTGCGCCCCCTGGTCGACCTCGACCTGCGTCTCGGCGAGGGCACGGGCGCCCTGCTGGCCCTGCCGCTGGTCCAGAGCACGGCGCGGGCCATGCACGAGGTCGCCACGTTCGACTCGGCGGGTGTCACCGAGAAGTGACCCCGCGGCCGGGGTGGGGTACGCGCTCCTGCGTGCACCCCACCCCGGCCGTACGCTGAACCCATCTCTAAAATCTGCACGTCAGGGCTGCTCCGGCGCCGTAGCACCCATCGCCTTGCCAGGACGAGGAGCCGCACCTCATGGCCGAACACCCCGCCTACCCCGTAGGCCTCCGCCTCACCGGCCGCAGGGTCGTCGTCCTGGGAGGCGGTCAGGTCGCCCAGCGCCGCCTGCCCGCCCTCATCGCGGCGGGCGCGGACGTCCTCCTGGTGTCCCCCGAGGCCACCCCTTCGGTGGAGGCGATGGCGGACGCGGGCGAGATCGCCTGGGAGAAGCGGCCCTACCGCGAGGGCGACCTCGCGGACGCCTGGTACGCCCTCATCGCCACCAGCGACCCGGAAGCCAACACGCGGGCCTCCGCCGAGGGCGAGCGCCACCGCGTCTGGTGCGTCCGCTCCGACGACGCCGACGCCGCCACCGCCTGGACCCCGGCGACGGGCCACAGCGAGGGCGTCACGGTCGCCGTGCTCACGACCAGCGCGAAGGGCCGCGACCCCCGCCACACGGCGGCCGTACGGGACGCGGTCGTCGAGGGCCTGCGCGACGGCACCCTCGTCGCCCCCCACCACCGCACCCGCACCCCCGGCGTCGCCCTCGTCGGCGGCGGCCCGGGCGACCCCGACCTGATCACGGTCCGCGGCCGTCGCCTGCTCGCCGAGGCCGACGTCGTCATCGCCGACCGCCTCGGCCCCCGCGACCTCCTCGCCGAACTCCCGCCGCACGTCGAGGTGATCGACGCGGCGAAGATCCCGTACGGCCGTTTCATGGCCCAGGAGGCCATCAACAACGCCCTGATCGAGCACGCCAAGCAGGGCAGGTCGGTCGTACGGCTGAAGGGCGGGGACCCCTATGTCTTCGGCCGGGGCATGGAGGAGCTGCACGCCCTCGCCGAGGCCGGCATCCCCTGCACGGTCGTTCCCGGCATCTCCAGCTCGATCTCGGTCCCGGGCGCGGCCGGCATCCCGGTCACCCACCGGGGCGTGGCCCACGAGTTCACGGTGGTCAGCGGCCACGTGGCGCCGGACGACGACCGCTCCCTGGTCGACTGGCCCTCCCTCGCCAAGCTCACCGGCACCCTCGTGATCCTCATGGGCGTCGACAAGATCGGCCGGATCGCGGAGACCCTGGTCGCCCACGGTAAGTCGCCCGACACCCCGGTCGCCCTGGTCCAGGAGGGGACGACGGCCGCCCAGCGCCGGGTCGACGCCACTCTGGCGACGGTCGGCGAGGTGGTCGTCGCCGAGGACGTGAAGCCCCCGGCCGTCATCGTCGTCGGCGAGGTCGTCGCCGTAGGACCGCGGGTGTCGGAGCCCTCGGAGTAACCCGGGGTAACACAACCCGCTCCCAGCCGTTGGCACCGCTCCCAGGACAAGGCAGTATCACTCTGTGGCCGATCTCATCACCGTCGAGGATCCCGACGACCCGCGCCTGCACGACTACACGGGCCTGACCGACGTCGAACTGCGCCGCAAACGCGAGCCGGCCGAGGGCCTGTTCATCGCCGAGGGCGAGAAGGTCATCCGCCGGGCGAAGGACGCCGGCTACGAGATGCGCTCCATGCTGCTGTCCGCGAAGTGGGTCGACGTCATGCGCGACGTCATCGACGAACTCCCCGCCCCGGTGTACGCCGTCAGCCCGGAGCTCGCCGAGCAGGTCACCGGCTACCACGTGCACCGCGGCGCGCTCGCCTCCATGCAGCGCAAACCGCTGCCCACGGCGGCCGAGTTGCTCCAGACCGCCCGGCGCGTGGTGGTCATGGAGTCGGTCAACGACCACACCAACATCGGCGCGATCTTCCGCTCGGCGGCGGCGCTGGGCATGGACGCGGTGCTGCTGTCGCCCGACTGTGCCGACCCCCTGTACCGCCGCAGCGTCAAGGTCTCGATGGGCGCGGTCTTCTCCGTCCCCTACGCCCGCCTCGACAGCTGGCCCAAGGGCCTGGACTCGGTCCGCGAGGCCGGCTTCACCCTCCTCGCGCTCACCCCGGACGCCAAGGCCAAGACCCTCGACGAGGCCGCCCCGCACCGGATGGACCGGGTCGCCCTGATGCTCGGCGCCGAGGGCGACGGCCTGACCACCCAGGCCCTGGTCGCCGCCGACGAATGGGTCCGCATCCCGATGGCGCACGGCGTCGACTCCCTCAACGTGGGAGCTGCGGCCGCGGTGGCCTTCTACGCGGTGGCCACGGGACGACCGCAGACCTGACCAGCGGGGTCCCCGTCCACTCCGGCCCCTGTGCCCTACGACGGGCCCGGCGGCGTGCTCAGTCCGTGCCGACGCCGGCCGGCCGCTGCGGCGGTACCCGGTCCGGCGACGCGTGCACCTGTCCCTGCCGCTGCTCCCGTACGACGCCGTCGCCGCCTAGTCCGCGCGACGGTCCCTGGCAGCCCTGGGCCGCGGCGATGCCGAGCGCCACAAGCAGGGTCACGACGACGAACACGAACAGCCGCTGGCGCAGGAGGCGCGGGTTCGCGGGGCGCAGCCCCGACTTGGTGTTCCTGGGCGCCGGGCGGCCCGTACCGCTGCGCGGCGCGGGCCGGCTTCCGCTGCCGGAGCGGGTCGTGTTCCGCGAGGAGGAGGACGGGGTGGGCCGGGGGCCGGAGCGGGAGGAGGGCACGCCAGTGCCACGCGGGGTGCTGCCGCCGCGTGACGGAGCACCGCCTCGCGCGGCGGCCTGGCCCCGGGTCTGTCCGGAACCGCGGGCCTGGGAACCTCCCTGGGAGCCGGACGGGCCGGGCTGTCCCTGGGGGCGTCGCTGGGCGGCCCGCTCCGGGTAGGTGTCGGTGATGCGTCCGGTGGGCCGGTCCGCCTCGCCGGCGCGCGGGGCCGGCGGGCGCAGATCCGGCAGGCCCTGCGCCTCGCGGGCCGCGATCTCCTTGAGCCGCAGCGACAGTTGGAGAGTGCTCGGCCGCTCCTCGGGGTCCTTCGCCAGACAGGCCCGGATGAGGGGGGCGACCGCGTCGGGCACGCCGTGCAGCTGCGCCTCCTCGTGCACCACGCGGTACAGCATCACCTCGGAACTGCCGTGTCCGAAGGGCGAGTCGCCCATCGAGGCGTACGCAAGGGTCGCGCCCAGGGAGAACACGTCCGTGGCCGGCGTCACCGCGGCGCCGCGCACCTGCTCGGGCGCGAGGAACCCGGGGGAGCCGACGGCGGTGCCGACATGGGTGAGGGTGGAGGCTCCGGTCGCCCAGGCGATGCCGAAGTCGATGATCCGGGGGCCCTTGGGGGAGAGGAGGATGTTCGACGGCTTGAGGTCGCGGTGCACGACCCCCGCCTCGTGCACGGCGACGAGCCCCTCCGACAGGGCGGCCCCGATGGAGGCGACCTCGGCGGCGCCGAGGGAGCCCTCGTCGGCGACCTTGTCGTGGAGGGAGGGGCCGGGCACGTACTGGGTGGCGAACCACGGACGGTCCGCTTCCAGATCGGCCGCGACCAGCCGGGCGGTGCAGCCGCCGCGGATCCGCCGGGCCGCGGAGACCTCGCGCGCGAATCGTGACCGGAACTCCTGGTCCTCGGCCAGGTCAGGCCGGATGACCTTCAGCGCGACCCGCTGCCCCTTGCGGTCGGAGCCCAGGTAGACGACTCCCATCCCCCCGGCGCCGAGCCGTCTGTGAAGCCTGAACGAGCCGACGACGCGCGGGTCCTCGCGCCTCAGGCGCATCATCGCCATGTTCATCCCCGCTGCCCGGTCCGTGTGACGAGCCACAGCTTACGTTTCCGCGGGCCGCCGCGCGCAGAGGCCGCGCCCTCTCGTCCCGATGGATTGTCAGTGCCGGGTGGGAGAATTGAAGGGTGGTCAGGGAGCCGGAGGGCGGGCGGACTTCGGTTCGGATGTGATCCCAACCACCCGTCGCAGAAGGGGGATTGAACCCGTGAAGGGTGATCGCGTGGAGATAGTCGTGGACGCAGGGGACACGACGCGCACCTACGAGGTGGTGGCGAGCAGGGCGGGCCGCCGGGTGGAGACGGCGGTACGACGAGGTGTCGTGGAAGTGAGCGAAGTCACGCGGAACGGATCGGTGGTGCGTACGGCCCGTTTCATGGCAACCCGGGTGCTCGCTCTGGTGGAGCAGCCGGTGCCGCGCGAGGACAGCTCGGAGAAAGCGGGGCAGACCGGGCGACCCCTCCGGGAAGACCCGGAGACCTAGGTCCTCGTCTCCACCCACGGGAGTACTCCGCTGGTGATGGCTCATCCTCGGGGAGGCCCGGCAATCGGTACGAGGGCATGACGTGCGGGGAGCCCCTGAGGCCTAGATTTGAGGTCAAGCGGCGGGTGCAGCACTCGTCCCCCGAGGTCAGACACCCGCCGCTGCCCACGACAACAGAACGGTCAGGAGAGGGACCATGGCTCTTACGGCACCGCGGGCACTGTCCCGCACACGTCAGCCCCGCCGTACGGGTCGTCGCCACCCGCTGGTGGCGACGCTGATGGCCCTTCCTCTGGCGGTCCTGCTCCTCGTCGTCTTCGACGGCTGGGAGACAGTGGCCACACAAGCGTCGTCCGTGGGAGTGATGCTGGGGCGCTGAGCGGCGCCCCAGGCCCGGAAGAGCGGTCCGGGCGGGGACATCAACCCATGAAACCCCGTGGGGACGGGGGTGCGGCGGACGGCAAAATGCCGGCGCAGCTGGGGAGCTGCGCCGGCATTGCGTTTCCCTCCGGGGGTTGGGCGGTGTCTTGTTCTGGTGCGGGTTCGGTGGGGGCGGGCGTTTTTGCGCAGTTCCCCGCGCCCCTGGATGCCTGCGGCGCAGCTGCGGGCCCGGTGGGGGCTTGTGTAGCGCGTGCGGTGTGGTTTGGGGTCGGGGCCGGGGTGGGGGGTATCCGTCCTCGGTCCGGCGGTTGCTGCTGCTTAAACGGTGCCCTGTAACGGACGCCGGCCGCTGCGGGCGGACACCCCCCACCCCGTCCCCTTGCCGCCGTACGCGGCTACCGGCCCGTGGTGGCGCGCGGTCGCGGCGGAGGAGATGGGGAACGGTCCGTCGTGGCGCCGGTGACTGTAGCTCCCTAGGGGCG
>NZ_KB911584.1:195355-284965 GCF_000383615.1 Streptomyces canus 299MFChir4.1 | reverse complement strand
GACCAGCGGCGCGAACTCGTCGATCTTCCTGGGCACTACCTGGCCACTGGCCGAACGGCGCGGTGGTGTCGCCGGACCCGCGAGGTACTTGCGGACCGTCTTGCGGTCCAGCCCCGTCTCACGGGCGATCTCCGACAGGCTCATCGCCCCGGACTCCAACAGCCCACGAAACCGCCGAAGTTCCGACCACCGCTGCGGATCCAAGACCACTGTCGACCACCCCCTGCCGCAGCACACCGACTACGCAGCAGAGTGCCGACCAGGATCCCTCAACACATCCGCAACTGGCCGCATTCGCCCGTACGTGGGTGGGGACGTTCAGGTGTACGCCGACACCATCCACCTCCAGGGCACGACGGTCACCCGCAACGCTGCCTCCGGCCAGGTCCTGCACACCTACTCGACCGACACCGAACCCGGCGGACGCCTCCGGATCGCGTGCGGCAACCGGCGGGCCTCCCGCTGCCCCTCCTGCGCCTGGACCTACGCCGGAGACACCTACCACCTGATCCGCGCCGGACTCGTCGGCGACCCGGACAAGGGCACCCCGCACACCATCCGCGACCACCCCCGCGTCTTCGCCACCCTCACCGCCCCGAGCTTCGGCCCGGTCCACAACCGGCCCGGCAACCAGCCTTGCCGCTGCGGTGTCCGCCACGGCGAGGACGCCCCCGAGCTGGGCACCCCGCTCGATCCCGCCTCATACGAATACGCGGGCGCGGTGCTGTGGAACAACCACGCCTCCGAACTGTGGCGCTACTTCACGATCTACCTGCGCCGCGAGATCGCCCGCCGCGCCGGGCTCACGCAGAAGGATGCCCGGGAACAGTCCCGGGTCTCCTTCGGCAAGGTCGCTGAGTACCAGAAGCGCGGGGCCGTGCACTTCCATGCCGTGATCCGCTTCGATGGACCCGGCGGGCCCGACGATCCGCCCCCGGCCTGGGCCACCCTGGACCTGCTCACCGAGGCGATTCGTGCCGCCGCTGCCCGCGTTGAGGTCGACGTGCCCCCGGCTCGGTACCAGCCGGACCCCGACCAGCCTGCCCGTGTCGAACCGGCTCGTACGCTGCGCTGGGGCACTCAGCTCGACGTGCAGCCGATCGGCGCCTTTGGTCACGGCGAGGAGATCACCGAAGCGGCCGTGGCGTCCTACGTCGCCAAGTACGCCACTAAGGCAGCCGAGACCACCGGAACGGTTGATCGCCGCATCGGCAACAAAGACGCGCTGGTCCTGCTGGGCGTGCCCGACCATCCGGCCCGGCTGATCGCGGCCTGCCTGGACCTGCACGCGCTCTACCCGGACCGCAAGCTGCGGGACTGGGCTCACATGCTCGGCTTCCGCGGCCACTTCTCCACCAAGTCCCGCCGCTACTCCACCACCTTGGGCGCCCTTCGACAGGTCCGCGCCGACTACCGCGCCGCCCAGCAACGCGAAGCCCTCGGCCTGCCCGAGCTCGACGACAACCCGGAGGCGACCACGCTCACCCTCGCCCACTGGTCGTACGCCGGACACGGCCACACCCCCGGCGAATCCTGGCTCGCCGCCAACATCCGCCGAGACCTCCAACACAACCGCGAGGCCGCACGCGAAGCCCTCGCTGGCTTGGCGAACTCCGAAGCTGAGGGGGAGTGGTGACCATGGACAGGCTTCTTGACGTGCACGAGGTCGCTGAGTTCCTGGGCACGACCGTGCGTTTCCCGCGTCGGTTGATCGAAGAGCGCCGGATCACCTTCGTCAAGGTCGGTCGTCATGTCCGCATCCCTGAGCGAGCCCTACAGGCCTACGTGGCCGCGAACACCGTGGAACCGGTCAGCCTTCGTCCTACGGGCCTCAGGAGGGCTGCCTGATGGCTGGCAAGCGCAAGTCTCGCCGGAGCTTCGGCAGGATTCGCAAGCTGCCCTCTGGGCGGTTCCAGGCTCGCTATCCGGGGCCTGACGGAGTACTCCGGCCTGCCGACCGGACCTTCGCCACGACTACCGACGCTGATCGATGGCTGGTGAAGAAGCGGATCGAGATCGAAGACGGCCGCTGGATTGATCCAGCCGAAGGCCAGACAACGGTTCGGGACTGGGCGGCTCGCTGGTTGGCTGCCGTATCGCCGCAGCTCAAGCACAAGACGCAGGCCTCGTACCGATCGCTGATCAACTCGCGGATCAATCCCGCGCTGGGAGATCGGGAGCTGTCGAGCCTGCGGCCGATCACGGTCACAGAGTGGGTCGCGCAGATGCGGACAGCGGGGCTCAGCGCGTCCCGCATCCGGCAGGCGTACCGAGTGCTGTCCCAGGTCATGGAGTCGGCTGTCGACAACGGGCTGATCGCGCAGACGCCTTGCCGGGGCGTGCGCCTTCCCCGGATGCCGCAGACAGAGCCGCACATCCTGACCCCGCTTGAAGCCTCAAGGCTCGTGCGGAAGGCGGAGAAACCCCATGACCTGCTGATCGCGCTGCTGGCCTTCGCTGGCCTGCGAGTCGGCGAGGGGTTCGCGCTGCGTCGCGATGACGTCGACGTAGCGGGCGGCACGGTGCTCGTTGACGAGAACCTTGCCGAGGCGAACGGCGCCCTGGTCTTCGACACCCCGAAGTCTCACCAGAAGCGGCTACTCCGCGTGGCGCCCACCCTCGCGAAGCGGCTCGGGAAGCACCTGGAGACCCTGCCGGACGACGGCCGTGCCCTGCTGTTCACCACGTCCGCGGGCAAGCCGCTGCACTACAACCAGTGGCGCAAGGCGTACTTCGATCCCGCCGTGGCGGCGGCCGGTCTGACCGATGTGACCCCGCACGATCTCCGCGCCTCGCACGGGACTTGGGTCGCCGACAAGTACGGTGTCATGACGGCCGCGCACCGCCTCGGGCACTCCAACGCGAGCGTGACCACTCGGCACTACGCTCGTCCGGTCGCCGGTCGCGATGATCAGGTGGCCGAAGCCTCGGATGCGTGGGTCAAGGGGCACGATCACGCCCCTGGGGCACGTAGCGGGCACGGCGACGATGACGACGGCTTGGCGGGCGCGCTCGTACCCGTCTGACCTGCGGCGGAGACGTCAACGCCCCTGATCGGCGAAAGGTCTTGAAAACCGTCGTGGCGCGAGTCACCGTGGGTTCAAATCCCACACCCACCGCAGTGGATGAGAGCCTCTGACCAGCAAGATCGGTCAGGGGCTCTCGCCGTTCGTGGTCCACGTCGAGGCTTGCGGGCGTGGTTCATGGCGTCCGGGTGGAGGGGGCCGGGCCTCCTCCCGAGGCAGACGCCCCTTTCGGGTGCGGGCTGGGCAGGCTGTGTGGCTCCGGTGTCGGGACTGGGTAGGGAAGCAGGGCGTCCTGACCGGTTCTCACGGGGGTGGCGGCGAGCGTGGAGCGTACGACTCGGATCGGGGTCACCGGGCACCGAGACATCCCCGAGCCGGTGCTGGAGTGCGTCAGCACGGGAATTCTCGACGAGTTCAAGAACCAGGCCGCGGGTGGTCGCGTCGAGGCCTTCAGCGCCCTGGCCGGCGGCGCCGACCAGTTGTTCGCCGACCTCGCACTGAGCAGCGGGATTCCCGTCACTGCGGTGATCCCCGGCACGGACTACGAACGTCACCTGGGCGGACAGGCGGTCCGTGTCGCGTTCCGCCGGCTGCTGCTCGCCTGCGCGGACCGGGTCGACCTGCCGGTCGAACGCACCCGGGAGGAGGCGTACGCGG
This sequence comes from Streptomyces canus 299MFChir4.1, assembly GCF_000383615.1. Classification (GTDB taxonomy): domain Bacteria; phylum Actinomycetota; class Actinomycetes; order Streptomycetales; family Streptomycetaceae; genus Streptomyces; species Streptomyces canus_C. Next base: position 281,282 of record NZ_KB911584.1, on the reverse strand, counting down.
CGGCCGGTCGCTGGATCGTGGACCACACGGACCGGCTGGTGGCCGTGTGGGACGGCGAGCCGGCGCGTGGTCCGGGTGGCACGGGGGACATCGTGGCCTACGCCGGTCGTGTGGGCGTACCGGTGAACGTCCTGTGGCGTCCCGGGGCGCGGCGTCCCTGAGGCTCACCTCGCCCCGGCCCGCCTCATCCGCCGAACCGTGCGAGCCAGTCCGTGTGCTGGGGCAGCATCAGGTGCTCCGTGTCGGAGACGGCCCGGGGCCACTGTTGCTCGGCCACGCTCTGGGCGAGGACGGCCCGCTGGGTTTCCAGTCCCTCCCGCACCAGCGCGTGCGCGTACGAGAGCGGGTGGTGACGGCGGGTCTGCAGCCAGGCGACGCCGGTCGCGGCCGAGGCGGCGAGCAGGCCGCTGAGGTCCCAGCCGGAGGCGATGCCGGCGCTCCGGGCCACCGCGGCGGTCAGGGCCAGCAGGGTCAGCAGCGCGGTCAGCGCGGACCAGACGGCGGCGGACCGGCGCGCCTGGACGGCCCGGCTGCCGTACCAGCTGAGTTGTTCGATCACACGGTCGCGCAGGTAGATGTCCTTCCGGACGGCGAAGGACTTCTCGCGTACCGCCCGCATGGCACGGGTGATCTGGGGGTGGCGCGGATCGTCCGCCTCCTGACGGCTGGCCGGGTCCCACAAAGTGCTCCTGGCCTGACCCGAGCCCGGCAACGCGCCCGCGACCGGCTCCGCGCCGGGGCCGTGGGCAGGTTCCTGCCAGCCTATGCGCCGTAACGCCCGCAGGTGTTCCTCCAGTTGCTGGTTGAACAGCCCGTCGGGATCGGGCACCTCGGAGTGGAACGGCCCGCCGTGCACCATGTACTGCCACGCCAGCGACTTGACGGTCTCGGCGGCGTCCCGGTGCGCCTGCCAGTGAGCGCGGGCCCGGCGACGCTGGACGACGACACCGGTGACCACGGTGAGCCCGTACAACACGGCGGACAGGGCCGTGAGGACATGGCTGTCGAAGTGGTCGGCCAGGGTGGCGCAGACGGTCGCCACCAGCAGGAGCGACAGCTGGGTCGTGGTGGCCCGGAACGCCTCGCTCTGACGATTCAGCGCCCACTGGTCGTTGGAACGGAACAACGGCGGCAGATCGTCGTTTCCTATCGTCGCGCGCGGCCCAGGAACGTTTCGCCCAGGTGTGGTTGCCGCCATGGGGGTCACCTCGCCATGAAGAGGGGAAGACTCATGGTGACTTGGAGTCGTGCGGGTGCCAACACCGCGTTGTCGAGGGGGCCTTGGTGGGCATCATGGCGAGATCCGGCCGCTGGCCGAGGAGCACGGCCACGGGTTCCTGGCCGCCGGCCGATCAGTGTGCTTCCCTGAAGTCAGAACCGCATGAATCCGACCGCAACTCGGCGTGCTCCGAACCGAGTTGCGGGTCGACGCACGCCCACAACGACCACATCCACACCGCCGTGCCCGGAGCAACCGCCGGGTGTGGTGGTACGAGTGAGCACGGGGGGTTCGTGGAGAAGCCAGCGACCGATGTGGATCTGGGGATGCCAGACCTGGCCGGACAGTCGGAGCGGGATCTCGCTGCCCTGCCCGCCGGCCCACTCGGTCAGACCGTCAGGCGGATCGTGTACGACCACGGGGATCCGAACGGCAGTGCATCCTCGTTCGATTCAGCGCTGCCGCCGGACACCGCATCGCGCCCGACACGGAGGGGCTCCGGGGCCCGGGAGGTGGCACATGCGGAAGGTACGGCCTTTTCGTGAATGGGTGGTCAAGGTCGCCCAGCAGTGCAACCTCGCCTGTGATCATTGCTATGTCTACGAACTTCAGGACACCAGCTGGCGGCGTAAACCCAGTGTGATCCCGGAGGCTTCGGTCAACAGGCTCGCCGAGAAGGTGGCGGAGCATGCCAGGGCCCATGCCCTGCCCGCGGTCCGCATCGTGTTGCACGGCGGAGAGCCGCTCCTTGCCGGAAAACAGCGGATCGAACACATCGTGTCGGTCTTGACATCCGAACTACGAGGTGTGTCCGACTGTGATATCTCACTACAGAGCAACGGGACACTCCTCGATTCCGACTGGTTGGATCTGTTCCACCGGTACGGGATGTCGGTGGGGATCAGCCTCGACGGCGACCGCACGGCGAACGACCGTCATCGGCGTTCCAGGAACGGCCGGAGCAGCCACACCGCCGTTCTGAAAGGGCTGGAACTGTTGAGGCGACCGGAGAACAGAGCGCGATACAGCGGTTTGCTCTGCACGGTGGACCTCGCCAACGATCCGGTCGCGGTGTACGAGGAACTGCTCTCGCACGAACCCCCGATGATCAACTTCCTTCTGCCGCACAGCACGTGGGAGCACCCGCCGCCCGGACACGACTCACTGGCGACGCCCTACGCCGAGTGGCTGCTGGCCATTTTTGAGCGCTGGTACACCGCGCCGGTCCAGGAGACGCGGATCCCTCGCTTCGAGGACATCATGGAACGCGCGCTCAGCGGCCGGGCCCTGTCGGGGGCCGTGGGGGCGGTCTCCGATTTCATCGTGGTGGAGAGCGACCTGTCGGTGGAACTCCCCGACAACCTGAAGGCTGCCTACGACGGCGCCGCGGCGACCGGACTGAACCTGCTCGACCACGACTTCGACACGGTGGCCCGCCATCCGGCGGTGGTGGCGGCCCGCGGCGCGGGACCGGCCCCGCTCGCCGCCGACTGCCTCGCCTGTCCCGTGGTCCGGTTGTGCGGTGGAGGACTGCGGGCCCACCGATTCCACCCCCGTAACGGATTCGACAATCCCAGCGTCTACTGCGCCGATCTCCGCCTGCTCACCACGCGTATCCGGGACCGGGTGGTGGCCGATGTCAGGGAGTGGTTCGGGAGGGCCTCGTGACCGAACCCATGGCGTTACGCATGACGGCCGACGACTTCGCCGCTCTGGCCCGTTGCCGTCCTGCCGCCCCGGCGCTGGCGGTGCTCCGCAAAGGACAGACGAGTCAACGCCTGCTGCTTTTGAAAGGCCTTGCCGATTCCGCCCGGGGCGCCGTTCCCCACCTGTGGGGGGAGGGCGCGTCCCTCGGCTGGGACCTGTGCGTCCATGCCTACGCGGCGAATCCGCGGGCCTTCGAAACGGTGCTGCTGCACCCGCACGCCGGCGTCTGGCTCAGGCGGTGCTTACGCGCCCTCCACGGCACCTGCGCGGACGACGACCTCGCTGTCGACCTCGCCCGGCTGGGGACCTTCGGGTATGCCGCCGCGTTACGCGTCGGCATACGACCGCGACTGGACCTCCCGGCCCGTGACAGGCTGCTCTGGCTTCCCACACTGGGCGGCGTCCGGCTGCCGGAGGGCATGAGCACCGTCCGGCTGGACGGCTGGATCCTGGAGCTCCCGGACCGGGACGTGAACCTTCGTGGCCGCGAGCGGGAGAACGGGCATCGGCACGGCCCGGCGCGCCGGTTCGCGCCCCACCGCCTGGCGGTTCCCTCACGCGCGGGCACACACCGGCTGTCGCTGGTCGTGGAGGACACCGATCCCTACCGGAACGTCCACGGTTTTCCGGTCCAGCCCCGGCAGACCTCGGCGCAACTGGCCGCCTGGCACGCGGTGCTGGAACAGGCCTGGAGTCTGCTGAACGACCTGATGCCCGGGCGGACCGCCGACTGTGCCGCCCTGTGGTCGGCACTGGTCCCGCTGCAGCCCGGCCCTCGCGGGCGGGGTCGCAGCTCGTCCACCCGTGAGGCGTACGGGGCGGTGGCGGTCGCTCCCGAGCAGGACCCGGTGCGGCTGGCCGAGACCGCCCTCCACGAGACGAGCCACATAGCCCTGGCGGCGCTGACCGATCTGGTCGACCTGACCGATCCGCACGACCGGACGCACCACAAGGTGGGCTGGCGTCCTGATCCCCGCCCCCTCAACGCGGTCCTCACAGGGGCGCACGCTCACCTCGGCCTGCTGGACTTCTGGTCGCGTGTCTACCACACGCTCGACGGCGAGTCGGCCCGCGCGGCCGAGGCGCGTCTGGACCGGTACGGCCGGCAGGTGGTCGCGGCTCTGCGCGTGCTGCGGCGGAACAAGACCGCCCTGACCTCCTGGGGGACGTACTTCGTCGAATGCATGACCGATGAAGCGGAGCTGTTCGGCTTCCGGGTGGGCGGGCCGCGCGCGATTCACCCGTCCGTGGGGTCGGACACCGGGAGATCGACGCCTGTCCGAGTGGTCCGGGTGGAGACGGAAGGGGCCCCTCCGTCCGGTGCGGCCCGAGGCCGGCCGCCACCTCCGGGATCGACCAACAGTGCGGCAAACGGCGGTCCCGCCGTTGCGGCACACGGGGACGGAACGGTCGACCGAGTGGAGGAGGGGGCGTGGGCGGAGCGGGGTGTGCGGCGTTGGGCCTGCGACGGGATGTCGAATGCCGCCTATTGTGCGCAAAAACCCTTTACTTTTCTTTCTCCTCTATTCGAATATCAAGCCGATTTGACGTGGCTGATGTCGGGGCAAAGCAATTGGAGTCACCGTGAGCCACTTCTACCTGAGTCACGTGCGCACCGTCGACGAGGAGTGGGTCGCGTCGTTCTTCCACGACCTCTGCCGGGCCGTGGCTGAGCGCACCGGTCGCTCCCCGGAGGCCGTGGGAGTCCGCGGCACCCCGCACTCGTCGGACGTGTCGGTGGATCTGCTGGGCCGGTCCACGATCCTGGTCGTGCTGCACTCGCCGCGCTACTTCACCCAGTCCTACTGCCGGGCCGAACTGTCCTATTTCCAGCGGCGGCTCAACATGCAGCGCTCCAGGACCGGCCGCAGCGCCGACGCGGTCGTCCCCGTCATATGGGAGCCCGACCCCGCGCACGCGCTGGACGCCGTCGTCCCGTATCAGCCCCTGAGCGTGCGGTCGGAGGCCTACCGGCTCGACGGACTGCTGCACCTGCTGCGGCTGAAGGCGCGTTACCGGTCCGAGTACGAGGAGGTGGTGAGGGCCGTCGCCGACCGCATTGTCGCGGCCGCCGAACAACTTCCCGAGGTTCACGGATTCGACGCGGCCGGCAGCCACTCGCCCCTCGGCGCGCCCCCGCCCGCCGGCAGTCAGGCGGTCAGTTTCGTCGTGGCGTCCACGGCGCAGAAGGACGTGCCGGGCGAACGGCACTCTCACCAGTACTACGGAAAGACTCCCCTGGACTGGTCCCCCTACGCGCCAGGGGAACACGAGGCGCTGATCTCCCTGGTGAAGAACACCGCCACCGCCCTGGACTTCACCGCGACCGTGCTGCCGCTGGACGAGGAGACCGTCGACCGGATCAGCAGGGAACAGGAGCCCGAGCAACTCGTCGTGCTGCTGGTCGACGCGTGGGTGGCCCTGCGGCGGGAGAAGCACCGGCTGCTGGCAGCTGTCGACGAGCGGAGTCCCGAGGCGACCACGGCGCTCGAACCAAGGGCCCGCGACGACACCGAGTCCGCCGAACAGGCCGTCGTCCTGGACGAACTCCTCAACCGCGCGCTCCCGCTGATGCGCGGACGCAACAGTGAATACGAACGCTGGGGACTGCCGGACGTGGAGAGCTTCACCTCTTCCCTGCGCAAGGTTCTCATCCGCCTCCAGAACGAGGCGCTCAAGTCCATGGAAGCCGTGCGGTCGCCGGCAACGCCGGCCGACGGTCTCCATACGTTTCCCCTGCTCGGAAGGTATTCGTCATGACGTTCGACTCGGGTGACGCCGGCACCCGCGACTCCGGCACGGTCGTCACGTTCTACTCCTTCAAGGGGGGAACCGGTCGCACGATGGCCCTGGCCAACGTGGCCTGGATCCTGGCCAGCAACGGAAAACGTGTACTGGCCATGGACTGGGACCTGGAGGCGCCGGGGCTGCACCGCTACTTCGCTCCCTTCCTCGGTGACCCGGAGCTGCGCTCCACCCCCGGCGTCATCGACCTGATCCGCGAGTTCGACCTGGCCAGGCCGAGGCCGGCCGGCGGCGACTACAGTCGGCAGGCCCGGGTGGAGCGCTTCGCCTCCGCGCTGACATGGACCTTCGACAGCGGTGGCTATGTCCTCTTCGTCTCCCCTGGACGGAGGACTCCGGAGTACTCCGAAAAGATCAACACATACGACTGGCAGGGGTTCTACGAACAGCGCGACGGCGCGGCCTTCCTGCGTGCCCTGCGCGAGGACATGCGGAGCAACTACGACTACGCCCTGATCGACAGCCGTACGGGCTGGAGCGACACCTCCGGCATCACCACGGTGCTGATGCCGGATGTCCTGGTCAACTGCTTCACGCTGAACACCCAGTCGGTGGACGGCAGCGCCAGCGTGGCCGCGGACGTACGGCGGGCCGCCCCGCACGTCAGGATCTTCCCCGTGCCCATGCGGGTGGAGGACGCCGAGCAGGAGAAGCTGGCCATCAGCCGGGGACATGCCCGCCACCGCTTCCAGGAGTTCCTCAAGGACACGCCACGGGCGGCCGATCCCGACGGCTACTGGGGATCGGTGGAGATCCCCTACAAGCCCTTCTACGCCTACGAAGAGGTCCTGGCCACCGTCGCGGACACGCCCCGCCAGCCCGCCTCCCTGCTGGGCGCCTACGAACGTCTCACCTCGGTGATCACGGACGGGGAGGTCACGGCCCTGCGCCCGGTCGAGGAGCCGTTGCGCCGGCAGCTGCTCGCGCGCTTCCAGCGGGCTCCGGTACCCGGCGGCCGCATCGTGCCCCGGGTGCGGGTCGACTACGCGCTGCGTGACGGCGCCTGGGCGGAGTGGATCGAAGCCCAGCTCCAGTCCGCGGGGATCGCCGTGGCGCTGCGCGGAAGCAGTGCGTCCGTGCCACTGACCAGCGGTTCGGAGGACGGGGCGGACGTGGTCATCGCGCTCCTTTCGCCCGACTTCGCCACCACACCGGTTGCCGACGAGGTCCGGGCTCTGGTGGCGTCACCCGAAGGGGCCAGGATCATCGGCCTGCGCACCCGGGAACACCAACCCGAGCCCGTACTGCGCGGACTGCCCGGATTCACTCTGGTGGACGCGTCCGCCGAGCAGGTCCTCGGCAAGCTCTTCGCCCTGCTCGAACTCCAGGCACTGCCCCCCGCCGTCACCGGCACCATCGCCTATCCGGGTCTGGTCCCCCGGATCTTCAACGTGCCGCGCCGCAACAACTCCTTCACCGGCCGCGACGTACACCTGGACCGGTTGCGGACCAGTCTGAGCGCCGAATCGCTGCGCGCGGACACCCCCGTCGGCAAGGCTTTCCTCTACGGCCTGGGCGGCATCGGGAAGACTCAGATCGCGCAGGAGTACGTCCACCGCTACGGTTCCCAGTACGACCTGGTGCACTGGATCCCGGCGGAACAGCCCAACCGGATCCCGCAGCTCCTCGCGGACCTCGGCCTCGAGCTGGGAATTCCGGGCGACACGGTGGACGAACGCGCACAGGCGACCATGACGGCACTGAAGAATGGCGATCACGGTCGTTGGTTGCTGGTGTTCGACAACCTCACCGAAAACCAGGACGCGAACGGCGAGACCTGGAACACGGACGAGGGAGGCACGACGGTGGAGCGGTACCTTCCCGACGAGGGACCGGGACACGTCATCCTCACTGCCCGGCGTTCTCCGCACGAGGAGAACGAGACCGCCATGGAGGTCGACTCCTTCAACAGGTCCGAAAGCATCGCCCTGCTGCGCCGCAGGGTGGACGGGCTCTCGGTGAGGGACGCGAACCGGATCGCCGACACGCTCGGCGACTTCCCGATGGCGATGGAGCTCGCGGCCGCATGGCTGCGGCAGACGGCGATGCCCCTGGACACTTACCTCGATCAGGTCAACAGCCGGGTCTCCTCGGTCCTGAGCGGCACGGACGGCACCGGGGACAGCCAGCAGGAGTCCCTCCTGGCGGTCTGGCGGTTGACCGTCGACCGGCTCGGCAACGAGCGGCCCGCGGCGGTCCGGCTGCTGGAACTGTGTGCCTTCCTGTCCCCCGAGCCGATCGCGCACTACCTCCTCTACAGCGACGCCATGCGCAACCGGCTCGCCGAGGAGACCGGGGACGAATCGGTGCTGGACCCCATGGTGATGGGATACCTGATCCGGGACCTCGGACGGTACGCACTGGCCACGGTGGACCAGCAGAGCGGTTCCATCCAGGTGCACCGACTGGTCCAGGCCGCGGTGCGCGAGTGGCTGGGAGAGGATCCCGAACGACAGCGGCGAACTCAGCGCCAGGCACAACTCGTGCTGGCCGGAGCGTTGCCCTCGGCCGCCTCCCCGGAGGACAGCGCGACGGCCCGGCAGAGGTTCGCGGAGCTGCTGCCCCACCTGGAGCCGTCCAAAGCACTGTTCAACACCGATGCGCGGGTGTGCGAGTGGGTCATCCGCCAGGTCCGCAACCAGTGGCGGATCGGCGACCACCGGGCCGCTGCCGCGCTGGGGCAGAAAGCACTCGACGTCTGGACGGAGTCCCTGGGCGCGGACCATCACCTCAGGCTGCGGCTGGCCGCGCAGGTGGCCAACCCGCTGCGCTCCCTGGGCCGTTACCGGGAAGCCCACGCACTGGACGCCGACACACTCCAGCGTCAGCGCGCGCAACTCGGCGAGGACGACGGCTACACGCTGGTGACCGCCCGCAACTACGGTGCCGACCTGCGTGGCCTCGGCCGCTACCAGGAGGCGTACGACGAGGACCGCAAGACCTATGAGCTCTACCTCAACAGCCCGGACTTCGGCCTGGACCACGAGGAGACTCTCCGGTCGGCGAACAGCCTCAGCGTCTCGCTTCGCCTCGCGGGCCGCCCCGGTGATGCCCTGGAGCGGGCGACGGAGGCGTATCAGAGGTGCAGGCAGTCCCTGGGACTGCAGCACCGGCTCACCTGGATCGTGGCCAACGGAGTGGCGCTGGACCGCCGGGACACGGGCGACTACCAGGGCTCCCTCGATCTGCTCTACGAGGTTCGCAAACGCTTCGTCGGCCTGCTGAGCGAGAACGCCGACGACGTGCTGCGCACGGACGCGTCCCTCGCGGTGACCCAACGCCGCCTCGGCAAGTACGCCGAGGCGGAGGCCCTGACGCGCTCCACCCTGAACGTGTACCGGCAACGCTACGGCGAGGGGCATCCCGACACCATGTCGTGCACGGCCAACCTGGCCTGCGACCTGCTCGCCCTCTCGCTGACGGATCCGGCCAGGGGGTTCGAGGCGATGGAGCTGGGACGGCAGAACTTCAGGCGCTACCGCGAGCGCCTCGGCCTCGAGCACCCGTTCGCCCTGGCGGCAGCGACCAACCTGGTGGCCATCCTCAGGAACCAGGGTGAGACCGAGGAGGCGATGGAACTCGCCGACCGGACGCTCCCGCTGCTCGTCGGACGACTGGGCGACACCCACCCCGGCACGGTGGCCTGCCGGGCCAACCGGGCCGGCCTGCTGTCCGCTCGGGGCCGGTACGAGGAGGCACTGACCGAGGACGAGGTCGCCCGCGAGGCCTACCGCGAGCTCTACCGCGACCATCATCCCCGGGTGCTCTGCGCGGAGTTCAACGTCGCCCTGGACCGCAGCCTGCTCGGTGACGACGACGCCGAGCAGAACCTCGGCAGCGCGACGCTCGCCGCCGAGCAGGAGTTCGGCCCGGACCATCCCACGGTCCGGTCGATGCGTGAGCGCAGGCGGATCGACTTCGATCTGGAGATGCCGCCGACCTGAGCCCGCCGTACGACCCGACCGCCCCGGCGCGGTCGGGTCAGTTGTTCGACGTGGTCCCGTACCGGCGCACGAACCGTCGCACCGTGCGGTTCATCTCCTCCTCCCGCCAGGCGGGCAGGCCCTCCAGGCGGGTGTGCGTCCCGGTGGCGCCGGACAGTTCCCCGTCCACCACGAACAGGAACAGCAGTCCCTCCGGGTACGCCGTGTCGAGCGCCCTGACCAGGTCGGCGTCCGGGGGGTGCGGGACGATCACGACCACCGGGCCGAAGTCGTGCTCGTGCTCCCGCAGCGTCTCCTCGTCGTGGATGTCGAACTCCTCCAGGAGTTCCTCCCCGATCCGTACCACCAGATCGGTCAGGACACCGGTGCCCGCGGTGAGCGGGACGACGAAGTGGTCCCAGGGCAACGGCTGTTCGCTGGCCCGGTGGATGTAGCGGCGGGCCGTGTCCGTGGAGAGCGCGGGCAGTACCGCGACCCTGGGAGAACCCGCGCCCAGCACCCCGTGCATCCGGGCCGCCTCGTCCACCGGTACCCGGGCGTGGGTCACGCTCAGTTGGACGAGTTCCCTGGAGGCGTCCGGACCGGACAGGGGCAGCAGTTCGGTGAGGGCCGCGCGCAGCGGGTCGGACCCGGGCTCGCTCGGGCGCTCGGCCAGCAGGCCCGAGGCGAGCCGGTGACGCATCAGCGGGGACAGCGTCTCCAGTGCGACCCCCAGCGTCGCACCGGCCCGGCTCAGGCTCTCCGCGTCCACCTCCCGCAGATGGTGGACCACCCGGTGGTGCACCTTGGCCCCGCCCGACTCGGCACGCATCAGGTCCAGTTGGGGTCTTATGTCATGCCGTACGGCGTCGAGGTCGTCCTTGCCCGGCCACTGCACCATCTGCCGTCTGTGCGGGCTGAGCGACCCGAGTCCGCTCTTCTCCAGGGCGTCCAGGGTGACTTCCGGCAGCATCAGCAGGATCACCGGGAAACCGTCGTGCCGGTTGCGCAGTTCGGCCATGGCCAGTTCGTTCTGCACATGCTCGGACCTCAGGGCGTGGCTCGACACGATCAGGAGCATGCCGTGCGCGCTGCCCATGCCGTCGGAGATCGCCGCCATCCAGTCCTGTCCCGGTACCAGGGACTCACGGTCCACGACGACCGGCTCGCAGCCCTCCTGGTGCAGCAGTTCCTCCATGGCACGACGGGCCGGCCAGCAGCTGCAGGTGCAGCCGAGCGGTTCGCTGCGGCTGAGGAAGACATGGGGACCGGGCATGGGACTCCTCGTAGGGGGCCGTGTCGTGTCAGCGGGCGGTCGGGGCGAAGGGATCCATGGGCTCGGGCTCGTCCGGGGGCGGGTGGGTGTCCGCGCGGACCCGGAACCAGCGGGTCCCGCCGACGTCGATCTCGACCGTGACCAGGCCGTCGGAGGCCGGCCGCAGGATCCGTGCCGGCGCGGTCGGCGGGTGGTCAGGGGGCCCGGAGCTGTCAGGGGGGTCATGGGCGATCTCGACCAGCTCGGTCCCGGCGGTCGCCTCGGGCAGGGCCACCCGGGCGGTGACCGGTACACGGGCCGTACTCGTCAGACACAGGACGGTCTGCCCCGCGTGGTCCCTGCGGACGGCGGTCACGCCGGCGACTCCGGTGGGCACCCGCTCGACCCCTCCGTGGCGCAACGCGAGCTGTCCGGCGCGCGCCGCGAGCAACGGCCGTAGCGTCGAGACCGACCGGCCGTCCGGAGCCAGAACCGAGGCGGGGACCTCATGACACCCCGGGAGCGCCAGCAACAGGCCCGCCCGCGGGCGCGAGAGCCCGTCCGGGAGGACCCAGGGGCGGTACGGCGGGAGCGGCGCGGCGGGGGTCGCCGACTCGGGGTGCGGCTCGGATTCCGGAGACGGTTCCGGGGCGTTCGCGGGCTCCGGCGGCGGACCCAGGGAGAGGTGCCCGGTGCCGAAGGGGGAGTCGGAGCGCGTCAGGTGCGTGGCCGTCGTGACGATCGCCGTCCGGGGATAGGCGTCCAGCAGGTGCCGCAGGCGGGTGAGCAGGGGGGCGGGCCACTGATGCGGGTCGCTGAGCCGGAGGCCGTCGATCGGTTCCTCCAGCAGGTCGTAGGCCCGCCTGAGCAGTTCGCCGTACGGGGCGTCCTCGCCCGGGGGTGCCAGTTCCGCCAGCACCCGCAGCCCCAGCTCCCGGGCCCGCGTCAGCAGCGCGGCGAACTCCGCCGAGTCCGGCGGCAGGGCAGCCGGCAGGCAGACGTGTCCGATGCCCCAGCGCCGGATCCCGGGCGGCAGCACGGCGTTCCGCGCCGGCAGCACCACCCCGACACTGTCCCGGAGCCAGTCCGGTTCCGTCTCGTCCGGTGGGGAGGGCACGGGCCCCGGGGTGAGCAGCTGGCTCCGGCCGTCCTCCGCGCGGATCTCCACCTCGCCGCCGTGCCCCGACACCAGCAGCAGCCCGCCCGCCGCGGGATGGACCTCCCGTACCCGGAACGGCATGGGCACCGCGTCGGCCGTCCCGCCTCCCGGCCAGGGCAGCCGCAGCAGCCGGTCACCCCCGTCCGCGGCCACCACCAGTCCGGCCTCGGGAAGCAGCGCGAGAGAGGACGCCGGCGCCGGCAGCACGCCCAGCACCTCGACGGCACCGGGCGCGCTGCCGGAGGCGGAGCCATACTCGGAGGCGGGGTCAGAACCAGAGCCAGAGCCGGCGTCCGTTGGGGAGACCGCCCCGACCGCACCACCCCCCACCCCGTACACCCGCCCGTCCGCCGCCCCCCACACCACCGCTCCCGACCAGGGATCGCCGCACAGAGCGGTGACCCCCGCCCCCGGCCGCCATCGGCCGACCTCGCTGTCCCGGTCCGAGGCCAGGCGGTGGACCGTCACACCGCCGCTCGCGTCCGCCGCGGCCACCAGGCCCGCCCGGACCGAGCACCACAGCCGCACCACCGGGGCCGGATGCGGCAGTGCGCGCAGGATCCGGTCGGGATCGCCGTCGCCGACGAGCAGGACCTCGTCGCCCGCGGCCAGGCACAGCACGCCGCGTTCCGCCGTACGGGACCAGCCCACGGCCGTCGGCTGTACCGACAGCGGGTGCAGGACGGCGTCGGCTGTTCCGTCCACGGCCGTCGTCACCACGTGCAGCCCCTTGCCGCTCACCACCGCCGTCGCCGCGGGCCCGGCATCGGCGACCGCGAGCAGCCGCGGCTGGTCGGGCAGTTCGACCGGCAGCACGGACTCGCCGTCGTCGATCCGCAGCATGGTCCGGCCGTCCGCGGTCGTCGCGGCCGCCGCCCGGTGGCCCGCCCGCGCGCACAGCAGAGTGCCGCCCAGCTCCGCCTGCGCGGCCAGCAGCGTGCCATCCGTGCGCGCCTCGGCGGCCACGCTCACGTTCAGGGCGGTGTGCTCGCCTTCGTGCAGGTCCAGTTCGTGCCACCGCGCGCCGGGCAGCGCGCCGCGCAGCCGCAGCCGGACCCGGCCCGCCCCGCTCGCCCCGCAGACCAGCGCGCCCCGCTCCGGTGGTCGGCTGAGGACCAGGCCGTCCGCCACGGCCCGCACTCCGATGTCCACCTCGGTGTGCACCAGCGCCCGCACCGTCCGGATCTCGTCGGCGTCGGCCCGGGTGACCAGAGCGCGCGGCGGTTCCATGCCCAGCCGCTCCGCCGCCATCACCTGCAACCGCCAGGCCGGCAGCGACTCCCGTACGGCTTCCGGCAGCCGGGGGAGGAAACGCAGGATCCAGCGGCCGGCCTCGGCCCCCGTGACCCCCTCGGCGAGCACCTGCCGGAAGAGCGGGGTCAGGATCCGCTCGATACCCGCCTCGGAGAGCGGCGGACCGACCGTCGCCGACCACAGCAGTTCCTCGAATCCGCGGACCAGGGGCGGCGCGCAGCGATGGGCGGCCCGGGTGAAGTCACGGACCGAGCCGAGCAGGTCCGGATCGTGGTCGTACAGCTGTCGCCGCAGTTCCGCGCTCACCTCCGGGTACAGCACCAGGGCACTGCTGTCGGCGGCCTCCACCAGAGGTGAGAAGCACAGCCTGGCCTCCAGGCCGGTGCTGCTGTCCGGGGCGAACCGTAGCCGGGCGCCGCGCAGGAAGTACGGCTCGGCCTGGGCGGCCAGGCACAACGACCGGGCCAGCCGCAGCACGTCGGGCTGGTGCCGGCGCTGTTCCGCGATCAGCCGGTACGCCCCACCGCGTTCGGGTGCCGCCGTCATCGCCGCTGCCCGGCCCGCCGCGGATCCCGTCGGGCGGCGGCCTGCGCGAGCCGTACGGACACCCGGCGGTCCAGCGGGACCAGCGTGACGGTCTGCCGTACGGCCTGCGGGTACTCCTCGGCGGGATACGGGGTGATGCAGACGACGGGGCTGCCCGCTTCGCGCAGCCGGCGCAGATACGGCAGCCAGCTCGTCGGCGAGGAGTGGTGGCGGCCGGGCAGCGGAGGCTGGAGGTGCCCGAGGTCGGACAGCAGGAGCACGGGCTGCCCGTGCGGAGGCACCGGGTGGGGCTCCCAGGTGCGCCCCCGGTCGCGGCTGGCACCCTGCGCGATGCGCAGGTCCAGGACGCGCAGCCCGCCCGGCGGCAGGATGCGGGCGGCGAGCCGGACGATCCATTCCTGATCGTGCCGGAAGGGCCGCATCGACTCGCCGCGGTCGAGCAGCAGCAGCGCTCCGGCCCGGGTGGTGGACCGCTGCCGGTAGGGCACCCGCGGCCGGGCGGCCCGGCCACCGGCGAGACGGCGCACGACCAGGTCCACCAGCCGGAGGTGGTCGACCGCGCGTCCGGTCGCGTACGTACTGGCCACCGCGAGGAACACGGCCCGCTCGGTCCGCGGGTTCCATGGCGGGGCGGGCCTGGGCAGAGCGGTCGGCCAGGGCACGTCGAACGCCTCGGTACGGCCGAGCAGTTCCTCGGGGCCTTCGTCCCCGGAGCCGTAAGGAGCGGCATCGCGCCACAGCGGAGATTCCGCCTCCCGGGCCGCCGCCGGACGCGCGGCACGGACGAGGAGCAGGGAACCGCCGGTGGTCGTGCGATGGGCCGGGGCGGGGGCCTGCCCGCCCGGGCCGGTGAGGGCGGAGGCGGGGTCCTGGTGATTCGGCGCCGGGTCTTGGTGATACGGCGCCGAGCCCTGGTGGGACGGCGCTGCGCCTTGTGGACCGGGCCGCCGTGTGCTGTCGGGCGGTACGGCCGCGGCGTCGGCCCGGCCGGATCCGGTGCCGGCCGGTGAGCGGTTCGCGCGGGCCGTCGCAGCCCCGTTTCGGGAGGGTCGCGTGGTGCCCGAGGCACGGCGGCCGGGACCGTCGGGCGGCGCGTGCGTGGGTGCGGCCGGGGCGGGGCCGTCGGAGGGAAGCGCGAGTCCCAGGGCCGCCGCCAGCATGGTCAGGTCGGCCGGGTCGGACACCCGCAGCGCGCGGGCCGTCCGCAGCAGGTCGCCGAGCCGGGCCGGGCTCCCCGGGTTCATGGGGAGGCGGCGGGGTCGGGGGAGCCCTTCACCATGGCGAGGTCGGCGACCGCCCGCCATTCCGGCGAGTCGGCCGTCAGGTTCATCTGGCGGCAGGCGCGCAGGGTGTCCAGGAACTCGGCGGTGCTCGCCGCGGGACGGGTGGCCACCGACTCGTTCTCGAACATGTCGGCCAACTCCAGGGTGAGCGCCTCGTCGTAGTCGTCCCCCATGTGCAAGCGGGCGACCTTCAGGAGGTGTTCGCGGCCCGGGGGCCGCAGGCGCAGCAGGATGCAGCGGCGCAGGAAGGCGGTGGACAGCTCTCGCTCCTCGTTGCTCGTGATCACCACCAGGGGTGCGCCCGCGTCCTCGGCCGCCGTCACCGTCCGGCGGTCCGGGCCCACGAAACGGAGGTTGTTGAGCGGATCGAGCAGGGCGTCCGGGACATCGGGGTCGGCCTTGTCGATCTCGTCGATGAGCACCACCGCGGGCCGGTCGCGCAGGGCCGGCGGTCCCTCCTCGTCCATGGCCGGATCGAGCGCCTTCCACAGGGGTCCCGGCCGGAAGTAGGCCCGCGAACCGGGATCCTGGAGCGTGCCCTGCGTGGCGTCGTTGAGCTGGCGGAACGCCTCCTCGCGCCAGAGCAGGTCGTGCGGTTCGGTGCGGGCGGTGACCACCTCCGCGTAGTAGCGGAAGCGCATCAGCCGGGCCACGTTCGGCGCGAGCGCGGACTTCCCGGAGCCCGGCGGCCCGAGCACGAGCAGCGGACGGCCGGACGCCAGCGCGACGTTGACGGCCAGGACGGTCCGGTCGTCGAAGAGGTAGACCTGCTCGTCGAGGCGGGCCGTGCCGCCACCTGGGGCCGTGGCGCCGCTCGTGGCCGTGGCGCCGCTGGTGGCCGTGGCGCCGCTGGTGGGCGTGCTGTCCGACCGCGCGGGCCGGTTCGTCTCCTCGGTCGGGTCGAAAAGCTTGATCAAGCCACTGTCCCCCATCGTCGGCCCACGGCGTCGGCGACCGCACCCCGTTGCACTCTTCCCCATGGTGCGTACGGTCACTACTCCGCCGGCGAATCTGTCCGACAGCGTGGTACTCCCGGGAGAACGGGCGCACCTGGCAGTCCGTCAGCCGTGCAGCCGGCGCCGTATCCGGATCTCCGGGAACACTGCGCCGAGCTGGGCCGGCACAGCGGCCGGGCGGGGTCGCGGGCCCCGGGTCACCAGGTCCACGCGGCTCAGCCAGCGTGTGCGGCGCAGGTCGTCCGGTACGGGCAGGTTCGGCCACGGGTCGATGCCGAGGAACATGACCGACGAGGACTCCAGCGCCGTCAGATCCCGCAGGTTCGGGCAGCGCAGTACCCGGATTGACCTCAGTGAGGAGCATCCGGCCAGCTCGGGCAGGGCGACGAGCGAGGGGTCGTCCGCGAGGACCAGCGAGCGCAGCCCGGGCAGTCGCGGCAGCGCCTCGGCCAGCCCGTCCACCGCTCCGGAGCAGCGCAGTTCGGGTACGGCGGTACCAGCCAGGAGCAGGGCCCGCAGCTCGTCGGACGACCGTACGTCCGCGCGCCGTACGGCGGGACGCGGCGGCGGGCTGCCGGCCGACAGCCGGCGCGGCGGGCCTCCCGGCGTCGCCAGGACGCTGCGGACGGTGCCGGCGCCGGTCTCGACGGCACGCAACTGGCCCAGCAGCTCGCCGAGTTCGGCGGACGGGTGAGCGCGGAGCAGTTCGTCGGTGTCGGTGCCGGGCGCGTGCGCCAGGTGGTGTGCCGCCAGGAAAGTCCTGACCTCGGGGTTCGGGAAGGCCACGGTGTCGGGTCCGGGTCGGAACACCACGCCCGCGCGGTCCGCGAGCGCGGCCAGCAGCCGCTCGGACGAGGCGGAGTGGGAGCCGGGCTCCCGCAGGGCGCTCAGCGCGGTCCGCAGCTGGATGCGGGAGCAGTCCAGTCCGAGGGCGGCGACGGCCAGCCGACCGGAGGCCGCCCGCAGCACGCTGTCGGGTACCTGGTTCGCGGCGAGGCCGGGCACGGGAGGGGCGGTTGTCTCCTCGCGCGGTCTGCGCCACGCCACGGAGACGGCGGCGCGCAGCAGCCGGTGCCGGGGGACCCGTTCCGGCCGGCCGACGGAGCCGGCCGCCCGCAGCAGCGCCACGGCGGCGGCCGGGCGGTCGGCGACACCGACGAGCAGGGGATCGGTGTCGAACCTCCGCAGCAGCACGTCGAGGGCCTGCCGATCCCCGGGGGACGCCGCCGCGCGGGCGTTCAGGAGAGCGCGGGTGTCATCCGGGGCCAGGGGCCTGAGGCCCACGACCCGGAAGGCGTCCCCGAGTCGGGACCACGGCACGCCGGTGCCGTTCGTGGCGATGACGCAGGGCGCCCGGGGGTGGGTCTCCAGCAGATGCAGCAGCCACTCCCATACGGCGGCCCGGTTGCCCTCGGGTACCGCGTCCAGGTCGTCGACGGCCAGGAATGCGCGCCCGGACCGCAGTTGGCGGGCGGCCCAGCCGGCCGGCTCCTGCGCGGCCGCGAGCGGAGCGAGCGTCGGCACCATCCCGTCCAGCCGGGGCAACGCCCCCGACCGCGCCGACAGCACGAACGGTATCCGGCACCCCCAGGGCGCCCACCCCACCCCGGCCGGCCTCGGCACCGCACGGGGGCGCCCGGTCACGGCATCGTCGTTCCACGGCCGGGGTGCGCTGGGCTGCCCGGGTGCGCGGTCCGCTCCCGGGTGTCCCGGCGTCCCGTCGTCCAGTGCCCGGCCGACGAGGCGTGCGAGTTCGGTGGTGTGGCCGGCTCCAGGAGGGCCGACGAGGAGGATCCGTCGGCCCAGATCCGGCAGCAGCTCGGCGGCCAGTGCCAGTGCCACGGCCGGGGCCCGGTCCGGGGGCGGGTCGCCCTTGTCCGGCGCCGTACCGGGGGCGCCCCCGGAGCCGCGCAGGACGCTCACGGTGCGGGCGACCGGCAGGGCGGGCAGGACCGGGGCCACCTCCTTGCGGAACCGCTCGGTGAAGGCCGCGTCGTCGGCCGACAGCGCGTCGGGGGCCTCCGCGGCCAACCGGTGGTCCAGCTCGGGTGCCGCCGCGCCGGCCGTGGCCATCGCGGTCATGCGGGCCACGATCGCGTCGAGCACCCGGTCCCACGCCGCGCGGTACCGCGCGGCCTGCATGGTCAGCAGCGCCAGCCCCAGCGACCGGTACTCGGCGGGCCGGCCCGCCGAGAGGACGTCGGCCGTCGCGACCGGCTCCGGCAGCCGCCGGTCGACCGGCTCCCAGACCAGGGGGAGGGCGAGCTGTGGGGCGACGCCGGTCCGGGCCTGCCCCAGACTCCGGCGCAGCGCCAGGACCGCCCAGTCCCGCTGGGCCGGACCCTCGTTGAAGTACGCGGGACTGCACAGGGCCAGCACGATGTCCGCCGTCCCGACGCCGTACGACCCCTCGTCCCGTCCGCCGGTCGGGGCGGCCGGTGGCACGAGGCGACGGAACCGCGGCCCGTCCGCCGCGTCCAGACGCCGTCTCAGCTCGTCCAGGAATCTCGCGACCCAGGCCTCGTCCCTGCCGTGCGCATAGCTGACGGCATAGCGGTACACCGGCACCATCTCATCCCCCGGTATGTGGCTTGCGTACCTGGTTTCCAGTTTCGCACGAGCCCGAGCGACCGGACGTGGCACAATCCAGGCCATCAACTCGTAACTATTCAGGCTTTATTGGCGAATTGTCAGGTAGAATGCCCAACGTGTCCGACGGGGCGCAGCCCCTGGGAAAGAAGCAGGCGAATCTGCTCACTGCCATCATGCGGGGGGTGCCTGTCCTGGGACCTGGCAAGGAACCCCGGCTCCTGACCGACGCTGATGTCCGCGGCCTGCTGGACACCCTTCCGTCATGCACCGACGCACAGCAGACGAGTGAGGTCAACCGGCTGCGCCCCCGCCTGCTGAGCGCGGTCATCGGCGCCGAGGCCAGACGCTCGGGTTACGTCCAGGGCCTGCCCCGGCACGGCGTCGCCCCGCTGCTGCGGACCGTCGGCGAGGCCGTCCGTGCCCCGCTGGTGCTGCGGGTCGTGTATGGCGCCAGCACCACGATCCCGCTCAGGGCGCTCAGCTATGTCCTCCCGGCCGTACGCATGGCGTCCCGGCTGACCGAGGCAGGGCGCCGCGCCCCGCACCTGCAGATCGTGCTGGCCGGTTCCCTCGGCGGCCGGGTCAACGGTCTGTCCGGGTCCGCCGTGGCCGAGGAGACGGACCTGCTGGCCCGCTGTCTCGGCCGGCTCCTGTCGTCCCTGGTGCCGGGCCGTTTCGGGGTCTACGACACCCTTCCGTCGCCCGGTGTCGTCACCGCGCTGGACGATCTGGTGCGGACGCTGACGCCTGCCCGCCGCGCCCATGTCCTGGAGCGGCTCGGTGGCAAGGGCGGTGCCACCGCCGACGAGCAGACCCTGCGGTACGCGGCCGCCCACGTTCTGGTGCACGACCGCGCCACGGTCCCGCTCGCTCTCCAGGAGGGCAGCCCGGTCCCGGAGAACGCCACGGTGATCGACATCGGCAGTCTCCAGGAGCGTCACTTCCACGACGTACGACGCCTGTTCGCGTCCGGGCCCGAGGGGGGCGCCGGTCCCGGGGCGCTGGTGCTGTCCCGGCACTCGGTACCGCCGTACACCATGGCCAGGGGCGGGGACATCGGACTGCGTGAGTTCCGGGACGGCAGGAGCCCGCAGGGCAGAATCCTGGCCTCCGCCGCCCGCCACGACCTGCGGCTGCTGTGGACCGCGTTGCCGCCGGAGGAACTGCGCCGGATCACCGATGTGTCGCACGAGCGGCTGCGCATGGTCACCGGCGTCTCGGGCGTCGACCCGTACAGAGCCGCCGACGTCTTTGAGGGGGCGCTGCGTTGACCGTCCGTGCCGCCCCTCCCGTCGGCCCGTCCGGCTCCCTCGGTCCGGAGGAACTGGGCTTGCGGCTGAGGGCGTTGGGCATCAGGCCCGGCGATACCGTGCTGGTGCACGCGTCCCTGAGCGCTGTCGGGCGGGTGCGCGGTGGTGCCGGGGCGGTCGTCGACGCGCTCGTGGACGCGCTCGGTGCGGACGGCACGCTCGTGGTCTATACCCAGACCCCCGACAACTCCGACCCGTCCCGCTGGCCGGTCACACGGGGGTGCGCCGTGCCGCCGTCGCAGTGGCCGCGGCTGCGGGCCACCCTGCCCGCGTTCGATCCGGGGCGGACCCCGAGCTACGGGGTCGGCGTCCTGCCGGAGGAGGTCCGCACCCGGCCCGGCGCACTGCGCAGCAGTCATCCGCAGAGTTCGTTCGCCGCCCTGGGGCCGGGCGCCGCGCGGATCACCGCCGGACACGACCTGAACTGCCACCTCGGCGAGGAATCCCCCCTCGCCCGGCTGGAGGAAGCCGACGCCCGCGTCCTGCTGCTGGGCGTGGGCTACTCCGTCTGCACGGCCTTCCACCTGGCCGAGTACCGCGTGCCGGGCCGGCGCAGCCGGGAGTACGGCTGTGCGGTCGCCGACGGTTCGGGAAGGCGCTGGCACCGTTACCGCGACGTGGACTTCGACGCGTCGGACTTCCCGGCGCTGGGCGACGCCTACGAGTCACTGCCCGAACGTCCGGTGGCCCGGGGCCCGGTGGGCGCGGCCGACTGCCGCCTGTTCGACCTGGCTCCGGCGGTGGCGTACGCGTCGAAGTGGTTGGTCGAACACCGGTCGAGGTGGAGCCCGGGCGAGTAGCGGGCGGCGTGAGGCGGGGTCGCGACGCTCACGGCGACGTCTGCGGTGGTCGGAGCGGTGTCGGCGGGGCTGCCCGGAACCCCATGCGCGCATCCCCGGGCTCGTCAAGGCCGGTGCCCCGTCATCCGAGCCGCCGAAGCGATCGTCGCGCGTGCCTCCCGTTCCGTGAGACCCGCGTTGAGGGCCGCGTCCACCAGGGGCGCGACCAGTGCCGGGCCGATGCCGTTCTCGTAGGCGCGGCAGGCGGCCCAGAAGAGGCGGGTGTTGCGCTGGCCCTCGTGGGCGGCGAGGACGAACTGGACCAGGCCCTGTCCCTGGTCGCCGGCCGAGGGATGGGTCGCGGGGTGGGTGGGGCGGGGCGGGGGCAGGAGCAGGCGCAGCAGGGCCGGCGGGCAGGCCGCGGGGGCGAGGTGGGCGGTGCCGGGAGCTGTCGTGTACGTGCCGTGGTCGGTGCGGGAGCCGGGGCCGACGAGGTAGCCGCCGGCGCCGCGGATGTCGATGCCGGGGGCGAGGCGGCCGGCCGAGTTGGGGACGGCGGCGTCCGGCGGCCCGGTCAGCCAGAGGTGGCGGCCGCCGCTCGGGGTCAGGACGACGACCGTGTCGGGGATCGTGAAGAGGTGGCGCAGGGCCAGTTCGCGCAGGGCCGCCGAGGAGTCCGTGCCCGACTTGGTGTCCAGGTCGACGCCGATCAGATGGTGGGGCGGCAGGCCGCACGCGATGCCGTAGCCCGTGGCCCAGGGGGCCGCCGCGAAGAGCTCACGGATGCGGACGGGTTCGGTCGAGGCGTCGTAGACCCCGTGGCCGAACGCGCCGCACTCGCCGTGGCAGGGGGTGGTCAGGGAGTCGTCGTCGCGGTGGGGGGAGCGCAGGGCGGGGAGCTTGGTGCGGGACAGGGGGATGACGGCCAGCCCGCGTTCGGCGGCTGACAGGGCGTGTGCGAGGGCCAGCGTCGTGGCCTGCCGGTCTGTGGTGGCCATGTCTCCATGTTCGTACGTGTGTTCGAAAAAGGGAAGGGGTGGCGGGTGCGACGCGCCGAGGTCCGTGGATTGGCCGGAAAGGTGCCGGAACGCTTCCTCTGTTGTCCCGCTTGACGATCAGGAGTCCGGATCGTCCTGTCCTGCCGCTCGAAGTCGCGAAAGGGGTTTATCGACTTGTCCTCACGCTTCAGGGGGAATAACCCCTTCCGCTCTGGTTCGCCGGGGATTCGGTGGGCAACTCTGATCTCGCGACGTCGTGCACAGCATCGGGGCGGTCGGCCAACTGCCCTGAAAACAGCCTCACTTGACGTACTACCGGTCACAGGCCGGGTTCTGGAGGAAACACCATGGCAAGCATCCGTTCCGCTCGCGTCATCGCCGCCGTCTCCGCCCTCCCGCTCGCCGCCGCACTCTTCACCGGCGTCGCGGCGGCGGACAACGGCGGCTTCGCGGACGACGGATCGAACGCGGGTGTCGCGAGCATCGTGGGCAGCGGTGTCGGACACGACAACAAGGGCAACTCGTCCACCACGCAGCAGAGCGCCGTCGGCTCCGGGGCGTCGAACCAGAGCAACACGGCCCAGGTCAACGGCTCCGCGTTCACGGCCGTCAACCAGGGGAACAACAACACGTCCGTCAACTTCAGCCCCCTGTGGTGGTGATCCACGAGGGCTGACCGGCCCTCGTCGGGGGGGTGTGCTGCATGGGGTGGGACACGTCCGCGCGGCGGTGCTTCGGCGCCGCCGCGCAGGCGTGTTCGCGGGGGCGGGGGTCGGGCGCGTTGCGGGGCTGTGCCTCGCCGGTCGAGTCGGCGTGTTTGCGTCATCGACGAGAGCGTGTTGGTGGGACGGGGGGACTGCGTGGGGGTGGTGAGGGAGCGTTGGTGGGTGTGGTGCCGGGTGTCGGGATGCGTGGTGAGACTGTGTCGTGCCGGCCAAGTAGGCGTGTTCGCGTCGACGGCGAGACCTGTTCGTGGACGCGGTGAGGGAACGTACACGGACGCGTTGAGGGGCGGCTGTGCGTGACGCGGGTCTGTTCAGGCGCGCGGCGAAGCCGTGTTCGCGGACGCCGTGACGGAGCGTTCGCGGCCGTAGTGCGGGGATGTCCTGCCGCGGCGAGACCGTCCTCGCGGATGCCACGCGGGAGCCCTCGCGGGTGCACCACGGGGACCTCCAGGCCCGCCACGAACCCGTCTTCTTCCCGCCCGCAGCAGCGTCTCCGCACACCCGGCAACAGCCTTGACACCGCACCTCATCTGACGGACAGTCAGGAAATCTTGCGGACAAGGAGGTTGCCGTCATGGTCGACGATCCGGAGGCCCCGCCTGCCCCACCGGAGGCCCGCGATCCCGACGCCCCGACGCACCCGGCACACGACCTGTCGACCCACCTCAAGTCCTACGAAGGACACCCCGCCGCCGTCTCCGCCACCGGCAAGGACCCCGTCAACCTCCCCATGATCCGGCACTGGTGCGAAGCCCTGGGCGACACCAACCCGGCCTACACCGGCCCGGAGGCCATCGCCCCGCCCACCATGCTCCAGGCCTGGACGATGGGCGGCCTGGGCGGCCTGGGCGGCCTGGGCGGCCCGGGCGGCCCGGGGGCCCGGGGTGGACACACCGGCCGTGCCCAGGCGTACGACGAACTCCTCGCCCTCCTCGACGCGTCGGGCTGCACCTCGGTCGTCGCCACCGACTGCGAGCAGGAGTATCTCCAGCCGCTGCGCCCCGGCGACGAGATCACCTTCGACACGGTCATCGAGTCGGTCTCCGACCGCAAGACCACCAAGCTCGGCACCGGCCACTTCGTCACGACCCGTACCGACGTCCGCGTGGGCGAAACCCTCGTCGGCACCCATCGCTTCCGCATCCTCAAGTACGCGCCGGCACAGGCGAAGAAGACCCCTCCCCGGCCCCGCCCCGTCGTCAACCGCGACAACGCCGGCTTCTGGGAGGGCGTCGAGCGGCACCGGCTGCTCATCCAGCGCTGCACCGCCTGCGCGGCCCTCCGCTTCCCGTGGCTGCCGGGCTGCGCGCACTGCGGAGGCCCCGACTGGGACACGGTCGAGGCGAGCGGAGAGGGCACCGTCTACTCGTACGTCGTCATGCACCACCCGCCCTTCCCGGCCTTCGACCCTCCCTACGCCGTCGTACTCGTCGAGCTCGCGGAGGGTGTGCGGATCATCAGCAACCTGGTCGGGACGCCGTACGACAAGGTGCGGATCGGGATGCCGGTGCGGCTCGTCTTCCAGGTGTACGACGGTGAGCTCACCCTTCCGGTCTTCCGCGCCGCCGAGGAAGCCGCCGCCGAGGAGGCCGCCGTATGAGAACCGGCGACGAACTGCCACCCGTCGAGATCCCGATCACCCGCACGCTGATCGTGGCGGGTGCGATCGCCTCCCGGGACTACCAGGACGTGCACCACGACCCGGAGTCGGCCCGCCACAAGGGCTCCCCGGACATCTTCATGAACATCCTGACGACGAACGGCCTGGTCGGGCGCTACATCACCGACCACTTCGGCCCGCGGACCGTGCTCAAGAAGGTGGCCATCAGGCTGGGCGCCCCCAACTACCCCGGCGACACCATGGTGTTGAACGGAAGAGTGGAGACCGTCGAAGGCGCCACCGCGACCGTCCGGATCGTGGGGACCAACCGCATCGGCAACCACGTGACGGGGACGGTCACCTTCTCGCTGAGAGACGCCGAAGGGACACCGAGTGAGCACACGCGCGCGTGACCGGCTCGGCGGCCTGGCCGCCATCGCCGGCATCGGGGCCACGGAGTTCTCCAAGGACTCCGGCCGCAGCGAACTGCGCCTGGCCGCCGAGGCGGTCCGCGCGGCGCTCGACGACGCGGGGCTCACGGCGGCCGACGTGGACGGCATGGTCACGTTCACCATGGACACCAGCCCGGAGATCACCGTCGCCCAGGCCTGCGGGATCGGCGAGCTGTCCTTCTTCTCCCGCGTCCACTACGGCGGTGGCGCGGCCTGCGCGACCGTCCAGCAGGCGGCGCTCGCGATCGCGGCGGGGGTGGCCGAGGTCGTGGTCTGCTACCGCGCCTTCAACGAGCGCTCCGGCCGCCGCTTCGGCTCCGGCGTCCAGCACCGCGAGCCCTCCGCCGAGGGAGCCGCCCTCGGCTGGTCCCTCCCCTTCGGCCTGCTCACCCCGGCCTCCTGGGTGGCGATGGCCGCCCAGCGCTATCTGCACACCCACGGTCTCACCCCGGAGGCCTTCGGGCAGGTGGCGGTGACCGGCCGCGCGTACGCGGCGACCAACCCGGCCGCCTGGTTCCACGGCCGCCCCATCACCCTCGAAGACCACGCGGCCTCCCGCTGGATCGTCGAGCCGCTCAGGCTCCTGGACTGCTGCCAGGAGACCGACGGCGGCCAGGCGGTCGTCGTCACCTCCCTCGCACGCGCGCGTGACCTCCCCCAGCGGCCCGCCGTCGTCGCGGCGGCCGCCCAGGGCGCGGGCCGTGCCCAGGAACAGATGACCAGCTTCTACCGCGACGACCTCACCGGCCTCCCCGAGATGAACGTCGTCGCCCGCCAGCTGTGGCGGACCTCGGGCCTGGCCCCCGAGGACATCGACGTGGCGATCCTGTACGACCACTTCACCCCGTTCGTCCTGATGCAGCTGGAGGAGTTCGGCTTCTGCGCCCGGGGCGAGGCCGCGGACTTCGTACGCCGGGCCGCGCTCCCCCTCAACACCCACGGCGGCCAACTGGGCGAGGCCTACCTCCACGGGATGAACGGCATCGCGGAAGCCGTACGACAACTGCGGGGGACGGCCGTGAACCAGGTACCGCAGGCGGGACGCGTACTGGTGACGGCGGGGACGGGGGTGCCCACGTCCGGGCTGGTGCTCACCGCGGACGGGTAGCCCCCAGGGGTGATCCCGCAGTAGACGTACCCTCCTTGTCCACCTTCAGGAGGTGCAGTCAGCCCCACCTCTACAACCTGAGGGGGAGTCCTCTTCGGGACCTGTGGCCGATGAGCGGCGACGGTCGCGAATCTAGCGTGGAGCCATGACCACACCCGTCTGCACCAGCGCTTCGAAGGCCGCCGTACCGGCGACGCAGACCCTCGCGTACCCCTCGTTCGCCTCGTACGTGAAGGCCCGCCAGCCGGTGCTGCTGCGTACCGCCCGGTCGCTGACCGCGAACCCGAGCGACGCCGAGGACCTGCTGCAGACCGCCCTGACCAAGACCTATGTCGCCTGGGAGCGCATCGAGGACCACCGGGCTCTCGACGGCTATGTGCGCCGCGCCCTGCTGAACACGCGCACCTCGCAGTGGCGCAAGCGCAAGGTGGACGAGTTCGCGACCGACGAGATCCCCGAGCCCGACCTTCTCCCCGGCGAGGACGACCCCGCCGAGCAGCAGGCGCTGCACGACGCGATGTGGCGGGCGATCATGAAGCTGCCGGCCCGGCAGCGGGCGATGGTCGTCCTCAGGTATTACGAGGACCTCAGCGAGGTGCAGACGGCCGAGGTGCTCGGCGTCTCCGTCGGGACCGTGAAGTCGGCGGTGTCGCGGGCGCTGGGCAAGCTCCGCGAGGACCCCGAGCTGGTGCTCGCCCGGTAGGAACTGAGCGGGCGGCCCGTCCGTTGTGAGCACAACGTGACGTGATCGATCGCCCGGCTCTAGTGACATACCGCGCGGTATGTGCGCAGAATCGGCGCATCCCTTACTACCGCGTAGGCAATGTCGCCCCCGGGAGGACGCCGTGCTGAGCACCATGCAGGACGTACCGCTGCTGATCTCCAGGATCCTGACCCACGGGTCGTCGATCCACGGCACCTCAGAGGTGACCACCTGGACCGGCGAGCCGGAGCCCCACCGCCGCTCCTTCGCCGAGGTCGGCGCCCGCGCCGCCCAACTGGCGCACGCCCTGCGCGAGGACCTCGGGGTCGTCGAGGACGAGCGCGTGGCGACCCTCATGTGGAACAACGCCGAGCATGTCGAGGCCTACTTCGCGATCCCGTCCATGGGCGCGGTCCTGCACACCCTCAACCTGCGCCTCCCGGCCGAGCAGCTGACCTTCATCGTGGGCCACGCGGCCGACCGGGTCGTCATCGCCAACGGCTCGCTGCTCCCCCTGCTCGCCCCGCTGCTCCCGCACCTCAAGACGGTCGAGCACGTGGTGGTCTCGGGGCCCGGCGACCGCACACTCCTCGACGGCACCCACGCGCGCGTGCACGAGTACGAGGACCTGATCGCCGGCAAGCCCAGCACCTACGACTGGCCCGAGCTGGACGAGCGCCGGGCCGCCTCCATGTGCTACACCTCCGGCACCACGGGCGACCCCAAGGGCGTGGTCTACAGCCACCGTTCGATCTATCTGCACTCCATGCAGGTCAACATGGCCCAGTCGATGGGCCTGACCGACCAGGACACCTCGCTCGTGGTCGTCCCCCAGTTCCACGTCAACGCCTGGGGCCTGCCGCACGCCACCTTCATGACCGGCGTCAACATGCTGATGCCGGACCGCTTCCTGCAGCCCGCGCCCCTCGCCGAGATGATCGAGCGCGAGCGGCCGACCCACGCGGCCGCGGTCCCCACCATCTGGCAGGGCCTGCTCGGCGAGCTCACCGCCAAGCCCCGTGACGTCTCCTCCCTCACCCAGGTCACCATCGGCGGCTCGGCCTGTCCGCCCTCCCTGATGGAGGCCTTCGACAAGCTGGGCATGCGGGTCTGCCACGCCTGGGGCATGACGGAGACCTCCCCGCTCGGCACCGTCGCGCGCCCGCCGGCCCATGTGGTCGGCACGCCCGAGGAGTTCGCGTACCGCCTCACCCAGGGCCGCTTCCCGAGCGGCGTCGAGGCCCGCCTCACCGGCCCCGGCGGCGAGCGCCTGCCCTGGGACGGCGAGTCCGCGGGCGAGCTGGAGGTCCGCGGCCCCTGGATCGCCGGCGCCTACTACAACGGCCCGGACGCCGAACCCCTGCGCCCCGCCGACAAGTTCAGCGAGGACGGCTGGCTGAAGACGGGCGACGTCGGCACGATTTCCGCCGACGGCTTCCTCACCCTCACCGACCGCGCCAAGGACGTCATCAAGTCCGGCGGCGAGTGGATCTCCTCGGTCGAGCTGGAGAACGCCCTGATGTCCCACCCGGACGTCACCGAGGCCGCCGTCGTCGCCGTCCCCGACGACAAGTGGGGCGAGCGTCCCCTCGCCACGGTCGTCCTCAAGGAGGGCTCCACCGCCGACTTCGAGTCCCTGCGCGCCTTCCTCGCGAGCGACGTCTGCAGGATCGCCAAGTGGCAGCTTCCGGAGCGCTGGTCGATCGTCGAGGCGGTTCCGAAGACGAGCGTCGGCAAGTTCGACAAGAAGGTGCTCCGCAAACGGTACGCGGAGGGGGAGCTGGACGTCACCCAGCTCTGAGAGGCACGAGTGGGTACGGCGATCAGGGCGGCCGGGCGGACCCGGAGCCCTGATCGGCGGTGAGACGGCCGGCGTCACCGCCGAGGGCCGTACAGCAGCCGCCCTGCCGATCGCCCGGCCGTACGGCAACCGTCACCGCCGTACCGACGTGGCAGCCCATCCCAACGCCAGCCACACGCCCGCCACCGCGCACACCCCGCCCCAGCCCCACCAACCGAAGGCCGAACCGGCGAGCGCCGACGCCGTCGCGCCGCCGGCGAAACCGGCCACGACGTACGCCGTGTTGGCGGTGGCCGGGGTCGAGGTGGTCGTCAGGGCGAGGGTCTGGTTGGCGACGTGGGAGGCGACCAGGGCCGCGTGGACGGCGATCGCCGCGACGAACAGGGCCCACAGCGCGTGCCCGCCGAGCCAGAACAGCGGCACCGACACGGCCGCGAGCAGATACGCCGACCGTACGACCGTGGCGGCGCCGAAGCGGTCCACGAACCCCCCGGCCAGCGGCGCCACGACGCTCGCGGCCAGCCCGAAGAGGCCGAAGAGCCCGGCGGTCGCGGTCGACAGGCCGTAGGACGGGCCGGTCAGCAGGATGGCCAGCGAGGTCCACAGCGCGCTCCAGGCGCCGTACATCCCCGCCTGCCGCACGCACGCGCGCCACAGGTCGGGCGAGCGGCGCACGACGGACGGCAGGGCGGTCAGGCCCGAGAAGAGCGGGCCGGAGCGGCGCGTGCGTTCCGCCGGCAGGGCGTACGCCGTCGCGAGTCCGAGGACGGCCGTCAGGGCGGCCGCGCCCACGAACACCACCCGCCAGCCGAAGGCCTGTCCGATCAGCCCGCCGAGCACCCGGGCCGCGACGATCCCCGTGAACAGGCCCGCGATGACGGCCGCGACATGGCGGGCCCGGCGGTCGGCGGGGGCCCGCTGGGCGACCAGCGGGACCAGCAGCTGGGGGACGACGGTGGCCGCGGAGGCGACCAGGACGGCGGCCGCCAGGGCGGTGGTGCCGGTGGCGAGCGCGGCGGCGGTCAGGGCCGCGGTGGTCACGAGCGAGAGAGCGGCGACCAGGCGCCGCCGGTTCACCCGGTCACCCAGCGGCGCGAAGAAGAGCAGGCCCGCCGCGTAGCCGAACTGCGCGACCGAGGCGACCCAGGCCACCGCGGAGGGGGTCGAGCCGTAGTCGCGGGCGATGAGGGGGAGCAGCGGGGACGCGAGGTAGATGTTGGCGGCCGTGACGGCGGTGCAGACGGCGATGAGGGTGAGGAGCAGCGAGCCCGCGCGCTCGGCGGGGGCCTGCGTGGACCGTCCGGTGGTGACGGTTGCTGTCGGCATGACCGGGGACTCCTTCGAGTCAGTTCCCACAACTAACTGGTTGGTTGGAACACTGCAACAGTGTGGGAGGCCCGCCGATTCCCTGTCAACCAAATAGTTGGTTACCTCCCTCGCTGCGCTTACCCTGGCCCCATGGCAGCAGTAAGAGACCCCGAAGCGACCAGGGCACGGATCTTCGAGGCGGCGGTCGCCGAGTTCGCCCGGCACGGCATCGCGGGCGCCCGCGTAGACCGCATCGCGACCGAGGCCAAGGCCAACAAGCAGCTGATCTACGCCTACTTCGGCAACAAGGCGGAGCTGTTCACGAAGGTCCTGGGCAAGGTCATGCTCGATCTCGCGGTCGCCGTCCCGGTCGACTCGGACGACATCGAGAGCTGGATCGACCGCCTCATGGACTACCACGAGGCTCACCCGGAGGTCCTGCGGCTGCTCTTCTGGGAGGGGCTGGAGTACGGCGCCACGACCGAGCTCCCCGACGAGGCCGAACGCCAGGAGCACTACCGTGCGAAGGTCGCCACCCTTCAGGACGGTCAGGACCGCGGGGTCGTCACGGATGCCGTACCGGCACGTGACCTGCTGTTCCTGCTGATTGCGGTGGCCAACTGGGCGGCGGTGGTCCCGCAGATGAAGCGGATCCTGGTGGGCGGCGAGCCGACGGACCGGGAGCGGCTCCGGGCGTCGGTGAAGGAGGCGGCACGGCGACTGGTGGCCAAGTAGGGAGAGGTACGCAGGGGCGAGGGCAGGCATTCAGGGGCACGCGGAGGCCTTTAGGGGCGCGGGGAACCGCGAGACAAGCCAGGACGGCGCCGCAGCCGCCGGACGGCATACCGCGGCACCTCGGACAGCACCCTCAGCGGGACGACACCCTCAGTCGAATGGTGCCCTCAGCCGAATGGCGCCCTCAGTTCGTCCCGATCCTGGCCAGCAGATCCACGATCCGCGCCTGAACCTCCGCACTCGTCGACCGCTCGGCAAGGAACAGAACCGTCTCCCCGGAAGCCAGCCGAGGCAGATCCGCCTGATCCACGGCAGCCGTGTACACGACCAACGGCGTCCGGTTCAGCTGCCCGTTCGCCCGCAGCCAGTCCACGATCCCGGCCCGCCGGCGGTGCACCTGCATGAGGTCCATCACGACGAGGTTCGGCCGGAGCTGTCCCGCCAGCGTCACCGCGTCGGCGTCGCTCGCGGCCCGCGCGACCTGCATCCCCCGCCGCTCCAGTGTCGCGGTCAGCGCCAGCGCGATCTCGGCGTGCTCCTCGATCAGCAGCACGCGCGGCGGGTGCTGCTCGCTGTCCCGCGGTGCCAGCGCCTTCAGCAGGACGGCGGGATCGGCGCCGTACGCCGCCTCCCGTGAGGCCTGTCCGAGCCCGGCGGTCACCATGATCGGCACCTCGGACGCCACCGCCGCCTGCCTGAGCGACTGGAGCGCGGTCCGCGTGATCGGCCCGGTCAGCGGGTCCACGAACAGCGCGGCGGGGAAGGCCGCGATCTGTGCGTCGACCTCCTCGCGCGACTGCACGATGACCGGCCGGTACCCACGGTCGCTGAGCGCCTGCTGGGTCGTCACGTCCGGCGCGGGCCACACCAGCAGCCGCCGCGGGTTGTCCAGCGGCTCCGGGGGCAGTTCGTCGTCCATCGGCTGCGGCCGCGGGGTGTCCGGGATCTCGACGGCCCCACCGGGACCGTCCAACGGCTCGGGCCCCTCGGCGGCGTTCTCGTCCGGTGCCCCTATGGCGTACGACCGCCCGGCCGCCTCGGTGGCGTGCGTGAGCCGCGACTGCCCGGCCGGCGACGGCTGTGGTGCCTGCGCCGGCGCGGACACGGCCTGCTCGGCCGCCGGACGTGTTCCCGGCTCCGGGGCCGCGGCGGCAGAGGGGTCGGGCCGGGTGCCGAGCTTGCGCCGCCGTCCCGACCCACCGGACTGGTGCGGGGGAGGCGTTGCCGTCCCCGGCTGCTGCACCTGGGCCGCCTGCCGGGTGAACGGAACCCCCTGACCGAGGGTCCGCACGCTGAACGCCCGGCCCTGCGTGGAGTTCGGGTCGACGGGCGCGGCGGGTGCCACCGCGGCCTCGGCGGGCAGCGGCTGCGCCGCCTGCGGCGTGCCGGGCGCCGGAGTGGGCTGACCGGCTTCGGGGACCTGCGCGTGCTGGGGCGCGGGCTGGTTCGGGGGTACGGCGGTGGCGGCGCCGTTCGCCGGTACGGGGGTGTCGGCCCCGGAGGCGTCGTGGCCGCCGGGCCAGGGCTGGGAAGCGGGCGCGGCCGGTGCTTGTGCCGTCGCTTGCGGCTGCGGTGCCTCGGCGGGCAGGGGCAGGCCGGGGGCCGGTACGGGCTGGGCCGGGGCCGCGTGGAGCGGCGAGGCCGGGGCGGGCGCGGCCTGCGGGATCAGGCCGTCCTGTCCGGTCGCGTTCTGCACGGCCACACCCGGGAACTGGGGCTCCGGCACCGCCCCAGGGACCTGCTGGACAGGGGCCGTAGGAACTCCCACGGGCACGGGCCGACCGGGGACGGCTGCCTGGGCACCCTGTCCGGCCTGGGCCGGGAGCCCCTGCGCGGGCGTACCGGCGGTCGCCTCAGCGGGCTGGGCCACGGCCCGTCGACGGCGGCCCGTCGGCGCGTTGGTGGGGTGCGGCTGCGGCGGGGTGTGGTCGTCGGCCTGGTCGTGCGGCACGGCGTCGTGCCGACCCTCGTCGCCGTGGACGTCGGCGGGGTGGGGCTGCGCGAGGCCGTTGGCGGAAACGGGGACGGCCGGGACCTGCCCCGGAGCCTGGATCGGGCCGGGCACCTGCGCGTTGGCAGGGACCTGGGCCTGACCCGGGGCCGGAATCCGGCCGGGAATCTGGCCCGGCAGCTGTCCTTGACCGGGCACCGGCACCTGTCCAGGAAGGTGCCCCTGGCCCGGGACTCGCACCTGAGCCTGGCCCGGGGCCGACGCCTGGGCCTGCACCTGGGCCAGTCCCGCCGGCCCCGGGCGCCCCGCCGGGTCCGTGCCGTCGGCCGGTCGGTCCGCGTCGGCGGGCGGGAGGGCGAACACCGAGCGGGGGGCGGCCTCCTGCGCCGCCGCGCGCTCCGACGCGGCCGCGAGGGCACGCCGTCGGCGCCCGTCCTGCTGCGGTGTGCCGTCGCCGGACGGACCCTGCCCGGCGATCTCCAGCTGCCCCTGTGGCCGGCCGCCCGCTTCGGCGGAACCGCCTGCGGGCAACGCCGCCGGCAGCGCGTGCTGTTCGCCGCCGTCGTGCCGGGCCCGGCCCCCGGCCGGCACGGGCACGCCCTGCGGCGGCACGGTCCCGCCCAGACCGGTGCCGACGGCCGCGGAACCGGCGCCGTGCTCGGAGGCCATCACCACGGCACCCTCGGCCACACCGGCTTCGGCGGCCTCGGCACCCTCGGCGGGCCGCCCGCGGCGCCGTCCCGTACCGCCGGAGTCGTCCGCGTCGTCACCGGAGGCCTGCGCCGGTACGGACACGGCCTGTTCCTGCTCGGCCGCCGCCCGCCGCCTGCGTCGCCCGGTGGGCGGGACGGACTCGTCGGTCCCGGAGGTCCCGGAGGTCCCGGAGGGGACGTCGGCGTCGAGGAAGGAGTCGGTGGAGGAGCGCCGGGCCCGCCGCCGTCCGCCGCCCTCGGCAGGGGCGGTCTCCACGGGGGCGCCCTCCTGAGGGCCCGCCTCCAGCGCGGCCGGACCGGGAACCGCGACGGCCCCCGCCCCACCGCCGATGGGCACTTCGAGGACGTACGCGCTGCCGCTCATGCCGGGCACTTCGTGCGTCTGGAGCACACCGCCGTGGGCGCGCACGATCCCGCGCACGATCGGCTCGTGCACCGGGTCTCCCCCGGCGTACGGCCCGCGCACCTCGATGCGTACGCCCTCGCCTCGCTGCGCGGCCGCCACCACGACCGTGTTGTCCATGTAACCGCCCGCGGACACGGGGGAGTTCCCGGTCGCGTCGACCCCGGCCACGTCCGCGATGAGGTGCGCGAGCGCGGTCGCGAGGCGCTGGGCGTCGACCTCGGCCTCGATGGGCGGCGCGTGCACGGCGAACTGGACGCGCCCCGGCCCGATGAGCTCGACCGCGCCGTCCACACCGGCGGCGACGACCGCGTCGAGCATGACGTTCGTACGGACGATGTCGTCGGCGCCCGCGTCGAGGCGCTGGTAACCGAGGACGTTGTCGATGAGGTGGGTGATGCGGGAGTAGCCGGCCGAGAGGTGGTGCAGGACCTGGTTGGCCTCGGGCCACAGCTGTCCGGCGTCGTCGGCGGCGAGCGCGGACAGTTCGCGGCGCAGTTCGTCGAGGGGCCCGCGCAGGGAACGCCCGAGCAGGGTGAGGAGCTGGTCGTGCCGGCCGGCCAGGGCCTCGTACCGGTCCTTCTCGCGCTCCCCGAGGGCGGCGTACCGCTCCTCGCCGGAGGCGATCTCCTCGTCGTGCCGCTCCTGGAGCTCCTCCATCTCGGTGATGTGCTTCTGGCGCAGCGCGGTGAGTTCGGAGGCGTGCTCCTCCTCCAGCCGCTCCAGCTCCTCCGCGTGGGCCTTCTCCGCGGTGGACTTCTCGTCGGCGAGGGCGTCGTAGGGCCGCCGGTCGGTAAAGGTGAGCACGGCGCCGACGAGCTGGTCGCCGTCGCGCACGGGTGCGGTCGTCAGGTCGACCGGGACCTTCTCGCCTTTCTTCGACCACAGCACCTGGCCGCGCACCCGGTGCTTGCGCCCGGAGCGCAGGGTGTCGGCGAGCGGGGACTCCTCGTACGCGAAGGGGGTGCCGTCGCCGCGGGAGTGCAGGATGAGGTCGTGGAGCTCGCGGCCGCCGAGGTCGCTGGCCCGGTAACCCAGTATCTGGGCGGCGGCCGGGTTGACGAGCACGATCCGCCCGTCGGTGTCGGTCCCGACGACACCCTCCGAGGCGGCCCGCAGGATCATCTCGGTCTGCCGCTGCGAACGCGCCAGCTCGGCCTCGGTGTCGACGGTCCCCGTCAGATCCCGTACGACGAGCATGAGCAGTTCGTCGCCGCTGTAGCCGTAACCGTCGTAGGCCTGCTGGCCGTTCTCCAGGTTGGCGCTGGTGACCTCGACGGGGAACTCGGTGCCGTCGGTCCTGCGCGCCACCATCCGGGTCGGCTTGGTTCGCCCGCGCGGGTCCATGTGATCGGGCCGCCGCATGGAGCCCGGGATGAGCCGCGAGTCGAACTGCGGCAGCAGATCGAGCAGCCCCCGCCCCACGAGAGCCGTCCCCGGCGCCTCGAACGCCTCCAGGGCGATGGTGTTGGCGTTGACGACGGTCCCGTTGGCGTTGACCAGCACCAACGCGTCGGGAAGCGCGTCGAGTATGGCTGCGAGGCGAGCAGCGCCTCGGGATGGCCTGCTGCTCACGAGACGCTTCCTCCCTGTTACCGCACCTTGCCGACCGCTCGGGCCATATTGCCAAGGGGCCCGCGACGTGTCACGCGAGGGAGTCTAAGCGCAGCGCCTGCGCGGGGGTGCCGGATGAGAGGGAGGTCGCACGACGAAGTGAAGTAGAACGTGTGACCGCCTCTCGGGGGCTAGGTGCCCATGCTGGGCAGGAGCGGCACGAACCGGTCCCAGCGCGCGGTCTCGCACCCGTTGCTCCGGTCGAACCGGGCGTCCACGGGGCGTCCGGCCCAGGTCCCCGTGACATGGGCGGTCGCGGGACCGCCGTAGAGCATCGTGCAGACGCTGCCCTCGGGGACGGGGGAGAAGGTGTCGCGCCCCCACCGGGTGTTCCGGTCCAGGACGGCGCACGCGCCCGCGGGGTCGGGGTGGGTGCCGCGCGCGGGATGGCAGTCGACCTCGTAGGTCCTTTCGGCCCGGTCGGCGCCGCTGCCCGCGTCGCGGACGGTGACGGTGAGGTGGTCTCCGGTCTCGGTGTACGCCGACGCGGGGACGGGCGCCAGGGCGGCGAGGAACAGGGGGAGCGGGCTCAACCGGGCGAGCCGGCCGATCCGGGTGACGTATGACATGCCCTGACTAACGGCGGACGCGGCCGTACGTTGCGCGGATGCACTTTGCCCTGCGCCCCGCCCGCCTAGTACCGTGGGAACCGATTGGTGGCGCGACCTTCGGCTGTGTCATCATCTGCACGCACCACTCGCGCTCGCGCGGGCGGCTGTGCTGGAGGCGTCGCCTAGTCCGGTCTATGGCGCCGCACTGCTAATGCGGTTTGGGACTTAAATCCCATCGAGGGTTCAAATCCCTCCGCCTCCGCCACCTGACCAGGGAGTTCGGCCCAAACGGGCTGGGCTCCCTGAGTCGTTCTCAGGGCCACTTTTAGCCCCCAGATGGCACGGTGATGGCACCAACCGCGGAAAGGCGATTCTGGCGCGGAATGAAGGCGGCAATTCGGCGCGTGGCGTCCTCGGACAGTTCCTCGGCGACGACCGCGTACACGTCCTTCGTGAAGGACACCGACGCATGGCCGAGCACCTCCGAGACGAACTTGTCGTCGACCCCCGCGGCGATCAGCATCGTTGCCGCACCGTGACGCAGATCGTGGAAGCGGATCGGCGGCAGCGTCAGCCTGAGCGCCACCTCGACGGCCGCCTCGGTCGTCCGGTACTTCCGGGCGATCCGCTCAGCCGGCCACCCCTCGGCGGCGCGGGCGCGGATGTTCGCGTGCCGGGCAAGCATCATCCGGAAGCGGCTCGACAGGTACTCCGTCTTCAGCGCCGTGCCGTCCTCGTAACAGAACACCCGGCCGGCGTCCTTGTACGCCTCACCCCACTGCATCCGCTCCTCCAGCTTCCGCTTCCGCCACGCCTTGAAGACCCGCACGGTCTCGTCGTCGAGGGGGACTTGCCGATAGCCGGCCTCGGACTTGGTGTCGTCGAGCTCGTCATCGGCCTGCGCCTGAAGGATGTGCAGCCGCTTCCGTTCGAGGCTGAGGTCTTTCTCCTCGGCGCCGACTAGCTCGCCGCGCCGCGGCCCGTAGTAGGCGTCCAGATGGAAGGCCGGGTACAGCCGCTCACCCTCGGCCTCGGCGAAGTCGAGGAACGCGCCGCACTGATCGGACGTCCACACCATCACCTTCGCCGGGACGACCCCGGACTTCTCCCACGCCTCGACCCGCTCGGCCGTCCACAGCAGGGGCTTCGCGCGGCCCTGCTTGCGCTTGCCGCCCTTGGACCGCCAGACCCCATCAGCCGGGTTGTCCACCCGGATCTTCGACAGCTTCACCGCGTCCGTCATCGCACCGTGCAGCACGGCGTGCACCCGCTTGATGCGGGACTCGCCGATCGGACGGGAGTGCAGCCGGCGCCCGTCGCGGGTGGCCCGCGCCTCCTTTAGCCGACGCAGGATCTCGGAGCGGTCGCCCTGCTCCGCCTCGCGGTTGAGCTTCCGCATGGCCGCGTACAGCTCACGGAAGTGCTCGTCGGTGAGGTCCACGACCTTGATGTGACCGAGCCCCGGCTTCCCGTACAGGTCGATGGCCTCACGCTCGGCTTCGAGCGTCGACTTGGCCAGGCCCTCGCCGGTCTCTGCCTCCGAGATCCGCCAGGTGTAGCGGCGTTCGAGGTACTCGCCGAACGTGGTTTTCCGCTCGTCGTGCGCCTTCGCGCTGGCCGCGGTGCCGAGCACCTTCGCCAGCTCCTTCTTACACTCCGTCTCGGTGGCGAACGGCCCGATACGAGGCTGCCGCCGGCCGCCCTCCGCGGACTTGGGCGCCTCGTAGCGGGCGTACCAACCGCCGTGACCCTTCTTGCTGATGCTCGGGCACTTCTTGCCGAGGAGCCGCTTCGTCTCGGGATCTCGGCACGAGCAGGACTTGTAGGGCTTCAAGTGGTCTCCCCCTTCGTTTGATCTGGCTCGATGTACTGCGCTGCGGCACCCAGACTGGGCGGGGTCAGGCCGGCGGAAAGCATCTGCTGGCGCAGGAGAGAGATCGCGTTTCCTGCGCCCCGCAACGCGTCCGCCTTGAGCTCGATCATCCGGCGGGTGATGTCCTCGCTGGGCGCCGTACCTGCCTGAAAGTCGTCCAGCCAGACACGGCCTTCGGTCCCGAGACTGATCTCCAAGTCCTTGCGCCTGGTCCACCAGTCAGCGAGCAGCTGGTCATGCTGGCGGTACCACTGGACTGTCTTGGCGTCCTGGGATGCCTCGCTATCGGCAGGGAGCCTGTCGGCCTCCCCTGTGAACCACTTGAGCGCATCCCAGCTGTCCGTGGAGACACCAGGGAGTACCTCGATTGCCTCCTGGCCGCCGAGGTCAAACAGAAGGTCGACGGGCGGAACCCGTAGGGCGCGCGCGAGCACGATCACTTCGCCGACCGTGATGGTCTGCCGCGTCCCCTTCTCCAGCTTCGCGATGACCGTGCGGTCCATCGGCATTCCCAGGCTGGTGCATCGGTCAGCCAATGCTTGAGCAGTGATGCCCGGCTTCTCCTTCTCTCCGGGCGTCTGTGCCCTGTAGTGCGCGACTCTCCGGCCAACCCTTTTGGCGATCTCGGCCGCCCACTCATTCGAGCTAAGTGCCATGACGGCACATTATCGCGACACGAAGCGACTTGACCACCCACGGCGCGACATGGATACTCAGCCCTATCAACCGACCGTGACGCTCGATTGAAGGAGGTAAATCGACTGTGACAGCACACAAGTTGACCAAGCTGCAGACGGCTGAGCTGCTCGAAATCAGCGTCCGCACGCTTGAGCGCTGGGGTCGGGCCGGGTACGGGCCAAAGCCGCAGAAGCACGGCCCTCGCCTAGTCCGCTACGACGCGGACGAGGTCATGGCGTACCGGCGTGAAGGCGAACGGCAGGTGTCGGCCTGATGAGCGACTGGACGCGCGCACAGATCGAGGCCCTCGGCCCGACCACTGACGTCCCCACGACCGCATCGATCTTCGAGGTCGACAAGGACACGATCTACGACGCGATTCGCCGCGACGAGTGGACGATGACGCGCGTCCTGCGCCTCGGTCGGCGCATCAAGATCCCCACCGGGGACCTGATCACGCTTCTGTACGGCTCCGCCGAGGCATACCCGGCAGTGCCATCACAGTGCCAACACGACGTGTCCGCGCAGGTCACAGCGCATCAATCGCAGTCTCAATGCGGTTGCACCCCCACAGTTTCCGGGGTCGTGCACCAGCTGCGGGGCGCATAGAAGCGGCCCCCATCAGGACGGCGCGTCAACGCCGGCCGACAGGGGCCAGGCACCGAAACCCCAGGCATGACGAAACCCCGGGCAATCCGCTCGCCAGCAGACCCGGGGCCACATCACAGAAAGGAACGACGCCAATGACCACAGTGCCACAACCTGGCCAGACGTACACCATCACCGAGCCCCCGCACGATCCCGCCTGCACCGACCAGGGATGCCCGCTCGACCGGCCGGACATGCTCTTCCCCTACATGGACCTGCTCGGCAAGCGCGTCACCGTCACCGAGACCGGCCACACCCTCAACGGACACCCCGCCGCCAAAATCACCTGCGGTCCGGTCGACTGGCACCCGAGCGTCATGGTCACCCTGACCACGGAGCAGGCGGCATCGCTCGGCATCATCCCCACCCCGGCCGCCGGCTACTTCATCGTCGGAAAGATCTGGGCCGCCGACTCCGCCGACATGCCGATCCTGCCCGCCGCGGACATCGACGACTTCCCGATCGAGATCGCCAACCCGGTAGAGATGCCCAAACAGCGCACCGAGATCATCCCCGTCAGCTGCCTGCACGATCCGACGGTCAGCCGCGACGAGAAGCGGCGCGCAGATCGACTCAGGAAGATCGCCAAGACTCGCGGGCTGAAGTTGAAGCGGATGCGCGGCCAGGTCTCCCCGCGCTCGACCGGTCCCTACCTGCTCGTCGACGCCACGTTCGAGATGAGGGCCGTGGCTGGCAGCTGGTTTGGGCGTGCCGGTCTCAACCTCGACGAGATCGAGACCGTCCTGAACAAGCAGCAGGAGCGGCAGCCGTGACCCCGGCCGCGTCCACCCGGGCGCGGCACCAAGACCCATATCGCGAGGCCGCCCTCACCAAGAGGGGGAAGCACCACAACCCGCACCGGTCTCCGTCTCGCGAACGGACCAAGAACATGGCGACACGAGAGAGGGGCCCGGAGCTCGCCCAAGCTCCAGACCCCAACGCAGCACCCGCGAAGGCGCCGACTTCCTCAACCCCGAGTGTAGTGCGGCCCGCGATGCGACTACCGGGCGAACAGCCCGACATGCCCGACGCCATGCACAGCGGGCCCCGGGAGCAGCTGAGCGAGCAGTGGATGCGGGAACGCGCCCGCCGCGAACTCGTCACCGACAGCCTCCGGGCACACCTCGCCGAACAGCCCAACCCGCGCGCAGTACGGGCCTGTGCGCGCCGCTGGTGCACAACCGTCAACTACCTCGCGGACGGCGTCATCGCCGTCCTCAACAGCACGGAGAACGAAGAGTGAGTATCGCCTTCAATCGCCTCGCGGACGTCCTCCGCGACCGTGGCGTCCCGACCCGTTACCAGGGCGGAGCGCTGCGGGCACAGGGCATCTGCCACGACGGCGACTCTCCCGACACTGTTGCGATCCGGCGAGGCAACAACGGCGGCGTGGTGATCTTCTGCCACAAGTGCCAGGGCAACCGGGAGTTCCTCGCCGCGATCGGTTGGACCGAGTCCGACCTGTACGACGAGCCGCTCGAACGGCAGCAGGACCGACCAGCCGACGACACCTGGATCCCCTGCCGGGAACGCGGACACAAGCGGGTCGCCCAGTACCTGTACCGCGACGAGAGGGGCGGCATCGTCCACGGCGTCACAAGGTGCGATCACAAGTGCTTCGCCCAATGGCGGCCCGACAACGGGACCAAGTCAGGGCGCCGCTGGAGCCTCAACGACAAAGAGGGGAACCGACTCGTCCGCGTGGTCCCCTACCGCCTCCCCGACATCCTCAAGGCCATCGCTGCGGACCGTGTCATCTGGATCGCCGAAGGCGAGAAGGACGTGCACGCCCTCGTCGACCACGGGCTACAGGCGACATGCAACGCGGCCGGTGCCGGCAAGTGGACCGACGAACACGCCCAGTTCCTCCGCGGCGCAGACATCACCATCGTCGCCGACCGAGACATCC
This sequence comes from Streptomyces canus 299MFChir4.1, assembly GCF_000383615.1. GTDB lineage: Bacteria > Actinomycetota > Actinomycetes > Streptomycetales > Streptomycetaceae > Streptomyces > Streptomyces canus_C. The sequence goes on along the minus strand of NZ_KB911584.1, from coordinate 240,724 downwards.
CCGGCCGTCGGCACGCTGAGCACGTCGTTGAGACCCTCCGCAACGTGGCCCGCTCTGTGTATGTAGTCCAGGCCGCCACCGGCAAAGACGCTGCCGACCACTTCGCAGCCGGACACACCGACGCCGAGTTCCTCAAGGTGTGGACGCCTCTCCCGTACCCGGGAGATACGGCGGCGACCGCATGAACAACAACCCTCAATGGGCGGACGACGTCAAGGCGGAGAGTGACGCCCACGCCGAGGCTGAGGCCAACGACGAAAGCGATGAACTGCCTCAGTCGTTCATGTCCGGCGGCTCGTTCGTCCTCGACGTCCCCGACACCCCGCCCGCCATCTGGGGAGCAGGTGGTGAAGTCCTCTGGGCTGAGGGGGAATCACTGATCATCGCCGCGCCGCAGGGCGTCGGTAAGACGACCGTCGCCTTCCAGCTCGTTCGCGCACGGCTCGGCCTTCAAAGCGATGTCCTTGGCTTCCCCGTAGCGAAGGGGAACCGCGTCCTTTACCTGGCCATGGACAGGCCCGCGCAGGCCCAACGCGCCGCCAACCGACTGTTCGCCAAGGACAGCCGGGAAGTCCTCGACGAGAACCTCGTGGTCTGGAAGGGGCCGCCCCCGTTCGACCTGGCCAAGCGCACGGACATCCTCGCCGCCATGTGCGAGCGCGCCAAAGCCGACACCGTCATCGTCGACAGCCTCAAAGACGCAGCGATCGGCCTGTCTGAGGATCCCGTCGGAGCAGGCTGGAACCGGGCACGGCAACGCGCCCTAGCGGCTGGTGTCCAAGTTCTAGAGCTGCACCACAACCGAAAGGCTGGAACCAACGGCGGCGAGCCGAACACCATCGCCGACGTGTACGGCTCCGTGTGGATCACATCCGGAAGCGGCTCGATCGTCTCCCTCTACGGCGAACCCGGCGATCCCGTCGTCTCCCTTCGCCACCTGAAGCAGCCCATGAACGAGGTCGGCCCGTTCCGTGTCGTACACGACCACCTGACCGGCATCTCGACCGTGCAGCACACGACCGACCTGTTCGACCTCGTTCGCGGCGGAGGCCCCGATGGGCTCACGGCACGGCGCGCAGCCGAGTCCCTGTTCGACACGAACAAGCCGAGCGCAGCACAGGTTGAGAAGGCCCGCCGGAAGCTGGAGACCCTCCGGGAAGCGGGTCACCTGATCCGGCACGACGGCCCGTCGAAGACCAGTCCGGCGACCTACTACCTCCAGTTGCGGCAGGCGTCGTGAAGCGGGCGGGCAGCTTCACGAACTGCTTCACGCGGCCATTTCGGCGTGAAGCCTCACGCACCTCACACGCGCTTCACGCTCAGAACGTTTCCGCAGTTCACAGCTTCACGCCTTCATTCACGCGCTTCACGCTCCCAGCTTCACGTTTCCACCCCCCTCTAAAGAGGGGTGGAACGTGAGCGCACCCCCCACCTCACCTATCCCTGCACGTCCCTTAGACCCACCCCGCCGCTCCATGCCCAACCAGGCTTCCGTCCGCACGACGGATGGAACTGCGACTCCCACCGCAGGAGCCGCAAACGACAGGAGACCCAGTGACCGAAGACCTGCCCCAGTCCCACCGACCGCTCACCCGCATCCGCACGGATGTCGTCGTCCTGCTCGTCGAACGAGCCACCCGCGCACTCGCCGCCGTCGAGCTGGCCCTCGCCGCCACCGCGACCCGCGCCGAACTGCGGGCCGCCGCAGACATCACCGCCCGACTCCTCGACGAGGAACGCGAGCACATCGCCGGCCTGACCCGCATCCGGGAACTCACCGCGCCCTACTTCGCGACGCTGCCCGCCGGGGCGACGTTCGGCGACGTCATGCCGCTGATGACCGACATCGAGCGAACCGAACTCGCCGCCATCACCCGCGACCTGCCCACCGACGGGGACGTCATCGTCCCGCGCACCGCCTGAAGGAGCCCGCAATGACCACCGCAAAGACCGCCCGCCTGGCTTTCACCCGGGCGGCTCGCCTCACCCAGTCGCTCGCCGCACTCCGCGACCTGTACGGCGTGCACCCGCAGATGACCGTCACCCCGGACGCCGTCTTGGTGGCAATCCCGTGGACCGTGGGCCGCGCCGACATGCGTGATGCCCTCGCCGGCGACATCGCCCTGCTGCTCGGCACCGAGCTGACCGTGACCGGCAGCACGGACGCCGACGACGAGTGGATCGGCATGGCCGCCGACGGCGAGTTCAACGGGGCCGCGGTCCGCGTCGTTCTCACCTTCCCGCCCGCACCCATCGAGCCCGCGCACAGCTGACGTCACCAAGGAGAACCAGTGACCACGACCATCGAGCAGCTCGCCGAGTCCATGGAGACCGGCCAGCCCGACGTCATCCTCGTCACCGAGGAGCAGGACATCATCCCGCTCAACCTGCCCGCCAACCCTGAGAACTTCGCCGAGTATGCGGCGGCCGTCCTGCGCTGCAGCCTGGTCGAACACGTAGGCCTGCCTGGTGGCTGGGACCTTTGGTGCGACGAGGAGGCGCTCGGCGAGCGGCCGCACAACGAACTGGCGACCCAGCTCCTGCAGTGCCACACCGACGACCCGCCCACGCTGCACATCCACGGCCCGGTCCTCATCACCGGCAGTCACGGCGGAAAGGTCGAACCGCTCTCAGGCCGCCACTACCTGTTGGCGTCCACGGCGCTCCGGCAGATCGCCCGCACCATCTGACCCGCACAACACCGGCCGGGCCCGCGGGAATCGGGCCCGGCCGCGCCCCGGAACTTTACGGGATCCCGTAAAGACCCAGCTCACAGCGAAGGAACCAGCCATGACCGATCGCACGCTCATCCAAGGCCCGCTCACCGCGCTCGCCGACGACGTTCGGGACCACCAGTACGCCATCCTTCAGACCCGCATCGAGCGGATCCCGGGGCTCATCAGGGGCCTCACCTGCCAGGAGCCTGACGGCTGCACCGAGCCGGCGACCCTCGCCACCCTCGCCGTCGAGAAGGTTGTCGAGGACGACGGGCCGCTCGGCCTCTGCCTGGCGAAAGGCGAGGACGACAACCCGCTGTGCATCGTCGTCTGCGACGAACACCGCAGCGAGGCCAGCCACGACCTGTACCGCGACCTGACCGGCCGCATGCGACCCGACGGCATCCGCGCCTTCGACGCACCCGGCCAGCACCTCAACTGGCACTGACCCGGCTCCCACAGGCATCCGGGACCCCATGCAAGCCCCGCTTTCCCGCCGACCCCATGCACGGTCCTTCCCGCGACCCATGGAAGCCCCCGAAAACAGCCGACCCATGCAAGCCCCGACAACCCCCCACAACAACGTTGAAGGTGAAACGGATGAGCCCACGACGCGGAGGACCAACCCCCTACCTGCGCCTCGACTACACCATCAAGGTCGACCAGGGCGTGGCCGTCATGCAGCTCGTCCTCGGCGACCGCCTCACCTTCCGCCAGGCTGCCACCGCCCTCGACATGAGCCTCAGCACCGCCTGGCGCCGCTTCTGGTTCGTCGTGGACTGCACCACCCCGCAGCGCCACGGCTGCAAGCCCGGCCCGCTCCCCCCGCAACGCGGCACCAAAGCCTGCCCCCGCGGCCGGCCATGGATGCCCACCTACGACGGACGACCGGCCGCCACCCGACCGAAGGGAAGCCCAAGATGAGCGCCACTACCCCCGCGAGCCGCAAGGTTTCCGCGCTGCTGCACCTGGCCGGAGGCCAGTCCAACCGGGTTGCGGCTCAGGCCGCCGAGGTGAGTCCGTCGACCGTGGCCGGCTGGAAGCGGAACCCCGTGTTCGCGTCCGAACTCGCCGCAGTGAAAGCCCTCTACGAAGCCAACCCGCGGGACGCGCAGGCTCTCCTGGCGCGGCTGGACGAAGCCGAGGCGAAGCTCAGGCCGAACGGCCCGGTCGTCGCCGAGGGCGGCACCGTCCGCGTGCAGGTGAGCATCCCGGCCGGCCTGTCGCCTGCGAAGGCGGAGCGGGCGACGGCGTGGGCGATCGCCCGTGGGCTGCGCGTCCTGCGGGAGGGTCGATCGTGACTAGCCATGTCGAGGCCGCGATAGCCGCGCGCATTGCCCGCGTCCGCGCCGAGGAAGAACGCAAGCGGCAGGAGCGCGAGGAACAGGCCACGCGCCGGGCCGCCGGCCTCGCCAAGCGGCACGCCGCGAAACTCCGCGCCCTCGGGCGGCAACTCGCCCCCACCCTCGACCCCTTCACCAACACCAGCCCCGCCGCATCCGGCGCCTGAACACCAGGAGATCCCAATGTCCTTCAACGGCAGCACCGTCCAGATCACCCCGCCCCAGCACTCCCCGCACAGCATCGAGGTGCCGCACGACCGCAGCACCCTGCCGCCGCGCATCCTCGAAGCCCTCGACCAGGCCCTCGACGCGCAGGAGAAGCACCACAAGGCGTTCGCGAAGATCTCCACCAACCGGCCCGCCGTCGAGAAGACCGGCGACGCTCTCACCGAGGCGTGGAACAACCTCACCGACACCGCGTTCGCGACCTCCGAAGCCAACCAGCAGCACCATCGCGAGGCTTACACCTACGCCGCGCGGAAGCTGGAGCGGGCCATCGAGGACGCCAAGGCGGCCGTCCACAGCCTGGGGATTCACGCCCACCTGTACGACACCGCGGCCAACAGTCCCGCCCGTATCGGCATCGACCGCCAGACCCGCGCCAAGGCTGTCGCCATGCTGCGCTGCCTGCAGGAGAGCCTCGACGCCCTGCCGCCTGTGCCGCCCATCGACGCCTGACCGACCGGCCACACCGCAAAGGGGTCCTCACCAATGAGGACCCCTGGCATCCATCCAAGGAGAACCGCATGCCCAGGCCCCTCACCACGATCGGCGTCAGCCGCCCCCTCAACCCGCCGCTGCGCATCGAACTCAACGCCGCACACCTGCCCGACAGCGTCCGCCAGGCGCTCGAAACCCTCGGACAGGCCGCCACCGCCAAGGCGACCATCGACCAGGCGCTGCGCAGCGCAGCCCCCGCCGACAAAACCCGCCTGCAAGACGAGGCCGACCAGGCGCAGGCCGCCATCGACGAAGCGCTCAGCGCCTACGGAAAGATCGGCGGCAGCTCGACGACCGCCATCCGCGACTCGGCCGCCAGCTCCTTCCACAACGCCGTGGAAGCCGCCGCGGCCAGCATCCGCCAAGCCGCCGACCACCTCGCCGAAGCCGGCCAGGCCGCAGCACTCCACGCGTCAACCAAGCCCGGGAAGGCGCCCGTCAGCCTCGACAGCCGCGCCGCCGCCGAGGCCCCCATCAAGCAACAGCTCGCCATGCTCCGCGGCTACCTCCGCGACGCCCTCGACGGCCTGCCCGAAGGCATCGACTAGCCGGCCCGGTACGGGCGCCGCACCACGGCTTCGCGGAGCGCGGGGTCAACGAAAGGGAGATCTGACATGAGTGACTGGGCCGAGAAGGTTCTGGCGGGGATGCGTGAGCGCCAGGAGCGCCGCCGGGAGGCTACGGAGGAGAGGGAGGCCGAGTTGGGTGCGGCGGAGGCGGGCCAGATGACGGCCGCCGAGCGCCGTGAGGCCGCACAGGAGGCGCGGGACCAGGCCGAGCAGGAGCGGGCCGAGCGGATCGCTGCGACCATGCAGAGCGCCCGTGTACGGCGTGCGCAGGCCCGGCCGCCGCTGTCGGAGTACGACCGGCAGATGGCGGCGCAGGCCCTCGGGCCCGAGTGGGAGAAGGGGCACGCGGATGCCTGAGAAGCCGAAGACGAGGAAGGCGACGGCCGCGGAGCGCCTGGCCGCGCGGGCGCTCGGGAAGCCGGAGCCGGATGAGGTCGAGCTGGAGACGCGGTCGGCGGCCGAGCAGCGCCGCGCGCGCCTCCTGGCACGCCAGCAGGCCGCCACGGGCCCGACGACCGCCCCCGGCTGGGGCGGAGAGGACAGCCCGCCCGCGGCCTGAATTCCTCACGCGATGATTTACGCCCGGCCTTCACCCCCACGGAGGCCGGGCGCAGTCATGTGCCCTGAGGGTCCGTCACGGTACGGAAACATCCGCATGCCCCCGTTGCCCGGCTGTCACCGTGTTCGCACGACTACGCACCACCAAAGGGGGGCCCGTGCGCCGCGTCATCATTCCCATCGCCGCCATCCTGCTCGTCAGCGCATGCAGCAGCAGCAAGCCGGAGAGCAGTGAGCAGCCCAGCGCCACCACCTCGGCGCCGAAGCCGGCCGCCAGCAGCAGCGCCCCCAAGGGGCTCACCGGGGGCGTGCCCACACTGTCCGGCCGCCTGGTCGTGGCGATCCCCAAGGAGAAGCTGCCGTACAAGCCGGAGGCCGGCATGCCCGCCCTCGACGACGTGAAGGTCGTGAAGACCGCGTCGGATCCGTGCGGCATCCCGGCGGACGGGTCGGGCCAGCAAGCCCAGTTGCTCGGCGCCGTGACTGGCGGGCCGCGCACCGTCAACGTCACCTACGCGTTCTCGAACCCGTGCGCCAAGCCGGTCGTGTACGAGTACGAGCTGACCGCGGCGATCGGCGGCCCGACGGGCGAGAAGGCCGGTGGCGGTGGAACGGGTACGACGCCGAAGATCGAGCCGGGCCGGACCATCAAGCAGGTGATCCCTGTGGACGTCGACGACGACCTGACTTCCGAGCAGCAGGCGAAGCTGTGGGTGGGCGTGACGAAGATCGGCAAGCAGGATCCGGGCTACTGATCGGCCGTCGTTTCACTCGTCCTGTGCGCGCAGGGCGATGCGGCGCAGCACGTCATCGGATGACACGTCCGTGCGGCCGGAGTCGTGGAGGCCAGCGAGTTCGGCGTAGGCGAAGGCGAATTCGGCCACGACGCGCAGAATCCTCGGCTGCAGTACGTCCATGGCTGCGTTGATGGCTTCCTGCGGGGAGGCGTCGCCGCTGATGTCGAGCTCGGCCCGGAACAGCTCCTTCACGAAGTGCCCGACGGTCCCCGACTCTTCGACGTCCTCGCGGTCGGGGTCCTCACTGAACTTGCGGTGCCACTCGTTCGTCTGGGTGAGAATCCCGACGACGCGCTCTGTGATGTCTGAGTCCCTCATGCCGCGATCGTAGGTGCTTCCCGCAGTCTTCGGGGCACAACCTACTAACCGCATGAGGTATGCGGTGTGAAGGTTCTGACCTGCCGTTTTACGCGGCTGCTGGCACGGTGCTGGCACGCGAGGGGAAGCCGTTCCGGGGTCGGCGCAGGCGGGTGCAGTCGCGGGCTCTCCTTTGAATCAAAGGTTAGAGCGCCTCTGGTCCTACGATTCAAAGGTCAGTTGAAGTAGACTCAACTCAGGCCGCGTGACCGTGATGGGACCGCAAACGAGTGCCCGTGATGGGCGCAGCGCCAGGGCAGTACGAGCAGGCCGCTCACAGTCCGCCCAGGTAGGGCCGTCCATTCCACGTGCCGCTCACCTCGGAGCACCCCCATGGCCCGCGCCTTCAACGGCGCCGCGCTGCGTGATCAGCGCAGGCTCGCCGGCGTCCCCGCCTCGCACCTCGCCGCCCTTGTCGGCCGCACGGAAGATGCCGTCTGGTCATACGAGACCGGCCGCGCCACGCCGCCAGTCGACGTCGCCGCGACCCTCGCCGACGCGCTGCACCTGCGGCTCGATCAGCTGCTCACCAACACCGAGATGGCGGTGGCGTAGTGGCCGGCTCATTTCGCATAGCCGAGGGTTACGTTGAAGTAACCGCCGACGAGAGCGGTTACGACCGGGCGATGCAGCGGCTCCGGCAGTCGAAGAACAAAGCCACCGTCACGCTGGACATCGACGACACGGCAGCCCTGGCGAAGCTGCGCCGGTTCGCGGACCGGCACTCGCGCACGGTCCTGAAGGCGGTCATCGACGCCCAGCTGAGCGACTCGGCGATGCGCCGGGTCAGCGGCCAGTTGGACCGCCTCACTGCCGACCGGGTCGTCCGTATCCGAGCCGACGTCGACACCCGGGTCGCGGCCAACGAGATCCGGAATCTGACGCAGCGCCGCACGGTACGCATCGGTATCGACGTCGATACCCGGGTCGCTGCGGATTCCCTGGCGAACCTGACCCGCCGTCGGCAGATGACCATCCAGGCGAATGCCGACACGGCCGCGGCCCGCGCCCGCCTTGACGCTCTCACCCGCGACCGCAGCGTCGACATCCGGGCCAACGTGACCGGTGGCGGGCTCGGCGGCCTGGGGGGCGGGGCAGGCAGCTCGGTCGCCAGTGTCGGCATCCTGTCGTCGCGGCTCGCGAACCTGGTCGCCCTCGCCGTCGGGGCGCTGCCGACGGTGGCGTCCCTCGGCCAGTCCATCCTCGCCATGGGGCCGGCCGCAGCTATAGCCGCGCCCGCGGTGCTCTCCCTCGGTGCCGCGTTCGCCGCGATCAAGCTGGGCACCTCGGGGATCGGTGACGCGTTCAAGGCAGCGTTCGCCCCGGCTGTCCCCTCGGGGAATGCCGCGGCGGCTTCTGCGCGCCGGGTCGAGGACGCTCAGCGGTCCCTCGCCAAAGCCCAGCAGGGCGTGAAGGACGCCGAGCAGCGCGCGGCCGAAGCCCGGGTACATGCGGCCCGGCAGATCGAAGATGCGCAGCGCAGCCTGAAGTCGACCGTGCAGGACGCCGCTGACGCGAACCGCAGGGCAGCGCAGCAGGTGGCGCAGGCAGAGCGCGACCTCGCTGACGCGCAGAGGGCGGCCCGTAAGGCACAGCAGGACCTCACCTCCGCCCGCAAGGAAGCCGCCCAGGAACTCGAAGACCTGAACAACCGGCTGGAGGACGCCCAACTCGACCAGCGGCAGAAAGTCCTGGACCTTCAGGACGCCGAGCAGGAGCTCGCCGCCGTGAAGGCGAAGGGTGCCGCCGCATCCAAGGAGGACTTGGACAAGGCGCAGCTGGCCTACGACAAGGCTGTGCAGGCCCTCGACGAGCAGAAGACCGAGACGGCCCGCCTTCAGGCGCAGACAGCCGACGCCAACAAGGCGGGCGTCGACGGCTCGAAGACTGTCGTCGATGCTAAGCAGCAGATAGCGGACGCCAACCGGGAGGTCAGCGATAAGAGCCGCGCCCTGGCGGAGGCAGAGCGGGACGCATCGCAGACGCAAGTCGAAGGCGCCCAGAAGGTTGCAGCCGCCGAACGGGACGTCGCCGACGCGAGGGAAGCAGCCCGGAAGGCGGCCGTCGACGGTGCGCGCGACATCAAGGACGCACAGGATGCCGTGGCCGATGCGGCGCGGGCCCTCGCCGATGCCCAGACGGCGGGTTCTGCGGCCGTCAACAAGACCGCGGAGGCGATGGCACGCCTGGCCCCCAACGCGCGGGCCTTCGTGTCCGCGGTCATCGCTCAGGCGGGCGCCTGGCGGGCCCTGAAGCTCGACGTGCAGAACACCCTGTTCGCCGGGCTCGGCCAGAAGTTCACGACCATGTCGACGTCGGTCCTGCCGTCGCTGCGGCAGGGCCTCACCGGTACCGCCAACGTGCTGAACCAGATGGCGAAGAACGCGTTCGATGCGGTCACCAAACTGGGGAAGACGGGGCAGCTGAAGCAGCTGTTCGCGGGCCTGAACGGCGGTCTGAAGCCGCTCGCCCGGATCCCGGGCCAGTTCATCACCGGCCTCACCCAGGTTGGCATCGCGGCGGCACCTGCCTTCAAGCGGATCACCTCAGCTGCCGGCGGGTTCGCCGACCGGCTCAGTCAGCAGCTCACCCAGGCGTTCAAGAACGGGCACCTTGAGAAGGTCATCGACCAGGCCCTCGACGTGGCCGTGCAGTTCGGGCATCTGATCGGCGACGTCTTCGGCACGTTGGGCAACGTCATGAAGGCGGCGGGCGCCGCCGGCGGAGACGCCCTCGGCGGGATCGGCGCGGCCTTCAAGGAACTGCGCCGCATCACCGCCATGCCGGAAGTACAGAAGGCGCTGACGGAGATCTTCAAGGCCGTCAACGCCATCGCGAAGCTGATCGCCACCGGCATCGGAGCGGCCGTGCAGGCGGTGCTGCCGCTGCTCGCCAAGCTCGCCCCGGTCGTGATCGAACTCGCCAACAAGTTCGGGCCGGTACTGGTCGACCTCATCGAGACGCTCGGCAAGGCCCTCGCGCCAATCATCGACGCCCTCCTGCCGGTGGTGTCGGACATCGGTGACATCCTCGTCGGCCTCGTGCGGGGCCTCACGCCACTGCTGGAGCCCCTCGGGAAGCTGATCGGCGCCATCGTCAAGGCGCTCGCCCCGGTGATTTCGGCATTCGGCGCACAGCTGACGCCGGTCATCGCCGCACTGGCGCAGGGGCTCGCCCCGGTGATCGTTGCTCTCGTGCCGGCGGTGCAGTCCCTCGGCCGGTTCATCGGCCAACTGGCGCCGCTGTTCCCGCAACTGATGGTGGCGCTGCTGCCGCTGATCCCGCCACTGACTCAGTTGGCGATCTCGTTCCTCAACCTGGCCATGCAGGTGATCACGCCGTTGATGCCGCTCATCGTGAGCCTCGCCCGGATCCTGTCGGGGCAGCTGACGAAGGGCATCAACGACCTGGTGCCGCCGATCGTGACGGTGATCGGCTGGATGGTGAGGTTCACCGACACGATCACCAAGTTCGTGAAGTGGAACGTCGACCAGTTCCGGATGATGGTGACGAAGACGAAGGAGACGTACACCCAGCTCAAGCAAGCGATCCTCGACCGGTGGAACGCCCTATGGAAGGGTGCCACGGACCGTTGGAGCAACTTCTGGAACCCGCTGCGTAACTCGCTGTCGAACGCGAAGACGTCGATGACCAACTGGGTGTCCGGTGTGAAGACGTCCATCACCGGCTCGTGGTCGTCGATGTGGAGCACCGTCACCTCGAAGACGACGAGTGTCTTCAGCACGCTGCGCTCGAAGATGGGCGAGTTCAAGACGTCGATGCTGAATGCGGTCAAGTCTCTGCGGGACGGCATCGGCAGCCTGTGGTCCGGCATTCAGTCCCGGTTCGCCGGGCCGGTGAAGTGGGTTGTCGGGAACGTCTACAACAACGGCATCCGCAAGATGTGGAATTCGCTGGCCGGGAAAATCAACTCGAAGATCTCGCTTCCGGCGGTCTCGCTGGGCTTCAACCGCGGTGGCGTGGTGCCGGGTACGGGCAACAGCGACACGGTGCCGGCGATGCTCACCCCCGGCGAGCGGATCCTGTCCAACGGCCAGGTGGCTCAGCTCGGCGGGCACCGCGCGATCGACGCGATGCTCGGCCAGGACCGGCCCACGAAGACGGGCGGGAACCCGTCGCAGCAGGTCGAGCGGCGCAGGTATCAGGGGCCGACGCAGCACTTCGCCGACGGCGGGATCATCGGCAAGGTGACGGGCGCCGTGGGTGGCGCGGTGTCCTCGGCGGCCAGCTGGGCGAAGAACGTGGTGGTCGGCGGCCTGAAGGACGCGGCAGCCAAGGCCTTGTCCGCGCTGGTGCGTCCACTGATCAGCCGCATCCCCGGCGGGCCTGCCCTCGGCGGCCTGCTGAAGAACATGGCGAACAAGGCCGTCGACGGAATGATGGGCTGGTTCGGCAACGAGGATAAGAAGGCGCTCGGCGGCCCGGCCGTCCAAAAGGCTCTGGCCTGGGTGAAGACTCAGAATGGGAAGCCGTATCAGTGGGGAGGCAATAACAACCCCAGTTTCGACTGCTCGGGTCTGGTCTCGGCTGTCGAATCGGTGATTCGCGGGGAGCGTCCGCATCGCCGTTGGGCCACTGGCGCGTTCGTCGGGAACTCCGGTCCGGCCGGCTGGGTCCGTAACCTGAAGAGCCCCTTTGAAATCGGGATCACGAATGCGGGTGTCGGCCATACGGCCGGAACTCTGGCCGGCGTGAATGTGGAGTCGCGCGGCGGCGATGGCGTGGTCATCGGCAAGCGGGCCCGCGGAGCCAACGACGGCCTGTTCACCTCGCGCTGGGGGTTCGCTCCGGTCGCCAAGTACGACCAGGGCGGCCTGCTTCAGCCTGGCGCGACCATGGCCGTCAACAGGACCGGCCGCCCGGAGGCGATCCTCACCGCCGATGAGCATCAGATGTTCCGAAGCCTGGTCGCCAGCGGCGCGAGTAGCGGTACGGCGGTGACGGTGAACATGACTGTGAAGAGCCTGACGATGCCGAGCCCGTCCGAGCGTCGAAGGTTCGCGGCTGACATGGCGGCGGACATCAAGGAGGCCCTCCGCAAGTTCGACAAGGAGCGCCGCTGATGAACCTCGACGACCTGACCCCGCAGCAGCAGGAGGATGCGGCGCACGCTGCCGTGTGTAACGCCGGCTTCGCCTTCACGCAGGCCGTGTGGGGCGAGCAGAGCCTCACCAAGGCGTGGCCGCGCATGGACCCGACGCTGCGCCGCTGCATGACGCAGGCGTGGCTGTACGGCCAGGAGGTCACGGCCTACCGGGCAGGCTTCGATCCGGACGACGTCGTCGAGGCGTTCGCCGTCGAGCAGCCGGAGCATCCCCTGTGGTGCGTCTTCGAGGCGTTGCAGCTGCCGGACCTGCTGGAGTGGAAGCCGGGCGCGCACGAGTGGGTGGCGACGGCCCGGCACATCGTCCTCGACTTCGATGTAGAGCTGGTCTACATGGTGCCGCGGCCGGCCGCGGGGGACATCGCGACGGACCTGTCGCGGAACCTGCCGTTGGTGATGCGCTACGACCCGGCGGCAGGCTGGCGGGTGCTGAACTTGCTCAGCGACGGGCGACCTGAGCCGGGCTGGCCGCCCCGCCTGTGAGGCTCAGCACTGCTGCCCGCAGTGGCAGGTGCAGGTGCAGCGGATCGTCATGACCGGCGCCTCCCACGACGGGGCGCCGGTCCGGCGGATGACTCGCGGGCCCGCACACATCAGGTGCTCCCCGAGGCTGCACTCGGGTGTCTTGTCCGTGTCGTTCACGGCTGGTCGGCGAGCGGGACCAGGTCGTACACGTCGCGGCACGGGCGGCAGGCGAACAGGCTGCCGTTCCCGTTGCTGCCCTGCTCGATGACCTGTACGAGGCGCACGCCCCGCGCGTAGTTCTGATGCCAGGCACACCAGCCGTACCCGGAAGGGGTGTTGGTGGCGGGGGCGGTCTGCGTATTCTCCGACATATCGACTCCAACCAGTCGGTCACGCCCGGGGCCGTTAGCGCGGCCGCCGGGGTTTGCACGATCTGACCAGCGTCATGTGACGGATGGTGTCGGTTCGATCCCCCACCGGTAATCTCACTGTGAGATGGCTTTCCATCCCGTTCGCGATACCGGGGGCCGAATCATGGGGACCGCGCTGCAGCCGATCGAACTGCCCGACTGGGCATGGGAGCGCGCCGAGGTCCGCCAGGCCCTCAGAGCCCGGGACATGGGCGCCGTGTTCCGGCATGTGCAGCAGTACGCCGGCGCGAGCCAGGCCCGCATCGCTTCCGCGGCCGGGATGACGCAGGCCCGCGTCAACGAGATCATCAACGGCCGCCGGGAAGTGTCCCGCCTCGACGTGTACGAGCGGATCGCCGATGGCCTCCACATGCCGGACGATGCCCGGCATCTGCTCGGCCTGGCCGCGAGCCGGGAGAAGCGCTCCGGCGGTGCCGCCTTCGACCTCACCGCGTTCCCTGAGGTGGTCCGCGTGTACGCGGCGCAGAACTCGGCGGCCGAGGAGATTCAGCAGCAGGCCCGCGAAGCCGAGGAGTTGGACGTACTCGCTGTGCGCGGCCTCGGCCTGATCGGGCTCAATGACAGCCTGCTGCGCGCCTGTCTGCCGCGCGACCAGGGCGGCAAAGGGCTTCGGGTCCGGGTCGCTCTCCTCGACCCCGACAGCGACGCCCTGGGGCGCCGGGCGGCCGAGATCGGCGAGTCCGCCGAGTCTCTCGCGTCCGGGGTGCTGCTCGCCGAGGCGCGGCTGCGGGAGCTGGCCGATTCCTGCGACATCGGGGTATGGCGGTACGGAATGCTGCCCACCTGGCGGCTGATCCGCACGGACTCCACGATGTTCGTCGGGGCGTTCGACTCGGGGTGGGAGGGGCACGAGTCGGCCACGTACAAGGTGATGGAAACCCCGCACGGTCCGCTGTACCGCGGGTTCCGGCGGATGTTCGAGGCGGTCATCGACGGGGCTGTGCGCACCGTCTGACGGAGAGGGGAGACGGCCGTGATCGAGGCCGAGCTGAAGGCCAGAGTGCACGTGCCGGAGGCCGTGATGCGGCAGCTGGACGAGCGGGCGGCGGCACGTGTCGAGGTCTATCAGGACACCTACTACGACCGGCCGGACGGGTCGCTGGAGAAAGCGGACCAGGAGTTGAGGGTGCGCACCGTGCACGGGCCCGATGGGCTGCGCACGTTGCTCACGTACAAGGATGCGGCGGTCGACGAGGAGTCCGGGTCGAAGCCTGAGCACGAGACGCAGGTCGCCGACTCGGAGGCCGCGCACACCATCTTCCAGGGCCTCGGCTACGTGCCGGTCATCGCCTTCCAGAAGCGGTGCCGCAACTACGACTTCACCGCGCGCGGCCGGCAGATGCTCGCCACCCTGGTCCGTGTCCCCGAGATCGACGGCACCTTCCTGGAAGTCGAGACCCTCGTCGACGAGGACGAGGTGCCTGCGGCCCTCGAAGACATCCGGGCGGTGCTCGCCGAGCTGGGCATCGCCCCCGGGGATCTGACCCGCGAGACGTACACGGGTGCGGTGGCGGCGCAGCGCCGCTGAAACGAAAAAGGGCCCCCGCCTGGCCATGACGACCGGGCGGGGGCCCTTCACTACTACTGCTCCAAGTAGGTCTGCACGGGCGGGTACAGCCCGCGCGGCACGTACTGCAGGATCTCGGCGGGCGGCACCCAGGCGACGGCGGCGACCTCCCGGGGTGAGGCTGCGTGCGCCGTGCCCGTGAGGGGCGTGCACGCCACGTAGGCGATGCGGCGCCCGGTGTCTGGGTGTACCCGCTCCCCGAGCTGCCGGACGGCTTCCACAGTGAGGCCGGTCTCCTCGAAGGCTTCCCGCACAGCCGCCTGTCGGGCGGTCTCGCCCGGCTCGACGATGCCACCCGGAAGCGCCCACAGAAGGTCACCCTCTGCCGCCGCGCGGCGGATCAGTAGGAGACGCCCCTCGTCGACGATGACGGCCATGGCGGCGGCTGTCACAGGTCGGTCCGGCCGCCGAAGCGGGCGGGCAGCTCCTTCCGGAGCGTGCGTTCCACGGCGTCGAACTCTCCGGCATCTGACAGCCGGGTCCGGTGCAAGGCGAACCGCAACCCCCGAATCAGTTCCTCCATCGTCAGCTTGGTGCCGTCTGGCGTGTTGTCCTTCGCCGTCGCCATCAGCTGAGCGAACGAGGAGACGGCCGTGCTGCGCTGGTAGTCCCACAGCCAGGCAAAGACTTCCCCGAACGGGTCTCCCGGGTGGGCCACATGCCCGTCCTTGTAGAAGCGGGCGAGGTCTACGGCAGTGTCGTTTACGAAGCCCGTCAACATGCACTCGAACGGCCGGTACGGAACTACTACGTCGTCCATGCACGAACCCCCTCGTCAGCGAATGACCGAGGCCATCGTGACGAGGGGGCGGCGGCTACACCAGGGCGCCTACGGTGCCTGCTGCACCCAAACGACGAAAGTCCGCCAACTGTCGCCGGACAGCTGCACACGACCCCGCTGCCGGTCCTTGGTGTCGCGGACGAGGACACCGGAGGCGGGCCGCGCCCACTCGACGCACGTGCCGCTGTCCGTGTACGTCGAGGTCTTCCAGATCAGTTGCTCCTGCGGCACAGGGTTCCTCTCGTTCCATCGATCAGGGCCACCGACTCCCGGGCGGACAAAGCCAGGCCGAGGAGCCGGTCCCAGGCGGAAGAGTAGGCGGCGACGTCCTCGGGGCGGGTGCGGATGACGGACTCGGTCAGGGCCTCGACGAACACGGCACGCTTCCCGGCCGCCCGGTACAGGGTGAACGCCCCCGCCAGGCCCGGGTGGGCTTCGCTGCCCTGAGGCAGCACACGGATCGTCAGGGACGGCTGGAGTGCCTCGACGGCGAGCAGGTGCTCCAGTTGGGCGGCGAGCGTGGCGTAGCCGCCCACAGGCCGATACAGGGCCGCCTCGTCGATGATGGCGGTGATGCTGCGGGCGCCGGGCCGGCCGAGGTGGTCGATGCGCTGCTGCCGGAGGTCGGCGCGGTGGTCGACGACGTCGAGCGGCAGGGCCGGGGCGAGGGCGTGAATGGATGCGGCGGCGTAGGCGTGGGTCTGGAGCAGGCCCGGTATCAGCATGGGCTGCCACAGCTGCACGGTGTCGGCTTCGGATTCGATGGCGGCGAGGCGGGCGATGTGCTCGCCGAGCGTCTCCGCCGGGGTCTCGAAGATGGCGGTCACGGTGTCCTTCCGTAGGAGGGGAGGGAGGAACGAGGGGGGAGGCACAGGAGCCGTTTCCAGGGGTTTCGGCGAGGGCGAAACCGTGCCTCCCCGGCCTCCCTGACTGGCCATTTATGCAGGTCATGTACAGGGAGGCGGGGTGGGGAGGCAGGTAGGGAGAACTCCCTCAGTCCTCGATGCCTCCCTCGTCGGGATCGTCATCCTCGCGGCCGGCGATGGCCTCCAAGATGCGGTCCCGGCTGACGTGCTGGCGCCCGCCGTTGGTCTTGTATTCGCCGTGCCCGGCATCGTCGAGGACGCCCCTGAGGTTCCGGAACGTCCAGTCGTTGTACTCGGTCGGGTTGAGGTCTTGCAGCCCGCGCAGAACGTCCTGCGTGAGCATCTTCGGCTCGTGCCCGAGGACGGCCGCGACGTCGGTGAGGTGGTCAACCGGCGTGAACGTGGGCGTGTCCATCGGACTGGTGCCCTCGCGAAGCGCCATCGCCCGCTCGACGACCGGCGTCACCTCGTCGATGCCTGCCTCCTTCCGCACGTAGTACGCGCGGATCAGCCCGGGTGTCTTCCCGAAACCGGCCGCCATCGCGGTGCCCTGGTCCTCACCCGCAACCAGCGTCGTCGCCGAGTAGCCGTTCTTGTGCATGCCGGTACCGAGGATCGCGTCGTTGCCCTGATGGTCGTTGATGGCGAACGCGACCCGGTGGGACACGGTCTTGGAGATCCCGCGCGGCAGGCTCGCTGCATCAGCGTCCGGGGTGATCCACAGCAGCGTGATGGCGGTCTTCCGGGCCTTCTTGGTGACCTTCAGCGCGAGTTCCTTGGCTTCCTTGCCGTGGTCCTTGTGGGTGAACAGCTCGTGGACCTCGTCGAACACGACGATCCGGGGGCGCATCGACGGGTCACGCTCGGCCATCTCACGGGTGACCTTGGTGTCCGTGCCGATGCGCTCCAACTCCTGCCCGCGGCGGGACACCTCGGCGGCCAGAGCGCGCAGCGTGTCCATGGCCGCAACCACATGCTCGGCGTCGTCGCCCTTGACCAGGCTCCGCAGGCGGGGCCGCATCGGGTCGTAGTCGGAGTTGAAGGCCAGGACGTGCACGTCGATCTCGACCAGCGGATCGAGCATCGCACCGAGCAGCAGGGAGACGACTAGCGACGACTTGCCCGAGCCCATGATTCCGGCGATCAGGTAGTTGGAGGCCATCAGCCGGCCGATGACCTGCTCGCTGCGGGCGTTGAGCGCGACGGGCACGCCCTTGAAGAAGTCGGTGGTGCCCTCAGTGAGGAGCGGCCAAGGCGGTACCGCCTTGGTGAGGACGCCGGGGTCGGCGACCCACAGGTCGAGGACACCGGCCTGGTCGCGCGGCTCGGTCGGCCACACCTCGATCGGCTTGCGCATCAGGTTGTGCGCGAGGATCTGCTTCTTGTCGGCGATCATCTCGACGGGCACGCCTTCGGGCAGCTGCAGCTGCGCATGCCAGCCGTTCCCTGACCGGGTCGACGGCTGCACCCAACGCGGCTTCCAGCCCTCCTTGAGGGCCGCATTGAGCGGGGCAATGCCCAACTTGCCCAGGGCCCGCATGATGGCGTTCTCATCAGGCACAACGTCCCGCTCGTCGCCGTCGAGGGGCAGGGCCCAGGTGGGGGCGGTGCGCTGGTTGCGGCCAACGGACCAGACGCCGAGCAGGGCGAGGATGGGCAGGGAGTACAGCAGCGGCTTGAAGATCACGGCGGCGAGAAAAGCAATCCAGCCGACGAACTCGACGGCCGCATTGATCGGGGCGAGCACCTGGTGAACGTCGTGCTGATACCAGGCCAGCATGATGCCCAGCACGAGCAGCAGGCCCGCCCCGGTGATTACACCGGACAGCAGGGCGCGCGGCGCGTTGATGGCCATCTGCAACAGCTCGGTACGGCGGCGGTGGCGGGCGAACCGGTAGACGTGCGCCCGCTGTTCCCACTGCCGGACGAGTTCCTCGTTCCCCGACGCCTCGGCAATCCTGATCATCCGCTGGTGCAGGGATGCGGTACGGGACTCCCAGGCGCGGCGGGTCAGGACGCGGGCGCCGCCCCACGTGTAGGAGCTGTGGCGGACGAGGGTGCGGTACGCGGTGTGCCGGCGGGTCTCGACGACGACCTCGCGCAGCGCTCCGATGCGGAGGCGTCGCGGGGTGTGTTCTGCCTGTTCGGCGGGCTGTTCGGGCTTGGCGAGGGACACCGGTTCGGGTGCCTTGTCGGCCTCGACAGGCGGCCGATTCGTGGTGTCGGTCATGCTGGGGTTCCGTCTCTTTGCGGAGGGATGGGAGGCCCGGGGCGGTCGGACGACTTGGCGGAAGGACGGCCGCCCCGGGGCGCAGCTACTTGCTGTTCTTGCGACGCTCGGCGGTCTTCTCGATGTGCTCGACGCGCTTCTGCAGGTCGCTGAGGTCGACGTTTCCGGTGCCGTTGTCGGCGATACCGCGCTTCCCCATGCGGACGACCAGGCCGGCGATGCGGGCCTTCTCGCCGAGGGTGAAGTCGCGGAAGCTGATGTCCTTGGCCATGGTCAGGCCTCCTTCTCGGGCAGGGCGGCGGCGATGGCGGCGAAGGCGCGGGCGGTGTCCGCCCACCCGGTGGCGGCTGCGGCGTAGCGCGGGATCTCCCGCATGCTGTCGCCGTTGTGGGCGGCGTCCTCGATCCGTTTGGCGAGCGCCTTGGACTGGCGGGCGGCGTCGAGGGCTTCGGTGAGGAGCTGCTGTTGGTTCATCAAGTTCCTCCTGGTCAGCGGCGCTTACGGCCGCGCTCGGTTCGGGTGGCGGGGCGGATCTTGGATGCGGCCCATCCGGCGGCGACGATCGCGCCGACCAGGCTGAAGGTGAGCATCGTGAGGTTCTGGCCGACGGCGCCGATGATCCCCATCAACGTGCCGCCCATCAGGACGACGACCGCGCACACGCAGGCCGTGCAGACGACGACCACCGCCAGGATCAGGAACGTGATCACGATCAGCCGGAACAGGGCCGGCTCCATGCCCTGCTGTACCGGGGCCTGCACCACGAGCGGCGCCGGCGGCTGCCCGATCGTGAAGTGCACGGGGCGGCCCTGCTCGTCGTAGAACACATTCGGCGGCCGGTGGTGCGCGGGCACGCCCTCGACCGGCGGGGTGGCGTAGGGCTTGTACGGCTCGGGGACGTTGCTCATCGGGCCCACCTCCGGGTCAGGTGCGGGCGGGCTACGGCACCGAGGACGAACGCGACGAACAGAGGATGGGTCGCCACGGCGGCGACCGCGGCCACGGCCAGCGGGAGCGCCCCCGGGATGGTCAGGAGCAGGGCGAGCAGGGCGCCGAGGAGAAGCCACTTCATGACCGCTCGCCCCCGACAACCTCACGGCGCAGATCAGTCGCTTCTCGACGCGACAGGCCTAGCTCGTCCTGAAGCGTCTTGATGGTCACCGGCCGGCTCGTCGACCTGACCGCCTCCCGGTTGAGCCTGCGGCCTTCCCGGCGCAGGTCGGACGGGGTGAGGATGATCGGCTCGGTGACCACCTGGCGGCCCTGCTCGGCGGGTACGGCGTTGGTCGTCAGGTCGGTCGGCTCGGTGGCAGTGAGGGCGGGGAACTTGTCCGCCCACGGGCTGACCGCGGCGGCCTCCGGAATGACCAGGCGGGGCTTGGCCGGGGGGAGCGCCGGCGGATCCTGGGGGGCGGCCTCGATGGCGGCCGGGGCGGGCTCGAACGGGGATGGCAGGGTGACCGTCTGCAACGTCATGGCGCCGCGGCGGGCGGCGAGCTGCTGCATCATCACCTCGCGCTGCCCGTCGTCGATACCGACCCCGGAACGGGCGACCGCGGCGGCCAGGCGGGCACGCCCCCAGCGGCGCAGGTGCGGGCGGGCGGCGAGCTGCACGGCGCGGGCGGTGGCCCGGTCCCGGGTGATCTGCTCGGCGCTGCGGTCGCGGACGGCGAGACCGAGCCGCGACAGCAGTCGCTCCCGTAGCTCCCTGCCAATCAGTGCGGGCAGCGAGTTCGAGCCGTCACCGGATCCGTGGCGCAACTCGATGCCCATGGCGAGATGCCACAGCAGGGCAGCCATCACGGGGCCGACGATGGCCCGCACGGTTCCGCCGACCAGGCCCGACTCGGCGTAGGCGGGAATGACCTGCACGCCGGTGATGAGCCACACCAGGGCGCCGGGGGTGCCGGGCGTGCCGAGGGTGCGCAGGTTCTGCCGTGCCATCAGGGCGCAGGCGAACAGGGCGAGCTCGGCGGCGAGGAACATCACGGATCGTTCCTCGACGGCGGTCATGCCGAGGCGGTCCCGGGCGAATCCCCAGCTGGTGTCACCGCTGTATGCGGTACAGACGAGGGCGCCGGCCGCGGCGACGACGACAGCGGCCGGGGTACGGCGGTTGCGGGGTCGGCGGTTGCGCAGCATCGGCAGGAGCAGCGCGGCCAGCAGCAGGACCACACCGCCGACTGCGGCTGCGGGGTGGCTTTCCACCCAGTTCAGTACGGGGTTCATGCGCCCACCTCCGGGGCGTAGTTGGTGCGAGAGAAGGTGGCCCGTGCCCGGTAGGAGGCGGGCACGGGCCGGGAGATCAGCCGAGCCGGGGGTAGGCCCGATCAGCGGCCCGGTAGCAGGCGCGGATGTGCTCACGGGTGACGTCCTCGTGGAAGTCCTCGACGGCCAGCGCCGCCATCGCCTCCCCGGCCCGCTGGAGACCCAGCGCGTCCTCGGAGAGGACCAGGGCCGCCGTGTGCCAGCGGATCTCGTCGATCGTCAGGCTGTCGGCACTGCGGCCGTCGCCGTAGTGCTTGTACACGGCCATGTCGACGGCCGCCGCGACGTGGTCACGGGAGACGACGACGCGCAGACCGATGACGGCATACGGCTCGTCGTAGGGGTCCACCAGGCAGTGCTGACCGGGCGCCGACACAGCCGGCACGTCGATGAGCTGCTCCAGTTCCATCAGGGTCATGACTGCTGCTCCTTCGCATGCAACTGCTGCTGGAGTTCGTTGATGCGGGCCTGCATGAGCGTCATCTCGGCGGCCATCACGACCGGGGAGGCCGCCTCTCGGGGCTGCGCGCAGTGCTGGAGGGCGTGCAGGAAGCGGCGCACCTGCTTCTCGGTGAGCTGCTCGTACAGGGCGTCCAGCGCCTCCTGAATCGGCGTGGAGATCCGGGAGTTCTTCACCTCGCGCCAGCGGGCGACCGTGCGCGAAGCGCACCCCATCTGTTCGGCCATCTGGTCCTGGGTCAGGCGCAGAGTGATCCGCAGGGCGTCGGCGTCACGACCGGTCCACTCGAAGATGAACGGCCTGTCGATCGGCTGCGCGGTCACTGCTCCCACCTCGCGAGGCCGGTGGCCCGGTCGAGGGCGCAGGTGAACAACTGGAGTCCGTGCCGGTCGCCGACCAGGGTGGCGATCAGCTTGCCGGTGAGCAGGTTGGCCGTGGGCGGGAGCTGCTGCCGGTAGGAGTTGGCGCCCTTGGCTGCGGCGCGTTCGGTGGGACGCGGTGCCGTCGTGTTCATGCGATCGCCCCTCGCGGGAGGTCGAACGTGCAGGGCAGGTCGGGGCCGCCGACCCAGCGGAAGCTGTACTGGAGCCATGCCTCGCGGACCGCGTCGAGCGCGGCCCGGTAGGCGTCGGCGTCGTCGCGGGTGCCGTCGAGGAGGCGGGCCCGCCAGTCCGCGAGGGCGACGAGCAGCTGCTCGACGTACTCCTGCGGGGCGTCGCAGTCGGACCGGCCGTCCATTCCGTCCGGGTACTCCAGGGCGAACAGGCGGTCGGCGTCGACGCCGTCGAACCGGGCCGGGAAGTCGATGCTCACGACATCCCCCTGCGGATCCGGTCGAGCTCGTCGGCGGCGCGGTCGACGCGGGTGGCGGCGAGGCGCAGCGCTCGGGCGAGACTGTGCCCGTCGGCAGGGTCGAGGTCTCCGTGACCGTCGAGCTCGACGTACAGGAGCGGGAACGGCTCCGGATGTTCCGTCAGGTGCGGGGCGTGACTGACGTGCATGGTCAGGATCTGCGACGGCCCGTACTTGGCGGTCACGACCGGGGCGGTGGTCTCCGGCCCGTTGTGCGTGATGTCCGTGAAGTGACCGACGGTCTCGCCGTCGTGGCCGGTGCACCAGGCGGGTTCGTCGACGGTGACCTCGCCACGGTCCACGGTGTCGAGGGTGACCGTGCCGTCCCCGTAGCGGGGCCGCTGCACGCGCAGTTCCACAAATGTGGAAGCCGGCGGGTACGCCTCGTCGATGGCGGCGGCGAGCACCTGCATGACGCGCTGCTGCTCGGGCGGGAAC
The DNA here is from genome assembly GCF_000383615.1 of Streptomyces canus 299MFChir4.1. Taxonomy (GTDB): domain Bacteria; phylum Actinomycetota; class Actinomycetes; order Streptomycetales; family Streptomycetaceae; genus Streptomyces; species Streptomyces canus_C. The sequence continues at coordinate 218,180 of NZ_KB911584.1, read as the reverse complement.
TCGCGGGCCTGGTCCCGCTCCATCTGGTCGGCGAGGGCGAAGAACGCCTGCACGGACAGCCACGCCTCGACCTCGTGCCGCACCTCCGCCACGGTCAGCGACTCCGGGTGGCGGTCGCCTGCGATCTCCGCCCAGGCGATCCCGAGCGCCGTCACCAGCTGCTCGCGCGACATCAGGAAGTCGACGCGCACGATCACGTCCGGCTCGTGCTCCTCGTCACCGTGAGGATCGGTGGGCCCGTACACGGGCAGGTCGAGGACGCTCATGCGTTGTCACCTCGCTCGGAGGCGAGGAACGCGGCCACCTCGGGGAAGTGCCTGTCGACAAAGCGGCGGGCCTTCTCGTCCTCGTCCGGCTCGGCGTCGAGGGCGCGGAGGAGGACGCGGAGGGCTTCGGCGAGGCCGCCGTGGGCCTGGGTGTAGTCGAAGATGTTGCCGCTGTCGACGGTGCCGTAGTGGTCGAGCACGTGCCGTCCGACGAGGATGGCGGCGGCGAGCTCGCTGGGCTCGGCGGCGTGCGGGGCACGCGGGCCGGGGATCTTCGGGATGACGGGCTTGTTGTCGTCGGCGTCCCAGGCGTGCGGGGTGGGCTGCTGGTTCATCGGGCACCCGCCTTGCGGATGCTGCCGGTGACGCCGGCCTGGGTGACACGCACGGTGAGGGTCTGTTCCGGGGTGCGGCGGATGACGCCGGCCGCGACGAGGCGGCGGGTGGTGGACTTGGCCGGCCGGCCCGGGGCCTCCGTGAGGAGACCCCGGACCAGCTCCAGCGCTTCGCGCTCGCTCATGCCGTCCACCGCCGTGCGGCGTTGCGGTGGGCCCGCCGGGTGACCGGCTTGCGCGGCAGGGCGGAGGGGAGGCCGAGGATTCCCCAGCCGATGCCCTCGGTGGCGGCCTCGGCCAGGTGGCGGGGCGTGGCCACGTTGCTGTTACGGCGCGGCATCAGGCACCCGCCTCGGTCGCATTGCGGACGGCCTGACGGTCGAACCGGTTGAGCAGGCACCGACGCGTCTCGTCCTCCCGCAGGTGCTGCGGGACATCCGGCAGCACCCGCAGCTCCATCGCCCCCGGCTCCCCGAACAGGGCGAGCACTCCGGGGCGGCCGATCTCCTCGGTCTCAACCGCGGTGATGCCGAACACCTTCACCAGGTAGGCGATCGGCATGGACAGCAGGTCGGTGCGGGTCAGCGACAGCCACGGCTCGCGGCTGCCAGGGCTGCGGCGAGCGTGGTCGTCGGCCTGCGCCTGCGCCAGCCGATCCCCCATCTCGATCAACCGCCGCAGGTGGGCGCGGACTCGCCGGATCTCGTTGTCCAGCTCGAACCGATCGCGGCACATCAGGCTTTCCGCGGTGCTCGCCTCGGGCGTGAGGTCGACGTAGGGCTGACTGTCGCCGTCGGCGGCGAACGGCCACTGCACGAGGCGGGCCGCGAGGATCGTCTCCCGCTCGCCATCGACGTCGTCGAAGCTGAGGGCGATCGGTGCGCCCAGGTGCTGGAGGTCGGCGGGGTCGTTCAGGCCGTGCTCGATCTCGCGGGCGTGGTCGTCGGCGCACCAGTCGGGGCAGGTGTGGACGAGCGACCCCCCGGCCCGCAGCGGGTAGGTGAGGGTGCGGTCCTCGTCGGAGGCCGGCTGCGGCTCGATGAACGTTGCGGGGATGGCTACGGTGTCCTGCATGGTCCTTCTCCTGTGTGTGCAGGGGATCGGCCACAGGCCCCGGCAGGAGTTGCACCTCCTGCCGGGGCCGCCGCGTGTGCGGGGCCGGTGGAACGGTGGTCTGGGGGTCGTTCAGACGCCGACGAGGACGGTCATCGCGAGGACGGCGGCCTTGAACTCCTGCTTCCGGGGCCGGTAGGCGGCTAGGAGGCGGGCGACCTGGCGGAGCGTGTAGCGGAAGACCGTGCGGGTCTTGCGGGCACGGCCACCGTTCACGGTGCGGCGGGTACGGGCCGTCTGCGCCGGGGTGACACCGATCCGCTTGGCGACCGACCGGAGGCCGGAGGCGATCCCGGAGGCGGTGTCGCGGTCGACGCCGGCCGCGATGGCGACCGTGGCGAGGGAGCGGGGGCGGCGCTTGACCGAGGCGACCAGGCGGGTCGCGGCGGTGCGCTGTCGAAGGATCGTGCGGGCCGAGCGGCGCTTGGCGCGGCGCTCGCAGCTACTGGCAAGATGAGCCACAGCGGTCTCCTGTTGGTAGCAGGTAGTCCGTCAGGCCCTCGGTTGGTGTTCCCGCACCTTCCGGGGGCCGCTTGCGTTGTCGGCTGGTTTCCCTGCCAACGACTCCACTCTAGGGAACATCGTGTTCCCTCGTCAAGCACTTAGACCTAGGCGTTCCCCCCGAGTTTGCGTAACATCATGTTCCATGACGACGGATGGAACACTATGTGCCATGGATAAGCGATCGCTGGGGCAGATGGCGCAGCGCTTCAGAGAGGCAGAGACGCGGGCCGAGATCCTGCGGCAGGAGCTGGCGGCAGCGATCAGGCGGGCGGACGCCGACGGCCTTGCGCAGAAGGACATCTGCGAGGTGACGGGGTACACGCGCCAACAAGTTCGCCGCATCGTGCTGGCGGGAGAGTCGGACGGACCGGCGGCCGGCGGCGAAGCGGGCACGACCTGATGGCACGGCGATGGCACCAAGAGGCAGGGAGGGGCTCGGAAGGGACCCGATGGGGTTCGGTGCCCCACCGTCCCTGAGCTGCGTGATCCAGTCTTGAGGGGTTGCCCCCCGTCCTCGTCGGACGGGAGGCAACACACTGCTAATGCGGTTTGGGACTTAAATCCCATCGAGGGTTCAAATCCCTCCGCCTCCGCGCAAGATCACCGAAGCCCCGGTCCGAGCGACCGGGGCTTCGTCGTTCCCGGCCGTTCTCGATCTCGCTCAGATGTACGTTTGCACAGGTCACAATGGGTATGGCAAACGGATTTCACATGCGAGCGGCAGTCATGTAATGTTCTTCCTGTCGCCGCGAGCGGCCCGGAAGGGCAAGAAACGGCGAGAAAACAGAACAAGCACTCGTAGCTTAACGGATAGAGCATCTGACTACGGATCAGAAGGTTGCAGGTTCGAATCCTGCCGAGTGCACAGCAGATCAAAGCCCCCTCGGGATCATCCCGGAGGGGGCTTTGTCGTGTCGTTCGGCGTCGTTCTTGGCTGTCTGCTCGGTGCGGGTGTGGCATGACCTCATGCGGTGCTCGTGGCCAGGCCGTGGAAGGCCTGGGTGGTGCGGGGGTGGGCGAGTTCGTCCAGCAGGTGGCGCCAGTCGGGGTCTGCCGTGGTGGGGTGGGCCTGGTCCCAGGCGGTGAGGAGCGGGGCCAGTTCGCTCTCGGGGGAGGTCTTGACCGGCGGCGTGGAGAGGATCTGGTTCATGGGAGTTCCTTTCGGAGGGGCCGGGAGCTGATGGCTTCTACGATGCCGCCGATCTCGGGGGCGCGACATGGAGCCGTCCGCCCGGTTCGGGGTGGGGCCAGCTGTACCCCCAGGGGGCTGCCAGCCTCCCTCGCGGGGTTGTCGTTGCCCTTCTTCGATCGTGGCCGTCGGCATCCCGGCGGCGCAGCGGTCCGTGAACTCGGCGAGGAGCCAGCGGGGTTCGGGGCGCCGCGTCTTGTCTTCAAGGCGGCTGAACGCTGAACGGCTGCGCATGGGCTGCGCTTCACCTTGTCGAGGAACCCGGAAGCGGTGGGGGCGCCGGGGCCCGGTCAGCAGGCCGTGCTGACCGCCGCTCGCGGCAGGGTCGGGCGGGGCAGCGTGACAACAGGCCCGGACGGGAGCCGGGACTTGTGGGTGCCGGTGAAGACGAACAGGCGCAGGACCAGGAAGCGGCCGATGCCGGCGAGGGCGGAGGCGCTCAGGTAGACCACCTGTTCCGTGAGCAGGCCCGGCGAGGACTGGACTGCGTGCAGGAGGAACATCGCGCCGCAGGTGACGGCGTACGCGGCGGCCGCCGAGCCGGAGGACTGGAGGTGCCGGCGCCACCCGGGACGGCGGCCGGTGCCGAAGGTGAACAGGGCGTGCAGCTCGGTGCACAGGAGCGTGGAGGCCACGGTGACCACCGCGTTGGCCATCGTCCACGGCATGGTCAGTGCCACCAGCGGTACGGCGAAGCTGGAGAGGACGCCGATCCCGCCGCCGCAGACGACGAAGCGCATGAAGGAGGCGAGAGGGCCGGGCGTGGACGGGGACTTGGACGTGGTCCGGTCGGCCGTCTGCGGCTCCATGGGGTTTCCTCCGGCTCGGCGCTGGCGTGTCGATCCGCTGGATCCCGGGTGGACCAGCCGCGATCAACGATGCCGTGGCGGGCTCGCCGAAACGATGGAGTGTGCTACCGGACCGAAGGTAGGGCTGGCTCCACCCCCGGGGTGGGGTGACCCCGGCACTGGCCCCCCACAGCACTGGCCCCCCACAGCACTGGCCCCCCACAGCACTGGCCCCCGACAGCACTGGCCCCCGGCAGAACTCGCCCCCGTCACCCACCCCCCGCGTCCTTCGCCCGCAGCTCCTCGATATAGGCGAGCGCGAGGTTCGTGGACCGGCTGAACCAGTCGTGGAGTACGGCGATCTCGTCGGCGGAGTAGCCCGCGAAGAGGGCGTCGAGGCGGTCGTAGTACGGCTGGTAGAGGGCGACGACCTTGGCCACCGCGTCGGGCAGCGCGGCGACCCGGACGCGGCGGCGGTCGTTGGGGTCGGGCACGCGCGTGACGTAGCCGCCGCGTTCGAGGCGGTTGAGGATGCCGGTGACCGCGCCGGTCGTGACATGGGCGTGCTCGGCGAGGTCGCCCGCGGTGAGGAGGTCCTCGCCGGCCTTCAGGACGCAGGCGAAGCACAGCAGGTCGGTGACGTTGAGGCCCAGCCGCTGGGCCATCTCCTGCTGGCCGAGGTGGGCGGTGGCGATGAAGAAGTCCATCGCCTCCAGTGCCTGGGCCGGAGTGGCGGTGGGGCGGGGCTCGGCGTGCATCGGATTCCTAATTCTCTTAGTACGTAAGAGGTTTCTGCGCTAAATTTCTTAGGAGGTGAGAGAACGGGTCGAGGAGGTCCTGTGAGTGCACATCAGTATGACGAGGGGCACACGGTCGCGGGATGGACCGGAGTCGCCATCGCCACCGTGGGGACGTCCGTGCTGGGGGTGGGGGTTTGCCTGGGGTCCGGTGTGCTGATCGCCGTCGGCCTCGTGATCACCGCGGGGAGCGCCCTCGTCACCTGGGCCCTGCACCTGACCGGCTGGGGCAAGCCACCGGGGCGCCGGCCGCGCGAGCAGTGGGGGATGCGGGTGCGGGACACGGGCGCACGGCAGGGGCACCCGGGGTGCGTCGGGTGCCGGATGGCGGGGCGGGGCGGCCCGCGGACCGAGGTGGTCCAGCTGAGGGCCGCGGTGACGGAGGCAGGAGCCGTGGAGACCTCGGAACCGGTCTCCGCGGATTCGGTGGGCTGAACCGGTCCCGGCCCCGGCGGCCCTGGTGCGGCTCGCCCTCGTGCGGCCGCGTTGTCAGTGGTGCCCCCTACTCTCGTGAGGGATGGCACAGGGATGGAAGTGTTCGGGGTTGTCGTGGTCGGCGGACGGCCCCGTGCTGCGGTGGGAGGGCGGCCGGCGCAGTGCGCTGACCTGGGGGAAGCGGGTGGCCTTCGGGGTGGCGGAGGGGGGTGTGCGGACATGCGTGGGAGCGCGGGGGCACGCGTGTCCGACGCGGGCCGCGGTGTCGGGGCGGAGTACCGGGGCGCGGTGCGAGGAGTGCGCGCGACTGGACCGGGCGCACTCCGTGGCCGCCGACACCCTCGCGGACGACCCCCGGCCGTACCGGGTGTATCTGGCGTGGTTCGGGTCCGGCATGGTCAAGGTCGGCATCACGGCGCACGAGCGGGGTTCCGCGCGCCTGTTGGAGCAGGGCGCCGTCTGCTTCAGCTGGCTCGGCACCGGTCCGCTCATGGCCGCGCGGCGCACCGAGGAGCTGCTGCGGGCGGCGCTCTCGGTGCCGGACCGGATTCCCTACGGCGCCAAGAGGGCCGTACGGTCCGCCCTGCCGGCGTCGGCCGGCGAGCGGGCCGCCGAGCTCGCCGAGCTGCACGCGCGGGCGGGGGGACTGGGCGGCTGGCCGGACTCCCTGGAGCGCGCGCCGTACGAACCGGTCGACCACGTCGAGGTGTTCGGGCTCGCCGGGCTGCCCATTGCCGTGGGCGAGGTGAGCGAGCTCGTCGCGGGCGGGTCGGTGGGCGGGCGGCTCCTCGCGGCCGCCGGACCCGACCTGCACCTGGAGACGGAGCGCGGGGGAGCCGTCGTACTGGACACCCGGCTGATGACGGGGTGGGAACTCGTCCCGGCCGACGGGGCGGAAATCACCGTGCCGGTGAGAGAGTTCAAGGAGGCACCGGGGGTTCAGGACGGGTTGTTCTGACGGGCCTGTCGGGCCCCACGGGTCCGACGAGTCCGACGAGGGGAGGGCCGGGGATGGACGTCACCGTGCAGTGGATACGCACGTCATGGACGAAGCGGTCCCGTGGCGGCGAGGCCGCGACACGGAGGAACGCGGCTCCGGTGGGCTTCGCGTTGCCGCCGTCCGCGGTCGGGCGGGCCGAAGCGCCGTTCGTCCACGCGGTCCGGATGGACGAGCGGGACGACTTCGTGCCGCACGACCAGCAGGGCGACAACCTCAAAGGCGTCGACGTCCAACTCAGTGAGGCGGACGGGCGGTTGCGGGTGCTGCCGAGGGTGGGGCCGATGTTCGGGGTGCCGCCCCGGCCGCGGCGGCGCCCGGGCGTGCGGCTGGAGCCCGGGCAGTGGGTGCGGTGGCGGCTCAACTACCGCTTCAGCAGCGCCGTCGGCCTGCGGGACTGGTCGTACTGGCTGGACACCTTCAACATCGCCTACGGACCGGTCGGCGCCGAGGTGTTCCTCGGGGCACCGACGGTTCATGTGGACGAGCAGGGGCCGGTCCGCTAGCGGTCGGAGCCTCACCCCGATACCTCGGCCCGGATGCCTCGGCCGTCCGTCGGACAAGCAGTTCCCCAGGCCCCCAGACGTTGCCTGAGAGGCGCCTGTGTGTTTCTCAGGAAAATCACAGACTGTCGAAAGGGTGCTCTCAGGGGGTCCCGACAGGGTGTCCAGCATGACCACGACCTCGCCCCAGGGGCGCACCGAACTGCTGAGGCCGGACGGGAGCCCCGTCCGAGTGCTTGTGGTGGACGACGAGCTGTCGATCACCGAACTGCTGTCCATGGCCCTGCGCTACGAGGGATGGCAGATCCGCAGCGCGGGGGACGGCACGGGTGCCGTCCAGACCGCACGGGAGTTCCGGCCCGACGCCGTCGTCCTGGACATGATGCTGCCGGACATGGACGGGCTGGCCGTCCTCGGGCGGCTGCGGCGCGAACTGCCGGACGTGCCCGTGCTGTTCCTGACGGCGAAGGACGCCGTGGAGGACCGGATCGCGGGGCTCACCGCCGGTGGCGACGACTACGTCACCAAGCCGTTCAGCCTCGAAGAGGTCGTGGCCCGGCTGCGCGGTCTCATCCGCCGTTCCGGTGCGGCCGACCGCCGTTCCGACTCCGTGCTGGTAGTCGGTGACCTCACCCTCGACGAGGACAGCCACGAGGTCTCGCGGGCCGGGGAGAACATCCACCTCACCGCGACCGAGTTCGAGCTCCTGCGGTTCCTGATGCGCAATCCCCGGCGGGTGCTCAGCAAGGCGCAGATCCTCGACCGGGTGTGGTCGTACGACTTCGGCGGCCAGGCCAACGTCGTCGAGCTCTACATCTCCTACCTGCGCCGCAAGATAGACGCGGGACGGGAGCCGATGATCCACACCCGGCGCGGCGCCGGCTACCTGATCAAGCCCGCCGCGTCATGAGCGGGCGACGACGGCCGCGGGCGCAGAAGCGGGCAGGGCGGGCAGGAAAGCCGCGCACGCTGCGGACGCGGCTCGTCGTCGCGTCGGTGGTGCTGATCGCCGTCGTCTGCTCGGTGATCGGCACGGTGACGACACTGGCGTTGCGGTCGCATCTGTACGACCAGCTGAGCGGCAAGCTGAACGAGGCCGCGTCACGGGCGGCGCCACGCGACCTCCCGCCCAGGCAACTCGGCAACGGCGACAAGGACGAGAAGAAACCCGTCGGGCAGGGCAACCGGCAGCACACCCCCGCCGATTTCGTCATCGGCCCAGGGCCGGACGGCACGATCGCGGCCAAGGTGGAGAAGGGCGAGATCACCGACGCCAAGCGCGGGGTGAAGTCCGGCTCCGACCAGAACTTCGAGATGACCCCCGAGAGCCTCACGACCGCCCAGATCAAGGTGCTCGCCGCGGTCCCCAAGGACAACAAGCAGCACAAGGTCGAGCTCCCCGGCATCGGCGACTACCTCGTCCGGTACGCCTCCAACGACACCTCCGCCTACTACGTCGCCGTCCCCACCAAGGACGTCGACGCCACCATCGACACCCTGATCCTCGTGGAGATCAGCGTCACCGCCGCCGGCCTCGGCGCAGCCGTCATCGCCGGTTACGTCCTCGTCGGACTCGCCACCCGCCCCCTGCGCAAGGTCGCCAACACCGCCACCCGGGTCTCCGAACTGCCTCTCCACACCGGCGAGGTCAACCTGAGCGAGCGGGTGCCCGAGGCGGAGTGCGACCCGCACACCGAGGTCGGGCAGGTCGGTGCCGCGCTGAACCGGATGCTGAACCACGTGCACGGCGCCCTGCACGCACGCCAGCAGAGCGAGATGCGGGTGCGCCAGTTCGTGGCCGACGCCAGTCATGAGCTGAGAACACCGCTCGCCTCCATCCGCGGGTACGCCGAGCTCACCCGGCGCGGGCGGGAGGAGGTCGGCCCCGACACCCGGCACGCCCTCGGCCGTATCGAGTCCGAGGCGGGCCGGATGACCCTGCTCGTGGAGGACCTGCTGCTGCTCGCGCGTCTGGACGCCGGGCGGCCGCTGCAGTTCGAGCAGACCGACCTCATCCCGCTCGTCGTGGACACCATCAGCGACGCCCGCGCGGCCGGCATGGACCACAACTGGCGCCTCGACCTGCCCGACGAACCCGCCCTCGTCTCCGGTGACGCGGCCCGCCTCCAGCAGGTGCTCATCAACCTGCTCGGCAACGCCCGCAAGCACACCCCGCCGGGTACGACGGTCACCGCGCGCGTGCAGCGCAGCGGCCCGTGGATGTGCGTGGGCGTCGAGGACAACGGCCAGGGCATCCCGTCCGACCTGCTCCCGCACGTCTTCGAACGGTTCGCGCGCGGCGACTCCTCGCGCTCCCGAGCTTCCGGATCCACCGGCCTCGGCCTCGCCATCGTGCAGGCCGTCGCGACCGCGCACGGCGGTGCGGTGACCGTGGACAGCGTTCCGGGGCGGACCGTGTTCACCATGCACCTGCCCGCGGTCGGCCCCGTGGCCCCCCGTCCGGCGCCCGAAACGAACTGGCAATCGCACTCACAGGCACAGCACAGCGCCGCCATATGGGTGCAACAGGGGGCTTGACCAGAGTCGTTCCCATGCGAACCGACTCTTCTCCCGGCACCCTGCCGGCGCGGGAGCACCTCCCGGCCGGCGACGCCGGTACGCCTGTCCTGGACGTAGTGATCCCCGTCTACAACGAGGAGAAGGACCTCCAGCCCTGTGTGCTGAGACTGCACGAGCACCTCGCACGCACGTTCCCGTACGCGTTCCGCATCACCATCGCGGACAACGCGTCGACGGACACCACGCCCCTGGTGTCGCGGCGGCTGGAGGCGGAGATACCGGAGGTCAGGGCCTTCCGGCTGGAGCAGAAGGGCCGCGGCCGGGCGCTCAGGACCGTCTGGTCCGCCTCGGACGCCCCGGTCCTCGCCTACATGGACGTGGACCTGTCCACCGACCTCAACGCCCTGCTGCCGCTGGTGGCCCCGCTGATCTCGGGCCACTCCGACCTGGCGATCGGCTCCCGGCTCGCCCGCAGCTCCCGGGTCGTGCGCGGCCCCAAGCGCGAGTTCATCAGCCGCGCCTACAACCTCATCCTGCGCGGCTCCCTCCAGGCCCGCTTCTCCGACGCGCAGTGCGGCTTCAAGGCCATCCGGCGTGACGTGGCGCAGGTCCTGCTGCCGCTCGTCGAGGACACCGGCTGGTTCTTCGACACCGAGATGCTGGTCATCGCCGAGCGCGCGGGACTCCGTATCCACGAAGTGCCCGTCGACTGGGTCGACGACCCGAACTCCACCGTCCACATCGTGAAGACGGCGACCGAGGACCTCAAGGGCGTGTGGCGGGTGGGCAAGGCCCTGGCGGGCGGATCGCTGCCGCTGGACCGGATCACCCGGCCGTTCGGTGACGACCCGCGCGACCGCGAGATCCAGGACGTGCCGAAGGGGCTGGCCCGCCAGCTCGTCGGGTTCTGTGTCGTCGGCGGTCTGTCGACCCTCTTCTATCTCGTCCTCTACAGCGCCTTCCGGCAGTTCGGCGGCTCCCAGACCGCCAACGCGCTGGCCCTGCTGGTCTCCGCGGTCGCCAACACCGCCGCCAACCGGCGCCTGACCTTCGGGGTGCGCGGGCGGGGCGGCGCCGTCCGCCACCAGGCGCAGGGCCTGGTCGTCTTCGGCATCGGCCTCGCGCTGACCAGCGGCTCCCTCGCCGCGCTCAACGCGGCCGGCAGCGACCCCGCGCACTCCACCGAGCTGGCGGTACTGATCGCCGCCAACCTCGCGGCGACCGTGCTGCGCTTCCTGCTCTTCCGGGCCTGGGTCTTCCCCGACCGCGAGGACGACCAGCCCCTTTCGAAGCAGCCCCTCTCGGACCACCCCCTCTCGAACCAGCCCCGGCCGGACCACCCCCGGTCCGCGGTCGTCGCCACGCACACCCCCGCCGCACCGCAGCAGTCGTACGGACCGCTGCCCCAGCGCCCGACGGCACCCCAGGCACCCCAGTACGCCAGCACGCCGTACAGCCCGTCGTCCTCGTACGACACGACCGAGTTCCGCGCCGGTGAAGCCGCGGAGCAGCGCTCCTGGAAGGACGCCACCATGCGGCTCGACCCGGTGCGCCCGACCGACACCGACCCGAGGAACTCCTGATGACCACGCAGACCGACCGTCCGGCCCAGCAGGGTTCCGGATGGGGTCCGGCGGCGACGGCCCCCGAGGCGCCGGTCGCTCCCCCGGCCCCCGAGTCCGGTGAACCCCAGCAGCCCTTCGTGCGCAGACTGTGGCGCGGCCGCCCCGAGGACCCCCGCTGGGCGCGCCCGGCCTTCCTCGGCCTGCTGGCCGCGACCCTCCTGCTCTACCTGTACGACCTGAGCTCCTCCGGCTACGCCAACTCCTTCTACTCGGCGGCGGTCCAGGCCGGCAGCCAGTCCTGGAAGGCGTTCTTCTTCGGCTCGCTCGACGCGGGCAACGCGATCACCGTCGACAAGCCCCCGGCCTCGCTGTGGCCGATGGAGCTGTCGGTGCGGATCTTCGGCCTGAACTCCTGGGCGATCCTCGCCCCCGAGGTCCTGATGGGTGTCGGCTCTGTCGCCGTCGTCCACGCCTCGGTGCGCCGCCGGTTCAGCCCCGCGGCCGCTCTGATCGCGGGCGCCGTGCTCGCGCTCACCCCCGTCGCGGCGCTGATGTTCCGGTTCAACAACCCCGACGCCATGCTGGCGCTGCTGATGACGCTCGCCTGCTGGTTCGTGGTCCGAGCCCTGGAGGACGGCCGTACGAAGTGGCTGCTGTGGGCCGGTGCCGCGATCGGCTTCGCGTTCCTCGCGAAGACCCTCCAGGCCTTCCTGATCCTGCCGCCGCTGGCGATCGTCTACGCCGTCTGCGCGCCGGTCCCCGTCAGGAAGCGGCTCGGTCAACTGGCCGCGGCCACCGGCGCGTTGGTCGTCTCCGGCGGCTGGTGGGTGGCGATCGTCGAACTGTGGCCCGCCTCCTCCCGCCCCTACATCGGCGGCTCCCAGAACAACTCCTTCCTTGAACTGACCTTCGGCTACAACGGCTTCGGCCGCCTCAGCGGCGACGAGACCGGCTCGGTCGGCGGCGGCGGTGGCGCAGGCGGCACCGGGCAGTGGGGTGCGACCGGCTGGGACCGGATGTTCAACTCCGAGATCGGCGGCCAGATCTCCTGGCTGCTGCCGGCCGCCCTGATCCTGCTCGCCGCCGGCCTGGTGGCGACCCGAAAGCTCAAGCGCACCAGCGTCACCCGCGGTTCGTTCCTGGTCTGGGGCGGCTCGCTGCTGATGACCATGGTCGTCTTCAGCTACATGGCGGGCATCTTCCACCAGTACTACACGGTGGCCCTCGCTCCCTACATCGCGGCCGTGATCGGCATGGGCGCGGGCGTCCTGTGGGAGAAGCGCGCCGAACTGTGGGCATCGATCACCCTCGCGGCCTCGGTCGTGGCGGCGGGGTCCTGGAGCTACCTCCTGCTCAACCGCACCTCCGACTATCTGCCCTGGCTGAAGTACCTGGTCCTGATCGGCGGGTTGGTCGCCGCGCTGGGCCTGGTCTTCGCGGGCCGCGTGAGCCGCCAACTCGCCCTCGCGGCCGCCTCCCTGGGCCTGGTGGCCGCCCTGGCCGGCCCGACGGCGTACACGATCAGCACCCTCCAGGAGGGCCACACCGGGTCCATCGTGACGGCGGGTCCGGCGGGCGCGTCCATGATGGGCGGTGGCGGCGGCCCCGGCGGTGGCGGCGCCGGCCGGGGCGGCTTCGGTGGCGGTATGCCCGGGCAGAACGGCAACGGCAACACCCAGAACCAGCAGGGCGGCGGCACGGGCGGCTTCCCCGGCGGGGGCATGCCCGGCCGGAACCAGCAGAACGGCAACGGCGGCACCCAGGGTCAGCAGGGCGGCCCCGGCGGCCAGACGGGCGACGGCGGCGGCATGGGCGGCGGCGGTGGTGTCGGCGGCCTGCTGAACGGCGCGAGCGTCACCTCCGCGGCCAAGAAGCTGCTGGAGACCGACTCGTCGAAGTACACCTGGGTGGCGGCGGCCATCGGCGCCCAGAACGCGGCGAGCTACCAGCTCTCCACCGGCGACCCGGTGATGGCGATCGGCGGCTTCAACGGCACCGACCCGTCCCCGACGCTGGCCCAGTTCAAGAAGTACGTGGAAGACGGCCGGGTCCACTACTTCATCTCCAGCGGCTCCGGCGGCGGCATGGGCGGCGGCAGCAGCGGTACGTCCTCGCAGATCACCTCGTGGGTCGAGGCCAACTTCAAGAAGGTCACGGTCGGTTCGGCCACCTTCTACGACCTCACCCAGAAGGCGAGCGGCTGACGGTTCCCCTCAGCGGAAGGGCGGTGACTTCGGTCACCGCCCTTCTCGTCGTACGGCGCGAAAGTGCGTTGTACGCCGTATAGGAACTGTTCTACGGTGTACAACATGACCGCTCCCGCTCCCGCTCCCGTCGCCACCGTCTCCCGGGGCCATCCCCAGCGCTGGCTGATACTCGGCGTCATCTGTCTCGCGCAGCTGACCGTGCTGCTCGACAACACGATCCTGAACGTGGCCATCCCCTCCCTCACCAGCGAACTGGGCGCCGCCACCTCCGACATCCAGTGGATGATCAACGCGTACTCGCTGGTGCAGTCGGGGCTGCTGCTCACCGCGGGCAGCGCGGCCGACCGCTACGGCCGAAAGAGGATGCTCGCCGCGGGACTGGTGCTGTTCGGCGTCGGGTCGCTGGTCGCGGGTCTCGCCGACTCCACCGCCCAGCTGATCGCGGCCCGGGCCGGGATGGGCGTGGGGGGCGCGCTGCTGATGACCACCACGCTCGCGGTGGCGATGCAGATCTTCGCGCCGGAGGAACAACCGAAGGCGATCGGCATCTGGGCGGCGGTCAACTCCCTGGGCTTCGCGGCCGGGCCCCTCCTGGGCGGCTTCATGCTGAACCACTTCTGGTGGGGCGCGATCTTCCTGATCAACCTGCCGGTCGCCGCGCTCGCCCTGGTCGCGGTCGTGATCCTGGTCCCCGAGTCCAAGAACCCCCGGGGGGACCGGCCCGACCTCCTTGGCGCCCTGCTGTCCACGACCGGCATGGCCTCCCTGGTGTTCGCGATCATCTCCGGCCCCGAGCACGGCTGGACGTCCGGCCGGGTGCTGGGCCCCGCGGCCGTGGCGGTCGTGGTCCTCGCCGGGTTCGCGCACTGGGAGAGCCGGATCCCGCATCCCATGCTCGACATGCACTTCTTCCGCGACCGCCGGTTCACGGGAGCGGTGGCCGGGGCGGTCCTGATCACCTTCGGCATGGGCGGCTCGCTCTTCCTGCTCACCCAGCACATGCAGTTCGTCCTCGGGTACGGCCCCCTGGAGGCGGGGCTGCGGACGGCCCCCCTCGCGCTGATGATCGTGGCCCTCAACTTCACGGGCCTCGCGGCGAAGTGGTCGACGAGGCTCGGGACGCCGCTCTCCATCGGCCTCGGCATGGCGGTGATGGCCGCGGGCCTCCTCTCCATCGCCACGCTCACCGACCACGGCTATCCGGGCACCCTGCTGGGGCTGGTGCTGATCGGGGCGGGGGCGGCGGTCGCCAGTCCCGCGATGGCACACGCGATCATGAGCGCGATCCCGCCGGAGAAGGCCGGGGTCGGCGCGGGGATCAACGGCACGGTGGCGGAGTTGGGGCAGGGGCTGGGGGTCGCGGTCCTGGGCGCGGTGCTGAACGCGCGGTTCGCGGCGGGGATTTCGGTGGCCGCGGTGTCCCTGCCGGCGGCGTTGGCACAGGCGGGGTCGGTGGCGGAGCGGGCGCGGATCACGGAGGCGTTCGCCTCCGGCCTGGAGAGCAGTCAAATGGTGGGGGCGGTGGCTGTTCTGCTGGGCGGGGTGGTCGCTGGGATGTTGTTGCGGAGGGCGGAGCGGAGGGAAGTCGCCTGAGGGGGGTGGGGGTCCTGTTCGTCGGCGGCTGCGGGCTGGTCGTGGCTGTTCGCGCAGTTCCCCGCGCCCCTTAGGTTGGAAGGCATCTGGCATCTTTGCCGGTGAACGGACTTTTCTGAAAGGTGCGCCATGGCTGACGCAGGCCAGAAGGCCCCCGGTCGGACCAGTGTCTGGCTGGACGGCAAGGTGCGCCGCGGTGGCCGAGGCGGCGGGCAGCCGTCCGGCCTTGACCGGGACCGGATCACCGAGGTGACGGTCCGTCTCCTGGACGCCGAGGGGCTGGCCAAGTTCTCCATGCGGCGCCTGGCCGCCGAGCTGAACGTGACCGCGATGTCCGTCTACTGGTACGTCGCCACCAAGGACGACCTCCTCGAACTCGCTCTGGACGCGGCCTTCGGCGAGCTGGAGCTGCCGGACCCGGACGCCGACGAGGACTGGCGGGACCACCTGCGCACGGTGGCCGGGGGGTACCGGGGCCTGCTGGTCCGTCATCCCTGGGTCTCACCGCTGGCCGGCGCCTTCCTCAACATCGGCCCGAACTCCCTGGCCCTGTCCCGGACCGTGCACCGGGTCGTGCGCAGGACCGGCCTGCCCGACCATGGCATCACCGGCGCGATCTCCGCCGTTTTCCAGTTCGTCTACGGCTTCGGCACCATCGAGGGCCACTTCATCACCCGCTCCGCCCAGGCCGGCATGACCCAGGAGGACTACTTCCGGCACGCCATGACAGCGGCGACCCGGTCCCCCGGCGCCGTGGAGATCCTCAGGGAGAACGAGGAGATCATGAAGGCACGCGGCGGCGACACGGTGGAGGAGATGCGGGACAGGGACTTCGAGTTCGCCCTCGACCTGCTTGTCAAAGGAATCGAGGCGATGGTCGAGCGCCCTTAGGGGCGCGGGAGACTGCGCGAGCAGGCGCTCACTCCGGCGAAGCCAGCCGCGCGGGAAATCCACCGGTGGCCACGGGGCCCCACCGCACCGGAGTGACCCGGATGATCGACTTCCCCTGCTTCACCATCGCCGCCCGGTACTCGTCCCAGTCGGGGTGCTCCCCGGAGATGTTCCGGAAGTACTCCACCAACGGCTCCACGGACTCCGGCGAGTCGATGACCTCCGCGGTTCCGTCGACCTGGACCCACGGCCCGTCCCAGTCGTCGCTCAGTACGATCACGCTGACCTGGGAATCCCGCTTCGCGTTCCGCGTCTTCGCCCGCTCGGGGTACGTCGACACGACGATCCGCCCCGAGTCGTCGACCCCGCAGGTCAACGGAGAGGCCTGCGGGGACCCGTCCGCCCGCCGGGTCAGCAGGATCGCCCGGTGCCGGGGCCGTACGAAGTCCAGCAGCTCATCCAGGGAGACGGACTTGTTGGTCGCAATGTTCGGTGCCATGGAATCAGCCTAGTTGGAGCGCCACGGCGTGCCCGTGCACGGCGTCACGGCCGAGCCGGTCGACGCCCTTGGCCACGGTCCGCAGCAGCCTCAGCCCCGCACGGGCCCCCTGTTCGGCGACCTCCTCCGGCCGGATGTAGAACACCCGCCGGTCCGACGTCCAGCACCCGCCCGGGCGCCTCGGGCAGCAGATCCAGCAGCGCCCCCGTGCACGTCCTCGGACACGACGCCCTCGACGCGCCCCGAACCGTCCGACCCGCCACTGACAACGGCCCACGCCCTCAGGCCTGCGGCAGCGACTCCCCCTGCACCGCCTGCACATCGAGCTCGACCTTCAGCGTCGTACCGATCGCCGCGATCCCCGCCTGCACGACCTGGTTGTAGTTCATGGCGAAGTCCTCCCGCCGCAGCTGGGTCGTCGCCCGGAAGGCCGCGCGGGTGCCGCCCCAGGGGTCGGCGCCGGTGCCCAGGTACGACAGGTCCAGGTCCACCGGCCGTACGACACCGCGCATGGCGAGTTCGCCCCGCACGGTCCACCGATCCGTGCCGGCCACCGTCAGCCCCGTCGACCGGTAGGTGATCTCCGGGTACCGCTCGACGTCCAGGAAGTCCGCCGACCTCAGGTGCTCGTCCCGCATCGCGTTCCCCGTGTCGATCGAGGCGGCCCGGATCACCGCCTCCACCCGGGACTTGGTCACGTCGTCCGGAGCGACCTCGATCGCCGCCGTGAAGTCGGTGAAGCGGCCGTGCACACTGGAGATGCCCAGGTGCTGGGCGACCGCGCCCACACTGGAGTGGGCCAGGTCCACGGTCCAGGGCCCCGGCGGCGGGAGTTCCGCGCCGCCGATGCGGGCCAGGGTGACCGTGCCGACCTCGGCCCGGCTGCTCGCGGTGACGATCGCGCTCGACGCGGCGGGCGCGTAGCCGACGGCCGTCACAATGACGGTGTACGGCCCCGGCTCCAGCGGAGTCGCGTCCCGTACGGCGCCCTCCGGGTCCGCCTCCGCGCGCAGCACCTGCGTACCGGTCATGTCGGTCACCGTGACGACCGCGTGCGACACGGCCCAGCCGTCCCGGGTTCGGATCCTCGCGGTCAGTCCCATGTCATGTACCTCCTCGAAGAAGACCGGCCCGTGGCGGGCGCGCGCCTCCGCTCGGAGCGCGCGCTCCCTGCCACGGGCCGGAGCGGTCGAACTACTCGCCGGGGTGGGCGAGTTCGATGTCGTGGCCGTCGACCGCGGGGCCGCTGACCGTCAGGGCCGTCGCCTGCGGCGGGTAGCCCGTGGCGATGACCGTGTACTCGCCGCCGTCCAGGTCGGTGAAGGCGTACGCCCCGTCCGACCCGGTGGTGGCGGTGCCGACCACGTTGCCGGCCGCGTCCACGAGGGTGACCCGCGCGTCGGCCAGCGGACCGTGCGGCGCCCGTACGACACCCTGGAGGCGGGCGCCCGAGTCGAGGTCGACCTCGATCCGGGTGACGCCGGTGCCGCCGACCTCGACGGGCAGGGCGCGCGGCCGGAACCCGACGGCGTTCACCGCGACGGTCACCGCACCCGGCACCAGCTCGCCGAAGGCGAACTCGCCCTGCTCACCGGTGGTCCCGGTGGCCAGCAGGTCGCCGCGCACATCGGTGACGATCACCATCGCGTCCTTGACCGGCTCCCCGTTCTGCGCGGCCCGCACGAGCCCGTTCAGCCCGCTGGTGCCGCTGAGGAGGATGTCGTAGGCCACCGGCTCGCCGCCCACCAGGACGGTGGACGCCTGCGGCTGGAAGCCGTCCGCGGAGGCGATCAGGACGTACGACCCCACGCTCGGCGCCTCGACGGCGTAGGAACCGTCGGCCTGCGTGACCGAGCGGCCCAGCTGCCGTCCCGCGAGCGAGATCAGCGTGACCGCGGCCTGGGGGACAGGCGCGCTCTCGGCGCCGCGCACGAAGCCGCGGACCGGGATGCCGCCGGAGCCTGCCGGGGACTCCTCGGGACGGGCGAGGGTGGCCACGGCGGACAACCGCTGGGTGCCCTCGGGGGCGGTCTCGGTGTCCGAGGTGGTCGTGGCCCAGCTCGGGGTGTGCCCGGCAGCCGGGGCTTCGGCCGCTTCCGCGGACACCTCGGCCGCTTCCGTGGGCGCCTCGGCCGGCGAGTCGTCCGCCGCGGCCTGCGCCAGCCCGCCCTTGGTCCGCAACGGAACCTCCTTGATGAACAGGGTGATCAGGAACGCGACGGCCGCGAGGGCGCCGGCGATCAGGAACACGTCGGCGATGCCATGGCCGTAGGAGCTCTCCATCAGCGTGCGCACCGGGGCCGGGAGCTTGGCCAGGTCCGGAATGCTGTCGGTGGAGGAGCCGGAACCGGCCAGGGCGGCCTGGTACTTGGGGTCGAGAGCGGCGATGCCGTCCGACACGTAGTGCGTGATCCGGTGGGACATGACCGCGCCGAGGGCGGAGACGCCGACCGCACCACCGAGGGAACGGAAGAAGGTGACCGTCGAGCTGGCGGAGCCGAGGTCGCTCGGGTCGACCTGGTTCTGGGTGCACAGCACCAGGTTCTGCATCATCATGCCGATGCCGAGACCCAGCAGGGCCATGAAGATCGACATCTTCCAGTAGGCCGTGTCGTACCGGATGGTGCCCAGCAGACCGAGACCGGCCGTCACCAGCACACCACCGCTGACCAGCCACGCCTTCCAGCGCCCGGTGCGGGTGATGAACTGCCCGGAGACGGTGGAGGAGATGAACAGTCCGCCGATCATCGGGATCGTCATGACGCCCGACATCGTGGGGGACTTGTCGCGGGCCAGCTGGAAGTACTGGCTGAAGAAGACCGTGCCGGTGAACATCGCGACACCGACGAACAGCGAGGCCAGCGAGGCCAGGGTGATCGTGCGGTTCTTGAACAGCCGCAGCGGGATGATCGGCTCGCGCACCTTGGACTCGACCAGCACGAAGATCAGACCGAGGACGATCGAACCGCCGACCATCGCGTACGTCTGCCAGGAGATCCAGTCGTACTTGTCACCGGCGAAGGTGACCCAGACGAGCAGCAGCGAGACAGCGGCGGCGATGAAGAACGCGCCGCCCCAGTCGACCTTCACGTCCCGCTTCACGACGGGCAGGTGCAGGGTCTTCTGCAGCACGATCAGCGCGATGACGGCGAAGGGGACGCCGACGTAGAAGCACCAGCGCCAGCCCAGCCACGAGGTGTCGGTGATGACACCGCCGAGCAGCGGGCCGCCTACGGTGGCGACGGCGAAGGTCGCGCCGAGGTAGCCGGAGTAACGGCCGCGCTCACGCGGGGAGATCATCGCGGCCATGACGATCTGCGCCAGGGCGGACAGACCGCCGACGCCGATGCCCTGGACGACTCGGCAGGCGATCAGCATGCCGGCGTTCTGCGAGAGACCGGCGGCCGCGGAGCCCAGGACGTAGATGACCAGGGCTATCTGGACGAGCGCCTTCTTGCTGTACAGGTCGGCGAGCTTGCCCCACAGGGGGGTGGCCGCGGTCATCGACAGCAGAGCGGCGGTGACGACCCAGGTGTAGGCGGACTGGCCGCCGCCGAGGTCGCTGATGATGTGCGGGAGCGCATTGGTGACGATCGTGGACGACAGGATCGCCACGAACATGCCGAGCAGCAGGCCGGAGATGGCCTCCATGATCTGCCGGTGCGTCATCGGGGCGTACTCGGCGGAGCCTCCCCCGTGCTTGGCGTGAGCCCGCACACCGGCTGGTGTGGTCGTTGCCATGGGCTTCCTTCTCTTACTGGGTGATCGCGGGTGTACGGGTGGTCTGTTCGAGTACGGGGGGTGCGGGCGGCCGGGGTTCGGGGCGGTGGGGTTCGCGGCCATGGGTGTCGTGAGCGCGGGTGTCGTCGAAGCTCGCCCGCAGGCGGGCCATCAGCCTGGTCAGCTGGGCCACCTCGTCGTCGCTCCAGTCGCTCAATCGCTCGGCGAGCATGTGGCAGGTCCGGCGGGACAGCTGGTCGAGGAGGGACCGACCGGCGGGCGTCAGCCGCAGGATGCGGGAACGCTTGTCCGCCGGGTCGGGGGAGCGCTCGATCCAGCCGCGCTCGGCGACGTGCGCCACGTGGCGGCTGGTGACCGACATGTCCACGGCGAGCAGCTCGGAGAGCTTGCTCATGCGCATGTCCCCGTAGCGCCCGAGGAGGGTCAGCACGGCGGCGGAACCCGAGGGGCACTCGGACGGCATCATCCGTCCCATCTCCCTCTTCACGGCTCCGAAGGCGCTGAACTGGCGGATCAGCTCTTCGTATCGCGCCTGCTCGGCCATCACACCTCCCGTATTCGTTGCTTAGGGCAACCATAGGCGTGCTTGGTTGCTACAGGCAAATAAAACGGTGTAGGTGCGGTATAAAAAGTTGGCAAAGGCAAGTATTGCGAACGTAAACCGGCATGTGGGGCCTGCTGAAGCCCGGGTGCGCCCCGCACTTGGGCCCGGCTCCCTGATTCGCTAGGGTCTCGGGGCATGGCTGACAACCAGGGCCCCCAGGGCAACTACGACCCCGCCGGCAGCACTCAGATGTTCCGCGCGTTCGTCGACGAGGGACCGCAGGGCGGCCGGCAGCAGGCCGCACCCGCCGCATCGGGCGGGCCGCGCATCGGCCTCATCATCGGCGTGGTGATCGCGGTGGCGGTCGTGGCGGGGGTGGCTTGGCTGGCCCTCGGGTAACGCCGCGGCGGTCTGGTGCGGGTGCGTGGGGGCGGGCGTTTTTGCGCAGTTCCCCGCGCCCCTGGATGCCTGCGGCGCAGCTGCGGCCTCGGTGGGGGCGTGTGTAGCGCGTGCGGTTCGGTGGGTGGGTCGGGGCCGGGGTGGGGGGTATCCGTCCTCGGTCCGGCGGTTGCTGCTGCTTAAACGGTGCCCTGTAACGGACGCCGGCCGCTGCGGGCGGACACCCCCCACCCCGTCCCCTTGCCGCCGTACGCGGCTACCGGCCCGTGGTGGCGCGCGGTCGCGGCGGAGGAGATGGGGAACGGTCCGTCGTGGCGCCGGTGACTGTAGCTCCCTAGGGGCGCGGGGAACTGCGCGACCAGCCACATCCCACCCGCAGCCGCCCGACGACATCGCGAGGCAACTTAATAGGCGCCCCGCTCAAGCCCAGCGCAGCGCCCCGGGACCATACTGAGTGCGCCAGACCCCGCCGCCCAGGGAGCCCCGTGACCACCCACCCCCTGCTCACCGAGCTCACCTTCAGAGCGAGAAGCGCGGCTCACCCCGGCGAGGAGAAGGCGTGCGGCTGCGGTGCGGCGACGCTCGCCGACCGCCCCGACGCCACCGTCGTCCGGCACGCCGACACCGTCGCGAAGGCGCACGCCCCCGGTACGGCCCCCGCCGACCTGGCCCCCCGCCTCGCCATGGCCGCCCGCCTCCCCGGCATCCTTCTGCCCCCACTCGGCGAGACCTCCGTCGGCCTGCACGGCAGGCTCGTCACCTTCTGGCCGTACGGCGAACCCGTGGACCCGGAGCACCCCGATGCCGCCCCATGGGAACCGGCCGCCACTCTCCTCGCCCACCTCCACCGCACTCCCGCCCCGCCAGGTCTGCCCCCCATGCGCGGCCCGGCCAAGGCGGCCCTCGCCGTTGGCCGGCTCCTCGCCACCACTCGCCGGGGGCACGCCCTTCCTGTGCTGCGCGCCTGGCTCACCCTCCCGGCCTGGGCCCGCGCCGAGACCCCCATGTCCGGCACCACGACCCTCTGCCACGGCGACCTGCACCTCGGCCAGCTCGTCCGCCACCCCGCTCCCGACGGTCCCTGGCGTCTCATCGACGTCGACGACCTCGGCGTGGGGGAACCCGCCTGGGACCTCGCCCGTCCCGCCGCCTGGTACGCCTGCGGCCTGCTGCCGCCCGACGACTGGTCCCGCTTCCTCGGTGCCTACCGGGCGGCCGGCGGCCCCGCGGTTCCGGCCGGTGGCGACCCCTGGCCGGCCCTGGACGTCCCCGCCCGCGCCCTCACCGTGCAGACCGCGGCCCGGGCGATCGTCAAGGCGATCGAGGCGGGCCGCGCGCTGGACGACGTGGAGCAGGCGGTCGTCGACGCCTGTGACCGAATGGGTTCCGCCCCGCCGCAGTTGGCGGACGGTTTCGCGAAGTAGGGTGCAACCGACCAGAGCCGGACAGAGTCTGTCCTGGCGTAACGCTAAGCAGGATCAACCGGCGAGGAGTTGAGCCGACGATGCAGTGTCCGAAGTGCCACGCCCCGATGCACACGTACAACCGCAACGGTGTCCAGATCGAGCAGTGCAGCGGCTGCCGCGGGATCTTTCTCGACTACGGCGAGCTGGAGGCGCTGACCCGGCTGGAGGGCCAGTGGGGCGGCGGCCCCGCCGTTCCGCCGCCGCCGGCCGCTCCGCAGTACCCGGCCCAGCCCAGCGCACCGGCCTGGGGCGCCCCGCAGCACGGCGGCGGTCACTACGGCGGCCACGGCGGTCATCACGGCGGCCACCACCGCAACCGCGGCTTCGGCCACATGCTGTTCTCCAGCTGACCGGGAGACGAAGAAGCCCCCGGCCGCAGGGCCGGGGGCTTCGGTGTGTGCGCGATACTGGGATTGAACCAGTGACCTCTTCCGTGTCAGGGAAGCGCTCTCCCGCTGAGCTAATCGCGCGGG
>NZ_KB911584.1:0-195190 GCF_000383615.1 Streptomyces canus 299MFChir4.1 | reverse complement strand
CGATACTGGGATTGAACCAGTGACCTCTTCCGTGTCAGGGAAGCGCTCTCCCGCTGAGCTAATCGTCCTTGGAGGTGGAGACGGGATTTGAACCCGTGTAGACGGCTTTGCAGGCCGTTGCCTCGCCTCTCGGCCACTCCACCAGGAGTGCAGGGGCTCGGGAAGATCCCCTGGTTCCATCGAGCGGACGACGAGGCTCGAACTCGCGACCTCAACCTTGGCAAGGTTGCGCTCTACCAACTGAGCTACGTCCGCTTGTCGTTTCGGTCCGCTCTCGCGGCCCGGCGACGAGTTGAACTCTAGCGGATTCCGGGGCCAGGACAAAAACGCGTTTGCGCAGCGTGCTGCGTTGCGTATGTCGACGTACGTGGTCAGGTGGGCCGGAAGGACATGGCCAGGTCACCCGCAGGACACCCGCCATAGACTCGACAGCGTGCTCGACCTCGCTCCTCTCGCCCGCTTCGGCGACCGCGTCGCCACCGGTCTCCTCGATGTCACCAGCGATCCCGCGGCCCTGGACTCCGGCGGCTTCTGGGCGGTCGCGGCGGACTTCGAGGGCGGCCTGACCTGCGCCCGCTTCGCCGACGTACGCCAGGAGCCGGTGCCCGCTCCGCTGCCGGGGGCCTGGCGGGGGCCGGGGGTCGGTGACTGGACGTCGTCGTTGGATCGCGCCGCGTACACGGAGGGCGTACGGCGGATTCGCGCGCACATCGCCTCCGGCGAGGTCTATCAGGCGAACCTCTGCCGTGTCCTGACCGCGCCCCTCGCACCCGGCGCCGACGTGGACGCGCTCACCGCGCTGCTGGCCCGCGGCAACCCGGCGCCGTATGCAGGAACGATCCGGCTGCCCGGACACGGGGTGGAGATCGCCACCGCGAGCCCCGAGCTGTTCCTGCGCCGGGCGGGGCGGGTGGTGGAGTCGGGGCCGATCAAGGGCACCGGGCGGACCGAGGACGACCTGCTGGCCAAGGACTACGCCGAGAACGTGATGATCGTGGACCTGGTGCGCAACGACCTGGGGCGGGTGTGCGCCACGGGCACCGTCACCGTTCCCGACCTGTGCGCCGTGGAGAAGCACCCCGGTCTCGTCCACCTCGTGTCGAGTGTGCGGGGCGAGCTGCGCGAGGGCGCGGGCTGGGCCGAGCTGTTCGGCGCCGCCTTCCCGCCCGGCTCGGTCACCGGCGCGCCCAAGTCCAGCGCCCTGCGGATCATCGACGCCCTGGAGACCGCGCCCAGGGGGCCGTACTGCGGGGGCGTCGGCTGGGTCGACGCCGACCGGGGCACCGGGGAGCTGGCCGTCGGCATCCGCACCTTCTGGATCGACCGGGCCGAGGGAGTGCTGTGCTTCGGCACCGGCGCCGGGATCACCTGGGGGTCCGACCCCGAGGGGGAGTGGCGGGAGACCGAACTGAAGGCATCCCGGCTGCTCGCGGTAGCGTCGGGGATGCACGAGGTGAGTGGAGGGACCCTTACGTGAAGATCTGGCTCGACGGCGGGCTGCAGGACATCGAGACCGCCCGCGTCTCCGTCTTCGACCACGGGCTGACCGTGGGCGACGGCATCTTCGAGACCGTGAAGGCGGTGGACGGCCGTCTTTTCGCCCTCACCCGGCATCTCGATCGGCTGACCCTGTCGGCGCGGGGACTAGGGCTGCCCGACCCCGATCACGACGAGGTCCGCCGCGCCTGCGCCGCCGTACTCGACGCGAATCCGATGCCGCTGGGCCGCCTGCGCATCACCTACACCGGTGGTCACGGTCCCCTCGGATCCGACCGGGGCGAGCAAGGGCCGACCCTGGTGGTCGCCCTCGGCGAGTCCGCCCCGCGCCCCGAGTCCACGGCCGTGATCACGGTGCCGTGGACCCGTAACGAGCGTGGTGCGCTCACCGGGCTGAAGACCACCTCGTACGCCGAGAACGTCGTCGCACTCGCACGCGCGCGTGCGGACGACGCTTCCGAGGCGCTGTTCGCGAACACGGTCGGACAGCTGTGCGAGGGCACCGGATCGAACGTCTTCGTCGTGCTCGACGGCGAGATCCACACTCCGCCGCTCGCCTCCGGCTGCCTCGCGGGCATCACGCGCGCGTTGACCGTGGAATGGACCGGGGCCAAGGAGACCGATCTGCCCCTGGACGTCCTGGAGCGGGCCGACGAGATCTTCCTCACCTCGACCCTGCGGGACGTCCAGGCCGTCCATCGCGTCGACGCGCGCGAACTGCCGGGCGCGCCCGGCCCGGTGACCGCCAAGGCCATGCGGATCTTCCAGGAGCGGGCCGGGCACGACCTCGATCCGTAAAGGCCCGGGATATTGAGCTGCCCCGGCGTGCCGCAGAGGGTAGAACTCCGGTGATGACCACCACTCTGCGGCCGACCGAGCCGCTCCAGCGCGGCGCCGACGGGGCGCTGTCCCGCCACTACACGGTGTGCGTGAACAGCCGTCCCGTCGGAGCGATACACCTGGCGACCCACCCGGCCTTCGGAGCGGCCGTCGCCCAGATCCGGGACCTGCGGATCGACGAGCCCGACCGCAGGCGCGGCCGCGGCACCGTCGCCGCGCTCGCCGCCGAGGAGGTGGCGCGGGGCTGGGGCTGCGGGCAACTGGAGATCAGGGTGCCCGCCGACGCCGGGCCCGCGCTGCGGCTCGCCACCACGCTCGGCTACGTCCACCGCAACCGCGGCATGGAGAAGCCGCTCGGCGCCGACGCGCCCGAACTGCCCGCGGGCAGCCGGGGCAGGCCCATGACGGAAGCCGAGTTCCGGCTGTGGGCGGAGCGTGGCATCACGGAGTACGCCGGCGACTGGAGCACCCGCGGGGTGCCCGAGGCCGAGGCCAGGGCGCGGTCGCGCACGGAGCACGAAAAGCTGGTGCAGCGGGGTCTTGCGACGCCGGAGGCGCTGTACAGCGTCCTGGAGCACGACGGCGTCCGGGTCGGGGTGCTGTGGGTGGAGTTCATCGACGCCAAGGCCATGGTCTACGACGTCGAGACGGAGGAGGCCTTCCGCGGCCGGGGGCACGGCCGTTCCCTGATGCTGCTGGCCGAGGCCCAGGCGATCGCGTCCGGCAGACGGGTCCTGGGTCTCAACGTCTTCGCGGGCAACACACCGGCCGAGCGGCTGTACGAGTCGCTGGGATACGTGACGGTGGGTTACTCGATGTACAAGAGCCTGCTCTGAGGCGGCTCACTCCTGCCCGGCTCGGCCCTGCCCGGCGAGCAGCCGGTCCGCGATCGCCTCGATCCGCGCGCGCAGCCCGTCCTGGCTCTTGCCGCCGTCGAGACACTCGCCGTCGATGACGTACGTCGGTGTGCCGCTCACGCCGATCGCCTTGCCCTCGGCCTGGTCGGCGTCCACGATCAGGATGTGCCGGCCGTCGATCAGCGCGGTGTCGAACTCCTCGGAGTCGAGCCCCAGTTCACGGGCGACCTGGACCAGGAAGGGTTCTCCCCCACGGTCCAGCTCCTCGACGCGCCCGAGCACGGCCTCGACGTACTCCCAGCCCCTGCCCTGCTCCAGCGCCTCCTCGGCGGCCTGCGCGGCCGCGAAGGAGTGCTTGTGCTTCTCCAACGGGAAGTGCCGCAGCCGAATTTCCAGACGGTCGCCGTAACGGGCGCGCAGGGCCCGGACGTCGTCCAGCGCGTCACGGCAGTCCTGGCACTGGAGCTCGCACCAGACATCGAGAACGGGCGCGGCGGCACGGGCGGGGGAGGGGTCGCTCATGGTCCCAGTCTCCCAGCTCGGGCCCATCTGGCCGAATCGCCCCCGCCGGTCCACGACGGCTCTGCCCCGCCCACGACGGCTCCGCCCGCGTCACCGGTACGAGGCCGACCGGCACCTGCGGAGGAGGTGACCCGGAGATGTCCCTGATGTCCTGCCGGGGCATGGCCCGGTGGGGGTCGGGAGGTGCAGGATGGATAGGGACGAAGCGGCACGTTGCCGATCGAGCCCCGCCTGGAGGACCGGATGATTGCCGAGACCGTCTGTTCCGCCGTCGCCGCGGCCGGCCTGGGCATCGCGGCGGTCACCGCGTACCGGAAGCGTTTCCTCGCGGCCACCCGCATCGCCGCCTACTCCCTCGTCCCACTCGGTCTGGTGATGACGGGCGTCGTCGACTGGCTCGCGGACACCGCCTTCAGCCCGACCGCCTGGGCGGGCTTCGGCGTGCTCGGCCTGTCGTGGGTGCTGTTCTCGACCACGCGCGCGGTGGAGCGCCGCCGCGGCGGCACCCGCAAGGAGCGCAAGGCGGCCCGTGGCGCCCAGCGGGAGGCGGTGGCCCCCACGGCCTCGGCGCCCTCCATCGGCCCGGCAGCGCGCACCCCGGCGACCCGTCCCGCGGGCAAGTCCCGGGCCACCGAGTCCGCCGGGGAGGACTTCAGTGACATCGAGGCCATCCTGAAGAAGCACGGCATATGAACGTCGCACGGTGAACTGAAACGTTCGCAGTGGCACCCGCGGCGGTCCGTAAGTGATCACGACTCGAAACGGACATCACGGAATCCGGCGAACTCCCGGTCATTCCGGGCGTGTTGATCGCGTCGGGGGCGCCGACTGCGCCATCATCGCCGCGAGATGCTGGACACGAAACAGAGCGATACCGCGCCGCCGCAGGACGAGCCGCGTGGATGCCTCTTCGCCCTTTCCCAGCCACCGCTGATGATCTTCCTTGCGGTGATCGGGTCTCTCCTGCTCATGGCTGCGCTGCACGACCTGCTGCTGCTCTGAGCCGTACCCGTGGTCCCCGGCGTCACCCGTCGGGGACCACGACGACACCCGTGCCCGGGTCTCAGCCCGCGGCTTCCTTGCGCCGCGCCCGGTAGGCGGCCACATGCAGACGGTTTCCGCAGGTCCGGCTGTCGCAGTAGCGCCGCGAGCGATTGCGGGACAGGTCGACGAAGGCCCGTCGGCAGTCGGGCGCCTCGCAGCGCCGCAGCCGCTCCTGCTCGCCGGCCACCACGAAGAACGCCAGCGCCATCCCGCAGTCGGCCGCCAGGTGGTCGGCGACGGAGGCCCCCGGCGCGAAGTAGTGCACATGCCACTCGTAGCCGTCGTGATCCGTGAGCCGGGGCGTGGTGCCCGCGGCCGCGACCAGATCGTTGATCAGCGCGGCGGCGGCCCGGGCGTCCGGGGCGGCGAAGACCGAGGCGAACCGGCCGCGGATCTTGCGCACCGCCGACAGGTCGAGCTCCGACAGCACCCCGACATCACTGATCTCGTGGTTTTGTACGAAATCCTCGAGCGCCCCGACATCCGGCAGCGCGTCCGGCGACGCGTCGTCCTCCGGTGCGGTGTTCACCAGATCGACCACAGTGTCGAGGGCGCACCGGGTGTCGTGGGTGATCAGCACGATTCGCTCCCTGGCCTGGGGGTCGGGCGAACGCCCGCCGATGCTGGCCGATGGTAGTGGCTCGCCGGTGCTCGGTGACGGGCCGCACGACAGGCGCCGTGGCTGCGGAGCGCTCCGCAGCCACGGCGCCTGTCGTTCCTTATGCGGTTGTACCAGCCCGAGCCGTCTCCCCGAGTGGACGGCGCCGGGCGGCTCTGTGCGGCCTCGCCCTAGCTTTCCGCCAGGATGTGCGAGAGCTCCTGATCCAGGTCGAAGTGACGGTGTTCCGTGCCCGGGGGCACGGCGGCGTCGGTCCGCTTCAGGAACGACTCCAGGGCCCGCGCCGGGGCCTCGAGCAGTGCCTCCCCCTCCGGGGAGCTCAGGGCGATGCAGACGACGCCCTGACCGTGGCTGCGCGACGGCCAGACTCGGACGTCGCCGGTTCCGGTGGGCCGGTGGAGGCCCTCCGCGAGAAGGTCGCGGGCGAACACCCACTCGACGGTCTCCTCGGCTCCGGTGTGGAAGGTGGCGTGCACGGCGTAGGGGTCGGCCGTGTCGTACCGCAGGCCTGCGGGGACAGGCAGGGAGGACTCGCTCGACACAACGAGGCGCAGGTGCAGCTCGCAGCTGACCGTGGTGTTCATAAGCGCCAGGGCCTTTCGCTCAGTGTGCGCTCGGGGATTCGCACGTCGGCGAAATCGACATGCCACCTACGGTGCCGTTGTAAACCCCTCTGAGTGTTTTGCGTGCCTTTACGTAACTCTTCCGGCCGAGGCCCCCTTGGGGAGGTACGACCATTCCGGTGACCGGTTTCTCTCCGGTAGGGTTCGGCTGTATGAATACGGGGAGTGACGAGCCGCGCGAGGTCGCCGTGGCACCTGACGAGCAGGCGGGCAAGAAGCCGGACGAGGCGCAGGACGAGCAGGGGCTCGGTTCCAGGGCGCCGGAATTCATCAAGTCGCGGCGGCTGCTGCACCTGAGCTGGCAGGTTCTGGTCTTTGTCATCGGCCTCGCGGTCGTGGTGGCCGGCATCATCATGCTGCCGCTGCCCGGGCCCGGCTGGGTCGTGATCTTCGGCGGTATGGCGATCTGGGCGACCGAGTTCGTCTGGGCCCAGCTCGTCCTGCGCTGGACCAAACGCAAGGTGACCGAGGCGGCCCACCGCGCCCTCGATCCCAGGGTGCGCCGACGCAACATCATCCTGACCTCGATCGGCCTGGTGATCATCGGCGCGATCCTCGGGGTCTACCTCTGGAAGTTCGGCTTCGAGATGCCCTGGAACATCAAGGACCAGTGAGTCGCGCTGGGGGTGCCGAGGCTGTCACCGCTGGTCACAGGCACCCCCTGACATGGGGTAACCTACTTCCTGCGCCCGGGCGATTAGCTCAGTGGGAGAGCGCTTCGTTCACACCGAAGAGGTCACTGGTTCGAACCCAGTATCGCCCACCCGGACCGACGGCCCGTCTGCGAGATCGCGGACGGGCCGTCGGCGTGTGCGCGGACCGGTGTGCCACGCCGAACCCGCCGGCTCCGCTGTGCGTGACGGTCCGCGGCGAGGCGTCCTGGCCGGCGTCCCTTTTCGGCCGCTCGTCGCTCCCCGGCGCTGCCCGCGTGCTGTTCGACCGGTCGATCCCGCGTCTCTCACCTGGGGGATCGCCAGTTCCCTCGTGCTGCAAGCCCGTTGAAGGTGCTCCGGCCTCTCACCACACTCTCAATAAATTCCTGTCCGAATCATTGACGCACCTCCGGGGCCTCCGTAGCTTGTGCCAGCAAGCGCTTACTTGAAACGATTCATGCAGGCGGCGACGCTGCGGGGAGGGACTCGACTGTGGGAACCGGCGGGAATGTCGAGAGGCGAACGATCCTGAAGGCGGCCGGGGCTACGGCGGCGACGCTGGGGCTGGCCGCGACGACGGGGTGCGGTGGAGACAGCGGCAGTTCCGGAGACGGAACGGTGACACTGCGTTACGCGTGGTGGGGTGGCGAGCCGCGCACCATCGCCATCAAGAAGACGATCGCGCTCTTCGAGAAGAAGTACCCGAAGATCAAGATCAAGCCTGAATTCACTGACTATCAGGCGTTCTGGGAGAAGTTCCAGACCCAGGCCTCCGGCGGTAATCCGCCGGACGTATTCCAGAATGCGGTCGGCTTCCTGCGCAAGTACGACAAGCGCGGTGTTCTGCTGGATCTCAAGTCGCAGGCGGACTCCGGGAATCTGAGCCTGGACAACTTCCGCAACGGAGTTCTGGCGAACGGTCAGGTCGACGGAAAGCAGCTCGGCATCCCCGTCGGTGCCAACACCATGGCACTCGTCATCGACCTCAAGGCCTTCAAGAAGGCGGGCGTCGAGGCGAAGATGGGCTGGACCTGGGACGAGTACTTCGCCGCGCTCCAGACGATCCAGGACAAGCTGAAGATCGCCGGTGACACCGGATACCACGGCATCATGTACCTGTACGACCTGTATCTGCGGCAGAACGGCAAGGCATTCTTCACCGACTCCGATCTCGGCTTCACCGAGGACGATCTGACGCAGTGGTGGACGGACGCGTACAAGCGCGTGAAGTCCGGGCTGGTCGCCGATCCGAAGAAGATCGAGCAGGTGCAACCCAAGTCGGGTCTGTCGGCCGGGCTCGCGGCGTCCGAATTCACCTGGGACAACTTCTCCATCCGCTACGAGGGTGAGGGCGAGTCGGACTACGGACTCGCACCGATCCCCACCATGGACGGCAAGCACACCGGCCAGTACCTCGGCTCGCTGATGCTCAGCGGCTTCTCCGGGACCAAGCACCCCAAGGAAGTCGCCCAGTTCATCTCCTTCATGGTCCACGACCCCGAGGTCGGCAAGATCATGGGCTACGACCGCGGCATCCTCGCCACGACCGAGCAGTACGACGCGTTCACGCCCACCGACCCCACCAACAAGGGTGTCAAGGCGTACGAGGAAGAGGTCGCCAAGGCCGGCGTGCTCGGGAAGATCACCCCGCACCCGTCGGGCGCCGACGTCATCGAGGCGGCGTTCCTGCGGATCGGCGGCGAGGTCTCCCAGGGCAAGACCAAGCCCGCCGACGCGTCCAAGGCGCTGTTCAGCGAGGCCAAGGCCGCGTTCGCGGGCTGAGGGGACGTACCACCATGACGCTCGTCAAGGAAGCGCCCGTGCGCCCGGCGAAGAAGCGGTCCGCCGCTCCTGCCGCCGGGCGGCGCGGGCGGCGCCGCGAGAACCTCGCCGGCTATCTCTTCATGTCGCCGTGGATCGCGGGGTTCCTGGTCCTCACGGCGGGGCCGATGATCGCGTCGCTGTACTACGCGTTCACCCGGTACAACCTGTTCACCCCGCCCGAGTGGGTGGG
Organism: Streptomyces canus 299MFChir4.1; assembly: GCF_000383615.1. Taxonomy (GTDB): domain Bacteria; phylum Actinomycetota; class Actinomycetes; order Streptomycetales; family Streptomycetaceae; genus Streptomyces; species Streptomyces canus_C. Next base: position 186,521 of record NZ_KB911584.1, on the reverse strand, counting down.
CCTCGACAACTTCACGACGATGTTCCAGGACCCGCGCTGGCAGAAGTCGGTGGAGGTCACGCTCAAGTACGTCGTCGTGGCCACTCCGCTGAAGCTGCTGCTGGCCCTCGGTGTCGCGCTGCTGCTCGCGCAGAGCCGGCGCGGGCAGGGCCTGTACCGGGCCGCGTTCTACATGCCCTCCCTCATCGGTGCCAGCGTCTCCGTCGGCTTCGTGTGGCGGGCGCTGTTCTCGGACGACGCGATCGTGGACCGTACGCAGAAGGTCTTCGGGCTGAACGTGGGCGGCTGGATCGGCAACCCGGACTACGTCCTCTACTCCCTGGTGGCCCTGAGCATCTGGCAGTTCGGCGCGCCGATGGTCATCTTCCTGGCCGGCCTCAAGCAGGTCCCGCGGGAGCTGTACGAGGCGGCCGAGGTGGACGGGGCCGGTCCCTTCCGCAGGTTCTGGAACATCACGCTGCCGATGATCTCCCCGGTGCTGTTCTTCAACGTGCTGCTGGAGTCCATCCACGCGTTCCAGGTGTTCGGGTCCGCGTACGTGGTCTCCAACACCCAGTGCGGGCCCGCCGACGCCACCCTCGTCTACACCTGTTACCTCTACCAGAAGGGCTTCAAGGAGGCCCAGATGGGCTTCGCCTCCGCGATGGCCTGGTCGCTGGTGGTCGCGGTGGCGCTGGTCACGGCGGTCCTGTTCTGGTCGCAGAAGAAGTGGGTGCACTACGAGGAGGCCGCCAAGTGACCACTGTCAGCCCGCCCGTCGCGCGCACCGCGAACGAGCGGCGGCGCACCGGATCGATCGCCTGGCACGTGGGCGCGCTCGCCGTCCTCGCGATCGTCCTGTACCCGGTGATCTGGGTGCTCGGTGCCTCGTTCAAGCCGAGCAAGGACATCATCGCCAGCATCGACCTGCTGCCCGCCAAGCCGGTCTGGGCGAACTTCTCCGCGCTCGCCGACGGCATCTCCGGCATCTCGATCAGCACCTTCTTCCTGAACTCGCTGACCTACGCGGGCCTCGCCGTGGCCGGTGTCGTGATCTCCAGCTCCCTGACCGCGTACGCCTTCGCCAAGATCCGCTTCGCCGGCCGGAACCTGCTGTTCACGCTCATGATCGGCACCCTGCTGCTGCCCTATCACGTGCTGCTCATCCCGCAGTACGTGATGTTCCGCAAGCTGGAACTCGTCGACACGCTGGTGCCGCTCGTGGCCGGCAAGTTCCTGGCGACGGAGGCGTTCTTCGTCTTCCTGATGGTGCAGTTCATGCGCGGGCTGCCGCGCGAGCTGGACGAGGCTGCCAAGCTCGACGGCTGCGGGCATCTGAGGACCTACTGGTCGATCGTGCTGCCGCTGTGCCGTCCCGCCCTCATCACCAGCGCGATCTTCACCTTCATCAACACGTGGAACGACTTCATGGGGCCGTTGATCTACCTCAACACCCCCTCCAAGTACACCGTCTCGCTCGGCCTGATGATGTTCCGCGACCAGGAGGGCATCTCCAACTACGGCAGCATGATCGCGATGTCGCTGGTGGCGCTGGTGCCGGTCATCGCCTTCTTCATGGCCTTCCAGCGCTATCTGATCGACGGCATGGCGACGTCCGGACTGAAGTGAGAAGGCTGAGGCGGTCACCATGGCGCAAGCACGTGTGAAGGCACGCAAGTCCTCCGTGTTCGGCGGCGAGCGCTTCGCTCTCTTCGCCGAGTCCCTGCTCACCGGCGTGTGGATCGCCGTGGCCTGTCTCGGCCTCGTCACCTACCCGGCGGCCTTCGCCGCCGGGGCCCGGCACCTGCGGCGGTGTACGGGCCACGAGGGCGGCGGCCGACGGGAGTTCGTCGCGGACTTCCGTACGGCCGTGCGCCGCGGGTGGCTCGTCGGGGTCGCCGGGTGGTTCGCGGCGGCCGCGGTCTGGGTGGACGTCCAGGCCGCGCGGGCCGGAATTCCCGGCGGCCCGCTCGTCGGGGCCGTCGGACTGTTCGCACTGATCGGACTCGCGGTGGCCGGGCTCCGCGCGTCGGCGGTCTGGGCTCCGGGCGCTTCCTGGCGCGCGCTGCTCGCGGACGCCGTACGCCGGACCCTGCGCGACCCGGCCGGGTCCTTCCTGATCGTCGCCGGTCTGGCCGTCGTGGCCCTGTCCGCGGGGTTCCTCGCGCCGCTGGCGGTCCCGGTCCTCGGGGCCGTCGCGGCGGCGGCCGTCGCCGTGGAGGAGCGCTACCGGCGCCGCTGACGGGCGGTGCCCCTGTCACAAGGTCGGCGCTTTCGGCGTCGCACCTCTCTCTGTCATGCCCCTGACCACCTGTCCATGGAAAGGAACGGCCATGTCCCCCATCCCCCGCAGGTCCATTCTCAAGGCGGCCGCCGTCGCCGGCGCCGCCGCGCAGTTCAGCTGGGCGCTGGGAGCCAAGGACGCGCAGGCCGCGCCCGGAGCCGCCGAGGCCGACGACTCTCCCGTGACCCTGGACTGGCTGGAGGAAGGCGGCCTCGGCGCCGCACCCGGCTCCACCGTCGGTGTCCCCTGGCCCAGAGGCGCCTATCAGGAGGACCAGAAGTTCGCGGTCACGGACGCCGACGGCAAGGCCGTGCCGGTCCAGTCCTGGCCGATCGCCTACTGGCCCGACGGCTCGCTCAAGTGGACCGCGCACGCGGTCAGTTCGGGCAACGGCAAGCTGTCGCTGAGCGCGGGCGACGCCGCCGTACCCGACAAGAAGGTCACCGTCGACAAGAGCGGCGGCACCATCACCGTCTCCACCGGCGTCATCACCGCGAAGATCGGCAAGTCGGGCGCCACCCTCATCAAGTCGGTCACCCGCGGGTCGACGGAGATCGCCAAGAACGGGCGGCTCGTGCTGATCCGCCAGCCCGAGATCGAGGACGAGGACCAGGGCACGGTCAGGACGGAGCGCTTCGAGGGGGCCGTCTCCGAGGTCACCGTCGAGCAGTCCGGTCCGGTCCGCGCGGTCGTCAAGATCGACGGCAAGCACCGCAAGGGCAACCGGAGTTGGCTGCCCTTCTCGATCCGCCTCTACTTCTACGCGGGCGCCGACTCCTTCCGCATGGTGCACACCATCACCTACGACGGCACCCAGGAACCCGGCAAGGCGAGCGGCGACTTCATCCGCGGCCTCGGCGTCCGCTTCACCGTGCCGATGCGCGACCAGGCGTACGACCGCCACATCCGCGTCGGCGGCGAGGGCACCGGCCTGCTGCGGGAGGCCGTCAAGGGCATCACCGGGCTGCGCCGCGACCCCGGCATCGCCGTGCAGGAGGCCCAGTACGCGGGCAAGGAGCTGCCTGACCCCTCCACCTGGGACCAGCGGGTCACCACCCGGCTCCAGTACATCCCCGAGTGGGGCGACTACACCCTCTCCCAGCTCTCCGCCGACGGCTTCACCCTGCGCAAGCGCACCAAGAAGGGACACGGCTGGGTCGGCGCCGGCGGCGGCAGGCGGTCCTCCGGGTTCGGCTACGTCGGTGGCGCGAGCGGCGGATTCTCCTTCGGCCTGCGGGACTTCTGGGAGAAGCACCCTTCCCAGCTCGACATCCGCGACGCCCAGACCGACGAGGCCGAGGTCACCCTCTGGCTCTGGTCGCCCGAGGCCCAGCCCATGGACCTGCGCTTCTACCACGACGGCATGGGCCAGGACACCTTCGCGGAGCAGCTCGAAGGCCTCAACATCACCTACGAGGACTACGAGCCGGAGTTCGGCACGCCCTACGGCATCGCCCGCACCTCGGAACTGCTGTTCTGGGCCAACGAGTCGACGCCGTCCCCGGAGGCCCTGGCTCAACAGGTCGAGGCCGTACGGGTGTTGCCGCAGCTCGCCGCCCCGCCCAAGCAGCTCATCAAGGCGAAGGTCTTCGGACCCGGCCTGTACTCCGAGCCCGACCGGTCCACGCCGGCCAAGGCGAAGATCGAGGACCACCTCGACTTCCTCTTCGCCTACTACAAGGACCAGGTGGAGCAACGCCGTTGGTACGGCTTCTGGGACTACGGCGACATCATGCACACCTATGACACCGTCAGGCACCAGTGGCGGTACGACATCGGCGGCTACGCCTGGGACAACTCCGAGCTCTCGCCGGACCTCTGGCTGTGGTTCGCGTACATCAGGTCGGGCCGCGCGGACATCTTCCGGTTCGCCGAGTCGATGACCCGGCACACCGGCGAGGTCGACGTCTACCACCTGGGCCAGTGGGCCGGACTCGGCACCCGGCACGGAGTGCAGCACTACGCCGACAGCGCCAAGCAGCAGCGCATCGCCAACACGACGTACCGCCGCTACTACTACTTCCTCACCGCGGACGAGCGCGTCGGCGACCTCATGCACGCCAATGTCGACTCCGACGAGACGTTCCTCGTACTGGACCCCCTGCGCAAGGTACGCACGGACCCGTACACGCCCGACCGGCACGCCCTGTCGATCGGCTTCGGCACGGACTGGAGCGGGCTCGTCTCGGCGTGGCTGACCGAGTGGGAGCGCAAGGGGCCCAAGTGGGAGAAGGCAAAGGCACGCGTCCTGTCGACGATGGAGGGCATCGCCGCCCAGCCCAACGGGTTCGTCCAGGGCAGTGGCCTGTACGACCTCGACACGGGCACGTTCGCGGTGGCCTCGGCGCCGGTCGTAGGGGTCTCGCACCTGTCCGCGGTGTTCGGGCTCAACGAGCTGTGCGCCGAGCTCATCGACCTCGTCGACATGCCCAGGTTCAACGAGGCGTACTTCGACTACTGCCGCTACTTCAACGCGACCAAGGCCGAGCAGGCGGCGCGGTACGGGTCCAACTTCGGGACCCTGCTGCTCTTCCAGGGCCACTCGCGGCTGGACGCCTACGCGGCCGTGAAGACCGGGGACGCCAAGCTGGCCACGCGCGCGTGGGACAAGTTCTACAACTCCGACGGGTACAAGGAGTCGGCGCCGTGGAAGACGGAGGCGTTGAGCGGGCCGGTCTCGCTGGTGGCGGGTAGTGAGGCGGCCTGGGTGTCGAGCAACGACACCGCGCTGTACGGGCTGGCCGCCATCGAGAACCTGGCGCTTCTCGGGGACAAGATGCCGTAGGGACTTGTGCGGTGGGGAACCGGGCGTCCGTTGTGGCCGGTCGCGCCCACGCGGCGGAGCCGCAGATCGATGCAGCCCCGCGCCCCTGGGTGGGGTCAGTGGAGGCTTCCCAGGAAGTCCCGCATCTTTCGGACATCCCTGATGCGTCGCTCGTACGTCGCTCCCAGCGCGAGGAGCAGGAGGCCTGCCAGCGCCGGGGGTACCCAGCGGGGGAGGGCGTCCGTCACCTGGACTATGTACGGGGCCAGTTCATGGAGGGCGTCCAGGGTCAGGACCGAGCCGCCCAGGACCAAGGGGGCCTTGAGGCTGTAGCCGCCGCCCATCAGGGTGAGGGACAGCGCGGCCAGACCCAGGAGCAGCGGGCGGGTCCAGTCGGGGTCGCCCCAGGCCATGACCAGGCTCGGCAGGAGGGTGGCGGCCAGACCTGGGCCGTACGCCGTCCAGGACGAGGTCTCCGGGACGTGCCGCCTGCGGAGGTGGCCGACGAGCAGGGCCGGGATCGTGACCGGGAGCGTGTACGCCTCCGGGGCGCTCATGTCCCAGGCCGCCAGGCGGACCCAGGTGGCCAGGACGAACAGAGCGACGGCCGCGTAGCCGACGGGTCGGCGGTCCGCGCGGATCGCCGTGCCCGCCGCTATCACTGCGCACAGGGCCAGGACCGTGGCGAGCATCGGGAGGTCGGTGGCGGCCAGGGCGACGGCCAGGAGCGCGGTCGCGGCTCCGGTCAGCTCGATCGGCAGGGCCGCGGGGGAGTCGGTGAGCCGCCAGGCCAGCAGGGCCGTGGCGGCGGGGACCGTCAGGACGAGCAGGGCCGTGTGCGGGGCCGACCAGCCGGCGGCGGCGCCGGTCGCGCAGGCGAGGGCGGCGGCGTACCCGAGGGCGGTGGGCGTCGTGACGGGGGCGGCACGCCAGGAGGCCGCCGCGAACAGCGCGACCAGGACGCACAGCGTGGTGAGGGTCGCCGGCCGGGTGGCGAGGGAGAGGAAGGCGAGGCTCACGGAGGCGACGAGCGCCGGGACGAGAGCGGCGGGCCTGGACAGCAGGACGGCCGCCGCCAGGGCTCCCGCCGTCGCCGCGCCCTGGATCAGCAGGCCTGCGGCGTAGGGGAGTCCCAGCACCGCCGGAACGGTGAGGAGCGCGCCCCAGGCCAGGCAAAGGGCGGCGGTCACTGCCCGCGGACGCCAGGTCGTGTCGCGCACGGCCAGTGCCAGGACGCCTGCCAGCGCCGCCAGGACCAGGGGGACCGTCCCGGAGTACGGCGGCCAGGTCAGGTGGGACGTCACCGCGGCGCGGGCGTCCGTCGGGGTGCCGGTCCACGCCTGCGAGGCCCAGGAGAGCGGCCCCAGCACGACCACACCGACGACGGGCAGCGTCCACAGGAAGGACAGCGCCTGCACCGCACCGGAGGCCCACAGCAGACCTCGCCGTACCGTCTCCGGCAGCCGGGCCGGTCGCAGCACCGCCAACAGGGCGATGCCGAGGGCCAGATGGACCGGGACCGTCCACACCGCGGGCAGCGCGGACCGTCCCACCCCGCCGAGGGCGGCCACCGCGAGCAGACCGGAGGTGAGGGCGAGACCGAGGGACTGCTCCTCGCCGGGCACGCGGGTCGCCTCACGGCCGGCCTGCCATGCGGCGGCCAGGGCGATCGCGCTCGCGAGGAGAAGGAGCGCCGCCGCACGGGCGGCGGCGCTCGGGCCGGAGGCTGTCCAGGTCAGCCAGCCGGCGGCCAGTACGCCCCAGGCACCCACCCCGTACGCGCCGATCGCGGCGACCAAGCGCAGGGACTTCATCCGGAGCGCCACGACGGTGTCGAACCCGGCCGTCACCAGGAGCGCGGCCGTGAGCCCGTACGAGCCCGCGTCGGCCGCGATCGCCCAGAAGAACAGCGGGAGTTGGGCCGCGACCAGGGCGGCCGGGCGGGGCAGGCGCAGCTCGGACACGCGCGGCAGGAGGCCGTACGCCGCCCAGACTCCCGCCAGCAGGGCCGAGGCGACCGCCGTGTACGGCGCCCCGGGGCTCTTCAGGAACACGGCCCCGTGCAGCGCGACCGCGTCCAGGACCGTCAGCGCCAGACCCAGGCCCGCCACCGACTCGGCCGTCGAGCGCAGCCCGCGCTTCAGCAGCGGAAGCGGTGCGGCGAGTGCGGTCACTGTCACGGCGCCCAGGACCATGGCCCGTCCGGTGATCCCCAGGTGACCCCAGCTGACCAGGGTGAACACCATCGCCGCGACGGTGAGCAGGACACCGCCGAGCACCAGGAGCACGTTCTGCACGCTGGGTGCGCTCGCCTCGGGGCGAGGAGATGCGGCGGGCATCGGGCCGGTCGGCTGCGGCGCCTGCCACTTCGGCTGGAGCGCGGCGACCAGCCAGGCCCTGCGGGCCAGCAACTGGGCCCGGCGGGCGTCCAGTTGCCACAGCTCGGCGTCGAGGAGCCGCAGCTCCTCGGCCGGGGGCGGGATGTGCGTCATGCCCTGAAGTGTGGGCTGGGTCACGCGGCGCGACATGAGTACGGGTACTCAAGGACGTACTCGGATCCGATGCCAGACTCTCCCTATGGACTGGACCGGATTCCGCTTCCGCAGCCTGTGGTCCCTGCCTGCGAGGCCCGCAGTCGTCTACGACGTGCTGGAGCGGGCCGAGGAGTATCCGCGCTGGTGGCCCCAGGTGCGCGCGGTGCGACGGCTCGACGACACCAGCGGCGTCATCACGATCCGCGCCGTGCTGCCGTACGACCTGGTCTTCACCGCGCGAGAGGTGCGGCGCGACCGGGCGGCCGGGGTGCTGGAGATCGAGATGGACGGTGATCTGGAGGGCTGGGCGCGCTGGACGATCACCGCGGACGGCGACGGCAGCCTCGCCCACTACGACCAGGTCACCGAGGTGAACAAACCGCTGCTCCGACGCTTCGCCGTGCCCGGACGGCCGGTCTTCCTGGCCAACCACCGGCTGATGATGCGCGCCGGACGGCGAGGGCTCGTCGCCTACTTGGAAGCGGTTTGAAGGAAACCCGCGGGGACCTGTATTGTTCAGTGCGTTCCCGGGCGATTAGCTCAGTGGGAGAGCGCTTCGTTCACACCGAAGAGGTCACTGGTTCGAACCCAGTATCGCCCACCCGGAAAAGAACCGGTCTGCACTCGCAGGCCGGTTTTTCCGTTACGCCGCCGCGGGCAGATCCGGGCGCAGCGGCCATGCCGGGTCCACCGACTCCTCCGAGCCGCTGCGCGCGAACCAGGCCTGCAGGCCCCGCGCCTGGGCCGCGTGCCACACCGCCTGGAGGCTGTGCAGCTCCGGCGGTTCCAGCCGCTCCAGCCGGGCGGCGAAACGGCGCCCGACCGCCCGTACGACATCCAGCGCCGCCTGTGCGTCGGCCGCCGCGTCGTGCGCGCCGTCCAGCGTGACGCCGTAGTGCTCGCACAGGTCGGTGAGGGTGCGCCGGCCCTTGCGGTAGCGGTCCAGGTGCTTGTCGAGGACCCGCGGATCCAGCACCAGCAGCGGCGAGGAATCCAGCCAGCGATCCAGCGGCGAGGCGCGATGGCGGCGCAACTCCCGGTCCAGGACGGTCAGATCGAACGGCGCGTTCATCACGACCAGCGGACGGCCCGCGGCCGCCTGCTCGGCCAGCGTCTCGGCTATCTCGAACATCACCGGCGCCGGCCAGCGGCCGTTGCGCTGGAGATGCTCGTCCGTCAGCCCGTGCACCGCCGTCGCCCCGGCGGGCACCGGCACACCCGGATTGACCAGCCACCGGCTCACCCGTGGCCGGGTGCCCGCCGCGTCCTGGACGACGACGGCGGCCGACACGATCCGGTCGGTCTCGACGTCCACGCCGGTGGTCTCGGTGTCGAAAGCGGCCAGGGGCCCTTCGTACCAGCACGTCATACCAACTCAACCCCTCGTTCACCCACGGCAGCTGACGTACCGTCTTCTGCCTGTTTGGTGATACCCGGGCTGTTTGCGACGTACGCCGGAAGGACACAACAGGAGTGCGGGTCTTTGCAGTTCAGCGGCCCGGCGTGGGATTCATGTGGCCCTTGTGAGGGCATGTCACTTGGCTTGGAAGGCTGTTGGTCATGGCGATAGCGCAGCCCGAGCGGGGCGGGCTGCTGCCCGAGCGCACGGGCCCCCTTCGCGGCACGCTCGCCACCACCGCCTGCATGGAGACACTGCAGGTGGGCTATCTGCACGCCGTCGCGGCGGCGGCCGGCTGCTCGTTGTCCCAGCCGTTTCCGGACAACGGCATCGACTGGCACGTCAGCCACGGCTCACCCGGACACACCGTCGACGACGAGGTCACCATCAAGGTGCAGCTCAAGTGCACCTACCAGGTGGCCCCGAACCCGGCCGGCCGGTTCTTCTCCTTCACGCTCGACAACGACCACCTGCGCAAACTCGCCCGCACCCCGGTCTCGGTGCACAAGATCCTCGTGGTGATGCTCGTGCCGAGAGCCCAGGACGACTGGCTGCGCGCCGGCCACGACCGCCTGGACCTCAGACACTGCTGCTACTGGGTCAATCTGGCCGGCCACCCCGTCACCGGCCGGACCCGGACCACCGTGCGGATCCCCACCAACCGCATCTTCGACGACCGGGCGCTGTGCGAGATCATGACGCGGGTCGGGACGGGAGGCAGACCATGACCCACCGCCCGCTGGAGGAGCCACTGCGCGCGGTGCGCCCCCACCCGGAGGCCCACTGGGACCGTCCGCCGACCCCCGACGAGGTCGACCCCGCCGTCCTGAGCGCCCTGCTGCACCGGCACGGCTGGCAGCGGCGGGGCGGCGCCCCCGGTCGCTACGGCCGCTGGACCCCGCCAGGACCGGGCGCGAGCGGGACCAGCCTGCTCGTGCCCGAGAGCCGCGCCTTCCCCGACAGCGAGGACCTCCTCGGTGAGGCCCTCGTCGCCCTGTCCCGCAGCGGCACACCCGCCGCGCGCGAGGTGCTCCTCGGGCTCGCCGTGCCCAGCGACGAGATCCGCTGGTGGCGTGACGTCCCGACCGGCCCCGCCGACGCAACGGCCTGGACCGTCGAGGAGCGACTGCGCGCCGCCGCCCGCCAGACCCTGCTCGCCGGCGCGCTCGCCACACGCGCGCGTGCCGGCTACTACGGCGCCCGTTACCGCCGTACGGCGGCCGCGTCCCTCGACACCGTCCTGGTCGGCTCCGCCGCCGGTGGCCGCCGGCTCACCGCCTTCGTGCCCGTCGACACCGGCCGCCCGCTTGCCGTCCGCCTCCACCAGGCTCTGTGCGCCACCCGCGAGGCCATCGACTACCAGCGGGCCACCGGCGGCATGGACGCCTTCGACGGCGCCGTGGAGGCCGGTGTCAGCCGTGAGCTCACCGAGGCGCTGATCGCCCTCGTCCGCGGGACGGAAGGCGCGCGGATCGCCGTCGAGTGGGCGCCCGCCGCCGGAGTCCCCACTGGGTGCGCGGCGTCCTCGGAGGCCGTCGAGTTCTCGCCCGGCGACCTGCCCGTGCTGCGCGAGGCCGGGGCCCGCTTCCTGCGCGAGGAGCCCTCCGTCGCGGTCCGGCTCACCGGCACCGTGGTGAGGATGCGCAGGTCGGGGCCGCGCGGGGACGGTTCGGTCCGGCTGCGGGTGATCGCCGGCGCCGAGATACCGCACGTGCGGCTGACCCTGGACGAGGAGGCGTACCGCATCGCCGGGCACGCCCACCTCGTCGGGCTCCCGGTCCGGGTGCACGGCAGGCTGGAGAGCCGCGGGGGCTTCCGCAGGCTCACCGGGGCCACGGGCATGGTCCCCGTGCAGGTGGACGAGGCCGAGCGGGACCGGCTGATGAAGTCCCTCCAGGAGAATCTCGACTTCTTCGAGGAGGCCTGCGAAGGGTCGGGCGAGGAGTCCTTCGGAGGGGACTGATTTCGCGGAGGTGGGGGCCGGGTCGGTACGATCCCCTATTGCGCGCGCTCCCGGTATGGCGCCCGCACCCCCCTTCAGTCAGGAGAGACCGGTGTCAGACGTCCGTGTGATCATCCAACGCGATTCCGAGCGGGAAGAGCGCGTGGTGACGACGGGCACTACGGCCGCCGAGCTCTTCGCCGGCGAGCGCTCGATCGTCGCCGCGCGTGTGGGAGGCGAGCTCAAGGACCTCGCGTACGTCCTGTCCGAGGGCGACGCGGTCGAGGGCGTCGAGATCTCCTCCGAGGACGGACTCAACATCCTGCGCCACTCCACCGCGCACGTGATGGCGCAGGCCGTGCAGGAGCTCTTCCCCGAGGCCAAGCTGGGCATCGGCCCGCCGGTCAAGGACGGCTTCTACTACGACTTCGACGTCGAGAAGCCGTTCACGCCCGAGGATCTCAAGGCCATCGAGAAGAAGATGCAGGAGATCCAGAAGCGGGGGCAGAAGTTCTCCCGCCGCGTGGTGACCGACGAGGCGGCTCGCGAGGAGCTGGCGTCCGAGCCGTACAAGCTCGAACTGATCGGCATCAAGGGCTCGGCCTCCTCGGACGACGGCGCGGACGTCGAGGTCGGCTCCGGTGAGCTGACGATCTACGACAACCTCGACGCCAAGACCGGCAACCTGTGCTGGAAGGACCTCTGCCGCGGCCCCCACCTGCCGTCGACCCGTGCGATCCCGGCCTTCAAGCTGATGCGCAACGCGGCCGCCTACTGGCGCGGCAGCGAGAAGAACCCGATGCTCCAGCGCATCTACGGCACCGCCTGGCCGACCAAGGACGAGCTGAAGGCGCACCTCGACTTCCTCGCCGAGGCCGAGAAGCGCGACCACCGCAAGCTCGGCTCCGAACTCGACCTGTTCTCCATCCCGGAGCAGATCGGCTCCGGCCTCGCCGTCTTCCACCCCAAGGGCGGCATCATCCGCCGGGTCATGGAGGACTACTCGCGCCGCCGCCACGAGGAGGAGGGGTACGAGTTCGTCTACACCCCGCACGCGACGAAGGGGAAGCTCTTCGAGCAGTCCGGGCACCTGGACTGGTACGCCGACGGCATGTACCCGCCCATGCAGCTCGACGAGGGCGTGGACTACTACCTCAAGCCCATGAACTGCCCGATGCACAACCTGATCTTCGACGCGCGCGGCCGCTCCTACCGTGAACTGCCGCTGCGCCTCTTCGAGTTCGGGACCGTGTACCGGTACGAGAAGTCGGGCGTCGTGCACGGCCTCACGCGTGCGCGTGGCTTCACGCAGGACGACGCGCACATCTACTGCACCCGTGAGCAGATGTCGGAGGAGCTCGACAAGACGCTCACCTTCGTCCTCGGCCTGCTGCGCGACTACGGTCTGACCGACTTCTACCTGGAGCTGTCCACCAAGGACCCGGAGAAGTTCGTCGGCTCGGACGAGGTCTGGGAAGAGGCCACGGAGACGCTGCGCCAGGTCGCCGAGAAGCAGGGGCTGCCCTTGGTCCCGGACCCGGGCGGTGCCGCCTTCTACGGCCCGAAGATCTCCGTCCAGACCAAGGACGCCATCGGCCGTACCTGGCAGATGTCCACGATCCAGCTGGACTTCAACCTGCCGGAGCGCTTCGAGCTGGAGTACACCTCTCCCGACGGCTCCAAGCAGCGCCCGGTCATGATCCACCGCGCGCTGTTCGGTTCCATCGAGCGGTTCTTCGCGGTGCTCCTGGAGCACTACGCGGGCGCCTTCCCGGCGTGGCTGGCACCGGTCCAGGCGCTTGGCATCCCGATCGGCGACGCGCACGTCGAGTACCTGGAGAAGTTCGCGGCCGCGGCCAAGAAGCAGGGCCTGCGCGTCGAGGTCGACTCCTCGTCCGACCGCATGCAGAAGAAGATCCGCAACGCCCAGAAGCAGAAGGTGCCCTTCATGGTCATCGCGGGCGACGAGGACATGGCCAGCGGCTCGGTCTCCTTCCGCTACCGCGACGGCTCGCAGGAGAACGGCATCCCGTTCGACGAGGCCATCGCGAAGATCGTGAAGGTCGTGGAGGAGCGGGCGCAGGTCTGATCTCCGCACGGCGGGGCCCTCGGGGAGTTCAGCTTCCCGGGGGCCTCTCGTCGTCCTCCCGGGAGAACACCTGGAGCAGCCAGGAGGCGAAGGTGCCGGTCACGGCGGCGAGCAGGGCCATCCCGATCATCATCACGCCGACCGCGATCAGGCGTCCCAGCGGGGTGACGGGTACGACGTCGCCGTAGCCGACGGTGGTCAGGGTGGCACAGGTCCACCAGACGGCGTCGCCGAAGGTGGGCATGGTGGTGCCGGGGGCGTCGCGTTCCTGCTGGAAGACGGCGAGGGCACCGGTGAAGCCCAGCAGAAGGGTCGACATACCGGAGTACACGATCACGCGCGCGTGCAGGGCGAGCCGGGGCCGGCCGTGGCGGCGCTGCACGGCCTCGTACAGCTTCACGACCCGGAGCGGGCGCAGCAGCGGCAGGAGCAGGACCACGGTGTCCAGCACATGCTTCCGTACGAAGCGCAGCCGCTGCCCGCTGAGGCGCCAGCGCACCGCGTAGTCGGCGGCGAACAGCGCCCAGGCGGCCAGCGTCGTCGCCAGACAGAGGTCGAGTGCGGCCTGCGGAAGACCGGGAGCCAGGACCCGGAGCGCGTACGCGGCGAGGAAGGCCAGGGAGGCGACGGCGAGGGGGACCTCGGTGTGCTGCTCCCAGCGGGCCTGGCGGTGGGCTGCGTCTTCGAGCGGGCCGGGCTCGGGGCTGCCGGCTCGGGGGCGGGGGGTGCGGTGGGTTCCGGGGGTGTTCGTGGTGTGGGTCCGTCGGTGGGTGGGGGTGGCGCGGGGCGGGGGGCCCGGTGTGCCGGGGGTCTGGGGGGCTGTGGTGCTGTGGAGGTCGGGTTCGCGAGGGTTGTGGACCTCGTCGCCTGCTGGGCCGTGGTTTTCGTGCTTGCCAGTGGCGTGGGGCTCGGGAGTGTGGTCGCCGGAGGGCTTTTGCGCGTCGCTGTGCTGAGGCTGGGGCACGTTGGTGTCTTGAGGCTGGTGTGCGTCGGTGTCCTGAGGCCGGTGTGCGTCTGTGCCGTCGCTTTCGTGCCCGTCTTTGCCGTTGCTCTCGGAAGCGTCGTGCGCGTCGTTGCGCTGAGGTCGGCGCTCGTCTGTGCCGTCGGTCTCGTGCTCGTCGCCGTTGGGGGGTGTGCGGTTGTCGTCGGCTCTCTGCTGGTTGTTGTCGGGGCGCGCGTCAGTTTCGTCGGTCGTGTGCTGGTTGTTGTCGGGGTGCGCGTCGGTGTCGTCGGCCGGGTGCTCGTTGCCGTTGGGGGGTGTGCGGTTGTCGTCGGCTCCCTGCCGGTTGCTGTCGGGGCGCGCGTCAGTTTCGTCGGGTTCGTGCTCGTTGCCGCCGGGGCGCGTGCCGCTGTCGTCGGCTCCCTGCCCGTCGCTGCCCCGGCGCGTGCCGCTGTCGTCGTCCACCCGCCCAGCTTGGCCCGGGCTGCTTTTCCCACAACCCCGCCGACACGGCGCGAACGGGCGAAGTCATATGCTGCTTTGCATGACGAGTGAGCCGGAGCAGCAGTTGGGAGTGGGGACGCAGGACGCGTTCCAGCGTCTGTGGACACCCCACCGGATGGCCTACATCCAGGGCGAGAACAAGCCGACCGGCCCGGGTGCCGACGACGGCTGCCCCTTCTGCTCGATTCCGGCCAAGTCCGACGAGGACGGTCTGGTCGTGCGGCGCGGCCGGCTGGTGTACGCGGTGCTCAACCTCTACCCCTACACCGGCGGCCACCTCATGGTCGTGCCCTACCGTCATGTGGCCGACTACACCGACCTCACCGAGCCGGAGACCGCTGAGCTGGCAGCGCTGACCAAGCAGGCGATGACTGCCCTGCGGACGGCCTCCGGGGCGCACGGCTTCAACATCGGCATGAACCAGGGGACGGTCGCCGGCGCTGGTATCGCCGCTCACCTCCACCAGCACATCGTCCCGCGCTGGGGCGGCGACACGAACTTCATGCCGGTCGTCGGCCACACGAAGGTGCTGCCGCAGCTTCTCGGTGACACCCGCAAGATGCTGGCGGAGGCCTGGCCGAGCGAGTGAGCGAATGAGGTAGGGGGGCCGGTCATCGCGGCCCCCCTAGCCCTACGGGTCGTACCCGTCACCCCTACGCGTCGTAGACGTCCGCCTTCCGGGGCGACACGTCCTGCACCTGCGTGCTCAGGAAGCCCGCCCGCGTGCCGAACTTCTCGGTGTCCACGCCGTTCTCCTGGAGGACCCGGATCGCCGCCGAGTGCACGACCCTCAGTACCGGGGTCGCGGCGCGCAGCGCGTCGTCGGCCATGAAGCGGTGCCGCCACGGCTTGTCCGCCCAGGCGTGCCGCAGACCGAACGGCTCGGGAAGGACGAGCGAGCCGCCGAGCCAGTTGAGCAGCGGCGGATACCGGGTCAGGGGCGCCCGCGCGGTGAGGCGGACCACCTCGTCCGCGTCGACCAGCGGAAGCTTGATCTTCTTGGTCTCCCAGAACCTGACCTGCTTGGCGACTTCCTTCTCCTTGGCCGCCGGCTTCGAGGTGAACAGCCCGTGCACCGGCCCCAGGGCGTGCCCGGTGACCTCGATGCGCAGCGTCTCGTGCAGCACGGTCACCGTGATCAGCATGGTGAGGACCAGCTGCCCCTCCCAGAGGGTCCACTGGACGCCCAGGTAGTGCCGGTCGCCACCGCCGAACTGCTGCTTGTTGCAGATGTCCTGTATCGCGTGGGTCTTGACCTGGTACGCGTCCACGTCCGTGCCCCCGGGCCGGGACACCTCCTTCGCGCCCTCCGCGATCGGGGTGACGACCCAGTGGCGTACGGACGGCTTCGGGAAGCCGCCGGTGTTGATCGTGTTGCGTTCCAGCATGCGGAGCTGGTCATGGATGGAACGGATGACGTCCCAGCTGCGGAAGGGATGGATCTCCCGGGTGGGATCGGCGGACACCAGGTCCTCGGCGAGCTGCCAGCTGCCCCACCGGGTGCCCATGCCGAGTATGCCCTTGGGACCGGCGTAGAAGACCGAGTTGGACTGCTGCTCGGCGCTGAGCGTGGCCAGGGACTGGCGCAGCTGCTCGGCCGCCGTCTCGCCGGGGTTGCTCGGCACCGCCTCGGGCACCTTGGCGCCCACACTGCTGCCGGCCAGCAGACTGGCCCAGCGGTCCCGCAGATCCCTGGCGGTGCGCTCGCAGATCTG
This sequence comes from Streptomyces canus 299MFChir4.1, assembly GCF_000383615.1. Taxonomy (GTDB): domain Bacteria; phylum Actinomycetota; class Actinomycetes; order Streptomycetales; family Streptomycetaceae; genus Streptomyces; species Streptomyces canus_C. Next base: position 170,371 of record NZ_KB911584.1, on the reverse strand, counting down.
CTTGGCCCAGAACCAGCCGACCACGGGCAGGACGACGCACGCGCGTGCGTACAGACCCCAGAACCCGCTGAACGGCATCTTGAGGAGGAAGAGCACGGCGAGCGCGCCCATCGCGACGAGCAGCGCCGTGGCGAGCGCGCCCGCCTGCTTGTTGTCCTCACGCTTGGCGATGTTGGTGCGCAGCGTGAAGACCAGCAGCCAGACGAGGAGCCCCGGCAGGAAGAGCACACCGCACAGCACCATCACGGCGGTCAGCCAGTTGTCCCGGTCCCGGCGGATGTTGTTCGCCGCGAGACAGTGCTCGACCACGACCTGCGGCTCGGCGCCGAAGGACTGGATGAGCGGCTTGCGGCCCGCGCCGAGCATGCGGGTGACCACGGCCGTGGAGAACGCCTCGCCCAGGTTGGGGCGGAAGATCTTCGCCCACTTGCGGCCGTTCTTGACGGCCGACTCGTGCCACTCGTTGTTGGCCTTGAGGATCTCCTCCACCGGATTGTCCCGATAGGCCGCCGAGGCCAGGGCGAACGTCGCCGTCTGCGCCTCGTCGCCCGTGCGCGGCACCTGCGGACCGAAGATGTCCGCGTAACCGCCGTCAACGGTCATTCCCGCCCCCGATCGCCGCCGGACTCACCCACTGCGGCTTTCCCGACTTCCGTGCTTCGCACACCTGTTGATCAGGTCATCAGCGTATCGGTACGCGCTGACATTAATCGGCGGACGGCCGAAGCCGCCCGCCGATTCGGAGGGGAGGGTTCCAGAAACGTCACCCGAGGGGCTCCGGACGCCACTTGTGCGACGTCCGGACCCAACTACGAGGCGGCACGCGCCTCTTCACGGATCCTCTCGGCGATCTGCGGCGGCATGGGCTCGTGCCGGGCGTAGCAGCGGCTGAAGCGCGCGGTGCCGTGCGACAGGGACCTCAGGTCCACCGCGTACCGCCCGATCTCCATCTCGGGCACCTCGGCCTTGATGAGGGTGCGACCGCCGTTGGTCTGCTCGGTGCCCAGCACCCGGCCGCGCCGCCCGGACAGGTCGCTCATCACGGCGCCCACGTAGTCGTCGCCGACCAGCACGGACACCTCGGACACCGGCTCCAGCAGATGGATCCTCACCTCCGCCGCCGCCTCCCTGAGGGCCAGTGCCCCGGCCGTCTGGAACGCGGCGTCCGAGGAGTCCACGGAGTGCGCCTTGCCGTCCAGCAGCGTGACCCGGACATCGATGAGCTGGTGGCCGGTGGCAACTCCCTTGGCCGCCTGCGCCCGTACGCCCTTCTCGACGGACGGGATGAACTGCCGCGGCACCGCGCCGCCGACGACCTTGTCCACGAACTCGATGCCCGAGCCGCCGGGCAGCGGCTCCACCTCGATCTCGCAGATGGCGTACTGCCCGTGGCCGCCGGACTGCTTCACATGCCGCCCGCGCCCGGCCGACTTGTCCGCGAACGTCTCCCGCAGGGACACCCGGTGCGGTACGACGTCCACCTGCACGCCGTAGCGGCTGCGCAGCCGCTCCAGCGCCACGTCGGCGTGCGCCTCGCCCAGGCACCACAGGACGACCTGGTGGGTGTCCTGGTTCTGTTCGAGCCGCATGGTCGGATCCTCGGCGACCAGTCGGGCGAGCCCCTGCGAGAGCTTGTCCTCGTCCGCCTTGCTGTGCGCCTGGATGGCGAGCGGCAGCAGCGGGTCGGGCATCTCCCACGGCTCCATCAGCAGCGGGTCGTCCTTGGCCGAAAGGGTGTCGCCGGTCTCCGCGCGGCTGAGCTTCGCCACGCACGCGAGGTCGCCCGCGATGCAGTGCGTCAGCGAGCGCTGCTGCTTGCCGAAGGGAGCGGACAGCGCGCCGATGCGTTCGTCGACGTCATGGTCCTCGTGCCCGCGGTCGGCGAGCCCGTGCCCGGAGACATGGACCGTCTCGTCCGGACGCAGGGTCCCGGAGAAGACCCGCACCAGCGAGATCCGGCCGACATAGGGATCGGACGCCGTCTTCACGACCTCCGCGACCAGCGGCCCCTCGGTGTCGCACGCCTTGATCTCGCGCGGCTTGCCGTCGATGGTCGTGACGCCCGGGGTGGGGTGTTCGAACGGTGTCGGGAACCCGCCGGTGATCAGCTCCAGCAGCTCGACCGTACCGAGCCCCTGCCGGGCGCCGTCGCCCGCGGGGGCGGCGGCCAGCACCGGATGGAACACCCCGCGCGCGACGGCCCGCTCCAGGTCCTCCACGAGCGTCTTGAAGTCGATCTCCTCGCCGCCCAGATAGCGGTCCATGAGGGTCTCGTCCTCGCTCTCCGAGATGATCCCCTCGATCAGCCGGTTGCGGGCCTCCTCGATCCCCGGCAGCTGGTCCTCGCCCGGCTCGGACTCCTTGCGCTCCCCGGACGAGTAGTCGAACAGCTTCTGCGACAGCAGTCCGGTCAGCCCGGTCACGGGCGCGTGCCCGTCGGGCCCCTGCGGCCCGCGCAGCGGCAGATAGAGCGGGAGCACGGCGTCGGGGTCGTCGCCCCCGAAGACCTCCGCGCAGATCCGCGTCATCTCCTCGAAGTCCGCCCGCGCGGCCTCCAGATGCGTGACCACAATCGCGCGGGGCATCCCGACGGCAGCGCACTCCTCCCACACCATGCGCGTGGAGCCGTCCACCCCGTCCGAGGCCGAGACGACGAAAAGGGCCGCGTCCGCCGCTCGCAGACCGGCCCTGAGCTCCCCGACGAAGTCGGCGTATCCGGGGGTGTCCAGAATATTGATCTTGTACCCGTCCCATTCGACGGGCACCAGGGAGAGCTGCACCGAGCGTTGCTGCCGGTGCTCGATCTCGTCGTAGTCCGAGACGGTGCCGCCGTCCTCCACGCGGCCCGCCCGGTTCACTGCCCCCGCGGTGAGTGCGAGAGCTTCCACCAATGTCGTCTTGCCCGATCCGGAGTGGCCGACCAGCACCACATTCCGTACGGACGCGGGGTGGTCGGCCGCTGTTGCCCTGCCGGCGGCTCCGGGGTGTGCGTTCGCCTTGTCGCCCATGGCCTTGCCTCCCGTGCACGGTGAGGTCTCTGTGGGCGCGGACATGCGGACCCGCGTGCGGTGCGGCTCCGGTGACGCCCGCGGTCCTTCGAGCTTTCCACTCCCGTCACGGTGCGTCCATACGACGGACGCGATCGCGCCGTGACCCGGACGCGTCGAGCCCGTGACACGGGCTCCGGGTGCCCGGCCGTCGCCCACGCGTGCGCGTGGCTACGATGGGCCAGCCGGTGGCCAGCAGGGGCCGCGCGGCGACACCGACCCTCGGGAAGGCCATGCTGAACAAGTACGCGCGTGCTTTCTTCACGCGTGTTCTCACGCCGTTCGCCTCGTTTCTGATCAGAAGGGGCGTCAGCCCCGACACGGTCACCCTCCTCGGCACGGCCGGAGTGGTCGCGGGCGCGCTGGTCTTCTATCCCATGGGCGAGTTCTTCTGGGGCACGGTCGTGATCACGCTGTTCGTGTTCTCCGACCTCGTCGACGGCAACATGGCCCGGCAGCTCGGCCGCTCCAGCCGCTGGGGGGCCTTCCTGGACTCCACGCTCGACCGGGTCGCGGACGGCGCGATCTTCGGCGGCTTCGCCCTCTGGTACGCGGGCGGGGGCGACGACATCGCCCTGTGCGCGGTCTCCATCTTCTGCCTGGCCAGCGGCCAGGTGGTGTCGTACACGAAGGCCCGTGGCGAGTCGATCGGACTGCCGGTCGCCGTCAACGGCCTCGTCGAGCGCGCCGAGCGTCTGGTGATCTCGCTGGTCGCGGCCGGCCTCGCGGGCCTGCACAAGTTCGGCGTGCCCGGCATCCAGTACCTGCTGCCCGTCGCCCTGTGGATCGTCGCCGTCGGCAGCCTGGTCACGCTGATCCAGCGGGTCGTCACGGTCCGCCGGGAGTCCGCGGAGGCCGAGGATGCCGCCGACGAGCCCTCCACGACCCATCCTGCTGCGGGGGAGTCCCGGGAACAGGGGAGCGAGGCCGCGAAGTGAGCGCCCGGGAGCGGCTGACGGACTCGCTGTACGGCCTCGGCTGGGGCGTGGTGAAGAAGCTCCCCGAGCCGGTCGCCGTGCGCCTCGGCCGGAGCATCGCCGACCTGGCCTGGAAGCAGCGCGGCAAGGGCGTGCTCCGGTTGGAGGGCAACTACGCGCGCGTGCTGCCCGACGCGAGCCCCGAGCGCCTCGCCGAGCTCTCACGCGCGGGCATGCGGTCGTATCTGCGCTACTGGATGGAGTCCTTCCGGCTGCCCGCCTGGAGCAAGGAGCGCATCAAGGCCGGCTTCGACCCCAAGGGCCTGCACCACCTCACCGACGGACTCGCCGCGGGCAAGGGCGTCATCCTCGCGCTGCCGCACATGGCCAACTGGGATCTGGCCGGCGCCTGGGTCACCACCAAGCTGGAGACACCGTTCACCACGGTCGCCGAACGGCTCAAGCCCGAGACGCTGTACGACCGTTTCGTCGCCTACCGCGAGGGCCTCGGCATGGAGGTGCTCCCGCACAGCGGCGGCACCGCCTTCGGCACGCTGGCCCGGCGGCTGCGGGACGGCGGCCTGGTCTGCCTGGTCGCCGAACGCGACCTGTCGTCCTCCGGGGTCGAGGTGCGGTTCTTCGGCGAGGCGACCCGCATCCCCGCGGGCCCGGCCCTGCTGGCCCAGCAGACGGGCGCGCTGCTGCTGCCGGTGACACTCTGGTACGACGACTCGCCCGTCATGCAGGGACGGGTGCATCCCCCGGTCGGGGTGCCCGAGACAGGTACACGGGCCGAAAAGACGTCTGTCATGGCACAGGCGCTGGCCGATGCCTTCGCCACAGGGATCGCCGACCATCCGGAGGACTGGCACATGCTGCAGCGTTTGTGGCTGAAGGACCTCGAACCCCGACCCTCGGACGGGGCCCGCCCGTGAGAATCGGCATCGTCTGCCCGTACTCCTGGGACGTGCCGGGTGGCGTCCAGTTCCACATCCGCGATCTCGCCGAGTACTTCATCCGTCTCGGCCACGAGGTGTCCGTGCTCGCCCCGGCCGACGACGACACCCCGCTGCCGCCGTACGTGGTCTCGGCGGGCCGTGCGGTCCCGGTGCCGTACAACGGCTCGGTGGCCCGCCTCAGCTTCGGCTTCCTGTCGGCGGCCCGGGTCCGGCGCTGGCTGCACGACGGGGCGTTCGACGTCGTCCACATCCACGAGCCGTCCTCGCCCTCGCTCGGGCTGCTGACCTGCTGGGCCGCGCAGGGGCCGATCGTCGCCACGTTCCACACCTCGAACCCGCGCTCGCGCGTCATGGTCGCCGCGTACTCGATCCTCCAGGCCGCCCTCGAGAAGATCAGCGCCCGGATCGCGGTGAGCGAGTACGCCCGCCGCACCCTCGTCGAGCACCTCGGCGGCGACGCGGTGGTGATCCCGAACGGCGTGGACGTCGGCTTCTTCGCCAAGGCCCAGCCGAAGCCCGAGTGGCAGGGCGACACGATCGGTTTCATGGGCCGCATCGACGAGCCCCGCAAGGGCCTGCCGGTGCTGATGAAGGCCCTGCCGAGGATCCTCGCCGAACGTCCGCAGACCAGGCTGCTGGTCGCCGGGCGCGGCGACGAGAAGGAGGCGGTGGAGTCCCTTCCGGAGGAACTGCGCGCGCGCGTGGAGTTCCTCGGCATGGTCAGCGACCAGGACAAGGCGCGCTTCCTGCGCAGCGTCGACCTGTACGTCGCCCCCAACACCGGCGGCGAGAGCTTCGGGATCATCCTGGTCGAGGCCATGTCCGCGGGCGCCCCGGTGCTCGCCTCCGACCTCGACGCCTTCGCCCAGGTCCTCGACTACGGCGGGGCGGGCGAGCTCTTCGCCAACGAGGACGCGGACGCGCTGGCCGAGGCGGCGGTACGACTGCTCGGCGACCCGGCGAGACTGGCCGAACTCCGCGACCGCGGCCGCGCACACGTCCGCCGCTTCGACTGGTCGACCGTCGGCGCGGACATCCTGTCGGTCTACGAAACGGTGACGTCGGGCGCGGCGGCGGTGGCGACGGCGGACGACGACCGGGGGCCGGGCTTGCGAGCGCGCCTGGGACTGGCCCGGGACTGATCGCCGCGGCGGGGGCTGGGCGGGGTCGCCGGACTCAGGCCGACTCGCCCCGTGCACGGTCACTTGGGCAGGCTGCCGATGTGGCCGCCGCGCAGGGGACTGACCTGGGTTGCGGCCTTGGGGGTGGTCGGGGGGAGGTCGACTCGCCGCGTGCTGGGGCACCCGGTGAGGGGGACGAATTGATCGCCGGGCCGGCGGCTGAGCACTGTCGTGGCCCTGCGAGGCGGGGCCGCATCGCGGGCGCCCGCATGCCTGTCACGGACCTGGTCGTCTCGTCCCGCGCCCGGTCACCGCGTGAGGCGCCGCACGCACCCGACCGGACGGCCGTACCGGTGACTGGGTGGCCCTGAGGGACGGGCGGCGGCCCGCCCGGCACGGCACCGGCTGACCTGCCCCCGGGAGGGAACTGCCGACGCGGACCTCCAGGGTCGCCAGTGACAGCCTCCTGGCGCTCGGACATCCCCCGGCCCGCCCTCGTCTCGCCCGCGGCGGTCCACCCGTGCCTGGCCCACCCGGCCCCCACCCGCCCCGATAGCCTTGCTGCCCGTGACTGCCACCCTCATCTGGATTCTCGTCGCGCTGGTCGCGATCGGCCTTTATCTGAGCTGGACCGCGGGCCGTCTCGACCGGCTGCACGCCAGGATCGACGCCACGCGCGCGGGCCTGGACGCGCAGTTGCTCCGGCGTGCCTCCGTGGCCCAGGAGCTGGCCACCTCGGGCGTGCTCGACCCGGCCGCGTCGATCGTCCTGTACGAGGCCGCGCACGCCGCCCGGCAGGCCGAGGAAGAGCAGCGGGAAGTGGCCGAGAGCGAGCTGAGCCAGGCACTGAGGGCCGTGTTCGCGGAGCCGGCCCAGGTGGAGGCGGTTCGCGAGGTGCCCGGGGGAGAGGCGGCCGCCCATGAGCTCACCGAGGCCGTACGCCGGGTCCCCATGGCCCGCCGCTTCCACAACGACGCCGTCGGCGCCGCCCGCCGGCTGCGCCAGCACCGCAAGGTCCGCTGGTTCCGCCTGGCCGGCCACGCCCCCTTCCCGATGGCCTTCGAGATGGACGACGAGCCGCCCGCGGCCCTGGTGGACCGGGCCGCGTAGACCGAAGGCAAAACGATCCACCGGCTCTGCATTGGCCCTTGCTGTGGACTGGTCCGGTGGCGTTTCCTCGGTGCTGCAGCAGTCCCTTTCACTTCAGCGAGGTCAACCCGTGTCCAGCATCGAGAACCAGGCTCCCGAGACCGGCACCGCGCGCGTGAAGCGCGGCATGGCGGAGCAGCTCAAGGGCGGCGTGATCATGGACGTCGTCACACCGGAGCAGGCGAAGATCGCGGAGGACGCGGGCGCCGTAGCCGTCATGGCTCTGGAGCGGGTGCCGGCCGACATCCGCAAGGACGGCGGCGTGGCCCGTATGTCCGACCCGGACATGATCGAGGGCATCATCGAGGCCGTCTCGATCCCGGTCATGGCCAAGTCCCGCATCGGCCACTTCGTCGAGGCCCAGGTCCTGCAGTCCCTCGGCGTCGACTACATCGACGAGTCCGAGGTCCTCACCCCGGCCGACGAGGTCAACCACAGCGACAAGTTCGCGTTCACGACCCCCTTCGTCTGCGGTGCCACCAACCTGGGCGAGGCCCTGCGCCGCATCGCCGAGGGCGCCGCGATGATCCGCTCCAAGGGCGAGGCCGGCACCGGCAACGTCGTCGAGGCCGTCCGCCACCTGCGCCAGATCAAGAACGAGATCGCCCGCCTGCGCGGCTACGACAACAACGAGCTCTACGCCGCCGCCAAGGAGCTGCGCGCCCCGTACGAGCTCGTCAGGGAGGTCGCCGAGCTCGGCAAGCTCCCCGTGGTGCTGTTCTCCGCCGGTGGTGTCGCGACCCCGGCCGACGCCGCGCTGATGCGCCAGCTCGGCGCCGAGGGTGTCTTCGTCGGCTCCGGCATCTTCAAGTCCGGCGACCCCGCCAAGCGCGCCGCCGCCATCGTGAAGGCCACCACCTTCTACGACGACCCGAAGATCATCGCGGACGCGTCCCGCAACCTCGGCGAGGCCATGGTCGGCATCAACTGCGACACCCTCCCCGAGGCCGAGCGCTACGCCAACCGCGGCTGGTAACCACTCATGAGCACTCCTGTCATAGGCGTCCTGGCCCTCCAGGGCGACGTCCGGGAGCACCTCGTGGCCCTGGCCGCGGCCGACGCCGTGGCCAGGCCGGTGCGGCGCCCCGACGAACTCGCCGAGGTGGACGGCCTCGTCATCCCCGGCGGCGAGTCCACCACGATCTCCAAGCTGGCGGTCCTGTTCGGCGTGATGGAGCCGCTCCGCGCGCGCGTGCGGGACGGCATGCCCGTCTACGGCACCTGCGCGGGGCTGATCATGCTGGCCGACAAGATCCTCGACCCGCGCTCGGGCCAGGAGACGATCGGCGGCATCGACATGATCGTGCGCCGCAACGCCTTCGGACGTCAGAACGAGTCCTTCGAAGCCGCGGTCGACGTCAAGGGAGTCCCGGGCGATCCTGTGGAAGGCGTCTTCATCCGCGCCCCCTGGGTGGAGTCCGTCGGCGCCCAGGCCGAGGTGCTCGCCGAGCACGACGGCCACATCGTCGCGGTGCGTCAGGGCGACGCGCTCGCCACGTCGTTCCACCCGGAACTGACCGGCGACCACCGCGTGCACTCCCTCTTTGTCGACATGGTGCGCGCGTACCGGACGCGGGAGTCCTTGTAGGATCTCAGGCGTTGGTTGCAGAGATGGGTTACGCGAAGGAGATAGGCAGATGTCCGGCCACTCTAAATGGGCCACGACGAAGCACAAGAAGGCCGTGATCGATGCCAAGCGCGGCAAGCTCTTCGCGAAGCTGATCAAGAACATCGAGGTCGCGGCGCGCATGGGCGGCGTGGACCTGGACGGCAATCCGACGCTGTACGACGCCGTGCAGAAGGCGAAGAAGTCGTCTGTTCCGAACAAGAACATCGACTCCGCGATCAAGCGTGGCGGCGGTCTTGAGGCCGGCGGCGCCGACTACGAGACGATCATGTACGAGGGCTACGGCCCGAACGGCGTCGCGGTGCTCATCGAGTGCCTCACCGACAACCGCAACCGCGCCGCCTCCGACGTGCGGGTCGCCATGACCCGCAACGGCGGCAACATGGCCGACCCCGGTTCGGTGTCGTACCTCTTCAACCGCAAGGGCGTCGTCATCGTCCCCAAGGGCGAGCTCACCGAGGACGACGTGCTCGGTGCCGTCCTGGACGCGGGCGCCGAGGAGGTCAACGACCTGGGCGAGTCCTTCGAGATCCTCAGCGAGGCCACCGACCTGGTCGCCGTCCGCACCGCGCTCCAGGACGCCGGGATCGACTACGACTCCGCCGACGCCAACTTCGTCCCGACCATGCAGGTCGAGCTGGACGAGGAGGGCGCCCGGAAGATCTTCAGGCTGATCGACGCCCTCGAGGACAGCGACGACGTCCAGAACGTCTTCGCCAACTTCGACGTCAGCGACGAGGTCATGGAGAAGGTCGACGCGTAACCCTGCCGCGAGTTGAGCGGATTTCGGCGGGCCGGTGGGACACACCCCACCGGCCCGCCGACGTTGTCGGTGGCAGCGGATAGCCTGCACAAACAGGCGATCGAAAGCGAGAGGGGGGCGTGGTGCGCGTACTCGGGGTGGACCCCGGACTGACGCGGTGCGGTGTCGGTGTGGTCGAGGGGGTCGCGGGCCGGCCGCTCACGATGATCGGCGTCGGGGTCGTACGCACGCCCGTGGACGCCGAGTTGGGGCAGCGGCTCGTCGCCGTCGAGCAGGGCATCGAGCAGTGGCTGGACGAACACCGGCCCGAATGCGTCGCAGTGGAGCGGGTGTTCAGCCAGCACAACGTCCGTACGGTGATGGGCACCGCCCAGGCCAGCGCCGTCGCCATGCTGTGCGCCGCCCGCCGCGGCATCCCCGTCGCCCTGCACACCCCGAGCGAGGTCAAGGCCGCCGTCACCGGCAGCGGCCGCGCCGACAAGGCCCAGGTCGGCGCCATGGTCACCCGCCTGCTGCGGCTGGACGCACCGCCCAAACCGGCCGACGCCGCAGACGCCCTCGCGCTCGCCATCTGCCACATCTGGCGCGCGCCCGCCCAGAACCGACTCCAGCAGGCCGTCGCCCTGCACGCAGCCACAGCACGGAAAGGCCGTACGGCATGATCGCCTTCGTGAGCGGCACCATCGCCGCACTCGCTCCCGACACCGCGGTGGTCGAGGTCGGCGGTGTCGGCATGGCGGTGCAGTGCACGCCGAACACGCTGTCGACCCTTCGCCTCGGCCAGCCGGCCAAGCTCGCCACCTCCCTCGTCGTGCGCGAGGACTCCCTCACCCTCTACGGCTTCGTCGACGACGACGAGCGCCAGATCTTCGAGCTGCTCCAGACCGCCAGCGGAGTCGGCCCGCGCCTTGCCCAGGCCATGCTCGCCGTGCACGCGCCGGACGCGCTGCGCCGAGCGGTGGCCACAGGCGACGAGAAGGCGCTCATCGCCGTGCCCGGCATCGGCAAGAAGGGCGCCCAGAAGCTGCTCCTGGAGCTCAAGGACCGGCTGGGCGAGCCGATCGGCGCCCCCGCGATCGGCGCTCCCGTCACCCAGGGCTGGCGCGACCAGCTGCACGCCGCCCTCATCGGCCTCGGGTACGCCACGCGCGAGGCCGACGAGGCCGTCACCGCCGTGACCCCGCAGGCAGAGGCGTCCGAGGGCACGCCTCAGGTCGGCCGACTGCTGAAGGCCGCCCTGCAAACCCTGAACCGCGCCCGCTAGGAGAACGTCAGTGAACTGGGACGACACCACCGACGAGACCACCGCCGAGCGGCTGGTCGGTGCGTCCGCCGACGGTGAGGACCAGGCCGTCGAGGCCGCCCTGCGCCCCAAGGACCTGGACGAGTTCATCGGTCAGGAGAAGGTCCGCGAGCAGCTCGACCTGGTCCTGCGGGCCGCACGCGCGCGGGGCGCCACCGCCGACCACGTGCTCCTCTCCGGTGCCCCCGGCCTCGGCAAGACCACCCTCTCGATGATCATCGCGGCCGAGATGGGCGCCCCCATCCGCATCACCTCGGGCCCCGCCATCCAGCACGCCGGCGACCTCGCCGCGATCCTCTCCTCCCTCCAGGAGGGCGAGGTCCTCTTCCTCGACGAGATCCACCGCATGTCGCGGCCCGCCGAGGAGATGCTGTACATGGCGATGGAGGACTTCCGCGTCGACGTCATCGTCGGCAAGGGCCCCGGCGCCACCGCCATCCCGCTGGAGCTGCCCCCGTTCACCCTGGTCGGCGCCACCACGCGCGCGGGCCTGCTGCCGCCCCCGCTGCGCGACCGCTTCGGTTTCACCGCCCACATGGAGTTCTACGAGCCCGCCGAGCTGGAGCGCGTCATCCACCGCTCGGCCAACCTGCTCGATGTCGAGATCGGCTCCGAGGGCGCCGCCGAGATCGCGGGCCGCTCCCGCGGAACACCCCGTATCGCCAACCGCCTGCTGCGCCGGGTCCGGGACTACGCCCAGGTCAAGGCCGACGGGATCATCACCCGCGACATCGCCGCGGCCGCGCTCAAGGTCTACGAGGTCGACGCCCGGGGCCTCGACCGCCTCGACCGCGGAGTCCTGGAAGCCCTGCTCAAGCTCTTCGGCGGCGGCCCGGTCGGCCTGTCCACGCTCGCGGTCGCGGTGGGGGAGGAGCGCGAGACCGTCGAAGAGGTGGCCGAGCCCTTCCTCGTACGGGAGGGCCTGCTCGCCCGCACCCCGCGCGGACGCGTCGCCACACCCGCCGCATGGGCGCATCTCGGCCTCACCCCGCCCCGCTCGGCGTCCACAGGAAACGGACAACAGGACCTGTTCGGGACGTGATGCCTTTGTGACGGCGAAGCATTGGCCGGGTCCGGAACCCTGGTGCGATGCTGAGCGTTGTTCCCTGCGCGCGGACTCGCTTAGACTCCGCCGATGCCGCCTTTGTCGGCGGTATACATACCCCCAACCATCAGGCCGCTCTCTTCGCGGTCGCGTGAAGGAAGTACCGACCCGTGAGTCTCGTGACCCTCCTCCCGTTCATCGTGCTCATCGGGGCCATGTTCCTGATGACCCGCTCGGCCAAGAAGAAGCAGCAGCAGGCCGCGAGCATGCGGAACGACATGCAGCCCGGCAGCGGCGTCCGCACCATCGGGGGCATGTACGCCACGGTGAAGGAGGTCAACGAGGACACGGTCCTCCTCGACGCCGCTCCCGGCGTCGATCTTCTCTTCGCGAAGAACTCCATCGGTGCCGTGCTCACGGACGACGAGTACAACCGCATCGTGCACGGCATCGAGCACGACCTGAAGTCCGACTCCGACGTCGTCCCGGACGACGCCTCCTCCCTCACCGAGACCGACGAGTCCGCCGACGAAGCTGCCGCCGCCTCCGACGAGAAGTCCGTCGACCTCGGTAAGAAGGACACGGCCGAGGAGCCCGCCGACGACGCGCCCGCCGAGGCCGCCGAGGCGAAGTCGGACGACGAGCCGAAGAAGACCGACGGCGACTCCGACGCGAAGTAGTCGCACTCCGGGGTGCGCGCCACCAGCTCGGCGCGCCCCGGACCTGCGCGGCTCGCACGGGATCCCGACACCAGTCATGGCCGCCCGCCCGCCGACCGGCGCGAGAGCGGCCCGAGAGGGAGTACGAGAAGGTGGCAGCACCTAAAAGGGGCCGGAGCGCGAGTGCCCAGAGCAAGCCAGGGCGCGCGCTGGCCCTGATCCTGATCGCCATCGTGGCGCTCACCGGTGGAATGTTCCTCTCCGGACACACCACCCCGCGTCTCGGCATCGACCTTGCCGGAGGCACCAGCATCACGCTGGAGGCCAAGGCCGACCAAGGGTCCGCGATCAACAAGGCCAACATGGACACCGCGGTCGACATCATGAACCGCCGTGTCAACGGCCTGGGCGTCTCCGAGGCGGAGGTGCAGACCCAGGGTGACCGCAACATCATCGTGAACATCCCCAAGGGCACCAACTCCAAGGAGGCCCGCGACCAGGTCGGCACCACCGCCAAGCTGTACTTCCGTCCGGTCCTTGCCCAGGAAGCCACCGGCGCCGCGGCCGCCACGCCGAGCCCGTCCGCCAGCGGCTCCTCGACCGCCTCGCCCAGCCCCTCCGCGAGCAAGTCCGGCACCGGCGAGAAGGCGACCTCGTCGTCCTCCCCGTCGGCCACCGCCACCTCGCAGGGTCGCGCGGTCAGCGACGCGCTGAAGGCCGACTCCACGCCGTCGGCGTCCGCGAGCGCGTCGAGCTCCGCGTCCCCGTCGGCCCCCGCCAGCAACGCTCCGTCCGCCGCCCAGGCCAAGCTCCAGGCCCAGTACGCCGCCCTGGACTGCTCCAAGAAGGCGCAGCGCACCGCCGCGGGCGAGGGCGCCAAGCCGGGCGAGCCGACCTTGGGCTGTGGCGAGAGCTCCGGCGTCTGGTACAAGTACCTGCTCGGCCCGGCCGCCGTCGACGGCACCGAGGTCAAGAAGGCCCAGGCGGTCTTCGACACGCAGACCGCCGCCGGCTGGCAGGTCACCATGACCTTCACCGGCAAGGGCGCGAAGAAGTTCGCGGACATCACGGGCCAGCTCGCGAAGAACACCCAGCCGCAGAACGAGTTCGGCATCGTCCTCGACGGCGAGGTCGTCTCCAGCCCCTATGTCAGCTCCTCGATCACCGGCGGCAGCGCCCAGATCTCCGGCAGCTTCACGCAGGACGAGGCCCAGAACCTCGCCAACATGCTGTCGTACGGCGCCCTCCCGCTCTCCTTCCAGGAGCAGAGCGTGACCACGGTGACCGCCGCGCTCGGCGGTGACCAGCTGCACGCCGGTCTGCTCGCCGGTGCCATCGGCCTCCTGCTGGTCGTGATCTACCTGGTGGCCTACTACCGGGGTCTGTCGCTCGTCGCGATGGCCTCGCTGCTGGTCTCCGGCATCCTCACCTACGTGCTCATGGCGCTGCTCGGCCCGGCCATCGGCTTCGCGCTGAACCTGCCGGCCGTGTGCGGTGCCATCGTCGCGATCGGTATCACCGCGGACTCGTTCATCGTGTACTTCGAACGCATAAGGGACGAGATCCGCGAGGGCCGCTCGCTGCGCCCCGCCGTCGAGCGGGCCTGGCCGCGTGCCCGGCGCACCATCCTGGTCTCCGACTTCGTGTCGTTCCTCGCCGCCGCGGTGCTGTTCATCGTGACGGTAGGCAAGGTCCAGGGCTTCGCGTTCACGCTCGGTCTGACCACCGTGCTCGACGTGGTGGTGGTCTTCTTCTTCACCAAGCCGCTGATGACGCTGCTGGCCCGCCGGAAGTTCTTCGCGAGCGGCAGCAAGTGGTCCGGCCTCGACCCGAAGAGCCTGGGTGCCAAGCCGCCGCTGCGCCGCACCCGCCGTCCCGCCCCCGTTGAGACGAAGGAGGCGTGAGCATGTCGAAACTCGGCAACCTCGGCGCCCGACTGCACCGCGGCGAGATCAGCTACGACTTCATCGGTCACCGCAAGCTCTGGTACGGCATCTCGATCCTGATCACCATCACGGCGATCCTGGGCCTCGCGGTACGCGGCCTCAACATGGGCATCGACTTCCAGGGCGGCGCGGTCTTCACCACCGAGAAGACCAGCGTCTCGGTCTCCCAGGCCGAGGACTTCGCGAAGGAAGCCTCCGGCCACGACGCCGTGGTGCAGAAGCTCGGCAACGGCACGCTGCGCATCCAGATCGCCGGCATGGACACCAAGCAGTCCGACCAGATCAAGACGGACCTGGCCAAGGACTTCAAGGTCGACCCGGAGAGCATCGCCGCCGATCTGGTCGGACCCAGCTGGGGCGACCAGATCGCCAACAAGGCCTGGCAGGGTCTGGCGATCTTCATGGTCCTCGTCGTGATCTATCTGGCGATCGCCTTCGAGTGGCGCATGGCCATCGCGGCGCTCGTCGCCCTGATCCACGACATCACCATCACCGTCGGCATCTACGCCCTCGTCGGCTTCGAGGTCACGCCGGGCACGGTGATCGGTCTGCTGACCATCCTCGGCTACTCGCTCTACGACACGGTGGTCGTCTTCGACTCCCTCAAGGAGCAGACCAAGGACATCACCAAGCAGAACCGCTGGACCTACAGCGACATCGCCAACCGCTCGATCAACGGCACCCTGGTCCGCTCGATCAACACCACGGTGGTCGCGCTGCTTCCGGTGGCGGGCCTGCTGTTCATCGGTGGCGGTTTCCTCGGCGCGGGCACGCTCAACGACATCTCGCTGTCGCTGTTCGTCGGTCTCGCCGCCGGTGCGTACTCCTCGATCTTCATCGCCACCCCGCTCGTCGCCGACCTCAAGGAGCGCGAGCCGGCCATGAAGGCCCTCAGGAAGCGGGTCCTGGCCAAGCGCTCGCAGGCCACCGCCGAGGAGGAACTCGCGGAGGTCCGCGGCGACTTCTCGGACGAGGGTGAGCCGGAGGACTCCGCGCACGCGGTCGTCGGTCCGCGCACCCAGCCCGCCTCCCGCGGCCGTGGCCGTGGCCGTCCCTCGGGCAAGCGCCGATGACCGGACTCGTAGACATCACGGCGCTGCTGCTCAGCCGTATCCGCGATGTGGCCGACTACCCGGAGCCGGGGGTGATGTTCAAGGACATCACCCCGCTCCTGGCGGACCCGGCGGCGTTCACGGCGCTCACCGACGCGCTGGCCGCGGTCGCCGCGAACACCGGCGCCACGAAGATCGTCGGTCTGGAGGCCCGGGGCTTCATCCTCGGCGCCCCGGTCGCCGTCCGCGCGGGACTGGGCTTCATCCCCGTGCGCAAGGCGGGCAAGCTCCCTGGGGCGACCCTCAGCCAGGCGTACGACCTGGAGTACGGCTCGGCGGAGATCGAGGTGCACGCGGAGGACCTGTCCGCCGACGACCGCATCCTGATCGTCGACGACGTGCTGGCCACGGGCGGCACCGCCGAGGCGTCCATCGAGCTCATCCACCGCGCGGGCGCCGAGGTGGCGGGCCTCGCGGTGCTGATGGAGCTGGGCTTCCTGGGCGGGCGGGCCCGTCTGGAGCCGGCCCTTTCGGGCGCCCCGCTGGAAGCGCTGCTCGTGGTCTGATCTCCGACCGCACCACGCATGCATCGTGCGACGGCCGTTCCGGGAGACCGGGACGGCCGTCGCGCATGGTGGAGCGAGGCGCCCCGCCCGGATCCGGCGGAATGCCGACGGCAGCCCCTCGTGTTCCAGAGGTAGACGACCCTCACATCGGCCTGCGGGCGATGCCGGGGCGCAGGATCGCTACCATGGGTTCTCCGGAGCCTGACCGGGGGATTCGGATCGCGCACGAGGAGTCCTCTTGCCAGACGAGGCCCAGCCACTGACCGCCGCCAAGCCCGAGCCCGGCTCGGCGCCCGCGGCGAAGCCCGCGCCGGACGCGAAGACCGCGACGAACGACGTCCGCGGGCCGGTCGAGCACGCCCAGTCCGCGCCCGTCGACAAGCCGGCCGAGCCGCCCCGACCCAAGCCCGCCTCGTCCGAGCCCGCCGGTTCGGCGACCCCGGCGGCCCGCACGAACACGGGCCAGCCCGCCCGCACCGGCTCCTCCAACCGCGTCCGTGCCCGTCTCGCCCGTCTCGGCGTCCAGCGCTCCAACCCGTACAACCCGGTCCTGGAGCCCCTGCTGCGGATAGTGCGCAGCAACGACCCGAAGATCGAGACCGCGACCCTGCGCCAGATCGAGAAGGCGTACCAGGTCGCGGAGCGCTGGCACCGCGGCCAGAAGCGCAAGAGCGGCGACCCGTACATCACCCACCCCCTCGCCGTGACCACGATCCTCGCCGAGCTCGGCATGGACCCGGCGACCCTGATGGCGGGCCTGCTGCACGACACCGTCGAGGACACCGAATACGGCCTCGACCAGCTCCGCCGCGACTTCGGCGACTCCGTGGCGCTGCTCGTCGACGGCGTCACCAAACTGGACAAGGTCAAGTTCGGCGAGGCCGCGCAGGCCGAGACCGTGCGCAAGATGGTCGTGGCCATGGCCAAGGACCCGCGCGTCCTGGTCATCAAGCTCGCCGACCGGCTGCACAACATGCGCACCATGCGCTACCTCAAGCGCGAGAAGCAGGAGAAGAAGGCGCGCGAGACGCTGGAGATCTACGCGCCGCTCGCCCACCGCTTGGGCATGAACACCATCAAGTGGGAGCTGGAGGACCTCGCCTTCGCGATCCTCTACCCCAAGATGTACGACGAGATCGTCCGGCTGGTGGCCGAGCGGGCGCCGAAGCGTGACGAGTACCTGGCCATAGTGACCGACGAGGTCCAGTCCGACCTGCGCGCGGCCCGGATCAAGGCCACCGTCACCGGCCGCCCCAAGCACTACTACAGCGTCTACCAGAAGATGATCGTCCGCGGTCGCGACTTCGCGGAGATCTACGACCTGGTCGGCATCCGCGTCCTCGTCGACACCGTCCGCGACTGCTACGCCGCCCTCGGCACCGTGCACGCGCGATGGAACCCGGTCCCCGGCCGGTTCAAGGACTACATCGCGATGCCCAAGTTCAACATGTACCAGTCGCTCCACACGACGGTCATCGGGCCGAACGGCAAGCCGGTCGAACTGCAGATCCGCACCTTCGACATGCACCGCCGCGCCGAGTACGGCATCGCCGCGCACTGGAAGTACAAGCAGGAGGCCGTCGCCGGCACCTCCAAGGTCCGCTCGGACCAGCCGAGGACCACCGGCAAGGACGACCACCTCAACGACATGGCGTGGCTGCGTCAGCTCCTCGACTGGCAGAAGGAGACCGAGGACCCCGGCGAGTTCCTGGAGTCCCTGCGCTTCGACCTCTCGCGCAACGAGGTCTTCGTCTTCACCCCCAAGGGCGACGTCATAGCGCTGCCGGCCGGTGCCACCCCGGTGGACTTCTCGTACGCGGTGCACACCGAGGTGGGCCACCGCACCATAGGAGCCCGCGTCAACGGCCGTCTCGTGCCGCTGGAGTCGACCCTGGACAACGGCGACCTCGTCGAGGTCTTCACGTCCAAGGCGCCCGGGGCCGGGCCGTCCCGGGACTGGCTGAACTTCGTGAAGTCGCCGCGGGCGCGCAACAAGATCCGTGCCTGGTTCTCCAAGGAGCGCCGCGACGAGGCGATCGAGCAGGGCAAGGACTCCATCGTCCGCGCGATGCGCAAGCAGAACCTGCCGATCCAGCGCATCCTCACAGGTGACTCCCTCGTCACGCTCGCGCACGAGATGCGGTACTCGGACATCTCCGCGCTGTACGCGGCGATCGGTGAGGGCCATGTCTCCGCGCAGAACATCGTGCAGAAGCTGGTCCAGGCGCTCGGCGGCGAGGAGGCGGCCACCGAGGAGATCGACGAGTCGGTCCCGCCGTCCCACGGCCGCGGGCGCAAGCGGCGTACCAACGCCGACCCCGGTGTCGTCGTCAAGGGCGTCGAGGACGTGTGGGTCAAGCTGGCCCGCTGCTGCACCCCCGTCCCCGGCGACCCGATCATCGGCTTCGTCACCCGGGGTAGTGGCGTATCGGTTCACCGCAACGACTGCGTCAACGTGGAGTCACTGTCCCGGGAGCCCGAGCGCATCCTCGAGGTCGAGTGGGCGCCCACGCAGTCCTCGGTCTTCCTGGTCGCCATCCAGGTCGAGGCCCTGGACCGCTCCCGGCTCCTCTCCGACGTCACCCGCGTCCTGTCCGACCAGCACGTCAACATCCTCTCCGCGGCCGTCCAGACCTCCCGCGACCGCGTCGCCACCTCCCGCTTCACCTTCGAGATGGGCGACCCGAAGCACCTCGGTCACGTCCTGAAGGCGGTCAGGGGCGTGGAGGGCGTGTACGACGTCTACCGCGTGACGTCGGCGCGGAGCCGGTCGTAGCGCGATCCGAGAACTCGAACCCTCCTGATTCGCTTGCGTGACGGGCGAGTCGGGAGAATCATCGAGGAACGACGGGGCTCGGGGCGGGGGACGTGGCGGACACGCAGGTGATCGACAACCGGTACCAGGTGTTACGCACCCTGGGCTCCGGCGGCATGGGACAGGTCTACGAAGCCGAGGACCGGGCGTTGAAGCGCCGGGTGGCCGTCAAGGTCATCCGCTCGGACTTCGCCGGGCCCGACCTGCAGGAGCGATTTACCCGCGAGGCCCAACTGCTTGCCCGCCTCGCCCACCCCAACATCGTGGCGGTGCACGACATGGGGGCGCAGGGCAGGGTGCCCTACCTCGTGATGGAACTCCTCGAAGGCGTGGACCTTCGGGATCTGCTCGCCGAGCGCGGAGCCCTGCGGCCCGACACAGTGCGGGCCGTCGGCGCAGGCATGTGCGCAGGACTCGCCGCGGCGCACGACGCCGGAGTGCTGCACCGGGACGTCAAACCCAGCAACGTCCATCTGACCCGGACCGGTCGCGTGGTGCTCCAGGACTTCGGCATCGCCCATCTCCTGGACGCCAACGAGACCACGCTCACCGCGACCGGAATGATGATCGGCACCCCCGCCTATCTGCCGCCCGAAACACTCTCCGGCGACCGGATGGGCCCGCACAGCGACATGTACTCCCTCGGCGTCTGCATCTACGAGATGCTCACCGGCCGACAGCCCTTCTCCTCGGGCGAGGGCTCGATGCACGCCCTGTTGTACCGCGTCGTCAACGAGGACCCCCCATCGCTGAGAGGACAGCCCGGCATACCCGACGACCTGGCGGATCTGGTCGGGGACCTCATGGCCAAGGAACCGGCCATGCGGCCCGGCCCCGGGGACGTCCTGGCCAAGCTCAACTGCCCCGCCAACGCCGACCAGTTGGTCGCCGAGATCGCGACGGGCGACCTGCGTGACCGAGCCGTCGAGTGGTTCCGCCCGCACGAGGACTCGTCGGCCGACCTGGCCCGGCCCGACACCCGCCAGGTCGTGGGGCGGGACGACCCCGGTGCGTATGTGACGCTCAGCGAGGCCACGCGCAGGAGCATTCTGCGGGCCATGTCGTCGGAAGCGGCGGAGGCGAAACAGCGCGAGGCCGTCCACCTGGTACTGCGGGGCTCGCTGGAAGAGGCCGTGGACATGCTCAGGGGTCTGGCCGAGTTCTGGCGCTCGATTTTCGGACCCGATCACCCATCGACTCTGACCTGCGAATACTGGCAGGGTGTCTGCCTCGCACGCCTGGGGGCGGGCGCCGAATCACTGGCGAAGTTCTCCTCGGTCGCCACCTCGACCCGGCGCGCCCTGACCCAGCAGGCGCTCACCAGGCTCGAATGACCGGCGCCGGGCGAGCGAGTACGGCAGCCTCGCGAACGACGGTCGACCCGTACACGGACGGAAGGGACGGTAGTGCCGCAGATCGATGTGCGAGTGGCCGGGACGGCCGATGCGGAGAGGGAACTGCGTTCCCTGCTGCACTGGCTCAAGGCGGACGAGGAGACCGGTCGCGCACTGCACGGCGAACTCCGCAGCTCCGGGCCCGCCGATCCCGAACACATGGGTACCCTGCTCGACCTCATCACGCTGGTGGTGAGCGGTGGGCTGTCCGCGGCACAGCTGACCCTGTGCATCGACCAGTGGCGGACTGCACGCCGGACCCCGCCGCGGGTGATCCTGCGCAGCGGGACGGTCGAGGTCGAGGTGATCGGCGCCGAGGAAGGGACCGTGCGGGCCATCGCCGCGTTGCTGAACGGGGAACGGGACGATGACGGCGGCCCTGCCTGATCCCTCCGCCTCGGCGGCCGTGCTCATCGGCACGTCCACCTACGTTCATCTGCCCCAGCTGCCGGCCGTCGAGGCGAACGTCCTGGACCTGGCGGCGATGTTGTGCGACCCGATGGTCTGGGGGCTGCCCCAGGCGCACGCCCTGACGGTCAGCGAGCCCGACAACCCGGCCGCCCTCCTCGACCCGGTGTACGAGGCGGGCGGCCGTGCCGAGGACACGCTGCTCGTGTACTACTGCGGCCATGGGCTCAGGGATTCCGAGACGGCGGACCTGTACCTCTCCCTCACCGGTTCGAGGGACGCCCGGGGGTACACCGCGGTCGCCTACACCCATTTGCGGCAGGCGATCCTCGCGTCCCGGGCCCGCCGCAAGGTCGTGGTGCTCGACTGCTGTTTCAGCGGCCGTGCCGCGCGCACCCTCGCGGGGCAGGACGCTCTCGTCTCCCAGGCCGGTATCGACGGTGCCTACGTCCTCACGGCCTCGCCCAAGGACCACGTGGCCCTGGCGCCGGACGGCGAGCGCCATACCGCGTTCACCGGCGAACTGCTCCATGTGCTGGGAAGAGGGGTGCCCGACGGGCCCGACACACTGGACCTGGAAACCCTGTACCGAGAGGTCTCGGGCAGGCTCAGCGCGAAGAACCGCCCGCTGCCACAGCGCAGTCAGGAGAACGACGTCGGTCGGCTCCCCCTCGTCCGCAACCGGGCCAAGGCCGCTCGGGGGACCACGGCGGGACCGGTCATGGACGCCGAAGTGGAGGCCGCCATGGTCTCCTCCGGCCTCCAACTGGCCAGACTCCTGCGGACGATGGGACGGCAACGGGACGCGCTTCCCATTCTGCGGATGATCATCCAGGCCGGCGCCCTGGACGCCGAGGGCGACAGCATCACCGTCCACCTGGAGCTGGCCGAGCTTCTCACCGAAACCGGCCAGGACCAGCAGGCCATCGAGATCCTGGAGAACGCCTTCCATCTCACCCGCAAACGGTTCGGCCCGGAGGCCGTGACCGTCTGCCGCAGACTGGCCGAACTGTTGCAGTCCGCGGGCAATCACCGCCAGGCCTGCGAGGTACTGCGGCACGCTCTGGACAACCTGGACAGAATGGGCCGCGCGCCCGGGGCCTCCGGTGAGGAGAGGCTCCGCTGACACGGAAGGGCCCCGCACGTCATGTGCGGGGCCCTCTCGTCGTACAGTCGGGATCCGGCCTCAGCCGCCGAACTCCTCAAGACCCTTGAGCGCCTGGTCCAGGAGTGCCTGGCGGCCCTCCAGCTCACGCTCCAGCTTGTCGGCCCTGGCGTTGTTGCCCTGGGCGCGGGCCTGGTCGATCTGGCCCCGGAGCTTGTCCACGGCGGCCTGGAGCTGGCCGGTCAGACCCGCGGCACGCGCGCGTGCCTCCGGGTTGGTCCGGCGCCACTCGGTCTCCTCGGCCTCCTGGAGGGCGCGCTCGACCGCGTGCATCCGTCCCTCGACCTTCGGCCGGGCGTCCCGCGGGACGTGGCCGATGGCCTCCCAGCGCTCGTTGAGCGTGCGGAAGGCGGCGCGGGCGCTCTTCAGGTCGCCGATCGGCAGGAGCTTCTCGGCCTCCTCGGCCAGCTCCTCCTTCAGCTTGAGGTTCTCGGTCTGCTCGGCGTCCCGTTCGGCGAAGACCGAACTGCGGGCGGCGAAGAAGACGTCCTGGGCGCCGCGGAAGCGGTTCCACAGGTCGTCCTCGTGCTCGCGCTGGGCGCGGCCCGCGGCCTTCCACTCGGCCATCAGCTCGCGGTAGCGCGCGGCCGTCGGACCCCAGTCCGTCGACCCGGACAGCGCCTCGGCCTCGCCGACCAGCCGCTCCTTGGTCCTGCGGGCCTCCTCGCGCTGCGCGTCCAGCGACGCGAAGTGGGCCTTGCGGCGCTTGGAGAAGGCCGAGCGGGCGTGCGAGAAGCGGTGCCACAGCTCGTCGTCGGACTTGCGGTCCAGGCGCGGCAGCCCCTTCCAGGTGTCCACCAGCGCGCGCAGCCGCTCACCGGCGGCCCGCCACTGGTCCGACCGGGCCAGCTCCTCCGCCTCGACGACCAGCGCCTCCTTGGCGTGCCGGGCCTCGTCGGACTGCTTCGCGCGCTGCTGCTTGCGCTCCTCGCGGCGCTTGTCGACGGTCTCCACGAGCTTGTCCAACCGCACCTTGAGCGCTTCCAGGTCGCCGACCGCGTGATGCGCGTCGACCTGCTCGCGGATGTGGTCGATGGCCGCCTGAGCGTCCTTCGCCGACAGGTCGGTGGTCTTCACTCGCTTCTCGAGGAGGCCGATCTCGACAACCAGGCCCTCGTACTTGCGCTCGAAGTAGGCCAGGGCTTCCTCGGGGGAGCCGGCCTGCCAGGAACCGACGACCTGCTCGCCGTCGGCCGTACGCACGTACACGGTCCCCGTCTCGTCGACGCGGCCCCACGGGTCGCTGCTCACAGCGCCTCCTCCACATGATGCCTGCGGGAGGCTTCCCCGCCCCCGGGCATCGTCCACAGTTTCGTCACGGCCAACATAGGCGACCAGCGGGTTGCCTGTCCGCATCCCGCGCGACCGAAATTCCGCACTTGACGGTCAGGATTTGGTGACCGTCGCCTTGTTGATCACGACGGTCGCGTTCGGCGCGCCGTCGCCCGCGCCGGTGCTCTCACCGGCCGCGGCGATCTTCTTCAGCACCTTCATACCGGATTCCGAGATGGTCCCGAACGGGGTGTAGCTCGGGGGCAGCTGGCTGTCCTGGTAGACGAGGAAGAACTGGCTGCCTCCAGTGTGCGCCTGCCCGGTGTTCGCCATCGCGACGGTGCCCGCCGGGTAGACGTTGGACTTGAGGCTCTTGTCCTTCAGATTCTCGTCCGGGATGGTGTAGCCCGGCCCGCCGCTGCCGGAGCCCGTCGGGTCGCCGCACTGCAGGACGTAGATGCCGTTGGTGGTGAGCCGGTGGCACTTCGTGTGGTCGAAGAAGCCCTTGTTCGCGAGGAAGTCGAACGAGTTCACGGTGTGCGGGGCCGCCGACGTCTTCAGCGCGATGTCGATCTTCCCGCACGTCGTCGCGAGGTCAAGCGTGTACTTGGCCGACTTGTCGATGGACATCGCCGGCTCCTTCTTCCAGCTCTGCGTCTCGACCTTGCCGGCGGCCGGCTTGTCGCACGGGTCCGGCGCCTTGCTGGTCGCCGCCGCGCTGGGGCTCGTCTCGGAGCTCGCGTTGGCCTTGTCGTCGTCCTTCATGACCCCGGAGGTGTAGAGCGCGAGGCTGCCCACCAGGATCACGCCGAGCACCGACGCGATCACAGAGTTGCGTACACGGGCCTTGCGTCGCGCCTCCGTGCGCCGCTGCTGCTGCCGCAAGAACTTCTCCCGCGCGAGCTGCCGCTTCCGCTGTTCCTGGGTGACCACGGGGTTCTCTCCTCATGCGTCTCGTACGCCGACCGGTACGCATGCGTCCTATGAACCGACCGCCTGCGTGTGCCCCGTACCGTATATGGGTTCGCTGAGGAATCGGCAGCGCCGGTAGGCTCTGACCACTGGGGCAGCCGCCCGGAAGACCGCCCGTACCGACACAAAACGAGGACGATCGTGCTCATTGCCGGGTTCCCCGCCGGGGCCTGGGGGACGAACTGTTATCTCGTCGCCCCCGCCGCCGGCGAGGAGTGCGTGATCATCGACCCCGGCCACCAGGCCGCCGAAGGCGTCGAGGAAGCACTGAGAAAGCATCGGCTCAAGCCCGTCGCGGTCGTCCTCACGCACGGCCACATCGATCACGTGGCCTCGGTCGTCCCGGTGTGCGGAGCGCACGGAGTACCGGCGTGGATCCACCCCGAGGACCGCTACATGATGAAGGACCCGTCGATGGGTCTCGGGCGTTCCATCGGGATGCCGCTCATGGGCGAGATCACCGTGGGTGAGCCGGACGACGTCAAGGAGCTGACCGACGGCGCCAAGCTGGAGCTCGCGGGCCTGGAGCTCTCCGTCGCGCACGCGCCGGGCCATACCAAGGGGTCGGTGACCTTCCGGATGCCCGAGACCGCGGAGATCCCTTCCGTGTTCTTCTCCGGGGATCTGCTGTTCGCCGGCTCCATCGGACGCACCGACCTGCCCGGTGGTGACATGGCCGAGATGGTCGACTCGCTGGCCCGCGTGTGCCTGCCGCTCGACGACTCGACCGTGGTGCTGTCCGGCCACGGCCCCCAGACGACCATCGGCCAGGAGCGCGCCACCAACCCGTATCTGCGGGACGTGGCCGCCGGCCAGGGAGAGGGTTCGCCGACCCCTCCCCGACGAGGAATGTGACGAGAGACTTCGTGAGCACCTTTCAGGCCCCCAAGGGCACGTACGACCTGATCCCGCCGGACAGCGCCAAGTTCCTGGCCGTCCGTGAGGCGATCGCGGCTCCGCTGCGCACCTCCGGATACGGCTACATCGAGACGCCCGGCTTCGAGAGCGTCGAGCTGTTCGCACGCGGGGTCGGTGAGTCCACCGACATCGTGACCAAGGAGATGTACGCCTTCGAGACCAAGGGCGGCACCAAGCTGGCCCTGCGTCCCGAGGGCACGGCCTCCGTGCTGCGCGCGGCGCTTGAGGCGAACCTGCACAAGCTGGGCAACCTGCCGGTCAAGCTCTGGTACTCCGGCTCGTACTACCGCTACGAGCGTCCGCAGAAGGGCCGTTACCGGCACTTCTCGCAGGTCGGCGCCGAGGCGATCGGTGCGGAGGACCCGGCGCTGGACGCCGAGCTGATCATCCTGGCCGACCAGGCGTACCGCTCGCTGGGTCTCAGGAACTTCCGCATCCTGCTCAACAGCCTGGGCGACAAGGAGTGCCGGCCGGTGTACCGGGCCGCGCTCCAGGACTTCCTGCGCGGACTGGACCTCGACGAGGACACCCTGCGCCGGGCGGAGATCAACCCGCTGCGGGTCCTCGACGACAAGCGCGAGTCGGTCCAGAAGCAGCTCGGGGACGCCCCGTTGCTGCGGGACTACCTGTGCGACGCCTGCAAGGCGTACCACGAGGAGGTCCGTGAGCTGATCACCGCGGCGGGCGTGGCCTTCGAGGACGACCCGAAGCTGGTGCGCGGCCTCGACTACTACACCCGTACCACCTTCGAGTTCGTCCACGACGGTCTGGGCTCCCAGTCCGCGGTGGGCGGCGGCGGCCGGTACGACGGGCTGTCGGAGATGATCGGCGGCCCCGCCCTGCCGTCCGTCGGCTGGGCTCTCGGCGTCGACCGCACGGTCCTCGCCTTGGAGGCGGAGGGCGTCGAACTCGAACTCCCCTCCACCACGGCCGTGTTCGCGGTCCCGCTGGGGGAGGAGGCCCGTCGGGTCCTGTTCGCCAAGGTCACCGAACTGCGCAAGGTGGGCATCGCTGCGGACTTCTCCTACGGCGGCAAGGGCCTCAAGGGCGCCATGAAGAACGCCAACCGCAGCGGTGCCCGCTACACCATCGTGGCCGGCGAACGCGACCTCGCCGAGGGCGTCGTACAGCTCAAGGACATGGAGTCCGGGGAGCAGTCGGCGATCGGGGTCAACGAGATCGTGGCGGAGCTGGAGTCACGCCTGGGCTGAGCGCGACGGAGTGAGGGGGACGAGCCCCCTCACTCCAGCAGCCCGAACCGCATGGCGCTCGTCACCGCCGCCGTCCGGTCGTCGACCCCCAACTTGGCGAAGGCGCGCAGGAGATGGGTCTTCACCGTCGACTCGCCGATGTACAGCCTGCGGCCGATCTCCGCGTTCGTGCAGCCCTCCGCCACCAGGCGCAGCACCGCCGTCTCGCGCTCCGAGAGCCGGGGCCGTTCCGGTCTGGTGCGCAGCTGGTCGACCAGACGGGCGGCGACGGTGGGCGCCAGGACCGTCTCGCCGCGCGCGGCGGCCCGTACCGACTCCGCCAGTTCGGCGCGGGGCAGGTCCTTGAGGAGATAGCCGGCCGCTCCCGCCTCCACGGCCCGCAGGATGTCCCGGTCCGTCTCGTACGTCGTCAGGACGATCACCCGGCAGGGCAGACCCGCCTGCGTCATCCGCGCGATCGACTCCACGCCCGAGCCGCCCGGCATCCGCAGGTCCATCAGCACGATGTCGGGCCGGAGTTCGGCGGCCAGCGCCTCCGCCTGCGGCCCACTGGACG
Source organism: Streptomyces canus 299MFChir4.1 (assembly GCF_000383615.1). Lineage (GTDB taxonomy): Bacteria > Actinomycetota > Actinomycetes > Streptomycetales > Streptomycetaceae > Streptomyces > Streptomyces canus_C. Next base: position 143,506 of record NZ_KB911584.1, on the reverse strand, counting down.
CGTCGGCGACCACCTCCAGGTCCGGCTCCGCCGTCAGCATGGCCCGCAGGCCCTCCCGTACGACGGGGTGGTCGTCGGCCAGGATGATCCGGATCATGAACAGCTCCTCGGGGGCGGTACGGGCAGACGGACGGTGACCGTGGTGCCGTCGCCGGGCGCGCTGTGCACCCGGACCGTCCCGCCGACCTCGGCGGCGCGGGAGCGGAGCCCCGCCAGACCGTAGCCGTCACGGACGGCCCCCGGGTCGAAGCCGTGACCGTCGTCCCGTACGAAGAGGGTGAGGCTGTCGTCGGCGTAGGCGAGTGCGATGCCCACCGCTGCCGAACTTCCCGCGTGCTTACGGCAGTTCGTGAGGGCCTCCTGGCACGAGCGCAGGGCGACGACCTCGGGTCCCGCGGGCAGCGGACGGATCTGTCCGGTCACGTCGAGCCTCGCCGCGTGCCGGGCCGCCAGCCTGCACAGGGCGTCCGGCAGCGAGGAACCCTCCAGGTCGGCGGGGGTCCCGTGGGCGACCAGGGCCCGCGCCTCGGCGAGGTTCAGCCGGGCCGTCTCGTCCATCAGGGCCAGATGCCGGCGGGCCTGCGGCACGTCGTGGTCGAGCTCGGCCTCCACGGCCTGGATCAGCATCAGCAGGCTGGTGAAGCCCTGCGCGAGGGTGTCGTGGATCTCCCGGGCCATCCGCTCCCGCTCGGTCAGCGCCCCGTGCGCCGCCGACAGCCGCGAGACCTCGTGTCGGCTGGTGTCCAACTCGGCGATCAGGGCCGCCCGTTCCTGGCTCTGCTCGATGATCCGGATGACATAGCTGCCGACGGCCACCGAGAAGACCAGGGTGACGACGGCGAACAGGCCGTTGAAGAAGACGTCCTGGTCGCTCGGCCACCACAACAGGGCCCAGCCCAGAACGGGCGCGAGGTTGATCACGGCCACGGCGGTCAGCGCCCACCGCATCCGCAGTGTCATGAAGCACTGCGGCACCAGGGCGAAGGTCATCAGCCGGGTCTCGCCCACCAGGATCGCCGACGGCAGGAACAGCGCCATCATCGCGCCGAGGTAGGCGAGGGCCTTGCGCGCGTCGGGCGGATCCTGGCGGAGCAGGGGGCGCCCGACCCGTACGAAGAGCGGGACCAGCGGCACCAGCAGCGCCGCCGCGGTGACACGGACCGGCCACCCGGGATACCCGGTACCCAGCACGAACACCAGGGTGGCCAGCCAGATCAACGCGAAGTAGGTGTCCCAGAGCCGGAAGGAGCGGTCCCAGGAGTACGCGCCCCCGGCGTCCGCCCGACCGTTCATCCCGCGCGCCGGTTCTTCCACCGGAAGGTCAGCAGACACAGCAGCAATCCTCCGACGCACCACGCCCCCAGCACCAGGGCGGTGCGCCCGAACTCCCAGTCGCCGGCCTGCTCCAGAACCTGCGCGGAGTCCGGCAGGAACACCCCGCGCAGCCCCTGGCACATCCACTTCAGCGGGAACAGCGCGCCGATGTTCAGCATCCAGTCGGGGATCGTGTCGATCGCGATGTACACCCCGGAGATGAACTGGAGGACCAGGAAGGGCAGGACGACCACGGAACTCGCGCTCTTGCTGGACTTGGGCACCGAACTGACCGCGATGCCGAGCAGCGCGCACGCCGTGAGACCGAGCACGAAGATCCAGGCGAAGGCGAACCACCTGCCCGCGTCCGAGGGCAGAGCGACGTCGTAGAGCGTGGTGCCGACGAGGAGCAGGATCGCCGTCTCCAGGATGCCGGTGACGAGAACCAGCCAGATCTTGCCGAGGAAGTACGCCGCCGGCGGCATCGGGGTCCCGCGCAGCCGGCGCAGCACCTTCTCGTCCCGCTCCACGGCGATCGAGACGCCGAGCGACTGGAAGCTCGTCGACATGATGCCGGCGGCCATCATCGCGGGTACGTACAGCTGCGAGGCCTTGATGCCGGCCCCCTCCACGTCGTCGCTGAAGATCGACGCGAACAGGAACAGGAAGACCACCGGGAAGGCGAAGGTGAACACCACCTGGTCGCGCTGGCGGAAGAACTGTTTGATCTCCAGGGCGCTGCGCCGCAGCCCGAGCCCCCAGACGCCGGGCAGCCTCCCGTCACGAGCATCGGTCCGGGACCGTACGGCGGTCGTGGTCATCGCGCGTCCTCCTGTCCGGTGAGCCGGAGGTAGACGTCCTCCAGGGTGGGGCGGCTGACCTGGAGCCCCGGGATCTCGCCGTCGAAGCGGCGCATCAGCTCGGCGACCGTCCTGGTCGGGGTGTCCGTGGGCACCGCGCGCGGGGCGCCGTCCGGCTCGGTCCACTCGACGGTGGCACCGGAGCCGTACCGCTCCCGCAGGGCGGCCGGCTCGCCCTCGGCGACGACTCGGCCCCGGGAGACCACGGCCAGCCGGTCGGCGAGCGCCTCGGCCTCCTCCAGGTAGTGCGTGGTGAGCAGGATCGTCGTGCCCTCGACGGACAGCTTGCGGATCAGGTCCCAGAACTGGCGCCGGGCCGCCGGGTCGAAACCGGTCGTCGGCTCGTCCAGGAGCAGCAGCTCGGGGTCGCCGATCACGCCGAGCGCCACGTCGAGGCGCCGGCGCTGACCGCCCGACAGGGCCTTGATCCGGCTGCCCGCCTTGCCCTCCAGGCCCACCAGCCCGATGACCTCCTCGGGGTCCCGCGGCCTCGGGTAGTAGTGGGCGAAATGCCGGACGGTCTCCACGACCGTCAACTCGGCGGGCGCGGATTCGTCCTGCCAGACGATTCCCACCCGGGATCGCCACGCGCGCGTGCCGTGCGCCGGGTCGGCGCCGAGCACGGACACCTCGCCCGCGTCCCGGTCCCGGTTGCCCTGGAGGATCTCCACCGTGGTGCTCTTGCCCGCGCCATTGGGTCCGAGCAGGCCGAACACCTCGCCCCTGCGGATGCCGAGATCGATCCCGTCGACCGCGGTCACGTCGCCGTACTGCTTGCGCAGCCCTCGAACGTCCACCGCGAGTTCGTTCGCGTGTGTGGTCATGCCCAAGAGCCTCGGCCGGAACCGAACGCTCGGGGACGACCGTGCGTACTTCCTTATGTCCACCGAACGGTGGACAAGCCGCCGTGTGCGGCACAATGGCCCCTGCCCGAAGAAGGTCCAACTCTCAAGCAGACGGATCGGCGTGATGAGCAAGACCACAGTGAAAGACGTCTCCACGCAGCCCGAGCCCTCGTCGGCGAACGCCGACGCCGCGCCCCGGACGGTGGGCGGCAGCCGTGCCTTCGCCCTGCTGCTGGTGATCACCGGCGCCGCCGGACTGCTCGCCGCGTGGGTCATCACGATCGACAAGTTCAAGATCCTCGAGGGCAAGGTCAGCGGCAAGACGTTCACGCCGAGCTGCTCCCTCAACCCGATCGTCTCCTGCGGCAGCGTGATGGAGAGCAAGCAGGCCGCCGCCTTCGGGTTCCCCAACCCGATGCTCGGCCTGGTCGCCTACGGCATCGTGATCTGCGTCGGCATGAGCCTGCTGGCCCGCGCCACCTTCCCGCGCTGGTACTGGCTCACCTTCAACTTCGGCACCCTGTTCGGGGTGGCCTTCGTCACCTGGCTCCAGTTCCAGTCGCTGTACCGCATCAACGCCCTGTGCCTGTGGTGCTCGCTGGCCTGGGTCGCGACGATCACGATGTTCTGGTACCTGACCTCGTTCAACATCCGCAACGACCTGCTGCCGTCCCCGGGCTGGCTCAAGCGGTTCCTCGCCGAGTTCACCTGGGTCCTGCCGGTCACGCACTGCGGCATCATCGCGATGATGATCCTGACCCGCTGGGGCGACAAGCTCTGGGCCTGAGCCTTCGGGCGTTGTCAGTGGCGTGACATAGGGTTTTGAACGTGGAGCCCGATCTGTTCACCGCCGCGGCGGAAGAGCGCCAGGAGAAGGACCCGGCCGGCAGCCCCCTGGCGGTCCGGATGCGCCCGCGCACCCTCGACGAGGTCGTGGGCCAGCAGCACCTGCTCAAGCCGGGCTCGCCGCTGCGCCGGCTGGTCGGCGAGGGCAGCGGCGGTCCCGCCGGGCCGTCCTCGGTGATCCTCTGGGGCCCGCCCGGCACCGGCAAGACGACCCTGGCGTACGTCGTCTCCAAGGCGACGAACAAGCGCTTTGTGGAGCTCTCCGCGATCACCGCCGGCGTCAAGGAGGTCCGCGCGGTCATCGAGGGCGCCCGCCGCGCCACCGGCGGCTTCGGCAAGGAGACCGTCCTCTTCCTCGACGAGATCCACCGCTTCAGCAAGGCCCAGCAGGACTCCCTGCTCCCCGCGGTCGAGAACCGCTGGGTGACCCTGATCGCGGCCACCACCGAGAACCCGTACTTCTCGATCATCTCCCCGCTGCTGTCCCGGTCCCTCCTGCTGACCCTCGAACCCCTCACCGACGACGAGGTCAGAGGACTGCTGAAGCGGGCGCTGAGCGACGAGCGCGGTCTGAAGGACGCCGTCGCCCTTGCCGAGGACACCGAGGACCACCTCGTGCGGATCGCCGGCGGCGACGCCCGCCGCGCCCTGACCGCCCTGGAGGCAGCCGCCGGGGCCGCCCTCGACAAGGGCGAGCCGGAGATCTCCCTCACCACCCTGGAGGAGACGGTCGACCGCGCGGCCGTGAAGTACGACCGCGACGGCGACCAGCACTACGACGTGGCCAGCGCCCTCATCAAGTCCATCAGGGGCTCCGACGTCGACGCGGCCCTGCACTACCTGGCCCGCATGATCGAGGCCGGCGAGGACCCCCGCTTCATCGCCCGCCGCCTGATGATCTCCGCCAGCGAGGACATCGGCCTCGCCGACCCGAACGCCCTGCCCACAGCCGTGGCCGCGGCCCAGGCCGTCGCCATGATCGGCTTCCCCGAGGCCGCGCTGACGCTGAGCCACGCCACCATCGCGCTCGCCCTGGCCCCGAAGTCCAACGCCGCGACCATGGCGATCGGCGCCGCCATGGAGGACGTACGCAAGGGGCTGGCCGGGCCGGTCCCGCCGCATCTGCGCGACGGGCACTACAAGGGCGCCGCCAAGCTCGGGCACGCGCAGGGGTACGTCTACCCGCACGACCTGTCCGAGGGGATCGCCGAGCAGCAGTACGCCCCGGACGCCATCAAGGACCGCGAGTACTACGAACCGACCCGGCACGGCGCCGAGGCCCGGTACGCGGACGCGGTGGAGTGGACCCGCAAGCACCTCGGTCGCAAGCGGTCCTGAGCACCCTGTAGAATCCCTCGAAGTGCTGTGTCCCGTGCAGTCAGAACGGGACGGTCAGCCGGAACCCCCAGCGGGGGTTCCAGGAGCGTCGCGCACCGTTCGAATGGTGTCGCGGGCAGCCCACCACCGCCAGCGGTAGGTGGGCCACTCGCGTGCTGCACGTATGTGCCCAGACCAGGGGAGCGGCTGCCCAGCGGGTCCTTCGAGGACCCGGCGGGTTTCCCCGGCTGCGGATGCGACCTCCCATAACTCTGACAAGCCGAACACAAGAGATGAGAGATTGTGGCGAACCAGCCCCGCCCCAAGGTCAAGAAGTCGCGTGCCCTCGGCATCGCGCTGACCCCGAAGGCCGTCAAGTACTTCGAGGCCCGTCCCTACCCCCCGGGTGAGCACGGCCGTGGCCGCAAGCAGAACTCGGACTACAAGGTCCGTCTGCTCGAGAAGCAGCGTCTGCGCGCGCAGTACGACGTGTCCGAGCGTCAGCTCGTCCGCGCCTACGAGCGTGCCGCCAAGACCCAGGGCAAGACCGGTGAGGCCCTGGTCATCGAGCTCGAGCGCCGTCTCGACGCGCTGGTCCTGCGTTCGGGCATCGCCCGCACGATCTACCAGGCCCGCCAGATGGTCGTCCACGGCCACATCGAGGTCAACGGTCAGAAGGTCGACAAGCCGTCCTTCCGCGTCCGTCCCGACGACGTCGTGATGGTCCGCGAGCGCAGCCGCGAGAAGACCCTCTTCTCGATCGCCCGTGAGGGCGGCTTCGCCCCCGAGGGCGAGACCCCGCGCTACCTCCAGGTGAACCTCAAGGCCCTGGCGTTCCGCCTGGACCGTGAGCCGAACCGCAAGGAGATCCCGGTGATCTGCGACGAGCAGCTCGTCGTCGAGTACTACGCCCGCTGATCATCCGCAGGCCGTAGGACACGCACCACCTCAGCCCGCCGTCTCCCCGCCCTTCCGGGTGGGCGAGGCGGCGGGCTGCTGCATGCCGTGGGTCGCCTCGGTGTGCCGCTCGCAGCTCCGCGGCGCCGGCAGCCCGGCGCCGGGGTGGGCACGGGTCAGCGCCCGGGACACCGCGGCCTCCCGCCCGAGCGCCCTGCCCTGCCGTGCGCACTCCTCGTACCGCGCGTCGCCCAGCCGCTCCCGAACCAACGTCTCGCAGAGCTCGTGCGGGGCGTCGTAGTAGGCCGAGCCGAACAGCGGCAGGCCCACCGACGGCCACAGCGAGGCCGCCGCACCCTGGAGCACGGCGGCCTCGGCCGCGTCGCCCAGGGTCACCGTGACCAGGGCCAGGAGTTCGATCGACAGCACCGAGCCCAGCAGGTCGTGAAAGGCGTGCGCGCAGGCCAGGCAGTCGGTGAGCAGCTCACGCGCGCGTGCCTGGTCCCCCTCGCTCCAGGCCGCGTACGCCAGGACGTACAGCGCGTACGACCGCGCCCAGCGCTCGCCGTGGTCCTCGCACACCCGGCGCACGTCCTCGCACAGCCGCACCGCGTCCGGCAGATCGCCCAGGAAGGCCCGGGCCATCGCCAGCTCGACCTGGGCCATCAGCACGTTGCTGTTGAGCTCGCCGATCTCCTGGTAGCGCTCCAGCGACGAGCGCAGCAGCCTCTCCGCGCGGGGCATGTCGTCCGAGACGAGCGCCAGACAGCCCGTGCGGTGCTCGGCGTACGCCACGGCCGTCGGATTCGCGGACCGCTCCGCCTCCGTCCGGCACTCCTCCAGCGCCGCCAGCGCCGGCACGGTGTCGCCCTGGAGGATCGCCACATAGCCGAGGACCCACAGGGCCTTCAGACGGGTGTGCTCATGGCCCGGCTCCAGCTCGATGCTGCGCTCAAGCCAGTGCCGGCCCTCCGAGAGCCGGCCGCAGCCCACCCAGCAGAACCAGAGGGAGCCCGCGAGATGCCGGGCCAGCTCCGCGCCGTCCGGCTCGGTCAGGCAGTACTCCAGAGCGCAGCGCAGGTTCGGCAGCTCGGCCTCGATCCGCGCGGCCACCTCGTTCTGCCGCGGGGAGAACCAGTCCAGCTCGCACCAGGTCGCCAGGCCCACGTACCAGTCGCGGTGCCGCCTGCGCAGCCGGATCGCGTCGCCCGTGGCCTCCAGCCACTCGGTGCCGTACGCCCGGACCGTGTCGAGCATCCGGTAGCGCACGCCGGTCGCGGTCTCCTCGCGGGCCACCACCGACTGGGCGAGCAGTGCGGACAGGACGTCGAGGACGTCGTCGCAGTGCAGGCCGCCGCCGCTGCACACGTACTCGGCGGCCTCCAGGTCGAACTGGCCGGCGAACACCGAGAGCCGCGACCACAGCAACCGCTCCTCGGGCGTGCACAGTTCGTGGCTCCAGCCGATCGCCGTGCGCAGCGTCCGATGGCGGGGCAGCGTGTCCCGGCAGCCGCCCGTCAGCAGCCGGAACCGGTCGTCGAGCCGCTCCAGCAACTGCCCGGGGCACAAGGCTCCGAGCCGGCCCGCGGCCAGCTCGATCGCCAGCGGAATGCCGTCCAGGCGCCGGCACAGCTCCCGTACGTGCGGATCGGCGCCGACCGTCACCCCCTGCCGCCCGGCCCGCTCCGCGAACAGTTCCACGGCCTCGTCCTCGCCCAGCGGGCCCAGCGCGAAGACCTGCTCGCCGGCGACGCGCAGCGGCCGGCGCCCCACGGCGAGGACCGCCAGCCCCGGCACCTGACCCAGCAGGTCGGCGACCAGGGTCGCGCACGCGTCCACCAGATGCTCGAAACCGTCGAGGACCAGCAGGAGCCGACGCCCGGCCAGATGGGCCAGCAGCGTCTCGCGCGGCGGCCGCGCGGTGTGGTCCGTCAGACCCAGGGTCTCCACGACGGCGTAGTCGACGAACTCCGGGTCGCGTACGGAGGCCAGCTCGACGCGCCACACCCCGTCGGGCGGGGTGCGCCGGTCGCCCGCCACCCGTGCCGCGAGCCGTGACTTGCCGATACCGCCGGGGCCCGTCACCGTCACCAGGCGCGAGGCGTCCAGGGCCCGTGCCAGCTCCGGGAGTTCCGCGCGCCGGCCCACGAAGCCGTCGAGCTCCAGGGGCAGATTGCCGTTCACCTCGGTGTCCTCGGGCTGATGACTGCGCATGGAACACGGAGCGTACTGAAGCGTATGCACTCCGTACAATCGTCATGGGGTAACTCGGGTGTGGGCGAGGGGTAATCCGGTGCGGACCGCCGTCCCCGGCGCGATAGGCTCGGCGGAGACTTTTTCCATAGACAGCACGTATTCAGGGAGCGGGTGCACACAGTGTCCGGTGGAGAGGTTGCCGGCATCCTGGTGGCCGTCTTCTGGGCGATCCTGGTCTCCTTCCTCGCCGTCGCGCTGGCGAGGCTGGCCCAGACGCTCAAGGCGACCACCAAGCTCGTGGCGGACGTGACCGACCAGGCCGTCCCGCTGCTGGCCGAGGCCTCCACCGCGGTGCGCTCCGCGCAGACCCAGATCGAGCGGGTCGACGCGATCGCCTCGGACGTCCAGGAGGTCACGTCGAACGCCTCCGCGCTGTCCACCACCGTCGCCTCCACCTTCGGCGGCCCCCTGGTCAAGGTCGCGGCCTTCGGCTACGGCGTGCGCCGTGCGATCAGCGGCCGCAAGGACGACGTGCCCGCCAAACCCTCCCGGCGTACCGTGATCGTGGGCCGGACGGTCTCCCGGGGCCGAGGCAAGAAGGACTGAGGCTCAAGAGATGTTCCGCCGTACTTTCTGGTTCTCCACGGGTGTGGCCGCAGGTGTCTGGGCCACCACCAAGGTGAACCGCAAGCTGAAGCAGCTGACCCCCGAGAACCTCGCCGCGACGGCGGCCAACAAGGCGATCGAGACGGGCGCCCGGATCAAGGACCGCGCGGTCGGTTTCGCGCTCGAAGTCCGCGACAACATGGCCCAGCGGGAGGCCGAGCTGACGGACGCCCTCGGTATCCGCGAGAGTCCCGAACTGCCCGCACCACGGCGCATCGCCGCCATCGAGAACACGACGTACACCACGAAGTCGTACAAGACGCACCCGTACAACCGGAATGAGGACCACTGATGGAGTCGGCCGAGATTCGCCGCCGCTGGCTGAGCTTCTTCGAGGAGCGCGGGCACACCGTCGTCCCTTCGGCGTCGCTCATCGCGGACGACCCGACTCTGCTCCTCGTCCCGGCCGGCATGGTGCCCTTCAAGCCCTACTTCCTGGGTGAGGTCAAGCCGCCCTGGCCGCGCGCCACCAGCGTGCAGAAGTGCGTGCGCACCCCCGACATCGAAGAGGTCGGCAAGACCACCCGGCACGGCACGTTCTTCCAGATGTGCGGCAACTTCTCCTTCGGCGACTACTTCAAGGAAGGCGCCATCAAGTACGCCTGGGAGCTGCTCACCAGCGCCCAGGACAAGGGTGGTTACGGTCTGGAGCCGGAGAAGCTCTGGATCACCGTCTACAAGGACGACGACGAGGCCGAGCGCATCTGGCACGAGGTCGTCGGTGTGCCCAAGGAGCGCATCCAGCGCCTCGGCATGAAGGACAACTACTGGTCCATGGGCGTCCCCGGCCCCTGTGGCCCGTGTTCCGAGATCAACTACGATCGCGGCCCCGAGTTCGGCGTCGAGGGCGGCCCCGCCGTCAACGACGAGCGGTACGTGGAGATCTGGAACCTCGTCTTCATGCAGTACGAGCGCGGCGAGGGCATCGGCAAGGACAACTTCGAGATCCTCGGCGAGCTCCCCAGCAAGAACATCGACACCGGCCTCGGACTCGAGCGCCTGGCGATGATCCTGCAGGGCGTGCAGAACATGTACGAGATCGACACCTCCATGGCCGTCATCAAGAAGGCCACCGAGCTGACCGGCGTGGCCTACGGCGACGCCCACGACTCGGACGTCTCGCTGCGCGTGGTCACCGACCACATGCGCACCTCGGTGATGCTCATCGGCGACGGTGTCACGCCCGGCAACGAAGGCCGCGGCTACGTCCTGCGACGCATCATGCGCCGGGCCATCCGCAACATGCGCCTGCTCGGTGCCACCGGCCCGGTCGTGCTGGACCTGGTCGACACCGTGATCGCCATGATGGGTCAGCAGTACCCGGAGCTGGTCACCGACCGCGAGCGCATCGAGAAGGTCGCCGTCGCCGAGGAGAACGCCTTCCTCAAGACGCTGAAGGCCGGCACCAACATCCTCGACACCGCCGTCACCGAGACCAAGGCCGCCGGCGGCAAGGTCCTCGCCGGCGACAAGGCGTTCCTGCTCCACGACACCTGGGGCTTCCCGATCGACCTCACCCTGGAGATGGCCGCCGAGCAGGGCCTGTCCGTGGACGAGGACGGCTTCCGCCGCCTGATGAAGGAGCAGCGGGAGCGCGCCAAGGCCGACGCCCAGGGCAAGAAGACCGGCCACGCCGGCGCGGGCGCCTACCGTGCGATCGCCGACCAGGCCGGGGAGACCGAGTTCCTCGGCTACTCGGACACCGAGAGCGAGTCCACGATCGTCGGCATCCTCGTCGACGGCACCTCCTCGCCGGCCGCCACTGAGGGCGACGAGGTCGAGATCGTCCTGGACCGCACCCCCTTCTACGCCGAGGGCGGCGGCCAGATCGGCGACACCGGCCGGATCAAGGTCGACTCCGGTGCCGTCATCGAGATCCGTGACACCCAGAAGCCGGTCCCGGGCGTGTACGTGCACAAGGGCGTCGTCCAGTTCGGTGAGGTCACCGTCGGAGCCAAGGCCCACGCCTCGATCGACGGCCGCCGCCGCACGGCCATCGCCCGCGCCCACTCGGCCACCCACCTCACCCACCAGGCGCTGCGGGACGCGCTCGGCCCGACGGCCGCCCAGGCCGGTTCCGAGAACCAGCCCGGCCGCTTCCGCTTCGACTTCGGTTCCCCGTCCGCCGTTCCCACGGCCGTGATGACCGACGTCGAGCAGAAGATCAACGAGGTGCTCGCCCGCGATCTCGACGTGCACGCCGAGATCCTGAGCCTGGACGAGGCCAAGAAGCAGGGCGCCATCGCCGAGTTCGGCGAGAAGTACGGCGAGCGGGTCCGGGTGGTGACCATCGGCGACTTCTCCAAGGAGCTGTGCGGTGGCACCCACGTGCACAACACCTCGCAGCTCGGCCTGGTCAAGCTGCTCGGCGAGTCGTCCATCGGCTCCGGTGTCCGCCGTATCGAGGCGCTCGTCGGTGTCGACGCGTACAACTTCCTCGCCCGCGAGCACACCGTCGTCGCCCAGCTCCAGGAGCTGATCAAGGGCCGACCTGAGGAGCTTCCGGAGAAGGTCTCCGCCATGCTCGGCAAGCTGAAGGACGCCGAGAAGGAGATCGAGAGGTTCCGCGCGGAGAAGGTCCTCCAGGCCGCCGCCGGTCTCGCCGAGTCCGCCAAGGACGTCCGCGGGATCGCCGTCGTCACCGGTCAGGTCCCGGACGGCACCACCCCCGACGACCTGCGCAAGCTGGTCCTCGACGTGCGCGGCCGCATCCAGGGCGGCCGGGCCGCCGTGGTGGCCCTCTTCACGGTCAACAACGGCAAGCCGCTGACGGTCATCGCCACCAACGAGCCCGCCCGTGAGCGCGGTCTCAAGGCCGGTGACCTGGTCCGCACGGCCGCCAAGACGCTCGGCGGCGGCGGTGGCGGCAAGCCGGACGTCGCCCAGGGCGGCGGCCAGAACCCGGCCGCGATCGGCGAGGCCGTGGACGCCGTGGAGCGCACGGTCGGGGAGACGGCCAAGTAATGCGCCGAGGCCGCAGGCTCGCGATCGACGTCGGGGACGCCCGCATCGGGGTCGCCTCGTGCGACCCCGACGGGATCCTCGCCACCCCGGTGGAGACGGTCCCGGGCCGCGACGTCCCGGCGGCCCACCGCCGGCTGAAGCAGCTGGTCGAGGAGTACGAACCGATCGAGGTCGTCGTCGGTCTCCCTCGCTCCCTCAAGGGGGGCGAGGGCCCGGCCGCCGTGAAGGTCCGCGGCTTCGTCCAGGAGCTCGCCCGGGGGATCGCGCCCGTTCCGGTCAGGCTCGTCGACGAGCGCATGACCACCGTGACGGCCAGTCAGGGACTGCGCGCATCCGGAGTGAAATCCAAAAAGGGCAGATCGGTCATCGACCAGGCAGCAGCCGTGATCATTCTTCAGCAGGCCCTGGAATCCGAACGGGTGTCAGGTAAAGCACCCGGCGAGGGCGTCGAAGTGGTCATCTGATCGCGATACGGTAACGTTCCGCGCGATGCGGCGACATTCGAACAGTCACCGCACAGAAAGAGGCGGAACGGTAGCCCGGATCGTGGAAGCAGGAGACCGCCGCCTCGCGGCTCTAGGGGATCGATGACTGAGTATGGCCGGGGCGAAGGCTCCGAACCGTGGAATCCCGAGGACCCGTTGTACGGGGACGGTGGATGGGAAGGACAGCAGGCCCACGCGGGTCAGCAGTCCCCCTACGGCGGCCAGCCGCAGCACTACCCGCAGCAGCCGCAGCAGCAGTACGACAACAATGGCTGGGACGAAGGCCGGCAAGCTGCCTATGGTCAGGCGCAGCAGCAGTACCCGCAGCACAACGGCCAGTACGACCAGCACCAGCAGTACAATCACCAGTACGACCAGCAGCAGTACGGTCAACAGCAGTACGACCAGCAGGCCTATCAGGACCAGCAGCAGCAGTCGTACGACAACAACGGCTGGGCGACCGGCACCCAGGCGCAGATCCCGTACCCCGCCGACCCGTCGGATCCCTACGGTCAGCAGGCCGCCGCGTACGGCGCCGAGCAGCAGGACTACTACGGCAGCCCGGACGCCTACCCGCCGCCCGAGCCGCCGAGCCGCCGGCGTGCCGAGCCGGAGCCGCAGACCGACTGGGACCCGGGCCCCGACCAGGGCGAGCACGCCTTCTTCGCGGGCGGTGACGACGACCAGGACGACCCCGGCGACTTCGACGACCCACAGGGCGGCCGCGGCGACCGGCGGGGGCGCGGCGGCAAAGGATCCAAGAAGCGCAAAAGCGGCTGCGCCTGTCTGGTGGTGCTGCTGGTCTTCGGCGGCGGCACCGCGGGCGTCGGGTACTTCGGGTACCAGTACTACAAAAGTCGTTTCGGCGCGGCTCCGGACTACGCCGGGGGCGGGACGAGCCAGATGGTCACCGTCCAGATCCCCAAGGGCGCGGGTGGGTACGCGATCGGTCGGCTGCTCAAGGACGCGGGTGTCGTCAAGAGCGTCGACGCCTTCGTGTCCGCCCAGGAGCAGAACGACAAGGGGAATTCAATCCAGGCCGGCGCCTATCTCCTGAAGAAGGAGATGTCCGCCGAGAGCGCTGTGGCGATGATGCTCGATCCGAAGAGCCAGAACAACGTGCTGGTTGCTCCGGGGATGCGGAACGCTACCGTCTACAAGAAGATCGACGAGAAACTCGATCTTGCTTCCGGTGCCACCGAGAAAATCGCCGAACAGAAATACAAGAGCCTCGGACTGCCGAGTTGGGCGAACGACAACCGGGATATCAAGGACCCTCTGGAGGGATTCCTGTACCCGGGCACCTATCCCGCGGCGAAGGGCATGAAGCCCGAATCGGTGCTGAAGGACATGGTCACCGAGGCCGTCGACAAGTACGCCGCGTACGACCTGGAGGCCAAGGCCAAGGCGCTCAAGCTGGACAGTCCGCTCCAGGTCATCACGGTCGCCAGCCTCGTCCAGGCCGAGGGCAAGACGGAGGACGACTACCGCAAGATGGCGGAGGTCGTCTACAACAGGCTGAACCTCGCGAACCCCGAGACCTACGGGTTCCTGCAGTTCGACTCGACCTTCAACTACGTGAAGAACGAGAGCAACATCGAGATCTCCGAGAAGGAGATCAACAGCAACAAGGACCCGTACAACACGTACACGAACAAGGGCCTGCCGCCCGGACCGATCGACAACCCGGGCGACACCGCGATTAAGGCGACACTCAATCCGACCGACGACGGCTGGTACTACTTCGTCGCGACCGACGGTGTGAAGAAGACCGAATTCGCCAAGACCCACGCCGAATTCCTGCGCCTCAAGGAAAAGTTCAATGCAAGCACGGGCAGCTGACGCCCGCCGGGCCGCCGTACTCGGCAAGCCCATCGCGCACTCCCTTTCGCCGGTCCTGCACCGGGCCGCCTACGAGGAGCTGGGGCTCACGGGCTGGTCGTACGACCGGTTCGAGCTCGACGAGGCCGCACTGCCCGCGTTCGTGGAGCAGCTCGGGCCGGAGTGGGCCGGGCTGTCGCTGACCATGCCGCTGAAGCGGGCCGTCATCCCGCTGCTGGACGGCATCAGCGACACCGCCGCCTCGGTGGAGGCCGTCAACACGGTGGTGTTCACCGAGGACGGCCGTCGCCTCGGCGACAACACCGACATCCCGGGGATGGCCGCCGCCCTCAGGGAGCGGGGCATCGAGCAGGTCGACTCGGCGGCGATCCTCGGCGCCGGCGCCACCGCCTCCTCCGCGCTGGCCGCGCTGGCCAGGATCTGCACCGGTGAGGTCGTCGCCTACGTGCGCAGCGAGGCCCGGGCCGCCGAGATGCGGCAATGGGGCGAGCGCCTCGACGTCGAGATCCGCACCGCGGACTGGGCGGACGCGGCCGAGGCCCTGCGCGCCCCGCTGGTGATCGCCACCACCCCCGCCGGGGCGACGGACGCCCTCGCCCACGCCGTACCGGAGCGCCCCGCGGCCCTGTTCGACGTGCTCTACGACCCCTGGCCGACCGAGCTGGCGGCCCGCTGGTCGATGATCGGCGGAGCCGTGGTCAGCGGCCTCGACCTGCTCGTGCACCAGGCGGTGCTGCAGGTCGAGCAGATGACGGGCCGCACGCCCGCGCCCGTGGACGCCATGCGCAAGGCGGGCGAGCACGCCCTGGCGGCCCGCTGACGTGGTGTGACGCAGGGGGACATGGCGATCCTGTGAAAGCGCTGTACTGAGAAGTAACCCCAGGTCATGCTCTGCGGACGGCCCGGCAGAGTCGGCGGGCCGCCGAACGGAGCCCGCCATGACCCGTCACGCCCGGCGCAGGTTTCTCACCTATCTGGTGGCCGCGCCCGCTCTCGCCGTAGCGACCAGGTTCGGTGTCGAGGCCTACGCCCCCGGCAGCGCCGACGCCGCGATCCCCACCCCGCCCGCACCGGCCGATCTGGTCGACCTGGGCGATCTGCTGATCCTCGCCGGGAAGCCCACCGCCGACATGCTCGTACTGAGCGTCGACGAGGACGGCGGCGTCGACTTCCGGCTGCCCCGCGAGGAGGTCGGCCAGGGACTCACCACCGCCGTGGCCATGCTGGTCGCGGAGGAACTCGACACCCCGCTCGACCGGGTCCGCGTGCACCTGGAGGACGCCCGGCCCGAGCTGCTGTTCAACCAGCTCACCGGCAGTTCCAACGCGGTGCGTTCGCTGTACGACCCGGTGCGCCGGACGGCGGCGGCCGCGCGGGCCAGGATGGTCGCGGCGGCGGCCCGGCAGTGGGGCCTGAAGGCGAGCGAACTGACGGTCCGCGCCGGAGTGGTGGTCGCGCCGGACGGCCGCACGGCCTCCTACGGCTCCCTGACGACGGCGGCCGCGACCTTGGATCTGGGCTCGCTCACGGTCACGCCGAAGAAGGAGTCCGAGCACACCCTCGTCGGCACTCCCACCTCCCGCATCGACGCCCGCGCCCTCGTCACCGGCTCGCACCCGTACACCCTCGACCTCGACGTGCCCGGCGCCAAGCCCTGCATGGTGCGCCGCCCGCCGACCATCAACGGCACGGTCACATCGGTCGGCAACGAGGCCGCCGTACGGGCCATGCCCGGGGTCGTCGACGTGGTCGTCATCGACTCGGGCGTCGCGGTGGTCGCGGAAACGTTCGGGCAGGCCCTGGACGGCAAGAACGCCCTGGAGGTCACCTGGGGCGGCGGGACGGTCGACACGCTGTCGGACAGCGACATCCGCGCCCGGCTCAAGGCGGCCACCCCCTCGCTCGACCTGCTCGGAGCGCTGGTGCGGAAGGTGGACACCGAGTTCGACTTCGCGTTCGCCAGCCACGCCCCGCTGGAGACCAACTCGGCCGTCGCGGACGTACGGCCGGACCGCGCCGAGATCTGGTCCGGCCTCAAGTCGCCGATCGTCGCCCAGGCCGCGATCGCGCAGGCCGTCGGACTGCCCGTCTCCAAGGTCACGGTGCATGTGATGCAGTCGGGCGGCTCGTTCGGGCGGCGGCTGTTCTACGACGCGGCCCTGGAGGCCGCCGTGGTGTCCAAGAAGAGCGGGCGGCCCGTACGGCTGATGTGGTCCCGGATCGACGACATGCGGCACGGACGGATGCGGCCCGCCACCCACCACCGCGTCCGTGCCACCTACGCGGCCGGCCAGGTGCTCACCTTCCAGCACCGGGTGGCGGCCGTGGAGACCGACTTCCGGCACGGACTCGGCGACGCGGTCACCGCCGCCGCGGCGAGTCTGCCCACCGGCCTCGGCAACGCCACCTTCGCCCAGACTCTGTTCCTGACCACGGTGAAGTCGCCGTACGACTTCGGCGTGACCACCCAGACCCTCACCGAGGTGCCGCTCAGGATGCACACCGGGTCGTGGCGGTCGGTGTACTCGGCCAACACCCGCGGCGCCGAGGAGATCGTCGTCGACGAGCTGGCCGCGAGGCTCGGGAAGGACCCCGTGGACTTCCGGCGGTCCTTCCTCAAGACCGACCGGCAGCGGGCCGTCCTCGACCGGGCCGCGACGGAGGGCGACTGGGGCCGCGAGCTGCCCGACGGCTGGGCCCAGGGCATCGGCTTCCACGAGGAGTACAAGTCCTGCACCGCCTGTCTGGTCGAGATCGACGCCACCGACCCGAAAAAACCCCGGGTGGCCAGGGCGGTGATCGTGGCCGACGTGGGCCGCGTGATCAACCCGCGCGGCCTGGAGGCACAGCTCCTCGGCGGGCTCACGGACGCGATCTCCACCACGCTCAGGGCGGGCCTGCACATCGACAAGGGCCTGCCGCTGGAGGGCAGCTACTCGCAGTTCCACTACGCGCGCCAGAAGGACGCCCCCAAGGACGTGAGGATCCACGTCATCGAGGGCGCCGGCGAACCGGGCGGAGCGGGCGAACTCGGCGTCCCCGCGGCGGTCGGTGCCGTGGCCAACGCCTACGCCCGGGCCACCGGCACCAAGCCGCGCAGCTTCCCCGTCAACTTCGACGTCGACTTCACCCCGTTCCCGCGCTGACCCCGCCCGGTTCCAGGAGCCTTGATGCCCTCCCACACCTTCACCGTCAACGGGAAGTCCGTCACCGTCGACGCCCCCGACGACCTGCCCCTGCTCTGGGCGCTGCGCGACCTGCTCGACATCCGCGGCCCCAAGTACGGCTGCGGGATCAACGTCTGCAAGGCCTGCACCAGCCACCTCGACGGCGAGGCCTTCAACCCCTGCGTGCTCCCCGTCTCCGAGGCCTCCGGCCGTGAGGTCACCACCATCGAGGGTCTCGCCGACGGTGACCGGCTGCACCCCGTCCAGGAAGCCTGGCTGGAACAGGACGTGGCCCAGTGCGGCTACTGCCAGCCGGGCCAGATCATGGCGGCCGTGGCCCTCCTCAAGCGCACGAGGAACCCCACGGACGCCGACATCGACGCGATCGCCAACGTCTGCCGCTGCGGGACCTACTTCCGCATCCGGGAGGCGATCAAGAGCGCGGCGGAGCGGATGGCCTGAGGGGCCGGTGCGCGGCCCCACGTCCGTCTGCTGGACCTGTGACCGGTGGTCGCGGCCGGACGTGGGAGGATCGGAGGTGGCCGGCCGGGGCCGCGCACCTGGTCGCGCCGTTGCCGTACGCGAGGACGCGCGTACGCAGGGCAGTACCAGGGCGCGAGCACTGAGGAGCACCGTTGAGCAGGTTGCGCTGGCTGACCGCGGGGGAGTCCCACGGTCCCGCACTCGTCGCGACGCTGGAGGGCCTTCCCGCCGGCGTGCCCATCACCACGGAGCTGGTGGCGGACCACCTGGCGAGGCGTCGGCTCGGCTACGGCCGCGGTGCCCGGATGAAGTTCGAGCAGGACCAGGTCACCTTCCTCGGCGGGGTCCGGCACGGTCTCTCCCTCGGTTCCCCGGTCGCGATCATGGTGGGCAACACCGAGTGGCCGAAGTGGGAGCAGGTCATGTCGGCCGACCCCATCGACCCGGAGATCCTCGCGGGCCTCGCGCGCAACGCCCCGCTGACCCGCCCGCGCCCCGGCCACGCCGACCTCGCGGGCATGCAGAAGTACGGCTTCGACGAGGCCCGGCCGATCCTGGAGCGCGCCTCCGCCCGGGAGACGGCGGCCCGGGTGGCGCTGGGCGCGGTGGCCCGGTCGTACCTGAAGGAGACGGCCGGCATCGAGATCGTCAGCCACGTCGTCGAGCTGTGCTCCGTGAAGGCCCCGCAGGGCGTCTACCCGACCCCGGCCGACGTCGAGAAGCTGGACGCCGATCCGCTGCGCTGCCTGGACGCGGACACCTCGAAGGCGATGGTGGCCGAGGTCGACCAGGCCCACAAGGACGGTGACACCCTCGGCGGCGTGGTGGAGATCCTGGCGTACGGCGTGCCCGTGGGCCTGGGCTCGCATGTGCACTGGGACCGCAAGCTGGACGCCCGCCTCGCGGGTGCGCTGATGGGCATCCAGGCGATCAAGGGCGTCGAGCTCGGTGACGGCTTCGAGCTGGCGCGGGTGCCGGGCTCGAAGGCGCACGACGAGATCGTGAACACCCCCGAGGGCATCCGCCGCGTCTCCGGACGCTCCGGCGGCACCGAGGGCGGGCTCAGCACGGGTGAGCTGCTGCGGGTGCGGGCCGCGATGAAGCCCATCGCCACCGTCCCTCGGGCCCTGCAGACCGTGGACGTGACCACCGGCGAGGCCGCGCAGGCCCACCACCAGCGCTCCGACGTGTCCGCGGTCCCGGCCGCCGGCATCGTCGCCGAGGCGATGGTGGCGCTGGTCCTGGCCGACGCCGTGGCCGAGAAGTTCGGCGGCGACAGCGTGCCCGAGACCCGCCGCAACGTGCGGTCGTACCTCGAGAACCTGGCCATCCGATGAGCCCTGCGGTCGTCCTCGTCGGTCCGATGGGCGTGGGCAAGTCCACCGTCGGGCGGCTGCTGGCCGAGCGCCTCGCGACGGGGTACCGGGACACCGACGACGACATCGTCGCCGAGCAGGGCCGCGCGATCGCGGAGATCTTCGTCGACGAGGGCGAGGCCGCTTTCCGGGCGATCGAGAAGGCCGCCGTAAGCCGGGCGCTCGCCCAGCACGACGGCGTCCTCGCGCTCGGCGGCGGCTCGATCCTCGACGAGGACACCCGCGCCCTGCTGGCCGGGCAGCGCGTGCTGTACCTGTCGATGGACGTCGAGGAGGCGGTCAAGCGCACCGGCCTGAACGCCGCGCGTCCGCTGCTCGCGGTCAACCCGCGCAAGCAGTGGCGCGAGCTGATGGAGGCGCGCCGCCACCTGTACGAGTCGATCGCCACGGCGGTCGTGGCCACCGACGGCCGTACCCCCGAAGAAGTCACCGAGATCGCGCTGGACGCACTGGAGTTGAAGGAAGCATGAGCGAGGCAGTGACGCGCATCCAGGTCGGCGGCACCGCGGGCAGCGAGCCGTACGAGGTCCTGGTGGGACGTCAACTCCTGGGCGAGCTCGGCACGTTGGTGGGAGAGAAGGCCCAACGGGTCGCCGTCATCCACCCCGAGGCGCTCGCCGACACCGGTGACGCGCTGCGCGCCGACCTCGCCGAGCAGGGCTACGACGCCGTCGCCATCCAGGTCCCGAACGCGGAGGAGGCCAAGACCGCCGAGGTCGCCGCCTACTGCTGGAAGGCGCTCGGCCAGTCCGGCTTCACCCGCTCCGACGTCGTGGTCGGCGTCGGCGGCGGCGCGACCACCGATCTCGCCGGGTTCGTGGCCGCGACCTGGCTGCGCGGAGTGCGCTGGATCGCCGTCCCGACGACCGTGCTCGCCATGGTCGACGCGGCGGTCGGCGGCAAGACCGGCATCAACACCGCCGAGGGCAAGAACCTCGTCGGCGCCTTCCACCCGCCCGCCGGCGTCCTGTGCGACCTGGCCGCGCTGGACTCCCTGCCGGTCAACGACTACGTGTCCGGGCTCGCCGAGATCATCAAGGCCGGCTTCATCGCCGACCCGGTGATCCTGGAGCTCATCGAGTCCGACCCCGAGGCCGCGCGCACCCCGGCCGGCCCGCACACCTCCGAGCTCATCGAGCGCTCGATCCGGGTCAAGGCCGAGGTGGTCTCCTCCGACCTCAAGGAGTCGGGCCTCAGGGAGATCCTCAACTACGGCCACACGCTCGCCCACGCCATCGAGAAGAACGAGCGGTACAAGTGGCGGCACGGCGCCGCGGTCGCCGTGGGCATGCACTTCGCCGCCGAACTGGGCCGTCTGGCGGGCCGGTTGGACGACGCGACCGCCGACCGCCACCGCACGGTCCTGGAGTCGGTCGGCCTGCCGCTGCACTACCGCTACGACCAGTGGCCCAAGTTGCTGGAGACCATGAAGGTCGACAAGAAGTCCCGCGGCAACCTGCTGCGGTTCATCGTCCTCGACGGACTGGGCAAGCCCACCGTTCTGGAGGGCCCGGACCCGGCCGTTCTGCTCGCCGCGTACGGCGAGGTCGGCCAGTAAGTCCCGCGACGGGCGTTCCGCCTGATTCGCCGTGCACCAGGGGCACTTCGGGGCGCCCCCGGCCGTTTCACCAAACGTGGGCCGGGGGCGGTACCGTTCGATGGCGAGCGGGGTATGCACCACCCCGTAACCAGCGCCGATCAGCCTGACGCGAGTGAGCCGGAGGGGCGCGTCGGAGACGAGAGGACGAGCGAGCGGAGGCCTTCGGGCCGCGCCCGGTCGGGCTCCCGGCACCGACGCGAGCGCCCCGGAGGCGAGCGAGCCGAAAAAGACGAGACGGAGTGGCACCGGATGCAGCACGCAGTGGGTTCTCCGCTGCCGCCGCCCCATCAGCCGGGGCACGGACCGGCCGCCGGCTGGTCGCCGGCCGCACATCACCCGGGTGCGCACCAGGGCTCCGCCCCGGTGCCCCCACCGCCGTCGGCACCGGGCTTCGCCCCGGCCCCGGTACCGCCGACGCCACCGCACTCCCAGGTCCCGCCCGCCCCGCAGCACTCACCGGGGCCGGTACCGGACACCACCGGCCATGTGCCGCTGCCGCCCGGCGCCCCCGTGGGTGCCCCCAGCACCCCGCCCGTCGCCGCGCCCGATCCCGCGGGCACCACCCTCGCGGTGCTGCTCATCGGTCCTGCGGGCGCCGGAAAGACCAGCGTCGCCAAGTACTGGGCCGACCATCGCCGGGTCCCCACCGCCCACATCAGCCTCGACGACGTACGCGAGTGGGTCCGCTCGGGCTTCGCCGACCCGCAGTCCGGCTGGAACGACCACTCCGAGGCCCAATACCGCCTCGCCCGCCGCACCTGTGGCTTCGCCGCCCGCAACTTCCTCGCCAACGGCATCTCCTGCATCCTCGACGACGCGGTCTTCCCGGACCGGCCGGTGGTCGGCCTCGGCGGCTGGAAGCGGCACGTGGGCCCGGGACTGCTGCCGGTGGTCCTGCTGCCCGGCCTGGAGATCGTCCTGGAGCGCAACGCGGAGCGCTCCGGCAATCGCCGCCTGACGGACGAGGAGGTGGCACGGATCCACGGTCGGATGGCCGGCTGGTACGGCTCCGGTCTGCCGATCATCGACAACTCCCAGATGGACGTACCGCAGACGGCGAGGGTCCTGGACGACGTCCTGGCGCGCTCCGTCGCTAGCCCACCGACCTGGTAGCGGCCCGAACGACCAGCGCCGCTCCCCACTCGGACTCTCTCAAACAGCGGCATATCGGTAGAACTCCTACGCTCAAGTCATGTCAGAGGTGTACGCCACCCGCAGAACCCGTGTCCGCGACCGCTGCCAGGCCGGCGGCAGCCGGTCCGCGCTGATCTCCCGCCCGGCCAATGTCCGCTACCTCGCCGGGGCCGCCCCGCGGGGCAGCGTGCTGCTGCTCGGCATGACCGAGGACCTGCTGGTGTGCGCCGGGCCCCCGGACGACCGTCCCGGCGCCGGCCGCCCCGACGAGAACCTGCGGCTGCACCACCTTTCCGGTGCCGCCGGCGACCCGGCTGTCGCCGCCGCCGACCTCGCCACGGCTCAGGGCGCGGACTCGCTCGCCGTGGAGGAACAGCACCTCACGGTCGCCCGGCACCGGGCGATCCGCTCGGTCGTCCCGCGGCTGCGCCTCGCCGACCTCGGCGGCGCGGTCGAACAGCTCCGCGTCATCAAGGACGAGGAGGAGATCTCCTGCCTGCGCATCGGCGCGGAGATCGCCGACCAGGCACTGGGCGAGCTCCTGGAGTCCATCCTCGTCGGCCGCACCGAGCGCCACCTCGCCCTCGAACTGGAGCGCCGCCTCGTCGACCACGGCGCCGACGGCCCGGCCTTCGCCACCTCCGTCGGCACCGGCCCGAACTCCGGCCGCCCCGGCCACCGCCCCACCGACCGCCGCGTCGAGGAGGGCGACTTCCTCTCCGTCTGCCTGGGCGCGAACTACCGCGGCTACCGCTGCGAGATCGGCCGTACCTTCGTCATCGGTACGTCCCCCGCCGACTGGCAGATCGAGCTCTACGACCTCGTCTTCGCCGCTCAGCGGGCCGGACGGGAGTCGCTGGCACCCGGCGCCGCCTACCGTGACGTGGACCGGGCGGCACGCCAGGTGCTGGAGTCCGCGGGCCATCACGAGGGGCTCCCGACCCTCACCGGACACGGTGTGGGACTCGAAATCGACGAGGACCCGCAGTTGGCCCCCGCGGCCATGGGTAAACTGGACGCTTGCGTGCCGGTCACCGTCGAACCGGGGGTCCACCTCCCGGGACGGGGCGGCGTCCGGATCGATGACACGCTCGTCGTACGCCCCGAGGCGGACGGCGGACCCGAGCTACTCACCATCACGACCAAGGAGCTGCTCGCACTATAGGCAAGGTGCGTGCGCCGGGGTCGTCCACGTCAGTCCAGGAGATTCCGCAACCGTGGCTTCCACGAACGACCTCAAGAACGGCCTGGTGCTCAAGCTCGAAGGCGGCCAGCTCTGGTCCGTCGTCGAGTTCCAGCACGTCAAGCCCGGCAAGGGCCCCGCATTCGTGCGCACCAAGCTCAAGAACGTGCTGTCCGGCAAGGTCGTCGACAAGACGTTCAACGCCGGCGTCAAGGTCGAGACGGCCACTGTCGACAAGCGCGACATGCAGTTCTCGTACATGGACGGCGAGTACTTCGTCTTCATGGACATGGAGACCTACGACCAGCTCATGGTCGACCGCAAGGCGGTCGGCGACGCCGCCAACTTCCTGATCGAGGGCTTCACGGCCACCGTCGCGCAGCACGAGGGCGAGGTCCTCTTCGTCGAGCTGCCGGCCGCCGTCGAGCTCGTCGTCCAGGAGACCGAGCCGGGCCTGCAGGGCGACCGCTCCACCGGCGGCACCAAGCCCGCCACCCTGGAGACCGGTCACCAGATCCAGGTCCCGCTCTTCATCACCACCGGTGAGAAGATCAAGGTCGACACGCGCACGAGCGACTACCTCGGCCGGGTGAACAGCTAACCGTGGCTGCCCGCAACACGGCCCGCAAGCGCGCCTTCCAGATCCTCTTCGAGGGCGACCAGCGCGACGCCGACGTCCTGACGGTCCTGGCGGACTGGATCCGGCACTCCCGGGAAGACACCCGGCAGCCGCCGGTGAGCGAGTACACGATGCAGTTGGTCGAGGGCTACGCGGAGCACGCGACGCGCATCGACGAGCTGATCGCGCAGTACTCGGTCGGCTGGACGCTGGACCGGATGCCGGTCGTCGACCGCAACATTCTGCGTCTGGGCGCCTTCGAGCTGATATGGGCCGACGAGACCCCGGACGCCGTGGTGCTCGACGAGATGGTGCAGCTGGCCAAGGAGTTCTCCACGGACGAGTCGCCCTCGTTCGTGAACGGCCTGCTGGGCCGGCTCAAGGACCTGAAGCCGTCGCTGCGCCGGGACGAGGCGTAAACCGGGACGCCGAGGCGGCTCGAGACGCGAAATTGCCTGAGGGCCCGCAGCGTGAGCGTTGCGGGCCCTCAGGCGTGTGCGTACGTGAGCGCCCCCCGAGGCCCGCAGAAAGCCGCCGGGGTGGCCGGAACCGTGAAGTTCCGGCCACCCCGGCGGCACGTTTCTGCTGAGGCTGGGAGCGGCTCAGCTGTCCTCGTGGGACACCGCGCGACGCGCGTCCGCGTCCAGCACGCCCCAGCTGATCAGCTGCTCGGTGAGGACCGAGGGCGACTGGTCGTAGATGACGGCGAGTGTGCGCAGGTCGTCCTGGCGGATCGAGAGCACCTTGCCGTTGTAGTCACCGCGCTGGGACTGGATCGTCGCGGCGTAACGCTGGAGCGGGCCCGCCTTCTCGGCCGGGACGTGGGCCAGCCGCTCCAGGTCCAGGACCAGCTTCGGCGGGGGCTCGGCGGCCCCGCCCGGAGTGGTGCCGGGCAGCAGCTCCTGCACCGGAACGCCGTAGAAATCCGCCAACTCGGCAAGACGCTGCACGGTCACCGCGCGGTCGCCACGCTCGTACGAACCGACCACGACCGCCTTCCAGCGTCCCTGGGACTTCTCCTCGACACCGTGGAGGGAAAGGCCCTGCTGGGTGCGGATGGCCCGGAGCTTGGCCCCGAGCTGTTTGGCGTATTCGCTGGACATATAGCTCCCCGGACACTGGATCGACGCGGCCGCAGTGGTTTCGAGCCGCGCGTCTGGTAACTCACTGTGAGGTTACGCAGCGTGACTCTTCTGCGTCAAGCCGAATGGTCCACACCGACGCTTCCGTGAGAGTGGTGGCCGATTGGGCCAAGGGGGTGATCAGGGCCCCGGTCCGGCCTGCTACCGTGGATGGCGCAAATCCGACGTCCTTTAAGGTCCGTCCCGTGAGGCGGAGAAGGAGGTCCGTTTCGTATGGACAAGCAGGACACTTCCGATATCCAGGCGTCCGATGCCCGGCCCGTTCTCGAAGGCCCCGACATCGCACGCGTGCTGACCCGTATCGCCCACGAGATCGTCGAACGCGCCAAGGGCGCCGACGACGTGGTGCTCCTCGGCATCCCCACCCGAGGCGTCTTCCTCGCCCGGCGGCTCGCCGCGAAGCTGGAGGAGATCACCGACCGCGTGATTCCGGTCGGTTCGCTCGACATCACCATGTACCGCGACGACCTGCGCATGCACCCGCCGCGAGCGCTGGCCCGCACCGAGATCCCGGGTGACGGCATCGACGGCCGCCTGGTGGTCCTCGTCGACGACGTGCTCTTCTCCGGCCGCACCATCCGCGCAGCCCTGGACGCCCTGAACGACATCGGGCGGCCCCGCGCGGTGCAGCTCGCGGTCCTCGTCGACAGAGGCCACCGCGAACTGCCCATCCGCGCCGACTACGTCGGCAAGAACCTCCCCACGTCGTTGCGGGAGACGGTCAAGGTCCAGCTCCACGAGGAGGACGGTCGCGACACCGTGCTGCTCGGTGTGAAGCAGACCTAGCAGCAGGCACACGGGGGCACTTCTCGGTGCGCCCTCGCCTGCCCGGATCCTCCCGATACCTGAACTGCCTTACGGAGCCTGACAGATGCAGCGTCATCTCATCTCGGCCGCCGACCTCACCCGCGACGACGCCGTCCTGATCCTCGACACCGCCGAGGAGATGGCCCGGGTCGCCGACCGGCCGATCAAGAAACTGCCGACCCTGCGCGGCCGCACGATCGTCAACCTCTTCTTCGAGGACTCCACGCGTACGCGTATCTCCTTCGAGGCCGCCGAGAAGCGGCTCTCGGCGGACGTCATCAACTTCACCGCCAAGGGCTCCAGCGTGTCCAAGGGCGAGTCCCTCAAGGACACCGCCCAGACCCTGGAGGCCATGGGCGTCGACGCCGTCGTCATCCGCCACGGCGCCTCCGGAGCGCCGTACCGCCTCGCCAACTCCGGCTGGATCGACGCGGCCGTCATCAACGCCGGTGACGGCACCCACCAGCACCCGACCCAGGCCCTGCTGGACGCGTTCACCATGCGCCGCCGGCTCGTCGGGCGGGACGCGGGCATCGGCCAGGACCTCTCCGGCAAGCGCATCACGGTCGTCGGCGACATCCTGCACAGCCGCGTCGCCCGCTCCAACGTCGACCTGCTGCACACCCTCGGCGCCCAGGTCACCCTCGTCGCCCCGCCCACCCTGGTGCCGGTCGGCGTCGAGACCTGGCCCTGCGAGGTGGCGTACGACCTCGACAGCACGCTCGCCAAGTCCGACGCGGTGATGATGCTGCGCGTGCAGCGCGAGCGCATGAACGCCGCGTTCTTCCCGACCGAGCGCGAGTACTCGCGGCGCTACGGCCTGGACGGCGACCGCATGGCGCGGATGCCGGAGCACGCCATCGTGATGCACCCCGGCCCGATGGTCCGCGGTATGGAGATCACCGCCGAGGTCGCCGACTCCGACCGCTGCACCGTGGTGGAGCAGGTCGCAAACGGAGTCTCCATCCGGATGGCCGTTCTCTACCTGCTTCTGGGCGGCAACGAGCCCGCCGTCAGCCACACCCGTACCGAGGAGAAGTAAGTCACATGAGCAAGATCCTGATCCGTGGTGCGAAGGTGCTCGGCGGCGAGCCGCAGGACGTGCTGATCGACGGCGCGACCATCGCCCAGGTGGGCGCCGGTCTGCCGGCCGAGGGCGCCGAGGTCGTCGAGGCCGGCGGCAAGGTGCTGCTGCCGGGACTCGTCGACCTGCACACCCACCTGCGCGAGCCCGGCCGCGAGGACTCCGAGACCGTCCTCACCGGTACGCGCGCGGCCGCCTCCGGCGGCTACACCGCCGTGTTCGCCATGGCCAACACCTTCCCGGTCGCGGACACCGCCGGTGTCGTCGAGCAGGTCTGGCGGCTGGGCAAGGAGCACGGCTACTGCGACGTCCAGCCCATCGGCGCCGTCACCGTCGGCCTGGAGGGCAAGAAGCTCGCCGAACTGGGCGCCATGCACGAGTCGGCCGCCGGCGTGACCGTCTTCTCCGACGACGGCAAGTGCGTCGACGACGCCGTGATCATGCGCCGCGCGCTGGAGTACGTGAAGGCCTTCGGCGGGGTCGTCGCCCAGCACGCGCAGGAGCCGCGGCTGACCGAGGGCGCCCAGATGAACGAGGGCATCGTCTCCGCCGAGCTGGGACTGGGCGGCTGGCCCGCGGTCGCCGAGGAATCGATCATCGCCCGGGACGTCCTGCTCGCCGAGCACGTCGGCTCCCGCGTCCACATCTGCCATCTGTCGACCGCCGGGTCCGTCGAGATCGTGCGCTGGGCCAAGTCCCGCGGCATCGACGTCACCGCCGAGGTCACCCCGCACCACCTGCTCCTCACCGACGAGCTGGTGCGCACCTACAACCCGGTCTACAAGGTGAACCCGCCGCTGCGCACCGAGCGGGACGTGCTCTCCCTGCGCGAGGCCCTGGCCGACGGCACCATCGACATCGTCGCCACCGACCACGCCCCGCACCCGCACGAGGACAAGGACTGCGAGTGGGCCGCGGCCGCCATGGGGATGGTCGGCCTGGAGACCGCGTTGTCAGTGGTGCAGGAGACCATGGTGGACACCGGGCTCCTCGACTGGGCCGGGGTCGCCGAGCGCATGTCCGCCACGCCCGCCCGCATCGGGCAGGCCACCGGACACGGGCGTCCCGTCTCGGCTGGTGAGCCCGCCAACCTCACGCTGGTCGACACGGAATACCGTGGCTCCGTGGACCCCGCGGGCTTCGCCTCGCGCAGCCGCAACACTCCGTACGAGGGGCGTGAGCTGCCGGGCCGTGTCACGCACACGTGGCTCCGGGGCAAGGCCACGCTCGTCGACGGGAAGCTCACGTGACACCAGTAACCCTGATCGCCGCCGGACTCGCCGCCGAGAAGAAGTCGGCCGAGGTCACCGACTGGGCCGCCCGTGTCGGCTGGCTCGTCGGCCTCGCCCTCTTCGTCGCGCTCGTCTACTGGCTGATGCGCGAGGGCTGGAAGTGGCGCGGCACGCTCCAGGGCGACCTGCCCGAGCTCCCCACCGTGCCCGACGACCCCGGCCCGGCGAGACTGAGCATGTGCGGTCGCTACCACGGCTCCACCACCGCGGGCCAGTGGCTCGACCGGATCGTGGCGCACGGCCTGGGCACCCGCAGCCGGGTCGAGCTCACCCTGACGGACGCGGGACTGGACGTCGTACGCCCCGGCGCGACCGACTTCTTCGTCCCGCGCGAAGCCCTGCGGGAAGCCGTGCTCGGCAAGGGCATCGCGGGCAAGGTCCTGACCGAGGGCGGGCTCCTCGTCGTGACCTGGGCGCACGGCGAGCGACTGATCGACTCGGGGTTCCGCTCGGACCACGCGGCCGAGCACACCGACTGGGTCGACGCCATTAACTCCATGATCAACAAGACGGAAACGGAAGGCGCACGATGACGACCTCCACAAGGGGGGCCACCAAGGCCCCCGCGGTACTCGTCCTGGAGGACGGCCGGATCTTCCGCGGCCGTGCCTACGGGGCCGTGGGGGAGACCTTCGGCGAGGCCGTGTTCTCCACCGGCATGACCGGCTACCAGGAGACCCTGACCGACCCCTCGTACGACCGCCAGATCGTCGTCGCGACCGCCCCGCAGATCGGCAACACCGGCTGGAACGACGAGGACGACGAGTCCCGGCGCATCTGGGTCTCCGGCTACGTCGTGCGCGACCCCGCGCGCGTGCCGTCCAACTGGCGGGCCAAGCGCTCCCTGGACGACGAACTGGTCGCGCAGGACATCGTCGGGATCTCCGGCATCGACACCCGCGCGCTCACCCGCCACCTGCGCGAGCGCGGCTCCATGCGCGCCGGGATCTTCTCCGGCGAGGCGATCGCCGGCGAGCCCGAGCTCGTCGCGCGCGTGCAGGCCCAGCCCCACATGAAGGGCGCCTCGCTGTACGAGGAGGTCGCCACCAAGGAGACGTACGTCGTCCCCGCGGTCGGCGAGAAGAAGTTCACCGTCGCCGCCATCGACCTCGGCATCAAGGGCATGACCCCGCACCGCATGGCCCAGCGGGGCATCGAGGTGCACGTGCTGCCGGCCACGGCGAGCGTCGACGAGGTCTACGCCGTCGAGCCGGACGGGGTGTTCTTCTCCAACGGACCCGGCGACCCGGCGACCGCCGACGGCCCGGTCGCGCTCATGACCGCCGTGCTGGAGCGGAGGACGCCGCTGTTCGGCATCTGCTTCGGCAACCAGATCCTGGGGCGGGCCCTCGGCTTCGGCACCTACAAGCTGAAGTACGGGCACCGGGGCATCAACCAGCCCGTGCAGGACCGGACCACCGGCAAGGTCGAGGTCACCGCGCACAACCACGGATTCGCCGTGGACGCGCCGCTCGACAAGGTCAGCGACACGAAGTTCGGCCGCGCCGAGGTCTCCCACGTGTGCCTGAACGACGACGTCGTGGAAGGGCTCCAGCTGCTCGACCAGCCGGCGTTCTCCGTCCAGTACCACCCCGAAGCGGCAGCCGGCCCGCACGACGCCGCCTACCTGTTCGACCGCTTCGTATCTCTGATGGAGGGCCAGCGTGCCTAAGCGCACCGATATCCAGTCCGTCCTGGTCATCGGCTCCGGCCCGATCGTCATCGGCCAGGCCGCCGAGTTCGACTACTCCGGCACCCAGGCGTGCCGCGTGCTCAAGGCCGAAGGCCTGCGCGTCATCCTCGTCAACTCCAACCCGGCGACGATCATGACCGACCCGGAGATCGCCGACGCCACCTACGTCGAGCCGATCACCCCGGAGTTCGTCGAGAAGATCATCGCCAAGGAGCGCCCCGACGCCCTGCTGCCCACCCTGGGCGGCCAGACGGCCCTCAACACCGCGATCTCGCTGCACGAGGCCGGCACCCTCGACAAGTACGGCGTCGAGTTGATCGGCGCCAACGTCGAGGCCATCAACAAGGGCGAGGACCGCGACCTGTTCAAGGGCGTCGTGGAGGAGGTCCGCAAGAAGATCGGGCACGGCGAGTCCGCCCGCTCGGTCATCTGCCACTCCATGGACGACGTCCTCAAGGGCGTCGAGACGCTCGGCGGCTACCCGGTCGTCGTCCGCCCGTCCTTCACCATGGGCGGCGCCGGCTCCGGCTTCGCGCACGACGAGGAGGAGCTGCGCCGGATCGCCGGCCAGGGCCTGACCCTCTCGCCGACCACCGAGGTGCTCCTGGAGGAGTCCATCCTCGGCTGGAAGGAGTACGAACTGGAGCTGATGCGCGACAAGAACGACAACGTCGTGGTCGTCTGCTCCATCGAGAACTTCGACCCGATGGGCGTGCACACCGGCGACTCGATCACCGTCGCGCCCGCGATGACGCTCACCGACCGCGAGTACCAGCGGCTGCGTGACGTCGGTATCGCGATCATCCGCGAGGTCGGCGTCGACACCGGCGGCTGCAACATCCAGTTCGCGATCGACCCGGTCGACGGTCGCGTGATCGTCATCGAGATGAACCCGCGCGTGTCGCGTTCGTCGGCGCTCGCCTCCAAGGCGACCGGCTTCCCGATCGCCAAGATCGCGGCGAAGCTGGCCGTCGGCTACACGCTCGACGAGATCCCCAACGACATCACCGAGAAGACCCCGGCGTCCTTCGAGCCGACGCTCGACTACGTGGTCGTGAAGGCCCCGCGGTTCGCCTTCGAGAAGTTCCCCTCCGCCGACTCCACCCTCACGACCACCATGAAGTCGGTCGGCGAGGCCATGGCGATCGGCCGCAACTTCACCGAGGCCTTCCAGAAGGCGCTGCGCTCGCTGGAGAAGAAGGGCAGCCAGTTCACCTTCGTGGGCGAGCCCGGCGACAAGGCGGCCCTCCTGGAGGAGTCCGTACGGCCCACCGACGGCCGTATCAACACCGTCATGCAGGCCATCCGCGCCGGCGCCACGCCCGAGGAGGTCTTCGCGTACACGAAGATCGACCCCTGGTTCGTCGACCAGCTCTTCCTGATCAAGGAGACCGCGGACGAGCTGGCCGCCGCCGAGCGCCTGGACGCCGATCTGCTCGCCGAGGCCAAGCGGCACGGCTTCTCCGACCAGCAGATCGCCGAGATCCGCGGCCTGCGCGAGGACGTGGTGCGCGAGGTGCGGCACGCGCTCGGCGTACGCCCGGTCTACAAGACCGTCGACACCTGCGCGGCCGAGTTCGCCGCGAAGACGCCGTACTTCTACTCCTCCTACGACGAGGAGAGCGAGGTCGCGCCCCGGACCAAGCCCGCGGTGATCATTCTGGGCTCCGGCCCGAACCGCATCGGCCAGGGCATCGAGTTCGACTACTCCTGCGTGCACGCCTCCTTCGCGCTGTCGGACGCCGGGTACGAGACGGTGATGGTCAACTGCAACCCGGAGACCGTCTCCACCGACTACGACACCTCCGACCGGCTGTACTTCGAGCCGCTCACGCTGGAGGACGTCCTGGAGGTCGTCCACGCGGAGCAGCAGGCCGGTCCGGTCGCGGGCGTCATCGTGCAGCTCGGCGGCCAGACGCCGCTGGGCCTGGCGCAGGCGCTCAAGGACAACGGCGTGCCGGTCGTGGGCACCTCGCCCGAGGCGATCCACGCCGCCGAGGACCGCGGCGCCTTCGGCCGGGTCCTCGCCGAGGCGGGCCTGCCGGCCCCCAAGCACGGCACCGCCACCACCTTCGCCGGCGCCAAGGCCATCGCGGACGAGATCGGCTACCCGGTCCTGGTACGGCCCTCCTACGTCCTCGGCGGACGCGGCATGGAGATCGTCTACGACGAGACCCGCCTGGAGTCCTACATCGCCGAGTCGACCGAGATCAGCCCCTCGCGGCCGGTCCTCGTCGACCGCTTCCTGGACGACGCCATCGAGATCGACGTCGACGCCCTCTACGACGGCCAGGAGCTCTACCTGGGCGGCGTGATGGAGCACATCGAGGAGGCCGGCATCCACTCCGGCGACTCGGCGTGCGCGCTGCCGCCGATCACCCTGGGCGGCTTCGACATCAAGCGCCTGCGGGCCTCCACCGAGGCCATCGCGCGCGGGGTGGGCGTCCGGGGCCTGATCAACATCCAGTTCGCGATGGCCGGGGACATCCTCTACGTCCTCGAAGCCAACCCGCGCGCGTCCCGCACCGTCCCCTTCACCTCGAAGGCGACCGCGGTGCCGCTCGCCAAGGCCGCCGCCCGGATCTCGCTGGGCGCGACCGTCGCCGAACTGCGTGCCGAGGGCCTGCTCCCGGCCAACGGCGACGGGGGCGAACTCCCGCTGGACGCGCCGATCTCCGTCAAGGAGGCCGTCATGCCGTGGTCGCGCTTCCGCGACATCCACGGCCGCGGCGTCGACACCGTCCTGGGCCCGGAGATGCGCTCCACCGGCGAGGTCATGGGCATCGACTCCGTCTTCGGCACGGCGTACGCCAAGTCCCAGGCGGGCGCCTACGGCCCGCTCCCGACCAAGGGCCGCGCCTTCATCTCGGTGGCCAACCGCGACAAGCGCTCGATGATCTTCCCGGCGCGCGAGCTCGTCGCCCACGGCTTCGAACTGCTCGCCACCTCCGGCACGGCCGAGGTCCTCAAGCGCAACGGCATCAACGCCACCGTCGTGCGCAAGCAGTCCGAGGGCACCGGCCCGAACGGCGAGAAGACCATCGTCCAGCTCATCCACGACGGCGAGGTCGACCTGATCGTCAACACGCCGTACGGCACCGGCGGCCGCCTCGACGGCTACGAGATCCGTACGGCGGCCGTGGCGCGGTCGGTCCCGTGTCTGACGACGGTCCAGGCGCTCGCCGCCGCCGTCCAGGGCATCGACGCCCTCAACCACGGTGACGTGGGAGTCCGTTCGCTCCAGGAACACGCGCAGCATCTGACCGCGGCCCGCGACTAGCAGCCCTGAGGGGGACACCGGAAACGGTGTCCCCCTCTTCATGAGGACACCATGTACAAGATCTTCTTCAATCTCGTCTTCCAGCGCATGGACCCCGAGAAGGCCCACCACCTCGCCTTCCGCTGGATCCGGCTCGCCGTCCGCATCCCCGTGCTGCGCACCTTCGTGGCGGCCGCCCTCGCGCCCCGCTACAAGGAACTGCGCACCGAGGCCTTCGGGCTGCGTATGCACGGCCCCTTCGGCCTCGCCGCGGGCTTCGACAAGAACGCGGTCGCGATCGACGGCATGGCGATGCTGGGCTTCGACCACATCGAGATCGGCACGGTGACGGGGGAGGCCCAGCCGGGCAACCCCAGGAAGCGGCTGTTCCGCCTGGTGCCGGACCGCGCGCTCATCAACCGCATGGGCTTCAACAACGAGGGCTCACTGGCCGTCGCGGCCCGGCTGGCGTCCCGTGAGCCGGTCTTCAAGACCGTCGTGGGCGTCAACATCGGCAAGACCAAACTCGTCCACGAGACCGAGGCGATCGGCGACTACGTGAAGTCCGCGGAGCGGCTCGCGCCGTTCGCCGACTATCTCGTCGTCAACGTGTCCTCGCCCAACACACCCGGCCTGCGCAACCTTCAGGCCACCGAGGCGCTGCGGCCGCTGCTGACCGCCGTCCGCGAGGCCGCCGACCGGATCGTCGCGAACCGCCGGGTCCCGCTCCTGGTGAAGATCGCGCCCGATCTGGCCGATGAGGACGTCGACGCGGTCGCCGACCTGGCCGTCGAGCTCGGCCTGGACGGCATCATCGCCACCAACACCACCATCGCGCGCGAGGGACTCGGTCTGACGTCCGGACCCGCCCTGGTGGAGGAGACCGGCGGTCTCTCCGGAGCGCCCCTCAAGAAGCGCTCCCTGGAGGTCCTCAGGCGTCTGTACGCGCGCGTGGGCGACCGGATCACCCTGGTGGGCGTCGGGGGCGTCGAGAACGCCGAGGACGCCTGGCAGCGCATCCTGGCGGGTGCCACGCTGGTCCAGGGCTACAGCGCCTTCGTCTACGAGGGGCCCTTCTGGGCCCGCGCCATCCACAAGGGCCTCGCCGCGCGCCTGCGCACGAGCCCGTACGCCACCCTCGCCGACGCGGTCGGCGCCGACGTGAGGAACATCACCGTATGACCGAGCCCTTCGGCGCCCGACTGCGCCACGTCATGGACGAGCGTGGCCCGCTGTGCGTGGGGATCGACCCGCACGCCTCACTGCTCACCGAGTGGGGCCTGGCCGACGACGTCTCCGGTCTGGAGCGGTTCAGCCGCACTGTCGTCGAGGCGCTGTGCGACCGGGTCGCCGTGTTCAAGCCCCAGAGCGCGTTCTTCGAGCGCTTCGGCTCGCGCGGCGTCGCCGTCCTGGAGAAGACGGTCCAGGAGGCCCGTGCGGGCGGTGCGCTGGTGCTCATGGACGCCAAGCGCGGTGACATCGGCTCGACCATGGCCGCGTACGCCGAGGCCTTCCTGCGCAAGGACTCCCCGCTGTTCTCGGACGCGCTGACCGTGTCGCCGTACCTCGGCTACGGCTCGCTCTCGCCGGCCGTCGCGCTGGCGCGCGAGAGCGGTGCGGGCCTGTTCGTGCTGGCCCTGACCTCCAACCCGGAGGGCGGCGAGGTCCAGCACGCGGTCCGCGCGGACGGCCGGAACGTCGGCGCGACCATGCTGGCCCACCTGGCCGCCGAGAACACCGGCGAGGAGCCCCTGGGGTCCTTCGGCGCCGTCGTCGGGGCCACGCTGGGTGATCTGTCGACCTACGACCTCGACATCAACGGTCCGCTCCTGGCGCCCGGCGTCGGCGCGCAGGGGGCCACCCCGGCCGATCTTCCCCGGGTCTTCGGGGCGGCGATCCGCAATGTGGTCCCGAACGTCAGCCGGGGAGTGCTGCGGCACGGCCCCGACGCCGGTGCGCTGCGCGACTCCGCCGAGCGGTTCGCGGACGAGATCAGGTCGGCGCTGCCGAGCGCATGACGATGTTTGAACCCCTCGTTCGAGTCATCCGACGAGGGGTTCAAGGCCCGCTTGACTCTGAATACATCCTCAAATCCGGGGAAGTATGTCAGGAATGTCCGGCCTGGCGCAGGCTGACCAGGACTTTTCCGCTGTTCTCGCTGACTCTGGCGGACTTGCCCGCTAGTCTCCGACGCAGAGTCAACGGGCAAGCGTGTTGCTCGTGGCTCACCAGGTGTGGGGCGACTAGGTTCCTCACCGGTCCGTATCCGACAGTTCGACATCCGAGGTGACGTAGGCGTGGCTCTTCCGCCCCTTACCCCTGAACAGCGCGCAGCCGCGCTCGAAAAGGCCGCCGCGGCTCGCCGGGAGCGGGCCGAGGTCAAGAATCGACTCAAGCACTCCGGCGCCTCTCTCCATGAGGTCATCAAGCAGGGCCAGGAGAACGACGTCATCGGCAAGATGAAGGTCTCCGCCCTGCTCGAGTCCCTGCCGGGCGTGGGCAAGGTCCGCGCCAAGCAGATCATGGAGCGACTCGGCATCTCCGAGAGCCGTCGTGTGCGCGGCCTCGGCTCCAACCAGATCGCTTCGCTGGAGCGTGAGTTCGGCAGCACCGGTTCCTGAACCGGGTCACTCCGGGAAGGGAGTCCCGGGCACTCCGGGATTGCTGGAATAATCGCTGCATGGCTGCAACATTCCGGGGGACGACCCCCGAGCCCCCGGACGTACGTCCGCGGCTGACCGTGCTCTCCGGCCCCTCAGGGGTCGGCAAGAGCACGGTCGTCGCCCATATGCGCAAGGAACATCCCGAGGTCTGGCTCTCGGTGTCGGCGACGACCCGTAGGCCCCGCCCCGGCGAGAAGCACGGTGTCCACTACTTCTTCGTCACCGACGAGGAGATGGACAAGCTGATCGCCAACGGCGAGCTGCTGGAGTGGGCGGAGTTCGCCGGCAACCGCTACGGCACGCCGCGTGCGGCCGTGCTGGAGCGGCTGGAGGCGGGCGAGCCCGTCCTCCTGGAGATCGACCTCCAGGGCGCCCGGCAGGTCCGTGAGTCCATGGCGGACGCCCAGCTGGTGTTCCTGGCTCCTCCTTCCTGGGAGGAGCTCGTGCGCAGACTCACCGGACGGGGCACCGAGCCGCCCGAGGTGATCGCGCGCCGCCTGGACGCGGCAAAGATCGAACTGGCGGCTGAACCCGAGTTCGATGTGACCTTGGTCAACACCTCCGTCGAGGACGTGGCGCGCGAGCTGCTAGCCTTGATGGATGTTGTGTGATCGTGCCTGCTCATCGAGGCTTGATCATCCGCACTGATTCTTTCCCATCCATCGGAAGGTAGAGCGTGTCCTCTTCCATCTCCGCGCCCGAGGGCATCATCAACCC
This sequence comes from Streptomyces canus 299MFChir4.1, assembly GCF_000383615.1. Taxonomy (GTDB): domain Bacteria; phylum Actinomycetota; class Actinomycetes; order Streptomycetales; family Streptomycetaceae; genus Streptomyces; species Streptomyces canus_C. Next base: position 107,055 of record NZ_KB911584.1, on the reverse strand, counting down.
GCCGATCGACGAGCTCCTCGAGGCCACTGACTCGAAGTACAGCCTCGTGATCTACGCGGCCAAGCGGGCCCGCCAGATCAACGCGTACTACTCGCAGCTCGGCGAGGGCCTGCTGGAGTACGTCGGTCCGCTGGTGGACACCCACGTCCACGAGAAGCCCCTCTCGATCGCCCTGCGTGAGATCAACGCGGGTCTGCTGACGTCCGAGGCCGTCGAGGGCCCGGCGCAGTAGTAGTACTTTCAGCTTTTCGCTGACTTATCCACAGGCCCGGCAGCGCGACTGCCGGGCCTGTGGTGTGTGATGGACCCGTACGCCGCCCGCGTACGTTGCCGAGCCGGGGAGAGACGGTGGACAAGCCGAAGGTCGTGCTGGGGGTCAGCGGCGGCATCGCCGCGTACAAGGCCTGCGAGCTGCTGAGAAGGCTCACGGAGTCCGGCCACGACGTCCACGTCGTCCCCACCGCCTCCGCGCTGCACTTCGTGGGCGCCGCAACCTGGTCCGCGCTGTCCGGCAAGCCGGTCTCGACCGAGGTCTGGGACGACGTCCACGAGGTCCCGCACGTCCGCATCGGGCAGCACGCGGACCTCGTCGTGGTGGCCCCCGCCACGGCCGACATGCTCGCCAAGGCGGCACACGGCCTGGCGGACGACCTCCTCACCAACACGCTCCTCACGGCCCGCTGCCCCATCGTCTTCGCGCCCGCCATGCACACCGAGATGTGGGAGCACCCGGCCACCCAGGAGAACGTGGCGACACTGCGGCGCCGCGGCGCCACCGTGATCGAACCGGCCGTCGGCCGACTGACCGGCGTCGACACCGGCAAGGGCCGGCTGCCGGAACCCGCCGAGATCTTCGAGGTCTGCCGCCGCGTGCTGGCCCGCGGTGCCACCGAGCCCGACCTCCAGGGCCGGCATGTCGTCGTCAGCGCCGGCGGCACCCGCGAGCCCCTCGACCCGGTCCGCTTCCTCGGCAACCGCTCCTCCGGCAAGCAGGGGTACGCCCTCGCTCGCACCGCGGCCGCGCGTGGCGCCCGGGTCACGCTGATCGCGGCGAACACCGGCATGCCGGATCCGGCCGGGGTGGACGTGGTCCCGGTGGGGACGGCCGTACAGCTGCGCGAAGCGGTCCTGAAGGCGGCGGCCGACGCCGACGCCGTCGTCATGGCGGCGGCGGTCGCGGACTTCAGGCCGCAGACGTACGCGGCCGGAAAGATCAAGAAGAAGGACGGTCAGGACCCCGAGCCCATCGTCCTGGTGCGGAATCCGGACATCCTCGCCGAGATCTCGGCCGAGCGTGCCCGCCCCGGCCAGGTGATCGTCGGGTTCGCCGCCGAGACCGACGACGTGCTGGCCAACGGCCGTACGAAGCTGGAGCGCAAGGGGTGCGACCTCCTCGTCGTCAACGAGGTGGGCGAGCGCAAGACCTTCGGGTCGGAGGAGAACGAGGCGGTGGTGCTGGGCGCCGACGGCAGTGAGACCCCGGTGCCGCACGGCCCGAAGGAGTTCCTGGCCGAAACGGTCTGGGACCTGGTGGTGAGCCGCCTGCACTGAACGCTTCATCCGCTTCTCGGCTCTCACGTACCTCTGCCGCAGAGGTGTGGCGCCCCTGGCCAAGTCCGCTCGGAATTGGGCACAATGCCCGTGCCGCAGGTCACGGCACTCCCGATGGGCGAGACAGGGGGTCCGGTGGCCGAGGGCGACCGATAAACTGTTCTCGGACGATGCCGGGCGCAGCCCCCGACCGTCCGCCAATGATCAGCCAGCAGCCGCTGCAACCCCAGGGAGCGTTGTGTCCCGTCGTCTGTTCACCTCGGAGTCTGTGACCGAGGGCCACCCCGACAAGATCGCTGACCAGATCAGTGACACCATCCTCGACGCGCTCCTCAAGGAGGACCCGGCTTCCCGGGTCGCGGTCGAGACCCTGATCACCACTGGTCTGGTGCATGTGGCCGGTGAGGTCACGACCAAGACCTACGCGCCGATCGCCCAGCTGGTGCGCGACAAGATCCTGGAGATCGGTTACGACTCCTCGAAGAAGGGCTTCGACGGCGCCTCCTGTGGTGTCTCGGTGTCGATCGGCGCGCAGTCCCCGGACATCGCGCAGGGTGTCGACACGGCGTACGAGAACCGGGTCGAGGGCGACGAGGACGAGCTGGACCGCCAGGGCGCGGGCGACCAGGGTCTGATGTTCGGCTACGCGACGGACGAGACCCCGACGCTGATGCCGCTGCCGATCTTCCTGGCGCACCGTCTGGCCAAGCGCCTGTCCGAGGTCCGCAAGAACGGCACCATCCCCTACCTGCGCCCGGACGGCAAGACGCAGGTCACCATCGAGTACGACGGTGACAAGGCCGTCCGTCTCGACACGGTCGTCGTCTCCTCGCAGCACGCGTCCGACATCGACCTGGAGTCCCTGCTGGCCCCCGACATCCGCGAGTTCGTCGTGGAGCCGGAGCTCAAGGCGCTTCTGGACGAGGGCATCAAGCTGGAGACGGAGAACTACCGCCTCCTGGTCAACCCGACCGGCCGGTTCGAGATCGGCGGCCCGATGGGTGACGCGGGCCTGACCGGCCGCAAGATCATCATCGACACCTACGGCGGCATGGCCCGTCACGGTGGCGGTGCCTTCTCGGGCAAGGACCCGTCGAAGGTGGACCGCTCGGCGGCGTACGCGATGCGCTGGGTCGCCAAGAACGTCGTGGCGGCCGGGCTCGCCTCGCGCTGCGAGGTCCAGGTGGCCTACGCCATCGGCAAGGCCGAGCCCGTGGGCCTGTTCGTCGAGACCTTCGGCACCGAGAAGGTCGACACGGACAAGATCGAGAAGGCGATCGACGAGGTCTTCGACCTCCGTCCGGCCGCGATCATCCGCGACCTCGACCTGCTGCGCCCGATCTACTCCCTGACGGCGGCGTACGGCCACTTCGGCCGGGAGCTGCCGGAGTTCACGTGGGAGAAGACGGACCGCGTGGAGGCGCTGCGCAAGGCCGCGGGCCTGTAGGTCCGTAAGCCCCCTGCGGCTTGCCGCGAGGCCCGGTGTCCCTCTGGGATGCCGGGCCTCGCGGCGTCCTGGGGCGCCGGGCCCCGCGGGTCACTGGCCCCTCCCTTCGGGTTCGGGCGCGTCGGTTGTCAGCGGGGTTTGGTAAGAATGCAAGCGTGAGCAGCGAGAACGGGTCGGTGGACGGTGGCGCCGAGGGAGCGCAGCCCGAGCAGCTTGCGCTCATTCGGGAGAGTGTGCGGAACGCCAAGGTGCCGCGGGCCAAGCCGCGGACGTGGCGGGGGGCCGCGCTGGCCAAGGAGCTGCCGGTCGCGCGGGTGCTCGTCGACAAGGGGGTGCTGCATCTCGACCGCTACTTCGACTACGCCGTGCCCGAGGAGCTGGACGCGGACGCGCAGCCGGGGGTGCGGGTGCGGGTGCGCTTCGGCGCCGGGCGGGGGCGGGTCCGGGAAGGGCGGCGTGAGGGCGGGGGACTGATCGACGGGTTTCTCGTCGAGCGGCTCGCGGAGTCGGACTACTCCGGGCCGCTGGCGGCGCTCGCCCAGGTCGTCTCGCCCGAGCCGGTGCTCGGCGAGGAGCTTCTGGGGCTCGCGCGGGCCGTCGCCGACCGGTACGCGGGCAGCCTCGCCGACGTGCTGCAGCTCGCCGTGCCGCCTCGCAGCGCCCGGGCCGAGCAGCGGCCTTCGCCCGAGCCGTTGCCGCCGCCCGCCGCGCCGGAGCCGGGGTCCTGGGGACGGTACGAGCGTGGAGGCGCGTTTCTGGAGTCACTGGCCTCGGGGGGCGCGCCGCGCGCGGTGTGGAACGCCCTGCCCGGGCCGGAGTGGAGTGAGGAGCTGGCGAGGGCCATTGCCGCGACCTTGGCCTCGGGTCGGGGCGCGCTGGTCGTCGTGCCGGACGGGAGGGCTGTCGCGCGCGTCGACGCCGCGCTGACCTCGGTGCTGGGCGAGGGACGGCACGCGGTCCTGACCGCCGACGCCGGGCCCGAGAAGCGGTATCGGCAGTGGTTGGCCGTGCGGCGGGGCGCGGTGCGGGCCGTGGTCGGGACGCGGGCCGCCATGTTCGCCCCGGTGCGGGACCTGGGACTCGTCGCTCTGTGGGACGACGGCGACGACAGCCACAGCGAGCCGCACGCCCCGCAGCCGCATGCGCGCGAGGTATTGCTGCTACGGGCCGCGCAGGACAAGTGCGGTTTTCTGCTGGGGAGTTGGAGCTGCACGGTCGAGGCGGCGCAGCTCGTGGAGAGCGGGTGGGCCCGGCCGCTCGTGGCCTCGCGGGAGCAGGTGCGGGCCGTCGCCCCACTGGTGCGGACCGTCGGCGACCAGGATCTCGCGCGGGACGAGGCGGCGCGGGCGGCTCGGCTGCCCACGCTCGCCTGGCAGGCCGTCAGGGAGGGCCTGCGGCACGGGCCGGTGCTCGTACAGGTACCGCGGCGGGGGTACGTGCCGCGGATGGCCTGCGCCAACTGCCGGGAGCCCGCGCGGTGTCGGCACTGTGCCGGACCGCTGGAGGGGCAGGAGTCCGCGGCGGCGCTGCGGTGCGGGTGGTGCGGGCGCGAGGAGAGCTCCTGGCACTGTCCGGAGTGCGGGGGGTTCCGGTTGCGGGCGCAGGTGGTGGGGGCCCGGCGCACCGCGGAGGAACTGGGGCGGGCGTTTCCGGCCGTTCCGGTGCGGACGTCGGGGCGTGAGCATGTGCTGGACACCGTGCCGGGTGCACCGGCGCTGGTCGTGAGTACGCCGGGTGCGGAGCCGGTCGCCGAGGGCGGGTACGCGGCGGCGCTGTTGCTGGACGGCTGGGCCATGCTCGGGCGACCCGATCTGCGGGCCGGGGAGGACGCGCTGCGGCGGTGGATCGCGGCGTCGGCGCTGGTGCGGGCGCAGGAGGCCGGGGGCACCGTGGTGGTGGTCGCCGAGCCCACGCTGCGGCCCGTGCAGGCGTTGGTGCGCTGGGACCCCGTGGGCCATGCGGTGCGGGAGCTGGGGGAGCGAGCCGAGTTGGGCTTTCCGCCGGTGTCGCGGATGGCCGCGGTGTCGGGGACGGGGGAGGCGCTCGCCGAGTTCCTGGCGGCCGCGGAACTGCCTGAAGAGGCCGAACTGCTGGGGCCCGTGCCCTTGCCGGTGACGGGGGCCGCGGGACCTCGGAGGGTGGGGGCACCGCCGGTCGGGGAGCGGTGGGAGCGGGTGCTGGTGAGGGTTCCGCCGGGGCGAGGGGCCGCGCTGGCGGCTTCGCTCAAGGCCGCGCAGGCTTCGCGGATGGCTCGGGGCGGAGGGAGCGGGGGCGAGGGAGCGGTATGGGTGCGGATCGATCCCCCTGACATCGGGTGACGTTGGGAGTGGGAGCGGGGCACGGAGGGTGGGTGCGGGCGGGAGCGTCGGCCCATCCCGGCCGCGGGGGGACTGGGGTCCACACGGCCCGGCGATCTCCGACGGTCGCTGGAGGGGGGTCTGACCGGTCGCGGGACGGGCGCATGACCGGTCTCGGGACCGGCGTACGGACCGATCGCGGAACGGCCGTACGCCAGGTGGCCCCGGACATGCGTCTGCCCTCCCGGTCGTGAGGTGGGAGGGCAGAGAAGGAGGACGGGTCAGCCGTTGCGGGGGCCGGGGAAGGCGGTGGGCCTTGCCTCCTCGCGGAGGGCGGGGCTGCCCGCGGTGGGCTGGGTCGGCATGGAGCGGGCCGCGGGGACCGTGGGAACCGATGGCACCGTGGGGACACCGGTGTTGACGCTGACCGTGCGGGTTCCCGACGGCTCCGTGGCGCGCTCGGCGTCGGCCGTCGCTTGAGCCGCGGCGCGACGGGCGCCGTAACGGCGGTGGACCGCCTGCTTGGTGACGCCGAGGGCGGAGCCCACCGCGTCCCACGAGAAGCCGAGCGAGCGGTCGAAGTCGACCGCGGCCGTCACCAGGGTCTCGACACTGTCCCGCAGTTCCTGCGCGAGACGGACCGTGGGGGCGGGGGCGCGTCCGTAGACGACGAAGCCCGTGGAGGGACCGGAGCGGCGCGGGCGGTAGACGTTGCCCAACTGGGCGGTCAGCGTGCGCAGTGCGTCCACCTGCCGGCGGACCCGCTCGATGTCCCGCACCAGCAAGTGCAGGCTGGCCCGAGCCTGGGCGTCGTGGGTTGCGTGGTCGGCCATGAACAAGCCTCTCGAACCGGCGTTGAAAAGGATGGGGCCGCGATCGCGGCCCGTTGTGGTCAACTCTTTCTTGACCAACGCGGTTACGCCCCGCTGGTCACGCACTGGGGGCGTACCGGCATATGCGTGCGCCGGGGGTGGGAGGCGCGCGCCTTGATCGGGGACACGGGCCTCGCCTGTGGGGTCCCGCTCCGGCCGTGCGGCTGTCCGAGCTCGCCATAGACTTGTGTGTCGCCCGTCGTCACCCGTGCGAGTCACCCGTCCGAGAGGCCCTGCCCACCCATGAAGCTCGTCTTCGCCGGTACCCCCGAGGTCGCCGTTCCCGCCCTGGACGCTCTCATCGCCTCCGGACGGCATGAGGTCGCCGCCGTCGTCACGCGGCCGGACGCACCGGCCGGCCGGGGACGCAGGCTGGTCGCGAGCCCGGTCGCGGAGCGGGCCGAGGAGGCGGGGATCGAGGTGCTCAAGCCCGTCAAGCCGCGGGACCCGGAGTTCCTCGAGCGGCTCCGCGAGATCGCCCCGGACTGCTGCCCCGTCGTCGCCTACGGCGCGCTGCTGCCCCGAGTCGCCCTCGACATCCCCGCCCACGGCTGGGTCAACCTGCACTTCTCGCTGCTGCCGGCCTGGCGTGGGGCCGCGCCCGTGCAGCACTCCATCATGGCGGGGGACGAGATCACGGGCGCCTCGACCTTCCTCATCGAGGAGGGCCTGGACTCCGGGCCCGTCTACGGCACCGTCACCGAGGAGATCCGGCAGACCGACACCAGCGGTGACCTGCTGACCCGGCTGGCCTTCGCCGGGGCGGGGCTGCTCGCCGCGACCATGGACGGCATCGCGGACGGCACGCTGAAGGCCGTACCGCAGCCGACCGAGGGCATCACCGTCGCCCCGAAGATCACTGTCGAGGACGCCCGGGTCGACTGGGCCGCGCCCGCGCTGCGGGTGGACCGGGTCGTGCGGGGGTGCCACCCCTCGCCCGGCGCCTGGACGACCTTCCGCGGCGAGCGGCTCAAGCTCATCCAGGTCCAGCCGGTTCCCGACCGCACGGATCTCGCCCCCGGCGCGCTCGCCGTCGGCAAGAACAGCGTCCACGTCGGTACCGGGTCGTACGGCGTGGAACTGCTGTGGGTGCAGGCACAGGGGAAGAAGCCGATGAAGGCCGCGGACTGGGCGCGGGGAGCCAGGATCTCGGAGGGGGAGAGCGTCGGTGCGTGACGGGGCCGGCAGGGTGGCTGCGGCCCCGCCCCTCGAAGGGTGACGCACCCCCCGGCGGACGTACTCTTGGGGCGTCAGCAGACCTTGAACCCGGAGCACCTTTTTCGTGAGCGAGCAGCCCCGTCGGCCCCGCAAACCCGGCAAGCCCTACCGTCGGCCCCAGAAGGACCCCGTCCGCTTCCTCGCCTTCGAGGCGTTGCGGGCCGTGGACGAGCGGGACGCGTACGCCAACCTCGTCCTGCCGCCGCTGTTGCGCAAGGCGCGGGAGAAGGACGGTTTCGAGGCGCGGGACGCGGCGCTCGCCACCGAGCTCGTGTACGGGACGCTGCGGCGGCAGGGGACGTACGACGCGATCATCGCCGAGTGCGTGGACCGGCCGCTCCGTGAGGTCGATCCGCCGGTGCTGGACGTGCTGAGCCTCGGGGCGCACCAGCTGCTCGGGACGCGCATCCCGACGCACGCCGCCGTGTCCGCCTCCGTCGAGCTCGCCCGGGTCGTACTCGGGGACGGACGGGCCAAGTTCGTCAACGCCGTACTGCGGAAGATCGCGCAGGACGACCTCGACGGGTGGATCGCGAAGGTCGCTCCGCCCTACGACGAGGATCCCGAGGACCATCTCGCCGTCGTGCACTCCCACCCCCGCTGGGTCGTCTCCGCGCTGTGGGACTCCCTCGGCGGCGGGCGGGCCGGTATCGAGCGGCTGCTGGAGGCCGACAACGAGCGGCCCGAGGTGACCCTCGTCGCCCGGCCGGGGCGGTCCGCCGCCGAGGAGCTGCTGCGCGAGGAGTCCGCCGTACCGGGGCGCTGGTCGCCGTATGCCGTACGGCTGGCCGAGGGCGGGGAGCCCGGGGCCGTAGACGCCGTACGCGAAGGCCGGGCCGGGGTGCAGGACGAGGGCAGTCAGCTGGTCGCGCTGGCCCTCGCGAACATGCCTGTCGAGGGACGGGACGAGAAGTGGCTCGACGGGTGTGCGGGGCCGGGCGGCAAGGCCGCGCTGCTCGCCGCGCTCGCCGCCGAGCGGGGGGCGATGCTGCTCGCCTCCGAGAAGCAGCCGCATCGGGCCGGGCTCGTGGCCAAGGCGCTCGCCGGGAATCGGGGGCCGTATCAGGTGATCGCCGCGGACGGGACCAGGCCGCCGTGGCAGCCGGGGAGCTTCGACCGGGTGCTGATGGACGTGCCGTGCACGGGGCTCGGCGCGTTGCGGCGGCGGCCGGAGGCCCGGTGGCGGCGTCGGCCGGAGGACCTGGAGGGGTTCGGGCCGCTGCAGCGGGAGTTGCTGAGTACCGCGCTGGACTCCGTCAGGGTGGGCGGGGTGGTGGGGTACGCGACCTGTTCTCCTCACCTTGCGGAGACCCGGGCGGTGGTGCAGGACGTGTTGAAGCAGTGGCCGACGGCTGAGCTCGTCGACGCGCGGCCGTTGTTCCCCGGGGTGCCTGAGCTGGGGGACGGGCCTGATGTACAGCTGTGGCCGCATGTGCATGGGACCGACGCCATGTACATGGCGATCATCCGCAGGACGGGGTGATCTAGTCGTTCGTCCGCTGTGCCGTCGTGGCTGGTCGCGCAGTTCCCCGCGCCCCTGGGCCGGCCGACTCACCGTTGGCCAGTCTGCTGGGCCACCACACCTTCTCGCCAACGTCCAGGAACAGGGCCGTGACCAGGACCGACCGGACGATGAACGTGTCCAGCAGAACCCCTAGCGCCACCGCGAAGCCGATCTCCGCGAAGCCGACCATGGGGAGGGTGCCGAGGGCGGCGAAGGTGCCGGCCAGGACCAGACCGGCGGAGGTGATCACCGCGCCGGTCGCGGCCAGGCCCGTGACCACGCCGGGGCGGGTGCCCGAGCGGGCCGCCTCCTCGCGGATGCGGGTGGTCAGGAAGATGTTGTAGTCGATGCCGAGCGCCACCAGGAAGACGAACACGAACAGCGGGAAGTCCGTGGACTCGCCCGCGTAGTCGAAGAGGTGGCGGAAGGCCAGGGCGCTGATGCCGAGGGCCGCCGTGAAGGACAGGATGACCGTCCCGATGAGCAGCAGCGGGGCGATCAGGGCCCGCAGCAGGCCGCACAGGATCAGCAGGACGACCGCGAGCACCAGCGGGATGATCAGCAGGTTGTCGTGCGTGGTCGCCCTGTCCATGTCCAGCAGTGCGGCCGTACCGCCGCCGACCTGGGCGTCGGCGTCCGGGACCGCGTGGACGGCGTCCCGGACCCGCTCCACCGTCTGTTTCGCGGCCTCGCTGTCGGCGGGGGCGGTCATCGTCGCCTCGAAGAGGACCTTGCCCTCGAACGACGGTTTCGTGCCCGGTGGCAGACCCAGGGACGCGGGCACGACTCCGCGCGTGCCCGCGACCGCCTCGCCGACCTGCCGTGCCTGGGCCTGGTTGCTGACGACGACCAGGGGGTCGCCGCTGCCCGCCGGGAAGTACTTCGCGGACACCTCCTGGCCGACGATCGAGTCGGGTTTCCCGGTGAACGCGTCGGCGTTGCTGATGCCCTCCGCGCGCAGCTGGATCAGGCCGAGCGAGCAGACCGCGAGGACCAGGGCCGTGACGGCCCAGACGAAGCGCGGGCGGCGGGCGATACGGCGGCCCGTGCGAGCCCAGACGCCGGACTCGATGTGGCTGGGGGAGCCGAAGCGCGGGGTCGCCGGCCAGAAGAGCCAGCGGCCGCAGATCACCAGCAGGGCCGGGAACAGCGTCATCATCGCCAGCAGGGCGACCCCCACGCCGATCGCGGCGACGGGGCCGAGGCCACGGGTCGAGTTCATCTCGGCGGCCAGCAGGACCAGCATGCTGAGGATCACGGTCGCGCCGGAGGCGATCACGGCCGGGCCCGCACGGTGCAGGGCGCGGGCCATCGCCTCGTGGCGGTCCTCGTGCCGGTGCAGTTCCTCCCGGTATCGGGCGACCAGCAGCAGGGCGTAGTCGGTCCCCGCGCCGAAGACGAGGACCGTGAGGATGCCCGCGCTCTGGCCGTTGACCGTCAGGCCCGCGTGTCGCGCCAGCAGGTAGATGAAGGCCTGCGCGGTGAACAGGGCGGCGACCACCGAGAGCAGGGGGACGAAGAGCAGAGTGGGGCTGCGGAAGGTGATGAGCAGCATGACGACGACGACGCCCATCGCCGCCAGCAGCAGCGTCGAGTCGATGCCCTCGAAGGCCTTGGAGAAGTCCGCGGAGGTGCCGCCCGGGCCGGTGACGTGCACGTCGAGACCGTTGCCGCCCTTGCCGACGACGTCACGGATCGAGTCGACCGCGGGCGCGATCTCCTGCCAGCCCTTCTCGTCCATGGTGATCGGGACGAGGATCTGGGCCGCGCGCGGGTCGCCCTGCCGGTCGTAGATCGGCCCCCGGGTCTCCGAGCCGCGGATGCCGTGCGCCGTGAGCTGCCTGATCTCGGCGGCGTCCTTGGCGATCGCGGCCCGTTCCTGCGGAGTGAGGCCGCTGTCGCGCGCGTAGACGACGACCGCGGGGATCTGTTCCGGCCTGAAGTCCTCGGAGATCTGCAGGACCTGGGTCGACTCCGCGGAGCCGGGCAGCCAGGAGGCCGCGTCGTTGTCCTGGGCGTCGGTGAGCTTGGAGGCGAGGGGCGCCGTCAGGAACAGCACCACCAGCCACAGCGCCAGTACCACCCACTTCGCACGCCGTCCGCAGACGTAGTGCGCGATGCCCCTGTTCCCGGTCATGGCCACCCCCGGCGCCACCAGTTCAGCCGATCAGCCGCCCAGCATGGCACGCACAGGTCGTCCACAACATCCGATGAACGGCTTAGGTCTGGACCGGCGCGCCCGTTCACGCTCCGGCATGGGAGGCTTGGGGCATGGCCGCGCAGATCAACCCCAGCATCCTGTCCGCCGACTTCGCCCGTCTCGCGGACGAGGCGAAGGCGGTCGAGGGAGCCGACTGGCTCCACGTCGACGTCATGGACAACCATTTCGTCCCGAACCTCACGCTCGGGGTGCCGGTCGTAGAGTCTCTGGCCCGTGCGACGGACACCCCGCTGGACTGCCATCTGATGATCGAGGCCCCCGATCGCTGGGCGCCCCAGTACGTAGAGGCGGGGGCCTCCTCCGTCACCTTCCACGTGGAGGCGGCCGCCGCTCCGGTCCGGCTCGCCCGGGAGATCCGGGCCAAGGGTGCCCGCGCCTCCATGGCGCTGAAGCCCGCGACACCGATCGAGCCGTACGAGGACCTGCTCCCCGAGCTCGACATGATGCTGATCATGACGGTCGAGCCCGGTTTCGGGGGACAGGCTTTCCTCGACATCATGCTCCCCAAGATTCGCCGCACCCGCGAGTTGATCAGCAAGCACGGTCTTGAGCTGTGGCTCCAGGTCGACGGCGGCGTCTCGGCGTCCACCATCGAGCGCTGTGCCGACGCGGGCGCCGACGTCTTCGTCGCCGGGTCGGCGGTGTACGGGGCGTCCGACCCGGCAGAGGCGGTACGTGCATTGCGCAACCAAGCCGAGGGGGCGACCGCGAAGGCTTCGTGGGCGTGCGACCACTGAGCGTCAGGAACGTGAACGGCTCCGATCAGGGCTGATCAAGTGCGCCGGATCTGCAAGGATGAACGGCGAATCCAGAGTGTGAACAGCAGTGAGGAGAACGCCGTGTCGGGTATGTCGGCGGGCCGGTCAGCCATGCGGATGGGACCCGCTGAGCTGGTGCAGGCGGCGGCCATGGCCCGCCGCTTCTACCTGGAGGGCAAGTCCAAGATCCAGATCGCGGAGGAGTTCGGCGTCAGCCGCTTCAAGGTGGCCCGGGTCCTGGAGACCGCCCTCGAACGGGATCTCGTCCGCATCGAGATCCGCGTGCCGGCCGAGCTGGACGCGGAGCGCTCCGACGCGCTCCGGGCCCGCTACGGCCTCCGGCACGCCGTCGTGGTGGAGTCCCCGGCCGAGGCCGAGGAGACCCCCGACCCGGAGAACCTGGGAGAAGTGGCCGCCGACCTGCTCGGCGAACTGGTCGACGAGGGCGACATCCTGGGCCTGGCCTGGGGGCGCTCCACCATCCACATGGCGGCCGCCCTCGACCGGCTCCCGCCGTGCACGGTGGTGCAGTTGACGGGCGTGTACGACGCCGGGACCGCCGAGCGCGGTTCGGTGGAGGCGGTACGACGGGCCGCCCAGGTGTCCGGCGGGGACGCCCACCCCATCTACGCGCCGATGCTGCTGCCGGACGCGGCCACCGCGATCGCGCTGCGCAATCAGCCCGGGATCGCCCGCGCCTACGAGTACTTCGACAAGGTCACGGTCGCCTGTGTCTCCATCGGCTCCTGGGAGCCGGGCATCTCGACGGTGCACGACATGCTCAGCGACGAGGAGCGCGGCCACTACGCCTCGCTCGGAGTCGCCGCCGAGATGTCCGCGCACCTCTTCGACGCCGAGGGCCGCAGGGTCGGGCGGGACCTGGGCGAGCGGTGCATCACGGTCAAGGCCGACCAGCTCCGCCGTATCCCCGAGGTCGTCGCGATCGCGGGCGGGCAGCGCAAGGCGGCCGCGATCGACGCGGTGCTGCGGTCCGGACTCGTCACCAGCCTGGTGACGGACACCTCGGCCGCGGACTACCTGATGACGGCGGGGACACCGCCGAAGCCGGCGCTGAACAGGGCGGACCCGGACGGGCCCTGACGGAAGGTCAGGAGGGGGCGGCCGTGGCAGCATCGAGCGCATGCTGCTGCGGTTCGTCTCCCGAATGCTTCTGTGTCTACTGGTCCTGACGGGGTGTTCGGCCACCGGCCCCGATCCCTCGTCCGGCGGCGGCCTGGCCACCGTCCAGGAGTCGAAGCTCCCGGCCGAGGCCCGACAGACCCTCGAACTCATCGACAGGGGCGGTCCGTTCCCGTACGCCAAGGACGGCGCCGTCTTCGGGAACTTCGAGCGGCTGCTGCCCGCGCACCAGCGCGGTTACTACCACGAGTACACCGTCCCCACGCCTGGCTCGCGCGACCGCGGAGCCCGGCGGATCGTCACCGGGCAGGGCGGCGAGGTCTACTACACCGATGATCACTACGACTCGTTCAGGGCGGTACTGAGATGACGGCACGCGTGGTCACGCTGGACCTCGACGGGGTCACGGACAAGGCGGGCCTGATGGACCGCTGCGCCCGGGACCTGCGGCTGCCGGACTGGTTCGGCCGCAACTGGGACGCGCTGGCCGACGTCCTGTCCGACCCGGGCCTGTGGTCCGGGGACGGCGTCGGGGAGGAGACCGTCGTGGTCGTACAGCACTGGGACCGGTACGCCGAGGTGCGGCCGGACGAGTGGGCGACCGCGTGCGAGGTGTTCGCGGAGGCGGCCGCGCTCACCGTGGCGCTCGCGCTTGGAGGTTCGTCCTAGGGCCCCCGCGGCCGGTCTGGACGATTCGCCCGTGGGTGGCTTTCCGCCCGGCATGGGAGAATGAAGTACGTGCTCTTTCCCCCTGGCTGACCTGTCCGGGGGCCACCTCTGATCGACTGGGATGTGCAGCACGTGCGTTTCCTCAACGACATCCAGCCCCCGTACGACCTGACGTACGACGACGTCTTCATGGTCCCGAGCCGCAGCGCCGTCGGCTCGCGGCAGGGCGTGGACCTCAGCGCCCCGGACGGCACGGGCACCACGATCCCGCTGGTCGTCGCCAACATGACCGCCATCGCCGGGCGCCGCATGGCCGAGACCGTGGCCCGGCGCGGTGGCCTCGTGGTCATCCCGCAGGACATCCCGATCGAGGTCGTCACCGAGGTCGTCTCCTGGGTGAAGAGCCGCCACCACGTCCTGGACACCCCGATCGTGCTGGCTCCGCACCAGACCGTCGCCGACGCGCTCGCCCTGCTGCCCAAGCGCGCGCACAACGCCGGTGTGGTCGTCGACGAGGAGGGCCGCCCCGTCGGTGTCGTCACCGACCGGGACCTTTCCGGGGTCGACCGCTTCACCCAGCTCGCCGAGGTCATGTCCCGCGACCTGCTGCTGCTCGACGCGGACATCGACCCGCGGGAGGCCTTCAACCGCCTCGACGCGGCCAACCGCCGGTACGCCCCCGCCGTGGACCGGGACGGCCGTCTCGCCGGCATCCTCACCCGCAAGGGCGCCCTGCGCGCCACGCTGTACACGCCTGCCGTCGACGCGCAGGGCAGGCTGCGCATCGCGGCCGCCGTGGGCATCAACGGCGACTTCGCGGAGAAGGCCAAGCAACTGCTCGACGCGGGCGTCGACACGCTCGTCATCGACACCGCGCACGGCCACCAGGAGTCGATGATCACCGCGATCCGTACGGTGCGGGCGCTGGACCCGCAGGTCCCGATCGTGGCCGGCAACATCGTGGCCGCCGAGGGGGTGCGGGACCTGATCGAGGCCGGCGCGGACATCATCAAGGTCGGTGTGGGGCCCGGCGCCATGTGCACCACCCGCATGATGACCGGGGTCGGCCGGCCGCAGTTCTCGGCGGTCCTGGAGTGCGCCGCCGAGGCGAAGAAGTACGGCAAGCACGTGTGGGCCGACGGCGGGGTCCGGCACCCGCGCGACGTCGCCATGGCGCTGGCCGCCGGCGCGTCCAACGTGATGATCGGGTCGTGGTTCGCGGGCACCTACGAGTCGCCGGGCGACCTCCAGCAGGACGCGAGCGGACGGCTCTACAAGGAGTCCTTCGGCATGGCGTCCGCGCGGGCGGTGCGCAACCGCACATCCGAGGAGTCGGCGTACGACCGGGCCCGCAAGGCGCTCTTCGAGGAGGGCATCTCGACCTCCCGGATGTTCCTCGACCCGGCCCGTCCGGGTGTCGAGGACCTGATCGACTCGATCATCGCGGGCGTCCGCTCCTCGTGCACCTACGCCGGCGCGGGCTCCCTTGAGGAGTTCGTCGAGAACGCGGTCGTGGGCATCCAGAGCGCGGCCGGTTACGCGGAGGGCAAGCCACTGCACGCCAGCTGGAGCTGAGTCCGTTCCGCGCGGCCCCCGGCGAAAACCGGGGGCCGTTCGCGTTCGTGGACCGTACGGTCGGCGTATGGAGATCACGGTCTGCCGCCCCGGCGATGTCGCGCTGCTCGACCGGCACATGGGCTCGCCGGGAGCCACGTCGTTCCATGCCCGGCGGTTCGCGCGGCAGGAGGCGGGGGAGTGCACCTACCTCGTCGCGTGGCTGGACGGGCGGCCCGTGGGCCACACGGAGCTGCGCTGGGTCGGCTGCGCGGCGCCCGAGGTCACGCTGGACTGCCCCGAGATCGGCGCTCTCGCCGTGTGGCCCGAGGACCTGCGCTCGCGGGGCATCGGCACCGAGCTGATCCGGGTCGCCGAGGAACTGGCCCGGGAACGGGGTCTGACGACCGTGGGCATCGGGGTCGGCAAGGACAATCCGCGCGCGGCCGCCCTGTACGCACGGCTCGGCTACCGGCCGGCGACCGACTACCTGGACCGCTACGCGTACCGGGACCACGACGGCACCACCCGTGAGTGCGTCGACGCCTGTGTGTTCCTTGTCCGAGAACTCCCGTCAGGCCGCCTTGACGTCAAGTCTGCTTGACGAGAATCTGGAGGCATGACGACACCGGAGAGCATCGAGCCGCAGTACACCCTGCTGACCGCCGTCTCCCGGCTCGACGAGCTGCGGATGCGGGAGTCGATGGGCGAGGGCGGGGCCACGGACGCCCCCGACCGGGCCGAACTGCTCGAACTCCTGGCGCTGAGCGAGGTCGTGGCGCGCAAGGCGTCCTACGGCCGTCAGCTGACCGTGCGCGCGGCCCGCGAGGCCGGGGCCTCCTGGTCGCAGATCGGGGCCGCGCTGGGCACCAGCAAGCAGGCCGCGTGGGAGGCGCACACACGCTGGATCGACGCCCAGGCCGCGGCCCACGGCAGGCCCGGGCAGCTGGGGTTCGACGAGGCGGACGTGGCCGAGGCGCGGGCGGTGGCGGGGGAGCCGGGGGATCGCTGACGAGGGCCGAAGGGGGCCGGCGGGGAGCGTGCGCAACGAACGCCCACCCTTCGGCGCGGAACGCAACGATCTTGCGAATGCGTGCAAGGTTGCTGCATTACGGCTGCGACGTCCGGACTCGTAGGGTGCTTCGCTGTACTCACCTGCAACGACGAAGGAGTCAGCGCGTGCTCGACCAAGGCGCACCCCCGCAACAGCGCACCCCACAGGCGACGGGGCTCGGCGCGCGCCTCATGCGCCGCAAGCCGGTGGAACGCCTCGTCGCCGAGGGTGGCCAGGGCGAGGGAGGGGCACTCAGGCGCTCGCTCGGACTGTGGCAGCTGACGATGATCAGCATCGGCGCCACCCTCGGCACCGGCATCTTCGTCGTCCTCGGTGAGGCGGTCCCCAAGGCCGGCCCGGCCGTCACCCTCTCCTTCGTGATCGCCGGCCTCACCGCCCTGTTCTCGGCCCTCTCCTACGCCGAGCTCGCGGGCACCATCCCGGTCGCCGGGTCCTCGTACTCGTACGCGTACGCAACCATGGGCGAACTGATCGCCTGGATCTGCGGCTGGTGCCTGGTCCTGGAGTACGGCGTCTCGGTCGCCGCCGTGGCCGTCGGCTGGGGCGAGTACCTCAACGAGCTCCTCGACGGGACCATCGGCGTCACCATCCCGGACGCGCTGTCCGCCCCGCCCGGCGACGGCGGCGTCTTCAACCTCCCGGCGCTGATCGTCGTCCTCCTCGCCATGGCCTTCCTGCTGGGCGGCGCCCGCGAGTCGGCCCGCGCCAACACCGTCATGGTGGTCGTGAAGATGGCCGCGCTGGTGCTGTTCTGCGCGATCGGCGTCCAGGGCTTCCGCTCGGGCAACTACGAGCACTTCATGCCCCTCGGGATGGCGGGCGTCAGCGCGGCCGGTGCCACGCTCTTCTTCTCGTACATCGGCTTCGACGCCGCCTCCACCGCCGGTGAGGAGGCGAAGAACGCCCAGCGCGACCTGCCGCGGGCGATCATGCTGTCGCTGGTCATCGTGACCGCGCTGTACGTCCTGGTCGCGGCGGTCGCGGTGGGCGCGAAGCCCTGGCAGCACTTCAACGACTCGGAGGCCGCGCTCGCCCAGATCATGCGCGAGGTCACCGGGCAGAGCTTCTGGGGGACCCTGCTGGCGTTCTGCGCGGTCATCGCCATCGCGAGCGTCGTCCTCACCGTCCTCTACGGCCAGACGCGCATCCTCTTCGCGATGTCCCGTGACGGACTGGTGCCCAAGGTGTTCGCCCGGGTCCACCCGAAGACCGGGGCGCCCCGCGCCAACACGGTGATCGTGTCCCTGTTCTGCGGGGTGCTGGCCGCGGCGATCCCGCTCGGCCAGCTCGCCGACGCCACCAGCATCGGTACGCTCTTCGCCTTCGCGCTGGTCAACATCGCCGTGGTCGTGTTGCGCCGGACCCGTCCCGAGATGCCCCGCACCTTCCGCGTCCCGTTCTCGCCGTTCTTCCCGGCGCTGGGCTTCGGTTTCTGCGTGTGGATGATGGGCAGCCTGTCCACCGTCACCTGGGTGGTCTTCGGGGTCTGGATGGCCGTCGGACTCGTGTTCTACTTCGTATACGGCCATCGCCGTTCCCGACTCGCAACACCCGAAAGCTGATCCACCCACCGTGCTGAACGATCTCGACGAACGCATCGTGCACGCCCTCGCCGAGGACGCCCGCCGCTCCTACGCGGACATCGGGCAGATCGTCGGCCTGTCCGCGCCCGCCGTGAAACGGCGCGTGGACCGGCTGCGTGCCACCGGGGCCATCACCGGATTCACCGTACGGGTGGACCCGGCGGCCCTCGGCTGGGAGACCGAGGGGTTCGTCGAGATCTACTGCCGGCGCAACACCTCACCGGAGACCATCCAGCGGGGCCTGGAGCGCTACCAGGAGGTCGTGGCCGCCTCCACCGTCACCGGCGATGCGGACGCGGTCGTGCAGGTCTTCGCCTCCGACATGCGGCACTTCGAACGCGTCCTGGAACGGATCGCCGGCGAGCCGTTCGTGGAGCGGACCAAGTCGGTGCTCGTCCTCTCGCCGTTGCTCAGGCGCTTCTCTTCGGGCTCGCCTACCTGACCTGCTCGGCGCGGCGCCGGATCCCCGCCAGCAGGCGTCCGGTGAGCAGGGCGTGCGCCCCCGAGGAGATCACCAGCAGGCGGTAGAGGGCACCGCCGGGCCCGGGAAACCGGGCCCGCGTCTCGGCCCGCAGCCGGGTGCCGGCGCCCTCGGGCTCCAGCCGGAAGACCAGCGCGTACGTCGAGAAACGGTGCCGCCCGACGAGGACGAGCTTCCGGCCCGGAACCGCGGCGGCCACCCTGAACCCGGGAACGGCCGCCCCCTCGACGAGCGGTCGGGGCCCGGACGCCGTACGGTCGGCGACGCCGACGAGTCGTGCGTAACGGGCGGAGCGGGGGCGGCCGAACGACTGCTCCAGGCTCGCGCCGAGCGCGTCCCAGACCTCGGCGGCTGTCGCCGATACGACCACCGCGTGCTCGTCGACCCGTGGCAGCACACCGATGTCCAACACGACCTCCTGGCGGGCGGGCACCCTACTCCGCAGTCTTGCGGGCCAGCGCGTTGTTGTCGATCGAGTTGTGCACGCTGAAACTCACCGCGTCCGAACGGTAGCGGTCGTCCGACCACTCCACCGGTCGCCCCTCACGGGTCGTGGTCACCCGGCGGACCCGCAGCAGCGGGCTGGTCCGGCGGACGCCCAGCAGCTCCGCGTCCCGCGCCCCCGCGGCCACCGCGTCGATGACGTGCTCCCCGTAGGCGAACACCAACCCCGTGTCGTCGTACAGGCGTTGGGTGACCGAGGGGCACCCGGGCTCGATGGCCTCGACGGTCGGGGAGATCCAGTCGGCGTACACCGTCCGCTCCAGCAACACCGGTTCGCCGTCCAGGCCGCGCACCCGCAGGACGTGCAACACCGGTGTGCCGACGGCCAGTTGGAGGCGCAGCGAGTCCTCCTTGGCGGCCGGACGGTACTCCTGTGCGACCACCCGGCCCGTCGCCTCACGGCCCATCGCCCGGGCCCACTCGGCGAAGCTCCGCAGTTCCGCGAAGCTCTGGCTGCGGCGGCTGGCGAGGACCACGCGGCGGGCGCCCTGCCGGGAGCCGATGAGCCCCTCGGCCGTCAGCGCCGCGACCGCCTGGCGGACCGTGCCGCGTGAGACGCCGTAGTGGGCCGCGAGTTCCGTCTCGGCGGGCAGCAGACTGCCGACGGTGTACTCCTCGCGGTCGATCGCCCGGCGCAGTTCGTCGGCGATCTCCTCGTGTCGCGCCCCCATGCTTCCCCTCTGAGTCGGCAACTGTGCACAGCGTGACCAGCGTAGTCGACATCGCGGTCGGCCCGGAGAAGTCCTGATTGTGCGGGAATTCAAGGGTCAGTGTTTCGCCAGTGTTTACGAACAGGACACCAGCGGCAGCATTACTGAGGCCAACTTGTTCAGACAAGTTCTCTCCCTTCTGAGTCCCGTTCGACTCCTGCACCCTCGCGCGTCCCCTGGAGAAGCCGTGACCGTGTCCCTGCCGAGAACCGCCGCCGCCGGTGTTCTCGCCACCCTCGCCGCCCTCGCTCTGAGCGCCTGTGGCGCCGCCCCCGACACCGCGTCGACCACCGCCGACGGCAAGAACGCCGCCACCGCCACCTCAGCCGCCGACTTCGGCGGTATGGACAAGCTGGTCGCCGCGGCCAAGAAGGAGGGCACGCTCAACGCCATCGCGCTGCCCCGCGACTGGGCCAACTACGGCGCCCTCATCGACGGCTTCCAGAAGAAGTACGGCATCAAGATCTCCGTCGAGAACCCCGACGGCTCCAGCCAGGACGAGATCAACGCCGTGACCTCGCGGAAGGGACAGAACCGGGCGCCCGACGTCCTCGACCTCGGCAGCTCCTTCGCGATCAGCGCCGCCCAGCAGGGCCTGCTCGCGCCCTACAAGGTCGCGTCGTACGACGACATCCCCACCGGGCAGAAGGACGCGCAGGCCCGCTGGTACAACGACTACGGCGGCTACATCTCCATCGGCTGCGACGCCAAGCGCGTCAAGACCTGCCCCACCACCTTCGCCGACCTCCTCAAGCCGCAGTACAAGGGCCAGGTCGCCCTCAACGGCAACCCCACCAAGTCCGGTTCGGCCTTCGGCGGTGTCTACGCGGCCGCGCTCGCGAACGGCGGCTCCTTCGACGACATCCAGCCCGGCCTCGATTTCTTCGCCAAGATCAAGAAGAACGGCAACTACACGCCCGTCGAGTCGACCCCGGCCACCGTCGAGAAGGGCGAGACGCCGATCAGCATCGACTGGGACTACCTGAACGCCGGATACGCCGACGAGTTCAAGTCGAAGGGCGTCGACTGGAAGGTCACGGTCCCGAGCGACGGCCAGTTCTCGCAGTACTACTCCCAGGCCGTCAACAAGGACGCCCCGCACCCGGCGGCCGCCCGCCTGTGGCAGGAGTACCTCTACAGCGCTGAGGGCCAGAACCTCTGGCTCAAGGGCTACGCCCGCCCGGCGCTGATGACCGCCATGGAGAAGGCCGGCACCCTCGACAAGGCCGCCGCGGCCAAGCTGCCCGAGGTCACCGGAACGCCCAAGTTCCCGGCCGAGGCCCAGCAGGACAAGGCCAAGACGGTCCTCGGACAGGGCTGGGCGAAGGCCGTCTCCGGATGACGGCCACCGCCGTACGGGTGGACACGGCGCCCGCCGCTCGCACGAAGCGGCGGCGCCGGTCCCTCGGCTGGGTCGCGGTCCTCCCGCTCCTCGCGTTCGTCGCGGTCGCCTTCGGGCTGCCCGCGATCGCCATGCTCGACGGCGCCTTCACCGCCAAGGACCCGGCCACCGGGGCGACTTCGTACACCCTCGACAACCTGACCACCTCCCTCAAGGGCGCCTACCTCACCGCGCTGCTCGGCAGCGTGAAGCTGTCCGCGGTGTCCGCCGCCCTCGGCACCCTGGTCGGACTGCCGCTCGCCCAGGCCGTGGTGTCCTCCCGCTTCCGCGCCCTGCGCGAGGCCGTGCTCACCGCGTCCGGGGTGCTCGCCAACTTCGGCGGCGTCCCGCTGGCCTTCGCCTTCGTCGCCACCCTTGGCAACGCCGGTGTGCTGACCCGCCACTTCGGCCTCACCGACAAGGGCTGGGACCTGTACAGCTTCTGGGGCCTGGTCATCGTCTACCTGTACTTCCTGATCCCTCTCATGGTGCTCACGATCACCCCCGCCCTGGACGGGCTGCGCGTCCAGTGGCGCGAGGCCGCGCAGAACAACGGGGCAACGGCCCTGCAGTACTGGCGCTTCGTCGCCCTGCCCGTCCTGCTGCCCACGCTGCTCGGCGGGTTCGTGCTGCTCTTCGGCAGCGCCTTCGCCGCGTACGCCACCGCCGCCGCGATGGTGGGCAGCTCGATCCCGCTGGTCACCCTCCAGATAGCCGACGCGATCTCCGGCAACGTGCTCGTCGGCCAGGAGAACGTGGCGCTCGCCCTCAGCCTCGACATGGTCCTGGTAGCGGGCCTGGTCATGGCCGTGTACCTGCCCCTTCAGCGAAGGAGCGCCCGATGGCTCGCCTGAACCTGTGGCGGTGGGGCGTGCTCGGCCTCGCCGGGCTGTACTTCCTGGTGCCGCTGGCCGCGTCCGTCGTCTTCACCGTCGACGTGCCGGGCCAGGGCCTCACCTTCGACGCCTACACACAGATCTTCGCCACCGACGGCTTCGTCTCCAGCCTGCTGCTCTCCCTGGAACTGGCCCTCGCCACCATCGCCGTCGTGCTGCTGCTGATGGTGCCCGCCATGGTCGCGCTGCGGCTCGGCGCGCCCCGGCTCAGACCGGTCGTCGAGGTGGTGTGCTCGCTGCCGCTGGTCGTCCCGCCGATCGCCTTCGTCGCCGGTATCGGCACGGTCCTCAAGTGGGGGCCCGACCACCTCTCCCGCACCCCGCTGTTCGAGACCTTCGTGGCGATCCAGAACCCCGACTTCCCCTTCGTCCTGGCCCTGGCCTACGTCGTGATGGCGCTGCCCTTCGTCCACCGGGCCCTGGACGCCGGACTCCGCGCGGTCGACGTCCGCACCCTCGTCGAGGCCGCCCGCAGCTGCGGTGCCGGCTGGCCGCAGGCGCTCGTCCAGGCAGTCCTGTCCAACCTGCGCGGCGCCCTCCTCAACGCCTCCTTCCTCACCTTGGCCCTGGTGCTCGGCGAGTTCACCGTGGCCCAGCTGCTGGGCTTCCGGCCCTTCGCCGTGTGGATCGTCAACGTCAGCGGCTCGCAGGCCCAGTTGTCCGTCGCCGTGTCCGTGCTCAGCCTGCTCGTGACGTGGGTGCTGCTCCTCGTCCTGGCCGGCTTCGGCGGCCGTACCCGTCCTACCTCCCGGGGATGACCCATGCCTGAAACAGCTGCAACCGTCGAATTCCGGGGTCTCAGGCGGGAGTTCGGTCCGACCGTCGCCCTCGACGGACTTGATCTGAGCGCCCGGCCCGGTGAACTGCTCGCCCTGCTCGGCCCGTCCGGCTGCGGCAAGACCACCGCTCTGCGGATGCTCGCCGGCTTCGAACACCCGGACTCCGGCGAGGTGCTGGTGGACGGCGAGGACGTGACCCGGGTGCCGGCCCACCGCCGGGACGCCGGGATGGTCTTCCAGTCGTACAGCCTCTTCCCGCACCTCGACACGCTCGACAACGTGGCCTTCGGACTGCGGATGCGCAAGGTCCGCACGGCCGAACGGCGTGCCAGGGCCGCCGAGTTGCTGGACCTGGTCGGGCTCGCCGACAAGGGCGGCCGGTTCCCGCACCAGCTCTCCGGCGGCCAGCAGCAGCGGGTCGCGCTGGCCCGCGCGCTCGCCCTGCGCCCCCGCGTGCTGCTCCTGGACGAACCCCTGTCGGCACTGGACGCCAAGGTGCGGCTCAGCCTCCGCGAGGAGATCCGGCGGCTCCAGCAGGAGCTCGGCATCACCACCCTGTTCGTCACCCACGACCAGGAGGAGGCCCTGTCCATGGCGGACCGGGTCGCCGTGATGCATGCCGGCCGGCTCGAACAGTGCGCGCCGCCCAGCGAGTTGTACGGCCGTCCCGCGACCCCCTTCGTCGCCGAGTTCGTGGGCACGATGAGCCGGATCCCGGGCCGGCTCGCCCAGGGCACGGTCGACGTGCTCGGGCAGCGGCTGCCGGTCGACGGCCCGGTGCCGTCCGCCACCGAGGTCGACGTGCTGGTGCGTCCTGAGGCCGTGCGGGTGCGGGCCGAGGCCGACGGCAAGTCCCGCGTGGTCGCCACGTCCTTCCTGGGCGCCGCCGTCCGCGTCACCGTCCGGCTCGCCGACGGCATCGAGGTCAAGGCCGACCTGGCCGCGCACGAGGCCGCCGAGCTCACCGCCGGTGCCGTGGTGAGCGTGTCGCTGCCCGAGCGGCCGGTACTGGTGGCGGAACGCACCCGCTGACCGTCGTACGACCGCTGATCCCCCCCACACGAAAGAGATCACCGTGACTCGACTCCCGCTCCAAGCCGTCCTGTTCGACATGGACGGCACGCTCGTCGACACCGAGCGGCTGTGGTGGGAGGCGGTGGAGCAGGTCGCCGGGCGGCCCCTGACCGAGGCGGACCGGCCGGACGTGCTCGGCCGCCCGGTCGAGCACACGGCCGCCTGGCTGGCCGCGGCCACCGGCGCCCCGGCCGGCGGCCTCGCCGAGACCCTGCACCGGGAGTTCGCGGACCGCGTCCGCATCGGTGTCGTGCCCCGCCCCGGCGCGCTCGACCTGCTGGACGCCCTGGCGCGGGAGCAGATCCCCACCGCCCTGGTGACCGCGTCACCCCGCGCCGTCGCCGACACCGTCCTGGAAGCCCTGGGCGGCGCGAGCCGCTTCGCCGTCTCCGTCACCGCCGACGACACCGAGCACACCAAGCCCGCACCCGACCCCTATCTCGCCGCCTGCCGCGCGCTCGGCGTGGATCCTTCGGGGTGCGTGGCCGTCGAGGACACGGAGACCGGTGTGCGCTCCGCCGAGGCGGCCGGGTGCGCCGTCCTCGCCGTTCCCTCACTGGCCCCCATCGACGCGGCCCCGGGCCGTACGGTCCTGACCGGACCGGAGGGCCTGGAGGGCGTCACCGCGGCCCGGCTGCGCGCCCTGCTGCCGTACCGGCTCCGCGTGATGACCTGGAACCTCTGGTTCGGCGGCACCAAGGTCCACGACCACCGGGCCAAGCAGCTCAAGGTCATCGCCGAGGCCGATGTGGACGTGGTCGGGCTCCAGGAGACCTACGGCAACGCCGCCGGGGAACTCGCCGAGGCACTCGGCTGGCACCACCACCGGGCCGGGACAAACCTCGGCATCATCAGCCGCTTCCCCGTCACGGCCGTGCTGGGCGACCCGGACGTCGGTTTCTACGGGGCGGCCGGCGCGCGGATCGCCGTAGGGGAGCGGGAGGTCGAGGTCTGGACGGCTCACCTCGACTATGAGCAGTACGGGCCCTACGAGTCCGAGCCGCTCGCCCACGAGGAGGTACGGCTCGCCCAGATGCGGGACACCCTGCACCGCATCGGCGACACCGCGCCGGTCGTCCTCGTCGGAGACTTCAACTGCCCCTCCCACCTGGACCGGCCGGGCGTCGAGTGGCCGGTGACGAAAGCGGCGGAGGAGGCGGGCTTCAGGGACTCCTTCCGCCAGGCCCGTCCCGATGCCGTACGGGACCCGGGACACACCTGGTCGCCGGTGCATGCCCACCCGGAGCCGCAGGACCGGATCGACTTCGTCCTCCACCGCGGCCTGCGGGTTCTCGACTCGCGGACCTGCGTCAGCGGCACCCCCCGGACCTGGCCGGACGTCGAGGACAACGACTGGCCGTCCGACCACGCCGCGGTGATCACCACATTTTCGCTGGGCAGCGGGCCCGCGACTGTCTAACATCGGTGCCATGACCTGGCGACATTGATCCACCAGCCGTGCCTCCCGAGGGCCGCCTCGGACGCCGTACCGACGACGTCCGAACCGCCCTTCCGGGAAGGCCTCATGACACTCTCACCCGCACGTGTGCCCGCGACCGGCGTCCGCCGGCTGACGACCACGCTGTACGGCTACGCGTTCCTCGACGACCTCGTCCTGCTCTACCCGGTGTACGCGCTGCTGTTCGCCGACACCGGTCTGCCGCTCTGGCAGATCTCCTCGCTGTTCGCCCTGTGGTCCCTCACGGCCGTCGTCCTGGAGGTGCCCTCCGGCGCCTGGGCCGACACCGTCTCGCGGCGCCGGCTGCTGTGGATCGGCCCGCTGCTCACCGCCGCCGGCTTCACCCTGTGGGTGACCGTGCCGTCCTACGGCGCCTTCGCGCTGGGCTTCGTCCTGTGGGGGGCCGGCGGAGCGCTCGGCTCAGGCTCGCTGGAGGCCCTCGTCTACGACGAGCTGGAACGGCTCGGGTCCACCGAGCGCTACGCGCGCGTGATGGGGCGGACCCGGGCGGCACGGCTGCTGGCCACCGTCGCGGCGATGGGCCTGGCCGGACCGGTCCTCGCCCTCGGCGGCTACACGGCCGTGGGGGCAGCGAGCGTCGTGGCCTGTCTGCTGGCCGCGGTGACGGCGACCCGGCTCCCCGAACACCGGGTGCCGGACGAGAAGGGGAGCACGCGCTGGTCGGCGACCCTGCGGGCCGGACTCGCCGAGGCCCGCGGGGACCGGACCGTCCGGCGTGCCCTGCTGCTCGTCCCGGCCGTCGCCGCGGTGTGGGGTGCCCTCGACGAGTACGTCTCGCTGCTGATCCGCGACCTGGGTGTGGCCGACGCGACCGTGCCCTACCTGGTCCTCCTGGTGTGGACGATGGTGACCCTCGGCAGCCTGTGCGCCGGGCCCGCCGAGCGCCTCGGCACCCGGGGCCTCGCCGCCCTGATCGCGGGTTCCGCGCTTGCCCTGGCCGTGGGCGCCGGGGCCCGCACCCCGGCGGGCGTCGCCCTCGTGGGTCTGGCCTTCGCCGGCTTCCAGCTGGCCGAGGTGCTCGCCGACGTCCGTCTCCAGCACCGCATCGAGGACGCCCGCCGGGCCACGGTGACCTCGGTGGCGAGCCTGGGCACCGAGCTGGTGACGCTCGCGGTGTTCGGGGTGTACGCGCTGCTCGGCGCGTCCCTGGCGCACAGCACGGTCTTCATGATCCTTTCCGTGCCCTATCTGGTGACGGCACTGGTGCTGGGCCGGGGGAGCGGGCGCCCGCGCAACGAATCGCCGCAGGACCGCCCCCGCACGCAATGAACCGTTCACGGGCGCGCAACGGCTCCTCCTTGTCCGCCCTGGCGGGCCGCCCGTACCGTCTACATGGCCCTTCCAGTGGCCCCCACATCCACCTTCCGCCCGGTGAGGATCCCGCATGCGCACCGCCCTGCTCCAGAGCTCCGGCCGCCCCGGCTCCGTCGAGGGGAACCTCAAGGTCCTCGACGAGGCCGCGGGCCGTGCCGCCGCCGCGGGCGCCGCGCTGCTGGCCGCACCGGAGATGTTCCTCACCGGGTACGCGATCGGTGACGACATCGCCCGCCTGGCCGAAGCGGCCGACGGCGACTCGGCGGACGCGGTCGCGGAGATCGCCGAGCGGCACGGGGTCGCGATCGCCTACGGCTACCCCGAGCTGGCCGGCGGGTCCGTCTTCAACTCCGCCCAGCTGATCTCCGCCGACGGTGTCCGGCTCGCCAACTACCGCAAGACCCACCTCTTCGGCTGCTTCGAGCACGACCACTTCGAGCCCGGTGAACAGCCGGTCGTCCAGGCCCAGTTGGGCGGACTCACCGTCGGTCTCATGATCTGCTACGACGTCGAGTTCCCGGAGAACGTCCGCGCCCACGCCCTCGCCGGCACCGACCTCCTGATCGTGCCGACGGCCCAGATGCACCCCTTCCAGTTCGTCCCTGAGTCTCTGGTGCCGGTGCGCGCCTGGGAGAACCAGCTGTACGTCGCCTACGTCAACCGGGTCGGCCGGGAAGGGGAGTTCGAGTTCGTCGGGCTGTCCACGCTGGCCGGTCCCGACGGGGTGGCCCGTGCTCGCGCCGGACGCGTCGAGGAGCTGGTGTTCGCCGACGCCGACCCCGCCCTCCTCGCCGCCTCCCGCGAGGCGAACCCCTACCTGACGGACCGCCGACCCGGCCTCTACGGGTCCCTCGTCTGAACCACCCCTTTGTTCCAAGGAGTCCGTACCCCATGACGTCCACCGTGCCCAACGCCGTCGAGCACGCAGACGAGCAGCAACCGCCGATCACCATGTTCGGACCGGACTTCCCGTACGCGTACGACGACTTCCTCGCCCATCCGGCGGGCCTCGGCCAGATACCCGCGACCGAGCACGGCACCGAGGTCGCGGTGATCGGCGGCGGTCTCTCCGGGATCGTGGCCGCGTACGAGCTGATGAAGATGGGCCTCAAGCCGGTCGTCTACGAGGCCGACCGGATCGGCGGACGGCTCAGGACCGTGGGCTTCGAGGGCTGCGACCCCACGCTCACCGCGGAGATGGGCGCGATGCGCTTCCCGCCCTCCTCCACCGCCCTCCAGCACTACATCGACCTCGTCGGACTGGAGACCCAGGCCTTCCCCAACCCCCTCGCGGAGGCCACCCCTTCGACGGTCGTCGACCTCAAGGGCGAGTCCCACTACGCCGAGACGATCGACGACCTGCCGCAGATCTACCGCGATGTCGCCGCCGCCTGGAACAAGTGCCTCGAAGAGGGCGCCGACTTCTCCGACATGAACCGCGCGATGCGCGAGCGGGACGTGCCGCGCATCCGTGAGATCTGGGCCGAGCTCGTCGAGAAGCTCGACAACCAGACCTTCTACGGCTTCCTCTGCGACTCCGAGGCCTTCAAGTCCTTCCGGCACCGCGAGATCTTCGGCCAGGTCGGCTTCGGCACCGGCGGCTGGGACACCGACTTCCCGAACTCCATCCTGGAGATCCTGCGCGTCGTCTACACCGAGGCGGACGACCACCACCGCGGGATCGTGGGCGGTTCGCAGCAACTGCCGCTACGGCTGTGGGAGCGCGCGCCGGAGAAGATCGTCCACTGGCCGTACGGCACCTCGCTGGCGAGCCTGCACATGAACGGCGAGCCCCGGCCCGCCGTCACCCGTCTGCACCGCACCGCCGGCAACCGGATCACCGTGACGGACGCCGACGGTGACATCCGCACCTACGCGGCGGCGATCTTCACCGCCCAGTCCTGGATGCTGCTGTCCAAGATCGCGTGTGACGACTCGCTCTTCCCGATCGACCACTGGACGGCGATCGAGCGCACCCACTACATGGAGAGTTCGAAGCTCTTCGTCCCCGTCGACCGGCCGTTCTGGCTGGACAAGGACGAGGAGACGGGCCGGGACGTCATGTCGATGACTCTCACCGACCGTATGACGCGCGGCACCTACCTCCTCGACGACGGCCCGGACAAGCCCGCCGTCATCTGCCTCTCCTACACCTGGTGCGACGACAGCCTGAAATGGCTGCCGCTGTCCGCGAACGAGCGGATGGAGGTCATGCTGAAGTCGCTCGGCGAGATCTATCCCAAGGTCGACATCCGCAAGCACGTCATCGGCAGCCCGGTGACGGTCTCCTGGGAGAACGAGCCCTATTTCATGGGCGCGTTCAAGGCCAACCTGCCCGGTCACTACCGCTACCAGCGGCGCCTGTTCACCCACTTCATGCAGGACAAGCTCCCCGAGGACAAGCGGGGCATCTTCCTCGCCGGTGACGACATCTCCTGGACGGCCGGCTGGGCCGAGGGCGCGATCCAGACCGCCCTGAACGCGGTCTGGGGCGTCATGCACCACTTCGGCGGCGAGACCGACGCGACCAACCCCGGCCCGGGGGACGTGTACGAGGAGATCGCACCGGTCGAACTCCCCGAGGACTAGAACCTGTTGTGCCCGTGTCGGTTCAGTCCGGCAGCGGAGTGAGGAGCATGCGGCCCGCGAATCCCACCGCCGTGTCGAGGCGCTCGGTGAACTCCCCGGCCACGTCGGGCAGTCCGCGCAGGGCCCACAGCGCCCGGGCCGCGGTCCAGGTGGCGTCGCGGGCGCGCTCCAGGCTCCAGGAGCCCAGCAGATGGGTGAGCGGGTCGGCGATCTGGAGGAGGTCGGGGCCCGGCATCAGATCTTCGCGGATGCGCTCCTCCAGCGAGACGAGGAGATCGCCCACGCGGTCGAACTCGTCCTCCACGTCCGCGGGTTCGCAGTCGAGGCTACGACAGGTGTCCACCACGGCGAGCGCCAGGTCGTGCCCGATGTGCGCGTTGATGCCCGCGAGCGCGAACTGAAGTGGTCGTACGCCGGGATGCCGACGGAACTGGAACAGTGGCCGCCAGCAGGCCGGTGGACGGTGCTCACGGGCCGCCGCGTCCACCGCCGCGAGATAGCGCTCGGCGAACCGCACGTCCAGCGTGATCGCGGCCCGCGCGTCCGCGAACCGGCCCCCGTCGACGCACCGGTCGACCGCCTCGGTGACGGCGAGGTAGACGCGGTTGAAGACCGCTACGCCGTCCCGTTCGGGCAGGTCCTCGTGCAGGGCGCGCATACGGGAGACGACCGTGTCGAGGGGAGTGGTGAACTGTTCCAATTGCGCCATAGCGGCAGGGTCCCAGTCCTAGGCTGGCCGGGGTACCGGCGGGCCCGACGCTTCCCCAGAACGGGGGAACGCGACCGTCGCGCGAGGGGGGAGCGCCAGGGTGGCAGGCTCACGTGCCCAGCGGCTGGCCGCGCGCCGCGCCGCGCGCAGATGTGCCACGGGCCGCGGCGTGCTGGTCGCGGCGGCCTCCGCGGTGGTCGCCGTCGGCACCGCGACCGGGATGCTCTCCGCGCTCGACGACCGGCACGGCTCCGACGAGGCGCGGCCCGGGCTCGTCAGCGGCTCCCAGAGCCGGAGTTCGCCGTCCGCCGTGCCGTCGGCGTCCCGGCCGGCTTCTCCCTCCGCGTCTCCCTCCGCCTCGGCTTCGGGGGACGGGAAGGCGAGTGCGTCCCCGTCCCCCAGGAAGGCGAGCACCGGTTCCACGAAGGCCCGCCCGACCACCGCCACCCGCCTCTACCGCTACCCCGCGTCCCAGGTCTTCGACTGGGTGCGGGACCACCCGCGCGACTGGCGCGCCGACGTCATAGCGGCCCGCATCGCCGACCGGCCGGCCGCGGTCTGGTTCGCCGACTACACGCCGACGACCATCGCCTCCCGGGTCCGCGCGGTCACCTCGGGCGGTGCCGCGCAGGGCCGGGTCCCGGTGCTGGTGCCGTACGCGATCCCGGACCGCGACTGCGGCGGCGCCTCCCAGGGCGGGGCACCGGACCTCGGCGCGTACGACGCCTGGATCGACCGGTTCGCCGCGGGCATCGGTTCCGCCGAGGTCGTCGTCGTCCTGGAACCGGACTCGATCGCCCAGTCCGACTGCCTCTCGGACGCCGGGCGCGCCGACCGCTTCGCCTCGCTGGCCCGCGCGGGCCGCGTCCTGAAGGCCGCGAACCCCGAGGCCCGCGTCTACTACGACGCCGGTCACTCCGGTTGGCGTCCGGCGTCCGAGCAGGCGGCCCTGCTCAAACAGGCGGGCGCCGCCTCGGCCGCCTCCTCCGACGGGATCTTCAGCAACGTCTCCAACTTCCACACCACGTCCACCGAGATCGCCTACGACCGCCGGGTCCTCGACGCCCTGGCCGGACCACCGACCCTGGGCGCCGTCATCGACACCAGCCGCAACGGCAACGGCGCCCCGCCCGACGGCGAGTGGTGCGACCCCGCGGGCCGGAAGATCGGCCGGCCCCCGACTCTGAGCACCGGCGAGGCGAAGATCGACGCCTACCTGTGGGTGAAGCTGCCGGGGGAGTCGGACGGCTGCCGGGGCACACCGGGCACGTTCAGCCCGTCGTACGCCTATGACCTGGCCTCACCGTAGGCGGGCCGGCACGCCAGGCGGGGTGAGCGGCCGCTTAGGATAGGGGTCGTTGCCGTATACACCCAGGAGTTCCGCCGTGACCGCCGAAGCCACCCTCGTCCCCGCCCTGTCCTACGGACGGCTGATGCCGGTCACCGTCCACTTCGACGACCTGGACGCGCTGGGCATGCTCCACAACGCCCGCTACCCGCTGCTCGTCGAGCGGGCCTGGGCCGAGTTCTGGGACGGGCACGGCATCCGCTTCGACGGTGACTGGGCGAGCGCCGGGGACGCCTGCAACGTCGTCAAGGAGCTGCTGATCGGCTACGAGGCCCCCGTCACCCGGACCGGCCCCTACGCCGTCCACCTCTGGCTGGAGCGGCTCGGCACCACCGGCCTGACCTACGGTTTCCGGTTCTGCTCCGCGGACGGGGTCACGACGTACGCGCGCGGCACCCGCGTCCTGGTCCGGCTGGACCCGCAGACGCTGCGCCCCACGCCGTGGAGCGAGGGCTTCAGGGCCGCCGGTCGGGAACTGCTGCGGCCGCAGGACTGACCTTCGGGCGGTCGCGGTCGCCGGCGCGCAGCACACCCGCGAAGGCCACGAGGCCGCCGGCCAGGACGGTCACCAGGACGAACGAGACCATCAGGCTCGTGGCCTGGGCCAGCGTGCCGATCGCGCTCGGGGCGATCAGCCCCGAGGTGTAGGTGATCGTGGCGACCCCGGCGATCGCCAGACTGGGGTTGGACCCGCTGCGGCCCGCCGCGGCGAAGCACAGCGGTACCACCACCGCGATACCGAGCCCCATCAGCGCGAACCCGCCCATCGCCACGGCCGG
This sequence comes from Streptomyces canus 299MFChir4.1, assembly GCF_000383615.1. Taxonomy (GTDB): domain Bacteria; phylum Actinomycetota; class Actinomycetes; order Streptomycetales; family Streptomycetaceae; genus Streptomyces; species Streptomyces canus_C. Next base: position 75,122 of record NZ_KB911584.1, on the reverse strand, counting down.
ATGGTTCGCGACCACGATGAGGAGGCCGCCGAGCACGGCCAGTGCCCCGCTCGCCCGGACCGTGCGCACCGAACCGAACCGGTCCACGATCCGGTCGCCGACCAGCCGCGCGACCGCCATGGTGAACGTGAAACCGGTGGTGCACGCGGCCGCGAGTCCGGCCGAGGTCTCCAGCTGGTCTCGCAGATAGACCGCCGACCAGTCCAGGCTCGCGCCCTCCGCGAACACCGCGCAGAACCCCACCGCGCCGATCAGCAGCGCCGACTTCGGGGGCAGCGCGAACCGGGGCGGCGGCTCCTCGTCCTCGGTGGGCTGGAGGTCCAGCACCCAGCGGCAGAAGAACAGGCCGAGCAGGGTGAGGGTGACCGACGCGAGCACGTGGTGCAGACGGGCGTCCGAGCCCAGATGGGCTGCGAGGGTGCCGGCCGCCGAGCCGATCAGGGCACCCGCGCTCCACATGCCGTGCAGTCCGGACATGATCGAGCGGCCCAGCCGGTTCTCCACCTCGACGCCGAGCGCGTTCATCGCCACGTCCGCCATGCCGGCGGTGGCGCCGTAGACGAACAGGGCCAGGCAGAGCGTGAGGAGGTTCGGGGCCAGGGAGGGCAGCACCAGGGCCAGCGTCCACAGGGAGATCAGACCGCGCAGGGCGTTCCGGGCGCCGAAGCGGTGACTGACGCTTCCCGCCAGCGGCATCGCCACGGAGGCGCCGAGCGCGGGGAAGGCGAGCGCGAGCCCCAGCTGGCCGGCGCTCACCGAGGCATGGTCCTGGATCCACGGCACCCGGGTCGCGAACGACCCGGTCACGGCCCCGTGCACGGCGAACACGGCGGCCACGGCGTACCGGGCCCGCCGTACCTCTGCCGGCGCGTACACCACATCGCTCATGGTCGGGCCCCTCCCGGATCCTCGTCCTGCCCATGCTGCCGCCGTAAACTATCAGGAACCCTGCCTGATAGATAGCGCATATTCGGCACTGTGGATCTGAGAGGATTCCCGGCATGCCCGCATCCCCGAGCACCGCCCGGGCCATCAACGACCGGCTCGCCCTGCGCCTGCTCCAGCAGGAAGGCCCGCTGACGGCAGGGCAGTTGAAGCAGCTCACCGGACTGTCCCGGCCGTCCGTCGCCGACCTCGTCGAGCGCCTCGCCGCCGCCGGACTGATCGACGTGGTCGGGGAGTCGGGGGAGCAGCGCCGCGGCCCGAACGCGAAGCTGTACGGCATTGTCGCCGACCAGGCCCACCTCGCGGCCCTCGACGTCCGCACCGAGGGCGTCTCCGTCGTGGTCTCCGATCTGCTGGGCGGGGTGCTGGCCGAGGCGTCGGTGCCCATCGGCGGGGACACGGGGACCGGGCCCGCGGTCGAGCAGGCCGTCGCGCTGGTCGAGCGGGCGGCGAAGGAGGCGGGGGTGCCCGGACTCCACACCGTCGGCATCGGCGCCCCCGGCCTGATCGACCCGGCCACGGGTGAACTCCGCGACTCCGGCGGCCTGCCCGCCTGGCACCGGCGACTGGTGCTGGCGCTGCAGGAGCGGCTCCCGGAGACCCGCGTCCATGTAGAGAACGAGACCAACCTCGCGGCGCTGGCGGAACAGCGCGACGGGGTGGCCCAGGACCGGGACACCTTCGTGCTGCTGTGGCTCGGGCACGGCACGGGCGCGGCCGTCGTCCTGGAGGGCACCCTGCGCCGGGGCGCGTCGGGCGGCACGGGGGAGATCGGTTTCCTGCCCGTGCCGGGCACGGGGGGACTGCCGTCGGCCGTGGACTGCGAGGGGGGCTTCCACTCCCTGGCGGGCTCGGCGGCGATCGTGGCCCTGGCGGAGCGGCACGGGCTGACCGTCGAGGCGCAGGGGTACGAGCCGCTGGCCGCGGGGGTGGTTCGGGACGCGGTGGCGCGTGCGGGAGCGGGGGTGAGCGCGGCGACGGTAGCGGGGGCGAGTGCCGCGACGGACTTCCTGGACGCCCTCGCCGACCGCCTGGCCGTGGGAGTCGCCGCGGTCGTGGCCATCCTCGACCCGGGCTGCCTGGTGCTGGCCGGGGAGGTCGGCCAGGCCGGTGGAGCGGACCTCGCGGCGAGAGTGGAGCGACGGGTCCGCCGTATGTCACCGCTGTTCACCGAGGTGCGGGCTAGCGCGCTGGGAGGAGGGGCGGTCCTGCGGGGCGCTCTGCTCACGGCGAGAGAGAGGGCTCAGGACGAGTTGTTCGCGCCTCTCCGGAAGCGCGGGGCTCTGCCCTAGCACGCGGTTCCGCCGCGCGGACGCGATCGGCTCCCGCCGGCCCGCAGGGAGTCCCCGAACGTCCCCTTCCTTGCGGCCTGTTCGGGCGTGAGATGCCCACCCGCCCGCAGATGGGCGCGCGCCGGATCGGCGAGCCTGCGCACCTGGGGCCCGCCCGGACGCACTCTCACCAGGGAAGGAGACCCGGCGGCGGGCAAGGGCCGTCGTCACCGCCGCCGGGCCCGTCTCTACGGGTGTCCACGCACAGCGACCCTAAAAAGGACTAGACCATTACGTCAATGGATCTGCGCCATCCGCCTGTTGGGAACCGGGCCGGAGGTCGCCCTGACAAGTCCATCGGTACCGTCTGTGAGCCACCCCACATCCATCACCTGTATGGACATCGATCAGGCGTGGCAGACTGGCCCTGTACCAGAAGCAGCGCACTCCGGGGTCGGTGAAAGTCCGAACCGGCGGTTACAGTCCGCGACCCGGCCGCTTCCAGCGGCCGGTTGACCAGGTGAAATTCCTGGACCGACGGTTAAAGTCCGGATGGGAGGCAGTGCGCGGCGGGCGGGCATTCGTGCGCGCCGCCGTATCCGTTCGTCCTGAGGGACGAGTGCGTCCGGCGTCGCCCCCGGTGTTCCCGCTCGTCCATTCTGTCGTCATCGACAGCCCCGGAGTCCGTGCCCCAAGAGGCAGGGAGGACCCGGGAAGTGTTCACCGGAATCGTCGAAGAGCTGGGCGAGATCACCGCCGTCGAGAACCTCGGCGACGCCTGTCGCTTCCGACTGCGCGGCCCCGTCGTCACCGAGGGCGCGAAACACGGGGACTCCATCGCCGTCAACGGCGTCTGCCTCACCGTCGTCGACCACGAGGGCGACGAGTTCACCGCCGACGTGATGGCCGAAACCCTCGACCGCTCCAGCCTCGGTGCCCTGGGCGTCGGCTCCCGCGTCAACCTCGAACGCCCCACGGCCGTGGGCGCGCGCCTCGGCGGACACATCGTCCAGGGGCATGTGGACGGCACCGGCGAGGTCCTGGAGCGCAAGCCCTCCGAGAACTGGGAGATCATCAAGATCTCGCTCCCCGCCGACCTCTCGCGGTACGTCGTCGAGAAGGGCTCCATCACGGTCGACGGCATCAGCCTCACCGTCGTGGACGCCGGCCCCGACTACTTCACCGTGAGCCTCATCCCCACCACCCTCGCCCTGACCACGCTCGGCCTCAAGCAGCCCGGCGCCCCGGTCAACCTCGAGGTCGACGTCGTGGCCAAGTACGTCGAGCGCCTGCTCGCGAGCGGTCAGGGGGCGGGGAAGTGAACTCCCTCAACACCGAGGCCTTCACCCTGTTCGGCCAGCACATCCTCTGGTCGGACATGATCGGCAACATCCTCGGCCTCATCGCCCTCGCCCTCGGCTGGCGGCGCAACCTGTGGAGCTGGCCGGTGCAGTTCGCCTCCGGCCTCATCCTCTTCGGCGCCTTCTACGGGCACCTCACCGGCAGCGCCGGCAAGCAGGCCGTCGTCATGGTCGTCGCCCTGTACGGCTGGTGGCAGTGGAACCGCAACAAGGGGCAGTCCGGCGACGGACACATCGCACCGCGGTTCGCCACCTGGGCCGAACGCGCCTCGATGATCAGCGCGGCCGCCGTCGGCACCGTCGCGGTCGCCCTGCTCTTCAAGGCCTACCCGAGCCTGTCCTGGGACCCCTGGCCGGACGCCTACATCTTCGTCGGCACCGTCGTCGCCATGTACGCCCAGGCGCGCGGCATGGTCGAGTTCTGGTTCGCCTGGCTCCTCGTCGACCTCGTCGGCGTCCCGCTGAACTTCGCCAACGGCTACGCCTTCTCCGGCTTCGTCTACGTCATCTACGGCGCGCTCGTCCTGTGGGGCATGCGCGACTGGTGGCTGCGCTCCCGTGAGTCCGCGCGGCCCGTCATGGAAGGAGCGCCGGCATGACCGCCGCACCGATTCTCTACAGCACCGACGGGTTCGAGGACTTCGCGCTGGACCCCGTCGAGCAGGCCATCGCCGACATCGCGGCCGGCCGGCCGATCGTGGTCGTCGACGACGAGGACCGCGAGAACGAGGGCGACCTGGTCGTCGCCGCCGAGAAGGTCACCCCCGAGATCGTCGCCTTCATGATGAGCGAGTGCCGCGGCCTGATCTGCGCCCCCATGGAGGGCGACGAACTGGACCGGCTCAAGCTGCCTCAGATGGTCGACGACAACACCGAGTCGATGAAGACCGCGTTCACCGTCTCCGTGGACGCCTCCGGCGCCCACGGCGTGACCACCGGGATCTCGGCATCCGACCGCGCGACCACGCTCCAGCTCCTCGCGAACGGCGACGCCGCTCCCACCGACTTCGTCCGCCCCGGCCACATCTTCCCGCTGCGCGCCAAGGACGGAGGCGTCCTCACCCGCAACGGCCACACCGAGGCCGCCGTCGACCTCGCCCGGCTCGCGGGACTGCGCCCCGCCGGCGCGATCGTCGAGATCGCCGGCGAGGACGGCCGGATGCTGCGGCTGCCCGAGCTGATCCCCTTCGCCCGCAAGCACGGCCTGACGATCATCTCCATCGAGGACCTGATCGCCTACCGCCGCAGCAGCGAGCCCACGGTCCGCCGCGAGGCCGAGACCCGGCTGCCCACCGCCCACGGCACCTTCACGGCGTACGGCTACCGCTCCACCGTCGACGGCGTCGAGCACGTGGCTCTCGTCCACGGCGAGATCGGCGACGGCGAGGACGTCCTGGTCCGCCTCCACTCCGAGTGCCTCACCGGCGACATCTTCGGCTCCCTGCGCTGCGACTGCGGCCCCCAGCTCGACGCCTCCCTGGAGCGCATCCAGGAGGAGGGCAGGGGAGTGGTGGTCTACCTGCGCGGCCACGAGGGGCGCGGCATCGGCCTGCTCTCCAAGCTGCGGGCGTACGAACTCCAGGAACAGGGCCACGACACCCTCGACGCCAACCTGGAGCTCGGCCTGCCCGCCGACGCCCGGGACTACGGCGCCGGCGCGCAGATCCTTCAGGACCTCGGTGTCCGCGGCCTGCGCCTGATGACCAACAACCCCGACAAGTCCGACGCCCTCCTGCGCCACGGACTCAAGGTCACCGGGCGGGAGCCGATGCCCGTACAGGCGGGTGAGCACAACCTCCGCTACCTGCGCACCAAGCGGGACCGGATGGGCCACGACCTTCCCTGGCTGGACACCAACCCGGTGTCCACCTGCAGCAACCAGTAAGCACTTCGAGGAGAGTCCAGAACGTGAGCGGCAAGGGTGCACCGGAGCTGTCCGTACGCAACGTGGGTGACCTTCGGGTCGCCGTCATCGCGGCGCAGTGGCACGAGAAGGTGATGGACGGACTGGTCGACGGCGCCCTGCGGGCCCTGCACGACCTGGGCATCGACGAGCCGACCCTGCTCAGGGTCCCCGGCAGCTGGGAGCTCCCGGTCGTCGCCAAGGTCCTCGCGGGCCGCGGCTACGACGCGATCGTCGCCCTCGGTGTCGTCATCCGCGGCGGCACCCCGCACTTCGAGTACGTGTGCCAGGGCGTCACCCAGGGCCTCACCCAGGTCTCGGTGGAGACCGGCGTCCCCGTCGGCATGGGCGTGCTGACCTGCGACACCGAGGAACAGGCCCTGGACCGCGCCGGCATCGAGGGCTCGAACGAGGACAAGGGGCACGAGGCGGTGACCGCCGCGGTGGCCACCGCGGCCACCCTCCGCTCAGTATCTGAACCGTGGCACTAGGTGGTCCGGGCTTACGCGTAAAGTGGGCGCCACCATGTCCAATAAGACGTTCGAGGAGCTCTTCACCGAGCTCCAGCACAAGGCCGCCAACGGCGATCCCGCCACTTCCCGCACCGCAGAGCTGGTCGGCAAGGGCGTCCATGCCATCGGCAAGAAGGTCGTCGAAGAGGCCGCCGAGGTCTGGATGGCCGCCGAGTACGAGGGCAAGGAGGCGGCCGCCGAGGAGATCTCGCAGCTGCTCTACCACGTCCAGGTGATGATGGTCGCGCGCGGGATCTCCCTCGACGACGTCTACGCCCACCTGTAAGCCACGCGCCGAAACCACCCCTGAGAGCAAAGGAAGCCGACCTCATGCTGCGCATCGCCGTCCCCAACAAGGGTTCCCTGTCAGGCCCTGCGGCGGACATGCTGCATGAGGCCGGCTACCAGCAGCGCCGCGAGTCCAAGGAACTGCGGATCGTCGACCCGGTCAACGACGTGGAGTTCTTCTACCTCCGCCCCCGGGACATCGCGATCTACGTCTCCTCCGGTCAGCTCGACATCGGCATCACCGGCCGTGACCTGCTGGTCGACTCCGGCGCCGACGCCGAGGAGATCCTCCCGCTCGGCTTCGCCCGCTCCACCTTCCGCTTCGCCTCCAAGCCGGGCACCGCGAACGGCGTCGAGGACCTCAAGGGCAAGACGGTCGCCACCTCCTACGAGGGGATCGTCGCCGGGCACCTCGCCGCGGGCGGCATCGACGCTTCCGTCGTCCACCTCGACGGCGCCGTCGAGACCGCGATCGAGCTCGGGGTCGCCGAGGTCATCGCGGACGTCGTCGAGACCGGCACCAGCCTGCGCAACGCGGGCCTGGAGGTGTTCGGCGAGCCCATCATGAAGTCCGAGGCCGTCGTCATCCGCCGCACCGGCGCCGACACCGAGGAGGCCGCGGAGTCGAAGGTCCAGCAGTTCCTGCGCCGCCTCCAGGGCGTCCTGGTGGCGCGGACGTACGTGATGATGGACTACGACTGCCGCGTCGAGCAGCTGGAGAAGGCCGTCGCGCTCACGCCGGGCCTGGAGTCGCCGACCGTCTCCCCGCTGCACAACGAGGGCTGGGTCGCCGTTCGCGCGATGGTCCCCGCCAAGGAGGCGCAGCGGATCATGGACGATCTGTACGACATCGGCGCGCGGGCCATCCTGACGACGGCCATCCACGCCTGCCGTCTGTGAGGGAAGTGCCGCAGATGTCCTCCGAACCGCCCACCCTCCCCGTCACCTTCCGGCCGGGCCGCACCCGTGCCGTGCTGATCACCGCGGGTGTCGCGATCTTCGTGACCATCACGGTGATCGCTCTCCTGCTGGAGCAGCTGGGCCCCGGCGAGCGCCTGAGCTTCATCTTCACCGCGGCCCTGCTCGCCGGTGTGCTGTTCCTGCTGGCGAGGGTGAAGGTCGTCGCCGACGAGTCCGGTGTCACCGTCCAGAACATCGCCGGCCGCCGGCATCTGGCGTGGGCCGAGATCATCCAGGTGAACCTCCGCCCGGGCGACCCCTGGGTCTTCCTGAACCTGAGTGACGGCACCAGCCTGCCCGCGCTCGGCATCCAGCCGGGCATCGCGAAACAGCAGGCCATCGCCGACGCGAAGGCCCTGCGGGCGCTCGCCGAGGCCCGCTCCACCGCCCGCTCCGACGAAGATCAGGGCTGACTCAGGGGCTTCCACCCTGCCGCAGTCGGCCATGTCTTGATTAATCTGTTGGCGGAGGCGTTTTTCCTTGCGCCTCCGCCTCTCGTTGTTCCTGCTACCCGAGGAGTGACTCCCTCCAGCGATGGACGGATCGTCCTGTAGTACCTGCGCCGCCCCCTCCCGAGATATCCCGCGAGATATCGAGGCGGCGGCATGACCATCCCCTTGCTGCTCCTGGGAGCGGCGTTCCTGCTGATTCTCGCCAACGGCTTCTTCGTGGCGGCCGAGTTCGGCCTCGTCACCGTCGAGGCCACGGACGCCGAGAAGGCCGCCGCGGAAGGCGACCGTCGTGCCCGCAGGGTCGCCGAGTCGCTCAAGGAGCTGTCGTTCCAGCTCTCCGGCACCCAGCTCGGCATCACCATCACCTCCCTCGTCGTCGGCATGCTCGCCGAACCGGCCCTCGCGCAGCTGCTGCACGGCCCGTTCACGGCCCTCGGCGTCCCCGAGGGCGCCGTCTCCGGCGTGGCCGTCGTCGTCGGCATGCTGCTCGCCTCGGCCGTGCAGATGGTGATCGGTGAACTCGTGCCCAAGAACTGGGCGGTGTCCAAGCCGATGCAGGTCGCCCGCTTCGTGGCCGGCCCGCAGCACGCTTTCGCCCGCCTGTTCCGGCCGGTGATCGCCGCTCTGAACGCGGTCGCCAACCGCCTCGTCCGCGCCCTCGGCATCGAGCCGGCCGACGAACTGGCCTCCGCCCGCACCCCCGGCGAGCTGGTCTCCCTGGCCCGCCACTCGGCCCAGGCGGGAACCCTGGAGCAGGACACCGCGGACCTGTTCGTGCGCACCCTCTCGCTCGCCGAGCTGACCGCGCAGCACGTCATGACCCCGCGCGTGAAGGTCAGCTCGCTCCAGGCCTCGGCCACCGCCGAGGACGTCGTCAACCTCACCCGCGCCACCGGCCTGTCCCGCTTCCCCGTCTACCGGGAGAAGATCGACGAGATCGTCGGCATGGTCCACCTCAAGGACGCCCTGGCCGTCCCGGTCCAGGACCGGCTGCGCACCCCCGTCGCCCGCATCGCCCGCCCGGCGCTGCTGGTGCCCGAGACCCTCCCCGTCCAGCCCCTCCTGGCCCAGCTGCGCAGCGAGCAGCCCATCGCCGTCGTCGTCGACGAGTACGGCGGCACCGCCGGCGTGGTCACCCTGGAGGACATCGTCGAGGAGATCGTCGGCGAGGTCCGCGACGAGCACGACGGTCAGGACGTCCCCGAACTCGCCGCCGCCCCGCCCGAGGACGGCCGCCTCGCCTGGGACGCCGACGGCAGCTGCCGGGTCGACATCCTCCAGCGCATAGGCCTCGACGTGCCCGAGGGGCCGTACGAGACCGTCGCCGGGCTGGTCGCCGACCTGCTCGGCCGTATCCCCGCCGTCGGCGACCGGGCCGAACTGCCCGGCTGGCGGCTCACCGTCCGCCAGGTCGGGCACTACCGTGCCGAGCGGGTCCGCCTGGTCCGCACGGTTCCTGCGGTCAACGTCATGGAGGCCGCCCGATGAGCGTGCTCCAACTCCTCTTCGCCGGGCTGCTCGTGCTCGCCAACGGCTTCTTCGTCGGCGCCGAGTTCGCGCTCGTCTCGGTGCGCCGCAGCCAGATCGAACCGCTCGGCACGGCACGGGCACGTCAGGTGCTGTACGGCCTTGAGCGGCTCCCCCAGATGATGGCGGCGGCCCAGTTCGGCATCACCGTGTGCTCGCTCACGCTCGGCGCGGTCGCCGAACCGACGGTCGCGCACCTGCTGGAGCCGGTCTTCGAGTGGATCCACCTGCCGCACGGCATGATCCACCCGCTGGGCTACGTCATCGCCCTGGCCGCGGTCGTCTTCTTCCATCTCGTCATCGGCGAGATGGTCCCGAAGAACCTCGCGATGGCGGCCCCGGAGAAGGTCGCGCTGTGGCTCAGCCCGGGCCTCGTCTACTTCGCCCGCCTCTGCAGGCCGATCACCCTCTCCCTCGGCGCCTGCGCCCGGGCCATCCTGCGGCTCTTCAACGTCGAGCCCAAGGACGAGGTCGAGGCCGTGTTCACCAGCGAACAGCTGAACCGGCTGGTGGAGGACTCCGGCCAGGCCGGCCTGCTGGACCCCGAGGAACAGGAACGCCTGGAGGACGCGCTGGAACTGGGCTCGCGCCCCGTGACGGACGTCCTGCTCAAGCGCGAGTCCCTGGTGACGGTGCGCCCCTCGGTGACCCCGGGCCAGATCATCGAACTCACCGGCCGTACCGGGTACTCACGCTTCCCGGTCGCCGCGGAGAACGGCGCCTTCATGGGGTACCTGCACGTGAAGGACGTACTGGACCTGGAGGACTCGCAGCGGGCGGTGCCCCAGCAGATCTGGCGGCCGATGACGAAGCTCAGGTCCGACCTGCCGCTCGACGACGCCCTCACGGTGATGCGGCGTGCGGCGACCCACCTCGCCCAGGTCGCGGACGGGTCCGGCAAGGTGCTGGGTCTGGTCGCCCTGGAGGACGTACTGGAGCTGCTGGTCGGCGAGGTCCGGGACCCCGCGCACCGGGACCTGCCGGAGGTCCGGGTCACCGAGCCTCGGAGCAGTGAGGAAGCGCTGGCGTCGTAGTTCTTCGGCTGCGGCCGAGTGGGGGCTATGGCGTGATTCCCCGCGCTGTGCCCACTGCTTTCAGGGGCGCGGGGAACTGCGCGACAAGCCCCCACCGGCCCGCAGCCAACGAACTACATCGCCGACGGATCCTGCGGCCCCCGCCCCGACAAGACCTCCCCGTACGCCTGCATCAGATCCGGCAGCCGCAGTGTCGACAAGTCGTCGCGGCTCAGCATCCCCGGATAGGTCGACAACCGGAGATCCCGATACGCGCAGCTCTTCTCGTAGAGCGTCCGCAGGAACCGCCCGTTGCCCAGCTCGTCGATCCAGCCCTGGTCCACCACGTGCCCGGCGATGGAGCGCAGCTCGTCCAGCGCCTCCTCGTCCCAGACGTCACCGTTCTCCGCCGCCAGCACCTCGCCGATGGAGGTGAGTTCGAGGGGACGGTACGACGGGAAGTCGACGCGGGTCGTGAAGCGGGAGGAGAGCCCCGGGTTGGCGCCGAGCAGACGGTCCATGCCCTCCGGGTAGCCCGCCAGGATCACGACCAGGTGGTCACGGTTGTCCTCGGCCCGCTTCAGCAGCACCTGGAGTGCCTCGTCGCCGTACGCGTCCCCCTTGCCGTAACCGGAGTTGGAGAGCGAGTACGCCTCGTCGACGAAGAGGACGCCACCGAGGGCCGAGTCGATCAGTTCGTTCGCCTTGACCGCGGTCTGGCCGAGGTACTCCCCGACGAGGTCTGCCCGCTGTGCCTCCACCAGATGGTCGCCGCCGAGCAGGCCGAGGGCGTAGAAGACGCGCCCGAGGATGCGGGCCACCGTGGTCTTGCCGGTGCCAGAGGGCCCGGAGAAGACGAAATGACGTTTGGGCGGCTGGACCGGCAGGCCCTGCCCGGCGCGCAGACGGGCCATGTTCAACTGGGCGGACAGGGCCTTGACCTGGCGCTTCACCGGCTCCAGCCCCACCATGCGCTCCAGCTCGGTGAGCGCCTCCTCCAGTAAGACGGGATCGGTGGGCCCCGCCGGCAGCGGCCCCGCCGGTACTCCGGACCGCTCGCGTCCGGCCGGGTCGGTCATCGGGGGCAGCGGACCGGTCGGCGGCGGCTCCGGGTCGGAGAGCTTCAGCTCCCGCCCCTCGACACCGAACAGCGGATCGATGCCGTCGGGTCCGTCCAGCACGTCCTGGCCGAACCCGGTGAGCGTGATCGCCGCGAGGTCGGCCGGGTCGTCGTACCCGTCGGCCTCGGCGATCGCGGCGAGCCGGGCGGAGGTGTCCATGAACGCGGGGTCGACGCGGTGCACGGCCCGGTAGAGGGGGAGCGCGGCCGCCGACCGGCCCGTCCCCTCGTGCGCCCGGGCCAGCCAGTACCGCAGCTCCTTGCGCTGGGGCTGCTCGCTGCGACAGCGCATCAGGGCCGCCGAGAGCAGCGGTTCGGCCTGGCCGTACATCTCCAGGCGGACCCGGGCCATGCCGCCGAACAGGCCGGCCTCGATGCCGAGCATGGCGTCGTCGATCAACGGGTCGGTGTGCCGGACCAGTTGATCCCAGTCCTTGACGAGATAGGCGCGGCAGGCGTGCAGAAAGCGGACCTGATGGTCGGTGTCCACCGGTGGCAGGCCCGCGAGGGCCCGGTCCAGCTCGGGGACATGCCGGCCGTCCAGCCAGTGCGAGGCGTGCGCGAGCAGCAGGTCGCGCGGGCTCTCCAGGACCGGTTGCACCCACCACCCCAGCCAGTACCAGGAGTTGAGGGTGCGTCGGTGCCGTGCGCGCTGTTCGCCGAAACGCTCGCGGTGCCGGAACATCCTGAGCAGCGCGGTCGTCGTGTCGACGCGCAGCGCGTGCAGTCCGAGCCAGCCGTCGGCCATCCCGGGATCGATCCGTACCGCGGCCCGGAACTCCTCCTCCGCCTGTGGATAGGCGCCCATCGTGTAGGCGTCCACACCTCGCAGCCAGGCGAGGTCGGCCGGGGCCTCGGGGCCCTGCGTGCCGAAATCCATCACGTCCCCCACAAACCGTGCCCCCGTGGTTTCACCACCGGGCCGACGCCCGGTGGCCGCCTTCGTCCAACCGCTGTGCCGCGGACCGGAGTTGCAACGGTGCGCAGCGCAGTCGTCCGTAGGTCGCACCGAGGGCATCGTACCTGCGGTGGTGTCGCTCGCCGTAGGGTGCCGTACAGGCCGTTTGGCGAGGTGGGAGCAGATGAGGCGCACCGCGGGTGGTGACCGAGGGTGAGCGAATCGCGCCTCACGGCGTCCGGAAATCCGTGTGAGGGCAGAACGAAGCCCCCGATCACGGGGGAACAACCGGGGGCTTCGCGACTGCGGGCGGCCTCGAACGGCCGCACATTCAGAACGTAAGACCTGTACGGCCCCTCGGTCAAGCGGAGTTGGGCGACTCAGGCAAGTTCCTACTGGTGGGTCTTCACAGGTTCAACACATTGCCGCCGGGCCGTCACCGTGGGTGACCTCGTGGTCCGGTCCAACGGTCCCGGCAGGCCCTTTGGTGAGCGTGTATCCCTTCTGGCACTGCCGTACCAGGAGGTCGGCGTAGGGCCGGGAGGGGTCTTCGGCGAAATGCCGTTGTTCCGCCGTGACCCATCCCTCCCAGAACTCCCGCTGTTCCACGCCGTCCCGGGAGCGGCCGCGTGCCCAGGACTCCTCGGGGGACAGCTCCATCCACAGCAGTCGGGCCAGGTACGGCCGCAGCGCGCGTCGGCCCGCGCCGACCCCCTCCAGGAGGATCACCGGCGCCGGCGGCAGGGCGCGGGACGGTCCGAAGCGGCGGGCGTGCCAGTCGTAGACGGCGTAGTGCGCGGTCTCGTCGCGGCCCAGCGGGGTGATCACCTCGTCCATCAGCCGCCCGGTCCAGTCGAACAGTTCGTCGTGGCTGGCGATGTCGTCGAGATGCAGCACCGGCGCGCCGCCGAGGGCGTCGGCCAACTGCCCGGCGAACGTGGACTTTCCGGAACCGGCGTGCCCGTCGACGCCGATCAGACGGACCGGGCCGCAGGACGGGGGCAGCCGGCGGAGCCGGGAGGCGAGGAAGTGGATGACGAGTTCCTGAAGCTGCTCATACGGATGGGCGGTCGGGCCCGTCCAGTCTAGTGAGGCGCCTGTGATCGCCGCCGGAACCGCAGCTTCCCAGGTCATGCCAGTGGACGAGACCAATATTCACGGGCGTGGCACGGGCCGAAGTGCTGGCAGGAGCATGCCGCCTCGTTCATAGTTGGCGCACAAACGTGCATCGGCCCGCTCCGAATCGGACACCTGGGGGTCTTCCCACCCATGAGCAGAGCCCAGCAGCCGTCCCGCAGAACCGTTCTGGCTGTCGCGGTCGCCGCCGCGGTGGCAGGCGTCGCGAGCCCCGCGACCGCCGCGGACAACACCGCCGCGGAACCCGACGACACCGCCGCCCGCACGGTCGACAACCACGCCTGGACCACCTACAGCGACTGGCGCGCCGGCACCGCCGACGGCACCCGCGCCGTCGCAGGACACCGCCCCGGGGTCGTGATCGGCGCTCCCGCGGGCACCACCGCGTACGCCGACCCGCACACCGGGACCACCGCCACCTGGGCGTACGCGACCTGGACCTCGCCGGTCCACCCGCTCGCCGTGCCCTCGACCGAGGTGATCGCCTCCTGGAACGCCCACACCCCGGCCGGCACCTGGATCCAGATCGAACTCCAGGGGACCTACTCCGACGGGACGGCCACCCCCTGGTACGTGATGGGCCGCTGGGCGGCCGGCGACGGGGACATCAAGCGGACCTCGGTCGACGACCAGACGGACGGCAAGAGCACGATCTGGACGGACACCTTCGCGATCGACGACGCGTCGACCGGGCTGCGCCTGGCCTCGTACCGGCTGCGGCTGACCCTGTACCGCAAGCCCGGCGCGACGAACACGCCGACCGTCTGGCGGGTCGGCGCGATGGGCTCGGACGTCCCGGACCGCTTCACCGTGCCGGCCACCGCGCCCGGGCTCGCCAAGGAGCTGATCGTCCCGCGCTACTCGCAGGAGATCCACAAGGGCCAGTACCCGGAGTACGACAACGGCGGCGAGGCATGGTGCAGCCCCACCTCCTCGCAGATGATCATCGAGCACTGGGGCGGCCGGCTCACCAAGGAGCAGCTGGCCTGGGTCGACCCGGCGTACGCCGACCCCCAGGTCTGCCACGCGGCCCGGTACACCTACGACTACCAGTACGCGGGCTGCGGCAACTGGCCGTTCAACGCGGCCTACGCGGCCACCTTCGACGACCTCCAGGGCGTGGTGACCCGGCTCGGCTCGCTCACCGACCTGGAGACGCTGATCGCGGCCGGCATCCCGGCCATAACGTCCCAGTCGTTCCTCAAGGAGGAGCTCACCGGGGCCGGTTACGGCACCTCGGGCCACCTGATGACGGTGATCGGCTTCACCGCCGAGGGCGATGTGATCGCCAACGACCCGGCCTCGCCCGGCGACGAGGCGGTGCGGCGCGTCTACAAGCGGCGCGAGTGGGAAAATATCTGGCTGCGCACCAAGCGGTACAACGCCAGTGGCAAGGTCGTCTCCGGCACCGGCGGCGTCTGCTATCTGTACTTCCCCGCCTGCCCGACCCCGCGCCAGCGCAAGGCGCTCGCGGCGGTGGGCGTGCGCTGAGCCGCCCCGCGACGGCCCCCGGCATCCGTCGGGGGCCGTTCGCTGTGACCAAGATCTCGGCCGCAAAAGCCGCGGAGAGTGGCAAGGTGGACGGATCGGCGGGGGGATCCGACCAGTACTTCCGAGATCAGCGAGACGCCATGACCGCACACTCTGCCACCGCCGCCCGCACCCGTACCGGCGGCCCCGAGGACCACGGTCCGAAGATCCTCGAACAGATCGCGGGCTGGGCCCTTGTCGCGGTGATCGCGATGCTCGTCACGCAGCTCGGTCTCCTGTGACCTGGTCCACAAGTGACCTGACATACTGCGGATGTCCCGCCGCCAGCCCGAGATCAGGGGCGAAAACTTGAATATCAGTGATCAGCGTGAAGCCGCCCGGCCGCGGGCCCGCGGCACCGAGCGCTCGGTTGCGCGCCGCGCCGAACTCATCGCCATCGGGCGGAAGTTGTTCGCGGACACGTCCTACGACGCGCTTTCCATGGACGACATCGCCAAGCAGGCGCATGTCGCCAAGGGGCTGATCTACTACTACTTCCAGTCCAAGCGGGGCTACTACCTGGCGATCATCCAGGACTCCGTCGCCGACCTGGTCACCTACGCGGCGAGCGGCCTGGAGATGGAACAGGTGGACCGCGTCCAGCGCACCCTGGACAGCTATCTCCGCTATGCCGAGCACAACCAGGCGGCCTACCGCACCGTCGTCAGCGGCGGTGTCGGTTTCGACGCCGAGGTGCACGCCATCCGGGACGGGGTGCGGGAGGCGATCGTCGCGACCATCGCCGAAGGGGCGTACGGCCGTACCGACATCTCCCCGCTGGCCCGCATGGGTCTGCTCGCCTGGGTGTGCAGTGTCGAAGGCGCCACCCTCGACTGGATCGGCGGCCCGCCCCAGCTCTCCCGCGACACCATGCGCGACCTGCTCGTGAAGACGCTCGGCGCCTCGATGCGCGCCATCGAGGAGATGGATCCGACCCACCCGGCTCCGGCACCGGCCCGCCGCGGCGACTGACGGCCACGAGTTGGGGCGGAGGCTCGTGGTCCCCCGCCCCAAGTCCCCCGTGGGACCGGTCAGTTCATGACCTGATCCCGGCTAGTTGATCGATTTGACCAGCTCGCCGTTCGAGGTGTCCCCGCTCAGTTCCCAGAAGAAGGTGCCGCCCAGGCCCTGCTGGTTCTTGTACGTCATCTTCGTCGCGATGGTCGCGGGGGTGTCGTAACTCCACCAGTCGTTCCCGCACTTGGCGTACGCGGTGCCGCCGACCGTCCCTGTCGCCGGGCACTTGGACTTCAGCACCTTGTAGTCGTCGATGCCCTGTTCGTAGGTGCCCGCCGCCGGGCCCGTCGCGGTGCCGCCCGGCGCCGACTGCGTCACGCCGGTCCAGCCGCGGCCGTAGAAGCCGATGCCGAGCAGCAGCTTCGAGGCCGGGACGCCGAGGCCCCTGAGCTTGGCGATGGTCGCCGAGGTGTAGTAACCGGCCCTCGGAATGCCGGAGTAGGAGTCGAGCGGCGAGTGCGGGGCCGTCGGTCCTGTCGCGTCCCAGGCGCCGAAGTAGTCGTACGTCATCGGGTTGTACCAGTCGACGTACTGGGCCGCGCCCGCGTAGTTCGCCGCCTCGATCTTGCCGCCGGCCGTGGCGTCCGCGGTGATCGCGGCGGTGACCAGCGAACCGCTCCCGAACTTCGCACGCAGCGCCGCCATCAGGTTCTTGAACGCCTCCCTGCCGCTGGTGTCACAGGTGTTGCCGCAGGCGTTCGGGTACTCCCAGTCGATGTCGATGCCGTCGAAGACGTCGGCCCACTTGGAGTTCTCGACCAGGTCGTAGCAGGACTGGGCGAACGCGGCGGGGTTGCGGGCGGCCTCGCCGAAGCCGCTCGACCAGGTCCAGCCGCCGAACGACCAGATGACCTTCAGGCCCGGGTGCTTCTTCTTCAGCTCGCGCAGCTGGTTGAAGTTGCCCCGCAGCGGCTGGTCCCAGGTGTCCGCGACCCCGTCCACGGACTCGGCCGCCGTGTAGGTCCGGTCGGTCGCCGCGTAGGCGTCGCCCATCGCGCACTTGCCGCCGGTGACGTTGCCGAAGGCGTAGTTGATGTGGGTCAGCTTCGCCGCCGAGCCGGAGGTCTCGATGTTCTTGACGTAGTACTTGCGGTCGTAGGTGCCCCATTCGGTGAAGTAGCCGACGACCTTGGAGCCGGCGGCCCTCGGTGTCGCCTCGGGGGCGGCCGCGGTGGCGCTGCTCGCGCCGGCCAGCAGGCCCGCGCCGAGGACCGCGCAGCACGCGGCGGAGATCAGCGCCCGGAAGCGGGCGCGGTGGGGAAGGTGCATCGGTGTCTCCTCGTGGGGGAGAGGGGAACGCCAGTCGATTGGCATGAACGCGATGAAGCGCTGCCGGAAGAGTAGGAGGACTAGACCACCTGGTCAATGGTTCGGACCAATCCCGGGCCGATTCGAGGCCGGTTGTCGGTGCCCTGAGATATCTTGAAGTGAGCGGTCGTTAACCAGTGACCAGGTGTCTCCTTTCGGGCATACTCACAGGGCGCAGCCGCTGGTCAGCAGCTTCCGTGACCCGGGAGACGCGAGCAGCGAGCGGCGCCCAGTGAGACCGGCGGAGCCGCCCCACCCCACGGCGTGCGCCCGCCAGCGCCCTACAGGGAGGAGAGCGTCGCCATGCCCGACCGCGCCCCGCAGCCGGTGGACCGGCAACTGCCCACGGACGAGGCCCGGGATCTGATCTCGCTCGTCCGCGACATCGCGCAGCACGAGATCGCCCCGAACGCGGCCGAGGAGGAGGACGCCGGGCACTTCCCGCGCGAGGTCTTCACCCTGCTCTCCCGCACCGGACTGCTCGGTCTGCCGTACGACTCCGAGTACGGCGGCGCCGACCAGCCGTACGAGGTCTACCTCCAGGTCCTCGAAGAGCTCGCCGCGGCCCGTCTCACCGTCGGCCTCGGCGTCAGCGTGCACACCCTCGCCTCCTACG
The DNA here is from genome assembly GCF_000383615.1 of Streptomyces canus 299MFChir4.1. Taxonomy (GTDB): domain Bacteria; phylum Actinomycetota; class Actinomycetes; order Streptomycetales; family Streptomycetaceae; genus Streptomyces; species Streptomyces canus_C. The sequence continues at coordinate 57,264 of NZ_KB911584.1, read as the reverse complement.
CCCTCGCCACCTACGGCAGCAAGGAACAGCAGGTCGAGCACCTGCCCGCGATGCTCGGCGGCGGACTGCTCGGCGCCTACTGTCTCTCCGAGCCCTCGTCCGGTTCGGACGCGGCCTCGCTGCGCACCAGGGCGGTCCGGGAGGGCGACGACTGGGTGATCACCGGCACCAAGGCCTGGATCACCCACGGCGGGGTCGCCGACTTCTACACCGTCATGGCGCGCACCGGCGAGGAGGGGCCGCGCGGGATCACCGCGTTCCTGGTGCCCGCCGACTCGGAGGGCGTGAGCGCCGCGGCCCCGGAGAAGAAGATGGGCATGAAGGGCTCGCCCACCGCCCAGGTCCACTTCGACGGAGTGCGCGTCCCGGACGCCCGGCGCATCGGCGACGAGGGGCAGGGCTTCGCGATCGCCCTGTCCGCGCTCGACTCGGGACGGCTCGGCATCGCGGCCTGTGCGATCGGGGTGGCCCAGGCGGCCCTCGACGAGGCGGTCGGTTATGCGACCGGGCGACTGCAGTTCGGGCGGCCGATCGCCGACTTCCAGGGGCTGCGCTTCATGCTCGCCGACATGGCGACCCAGATCGAGGCGGGCCGGGCGCTGTACCTCGCGGCCGCGCGGCTGCGCGACGCCGGACGGCCCTTCGCCAAGCAGGCGGCCATGGCCAAGCTGCACTGCACCGACACCGCGATGAAGGTCACCACCGACGCCGTCCAGGTCCTCGGCGGCTACGGCTACACCGCGGACTTCCCGGCCGAGCGGTACATGCGCGAGGCCAAGGTCCTCCAGATCGTCGAGGGCACCAACCAGATCCAGCGGATGGTCATCGCCCGTCACCTAGCGGGTCCGGAGACGCGCTGAACTGACCGGGCCTGACCTGCGGCGCCGCGAGCCGTACCCATTCCGGGTCGTGGCGCCCCGGCAGAGTGCGCCCGCCGCTCGCCCAGGTGCGCATCAGGTCCCGGTAGATGGGCGGGTCCTGGGGTGGCGGCGGGGCCGGGCGGTAGGAGGACGGGGTCGGCGGAACCGATTCTGCGACCGGTGCATACGTACGGGTCATACCGGGGCAACGCGGAAGTCGGCGGCTGGGTCACGGTGTCCGCAATCGACCGTGAGTTCGCGGGCGTCCGGCCGAACATCTGGCCAGTGGCAGCGGTCTGACGTACCGTCAGCCAACCGCCGGCAGGGAGTTTGGCCATGACCGACGACCGCCCCGTACCGCTCGACGAGTACCCCGTGCACCAGGTGCCCCTGTCCATGAAGTACGTGGCGACGGGGGACCGCAACGCCTACGACCGCTGCATCTTCCACGTCCTCGACCACGAGGGACACGCCCTGCTCATCCTCGGGCTCGGTGTCTACCCCAACCTCGGGGTGATCGACGCCTACGCGACCCTGCGCCTCGGCGACACCCTGCACGCGGTCCGCGCCTCGGACGCCCTGCGCGAGGACTCCCGGACGGAGCTGACCGTCCGCCCTCTGCGCATCCTCGTCGAACGCCCGCTGCGGGAGTTCGTGCTGAGCTGCGAGGCGGACCCGGGCGACCCGGACGGATTGTCGTACGAGATCAACTGGACCGCCGACTTCCCGGCCCTCTGGGAGCCGCACCACCTCCAGCGGCGGGGCGGCCGGCTCACCCTGGAGGGCAGGCGCTTCGTGCAGGCGGGCCACTGCGACGGCTGGATCCGGGTGGGCGGACGCGAACTGCGCGTCCAGGGCTGGACCGGGACCCGGGACCGCAGCTGGGGTGTGCGACCGGTGCCGGGGGAGGAGGGCGGCCGGTTCGCGGAGGAGCACCCCGCGGAGGGCTTCCACTGGATCTGGTGCCCGGTCCGCTTCGAGGACCGCTTCCTCATGGTGATCGTCCAGGAGGACGCCGACGGCCACCGCTCGCTCAACGACGCGACCCTCGTCCGCCCCGGCCGGCGCGACCGCCAACTCGGCTGGCCCCAGCCCGAGATCACCTATCGCCCCGGCACGCGCCACCCGGAACGCGCCCTCATTCACCTCGGTGACCTCCGCAAGCCCATGGAGCTGGAGGTGGAGGTCCTCACCTCCTCACCGCTCGCGCTCGGCGCCGGCTACCCGCCCGCCGACGACTGGCAGCACGGCACCTGGCAGGGCCGCGACTGGACCGACCGCCGCACCTACGACCTCACCGAGCCGCACCCCCTGGCCGCCTTCGGCGTCACCGACCACGCGGCCCGCTTCCGGCTGGACGGCCGGCTCGGCCACGGCATCTTCGAACACGGCTCGTTCGGACGGCACGACCCGAGCGGCTTCACCGGCTTCGACTCGGTGGCCCCGTAGGAGAGTTCCGCCTGCTCCACAAGGGAGTTGACGACATGCCCATGGCACCCCGCCCCCGCCCCCGCACCAGCACCCGCGACCCGCAGGAGCTCGCCGACCGCCTCTCCGCCTGGCTCGGCACCCGCCTGCCCGGCGCGAAGGCCGTCGAAGTCACGGTCCCCACCTCGAACGGCCTGTCCAGCGAGACCCTACTCTTCGACATCGAGCACCCCGAACCGCCCCTGCGGTCCTGCGCGTTGCGGCTCGCCGCGGACCCCTCGGCGTACACCGTCTTCCCGGTGTACGACATGGTCCGCCAGTACCGCACGATGCTCACGGTGGCCCGCTGCACGGACCTGCCCGTGCCGAGGGTGCAGTGGCTGGAGGAGGACCCGGGTCCGCTCGGGGCGCCCTTCTTCGTCATGGAACGCGTGCGGGGGCGCGTGCCGCCGGACGTCATGCCCTACACCTACGAGGGCAACTGGCTGCATGCCGCGAGCGACGCCGAGCGGGAGCACCTGGAGGCGGCCACGATCGGCTTGTTGGCCCAACTGCACGACCAAGTCCCGACTTCTGAAGCCGCGTTCCTGGAACTGCCCGGCGAGGGTGACGCACTGCGCCGCCATGTCACCGCCCAACGCGCCTACTACGACTGGGTGGTCGACGGACTCGCCCGCTCACCCCTCATCGAGCAGGCCTTCGACCGGCTGGAGGAACTCTGGCCGACCGACCCGGGCCCGCCCGTCCTCAACTGGGGCGACGCACGTATCGGGAACGTGATCTACGACGGCTTCGACCCCGTCGCCGTCCTGGACTGGGAGATGGCGGCCCTGGCCCCGCGCGAGGTCGACCTCGGCTGGACCGTCTACCTGCACCGCTTCTTCCAGGACCTGACGACCGCCCTCGGCGGGCCCGGGCTGCCGGACTTCCTGCGCCGCGACCGGATCGAGGCCCGCTACGCCGAACTCACCGGCCACACACCGCACGACATGGACTTCTTCACCCTGTACGCCGCGCTGCGGCACGCGATCGTCATGCTGCGCATCGCCTACCGCCAGGCGCACTTCGGCGAAGTGGCCGTACCGGCAAACCCGGACACACTGATCCTGCACCACGACAGTCTGCGGGCCATGGTGCAGGGCAGCTACTGGGATTGAGCGGGACGGCTCAGGCGGCCTGGCGGCGCATCACCGGCACGCGCAGGGGGCGCGAACCGGGGCCACCGACGTGCGAGAAGGGCTGGGTCCGCCAGTCGAGTCCCTGAGGGAGCGTCAACAACAGGGCCGTGTCCTGCTCCTGGGGCTCCGCCGACTCGTCCGCCGACCGGGCGTCGGAGGCCTTGCGCCCCGTACCGGCGCAGACCGTGAGGCCGAACGGATTCCACGGCGAGGCGCACAGCGCGTGCTCCGGCAGGATCTCCTCGTCCGCCAGCAGGGCGATGGGCTGCGCGCAGTCCGGGCAGATCACCCGGTACATCTCGAAGGTGTCGTACGCGTCGAAGTCCTCGTCGAGGGCGTCGGGTTCGACGCCCTCCGGCTCGAACTCGACTACCGCCTGGAGGCGCTTGGGCGCGGTACGACCAGGACGCTGAAGACTCTGCATTGGGTTCTCCCCCTCGGGCTGGGCCGTGAAGGCACTGCGGCCTCGACCACAGCAAGCACTTCCCGTCCCGTCGTGGCGGTAATCACGAGAACATCACAGGGGCCGTTCAGAGTGTGTGGCCTTCGTCACATGCCGCTCGCAGATGCCCGTGGCGGTGGCTTTGTCCCTCAGGAGACGCACAGGCGCCTCTCGGCCACATCACGAACCGGGCATGACCTGGGGCGCTCAGGTATCCGAGAAGATCAGGCGCACTGTAGGTTCTTGCGCCATGGAGGAGCTGGACCGACAAATCGTGCAGCTGCTCGTCAAGGACGGGCGGATGAGTTACACGGACCTGGGCAAGGCCACGGGCCTGTCCACCTCGGCCGTGCACCAGCGGGTGCGGCGGCTGGAGCAGCGTGGTGTCATCCGCGGCTATGCCGCGGTGGTCGACCCGGAGGCGGTGGGCCTGCCCATGACGGCCTTCATCTCGGTGAAACCGTTCGACCCCAGCGCCCCCGACGACATCGCGGACCGCCTCGCCGGCGTCCCCGAGATCGAGGCGTGCCACAGCGTCGCGGGCGACGAGAACTACATCCTGAAGGTGCGGGTGGCGACCCCGCACGAGCTGGAGGAACTGCTCGCGCGCGTGCGGTCCCTGGCCGGGGTCTCGACGCGTACCACGGTGGTGCTGTCGACCCCGTACGAGGCACGACCACCGCGCATCTGAACGAACCGGGGTTCGTGCAACCCGCACCCTTGCGGCGAGATGCCTCCTGCGAAACTGTCCCCCATGAGCGAACCGAAGACCGTCCTCCTCCGTCGCGGCGAGGTCCACAGCCCCGCCGACCCCTTCGCCACCGCGATGGTCGTCGAACGTGGACAGGTGGCCTGGGTCGGTTCCGAAGGCGCGGCCGACGCCTTCGCTGACGGTGTCGACGAAGTCGTGGACCTGGACGGAGCTCTGGTCACCCCCGCGTTCACGGACGCACATGTGCACACGACCGCCACCGGCCTCGCGCTCACCGGCCTCGACCTCTCCGACGCCCCCTCCCTGGACGCGGCGCTGAATCTCGTACGAGAGTTCGCGGCCGCCCGCCCGAACGACCACGTCCTCCTCGGCCACGGCTGGGACACCTCCCGCTGGCCCGGCGGCCGCCCGCCCACGCGCGCGGAACTCGACGAGGCGACCGGCGGCCGCCCGCTCTACCTCAGCCGTATCGATGTCCACTCGGCGGTGGTGACGACCGCCCTCCTCGACATGACGTCCCTCGGTGCGGTGGACGGCCCCCTCACGGCCGACGCCCACCACGCCGTCCGCGCGAAGGCGCTCGGTTCCGTCTCCCCGGCCCAGCGCGCGCAGGCCCAGCGCGCCGCCCTCGCCCACGCCGCCTCCCTCGGCATCGGCACCGTTCACGAATGCGCAGGCCCCGAGATCTCCTCCGAGGACGACTTCACGGGGCTGCTGCGGCTCGCGAGCGAGGAGCCGGGCCCGAGGGTGGTCGGCTACTGGGCCGAGCAGGGCGACGAAGGCGTTGCCAAGGCACGCGAACTCGGCGCGCTCGGCGCCGCCGGAGACCTCTTCGTCGACGGCGCCCTCGGCTCCCACACCGCGTGCCTGCACGAGCCGTACACCGACGCCGACCACTCCGGCCTCGCCTACCTGGACGCCGCCGCCGTGGCCTCCCATGTCGCCGCCTGCACCGAGGCGGGCCTCCAGGCCGGCTTCCACGCCATCGGCGACGCGGCGGTGACCGCTGTGGTCGAGGGAGTGCGCGCCGTCGCGGAGAAGCTCGGCCTCGCCCGTGTCCGTGCCGCCCGGCATCGCATCGAGCATGTCGAGATGCTCACCCCCGAGGCCGTCGCCGCGTTCGCCGAACTCGGTCTGACCGCGTCCGTCCAGCCCGCCTTCGACGCCCTGTGGGGCGGTGAGGACGGGATGTACGCCCGGCGCCTGGGCAGGGCGCGGGCGAGCCGTCTGAACCCCTTCGCGGCCCTCCTGCGCGCCGGCGTCCCGCTCGCCTTCGGCTCCGACAGCCCCGTCACCCCCCTCGACCCGTGGGGCACGGTCCGCGCGGCCGCCTTCCACCGCACCCCCGAGCACCGCGTCTCCGTGCGTGCCGCCTTCACCGCGCACACCCGGGGCGGCTGGCGGGCGGTCGGCCGGGACGACGCGGGCGTCCTGGTGCCCGGCGCCCCCGCCGACTACGCCGTGTGGCGCACCGGCGAACTGCTGGTGCAGGCCCCCGACGACCGGGTCGCCCGCTGGTCCACCGACCCCCGCTCCGGCACCCCGGGCCTGCCCGACCTGACGCCGGGCCGTGACCTGCCCGTCTGCCTGCGCACCGTGGTCGGCGGACGGACGGTCTTCGTACGGCCGGGCGAGTGATCTCCAGGGGTGGCGCGGTATCGATCGGACGCCGCCCCGCTCTCGCGCGACCTGCGCATCCTCTGCCCTGACCAGGGCATTGTCGGAAGATGCGCAGGTCGAACGACTGTTGACAGCCGACGGCAGGAGGCCGGTAGGTTCGGCCGGGTCCACCACCGGACGCCCGACCGGGGAATTTCCACCCAGTCGTCGCAGCGCCGCTGGGTCAGGGACGGTGTGCCGCACCGGAGCACCGCCACTGGGAGCCAGGCTCAGCGCTCGCGCCACGGCGAGGGAACGTTCCGTCCGGCCGGGGAGGTGTGACCCGGGTGGGGCCCGGGCGCTCAGTAGACAACGGCTTTCGGTCGACCCGCAGCCAGCGGGCCCCAGGTCGGCCCGAAGAGCGCCGGGCCCCCATCCGCAGCGAGGGGGCAATTCGGCCACAGCGGCCAAAATTCCTATTCTTACCCCGCTCTTGTGGAAACGACACCAGCATACGAACGCCTTGTCACGTCATCGCAGGCCGTGCGCACTATGGTGGACGCCTGCGCAATGACTCGAAGGGGCAGCGGTGAACGACGGCGACGGGACCCACACGGGCCAGGAGAGGCGATTCGGCCCGCTCGGCACGGCGTTGGTGATCATTCCGACCTACAACGAGGCGGAGAACATCAAGGCCATCGTCCGCCGGGTGCGCGAGGCCGTCCCGGAGGCGCACGTCCTCGTGGCCGACGACAACAGTCCCGACGGCACCGGCAAGCTGGCCGACGAACTGGCCGTCGAGGACGACCACGTCCAGGTCCTGCACCGCAAGGGCAAGGAGGGCCTCGGCGCCGCCTACCTCGCGGGCTTCCACTGGGGTCTGGAGCACGGCTACGGCGTCCTGGTCGAGATGGACGCCGACGGTTCCCACCAGCCCGAGGAGCTGCCCCGGCTGCTGACCGCTCTGAAGGGCGCCGACCTGGTCCTCGGCTCCCGCTGGGTGCCCGGCGGGAGGGTCGTGAACTGGCCCAAGTCCCGAGAGTTCATCTCCCGCGGCGGCAGCCTGTACTCCCGCGTCGCCCTCGACCTTCCCCTCCGTGACATCACGGGCGGCTACCGCGCCTTCCGCCGCGAGACCCTCGAAGGCCTCGGCCTCGACGACGTCGCCTCCCAGGGCTACTGCTTCCAGGTCGATCTCGCCCGCCGCGCGGTCAAGGCCGGCTACCACGTCGTGGAGGTGCCGATCACCTTCGTCGAGCGCGAACTGGGCGACTCCAAGATGAGCCGCGACATCCTCGTGGAGGCCCTGTGGCGGGTCACCACCTGGGGTGTGGGGGAGCGGGTCGGCAGGCTCACGGCACGGGCAAAGCGCGCGCAGCCGTAGGTCCACGACCTCACAGACGGGGGCGATCGTCCCCTTATGCCGTGCTGAGCCGTGCCCAGGCACACTGGACGTATGACGACAGGCGCTTCGACCCCCACGTACCCCGCCCGGCCCCGCCGCTCCCGTGTGCGCACCTACCTGCCGCTGGGCATCGCCGCCTGGCTGGTGCTGGAGATCTGGCTGCTGACCGTGGTCGCGGGCGCGGCGAGCGGCTTCGCGGTGTTCCTGCTGCTGGTCGCCGGCTTCGTGCTCGGCTCGGTGGTCATCAAGCGGGCCGGCCGCCGCGCCTTCCAGAACCTGAACGAGGCGCTCCAGCGCGGCGGCGCCCCGTCGAGCTCCGGCAGCGGTGGCAACGGCCTGATGATGCTGGGCGGCCTGCTCCTGATGATCCCCGGCCTGCTCTCCGACGCGGTGGGGCTCCTCCTGCTGATCCCGCCGGTCCAGAAGGCCGTCGGCCGCTACGCCGAGCGCACCTTCGACCGCAAAATCCGCGCTGCCGCCCCCGGCACCCTGGGTGACGCGTTCCAGCAGGCCCGTATGCAGCGTCCGGACGGCAAGGTGGTCCAGGGCGAGGTCATCGTCCGGGACGAGCCGGGCGGCGACTCCCCGCGGGAGCAGCGCCCTCCGCTCACCCGCTGACCCGGGCGCGGACAGCACAAACCGCGGGCGCGGTACGTGAATCACGTACCGCGCCCGCGGTTACTTGTATGCGCTTGTTCCCGCTCAGGCCGACTTGCGGCTGTCCCGGGGATGAACAGCGATGTTCATCGCGCCGGAACGCAGAACCGCCAGACGCTCCTCAAGGACCTCTTCGAGTTCCTCTCGGGTGCGTCGCTCCATCAGCATGTCCCAATGTGTACGCGCGGGCTTGGCCTTCTTCTCTTCAGGGCCGTCGCCGTCCACGAGGAGTGCCTGGGCCCCGCAGACCTTGCACTCCCACTCCGGCGGGATCTCCGCCTCGACCGAGAAGGGCATCTCGAAGCGGTGCCCCTTCTCGCATGCGTACTCCACGGCCTGGCGCGGGGCCAGGTCGATGCCGCGGTCCGTCTCGTAGCTGGTCACCACGAGGCGCGTGCCGCGAAGAGCTCGCTCACTCATGAATCGTGCCTCCCGGGCTTGTCGCCCACAGGACAGGTGTCGCTGTCGTCGTCATACCGGTCAACGTCCGGTCGGCGGTAAAGATTCCCGTTCCGGGTCCCGTCCCGGGCAATGCGTCGCCGTCGTAGCCGCCCCTTGTTGTACCCACCATCGCCCGGTTTGTCACATCTGCTAGCAGATGTCACCCAGCGTTTCAGTATCTTTGACGCGCAGTAACGGTACGCCTGGCAGGCCAAACGCGTACACTACAGCGCTTTGGTGTTGAACGCTAAATCCTTTCGGGTACGGGGTTGCCCGCGTCGCTGATCGCCCGCCGTACCGGGACCCGTGCGAGCAGGGCGAATCCGATGATGAAGAAGGCCACCAGGGAGATGATCGCGTCCCGGTAGCTTCCGGTCAGCTGGTAGGTGATCCCGAACAGGAGCGGGCCCAGCCAGCTCATGCCCCGGTCGCTCATCTCGTATGCCGAGAAGTACTCGGCTTCCTTGCCGGGCGGGACGAGGTGGGAGAACAGGGAGCGGGACAGGGCCTGGCTGCCGCCGAGGACGAGCCCGATGCCGGAAGCCAGGACGAAGAACCACCCGGGTGCGCCGGCGGGCAGGAAGTACCCGGCACCCAGGATCACCGCCCAGGCGACGAGCGAGCCGAGGATCGTCTGCTTGGCCCCGTAGGTCCGGGCGAGCCGGCCGAGTGCCAGCGCCCCCGCCACCGCGAGCACCTGGACCAGGAGCACGGCCGCGATGAGCGTCGACTGCCCAAGCCCCAGCTCCTCCGAGCCGTAGACCGACGCCTGGGAGATCACGGTCTGGATGCCGTCGTTGTAGATCAGGTACGCCAGCAGGAAGGCGAGCGTGAGCGGGTGGCGGCGCATGTCGCGGACGGTGGCGGCGAGCTGCCGGAAGCCGGGGGCCGTGGGCTCCTCGGCTTCATGCGCGGACGACCGGCGGTCGCGCAGCCGTCGTAGCGGAACCAGCGTGAAGGCGCCCCACCACAGGCCGGCCGAGGCCAGACAGATGCGGACCGCGGCGCTCTCGGAGAGGCCGAAGGAGTCATGGCCCATGTAGAGAACGAGGTTCGCGACCAGCACCAGGGCGCCCGCCGCGTAGCCGAAGGCCCAGCCCTTGGAGGAGACGGCGTCGCGCTCCTCGGGCGGTGCGATCTGCGGGAGGTAGGAGTTGTAGAGCATCGTCCCCACGGACTGCGCCGCGTTGGCGACGACCAGGAGGACGCCGCCGAGGAGGTAGCGCTCGCCGCCCAGGAAGAACATGCCGGTCGTCGCGGCGGCCCCGGTGTACGCGGCGGCCGCCAGGAGGGGCTTCTTGCGGCCGCTGCGGTCGGCGGCGGCGCCCACCACGGGCATCACCAGCACGGCCACGATCACCGACAGGGACACCGAGTACGCGAAGAAGGAGCCGGCGCGCACCGGGATGCCCAGCGGATGGACATAGCCGTCGGCGTCCGCCGCGTTCTTGGCGACCGACGTCAGATAGGGGCCCAGGAACACGGTGAGCACGCTCGTCGAGTAGACGGAGCACGCCCAGTCGTAGAAGTACCAGCCGCGTTGTTCGCGCCGCCGGTCGGCGGCCTCGTCCGTCGCGCCCACCCGCACGGTGTCGGTGCCCACCCGTGCCCTCGCTTCCCCGTGAAGGTGCCGTGCGCGGGCCGGGGAACGGGCTGGTCGGACGTGGGTCAGACCCAGACGCCCCGGTCCTCCATGACCTTGCGCAGTGTGTCGATGTGATCGGTCATGATGCCATCGACTCCCAGGTCCAGGAGCCGGTGCATGCGCTCGGGCTCGTTGATGGTCCACACGTGCACGTGGAGCCCGCGCGCGTGGGCGGCGCGCACGAAGCGGTGGTCCACCACCTGGATGCCCGACTGGACCTCGGGCACCTGGGCGGCGACGGCCGAGCGGCGCAGGGCGGCCGGCACACCCCAGGAGCGCAGCCGGAGGTTGAGCACGCCCCGGGTGCCGTACGACGTCGCCAGGCGCGGCCCGGCCAGCCGCTGGGCGCGCATCACCCGCGCCTCGGAGAAGGAGCCGACGCAGATGCGGTCCCAGGTGTCGGTGCGCTCGACGAGGTCCAGGAGCGGCTGGAGGGCGGACTCGGCCTTGACGTCGACGTTCCAGCGGGCCTCGGGGAAGGCATCGAGGAGCTCCTCGAAGAGCGGCACCGGCTCCTTGCCCGCCACACGCGCGTGCCGTACGTCGGTCCAGGGCAGGTCCGCTATCCGGCCCGCGCCGTCGGTCACCCGGTCCAGGGTGGTGTCGTGGAAGGCGACCAGCCTGCCGTCCGCGGTGGCGTGGACGTCGGTCTCCAGGTACCGGTACCCCGCCTCGACCGCCCGCCGGAACTGGAACGCGGTGTTCTCCAGGCCGTCCGCCGCTCCGCCCCGGTGGGCGAAGGGGATGGGGCCGGGGTGGTCCAGGTAGGGGTGCCGTATCCGCGAGGTCACGGACGCAGTATCGCTCCCCGCGGTTGCCCGACGGCAACGACCGTGCTGCCGTCGGATGCCCGGGGAACGGCGAACACGCGCAGGAAGACCTGGGCGAGCGGGCCGATGGACACCGCGTAGAGGGCGGTGCCGGCGCCGATCGTGCCGCCGAGCACGAATCCCGTGACCACGACGGCCACCTCGATCGCGGTCCGCATCAGCCGGATCGAGCGTCCCGTGCGCCGGTGCAGCCCGGTCATCAGACCGTCCCTGGGGCCCGCACCGAAGCCGGCGGCGATGTACAGGCCGGTGGCCGCGCCGTTGAGCACGATGCCGGCCAGCATGAGGGGAATCCGTACGGCGAGACCGTGCGCGTCGGGGACCACGGCGAGGCTGGCGTCCAGGGCGAGGCCGACCACGAAGACGTTGGAGACCGTGCCGAGGCCCGGCCGCTGGCGCAGCGGGATCCACAGGAGCAGCACGGCCGCGCCGACGACGATCGACACGACACCGATCGACAGCCCGGTCAGCTCGGCGAGTCCCTGGTGCAACACGCCCCAGGGCTCCAGGCCCAACCCCGCCTCGACGAGCAGCGCGGAGCTGGCCCCGTACAGAGCGAGTCCGGCGCACAGCTGGATCAACCGTCGTCCCAGACGGCTCTGCATGGACAAGGTGGGTCCCCCCGTGGCGGTAGTGGCCTGATGCATGACACCCTGTGGCTTGGGGTGACATGCTATCCATGGCCAATTCGGTGAAGGTGGACTGATTTCAGTGGCGCAGTGGACTTCCGCGATGGGGGCGGCGCAGCTCGCCCGGTTGCTCAACTCCCAGCAGGACCGTCCGGCGGGCCCCGGCACGCGCCGGCCGCCCGCCTACCGCGCCCTCGCCGACGGCATCCGCCTGCTGGTCCTGGAAGGGCGAGTTCCGGTGGCCGCCCGGCTGCCCGCGGAACGGGAGCTGGCCTTGTCCCTGTCCGTCAGTCGTACGACCGTGGCGGCGGCCTACGAGGCGCTGCGGGCCGAGGGTTTCCTGGAGTCCCGGCGCGGCGCGGGCAGCTGGACGGCCGTACCGGCCGGGAACCCGCTCCCCGCGCGCGGACTGGAACCGCTCCCGCCCGAGGCCCTCGGTTCGATGATCGACCTGGGCTGCGCGGCACTGCCCGCGCCGGAGCCGTGGCTGACGCGTGCGGTGCAGGGCGCCCTGGAGGAGCTGCCGCCGTACGCCCACACACATGGGGACTACCCGGCCGGGCTTCCGGCCCTGCGCGCGATGATCGCCGAGCGGTACACCGCGCGCGGGATCCCGACGATGCCCGAGCAGATCATGGTCACGACCGGGGCGATGGGCGCGATCGACGCGATCTGTCATCTGTTCGGGGGCCGGGGCGAGCGCATCGCCGTCGAGTCCCCGTCCTACGCGAACATCCTCCAGCTGATGCGGGAGGCGGGCGCGCGGCTCGTGCCCGTCGCGATGGCGGAGGGGCTGACCGGCTGGGACATCGACCGCTGGCGTCAGGTGCTGCGGGACGCGGCGCCGCGGATCGCCTATGTCGTCGCCGATTTCCACAACCCGACGGGTGCGCTGGCCGGTGAGGACCAGCGGCGGCAGTTGGTGGAGGCGGCGCGGTCCGCGGGGACCGTGCTGGTGGCGGACGAGACGATGACCGAGCTGTGGTTGGACGAGGACGTCTCGATGCCGCGGCCGGTGTGCGCCTTCGACCCGGCCGGATCCACCGTGGTCACCGTCGGCTCCGCCAGCAAGGCGTTCTGGGCGGGGATGCGGATCGGGTGGGTCCGGGGGGCACCGGACGTGATCCGCAGCCTGGTCGCCGCGCGCGCCTACGCCGACCTGGGAACGCCTGTGCTGGAGCAGTTGGCCGTGAACTGGCTGTTCAGCACGGGCGGGTGGGAGCAGGCCGTGGAACTGCGGCGGGCCCAGGCCCGGGAGAACCGGGACGCCCTTGTGGCGGCGATGCGCAAGGAGCTGCCCACCTGGGAGTTCGAGGTGCCGCAGGGCGGCCTGACGCTCTGGGTGCGGGCCGGCGGACTGTCCGGGTCGCGTCTGGCGGAGGTCGGTGAGCGCGTGGGGGTGCGCGTCCCGTCGGGGCCGCGTTTCGGGGTGGACGGCGCTTTCGAGGGGTATGTGCGGCTGCCGTTCACGGTGGGCGGCGCGCTGGCCGAGGAGGCGGCGACACGGCTGGCTGCCGCGGCGAGGGTGGTGGAGAGCGGGGGGTCCGGTGGTGGGGAGGCGCCGCGTACGTTCGTGGCGTGAGATCGCTGACCGGGCCTGCGCGGCGGCTGCGTGACCGGCCCCCACCGGTCCACAGCGGCACCGACGGCCACCATCCCTACGGCGCTTCCGCGGCCATCGCTTCCGAGGGGACGCTCTCCGCGTCGGCCGGATGGACGGTCTTCGCGTCGGCCGAGGGGACGCTCTCCGCGTCGGCCGGAGTCGTCCGCTCCGGCAGCAACGCCAGCACCGCCTGCCGGTCCGCCTCGCTCGTAGCGTCGTCGTACGGGTCCGGGGTCGCCGGCACCTGGAGTCGATGCACGGGGCCCGTCCCGAGGCGGGCGTAGCCGCGGCCCGGCGGCACCTCGGCCACCGGGGTCGTGTGCGGGGGTGCTCCCAGGAAGGCCTCCAACTGGTCCGGTGTCGCGGGCCCGAGCACGACACGCGCGCGTGTGTGCTGGCGTACCGGCTCGCTCAACGCCTCCGCGCTGTCGAACTGATCGGCCACCACCACCGTGACATTCGCCGCACGCCCGTGCCGCAGGGGGACCTGGAGCAGGGACTGCGGATCCTTGCGGCCGTCCGCGGCGGCCAGGTGGGTGAAGGCACTCGGCCGGTCCAGGAGGATCCACAGCGGACGCTTGGTGTCCTCGGGCGGCGGATGGCCGGCCTGCCGGGCGCGGTTGGTCGCGATCAGGCGGCGCTCCGTCTCGGTCGCCGCCCACTCCAGGCTCGCCACCGCCCCGGAGAGCCCGCACTCGACCGCGAGGACACCGTCCCGCCCGGTCAGGCACGCGTACTCGCCGGTGCTGCCACCCTCGACGATGACGACATCGCCGTACTGAAGGGCCTGGAGCGCGATCGAACGCAGCAGGGTCGAGGTGCCGCTGCCCGGCTGGCCCATGACCAGCAGGTGCGGCTCGGTGGAGCGGATGCCGGTGCGCCAGACGACCGGCGGGACGTCACGCTGCCCGTCGCCGTAACCGAGCGGGAGGGTGCGCTGGACCTGGGTGGGGTCGGTGAAGCCGAGCACCGTCTCGCCCGGGGCGGTGACGAAACGCTGGGCGGCGATGTCGGTGGGCAGCGGGGCGAGGACGGTGACCGTCAGCTCGTTGCCCTCCTCGTCCCAGGCGAAGTGGTACTCGCGGCCGCGGCCCGACTTGGCGTGCAGCAGCTGCTCGATGCGGGCCCGGGACTCGGCCTCGCCGTCGGTGAAGTACGCCGGGTAGCGGATCAGCAGGTGGGTGATGCGGCCGGTGGCGTCGAAGTCGTACGCGGGGAAGGCATCCCCCCACTCGCCGCCGTGCGTGTACAGCGGGGCCGGGTCCTCGGCCGCCGAGAAGTACGGGACGAGCGCCTCGTACAGCGACTGGAGGCGCTGTGTCTGCGACTCGTCGGGTCCGTCCGGCTCCGGCGGCTTGCGGTCCCGGCCCTGCCAGGCTGCCGCCGCCATCAGGCTGATGACGGCGAGCAGCGGGCCGTACGGAACGAGCGCCACGACCAGGACCACCGAGGCCACCAGGAACAGCAGCGGTCCGCGCCGGTCCTTGGGGGTGTCGGCCCACCTGCGCCGCCCGGCCGAGGCCAGCCGGCGCAGACCACGGGTGAGCGTGATCAGCGGGTGGAGGACATCGGTGGCGCTGTCGGCCGCCGTCCGGGCCAGCTCCCGGCTCCGGGCGATCTGCGCGCTGCCTGTGCTCAGGATGCGGGGGAGGGGGCGGCGGGCCACTGCTGTCTCCTGGAGGTGCGTACGGACGGGACGGGCGGCGTCAGAACTTGATGCCGCCGAGGAGGCTCGCCAGGCTCTCGCCGCCGGCCTTGATGCTCGGAGCGATGGCCGTGCTGGCCAGGTAGAAGCCGAACAGCGACGAGATCAGCGCGTGCGAGGCCTTGAGCCCGTCCTTGCGGAAGAAGATGAAGACGACGATGCCGAGCAGTACGACACCCGAGATGGAGAGGATCATTTGGTGCTCCTGGTTCGTGGGGACAGTCACCATGAGTACTTCCAGCATCACAGCATGTATCCATACGATAAAAGGTGCAAATGGTTGAATTTCTCGCGATTTCACCTGGTTGGTGGAGCCGTGGTGATGCCCACCACGGGACCCCGGGTCATCTGCGGTGCGAGCCAGTACCCTTGCGATTCACCTGAACGGTTGTATGAGAGGCGGTCCGGCCGATGACTGAAGCCCCCGACCCCGAGGTCGTGGAGCTGGCGACCAAGATCTTCGATCTGGCCCGGCAGGGGCAGACCGAGGCACTGGTCGCGTACGTCGACGCGGGTGTCCCGGCAGGCCTGACCAACGACCGCGGGGACTCGCTCGTGATGCTCGCCGCCTACCACGGCCACGCGGACGCCGTGCGCGAGCTCGTCGCCCGCGGGGCGGCGGCAGGCGGGGTCAACGACCGGGGGCAGACGCCCCTCGCCGGCGCTGTCTTCAAGGGCTCCACGGACGTCATCGAGGCCCTGCTGGCAGCCGGCGCCGATCCGGCCGAGGGCACCCCCTCGGCCCTCGACACGGCCCGGATGTTCGGCAGGACGGAACTGCTCGAACTGTTCGCCGCACACTGATCCGCACCTGCTGACCAGTGAACTGACCAGCGAGAACACAGACAACGGGGGAGGCGGTACAAGGCCGCCGAAATTTCGGTCGCGGCAGATGTGAGTGCCGGGTCATCATGACGTCGTGGTTCACGGACGTGATGGCCGGGCAGGTGATGCCGCACCGCGCGGACCGTGACACGGTCCGCATGGGCCACCGACGAGAGGCAGAGGAAGATGGCTTACAGCAAGCAGGAAACGGCGGGCGCCCCGACGTGTTGTCACGCGGCCAGGTAATGCACGTCCCCGGTTGCGTCGACGCTTGATGTGAGGCTGTTTCCCATGTTCGATCCGGTCATAGCGCCCAGCGGTACGCTGCTCGGCCTGCTCCAGCGGGGCCGCGGCGACGGCACACTGCACGCGCTCACCGCCCCGCGCGCCGAGGCGCTCGCGGCCCTCAACCACTGCGTGCTGCGCGATCCCCGCCACGACTGGCAGGTGGAGAACCGCTCCCTGTACTACGCCCGTCTCTTCCTCGACCTGGGTGGCGAGCTGGACGAGATCGAGGCACACCTCTTCGAGGTGGACGACGTCTTCGACACCGAGGAGTCACGCACGGGCCTCGCCCTCGCCGTCCTCGGCCACCTAGCCTCCTACGGCAGGCGCGACGCGCTCGAACTGCTGCGCAGGTACGCCGCCACGGGCTCCAACTGGGCCTGGGCGCTGGACGAACTGGCGCTGCGCGACGACGACGCCGGGCTGCGTGCCCTCGCCGCACCCGTGCTCGCACGCTTCGCGACCGATCCCGAGGGCGAGGCCGAACTGGCCGCCGCCGTCCGCGACGCCTTCGAACCGCGGCCGTGGCGGCTGTGGGCCGAAGATCCCCGCGAATCCGTCTCCACCCGCGTGCGTGCCGCTCACGAGGCCGGCTGTTTCGACCGTTGGCAACGCCAGATGCGACCCGCCGGGCCGCGCCCGGGATGGAGTGTGCAGGCCGTCTTCGAGTGGGCCCAGCAGGGCATCGAGCGGGGTGCCGCCCTCCACGTGCCCGCCGCCCGGTGTCTGACCGCCGTCGCGGGGCCGGAGGACCGGCCGGAGATCCTCGCGGCCGCCAAGGACGGCACCGAGGGGGCGCGGTCCACCGCGCTGCGCTATCTCGCCGACAGCAATGATCCCGAGGCCTTCGAGCTGATCGAGCTGGCCGCCGCCACCGGCTCACCGCTCGTCGTCGAGGCCGCCCTCGACTCATTCGAACGCATGCGCAGTATCGCCGCCGTCGACCGCGCGCGTGGCTGGGCCCGCCGGCCCGATCCGCTGGGCGCCGCCGCCGGCCGCATGCTCGCCTGCCTGGGCGGAACCAAGGACCGGGACCTCGTGCTCGCGGCCCTCCGGGAGGCCGTACGGGGCGAGGGCCCCGACGCGCCCACCCTGTGGACCCTCGTCGACGGCACCGGACGGCTCGGCATCGCCTGCGCCGCGCCCGTACTGCGTCACATCTACCGGGAGACGGCCTCCTCCCACCTCCGAGGCCGCGCCGCCCGCGCGCTCGCCGCCACCGACCCCTCGTTCGCCACCGGCTTCGCCGTCGAATGCCTGTGGGACTGCGAGGAGACCACCCGCGAGATCGCCGCCCGGCACGCCGAGACCGGCGACGCCCGGGTCGTGGAGCGACTGCGCCGACTGGCCGCCGACCCGGCCGAGGAGGCCGAGGTCCAGACGGCCGTCCGCAGCCGTATCGGACCGGACACCGCGGCCATGTGAAACCACCCTCGGGTGTGAACCTCCGAGCCCCGTCACACCCGCCGGGTGAACACCGGACGACCCACGGGTCAGGCGCGCATGGACGCCGCCTGACCTGCTCGGGTGCGCGGCGGAACGCTCATGGGACGTTCATCGTTCGCAAAGATCCACGTTGACGCGGCCACGTCCAACGCGGCGAGAACACCCTTATGCGTGTCGTCATAGTGACCGAATCCTTTCCCCCCGATGTGAACGGCGTGGCCCACTGCGCGCTCCAGACCGCCCGGCACCTCGTAGATCGCGGTCACCTTCCGCTCGTCGTCGCGCCGGCCACCGCGTCCGGCCCCGGGCCCGGCGTGGACGCCCTCGCGCCGTGCCCCGTCGTCCGTGTCCCCTCCCTCCCCCTCCCGGGCTACCCCCAGGTCCGCGTCGCCCTCCCCAGCAGGCGCGTGGCCGCGGCGATCGCCGAGCACCGGGCCGACATCGTCCACCTGGCCAGCCCCTTCGTCCTCGGCGTCCGCGGCATGGCCGGCGCCTCCCGGCTCGGCATCCCCGCCGTGGCCGTCTACCAGACCGACCTCGCCGGATACGCCCGCACCTACGTGCACGCGGGAGAAGCCGCCGCCTGGCGCCGTATCCGTTCCGTCCACGCCGCCGCCGACCTCACCCTCGCCCCGTCCAGCGCCTCCCTGCGCGACCTGGAGGCGCACGGCGTGCCCCGGGTCAAGCTGTGGCCGCGAGGCGTGGACACCGTCCGCTTCCGCCCCGACCTGCGCGACGAGGCGCTGCGCCGCCGACTCGCCCCGAACGGCGAGACGATCGTCGGCTACGTCGGACGGCTCGCCGCCGAGAAGCACATCGAACTGCTGGCCGACGCCTGCCGCCTGGACGGCGTCAAGGTCGTGGTCGTCGGAGACGGGCCCAGCCGGCCCCATCTGGAGCAGGCACTGCCCGGCGCGGTCTTCCTGGGCCGTCGTATGGGCGACGAACTGGCCCGGATCTTCGCCTCCTTCGACGTCTTCGCGCACACCGGCCCCTTCGAGACCTTCTGCCAGACCGTGCAGGAGGCCATGGCGAGCGGCGTGCCCGTCGTCGCACCCGCCGCCGGTGGCCCGCTCGACCTGGTCGCCCACGGGCGCACCGGGTACCTCGTCCCGCCACGCGACCCGGCCGCCGTACGGGACGCGGTGTGGTCCCTGGCCGCCGACGCCGGGACGCGGGCCTCGTTCGGCGCCGCCGCGCGGGCCATGGTCGAGGGGCGTACCTGGGCAGCCGTCGGCGACCTGCTGATCGGCCACTACGCCGCCGTGCTCACCGGCCGGAAGACGGCGGTGGCGGCATGAACGGACCGTCGCTGCGGATCGTCCGTCTCGCCAACTTCGTCGCGCCCGCCTCCGGCGGCCTGCGCACCGCCCTGCGCGAGCTCGGCAAGGGCTACCTGGCGGCCGGACACGAGCCCGTGCTCATCGTGCCCGGCGAGCGCGCGAGCGACCGCGTGACCGGGCAGGGACGGATCATCACCCTGCCCGGCCCGCTGCTGCCCGGCACCGGCGGTTACCGCGTCCTCGCCGACAAGGGGCGCGTGGCCCGGCTCCTGGAGGAACTCGCCCCCGACCGCCTGGAGGTCTCCGACCGTACGACCCTCAGGTGGACCGGCAAATGGGCCCGGCGGGCCCGCGTCCCCGCCGTGATGGTCTCCCACGAGACCGCCGACGGCGTCCTGCGCACCTGGGGACTGCCCGAGGGCGCGGCCCGGCGTACCGCCGACGCCCTCAACGTCCGTACGGCGCACACGTACGCGCGCGTGGTGTGCACCACCGAGTTCGCCGAGCGGGAGTTCGTCCGGATCGGCGCGCGCAATGTCGTACGGGCTCCGCTGGGCGTCGACCTGGTCGAGCGGCGCCCGGCGCTGCGCGACGCGGGACTGCGGGCCCGCTACGCGCGTGAGGACGAGACGCTTCTCGTGACGTGCACCCGGCTGTCTGTGGAGAAGCGGCCGAGCACGGCCCTGGACGCCCTGGAGACCTTGGTCCGCCGAGGCCGGCGCGCGGTGCTCGTGGTGGCGGGGGACGGGCCGCTGCGGCCGCGCCTGGAACAGCGGGCCCGGGAACGGCGGTTGCCGGTCACCTTGCTCGGCCACGTCTCCGACCGCGGGCTGCTCGGCGCGCTCCAGGCCTCCGCCGACGTGTGCCTGGCGCCCGGGCCCGCCGAGACCTTCGGGCTCGCCGCGCTGGAGGCCATGGCGTGCGGCACGCCGGTGGTGGTGAGCGCCTCCTCCGCGCTGCCGGAGGTCATCGGACCGGCCGGGGCCGTCGCCGCCGACCGCGGGGACGCCTTCGCGGACGCCGTCGACATGCTCCTCGAACGCTCCGAGGCCGAGCGTCGCGAGGCCGCACGCGCGCGTGCGGAGTGCTTCGGCTGGGACACGGCGGTCAGGGCGTTCCTCGCCGCGCACGACGCGGAGGTCTTCGTACCGGGCCCCGTGCCGGGGGGCGTCGCATGAGCAGGGGTGTGTCATGAGAACCGTGCGCTTCGTCGCCCTCGGGGACTCGCTGTCCGAGGGCGTGGGCGATCCCGTCGGCGGGGGATGGCGCGGCTGGGCCGCGCTGCTCGCCGACGGGCTCGCCGAGTCCGTGGAGTTCACCAAGCTCGCGGTGAGCGGGGCGCAGACGCGGGACGTGCTGGAGCGGCAGCTGCCGGTGGGGCTGGGGTCGCGGCCGGATGTCGTCTCGGTCGTCGTCGGCGTCAACGACACCCTGCGCTGCACGTTCGACATCCATGCCGTGGCCGCGCGGCTCGACGAGGTGTACGCGGCCTTCACCGAGCAGGGCGCTCTCCTGCTCACGGCGTGCCTGCCCGACCCGGGCACGATGCTGGGGCTGCCCGGCGCGCTGGCGCGTCCGCTGGCCCGGCGGCAGCGGGCGGTCAACGCGGTGGTGCACGCACTGTCCGAGCGGTACGGGGCGGTGCATCTGCATGCGGCCGAGGGGGCTTGGACCACCGAGCCCGCGATGTGGAGTGCGGACCGGCTGCACCCCAGTGAGCGGGGGCACCGGCAGCTGGCCGTGCGGTTCCACGCGGTGCTGGCGGAGCGGGGGGTCGCGACCGGGGCCGCGCCCTCGGCCGAGCCCGAGTTTCCCGTGCCCGCGAGGGCGGCGAGTCTGTGGTGGCTGGCTACGGCGGGCATGGGGTGGGTGGTGCGGCGGTGCACCGATCTGCTGCCCCAGTTGGTGACGCTCGCGGTGGACGAGATGCGCCATCGTGCGCGGGGGACCAGCGCGCGGCTCGATCTGCGGGCCGCGCACGGGGTGTCCACGGCGTTGGCGGCCTTGTCCGGGCAGGAGCAACGACCTGAGGCCGCGTGAGTGCGTTGTTGGGTGCGGGTGCGGGTGCGGGTGCGGGTGCGTTGTGGCTGGTCGCGCAGTTCCCCGTGCCCCTAGGAAAGTTGTCGCCGCCGCACCTCTACGAAGCGCACCGGGATGCCGGGTACCGCCTGCGCCGCCGCGGCCAGGTCCGGTGTGCGGACCACGCCGATCACCGGGTAGCCGCCGGTGGTCGGGTGGTCTGCCAGGAAAACCACCGGCCTGCCGTCGGGAGGGACCTGGACGGCGCCCAGAACCATGCCTTCGCTGGGGAGTTCACCTTCGAACGCCCGCTCCAGGGCCGGACCCTCCGTGCGCAGGCCGATGCGGTTGCTCGCCGAGGACACCTGGAAGGCGCGGGAGGTGAAAGCCCGTACCGCTTCCGGGGTGAACCAGTCGGCTCGTGGGCCCAGCGTGACGCGCAGGACGAGTTCCGCGGGGGGTGCCGGCTGCGGCGCGGCGTCCACGCGCGTGTGGAGCGGCGTCGGCGTGCCCAGGGGGAGGACCGCGCCGTCCGTGAGGGGGACCGGGCCCAGGCCCGACAGGAGATCCGTGGACCGGCTGCCCAGGACCGGCTCCACAGCGATTCCGCCAGAAACGGCCACATAGCTGCGCAGCCCCGAAATGGCGGTTCCGACGGCCAGCAGCGCTCCGGCCGGTACCCGCACCGGTGCGCCCCAGGCCGCCGGACGGCCGTCCACCGTGATCCGGCAGGGGGCACCCGTGACGGCCACGGTGACCGTCGAACGCGGGCGTACCGCGCAGCCGTTGAGCGTGGTCTCCAGGAGGGCAGCGCCGGGGCGGTTGCCGACCAGACGGTTGGCGAGGTCGGCCGCCGGACCGTCCAGTGCGCCCGAGCGGGGGACGCCGAGGTGGGCGTGGCCCGGGCGGCCCCGGTCCTGGACGGTGGTCAGTGCTCCGGCCCGGACGACGAAGAGCGCTCGGTCCGTCATGTCGCCCCCACGAAGCGCACCCGGGTCCCCGGCGACAGCAGCGCGGCCGGCACACGCGCGTGGTCCCACAGAACGGCGTCCGTGGTCCCGATGAGCTGCCAGCCGCCCGGCGACGAGCGCGGGTAGACGCCGGTGTACGGGCCCGCGAGCGCCACCGAGCCCGCCGGGACGGTCGTGCGCGGGGTGGCCCGGCGCGGGACGTCGTAGCGGGCGGGCAGGCCGGTGAGGTAGCCGAAGCCGGGCGCGAATCCGCAGAAGGCGACCGTGAACTCGGTGCCGGCGTGGATGCGGGCCACCTCCTCGGGGGTGACGCCCCAGTGCGCGGCCACGTCGGCCAGGTCCGGACCGTCGTAGCGCACCGGGAGTTCGATCACCTCACGCGCGCGTGGGGGAGCGGGCGGCACCTCGGAGGCGGTGAGTTCGTCGGCAAGGCGGGCGGGGTCGGCGAGGCCGTCGAGGAGGACCGTACGGGCCGCGGGGACGATCTCGCGGACCGACAGCGAGCCCTCCGCGCGGCGGCGCACCAGCTCCGCGTGCAGGGCCTGGGCCTCCTCGCCCGAGGACACCTCCACGAGCAGGGCGTCGTCCCCGACCGGCAGTGCTTTCATACGAACGCCTCCACCCGCACGCCCGAGGACTCCAGGCGCTCCCTGACCCGTCGGGCCAGTTCCACCGCGCCCGGTGTGTCGCCGTGCAGGCACAGGGAGCGGGCCTCGACCTCGATGCGGGCACCGGAGCGGGCGGTGACCGCGCGGTCCCCGGCCAGGCCGAGCGAGCGCTCCACGACCGCCTCGGGATCGGTGATCACCGCACCCTCCTGCCCGCGTGGTACCAGCGTGCCCTCGTCGGTGTAGGCGCGGTCCGCGAAGGCCTCCGGGACGGGCTCCAGGCCCGCCTTCCGGGCCGCCTCCAGAAGACGCGAGCCGGGCAGGCCCAGCACGGGCAGCGTGGCATCGGCGAGGAGCACTCCCGCGACGACCGCCTCGGCCTGCTCCTCGTCGTGGACGGCTCGGTTGTAGAGCGCGCCGTGCGGTTTGACGTAGGACACGCGCGTGCCCGCCGCCCGGGCGAAGACCTCCAGGGCGCCGATCTGGTAGGCCACCTCGGCCGTCAGCTCGGCGGACGGCACGTCCATCGCGCGCCGCCCGAACCCCGCGAGGTCCCGGTAGGAGACCTGGGCGCCGATCCGCACCCCGCGCGCGGAGGCCAGCTCGCACACCCGCCGCATGGTGACCGCGTCCCCGGCGTGGAACCCGCAGGCCACGTTGGCGCTGGTGACGACGGACAGCAGCTGCTCGTCGTCGGTCAGCCGCCAGCGGCCGAAGCCCTCGCCGAGGTCGGCGTTCAGGTCGATCGAGGTCATGGAGGTCTCGCGTCTCCTTTCGGATCTTCAAGAGGGTCAGGTCTTCACGAGGGTCAAGCGGTTCTCAGGCCACCCGGTACTGCTCGTCGCGGGCGTCCGTCAGGAACATCTGCCCCGGTGCGTGGGTGATGGCGAACGGCGGGCGCGAGGCCATCACCGCGGCCTGCGGGGTCACTCCGCAGGCCCAGAACACCGGGATGTCGTCCGGCTCGGCGTCCACCGGGTCACCGAAGTCGGGACGGCCGAGGTCCTCGATGCCCAGGCCGGAGGGATCGCCACAGTGCACGGGGCTGCCGTGCACAGCCGGGAGCAGACTGCTCTCCCTCAGGGCCGCGGCCAGGTGCTGCGGCGGCACCGGGCGCATGGAGACCACCATGGGTCCGTGCAGCCGCCCCGCGGGACGGCACTGTCGACTGGTCACATACATCGGAACGTTCCGGCCCTGCTCGATGTGCCGGATCGGGACGCCCGCCTCCGAAAGTGCCCACTCGAAGGTGAAACTGCACCCGATCAGGAACGAAACGAGGTCGTCACGCCAGTGTGCGCGCACGTCCGTCGGCTCGTCCACCAGGTGCCCGTCCTCCCACACCCGGTAGCGCGGGAGATCGGTGCGCAGATCGGCGCCCTCGGCGAGGACGGTGGTCGGGTCGCCGGCGTCCGTCACGTCGAGGACCGGGCAGGGCTTGGGGTTGCGCTGGCAGAACAGCAGCATGTCGTACGCCCAGTCGGCGGGCACCGAGATCAGGTTGGCCTGGGTGTGGCCGGCCGCGACCCCGGCGGTGGGGCCGGTCAGACCCGCCCGGAAGCGGGCGCGTGCCCGGGCCGGGCTCCACGCGTGCGCGTGCTCGTCGACGAGGGTCAGGGGACGGTCTTCTGTGCGGTTCACGCGAGTTCCTTCCCACGGGTCTCCGGCAGTCCGAGCAGGGCCAGTGCGGCGATTCCGTAGCCGATGGCGCCGAAGACGAGTGCCCCGCCCACGCCCCAGCTGTCGGCCAGGAAGCCGACGGTGGTCGGGAAGACGGCGCCGACGGCGCGGCCCGCGTTGTACGTGAAGCCCTGTCCCGAGCCGCGCACCGCCGTCGGGTAGAGCTCGCTCAGATAGGACCCGAAGCCGCTGAAGATCGCCGACATGCAGAACCCGAGCGGGAACCCGAGGACCAGGAGCCAGGTGTCGGCTCCGCTCGGGATGTTGCCGTAGGCCACGATGCAGACGGCCGACAGCAGGGCGAAGAGCCAGATGTTGCGGCGCCGGCCCAGCCGGTCGGTGAGGTAGCCGCCGGTCAGATACCCGAGGAAGGCGCCGGAGATCAGGAAGGTCAGGTAGCCGCCGGTGCCGACGACCGACAGTCCGCGGTCGCTCTTCAGATACGTCGGCACCCAGGTGGCGAGCGTGTAGTAGCCGCCCTGGACGCCGGTGGACAGCAGCCCGGCGAAGATCGTCGTACGCAGCAGGTCCGGTTTGAAGATCGCCGCGAAGGAGCCCTTACCCGCGCTCTTCTCGCGCACGGCGATCGCCTCGGGGGCGTCCTGGACCTGGCGCCGCATCCAGACGACCAGCAGCGCGGGCAGTGCGCCGGTCCAGAACATCACGCGCCAGGCCGTGTCGGCGTCGAAGACCGAGAAGACCACCGTGTACACGATCGCGGCCAGCGCCCAGCCCACGGCCCAGGAGCTCTGGATCGCACCCAGGGTGCGGCCCCGGTGCTTCGAGCTCGCGTACTCGGCGACCAGGATCGCGCCGACCGCCCACTCGCCGCCGAACCCGAGGCCCTGGAGGGCGCGGAAGACCAGCAGCGACTCGAAGTTGGGGGCGAAGCCGCAGGCCACGGTGAAGATCGCGTACGTGACCACCGTGATCATCAGCGCCCTGACCCGGCCGGCCCGGTCGGCCAGCACCCCTGCCAGGGCTCCGCCGATGCCGGAGGCCAGCAGGGTGACGGTGGTGAAGAGTCCGGTCTGGCCGCTGTCCAGGCCGAAGTAGGCGGCCAGCGCGACCATGCTCAGCGGGAGCGTGAAGTAGTCGTAGGAGTCGAGGGCGTAGCCGCCGAAGGCACCGGCGAAGGCGCGTCGGCCGCGCGGACCGAGGGCGCGGAACCAGCCCAACGCCCCGTCTTCGGTCTGGCGTTCGGTGGCTGTGGGCTGATCGGTCAGGGCCTGAGGAGGCGGGGTCGTGCTCATGAGCACCTCGCAGTGGGAGGACGGAGGTCGCGGAGCTGAACCGTGCGGTGATGAGTAACGTAGAGGATCGTTCAACGATCCTTCAATACCCCTGTTGTTTCGTTCTCGTGTCTGCGGTTGAATTCCGGGCATGGCAGAGCAGTTGAGCGGACTGGCCGACGATCGCGCCCTCCTGGGCCGCACCAGCACGGCCGAGCGGGTCTCGGACATCCTCAGGAGCCGCATCGCCGAGGGCTACTTCCCGCCGGGGACACGGTTGTCGGAGGACAGCATCGGAGGAGCGCTGGGGGTCTCCCGCAACACCTTGCGCGAGGCGTTCCGGCTGCTCACCCACGAGCGGCTGCTGGTCCACGAGTTGAACCGCGGTGTGTTCGTCCGGGTGCTGGCGGTCGAGGACGTGGAAGACATCTACCGCACCCGCGCGCTCGTGGAGTGCGCCGTCGTCCGTGGGCTGGGCGAGCCGCCGTACGCCCTGGACGCGCTCGCCGAGGCGGTCGTGGAGGGGCAGCGGGCGGTGCGCGAGGGTGACTGGAAAACGCTGGGCACGGCCAACATCCACTTCCACCGCGAACTCGTCGCCCTCGCGGGCAGCGACCGCACCGACGAACTGATGCGCAGCGTCTTCGCCGAACTCCGCCTCGCGTTCCACGTCGTGGACGACCCCAAGGCCCTGCACGAGCCGTACCTGGCCCGCAACCAGCAGATCCTCGGCGCGCTCCAGGCGGGCGACAAGGCGGAGGCCGAAAAGCTCTTGGCGGTCTATCTCGGCGACTCGCTGGAGCGAGTGGTCGATGTGTACCGGCGGCGGGTGAGCGCCCCGTAGGGGCGCGGGGCTGTGTCGATCTGCGGCTCCGCCGCGCGGGCGCGACCAGCCGAGGACGGCCCGCGGACGAGACGCAACCGGTAGTGCCCCGTCCCACCGCCGGAGGCGATCCGCGCCGTTTGGCGAGTTGTCAGACCGAGGACCTAGTCTGTGCACCGTGACTTCGCCTGCGACGACGGACAGCGTTCCGCCCCAGTTCAGCGCGGGGCCGCGCCCCGCACCGGGCCCGGCCGCCGACGAGGGACTGGCGCGTCGGCTGCGCGCGCTCGCCTGCACCGCGCCGCTGCACGACCTCGACGTGCGCAAGGCCAATCTTGCGGGCGAGTACTCGGTGTACGGCATGGCGGAGGTGGCCCTCGCCGCCATCGACCTGGTCACCCTGAACATGGACTTCGACACCGGCGCCGACCACGACCAGGTCGTCGCCCGCCTCATCCCGCGCATCGCCGCCCAGGCCCCGCGGCGGCCCGTCGCCGAGCACGAGCGCGTGGCCCGCTGGGTCCTGGAGAACCTGATCAACGTCGGCAGCGTCGACCGCGGTTTCCGCGCGGTCTACGGCACGTTCGCACCGGACGGGACCTACGTCCGGCGTGACTACGACTTCAAGCTGATCGAGGAGGTGCCGGGGCCCGGCGGCTCGGTGTATCTCCGGACGACGGACGAGGCGGTCAACGTCCTCGTCGGGGCCCTCGACACCGACGTCACCAGCGCCCAGATCGCCGCCGAGGTCAAGCTGGAGGTGCTGATCAGCCGCGGCCGCCTCGCCGACGCCCAGCTCGCCGCGGAGCAGGCCCGCTACCGGACCGTGCAGTACTCCGAGACGCTGCGCAGGACCCTGGACGCCACCCGGCGCAATGTCCGGGCCGTCGACTGGCTCAGCTCCGTGCCCGACATGATCGCCGAGGCGCTCGACCACGTCGCCGACCGGTACCGCCACGAGAACGCGATCCTGACCAACATCCGCAAGGCGCGGGACGAGTCCGAGGACCCCGAGCAGAAGCGCCGGGCCGCCGAGCTCGTGGACATCGTCAAGGACTGCATCCGGCGCCATACCCAGCTCCAGTCCCGGCTCCTGGAGGCGGGCCCGCTGTTCCGCGCCGAGCAGGACCGGCAGGCCTTCGCCACCCCCATGACGACGTCGGGGACAGACCTGTACGGCCAGCTGTTCGCGCCGCTGCTGCCCTTGCCGTTGCAGCAGGCCACCCGGGTCACCGACGCGTTCTTCGCGCGCGGGACCGGCCTGCGCACACCGGTGTCGGTCCGGGTGGGCGATCTCGTCGACATACTGCTGACGCCCCCCGTGGAGCGGGAGCACCTGGGCGCGGAGATGCCGGAGCCGGACCTCATCGCCACGCCCGACGACAGCCGGTTCAGCGAGGAACAGCTGGCGTCCGCGAAGCAGTTGCTGGACCTGCCCGCGGACGCGCCGCGGCGGCTCTCCGGGCTGCTCGCGGAGGCTCGCCGGACCGGCGGGTTCGATCTGGCCTACCTGGTGGCCCTGATGTCGATCCACGCGGCCAGCCCCGCCGTGGGCACCGCCTACCGCCAGGGCGAGGAGAAGCTGCTCTTCGCCGTGGACGACGGGACGGAACTGGACGATCCGGACTTCGGCGGCGCCGACCTGATCGTCGGCACAGCCCTGCTGGACGCCGCGGGGATGGCGGCGGACCGGACGGAAGCAGCATGAGTGAGCGACAGCGTGACAAGGAGTCCCAGCCGTGAGTGAGCATGTCGAGTGGAGCGACACGGAGGTCCCGACCCCGTCGGCGCCCGCCGCCGTCACCCCCGCCGACGCCGCCGACGCCGCTCGGCTCGTCGCCTTCGGGCTGCAGCCCAAACTGCAGCCCGCTCGGGACCAGGAGTACGCCGACCTGCTGCGGCGTTACCGGGAGGACCCGCCGTTCGCGCGACTCGCCGACGCCGTCGCCGCCGGACTGGGCCTGGTCGTCCTCGAGGTGTCCCCGCGCGCGGGGATGGCCGTGACCGCCGCCGAGGACTCCGTGTTCGCCGTCCGGATGGGGGAGTACGCGCGTCGTACGTCCGCCGACGGCGGCGACCGGTTCCTGCACGGCCTCGCCCATCTCGCCGTCGCCGCCATGGCGTTCCCGCGGCCCGAGGACCTCGCCGACGACGGATACATCGGGCGGGTCTCGGTCAACGGTGTGGACGCCTTCGTACGGCAGGCCTGCCGGCGGCTCGAGGAGCGGGCCGAGGAGGTCGGCGAGAACACCGACCCGGCGACCGACGCTCCGGGGCTGGAGGCGGCCTGGCGGATCTGGGCGAGACGCAGCGCGGCCGGCGCGACCAAGGACGCGCGCCGACTGGCCGGGTCCACGACCGGCATCGTCGGCAAGGCGGCCGCCTTCCTCACCGACTCCGGATTCCTCCAGCGCACCGGGGACGACAACGGCGGTACCTACCGGACCACGGCTCGCTACCAGCTCCAGGTGCGCGACATGGCCGGAAGCGCCGCCATGGCCGAACTCCTGGAGCTGGGGGTCGTCCCGGTCACCGACGGCACACCGACCCTGGTGCCCGCCGAGGACGCCGACGACCTGGAGCTGGTGGCCGATGCCGGGCTGCCGTTCCACTCCTGAACTTCCCTGACCTGCCGAAGACTTACGAGAGTCCGCCATGTACGAGCTGTCCCGGGTCCGCCTCTACTCCATCGGCCCCGCTGGTGCGCGCTACGCCGACACCGTGCTGGACCTGCGCGGCGTCGGCGCGGAGGTGCCCGACCCCGCGCCCACCCAGGCGGAGTTCTTCGAGGAGGAGCCCGTCGGCCCGCCCCGCCGGCCCGCGCCCGCCGGAGTGCTCTTCCTGGAGAACGGCGGCGGCAAGTCCGTCCTGCTCAAGCTGATCTTCTCGGTGATGCTGCCGGGCCACCGGAACACCCTGGGCGGCGCCAGCTCCGGTGTGCTGCGGAAGTTCCTGCTGGCGGACGACTGCGGGCACGTGGCCCTGGAGTGGCAGCACACGCTGACCGGCGAGTGTGTCGTCGTCGGCAAGGTCAGCGAGTGGCGGGGGCGCCAGGTCTCCAACGACCCGCGGAAGTTCGCCGAGGCCTGGTACTCCTTCCGGCCCGGACCGGGGCTCAGCCTCGACAACCTGCCCGTCGCCGAGTCCACCGCCGTACGGCCGCCCGCCGAGGGCCAGTCGGCCGCACAGGGCCGCCGCCGCACCATGAAGGGCTTCCGGGACGCCATCACCGAGGCGGGAAAGGCGTATCCGCATCTGGAGGTGCACTGGGAGGAGATCCACGACCGCTGGATCGAGCACCTCGGCGACCTCGGCCTGGATCCCGAACTGTTCCGCTACCAGCGGGAGATGAACGCCGACGAGGGCGAGGCCGCCGGCCTGTTCGCGGTGAAGAAGGACTCCGACTTCACCGACCTGCTGCTGCGCGCCGTGACCGACACCCGCGACACCGACGGGCTCGCCGACCTGGTCAGCGGATTCGGCAACAAGCTGGGGCGACGCGCCGAACTCATCGCCGAACGGGACTTCACCGCAGGCTCCGTGGACCTGCTGGGCCGGATCGTCGAGGCCGCCGAGGCCCGCTCACGCGCGCGTGACATCCACGCGGGCGCCGAGCGCCGTACCCGCACGCTGGCCCGGCGGCTGTCCGCGCGGGGTGTCCAGGAGCGGGTACGGGCAGCGGACCTGGCCCAGCGGGTCACCGCGGCCGCGTACGCCGTCACGCACGCCGAGGCGGGCCGGGAGCGCAGTGCGCTCGTCGCCGCCGAACTCGCCTACCGGCACGCCTCCCTGGCGCTGGCGGCCGCCGAGAAGTCGGCCGCGGCCCAGAAGCGCGAGCTCGCCGAAGCGCGCACGCTGCACTCCGCCTGGCAGGCCGCCGAGGCCGTGCTGCGGCACCGCGCCGCCGCCGACCGGGTCGCGCGCGTGGCCGCCGCCATCCAGGAGGCCGAGCGGGACGCGGCTCCCGCGCTCGCCGCCCGCGCCAAGGCCGCCGTCGATCTGGTACGGGCCCTGCACGCGGCCGCCGAGGGTGCCGAGACGCTCGCCAACGAGGAGGAGGAGCGGTCCGCCGCCCTCCAGGAAGTCAGCGAGTCGGCCCACCGGGACTCCACGTCCGCCGCCACCGAGGCGCAGCGCGCCCGCAGTGAGATCGGCCATCTGCGCCAGCGGCTGAGCGAGGTCGAGCAGGAGACCGCCGAGGCGGTCCGCGCGGGCTGGCTCGACGACAGCGCGCCCGACGCCGACCCCGCCCGGGCCGCCCTCGCCGCGAGCGACGCCGAGAAGACGGCCGTGGCCGCCTGGGACACCGCGCGCGAGGCATCCCACCGGGCCGCCGAGCACGCGCGCGAGGCGGCCGCCGCCGAATCCCGGGCGGAGCTCACGGCCGCCCGCGCGGAGGACGCGGCCACGGCGGCCGCGCGGTCCTACGAGGCCGAGCGGCGCCTGGCCGAGGGCCTGGCGGGAGAGGAGCGCCTGGCGGAGTTGCTGAGCCTGACCGGAACCTCCGCGGCCGTGCCGGGACCGCGCGCGGGCGCAGAGGGCCCGAGGACGCACGGCGCGGCCGGGCGCGAGGGTGCCGGTAGTGGCGCCGATCCGCACAGTGGCTCCATGGGGTCTCACGCCGACGCCGGTCTGACCCCCGAGGATCTCGACCGGTTCGCCGACGAACTGCGGGAACTGCTCGACGACTCCGTCTCCGCCGCCGAACGCCAACTCTTCGAGCTGCGGACCGCCGCCGCCGACGACTCCCGGATCCTCGGCGCGCTCGGTGACGGCGGGCTTCTGCCGCCGGGCCCGGACGTGCTGGCCACGGTCGAGTTCCTCGGTGAGAACGGCATCCCCGCCCTGCCCGGCTGGCGCTACCTCGCCCAGGCCGTCGACCCCGTCGACCACGCGCGCGTGCTGGCCACCCGGCCCGAACTGGTCGACGGCGTGATCATCACCGACCCCGACACCCACGCGCGTGCCCGTGAGGCGCTGAACGACGCGGCCCTCCTCCCGCGCTCCGCCGTCGCCGTCGGCACGGCCGCCGCCCTGCTGGCACCGACCCCGGCGACCGATTCCCAGAGCGCCGACGTCTTCCTCGTGCCGCCGAACCCGGCCATGCACGACGAACACGCCGCCGACGAGGAGCGCCAGGCGCTGCGCGCGCGGGCCGGCGAACGGGACGAGGAGATCCGGTCGCTCGCGGCCCGCCTCGGCAAGGACCGTGAACTGGCCGCCCGGCTCGCCTCCTGGCGCACCGGCTGTCCGGCCGGCCGGCTCGTCGAGCTGGCCCAGGCCGCCATGGACACGCGCGTGTTCGCCGAGGAGTCGGAGGCCGAACTGGCCGAGGCGCGCACGGTACGGGCGGAGGCCGACGAAGCCGCCGCCGAGGCCGCGCAGACACGTGACGAGCGACAGGAAGCCGCTCAGAAGGCCCGGCGCGCCGCCGACGCCCTCGCCGGGCTGGCCTTCCGGCTGCGCGAGCGGGCCGGCTGGCAGGCCAAACTGCGTGAGCTGGCCGACGAGGCCACCGAGTCGGAAGCCCGCGCCCAGACCTGTCTGGAGCGGGCCCGGGCCGCCGACGAGGACCGGCGCGGGGCCCAGCGGGCCGCCGACGACGCCCGCCGCACCGCGCGGGCGCTGCGCGCCGAGCGCGCCGAGATCGCCGGCGCCCCGGACGACGTACCGGACAGTGACCCGGACGCCTCCAAGTCCTCGCTGCCCGCGCTCCGCGAGGCCTACCGTGCCGCCTCCCAGCTGTACGAGAAGGTGGGGGTCGGTGCCGACCTGCGGGCCGAGCAGGCGCGGGCGGAGAGCGACGAGAGCGCGGCCCTCGCCGAACTGGACCGGCTGAGCAACAAGGTCCGCACCCGCGCGGCGCAGCTGCTTCAGTCGCCCGACGGCTCCGACGGGCCCTCCCGGCAGGCCGCCGCCGCCCGTGCGGAGGAGCTGGTGCAGCTCCTGGAGACCCGGGTGTCGACCGCGAGCGAGCAGCTGGGGCGGTTGCGCGGCGAGGCCGAACGGCACGCACCCGAGGACGGTGAGGCGCACACCGAGCTGTCGCCGGAGCTGGAGCCGCGCGACGCCGAGCACGCGCAGGCGCTGTTGCGTACGGCCACCGCCGAACTCGCCTCCCGGACCGAGGCGCTGGCACAGGCCAGGGAGGTGCACGCGGAACTGCTCGGCTCCCACCGGGCCGCCGAGGACGCGGCGGACGGCTTCGACGAGATCGCCGCGATGCTGCGCGACCTGCTGCGCGAGCACGCCATGGAGGACGAGCAGGACGAGCAGGAGCCGTACCCGGGCAGCCCCGAGGAGGCCCGGCAGGCCGCCGCCGAGGCCCGACGGTCGCTGCGCGGCTGTGCCGCCGACCTCTCCGCCGCCGAGTCGGCCGTCCGCGAGGCCAGTGACGTCCTCGTGCGCCACGCCAACTCCACGCGCTACGAGCAGGTCCGCACGCCCGCGCGGCAGCAGATCCGCGAGCTGCCCGCCTCGGCCCTGCCCGAGCACGCGCAGAAGTGGGCGGACGCCTTCGCACCCCGACTGCGGGTGCTGACCGACGAGTTGGCGCAGCTGGAGCGGAACCGGGACTCGATCGTGGACCGGCTGCGGGGGCTCGTGGAGTCCGCCCTCGCCACGCTCAGGTCCGCCCAGCGGCTGTCCCGGCTGCCGGAGGGGCTCGGTGAGTGGTCCGGGCAGGAGTTCCTGCGGATCCGCTTCGAGGAGCCCGACCAGGCGGCGCTGACCGAGCGGCTCGGCGAGGTCATCGACGAGGCGACCAGGGCGGCGGTGAAGAAGAACTCCGACCTGCGGCGGGACGGAATGTCCCTGCTGCTGCGGGGAGTCGGGGCGGCGCTCCAGCCCAGGGGGGTGGCCGTGGAGATCCTCAAGCCGGACGCCGTGCTGCGGGCCGAGCGGGTGCCCGTGGGGCAGATGGGTGACGTGTTCTCCGGCGGTCAGCTGCTGACGGCAGCCATCGCGCTGTACTGCACGATGGCGGCCCTGCGGTCCAACGACCGGGGCCGGGACAAGCACCGGCACGCGGGGACGCTGTTCCTGGACAACCCCATCGGCCGCGCCAACGCGACGTATCTGCTGGAGCTCCAGCGGGCCGTGTCGGACGCGCTGGGTGTGCAACTCCTTTACACCACCGGCCTGTTCGACACGACGGCGCTCGCCGAGTTCCCCCTGGTCATCCGGTTGCGCAATGACGCGGACCTCAGGGCCGGCCTGAAGTACATCAGCGTGGAGGAACACCTCCGCCCCGGCCTGCCGCAGCAGCCGCAGGCGGGGGAGGCGGGGCACAGCGAGATCACGGCGACCCGGATGTTCAAGCGTCCGGCGCCCGCGACTCCGTAAGGGCCCGCGGGGCCGCGTCCGGTGGGCGGTCGGCCGTCGCCGACGGCGTGGGTGATCAAGCCCTCGCGGGTGAAGCCCTCACGGGTGGGACAGCTGCCCGGCGCTGCCGCCCTGACGCCGTATCCGCTTCTGGGTCCGCTCCGTGACCCGCGCGTGCCGCCGGGCTTTGCGGCGCTCACGCCGCAGCGCACGCGCCGTGCTGCTCGGGGTCGACACCACGCCGTAGCGCTGGTTCCAGACCTGACGGGTCACCCAGACGTCCACGGCGCCCCAGGTGGCCACCACGGTGCTCGCCACACTGCTCAGCACCATCGGGAACGCCAGCCAGGACCCGGCCAGGGTGCACAGGAAGGCCACCATCGCCTGAAGCAGGGTCACCGCGATGATGAGTACCGCCCGCACCGCGGAGGTCCGCACCGGATCCGGCAGCCGACGCCTGCGGGCGGGCTCCTCGACCCACAATGGCCGGTACGCCTCCTCCCGGGCCGCGGCGCGCCTGCGCGGCACGGCCGGCTCCGCCGGTATGTCGGGAACCCGTGCCTCGGTGCGCCGGGGCGCCGTCGGACTCGCTGTCTCCGCGCCGGTTCCCGGCGCCTCCTGCCGTTCCGCCGTGCCCATCACCGTGTCACTCCCCACCGCCGGCAGACCCCTGGTCCCGGTGTTCGTGAACCGGGCTTCTAAGGTGGCTGCCCGGCTTGCGCTGCTTTACGCCGCCCAGTTGCAGATGCGGCTCCTGTGGCCGAATCCACCGCCATTTCCCGAAGAGGTAGACGAACAAGACCCCTTCAAGATTCCCTCGCGACATCAAAGAAACGAAAAAATCCAGCCAACCACCCGCCCTGGCCGATCGGTTCCGGTCCGATCGCCCCACCTGGTCGCAGGACGCAATCTCCCGCAATGGGAGGACAAGCACCCATCTCTAGAAACCGCGGCAGAAGTTCGGGTTCCGGACGCAACTTCGAGTTACGTGTGCGTCGGTAGTAGGCTCGCGCCGGTTTGTTGACGTACATGTGTACCCCCGGCCGGCGGGGGTCCAGCTGGGGGAGGCCATGCGCTTTCGCGGGAAGTCGATCCGCCGGAAGATCGTGGCGCTGCTTCTCGTGCCGCTGGTGTCCCTGATCGCGGTGTGGGGCTTCGCCACGGTGCTGACGGGACGTGAGGTCGCCCGGCTCTTCCAGGTGTCGACCGTTACGGAGAAGCTCGGGTATCCCATCGAGGACACCGTGCGCGTGCTCCAGCAGGAACGCCGCCAGACGCTCGTCTACCTGGCCGATCCGCGCGCCTCGGACGCCCTGGCCGCGCTGCGCGGCACGAGGAGCGCCTCGGACGAGGCCATCGCCAAGTTCCGCCGGAACGCGCACGATCCCGATGTCCGCGACGGTCTGGACCAGGACGACGACGAGCGCCTCACCGCCGTCCTGGACGCCTTCGACGGCATCGACTCGCTGCGCCGCAGTGTCGAGGACGGCACCGTCTCCAGGTTCCAGGCCCTCGACCAGTACAACCGCCTCGTCGACCCCGCCTACGTCCTCCTCGCCACCCTCGACGGCATCGACAACGTCGAACTGGACAAGCAGGCCCGGGCGCTGGTCAACATCACCCGGGCCCGCGAACTGCTCTCCCGCGAGGACGCCCTTCTCGGTTCCGCCCTCGTGGTGGGCAAGCTCACCCGTGACGAGATCCGCGACGTCTCCGACCTCGCCGCCCAGCGGACCCTGATGTACGACGTCAGCCTGGGAGTCCTGCCGGCCTCGGAGCGCGAGCGCTACGAGCGTTTCTGGAAGAACGCCGGCACCGCTCCGCTGCGCTCCGCCGAGCAGTCCGTCGCCACCGCGGAGCCCGGCACGACCGGCAGTGTCAGCGCAAAGAGCTGGGACGCCGCCGCGGGCAGCGCGCTCGACGAACTCGCCAAGCTCGACGACCAGGCGGGCGACCGCCTCCAGGACCGCGTCCGGCCGGACGCGGTGGGCGTCATCATCAAGGCGGCCGCCGTCGGCATCCTCGGTCTGATCGCCCTGCTCTTCTCGCTCGTGCTGTCCGTGCGCGTCGGCCGCGGCCTCATCCGCGACCTGCGGCAACTGCGTCTGGAGGCCCACGAGGCCTCCGGCGTACGGCTGCCCAGCGTGATGCGCCGGCTGTCCGTGGGCGAACAGATCGACATCGAGACCGAGGTCCCACGCCTGGAGTACGACAAGAACGAGATGGGCGAGGTCGGTCAGGCGCTCAACACCCTCCAGCGCGCCGCCGTCGAAGCGGCCGTCAAACAGGCCGAGTTGCGCGCCGGGGTCTCCGAGGTCTTCGTCAACCTCGCCCGGCGCAGCCAGGTTCTGCTGCACAAGCAGCTCACCCTGCTCGACACCATGGAGCGCCGCACCGAGGACACCGACGAACTCGCCGACCTGTTCCGCCTCGACCATCTGACGACCCGTATGCGCCGGCACGCCGAGGGCCTGGTGATCCTCTCCGGCGCCGCCCCCTCACGGCAGTGGCGCAAACCCGTCCAGCTCATGGACGTCGTCCGTGCCGCCGTCGCCGAGGTCGAGGACTACGAGCGCATCGAGGTCCGCCGGCTGCCGAGGGTGGCCGTGACCGGCCCGGCCGTCGCGGACCTCACGCATCTGGTGGCCGAACTGCTGGAGAACGCCACCGTGTTCTCCCCGCCGCACACCGCCGTCCAGGTCCTGGGCGAGCGCGTCGCCAACGGCTTCACCCTGGAGATCCACGACCGCGGACTCGGCATGGCCGCCGACGCGCTCCTTGACGCCAACCTCCGGCTCGCCGAGACACCGGAGTTCGAGCTGTCCGACACCGACCGGCTGGGGCTGTTCGTGGTCAGCCGGCTCGCCCAGCGGCAGAACGTCAGAGTCTCGCTGCAGCCTTCGCCGTACGGCGGCACGACGGCGGTCGTCTTCATCCCCGACGCACTGCTGACCGACGACGTCCCCGACACCAACGGCATCGGCTTCCGCCTCGACAGGCCCCGGCCGTCGAAGGAGGCCGAACTGGAGCAGGGGCAGCGCGTCTCGCTCACCCGGGGGGCACCGCTCGGGGGCATGCCGCCCGCGATCCTGGACGGCCCGGTCGAACTGGAGGCTCCGGTCGACCTGGACACCCTGAGCGATCTGCCGGGCGTCCTCGAATCCGAGGACAGCGAGCGCGGCGGACTGTTCCGGCCGCGCCGCTCCCTGGCCCAGGTCGACGACGAGGCTCCCGGAACCGACGGGGCGGACATCGGCGGCGGCAGCGCGGACGGCCCGGTGTCGTTGTCCCGTCGCCGGACTCCCAAGCTGGTCAGCTCCCACGGCCGCCCGGTCACCGACGAGCGGACGGGACGCGAGGAGGCGGACCAGCCGCCGGCGATCGGCCCGGGCGCGTCCCGGTCGCAGACCACCCCCGCGGCGGGGCCCGCGCGCTCCGAACCTCCGACACTGCCGAGCCGCCGCCGTGCCGCGGCCCTGCGCCGGAGCACCGGCGTGGCCGACCGCCTGGACGGACTGACGGAGCCACCGGCCCCCTCGACATCCCCCAGTCGTGAACTCGGCGGCGGACCCGCAGCCCCTGGTCTGCCCCGACGCACCCGGCGTGCCGACATCGCGTCGAGTGGCCCGGGCGCTGAGGACTCGGCCACCGGCGGGCACGGCTCGGATATGTCCGCTCTCGGCGCCGTGGGCCCGGCCGTGGATGCCGTCGGCACGCGCGCGACCGACTCCGCGCCGGGCGGCGTCGTACGGCCGGGCTGGGGCGAGCCTTCCGGCGGTGCCGCCGGAACGTCCGGCTCCGGCAGGCCGCCTCTCGGCGCTGCCCGCGGGCCCGTCGAGGCCGGCTCCGGCACCGCTCCGCTGCCCCGCCGGGTACGACAGGCCAACCTGGCCCCGCAGCTCAAACAGGCCCCGGAGCGGCGCCCCCAGAACCAGGCGGAGCCCGCGGAGCGGGACGCCGACGAGGTACGCAGCCGAATGGCCTCGCTCCAACGGGGCTGGCAGCGTGGCCGTGAGGAGAACGCCGAGGGCGACGACACGTCCGGCGGCACAGCACCACAACGAACGACTAAGGGGGACGGTCGATGACCGCACCGAAGGCGACCGACAAGTCCGGCGAGCTCAACTGGCTCCTCGATGACCTGGTGGAGCGCGTCGCGAGCATTCGCAAGGCCCTGGTGCTCTCCAGCGACGGCCTCCCGACCGGCGTGTCCCAGGACCTGACCCGTGAGGACAGCGAGCACCTCGCCGCCGTGGCGTCCGGGTTCCACAGCCTGGCCAAGGGTGTGGGGCGGCACTTCGAGGCGGGCAACGTCCGGCAGACGGTCGTGGAACTGGACGATGCCTTCCTGTTCGTGACGGCCGCGGGTGACGGCAGCTGCCTCGCCGTCCTCTCGGACGCCGACTCGGACGTGGGTCTCGTCGCGTACGAGATGACGCTCCTGGTCAAGCGGGTCGGTGTACATCTCAGTGCCGCCCCGCGCACCGATCTGCCTCAGGGCGGGTAGTGAGATGACATGAGCACAGATGGTCAGGGAAGAAGCCACTGGTTCGACGACGAGGCCGGACCGGTGGTTCGTCCGTACGCCATGACGCGTGGTCGCACCACAAGTGCCGGCCAGCACCGCCTCGACCTGATCGCGGTCGTCGTGGCCGAATCCCACACGGACGATCCGGAAGGGGACCACTCGCTGTCCCCCGAGCACGTGGACATCGTCGACCTGTGCCGGGACACCCCGCAGTCGGTCGCCGAGCTGTCCTCCGAACTCGACCTGCCCATCGGGGTCGTACGGGTCCTCGTGGGCGACCTCGTCGCCTCGGAGTGGGTCCATGTGAACCGGCCGGTGCCACCCGCCGAGCTGCCGGACGAGA
This sequence comes from Streptomyces canus 299MFChir4.1, assembly GCF_000383615.1. Lineage (GTDB taxonomy): Bacteria > Actinomycetota > Actinomycetes > Streptomycetales > Streptomycetaceae > Streptomyces > Streptomyces canus_C. The sequence goes on along the minus strand of NZ_KB911584.1, from coordinate 18,764 downwards.
GCATCCTGCGCGACGTGATCAACGGCCTGCGGGCACTGTGACGGGCCGTCGCGCGCGCCCGCCCTCGGAGAACGCCGAGAGCGGGCCGCGCGTCCGCGCCGGAAGGCCTACCGGTCCGCGGCGGACACCAGGAAACCCCCCTGCCGATATGATCTGACTGATCGTCGACGACCATCCGCGGACGGCCGGCCAGCGTCCCGCGGACACGGCTGCGAGCAGTGCGATCGGGGAGACGGACGTGACGACGTCCACCCCCCACACCCCCAGCAAGCAGGAGAAGAGACCAATGATCTTCGGGCGATCTGAGCGCGGCAAGCCCCCGGTCGAGCCCGTCACGCTCAAGATCCTGGTGGCCGGCGGCTTCGGCGTGGGCAAGACCACGTTCGTGGGCGCGGTCAGCGAGATCAGACCGCTGCGCACCGAGGAACTGCTGACCGAGGCGGGCCGCCCCGTCGACGACACGAGCGGTGTCGAGAACAAGCGCACCACCACCGTCGCCATGGACTTCGGGCGGATCACCCTGCGCGAGGACCTGGTGCTGTACCTGTTCGGCACGCCCGGGCAGGAACGGTTCTGGTTCATGTGGGACGAGCTCTCCGAAGGAGCCCTGGGAGCCGTCGTGCTCGTCGACACCCGCCGCCTGGAGGACTGCTTCGCCGCGGTCGACTACTTCGAGCGGCGCTCCATCCCCTTCCTCGTCGGCGTCAACTGCTTCGAGGGAGCCGTCCGTTACCCCGAGGAGGACGTGCGGCAGGCCCTCGACCTCGACGAGGACGTACCGGTCGTGCTGTGCGATGCCCGGGACAAGCAGTCGGTCAAGGACGTGCTCGTGGGCGTCGTCCAGCACGCGATGGCGTACTCGGCGCGGCGCCGCCAGAGCGTCACGACCTGAGACACGGGTGCGGCCCGTACCCCCGCCGACAGGGGTACGGGCCGCGGCTCGACGGCACTGCGCGCGTGCCTAGTTCTCGCCGTCCTCCTCCCAGCCGAAGCTCTTCTCCACGGCCTTGCGCCAGTTGTGGTACTGGCGGTCCCGGACGGACGCCTCCATGTTCGGCGTCCACTCGACGTCCTTCTGCCAGTGGGCCTTCAGCTCGTCGAGGTCGTTCCACACGCCCGTGGCGAGCCCTGCCGCGTACGCGGCGCCCAGGCATGTGGTCTCGGACACCTTCGGCCGGACCACCGGCACGTCGAGCACATCCGCCTGGTGCTGCATGAGCAGGTTGTTCTTGGTCATGCCGCCGTCCACCTTCAGGGTGGTGATCCGCACCCCGGAGTCCTGGTACATGGCGTCCACGACTTCGCGCGTCTGCCAGCTCGTCGCCTCCAGCACGGCCCGCGCGAGGTGCGCCTTGGTGACGTAGCGCGTCAGGCCCGTGACGACCCCGCGCGCGTCGGAACGCCAATAGGGCGCGAACAGGCCGGAGAAGGCGGGCACGATGTACGCGCCGCCATTGTCCTCGACACTGGCCGCGAGCGGCTCGATCTCGTCGGCGGCACGGATGATGCCGAGCTGGTCGCGGAACCACTGGACCAGGGCGCCCGTGATGGCGATGGACCCCTCCAGGCAGTAGACCGGCGCCTCGCCGCCGATCTTGTAGCCCATGGTCGTCAGCAGGCCGTTCTTCGACGGGACCGGCCGGTTGCCCGTGTTGAGCAGCAGGAACGAGCCCGTGCCGTACGTATTCTTCGCCGTGCCCACGTCGTAGCAGGCCTGCCCGAACACCGCGGCCTGCTGGTCGCCCAGCGCCGACGCCACGGGCACGCCCGCAAGTTGGCCGACCGCGGTGCCGTAGACCTCGGCGGACGACCGGATCTCGGGCAGCACCGCGTCGGGCACGTCCATCGCGGACAGGATGGACTGGTCCCACTGGAGCGTCTCCAGGTTCATCAGCATGGTCCGTCCGGCGTTGGTCACGTCCGTGACGTGCCGCCCGCCGTCCGTACCGCCGGTGAGGTTCCAGATCAGCCAGGAGTCGATGGTGCCGAAGGCGATCTCGCCGTTCTCGGCACGCGCGCGCAGTCCCGGCACGTTGTCGAGCAGCCAGGCCGCCTTCGGCCCCGAGAAGTAGGTGGCCAGCGGCAGTCCGGTCTGTTCGCGGAAACGGTCCTGGCCGTCCGAGCCACCGAGCCGGCGGGTCAGAGCCGCGGTACGGGTGTCCTGCCAGACGATCGCGTTGTGCACGGGCTTGCCCGTGGCGCGGTCCCACAGGACCGTCGTCTCGCGCTGGTTGGTGATGCCGAGCGCGCTGAGCTGGTCGGCGCGCAGCCCGGCCTTCGCGACCGCCCCGGCGACCACGGCCTGCACCTTGGACCAGATCTCGGTGGCGTCGTGCTCCACCCAGCCGGGCTTGGGGAAGATCTGGCGGTGCTCGCGCTGGTCGACGGCCACGATCGCGCCGTCCTGGTTGAAGATGATGCAGCGGCTGGAGGTGGTGCCCTGGTCGATGGCGGCGACGAACTTGTCCGTCATGACGTCCCCTTCGTCGGTTCCTGCACGAGGCTGCGTTTCACGAGGGCTGCGCTACACGAGGGCTGCGGTTCAGAATGCTGCATTGAAGATCACGCCGGAGAGTGCCCCGCCGATCAGCGGCCCCACCACCGGGATCCACGCGTAGCCCCAGTCCGAAGTGCCCTTGTTGGGGATCGGCAGCAGGGTGTGGACGATGCGTGGGCCCAGGTCACGGGCCGGGTTGATGGCGTATCCGGTGGGCCCGCCGAGCGACAGACCGATGCCCACCACCAGGAAGGCGACGACGAGGACCGCGGTACCGGACTCGCCGAGGCCCTTGGTGAGTCCGAAGGCCAGGATCGGCAGGACCAGTCCGACGGTCGCGATGATCTCCGTGACCAGGTTCGCCACGGGATTGCGGATCGCCGGCGCGGTCGAGAAGATCCCGAGCGTGGGCTGGGCGATCTCCTCCTCGGCGTTGGCCCGGAACTGCGCGTAGTAGGTCAGCCAGCACAGGACCGCCCCGAGCATGGCGCCGACCATCTGCCCGGCGATGTAGACCGGTACCTGGTCCCAGTCCCCGGTGTCGACGGCGATCCCGATGGTCACGGCGGGGTTGAGATGCCCGCCGGACAGCGGCGCGGCGGTGTACGCCCCGGCCAGCACGCCGAAGCCCCAGCCGAACGCGATGACGACCCAGCCGGCGTCCTTCGCCTTCGAGTAGTTGAGAACGACGGCGGCGACCACGCCCGCGCCGAAGAGGATCAGAATGGCCGTACCGATGACCTCACCGAGGAATACGTCTCCGTTGCTCATGGCGGCTCCTAGGCCATGGCCCGGGGCTTTCCCGCCCCGGTTCTCCGTGCAGGGTTGCGGTTCCCTTGGCGAACTGCCGAGGGCAGGGAGGTCCCGCGCCCCGCCCGGCGTCCGCGACGAGCGTGCCGTCGCAGCCGAATCGCCCGTGGGGGTATGGGCCTTGGCTCATGGGGGGCCCGCGCGGCGTGGTGCCTGGAACGCCGAGAATGTACGGCGATGTCGACCGACACCCGAAGTGTTCACCGGGCCCCGGGGAGCGTCAAGGTCGCCGACGGCAACGGTTGGGACGGGCGCCCGAACCGACTTGAACAACGGGCTCGGGGACCGGACGAGCCCTCTTCGAACCGAAGGGGGGCGACTTACCTGATGCCTCTTCAGCCCCGCCCCGGCTCAGCCACCGCATACCCCGCCGAAGGCGCCTGTGGCCCCGTCCCGCGGCGGATCTCGTGCCCGGGAAGTCCTGCCCGTCCCACGACCCAACTCGCCCCGCTGAGCGCCTTGGCGGCCTTCTTCAACGGCGCCAGACACGCCGCCGCCTCCCGATGGTCCGCCACGCTGCCCGGCACGCACACCACGGTGGCCAGGGACAGTGTCACAGGCCGCCCGCCCGCCGCCCACGGGGCGTCGAGAACGGACGCGGCCAGCGGAGCCAGTTCCTCCGGATCCGTCAGCACCAGGAAGTCGTCCCCGCCGATGTGCCCCACGCGCGCGGTGCCGGTCGCCGAGTGCTGCAGCACCCGTCCCACCGCGCGGATGAGTTCGTCGCCCGCCGCGAATCCCGCCCCGTCGTTGACCTGCTTGAAGTGGTCGACGTCCAGCCAGCTCAGCGCGAACGTCCGACCGGCGGCGACACGCCGGTCCACCTCGCCCGTGATCGCGTCCGAACCGGGCAGCCGCGTCAGCGGGTTGAGCCCGGCCGCCTCCTCCACCCGGGTCTCGCTCAGCGCCCGTACGAGATCCGCGAGCCGCACGACTCCCACGCACCGGCCGAACCGGTCGACCACGGCGACATCGTCCGACGTACGGTCCCGGTCGCCGACCGCGACCACGTCCAGGACCTCCCACGCGGTGGCGTCGATCCCCACCGTCCGCGGCGGATCGCCGAGTTTGGCCGCGGGACGGTCGGCGTACAGGGCGTGTCCGTAGCGCCCCGACATCGACAGCAGGAAGCGCGAGCGGTGCACCGAGCGGAACGGCACCCCCTCCCTGTCCACGAGCAGCACCCCGGACACGTCGGGCGACCCGGTCAGCAGTGCCCGCACCTGCCCCGCGGACGCGGTGGCCGGCAACAGCGCGGCGGGACGTACGAACTCCCGTACCGAAGGACCCGACCGCGGGGGCGCCGCATCGGCGGGGGAGCGGGGCGGAACGTATACCTCCGCCGCGGGGAGCCGGGACGGCGGCGCGAGCAGTGTGCCCTGCGCCAGTTGCGCACCGGCCGACAGCGCGGCCCCGTACTGCAGTTCCGTCTCCACGCCCTCCACGCACAGGAGCGCTCCCAGCTCGTCGCACAGGGTCCGCATCGCCCGCACCGCCGACGGCCGGACCAGCAGCGACGCGTCGAGCTTCACGAGGTCGGGCGACATGTCGACAAGGAGTCTCAGCGGTACGTCCCCGTCGCCCACGCCGTCCGCACTGATCTGGAAACCCTGCCCCCGCAGCTCGGCGAGCGCCTCCAGCAGTGCCTGGTGCGGCACATGTGTGTACGGCGGACCCACGTCGAGGGTGATCTCCCAGGGCAGCCGACCCACCTCACACACCGCGTGGTGCAGCGGGGTGAGGCCGCCGAGGTCGGCGAGTGTGCCCGCGAACACATTGACGTGCAGCGGCAGCAGCGTTTCCCGGCGTGCCGCCGCCCTTACCGCCAACACGGCGAGCCGTCCGTCGAGTTCAGGGTCGCGGCGGGCCTCCGCGAGGATGTCGCCGGTCTCGGGGCGGGCGAGTATCTCCAGCCCCGCGACTCCGCCGGTGGCCAGATTGACCACGGGCTGGAAGGCGAAGCGGAGAGTGTCCGTCCAGGAGCGCACGGGAGCATGATGGCTCCCTCAGCCCACGCCCAAGCGCAGTTCATGAGACGTTCACGCAGGATTCGGGGCCGCTCACGCACCGTATGGGAAGCCCTTCCCGGGGCCTCGGCCCGGCCGGTCATCTCACCGCGATCACCGCCGACCCGTGCCCGAACAGCCCCTGGTTCGCGGTGATCCCCACGCGCGCGTGCTCGACCTGCCGGTCGCCCGCGTCGCCTCGCAGCTGCCAGGTGAGCTCACACACCTGGGCGATCGCCTGGGCCGGCACCGCCTCACCGAAGGAGGCGAGCCCGCCGCTCGTGTTGACGGGAATGCGCCCGCCGGGCGCCGTCGCTCCCTCCCGCAGGAGCTTCGCGCCCTCGCCCTCCCCGCACAGCCCGAGGTCCTCGTACCACTGCAACTCCAGGGCGGTGGACAGGTCGTAGACCTCGGCGAGGGAGAGATCCTCCGGCCCGAGACCCGCCTCCTCGTAGGCCGCGCGCGCGATCGACGCACGGAACGTCTCGGCGGCGGGCTCGGCCGCGGCGGCGGAGTCGGTCGCGATGTCCGGCAGATCCAGCACCGTGTTCGGGTACCTCGGCGTCACCGTCGACACCGCCCTGATCCGCACGGGCTCGGCCACGCCCCTGCGGCGCGCGAACTCCAGGCTGGAGAGCACCAGCGCCGCCCCGCCGTCCGAGGTGGCGCAGATGTCGAGCAGCCGCAGCGGATCGGCGACCACGGCGGAGGCCGCGACCTCGTCCGCGCTGACCCGCTTGCGGTAGCGCGCGTACGGATTCAGTGCGCCCAGAGCCGAGTTCTTCACCTTGACCTGCGCGAAGTCCTCCACCGTGTCCCCGTGCACGGCCATGCGCCGGCGCGCGTACAGCCCGAAGTACGTCGGGTTGGTCGCCCCGAGGACCCGGAACCGCAGCCAGTCCGGATCGTCGGGCCGGTCGCCGCCCGCGGGCCGGAAGAATCCCTTGGGGGCGGCGTCGGCACCCACCACGAGCACCACGTCGGCCAGGCCCGCGAGGATCTGCGCCCGCGCGGCGGCCACCGCCTGCGCCCCGGACGCGCAGGCGGCGTACACGCTGGCGACGCGGGCCCCCTGCCAGCCCAGCGCCCTGGCGAAGGTCGCCCCCGCCACGTAGCCGGGATAACCGCCCCGCACGGTGTCCGCGCCGACGATCGATGCGACGTCCCGCCACTCCAGGCCGGCGTCGCCAAGCGCCGCGCGCGCCGCCGCCACGCCGTAATCGACGAAGTTGCGCCCCCACTTGCCCCAGGGGTGCATGCCCGCACCGAGCACCGCCACCTCTCCCGTCATGCCGTCACCCCCGTCGGCCGCCACTGCCACGTCGTCCAGACCGTCTCCCCGTCCTCATGGAGCACCCCGGGGACGACCTCCACCTCCGCGCCCACGGTCAGATCGGCGGCGGTGACCCCGGGAGCCGCCTGCCCCAGCACCACCATCCGCTCGGCGGCCAGCTCCACAGCGATCAACGTGTGCGGCTCCCACGGAAGTTCCGGATCGGTCACATAAGGTGACGGAGGCCGGTACCGGCTGTCCGTGTACGACCAGACGCGACCGCGGCGCGAAAGGGGAATCTCCGCCAGATCGCCACCGGCGCATCCGGGGTTGCGGCACCAGCCGTCCTCGCGCGGGAAGAAGACCGAGGTGCAGGCGGAGCAGCGGGTTCCGAGAAGTGTGAAGTCGTCTCCGTCACCGGTGAACCACCCGGCGACCACAGGTGTGTGCGTGCGCGGCACAGGTCCTCCCCGGCCCAGATCTGACGGAACGTCAGAAGTGTGCCACGGGCAGCCGCAAAGAGGCAGAGGGCCCGGCGCAACCGGACCACCTGATGATCGGATACAGTCCGCGGCGTGTCCGAAACTCAGCACTCCACCCCCAACTCCGTCCCTGGCTCCCACTGTTCGAGCTGCGGAGCGCCCTACGGAGAGGGTGTCGCGGGCTGGCCCCGCACCTGTCCCGTCTGCCACACCGTCGCGTACCGCAACCCCCTGCCGGTCGCCGTCGCGCTCCAGCCCGTGTACGACACCCAGGGCACCGCTCTGGTCGTCATCACCCGAACCGTGGCTCCCGCGCGCGGAGGCATCGCGCTGCCCGGCGGCTTCATCGACGACGGCGAGGACTGGCGGCACGCCCTGGTCCGTGAACTCAGGGAAGAGACCGGCATCGAGGCGGCGAGCCGCGACGTACGGCTCGTCGACGCGCTGAGCTCGCCCGACGGCCACCTGCTGCTGTTCGGGGCATTGCCGGAGCGTCCCGCCGACGGTCTCCCGCAGTCCGCGCCCACCAACGAGACGGAGGGCTGGCACCTCCTGCGCAGGCCGGAGGAGCTCGCCTTCCCGCTGCACACGCTGGCCGTACGGGCCTGGTTCGAGGGCCGTTACCTCTGAGTCTCAGCGCGCTCCCAGCCCGCGCAGCCGCACCGGGTGGGACGGCTCACTCAAGCCGTCCTCGCCCTCCCGCTGAACGACCAGCTTCCGGCCCTCCCAGCGGGCGACGTACCGTTCGATCTCCGGTTCGTCCCAACCGTCGCCCGCGTCCTCGACGAGCAGCCCGCCCCCGCTCCGTCCCCGGGCCGGAGCCCACACCTCCAGTTCGATCCCGCCGTCGTCCCCCCGCACCGGAATGACGGCGCCCGCGCGCGCGAGCACCGGGATCCGCGACAGGGGGGCGTCGACCAGGACCTGTCCCGGCCCCTCGTACACCTGCTCCGTGGTCGTGTCGTACCAGCGCCCCCGCGGCAGCTGCACCGCACGCCGGTCGCCGCCCGGATCGAGCACCGGTGCCACGAGCAGGCTGTCGCCGAGCAGGAAGGCGTCCTCGCAGTCCCGCAGGGCGCGGTCCTCGGGCACGGACCACCACAGGGGCCGTACATAAGGCGCTCCGGTACGCCGGGCCAGCTGCGCGAGCGTCATGAAGTACGGCAGCAGCCGACGGCGTTCCACGAGCGCCACGCGTGCGTGCTCCAGCACCTCGGCACCGAACTCCCACGGCTCCCTGCGCCCGGCCCGCGGACTCGCGTGGGTACGGAACAACGGCAGATAGGCGCCGAGCTGGAACCAGCGCAGATACAGCTCGGGGGAGGGGTGCCCGTCGTAGCCGCCCACATCGGGCCCCGAGTACGGCACCCCGCACAGGCCGAGGCCCATGACGAGCGACAGTGAAGCCCGCAGGCCCGGCCATCCGGTGGCCACGTCACCGGACCAGGTGCCCCCGTACCGCTGTATGCCGGCCCACCCGGAGCGCGAGAACAGGAAGGGTCGCTCGCCCGGCACCAGCTCGCGCAGACCCTCGTATCCGGCCTGGGCCATGCACAGCGCGTAGACGTTGTGCGCTTCCTGGTGGTCGCCACCGCGACCCTCCAGGGCGTGTCTGGCCGAGCGCGGCAGGGTGGACTCCCCGAACGCGTTGAAGGACGTGGGCTCGTTCATGTCGTGCCAGAAGCCCGCGAACCCCGCCGTGAGTCGCTCCTGGTAGAGGCGACCCCACCAGGCACGTACACGCGCGTGCGTGAAGTCCGGAAAGAGCGCCTCCCCGGGCCACACGACCCCCTTCACGAGCCGCCCCGACGCGTCCCGCACGAAGGCGTCCTCGGCCGTCCCGCTGTCATGGACGGCGTTGCCGGGCGCCGCCTTGACCGCCGGGTCGACGATCGACACCAGCCGGATCCCGTCCCGCCGCAGCTCCTCGGCCAGTTGAGGCAGCTTGGGAAAGCGCTCCTGGTCGACCGTGAACACCTGGTGCTCGTCGTAGTGGTCGATGTCCAGGTGCACGGCGTCGAGCGGCAGACCGCGCTCCTGGTACCCGGCGACGATCCGCCGGACCTCCTGCTCACTGCCGAAGCCCCAGCGGGCGTGATGATGGCCCAGCGCCCAGGACGGCGGCAGCGCGGGCGCACCGGTCAGCGAGGCCCAGGCGAGCAGCACGCGCGCGGGAGTGCCCACCATCACCCAGCAGCGCAGCGGACCGCCGGCCATCCGCAGCTCGGACATCCCCGCCCGGTCGTGCCCGGAGCCGGCCCCCTCCTCGCCCTCCCGCAGGGTCACGGTGCCGTCCCACGAGGTGTCGTGGAACACGAGATGGGTGGCGGCGTCGGCCACCACCAGCTGCACCGGCATCGTGACGTACAGAGGATCGTCGCCCGGCCCGAAGGCCCGGCCGGGATCGGTGTTCCACAGGCGGTACGTCCCGTCCCGCAACCGAGGCCCCGAGGCCCGCCCGCCCAGTCCGAAGAACCGGGCGTCGGCGGCCACCTCGGACCGCTGCATCCAGCGCGCCTCGCCCCCGCCCACCGGCTCCCACCAGCGGGGCGGCAGATCCCGGCGCAGGGTCACTCCGCCGGGCGTACGCACCTCGACGGCTCCGTGCCGCGACACCATGACCGTGGCCCGTTCGGCGACGACCCGCCAGCCGCCGTCCTTGTCCGGCTCCAGGACCGCCCGGGGATCCGGCTCCGGGCAGCGGCCCGCGAGCGCGTACGACGGCTGCGGCCCGGCGCCGTCCCACCCCCAGAAGACCGCCCCGTTCACCGCGACGACGATCCGCAGTTCGGAGCGGCTGAACCGGACGACACCCCCGCCGGGAGCCGGCTCCGCGTCCTGGACCGCTCCCGGCACCCGCGCCCGCTCGGCTCCCCGCGCGGGCAACCCGACGGCGTCGGTACGCCTCCTGCGCCACGCGGCACGCACGGTACGCAACCCCTGGGGCGCCCCCGCCGAACCGACCGCCCTTATCGAACGCACCAGGTCACGACCGCTCATGCTGCTCACCCTGCCACTCACCGCCCCCCGCGCGCGTGTCGTTCAACTGCCGTTCACCCGTGCCGGGGCCACATCTTCACGACACGGACTATGTGGGGGGCACCCTGGCGTAGAAGTTGATCACATGGCATCGTCCCTGTCAGCCGCGTCACGCGCACACCCCTGACCCGTGCGCGGGAGACGCACACGACGCGCACAGCCCGGGAGCCCCCATGCCGACCGAGAATCCCCAGCCGCTCTGGCAGCCAGATCCGCAGCGCATCGCCCGGTCCCAGGTCACCAGGTTCCAGGCATGGGCGGCCGAGCACCACGGCGCCCCGGCCGAGGGAGGCTACGAGGCGCTCCACCGCTGGTCCGTGGACGAGCTGGAGCCGTTCTGGGCAGCCCTCACCCAGTGGTTCGACGTACGGTTCTCGACGCCCTCCGCGCGCGTGCTCGGCGACCGCTCGATGCCCGGCGCCGAGTGGTTCCCCGGAGCCACCCTCAACTACGCCGAGCACGCTCTGCGCGCGGCCGACAGCCGCCCGGACGAACCCGCCCTCCTGTACGTCGACGAGACCCACGAGCCGACCTCGGTGACCTGGTCCGAGCTGCGCCGCCAGGTGGGGTCCCTGACCGCCGAGCTGCGCGCCCTGGGCGTCCGCCCCGGAGACCGCGTCAGCGGCTACCTCCCGAACATCCCGCAGGCCGTCGTCGCCCTCCTCGCCACGGCCGCCGTGGGCGCCGTCTGGACGTCCTGCGCTCCCGACTTCGGCGCCCGCAGCGTCCTGGACCGCTTCCAGCAGGTCGAACCGGTCGTCCTGTTCACCGTCGACGGCTACCGCTACGGCGGCAAGGAGCACGACCGCCGCGAGACGGTCGCTGAACTCCGCCGCGAACTGCCCTCCCTGCGCGCCGTCGTCCACATCCCGCTGCTTGGGACCGAGGCTCCTGAAGGCGCCCTGGAGTGGGCCGCCCTCACCCGCACGGACACGGAACCGGTCTTCGAACAGGTGGCGTTCGCGCATCCGTTGTGGGTGCTCTACTCCTCCGGCACGACGGGCCTGCCCAAGGCCATCGTCCAGTCGCAGGGCGGCATCCTCGTCGAGCACCTCAAGCAACTCGGCCTGCACTGCGACCTCGGCCCCGAGGACCGTTTCTTCTGGTACACCTCCACGGGCTGGATGATGTGGAACTTCCTCGTCTCCGGCCTCCTCACGGGCACGACCGTCGTCCTGTACGACGGCAGCCCCGGCTATCCCGACACGGGCGCCCAGTGGCGGGTCGCCGAACGCACGGGCGCCACCCTCTACGGCACCTCGGCCGCCTACGTCATGGCCTGCCGCAAGGCCGACGTGCACCCGGGACGCGACTTCGACCTCTCCAAGATGCAGTGCGTGGCCACCACCGGCTCACCGCTCCCGCCCGACGGCTTCCGCTGGCTGCACGACGAGGTCCGCGACGACCTGTGGATCGCCTCCGTCAGCGGCGGCACGGACGTGTGCTCGTGCTTCGCGGGCGCCGTACCGACCCTGCCCGTGTACATCGGCGAGCTCCAGGCACCGAGCCTCGGCACCGACCTGCAGTCGTGGGACCCGAGCGGCAAGCCCCTGGTCGACGAGGTCGGTGAGCTGGTCGTCACCAACCCCATGCCGTCCATGCCGATCCACTTCTGGAACGACCCCGACGGCAGCCGCTACCACGACAGCTACTTCGACACCTATCCCGGAGTGTGGCGGCACGGCGACTGGATCACCGTCACCTCGCGCGGCTCGGTCGTCATCCACGGCCGCTCCGACTCGACGCTCAACCGCCAGGGCGTCCGCATGGGTTCGGCCGACATCTACGAGGCCGTGGAGCGACTCCCCGAGATCAAGGAGTCCCTGGTCATCGGCATCGAACAGCCCGACGGCGGCTACTGGATGCCGCTGTTCGTGCAGCTGGCTCCGGGTGCGGTCCTGGACCAGGCACTCCTCGACCGCATCAAGGCGACGATCCGCGAAAACCTCTCACCCCGCCACATCCCGGACGAGGTCATCGAGGTCCCCGGCATCCCGCACACCCTCACCGGAAAGCGCATCGAGGTCCCCGTCAAGCGCCTCCTCCAGGGCACCCCTCTGGAGAAGGCGGTCAACCCGGGCTCCATCGACAACCTCGACCTGCTGCACTTCTACGAGGACCTGGCCCGCAAACGCGCCTGACCGAGCGGGTCAACCACCGTAGGTGGCCTCGGACTCGCCGAGCACTCCGGCGAAGTCCGAGGCCAGCCGCGCCGCGTCGGCCGGCGCCAGCTCGGCAGTCGTGATCCGCACGCCCGGCCCCGCCGACAGCCGGAACCGGGCTCCGGCCGCGACCCACCAGCCGTACGACCGCAGCCCGTTCACCACGGCCGACTCGTCCCGGACGGGCACCCACACGTTCATCCCGCTCGCCCCGTGCGCTTCGATGCCCCGGTCGCCGAGCTCCTGTACCAGAGCGTTCCGGCGCACGGTGTAGGTCTCCTCGGCGCGAGCGACCAACGCGCGCGTGCTCTCGTCTGTGAGAAGCCCGTACACCGTCTCCTGGAGCAGATGACTGACCCAGCCGGACGTCAGCAGCAGCCGCCCGTCGTGCCGCCCCAGTGTCATCGGATCACACGCGGCGGCCGCCCATCGCAGGTCCGTCCCCAGGAACTTGCTCACCGTCCGCACATGCACCCAGCGCGACAGCCCCGCGCCGGTCAGGGTCCGCAACGGCGCGTCGGCGACGGCGGAAGCGTGGTCGTTCTCCACGACCAGCACCTCAGGGTGTTCCCGGAGCACACCCAGCAGCGCCTCCCGGCGCTCGGCGGAGAAGCGACCACCGTACGGATTCTGCGCCCGCGGACTGCACACGAGCGCCCGCGCCCCCGCCCCCGCCCGCAGCGCCGTGCGCACGGCCTCGGGCAGCACTCCCTCGTCGTCGACCGCGACGGGGATCATGCGCAGCCCCAACGCCGTGACCAGATCCAGCAGATGGTGGTATCCGGGATCCTCCATCGCCACGGCGTCACCGGGCCGTAGCTCGACGGAGAACAGCCGCCCGACCAGATCCAACGCCCCGTGCGCGAAGGTCACATGCTCCACCGGTACGCCGTCGGACCCCAGCCACGCGCGTACGGCGTCCTCGAGCCGCGCCAGCCGGGGCGTCGAACGGTGCGAACGGGCGCCGGGTGACAGCCGCGAGGGCGGCACCAGACCGGGGAGCAGCCGAGGATCCGGGTGACCGCCCGCCAAGTCCCGCAGCCCCTCGGGCACTTTGGGCGGCCGACGTGACGCCACAGCCGGAGCCGGGACCACAACGGTCCCGCCTCGGCCCCGGGTGACCACGATGCCGCGCTGCCGCAGTTCCTTGTACGCCGTCGCGACCGTTCCCGGGCTCACGCCGAGGTCGTCCGCGAGGCGCCGCACCGGAGGCAGTGCAGCCCCGGGCGCCATGGAGCCCTCGGCCACGGCCCGTTCGACGGACGCCGCAATTCCCTTGGCCGTCGTGCCACTGATCCCATATTGTGTTGCCACGTTGCCAAGTATGTATCAGTACATAAATGAAAAGCAAGCAGGCGAAGGGGGAGCAGTGCATCCGACACGGCGCGCGGCATCATGGTCGAGAAGCGTTCCCGGAGGGCGCGACGGGCGCGGAATGCTCACCATCGCGCTCGTCGACCGCGTCGGCAGCGGACTGTGGGCGTCCGTCTCCGTCCTCTACTTCACCTACGTCTCCGCCCTCTCCCTCGCCCAGGTCGGCACCCTCGCCGCTGCCGCCGGCGCCATCGGCATCGCCGGGGCACCCATAGGGGGCAAGCTCGCCGACCGGTTTCCGGTCACCCGAGTCCTGCTGATCGTCCAGCTCGTGCGGGCCGTCGCCTCCTGCGCCCTGCTCACCACGAACAACTACGCCCTGCTCATCGCCTTCTCGGCGGTGGGTGGCCTCGGCGACCGCGCCGCCAGCGTCCTCACCAAGCTCTACGCCGCCCGGGTCGCAGGGCCGGACCGCGTCCGCTACCAGGCCTTCCACCGAACCGTCGCCAACGCGGGCTGGGCGCTGGGAGGCCTCACCGCCGCGGCGGCCCTGGCGCTCGGCACCACCACCGCCTACCAATGGCTCCTCGCCGGCGACGCCCTCTCCTTCATCGCCTCAGCACTTCTCACCCTGCGCTGGGCGAACCCCCGTCCCCTACCCGCACCGTCATCACCTCGAAGCACCCGGCCCCGACGACCAGACCGACGAACCCGTGGCGCGACCGCACCTATCTCGCCTACGTCGCCACCGAGACCGTCCTCTTCCTCGACGACGCCGTGTTCAAGGTCGGTCTGCCCCTGTGGATCGCGCACGAGAGCAACGCCCCGAACGGACTCGCACCACTCCTGATGGTCCTCAACAACGTCACGGTCGTGGCACTCCAGGTGCCCCTCGCACGATTCGGCACCACCACAGCGGCGGCCCGGAACCTCCTCCTCCCGCTCTCCGTCACCTTCGCCCTGGGCGGCATCGCCATGGCACTCGCGGCCACGGGCGGAGCCGTCACCGCCACCGTGCTCCTCACCGCCGCCGCAGTCGCCTTCACCCTGGCCGAGATGCTCCACGCCACCGTCTCGTGGGAACTCTCGGTCGCTCTCGCCCCCGACACCGTGCAGGGTGCCTACCTCGGAGTCCACGGCCTGGCCCAGTCCGTGCAGCGCACATTCGGACCACTGGCGGTCACCGCTGCCATCGCCACCGGCCCGGCAGGATGGGCCACCTTCGGCACAGCCATCGCTCTGACCTGCACAATCCAGCACCGACTGGTGCGGAAGCGCCTCACTCAACCCTCTTTGTCAGTGCCGCCGGTTACTGTGAGTGAGCACTGATCGACTGCGCACAGGGGGAAACATGGCGCACACCGACCACCAGACGATGCGACGCGTCCTGCGCCGCGAAATCGCCGGCACCATCGGCCTGCTCACGGACGAACACGACTTCCGCGCCATGCGGCGCTACCGCACCTTCACCTTCGACGACCACGCGACCTACCTGAAACAGGTCGAAGACCTCCTGAGGACCCGCTCCGCACAGGGCAGCCACACCACCGTCGCCCTCTTCGATCCCCAGGAGTACGCCGAGTTCTGCGAGGAGACGGGCCTCGACCCGGACGTCCCGTCGAGCCGCACACGCTTCACGGCCGAACTCGCCGGCACCGGCCCGACACTCCCGTACGAGGGCCAGCCACTCACCGACCTGGTACCTGCCCTCGTGGACGAGGCGGTCCGCCAGGCCACCTGGGAGTACGCGACCACACTCCTCGCACGCCTCGGCACCTGCGGTTCCTGCGGGGAGGACATCGGCCGCGCGGCCTTCACCCGCGCCTCGGACCTCCTCCTCCGGATCCTCGACACAGCCCTGCCGGGCGAACACCACTTGGTCTGCAGCGTCACCGGCACCCCGGAAACCCTCGTCTCCGTCCTCCACTCCGACGAGAACACCGACGGATGCGTACAACTCGACGAGGCCGAGGCCCTTGAATTCACCACGGTCCTCGCACTCGGCATCGCCACCCGGAGCCCCGGCGGACTCGTCATGCGCACCAGCGCCCCCGGCACCACCGACCGCATCTACGGCTGGCGCCTGCGCGGCGACGGCCTCGAACCCCTCACCGCAGGAGAGGTCTTCGACGCCTACTGCACCGACATCGACTCCGGCGATCTGATCTCCCCGGAATCGGACGTCGACTACTGCACGCCCCCCGACCTCGGACCGCAAGGACAGACGCCACACCACAGCCACTGAACACAAGGAGGGCGCCCCACCCACAGGTGGAGCGCCCTCCGGAACCGTCAGCCGGCCGATCAGGTCCGACTACTCGCCCGACAGCACCGCCTGAGCCGCGGCACGCGCCTCGTCAGCACTGTCGCCAGTCCGCGCGGCTGCGGCAGCACGCTCGCACTGCGCCAGCGTGTACTTCGCCAGCGTCGCCCGGACGTACGGAATGGACGCCGCCCCCATGGAAAGCGAGGTGACACCAAGACCGGTCAGCACACAGGCGAGCAGCGGATCGGACGCGGCCTCACCACAGACACCACAGCTCTTGCCCTCGGCCTTCGCCGCCTCGGCGGACAGCGCGACCAGGTCGAGCAGCGCGGGCTGCCACGGATCCTGCAGCCGCGACACCGCACCCACCTGACGGTCGGCGGCGAAGGTGTACTGCGCGAGGTCGTTGGTCCCCAGCGACAGGAACTCGACCTCCTGCAGAATCGACCGAGCCCGCAGGGCAGCGGAGGGGATCTCCACCATCGCGCCAAACTTCGCCCGCAGCCCGGCCGCACGGCACGCGTCGGCGAACGCCTTGGCGTCGGCACGGTCCGCCACCATCGGGGCCATGACATCGAGGTAGACCGGCAGCCCCTCGGCGGCCTTCGCGAGCGCCGTCAGCTGAGTACGCAGCACCTCAGGGTGGTCCAGCAGCGTCCGCAGCCCCCGCACACCCAATGCCGGGTTCGGCTCGTCGGCCGGTGTCAGGAAGTCCAGCGGCTTGTCCGCGCCCGCGTCCAGCACACGGACGACCACTCGTCCCTCGGGAAACGCCTCAAGGACCTGGCGGTACGCCTCGACCTGCTTCTCCTCGGACGGAGCGTTCTTGCTGTCGTCGAGGAAGAGGAACTCGGTACGGAAGAGACCGACACCCTCGGCCCCCGCCTCGAGCGCGGCAGGTACGTCCGCCGGACCACCGACGTTCGCCAGCAGCGGCACCTTGTGACCGTCGGCGGTGACCCCCGGGCCCGTCGACGCGGCGAGCGCGGCCTTCCGCTGAGCGGCAGCGGCCTCCAACTCGGCCTTCTTCTCATCGCTCGGGTTCACGAAGATCTCACCGGTGCTGCCGTCGACGGCGACGACCGTGCCCTCGGCCAGCTCACCGGCACCCGGCAGCGCCACGACGGCCGGCACCCCGAGCGCCCGCGCCAGAATCGCACTGTGGCTGGTCGGTCCACCCTCCTCGGTGACGAAACCCAGAACGAGCGTCGGGTCCAGCAGAGCCGTGTCGGCGGGAGCGAGGTCACGCGCCACGAGGACGTACGGCTCGTCGCTGTCCGGGATACCCGGCATGGGCACCCCGAGCAGCCGAGCGACGATACGATTCCGCACGTCGTCCAGGTCGGCGACGCGTCCGGCGAGGTACTCCCCGGCACCCGCCAGCAGCTCCCGGTACGCGGCGAACGCGTCGTACACGGCCCGCTCGGCCGTGCTGCCGACGGCGATACGCCGGTCCACGTCCGCCATCAGCTCGGGATCCTGGGCCATCATGGCCTGCGCCTCGAGCACCGCCTGGGCTTCGCCCCCCGCCAGATTGCCGCGCGCCATCAGGTCGGCCGCCACGGCTTCCACTGCCTTGCGGGCGTTCCCCTGTTCACGCTCCGCGTCCTCCGCCGGGATCTGCTTGGCAGGCGGCTCCAACACCGCCGTTCCCATGTGCCGAACCTCGCCGATCGCCACACCATGGCTCACGCCGACGCCTCGCAGCGTTGTGTCCATCTCACCCGTCTCCGATAGTGCGGCGGGCCCCGCCGCCGCGATGGTTGTCGTCCTGGTCGCCGTCGTACGACGGCGGTCACGTCACTTCCAGCTGAAGAGACTGTCGCCGGCCTTCACATCGCCGTTGTCACGGAGTTCGGAGAGCGCCTCGACCGTGGCCTCCAGAGCCACGACCGGGCAGACAGCGGACTTGCCGGCGGCTTCGACGGCGGCCGGATTCCAGCGCACGATCGCCTGACCGCGCGTGACGGTGTCGCCCTTGCTCACCAGCAGCTCGAAGCCCTCACCGTTGAGCTGCACGGTGTCGATTCCGAGGTGCACGAGCACGCCGTGTCCCTGCTCGTCCACGACGACGAACGCGTGCGGGTGGAGAGAGACGATCACACCGTCGACGGGTGCGACGGCCTCGGACGGTTCACGCACGGGTTCGATCGCCGTACCCGGGCCGACCATGGCCCCGGAGAAGACCGGATCCGGCACTGCGGCCAGTCCGATGGCGTGTCCTGCAAGCGGGGACGTCACGGTGGTCATGGGAAGCCTCCCAGGGGTGGAGCTGCGTACACGCGCCGTCACTGCTTGTCTCGGGCGGCGCTGTCCAGCAGCGTATGTCAAATGAAGTAAGGGCTCCGCACGGAAGATACCGGCTGGTGGTCTAGACCACCAGTCCAATGGATTTGCACCGCCTTCCAGGCCCCGTGTACAGTCGTACTCCTGCTTGAGGCCGAGCGGCGCCACCGAGCGTCCCAGCCGGGCAGCATCCAACTTGTCAGATCCTATCTCGGGGTCACCTTCTGCATGTCTGCAGAACGGTGGTCAGGGGGCCGGAAAAACACTGATAGAGTTTGGAACAGCGAAGGGAAGCGCCCGGAGGAAAGCCCGAGAGGGTGAGTACAAAGGAAGCGTCCGTTCCTTGAGAACTCAACAGCGTGCCAAAAATCAACGCCAGATATGTTGATACCCCGTCTCCAGCATCTGCTGGGACGAGGTTCCTTTGAAATAAACACAGCGAGGACGCTGTGAACGACCGCCTTATTCCGGTGGTTGTTCCGCTCTCGTGTGTGTGCACCCGATTACGGGTAAACATTCACGGAGAGTTTGATCCTGGCTCAGGACGAACGCTGGCGGCGTGCTTAACACATGCAAGTCGAACGATGAACCACTTCGGTGGGGATTAGTGGCGAACGGGTGAGTAACAC
>NZ_KB911583.1:754787-845461 GCF_000383615.1 Streptomyces canus 299MFChir4.1 | reverse complement strand
CTGCAATGACGGGAGTATCACGCAACGAGTATGTTGCTGGAATCGTGAATGCAACGTAGCTTTTCGTTCATCGGAAACAGCGACGAACGCAGGAGCACCTGATGCAGAAGTTCGACACCCCCGCCCCCGTCACCACCGTCATCGACCTCCCCGCCGGCCGCGTCCAGGTCATCGCCGCCGACCGCGCCGACACCACCGTCGAGATCCGGCCCGCCGACCCCGCCAGGAACCGCGACACCAAGGCCGCCGAGCAGATCGACATCACCCACGGCGACGACGGAGTCCTGCGGATCACCGCCCCGGCCGCCAAGAACCAGTACTTCGGGCCCTCCGGATCCGTCGAGATCACCGTCCAGCTCCCCACCGGCTCACATGTCGAGGCCACAGCGGCCGCCACCGAGTTCCGGGCCGTCGGACGCCTCGGGGACCTCGTCCTCGAAGGCGCCCACGGCCCCGTCAAGATCGACGAGGCCGCGAGCATCCGCCTCACCGCCACCGACAGCGACATCACCGTCGGACGCCTCACCGGACCCGCCGAGATCAGCACCCAGCGCGGCGACATCACCATCGCCGAGGCCCTCACCGGCACCCTCGTGCTCACCACCCAGAAGGGCGACATCACCCTCGCCACCGCCGCCTCCGCCGCCCTGGACGCCGGCACCTCCTACGGCCGCGTCCACAACTCCCTCAAGAACACCGAGGGTTCCGACGCCACCCTGACCATCCGCGCCACCACCACCCACGGCGACATCACCGCCCGCAGCCTCTGAAAGGAACCCTGATGCCGTCGCCGCTCATACAGAAGCCCGAGACGGCAGCCCCGGCCGCCCTGAACCCCGTCGTCTCCTTCCTACGGTTCGTCATCCTGGGAGGCGGCGTCGGGGTTCTCTCCGGCCTCGCGGTGCCGCTGCTGGCCATGACCCTGCCCTGGGCCGTCGCGAACGCGCTGGTCACCGCCGTCTCCACCCTGTTGTGCACCGAACTCCACGCCCACTTCACCTTCGGCACCGGGCGCCGCGCCGGATGGCGGGAGCACGGGCAGTCCGCCGGCTCGGCGACCGCCGCCTACCTCGCCACCACCGCTGCCGTATACGTCCTTCACCTGGTCCGGCCCGCCCCCGGCATCCTGAGCGAACAGATCGTCTACCTGAGCGCCTCCGCCCTCGCAGGGCTGGGCCGCTTCGCCCTCCTGCGCCTCTACGTCTTCGCCATCGCCGTGGAGGGCACGACCCTGAACACCTACGGATTGCGTGTGTCGACGCCTGGCGCGTCGGCACACGCGGGCGGTGTCACACCCGCGTGGGACCGTGGAGGTTTGGACGAACGGCGCGTGGTCGACGCCCGGCTGCCGGCCTGAAAGAACCGGCGATGTCGGCCATGGCGGCCACCGCGCGCCCTGAGCCGAGAAAGGCCGCGTCATGACCGACATCGACACGCAGTTCCTGCGCAGCCTGTTCGACGAGGAAGGCAGTCTGCACACCGCCGGCCGCACCGCCCTGTACCGGCTCTACGGCGTCGAAGGCCTGCTGTACGTAGGCATCTCCACGTGTCCGCTCACACGCGTCCGCACCCACCTGCAGCAGCGGTCCTGGGGGCCCCACGTCATCGGCATACAGATCGACTATCCCCACGACGCGCACGCGGCCGAACGCGAAGCCGTCCACACCGAACGGCCCCTGCACAACGTCGTCTTCAACGGGCAAGCCCCTCCCCCACCACCCGACCGGGCAGCCCGGCTCAGGGCCGAACTCGCCGCGCAGCAACGCCGACTGGAAGAACTCCAGGCCGCCGTACCTCAGTCCGCCACCCACCTGCGCCTCATCCTCCGCGGCATCACCGTGGCACAGACGAAGATCGCCAAGCTCACCAGGGACGCCGAAGAGGCCGAGGCCGCACAGGACCCGTCCGGACGACGGGCCGGACGGGCCGGACGGGCCGGACGGGCCGGACGGGCCGGACGGGCCGGACGGGCCGGGCCGTAAGAGACAGAACGAACGGAGACATCACCGGCAGGCTCAGTCGCGGCCGCGAAGGCGGGCTCCAACGAGCACGCCCTGGACCAGGCCCGCCAGGACGACTACTTCGTCGACCTGCGCACGGCTTCCGCTCCCGCGCTTGCCTGGCTGGACAAGGAGCGCGCCACCTGGAACATCGGGGCCCGGTGGCCCGACCCCGTGCGGTACACGACGGCCCTCGGCCGGGCGCACGACATCCTCACCCACCTGCACGACGTCGAAGCGACCACGTATCTGGGAACCCCCTGACCGCGCGGGGGTCCCTATGATCCGCGGGGGCAACCCCTGATCCGCGGCCTCCCGCAGGCCGCTCGGCCCGGCCGCCCTGGCTCGCCGCCCGGGTGGTGCGGGTTGCGAAACAGGATCTGCCGGACGGAGGGGCTCGTTCCGTACGTCGACGGCCCACTGCGCCTCGCCCCGGTGCGGCGCGGCGGGCGACGGCTCCCGGTCGCGATCGCGGCCAACCGCCCTGCGTCAGGCCCTGGGTGGCGGCGGTGCCAGTGCGGCCGCGACCTCCACGGCGACCTCGACGGCACGGGCGGCGAGCGGTGAGTGGACGCGTCCGGCCTGCCAGTGCAGGTAGATCTCCCGGGGCGGCAGGGAGGGCCGTAGCTCGTGGACACGGAGCCTGTCGTCGGAGGGGACGTCGACACCGCGGACGGCGAGCCAGGGCAGCAGCGCCGAGCCCAGGCCGGCTCGCACCATCGACAACAGGGTGTCGTTGACCGCGCTGCGGAATACGATCTGCGGACGGGCACCGCTCCGGGCGAGTGCCTGCTCCACCAGCGGCTGGTCGCAGGTCAGCGGCCAGGCCACCATCGGTGCGCCGTCGAGCCGGTCCAGCGACACCGGACCGTCGGGGAAGGTGCCGGCGCTCGAAACCAGCAGATACGGATCGTCGAGCAGCTTGCGGTGCTCGACGTCGCCGTCGATGCGGCCGTCGTAGAAGAGCAGGTCGAGGTCACCGATCCGGGGCTGCTCCGGCTCCTCCTCGGACAGCCTGATGTCGCAGCCGGGGTGCTCGGCGCGCAGCCGGCGTACGACCGACGGCAGGATCACGCTGGACACGCTCTGGAAGGTGCCGATGTCGATGCGGCCGTCGCCCGCCTGGAACCGGTCCACGGCGTTGGTCAGTGCCTCCGCCCTCGCCAGCAGGACGCGGCCGTGGTCCAGGACCACGGAGCCCAGGGGGGTGAGCCGGACCCGCCTGGGGCCGCCCGGGCGGTCGAACACCGGACCGCCGACGGCCCGCTCCAGCGCGGCGATCTGTTGGCTCACCGTCGACTGGGTGTATCCCAGACGGACGGCTGCCCGGCCGAACGAACCTTCCTCGACGACGGCGGCCATCGCAGCCAGGTGGCGCAACTCGACGGTGCTCACGCGTCCCACCGTAACGAAGTACATCGCCCTAGGCGATCGAGTCGATCGGAATTCATCGCTTTTCACAATGGAGTCGTGCGCTCTAGCGTCAGAACATGACCTCACCTCACTCGCACGGCGAGCAACTCCTCGGCATCAACGGCGTCGAGCTGTGCACCGAGACCTTCGGAGACCGCGCGGACCCGGCGATCGTGCTGGTCGCCGGGGCGGCCGCCTCGATGCTGTGGTGGGACGCCGACCTGTGTGAACAGCTCGCCGCCCGCGGCCGGTTCGTGGTCCGGTACGACCACCGGGACACCGGTCGCTCGACCTGTTGCCCACCGGGACGACCGGCCTACACGTACCCGGATCTGGTCCTCGATGTGCTCGGTGTCCAGGACGCCTTGGGCATCGAGGCGGCCCATGTGGTCTGTCAGTCGATGTTCGGCGGGGTCGGACTCGTCCTCGGCGTGGACCACCCCGACCGGGTGGCGTCGCTGACGTTCGTCTCGACCTCGACCGGTGCCGACGATCTCCCGCCGCCTTCGAGCGACCTCGCCATGCCGGCCGAGCCGGACCTCTCCGACGAGGCCGCGGTCGTTGACTACGTGGTCGAGGGCGCGAGGGCGTACGCCGGTGGCTCGCCGTACTTCGACGAGACCGTGATCCGGGCATTGGTCGCTCGTGACGTGGCGCGCGCCAGGAACTACTCGTCGACCCTGGTCAACCACTTCGCCATCGAGCCCGAAGGGCCGACACGCGGTGGCTTCGGCGACATCGTGGCGCCTGCGCTCGTGGTCCACGGCGACCACGACCCGCTGTTGCCGCTGCCGCACGGCGAGGCGCTGCGTGACGCGATCCCGGGAGCGGAGCTGCTGGTCCTCAAGGGGGCCGGGCATGATCTGCCGCGTCCGGTGTGGGAGGACTTCGTGCCGGCTCTGGTGCGGCACACGGCCGTAGGTGGCTCGTGAACCGGCTGCGGTCGGCGCTCTGGCCGCCCCTCTTCGACGGCCTCGCCGACCCGCTCGCGGTCGCCCGCATCGCCGCCGACGCGGAGGAAGCGGGGTGGGACGGCTGCTTCGTGTGGGATCAGCTGTGCCGGCGGGAGCCGGTCCGGCAGGTCGCCGACCGTGGATCGCGCTGGCGGCGATCGCGACCGTGACCGAGCGGATCCGGCTCGGCCCGATGGTGACGGCGCTGCCCCGCCGGCGGCCGGCCAAGGTGGCGCGCGAGAGCGCGACACTCGATCGGCTCAGCGAGGGCCGTCTCACTCTCGGCGTGGGCCTCGGCAGCGACCGGTTCGCCGGCGAACTGTCCAGGACCGGCGAGGAGCTCGACGCCCGGCGGCGCGGGCGGATGCTCGACGAGTCCTTGGGTGTCCTGTCCGCCGCCTGGTCCGGCGAGCCGGTACGCCACCGCGGCGAGCACTACACCGTCGACGACATCGCGTTCCTGCCGCGACCGGTGCAGCGACCGGGCGTGCCCGTGTGGGCCGCCGGAATGCCGGGCAACGCCAAGCCGATCCGCCGTGCCGCACGACTCGACGGGTTCTTCCCTGCCAATCTGGAGCACCCGGACCAGCTCGCCGACGTCGTCGGCTCGCTCACCGAACTGCGCCAGGGCCGGATGGCCTCGTACGACATCGCCGTAGGGTTGCCCCTGAATGTCGACCCCGAACCGACACCGCGCGGAGAGTACTCCGCGACGGCCCCGCGGCTTGAGGAGGCCTTCCCGTGTTCGACTACGACTCCGAGCTCGCCCGGCATCACGAGCGACTGCTGGAAGCCCTGGGCGTCCGCCCCGGTGATCGTGTCCTGGACATCGGCTGCGGCACCGGCCGGACCACCCGGGACGCGGCCCGGGCGGCGTCGCCGGGCACCGCGCTCGGCATCGACGTCTCGGGGCCGATGCTGACGCGGGCCCGCCGTGCGGCCGCGGCGGAAGGACTCCGCAATGTCGACTTCGCACAGGGCGACGCCCAGGACCACGCGTTCCCGCCGGAGCACTTCACCTTGGCCGTGAGTCGGTTCGGGACGATGTTCTTCTCCGACCCGGTCGCCGCGTTCGCCAACATCGGGCGGGCCCTGCGTCCCGGTGCGCGCTTCGTGCAGCTGGTCTGGCAGGCCGCCGAACGTCAGGAGTGGCACACCGCGATCCGGGCGGCGCTCTCGCGTGGCCCGGCGGCGTCGGCGTCCGCCCCGGCGGCCCCCGACCCCTTCACGCTGGCCGATCCGCAGGTCACGACCGGCATCCTGACCGCGGCCGGGTTCACCGCGGTGGACGTCGTCGACGTACGCGAGCCCGTCCGTTACGGCCCGGACGCCGAGGGCGCGCTGGCTGCCGTACTCCAGCTGCGCATGGCGAGGGAATGGGTCACCGGTCTCGATGCCGCGAGCGCCGATCGTGCCCGCGACCGGTTGCGCGCGGTTCTCGACGCGCACGACACCGGCGACGGCGTGTGGTTCGACTCCCGCGCCTGGCTGGTCGTCGCGCGCCGGAGTTGACCCTCCGGGCGGGGCCGCCGCCTGGGCATGCGCTACAGGGGTGGGCCGACCGATGAGCGGTGTGCGGTGACCGAGCTGTCGCCGCCGGATCGCGTGCTCCGTCGCCCCCGTGGGTCGACGGAGCCGTGGATGACGCCGTGCGGACCCGCGCCGAGGGAGTCGGCGCTCCCCCTTTCGTCGGGCCGTGTCCGGTCGACGGGCTCCCCGCGGCCGGTGTCGTCACTCGCGACGAGTCGCAGATGAGCGGTGATCTGCTTGCCTCTGCCGCGCGGGGTGACGACGACTTTGTCACTGACCGAGTGCACCAGGTACAGACCGTGACCGCCGACACGGCGGCGGTCGGGCGGCTGGACCACCGGCGCGTCGGGCGAGGTGTCGTGCATGCTGATCGACAGCTCTGTGCCGGTCAGCCGCAGTGTCAGGGTGCAGGGGCCGGGAGCATGCCGCAGAACGTTCGAGATGAGCTCGCTGACGACCAGTTCGGCGTCCGTGACCCGGGACGCCTGGACGGCGGGGCGGTCGCAGCGCGCAGCGTGGGCGAGGACCGCACGCACATCCCGCCGCGCCTGTGCGGCGTGGGCCGTGCCGGGGCCCCAGGCCGCGGCATAGCGCAGTTCGGCATGATCGTCCCTGCCCACCTCGTCTGCCGCTGCTTCATAAGCGGGATGACCATGTGGAGCTCTTTCGTCGCTTTCACCACTCGTGGCTGCTTGTCGCTCCAGCGGCTACCCGGGCTCAGGGCATGTACGCAGACCGTGCGCGGGCGACCGGCAGGTCGCGTCCGCGGGACGAGTGACGCGCCGGGCCGGACGGCGTGTCAGGCCTGGCCGGCGCCGTCCGCGCGGACCCGCTGAGCGACGTCGCGCAACTTGATGTTGTGCTGCTGCGAGATGCGGCGCAGCACGCTGAAGGCGTCGTCCTCGCTCAGCTTGTGCCGTTCCATCAGGATGCCCATGGCCTCGCCGATGGCATGGCGGGTCTTCATGGCGTCCTCGAGCTGGTCGATGGCGCGGGCGTCGGCCAGGGCGACGGCGGCGTGCGAGGCCAGCATCCAGCCGGCGGTCTCGATGTCCTTGCCGAAGGCTCCGGGGCGGCGGGAGTAGAGGTTCAGCGCGCCGAAGTCCTCGTCGTGGGTGTAGAGCAGCACCCCGGTCATACTGCCGATCCCCAGGTCGCGAGCCGCGGCGGCGAACCGCGGCCAGTCCGGCTGCGGCTCGGTGATGTCCGCGATCCGGAACACGCGCTCGCCGTCCCCGCCGTGGGCGCGGGCGGCGAGGTCGAAGCACGGGCCCTCGGCCAGCTCACCCTGCAGCCGGTCGGATGACTCCACCACGTCGCCGCACGAGGACAACGTGACCGCCCGGCCCTTGCGGACCGCGAGGATCCCGGCCGCGTCACAGCCGTCCACGAGCTGCACGGCCGACGCCGCGATCTCGTCCAGCGTGCCCTGCACCGACTCCTGCGCGAGCAACTTCCGCGCGAGCTGGGCCATCGCCTCGGCGAACTCCCGCCATTCCACCGCCACCACCCACCTCCACCGGTGCGGCCACCCTACCGCCGACCCGCTCTCCGTCTCGCACCGAGCCGCCGCAGCACGGTTCACACCGGTCGGTCGGCCCTCCGGCCCGCTTGGCCCCACTCCCGTGCGGAGCGGGCCGTCGCCTCCCGTCAGGGCTGCGGAGAAGGGTGGACCTCACCTGAACGCGGCCTCCCCGGCTCGTTGGCTGAACCGGAGAAGCCTGGCCGGTGCGGCCCCCATGGGTACGCCGCCACGCCCGGCCTGCCCTTCAAGTCCCCACCTCTGCCCGCACTACTCCTGCGCGGCCGGCGCCGGAAGAGGCGGGCGCCTGAGCCGTACGGGAGCCGGCGGGTCGCCGGCCCTCATCAACGATCCTCATGCCGGACCCGGACGACGAGCTTGCCGGTGGCGCGGTCATGTTCCATGTCGTCGTGGGCCCGCGGCACCTGGTCCAGGCCGTCGTAGACCCGGTCCACGGGAAAGGCCAGCCGGCCGGCGGCGACCGCGTCCAGGATCTCCTGGAAGGCATCCCGCGGCAGGTCGGACGCGTCGCCGAAGTATCCCGCGAGGCGTACGCCCCTCGGCAGGTACTCGTTAGGGGAGAAGTCCCGCACCGTCCACTGGTTGGAGAGGCTGCCGCCGAAGCAGCCCGTGCCGTGCACGCGTACCGCGCGCAGGGTGTCGGGCAGGGTCGGCGTGCCGACGAGGTCGAGGGCGGCGTCGACACCGTCCGGGTACAGCTCGCGCACGGCGGGCGCGATCTCGCCGGTGTCGAGCAGCGGGTGGTCGACACCGCGTTCCGCCAGCAGAGCGAGGCGGTCGGCCCGCCGGGTGGTGGACAGCACCGTGGCGCCGCGCCAGGTCGCCAGCGCGGCGGCTGCCAGGCCGACCGAGGAGGTGCCGCCGCGGATCAGCAGGGACTGGCCGGGCTTCAGGTCCAGGCCGACGGTGAGCGAGCCGTAGGCGGTCTGCACCATCTCCGGCAGGGCGCCCAGCACCTCCCAGGGCAGGTCCGTGTCGACGGGGATGACCTGGGACAACGGCACCGAGGTGTACTCGGCGTAGCCGCCGTCGTAGGTGCGCCCCATGTCCCCCATCATCGCGACGACCTTCTGCCCCGGAGCCAGCCCGCTGCCGGCCGGGGCCGCGTCGACGATGCCCGCGGCCTCGATGCCGGGCACCCGGGGAAAGCTGACGCCCTCGCTCACACCCAGGCGGAGCTTCAGCTCCGAGCGGTTCAGGCCGAACGCCTCGACGCGGACACGCACCCAGCCGTCCCTCTCGGGCGGGAGCGGCAGCATGGTCGGCCGCAGGTTGTCCACGGGACCGGGAGCGGAGAGCCGGACGGCGCGCATCATGCGGGGCGAGGACGTCATGAGCCTGCTTTCTACCCGTGACAGGAGAGTCGGTCGGCGGTCGACAACACGTTGCCGTTGCGGGTTCATTCCCGACGCGTCCGGACGATCACTCGTTCGAAAGTGACCCGCGTGACGGAGGTGACCGATTTCCTGAACACATGCGCGAGCTGAGCTACGCTCGTCTCCCGCCGGGGGCGAACTGGCGTGCATCGAATGTGACTTCGGGGGATTTCTTGGCGGGACAGCGGCCGGCGTCGGCGGACGACGCGGCTGCCGCGCTGCGGCAGACCGGTGCCTTACCCCTGCGGCTCGGCGACCCGGGGCGAGTCGGCCCCTACGCGCCGGTGGCGCTGCTCGGCAGTGGCGGCATGGGAAGGGTCTTTCTGGCGCGCCCCGTGGACGACAGCCCGGGTCTGGTCGCGGTGAAGGTGATCAGGCCGGAGTACGCGGAGGATCCCAGGTTCCGGCGCCGCTTCGAGCGCGAGGCAGCCGTACACGCCCGACTTCGCACCCCGCACGCACCCCGACTGTGCGGCACGGGCTTCGAGGACGAGCTGCTGTGGATGGCCACGGAGTACCTCCCGGGCTTCGATCTCGCGGAAGCCGTCAAGGAGTACGGCGCCCTGGAGACGACCGCGGTGTGGCGACTGGTGGCGGAGCTCGGGCAGGCCCTCGCTGCCCTCGCCGTCGAGGAGATCGTGCACCGGGACCTGAAGCCGTCCAACGTGCTGCTGTCCGTCCGCGGCGCGCACGTGATCGACTTCGGGATCTCGAAGGCCGCGGACGCGAGTGCGATCACCGGCACGGGCAACCGGGTGGGGACCCCGGCCTACATGTCCCCCGAGCATCTGAGGGAGGGCCGGTCCGACACGGCCTCGGACGTGTTCTCGCTGGCCGGGACACTGGTCTACGCGGCGACGGGCCGTGCGCCGTTCGGCGACGGCACCGGGGTCGACGTGATGCACCGGGTGGCGTACGAGAACCCCAACCCCGAGGTCGTCGGCGAGATCTCGGCGGCGGACGAGGAGCTCGGTGCCCTGCTGACCGCCTGTCTGGACAAGGAGCCCGCGCGGCGGCCCACCCCGCAGGAGCTGATCGACGCCGCCCGGGTACGCCCGGTGACCGCCACCTGGCCGGACCCCCTGGGTACCAAGGTGCTCGCCCGACAGCGGGCGTACGAGGCGCTGCACCGTCTGCCCGTCGCGGACCTGAGCCGTTTGCGGTCTGCGGGCGACCTGCCGCTGCCCCTGTCAGCGCGTCTACCCCAACCAGCTCCCCTGCCCGTCGCTCCCGATGCGCCGTCGCCCGTGAAGGCTGAGAACGCCCCTCCCCCGCCGGGCCGGTCCGGGGACCCGGCCCGGCACCGCAGGAAGGCGTTACTGGGCGTCGCCGCGGTTCTCACGATCTGTGTCGTGGCCGCGGTGGCGTTGCTGCTCGTCCGTCAGGACCCCCCTGCCGTCGCCTCTCCGAAAGCCGGCGCCACCAGTGCGGACGGCACCGGCCCCCGTGGCGCCTCCGACGGTCCGCTGTCCCCGAGCGTCGGCGGACTGAGCCGCCCGGACGTCGACGGCGCCGCGGTGGAGGACCGCGACCCGACGGCGGGAGCCGCCTCGGCGAAGCCCCGGGCCTCGGGCTCCGCAGGCGACCGGGGCGGCGCCTCCTCGCCCCCCGGTCAGGCTCCGTCCGCCACGCCGTCCGCCACCGCGTCCGCCGACACCCCCTCCGCCGGGACCGACACCGCTCCCTGGCTCTCGGAGTGCACCTACTACGGCGGCAACGGACGCACTCGGCTCGGCGACAGCGGCAAACGCGTCCAGCAGGTGCAGTGCATGCTGACGGAACGCGGATACAGCGTGGGAAGCACCGGCCTGGACGGGGAGTTCGGGTCCGGCACGGAGACCGCGGTCCGGGCCTTCCAGGACGAGCGGGGCCTTGACGCCGACGGCGTCGTGGGGCACGACACCTGGGTCGCGCTGCGCAGCGCCGAGTGAAGGCCCCCGTCCCGCGAGGGATGTGCCCCGCTCACTCGTCGATCACGGCGCCGAAGCGGGCGCCGTGGCCGCTGCCGCCGAGAGCGGCGGCGCCGTAGGAGCGGGACCCGTCGGCGAGCAGTCCGTCGCCGCTCGCGGGCAGCAGCCACACCGCGCCGTCACCGGCGTTCTCGTCGGGCGCCGCCGCCACCAGCTCGGCCCGGCCGTCGCCGTCGGTGTCCACGAGGCGCACCTGGGCGCCCCAGCCGTCACCGGCCTCGGCGGCACCGGGGATGCCCGGGGTGTTCTGGTCGAAGGACTGGGAGCCGGTGCCGGTCACGCCCTCCCGCGAGCCGCGCAGCAACCACACCGCGCCCGCCCCCTGTTCTCCGTCCGCGTCCTCGCCGGGCGCACCGACCGCCACATCGGCGAAGCCGTCACCGTCGACGTCGGCGACGGACAGGTCGTTGCCCCAGGCGTCGTGCTGCTCCCCCGCTCCGGGCACGCCCGGGGAGTTCTGCGACCACCACTGCGGGGCCGTGCCTGGGCCCTCCGTACCGGCGGGACCCTCCCCGCCGCCGTAGTAGACGCCGACCAGGCCGCCGGGGGCGTCGGCGTCACCGGCCGTCTCGTCCACGCCGCTGCGCTGGCCGACGACGAGGTCGTCGTAACCGTCGCCGTTGATGTCGCCGGAGGCGGTGCCCAGGCCGCCGTGCAGGTCGTGCCGGTAGCTCAGGCCCTCGACGCCACCCGCGTAGTAGGCGGACCAGCCCTTGGCGTAGTCGTCGTCAGGGCTGTAGCCCGAGACGACCAGGTCGGCGAAGCCGTCGCGGTCGTAGTCGCCGGTGGTCAGGTAGGCGCTCTGGAGGGTGTGGCCGGTGGCGTGCGGGGTGCCGACCTGGCGCAGGACACCCGCGTGGTAGGTGAAGACGTGCAGGCCCACCTTCTGGTCCAGGACGACGAGTTGGTCGCCGTCGATGTCCCCGGTGAACCGGGCGGCGGCCACCGCGTGTCCGAACCGGGCGCCCTCGGCGGGCTTGGCGGCGGTGAAGGTCGCGGTGCGCTGGGTGTCGAGGCCGTGCGCGGATCCGTAGACGACGGTCACCCGGCCCGCGTCCTCGACGGTGCCCTCGTCCTCGCCGGGCGCGCCGATGACGGCGTCGTCGAAGCCGTCACCGTCCAGGTCGCCGGTCGCGACGGCCTGTCCGAAGCGGTCACCGGTCTCGGAGGTGCCGGGCACGCCCTTGGTCGACTGGCTGACGACCTGGACCTCGCCCTTGGGCACGGTGTTGTTGGTGCCGATGCCGTTGGGGGCGCCGTACTGGACGGTGACGTATCCGGCGCCCTCCTTGCCGTCGACGGTGCCCTCCGAGACGCCGATGAGGAGGTCGCTGTACCCGTCGCCGTCGAAGTCGCTGTTGCGGTCGGCGGCGGAGGTGCCGCCGGGGACGCCGGCGAAGGCGGTCGGCGCGGCCAGGATGCCGGCTCCCGCCAGCAGCAGGAAGGAGGCCGCGGCGACGGCGGCCGAGCCTGCGGTACGCCGGGTGCTGCGCGTGGTGATGCTCATGTCTGGTCCCCCCGTGGGATGCTGACGCTCTGTCAGTCGGCTGGTCCAACCGACTGGTCTCGGCCGCAAGGCGGTCGCAACGCAGGGTTCGACACGACGAGCCGGGAACAAGTTGTGGGGCCCCGGCGTGCTGTGACACGCCAGTGACAACCGTTGCCCGCCCACGACACGCGCCAGGTCCGGGACCCCGGTTCAGCGGACCGGCTCGCCGATGCCGAGCAGGTTGCCCTCGCTGTCACGGAACCAGGCCGCGCGTTCTCCCCGGGCGTGCTTGCTCGGGTAGTTGCCGTCGACGTCGGCGATGCCGTTCTCGGTGCGGAGGCCGGGGACGTCGACCTCCTCGAAGACCACGCCGCGCTGCCGGAGTTGGGAGACGGCCGTCTCGATGTCGTCGACCTGCCATCCCATCTGGGTGAAGGTGCCGGGCGACGACCCGGCCGACTGGAAGAGGGCGAAGTCCGTGCCCCCGCAGCGGTACAGCAGTCCGCCGGGGCGTTCGTCGACGGGCTCAAGACCCAGCTGCTCGGCGTAGAAGCGCCGGGCCCGGTCCAGGTCCTGGGCGGGCAGCCGGGTCGCCACGCGTCCCCGGGCCAGGATGTTCCCCTCGTCTGCGGTCATGCCTCCACTGTGCGCCCTGCGATCCGCGGAGCGTGGGCGGCGGTTCCGGCACGGCGTGGCTCAGGGACCGGTCGGCGGGCGGTGACGGTCCCCCTCTCCGTCGGCTCACCCGCCGCTGGGCGAGCCTCAGGAGAGGTCGCCAAGGACTTCTCGGGGCACCGCGTCCCCGGTCGGGTCCAGTCCCGTCATGAGTTCGGCGAAGGCGCGGGCCGCGGCCGGGGAGTTGAAGAGGCGGTCGAGGCGGGCGCGGGCCAGGTGACGCAGGAAGGGTTCGCGGTCGCCCGCGTCGTGCAGGGTGCGGGTGAGCCAGTGGGAGAACTCCTGGTCGTTCCAGACGCGGCGCAGACAGCGCGCCGAGTAGCCGCGCAGGGCGGACTCGTCGCCTCGGACGAAGTCGCGTACGGCCCGGACGAGGACGTCGGCGTCGTACAGGGCGAGGTTCATGCCCTTGCCGCCCATGGGTGACACGATGTGCGCCGCGTCGCCGACCAGGAAGAGACGGCCGTACTGCATGGGGTCGTGGACGAGGCTGCGGAGCCGGAAGATCTCGCGGTCGGTGATCGGGCCGAAGACCAGGGCGGGATCGCCGAGCCGGGAGCGCAGGGCATCCCGGACGCGGTCGTCGGGCCAGCCGCCGGGGTCGTCGTCGGGCGGGCACTGGAGGTAGTAGCGGCTCGCGTGCGGGCCGCGGGGGAAGTGGGCGGCGAAGCCCTCCCGGCTGGTCGCGAGGAGGGGGTGGGCCGGGGGCGGGGCGTCGGCCAGGACGGTGAGCCAGCCGATGCCGTGGTCGAAGGCGTACGTGGTCAGCACGCCGTCCGGGACGGCCGTACGGCTGACGCCGCGATCGCCGTCGCAGCCGGCGACGAACTCGCAGGTGATCGCGCGGAGCGTGCCGTCAGGTGTGCGGTAGCGGACGGTGGGGCGGTCGCCGGTCAGGTCGTGCAGGGAGACGTCGGCGGCCTCGAAGCGCAGGTCGCCGCCGTTCTCCAGGAACGTCGCGGTGAGTTTCTGCACGAGGATCTGCTGGGGGCACAGACGAGCCGGCGGGCCGTCGGAGCCGTCGCTGTCGGACACCAGCCGGCTGTGGCCGTCCACCCGGAACTCCAGGATGCCGTCGTACGGGACACCGCCGAGGACCCGGTCCGACAGCCCCCAGGAGTCGAACATGCGGACAGCGCGCGTCTCGACGATGCCGGCCCGCTGGCGCTGCGCCACGTGGTCGCGGGAGCGGCGTTCCAGGACGACGCAGTCGATGCCGCTGTGCCGCAGCAGCGTGGCGACGGTCATCCCGGCCGGGCCCGCGCCGATCACCACGACGGTCGTGGACTCGGGAGAGTCCTGCAACTCGCTTGCTGGTACGGCCACTTGGGCACCTCCGGCACCAGCCTAGCGAGGCCCGGCGCACGCCGAGCCGGATTCGATCAGCAGCGTCCTCGCTGATCGAATCCGGCTCCCGGAACGGAGTGCGCTCAGCGCCGGCAGGTGGTGATGCCCGGCCGCCAGGGGCAGGCGAGTCCGGCGAAGCCGCCGTTGGCCACGACGTCGACGGCGAGCGTGTCGCCGCCCCGCAGCACCCGCCGGTCCTGGACGAGACCGTCGGCCCCGTCCCGGATCGTCTCCACCAGCCACCGGCCCGCACCGAGGGACAGCGGCACCTCGGCCGTGCGTGCGGCACCTGCGTAGATCCCGCCCAGGAACCAGCGCGCTCCGCTGCGGCGGGCCAGCACGGCCTCCTGACCGGGTGCGCCCGCCAGGAGTCGGGTGTCGTCCCAGGCCGCGGGGATCTGGTCGAAGTAGCCCCGGGCGAGCGGCCTGGCCTCGTACGACTCCGGGGTGCCCGCCAGCATCTGCAGCCCCGACTCGTAGGCGACGGCGAGGCCGACCTCGGCCGCGTCCGAGTTGGGCCGCAGGCCCACGCGCTGGAACGCCCCCGGTGTGAAGTCCATGGAGCCGATGACGTTGCGGGTGAAGGGCAGCGTGGTGAGGTGGGCGGCGGTGTTGGTGCGCTTCTCCTCGCCCGCGACGCCTTCCAGGGTCATGACCTGCGGCCAGGTGCGCTGGATGCCCTTGGGGATCGTGGAGCCGTGGAAGTCGACCATGAGGTGGTGGGCGGCCGTCTCCGCGAGGATGTTGTCGTACCACTGGAGCATGGGCTGGGCCTCGGAGTTCATGAAGTCGATCTTGACTCCCTTCACGCCCCACTTCTCCAGGGTCGGCAGCCACTGGGCCCGCTCGGCGGGGGTGTCGAGGTCGCGCTGGTGGATCCAGACGATGATGCCGACGCCCTTGGCGCGGGCGTACCGGACGAGTTCCGGCATCCAGCTGTCGGTCTGCCAGTCGGGGTCGGTGACGTCCCACTCCCCCGGCCGGTAGTACCAGCCGGCGTCAACTGCCTCATAGGGCCAGTGGCGTTCGGCCGCGTAGTCGACGTACGCCTTCTGCGCGGCCAGACTCTGACCCGCCTCCCTGCCGCCCGCGAGCCACGTCCACAGGACGGTACCGGGACGCACCCAGGAGCTGTCGCGAACCTTGGACGCGGGAGCGAGGTCGTCCGTGAAGGTGGAGCGGGTGACGGTGGCGAGGTCGCCGGTCACCATGGCCCGCCAGGGGGTGGCGAGAGGGCCGTCGCTCGTCACCCGCTCGTCTGCGAGCTCGACGCGATAGGTGCCGGTGCCCTGGGTGTGGGCGAGGCGGGCGCCGGAGTAGGAGCCGGTGAGGTCGGTCTCGGCGAGCAGCGTGTAGCCGCCGTCGGTCGAGAACAGGGCTTGGTCGGAGTACGCGCCGGTGGGTGCACTGGCGGCGGTGTACTGCGCGAACTGGCCTTCGTTGTCGACCCGGTAGGTGCCGAGCCATGCCTTCGCGTCAGCGGGGAGGTTGAAGGCGGACGCCTCGCCGAGGACGTCACCGGCTCCCGCGGGCAGGACGTAGCGGTAGGCGATGCCGTCCACGGAGGCACGCACGACGAGGTCGAGACGGGCGCCCGCGGCGGTGGCGAAGGACAGGCGGGTCTCGTTCATACGGACCCGGCGGTCCAGCCGCTTGCCTGACTTGGTGCGGTAACGCTCCTCCACCGTACGGTCCTTGCGGTGCAGGAAGCGCAAGTCCTTGGACAGGTCGGCCTGTTCGGTGACGAGGCCGACGGGTGACGCTTCGATGACCGTACGGCCCTCCCGGGACACCGCGAGGCTCAGCGTGCCCGTGGTGTCGTCGAGGGTGACCTGTGCGCGCGGGGCGCGTACTCCCGCGGACAGGGACCAGGACTGGTCGTGCTGTTCTGCTTGTGCGGGTGCTGTGGTGAGGAGTGCGGCCGCCAGCGAGGCGCAGAGTGCGGTGACCGCTGTTCTGATCGGAACTGCCATCGATGTCCTCCGAGTTGTGTTGCCTGTGCCGGCCTTTACGGCAGTCCCCACGCCGGTCCCGGCTCGCTGACGGCGACGGGCGTGATGCTCAGGTCGGGACGGGAGCCGGTGTGGACGAGCACTTCGCGGCCGCGGGGCAGGTCGATGGCGAGGACGCCGTCACCGAGGTCGTGGGTGCGGGCCGCCGTGCCGTCCTCCAGAACCGCGGTGAGGCGGCCGGTGAGGCCGTGCCGGAGCTTGAGGGGTTCGCCCGCCAGGCTCTTGACCCTGATGAAGCGGGTGACTCCCGCCTTGCGGACGGCGCTGACCAGAAAGGCGCCCTGGGTACGGAAGTTGTGCAGGGTGAGGTCCGCCCAGGCGGTCGGGACGGCCGGGAAGACACGGATCACCCCGCCCCAGCTCTGGCAGAACATGTCGTGCAGGGACTGCGAGGCGGACAGCGGGGTCTCGATGACCGGGCCGGCCTCGGTGTAGTGGGTGTTGGCCCGGCAGGGGTAGCGGGTGGTGGGGTCGAAGAACTTGCGGAGGTAGGTGATCGCGGTGTCGCCGTCGCCGGCCATGGCGTACATGGAGGCGGCACCGGTGTAGCTGTAGCCGCGGTGGGCGCCGGTCAGTTCGTGCCAGTGGACGACCGACTTGGTGATGAGGTCCCGGTTCTCGGGCTGGTCCCAGTTGACGAGGTAGAGGGGATAGACCATCAGCAGGTGGGAGTAGTGGCGGTGGGACTGGGAGTAGGGGGTGTCGGCGCCGATCATGAAGCCGTTGGCGTCGACCGAGTACGGCGTGAGCTTGGCCAGCACCTCCTGCCAGCGCGGCTTCAACTCGTCGTCGACACCGAGGAGTTCGGCGGACTCGAGAAGGGTCTGGCAGCCCCAGCGGATCAGGGCCAGGTCGTAGTTGGTGTCCTGCGGCGGGACGACGGGGTACTCGGGCGAGAGAGTGCTGGGCAGGTGGAGCTTGCCGTCGCTGCCCGGGGTGAGGAAGTGCAGGTAGTAATTGATGGCGCGGCGCAGCACGGGGTAGATCGTGTCGCGCAGTAGGGACTGGTCCATGGAGTGCCGGTAGGACAGCCACACGTTGTGCAGGGCCCAGGTGAGGTCGCCGGTCTCTGCTCCGGTGCCGGGTCGGCCGACGCCGCGGTTGGCGAACATGTCGGAGCTGCGGCCGATGCCCGAGCTGTCGGTGCGGTAGGCGGCCGGCACGTTGGCGATGAGCTGTTCCTGGTTCTGGCGCAGGGTGGTGGCCAGGGAGTCGAGCTCCGGATGGTTGAAGGCGTGGATGAGCCAGTACTCCAGTTGGACGTTGAGGTTCCACCAGACCGCGGGCCAGGGTGTGGGCTCCAGCCAGGGTCCGCAGGTGGCCATGACGGGACCGCCCGCGCGGCTGGCGGAGGCGACCTTGTAGAGCTGGATCCAGTGGAAGCTCTGGAGGCGCTGGTCGGGGAACGACACGAAGCTCTTGCGGTAGAACGCGTGCCACCAGCTGGTATGCCGTTGCCTGAGCACGCTGTACGACTTCGCGCGGCTCAGGTTGCGCAGCGAGTCGGCCTCCGCGGCGGTGTCGGACGGGTGGCTGTGACCGACGCTGAGCAGCAGGTCGTGGCCGGTGCGGCGGTGGGCGGTGGCGGTCTGGCCACCGCCGGTGAGGGGCTGGAGCACCTGTTCGGTGCCGTCCGAGGCGGTGCGGGTCGTCCAGGGCGGGTTGGCGGTGTAGCCGGAGGGCGGCGCCTCGCTGATCTTGCGGGGGCTGATGGCTTCTTCGGGGTGGAAGGTCCAGGTGGCCCGTTCACCGCCGTCGGCAGTGACGCGTACGGCGAGAACCTCGTCGTGGATGAGGGCGGCGAGGGTGAGGGTGCCGGCCGTGGTGGTGACGGTGCCGGTGAGTTCGGCGTTCCACAGGCTCAGCCGCCAGTCGACGGAGGTGATGGTGCCGGCCGGTTCGAGGGTGAGGTGGCCGACGGGGAGGCGGCAGGTGCCCCAGCCGCTGCCGAACTCGGGCCGGTGGTCCTGGACTCGGCCGTGCTGGACGGTGAAGCGGATCCGGTTGGCGCCGGGCTCCTGGTAGATCATGCTGCCGAGTTGGCCGTCACCGAGGAACGGGCCCTCGTGCCAGAGGGTGGGCAGCCTGGTCCACAGCAGGTCCTGCGCGCGCAGGAACCCCTCCCAGGCGCTGTCGGCGGTCATCGTGTCGCGAAGCTTCCAGGGGCGTGCGGTGCTCCCCTGCGCAGACGTCGGTGCTGCGGCGTGCGCCGTACCGGGTAACGCGACCGCCGCGGCTCCGCCCAGCGCGGTGCCGAGTACGGCTCTGCGGGGCGGCCGCGGGTGTTTCTCCGGCTGTGAGGTCATCGTCGTCCTCCAGAGCGGGTCCTTGATACATCGGGTGTATCGGGAACCTAAGAGGGGCTTGTGCACCTGTCAATAACCTCAGCACTCCGCGAATTGCCGCAGGGTTAAGCCACATAAGGGGTCATTGGACTGAGATCCGCACGTCAACAGGACCAGACCATCCTCCGTAACCCATCCGATGTATCTTGCCTGACCGCATCAACAGGACGGCCTGAAGGGGGCGTTGACACCCATCGGGTTCGGCGTCACGGTGAGAGTTCTCCCCGCGCATCGGGCTCGGAGGTCTTGTCTTGGCTGGTTCATCCGCACCGAACTCGGACGCCGAACTCGTCGAACGCGTACGGAAACTTCAGCCTCTCATCCGTTCGCACGCCCTGCGCGCGGAGCAGGAACGCCGGGTGACCGGCGAGGTCGTCACCGCCCTCACGGACGCCGGGGTCCATCGCATGAACATCCCCCGCCGGTACGGCGGTTACCAGTCCTCGGCGCGTACGCAGGTCGACGTGCTGAGCGAGGTCTCCGCCGCGTGCGGGTCGACCGGGTTCACGACGCTGATCCAGGCCGGGTGCGCGTTCATCGCGGCGCTCTTCCCGGACGAGGCGCAGGACGAGATCTTCGCCGACCCCGACGTACGGGTCAGCGGCACCCTCGTCCCGAAGGCGAAGGCCCGTCCGGCGGAGGGGGGTTACGTCGTCGACGGCACCTCCCCGTTCGCCACCGGCTGCCAGGACTCCGACTGGCACCTGCTGACCACGGTGTCGGACTCCGGGGACGGCCGCCCACCGGAGCTGCTGTGGACGGCCGTTCCGATGACCCAGCTCGACGTGGTCGACGACTGGCACGTGTCCGGTCTGGCCGGGAGCGGCAGCAACAGTGTCGTGGCCCGTGCCGTCCGTGTCCCGGCCCACCGCGCACTGCCCCTGGGGCCGTTGCTGAGCGGCTCCTTCCCCTCTCGGCTCAACAGCGCCGACCCCTTCTACGGCATGCCCGTCCTCCTGCTGTTCTGCGTCTGGACGGCGGCCGGCGCCCTCGGTCCGGCCAGGGCGGCGCTGGCCGAGTTCGGCGAGCTCATCCACCGGCGGGGCATCACCTACACGTTCTACGAGCATCAGCACGAAGCCCCGCTGACCCATCTGCAGTTCGCCGAGGCCGCGATGAAGATCTCCTGTGCCGAACTGCTCACCGCCGACTTCGTCTCGCTGATCGATGCCCGTGCCGCGGACGGCAACCGGTACACGCCGGAGGAACGCGCTCGGATCCGCGCCCAGAGCGGTTACGTGGCGCGGCTGTGCAAGGAGGCCGTTGATCTGATCGGTTCCGCCTCCGGTGCGTCGTCGCTGCGCCTGGAGGTCCCCGTCCAACGTGCCGTACGGGATCTCAACGCCCTGAATCTGCACTCCTTCGTCAACCCCGCAGCGAATCTGGAGTTGTACGGCAGGGTGTTGTCGGGGCTGGACGCCGGTACGCCGTTCCTCTAGGTGATGCGCGTCGGCACCTGCGACTCCCTTTACTCAGGCCGGAGTTGAGTACACGTGCTCATACCCGGCGCTCGCCGCGCGGCCAGGATGGGTGCACGGCGCCACCGAGAGCGCCGGTGTGATCCAACTGAACCTTTCGGGGGAATCCTCATGTCGCGTCGTATCGTTCTGTCCGCGGTTGCCGGTGTCGTCGTGCTCGGTGGTGCGGGTGCCTTCGCCCTCGCCTACGCCGGGGACCAGTCTCCGACGCTGTCGCACAGCACGGCCCGCTACACCGCTCCCGACGGGGACCGCGCCGGCTCGTTGACCTTCGCCACCGACGTCACGGCGTCCTCCGGTGTCAAGAGCGTGAAGGTGCTGGCCTGGCCGGCGAACTCGTCCTTCGCCAAGCAGGGGCTGACCGCCAAGGACATGGCCGCCGTGGACTCGGCCGTCTGCAAGCCCTCGGGCGGGGACACCGAGCGATGCACCTACAAGGTCACCGTCACCCGCGCCGATGCCGACGACTCCCCGCAGGGTGCGTGGCACGTGGCCGTCCTGGCCACCGCCAAGGACGGCGACACGACGCTGGACACCAAGGCCGCCGACTTCAAGGTGGGCTGAATCCGGACGGCGGCGGGTGAGCGTCCGCTCGTCACTTGTGCGCTGTCGTCTCGACGGGAAGGGATTCGCCTGAGCGCAGGTGCTCCCTCAGCCACTGCTCGGTGTTGCTCACATGCAGCAGCGCGGCGGCCTGGCTGAGGGCGGAGTCCCGAGTGGAGAGCGCCTTGAAGATCGCCTCGTGCTCGGCGAGTGTGCGGCCCGCGGCCTTGTCGTCGATCAGACCACGCCAGATTCGGGCGCGCAGGGTGCGGCCGGAGATACCTTCCAGGAGGGTGAGGAGGGTCTCGTTGCCCGTGGCCGAGACGACGGCGCGGTGGAACGCCGCGTCGTGGGCGTTGAGCTGTGCGACGTCGTCGCGGGCCTCGCGCATGGCGTCCAAGTGCCACTTGACCTCGGCCAGTTGAGCGTCGGAGATCCGAGTGGCGGCAAGGGCCGTGGCCATCGGTTCGAGCAGCCGCCGTACCTCCATGAGGTCCTGCAGCGCGACCGAGTCGCCCTGCAGCAGTTCGACCGCACCGCCGAGTCCCTCCAGGAGCAGGCTCGGCTGCAGGCTGGTCACATAGGTGCCGTCACCCCGCCGGACCTCCAGGACCCGGGCGACGGCCAACGCCTTCACGGCCTCCCGGGCGAGGTTGCGGGACAGGCCCAGCTGGGCGGCCAGCTCCGGCTCCGGCGGGAGCTTCGAGCCCGGCGGCAGCGCACCGGACCGGATCAGCTCACGGATGTCCTCGATGGCCTTGTCCGTCAGAGACACCGCTCACCACTCCCCCCACCGTGCGCCGCGGGCACGTCCGGCCTGATCAGAGCCCGAGTACGGAGAGCACCCCGGAGGCCGAGGGGAGTCTGCCGATCATGGTGTTCCACGTTCCGTCCGACCTGTTCGGGGGTTCGCACGCCTGGGGCGACGTTGATGATACTGGGACGCGTCCGCGGCCCCGCAGGGTGGCGTGGAGAGGGCGCTCGGGGGGGCTGGGCCATGGTGCGGTGTCGTCGGCGTCGCGTACCTCCGGGACAAGGGTGACGGCGCGCCGGTCAGCGGCTGACGCGGACATCCAAAGTCCGGTGACGAAGCCCGTTTCGGCGGCGAGCGCGTCCGCCACTTCAGACACGGCGACTTCGTCCAGAAGCTGCGCACCCGCTACGGGCCCGGCACGACCATCGTCGCGCTGGGCGCCGCCCGGTACGCCGGCCATGTCCAGCAGGTGGTCAGGGCACGCAACGACACCGGCGACAGCCGGGTCCGCTCCTGGTCCCTCGACGACTCGGGCCTGGACTTCGTCGGCTGCGACTGGCACTACTCGGCCCACGACGACCGCCTCATCGCCGATCGGCTCACCTCGTTCGTCGCCGGTCTGCCGACGGGCTGGGGAGGGAGGGAGGCACCCGGTGGGGTCCGGCCCGGGGCGCACCGGCCGAGGCGCCGTCCAGCGGAAGCGGATCTAGGCTGGAATCAGCCGCTGGAAACCAGCCCTGAGGGGCACGGCTGTCCGGACGGAGGCGTCGCGGATGGACATGGCCGACAAGAAGGATGCCCCCGCTGCCGCGCTCGTGGTGGGGCCGGACGGCCTGGTGAGCGGCTGGAGCGAGAGCGGCCGTCTGCTGCTGGGCTGGACGGCTGAGGACGCGGTCGGGCGCCCCCTGACCGACCTGCTGGCCGCTCCCGCGCCACCGGGCTTTCCCGACAGCTTCCCCACCGGTCCGGATCACACGAGTCCCGTTTCCCTGCGGCACCGGGACGGTTCCACGGTGGACGCCGTGGTGACGGCTCACCCATTGGGCGGCACGGAGGGCCGGGCGCTGGGCCATGTGGTGACCCTCCAGCGCTGGGAACGGCGACCCACGATCGCCGACTGGGCCTTCGAGCAGTCCCCCTTCGCTCTCGGCGTCTACGACCCTGAGCTGCGGTTCCTGTGGATCAACGCCTCCTCGGGCCGGGTGATCGCGCACTCCGAGGAACAGGTGCTCGGCAAGAAGTACCGCGAGGTGCTTCCCGAATTCGACCGCTCGCTGTTTCCCGAGAGGGACGACAAGCCGTACACCGACGCGCTCGCACAGGTGGCGAGGACGGGCGAGCCCACGCGGCTGATCACCGTCTTCCAGCCGCGCGGCAGCGACTACGCCAACGCCTGGGCCACCAGCATCTGGCCCGTACGGGATGCCGAGGGCCGGCTCCGCGCGGTCGCCAACTGGGGATTCGACATGAGCGCCGAGTACTGGGCTCGGCAACGCCTGCTCATCCTCAACCAGGCCAGCGGCGGCATCGGCCGGACACTCGACGTGATCGGCACCGCCCAGGAGCTGGCCAGGACCTCGGTGCCGGGATTCACCGACCTCGTCACCGTGGATCTCTTCGACGAGGTGCTGCGCGGGGAGGAACCGCCCTCCCCGGCCACGTTCGCTCCCGGCGACACCCTCACGCTCAGCCGTGCCGCCCGGCACAGCGCGCAGGAGGGCAGCACCGACCTGCCTGCCGGGACGGCGATTCCGGTCAGCCATGCTCGCGACTCCGTCGCCGCCCGCTGCCTGACCACCGGCCGCTCAACGGTCCAGCTCGCCGCCGAACCCAGTCAGGGAGGCGAATGGGCCTTCGGACCCGGGCTCGCCGCCGACCCGGCCCACTGGCCGCCGGGGAATCCGTTGATCGACGAGTCCATCGCCGCGGACGGGCTGACCGGCCGGATCACCGTGCCCCTCCGGGCCCGCGGCGCGCTGCTCGGCGTCGTCGCGTTCTCCCGCACCGACCGGCCCGAGGCCTTCACCGCCGACGACCTGATCCTCGCCGAAGAGCTGACCGCCAAGGCGGCCATCGCGATCGACAACGCCCGCCGGTACTCACGCGAGCGTGCGACGGCACTGACCCTGCAACGCAGCCTGCTGCCGCAGCGACTGCCGAGCCAGGAAGCCCTTGAGGTGGCGTCCGGCTACCTGCCCACCGGGACCGACGCGGAGGTGGGCGGTGACTGGTTCGACGTCATTCCGCTCTCCGGGGCCCGGGTCGGCCTGG
Source organism: Streptomyces canus 299MFChir4.1 (assembly GCF_000383615.1). Taxonomy (GTDB): domain Bacteria; phylum Actinomycetota; class Actinomycetes; order Streptomycetales; family Streptomycetaceae; genus Streptomyces; species Streptomyces canus_C. The sequence continues at coordinate 821,762 of NZ_KB911583.1, read as the reverse complement.
TCGTCGGCGATGTGGTCGGCCACGGGCTGCACGCCTCGGCCAGCATGGGCCGGCTGCGCACGGCGGTCCGCACGCTGGCCGACGTGGACCTGCCGCCTGACGAGCTGCTCACCCACCTGGACGACCTGGTCCTCCACCTTGCCAGCGACCTCCAGCCCGCCGGCCCCTTCCAGCCGACCGGCGAGTTCGGGGCCACCTGCCTGTACACCGTCTACGACCCGGTCTCCCGCCACTTCACGCTGGCGAGCGCCGGCCATCCGCTCCCGCTGGTCATCTCCCCGGACGGCACCGAAACCCCGGTGCACGCACAGCCGGGACCGCCCCTCGGCGTCGGTGGGCTGCCTTTCGAGGCGACGGAGATCGAGGTGGCCGAGGGCAGCCTGCTCGCCCTCTACACCGACGGGTTGGTGGAAAGCCGCGAGCGCGACGTCAACCAGGGGGTCACCGAACTGCTGCGGGTCCTGAACCGATCCGCCACCTCGCTGGAGGACCTGTGCGACTCGGTGATGAACGCGCTGCTCCCCGAACGCCGCACCGACGACGCCGCCCTGCTGCTCGCTCGCACTCACGCCCTGGATCCCCAGCACGTCGCTGACTGGGATGTCGAGCCCGACCCCGCGCAGGTGCCACGCGCCAGGAAGTTCGCCCTCGACCAACTGGACGCCTGGGGCCTGGACGAGGCCTCCTTCGTCACCGAGTTGGTGGTCAGCGAGCTGGTCACCAACGCCATCAGATACGGCGCGCCTCCGATCAAGCTGCGGCTGATCCGTGACACCTCCCTGATCTGCGAGGTCTCCGACGCCAGCAACACCGCCCCGCACCTGCGCCGGGCGCGCGCCTTCGACGAGGGCGGCCGGGGCCTGCTCCTCGTCGCCCAGCTCACCCAGGGATGGGGCACCCGGCACACCACCTACGGAAAAACGATCTGGTGCGCGCAGGCCCTCCCCGATCCCGAGCCGCGATGAGACAGGGAGAGCCGCACGCCACTTGCACGGGGGGCGGCCCGACCCGCCTGATCCCTTCGGTCAACTCCCTTCAACGGCACAGGCGGTGCCGTTGAGGGTGTAGGAGGTGGGCACGGCCGTGTCGCCCGTGTGGGTGGCCTGGAAGCCGATGCCCACGGACGTGCCCGGGGCGATGGTGGCGTTGTGGGAGAGGTTCCTGGCCGTCACCTGACCGGAGGTGGGCGAGTAGGCCGCGTTCCAGCCGGACGTGATGGCCTGGCCGCCGGGCAGGGTGAAGACCAGGGACCAGCCGTCGATCGCGGTCGTACCGGTGTTGGTGATGGTGATGTTGGAGGTCAGACCGCTGTTCCACGCGCTGACGGTGTCGGTGACCCGGCAGGTGGCGGTCCCCGGTGACGGGTCGGAGCCCTGGAACTGCGTGAAGAACTTCCACACCTCTCCCGGCAGCCAGGTCCTGCCGCTGTCACCGGGGGCCCCGTCCTGCGGAGCGGCGATGTGCCCCTCGTCGAACGCGGCCCAGGCGACCGGATGCCCGGCCGAGCAGCCCGAGTAGGTGGTGACCCGGTGGGTCAGGCTGCCCTGCGCGGGCTCGGGCGGGTTCTGGGGGGTGCAGCCGTTGTTCCTGACGAACCTGTCGCGCATCGCCCGCCCGCCGGAGATGGCGAGGACGTTGTCCCGGAGGCCGTGCACACCGAGGTAGGCGATGGGCTGCGTTCCGCCGCTGCATCCACTCAACTGCCCGCCGCTCTGGACCGCGACCGCGCGGAAGACCGTCGCGCGAGAACAGGCGAGGGCGTACGACATGGCGGCGCCGTAGCTGAATCCCAGAGCGAAGCGCTGGGTCGTGTCGACGCACAGGTCCGCCTCGATCCGCCGGATCATGTCGTCGACGAAGGTGACGTCCTCGCCGCCGGAGTTGGCCCAGCCGTTGTCGAGGCCTTGGGGCGCTACGAAGATGGCGCTGTTGTTCGCCAGCCGCTGGAGCCCGTAGTAGGCCCAGGTGCCCGTTTCCACGGTGCGGCCCGTGGCGACGTCGGTGGAGGTGCCGCCCCACCAGTGGAACCCGAGGACCAGCCGGTAGCCGCGGTCGCGGTCGTAGCCGTCCGGGACCCGCAGGATGAAGCTCCGGTTCCTGCCGCCGCTCTGGATGGTGTACGTACCGCTCGTCAGGCCGGGTGCCTTGCCGCAGCCGGGGCTCGCGGCAGCGCTGGCGGAGGCCGTGAGCGGGGTGTTCTCGTCCTGGCCGCGGCCCACTGCCGTGCCGCCCATGCTCAGGACGACAAGCACCGCGATCAGGGCGGGCCATAAGACGGATCGTGTCCTTCCCATCGTGCAACTCCCCTTCTTGACTAGTGGGTCGGGGCCGCGGTGGCGCCGGGGCTGAACTGCCACCAGTTCATGTTGAGCAGGTAGCCGCTGCCGCCGCTGAATCGCAGGTAGAGGTCCTGGGTTCCGGTCGCGCCGGTGACCGGGCAGCTGACCGTCGTCCAGGTCTGCCAGCCCCCGGTGTTCGGCACACCGCACCGGCCCACGACGGTTCCGCTCGGGGAGCCGAGGCGCAGTTCGACGGTGCCGCCGCCGCTGCCGGAGGCCACGCGCGCGGTGAAGGAGGACGCGCCAGACCCGAAGGCCACGCCCTTGACCTTGACGTAGTCGCCGTTGTCGATCCAGCCGACGTTCATTCCGCCCTCGCTCGACGGTTCGGTCTCGATCCCGGAACCCCAGGCGATCGTCTCGGCCTCCTGGCGTACGTACGGATTGAGCGTGCCGGCCTGGGGGGCGCCCGCGTTCGTCATGTTGATCGTCGGGATGGTGCCGTCGGCGTTGTAGGAGAACCTCTCCACCGCGACCGAGCGCGTATAGCCGCCTCCGCCCGGGAGCGCGCCGTTGTGGTAGAAGAAGTACGAACTGCCCTTGAAGTCCACGATCCCGGGGTGGTTGGTGAAGCTGCTGCCCTGGGTGGGCATGACGGTCCCGCGGTAGGTCCAGGGCCCGGTCGGGCCGGGTGCCGTGGAGTAGGCGATGAACTCCGAGCAGCACTTGGCCGCGAACACCAGGTAGTACAGACCGTTCCGCTTGTAGACCCAGGGCCCCTCCTCGTACAGCGTGGGGCGGTTGGGGTCGCCGGTGCGGGTGCCGAACCCCGCGGTGGTGAGCGGGATCCTGGTGGGGCTCCCCGAGTAGGAGGTCATGTCGGCGTTCAGCCTGACGTACGTCAGGTTCGGGTTGCCCCAGTACAGGTAGGCCTGGCCGTCGTCGTCGATGAAGACGGTCGGGTCGATCTCACCGTTCTCCACCAGCGGACGGCCGAGGGCGTCCCGGAACGGTCCGGTGGGGCTGTCCGACACCGCCACGCCGATGGCCATCCGGCCGGTCGCCTTGTTCTTCACCGGCACGTACCAGTAGAACCGGCCGTTGCGCTCGACGGTCTGGCCCGCCCAGGCGTCGGCGGACGCCCAGCTGAAGGTGGTCAGGCTGAGCGGGGAGCCGTGGTCGGTCCAGTTGACCATGTCGGCGGTGGACCAGACCCGCCAGTCCTTCATGGTGAAGTAGGTGGAGCCGTCCTCGTCGTGCCCGGTGTAGAGGTAGACCCGTCCGTCATGGACCAGCGGGGCCGGGTCGGCGGTGTAGACGTGCTGGACGATGGGGTTGTCGGCCCGGGCCGCGGTGGGCTGCACCGCGGCGGGGACGACGGCGAACACCAGCAGCAGGCCCACCACCCAGGCGGCAGCCCGGGTGAGCCTCGTACCGGCGGGGGGTAACGGTCGAGCCGTCATCATCGTGGCCTCCGGGGGATGTCGGCTGGTGGGTGGGCTGCCGGCCGGTGCTCGGGGCCCCTCACGTGCGGGTCCACTTCTGGTTGGCCTGGCCGTTGCAGGTCCACAGGACCAGCGGGGTCCCGTTGGCGGTGGCGGCCCCGTTGACGTCGAGGCACAGCCCGGCACGGACGTTGCGGATCGAACCGTCGGAGCCGACGGTCCACTTCTGGTTGTCCTGGCCGTTGCAGGGCCAGGTGATGACCCGGGTGCCGTTGGTGGTGCCCTGGTTGTATGCGTCCAGGCACTTGTCGCCGTAGACGCGGATCTCCCCGCCCGCCCAGGTGGTCCACAGCTGGTTGGCGGCCGTGTGGCAGTCCCAGATCAGGGCCGTGGCCCCGGCGGCGGTGGAGGCGTTGTCCACGTCCAGGCAGCGGCCGGAGGCGTTGCCGCGCAGACGTGAGGTGGTGGCGGCCAGCGGGCTGCCACCGCTCACCCGGAACACGGCCACGCCGTGCGCGGGGACGCTCGCCGAGATCTGCCCGGACGTACTCGACGTGCCGCCGGTCCACAGGTCGGTGAGGGTGAACGGCCCGCCGGACAGGCCGACTTGCGCGGCCGTGGCGGTGACCGTCGCGGTGCCGCCGCCCCGGTTGAACAGGCCCACCGCGACCGAGCCGTCGGACAGCGGTTTGGCGAACACCTCGGTGTCGCCGTCGTCGCGCACCCTGCGCCCCCCCGCGCCCAGCGCGTCCTGGTTCACGGCCAGCAGGCGGGGGTTGCGCAGGATCGCGCTCACGTCGGCGGACATGGTGCGGATGTCGTTACCGGCCATGAGCGGCGCGCTCAGCAGGGCCCACAGCGCGAAGTGGGAGCGGGACTCGGTCAGCGACAGACCGGGGCGGCCGACGACCAGCATGTCGGGGTCGTTCCAGTGCCCCGGACCGGACTGCGCCGCCAGCGGCGCGGTGATGTCCAGGACATTGCCCACACCCATCGGATAGCTGTTGGTGTTGCCGTTCTGCCAGATGTCGAGCAGGTCCTCGGTGGTCCGCCACAGGTCGGCGACCTCGCCCCAGTTGTACGTGGCGCCGGTGATGGCGTGGAAGCTGTTGGGGTTGATGCTGTACACGATCGGCCGCCCGGTGGCACGCAGGGCGTCACGCATCAGCGTGAAGCGCGTGACCTGTTCGTCGCGGGTACCGCTCGACGAACACCAGTCGTACTTGAGGTAGTCGACGCCCCACGAGGCGAACGTGGCGGCGTCCTGCGTCTCGTGCCCCCTGCTGCCCGTCGAGCCCGGATAGGCACCGCTGGTCTGCGCGCAGGTGCGGTCGCCCGGCACCTGGTAGATGCCGAACTTCAGGCCCTTGCCGTGGATGTAGTCGCCGAGGGCCTTCATCCCGCTCGGGAACTTGGTCGGATTGGCCCGCAGGTTGCCCGCCCCGTCACGCTGCGGGTCGAACCAGCAGTCGTCGACCACGACGTACCGGTAGCCGGCGTCCCGCATGCCCGAGGACACCATCGCGTCGGCGGCCTGCCGGACCTGCGCCTCGGTGACCCCGCACCCGAAGCTGTTCCAGCTGTTCCAGCCCAGCGGTGGAGTGAGTGCCGGGCTGCCCGGCGCGGCCGTGGCCGGGGTGTGGATCGCGGCTGTGACGGACGCGGCGACCGTCAGGACGGCGGAAGCGAAGACACGAAGCAGTCGTCTGCCTGTTCGTCTGGACACGGTGGGCTCCTTTCAGGGCGACGCCAGACAGTGGATGACTGGAGTACGCCTGTCGACTCATAGCAGGTACATGACATTCACTGTCGTTCGAAATTTCGGTCTTCTTCCGGACGTCGCCGCCACGGATACTAGGGAGGCTGACGGGGTTGTCAACTACGCCGGTCGTGCCAAATTCTCCTCAACACGGCCCCACCGGGCTCGCAAACGCCGAAACATTTCGGTGTCATCCACGAATCATGCGAGACATATTGACGGGAGCTCTCCACCCCCTACCATCCAGGGTGTCCCCCGGCCGACTAACGTTCGCAATTTCGAACAGGGGTTGGATTTGGAATGGATATGTCATGCTCTCATCAATCCATGGACCGCCGCCGCGCGCTGGCCGCCGGCGCCGGCCTGGTCACCGGCGCCTTCCTGCCTCTGGCCGGAGCCCCCCGGGCCGCCATGGCCGCCGAAGCCGCCGGGACGTACACGAACCCGGTCATCTGGCAGGACTTCGCGGACATCGACATCATCCGCGTCGGCGCCACCTACTACGCCTCGGCCTCGACGATGCACTACTCGCCCGGGGCGCCCGTCCTGCGCTCGTACGACCTGGTGAACTGGGAGATCGCCGGTCACTCGGTACCCGTCCTCGACTTCGGCGCCAAGTACGACCTGAACGGTGCGCGCGGCTACGTCCGGGGCATCTGGGCCTCCTCGCTGGCCTACCGCCCGAGCAACAGGACCTTCTACTGGCTCGGCCAGATCGACTTCGCCAGGACGTACGTCTACACCGCCACCGCCGCCGAGGGGCCGTGGAACCGCCTCACGACCATCAGCACCCCGTACTACGACGCGGGACTGCTCGTCGACACCGACGACACCCTGTACGTGGCGTACGGGAACACCACCATCAGCGTGGCCCAGCTCTCGCCCGACGGACGCAGCCAGGTCCGTACGCAGCAGGTCTTCACCACACCGTCGAGCGTCGGCACCCTTGAGGGCTCCCGCTTCTACAAGATCAACGGGCAGTACTACATCTTCCTGACCCGCCCCGCGAACGGCCAGTACATCCTGAAGTCATCGAGCGGCCCCTTCGGCCCCTACACGATGCGGCAGGTCCTCCTCGACCTGCGCGGGCCGATCCCCGGCGGGGGCGTCCCGCACCAGGGCGGACTGGTCCAGACCCAGGGCGGCGCCTGGTACTACATGGCCTTCGTCGACGCCTACCCCGGCGGCCGGATGCCCGCCCTGGCGCCGGTCACCTGGACCGCGGACGGCTGGCCCGTCGTCCAACTCGTGAACGGCGCCTGGGGCACGTCGTATCCCAGCCCGGCCGTGCCCACCCCGCCCCGCCAGGTCACCCCGATGACCGGCGTCGACACCTTCGACGGTACGAGCCTCAAGCCGAGGTGGGAGTGGAACCACAACCCGGACAACACCAAGTGGTCCGTCGACAACGGACTGACCCTGCGGACCGCGACCGTCACCAACGACCTGTACTGGGCCCGCAACACCCTCACCCACCGCATCCAGGGACCCACCTCCACCGCTACCGTCCAACTCGACTTCTCGACGATGCGGGACGGCGACCGGGCCGGACTCGCGCTGCTGCGTGACTCCTCCGCCTGGATCGGCGTCCGACGCGACGGCGGCGCGACCCGGGTGGCCATGGTCAACGCCGTGACCATGGACGGCAACTGGAACACCACCGGTACCGGCACCGAGGCCGCGAGCGCACCCGTCTCCGGCGGCCGCCTCTGGCTGCGCGCGAGCGCGGACATCCGCCCCGGCTCCGCACGCCCCGGCACCTTCTCCTACAGCACCGACGGCACGAACTTCACCCGCCTCGGCCCTTCCTTCTCGATGGGCAACGACTGGCGGTTCTTCATGGGCTACCGATTCGCCCTCTTCAACTACGCCACCCAGGCACTCGGCGGCTCGGTCCGCGTCCCGCGCTTCGAGCTGTCGACGCCCTGATCCGACCCTCTCGACCACACCACCCAACCCCCCGCACACCATGGAGGACAACCATGAACCCGCTCACGCGGCTCGGCCGTCGCCGAGCCTCGGTGTTAACCCTGCTGGCCGTCGGCGCCCTGGTGACGCCGGCGGCCGCGACCGCCGCACCCGACGCGGTCCGGGCCTCCACTCTGGGCGCCCAAGCGGCCCAGTCCGGACGGTACTTCGGCACCGCGGTGGCCTCCGGAAGGCTGGGCGACGGCACGTACACCGGGATCCTGGACCGCGAGTTCAACTCGGTCACCCCGGAGAACGAGATGAAGTGGGACACGACCGAGCGATCCCGCGGCTCGTTCAACTTCGGCCCCGCCGACCAGATCGTCAACCGCGCGGCCTCCCACGGTCAGCGCATGCGCGGACACACCCTCGTATGGCACAGTCAACTGCCCAGCTGGGTCAGCTCCATCAGGGACGCGAACACCCTGCGCGGCGTGATGAACAACCACATCACCCAGGTGATGAACCACTACAAGGGCCGGATCTACGCCTGGGACGTGGTCAACGAGGCCTTCGCCGACGGAGGCAGCGGCCAGATGCGCAGCTCCGTCTTCCGGGACGTCCTGGGCACCGGCTTCATCGAAGAGGCCTTCCGCACCGCACGCTCCGCCGACCCGGCGGCCAAGCTCTGCTACAACGACTACAGCATCGAGAACTGGAGCGACGCCAAGACCCAGGGTGTCTACCGCATGGTCCGCGACTTCAAGTCCCGGGGTGTGCCCATCGACTGCGTCGGCTTCCAGTCCCACTTCGGCGCCGGCGGCCCGCCGTCGAGCTTCCAGACGACGCTGTCGAACTTCGCCGCGCTCGGCGTGGACGTCCAGATCACCGAACTCGACATCGCGCAGGCGTCCTCAGCCGCGTACGCGAACACGGTGAGGGCCTGCATGAACGTGGCACGCTGCACCGGCATCACCGTCTGGGGCATCCGCGACAGCGACTCCTGGCGCAGCGGTGAGAACCCGCTGCTGTTCGACCGGAACGGGAACAAGAAGGCCGCCTACCAGTCGACGCTCACGACGTTGGGCGGCGCCTGATCGCGCCGAGGCCGGCCTCGACAACGACCTGCCTGCTGACCGTGGCTCCCGTCAGGGCGCCGTCAGGGCGGTGACCAGTTCGGCCAGGCCACCGAATCGGCCGTCGAAGGTGTCACGGCTCGTAGGCGGTTCCCCGACGGGCCGGTGCACGTAGGCGGTCCGCATTCCCGTCGCCTGGGCTCCGCGCAGGTCCCAGGCGTGGGCAGCCACCATGAGCACGCGGTCCGGCGCGCATCCGGCGGCGCCGAGGGCGAGTCGGTAGACCTCGGGCGCCGGTTTGTAGGCGTGGACGGTCTCTGCGGACAGGGCCTGGTGCCAGCGCAGTCCGGCATGGGCGTTGAGTCGTGGAAGAACGGTGCGTGCGGCGTTGGAGAGCCCGAACACGGGGAACCACCGTGACAGCCGTTCGAGACCGGCGACGGAATCGTGCCACGGCGGCAGGCGCTGCCCCGCCATGGCCAAGCGAGCCACGGTCGAAGGATCCGTGCACCCGGCGCGGGCCGCGACCAGGTGCGCGGCCTCCGCGTCGAGAACCGAGCTGTTGACGTACGCGCGCTCCCCTTGGGCGATGCGGCGCCGCTCCCGCTCTCCGTGGCCCTGCCACAGAGCGAGCAGTTCGTCGACGCGCGCCTCGTCGGAGGCGGGCACCGCTTCGCGGATTCCCGCTCGGAGTCCGGCCGGTTCGTCGACGAGGGTGCCGAGGACGTCGAAGACGACGACCTCGATGTCGCGGATCACGGCCATACGGGCTCCCGTTCACACCGATGTCACCTACTCGACCGGTGATGATCCTGTCAGTCAGGATCATCACCGGTCAAGAGGGTCACGCGTGCTGTGCTGGGGCCGAGAGCCTCAGCCGTTGGCCAGGAGCTCCAGCGTGTCGATCACGCGGTTGGAGAAGCCCCACTCGTTGTCGTACCAGGCGACGACCTTCACATGGCGGCCCTCCACGCGGGTCAGGGCCGAGTCGAAGATCGACGAGGCGGGATTGCCCGTGATGTCCGAGGAGACGAGCGGGTCCTCCGAGTACTCCAGGACACCTGCAAGCGGCCCTTCGGCCGCCGTGCGGTACGCCGCCAGTACGTCCTCGCGGGTCACGTCACGGGAGACGGTCGTGTTCAGCTCGACGATGGAGCCGACCGGGACCGGGACGCGGATCGAGTCGCCGGACAGCTTGCCGTCCAGGTTGGGCAGCACGTGGCCGATCGCCTTGGCGGCGCCGGTCGTGGTGGGCACGATGTTGACGCCGGCGGCGCGGGCGCGACGGGCGTCGCGGTGCGGGCCGTCCTGGAGGTTCTGCTCCTGCGTGTAGGCGTGCACGGTCGTCATGAAGCCGTGCTCGATGCCCGCGAGCTCGTCGAGCACCGAGGCGAGGGGCGCGAGCGCGTTGGTCGTGCACGAGGCGTTGGAGACGATCGTGTGCAGGTCCGGGTCGTAGGCGTCGGTGTTGACCCCGTACGCGAGCGTGACGTCGGCGCCGTCCGAGGGTGCGCTGACGAGGACCTTCTTCGCGCCCGCGTCGAGGTGGGCGCGGGCGGCCTTGGCCGAGGTGAACCGCCCCGTGGCCTCCAGCACGATGTCGACGCCGAGTTCGGCCCAGGGAAGCTGCGCCGGTTCGCGCTCGGCGAGCACGGTGATGCGACGGCCGTCGACGACCAGGGTGTTCCCGTCGACGGTCACCGGACGGCCGAGGCGGCCGGCCGTGCTGTCGTAGGCGAGCAGCCTGGCGAGCGTGGCGGGCTCGGTGAGGTCGTTGACGGCGACGACCTCCAGCGCGCTGTCGCGTTCGAGGAGCGCGCGCAGCACATTGCGTCCGATACGGCCGAATCCGTTGATGGCGATGCGAGTCATGAATGGTGTCCCTTCCCTATGCCCACCAGGCTCGCGCGCGGCCGCCCCCGCTGACAGTGGCGCGATCGCCATGGTTCAAAAGGATCGCGCCAAGATCGGCACAGGTACCCACCTGGCCGAAGGGAGGGACTACTCGCCCCGGGTGAAGGTGCGCCGGTACTCGCTCGGCGTCGTCCCCAGGATCCGCTGGAAGTGCGTCCGCAGATTCGCGCCCGTCCCGAGCCCTACGTCGGTGGCGATCTGCTCGACGCTCCGCTCGGAACGCTCCAGCAGCTCGCGGGCCATGTCGATGCGGGCGCGCATCACCCACTGCATCGGCGTGTATCCGGTCTCCTCGACGAAGCGTCGGGAGAACGTGCGCGGCGAGACCGCGGCCTGCCGCGCGAGGAGGTCGAGGGTGAGGGGTTCGTCCAGGCGGTGCAGGGCCCACTCCCGGGTGGCTGCGAAGCGCTCGCCGAGGGGCTCGGGCACGCTGCGCGGCACGTACTGCGCCTGACCGCCACTGCGGTAGGGGGCCGCGACCAGGCGCCGGGCCGCGTGGTTGGACGCGGCCACGCCGAGGTCGCCGCGCAGGACATGCAGGCACAGGTCGATGCCGGAGGCGGCGCCGGCCGAGGTCAGCACGCTGCCCTCGTCCACGAACAGCACGTTCTCGTCGACCCGGACGAGGGGATGCTTCGCCGCGAGTGCCCTCGTGTAGTGCCAGTGGGTCGTGGCGCGCCGGCCGTCGAGCAGACCGGTCGCGGCCAGCGCGAAGGCGCCCGTCGAGATGGCGGCCAGCCGCGCGCCCCTGCTGTGGGCGGCGACCAGCCCCTCGACGACGGATGGCGGCGGATCCTCCCGGTCCGGGAACCGGTAGCCCGGGATGAAGACGAGATCCGCCCAGGCGAGCGCCTCCAGACCGTGGGCGACGTGGTACGACAGCCCGTCCCCACCGCTCACGAGCCCCGGGGCCGCGCCGCACAGCCGTACCTCGTACGGCATGCTCGCGCGCGTGGTGAACACCTGCGCGGGGATGCCGACGTCCAGGGGTTTCGCGCCTTCGAGGACGAGAACGGCGACACGGCGAAGGCGGGAGTCTGACACGGGGACAGGCAACGCGGCGGTCAGGCGTCCTCGACGGTCGCGGTGACCGGCGTGCCGATCTCGACCGTGCGGCTGACCGTGCACAGGCGGTCGTGGGAGGTCTTCACCGCCCGGGGCAGGATCGTGCGGGCCCGGTCCGCGCCCTCGCCGTCCGGGAAGGTGACGGTGAAGGTGACGGCGAGGTCGGTCAGCCGGTTGCCGAGTTCGTCGTTGACCTTGTTGCCGCTCACCTGGACGGAGAAGGAGTCGGGTTCGGCGTGGCGGGTGGTGGCGAGGTCGACGTCCACCGCCGTGCAGCCGCCGAGCGCGGCGAGGAGCAGTTCGACCGGGGTGAACTCGCTGTCGGAGCCGGTGCCGAAGCTGATCGTGCCGCCGCGGGTGTTGGTGGCGACGAAGTGGCCGGTGCTGGTGCGCTCGACGGTGACGGACCGCGCGGAGTTTTCGCTCATGCCGAGGACATTAGTGCCAGGTCGGCGAGGCTCGCAGATCACCACTCGTCCGTCAGCGCCTCCGTCAGCCGGGAGACGGCGGTCAGGTCGGGCAGGCCGCGAAGCTTGGCCACGGCCTCACGGCTCCCGAACGCGCGCTGCTCGGCGGTCACCGTCGGATCGACCGCGCATTCGGCCTGTACGTAGACGTAGTTGAGGTCGGTCGCGATGAGCATCGAGAAGGCGTCCACGCTCTTGACGGCCGCGCGGCCCCCGGCGTCCCGGTAGGCACGCACCAGGCGCCGTGCCGCATCGGCGTCGAAGCGGTTGCCGCCCGACCATACGTGGACAGCACGGGCCAGTTCACGCTCGGCCGAGACGGGCCCGGCGTTGTCCCAGTCCAGCAGGACCGGTCCGTCCGGGCCGACCAGGACGTTCTGCGGACGCATGTCGAGGTGGGAGGTCACCACGTCACCGGGAGACGACGGCGAGACATGCAGGGCCAGCTCTACGGCCGTCGAGGCCACGAACCGGCCCAGTTCCGCTGCCCAGGGCAGACCGGCCCGCTCCACCTTGCCGAGCAGTTCGGCCCAGTCGGACTGCGGGTTGCACCGTTCGTACCAGCCGCTCGGAGTCCCGCTCGCACCCTGGCCCGCCTTGTGCAGGAGGGCGAGCGTACGACCGCACCAGCTCAGGATCTCCGGGTCCGACGGGTCCGACGGGGCGACCGGGGTGCCGTCGACCCAGTCGTACAGCTTCGCCCAGGAGCCCTCGGGGAGCCGTACGACATGGGCGCCGGTGCGGTCGGGCAGGAGACGGGGCGCGGAGACGCCCAGCGTCTCCGCCGCGTCGCGCAGTGCGGCCTCGGCGCCGACGTCCGGCTCGTCCTTCTCGAAGAGCAGCTCCTTCACCGCCCACGCGGTGCCGTTGCCGGACAGTTTCCAGATCTGTCCCAGGGCGCCGCGGGCGACGGGCGTCATCGTCCAGGTTCCCGGGCCGAGTTCATAGGCGTCCGCGATGAATGCGCCCGTGGTCCGCATGCGACTCCCTGCTGCCGTAGGCCGGTTGACGAAGCCTATCCGCAGCAGTCCGGCGCGCCGGTGTCCAGCCGGCAGAAGCAGGACGCCTCGACCGGTACGTCGGCCAGCGCGAGGGCGATCCGCAGTTGCTGGGCGACGATCCGCGCCTCCCCTTCCTTCCTCCCGCGGATCAGGCACTCGTGGAGGCCGTGCAGCGCCCATACGTTGCCCGGGTGCTGGAGCGGACGCGGGAGGGCGTCGTCAAGTCCGAGGTCGGCGCGGTAGACGGCCTCGGCCTCGGCGATACGGCCCTGTTCGAGCAGGAGGGCGCCGTAGGCGTGGCGGGTCGGCTGCATCCAGCCCCAGGGCTCGTCGTAGGGGAGGTTGTCATCCAGTTCGATCGACCGTTCCAGCGCCGCGAAGGCGGTGTCGAACTCTCCCTTACGGTAGGCGAGTTCGCCGTCCAGCATCGCGGAGGCGATCGCCAGGACGTCGGCGCACGTGTTGTTGAAGAGCATCCGGGTCTCGGGGACCTGGGCGACCGCCTCGTGGAACAGCGCGCGCTCGCGTTCGGCCTCGGTGATGCGGCCGAGGGCGGAGCAGGCGACGCCGCGGGCGTAGTGGAGCATCGAGGTCGTCACGCAGTACAGGCGTGGGTCGGTGGGCAACGGGAGGTCCAGGATCTCGGTCCAGCGGCCGAAGCGGATCAGGACGTGGACGCGCATCGCGAGGAAGGCCTCCAGCCAGTCGGCCATGGGCGGGCTCTCGACCCGCAGCAGGTCCTCAGGGATCGACTCCTCCAGCTGCGCGGCGGCCTCCAGGGCCGTCTCCGACTGGCCCAGGAACATCGCGCCGTAGATCTTGAAGTGGTGGTTGTGCGAGCGGTAGAGCGTGTAGAAGTTCATCGCTCCGGCCCGGGCAAGGGCCTTCTCGTCGGCGGCGATCGCGGCGCTGTTGTCCGCCACGACCCGCCGGTAGTCGCCGCACAGCACCTCCAGGTGCGAGGGCATGTGCAGGAGATGCCCGGCGTCGGGCACCAGGCCGCGCAGCCGGTCCGCGACGGGCAGGGCCACTTCGGGTGTGGGCGACATCTCCATGAGGTGGACGTACAGGTGCAGGACACCCGGGTGGGTACGGCCGGTGGTGCCCGCCAGTGACCGTTCCAGCACGGCTCGGGCCTCGTGGGTGCGGGCGCCCGCGGCGGGCTCGCCGGTGCGCAGGTCCCACAGCTGCCAGGGCGTGAGGTTCATCAGCGCGTCCGCGTACAGGGCGGCCACGTCCGCGTCGTCCGGGGCGAGTTCGTGGACGGCGCGCATGCTGTGGGCGTACGGCACGTTCCACACCGCGCAGTCCTCGGCGGGCTTCGCCTGCGGGTAGCGGGAGCGCAGGGCGCCGATCAGGGCCCGCTCCACGTCGGTGGCCCGGAGGGCCGCCTTCGCGTTCGCCGTCTCGACGGCCGTATGGGTGCGTCGCACGGTCCGGGCCAGGTCCCGGTCGTCGAAGAACTCCCAGGGCTTGTTGTAGTTGGGGCCCAGCGCGTAGGCGATGCCCCAGTGGGCCATCGCACAGTCCGGGTCGGCGGCGGCGGCCTTCTCGAAGCAGGCCACGGCCTCCTCGTGATGAAAGGCGTACGTCCACACCAGGCCGCGGTCGAACCAGAGTTGGGCCTCGGCGGAGTCGGTGGTGACGGGTCGGCCGTGGGCGCCGAGGTCGTAGTACTCCATACGCCGCTCCTCGTACTGCGCGCTGTGCTGTACGGGAGTCGATTCTGCCCGGAGACGGGCCTTTCGGGCGCGTGCGCGGCGAACTGTCCCCCGAACGAACGCAGGTGCCGGAGAGGGGACTCGTGAAGCCGTCAGTCCGCTCTCCGGCACCGGCCGGCCGGTGCTAAGCCGTCACACACGGAAGATCTCGAGGAAGCTGCTCCAGAAGCCCTTCTTGGCCGGCTTCTGGGCGGCGGTTGCGGAGACGCGCGCCGCCTGCTGGGGCTGCTGGACGACGGTCGGGCGGGCCGCGGTGGGCACGCCGTACGCCGAGGCCATCCGGGTGGCCGGGGTGGGGCTGAACTGCACGGGAAGGGTGGCCAGGGCGCGGTGGAACGGGCCGGGACGCCACTGCAGTTCCTGGGCCGGGACGCTCAGGAGCAGGTCGGGCAGCGCGTTGAGGATCAGCTCGATGGCCGTGACCGCGATCACCTGGGCCGGGCTCTTGGCCGGGCAGGCGTGCGGTCCCGCACCCCAGGCGAGGTGGGCGCCACGGCTGTGGGCCTGGCCCGAGGAGGCGAGCGCGGGGTCGCTGTTGGCTCCGGCGAAGCTGATGACCAGGGGGGAGTTCGCCTGAACCACCACTCCGCCGAGGTCGACGTCCTGGAGCGGGAAGTGCGTCGCGTAGTTGGCGATGGGCGGGTTGTTGAGCAGGACGTGGTCGAGGGCGTCCTCGATCTGCATGCTCGGCCCGTCCTCGCCGTCCCGGTCCAGGAGCAGGAGCAGGGCGTTGGCGATGAGGTTGCGCTCGGGCTCCACGCCGGCGCCGATCAGCATCACCAGCTGGTCCTTGAGCTCCTCGTCGCTGAGGCCGGCGGAGTGCTGGACGAGCCAGGAGGTGATGTCGTCGCCGGGTTCGCGGCGCTTGAGGGAGACCAGCTCCATGAAGCAGGCGGTGAGTTCGTCGCTGGCTTTCAGCGCGTCCTTGCCGTCGAACATGTCGGCCATCGCGCTGGTGACCCGGTCGCCGATGGCAGCGGGGCAGCCGAAGAGCTTGTTGATCATCAGCAGCGGCAGCAGCTTGGCGTAGTCGTTGATCAGGTCCGCCCGGCCCCGCTCGCTGAACTGGTCGATGAGGTAGGCGGCGATCGGCTCGACGTCGCGGCGGATGCGGGTGACGTTGAGGCGGTCGAGGCTCTCGGTGACCGCCTTGCGCAGCCTGAGGTGCTGGGCGCCGTCGGTGAACAGGCAGTTGGGCCGGTAGGCCATCATCGGCAGGACGGGGCTGTCGAGGGGGACCCGGCCGTCGTTGAGGGCGGTCCAGCGGCGGCCGTCGCGCGCGAACAGGTTGGGGTTCTGCAGCACGCGCAGGGCCGTCTCGTGGTCGACGACCAGGTTGGCGTCCACACCGGGGGCCAGTTCGACCGGGCCGGCCGGGCCGTGCGCCCGGAGGTAGTCGTAGACCTTCTGCGGGTCGGCCGCGAAGGAGTCGTCGTACATGGGGCATCTGGCCGCACCGGCGGCGGCCGTGTCGTGAACGTCCATGTCTGTGTCCTTTGGTGGCCCGGACCGTGCGGTCCGGGCGGGGGGTGGTGGTTCAGGCGGCGCGGTCGAGCAGGTGGCGCACGAGGGCGATCAGGGCGCGGGCGGAGGAGCGCTGGTCGCGGGCGTCGCAGTAGATGACGGGAGTGTCCGGAAGCAGGTCGAGCGCTTCGCGGATCTCGTCCTCCTCGAAGTGGCTGGTCTGCGAGAAGGTGTTGACGGCGATCGCGTACTCGAGGCCGTACTCGTCGATCAGGTCGATGACCGGGAACGTCTCCTCAAGGCGTGAGGGGTCGACCAGGAGCAGGGCGCCGAGCGCGCCGCGCGCCATGTCCTCCCACAGCTGCATGAAGCGCTGCTGTCCGGGGGTGCCGAACAGGTACAGCACCAGCTCGTCGCTCAGGGTCAGCCGGCCGAAGTCCAGCGCCACGGTGGTGGTCGCCTTCTCCGGCGCCCCGCGCAGGTCGTCGACGTGCATGGACGCCTGGGTCATCTTCTCCTCGGTACGCAGAGGAGTGATCTCCGACAGAGACCCGATGAAGGTCGTCTTGCCCACGGCGAAGTGTCCGACCACCAGGATCTTCGCGGCGGTGGTCACCTCGGCGGACACGTAGATGGAGCCGTTCGCCCCGGGGTCAGCCGATGTTGAGGGTTTCGAGTCCATGCAGAACCTTCTCGAGTATCGCTCGGGGAACGTGCTGGGCGGGGGCCGGTTCAGCGCGGCGCAGGAGGTGCCCCTGCTCGAATAAATCGGACAGCAGCAGTCGGGCCACACCGACCGGCAGTCCCAGATGGCCGGCGACTTCGGCGACCGACAGGTAGCCGCCCGAACAGAGCTCCCAGATGGCCCGTACCTCGGGGCCGGCCCCGAGCGGCAGGGTCCGGTCGGGGGCCAGGCACACCAGCGTGTGCAGGGCCAGGTCGTCGTCGGAGGGGAGACGACGACCGCCCGTGATGACGTAGGAGCGGACGAAGTCGCTGGTTACCGGAGCGTCCTCGCCTGGCCAGGTCATGCGTCTACGCCGGTGCTCTGGCGCGGGGTCGCGCTCATCGCCTTGGTCAATGCGCCCACCGTCTTCTGCATCCGGATCGACATGGCCTCCATGTCGACGTCCAGCGCGGTCGATACGGCGAGGTAGGAGCCGCTGCCCCCGGCGATGAGGAAGATCCATCCGCCGTCGAACTCGATCAGTGTCTGCTTCCAGAGGCCCTTGCCGCCCCCCACGAAGGGGGCGACGCTGCGGCACAGGGACTGCAGGGAGCTCATCGCGGCGGCGTTCCGCTCGGCGTCGTCACGGACGATGCCGTCGGACCGCTGCATCAGCAGGCCGTCCGCCGAGACGAGGATGGCGTGACGGGCTCCGCGTACCTCGAGCACGTCGTTCAGCACCCACGACAGGTCGGGATTCACTGGTTCTGAGGTCCTTCCGTGTTGTCCGAGTCCCGCCCGAGCAGGGTTCCGCGAGCGAATGCCTTGAGCCGTGAGGCGGTCTCCTCGCCGGCCGCGTCCAGGTCGGGAACCTCCGCGCCGGGCGTGGCGACCACGGAGACGGCGCCGTTGCGGCGCCGACGGCGCTTGGGCAGGCCTCCGGCCGTCTGTCCGACGACGAGGGAGGCGATCGGGGTGGGCTTGGCCGCCGCGGGCAGGCCCTCGTGGTCGTCGAGTTCGACGGGCGCGGGTGCGGGTGCGGGCACGTCCGCCGTCAGGAGGTTCTCGGGCACCCGGATCACGGCACGCACACCGCCGTAGGGGGAGACGGCGTCGACGGAGACGTGGAATCCGTAGTGGGCGGCGAGCTTCCCGGAGAGGGCGAAGCCGAACTTGGGCGGGTCGCCAAGGCTCGTGATGTCCACGGCCCCGCCGGTGGTCAGCAGGGACGCGGCGCGGGCCTTGGTCTCCTGGTCCATGCCGAGACCGGCGTCGTCGACGATCAGGCAGATCCCGGTGGGGACGGCCTGGATGTTGATCTCGACGGGGGTGCCGGGGGCGCTGTACTTGGTGGCGTTGTCCAGCAGTTCGGCCAGGACCATGGCGACCGGTTCGACCGCCCGGCTGGTGATCGCGACGTTGGCCTGCGCGTGGACCTTGACCCGCTCGAAGTCACGGATCCGCCCCTGGGCGCTGCGGGCGACGTCGTACACCGAGGCGTCCCGGTCACGCCGGCCGAGCCAGCCGCCGCAGAGCACCGAGATGCCCTTGGTACGCCGGCTGAACTGGCTGCCGGTGTGGTCGACCAGCATCAGGTCGGCGAGGACCGCGTGGTCGTCGCCGTACTTCTGCTGGAGTCCGTCGAGCAGGGACAGCTGCTCCTCGGCGAGGGTCGCCAGGGTGCCGACGGCCGACTTCAGGGTTGCCTTGGTCGCCGACTCGGCGTCCTTGCGCACCTCCTCCAGATCCGCGGCGTGCCGTGCGCTCACCGACGAGTAGGTCGTCTGGAGCTCGGCGAGCTGACCTCGCACACTCGCCACGTCGCCGTGCAGTTTGTTGTTGTTCGCGCGGAGCTGGAGGTTGGTTCTCCGTGCGCGCATCACTGCGAATACCGCAGCGATGAGTACCACGAGCAGGACCCACAGGAGTGGATCTTCGAACAATGACGTCATGAGACTCTCTTCAAGTCGCCTCGCGTCGGGAGACTGACCGTGCATGGGACCCCCGGAACCGCCCGCCGCCGTGCGGCGCGGGCCTTACCGGCGGACCAACCGTCACTCCTTCACGATGGGGCCGTTTTGGCTGTCCCCCGTACGCGCGTATGACGCGTCATCAGCCTACTGAAAAGTGTAATGATCTTATCAGTCGTCACAGTGCCAACAGGCGTACCATGCGCCACACTTGACGACTCTCCACAAAGGTCCCGCAAAGGCCCTGCAGGCGTTCATGATCAACAGCCGCAGCCTACCAAGGTCGTGAGAACGCCTTCTCCCCGCTCACGCAAACTCGTTTGCGGCCGTCGCGCCCGCCTCCGACCCTTGCCTCATGCCCTACCTGCTGCGCGCTGCCGCGCCCACCGACGCGCCGGCCGTCACCGAGTTGCTCAATGAGATCGACCGGATCGAGATCGGACGGCCCGAGACCGATCTGCACTCGGTGGAGTCCGATCTGGGCAGGCCCGAGACCGACCTCGACCGCGACTCCTGGCTGGCCTTCGACGGGCCTCGTCTGGTGGCGCACGCCCTGGTGTGGGACGACTCGAAGGGCGAGCGCATCGACGCCGACCACTACGTACTGCCCGACCACCAGCAGGCCGGTGAACTCCTCCTGGAGGCCGTCGAGACCAGGGCGCTCGAAAAGGCCCGGGCGAACGGTGCCTCGAAGGCCGTGCTCCATCTGCACCTGAACGCGGCGCCCACGACCGGCCTGGCGCTGATACGGGCGCGCGGCTGGTCGGTCGTACGCCGCTATCACGTGCTGGAGCGGGCGCTGCGGTCCGGCGTGGACCTGCCGCCCGAGCCGCCCGCGGGCGTTCGGGTGCGGGCCTGCGCCGACGAGGCGGACCGCAAGCAGGCGCACGCCCTCTACCAGGCCGCCTTCGCCGAGCACTTCGACTTCCAGCCGCGCTCGTACGAGCATTGGCTGGCCGACATCCACGCCGACCGGCTCGACTGGTCCCTGGTGTGGCTCGTCTCCACCGAGGACCTCGGGGACGTCGGCTTCCTGATCGCCCGCGACGACCGCGAGGCCATGGGATGGATCCGCAGCCTCGGAGTCGTCCGCGAGGCCCGCGGCCGGGGCCTCGGCGCGCTGCTGCTGCGGCAGGCGTTCGCGGCCTTCGCGGCCCGGGGGCGGGACACCGCGGGACTCGGCGTGGACACCGAGAACGCCACCGGCGCCCCCGCGCTGTACGCACGCAACGGAATGTCGGTCCATTACGCCGTCGACACCTGGGAAATCGTGGTGAGTTGAATTCCCGCGGCAGCGGAAAAACGATTACCGATTCTTTCCGACAGTAATGCGCAGACTAAGTTCTCCTCAATGGCACGCATTCTCCCCAGCTTTTCCGCGTCGGAGGACTGGGTGATCCGAGCGGTGACCGAGAAGGTCGGTGAACGGCGGCCGTCGGGGGTGGCCGCGATCAACTGGGTGTACCCGAGCGTGTCGCCCGTGGGGCCGAGGACGACTCCGCATCGCGTCTCGTACCCGTCCTCCGGGGTGGAGTGCAGCCGCAGGGGTGCGTAGACGAGCTCGCGCAGGAGGTCCTCGTACGGCGTGTGGGCGCCGCCTCCGCCATGAGGGCTACGGCGATGTTGTCCGAGTTCGAGTAGCGGTACTGCGAGCCCGGCTTGAAGAGCAGGGGTTGGTCGGCGACGAAGTCGAGCAGGTGCCGGGAGTCGAAGTGGTGGTGCGGGTCGGCCCGCAGCTCGTTGAGGAACCCGTCGCTGCGGGAGTAGTCCGGCAGGCCGCTTGTGTGCTTGAGAAGTTGACGGAGCGTCACCGACCGCCACGCGGCGGGGAGTCGGGGAAGCCGTTTGCCCAGTGAGGGCCACCGCCCCGCTGAAGGCCTTGGCCGTGCTCGCGATGGGCATGTGGTCGTCGGGGGCGGGCGAGCGACCCGGCGGAGGTCGGCGGCTCCGGCGCGCACGACGCGGGTCCGCTGCTCGGTCCGCAGGACGGCGATGGCTCCGGGTGGCCCGCCGCATTGGTGCACGAAGTCGTCGAGCTGGCGCTGAAGCGTCTGGTCACCCGACGAGTCGGCGGTGGCACCGGCCGTGGTCGGGGCCAGCGCGGCCAGGCAGACCGAGGGCGGACGCCGCTCGCAGGCGGGGTCGGCGCAGAGACATGGGCACTCCCGGAAGGGGGGACGACATGGCCCGTCAAGCCTCACCGGGAGCATTGTCCCGCGGGTATCAGCGGTCGCCCTTGTTCAGCTCGGCTCGCGGATACAACTGCATATCCCGAGGCGGCCGCCGGGGGTACGGTCCGAATTCGGTTTCCAGACCAAGAATTACCACGTCGATCTTGACGTGCCATGTCGGCGGGGGGCCGAGCAGGGGTGGCTGTCCGCCGGTGGAGCTGCGCGGCGGACAGCCACCCCTGCTTATAACTCGTGCTGCTTCCGGCTCGTGCCGGTCGGTGTCACATGGAGCGGCGGCTGGTCCGTCGCAGGAGAACGAAGCCGGAGATCAGGAGGATCGCGCCGAGCGCGGCCGGCCACAACTGGGTGCCGGTCTCGGCGAGGCTGCCCTGGTTGCCCTGAGGTGCCGGCTGTGCGGCGAGCGGGGGCTGGGCGACAGCGCCGGGGGCCTCGGTGGTGGTGTCGTCCTGGGGGGTGGGCTGGGTCGCCTGATCGTTGCCGTTGCCGTTCCCGTTACCGCTTCCGTTACCGGTCCCGCTCTCGCTCTCGCTCTCGCTCTTGGGCGAAGGGGCGGTCGTGCTGTGGGCGGTGGGTGAGCTGTAGGTCTTCGGCTCGTTGTCGGCCGGGGCGGTCGTCTGACCGCCTGCCGGGGCTTCGGCGGTCTGCGTCGGCTGCTGCGGCTCGTCGCTGTTTCCGGGGTTGTCCTGGGAGCCGTTGCCGTTGCCGTTGCCGTTGTCGTTGCCGTTGCCGTTGCCGTCCCCGTTACCCGGGTCCTGGCTGGCGCCCGGGTCCGGGGCGGAGCCGCCACCGTTGTCGCCATTGCCGCCGCCACCGTTGCCGTTGTCGCCGCCACCGTTGTCGCCGCCGCCATTGCCCGGGTCGTCCTGGCCCGTGCCCGCGCCGCACTCACGGCCGTCGTTGATGCAGCCGACCATCTCGTTCATCAGGTTCTCGTCGAAGACGTTGATGAAGTCGCCGTGGTCGGTGACGGGCTTGTGCAGCTGCTCCGGGAAGGAGTCGACCGCGAACAGCGGAGTCGTGCGGCCACCGTCGTTCAGGCTCGGCGCGTCGACGTCGTAGACGATCCGCTGGACCAGCTGCGGAATGGCCTTGAAGCCGTTCGCGCAGGTGCCGTCGTTCTGGGCGAACGCCACGTGGGTGCGGTGGTTGGCGCTGTCGATGTTGCGGCCGTCCCAGCAGCTCTGGAACTTGAACGTGCGCACCACGTCACTGCCCTGCGGGCACAGCGGGTACTTGTCCTTCAGCTGCCGGTCCTCGAACCCGGTGCAGCTCCAGGACGCGTTGGCGTTGGCGGTGCCGTTGACGAAGGCCTTGGCGTCGCCGGTGATGATGCGCAGCAGCCGCGGCATAGCGGTGACCTTGCTGCGGGGGTTGCCCACGAACGTCAGCGTCACTTCCTTGGGGGTGACGATCTGGCCGGCGTTGCCCTCGACACCGCCGCCGGGCTTGTTGGCGTCCTGTTCCTGCGTTCCGTTCTGGAGCCGGATCACGGGCCAGTAGTACGTGGACTTGTCGCCCTGGTCGGCACAGCTCGTCTCGGCGTTCGCCAGGTCCTGGTCGCTCGCGAAGGCGGTGTTGGACTGGTTGCCGATGTAGTCGTGGAAGTGGTGGGCGCCGTTGGAGACACCCGGGGCGACGATGACGTTGTCCGAGTTGAACAGGCCGTTGGCGTTCACACCGCAGCTGGTCACGAAGGTGCCGCGGGAGGCGTCGCCCTGAGCCGGCGGGGCCTGTGCGGCGGGTGGGGCACTGTTGATGTCGGCGTAGTCGGCGGCCACGGGGCCGTTGCCGGCCTGCCCGCCGTTGCCCTGCTGCTGGCCGCCCTGGTCCTGGCCGTCGCCCTGCTGCTGGTCCTGGCTCTGGCCGTCCTGGTTCTGGCCGTCACCCTGCTGCTGGTCCTGACCGCCGTTCTGGTTCTCGGTCTCGCGCAGGGTGCAGTCGGCCATGTCGCCGAGGCCGTCCGGCTTTTCTCCCGTGCGTTCGAGGGCCGCGGTGATGCGCTCGATCGTGGCGGCCCGGTTCTGCTGGAGTGGGTCGACGATACGGCTCTGCGCGGACTCCCGGTCCTGCACCGACGGGTCCTGGAGCTGCTGGTAGGCCTCGGCTATCTGCTGGTCCAGCAGCGCGAGTTCCTTGTCGACGTCCGCCCTCGACCCGTCGGGCACGTTGGTGAGCGTGTCGCCGACGTCCGGGCAGTCGATCGTGACGGCTCCCCACGACGTCTGCTGCGGCGTGCCGCTCTCCGTGGCGGAGGCGTACACATTCACCGCGACCAGGCCACCACCCCCGAGCATCAAGGCCACTGCGGCGAAGGTCGCACGTCGTGCGCCTGTCGGTCGTCTGCGATTACTGCGTCCCACGGATGTACTCCTGCGCGTGTCGGCTCTCCGGGCATGCAAGTCCCCCGCCCCATACGGACGGCGGGCCCCCCGTGTTCAAGCGCCTCGGAAATTCACAGCACTCTCATACGGAACACGGGGTTCCACCACCCCTTCCGAACCTCCGTGCAGGGAAAACGAGATGACTCGCACACATCTGCCCCCCTACGGTTCTCGTCATGAACAGCACGTGCACCAAGCCCCTCCTGAACGTGGTGGACGTCGAAGCCACGTGCTGGCCCGGTTCCCCTCCCCCGCGCGCGGTCTCCGAGATCATCGAGATCGGGCTGACGGTCGTCGACCTGTCGACCGCCGAGCGCGTCGAACGGCACCGGATCCTGGTGCGCCCCGCCCGGTCCGAAGTGAGCGACTTCTGCACGGAGTTGACCGGCCTCACCCAGGACGAGGTCGACGGGGGCCTGTCCTTCGGGGAGGCCTGCCGCCGACTGGCCTCCGAACACGCCTCCGGCGCCCGCCCATGGGCGAGTTGGGGTGACTACGACCGTCACCAGTTCACCCGGCAGTGCGGGGCCACGAGGACGCCGTACCCCTTCGGCCGCCGCCACACCAACGCCAAGGCGGTCTTCACGGAGGTGCACGGCCTGCGCAAGCGCCCCGGGATGGCGCAAGCGCTCGGCATCGCGGGGCTGCCCCTCGAAGGGCGGCATCACCGCGGCGAGGACGACGCGTGGAACATCGCGGCCCTCGTGCTGCATCTGGCGGGGCGGGACGGCTGGCCCTCGGACTGAGCGAGCCCGTCACCGGGCCCGACGGCGGCACTCTCGTCGCGGCGGCCGCCGTGATCACCCACCCGGTCCCCACGCGTTCTCGTCATTGCAGGACCGCGGGTCCTGACGTCTTCTACCTGCCTGGCCGCAAACCCGACCCGGGCAAGAACCTGGACACGGCACTCCTGCGCACTCCGGGCTGTCGCAGCACCGTGCGTCGAGGATCCGCACGGGACCGGGCTGCCTCCATGCCCTGGGCCAGGGTGGCACCCCCCGCGATCTTCATGAATTTCGGCTACCCGGGCCCAGGCCGGAGTTCTGGGCCCGGTCACGCCGGCGCCGACGCCGGCCGGCCAGGCGCCCGGAGCGCTACAACACCCGCTCGCAGCTCTTCTCCAAGGGACTGCCGATGCCCGTGGTGGTCGGCAACCGCGCCCGGCCGCATCTCCCCGGACCGAAATCCGACACTCCCGCCACCGACACCTCCGCCGGTCGAAGTCCGTCCCCCTGCCACCACCAAAGGCTGGCCTCCCCTCGCCGGAGGCCGGCAGCGCCACTTACCGAAGGACGACCGCCCTCAGGCCGCAAACGGCCACATCCACCAGCGGAAAGCCGACTCCTCGCCCACCGAAAGCCGACCCGCCCCCGGTCGACGGCCAACGCCCGCGCCACTCCAAGACCCCGCCGCCTGGCCGCACCCCGACTCATCCACCAGCCCCAGACCGACACCCACGACCCCCAACGCCGACTTACCCCCTGCCCCACCGGCCGAAGGCGACGGCGCGCCGAGCCCGATGTGCCGCCGTGTCGACGGCCGAGCCCCGGGTACTCGGGCCTCGCCGTCCCGGCCCCTCCGGTGTGGGCCGGTCAGGAAGGGGGCACTGATGACGCAGCACGCCGACGACGACGTCGCCCGCCACGGGGGCGCCGCCGGACTGCGACTGGCGACGGGGAGCGCCGCCGACGCGCTCGCCGCGAGCCTGCCCGTCGACCGCAACCAGGCGATCCTGGAGGCGGCCAAGCAGGTCGGCGCGATTCTGAAACGGGAAGGGCACCCGTTCGCACTCGCGGGCAGTGTCGCCGTGTACGCACACGGCGGCGCCCAGAATCTTCAGCACGACGTCGACTTCGCGATCCTCCCCGAGGACGCGCCGTTTGTGGCAGAGACCCTCCGCGAGGCGGGTCTGGAGGTGCGGACCCCTCCGGAGGACTGGCTGCTGAAGGCCGACTGCCTGGGCCAGCAGGTCGACCTGATCTTCGAACTGGCCCATCAGCCCGTCACCAGGGAACTGCTGGGGCGGGCCCACGAACTCTCGGTGGACTCGGTGTTCATGCCCGTGCTGTCCCCGACCGACCTGCTGCACAGCCTGCTGTCCGCGTTCTCCGAGCACCACTGCGACTTCGGGGCCGTCCTGCCGATCGCCCGCGCGCTGCGGGAGAAGGTCGACTGGGACGCCGTACGCCGGGGCTGCGGGGACGCGCCGATGCCGGACGCGTTCTTCTACTTCCTGGAACGGCTGGAGGTCATCGAGCCGCGGAGCGAGGAGGAACGGTCATGAGCAGGTCCGCGCCCGAACGGTCCGAGGAGAACGTCGAGTACCGCGTCGCCCACCTGCGCGACCGGCTCGCCGCGGAGGAACTCGGCGAGCTGGGAGTGCGCGCCGAGGTGCGGGCCGGGGCCGTCGTGGTCACCGGCACCGTGCCGTCCGCGCAGTGCCGGGAGACCGTACTGCGGACCGTCCACGAGGAGCTGGCCGGGCTGTCCGTGCACACCGACGTGGTGGTCGCCGAGACCGCCACGCCCGACCATGCGGAGGAGCTGCCGTGATCCGCGTCGCCGCCGTGGGGGACATCCACATGGGCCCGGAGAGCCAAGGGGTGCTGCGTCCCGCCTTCGAGACCCTGCCGGACTGCGCCGACCTGCTTCTGCTGGCCGGGGACCTCACCCGGCACGGCACGCCGGAGGAAGCCCGGGTGGTGGCCCAGGAGGTACGGGACCTTCCGGTGCCGGTCGTGGCGGTGCTCGGCAACCACGACCACCACGACGAGCAGCCCGAGAAGGTCGCGGCCCTCCTGGAAGACGCCGGTGTGCGGGTCCTCGAGGGCGAGGGGACGATCGTCGAGTGCGGCGGCACCCGCGTGGGTGTCGCCGGCACCAAGGGCTTCGGCGGCGGGTTCGTGGGCCGCAGCGCCGGGGAGTTCGGCGAACCGCTGATGAAGGAGTTCGTACGGTACTCACGGCGCTGCGCGGACGGACTGCGCACCGCGCTGGAGGAACTGGAGCGGCAGGGCTGCGGGACGCGGGTGGCGCTCACCCACTTCTCCCCCGTCGCCGACACACTGGCGGGTGAGCCGCCGGAGATCTATCCGTTCCTCGGCAGTTATCTGCTGGCCGAGGCGATCGACACCGCGGGGGCCGACCTGAGCGTGCACGGACACGCCCACGCGGGCACGGAGCACGGGATGACGGCCGGCGGCGTGCGGGTGCGCAACGTGGCCCAGCCCGTGATCCGGCGGGCGTTCAACGTGTATCACCTGCACGCCGGCTGACGGTTCCTCCGAACACCGACCGGGGGCGCGCACCGGCAGCGGGCCCCCTCAGCCGCGGACGGACGCCCGGTCGTGGTCCTCCCACGCCGCGTCCCGCAGCTCCGGGCGCAACAGGACCTCCACCGCGGTACAGGCCAGCGCCTCCGCCGCCGCGAGCATCACCCGTCGGCCGCGCTCGGATCCGGCCGCGACGGCGAACTCGGGAGTGTGGTCCGAACCGTCCTCCTCCATGATCGCCACGAAGGGGTGGATGGCGGGCACCCGTCCGCTGACGTTGCCGGCGTCGGAGGAGCCCAGGTAGACGCCCGGCGCGGGCGGTGTCATCTCGATGCCCGTTCCTGCCAAGTGCCGGGCGAACCGGGCCGACAGCACCGTGCTGTCCCTGAAGTGCTCGTAGCGCGGCGTGGCCCGTTCCACCGTGACCGTCGTGCCCGTCGCCCGTGCCACGCCCTGGGCGCAGGTCAGCAGCTCCCCCGCCAGGTCCTCCAGGGCGGCCGTGGTCAGCGCGCGCAGCCCGAAGAGACCCTCCGCGTACTCGGGGACGATGTTGGTGGCCTTGCCGCCGTCCGTGACGATGCCCTGCACATGCGAGCCCTCGGGCAGCCTGCGCCCGACCACGGCCAGGGTGTTGAACAGCTGGATGAGCGCGGCGAGCGCGTCGATGCCCTCGGTGGGATTCCCGGTCGGGTGGGCGGCGCGCCCGCGGAACCCGACCCGGTACTGGGCCTGCGCGGTCAGCGGCGCCCACTGCCAGCTGTGCACACCGGGGTGGAACATCAGCGCCGCGTCGACGTCGTCGAACACCCCGGCGTCGGTCTCGGTGACCTTGCCGCCACCGACCTCCTCCGCGGGCGTGCCGATCGCCCACACGGTGCCCGCGTCCCGGTCGAGCACCGCTCGGGCGGCCAGCGCCGCGCCCAAGCCCGCCCCGGCGATCAGATTGTGGCCGCAGGCGTGGCCGAGGCCGGGCAGCGCGTCGTACTCCAGCATCAGGGCCACCGCGGGGCGGGACCTGGTGCCGGAGCGCGCCGTGAACGCGGTGGGCAGGCCGGCGACATCCCGCCGCACCGTGAACCCCGCCCATTCGAGTTCCCCGCACAGCAGGGCGGCCGCCCGGTGCTCCTCGAAGGCGTACTCCGGGTCGCAATGCAGCATCCGCGCCATGTCCCACAGCCGATCCGCCCGTGCGGCCACCTCTCCGCGCACTCGCGCGAGCACCTCGTCCACGGCGTCGGTCACAAAGGCCTCCCCAGAGGTCGTACGGCTGTGTCCTGGTGCGGGTTCCTTCCAACGGCCCCTCTTACACCCGGACACCGTTACCGGCTCCGGGCACGGGTACTCAGGAGCGAGCAGCAGGAGTTGTCAGGGAGGCCGCTCATGAAGGCGGACCGGATCGCGGATCCCTGGGGCGCCCGGACGCCGTACCGGCGCCACGAGGACTGGCCGCCCAGGGTGGACACGTATCTCGCGGAGGGGGTGGAGCCCGGCGCGGTGCGGAGGTGGGTGGGTGCGGCGTCGCTGCTGCACTCAGGCGGTGACGCCATGGACATCGCCGTCGTCGACGGCCGGATGGCGGGCGTACGGGGACGCGAGCCCGGAGGCACGCCATGAAGGACGGCATCGCCCACACCCTGCGCGCCCTGCACCACGGGGAGCGGCAGCTGGCGCGGAGCCTGGTGGCCGTGTCCGAGCGGCACACCGAGGAACACGAGGTCCACCACGTCGCCCGAGACCTCGCCGCCTGGTCGCGCGAGCATGCGGGGCGGCTCGCCGAGCACGCCGCTGCCGAAGGGCTGCGCCTCGACGACGACACGCTCGAACCCACCTCCGGCGAGGGACCTGAAGGTCTGCTTCTCCTCCACGACCTGCGTGCCCTGCACCTGGCCGCCACGGAGAACGCGTTGCACTGGGAGATGCTCGCGCAGGCCGCCCGGGCGACCCGGGACGAACGGCTGCTGGAACCGGCGTCGGCGTGCCACCCGCAGACCCCGCGCCAGATGCGCTGGACCAACACCTTGATCAAACAGTTGTCCCCACAGGCCCTGACAAGCCTGTGACCAGGCGTAGAGAGTGCGGCACAGGGCACCCGGGGGACGGAGGTGAGAGAACATGGGACACGGAGGAAACGTCATCGACGAGCTGGTGACCGATCACCACGAGGTCGAGGAACTGTTCGGGAAGATCGAGGCGCTGGCGCCCGGTGAGAAGAAGCGGAAGGTGTACGCCGACCAGGCCACCATGGAGCTGATCCGGCACTCGGTCGCGGAGGAGGAGTACCTCTACCCGGCGGTACGGGAGCACCTGGTCAACGGGAACACCATGGCCGACCGGGAGATCGAGGACCACTCCAAGGCCGAACAGCTCATGAAGGACCTGGAGCGCTGCGAGGCGGACGACCCCGAGTTCGACCGGCTCATCGGCGAGCTGATGAGCGAGGTCCGCTCGCACATCGCCGAGGAGGAGGAGACCCTCTTCCCGCAGCTGCGTGTCGCGTGCTCGGAGAAGGAGCTGAACGACCTGGGCGAGAAGGTGCGCCGCGCCAAGAAGATGGCGCCGACCCGCCCGCACCCGTCGGCTCCGGACACTCCTCCGGCGAACAAGCTCCTCGCTCCGGGAACCGGCCTGGTCGACCGGCTCCGGGACGCGCTCTCGGGCCGCGGCAAGGAGGACTGAGGTTTCGGGGACGCGGGCGCCCGTTCTCAGGCGGCCAGCGCCTCGTCCGACCCCAGCCGGTCCAGCAGCTCGCCCCGGTGCAGCCCGGCCACTGTTGCGACCAGGTCGGGGTGGCGGAGCAGGGCGGCGGCATTCCGGTCCGTAGCGTCCGGGGCGAGCAGACGGCGGAACGCGGCCGGTGAGCCCGTCGTGTGCTCGCCCTGCGCGAGGCCGGCCACCGCCCGTTCGGCCAGTTCGGGATGGGAGAGCAGACAGGCCGCCCAGCTGGCCACGACCTCGTCCACCCAGGTACGCCAGGCACGGTCCTCGGCGTCCCGGTCGGTGGCGTCCGCGCCGGTGGCCCAGTCGAGGCGGTCGGAGCCGCCCGGACCCGCCATCCCGACGAGCGCGGCGTCCATCGCCGTCGGATAGCGCAGCCAGGCGGCGACCGTCACGGCCTGCCGGGCCTGCACCTCGCACAACGCGGCGGCCAGGGCGCCGCCGGCCGGTGGATAGGCGCGGGTCAGCCAGTGAGCGGTCGCCGCGATGACCGGGGAGAGATCTGCTTGCACTGCCGGGCCGCCCGAGGTGCTGGGGAGAGGGGACTGCGCGAACCGTAGCCCGCGGTCCCGCCGGGACGACATGGCTCCGGCCTCCCCCGGCACGTGGCTTCGGCCACACCTGCCCCTTCGCGCGTCTAGGCCTCCAGCCAGAACCGGGTGCGCCTCAGCCACAGCTCAAGCAGTTCCGAGTCCCCCCGCGTCTCGACACCGGGCGCCGGACGGGCGTAGAGGAACAGGAGCAGGTCAGTGACCGGACCGCACACGCTCACGGCGGCCACGCCGGTCCCGCGCCGCCACACCGGTCGGTCTCCGCCGAGGTCGAGCAGCCACTCCCCCGCGGCTCCCGCGTCGAAGCCCAGGATCCGCCCGTTCCCGAGCAGTTCGGGCACGCCCGGGAGCGGCTCGTAGGCCTCGGGAACGGTGGAGAACTCCAGCCACTCCTCCACGGCGTCCACCGCGAGAGACTCCTCGACCACGAACTCCGCCCCGGTCACGAGTGCCGCGTCGGCCCGGTGCAGCAGGGTCTCGTACGTCATGCGCCGCGCCCAGAACATCGCGGACTGCTGGACCAGGTGCTCGTCGGCGGGAGTCCACACCGGCACGTCGGGCCCGGCCGCGCGCAGGGTGCCGGCCAGCCTCGTGGCGCCCTCGGCGAGCCAGCCGCCGATTGCGGAGTCGTCGAGGCCGGCGTAGGCGGCCGGGTCGTTGACCGGGTCGTCGTCGATCGGCTCGGTGGCCCGGGTCCGTACGATCTCCTCCGCCCAGCGGTGATCGCCACCCACGTGCCGCAGCAGCCGGCCGAGGTCCCAGCCGGGGCAGGTGGGCACCTGAGCGGCCGGGTCGGCGCCCTTGACGTGCCGGGTGAGCAGATCGGTCTGGGCGACGATCGCGTCGCAGTACTCGTCGAAGGTCAACAACGCTTCCCCCATCGCTGCACGATTCGTTATTCGTGCCACCTAACCTGACTCCTTCGAGTACCACCACTGAATGGAGGGAGTCTCGGCCATGCTGGTCAGGGCGGGGAACACATGGCTTCGGATAGCCCATGCGGCGTTGCTGGCGGGTGTGCTGACGGGCTGTTCGGAGGCCGGCGAGGGGGACGACTCCACAGCGTCCGGGCGCCCGTCGGCGACCGCGGAGACTTCCGGCCGGGACCGCTCGACCGCGAGCAGCGGCGGCACCATCGGCGCCGCCGGCTCGGCGTGCGAGCTGCCCGTCACCTTCGACCTCGCCAAGAGCTGGAAGGCCGAGGCGGTGAAGGCGCCGCTGAGCCAGGGGCCCGTCACCCTGGCCTGCGAGATCGACGCCAAACCCGCGGGCAGCATCGGCTTCCTGCGGGTATGGACCGGAAGGTCCGGTGACGCCGACGCCCGGACCGTGCTGGAGGCCTTCGTCGCGGCCGAGGACGGAGTGAGCAAGGAGAAGTACAGCGCGTTCACGTCCGGTGGCCTCTCGGGTACGAAGGTCGAGTACCTCTACGCCAGCGAGCTCCTGGACGAGACGAAGGAGGAGAGCGCCTTCGCCGTCACCACCGCCAATGGGCCGGTGGTGGTGCATCTCGGCGGACTCGACACCGACGAACACGAGGAGATGCTCCCGGCGTACGAGCTGGCGCGGCGCACCCTGCGCGTCGGCTGAGCCGGGGACGGGGCGTCAGGCTTCCGTTCCCGTGTAGAACGCGATCGTCGCGGCCGTCGTCCTCGCCGCCGTCTCCCGGTCCGCGCCGGAGGCGGCGTACGCCTCACCCCATCCCTCGCCCGAGCCGGTGATGAACGCGCTGCCCTCGGGCGTGGTGTGCCAGGTCGCGGCCTCCTCCTTGTCGAGGCCGCCGCCCGCGAGGTGCAGGGCGAGTCCGTAGAGCCCCAGGTCCCAGCCGACTCCGACGGCGCCGGGCCCGAACTGGTCCCAGAAGCCGTCCGGTACGACGGCCACGTGCTCCAGTTCGAGGACCGTGCGCTCCCCGTCCTCGGCGGTCAGGCGCACCTCGACCTCGCTGAAGCCCGGGTCGGGGCCGTACAGCCAGCTCACCCGCAACCGCTCGGGTTCCACGCACTCGAGGATCTCGCCGCCGGCGTTGCCCTCCAGCTGGTAGCGGCCGCCCACCTTGAGCTCGCCGCTGACCGGCATGAACCAGCGGGCGATCCGCTCGGGAGAGGTCACGGCGTCCCACACGTCGGCGACTTCGGCGTCGTACGTACGGCGCAGCAGGACCGTGCGGGCCTCGCCGGCCTCGACCTGCCGGGTGCCGACCCGCCGGTGCATACGGTTGATCGCGTCGGCGATCTCACTCATGCTCGCTCACCTCTCCTTGCATCCTGCGCTCGCGCTTTCCTCGCGCGAGCTCCGTTCCGAGTGCGTCGAGCCGCTGGTCCCAGAAACCCCGGAAGCGCTCCAGCCAGGCATCCACCTCCCGGAGCGGGGCGGCCTCGACGGCGTACAGCCGCCGGTTGCCGTCGGCGCGCACCGAGGCGAAGCCGCTCTCCCGCAGCACTTTCAGATGCTGCGAGACGGCAGGCTGGGAGATCCCGAACTCGTCCCGGATCACGGCACTGACCTCGCCCGACGCCTGCTCGCCCGAGGCGAGCAGTTCCAATATCCGGCGTCGGACCGGATCTCCGAGTACGTCGAACGCGTGCACGTCACCCACTATGCCATCCACCACTTATATAAGCCAAGCCTTAAACAGAGGCGGGCCGCGGACTGCTCCGCGGCCCGGCCTCAGCGCGTGGTGGCGACGGTCACGCCGGCACCACCTCGGATCGCAGCGCCGGATGGCGCTCAGTGATCTCTTCCAACACGGCGAAGGCACCGGTGAGGGTCAGGGCGTGCGGCACCAGTGCGGCGACGGTGGCCTCCAGGACCTCCGGCAGGTACCGGACCTGCTCGGCGGTCAGCCGCTCGTGCGCGAGCAGTTCACCGCTGTGCGCGGCCACGTAACGCAGGGCGAACAGCCGGTGGAGGTGCTCCAGCAGGAGAGCCACCTGCGGGTCGGTCGCCTGCGCCGCCGCGGCAAGGAGTTGCTGCGCGGCCAGCCGGTGG
Organism: Streptomyces canus 299MFChir4.1; assembly: GCF_000383615.1. Lineage (GTDB taxonomy): Bacteria > Actinomycetota > Actinomycetes > Streptomycetales > Streptomycetaceae > Streptomyces > Streptomyces canus_C. The sequence goes on along the minus strand of NZ_KB911583.1, from coordinate 788,924 downwards.
ACGTGGGCGTCGACCAGGGACAGCGCCGCGCCGGAGGCGCCGTTCCAGCGGTCGAGGGGCGAGGCGGCCCGTTTCGTGCGCAGCCGGCCACGGGCCCGCCCGTGACGTATTCGCTCCAGGTCGCCCATCAGGTCGTGCAGGTGAGCCGGATCGTGCAGGCTCCGGGTGGCCGGGGGCACGTCGCTGGGGGGCGTCGGGCTGAAGCCGCCCAGCAGCATCTCCCCGGCCGCCTTGACCCAGATGACGGTGTTGTCGCCCTCCGCGGTGATCGTGCCCTCGTTGGCCGCGAGCTGGCCCGCGATCCCGTTGGAGAGCAACAGGCCCTGTGCGCCGCAGCGTTCCCGGCACTCGGTCATCACGGCTCTGGCCTGCCAGGTGATCCAGCCCTTGGCCACCGCCACCAGCCGCTCGGCCTCCTCGCGCTCGCCCTCCGCCGCCTGCGCCCATCGCCGTACGACCTCACGCTGCAGCAAGGTGGCGGCGTAGGTTGTGGCGAGCGCCTCCACCAGCGGGGCGTGGTGGGTGCGATGCGCGAACAGAGGCACCCGCTGCCCGCTGGTCATCCCCGAGGTGACCCGCTGGTGGGCGTGGCGGACGGCGACGGTCAGGGCGTGCCGTGTCACCCCGAGGCTGTAGGCGCTCATGCACAGTTTGCCCATGGTCACGCGGCCGATGGAGCGCAGGAACCGTTTGCGCGGGCTGCCCAGGCAGGAGACGAGCTCGCCCTCGTCCGTAAGCCGACCGTGTTCGCCCTGGAGCATGGCCGTCCGTGGCAACCGCACCCCGTGGAAGGAGGTGGCGCAGTGGTCGACCGGGCTGCTGGCCGTCTGGGGCAGCAACTCGACCTCCACGCCCGGCAGATGACGGCCGTTCCCGTCGGTCAGCGCGGTCAGGAAGAGGAAGACGCCCTGGTCCTTGCCGTCGATCACCAGACGGGCCGCGACCAGGGCGTCCTTCGGGCCGCCGGCCACGGAGGTGTTGGGCATCCACTTGCGGGCTCCCCGCGTCGGGGTGGTGAGCACGAAACCCCCCGTGGCCCGGTCCAGGGTCGCGGTGGTCTCCAACTGGGGGGCGTCGTTGCCGTGCGCCTGCTCGGTGCACAGGAAGGTGCCGATGCGCTCCATCCGCAGATAGGGGCCCAAGTCCCGCCCCTCGTGGTCGTGTTCGAGCAGACTGCCGAGGAACAGGTTGTAGTGGATGCTGGCGAGCGTCGTCATGCCGGCGTCCGCCACCCCGGCCCATTCGTGCAGGGCGCTCAGGGCGATCGGGTCGCGCGCGAGGGCCTGGGGATCGGGCACCGCCGCGTTCACCGTGCGTAGGCGTTGATAGGACAGTTCCGTGCGCTCCTGGTGCGTCAGCCCCTCGTGGTAGGCGAACACGTCGGAGCTGAACAGGCGTCGCCAGGGCTCATGGATCTCCGCCTGCGCGCCGAAGAGGAGGTGCCGGATCGCGGCCGTCTCGGTCAGCGGGGGTGCCGTTACGGGGAGTTGAGAGGTGATCACAGCGGCAACGTAGTCCGAGACACCCTCTGATCACATCATGATCATCACCACGATTGAACACCCGCGCGTGGTGGTAGTTACCCCTTGAACGGCCTCTGTAATACCACAAGTCACGATCTGCACAAGGGTGATTCCCCTCCCACGCGGCACTTTACGCCTGCGCGTCGGAGCGACATCGGTCACGGCCTCGGCGTGTCGCGCCCACGGGGCAGACCGCCTTGCCCCGCCGACTCTTCCAAACACCCTACACAACCGCCCACTTGAGGGAGATGACGGGGACGAGGGGGCATGGGGACCGACGTGACGTGGGGACGACGGGTGGCGAAACGCGCCTCGGCACCTGGACGTGGCAACCGGATCACCACCCGCTGACGCGGCTCCAGAAGGCCTGGACGGCCGGCGCGCCGGCCGTCGTCCGCGTGCCGTCGACGACGTGGTAACCGTGGTGCTGGGCCGCCGTGGCGCAGGCGTGGTTGGGCAGGATGCGCAAGCGGGTGCCGAGGGGCAGCTCGGGCAGGCGGGTGCCGTCGCGGGCGGTGAGGGTGCCGTGTTCCTGGCTGGCGGCGGTCATGACCAGGCCCGGGATCGGATTGCCGGCGAGGTCGGCGACCAGGCCGTATCCCTGGTCCTGCGCCTGGGCCGCGGTGCCGCGGTCGCGGGACATGGCCATCCAGCCACCGTCGGTGAGGATCCAGCCGTACTCGGGGCGGTGTCCGATGACGGTGACGACGACCGACAGGGCGAGGTCCTCGACGCGGCAGACTCCGAGGCCGGCCATTACCAGGTCGAAGAACACGTAGTTGCCCGCGCGCAGTTCGGTGACGCCGGTGAGGTCCTCGGCGGCGTGGGCGGTGGGGGTCGAACCGATGCTGACGGTGGACACGGTCAGGCCCGCCGCGCGCAGTCGCTCGGCCGCGGCGACGGCACTGTCGCGTTCGTTCTCCGCGGCCAGGCGCTGCTCGTCGGCTGTGCGGGCGAAGTAGGACTCGCCGGCGTGGGTCAACACCCCGTCCAGGCAGCCCGCTTCGTGCAGGATGCGGCCGATCTCCGGGAGGCCGGGAGCGTCGGGCGTGAGACCGCCGCGGTGACCGTCGCAGTCGATCTCGATCTGGGTGGGGACGCGAAGTCCGGCCCGGCGGGAGGCCTCGGCCACGAACTCCGCCTGCTCCGCGCTGTCCAGCAGGACGCGCAGGGTGACACCGCGACGCAACAGGGCGACGACACGCGGGAGTTTGTGGGGGTCGATGCCCACGGCGTAGGTGATGTCGGTGTAACCGCCGTCGGCGAACGCCTCCGCCTCGGCCAGGGTGGACACCGTGACCGGGCAAGCCGGGTCGCCTGCGTGCAGGAGGGCGGCGACATCGAGGCTCTTGGCCGTCTTCACATGCGGCCGCAGGGTGACACCGAGCCGCTCGGCCCTGGCCGCCAGCCGCTCGACGTTGCGTCCGACCTTGTGGACGTCGACGACGGCGAACGGCGTGTCGGGATCGGCCAGGGTCCGCACGGCGGCGCCCGCAGCGGTCTGAACAGGGCTCGCAGGACCGGGACTCACGCGGCTCACAGGGAGATGTCCATCTTCTCTAGTAGGGCCAGGCCCAGATACAGGTCCTGCACTCCGATCCCGGAGCTGTCGAAGACCGTGATGTCACTGTCGGCGGTACGGCCTTCCGTCCGACCGGTGAGGACGTCTCCGAGCGGGGTGAGGACCGTGTCCGCGGGGGCGTGCTGACTCTCCCCCATACGGCGGGCCTGCTCGGGCAGGTCGCAGAACACGCGGGCGCGGGCGAACAGTTCGGGCGGGAGTTCACGCTTGCCGGGTGCGTCGGCGCCCATGCAGGACAGATGCGTACCGGGGCGGACCCACGCGGCTTCGAACAACGGCGGGGTGTCGGCCCGTGCGGTGGTGGCGGTGACGATCATGTCGGCCCGTGCGCAGGCTTCCTCGGCGCTAACGGCGCGGGCGTCATGGCCTTGTGCGGCCAGTGCCGCCGCGGTCCGCTCAGCGCGTTCGGCCGTACGTCCCACGACCAGGACCGCGCCGACGGCCCGGATCCGGCTCACGGCCCGCACCTCGTAGGCCGCCTGGTGCCCGGTACCGAAGACCGCGAGAGTGGTGGCGTCCCGACGGGCCAGCAGGTCGACGGCCAGGGCGTCGGCGGCGGCGGTCCGGTAGGCGTTCGCGGTGCCGACCTCCAGAACGGCCCCAAGCCTGCCGGTCGTCTGGTCGAGCAGCAGCAGGGTGGAGTGGTGGCGGGGCAGCCCGTGCTCGGTGTTTCCCGGCCAGTACGTGCCGATCTTCACGCCGGCCTGCCTGTCGGACGCGGACGGCTTGAGGGTGAACCTGTTGCGCGGGTCGGATCCGTGCACGGCGAGCGAGGGAAAGACCGGGCCGTTCACCGTCGCGGCGAAGGCGGCGCGGGCCGCTTCCAGGGCCAGGTCCTCGTCGACGAGCGCGGCGGTCCGCTCCTCGGGGATGTGCAGCAGGGGGCGGGCGGCCGGTGGCGGGCCGGGGTGCGGTCCGGCGGAGGTCATGAGCGGTCCTTCATTTGCTGTAGTTGTAGACGGTCGCCCGGGACACGCCCAGCAGATCCGCGATCGTCTGCGCGGCGTCCCGTGAGTCGAAGTACCCGTCCCGGTGCAGCCGCCGTACGAGCGCCTTCTTGTCCTGTCTGCTCAGCGACCGGGGTGTGGCGGCGCGCTCCGCGGCCAACTCCTCCACCGTCCTGCGCAGTTCGCGCGTGGTGCGGTCCCGCAGGGTCTCCAGGGGCTGTTCGCGGTGCTCGGTGTCCGTGGCCACGAGGTTCGACAGGGCGAGCGTCACGGGTGACAGCACCGACACGTCGAGATTGAGACACAGGGCCGCGATGTACTCACCGGCCTCGTTCTTGATCCCGATGGACGTGCTCTTGGCCGGGCGGCCGTCGGGGAACCGATTCGGATAGTTCTGGAGAACGCTCGGGTACTCCGGATCGGCGATGCGGGCCAGTCCCAGCTCGGTCGCGGAGTCCCCGACCCGGCGGCCGGAGAGGTTGTTCTCGATGGCCCGGATCGCGTGCCGCGGATCCCGCAGGTCGTGCAGGACCACCTCGCACAGGCCCGGAAACATACGGCCGAGCGCGACAGCGATCTTCTCGGCCTCACCGATGAGGTGCTCGTCCGCACCGTCCACGACCTCTTTGACCACCGGCACTCCGCCCGCAAGCTGAATAGACTCAATATCTAGATCTGGAAATTAACCCTAAGAGTCTGCCCGACGGTTGTCCAGCGCGGTGAGCGAGGTGTACATATGAGCCGCCCGGGTGCGGGCCGGTGTCCTTGTGGCGCATTCTTGCTGTGTCGCCCGCGGGACGGTGCACGGACTAGGTAGGCCGATGACTGGGAGCGTCGAGGACCCACACCCGACGGCCGGGCGGCTGACGGCACTGCTGATCGACGCCTCGACGGAGGCGGTCAGTGCGGCCGGCGGCCACGCCGGAGGGGTCTATCTGCGCTCCCGCACGCCCGGACTGCTGCGGCTCGCCGTTCTGTCGGGACTGCCCGGACCGCTGTTCCGCCCGTGGTGGCGGCTGCACGTCGACCGTCCTTTCCCCGTCGCGGACGCCTACCGGCTCGGGGTCCAGGTGGTCCTGCCGAACGCCACCGAGACCATGCGGCGCTACCCGCAGTTCGCCGCCGGGCTGCCGTTCCAGTTCGGCTCGCTCTACGTGCCCGTCATCGGCGGTTCCACGACCTTCGGTGTGCTGACCGTGCTGCGCCCGGCCGTCACCGACGCCGCCGAGGTGCTGGCCGGCCGGGACCGTATGGTGCGCCTCGCCCAGGAGCTGGGCGAGGCGCTGCGGGACCTTGAGGACGGGAAGCCGGACCAGGTCGCCTGGGGGGGCGAGCCGGTCTGTCTGCGGCCGCCGACCGCCTCCGCGTCCGTGGGACGCGCCGGGCGCTTCGCCTGGGACCCCGCGTCGGCCGGCATCACCCTGGACGAGGACCTGCACACCCTCCTGGGTCTGCCGCCCAGCGAGTTCGCCGGCACCGTCGAAGCGTTCGCCGAGGCCGTCGCCCCCAGCGACACGCACCGCATCCTGGCCACCCTGCGGGACACCGCCGCCGGCCGCCCTCCCGCGCTGCCCCTCTACCTGCGGGACAAGGAGGGCGCGCTGCGCCTGCTGGACCTGTGGAACGCCTACGAACCGCCCGCCGCACCCGCGGTCCGGGGCGTCGTCGTGGCCCCGGGCCCCGCCCCCACGGCGGACTCGGCGGCCGACCTGCTGCCCGACGGCGTGTTCTGCGTCGACCGTCTTGGCCTGGTCGTCTACGCGAATCCGCGCGCCGCCGAGCTCCTGGGCCGCCCCCGCGCCGAGCTCGTCGGCCGCGACCTGTGGGAGGCCGTGCCCTGGCTGGCCCGCCCCGACTTCGAGGACCACCTGCGGGCGGCCCTCCTCACACCCGACCCGGTCCACTTCCATCTCGTACGACCACCCACCCGGGAGCCCGAGCCGCGGCCGGCTGCTCAGGACAACGGGGCAATGTGGCCCGCTCAGGGCATGGGATCCCCGTGGTCCGACCGCGAGGGCGCGCCGCCGAGGTCCGACCAGGGCGACGTGCCGGCACGGTCCGATCGCGAGGGCGCGCCACCACGGGGCGGTCGGGAAGACGCGCCACCACGATCCGACCAGAACGACGTACCGCCATGGTCCGACCAAGACGACTCGCCACCATGGTCCGACCAGAACGACGCGCCACCATGGTCCGGCCAAGACGACTCGCCACCGCGGTCCGGTCGGGAGGACATGCCATCGGGATCCGGCCACGACGACGCGCCTCAGCGCTCCGACCAGGACCACGTGCCACCACGATCCGCCAAAGATTCCGGGCCACAGGGCTCCGCTCGCCACGCCGAGTCACCACGGTCCGCCCACAACGCCCCACCACCGCCCTCCAACACCCGGCCACCGCGGACCGCGCCGGAGGCCGGGACACCGCCGGCCGCCCACCACACAGAGCCACCACCCGCACAAGACACCGAGCCACCACCCACCGCCCGGGACGCCGAGCCACCTCCGCCCGCTACTGATGCCCAGCCACCCCCACCCGCACAGGACAACGAGCCCGCCCCGCAGCCGTACGAAGGCGACTGGCTCGCCCTGTCCGTGTATCCCGGTCCCGACCGGCTGACCTGCACGGTCCGGCCCGCGAGCCGGGTGGCGGGCAGCCCCGCGGCGCAGGAGACGGCCGAGGGCGCGAGCCCGCTGGCGCCGCTGTACCGGCCGATCGCGCTGGCCATCGCCCTGACCGAGGCCGCCACCGCCCGGCAGGTGTCCGCCGTCGTGATGCGGGAGCTGCTGCCCGCGTTCGGCGGCCGCCGGCTCGCGATCTACCTGCTTCAGGAGCGACATCTGTACCTGGAGTGGGAGGCCGGCTTCCCCAAGGGCTTCCTCGCGCCCTTCGACGGCGTGGACATGAGCACGCACCTGCCCGGCGTGGAGACCCTCACCACCGGCCGTCCGCTCTTCTTCGACTCGATGGAAGAGCTGACGGCCGCCTACCCGGGCATCGCCCTGGACGCCACCGAGGGCGCCCGGGCCTTCCTGCCACTGATCGCCTCGGGCCGGCCGGTCGGCTCCTGCATCCTCGGCTTCGACCGGCCGCGCAGCTTCAGCACCGAGGAGCGCACGGTGCTCACCGCGCTGGCCGGACTCATCGCCCACGCCATGGAGAAGGCGCAGCGCTACGAGTCGGAGACCGTGCTCGCCCGCGGCCTCCAGCAGGCGCTCCTGCCGCGCCGTCTGTCGGCGCACCCGCAGCTGGAGACGGCCGGGCGCTATCTCCCGGGCACCGCGGGGATGGAGGTCGGCGGGGACTGGTACGACGTCGTCGAGTCCGGCGACGGGCTGGCCCTGGTCATCGGGGACGTCCAGGGCCACGGCGTGCAGGCGGCTGCCACCATGGGCCAGCTGCGCAGCGCGGTCAGGGCGTTCGCGCTCGGCGACCGGCCGCCGGACGAGGTCATGAGCAGCACCAACCATCTGCTCATCGACCTCGATCCCGGCCTGTTCGCCAGTTGCTGCTACATCCGGCTCGACCCCGCCACCGGAGTGGCCAGGGCTGCCCGCGCCGGGCACCCGCCGCCTCTGCTGCGCAGTGCGGACGGCCGCACCCGGGTCCTGGACCTGCCCGGCGGGGTGGTCCTCGGAGTGGCCCCGCGGACCCGCTATCCGGTCACCGAGCTGCGGATGGAACCCGGCGCGATCCTGGCGCTCTACACGGACGGGCTGGTGGAGCGGCCCGGCAGCGACATCGACGAGGGGATCACCGCACTGCGGGTGGCCCTCGCGAAGGCCGGCGCGCCGGTCGCCCGGCCGGGCAGCCGGTTCCTCGCGGGCGTGGCGGACCGGCTCACCGCGACCGCCCGGCACGCCCTGGACCGCCCCGACGACATCGCGCTGCTGCTCGCCACCCGGCGCGCGGCACCGTCCGGCACACCGTGACCAGGGTCTGGCGGGTTTGTTCATGTTCTGTCACACCGCGTGACGCCCCTCGCCTCCCGGGGCGCGGCAGTGTAGACATGAGCACATGGTCCGACTCCTGGGCCGCTTCGGGGGCGGATCGGCCCGTCGCCCCGGCGGTCCCCGCCCACCGCAGACACCCGACCGCGCTCACGACCGGCACGAGGGTCCGCTGAGGGGCAGTTCGCCCACGCGGGCGGAGCGCGACGGGGCCCGGACGCGACGGCGGCCGGGAGCCCTGCGGGCGGTGGTCGGCGGTCGCAGCGTGGCCGGGCAGGTGTTCGTCCTCCAGGTCGTGATCGTCCTGCTGCTGGTCGTGGCCGCGGTGGTGGCCCTGGTGCTCCAGGTGCGGCACGACAGCACCATCGAGGCCCGCAACCGTTCGGTGGCCGTCGCCCAGGCCTTCGCCAACGCCCCCGGCACCGTGGAGGCCCTCAACAGTCCCGATCCCTCGGCGGTGCTCCAACCGCGCGCAGAGGCGGCCCGCAAGGCGACCGACGTGGACTTCATCGTCGTCATGGACACCAACGGCATCCGGTACACGCACCCCAAGCCGGACCGCATCGGCAAGAAGTTCGTCGGGAACATCGCCCCCGCGCTGGCCGGACGGGTGGTGACCGAGGACATCACGGGCACCATCGGACCGCTCGTGCAGGCCGTCGTCCCGATCAAGGACGACGGCAAGGTCGTGGGCCTGGTGTCGGCCGGCATCACCACCGCCAAGGTGGGCGGCACCGCCGACCAGCAGGTGCCGTTGCTCCTGATGGCCGCCGCGGTGGGACTCGCCCTGGCCACGGGGGGCACGGCGCTGGTCAGCCGACGGCTGCTGCGCCAGACGCACGGTCTGGGCCCGCACGAGATGACCCGCATGTACGAGCACCACGACGCGGTGCTGCACGCGGTACGCGAGGGCGTCCTGATCGTCGACGGCGAGGGCCGGCTGCTGCTCGCCAACGACGAGGCCCACCGGCTGCTCGACCTGCCCGCCGACGCCGAGGGCCGGCACGTCCTCGACCTCGGGCTCCCCGCCGACACCGCCGAGCTGCTGGCCTCCGGACGGGTCGCCACCGACGAGGTGCACCGGGTGAAGGACCGCCTCCTGGCGGTCAACCAGCGGCCCACCGACATCCAGGGCGGCCCGCCGGGCAGCGTCGCCACCCTGCGCGACTCGACCGAGCTGCGGGCCCTGTCCGGGCGCGCCGAGGTGGCCCGCGAGCGCCTCGACATGCTGTACGACGCCACGGTGGGCATCGGCACCAGTCTGGACGTGACCCGCACCGCCGAGGAGCTGGCCGAGCTCACCGTGCCGCGGTTCGCGGACTTCACCACCGTCGACCTCTTCGACGCGGTGCTCAGCGGAGGCGAGCCGGAGGCGGCGACCACCCTGCGCCGCGTCGCGCTCAGCGGCATCCGTGAGGACGCCCCGCTGTACAAGGTCGGCGAGCGCATCCCCCTGGTCGAATCCGCTCCCCAGGCCCGCGGCATCAGCAGCGGCCGGGCCGTCCTCGAGTCGCGCCTCGCCGAGGCCACCGGGTGGCGCGCGCAGGACTGGGAGCGCTCCGCCCACGTCATCGAGTACGGCATCCACTCTCTGATCGCGGTCCCCCTGCGGGCCGGCAATGTCGTCCTGGGCACGGTCAGCTTCTGGCGCTCGGACAAGCCCCAGCCCTTCGACACCGAAGAGGTGGCACTCGCCGAGGAGCTCGTCACCCGGGCCGCGGTCTCCATCGACAACGCCCGCCGCTACACCCGCGAGCACACCATGGCGGTGACGCTCCAGCGCAGTCTGCTGCCGCGTCGGCTGCCCGAGCAGAACGCCCTGGACATCGCCTACAAGTACCTGCCCGCGCAGGCCGGGGTGGGCGGCGACTGGTTCGACGTCCTGCCGCTGTCCGGTGCGCGGGTCGCGCTCGTGGTCGGCGACGTCGTGGGCCACGGGCTGCACGCGGCGGCCACGATGGGCAGGCTGCGCACGGCGGTGCACAACTTCTCCGCGCTCGACCTGCCGCCCGACGAACTGCTCGGCCTGCTCGACGAGCTGGTCGCCCGGATCGACCAGGACGAGGCGGAGGAGAGCGGCAACTCCCCCGTCACGGGGGCGACCTGCCTGTACGCCGTCTACGACCCGGTGTCCCGGCTGTGCACCGTCGCCCGCGCCGGCCATCCGCCGCCCGCCCTCATCCACCCCAACGGGAGCGTCGAGTACGCCGACGTGCCCGCAGGGCCCCCGCTCGGCCTCGGCGGCCTGCCGTTCGAGACGGCCGACCTGGAACTCGCCGAGGGCAGCCGCCTGGTGCTCTACACGGACGGCCTGGTGGAGGACCGGGAGCGTGACATCGACGTGGGTCTTGAGCTGCTGCGCACCGCCCTGGAGCAGGCGGGACCCTCGCCCGAGGACACCTGCCGGGCCGTACTGGACGCGCGGCCGCCGTCCCGGGCCAGCGACGACATCGCCCTGATCGTGGCCCGCACCCGGGCGCTCGCGGCCGACCGGATCGCCGAGTGGCAGGTCCCCGCCGACCCGGCCGCCGTCTCGAACGTACGGGCGTCGGTGTCCCGGCAGCTCGCCCGCTGGGGACTGGACGAGCTCGCGTTCACCACGGAGCTGATCCTGAGCGAGCTCGTGACCAACGCGATCCGGTACGGCGGCGACTCCATCCACGTCCGGATGCTGTTCGACCGCACCCTGATCTGCGAGGTGTTCGACACCAGCAGCACCTCACCGCATCTGCGGTACGCGGCCATGACCGACGAGGGCGGCCGCGGACTGTTCCTCGTCGCCCAGCTCAGCGACCGCTGGGGTACCCGGTACACCCCGGCGGGCAAGGTCATCTGGGCCGAACAGGCGCTGCCGTGACGCGAATCGGGGGCTTTCACCACTCATAAGGTGATCTTATGAGCCCATAGATTGGACCCGCGTACCGACTAAGGCTTGCCTTAGCTTAGGCTTCCCCCGAGTTGATCTGCCACCGCTCGAAGGGAACCTGATCATGCCCCGCCCCCTGCGGGTAGCCATCGTCGGAGCCGGCCCCGCCGGGATCTACGCCGCCGACGCGCTGCTCAAGTCCGGTGTGGCCGCCGACCCCGGTGTGTCCATCGACCTCTTCGAGCGGATGCCGGCCCCGTTCGGACTGATCCGTTACGGCGTGGCTCCGGACCACCCCCGGATCAAGGGCATCATCACGGCCCTGCACCAGGTGCTCGACAAGCCGCAGATCCGCCTGTTCGGCAACGTCGACTACCCGACCGACATCAGCCTGGACGACCTGCGCGCGTTCTACGACGCCGTGATCTTCTCCACGGGCGCGACGGCCGACCGCGAGCTGCGCATACCGGGCATCGAGCTCGACGGCTCCTACGGCGCCGCCGACTTCGTCTCCTGGTACGACGGCCACCCGGACGTACCGCGCACCTGGCCCCTGGAGGCAGAGAAGGTCGCCGTCCTCGGCGTCGGCAACGTCGCCCTGGACGTGGCCCGCATCCTGGCCAAGACGGCCGACGAACTCCTGCCGACGGAGATCCCGCCGAACGTCCACGAGGGCCTCAAGGCCAACAAGGCGCTGGAGGTCCACGTCTTCGGCCGCCGCGGCCCGGCGCAGGCGAAGTTCTCCCCGATGGAGCTGCGCGAGCTCGACCACTCCCCCAACATCGAGGTCATCGTCGACCCCGAGGACATCGACTACGACGAGGGCTCGATCGAGACCCGGCGCGGCAACAAGCAGGCCGACATGGTCGCCAAGACCCTGGAGAACTGGGCGATCCGCGATGTCGGCGACCGCCCGCACAAGCTGTTCCTGCACTTCTTCGAGTCGCCCACCGAGATCCTCGGCGAGGACGGCAAGGTCGTCGGCCTGCGCACCGAGCGCACCGCCCTGGACGGCACCGGCAACGTCAAGGGCACCGGCGAGTTCAAGGACTGGGACGTCACCGCGGTCTACCGCGCGGTCGGCTACCTCTCCGACAAGCTGCCCAAGCTGCCCTGGGACATCGACTCGGGCACGGTCCCCGACCAGGGCGGCCGCGTCATGCAGGAGAGCGGCGAGCACCTGCAGTCGACGTACGTCACCGGCTGGATCCGGCGCGGCCCGGTGGGCCTGATCGGCCACACCAAGGGCGACGCCAACGAGACGGTGTCGAACCTCCTGGACGACTTCGCGAACGACCGCCTCCAGACGCCGGGTTCGCCCGAGCCGGAGGCCGTGGACGCGTTCCTCGCCGAGCGGAACGTCCGCTTCACCACCTGGGAGGGCTGGTACAAGCTGGACGCCGCCGAGAAGGCGCTGGGCGAGCCGCAGGGCCGCGAGCGGGTGAAGCTCGTCGAGCGCGAGGACATGCTGCGCGAGAGCGGCGCCTGATCCGCACCTGACGCCGGTCGTGCCGAAGCCCCGCGGGGGCGGTGCGGCCGGCGTCGCGCTGTGCACGGAACCCTCGCCGCCGGCCCGTCGTTGCCTTCGTGTCCGTACGACCGTGCGGGCCGACGCGGGACGAACGGGGTTGGGTGTGGCACGCGTACTGGTCATCGGCGGCGGGATCGCCGGTACGGCGACGGCTCTGGCGCTGCACAAGGCGGGCTTCGAGACCGTCGTGCACGAGGCCCATCCCGACTCGGCCGAGGACATCGGCGCGTTCCTCACCCTGGCGAGCAACGGCATGCGCGCCCTGGCCCAGTTGGACGCCTCCGCGGCGGTCACCGCGATCGGTTTCCCGCTGACCTCGCTGCGGGTCCTGGACGACACGGGCACCGAGCAGGGGCACGCACCCATGGGCGAGGTCTCCGACCCGCCGCTGCGGTACCGGTGCCTGCGCCGCGGCGACCTCAACACCGCACTCCAGGCCGAGGCCCGGCGCCGGGGCGTCCCCGTCCGGCACGGCGCACGGCTCGCCTCCGTCGAGGACGGCCCCGATGGGGTCACCGCGCACTTCACCGACGGCACCACCGCGACCGGCGACCTGCTGATCGGCGCCGACGGCCTCAACTCCGCCGTACGACGGTCGGTCTCCCCCGGGACGCAGCCGTGCTACGCCGGCCAGTACGTCTTCTACGGCTACACGCGCACCGCGTCTCCTCCCGGCACGGACGCGTGCATCACCATGGTCCGCGGCAGCGGGGCCGCGTTCGGCTACGCGGTGTCGCCCGACGGGGAGGCGTACTGGTTCGCCCGGGTGACCGGCGATCCGCTGCCCGCCGAGGAGTTGGCGCAGGGCACGGCCGCCGGCTGGCGCGATCTGCTGCTGCCGCTGCTGCGCAAGGACGCCACACCGGCGGCGGACCTCGTCGCGGCCACCGGCGACGAGCTCCTGGTCACCAACGCCACCGAGCTCCCCACCGGCACCCCGTGGCGCTCCGGACGGACCCTGCTCATCGGTGACGCCGCCCACGCGGCCTCCCCCGCGACCGGCCAGGGCGCCTCGATGGCCCTGGAGGACGCGGTGGTCCTCGCCAAGTCCCTGCGGGACGCACCGGACACGGACAGCGCGCTCGCCCTCTACGAGACGATCCGCCGCCCCCGCGTGGAACACAACATCACCGTCAGCGGCAACATCTCCCGGGGCATCCACACCCCCTCGCCCACCGCCCGCCCCTCCGACGAGGACCTCGCCCGCCTCCTGGCCTGGGACACGGACCTCTGGGCCGAACGGCACCCTCTCTAGGATTTGAGCCCGAACGACCTTCGCCGGACGAAGGAGCCGCCCGCACCCGGCCGGCGATCCATCACCCGGTCCGAGAAAAGGAGCTTGAGCGGGACGAGCCGTCCGCCGGTGGGGTGCCGGGCGCGGCTCAGTAGCCCGCGCGACTCCAGGGTCCGCGAGACCTCGGAGAGCGTGGCACCAAGTGCCGCGGCCTCGCGCAGGGGCTGCGGCAGTTCGTGCTCCAAGGGGAGGAGCGCGGCGAAGGTGCGCCGCCGCGAACTCCTGGGCGGCTCCGAGCCCGCCCGGCGGGCCCAGCGGACGGCGCCCCAAGGCCTGACCCCGGCCCCTGAGCCCGGCCCCCTCAGGAGAACAGCGCCTGGATGTCCGGCTTCTTGCCGCCGAAGATGCCGTCCTTCTCGCCGAGGGCGGCGAGTTTCTCCAGCGAGGCCACGTCGACCTGGGGCGGCCAGCTCGGGAGGATGAGCTTGGTCAGCACATCGCCGCTGATCTTGGTGTAGACGGTGAGGATCTGGCGGGCCTCGTCCGGATGGCCGGTGGCGTACTCCAGCGACTCCGTCATGGCCTCGGTGAACTTCTTCACCAGCTCCGGGTTCTGCTGCGCGATCTTCGTCGAGGTGAACCAGGTCGCGACGGTGAGCTTCGGATCGGTCTCGGCGAACGGCGAGGCGATGACCCGGGCGCCCTGCGCCTTGGCGACCGTCTGGGCCGGCTCGCCCATCCACGCGGCGGCCACGCGACCGCCGTCCAGCGCGGCCGGCATCTGGTCGAAGGGGATCTCGACGAACTTCACCTTCGCCGGATCGCCGCCGTCCTCGCGCACCGACTCGCGGACCGTGGTGTCCCCGATGTTCTGGAGGGTGTTCACCGCGACCGAGCGTCCGGCCAGGTCCTTCGCCGACTTCACCGGGCTGTCCTTCTTCACCAGGACACCGGTGACGTCGGCCCCCACCTTCCCGTTGGAAGCCGCCCCGTTGACCACGGACTTCACGGGAACGCCCTTGGTCTGCGCGAGCATCAGGGACGTGGTGTTGCTGAAGCCGAACTGGAACTGACCGCTCACCACTCCGGGAATGATGGCCGCACCGCCCTGCGCGGTCACCATCTTCAGCTCGATCCCCCGACGGGCGAAGAAGCCCTTCTTCTGCCCCAGATAGAGCGGCGCCACGTCGACGATGGGGATGACACCGACCGTGACCTGCGTCTTCTTTCCTCCGCTCGCGGACGACGTGCCGCCCCCGGAGTCCGACGACCCACATCCTGCGGCGCCCGCGAGGGTCACCACCGCAACGGCAAGTCCGAGCAAGCGCCTTCGCATGGGGCCCTCCTGACGAGGCGACAGAACGCCTCACGACCCGTCCACTGATGTTGTGCACATCATTGACGCCCGCAATGTACACGCCTACTTTCGCCGGTGTCAGTCCCCCCGACCGCAGGAAAAACGGACTGCCCCCAAGGAGCCCACGTCTCGTGATGCACCGCATCCGCACCCGTACGCTCGTCACCGTCGCGGCCCTGCTGTTCGCCGCCCCCCTCGCACCGGCCGCCCACGCTGCCGAGGACGTCCATGTCGAGGGCCGGCTGCCGTCCGGCGCGACCTACCTCATGGACGTACCGGCCGGCTGGAACGGCACGGTCCTCCTCTACAGCCACGGCTACACACCGCCCGGCGTCCCCAACCCCGCCCGCAACGCACCCGACGACACGACGAAGTCCCTTCTCCTGAAGGAGGGTTACGCGCTCATCGGGTCCTCGTACGCCACCACCGGCTGGGCCGTCACCGAGGCCGTGCCGGACCAGCTCGCCACCCTCGACACCTTCACCGCCCGCTTCGGCCGCGCCGGCCGCACCATCGCCTGGGGCACGTCCTATGGCGGGCTCGTCACGACCGCCCTCGCGGAACGCCACGCGTCCCGCCTCGCCGGTTCGCTGTCGATGTGCGGGCTGGTCCAGGGCGGTGTCGCCAACTGGAACAGCACGCTGGACCCGGTGTTCGCGCTGAAGACGCTCCTCGCGCCCGGATCCGAGATCCGGCTGACCGGGCTGCCGAGCCCGGCCGCCGCGGCCCAGGCCTCCGACGCCATGACGGCCGTCCTCACCGAGGCCCAGCAGACCGCCGACGGACGGGCCAGGATCGCGCTCGCCGCGGCCCTGCACAACATCGCCGGCTGGAACGACCCTTCCCAGCCCCGGCCCGCGCCCACCGACCGGGACGCCCAGCAGTCGAACCAGTACCAGGCCGTCGTCGGGCTGGTGAAGTTCCCCGCGTTCGTCTGGCGCCAGGAGGCCGAGTCCCGGGCGGGCGGCACCATGTCGTGGAACACCGGGGTCGACTACCACGCCATGCTCCGCAACTCCCCCTACCTCAAGGAGGTCAAGGAGCTGTACGCCGAGGCCGGCCTCTCCCTGAAGTCCGATCTCCACGCCCTCGACAGGGCTCCGCGCGCCCGCGCCGACACGAACGCCGTCGACTGGATGAGCCGTACGAGCTCCTTCACCGGGCGCCTCACCAAGCCCCAGCTGAACATCCACACCACCGGCGACGCCCTGATCCCGGTGCAGTCCGAGAGCGCGTACCGCCGGGCCGCCACCGCCGCGGGCTCGGCTCCGCTGCTGCGGCAGCGCTATGTCGACAACGCGGGCCACTGCACCTTCAGCCCCGGCGAGCAGATCGCCGCCCTGCACACACTGGAGGACCGGATCAGGAGCGGCCACTGGCTCGGCAGTGACCCAGCCGCGCTCAACTCCCGTGCCACCGCAGCCGACCCGGCCTCACCGGCCCGCTATCTCCCCTACTCGCCGACCGCCTACCCCCGCCCCTACGACCGGGCACACCCGGCCGACGGGCACCGGATGTAGCCCGCGACCGTCACGGCTCCGAGGTCTCGGACTCCAGCGACGCGCGCGTCGCCCTGCCGTAGACGCCGGAGTCGTCCCGCAGGACGAAGCGGGTGAACTGGTAGGTGCGCACGGCACTCTGGACCTGCTGGTCGAAGTCGCCGTCGGCCTCTCCGGCGTAGAGGCCGACCTGCCGTAGCCGGAGCTGGAGTTCGGCGACCTCGGGCCCGTGGTCCCCGAGGCTGAGCACGGGAGGCTGACCGTTCGACACGGTCGGGCCGGGGGCCACCGTGACGGTGGCGGCGGCGCTGGACGGGGCCCCGACCGGAGTGGTGGTGCCCGTAGGTGACGCGCTGTCACTGGGCCGCGCGCTCGGTGAGGAGGAGGGCGGTGCGGACGACTGTGTCGAGGACGTCGTAGGAGAAGAAGCGGTGACGGACGGGCCGCTCGACGACGGCGGGGCCTCCGGCACGCCCGCGCGTACGCCGCCGGCCGCGGAACCGTCCCGTGAAGGTCCGTCGTAGGTGAAGAGTCCGCCGAGGAATCCGCCCGTGACGAGGACGGCGACGGCCGCTCCCGTCCCGGCGAGGAGCACCGTCCGCCGCCGACGATCCGGGGCGATGTCGGCCGGGGACGCCACGGCCGGCTGCCCGATGGGCTCCAGTCCCGCGTCTACCCCGACCGAGGTGTCAGCGGCCAAGTCCCTTGCAAGAGCAGGCAGTTCTGGTTCTTCGGCCGAGTCGGCCGGTTCCTCGCCGACCTCCACGAAGGGCCGGATGCGCACCGGGTCGAAGTCCTCCGCCGCGGCCGCCTCGGCCGTACGGGACTCGCGGTGGGCCTCGGAGGCGCGGTGCGCGCAGGCGCAGGAGGGGGTGCCGTCCGCCGCCCTGGGCGCCCCGCACTCCGGGCAGACGAGGACTGGTGGTTCACTCACGCGCGTTCCCTCTCCCTACGATCTTCATATCGTAGACAGATATGCCGCGCGGAAATTCCACAACTTGTATCCCTCGGAAACCGCGGCACCCACAGGGCTGAGATTCAGCCACCGTGTGTGACATTGAGTTGAACGGTGGCGGTTGCGGGGCCCCAACGACCCTTCAGGCGAAGGGCACTTGACGATCCGGCGGCGCACAAGACCGCGACAACGAGGGGTAACCAGCGGTAACTTCTGTCCCGCCCCGCCCCTCCAACCGCGCCTCCCCAGGAGACACTCCCCATGCGCAGACTCCTCGCCGCCCTGGCGGCGACCACCGCCGTGCTCGGCGGACTCACCGCGGCCGCCCCGTCCGCCACGGCCGCCGACTCGGGCACCTTCAACGTCCTCAGCTACAACGTGGCCGGCCTGCCCGAGGCCATCTCCAGCGCACCGACGCCCCGCGAGTCGAGCACCACGGCGATCGGCCAGCGGATCGCGCCGTACGACATCGTCCACGTCGAGGAGGACTTCAACTACCACGCCTTCCTCTACGCGGCCGACACGAACCACGCCTACCGCACCCCCACCAGCGGCGGCGCCGGCATCGGCAGCGGCCTGAACACGCTGTCCAAAATCCCCTACGACGCCGACGACTTCGAGCGGGTGCGCTGGAACTCCTGCCAGGTGGACTCGGGCGACTGCCTCACCCCCAAGGGCTTCACCTTCATACGCGAACGCCTCGCCGAGGGCGTCTACGTCGACTTCTACAACCTGCACACCAACGCGGGCACCAACGACGGGGACCTCGCCTCACGCGCGGACAACCTCAACCAGCTCACCGCGTTCATCAAGACCCACTCGGCCGGCAACGCCGTCGTGGTCATGGGCGACACCAACACCCGCTACACCCGCTCCGGCGACACCATCGCCGAGTTCGCCGCCGCCAACGGCCTGACCGACCCCTGGGTCCAGCTGATCCGCGGCGGCACCCCGCCCGCCAAGGGCAGCGACGCCCTGGTCTGCGACCAGACCGGCACCACCGTGCCCAACACCTGCGAGGTCGTCGACAAGGTCCTCTACCGCGGCAGCAAGCTGGTTTCCCTCAACGCCACCTCGTACAACAACGAGCACGCCAAGTTCCTCACCAGCGACAACCTGATGCTCTCCGACCACGACCCGATCACCGTCGGATTCACCTGGTCGCGCAACTCCGCCTACCAGCTCAGCGACCAGTACGGCGGCCCGCACGGCGACTACTACAACGACATCACCAACGTCCCCGCCGGCGCCCGTGCCACCACCATCGGGCTGCGCAGCGGTTCCCGCGTCGACCAGATGAACCTCACCCTGGCGAACGGCACCACGCTCGCCCACGGCGGGACCGGCGGCACCGCGTCGTCCCTGACCCTGGGCAGCGGGGAGTACGTGACCACGGCCCAGCTCTGCCAGGCCGAGTACAACGGCCACACGCGGATCTTCTACGCCAAGTTCACCACCAGCCTCGGCCGCACCCTGGCCGGCGGCACCACCACCGCCGACTGCGTGACCCGCACCGCCCCCTCCGGCTGGCAGATCGCCGGATTCCACGGGCGCTCGGGAGACGCGGTCGACAAGATCGGCTTCATCTACACCCAGCGCTGACCCACCTGACCCGGGGCGCTCCCCCGCGCCCCGGGTGCACAGGAATCACAAAAGAGTGACAGGACGATTGACGCGCTCATGGCCAGGCCCTACTTTCTGATCGATTTACCGAACCACGTTCGAAATACCGGCCATTGAGGTGCCCCCGCACGCCACCTTGGAGAGCACAATGAGCGCAAACCCCCACCTGTCCCGCCGCGGCCTCCTGGGCATGACGGCCGCCGTGCCGCTCGCCCTGGCCCTCGGCGCGGGCACCGCGCAGGCCGCCGACTCGGCGTACGCGATGGTCTACTTCACCGAGTCGACCAAGCTCGGCGACGGCACCGACTACGGCCTCCACCTGGCCGTGAGCCCCGACGGACTCAACTGGACCCCGCTCAACCAGAACAACCCCCTGGTCACCCCCACCGCCGGCGCCCTCGGCCTGCGCGACCCGTTCCTGATGCGCAAGCAGGACGGCACCTTCGTCGTCCTCGCCACCGACCTCAAGGGGACCGACTGGAACTACAACAGCCAGTACATCCACGTCTGGGACTCCGCCGACCTGCGCACCTTCACCGGCTACCGGCGCCTGAAGCTGCACGACATGACGACCCACAGCTGGGCACCCGAGGCGTTCTGGGACGCGGGCCGGGGCCAGTACGCGGTCATCTACTCCGCGGTGAACTCCAGCGGCCACAACGTGATCATGGTCAACTACACCGGCGACTTCGTCACCGCCTCGGCCCCGCAGGTCTTCTTCGACCCCGGCTACGACGTGATCGACGGCGACATGGCCGTGGGCGTGAACGGCTACAACTACCTCTTCTTCAAGAAGAACCAGACCCTGGTGAGCGCCCGATCCACCACCCTGAATCCGGGCAGCTTCACCGAATACAGCGCGGGCGTGGCCCACGGCGGCACCGAGGCCCCCACCGTGGTCAAGTCCCTCACCTCCGGCGCCTGGTGGCTGTGGGGGGACACCTACACCCCCAACGGCGTCTTCTACGCCTGGCAGTCGAGCAGCCCCGCCTCCGGCACCTGGACCGCCCTGGACCAGAAGACCTACACCCAGCCGGTCAACTCCAAGCACTGCGGCATCGCCACGATCACCACGGCCGAGTACGACAACCTGCTCGCGAAGTGGGGCGCGCCGGCCTGGAACCGGCTCAAGTCCTACAACTACCCGGCCCGTTACGTCCGCCACTCCGACTACGTGGGCCGCATCGACGAGTACCCCGTCGAGCCGTACAAGGACTCCCTGTGGACCCTCGTGCCGGGCCTCGCCGACAGCTCCGGCGTGTCCTTCCGGTCGGTCAACTACCCGGACCGCTATCTGCGGCACTACAACTACCAGCTCCGGCTCGACATCAACGACGGCACCTCGACCTTCGCCGGTGACGCGACCTTCTACCGCACGGCGGGCCTCGCGGACGCGAGCTGGGCCTCGTTCCGCTCGTACAACAACCCCACCCGCTATATCCGGCACTCCGACTACGTCCTGCGCATCGACCCGGTCTCCACGACCACCGAGAAGCAGGACGCCACATTCCGGGTAGGTTACTGATTCACCCGAAAAGCCCCCCTGTGACTGCGCGTTTGTATACGCTCCAGGTCGTCTTCACCAGACCTTCACAGGGGGGCTTTTCCATGCGCAGAGGACACATAGCCGCCGTCGCGGCCGCCGCGGGCGCGCTGACCGTGCTGGCCACGATCCCGGCCCACGCCGCCGAGTACTCGTCGGCGCTGAAGATCAAGGGCGTCCAGTACGACGCCCCGGGCCGGGACTCCAACAGCTGCGCCACCGGCAACACCGACGAGGAGTACCTGACGATCAAGAACTACTCGCGGACCGCGACGGTGAACCTCAAGGGGTACGTCGTCAAGGACGCCACCGGCAACAAGTTCACGTTCACGAAGAACCACACGCTCCAGCCCGGCGACTATGTGAAGCTGCGCGGCGGCCGCGGCACCGACTCCGACGCGCACAACGTCGTGTACCGCAACAACTGCAACTTCATCTGGAACAACGACAAGGACACGATCTACCTCTACAAGCCCTCGGGCGCGCACGCCGACACCCACGCGTACACCGCGAGCGCCAACGACCGGGACGGCAACGGGTACATCACGTACCACGGCTGAGCAGGTCACGTCCGCTCACGACGGCCAGCGCGGCGGTCAATGCGACCAGGGCCGCCGCCTGGGTCAGGACGCCCACGCGCAGCGCCCCGGGCAGGAGGTCGAGCCACGGGTAGACCGCGGTGATCCGGACCACCAGGAGGAGCAGACCCAGCGCCGCGAGGGCGGCGGCCTCGGCGGCGGGGACGCGGTTCTCGCCGCGGGCGCGGTACAGCAGCCAGGCGAGGGCCGTCACCAGGTAGCACGTCACGAGGGCCCAGACGGTGTCGACCCCGCCGGGCAGTGCCACGATCGAGCCGCCCATCAGCACACAGCAGGCGGCGAAGACCAGGCCGGGCGCGCCCGCGGGCAGAGCCGCCGGGGGCGCGTCTCGGTGGTGGGCCGCGCAGAGCGCCAGCGCGGAAGCCCAGGCCAGCACGGCGGCCGCGACGACGTAGGCCGAGTCCGAGGGGGCGAAGTCGCGGGCCCAGAGATCCACCAGCGGAAAGAGCGTCGGCAGGGCCGCGACGAGCGCCGACACCTGGGCGAGGCGGCGGTGATCGCGCAGCAGGGCGAAGTAGGCGACCGTCCACAGCAGCGGGAGGAACCACTGGGCGACCGCGCCGGCACCGGCCCACACTCCGTGGCCGGTGAAACCGTCCGTGAACAGGGCCCACTGGCTTCCGCCACGGGTCGACGCCCAGGTCAGTCCGAGGACCCGGTCGACCACGGCGGACGCCGCCTGGAGCAGGACGGCGAAGAGGGCGAAGAGGCGGACGGCCGAGCCGAGTACGGCGTAGCGGCGGGGAGTGCCGCCCGCGCCGAGCCTGCTGCGCACGGCCAGCGCGACGATGCTCGCCACCTCGCCGAGGGTGGGCCGGCTCTGCTCCTGGGTCTCCTGGTCGACGTCCCAGAGGTAGGTCTCGACCATCTCCTCCTCCCGCTCGCGCCGGTAATAGGCGGGCAGCAGGCGCAGAACGGCGCGGTAACGGGATTCGAGCAGCGTCGTCATGCCAGACCTCCGGCGAGTCCGGGCCGCGTGGCGGGCTTGTCGGTCGTTCCAGGAGCACTTGCGGGGCTACGGCGTCCCTCCGCGATCCGCTTCTTCGCGGCGCTCGCTCCGGCGGCCAGCCGCTCCGCCTCGGCGGTCAGGGCCGCGGTCCCCTCGTCGGTGAGGCGGTAGTAGCGCCGGAGTCTGCCCTGCTGCACCTCCTCGCGGTCCAGCACGATCAGTGCGTCGGCGGTGAGCCGGTCCAGTACGCCGTAGAGGGTGCCGACGCGCATCTGCACGGCCCCCTCGGAGAGTTCCTCGACCTCGCGCAGGATGCCGTAGCCGTGCCGCGGCTGATCGGCGAGGGCGGTCAGAACGAAGAACGCCGCCTGTGTCATGTTCCTCGGTGCCATGAACACGAATATATCGGCTCCCGATATATTCAGCCAGCCGAATCGCGGAGGCGGTGGGAGACGAACAGGGCCCGCCCCAATGCGGATGGCGGGCGGGCCCTGTTCGAGAGGTCATTTTGGCGTGCCGGGTCGCGAACCGGGCACGAGTGAACCGCGGCCGCTCGGTGCGAAGCGTGTGCGCCCCGTGTGCGCGGGGCAGATCAAGCTGAGCGTCCCGTGTCGGCGGACGCCCATGCCGCACATGTCCGCCTGCCGGACCCGCCTGGTCCGCACGGGCCGCCGACGACGATACTTGGCCCTGGCACGCACCACTCCTTCTCACAGATGGACCCATGTCAAGCACTCCCACGGCAGACCCCACGGCACCCTCCACCGTCTGGCTGGCCCGCGGCCGCCATCTCGGATCCGACGCGGCCGATGTCCTGCGCCGGAACCTGGAGCTACTGAAGGAGAGCGCGGCCCTCGACGACTTCCAGGAACCGTCCGAGACCGGGGACACCCCGGAGCGGATCTTCGAGGCCCGCTGGCGGGTCGCAGACGAGGTGACCGTCCGGGCCCGGCTCTCCCTCGCCCCCGTGTCGAGCGGCGGACAGGAGTGGGTACTGGCGGCCGAGGCGGAGCAGCCGTGGGATCTGCGGTGGCCGTCGCCCGCGACCATGTTCTGGCCCGACAGCGGGGACGTCTTCTGGGACCGTGACGCCGCCACGGGGCTGCGGCTCAGGGACCTGAGCGTGCTGCCCGAGGAGGACAAGGACGTACGGCGGGTGCTGCGGCAGGCCGTGCGCGGCAGCTGGGCGGTGCATGTCGTCGTCCACGAGGCCATGACCACCGATCAGCGCGGCCGGCGCCCGCTGGCGGACATGATGCCGCCGGGTCTGCGCCACCGGATCGTCGAGCACCGGGCGCTCCCGCACCAGCTGCGGGTCCTGAACTGGGCCGTGAAGGAGTTCGGCGTGGAGGTGCCGCGCGGCGGTGCCGTGGTGCTGCCCGGGACGCCGGTGCCGCCCGGCTACGACGGCCAGGACTTCGCCGTACGCAGCGTGTTCCTCGACGGTTCGGATCCCACCGAGCTGATCGCGACCGTGACACGCTACGCGGCGATGCCCAAGCCGCTGCCGGAGGGCGGCGAGGCGGCGGTGACCGCGCTGCGGGAGCAGTGGCAGCTGCTGACGCCGGCGGAGGAGCTCGAACGCGAGCGCGCGCTGGTGGCGATGTACGCCGAGGCGCTGGAAGCCATGACGAAGTCCCGGGACCTGTACCGGGAGGCCGCCGAGCGGGCGAACGAGGCGCTGGCGATCTACCGCGAGAACGCCCCGGCACCGGAGCCCCGGACGGACCCGGAGGCCACCTCGCCGTTGCAGCAGCTGTCGAAGACGTTCGGGCGCTGGAAGGGCACCCTGCGGCCCCCGGCCCGCGACGAGGACCAGGACCGGCAGATCAGCTGAAGAGCGGGAAACGGTCCGCGTCCGCCCCGAGGGCGAGCCGTTCGGGCTCCGTGAGCGGTGTGCGTCCGGTGGCCGCGCGGGCGTAGTGCTCGTCGCTCCAGTCCAGCGGGACGGGCTCGCCGAGGAGCCCGTCCAGGGTGGCGCGCACCGCGGCCAGGCCCGCGGCGGACGGGCCGGGGGCCTCCGGCAGGTCGACGACGAGGTCGAGGTGGTGGACGGTGGCCTCGACCGCGAGGGTGAGCATCAGGTCTCCGGCCGTCAGCACATGTCCCTGCGTGGAGACCGGCAGCTCCGGAGGGGTGTCCGCGACAGCGTGCACGGTGGCCGCGGTGGTCTCCAGATACAGCTCGCGCAGCTGGCGGAAGTCGGGGAACATGCTGGCGCTCACCCGGTTCCAGCGCCTTCCGTTCGCCGCGCCGACGGGGTCCGGCGCCCAGTCCCGCCAGTAGGTCACCGCGTCCCGGTCGGGCGGTCCGGCCGCGGGCGTGTGCAGGGCGACCAGGGCCCGCTGGGCGTCCCCGGCACAGTGGAAGACCAGATCGCGCACGGCCCAGCCGGTGCAGCCGGTGGGCCGCCAGGACGCCTCGTCGCCGAGAGGGCGTACGACGGCCGCGAAGGACTCGTAGGCGGCGCGCAGCACGTCGGCGTTCATGGTGCCAGCCTAGGCGGGACGATTTCCCGGCGTGACAGGAGGTGTCGGAGGGCCGACCGTGGATACGCGGTGGGGACAGCACTTCGATTCGTCCGGAAGGTCACCTTCATCATGAGCGGCGAGAACAGCGACAGTGCCACCTGCTCCGGGACGACGCTCACGGTCAACGGCAAACCCCACACCCTACTGGTCGACCACCGGCGCGTCCTGCTCGACGTACTGCGCGAGGACCTGGACCTGTGGGGTGCCAGGAAGGGCTGCGACCACGGCCAGTGCGGGGCCTGCACGGTCCTGGTGGACGGGCGCCGGGTCAACAGCTGTCTGCTGCTCGCGGTCGCCCTGGACGGCAGCGAGGTGCGTACTGTCGAGGGCCTAGGCGGCGACGGGGATGAGCTGCATCCCCTCCAGCAGGCCTTCCTGGACCGTGACGCCTTCCAGTGCGGCTACTGCACCCCGGGCCAGCTCTGCTCGGTTCTCGGCATGCTCGACGAGGCGGCGGCGGGCCACCCCTCGCGCGTCACCGGCGACACGCCCGACGGCGGTCCCGAAACCGGCCGCCCCGCACCGGACCGTTCCGCATCCGGCGGTCCCGTACCGCTGGACCGGGACGAGATCCGCGAACGGCTCAACGGCAACCTGTGCCGCTGCGGCGCCTATCCACGCATCGTCGACGCTGTCGAGGACGTGATCCGGTGAAGACCTTCGACTACGTACGGGCCGGCAGCCCCGAAGAGGCGGCGGAGCTCTTCGCCGCCCGGCCCGGCGCCCGCTACCTCGGCGGCGGCACCAACCTGGTCGACCTGATGAAGCTCGGCGTCGAACGGCCTGACGTGCTCGTCGACGTCAGCCGGCTGCCTTTGGACGAGGTCGAGGAGCTGCCGGACGGCGCACTGCGCGTCGGCGCGACGGTCCGCAACAGCGACCTGGCGGCCCATCCGGCCGTCCGCGCCCGCTACCCCGCCCTCTCCCAGGCCCTGCTGGCGGGCGCCTCGGGCCAGCTGCGCAACGCGGCCACCACGGCCGGCAACCTGCTCCAGCGCACCCGCTGCCCCTACTTCCAGGACGTCTCCAAACCGTGCAACAAGCGGGCGCCGGGCAGCGGTTGCGGCGCACGCGAGGGCGTGCACCGGGACCACGCGGTACTCGGACACTCCCCTCAGTGCATCGCCACGCACCCCTCCGACATGGCGGTGGCGCTCGCCGCGCTGGACGCCCAAGTCGAGGTGTACGGCACGGAGGGCGCCCGGAGCCTGCCCGTGGCCGACTTCCACCGGCTGCCGGGGGCACATCCGGAGCGGGACACCGAGCTCCGCCCCGGCGAACTCGTCACCGGGGTGCTGCTACCGGCGGCCCCGGCCGGGCTGCCGTCCGCCTATCGCAAGGCCAGGGACCGGGCGTCGTACTCCTTCGCCCTCGCCTCGGTCGCCGCCGTGGTGCGGGTGACGGACGGGGTGGTCGACCATGCCGGGATCGCCTTCGGGGCGCTGGCGCACCGCCCGTGGCGGGCCCGCCGGGCCGAGCAGGCGCTGGTGGGCGCCGCGCCCACGGCGGCCGCGTTCGAACACGCGATCGACCTGGAACTCTCCGCCGCCGAGCCGTTGCGGGACAACGCCTTCAAAGTGCCCCTGGCGCGCTCGCTCGCCCTGGACGTCCTGACCCGGCTCACCGCGGCCGCCAGGACCTGAGGAGGACGCCATGGACGCCATCACCCGGGGCACGGCCGCCCCTGCCTCCTCGCCCGCGCTGGGCGCTTCCGTCGAGCGCCGCGAAGGGCGGGAGAAGGTCACCGGCACCGCCCGCTACGCAGCCGAACAGCCCTGTCCCGGCCGTACGCACGCCTGGCCGGTGCCCGCCTCGATCGCCCGGGGCCGGGTCACCGGCATCGATACCTCGGCCGCCCTGGAGGTGCCCGGGGTCCTGGCCGTGCTCACCCACGAGAACGCGCCGGAACTGTCCGAGCCGGACGACGCCACGCTCGCCGTGCTGCGCGACTCCCGTGTCCCGCACCGCGGTTGGTTCGTCGCCCTGGTGGTGGGCGAGACCCTGGAGGCCGCCCGCGCGGGTGCCGCCGCCGTCCGCGTCGACTACTCCGTCGAGGACCACGACGTCACTCTGACCGTCACACACCCCGACGTGTACGCGCCCGAGGAGGCCAACGACGGATACCCGGGAACCCGTGAACACGGCGACCCCGAGGGCGCGTTCGCGTCCGCCCCGGTCCGGATCGACACCGACTACCGGGTGCCCCCGCTGCACAACCACCCGATGGAACCGCACGCGACGACGGCCGAGTGGCGCGACGGCCGGCTCACTGTGCACACCTCCACCCAGGGCGCCACGACCGTACGCACCGTCCTGGCCGGCCTGTTCGGCATCCCGGAGGATCATGTCACCGTCCGCGCCGAGCACGTGGGCGGCGGGTTCGGGTCCAAGGGCACGCCCCGTCCCGACGTGGTGCTCGCCGCGATGGCGGCCCGGCACACCGGACGGCCGGTCACCCTGGCGTTCCCCCGCCGCTTCATGCCCGCCGTCGTCGGACACCGCGCCCCCACCCTGCACCGGCTGCGCCTCGGGGCCCACCCCGACGGACGGCTCGCCTCCCTGATCCACGAGGTCACCACCCACACCTCGCGCGTCAAGGAGTTCGTGGAGCAGGCCGCGGTGCCCGCACGCGTGATGTACGCCGCCCCCGACTCCCGTACGGCGCACCGCGTGGTGCCCCTCGACGTGCCCACCCCGTCCTGGATGCGGGCCCCAGGCGAGGCGCCCGGTATGTACGCGCTGGAGTCGGCCATGGACGAGCTGGCCACCGAACTGGGCATGGATCCTGTGGAGTTGAGGGTTGTCAACGAGCCGGACACCGAACCCGACAGCGGCAAACCCTTCAGCAGCAGGCACCTGGTCGAGTGTCTGCGCGAGGGCGCCCGGCGCTTCGGCTGGGCCGGGCGGGACCCGCGACCGCGCTCCCGCGCCGAGGGCCCGCTGCTGGTGGGCTCGGGGGTGGCGGCCGCCACGTATCCCGTGCTGGTCCATCCGTCCACGGCGGCGGCGCGGGCCCTGCCCGACGGGACCTTCCTGGTAGGGATCAACGCCGCCGACATCGGCACGGGTGCCCGGACCGTACTCGCGCAGATCGCCGCGGACGCGCTCGGTGTGCCCGTGGACCGGGTGCGGACCGAGGTGGGCAGCAGCGACCTGCCCGCAGCCTCACTGGCCGGCGGCTCGTCAGGCACCGCCTCCTGGGGCTGGGCGGTGCACAAGGCCTGCGTCCGGCTCGCGGAGCGCCTGGCCGAAGGGCCGCTGCCCGCGGAGGGGATCGAGGTGCGCGCCGACACGGCCGGCCAGGCCGACGCCGACAGCCCCTTCGCCCGGCACGCCTTCGGCGCCCACTTCGCGGAGGTCGCCGTCGACACGGTCACCGGTGAGACCCGGGTCCGCCGTCTGCTGGGCGTGTATGCCGCCGGACACATCCTCAACTCCCGTACGGCGCGCTCCCAGTTCGTCGGCGGCATGACCATGGGGCTCGGCATGGCGCTCACCGAGGGCAGCACCATGGACGCCGCGTTCGGGGACTTCGCCGAATCCGACCTGGCCGCGTACCACGTGCCCACGCACGCCGACGTCCCCGACATCGAGGCGCACTGGATCGACGAGGACGACACCCGCCTCAACCCCATGGGCAGCAAGGGCATCGGCGAGATCGGCATCGTGGGGACGGCCTCCGCGATCGGCAACGCCGTCTTCCACGCGACCGGCGTGCGCCTGCGCGAGCTGCCCCTCACACCGGACCGCGTACTGAGCGGCCTCCGCCGGAGGGGCGGCTCCTGGGCCGGAGGGGCGGCTCCTGGGCCGGAGGGGCGGCTCCTGGGCCGGAGGGGCGGCTCCTGGGCTAGGGGGCCAGCGGGGCGTCGGCCGCCTTTCGGATGGCCTCCGCCGTCCGCCGTTCCGCCAGGACGCGTTCCGGCGACGGAGGCGTGGCGAGCTGCACCACGAGGGCGGTCAGTGCGGCCAGCGACGCGCACACGGCCACCGTCCCCACGAGCCAGGCCGGCGCCAACGGCAGCTCCAGGACCCGGGAGAGCCCGGCCGAGCGGAACCGCCCGTCGAGCAACTGACCCGCGGCCACCGCCGCCGGTACGGCGACCGCGAGGGCCAGGACCGGAACGACGGGGCGGATCAGCAGCAGGGCGAGCAGGACGCACAGGACCGACACCCCGAGCGCGAACCCGTACACCTGCATGGATGCCCCGTCCCGGTGCGCGGGGAAGCACACGACACCGCAGACCAGCAGGGCCAGGGCGGCGATCCTGCTCGGCCAGGCCGGTGCCCTTCGGATCGGCCACGACGCGGGCGGATGCGGTGGCGGGGCCGGATAGCCGTCCGCCCCCGGCCTCTCCGGTTCGGGCCGCCCCTCCTCCTCGTACAACTCGTGCTCCTCGAACAGCGGCTGCGGGGGTTCCTCCGTGGCCAGGCGTCCGATGAGCTCGACGAGTTCCTCGACGGGCCTGCCGGTCGCTGCCGCGCGCACCGCCTCCTGCCCGCAGTGGGGCCGCAGTTCGGACCGGTTCAGCAGGGCGACCAGACGGGTCACGTCCTCGACGGGACGGGACTCGGCGGCGGCCCGGATCGCCTCGTCGGCGCTGTCCGCGTCCCGCGGCGGCCGGGTCAGCAGGGAGACGAGCCGGGTGACGTCCTCCACAGACCGGTCCACGCCGACGGCACGGAGGGCCGCGACGGTGGCCTGCGCGTACTCGGGAGACTGTTCCAGCAGGGTGATCAGGTGGACGACGTCCTCCAGGGGACGGTCGGCCACGGCGGCACGCACCAGGTCGCCGACGGGATCGCCGTACGACCGGTCCATCGGTATGGCGGGTTCGTTCGGGTGAGCTGCTGTCGGGCCGGTGGTCATGCTCTGCTCCAGACAAAGAGTGCGGTCACTCCTACGCGCCCCCGTCGTGCGACCGCGACATTGCGATGACCCATTCGTAAGCGGGTACCCGACGGCGTGCCACTCGGATGGGCCACGGGTGTGAGGGCGGCCCCGGTGAGCCATAGGGCGACCGGATGCGGGAATCCGTCACAGAGCGGGCCGTTCGGCGCCCGGAGGAGGAGGTCGGCCCGTGGATTCGACCACAGCACTGATCGTCGTCGTCGTGGTGCTCGCGGCGCTGGCGCTGGCGGTGGCCGTGGGGCTGCTCGTACGGCTCGTGAGAACCCGCCGCGGTCTGCGGCGGGCGGGACTTCCCACCGGGCCCCGCTGGGTCTTCTGGGGTGCCCTGTTGTACTTCGTCCTGCCCACCGATCTGGTGCCGGATCCGGTGTACCTCGATGACATCGGTGTCCTGCTGCTCGCCCTGCGCACTCTGCGCGGTTCCCCTTCCGACCGGGCCGCCCTGCGGCTCGACGAGCGGGACCCGGAGGCCTTCCGCCGACCCTGATTACGCAGGGTAAGGAAACCAATCACTCGTTCGATTCGTATAAGTCTCTGGAGGCCGAAGGAAGTCGGCTGACCTGACGGCGTCGTGGGGTGGCGTCCGTCCGGGAGAGGCAGTACCGGCGAGGGAGAGACGATGCAACCGTTCGCGCTCAACTACGCACGTCCGGCAGCGACGTTGGAGGCGACCACTCCGTACGCCTACGACTCCGGCATGCAGTTGAACGTGCTCAGGGACGGCCGGGTCGCGGCCCGCGACCACGCGCTGATGAGGGAACTGGGGACCACCACGAGCACGGCGGGCTCCAAGACACACTTCGACGACTGAACACGGCCGACTGTCGATGACCGTGTTGATTCTTACCTGCGAAGAGGACGTGACGGCCGACATGGTCGTGGTGCACCTCAACGCCACGGGGGTACCGGTGGTCCGGCTCGACCCGGCCGACCTGACCGACGGGGTCGCGCTGTCCGGGGAGTACGTGCACGGCGGCTTCCGCGGCCACCTGTCGGCCGGCGGCCGGCTGGTGGGCATCTCCGGGCTGCGCTCGATCTGGGTCCGCCGCCCCGGCATCCCCGCGGCGCGGGCGGCCGCGCCCTCGGAGTGGCTGACCGAGGAGTCCGCCCAGGCGCTGTACGGCATGCTCCGGGGCAGTGACGCCCGCTGGATGAACCACCCGGACGCGGCCCGCCGGGCCCGTCACAAGCCCTGGCAGCTGCGGCTCGCCCAGCGCTGCGGCCTGCCCGTCCCGGCCACGATCGTGACAACGTTCCCGCAGGCCGCCCGGGAGTTCGCCGAGCGCTATCCCGACCTGGTGGTCAAGCCGGTCTCCGGGGCGCACCCGCAGGACCCGCCGCGGGCGGTGCCGACCAGCCGGGTCGCCCCGGACGCCGATTTCGCGGCCGTCGCGTTCGGGCCGACCCTGCTGCAACGGCGGGTGGCCAAACGGGCCGACATACGCCTGACCGTCGTGGGCGAGACGATGCTGGCCGCCCGGAAGGCAGCAGGCGCCGAGGACGAGGTGGACGTCCGTTTCGCCCCCTCCACCTCTCCGTGGCAGCCCGCCGACGTCCCGCCACGGGTGGCCGCGGCCGTCCGGGACTATCTTCGGGCGGCCGAACTGGCTTACGGGGCCTTCGACTTCGCCGAGGACGGCGACGGGACCTGGTGGTTCCTGGAATGCAACCAGTCGGGGCAGTTCGGCTTCGTGGAGGTGGAGACGGGCCAGCCGATCGCGCGCAGCATCGCGGAATGGCTGGCCCGGCCCGGTCCGGACCCGCGCTCCCGTGCCAACGGCGCCGACACCGCGGTGTCCTGAGACCGGATCAGTAGGGCCGCGGGGCTGCGGGCGGCAGGGCGGGCACCCATCCCTGCCCGGGCGAGGCCGGGCGCTCGGGGACGGGCGGGGGCATGAAGGACTGCAGCGGCCGCATGACGTACTCCAGTTCCCTGCGTACGCGCTCGGCCTCCCTGCGGGCTAGAGCGGGGACGTCGCCGCGCTCGGCGACGAGTCGGTCGTAGATGGGGGAATCCTGGAACACCCGTCAACGCGCCTTTCGTTTTCGCGGGCCCACGCGCATGGGCACGGCTGACGAGTCTAGGCGCCTCCACGTACCGACGTGCGAATTCCGAGTCGGGCTTGACGGCCCGCGGGGAGTCATGCGCCGGTGGTGGACCCCGGACGGACGATCATCAGGACGGTCACGGTCGCCCACAGAAGGTTGAAAATGCCCGTGAACATGGCCAGTTGGGCGGTGGCGCGGTGTTCGACGCTCCCGTGTCCGGTCAGCTCCTCGAGGAGTTCGCCCTGCCGTGGAAGGACGAAGGCGGCGAGAACTCCCGCGGCCGCGGCCGTCAGAGCCATGGACGTGGTCAACCAGGCGTCGCCCAGGACGCCCATCGCGGCTCCGGTGGCGATACCGAGGGCGGGGACCGCGATGCCGATACCCGCGTACACGCGGCAGATGCGGTGCAGCAGCCGTACCGTGCCGACGCCCGCCTCCTCCGCGTGGGCCCGGCGGGCCGCGGGCGGGAACATGCTGGCCGCGACGGTCACCGGTCCCACGGCGACGATGGCGACGAGGACGTGCAGGGCCAGCAGGAACTTGGTCATGGGGTGGCGTGTCCTTCTCGGTGCGGTCGGCGGTGCCCGTCCACGCTAGGTACCCGCCGGGTGATCACACAGGGGCTGAAACGACAGCTTCCAATGGATTCCCGCCAACGCGTCCGACAGGGAGTTCCTCCTGATCCCGGGGTCGTGGCCGTGGCGGGAATCCACCTATCGTGGCGGTCATGCACTCCGTGACGATCCTGGTTCTCGACGACGTGGTGCCGTTCGACATGGCGGCGCCCATGCAGGTGTTCGACTGGACGCGGCTGCCCGACGGCCGCCCCGCCTACCGGGTCCGGCTGTGCGCCGAGTCGCCGGAGGTCCGCGCGGACGGCGGTTTCACCCTGCGGGTCGAGCACGGCCTCGAAGCCCTCAGGGAGGCGGACACGGTCGTCGTGCCGGGGCGCTCCCCGATGGCCGGACCGCCTTCCCCGCGCGTCCTTGCGGCTCTGCGGGAGGCCGCGGCGGCCGGCACCCGGATCGCGTCCGTGTGCGCGGGCGCGTTCGTGCTGGCGGAGGCCGGGCTCCTGGACGGACTGCGCGCCACCACGCACTGGGTGGCCGCGGACGACCTGGCACGCCGCTTCCCCGCCGTCGAGGTCCAGCCGGACGTGCTGTACGTCGACAACGGGCAGATCCTGACCTCCGCGGGTGCGGCCGCGGCCCTCGACATGTGCCTGCACATGATCCGCCGGGACCTGGGCTCGGCGGTCGCCGCGCATGCCGCCCGGATGTCGGTGATGCCACTCGAACGGGAGGGCGGACAGGCCCAGTTCATCGTGTACGACCACCCGCCCGTGCCCCGGGGTTCGACGCTGGAGCCGGTCCTGGAGTGGGTCGAGGACAACCTGGCCCACGAGATCACCCTCGGGGCGATGGCGGCCCGTTCGGGGATGAGCGAGCGCACCTTCAGCCGCCGTTTCCGCGAGCAGACCGGCAGCACCCCGCTGCAGTGGCTGCTGCGGGCCCGGGTACGGCGGGCCCAGTACCTGCTGGAGAACACCGGTCACCCGGTCGAGCGGATCGCGCGGCAGGCGGGGTTCGGCTCCCCCACGGCCTTCAGGGAACGCTTCCGCCGGGTCGTCGGCACTACCCCGCAGGCGTACCGCGCGGCCTTCCACGCGAAGGACACGGTCCCGGCGGCGGCACGCTCCTGACCGCCCGCCGGGTCCGGCGTGGCGTCAACCGGCCAGCGGCAGGCTGCTCTCCCCGTCCGGGTCCGCGCATCCGGCGGCCGGCAGCAGGGCGTCGGCCCTGGCGACCGCTTCTCGGACATCGTCGGTGCCCATCATCACGCACAGTGTGTAACTGACGTCCTCCAGCTCACGAGCCGTCGACGGCCTGTCCCTCTCCGCCTGGGCGATCCTCAGTGACGCATAGCGGGTCAGCAGGGTTCTGACGGCCTTCGGGTCCGGAATGAGCACGAAGCGCCCCTCTCTCGAATTTTTCGCTGCGTATGCCCCCTCCGCACCGGCCCAATCCCATCCGCCGCTCCCCGGCACGCGATTGGCGCAATACCGTGCGGGCGGACCCGCTTCCCCAAGGGCCGCAAACCGTTGAACAAGGGGCATCCCTCGCACAGTGAACGGTATACGCCCATGAACCGCTCCGCAGGTCTCCTCAGCGCCCTCTATCTCGCGACGAGCACCGGACTCGCCTGGACAGCGGTCCTCGCGCTGCGCTCCGGCCCGCCGTGGGCCGTGTGTCTGTTCGCCGCCGCGAGCCTGGTCCCGGTCATCGCCGTCGTGCGCGAGAGCGTGCTCTGCGACCAGCGGCGCGCTCTGGCCGAAACGCGCAGGCGGGCCGCCGTCCCCGAAGGACCGGGCGCGGGAGTCGCCGACGACATCGTCCGCGCCGAACTCGACACCGCGTGCTGCGAACGCTGGTGGACGAGCTGCGGCACCGACCACGACACGACATGCCCCCGCCGCGTGCCCCGAAGCAG
>NZ_KB911583.1:293368-754192 GCF_000383615.1 Streptomyces canus 299MFChir4.1 | reverse complement strand
CCGCCGACGAACATCGTCCGCGCCGAACCCGACACCGCGTGCTCCGAACGCTGGTGGACAAGCTGCGGCACCGACCACGACACGACAAGCCCCCGCCGCGTGCCCCGAAGCAGCGCGGCCTGACACCCAACAGCCGCACCGGATACGGAGCCCCCGACCAACATCGTCCGCCCCGAACCCGACACCGCATGCCACCAACACCGGTGCACGACCCGCGACACCGACCACGACACGACGTACCCCGCCGCGTGCCCGGAGCAGCGCGGCGTGACGCCCGGCAGGCGGGCCGGGGTTCAGGCGAGTTGTCCGGCGTGCAGCGCGGTGTAGGCGCCGCCGCGGCGCAGGAGTTCCTCGTGGGTGCCGGTCTCCAGGATCCGGCCCTCCCCCATCACCACGATCCGGTCGGCGCGCCGCACGGTCGACAGCCGGTGCGCGACCACGAAGGTCGTCCGTCCGTGCAGCAACCGGGCGAGCGCCTGCTGGACGAGCGCCTCGGAGCGGGTGTCCAGCGCCGAGGTCGCCTCGTCGAGGACCAGCACCCGCGGGTCGCGGATCAGAGCCCGCGCGATGGCCAGGCGCTGGCGCTGCCCGCCCGACAGCCGGGCTCCGCGCTCGCCGACCAGGGTGTCCAGGCCCTGCGGCAGCCGGTCGACGAACTCCAGCGCGTTCGCGTCGCGCAGTGCCGCGCGTACGGTCTCTTCGTCGGCGTCGTCCATGCCGTAGGCGACATTGTCGCGGATCGTGCCGTCGAACAGGACGGACTCCTGCGGTACGACGGACAGGAAGCGCCGGTAGGTGCGCAGGTCGAGGGTGTTCACGTCGGCCCCGTCGAGCAGCAACCGTCCCGAGGTGGGCCGGATGAAGCCGATGACGAGGTTGAGGACGGTGGACTTGCCCGCGCCCGACGCGCCGACCAGGGCGATGGTCTCCCCGGGGTCGACCGAGAGGGTGAAGTCCCGCACCGCGGACCGCCCGGCCTCGTACGAGTGACCCACACCCCGGAACTCGACGGCCCCGCCCACCGAGTCGACCCTGGCCTTGCCCTCGTTGTCCTCCAGTTCGGGGGCCTGGAGCACCTCGCCGACGGAACGGACGGACTCCAGGCCCTTGGTGATGACCGGGGCGAGCCCTGCCAACGTCGTCGTGGAGTTGGTGAGCGTGGTCAGGAACGCGCTCAGCATCACGACGTCGCCCGCGGTCACACCCCAGACGCCGTAGTACGACACCAGCGCGGCCCCGGCGAGGACCAGCACGCCGACCACGTTGAGCACGACCCAGGCCAGCGAGCCGAAGCGGCCGTTGACGAGGTCGAGGCGCATCCCGGAGGTCAGCAGCCGGCGCAGGGTGCCGTCCATGCGGCGCAGCGCCTTGCCCTCCAGGCCGTGGGCACGGGTGACCGGGATGAGGCGGGTCATCTCGGTGACCTGGGACGAGAGGGTCTCGACCTCGTGCCGGAAGTGCTCGTTGTGGGTGCGCAGCCGGGCCCTGAGGCGGGCCACGACGAGGGCGGCGGCGGGCACGACGACGAGGAAGACCGGCACGAACTCCGGTGTCCGTACGGCGATGATGGCCAGTCCGCCGATCAGCACCGTGGTCGCACCGAGGCCGGTCTCCGCGGTCTGCTGCACCATCTGTTCGACCGTCTCGACATCCCGCACGACCTTGGCCTGGAGCACACCGGCGCTGACCCGCGAGTGGTAGCCGATGGACAGCTGTTGCATTCGGGTGCACAGGGCGGAGCGCAGGGTGGTGCCCATGCGGCGGACGCTGCCGTACAGGAGGCGGACGTAGAGGAGGTGCAGGGGGTAGTTGATCAGCAGGATGAACAGGATGACGCCGGTGCTCGTCCAGAGGCGGGAGACCGGCTGGTGCTGGACGACGGTGTCGATGATGGACGCGGTGATCAGGGGCAGCAGCCAGATCGGGCTGTGTTTGACGGTGAACACCGCGACGGCCCCGGCCAGTCGGCGGCGGTCGGCGCGCAGCAGATAGGTGAGGGTGCGGATGGGGTGTTCGCCCCGGTAGCGATGGTCGAGCGGTCTTTCCAGCGACGACGCCATCGTCGGTGGTCCTTCCGGTTGCCGAGTCGAGGGCAAGCGCTTTCTGCCCCTCGTCGGCAAGGAGTACACCAGGTAGCGGCGAGCACTCCTACTCGTCCAGAGTGCGGGCGAGCTCCGTGGTGGCGTGGGCGATCTCGCTGTCGTCGTCGGCCATCAACCGGCTGAGGACGCCGCTCTTGGCGCGGACGGCCTGGCGGGCCCGGCGCTCCCACACCACGGGGTTCTCACGGTGGTTGAGCAGCTTGGGGTAGACGGCCGCCGTGCTCTCCCACTGGCGGGCGCCGGCGATGCTCCTGAGCAGCTGGATGATCTCCGCCCGGCAGGTCACCTGGGGCAGTTGGGCCAGCTCCCAGAGGAAGGGGACCGTGGCGGCGGTGGCCTGCTCGACGACGAAGCCGTACTGGCAGATGCGCCTGCGCAGGTCGCCTAGTGCGGCGCCGGCGGTCTCGCGGTCCCCCCAGGCCACGCTGTTGAGGAGCAGGGGGATGGCCGCGGCGCAGCCGGTGGAGTCCTGGATCTCGCCCCAGGGCACCCGGCTCAGCGCCGCGAGGGGCGTGGTCCGCGCCACCCCGGTCGTGGGAACGGGGCAGCTGGTGCGCTCGTTGCTCGGCTGGTCCGGAGCGGTGCGCATGGCGTGAAACCTTTCCGCGGCGGTCATGTCAGGGAGGAGGAGTGGTCGACAGCTTGGCCCAGACGGTCTTGCCGGCCGGGGGCCGTGAGGTCCAACCCCACTCCTGAGCCAGGGCGTCGACGATGTACAGGCCCCGGCCGTGCTCCCGCAGGGCGGTGACATCGCAGGGCGTGTACGCGGGCGGCTCGTCACCGGGGTCGGAGACGGTCACCAGCAGATGGGTGGGGTCCAAGGACAACCCCAGCCACACCTCGGCCGAACCTCCCGGCGCGGGCCGGAGCACCGCGTGGGCCACGGCATTGGCCGCGAGCTCGGTGATCACGAGGGTGGCGTCGTCGCTGCGGTGGTCCAGGGACCAGCAGCTGAGCGTCTCGCGGGTGAAGGCACGGGCCCGGGCGAACCCCTCCGCACTGCAACTGATGAGCAGCGCGGCGGAGTCGACGGGCCCGAGCCCCAACGGTCGCCGCTGTGCGCCGGCGGGACCCGGGCGCCGCAGGGTCTCACCGGCCGGGCCCGCATCACCCACCTCCGGCACAGCCTGGCTCGGCGGCCGGAGCACGCGGTTCGCAGGTGACGACACGGCATCTCCTTGATGCGACGTCAAGACGGGGCGCAACCGCGGGGGTTGACGCCGGAGCTATTATCCACGCTGAAGGCGCCCGCGTGCAATTGCACGAGAAATTGCGCGAACGACGGATGGGGCCACGGAGGTTGCCGTGGCGCGCCCCGGACCGTCCCGCACGGCCGGGCACAGCGCCCGGCACAGAACGTGAACAGCAAGGAGACTGCAGTGCCAGCAGTGCAGAACGGAGTGCGGGCGAGTTCGCTCGACGCCCGCTGGGTCAAGAGCCGTCACAGCAACGCCGAGGGCAACTGCGTCGAAGTGGCCTCACTGGTCGACGGCGCGGTCGCGCTGCGCAACTCCCGTGACCCCGACGGGCCCGCGCTGGTCTACACGCCGGCCGAGGTCGCGGCGTTCCTCGCCGGTGCGAAGGACGGGGAGTTCGACCACCTTCTGTGAGTGCCGGGGGCCCGGGGGCGACGGCGGCCCGAACTCCCGGGCCGTCACCGGCATCTACGGAATGGTGCGTCACGGCCACGCTGCGTGCGATAGTGTGAGTTGTCTCTGTGCCGGTTTACTGGGAGTCAGGATGTCTGCCGCGTCCCATCGCACCTCCCGCCTGGAACCGTATCTGGACCGCACCGAGCCGGCTCCCACGCTGCTGAAGATGCTGGTCGGCGTGCAGTTGACGGGTTTCCGCGAGGATGCCGGGTACGCCCAGGACCAGGCGGCGCGGGCCCTCGGGTTCAGCCCGGCGAAGCTGTCCCGTATCGAGTCGGGCAAGGGCCGCAAGCCTCCGTCGGAGAGCGACGTCCGTGCCATCCTGGAGCTGTACGGCACCGAGGACTACGAGGCCTCGGTGCTCCTCAAGCTGCTCCAGCGGGCCGGCGACCCGGGCTGGTGGCAGCGGTACGACAAGCGGCTGATGCCCGAGTGGTTCGACCGGCTGGTCGGCCTCCAGGAGGCGGCCGCGGCCATCCGTACCTTCGAGATCCAGTACGTCCCCGGCCTGTTGCAGACCCCGGACTACACACGTGCGGTCGTGGAGCGGGGGCTGCCGCACGCGGCGGCGAGCGAAGTGTCGCGCCGCGTCGAACTGCGCATGCGGCGCGCGCAGTTGCTGCTGCGCGAGGACGCGCCGCAGCTGTGGGCGGTGATCGACGAGTCGGTGCTGCTGCGGGTGCTGGGCAGCCGGGAGGTCATGCGGGCACAGCTGGCCCACCTCGTCGAGATGGCCCAGCGCCCCAATGTGACGGTGCAGGTCATCCCCCTGGACGTCACGAACGCCTCCGCCCCGGCCATTCCGATCACGTATCTGCGCTTCGGCGGGCTCGACCTGCCGGACGTCGTCTACTTGGAGCACATCAAGAGCGCCAACTTCCTGGAGGACCGGGACGAGACGGAGGAGTACCGGCTCGCCCTGGACCGGCTGGCGGACGACGCGCTCGAACCCCGGGCCTCGCTGCAGCTGTTGGAACAGACGATGGAGCAGCGGTACGGCGGCTGAAGGGCCCCTGTCGGTAGAAGTCCGCATCGGACAGCGGCCGGGCGCGAGGTGCTGTTCGAGGAGCGCGAGATGGCTGATACGGCGGTGCGGTGGCAGCTGATGGAAGCAGCCGGAGTCGTAGATCAGTTCGTAGGTCCAGAGGAGTCCGCTGCCCGACAGGGCTAAGGCGTCGCCGCACTGGAAGCGGGTATCGGCCGCCGTCTCATGCGCATGCTCCCCGCCCCAGGCGATGGCGGCGGGTGGGAGATCGACGGCGTCGACCTCGAAGTGCAGCGTGTTGCGGCCCGGCCCGCAGCCGAGATCGAGGCCGCGGTCGAGGTCGAGGTCGAGGTCGAGGTCGACACCAGGTTCTCGTCCGGCTTCGCCACGAAGAAGGGCACCGGCCTGGAGCGGTCCGCGTAGAAGCCGTCCCACCAGGAATGTCGGCCTGGGGAGCGAACAGGGTGTCCAGGAGCCGGAGCACGTCCTCCCCCGTGCGTATCCCGCGGTTCTTTCGTGCCCCGACGACACGTGTACGCCCCGGGCGCTGAGCCTTCGCGGTCCCGCCGGGGGCGTTCGTGGCCGGGTCAGGCGATGCGGGCGACGCCGCCGAACTCGATCCACTCGTGGGTGAGTTGACGCGGGGCCACCTCGGTGTCGGGACGCCAGGTGGAGACCTCCACGAGACCCGGGTCGAGGACCTCCAGGCCCTCGAACCACTCGGCGACGTCCTTCTCCTGACGGACCCGGCCCCAGTGGCCCTGGGTCGCCTGGTCCATGAAGTTGGTGACGAAGTCGCGGACCTCGGGGTCCTCGCTGACGAGCTGGCACATCACCATGAAGCTGCCCGGCGCGAGCCGCTCGCGCACCCGGCGGGCCAGGGCGGCCGGGCCGTTCGTCTCGCTGTCGGGGATGCAGTGCATGACCGAGTTGAACAGCACGGCGACGGGCTGCGAGAAGTCGATCAGCCGCTGGGTGTCCTCGTGGGCGAAGATCGCGTCGGTCTCCCGCATGTCCGCGTGGATGACGGCGGTCCGCTCGTCCTGCTCCAGCAGCGCGCGGCCGTGGACGAGGACCATCGGGTCGTTGTCGACGTAGACCACGTGTGTGGTGGGGTCGACGCGCTGGGCGACCTGGTGGACGTTGTCCTGGGTGGGCAGGCCGGAACCGTGGTCCAGGTACTGCCGGATACCGAACTCCGTCGAGAGGGTCCGCACCACCCGCTGGAGGAAGTGCCGGTTGTTGACGGCGAGCCTGCGGGTGCTCGGGACGACCTGGTCGAGTTCCTCGCAGGCCGCCCGGTCGGCCGCGTAGTTGTCCTTGCCGCCGAGGTAGTGGTCGTACATGCGCGCGGCCGTGGGTACCGAGGCGTCGATCGACGTGGACAGGTTCTTTCCGGTGCTCATCTTTCCCCCAGCTTGTGCCGCCAACTGGCCCGGCAGGACAGGGAGTCCATCCTAGGGACACCACGATCGCCGGTGCCAGTCCGCAGGTGGGCGAACGAGGAGTCAGGCGGCGTCCAGCTCCGCGAGTTCGTCCTCGGCGAGCACGAGATCGGCCGCGGCGAGCGAGTCGCGGATCGTCTCGGGGCGGCTCGCGCCCGGGATCGGCACGACCACCGGCGACTTGGCGAGCATCCACGCCAGGCAGACCTGCTGCGGGCTCACCCCGTGCTTGTCGGCTATCCGCGCGAACGGGGCGTGCGCCGAACCCAGTTCACCCGCCCGGGAGATACCGCCGAGGGGGCTCCAGGGCAGGAAGGCGATGCCGAGTTCGTCGCACAGGCGCAGTTCCGGCTCGCTGGAGCGGAAGGCCGGGGAGAACTGGTTCTGCACGGAGACCAGCCGGCCGCCGAGGACCTCGTTGGCGAGCCGGATCTGGTCGGGGTTCGCGTTGGAGATGCCCGCCCGGAGGATCTTGCCCTCGTCGAGGAGGTCGCGCACCGCGCCGACCGACTCCTCGTAGGGGACCCGGGGGTCGGGGCGGTGGAACTGGTAGAGCCCGATCGCTTCCACACCGAGTCGGCTCAGCGAGGCCTCGCATGCCTCCTTGAGGTGGCGGGGGCTGCCGTCGAGCGTCCAGCTGCCGTCCCCGGGGCGCAGATGCCCGCCCTTCGTGGCGACGAGGACGTCACCGCCCCGGTCGTGGGAGGCGAGGGCCTTGGCGATCAAGGTCTCGTTGTGACCGACCTCGTCGGCGTCCCGGTGGTAGGCGTCGGCGGTGTCGATCAGGGTCACGCCCGCGTCGATCGCGGCGTGGATGGTGGCGATGGAGCGCTCCTCGTCCGGTCGTCCCTCGATGGACATGGGCATCCCGCCCAGACCGATCGAGCTCACTTCGACATCACCGATACGGCGGGTGTGCATGACCTTGGACCTCTTTCGCCTGTCACGCGGATCTGGGCTCCCCTCAGCCTGGCCGCCGCACCCACCGAGGTCCAATAGAAGAACGAGAACGCATTCAGCGACAGGAGTGCTGAATCCCGGACCGTGCCACCCCCTCGTCGACCGGGGTGCGAGACGGGGTTGCGTGTCCGCACTGTCGGTGTGACACCCTCGCTTCGACCGGGCAGATGGTCCAGACCGGTCATCGTGAGGTTCGGCAGTACCGCGAGAGAGGCGACGGCATGCGCATCGGACTGCTCGGCACCGGCCCCTGGGCCAGGATGGCCCACGCCCCCGCGCTCGGCGCGCATCCGGAGCTGGATTTCGTCGGAGTGTGGGGACGTCGCTCGGAGGCCGCCAAGGAGCTGGCCGACGAGCACGGCACACGCGCGTACGACGACGTCGACGCGCTGCTCGCCGATGTGGACGCCGTCGCCGTGGCCCTGCCTCCGGCCGTGCAGGCCGGGCTCGCGGCACGGGCCGCACGGGCGGGATGCCATCTGCTGCTGGACAAGCCCCTCGCGACGACCGTCGAGCAGGGGCGCGCGGTGGTCGAGGCCGTGCGGGAGAGCGGGGTCGCCTCGGTGGTGTTCTTCACCTCGCGCTTCCTCGCCGAGACCGAGGCGTGGATCGGTGAACAGGCGGGCGTGGAGGGCTGGTTCACGGGTCGGGCCGAATGGCTCGGGTCGGTGTTCACCGAGGAGAGCCCGTTCGCCGACTCGCCCTGGCGGCAGGAGAAGGGCGCCCTGTGGGACGTGGGTCCGCACGCCCTCTCGGTGCTGCTGCCGGTGCTGGGCGAGGTCCGTGAGGTGGCGGCGGCCGCGCACGGTCCCGGGGACACCGTCCATCTCGTCCTCCGGCACACCGGCGGCGCGTCGAGCACCCTGACCCTGAGCCTCACGGCTCCGCCCGCGGCCGCGGGAGCCGGCGTCGAACTCCGGGGTGCGGGCGGAGTCGCCCTGCTCCCGGAGCCCTCCGAGGGTGTCGTACCGGCCGTGCTCCGAGCCGCCGACGGCCTGCTCACCGCCGCCCGCACCGGCCGGCCCCACCCGTGCGACGCCACGTTCGCCCTGCGAGTCACCGAGATCCTTGTCGAGGCGGAGACCCTGCTGGACAGCGGAACCGCGACAACCACGGCGTAGACACCGATCGGCGCCCTGCCGGAAGGCCCACGCCGCGCGCACCGGACACGCCCGCCCGCGGCGCCACGTGCAGCTTGCCAGCTGCCGAAATCACCGTCGAGGCCGAGACCCCGCAGGACAACACAACCACGACAACCACGACGCAGGCACCGATCGGCGCCCTGCCGGAAGGCCCACGCCGCGCGCACCGGACACGCCCGCCCGCGGCGCCACGTGCAGCTTGCCAGCTGCCGAAATCACCGTCGAGGCCGAGACCCCGCAGGACAACACAACCACGACAACCACGACGCAGGCACCGGCCAGCGACTAAGCACCGGCCGGTGCCCTCCCGGCGTACGCGCCGACCGTCCCGCGTCACGCAGTCACGGTGTCCGTACCGGCCTCACGCGGCCTCACCCCCTGGTCCCTTCCTCGTCGAACGGCTCGTCGCTCCACCGGAACCAGGCCCGGTCGCCCTCGATGTGCAGCAGGAACTCGGGCACCGGGCCGTTCGGCGCGATCAGGGACACACGTCGCCGGACCTCGTCGTAGGCCGCCTCCCACTCCTGCCGGCTCTCCTCCTCGTCCTCCTCCGTGAGGGCGAGTTCGCGCGCGAACAGCTCGCGCACACCAGGGAATCCGGGTCCCGCGGTGAAGCGGCCCGACAG
This sequence comes from Streptomyces canus 299MFChir4.1, assembly GCF_000383615.1. GTDB lineage: Bacteria > Actinomycetota > Actinomycetes > Streptomycetales > Streptomycetaceae > Streptomyces > Streptomyces canus_C. The sequence goes on along the minus strand of NZ_KB911583.1, from coordinate 745,280 downwards.
CCACGGGAAGTCGGCTTCGTCGATCAGGATGTCCCCGACCGGTTCGTCGGCACCGCGCACCTGCCAGACCTCGCCCTCGAACCCCACCCTGCCTCCCGCACCGAGCCGATGATCACCTCGACGACCAGCATGGCACCCGGCACTGACAGCCGGACCGGCGCTCAGGCGGTGCGCGGCGGCTGGTAGTTCAGGCGTTCCCGGACGACGGGATAGCCCGCCTTGGCGAAGTTCGCGGCCATGGGGAAGTTCCCCTGGTCCGTGGCGCCGGTGACGAACTCGGCGCCCTGCTGGACCAGGTAGTGGGTGCACTCGGCGAGCAGGTCGTAGGCGTAGCCGTGTCCGCGATGTTCCGGCACGACCCCGATGAACCCGACGCAGGGCCCCGACGGGTTGTGCAGCGGAATGTGGACCCCGGCCGGCTCCCCCTGCGGGGTGTACCCGATCTGCCACCACTCGCGGGGCGAGGGGCACCAGTGGAAGAAGTCGAGTTCCTCCTGGGCGGCCCGGTCGAGTCCGCCCTCCTCAATGGCCTTGAGGGAGTGCGCGTCGAGCGTGGCGGAGTGGATGCTGCGCAGCAGGTCGAAGAAGACCGCGTCATCCGGTTCGGGCCGGAACTCCAGGCGTCCGGGCCGCTCGGGCAGCCCGTGTTCCGGCGTCCACCGGTACAGGTACCGCTCGGCCAGAAGTTCGTGTCCGGCCTTCTGGACGGCGGTGAAGCGGGCCTGGGCGGCGGCCCGCAGCCGGGGGGCATCGCGCCAGCCCGCGGGCAGGTTCATCTCCAGCTCGACCTGCCAGGGCGCGGAGCGCAGGAGTTCGGCGCCGGCCTCCTCCTCCCCTTCGGCCACGTCGAACCAGTTGATGTTGAGGGGTGCGGTGTCGTCGGGGCCGCCCCACCAGGCGCCGCGTGCCACGACCTCGCCGTCGCGCAGGGCGACGCGCTTCCAGTCGGGGCGGTGCCGGGTGAGCCGGTGGGACTCGCGGGCGCCGAGAGGGTCGGGAAGGGCGTCGAAGAGATGGGCTGTGCGCTCGTCGAGCGCGCGGATGACCAGATCGGTCATGGGTGGATTCCTCCGGGATGCGTACTGCGGGGAGCGCTCCCGGTCACACGAGGCACGCCGGGACGACGGAGAGGGAGCGCGGGACGGTCGTGAACTGCATGGCACTCGCCTCCTTCCGCTGGTCTCGGGGCGTGGCGGCTCACGCTACGGGATCCCCGGGGCCGCGTCCACCGACTTTCCGCGGCCAACTTCGGTGCCTCTGGCGCCACTTAACCGACCCTTAAGGCCGGATTAAACGCTGTCCGAGGTATGGGCCGCGGCACCCATGATCCGTACCATCAGGCCTCACCCCCACATGAGAGCGCTCTCAAGAATCCGAGGAGACCCCCACATGACCCCTCGTCACCCTCGCCGACTCGGCCGCCGCAAGGTCCTCTTCGCGCTCGGCGGCGCGATGGCGGCCGCCCCCGCCGTCGCCGCGCTGGCCCCCCACGCCCTCGCCGACAGCAACCGCACCACGGCGGCCGGGTCGCTGCCGCTGACGGTCGTCAACGACACCGGCGCCTTCGACAACGCGAACGTCCACGTCTACATCGTGGGCAACCAGGACGGCAGGCAGGTCCGTGTCACCCCGGACGGCACCCTCGCCCCGGTCGCCCTCTCGGACAACGGCGCCGACGGGTACACCGACTACGCGATAGGCCTGGCCGCGAGCGGCGAGACCAGCCTGTCCCTCCCCCACCTGTCCGGCCGGATCTACGTCTCCCTGGGCGCGAAGCTCAAGTTCAAGGTCGTGACCGACGGCAACGGCAACCCCGCCCTCCAGTACCCGGCCGGCTGGGTGGCCTCGGATCCCAACTACCCGGTGCTGCACGACTGCGCCGAGTTCACGTACAACTCGGCGGGCATGTTCTGCAACACGACCATGGTGGACATGTTCAGCGTGCCGCTGAGCATCCGGCTGACCGGTGCCCAGGACCAGACGACGGGCACCCTGCGCGCCGCCGGGCGGGCCGGTGTCTTCGCCGCCGTACGCCAGGTGGAGGAGTTCGCGCCCCTTCTCGTGGACGACACACGGGTCATCGCGCCCGGTCACGGTCTGGACGCGGGCCTCTTCCCGGCGGACTACTACGCGCCGTACATCGACGAGGTGTGGAGCGCGTACACGGGCAAGGACCTGACCGTCACCACGAACGCGGGCGCCTTCACCGGCCGGGTGCGCGGCGGGCAGTTCGTGTTCACCGGGCCCGCGCAGGTCTCCTTCGCGCGGCCCTCGACTCGGGACGTGCTCTTCTGCGACGGCGCGCTGGCCGCCCCCAACGACGGCACGACCGGGCCGGTCGCCGCGGTGCTCGGTGCCGGGTTCAACCGGTCGACGCTGGTGAGCACCTCCGCGCAGCCCACCACCGACCCCGCCTCCTTCTACCGGAACCCGCTCACCAACCACTACGCCAAGGCCGTGCACGCGGCCACGGCCGACGGCAAGGCGTACGGCTTCGCCTTCGACGACGTGGCCGACTTCGCCTCCTACGTCCAGGACACGGCACCGACGGGGATCCGGTTGACGCTCACCCCGTTCTAGCCACGGTTCGGCGTGCGGGGCCGGGCGGGTCGTAGCAGCGTGGTGGTGTGAGCGGAGTGCGCGACCGGGACCGGCGGAGCTGGCTGCGGGGCGCACCGCCGCCGGGCTGGGTACGGGTGCTGCCCGTCGCGCTGCTGGCGGGGGTGTGCGCGGCAGCCCTCGCGAGCCCGGAGCCGCTCGACATCGGGTTCCTGCTGGGAGCCATCCCGCCGCTGGCCGTGCTGTCGTACCGACCGCTGGCGACCGCCGTGCTCGGTGTGCTCGTCCTGGTCGTGCTGCACGTACCGGCGTTCCGGCTGAACGATCCGGGCAGCACCGACGCACTGACCCTCGGTTTCGTCGCGGCGCTCAGTGTGGTCGTGTCGTTCGTCCGGAGCCGGCGGGACGCCCAACTGGTGACCGAACGCGCGATCGCGGAGGCCGTGCAGCGGGCCGTGGTGCCGCCGCTGCCCGAGCGGGTGGCGGGCGTGCGGTGCGCGGGGCTGTACCGGGCCGCGCAGCGCGGGACGCTGGTCGGGGGCGACTTCTTCGATGTGCGGGAGGGGCCCTGCGGAGTGCGGGTGGTGATGGGCGATGTGCAGGGGCACGGGCTGTCGGCCGTCGCCACCGTCGCCTCCCTGCTGGGGGCCTTCCGGGAGGCGGTGCTTGACCTGCTGGATCCCGAGTCGGTGGCCGTGCGGCTGGACCGCCGGCTGGTGGTGGACTCGGCGGCCGTACGGCACTCGGAGCTGTTCGCGACGGCGGTGGTGCTGGAGTTCGGCGCCGACGCGAGGGCCGTACGGATCGTGGCGTGCGGGCAGGCCGGTCCGGTCCTGCTGCGCGACGGGCGGGCCGTGGCACTCGACGTCCCGGTGGGCACCCCGCTCGGCCTGGGCCTGTCCGACGTCTCGCCGCCGACCGGGGTCACGGTCCGGCTGCGGCCAGGCGACCGGCTCTTCCTGGCCTCGGACGGCGTCTGGGAGGCACGCGACGCCTCGGGGGCCTTCTATCCGCTGCTCGACCGGATCACCGGGTTCGCGGGGGACCTCCCGGATCTCGCCGAGCGGGTCTGGGCCGACCTCGTCCGCTACGCCCCGGCACTCCAGGACGACGTCACGATGCTCGTTCTCGAGCCCGCCGCCCCGGAGGTCCGCTGACCGCTCCGTCCTGCTCCCCCTCGGCGTCGATGTGCGGCAGGATCCGGTCGAGCCAGCGCGGTGTCCACCAGGCGCGCGGGCCCAGCAGGGTCATGACGGCCGGGACCATGAGCAGCCGTACGACGGTCGCGTCGATCAGCACGCTCACCGCGAGGCCCAGTCCGAGCATCTTGACCACGATGTTGTCGCTGACGATGAAGGCGGCGAAGACGCTCACCATGATCAGGGCCGCGCAGGTGATGACCCGGGCGGTGATCTCCAGGGCGTGGGCCACGGATGCCTTGGCGTCCCCGGTGCGCAGCCAGGCCTCGTGCACCCGGGAGAGCAGGAAGATCTCGTAGTCCATGCTCAGTCCGAAGATGATCGCGAACATCATCATCGGCACATAGCTCTCGATGGGCACCTTGCCGGAGACGCCGAGCGCGGGACCGCCCCAGCCCCACTGGAAGACGGCGACGACGACGCCGTAGGAGGCGGCGATCGACAGGACGTTGAGGACGGCCGCCTTCACGGCGACGAGCAGTCCGCGGAAGACCGCGAGGATGATCAGGAAGGCCAGGGCGACGACCACACCGATGATCAGGGGCAGCCGGCTGGCGACGATGTCGCGGAAGTCGACCTGGGCGGCGGTGGTGCCGGTGACGTACCCCTTGGCGTCGGTGCCCTTGACCGCGGTCGGCAGGGTGGTGTCGACCAGGCGGTTGGTGAGGTCCGTGGTGTCGGCGCTCTGCGGGGACTGCTTGGAGTAGACGGTGCCGAGCAGGACGTCCCCGTCCTTGGTGGGGGTCAGCGAGGTGACGGCGGCGGCGCCGGACACGCCGGAGAGGGTCTTCTGTGCCTGGGAGGACAGGGCCGAGCGCTGGGAGGACGGTACGGACGTCTGATCGATGACGACGGTGAGCGGGCCGTTGGAGCCGGGGCCGAAGGCGTCGGTCATCAGGTCGTAGGCCCGCCGGTCGGTGAAGGAGGTCGGGTCGGCGCCGTCACCGATGTGGCCCAGTTGCAGGGAGAAGACCGGGATGGCGAGGACGACGACGGCCGTCACGCCCGCGGCCAGGTAGCGCCACGGCCGCCGCTCGACGCGCTGGGCGTACCGGTGCCAGGTCCCGTGCGCCGTCTCGCCCTCGGCGGCGTCGGTCTCGGCGACCGGCTTGCGCACCCGGTAGCGGTCGATCCGGTTGCCGATCAGGCCCAGCAGGGCCGGGACCAGGGTGAGGGCGCCCAGGACGGCGGAGACGACCGTGACGGCGGCGGCGAGTCCGAGCAGCCCGATGAAGGACACCCCGGACGCGGACAACCCGGCCAGGGCGATGATCACCGTGCAGCCGGAGACGAGTACGGCACGTCCGCTGGTGGCGGTGGCCCGGCCCGCCGAGTGGACCGGATCCTTGCCGTCCATGAGGCTCTGCCGGTGGCGGGTGAGCTGGAAGAGCGCGTAGTCGATCCCGACGCCGAGTCCGATCATCGTGGCGAGGGTGGGCGAGACGGTGGCGAAGGTGAACGCCGAGGCCAGCAGCCCCAGGCAGGCGAGCCCCCCGATGACGCTGATCAACGCGGTCACCAGGGGGATTCCGGCGGCGATGACACTGCCGAAGCCCACCAGCAGGACGACGATCGCCACGCCGAACCCGATCAGTTCGCTCACTCTGTCGTCGGCTGCGGGCCGCGCGAGTTCGCCGAGCGGACCGCCGTACTCGACGTCCGCGCCTGCCGCCCGCAAAGGCTGTACGGCCTTGTCGACCCCGTGCAGGTAGCCGTCGCCCAGGGTCGAGGGCTGGACGTCGAAGCGGACGGTGATGTAGGCCGTCTTCCCGTCCGAGGACAGCGGGCCGACCTTCGAGGCGGGCGTGGACAACGGGTTCTGCGCCGACAGGACGTGCGGCAGTTTCTGCAGGTCGGTGACCGTCGTGGACATCTGCGAGCTGAGCGAGGAGAGGGCCTTGTCACCGTCGTGCAGCACGATCTGGCTGCCGTAGCCGCCGGCCGCCGGGTCGTGCTTTTTCAGCACGTCGAGGCCCTTCTGCGACTGGACGCCCGGCAGGGAGAAGTTGTCGGAGTAGTCTCCGCCGAAGGACCGGTTCAGAGCCTGGAGGGCGACCAGTGCCACCAGCCAGGCCACCAGGACGATCACGAAGTGCCGGGCGCACCACTCCCCCAGTCTGCGCAGGCCGCCCTTGGAGCTGTTTCTCGTTCTGGCCATGGCATCGTCTTCCCTGCGTACCGGGAAAGCAGTACTCCCATTACACGCCTTTACGATCATCCGGGCATCCCGGGCGCTTCCGGATGCAGGGTCGGCCCGGGCGTTGAATGGTGATACCAGACCCGTTGACACCACCGGGCCCGCACAGCGATCCGGATCCGAGGAGCACTCATGCCGACGTCACAGCCCGACGTGTCCGGGCCGTCCGAGGACCGCGCCACCCCGGACGACCTGCTCCACGCCCGTACCGGCACCGAAGTGTCGCCGGAGGACGTCGTCCTTGCCTCGGGCAAGGACATCACCCCGCAGAGTCTCGAATGGGCCCGTCGCAAGCTGGCGGCGGAGGGCCCGGCAGCGCTCGACAAGCTGCTGCCCTGACCACGACCGGGTGTCGGCTGTCCCAGGGCGGCCGAGCACGCACAGCACACGCCGCCCACCCTCATGACACGGCGACCACGGCGTCGTGCGGCTCCTCAGCGCCCCGGCTCCGTGAACTCCTCGTCCAGGCAGACCACGTCGACGCGCTGCACGAGGTTGTTGGCGAATCCGCCCCGGTTCCAGGGCTGTTCCAGCGGCTGGGTGTGTCCCTCGGCGTCGGTGGCCCGTGCGCTGAGCACGAACTCCCCGGGTTCCGCACGCCAGTTGAAGTGCCAGCGCCGCCATGCCCAGCGGTGACCGGTGTCCGGTTCGAGGTCCGCCTCGTGCCAGGAGTGCCCCCCGTCGGTGCTCACCTCGGCCCGGGTCACCGGCGCCCGCCCCGACCAGGCCCGCCCTTCCAGCGTCACCGTGCCGGGCCGGACCACGCGGGCCCGGGACATGAAGTCCGGGAATCCGGGCGGGACGAGCAGGGCGCGCGGCGCGATCCGGGTGACCGGCTCGCCCTCGTCCCCCGGGTCCTGCCGGAGCCGGTAGGCGACGGTCTGCTGGAACCCGGTGAACGGCGTGTCGGTGACGGTGAGCTCGCGCAGCCATTTCACATGGGCCATGCCGTACCAGCCGGGCACGACGATCCTCAGCGGATGGCCGTGCTGCGGCGGCAGCGGGGCGCCGTTCATCTCGTAGGCCACCAGCACCTCGGGTTCGGTGCCGGTGGCCACGTCGAGCGGCAGGGCCCGCTGGTAGTCCTGTTCGACACCGCGCTCCACGCCGTGGTCGGCGCCGGTGCACACCACGTCGACGGCGCCGGTCTCCACCCCGGCCGCGGCGAGGAGCAGTCGCAGCGGTACGCCGGTCCACTCGGCGGTGCCGACGGCCTCGACCAGCCAGGGCTGGCTGACCGGGCGGGGCGTGAGCAGGGCCCGGCCGTTGCCCGCACATTCCAGCGTGACCCGTGTGGTGACCTGCGGAAGGGCCCGCAGGTCGGCCAGGGCCAGAGTGAGCGGACGGCGGACCCGGCCGCCGACGGAGAGTTGCCAGGGGGTGTCCTCGGGGACGTACGGGATGTCGTAGTGCGTGAGGACGTAGTGCAGGCCCGGCGGGGTGAGGTCGTGGCGCATCGCTTCGAGCGGGAGGCCGTGGTTGCGGGCGGCGAGCGCCAGTTCGTCCCGGCCGATGCCCTCGTCGGGGGCGGCGAGCCGGGCCGGGGTGCTCGTGTCGGCGAGTCGGTGACCCATGGCCGTATTGTCCCGCGGGCCGCCGAGGCTGTCGCGGTCTGCGGCACATTTCCGGCGGTCCGCTTCCGGCGGCCCGGCGGCAACTGGCCGCGCTCCGAGCCGCTGCGGAGTTCGAACGGTTTGCCGCCCGCCCTATCGAAAGAGGCCCCGCGACTGCCAGACTTCCGAGGGTGCCCGACTTCGACATGCTTGTCATCGGATCAGGTCCGGGTGGCCAGAAGGCCGCCATCGCCGCGGCCAAGCTCGGCCGCCGGGTCGCCGTCGTCGACCGCCCCGACATGGTCGGCGGGGTCTCCATCCACACCGGCACCATCCCCTCCAAGACCCTGCGCGAGGCGGTGCTGTACCTGACCGGCCTCACCCAGCGCGACCTGTACGGCCAGAGCTACCGGCTCAAGGAGGACATCACCGTCTCCGATCTGACCGCGCGCACCCAGCACGTGGTCGGCCGCGAGGTCGACGTGATCCGCAGCCAGCTCTCCCGCAACCACATCTCCCTCCACGCCGGCACCGGCCGTTTCGTCGATCCGCACACCGTCGCCCTGCGCGAGGTCACCGGTCACGAACGGCTGCTCAGCGCGGAGAACATCGTCATCGCCACCGGCACCCGCCCGGCGCGGCCGGACAGTGTGGAGTTCGACGGCCGTACGATCATGGACTCCGACAACGTCCTCGCCCTCGAACGCGTCCCGCGCTCCATGGTCATCGTCGGCGCCGGGGTCATCGGGATGGAGTACGCCTCCATGTTCGCCGCGCTCGGCAGCAAGGTGACGGTCGTCGAGAAGCGGCCCGGGATGCTCGACATCTGCGACGTCGAGGTCATCGAAGCTCTGAAGTACCACCTGCGCGACCTCGCGGTGACGTTCCGGTTCGGTGAGATCGTTGCCGCGGTCGAGCGCCATCCCCGGGGCACGCTGACGATCCTGGAGAGCGGCAAGAAGATCCCGGCCGACGCCGTGATGTACTCGGCGGGCCGGCAGGGCCTGACCGACGAACTCGACCTGGACAAGGCCGGGTTGACCGCCGACCGGCGCGGCCGGATCACGGTCGACGAGCACTACCGCACCGAGGTGCCGCACATCTACGCCGTGGGAGACGTCATCGGCTTCCCGGCGCTGGCGGCGACCGCCATGGAACAGGGCAGGTCGGCCGCCTACCACGCCTTCGGCGAGCCGGTCGGGCAGATGCACCACCTGCAGCCCATCGGCATCTACACCATCCCGGAGATCAGCTTCGTCGGACGCACCGAGGACCAACTCACCGAGGACAGCGTGCCCTTCGAGGTCGGCATCTCCCGGTACCGCGAGCTGGCCCGCGGCCAGATCATCGGAGACTCCCACGGCATGCTGAAACTGCTGGTCTCCCCCGAGGACCGCACCCTCCTCGGGGTGCACTGCTTCGGCACCGGGGCCACCGAACTGATCCACATCGGGCAGACCGTGATGGGCTGCGGCGGCACGGTCGACTACCTGGTCGACGCGGTGTTCAACTACCCGACGCTCGCGGAGTCCTACAAGGTCGCGGCCCTGGACGCCACCAACAAACTCCGCCAGATCGACCGGATCGGGGACTGACCGCCGTCAGGGTGCCTCGGAGTGGTCCTCGATCACGTGCACGGCGGCCTCCTCCGCGCCGGCCGCGCCCGCGTCGATGCCCACGTCGGTGGCGACCTCTTCCTTCGTGGTGTCGGGGTGGGCTCCCTCGTCGGGGGCGACGAGGCGTCCGGCGCGGTCGGTGCCGGCCTGCGGATCGACGGGCTCGCCCTCGCCGCCCGGCAGGTCGCCCACCTCGTCGCCGACGGGCGCGTCCGGCTCGGGGACCTCCTGGGCGAGGCGCTGGTCGAGGCTCTCGCCCTCGTGCTGTTCGGCGGCGGTGGTGCCGTACTTGGTGACGCCGAGCGGCTTCTCCGGTGGCGAGTAGCCCTCGTCGAGCATGTCGTCGTAGGTCCGTTCGTCGAGGGCGTCCTGGAGGTCCAGCGGGGCCGCGTCCTCCTGCTCCTCGTTGGTTCCGGTGGGCTGGTAGGCGTCGTCGGCCATCGGCTCGGCAGGTGTCGGTTCGGTGCCCATGGGCTGCCTCCCTCGCGCGTCGCGTACGGTTCCGTGCGGTGTCCTGATCCGCGTTTCCCCGTATGCGCTCCCCAACCTCAAAAGGCTGCCGGAGTAAGACATTCCACAGCCGGAAGGTTACCCCCCAGTTAATCTTGAAGGATCAAGGAATCCGGCTATCATCACTCGCACACGCGGAGTGACCGGTCGTCCACGCAGCGGCCGCACGGTCCTCCGTACCTCCTTGATCCCTCCCTTCACCGCCCGTGCCCGAGGCCACCCCTCTCGCGGTCCGGAGCGGAGCCACCCCCCACCCCCTTTGCGCCGTACGGTCCCCTCCGCCGTCCGTCGTGCCCTACGGAAAGCAGCACAACCATGAGCATCAGCAGGGGCAGAGGGCTGCAGGCCAACGCCCTCGGTACCTTCGACACGGTGGTGATGGCCGTCGCGGGCAGTGCGCCGGCGTACTCGATCGCCGCGACCACCGCGGTCCTGGTGGGCTCGGTGGGCCTGGCCAGTCCGGCGGCTCTGCTGTACTGCGCGATACCCATGCTGGGCATCGCACTCGCATTCAGCTATCTCAGCCGGATCGACGTGAACGCGGGCGCCAGCTACTCCTGGGTGGGCCGTACGCTCCACCCCTTTCTCGGCTTCGTCTCCGGCTGGGCCCTGGTGATCTCGGCGACCATCTTCATGGTGGCCGGTTCGCTGCCCGCCGGTTCGATGACGCTGGCCCTCTTCGACGAGGGCCTCGCGGACAACACCGCGCTGTCGACGGTCGTGGGGGCGGCCTGGTTCGTGCTGATGCTGCTCGTGGTGCTCGGCGGCGCCCGGCTCACCGTGCGCGCCCAGCTCGTCATGTCGGGTGTGGAGCTGGCGATACTGGCCCTGTTCGCGGTGCTCGCCCTCTTCCACACGGGCAACGCCCGCGCCTTCGAGTGGTCCTGGCTGGGCTTCGGCCACTTCGACGGCATGCAGGGCTTCGCCTCGGGCGCGCTGATCGCCGCGTTCTACTACTGGGGCTGGGACGTCACCAGCAATCTGAGCGAGGAGACCCGCAACAGCCGCCGTACGACGGGACTCGCGGGCCTCATCGGCGTCGGCATCGTCTTCCTGCTCTTCGAGGTGTTCACCATCGCGGTGAACGTCATCCTGACCTCGCGGCAGATCGAGGACAACGACGCCAACGTGCTGGCCGTCCTCGGTGAGGAGGTCTGGCCGGGCTGGGGCGGCAAGCTGCTGATCGTCGCGGTGATGCTGTCGACCATCGCCACGCTGGAGACCACGCTGATCCAGGTCACGCGCTCGCTGTTCGCGATGGGCCGGGACCGTACGATGCCGTCCGCGCTGGGCAAGGTGCACCGCCGCTGGAACACCCCGTGGGTGGCGATCGTGGTGGTCGGCGCGGTGGCGCTGATGATGTTCATCGCCTCCAACGCCCTGGGCTCGGTGGGCGACATCCTCTCCGACGCGATCTCGGCGATCGGTCTGCAGATCGCCGTCTACTACGGCCTCAGCGGGCTCGCGGTCGTCGTGGCGTACCGCAGGATGCTGCTGAAGTCCCCCACCGACTTCCTGCTCGGCGGCCTGTGGCCGCTGCTGGGCGCCCTGTTCATGTTCTGGATCTTCGTCGAGTCGCTGGGCGAGCTGAACACCGCCGCGATCGCGATCGGCGTGGGCGGGCTGGCCGTGGGACTGGTTCCGATGCTCTGGTACTGGAGGCAGGGCAGCGACTACTACCGGCCGGCGCGGCTTGACGCGAGCCGTACCGTCGAGACGGACTACCTGCCCGACGGCGCGACAGCCGGGCCCTCGCTCGTCCACGAGGGTCTCCCCACCGACTTCTGAGGGGTTGTGCGATGGCGAGAGACCGTTTCGCCCCCGAATTCGATCCCGACTGCGGGGACGTCCCGCTCACCAGCGCCCGCCAGGACATCGTCATCGGCCGCTGGCAGGGCCTGCGTGAACTGCTGCGGGCCACCGGGCCCGACTGGCTCTCGCGGGGCCACCGGGTGCGGATGCTCGCCCAGGCCTGCGCGGGCAGTTCGACGGTCGAGTCATGGCTGGCGGCCGAGCCGCACAACGGGGACGCCCTCGTGCTGCGGGCGGCCACCGAGACCGCCAGGGCGTTCAACATGGCCATCGCCGCGGGCCGGGGTGCGCCGATCGACCAGCGGCGCGTCGACGCCGCGGTGATGGCCTGTCTCCAGGCGTCGGAGGCGTTCGTGGACGACCCCACGCCCTGGATCTCCCTGATCTCGGTGGCACGGCTGTACCCGGCCGGGGTGCGGCGGCAGGAACTGGGGCGCTGGTGGGACGAGTTGCACGGGCGCGATCCGTACAGCGTCGAGGGCCACCTCCAGGTGCTGCACTACTACTCGGCCCGCTGGCACGGCTCGAACGGCCTGATGTACGACTTCGCCCGGGACGCGGCCGGAGTGGCCCCGCCGGGTTCCGCACTGCCGGTGCTGGTGCAGTACGCGCGGGTCGAGGAGTACCGGACGGCGACGGACGCGGCCGAGGACCGCCGCACGTCCGTGGGGCTCGGGCAGCACTGGAAGAACGACGGGGCCATCAGTGACGTACGGCGCACCTGGCAGCGCTGGATCGTCGGCCGCGCCGACCAGACGGTGGCCCCCGGCGAGCTCCGCGACCTCAACTACCTGACCCATGCGGCCTGCCACGCGGGCCTCGCGGAGGTCGCCGTGCCCCTCCTGCGGTTGCTGGACCGCCGGGGCACCCGTACGCCGTGGTCCTACACCGGGGAACCGGAGCAGGAGTTCAGCAAATGGCGCAAGGAGTTCAGGGTGCGGGTGTGAGCCGGCGGGCACGGGCACGGCGGGGCGTAGTTGTCGCGGTGACACTTTGGAATGGTCAAGGCGTGCTTGCCTGTTCCGTCGATGTCCGGGCCGCCATCCCCGCCGTCCACTTCTCCTCGATCCGGCCGACCTTCCACACCACCAGGGCGACGATCCACGTGGCGAAGAACAGGCCCACGATGACGAAGCCCAGGAGGTTGAGGTCGAGGCCGCTGATCCAGTCCCAGAAGGGGCCGCGGAGGCCGAGCCTGTCGGCGAGCAGGCCCAGGAGTTCGGCCGTGCCGATCAGGAGGGCCACCGCGACCGACAGGCCGGTGATCGTGAGGTTGTAGTAGACCTTGCGGACCGGCTTGGAGAACGCCCAGCCGTAGGCGAAGTTCATGAAGGAGCCGTCGATCGTGTCGAGCAGGGACATGCCGGCGGCGAAGAGGACGGGCAGGGTGAGGATCGCGTACCAGGGCAGTCCCGAGGCCGCGCCCGACCCGGCCAGGACCAGCAACGCGATCTCCGTCGCCGTGTCGAAGCCCAGGCCGAACAACAGACCCAGCGGGTACATCTGCCAGGGCTTGGTGATCGACTTCATGACACGGCCGAGCAGGCGGTTCATGAACCCGCGGTTGTTCAGCTGCTCCTCCAGCGCGGCCTCGTCGTAGCGGCCGGAGCGCATCCGCCGGAACACCTTCCAGATGCCCACCAGGACGACCAGGTTGACCGCGGCGATCAGATAGAGGAACGCGCCCGAGACGGTCGTACCGATCAACGCGGTCACGTCATGGAGGCGGGAGTCGTCGTCGCGCACCGGTCCCGCGAGGGCCTTCACGCCGAGCGAGAGCAGCAGCGCCAGGACGAAGACCACGCTGGAGTGGCCGAGCGAGAACCAGAATCCCACCGACAGCGGCCGCTGCCCCTCCCCCATCAGCTTGCGCGTGGTGTTGTCGATGGCCGCGATGTGGTCGGCGTCGAAGGCGTGCCGCATCCCGAGCGTGTAGGCGGTCACGCCGATGCCGATTCCGAAGGACTTCTCGCCGACCCCGTAGTGGTGGGGGGCGACGATCGCGACGAGGACGAACCAGCCGATCACGTGCAGCGCCAGCACGACCGCGGCCATGCCGCCCGCCCTGACCCACTCCTGCCGCGTCATGGAGCCACGGACGCGGTGCCATACCGAGCCCCTCGCGGGGACGGTGGCGGGGAGGAGGGGCGGAGCGGGGTCAGGGGCGGCCGTCATCGGGCGGAGAATCCTTCTGCGGGGGCTACGGCCGCGATCAACAGCCTTGTGCCATCCTGCGGTACCTGCAAGTCATGTGCAGTAAAGGCAGTGGCAGGTCTTTCCCACGACTGGGGAAAGTGCCCTGTCAGCAGGACATCGGGCCGCCGGGAAGCAGGGCCAGCGACACGGTCGGCAGCCGCCGGCCGAGCACCGCGGAGGCGACGGCGGTCCGCTCGGCCGTCATCCCGGCCCGTGTGCGCTCACGTTCGGCGCCACGTGGAGGTCCATCCCGGCGGCCGGCACGGTGGGCCAGTCGCGGGCGTAGGCGGGCGGCGCACCGCCATGCCGGGTGAGGACGCCGACGGGCATACGGCGGGACGCCCCGACGATCCCGGACTCGGAGCTGTTGGTGTTGGGGCCCCGTGCCGCCGCGGAGGTGCACCCGGCGTAGTACGCGACGGGAACCGACAGATGGCCGGTGAGCAGACAGGGCGGGCGCACCCCGAGGCGGTGCAGCTCGGCCGCGGTGCGGGCCCAGTCGCGGTGGTGGCCCGTGGTGCGGTTCACCGTGCGCTCCAGCACGGCGAACTGCACCGCCAGGTGGCCCGTCAACCCGATCGCGAGCAGCACCGCGGCGACCGGGCGCCACCGCCCGGCGGGGGTGGTCGCGAGGTGGAACAGCGCGTCGGCGACCGGGATCGCGAGCAGGGCGTAGGCGGGCAGCAGGAAGCGTGGGGCCGCGTACCCGATGAGGAAGAGATAGGGCACGGCGGCCGTGGCGGCGCAGGCCAGCGGGACGAGGCTGGCCCGGGTGCGCCCGGCGCGGACGGCGACCACCAGTCCGACGGCGGCCAGCAGCGGGAGGACCGCCCACCAGGCCATGACGGCGGGGTCCGGCAGCGGCCCGGTGCAGGGTCGGCACAGGGCGCGGCCGGCCAGGCTGCGCAGCTGGTCGTCGACGGCGAACTGCGGGCCGAGGCCGCCCTGGATACGGGAGCCCTCGTGCAGGCGTTCGACCAGACCGCCGTAGCTGACGTACGCCTCGATCACCCACTGCGCGCCGCCCGCCACGAGTCCCGAGACGAGAGCGAGGGCGAATCGTGGGCGGCGGCGGACGGCGGAGGCCACGAGCAGCGGGAGGGTGACCCACACGGCGTCGGTGGGCCGCATCCACGCCATGAGCGCGGCACCCGCCACGACTCCCCACAGGGCCCTCGGGTTCTCGCGGGCCCGTAAGAAGCAGCCGACCGCGGCCAGCCCGCCGACGGCCACCCAGTAGTTGGGCATGGCCTGCGGGCCGTAGAAGAGAGTGATCCACAGGGACGCGAACAGGGCGCCGCCGACGGCGAGGACGCGGGCCGGGAAGAGACCGCGCCAGGCGCGCAGGGCCAGGTGGAGGCCGAGGCCGGACAGCACGGCGAGATAGACGCGCAGGAGTTCCGTCGAGGTCGACCAGCTCGCGATCGGCGCCACCAGAAGGGACACACCGCGGGCGCGCGGCGCGCTGAAGAAGGCGGCCGGAGCCTGCGCACCGACCTGGCTGACGTACACGGTCTCGTCCCAGCCGAGGCCCATGCCGGGGCGGACGAGGACGAGTTGGGCCAGGGTGAAGGCGGCGGCCACCGCCGCCGAGGGCCAGTGGCCCCGAACTCGCCGGGCACGGTCGGAGGCAACCGGCGGTGTTCGCCGGTTGCCTCCTACGAGCAGGGCACTGTCGCCGCGGGCCATCGTCCACCCCTCACCCCGTGTGCCACGGGGACTTGGTCCGATCCACAAAGGCTCGGACAACGTAACCCGCGGCAGGAGGGAGTGAGGGGCGGAGTTCGGCCAAGCGGCGCCTGTCCGGGTCGCCCGTCCGGGTCAGCGGGCGTGCGGGGCCCGGTGCGGGGGCTGGCTCGGGGCCGGGCGGTCCCTTGGTGCCGGGACGGGGCGGACGACGGGACCGTCCCCGTTCACGGTGAGCGCGGTGCCGTGGTGGCGGATCGTCAGAGGCTCACCGGCCATCAGGGTGTACGTCGCCTTGTCCGGACCGATCTCCACGCGCAGACAGCGGCCCATGAGCTGGAGGTTGAAGGCGAGGCGGCTGAACCGCTCGGGCAGACGGGGCGCGAAGCGGAGGGATTCGCCGTCGCGGCGCAGACCGCCGAACCCGGCGACGAGAGCCGTCCAGGTGCCCGCGAGGGAGGCGATGTGGAGCCCGTCGCGGGTGTTGTTCTCCAGGTCGGCGAGGTCCATCAGGGCCGCCTCGGCGGTGTAGGCGTAGGCGAGGGACAGGTGTCCCGCGCGGGCGGCGACGACCGCCTGGACGCAGGCCGACAGGGAGGAGTCCCGTACGGTCAGGGGCTCGTAGTAGGCGAAGTTGCGGGCGATCTGCTCCTCGTCGTGGAACTCCTCGAACCAGCCGCTGCACAGGTACATCGCCAGCACCAGGTCCGCCTGCTTGACGACCTGCTTGCGGTAGATGTCGAAGTAGGGGAAGTGCAGCATCAGCGGGTACTGGTCGGCGCGGGTGGCGGCGAAGTCCCACCGCTGGTAGCGGGTGAAGCCCGCGTGCTGTTCGTGCACGCCGAGTTCGTCGTTGTAGGGGATGTGCACGGCCTCGGCGGCGTCCCGCCAGGCGGCGCTCTCCTCGTCGTCGACGCCGAGCGCGGCGGCCCGCTCCGGATGCCGGGCGCAGACGTCGGCGGCCGCGAGGAGGTTCGCGCGGGCCATGAGGTTGGTGTACGTGTTGTCGTCGGCGACCGCGCTGTACTCGTCGGGGCCGGTGACGCCGTCGATGTGGAAGACGCCGTGGTGGTCGTGGTGGCCGAGCGAGCGCCACAACCGGGCCGTCTCCACGAGGAGTTCGACGCCGGTGTCCCGTTCGAAGTCCGTGTCGCCGGTGGCCTCGGTGTAGCGCACCACGGCGTCCGCGACGGCGGCGTTGACGTGGAAGGCGGCCGTGCCGGCGGGCCAGTACGCCGAGCCCTCCGAGCCCTCGATGGTCCGCCACGGAAACGCGGCACCGCTCAGGCCGAGTTGTACGGCCCGCTCGCGGGCGGCGGGCAGTGTCTTCTGCCGCCAGCGCAGGGCCTCGGCCACGGCCCGGGGCTCGGTGTAGGTGAGCAGGGGCAGCACGAAGGTCTCCGTGTCCCAGAAGGCGTGCCCGTCATAACCGGAACCGGTAAGTCCCTTGGCCGGAATGGCTCGTTGCTCCGCGCGGGCGCCCGCCTGGAGCACGTGGAAGAGGGCGAAGCGGACCGCCTGCTGGATCTCCTCGTCGCCGTCGACCTCGACATCGGCGCGGGCCCAGAAGTCGTCGAGGTAGCCGCGCTGTTCGTCCAGGAGGCCGTCCCAGCCGCTGTGGGCGGCGGCCGCCAGGGCCGCGTCGACCTGGTCGCTCATCGCGGGCCGGGAGCGCGCCCCGGACCAGCCGTGGGCGACCAGCTTCTCCACGCGCAGCCGCTGCCCGGGCTCCAGGACGGAGGTGACGGTCAGCCGGGCGAGGTCCACGGTCTCCTCGCTGCTCGTGGTGGTGCGTTCGGGCCCTTCGATCACATGGTCGGCGGCCACGGCGACCCGCAGTCCGCTCTGCCGGGTGCGGTGCACCAGGCGCAGCCGGGTACCGTCGGCGAAGCCCTCCTCGTGCTCCAGCGGCGACTTGAGGGCCTTGGAGGCGCGCGGGTCGCCGTTCGGTCCGGGCAGGCTCTCGTTGGTGACGAGTTCGGACTGGATCACCACCCGGATACGGCTGTCGACGGGCTCGACCTCGTAGGCCACGGCGGCGACCGCCCGCTGGGTGAGCGAGACGAGCCGGGTCGAGCGCACCCTTATCCGCGAGCCGGCCGGCGAGATCCACTCGCAGCACCGCTCCAGGACGCCCCGGCGCAGGTCCAGGGTGCGTTCATGGGCCACCAGAGTGCCGTAGCGCAGGTCGAAGGGCTCGTCGTCGACGAGGAGCCGCAGGATCTTGCCGTTGGTGACGTCGATGACGCTCTGGCCGGACTCCGGATAGCCGTAACCGGCCTCGGCGTACGGCAGCGGGTGCAGTTCGTGGACGCCGTTGAGGTAGGAGCCGGGCAGGCCGTGCGGTTCGCCCTCGTCGAGGTTGCCGCGCCAGCCGACATGGCCGTTGGACAGGGCGAACACGGACTCGCTCTGGGCCAGGACGTCGAGGTTCAGGGAGGTCTCGCGGACGGCCCAGGGCTCGACGGTGTAGGAGCGGTGGGTGATCACGCCTGTCCCCCCAGCTCGGCGAGGCCCTTCACGACGATGTCCGCGCCGTGCTCGTACAGGGCGTCGGTCTGTCCGACGCGGTCGAGGCCGACGACGTATCCGAAGCCTCCGGCACGGCCCGCGTCCATGCCGGCGAGGGCGTCCTCGAAGACCGCGGACCGCGCTGCGTCGAGGCCCAGGTCGTGGGCGGCGGCGAGGAACGTGTCGGGGTGCGGCTTGCCGGGCAGCCCGCGCTCGGCCGCGACCACACCGTCGACGCGTACGTCGAAGAGGTCCTCGGCGTCGATCGCGCGCAGTACGTCACGGCAGTTGGCGCTGGAGGAGACGATCGCGGTGCGCAGACCCCGGGCGCGGGCCGCGCGGATGTAGGTCAGGGTGTCGTCGTATGCCTCGACGCCGTCCGTGCGGATCTTCTCCAGGACGAGGGCGTTCTTGCGGTTGCCGAGGCCGTGGACCGTCTCCGCGCCAGGTGGATCGTCCGGGTCCCCGTCCGGCAGGTCGATGCCGCGGGAGGCGAGGAAGGCGCGCACACCGTCGGCCCGCGGCAGGCCGTCGACGTACTCGTCGTAGTCGTGGTCGTCGAAGGGCCGGAAGTGTCCGCCCTCGCGTTCGCGCAGGAACGCGTCGAACATCTCCTTCCACGCGGCCGCGTGTACGACGGCCGTCCTGGTGACGACCCCGTCGAGGTCGAACAGGCAGGCCTTGATCTCTTCTGGCAGACCGAGCTCCGTCATACAGAACCCCGTTCCCTGCCAGGCGCCGTGTCAACAGACGGATTCAGTCGTGCGGAAAGGAGTGGTGCTCGTGAGACACCAGCCAGCGGCCGCGCTCCTTGCGCAGACCGAAGGTGAGCCTGAGCCGGAAACCGGGGTGGGCGGCGAGTTCCTGCGGGGTGGCGCAGCGCACCAGGGCGTGCGCGTAGGCGACATCGGTGCCCGCGGTGATGTGCAGGGACTCGATGTCGAAGCAGGCGCCCTGGGCCTGCCACGCGAAGAGCGGCGGCCAGGCCGCACGGTACGCGGCGAGGCCCCGGATGCCGTGATGGGGCGACGCCACGTCGAACATCACGATGTCCTGGGCGTGGTCCGCGCTCACGCCGGCGAGGTCGCCGCGGTGGACGGCCGCGGCCCACGCGGTGACGAGGGCGCGGATCCGCGCCTCGTCGTCGGAGTCATGGGGCACGGCTGCCCTCCTTTCTCCCCCTTCCTCATCCAGGGTGCCTGGCCGACCCGCCGTCGCCGAATGGCAGACTCGGCGTGTGCCGCTGACCTTCGACGACCTCGTGACCCGCGCTCGCTCCCTCGCCCAGCACGAGGGACGGGCCATCCTGGGTATTTCCGGCAGCCCCGGCGCGGGCAAGACGACCCTCGCCGAGCATCTGGTGCGGGTCCTGAACGGTCCGGGCGAGCCCTGGGTGGCGCACGTCCCCATGGACGGCTTCCACCTCGCCGACGCGGAACTGGACCGGCTCGGTCTGCGCGACCGCAAAGGGGCGCCCGAGACCTTCGACGCGGCGGGGTACGCGGCCCTGCTGCGGCGGCTGCGCGAGGAGACGGACGAGGACACCGTGTACGCGCCCGGGTTCGAGCGGGTCCTGGAGCAGCCGGTCGCCGGGGCGATCCCGGTGCCGCCGACGGCCCGTCTGGTAGTCACCGAGGGGAACTACCTGCTGTTCGACACCGGCGCGTGGAGGCGGGTCCGTTCGGCCCTGGACGAGGTGTGGTTCTGCGCAATCGACGAGGACGCGCGGGTGCGCAGACTGGTCGCCCGGCACGAGGAGTTCGGAAAGACCCACGAGGAGGCGGTGGCGTGGGTGCTGCGCTCGGACCAGCGCAACGCGGAGTTGGTGGCGGCGACCCGGGACCGGGCCGACCTCGTGGTGCCGGTGTCGGCACTGCCGCGCGTGGACGTGTGAGGCAGGAGGGCGCCCCCCTCGCGCCCCCTCCCTCCTGCGTCAGCGGGCGGACAACGTCAGTTCCGGCTCGCCGTGGGCGTCGCCCGCCAGGTCGCCGATCCTCGCCGTGAACGCCTCGGTGCGTACCGTCAGTCCGGCGCCGTCGCGCGCGAAGGCCGCTGTCAGGACCGCTCCGGGGCCGTAGCGGACGGCGAAGGCGTGCAGGTCGCCCGGTGCGTCCGGGACGGGGCCCGCCTCCAGGGCCGTGGAACTGACCAGGTGGCGCCAGCCTTCGTCGGGGTTGCCGTAGCCCCGCGGGTCGGCGGCCAGGGCGAAGGCGGCCTGCTCCTGGGTCGTCTCCGAGCGGGCGTCGAAGTGGTCGACGCCCTCCGCCTCGGGGTGCGTCAGCCGCAGGGCGCCCACGGAGGTCACCTCGCCCTCGGCCGTGCGGCGCACCCGGTCGCCGTCGTCCTCGGCGTAGGGCAGGCCGGCCAGCAGGTAGGGCGTGCCGGGGAGGCGTTCCACGGTCACCGTGGTCCACAGGCTGGTGCCGTCGGTGACGTACAGTGACTGGAGGTGGCGCAGGACGTGGTCACGGCCGACGACGGGCTTGGTGACGAGCTTGGCCGTGAGGCCGTCGGAGCGCACGTCACGGACCCGGACCTCGCCCATGGGGCGGCACAGCAGGAAGCCGTCGACGACGGGGCCGAAGCCGTGCTGGCGGTTGACGGCCGCCGGCAGGTAGTAGGTGCCCGCCGCCTCGACGACCGCGGGAGTCATCTTCGAGTCGAAGGCCACCGAGACCTTGCCCGCGCGCAGTTGGTGGCGGGCGGTGGCCGTGGACGGCTCCCGGTGCCAGCGCGAGGTGTCCTGGCTCTGCCAGACCAGCATCCAGGCGAAGTGACCGTCCACCCCGCCGTCCTCCTTGACCGCGTGCCGGGCCCAGCGGCTGTCGGCCCGGTAGCGGCCGAGGTCGGCGCCGATCCGGGCGCCGAAGTAGCGCAGGCCGAGGACCGACTCGAAGGCGGAGTGCTGCTCGCTGTAGCGCGGGCCGCCGTTGTCGAAGCCGCCGTTGGTCAGCCGGGCGTCGAGGTAGCGGGCCAGCGTGTCGCCGTCCTCGGCGAACATCTCCTCACCGCTGATCCGGTGGGCCTGGGCGAGGAAGGACAGGGAGATCGGGCCGTAGTTGTTGTCGTACGCCCCGCCGTGCTCGGGCGGCAGCAGCGCGCCCCGGTCGCGGACCCGGTGGGCGCGGATCTCCTCGGTGTACAGCCGGAGCGCCCGCTCGCGGACCGACTCCCCTTCCCCGTCCGGCAGATGGTTCGCCAGCATCAGGCCGCCGACCACACAGCCGATCGCCTGGTTGCCGGCTTCCTGCGGGTTGAAGAAGGTGGCCTCGGTCAGCCAGCGCCAGTAACCGCGGGCCACGTCGAGGAGTTCGGCCCGCTGGTCGTCGTCGACGAGTCCCTCCGCCGCGTCCAGCACGTTGACCGCCTGGAGCAGCGCCCACACCGTGCTGGGCCAGTCGCCGATGGGGTGGGCGCCGGGGGCCAGGGTGTAACGGGCGTACGGCAGACCGGAGTCGCGCACCCTCAGGTTCGGATAGCCCGGGTTGTCGTCGGTGTACACCCGCTCGCGCAGGTGGAAGGCGAGGCTGCGGGCGACGGCCTCCGGCAGCCTCGGGTCCTTGCCGCGCTGCCAGGCGTGGGCGAGCAGCGAGGTGATGCCGAGGGAGGTGTCGCCGATGTCGTCGTCGCAGTCGGGGTGTTCGAGGTTGCCCTCGGGGGTGAGGCGGGCGAGGGCCTGCTCGGTGACGTCGGCGAGGACGGCGTCGTAGGCCTCCGGGGTGTCCGGCAGGTCGTGCAGCGGCGCGAGCTGGCGTGGGAGGTGCAAGGAGATCAGCCCTTCATGCCTGGGAGGTGGCACGCAGTGTGAGGGTCAGTGTCTGCGGCCCGTGCCCACCTAGGTAGACGCGGTTTCCGGTCGTAGCGTCGGTGCCGCCGACCACGGTGTAGTCCTGCCCGGGGTCGTAGCGCAGTACGTCGCTCCGGTCCGGTCCGGCGAGCGGTTCGCCCGTCTCGACGGCGGCCTCGACCCGGATCTCGTCGTCGCCGACGCGGTAGGTCAACGGCTCGGACGTCAGACACCAGCTTCCGTCGCCGAGCGGTACGGCGCCCTGCGGCTCGCCGCCCGGCCGGAAGGTCAGTTCGAGGGCCCAGGGCACCGGCGGGCCGCTGATGTCGATCCGAAGGTCGGCCCCGTCCTCCCGCAGATCGACCTCGACCCGGGTCGTGTGGGAGATCTCGTCCTGAGGGCGGTCGGGGAAGGCCATCGCCGCGGAGAAGCGGCCCTCGTCCACCAGAGGGTAGGCGCCGTCGTCACGCCTCCGGTCCTTCGGGAGCGGCTGGTAGTAGGCGGTGGTGAGGGTCTGGGTGAGCCGGTACCGGTTGTCGGCGAGCTGTTCCATGTCTGCGGCACGGAACGGGCCCAGGTCGAAGAACACCCGCGAGAGGCGGACCGCGTCGAGGACGGCGGCACCGGCGAATAGGCGCAGGAAGGTGGGGTTGCAGGCGAGGCCCGAGCGGATGCGCCGGTGTTCGGGCACGTCGGAGCCGCCGTACACCACGGTGTGCGCGGTGGCCGAGACGTGTGCGGCGAGACGTGCGGTGGGGAGGTACCGGTGGCGGGGGAGCTGCTCCGCGTCCGGGGCCGGCAGGGCGCGGCACAGATCCGGGGTGAGGAGGGTCTGGGCGAGCAGGTCGGGGTCGTCGATGCCGTCGGCGGCCGCCAGGCGGGCCGCGCGGGCGAAGTCGCCCCGGCCGGTGCGGATCGCGAGCAGCCGGTAGTGCGGCAGGTAGGGCCAGAGCGCGAACGAGAGCCTCTGGTCCTGGCGGCGCGAGTGGACGGTCTCCACCGTGCCGTCCGGCCTGATGAGGTCCAGCGTCGCGGCGAGGTTCCGTTCGACGACGTCCCGCAGATCGGCACGGTCGAGTACGTCGGCGAGGAGCAGCAGCGACGGATTGGCCACGATGGACGCGTAGACGGCGCTGCGTTCGGAGTAGAGGCCCTCCGCGTCGATGTCGACGCCCTCGGCGAGCCACTCCTCGGCGCGGGCGAGCAGCCGGTCGTCGGGGAAGGACCGGTGTAGCCGGGCCAGGGCCGCGCTCAGCTCCCAGCGGTGGTTCGGGGTGTGCACCCCGCCGGTCAGGAGCGGGACGGTGGCGGCGCCCGCGATGTCGGCGAGCGCCGCCGTGACGTCAGCCAGTTCCGGCCCCGCGCCCGCGGCGAGGACGTGCGTGTCGCACACGTCGTTGACGGTGAACGCGGAGTCCGGCGGCGACTGCGCGTTGTCGCCGCCCGCGAAGAGGCCGGAGGCCGTCTGCAGGGACCGCAGGGCACGGAGATGGGTCAGCGCGGCGGCGACGGCCCGCTCGCTGCCGTGCAGGGCCGACTCCGGCGAGAGGTACGCCGCGACCAGGGTCTTCACCCGCCGGGCCAGGGCACGGTGCGGCCCGATGAATTCCGTCGACGGGTCGGCCGCGAGCAGGGTTGCCGACCTGTCGGCGGCGAGCGCCGCTGCGCGGACGAACGCGTGGTCGAGCGGGGAGGGCAAGGTCAGTCCTTCAGTCCGGCGTTGATGTCGGCGCCCATCACATAGCGCTGGAAGACCAGGAAGATCGCGATCAGCGGGATCATGGAGATGACCGACGCGCCCAGCAGGACCGACCAGTTGATGTTCTGCGCGCCGACGATGCTCTGGATGCCGATCTGCACGGTGAACTTGTTGGGGTCGTTGAGCATCAGCAGCGGCCAGATGTAGTCGTTCCACCGCCACTGGAAGGACAGGATGGCGAGGGTCAGCATGATGGGCCGGGAGAGCGGCACCATGATCCGCAGGAAGATCGACAGCTCCTTGGCGCCGTCGATGCGTGCGGCTTCCACGAGTTCGTCGGGAACCGTCAGGAAGAACTGGCGGAACATGAAGCATCCGGTCGCGGTGAGCACGGCCGGGAGGATGATGCCGGCGAAGGAGTTGTAGAGGCCGAGGTTGCGGACCACCAGGAACTCGGGGGCGAGCATGACCTCGCCCGGCAGCATCGTGGTGGCCAGCATGCAGAGGAAGAACGCCTTGAGCCATCTGTTGTCGTACTTGGCCAGCGCGTACCCGGTGCAGCAGCTGACTCCCACCGTGAGGATCGTCGTGATCACGCACACGAGGGCCGTGTTGATGAAGTACTGGGAGAAGTTGGCGCTGTCCCACGCTGCCCTGAATCCGGACAGGGTGGGGTTGTGCGGGACCAGCGTCAGCGGATAGGAGAACAGGTCGCTGGCCGGCTTGAAGGAGCTGAGGACGAACCACAGCACCGGGAACCCGTACAGGCACGCCATGATCCACAGCAGTGTCGTCGCGGACACCGCCTGCCGGAGCCCTCCGGTGGCCGTTTTGCGGGGCCGCTTCTTGGACACGCTCCGTCCGGAGCCGACGTCGGCCGGGCGCGGGATGTCTGTGGTTGTCATCGGTTCTCCACCCGCCGGTTGACCATCAGCTGGACGACCGCGACGGCCATCAGGATGAGCATGAGCACGAACGACGCGGCACTCGCGTAGCCGATCTGGCCCCGCTTGAAGCCGGTCTCGTAGATGTACTGGACGAGCAGGTTGTTCGAGGTGCCGGGTCCGCCGTTGTTGAGGGCGACGAACACCGGGTACTCCTTCATCGAGTTGATCGTGTTGAGCAGGATGACGATGAACGAGGTGGGCGCGATGCTCGGCAGGGTGATGCTGAAGAACTGGCGCCAGGGACCGGCGCCGTCGAGCGAGGCGGCCTCGTAGTACGACACGGGGACGTTCTTGATCGCAGCGATGAACAGCAGCATCGTGAAACCGGTCCAGGCCCAGGCCGCCGCCATCACCACCACGAGCAACGAGAGGTCCGCGTTCGACTGCCACGGAACGGCGTCTCCGCCGAACTTCTCGATGACGTAGTTGACCAGTCCGAAGTTCTCGCCGAACATCCACCGCCACAGGACACCGACGACGATGGGCGACAGCAGCCACGGGATGAAGAAGACGACACGGGCGACCGACCCGCCCTTGGCGTGCTTGCTCACCACCAGGTTGGCGGCGAGCAGCGAGACCACGAAGTTCAGCGGGACGAAGAGGACGGTGTACAGCAGGGTCCGGGTCAGCGCGTCGTAGAACGTGGAGTCCCCGAACAGGTTCTGGTAGTTGTCCAGCCCGACCCACTGGAACACCCCCACGCCCGTGTAGTTCGTGAAGGAGTAGACGAGCCCGATCACCGCCGGCCAGACGAAGAACAGCGCGAAGAGCACGACGTTGGCCGCGATGAGGACGAGCGGCGCAAGGGTGTACTTACTGCGTCTCCTGGGCGGACTCGGCGGGCTCACAGACACGTCCGAGGCGCGTTTTGTCATCTTCCTGACTCCGTGCTGGTGGAAGGGATTGCGGTGGGCTCAGGCCGTGAGCCCGGCATCACGTGGTCGGCCGGGGCCGGGCGGCGGGGTCGGGACGCCGCCGCCCGGGCGCTTGGGGCCTGTGATCAGCCGCCGACCTGCTGGTTGTAGCCGTCCACGATGTTCTGCAGGGCCTTGTCGGCCGACTGCTGGCCGTTGATCGCCTTGCCGAGCTCCGTCTTGGTCGGGTCCTCGGTGATGCTCTTGCCCTTCAGCACCCACTCCGTCTGCGCGTTGTTGAAGTAGCCGGAGATCGGGGCGTAGAGCGGGATCTCCTGGTTGTAGAGCTTGAACGCCGCCTGCGCCGCATCGGACTTGAAGGGGTACGTCGGGTTCAGACCGCTCTCGACCGGCAGGAACCCGGACGCCTCGCACAGGGCCTTGTAGTGGGCCGGCTCGTACAGCCAGGACAGGAACTTCGTCGCGGCCTTGGACGCGTCGCCGTTGTTGTTGAAGCCCACCACCATGCCGCCGCTGTTGACGTCACTGGCCTGCACCGGCTGGGCGGGGGTCGGGACGCTCGCCCACTCGAACTTCTTGATGCTGTCCGCGAAGGAGGCGACCTGCCACACGCCGGACCAGTAGGCGACCACGTCACCGCTCTGGAACATGGCGGACGGGTCGGCGCCGCTCGTCCACACCGACTTCGGCATGGTCTTGTCGTCGTTCCATCCGACGAAGGTGTTCACGGCCTTCTTGGTCGCCGCGTCCACGGAGAACTTGCCGGAGTCGTCGGCGTGGACGTACTTGCCGCCCATCTCGTACACCATGGCGCGCAGTCGGGAAGGCGACTGGTCGAAGGTCAGGGAGTACTTGGCGCCGGTCTTCTCACGGACCTTGTTGGCCGCGGCGATGAAGTCGGTCCAGGTCCAGGTCTTCGACGGCTCGGTCGGGAAGGAGACACCGGCCTTCTCGAACAGCGACTTGTTGATGAACAGACCGGACGCCGTGACGTCCGAGGGGATGGACAGCACCTTCCCGGACGAGTCCTTCGCCAGGAAGTTGGCGTTGATGTTGTTGCTCTTCTTGTTGGCGATGGAGCCGAGGTCGAGCAGCTTGCTCGACCAGATCGGGTCCAGCGCCGGCACGGCCGCCACGTCGGGCAGGGAGTTCGCCTGCGCCGCGTTGTGCAGCTTCGTGGTGTAGCCGTCGTAGGGGATGTTGACGAGCTTGAGGTTGACGCCGGTTTCCTTCTTGTACTGCGCCACCATCTTCTTCCAGCCCGCGTCCTGCCCCGGAACCGTGGAGATCCAGAACGTCAGGGACTTGGAGGTCCCGCCGGAGCCGCCGTCCCCGCCGCAGGCGGTGAGCGTCAGAGCACCTGCCGTGAGAGCGGCAGCGAGGGAAACCAGGCGGCGCGTGCCGCCGCGGCCGAGACGGCGAGAGCGCCGCACACCCACAGTGGTCATCTTCGATCCCTTTTTTTCGTCGTAGGGGACGGAGCACGGCGCCGATCTTGGCGGCACTGGTGCAGTTTGCAGGAGGTTTGCTTTCCGAGGGCGCGGCCTCGCCCGGCCGCGTCATCCTGGCGGGCAAGGGTCCCCGGCCGCTGTGGCCGCCACCACACGGGCACGCCCTCGTGTGGTTGCCGTAC
This sequence comes from Streptomyces canus 299MFChir4.1, assembly GCF_000383615.1. Lineage (GTDB taxonomy): Bacteria > Actinomycetota > Actinomycetes > Streptomycetales > Streptomycetaceae > Streptomyces > Streptomyces canus_C. Next base: position 718,500 of record NZ_KB911583.1, on the reverse strand, counting down.
GTCGAGTACGGGCGGGACGCTCGCCCAAGCCGGCGTCCCGGCCGACTTAGAAAGCGCTTGTCCGGACATTGGCAGACCGAGTCCGAACCCGTCAATCCTTCGTCCGCGCCGCCTCGGTCACGGTTTGGACTCCTCTCGCCACCGCGAGGCGGGCGGCGCCCACGACGGTACCGAGATCACCGACCTGGCTGCTGACCACCTCGGTGGGCCAGCTGAGCCGCTCCAGCTCGGCCCGCACACCGGGCAGGAGCTGCGGATACGCGCCGGTACTGCCGCCCAGCACGAGGAGTCCCGGGTCCAGTACCGCGGTCACGGCGGCGGCCAGCCGGCCCACGTCCACGGCGTGTCTGGCGACGACCGCGTCGGCCGCGGCGCTGCCCTGTCCGGCGAGGGTGAAGAGCTGCTCGGCGGTACGAGGGCGGGCGCCGTCGGATTCCGGCCAGGCCTCGGCGGCCCGGCGCAGCAGGGAGCGGGACCCGATGTACTCCTCCAGGGCCTCGTGCCGGGGCTCCAGGTCGTCGTCCCAGGGGTAGGGCAGTCTGGCGAGCTCTCCGGCGGCGCCGTTGGCCCCGGCCAGCACCTGTCCTCCCACGACGATGCCGAGACCGATACCGACGCCGATCCGCAGGTAGCCGAAGGTGTGACGGCCGCGGGCCGCGCCCTCGTGCAGTTCGGCGAGGGCTGCGCAGTTGACGTTGTTCTCCAGGTGGACGGGGACTCCGGGTGGCAGCGCGACGGTCACCGCGTCGAAGACGGGTCCGGCCTTGGCCGTGGCGGGGCGCATGCGCTGCGGCGGGGTGACGTCACCGACGGCCACCACGATGGTGCGCAGCGGGGCGTCGGCGGGCAGCGCGGACAGGGCGTCGCGCACCACGTCGGCGGCGTCGTCCCGGGGTCCGGTGGCCTCGGCGAGCAGGGTGCCGTCGAGGGCGCAGCCGCGCACCCGGGTGAGGGCGGGGCCGAGATCGACGGCGAGCACGGCGCCCGCGGCCGGGCCGAGGCGGTACACGGCGGCGCTGCGGCCCGTACCGCCGGAGGAGGTGCCCGAGTGGGCCGCGAGATGGACGCCCTCCAGTTCGGCGACGGCGGAGGAGACGGTCGGCTTGGACAGGCGCGCGAGGCTCGCCAGCTGCGGCCGGGTCGCGGTGCCGGCCTGGGCCAGCACCGCGAACACCGCGCTGGCGCTCTCGGTCAGACGGGGGGCTCTTGCCACGTCGTGTTCCACACTTCCCCCAGGTCACAGGCCGCTCTCCCGGGCCGAGCGGCTCGGCGGGAGGCGGCGTCGGGTTGCTCCGGCGTCCTGCGTTCCCGCCCGGGACGGGGAGCCCGGGAAGTCAGGTGCGGGACGCCTATTGACAGGCACTGTACTTCGTTAGTTAACTTCCTAACGAACGTCACGGTACTCGCCTGCCGTGGTCCGTCAGAGGCCCGTCCCGGGGCTTCGCTAATGCTTCAACTGCCTTGCCCTCAGACACGGTTCGCCCACCGTCGCAGCACACAGCGCAACGACGAAAGAGGTTCCGTGCAGGACACCGCACCCCTGGTTGTCGGCATCGACGTGGGCGGCACCAAGACGCAGCTGCGCGCGGTCGCGGGCGACACCCCAGTCGCCGATCACGTCCGGTCCAGCAGCGGCTGGCGGCCCCACGACCCGGTGGCCGCCGCCGGCTGGCTGGCCGCGCTGGCCGCCGACGCGCTTCCGGCGGGCGCCCGCCCGTCCGCCCTCGCCGTCGGCGGCCACGCCTGCGAGACCCCGCGCCAGTGTGCGCAGATCCGCACCGCTCTCCAACCGCACTTCGACGCGCCCGCACTGGTCGTGGGCGACGCCGAACTGCTCGTTCCCGCGGCGGGACTGGACAAGGGGGTCGGCCTGGTCGCCGGCACCGGTTCGGTCGCCGTGGGCCGGTTCGCCGACGGCACACCGGTCCAGGTCGGCGGCTGGGGCGCGCTCCTCGGCGACGAGGGCGGCGCCGCGGGCCTGGTCCGCGAGGCCGTCCGAGCCGTATGGGCGGCGCACGACCGCGGCGAGGAGCCCGACGCGCTGGCGCTCGGTCTGCTGTCCGGGTTCGACGTCCCGGACGTACCCGCGCTCGGCGCCGCGCTGGAGTACGCCACGGCCGCCTCCGCCGACTGGGGCCGGCACGCCCCGGCCGTGTTCACCGCCGCCGAGGCCGGATCCCCGCTCGCCCGCACCGTGATCGCCGAGGCGGGCCGCGCCCTGGCCGCGCTCGTCGAACGGCTCGCCGCCCGCGGGGTGGTGGTCGACGACGTCGTGGTCGCGGGCAGTACCGTCCTCGCCCAGCCTTCGCTGTACGACGCGTTCGTGTCGGCGCTCGCGGACGGCGTACCGACGGCACGACCGCGTCCCCTGCGGGCGCCTCCGGTGGACGGCGCGGTGGCGATGGCCCGTTCACTTCTGTGACATCCGCCGGCCGCCGAGTCTCCTCCGGTCCGACATGACTCGCCAGTAGATCTACGCTCACGACTTTCAGAAAGCGCATTCGACCCACGCGTCGTCCCGCGCATCATGAGTCACACCCGCACCAGCTCCCCGGCCGTACGGCCGCAGAACTCAAGAGAGGCCCACCCATGCCGTCTTCCGCCGGGCAGCACTCCCCCGCGCCGGTCACCGAACGTGCCATGCGACGCAGGGGATTCCTCAAGACGTCCCTGGGCGCCTCGGCCGGGGTCCTGGCCGCGCCGACCCTGGTCAGCTGGCTGGCGGCCGCGGACGCGAAGGCCGCCGCCGCGACCCTCGCGTTCGTCGACGACTACAAGACCAACCTGTCGGCGAACCGCACCCCCGAGACCAACGCGGTCGTCCGGGCCCTGGACGGCTTCGCGCAGATATGGAAGACCGGCGACGCCTGGAACACCGGCATCCCGCTGCGTCCCGACATCCTGCGCGCCAACGTGCGGTACTGCATCGACGTCACGACCCGGCGCACCCCGGCCGAGGCGAAGCTGGCGTTCCTCTACGACCGTATGCACCAGAGCTACTCGACGATCGACGGCCTCGGCCCGCTCTCCGCCCTGTACAAGGCGGGCGCCAAGGCGGTCACGTCGATCACCAGCGCGCCCGACGGCACGCCCCCGACCACGATCGACGACGCCGTGCCCGCGAACGCCCCGGCCGGCTCCGCGCTCGGCGCGGGCTCCCACGACTCGGCACTCGGCAAGGTCGCCGAACTGGTGGACACCCTGCGCGGCAACTGGGCGTCCGGCAACCCGTCGAAGTACGCCTATCTGTATCCGCGCCCGTGGCGCATGAACGAGGACAGCCAGGTCGTCGACACCGGCAAGAAGGACGACCTCGGCTACCCGGTGTACGACTCGAAGGTGGTCGTCGCGCCCCAGCTGCTGCGCCAGCGCAGCAGCTCGCCGGCGGACGACGGCGGCTTCCCCAGCGGCCACACCAACGCCTACCACCTGGCCTCGCTGGCCTACGCCTACGCCGTGCCCGAGCGGTTCCAGGAGCTGGTCACGCGCGCGATGGAGCTCAGCCACACCCGGATCCTGGCGGGCATGCACTCGACGGTCGACGTCATGGGCGGCCGGATCATGGCGACCGCCCTGGCCGCCGCCACGCTGGCGGACCCGGCGAACGCGGAACTCAAGGCAGCGGCCCGCGCCCAGGCACTCGCGTACTTCACCCAGCAGACCGGCACCACGGCCGACACCCTGTTCGCCTACGCCCACTCGGACCCGGCCGACGCCTACGCCGACCGGGAGGCGAACCAGCGCGCCGTCACACCCCGCTTGACCTACGTGCTCAGGCGGGAGGGCCACGGCAAGCCCCTCACGGTGCCCAAGGGCGCCGAGGTGCTGCTGGAGACCCGGCAGCCGTACCTGGACGCCGCCCAGCGCCGTGCGGTGCTGCGGACCACCGCGCTGCCCTCCGGGTATGTCCTCCTCGACGGCTTCGAGCAGTGGGGCCGGCTCAACCTGTTCGCCGCGGCCGACGGTTACGGCTCCTTCGAATCCGACGTCACCGTCACCCTGGACGCGGCCAAGGGCGGCTTCCACGCGGCCGACTCCTGGCGCAACGACATCGACGGCTGTGGCTCGCTGACCAAGCGGGGCAGCGGCACGCTCACCGTGACGGGGCACAACCGGTACACCGGCGGGACCGTGCTGAAGGAGGGCGTGCTGGTCGCGGGTTCGGCCCACGCGCTCGGTCACGGCGATGTGCGGGTGCAGGGCGGAAAGCTGGCGCTGGGCGGCGGATCGCTCCAGGTCCACGGCACGTACGCGCAGGAGTCCGGCGCGCTGGAACTGACCCTGCGCTCGGGCCAGGAGCCGGTCCTGGAGGTGACCCGGCGCGCGGTGCTCGGCGCGGGCAGCGTGCTCTCGCTGAAGCTTGACGCGAAGAACCCTCCGAAGGCGGGGCGCACGGTCCGCGTTCTCGGCTGCCACGGCCTGCGCGGACAGTTCGACCGCGTCGAACTGAACTCCGACACCCTGCGGGCCGTACCCGTCTACACGACGGAAGGTCTGTCGGTACGACTCCTGAAGCGGTGACGCCCGCGGGGCGGGAGCTGATGCGAGAGTGGCCCTCATGAGGTGCCTCCGGATCGCTCCCGCCACGGCCAGGCCGGTCTCACCGCGGGGCGGATGATGGCGAGCGAGCAGCAGACGGTCCTGGACGCGGTTCCCGAGTCCGGGGCCCACGACGACGAGGTACGGCGGCCGCGACCGGTCCGGCGGTGGCTGGTGCCGCTCCTCGTCGTCGTGCTGCTCGCGCAGATGGCGGCCGCCATGGTGACGACCGCCGTGCAGCAGACGCCCACGATCGACGAACCCGTCTATGTGGCCACGGCCGCCGAGTACCTGCACGGTCAGGGCATCCGCTACAACCCCGAGCACCCGCCGCTCGGCAAGCTGGTGATCACCGTCGGGGTGGCCATCGCCGACCCGCACGTGGACACGGCGTTCGACGGGCCCCAGATCGGCCTGGGCCCCCATCTGCTGTACGAGTCGGGCAACGACCCCTGGCGGCTGATGTTCTGGGCCCGGCTCCCGGTGATCGTGCTGACGCTGCTGTTCGGCCTTGTCGTGTTCGCCTTCGCCCGGGAACTCGCCGGAAGGGCGGCAGGGCTCGCCGCGCTCGCCCTGTACACCTTCTCCCCCGACGTCGTCGCCCACGGTTCGCTCGCCACGCTTGACGTGCCGATGGCGGGCTTCCTGCTCACCTCGGTGTGGCTGCTCTGGCGGGCCCGCGTACGCCCACGGCTGTACGTGCCCCTCGCCGGTCTGGCGCTCGGCGCGGCCCTGGCGACCAAGATGAGCGCGCTGTCGGCCGTGCCGGTCCTGCTGGGGCTGGCCGCTCTCTCGGTGTGGACCGCGCGTCGCGGTGACGAGAAGCGCCGACGGCTGCTCCACGTGCTCGCCGGGGCCGCGGTCCTGACCCTGGCCGCCGTAGCCGTCGTATGGGCCTCGTATCTCGTCGTCGATCCCCGGCTGCGGTGGACGTCCCAGGACCAGGTGCCGGTGGTGCACGGGCTGCGTGGGCTCCTCGTCGAGCTGCTGCCGTTCCCCCAGGCCTACGCGGACGGGATGCGGATCCAGTTCCACTTCGAGAACTACCCGTGGGAGGGCTTCCTGTTCGGGCGGGTGTACACCGGGCACCTCTGGTACTACCTGCCCGCCGCCCTCCTGGTGAAGACGCCGCTGGGCCTGCTCGCGCTGTGGGCGGCGGGTGCCGTCGTGCTGGTGGCGGTACGGCGGCTGCGGCCCGCCGCGCCGTATCTGCTGGTGCCCGCCGCGGTGCTGCTCGCCTCGGCCATGACGGGCTCACGCGACTTCGGCACCCGGTACGCGCTCTTCCTGCCGATGTTCCTGACGGTGGCCGCGGGCTGTGTCCTCGCGGTGCGCCGACGCTGGGCGACGATCGCGACCGGGGCACTGGTGCTGTTCGTCGCGGTCAGTTCGCTGCTGACCTTTCCCTTCTATCTGCCGTACTCCAACGAGGCGTTCGGCGGACCGGCCCGCACCCATCTGCGGTTGCACGACGCCAACGTCGACTGGGGCCAGGACCTCGGCCGGCTCGCCGACCGGCTGCGCGAGCGCTACCCGGGCGAGCGGATCTGGCTCGTCTACAAGGGCAGCGGGGTGCCCTCCGCCTACGGCATCGAGGCCTCCGACCCGCGCGAGGCACCGGTGGGCGAGGTGCGCGGACTCCTGGTCGTGTCGGACTCCTCGGTCGCCAAGGCGAGGGGCCGGCTGGCCGAGTTGATCGACAGCAGCCGTCCGGTCGACGAGGTCGGTCACTCGATCACCATCTACCGCCGATGACCCCCGCGCCGCGCGTGCCCCGCCCCCGCTCAGTGGACCGCCTGCTGGAACCCCTCGGCGCTCACGTGCGGCATCGCCCCGCTCGTCACGCGGTAACGGCCGTTGGGCACCCGGTCGGAACGGGAGATGTGCACGGTGAGCGGCCCCGCCCACTCGTAGCCCTGCCGCTCGCCGTGCCGGGCCAGGCTGTCCGTCAGCTCCTGGCCCACATCGCTGCCCCGGCGCACCAGTTCGTCGTAGGCGAAGTCCGCGAGCTCGACGTCGTACGCGTTCGGGACCACCACCCTGCTCTCACTGCACACCACCACGTTGCTGTCGCACTCGCGGCGCAGCGCGTCGAGGAGTTCGACGGGTTCCCGGCCGACGACCCGCGCCCACAGCGCCTCCCACCCGTGCTCCATTGCCTGTTCCAGCGCGCTCAGCGCACCCATTGCGTCTCACCTGCCGAAAGCTCTGGTTTCCCGTCCGGTGTCATTCCTGGGCGAAGTCGTCGGGTTCCACCCGCGCTTCCTCGAACGCCTCGCGCAGGGTGCGTCCGCTGCCACCGGGGGCGGGGGCCTCGCTCTCCTCGCGGTGGTCTGCCAAGAGGCCGTCGGTGGTGCCGGTCTCGCGCCGGTTCTCCTCGGGGACTGCCATGCGGGGCTGCTCCTCAGGTGTCGTCGAAGGTCTTGCCCAGCGGCGGGTTCCCGTTCGGGCGCCGCGTACCCGTCCCGATCCACGCTCGCCGGACGCCTTGTACAAGCGCTGGTCATCGAGGTGTGTGAGCTATGTTGACTCCCCGTGGCAGACAAAGGAGGCGCCCCGGTGTCATCGCCGCAGCAGGCACGCGCCCAGGCATCCGCGATCACCTCGGGAAAGACCGCACCGGAGGCCGAGGCCGCCCCGGCCTCCCAGCTCAGGACACTCTTCGACCGGCCCCGCCTCTCCCCCGGGCAGCGGCGCATCGCGCAGTACCTGATCGAGCACATCACCGAAGCGGCGTTCCTCTCCATCACCGATCTCGCGGATCGCGTGGGCGTGAGCCAGCCCTCGGTGACACGGTTCGCCGCGGCCGTGGGCTTCAGCGGCTACCCCGCCCTGCGGGAGAAGCTCCAGGCCATCGCGCTCGGCACGCTCGCCGGCGGACCGGTCGCCGACGACGAGTCACGGGGCAACGAACTCCAGGCCGCGGTCGACGCGGAGATCGAGAACCTGGAGAACCTGCGCCGCGACTTCGCCGACCCCGACCGGATGATCGAACTCGGCCGCAAGCTGTCCGAGTCGACCCCGCTGACCATCCTGGGCCTGCGCATCTCGGCGTCCCTGGCCGAGTACTTCGCCTACGCGGCACGCCGTATCCATCCCGACGTACGGCTCGTCACCCGCGGCGGCAGCGTCGCCTACGACGCTCTCCTTCAGTCACGCGAGGCGGGCGGCACCTGGGTGCTCGCGTTCTCGATGCCCCGGCACGCCCAGGAGACCCTCACCGCCCTGCGGGTCGCCCGCAGTGCCGGACTGAAGATCGCCCTCGTCACGGACCTGGCGCTCGGGGACGTGGCCGACGAGGCGGACGTCCTGTTCTCCACCGGCACGGGCTCCCGGCTGGTCTTCGACTCCTACGCCGCACCCGGTGTGATCGCCGCCGCCCTGCTCCAGGCCATGACCGACGCCGACCCCGAGCGCACCCAGGCGCGGCTGGAGGAGTACGAGCAGATCTCCGACCAGCACCAGTTCTTCCTCAGGGACTGACCCCCTCCCACCCCCGCCATACGCCTCACACCAGGCCTATCCGCAATAAATCGAGCATGAATGTTTTCATACGCCTTGCCAAGCGCTCGGCATATATAAATACTGCTCACGGATCACCCCCGGACCACTCCGGGACCGTCCGCACCCCTGTCCCCGTCCCCACCCCCACACCGCCCGAGAGGGCTCCTGTTACGGACATCCCGGGCCGTCGTCACCTACCCGCGTCGGCGCTTCGGGGTGTTCGGTAGGGCCTCGCCTGCACGCGAGCCCGTGGCGGCCCCGGTCATCCCCTAGACCGGGGCCGCCCAACCACGTCGGACCACCCGCCACGACGCCGCACACCCGGAAGCGAACACCATGGCTCTGATGACGACCACGCGCACCACCACCCGTCCTGGCCCGGACTGGCCCTGCCAGGTCAAGACGCCCGGCAGCTACGACTGGGAGCGCTCCGCGGTCAAGTGGCTGCGCGAGCTGGTACCGGCGCGGTACGCGAGCTATCCGGCCCTGATGCGGCACACCGTCCTCCTCGCCCGGCACGCGCAGATCCAGGTCCAGCACGAGATCCGGGTCGCCCGCACCGCGCTGCAGACCGCCCGCGCGGACCTGCCGGCGCTCGGGCTGCCGGAGTCGGTCATCGAGCACACGATCAAGCTGTACGCGGCCGAGGTCCTCCAGCTCCAGCACATCGCCCGCAGCATCCGGGCGGTCACCCAGGCCCTGGTCGACCACCAACACGGGCGCTGACCCTCCCGCAGGGCATGACCCACGCCGTACGTGGGACCCGTGGTGAACATGAGCACCACCGACGTACGACGCGGCGATCCCGTCACCACGGTCCTCACCTGGCAGGTGCGCCCTGGCCGGGAGCAGGAGTTCGAGCGCTGGACGCTCGGGATCACCCGCTGTGCCCGGCGGTTCCCCGGCAACGAGGGCGTCTCCTGGCTGCGTCCCGAGGACGGCCACCGCTTCCACGCGGTACTGCGCTGGTCCGACTCCAGCCGGCTCGGCGCCTGGCTGGAGTCGGACGAGCGGGCGGCCTGGCACGCGCGGATCGACGGCATCGCCACGGAGCTCGGCAGCGAACGGCAGTCGACGACGGGGCTCGAGACCTGGTTCAGTCTGCCCGGCACCACCGTGCGGCCCCCGGTCCGCTGGAAGATGGTGCTGACCACGTTCCTCGGCGCCTTCCCGAGCACACTGCTGATCCAGTGGCTGGTGGCGCCCCACACCGCCGCCTGGCCCCTGCCGCTGCGGGCCGCGGTGTTCCCGGTGGTGCTGCTGCCGGTGCTCACGTATCTGGTGATGCCCCTGCTGAGCCGGGTGCTGCGACGGTGGCTCTACCCGCCGCCCGACCACTGACCCGTGACGAACCGGGGGCCCGGCCGGTTTCGTCAACCGCCGGTGTCACCGGTGTGTGGGATGCGTGTTCACAACTGTGCGATCGGCACCTGGCCCATGTGCAATGCTCAACACGTGACGAGCGAGTCAACCGGCCCTACGCACGCCGGCACCGCGCCCGACATGGCCGCGCTGGCCAAGGTCGTGGCCAGACAACGTGCCGAAATGGACCGATTGCGGGACCAGGCCGTCACCTCGGCGGTGATGGAGCGTGCCAAGGGCGCGATCATGGCGCTGACCGGGTGCACTCCGGACGCGGCCGGCGAGGATCTGCTGCAGCGCGCCAAGGCCGGCGACCGCACGCTGCTGGAGGAGTGCTGGATCACCCTCGGCTCCCTGCCCCCACTCGGCACCACGACGGAATCCCGCGTCGGCGGCGACGCTCCCGGCGCGACCCCGCCCGCGATCCCCGCGCCGACGCATCCCCCGTCCGTCCGGCCGAATACCGCCGTTCCCGCCGGACGGGACACCTGTGACCTGGACGACGGCTTCACCGCGCTCGGCCGCCTCGGCAAGGCCCTCGTCCATGTGGCCACCGCCCAGGACCTGGCCGGCTGTCTCCTGGAGGAGCTCAGGGCGGACGTCGACGCGGACGCGCTGCTGCTCTTCCGTTCGCTGCGGACCGGAGGGCTCGAACTGATCGGCCATGCCGGCATCGACGCCACGCTGGCCGCGCAGTGGGCGCGGGTTCCCCCGCTGAGCGGCGTCGCGGCGCTCGAAGCGCTCCGGGCTCGGGAGCCCCGCTGGCTGGAGGACTTCGCGACGGACCGGGACCGGCACCTGCTGATAGGGAACCCGCCCGAGCGCTGGCTGTCCCGCGCCTGGCTGCCGGTGCCGACCGGCGACGAGGCCGAGGTCTGCATCGGGATCCTGCGCGCGCGAAGCGGGCCGTTCTCCGCGCAGGACCGACAGCTCCTGCGGGCCGTCGTCCGGCTGTGCGCGGGCTGGCTGCGGTCCTTCGGCGCCCGGTCGGAGCACAGCACCGCCGCGGCGGCCGCCGCCGTCCAGCCCGTGTTCGACTCGCTGCCGGGCTCGGCGATGCTCCTCACGCCGCTGCGCGGCCCCGCCGGAGAGGTCGAGGACTACCGCATCGACGCCGCCACCGAGCAGGCCGTCGACGTCGTGGGCCGCACCGGCAGGCAGCTGCTCGGCCGACGCATCCTCGAGTGCTTCCCGAGCATCGCGGACGATGCGGTGTGGCACGGCTGTCTGCGCACCCTGACCACCGGCGAGCCGTTCGAGGGCGAGCCGTTCGCCTACCAGGAGGTCGTGGACGGCGCCGCCGAACTGTCCACCTACGCCCTGCACGCGGCCCGCCTCGGCGGCGCCCTGGTCGTCACCTGGGTCCGCCACGACTCCTCCGACCGGCAGGAACAGCGCCTGGCGGACGTGCAGCGGCTGGGGAACCTGGGCTGGGCGAACTGGAACCTGGTCACCGGCGAGGGCAGCTGGTCCTCCCAGACCTTCCTCGTCATGAGCCGGGACCCCGTGCTCGGACCGGTCCGGCTGGCCGACCTTCCGGGGCTCGCACTGCCCGAGGACGCTCCGGTGCTGGCCCACGCCGTGCGGGAACTCCTGCGCTCGGGGCGCCAGTTCGACGTCCCGTTCCGGATCCGGGCCGGGGACGAGGTCCGCCATCTGCGGATGGTCGCCGAAGTGGTGACGGACACCGAGAACGAACCCGTGGAGGTGCACGGGTTCGTCCAGGACCTCACCGCGCAGCGCAGCGCCGAACTCGCCCTCGTCGAGAGCGAGCAGGAGATCGTGACGCAGCACGGGGTGCTGCACGCCGAGCGGACCCTGGCCGCCCGCCTCCAGCACGCGCTGCTGCCCCTGCCCACCCGGCCGGTCCGTCTCGCCGGCCTGCGGGTCGAAGTGGCCTATCTGCCCGCCCATTCGGGGATCCACGTCAGTGGCGACTGGTTCAGCAGCATCGAACTGCCCGACGGCGACGCCCTGTTCGTGGTCGGGGACGTCGCCGGACACGGCATCGACGCCGTGGCCACGATGGCGCAACTGCGCTTCACCGCCAAGGGCATGGTCATCACGGGCTCGTCGCTGACCGGGGCGCTCGCCCGTCTCAACACCCTGCTGCTGCACTCGCGCGACTCCCACGGCACCGCGACCATGGTCCTGGCCCGCTACGACCCCGGCGAGCGTTGCCTGGTGTGGGCCCAGGCCGGTCATCCGCCACCGCTGCTGGTACGCGGTGGAGAGGTGCGCTATCTGGACCGCCCGCTCGGCATACTGCTGGGGGCGTGCTCCGATCCGGACTTCCAGGAGGCACGCTGCGTCCTGGAGCCGGGTGACCGCGTGCTGTTCTACACCGACGGCCTGGTCGAGCGGCCCTCGGAGGGCATCGACCTCGGTCTGGACCGGCTCGCCGCGGCCGTCGCGGTCCACCACACGGACGAGCCCGGCTCCCTCGCCCCGCTGCTGGCCTCGGTGCTGGAGGGCGAGCGGCGCGACGACGTCTGCGTGGTGGACATCCGGGTGCCGTCCGGGCCGGAGTGAGCCGCCGGAACCACGCGCGGTACGGGCGTCCTGGCTCAGTCCGCCGGGTGGCCGGGCGAGATGGAGGTCGCGTCCGACAGCCGCAGCAGCCTCGCGCCCTCGGTGTCCTCGCCTCCGCCCCACGTCTCCGGTTCCAGGACGAACCCCACGTGGTCGCCGCCCTCGACGCGCAGCACGACCGTGCCGACGAACCAGGCCGCGGCCTCGTCCAGCACGACCGCCCCGCCGGCCTCCTCCCGCCAGCGGACCCGGGCGAACTTGTCCGTGCGGTCCCCCGTCTCCCCGCCGAACAGCTCGGCGAGGCCACGCTGTTCGCGGGTGAGCAGATGGACGGCGAGGCGGGGCGCGGTCCGGGCCACCCGGTAGGTGCGGTTGGCCTTCGACAGCCACACCGCGTACCGCACGGGCTCGATCGAGCACTGTGAGGCGAATCCGACGAGACAGCCCGCGCGGTCGCCGTCCGCAGCGGCGGTCACCACACACATGTCGGGGTCGAGCCGGTCGATGAACGCGTCCATGCCCGCCATCCTCCCCGATCAGCCTCCCGTGCGGGACTCCAGGTCACGCCGTGTGTCGTCGCCGTACACGCCGTCCTCGTCGCCGCGGATGCCGTACCAGAGCTGGAAACGGGCCACGGCTTCGGTCAGGGTCGTGTCGTAGGTGCCGTCGGTGGAGCCGTTGTCGTACACGTTCGGGATGTGCCGCAGACGTTCCTGGAGGTCGCTCACCTCGGGGCCGCTGTCTCCCTGGCGGAGCGTGCCGGAGCCGTCGGGGTCGGTGGCGCCGGAGGCCGTCGGGGTGGGTGTGGGGGCTGCGGACGGGGTCGCGGTCGGCCGCGGGGCCGCCGCGGCGGTGGTCTCCCCCCGGTCCGCGAGCAGGAGCGCGCAGCCGAAGCCGATCACCGCGGCCGCGGTCACGGCCATCGCGATCGCCGTACGGCGCAGTCCCGGCACCCGGCCGCGGGGGATGTCGCGGGAGCGTCGCGTGCGGTCGTGGTCGTCCCTGACGGGCGGCAGTTCCTGGGTCGACTCCTCGGTTCCCGACGGCGGCCCGGGCAGGGCGAAGGAGTCGTATCCGACCGGGGAGCGGGGCGGCATGTCCTTCATCAGCTCCGCGAGCGCGTCGGTACGGCGCGGACGCAGCACCCTGATGGGTTCGAGGGGCGTCCGGTCCGGCGGCGCCCCTCGGTCGGACGGTGTCGGCATCCTGGTCTCCTTCCGTCCCGCGCACACGGGTCTGAACCGGCCCCCGGCAAGTGATACGGCGCCGCGGGTCCGGGAGTTCAGCGCACGGAGAACAGCACTCAGTTCCCTGGGGGACTGCACCCAGTGCCATATGGCGGTTCAGGTGCTACGTTCGCGACCATGAGCTCCACCAAGCCCGCCATGCGGGACGCGCTGGTCGCGGCCGCCTTCCAGTTGTTCCTGGAACGGGGTTACGAGCAGACCACCGTCGATGACATCGTCACGCTCGCCGGGGTCGGGCGCCGCTCGTTCTTTCGGTACTTCCCGTCCAAGGAGGACGTGGTCTTCCCCGACCACGAGCGGTGCCTCACCGACATGACGGCCTTCCTGGCCGCGAGCGACCCCGGGTGCGACCCGCTGGAACGGGTCTGCGAGGCGGTGCGGCTGGTGCTGCGCATGTACACCGAGAACCCGACCTTCTCGGTCCAGCGCTACCGCCTCACCAAGCAGGTGCCGGGGCTGCGCGCCTATGAGCTGTCCGTGGTGTGGCGCTACGAGCGCTCCTTCGCCGAGTATCTGCGCGGGCGCCTGAAGGGGCTGCACGACGGGACGCTGCGGGCCGACGTGATCGCCGCCGCCGTGGCCGCGGCCCACAACAACGCCCTGCGCTCCTGGCTGCGCTCGGACGGGCAGGGCGACGCCGAGGAGGCGGTGGAGCACGCGCTCGGCTATGTCCAGGCCGCTTTCGGGGCGGCCGGAGCGCCCGCCGCCGACGCGCCGCCCGAGGACGTGGTGGTGATCGTCTCCCGCCGCGGCGCCCCCATGTGGCGCGTGGTCCAGGAGATCGAGTCCACGCTCGACCGGGACTGAGCCGCGCCGGAACCGGCCGGAGGAGCCCGCGAGCCGCCCGCCCAAAAAGAGGGTACGCAGTACCTTTACGGCCGACACTCAGTGCCATACGCTGACGATGTGCACGGCGGCACGAGGAGCCGCGCACGTCCGTGCACGGTTACCCGAGCACGTGGGATTCCGGCCGAGCGCAGGGAGTTGACCAGCGTGTACCACCACTCAGGAAGCATGGCTCGTCAGGCAGCCGGATCCGCGACGGGCTTGCTCGAGCCCGCCGCCCCGGCCACGGACGCGATCCTCTTCCAGCGCTGCACCTGGTGCGGCACGGCGATGTACCACCGGCTGCTGTGTCCGGTCTGCCAGGGCGGAGACCTGCGCACGGAGCGCAGCGAGGGGGTGGGCACGGTCCGCCACTCCACGGTGGTCCACCGCAACACCCCCGCCGCCCGCAATGTGTCGCTGATCGAGCTGGCCGAGGGCTTCGTCGTCCGGGGCCGGGTCATGGGCCCGCCCGCCGCGATCCACAGCGGTGACCGGGTGCGGATGTCGACGGCCAAGGACCCGGTCCGCGGCGAGCCGGTCTTCCAGCTCCTCGACGAGCCTTACCGCGCCTGGAGCTGACGCGCCGTCGGTTCCCGCGCGGGCGAACGGAACCGCACGTCTCACCATGCCCCGGGGATCAGATCGCGCACCCGCACCGGCTGACCCGTCTCGAAGCACCGGTTGGCGGCGATGCCCACGCCCAGCGCCAGGGCACCGTCCCGTTCGGTGGCCGTCGGATGCGTCGCGGCACCGGTGTCCTCGCTCGCGGGCCCCGCACCGGTGTCCACCGGCCCGAAGAGGGCGTCGAGCATGCGCGGGTCTCCCCCGCCGTGCGCTTCGTGGGCGGTGACGAGCGGCACGTCGACCGGGGGCTGCCACAGGGGCCGCAGGGTGAGCCGCGCACCGCCCGCGTGGTCGGCCGCGGTGTCCCCGTGCAGCGCGCCGCTCGCCGAGGTGATTCTGGTCCGGGGCGCCTGCCGGCGGCTCTCCTCGACCTCCAGTTCCAGCCGTCCCGCGCTGCCGTTGAACATGACCCGGTAGCCCTCCCAGGGGGAGTAGGCGGTGAGGTGGTACGTCATCGTCGCGCCCCGGGCGTGGCGGACCACGAGCGCCATGTCGTCCTCGATGGTGATCGGCCCGTCGAAGACATTGCGGTCGCGCAGGTATCCGTCGTCCTGCTCCGCATCCAGATACAGGGCGCGCAGGGTGTCGTCGGCCCCGAGATCGAGGGCGAAGGGGTCGTCGGCGGCCGGGGCGGCCCCGTGGGCCCGGGTGTAGTCGCGGCGCAGGCCGTGGCGTGCGCCCGCCTCAGGGCCGTAGAAACCGAGCCGCCCGTAGCCGAAGACCTCCTGCGGCTCGTCGGCGAGCCACCAGTTGACCAGGTCGAAGTGGTGGCTCGCCTTGTGGACCATCAGACCGCCGCTGTACCGCTTCTCGCGGTGCCAGCGGCGGAAGTAGTCGGCTCCGTGGCGGGTGTCGAGGAGCCATTCGAAGTGCACGGAGAGGATCTCGCCGATCGCGCCGTCGGCGAGCAGGGTACGCACCTTCTCGTGCACGGGGTTGAAGCGGTAGTTGAAGGCGACGGTGAGGGAGTTGCCGGTGGCCTTGACCGTGTCCAGGATGCGGGCGCAGCGGTCGGCGTCCACCGTCATCGGCTTCTCGGTGACCACCCGGCAGCCCGCCTGGAGCGCGGGGACGATGTAGCGGTCGTGCTCGGCGTCGACGGTGGTGACGACGACCTCGTCGATGCCCTCCTCGGCCAGCAGGCGGGCGAAGCCTTCGGGTTCCCCCTGGGCGGCGGCCGGTTCGCCGGCCTCGGCGAGCAGACGGTTGTGGAAGGCCATACGGGTGGGACTGGGATCGCACAGGGCGGCGACGCGGTGGCCGGGGCGTGCGGCGAGGGCCCGGGTGAACAGCTGGGCGCGGTGGCCGGTGCCGACGACGGCCGCGCGGAGGTGGGGAGTTCGGCTCATGGACAGCGCCTCCCCCGACCGGTGATCCGCTAGTCCCCGCGACGTCGTTGGCTTGTTCGCGTCGTCGGCCCGCGATCCACGGTTGCGCAGAGACAACCCACAGACCCCCCTCCCCCGTCCTATGTGACGCGAGAGGCGCCCGGGACCGACGGGACGTCTGCGCACGGGGTTTTGGGAGAGAACCATTGAACCCTGCCCGGCGAATATGCGTGACCGCCGTGGCTGTGCTGGCGGCCCTGGCGGGCTCGCCCGGACTGGCACAGGCTCAACAGCCCTCCCAGACACGGTTGTTGAGTACTACGGACGACAACAGACTTCCGCGGGGATGGCGGATCGACGGGGAGCACGGGGCGCGTGAGCTGGTCTGGCGCGCGTCGAAGTCCGTGCCCACGGGGGACGCGCGGGTCGAGTTCCGCGCAGGCGACCGGCTGCTCGGTGTACCGAAGCCGGCGAAGGACGGGCGGACCTTCCGGCTCGCCCTCGACGAAGCCGGATCCACCGCACTGACCGACCTGCAAGTCACCGCCGCGGGACGCCGGTTGGACGCGGCGGCCGACCAGCCGCGCGAGTCCGACGCACAAGGGGTGCGGCTCCCCGCGCGGGCACCGGCGAACGGTGTGGACCCCGGGAAGCCCGGCTCGTACCGCACGGTCAGCGGCTCGTACGACCTCGCCCCCGTGCGCCTGCCGGGGTTCGCCACCCCGGTCGAGATGCGGGCCCAGGTGGTGGCGCCCAAGGGTGCCACCGGCAGCCGGCCCCTCGCCCTGTTCCTGCACGGCCGCCACTCCACCTGCTACAAGCCGGGCAGCGAGGACGACACGACCATCGACTGGCCCTGCGCGGACGGCTACAAGCCGATCCCCAGCGACAAGGGCTATCTGCGCGACCAGAAGCTTCTGGCCTCCCAGGGCTATGTGACCGTGTCGATCTCGGCCAACGGCATCAACGCCCAGGACTGGCAGGCCGAGGACGCCGGCGCACAGGCGCGCTCCTCGCTGGTACGGCAGCATCTCGCCCGCTGGGCCGACTGGGCCGCCCACCGCTCCACCGCCCCGGCCGTCGTACGCCAGGCGCCGAAGGCCGACCTCTCCCGGGTCCTGCTCGTCGGCCACTCGCGGGGCGGCGAGGGCGTCAACCGGGCCGCCATGGACAGCCTCTACCCGCCGCCGGCCGCCGAGGACGGTTACCGGGGGCCGGTGCGCTGGAAGATCCGCGGGACCGTGCTGATCGGACCGACGATCTTCGGCCAGAATCCGGTCGCCGACGTGCCGTCCGTGACCCTGCTGCCGGGCTGCGACGGCGATGTCGCCGACCTCCAGGGCGAGGACTTCGTCGACGGCACCCGTGGCGTCAGCCGGGGCACCGCGCTGCACAGCGCGGTCTACGTGGTCGGCGCCAACCACAACTACTTCAACAGCGAGTGGACTCCGGGCGAGGCCGAGGCCCCGGCCGAGGACGACTTCGGGACCGACCCGGACCAGGCCGACCCGGTGTGCACACCGGGCGCCCCGACCCGGCTGACCGCCGCCGAGCAGCACAAGGCGGGATCCACCTACATCGCCGCGGCGGCCCGGCTCTTCGTCGCCGGGGACGACCGGGTGCGTCCGCTCCTCGACGGTTCCGGCAGGCGGGCCCCGTCCGCCGACCCGGCCCGGGTGCTGACCCACGCCGTCGGCGGCCGCCGCAGCGGCGGCTTCCTGCCCGACGCCGGGGTCAAGGTGACCGGTGCCCGGCTGTGCTCGGCGATCGACCCCGATCCGGCTGTGGCCTGTCTGGGTCCGGAGACCCCCGGCTCGTCCCCCCACTTCGCGTGGTGGGAGACGGAGAAGGAGACCGGCCGCGGCGCGGTGGACGTGAAGTGGTCCGCACCGGGCACGGCCGCACGCGTCACCCCCGCCAAGCCGCTCTCCCTGCACGGCTCCCAGAAGCTCGCGCTGCGGGTCTTCGTTCCGCCGAACACGACCGGTACGAAGTTCGACGTGTCCGTCACCGACTCCGCGGGCCGTCGGGTGACGCTGGGCCGGGCCGAGGTGGCGGGCCTGCCGGGCTCCGCGAGGACCGCGTCCTACTGGGCCCAGGAACTGCGGGTCCCGCTGACGGCGGCGACCCGGGCCGGGCTCGATCTCCGGCACGTGAAGTCCCTTGAGCTGACGCCCCGTTCGCGGTCCGGGCGGGCCTGGCTGATGGACGCCTGGGGCTGGGCGCCGGGCACTCCCGCGGTCAAGGCGGCCGCGCTGCCCCGCGTCGACGTGGGCCGCACGATCGTCAAGGAGGGCGACTCGGGCACCCGCACCTACCGGATCCCGGTCAAGATCTCCGGGCACGGCAGCGGCCAGGTCCGGGTGTACGTCCTCGAACCGGGCAGCGGCCGGGCCCAGAGCAAGCTGGTGACGGTGCGGCCCGGCAGCAACGCGATCGACGTACCCGTCGAGGTGAAGGGCGACACGGTCTACGGCGAGAACGTGCAGCACGCCATCGCGGTCAAGGCCGTCCACAACTCCGTCGTCGGCAGTCACCGGGGCGGGCTCACGGTCGAGAACGACGATCCCGAGCCGGTGATCACCCTGTCGCCGGTCGCGGACCGGGTGACCGAGGGAGAGACGCTGACCTGGCGGCTGTCCATCGACGCGCCCGTGATGGCGGACATCTGGCAGCCGGTGCGGGTGGTTCCGGTCACCGAGGGCACCGAGCTGTCCACCCAGGACGTGGACCCGCAGTGGCTCAAGGACTGGTCCGGTGACGTGCCCGACCCCGAGCGCCGGCTGTCCGACGCGAACCTGTGGGTGTGGCTGTACATCCCGCCCGGCAGCACCAGCGTGGACTTCATCACGCCGACCGTCCGGGACCAGGTGGCCGAGCCGGCCGAGTCGATGCGCCTGGCGCTGACCGACCGCAACGCCAACCCGCTGCCCGACCCGCCGGCGCTGACGGGGACGGTGCTCGACCGACCGTGAGGCCGTGAGCACGCTGCCGTCCGGCAGCACGCGCTGACCCTCTGAGCGGGGCCCGGTCCGACCGGGCCCCGCTCGTCACAAGGTCACGCGGATTCCGACCGTCCCGTCGGCCCCCCGGCGCAGCCTGCTGCCGAGGAGCGTGAGCCGGCCGAGGATGCCGTACTTCCGGGCCAGGAGCTGCCGGTAGCGGGCGGTGGTCGCCGCGTCACAGATCTCCGCCGTGGCCGGGATCTGGTCGCCGGTCGGGTTGCCCCGCACGTCACAGGGGCCGACGAGGACGTCCGCGCGCGCCCTGATCCGCTTCACCTTCCAGGCGCCGGCGGCCGACCACGCGCCGAGCGCGTCCCCGTCGCGGACCACCCAGACGGGGGTGGCGACCGGCGTGCCGTTCTTCCGGAAGCTGGTGAGCAGCAGGTACTTGCCGTTACCGAGCCGCTCCAGCGGCGTGTCGTCCATGCTGGAAGTCTAGGCAAACATGTTCGATCGGCGCAGGGTGCGCGCCAGTGCGGGTCGCGGGGCACGGGCGACCCTCGAGTCACGGCACACGCGGACCGGCGACGCCCTTTCGGCTCACGTGGACGTGTACGGGCGGGCCGCGCCCTGCCGACCGGAGCGCATGGACCGCGCCTAGGAGTCGACCGGTCGGCCGGAGAAGTCCGTGGCGGGGTGTGGCTTCCGGGGGCCCGGCTCGACGTGCGGGTGCAGTGGACCGAAGTCCCTGCCCGAAGCGGGACCCGTATGCGCGGAGATCCGGCCAACACGGTTCTGGGCGTGGCTGGTTGAAGCGCCCCCGCAGGCCCCCGCCGCACAGGATCACGCCCTGTCGTGAACGCGCCCGGCCCGGGGCGCGTATGCAAGGAGGGTGCTCAACGACCGGAGGGCCCCGCGGTGCAGACACCGCTTGTTCTGGTTCGGGAGCCATGCATGAGGCACGCACGACGACGGGTCGTCCGGCGAGTGACACGGCTGGCGGCAGTCGGCGGACTCCTCCTGGGGGGTGCGATGGTCACGCGGGCCGTCGCGAGCGAGCCTCCCGCGACCACCACCGCCGTACCGCACACCTACTCGACGAAGGCCGGGCAGACGGGTACGGATCTGGTGGCACGGCTCGGCAGCTCCCGTACCGCCGGCACCTGGATCGGCGCCGACGGGAGGCCGGTCGTCGCGGTCACCGACGAGCAGGCGGCCACCGAGGTACGCGAGGCGGGTGCCAGGCCGAAGGTCGTCGGGCACAGCATGGACGAGCTCAAGTCGGCTGCCAAGACGCTGCGTTCCGCGCCCCGGGTCGCCGGGACCGCCTGGTCCATGGACTACCGGACCAACGAGGTGGTGGTGCAGGGCGACAGCACCGTCTCGGCGTCCGACTGGGCCGCGATGACGAACGTCGCCCACGGCATCGGCGGCTTCGTCCGCATGGAGCGCACCGGGGGCAGCTTCACGCCCCGCCTGAACGGGGCGCAGCCGATCCTGTCGACCGGCGGACGCTGTTCGGCCGGCTTCAACGTGACCAACGGCCAGAGCGACTTCATCCTCACGGCCGGGCACTGCGGCCCCACCGGTTCGACCTGGTTCGCGGACACCGGGGGCACCAACCAGCTCGGCAAGACGGTCACCCAGAGCTTCCCGGGCGACGACTTCTCGCTGGTGCAGTACGCCGACGGGAAGGCGGGCGACGGCGCCGGTGTCGTCTTCATCGGCAACGGCAAGGGCGTGCAGATCACCGGCGCGGGCGATCCGTCCATCGGGCAGCGGGTGTTCCGCAGCGGCAGCACCAGCGGGCTGCGCGACGGTCAGGTGACGGGGGTCAACTCGACGGTGAACTACCCGGAGGGCACGGTCACCGGGCTCATCGAGACGAATGTGTGCGCCGAGCCCGGGGACAGCGGCGGTCCGATGTTCTCCGAGGGGATCGCGCTCGGCATCACCTCGGGCGGCAGCGGTGACTGCACCCAGGGCGGGACGACGTTCTTCCAGCCGGTGACGAAGGCGCTGACGGCACTGGGCATGCAGTTGATCGTGTCGAACCCGACGGCCGCAGGCGGGGCCTCCCCCGCACCGTCGGCCACCTCCGCACAGGGCTCGATCGCTCCCGGTGCCGCCTCTCCCGGTTCCTCGGCCGCGGTGCAGGGGGCCCAGGGCACGCCCCTGCTGAGCCGGCTCACGGACACCCGGAACGTGGGGCCCGGTCTGCTGGTCCTCGGCGGGAGCCTGATCGCGCTGGTGGCGACGCGGTACATCCGCTCGGAACAGGACCGCAGGGCGTATCAGCGGTATTACGGGGCGACTTGGGGCTGAGCGCCGGGCTTGCGAGCCCGGGCTTCTCATCCCAGGCTGAGCAGGACCGTGGCGATCCCCGCCCCCAGCAGGCCCACCGTCTGCTTGGGGCTCAGGCGCTCGTGCAGCAGGGCGACGCCGAGGATCACGGGAAGGGCCGGGTAGAGGGAGGCCAGGACCACCGCGACGGCCAGCAACTGCCGCTGGGCGGCCAGCAGATAGAGGATGAGCGCGAGGGCGGCCCCCGCCCCGACGAGCACCGCCTGGAGGGCGGGCACGGGCGGCAGGCGCAGGCGCCGGGGGTGACGTGCCGCCGAGGGCAGCAGCACGAGTACCGCGGCCACCCGCCCGGCGGCCACCGGCCACAGTCCGCCTGCGGCACCGGCCTGGGCGAGGGCGATGTACTGGAGGGCGACGCCGGCACTGGCCAGCAGCCCGTCGGGGACGCCCCCGCCGCCGTCGGTACCGCCGTCGCAGACCATCCAGAGCGCGGGCACGGTGAGGACGATCCCCAGCCAGGCCACGGCGCTCGGCCGGTCCCCCAGCAGCACCCCGCACACCACGGAGAGGCCGACCCCGGTGACGGCGCTCACAGGTACGACCACGCTCATCGCGCCGTGGCTGAGGCCCCGGTTGAGAAAGTGCATGGCGGCGCCGCTTCCGACGCCGGAGAGCGCGCCCCACAGGAGGTCGACGGGCCGTACGGAGTCGGCGGGAAGGAGCAGCGCGGCGGTGGTCGCGAGCAGCAGGCCGCCGACCTGGCCGAGGAAGGTGACGGCGGCGAAGTGCGCGCGACGGGACAGCAGACCGCCGGTGAAGTCGACGATGCCGTAGCAGACCGCCGAGGTCAGTGCGAGGAGTGGGCCCATCCCGTCAGGGGTGCCCAGGGACGGGGCGGTGATGCCCCGGGGAGGTCCTCGGGGTCAGGCCGCCCGGACCGGCTGCGGAGCGGCGGCGGCCCACTCCAGGACGAGCCGCTGATATTCCTCGCGCTGCTCGCCGCTCAGTGTCCCGCCCGCCCGGCGCCACAGGGCCCGGATCTCCTCGTTGACCTCGTCGGCCGATCGATCGGTCACGGGTTCAACAGTGGTGGACATGGTGTGAAGCATACGGCTCCGGAAGTGAAGGCGCCGTGAGTAATCACACCAGAAACGGTCATATCGGACCGTGTTGCTGATCACGTCCCTGTGCTTGCGCCTCCCTGTCAAGACCTGTGGCCCGCTTCACACTTCGGCCACACCGAGGACCAGTACCTGGATCGCCAGTACGGCGGCTCCGCGGGCCCAGTCGTGAAAGTCGGACACTCTCGTCTCCAGGTCGATCGGGGCGGCCAGGGGGTGGCGGTGGGAGCGGATCGCGTCCTCGACGGCCTTGCCGGCCACGTCCATCAGCCCGACGCCCTCTCCGGCGAGCATGATCTTCTGCGGCATGGCGAAGTTGGCGATCTGGGCGACGAGGACACCGAGGGCGCGCCCGGCCTCGTCGATGACACGGGCGGGCATGGGGTCCCCCGCCGCGGCGAGGGCGAGGATCTCCTCGTAGCCGTGGTCGCGGCCGGTGGCGGCCTGCACCTGGTAGCGGATGTTGGGGATGGTGAGCAGGGAGACGGCGCTGCCGCGGTTGCCGTCGGGCGTGAGAGGGCCGTTGGGGTCGATGATCCAGTGCCGCCCGAAGCCCCGGTCCTCCTCGGCGTAGGGGACGCGCCGGCCGCCGAGGACCAGGCCGTAGCCGATGCCGGCGCCGATGGTGAGGACGACGAAGCGGTCGAGACCGCGTCCCGCGCCGAACCACGTCTCGGCCTCGACGAGGGCGGCGACGTCGTTCTCGACGACCACCGGCAACCCCGTGCGCTCCTCGACGAGTTCTCCGAGGGGGACGTCCCGCCAGTGCAGGAACGGGGACTCGCCGACCACGGCTCGCTCCTGGACGAAGCCGCCGACCCCGATGCCGATGCCGGCGAGCCGCGGGTACGCGCGGGCCAGCTCGCGGGTCATCTCCGCGAGCAGGTCGGCGACTTCGGCGGGGTCGTGGCTGACGAGGGGCCGGTCGTGGCGGGCGACGATCTCGCTCCGGAGGGTGGTGACGACGCCGTAGACCATGTCCTCGGTGATCTTGAAGCCGATGAAGGACCGGGACTCGGCGACGACGTCGAGGGGCTGCGAGGGGCGCCCCTGACGCACCTCGGCCGGGGTGCCCGCCTCGGGGACCTCGATCAGCAGACCCGACTCGATGAGCGGTTTGGTCAGCCGGGTGAGGCTGCCCGCGGAGAGGTCGAGGCGGCGGGCGAGTTCGGTGCGCGACAGCGGACCGTGGACGAGCACCTCGATCGCCACCGAGCGCTCACCGGCGCTCAGGGGTAGCCAGCTGGCGGCAACTGCGGTCATGAAGGTCAGACTCCCACATGATTTCTTTCACCATAAAAGCAATGTGCCCAGATTAAGGCCACGAAGGCTGTCCAGAAAAGACCCGACCCACCTCTTGACGGTTGGATTCTTTCGCGACAAAAGTAAGTGGCCGAGGACGAGCCACCGCAGACGAGGGAGTCTCCCGATGACCATCGCCTCCAGCAGCCCTCCGTCGCGTCTGCCGCTCGGCGGCGCCGAGGGGGCACGGACCGAACCGGGCACGGGCCGGGTCCCCGGCGGGTCGAGCGGGGGTGACGGGCGTCTGGCCGCGGTGTTCATCGCCCCGGCCCTGGTGGGCTTCGTGGTCTTCCTGCTCTGGCCGACGCTGCGGGGCATCTATCTGAGCTTCACCCGCTTCAATCTGCTGACCCCGGCGGAGTGGGTGGGGTTCGCCAACTACGACCGGATGATCCACGACCCCATCTTCTGGGAGTCGCTGAAGGTCACCGTGGAGTACGTGGTCATCAACATCGGCGTCCAGACGGTGTCCGCCCTGGCCATCGCCGTGCTCCTGCAGCGCCTCACGCAGTCCCCGCTGCTGCGCGGGATCGTGCTGACGCCGTATCTGATGTCGAACGTCGTCGCGGGTCTGGTCTGGCTGTGGATCCTCGACAACCAGCTCGGCATCGGCAACGAGATCATCGCCGGGCTCGGCTTCGACCGCGTCCCCTTCCTCGCCGACGAGACCTGGGCGATCCCGACAATCGCCCTGATCAACGTGTGGCGGCATGTCGGCTACACCGCGCTGCTGCTGTTCGCGGGGCTCATGGCCATCCCGAACGACATGTACGAGGCGGCGAAGGTGGACGGCGCGAGCGAGTGGCGGATGTTCTGGCGGATCACGATGCCGCTGCTGCGTCCGGTCCTTGCGGTCGTCCTGATCATGACGGTGATCGGTTCGTTCCAGGTGTTCGACACGGTCGCCGTGACCACCGCGGGCGGCCCGGCGAACGCGACCAACGTGCTCCAGTTCTACATCTACCAATCGGCCTTCGGCCGCTTCCAGTTCGGCTACGCGTCCGCGATGTCCGTCGCCCTGCTTGTCGTGCTGAGCGCGATCACCGTCCTTCAGTACCGGCTCACCCGGGCCGGCCAGACCGATCTCGGCTGACCCGGAAGGAGTCGACATGGCTGCCGTGACCACCACCACGACCACGACGACACGTGTACGGCCCTCCGGGCGCCGCCCCCTCACCCCCGGCCGGGTCCTGGCCTGGACGGCGATGGGCGCGATCGTGCTCGTGACCCTGCTGCCCTTCTACTGGATCCTGCGCACCGCGCTGTCCACCAACTCCGGCCTCGCCGCCCACGCCTCCGACCCGCTGCCGGTGGACCCGACCGGCACCGGATTCGCCCGCGCCCTGGGCCTGGAGTCCACGAAGGAGGCGATCGCGCAGGGCGGTGCGGGCGGCGGGCTGAAGTTCTGGCGCTATCTGCTCAACTCGGTGATCGTCTCGACCCTGGTGACCGTCTGCCAGATCTTCTTCTCCGCGATGGCCGCCTACGCCTTCGCCCGGCTGCGCTGGCGGGGCCGCGACCAGATGTTCGCGCTGTTCCTGGCCGGACTGATGGTGCCGACCATCTTCACGCTGCTGCCGAACTTCGTGCTCATCAAGGAACTCGGCCTCATCGACAACCTGTTGGGCATCGCGCTGCCGACGATGTTCATGACGCCGTTCGCGGTGTTCTTCCTGAGGCAGTTCTTCATGAACGTGCCCCACGAGGTCGAGGAGGCGGCCCTGCTGGACGGCGCCGGGAAGGTACGGATCTTCTTCCGGGTGCTGCTGCCGATGGCGTCCGCGCCGGTCCTCACCCTGGCCGTGCTGACGTACATCACGTCCTGGAACGACTACTTCTGGCCGCTGATGGTGTCCTACAGCGACAGCTCCCGCGTCCTGACCGTCGCGCTGGCCATCTTCCGGGCCCAGACCCCGCAGACGGGCGTCGACTGGTCGGGCCTCATGGCGGCGACGCTCATCGCCGCGCTGCCGATGCTGCTGCTGTTCGGGTTCTTCGCGCGCCGCATCGTGTCCACCATCAGCTTCACCGGGATCAAGTGAGGGACTCCTGATGCGACTTCGCACGCTGACCGCACTGGCCGGCGCACTGGCCCTCTGTCTGACGGGGTGCGCGGAGGGCGGCTCCGCCGGGTCCTCCTCGAAGACGGTGACGTACTGGCTGTGGGACTCCAACCAGCAGCCCGCCTACCAGGCGTGCGCCAAGGACTTCGAGCGGCGGAACCCCGGACTGCACGTGAAGATCACCCAGTTGGGCTGGGACGACTACTGGACCAAGCTCACCGCGAGTTTTATCGCGGGCACCGAACCGGACGTGTTCACCGACCACATCCAGAAGTTCGGCCAGTTCGCCGACCTGAAGGTCCTGGAACCGCTCGACGACCTGGGCATCGACGAGTCTGCTTACCAGCCCGGCCTTGCCGCCAACTGGATGGGGCAGGACGGCCACCGCTACGGCGCCCCCAAGGACTGGGACACCGTCGCCCTCTTCTACAACAAGAAGATGACCGACGCGGCCGGGCTCACGGCCGGCCGGCTCAACGACCTCTCCTGGAATCCCCGGGACGGCGGCAGCTTCGAGAAGGCCATCGCCCACCTCACCGTCGACAAGAACGGCAAGCGCGGCGACGAACCGGGCTTCGACAGGCACCACGTCAAGGTGTACGGCCTCGCCACCAACGGCGGCGGTGACGGCGACGGCCAGACCCAGTGGAGCACCTTCACCGCCTCCGCCGGCTGGAGCTACACCGACAAGAAGCGGTGGGGCACGACGTACCGGTACGACAGCCCCGCCTTCCAGTCCGCCGTCAAGTGGTACTTCGGACTGGCGAAGAAGGGCTACATGGCACCCTTCACCGACTACAACTCCCAGTCCAACCAGGCCAACACCCAGATCGCGGCGGGCAAGGCGGCGACCGCCTTCGACGGGGCCTGGATGATCTCGACCTACGCCGGGTTCAAGGGCCTCGACATGCGCACCGCCGTCACCCCCGAGGGCCCCACCGGCAAGCGGGCCACCATGATGAACGGACTGGCCGACTCCATCACCAAGAACGCCCGCAACAAGGAGGGCGCCCGCAAGTGGGTGAAGTACCTGGCGTCCGACGAGTGCCAGAAGACGGTCGGCGGTTACGGCATCGTCTTCCCCGCCACCCCTGACGGCACCGCGGCCGCCGTGGCCGCCTACAAGAAGAAGGGGATCGACGTCACGGCCTTCACCGAGCCGGTCGCCGGCAAGAAGGACTTCACGACCTTCTCCTACCCCATCACCAACTACGCGGCGGACGTGTACGCGTTGATGCATCCCGCCATGCAGGACATCTTCGGCAACGGCCGGTCCGTGGCCGGCCTCGACGAGACCAACGACCAGATCAACCTGATCCTCTCGCAGTGATCCCGCGACCAGTGAAGGGCACGCACCCCATGACGTTCTCCCTCGGCATCGTCGGCGCCGGCCAGTTCTCCGGCCAGTTCGCCACGCTGTTCCAGGCCCACCCCGGTGTCGGCGACGTGTACGTCACCGATCTGCTGCCCGAACGGGCCGAGCAGCTCGCCTCGGCGCAGGGCCTGGCCGGCACCTTCCCCACGTACGAGGCCATGCTGGAGTCGAAGGAGGTCGACGCGGTCGCGATCTTCACTCAGCGCTGGACGCACGGGCCCCTCGTGCTCCAGGGCCTGAACGCCGGCAAGCACGTGTACTCCGCGGTCCCGATGGCCGTCACCACCGAGGAGATCTCGGCGATCATCGACGCGGTCCGGGTCACCGGGCTGACGTACATGATGGGCGAGACCAGCCAGTACAACCCGGCGACCGTGCACGCCCGCAACCAGATCGCCGAGGGCGCTTTCGGGCGGCTCTTCTACGCCGAGGGCGACTACGTCCACGACATGGACCTGGGGTTCTACGAGGCGTACCAGTACAGCGGCGGCGAGAAGTGGAAGGAGACCGCCAGCTATCCCCCGCTGCTCTACCCCACGCACTCGGTGGGCGGGGTGCTGGGCGCCTGGCAGACGCACGCGGTGAGCGTGTCGGCGATCGGGGTGGTCGACGACCGCGGGGACGGCGTGTTCGACAGGGAGGTCAGCCAGTTCGGCAACGACTTCTCCAACGCGACGGCCCTGTTCGAGGTGGCGGGCGGCGGCTCGTTCCGCACGAACGAGTTCCGGCGGGTGGGCTACCCCTCCCATATCCGGGAGTCGCGTTTCCGGTTCTTCGGCACCGAGGCGAGCATGGAGCAGCTCGCCACGGTCGCCCTGTGGCAGGACAAGAAGGGCGTGAAGGACATCAGCGAGCTCCTGGAACCCAAGCCCACCATGGCTCCTGACGATCCGTCACTCCAGCACATCGCGCCGGACCTGCGGGCCGCGTTCACGTCCGGGTCGGCCCCGGTGCACGACCGGGCGCGGCTGCCGCGGGAGTTCGACCACCTGCACAACGGCCACGAGGGCAGCCACCACTTCCTGGTGGACGACTTCGTGACCGCGGTGAACAGCCGTACCCTGCCGACGGTGAACGCCTGGGTGGCGGCCCGCTACACCCTGCCGGGCATCGTCGCGCACGACTCGGCGCGGCAGGGTGGGGCCAGGCTGGAGATCCCGGACTTCGGGGACGCGCCCGCGGCGTGACCGAGGCTTCGCGCCGGGCGCCTGGTGTCTCAGGTGCCCGGCTTGCGGCCGTACACGAAGACGTCGTCGCCCGTCTTGAGGAGGGACCAGTACTTCTTGGCGTCCTTGGGCGTCATGTTGGTGCAGCCGTGCGAGCCGGGCGGGTTCCACATGCTGAGATTCACCGAGTGGAAGGCCTGGCCGCCGTCGAAGAACTGGCTGTAGGGCATCGGCACGTTGTAGATGTTCGACACGTGATCGATGTCACGCCAGTAGATCTTCTTCAGGCCGGTGCGGGTCTCGTAGCCGTTGCGGCCCGTGCGGACCGGGACGGGGCCGTAGACGAGCCGGCTGCCGTCCTGGATCCAGCTCAGCTGGAGGGTGAGGTTCACGCAGGCGATGCGGCCCTTGTTCGTCGGGCACTTGCCGTCCCTGTTGGGGTTGCTGCCGACGGCCTTCTGCTTGTTCATGAGGTCCATCACGCCCCAGGTGACGGAGCCCGCGTACCCGATGTTCGGGGTGATGCCGTGCTTGGTCTGGAAGGCCCTGATCGCCGTGCAGTCGGCGGCGGACTGCCTGCCGTCGACCGGACGGCCGAGGAACTTCTCGACCTTCTTCTGGTACGGCCCCGCCTGCGTGGTGCAGCTGGCCGCCTGCGCGGGCGCGGCACCCAGCGCGATGGTCAGCGGTGCGACGAGTCCGGTGATCCCGAGTGCGACGGCACCCCGTCTGCGTATGTCCCCCATGGCCCTGTCCCCTTCATAGGTCCTGCGATCTCTTACCCCTAGACAGGTCTTCGAGCCACTTCGTTGTACCCCAGGGCGTGCTGGGACGGAACGGTGACAAATCTCATGACGAGGCCCCCCGGCCCGGATGGACCGTCGCGTGGAAGCCGGTGTTGACCGCGGTGAGGCCACCGTCGACTACCAGCGCGGTGCCGGTGATCCACGCCGCGTCACGGGAGGCGAGGAAGGCCACCGCGGCGGCGATGTCCTCGGGCTCGCCGACCCGGCCGAGGGGATACAGGCGCCGCATCTCGGTGAGCTCGCTCTCCCGCCCTTCCCAGGCGGAGGTGCGGACCGTGCCCGGGACGACCAGGTTGACGCGTACCCCGCGGGCGGCCGCGTGCCCGGCGAGGGTGCGGGTCAGGGAGCCGAGGCCCGCCTTGGCGGCGCTGTAGGCGTGGTTGCCGAAGTCCTGGAGGCCGTTGACTGAGCCGATGTTGACGATCGCGCCGCGACCGGAGGCGACCAGGTGCGGCAGCGCGGCCCGCGCGCAGCGGTACGGCCCGCCCAGGGTGATGTCCAGGTCACGCGCCCACTCCTCGTCCAGGTCGTCCTCGAAGAGCGGGGTCTCCGGGGTGCACCGGGCGGCGCAGTTGACCAGGATGTCCAGCGAGCCGAAAGCGTCGACGGTGTGGGCGACCGCAGCCTCGACGGCCGTACGGTCCGCCACGTCGCACTCCAACGCCCTTGCGGCGAAGCCCTGTTCACGCAGGCGCGCGGCCGTGTCCTCGACCGCCCGCCCGTCGCGGTCGGTCAGCACGACCCGCGCCCCCTCCTCGGCGAGCCTGCGGGCCGCCGCCGCGCCGATCCCGCGGGCGGCGCCCGTGACCAGTGCCGTGTATCCCTCGAAGCGCTCGGTGTGGGTCATGGGCCGAAGATAGCTGCTCGGTGATCAACGGGGCAGATGGCGGGAGCAGGCGGCCCACTGGGAGGACCGCAAGTTCGCGGTGTACGCCGAATACGCACGGGCGTTGAAGAGGGACCCGGCCGCGTGGCAGGCACTGATGTACCGGCAGCGCGCCGGACGCGAGGGGTACCACCGCGGCGCACGGGAGGATCTCGCGTTGCCGCCGGGCCACTCGTCACGCTGGGCGCTGACGTCGAGCGGCCCGCCGCCTCAGCGATAGCCGGTCACGTCCGCCGGCTTGTCCGCGTCCTGGACCTCGACCAGGTAGCGCCAGGCGTCGGGGCGGCTGCCGTCGAGGTCCGTGAAACCGTACGTCCGGGCGAGCGAGCCGCTGTCGAGGGACTGCCCGTTCCAGCGGGCCACGTCGGGGTCGGCGGCCAGCGCGGCGACCGCGCGGCCCACGTAGTTCGGGGTCTCCGAGATGGCGAAGTGGGGGACGCGGTCGAGGGCGTCGCGCCAGTTGTCCTCCCGTACGCCGAAGGTGTCGAGCATCATCTCCGAGCGCAGCCAGCCCGGGGTGAGCGCGACGGCGGTGGCACCGCGCGGGCCGAGCTCGTGGCCGAGGGCGAAGGCCATGCGGATGACGGAGGTCTTGGCGAGGTCGTAGAAGAAGGAGTTGCGGTAGTTCTGGCGGTTGTAGGTGTCGGTTCCGTCGGTCATCTCGACGACCAGGCCGCCGGGGCGGCGCAGCAGCAGGGGCAGGGCGTGGTGGCTGGTGATGGCGTGGGTGTCGATCGCGAGCCTGAGCAGCCGCAGGCCGTTGTCGAGGTCGTGCTCCCATACGGGGCTGTCCCACTCGAAGAGGTGTTCGCCGCCCCAGATGTCGTTGACGAGCACGTCGAGGCGGCCCTGCTCGTCGGCGACGCGCTCGACGAGCGCGCGAACCTGCGCGGGGTCCAGGTGGTCGGTGGGTACGGCGATACCGTGGCCGCCGGCCGCGGTGACGAGGTCGGCGGTGTCCTCGACGGTCCCGGGGCGGTCGTAGTCGGAGCGGCGGGCGCGGGTGCTGCGCCCGGTGACGTAGACGGTGGCGCCCGCCGCCCCCAGTTCCACGGCGATCCCTCGTCCGGCTCCGCGTGTGGCCCCGGCGACCAGCGCGACCCTGTCTGCCAGCGGTTGTGACATGTCCGACCTCCCGTTGTGTGCGATGTGGAGTCGAGCATCGCCGGGAAGTCGGACAACCTCTGTCGTGATTACTGGAGAGTCACCCGGCCGCGCGCAGTTTCTCGTCCAGGGTGTCCCGATCGGGCAGGAACCAGATGTGGCCGCCCTGGTTGGTCTCGTGGACGAAGTCCCTGAGGGCCGTGCTGTCGTCGAGGTGGCGGGTGACGTCACCGACGACCGCCAGCCGGACCCGGTAGGTCGCGAACTTCTGCATCACCGCGCCCGCGACCCCCGACCGCAGCCGGAAGAACTCCTCGGCGACCCGTGCCACGGGTACGGCGACCACCTGGGCGTCGCGGCCCATCGCGTCGCCGATCAGGTCGAGGGCGGCCCGCTCGCCGTCCAGCGGCGGTCCGTCGGGGGCGCAGTGCAGGACGTTCAGACCGTTCAGGTGCACGACGTCGTCAGTGGCCACGGTCGATCCATTCCTGCAGGTGCGGGGCCTCGGCGCCGATCGTCGTCGGGTCGCCGTGGCCGGTGAGGACCTTTGTCTCGGGCGGCAGGGCCAGCAGCCGCTCGCGGATCGAGCCGATGATCGTCGGGAAGTCGGAGTACGAGCGGCCGGTGGCGCCCGGGCCGCCCTGGAAGAGGGTGTCGCCGGTGAAGACGGTGCCGAGGCCGGGGTCGTAGAGGCAGACCGCGCCCGGCGCGTGGCCGGGGGTGTGCAGCACCTGGAGGTCGATGCCGGCGGCCTCGATGACCTGGCCGTCGCGCAGATGGGCGTCGGGGTCGCGATCGGGGTGGGTCTGCTTCCACAGCGGCAGGTCGTCGGGGTGCAGCCAGATCGTGGCGCCGGTGCGGTCCGCGAGGGCGGGCGCGGCGTCGATGTGGTCGTTGTGGGCGTGGGTGCAGACGATCGCGGTCAGCCTGCGGTCGCCCACGGCCTCCAGGATGGCGTCGGCGTCGTGGGCGGCGTCGATGACGATGGCCTCGTGGTCGTCACCGACGATCCAGACGTTGTTGTCGACGTCCCAGGTGCCGCCGTCGAGGCTGAACTGCCCTGAGGTGACGAGGCGTTCGATGCGGGCGGCCATCAGAGCACCACCACCGAGCGCAGGACGTCGCCGTGGTGCATGCGCTCGAACGCCTTCTCCACCTCGTCGAGTTGGATGGTCTCGGTCACGAACGCCTCCAGGTCCAGGCGGCCTTGCAGATGCAGGTCGATCAGCATGGGGAAGTCACGGGAGGGCAGACAGTCGCCGTACCAGGACGACTTGAGCGAGCCACCGCGGCCGAAGACGTCGAGGAGCGGCAGCTCCAGCTTCATCTCGGGGGTGGGCACGCCGACGAGGACGACCGTGCCGGCGAGGTCGCGGGCGTAGAAGGCCTGTTTGTACGTCTCGGGGCGGCCGACCGCCTCGATGACGACGTCGGCGCCGAAGCCGCCGGTCAGTTCGCGGATCGCCTCGACCGGGTCGGCGTCCTTCGAGTTCACGGTGTGGGTCGCGCCCATCGTGCGGGCCTTCTCCAGCTTCCGGTCGTCGATGTCCACGGCGATGATCTTCGCCGCGCCCGCGAGGTTCGATCCCGCGATCGCCGCGTCACCGACGCCACCGCAGCCGATGACGGCGACGGTGTCGCCCCGGCCGACGTTCCCCGTGTTGATCGCGGCGCCGATGCCGGCCATCACGCCACAGCCCAGGAGCCCCGCGACCGCGGGCGAGACCGAGGGGTCGACCTTGGTGCACTGTCCGGCGGCGACCAGCGTCTTCTCGGCGAAGGCACCGATACCCAGGGCGGGTGAGAGCTCGGTACCGTCGGTGAGGGTCATCTTCTGGCTCGCGTTGTGCGTGTTGAAGCAGTACCAGGGCCGACCGCGCAGACAGGCGCGGCAATTGCCGCACACGGCACGCCAGTTGAGGATCACGAAGTCGCCGGGCGCGACCTCGGTCACCCCCTCGCCGACCGCCTCGACGACACCGGCGGCCTCGTGGCCGAGCAGGAAGGGGAAGTCGTCGTTGATCCCGCCCTGCTTGTAGTGCAGGTCGGTGTGACAGACCCCGCAGGCCTGCACCTGTACGACGGCCTCCCCCGGTCCGGGATCGGGCACGACGATCGTCTCCACCCGCACCGGCTCGTCCTTGCCGGGTGCGATCACCCCGCGTACCTCCTGCGCCATGGCCCTGACCCCTTCTGTCGCCCGGTGTACGTCCCTTCGACCCTACGCGTGACTGATCAGTAACGGCACCGGTTCCAGGACGGAAAAATACCCCCGGGGGTACCTCTGCTACGGTGGGATACATACCCCCAGGGGTACCTCACCCCGGGTTTTCACGAGGAGAGGAGTGCTGTCGTGTACTTCGTCGACACCGTCGAGGTGCCGGGGCTGGGCAACCGCGGCTACCTGGCGGGCGGTGCCCGCAGCGCCGTGGTGGTGGATCCGCCGCGGGACGTGGACCGGGTGATCGCGGCCGCGGCCCGGCGCGGGGTGCGGATCACCCACGTCGTCGAGACGCACGTCCACAACGACTATGTGAGCGGTGGCCTGGAGCTGGCCCGGATCACGGGTGCCGCCTATCTGGTGCCGGCCTCGGCGCGGGTCGCGTTCGAGCGGACTCCGGTGGCCGACGGGGACGTGGCGGAGATCGAGGACGGACTAGGGCTGCGGGCCCTGGCCACACCGGGCCACACCCCGCACCACACGTCCTATGTCCTGGAGGAAGCCGGGCGGGCGGCGGCCGTCTTCACCGGCGGCTCGCTGCTGATCGGCACGGTGGGGCGGCCCGACCTCGTGGAACCGGGGCTCACCGGGCGGCTGGCCCGGGAGCAGTACGACTCGGCGCACCGGCTGGCCGCGGAGCTGCCCGACGAGGCCGAGGTGCTGCCCACGCACGGGTTCGG
Organism: Streptomyces canus 299MFChir4.1; assembly: GCF_000383615.1. GTDB lineage: Bacteria > Actinomycetota > Actinomycetes > Streptomycetales > Streptomycetaceae > Streptomyces > Streptomyces canus_C. Next base: position 684,563 of record NZ_KB911583.1, on the reverse strand, counting down.
CAGCTTCTGTTCGGCCGGGAGGGCGGAGGGCGGGGCGACGACGACCATCGGGCGCGAGCGCGGCTCGAACGAGGCGCTGGTGAAGGACGTCGACACGTTCGTCGCCGACCTGCTCGCGGGGCTGGACGACGTGCCCGCGTACTACGCGCACATGGGGCCGGTGAACGCGCAGGGCCCCGGTCCGGTGGATCTGACCCCGCCCTGCCCGGCGGACGCCGAGGAGATCGCGGCGCGGCTGGCGGCCGGCGAGTGGGTGGTGGACCTGCGGGACCGGCGCGCGTTCGCGGAGGGGCATGTCGCCGGGACGTTCAACTTCGAGGCCGAAGGGCAGCTCGCGACCTATCTGGCCTGGCTGGTGCCGTGGGGCAGGCCGGTCACCCTGCTGGCCGCCACGCCGGCCCAACTCGCCGACGCCCAGCGGGAACTGGTCCGCGTCGGTATCGACCGGCCCGCCGCGGCGGCGACCGGTTCGCCGGCCGAGTGGGTACGGGAGGGGGACGCGCCGCGCTCGTTCCCGCGGGCCACGTTCGCCGAGCTGGCCGCCCAGGGGTCCCACGGGGTCGTCGTGCTGGACGTGCGGCGGGATTCGGAGCGGTCGGGCGGACACATCAGGGGCTCGGTGCACATTCCGTTGCACCGGCTGCGGGAACGGCTGTCGGAGATACCGGACGGCACGGTGTGGGTGCACTGCGCGGGCGGGATGCGTGCGGCCGTGGGCGCCTCGATCCTCGACGCGGCGGGGTGTGACGTCGTCGCCGTGGACGACGGGTTCGCCGCGGCGGCCCCGGCCGGGCTCCCGATGGCGAGGATCACGGCGACGGAGGCTCACGAGCGGACAGGGGCCGGGGCGGAAGCCCTACTCCTGGACGTCCGCGAGCGGGAGGAATGGGCTGCGGGGCACGCGCCCGGGGCCGAGCACGCTCCGCTGTCGGCGCTGACGGCGGGCGGCCGACTCCCCGAGGCCGCGGAGGGCCGCCAGGTCATCACGATCTGCCGCTCGGGCAAGCGGTCCCGGCAGGCGGCCGAACTGCTCACCGCGCGAGGAGTGGACGCCGTGGATGTCCTGGGCGGAATGGGGGCATGGGTCGGGGCGGGGCTTGCGGTCGAGGGGGGCGCCACCTCGGGGGCCGGGCCTGCGGCGCAGGGTGAGCCCGGGGCCGACGTGCGGTCGTCGACAGCGGACACCTCCGCGCACGGCTCCTCGGGCATCGAGGGCGCCTCCTCGGCGACACACCCGGTGGCACACGGCACCCCAACCACCGAAGCCGCGGTCGACACCGCCCCCGGCCTCGCGTGAGCGCCCTCGTCCTCGCTCTGCTCGCGGGCGGTCTCACCGGCCTGGCGCTCGGCGCGCTCGGCGGTGGGGGGAGCATGCTCGCCGTGCCCGCGTTGATCTATCTGCTCGGCTTCAGTCCGGCCGCGGCCACCACCGCCGGGCTCGTCGTGGTCACCCTCACCTCCGTGACCGCGCTGGTCACCCACGCCCGGGGGGGCGCGGTGCGCTGGCGTGAGGGCGCCCTGTTCGCGGCGGCGGGACTGTTGCCCGCGGCGCTCGGCGGGGCGGTGTCCGGGCGACTGCCGTCCGGTGTGCTCACGGGAGCGTTCGCCGTGGTCGCCGCCCTTGCCGCCGTCCGTATGCTCCGGCCCTCCGCATCCGTACGGCCGGACGGGGTGCCGGTGCGCGCGAGTCGCGTCGCCCGGACCGGGGCGGGGCTCGGCGCGGTGACCGGTGTCCTGGGCGTGGGTGGCGGATTTCTCGCCGTGCCGGCCCTGGTGAATGTCGTCGGCCTGCGCATGAGGGCAGCCGTCGGCACCAGCCTCCTGGTCATCACCGTCAATTCCCTGGCCGCACTGGCGGCCCGGGCGGGCACGACCGTGGACGTCGACTGGGGTGCCGTCGCCCCCTTCGCGGGGACCGCGGTGCTCGGCGCGTGGGACGGCAGGCGCCTGGCCGCCAAAGTGTCGGCCGGCGCACTCCAGCGGACGTTCGCCGTGGCGCTCCTGGCCGTGGCCGCGTTCATGCTGGCGGACGCCGTCCTGTGACGGTCACTCCCGGGACATCCAGTGACGGTCACGCCAGGGACAGGAACAGCTTCTCCAGCCGGGCCTTCATCTGCTCCGTCGTCTCGCCGTCGACCCGGTTCCCCTCGGGATCGGTCAGACACTGCTGAAGCCCCGTCGCGATGATCGCGAAACCGGCCCGGTCGAGGGCGCGGGAGGCCGCGGCGAGCTGCGTGACCACGTCCTCGCAGTCCCGGCCCTCCTCGATCATCTTGATCACTCCGGAGATCTGCCCCTGCGCCCGGCGCAGCCGGTTCAGCACGGACTTGAGCTCATCGCCCTCGAACTGAAGCTCCACCATCACTCCTCTGTATACCCTTGGGGGTATTTTACCTCCTCGGGGTCAGCTCCAGCTGTCACCAGCCTCTCGGGAAGGTTCACGTACGCCATGACCCCCATGACTCCCACCGCTCTCGGCGCCTCGCAGGCAGCCGCCCGCCTGGACGAGCTGACGGTCGTCGACGTCCGGACCCCGGGCGAGTACGCCTCCGGACATCTGCCCGGCGCGTTCAACATCCCCCTGGACCAGCTCGGTCGGGCCGTGCCCGCACTGCGGGAGCTCCGCGGCGGGCTTCTCGTCGTCTGCGCCTCCGGCGTGCGTTCACTCAACGCGTGCGGGGTCCTCGCCGAGCACGGCGTACCGGCCCTCACCCTGACGGGCGGCACCCAGGGCTGGGCGGCGGCCGGGCAGCGGCTCGACCGGCCCGCCGCGGGCGCCCGTACCGTCTGGGCCATGGAACGCCAGGTCCGCCTCACCGCGGGCACCGTGGTCCTGGCCGGGCTCGGGCTCGGACTCCTGCACCCTGCCTGGCAGTTGCTCTCCGCGGCGATCGCGGGCGGACTGGTCTTCTCCGCTCTGACCAACACCTGCGGCATGGCCGCCCTGTTGGGCAGGCTGCCGCTCAACCGGTCACGGGCCACCGCCCTCGACACGGCCCTGGCCGCGCTCTCCCACCGCTGACCCCGACGGCGCCCGGAACCGGCGAGCCCCGCGGGAGAGCGCCGACGTAGCCTGGAGGCTTCGCACACCGCCGGGACCCGAGGAGCACTGTGAGCAGCACCGAGACGGAGACCGGGCCGCCGACCTGGCGGCTGCTCCTCGGATACGTACGGCCGCACCGGTGGACCCTCCTCCTGGGTGCCGCGCTCTCGCTCCTGACGGGGGCCACCGGCCTGCTGCTGCCGCTGGTGGCACGGGAGTTGATCGACGATCTGTCCCACGACCGCACGATCACCGGCGCGTTGTTCGTGATGTCGGGGCTGGTCGTCGCCAACGCGGCGGTGGGCGCGCTGGGTTCGTACGTGCTGCGGCGCACCGCGGAGTCGGTGGTGCTCGGCGCGCGGCGCGCGCTGTCGTCGTATCTGCTGCGCCTGCGCATCACGGCTGTGGACCGCACCGAACCCGGCGACCTGATGGCCCGGATCACCTCGGACACCACCCTGCTGCGCGAGGTCACCACCGACTCGCTCGTGGGTCTCGGGACCGGCGGGCTCACGCTGGTGGCGACCGTGGTGATGATGGGCCTGGTCGACCCGGTGCTGCTGGGCGTCACGCTGGCGGTGATCCTGGTCGCGGGCACGGTCCTCGGGGTGATCGTGCCGCGCATCAACCGGGCGAGCCGGCAGGCCCAGGACGCCGTCGGCGTGATGGGTGCCGCGCTGGAACGCATCCTCGGGGCGCTGCGCACGGTCAAGGCGTCCGGCGCCGAGCACCGCGAGGAGCGTTCGCTGCACGCGGCGGCCGAGGAGTCGTGGCGGCAGAGCGTGCGGGCCGCCAAGTGGTCGGCGGCCGCGGGCAACACGGCGGGGCTCGCGATGCAGATCGCGTTCATCACGGTGCTCGCGGTGGGCGGCGCGCGGGTCGCCACCGGGGCCATCGAGGTCGGCACGCTGGTCGCGTTCCTGCTGTACGTCTTCTATCTCATGTCGCCGATCCAGCAGGTGGTCGGGGCGATCACGCAGTACCAGACCGGGTCCGCGGCGCTCGCCCGTATCCAGGAGGCGCTGCGACTGCCCGCCGAACCGGCCGCGCTGCCCGCGCCGTTGCCCGCCGACGGGGCCGCACCGGCGTCCGTCGCCTTCACGGACGTACGGTTCCGCTATGCCGGCGATCTGCCGTACGTCCATCACGGGGTGACCTTCGACGTCCCCGCGCGGGGGATGACGGCGTTCGTCGGGCCGTCGGGGGCCGGGAAGACGACGGTGTTCTCGCTGATCGAGCGGTTCTACGATCCCGAGGCCGGGGTCGTGACGGTGGACGGGCGGGACCTCGCGGAGTGGGATCTGCCGCAACTCCGGTCCGCGATCGGGTATGTGGAGCAGGACGCTCCGGTCCTGTCGGGGTCGCTGCGGGAGAATCTGCTGCTCGGCAATCCGGAGGCGGACGAGGCCGCGGTGACGCGCGTCCTGAAGACGACCCGGCTCGATGGCCTGGTGGCCAAACTGCCCAGTGGGTTGGAGACGCTGGTCGGGCACCGTGGGACCAAGCTGTCGGGCGGGGAGCGCCAGCGGGTGGCGATCGCCCGGGCGTTGCTGCGTCGGCCCCGGCTGTTGCTCCTTGACGAGGCCACGTCCCAGCTGGACGCGGTTAACGAGTCGGCCCTGCGGGACACGGTGGCGGATGTCGCGCGGACGACCACGGTGCTGGTCGTCGCGCACCGGCTGTCCACGGTGACGATGGCCGACCGGATCGTGGTCATGGACGCGGGACGAGTGCGGGCGGTGGGCACGCATCGGGAGCTGGTCGCCGGGGACCCCTTGTACGCGGAGCTCGCGGCGACGCAATTCCTGGCCACCGCGGGGTGAGTGCGGTTCTGGACCGTGCCGGTCGGCCCTCACCGGGTCGGTCACCGAAGACCTCTTGTACGCGGAGCTCCCGACAACGCAACTCCTCGCCACCGCGGGGTGCGTACGGCTCCGGACCGTGCCAGTCGGCCCCCACCGGGTCGGTCACCGAAGACCTCTTGTACGCGGAGCTCCCGACAACGCAACTCCTCGCCACCGGGCAGGATGAGCGCACTACCGGACCCTCCCCCTCAGCACCCCAGCCTGCGAGCCCGCTCCTCGTCGCCCGTGCGCGGACAGGTCACGCAGGCCTCGGCGGGACGGATCCTGTAGAACATGCAGCAGCCGGTGCGGGTGCGGGTCGTGTGACGGCGGCCGTCCTCCGCCACCAGCTCGCGGAAGTCGGCACCGTTCGTGTACGGGGGCACGGCGACCGGAAGCACGTCGGCGGCCGCGCGGACCGCCGCCGCCTCTTCTCCGAGCATGCGGCCCAGGTGCCAGATGCCGGACACCAGATCGTCGCCGACCATGCCCCACAGCGCCCGTGAGCCGCGGCGGGCGACCGGGGCGATCGCGGCGAGGAGCGGACGCATGTGCTCGGCGACCTCGATGCGCAACCGGGCCCGCAGCTGCGCCTCCTGAGGGAGTGTCAGCACACCGGGGAGCAGGGCCAGTCGGTCGCCGGTCAGGCAGAAGAGGTCGGAGCCCGGGGTGATGGCGTACGTCCCCTCCGCGAGGTCCAGCCGCAGGTCCTCGGGGCGGATGCGGGGCACCCGGCGGTCGAGGTACCAGGCGCCGCCGATCAGTACGCCGATGGTCCAGGCGTAGTCGTGCAGAGCCCGCGACGCGGCGACCTCCGGACGTACACGCACGCCATAGCGACCGTGAATCCTTGCCGCCTCCGCGGCGACAAGGGCGTGGAGCGCGTCCGTGTCCGTCATCAGCTCCGCCGCCGTCACGCCCGCACCCGGCGTCTCCTCCACCCGGACCGTCAGCGCCTCACAGATTCCGGCCAGCCTTCGGTAGGCATCGCCGAGTGCCCGCGCGACCGCGCTGTCCGGTGATGTCTTCAGGCCAAGGGACATCGGCACTTCCCCCACAGAGGATTCAGAGCAACGTGGACAGGGAAGGCTTACCTTACCTCTATGATCACGCAGGGGTGGCCGGGATAGCGGCCGGGATATTCGCACGTCAAAGCCTTCGCACAGGCAGTTGAAAAGTAAAGCAAGGCTAACCTAAGCTCACTGCTTGTGACTGCGACCCCACGGGGCGCACCTGCCACAGGTGTGCCCTTCCGTGCCTTCAGGCACATACCCCTGTTCCTCGTCGGCCTCGCCGCCCTCGCGCTCTGCGCCGCGCTGAGCCTCGCGCTCGGCGCGCGCCCGGTGCCCCTGTCGACGGTGGTCGGCGCCCTGTTCGGCGACGCCCAGGGGAGAGAGGCGCTCGTGGTGACCGGACTGCGGCTGCCGCGGACGGTCATCGGCCTCGCCGTCGGCGCGGCACTCGGCGTGGCCGGGGCCGTTGCGCAGGCAATCACCCGCAATCCCCTCGCCTCGCCGACCACCCTCGGGATCAACGCGGGCGCGGGTTTCGCGGTGGTCGTCGCGATCTTCGCGCTGAAGCTCGACAGCCCCGTCCAGTACGTATGGTTCGCGTTCGCCGGCGCGGCGGCCGCCGCCCTCTTCGCCCAGGCGCTGGCACGCAGAGCCGGGGACATCGATCCCGTACGGCTCGCGCTCGGCGGGACCGTGCTCCAACTGGTCCTGCTGTCCTGGACGTCGGCCGTGATGCTGCTGAACCAGCGCACCCTCGACGAGGCCCGCTTCTGGCTCGCCGGGTCGCTGGCTGGCCGGGACCTCGACGTCCTGTGGCCGGTCCTGCCGACACTCGTGCTGGGTCTGCTCCTCTCCCTGGCCCTCTCCCCCGCGCTCAACGCCCTTGCCCTGGGCGACGATTCGGCGCAGTCCCTCGGCGTTCCGGTGGCCCGGATCCGGCTGGCGGGCGGCATCGCGGTCGTCCTGCTCGCCGGGTCCGCGGTCGCCGTGGCCGGACCGGTCGCCTTCATCGGGCTCGCCGCGCCCCATCTCGTACGGCCGTTGCTCGGCGGCGACCACCGGCTGCTGATCCCCGGCTGTCTGATCGCGGGTCCGCTGCTGCTGCTCTCGGCCGACGTCATCGGCAGGTTGGTGATCCGCCCCTCGGAGCTGGAGGCCGGCATCGTGACCGCCTTCCTCGGCGCCCCCCTGCTGGCGCTGCTGGCCCGGAAGGTGGCCCGATGAGCCGCAGGTCCCCGGTGTACGCCGGCATCGGTCTCGTGACGCTCTTCGTGCTGCTCACCCTCTCCCTGACCACGGGCGAGCTGCGCATCCCCGCGACCACCGCGCTGCGGGCCCTGGCCGGCTTCGGGGACGCGTCGGACGTGCTGGTGGTCCAGCAGTTCCGGGCGCCCCGCACGGTGGCGGCCATCCTCGCCGGGGCCGGACTGGGCGCGGCGGGCTGTGTCCTGCAACGGCTGTTCCGGAATCCACTCGCGTCCCCCGACGTCATGGGCGTGACGGGCGGCGCCTCCCTGGGCGCGGTCGCGCTGATCGCGGCCGGTGCCTCGCAGACCCTGATCCCCGTCGGCGCGCTGGGCGGCGGGCTGCTCGCCGCGCTGCTGCTCGGCGTGTTCGCGTGGCGCTCCGGGCTGGCCGTGGCCCGGCTGGTGCTGACCGGGCTCGCCGTCCAGGCGGGTCTCGCGGCCTCCGTGAACCTGATGATCGTGCGCTTCCCCGCCGAACTCGCGGGCTCCGCCCTGCAGTGGACCACCGGTTCGGTCTACGGCCGCACCTGGACGCAGGTGTGGGGCGCGGGCGGCGCCCTGGTGCTCGCGTTCGCCGTCGCCCTCGTCCTGCACCGCAGGCTCGCGGTGCTCGACCTCGGGGACGACTCGGCGGGCGCCCTCGGCCTCAACACCTCCGCCGCCAGGCTCCAACTCCTGCTGATCGCGGTCACGTTGGCGTCGCTGGCCGCCGCGCTCGCCGGGCCGGTGACCTTCGTGGCGCTCGCCGTCCCGCACGTCGTGCGGTTCGTGACCGGGCCGCCGACCGCCGTGTCCCTGGCGCTCGCCTCGCTCACCGGGGCGGTGCTGCTGCTCGCCTCCGACCTGGTGGTCCAGCACCTGCTGCCGGTGGAGGGGCTGCCGGTCGGCGCGGTCACCGCCACGCTCGGCGCGCCCTGGCTGCTGGTGCTGATGTTCCGCCAGAGCTCGCCCGTCCGCAGGAGTCACGCATGACCACGACACAGAAGCCGGAGCCGAGGGTGTCCACGTCCAACCAGCTGTCCACCCGGTCCCTCGACCTGCGGTACGGCGACCGGCTCGTCGTCGGCGGGCTCGACCTGACGCTGCCCGGCGGCGCGGTCACCGCGATCGTCGGCCCCAACGCCTGCGGGAAGTCGACCCTGTTGCGCGGGCTGAGCCGGCTGCTCGCCCCGGCCGCCGGCCGTGTCACGCTCGACGGCGCCGACATCCACCGCATGTCCGCCCGCGCGCTGGCCCTGAGGATGGGGCTGCTGCCGCAGCAGCCGGTCACACCCGAGGCGATCACCGTCGAGGCGCTGGTACGGCTCGGCCGGTATCCGCACCAGCGGCTGCTGAGCCCGTGGTCGGCGGCCGACCAGAAGGCCGTGGACGAGGCCCTGGAGCGGACCGGTACCACCGCGCTGCGCGACCAGCCGGTCGACCGGCTCTCCGGCGGACAGCGCCAACGCGCCTGGATCGCCCTGGCGTTGGCGCAGGACACCGAGCTGCTCCTGCTCGACGAGCCGACCACCTTCCTCGACCTGCGCCACCAGCTCGACGTCCTCGACCTGGTGGCCGCCCTGCACGCCGAGGCGGGCCGCACCGTGGTGATGGTGCTGCACGACCTCGGCCAGGCCGCCCGGTACGCGGACCACATGGTGGTCCTCAAGGACGGCCGGCTGGCCGCCGCCGGCGCCCCGGCCGACATCCTCGACGCGGACCTGGTCAGGTCGGTGTTCGACGTGGAGTGCCGGGTGATCCCCGACCCGGAGACCGGCACCCCGCTGGTCGTCCCGAAAAGCAGTGCGGTGCGGCGACCGGCCGCGTCCGCCTGATCCGTTCCCTACCGAGAAGGACCGACCCCCCATGCCCAAGCGCTCATCCCTGCCCGGAATCAGCGGCATCGGCCGACTGCTCGCCGTGCTGCTCTCCGTCCTGCTCGGCACGGCCGTCCTGGCCGCCTGCGGCAGCGAGGACTCCTCCGACGACTCGACCTCGGCGAAGGCCGCCGCCGCGTCCTCCGGCTTCCCCCGCACGCTCAAGACCGCGATGGGCGACGTGAAAATCCCGTCCCAGCCCAAGCGGATCGTCGTGCTCGACACCGGCGAGCTGGACGATGTCACCCTGCTCGGCATCGACCCGGTCGGCGCGGTCGCCCCGCACTTCAAGACCGAGGGCGGCTTCCCCACGTACCTGAAGGGCGAACTCGACGGCACCGCCGACGTCGGCCCGCTCCTGGAGCCCAACCTGGAGAAGATCGCCTCGCTCAGGCCGGACCTGATCCTGTCGTCCAAGGTCCGCCACGAGGCGGTCTACGACAAGCTCAGCGCGATCGCCCCGACCGTCTTCACCGAGACGACCGGCGGTGTATGGAAGCAGAACCTGAAGGTGCACGCCGAGGCGCTCGGGCTGGAGAAGGAGGCCGCGGCCGAGCTCAAGGAGTACGAGACGCGGGCCAAGGCGCTGGGTGAGGTCATCAGGAAGAAGGACGGCGGCACCATGCCGACCGCTTCCGTGGTCCGTTTCATCGCCGGTCCGACCCGGCTGTACCAGTCCAACTCCTACAGCGGTGTGGTCCTGAACGACATCGGCCTCAAGCGGCCCACGTCCCAGGTGTCGAACGACCCCGAGGTCACGATGAAGGACGTCAGCCCCGAGCAGATCGACCAGGCCGACGCCGATCTGGTCTTCGTCACCACCGCCGACACCCCGGACAAGACCCAGCAGAAGCAGGTCACCTCCAACCCGGTGTGGAAGTCCCTCCCGGCCGTCAAGGACGGCAAGGTCTTCGAGGTCCCGGACGAGACCTGGATGTCCGGCATCGGGGTCCAGGCCGCCGAGCAGATGCTCGCGGACGTGGCGAAGGCCACCGGCGTGCCCCTGCCGAAGAAGTAGCTCCCGCTGACCGGGGCGGGCCGCGATCACGAGGGCGGCCCGCCCCCGAACCCCCCACCCCCTAGCGGAAGTCGTCCTTCACCGATGCGCCTGTACCTGCTCGCCCTCAACCCCACCGACTCCGTCACCGAGGGCTTCCTGCCCGCGGCCGCCCGGCTCGGCCTGGACGTCACCGTCCTCACCGACCGGCCCGAGGCCCACCGCCGCACGTATCCGGAGACCGAGATCCTGGAGTGCGACGTCCGGGACTTCCGGGCCGTGCTCACCCGGATCTCCACCCACCACCGCCCCGACGCCGTCTTCACCAACAGCGACCACCTCCAGACCCAGGCCGCCCTCGCCGCCGCCTACTTCGGCCTGCCCGGCAAGGACTGGCGGGCGACTCTTCGGACCAAGGACAAGGCGGAGATGCGCAGACAGCTCGCCGCCTCGGGCGTGGACGTCGTCCGGTCCGCCGAGATCACCGAGCCCGTGGCGCCCGACACCCCCTACCCCTGCGTCCTCAAGCCCCGCGAGGGCGTGGCCAGCGAGGACGTCGTCCTCGTCGACAGCCCGGAAGACCTCGTCACCCGCTCCAAGGAGATCCTCGACCGCCGCCCCGGAACCGTCCTGGTCGTCGAGGAGTACCTCCCGGGCGAGCTGTACACCCTGGAGACGATCGGCGACGGCCGGCTCCGCCACGTCCTGGGCGGCTTCCACACCGAGCTGTCGCCACCGCCGTACTTCATCGAGGAGCGGATGGTCTTCGTCCCCGCCCACCCCGAGGCGGTCCAGGAACAGGTTCTCACCCAACTCGACGCCCTGGGCGTGGGGTTCGGCGCCTGCCACACCGAGTTCGTGGTGCACGAGGGGCGGGCGCGGATCATCGAGGTCAACTACCGTGCCATCGGCGACCAGTGCGACCTGCTGCTGGCCCGGCTCCTGGACGTCCCGCTCTTCGAGCACATCCTGCGCACCCACCTCGGCGAGCCCCTCCCGGCCGACCTGGGTGTCCGCCGCGACGGCGCCGCCCGGCTGGAGTACCCCTGCGCGGACCGCGCCGGAACCCTCACCGAGGCCCCCGCCGCCACCGAACTCACCGTGGACGGAGTGCAGCTGACATACCGTCCGCTGCGGGAGACGGGCGAACGGCACGACCTGTACCGCACCAACCGCGACTACCTGGGCGTGCTGCGGGCCGTCGGCACCGACCAGCCCACCGTGGACCGGGTCTCGGCGGAGTTCCTGGCCGCACAGCGCTGGGAGATCCGGCCGTGACCGCGCCGACCAGGACGGACACCTGCGAGGCCGAGCTGCTCACCCGCGTCCTGAGCGCCCTGCTGCGTGAGGACGTGGCCGGCCTGCGCACCCGCAGCGCCCTGGTGCGGCGCGAGGACGGCGCGTGGCTACGGCTGGCCGGTCCCGAGGGGGCGGCCCTGCTGCTGCCCGTCGCCGAGGACGGCTTCCAGTGCGACTACGCCGCCCGGCTGCCGCTCCTCGTGCGCGAGCCGGAGGGCACCGAGCTGACCTCCCACACCGCCGTGCTCGACGCACTGCGGGCGCTCGCCGAGCCCGAGGACCGGGACGGTTTCGACGCGTTCGCCGAGGAGTGCCGGCAGACCCTGGAGACGATGCGGCTGCACGCCGAGACCCGGACGGAGACCGCCGGACACCTCACCGCACGGTACGGCCCCGACCCGGCCCGCTGGACGGGCCTCGCCGGCTCTCTGGCGTACGACACGCTCGCCGCCCGCATCGACCACCCCGTCTACCCCACGGCCCGCGGCCGCTCAGGACTGGCCCCGGACCAACTCCGCTCCTACGCCCCCGAGTTCCACCCCACCTTCACTCTGCGCTGGCTCGCCGTACCGCGTGCGGCGGTCACCCTGACCGGTCCGCTCCCCGGGTTCTGGCCGACTCCGGAAGAGCTCGGACTGCCCGAGCTGCAGGGCACCCATGTCGCCCTGCCGGTCCATCCGTTGACCGTCGGCGCCCCGCTCGGAGAGGCCCTGCGCTCCACCGGCCTGGCGAACAGCGCGCTGCTCGCCGAGCGGCCGTACCTGGACGTCGTACCGACGCTGTCGATGCGGACGGTGGCGACCCTCGCGGACCCGGCCGTCCATCTCAAACTGCCCCTGGCCACCGCCACGTTGGGCCTGCGCAACAAGCGCTCCATCAAGCCCGGCACCCTGGTCGACGGTGCGGCGGGACAGCGGCTGCTGGAGCAGGCGGCGGCCCGTGAGCCCCGGTTCCGGGCCATGGTCCTGCACGCCGACGAGACGACGTACGCCCACGCGGGCCACGAACTGCTCGCCGTCCTGTGCCGCCGCTACCCGTCCGGTCTCGACGGGGCGGTCGTCGTGCCGGCGGCCGCGCTGCTCGCCCCGGCCCCCGGTGGACGACTGGTCGTCGACCATCTGGCCGACCGGTTCTTCGGCGGCGATCCGCTCGCCCTGCTGGACGCTTTCCTGACGCTGCTCTTCGACTGGCAGACCACTCTGTTCGGTCTGGGCATCGCGCTGGAGTCGCACCAGCAGAACCTCTCGCTGGTGCTGCGTCCCAGAAGTCTGAGGCTGCTGTTCAAGGACAACGACGGACCGCGCATCAACACCGAGCGCCTGGCAGCCGTACTGCCCGGTCCCTGGGGCTTCGACGACACGCGCACGTTCACCACCCGGGACGGCCCGGTCGCCGACCTGTTCACCACCATCACCGTCCATCTGTGCGCGGGGGCCTACGCGTTCGGGCTCACCGAGCACCGCCCGGAACTGCTGCGCCTCGTCCGCGACCGGCTGACGGAGGCCGTGAACCGGCTCGGCGGGGACGCGGGCGACGTCCTGCGGGCCCGGGTGCTGGAGGCTCCGCGGCTGCCGGTGAAGGCGATGGTCTCGGCCGGGACGCTGCTGTCCAAGGAGCGCTCCGGGGCCGCCGACATCAACAAGCACTACACGACCGGCCCCAACTACCTTCTGCGTGAGGGGACCACGGCATGAGCGGCGCCGCACTGCGGATACCCCGCCCGGTGTCAGGCCGCGGCCAGGTGCAGGCCGTGGCGGGCTGCTACTTCGTCGCGTCCTTCGCGGCGCTCGGGCTGCCGCCGTATCTCACCGAGATCCTCCCGGAGCTGGGCGACCGGCATGCCCGCTGGGCGGGGGTCCTGTATGTCGTCCCCACGGTGTTCGGCGCCCTGTTCGCCCCGCTGTGGGGGCGGCTCGCCGACCGCTTCGGCCGCAAACGGCTGCTGCTGCGGGCCCAGTTGGGGCTGACGCTGTCCTTCCTGCTCGCGGGCTGGGCGGACTCGCTGGTCACCTTCACCCTGGCACTGGTCCTCCAGGGCATCCTGGGCGGCACGTTCGCGGCGTCCAACGGCTATCTGGGGGCCGCCCTCGAAGGCCCGGCACTGTCCAGGGCACTCACCTTGATGCAGGGCAGTGCCCGGGCCGCGCTGGTGTTCGCGCCGATCGTGGTGGGCTCGCTGTCCGGCTGGCTGTCGCCGCACCGCCAGTACGCGCTGCTCGCCGTGCTCCCGCTCACGGCCGCCCTGCTGCTGGCGGCCCTGCCCGAACCGACGGCCACCCAGGCACCGGTGAGCAGGCTCGAACGGGCCGCCGCGGCCGGGCCGACGGTGTCACTGAAAGCCCTGTACGGCCTGGAGTTCGCCTTCGTGTTCTCCACCGTCGTGTCCTTCCCGTATCTGATCGCCCTCGTCGAAGAGCGGCTGCCCGGCACGTCACCGCTGCTGTCCGGCGTCCTGTTCGCCCTGCCCCACCTGGTCTACCTGGTGGCGGCGCTCACGGTGCACTCCGCGTTCCAGGACCGGCCGCGCACCGGGATCGCCCTCGGCTTCCTCTGTATCGCGCTCGGTCTCGCCGGTCACGGGGTGGCCGGTTCCCTCGCCACCCTCGTCGCCGTCCGGCTGCTGCTCGGCGTGGGGCTCACCCTCGGCCTGGTGTGCCTCCAGGTGCTGGCCGCCGAGTGCGTGAAGGGCCGGGCGCCCGGCGGTCTGTTCGGTTCGCTGGAGTTCTTCTCCAAGGCCGGCGCGGTCGCCGCCGGCGTCGCCGCGGCCGTGGGCACCGCCCGCTTCGGCCCGGCCGCACCCGTGGTGACGGGCAGCGCCGCCGCCACCGCCACCGCCCTCGCCGCCCTGCTTCCCCCACTGAACCACCGCATCCGCTGGAGCCGTCGATGCCCTCACTGACCCGCCCCGGGACCTCCTCCGCGGGGACCCCCCTCTCACTTCGCGCGCCCGCGAGCACCCTGCCCACTCCCGACGACGCGGTGGCCCACACGCTCCTGAACTGCCTGCTGCGCGAGGTGTCCGGCCCCGAACGCCAGACCGTCGTCGCCGGAGACCACCTGCTGCTGCGGCTCCCCCGCCGTGGAGTCCTGCTGCGCGTGGCCCTGCGCCGCACCTCGCTCCTCGGCGCCCACCGCTTCACCGGCCCGGTGGGCGAACAGCGGGACACCGGCTGGTCGGAGGTCGACTGGCGGCGGCTGGCCGAGTACACGCACGACGAGCTGTCCCTGCGCACGGGAGTACGCAACGAGGAGTTCCTGGAGCAGATCGCGTCCAGCCACGAGGCGATCTCCACCGCCCTGGCCGCCAGGGGTGCGGGCGCTCAGGACGCCTACCTGGCCTCGGAGCAGTCCCTGCTCTTCGGTCACCGCTTCCACCCCACGCCCAAGGCCCGCACCGGTGATCCGCGGTCCTGGTCGGCGTACGCCCCGGAGGCCGGGGCGGCCTTCCCGCTGCGGCACCTCGCGGTGCGGGCCCACCTGATCGCCGAGGAGTCCGCGGCCCCCTGGGCAACGGCCGTGCTGGACGGACAGCGCGCGGACGTACCGGACGGCCACCGCCTGCTGCCCGTCCACCCCTGGCAGTACGAGTCACTGAGTGAGCACCCGGCGCTGCGCGCAGCCCTCGACCGCGGTGACGTGATCGACCTCGGCCCGGGCGGGCTGCCCTTCGCGGCCACCGCGTCGGTGCGGACCCTGTACGACGGCGAGACCTTCCTGAAGTTCAGCCTCAACGTGCGGATCACCAACTGCGTCCGCAAGAACAGCAGTTACGAGCTCTCCGGCGCGGTCGCCCTCACCCGTGCCCTCGCTCCGGCGCTCGCCGACCTCGCCGAGCGCTTCCCCGGCAGCGCGGTGCTCCGTGAGCCCGCCTACCGCACGCTCGCCCTGCCGGGCCCGGACGGCGCCCCGGACCGCGCCCTGTTCGAGGGCTTCGGCGTCATCGTCCGCGAAGGCCTGCCCCGGCGGCTCGCACCGGCGGTCACTCCCCTGCTGGCGGCCGCGGTCGCCGACGAGTACCCGACCGGCACCGCCCACATCTCGCGCCTCCTCAAGGACACGGACCCCCTCGCCTGGTGGTCGGCCTACCTCGACCTGCTGCTGCCGCCCGTCCTGGCCGCCTACTTCGACCACGGCATCGTCCTCGAACCGCATCTCCAGAACGTTCTCGTGTGCGTGGACTCCGACGGCATGCCCGCCCAGGTCCTCTTCCGCGACCTGGAGGGCACCAAGCTGCTCCCCGAGCACCACGAGCACGCCCTCGCCGCGCTGCCGCCCGAGGTCGCGGGCCCGATGACCTACGACGGCCGGCGCGGCTGGGACCGGGTCGTGTACTGCCTGCTCGTCAACCACGTCGCCGAACTGCTCGCGGCCCTCGCCGACCTGCACCCGCACCGGGAGGCCGAGCTGTGGGGCCGGGTGCGGGACACCCTCCAGGCGTACGCCGACCGGCACGGCTGCCCGCCCCGGCTGGCCGCCCTGCTCGCCGGGGTGCCCTGGCCGGCCAAGGCCAACCTGCTCACCCGCTGGGAGCGCAAGGCCGACCGTGAGGCCGGTTACGTCCGGCTGGCGTCCCCCCTGGCCGAGGACATCCTGCGCGACACGACCGGGAGCACCCGATGACCGAGCTCACCGACCACGTCAGCTCCCTGCGCTCCACCGAACTGCCCGCCTACGTCTATGACTTGAGGGCTCTGCGCGCCCACGTTGCCGCCGTGCGACATGCGTTGCCCGACCGGGTCGAGGTGTACTACGCCGCCAAGGCCAACCCGGAGCCGGAGATCCTCGCCGCGCTCGCGCCGTACGTCGACGGGTACGAGGTCTCCTCGGGCGGTGAACTCGCCCATGTCGCCAAGGCGGTGCCGGGCCGGCCGCTCGCCTTCGGCGGTCCGGGCAAGACGCCGGACGAGGTGACGGCCGCCCTGGAACGGGGAGTCGAGCGGTTCCACGTCGAGAGCGCGTACTTGCTGCGTGTGCTGGCCGAGTCGGCCCGGCGCGTCACCCCGGGGCGTCGGGTGGCGGTGCTGCCCAGGGTCAACCTCCCCGTGCCGGAGGGGTCGTTGGAGGGGAGTTCGCTGGCGATGGGCGGCCGTCCGGCACCCTTCGGAATGGACCCCGGCCAGGCGCGCGAGGTCGTCGCGGCGCTCACGGACGGCACCTACCCGCAGCTCGAACTCCGTGGTGTGCACGCCCACTTGGCCAGTGGTCTGGAGGCCGCGCGGCAGTTGAGGGTGGCCGAGGCCGTCGTCTTGTGGGCCACCTCGCTCGGCGTACCGCTCGCCGAGGTGAACGTCGGCGGCGGCATGGGCGTCGACTACGCCGACCCGGAGCGCCGCTTCGACTGGGCGGCGTACGGCGAGGGACTGGCCCGGCTGACCGACACTCACCCCGGGCTGACGTTGCGGATCGAGCCGGGGCGGGCGCTGACGGCGTACTGCGGCTGGTACGTGACCGAGGTGCTGGACGTGAAGCGCAGTCACGGCGAGGAGTTCGCCGTCGTCCGGGGCGGCACCCATCATCTGCGGACCCCGGCGGCCAAGGGCCACGACCAGCCCTGCTCGGTGCTGGCCGTGGACGACTGGCCGCATCCCTGGCCCCGGCCGGCCGCCGCGGGTGAGCGGGTCACGCTGGTCGGGCAGCTGTGCACCCCGAAGGACGTGCTGGCCCGCCGGGTGCCCGCGCCCGGACTGCGGGCGGGTGACCGGGTGCTGTTCTCGCTGGCCGGCGCCTACGCGTGGAACATCTCGCACCACGACTTCCTGATGCACCCCCGGCCCGGGCTCCACTTCCTGGACGCGTGAGACGACATGCGTCGAGGGCCGCCCGGTGATCCGGGCGGCCCTCGGTTCTTGTGCGGGAGGGTCAGTGGACGGCCGGCACCAGCCCGGTGACGGGGGCGACGAGGCCGGTGACCTGGCCCAGCTGGTTCAGGTCGTTGACCCGGTTGAGGCCGGCCAGCTGCCGGGAGACCGGCGGGATCTCGTCCTTGTGCTCCGCGGGGATGTCACTCATCGCGAGCGAGTCGATCACCGCGATCGGGTTGAGCTGCCCGGCGTTCGGGGCGGCCGCGTCGGCCGCGTTCGCGAGGGGGGCGGTGATGCCGGTGACGCCGACGGCGAGACCGACGGCGGCGACGATACGTCGAGTTGAGATCATGCTCTCAGCAACGCGGTCGGGCCCCTCGCGGTCACGGCCGCCCGCTGCCCCTCACCCGTCAGGCGGAGCGCCCGCTCTGCGCTTGCCGTGGCCGCCGGGGCGGAGGAGTCTCGAAGAAACAGGGCCTGCGCGGTCCGCTCCTCGTCGGGCCGGGCCCTCGAAGGAGGTCACCATGGGCACCGCGGCAAGCTCGGGCTTCGACACCGACACCCTGCGCCGGGGCATCGAAGGGCACACCCCCGAGACGCTTCTGTCTCTGTACGCGGACGACGCGGAGATACGCCTCGTCAACCGGAACGCCACACCCAGCCACCCCAAGGTCCTGCACGGCCGTGACGAGATCGGCGAGATGCTGAGCGACGTCTACAGCCGCGACATGACCCACAAGCTGGAAGGGTGCGTGGTCCAGGGCGACCGCGCGGCCTACAGCGAGTCCTGCCAGTACTCGGACGGAATGCGCGTCCTGTCGGAGTCGATGGTCACCCTGCGCGACGGCAAGATCTCCGAGCAGATCATGGTCGAGGCGTGGGACGAGTAGGAAACCCGAACCGAGGAGGCCCGTCGTGTCACGACTGTGACCTGGGCCTTCTCGGTCCGTCCGGGGCGGACTCGGCGGCACGATCAGTTTCCGCAGCAGCCGCGCGAAGCCGGCAGCCGCTGCTGCTGCGGTCCTGGCCCGGGAGATCGCCCGCTGGCTCCCGGGGCCGCCCGGACGGCTCCACCGCAGGAGAGGTTAATGTGAGCGCCGGACCGTGACTGGCGCTGAGGTGGAGCACCACCGTGGAGCGGTCCGCACACTCGATGCCGTGCGCCTGGGCGATTCCTTCGATCGGCTCAGGAGTGGATCATGGTCCAGGCACGGCTCATGGATGGCAACACGCTCGCCCGGCGCATCGTCGAGGACACCGCGAAGCGGGCGGCCGACCTCACCGCGCGCACCGGACGGGCGCCCTGTCTCGCGACGGTGCTGGTCGGCGAGGACCCCGCCTCCGTCACCTACGTCCGGATGAAGCGCAACCGCTGCCGCACGGCCGGCATCGAGTCGCGGCACGTGGAGCTGCCCGCGGCCACCACCACCGAGGAACTGGTCGCCGCGCTGCGCGCCCTCTCCGCCGACCCCACCGTGCACGGCATCCTGCTCCAGCACCCGATGGGCCCGCACATCGACGAGCGGGCCGCGTTCGAGGCGATCGCGCCGGAGAAGGACGTCGACGGGGTCACCTTCGCCTCCTTCGCGACGATGAGTTTCGGGCTGCCGGGCTTCGTGTCGTGCACGCCCGGCGGGATCATGCGGCTGCTCGACGAGTACGGTGTCGACCCGGCCGGAAAGCGGGCCGTGGTCGTGGGCCGCAGCGCGATCCTCGGCAAGCCGGCCGGGATGCTGCTGCTCGCCCGGGACGCCACGGTGACCTACTGCCACTCCCGTACGGCGGACCTGTCGGCGGCCGTACGGGAGGCGGACATCGTGGTCGCGGCGGTGGGCCGGCCCCGGCTGATCCGGGGCCAGGACATCAAGCCCGGCGCGGTCGTGGTCGACGCCGGCTACAACGAGGGGAACGTCGGTGACGTCGACTTCGACTCCGCGGTGGAGCGGGCCTCGCTGATCACGCCGGTGCCGGGCGGGGTCGGTCCGATGACCATCGCCACGCTGCTGGAACAGACCGTTCGAGCAGCGGAGGCGGCCGCCCGGCAGGGCTAGCTCAGCTCAGCGTCCACTTCTGGTTGGCCTGGCCGTTGCACGACCAGAGCACCGTCTGGGTGCCGTTGGCGGTGCCCGCGTTGTAGGCGTCCAGGCAGAGACCGGCGTTGACGTTGGTGATCGTGCCGTCGCTGTTGACGTTCCACTTCTGGTTGTTCTGGCCGTTGCAGTCCCAGATCACGACCTGTGTGCCGTTGGTCGTGCCGAGGTTGTAGGCGTCCAGGCACTTGTTGCCGTACACCACGAGTTCCTTGCGGGAGGTGTACGTCCACTGCTGGTTCTGGCCGCCGTTGCAGTCCCACAGCTCGGCCTGGGTGCCGTTGCCGATGGTGTTGTCGTAGAGGTCGAGGCAGCGGCCCGACTGGGTGCCCACGGCGAGGGTGCTGTCGGTGCCGGGCAGCGGGCGGACCGTGATGTCGGCGAGTGTCGGGGCGCCCGTGAAGGTGAGTGTGTTGGTGGAGCCCTTGGACAGGCCGACCTGGACCGAGACGGTCCCCTGGGAGGAGCCGGTGGGCGGGAAGGAGACCGTGGTCGCGCCCTGGCCGTTGACCTTGAGGGTCGCGGTGCGGGGCGCCGAGGTGTTGTTGGTGTAGGCGATGTCGACGGTCTTGATCCCGGTGTTCCCGGCGACGACTCCGGAGAAGCTCGACGTGCCGGTGTAGGTGCTGCTCGCGGCCTCGGTGCCGCCGGTGACCGTGAGCATCACCGAGCCGCCCGCCGGCACGCCGGTGGTGTAATCCGTGCCGTACGAGCCGACGTTGGCGCGCGCCCACAGATCGCGGACGGTGGCGTTCGCGTTGGTGAGGCCCAGGTCGGACCAGCGGACGGTGATGTTCTGGGCGGCGGAGGTGCGGTTGAGGAGGACGACGGCACGGTTGCCGGTGCCGGACAGGACCTTGCCGTAGACCTGGAGTCCGGTGGTGTCCTCGGCGACCTTGACGCCCTGGAGGCCGCGCGGGTCCTGGTCGACGGCGACGACCTCGGGGTTCCCCAGGATGTTCGCGGTCTCGGTGGTCATGGTGGCCAGGTTGTTGCCGGCCAGGAGCGGGGCGCCGGAGACGGCCCATAGGTTCATGTGGGTGCGGTTCTGGGCGGCGGTGAAGCCGTCCATGCCGACCATCAGCATGTCCGGGTCGTTGTAGTAGCCGGTGTGCTGGGCGGTGGGGTGAAGGTTGCGGTCGTAGTTGGTCAGCAGGTTCGTCATCGACGGCTTGTTGCCGTAGAAGATGATGTCGTCGTTGGTCCGCCACATCGCGCCTTGCCCCGGGGCCCAGTTCCACGGGTTCTGGCGGCCCCAGTTGCACAGTGACAGGGTCATCGGCCGCCCCGTGGTGGCGGTGGCCCTGGTGATCGCGTCACTGATCGACTGGTACGTCGTCTTCGCGTCGAGTCCTTCCGCGTCACCGCCGCACCAGTCGACCTTCACGAAGTCGAAGCCCCACCGGGAGAACTGGAGCATGTCCTGGTCGTAGTGGCCCTCGCTGCCGGAGCCGGGGGCGGCGGGGCGGCCTGTCGGGTAGTAGTAGCCGCAGCCGTCCTTGCCCGCGTCTGTGTAGATACCGGCCTTGAGGCCCATGCCGTGGATGTAGTCGGCGATGGCCTTCATGCCGCCGGGCCACTCGGACTCGTCGACGGTGATGTTCCCGGCGCTGTCGCGCGTGCCCTGCCACCAGCCCTCGTCGATGTTGATGTACTTGTATCCCGCCGCCGGGAGACCGGACGCGACGAACGCGTCGACCTGCGCCTTGATCACGCTGTAGTCGATCTTCGCGGCGAAGCTGTTCCACGACACCCAGCCCATCGGGGCCGAGGGCACCGGTATCTGCCGGGAGGTGGCGGCCTGTGCCGGGGCCGGCTGGGCGAAGAGCAGGGCGGCGCAGGCGGTCAGGGCGAGGGCGAGTGCGCGGACGGCCGCGGCTCGGAAGCATCCTGCGAGACCTCTGCGGGTCGTTCGCGGCGGGGGGTACATGCGGCTCCTTCAGCGGGGGGACACCAGCATTTGATCGATATTTCGAACCAAGGCCGGTGATTCGAACATCGTGCGCGCTGAAGCTAGAGCCAGGGGAGGGTGAAGTCAACGGCCGCGACAACGGTGAACTGGCCTGAGAGCATGGGTCCTTCGCGCGGAACGGCCGCCCGCGGCGCCATACTGTCCGGCGTGCGAGTAGCGATCATGACAGCGGGTTCCCGGGGCGACGTCGCCCCGTTCACGGGGTTGGGGCACCGCCTGGCGCGGGCCGGCCACGAGGTCACCCTGGTCACCCACGAGCGCTTCGAGCCACTGGCCACGCGGGCCGGCATTCGCTTCCACGCGCTGCCGGTCGATCCCCGGGCGGAGCTGGAGTCGTCGCGCGGGCAGGCGCTGCACCGCAGCACGACCGGCGTGGGCAAGCTGGTGCGGGTGGTCGCGATGGCCCGGTCCCTGGCCGGGCGGATGGCGGACGACCTGGTGACGGCCGCCCTGGCCAGTGACGCACTGCTCCTGTCCGGATCGGTGGCCCCGCTGGGCCATGCCGTCGCCGAGGGCCTGAGACTGCCCAGCCTCGGGCTCAACCTCCAACCCCTCGCGGCCACCCGGGAGTTCGCACCACCCATGCTGGGCGTCGGCTCCTGGGGGCCGTTCGGCAACCGGGTCGCCGGACTGGGCCTGAACCTGGCGGTGGAGCAGGTCTTCGGTGCGGCCCTCCCGCCGGTCCGGGCCCGGCTCGGTCTGCCCCCGCTGGGCACGGCCGCGGCACTGCGCATCCGCGAGCGGCAGGGCTGGCCGGTCCTGCACGGCTTCAGCCCCCGGGTGGTCGCCCGGCCCCGCGACTGGCGGTCCGGACTCGACGTGGCGGGCTACTGGTGGCCATACGACGGCGACGCCCCGCTCCCCCACGACCTGCGGGCATTCGTCGAGGCCGGCCCTCCCCCGGTCTTCGTGGGCCTGGGCAGCGCGACCGTACCCGATCCCGCGCGCCTCAGCGCCGAGATCGTACGGGCGCTGCGCCGGGCCGGGCTGCGCGGTGTGATCCAGCGCGGCTGGGCGGGTCTGACGGCGACGGGGGACGACATGCTGACCATCGACGAGGTACCGCACTCCGCGCTGTTCCCCCACATGGCGGCGCTCGTGCACCACGCGGGCGCGGGCACGACGGCCGCGGGCCTGCGCGCGGGAGTTCCGGCGGTGCCGGTGCCGATCCAGTTCGACGAGGGCTTCTGGGCCGCACGGCTGGTCGCCCTGGGCGTGGCCCCGCGCGCCCTGCCTTTGCGGCAGTTGACCGCCGAGGCGCTGGGGGAGGCACTGGTCCGGGCGACGAAGGACGCGGGACGTCGGGAGCGGGCGCGGACGCTGGGCGCACACATCCGGGCGGAGGACGGCGTGACCCCCGTGGTGGACGCGGTGAACCGACTGGAAGGCTGACTACGACATCGCCTCAGGCCGACGGCCACGACGGCACCGCAGCCGAGCAGCGCCACTCTCACCCCCCGGCAGGCGCCCACCCCGCCGGCCGGAGAATCCCCAACAGCTGCCGCACCAGTTCCTCCACGACCTCGTCCAGCGTCGCGTCCACCCACCCCGCGCTCCAGTCGTGCAGCAGCCCGTTCACGCTGCCGATGAACCCGGTCGCCGCGAGCCGGTAGTCCCGCGGGGCCGCCTCCCCCCGCCCGACGGCCCGGTTCGCCTCGGCGCACACCAGGTCGACCCAGTGCGACCGGCGGGCCAGCCGTTGCTGCTCCAGACGCGGGCTGACGCCGATGATCTCCACGAAGGTGATCCGCACACGGCGGGGATCGGACGTGACGTTCGCCGCGTAGGCGCGGAAGATCGCGGCCGCGCGCTCGGCGAGCGGCAGGTGGTCGGCGTCGGCCACCGCGGCCACCACGGCCGCCGTCGCCCAGTCGTTGACCTCCAGGTGAAGCGCGGCCAGGACGTCCTCAAGGGTGCGGAACTCCTCGTAGAACTGGCGGGTGGAAAGGGCCGCGGCCTCGCTGAGGGCCGCGACGGTCGTGCCGCGGTAGCCGGGAGCGTCCCCGAAGAGCTGGAGGGCCGCGTCCAGGAAACGGCGGCGCCGCTCGGCCTGCCGCTCCGCGGCCGTCTTGCCGCCGTAGCGACCGGTCGGGGCCTTGAGCCTGCCCGTCACCGCACCTCCCACCCGGGCCGGCACGTCCGGCCTTCCGTATGAGCGCCAAGTTTGTCGCGTACGCAGTCTTGTGGAGAAGGGCCCCCCTTCCTTACTTTTCAGTAAGTTGACTCTGAAAGCACGCGTCTTCAGTTTCGCCGTCTTGGCATGCCCCCGTCACGAGCCGCCCAGAGGGAGACCCGTCATGCCTGTTCTCAACCCCAGACACCTGTGTGCCATGGCCGCAGCCGTCGTCCTGACCGTCACCGCCCCCGCGACCGTGGCCTCCGCCGCGGACACCGCCGCCCTGCGCGAGGTGCTGTTCGTGGGCAACAACTGGGACGGCACCGCCGACGTCATCAAGTCCTCCGGTGACCTGGCCAAGATCGGCCGGATCAACGTCGTCCCCGACAAGGACGCGCGGATGGCGGAGATCAACGCCGACCCGATCAAGTGGATCTACTTCATGGCGATCCGCAACAGCGTCGGCGAGGGCCACGACCAGTTCGTCGACGACATGTACTCCACGCCGGACGGCAGGTCGGTGGTCGTCTCACGGCCGAGCTTCGCGGACGTGGTCTCGATCGACCTCGCCACCGGGAAGATCAACTGGCGCTTCAAGGTCTCGGGTTACCGCGCCGACCACATGGCGGTCTCCCCCGACGGCACCCGGGTCGCGGTGTCGGCCTCCACCGCCAACACCGTGCACGTGCTGAACATCAACACCGGACAGCAGCTCGGTTCGTTCGCCACCGGCGACAAGCCGCACGAGAACATCTTCACCAGGGACGGCAAGTACATCTGGAACATGGCTATCGGTGACGTGAACACCGACTCGGACGCGCCCTGGCTGGACTGGACGAAGGGCGACCGGCACATCACGGTGGTGGACGCGACCACCTACAAGCAGGTCAAGACCATCGACATGCGGGACAAGCTGAACGCGATCGGCCTCACGGACTACTCCGACGCCGTCCGGCCCGCCGTGTTCTCGCCGGACGAGTCCAAGCTCTACTTCCAGGTGTCGTTCTTCAACGGCTTCTTCGAGTACGACCTCGCCACCGACAAGATCACCCGAACGAAGACCCTGCCGAAGAACCCGGCGACCAGCGACGACCGCACCACCATGGTCAACGACTCACGCCACCACGGCCTGTCGATGAGCCCGGACGGCAGCAAGCTCTGCGTCGCGGGCACGATGGACGACTACGCGACCGTCGTGAACCGGACCACCCTCCAGGAGGGCCCCCTCGTCCCCGCCTCCAAGCCCTACTGGGCGACCGTCAGCGGCGACGGCAAGAGCTGTGTCGTGTCCGAGAGCGGTGCCGACCAGGTCACCGCGATCGACTTCGCGACCGGGCAGAAGACGGCGTCCGTGCCGGTGGGCGACCATCCGCAGCGGGTGCGCCTCGGGCATGTGGCCGAGAACTGGGCCGGCCCGGCTTCCTGAGGCCCTCGGTCCCGCCCCTGCGATCGACTTCGCGCCCGGTCGTGACGCCTCGTGCGCCGACCGGGCGCGGGCATTCACTTCGCGTCTTCGAGGTCTTCGGGGTCTTCGGGGTCTTCGACGTCGTCGATGCGCTGGAGGATCTGAGAGAAGTCCCCGCTGTCCAGCAGGCCGCTGAGCACCTGGGTCATGTTGTCGATGCCGGGATCGCGGACGATCAGGCCGTCGGAGCACCAGAAGTAGCGGCCGCCCTGTTCCTCCCCCGTCTGCGCCCACCTCTCCATCAGTCGCTGCACCTCGGCGAGCGTGAACACGGTCGCGCTCCAGCGGGACCCGTCGGCCGTCAGTTGGACGAACACGTCCACGTTGCAGACCTCGTCCAGATCCTCGCCGTCACCGGGCAGGAACGACGCCACGAACCGGTCGGTCCGCACGCGGTACCAGGGCTCGTCCCAACTCCGTTCGTACACCTCGCTGTTGACCACCCGGTGAGTGTGCCGACCCGCCTCGGCACACTCAACCGAGTTCTTCCGCGACCCGGATCGTCCCCTTGCCCCGGGTCAGCCGATCTTCGAGGTCACCCAGGCCGCCAGCTCGGCCTTGGCCGCGCTCAGCACGGACGCCGAGGGCGAGGTCGCCCCGTTGGTCACCAGGGCGTAGTGCAGGACGCCCGAGTCCGTGTCGGTGAGCAGGAGTCGGCGACTGCCCGTGCCGCCCGGTTCGACCGCCGCGCCGACCGGGGTGGACGAGGTGTAGGCCGGCGGGCCGTACACCGTGCCCAGGTCGGAGACGACGGTGGTGGCCGCGGTCGGGAAGGAGGCGGGCAGATGGAGTTCGGTGGGCGCCGAACCGCTTCCCGAGCGCCACACGAGCACCGAGTACTGGCCGGAACCGACCAGCGACGAGACGTTGGGCAGGCCGCTCGGCACCGGGTTCCAGGTCAGGGTCGTGGAACCGTCGCGTGAACGGTCCTCGTAGGTGAAGGCGACCGTGGAGCCGGAGGTGGCGCTCGGGTAGATCCGGTCGAGGAGCCGGGCGTCCTGGCGCAGTACCGCCGTACCCGAGTCGTTCAGCTTCACGGCGGACAGGTCCTCGTCGTTCCAGGCGTCGCCCGAGGTCATGACCTTGTCGGTGTTGTCGTTCATCAGCTCGTGGTGACGGCCGTTGTAGAGGTCCCACTGCCACTGCGTACCGGAGAGGACCGGTCCCGAACCGGCGGGCGCGGACCACCAGTTGGCGCCCTTCACCCGGGAGTCGAGGGCCTGGTACATGGCCTTGAGGACGGTGGGCGCCTTGCCCGCGGTCGAGCCGTTGAGCGGGTGCCCGAACTCGCTGACCACGGCCGTCGTCCCGGCCGCCGCCGCACGGTCGCGGACCGTGCCGAAGTCGCCGGCGTACTGGCCGTCGGAGGCGTTTCCCCACATCAGGATGCCGGAGATGGCCTTCTGGTCGTAGAAGTGGGTGTTGAAGACGTACCGGGAGCCGAGCGTGCCGGCGTCGAGGAGGCCGCCCTCCTCCTTGCTGACGTTGCCGTTCCAGAAGAGGTTCGGCTCGACCAGGGCGGGCTTGTCCGTCCAGCCCGCCGCGTCCATCCGGGCCCGGAACTTCACGTAGAAGGGCCACAGCAGGTCGCGTTCCCAGGTGCGGCTGTTCTGCCCGGAGTCGTAGCTGCCGGCGTAGGGCTCGTTGTAGGGGTCGAAGCCGACCACGCCGGCGAACTCCTCCGTCGCGAGGTTCGCCTTGAGGTAGGCCATGGTCTTCTGGGCGGTGGCGAGGAAGGAGTCCTGGAGGCCGTACCTGTTGTGCCAGAAGTCGTACTGGCCGGCCTTCACCGCGCCGTTCTGGGTGATGTTCTGGCCCCAGGTGAAGCAGATGCCGCAGGACTCGGCGGAGTAGTTGCCGAGCGCCACGGCCCACGCGGGAGCACCGTCGCCGGTGTACCAGCTCCCCGAGTTGAACAGCCAGCGGGAGTACAGGTCCTGGTGGAAGTCGGGGTAGACGCGGATGCCCGCGTCGAGGAAGGCCCGCATCTGCGCGGTGGCGTTCGCCAGGTACGTGGTGTCGACCTGGCCCTTCACCGGTTCCGCGTAGGCCCAGGAGAGCAGGAAGCGCACGGAGTTGCCGCCACCGAGGGCTCTGAGCGCGGTGGCCGACTTCCTGGCGTCGGCGACCGTCGCGAAGGGCAGGCCCTTGTTCTCGGCGAGCTTGGTCTCGCCGGAGACGTTGTAGCCACGCAGCACGACCTCGCGGCCGTTGCCGTCGACAAACCGTCCGTTCTGGACGGTGAGGGGGGTGTCGTCGAACGAGAGGGAGTCGGTGAGGGCGTCGGCGGGCGCGGGCCGGGCGCCCGCGACCGTCAGGAATCCACAGAGGACAACCAGAACAACGAGCAGACGTGCGCGTTTATTCGGCATGTCCATTACAGTCCGACCATTTCAGTACAACGTCAACACATCTGACTGATGAGTAAGTTTCACCTTCGTCGCATCTGACACCTCATCCGCCGACTCGACGTGTCACGTTCAACAGATACTCCTGCCGGTTGAGGGGGTTGTGATCACTGCGTGGGCGTCGCGGAACGGTTCCGTGCGAGACCAGCGCATAGTGGTCGAAGCCGGTCTCCAACTCCCCCTCCCCGCGCGTCAGTCCGGGCAGCCGCTGCTCCAGTCCGTGCACCCGGGCGGCCGGCACCGTCCCCTCCAGGACGCACCGGTCGCCCCGGGTCCGCGCCGTCTGCGGTACGGCCCGCAGCGCGGCCAGCACCGGCAGCAGGGCGCCGAGGGTGTCGGCCGGGGCCTCGACGCGGAACCGGTGCATCGGCTCGTACACCCGGGTGCCCGCCCGGCGCAGCGCCTCGACGAGGACCAGCGGGGTCAGGCCCCGGAAGTCGGCTCCGGTGCTGGACATGCTCTTGTCGAAGCCCTGGTGGGCGTGGCTCTGCCGGGGACATTGACATGCTCCTCGCCCTGAAGGGCGAGGATTCTGGCCTTCCCTGACTGGCTACTGTGACGCTACGTGGCACAGTTTCCGGTCGGGAATCCGTGGCTTCCTGTTTCTTCGCGCTGTGCCAGAACGGGTTCTGGTCTTACCGGCGCTCCGCAGGCTGATACCGCCAGTCCGGCGGCCGTTTTGACGTTGATCGCGGCGTTGGTGTCCCGGTCGTGGACAGTGCCGCAGGCGCTGCATGTCCATTCCCGGACGCCGAGGGGTTTGGGCCCGTCCTTGACTCCACAAGTGGAGCAGGTCTGCGAGGTCGGTGTGAACCGGCCGATCTTGACCAGGGTGCGGCCGTACCGTTCCGCTTTGTATGCCAACATGCCGATGAACGAGGACCATCCGGCGTCGTGCACGGACTTGGCCAGCCTGGTGCGAGCCAGTCCCGCCACCGAGAGGTCCTCCACGACGATCCCTTGGTTCTCGGAGATCAGCCGCGTGGAGAGCTGGTGGTGGAACTCACGGCGGGCGTCAGCGACTCCGGCGTGGGCGCGGGCGACCTTCAGGCGGGCCTTGGCCCGATTCTTGGATCCCTTCTGTCTGCGGGACAGCTCCTTTTGGGCCTTCTTCAGTTTCTTCTCCGCGCGCCGCAAAAAGCGCGGGGAGTCGATCTTCGTGCCGTCGGACAGGACCGCGAAGTGGATCAGGCCGAGATCGATGCCGATGATGCGGTCGCTCTCCGGCATGCGCATCGCGTCGGCGGCGGGGTCGGTGTCAATGACGAAGGAGGCGAAGAATCTGCCGGCCGCGTCCTTGATGACGGTGACGGAGGTGGGGGTGCTGGGCAGCGTGCGGGACCACTTCACCTTCACCGCGCCGATCTTCGGCAGCTTCAGACGGCCACTGCCGGTGATGCTCCAGCGAGCGTTGGCAGTGAACCGGATCGACTGCCGGACATCCTTACGGGACTTGAACCGTGGTGCTCCCGCCTTCCGTCCCTTGCGCTTGCCTTTGAGGGACTCGAAGAAGTTGCGGTACGCGCTCTCGGCGTCCCGCAGGGACTGCTGGAGCACCACCGCGGAGACCTCAGCCAGCCAGGACCGCGCGGCAGTCCGTTTCGCCTCCGTGATCAGCCGCATAGACAGCTGACCGGCCGTCGGGAAAGGCTGCCCGGCCTTACGGGCGTCCTCACGGGCACGCACCGCGTCGTTGAACACGACACGGGCGCACCCGAACGCCCGGGCCAGCGCGGCCTGTTGCGTGGCATCGGGGTACATGCGGAAGCTGTACCGGAGCTGCATGACGATCACACTAGGCACGTCGAACCCATGTCGTCACCGGGAACGTGTGAACGATCCGTCACCGTCGCGAGCAGGGTCTGGCTCCGCCGGAACGAGACCGCGACACGGCGTCGCAACCACAAGATTCGTTTCACCCCGGCCTGAAGGACTCTGCTGAGAATTCCGCGAATCGGGCTGTCAGGCCGCGAGTGTGAGGGCTTCGAGGTGGGAGGTGCGGGTGGCGCCGAGTGGGTGCCGGTCAGCCATCGGTCGATGCGGATGCTGTTGATCGCGGTGCCGGCGAAGGCGTGACCGAGGCGGGTCGCCAGCAGGTTGCGGTAGCGGGTGCAGCGGAAGGTCGGTGACTTGGACGGCCTGGGAGATCGTGCCTTCGACCCCGGCCGCACCAGCTCCCCGCCGGTCGATCTTGTTGACGAAGACCAGGGTCGGGATGCGCAGCCGCTCCAGGGTCCGCATCAGGACCCGGGTCTGCGCCCCAGGGGTTCACCGTCGCCACCCGGCTGACCGCGTCACCCGCGAGCTCTCGCACCGCGATCCGGACCGGGCGATGGCGGCGCTCGCCGCCGCGGTGCCCGACTGGCGCGTGGGTACCCGGCTCGGTGAGCTACGTGCGCGGGTTCCTGGACCGCTGGGAGCAGCGGGGGACGGCTCGCGGGGCGGTCGTGGTGGTGCTCTCGGACGGCTGGGAGCGTGGCGAGCCGGGGCTCCTGGCGGACCGGATGCGACGCTTGCACCGGCTGGCGCACCGGGTGACCTGGGTCAATCCGCCCAAG
Source organism: Streptomyces canus 299MFChir4.1 (assembly GCF_000383615.1). Classification (GTDB taxonomy): domain Bacteria; phylum Actinomycetota; class Actinomycetes; order Streptomycetales; family Streptomycetaceae; genus Streptomyces; species Streptomyces canus_C. Next base: position 654,854 of record NZ_KB911583.1, on the reverse strand, counting down.
GCGCGCCCCGGACCCGCGCCCCTGGCCGCACCGGAGCGTCCGGCGGCGGCGGTGGTGAAAGGAGCCGACGATGCGTGACATCCTCCCGGTGCTGAACGGCTGGTACACGGCAGGGCTGCCGTTCGGACTGGCCACGGTCGTCTCCACGAGCCGCAGCGCGCCTCGCGATCCGGGCGCGGCCATGGCTGTCGGCCCGGACGACGAGGTCGTCGGCAGTGTGTCCGGCGGCTGCGTGGAGGGGGCCGTCTTCGAACTGGCCCAGGAGGTCGTGGCGAGCGGCGAGGCCCGCCTGGAGACCTTCGGCTACAGCGACGAGGACGCGTTCGCGGTCGGGCTCACCTGCGGTGGGGAGATCACCCTGCTCGTCCGGTCCGTGACGGCCACCGGCGATCCCGCGTTCGCCGAGGTCGCGGAGTCGGTCGCCGCGGGCCGCCCGGTGACCGTGGCGACGGTGGTGGACGGCCCGGCGCCCCGCGGTGCCACGCTCGCCGTGTGGCCGGACCGCGTCGCGGGCACCCTCGGCACCACCGGCCTCGACGTGGCGGTCACCGCCGACGCGCGCGGGGAACTCGCCCTGGGCGCCACGGGGTTGAGGCACTACGGCCCGCACGGGGAGCGGCGCGAGGACGCGGTGGGCGTCTTCCTGCACTCCTTCGCCCCGCCGCCGCGCATGCTCGTCTTCGGTGCGATCGACTACGCCGCCGCGGTCGCCCGGATCGGCGCCTTCCTCGGCTACCGGGTCACGGTCTGCGACGCCCGCCCGGTCTTCGCGACGCCGAAGCGCTTCCCGGAGGGCGTGGAGGTCGTCGTGGACTGGCCGCACCGCTACCTCGGCGGCACCGCCACCGACGATCGCACGGTGATCTGCGTCCTGACCCACGACCCGAAGTTCGACGTGCCCCTGCTGGAGGAGGCGCTGCGCCGGCCGGCGGCGTACATCGGGGCGATGGGCAGCCGCCGTACGCACGACGACCGGATGAAGCGGCTCACCGCTTCGGGGCTCACCGAGGCCGAACTGTCACGGCTGCGCTCGCCGGTCGGCCTGGACCTCGGGGCCCGCACGCCGGAGGAGGTCGCCGTGTCCGTGGCCGCCGAGATCGTCGCCCTGCGCTGGGGCGGCAGCGGTGCCCCGCTGACCGCGACGGCGGGGGCGATCCATCCGTCCTCGTGAAGCCTGGCTGTTCGTGAAGCCTCGACATCGAGCGGGTCGCGCCCTGTATGCCCGGGGCGGTGGTCGAGGACTACGACGGCAAGACCGTGACCGGCTCCGTGAAGGTCAGGTCGGGCCGATCACCGTGACGTACAAGGGGACCGCCGTCTTCGAGGAACAGGACGAGGACGCGCACCGCATGGTGCTGATCGCGAGCGGCCGGGAGATCCGCGGCCAGGGCACCGCGCGAGCCACCGTGACCGGCACGCTCACCGGACAGGACGGCGGTACGGCCGTGTCGGTGCGGACGGATCTGGCGGTGACCGGGCGGTCGGCGCAGTTCGGGCGGGGTGTGCCGGCGGAGGTCGGTGACCGGCTGGTCGGCCGGTTCGCCGCGTGTCCGGCGGAGCGGCTGGGCGAGCGCGAGGCCGTCCCGGAGGCGGCCCGGCCGGCCCTGGAAGCCGACGGCGAACCGCTCGACCTGCAGCGCGCGATCGGCGTACCGGTCGCCAAGCGGGCGGCGGGCGCGCCGGCGGCCACCGCCGTCGTGGTGGTCGCGGTCACGCGGATACGACGACGGATGCGAAAAGTGTGAGGCGCAAAAGTGTGAGGCGCGCTCGAAGGGGTAGTCGCCGAGTACGGGAGAGGGCGTCCGAGCCCTCACCCCGCCTCCGATCGGGAAGGAGGTCCGTGAAAGCGCACACTCGCAGCGTCCGGGCCGCTTTCTTGTACACGGAGCGGCCCGGATCTCATGAGCGCCGGTGGGCCGGGGCGAGCGCGCCCGGCAGCAGAGTCAGCGCAAGCACGGCGGCGGCCGCGTAGAAGCAGGCCGAGCCGAGGGCCACGGCGTGGCCGGCATGTATCCGTCGTATCAGCCGGCACTGACAGTGCGGGCCGGCAGGCGGTGCAGCGTCACGTCCGTGAGCCGGCCGTCGGACACGGTGGCCGTCATGTAGGTGCAGTGGGGCTGGCGGCGGCGGTCGGTCGGCGAGCCGGGGTTGAGCAGCCGCAGTCCGCCGGGGGCGGTGGTGTCCCAGGGAATGTGGCTGTGGCCGAAGACCAGGACGTCTGCGTCGGGGAACCGGGCGGCGCAGCGGGCCTCGCGCCCCTGGGCGGCACCGGTCTCGTGGACGACGGCGAAGCGCAGGCCGCTCAGCTCGACGTACGCCACCTCGGGCAACCTGGCGCGCAGCTCGGGCCCGTCGTTGTTGCCGTGGACGCCGACCAGCCGTGCGCTGCGGCTCTCCAGCAGGTCCAAGGTGGCGATGTCCACCCAGTCTCCGGCGTGGAACACGACGTCGGCGTGCGGGAGTTCGGCGAGCAGCGGGGCCGGGAGCTGCTTGGCACGCTTGGGAAGGTGGGTGTCGGACATCAGCAACAGGTGCACGGCGTCACCCTAGAGGGGTGCTAGGCCGGCCCCGGTCATCTGCGGGGCGCGCCTGTGCCTGCCTCGAAGTCCGTGTCGAAGTCGCGGAACCGGCGACGCCTGTCCGCCATCTTCATCAACGCGGTACCGCGATCGCGGCGTCGGCCGTCGCCGCCTCGCTGCCGCGGGTCCGCCGCACGTCGCGCCCTCGCCAGTGTGCCGCCGGTCAAGGCAGCCTGCTGCCACGGTACTTGCTCGGCAGCGTTAACATCGGCACACAACGCGTCAATCCGTGACGCAAGCCACAAGCCACCCAAGGAGTCCGGACACCGATGCCGGTCAAGGTCAGCGTCGTCATCCCCGTCTACAACCCGGGGAACTACATCGAGGACTGCGTCGCCTCGCTGCGCAGGCAGTCCCTGCCCCCGGACGAGTTCGAGGCGATCTTCGTCGACGACGGTTCGACCGACGACACGCCGGCCCGGCTCGACGCGCTCGCCGCCGAGGTCGAGAACATGACGGTCATCCACCAGGAGGCCTCCGGCTGGTCGGGCAAGCCCCGCAACGTCGGGATCGAGGCCTCCCAGGGCGAGTTCGTCATGTTCGTCGACAACGACGACTACCTCGGCGACGAGGCCCTTGAGCGGATGTACGACTACGCGGTCGCCAACGGCGCCGACGTGGTCGTGGGCAAGATGGCCGGCCAGGGCCGGGGCGTCCCGGTGGAGCTGTTCCGCCGCAACCACCCCCGTGCCACCGTCGACAACGCCCCGCTGATCGACAGCCTGACCCCGCACAAGATGTTCCGGCGGGCCTTCCTCGACCGGATCGGTCTGCGCTTCCCCGAGGGCAGGCGCCGGCTGGAGGACCACGTCTTCGTCACGGAGGCGTATCTGCGCGCGGACAACGTCTCCGTGCTCAGCGACTACGTCTGCTACTACCACCTCAAGCGCGACGACGCCTCCAACGCGGGCTTCCAGCGCTTCGACCCGGTGGGGTACTTCGCGAACCTGCGCGAGGCGCTCGACGTCGTCGAGAAGTACACCGAGCCGGGGCCGACCCGCGACCGGTTGTTCCGTCGCTGGCTGCGCAACGAGATGGTCGAGCGGATGCGCGGCAGGCGGCTGCTCGCCGCGCCCGAGGACTACCGCAAGGAGCTTTTCACCGAGATCCGCGGCGTGGTCGTCGAGCGCTTCGGACCCGGGGTCGCGGCCGGTCTCCAGCCCACCCAGCAGGTCGTCGCCGCGCTGATCGCCGACGGCCGGCTCGACGACCTGGTCGCCTTCGCCGAGTGGGAGGCCTCCGTCGCGTCCGTCGTCGAGCCGGACGGCGTCGAGTGGGACGGGGGTGTGCTGCGGGTCGGCCTGTCCGCCGAGCTCGCCTCCGGCGGTACGCCGATGACGTTCCCCGCCGAGGGCAGCTCCGCCCCGCTCACCGAGCCGCCGGCCTCCGTGGCGGAGGCCGTGGACCGGGTCGGCGCCCACAGCGTGGCCGGTTTCAAGCGCGCCACGGTGGACCTGCTGCTGCGGGAACGATCCAGCTCCGCCCAGTACTTCCAGCCTGTGGAGTTCACCCGGGAGACCGTTCCGGCGCAGGACGGCCGGGTGCGGCTGGTGCTGCGGGGCACGGCAGCCCTGGATCCGGCCACCGCGGCCGACGGCGGCCCCCTCGGCGCCGGGCTGTGGGACGTGTTCGTCCGCGTCAAGCTGGGCGGCTGGACCAAGCAGTCCCGGCTGGGCCCGGTCTCCCTGAGGGGACGTACGGCCGCGGACGCCGGTGTGGCGGGCGGCCGGGTCGTGCTGCCGTACTGGACCGCGAAGCAGGGCACCCTCGCCCTGGACGTCGACATGGCGGGCGAGCGTCTGAAGCTCGGGCGGGTCACGCCCGGGGAGGTCACGGTCACCGGTGACCGCGTCGAGGTGCCGGTGCCCTTCCACGTGCCCGGTGACACGCCGGTGCTGCTCAAGCTCACCGGTGGTTCCGGCGCCGCGCCCGCGAAGGAGGTGCCCGGCACCCTGCGTCCCCAGGGTTCCGCGGCCCTCCTGGAGGCGGTGCTGCCGGTGGGCGACCTGACCGGAGGGGCCTGGCGGGTCGCGCTGAGCCCGGCGCCCGGCGCCGAGGAGCCCCGCTTCCATCCGCTGCCGTTCACGCTGCGGGTGAAGGGGGGCAGCGTCCAGGTCGTGGCCGTGCGCTCGCCCCGGAGGCCCGCCGCCGGACAGCCGCTGGTCCGCAGGGCGAGGCGGCTGGCCGGAAAGTTGGTCCGCCGACTCAGGGCACGCGCCGGGTAGCGGCCGGGCCGCAGGGCGAAACAGAGCCGGGGAGGACGCGGACGCGTCCTCCCCGGCTCACCGCGCTCGGCTCAGCCGGCGTCGCTGAGCTGCTGCAGGCTGGTGCGCAGGTGCTCCCAGCTGCGGTCCCGCTTGCTGCCGCGGTTGCGGGCGTTCACCAGCGCCTTCCAGAAGGCGGCGTCGATCAGCGTCTCCGGCTTGATCGCCACGGTCCGCTCCAGAACCGCCTCCGGCACCTTCTGCGGGTCGGGGACCACGTACTCCGCGATGATCTCGTCGTACTTGTCCTTGAGCACCGTGTTGGTCGGGTCCGCGCCGAAGACCACGAGCTGCCCGGTGGGCTCGGTGTCGACCAGGACCGTCACCAGGTCGGGCCGGTAGCGGTTCAGGACCTCGATGACCTTGTAGACGTCACCGGTCCAGGCGTTGGTGTGCCGGTCGCGGGCCGCCTCGTCCACGTTGCGCGGGAGCATGTCGTCGAAGACGATCACGCTGGCCCAGTCCGCGTACTTCTCGACGTTGATGAAGTCGCGCAGCGCGTACTCGAACAGGTGCATGCCGTCGATGAACGCCAGGTCGAGCGTGACGTCCTTCCAGTAGCCGAACGGGCTGCGGTTGCGGACGATGTTGCGCAGCGGGTGGCGGCCGCCCTTGAGGTGCTGCAGCGGGTTCTCGCGCGCGAAGAAGTCGTCGCTGGTGGCCTTCGCCAGATGGACGTCGCAGCGGATCTCCGAGACCACCTTGAACGCCGGGTCGATCGCGATGCTCGGTACCCGGGAGAACGTCAGGCTGCGGCCGTCGTTGACGCCGATCTCCAGGTAGTTCCGGTTCGCGCTGGCTTTGTGGAGCCCCCGCAGGAACTCGTGACGTTTCACTGGGAATTCTCCTTGCGGATGTGTGGCAGTGCTTCGTGCAGGGCGGACCGCCGGTCCCGGTGCGAGGCCGGCGCGACCTCCGTCCACCGTCGTGCCCTAGGGCGCTGTAGGCGGGGCGTGGTGCGGGCCCGCTCACGGCCCCGCTGCTGATGGGGCCGTCCCGGTCCGGGTCGGCCGAGGTGCCGGGACAGACCCCGCCCCGGTCCGTACCGGCTGCCCGGGCCGGAACCGGTTTCCGTGGAACATACCTGCTGTGAGCTTCCCATGACAGGACTTCGCGCCGAGGAGCGTGATCCGGAGGGAAAAGACGGGCAAAGTACGGAAAGACGGAGGGTGGCGCTCCGGGTGGGGGGCGCGGTGCCGGGCTCGTCGGCGCAGACGGGTGCGGCGGCAAGGAGACTCATGAAGAGATCCGCACCTCGCCGCGGTCTCCACGGACAGGGACGGGACGGTGACGCAGGGGCACGCCCGCCAGGTGCCGGCGGGCGTAGGGGATGTCCAACTCGCCTCGCCGGGAAGGCTCGATGGCCCGCACGGCGTCAGGGCCGACGGGCGTGAACAGGGGTACGCCACCGTGGGCGTGGTCGTTCCCGGGCCGCTCCGGCTCTTCCTCCGGGCCGAACCCGGGTCTGTCGCCGACGATCACCTGAACCTGGGTGGCCCTCACATCGGTGAGGGAATCCAGGCCGCCGGACAGCGCGAGAGCCTTCATCTGCGCCACCCTAGCCCGGATCAGGAAGCACCAGCCATGGCAGGGGGGCGACTTAGGAGTGGCGCGGGGTGGACGCTCAGTCCTCGCCGCGGAAGATGTTGTCCTCTCCCGTGTGCGACGTGGTGGGTCCGACCCGGTCCGCCACCGCGGGCAGGCAGGTCCGCAGGTCTCCCTTGCCGTGCAGGCGGCGGGCCCTGGACCAGCCCGTCTCGGACCGGCGTACGACGGATTTCTGAACGGTCTGCGGGGTCACGGCGGTTCACCGTCCTTCCATGCTGCCCTCCGGGTCCCCAGGAGGGCGCGGGACAAACGGACCGGGAGGCCCGTCAGCCCCTCGCCCCGCACACACATTCGCCGAGGAACCAGGGCGCCGGAACTTGACGGCCCGCCGAACCGGCCTGCCCGGCTCAGGTGTTGGGCCGTGCCACGCTGATGTCGCCCAGGGCCGATCCGGGATCGCGTTCCATGGCCGTGTCGCCGAGGGAGACGATGCCGACGGCGTGGCCGTGGTCGACGACCGGGAGGCGGCGCACGTCATGCTCGCGCATGAGCTCGATCGCGTGGTCCAGGTCGTCCTCGGGCGTGACGGTCACCAGGTCGTCGCTGCGCGCGCCGGCCACGGTGGTCTGTTCCGGGTCACCGCCCTCGGCCAGGGAGCTCACGACGAGGTCGCGGTCGGTGACCAGGCCGCGCGGCTCGTCGCCGTCGGTGACCAGGACGGCGCCGAGGTCCTGGTCGCGCGTGATCCTGGCGACGGCCGTCACGGAGGTCTGCGGTTCCACGGTGACCGGGGCGCTGGTCATGATGTCGCTGACGTGCTGAGTCATGACGTACCTCGCTGTCTGCGGGGATGGTCCGCGCCGGGTACCCCTCCTCAGCCGTCGAGTGCGATCTCGCTCCACACCTGTTTGCCGCCGCTGACGGGGACGCTGCCCCAGGCCGCCGAAACGGCCTCTACGAGCATGATGCCGCGGCCCCCGGTGGCCTCCCAGCCGATGTTGGTGGGCTTGACGGGGGTGCGCGGCGAGGTGTCGGCGACGGAGACGCGCAGCCGCCTCCCGATGAGGGTGAGGTCGAGGCGGACCTGGCCGCCGGTGTGCACGAGAGCGTTGGTGACGAGTTCGGACACGACGAGCAGGGCGGTGTCCACGGCGTCCTCGGGGACGCCCCAGACGCGCAGGGTGCGACGGGTGAAGCGGCGGGCGTGCCGGGCGGCCTCGGGGACCCGCCAGACCGTCCAGGTCTCCCGGAGCGGGTGGGTGGCCATGCCGTCGTAGCGCAGCAGGAGCAGGGCGACGTCGTCGCTGCGGCGGGCGCCGCCGAGCAGGACGTCGGCCACGAGGCCGAGGTGGCCCGGGTCGGAGACGGCCAGCCCGTGCGCGAAGCGGTCCATGCCCACGTCGATGTCCGCCTCGGTGGACTCGACGAGGCCGTCGGTGGTCAGGGCGACCACGGTGCCGGGCCGCAGCCGGAGCGGGGTCATCGGGAAGTCGGCCTGGGCCACCACGCCGAGCGGGGGGCCGCCGTCGCTCTCGGCGATCTCGGTGCTGCCGTCGGGGTGGCGCAGCACCGGCGGCAGGTGTCCGGCGCGGACGCACCAGGCGGTGCCCTCCTCCATGTCGAGGTCCACATAGGTGCAGGTGGCGAAGAGGTCGGTCTCCAGGTCCATGAGGAGGCGGTTGGCGTGGGCGACGACGACGTCCGGGGGGTGTCCCTCCACGGCGTAGGCGCGCAGGGCGGTGCGCATCTGGCCCATGAGGGTGGCGGCGGCGGCGCTGTGGCCCTGGACGTCGCCGATGACGAGGGCGACGTGGTTGTCGGGCAGCGGGATCACGTCGTACCAGTCGCCGCCGAGTTCCAGGCCCGCGGTGCTGGGCAGATAGCGGGCGACGGCGACCGCCCCGGGCAGTTTGGGCAGCCGGCGCGGCAGCAGCTGGCGCTGGAGCATGCCGACGAGTTCGTGCTCGGCGTCCAGGGCGTGGGCGCGCATCAGTGCCTGTCCCGCGAGACCGGAGGAGGCGGTGAGCAGGGCGCGTTCGTCGGCGTCGAAGTGGTGCGGGGTGTCCCAGCCGATGAGGCAGGCTCCGGCCATGCGGCCCGCGGCGGGCAGTGGCAGGACGGCGAGGCCGCCGGGGCCGACGTCCGCGAGAGCGGGTTCGAGGACGGTGCCGGCCGGCCAGATCTGGGCGCGGCCCTCCCGCAGGGCGGTGGCCAGGGTGGGCATGGCCTGTACGGGCGCCTCGGGCCACTCGCTGCGCCACTCCAGGCGCCACAGCTCGGGCCAGGACTCCGGTTCGGGCGGGTCGAGGACGGTCACGACGAGCCGTTCGTTCTCCAGCTCGGCGAGGGCGATGCGGTCCGCCCTGAGCGGGGCGCGGAGGGCGGAGACGACGGCCTGGCTGACGTCGCGGACGGTGCCGGCCATGGAAAGGGCGGCGGCCAGGCGCTGGACGCGGGCCACGTCGGTGACGTCGGAGCGCAGGGTGGAGGCGTCGGCGACGGTGCCCACGAGCCGGGCGGGGCGGCCGTCACCGTTGGCCGGAATGCGACCGCGCAGTCTGAGCCACTTGGGCGGCCCCGAGGGCTGGAGGATGCGGAACTCCAGTTCACGGTCGCCCACGGACAGGTGACCGGCCTCGAACAAGGACATCAGCGAGGGCAGGTCCTCGGGCACGGTCAGGCCGAGCAGGGTCTCGATCCTGCCGTCGAAGGCGGCCCGGCTCAGGCCGAACAGCTCCAGGATCGCGTCGCCGACCTCGACCCGGCCGGTGTCGAGGGCGAGGCTGAACGCGTGGGAGCCCAGTTCCGCGCCTTCCGGGGCGGGGGCGGGCACGGGGCAGACGACCGCGCCGGCGATCTGTTCGAGGCACTTGCGGTCCTCGTCGTCGAAACCGTGCGGGTCCTCGCTGACGGCGACGAGACAGGCCCTGCTGTCGTCACCGTGCGCGGGCAGCACGGCCAGGTGGAAGTCCCGCCGGGCCACCCTGCGGGACTCGGCGCAGCCGGCGAGTTCCTCCGGGCCGAGGAAGACCGGCCGGCCCGAGCGGTACGCGTCGGCGGGCGCGGAGTCGCCGGAGCCCGCATAGCTGTCGCGCAGCCCGTAGACCGTCCGGGGGACGCCGGCCGACTCGACGAGGTACAGCTGGTCGCCGTCCTCACCGGGCCGGTACACGGCGGCGAGGGTCGCCCCGGTGAAGACGAGCGCCTGTTCCAGGACGCGGCGCAGCCTTTCCGGCGATTCGGGACCGTCCGTGAGCGAGGTCAGGGCGTTTTCGGCACGCAGCGTTCTCGTTCTGCGTCCCGTAGCGCCCTCACTCACCACTTGGCCATTACAGCGCTAATACGGCATGGGCGCAGCCCCTGTGAGCGTTCGGTGGAGCGACCGCGGCCCCCCGCGCTCGAAACCCCTCGAACAAATCTTGACGCATGCGTTTCGCACGGTGATCTCGTGACAGCCGTGACTGTCCGTGGCCACCGCCTCGCTGGAAGGCTCTGTGGCGGGCCAAGAAGGGGGACGCATGGACAAGCGCTACGAGGTGTACGCGCTCGCCGACAGACACTTCTACGAGACGCCCGACCGGATCTCCGCCGGTGAGGCGCCCGTCTATGAGACGGCGCGCCGCGCGGTGCCGGCCGGCTGGGACGCGGCACGCATCGGTGACTGGCTGACGCTGACTCCGCTCGGTGCGGACGGGAAGCCGGCGCCGGGCCCCTCGCAGGGCTGGAAGATCCACGCCTCGGCCACCCGGGCGAACGCGGAGCGGATCGCCGCGATCGTGTGGGACTACTGCGTGCCCCGGCGCATCTCGTTCAAGTTCGTGCCGGGCCCGCATCTGCTGCACCTGCGCAACACCAAGTACGCGGCCCGCGACACCAGCGGCAAGTTCGTCACGATCTACCCGGCCGACGAGGAGCAGCTGCACGAGGTGCTCCGTGAGCTGGGCAAGCTCCTGGAGGGCTTCGAGGGGCCGTACATCCTCACCGATCTGCGCTGGGACGAGGGTCCGCTCTATGTCCGCTACGGCGCGTTCGCGCGCATGTTCGTCGTCGACGACCGGGGCTCGCTGGTGCCGGCGGTGCGGGACGGCCAGGGCAAGCTGGTGCCGGACCGGCGCGAGCCGTCCTTCCAGGTGCCCGGGTGGGTGACGCTGCCGGATTTCCTGGAGCCGCATCTGGAGGCGCGCAACACCACGACGGTCGGCGAGCTGCCGTACAAGATCGAGAAGGCGCTGCACTTCTCCAACGGCGGCGGTGTCTACACGGGCACCGACACCCGCGACGGGCGAAAGGTCGTCCTGAAGGAGGGCCGGCCGCACGCCGGCCTGGCCGCCGACGGGGCGGACGCGATCGCCCGGCTGGAGCGGGAGAAGGACGCCCTGGAGCAGGTGGCGGGAACGGGCGTGGTGCCCGAGGTGCGGGACTGGTTCACCCTCGGCGACCACCGGTTCCTCGTCATGGACTTCCTGGAGGGGCGCCCGCTGAACTCGTTCTTCGCGGAGCGGCATCCGCTGCTGACCCCGGACCCCGATCCGCAGGCCGTCGCCGACTACACGGCGTGGGCGGTACGCGTCCACGGGGCGGTGGAGCGGGCCGTGGAGGCGGTGCACGCGCGCGGGATCGTCTTCAACGACCTGCACGTCTTCAACATCATGGTCGGCCCCGACGAGGAGTCCGTCTCCCTGCTCGACTTCGAGGCGGCGGCCCCGGTCGAGGAGAACGGCCGCCAGGTGGTCGCCCACCCCGGCTTCTTCGCCCCGCCGGACCGCAAGGGCATCGACGTCGACCGCTACGCCCTGGCCTGTCTGCGGATCGCCCTGTTCCTGCCGGTGACCACGCTGTTCGTGGTCGACCGCGGGAAGGCGGCCCATCTGGCCGAGGTGATCCTGCGTCAGTTCCCGGACGTGCCGAAGGAGTTCCTCGACGAGGCGGTCACGGAGATCACCCGGGACATCGCCACCGACACCGGCGGCGAGCGTACGACCCCGAGGGCGGCACCGTCCTTCGTCGAACCCGGCGACTGGCCCTACAGCCGCGACTCCATGGTCAAGGCGCTCCTCGCCTCGGCCACCCCGGAGCGCGAGGACCGGCTCTTCCCCGGTGACATCACGCAGTTCAACGACGGCGGCGGCCTCGGGCTCGCCCACGGCGCGGCCGGGGTGCTGTACGCGCTGGACGCGGTCGGCGCGGAGCGGTACGAGGAGGGCGAGCGCTGGCTCCTGGCCCGCACCGCACCCCCGCCCACGGGCACACCGCTCGGTCTCTACGACGGTCTCGCGGGCGTCGCCCACGTCCTGGACCGGCTCGGACACCGGCAGCGCGCCCTCGACCTGGTCGAGCGCGTCCTCGCGGAACGCTGGCAGAACCTCGCCTCCGACCTGCACGGCGGCCTGGCCGGGCTCGGCCTGGTCCTCGGCGAACTGGCCCGCACGACCGGCGAGTCGGAGCTGCGGGAGCGGGCCGCCGAGGCCGCCGACGTCCTCGTACGGCGGCTCGCGCAGCCCCTCGCGGACACCCCCAGGCGGCGCCGGGCCGGCCTGCTGCGCGGGTGGACCGGGCCCGCGCTGTTCCTGCTGCGGCAGTACGAACACACCCATGAGCCTCTCCTGCTGAGGGCGGCCGAGGTGGCGTTGCGCAGGGATCTGGAGTGCTGCGTGACGCACCCGAGCGGCTCCCTGGAGGTGGACGAGGGCTGGCGGACACTGCCCTACCTCGGCGAGGGAAGCGCCGGCATCGGGATGGTCCTGGACGACTACCTCGCCCAGGGCGCCGACACCGAGGGCGAGTTCGAGCGGGCGCGCGCCGGGGTGCTGACCGCCGCCACCAGCCGCTTCTACGTCCAGCCCGGTCTCTTCCAGGGCCGTGCCGGGATGATCCTGCACCTCGCCCGCACGGACACCCCCGGCGCGACCCGCGAGCGGCTCGCCGAACAGATCGACGGGCTCGGCTGGTTCTCCATGGACTACCAGGGCCAACTGGCCTTCCCGGGCCACCAGATGATGCGGCTGTCGATGGACCTGGGCACCGGAACGGCAGGGTGCCTGCTCGCGCTCGGCGCGGCCCACGCGGCCCCCGGCGCCCCGGCCACCGCACACCTGCCGTTCCTGCCGCCGCTCCGGCGGCCCACCGAACGCGGTTCCGCGATGTGACGGAGCCGTGACCCAACCCTGTCCCCACGGGTGGACGACACCGAGGAAAGGAAACCGAGATGGCACTTCTCGACCTGCAGACGATGGAGTCCGACGAGCACACCGGCGGTGGCGGCAACAGCACCCTGAGCCTGCTGTCCTGCGTCAGCGCCGCGAGCGTCACGCTCTGTCTCTGACAGGCATCGTGCGCCCATGACTCCGGGCGGTCCATTCCCGCGAGGGAGGGACCGCCCGGGGTTCTGCACACCTCCGGAAGGCCGCCGTATGACGACTCGCACCTCGCCTCCGGCCCCGCACGGCCTCCTGGGTCCGGCCCCCGCCCGCTGTGTGCTCCTGTGTCTGGCGAGCACGGCGGCGACCGGCGCCGGACTGCTGCTGCCCGCGGCCCTCGGCCGCACCCTGGACCTGCTGCTGGCGCAGGCGCCGGCGACCCGCTGGGTCCTGTGGTGCGCCGGACTGGTTCTGCTGCTCGCGCTGCTCGACGCCGCGGAGACCGTCCTCGGCGGCACCCTCGACGCCCGCACCACCGCCTGGCTGCGCCGCCGCCTCACCGCTCACGTCCTGGCCGTCGGCCCGCGCGCCACCGCCCGCTTCGGGCCCGGAGACCTCGTCGCCCGCCTGGTCGGCAACGCCGCACAGGCCGGCACGGCACCGACCGCCCGCGCCGCCCTGCTCGCCGCGCTCGCCGGACCGGTGGGCGCCGTGGTGGCCCTCGGTCTCGTCTCCCCCTGGCTCGCGGCCGTGTTCCTGGCCGGAGCACCGGTGCTCGCCCTGCTGCTGCGCGCCTTCGCCCGGGACACCCGGGAATGCGTGACGCGCTACCAGGAGGTGCAGGGGCGGATCGCGCAGGCCCTCTCGGAGGCCGTCGGCGGACACCGCACCATCCGGGCCGCGGGGACGGAGGACCGGGAGACGGCCCGCATCCTGCGCCCGCTGCCCGAGCTGTCCGAGGCCGGTCACCGCATGTGGCGGGTGCAGGGCCGGGCCTCGGGCCAGTCCGTCGCCGTGGCCCCGCTGCTCCAGCTCGGGGTCCTCGCCGTGGCCGGGGTCCTGCTCGCCCGGCACCGCATCACCGTGGGCGAGGTCCTCGCCGCCTCCCGGTACGCGGTCCTCGCCACCGGCGTCGGCGTCCTGGTGGGACAGCTGTCCGGCCTGGCCCGGGCCCGGGCGGCGGCCGGCCGGCTGGACGAGGTCCTCGCGGAACCGGCCGTCCGGCACGGCGAGCGCGGGCTGCCGCCCGGGCCCGGGCGCCTCGAACTGCGGGGCGTCACCGCCCTGCGCGGCGCGCGTGCGGTGCTCGACGGGGTCGACCTCGTCGTACCGGGCGGGACGACCCTCGCGGTGGTGGGCCGCTCGGGGGCGGGCAAGTCGCTGCTCGCCGCGGTCGCCGGGCGACTCGTCGAACCGGATGCCGGGGAGGTCCTGCTCGACGGGGTGCCGCTGCGCGAGCTCGCCCACGACGAGCTGCGCCGCTCGATCGGCTACGCCTTCGAACGCCCCGCCCTGCTCGGTGGCACCGTCGAGGAGGAGATCGGCCTCGCCCTCCCTTCCCCCGCCCCCGCCCGCGTCCGGGAGGCCGCCCGCACGGCCCGTGCGGACGACTTCGTGCGCCGCCTGCCCAGCGGTTACGACACCCTCGTCGCCGACGCCCCGCGCTCCGGCGGGGAGTCCCAACGGCTCGGTCTCGCCCGGGCGTTCGCCCACGGCGGCCGGCTGCTCATCCTCGACGACGCCCTCTCCAGCCTCGACACGGTCACGGAGGCGCGCATCGCCGACGCCCTGGTGAGCGGCGGGGCGGGCGGCACCCGCCTGCTCGTCGCCCACCGCACCGCCACGGCGGCCCGCGCGGACGCGGTGGCCTGGCTGGACGGGGGGCGGGTGCGGGCGGTGGGACCGCACGAGGAGCTGTGGCGGCTGCCCGAGTACCGGGCGGTGTTCGGGGGCGGGGAGGACGCCGCGGACGGGGGGCCGGCGTGAGCGACGGCTCGGCACACGGCGGGATGTACGGGCGCGGTCTGCGCTACCTGCGGGCCCGGTGGCGGGTCCTCGTCCGCCTCGGCGGGTGGTCCGTGCTGGAGACCGGACAGACCTTCCTCACCGGGTACGCGCCCGCCCGTGCCCTGGACGAGGGGTTCCTTGCCGGGCGGCCCGGCGTCGGACTCGGGTGGCTCGGGGTGGCCGGGATCGGCGTGCTGGTGGGCGCGTTCGGAACGGTGCGGGTGTACGCCGGCGTCGCCGCGTTGGTCGAGCCGCTCCGGGACGTCCTGGTCGGGCGGGTCGTGGAGCGCGGGGTGCGGGAGGCGGACGCGGGGGCGCTGTCCGGGCTGACCCAGCAGGTGGAGATCGCCCGGGACACGTTCGCCGGGCTGGTGATGGTGTCGCGCTCGTTCGTGTTCACGGCCGTCGGCGCGGTGGTCGGACTGGCCTCGCTCGACCCGCGGCTCCTGCTGGTCGTGCTGCCGCCGCTCGCCGCCGGACTGGGCCTGTTCGCGGCCACGTTGCGTCCGCTGGCCCGCCGCCAGGAGGAGTTCCTCGTCGCCGACGAGGCGCTGGCGGACGGTCTCGGCAGGGTCTGCCCGGGGCTGCGGGACATCACGGCGGCCGGTGCGGAGGCCCGGGTCGCCGGCGACACGGGCCGACTAGTCGACACCGAACAGCGGGCGGCGTACTCCCTCGCCCGCTGGTCCGTCCTGCGCGTGGCCTCCCTCGCCCTCGGCGGCCAGCTCCCGATCGTCCTCCTCCTCGCCTGCGCTCCCTGGCTCCTGGCCCGCGGGGTCACCACGGGCGCCCTGGTCGGCGCCCTCGCCTACGTCACCCAGTCCCTCCTCCCCGCCCTGCGCAACCTCGTCCACGGCCTGGGCACGAGCGGCTCCCGGCTGGTGGTGGTGCTGCGGCGACTGGTCCGCGAGCCCGCAACCGCTCCGGCCGCGGGCGGGCAGGTCGTACGGAGGGAACCCCATGGTGCCCCTCCCCTGCCCAGCCGCACGGGCACTCCCGGCCCGGACGACGACGGCACCTACCCGGCGGCCCCCGGCATGGCCGCCCACCCGCCGGCTCCCGCGCTGCCCGGCGACCGCACGGACGCGCAGCCCGCTGACCGGCACGCCGGGGCAGCAGGCCACCGCCTCACCCCCCACACCCCCGCGGGGCCGACGGACCACGGCCCCGGCACCCGCCCCGCCGGTGCCGACGCCCGGCCCGGCACCGCCCCCCGCCCGGCAGACCGAGCCCCCGCCCTCTCCCTCACCGCCGTCTCCTTCGCCTACGGCCCCGCCGCCACCCCCGTCGTCGACCACCTCGACCTCGCCCTGCCGGCCGGCGCCCACCTTGCCGTCGTAGGCCCCAGCGGCATCGGGAAGTCCACGCTCACCGCTCTGGTCGCCGGTCTCCTTCGGCCCACCGGCGGAAGCATCCGGCTGTGCGGACACCCCGTGCCCTCCCCCGACGCGGCCGCCCTGCGCGTGCTCATTCCGCAGGAGGCGTACGTCCACACCGGCACCCTCGCCGAGAACCTCGGGCACCTGCGCATGGACCCGGTGCCCGAGCCGGAGCTGCTCGCGGCGGCGGAGGCCGTCGGGCTGGCCCCGCTCCTCGAAGCGCTCGGCGGGCCGCAGGCGAGCGTCGACCCGGCCGCCCTGTCCGCCGGTGAGCGGCAGCTCGTGGCGCTGACCCGGGCCTATCTGTCGTACGCCCCACTCGTCCTGCTCGACGAGGCCACCTGTCATCTGGACCCCCCGGCCGAGGAGCGCGCCGAGCGGGCCTTCGCCAACCGGCCCGGCACCACGCTGGTGGTCGTCGCCCACCGGATCAGCTCGGCCCGCCGTGCCGGCCGCGTGCTGCTGATGGACGGCTCGCGCACGGCGTACGGCACCCACGACGAGCTGGTGCGCGACTCGCCCGCCTACCGCGAACTCGTGGGCGGCTGGAGCGCCGTACCCCCGAAGCGGTCAGAGCCAGCCCTGCCCCTGGGAGATCCGGATCGCGTCGATGCGGTTGCGGGCCCCGGTCTTGCGGGTGATCGCGGCCATGTAGTTGCGCACGGTCCCGTGCGACAGGCACAGGTTCCGGGCGATCTCCGCGATGGAGGCCCCCTCGGCCGCGAGGGATAACACGCTCAGCTCCCGTCTGGTCAGCGGCATCTCCGCGGCCTGGAGGAAGCCGAAGCCCAGCGAGTCGTCGACGAAACGTTTCCCCTCGGCGACCCGACGGATTCCGCGCACCAGCCGCTCCGGCGCCGCCCCCTCCTTGTCCACGTACCCGAGCGCCCCCGCCTCGACGGCCCGCTTCAGCAGACCCGGCCGGTTGGCGCTGGCCATCACGAGCAGGCGCGGCGTACCGCGGTCCGACTCGCGCACGGCTAACTCCCCCAGCGGCGGGACGCCGTACGCGTCCGAGCATTCGAGGTCCGCCGCGCACACGTCGGGCCGCACGGTCCGCAGACGGCCGGGTGCGCTGTGCCACGGGGTGTCGAACACCCCGAGATCGGGTTCCCGGCGGAGCCACTCCGCCAGGGCCGATCTCACCAGACACGCGTCGTGCACCAGAAGCACCCGGATCACTGTTCGTCCCCCTTGATTCGCCGTACTCGGCTCGCTCGGTTCCGTGGGCATGAAACGCGTGCCCCATTGTTCGGGTCCCGGACCGACCTCGGGCGCGAAGAATTGGCCAACAGGGTGCGCGGGGGCGCACAAGCGGCGCCCATGTGCCGTGGCGCGCTTCGACTGTGGGGGCATGGTCCGGGGCCGAGGGGGTACACGCCCGTCCTCGCCGTCGCGTGGGTACCCGTGTGCCCGCACCCGGGAACGCTCGCCGTGCGGGACGCGCCGTAAGGGAGGAGATTTGATCCCTGGGGGCCCGGCACGCGACAGCGGCCCGCGCTCCTTCCGCGCCGCGCCCGTGCGAGGAGGTGGTCGGCGTGTCCGACGGGCATACGTCCCCGGCGCCGGCGAGTGCCCGCACCCGGGTGGGGCGGCCGCTGCTCTCCCTCGCCCTGGCGTCGATGATGGACGAGGTGCACGCCCACTCCGGAGCCGTGTATCTCATGGCCGCCGACGAACCCGTACTGGAGATGGCGGTGATGGCGGGCCTGCCGCGGGCGTTCGCGGCGCCCTGGGAGCGGGTGGGGCTGAGCGCGCCGATCCCGGTGGCGGAGGCGGTGCGGGAGCGGCGGCTGGTGTGGGTGGGCGGCGAGCACGAGATGGCGCGCCGCTATCCGCGGATCGCCGTGGTGCTGCCCTACCCCTTCGCGCTGGCCGCGGTGCCGGTGGCGACCTCGTCCAAGGTGTACGGCGCGGTCTTCGTGACCTGGCCCGGTTCGCACCCCCCGGAGCTGACCGACCGGGAGAGGGAACATCTGACGGCCGCCTGCGGGCGGCTCGCGGTGCGGCTGGAACGGGCGGTGGAGGACAGCTTGTCGCCGCACGCCGAACCCGATCTGCTGGCCTCGGCCCAGGTCGGCGGCGCGGCCGGGACGCTGGGCACGGTCGAGGCGGCGCGGATGGTGGCGCGGCTGCCGTACGGGCTGTGCTCGCTCGATCTGCACGGGCGGATCTCCTTCGCCAACGCCGCGGCGGCCGAGCTGATCGGCATCCCGGTCTCCCAGTTGCTGGGCTCGCAGCTGTGGGCGGCGGCGCCCTGGCTCAACGACCCGGTGTACGAGGACCGTTACCGGGCCGCGCTGCTCAGCCAGCACAGCACGTCGTTCGTGGCGCTGCGGCCGCCCGGGGACTGGTTGTCGTTCCGGCTGTACCCGAGCACCACCGGGCTGAGCGTCCGGGTCAGCCGGGCGCGGGCGGTGGCGGAGATGAGCCGGGCGGGTCCGCGGTCCGGGGACGCGCCGTCCCGGCTGGTCACGATCTCGCAGGTGCTGAGCCTGGCGGGGGCGCTGACCGAGGCGGTGGGCGTGCAGGACGTGGTGCAGCTGGTGGCGGACGAGGTCGTCCCGGCGGTGGGGAGCCAGGCGGTGGTGATGCTCGGTTCGCGGTCCGGACGGCTGCACGTGCTCGGGCACCGCGGGTATCCGGACGCGCAGGTCGTGGAGCGGTTCGACGGGCTGCCGCTGACCGAACCGACGCCGGGAACCCATGCGCTGAACACCGGGGTGCCGGCGTTCTTCGACTCCAGGGAAGAGCTGGAGCGTCTGTATCCGCTGCGGCACGCCAGCCCGGACGGGTTCGCGGCCTGGGCCTATCTGCCGTTGATCGCCTCCGGTCGCCCGGTGGGCACCTGTGTGCTGGCCTACGCGGAGCCGCATCCCTTCCCCACGGACGAGCGGGCGGTGCTCACGAGTCTGGGCGGACTGATCGCGCAGGCCCTGGAGCGGGCCGTCCTGTACGACGTGAAGCACCAGTTGGCGCACGGTCTCCAGGCGGCCCTCCTGCCGAACACCCTGCCGTCGCTGCCCGGCATCGACGCGGCGGCCCGCTATCTGCCGGCCACTCAGGGCATGGACATCGGCGGCGACTTCTACGACCTGGTGCCGGTCGCCGGGCTGGCGGCCGCCGTGATCGGGGACGTACAGGGCCACAACGTGACGGCGGCCGGGCTGATGGGGCAGATCCGGACGGCGGTACGGGCGTACACGACCGTCGGCCAGAGTCCGGAGGAGGTCATGCGCTCGACCAACCGGCTGCTGATCGACCTCGGTGCCGAGCTGTTCGCCAGCTGCCTGTATCTGCGGCTCGATCCGGAGCGGGGGCGGGCGGTCATGGCCCGGGCGGGGCATCCGCCGCCGCTGCTCCGGCGGCCGGACGGCCGGGTGCGGGTGCTGGACCTGGCCGGAGGCCCGCTGCTGGGCATCGACGGCTCGGCCGTCTACCCGACGACGGAGGTGGAACTCGCGCCCGGGTCCGTCCTCGTCCTCTACACGGACGGCCTGATCGAGTCTCCCGGCGTCGACATCGAGGACGCGCTCGCCGAGCTGGGACGGCAGCTCGCCGAGGCCGGTGACCGTCCGCTCGACGAACTGGCCGACGAGCTCGTCCGCCGCAGCGCTGCCGCGCGGGAGCGGATCGACGACGTGGCGCTGCTGTTGCTGCGGGCGGACGGCTGACACGGCGGTCCCCCACACACCGCCCGGCCTGCCGGAGAACGCGCCGGTCCGGCCCTCCCGCCGGAGGGCCGGACCGTTGCACCTCCCGGGCCGGAACCGCGGGGTGGCCGGGAGGTGGTCTTATGGCCTGCGTCGGCAGCGGAGGGCGTGGGGGGCCGCTGCCGACGCGGCCGGTTCACGGTGTGGTGCCGGACCCGAGCGGTCAGTTGTGCGACTGGCCCGCGGCGTCGCCCGTGGCATCGCCGGCGCCGTTTCCGGCCTCCTCGCCGCCGATCACGTCACCGCCGGCCTGGTCGCCGCCGACTTCCTGACCCGCGCCGGCCTCGTCACCGGGGCTCGCACTGGCGTCGCCACCGGCACCGGCCTGATCGCCCGCACCGGCCCCGGCGTCGCCACCGGCGCCCGCCTCGTCACCGGCACCGGCACCGGCACCGGCCTGGTCGCCCGCGCCGCCTGCCGCGTCACCCGCGCCGAGCGTGGCGCCGACCGCCTGGAGGGCGGTGGTGACCGGCTGGAAGAAGGTCTCGCCGCCGACCGTGCAGTCGCCGCTGCCACCGGAGGTCAGGCCGATCGCCGAGCCGTCCTGCGTGAACAGCGAGCCGCCGCTGTCACCGGGCTCGGCGCAGACGTCGGTCTGGATGAGGCCGGTGACGGTGCCCTCGGGGTAGTTCACGGTGGCGTCGAGTCCGAGGACCTGGCCGTCGGCGAGGCCCGTGGTGCTGCCCATCCGGAAGACCTGGAGGCCGACCTCGGCGTCCGCCGCCTGGCTGATCGCGACCGTCTGGCCGCCGCCGACGTTGACCTCACTCGGTGCCTGGGTCGCCGGGTCGTCGTACTTGACCAGGGCGAAGTCGCCGTCGCCGGGGAAGGTGGCCTGGTCGACGGTGGCGATCGGCTGGCCGTCCTGGGTGTCCGACCACTGCTCGGCCGCGACCCCGCAGTGACCGGCGGTCAGGAAGGCGGGGCTGCCGTCGCCCGCGGTGACGTTGAAGCCGAGCGAGCAGCGGGCGCCGCCGCCGAAGATGGCGTCACCGCCGGACACGAAGGTCTTGAAGGTGCCGGCCGACTTCTTCACGGTCGCCATGCCGGAGCCGAGGCTCTTCACGGTCGACTCGAGGGTGTTCCACCTGTCGCCGGTGACCGTGCTGTCGGCGGTCACCAGGATCTTGTTGGTGCGCGGGTCCACGGCCCAGGCGGTGCCCGGGATGGTGGCCTCTTCTTTCAGGGTCTTCGCCCCGGCCGCCAGTTCGGTGAGGCTGTTGTCGACCTCGCGGACCTTGGCGCCGGCCTTCTTCGCCTGGACGACGACGTTGCTGTCGCCGGATATGACGTTCACGACGAGCTGCCGGCTGTCGGCGTCGTAGTAGGAGCCGGCGAAGGCGTCACCCAGCGCCTTCTGGAGCTGCGAGGCGAGGTCCGAGGCGTCCGTCGCCTTCAGAGTCTTCGGCGCGATGGCCGCCGCGTCGTTCGACGAGCCGTCCTGGGACGCGTTGGCGTTGGGCAGCAGAATCGCGGCGGCGCCGAGCGCCACCACGGTGCCTGCCGCGAATGCGGCCTTGCGCTTCGGAATTCGCTTGTGACTCAAACTTCTCGACCTCCTGGGGGACCGGAGTCTGTAACCGCCGTACGGCAGTCGGTTGTTCGGGGCGCCTGGATGGCCATGGGTACGCACGGTGTGCGCGGGGCGTTCAATGCCGTTTCTTTACGCGCCGATTGCCACACCGATTCGGCCACCGGATGTGCCGGGCCGGCGGCGGGCGGGAACAATCCCCCATATGACGATGACGCCCGCCGAAGCCGACAAGATCCTCGCCGACAGCTTCGCCCCTTGGGTCCTCGACCTCGGCCTGACGGTCGAGACGCTCGGCGACGACCATGTGGTGCTGCGTCTGCCCTGGTCGCAGCGGTTGGCGCGGGAGGGCGGCGGGTTGTCGGGCCAGGCTCTGATGGCCGCCGCCGACACCGCCACCGTGATCGCCGTCTCGGCGGTCCGGGGCGCCTACGGACCGATGACGACGGTGCAGCAGTCCACGAGCTTCCAGCGGGCGGTGACCGGTTCGGATGTCCTGATCAGGGCGGTCGTCACCAAGCTGGGCCGCCGCATGGCGTTCGCCGACATCACGATGACCGACTCCGCGACGGGCGACCTCGCGGCCCGCGCGAGCACGGTCTACGCACTTCTGGGCTGACACGCTCAGCAATCGGTCGACAGCGGTCCGTTGCGAACACCGCCTCGAATCCCCCCTTCAGTGAATCTGCACATCGAATGCGCAACCAAGTCACCGCGAGCGGGAGTTCTGCACATGCGCGGATCCGCACCCATGCCATTGGCGAGGTGTGTCGCATTCGCCACGACGACAACAAGGGCCGCTTCACGCCGCCGTAACGCCACATGTGAAGAAGTCGGCACCAAGGCGTGCACACGCCTGCACGGATGGAGGCTTCTATGACTCAAGTGCCCTGGTGAGACCGCTGGTTAATTGGAAGGGCGGAGCCGCAGCGTGCTTTGATCCATCGCACCGCAGGGCCGTTGGGTTTCCCGGAAACGGGATCCGGCGCCATGCGATTGCGGCCGTCCCTGTCCCCAGAGGGGGCCGCTCCCCCCTTGTGAAATACCCATACGAAGGGAAGTTCCATCATGAACTCCACCCCCCAGGTTGAGACCGTCGAGATCTCGGACGCCGACCTCGACAACGTCTCCGGCGGCCTGCAGCTGAACGCCCTCGGCACCGTCACCGGCCTGGTGGACGGCGTTGCCCCGGTTTCCGGCCTGGTCAACACGGTCGTCGGCACGGTCGAGGGTGTCACCGGCCTGAACACCGCCCCGGTCACCGGCCTGGTCGCCGGTCTCTGATCACATTCTTCGTGATCTGATCACTGTCTTGTGGTCGACCCGTCCCGGAGCCGCAAACCGGCGGTTCCGGGACTCTTGGGTGTCGTAGTCCGGCCGGCTTTCGCGAGCCGGTCCTTTGTCATTGGCAGCATGCGTAGCAATTCGCACGCTTTCGCAGGTGAGGGAAGACCGTGCAGTTCCGCCAACAGGCCCTCGCCAAGCTCCAGTCACCGGAGGAGCTCGACCTTCCGGTGCGCTTCGCCCGCCCGCAGGGCTGGCTCGTGATGTCCGTGACGGTGGTCGTGATGGCCGCCGCGTCCGTGTGGGCGGTGACCGGCTCGGTGGCCTCCACGGTGAGCGCGCCCGCCATCCTCACGCACGGGCAGGGCAGTTACATCCTGCAGAGCCCGGTCGCGGGCCAGGTCACCCAGGTGATCGCCAAGGAGGGTCAGCAGTTGCCCGCCGACTCCCCGGTGCTGAAGGTCCGTACGTCGCAGGGCGACACCGTCGTCCGAACGGTGGCGGCCGGCCGGGTCACCGCCCTCGCGGCCACCATCGGTCAGATCATCTCGACCGGAGCGAACGTCGCCGCGGTGGAGAAGGTCGCCCACGCCTCCGATCCGTTGTACGCCACGGTGTACGTGCCCGCCGAGAACGCGGCCTCCATACCGGACGACGCGGCCGTGGACCTCACCGTCTCCTCGGTGCCCACCCAGGAGTACGGGGTGCTGCGCGGCCATGTGAAGTCGGTGGACCGCTCGGCCCAGTCGGCCCAGCAGATCGCCGCCTTCCTCGGGGACAGCCAGCTCGGTGAGCAGTTCACCAAGGACGGCCGTCCCGTCGCGGTCCTGGTGAAGCTGGACAAGTCGAGGGGCACGAAGAGCGGTTACCGGTGGTCGTCCGCGGACGGTCCTCCCTTCGCCCTCACCTCCATGACCGTGGCCTCGGGTTCGATCCGGCTGGCCGATCAGCGCCCCGTCGATTGGCTGCTGCCGTGAGCACCGCACAGGACACCCGCGGCAGGCGCCGCTCCGCCCCGCCCAAACGGCCGGTCCCCACGGGGAAGGCGAAGACGGTCCGCACGCCCACCGTCCTCCAGATGGAGGCCGTGGAGTGCGGCGCCGCGTCCCTCGCGATGGTCCTCGGCCACTACGGCAAGCACGTCCCGCTGGAGGAGCTGCGCATCGCCTGCGGTGTCTCCCGGGACGGCTCGCGCGCCAGCAACCTCCTCAAGGCAGCCCGCAGTTACGGCCTGACGGCCAAGGGCATGCAGATGGACACGGCCGCGCTCGCCGAGGTGAAGACGCCGGCCGTGCTGTTCTGGGAGTTCAACCACTACGTCGTGTACGACGGCATGGGCCGCCGCTTCGGCCGCCGCGGGGTCTACATCAACGACCCCGGCAAGGGCCGCCGTTTCGTCCCCATGGAGGACTTCGACGGCAGCTTCACCGGTGTCGTCCTGGTGATGGAGCCCGGCGAGGGCTTCACCCGGGGCGGCCGCAAGCCGGGTGTCCTCGGTGCGATGCCGGCCCGGCTGCGCGGCACCGCGGGCACCATGCCGGCGGCTGTCCTCGCGAGCCTGCTGCTGGTGCTGGTCGGCGCGGCCACTCCCGCGCTGAGCCGCACCTACATCGACATGTTCCTGATCGGCGGGCAGACCTCGCTGCTCGGCGTGCTGTTCGCGTCGATGGGGGCCTGCGTGGCCCTCACCCTCGCCCTGACCTGGCTCCAGCAGGCGAACCTGCTGCACGGCCGCATCATCTCCTCGACGCTCTCCAGCGCCCGCTTCCTGCGCCACCTGCTGCGTCTGCCGGTGACGTTCTTCTCCCAGCGCAGCCCGGCCGACCTGGTCCAGCGCCTCCAGTCCAACGACCAGGTGGCCGAGACCCTGGCCCGCGACCTCGCGGCGGCGGGCGTCGACGCGGTGGTCGTCGTCCTGTACGCGATCCTGCTCTACACCTACGACCCGCAGCTCACCTACGTCGGCATCGGTGTGGCCCTGCTCAACGTGGTGGCCATGCGGGTCGTCATCCGGCTGCGCTCCACCCGTACCGCGAAGCTGCGTGCCGACAGCGCCCGGCTCACCAACACGGCTTACACCGGCCTTCAGTTGATCGAGACGATGAAGGCGACCGGCGGCGAGGACGGCTACTTCCGCAAGTGGGCGGGCCAGCACGCCACCACGCTGGAGGAGCAGCAGCGGCTCGGGGTGCCGAGCGCCTGGCTGGGCGTGGTCGCGCCGATGCTGGCCACCTTCAACAGCGCGCTCATCCTGTGGATCGGCGGCATGCGGGCCATCGAGGGCGGCATCTCCGTCGGCCTGCTGGTCGCCTTCCAGGCCCTGGTCACCCGCTTCACCGCGCCGATCACCCGCCTCAACGGCGTGGCGGGCCGCATCCAGGACTTCGCGGCCGACGTGGCCCGCCTGAAGGACGTCGAGAACTTCAAGGCCGACCCCCTCTACGGCCGTCCCGGCGCCGGCGACTCGACCCGCCGCCTGCACGGCCATGTCGAGCTGCAGAACATCACCTTCGGTTACAACCCGCTCGACAAGCCGCTGCTCACCGGCTTCGACCTGACCGTGGGCCCGGGCCAGCAGGTGGCGCTGGTCGGTGGCTCGGGCAGCGGCAAGTCGACCGTGTCCCGGCTGATCTCGGGGCTCTACGCGCCCTGGGAGGGCGTGATCCGCATCGACGGACGGCGCCTGGACGACATCCCGCGCGGCGCGCTCGCCGCCTCGGTGTCCTTCGTGGACCAGGACGTCTTCCTCTTCGAGGGCTCGGTCCGCGACAACGTGGCGCTGTGGGACCCGTCGATCCCGGACGACGCCGTGGTGGACGCGCTGCGGGACGCGGCCCTGTACGACGTGGTCATGCGGCGGCCCGGCGGCATCCACAGCAGGGTCGAGCAGGACGGCCGCAACTTCTCCGGCGGTCAGCGTCAACGCCTGGAGATCGCGCGGGCGTTGGTGCGCCGGCCCAGCATCCTGGTCCTCGACGAGGTCACCAGCGCGCTGGACGCGGAGACCGAGCAGGTCGTCATGGACAACCTGCGCAAGCGCGGCTGCGCCTGTGTGGTGATCGCGCACCGGCTCAGCACCGTGCGCGACAGCGACGAGATCGTCGTGCTCCAGCACGGCACGATCGTGGAACGCGGGCGGCACGAGGAGCTGGTGGCGCGCGACGGCGCGTACGCGGCGCTGGTCAAGGAACGGTGAGATGACTACCGCATACGAAGGGGACGTGGTCCTCACCTCCCTCGGTCAGATGGGCACGCGCATCGACTGCGCGGGGTTCAACCGCATCGACCTCGAAGGGCCGCAGGTGCTGTGGCTGGTCGTGTCGGGCGCGGTGGACCTGTTCGCGGTGGACGCCGAACAGCAGGGCCACTGGCACCACCTCGGCCGCCTGGAGCCTGGCGCGCTGCTGCTCGGCCCGGTACCCGGCCCGCAACACACCTTGGTGGCACGGCCCTTGCGGGACTGCGTGATCCACCGCATCGGCCTGCGCGAACTGTACGAGCCCGCGCACACCCAGACCTGGTCGTACGACGAGTACGGCAACCCCCAGTACGTGCCGCCGACGACCAGCCCGCTGGAGTACGCCCTGGCCCTCGGTGTGGGCCGGAGTCTGTCGATCCTCTTCCAGGCGCCGATGGCCGACGAGCGGGCCGCCGCCCCGACCGATGACGACGTCTTCTGGATGCAGGTGCCGCCGGGCAGCGTGCAGTACGGCTCGCTCTACGGCGCCGAGGCGGCCGCCGACCTGCTGATGGACCCGGCGGTCTGGCAGTCCATGGTCGACCAGCAGTACCGGCTGCTCACCACGCTGGACCGCTGGATCGAGCAGTTGGAGCGCACCCACGAGACCCGGACGGCCGCCGGTATCAAGGCCGGTGAGGCGGTGCGCGCCCAGGCCGACCGGACCCTGCTGGCGTCCATCGGCAGGTCCAAGCAGCGCGCGACGGCGGCCGACGCGGACGCCAGCTACGCGGCGTGCAAGCTGGTCGCCGACGCGGCCGGGATCCCGCTCGCCGAGAACGCCCAGAGCGGCACCGAGAGCGACCGCCTCGACCCGGTCGAGCGCATCGCCCTCGCCTCCCGCGTCCGCATCAGGTCCGTACGCCTGGACGGCAGCTGGTGGCGCGACAACATCGGCCCGCTGGTGGGTCACCGGGCCCTGTCGGGCGCGCCGGTCGCGCTGCTGTGGCGGCGCGGCGGCTATGTGGCCGTCCATCCGGCGACGGGCCGTGAGACACCGATAGAGAAGGACAACGCGGAGGAGTTCGAACCGCGCGCGGTGATGTTCTACCGCCCGCTGCCCGACCGGAAGTTGAGCCCCCTCGGTCTGCTGCGGTTCAGCATGCGCGGCACCGGCGGCGATGTGACCAACCTGCTGCTCAGCGGTCTGGTCACGGTGGCGATCGGCGCGCTGGTGCCCATCGCGACCGGCAAGGTGCTCGGCGAGTTCGTGCCCAGGGCACAGACCGCTCTGATCGTGCAGGTGTGTCTGGCCGTGATGGTCAGCGGTGTGGTGACGGCGGCCTTCATGCTGCTCCAGAACCTCACGATGCTGCGCCTGGAGGGCCGTATCGAGGCGACCCTCCAGCCCGCGGTGTGGGACCGGCTGCTGAGACTGCCGACGAAGTTCTTCACCGAGCGCTCGACCGGCGAACTCGCCAGCCAGGCCATGGGGATCAGCTCGATCCGCAGGATGATGGCGGGCATCGGCCCGACGCTCGCCCAGTCGGTGACCGTCGGCGCCATGAACCTGGGCCTGCTGTTCTGGTACAGCGTGCCGATGGCGATGGCGGCGATCGGCATGCTCGTCGTCATCGCGGCCGGGTTCCTCGGCCTCGGGCTGTGGCAGGTGCGCTGGCAGCGGCGGCTGGTCGTGCTGAGCAACAAGCTGAACAACCAGGCGTTCCAGACGCTGCGCGGTCTGCCCAAGCTGCGGGTGGCGGCGGCGGAGAACTACGCGTACGCGGCGTGGGCCTCGGAGTTCGCCCGCAGCCGCGAGCTCCAGCAGAAGGTCGGCCGGATCAAGAACCTCACCTCGGTGATGGGCTCGGTCTACCTCCCGCTGTGCACCCTGCTGATGTTCATGCTGCTCGCGGGTCCGGCGCGCGGCTCGATGTCGGCGGCGGAGTTCCTCACCTTCAACACCTCGGTGACGATGCTGCTGACCGCGGTCACCCAGCTCACCGGCGCCTTCGTCTCGGCGGTGGCCGCGCTCCCGCTGTTCGAGGAGATCAAGCCGGTCCTGGAGGCACAGCCGGAGGTGCGCACGGCGAGCACCCGGCCGGGACTCCTCACCGGGGCGATGGAGGCCCGCAGGCTCTCGTTCCGCTACTCCGACGACGGCCCCCTGATCCTGGACGACGTGTCCTTCGAGATCCGGCCGGGCGAGTTCGTGGCGATCGTCGGCCCGAGTGGCTGCGGCAAGTCGACCCTGCTCAGGCTGCTGATCGGCTTCGACCGGCCGGTCTCCGGGAGTGTCCTGTACGACGGCCAGGACCTGGCCGCCCTCGACCAGTCGGCGGTGCGCCGGCAGTGCGGTGTCGTCCTCCAGCACGCGCAGCCCTTCACGGGCTCCATCCTGGACGTCATCTGCGGCACCGAGCCCTACACGCCCGAGGAGGCGATGGCGGCGGCCGCGATGGCGGGGCTCGCGGAGGACATCCAGCGGATGCCGATGGGGCTGCACACCATCGTCTCGGGCAGCGGGGCGATCTCCGGCGGCCAGCGTCAACGGCTGATGATCGCCCAGGCGTTGATCCGCCGGCCGCGGATCCTCTTCTTCGACGAGGCGACCAGCGCCCTGGACAACGACACCCAGCGCACGGTCATCGAGTCCACCAAGGCCCTCAACGCCACCCGGATCGTCATCGCCCACCGGCTGTCCACGGTGCTGGACGCCGACCGTGTGATCGTGATGGAGAACGGCAAGGTCGCCCAGCAGGGGCCGCCCGCGCAGCTTCTCGCGGACACGGGCGGGCGGCTGCACGAGCTGGTGCGGCGGCAGATGGCGTGAGGGGTCAGTCCATGCCGGGGACCGGCGCCCCCGAGGGCACTCCCGCGTCGACGTACGCCTGGTAGAGCTCCTTCCACTGGGGCCCGTCCCGGCGCTCGCCGCGGGCCCGTGCGTCGAGGCCGGTCAGGCACACCTCCCACCCGGCGCCGTTGCGGGCGGCGGTGTCGGCGGCGGTCAGGACGTTGGTGAGCGTGAAGCGCGTCCGCTTCCCGTCCAGCGGCTCCAGGTCGAAGTGCAGCTCGTCGCCGCCCCATTCGAAGGACAGATGCCGGGGTTCGTCGACGGCGAGGACCCGGCCCGTGGAGTCCTCCATGTGGGGGTCGCCGCTGAACTTGATGGTGCCCCCGGGACGCAGCTCGATCTCGGCGCGGGACGGGAACCAGTGGGCGAGTTCATCGGCGTCGGTCACGAGCTGCCAGACGCGGGCGACGGGGTGGTCGTAGGTGCGGCTGAAGCGGACGGCGGGGCGTCCGTCGTCCAGGGTCAGGTAGGTGCCGGTGAGGTCTGCGGCCATGGTGGATCAGTCCTTCGGGGCGGGCTTCTCTGAGGTGTCCGGCGCCGTCTCGTCGAGGCGGTCGCCGAGCGCGTCCAGGCTCGTGTTCCAGAGTGTGCGGTAGGGGGCCAGCCAGGCGTCCAGCTCGGCGATCGGGCCCGGGTCCAGGGCGTAGACGCGCCGCTGCGCGTCCTGCCGTACCCGGACCAGGCCCGCTTCCCTGAGCACCTTCAGATGCTTCGAGGTGCCCGGCTGGCTCAGTCCGCACGCCTCCACGATCTCCCCGACCGGCCGGGGCCGCTCCAGGAGCAGCGCGACGATGGCCCGCCGGTGCGGGTCGGCGAGGGCGGTCCAGAGCAGGGCGTCGGACATGAATCAAATATGCCTCGACAGTTATATGCTGGTCAAGACATACAGCCGGGGACCGTCCGGGCATCCACCCCTCTAGCGAAACGTTGCCGTTTCGCTCGGCGTGGTCTAGTCTCGACGCGTACGAAACCGTTTCGTTTATGAACCGGACGTGTCCGGCCGACTTTCCCTGGAGTTGTTCCCATGTCCCAGAACACACTGACCGAGAGCGGGCGGGAGGGTGCCGTCGCGGCACCGGCCGACGCCTCGGCCAAGCGGTGGTGGATCCTCGCCGTCATCGCACTCGCCCAGTTGATGGTGGTCCTCGACGCCACCATCGTGAACATCGCCCTCCCCTCGGCCCAGGCCGACCTCGGCTTCTCCGACGGCAACCGGCAGTGGATCGTCACGGCCTACGCGCTGGCGTTCGCCTCCCTGCTGCTGCTCGGCGGCCGGATCGCCGACCTCTTCGGCCGCAAGACGGCCTTCCTCGTCGGGGTCGTCGGCTTCGCGGCCGTCTCCGCGCTCGGCGGTGCCGCCACCAACTTCGAGATGCTGGTCACCGCCCGCGCTCTGCAGGGCGCCTTCGGCGCGCTCCTCGCACCGGCCGCGCTCTCCCTGCTCAACACGACGTTCACCGACGCCCGCGAGCGGGCCAGGGCGTTCAGTGTGTACGGCGCCATAGCCGGCGCCGGTGGCGCGGTGGGTCTGCTGCTCGGCGGCGTCCTGACCGACGCGCTCGACTGGCGCTGGACGCTCTACGTCAACGTCGTCATCGCCGTCGTCGCCTTCGCGGGCGGCTGGATACTGCTGCACAACCACCGTGACGCCGCGAGCTCCAAGCTGGACGTGCCCGGCACCCTGCTGGTCGCCGCCGGTCTCTTCTCCCTGGTGTACGGCTTCTCCAACGCCGAGACGCACGACTGGAGCTCCCCCGAGACCTGGGGCTTCCTGATCGCGGGCGGTCTGCTGCTGACCGCCTTCGCCTGGTGGCAGACCCGCGCCGCGCACCCGCTGCTGCCGCTGCGCATCCTGCTGGACCGCAACCGGGCGGCCTCCTTCCTGGCCGTGCTGATCTCCGGCAGCGGCATCTTCGGGGTCTTCCTCTTCCTCACCTACTACCTCCAGCTGAACCTGGGCTTCAGCCCGACCAAGACCGGTGCCGCCTTCCTGCCGATGGTCGCCGCGCTGATGGTCGCGGCCCAGGTCAGCACCACGATGCTGGTCCCGCGGATCGGACCGAAGGTGGTCATCCCGGCCGGCTTCGCGGTCGCCGCGGCCGGCATGGCCTGGCTGACCGGGATCGGCGTCGGCTCCAGCTACGTGTCCCATGTACTGCCGCAGCTGATCGTGACCGGCTTCGGCCTCGGCCTGGTCATGCCGCCGGCCATGCAGCTCGCCACCGGCGGGGTCGCGGCCGAGGACGCGGGAGTCGCCTCCGCCACCGTCAACGCCATGCAGCAGGTGGGTGGTTCGATCGGGACGGCGCTGCTGAACACGCTGGCCGCGAGCGCCGCCACGGACTACCTGGTCGGCAAGGACCCGACGAACAAGCTGGTCCAGGCCCACGCGACCATCGAGAGCTACACCACCGCCTTCTGGTGGTCGGCGGGCCTCTTCGCCGTCGGCGCGCTGATCGTCTTCCTGCTCTTCCAGCGCGGGGTGCCGGAGCAGGACGCGGACGCCGCACCCGTCATCCACATGTAGCAGCCGCCGCAGGAGCCGCCGGTACCGGAGGGCCGCCGTCCGCAGGGAGACGGCGGCCCTCCTCTCTGTCCACTGCCACCGCTGTCCGCAGCGCGTTCCCACGTACTGTCGACACGCGGTGGCCGAGAGTGACGCCCTGTCAGATCGCCTGACGTTGGAAGGGGTTCCTCGTGGGTACCCACAGAGCCATGCGGATAGGCGTGGTGGATGTGGGTTCGAACACGGTGCGACTGGTGGTGGCGGACGCCGAGGACGGGGTGCCATTGCCGGTGCACACCGCGAAGTGGCGGCTGAGACTCGCCGATCATGTGCGGCCGGGCGGCCCGGTGCCCGAGAAGGCCGTGGAACAGTTGGTGGAGGCGGTGGAAGGCGCGAGCCGGACCGCCGCGAGATGGGGCGCGGCAGGGCCGCTGGCCTTCGCGACCGCGGTGGTGCGCTCCGCGCCGAACCGCCAGGAGGTGCTGCGCACCGTGCGCACCCGGACCGGCATCGGGCTGTACACCCTGCCGGGCGAGGTGGAGGCGGAGCTCACGTTCCTGGGGGCCCGGCGCTGGATGGGCTGGCGTGCGGGGCCGCTCGCGCTGTTCGACATCGGTGGCGGATCGCTCGAAGTGGCCTTCGGACGCGGGCGGTTGCCTGACTACGTCGCCTCGCTGCCGCTGGGCGCGGGACGGCTCACCCACGAGTTCTTCGAGGGGGAGGACCCACCGCCCCCGGAGGCGATCCGGGCACTGCGCCGCAAGGTCCGCCACCAACTGCGGGACGTGGCGTCACGGATCCGCTGGGAGGGACCGCGCACCGCGGTGGCCACCTCACGCACCTTCGAGCAGTTGGGGCGGCTGTGCGGGACCCCGCCCGGGCGGCGCGGACCCTTCGTGGAACGCCGGATGCACCGCGCCGACCTGCGGGAGGCCGCCGAGCGCCTGGCCGCCCTCCCGGCCGCGCGGCGCGCCGAGCTGCCCGGCATCTCCGCCCCGCGCGCCGCACAGAGCCTGGCAGGTGCCGTGGTGGGGCACACGGCGATGAAAATCACCGGGATCAGAAGCGTCACCATCTGCCCCTGGGCGATCCGCGAGGGGGTTCTGCTGCGGCACATCGAGGACGGCCCCTCCTGGTGGGCCGAGATCGCCCGCCGCAACGAGGAGAGCGCCGTTCCCCCCGAGCCGGTGCCCCTGCGTATCGCGACCGCCACCACCTGAACGAGGAAGAAGGGAAGACGACCGTGCCGGAGAAGAAGCGGAACCCCGACACCGCCCTGGACGAGGTCCTGCACGAGGCCGAGGACGCCGAGAAGCGCGTCCGGGACTCCGACGAGGAGCGCGCACACACGGGCGAGGCCGGGGACGCGACCACCCCCAATCAGCACGCCCAGGAGGAATCCGCCGGAGAGTGACCCCTGCCCGGTCCCGGGCGGGCGGAGAGCGACCCTGGACCGGTCCCGGGCGGGCGGGGGGTGATCCGCCGACGCCCGGGTACTCGGGGCCCATGCCTCAGGACCCTCGAGAACCACAGCTGCCGCAGGCCCGGGGCCCGGTCTCCGCCGCAGTCCAGGAATATCTGCTCGGCGCCGGACCACTGCCGCCTGACGAGACCGTCGCCAGGGCGGACGTGTACGGCGACGACCTCCAGCTGGCCCTCTACATCTGCTACGAACTGCACTACCGCGGCTTCGCGGGCGTCTCCAGCGACCTTGAGTGGGACCCCGGCCTGCTGCGCACCAGGGCCGCCCTGGAACACCGCTTCCTCTCCGCCCTGCGCACGGACACCCCGGGCCACGACAGCGTCGAGGACGCGCTCGCCGGGCTCCTCGTGGAGCCGGTCGACGGCACGGGAGTCAGTCACTTCCTGAGCAAGGAGGGCGAGCTGTGGCACGTGCGCGAGTACGCGGCCCAGCGCTCGCTCTATCACCTCAAGGAGGCCGACCCGCACGCATGGGTGCTGCCGCGGCTGTGGGGCAGGGCAAAGGCGGGCATGGCCGCGGTGGAGTTCGACGAGTTCGGCGGCGGCCGCGCCGACCGCGTCCACGCCCTACTCTTCGCGAACCTGATGACGGACCTGGGCCTGGACACGACGTACGGGCACTACCTGGACGCGGCCTGCGCGGAGATGCTCGCGACGGTGAACCTCATGTCCCTGCTGGGCCTGCACCGCAGCCTGCGAGGAGCCCTCGTGGGCCATTTCGCGGCGGTGGAGATCACCTCCTCCCCCGGCTCCCGGCGACTGGCCGAGGCGATGCGCCACACCGGCGCGGGAGCGGCCGCCGAGCACTTCTACGACGAGCACGTCGAGGCCGACGCCGTCCATGAACAGGTCGTACGCCACGAGGTGATCGGCGGCCTGCTGGCCGAGGAACCGCACCTCGCCGCCGATGTCGCCTTCGGCATCGACGTCACCGGACATGTCGAGGACCGGCTCGCCGACCGCCTGCTGCGCGACTGGGCGCAGGGACGCTCGTCCCTCCGCACTCCCCTGCCTTCCGAAATCCACCATATTTCCTGAATGTCGGGGTACTGGAGCAAGGTGAGATCACTGAACCCCCCACTGGTCCTCCCCGGCGTCTACGGCCCTCAGGAGGACACCGCGCTGCTGGCCGGAGCCCTGTCCGAAGAACCGCTGCCGCCCGGCGCGGACGTCCTGGACGTGGGCACCGGGACGGGTGCGCTCGCTCTCCAGGCGGCACACCGGGGCAGCCGGGTGACCGCGGTCGACGTGTCGTGGCGCGCGGTGTGCACGGCCCGGGCGAACGCCTGGCTGACCGGTGCGTCCATCCGCGTCCGTCGCGGAAACCTCTTCCACCCCGTGCGGGGTCAGTCGTTCGACCTCATTCTGAGCAATCCGCCGTATGTGCCGGCGCCGACGGGCGTCCGGCCGCCCCGCGGAAAGGCCCGGGCCTGGGACGCGGGCCACGACGGGCGTTTCGTGCTGGACCGCGTCTGCCGGGAGGCTCCCGCCCTGCTGCGTCCCGGCGGAGTGCTGCTGATCGTGCACTCCGAACTGAGCGACTCCGGACGGACGGTGGGGCATCTGCGCGAGGCCGGCCTCAAAGCCGCCGTGACCCGCCGTCACCGCATCGCGTTCGGGCCGGTGCTGCGCACGCGGAAGGACTGGCTGCGGGAGCGCGGTCTGCTCTCCGCCGCCGACGAGAAGGAAGAGCTGGTGGTCGTCCGTGCCGAACTCCCCCTCTGACTCCGGCCAGCCGTGCCGCATCCGGGTCCAGCACCGCGGCCCGCTGCTCGTGGAGGGCCCTGTGGAAGT
Organism: Streptomyces canus 299MFChir4.1; assembly: GCF_000383615.1. Classification (GTDB taxonomy): domain Bacteria; phylum Actinomycetota; class Actinomycetes; order Streptomycetales; family Streptomycetaceae; genus Streptomyces; species Streptomyces canus_C. Next base: position 620,598 of record NZ_KB911583.1, on the reverse strand, counting down.
GGAGCTGGAGGACGGCTCCACGGTCGCCTCCGACCGCTTCCGGGTGGCCCTGTGCACCTGTCGGCGCAGTCGTCGCTACCCGTGGTGCGACACCAGCCACCGGGAACGGACCCGTTCATAGACCGCGCGCGACCGGGCTGCGGCGCCGCTTCCCACCGCAAGCAGTGACCGAAGGTCCGGCGGACGGCCCCACTCCGTCCGCCGGCCCTCGGTGCGGGATCACGGGGGTTCCGTGAGAGGGGCGGCACTCCCCAACTGCGGGCCCCTCGGGCAGATCACGGGCACCACGCGACCCCGGTCCCTCAGAACGCGAAGAGACTCCCGTAGGAGCTCTTCACGCACTCGTTGGCGAAGGTCCGTTCGTAGGAGACGCGCTGGCCCCGCCAGACGCCGTCGACCGTGACCACCACGGGGTGGTACTCCCTGGTGCACAGGGCGTCGGAACCGGCTCCGAGAGCGTCGAAGTCCCCTCCGGCCGCGCGCAGTTCGGCGCAGGCCGGAGCCGCGGCCGGATGGGTGCCCGAGGAGGTCGGGGCACAGGTCAGGGTCACGGCACGTTCCGGGGTGACGGTGGCGGCGCTCTCGCCGTGGCCGAGGGTGAGCACGAGGGCCGACGGAGCGTAGAGGCCCGAGGCGGCGGCCGGTTCGGCGAGAGCGGCTCCGGTCAGGGGTCCGCAGACGGCGGTGGCCGTGAGGCCGAGGGTCGCTGCCCAGCGCGCGGTGTTCCGCATTGTGTGCATCCTTCCGCTGGATTCGAGGGTGTGCCCTCCGACTCGGTCGGTGGCGGAGCGGCGACGGTGAGTCTGCCGACTCCTGGCTCCGACTTCACATCGACCCCACAGCTTTCAGTAACCTTGCGTGTTGAATCAGTGGCGTGAAGTCACATCATCCGAACAGCTGAGCCCTTTGACTGGGCGGTTCTTGATCGCCCGATCCGGCCGTATGGCCTGAACACCCCGCCTCGGCAATAGGCCTGAAACATTCCGCTTCAGCCGTCAGCGCACACCTTCACGACCCCTTGCGTTCATGGAGCGGCGGAGTAATCGTCATTACATGATTACCGACGAACAGCGAGAGAAGCTGCGCGGCTGGTTCACCGGCCGCTTGCCCGACGACCTCTTCGAGGCCCTGGTCGAGGTGGTGGTCGACCGCGAGGAGATCACCGTGATCGGCCGCATCCCCGGCCCTCGGCTCGCCGAGGGCGTCTCGGCCGCCGAGCGGGAGGCGGCCGTGCAGGGCCGGATCCAGGAGTTCCGGGAGCGCACCCGGGAGGACCGCGTCGAGGTCGCCCGCGAGGCCGAGCACAAGTTCCGCCGCAAGGTGTCCTGGGGCGTGGAGTGCGACGGCGACCGTGCCCTGTTCACGCATGTGGCCGCGCCCGTGATGACCCGGCTGCGCCAGCCCGAGCGCCAGGTCCTGGACACCCTGATCGCCGGCGGGGTCGCCCGCAGCCGCAGCGACGCGCTCGCCTGGTGCGTCCGGCTGGTCCAGCGGCACACCGACGACTGGCTCGCAGAGCTGCGGGAGTCCCTGGAGCACGTCCAGCGGGTGCGGGAGCGGGGTCCGGACTCCGAGGGGGTGGCCGATTCCTCCGCCGGTGACCCGGAAGACGGATAGGGCATACGGTTCCCCACGCTGCCGCGGGTCTGCGCCCGTCCGTCCTGGTGCACTGCGACCCCCTGGCGGCGCGGGGCACGGCGCGAGCAGCCACATCGGACCCGCACCCGCCCGACAACCGAACCAGGCACCCCCACAGGCGCCCGGGGAGTCGTCAGTGCCGTCGACTACGTTGCGGACATGACTCACTTCGTACTGGTGGCAGGAGCAAGGCTCGGGGCATCCGCGTGGGACGAGGTCGGGGCCGAGCTGCGCGCGGCCGGGCACCAGCCCCATCCGCTGACCTTGTCGGGCCTCGCCGAGAAGCGGGGTGTCCCGGTGGGCCGGCAGACCCATGTGCGGGACATCGTCGACGAGGTCGAGCGCCTGGACCTGCGCGAGGTGGTCCTGGTCGGGCACAGCTACGCGGGCGTACCCGTGGGCCAGGCGGCCGAGCGGATAGGTGACCGGCTCGCGCGGGTGGTGTTCGTGGACTCCAGCGTGCCCGTGGACGGGGAGTCGTTCCTGTCGGGGTGGCCGAGCGACCACGTACGCGAGGAGATCGAGGAGCACGACGGCTATTGGCCGCCGGCGGGCGCGGACCACTACGCCGACCAGGGGCTGACGGACGAGCAGATCGCCCGGATCATCCAGTGCTCGTCCCCGCACCCGGGCGCGACGCTCACCGAGCCAGCGGTCCTCACCCGTCCGCTGGGCGAGCTTCCGGCGACCTACGTCAAGTGCCTGATCGACGACGAGGAACCGATGCCCGTCGTGGCCGAGCTGCTGAAGAGCGAGCAGTGGGAGCTGGTCGAGATGGACACCGGCCACTGGCCGATGTTCTCCCAGCCGGTCGAACTGGCCCGGATCCTCGCCGAAGTCGGCGCGGCCTCCTGAGCCGAGGCGAGCGCCGCCTCCTGACCTGCGCCTGCTCCCGGATATCGTCGGCGCACCCGACGAGGAGAGGCGGTTCGGACGGATGGCCAAGCACTGGGCGGACTTCCAGTACGAGATCTATCTGAGCGGGATGTCGGGCGCGGTGCCCCGGCTGCCCACCGACCTGACCCGGCTGGAGGAGCTCACGGAGCAGCGGCTCGGCCCCGGGCCGGTGGGCTATGTGGCGGGCAGTGCGGGGGACGGCAGTACGGCGCGGGCGAACCGGGCGGCGCTGGAGCGGCGCCGGATCGTCCCACGCATGCTGCGGGACGTCCACGAACGCGACCTGTCGGTGGAGGTGCTGGGCCGCCCGCTGCCCGCCCCGCTGGCCCTCGCGCCGGTCGGCGTCCTGTCGATCATGCATCCCGACGCGGAGCCGGCGGCGGCCCGGGCGGCCGCGGCGCAGGGCGTGCCGTACATCCTGTCGTCCGCCTCCAGTACACCGATGGAACAGGTCGCCGAGGCGATGGGAGACGCCGAACGCTGGTTCCAGCTGTACTGGCCGAAGGACCCGCAGGTGGCCCTGAGCTTCCTGAACCGGGCGAAGACGGCCGGGTTCACGGCCCTGGTGGTCACCCTGGACACCCCGTTGCTGTCCTGGCGGCCCCGCGATCTCGACCAGGCGTACCTGCCGTTCCTACGGGGCGTGGGCACCGCCAACTACTTCTCCGACCCGGCCTTCCAGGCGGGTCTGGCCAAGCCCGTGCACGAGGATCCCGACGCGGCCGTGCTGCACTTCGTCGGCATGTTCGCGGACCCCGGCAAGACCTGGCCCGACCTCGGGCTGCTCAGGGAGAACTGGGAAGGGCCGATCGTCCTCAAGGGCGTCCTGCACCCGGACGACGCCCGCCTCGCCGCCGACGCCGGGATGGACGGGGTCGTGGACTCCAACCACGGCGGTCGGCAGGTCGCCGGGGCCGTCGCGGCGGCCGACGCGCTGCCGCGGGTGGTGGAGGCGGTCGGCGACCGGCTGACCGTGCTCTTCGACAGCGGTGTCCGCACCGGCGACGACGTCTTCAAGGCCCTCGCGCTCGGCGCCCGCGCGGTGCTCCTCGGACGGCCCTACGTATACGGCCTCGGACTTGACGGGCAGGCGGGCGTCGAGCACGTGATCCGCTCTCTGCTCGCGGAGTTGGACCTCACGCTCGCCCTCTCGGGTCACGCGAGCCCGGCCACGGTCGGACCCGACGACCTCGTGGAGGGCCACGCCTGAGAGGAGGACCCCGCCCGAGGAGAGGGCCCGCCCGAGGAGAGCCCTCCGAGGAAGGGAGGCCTCCGTCAAGAGGCCTCCCCGCCCTCGGCGGACCTGGGACGGAACCGACCCTAGACCGGGTCCGTGAGCTGCGCGGGCCGGGCCTGCGGGGCCTCGGTCCCGGTGACCGACAGCGAGCCGGGGTTGGCGCCGGAGGCCGCGTCGGTCAGCCACCGCTGCTGGTCCGAGCGGTCGCGGACCTTGACCACGACATCGGCGCCCGGGTCCGCGCCGGTGGAGGCGAGGGCGAGTCGCTCGTCCCAGCGGGGCAGTAACTCCCCCTGCACCGTGAGGTCGTAGCGCACGTCGCCGGCCCGCTTCGCCTTGGCGTCGGCGCACGTGCCGAGGATGACCACGCCCGCGTCCGCGTGCGAGTCGAGGCACAGCTCGGGATCCGCCTCGCTGCGCAGCAGACCGTCCTCCTCGTACGACCACTGCTGGGTCCGCTCGGTCGAGCAGGCCGCGAGTTCGGTGCCCGCGCCCGCCTTCACCGCGCCCCGGATGTCGAGGCAGAGGTCGGCGGCGGCGTTGCGCAGCCGGGTCACCGCCGGTGCGGTGGGCAGCTGGGCGGTGCCCGGGGTTCCGGTGCCGGCGCCCGGGACCGTGCCGCTTCCACTGGCGCTGGTGGAGGCGGCCGGGTCGGCGCCGCCGTCGTGCGACCACAGGCCGGCGGCGAGCATGGCCGCGAGGAGACCGGCGGAGGTGAGGCCCACTCCGGTGAGCAGCGTCCGTGAGGACCGCAGGCCGCCGCTCTCCCCGGGAGCGCGGCGGCCGGGAGTCGGGATGCGGTCGAGGAGACGACGGCGTTCCGCGCCGTGCCGGCCGGCGCCTCGGCCGCGGGCCGGCGTCTGGGGCGTACGCCCGGCGCGCAGTTCGAGATAGCGGCGGGCACCCCAGCCCAGCACCGCCTCGGCGATCAGGATGCCCAAGCCGCCCTCGAAATGGCTCAGTTGTTCCGCGGCGGATCGGCAGTAGCGGCACTCCGCGAGATGCTGCTGGACATCCGGCAGCAGGGCTCCACCGCGGCGAATCGGAACATCGAGGAGGCGGTTGTAGAAGCGGCAATCCTTCGTGGGCGCGAGTTCCCGATGGGCATGTACACATCCTTCGCGGAATTTTTCACGCGCCTGTTCGAGCGCTGCCGACGCCGTGTCGGTATCCATGCCGAGGAGCGCGGCGGGCACGGCAATCGAGTCCGCCTCCACCTCGGTGTGCCACAGCAGGCAGCGGGCGAGTCCGGGAAGTGACTGGAATGACCGTTCGACGAGCTTGCGATTTTCGGGGGTCATGGACTTCGCGGCCCGCATACCGCGGCCGCCGTTCGGTTTCACCAGGTCCGGCAGAACAGCGGTCGTCCGGTCCTCGGCCGCCCACTCCTTGACCGTGTCCCGCACGGCCACGAGGGTTCTGGGGCGCAGCGCGAGGGCCGGTTCGCCGAGCGCGAGCCGGTCCAGGACCTGGTGAAAAGCGGCAGCGGCCACCATGGAGGCGGTCTCTGAGGGAGAGGCGAGGCAGATGACCGCGTAGTCGTGCGCCGGCTTCCAGTGGCGCGCCATGAGCAGCGCGACGGCCTGGGCCGCCTCACCGTCGGGGCGGCCCCTGAGCCGGGCGGCGAGATCCTCGTCGGATTCCCCGGAGGCGCCGCCGGGCGGAGGGTAAGGAGGGAGCGGTGGGTGGGGGGTTGGCACTGAGCGGGTTTCCTTCCCACAGACATGGGACTCACAGAAGTTCTCCTGCCGAAAAGGAGTGCCGAAGACGCATCCCTTTTGGGCGAGGGAGTGGGAAGCACGAATTCGCCGACGCCCCTCCGCCCCGGTTCCCCACGGGACGAATGCGACCCGGCCCTTGCCCCCCACACAGGTGGTTCACCTTTGCACAAGTCACTCACGGCCAACAAGGCACCTGGGCAACATCCACGTCAATTGAAAGATAGTCAGACAGCGTCGCAACTGCGTGCCTTCGCACCGGCTTTCGACATTTCATGCGCCCCGTGTGAAACCCGCGCACGCGCCGGAGCGCCACGCACGCTCCCCCCGCGCGGTGACCGGTAGTCCACTGGAAGCGGCCCTTCTCGGAGGCCCCGCGCGGGACGGCGGCTCTCCCGCGCGAAACCCCGGCCGCCGACCCCGTTCCTCCCGCCCTCGGTCGGCGGCCCCGGGGGCGAGGTGGTCGGCGTCCGGCCGGGGCACCCCGCTCCGGCCGCGGCTCGCTGCCCGTGCGGACGGGCGGACGGCCGGACGGCCCGACGGGGGGACGGGCGGCTCAGATCTGCCAGGAGCGCAGCCGGTCGGCCGCGCCGTACACGTCGGTCTTGCCGGAGATCAGGTCGCGGGCGAGGTCGACGAGGGCGCCGTAGGGCGGGTCGATGCCGACGCCACTGACGAACATGTAGGCCACGGCGGTGGCGCAGGCGAAGCGGGCGTTGGCCGACGGTAACGGCTTGAGCAGGGCCAGGGTGTGCAGCAGGGCGGCGGCGCGCCAGGCCGGGTCGGAGTCGACGCCGAGGCGGGGCGGGTCGACGCGGTGCCGGGCGACGGCGGCGACGAGGGCCGAGAAGTCGTTGATCGTGGGCTGGTCGGGCAGGACCTCTTCGTGCCGCTGGAGCAGCCAGGGCACGTCGATGTGAACCACGGAAGCCATCGGTCAGCCGACCCGCCCCGCACCCCTGGCGGCCGGTTCGTCCTCGGGGAAGGCGGCGGCGAACTCGTCGGCATGGGCGGAGAAGAACCGCCGGAACGCCTCCGCGCCTTCCTGCAGGGCCCGGTGCCGGGCGATGTCGGCCGCGGCGGCCTCCCGTACCAGGGCCTTCATCGACGTACCGCGCTCCTTGGCGATCTGCCGCAGGTCCTCTAGCTCGCGATCGCTGAACTCCACGTTGAGAGCTGGCATGCCTTCACGGTACCTCGCGGGTACTTACCCGTAAATACCCGCAGGTCAAGATGGTCTTTGCGCGGTACCGGAGGGTCCGAGCGCGGTGTCCGATTCCCGCCGGACAGGCACAGGGCGGGGGCCCACACTCGAAGGGGAGGAGGAAACGACATGACCGTCACCCCCGACCTGGCCACCGCCCGGGTCGCCGAGACCGACTGGGCCGCCCTCGGCGCCGAGTTGGACGTCCACGGCTGCGCGCCCACGGCACCGCTGCTGACGCCCGCCGAGTGCCGGGACCTGACGGCGCTGTACGAGAAACCGGAGCTGTTCCGGACCACGGTGGACATGGCACGCCACCGCTTCGGATCGGGCGAGTACCGCTACTTCACCCACGAGCTGCCCGCCCCGGTCGCCGCCCTGCGCGCCGCGCTCTACCCCCGTCTGCTGCCCGTCGCCCGCGACTGGGCGGCCCGTCTCGGACGCCCTGCCCCCTGGCCGGACTCCCTGGAGGAGTGGCTGGAGCGCTGTCATGCGGCCGGGCAGGACCGCTCGGCGCAGATCCTGCTGCGCTACGGCGAGGGCGACTGGAACGCGCTGCACCGGGACGTCTTCGGCGACCTCGTCTTCCCGCTCCAGGTGGTGGTGGGGCTGGACGAGTACGGCACCGACTACACCGGCGGCGAGTTCCTGATGGTCGAGCAGCGGCCCCGCGCCCAGTCCCGCGGCACGGCGACCGTGCTCCCCCGAGGCCGTGGCGTGGTCTTCACGACCCGTGAACGGCCGGTGCGTACGCAGCGCGGCTGGTCGGCCGGCGCGCTGCGGCACGGGGTGAGCGTCGTGCGCTCCGGCCGGCGGCACGCGCTCGGGATCGTGTTCCACGACGCGTCCTAGCCGCCCGCCGCCCCGGTGTGGCGTGGGTCACATTCCGGCCCGGGGATGTCACATTCCGGGGCCTCAAGGCCTCGCAGTAGTGAGCGCGCTACTGGGAGGCCACACGAGATGTCCGAGATCCCCGTTCCCGACGCCGAGGCGGCGACCGGTGTCTTCGTCGAACACCGGGAGCTGTTGTTCGGTGTCGTCTACAACATGCTGGGCAGCGTCGCCGACACCGAGGACGTGCTCCAGGACACCTGGCTGTCGTGGTCGCGCCGGGGGGCGGACGGGATCGACAACCCCCGTGCCTATCTGGTCCGGATCGCCGTCAACCACGCGCTCCAGCGGCGGGCCGTGGTCAGCCGTCGCAGGGAGACCTATGTCGGCCCCTGGCTGCCCGAGCCCCTGGTCGCCGATGAGGACGGGGCCGACGACCCCGCGCTGCGGACCGAGTCCGTGTCGCTGGCGATGCTGGTGGTCCTGGAGTCGCTGTCCCCGCTGGAACGCGCGGTGTTCGTGCTGCACGAGGTGTTCGGGTACGCCCACACCGAGATCGCCGGGATCCTGGACCGCACTCCGGCCGCCGTACGGCAGCTGGCGCACCGCGCGCGGGCCCATGTGCATGCCCGCCGTCCGCTGTACGAGGCGCACCCCCGGGTCCGCCGGGAGGCGACGGAACGTTTCGTGCGGGCCGCCCTCGGCGGGAACATCGCGGAGTTGATGGAGATCCTCGCGCCGGACGTGACGGTGTGGACGGACGGCGGCGGCAACCGCAAACCCTCGGCGCTGCGCCCGGTGCACGGCCGCGACAAGGCCGTACGGCTGCTCACCGGTTACGCGAAGCGGGGCGCGAGGCAGGGCGGGGCCGGGGCGCAGGCGCCCGCTCTGGAGCTGCGCTACCGCCGGGTCAACGGCGACGACGCGGCCGTGCTGTTCCAGGACGACGCGCCGTACGCGGTGATCGTCCTGGACCTCACGCCGGAGGGCGACCAGGTCTCGGCCCTCTTCGTCGTGAGCAATCCCGACAAGCTCACCCATGTGCAGAAGGAGGAGGCGTGACTGCCACGGAACGCCCGGCGGAGCCGGGGAAGGGCGAGCGGCTGTCCGGCTGGCTCGACGGACGGCTCGGCAGCCGCACGCTGGGCGCGAAGTACCTGCGCAAGGTCTTCCCGGACCACTGGTCCTTCCTGCTCGGCGAGATCTGCCTGTACAGCTTCGTCGTGCTGATCCTGACCGGGGTGTGGCTGACGCTGTTCTTCCACCCATCGATGAACGAGGTGACGTACCACGGCAGTTACACCCCCCTGAACGGTGTGCGCATGTCGGAGGCCTACGCCTCGACGCTGGACATCAGCTTCGACGTGCGCGGCGGGCTGCTGATCCGGCAGCTGCACCACTGGTCGGCTCTGATCTTCGTCGCCGCGATGCTCACGCACATGATGCGGCACTTCTTCACCGGGTCGTTCCGCAGGCCGCGCGAGGTCAACTGGCTGTTCGGCTGGCTGCTGCTGTTCCTGGGCCTGTTCGAGGGCCTCTTCGGCTACTCGCTGCCGGACGACCTGCTGTCGGGCACGGGCATGCGGTTCGTCTACGGCGCCACCGTGTCGATACCGGTCGTCGGGACGTATCTCGCGCTGTTCCTGTTCGGCGGCGAGTTCCCCGGCCACGACATCGTGGCCCGCTTCTACTCGCTGCACATCCTGGTGATCCCCGGCATCATGGCGGCACTCGCGGTGGCCCACCTGATCCTGGTCGTCTATCACAAGCACACCCAGTTCGCGGGCCCCGGAAAGACCGAACGCAACGTGGTCGGGACGCCGTTCTTCCCGGTGTACCTGGCGAAGGCGGGCGGCTTCTTCTTCCTGGTGTTCGGAGCACTGACCCTGATCGCGGCCGTGGCGTCCATCAACCCCGTCTGGTCGTACGGCCCCTACCGCGCCGACCAGGTCTCCACGGGTGCCCAGCCGGACTGGTATCTGGGGTTCGCGGAGGGACTGGTGCGGGTGATGCCGGGCTGGGAGGTCACCCTGTGGGGCCACACACTGATCCTCGGGGTACTGATCCCGGTCGTGGTCTTCCCGCTCCTGCTGGTCTTCATCGGGGTCTATCCGTTCCTGGAAGCCCGGTTCACCAAGGACCGGAGCGAGCACCACCTCCTGGACCGCCCGCGCAACCGTCCGGTGCGTACGGCGATCGGCGCGTCCTGGATCAGCCTGTATCTGATTCTGCTCGCGGGCGGCGGCAACGACATCGTGGCGACCCGGCTGCACCTGTCGATCAACACCGTCACCTGGGCGGTCCGGATCGGGATGTTCCTCGTCCCGGCGGTCGTCTTCGTCGTCACCCGGCGGATCTGTCTGGGTCTCCAACTCCGAGACCGGGAGCTGGTGTTGCACGGCCGGGAGACCGGCGTGATCAAGCGGCTGCCGCACGGTGAGTACGTCGAGGTGCACCAGCCGCTCGATCAGGCCCGGCTCCACACGCTCACCGCGCACGAGCGGCCCGGTGAGCTGGTGGAGCATGCTCAGGTCAGTCTTGATCCGCCACGAAGGACGCCATCCGGGTCAGAGCGGAGTTCCAGTTGATGGTGTGCTCGTTGGTCGACCAGGACTGGATGTCGTCGATGTAGCAGAACTGGCCGACGCAGCCCTGGAGTTTGCTCTGTGCGTAGGGGTCCTGGATGCCCGAGTTCGGCCCGCCCGCGAGGGTGCCCTTCGGCGGGTTCGGCATGTTCGGGTCGAGCTGATGGGCGTACCAACGGGCGTGCTGGTTGTGGGAGTTGACCTCGCCGTAGCCGGTCACGTACGAGATGTTCAGCGCGTTGCGGCCGAAGATGTAGTCGATGCCCTGGAGAGCGCCGTCCCGGTACTTCGAGGCGCCGGTGATGTCGTAGGCGGTGGCGATGACGATCCCGTTGTGCAGGATCTGGTGGTTGGAGCCCCAGTCGTAGAGGTTGCCCTCCGGGGCGTACGGCATGCCGTACGGGTGGGCCTTCAGGGTGGCCAGGTAGCGGTCGGCGCCCTGGACGACCGACTGGCGGACCTTGTCACGGCCGGGCAGCTTGCTCGGCACGGTCGCCAGGTCCAGCCGGGCCGCCGCGGCCGTGCGGGCCCAGTCGTAGCCGACGGGGCTGAAGATGTCGGCGGTGTGGACGGGTGAGGCGAGCACGTGGTCCTGGAACGCATTCTCGCCCGTGGTGAGGTACAGCTCGGCGGCTGCCCAGTAGAACTCGTCGCTGACGTTGTTGTCGGCGTAGGTGCCGCCTCCGGTGCCGTCGCTCTCCGAGGCGTACAGGTCGGGGTGGGCGAGCGCCGCGCTCCAGGCCTTGCGGGCGGCCGCCAGGGCCTTGGCCGCGAACGCCTTGTCATACGGCTTGTACAGACGGGCGGCCTGCGCGGCCGTCGCGGCCAGGTTCAGGGTGGCCGCGGTGGACGGCGGGTGCAGTTCGCGCTTCTGCGGGTCGTCGCTCGGCAGGAGCGGCAGACCGGTCCACTGCTCGTCGTGGATCTTGTGATGGGCCATCCCGGCCAGCGGCTGCCCGTCCGGCACCTGCATCTTCAGCAGGAAGTCCAGCTCCCAGCGGGCCTCGTCGAGGATGTCGGGCACCTTGTTGCCGCTCTCGGGGATGGCGAGGGTGCCGTCGCCGAGCTTGGCGGGCTGCCCGGTGCGGGCCAGCAGTTCGCGTTCGTACGTGCTCAGCAGCTCCCAGGTGGAGATGCCGCCGTTGACGACGTACTTGCCGTGGTCGCCGGCGTCGTACCAGCCGCCGGAGACGTCGAGGGTGTAGTCGCACACGCCGGGCTGGCAGGGCACGTTCTTGTCGCCCTGGTTGGGGGCCGCGTTCACGTGCCCGGCGGCGCGGCCGTAGCCCGGGCGCAGGTCGTCGCGGATCGCGATGCCGCTGCGCTGCGTGTAGTAGTACTTCGCCGCGTCGAGGCGGAGCTATTCGTAGGCGCGTGTGCCGATGTCGAAGGGCCGGCTGGTCTCGCCGTCCGCGACCAGGGTGAGGCCCGTGCCGCGCTTCTTGTAGGCGCCGAAGTCGATGGAGTGGACGTTCTGCCCGGAGGAGGCGTCGATGCCGCGCGGCAGGGTCCACCCGTGGGCGACGACGGCGCCGGAGGTGCTCTTCAGCTGCCAGGGCAGCTTCGTCGTGGCGTCGGTGACCAAGGTGGCGTTCTTCGGCCCGGCGGGCAGATAGGCGACCTGGTTGACCCGCACCCGCGGTCCGGTGTCGGGCTCGTACACCTCGGGCGGGACCCCGCCCAGCAAGGAGGCGTCGTCCATGCAGAAGCGGAACGGGTCGGCGCTGCCCCCGAGTTGGAAACCGACCTGGCCCTGGGCGGTGTCGACCGGCGAGGTGAACGTGTAGGAGTAGGAGTTCCCGGAGACGCTCAGTTGCGGGCTCACCTCGAAGTAGGTGTCGTAGGGCGCCACTTGCAGCCCCACGATCGCCCGCACGACGTGTCCTTCGGGCGAACCCTTCGCGGTGAAGGAGAACTTGTACGACTGGCCCTTCACCAGGGTGACGTCGTTCTGGCCGACGGCGGCGTCCCAGCGGTTGGCGGTGCCGCCCGGCACGTCCGCGCAGAGCTGTCCGTCGGACAGGCCCGCGGTGACGTTGCTGGTCGTCCACCAGGGCTCGGTGGTGGTGTCGAAGGTGCCGTTCTTGAGCTGCTCGACCTCGTCGGCCATGGCCGGGGAGGCAGGCGAGGCCACAAGTGCCGCTCCCAGCAAGGCGGTCAAGGTCAGCAGGGCGGTTCTGCGTCTGTTCACGTCCGGGCTCCTCGGGGGGAGTTACGGGCGGCGCCCAGCATGGGAGCGCTCCCAATCGACGGTCGCAGGCCATGCTTGTTGCAGGCATGACACCTCGTCAACGGTCCGGACGGGACTGATTTCCCGTCCGGACCGCCCGTGGCGGGATCAGCTCCCCGGCACCTCCAGCTTCGTGATGCGCACCGCGCCCCGGGTCTCCCCCGGATACCCGCTGGTCAGCGTGAGCCGGAGCCGGGAGCCGCGCACGGCGTCGAAGGTGATCACCGTGGGTTCGTCGGAAGCGGTGGCCCAGGTGACGGAGACGCCCTCGACCGGCACGTACCGCGTCCCGTCCCACACCGCGGCCTCGACGGAGGCGGGCAGGCTGTGGATCGTGCTCAGGGTGAAGGAGATCTCCGCCCGGTCGAAGGTCCTGGTCCGTCCGTAGTCCACCGAGACCCAGTCCTCGGCCCGCGCGCCGCTGAAAGCGGGCAGCAGGGCGGTGGCGGCCTTGCTGAAGGCGTTGGACCAGCCGGTGGCGGGGTCGTCGTCGAGCATCGCGGCCGGGAGGGTGTCCGGGCGGCCGGAGTAACTGGCGTCCGCAAGGGGGTGGTTCGGAGGGGCCGGGTGATCGGGGGTGAAGGCGGCCGGCTCGGTGAGGGCCATCGAGCGGGACGGAGTGGTGCGCGCCTTCGCGGTACCCGCTCGCAGCCCGTCCGCGCGCGCCGTCACCTTCAGGACGCCCGCCTCGGTGCCGGCCCGCACGATCGCGAGGGCCTTGCCGTGGAACGCGGTAGTCGTAACGGGTCTTGGGGGTCTTCCAGCAGTCGAAGGCCTCCACCAGCATCACGATGCCCAGTTCCTCGCAGATCTGGATCATCTCCGGGGAGGGCGGGTTGTGGGAGGTGCGGAAGGCGTTGACGCCCATCGACTGTGGTACGTGCCGTTGAGGTGGAAACCCTCGTCCACGTCGAAGCGGAAGGCGCGGAAGCCGAAAGGGGTGTTGTACGTGTCCGTCGTGGTGCCGCCGACCCGCAGCTCGGTCCGCACGGTGTAGCGGTGCCGCGGTGTCCCGAGGTCCCACACCTTCGGTTCGGGGACCGTGAGTTCGTGGGTCTCGGTGACCCTGCCGGTAACGGCGACCGTGGAGGAGACACGGGCGACGGTGCGGCCGCGGGGATCGACGATCCGGGTGACCACCTCGACGCCGGTGCCGGTGCCGGACGCGTTCACCACGGACGTCGCCACCCGGACCAGGCCCCGCTCCTCGGTGAGCTCCAGGGTGGTGACGCGGGTGCCCCAGCGTTCCACGTGCACCGGGTCGGTGACCACCAGGCGGGCCTCGCGGTAGATGCCGCTGCCCGAGTACCAGCGACTGCTGGGGAGCCGGTTCCGCACCTTGACCGCGATCACGTTCTCGGTGGTGCCGTCGGTGTGGAGCAGGTCGGTCAGGTCGAGGGCGAAGCCGGTGCAGCCGTAGGGGTGGCGGCCGGCCTCGGTGCCGTTGCAGTAGACGTACGCGTCCATGGACACGCCGTCGAACTCCACCGAGATCCGCTTGCCGGCGAGGGCGGCCGGCAGGGTGAAGGCGAGGCGGTACCAGCCCAGGCCGCCGGGGAAGAAGCCGGTGCCGCTGGTGGTGCCGTTCTGCGGGGTCGGGGCGAGTTCGATGCTCCAGTCGTGCGGGACGGCGATCTCACGCCACTCAGAGTCGTCGTAGCCGGGGGCGGCGGCCTCCGCGTACTCCCCCGTCGGGTCCGTGATCCCGCCCGGATTGACCAGCGCGAAGCGCCAGCCGTCGCGCAGCGCGACCGTACGGCGGCCGGACCCGCGCCCGGACGACTCGGCCGCACCGGCCGCGGGAGGGGGGCCAGGAGCACGCCCGCGGCCGGTGCGGCCGTGGAAGCGAGCAAAACCGTTCTGCGCGTGACCGTGATGGCGGCTCTCTCTCATCGGGCCCAGAAGTACTCACAACTGATCGTGAACAAACGCGATCTGACGGTGAGCCACTTGTGGCGGTCAAGGGTGCGGTGAGCCGCCTGCGCCCCAGGCGTCACCTAGGCCGGATTTCCCTCTTGACGGCGCCCCGGCCAGGGGTGGGGCGTACACAGGGGTTCACCGTCCGCGGGTGAGCGCGACCCACTACGCTGGAACCCAAGTGACCTGTTTGTTCACTGAGAGTGCGCGCAATGGAGTGGCGGCGATGACCCTCGTGTACCCGTTCGACGACGCGGCGACAGCTCGGGCCGTCGTCGGTGAGGACGGCACGCTGGTCGCGTGGAACGCCGGGGCGCAGCGGCTGCTGGGCTGGTCGCCCGCCGAGGTCGTGGGCAGACCGGCGGTGAACCTCCTGGTCAGCGGGGGCGAGGAGACACCCGACGGGCCCGTGGGCGGCCGCTGGGACGGCACCCTCACCCTGTGCCACCGCGACGGCACCGCCGTGTCGGTGTGGCTGCTCGCCCACCACCAGCGCTCCTCCGACGGCGGCCCCGGGCACTGGCTCGTGGTCACCCCGCTGGACCCCGGCGGCCCCCGCTCCCCCGACGACCCGCTGGGCACGGCCGCACTGACCCAGTCGCCCTGTGCCCTCGCCGTCTACGACGAAGAGCTGCGGTTGCGCCGGGTCAACGACGCCATGGCCGACGTGATCGGGCTGCCCGAGAAGCGCATCCAGGGGCTCAGACTCTCCGAGATCGGCGGCAAGGGGCAGAGCGAGGAACTGGAGGAGCACCTGCTGGAGGTGCTCACCACCGGCCGGGCCAAGGACGTGCAGACGTACATGCGGACCGGGGGCGAGGACGGCGCGCACGCCTGGCTGGCCCGGATGGCGCCCGTCACCGACGCGGCGGGCCGGGTGCGGGGCGTGTGTCTGGCCGCCCACGACTTCTCCGACAACTTCCTCGCCCGGGAGCGGCTCCAGCTGGTCAACGAGGCGAGTGTGCGCATCGGCACCACCCTCGACGTCACCCGCACGGCCCAGGAGCTGGCGGATGTCTGCATTCCGGCTCTCGCCGACTTCGTCAGCGTCGACCTGCTGGACCCGCAGGAGAACGGCGAGACACCGGCGACGCTCACCGCGCCGGTGGAGCTGCGCCGCGCCGCCCACCAGTCGGTGGACCCCGGCAATCCCCTGGCCGTGGTCAAGCCGGGGCACTCGGAGGTGTATCCGGCCACCTCGCCGCAGGCGGACTCGCTGACGGCGGGCCGCACCATCTCCGCCACGATCGCCTCCGGGCGCCTGGACCGGTGGCTCAACTGGAACAGGACACGCGGCGAGCGGGTCAAGGAGTACGGCGTCCACTCCACGATGTCCGTGCCGATCCAGGCCCGCGGCCAGACCCTCGGAGTCGCGGTCCTCACCCGCTACCGCCGGCCCGACCCCTTCACCCCGGACGACGTGCTGCTGGCCGAGGAGATCACCGCGCGCGCCGGCATCTGCATCGACAACGCCCGCCGCTTCTCCCGCGAGCGCGAGACCGCCCTCGCCCTCCAGCGCAGCCTGCTGCCCCGCTCCCTGCCGCGCACGGCCGCCGTGGAGGCGGCCTCCCGCTATCTCCCGGCCGCGCGCGCCGGAGTGGGCGGCGACTGGTTCGACGTGATCCCGCTGTCGGGCATGCGGGTCGCGATGGTCGTCGGGGACGTGGTCGGGCACGGCATCCAGGCCTCGGCGACGATGGGCCGGCTGCGCACCGCCGTCCGCACGCTCGCCGACATCGACCTGGCCCCGGACGAGCTGCTCACCCACCTCGACGACCTCGTCGTACGGCTGTCCGCGGAGGCCGGCGGTGAGGGCAGTCCCGGTGAGGTCGGGGCCACCTGTCTCTACGCGGTGTACGACCCGGTGTCGCGGCGCTGCACGCTGGCCCGGGCCGGGCATCCGGCGCCTGTGATGCTGATGCCGGGCGGGGACGCACGCCAGGTGGACCTTCCGGCGGGGCCGCCGCTGGGCCTGGGCGGGCTGCCGTTCGAGTCCGCCGAGCTGGCGCTGCCCGAGGGGACCGTGCTGTCCCTGTTCACGGACGGGCTGATCGAGTCCCGGGAGCGGGACGTGGACGCCAGTCACGCGCTGCTGTGCGAGGCCCTGGCCGCGCCCTCCGACTCCCTGGAGGAGAGCTGCGACCGCATGCTGCACGCGATGCTCCCGGCGGGCGGCTCCACGGACGACGTGGCCCTGCTGCTGGCCCGCACCCTGGGGCTGCCCGCCTCTCAGGTGGCGACCTGGGACATCCCCGCCGACCCGTCGCTGGTGGCGCCCGTCCGCAAGCAGGTCGTGGAGCAGCTGGGCCGCTGGGACCTGAGCGAGGCGTCGTTCACGGCCGAACTGGTGACGAGCGAGCTGGTGACGAACGCGATCCGGTACGGCGCCCGTCCCATCCGGCTGCGGCTCATCCATGACGCGACCACGCTGATCTGCGAGGTCTCCGACACCAACCACACCGCACCGCATCTGCGGCGCGCCAAGACGTGGGACGAGGGCGGCCGGGGACTGCTCCTGGTCGCTCAGCTCACCCAGCGCTGGGGCAGCCGGCACACGCCCGACGGCAAGACGATCTGGGCCGAGATCGGGCTCCTCGACCTGGAGTAGAGCCTCGCGCGGGCCGCCGGGCCCGACACCCGGACGGCGGCGCTTCGGTGGCCGGCCGGCTCCCGGCGGCCGTACACGTCCGGAAGTGAGCGAACTTTTCCGGGCCGTCCCGCATCGGAGCTTGGTGACAGGGCATGCGCGCTACGCGCGCGTGCGTGGATTCTCCGGGAGTGTGGAGACATGATGAACAGGTTCCTGGGTGTGCGGCGGGCGGCACTGCTCGCGAGTGCGGTCGCGATGCTCGGCCTCCTGGCGGGTTGCGGCGACGGCGACGGCGACGGCTCGGCGAACGCCCCGGCCACGGAGTCCGGCACGGCGGCCTCCGCGACCGGCACCGCGACGCCGTCCGACTCCGGCACGGGCAGCGGGGTGCCGACCGACGCGGTGAGCAACTCCCTCACCCCGTCCGCATCGCCCTCCCCCGCCGGTGGAACCCGCTGCCACACCTCCGAGCTGAGCGCCTCGGTGGGCCGCAACGACCCGGGTGCCGGGCAGGAGAACTTCCCGGTCGTGCTGACGAACGAGTCGAGCCGCACCTGCACCCTGCACGGCTATCCGGGCACCGCGTTCGTCGACGCGTCCGGCAAGCAGCTGGGCCCGGACCCCAAGCGCTCCGCCACCGAGCCGGAGACCGTGAAGCTGGCGCCGGGCCAGAGCGCCTGGGCCGGGCTGTCCTTCGCGAACCCGGAGGTCAGCGGGGCGGGCACGGCCACCCCTGCCGCCCTGCTGGTGACCCCGCCGGACGAGGAGGACCCGCTGAAGGTGACGTGGAAGTCCGGGCAGGTCCCGGTGTCCGGCAACGAGTCGTCGGTGCGGCTGATCCCCTTCAGTCCCGGCACCGGGGCCTGAGCGGCCGCGGTCGGGGTATTGGCAGGTTTCTTACTTCCGCCTGGTTTCATGACCGGGCACGACCTGCACACGTACCGAAGGATCTGCCCTGAACACCCCGCTCGCCGAAGCCCTGTCCGTCGCCCTGCTCGCCGCCGTCCTCGTATGGGCGGTTCTGCGTCCCTTCGGCCTCCCGGAAGCGGTGGTCGCCGTCCCGGCGGCCGGGCTCGCGGTCGTGACCGGGGCGATCTCCCCGGAACACGCGTGGGCGGAGGCCGAACGCCTCGGACCGGTGGTCGGATTCCTGGCCGCGGTCCTGGTGCTCGCCCACTTCTGTGACGTCGAGGGGCTGTTCCAGGCGTGTGGCGCCTGGCTGGCGCGGCGGTCCGCCGGCTCTCCGGGGCGGCTGCTGACCGGTGTGTTCGGGCTGGCCTCGGTGATCACGGCGGTGCTCAGTCTGGACGCCACCGTGGTGCTGCTGACGCCGGTGGTGCTGGTCACCGCGTCCCGGATGGGGGCCCGTGCGAAGCCGCACGTCTACGCGTGCGCGCATCTGTCGAACACGGCCTCGCTGCTGCTGCCGGTGTCGAACCTCACCAACCTGCTGGCCTTCGAGGCGAGCGGGGTGAGCTTCACCCGGTTCGCGCTGCTGATGACGCTGCCCTGGCTGGCGGCGATCGCCGTCGAGTACGCGGTCTTCCGGCGCTTCTTCGATACCGACCTCACCGTCGTCGACCACTCCCCCGAGCCGTCCGAGGAGCCCGCGCTGCCGCTGTTCGCGCTGATCACCGTCGGCTGCACACTGGCCGGGTTCGTGGTCGCCTCCGCGTTCGGCGTCGATCCCGCCTGGGTCGCCTGCGCGGGGGCGCTCGTGCTGGCGGGCCGCGCTCTCGTCCGGAAGCAGGCCACCCCCGCCTCGGTGGTGCGGTCGGCGGCCCCGGCCTTCCTGGCGTTCGTGCTCGCCCTCGGCGTCGTGGTGCGTGCGGTCGTCGACAACGGGCTCGCCGACGCCCTGGGCCGCGTCCTGCCCGAGGGCACGGGGCTCGTCGCGCTGCTGGGGACAGCCGCGCTGGCCGCCGTCCTGGCGAACCTGATCAACAATCTGCCCGCGGTGCTGGTCCTGCTGCCGCTCACCGCCGCGGCCGGGCCCGGCGCGGTCCTCGCCGTGCTGCTCGGCGTGAACATCGGCCCGAACCTGACCTACGCCGGGTCCCTGGCCACGCTGCTGTGGCGGCGCATCCTGCACCGCGACGACCACGAGGTCGGGCTCGGGGAGTTCACCCGGCTCGGCCTGCTGACCGTACCGACCGCGCTCGCCGCCGCGGTGGTGGCCCTGTGGGGCTCGCTCCAGCTCGTCGGGGCCTGAGCGGGCTCAGCGCCCGCCTCCGTAGCCGCCGCCGTAACCTGGGCCACCGGGATAGCCGTAGCCGCCGGGGTAGCCGTACCCGCCGCCGGGTCCGCCGTTCTGGCCGCCCCAGTTGCAGTAGTACGGGTTGGTGGCGCAGTTGCCGCCGGGGGACGCGCTGCTCGACGGGGTCGTCGTGGCCGTCGGTGTGGCGGACGCCTTCGGGGTCGGTGGGGTCGTCCTGGAGGGCGCGGGGGCGGACTTCGGGGTCGGCGTGGGGCTGCTGTCCGCGTCCCAGTTGACCGCTTCCATCTGGGGGTCGGGCTTCGAGGTGTCGAACACCCAGCGCTGGGCGGGGCCGTCGTCGCGGTTCTTCACGACCAGCGCGCCGGATCCGTCGGTGGCGGCGGGGGTCAGGGCGAGGTCCTGGCCCCAGCGCGGTACGAGGGTGCCCTGGAGGGTGAAGTCGTAGCGGATGTTCTTGGCGTCGGGCGCGGTGACGCCCGTACAGGTCGCGAGCCGCACCGAGAAGCCGAGGTGGGAGTCCAGGCACAGGTCGGGGTCGGCGCCGCTGCGCAGGAGTCCGTCGGCCTCGTACGTCCACTGCTGGCCCTCGTCCGCGGAGCACTCGGCGAGTTCGGTCTCGGCGCCCTGGGCGATCTTCTTGCCGACGACGCCGACGCACAGCCCGGACTCGACGTTGTGCAGGCGGCCGCGCAGGTCGCCCTGGCGTGCCTCGCCCGCTCCGGCCCGGGACGGGTCCGTGGTCGAGGAGGCCGTGTCCGAGCCGGGCGCCTCGGAGGGGGCCGCCTCGGCCGGGCCGCTGCCGTTCGAGTGGAACGAGGACCACATGACCAGGGGGAGGACGACGAGTCCGCTCACCGTCAGGACGGCCGCGGTGAGGTTGCGGCGGGAGGTGCGGCGGGCGGCCTTGTGGGCCGAGCGGCGGGCGGCCGAGCGCGTACGGGCACGGGAGCCGGGGGCCGCGGACGCCGCGTCGGCGGATCCGGAAGCGGCTGCCGCGCCCCCGCCCGGGGCGGGGAAGGGCATCGGAGCGCCGAAGGCCTCGGCCACGAACGGCCGCTCCGGCGCGTGCTGTCGGGCCTCCCGCGCCGCTCCCGCGTCGTCGACGCTCAGTCGTGCCTGCACATAAGCGGCGGCCCCCCAGCCGAGTACGGCCTCGGCGAGGGCGAGGCCGAGCTGCCCGTTGAACTGGTGCAGTTGGTCGGCGGTGTGCAGGCAGTGCCGGCATCGCTCCAGGTGCTCGCGCAGATCGGGGTCGAGTTCGACACCGCCGCGCCGGTAGGTCACGTCGAGCAGCCGCAGATAGTGCCGGCACTCCTGCTCGGGGGCGAGTTCGCGGTGGACCTGGAGGCATTCCTCGCGCAACCGCTCGCGGGCCCGGCGGAGTTCGACGCGGGCGTCCTCCTCGTCCAGACCGAGGAGGGCCGCGGGGACGCCGATCGGCTCGGCCTCGACCTCGGTGTGCCACAGCAGGCAGCGGGCGGACTGCTGCAGGCGCTGGAAGGCGCCGGACAGCAGACGCCGCTCGGCGGGGGGCAGCAGGCGGGCCGCGGCTCTGTCGCCGCCCGCCTCGGTTCTCAGCGCGGGGTGGAGCATCTCCCGCCGGCCGTCGGAGTCCCACTCGGCCGCGATCCGGCGGACGGTGACGAGCAGATGGGGCCGCCACGCGGCGGTCGGCCCGGTGTGCCGCAGGGATTCGCCGAAGAGGCGGGTGAACGCTGCCGTGGTGAGCATGCCCGCGGGGCGGGGACCGTCGGTGCACAGCCGCGCGTAGGCGAAGGCGGCTTCCCAGTGCCGGTCGAGAAGTTCACCGACGGGCTGCAGGGCCGGCGTCGTGCCGCTCCACTTCTTGAGCTCTGCGCTCAGCTGCTCGTCCGTGACGTCGTACGGGCGAACCGGAGACGGGGAATTCGACAGTCCTGCGTCATTCACGGCGGCATTTCCTCCCGAGGGCATGCTGCATTGCTTAAAGTCCATACCAATGGGTGCGTCCGCCTGGGACAGCTCTTTTGGAGCATGAAGGGCGTACGGAGGGGGTCATGAGCACACAGGGGGAATAAGCATTGTCTGTGTGCTGACAAGGCACACCTTTGCACAGGTCAGGGACGCCCAACAAGTGATCCCACCGTTTTGCGCATCCTGTCGGCCCGCTGCAGATAGACAATTCGTCAACACCGACGGCTCGACGATTGCCGCTCTCCTGAGGGCGTAAAGGGAAACGGGATTCAGTCAACTCCGCGAAGAGTTCCAGCCAACCATTGAACATCCACTACACAGCCCATCCGGTGGCCCCACTGGTTCATGCCTCAACCATTGAGCCGGCTGACCCGGTAGGCCCCGGGCGGCGTCCCGTAGCGGTCGCGGAAGACGCGGTTGAAGTGGAAGGGGCTGGCGAAGCCCGAGGCGGCGGCGACGCGTTCCACGGACAGGTCGGTGCTTTCCAGCAGCCGGGCGGCGTGCTGAAGGCGTGCCTCACGCAGTGCCCGCATCGGCGAGCGACCCACCTGCCGGGTGAAGAGGTGGGCGAACCGGGACGGGGACAGCGACACCTGGACGGCGAGCGACCGGACCGTGTGCGGGGCGCCGGGGTCGGCCGCGATCAACTCCTGGGCGCGCTGAACCCGGTGGTCGACGCCGGTCCCGGTCCGGGCCCCGCGCGCGGCGCCGGCGGTGAGCAGGACGACCTCCTCCAGTGCGCCCAGGGCGAGTTCGCGGGCGGTGGTGCCGTGGGCCACGGCGACGGCGACCCGGCCGTCGGGCGGGGCGGTGTCGGGCGGAGTGCCGGTGCCGGTCCAGCGGGCGTCGGCGAGCATCCGGCGAAAGGCCGCCTCGATGCGGGCGTGCGGGCCGCCGTCCGCGGGGTCCGGGGTGACGACGTACAGGCCGTCCCCCCTGCGGTACGGCCCCAGCCAGGCGGTCCAGGACGGTCTGGCTCCGCAGTGCGCCCACCAGAACTCCCAGTGGGCGGCGCCCTGTTGGACGCCGTAGCGGTGCGGGGTGCCGGGGGCGAGCACCACCAGGTCCCCGGTGCCGGCGCTGGTCTCGGCCCGTCCCTGGCGCAGGGTGCCCCGGCCGCCCACCGTCCAGGTGAACAGCCAGCTGTCGGCGCCGCGCGGTCGCTGGACGGCGTAGCCCGGGAGTTCGTCGTAGCGGCCGACGACCACGAGGCCCGGCGGTGGGCCGGGGTCGACGGACGCAGCCGTCTCGGGCAATCCGTCGGCGGTCACGGGCATCCTCCTGGCACCGGCTGCGGCCTAGCGTGACGAGTGGAACACATCCGAACGGGGACGAGCAGCTACGAGCAGGGAGCGCCCATATGACAGTCACGGGCATCGAGACAGGGTTCCGGCAGTTCCAGGAGGACGGCTTCATGGTCGTCCGCGGGCTGTTCGCACGCGACGAGATCGACCGGCTGTGCGGGCAGTTCACGGCACTGCATGCCGGCGGGCCGGTGCCGGGGCACTTCGAGCCGCGTGCGCCGAGCGGGTCGACGGACCCGCTGCGCAGGTATCCGCGGGTGATGCAGCCGCACGAGATCAACGAGCTCGCGCTGCGGTTCCTGTTGGACGCCCGGCTGCGGGAGGTGCTGGAGACGCTGCTCGGGGAGGAGGTACTGGCGGCGCAGAGCATGTTCTACTTCAAGCCGCCGGGGGCGCGGGGGCAGGCGCTGCACCAGGACAACTTCTATCTGCGGGTCGAGCCGGGCACATGTGTCGCGGCCTGGGTGGCCTGCGACGAGATCGACCGGGACAACGGCGGCCTCGAAGTCGTCCCGGGCACGCACCGGATGGACCTGTTCTGCCCCGAACTCGCGGACTCCGAGGTGTCGTTCGCCCGGGAGTACGTGGCACCGCCGCCGGGGCTCACCCCGGTTCCCGTCGACATGGCGCCCGGGGACGTCCTGTTCTTCAACGGCAGCCTGGTGCACGGGTCGCAGCCGAACCGTACGGCCGAGCGGTTCCGGCGGTCGTTCATCGGGCACTACGTGGGAGCTTCCACCGAGCGGATCGGGCACTACTACCGGACGTTGTCGATGAGCGGTGCGCGGGTGCCGTTGGCGGAGAGTGAGGGGGCGGGTCCGTGCGGTACGGAGTTCGCACCGCAGGGACCGCACTAGCCGGGCTCGACTCCGTTCAGCTGTGACCGACGATGGGGCGGGCCGTGTATGGCCCCTCCAGCTCCTCGATCTCCTTGTCGCTGAGCTCCAGTTCGACCGCCGCCACCGCGTCCTCGATGTGGTGCGGCTTGCCCGCGCCCACGATCGGGGCCGCCACCGTGTCCTGGGCCAGCAGCCAGGCCAGGGCCACCTGGGCGCGGGGAACGCCCCGCTCACCGGCGATACGGGTGACGGCCTCGACGATGGTGCGGTCGCCCTCCCGGTAGAGACGGCTGCCGAAGTCGTCGGCGGAGCTGCGGTCGGTGACCGTGCCCCAGTCCCGGGTCAGGCGGCCGCGGGCCAGCGGGCTCCACGGCAGGGCGCTGACCCCCTGGTCGGCACAGAGCGGCAGCATCTCGCGCTCCTCCTCGCGGTAAAGGAGGTTGTAGTGGTTCTGCATGGAGACGAACTTCGTCCAGCCGTGCCGCTCCGCCGTGTACTGCATCTTGGAGAACTGCCAGGCGTACATCGAACTCGCCCCGATGTAGCGCACCTTGCCCGCCTTCACCAGGTCGTGCAGCGCCTCCATCGTCTCCTCGACCGGGGTGTGCGGGTCGAAGCGGTGGATCTGGTACAGGTCGACGTAGTCGGTGCCGAGGCGCCTGAGGCTGTGGTCGATCTCCGTCATGATCGCCTTGCGGGACAGCCCGGCGGCGTTCTGTCCGGAGCGCATCCGGCCGTGCACCTTGGTCGCGAGCACGATCTCGTCGCGGTTGGCGAAGTCCGCGAGGGCCTTGCCGACGATCTCCTCGCTGGTGCCGTCGGAGTAGACGTTGGCGGTGTCGAAGAAGGTGATCCCGGCGTCCAGGGCCTGCCGTATCAGGGGCCGCGACGCCGCCTCGTCGAGGGTCCACTCGTGCACGCCGCGGTCCGGCAGGCCGTAGGACATGCAGCCCAGACAGATCCGCGAGACGTCCAGGCCTGTCGAACCGAGCTTCACGTACTGCATCGTTGCTGCTCCTGCCTTCGAGAGGGGTCCGAAGGGGAGCCTACGACTTCGGGTGCGCCCGGTGTCCCCGAGTCGCGGACCCGCGGTCACCGGCCTTGCGGCTCGACCAGGTCCAGCGCCCGCTCCCACTCGAACTCCTCGCCCTCGGCGCCCTGGTAGGGGTACCCGAACCGCACGCCCATCCCCCGCAGCCGGATCAGACTGTCCTGGTAGGCGGGGTGGCGGGCGAGGTCGTCGGAGACACAGGTCAGGACGCCGACCGGGACGCCGCGGCCGACCACCTCGCACAGCGTGCCCACGGCGAGGGTGTCGGCGATTCCGGCCGCCCACTTGTTGATCGTGTTGAAGGTGGCCGGGGCTACCACGACGGCGGCCGTGTCGAAGAAGCCGTTCATGGCGGTGGGCGTGGCGATGACGCCGACGTGCCACTCGCGCTCCTGCGCGGCGGTGATCAGCTTGCCGACGCCCGCCGCGATGCCGGCGGCGCAGACGACGACGTACAAGAAGGGCGGTATCTGGTCCCGTTCGGTCACGCCGGAACCCTACTGAAGCGGGAACGACAGCCCTCGCTCGCTCTCGGGTCGCGGCCCGTGGATCCGGCGATCCTTCTCCTCGATGGGCACGTCGTTGATGCTCGCCTCGCGCCGGGTCATCAGGCCGTGCTCGTCGAACTCCCACAGCTCGTTGCCGTACGACCGCCACGACTGCCCTTCGGCGTCCCGGCACTCGTACTGGAAACGGACCGCGATGCGGTTGCCGTCGAACGCCCACAGGTCCTTGCGCAGCGCGTACTCCCGCTCGCGCGCCCACTTCGCGGTGAGGAACGCGACGATCTCGGCGCGGCCCGTGACGAAGGTGCCGCGGTTGCGCCACACGGAGTCCTCGGAGTAGGCGAGTGCCACCCGCTGCGGATCGCGGGTGTTCCAGGCGTCCTCGGCGGCCTGCACCTTCTGGGCGGCGCTCTCGCGGGTGAAGGGGGGCAGGGGCGGGCGGTCGGTCATGTCGTCCTCCGTGGCCGAGGCGGCCGGAACGGGAGAGAACGTACGTTCTCCAGGTGCCTGCTACCGTAGGAGAACGCACGTTCTCGCGTCAAGGAGGGGTCGTCCATGGACAGCGCAGTGGCCCGTGAGCGGGTGCTGGACGCCGCCGAGGAGCTGTTCTACGGGCGGGGCATCCAGTCCGTCGGCATGGACGACATACGGGGCGCGTCCGGCGTCTCCCTCAAGCGGCTCTACCAGCTGTTCCCGGCGAAGGAGCAGCTGGTGGAGGCCTATCTGGAGCGGCGGGACGGACGGTGGCGGGGCCGGCTGGCCGAGTTCGTGGACCTCCGCCCGGCGCCTGAGGAGCGGCTCCTCGCGGTCTTCGACTGGCTGGAGGAGTGGTTCGGCGAGGAGGGCTTCCGCGGGTGCGCGTGGATCAACTCGTACGGCGAACTGGGCGCGACCTCGGACCGGGTGGCGACCCAGGTCCGGGCGCACAAGAAGGCGTTCGGGGACTACCTCGCCTCCCTCGTGACCGCGGCGGGACGGCCCGCGGCGCTGGCCGGGCCGCTCTTCCTGCTCGCCGAGGGGGCCATGGTGACGGCGGGGATCACACGGAGCACCCGCCCGGCCGCCGAGGCGCGCGAGGCGGCCGGGCTGCTGCTGGACTCCCGCTGAGATCAGCCGGCGGCGGTGCCATGAGGCGGTCACGGGCCTGCGCGAAGGAGTCGGCCTCGGCCTGGCTCCCCGCAGGACGCGGCCGTGCTCGCCTAAGAGGCTCGCAGGCCGGGCCCGGCTGAAGGCCCGGGGCACTCCCGCCGTCCCGAGGGCCGAGCTCGACCGGCATGGACGGCCGGTGGAGGCCTTCCTGTCCGCCGCGCGGGGCGCCGATCCGGGCTGCTGGACGTACCGGCACCTGATGTGGTGCGCCGGGCCGGGACGGGCGCGCTGCCGCCCGGAGTGCCGGTGGAGCTGTGGGACGCATGGGCGGTGGCCGAGGGGACCATGGCCCTGCGTGGGGGTCCCGGCTCGCGGCCGTCGGCGGAGACGTCGGCCCCGTCGTCGCCCCCGGCCGGCGGCTGCTGCGCGCACTCACCCCTCACGGTCGCGGACGGGCGCATCACCACCTACGACATGATCACCGAACCGGACAGGCCGCGGCGGGCCGAACTCCGGGTGCTCAACCCGCCTCGCCGGGACAGCTCACCGGGCCCTGCGTAAGCGGTCCCGGCTCGCGGCCCTCGGCGGGGACGTCGGCCCCGTCGTCGCCCCCGGCCGGCAGCTGCTGCGCGCTCACCCTCACGGTCGCGGACGGCCCGATCACCACCTACGACATGATCACCGAACCAGACAGGCCGCGGCGGGCCGAACTCCGGGTGCTCGACCCGCCTCGCCGGGTCAGCTCATCGTCTCCGACACGGTGATGGCGCCCACGGGACAGGCCCGGGCGGCCTCCCGGACCCTGGGGTCGCCGCCGCCGTCCTCCCTGCCGGGCAGGAGCGTGCTGAAGCCGTCGTCGTCCTGGGTGAAGACGCCCGGGGCGGCCAGGGCGCACTGGCCCGCCCCGATGCAGACGTCCTTGTCGATGTCGATGTCGTCGATGTCCATGTGCATCGTCGGAGCCTCTTACCAGGTCACGGGGAGTTCCAGCATCCCCTGGATCGTGTCGCCGGGTTTGAAGGGGATCTCCTCGGCGGGGGCGGCGAGGCGCAGGGTGGGCAGCCGCTCGAAGAGGGTGTGCAGGGCGATCTCCAGTTCGGCGCGGGCGAGGTTCTGGCCGAGGCACTGGTGGATGCCGAAGCCGAACGCGATGTGGTGGCGGGCGGACCGGTGCCAGTCGAGGGTGTCGGGGTCGGTGTAGACGTCCTCGTCGCGGTTGACGACCGACGTCGAGAAGAGGACCCCCTCGCCCGCGCGGATCGTCGTGCCGGCCACCTCGATGTCCTCCAGGGCCATCCGCAGAAGTCCGTCGGCGATCGACAGCATCCGCATGAGTTCCTCTACCGCGTTCGGGATCAGCGCGGGGTCGGTGCGCAGCTCGGCCAGCCGGTCGGGGTGCTGCAGGAGGGTGAAGGTGCCGAGCGAGATCATGTTGGCGGTCGTCTCGTGGCCGGCGACCAGCAGGATGATCGCCAGGGCGATCAGCTCCTCACGGTTCACCTCGCCGTCCCGCAGCTGCCGGTGGACGAGTTCGTCGAGCACGCCGTCGCCCGGCTCCGGCTGTTTCTGTTTGCGGTCGATCAACTCGTCGAAGTACGCCTCGAGCTGGTCACGGGCGTCCATGACGTCATCGGCCGTGGGGCCGCGCAGCAGGCGCCGGGACTGTCCTTCGAAGAAGTCGTGGTCGGTGTAGGGGACGCCGAGCAGGGCGCAGATCACGGTCGAGGGGACGGGCAGGGCGAAGGCGCTCACCAGCTCGGCGGGCGGCCCCTGGGCGATCATCGCGTCGATGCGTTCGTCGACGATCTCCTGGATGCGGGGGCGCAGTTCGGTGGCCCGGCGGAGCGTGAAAGCGGGCACCATCATGCGCCGCTGGACGCGGTGTTCGGGGTCGTCGACGCCGAGCAGCGCGGTCCTCCGGTTCCTGACCGCCGCGAAGCGTGCCGTGGGCGCGGGAAAGCCGTCACGGGTGCGGTCGGTGGACAGCCGGGGGTCGGCGAGCAGGGCGCGGGCGGTGCCGTGTCCGGTGACCAGCCAGGCCGGACGGCCGTCGAAGAGGGTGATCCGGGACAGCGGGCGGTCGGCGCGCAGGGCGTCGTAGCCGGTGGGCGGGTGGTAGGGGCAGGTCCGGTCCTGGGGGAAGGCGACGGGTTCCGTTTCCGTCATGAAAAACCTCGCAGACGAAGGGTGCGTCGTGCAGATCTTCATTAGATGCCCAGGGCATCTATAGGGCGACGATAAGTTCGGCCAGATCGGTGGCGGGGCAATCTGGCCGGAGATCGTCGCCGTGGGGCGGGCTGCGGAGGGGCGGTCTGCACGGCGGGGCGGCCGTGGGCCGGTCTGCTCCCGCACCTGGCGGGTACGGAGCTTGCCGTCTCGGCCGCCGTGGTGCGTCCGCCGCCCTCGCAATCCGGCCACTCCCCGTTCGCCCGGCCCACGCCCGGGTGGCCATGATCCGCCGTCCCCGAAGGCCGGTAGGTCGAACCCGGAGTCCCAGGGAACCCGGAGGGGATGATTCCCGTTCCGAACGGTGTTGAAGTTCTGTGCGGGAGCCCCGTAGCAGACAGCGAGGAGACGGAAACCATGCCTCTTGAGGGCGAGTACGAGCCCAGCCCGACCCAGTGGGTGCGTGAGCAGGTGGAGTTGTACGAGAGCTCCGGCGGCACCAAGGGGAACACGCTCATGGACACGGGGATGCCGGTCATCGTGCTGACGACCCGCGGCGCGAAGAGCGGCAGCCTCCGCAAGACGCCGTTGATGCGGGTCGAGCACGACGGGCGGTACGCGGCGGTCGCCTCGCTGGGCGGCGCGCCCAAGCACCCGGTCTGGTACCACAACGTCAAGGCCGACCCGCATGTCGAACTCCAGGACGGCACGGGCAAGCGGGACTTCGTCGCCCGCGAGATCACCGGCGCCGAGAAGGACGAGTGGTGGGGGCGCGCCGTCGCCGCGTTCCCGCCGTACGCCGACTACCAGAAGAAGACGGACCGGGTGATACCCGTCTTCGTTCTGGAGCCCGTCGACGGGGACTGACCGCCCTCGGAAAAATTCTTCGGCACAGGACGCATGAACCGGCTTCGGCCGGGCAGCCGAGCGTCAGGCCCCGCCGCGTTCCCCCGTCGCGGCGGGGCTTTCCCGTGCCTCCTCGGCCGGCCGGTCGGTCACGTCGAGGAAGATCTGGTCCGCCTCGGGCACGGTCCGGGAGATGGACCGCTTGATCCGTACGGCGACCTCCTCGACCCGCTCGCTGTCCAGGCCCGGCACCAGGTCGACCCGGGCGGCCACCAGGACCGAGTCCAGCCCCATCTTCATGGTGAAAAGCGCCTCCACACTGTCGATCTCGGGCTGCGCGTCCAGCACGGCCCGGATCCTGGCACTGGTCTCCGGGTCGGCGGCCTCGCCGATGAGCTGTCCCTTGGCCTCGCGGCCCAGCCGGTAGGCCACGTAGACCAGCAGCACACCGATGGCCAGGGAGGCCGACGCCTCCCACACCACCTGCCCGGTGACCATGTGCAAGGCCATGCCGGCCATGGCCAGGGTCACGCCGAGCACCGCCGTGCCGTCCTCCGCGACGACCGTGCGCAGGGCCGGGTCGCGCATCCCCTGGGCGGCCCCGCCCTGCTTGTGCACCTGGTGCAGCGCCCGCAGCAGCGAGATCCCCTCGGCGACGAAGGCCACGCCCAGCACGATCAGGCCGGCCACATAGCCGCTGAGCTTCTCCTCGGCGCCGTTGCGCAGTGCCTCGACCCCCTGGAAGACGGAGAAGCAGCCGCCCATCACGAAGATCCCGACGGCGGCGAGCAGCGACCAGAAGAACCGCTCCTTGCCGTAGCCGAAGGGATGGCGCCGGTCGGCGGGGCGGCGGCTGCGGCGCAGCGCGGCCAGCAGAAAGACCTCGTTGAGGCTGTCCGCGACGGAGTGCGCCGCTTCCGACAGCAGCGCGGGCGAGCCCGCCAGGAGGCCGCCGACGGCCTTGGCGACCGCGATCACCAGGTTCGCAGCGAGCGCCACCAGTACGGTGACGCGTGTTTTCCGGTCCGCTTTGTCGTTCGTCGATGTCCCGCTCACCCACGCCGACTGCCCGCCTCCGGGGCCCTCACACCGTGCCGATCGCCGAAAACGGGGAACGCGTCCACCAGGACAGGCACAGACAGGAGGAAGCATGGGCAGCGCCGACGACGGCAACAGCGCGTACGGCCACAAGGCGTTCAAGCGGTCCAAGAGCCATTTCGCGGACCGGGTCACCGCCGACGGCCGGGACGGCTGGCCGGTGGAGGCCGGCCGGTACCGCCTGGTGGTCAGCCGCGCGTGTCCCTGGGCGAGCCGGGCCGTGATCTCGCGGCGGCTGCTCGGGCTGGAGGACGCGCTCTCGATGGCGATCGCCGACCCGATCCAGGACGACCGCAGCTGGCGCTTCACCCTGGACCCGGACGGCCGCGACCCGGTCCTCGGAATCCGCTACCTCAGCGAGGCCTACGACAAGCGGGAGAGCGACTATCCGGGCGGGGTGAGCGTGCCCGCGCTCGTGGACATTCCCAGCGGGAAGCTCGTCACCAACGACTACCAGCAGCTCACCCTGGATCTCGCCACCGAGTGGACCGCCCTGCACCGGGAGGGAGCGCCCGACCTGTATCCGCGGGCCCTGCGCGACGAGATCGACACGGTGATGGCGGACGTCTACGAGGACGTCAACAACGGTGTGTACCGGGCGGGTTTCGCCTCCGGCCAGGAGGAGTACGAGGAGGCCTGCGCGGGCGTGTTCCACCGGCTCGACCTGCTGACACCGCGGCTGGCGCGGCAGCGGTATCTCGTCGGGGACACCATCACCGAGGCGGACATCCGCCTGTTCACCACACTGGTACGTTTCGACGCCGTCTACCACGGTCACTTCAAGTGCAACCGCTGGAAGCTGGCGGAGAACGAGGTGCTGTGGGCGTACGTCCGCGACCTCTACCAGACGCCGGGCTTCGGTGACACGGTCGACTTCGACCACATCAAGCGGCACTACTACCAGGTGCACACCGGTATCAACCCGACGGGCATCGTGCCGCTCGGGCCTGACCTGGCGGGCTGGCTGACGCCGCATCACCGTGAGGGGCTCGGCGGCCGTCCTTTCGGCGACGGGACCCCGCCGGGGCCGGCGCCGACGGCCGAGACGGTCCCGGCGCACCACCGACCCACCACTGACCAAGGAGACTGACGTGGCAAAGAAGAAGAAACTGCCCCTCGCCTACAAGCCCCTCGGCTTCGTACTGGGCTGGACGAGCGGAACGCTTGCGGGACTGGCCTTCCAGAAGACCTGGAAGGCGATCCGGCACGAGGACGACGCGCCCGACGCCCTGGACCGTGACCGCGGCTGGGGAGAGATCCTGCTGGCCGCGGCGGTCCAGGGCGCCATCTTCGCCGTGGTCCGCAGCGCGGTGGACCGCGCGGGCGCCACAGCCATCGAACGCTCCACCGGAGTCTGGCCGACCGACGAGAAGGGCGGCCGCGACTGACTCAGCCCTGCACTGACTCAGCCCTGCTTGGGCGCGGTCGGGGTGACCAGGCGCAGCGTGAAGGAGTGTCCGGCGGGGTCGGCGTACCCGCGTTCCTCGAACGGCCCCGCCGCGTCCTTCGTCTCCAGTGGGCGTCCGCCGAGCTCCACCACCTTGCGCTCGACCTCGTCCAGGTCCTCCACCACGAAGTCGATGTGGGCCTGGAGGGAGTTCTCGGGGCGGGGCCAGCTCGGCGGTGTGGCGTTCACGTCACGGCGGAACGCGAGCCGGAAGCCGTCCGCTCCCCTGATCTCCACGCGGTTCGCGGTCGCGTCGGTCTCCTCGGCCGCCAGCAGCTCCTTGTAGAACACGGCGAGCTTCTCGGGCTCGGCACAATCGAGCACGACGACCCCCGCTTTCACCAGTGCCATGTCTCCTCCGAAGGGTCCGGCCACGGGGCGTTGGCGCCCCGCGGCCCTGTACCTTGCGGATATCCCGGCACGGCCGATTCAGTCGGCGACCAGCCACTGTCCGTCCCGCATGAGCACACGCCCCGTGAGTTCGTTCTCCTCCCGCCAGGCCTGGACGCGCCGCGGATGGACACGGAAGTACAGGTAGGGCGTGGTGAGTTGCCGGGGGTCGAACCCGGTCCGCTCGGCGAACCGGTCCCCCTCCTCCGCGGTCAGTTCGGCCTGGGTGATGGTGTCGACGGTCCCGTCGATCATCACTACGTCCCGGGTGGGCCCGAGGCCGATCCGCACTCTGCCGGTCGATCTGAGGTTCCGTCCGGTGGGGCTGCCGGCAGGGGTGGCGAGGAGAAGGGCGGAGCCGTCCCAGAGGAACGAGAGCGGGACCAGATACGGCACACCCGAGCCGTCGTCCGGGGCGGTGGCGACCCAGACGTCCTCGTCGTGCTCCAGTCGGTGCAGGGTGTCCTGCTTGCGCTTCTCGGCGGGGCGTGGCGGCTGCGGGGCCATCGGCGTGCGTCCTCCTGCTGGATCATCGGCTGACGGCATCAGTCTGGCCGTTCGGACCGGGTTCCACCTC
This sequence comes from Streptomyces canus 299MFChir4.1, assembly GCF_000383615.1. GTDB lineage: Bacteria > Actinomycetota > Actinomycetes > Streptomycetales > Streptomycetaceae > Streptomyces > Streptomyces canus_C. Next base: position 588,267 of record NZ_KB911583.1, on the reverse strand, counting down.
CCACTTTCGACCTGAGACGTGCCGACGCGGCACGGCGGGCACCTGAGCGGCGGCCGTCCAGCGGCGTACGACACGGGCGGGCGCCCCCGTCACCACGGCATGGCCGGGCACGGCACATCGGACTCTGCGCGCGGGGCGTGTGGAAGCTGTGATCCTCACCCCGACCGAGCGTGCGCGAATCACCCGCCACGGATGAGGCGAAGGCGCCGGAGCCGTGCTGCGATGGTGGGATGACCTGGCGCAGCTTGGTGGATCCCTTCGACGTCACCGGACGGCTGACGCGCTACGCGCTGGGCACCGCCGGCCCGGTCGTCGACCGTCTCGTCCGCGCGGGCACGGCCGCCGTCGTGGACCGGCTCGACCTCGACGGCCTGGCCGCCCGTCTCGATGTCGACCGGATCGCCGACCGGATCGACGTGATGCGCGTCGCGCGGCGCGTCGACATCGACCTGATCGCGGACCGGGTCGACGTGGACCGCATCGCCGACCGCGTGGACGTGAGCCGGGTGACGGCCCGGGTGGATGCGGACGAGATCGCGGCCCGGCTGGACGTGGACCGGATCGCGGCGCGCATCGACGTCGACCGGATCGCCGCCCGGCTTGACCTCGACGCCGTGATCGACAGGATCGACCTGGTCTCGCTCACCAGGGCGGTCCTGGAGGAGATCGACCTGGGCCGGATCGTCCGGGACACCAGCGGCGGGATGGCCGAGGAGACGGTCGACGCGCTCCGGCTGCGCAGCATGCGGGCCGACCGGGTGGTGAACCGCGTCACCGACCGGCTCCTGCACAGACCCGGCGTGGCCCCGGCACACTCCGACGGGCACGGGCAGCCACCGTGACGCAGGGGGACCGGGACTCTGGGGCCGACACCGCGGGAGTGGTGTCGCGGTGCCTCGCGGCGCTGGTCGACGTGATCGTGGTGGCCGCCATCGGGCTCGCCGTGCAGTTCGCGTACGGCGGTCTCCGGCTGCTCGTCGCCGGGCCCCCGTTCCGTATGCCGGACCCGTCCGCCTGGCTGACGGGTGTGCTCGGCTGGGCCGTCGCCGTGCTCTATCTGAGCGTGAGCTGGGCGTCGACCGGCGGCACCCTCGGCGACTGGCTGCTGGGCCTGCGGGTCACCGGCCGCGCCGGGCGGCTGCTGGGCGCCCCCCGAGCGCTGCTGCGGGCCGTGCTGTGTGTCGCCTTCCCCGTGGGCCTGCTCTGGATACCCTTCAGCCGGCGCCACGCCTCGGTCCAGGACGTGGTCATGGCCAGTGCTGTGCGGTACCACCGGTTCTGACGAGAGGCCCGCACGGTGGCGTCCGGCGAGGGTCCGCGGCGCGGCGGCCGGCGCGAGGAGCAGGGCCGGTTCCCGTGGTCACCCTTGCGAGGTGACGACGGGCTCGTGCGGGACGTGTAGGAGTCGGAGGAAGCATCGCACCGGCCATGACCGTGACCTGGGCTCGGGTGCTCGGCCGACACGTCCGAAGGAGGTCAGCGATGGCAGACACCGGAGGCCGTCACGTCCCGCCAGGGCTGCGCACGCTGTCGGTGTACCGGCGCGAGTGGCTGGTCAAGGACGTCGTGGCGGGCGTCGTCCTCACCACGCTGCTGGTCCCGCAGGGCATGGCCTACGCGGAACTGGCCGGGCTGCCCGCGATCACCGGGCTGTACACGTCGGTGCTCTGCCTTCTGGCGTACGCGGTCTTCGGGCCGTCGCGGATCCTGGTGCTCGGCCCCGACTCCTCGCTCGGCCCGATGATCGCGGCGACGATCCTGCCGCTGATCGCCTCCGACGGGGACAGCGGGCGGGCGGTGGCGCTCGCCTCGATGCTCTCCCTGATGGTCGGCGCCATCACGATTCTGGCCGGGGTGTGCCGGCTGGGCTTCATCGCCGACCTCATCTCCAAGCCCACCATGATCGGCTACATGAACGGGCTGGCGCTGACCATCCTGATCGGGCAGCTGCCGAAGCTGTTCGGCTTCAAGACGGACGCCGACGGCCTCGTCGCCGAGGTGCGCGCCTTCGTCCGGGGGCTGGCCGACGGCAAGGCGGTGGGGGCCTCGGTGGCGGTCGGGGTGGCGGGGATCGTCCTGATCCTGGTGCTTCAGCGGTGGCTGCCCAAGGTGCCCGCGGTCCTGGTCATGGTGGTGCTCGCGATCGCCGCGACCTCGGCCTTCGACCTGGGCCGGCACGGGGTCAGCCTGGTCGGCGAACTGCCTCGGGGATTCCCGCCGTTGAGCCTGCCCCACGTGCACTGGGGCGACTTCGGGCCGCTGTGCGCCGGAGCGCTCGGCATCGCCCTGGTGTCCCTCGCCGACACCATCTCCAACGCCTCCGCTTTCGCCGCACGCACCGGCCAGGAGGTGCGCGGCAACGAGGAGATGACGGCGATCGGAGCGGCCAACGTGGCGGCCGGGCTGTTCCAGGGGTTCCCCGTGAGCACCAGCGGCTCACGGACGGCGGTGGCCGAACGGGCGGGCGCCAAGAGCCAGTTGACGGGAATCGTCGGCGCGGGCCTGATCGTGCTGATGCTCGTTCTGCTGCCCGGGCTCTTCCGCAACCTGCCACAACCGGCCCTCGCGGCCGTCGTCATCACGGCCTCGCTCTCACTGGCCGACATCGCAGGCACGGGACGCCTGTGGCACCAGCGCAAGGCGGAGTTCCTGCTGTCGGTCACAGCCTTCCTCGGGGTGGCTCTGCTCGGCGTGCTGCCGGGCATCGCGGTCGCCGTCGGCCTGTCGATCCTGAACGTCTTCCGGCGGGCCTGGTGGCCGTACAACACCGTGCTGGGCCGGGTGCCGGGGCTGCCCGGCTATCACGACGTCCGCTCCTACCCCGAGGCCGAGCAGCTGCCGGGCCTGGTGATCCACCGCTTCGACGGACCCCTGTTCTTCGCCAACGCCAAGGCCTTCCGCACCCACATCATGCGGCTGACCCGCTGCGAGCCGCCGCCGGTGTGGGTGCTGCTGGCGGCCGAGCCGATGACGGACGTGGACACCACGGCGGCCGACGAGCTCGAGGAGCTCGACGAGGCACTGAACGAGCGAGGGATGAGCCTGGTGTTCGCCGAACTGAAGGATCCGGTGCGGCGCAAGATCGAGCGCTATGAACTGACCCGCACCATCGATCCGGCCCACTTCTACCCGACGCTGGAGGCCGCGGTCGCCGCATACCGCGCGCAGACCGGCGCTCGGTGGACACCGGCCGCGGACGGGCGGTCCCCGGCGGAGACCGCCCTGGAGAAACCGCCGAGCGGTTAGGGCGTCTCGGAGGGGCCCGGCCGGCGAGCCCGCCGACGGTCGGCACCGACAGTGGACTTCCTGGACATGTGTCCCGCTATAGTGGACACACGTCCAAGAAGTGAGGGAAGCTGATGGAGATCCTGGCCAATGTCCTGGTCGGCCTGGTGGCGGCGCTGCACGTGTACATCCTGGTGATGGAGATGTTCCTGTGGCAGAAGAAGCCGGGGATGTCCTTCCACGGGTTCGACCGGGAGATGGCCAAGGCGACCGCCCCGATGGCCGCCAATCAGGGCCTGTACAACGGCTTCCTCGCGGCCGGGCTGGTGTGGGGGCTCGTCGCCGGGGACCCGACCGGGTTCCGGGCTCAGGTGTTCTTCCTGGTGTGCGTGATCGTCGCCGGTGTGTACGGCGCCGTGACCGCCAACGTCCGGATCCTCGTTGCTCAGGCCCTGCCGGGCGCGCTCGCCCTGGCCGCCGTCCTCGCCGCGCAGTGAACCGCCCCGCACCCGAGGACCCGCGGACGGCCCGCACCCGGGCGCGGCTGCGGGAGGCCCTGCTCGCGGAGTGCGCCGAACGGCCGCTGGAGGAGGTCGGCGTGGCCGCCCTCGTGCGACGGGCCGGGGTCGGCCGGGCCACCTTCTACGTGCACTACGACGGCCTGGAGGCGCTCGCGGTCGACGCCTGCGCGGACGTCGTACGGGACGCCGTGGAGGCGCTGCACGCCTGGCGCGGGCGGCCCGACCCGGTGCACGCGCCGCCCGCGCTCGCGGAGTTCTTCGCCTCGCTCACCCCGCACGCCGCCCTGTACCGGTCCCTGCTCGCCCCGGGTGGCGGTGGACCGTTGGGCAGGGTGCTGCACCGGGATCTGCGGGCCTACAGTCTGCGGGAGCGCGAGCTCGCGGGTGCCGCCGACGCCCCCCTGGTCGCCTCCGCGGTCGCGGCCACCTTCGCCGGCGTCCTCGCCGACTGGCTGCACGGCCTGCTCGACGCCTCCGCGGCCGACATCTCCGACCAGGTCTGGCAGTTGCTGGTCGCCCTGCACGCCAGCCGGTGAACTCGCCTCACTTGCAGGCCACGTATTCCTTGAGCAGGGGCCATGCCTCGAACCCGTCTGGGGTGCGGACGTAGGCCGTCGAGCGGTCGCCGGTCAGCCACAACTCCCGGTCCTCGTAGCGGTATCCGGTGTCGTGGGCGTCCGCCGGCAGGGTCACCGAGTCGTCGTAGGGCGCGGTGAGCAGGCCGGGTTCGAGCAGGCCCTCCGGGTCGCGGGCGTATCTGCGCCCGCCGAGGTCGAGGAAGTGCACCTGCCACTGGCCGCAGTGGTCGTCCCCCGCGCCGCTGCTCACCTCGGTGGTCGGCACCCGTCGGCCCGCCCGGTCGGTCCAGATCTCGTAGCCGTGGGAGGCGGTCCACGCGGCCGGGAGTTCGGAGGGGTCGCAGGACGCGCTGGTCTCCGGGCCCCAACCGGGCCTGCCCTGCTGGTCCTTGGCGACCACGACCGCCACCTTGGTCCGGCCGCCGACGTCGTAGGAGTACAGCACGCGGTCCGCCTCCCGGCGCTCCACGCGGTAGCCGGAGCGGGGGTCCCCCGGGTCGAACAGGTCGAAGTACAGCTGAAGTCCCTCCTCCGGGCTCGCCCCGCCGTCTGCCGTGCTCCACCCGTCGGGGCCGTTGCCGTTGTACATCTCCCCCGCGCACTCCAGAGCCCGGCCGGCCGCACCCGAGGCGAGCCGCAGCGCCCGCGGTGTGTGCTCGCCCAGTTCCTTCGTGGGCACGTGCATCGGTCCGTCGTAGACCGTGGCCGGTGCGTCGCCCTCGATCACCAGCCCCTCCCCCGACTCGCACCCCACCACCGTCATGGCAACCGCCGCCAGCACCACCCACGGCCCTCTGCGCATTCACGCCCCCTGTACACCGTCCGGCTTCGTGATCCTTCGACGCCCCGGAGGCCGGGAACGTTCAGCGCGCCGCCGTCTGGAACGTGCGCCGGTACACCTGCGGTGACACCCCGATCGCCGCGTGCAGGTGCTGGCGCAGGGACGCGCCGGTGGCGAAGCCGACGCGGCCGGCGATCTGGTCGACCGACAGATCGCTGGACTCCAGGAGGTGCCGGGCCCGGGCCACGCGCTGCTGGATCAGCCAGCGGCCGGGGCTGAGGCCGACCTCCTCGTTGAAGCGGCGGGCGAAGGTGCGCAGGCTCATCCTGGCGTGCGCGGCCAGGTCGCCGAGGGTCAGGGGCTCGTCGAGGCGCTCCAGCGCCCAGGCGCGGGTTCCGGCCGTGCTCGCGGCGCCCTGCTCCGGGACGGGCTGCTCGATGTACTGGGCCTGGCCGCCGTCCCGGAACGGCGGGACCACACAGCGGCGGGCGACCTTGTTGGCGAGTTCGCTGCCGTGGTCCTTGCGGACGAGGTGCAGGCAGATGTCCACGCCGGAGGCGGCTCCGGCCGAGGTGAGGATGCGGCCGTCGTCCACGAAGAGCACATCGGGGTCGAGGTCGACGTGCGGGTACATGATCCGGAACATGTCCGCGAGCTGCCAGTGGGTGGTCGCGCGGCGGCCTTCCAGGAGACCGGCGGCGGCGAGGACGAAGGCGCCGGTGCAGATGGAGACGATCCGGGCGTCGGGGCGGATGTGGGCGAGGGCCCGGCGCACCTCCTCGGGGAGTTCGGCGGGCATCCGCTCCGCTGAGACGGGGGTGATCACCACCGTGTCGGCCGTGGCGATGATCTCGGGCCCGTGTTCGACGCCGATGGTGAAGTCGGCGTTGCTGCGCACCGGCCGGCCGTCCACGCTGCAGGTCATCACCTCGTACCGGCCGTCGGCGGCGCCGAGGATCCGGCTGGGGATGCCCAGCTCGAAGGGGTACACGCCGTCCAGGGCCAGCACCACGACCCGCTCGGTCCGCTCCACATGTCGCATGGCACGATCCTATCGAAGCTTGGCAATCGTGCCATTTCCCGGACGGGCGCGGCCGGGCAGGCTGGACGACCATGAGCACTGTGAACACCATGCGAGTCATCAGCCAGGACACCCTCGGCGGTCCCGAGGTCCTCAAGGAGATCGAGGTCGAGCGCCCCGCGCCGCGTTCCAACCAGGTACTGGTCCGGGTGCGGGCGGCCGGACTGAACCCGACCGACTGGAAGCACCGCGCCACCGGGGGCTTCCTCGGAGAGCCGCCGTTCGTCCTCGGCTGGGACGTCTCCGGCGTGGTCGAGGCGGTCGGCATCGGCGTCGCCACCTTCAAACCGGGCGACGAGGTGTTCGGCATGCTGCCGTACCCGTGGGGCCACGGCTCGCACGCCGAGTACGTGATCGCGCCGGTACGGGCCCTCACGCACAAGCCGGCCTCGATCGACCACGTCCAGGCGGGCGCACTGCCGCTCGTGTCGCTGACCGCGTGGCAGGCGCTGGTCGAGAACGCCGAACTGCGGCCTGGACAGCGGGTGTTGATCCACGCGGCGGCCGGCGGGGTGGGTCACGTGGCCGTGCAGATCGCCAAGGCCCGGGGCGCCTACGTGATCGGCACCGCGAGCGCGGGCAAGCACGACTTCCTGCGCGAACTGGGCGCGGACGAGGTGATCGACTACCGGGAGACGGACTTCACCGAGGCGGTGAAGGACGTCGACGTGGTGCTGGACACGCTCGGCGGCGACACGTCCGTGGACTCGCTGCGGGTGCTGCGGCCGGGCGGGATCGTGGTGTCGATCCTGCCGGTCGGCTCGGACGAGTTCGACACGGAGGCCGAGCGGCTCGGAGTGCGGGCCGTACGCATGCTCGTGGACGCCGACCGGGCCGGGATGCGGGCGATCGCCGACCTGGTCGAGAAGGGCGAGCTGCGGCCGACGATCGCGGGGACGTTCCCGCTGGCCGATGCCGCGAAGGCGCATGCGCTGGGCGACACCGGCCGGACGACGGGGAAGCTGGTCCTCGTGACGGACTGACCCGGGCTCAGAACGTCAGCACGGGTTTGATCGCCTTGCCCGCGCCCATGTCCCGTACCGCCTGATCGATGTCCGCGAACGGATAGGTGCTGATCAGGCGGTGCAGCGGGAGCCGTCCTTCCTTCACCAGACGGACCAGGGCGGGGATGAAGCTCTGCGTCTCGGCGTCACCGAGGGTGAGTCCGACCACCCGCTTGCCGCCGAGCAGCCCGTTGACGTCGAGGGAGACCTCGGTGCCGAACGGCGGGGCGCCGACGACGACCAGGGTGCCGCGCGCGCCGAGCGCGTCGACGCCCTGGCGCAGGACGGCCACGTTGCCCGTGGTCTCCACGATGCCGTCCGCGCCCTGGCCGCCGGTGATCGCGGCGAGCGCCTCACCGAGGTCCTCCGCGCCCGCGTCGACGGTGCGGGTGGCGCCCAACTCCTTTGCCAGGGTGAGGCGTTCGCCGACGCGGTCGACAGCGACGATCGTCGTGGCGGGGGTGAGGGCGGCGGCCATGACCGCGGACAGACCGACCGCTCCGGCGCCGAGCACGACGATCGTGGAGCCGGTGACCGGCTTCAGTACGTTCCACACGGCGCCGACGCCCGTCTGCACCCCGCAGCCGAGCGGAGCGATGGACTCCAGCGGCACGTCCGGATCGACCTTGACGAGGCTGCGCTCGTCGACCAGGGCGCGCTCGGCGAAGGAGGACTGCCCGAAGAAGTGTCCGCCGAGGGGTTCGCCGTCCCGGCTGATGGTGCTGGTGCCGTCGGCGCGGCGGCCGCCGAGAAGGTTCAGCGGCAGCCAGCCGGCGCAGTAGGCGGGGTGGCCGCCGTCGCAGTTGCGGCAGTCGCCGCAGGAGGTGAACGACAGCACGACGTGGTCGCCGGGAGCAACGCCGGTGACGGCCGGGCCGACGGCCTCGACGATTCCCGCGCCCTCGTGCCCGAGGACTCCGGGCAGCGGGAAGGGCAGTCCGCCGCTCGCCACGCCGAGGTCGGTGTGGCACAGGCCGGTCGCGACCATCCGGACGAGGGCCTCACGGGGTCCGGGCTCGTCGAGGGTGACGTCGGAGAGGGTGAAGGGCGCGCCGCCGGACTCGACGACCGCGGCACGGGTGGTGAGGGACATCGCGGGAACTCCTTGGAAGGCGCTCAGTCGAGCGAGACGACGACGGACTTGACCTTGGTGTAGGCGTCGAGCGCCTCGGGACCGTACTCGCGCCCGTAGCCGGAGTCCTTGACCCCGCCGAAGGGCACCGCGGGGTCGAGCATCGCCCAGTCGTTGACCCAGACGATGCCCGCCTGGAGGCGGTCGGCGACCCGGTGCGCGCGGGCGAGGTTGGTCGTCTGGACGCCCGAAGCCAGGCCGTAGGGCGTGGAGTTGGCGAGCGCGACGGCCTCGTCCTCGGTGTCGAAGGGCTGCACGGTCAGGACCGGACCGAAGATCTCCTCCTGCACGACCCGGGAGTCGTTGGAGAGGTCGGCGATCACCGTGGGCCGGTAGTAGAAGCCGCCGTCGAGGTCCAGGCGTTCACCGCCGCAGACGATCCGGCCGCCCTCCTTGCGCGCCAGGTCGACGTACTCCTCGACCTTCTTCAGGTGCTTCTCCCCCGCCATCGGACCGACGACGGTCCCGGGGTCGCGCGGGTCGCCGACCGGTACGCCGGGCACGGCGTCGGCGAGGATGCCGAGCAGGGTGCTGTGGACCGAGCGGGCCACGAGCAGGCGCGGGCCGCCCATGCAGAACTGGCCGGTGTTGAAGACGAACGCCTTGATGATCGCGCCGACCGCCTTCTCCAGGTCGGCGTCCTCGAAGACGATGTTGGCCGCGTTGCCGCCGAGCTCCATGGTGACGGGTTTGAGGGCCTCGCCCGCGGTGGCAGCCACGTGCCGGCCGATCGCGGTGGAGCCGGTGAAGGCGACCTTGTCGACTCCGCGGTGGCGCAGCAGGGCCTCGCCGGCCACCGGTCCGGTGCCGGTGACCACGTTGACGACCCCGTCCGGGACGCCGGCCCGCTGGAGCAGTGCGGCCATGTAGAGGGCGCTGAGCGGGGTCTCGTCGGCCGGCTTGTGCACGACCGTGTTGCCGGCGGCGAGCGCGGGGCCGATCTTGGAACCGGCGAGGATCAGCGGGAAGTTGAACGGGGTGATCGCGGCGACCACGCCGAGCGGCTCGCGCTTGGTGTAGGCGAGGGCGTTCATGGGGGTGTTGCGGACGGCGCCGTCCAGGGAGTGGGCGAGGGCCGCGAAGTGCTCGTAGTCGTTGGCCGCGTTGGTCACGTCCACGGCGTGGCACAGCGAGATCGGCTTGCCGACGTCCAGGCTCTCCAACTGGGCGAGTTCGTCGGCGTTCTCCCGGATCAGCTCGGCGACCCGGTGCAGGATCCGGCCCCGCTCGCGACCGCTGAGGCCTGACCAGGCGCCGCCGTCGAAGGCCTCCCGTGCGGCGCGGACGGCCGCGTCCACGTCGGTGGCGCCGGCCTCCGCGACGGTGGTGACGACCGCACCCCGGGACGGGTCGACCACCTCGGTGCGCGCTCCGTCGGCGGCCTCGCGCCACTGGCCGCCCACAAACAGCCGTCCGGGTTCGATCTCGATGGAGGACATCGCCGCTCCTCAGCTTCGTCGCCAAGATTTCAACAAACAGGATTCCTGTCGGTTCGCAGTCTCTTTACAGACAGGTTTCCTGTCAATGGTCTAGCCTGAACCCATGCTCGACACACAGGTGACCAAGGCGCCCCCGTCGCTCCTCTACATGGTGAAACAGGTGGAGCTAGTCGTCCGTTCCCATCTGGACGAGCTGGTCAGGCCGTCAGGGATCACCGCTCTGCAGTACACGGCCCTCACCGTCCTCGAGCGGCACGACGGGCTGTCGGCGGCGCAGCTGGCGCGGGACTCCTTCGTCACCGCCCAGTCGATCGCCGACCTGGTGCGCTCCCTGGAGACCCGCGGGCTGGTGCGCCGGGAGCGCAATCCGAGGAACCGCCGGGAGCTGCTGATCCTGCTGACCGAGGAGGGACGCGCACTGCTCGCCCAGCACGCGGGGCCCGTGCGGGAACTGGAGGAACGGATGGTGCGGGACCTCACCGCGCACCAGACCGAGCAGTTCCGTCAAGCGCTGACCAGGGCCTGGCACGCCCTGTCGTGAGCCGGGCGCGAGCCCCGCGTGAACCCAGCGCGAACCGACGGTCGCAATTCGAAGACATATGTCAATCGAACATGCTCAAATTCACTCTATCGAGGGTAACTTGCAGAGCGGGGAACGGATTTGCATGCCCCCGGGGCACGGTGACCTGCACCCCGTGCCGCCCGTGCAGTCGGTTGGAGGCGATGTCGTCGTGCAGCAGGAACCTGCGCCGCTGTCCCGGCATCTGCGGGTCCACGAGGAGCGCGGTCACACCGTGCTGGAGTTCCACGGGGAGATCGACATCGCCGCTGCCGTCGAGCTCCTGCCCGTCCTGGACCGGGTCACGGGGCATCCCGACGCGCGGCTGGTGATCGACCTCAGCGCCGTGGAGTTCTTCGACTGCTCCGGGCTGCGGCTGCTGTACCGGGCCCGCTCGCGGGTGCTCGCCAACAACGGACGGCTGCTCCTGGTCTGCACCCACCCGCTCACCCTGCGGATCATCCGGGCGACCGGCCTTGCCCGGCTGCTGCCCCCGCTGCCGTCGCTGGACGCGGCCCTGAGCCGGCCCGAGGCCACGTCCGAGACGTTATGACCGTCCGCCGCTTCGCACTTCTCGCCGGGCTACTCGTTCCGCGGCGCGTCGAACAGGGCGCTGACGGACTCGCCGTTGTGGATGCGGCGTACGGCCTCGGCGAGCGCGGGCGCGATGGACAGGATCCGCAGCTTGTCGGTGCGTTCCTCGACCGGGACCGGCACGGTGTTGGTGCACACGATCTCCAGGACGTCGGGCTGCTCGCCGATCCTCTTGAGGGCACCGTCGGCGAACAGCCCGTGCGTACAGGCGACCCGGATGGAACGCGGGCCCAACTCCCGTAGCCGGTCCAGCAGTTCCAGGACCGTGCTGCCCTTGGCGATCTCGTCGTCCAACACGATGACGTCCCGGCCTGCGACCTCGCCGATGACGTCGCTGATGCTGACCCGGTCGTCGGCGAAGCGCTGCTTCGCGCCCGCGGCCACCTGGGCGCCGATCAGCCGGGCGAAGGCGGCCGCCTCCTTGGCGTTGCCGAGGTCCGGGGAGACGACAGTGGTGCGCGAGAGGTCGTACTGCCGGAAGTGCGCGGCGAGCTCGCGCAGGGCGTGCAGGTGGTCGACGGGCACCGAGAAGAAGCCGTGCACCTGCGGGGAGTGCAGGGTCATGGCGAGGACGCGGCCGGCTCCGGCCGACACCATCAGGTCGGCGACGAGCCGCCCGCCGAGGGAGATACGGGGCTCGTCCTTCTTGTCGGAGCGGGCGTAGGAGTAGTGCGGCATCACGACGGTGATCCGGCGCGCGGAGGCCCCGCGGGCCGCGTCGCACATCAGCAGCAGCTCCACCAGGTGCTCCTGCACGGGCCTGACCAGCGGCTGGACGAGGAAGACGTCCCGCTCCCGGCAATTGGCCTGGAGCTGTACCTCCAGGCAGTCGTTGGCGAACCGGCTGACCCGGGTGGGGCTGAGCGGCACACCGAGATGCGCGCAGACCTCCGCCGCCAGCTCGGGGTGGGCGCTACCGCTGAACACGGCGATGTCTCGCACGGACCTGCTCCTAGGATGATCATCTCGGGTTGCCCGGCTCATGCTACTGGCCCGCCCGCCGGCCGCCCGGCATCAGAAATCCGGTTGCGGTGGCCGGGCCTGCGCACGCCATCATGGCCACGTCCGCGTTCCCTCCTGTCAGGATCCCTCGCATGCGCCGACTCCTCGAATCGACCCAGCGCCCCCTTCGGCCCACGGTTCTCGAGGACTCGACCCCGTATGCACACCCTGAACATCGGAATTCTGGCCCACGTCGACGCCGGTAAGACCAGTCTCACCGAGCGGCTCCTGTTCGACCACGGCGCGATCGACCGGCTCGGCAGCGTCGACACCGGCGACACCCGCACCGACGACGGCGCGATCGAGCGGCAGCGCGGCATCACCATCCGCTCCGCGGTCGCCTCGTTCACCGTGGGTGACACCCGGATCAACCTCATCGACACCCCCGGCCACTCGGACTTCGTCGCCGAGGTCGAGCGCGCCCTGGAGGTCCTCGACGGTGCGGTGCTGCTGCTGTCCGCCGTGGAGGGCGTCCAGGCGCAGACCCGTGTGCTGATGCGGACCCTGCGCAGGCTGCGGCTGCCCACACTGATCTTCGTCAACAAGATCGACCGGGCCGGTGCTCGGGACGAGAGCCTGCTCACCGACGTCCGGCGCAGGCTGACGCCGTACGTCGCCCCGCTCACGGAGGTCACGGGCATCGGCACCACCGCCGCCGGGGTGACCGCCCTGCCCGAGGACGGCCGGCTGGCCGACGCCCTGGCCGAGGTCGACCAGGACATCCTGGCCGCGCTCGTGGACGGCCCCGAGCCCACCCCGGACGACCTGCGCACGAGCCTCGCCGCCCGCACCGCCGACGGCTCCTTCCACCCGGTGTTCTTCGGCTCGGCTCTGGGCGGCCAGGGTGTGAGCCACCTGGTGGAGGGCGTGACCCGGCTGATCCCGGGCGGGGCCACCACACCGGAGGGCGAACCGCGCGGCACGGTGTTCGCCGTACGTCCCGGACCCGGCGGGGAGCGCACGGCGTATCTGCGGCTGTACGGCGGCCAGGTGACCGAGCGCCAGCGGCTGACGTTCCTGCGCCGCGAGGCCGACGGCGCGACGAGCCGGGTCCGCGGGCGGGTGACCCATCTGAGCGGACCGCTCACCGCCGGCACCATCGCGGCACTGACGTTCTCCCCCGGCCTCCGCGTGGGCGACCGCCTCGGCGAACTGGCGGACCGCGCACCGCAGTTCTCGCCCCCGACCCTGCAGACCCTGGTCACCGCCCGCCGCCCCGAGCAGGCGGCCCGGCTGCGCTCGGCCCTGCTGACCCTCGCCGATCAGGACCCCCTGATCCACGCGCGCCCCGCGCCCGGAGGCGGCACCTCGCTGCTCCTCTACGGCGAGGTCCAGATGGAGGTGCTCGCGGCGACCCTCGCCCAGGACTTCGGTGTGGAGGCGGACTTCGAGCCCGGCCGGGTGCGGTACCTGGAGCGTCCGCGCGGCATGGGGGAAGCGTGCGAGGAGAACCCCTGGCATCTCGGGAACCGTTACTGGGCGACGATCGGACTGCGGGTCGAGCCGGGCGAGCGTGGCTCCGGTGGTGTCTTCGGGTACGAGACCGAACTCGGAGCGCTCCCCCGGGCGTTCCACCAGGCCGTCGAGGAGACGGTCCACGCGAGCATGCGGACCGGGCTGACGGGTGCGACCGTGGCGGACTACCGGGTCGTCCTCGTCCGCTCCGGCTTCGTGGGACCGCTCAGTACCGCCGCCGACTTCCGCGGGCTCACGCCGATCGTGCTGCGTCGGGCCCTGGAGCGGGCCGGCACGCGGCTGTTCGAGCCGTGCCACGCGTTCGAGGCGGAGATCCCCCTCGATGCGCTGGCACCGGTGACCGCGCAACTGGCTTCAGTGGGAGCGGAGTTCACGGGCACCACCGGAGGCGCCACCGCATGGCTGATCACCGGGGAGCTCCCGGCCCGGCGGGTACGCGAGGTCGAACTGCGCCTTCCCGGGCTCACGCACGGTGAAGGGGTGTGGTGGTCCAGGCCCTCGGGCGACCGGGAACTCAGGCCCTAGGAGTGCTCACCAGGACACCGGCAGCCGGCGCGGCCCCCGGGTCATCTGTCCCTCCCGCCACGCGATCGCCTCCGGGGTGAACTCGGCCCGCAGACCCGGGAACCGGACCGCCAGCCGGTGCAGGGCCAGGCCCAGCTCCAAGCGGGCCAGCCACGCGCCCAGGCAGTGGTGGGGGCCGGCGCCGAAGACCACGCTCGGTGTCGTCAGCGGGGCGAACAGGTCGGTCTCCTCGGGCCGCGGAAAGACGTCCGGGTCCCTGTTCGCCGCGTTGGTCTGGACGGCGACCACCGCCCCGGCCGGAATCGTCACCCCGCCCACCTCGACCTCGTCGACCGCCCGGCGGATCAGGCCGGGCAGCACCCTGCCCTCGCTCAGCGGGATCGTCCGCAGGAGCTGTTCGACGGCGGTCCCGGCGGCCTCCTGGCTCTCGGCGAGGCCGGGCCAGGCATCCCGGCCGTCGGTGAGGAGGTGGACGACGATGTTGCCCAGGGCCGTCATCGTCGTCTCGTGTCCGGCGACGACCAGGCCGAGGACCAGGACGACCAGGCGCGGCTCCTCGATCCCGAGGCCGTCGCCCGCGACGACCAGGGCGCTCACCAGGTCGTCGCCCGGCTCCTTGCGCCGCTCGGCGATCAGTTCCGCGCAGAACAGGCCGAACTCCCGCATGGCCGCGCCGACTTCCTCGGCGGTGTGCGCGCCGCCGGACAGGGCGTGGTCGGCCCAGTCGCGGATGCGCTCCCAGTCGGCGTGTTCCAGCCCCATCAGCCGGGAGATCACGGAGACCGGCAGGCGGCGGGTGAACGCCTCGACGATGTCGGCGGGCTGTGGCTGCCGGGCCAGGTCGTCGAGGAGGGTCTCCACCACGGAGGCGGTCCAGGGCCGCCAGCGGGCGATCGCGCGCGGGGTGAAGGCCCGCTGGACCGTGCCCCGCAGCAGTTGGTGGGGCGGTCCGTCCTGGTTGAGGAGGCCGTCCGGGGAGTCCAGCAGGTTCGGCACGAGGAGCAGCGGCGGGGCGTCCTCGTCCCGGAGCGACTGCCTGTCGAAGCGGGGGTCCATGAGCACCTGGCGCACGTCGGCGTAGCGGGTGACGAGCCAGACCGGGGTGCCGGTGGCCAGGGTGGTGAGCCGGGGCGGGCCGTTCTCGGGCAGCGGGATGCGGTGCATGGGACAAAGGGTCCGGGCCGTGCTGTCTGTGCTCATCCGGGTCTCCAGACACGCCGGTACGCAGAGTTCTCCACGGTAGTGCGCCCCCCTGTGTCCCGGCAGTGTCCCAATCAGCCAACAAGACGGTCCCGCAGGGCTTTTGGGGGTCATCCCTGGGCATCCGTGCAGTAGGAAGGAGGGCCGTCGCATGACGACTCCCATCAGGCGCGTGTCCAGGCGCATGCCCGGCTGGGCGAAGATACTGACCGCCGTCGTGGTGGTGCTCGTGGTGTTCTTCGCCGGGATCCGGTTCAGTGTGCTCCCTGGCCTCAAGGACCTGTTCGGCACCGAGACCCACGACCGTACGGGTCCCGCACTTCTGGAGTCCCTCCAGGACATCAGCCGTTACGACGCCGCCTCCGGCAATTTCCAGGTCGTCGTGGACCTGGAGAAGGACACGAAGTTCCTGCCCGACGCGATCCGCGGCTCGCGCACCCTGTACGTGGGGGCGGGCGCCGTCGACGCCTATGTCGACCTCGGCAAGGTCGCCAAGAACGACGTGACGGTCAACGAGGACCGCACGGCCGCCACCCTGCATCTGCCGCACGCCCAGCTGGGCAAGGCCACGCTGGACGCCGACCGCTCCTACGCGGTCTCCAAGCAGCGCGGTCTGCTCGACCGGCTCGGCGACTTCTTCTCCGACAACCCCAACGGCGAACAGGCCGTGCAGAAACTCGCGGTGAAGCACATCACCGAGGCGGCGAAGGAGAGCGAGCTGACCAAGCGGGCCGAGACCAACACCACCAACATGCTCAAGGGACTGCTGAACTCGCTCGGCTTCAAGAAGGTCGAGGTCACCTACGGCACCTGATCAGCCGCCGAGCATGCCCGGCAGGGTGAGGGCGCCGAGCACGGTGGTGCCGACCAGCACCCACGCCACGTAGTCGCCGACGTGCCCGGACTGCAGGCGCCGTAGCCACAGCGCCCGGTCCGGTGCGGCGAACGCCTTCGGGCGGGCGACGGCGAGGAGGGCGAGGACCCCGGCCAGCAGGGTCGAGACCAGGCCCAGCAGGACGCCGGCCGGGGTCCAGTGGACGGACGTGAACACGCCCGCGGAACCGGTCTCGTTCACGGCACGCGCGACCACCTTCGCGAAACCGGGGGCCACGCCGACGGCGACGGCTCCGGCGAGCAGGACGGCGGGCACTGCGGTCATGGTGTCCGGGATCCGGCTGAGCCGGTGCCGGGTCTCGGGCCGCTCGCCGGAGCCGGTCGTCTCGTACCCGGAACCCGTCTCGGGCCTGGGTCCCAGGCCCCCGAACACCCGGGCGGCGACCCGCAGGACGGCCGCGGCGGTGACCGCGCTCGCCGCCACGTAGAGCACGGTGAGCGGACCGCCCACGGCCTCCTCGGTGACGGACTTGCCCAGTGCCGTGCCGAACGGCGGCAGGCCCGCGAGGCCGAGGGCGCCGAGGACGAACAGTACGGCGACGCCCTTGAGTTCGCGGGCCCTGCCGTGCAAGGCGTGCTCGTCGACGCTGCCGTAGCGGTCGAGGAGGATGCCGGTGCAGGCGAA
Organism: Streptomyces canus 299MFChir4.1; assembly: GCF_000383615.1. Taxonomy (GTDB): domain Bacteria; phylum Actinomycetota; class Actinomycetes; order Streptomycetales; family Streptomycetaceae; genus Streptomyces; species Streptomyces canus_C. The sequence continues at coordinate 571,631 of NZ_KB911583.1, read as the reverse complement.
CAGGGCGGCCTTCACTCCGGCGTGGCCGAGGACGTACAGGGCGATCCCGTCGTCGGCCTCGGGTTTCAGGACGCCGATGCCGATGAGGAAGAGCCCGGTGTGGGCGACCGTCGAGTAGGCCAGGAGCCGTTTGATGTGCCGCTGGTACCAGCACATCACGGCGCCGATCACCGCCGTCAGCGCGCCCAGCGTGACAAGGGCCCGCTCGAACTCCGGGGCCGGGACGCCGCCAGGCCCGGAGAAGACCGTGCCGTACACGCGCCAGACGCCGAAGGTGCCGAGTTCGACCATGACACCCGAGAGCAGCATGCACACGGGGGTGGGGGCGACGGCGTGCGCGTCGGGGAGCCAGAAATGGAAGGGGACGGCGGCCGACTTGACCAGCAGCGCGGTCATGACCAGGACGAACGCGGCGAGGACCAGGGCGTCGGGGCACCCGTGCGCGTCCAGCCCCCGGCCGATCGCGTGCATCCCCAGCTCGCCGGTGCGCGCGTACAGCAGCCCGATGCCCATGAGCAGGGCGTAGGCGCCGAGCGAGGTGACGACCGCGAAGGTCAGCGCCCCCTGGACGGCCCTGGCCTCCTCGACCCGGTGGCCGGTGAGGGCGTACGCCACGACGCTCATCAGCTCGAACCACACGAACGCGTTGAACAGGTCGCCCGCGATGGCGAACCCGCACATGCCGCCCTGGAACAGCAGCAGGAGTGCGGGGAAGGAGCCGGCGTGGCCGCTGGGCGGTTCGTCGAAGTAGTGCCAGGAGTACGCCAGTGACGCCAGGGTGAGCAGCGAGGCGAGCGCCGCCATGCCGAGGCCGGGCCCGTCGCCGATCAGGACGATGCCGACGCTCTGTCCCTGCACGGGGGTCCAGCCGCCGGACCACTCCAGGAAGGGCGGCGAGGAGTTCAGCAGGAGGACGAGGGCGAGGGCGGCCGTGCCCGCGGAGACCGCGCAGCCGACGGTCTCGGCGACGGGCCGGGGAACCAGGCGGCCGCCGGCGACGAGCAGGGCGGCTCCGAGCAGCGGTACGGCCACCAGCAGGGGCAGCGAGGCGTCCATCAGCCGCGCAGCTCGGAGAGTTCGTCGGGGTCGACGGTGCCGTGCCGTTTGGAGATCTGCACGACGAGGGCGAGCAGCAGGGCCGTGACGGTGGCGCCGACGACCACGTCGGTCAGCGTCAGGGCCTGCACGACCGGGTCGACGACCGGGCGCGAGCCGGGTTTCAGGTCCGAGAAGACGGGGGCGGTGGCGCCGTCGCGGTAGCCGACGGCCAGCAGCAGGACATAGGTGCCGGCCTGGCACACGGACAGGCAGCCGACGGCGTGGATCAGGTTCCGGCTGGTGGCGAGGCCGTAGCAGCCGGTCAAGAAGACCCACCCGGCGACCAGATAGGGAAAGACGTCCATCACTTCCCGTTCCCCTCCTCGATCTCGACGGTCTGGTCCAGGAAGCGGGCGAGCAGGACGACGACCGCGCAGGCCACCTCCATGCCGACGGCCGCGTTCAGCAGGGGGACGGTGCCGCCGGAGGACAGCGTGTTGAAGGTGCCGTACGGCAGCACGGTGTTGGCGAGGAAGGCCGAGCCGCCGATCAGTCCGGCGAGGCCGGTGACGACGTAGGCGGAGGTCGCGATCGCGTCGCCGGTCTCGTACAGGGCGACCGGCCGGACGCGTTCCAGCGCGCGGTAGTCGGCGCCCAGGTAGAGCAGGTGCAGGGAGGTCGCGGCGACCACCCCGCCCTGGAAGCCGCCGCCGGGGCTGAGCTGTCCGTGGGCGATCACGTAGAGGCCGGTGAGGAGGGCGACGGGGAGCACGAGGAGGGAGTACCGGCGGACGGGACGGGCCACCTTCTCCGGGGCAGGGCGGCCGCGGTGTTCGTCGTGGGTCCGGCGCAGCAGGATCACGCAGCCGATGACGGCGGCGAAGAGGATGGTCATCTCGCCGAGGGTGTCGAAGGCACGCTGGTCGAAGTTGACGGAGGCGATGACGTTGGCGGTGCGCCGGGTCAGGGCGGCGTGGACGGCCCGGTCGCCGTAGGGGTGGTGGTCGCCGCCGAAGGCGGGCAGGTCGAGGGCGGCGGCCACGAAGAGGGCCGCCAGACCCGCCCCGCCCACCGCCACGAGCCACAGCCGGGCGCGTCGGCTCACCTGTGGTGTCCTTCCTTCTTGCCGCGCCGCCTGACCTTGTGGACGGCGAGCAGCAGCAACAGCGGGGTGAGCGCGGAGCCCACCGCCAGCTGCGACAGGGCCACGTCGGGGGCCTGGAGCACGGTGAACAGGACCGCGAGGACCAGGCCGAGCACGGACAGGACCAGGGCTTGGCGCGCGGGGTCGCGGACCGCCACCGCCGCGGTCGCGGAGAGGGCGACCAGGAGCAGTGCGACGACGATCACCGCGTCAGCCACGGCGGACCTCCGGGAAGGCGCCGGACAGGGCGCGTGAGGCGAGAAGGTTGCCGCCGATCAGCAGGGCTCCCACGACCAGCAGCTTGGCCATGGCCCGGCTCGGTCCGGTGGCCACGCACAGCGCGGGGACGACCACCGCGCCGACCGCGGCGGCCGCGTAGGTCAGGCCCCAGGCGCTCGGCGGGTCCGCTGCCAGTTCGTCGGCGAGCAGGCGGGCGAAGACGAGTGTGCCGACCGGGCCGAGCAGGGCGAGGACCAGGGCGAGATCGACGTAGGAGGGGCGGTCGTAGCCCTGGGAGAGCAGCAGGAGGGCGGGGCAGGCGAACGCGGTGCACAGGTTCTGCGCCACGACCCGGCGCCTGAGCGGCCCGGTGGCGACGCCCCACACGGTGGCGCCCACTCCCCCGCCGAGGACGACGGCCGCCGCGAGGATCCAGCCGTTCACCGTCCGGTCACCGCCCGCCGGGCGGCCCGGGCGGCCAGTGCGCCGAGGCAGGCGACGCCCGCGCCGACCGCGAGTTCCAGGGTGTCCACGGTGCTGATGAACACGAGCCAGAGCACGGCCAGCGCGGCCCACCAGCCGAGGAGTTCGGCCGAGGCGAGGAGTGTCGTGCGTGCGTTCATGCGCCACCTCCTCGGATCTCCGGCCGCGGGAAACGGCCGCGCGCCATCCAAACACCGGCTCGGGGGCGTGCGGTGACGGCGCGCTCGGTTCCCAGCCCGGAGTGCCCCGACCGTACGAAGGGAAACGTGAGCAGAGCGCGGGGCGGCGGCATTCTCGGGCTGTTCAGGGGTAACCGCCCAACGACACAGGGAAGTTGCAGAGTGGAGGAATCAATGGCCTGGGTGCTCTCACGTTCGCGAGCGGGGTCGGACGCCGGCACCGCCAAGACCGAGCCCGCGGCGAAGCCCGCCCGCCCACGGCGCAGTCCGCTCTCCCTCGTCGTCCGTTTCGTGGCGATGGTGTTCGCGTTCGTGTTCATGGTGGCGTTCGCCGTCGTCCTGGCCCGGCTGACCCTCGAACCGTCGCCCGCGTCGGTGGATCTGACGCACACCAACCTGCACCCCGGTGCCTCGCTCAAGGCCTATCTGGACCAGCCCGAGATGCGGGACGCCTTCAAGCAGATCGGCGGGAACATCCTGCTGGGCATCCCGTTCGGCATCCTGGTCCCGATCATCGCCCCGAAGACCCGCGGGCTGCTGCGGATCCTGCTGCTGACGGCCGTGGTGATGCTGCTGGTGGAGTTCGCGCAGGGTGCGCTGGTGGAGGGGCGGGCCTTCGACATCGACGACGTCATCCTGAACACCTCCGGCGCCCTGATCGGTTATCTGCTGCTGGGGCGGCGGCTGAGCCGGGCCGTGCACAAGAAGCCGGTCGCCAAGCCGGGGAAGTAGGAGTGAGGAGTACGGACCAGGCTCAACGTCTGGTCCGTACCAAAGTATTGACCACCCCTTAACTCACCCCTTAAATCAAGAGGCGACACCTTCACCCCCCACCCCGAAGGAAGAGCCGTGGCCGCCTCACGCCTGCTCCGCAGATGTCTCCTCGCCGCGCTGTCCGCCGTACTGATCTCCGCCGGGACCGCCGAGGCGGGCTCGCCCACCGCCTCCTCCGCCGCTGCCAGTGCCGCCGCGGTGACGTTCTCCGACACCTTCGACGGGCCCGCCGGAGCCGCCGTCGACTCCTCGAAGTGGCAGATCGAGACCGGGGACAACGTCAACAACCACGAGCGGCAGTACTACACGTCGGGCAACAAGAACGCGGCACTGGACGGCCAGGGTCATCTGGTGATCACGGCCCGGCGCGAGAACCCCGCGAACTACCAGTGCTGGTACGGCACCTGCCAGTACACCTCGGCCCGGCTGAACACCTCCGGGAAGTTCACCGCGCAGTACGGGCACGTCGAGGCGCGGATGAAGATACCGCGCGGACAGGGCATGTGGCCCGCGTTCTGGATGCTCGGCACCCCGGTCAACTGGCCGGACTCGGGCGAGATCGACATCATGGAGAACGTCGGCTTCGAGCCCTCGACCGTGCACGGCACGATCCACGGCCCCGGCTACTCCGGCTCGGGCGGCATAGGCGCCGGCTACTCCCTGCCGAACGGCCAGGCCTTCGCGGACGCCTTCCACACCTTCGCCGTCGACTGGGCACCGGACTCGATCACCTGGTCCGTGGACGGGAACGTCTACCAGCGGCGCACCCCGGCCGACCTGGGCGGCCGCACCTGGGTCTTCAACAAGCCGTTCTTCCTGATCCTCAACCTCGCGGTCGGCGGCTACTGGCCCGGCGACCCGGACGGCTCCACGGCCTTCCCGCAGCAACTCGTGGTGGACCACGTGTCGGTGACCACCGGCGACACGGCCGCCGGGGCGGCGATCCGGGGTCTGGCCGGCAAGTGCGTGGACGTGGCCGGGGCGAACCCCGCGAACGGGACCGCCGTACAGCTCTACGACTGCAACGGCACCGCCGCCCAGCAGTGGACCGTCGGCGCGGACGGCACGGTCCGCGCGCTCGGCAAGTGCCTGGACGCGGCGAGCGGCGGCACCGCGGACGGGACGCCGGTCCAGCTCTACGACTGCAACGGCTCCGGGGCCCAGCGCTGGACCGTCACCGGCGCACACGACATCGTCAACCCGCAGGCCGACAAGTGCCTCGACGTGACCGGCAACAGCTCGGCCAACGGCACCCGGCTGCAGCTGTGGACCTGCACGGGCGGCGCCAACCAGAAGTGGACCGTCGGCTGAACCTGCGGGTCAGTGCCGGGTCCAGGTGAACTTGTCGCCGCCCACCCAGCGCACCACCTCCGGGTCGTCCAGGTCGTGGACCGTGATGCCGAAGGCGGCGGCCGCCTCCAGCACGTCGGTGACGGCCCTCGCCTCGCCGACCACTTCCCCGTCGATCTCCACGATCCGGAAGGGCGGCGTGGTCGGCTGGACCCCGAGCACGATGATCCGCGGGTGCGCGATGTGCGGGCTGGCGATTTCGGTCATGGAACGAGCGTAGAACGCATCCCGCGGGAGGGAGAGGCGGGCGCCCCTGCTCCGGGTACGCGGGCAACCGGTCCCCGCCGTGCCCGCGGTGCCTGCGCGCGGGTACGACGGTCAGGGCGTCCTCATCCCCGGGCACACGGCCCGACTCGGTGCCGGTGCGCGGTCTTCAGGGGCGCCGCCACTCGTCGTCGCCGAGGTGCGAGCCGGCCTGCGGGCCCATGCGGAGCATCCCGCCGTCGACGCTCCAGGACGCGCCGGTGACGTAGGTGGCCTCGGGGCCGGCGAGGAAGGCGATCACGGCGGCGACCTCGCGGGCGTCACCCGGGCGGCCGAGCGGGATGCCCGGGCGCTCCTCGGTGTGGACGTCGGTGTCCTCCTGGCCCGTCATCGGGGTGGCGATCTCGCCGGGCACGACCGCGTTGACGGTGATGCCGTGCTCGGCGAGTTCCAGGGCCATGACCTGGGTGAGCAGTCCCAGGCCGCCCTTGGCCGCGCAGTACGGGGCCGCGCCGACCCGGGGCTGGTGCTCGTGGACGGAGGTGACGTTGACGATCCGGCCGCCGTCGCCCTGCCGGACCATGTGCCGGGCCGCCCGCTGGCCGCACAGGAAGGGGCCGACCAGGTCGACGTCGAGGACTTCTCGGACCGTGTCGAGCTCCAGGTCGAGGAAGGGCGTCATGGTGCCGGTGCCCGCGTTGTTGACCAGGACGTCGAGACGGCCGAGCCGGTCGCACAGCTCGTCGACGGTGCCGGCGGCGACGGGCAGCCGGGTGAGGTCCATCTGGGCCACGACGGCCCGCTGTCCGAGCGCGCGAACCTCCTCGGCGGTCTCCTCGGCGCCCTTGAGGTCGCTGTGCCAGGTGATCCCGATGTCCATCCCCGCCCGGGCCAGCCGGACGGCGGTGGCCCGTCCGATGCCGGAGTCGGCTCCGGTGATCACGGCCACCTTGCTGCGGGGAGCGGTGGGGGCGGACATCTCGGCCTCCTCGGGGTGGGGGTCTCGTCGGGCCTGACGAGGCGGCTGCCGGACGTCCGGGGTCCGGGATCCGAGGGAGGTCCGACGCGCCATCGCAGTACCCGGCGGCGAACCCGACAAACCGCTCGTCCGTCGTGCGGGCCCCGGGCGCCTGGGGAACTCTGGAGGTGGAGGTGGCGATGGATCCCGTCGAGGCCCTGGAACGGATCGCCTTCCTGCTGGAGCGGTCCCTGGCACCGACGTACCGCGTCCGTGCCTTCCGTACGGCGGCCCGGGTGCTGACCGGGCTGCCCGCGGACGAGGTGCGCGAGCGCGCGGCGGACGGGTCGCTGGAGTCGCTCAAGGGCATCGGCCCGAAGACGGCCCAGGTGGTGCGCGAGGCGCTGGCCGGAGGCGTGCCCGGTTACCTGGAGAAGCTGGAGGCGGAGTCCACCACGCCCCGGGCCCGGGGCGGCGAGGAGCTGCGGGCGCTCCTGCGCGGCGACTGCCATCTGCACTCCGACTGGTCGGACGGCGGCAGCCCGATCGAGGAGATGGGCCGCACCGCGGCGGAGCTCGGCCACGAGTGGGCGGTGCTGACCGACCACTCACCGCGGCTGACCGTGGCCCGGGGACTGTCCCCGGAGCGGCTGCGGGAGCAGCTGGACGTGGTGGCGGCGCTGAACGAGACCTGGGCGCCCTTCCGGCTGCTCACCGGCATCGAGTGCGACATCCTCGACGACGGCTCCCTTGACCAGGAGCCCGAACTCCTGGACCGCCTGGACGTGGTGGTCGTGTCCGTGCACTCCAAGCTGCGCATGGACGCCCGTTCGATGACCCGGCGCATGGTGGCCGCCGTACGCGATCCGCACGCGAACGTCCTCGGACACTGCACGGGACGGCTGGTGACCGGGCGGGGGCGGCCCGAGTCCGAGTTCGACGCGGACGAGGTGTTCGCCGCGTGCGCCGAGTCGGGCACGGCGGTGGAGATCAACAGTCGCCCGGAGCGCCTCGACCCGCCGCGCCGGCTGCTGCGCCGGGCGGTCGACGCGGGCGTGCTGTTCTCCGTCGACACCGACGCGCACGCTCCCGGCCAGCTCGACTGGCAGATCCTCGGGTGCGCGCGGGCGCAGGAGTGCGGGGTGCCGGCCGAGCGGATCGTGACCACCTGGGACCTCGGCGAACTGCTGGCCTGGTCCCGGGAGGGCCGGGTACCGGCCCGAGTGGCGGGCGCCTGAAGTGGTACCCGTGCGACCCGACAGCAAAGGAGCGGTACATGGAACGGGCGGCAGTGTTCGACGTCGACGGCACCCTGGTCGACACCAACCACCTGCATGTGACGACCTGGTGGGAGGCGCTGCGGCAGGCGGGCCACCGGGTGCCCATGCACGCCGTCCACCGGGCCATCGGACTCGGTTCCGACGACCTCGTCGCGCATCTGCTCGGCGAGGACCGCGACAAGGACCAGGACGAGGAGCTCAGCGCCGCCCACAAGGCCCTGTACGGGCAGTACTTCGACCGGCTGCCCGCCCTCCAGGACGCGGGCCGGCTGCTGCGGCATCTCGACCAGGAGGGCTGGCGGGTGGTCCTCGCCACCTCGGCGGGCGGGGCGGAACTGTCCGCGCTGCGCCGGGCGATCGGCGCGGACGACGCGATCATGGCCACCGCCAGCGCCGACGACGTCGAGCAGGGCAAGCCCGCCCCCGAGCCCGTCGAGCACGCCCTGGAGCTGGCCGGGGTGCCCGCCGGGCGCGCGGTCTTCGTCGGTGACACCGTCTGGGACATGCAGGCCGGCACCCGGGCGGGCGTGCGCTGTGTCGGCGTGCTGTGCGGCGGCATTCCCCGCGCCGACCTGGAGGAGGCGGGCGCGCAGGCGATCTACGACGATCCGGCCCACCTGCTGGCGTCCCTTGCGGACAGCCCCCTGGCATGACGTACCGGCCGCACGGAACCCACTGCTCATGACAGGTGTGACAGAAGCTCTCCGCCGACAGCCCCGTCCGACGCACGCCCTCCGGCAGAAGGCCGGTGCGGTCGGCCGGGCCGCCCGCGCCGCCTGCCGCGGGCCGGGGCGCGAGCGCGATCTTCTCGTTCAGTCGCTCAAGGCCTCGGCCGCCGCGATCCTCGCCTGGCTCGTGGCGGGCGTGTGGATGGGCGATCCGATGGCGCTGATGGCGCCCTGGGTGGCGGTGGTGCTGGTGCAGGCCACCGTGTACAGCTCACTGATCCAGGGCGCGCGGCAGCTGGCGGCGATCTGCTGCGGGACCGTACTGGCGTCGGTGGCACTGGCCGTCACCGGGAGCACGCTGGGCGCCGTGGCCCTGTCCGTGCCGCCGCTGGTGCTCCTGGCGAACTTGCCACGCTTCGGCGACCAGGGGATCTACGGCGCCACCACCGCCCTGTTCACCCTGGCCACCGGGGCCGCCGGGGCGTCCGCCGTCGGCCATCGAGTGGGACAGGCCGCGCTCGGCGCGGTCATCGGTGTCGCCGTCAACGCGTTCGTCCTGCCGCCGATCCATCTGCGGGACGTACGGGAGAACCTCGCGGCGCTGGCCCGGGAGGCGGGCGACACCCTGCACACCGTGGCCGGTGACCTGCGGGACGGTGAGTGGGACACACAGCGCTGGTCGCACGCCTCGGCCCGGCTGGAGCGCCGGCTGGGGGCGCTGCGGTCCGCCCGCGGCTGGAGCCGGGAGAGCCTGCGGCTGACCGCCGCCCCGCTGCGCGCCGTACGGCGGCCTCCCGCGTCGCTCCCGCCGGAAGAGGACGACGAGCGCTGGAGCCGGGTCACCGGGCACATCAGCGCGCTGACCCGGACCCTGACCGTGGCCGCCGACGAGGGCCGCGCGCCCACGGCGCCCGCCGGGCCCGTACTGGACTCGTACGCCGACCTCCTGCAGCTGATCGGCGACGCCTGCCACACGGAGAGCGACCGGCTGCTCGCGGCCGGCGGTGCGGGTCGGCGGGACGAGCACGCCGAGGCGGCGATGCGGGAGCTGCGCGGTCAGCTCCAGGACGGGCTGCGGGAGCACGCCGGACAGGGGGCCGAGGGCGCGACCGTGCTGGGGACCCTGCTTCTCCAGGCCGAGAACCTGTGGAGCGAGACCGTTCCGACCGGTCGGAACGGGTGACGCAGCTCACCCGGGAACACGCCGAACGGCGGAACACCACAGGGTCGTTGCCCGTTGAACAGACCGTGGGTGCGGATGGGACAGTGTCCCCGGGCCTCACCTTTTGCCCACAGGGACGATCGTTCGGCTGAAGCCCTGTGGAGCCTTTCGCCGAGAGGCGACCGCCATCCGTGCCCACCACTTGACCGCCCCGACCGTGATTCCCCCGTCCGGTCGGGGCTTCCTCTTGTCCGCGCCGGTGCCCGGCGGGGCGCGCTTGACTTGGAGAGCACTCCAATTCGTAGCGTTCCCGTCATGAGCACTGCACAGCACAAGATCGGTTCGGGGTTCGACGCCCACAGCACGGCAGACGACGTCCTCGCGGGCACGGACCTGTCCGGCAAGCTCGCGATCGTCACCGGTGGCTACTCGGGGCTCGGCCTGGAGACCACCCGGGCACTCACGAGGGCGGGCGCCCGGGTGGTCGTCCCGGCCCGGCGTCCCGACACCGCCTGGAAGGCCGTGGCGGGGCTGAACGGCGTGGAACTGGACGAGCTCGACCTCGGTGACCTGGAGAGCGTGCGCGCCTTCGCCGAGCGGTTCCTCGACTCGGGCCGCACGGTCGACTTCGTCATCGACAGCGCCGGGATCATGGCCTGTCCGGAGACCCGGGTCGGGCCCGGCTGGGAGGCCCAGTTCGCGACCAACCACCTCGGGCACTTCGCGCTGGTCAACCGGCTGTGGCCGGCCATCGAGCCCGGCGGCGGCCGGGTGGTCTCGGTGTCCTCGCGCGCCCACCACTTCTCCGGCATGCGCTGGGACGACGTCCACTGGCGGACCGGCTACGACAAGTGGCAGGCGTACGGCCAGGCCAAGACGGCGAACGTCCTGTTCGCCGTCCACCTCGACCGGCTCGGCGCCGAGCGCGGGGTGCGGGCCTTCTCGCTCCACCCGGGCGGCATCCTGACCCCGTTGCAGCGCCACCTCCCGCAGGCGGAGATGGTGGAGCGCGGCTGGATCGACGAGCAGGGCAACGTGCTCAACCCCTCCGGCTTCAAGAGCCCGGAGCAGGGCGCGGCCACACAGGTGTGGGCGGCGACCTCGCCCCAGCTGGCGGGGATGGGCGGTGTCTACCTGGAGGACTGCGACATCGCCGAGCCCGCCGTCGACGGCGACCAGAGCAGCGGCGTCAGGTCGTGGGCGACCGACCCGGAGCAGGCGGAGCGCCTGTGGACCCTGTCGGCGGAGCTGACGGGCGTGAACGCGTTCGCCTGAGCCGACGGCTCTACAGCCGGTCCAGTTCCTTCGTCCCGTACAGCGCGGCGGGTGCCCCCGTCTCCAGGGCCCAGTAGCGGTCGCCGTACGACCAGTGCCACCACTCGGTCGGGTAGTTGACCAGGCCCGCCGCGCTCAGTGCCGCACCCAGCAGGGCACGGTTGGCCTTCGCCTCCTCGGTGATGTTGCCGGCGCCCGTGTAGCAGGCGCCGTCGCTCTCCTCCGGGTTGGCGTTCATGGCGGTGCCCAGGTCGAGTTCGCGGCCGTCGGCGTCGGTGAGGGTGAGGTCGACGGCCGCGCCGGCGCTGTGCGGGGCTATGTCGGGCGGGGAGACATAGCGGCTGGCCGCGGTGTGGATCCGGTCCGCGGACCAGTCGGGGTGGGCGGCGCGCAGTTCGGCCGCGTACTGCTCGAAGTAGTGCCGCTGGAGCGCGGGCGGCCGGTAGCCCTCCACGAAGAGCAGGCGCAGGCCGTCGGGCAGCAGGGCCTGCGCACGGAGCAGCCGGTCGAGGACACCCTGGCGCAACTGGATCTCGGCGCCCAGGGAGTCCTCGTGCTTGCGGTCGTCGACCAGGAGGTGCTCGCGGACGTCCACGAGTGGTTCGCCGTTCTCCTCGACGGGGACGGCGGCGACTCGGGCGTCGGACATCAGGATGATCTCGCTCATGGGGTGATCATCCCGTGGCCGCGGACCGTGCCGTGCACCGCGTGCACCGCGTGCACCGCCGGAGGCCGGGTACTCGGGCGGTTCCCCGCCCCAGCGGCCCGAAGGAGCCGAAGGTGAGCACTTCAACCGGCAGCAGGATCGTGGTCACGGGCGCCACCGGCAACGTGGGAACCAGCGTGGTGCGCCTTCTCTCGGAGGATCCGGAGGTGGGCTCCGTACGGGGCCTGGCCCGGCGGATCCCGGACTGGTCGCCCGCGAAAACGGAGTGGTCCGCGGTCGACCTGTCATCGGAACGGACCGATCTGACCGAGGAGTTCACGGGCGCTGACGCGGTGGTCCATCTGGCGTGGGCGTTCCAGCCGACGCACGACCCGGCGATGACCTGGCGCACCAACGTCCTCGGCTCCATCCGGGTGTTCGAGGCGGTGGCGGCGGCCAAGGTGCCGACTCTGGTGCACGCCTCGTCGGTGGGCGCCTACTCGCCGGGCCCCAAGGAGCACGCGGTCGACGAGTCGTGGCCGACGCACGGCTGGCCGGACGCCGCGTACTGCCGGGAGAAGGCGTATCTGGAACGCGCCCTGGACACCTTCGAGCGCGACCACCCCGCCGTCCGGGTCGTCCGGATGCGCCCGGCGTTCCTCTTCAAGCGGGAGTCGGCGAGCGAGCAGCGCCGCATCTTCGGCGGCCGGTTCCTGCCGGGTCAGCTGGCCCGGCCCGATCTGCTGCCCTTCCTCCCCGATATTCCCGGCCTGCGGGTGCAGGCGCTGCACACCGACGACGCCGCCAAGGCCTACGCGCTGGCGGTGCGCTCGGACGTGCGGGGCGCCTTCAACCTGGCGGGCGAGCCGCCGGTCGACGCCGAGTTGCTGGGCGAGCTGCTCGGCGCCCGTCCCGTACGGCTGCCCCGCACCGCGGCCCGTTCGGCGATCGCGGCCGCGTGGGGTCTGCATCTGCTGCCCGCGTCGCCGCATCTGTTCGACGCGGTCCTGCGGCTGCCCCTGATGGACTGCACGCGTGCGCGTACGGAACTCGGCTGGCGTCCGGAGCACACCGCGACCGAGGTCCTGGAGGAGTTCCTGCACGGGATGCAGCAGGGCGCGGGGGCGCGGACGGAGCCGATGAAGGGCCGGAAGGCGGGCTGAGACCCCGGCTGACCCACGGCCCACGGGACGGCGGGTCGAGGCGGGCCCGTGGGTCAGCCGGAGGACTCCTCGGCGCCCGGGTGCTCGGGATGCACGGTGTCCGACCGCGGCGCCCCCTGCCGGCTGGTCCCCGCCTCGTCGGTGTCCGGGACGTCCTCCGGCTTGTCGGTGCCGGGCTCCTCGTCCGGGACGCTCGCGACCTCCCAGGGGTCCTCGCCCTCGCCCGCCTGCTGGTCCGGCAGATCCCGCGGGACGGGATCGCCGTTCTCGCCCGGTCCTTCGTTGCGGTGGTCCACGGCGTCCTCCGTTCGTGTTGATGGCGGGAGCGCGAGTACCTCCGCGCAGGTCGGCGAAACGTCAGTGCGGGGAGCGCTCCTCCAGGGCGGCCCGCCAGGCCGGTGCCGGTCCCTCGGGCGCGGGTTCGGGGCGCCGGCCGCCGCGGGCGAAGAAGTCGGCGAGCGGAAGGATGGCCGCGCCCACGGTGACCGCGTCGGGTCCCAGGCGGCCGAGGTCGACGGTGACCTTCTCCGCCGGGTACCGCAGCGCGTACGCCGTCGCGTGGCGCCGTACGGCGGGCAGGAACCGTGCGCCCAGCTGGAGCCCGGCCCAGCCGCCGACGATGATCCGCTCGGGCTGGAACAGGTTGATCAGGTCGGACAGGCCGGCGCCCAGGTACTCGGCGGTCTCCTCCAGGACGGCCAGCGCCACGGGGTCGCCCGGGCTGTCGTCGGCGGGGTGTGCGGCGGTGATCATGGCGGTCAGCGCGGTCTCCTCGTCGACGCCCTCGGGCGGCCGTCCGCCCTCCTCCCGCCAGCGCTCCAGCAGCGACTCGGCGCCCGCGTAGGCCTCCAGGCAGCCGAGGGCACCGCAGCGGCAGCGGCGGCCCCTGACCCGTACGGTCAGATGCCCCCACTCGACCGCGCGGCCGTGCTCCACCTCGGGCGTCACCAGGCAGGCGCCGACGCCGGAGCCGAAGAGGACCACGACGGCACTGCGGGCACCGCGGCCGCCGCCGAACCACATCTCGGCCTGGCCGAGGGTCTTGGCGCCGTTGTCGATGAAGTAGCGGACGCTGCCGGGCAGCGGGGAGCCGGTGCGCAGCAGTGCCTCCAGCGGGACGGCGTCCCAGCCGATGGTCTGGCCGTGCACGACGGCCCCGCTCTCGGGGGTGCGGGCCACGATGCCGGGCACTCCGATGCCGACGCCGAGCAGCGCCTCGGGCTCGATCGCGGCATCGGCGAGCACTTCGGCGATACCGTCGCGGATGTGCCCGACGATGGCCTCGACGTCGTAGCTCAGCTGGGTCAACGGCCGTTCGGCGCGGGCGAGTTCGGTGAGGGTCAGGTCGAACAGCTCGACGCGTACCCGGGTCTCGCCGACGTCGACGCCGATCATGTGGCCGCTGCCGGGCGCCACCCGCAGCAGGGTGCGGGGGCGTCCGCCGTCGGAGTCGACGCTGCCCGCCTCCTCCAGTAGGCCGTCGGCCACCAGGTCGGCGACGACGTTGCTGACCGAGCCGGAGCTCAGTCCGGTGACCGGGCCGAGTTCGAAGCGGCTGAGGGGTCCGTCGAAGTAGAGGCGCTGCAGCACGGCGGTGCGGTTGGCGCGTCTGAGGTCGCGTACGGTGCGTCCGTTCAAGGGTGTTCAGGCTCCCGTGACCCTGGCGAGGGCCTCGATCTCGTCCAGGGCGGCGACGAGTTCCGGGGCCACCGCCGACTGGACCCAGCGTTCTTTCTCGTCGTCGACCGCCCGGGGGACGGTCTCGGTGAGCATGATCAGGTAGAGGTAGGCGCGGTAGAGGGCCAGGCGCACCCGGGCGGGGACGTCGAAATCGGCCCGGCCGCCCGCCTCCCGGTAGCCCGCGAGAAACGCCTCGTCCTTCTTGATGTCGCCGAGCAGCGCCAGGGAGACGAAGTCGGCGAGGGGGTCGCCCCAGAACATCCGCTCCCCGTCGATGAGCCCGCCGACCCGAAGCTCCCCGTCGGCCGGGCGGTGCAGCAGGATGTTCCCGTCCCACAGGTCGAAGTGGACCAGGGCGGGAACCGTGATCTCGTCGAGGGCGGGGAAGCCGGCCCGGAGTGTGCCGGCCACCTGGTCGACGGAGCGCGGCAGTCGCGCCTCGTAGTCCCGGGCGTCGTCCAGGATCGCCTCGATCATGGTGGTGAACGCGGTCCGCCAGTCGGGGGCGAGCGGGCCGAGGGCGCCGGAGGGGTAGCCGAAGCCGGGCCCGGTCACCGTGTGCAGCCGCGCCACCTGTCGGCCCAACTCCCTTCGCAGCGGGGCGCGTTCGGCTTCGGTGACGGACGCGTCCCAGGGCTCGCCGGGACACGCCGTCATCAGCAGATGAGGTACGGCGGTGTCCTCGCCGAGGGCCACCACGCGTGGTGCCGCGACCTCGGCCACGACGGCCGCGCGGTAGAACTCCGCCTCGGAAAGCAGGAGTTCACGCTCGTAGCGCAGGCCCGGGACGGTGGACGCGGGCGGGACCTTGAGGACGTAGCGGGTGCCGTCGGTGAGCAGGAGCTCCTCGACCGAGTTGTACGTGCCGCCGCTCAGCGGCCGCAGGCCGGCGAGGAGGCCGGGGTCGAGACCCGCGCCCTCCAGTGCCCGCCGGGCCCACTCCCAGGAGTCCACCAACGTCCCGCCCCTTCTCTCACCCGGCGGCGTACACGTCCTCGATGTAGCGCCCGTCCCGCACCGGCCCGTCGAGCCACCGCTCGGCGGCCGTCTCGTCGGCGTCGGACATGTGCTCCCGGAACAGGGTACGGAATGCCTCCCGCACACCGGACGCCCTTCGTGATCCGTCTCCGCAGACGTACACACGAGCGCCGGCCCAAAGAAGTTCCCGGACCTCCTCGCCCGGGCTGACGACGGACGGACGGGGGCAGCTACCACCGGCGGCGGCTGTCGGCGCGGTGGTACGCGGGAAACCGTACGGCAGCGGTCGCGCGGGCCTACGCGCTCGGCGTGCTGACCACCGGCGTCCGGCCCCCGGTGACCTCCCCTGCGTGAGCCGCCCCCTCCGGGGCGCCGAAGCGGGCCAGCGTGTGCCAGACCATCTTCAGGTCCTGGAGTTCGTAGCGGCCCGTCCGGGCGGCGTCGCCGATGATCCGAGGATCGACCAGTCCGTCCTCGGCGATGCTCGCGCCGAGGTCGGCGTACTCCTGTCCGCGGTAGTCGGCGTGGCGGTGCAGTTCGGCCACGGTGATCCGGTGACCGGGGTGCCACTCGACGGGGACGGGCAGCAGGCGCGCCGCGGCCTCGACGGGGGTGTTCCGGTAGCTCGCGTCGAGGACGAGGGCCTCCACATCGCGGGCCAGGTCGACGCCCCCGTGCACCTGGGCCTCGATGTAGTCGTCGAGGGCGTCCCGCTCGTCGGCCTCCGCGAGGGCGATCAGGGACATGCCGGCGGCCACCCCGAAATCGACCGGCTCGGCCGCGCTGTCGGGGTAGCAGAAGGTCGCGCGGGCGAGCGATGCTCCGGTCAGCCGGAAGTGCGAGGAGCCGAACCGCGGGGCGGCGCCCACCACTTGACGGCGGAAGTTCAGCGCGCCGTACACGGGCCGCTCGTGGGCGTCCGCGTCGTCGTAGGCGCCGCCGAAGATCCGGCTCTCCCAGCGCCAGCGGTCGCCGCCGGGGTGCGCGGTCAGGCCGCCGTTGCTGGTGCCGGTGACGAACTGCGAGTGGTAGACGCCGTCCCGGGCGAGCGCCTCCAGGAGGGGCAGGCCGCGCGCCAGGCGGTCCGGGTGGAAGTTCAGCGTGATGCGCACGTCCGGGTCGACGGGCGGACCCTGCGACGCCGCCGCCACATGGCTCAGCGCCGCCCGCGCTCGTGCCGACCCGGCTGAACTCACCGGCGCCTCCCCGCTCACGACTCACCCACGCCTCAGATGATCACCTGCCGAGGTGGGCGCCCGCACCTCATTTGCTGATGTCCGGCCCGACGGCGAGCACGATCTTGCCCCGGTTGTCACGCCGTTCCAACCGCTCGTGGGCGGACCGCGCCTCTTCCAGGGGTACGACGGTCTCGATCGGTACGCGGTAGACGCCCGCGGCGACCCGCTCGGCCAGTTCTCGCAGGTCGGGACGCGGGTCGTAGCCGTGGATCTGCAGGTTGGTGAGCTGGAAGCCCAGGATCGAGGCGTTCTTGGGATAGAAGTCGCGGGTGTCGACGGTGCTCGGTTCCAGGGCGACGTTGGCCAGGGCCACCACCCGCCCGCCGTGGGCCACTTCGCGCAGGCTGCGCCCGAAAGCCCGGCCGCCGACCGTGTCCAGGACGACGTCGGCGCCCCGGCCGTCGGTGAGCCGCAGCACCTCCCCGACCTCGGCGTCGTCGGGGTGGGCGGAGGTGTCGAG
The DNA here is from genome assembly GCF_000383615.1 of Streptomyces canus 299MFChir4.1. Classification (GTDB taxonomy): domain Bacteria; phylum Actinomycetota; class Actinomycetes; order Streptomycetales; family Streptomycetaceae; genus Streptomyces; species Streptomyces canus_C. The sequence continues at coordinate 554,732 of NZ_KB911583.1, read as the reverse complement.
GGTGATGTCGGCTCCGAACTCCCCAGCCCAGGCGGCCTTCTCGGCCGAACCGGCGAGGGCGATCACCCGCGCCCCGGTCCCGGCGGCGATCTGCACGGCCGCCGTGCCGACGCCGCTCGCCGCCGCCTTCACCACGACCGTGTCGTCCTTGGTGACGCGGGCGAGACGGCGCAGGCAGTACCAGGCGCTGAGCCAGGCGACCGGCAGGGCGGCCGCCCGGGTCAGGTCCACGGCGTCGGGAAGCACGACCAGATGGGTGGCGGGCACGGTGGCCAACTGGGCATAGAAACCGGACGACTTGCCGCCGTCCAGGGCCATGACCCGCTGTCCCGGAGTGACTTCGGTCACCCCCTCCCCCACCTCGACGACGACTCCCGCAGCCTCGACGCCCGGGACGAGCGGCGGACGCCCGGCACGGTGGTAGAGGCCGGCGCGGAGCAGCGCGTCGGCCCGGTTCACCCCGGCCGCGGCGATCCGCACCAGCACCTCCCCGGGGCCGGGCACCGGGTCGGGAACGTCGACCGGCACCAGTGCCTCCGGCCCACCGAAGCTGTCGATCCGCACCGCACGCATACCGCACCTGCTCCCTGCCCGGCCACCCGAGCAACTGACACCGGTTGAAGTGGTGTCACTCTCCGACACCGCTTCAACCGGTGTCAAGAGGGTTCGCGGCCATGACCCGACACCGCATGAACCGGTGTACTCTCGACGGCATGACCGGCAGCCCCGTCCCCGCCGACCCGGCCCTCGCGTTCCCGTTCATCGGCGGCCGCCCCTGCCTGGACTTCGCGGCCACCCTCGGCAAACGGCACACCACCCCGCTGGAGCGGCTCCCCGACACCGCCGCGCTCGTCCGCTGGTTCACCGAGGCCGAGTTGACGACCGACGAGGGCCAGATGCGGGTCACCGCGCGCGACCTGGCGGAGGCCCGTCTCCTGCGCGAGGCCCTGTACTCCCTGGTCCGCGCCGCGATGGCCGGGCGGGAGCCGGACCCGTCCGACGTGGCGCGGGTCAACGAGGCCGCCGCCCAGCCGGACCTCGCACCCCAGCTCGGCCCGGCCCGCTGGACGGCGCGCAGTCCGGCCCGCGCGGCGCTGGCGACGGTGGCGCGGGACGCCGTACTCCTCGTGCGGGGTTCGCTCCTGGAGCGGGTCAAGGAGTGCGAGAACCCGAACTGTTCGCTGCTGTTCCTGGACGACTCGCAGGCCCGCCGCCGCCGTTGGTGCTCGATGGACCGCTGCGGCAACCTCGCGAAGATCGCCGGTTACCGCTCCCGAAGCCGGGCCGCCGCCACTCGGTGAAGGCGGGTCAGGACAGCGAGGGCGCGGACCTCGGGATGGGCGCCGCCGATCCGGTGGGCGCGACGGGCCCTGCCTGGCCGGCCGGTGACGGGCCGCGGGTCGAGTGCCGTGGTCGCGGCACCGCACCCGGTTGGACCCGCTCGGCGCTGCCCTCGGCGTCCGGGCCGGCCGTTCGCGCCCGCATCCACGCCTGAGCCGCGGACAGGGGCGCCACTCCCGGTGCGGCCGTGCAGGGGGCGGCGAGCAGGGTCAGGATGGTGGAGGGCCGTATCCAGTCGCCGCCCCGCGCTTCCGCCCCGCATCGGCGCAAACCACCGTCGAGCGTGCTCTCGGGGATCGGCCGAGGTGGTGCCGGGTGTCCGCCGTCACTGCCCGGGGTCCTTGCTGTGAGCCGGACGCAGCCCACAATGGGGGCACGCTTGCGGACCGTCACAGTCCGTATACGCCGGCACCGGACGCCTACGTGGAAGAGGAACACACTGAGGATGCGAGAGGTACGTGAGGGGACGGCGTCCCTGGTGCGGTCCGTGAAACGGCGCCGGGACCCCGTGGTCGTACAGACACTGCGGTCGGCGGCCGCGGCGACGATCGCCTACGTCATCGCACTGCGGCTCAGCCCCGAGGCGGCCCCGCTCACCGCGCCCCTGACCGCGCTGCTCGTCGTCCAGGTCACTCTCTACTCCACGCTCACCACCGGCATCCGCCGGGTGAACTCGGTGGTCACCGGTGTCCTCGTCGCCATCGCCTTCAGTCTGCTGGTGGGCCTGACCTGGTGGAGCCTCGGTCTGCTGATCGTGGCGTCGCTGGTGGTCGGACGACTGGTCAAGGTCGAGGAGTTCGTGCCCGAGGTGGCGATCAGCGCCATGCTGGTGCTCGGGGTGACGACCGTCGGGGACACCGCCTGGGCACGGATCGTGGAGACACTGATCGGCGCGGTCGTCGGACTGGCCTGCAATCTGCTGCTCGCTCCCCCGGTGTGGGTGGACGAGGCCGGCGAGTCGATCGAGGGGCTGGCCCGCCGGCTGCGGAAGCTGATGCGGCGGATGGGCGAGGAGGCCGCGGGCCGTACGCCCGTGGAGCGGGCGACGGCCCGGCTGTACGAGGCGCGGGAGCTCGACCACGACATCGTCGAGGTGGACGCGGCCCTCCGGCAGGCCGAGGACAGCCTCAAGCTGAACCCCAGGGTGAAGGAGGGCCTGCTGCACCGGGTGGTGCTGCGCACCGGCCTGGACACCCTGGAGATCTGCACGGTCGTGCTGCGGGTCCTCGCCCGCACCCTCACCGACCTCGCCAAGGAACGCGACCCCTTCGCCGACGACCCGTACCCGCTCGACAAGGACCGGGCTCCCGAGCCCCTGTTCGGGCCGGAGACCGGCCGGACCGTGGAGCAACTGCTGTCCGAGATCGGCGACGCCGTGGTCAGCTTCGCGGTGCTGGTCACCACCCATGTGAGCGTGAGCGCCGAGTCCGCGGAGGCCCGCCTCACCGCCGAGCTGCGCCAGGCCTCGGCGACCCGCGACAAACTGGCCCAACTGCTCCTGGAGGAGATCCAGCGGGACACCCGCCAGTGGCACCTGCACGGGGCCGTGCTCACCGAGGTCAACCGCATTCTCGACGAGCTGGACACCGAGCACCGCTCCCGCCGTCTGCTGGAGGAGCTGGACCGTGCGTCCAAGGAACAGCGCGAGCGGATGCCGCACCTGACCCGGATGCAGGAACGCTGGCGCAGGAACCGCTCGGCACTCTCCCGTCGTTCCAGGTGACACAGGCACACCGGACAATCACAGGGGGCGGGTCGATGACCGACACGAGCGTGCGGATCGACGGGAACACACTGCGGCTGCCGGGCGGTGCGGCGGTGCGGTTCGTCCGCACCCTGCGGCTGCCCGAGACGGGCACGCATCCGCTGCCGCCGGGGCTCGGTGAGTTCCCGGTGCGCCGCGTCTGCGACTATCCGGACACCGTGCCGGAGCAGTGGCGGGCCCGCGGCGGGGTGATGCTGCCGGTGTATCTGCGCGAGGCCATGTGGCTGAGCTTCGGGGGCACCGTCGAGCCCGCCGCCCTCCAGGTGGGGGTGGGCAAGGTGTGCGCGGTCTCCGGGAAGCCGTGGAGCGACCGGCTCGCCCGTGACCCGCAGAACTACGTGGTGCTGCCCCGCCAGCCCTGGCTGGACGGCATCAACTCGGGCAAGGGGACGGTCCGCCAGTTCGTCGCGGTGCCGCTCGGGCTGGGCGCCACCGTCGAGGGGCAGGTCACCGGCGAGGAGGTCTGGGGCGGCGTCCAGCTGCAGTCGTTCCGGCTGGTCGAGGAGCGACTGAGCCAGTGGCGGCAGGCGCAGCAGCGGATGCGTTCGGCGAGCGGGCCCGCCATGGGCTACGGCGCGGCCGTGCCCATGGCCATGGCGGCGCCGGCCGCTCCGGGGGCCCCGCCCCGCAGCGCCCCCTCGATGGGGCTCGGCGTCGGCGGTTCCCTGCACCAGGAGGTCTACCGGGACGACCGGCCGCTGTCGGACTGGGCGGACACAGCGGCCGGGCGGGTCTTCGTGCACCTGGTGACGCCGCCCGAGTGGCGCCGCATCACCGGCGAGGCGCCCCCGCCGTCCCCCGTGGACCGGGCGGCCTACACCAGGGCGGGGCTGCCCTGGTTCGACTACTACGACCAGGACGCGGAGGATCTCGCCCCTACGGAACCGCTGGAGGGCGTGAAACCGGTGGGCGAGTGGCTCGGTGACGATCACGAGCCCTGGCAGCAGCCCACCTCGCAGCAGGTCAAGCCGTTGGGGGACGCGCCGGGCAAGCCGGTCGAGGACGGCGACTGGTAGGGGGCGGCGGGGCTCGGGTTGCACCGGCCGGGCGATCCGGGTGAAGGTGGCTGTCCAGGTCCGAGACGGTCCGACACCATCGATCACCCGGGGTGCGCAGGGATGAGCAGTGCGAACGGCGGCTGGAGCAGGCGCCGGTTCGTCGGCGTCCTCGCGGGTGCGGGCTCGGGGATCGCCGGCTGCGCCAAGTCCTCCGGGGCGTCACCGGAGTCGGCGCCCGCGCGGACTCCCGCCTCCCCCGGGACCACCTCCCCCGGTGCCGCTTCACCGAGCCGGGCGAGGACACCGTCCGCTCCCGCTTCGACCGGCCCCCGCCCCCTCTACCTCGGCACGTACACCTCCGTCGAGGGCGGCGGCGACGGCATCGGGCTCGCTTCCTATGACGCCGGCAGCGGCCGGATCACCGGCGCCGGCACGATCACCGGCCTCACCAACCCGTCGTACCTCGCCGTTCACCCCGACGGGCGCACCCTGTACGCGGTCGCAGAGCGCGATGCCGGTGCGGTGACCGCCGTACGCCTGTCCGACCGCAAGGTGCTGGGGAGCCGGAGCACCGGTGGGGCGGGGCCGTGTCATCTGTCGGTGCATCCGGGCGGGCGCTGGCTGCTCAGCGCGAACTACGGCTCCGGCAGTGTGGCCGTGCATCCCATCGGCTCCTCGGGTGCGCTCGGCGAGCTCAGGGATTCGGTCACGCACTCCAGTCCGGCGCCGGGGCCCGGCCAGGAGGGGCCGCACGCCCACCAGTTCCTCACCAGTCCCGACGGCGGCCACGTCCTTGCCGTCGACCTGGGCACGGACACCGTCTACAGCTATCGCCTCAACGAGCGGACCGGCACCCTCACGGAGGTCTCGCGGGCCCGGGCCCGGGCGGGCGCCGGGCCGCGCCATCTCACCTTTCATCCCGGGGGCCGGTACGCCTATCTCGCCAACGAGGTCGACAACACGGTGGCGGTGTGCGCGTACGACCGCAGGACGGGCCGTGTCTCCATCGGAGGGCCGCAGTCCACGGGGACGGGCTCGGGCACGAACTACCCGGCGCAGTTCCTGGTCACCGCGAACGGCGCGTACGCCTATCTCGCCAACCGGGGCGACAACAGCCTCACGCGGTACGCGGTGGAGGCGGACGGCGCCCGGCTCAGGCTGCTCGACACCGTGCCGGTGCACGGTGACTTCCCGCGGCAGATCGCCTTCTCCCCCGACGGCGGGCTGCTCTTCGCGGCGAATCAGAGGTCCGGCACCGTCAGCGTCTTCCACGTGGACACGTCGAGCGGTGACCTGCGACTCGCCGGAGAGCCGTTCGCCTCACCCGTCGCCGTCTGTGCGCTGCCGCTGTAGGGCACGCGGGCAGGACGCGGCGCTCGCCTGGGTGAGCAGCACTTGCATGCGCTCGGTCAGCCGCGCCACGTCGTCGGCGGGCGCGTGGAAGGGCAGCCGTACGTCGCCGTGGGCGCGGGCGCGCTCGATGCGCAGGGTCAGTCCGTGCCGGTCCACGGCGAGAGGCTGGACGCGGACCGCGCCGTGGAGGCTGTCGGGGTCGACGAGCCTCGTGAGCCGCTCGACCGCGTCGGGGTGGCAGTCGGCGAGGTGGGTGAGCAGCCGGGCCTCGGCTGTGGCGAGCGGGTCGGGTGCGGCGGTGGCGAAGTCGTCGAGGTCGACGACCACCGCGCCGGAGGGACGGCGCAGCACCACGCGCGTGGCCTCGAACTCCAGCCGGCCGTCCCTGGCGGCGAACCAGCCGGCGATCCACAGCCGGGCGCGGATACGGCTGCGCAAGGGAACGGGTGCCACGTCGGCGAACTCCAGGACGGCGGACGGCTCGCCGCGGGGCGCACAGATCGCGGCCGCGACCAGAGTGCTGTCCTCGGGCACCTCCAGGGTCACCCGTCCGTCCTCGGCGACCGTGTGCGCGCCGACGAACTCCTCGCGGCCGCCCTCGGCGGTCACCGCGCAGGACCACGCGGCGGTGAGCACCGACCGGGCGTGTTCCGCCGCGGAAGGCGCGGCCGTCCAGGTTTGGCTGTCACCCATCCATTGCCTCCTAAGGTAAGCCTTGCCTAACTTAGCGAAGATCGGCGACGAAGCCAACCATGGAAGGCGTGACGGACGTGCTGATTCCGGTCAGGGCCTGAGAACGCCGAGCAGGGCCCGCGCGCACAGGTCGCGCACCTGTTCCCGGGAGAGGTCCGCACCCCGCAGCCACTCCAGGCAGACGGCCGTGGTGAAGGCCAGCCAGCCCCGGACGGCCAGCTGAAGGTCGGGGCGCTCCTGCGCCTGTGCGCCGAACTCCGGATCCGCGGCCAGCGCCGCCAGGATCTGCCGCTCCTGTGCTGCCAGTGCCCGGTGATAGACCCGGCGCACGGCCTGGTCCCCGGCGGCGTCGGCGCGATGGAAGGCACGGAAGCCGTGGGCGTGGGCGTGGACGTACTCCAGATACGTGTCCAGCCCCGCTGTCAGCTGCTCGCGCACCGGGACGCCGGGCACGGCCGCGGTCATGGCCAGCATCCGCTCGCTCTCGCGCTCGACGACCGCCGCGAAGAAGTCCTGCTTGGTCGAGAAGTAGTGGTAGAGCAGCCCGCGCGAGACGCCGGCGATCTCGGCGACCTGCTCGATCCACACGTCGTCGTACGGACTCTCCGAGAACAGCCTCGCCCCCACCGACAGGAGCTGCTCCCGGCGCTCCCCGGTGCTGAGCCTGCGACGCGCGCGCTCGCCCTGCTTCCCGGCCATGCCCGCACTTTACTTGACGCCGATTCAACAAGGGGACCAGACTGAGCGCGCTGTTGAACCCACGTACAACGCGCCCAACTGCCGCTGGATCAAGGGAGATCTCGTCATGGCGGAGACGACGACAACGGCCACGCGGCCGACGGGTTTCCGCAGCGCCGAGCTGGGCTGGCCGGAGCTGCACCGCATTCCGCATCCGCCGCGCCGGCTCCCCCTGCTCGGCGACGTGCTGGGCGTCGACCGGGCCACCCCGCTCCAGGACTCCGTGCGCTTCGCCCGCCGACTGGGGCCGATCTTCCGGCGCAGGGCGTTCAACCGGGAGTTCGTGTTCACCTGGGGAGCCGAGCTGGTGGCGGACCTGGCGGACGAGTCGCGGTTCGCCAAGCACGTGGGCCTCGGGGTCGCCAATCTCCGGCCGGTCGCCGGCGACGGGCTGTTCACCGCGTACAACCACGAGCCGAACTGGCAGCTGGCGCACGACGTGCTGGCACCGGGCTTCAGCCGGGAGGCGATGGCGGCCTACCACCCGATGATGCTGGCCGTGGCGGGGCAGCTGACGGACCACTGGGATCGCGAGCAGATGGCGGGCCGGTCGGTGGACGTGCCAGGCGACATGACCAAGCTGACCCTGGAGACCATCGCGCGGACCGGGTTCGGGCACGACTTCGGCTCCTTCGAACGGGACCGGCCGCACCCCTTCGTGACGGCGATGGTGGGCACCCTGACCTACGCGCAGCGCCTCAACTCCGTGCCCTTCCCCGCTCTGGTCCGGCGTGCCGCGCGGCGCAACGCGGACGACATCGCCTACCTCAACCGGATGGTCGACGACCTGGTCCGCGCCAGGCGCGGGGCGCGCGGGGACGGTGACCTGCTCGACCGGATGCTGGAGACGGCCCACCCGGAGACCGGTGAGCGGCTGTCGCCGGAGAACGTCCGCAGGCAGGTCATCACCTTCCTGGTGGCCGGCCACGAGACCACGTCCGGCGCGCTCTCCTTCGCGCTGCACTACCTCTCCCGCCACCCCGAGGTCGCGGCACGCGCGCGTGACGAGGTGGACCGCGTGTGGGGCGCCACCGACGCGCCGGGGTACGACCAGGTGGCGAAGCTGCGGTATGTGCGCCGGGTGCTGGACGAGTCGCTGCGCTTGTGGCCGACGGCGCCCGCGTTCGCCCGCGAGGCGGTCGAGGACACCGTGCTGGCGGGGCAGCACCCGATGCGCCGCGGGGCCTGGACGCTGGTGCTCACGCCGATGCTCCAGCGCGATCCCGAGGTGTGGGGCGCCGACGCCGAGCGGTTCGACCCGGACCGCTTCGACCCCAAGGCCGTACGGTCGCGTCCCCCGCATGTCTTCAAGCCGTTCGGCACCGGGGCGCGGGCCTGCATCGGGCGCCAGTTCGCGCTCCACGAGGCCACGCTGGTGCTCGGCCTGCTGCTGCGCCGCTACGAGCTGCGGGCCGACCCCGGCTACCGGCTCAGCGTGACCGAGCGGCTGACGCTGATGCCGGACGGGCTTCGGCTGCACCTGGAACGGCGGGCGGGCAGCGCCGCCATGGCCGCCCCCGTGGCGAATCCGGACGAGGCCCCGGTTCCGGCCTCCGAGTCACGCTGTCCAGTGCACAGGGCGGGTGACTGACTCCGGCAGCCGGGTTCCGGCGCTGCCCCTGGCCGCGTTCAGCTGGGGCTGGGTGAGGAAGAACGCGCCGGTCAGGTCCGCGTCCCTCAGGTCGGCGTCGCGCAGGTCGGCGCCGATCAGATCCGCGCCGCGCAGGTCGGCGCCGGAGAGGTCGGCCGCTATGAGGTAGGCGCCGCGGAGACTGGCGCCGCGCAGGTCGGCGCCCTTGAGACGGGCACCCATCAGGTCGGCGCCCCGGCGGTTCTTCTTCTTGCTCCCGCCGCCCAGGCCGGCCCGCACCAGCTCACTGGTGCGCAGCAGGAGGACGTTGACCTGCTGCCGGTGCGCGGGGACGTCGAGGGCGGCGAGCTCATCGGCGGTCCCCCGGGTGAGCGCCTCGGTCCGCTCCAGCATGCGGCGCAGGTCGGCGTGGACCGGGCGGGCGGCGGGCAGGGTCAGCGCCTCGGTGAGATACCAGAGCAGTTCGTGGAGCTGGCGCACGACCGGGAAGACGTCGAACATCCGGCGGGCGTCCGCACGCGGACCGTCACGCCAGTCCCGGCCGCCGAAGGTGACCTGCGAGACCTTCTGCCCGGCGCCGAAGCAGTCGTAGACCGTGCATCCGGTGTAGCCCTTGTCCCGCAGCCTGGCGTGGATGCCGCACCGGTGGTCGTCCCGGAGGTTGGGGCAGGGCGTGCCGGCCGGCTTGTCGCGGGCGAAGTCCGCGGAGGCGGTGAAGGGCAGAGCGACACAGCACAGGCCGAAGCACCGTGCGCAGTCGCCCCTGAGGTCGATCATCTGTTCTGGCATCGCGGCCAGCCTAACGGGCCCCGGGGACCGGCCTGCCTGACAGGAACTCACCGACGGGTTTCCGGCGATGTGGGGGTCTCCTCATCCAACGGAAAACAAACTCCGCTACCACAGAGACACCGGCCGACCGAGGCAGGAGCCGAACGCATCGAGGAGGCGTCATGTGCAGCCACCAGCCCCCGTGCCCCACCGTCGACAGCCCCGACCACCACACCGCGGTGATCGTCTCCGCCCATCCCGAACAGGGCTGGAGCCTGCTGTGCAACGGCACCGTCGTCTTCGACGACACCGGTGAACTTCTGCCGGACGGACGGGTCGTGAGCCCGCACCGCACGTCCGGGGCACCGGCCGTGGCGGCCTGAGTCAGCGGGCGCTGCCCGGCAGGTCGAGCCGGGGTCGTCCGTGGAAGCGAGACGATCACATGACGCACGGCGTGGGTCAATACCGTTGCGCCTTCGCCAGCTTGGGCGTCAGCACCGGGTCGGCGGGCTTGCGGCTGACGGCGACGGGCTGGACCTTCTCCCCCGGCTTCAGGTCCTCGGCGCCGACGTACCGGGTCTCCACCACCTTGCCCGACGAGTCCAGGAAGTCGACCTGGACGGCGTACGAGGCCGTCGCTTCGGTCTTGTTGGTGATGGTGACGACGACGGCGAGCAGGCCCCCGGTCTCGGAGCGCGGCTTGCCGGTCATGGTGACCTCGGATCTGGCGTTGCCCGGTCCGTCCACCTTGGCGAGCTCGGTCCGCGCGGCCTTGGCGGCGCGCGCCGTCTCGGCGGAGACGGCTGCCTCGAAGGAGGAGGCGGCCGCCGAGGCGGACGCGGCCAGTTCGGAGGCCTTGGCCCGGGCCGAGGCCTCGGCGGACGCGAGCGCGGAGGCCGCGCTGCCGAAGAAGGAGGCGGTGTCCGGGGCGGTCGGCCGTTCGGCGGAGACCGACGTGCCACCGGAGTCGTCGTCACTGCCGCACGCCGCCAGGGCGAGCGTGCTCGCGGCGGCCATGACCACGGCGAGGGCGGCGATCCGGGACCGTCCGTGGGGTGACGGTGTGCTCATCGGCTGACGTCCTCTCGACTCCGGCGTCGACACTTGATCGAAATGAACCTTATGCCGGAATCGAAAGGGGGGCATGTCGTCGCCCACGGGCCGCTCGCGCCCACGACGGCCCCGGTCTTCGGCGTCAGACCTCGCCGCGGACGAGGGAGAGCAGCCGGTCCAGCACCCGCGGGCCGCCCGCACGGACGCCGTCATGCTCGAACTCGTCCGTCACCCAGGTGCGGAGCCCGCGGATCGCGCGGGCGGTCCGAAGGGAGTGGGCCGTGTCGACGTACATGTCGTCGTGGTAGACGGCGGCGGCGACCGGAACCTCGTTGGCGGCGAGGCGGGCCGGGTCGTACAGAGGCTGCCAGTCGGTGCGGGCGGCCAGGAGTTCGGCGGTCTCGCGCAGCGGCCGCAGGGCCGGGTCGCAGTCGAACAGCCAAGGGTGGATCGACTCGCCGGTGAACAGCAGCGGCTCGTCGCCGGCGAGGGACTTGGCCGCGTCGAACTGCGGGAACTCGGCGCGTACCCGTTCGGCCGACCAGGCGGTGGGCCGCTCGTCCTGGCCGTAGGTGGCCTCGTGGACGAGGGCGTAGAGCGGGTGGGGCGCGTAGGAGAGGAGGCCCTGGACCTCTTCCTGGAAGGCGTCGGAGAGCTCCGGGCCCTGCGGGGTGCGGACGAAGGCGTGCTCCAGGAGGAAATGCAGCCGGTGGCTGCCCTCGCTGCCGCCCAGGAGGATGCCGAGCGACTGGAAGGCCTCGACGGTCAGCCGGTAGCCGTTCGGCAGGGTCACCTCGTGGGTGAGGAGGTGGTCGGCGATACGGCGGGCCCGCTCGACCTCCTGCGGATAGCGGGCGTAGTGCGCGGCGACCTTGCGCTCCACACGCGGGTAGGCGGCCCGGTAGACGTCGTCGGCGTGGGCGTCGAGGGAGGGCAGACCGCCGGTGATGACGGCGGCGGCGAGGCCCTCGGGGGCGAGGGACAGATAGGTCGTGGCGCAGAAACCGCCGAAGCTCTGGCCGAGGACGGTCCAGGGGGCGCCGCCCGTCACCTGGGGGCGGATCGCCTCGCAGTCGCGGACGATGGAGTCGGCGCGGAAGCGGGCCAGGTAGTCGGCCTGTTCGGCGGCGCCGCCGCGCAGCGGGAGGGTCTGGCGGTTGGCGGGGCTGGAGTGGCCCGTACCGCGCTGGTCGAGCAGGAGGACGCGGTACTCCTTCAGGGCCCGCCCGAACCAGCCCCCCTTGCCGACGAATCGGTTCGCGCCGAAGCCGGGCCCGCCCTGGAGGTAGACCAGCCACGGCAGGTTCTGGCCCGCCTTGTCGCTCGCCACGGCCTCACGGGCGTAGAGCTCGATCGTCTCCCCGGCCGGGTCGTCATGGTCGAGGGGGACGCTGAAGCGGCGGTCGGTGAGGACGAGGCCGGGCTGGCGGTAGGTCGCGGACAACTGGGCTCCCGGGACGGACGGATTCTTCAGGGCGCGTCCCAGTTCAGCACATGTTCGTCCGCCGACCGACCCCTTCGATCATGAAATCTTACTGACTTGCGGGTCAGCGGGCAGCCAGGCTGGAGCGCCGCACCACCAGTTCGGGCTGGAGCACCACCCGGCGGTGCTCGTGGCGCTTGCCGGTGGTCTCCGCCTCCGTCTCCTCCAGGAGCAGTTCGGCGGCCAGGGCGCCCATGGTGACGGCCGGCTGGCGGACGGAGGTGAGCGGGACGGCCGCGGCGGCGGCGAACTCGATGTCGTCGTAGCCGACGATGGCGAGGTCGTCGGGGACCGTGATCCCCGCCGCGTACATGGCCTGCAGCACGCCGAGGGCGAGCAGGTCGTTGGCGCAGAACACGGCGGTCGGACGGTCCGCGAGGCCGAGCAGGCGGGCGCCGGCGTCCCGGCCCGCGGCCACGTCGAGACGTTCGGTGGGCAGCTCGCGCAGGTGGTCGGGGCCCAGGCCCGCCTCGGCGAGAGCGTTCAGGGCGCCGGTGCGGCGGTCGCGAACCTGGTTGAGGCCGGGCGGGCCGCTGACGTAGGCGATGGAGCGGTGCCCGGCGTCCACGAGGTGGCGTACGGCCAGGGCCCCGCCCGCGACGTCGTCGACGGAGACCGAGCACTCCGTGGTGCCCTCGGCGACCCGGTCGACGAGGACGAAGGGGATGCCGTGGCGGCGGAAGGAGTCGATGTTGCGGCCGGAGGCGTCGGTCGGGGTGAGCAGGACTCCGCGGACCCGCTGCTCGGCGAAGAGGGACAGGTACTCCGCCTCCTCGCTCGCGCTCTGGGCGCTGTTGCAGACCATCACGCCGAGGCCGTCCTCACGGGCGGCCCGCTCGGCGCCGCGTGCGACGTCGACGAAGAAGGGGTTGCCCATGTCGAGCACGAGCAGGCCCATGATCCGGCTGCGGCCCGCGCGCAGCTGGCGGGCGGACTCGCTGCGGACATAGCCGAGCCGGTCTATCGCGGACAGGACGCGCGCCCGGGTCTCGGTGGCGACGGAGTCCGGACGATTGATGACGTTCGAGACCGTGCCGACGGAGACTCCGGCGGCTCGGGCGACGTCCTTGATACCCACCGACTGGACCATCGGGCAGGAACCTCCAGGGAGACGAGGGGCGACAGGACGACCTTCACATTATCGTCGAGCCGCCCCCACACCGGTCATGATCAGGCGGGCAACACGAAGTCGACGACGTGGAGCGCCGAGGGGGTCGTACCGTTGGATTTCTCCTGGTACATGAACGACAGCACGTTGTCCTGCGCCACCCGCGTCTCGTCGATCACCACCTCGCCGAAGGCGTTGAGGCCGCTGCCGTCGAACAGGATCTTCCAGTCGGTGTACCCGGACGCCTTGGACGCGGCGGCGATCCGGCCGAACGGGAAGATCGCGTAGGCGTTGTCGTACTTGTCCAGGATCAGCTTGGTGCGCTGGCTGGAGCCGAGCACGACCGGGATCTCGGTCTTCTGCCAGGTGCCCGAGGAGTTCTTGCGGACGTGGAAGGCGCGGCCGCCCGCGGTGCGGTCGAAGACGTAGTTCGTGGTGCACTGGCCGAAGCGGCCGGGGACGTAACTGATGATCGCGTGCGGCAGTCCCGAGGAGTCCGTGGACTGGCTCTCCTGGTTCATCAGGGAGTGGTCCGGGTTCAGCGCGTCGATGACCAGGCCGCTGTCGGTGACGGCGACCTTGTCGGAGCCGCCGGTGGTGCCGACGACGGTGCCGGCGTTGTTGCGCCAGGTGCGGCCGCGGTCGTCGGAGTAGACGTAGCCGGTGTCGTGGTTGGTGATGCCGCCGCTGTTGCACATCACGGCGCCGTTCTGCTCGCGCCAGGTGAAGAAGGAGTGCAGCCGGCCGTTCCGGTCGTAGTCGATGCCGTGCAGGTACATGTTGCGGGCCGTCGAGGAGCCGTGCTCGCTGGTGTAGGTGCCCGTCGAGCCGGACCACTCCCCGAGGTCGGTCCAGGCCGAACCGTCGTACTCCGCGAGGGCGTTGCGGCCGTTGCCGGATATCCCGGCCCGGTAGCCGAGCTGGAGCCTGCCGTCGGGAGTGGCGACGAACTGCGGGTAGGTGAACTGCGAGGTGAGGGCCAGGCCGTCCAGGGTGGACTGGGGCGCGCCGAACCGGGCGGCGGTCCAGCTCAGTCCGGACGGGTTGTCCATGAGCCCGGCGGCCGACTTGACGTAGGTGAAGCCGTCGCTGTGCGAGTCCATGTTGAGGTGGAGGCGGCCGTCCACCTTGGAGACGCCCATGGAGATGACGTTGTGGGAGTCGCTGGTCTTCAGCGTGTGGCCGACCTGGACCGTGGACCAGGTGCTCCCGCCGACGACGCGGCGGCCGACGACGGCGTTCTTGTCGGCGGTGTACCAGACGGCGTACTGGTAGCCCTTGTAGGTCAGCAGGCCGTTCTTCTGGAACGAGTTGTTGTTGACGAGGCCGTCGTAGGAGACGAAGAAGACCGCCTGGCCGTCGAGGGTGGTGGTGCCGGTCCGGGTGACGGAGGGACCGGGGTCGGCGGCGCGGGCTGTGCCGCCGGTGAGCGCGGAGGTGGACATGGCGGACACGATGGCACCTGCGAGCAGCGTGCGCCTTCTCATGGATGCGGCTCCTGATGGGGAAGGTCAGGCGAGGTGGAACACCTCGGTGAGCGGTTTCATCGCCTCGTCCGGGCGGGCTCCGTCGAGGGACTCGAAGAAACCGCCCATCTCGGCCTGCCAGCGGGCGTTGACCTCGGTGGCTTCCATACCGGCCTTGGCGGCCTCGAAGTCCTCGGTCTCCAGGTAGCCGACGAGCAGTCCGTCGTCGCGCACGAAGAGCGAGTAGTTGTGCCAGCCGGTGGCCGAGAGCGCTTCCAGCATCTCCGGCCACACGGCGGCGTGGCGTTCGCGGTACTCGGCGATCCGGTCCTCACGGACCTTGAGGAGGAAACAGACGCGCTGCATGAAGTACCGCTCCTTGAGAGGGCGATCAGAAGTTGAACTGGTCGATGTTCTTGGCGGTGAACACGGTCGGCTTGCCGAGGTTGATCACGCCGTCCTTGCCGATGGTGTACGTGGTGCCGCCGGCCTTGAAGGTCTCGCCCTCCTTGCCGGTGATCTGACCGGAGACCAGCGCGACGGCGGTCTGGGCGGCCAGCGCGCCGAGCTTCGCCGGGTCCCACAGCTCGAAGCCCTCGACGGTGCCGTTCTTGACGTACTTGCGCATGTCGTTGGGGGTGCCGAGGCCGGTCAGCTTGACCTTGCCCTTGTACTTGGAGCCGGAGAGGTACTGGGCCGCCGCCTTGATGCCGACCGTGGTCGGGGAGATGATCCCCTTCAGGTTCGGGTACTCCTGGAGCAGGCCCTGGGTCTGCTGGAAGGACTGCTGGGCGTCGTCGTTGCCGTACGCGACCTTGACGAGCTTGATGTTCTTGTACTTCGGGTCCTTCAGCTCGTCCTTCATGAAGTCGATCCAGGTGTTCTGGTTCGTCGCCGTCTGGGCGGCGGACAGCATCGCGATCTCGCCCTTGTAGCCGATCTGCTCGGCGAGCAGCTGCACCTCGGTGCGGCCGAGGTCCTCGGCGGAGGCCTGCGAGACGAAGGCGTTGCGGCAGTCGGCCTTGGTGTCGGAGTCGTAGGTGACGACCTTGATGTCGTTCTTCATGGCCTGCTTCAGCGCGGTGCACAGGGCGCCCGGGTCCTGCGCGGACACGGCCATCGCGTTGACCTGCTGCTGGGTGAGCATGTTGACGTAGGAGACCTGGCCGGCGGTGTCGGTGGCGCTGGACGGACCGACCTCCTTGTACTTGCTGCCCAGTTCGGTCAGCGCCTTCTCGCCGCCCTTGTCCGCGGAGGTGAAGTACGGGTTGTTGACCTGCTTGGGCAGGAACCCGACGGTCAAACCCTTCTTGGTGGCCGCGTTGGGGTCGGCCTTGGCGGTGGAGGCCGCTGAGGCGCCCTCGTCCTGCACGTCCTTCTTGGTGGTGCCGCCGCACGCGGTGAGCGCGAGGGCGAGCGAGGTGCCGGCGGCGAGGGCCGCGCAGGAACGGCGGAGGGATGACTTGCGCATGACGGGTCCTTTGTGACGGAGGTGAACGGTTGCGCCCCTCAGGGGCGCGGGGCGGTATCGATGTGCGGCTCCGCCGCGCGGGCGCGACCAGCCACAGACGGCCCGCAGCTTTGAGACGGCCTTCCAGCGGAGCGTTACGCGGCTCGGCGGCCGGCCCTCGCAACCGAGATCTGCCGTGCGACCCGGGGGCCGAGCACGGAGAGGACGAGAAGAACGCCGGTGACGACGATCTGGGACTGGGCGGAGACGTCCTGGAGGCTCATCACGTTCTGCAGCGTGCCGAGGAGGAAGACTCCCGCGATCGCGCCGCCGAGCGTGCCCTTGCCGCCGTCGAAGTCGATGCCGCCCAGCAACACGGCTGCCACGACGGAGAGTTCGAGGCCCGTGGCGTTGTCGTAGCGGGCACTGGCGTAGTGCAGTGCCCAGAAGATCCCGGTGAGCGAGGCCATCAGGCCCGTCACCGTGAACAGGATGAGCTTCTGGCGCTTGACGCGGATGCCGGCGAACCGCGCCGCCTCCTCGCTCGCGCCGGTGGCGAACACCGACCGCCCGAACGGCGTGGCGTGCAGGACGACCACGGCGATCGCGAGCAGGACGAGGAAGGGCAGGAAGGCCTGCGGGATGAAGGTGTCCCCGATCCGGCCCGCCGCGAAGTCCAGGTACTGCGTGGGGAAGTCGGTGACCGCGTCGGAGCCGAGCACGATCTGTGCGATGCCCCGGTAGGCGGCGAGCGTGCCGATGGTGACGGCGAGGGAGGGCAGGCCCAGGCGGGTCACGAGCAGACCGTTGACGAGTCCGCACGCCACTCCCAGCACCAGGCAGATCGGGATGATCACCTCGATCGTCAGGCCCTGGTTCCACAGGGCGCCCATCACCGCGCCGGACAGTCCGGCGGTGGAGGCGACGGAGAGGTCGATCTCGCCGGAGACCACGAGGAGGGTCATGGGCAGGGCGATCAGCGCGATCGGCAGGGTGTTGCCGATCAGGAAGGACAGGTTCAGCACGTTGCCGAAGCCGTCGACGGTGCCGAAGGAGAGCAGCAGGACCACGATCAGGAGAGCACCGACGGCTGAGTCCCACCTTTTCAAGGTGGACCAGCGGCTCGCGCGGCTGAGGGACTCAGGCATGGCGGGCGTTCCTCTTCTTCAGGGCCAAGGCCACGCGCAGCGCGACGATCCGGTCGACCGCGATGGCGAGGATGAGCAGGATGCCGTTGATGGCGAGCACCCAGACCGAGCTGACGCCGAGGGCGGGCAGCACGCTGTTGATGGAGGTCAGCAGCAGGGCGCCGAGGGCCGCGCCGTAGACGCTGCCGGAGCCGCCGGTGAAGACGACACCGCCGACCACGACCGCGCTGACGACGGTCAGTTCGTAGCCGGTTCCGGTCCCGGAGTCGACGTTGCCGAACCGGGCCAGGTACATCGCGCCGGCGAGGCCGGCGAGGCCGCCGCAGAAGGTGTACGCGGCCAGGATCCGCTTGCGCACCGGGATGCCGGCGAGCCGTGCGGCCTCGGGGTTGGAGCCGAGCGCGTACAGCTCGCGTCCACTGCCGAAGTGCTTGAGGTAGTACGCGGTGGCGACGAGGACGGCCAGCGCGATCAGGGCCAGCCAGGGCACCGCGGAGATGCCGCCGGAGCCGAAGTTCACAAAGCTGTCCGGGAGGTCGGCCGCCGTGATCTGGCGGGAGCCGACCCAGATGGAGTCGATGCCCCGGATGATGTAGAGCGTGCCGAGGGTGACCACGAGCGCGGGCACCTGGCCGAGGCTCACGAGGAGGCCGTTGAGCAGGCCGAAGCCGATGCCGAGCAGGACCGCGAGGACGATCGCCACGACGGGGTTGCCGCCGCCGTGCAGGTAGGTGCCGGTGGCGAAGGCGCTGATGCCGAGGATGGAGCCGACCGAGAGGTCGACGTTCCTCGTGATGACCACCAGCGACTGCCCGGTGGCGACCAGCACCAGGATCGTGGCGTTCAGCAGCAGGTCCTTGATGCCCTGCTCGGTGAGGAAGTCGCTGTTCCCGATCTGGGTGACGACGATCATCACCAGGAAGACGACCAGGATGGCGAGCTCGCGCATCTTGAATACGCGGTCGACCAGCCGGGTGCCGCTGGACTTGGGTACGTCGGTCACGGGGGCCTGGTGGGGAGTCGTCACCGTCATGCGGCGGCCCTCCCGGTGGCTGCGGCCATCACGGTTTCCTCAGTGGCGTCGGAGCGCGGGATCTCGGCGGTGAGACGGCCCTCGTGCATCACGAGCACGCGGTCGGCCATGCCGAGGATCTCGGGCAGGTCGGAGGAGATCATCAAGATGGCCACCCCGTCGGCGGCCAGCTCGCCCAGCAGCCGGTGCACCTCGGCCTTGGTGCCGACGTCGATACCGCGGGTCGGCTCGTCGACGATGAGCACCTTGGGGCCGGTGGCCAGCCACTTGGCGAGGACGACCTTCTGCTGGTTGCCGCCCGACAGGGTGTTGACGGTGTCGGCGATCCGGGCGTACTTCACCTGAAGCTTGACGGCCCAGTCGAGGGAGCGGCTGCGTTCGGCGCCGCGGTCCATCAGGCCCGCCTTGACGGTCGTGCGCAGGCCCGTGAGGCCGATGTTGCGCTCGATGGACATGTCCATCACGAGACCCTGGGCGCGCCGGTCCTCGGGGACCAGGGCGAGGCCGGCGGCCATCGCGGTGGACGGGGCGCCGTTGAGCAGCGCCCTGCCGTCCACGGAGACCTCGCCGGCGTCCCAGCGGTCGATGCCGAACACGGCGCGGGCGACCTCGGTACGGCCCGCTCCGACGAGTCCCGCGAGACCGACGATCTCGCCTCGCCTGACCTCGAACGAGACGTCGGTGAAGACTCCCTCCCGGGTCAGCCGGCTCACCGTGAGCGCGACCTCGCCGGGGCGTACGTCCTGCTTGGGGTACAGCTCGTCGAGGTCACGGCCGACCATACGGCGGACCAGGTCGTCCTCGGTCATGCCCTCGATCGGCTCGCTGGCGATCCAGGCGCCGTCGCGCAGGGTGGTGACCCGCCGGCAGATCTGGAAGATCTCCTCCAGCCGGTGCGAGATGAACAGCACCGCGGCACCCTGCTCACGGAGCGCCTTGACGACGCCGAAGAGCCGGGCCACCTCGCTGCCGGTCAGGGCCGCGGTGGGCTCGTCCATGATCAGGACGCGGGCCTCGAAGGACAGCGCCTTGGCGATCTCGACGATCTGCTGGTCGGCGATGGACAGGCCGCGCGCCGGGCGGTCGGGGTCGAGCTCGACCCCGAGGCGCTGCATCAGGGCCAGGGTCGCGGCGTGCGTGGCCTTGTGGTCGATCCGGCCCAGGGCGCGCCGGGGCCGGCGGCCCATGAAGATGTTCTCGGCGATCGACAGGTCGGGGAAGAGCGTGGGCTCCTGGTAGATCACGGCGATACCGGCGTCGCGGGCGTCACCGGGACCGTGGAAGACGACCGGCTCACCGTCGAGCACTACCTGGCCGGTGTCCGGTCGGTGCACTCCCGCGAGGGTCTTGATGAGGGTCGACTTGCCCGCGCCGTTCTCCCCGGCGAGGGCATGCACCTCCCCGGGAAACAGCTCCAGGGAGACGTCCCGCAGGGCGCGAACCGCGCCGAAGGACTTCGAAATGTCCTTGAGCGCGAGAACCGGGGCCGGACCCGTGGTGGACGGGTGGGTCATTGGGGCTCCTCGACGACGCCGGCGGGACGGCCCTCACGGCACCGTGAAAGGTTTCAACTTGGTTGCCGGGACGTTAGGCGTGGAGCGCATGTCACGTCAATGGGTTCGTGTCGAAAAACTTTCGATGAACTCAGGCCACAGGGGGGTCACGGGCAACAGCCTTGGTCGCAGGGGTTGACACCCCCGCGAGGGCCCCATACTTTCCCGTATTGAATCGTTTCATAGAGAAGCAGTTCGAAGAGCCCTCAAGACCCGACGTCACAGGAGCCCTGAAGTGACCGAGCTCGCCGCGGTGAAGGCCGCTCTCAAGACCCAGGCCGTCGAGACGCCGTCGTGGGCGTACGGGAACTCGGGAACCCGCTTCAAGGTGTTCGCCCAGCAGGGCGTACCGCGTACTCCTGAGGAGAAGCTGGAGGACGCGGCACAGGTGCACGCGTTCACCGGGGTGGCCCCGACCGTCGCCCTGCACATCCCGTGGGACAAGGTCGAGGACTACGCCGCGCTGGCGAAGTTCGCCGAGGAGCGGGGCGTGAGGCTGGGCGCCATCAACTCCAACACCTTCCAGGACGACGACTACAAGCTGGGCAGCATCTGCCATCCGGACGCCTCGGTGCGCCGGAAGGCACTGGATCACCTGCTGGAGTGCGTCGACATCATGGACGCCACGGGGTCCACGGACCTGAAGCTGTGGTTCGCCGACGGGACGAACTACCCCGGTCAGGACGATCTGCGGGCACGGCAGGACCGGCTCGCCGAAGGACTCTCCGAGGTGTACGACCGCCTGGGCGACGGGCAGCGGATGCTCCTTGAGTACAAGTTCTTCGAGCCGGCGTTCTACTCGACGGACGTGCCGGACTGGGGGACGGCGTACGCGCACTGCCTGAAGCTCGGGGAGAAGGCGCAGGTCGTCGTCGACACCGGGCACCACGCTCCCGGGACCAACATCGAGTTCATCGTCACCACGCTGCTGCGGGAGGGGAAGCTCGGCGGGTTCGACTTCAACTCGCGGTTCTACGCCGACGACGACCTCATGGTGGGCGCGGCCGACCCCTTCCAGCTGTTCCGGATCATGTACGAGGTCATCCGGGGTGGTGGCTACACGCCGGACGTCGCCTTCATGCTCGACCAGTGCCACAACATCGAGGCGAAGATTCCGGCGATCATCCGGTCGGTCATGAACGTGCAGGAGGCGACGGCGAAGGCGTTGCTGGTCGACCGGGACGCCCTTGCTGTGGCTCAGCGCGAGGGGGATGTCCTGGAGGCGAACGCGGTGCTGATGGACGCGTACAACACGGACGTGCGGCCGCTGCTTGCCGAGGTGCGCGAGGAGATGGGTCTCGACGCGAACCCCGTCGCTGCGTACAAGCGGTCCGGGTGGGCCGAGAAGACGGTGGCCTCGCGAGTCGGCGGGGAACAGGCTGGTTGGGGAGCGTAAGCGTCTGCCGATTTCCGCCTTATGCGGGGTGCGGGTCCGTTGTGGCTGGTCGCGCCCGCGCGGCGGTAGCCGCACATTGATACAGCCCCGCGCCCCTAGGTAAGAACACTCCCCCTCTCTCAAGAAGGACTGAACGTTCATGGCAACCCACCCCGAAGCCGCCGCCCTCCTTGCCCGCTCCCATCGGCTTGGCTCCGATCCCCGTAACACCAACTACGCCGGCGGCAACGCGTCCGCCAAGGGCACCGACACCGATCCCGTCACCGGGGGTGATGTCGAGCTGATGTGGGTCAAGGGGTCCGGGGGTGACCTCGGAACGCTCACCGAGGCCGGGCTGGCCGTGCTGCGGCTGGACCGGATGCGGGCGCTCGTCGACGTGTACCCGGGCGTCGAGCGCGAGGACGAGATGGTCGCCGCGTTCGACTACTGCCTGCACGGCAAGGGAGGCGCCGCTCCCTCCATCGACACCGCGATGCACGGGCTCGTCGAGGCCGCGCACGTCGATCACCTGCACCCCGACTCCGGGATCGCGCTGGCCTGCGCCGCCGACGGGGAGAAGCTGACCGCCGAGTGTTTCGGCGACACGGTGGCCTGGGTGCCGTGGCGGCGGCCCGGGTTCCAGCTGGGGCTGGACATCGCCGCCATCAAGGCCGCCAACCCGCAGGCGATCGGGGTCGTCCTCGGCGGGCACGGGATCACCGCCTGGGGTGACACGGCCGAGGAGTGCGAGAAGAACTCGCTGCACATCATCCGGACCGCCGAGAAGTTCCTGGAGGAGCGCGGCCTGGCCGAACCCTTCGGGCCCGTCATCGAGGGGTACGGCGCGCTCGGCGAGGCCGACCGGAAGGAACGGGCCGCCGCGCTCGCGCCGTACGTCCGCGCGATCGCCTCCCAGGACAAGCCGCAGGTCGGGCACTTCAACGACTCCGAGCCGGTGCTGGAGTTCCTGGCCCGGGCCGAGCACCCGAGGCTCGCCGCGCTCGGCACCTCCTGCCCCGACCACTTCCTGCGGACCAAGGTACGGCCCCTCGTCCTGGACCTGCCGCCGACCGCTCCGCTGGAGGAGGCCGTCGCGCGGCTCGACGAACTGCACGCCGAGTACCGCGAGGAGTACGCCGCCTACTACCAGCGGCACGCCCTGCCCGACTCCCCCGCCATGCGCGGCGCCGACCCGGCGATCGTGCTGATCCCGGGCGTCGGCATGTTCTCCTTCGGCAAGGACAAGCAGACCGCCCGGGTCGCGGGCGAGTTCTACGTCAACGCCATCAACGTGATGCGGGGCGCCGAGGCCGTCTCGTCGTACGCGCCGATCGAGGAGTCCGAGAAGTTCCGCATCGAGTACTGGGCCCTGGAGGAGGCCAAGCTCCAGCGGATGCCGAAGCCCAAGCCGCTCGCCACGCGCGTGGCGCTGGTGACCGGCGCCGGCAGCGGGATCGGGAGGGCCATCGCGCAGCGCCTGGTCACCGAGGGCGCGTGTGTCGTCGTCGCCGACCTCAACGCCGAGAACGCCGCCGCGGTCGCCGAGGAGCTCGGCGGACCCGACAAGGCCGTCGCGGTGACCGTGGACGTGACGGACGAGGAGCAGATCGCCGGGGCGTTCAAGGCCGCCCTGCTTGCCTTCGGCGGCGTGGACCTCGTCGTCAACAACGCCGGTATCTCCATCTCCAAGCCGCTCCTGGAGACCTCCGCCAAGGACTGGGACCTCCAGCACGACATCATGGCGCGCGGTTCCTTCCTGGTGTCGCGGGAGGCGGCCCGGGTGATGATCGCGCAGAAGCTGGGCGGCGACGTCGTCTACATCGCCTCCAAGAACGCCGTGTTCGCCGGCCCCAACAACATCGCCTACTCCGCCACCAAGGCCGACCAGGCCCACCAGGTGCGGCTGCTGGCCGCGGAGCTGGGCGAGCACGGCATCCGCGTCAACGGCGTCAACCCGGACGGCGTGGTGCGCGGGTCCGGCATCTTCGCCGGCGGCTGGGGCGCCCAGCGGGCGGCCGTGTATGGCGTGCAGGAGGAGAAACTCGGCGAGTTCTACGCCCAGCGGACCATCCTCAAGCGCGAGGTCCTCCCCGAGCACGTGGCCAACGCGGTGTTCGCGCTGACCGGCGGGGAGCTGACGCACACCACCGGGCTGCACGTCCCGGTCGACGCCGGCGTCGCGGCCGCCTTCCTGCGATGAGCGCGTCCGTGAAGTCGTACGCCGCGGTCGACCTCGGCGCGTCCAGCGGACGTGTCATGGTCGGCCGCGTCGGCCCCGACAGCCTGGAGCTGACCGAGGCCCACCGGTTCGCCAACCGTCCGGTCCGCGTCCCGGAGGGCCTGCGCTGGGACATCCTCTCGCTCTACGGCGGTGTCCTGGACGGGCTCAAGGCCGCCGGGCAGGTCGACTCCGTCGGGATCGACAGCTGGGCCGTGGACTACGGGCTGCTGGACGCCGACGGGGCACTGCTCGGCAACCCGGTGCACTACCGGGACTCCCGTACCGAGGGGGTCGCGCAGAAGGTGTGGGCGACCGTGCCCGCGCCCGAGCTCTATGCGGCGACCGGGCTCCAGTACGCGCCCTTCAACACGCTGTACCAGCTCGTCGCCGACCGACTCACCGGCGCGCACAGGCTGTTGCTCATCCCCGACCTGCTCACCTACTGGCTGACCGGCGAGCAGGGCACCGAGCTGACCAATGCCTCGACCACCCAGCTGATCGATCCCCGGACGCGCGGATGGTCGTACGACATCGCCTCGCGCCTCGGCATCGACCTGGGGCTGTTCGCGCCCCTGCGGCGGCCCGGCGACCCAGCCGGGCTGCTGCGGCCGGAGGTGCTGGAGGAGACCGGTCTGCAAGGCCCCGTGCCGGTGACGGCCGTCGGGTCGCACGACACCGCCTCCGCGGTGGCCGCCGTCCCCGCCTCCGGTGAGCGGTTCGCCTACATCTGCACCGGCACGTGGTCCCTGGCGGGGCTCGAACTGGACGCGCCGGTGCTGACGGAGGAGAGCCGGGCCGCCAACTTCACCAATGAGCTGGGGCTCGACGGCACGGTCCGGTATCTGCGGAACATCATGGGGCTGTGGCTGCTCCAGGAGTGCGTACGGGCCTGGGGCGACCCGGATCTGGGCGAGCTGCTCCCCGAGGCGGCCAAGGTGCCGGCGCTGCGGTCGGTGGTGGACGCCTCCGATCCCGTCTTCCTCCCGCCGGGGCGGATGCCGGAGCGGATCGCCGAGGCCTGCCGTGCCTCTGGGCAGCCGGTGCCCGTCTCCCCCGCCGAGGTCACGCGCTGCATCCTCGACTCGCTGGCCCTGGCCCACCGCAAGGCGGTGGAGGAGGCGCAGCGGCTGGCCGACCACCCCGTGGACGTCGTGCACGTCGTCGGGGGCGGGACGCGCAACACCCTGCTGTGCCAGCTGACCGCCGACGCCTGCGGGCTGCCGGTGGTGGCGGGGCCGACCGAGGCGGCCGCCCTCGGCAACGTCCTGGTCCAGGCGCGGGCCCACGGGCTCGTGGGCGACCTCGCGGGCGGGCGCGAGCTGCTCACCCGTACGCAGCCGCTCACGCGGTACGAGCCGCAGGGCGACACCGCGCGCTGGCGCGAGGCTCAGTCCCGGCTCGCCGGGGCCTGACCCGGGGGGCTCCCCTGGGAGTCGCCCCCCGACTACGCTGCACCCATCCGATGATCGACCACAAGGAGCCGCGATGCGTGTCGCCCTGTTCCTGACCTGTGTCAACGACACGCTCTATCCGGACACCGGGCGCGCTGTGGTGAAACTGCTGACCAGGCTGGGCGTGGACGTCGACTTCCCGATGTCGCAGACCTGCTGCGGGCAGGCCCACTACAACACCGGCTACCGGCATGAGGCGGAACCACTGGCCCGGCATTTCTCCGATGTCTTCCGGGACTACGAGGCGATCGTGACGCCGTCCGGCTCGTGCGGGGCGATGGTGCGGGAGCTGTATCCGCGGATGGGTGAGCGGGCCCGGGCCGAGGGGCGCGGGGAGAGCCTCGCGGCCGTCCTGGCGCCCGTGGTGCCGAAGACGTACGAGCTCACGGAGTTCCTGGTGGACGTGCTGGGGCTGACGGACGTCGGGGCGTACTACCCGCACACGGTGACCTATCACCCGACCTGTCACGGACTGCGCGGCCTGGGGCTCGGTGACCGGCCCCGGCGGCTGCTCCAGGCGGTCAAGGGCCTTGAGCTGAAGGAGCTTCCGGGCGCCGACGAATGCTGCGGCTTCGGTGGCACCTTCGCGCTGAAGAACTCCGATGTCTCGGCGGCGATGGGTACGGACAAGGTGCGCAACGCCGAGTCGACGGGCGCCGAGGTGCTGTGCGCGGCCGACAACTCGTGCCTCATGCACATCGGCGGCACGATGGGCCGGCTGGAGTCGGACATGCGGCCGGTGCACATCGCGGAGATCCTGGCGAGCACGGAAGAGGAGCCGGCCGTATGAGCGGGACGTATCTGGGGATGCCGGCCTTCCCCGAGGCCGCGCACGAGGCCGTGGGCAACAAGACGTTGCGCGGCAATCTGCGCCACGCCACGCACACCATCCGCGCCAAGCGGGCGAACGCCGTCGCGGAGGTGTCCGACTGGGCTGAGCTGCGCGAGGCCGGCAAGCAGATCAAGGACCACACGCTGCGCCATCTCGACCGGTATCTGGTGCAGTTGGAGGAGTCGGTCATCGCGGCGGGCGGCACCGTCCACTGGGCCGCCGACGCCGACGAGGCCAACGCGATCGTGACGCACCTCGTCAAGATGACCGGCGAGTCGGAGGTCGTCAAGGTCAAGTCGATGGCCACGCAGGAGATCGGGCTCAACGAGGCGCTGGAGGCTGAGGGCATCCGGGCCTACGAGACCGATCTCGCCGAGCTGATCGTGCAGTTGGGCAAGGACCGGCCCTCGCACATCCTCGTCCCGGCCATCCACCGCAACCGGGGTGAGATCCGGGACATCTTCGAGCGGGAGATGAGCGAGTGGGGCCGCCCGGCCCCCGAGGGCCTCACCGACACGCCCGCCGAACTGGCGGAGGCGGCACGGCTGCACCTTCGGGAGAAGTTCCTGCGCGCCAAGGTCGGCATCTCCGGCGCCAACTTCATGGTCGCCGACACCGGCACCCTGGTGGTCGTGGAGTCCGAGGGCAACGGACGGATGTGTCTGACCCTGCCCGAGACCCTGATCTCGGTCGTCGGCATCGAGAAGATCGTGCCGACCTGGCAGGACCTGGAGGTCTTCCTCCAGACACTCCCCCGCTCCTCGACCGCCGAGCGCATGAACCCGTACACGTCCACCTGGACCGGCACCACCGACGAGGACGGCCCGCAGAACTTCCATCTGGTGCTGCTCGACAACGGCCGCTCCGACACCCTCGCCGACGAGGTCGGCCGCCAGGCCCTGCGCTGCATCCGCTGCTCGGCCTGTCTCAACGTCTGCCCGGTCTACGAGCGGGCCGGCGGCCATGCCTACGGCTCGGTCTATCCGGGGCCGATCGGCGCCATCCTCAGCCCCCAACTCCGGGGTACGGCAAGCGAGATCGACGCCTCGCTGCCGTACGCCTCCTCGCTGTGCGGGGCCTGCTACGAGGTCTGCCCGGTCGCCATCGACATCCCCGAGGTGCTGGTGCATCTGCGGGAGCGGGTCGTGCAGGGCGGTCCTGTGGTCCGCGAGGGCAACAAGGTGGTGCTCAAGCCCGCCAAGGGGCACGCGGCCGAGCGGGCTGCCATGCGGGCGGCCCGCTGGGCGTTCTCCCATCCCGGTGTCCTGCGCACCGGCCAGCGGGCGGCGTCGCGGACCCGCCGGGTCCATCCGCGCACCTTGCCGGGCCCCGGCAAGGCGTGGAGCGGCACCCGGGACCTGCCTGCCGTGCCCGCGGAACCGTTCCGCGACTGGTGGCAGCGCACAGGCGGCGGCAAGGAGGGCACCAAGTGAGCAGCAGGGAGCGGATTCTGGGCCGGGTGCGGCGCGCGCTGGCCGACACCCCGGGGGACGACACCCCGATCGAGCGCGCGTACCTGCGGGAACACGGCGACCGAGGTGTCGAGGAGACGGTCGAACTGCTGGCCGAGAACCTCGCCGACTACCGGGCGATCGTGCACCGCTGCACCTCGGCCGACCTGCCGGCGACACTCGCCGGAATGCTGGCGGCCCGGGGGGCGAAGACCGTCCTCGTGCCACCGGGTCTTGATCCGGCGTGGCTCGCGGACGCCGACACCGAACAGGTGCAGGACCTGGCCGAGAGCACCCCGCACGAACTGGACCGGATCGACAGCGTGGTCACGGCGTGCGCGGTGGCCGTCGCCGAGACCGGCACCATCGTGCTGGACGGCGGCCCGGATCAGGGCCGCCGCCGCATCACCCTGGTCCCGGACCACCACGTCTGTGTCGTACGCGTCCCGAACCAGGTCGTCTCCTCCGTGCCGCAGGCCCTCGAACGCCTCGACCCGGTACGCCCGTTGACGTGGATCTCCGGCCCCTCGGCGACCAGTGACATCGAGCTGGACCGGGTCGAGGGGGTGCACGGGCCGCGCACCCTGGAGGTGGTGCTGGTGGACTCTCAGGCGAGTGAGGACGTCAACTCGTAGTGCCCGGAGGGCAGTTCGTACGAGGCGACACCGTCCTCGAAACCCAGGTACGTCACCCCCGGCACGCGTGACAGGAGGGTGCCGCCCTCGCGCACGGAGTCGGGGTCGGCCGCGGGGATGCGCAGGGTCGCGGTGCTGTTGGCGGGGACCGCGACCCGGTGCGTGAACTCGCTCTCCCGCACCGTCCACGCGCTGACGATCTCGCCGTACGGCGACCGGTGCGAGCCGGTGACCCGGGTGATCCTGCCGGTCGGGTCGAGGTGGGGCCGCAGGAAGAAGTGCCGGAAGCCCGGGTGGGCCGGGTCCTTGGCGATGCCGGCCATGCTCTCGTACATCCACTCCATGATCGCGCCGTAGGCGTAGTGGTTGAAGGAGTTCATCTCGACCGGCCCGAAGCCGTCCTCCTTCGAGTACGAGTTCCAGCGCTCCCAGATCGTGGTCGCGCCGTTCCTTACCGAGTACAGCCAGGACGGCATCGCGTCCTGGTGCAGCACCTTGTAGGCCAGCTCCACCTGGCCCTCCTCGGTGAGCACGGGCGCCAGGACGTTCACCCCGAGGAAGCCGACGGACAGGGTGTTCTCGGCGTGTCCGACCCGGGTGCTGTCGGGGTGGGCGGCCTTGTAGGCGGCGGAGTTGCCGATGTTCTGGACGAGGAGCTCGACGATCGCGCGCCGCTGGGCCTCGGTGTCGTACAGGCCGAGTTTGAGGACCCAGAGCAGGGCGGTCTGGCTGTCGTCCTCGGTCCGGGTGGGGCTGCCTCCCGGGGTCCAGGGCGGCGGGGAGCCGAGGCTGGAACGCACGGTCAGCCGACCGTTCTCGGTGCTCAGGTACTTGGTGACGAAGGCCCGCTTGATGTGCGAGAACAGCTCCTCGTAGGCGTGCGCCTCGGCGGTGCGGCCGGTGGCGCGGGCCATGTCCGCCATGAGCCGGGCGCTGTAGGCGTAGTAGGCGTCGCTGACGAGCTGGGTGCTGGTGACCTGGAAGGCCAGCCAGTCACCGAAGATCGCGCCCTGTCCGGAGTAGGTGCCGCCGGTGCGCGCCCGGATCCAGTCCATGTAGGCGGTCATCGCGTCCCAGCTGCGGTCGACGACGGTGGTGTCCCCGCTCATCTGCCACACCGTCCAGGGCACGACGACCCCGCAGTCCGCCCAACCGCTCGCCGGATCCGGCTCGTTGTAGCGGGCGCCGGGCGCGATCCAGGTGAACTGGGCGCCGTCCGCGCCGTAGGTGCGCTGGGAGTCGATCAGGATGTCCTGGAAGTGGCTCAGGAAGGCGACCGCGTCGGTGTTGTAGAGGCCGGTCTGGGCGAAGAGCTGGGTGTCGCCGGTCCAGCCGCAGCGTTCGTCGCGTTGCGGGCAGTCGGTGGGCACCCAGAGGTAGTTGCCGCGCTGGCCCCAACGGACGTTGCTGATCAGCTGGTTGACGTCGGCGTCGTCCGTCTCGACGGTGCCGATGTCGTGGAGGGCGGAGGTGGCGACCCGGCCGGTCAGTTCGGTGAGGGTGACGGTGGCGGTCGTGGTGACGGATAGGTAGCGGAAGCCGTAGAAGGTCAGGGAGTCCTGGTGGGTCTCGCCCTTCGGGTCGCCCTTGAGGATGTAGGTGCTGGTCGCCCTGGCGGTGCGGAGGTTGGCCCGGTAGACGGAACCTTCGGGGCCGTCCGCGCCCGCGCTGGTGTCGTTGAGCATCTCCGCCGGTTCGAGGACGACTTCGGCTCCGGTGGGGCCGCGGAGGGTGTAGCGGGGGACGCCGACGAGGTTCTGGCCGAGGTCGATCACGGCGGTGTCGCCGGGGTGCAGGGTGAGGGGGGCGGTGGAGGCCTCGGTGGGGTCGGTGACCGTGCGGTCGGGGGCGGGGACGAAATCGCCGCCACCGGTATGGACGGTGATCGACCGTGGCCTGCGGTCCCACTCGGGCATCAGCCGGGCCGACTCGCCCGGGTAGGCGACCAGTCGGGCGTCGGGGAACCGGGTGGTGAAGTCGTGTTCCTCGACTCCGGACCAGGCGGAGGCGTCGAAACCGTTGGCGGTCCAGCCGGGCAGTTCCCGGCGGGCGTCGTAGGTCTGGCCGTCGTAGATGTCGTCGGCCCGGTAGGGGCCGGTGTCCGTGGCCCTCCAGTCGTCGCCGGGCGTGGTCACGACGCTCTGGCCGGAGCCGTCCTCGTAGCGGATCAGGAGCTTGGCCTTGAGGGCGAGGCGGTTGCCGGACTCCGCGTAGTAGACGCTGTTCTCGGAGACGCGGCCGTTGTACCAGCCGTTGCCCAGCACGGCCGCGAGGGTGACCTGCGGCTGGTCCGCCAGCAGGTCCGTCACGTCGTAGGTGAAGTAGCTGACGGTGGTGTCGTAGTTGGTCCAGCCCGGGGTGAGCAGTTCGTACGTGGTGCCGCCGTCCTGGGGCACGCCGACCCGTTGACCGTTGACATAGGCGTCGTACACGCCGAGCGCGGAGACGTACAGCCGGGCGTCGCGCACGCGGCCGGCCTTCAGCGCTGCCTGCCTTCTCAGGAGCGGCGAGCCCGGGCTGTTCGGCGCCTTGCCCGCCATGCTGATCCACCGCGCGCCGTCCCAGCCGCGCACGCCGTCGGTGCTGTGCAGGCCCATCTCGAAACGGGCGACCGGGGCGTCGGGGAGCCTGCGGCCGTTCTCGTCCCAGACCTGGACCGTCCAGTGGTAGCGGGTGGAGGCGTGCAGTTCGGGGCCCGCGTAGCGCACCGCCACCGAGTCCGCCGAGTCGGTCCGGCCGCTGTCCCAGACGTCCGCGCGGCCCTCGGCCAGACGGTCGGGGCCGGACGCCACCAGGATGCGGTACGCCGTCTGCCGCCGGCCGCGGACGCGGGACGCGGTGCGCCAGCCGAAGCGAGGGCGGGCGGCGTCCACGCCGAGCGGATCGGTGCGGTGCTCCACCGTGAGGCCCTCGACGTCGGTGCGGTGGACTCCGTCGGTCATGCCGTGGTCCCTTCGGCTGTGCGGTTGTTCGGCGTTGTATCGATTCAGCCGGGTCGGTGCTTGAAGCTAGTGGCAGATGTGAGGGGTGTCCACCGTCCGCGCCGCGAGGTGAAAGCGTTCAGGACCGGCGGTCTCACCCCACCGTCGCGTCAGCTGTAGACGATCGGGCAGCCGCGCCGCAGGGAGTGCTGGGCGGCACGCAGGTACAGCGCCACGTAGAACGCGGCGTCCAGGTCCTCGGCCCAGGGCCCGGGTCGTGCGGCGGCGACCCGGTTCGCCTCGCCGTCCAGGAACCACGTGGTGAGGTCGAGGTTGTCGCAGGCCTCGGGTATCTCGTCGAGGGGCAGGCCCACGGCCTCGGCCAGTCGTCGCGCGAGATCGAGGATCTGTGGGGCTCCGGCGATCACCGTGGTGTCCGAGTAGGAGGACTCGATGGGCAGTTCGATCTCCACGTCGAGCGGCACCGGCACCAGTACCGACCAGTCGAGAAGGGCCTCCGGCTCCGAGGGCGCCAGCCGGTCACGCGCCAGCCGCAGTAGGCCCTCCATGGACGGCACCAGCTTCTCCTCGAACCGCAGCCCCGACCCGCGGACGAACTCCGTCTCTTCGGGCAGGGACTCGTACGGCGGCAGCCCCCGGCGGCGCAGTTCCTCGTTCAGCCCCGCGGCGACCGCCCCCCTGCCCTCCTCCTCGTCGGTGTCGAACCACTCCTGCGCGCCCACGCTCACCAGATAGATCCCCATGTGCCGAAAAGTACCGCGCCCCACTGACAACGGCCCCAGCCGTCAGGGGCCGGTCAGCAGGAGCGTGGGCAGGGTGTCCTCCAGGATCCGCTCGCGGGGCAGGGTGAGACCGAAGTGCCGCTGGAGCACCTCCAGACAGGCCCGGTGCACGGCACGGTCGTCCAGGTCCTCGTCGGGCAGTCCGGCGGCCATGAGCCGCTGCTGGACGGCGGCGACCACGTCGGGGTCCCCCTCGGGGCTGCCGTACCCAAGTGCCGTCCAGGTGCAGGTTGAACGCGCACATCAGGTTCTCGTCGTGGCGGTAGGCGAAGTTCGGGGGCACCGGCTTGCCGTTCTCCTCCTCGTACTCCAGGTGGTAGACGTGCAGGCCGCCGTGGTCGACCGGCCGGGTGCCGGTGCCGAACTCGCCCTGCCAGCCGCCGTACTTGATGACGTAGGACCACTCGTCGAGCTCGCCGTGGCACAGGGCGATGCCGTCCAGGACCTCGCCGTACAGACCTTCCAGCAGGTCCTGCACCTGGCGTCCGGTGAGTTCTCCGATGGCGCGGGGCCGGTAGGGCCGGTGGGCGGTCCCGGCGATCCGTCGCGCCAGGGATTCCGATTCGAGGTCGGGGGCGATCACCACGCTGTAACCGCCCCAGGCGATGGACTGCGGTTCGGCGAGCCAGGCTATTCCGTCGGTCATGGCGGTCAACCCTGCCGTATCCGCCGGATGGTGTCACTGAGTACACCCCGCAAGACGGGTTCTACGCCCAATGTCCTGCGACCTGCGTCTCCGTAGCTTCTTCTACGAGGCACACGGCGTGCCGGACGAAGGGGGACGACGATGTTTCGCACAGGTTCAGGACGTACGCACGAGACGGGACCCGCCGCGGAGGCGCTGCGGCTGGTGAGGGTCAGCAGGACCTACGGCACGGACGACAGTGCCGTGACCGCTCTGGACGGGGTCACGCTGAGCCTGGCCCGGGGCACCTTCACCGCGGTGATGGGTCCGTCGGGGTCCGGCAAGTCCACGCTGTTGCAGTGCGCCGCCGGTCTCGACCGGCCGGACAGCGGGATCGTGCGGGTGGACGGCACGGAGCTGACGGGTGGCGGCGAGGCGGCTCTGACGAGGTTCCGGCGCGGGCGGGTGGGGTTCGTGTTCCAGCAGTACAACCTGCTGGAGACACTGACCGTCGCCCAGAACACGGTCCTGCCGCTGAAGCTCGCCGGCCGGAAGGTCGATCGGCGGCGGGTCAGGGAGGTGCTGACGGCCGTCGGACTCGGCGACCGGCTCGGGCACCGGCCCGACCAGCTCTCCGGCGGTCAGCGGCAGCGGGTGGCGATCGCCCGCGCGCTGGTCGCGGACCCCCGGGTGATCTTCGCGGACGAGCCGACGGGCGCCCTGGACACCCGGAGCGCGCGGGACGTGCTGCGGCTGCTCCAGGAGGCGGTGCGGGTGCACGGCAGGACCGTGGTGATGGTGACCCACGACCCGGTCGCCGCCTCCTACGCCGACTCCGTGCTGTTCCTCGCGGACGGCCGGCTCGCGGGCCGGATGGACGTGCCCACCCCGGACGCGGTGGCCGAGCGCCTCGCGCACCTGGGCGACGACGTGACGGCGGGGGTGTGAGCGATGTTCATGCTGGCGATGCGGTCGATACGGCAACGGCCCGGACGGTTTCTCGCGACCCTGCTGGCCGCCTTCCTGGGCGCGGGGATCATCATGACGTTCAACTCGCTGTACGACACGGCGGGCGGGCCGGGTGTCGACCCGGTGAGCTCGGACACCCTGACCACCTCGGCGAGCGTCGTCGGCGGCTACGGGACCCTCCTGGTGTTCTTCGCCGTGGCGTCGACGTTGACGGTCAACGTCCGTCAGCGGGCGGGTGAGTTGGAGCTGCTGCGCTGTTCGGGGGCGACGCCGGGGCAGCTCAGGCGGATGGTCGTGGGCGAGTCCGTGGCGGTCGCCCTGATCGGTGCCGTGCTGGCGATCGGTCCGGCGATGCTCGGCGGGCGGGCGCTCCTGGACGTCTTCCAGGACAGCGGGCAGGTCGCGGAGAGCGTCGAGCCCTCCTTCGGTGTCGTGGCGTTGATGTCGGGGGTCGACATCACGCTGGTCGCGGCGGCGGGCGCCGCCTTCCTCGCCGTACGGCGGGCCACCCGCGCGCGTCGGCAGCGGGGTAGGGCGCGCACGCTGCTCGCGTACGCGGCACTCGGCACCGGGGCCGTCTCGGTGACCTCCACCTTCGCCTTCTCGGCGACGGACGAGGCGCTCATGGCGACTCCGGCGTACGGGGCGATCCTGCTCTCCGTGGGGTGCGCGCTGCTCGCGCCGCGACTGCTGAAGGGTGTCCTGGACCGGCTGCCTCTGACCGGGGCGAGCGGCTGGCTGGCCGTGCGGAACCTGCGCCGGCGGGCGGACCACCTCTCCGGGATCCTGATGTCGCTGATCCTGTTCACGGCGGTGTCCGTCGCCACGCTGTACATGCAGGGTGTGGAGAGCGACGCCGTGAAGGCCTCGGGTGCGGTGAAGACGGTCGACGCGAAGAACCTGCAGACGCTGAACCTCACGGTCGTCGGCATCATCGTGGTGTTCGTGTGCGTGATGCTGGTCAACTCGCTGTACGCGGCGACGACTTACCGCAGTCAGGAGTTCGGCCGGCAGCGGCTGGCCGGGGCGAGCCCGCGGCAGGTGCTGGGCACGGTGGGCGTGGAGGGGCTGATCCTCACGGCGGTCGGGCTGTTCTTCGGAACGGTGGCCGCGCTGGCCGGGATCATCCCGTTCACCCTCGTCCGCACCGACTCGGTGCTGCCCCACCAGGGACTCGGCATCTGGCTGGCGGTGGTCGCGATCGCGACGGCCGCGACGATCGGGACGAGCCTGGCCACGGCCCGCAGGGTGCTGCGTACTCCGGCGGTGGAGGCGGTGGGACTGGCGGCGTGAGGAGCGCCGGCGGGCGACGGGCGTCACTCCGGTGACGCCCGTCGCCGTGCCCGCTCCCACCACGGGTCCCACCACGTGACAGAACCGGTGAACAAGCGCTTAGATAGTTGGCGGAACGAGTTCGCGCCGCCCTGGAGGCCCCGTTGCTGTTCACATCCGTCGACGACGTCTCCGCACGCCTCGCCGAGACCGGCTACCTCGCCTCGCCCGCGGTCGCCACGACCGTCTTCCTGGCCGACCGGCTCGGCAAGCCGCTCCTGGTCGAGGGCCCCGCCGGGGTCGGCAAGACGGAGCTGGCCAAGGCGGTTGCCGAGGTCGCCGGGGCGCGGCTGGTCCGGCTCCAGTGCTACGAGGGCGTGGACGAGTCCCGGGCGCTGTACGAGTGGAACCACGCCAAGCAGCTGCTGCGGATCAGCGCCGGCCGGGACGAGACCTGGGACGAGGCGCGCACGGACATCTTCAGCGAGGAGTTCCTGCTCTCCCGGCCCCTGCTGACGGCGATCCGCGGCGACGAGCCCAAGGTGCTGCTGATCGACGAGACCGACAAGGCGGACGTGGAGGTCGAGGGCCTGCTTCTGGAGGTCCTGTCCGACTTCCAGGTCACGGTCCCCGAACTGGGCACGATCACCGCGTCCCGCCGCCCCTTCGTCGTCCTCACCTCCAACGCCAGCCGCGAGCTGTCGGAGGCCCTGCGCCGCCGCTGCCTGTTCCTGCACATCGGCTTCCCCGAGGAGGAGCTGGAGCGGCGGATCGTACGGCTGAAGGTGCCGGGTCTCGACGAGACGCTGGCGAAGTCCGTGGTCCGGGTCGTGGGGGCGCTCAGGGCGATGGACCTGCGCAAAGTGCCCTCGGTCGCGGAGACCATCGACTGGGCGCGCACGCTGCTCGCGCTCGGCGCGGACCACCTCGACGAGACGGTCGTACGGGACAGCCTGGGCGTGCTCCTCAAGCACCAGGACGACATCCTCAAGGCCGGGGCCAAGCTCGACCTGGACGCGGTGTGAGCACCGCCGAGCGGCTCACCTCCCTGGTCGGCGCCCTGCGCGCGCACGGTGTGCGCATCGGGACGGGCGAGACCGTGGACGCGGCGCAGGCGGTCGAGGCGCTCGGGTTCGCCGATCGCGAGCGACTGCGGGAGGGCCTGGCGGCGACCCTGCTGCACAGCACGGCCCAACGGCCGGTGTTCGACCCGGTGTTCGACCTGTACTTCCCGCGGGGCGTCGGCGCGCCCGGCACCGGCCCCGCGGACCGGGAGGAGCTGCGCGAGCGGCTCGCCAGGGCTCTGGCCGCGAACGACGAGACCCTGATGGCCCGCCTCGCGGCGGAGGCCGTCGACGGGTTCGGCGGCTACGGCAACTCCCCTTCCTCGGACGGCTGGTCGTCGTACCAGACGCTCGACCGGTTGCGCCCGCAGACCCTGCTCGCGCGCGTCCGGGACGACGTGCGGGGGCGGCAGGGCATGTCCGGGTTCACCGACCGGCTGCTGGAGGACGAGATCCGGCGGCGCATCGAGGCGTTCCGCGCGCTGGTTGCGGCTGAGGCCCGGCGACGGGTCGCGGAACGGCGGGACCGGGACGAGATCGCGCGGCGGGCGGTGGCGCCGACGACCGACCGGGTCGACTTCCTGTTCGCGGGGAAGGACCGGCTGGCCGAACTGCGGCGCACGGTCCAGCCGTTGGCCCGCAAGCTCGCCACCCGGCTCGCGGCCCGCCGCCGGCGTGCGGCCCGGGGCAGTATCGATCTGCGGCGGACGCTGCGCGGTTCGCTGTCGACGGGCGGGGTGCCGATGAAGCCGGTGCTGCGCAGGCGCCGGCCGGCCCGGCCCGAACTGGTGCTGCTGTGCGATGTGTCGGGCTCGGTGTCGGGGTTCTCGGACTTCACGATGCTGCTGGTGCAGGCGCTGCACGACCAGTTCAGCAAGGTGCGGGTGTTCGCCTTCGTCAACCGTCTCGACGAGGTCACCCGGCTCCTCGAACACGGGGCGGCCGACGCGGAGGGGCTGGGTGCCCGTATCCGGGCCGAGGCCACGCTCACGGGGTGGCACGGCAGCAGCGACTACGGCGTGGCGCTGGGCGAGTTCGCGTCGCTGTACGGGGACGCGCTGAGTCCGCGCACGACGGTGTTCGTCCTCGGTGACGCCCGCACCAACATGAGCGACCCGAACCTGCCCGCCATCCGGGAGATCGCCGAACGGGCGCGCCGCGTCTACTGGTTGAACCCGGAGGCGCGTGCGCAGTGGGGCACGGGCGACTCGGCGGCGTACGAGTACGCCGAGTTGGTGGAGATGCACGAGTGCCGCAATGTCCGCCAGCTCAGCGCCCTGGTGGGGCGGCTGCTGCCGATCTGACGAGCCGCTTGGTGCCCGTGCCTCGAAATTCCTTTGCCGGGCCGTTCGTCGCGGTCCGACACTGAGGTCATGCTCGGATTCGTCAGGACCGACAATGAAGCCCTCGTCTCCTGCCTGGGCGACCCGCAACGGGCCGTCGCCGCCTTTCGTGAGCTGCTCAGGCGGGACAGGGACGCGCTGGATGCCGTCCGCGCCGGACTGCGGGACGAGAACGCGGCCGTGCGTGAGGGCTGCTGCCGTCTTCTCGACCATCTCGTGGACACCGAGTCCATGGACGAGTTGATCAGCATGGCCGACGATCCCGACCCCGGCGTCAGGATCGCCGCGTTCCACGCCCTGGCCTGCGACCGGTGCAAGGGCGACACCTGCGCGCCGGGCCCGGAGCGGGCCCTGGAGCCCGCGCTGCGGCACCTGGCCGGCGATCCCGACCCGCAGGTGCGGGCCAGGGCCGTCGAACTCGTCGGCAGGTTCGCCCACACCGACTCCCGAGCCATCACCGCCCTGGAGGCCTGCCGCGCCGGGGACCCGAGCCCGGCCGTCCGGAAGAAGGCGAGCTGGTACACCCCCGGCGGCAGCATCCACCGACGAACCGCGCCTCGCGCACCAAGGTGACTCAGGCCGCCAGCTGCGGAACAGCGTCCGAGATCGTCGGCAGGTTCACCCACTCCCGCGCCATCGACCGCGCCCGGCACCCCAGCCCGGCCGTCCGGAAAAAGGCGGGCCCCTACACCCCGGCGACAGCATCCACCGACGAACCGCACCACACGCGCACCGAGGTGACTCAGGCCGCCACCCGCGGAACAGCGTCCGAGATCGTCGGCAGGTTCACCCACTCCCGCGCCATCGACCGCGCCCGGCACCGGCCGTCCGGAAAAAGGCGGGCCCCTACACCCCGGCGACAGCATCCACCGACGAACCGCACCGCACGCGCACCGAGGTGACTCAGGCCGCCAACCGCGGGAACACGGCCCGGGACACCTCGGCAGGTTCGCCCGCGCCCGTGTCGCCGCCCTGGAGGCCGGCCACGCCAGGGACCCGAGCCCGGCCGTCCGGAAGAAGACGGGCCGGTGCACCCCCGGCGGGAGCATCCATCGACGGACCGCGCCACATGCCTCCCGGTGGCTAGGCCGCCAGCTGCGGGTACAGGGCCGAGAGGTCCGCGGCGAGGCCGGCCTTCACCTGGCGGGTCAGGTCGTCGGCGAGTACCTCGAAGGCGCCGGACTCGATGCCGTCGAGGGCCTGCGCGGCCACGCTCTCCGGCGTGACCTTCGGGGCGTCGATCTTCGCGGTCATGTCCGTGTCGACGTACCCGACATGCAGTCCGGTGACGTCGATACCGTGCGGCCTCAGGTCCAGGCGCAGGGAGTTGGTCTGCGACCACAGCGCGGCCTTGGAGGCACTGTAGGAGCCGGCGACGCCGAGCCACGACAGCACCGAGTGGACGTTGAGGATGTGGCCGCCGCCGTTGCGTTCGATGACCGGCACGAAGGCGCGGGTCACGAGGAGCGGGCCGTAGAAGTTGGTCTCGAACTCGCGGCGGACGTCCTCTACGGGTGCATCCAGGAAGCTCGCGTTCACGGACGCGCCGGCGTTGTTGATCAGCAGGGTGACGTCCTGGGCCTGTTCGGCGGCGGCGGCGACGGAGGCGGGGTCGCTCACCTCCAGGGCGAGCGGCACCGCGTCGGGGTGGGTGACGGTCCTAGGGTCGCGGGCGGTGGCGTACACCTTCTTCGCACCACGCTCGTACAGGGCGGTCACCAGCGCCCGGCCGATGCCGCGGCTGCCGCCGGTGACCAGGGCGACAGAACCTTCGATGGTGGTCATGAAAAGCCTCCAGGAACGTCGAGAAACCGATTGGTTTACCTACACCCCACACCGTAAACCGATCGGTTTCCGATGGCAAGGCGGGTCCTCTTCCGTACGCTCCGAAGCGACGGAGGGGGACCCATGAAGGCAGTCGTCCAGGACCGGTACGGCTCGGCGGACACACTGGAGTTGAGGGAGGTCGAGCGGCCCGTGCCGGCCGCCGACGAGGTGCTCGTGCGCGTGCACGCGGCTTCGGTCAACGCCTACGACTGGCACTACCTGCACGGCGACCCGAAGATCGCCCGGCTGTCGTTCGGGCTGCGCGCGCCGAAGGTGCGGATCCGGGGCCGGGACTTCGCGGGCCGCGTCGAGGCGGTCGGCGCCGAGGTCAAGGGGCTGCATCCGGGCGACGAGGTGTACGGCGAGGCGGACGGGACCTTCGCCGAGTTCGTGTGCGCCAAGGACAGCGAGACGGACCTCAAGCCCGCCGGCCTCTCCTTCGAGCAGGCGGCCGCGATGCCGCTGGCCGCGAACACCGCGCTCATCGGACTGCGGGACGTGGCCGGAGTCCGGGCCGGCCAGTCCGTCCTGGTGAACGGCGCCTCGGGCGGCGTGGGGACCTTCGCCGTGCAGCTCGCGAAGGCGTACGGCGCCGAGGTGACCGGCGTGTGCGGCGCGCGCAACGTCGAACTCGTCGGCTCCCTCGGGGCGGACCAGATCGTCGACTACACCCGGGAGGACTTCACCCGCGCCGGACACCGCTACGACGTCGTCCTGGATCTGGTGGGCAATCGTTCACTGCGCGATCTGCGGCGCGCCACGGCTGCGGCCGGAACCGTCGTCCTGTCCGGCGGTGGTGTGTACGAGGGCGGCAGTGTGCTCGGCCCGGTGCGGCTCACCCTCCGGGGCCTGCTCCTCTCCCCGTTCGTCAGGCAACGGGTGCTCCAACTCCCGGCGCGGGCCCGCAAGGAGAATCTCGGGGCCCTGCGGGAACTCGCCGAGGCAGGGAAGATCGCCCCGGCCGTCGAGCGGACGTACCCGCTGGGCGAGGCGGCCGAGGCCATCCGGCATCTGGAGGTGGAGCACGCGCGCGCGAAGATCGTCGTCACGGTGCGAGCGGTGTGAGCGGTGAGTGCGGCGTGAGCGGGTACGTCACGGCGTGGGAGACGACGGTCCGGGGCCGGTGGGCCTCACTTGCCCTTCGCGTAGTCCTTCGCCATGCCGCCCGCGAAGTCGTAGACCACGCACTGCTCGTCGCCGACGACCCAGGCGTCGTGCCCGGGTGACACCACGAAGATGTCGCCGGGGCCCACTTCCCCCTCGCCGCCCTCGTCCATGGCGATGTGCATGCGGCCCGAGACCACATAGCCGTTGTGGTGGACCTCGCAGCTGCTGGTGCCCGCGATGGGTGCCACGGACTCGGACCAGCGCCAGCCCGGTTCGAAGGTGCCCACGGCGAAGTCCAGTCCGCTCATGTGGACCGCTTCGAGGTGGCCCCGCGGGAAATCGCGGCGCTCGTCCGGCTTGTCGAGCGTCTTCACCTCAAACATGACGGCTCTCCCTTCCGGCCGTGTTGCGGTACGGCCGGGGCCGGTCTCCGTCTCCCGCCCCTTTTGGGCAGCACCGGCGGGGGCCTGGCCCCATCACTCCATCGTCCGCCTGCCCAGGCGGGCCCGCCATTCGGGTGACAGCCAGCGGTGTCAGTCCCCGCCCGCGCAGAGCCGCGCGAAGCGGTCCGCGTCGACATTGCCCCCGGAGACGATCACCCCGACCCGGTCCGGCAGGCCGCTCACCCGGCCGCTGAGCAGGGCGGCCAACGGGCTCGCGCCGCTCGGCTCGACGACGATCTTCAGCCGCTCGAAGGCGAACCGCATGGCCGCGCGGATCTCGTCGTCGGAGGTCAGCGCGATCTCGTCGACCAGTCGTCGGTTCACCGAGAAGGTGAGCTCGCCGGGCATGTGCAGGGCCTGTCCGTCGGCGATGGTCTTCGGCACCGGGATGCTGATGCGCCGCCCCGCCTCCAGGGACCGCTTGGTGTCGTCGCCGGCCTCCGGTTCCACGCCGATCATGCGGATGCCCGGGTGCAGGCCCTTGGCGGCGGTCGCGCTGCCCGCCATGAG
Source organism: Streptomyces canus 299MFChir4.1 (assembly GCF_000383615.1). Lineage (GTDB taxonomy): Bacteria > Actinomycetota > Actinomycetes > Streptomycetales > Streptomycetaceae > Streptomyces > Streptomyces canus_C. Next base: position 514,342 of record NZ_KB911583.1, on the reverse strand, counting down.
GCCGCCCCCTCCGACGGGCGTGAGCAACGCACCCAACTCGCCTGTCTCCTCCAGGAGTTCAAGGGCCGCTGTGCCCTGTCCCGCCATCACGTGCGGATGTTCGTACGGCGGGATGAGCGCCAGGCCCCGCTCGGCGGCCAGGGCCTCCGCGATGGCCTCGCGGTCCCCGCTGTAGCGGTCGTACGTGACGATCTCGGCGCCGTACGCCTCGGTGGCCGCCCGCTTGGAACCCGGGGCGTCCTCGGGCATGACGATCACCGCGCTGGTGCCGAGCTCTCGGGCGGCCAGGGCGACGGCCTGGGCGTGGTTCCCTGAGGAGTAGGCGGCGATGCCCCGGGCCAGTTGCTCCGGGGTCAGCCGGGAGGCCGCGTTGTAGGCACCGCGGAACTTGAAGGCGCCGACCCGTTGGAAGTTCTCGCACTTGAGGAAGACCTCGGCGCCGACCAGGGCGTCGAGGGTCCGCGAGCGCAGCACCGGCGTGCGGTGCGCGACGCCCTTGAGCCGGGCCGCCGCCTCCCGGACGTCGTCCAGGGTGACCGGCGGGGTGGTGGTCGTCACGAGAGCCCTCCAGTGTTCGCCTGTTTTCTGTTCGCCTGTTTTCGGGACTGGGACAGATAGCTGTACGCGGAGGCGCGGGAGATCCCGAGCCGCCCGGCCACCTGCTCGATCGCCCGCCGGACCTCGAACACGCCCCGTTCGTCCAGGCTGCGGAACAGGTCCAGGCGCCCGGCGCGGTCGAGCAGCGCCCACGACTGGTGCCGGTGTGCGTCGAGCATGACGTCGACGACTGAGTCGATGTCGTCGCCGAAGGTGGTGACGGGCGGTTCCGCGGAGGCGGCGGTGCCGATCCCGGCGAGGGCGCCCAGCAGGGCGTGGACCTCGCTCGCCGCGGTGACGTCGACATTGACGCACAAGGCGCCGAAGACCGCGCCCGAGGAGTCCCGCAGCAGCATCGTCGACGACTTGAGGAGCTTGCCGGTGTCGGTCCGCGTGACGTAGTTCAGCTCGTCGGCCGCCTCGTCGCCGCGGGCGAGCATCCGCAGGCCGATCTCGCTCATCGCCCCGCCCACCGCGCGCCCGGTCACCGAACCGGCGAGGGCCACCACCGAGTTCTCCGGTCTGCGGTAGTCGTGCAGCACCACCTCGCACACCGGTCCGAAGGTCGCCGCGATCCCGTCGACGACCGATGTGAGCGCGGCGATGATCGCGTCCCGCTCGGCCTCCATCACGGCCTCCCCTCCACCAGTCCTTCTAGACTAGCAATCCAATGCCTGGACCACCAGTCCAATCCCGCTGCCCCTTCTGTCTCCGTCCGCGGATCTTGACGGCTCGCATGTTACCGGTAACATCGCATGCCATGTCCCTCATCCGCAGCACCCGAACCCACTGAACTCCCGCTGACTCGAAGGGATGCCCCGCATGCCCGCTCTGACGACGTCCTCCGACGGTTTCCTCCTGCAAGGCGAGCCGTTCCGGATCATCTCCGGAGCCATGCACTACTTCCGTATCCATCCCGACCAGTGGACCGACCGGCTGCGCAAGGCCCGGCTGATGGGCCTCAACACCATCGAGACGTATCTGCCGTGGAACCTCCACGAGCCCGAGCCGGGCAGGCTCGTCCTGGACGGCTTCCTCGATCTGCCCCGCTGGCTGCGCCTCGCCCAGGACGAGGGCCTGCACGTCCTGCTGCGCCCGGGCCCGTTCATCTGCGCCGAGTGGGACGACGGCGGTCTGCCCGCCTGGCTGCTCGCGGACCCCGACATCCGGCTGCGCAGCAGCGACCCGCGGTTCACGGCGGCGTTCGACGGCTACCTCGACCGACTCCTGCCCGCACTGCGGCCGTTCATGGCCGCGCACGGCGGCCCGGTGATCGCCGTGCAGGTGGAGAACGAGTACGGGGCGTACGGCGACGACACCGCCTATCTCAAGCACGTCCACCAGGCGCTGCGCGACCGCGGTGTCGAGGAGCTGCTGTACACCTGCGACCAGGCGGGCGCCGAGCACCTGGCGGCCGGCACCCTCCCGGGCACGCTCGCCACGGTCACCTTCGGCAGCCGGGTCGAGGAGAACCTGGCCGCCCTGCGCGCCCATCAGCCCGAAGGCCCGCTGATGTGCTCGGAGTTCTGGGTCGGGTGGTTCGACCACTGGGGCGGTCCGCACCACGTACGGTCCGCCGCCGACGCCGCGGCCGACCTGGACCGTCTGCTGTCGGCCGGTGCCTCGGTCAACATCTACATGTTCCACGGCGGCACCAACTTCGGCTTCACCAACGGCGCCAACCACAAGCACGCCTTCGAGCCCACCGTCACGTCCTACGACTACGACGCCCCGCTCACCGAGAGCGGCGATCCCGGCCCCAAGTACTACGCCTTCCGCGAGGTGATCGCCCGCCACACGGCCACGCCCGACGAGCCGGCACCCGCGCCCGCGCCCGCGCCCAAACTCCCGGTCACCGACGTCGACCTGGACCACCGGGCGCCGCTGCTGCCGTACGTCCGCGGGCTGCCGTCGACGCACACCGACACCCCGGTGACGATGAACGCACTGGGAGTGCACACCGGTTACGTGCTCTACCGCACCGCGCTGCCCGGCTCGGGCGACGGGCTGCTGCGCTTCACGGGCGGGGTCGGCGACCGCGCCCAGGTCTTCGTGGACGGCGCCTCCGTGGGCGTACTGGAGCGTGAGCGGCACGACGAGACGCTGTCCGTTCGGGTCCCGCATGCCGGTGCCGTCCTCGAGGTCCTGGTGGAGAACATGGGCGGCGTCAACTACGGGCCGCGCATCGGGGCGCCCAAGGGGCTGCTCGGCCCGGTGGCCTTCCAGGGCACCGAGCTGCGCGGCTGGGAGTGCCGGCCCGTGCCGCTGGACGACCTGACCGCCGTGCCGTTCGGTCCGTCCGAGGCGACCACGGACGCGGTACCCGCATTCCACCGGGGCACCTTCGAGGTGGACAGCCCGGCGGACACCTTCCTCTCGCTGCCCGGCTGGACCAAGGGCCAGGCCTGGGTCAACGGCTTCCACCTCGGCCGCTACTGGAACCGCGGCCCCCAGCACACGCTGTACGTCCCCGCGCCCGCCCTGCGCCCCGGCGCCAACGAACTGGTCCTCCTTGAGCTGCACGCCACCACCGGTACGCGCGCCCAGCTCACCGACACGCCCGACCTCGGACCGGAGAGCGACTGATGGCCCGCCCGCACCACCTGCGCCTCCCCTCCCCCGCCGGGCCTCCGCTGACCGGGCACCTGCCCTTCGCGGACGCCCCCGGGGTGCCCGATCCGATCGCGGTCACCAGCCGCTGGCTCACCCGCGGCGGCCGTCCCTGGTTCCCGGTGTCCGGCGAGTTCCACTACTCCCGCTACCCCGCCGGGGAGTGGGAGGAGGAACTGCTGAAGATGAAGGCGGGCGGGGTCACCGCCGTCGCCGCCTACATCATCTGGATCCACCACGAGGAGGTCGAGGGCCGTGTCCGCTTCGAAGGCGACCGCGACCTGCGCCGCTTCGCCGAGCTGTGCGCCCTGCACGGCCTGGACTTCATCCCCCGTGTCGGTCCCTGGTCGCACGCGGAGGTCCGGAACGGCGGCCTGCCCGACTGGGTACTGGCCCGCGACTGCGTGCCCCGCACCGACGACCCGTCTTACCTGGACGCCGTACGCCCCTGGTTCGCGGCGATCGCCGAGCAGTTGGACGGCCTGGACCGGGCCCACGGCGGTCCGATCGTGGCGATCCAGATCGAGAACGAGCTCTACGACCAGCCCGGACACCTGCTGACGCTGAAACGGATGGCCCAGGAGGCCGGCCTGAGCGCGCCCCTGTGGACCTCGACCGCCTGGGGTGGTGTCCAACTCCCGCCGGACGAGCTCCTTCCGCTGTACGGCGGCTACACCGAGGCCTTCTGGACCGAGGCCGACGGCGGCTGGCCCGACACCTGCCGCAAGCACTTCTTCTTCACCCACCAGCGCGACGACGAGGGCATCGGATCCGACCTGCGCCCGGTGCGCGTGCGCGGCAGCGAGCCCGACGCGTTCGCGGACCGATTCCCTTGGGCCACCTGCGAGTTGGGCGGCGGCATGGCGGTGTCGTACCACCGCCGCCCGTACGTCGACCCCGACGACATCGGCGCGCTCGGCCTCACCAAGATCGGCTGCGGCTCGGTCTGGCAGGGCTATTACATGTTCCACGGCGGCACCAACCCGGCGGGTGAGCTCGGCACCCTCCAGGAGTCGCACGCCACCGGCTGTCCGAACGACCTGCCCGTCCTGACGTACGACTTCCAGGCGCCGCTCGGTGAGTACGGTCAGTACCGGCGGACCTACCACGAACTCCGGCTCCAGCACCTGCTGTTGGCGGACTTCGGGCATCTGATCGCCCCCATGGGGTCCGTGCTGCCCGAGCGGCGTCCGGACGTGCAGTTCGACCGGGAGACCCTGCGCTGGGCGGTGCGCGGTGACGGCACCTCGGGCTTCCTGTTCGTCAACAACCACCAGCCGCACGAGCAGCTGCCGGAGCACCCCGAGACGTCGTTCACGGTCGAATTCCTCTCCGGTGGTGGCGAGTTGGCTCTGCCCAGCACTCCCGTCACGGTCCCGAGCGGCGCGTACTTCTGCTGGCCGCTGCGTCTCGACGTGGCCGGTCTGCGGCTGGAGTGGACCACCGCCCAGCCGGTGTGCAGGGTCGACGTCGACGGCCGTACGGTCCTGGTGCTGGCCGCGACGGAGGGCATCGCGCCCGAACTCGCCCTCGACGCGGCCACGGTGTCGGCCGTGCGCACGCCCACCGGCGATGTCGTCCCGGTCGGCGACCGGCTGCTGGTGACCGGGCTGCGTCCCGGCACCGATGCCCTCGTGGAGGTGGACACCTCCGACGGCGGGAGGGTCGGTCTGCTGGTGCTGGACGCGGCGACGGCCCGTACCGTCTACCGGGGCGAGGCGTGGGGTGCCGAGCGGCTGGTGCTGAGCGGGGACGGTGTGGTCTTCGACCGGGACGCGGTACGGCTGCACGGGTCGGGGAGGGCGACGTCGTTCGCCGTGCTGCCGGCGCCGGCGCGGGCGCCCGTGGTGGACGGGGTGCGGGCGGAGGCGGTCACGGACGGGGTGTTCACCCGTTACGCGCTGCCTGCGGTGCCGGCCGTCGAGGGCGCCGCGCCCGAGGTCACCCTCGTGCGGCCCGCGGGACCCGCCCCCGAGACGGTCACGGGCGTCCAGGGCCGGGCGAGCGTCCCGGCAGACAAGTGGTTCGACACCGTGGCCGCCGAGTACCACGTGGAGGTGCCGGACGGGCTGCCGCCCGGGACGCTGCTGCGGCTGCACTGGAGCGGGGACGTGGGGCGGGCGTACGTCGGGGACACGCTGGTCGCCGATCAGTTCTGCGCGGGGCGGGTCTGGGACATCGGCCTGGACCGGCTTCCCGCGGAAGCGCTGCGCGCCGAGGGTCTGCGGCTGCGGGTGCTCCCGCTACACGCGCAGGCGCCGGTCCATCTGCCCGAGCGGGCGCACGGTGCCCGGGGGACGGCCGCCGTCCCGCACGCCGAGTGGATCACCCGGCACACCTGGTCGGTTCCGGCGGTCTGACCAGCCGTGGAGCCCCGTGCACCTGCCGGATCCCCCGTCCCGGCCCGCCTATGCTGTGCTCCCCGGGCGGGCCGGGACCGCCGTACCATCCGCCACCACCACGTCGAGGACACCGCCACCATGACCCCAAGCCCCGCCGAAGGAGCCGTGCCGAAGGGGCGCAGCCGGCGCAACTTCGCCGGTTCGCGTCCGGTGATGGACGATGTGGCCCGGCTGGCGGGTGTCTCCAAGCAGACCGTCTCGCGCGTGCTGAACGAGCATCCGTCCGTGCGCCCCGAGACCCGCGAGGCGGTCCTGACGGCCATGCGGACCCTCGGCTACCGGCCCAGCCGCAGCGCCCGGTCGCTGGCCAGCGGGCGGACCCGGATGCTCGGGGTGATCAGCTTCGACGCGGCGCGCTACGGGCCGGCCGCGATCCTCACCGCCATCAACACCGCGGCCCAGGAGGCCGGTTATCTGCTGAGCTCCATCTCCCTGGACTCGGCGGAGCACGACACGGTCGTCGAGGCCGTCGACCGGCTCTCCGCCGAGGGCGCGGACGGGGTGATCGCCATCGCCCCGCAGCTGTGGGTGGGCCGCGCCCTGGCGGACACCCGTCTGGACACCCCGCTGGTGGTGCTGGAGAACGGCTTCGACGCGGAGACCGAGCGGGTCACCGGTGACTCACGCGAGGGCGCCCGCAAGGCCACCGAGCATCTGCTGGGGCTCGGCCACCCGACCGTCTGGCACATCGCGGGCCCGAGCGGCTGGACCTCCGCCGACCAGCGTCTGGCGAGCTGGCGCGCCACGCTGGAGGCGGCCGGAGCACCGGTCCCCGAGCCGCTGTTCGGCGACTGGAGCGCCGACTCCGGCTACCACCTGGGGCGCCGGCTGGCCCGGCGCGCGGACGTCACCGCGGTGTTCGTGTCCAACGACCAGATGGCCCTCGGCGTCCTGCACGCCTTCCACGAGGCGGGCCGCTCCGTGCCGGGCGAGATCAGTGTGGTGGGCTACGACGACATCCCCGAGGCCGGGCATCTGCTGCCGCCGCTGACGACCGTGCGCACGGACTTCGCGGAGATCGGCACCCGGTCCCTGCGGCTCCTGCTGAGCCGGATCGACGACTCGGCACAGCCGCCGCCTCCCGACTCGCTCGTCCCGGTCGATCTCGTCATCCGCGCGAGCAGCGGAGCGGCGCCGGGGCGCTGAGGGCGGTGCCGACCCGATCCCGGAAACCTCACGAGTCCGTGGACGCCCGGACGATCATGTCGATGGCCAGGGTGCGGGTGGTGCCGCGCGGAGTTTCGCCGGCGAGTATCTCGCAGAGCAACCGGACGCATTCCGCGCCCATGTGACGGGGCCTCAGGTCGATCGAGGTGATCGGTGGTTCCGCGGTCCGCATCGCCAGGCTGTCCACGCAGGACGCCAGCAGCAGGTCCTCGCCCACCACCCGGCCCGCCGACCGGATCTCGGGCAGGACGGCCGCCGCGGCCCCGTCGGCCGCGCACACGATCGCGTCGGTCTCGGGCGCCTCGGCGAGCAACTCCCCCACGACGCCCCGCAGTACCTCCGGCGAGGACCCGAACGGCGCCTTGCGCAGCAGCCGTTGGACGCCGTGCTGGGCGCACCAGCGGTCGTAGGTGTGCTGGAGGGTGAGGGCCCAGTCGGCGGCGGAGTCGGAGGCGATGAGCGCGGGCCGGCGGGCGCCCCTCGCGCGCAGGTGGTCGAGGAGTTCCGTCAGGGAGGTTTCGTGGTCGGACCAGATCACGCCTGTGGGCCGGCTGTCGCCGCCGTAGCGCTCGGCCGTGACGACCGGGAGCCCCGCGGTCATCAGCTGGTCCACGACCGGGTTGTCCGGCATCGGGTCGCACAGGATCAGTCCGTCGGCCTGCGGGAGGCGGCCGGACGACACCAGGGTCACGTTCAGCCCGGCGCGCGCGGCCTGTTCGGCGACGCCGAACACGAACGACATGTAGTACTCGGCGCTGGTGAGGAACTCCGGGATGTGCAGCGCGATGGTGTCCGTCACGGAGGTGCGCAGGCTGCGGGCGCTGCGGTTGGGCGTGTATCCGAGGCGCCGGGCGGTGTCCAGGACGGCCCGGCGGGTCGCGTCGGACACCCGGCCGTGGCCGCGCAGCGCGTCGGACGCGGTGGTCTTGGAGACTCCGGCTCCACGGGCGACGTCGGCGAGGGTGGCGGACGCGCCGGGTCCGGTCGGCGTGCGGGGGTTCCTGGCCGGCACCCGCCTCACCAGCCGTGGGTCAGCACGTCGTCCAGGGCTGCGGCGAACACGTCGGCGCTCCGCCGGGTCAGGCACAGCGGTGGCTTGATCTTCAGTACGCACTGTCTGTCCGAGGTCGGCTGGACGATCACGCCGAGCTCGCGCAACCGGTCGCAGATCGCGGCGGTCTCCTCGGTGGCGGGCTCCAGGGTCTCGCGGTCCCGGACGAACTCGACGCCCAGATACAACCCCGAGCCGTGCACCGCGCCGATCAGCGGGTGCCGGGCGGCGAGTTCCTCCAGCCGACGCTTCAAGTACCCGCCCGTCTCCAGCGCGTTGTCCTGGAGCCGCTCCTCCCGCAGCACGTCCAGCACGGTCAGCCCGACCACACTGCTGACCGGGCTGCCCCCGGCCGAGGAGAAGAAGTAGCCCTGGCTGCGGTAGGCGTCGGCGATCTCGCGCCGGGTGATCACCGCGCCCAGCGGATGCCCGTTGCCCATCGCCTTGGCGACGGTGACGACGTCCGGCACCACGCCCTGCTGCTCGAAGCCCCAGAAATGGGTGCCGAGCCGGCCGTAGCCGACCTGCACCTCGTCCGCGATGCACAGACCGCCGACGGCGCGGGTGGCCTGGTAGACCTCCCGGAGGTAACCGTCCGGGAGGGGAAGGCCGCCCGCGTTGCCGTAGAAGGGCTCGCAGATGAAGGCGGCGGGCCGGTGCCCCTGTGCGGCGAGCTCGGTGATCCACGCGGCGGCCTCGGGACCGTACCGCCGTGCCTCGGCACCGCGGTGGCGGCCCCGGTAGGAGTTGGGGGCGGCCACGGTGTGGACCCAACTCGGGCGGGAGGAAAGGGCGTTCGGGTTGTCCGCGACCGAGGTGGAGACCGCGTCGCTCGCGTACGTCCATCCGTGGTACGCCTCCTCGACCGCGACCGTGTCCTGCCGTCCCGTCGCCGCCCAGGCCAGGCGCAGGGCGAGGTCCACTGCCTCGGAGCCGCTGTTGACGAGGAACACGGTGTCCAGTTCCGCGGGCAGGAGCGCGGTGAGCCGCTCGGAGAGTTCCACCACCGAGCCGTAGTGGAAGCGGGAGTTGGTGTTGAGGCGCCGCCACTGCCGGTGCACGGCGTCGCTCAGTCCGGGGTGGCCGTGGCCGAGGATGGTCACGTTGTTGAGCATGTCGAGATAGCCGCGGCCCTGGGTGTCGACGAGGTGGTGCCGCCAGCCGCGTTCGATGCGGGGCGGCTCGTCGTAGTAGTGCTCCTGAACGCCGGCGAAGGCGCGGTCGCGGCGGTCGAGGAGATCCTCGTCGGCGGAGGGCTCCCCCGGGTCCCGCCCGGTGATCAGCGCCGTGGGGTCGGGGCTCACCGCCAGCCACCCGGCGGCCAGGTCCGGGGTGGCGAACCGAGGGGGGCGCCGGTCGGCCAGGGTCGACAGCTGGAGGCCGAGGGTGTGCCTGCCGTCCCGTTCGGCGACTGTGCCGAGGGGCTGCCCGGCGGCGACCGGACCGGATGCGGCCGGGCTGTCGACGCCGTACAGCCGCAGGACGGGGCCCTCGCCGCGCAGGTCGAGCGTGCCGTCGGCGTGCCGGGTGAGCGTGCCCGCCCAGGGCGCGCGCACCTCCAGCGGGGCCGCGAGATGCACGTCCACTCCGAGGGCGCAGGTCGCCGGGAGGTCCGTGGTGTCGAGCGTGGTCCGGGTGAGGCGGAACTCGCCGTGCCGGGTACGGGCCGCCGGCCGGCCGGAGGCCAGAGCGGCTTCGGCGTCCGCCTCCAGCCACCGGCCCGTGTGCAGGTCGTCGCTCTGCGCCGACAGGTCGAGCGCCGGGATGTCGTCAGGCAGGTCCGGCAGCATGCGCTGGGCGGGAACGACGGCGACCTGCGGCAGGGGGCGGCCGAGTGCCTCCCGCAGCTGGGCCGTCATCACCTCCGCCGGGACGGAGACGGCCGACTCGAACATGGTCCACTCCCGGTCCAGGGCGGCGGACGCGTAGCCGTTGTCCGGGTCCTGGAGGACGTCGTACTGCCCACTGACCACCATGACGGCCGCCCGCAGCACGACGAGCGGCCACAGCGCGGCCGCCTCGCTGTCGGAGAGTGGGCGTACGGCGTCGAAGGCGCGGACGGCGGGCAGTACGGAGGCGGGACGGGCACCGTGGTGATGCAGGACGGAGGTGCAGGTGACGGCGAGTTCCGCAACGGTCCAGCCGGTGCCGAGGTCCCCGAAGTCGATCACGCCGACGGGCATCCGCCGGCCGTCCTTCGCCGTCTCGCAGACGACGTTGTTGTCGGTGATGTCGCCGTAGACGAACTGGACCGGCAGGTCCTTCGCGTGCGACTCCACGAGGGCGTGCGCGGTGCGGGCTGTGCTCAGCACCTGGTCGGCGCGGGCCCGGTCGGGCCAGTGCGGGGCGAGGGTCTCGACCACGTCGAGGGCGTTGCGCAGGTCCCAGGGCCGGAAGCGGTCGGGGTCGGGGGCGGTGAAGTCGGTGAGGGCGGCGGCGATCCGCCCGGCGAGTGCGCCGAGACGGGCGACGACGGCGGGGGCGAGACAGCGGCTGTCCATGATCGGCTCACCCGGCACGAAGTGCAGCAGCCGGCAGGCGAGTTCGGCTCCGTCCAGGGGGAAGGGCTGCACCACGTCACCGTCGCTGCCGGGGTGCGCCCGGGGCAGCCGGAGGTCGGGCAGCGCACCCGCCAAGTGCTCCACCGCGTCGCACTGGGCCCTCAGCTCGGCCGTCCCGGTGGCCGGGTTGGCGACCTTGAGGACGTACTCCCCCGCCTCGCCGCGCACCCGGTAGTTGCGGTCCTGCTGGCTGCCCAGGTCCCGCACGGTGCCCCGCACCCCGAACCGGGCCGCCAGCACGGCCGACGCGGTGGCTTCGTCGATCGGTGCGACGGGTCGCACCAGCCAGTCCGTGGACGGCAGGCCCATGGGTCCGCTCCGCTCCGCATGCGCGGCGGGGGCCGCGCTCCTTTGCCGGAACGTTCCGGCACATCGTGGGACGACGGTAGGGGGAACCGAGTTCGCAGGTCAATGGTCCCGGTAGCGCGAGCGGGACCCGTTTCGGCCTCACCCGTCACGGTTCACCAGGATTGCCCCTGGCGATGCGGGTTACCCGCACGATGGGTCCCTGGGGAGCCGCGGCGGCGGTCCACGGTGGCTTGTCCCGAGTGTGCCCGCGGTGTGGGGCTGCCGGCACACAGCGGCGTCGGCCCGCTCAGCAGGTTCGAGCGGGCCGACGCGCTCCTTCGCGGACGAATCCCTCTCTCGTGCGGCGGCCGATCCGCCCGTCCCTCCCCTCCACGCGGCGAGTCGCCCCGGCGTCGGCGGCTACGGCCAGTGGCGCAGGAACAGCGCCGGGGCACGACGCGCGAGCCAGGCGCCGCCCAGGCCGATGACGGCACCGGCGGCGACATCGCTGGGATAGTGCGCGCCCGACTGCACCCGTTCGACGGCGACCATCGTGGCCGGCAGCGCACACAACACGCCCGCTGCGGGCCAGGTGGGAGCGACGGCGGCGGTGAAGGCGACCGCGGCCGCCGTGTGCCCGGAGGGGAACGAGGAGGAGTCGGGACGGTCGGCGACCTCGTCGTGCGGGATCCACTCCGCCGGTGGCCTGGGACGGCCGGCCAGTTGCTTGCACAGGCCGTTCGACACCAGCTGGGCGACGGCCAGGGCCGCCAGTCCGGCGGCCGCCGCCCTGCGGCCCCGCCACCCGCCCTTGCACGCCATCACGACGGCGGCACCGCACCACAGCTTGGTGCTCTCCGCGGACTCCTCCACCGCCGACAACGCCTTGGCCACGCCCGGCGGGATCCGGGAAGCCGCCCGCCGGGTCAGAGCCCCGTCGATCTCATGCAAGTCCGTCAGCAACCTCATGACCTGCGGTTGTCCCGAGCTCCCCGAGATAAGCCGTCCGGATCCCGTTCAACTCGTCACTCGCCCGACACTGTCCCTGAGTCGTCCAGCCTGCGAAGGTCCTGCTCGTCCCACGTCCTGGTGTCGCGCGGCTCCGTGTAGGGCTCCTTGTCGGGCGGCAGCCCTCCGGCGATGGCCCGCTGCCGGACGGTCTCGGCGTCGAACTCCAGGCCCAGGAGGATCGCCAGGTTGCTGATCCACAGCCAGACCAGGAAGACGATGACGCCGGCCATGGTGCCGTAGGTCTTGTTGTACGAGGCGAAGTTGGCGACGTAGAACGCGAATCCGGCGGACGCTACCAGCCAGATGACCAGGGCGAGGAAGCTGCCCGGTGTGATCCACCTGAACCCCTTCACCCGGGCGTTCGGGGTGGCCCAGTACAGGAGCGCGATCATGACCGTGACCAGGACCACCAGGACGGGCCACTTGGCGATCGACCACACCGTCAGGGCGGTGTCGCCGACCCCGAGCGCGGTGCCCGCCTTGTGGGCGAGGGTGCCGGTGAAGACGACGATCAGGGCGCTGACGACGGCGAGCACCATCAGGACGACCGTCAGGCCGACCCGCACCGGAAGGATCTTCCAGATGGGGCGGCCCTCCGGCATGTCGTAGACCCGGTTGGCCGAGCGGATGAACGCGGCCACGTACCCGGATGCCGACCACACCGCCAGGGCGAGGCCGACGATCGCCATGACCGACCCGACGCCGGCCTTGTTCTGGAGCTGTTCGACGGCGTTGGTGATGATGTCGCGGGCGGAGCCAGGGGTGAACTGCTTGAGGTTCTTCAGCACCGTGTCCGTGGCGGACTTGCCGGTCAGGCCGAGCATCGACACCAGCACCAGGATGGCCGGGAAGAGCGACAGCAGACCGTAGTAGGTCAGCGCCGCGGCCCGGTCGGTCAGCTCGTCGTCCTTGAACTCCCGCAGGCTGCCCCGCAGTACAGCCCCCCACGCCGTCTTCGGCAGTTGCGACGGCGTGTCCGGGGCACGCTCCTCCACGGCGGGCCCGGGGCCCACCTCCTGCGACGACGGGACCTCCCGCTCGGGAGCCTCGTCGCTGCCGTCGTGGTCTTTCCGTCCAGGAAGATGCAGCTTCATGCGCGTCGAGTACCCCCGGACCCCCTCCCAATCAGGACACCGGTGGGGAGTCGCGCGGGCGCCCCGACGGTGCTCCGATACGAGACCGCGGAGTTCGACGGGTCCGGCTTCAGCAACTCAAGTCCGGGCGAGCTCCGTAGACCATGAAGCGCCACGCGGAACTGTCACGCCGCGTCGAGACGTCGTTCATGCCGCCGTTCGGCAGAACCGCGCCCGGTGCGGGACGGGGCGCCACCACGGATCAGCCGCAGGTGACGTCCTCTCGCGTGACGCGGCGCCGACGACCTGGCCGACAATCGGTCCTCGATACGGTCCATGGCGTACAGCAGCACCCCTAAGGCGGGCAGCAGCGACACAGCGACGGCGATCACAACGCGGGTTCACTCCCGGCGACAACATGCAGCCGGGTGCCCGCCCGCGGCCGCTCAAGGCCCCCCGAACCGGAAACTTCTCGCGCCCCACCGCCCCCCGATCGGCGGTGAGACGGGGCGGTCCACGGGATCCCTCACGTTCAACCACCTTCCCTCAAAACTTACTTCATTCCTTGACGTAAGTGGTCCAGACCTTTAGGTTCACGGGTCAGCCAGACACCTCGCGACACCCTCACCCCCCATGAAGGGCTCTGCGCATGCACACCCTCGCGCGCTTCCGCAGATCCGGCGCCGCCACCCTCGTCACCGTGGCCGCCGCGTCCGCGCTGACCTCCCTGTCCACGCCGGCCGAGGCCGCCGCCACCGCGCTCCCCACCGGCTTTTCGACTGTCATGAACGCGGCAAGCGGTCGGTGTCTGGACGCCAGGTCGGCCGGCACCGCCAACGGCACCGCCGTCCAGCAGTACGCGTGCAACGGCAGCACGGCCCAGCAGTGGAGTCTCACCGCCACGAGCGACGGCTACGTCCGCATCGACAACCGCAACAACACCAGCCAGGTCGCGGACGTGGCCGACGTCTCCACCGCCGACAACGCGCCCGTGCACCTGTGGACCTACGGCGGCGGCGCCAACCAGCAGTGGCTGCCCGTCCACGAGGGCGGCGGCGCCTACCACTTCGTCAACCGCAACAGCGGCAAGTGCCTGGACGACCCGGGCGCCTCGACCGCCGACAGCGTGCAGTTCGTGCAGTACGCCTGCAACGGCAGCGCGGCCCAGCGCTTCCAGGTGGTCCCCGTGACCCAGTCCGCCGGCAACCCCGACCTCGGCCCCAACGTCGTCGTCTTCGACCCGTCGACGTCGTCCTCGGCGATCCAGTCGAGGCTGAACTCGATCTTCCAGCAGCAGGAGACCAACCAGTTCGGCTCCCAGCGCTACGCCGTCCTGTTCAAGCCGGGCTCCTACACCGTGGACGCCAACGTCGGCTTCTACACCCAGGTCGCGGGGCTGGGTCTGACCCCGGACGCGGTCACCGTCAACGGTGCGGTGCACGCCGAGGCCGACTGGTTCCAGGGCAACGCGACCCAGAACTTCTGGCGCGGGGCCGAGAACCTCTCCGTCAACCCCACCGGCGGCAGCGACCGTTGGGCGGTCTCCCAGGCGGCCGCCTACCGCCGGATGCATCTGCGCGGCAATCTCGCCCTGGACGACAACGGCTGGTCCAGTGGCGGGCTGCTCGCCGACACGAAGGTCGACGGTCAGGTCAACTCCGGCAGCCAGCAGCAGTGGCTGACCCGCAACTCCCAGCTCGGCAGCTGGACCGGCTCGAACTGGAACATGGTCTTCGTCGGCAGTCAGGGCGTCCCCGGCACCACCTTCCCCAACCCGCCCCACACCACCGTCGCGCAGTCCCCGGTCAGCCGCGAGAAGCCCTTCCTGTACGTCGACGCCGACGGCGCCTACAAGGTGTTCGTGCCGTCGGTGCGGACCAACTCCACGGGCACCAGCTGGGCGAACGGCTCCCCGCCCGGCAGCTCCCTGTCCCTGGACACCTTCTACGTCGTCAAGCCGGGCGCGAGTGCCGCGGACATCAACACGGCACTGGCGGCGGGCAAGAACCTCCTGGTCACCCCCGGTGTATACCACCTGAACCAGACGCTCCAGGTGACCCGCCCCGACACCGTCGTCCTCGGCCTGGGACTCGCCACGTTCGTGCCGGACAACGGCGTCACCGCGATGAAGGTGGCCGACGTCGACGGCGTGAAGGTCGCGGGCGTCCTCTTCGACGCGGGCACCACCAACTCGCCCACCCTGATGGAGGTCGGGCCGGCCGGCTCCTCCGCCTCCCACGCCGCGAACCCGACCTCCCTGCACGACGTGTACTTCCGCGTCGGCGGCGCGGGCGTCGGCAAGGCGACCACCAGCCTCGTGATCAACAGCGACAACGTCATCGGCGACCACATGTGGATCTGGCGCGCCGACCACGGCAGCGGCGTCGGCTGGACCACCAACACCGCGGACACGGGCCTGATCGTCAACGGCGACAACGTGACGGCGTACGGGCTGTTCGTCGAGCACTACCAGAAGTACCAGACCGTCTGGAACGGCAACGGCGGCCGCACGTACTTCTACCAGAACGAGATGCCCTACGACCCGCCCAACCAGGCGGCCTGGACGAACGGTTCCACCCAGGGCTACGCCGCCTACAAGGTCGCCGACTCCGTCACCAGTCACCAGGCCTACGGCCTCGGCAGCTACTGCTACTTCAACGTGAACCCGGGCGTGGTCGCGGAACGGGCCATCGAGGCGCCGAACACGTCCGGTGTGCGCTTCCAGAGCATGGTGACCGTCTCCCTCGGCGGCACCGGCACCATCCGGCACGTCGTCAACGGCACCGGAGGCCCGTCCAACTCCTCGACCAACGTGGCGAACCTGACCAGTTACCCGTAGAGCTCCGCCCTTCGGCCGCCCCTCCCCACCAAGGGGGCGGCCTCCCCAACCCCCCGCAAGGAGCGTGCCCGCCCATGTCCTCATCCCTCCACAGAGGCCGCCTCGCGGTCTTCGCCGTCCTCGCCGCCGTACTCACCGCGCTGCTCACGGTGACACCCGCGCACGCCGCCTCCGGCACGATCACCGGCCTCGCCGGAAAGTGCGTCGACGTGGCGGGAGCGTCCACCGCCAACGGCACGGCCGTCCAGCTCTACGACTGCAACGGCACCGGCGCCCAGATCTGGTCCAACTCCGGTGACGGGACCCTGCGTGCGCTCGGCAAGTGTCTGGACATCGCGGACCGCGGTACCGCCGACGGGGCGGCCGTACAACTCTGGGACTGCTCCGGCGGTGCCAACCAGCAGTGGGTGGTCTCCGGCGCGCGCGACATCGTCAACCCGGCCGCGAACAAGTGCCTGGACGTCCGGGACAACAACAGCGCCAACGGCACCCGGCTCCAGATCTGGACCTGCTCCGGTACGGCCAACCAGAAGTGGAACGCGCCCGCGAGCGGCGGCGGGAGCACCCCGTCCGGATTCGTCGTCACCGAGGCGCAGTTCAACCAGATGTTCCCGAACCGGAACTCCTTCTACACCTACGGTGGTCTGGTCGCGGCGCTGAGCGCGTACCCCGGCTTCGCCACCACCGGCAGCGACACGGTCAGGAAGCAGGAGGCCGCGGCCTTCCTCGCCAACGTGAACCACGAGACCGGGGGGCTGGTGTACGTCGTCGAGCAGAACACCGCCAACTACCCGACCTACTGCGACTGGAACCAGCCGTACGGCTGCCCGGCGGGACAGGCGGCGTACTACGGCCGCGGCCCGATCCAGCTGTCCTGGAACTTCAACTACAAGGCCGCGGGCGACGCGTTGGGGATCGATCTGCTGGGCAACCCCTGGCTGGTGCAGAACGACTCCGCGGTGGCCTGGAAGACCGGCCTCTGGTACTGGAACACCCAGTCCGGGCCCGGCACCATGACCCCGCACAACGCCATGGTCAACCAGGCCGGCTTCGGCCAGACGATCCGCAGCATCAACGGTTCCCTGGAGTGCGACGGGCGCAACCCGGCCCAGGTGCAGAGCCGGGTGGACGCCTACAACCGCTTCACGTCGATCCTCGGGGTCACCCCCGGCGGCAACCTCTACTGCTGAACAGGGGCACGACATGCGCACGGCGAGATCCCTGACCACGGCTCTGGGCGCCGCCCTGGCGCTCGTCGTGGCGATCCCCGCGACCGCCCACGCGAACGTCCTGACCCTGCTCCCCCAGAACGCCGACGGTCTGGAGCAGACCTACTCCCCCGCCTACGACTACGACCGTGACGGCTGTTACGCCACCTCCGCGATCGGTGCCGACGGCACGATCAATCCCGGGCTGAAGCTCGGCGGAGACGTCAACGGCAAGTGCCACGACTACGCCCAACTCGCCAACGCCAACACCTACTCACGGGCGAAGTGCGACAACGGCTGGTGTGCCGTCATGTACGCCAGCTACTTCGAGAAGGACCAGGCCACCCTCGGTCCGGCGGCCATCGGACACACCCACGACTGGGAGCACGTCGTGGTGTGGGTCTTCGACGACCAGGTCCAGTACGTGTCGGTGTCCCAGCACTCCGGCTACCAGGTGGCCGCCCGCTCTGCGGTGCGTTTCGACGGCACCCACCCGAAGATCGTCTACCACAAGGACGGTGTCTCGACCCACTGCTTCCGGTTCGCGAACGGAAACGACGAGCCGCCGGAGAACGCCACGGGCGGCTGGTTCTTCCCGCGGCTCGTCGGCTGGAACGGCTATCCCGCCGGGTACCGGGAGAAACTCATCGGGGCGAACTTCGGTTCCGCCACGCTGAAGATCGACGACGGTGACTTCCAGTACGCCCTCGACCACTCGAAACCGTCCGGCATCCCCTTCGACCCCTACGCCTGACGCCGGTCAGCCGAGCAGCGCCCCCTCACGGCGACCACGCACTTCACCATCTCGCCGGACGGGGGCCGGCTCAGCGCACCCTCCCCTGCGGCTACAACGGCGGCAGCGCTGTTCCGAACCGGTGAGGGTCAGCAAGCATGGGTTCCGCTGTCCCGGTCCGTGGGCTGGGTTGCGGCGGAGGAAGGCATGCCACCGGCTGTCGACATCCGTGCTGGTGGCGCCGGGGACCGAGCACCACAGCCACAGGGGTTTCGGGTCGCGGTCGCCCGGCAGCCGTCCGGTCTTCAGACGGATCAACGTGCCGTGCAGGACAGGCAGTTTCGAGTATTCCTCTGGGACTGAAACGGGGCGGCCAGGTCGCGGAACATGACGCGGTCGGAGCGCAGGCGCCCGAGCAGCATCACTGGCAGGTCTTACGGCCCGTTTCCAGGGCAGCGACGAGAACAGCCTCGTCGCTGGTGGGGCCATCGGGGCGGCGCCAGTTGCTCACATCCACGGCCGGCGCGCGGCGCAACCGTGCAGGCTCCGCCCAGCCCCGGTCCCACGCCGCGCACAGGGCGCCGTGCCCACGCCGGTGCTCGACCGCCGACGACAGCTCGAAGAGCGTATCCGCCCGGGCGTAAACGTACTCGTAGAACTCGACCCGAAAGCGGGACAACACGCTCGATGCCTCGCCCGCGGACCCGGGACAGGAGACTCATACGCAGCGGCCGTTCCCTCGTGCTTCGTCACTCGACATCTCGAAGCGTGGAGAACGGCCGCCTCCGCAGGCCGGGTGACAGGCGAGGATAAACGCCAAGCTCAGTACCAGACGGAGAACGTGGCGTCGGCTCTGCCGGTGGTGGTGGAGATCGGGTCGATGCGCAGCACGTAGTCGAAGTGCCGGATATAGCGGTCCGGGTAGTTGTGCGAGCGGAATGACGACCAGGACGGGTCGGCGAGCCCGGCCGTCTTGTGGAAGGTGGCGTCCTGGGCGAACTTCGCGGTGCCGTCGTTGGCGTCCAGTCGCAGCTGGAAGTAAGAGTGCCGCAGGTAGCGGGTCGGGGCGGTGACGGACTGGAAGGAGACGCCGGAGGAGTCGGCCAGACCCGGCACCACCTTCCATTGCGAGTCGGTGTACGGGTCGAACGGGTACGGGTCGATGCGGCCGATGGAGTCGACCTGCCGCCAGTATCTGTCCGGGAAGTTGTAGGACTTCAGCCGGTTCCAGGCCGGCTTTCCCCACTTGGCGACCATGTTGTCGTACACCGTTTGGGGAATCGGCTTGATGTCGGCGTGCTTGGAGTTCAGCGGCTGGGTGTAGACGCGCCGGTCGGTGGCGGTCCAGGTGCCGGTGGAGAGGTCGCTGGTCTGCCAGGTGTAGAACAGCGCGTTGGCGTCGCCCCACAGGTACCACGTGCCGGCGGCCTGGGCGAGGATCGGGCCCTCGATGCCGCCCTGGGGTGCCAGGCCCGGGGTGAACTGGGTGAAACTGCCGGGATCGAGCGAGGTGGACTTCGCACCCGTGAGGCTGTTGTGGCCCTTGAAGTACAGGTAGTTGACGCCGTTCACGTCCTTCGCCAGGGTGCCGTCTATGACGTCGTAGCCCGGGTCGAAGAAGACCTGCGGTGCCGTCACCGTCTGGAAGTCCGTGGTGTAGTTCACCATGATCACGTTGTGGCCGCTGCTGTTCACGGCCGAGTAGATGATGGCGTACTGGCCGCGGGAGGCGTCCCAGAAGGCGTCGGGCGCCCAGGTGTGGGTGGCCATGTCGTGCAGTTTCAGCAGACGGTAGTTGTCGAAGGAGCGCAGGTCGGCGGAGTCCCAGACGTGGATGTACGGGCTCTTCTTGGTCCAGTCGGTGCCCTTCAGGTTGGTCGCCATGACGACGAAGGTGCCGTCCTGCTTCGGCAGGATGACGGGGTCGCGCAGACCGCCGTCGCCCGCGGTCGGGGTCACGACGGGGTTGTTCTGGTTCAGCGGCATCCACTGCAGCGCGTCGGTGCTGACCGCGAGATGCAGGCCGTAGTCCGTACCGAGGTTTCTCGGTGACTGGGTGAAGTAGGCCATGACGAACGGGGAGGCCGTCGCGGCGCTCGCGCACTGGCTGCCGAGGGTCAGCGCGCCGGTCATGGACAGCGGCACGGCCGCGGCCATGCCGAGGAACAGCCGCCGCGACGGGAAGGGGGGTGCGCTCATCTGGTACCTCCGGGGCGTAGGAAGGTGCGGGCGGATGGAGAACCCGTGGGCGGCCCCGGCCCGGAGCCGCCCACGGGTTCGGTCCCTCGTCAGTTCCAGGGAGCCGCGGTGAGCCAGCTGGTGTCCTGGGCCCACGACTTCGTGTTGTCCCAGGCGTTGGTGCCGCCGTTGCCGGCGATGTAGGCCGTGTAGTTGTAGTGGCGGAGGTACTTGGCCGGGAAGTTGGAGGACTGGAAGGAGGTGCCGACGCCGCTGTTGCCCGCGGTGGGGCAGAAGGTGGCGTCCTGCGCGAACGAGCTGCCGCCGTTGTCCGTGTTCAGGTAGAGCTGGTAGTTGAAGTGGCGCAGGAACTGGCCGGGTTTGTCGGCGGACTCGAAGGACAGGCAGGAGGTGTTGGCCAGTCCGGCGCGGACGATCCAGGTGGCATTGGCCTTGTCGGTGGCCGGGCTGGCGGAGTTGATGCTGGAGATGGCGACCTTGGTGTCGGCGCTGTTGTGGCGCAGGTAGTGGGAGGTGCAGCAGGGCGAGGTGGTGGCCTGCAGGGAGATCCGGGAGCCGGGGGTGAGGGTTCCGGTGCTGGTCGAGCCGCTGTTGTAGCCGGCGGCGGTGATGTTGGCCTGAACGGCGTTCTCGGTGGCGTCCGAGGGGTAGCCCTGGGTCATGACGCCTTCGTAGAAGGTGCCTTGGCCGGTGTTGCTGTTGTCACCGCCGATGCCGAGGATGATCGCGCCCTGCTTCTTCATCGGGTTGTAGCCGGTGTCGTTGGGGCGCACGCCGTCGTAGAAGGTGGACAGGCCGCCCGACTGGGCGTTGCCGCCGCGGATGGCCCAGTGGTTCGGGCCGCCCTTGACGATGGCGGTCGTGAACCGGTGGTTGATGGTCAGGTCGCCCGCGTTGACGCCGCGGTTGACCCCGGAGAACAGGCCGTTCTCCAGGTCGGCCATGATCCACGGGCCGGTGCCGCTGCCGGAGCCCCAGCCCGTGCTGGTGCCGAAGTAAATGGCCTCCATGGTGCCGTTGCCGTCGTCGTTGCCGGTCGTCTCGGCGTTGCCGTAGTCGAAGCAGCAGCCACCGTTGACGTGCGTGCCGTCGAAGATGGCGTACATGCCCTCGGGCTGGTCGCCGGTGGCGATGCCGTTGGTGTTGTTGTTGCGGTAGCCGGTGCCGGGGGCCACGTAGACGCCGTATGCCTTGTGCCCGCCGACGGTGACCGGCGCCTCGAAGGCGTTGGCCAGGTTGTCGTTCCCGTTCTCCGCCGGACCGGGCCAGTGGCCCTTGAGCGCCTGGGTGAGGTTGTTGTGCTTGGGCGACTGGTCGTAGATGACGGTGATGACACAGCTGGTGTTCGCGCAGAAGGAGTCCTGCTGTGCCGCGTCGGCGTATCCGCCCGCGCTCAGCAGGCCGATGTCCTTGGTCGCGTTGTCGGAAGCGCGCTTGACCTGGTAGAGCGGGCCGTTGTACGCCCCGTACAGGGCACGGGTGGTGCTGTGCGCGGCGACGCAGGCGGTGTTGCCCGCGGCGTAGATGTCGCACGGTCCCTGGGTGGCGGCCTGCGAGGAGGCGGCCGTGGCGGTGAGCAGGCCGGCTGCGAGGGCGGCGGTGGCCCCTGCCGCGAGCAGTGCGCGTCTGGCGCGGCGCATCCACTGTTTCTTGATCATGAAGAACTCCTACGCAGAGGGGAGTGGGAGGTGAGTGGAACTCCCGGGCGCCGCCATCACGGCGGCAGCCCGGCCCGGCCGGTAGCTCCGGGGGCCGGCCAAGGCGGCGAGCGCCGTCGCCGGAATTTGCTGGGTCCACCGCCGGAACGGCGGACTCCGCAGAGCGCTCACGATGAGGCCTCACCGTGAGACGGTCGGGTCAGCTCGTCACGCGGAAGGTGGCGTCGCCGCGCCCCGTCGTGGTGGTGATCGGGTCGAGCTTCAGGTAGTAGGCGTAGTGGCGGATGTAGCGGTCCGGGTAGTTGTACGACTGGAACGACGACCAGGTGGAGTCGGCGAGCCCGGCGACCTTGCGGAAGGTGGCGTCCGCGGCGAACTGGCTGCTGCCGTCGTAGAGGGCGAGCTGGAAGTCGTAGTTGGCGTGCCGCAGGAAGTAGCCGGGGTGGTTCACCGACTCGAACGAGACGGTGCCGGTGCCGGCCAGGCCGGGCCTGATCCGGAACTGGGAGTCCTCGACGGGGCTGACGTTCGGGTCGATGCGCATGTCGAAGTTGATCTGGCGCACGTAGCGGTCCTGGAAGTTGTACGACTGCAGCCGCTGCGCCGGGGTGTTGGGCCAGCGGGCGAGCACGCGGCTCTCCTCGGCGGCGGTGAGGGTCATGATCGCGCCGTGGCGCTTCGGGGTGCCGCCCATGTCGTAGCCGGTCGCATCCTGAAGCCGGTAGGTGCTGACGTCGAACGGGTTGGTCGTCAGGATCGGCCGGTATTCACGGACGCCCTGCGGGTTGTTGTAGTCGATGTAGAGGGCCCACTCGTCGCGGTCCCTGAACTTCATCCAGATTGGGCCTTCGACCACATTGCCGGTGAGGCCGATGCTGGAGAGGTTCCCGAGGTTGGTCCACGTCCCGAGGATCGAGTTGCTGCCCTCGACGTTGTTCTGGCCGTCGCCGGAGACCCGCAGGTAGCGGTAGGGGCCGGTGCCGACGGGCACCTCGGTCATCTGGGTGTCGACGACCGGCGTGCTGCCGGGCGGGTCGATCCAGATCTGCGGGGTGGTGATGGTGCGGAAGTCCTTGGTGCGGGCGGCGTAGATGCGGTACTTGAAGACGCCGTTCACCGTGGCGTTCGTCGCCCAGTACAGGACGTAGTCGTTGGTCTCGGGGTTCCAGATCGCCTCCGGCGCCCACGCGTTCTTTCCGCCGGGGATCAGTCCGGCGGCGCCGAGCAGCCACGGCTTCGACCAGGTCACCAGGTCGGTCGACTCCCACACCACGAAGTTGGGGCTGCCGTTGGTGTACGTCGAGCCGCAGCGGATGCACAGATCGGTCGCGATGATCCAGTACTTGCTCCCGTCGGGAGAGCGCACCAGCGCGGGGTCACGTACCCCCTTCGTGCCGATCATGGAGTTCAGGACCGGCGCTCCGCCGTTGAGGTCGTTCCAGTGCAGGCCGTCCGTGCTGTGCGCGAGGTACAGCATCTGCCCGGTCGCGGAATCGCCGGTGAAATGCACCATCAGGTATCCG
Source organism: Streptomyces canus 299MFChir4.1 (assembly GCF_000383615.1). GTDB lineage: Bacteria > Actinomycetota > Actinomycetes > Streptomycetales > Streptomycetaceae > Streptomyces > Streptomyces canus_C. The sequence goes on along the minus strand of NZ_KB911583.1, from coordinate 491,422 downwards.
GGATCGGCGGCGGCCGCCCGTTGCGGTGTGGTGAGGGCTTGGCCCGTGAAGAGGAGACAGACGGCGAGCAATATCACCGTCAGCCGGGCGCGGAGCGCAGACATGGGATCTCCTGTCGTGTGCGGGTGCCACCGCCGGGCGAAGGGGGAGCGGGGTGGCGGGGGAACTTGGTCTCGAAGTGGGCGGGACGGGACCCGGCTGCCGCGCGAGCCGGAGGGACGGATCCGAACGACGGCGTTTCACCGCTTCGCCCATGACGCCGTGGTGACGGCGGGTCAGGGCGCTCGGGCACGTGCGTCCGCCAAGGTGGGGCGGTTGCGACACGGGCCGGGCGTCTGGGCCTCTCAGCGCCAGTGAAGGTGTTTCAGGTGGGCGGCACTCGGACGGAAGCCTTCATAGCCAACTCACTATTCGATCAGGCGTTGAACGATATATCGAACACCGTTCGGGAAATCGGGCAGAGGCTAGATCCGGAAAAGACGGCGCGTCAATACATCCGACACATCCGATCCACCGAACGTACAAGTGCGCGATCCCGCACTCACCCGCCCCCGCTCCGGCTCATACGAGGCATGCCCCGTCCGCTTCTGGGAGGACGACGGGGTCCAGTTCCCCCGACCGGCCATGGCCGACGGCGCGAACAAGGTCTCCCCGGTCGAGGCCCAGCGCACCTACCGGGAACGCCGGCCGAGGACAGGGCCGGGCAGGCCGCGGCGGCTCAAGGAGGCCACGGGCGCCGCCTCCGCTCCCACGCATCCAGCGGCATCCCCCGCCCGCACAACCCCCAGCACACCGCACCCGCGGCCGGCCCCACCCTCGATCACCAGCCACACCGCAGCGCTCAACCCCGTCAGGCAATCACCTGCACAACGTCCCCCAGTTTCTGTTATTGCCCCGCCGTCCCGCCGTCTCCTGTACATGCACGCGACACGACAGATCAGTCGGCGCACCATGCTCAAGGCCACGGGCGCCGCAGCCGTCGGTCTCGCCGGCGTCGCCACCCTCTCGATGGCGGCGGGCGGAGCCTTCGCACACCCCGGCCCCCTCCATACCGGCACCGACCTCGCCCGCATGGCCGCCAAGGCGAAGGTCCGCGCCGCGTCCTACACCGCCGGGTGCGCGAAGCTGACCGCCCACCCGCATGCGCGGAGAGGCCACACGGACCGTCCGCAGGCCATCGTGTACCGGGGCGCGGAACTGCGCCCCCGCAGCACGTGGCCGCAGAACTACGGGATGACCCGACAGCCGGTAAGAATTTCGTGTTCACAGGCTAGACACAACCAACGTCCATATCCGTTAATCCATCCCATGTGTCAGCGAAGATCCGCGTTCCATATTTCGGACGGCGTTTGAAACATCGAACCGCGGGAGGAAGTTGTCGTCGGCCTGTCGGCCGTAGGGCGCCGCTTCGGCAGCACACAAGGCCGTGACGCGCCACGCCCGACCGTCGGACGTGTGAGCCGGCACATCAAAAGTCCAAGCAGTCGCTCTGCCGTATCGAAAGGCTCAAGATGTCTTCCTCCGTCAGCAGGCGTCGTCTCCTGCAACTGCCCGGGGCCACCGTGGCCGCCTCTTCCACCGGATCCTTCCTCGGCGCGTCTTCCGCCCAGGCGGCCATCGCCCCCGCGAGGACCGACATCGGGGTCTTGGCGCACCCCTTCGAACTCGGCCAGGTCCGACTCACCGCGAGCCGGTGGCTGGACAACCAGAACCGCACCCAGAACTACCTGCGGTTCATCGATGTCGACCGGCTGCTGTACAACTTCCGCGCCACCCACAAGCTGTCCACCAACGGCGCGGCCGCCAACGGCGGCTGGGACGCGCCGAACTTCGGCTTCCGCACCCACATCCAGGGGCACTTCCTCACGGCATGGGCGCAGTCGTACGCCGTGACCGGGGACACCACCTGCCGGGACAAGGCCACCTACACGGTCGCGGAGCTGGCCAAGTGCCAGGCCAACAACAGCTCCGCCGGATTCAACCCCGGGTACCTCTCCGGCTACCCCGAGTCCAACTTCACTGCTCTCGAGCAGGGAACCAGTGGCGAGGTGCTGTACTACACGATCCACAAGACCCTCACCGGCCTGCTGGACGTATGGCGCCACATCGGCAGCACACAAGCCCGGGACGTGCTCCTCGCCCTGGCCGGATGGGTCGACTGGCGCACCGGCCGGCTGACCACCCAGCAGATGCAGACCATGCTGCGCGTCGAGTTCGGCGGCATGAACGCCGTGCTGACCGATCTCTACCAGCAGACAGGCGACGCGCGGTGGCTCACCGTCGCCCAGCGGTTCGACCACGCCGCGGTGTTCGACCCGCTGGCGGCCAACCAGGACCAGCTCAACGGAATTCACGCCAACACCCAGGTACCCAAGTGGATCGGTGCCGCCCGGGAGTACAAGGCCACCGGCACCACCCGCTACCGGGACATCGCCACCAACGCCTGGAACATCACCGTCAACGCGCACACCTACGCCATCGGCGGCAACAGCCAGGCGGAGCACTTCCGCGCCCCGAACGCCATCGCCGGCTACCTGACCAACGACACGTGCGAAAGCTGCAACACCATCAACATGCTCACCCTCACCCGGGAGCTGTTCACGCTGGACCCGAACCGCGTCGCGCTGTTCGACTACTACGAGCGGGCATGGCTGAACCAGATCATCGGCCAGCAGAACCCGGCCGACGAGCACGGCCACGTCACCTACTTCACCCCCCTCAAGCCGGGAGGCCGGCGCGGTGTGGGCCCGGCGTTGGGCGGCGGCACCTGGAGCACCGACTACGGAACCTTCTGGTGCTGCCAGGGCACGGGCCTGGAGATGCACACCAGGCTGATGGACTCCCTCTACTTCCACGACGACACCACGCTGACCGTGAACATGTTCGTGCCGTCGGTGCTCACCTGGACGGAGCGCGGTATCACCGTCACCCAGACGACGACCTTCCCTGTCAGCGACACGACGACCCTTCAGGTCACCGGCAGCGTCAGCGGAACGTGGGCGATGCGCATCCGTATACCGAGCTGGACCGCCGGGGCCTCCGTCGGCGTCAACGGCGTCGCGCAAACCATCACCACCACACCCGGCAGTTACGCCACCCTGAACCGCTCGTGGACCTCCGGCGACACGGTCACCGTCCGCCTGCCCATGCGGATCGGCATCCGACCGGCCAACGACAACGCGAACGTCGCCGCGATCACCTATGGCCCGGTGGTCCTGTCCGGCAACTACGGTGACTCCACGCTCAACTCCCTCCCGTCGCTGACCACGTCCTCGATCAAACGGACCAGCAGCAGTTCACTCGCCTTCACCGCCACCTCCAGCGGCTCCACCGTCAACCTGGGCCCGTTCTACGACGCGCACGGCTTCAACTACACCGTCTACTGGAACACCACGGGCAACACCGTCCGTCTCGCCAACGTGGCAAGCGGTCTCCTGCTGGGTATCCAGAACATGTCCACGGCCAACGGCGGCCGCGCTCTGCAATGGACGGACAACGGCACAGCCGACCACAACTGGGAAATGATCACCGACGGAAGCGCGGTCCGCTTCCGCAACGCCAACAGCGGCGAGGTGCTCGGCGTCCTGAACATGGACACGACCGACGGCGCGGCCGTCCTGCAGTGGTCGGACAACGGCACCGCCGACCACAAATGGACCCTGCTCGACCAGGGAGACGGGACCTACAAGATCCGCAACGTGAACAGCGGCAAGCTGCTCGCCATCGCGAACAACTCCACCGCCGTCGGCGCGTTCGCGGTCCAGGACGCGGACGACGGAACCGCCGACAACCGCTGGCGCATCGTGCTGAACTAAGACCTCGTGCATGGTTGGCCGTGGCTCGGCGCACGAGTAGCTCGTTGAACTGAGCATGGGGGGCTGGGGCACGTGAGTTGATCGTGGCGGAGTACCGGGTCATCGGGTTGCCGTCAGCGGTCATTGCTGAACTCGTCGCTGAGGCAGGGCCGTTGTGGCACGAACAGCACCAGGCTCGACTCACGGCTCGGCCGCGGCGGCGGGCGGTAGGAGCCGCAGCGAAACACACGTTCGTGCCGCTGCTCGCTCAGCGGGGCTGTACCGTCGCGCCCGACGTCCGGCTGCGTACTCTCGCCAAGGTCGTCGAGTATCTGGGCGTCGACGGTCGCACCGGGATCATCGACGGCACGGAGATCCGGGTGCGATGCTCGGCCGCCGGCCGCCGGCCGCCGGCCGCATGGACCGGGACAAATATGTGAAGTCCATGGTCCTCAAGGACGCCGACGGGCGGCTGCTGTTCTGCAGCCCTGGTCCAGCCGGGCCGCGCGCCGAGATCACCCAGGCCGACAGCTTGGACTGGCTCAGCTCCTGGCCGACGTCCCGTTCATGGCGCGCGGTTTCGCTTCTTGCGTCAGCCGATGGCCGCTGCCGCCTGCGTCACAGCGATGAGGGCCAGTACGACGGCCGGGACGGCCCGGACCGGCGGGTCGCCGTGGCGCAGGTGGACCACCGCCGCGCCGGCCATAAGCAGTGCGAGGCCTGTCGCGGCGGCCATGCCCAGCGGCATCCAGGTCAGCCCCATCAGCAGACCGGCGACCCCGGCCACCTCCAGCGCGCCGACGGCGCGATAGAGCCGTACCGACATGCCGAGATGGGCCGCCGCCTGGCGCATGAACGGCGCCGCGGCGAGCTTCGCCAGCCCCAGCGGAAGGAAGACCAGGGACAGGGCGACAGCGAGGACGGTGGTCATGAGGCGGACCTGCCCTTGCGGCGCTCCTTGCCCAGCCGGGCGTAGTGGTCGATGAGTTCGGGGCTGTCCACAGTGGCCGGATCGACGACCTGCTCCACCGTGGCGCCCTGGAGCAGTCGCTTGATCGGGACCTCCAGCTTCTTGCCGGTGCGGGTGTGCGGGATGCCCGGCACTTCGAGGATCTCGTCGGGGACGTGGCGGGGTGAGGCACCGGTGCGGACGGCTTCGCGGATCTTCTCGCGCAGGGTGTCGTCCAGGGCCACCCCGGCCGCCGGGACCACGAACAGCGGCATCCAGTAGCCGCCGTCCGGCTCCTCCGCACCGATGACCAGGGCCTCGGCGATCTCGGGGAGACGTTCGACGACGTCATGGATGTCGGCGCTGCCGAGCCGTACACCATTGCGGTTGAGCGTCGAGTCGGAGCGGCCGTGGATGATCACCGAGCCGTGCCCCGTGACGGTGATCCAGTCGCCGTGTCGCCACACCCCGGGGTACGCCGAGAAGTAGGCGTCGCGGTAGCGGGTGCCCTCCGGGTCGTTCCAGAAGTACAGCGGCATCGACGGCATGGGCCGGGTGACGACCAGCTCGCCGACCTGGTCGATGACGGGGAAGCCCTCGGCGTCGTAGGCGGCGAGCGCCACGCCCAGGTGGGGTGCGGACAGCTCCCCGGCCCAGACGGGGGTGTTGGGGGCGCTGCCGGCGAAGCCGGAGACGATGTCGGTGCCGCCGCTGATGGAGGCCAGCAGGACGTGCCCGCCTACGTGGTCACGGACCCAGGGGTAGGCGGAGGCGGGCAGGGCGGAGCCGGTGCAGCCCACGACGCGGATCGAGCAGAGGTCGTGCGGGGACGGGTCGATGCCGAACTTGGCCATGCCCAGCAGGTACTGGGGGCTGGTGCCGAAGACGGTGACACGGTGGCGGGCGGCCAGTTCCCATAGGCGGTCGAGCGTGGCGAAGGGGGCCGGGCTGCCGTCGTAGGTGCAGGTCGTGGCGCCGGTGAGGAGGGTGGAGGCGACCAGGTTCCACATCATCCAGTGGGTGGTGGTGTACCAGAGGAGGCGGTCGCCGGGGCCGAGGTCGGAGTGCAGGCCGAGGGTTTTGAGGTGCTCCAGGAGCACGCCGCCGTGACCGTGGACGATGCCCTTGGGCAGGCCGGTGGTGCCGGAGGAGAAGACGACCCAGAGAGGGTGGTCGAACGGCACCGGCACACAGGCGAGTTCCTCGGTACGGGTGGAGGCATCCTCCCAGGAGACCACCAGCGACGGGTACGCCTGCGACGGCCAGGGCAGGCCCATGTGGTCCACCAGCAGGGTCGCCTTCAACGTCGGCAGGGATCCGGCGAGTTCGAGGGTTGCGTCGCGGCGGTCGTGGGTGGTGCCGTTGAAGAGGTAGCCGTCGGCGGCGATCAGGACGGTGGGTTCGAGCTGGGCGAAGCGGTCGGCGGCGGCCTTGGGGGCGTAGTCCTGACCGCACACCGACCACACGGCGCCCAGGCTCGCGGCGGCGAGGAACGTGACGATGGCGTGCGGGGTGTTGGGCAGATAGCCGACGACCCGGTCGCCCTTGCCGACGCCGAGGTCGCGCAGGGTCGCGGCCACGGACGCCACCAGGGCACGCAACCGGGCGCCGGTCACCTCGTATCCGGAACCGGTCTCGTCGAGGGCGACGATCGCCACGGCCTCGTCGGCGAGATTGCGCAGGGCGTGGTGGGCGTAGTTGAGGGTGGCGCCGGAAAACCAGCGGGCGCCGGGCATCCGCTCCTCCGCCAGGACACTCTCGTAGGGGGTGTCGGCGTCGATGTCGAAGTACTCCCACACCGCGCCCCAGAAGCCCTCCAGGTCGGTGACCGACCAGCGGTGCAGGGCGGCGTAGTCGTCGGGGGCGATGCCCTGACGCCGGGCGAAGTCCGCGATGCGACTGGCGGCCGCCGTCTCCGGGTCGGGTGTGAAGAAGGGCGTGCTCATCGCGTCGTACTCCTCAACAGGCTTTTCGGTGCCGTCCGTTCGGAAGGGACGGGGCTTCGGGTGGTGTGCAGCAGGGAGGCCCAGGCGGCGGTCGACGTGAAGTCGTGACTGCCCGAGGGGACGACGTCCATCACGACGCGGTCGGGCCGCAGCAGGACCGCGTCCGCGCGTCCGCCGCGCAGCCAGGCTGCGAGGGTGCCGTCGTCGCCGAGGCCGGCCACGGAGAGCGCGCGTATGCCGAGGCTGTGGGCAAGCGCGGTCAGGGAGGGGCCCGGTTCGGTGGCGGTCAGCACGGTGAAGGAGTCGCCGAGCAGCTCGTCGAGACGGGTACGCCGTCCGTCGACGCTCACCCACGGTTGCGGACAGTGCGTGCCCGCCAGGCGTCGGCGGACCCCGCGCCGCACGAGCGGTCCGGCGGTCAGGGGCGGGCTGAGGTCGCGGCCGGCGAGCTCGGTCAGGCCGGGTATGCGGCAGGCGGCGGCCAGCGCCCGGCGGCGGATCGCGGCGGCGCCGTCCTGGCCGCCGGTCATGGCCCAGCCCATGGCGACCGCGAGGCGGACCACATGCCGGGCGTGCGGCCTGCGTTCGCTCTCGTAGGTGTCCAACAGCCGTTCGTCGCCGCCCTGCTGGAGGACGCGGGCGAGTTTCCAGGTGAGGTTGTAGGCGTCCCGCATTCCCGAGCACAGGCCCTGTCCGATGAAGGGCGGGGTGAGGTGGGCGGCGTCGCCGAGCAGGAAGACGCGTCCGCTGCGCCAGCGGTCGGCGACGCGGGCCCGGAAGGTGTACTGCGTCTCGCGGACCGCCTCGAAGTCCCCGTCGTACGAGGGCGGCAGCCACGGGGCGATCAGCTCGCGGACCGTCTCTTGTCCTTCCCCGAGCCGGAACTCCCAGCGGTAGCGGGTCTCGTTCACCCGCATGAAGGTCCCCGGCCGGTCCGGGTCGCAGACCTGGTCGACGCCCTCCCAGCAACGGACGGGGCCCGTCGTCTCGGCGTCGATGACGGTCCACTTCTCCTCGAAGCGCAGGTCCTCCCAGACGCCGCCGATGGCTTCGCGGGCGAGGCTGCCCGCGCCGTCGCAGCCGAGGACCGCGTCGGCCCACAGTTCATGCTCGCGATCGCCGTCGCGGTAGGTGACGCGTACAGGGCCCGTGGTGTCCGGGCCGACGGCGGTGACCTCCACGCCGCCGCGCAGTTCGCACTCCGGGCGCTGAGCCAGGGCGTCGCGCAGCACGCGTTCCAGCTCGGGTTGGTCGAACATGCTGGACTGCGGATAGCCGTGGTGCCCCTGCTGGGAGCGCCGGAACTCGGCCATCACCCGGTGCCGGGCATCCAGCAGCCGTAGTCCGTTCGCCGGGCGGGAGATCGCGGTGAACTCCTCGCCGACTCCGGCGGCCTGGAGGATCCGGTGGATCTCGTCGTCATTGGCGACGGCGCGCGGGAGCGGGTAGACGTCCCGGTGGCGTTCGAGGACGACACTGCGGACTCCGCGCCGGGCCAGGAGAAGGGCGGCGGTCACGCCCACCGGTCCGGCCCCGACGATCACGACGGGCACACGTGCGGCTTCATCGACGGTCATGTGCGGCTCACCTCGGGTGTTAGTTCGCGGCCGCGACGGGCGTGCGCTGCTCGCCGAGGTCGATGCGGCCGTCGGGGGTCGCGATCGTCGCCGTGATCACGTCGCCGGGGTTCAGGTAGTGCGGGTTCTTGGCCTGGCTCTTGAAGAACGCCTTCCATTTCACGGCGGGCGGCAGCAGCGCGCCGATCTTCTCGACGGCCTTCGGCGGGGCCTTCAGAGCCGTGCCGCCAGGGGTGCCGGTGAGCAGCAGGTCGCCGGCGTCCAGGGTCTGGAAGCGGGCGAGCAGGGTGAGTGCCGGTGCCGGGCGGACGATCATGTCGGCCAGGGTGCGGTCCTGGCGCAGCTCGCCGTTGACACTCAACTTCAGCCGCAGGTCCAGCAGATGGGCGAAGTCCTCCGGCTCCAGCAACGACAGGTACGGACCGGTCGGCGTGAAGGTGGGGTACGACTTGCTCTCGTAGAACTGCGTCTTGGTCAGCTGCACCTCACGGGCGCTGACATCGTTGGTGATCACCAGTCCGGCGACGTACGACGGCAGGTCCCGCTCCTCGACGACGGTGCCGACAGGCAGGGGCGCGCCCATGACGAGCCCGAGTTCGATCTCGTAGTCGAGGAACTTCACGTGCGACGGCCGGACGACGGCCTCTCCGGGACCGCTGACCGAGCCGGACGCCTTGCGGAAGAACGCGGGCGGGATGTCGCCCTTGAAACCCGAATCACGGGCGTGGCTGCGATAGTTGACCATCTGGGCGACCACCCGGCAGGGCGTGGTCACCGGCGAGAGCGCCACCAGGTCGGCGACGGGCGTGCCCGGTTCACCGGAGACGGCGGCCTCCCGGACGGCGTCCCGGTCGGCCAGCAGCTCGGCGGTGGTCGCGGCCTTGGTCTCGACGGGGACGGCCCGGTCGCCTCGGACGACCCACCAGCCCTCGGCCGTGCGCAGGACATTGGGGCTCATGTCAGTGCCTTCTTCAGAGGGACGGGTCAGGAGTTGGCGGCCTTGAGCAGGCCGAAGAGTCGCGCGGGGTCCATCTCGTTGTCGCCGCGCAGTGCCTCGATGACGTCGCGGATCCGCTGCGGGGAGGGGCCGGCGCCGAGGAAGTCTCGGGTGGCGGGCGGGCCCCACTGGGCGAGGCCGCTGGTCGACATGGGCGCCCAGCCGGGTTCCACGTCGCAGGAGAACAGGTCGCCGTCGGCGAAGTGCTCCAGCATGAAGTGGTCCGGATCGCGCCAGTAGTCGAAGAGCTGGCTGCCCTGGATGTGCCGTCCGATGCCCCAACTGCGCCTGTAGCCCCGCTCCTTGAGGTACTCGCCACCCGCGGCGATCGAGTCCAGGTCGGTGACCTGGTAGGCCGAGTGGACGTACCCCGTGCCCGGCCCCAGGTGCATCGCGAGGGTGTGGTGGTCGGCCGGCACGCCACCCAGGTCGCAGCGGATGAACGCCATCGTCGGACCCCGGCCGCGCTGCCCGTCCAGGAACAGGAAGTCGGACACGATCATCCCGAGGGTGTCCAGGTACCAGTCCAGGGCACGGGCGAACACCCGTGTCTCCAGGACCACATGGCCCAGGCGCTGAATTCGGGACGGCTCGCGCGGCGGTCGCTGCGTGGTGTTCGTACGACGGTGATCCGTGCCGAAGTTGAGCAGCAGCGGCTGCTGTTCGGGCAGCGCGGGCAGCTGTTCGGCGCAGTGCACGACCCGGACCGGGAAGCCGGAGGGGTCGAGCAGGTCGACGACCTTGCCACCACCCGGAACGTCGGCGTCCCGCACATCCCTGCCCGTCGCGCGGGCCAGCCGGTCCAGGTCGGCCCGCTCCCCCGCCCGGAACGCCGGGCCGATGAAACGGGACGTACGACCGCGCCGGATCACCATGCAGGGCGAGCCGGCGAAGGTGCCGCGCAGCCACAGCTCCCGTTCGGTACGGGCGGCGACGGCGAACCCGAAGTCGCGGGCGAAGACCTCGGCACGGTCCAGGTCGGGTTTCTCGAACTCCAGCCAGGCCAGGTCGGCCACCTTGATGACCGGGTTCCGGGAGCGGCCGGGGTGTTCGCCACGCAGGGCGCCCTGCTCACTGTGGAGGTCCTGATGGGCCGTGATGACGTCGGCCCCGTTGACGCGGATTTCAGACATGGTGCCCTCCGAGCAACATTGCCGTAATGAGGAAATCATCAACTGTGACAGTTCCGTCGTCAAGGTGTCAGCGTTGGAAATGACGAATTCATCAGGATTGCGATCGCCATCGGCCCGGCGGCTAGAATCTGCGCATGTCCACGCCAGCCCTGCCCAGCAACCGGTTCGAGCGGCGTCGTGCGGGGACTCGCAGGGCTCTCGTGCGAGCGGCCCGGCAGATACTCGCCGAGACCGGGGACACCAGCGCGAGCATCCAGGCGATCGCCGAACGCGCGGACGTGGGCTTCGGCTCCTTCTACAACCACTTCGACTCCAAGGCCGAGCTGTTCGAGGCGGCGGTGGTGGACGCCCTGGAGGAGTTCGGACAGGCCTTCGACGAGCGCCTGACGGGGATCGACGACCCGGCGGAGCTGCTCGCGGCCGGCTTCCGGCTCAGTGCCCGGATGGCCGACTCGCACCCGGAGCTGATGCAGGTCCTGCGCCGCCGCGGCCTGGGGCACATCCACTCGGACAACGGCCTGGCCCGACGCGCCCTGCGCGATCTCCAGGTCGGCATCGCCTCCGGTCGCTTCACCACCCTCGACCCCGTGGTCGCCCTCGCCGCGCTGGGCGGAACCCTGCTGTCGCTGGTGGAGCTGCGCTTTGCCCGCCCGGAGGCGGACGGCGACGAGGCTGCGGTGAACCTCGCCGAGATGGTCCTGCGCATGCTGGGGCTGTCACCGGACGAAGCTCACGAGGTCGCCCGGCGCCCCCTGCCCGACCTCGACCGACCGTCCTGCCTCTAGGCGCTCGAGTCCGGGCGGAAGGTGACCGACCGGCCGGTGAAGCGGGCGTCGATCCCGTCCTCTGTGGTCGTGACCGACCGCAGGTGGAGTCCCTCGGGGACGTTCTGCAGCGGAATGGGCTCGTCCAGAGCCTTGTCGAGCAGTGACTTCAGCGGAGGCAGCAGTTCACCCTGCTCGGCGCGGACGTCGGTGAACGAGACGCGGTTGCCGCTCGCCGCCGAGACGGCCGCGCTCACGGTCACGTCGCCGACGAGCGGCAGGCTCGCGGTCGCGTTGACCCGGCCCGACTCGTCGCCCTGCGACACCTCCACGCCGAGCGCGCTCGACACGTCCGCGTACGACAGGTGGGCGGTCGCCCGAACGCTGCGGGCGTGTGCCGCATCGGCGCTCCCTGAGGTCTTGAGCCCGTCCATCCCTACGGTCAGCTTTGTCACCGGCAGGGGCCGGGTCGAGCCGTTCGCGGGTATGTCGTGGGCTGTGAGGTCGACGTGGTTCAGGCTGCCCTTGGCCAGTTGGGTCAGCACGGGGAATCCGGTGACACGCACCGACGGTCGGTCGGCGGTTCCCATGCCGTCCTGGAAGGCCTCGGCCGTACGGCTCTCCGCGCGGGCCGCGGCGATCCGGTCGACCGCGACGGCGCCGAGCGCCAACACCACCACGGATGCGGCGGCGATGATCAGGCGCCGCCTGGTCCGGGTCGGGGGGCTCACGTACGTGGAGCCGTCGCCGTAGCGCGGCTCGCCGAGGTACTCCTCGTCGCGGTGGGTCCGGTACATGGTTCTCCATTTCGAGTGGTGCTTCGGGAAGCGCCTACGCGGCGTCGCCCTCGGGTCGGCCGAGTCCGCGAAGGCATGTCGCCGCGCTGACTCCGTCCACACCCATCGCGATCAGGGCGGCGGTCGCGGTGCCCGTGCCGTCGTCGCTCCAGGCCCCGCCGTTCACGCAGTCCACAAGGCCCAGCAGGTGTCCCTCCAGCGCCCGGGTCAGCACGGCTGGTGGAACGAGGGTCTGAAAGACTCCCTGCCGCTGCCCCCGGCCGATGATCGCCTCCGCCATGTCCCGCGCGGGAGCCAGGACTTCCGCCAGCCGATCGGCCCCGAGGTCCTGGGGAGCGAGGCGGAGCAGGATGCGGTAGCGATCTCCGACGGGCCACACCGCGAGGACGAAGCGCGCCAACTCCGTGACGGCATCCGTCGCCGGTGCGCGCGGGACCGCGAGCGCCTGCCGCAAGGCCCACGTGGCCTCCTCCACCAGCCCCTCCATCAGTGCGGCCCGGCCGCTGAAGTGGCCATAGACCGTACGGCGCACCACCCCCGCCGCCTCGGCGATGTCACCGAGGCTGCTGTCGGGGTCACGGTCGAGTTCCTGCCGGGCCGCCTCCAGGATGCGGGCCCGCGTGAGCAGAGTGCGGCTGCGTTCCGGGGCGGCTGTCAGGTGTGCGTGGATCATGTCGAACCTCCGGTAGACGGGGAGGGCGACTCGATATTTGCACATCGGCGAGCAATAAACTAGTCTGCACATCAACGGGCAATTAGCTGCCCCTGGTGCCGAGCCCCTCTTGGCCCCGCGTGCACCGATCCCCTCGATTCCGCACCCCGAAGCCTGCGCTTCACCTCCTGCCGAGGAGCCTGACCATGCCGCTCTTTCCGAACACACCCGTCGAGAAGATGACGGAGCCCTACCACCGGCGCTGGTGGGCCCTGCTCGTCCTGTGCCTGAGCCTGCTGATCGTCGTCATGGCGAACACGTCACTGATCGTGGCCGCCCCCGACATGACCAAGGACCTGGGGCTGTCCAGCAGTGACCTGCAGTGGGTCATCGACGGCTACACCGTCCCCTACGCCGCGCTGATGCTGGTGCTGGGCGCGATCGGCGACAAGTACAGCCGCCGCGGCGCCCTCGTCCTCGGCCTGCTGATCTTCGCCGGAGGTTCGGTGATGGGCGGCCTGGTCGATGAGACCAACCTCGTCATCACAGCCCGCGCGATCATGGGTGTCGGTGCCGCCGTCGTCATGCCGGCCACACTGTCGCTGCTGGTCGCGGTGTTCCCGCGCGCCGAGCGCGCCAAGGCCATCACCGCCTGGTCCGCGACCTCCGGTCTCGCCATCGCCGCCGGTCCGCTGGCCGCCGGCTGGCTGCTGGAGAACCACGCCTGGGGCTCGACGTTCCTGATGAACGTGCCCCTCGCCGTCCTCGGCGTCGTCGGCGCGCTGCTGCTGGTGCCGCCGTCGAAGGCGGAGGGCATGGGCCGGATCGACTACGTCGGTGGCCTGCTGTCGATCATGTCGGTCGGTTGCCTGGTCTACGCGACCATCGAGGGCCCGCACTTCGGCTGGGGCGTCGGCCCGATCACCGCGGCCGTCGTCGCCGGTGTGGGCCTGCTGGCCTTCGTGGCCTGGGAGTTGAAGCACCCCAACCCCATGCTGGACGCGCGCAAGTTCACCGAGCGTCCCTTCGGCGGCTCGATGATGGCGGTGCTGTTCTTCTTCTTCGGCACCTTCGGCTCGATCTACTACTCCACCCAGTTCCTGCAGTTCGTCCTCGGCTACAACGCCCTGGAGACCGGCATCCGCCTGCTGCCCCTGGCCGGAGCGGTCTTCCTCGGCGCCGCAGTTACCGGCAAGCTCGCCCCGAAGCTTGGCGTGAAGATCGTGGTCGGCACCGGCATGGTCATCGGCACGGCAGGCGTCTTCCTGCTCACGCAGATCGAGTCGGGCTCGACGTACACCGACTTCCTGGCCCCCCTGCTGCTGCTCGGCTTCGCCATCGGCCTGAGCCTGTCCCCGGCCACCGACACCATCATGGGCTCCTTTCCCGAGTCGGAGCTGGGCGTCGGCGGCGGCGCCAACGACACCGCCCTGGAACTCGGTGCCTCGCTGGGCATCGCCATCCTCGGCTCGCTGCTGGCCACCTCCTACAAGGACAAGCTGACCGACCTGGTCGGCGGCCACCTTCCGGGCGAGGCCATGGACACCGCCAAGGACTCGGTCGGCGGCGGCATCGCGGTCGCCGAGCAGGTCGCCAAGAACCCCCAGGGCGGCGCCGAACAGGCCCAGACCCTGCTCGGGGCGGTCCACGAATCCTTCGCCCACGCCATCGCCCACACCAGCCTCGTCGGCGGCATCATCATGGCCGCCGGCACCCTGATCGTCATCGCCGTCCTGCCCGGCCGCAAGCACACCGCCAAGCAGAGCGATGCTGAAGCGGCGCCGGCGACCGAGAAGCAGACCGAGACCGTGGACGCCGGCTGAGCCACACGTGGGACGGACATGGAAAGACCCCGGCGCTTCGCACCGGGGTCACGTCGGACTGCGGGGGCGATCTCACCCCTCGGCGGCGGCCACCTCGTCGACTACGGTCTGCGCCCGCTTCTCCGGCACACCGGCCGCGATGAGCGTGGTGACCGCCACCCGGGTGCCGTCGTCCTCCAGCGCCCCGGTGTTGACCTCTTCCAGCAGGGCGACCGTCATCGCCTCCAGGCCGGCGCTCAGCACCGGGGCCGACAGGTGGGAGTGGAAGATCCCGTCCCGTTGTCCCTGCTCCACGATGGCCGTGACCCTGACCCGGGCGGGCTTCAAAATCCCGGCGACACGGTCCATGCCGAGGTCCCGTCGGGCCAGCGCCAGGAGCATCCGGTACCGGTCGCCCACGGGCCAGAGCTCCAACGTGAAGTGGGCGAGCGCCCGGTCGGCCGGCTCCGTCACCCCCGCGCCGACCGCCACGGTGGCCTGAAGCGCCTCGGCGGCCTCCTCGGCCAGCGCGTCCAACAGAGCCGCCCGCCCGGGGAAGTGTCCGAACAGCGTGCGCCGTACGACACCGGAGGCGCGGGCGAGTTCCTCCAGGGTGATGTCGGGATTCCGCCCGAGCTCCTGGCGGGCGGTGGCGAGGATGCGCGCCCGGTTGGACCGGGCGTTGCGTCGCTGGGGCACACGGCCGACGGGCTGGGACACGAAAGGAACCTCGAAGAAGCCAGGGCGGAGAATGGACTTCTCCATTCTGGCACGCGGGCCCCGACCGACCGGCGGCCGCGTCCGGGGCCGGCCGGGACCTGGTCAGGCGGGCAGCTCCTTGATGTCGGACGGCTCCTGCGGCTCGATGCCGTTGAAGCGGTGCCGGAAGGCGCTGGAAGCTGAGTACGCGGCGCGGCGGGAGCGCATGATCGAGCCCAGCCGGCGGTAGGCCTCCAGGGCGTGCCAGGGGCTGAAGGAAAGGACGTCGTCGGCGTAGCGGCGGGCGTCGCTGTAGGCGTCCTGGGCGGGCAGATGCAGCACGGCCACGATCTGATGCGGTGACAGGTCCTCGGGCCACAGGACCGAGGCGTCCTCCACCGGCCCGGGCCCGGCGATCCGGTGCCGTTGGTATCCGTGAACGTCATCGCCCCGAGATCCCCGCCGACGCGGGGGCTGCGTAGAGATTCCCGGTGATCAGCCCGCCTCGGACCGAGAGCCGGACCATACGTGGGCCAGCGGCCCTCGACGCGCCCCAGCCGTCCGTGAGGCGACCGCGCGAGACCCGGTGATCCGCACTACCGGCCTGCCTCAACCACACGTCGGGGCAGCCCTCCCCGGTCGTCACCAAACCCGCGGAAGCCCTGCGCAAGGCACGGGGCCACGAAAGGAACCTCACAACCTGACTGACGGAACGTCAGGAAAGTCAGCAAAGGCCGGCACTCGCTCTGCCACAGCTGCCCACAGACGGCCACACCGTGGAGCCGCCACCCGCCCCCGCCCGAACGGCAACACGGTCGACCGCCGGAGGCATTGCCAGGCCGCGCCGCACTCGACTGCGTCACCAACACGCAGGCATTCCTGCAGGTCAGCGCACCCTACCCCGTGGCTTCAACGGCACGGGCGGCAACTCAGGCGCCGGCAGCGGCGCGCCGTCATACCCCTTCACCTCACCGAAGCGGCGGCCTTCCATCCAGTCCCGACGCGCCTGCTCGATCTCCTCCTGGGACCGCCCGATCCAGTTCCAGAACATGATCAGTTCCTCCTCGAACGGCTCGCCGCCCAGGAGCATCAGGCCCGCGTCCGACTCGGCGCGCAGCGGGAGTTCGGTGCGCCCGCAGCCGAGGTAGAGCATCGAGCCGGGCAGCACCGGCACCCCGTCCACATGGGCCTCGCCGGACATGGACAGCACGGCGTACTCGAAGTCCGGTTCCAGCGGCAGGCGTACGTCCGTGCCGCGGGCGAGGGTCAGGTCGGCGCCGACGATGGGGGTGTACGCCGTTCCGGGTGAGCGTGCGCCGTCGAGTTCGCCCAGGATGAGCGTGGCCGTCAGGCCCGGGGCCGTGATCTGCGGAAGCCCGGTGTGGTGCTCGAAGTGCGGGTCGGTGTGGCGGTCCCCGTCCGGGAGGGCGACCCAGAGCTGGGCGCCGTGCAGGAAGCGGGCGTGCGGCTTCGGGCTCTCCTCGGAGTGGCTGATCGCGCGGCCGGAGGTCATCAGGCCCAGTTCACGGGGGCGGATGGTCTGGAGGCTGCCGGTGGAGTCGCGGTGCAGGACCTCGCCCTGGTGCAGCCAGCTCACCGTCTGCAGACCCATGTGCGGGTGCGGGGGCACCTGCATGCCCGGCTCGTCGGCGATGTCGTCGGGGCCGTAGTGATCGACGAAGCACCAGGCGCCGACCATACGGCGGCCCAGGTTGGGCAGCAGCCGGCGCACCTCGCCGGACTCGCCCAGCTTCACGCGGCGGGGGCTGAGGAGTTCGCGCACGGGTTCCGCCACCACGAAGCCGCGGCCGCCGCACAGGGCGGGAACCGCCTGGCGATCAAGATTGCTCATGACGCCCAACCTAGCCCCGTGAGGCGTTTCCCGTCAGGCCGTCCCCCCGGGCTCCGTGCCGGGTGGTCGCCCGCCGGTTCGCGGGCGCCGGGGAAAATAGTAGCCATGGACATAGTAGCCATGTACCGTATCGGGCATGAGTACGGCATCCGAGGGCGCGACGCCCGGTTTCCTGGTCTGGCGACTGTCGATGAAGTGGCGGGTCGCGGTCGATCGCGCGGTGGCGCCGCTCGGCCTGACGCACGCCCAGTACTCGCTGGTGGCCTCGCTGTACGGCATGCAGCGCGGTGGCGAACGCCCGAGCCAGCGGCGTCTCGCCGACCGGACCGGCCTCGAACCGCTCTACGTCTCCAAGCTGGCGCGCTCCCTGGAGAGCGCCGGGCTCCTGGAGCGCGCTCGCGACCCGCGCGACCCGCGCGCGGTGCAACTGGCGCTCACCGAGGAGGGCCGCGAGCGGACCCGGCAGGCCATCGAGGTCGTCCAGGGGCTCCTGGAGCAACTGCTGGCACCCCTCGGCGGCCTGGACAGCGCACGCACGCGGGAGTTCAAGCGTGAGCTGACGACCCTGCTCGACGCACCTCTCGACCCGACGAACGAGAACCTCAAGGAGCAGCCATGACCACCGCCACTCCCGTCCTCACCCCCCGCGTCATAGCCCTGGCCCACTACGCCGCCCGCGCACTCCTCGAGAACGCCCTGGCCCGCCACGGCATGACCTTCCAGCAGTCGGTCACGCTGCGCCTGGCCGCCCTGGCGGAGGGACCGGTCGCGCGTGACCGCATCGCCGAGGACGTCGTCGGCGCGCTGAAGATCGACCCGGCTCAGGCGCACTCCGTGGTCGACGAACTGGTCGCCAAGGGACTGGTGGCTCCCCAGGGGGCGTCCCGGGGGCCGTCCCAGGTGCGGATCACGGACGCCGGCCGGGCGCTGTTCGAGACGACCTCCGCCGAGACCGCCCCCATCAGCGCCCGGGTCTACGCCGGCATCCCGGCCGAGGACCTCGCGGTCGCCGGCCGCGTACTGAGCCTCATCACCGAGCGGGCCGACGCGGAGCTCGCCGCCCTGGCCGAGTAGCGGGACAGCACGTAGGTCTCAGGTCGCGGCCACGCCCTTCCTGCCCCTCCGGTGCGCGATCTCGCCGAGGATCACATCGGCGACGACGAAGCCGGCCAGCGGAATGCCGAGCAATGGCACGAAGTAGCCGAGGACGGCGACGACCACCACGCCGGGCACCAGGATCTGCGGCGGGACCTGCTGCCAGGCGCCGCGCGGGATCGGCCGGCCGAAGGCGGAGCCCCGGCCGCGCTGCCACCACATGCGGTAGCCCCACACGATCAGCAGGACCAGCGACAGCGCGAGGACCATCAGGACGAGCTGGTTGACCAGCCCGAACAGGACTCCGGTGTGCAGGTCGATGCCCCAGCGGGTCAGCTTGGCGAGCAGCGGGTAGTCCGCGAACCGCACGGTGTCGGTGACCTCGCCGCTGCTCGGGTCGACGGCGACCGAGTCCTGCTTCTCGGGCCAGCTGCGCTGCACCTGCCGTACGACATAGGCCGACGACGCGTCGGCGGGCGGCACGATCTCGACGGGGTCGCCGAGGCCTTCGGCGCGGGCCGCGGCCAGCACCTTGTCGAGGCCGACGCCGTGCTCGGCGTCCCCGGCCGAGGCGGACGCGCCGTGGCCCGAGTGGTCGCCGCCCGCGGCCGCGGAGACGGAGGGCGTGGACTGGCCGAGCGAGGTGCGCAGTTCGTCGATGTTGGCGCCGGCGTACGTCGACCAGGTCAGTCCGGTGGCCGACAGGAAGAAGAACCCGGCGGCCGCCCAGACGCCGACGCTGCCGTGCAGGCCCAGGGTGCGACGGCGCCCGCTGGTGCCGCGGACCTTGCGCAGGGCGCGGCGGCGGGAGAACCACAGCACGATGCCGCCGCCCGCGATCACCCACAGCCAGCTGGCGGCGAACTCGCTGTAGAGGCGGCCGTTCTCGCCGAGGTGCAGGTCGCGGTGGAACTCGTCGATCCAGGTCCGCAGCGGCAGCGCTCCGGTCGAGCCGTACTGCTCCAGCGTGCCGCGGACCTTCCCGGTGTACGGGTCGACGAACACGGCCAGGGTGTGGTTCGGGTCGACTCCCTTCACCCCTGACAGCAGCACCCGGGTCGTCGCGTCGGCCGCGGGCGAGGGGCGTATCGCCGAGACCGTGCCCTCGGGGTGCGCCTTGCGGGCGGCGTCCACCTGGTCGGAGACGGGCAGCTTGCTGGCGCCGACGGCGGCGACGGTCATCTCGTCCCGGTAGGCGATCTTCTCGGCCTGGAAGGCACCCGCGTACAGGAACCCGGTGACGGCGGCGACGAGCAGAAAGGGCGCCACGAAGACACCGGCGTAGAAGTGCAGACGCAGCACGAGCGGGCGCAGCGGGGCCCATCTGCCGGGGGCCGGCGCCGGGGCGGCCGGCTGCGGGACCCCGTCCTTGGTGGTCGAGGGGGCGATGGACATCGGCGGCTTCTCCGAGGGCTGGGGACGGGGGCGGTCCAGTAGTCGGAGGAAGGGGGCGTCAGGTTCCCGGGCCCCGAAGTGACCTGCGTCACAAGGCACTCCGTGGCATCCTGGCGCGATGTCAACTCCGAGTCATCGCGCGCCCCTTGCCGAGCTGGTCGAGGAACTCCTGGCCACGGACGGTCCGCTGCCGATCGTGGCGGCCGGCGAGCCGGTCCTGCGAGGCGGCACCGAGCGTTACGACGGCCAGCTGGACCCCGCGCTGCTGTCCCGCTTCGTCGAGGCACTGCGTCTGACCATGCACGCGGCGCCGGGTGTGGGACTGGCCGCCCCGCAGGTGGGGGTGCCGCTGCGCATCGCGGTCGTCGAGGACCCGGCGCCCGTACCGGAAGAGGTACGGCTGGCGCGCGGGCGGGTGCCGCAGCCGTTCCGGGTCCTGGTCAATCCGTCGTACGAGCCGGTCGGCACCGAGCGGGTGGCGTTCTTCGAGGGATGTCTGAGTGTGCCGGGGTGGCAGGCCGTGGTGGCGCGGCCCGCCGAGGTCAGGCTGACGTGCGAGGACGAGAACGGCCGCGCGGTGGACGAGGTGTTCGGCGGCTGGCCCGCGCGGATCGTCCAGCACGAGACGGACCATCTCGACGGCGTGCTCTATCTCGACCGCGCCGAACTTCGCTCGCTGTCCTCCAACCAGACGGTGGCCGAGCGCTGGACGCAGCCGACGCCGGAGCTGGCGGCCGCGTCCCTCGGCTTCGAGCTGCCGGGCTGACGGACGGCTGCGTGGGCCTGCCGGGATCCGCGGGTCGGCGATGGTGCGGAAGCCTTCCGCACCCTTCCCCGCTCCCGCTGACCCACGTCGAGCGCGCACCCACGATGGGCCGGCCTGGGACGGGCACCGATCCCGCCGGCGCCGTCCCGGCCGAGCACCCCGAGCGCCGTCAGTTGTCCCGGTACGCCTCCAGCAGCCGCAGCCACACCTCGCTGATCGTCGGATACGCCGGGACCGCGTGCCACAGCCTGCTGATCGGGACCTGCCCGGCGACCGCGATCGTCGCGGAGTGGATCAGTTCGCCGACGCCGGGTCCGACGAAGGTGACGCCGAGGAGGATCTCGCGTTCCAGGTCGACGACCATGCGGGCGCGGCCGCGGTAGCCGTCGCCGTAGAGGCCGGCGCCCGACACCGAGGCGAGGTCGTAGTCGACCGCGCGGACCCGGTGGCCCGCCTGCTCGGCCTCCGCCAGGGAGAGACCCACGGAGGCGGCCTCCGGGTCGGTGAAGACGACCTGGGGTACGGCGTCGTGGTCGGCGGTCGCGGCGTGGGCTCCCCACGCGTCCGACTGGACGGAGGCTCCCGAGGCGCGGGCGGAGATGGCGGCGCCGGCGATGCGGGCCTGGTACTTGCCCTGGTGGGTGAGGAGCGCGCGGTGGTTGACGTCGCCGACCGCGTAGAGCCAGTCGCTGCCGGTCACACGGAGGCTGTCGTCGACCTCCAGCCAGCTGCCGGGCTCCCGGCCGATGGTGTCGAGGCCTATGTCGTCGGTGTGCGGGGCGCGTCCGGTGGCGAAGAGGATCTCGTCGGCCTCGATGCGGTCACCGGTGCCGGTGACGACCACGACCGTGCCGTTCTCCCGGGTGACCGACTCGACCGAGGTACCGGTGCGGACGTTCACCCCCGCTTCGGTGAGCGCCTCGGCGACGAGCTCGCCCGCGAACGGCTCCATGCGGTTGAGCAGGCCCTTGCCACGCACCAGGAGCGTCACCTGTGAGCCGAGGGCCTGCCAGGCCGTGGCCATCTCGGTGGCGACCACTCCCCCGCCGACCACGACCAGGCGTCCGGGTGCCGCCTTGGCGCTGGTGGCCTCGCGGCTGGCCCAGGGCTTGACCTCGTCGAGGCCCGGCAGGTCGGGCAGCACGGCCCGGGTGCCGGTGCAGACGGCCACGGCGTGCCGGGCGGTCAGTACCTTCTGTGTGCCGTCGGGGGCGGTGACCGTGACCGTGCGCTCCCCGCTGAGACGGCCGTGGCCGCGGTGGATCTCGGCGCCGATGCTCTCCAGCCAGCGGACCTGGCCGTCGTCCTTCCAGTCCGAGGCCCAGTAGTCCCGGCGGGCGAGGACCGCGGCCGCGTCGAGGGGGCCCTGCACCGAGGCGCTCAGACCGGGCAGGCGGCGCGCGTCCGCCTGGGCGATCACCGGCCGCAGCAGGGCCTTGCTGGGCATACAGGCCCAGTAGGAACACTCTCCGCCGATCAGCTCGCTCTCCACGACCGCGGTGGAGAGGCCGGCCGCGCGGGTGCGGTCGGCCACGTTCTCCCCCACGGGCCCGGCACCGAGCACCACGACGTCGTAGGTGCTGTGGGCGATGTTTTCCGTTTCCGTCATGGGCCCAGTCTGGTGGGTGGTGTGCGCTCGGGCCACCAGGGGTACGCGCGCCGGACACCGAGAGGCGACAGCTGTGGAATACCCGGCCGACAAGCCGTGTTGTGCCGACGGCTTTGCTCCGAGACCAGGAAGAGGGATTACGTCATGAGCAGCACCGTGGAGCTCACCAAGGAGAACTTCGACCAGATGGTCACGGACAACGAGTTCCTCCTGATCGACTTCTGGGCGGCCTGGTGCGGCCCTTGCCGCCAGTTCGCGCCGGTCTACGAGAAGGCCGCCGAGGACAACCCCGACCTGGTG
This sequence comes from Streptomyces canus 299MFChir4.1, assembly GCF_000383615.1. GTDB lineage: Bacteria > Actinomycetota > Actinomycetes > Streptomycetales > Streptomycetaceae > Streptomyces > Streptomyces canus_C. The sequence continues at coordinate 469,295 of NZ_KB911583.1, read as the reverse complement.
TTCGGCAAGGTGGACACCGAGGCGCAGCCGGAGCTGGCCGCGGCCTTCGGTATCCAGTCGATTCCGACACTGATGATCGTCCGCGACCAGGTCGCGGTGTTCGCCCAGCCCGGCGCGCTGCCCGAGTCCGCCCTGACGGACGTCATCGGGCAGGCCCGCAAGCTCGACATGGACGAGGTCCGCAAGTCCGTGGCCGAGCAGCAGGCCCAGGCCGGGCAGAACGACCAGTAGTTCTCAGAACGGGTACGTCGCCACGTCCGCTCGTACCGTCGTCCAGCGCACGTCGGTGAAGGCCTCCACATTGGCCTCGCCGCCGAATCGGGCGCCGGTGCCGGACGCGGCGATACCACCGAAGGGCGCGACCGCCTCGTCGTTCACGGTCTGGTCGTTGATGTGCACGATGCCGGTCGGGATCCGCTCCGCGAGGTCCAGACCGCGGGCCGCGTCCCCGGTGACGATGCCGAGCGAGAGGCCGTAGGGCCCCGCGGCGGCCAGCGCTGCCGCCTCGTCGACCGTGCTGAAGGACCGTACGGGAGCGACGGGGCCGAAGACCTCCTCCGCGTAGGCGGGCGTGCTGTCGTCGAGGCCCGCGAGGACCGTCGGACGGTAGAAGAGCTTCTCGTGCGTACCGCCGGCGGCCAGCTTGGCGCCCTGGGCGGTGCTGGCGTCGACCAGGCCCCGCACCTTGGCGAGCTGGTTGTCGTCGATGATCGGGCCGAGGTGGACCTGCTCCAGGTTGGGGTCGCCGACGGCGAGCGAGTCGGCCTTCGCCGCCAGCCGCTCGACGTACTCCTCGTACAGCGACGCGTGGACCAGGTGGCGGCCCGTGGTCATGCAGATCTGGCCCTGGTGGAAGAAGGATCCCCAGGCCGCCGTGGAGATCACGGCCTCGATGTCGGCGTCCTCCAGGACGATCAGCGCGGAGTTGCCGCCGAGTTCCAGGTGGGCGCGCTTGAGGTGGCGTCCGGCCGCCTCCCCCACCGCACGGCCCGCCGCGGTCGAACCGGTGAAGGAGATGACGGGGACACGCGGATCGGCGACCAGGGCCTGGCCGACGTCCGGGCCGCCGGGCAGGACGTGGAACAGCCCCTCGGGCAGCCCGGCCTCGGCGAAGACCGCGGCGAGCGAGAGGCCGCCGCAGACCGCGGTGCGCGGGTCGGGCTTGAGGATCACGGCGTTGCCGAGGGCGAGGGCCGGGGCGACGGAGCGGATCGAGAGGATCAGCGGGGCGTTGAAGGGCGCGATCACGCCCACCACGCCGACCGGGACCCGGCGGGTGTAGGACAGCCGGGGCGCCTCGCTGGGCAGGACCTGGCCGGCGGGGCGAGAGGCGAGGGCGGCGGCCTCGTAGCACTCCTGGGCGGCCACGTGCAGCTCGAAGTCGGCCTTGCCGGGGATCGACCCGGACTCGCGGACGAGCCATCCGCGCAGCTCGTCGGCGTGCGCGGCGAACAGGTCGCCGGCCTTGCGCAGCACCCCGGCGCGGACGAAGTGCGGAAGCCGGGCCCACTCGCTCTGGGCGGCGCGGGCGGCCTCGGCGGAGTGCTCCACGTCCTCGCCCGAGGCGAGGGAGACGGTGGCGAGCGTGTCGCCGGTCGCGGGCTCGGTGACCGCGTACTCAGGTCCCGACAGGGGGTGGGGCTGCCAGCTCTTGGGGTCGAGCAACGACATGACGGCTCTCCGTTCGATCACCGGTGGGACTCACACGGGGAGCGGTAGTCCCGTGTAATTCGCGGCCAGTTCGGCGGCCGCATGGCGGGATGCGGTGATATGGCGCAGCCGTGCGAGCTGCATCCGGCTCTCGAACGCATCCCCATTTGGTTGAGCATGCAACATCCTAGTCATCTCGTACGAGAACCGCGTGGCCTGCCACACACGAGACAGACACAAATCCGAATACCTGTCGATCAGTTGTGTCGATCCTGTGCGGTGCACATCGGTCAGGGCCCGGGCGAGCAGGGACACGTCCGACACGGCGAGGTTGAGCCCCTTCGCCCCGGTCGGCGGCACTATGTGCGCGGCGTCGCCGGCGAGCAGGAGACGGCCGTGCCGCATCGGTTCGTGGACGTGACTGCGCATGGGCGTCACGGACTTGGCGGTGATCGGCCCCCTCGCGAGGGTCCAGTCGGCGTCGATCGCGAAGCGGGCGGCGAGCTCGTCCCAGATCCGCTCGTCGGACCAGTCGTCCGGGTCGGTGCCGTTGGGGACCTGGAGATAGAGCCGGGACACGGCAGGCGAGCGCATGCTGTGCAGGGCGAAGCCGCGCTCCCCGCGGGCGTAGATCAACTCCTCGCAGGACGGGGCGACATCGGCGAGGATCCCGAGCCAGGAGTACGGGTAGTCGTGCGCGTACGTCCGGCCGGCCCCCGGCGGGAAGGTCCCGCGCGAGATGCCGTGGAAGCCGTCGCAGCCCGCGATCCAGTCGCAGGTCAGCGTCTGTTCGCGGCCCTCGTGGAGGAACCGCACCACGGGTGCGTCGCTCTCCGGCTTCTCGACCGCCAGGGCCTTGGCCTCGAACAACAGCGGTGGCCCCTCGGCCAGTTGGAGCGCGACCAGGTCCTTCACGATCTCGGTCTGGGCGTAGATGGTGACGGTACGGCCGCCGGTGAGGACGGGGAAGTCGAGGTGGTGCCGCTCCCCGGCGAAGCGCAGCTCGATGCCCTGGTGGACGAGCCCCTCGGCGTCCAGCCGCCCGGCGGCGCCGGCCGCGCGCAGGGCGTCGACCGTGCCCTGCTCCAGCATCCCGGCGCGCTGGCGGTGCTCGACGTACTCCCGCGTCCTGCTCTCCAGGACCACACAGTCGACGCCGGCCAGGTGCAGCAGGCGGGCGAGAAGCAGTCCGGCGGGGCCGCCGCCGATGATCCCGACCGTGGTGCGCATGGCAGGCCTCCCTGCGTCAGCTGGAGTCGCGGTGCACCACCGTGGCCCCCAGCACCGTGTGCGTCTCGGTCGCGGCGCCCGGTTCGCGCACCGCGCGGTCGACCAGTTCGGCGAGGTCACGGCCGGACGGGAGCTCGATGTGGACCGTGCTCAGCCTGGGCCGCAGCAGCCGGCCGAGGAGCAGGTCGTCGGCACCGATCACCGCCGTGTCCTCCGGGATGCGCACACCCTCGTCCTGGAGGGCGCGCATTAACAGCATCGCGTATTCGTCGTTGTACGCGAACACGGCGTCGAGGCCGAGGTCCCGCCAGCGCACGGCGAGCTTGGCCGCGGCCTGCTCCTCGTAGGCGAGGGGCAGCTCGGTCAGCGTGGCGTCCGTGCCCTGGAGAGCACGGCGCACACCGGCGAGGCGGGGCAGCGAGAAGGCCTCCAGGCCGGACTCCTCGGGCACCACGACACCGATCCGGCGCCGGCCGCGGGCGTACAGGTGGGCGGCGGCACTGTGGCCGACGCCCGAGTGGTCCATGAGCAGGGCGTGGGCCCCCTCGACCGCCTCGGGGGCAACGGTGACCACGGCCCGGGCGCCGGAGCGCCGGAGCAGGGCCACGCCCTGCGGGCCGAGTTCCACGCCGGGCACCAGGACGGCGACCGGGCGCAGCTCGGCCCAGGCGCGGGCCGCCTCGTCGCCCTGGAGGCCGACACTGCCGTACTGGACGACCGTGTAGTCCAACCGGCCCAGGGCCCACTGGAGTTCACTGATGAACTGGCTGTAGAGCGGGCCCACCGGGATGGACGGGGCGGGCATCAGGACCATCCGGCTGTGGCCGGCGCGCAGGCTGCGGGCGGCCGCGTGCGGGACGTACCCGAGTTCCTTGGCGGCCTCGTGGACACGGCGGCGCGTGGGCTCGCTGATCCGGACGGCGCTGGTGTTGTTGAGGACGTAGGAGACGGTCGCACGCGAGACGCCGGCCACGCGGGCCACATCGGCGCTCGTGGGAACCGGGCGCGTGACCGAGGACGCGGACGTGTTCTGTATCTGCACCATGACGATCGTCATCTTTGCAGAAGCTGTGACGGTTCCCACATCGGGGGTTGACGCGTCGCTCAGCGCGGCACGTCGGCGCCGGTCACCCGGGTGACGAGGTCGTTCCAGCCGGCTTCCAGGCGCTCCAACGGCATTCCGCGCTGCCGGGTGAGGTGGTGGATGAGGGCCGGGTCGAGATACCCCATCAGCGTCTGGGCCAGCAGGTCGCAGTCGGCGTCCGGGAGGATCTGGCGCAGCAGCATGGTGGTGTGCATGTGCAGCGCCCGGGTCGACGGGTGGGAGTGGCGGCGGGTCGGCTCCGCCTGCGCGGCCAGCAGCAGGTCCAGCTGTTCGGCGGAGCGATACAGCACGGCCACGCCGAGCGCCCGCAGCCGGTCCACCGCGGGGGCGCCGGGACCCAGGGGCGGCGGCCCGCCGAGGAAGTCCGCCTGGAGCGTGTGCGCGGAGTGGTCCAGCAGGGCCATGAGCAGTCCGGTGCGGTCGCCGAAGCGGCGGAAGACGGTGCCCTTGCCGACGCCGGCCGCGGTGGCCACCGCCTCCATGGTGACTCCCGCCACACCGTGCTCCGCGATCAGCCGGGTCGCGGCCTCCAGCAGACGGGCACGGTTGCGGGCCGCGTCGGCACGAAGGCAGGGCTCGTCGGGCGCGGAACCGACGTCCAGCAGTCGGGGCGCGCCGAAGGGCTCCTGAGGCTTCGGGAACGGCGGCAGGGTCGCGGACATGAACCCAGCGTAAAGCATCGGGAAGAAAACTGGACCCTGGTCCGTTTAAGATGCTAGAAACGTAACCGGACCCCGGTCCGGAACGTTACCGCCGTGTTTCAGCCCCCCTTGGAGTTACGCATGTCTGTTCGCATCCTGGCGCTCGTCGGATCCCTTCGCGCCGGTTCGCACAACCGTCAGCTCGCCGAGGCGGCCGTCAAGCACGCCCCCGAGGGCGCGGAGGTCGTGCTCTACGAAGGCCTGGCCGAGATCCCCTTCTACAACGAGGACATCGACGTCGAGGGCAACGTCCCCGCGGCCGCCGCCAAGCTGCGCGAGGCCGCCCAGGCCTCCGACGCGTTCCTGCTCTTCTCCCCCGAGTACAACGGCACCATCCCCGCCGTCCTGAAGAACGCCATCGACTGGCTGTCGCGTCCGTACGGCGCCAGCGGTTTCGGCGGCAAGCCGGTCGCCGTGGTCGGTACCGCCTTCGGTCAGTTCGGCGGCGTGTGGGCGCAGGACGAGACCCGCAAGGCCGTGGGCATCGCCGGCGGCAAGGTGCTCGAGGACGTCAAGCTGTCCATCCCGGGTTCCGTGGTCCGTTTCGCCGAGACCCACCCGGCGGACGACGCCGAGGTCGCCGCGCAGCTGACCGAGGTCGTCGCTCAGCTGCACAGCAACACGGGTGAGGTCGCCGCGGCCTGAACCTGCGGCGCGTGAACAGGTTTTCCCGGCAGGGGCCGGAGTGTTCGCACTCCGGCCCCTGCCGTGTGCTGTCCGCGGGGCGGTAAGGGCTGGTCGTCTCAAGCCACCGCCGTGGGGGCCAGGTCCCGTAGGACATCGAGTGCGACGGCGACCGCGGGGCGTTCGTGGCCGCCGCGCCGGGTGCAGGTCAGGAGCCTTCGGTGGGGGTCGCCCGCGCAGCGGACCCTCGTGATCGGCAGGTTCGGGGTGAGGTGGGCCAGGCGCGGGATCAGGGCCACGCCCAGGCGGTGGGCGACCAGGTGAGCGGTGACGTTCCAGTCCCGGGCGTGGTGGACCACGCTCGGGGTGAAGCCGGCCGCGCCGCAGGCCGACATGACGTGCGTGCGGCAGGGGCTGTCCGCGAAGGGTGCGATCCAGTCCTCGCGGGCCGCGTCCGCGAGATCCACGCGGTCGCGGTCGGCCAGCGGATGGTCCGCGGGTACGACCAGGTCGAACGGGTCGTCCAGCAGCGGCTGTTGGTCGTAACGGGTGTCGCTCAGGGGCGGGTTGTGCGGAGTCGCCTCCACCACCGCCAGATCGATGTCCCCCTCGAAGAGCAGGTCGAAGCTGTCCGGCACGCCCGTTTCCTGGATGCTGACGGTCAGCCGGCGGTGCCGTTCGCGCAGCCGGGCCGCCATCGGGGCGAGCAGGGCCGACACGGCCACGGACAGACCGCCCGCCCGCAGCGGACCCGCGGGCTCGCCGTGGTCGGCGCGCAGATCGAGTTCGGCCCGTTCCCACCGCGCCTGGATGGCGTCGGCGTGCGCGAGCAGGCTCTCGGCGGCCGGGGTGAGCCGGACCCCGCGGCCCTGGGGTTCGAGCAGGTCGACGTCCAGGTCGCGGGCGAGCTGGCGGATCTGCTGGGACGCGGCGGACGGGGTGAAGTGCAGGGCGCGGGCGGCCGCGGTGACCGTGCCGTAGTGGGCGACCGCCCTCAGGACGTGGAGCCGGCGCAGGTCAATCATGAAGCCCACGCTTCAAGGTCGGGTCCGGGAAGTCAACCTGGACGTGTACGAAGACTCCGCCGCATCCTGGATTGTGTCGCGACGGCCGTACACAGCCACGAGGTACGAGGGAGTCACCATGACCAGCACGACCCGCGCCGTCTGCCCGCACTGCGGCTGGCCGGACGGCGCCGAACCCTTCCAGGTGGTGTCCCGGCACGGCACGGCGGCGGGCGGGACGGTGTGGACCCGCTGCGCGTGCGGCTCGTTGCAGGTCCGCGTGAGCGACGGCTGCGGCACGCGCGTCGTCTCCCGCAGCCGGCCCTCCGCAGCACGGGCGGGTTAGGCCCTGTCGTTTGGATCAGGTCGGCTGTGAGGTGCGGTGCCTTCCGGCCGACCCGAGCCGGGTCTGGTGCGTGCGGCTGCCAGGCGGAGGAGGGAGTCGACGCGATGGGGGTCTCCGCTCGAGCGAAGTCGAGAGTGGGGGAGTCGGCGACCGACGACAACGCGGCTGGGGGCACCCCCTCTGGGGGAGCGCGTGCCAGACCCCGTGACGGCGGGCTGATCCAAACGACAGGGCCTAAACCAAGGCCTGTCGGGCGGATCAGTCCAGCTCCGCGAGCCGCCGTACGGCGGGTGCCGTGAAGCGTTCGATCCACTGGGCGGGGGCGCCGGTGCGCGGGGCGAGGATGACCGTGTCGATGCCGAGTTTGGTGTAGCCGGTGATGTCCTGGGTGAAGGCGTCCACGTCGCCGCCGTCGGCATCATCGACCGAGTAGGTCATGGTCTTGCGGATCTCGTCGTAGTCCCGCCCCTCGGTGTCGCAGTGGCGGCGCAGCACGTCGAGCTTGTGCGTGACCTCCTCGGGCGAGGTGGCGAAGAGGTTGCAGGCGCCGGCGTAGCGGGCGACCAGTCGGAGCGTCTTCTTCTCACCGCTGCCGCCGATCATGATCTCGGGGTGCGGGCTGCTGACCGGGGCCGGTACGCACAGGGTCTCGGCGAGCCGGTAGTGGGTGCCCTCGAAGGGGCCGTTGGCCGCCGGGTCCCACATCTGGAGGCAGATCCGCAGGGTCTCCTCCAGCCGCTCGAAGCGCTCGGCGAGGGGCGGGAACGGCACGCCGAGCCCTTCGTGCTCACGGTCGTACCAGGCGGCCCCGATACCGAGGGCGGCCCGGCCGCCGGAGAGCACGTCCAGCGTGGTCGCGATCTTGGCGAGCAGGCCGGGATGGCGGTACGTCACTCCGGTCACCAGCGCGCCAAGCCGGACCGTCTCGGTGTGGGCCGCGAGGAAGCTATGCCGCACCATGGGCATATGAGAGAGCTGGCCGGGCGGCTGACCGCCCTGGATCCGGATGCCGGAGCCGCGGTTCGGGTGATCGCCTACTTCGATCGGCTGTCCGAGTCCCGTGCCGGGCTGGAGACTCTGGTGCGGGGAGCCGCCGTGCTGGCCGGGGTGCCCGCGCGGCTGGTCGATGCCGAGCGGCGGGTGCAGGTACGGGTCGAGACCGACGGAACGCGCCGGGACTCCGGGGCGCCGCCCGACCCCGGCTGGCCCTCCGCCGCGCTCACCCCCGGTGGTGCCGCCGTGCTGTGGCTGGAGCGGGCCGGGGCGGCGCCCAGTGTCGTCGACGCGGTGATCCTCGAGCGGGCCGCGGGAGCCGTACGGATCGTTCTGGACCGTACGCGGGGACGCGCGCCCGCCGATGATCCCGCGCTGGTCGAGACCGTGCTGGATGCCGCCGCTCCCGAGGCCGCCCGGCTGCACGCCGTACGGGGGCTCGGACTGGACCCCGCGGCGCCCGCGCGTGCGCTGGCCCCGCTCGACGGGCGGCCCCGGATCGTGGCCGGGCGGACGGACGCCGAACTGCCCGCCGGGCGGGTCGGAGTGGGCCCCGCCGTGCCCGTGCTCGATCTGCCGCGGTCCTGGGCACACGCCCGCACCGCGCTACGGTTCACCGCACAGGGCACGACTCAGGATCCCGGCCCGAAGGTCGTGTACGCCGACGAACTGGGCGGCGTCGCGCTGCTGGCCGACCTCGTCGTACCGGGCGCGGAGCCGCCGCCCGACGTCCGGGCACTGGCGGCGGCGGGGTCGAGCACACCCTGGCTGCTCGCCACGCTGCACGCCGTGGTCTCGACGGTGAGCCTGCGGGCGGCTGCCGCAGAGATCAACGTCCACCACTCCACACTCCAGGACCGGCTGTCCCACGCGGAACATCTCCTGGGCTGGCCGCTGCGCACACCTCAGGGGCGACTGCGGCTGCAACTGGCCCTGGTGATGCGGAACTTGGCACGGCTGTAGCGGCGACTCACAGGCTCACCGGCTCACCGGAACTCGTGCACGACGTCGATCCGGCCGACGATGTGCGCGTTGAAGTCGTCAAGCTCCTCGGCCGGGACCCACAGTTCGAGGATCGTGCGGCCGCCCGCCTGCTGGACGGGATAGCGGCTCAGGAAGTCCGTCTCGACCTCGAAGCGGGTCACGAAGCCGGCGCCGTCGTGCTTGACGTTCCAGTCCCTGGCGATCTTGATCGCGTAGTCCTCGTCGAGGACGGGGTAGAAGATCGGCTGCTCGGGCAGCCTCGGCGGCCAGGCGCGCCAGTCGAGCTCGCGGACCAGGTCCAGCTCCTTGGGGCCGGTCGGGCGCCAGAGGGTCGTGGTGGAGGGCCGGGTCGTCATCGGAGTCGGTCGCTCTCTGCGGTGGCGGGTGGGGCGTGGGCACGCGGGCCGCGCGCGCAGGTGCGGACACGAGTACGGACGCGGGCCCCGATAGTTGCGCGCGCACTATAGAAGCAGACGCTGAAAGTTTCAGGGATGCAATATCCTGGGGGTATCCGTATCGGGACGGAGGAAGCAGGCCCCATGACCGCCACAGACCCCTCGCTCACCGCCCTCGCCCAGGGCTGGTGCGCGCTCTCCCTGCTGCACGGACGGATCGAGGCACACATCGAGAAGGCCCTGCAGTCCGCCCACGACCTCAGCGTGCGCGAGTACTCCCTGCTCGACGTCCTGGGCCGCCAGCATGACGGCGAGGGCGGACACCTGCAGATGAAACAGGTCGCCGACGCCGTCGTCCTCAGCCAGAGCGCCACCACCCGCCTGGTCACCCGCCTCGAGGACCGCGGCCTGCTCGCCCGCTACCTCTGCCCCACCGACCGCCGCGGCATCTACACCGACGTCACCGACACCGGCCGCACCCTCCTCGCCCAAGCCCGCCCCACCAACGAGAAGGCCCTCCGAGAAGCCCTCGACCAAGCCGCCACCCACCCCGAACTCGCCCCCCTGGTAAGGGCTTTGGAAGCCCACGGCGTGCCTGCCTGAGTCAGTCCCCGTTCATCGGGGTGACCGCCTCGCCCACGGCCGCCGGAACTGAGCGGCGCGCCGAGAGGGCCGTGCGAAGGGGCGCGGGCGACCTCGCCGACCGGCCTGAGGTGGTGAACGGCACAGGTCACGGGGCTGTGGCAGTCGTTGACGCCCCCTCGGGCGCGACCGTAGAAAGGGCCGCATGAGTCTGCCGCAGTTCCCCCTGTCCGGAGTCACGGTGGTCAGCCTGGAGCAGGCCGTGGCCGCGCCCTACGCGACCCGTCAGCTCGCCGACCTCGGTGCCCGGGTGATCAAGGTGGAACGGCCGGGCGACGGCGACTTCGCCCGCCGCTACGACACGACCGTGCACGGCCACTCCAGCTACTTCGTGTGGCTCAACCGGTCCAAGGAGTCGCTCACCCTGGATCTGAAGGACCCACGCGGCCTGGAGATCCTGAACCAGCTCCTCGACGGCGCCGACGTGTTCGTCCAGAACCTGGCTCCGGGCGCGGCCGACCGGCTGGGCCTGGGCGTGGACGTCCTCGCCGAGCGCCGGCCGCGGCTGATCCCGTGCACGATCTCCGGGTACGGCACGGACGGGCCGTGGGCCGACCGCAAGTCGTACGACCTGCTGGTGCAGTGTCAGACGGGCCTGGTGTCGCTGACCGGGACCGCCGAGGAGACCGCGCGGGTCGGGATCTCCGTCGCCGACATCGCGGCCGGGATGTACGCCTACAGCGGCATCCTGACCGCCCTGTACACCCGCGCCACCACCGGCAAGGCCCACGCGGTGGAGGTGTCCCTGTTCGAGGCACTGGCCGAGTGGATGAGCCAGCCGGCCAATTACACCCGCTACGGAGGCAGTCAGCCGCCGCGTCTGGGCACCCAGCACGCCACCATCGCCCCGTACGGCGCCTTCACTGCCGCCGACGGCCACGACGTGCTCTTCTCCATCCAGAACGAACGCGAGTGGATCGCCTTGTGCGCCGATTTCCTGCGGCGGCCCGAGCTGGCCGAGGATCCGCGCTTCGCCACCGGCTCGGCCCGGGTCGCTCACCGCGAGGAACTCAACGCGGTGGTCGCCGAGCGGATCGCGCGCTCCGACGCCGCGCGAGTCCTGAAGGACCTGGAGGGCATCGGCATCGCCTGCGCCGGGGTCAATGACGTCGCCGCGTTCCTCGACCACCCCGTCCTGGCGGCCCGCGGCCGCTGGCACGAGGTCGCCGTCCCCGGCGGGGCCACGGTGGAGGCGTTGCTGCCCCCGGCCGACCTCGCGGGACTGCCCGCCCGCATGGATCCGGTCCCGGGGGTGGGCGAGCACACCGATGCGATCCTCACGGAGCTCGGCCGTACCGGCGACGACATCGCGACGCTGCGTGCCGACGGGGTCGTCTGAGCCCCGCAGTCACCAGGGCAGCCGGCCCTTGGCGTCGAAGTAGCCTCCGGTCGGGCCGTCCTGGGCGACCTGTGCCATGCGGACGATGATCTCGGCGCCCTCCGCCACGGTCTGCGTGCCCGTGTTGCCGTTCAGGTCGGTCTTGGTGAAACCCGGCTCCACGGAGTTGATCCGCATGGCCGGGAAGGCCTTCGCGAACTGCACGGTGAGCATGTTGACCGCGGTCTTGGACGTCGGGTAGGCGATGCCCGGGTAGAAGTGCGCGGGGTGGTCCGGGTCGGAGAGGTGGGTCAGCGAGGCCAAACCGCTGCTGACGTTGACCACCACGGGGGCGGCCGAGCGCTGGAGCAGCGGCAGGAAGGCGTGCAGGACGCGGACGACACCGAAGACGTTCGTCTCGAAGGTGGTGCGCATCCGGTCGGCGGTCACGGTCGCCGCGACCGGCACGCTGTTGTCCTCGGTCCGTGTCTCGATACCCGCGTTGTTGATCAGGACGTCCAGGCCGCCCGCGGCCTCCAGGGTCTTGGCCGCGGCCTCGACGGAGGCGTCGTCCGTGACGTCGAGCCGCACGAACCGCGCGCCGAGTTCATCGGCGGCGCGGCGGCCGCGGCCGGCGTCACGGGCGCCGACGTAGACGGTGTGGCCGGCTTCGACGAGCCGACGGGCGGTCTCGAAGCCGAGGCCCTTGTTCGCTCCGGTGATGAGTGTTGTCGTCATGCCACCCAGATTGCTGTGGTGTGGCGGGGGCAGCCAGAAGACCCTTCTTCCTGGGACTGGGGGTACCAGGCACATCCGCGGCCCACGGTGTTGACTGAGGAGCATGGCGGCAACAGAACTGGGGCAGGCGCTGCGACGCTGGCGCGACCGGGTCCCCCCGGACGCGGCCGGACTCCCGTTGGGGGGCCATCGGCGCGCGGCGGGGTTGCGGCGCGAGGAGCTGGCCCTGCTGGCCGGTATCTCGGCCGACTACATCACCCGGCTCGAACAGGGGCGCGCGGCCAACCCGTCCGGGCAGGTCGTCGAGGCGCTGGCCCGGGCGTTGCGGCTCTCGGGGGACGAGCGGACGTACCTCTACGGTCTCGCGGGACTGGTGCCGCCGGGCCCCGACCTCGTGCCCGGCTTCATCACGCCCAGTGTGCAGCGGCTGCTGGACAGGCTGGTCGACACTCCTGTCGCGGTCTCCGACGCGGCCATGACGCTGCTGCTGGCCAACCCGATGTACGCGGCTCTGATGGGTGATCAGTCCGTCCTGCACGGCTTCGAACGCAACGGCGTGTGGCGCAACTTCACGGGCGTGCCGACCCGGGTACGGCACACCCAGGAGGAACGGCTCGCCTTCGAGGCGGGCATGGTCGCCGAACTGCGCGCGACCACTGCCCGCTATCCCGCCGACCGCCAGCTCGCTCTGCTCGTCGCGGAGTTGCGCACCAGGAGCGACAGATTCGCCGAGCTGTGGGACGCCGGGGTGGTGGGCCGTCTCGCCACCTCGCACAAGACGATCGAGCATCCGCAGGCCGGCATGCTCACGCTGGACTGCGACCTGCTCCGGGTGGAGGAGAACGACCTCCACATCCTCGTGTACTCGGCCGAGCCCGGCACCGAAGCCGCCGAGAAGCTGCGGCTGATCTCGGTGCTGGGCACGCAGAGCCTGGTGGAGAGCGGCTGGCGCGGCCGAAACGCGAAGGGAATGTGACCCACCCCACGACAGATACGCTCCCGTTTCGATAGCGCCGGGACTAGTCTGGTCCCAACGAGAACGAAACCGTTTCGTTCAGCATGTTTCTCCGCTGGACGAGGATGGAGCACGCACGCCATGACCAGCGTCCTCATCGCCACCGGCCAGTCACTTCAGCGTGTCGGCCTCCGAATGCTCCTTGAGTCCCAGCCCGACCTGACCGTCGTCGGCGAGGCGGCTCACGGGCCGGAAGCGGTCCGGCTGAGCGCCCTGCTCCGGCCGGACATCGTCCTGCTGGACGGCCGCGACACCGGCACGGACACCATGGAGACCGTCCGCCGCCTCGTCCACGCGCCGGACGGGCACGCACCGCACGTCCTGTTGCTCACCACGAGCGACGACGCCCACCCGTACGGGGCCCTGCGCGCCGGGGCCGCCGGACACCTTCGCGAGGACGCCACCGCCGACGAACTGGTCGCGGCCGTCCGGGTCGTGGCCGCCGGTGACGTCGTCGTCTCCCCCGGACTGGCCCGCGCCCTCATCGACGCCGTGCGCAGCCGGCGCGCCGTCGAGAACTCCGCACCGGGCAACCGCCTGGACACCCTCACCGGACGCGAGCGCGACGTGCTCACCGCGGTCGCCTCCGGCGACTCCAACGCCGAGATCGCCGACCGGCTCTGCATCGCCCCGACCACCGTGAAGTCCCACGTCAGCAACATCCTGACCAAGATCGGCGCCCGCGGGCGGGTCCAGGCGGTGGTGTTCGCCTACGAGTCAGGACTGGTCCACCCCGCACAGCAGCACGTCCTGCACGCGTGAGCGGTCCCGATCAAGCCGCCGTATAGCCGAGTTGACGCCTCATGTAGGGCGTCATGAGGGTCTTCGCCTTGGCCAGGGTGCTGGTGCGGCTGCCCAGCACCGCTGTCTCGCCGCCCGGCACCGGCAGCATGGTCACCCCGTCGGCGGGCCCGAAGGGCACGATCAGCGGGGTGCGGTGGAAGGGCCGGTACAGGCGTGGCTCCTTGCGGTGCCGGCCCGAACTGTGCAGGTGCGCGCGGATGTTCCAGGCGGCGAGGTCGGCCTGGGCGAGCGCCGCCGGGGTGATCTTGAGCTCGGTGGCGTCGTTGACGTCGCCGACCGCGAAGACGTCCAGCTGCCCCTCGACCCGCAGCGAACGGTCGACCTTGACATGCCCGGAGGGGGTCAGCCAGTCGCCGTGTCCGCACAGACGCAGCCAGAGCGTGTTGGGAGTGGTGCCCGTGGCCCAGAAGGAGAGGTCCGCTGTGATGACGTCGCCGCGGGCGTCGCGGTAGGTGCCGAAGTCGTTGCCGGGGGACATGAAGGAGTCGAGCCGTACCTCCACGTCGTGGGACTCCAGCCAGCCGCGCGCCTTGCGGCCGGCCCGTTCGCTGCCCGTGCCGCTCAGCAGCGCGGGGCCGGAGTGCGCGAGCGTGACCCGGGCGTCCGGCCGGGCCAGCCGGATCTCGGCGGCGAGTTCGACACCGGAGGGCCCGCCGCCGACGACGAGGGCGTGTTCCGCGAGGGCGATCTTCTGCTGGTGCTCGGCGAAGGACTTCATCGCCTCCTCGGTGGTGGTCCCGGCGAAGCGGGCCGGTTCCGGGTAGTCGGCGCCGGTCGCGATCACCACCACGTCGTAGGGCAGCCGCGTGCCGTCGGCCAGCACGACCTGTCGCTCGGCGGTGTCGATGCGCAGCACCTTGCCCACGACGACCCGGCCGCGGCTCAGCAAGCGGTCGTACGGGATGAAGGGGGTCGCGCTCCACTCCTTGCGAACTCCCGCCCGCAGGGAGGAGATACGGTGGAAGAAGACCTCCTTGCGGTCCACCAGGGTGACCCGGGCCGTCGTGTCCAGCCGTTTCGCCAGCCGGACGCCCGCATAGCCGCCGCCGATCACCACTACGTCGCCGTCACTCACGCCGAGTCTCCTGAACCGTGGGGGGAGGGAGCGCCATGGCGGACGAGCCGCTCCCCCGAGCACTCGGATGACGGCGAGCGTAACGCTTGAAACATAAAGTTTCGGTTTGGTCGTGTGAGATTTCCGTGGAGAACGAGAACGTCCTCCTCGGCTCGCCCCTCGGCCCGGCGTCAGCCGAACTCGTAGTCGAGCCAGATCCGGTGGGTGCCGTCGGCGTCGACCGTGAGGCCCCCGGTGCCGGAGATCCCCGCCAGGTCCCCGGTGCCGCTGGAGGGGACGATCGTGAAGAACTCCGCGGTGCGGTCGCTGCCGGAGGTCGTCGCCGAGTGCGCGAAGTTGAAGGCGCCGGACCGGTCGCGCACCGAGCCCTCGAAGGACTCCATGGCCACATAGGTGCCGACGCCGGACTCCTGGTCGTACGCGGCGGTGAACACGGTCGCCGAGCGGCCGGAGACCTCGCCCTCGAAGTGCTTCTCGATCGTCGCGACACCGACCGGGAGCCCGGTGGCCACGGCGGGCTCGGGCGTCACCTCGGTCGGGACGAACGCTTTCACGCTGAATGTTCCGTCGGCTCTCATGGGCCGACCGTACCGACCGGGTCTGACAATGCCCGGCCGCCCGTCCCGTCTACTCCGGCGGGGTCGGCGTGTCGTGGGTGCGGTACATCGCCTGGACGTCCAGTTCCAGCTGGACCGTGGGACCGACCACCGCGATGCCCCGGGCCAGCATCGAGCGCCAGTTCAGCGTGTAGTCCTCCCGGTGCAGCTCCGCCGTCGCGAGGGCCGCGCAGCGCAGTTCCTCGCCGTAGCCGCCGTTGACCGTGCCCAGGTAGGTCGTGTCGAGGGCCACCGAGCGGCTCACGCCGTGCATGGTCAGGCTGCCCTGCAGGGTCCACTTGCTGCCGCCCCGGTAGGCGAAGCGGCTGCTGACGAAGTCGATGTGGGGGAAGCGTTCCACGTCGAGGAAGTCGGCGGAGCGCAGGTGGTTGTCGCGGGTGGTGTTGCCCGTCGTGATGCTGGCGGCGTCGATGCGGACCTGGACCCGGGACTGGGACATGTCCTGCGCGACCTGGATGCCGCCCTCGAAACGCTCGAAGCGGCCGTGGACGTGCGCCATGCCGACGTGCTTGGCGATGAAGCGGATCGCGGTGTGCGGCGGATCGAACAACCAGACGCCGGGCGAGGGCAGTTGGAGCGCCTGGGCCGGCTGGAGCCAGACCCGCTCGGCGGGCGCCGCGCCGCTCGGCCCGACCTCGACCGTCTCGCGGTGCGGCTGGAGCCCCTCGGCCGCTGCCATCAGGCTGTAGCGGCCGGGCGGCAGTACGGCCACGAAGTAGCCGTAGGGGTCGGTCGTGCCGCGGGCCGCGACCCGGTGGGTGTCCAGGGCGGTGACGGTGACGTCCGCGCCCGCCATGGGCGAGCCCATCGGGTCGACGATCTCGCGGGTCACGGCGCCCGCGCCTTCGGGGAGGGGGACGGAGAGGCCCGCCGCCTCGGCCAGGGCAGCTTTGGACCGCCGGCGCCTGAGGAGTGCGAGGGCCATGATGTTCACCTTTCCTAGGGGACTTGCTGTCGTGCTGCGGGACTCACGGTCGACGGCCCTCGTAGGCCGCCTGGAGCACCTCCCGCACGCCTTCCGCGGTCACGGGACGCGGGTTGGCGTACGGCTGTCCCGCCACCTGTACGGCCGCCTGAGCCAGGTCGGTCTCCCGGAGCCCGAGTTCGGCGAGGGAGCGCGGGGCGCCCAGGCGTCCGGCCAGGTCCCACAGGGCTCCTGGCGCGTCGTCGGCCTCGAGTGCCCGGCCCAGCGCGGTCAACGCGTCGGGAGCGGCGGGGGCGTTGTACGCGAGCGCGTGCGGCAGGACGACCGTGTGGGTCTCGGCGTGCGGCAGGCCGAAGGTGCCGCCCAGGACGTGGCACAGCTTGTGGTGCAGGCCCATCGTCGTCGCCCCGAGGCACGCCCCGCACAGCCACGCCCCGTACAGCGCCCGGCTGCGCGCCTCCAGGTCCTCGGGGTCGACGGCCAGCAGTGGCAGCGCCTCGGCCGTCGCCCGTACGCCGTCTTCGGCCATCAGCGCGATCAGCGGCGAGGTGTCCGGAGCGTAGAGCGCCTCGACCGCGTGCGCGAGGGCGTTGACGCCGCTGGTCACGGTGTGCGGTACCGGCAGGGAGAGGGTCAGTTCGGGATCGTAGACGACACTGCGGGGCTGGACCTTCGGGTCGCGGCCGGTGCGCTTGGCGCCGCCTTCGGTCAGACCCCAGACGGGGGTCATCTCGGAGCCCGAGTAGGTCGACGGCACGGCGATCAGCGGGAGTCCGGTGCGCAGGGCGATCGCCTTGCCGAGGCCGATGGAGGAGCCGCCGCCGACCGCGACGACACCGTCGGCCCCGGCCTCTTGGGCCACCGCCACGGCCCGGTCCGCGTCCTCGACGGGTACGTGCATACGCGCTTCGGCGTGCAGCCCCGCGCAGGAGTCGCCGAGCGCGTCCGCCACCGCCCGCGCGACGGCCTCGCCCCGGCTGCCGCACACCACCAGGACCCGCCGCAGGCCCAGGTGTTCGACCTCTGCGGGGGTCGCGGTCACGGCGGCGCCCGGCCGGAACACGACCCGCACGGGACGGCTCTCGTAGGTGAAGTCGCCCATGAACGTCATGCGTTCGGCTCCAGTACGAGGTCGAAGCGGGCGTGCCGGAAGGGGCTCGGCATGCCGAACTCCGCGGCCAGGGAAGGGTCGTCGGTCGTCGCGAAGTCCTGGACCAGACTCTTCTTCACGGCGAAGACGGCGTCGGAGTCGAGGTAGTCGCTGCCCGCGACGAAGATGTGGGTGGTGACGGGGGTGTGGCCCTCGGCTCCGACGATGAAGTGGATGTGCGCGGGCCGGTAGGGGTGCCGGCCGGTCGCGCGCAACAGGTCACCGACCGGGCCGTCGGTGGGGATCGGGTAGGGCGCCGGGACGCAGGTGCGGAACCAGAAGCGGCCCTCGGCGTCGGCGGTGAACAGTCCGCGTCCGTTGCCCGCGGGCTGCACGTCGGGCTGCTGGACGTCGTAGAAGCCCCGGTCGTCGGCCTGCCAGACGTCGAGGACGGCGCCGGGCAGCGGGGTGCCGTCCGCCGACAGCACCCGGCCGCTGACCACGCAGGGCTCGGCGCCGCCCACCAGGTCGATGTCGTCGCCGAGTTCCCGGACGGGCGACTCGGTCATGTGGAAGGGGCCGAGCACGGTGGACTCGGTGGCGCCCTGCGCGCGGTCGCCGTTGACGGTCTCGACGAGCATGGAGAGCCCGAGGACGTCCGACAGGAGGATGAACTCCTGCCGGGTGTCGGTGCACGTCTGCCCGGTCGCGGTCAGAAAGGCGATCGCCCGCTCCCACTCCTCCTGGGTGAGCCGGGTCTCGCGCACGAAGTCGTGCAGATGACCGATCAGAGAGGCGAGCAGTTCGCGCAGTCGTGGATCGGTGGTCGCGTGGAGGCTCGCGACGGCCTCCTCGGTGACGCTGGTTCCGATCGCGTCGCTGGTCATCCCGGCTCCTCGTGCTCGACGGCGTTCCGCTTCTGCCATGGTCGCGCGTTCTCAGGCGTGACCGAGGATCCGCCGCAGCGCGTCCGCGAGCAGGGCCTCGGCGTCCGGGGCGGCGGTCGCGTGGCGGAAGGCGACGAATCCGTCGGGCCGTACGAGCAGGGCGCCGGCGTCGGAGATCTCGCTCAGGCGCGCCCAGTCGCCATACGGGTCCTCGTACCGCTGCCCGGGACCGACGACCACGGTGGCGATCTCGACGTCCTGCGCCTCGGCTGCCCGGATCCAGCCCTCGCCGCCGATGCCGGTCAGCAGGGTGAAGCGGCCCTTTCCGACGGTGTCGAGGGTGGAGAGGGTGCGGGTGCCGGAGGTGAGCCAGGCGTGCGGGATGCGGGCACCGGGGCGGGAGGTGGGCTGGTGGTGGAGTTCGGGGTCGCGCGCGAAGCTCTCCTCGGGGGTGCCGTCGGGGACGACGGCGTCCGAGGTGTAGCGCTGGTTGAGGTCGACGCCGTGCGCGTTGAACTCGTACACCTTGAAGGCGATGGCCTCACGCAGCCTGGCCCGCTGCTTCTCGGCGGCCTCGGTGGCGTCCTTGCGGGCGGCGATGTTGGCCCACAGCTGTTCGGGGGTCTGAGGGGAGAGTCCGTCGAGGGCCTCGAAGATCGGGGCGGTCTCGCCGATGGACCGGTTGGCGCGGGTGACGACCTGCTTGCCGACGGGGGCGCGTTCGGCGGTGTAGGTGTCGAGGAGCTTCGGTGAGGCGGTGCCGTCGAGGACGAGCTTCAGCTTCCAGGCGAGGTTGTAGGAGTCCTGGATGGAGGTGTTGGAGCCGAGGCCGTTGGACGGCGGATGGCGGTGGGTGGCGTCTCCGGCACAGAAGACACGGCCGGCGGAGTAGGTCTGCGCGTACATCTCGTTGACGGTCCAGGCCGAGGACGACTTGATCGTCACGGGGATCTCGTCGTCGCCGACCAGCTGCCGTACGACGGACTCGGCGTACTCGGTGGTCAGGTCGGGGGCGCCCGCCGTGACGTCGTACCCCCACACGATCATCCACTCGTTCCACGGCCGCACACAGCGCACCAGGCCCGCGCCGATGCCGCCGACGGTCGCGCCCGGGGCGAGGACCCAGTAGAGGGTGGAGGGCCGGTGGGCGGTGTACTTGCCGAGATCCGCCTCGAAGACGATGTTGATGCTGCCGGCCACACCCATCTGCCCGCTCATCGGGAGCCCGGCGTCCTCGGCGACCCTCGAACGGCCGCCGTCCGCACCGATCAGGTACTTCGCGCGGATCTCGTACGTGTCCCCGCGCAGCCGGTCCCGCACGGTGGCCGTCACGCCGTCGGCGTCCTGGACATGGGAAAGGTACTCGGTCTGGAAGCGCAGGCTGGTGCCGCGGGCGACGGCCGCGTCGACGAGGACCGGCTCCATGAGGTGCTGCGGCATGTCGCACATGCGGGTGGGGCTGGCGAGTTCGTGGGCGGCCTGGACGAGCGGGTCGTTGCCCCACGAGCGCACCCGGCCCAGTTCCTCCCCGGCCAGGCTGGTGCAGAAGGTGGTGTTGCCCATCAGGTGCTGCGGGGTCGCCTGCGCGATGACGTCCTGCTCCACGCCGAGGTCGCGCAGCACCTCCATCGTCCGCTGGTTGGTGATGTGCGCGCGGGGGGTGTCTGCGAGGCTCGCGTAGCGGGTCACGACGATGTTGGGCACGCCGTAGGTGCTCAGCGCGAGCGCGGCCGAGGCTCCGGCCGGCCCGCTGCCGACGATCAGGACGTCGGTCTCGACGACGGTGGACACGGGGCACTCCTGGCGGGGGCTCACGGATGGCGGACAGTATTGATCATGGTGGGGTTCGGCGGGGTGCGGGTGTCTCAAAACGAGTCAATTGGTTGCGTGGGGTGGTCGGCGTGCCGGCGCGGAGGGGGGCGCCCGGGGTGGTCGTTGTCCGTTCAACTGAACCCGATACGGTGGGTGGGCCGTGACCACCACAGAGCCCTCCCCCGCAGTACACGCCCGCCCACCGCTGCGAGTGGCGCGCGAGCGCTTCCTGGCCGGGCGCCCGCTGCCCGACGGGGTGCCGGAGGAGGTCCTCGCGGCGTGGCGGCGGGCCCGGTTCTTCGGGGTGCCGCACGACTTGAAGGGGCCCGCCGCCGAGCCGCCCCGGCCGGTCGAGTCGGCGCTGCTCGGCGCCGCCCGTCCGGTCCTCGAACGGATCGCCCCCGCGCTGGGCCCCGGCCACTCCGTCCTCCTTCTCACCGACGCGCGGCTGCGCGTGCTGTGGACGTCCGGGAGCACGCCCGGGCTCGCCCCGTGCCCGGGACTGTCGGAGCAGGAGGTCGGTCACAACAGCGCGGCCCTCGCCCTGCGCAGCCGGCGCCGTGCCGAGGTGCACGGGCCAGAGCACTTCCTCGACGTGTGGCAGGACGTGTCGGCGGTCAGCGTCCCCGTTCTCGCGCCGAAGAGCGGTCAGGCACTGGGCACCCTCACCGTCGCCTCACACCTGTGCGGCGGACGCCCGCCCCACCCGCAGGCGGCGCTCGCCGAGGCCGCCGCCGCCGCGGTCGAGGCCGCGCTGCTGGCCCGCGCGGGACGGCCCGAACAGGTGCTTCTGGACGCCTACTTGCGCGCCACGCGAGGAGAGCGCCGCGCGGTGGCCGCGCTGGACGGCCGCAACCGCCTGATCAGCGCGGCGGCGGAGCGGCTGGCGACTGAGGAGGTGCTCCGGGTTCTTGAGCGTACGGCGACGGCGGCACGGCACACGGATGCGCCGGCGATCGCCGAGTTGCCGGAAGGAGCGGGGTGCAGCGCCCGGATCGACCTGGTGCGTCAGGAGGGCGCGGTCCTGGGGATCGTGGCCGTCCTGGAGCCCCGGGAAGAGGGCACCCCGCGGCCCCGGCCACGCCCGCTGCCCCGCCTGACCGGCTCCTCCCTTCCGTGGCGGTACGCCGTGGAGCGCGCCGCCGAACTGGCCCGCTCCCCCGAACCCGTGCTGCTGACCGGTGAACGGGGGACGGGGAAGACCGCGCTGGCCAGGGAGTTGCTGGGACCGGGAGACCTTCACCCGGTCGACGCGGCCGAGGACGGCGGGCTCGAAAGGGACCTGGCGGAATGGGCCGCCGGAAGCCCCCTGGTCCTCCGGCACGCCGAGCGGTTGACGCAGCCCGCCGTGGCCACGCTCAACTCCCTCCTCGACACGCACCCGGACGCCCGGCTGCTGATCACCCACACCCCGGGGACTGCGCCCGGCCCCTGTCTCCAGCGGCTCCTCGACAAGCTGGCCGCCCGCACGGTCGTACTGCCGCCGCTGCGGGAACGCACCGAGGACATCAGGGAGTTGCTGTCGGCTCTCACGCCGCGCCCCGCACCGGGAAGCCCTCCGCTGACCTGGACCCTGGACGCCCTGCGCGCGCTCGAACAGCATCCGTGGCCCGGGAACGTCACCGAACTGGCCCATGTGGTCCAGGCGTTGGCGGAACACCGGCGGGTCTCGGGACCGGTCCGCCGGGCCGAACTCCCGGACAGCGTGCGGGAGGGCCCCGCCGCCCGTCCGCTCAGCCCGATGGAACACGCCGAGCGCGCCGCGATCCTGGAGACCCTGCACCGCCACGGCGGCAACAAGTCCCGCGCGGCGGCGGCACTCGGCATCGGGCGGGCGACGCTGTACCGCAAACTGCGGGAGTACGAGGGCTGAGCCTCCGGGGTCGACCGTGCTCGACTTCGAGCCGGGGGTCGCCCGCCGTGATCGGCGGGGAGGGCCGCCGCGGTGGTGGACCGCACCCACCCGGTACGGGTACCGGCCGCCTCCGCCGCACACGAGAAAAGCGCTGGCGGAGGGCCCCGATCGGCGGGGCGCCGCGCAAGGCCGGAGCTGGCCTGCATACCGTAGAGGTAGATCACCACCTGCCCGGGAGCGCGCATGACCGGTAGCCGCCGCAAGAGACCCGGCGACACCTTCGACGCCATCGAACCTCCTGGCGACGCCGAACTGGTCGCCGGAGTGGTGAGCGTGACCGCCCTGGTCGAGGTCCTCGGCGTGCTGTCCGGGTCCGAGGTGTGGCTCCTGGGGCTCCTGGTGTTCCTGCCGGGCGCCGCCTCGGCTCTCGGCACGGTCCGGCAGACGACCTTCGTCGCCGTGTGGACGACCGTCGTCGTCACCGCCAGCGTGCTGGTGCGGAACCGCGACGGGGGCCACTGGTTCGACCGGCTCCTGCTGATCCTGTTCACCGTCGCCCTGGCCGCGACCTCCGTCTACGGATGCCATCGCCGGATCAGACGCGAGGACGCGATGCTGCGCCTGCGCTCCACCGCCGCGGCCATGCAGCGGCACATCCTGCATCCGCTCCCACTGGTGACCGACGACGTCCTGGTCAACGGCGTCTACGAGCCGCTCCAGGAGGAGCGGCTGGTGGGCGGGGACATCTACGACGTCGTGGACTCGCCGTTCGGGACCCGGGTGCTGATCGGGGACGTGCAGGGCAAGGGGCTCGCCGCGGTGGGCACCGCGTTCGCCGTCATCGGCGCCTTCCGGGAGGCGGCTTTCCGCGAACCCACCCTCACCGCGCTCGTGGACGTCCTGGACGCGGCCGTCGTACGGCACAACTCGTATGCCGCCCACACCGGCGACGACGAACGCTTCGTCACCGCCCTCATCATCTGCGTCGACGCGGAGACCGAGGTGCAGGCCGTCAACTGCGGACACGTCCTGCCCCATGTGCTGCACCACGGGACGGTCAGCACTCCCGAACTCGATCCCGGCGTCCCGCTGGGCCTGGCCGAGCTCGCCCACGAGCCCACCACCGTGGGCTGGTTCGACTTCGCCGAGGGCGCGACGCTGCTGCTGAGCACCGACGGCCTGACGGAGACCCGCTCCGACGACGGCACCTTCTACCCCGTGGACGAACGCCTGTCGAAGTACGTCGGCCTCTCCCCCACCGAGCTGCCGCAGGCCCTGCACGAGGACGCCCGCACGTTCGCCGGCCACGGCGGCCCGCACGACGACGTCGCCGTCCTGACGGTCCGCCGCTCCCCACGCCACTGAGCCGTAGCATCGGCACCATGGACAAGCTTCCACCGCCCGCCGACGGCTCTCTCGACGAGGAGGCGGACGCGTTCCAGCGATTGCGTCCCCGGCTGTTCGGGATCGCGTACCGGATCCTGGGCAGTGTGTCCGAGGCCGAGGACGTGGTGCAGGACGTGTGGCCGCGGTGGCAGGACACCGACCGGAGCACGGTGCTCAATCCCGGGGCGTTCCTGGCGAAGATCACCACGCGGCTGGCGATCAACGTGGCCCAGTCGGCGCGGGTGCGCCGGGAGGCGTACGTCGGTCCCTGGCTGCCGGAGCCCGTGGACACCGGTGTGGATCCGCAGGTCGGCGCGGAGCACGGCGAGGCCCTGGAGCTGGCCGTGCTGCTGGTCCTGGAGAAGCTGAATCCCCTGGAGCGGGCGGCCTATGTGCTGCGGGAGGCGTTCGACTACCCGTACGACGAGATCGCGGGCATCGTGCAGCTGACCCAGGCCAATGTGCGGCAGATCGTCAGCCGGGCGCGCAAGCGACTGTCCGCCGAGCGCCGGGGGCCCGTCGACACGGAGGAGCACCGCCGGCTGCTCGACGCCTTCGTCGCGGCGGCGCAGCACGGTGACGTGGCGGCTCTGGAGAGCGTGCTGTCGGCCGATGTGGTCGCCTACGCGGACGGCAACGGGCTGCGCGGCGTGGCACGCGTGGAGGTGGTGGGCGTGGGCCGCGTGGCCAGGATCAGCGCCTTCGTCGACAAGCTCATCCCGGGGGCCGAGTTCGCGTTCGCCGAGGCCAACGGTCTGCCCAGCCTGCTCATCCGCAAGGACGGGGAGACCGTCGGCCTGGTGAGCGCCACGGTCGGGGCGGACGGTATCGACGGCCTGTACTGGGTGCTGGCGCCGGAGAAGCTCCAGGCGTACGAGCGGTCGTCGGACCGGCTCGTACGCCAGGGGCCCTAGCCTCTGTGCGGCCGCCGCGGGGCCGTGTCGTCCGAGCCCTCGGTGGCCGGCCGCCGTCAGCACACTCCTCAGCCGGCCCGGCGCATTCGGGTCAGGAGCGGTGCCTCACTCCTGGGGCCTCGGCGCTGCCGGCCCGCAGACCGAGCCGCCGAAGGCCCTCCTCGGCCCGGTCGGCGCCCTCGCGGCGGAGCCGGTCCGGTCCGCGGTGCGGGGTCAGTCCCGCTTGAGCCAGTCCTCGTACCGGGTGGCCGCCGTGTCCACGGTGTCGTCGCCGGTCAGGACGCCGTCCGGGATGCCCGCGAACATGCCGGCGCTCTCGTCGGTGACGACGGAGCGGCCGTCCGGCTTCGCCGCCAGGGTGATCTCCGCGAGCCGGTCCAGGCGGTGGATCTCGGGGCCCGTCTTGAGGCGCAGGCCGTTCACGGGCTCGCCCAGGGCCGTCTCGGCGACGACGGCGGCGACGTCCGCGGCGGCGATCGGGCGCAGCTGCGTGGAGGGCAGGTGCACCTCCTGGCCCTGGGTGGTCAGGTCCATCACCGGCGCGACGAACTCGAAGAACTGCCCGACCCGCACGATGCTGAACGGCACGCCGCTCGCGCGCACGGCCTCCTCCTGGGCGACCTTGGCCAGGTAGTAGCCCAGCTCGGGCACCTCGTCGACGCCGATGATGGAGAGCGCCACATGGTGGCGGACACCGGCCTCGCGCTCCGCCGCGGTGAGATTGCGCATGGCGCGGGTGAAGAAGTCGAGGGCGGCCTCCTTCTCGAAGGACGGGGAATTCGCCACGTCCACGACCACGTCCGCGCCCTTGAGCACCTCCGCCAGGCCCTCCCCGGTGAGGGTGTCGACACCCGTGCTGGGCGCGGCCGCCACGACCTCGTGACCGCGGTCCTGCAGCAGGCTCACCACCTGCGACCCGATGCGGCCCGTACCTCCGACGACGACGATCTTCATCTCTGTCTCCTCCTTGTGTTCGGGATTCCCCAAGCAGGACAGGACAGCGACGGAATCTGTGACAGTGGGGCGGCATCCGACGTGGACGAAACGGCCGTCAGTGGGCCGATCTGAACAACCACCCCGGTGCGCCGCGTTCTTAGGGGTGGACGCGAGGCGAACCAGAACCGTGAGGCCATCTTGTCGAACACACCGACCGCCGCCAGCCGGGGCTGGGGAACCCGCAACTGGCGGGTGGCCAGAAAACTCCAGGCCATCCTCCTCATTCCGGTGATCGTGGCCCTTGTCCTCGGCGGCATCCGGGTCAAGCGCTCCGTGGACACCTGGCAGGACGCCGACGACGCGGTCCGCGTGGCCGGACTGGTCCAGGCGGCGAACAAGTACGCCAGCGACGCCATCGACGAGCGCGATGTGTCGGTCATCCCCCTGGTCAAGGGCGACCGGACGTCGAGCGTGGTCGCGAAGGCCCGCGCGGTCACCGACACGGACGCGAGGACGTTCGACGCGGCGGTGGAGCGGATGCCGCAGGCCGCCGGACTGCTGCGCCGGGTCGAACTCGTCCGCATCGGCGAGAAGCAGCTCGCGTCCGTGCGCGCGAACGCCTTCACCTCCCGGCTGACCGGCGTGCAGACCGAGGAGAGCTACCACGCCGTCCAGCACCCGCTGATGGAGCTCTCCAACGAGCTCGGCTTCGGCAGCAGCAACCAGGCGAGCTTCGGCCGCACCCTGTACGCCGTCTCCCTCACCCAGGCCGCCGAGTCCTTGATCCGGGCGATCGGCACCCATCTCCTGGTCGAGGACCGCGGCGAGCTCGCCCCGGGCGAACTCCAGGCCCAGCTCGGCTCGTTCAGCTCCTACGTCTATCTCGAACAGGTCGCGCTCCAGGAGTACGCCGGCGCCGGCACCGCCGGGGACATGACCCGGCTGCGCAAGGCGCTGTCCGACGCGGAGAAGCTGGGCAGGGAGCAGGCCGAGAAGGCCAGGACGCAGGCCGAGGCGGCGGGGAGGGCCTTCGTGGCCCCGCCGAGCCTGGAGAAGATGGCCGGCGAGATCGCCTCGGGCAAGTCGGCGGCGCGGCTGGCCGCGCAGGGCATCACACCCGAGGCGTTCTTCGCCGCCTCCACCCTCAGCTTCGACGCGTACCGCGGTGTCGAGGTGAACCTCACCGACAGTGCGCTGGCGGACGCCCACAGCATCGCCGACGACGCCCGCAACGACGCCGTCCTCAACGCCGCTCTGGTACTGGCCGCGGTCCTCGCCGCGTTCCTGCTCGCCGCCTGGGTGGCCCGGACGATGAGCAGCAGCATGCGACGGCTGAGCGCCTCGGCCCACGAGATCGCCCAGCAGCGTCTTCCCGCGCTGCTCACCCAGCTCACCCGGGCCATCCCCGGCCGGGTCGACGCCCAGGTGGCGACGATCCCGATCACCACCACGGACGAGATCGGCGAGGTCGCCCGCGCCTTCGACCACGTGCACCGCGAGGCCGTCAGGCTCGCCGCCGAACAGGCCCTGCTGCGCGCCAACATCAACACGATCTTCAGCAACCTGGCCCGCCGCAACCAGTCGCTGATCGAGCGTCAACTCGCCCTGATCACCGACCTGGAGGGCAAGGAGGCCGACCCGGACCAGCTGGAGAACCTCTTCAAGATGGACCACCTCGCCACCCGCGTGCGCCGCAACGGCGAGAACCTGCTGGTGCTGGGCGGCGAGACCCCCGCGCAGCAGTGGGACCAGCCACTCCCCCTGGTCGACGTGATCCGCGCCGCGGCCTCGGAGGTCGAGCAGTACGAGCGGGTCGAGCTGTCGGGTGTCCCGGAAGCCGAGATCCACGGCCGCGCGGTGACCGACCTGGTACACCTGCTGGCCGAACTCCTGGAGAACGCGACGACGTTCTCGCCGCCGCAGTCCTGGGTCCGGGTCACCGCGGCACGGCTGCCCGACGGCCGGATCATGGTCGAGATCCACGACCGGGGCATCGGGCTGCCGCCGGAGGAGCTGGCCGACATCAACCACCACCTGGCCGAGCCGCCCACCGTGGACGCGGCGATCTCCCAGCGCATGGGCCTGTACGTGGTCGGCCGGCTCGCGGACCGGCACGGCATCCGCGTCCAGCTGCGCCCGTCCGAGGAGGGACAGGGGGCGACGGCTCTGGCGATGCTCCCGGACACGATCACCTATCGAGGAACGGAAACGGAGTCCGACGTCGACACCATGGCCCTGGCGGCCTACGCGGACACCGGCTTCCCCGAGGGCACCGCCCGCGGGTACGAGGCCTGGAACGACAGGTGAAGGAACCCCTGCGCCGGTAGATCGCCTGGCGGAACCGGCTCGGGAAGACCGATGTGCGCGTCACGGGCTGGGCTTCGGCGGCGGTCCGCTCGGCGGGCTCTCTTCGCACCGCTGGACGACGAGGCGGCCGCGGGCGCCCTGGAGGCGGCCCGGGACAGCGGGATCCGCTGCCACGGTGGCGTCCGGCGCGCAGGTCCCGGCACAGCTGACCTGCGGGGCGGGGGACTCCTGGACGCGCGGGCGCCGGTCGACGGCCCGTGAGGGCCGGACCGCCCACCACGACACCTCCACGGTTCCGGAGATGCCGAGCCGCGGATCCGCCCTCCTGGCAGGATGGCCGGCATGGAACGTGTGCTTGGAATCGGCGGGTACTTCCTCAGGGCAGCCGACCCCGTGGCCCTGAGCGCGTGGTACCGCGACCAGCTGGGTCTGGAGGCCGACGAGAACGGCCTGTGGGAGCAGGAACCCGGGCCCACGGTGTTCGCGGCGTTCGAGTCCGCGACCGACTACTTCGGGTCCCGCACCCAGCAGACCATGCTCAACTTCCGGGTCCGCGACCTGGAGGCGATGCTCGCGCAGTTGCGCGCCGGCGGAGCCGACGTGGCCGAGGAGACGCAGGACATGGAGGGTGTCGGTCGGTTCGGCTGGGTCACCGATCCGGAGGGCAACCGCGTCGAGTTGTGGCAGCCCGCCGACTGACCGGCCCAAGCCCGCCTCTCCGCCTCGCGGGACGGACCCGGCACCGGCTCGGCTCTCAGCCGGTGTGCCGCATCCGGAAGCGGCCGGGTTCCGCCGGATCCCGGTCGCCGCGTCAGCGGTACGAGAACGCCGATCCGAACCGGCCGGGCCGCACTCACCTAAGTGATCATGCCGGATATTGCATCCGTCACTCTCGCCCACGGGCAACCGCTCACTCGTCGTCCGGAAACTCCCCCGCGAACGCCCCGGCCATCCGCAGCCAGGGCGCCGCCTCCTCCGGACGGCCCAGTCGTTGCAGAGTGCGTCCCAGCATCAGGTGGGCGTAGTGCTCCACCGGATCGCGCTCGACGATCACCCGCAACTGGTCCTCCGCACGGCGCAGTTGCGCGGAGTGGTAGTAGGCGCGCGCCAGCAGCAGCCGGGGGCCGGTCTGTTCCGGGGCTTCCTCGACGACCTGGGCCAGGAGCTTCGCGGCACCGCTGTAGTCCCGCGCCTCGAACAGCAGCCCGGCCCGCTCCCAGCGCTCGGCGGCGGTCTCCTCGTGCGGCACGCCGACGCCGTCGTCGAAGAGGTGCAGCGCGCTCGCCCAGCGGTCGGGCGCCACCCCGCCGGTCGCCGGGTACGCGTTGAACTGGTCGGTCATGATTCCTCCCTCTCCCGGACGCGTCCTCACGCGGGCCGGAGTGCGGTCAGTGGCTGTTCGAACGGTCAGAGCGCCGGTTCGCCGGTCGCGGCCCGCTCCGCCTCGCGGGCGGCGAGCAGGGAGGCGTGGGTGGGGGCGTCGGGCACATCGGCCGACCGGTTCCTGGCGAACTCCTCGCGCAGCACCGGTACGACCTCCTCGCCCAGCAGGTCGATCTGCTCCAACGCGGTCTTCAGCGGGATGCCACCGCCGTCCACCACGAACAGCTGGCGCTGGTAGTCACCGGCGTACGCACGGAAGGACAGGGTCTTCTCGATGACCTGGTCCGGTGTGCCGACGGTGAGCGGGGTCTGCTGCATGTACTCCTCCATCGAGATCCCGCCTCCCATGACCGGTGAGTGGTCGAAGACCGGGCGGAACTCCCGGACGGCGTCCTGCGAGTTGTGGCGCATGTAGACCTGGCCGCCGAGGCCGACGACGGCCTGCTCGGGGGTGCCGTGGCCGTAGTGCGCGTACCGCTCCCGGTACAGGTCGATCAGCCTCCCGGTGTGCTCCTTGGGCCAGAAGATGTTGTTGTGGAAGAACCCGTCACCGTAGTAGGCGGCCTGCTCGGCGATCTCCGGGGAGCGGATGGAGCCGTGCCAGACGAACGGCGGTACGCCGTCCAGCGGCCGGGGCGTCGAGGTGAAGCCCTGGAGCGGCGTACGGAACTTGCCCTCCCAGTTCACGACGTCCTCGCGCCACAGCCGGCGCAGCAGGGCGTAGTTCTCGACGGCGAGACTGATGCCGTCGCGGATGTCCTTGCCGAACCAGGGGTAGACCGGCCCGGTGTTCCCGCGTCCCATCATGAGGTCCACCCGGCCGTCGGCCAGGTGCTGGAGCATCGCGTAGTCCTCGGCGATCTTCACCGGGTCGTTCGTGGTGATCAGCGTGGTGGACGTCGAGAGGATGATGCGTTCGGTGCGCGCGGCGATGTACCCGAGCAGGGTGGTCGGCGACGACGGCACGAACGGCCGGTTGTGGTGCTCACCGGTCGCGAACACGTCGAGCCCGGCCTCCTCGGCCTTCTGCGCGATCGCGGTCATCGCCTTGATCCGCTCGCGCTCGGTCGGGGTGCGACCCGTGTTCGGGTCGGTGGCCACGTCCCCGACGGTGAAGATGCCGAACTGCATCGCCCTCAGCCCCTCTATCGGTTGATACATCAACTATGCCGCTCCAACACGCCCCCTCCCCCGGCTATTCCGCTCCCGCCGGGCCTGGCGGGCTTGAGCACCGCCCGCCGCGACGTCACGGCGATCGGCGCGGTGGTCTTCGACGCCGGGGACGAGGCTCGGCGGCCTTCCGCCGGGCCTCCAGGAGGGCGGGTGACCAGGCGGGCTCCAGGGCCTTCACTCGGTACCAGGCCGATGATCAGGAGCGTACGGCCGACCGCGCACCGCGGGAGCCCGGCCGAAGAACCCACCGTGCTGGGCGGAGCCGCTGGACCGGAGGTGCGTGACCAGGGCCCTCATCGCCTGGGCGGTGGCCGGCACCGGTGGGGTCAGACCGTGTCCTCGTCCAGCTTGGCGAGGACGCGCTCGGAGACCTCGGCCAGGACCCGCAGCTCGGCAGGTGTGACATGGTCCACAAACAGGTCGCGCACTGCCTGGACGTGGCGTGGGGCCGCCGCCTCGATGGCCGCCCGGCCGGCGTCCGTGATGACGACGAAGGCGCCGCGCGCGTCCTCCGCGCACTCCTCCCGGACCACCAGGCCCCGGCCCGCCATCCGCGCGATGTGGTGGGACATCCGGCTCTTCTCCCACTCCAGCGCCCGCGCCAGGTCCTGGTACCGCCGCCGCCCCTGTGGGGTGTCCGTCAGATGGACCAGCACCGCGAAGTCCGCGGGCGACACCCTGGACTCGGACTGCAGCAGGCGTCCGAGCCGGCCGCCGAGCCGCTCATGCAACCGGACGAAGCCCCGCCACGCGCGCTGCTCCTCCGGCGTCAGCCATCGCACCGTCTCACCCATGAAAAAAGAGTAGACGTAGTTGACAGGTCACCGAATAGCGCGGGGCGGGCCGCGCCCCGTCCGGGCTACTCCCCGGTTCCCGGCGCCGGGATGCTGCCCGTCGTCGCCAGTTCCCGGTACCACAGAGCGCTGTCCTTCAGGGTGCGGCGCTGGGTCTCGTAGTCGACGTGGACGATGCCGAAGCGCTTCGAATAGCCGTAGCCCCACTCGAAGTTGTCCATCAGTGACCACACGAAGTAGCCACGCAGATCGACGCCCGCGGAGAGCGCCCGGTGGGCGGCGAGGAAGTGCCGGTGGAGGTAGTCGACGCGCTCCGGGTCGTGCACGGCGTGGCTGCCGTCGGGGCGGGTGACGACGTGGTCCTCGAAGGCCGCTCCGTTCTCGGTGATGACCAACGGCTGGTCCGGGAACCGGGTGCGCAGGTCCAGCAGGAGCTCTTCGAGTCCGTCGGGGTCGATGTTCCAGCCCATCGCGGTGTGCGGGCCCTCCTGCGCGACGAACTCGACCTGGGACGAGCCGGGCCAGGCCGAGCCACCCATGTCCTTGTGCCCGTCGTGGTTCTGGCGTGCCGTCGTGCCGTCCCACAGGCGAACCCTGGTGGTGGCGTAGTAGTTGACGCCGAGCAGGTCCAGGGGCTGGTGGATCAGGGCGAGGTCACCGTCCTCGACGAACGACCAGTCCGTGACGGCCGCGGTGTCCTCCAGGAGGTCCTGCGGGTAGTGGCCGCGCAACAGGGGTTCGGTGAAGGCGCGGTTGGCCAGCGCGTCGATCCGGCGTACGGCCTCCCCGGCGCCGTGCCCCTCACCGCGCAGGACGTGGAAGTTGAGGGTGACCGAGTACTGCGGATCGTTGGTGGTGACCTCCCGCAGCTGCTGGACCGCCAGCCCGTGGGCGAGGTTGAGGTGGTGGACCGCGGTCAGCGCCGCGGCGCCGTCGCTGCGGCCGGGGGCGTGGGCTCCGGCGCCGTAGCCGAGGTAGCCGGAGCACCACGGCTCGTTCAGCGTGGTCCAGATCGCGACCCGGTCGCCGAGGGCTTCGCCGACGACACGGGCGTAGTCGGCGAAGGCGAAGGCGGTCTCGCGGTTCGTCCAGCCGCCCTCGTCCTCGAGGGCCTGCGGCAGGTCCCAGTGGTACAGGGTCGCGACGGGGGCGATGTCCCGCTGCAGCAGGCCGTCGACCAGGCGGCTGTAGAAGTCCAGCCCCTTGGGGTTGGCCGGGCCCCGGCCGGTGGGCTGGATGCGCGGCCAGGCGATGGAGAACCGGTAGGCCTTCAGGCCCAGGGACGCCATGAGGTCGAGGTCCTCATCGAGGCGGTGGTAGTGGTCGGCGGCCACGTCACCGGTGTCGCCGTTCCACGTCTTGCCCGGCGTGTGGGAGTAGGTGTCCCAGATGGAGGGGCCGCGCCCGTCCTCGTCGGCGGCGCCCTCGATCTGATAGGCGGCGGTCGCGGAGCCGAGGAGGAAGTGCGCGGGGAAGGACAGGGGCTGGGCTGTCGACATGCGGGTCGCTTTCCGGTGATGGCCGAAGGAGGGGGACGGAGTCCCGGAACCACGGTGATGTTAACGTTAACAAGCTGTCAAGGCCCTCGCCCCGGCCAATCCCGCTCCCGCCCCCGTCCGCCTCGGAGTGCGCCCGTGCCGACCTTCTCCAACCCCGTTCTCCCCGGCAGTCGTCCGGACCCCTCGATCTGCCGGGTCGGGGAGGACTTCTACCTGGTCACGTCGTCGTTCGCGTACTACCCGGGGCTCCCGGTGTGCCACAGCCGCGACCTGGTGCACTGGGCACCGCTCGGGCATGTGGTGGACCGTCCCTCGCAGGTGTCGCTGGCCGGTCTCGACGTCTCGGACGGCCTCTGGGCCGCCACGATCCGCCAGCATGAGGGCACCTTCTACGTGGTCGTGGCCCTGGCGAACGGCCGCCTGGGCAGCGCCACGTACCTCTTCACAGCCTCCGACCCGGCGGGGCCGTGGTCGGACCCGGTCGTCCTGGAGGCGGAGGGCATCGACCCGTCGCTCTTCTTCGACGACGGCCGCTGCTGGTTCACCGCCTGCCGCGACGCCGCCGAGCCGGAGGTGACGGGCCCGGGCGAGCTGTGGATGCGCGAACTCGACCTGGCCACCCTGGAGTTGACGGGACCGACCCATGCCCTGTGGTACGGCGCGATGCGCGGCGCCTGGGTGGAGGCACCGCACCTGTACAAGCGGGACGGGGTGTACTGGCTGATCGGCGCGGAGGGCGGGACCGAACACCATCACGCCGTGACCGCGGCCCGCGCCGACGCCGTCACCGGCCCGTACACGACCGACCCCAGGAGCCCGCTGCTCACCCACCGCCACCGCGGTGCGGCGGAGCCGATCCACAACGTCGGCCATGTCGACCTCGTCGACACGCCTGCCGGGGAGACCTGGGCCGTGGCGCTGGGGACACGACCGGTCGACGGTACGCACACGCTGGGCCGCGAGGTGTTCCTGGTCCCGGTCGAATGGACCGCCAGGGGGCCGGTGTTCGCGCCGGACACCGGCCGGGTGCTGCTGTCGGAGCGGTTGCCCGCGGGGACCGTCGCGGTGCCCGAGGTCGCGGAGGGGCCGGTGCGGGACGAGTTCACCGGACCCTCGCTCGGGCCGGACTGGAGCAGCCTTCGCGGACCGGTCGACCACCTCGTCTCACCCCTGGCCGGGCAGGGCGGCCTCGCGCTTCGCCTCTCCCCCGAGCCCCTTGCCTCGACCGGAACCCAGGCGTTCGTCGCACGTCGTCAGCAGCATCTGCGCATGCGCGCCGCGGCCCGGATCCGTTTCGACGCCGCCGCGCCGACGCAGGAGGCGGGGCTGGTCGTCTTCCAGAACCACCGGCAGCACGCCACCCTGGCCCTCACCATCGACCCCGCCGGAACGCGGCAGGTCGTCCTCACCGCTGTGGAGGCAGGCACCGCCACCTGCCTCGCGTCCGTCCCCGTGACCGACAGCGAGGTGGTCCTCGCGGTGGAGAGCGACGAGTCCGGCTACACGTTCCACGTCGAGAGCGTCGAGAACGTCGAGAACAGCCCCGTGGGCAGCATCGAGCGGCCCTTCTTCAGCACGGAGCGCGCCGGCGGGTTCGTCGGCGTCCACCTCGGCCTGTACGGCGTGGGCGGCGCCGAGCCCGGGGTGGGCGAGGCCCGTGTGCGGTGGTTCGAGTACGGGCCCCGCACGGCCGCGGGTACGGGTGCGGGTACCGGTGCGGGTGCGGGTGCGGGTGCGGATCAGCTGTAGAAGTTCTTCGCCCTGCGGTGCCTGCGCCAGTCGCCTTCGGGGAAGGTGACCCCCTTGCGGATCGAGCCGGTGCGGGCGCCTTCGTCGAGGGCGACACGGGCGATCACGCCGACGCCGTACTCCTCGCGCCGGACGATGAGGACCCGGGGCCGCTGCGGTCGTAGCCCCGGGCGGTGGCGGCGGACCTTCGCAGCGGTGCCGCGCTTCAGGAGTCGGCGCGGGGTACGGCGGTGCTGTGCCGTACGACGAGCCGCGGCGTGATCTTCTGCCGCTGTGCCGGGTCCCCGCCCACCATGCGCACCAACAGCTCGATGGCGCTCCTGCCGAGGTGGGCGAAGTCCTGGCGGACCGTGGTCAGGGCGGGGACCAGGTAGCCGGCGCCCTTCATGTCGTCGAAGCCGACGACCGACACGTCGTGCGGCACCTTCACCCCTCGTTCGGCGAAGGCGGCCAGCACGCCCATGGCCATCTGGTCGTTCCCCGCGAAGACCGCGGTGGGCAGGCCGCTGTCGGCGTCGCAGAGCTCGTGGGCCAGGCGGAACCCGCTCTCCGCATTGAAGTCGCCCTCCAGCCGGGCACCTTCGGCTGCCGCGGCGGTGAGTTCGGCCTGCCAGCCCTCGACGCGGGCCCGGGCGTCGAAGGTGCGCAGCGCACCCGTCAGATGGGCGATGTTGCGGTGTCCGAGGTCGAGGAGGTGCCGGACCGCGAGCCGGGCGCCGAGTTCCTGGTCGACCTCGACGAAGCTCAGGTCGGGGCTGGGCACGGTACCGGACATCACCACCGCCACCGGAACCCCGAGGGAGAGGCCGGACAGCGCCTCCACCGTGCCGGGCCGGTCGGCGACGACCGCGATCGCCTCCACCGACTGGTCGGTGAGCCGTTGCAGCGTCTCCAGGAGGTCGCCGGTGGTGCCCTCGCCCTGCCGGCTGGCCAGGCTCACCCAGTAACCGGCCTGCTTGGCCGCGGTCTCGACGCCGAGGAGGATGCGCGGCAGTTCGAACAGTTCCGATCCGACGATCACGACGCCGATCGTCGAGGAACGTCTGCTCTTGAGGGCCCTGGCGACGCTGTTGCGGCGGTATCCCAGCTTCTGGATGGCCGCCTCGACCCGGGCCCTGGTCTCCGGCCGGACCGACGGATGGCCGTTGACGACACGGGAGACGGTGATGTGGGAGACGCCGGCCTCCCGGGCCACGTCCATCATGCCCGGCGGCCGGTCCATGTCACTCGTCCTCTGCCCTCGACCCCAGCAGGCGGGCTCACGCCCACGGCCGATACTGTCACAGGCGCCGGACCGCCTCTTCGCCTCCACTCCCCGCGACCGAACGCGGGCCCGGGGTTCAGGCCGTGTACCGCGGTGTCCACTGGGTCTCGGCGATCGCTTCGCGCAGTTCGGACTCCGTCGCCTCGGGGGCGACGCCGTCCTCCACGGCGGCCTGCGCCACCGCGAGCGCGATCTCGCGGGCCGCGTCCCGCATGCTCGCCAGTGGGGGCAGCAGCGGAGTGGCTCCGTCGGTGCCCGCCCGTACCGCGCAGTCCCCGACCGCACGGGCCGCCGCGACCATCATGCGGTCGGTCACCCGGCGGGCCCGGCAGGCGGTGACGGCCAGGCCGACAGCGGGGAAGACGTAGACGTTGTTGGCCTGCGCGACCGGCACTTCGCGGCCGTCCACCTTGAGCGGCGGGAAGGGCGAGCCGGCGGCGATCAGGGCCCTGCCGTCGGTCCAGCGGGCCAGGTCGGCGGGGTCGGCCTCGGCGTTCGAGGTCGGGTTGGACAGCGGGAGGATCACCGGCCGGTCGCAGGAGTCGGCCATGGTCCGCACGATCTCCTCGGTGAACGCTCCGCGGGCCGTGGACAGCCCGATCAGCACCGTCGGCTTCACCTCGCCGACGACCCGGGCCAGGTCGGGCGCATCCCCGCCCCACTGCCGTACGTCCGCCTCGTCGCGCGCGTAGACGCGCTGCTCGGGGGTGAGGTCGGTGCGGGAGTCCACCAGCAGGCCGTCGATGTCGACGAACCAGAACCGGTCGGCCGCCTCCTCCTCGGAGAGGCCCTCCTCCACGAGTGCGGCGCGGATCATGTCGGCGACGCCGATCGCCGCCGATCCCGCGCCCAGGACCACGATCCGGTGGTCGGTCAGGGAGGTTCCGGCGACCTTTGTAGCGGTGGTCAGCGCGCCCAGCGCGACGGCCGCCGTGCCCTGGATGTCGTCGTTGAAGGTGAGCAGCCGGTCCTGGTAGCGGCTGAGGATCGGGCGGGCGTGGGCGGTCGCGAAGTCCTCCCACTGGAGCAGGGTGCCGGGGAGTTCGGCCTCCACGGCGGAGACGAACGCCTCGATCATCTCGTCGTAGGCCTCCCCGGTGACGCGGTGCTGCCTGCGGCCGAGGTAGTGCTCGTTCTTCAGGAGCTGCTCGTTGTCGGTGCCGACGTCGAGGAGGATCGGCAGGGTGCGGGCGGGGTGGATGCCGCCGATGGCGGTGTAGAGGCTGAGCTTGCCGATCGGGATGCCCATGCCGCCGACTCCCTGGTCGCCGAGGCCGAGGATGCGCTGGCCGTCGGTGACGACGATGACGTCGACCTCGCCGCCCGGCCGGTTGCGCAGGATCTCCCGGTAGCGGTGCCGGTCCTCGTAGGTCAGGAACAGTCCGCGCGGCCTGCGGTAGATCTCGCTGAAACGGCGGCAGGCCTCGCCGACCGTGGGTGTGTAGACGACCGGCAGCATCTCCTCCAGATGGCGGGTGAGCAGGCCGTAGAAGAGCACCTCGTTGGTGTCCTGGAGCTGGCGCAGGTAGATGTGCCGGTTGAGGATCTTGTCGTAGCCGAGGAACGCCTCGTAGGCCCGGCTGGTCTGTTCCGCGAGGGTCTCGGTCGCCGGTGGCAGCAACCCGTCCAGGCCGAGTTCGGCGCGCTCCTCGGAAGTGAAGGCGGTGCCCTTGTTGAGGAGGGGATCGGCGAGCAGGGCCGCTCCGCGGACCGGGGCGGGGCTGTGTGGTGCCATGACGTTCCTCGCGTCGACGGGTTTCAGACCAGCTACTCCTGTGCCCCGTCGACCGCCATCCGAATCAGCCGCCCCGCACGGCCGTCCGGCTCAGGCGTCCCCGGCCGCGTGGACCCGCCGCCCTTCGACGAAGGTCTGCAGGACGCGCGTGGCCGCGATCTCCTCGGGCGGGCCCGCGAACGGGTCGCGGTCGAGGACGACGAGGTCGGCCGACTTGCCCACGGCGATGCTGCCGGTGATGTCGTCGAGGTGGTTCACGTGGGCGCTGCCCGCCGTGTACGCGGCCAGGGCGGTGCCCAGGTCGAGGCGCTGGCCCGGAAGGAACTCCGGGGTGCCCTCGGGGGCGCCCGGCGCGATCCGGTTGACGGCGACATGGATGGCCTGGAACGGGTCGGGGCTGCTGACCGGCCAGTCGCTGCCGGCGGCCAGGGTGGCTCCGGCCCGCAGCAGGTCGCCGAAGGGGTACTGGCGTGCGCCGCGTTCGTCGCCGAGGAAGGGCAGGGTCAGTTCGTCCATCTGGGGTTCGTGGGCGGCCCACAGCATCTGGAGGTTGGCGCTCGCGCCGAGGGCGCGGAACCGGGGGACGTCGTGCGGGTGCACGACCTGGAGGTGTGCAAGGTGGTGCCGGGTGTCGCGCCGTCCGTTGGCGGTGCGGGCGGACTCCACGGCGTCCAGCGCCTCGCGCACCGCGCGGTCGCCGAGCGCGTGGAAGTGGACCTGGAAGCCGGACGCGTCCAGTTCGGTGACGTACTTCCGCAGGTCGCCCGGCTCGACGAAGCTGATGCCGCTGTTGTCCGAGGCGCAGCCGCAGCCGGTCAGATAGGGGTCGAGCATCGCGGCGGTGTGGTTCTCCGCGACGCCGTCCTGCATGACCTTCACGGTGCCCGCCCGGAACCGGCCCCGGTTCAGCTCCTCGCGGCGGGCCACGAGTTCGGGGATCTGCTCGGCGCCCCGCTCGCGGTCCCACCACAGGGCGCCGACGACCCGGGCGGTGAGCAGGCCCCGGTCGAGGGCCGCGAGGTAGGAGGGCGCCGGGTCGGTCATGTTGGCGTACGTGCCGACGATGGCGTCCTGCCAGGCGGTGACGCCGTACGAGTGCAGCACGGCCTGCGCCCGCAGCAGGGCCGTGAGTTGGTCCTCCGGGGTGGGATCGGGAACCAGCCTTCCCACCAGGTGGACGGCGCCCTCCTGGAGCATGCCGGTGGGGGTGCCGTCGGCGTCGCGTTCGATCCGGCCGTCGACCGGGTCCGGGGTACGGGCGTCGATGCCCGCGCGCTCCAGTGCCCGGCTGTTGACCCAGGCGCCGTGGTGGTCGCGGTTGGGCAGGAAGACGGGCCGGTCGGGGACGACCGCGTCGAGGGCGGCGGCGGTGGGCGCCCCGCCGGGGAACGCCTCCAGGGACCAGCCGCCGCCGGTGATCCATTCCGCGTCGGGGTTCTGGTCGGCGTACGCCTTGATCCTGCGCAGGTACTCGGCCGGGTCGACGGTGTCGGCGAGGTGGCACAGGCCGAGTTCGAGGCCCGCGCCCTGCGGGTGGACATGGGCGTCCTGGAAACCGGGGAGCAGCAACTTCCCCGCCAGGTCGACGACTTCGGTGCGCGGGCCGATCAGCTCGCGCACCTCGTCGTGGCCGACGGCGGCGATCCGCCCGTCGCGCACGGCCACGGCGGTGGCGCGGCTGCGGGCGGGATCGACGGTGTGCACGGGACCGCCGGTGAGGACGAGGTCCGCGGTGTGTGACATGGGGGTGAACTCCAGAGGGGGTCAGGCCGCCGTACGGTCCATCGGCAGGGTCAGGGACTCGGCGTCGGTGCCGCGGCCCGTGGTGAAGTACGGGGAGTGCCGCACGTACTTGGCGACGGCGGCCATGCCGAGGCCGGCGACGACGATCGCGGCGGGCAGCGAGAACATGAACCAGCCGTTGTCCGGGCTGAGTTCGAAGTGGTCGCTCATGGTCAGGTAGGAGTATCCGAGGTACCCGCCGAGGCCGAGCAGGATCAGGCCGGACACGGCGGGCACGCCGATCGCGAGCAGCGCCTCCCGTGCTCCCTCGTGGCGCGCGGAGCGGAAGCGCACGGCGCAGGCGAGTGCGGTGAGGCCGTAGTAGAGGGCGACGATCAGGCCGATGGCGTTGACGGCGGCCAGCAGCATGTCGCTCAGCTTGGGGATCGCGACGGCGAGCACGGCGATCACGCCGGCGACGGCCATCACGACGACCGTGCCGGCGGCGGGGGTGCCGTAGCGCGGGTGGACGCGGGTCCACACCGGTCCCATCGTGCGGTCGCGGCTCATCGCGAACAGGCCGCGTGCCGTGGGGATCAGAGTGGCCTGCACGGAGGCGACGGCGGAGAACATCAGCGCGACCAGGGGAAGGGTGGCCCAGGGTTCGGCGGCCAGTTTCTCGCCGAGGTACGGCAGGGCCTGGGGGCCGTTCCTGACGAGTTCGCCCAGGCTCATCTCCCGCTGGAAGGCGACCGAGGCGAAGAGGAACAGACCGAGCATCGCGAACAGGGCGATGAGACCGCCGCGGGCCGCGTCGCCCGGGCTCCTCGTCTCCTCGTTGACGCTGAAGGCCGCGTCCCAGCCCCAGAAGAAGAACACCGCGAGGACCAGGCCCTGGGCGAAGGCGGTGCCGCTGGAGATCTCGAAGGGGTTGAACCAGGACAGGGACACGGCGTGGTCGCCGGTGATCAGGGCCCAGCCGCAGAAGGCCAGCAGGACCGTGTACTCGAAGACCAGGAGGGCGAACTGGAAGCGGGTGGCGGCCCGCACGCCGGTGACGGCCAGGGCGGTGAGGGCGAGGAGGATCACCAGGCCGACCGCCGTGGTGACGCCGGTGGACGTCGGATCGAGGGCGATGCCGGCGACGCTGTGCAGACCGGCCTTGTTGGCGAAGGCCAGGACGACCGAGCCCATGATCGCGCTGGTGTAGGCGCAGAAGATGACCGAGCCGACCAGGGTGACCCAGCCGGTCAGGAAGCCGGGCCAGGGGCCGAGTGACCTGCCGACCCAGACGTAGCCGTTGCCGCAGTTCGGCTCCGAGCGGTTCAGGCGGGCGTAGGCGGTGGCGATGCCGAGGACCGGCAGGAAGGCCAGGAGCAGCAGCGCCGGGGCCTGGAGGCCCACCATGGTGGCGATCGTGCCCATGCCGATGGCGATGCTGGTGGTGGCGGCGGTGCTGGACGCGGCGATGGCCACGCCGTCGACGACGCCGAGGGAACGGCGCAGATCGGGGCTCGGTGCGCTCGGTGCGGAGGAGAGGGGCGGTCTGGACGACATGGAAGGCTCCTCGGGGGACGGGAGACGGGGAAGAGCCGCGCGGTGAGGTGATGGAACAGCCGCCGTCCACATTGGGTCAACCCTGTTGACGTAAGGCGGCCGCTGGTCGTTCACTGAGGGCCCCAGCGAGAGGAACCGGTCATGTCCAGCCGTGTCCCCGAGGAACGCCGTCGCCGGCGGCCCACCCGCTCCGGAGTCCTGCTGTCCGAGGACCTGATCGTCGGGACCGCCCTGCGGCTGATCGGCGAGCACGGTTCCGAAGCACTGAGCGTGCGACGGCTCGGTGCGGCGCTGGGCTGCGACCCGACCGCCCTCTACCGCTACTTCCACGACACCGACGACCTGGTGCTCGCCATCGCGGACCGGATCATCGGCGACGCGATGGCGGGGTTCGTGCCCGGGGACGACTGGGTGGCCTCGCTGCGCGAGATGGCCCTGCGGGTCCGTGCCGGATACCTCGCCCATCCGCGGGCGGCAGCCCTGGCCGCGCACCGGGTGACCCGGCGCACGAGCGAGATCCAGGCGGTGGACACGGGGATCGGCCTGCTGCTGTCTGCGGGCTTCGAGCCGGCCGCCGCCGCACGCATGTACCTGGCCTTCATCGACACCGTGCTCAGCCACGCGGCGACGGAGGCGGCGTTCCTGGCACTCCCCGGGCAGCAGCGCGAGGCCGACCGGCGGGCGTGGCGGGACGTCTACCAGGACCTGGACCCGGTGGCGTACCCGGCGCTCACCGCGGTACGCCGCGAGCTGCCGGGGATGGCGGACAGCTCGTTCGAGGAGGCGGTGGACCTGCTCCTTGAGGCGTTGGCGGCACGCGCGCCGACGCACCGGGCGTCCACGGGGGGTTCGTCTCCCGGCTGAGTTCTTCCGTACGTTCCGTGGGGCGGCGGCGGTTGGCCGGCGGGGCCGGACGGTGGCAACGACCAGATCGAGCATCCGGTCCCCAGGGGGACTCCACCGGCTACGTCTACCGGATCGACACCGGGGTGTTCGCGCTCCTGCCCGCCTCCGCGACAGCGCGACGGCACCGGCCGATCCCGCCAGTCCCCACGGCGTCTACCACGCCACCCTCTGGCCGGTCCGGCACGGCTGACTTGGGAGGGGTTCCTGAGGCGGGCCGACGTGCCTCGCAGCACCGGCTCCGCAGCGGGGGCCGTGGTCACGGCGAACTCCCTGCGCCGGGGACCGTGTGCCGGACAAGTAGCGTGAATGCGACGTACACCCCTCGCGTCCACCGCACCCCTCGGACATCTGCGCAGGAGCATCACACAGGCTGCACACAGCCCTTCGAAAGCCTCGCTACTTTGGCCTCGGCTCGATCCTCCGTGCGAACGAGACCGGCCACGGCCATCGGGCCGATGGTGCAGTCGACTCAGGAAGACCAGATGGACTACTGCTCCTCGTGCCGTCGGC
The DNA here is from genome assembly GCF_000383615.1 of Streptomyces canus 299MFChir4.1. GTDB lineage: Bacteria > Actinomycetota > Actinomycetes > Streptomycetales > Streptomycetaceae > Streptomyces > Streptomyces canus_C. The sequence goes on along the minus strand of NZ_KB911583.1, from coordinate 427,650 downwards.
ACCTCAACGGCGCCCTGGCGTGCCCCGGATGCGGCGCCTACGCCCCGGACATCGCTCCCCCCGCCCACGTCTACACGACGACCGGCACGGCGGCCGCAGCGTGGGACGAAGCACCCAAGTGGCACGACGCGGGCCTCCCCGAGGCGCCGGCGACCGACCCCGGTGCCCCGTCGGAGGACGTGGCGGACGTGGCGGACGCGCCGGTGGTGGCGGAGGGGCGGGCGGCACGGCGGCGCCAGCGGGCCCGCTGGAAGAAGAACCAGCGCAAGGCAGTGGTCGCGACCGCGGTGGCCCTCGTCGGTGGCGGCCTGACCGTCTCCGCGATGAACCAGCAGTCCAACACCCGGACCCAGGCGTCCACCTCGCCCGACAACCGGTCCATGGGGGTGGCGGAGCTGCCCACCTCGGGCGACGACCTTCCGGCGTCGACGCCGGACAAGGCACGACAGGCGTCCACGACGACCCCCTCCACGAAGGCCGGCTCGCACCGGCGGACGGTCGACTCGGCGTCCAGGACGACCCGGTCGTCGGTCCACACGGACTCCGCCGCCTCCCCCGCGCCCACGGCGACGACGGCCTCGCGGGCGCAGTCCCAGGGGACGGTCTCGACGTCGGTCGCGGCCGGCACCGGCGGCACGACCACCACGACATCGGGCACGGCCGGCACGACGACGGGACAGACCTCTTCCTCGTCCACCGGAACGGACACCACGACGAACACGAGCACGAACACGAACACGAGCTCCAACGGCGGCAGTTCGCAGACTTCGCAGTCTTCGCAGACGAACACGTCGTCATCCGCGAGCGAACCGTCGGGGCTGTGCGTGCTCAACCTGCTCTGCATCAGCTGACGGGAAGGCGTGGCAGGTCTGGCATGAGTCCGGATCTTCCGGGTAGCAGAGCGTTGCTTACCCGGAGGAAGGGCCGTCACACCTGGGGAGGTCGCGGCGGCCCTTCCTTCAACCCTTGGCCCGTGAGGGGCCTCCGGCGGGGTCAGCCGAGCTGCTCGGCCAGCCCGACGACGATGCCCTCGGGGCCGCGGACGTAGCAGAGCCGGTAGATGTTCTCGTACTGCGCGATCTCGCCGACGAGTTCGGCACCGTGGGCGCGCAGGCGGGCGACGACGCCGTCGACGTCGTCGACGGCGAACATGATGCGCCGCATGCCCAGCGTGTTCGTCGGCGCGTCCTGCGGCGCCCCGCTGACCGCCTTCGGCGTGTGGAACTTCGCCAGCTCGATACGGCCGTGGCCGTCAGGGGTGCGCAGCATGGCGACGTCCTGCCGGACGTCGTCGAGCGCGATGATCCGTTCCACCCACCGTCCTTCGACCGGCGACCTGCCCTCCAGTTCCATGCCGAGTTCGACGAAGAAGGCGACGACGGCGTCGAGGTCGTCGACGACGATGAGGACGTTGTCCATCCGCTGGATCGTCATACGGGATCTCCTTGGTCCGGGACGGGGTCAGAGGCCGAACAGACTGTGCGCGTTGTCGTGGCACACGGCCCGCAGCCACTCCGGTCCGAGGTCCAGGCGTTCCAGGGCCTGGAGCTGGTGCAGGTAGGGGTACGGGATGCTGGGGAAGTCGGAGCCGAGCAGAATGCGGTCGCCGAGCGCGGCGAGCCGGGGCAGGGCCCGGCGCGGGAACGGCATGAAGCCCTCGGTGAAGTCGGTGAACGCCATCGTCGTGTCCAGCCGGACCTGGTCGTACCGCTCGGCGAGGTCGAGGAACTCCTCGTACTCGGGCATGCCCATGTGCGCGACGACGAGCCGCAGCTTCGGGTTCCGGGCCAGCACCCGCGCGATGGGCTCGGGGCCGGTGTGCTTGCCGGGCGCCGGGCCGGAGCCGCAGTGGATCACCACGGGGACGCCCGCTTCGGCCAGCAGGCCCCAGGTCCGCCGGAGTTGGTCGTCGGCAGGGTCGTACCCGCCCACCTGGACGTGTGCCTTGAACGCCCGGACCCCCGCTTCGACGGCCTCGCGGACGTAAGTCTCGACGTCGGGCTCGGGATGGAGGGTGGCGGTGTGCAGACAGTCGGGGGTGCGGCGGGCGAAGTCGGCCGCCCACTCGTTCAGCCACCTGGCCATACCGGGCTTGTGGGGGTAGAGCATCGCGGTGAAGGCCCTGACCCCGAACCCCCGTAGCAGGGCCGTTCTCTCCGCCTCCGCCTTCCGGTAGGTGATCGGCCATCCCAGGCCGCCGATCAGCGGCCCGTTGGTGTCGAAGTACTCCCAGACCTTGTGCAGGACCCGTTCGGGCATGAAGTGGGTGTGCACGTCGATCAGGCCCGGCAGACCGAGCCCGCCCCAGAAACGGCGGACCCCACCGGCCTCCTCGTTCGTCGCCACGTCGCGATCTTCCATGTCGATCAGGCGTTCAGCGCCGCCAGCACCACGGACTTGGCCTCCTCCTGGACCCGGCTCAGATGGTCCGGGCCGAGGAAGGACTCCCCGTAGATCTTGTAGACGTCCTCGGTGCCCGAGGGCCGGGCCGCGAACCAGGCGTTGGCGGTGGCCACCTTGATGCCGCCGAGGGCTGCGCCGTTGCCGGGGGCCTCCGTGAGGACCGCGGTGACCGGCTCTCCGGCGAGAGTGTCGGCGGTGACCTGGCGCGGGGACAGCTTGGCGAGCAGGGCCTTCTCCTCACGGGAGGCCGGAGCGTCCACGCGGGCGTAGGCGGGGGCGCCGAAGCGGTCGGTGAGCGCGGCGTAGTGCTGCGAGGGGGTCTCGCCGGTGACCGCCGTGATCTCGGAGGCGAGCAGGGCCAGGATGATGCCGTCCTTGTCGGTGGTCCACACCGAGCCGTCGCGGCGCAGGAAGGACGCCCCGGCCGATTCCTCGCCACCGAAGCCGATCGTGCCGTCGGACAGGCCGTCCACGAACCACTTGAAGCCGACGGGGACCTCGACCAGCGTCCGGCCGAGGTCCGCCGCGACCCGGTCGATCATGCTGGACGACACCAGGGTCTTGCCGATCCCGGCCCCCGCGGGCCACTGCTCCCGGTGCGCGAACAGGTACGAGATCGCCACGGCGAGATAGTGGTTGGGGTTCATCAGGCCCGCGTCCGGCGTGACGATGCCGTGCCGGTCGGCGTCGGCGTCGTTGCCGGTGGCGATGTCGAAGCGGTCGCGCTGCTCGATGAGCGAGGCCATGGCGTACGGCGACGAGCAGTCCATGCGGATCTTGCCGTCCCAGTCGAGCGTCATGAAACGCCAGGTGGGATCGGTGAGGGGATTGACCACCGTCAGGTCGAGCCGGTGCTGTTCGGCGATACGGCCCCAGTAGGCGACCGAGGCGCCGCCCAGCGGGTCGGCGCCGATGCGCACGCCGGCGGACCGGATCGCCTCCAGGTCCAGCACGTTCGGCAGATCGGCCACGTAGGCGTCGAGGAAGTCGTGGCGACCGGTGCCGGGGGCGGCCAGGGCTCGGGCGTAGGGGATGCGCCGTACGTCCTTCAGGCCACCGGTGATGATCTCGTTGGCGCGGTCCTGGATCCAGGAGGTCGCCTCGGAGCCGGCGGGGCCGCCGTTCGGCGGGTTGTACTTGAAGCCGCCGTCGGCGGGCGGGTTGTGGGAGGGAGTGACGACGACCCCGTCGGCGAGCGCCGAGGTCCGGTGCCGGTTGTGGGTGAGGATGGCGTGCGAGACGGCGGGGGTGGGTGTGTAGCCGTCGGCCTGGTCGATGAGGACGGTCACGTCGTTGGCCGCGAACACCTCCAGGGCCGTGATCCGGGCGGGCTCGGACAGGGCGTGGGTGTCGGCGCCGAGGTAGAGGGGGCCGTCGGTGCCCTGTGCGGCGCGGTACTCGCAGATGGCCTGGCTGGTGGCGGCGATGTGGTCCTCGTTGAAAGCCGCCTTGAGGGACGAACCGCGGTGTCCGGAGGTGCCGAAGGCCACCCGCTGTCCCGGTTCGGCCGGGTCGGGGTGCAGCGCGTAGTACGCCGCGACCAGACGGGCCACATCGACGAGGTCTTCGGGCCCGGCGACCTGCCCTGCTCGCGCGTTCTGCATTTCCCGCTCCTCCGCAAGGGTCGACCGTTGGGTACGCCTCATTCTCCCCTGACGGGGCGGCGGGGACGCGCCTGGGGGCGCGGTTGCGTCTCCACCCGTGCCCGGAAAGGAGGACCCGACCGGCGAACCCGCAGACGAGGCGAGAGATGCGGGTTCAATGGCCGTCATGATGCGTAGAGGCACGTCATCCACCGCCGCCGTCGCCACCGTTGCCGCTTGTCTGTTCGCCGTTCTCACGGCGTGTTCCTCCTCGGACGGATCCCCCGCCGAGGGCAAGGCCCGTCCGAGCGGCTCGGGGTCGACGTCCGACCCCGCCCACCCGCCCACACGGTCGTCCACGCCCTCGCCCGCGCCGTCCGGGCCGTGTGCCGACGGGACCTGCGAGATCAAGGTCGCCGTGGGAGACGTGGTGAACGTGCCGGCGGCGTACGGACTCGGGCCGATCAAGGTGACGGCGATCAGCGGCGGCAAGGTCGACATGGTCGCCGGGCTGACCGGGTCGGGCTACAGCGTCTCGGGCTGTTCCGGTGGCGGCAGTGTGTCGTCGGCGGGCGGTGGCGGTGGCGGGTTGAGCTGCGAGAAGGGCCCCGCCGCGACCATCAACGACGCCATGAGCCTGAAGGTGGTCGACGTCCTCGACGCGGCCGCCGTCCTCCGCATCGAACCCGCCCGGTGACGTACGGCCCGGCTCTCGCGGCCGGGCCGTGACCACCTTCCTCATCGACGCCGGGGCTCTCGTGCACGGGTGTCGAACGCGGAAGACGAAGGCTCGGGGGAGCTCGTAGCCGGACCTGTCCCGCGGCCGGCAGGACCGGTGCGCCGGCCTGTCAGCAGGACGAGGGCCAGAGCGCCGGCGGCCACCTGGCATACGGCGGTCCCCAGCATCAGAGGTACGGCTCCCAGGCTGCTGAGGGCGCCCGCCGCCCCCGCCCCGGCGGCGGCGAAGGTGCTCTTGAGCCCGGCACCGAGCGTGAAGATCTGGGTGCGGGCACCAGGCGGGGCGTACCGCTCACGGCTGGCCAGCAGCGCGCTGAAAAGCGGGCCTGTGCAGAAGCCGGCCAGGGCGAACAGGGCGGCCGCGGCCACGGCGTCACCGGCCCACGGCACCATCGCCAGGGGGACCCCGGTCGCCGGCAGACCCCAGAGCACCACGCGCTCCGGGTGGTGCCGGCCGACGGGGCGGCAGGCGTAGCTCAGGGAGCCCCCCAGAGCACCGGCGGCGAACGCGGTCATCAGCCCGCCCGTCGCCCAGGGGGCGTGGTACTCGGCAGCGAGCAGTACGCTCACCACGGGCAGCGCCCCCACCCCCAGTTGTGCCACGCTGCTTCCCCAAGTGACCGACCTCAGCGGGGAGTTGCGGACCAGCTCGACCGCTCCCCGCGCCAGGTCGGCAGCGCGGAGGCGTCCCGGTCCGGTATGTCCGGCAGATCCGGGTGGTCCGGCCTGTCCGGGGGACCGTGGACGCAGCCGCAGCGAGAACAGCAGGAGCCCACCCGTCATCGCTCCGGCCCCCAGAACCGCCAGGGCCGCTCCCGCGCCCACCGCCGTGCCCAGGGCCGCCGCGACAGCGGGCCCGCAGATGCCCGCCAGGTTGTACGACACCGCGTCGGCACTGAAAGCCCTGGTCAGCCGTTCCTTGCTGAGCAGATCCGCCAGGAGACCGGTGAGACCGCCGGTCAGCAAGGGGGCGACGCACCCGGCGGCAACGGCCAGCGCCAGCACCACGGCGTCGTCGGCCGTGCCCACCAGGAAGGCCAGGGCGACGAGCGCGGCACCGTAGAGCGCCACAGCGCCACCGTGGAAGAGACGGCGTCGCCGCACCGTGTCGGCCAGAACGCCGACCACGGGTGCGGCTGCCACCTGCGGGATCATCAGCGCGGCCACCAGGGCGCCGCCGAGCGTCGGGCTGTGGGCGCGCTGGGCGGCCAGCATGACGAGGGCGACGCGGGCTCCCTCGTCGGCGGTCCGGACGAGGACGGCCGAGGTCAGGTAAACAGGGAGCGGCGAGGGACCTCCGCCGCGGGGCGCCGATCCGGTCATGGGCGTCGGGGCCCATGGAGGGGCTGCTGGTGCCGGTGCAGCATTCTGCCGTCGGTGTTCTCGGCGTCCTCGGCGTCCTCGGTGTTCTCGGAGTACAGGCTGCGGATTCGGCTGACGGTGCCGGTCGCAAGGGACGACCTGGTCAGCACGGATGTTCCATGGGTGAGGGGCCGGGGGTGCCGGTCAGGGCGATCAGGGCGGTGATGCGCTTGCCGACTCTCAGCCGCTGGATGTCGAGGCCCTGGGCGACGGCCCTGACGATCTCCAGGCCGTGCCGGCCGACGCGGCCCGGGTCGGTGGGCTGCGCCGACGGCAGCGTGGGGTTGCTGTCCCCGACGACGACCTCCACCCGGGCACCGGTGCTGCGCAGCTCCATGACGACAGGCCCCGGGGCGTACTTGAGGGCGTTGGTGACCAGCTCGCTGACCACGAGCTGGGTCGTTCCCACGGCGTACGGGGAGACGTCCCGGCCGCACTCGTCCCGGAGCCGGGCGAGGAAGTCGGCCGCGTAACGCCGGGCCCGGGCGATGCATCCCTCGTCCCCGGCCAGGGCGAAGCCGACGTGTGTCAGGCCGCCGTCGTGCTCGGTACAGTCCTCGTCCTCGGATCGCGTTCCCATCGGCATCAACCGTTTCCTTCCCGTCTCCGCGCGCGAGTGCCCACCGGGGCGCATCGGATGCGCACCCGAGGCGATGTTCGGCACAGCGGCCTGGTGCAGCCGACCGGGATGGTGGGGCACAATCGTCCGCGAACGCTGCCCCGGCAGCCTGGCCCAGGTGAGGAACGGTGACCGACATATCGCCAACAGAACGACCAGAGCGGTTGTTCGTCGCGCGCACGACTGCCGACGGCATCCGTGTCGTGACCCTGCATGGAGACATCGACCACGATGTCAAGGACGCGCTGACCACGGCACTGCTCCCCCCGGACGGTGCTGACGACGGTCAGGCACCCCGTGTCGTGGCGGACCTCAGCGGCGTGACCTTCCTGGATTCCACCGGCATCAACGTCTTCGTCCACGTCTACCAGCAGGTCAGTGCGGCCCAGGGGTGGCTGCGCCTGGCCGCGGCCCGGGAGTCGGTGACACGGGTGTTCGAACTCGTCGGCCTGGACACCGTCATCGCCTGCCATCCCACGGTCGAGCAGGCCCTGAACCCCTGACCTGCGACGCCGGTGCGCCGGGCGCCCCTCGCGGGCCTCTGCGGGACGTGAAGATCACGGGCGCGACGATTCTTCGCCGACCGGAGTCGGCGAAGAACCACCGAGAGGCTGTCTGCTCAACCTCACGTCAGCCGAGTCGCCCTCATCGCCCCGCTCACACTTGCCGCTCACGCTTGTTCGACCGGTCGGCGTCGATCGCCGTGCCAGTCCAGTATCAGGACCGTGGCATCGTCGCGAAGGCTGCCGTGGCAGGCATCGAGCACTGCGGCGGTCAGGGCTCTGACGGCTTCTCTCGGATGCAGCTCACCGGTGTCGTGAATCACCGAGGTCAGGTCCGCCGCCGCGGCACCGCGTTCCAGCATGCCGTCGGTGAGCAGGATCAGGCGGTCGCCGGGACGCAGTTGCAGCTGCTGAAGTCGGTAGGACGAGGGTGCCGCCACACCGAACGGCAGATTGACGGCGAGCTTGACCTCCTCGACGGTGCCCTCACGCAGCCGCAGCGGCCAGGGGTGGCCGGCGTTGACCAGTTCGCACAGGCCCGTCTCCAGGTCGACGCACAGCAACTGCCCGGTGGCCAGCCCACGGCTGTGCCTCAGCAGAGCCTGATGGGCGTGGTCGGCCTGCTTGAGGGCGTCGCACCCGCTGCGTCGCGCCCGCCGCAGCGCACCGACCAGCAGGGTGGCCAGCAGGGCGGAGTTCGTGTCGTGACCCATCGCGTCAGTGATGGACAGGTGCAAGGTGTCGCGGTCGAGGGTGTAGTCGTACGTGTCGCCCCCGATGTCGTCGGCCGGCACCAGCCCGGCGGCCAGGGTGAACTGGACCGCCTCGCAGCAGGGGGCCGCGGGGAGCAGCTGGTGCTGGATCTCCGCTGCCAGGCTGGTCTCGGTGGTGCGCCTGCCCAGGTGGTACAGGTCGGTGAAGCGCCCGTCAGTGACGATGATGTAGGCCAGCGCGTGTGCCGCGTCGCGGACCTGCCGCAGCACGGTGTCGTCGGCGCACTGCAGGGTCACCTCCAGGACGCCGAGGCAGTCGCCGCGGTTGGTGACCGGCGTGATGACGCGCCGTCCGCCCTGACCGTCCGGTTCCACATGCTGGCGCTGGCTCCTCAGCACGCTGTCGTAGACGCTGCCCTGCAGGTCGATCGGCTCGGCGCGGTCCGTGCCGTCGGCGCCGGCCGGGGCGAGCCGTACCAGTCGCTGACCGATCAGGTCGACGAAGAGAAACGACACCCGCTCCGCACCGAACCGCTTCTGCAGGTCGCGCGCCACCACGTCGACGGACTCACCGGGCGGGGCCGCTTCCGCAGCGGCCAGCAATTCGCCCAGTTCCAGATCTGCACCCTCCACAGCAACCTCCCATCGGCTGCCGCAACTTCTTCCCCGCATCTGCTCAGCCTCACCTCAAAGGGTCGTCTTGGCCGGTCAAAGGCAGACCCATGCCGCTGGTCGAAGAAACCCCCATGCCCACCGCCCCCGACCCGAAGGTCAGCGGCACCTGTTGATCCACACCTGTTGATCCACATCCATAACGGGTAGATGCGACGGCATGGCTGAAGTGGTACAGGCGGGACTGTGGGGGCTGGTGGCGGGCTCGGCGCTGCTGCTCGGGGCGGCGTTGGGGTACGGGCTGCGGGTGCCGCAGAAGATCATCGCGACCGTGATGGCCTTCGGTGCCGGGGTGCTGTTGTCCGCCGTCTCCTTCGAGCTGGTCGGGGAGGCGTACGACCAGGCAGGGCTGACTCCGGCGGTCGTCGGCACCCTCATCGGCGCCCTGGCCTACACGGCGGGCAACGTGTGGCTGGCCCGCCGGGGTGCCCGGCACCGCAAGCGCTCCGGTCACCAGCAGTCGGCGGCGCAGCCCTCGGAGGCCGAGCAGGGCGGCTCCGGGACGGCGCTCGCGCTCGGCGCGTTGCTCGACGGTGTGCCGGAGTCCGCGGTGATCGGCGTCAGCCTGCTCGACGGCGGGGCGGTCAGCCTGGTGACCGTCGCGGCGGTGTTCATCAGTAACGTGCCGGAGGGGTTGTCCAGTTCGGCGGGTATGAAGAAGGCCGGCCGCACCAAGGGATACGTCTTCGGCGTCTGGGCCGCGATCGCCGCCGCGAGCACTGTGTCGGCCGTCCTCGGCTACACCGTGGTCGGCTCCTTCTCCCCCGCCTTGATCGCCGTGGTGACCGCCGTGGCGGCCGGGGCGATCCTCGCCATGATCGCCGACACGATGATCCCCGAGGCGTTCGAGAACGCCCACCTGGCCATCGGGCTGATCACCGTGAGCGGCTTCCTGGTCTCCTTCGCTCTGTCTCACGCCTGACCAGCCGCTCAGCCCACGCAGCACACTCAGCCCACTCAGCCGGGAGCCGCTCCAGGTCAGTCCGCACGTGGGCGGAGTCTTCGGTGCGCGCAGCAGGGCGCCGACCGCCTCGACGACAACGACGGCACACACGGCGTGAAGGCCGGCGGCGGCCGAGAGGCGTACGGATTCGGCGGCGTCGGCGGGGAGTTGGCCGACCGAGTCGGGCAGGGAGGAGCGGTAGTGGCTTCCGTCGATCGAGCCCTTGAGGGCGATGCCGACCGCGGAGCCGACCTCGCGGGTGGTGTCGTTCATGGCGCCTCCTGCGTGAGAAGGGCCTCGCATGAGCCGCACACTGCTGCGCGGCGCGCGGGTCGTCACCATGAGGCCCGGCCGCCCTGACGCCGGACGCGGACGCGGACGCGGACGTGTGATCATCCCCGGTCTGGTCAAACGCCCACCTGCACGGGGGTGCCGTCCAGCACTACCGGCCCGAAGACATGTACGTCAGCAATCGCGCCGGCGCCCTGAACCAGATCAACCGGAGCCAGGAGTCGGGCGAACGGCTCCCGCACGCGATGGACGCCGTGTGAGCACGCGCAGTCGGCTGCCCGTGGCACCCGGACAGCCGCACGTCGGTGCGGTTCGCGCCGCCCGGCCCTGACGCGGCACACCGCGTTCTGGCTGGTGGCCCTGGCCTTCGCCGTGACGATGCTGGGCGCCACCCTGCCGACCCCGCTGTCCGGACGGGCGCCACCTCACCGAGCCGGATGGGGGTGTCAGACCAGAAACCCATAACGGTCACAGTGTTGCCGTTATGCGCTCATGTCAAGCGGGCATACTTTTCGGGTGCCAACATCACGAGATCAGACGCGAGGAGGCGGGTCGCCGGTGCGGCGCTCCCCCGGCCGTCCGCCCGTTCCGCTGGAGCGGATCATCGACGCGGCGGTGCAGATCGTCGACGAGGAGGGCGCCGACGCCCTGTCGATGCGGACACTCGCCCAGCGCCTGGGCTCCGGCACGGCCACCCTCTACCGACACTTCGACAGCCGCTCGGCTCTGGTGGCCCACGTCGTGGACCGCATGTTCGGCGGGATCGAGATCAGCGACGACGAGCTCGCCGCCATGGGCTGGCGGGACGCGTGCCGTACGACGGTGCAGGCCATGTTCGACGCCGTGAGCCGGCACGAGAAAGTGGCGCCCCTGCTCGTCGAGGGGATCCCCGTCGGCCCGAACGCGATGGCGATGCGGGAGCGCTGCATCGCTCTCCTGCTCGCCGACGGATTCCCGCCGCAGGTCGCGGCGCGCGCCTACGCCACACTGTCCCGCTACGTGCTCGGCTTCGCGATTCAGGTCCGCGGGCACCACGACACGGAACAGACCTCCAAGGACTCCCAGGCGTCCGCCGTCCTCCACGCAGCGGATCCCTCTCTGTACCCCGCCACCGCGGCGGTGGCCGACTGGATGCCGGTGCCACTGGAGGACGAGTTTCGCTTCGGCCTGGAACTCGTCCTCGACGGGCTCGGTCGGCTGCGCGACGGCGACTGACGGTCCGCTCGGCGTACGTGCCCCAGGGGGCCTCGATCTCGCCGGTGAACACCAGTGTGCCGTCAGCCGTGCGGGCGACAGCGCCCACGCCCGGTACGAGCGGGTACTGGCCGGTGCTGCTGCAGTGCCTGCCGGAAGCCTTGTGGCGCACGATGGGGTGGATCGCCGCGGCGACCAGGTCGACGATCCGAAGGCCCTGGCCGGCCTCGGGCTCGGGAAGGCCCCGCGTCGCTCCGGGTTGTGCCCCCCAGACGCCGAAGACCGGCGATCACATGCCGGACGGGCCGACGACCACCCTGGTGGGCGAGGCGGACGCCCCCTCCCGTGTGCCGCCGCGGGCGTCCCCCGATGAACATCGGCAAGATCGTCGACACGGCTCTGAGGCTCATCGCCGAGGTCGGGATCCAGGCGCTGACCCTGCGCATGCTCTCCGAGGCCCTGTAGACGGACAGCCTGTCCCGGCGGGAAGCGACGACCGTCACCGCGGACTCCTTCTACGAGTCACTGCGTCGGCACCCCCGTGCCGTGCCCCTGCCGGCGGCCCAGGTCCACGTCGGCCCCAACGGCCTGCGTGTCAGGGAACGGCTCATCGGACTGCTCCTGAGCCATGGCTTCTCCACCGGCCTGGCCGCCCGCACCTTCACCGTACTGGGGCACTACGTGATCGGCCTGGCCATCCGGCCTGGACCCGGCCACCTTCCCGGCCACGTCGGCCGCGGCCGACGCCCTGACCGCCGTATCCCCGCACGACGAAAAGCCGGGCCGACACTGACTCCGGCAGATCAACGAGGCGCACAGCCCACTCGCGCTTCACGAGCTCGCGTGACCCGGAGGGCCGTACACCGCGCGACAACACCGGAGACCGGGTTTCTCATGAAGAGTCGTCGGCGCTCCCAGTCCCAGTGGTACCGCGGTACCACTCGAGCACCGAAGACTCCACCGTGGTCCCAGGGTTCGTGACCGCCGCGACCGTAGCTTCGGATGCGGGCACCGCGGCGCGTGCGCGGCCGAATACAAGGCAGGAAAGGCCCATCACCATGATCGAAGCCCGCGAGTTGACGAAGCGGTACGGCGACAAGACGGTCGTCGACAACCTGAGCTTCACCGTCAGGCCCGGCGAGGTGACCGGCTTCCTCGGCCCCAACGGCGCGGGCAAGTCCACGACCATGCGCATGATCGTCGGACTGGACTCCCCCACCAAGGGCTCGGTCACCGTCGCCGGCCGTTCCTACGCCGACCAGGCCGCACCGCTCCACGAGATCGGCACCCTGCTGGAGGCCAAGTCCGTCCACCCCGGGCGCAGCGCGCTCAACCATCTGATGGCGCTCGCCCACACCCACGGCATCCCGCGCCGCCGCGTGGACGAGGTCATCGAGCTGGCGGGACTGTCCAGCGTGTCCGGAAAGCGCGTGGGCGCCTTCTCCCTCGGCATGGGCCAGCGGCTCGGCATCGCCGCGGCCCTGCTCGGCGACCCGGCGATCGTCATGCTCGACGAGCCGGTCAACGGCCTTGATCCGGAAGGCGTGCTGTGGGTGCGCAACCTCCTGCGCTCGCTGGCCGACGAGGGCCGGGCCGTGATGCTCTCCTCGCACCTGATGAGCGAGACCGCGCTGATCGCCGACCACCTGGTGATCATCGGACGCGGCCGGCTGCTCGCCGACACCACGGTCGACGACTTCACCCGGGAGGCCGGTGGCGGCGTGAAGGTCGCCACCACCGAGACCGCGAGGCTGCGGGCGCTGCTGGCCGGACCCGAGGTCACGATCGCCTCCTCCGCCGACGAGGAGCTGCTGGTCAGCGGGCGCGACGCCCGCGAGATCGGGGCGATCGCCGCCCGGCACGGGATCGCACTGTACGAGCTCACCCCGCAGGCCGTCTCCCTGGAGACGGCGTTCATGGACCTCACCCGAGACGTGGTCGAGTACCAGAGCGCTCCGGCCGGCGCCGAACGAAAGGCCGCCTGATGCCCACCTCCGCATTGCGCCGCACCCAGCGCCCCGGCAAGCTCGCCGGCCTCTCCGCGGCACCCGATCCCCAGACCTCCGCCACGCGATACAAGGTGACCGGCATCCGGGTGCTGCGTTCGGAGTGGGCCAAGTTCTGGTCGCTGCGCTCCAGTTGGATCACCCTGGGCGTGGCCGTGTTCCTGCTGGTCCTGTTCGGGACGATCGCCTCCTACACCTACAGTCCCGGCGTCACGACCGGCGGGCGGCCCGGCCCGAGGGGCGGCAGCGGCGACAGCGACGCGGTGAGCCTGGCCCTGACCGGTGTGACCTTCGCGTCGCTGGCCGTGGGTGTGCTCGGGGTACTGCTCGCCGCGGGCGAGTACAGCACCGGCATGATCCGCTCCACCCTCACCGCGGTACCGCGCCGACTGCCGGTTCTGTGGTCCAAGGCCGCCGTGATCGGGCCGATCGTCCTGGTCCTCACCATGATCGGCGCCCTGGCCGCCTTCCAGCTGGGGTCCCCGGGTCTGGACGGCGAGAAGATCGCCCTGTCCCCGGGCGACGACGGCGTGCTGCGCAGTCTGGCCGGAGCGGGCGTCTACCTGGCCCTGGTGGCCGTGTTCGGCGTGGCTCTGGGCATGCTCGTCCGCTCCTCCGCCGGAGCGATCGCGATCCTTGTCGGCGCCCTGCTCATCCTCCCCGGCCTCGCCACACTGCTGCCCGACTCGGTCTACGACAGCATCAATCCGTACTTCCCCAGCAACGCGGGCTCGGCCGTCTACGCGCTGCACCAGTCTTCCGGCTCCCTCTCCCCGGGAGCGGGGCTCGCGGTCTTCGCCGGCTGGGTGGCACTGACCCTCGGCGGCGCTGCCTACCGGCTCCGCAAGTCCGACGCCTGACCTGGGCACGAGGACCATGGCGGCCATGAGTCCGCACCACGCGTCCGCCGGTGGCCGCACCCGCGTCCTCATCGTCACCACCTTCGACCTCGACGAGTACGCCTACGAAGGTCTGCGCGCCGGCGCCAGCGGCTTCCTGCTCAAGGACGCCCGCCCCGAGGAACTCGTGGCGGGCATCCGCGCGGTCGCGCCAGGCGACGCCGTCGTGGCCCCCCGCCTGACCCGGCGGCTCCTGGACTCCTACGCCCACCAGGTCCTCGCGCCGGCGGGCGCGACTGCCCCCGACGATCCCCGCCTGGAGTCCCTCAGCGACCGCGAACGCGAGGTCCTGGTCGCCATCGGCCAGGGCTGGACGAACACCGGGATCGGCGAACGGCTCGTCCTCAGCGAGTCCACGGTGAAGAAACACCTCGGACGGGTCCTCGCCAAGATCGGTGCACGGGACCGCGTCCTGGCCGTGATCATGGCGTACGACACCGGCCTGGTCAGGGCCAGGTCGTAGCTCGGGGGCCGGGCGGGATGTCCGGCGCGGTCCAGAGCCTCCATCCGCCCCAGGGTGCTTCTGGCCGAGGCACTTCGGCACACCGTCGGGTCGACCACCGGCGGATCTCCGGCTCAGGTCTCCAGCTGGTCGGCCTCGCCGCCTTGGAGCATGTGGCGACGTTCCTGTTCGCGCTTGGAGTAGGCGGCTGCCCGGATCGCCTCGTCGCTCTCCAGGCCGGATCCCAATGCCCCGCCCACCGTGGCGACCGAAGCGACGAACCAGGACAACGTCCAGTAGTCCGTCGAGTCCAGCGGAGTTCGTGTCATGGAAGCGAACACCTGGTCGTTGAGGATGAACAGCGCCCAGACCAAGTTGATGACCATCAGACCCGCGTAGCAGACGATCACACCGATACCCACGGTCAGGACGGTCGAGGCGTTGTAGAGCCTCATCCTCTGCCTCGCCTCCCGCGAGACCTCCGCCGATCGGTGCCACAGCTGCGCGTCCACGATCAGCCAGCCGATCATGAGCGCGACGGATCCGACCATGGCGATCACGAGGCGCGGCGCGCTCAGGGCCTCGGCCAGGCCCCAGACGGTGGAGTTCACGGTGGCGACCACTCCCGTGGCGAGTGCGGCCGCCAGGGCTTTCGACAATCCCGGCACCAACCGCCAGGGCTGGTTGGCGCGGACCATACCGACGAGCACTCTCAGGTAGCCGCGCGGCCCCCTGAGGACGTACCGAAGATCAGCGGTCTCCTCCTCACCGACCGCGCCCGGGTGAACAGGCGCGAGGCGACTGACGAAGCGCCCCAGGGACGGCTGACTCTGCGGAGGCCCTTCACCCCCGGAGGCCTCCTGACGCGCCAGGCCGAGCACGGCTTCCTCCACGGCCCGCCGGGCCCTCGTCTGCAGACGCAGACCCCCCAGCGTAGGGAGTGACAGCAGCGCCAAGCCGTGTTCATGACTCAGATCCACCACGAGCTTGTGCCCGTGCGAGTGCAGCGGAAGATCGGTGAGAGCCACGACGATGTCCCAGTTCTCCGCTCTTCCGCGGTCCATGAGCCGACCCATCAACGTGGGCAGGTCCTCCGTCCCCGCGGTGAAGGGCTCACTGACCACCTCGACGTCGAACCGCCGCCCCTGGCCCGACTTGTCGGCGAGCCGACCGGGAAGTGTCCGGGCCATGCGCTGAGCGACCTCCGTGGGCGTGTCCGGATCCGCCAGGAGAACCACCACCGTGACGTCCTGAGGCGACACCCGCATGACTGGCTCCTACTCGTCGGCTGACTGACCCCGCTAGGACGAGTGCCCAGGATGCCCCCGAGGTGACATCGGTGCCGCGTGACACTCTGGCTCCCGTCGGCGGATGCGGGCGCTCCGGCCGGGGCCCCTCGGGGCGAGCGGTGCGGACCAGGTTGCCCGTGTTCTCCCGGTGGTCGTGCACGAGGCGGATCGCCATGGCCACCCTCACCGGCCGCCGAGGCCACCCGTTTGACCTAGCCAACGACCTCGCGAACGTCGAGGACCGGCTCAACCTCCGGGTGGCGACCCGAGTGTGGACGATCGTGCCGGGCGGACCCGGCCGACAGCCCGCCGGATCGACTCAGGCCCAGGCGGTCACCGGCACGAACGAACTGTCCTGCCGGAACAGATCCGTCCCCGCCGTCCGCTCCACCCGGAGCTGGTAGTCGTAGTGGCGCAGGTAGTACCCGGGATAGTTGTACGACTCCCAGCGGATCGCTCCCGAGGACGAACCCGCGCGGGCGATGAACGTCGCGTCCCTGGCGAAGGTCGACGTGCCGTCGTTGGCGTCGAAGCGGGCGCGGAAGTCCCAGTGGCGCAGGTAGTTGCCGGCGGAGTCGCGGAAGGAGTGGCCGCCCGCGTCGGCGAGGCCGGCGACGACCGTGAAGGTGGACGCCGACTTCTCGGCGGCCGTGCTGGAGCCGGTCACCACCGGGAGGTTGAGCAGCGAGGACTGTGTCTGCCAGTACCGGGTCGGGTAGTTGGCCGACTGGAAGGAGCGTGTGACGTTCTTCGCGAGCGAAGGGCCGCCGGACACCGTCTCCTTGATGACCGTGAAGTGGCGTGCCGTACCGGAGACCACCGGCAGCGCGGTCGGGGCCGACCAGGTCGCGAAGGTGTCGTAGCTGTCGCTGCAGTAGTAGTTCCCGTCTCCGTAGCCGTCGAAGAAGATCCGCCAGGCGCCGTTGTCGAGCTGGATCACGGACGGGCCCTCGCGGTAGCTGCCCCAGCCGGCCCAGTCGCCGGTCCTGGTGATCGTGTAGGGGCCTGTCAGGGACGACGCCGTCGCGTACTCGATGTACTTCGTCGTCTCGTTCTTGGTGAAGGCGTGGTACGTCGAGCCGGTCCTCACGATGTACGTGTCGATGTGGTTCGAGCCGATCCCGGACAGGGCCACCGGTGAACTCCACGCCGTCAGGGCCGAGTTGGTCGCCTTCAGCCGGTACGGCGTGAAGATCCACTCGTTGCTGGTGACCGAGCAGGACACGATGACGTTCACGCTGCCGTCGCTGTCGACGAACCACTCCGGCGCCCATGCGCGGGACAGGTTGGCGATCGGAACCGTGTAGTCGTACAGGAAGGTCCAGTTGGCCCGGTCGGAGCTCCGCGCGAAGCCGATCGTGGTGCTGACGTCCTGCCAGGTGTGGGTGGTGTACGTGAGGTAGTAGTAGCCGTCGGTGTGCTTGAAGACGCTGGCGTCGCGGATCCTGTTGCTGGGCGGTGTGTAGGCGGAGGACTTGAGCAGCCGGAAGTCCGTGGCGTCGTCGGACTGGTAGACGTTGACGGTGCCGTCGTTGCTGTTGAGGAACGGCACGATCGTGTAGCGGGTCGCGGAACCGCTCGGCGGGGCGGCGGCGAAGACCGCGCCGGGCAGTTCGCCCAGCAGGGCGGCGGAGGCGGGCAGGGCCGCCATCGCGCGCAGCAGGGTGCGGCGGGACGGCGTGGGGGGTCGTGTGGTCACGGCGGCTCTCCCTGGGGCAAGGACACAGCGCGGCTCTGGACGTCCGAGCGGCCAGACGTCCGACCTGCCGAACAGGGTTCGGGAAGTCGATCAGAAGGTAGGGCTGTGACCAGGACGCGTCAATGCTTTGCGCATCCCCTGGCGGCAGCTGTGAGGCCGCTGTGGCGTCCGCGAAACCGCGACTCCCGCTCCGATGTCGTTCCGGCGAAGCGCTTTCCGACGTTACCGTTCAGTAGGCAACGTCGTCCCGGAGTTCCGGAGGTGCCCCGCATGACGTACGACCGCTCCGCAGGCCTGGTGGAGACCGCCCGCGCGCTGGCCGACGGCACGATCACCTCCCGGGCGCTCGTCGAGCAGACCCTGGCGCGGATCCACGGCAGCCAGAGCACGCTCAACGCCTTCCGGATCGTACGGACGCGGTCAGCACTCGCGGAAGCGGAGGCCGCGGACGCCCAACTGGCCGCTGGAGTGCGCAAACCGCTGCTCGGGGTGCCCGTCGCCGTGAAGGACGACATGGATGTGGCCGGTGAACCCACCGCGTTCGGCTGCCAGGGGGAGTTCCCGGCGGTCGTCAGGGACGGTGAGGCGGTACGACGGCTGCGCGCGGCCGGGGCCGTGATCGTCGGCAAGACCAACACCTGCGAGTTCGGGCAGTGGCCGTTCACCGAGGGACCGGCCTTCGGCGCGACCCGCAATCCCTGGAGCCCCGAGCACACGCCGGGCGGCTCGTCCGGCGGGTCCGCCGCGGCCGTCGCCGCCGGTCTCGTGCCCGCCGCGCTCGGCTCGGACGGGGCCGGTTCGGTACGGATCCCCGCCTCCTGGACCCACCTCGTCGGCATCAAGCCGCAGCGCGGCCGTATCTCCACCTGGCCGCGCGGCGAGTCCTTCCAGGGCATCACCGTCAACGGCACGCTGGCCCGCACGGTCGCCGACGCGGCCCTCCTCCTCGACGCGGCCGCCGGAAACCACCCCCTGGACCCGCATCGGCCGCCCGCCGTCGACGCCTTCGCGGCGGTCGGCCGCGATCCCGGCCGGCTGCGCATCGCACTCGCCCTGAAGCCGCCGTTCACCGCGCTGCCCGCCCGGCTCCAGCCGGAAGTACGGGCACGCGTCGTCGAACTCGCCGGGAAACTGGGCGACTTGGGGCACACCGTCGAGGAGGCCGATCCGCCGTACGGACAGATCGGGCTCACCTTCATCCCGCGCGCCACGGCCGGCATCGCCGAGCGGGTCCGCGAGGCGCCCTTCCCCGCGCTCCTGGACCGCCGCACCCGGGACGCGGCCCGGCTCGGCGGACTGCTCGGCGGGGTGCCGCTGAGGGCGGCGCGGCGGGCGGAGGCGGTCCTGCACCGCCGTATCGGCGGGTTCTTCACGTCGTACGACGTCGTCCTCGCCCCGACGACGGCCGCTCCCCCGCCGGCCATCGGGGCGATGCTCCGGCTCGGCGGACTGGCCACGGACCGCGCGATGATCGCCGCCTGTCCGTACGCCTGGCCCTGGAACGTGCTGGGGTGGCCCGGGGTCAACGTGCCCGCCGGGTTCGTCGGCGGGCTGCCCGTCGGCGCCCAGTTGCTCGGTCCCGCGAACAGCGAACCGCTGCTGCTGTCGCTCGCCGCGCAGTTGGAGGCCGAACTGCGCTGGCACGAACTCTGGCCTCGACCCCTCGCCACCGTGGATTCCCCGGCCGCCTGAGCAGCCCGGCCCGTACCCTGTGACCATGGACGATGCGGCGATGGTCGGGCTCATGGGACGGGTCACGGGGACGATCGGACCGGGGCTCGTCGGCGAGGTGATCGTCCGGGTGCGGGGCGGCGCCGAGCACTTCCTCGCCTACCCCGCCACCGGCACGGACCGGATCGAGCGGGGCACGGTGGTGATGGTGGTGGAGTACCTGCCGCCGAGGACGGTCTACGTGCAGGCGGCGTACGACAGTTGAGCCCGCTCACGCGCAGGTGAGAGGCGTGTATCAAGGTTGCGACAAGGATTCGTTGACGTCTTCACCCGCGCCTCGAACGGGCGCACACTCCCTTCGTTCGGTGCCGAAAGGGCACCATCACAAGGGGGCGTATGCCGATGGTTGTCGGCGTCGTTGCGGGGGTGGCCGTAGCTGCCATCGCCGTTCTGATCGGTCTGTTCAAACTGATGTGGCGTGTCGCGGAACCCAACGAGGCACTGATCATCTCGGGGTCCAACCACAAGACCGAGGGGCTCGAAGCGGGCATGGGATTCCGCATCGTCACCGGGCGGGGCACGCTGGTGCTGCCCGGTGTGCAGGCGGTGCGCAAGCTCTCGCTCGACCTGAACGAGACCGAGCTGCACGTGGACTGCGTGACCCACCAGGGCATTCCGCTCAAGGTGCGGGGCGTGGTCATCTTCAAGGTCGGCGACGACTTCGTGTCGATCGCCAACGCGGGGCGCCGCTTCCTCGACCAGCAGAAGCTGATGTCGGAGCGGGTGCACAACGTGTTCGCCGGTCATCTCAGGTCCATCGTCGGCGGGTTGACCGTCGAGGACATGATCCGCGACCGGGAGAAGCTCACCGGGCAGACCCGGGCCGCGTGCGGCACCGAGATGGAGAAGCTGGGGCTCATCGTCGACTCCCTGCAGATCCATGAGATCGAGGACCCGACCGGGTACATCCAGAACCTGGCGATGCCGCACGCGGCCGCCGTCCAACGGGACGCGCGCATCGCCCAGGCGGAGGCGAACCGGCTGGCCACCGAGGCCGAGCAGCAGTCGTTCGCTCGGATGGCGCAGGCCACCCGGGACAGCGAGATCCTCCAGGCCGGCTACCAGGCCGAGCGGGACAAGGCGGGCGCCAAGGCGCGCCAGGCCGGTCCGCTCGCCGACGCCGCCGCCCGGCAGGAGGTCGTCGTCCAGGAGACCAGGGTCGCCGAACTCGAGGCGCACCGACGCGAACAACAGCTCCAGGCCGACGTCCGCAAGCCGGCGGACGCCAAGGCCTACGAGAAGCGCACCCTCGCCGAGGCCGAGCGTGACGCGCGGATCTCCGGGGCCGAGGCCAAGGCGAAGGAGACGGAGCTCGCGGCGGCGGCCGAGGCGACGCGGGTCAAGACGGCCGCGAGTGCCGAGGCCGAGGCGACCAAGGCCCGCGGTACGGCCATGGCCGCGTCGACCCGGGCCACCGGTGAGGCCGAGGCCGCGTCGGCTCAGGCCAGGGGTCTCGCGGAGGCCGAGGCGGCCAAGGCGAAGGGTCTCGCGGAGGCGGAGGCCATCAAGGCCCGCGCCGCCGCCCTCGCCGAGAACCAGGAGGCGGTCGTCGCCCAGCAACTCGCCGAGAACTGGCCGGAGATCGTCAAAGCGGGCGCGTCCGCGTTCGGCAACGTCGACAACATGGTGGTCCTCAACGGCGCCGACGGCATGGCGGACATGCTCGCCAAGGCGCTCACCATGGGCGGCACCGGGCTGGGTCTGGCCCGTCAGCTGCTGGCGTCGATGAACCAGAACGGGCATACGCAGAACGGGACTTCGCTCAACGGGGTCGCCGCACCGCCGCCCGCCCAGAAGGTGCCGGTCCAGGAGTAGAGGGCGAGCGGTCCGGGGCCTTTGGAGAAAAGGGCCCCGGGCCGCCCGCGTTCACCGCACGGGCGCGGCAGGCCCTCGCCGGCCAGGACACCATAAGGTGCCTCCCGTGACTGCGTTTACCGATGAGAACGTCCCCGGCCGCTTCGGCGCCACCGCCACCACCGAGACCGACCCGCGCGAGGTCGGCAGGGTGCGCACCGAGTACTCCCCCGCGCACGACGGCGACCCCGACCCGGGGGAGATCGTGTGGACCTGGGTGCCCTTCGAGGAGAACGACGGACGCGGCAAGGACCGTCCCGTGCTCGTGGTCGCCCGGGAGGCGGCCGGCACCGTCCTCGCCGTGCAGCTGTCGAGCAAGCGGCACGACGGGGACCGGGAGTGGGTGCCGATCGGCAGCGGCCCCTGGGACCGGACCGGCCGGGACTCCTGGGTGGACGTCGACCGCGTCCTGCGTCTCCACGAGGAGGGCATGCGCCGGGAGGCGTGCGCGCTGGACCGGGGACGGTTCAACCTGGTCAGGCAGCGGCTGCACGAGCGGTACGGCTGGACCTGACGGTCAGGCCCTGTCGGTTGGATCAGCCCGGCGTCGCGGGGTCTGGCACGCACTCCCCGAGAGGGGGTGCCCCCAGCCGCGTTGTCGTCGGTCGCCGACTCCCCCATCGCGTCGACTCCCTCCCCCGCCTCGCAGCGGCACGCACCAGACCCCGCTCGGGTCGGCCGGAAGGCACCGGACCTCACAGCCGACCTGATCCAAACGACAGGACCTAACCCGTTCGGAGCAGTCGCTCCTCGGCAAAGGCCCGGACGAACGCCTCGCGCACCACCGCACCCCGTGTCCGGTCCAGCACCCCGAACACCACGTGCTCGAAGGCACCGCCGAAGCGTCCGCCGGGCCCGAGAAGCGTCCGGAACGCCCCCGCCACCTGGGCGGGGTCGTTCTGGAAGACCCCGCAGCCCCAGGCGCCCAGCACCAGCCGCCGGTAGCCATCCGTCACGGCCACCGAAAGGACCTGCCCGGCACGCGCCGCGAGGGCCCTCGGCAGCTCGGTGACGCGCTCGGGTGACGTGCGCCGCACCACCCCGGCGTTCGGGGCGGCCACGGTCAGGAAACCCACGAGGTACGCCGAGTCCAGCAGGGCGCCGCGATCGTCACGGAACACCGGTACGGCCGGTGAGTGGATGACCCGGTCGGTGTAGAAGGGGTCGCGGTGGGTCCGGTGGTGGTCGTAGAACTCGCGGGCCCGGAGCTGGCAGGTGTACAGCGCGGAAGCACGGCACAGGGCCTCTTCCTGGGCCTGGGCGCCGTTCAGATAGCCGCCGCCCGGATTGCGGGCCGAGGCGAAGTTGAGCACGGCAGGACGGCCGCCGAGCCGTTGGGCCGCTTCCAGACTGCTCTCCCCCGTGACCTCGAAGAACGTGTCCACAGCGGCGAAGTCCGGCACCGCCAGGGTCCCCGGTCCGTACATCCGCGTCCCCGCCCGCGCCGCCTCGATCTCGGCGGCGATGGAGACCTGGCGTCCGTCCGGCGCGCGATAGTGCCCCGCCGCGACGATCCGTTCCGTCTCCTGCGCGATCCCGCGCAGACGCGCGCTCATGGCGCCACCCCCGTGGACGCCATGACCGCACGCCGCGCGGTTTCCCCCGTCGTGCTCATGCTGGAATCGTGGGCGATACCGGTGCGGCCGTGCAACAGAGTTTTCCTGCGCCCGGCACAACCGAAAACACCTCGAAAATCCTGGGAAAACGAAGATCCACAGCCCCTAATGCAAGGATGTACCCCCTTGTGCGGAACGAGACGAGGGTCTTGGGTGGGACGAGTGTTGCCGGTCCGACCCACCTGATCCCCGGACCGGTGGCATGGTGGAATCTCAGGAGGATCACGATATGTCCGACACCCCCAGCGACTGTACGCCGGCCGACTGTACGAAGCCGCGTACCTCGCTCCCCGAAGCAGAGCTCGAGGCCCTGGTCCGCGGCATCTGCTTCAAGACCGGTCCGCCCCGACGTATCGGGGTGGAAGTGGAATGGCTCGTCCACGAGCTGCGCAGCCCGCGGCTCCCCGTGACATCCGAACGACTCGCGGCGGCCTACGCCGCACTGCGGACCGTGCCCCTGAAGTCGGCGCTCACCGTCGAACCGGGCGGCCAGCTGGAGCTGAGCTCGCAGCCCGCCGACTCCCTGATGGAGTGCATCGGTACCGTCTCCGCCGATCTGGCCGCCGTCCGGGCGGCCCTCGCCGAGCAGGGTCTCGGCCTCGTCGGCCTCGGCCACGACCCCTGGCATCCGCCCCGCAGATATCTGCGGGAGCCGCGCTACGACGCCATGGAGGCCTGTCTGGACCGCACCGGTCCGGCAGGGCGCGCCATGATGTGCACCTCGGCCTCCGTGCAGGTGTGCGTGGACGCCGGCCACGAGGAGCCCGGCCCCCTGGGCCTGGGGCGCCGCTGGTGGCTGGCGCACCAGTTGGGCCCGGTCCTGGTGGCCGCCTTCGCCAACTCCCCGCTCGCCGGTTCGGAGCCCACCGGCTGGCTCTCGACCCGCCAGCTGCGGTGGACGGAGATCGGCAAGGGCCGGGCGGGCGGCCCCGACCTGGGCACCGACCCGCGCGGCGCCTGGGCCCGGCACGTCCTGGACGCGCCCGTGATGTGCATACGGCGGGACAGCGGCCCCTGGGACGTCCCGGAGGGGCTCTCCTTCCGGGAGTGGGCCAGGTCAGGGACGCCGCGACAGCCGACGCGGGAGGATCTCGACTACCACGTCTCGACCCTGTTCCCGCCGGTCAGGCCGCGCGGCCATCTGGAACTGCGCATGATCGACGCCCAGCCCGGCGAGGACGGCTGGATCGTCCCGCTCGCGGTGACGGCGGCGCTCTTCGACGACCCGGAGGCCGCCGAGACCGCCTACCGGGTGGTGAAGCCGCTGGCCGAGCGCACCCTGTCGATGCCCGCCCCGCACAATCCGCTGTGGATCGACGCGGCCCGCCACGGTCTGGCCGACCCCGAACTGCACGAGGCCGCGATCGCGTGCTTCGCGGCGGCCCTGGAGGCCCTGCCCCGGCTCGGCGCCACCACCGAGGTCGCCGACGCCGTCGGGGCCTACCTGCACCGCTATGTGATCCGGGGCCGCTGCCCCGCCGACGATCTGCTGGACCGGACGCACGGTTCACTCGGGAAGGAAATCCGCACATGACCAACCCGTCCGTCGACCCCTCCGTCGACCCCGAGGCCTTCCGCGAGCGGGCCGTCACCACCCTGGTCACCGCGCGGGACCGTACGACCCTCCTCACCAGCTGTGTGGAGGACCCCGACCTGACCGCCCAGCACTCGCCGCTGATGTCGCCGCTCGTGTGGGACCTCGCCCACATCGGCAACCAGGAGGAGCAGTGGCTGCTGCGGACCGTCGCCGGGCAGGAGGCGATACGGCCCGAGATAGACGGCATCTACGACGCCTTCGAGCACCCGCGCTCCGAACGCCCCACGCTGCCCCTGCTGACGCCCGCCGAGTCCCGGCACTACGCGTCGGAGGTGCGCGGACGGGTCCTGGACGTCCTGGAGGGCAGCGCGCTGCACGGAACCCGGCTCACCGAGGCCGGGTTCGCCTTCGGGATGATCGCGCAGCATGAACAGCAGCACGACGAGACGATGCTGATCACCCATCAGCTCCGCAAGGGCCCCCAGGCCCTGACCGCCCCCGACCCGGACCCGGCACCGCTGTTCACGGGCCCGGCCGAAGTCCTCGTCCCCGGCGGCCCGTTCACCATGGGCACCTCCGACGAGCCGTGGGCGCTGGACAACGAACGCCCCGCGCACCGGCGTGAGGTGGACGCCTTCTACATCGACACCACTCCGGTGACCAACGCCGAGTACCAGGCCTTCATCGCGGACGGCGGTTACGACGACGAGCGCTGGTGGGCCCCGGCCGGGTGGGCGCACATCCGCGGTCACTCCATCCACGCCCCGCTGTTCTGGAGCCGCGACGGCAAGCAATGGCTGCGCAGGCGCTTCGGCGTCACCGAGGTCGTGCCGCCCGACGAGCCGGTGGTCCACGTGTGCTGGTACGAGGCCGACGCCTACGCCCGCTGGGCCGGCCGGCGGCTGCCCACGGAGGCGGAGTGGGAGAAGGCGGCCCGTCACGACCCGGCCGGGGACCGCTCGATGCGCTACCCGTGGGGCGACGCCGACCCGGCACCCGAGCACGCCAACCTGGGTCAACGGCACCTGCGCCCCGCCCCCGCGGGCAGTTTCCCGGAGGGCGAGTCTCCGCTCGGTGTACGGCAGTTGATCGGTGACGTGTGGGAGTGGACGGCGAGCGACTTCGAGCCCTACCCCGGCTTCCAGGCGTTCCCGTACAAGGAGTACTCGGAGGTGTTCTTCGGCCCCGACCACAAGGTGTTGCGCGGCGGCTCGTTCGCCGTGGACGCGGTGGCCTGCCGGGGCACCTTCCGCAACTGGGACTATCCGATCCGGCGGCAGATCTTCTCCGGCTTCCGCACGGCCCGTTCCGCAGGAGCCGTCTGATGTGTCGTCATCTGGCCTATCTGGGGCCCGAGGAGCCGCTCGGCCGGCTCCTCACGGAGCCCGCGCACAGCCTGTACCGCCAGTCCTGGGCACCGCGCCGGCAGCGGCACGGCACCGTCAACGCCGATGGTTTCGGAGTCGGTTGGTACGCCGAGGGCGACCCCGCGCCGGCGCGGTACCGGCGGGCCGGACCCATCTGGGCCGACCTGTCCTTCGCGGACCTGGCCCGGGTGGTGAGGAGCACCGCGATCCTGGCCGCCGTACGGGACGCCACCCTGGCGGGAGCCGACGCCGAGGCCGCCGCGGCACCGTACGCCTCCGGGCCCTGGCTGTTCAGCCACAACGGCGCGGTCAAGGGCTGGCCCGGCTCACTGGCCCCCCTGGCCGCCTCGCTTCCCGCGGCGGAGCTGCTGTCCATGGAGGCCCGCAACGACTCGGCGTTCGTGTGGGCCCTGGTCCTGAACCGGCTGCGCGGCGGCGACGAGCAGGGCCAGGCGCTGGCCGACACGGTCCTGGAGGTCGCCGAGGCGGCCCCCGACTCCCGGCTCAACCTCCTGCTGACCAACGGGGAGTCCATCGCCGCGACCGCATGGGGCGACACCCTCTGGTACCTCCGGCGCCCCGGCACCGGCACCGTCGTGGCCTCCGAGCCGTACGACGACGATCCGCACTGGCGGGAGGTCCCCGACCGCACGCTGCTCACGGCGAGCCGCACCGAAGTCCTGCTGACGCCACTGAAGTCTTTGGAACCACTCAAGGAGCCCCGCACGTGAGCCCGTTCCTGCTGACCCGCACCCTGCCCGAGGACGCCACCGAGGCCGCCCTGCGCGCCGATGTCCTCAAGGGCCTGACGCACACGCCCAAGACACTGCCGCCGAAGTGGTTCTACGACGCCCACGGCAGCGAACTCTTCGAGCAGATCACCGAGTTGCCCGAGTACTACCCCACCCGCGCCGAACGGGAGATCCTCGTCGCACGCTCCGGCGAGATCGCCGCCGCGACCGGCGCCCGCACGCTGGTCGAGCTGGGTTCCGGCTCGTCGGAGAAGACCCGGTACCTGCTCGACGCGCTGACGGGACTGCACACGTACGTCCCGGTCGACGTCAGCGAGAGTGCCCTGACCCAGGCCGGTCACGCGCTCATCGCCCAGCGTCCGGAGCTGAGCGTGCACGCGCTGATCGCCGACTTCACCGGCGGCCTGTCCCTGCCGGGGACGCCGGGCCCGCGTCTGGTGGCCTTCCTCGGCGGCACGATCGGCAACCTGCTGCCGGTCGAGCGCGCCGCGTTCCTCTCCTCCGTCCGCTCCCTGCTGTCCCCCGGTGACGCGCTGCTGCTCGGCACGGATCTGGTCAAGGACGAGAACGTGCTGGTCAGGGCGTACGACGACGCGGCCGGGGTGACGGCGGCGTTCAACAAGAACGTCCTGACCGTCGTCAACCGCGAGCTCGGCGCCGACTTCGATCCGGGCGCCTTCGACCACGTGGCCCTCTGGGACGCCGAGAACGAGTGGATCGAGATGCGCCTGCGTTCCCGCACGGACCAGACCGTGAAGGTTCCGGCGCTGGACCTGGCCGTCGACTTCGCGGCGGACGAGGAACTGCGCACCGAGATCTCGGCGAAGTTCCGCAAGGAGGGTGTCCGCGGCGAACTGGCTGCCGCGGGACTTGAGTTGGCGCACTGGTGGACGGACGGCGAGGGCCGGTTCGCGCTGTCGCTGAGCGTGGTGCGGTAGCCCGGGCCGCGGGGGCCGGGCTCGTCCCGGCCCCCGCGGTCATCCGAGCGCGGCGGCCATCCTCCGCACCGCCTCGGTGATCAGCTCGGGTGAGGTCGCGAGGTTCAGCCGCACGAAGCCGCCACCGCCCGTGCCGAACGGGATGCCGGAGTTCAGGGCGACCCGACCGCGCTCCAGGAACACGGCCGCCGGGTCGTCGCCCAGCCCCAGCGCCCGGCAGTCCAGCCAGGCGAGGAAGGTGGCCTCGGCGGGTTCGTAGCGCACGGCGGGCAGTGACCCGGCGAGGAGGTCGGCCAGCAGCCGGCGGTTGTCGTCGAGACCGGCGAGCAGCGCGTCGAGCCAGGGGCCGCCGTCCCGCAGCGCGGCGGTGTGGGCGAGGACGCCGACATGGCTGGGACCGTGTCCGACCTCCTCGGGAAGACGCGCGAGGTCCTCGGCCGCGTCAGGCCCGGCGACGGCAACGGCGGCTTTGAGCCCGGCCAGGTTCCACCCCTTGGAGGCCGACATCAGGGACAGCCCGCTTCCCCCACCGGGAACGCTCAGGTAGGGGACGAACGTGGCGTCGGCCGCGAGGAGCGGGGCGTGGATCTCGTCGGCCACGACCCTTACCCCGTGCGTCCGCGCCAGCGCGGCCACGTCCGTCAGTTCCCCGGCGGAGTGCACGGTGCCGGTCGGGTTGTGCGGGCTGCACAGAAGGTACGCGGGGCGGCCGGCGCTCCTGCCGACCCGCTCGAACACGGCCTCCAGGACCTGGAGGTCGATCCGCCCGTCCGCACCGAGCGGGGCCTCCACGACCTGTCGGTCCATGTTCCCGACGAACTGGTAAAAGGGCGGATACACGGGTGAGTTGACGACCACCGGGTCGCCCGGCCCGGAGACCAGCTTGAGCATCTCGACGATGCCCAGCATCACGTCCGGGACGATCGCCGTCCGCTCCACGGCGAGCCCGTCCCAGCCCCACCGCTTGCCCGCGAAGTCGGCCAGCGCCTCGGCGTACGCCGTCCCGTACGGGTACCCGGTGTCTCCCAGCGCCACCGCGTCCCGGACGGCCCGCGCGACCGGTTCGGCCAGGGGGACGTCCATCTCGGCGACCCACAGCGGCAGCACGTCCTCGGGGTACGTCCGCCACTTCATGCTGGTACGCCGTCGGAGCTGTTCCAGGGAGAGTTGGCGCAGGGGGTTCACGATCGTGGGCGCGGGGATGTCACGAGGCATACCGTCCATGCACCCAAGATAGGGGCGGACGGCTCGCGCTCCGCCGTCGCCTGAGGCACGGTGGAACCATGACGAACCACACCTACCGGGTGACCGAGATCGTCGGCACCTCGCCGGACGGCGTCGACCAGGCGATCCGCAACGGCATCTCCCGCGCCTCGCAGACCCTTCGCCATCTCGACTGGTTCGAGGTGACCCAAGTGCGGGGCCAGATCGAGGACGGACAGATCCTGCACTGGCAGGTGGGGCTGAAGGTCGGCTTCCGCCTCGACGAGTCCGACTGACGGCTGTCAGGTCCGCCCCTCCCGCTCCTGCGCCACCTCCAGGCTCGCGGAAGGGGCGGTCCAGCGCGCCTGTACGACGGTGAATCCGGCCCGTCGGGCGTCCTCGCAGACCAACTCGTCGTCGTCCACCAGGACTCGGATCTCCCGGGTTCCGGCGAGTCGCTTCAGGATCTCCAGCTTGGTGCGCCGGGCGGGCCGCCGGTCGTCGTTGCGGCGCATGTACACGCGCCCCTCCGGGAGGCCCTGGTCGGCCAGCCAGGCCAGCGTGTCGCGTCGGCAGCGCTCAGGGCGGCCGGTGAGGTAGACGATCTCGCACTCCCCGGCGCTCTCCAGCACCAGGGCGATGCCTTCGGGGATCGGCGGATCCTCGGGCGCGGCCGCGAAGAACCCGTCCCAGTCGCGCGGACCGCGCTCCAGGAACCGCTGTCGGTGGCCCGTGTCGGCCAGGGTGTTGTCCAGGTCGAACACGGCGAGCGGGAGCTTGTCACTGTCGGTCACCCCAGCCACCCTAGCCCCGGCAACCGCCTCGCGCTCCTGGCTCCAGGGGCACCCCGCCGGCACTCGGCGATCAGTGCGGGTTGCATGCTTCTCCCATGCCTCCGACGCCCCGCACGTTCCTGACCGGCTCCGGTTCCGGCTCCTGCACGCTCGTCGTCTGCCGGGGCTGCTGCTGCGGCGACGCCCGCAAGCACCCCGGCACCGACCACACCTGGCAGTTGGAGCTGCTGCGGGCCGGCGCCGCCGAACACGGCTTCCAGGTCCGTACGACCGACTGCCTGGGGCCGTGCGACCAGGCGAACGTCATCGTCGTGCGCCCCTCGGCGGCCGGGCGCCGGGCGGGTGGGCGGGCCGCGTGGATCGGGTTCGTCATGGACGACGCGGGCACTGAGGAGGTCGTGCAGTGGGCGGCGGCGGGCGGTCCGGGGGTCGCCGAGCCGCCGCTGACGCTGGAGATGCAGTTCATCGAGCCGCCGCGGGAGGCGAGGGTGCGGTCCCGGCGCCGCCGCTGACTCTTACGGTCACTGAAGCGCGCGCTCACGCGGCCGTGTCGTAGAACTCCGCGCGGACGCGCCGCAGCCACGCCTCGGCCCGCCCTTCGTCGGGCCGGTCCGGCAGCGCGCTGCGGGTCTCGGCGAACGCGGACTCGTAATGGGCGAGCAGCGACCGGGCCGAGGCCGGATCGGCGGCGACGGCGTCCCCGAAGCGGTGGTACTCCTCGGGGTCCTCGACCCGCACCGTGAGCCGTCCGGTGGTGTACAGCTCCAGGCCCTGGTGGCAGAGCCGCTTCAGATGCCGGGCGTGCTTGGCGGTGCGGTGGTCGCCGGCACGGCTCTCCAGTTTCCTGAACTGCTGGGTGGCGTACCCGAGATAGGCGTCCCGGACCCGCTGGGCGCTCAGGAACGACCCGCGGATGGCGATGAGTTCGTCGCCGAGCGCGGTCCGGACCTCGTACAGCTCGTCGGGCAGCCACACCAGTTCCATGACGGTCGGATTGCCGCCGAGGGCGAGCCGGCACCACTTCGCCGCCTCGTGCAGGGTGCGGTCCGGCGCCGTGGTGACGTGGGACTCCTTCGGCGTGTGCAGGCCGAGCAGGGTCTCGGTGGGCGCGGCGAACATGCCGAGCCGGTCCACGTCGGAGCCCTCGCGGGCGAGTCCGTACGCGGTCGAGCCGACGATGCCGGAGAGCAGGATGTTCGGGACGGTCACGAGGCCATTGTGCTGACCTGCGGGGATCGCGGTCACCCGGTTTTCGTGACGGTCCCGGTGGCGGTCCCGGTGGGGGGAATACCGCACCCGGTCACGCGTTGAATCCCGTGTGAGTTCCCTGACCGCCGCCACCCGCTTCTCCGTCCTCGACCGCTCCCGCACCCGCGAGGGCGGTACGAACGCGCAGGCGCTCCAGGACACGGTCCGGCTGGCGCGGGAGCTGGAAGGACACGGATACCACCGCTTCTGGGTCTCGGAGCACCACGGCGTGCCGGGAGTCGCGGGCTCCGCGCCGACGGTGCTGGCGGCCGCCGTGGCCTCGGCCACGGAGACGATCCGGATCGGCACCGGTGGCGTGATGCTGCCGAACCACCAACCCCTGGTCGTCGCCGAGCAGTTCGGGGTGCTGGAGTCCCTCTTCCCGGGCCGGATCGACATGGGTCTGGGCCGCTCGGTCGGCTTCACGGACGGCGTGCGCAAGGCACTGGGCCGCGGCAAGGACGACGCCGACGACTTCGCCGTACAACTGGAGGAGCTGCTCGGCTGGTTCCGCGGCACCTCTCCGACGGGGGTGCGGGCCCGCCCGGCCGAGGGCCTGACCGTGCCGCCCTTCGTGCTGGCCATGGGCGAGGGCGCCGCGATCGCGGCCCGCGCGGGACTGCCGATGGTCATCGGCGACCTCAGGAACCGCGAGAAGATGCAGCGCGGCATCGACCACTATCGCGCGCGTTTCCGGCCCTCGCCCTGGGCACGGGAGCCGTATGTCGTCATCTCCGGGACGGTCGCGGTGGCCGCCACCCCCGAGGAGGCGCGGCGCCTGCTGATCCCGGAGGCCTGGTCGATGGCGTACTCCCGGACCCATGGCACCTTCCCGCCCCTGCCGCCCGCCGAGCGCGTCGAGTCGCTCCCGATGACGGCCAGGGAGCGGGGCTTCTACGAAGCCGGGCTCGCCGGCCACCTCGCGGGCACCGAGGAGCAGGTCGCCCACGAGCTGGAGACGGTCCTGAAGGAGACGGGGGCGCAGGAGGTGCTGGTCACGACCAGCACCTACGACCGCGCGGCCCTGCTGGAGTCCTACCGGCGGCTGGCGACGATCACCTCCGGTTAGAGTCGTTCCCATGTACGACCCACCCGGCCCCCACGACCCGTACGTCCGCGTCCGCGGTGCCCGTGAGCACAACCTCAAGGGTGTGGACGTCGAGGTGCCACGGGATGTGCTGGCCGTGTTCACGGGGGTGTCCGGGTCGGGAAAGTCGTCGCTGGCGTTCGGGACGATCTACGCGGAGGCCCAGCGGCGGTACTTCGAGTCGGTGGCTCCGTACGCGCGCCGGCTGATCCACCAGGTGGGGGCGCCGAAGGTCGGGGAGATCACTGGGCTGCCGCCCGCGGTCTCGCTCGAACAGCGGCGTTCGGCACCGACCTCCCGCTCGTCCGTGGGCACGGTCACCAACCTCTCCAACTCCCTGCGGATGCTGTTCTCCCGGGCCGGTGACTACCCGCCGGGGGCCGCACGGCTCGACTCGGACTCCTTCTCCCCCAACACGGCGGTCGGCGCCTGCCCGCAATGCCACGGCCTGGGCCGCGTCCACCGTACGACCGAGCAGTCGCTGGTACCCGACCCGTCGCTGTCGATCCGGGAGGGCGCCATCGCCGCGTGGCCCGGCGCCTGGCAGGGCAAGAACCTGCGGGACATCCTCGACGCGCTCGGTCACGACGTGGACCGCCCGTGGCGTGAGCTGCCCGCCGAAGAGCGCGAGTGGATCCTGTTCACCGACGAGCAGCCGGTGGTCACCGTGCACCCGGTGCGGGACGCGGACCGTATCCAACGCCCGTACCAGGGCACGTACATGAGCGCCCGCCGCTATGTCCTGAAGACGTTCGCGGACTCCAAGAGCCTGACGCTCAGGGCGAAGGCGGAGCGGTTCCTGGTCTCCGCCCCGTGCCCGGTCTGCGACGGCAGCAGGCTGCGTCCTGAGGCGATGGCGGTCACCTTCGCGGGCCGCACGATCGCCGAGCTCGCGGCACTGCCGCTGACCGAGCTGGCCGCCTCGCTGGTCGCCCACGGCGAGACCGCGCGCGTCCTCACCGACGACCTCAAGTCCCGCATCGCGCCCGTCGTCGAGCTCGGTCTCGGCTATCTGAGCCTGGACCGCGCGACCCCCACCCTGTCCGCGGGCGAGCTCCAACGACTGCGTCTCGCCACCCAGTTGCGGTCCGGGCTGTTCGGAGTGGTGTACGTCCTCGACGAGCCCTCCGCAGGACTGCACCCCGCGGACACCGAGGCGCTGCTCACCGTGCTGGCGCGGTTGAAGGCGGCCGGCAACTCGGTGTTCGTGGTGGAGCACCACCTGGACGTCATGCGGGGCGCGGACTGGCTGGTGGACGTCGGGCCGGGGGCGGGTGAGCACGGCGGACGGGTGCTGCACAGCGGGCCGGTGGCGGAGCTGGCGAAGGTCGAGGAGTCCGCCACCGCCCGGTTCCTGTTCGACCGCTCTCCCGCGGTGCGGCGTGAAGTGCGGTCGCCTCGCGGCTGGTTGAAGGTGGGTCCGGTCAGCCGGCACAACCTGCGCGGGGTGACGGCCGAGTTCCCGCTAGGGGTGTTCACCGCGGTGACCGGGGTGTCGGGCTCGGGCAAGTCCACGCTGGTCGGCGAGATCACAGAGGAGTCGCAGGGGGTGGGACGTCTGGTCTCGGTCGACCAGAAGCCGATCGGCCGGACCCCGCGCTCCAACCTGGCGACCTACACGGGTCTGTTCGACGTCGTGCGCAAGGTCTTCGCCGCCACCGACGAGGCACGGCGGCGGGGCTACGGCGTGGGGCGGTTCTCCTTCAACGTGCCGGGTGGGCGCTGCGAGACCTGCCAGGGCGAGGGGTTCGTCAGCGTCGAGCTGCTCTTCCTGCCCAGCACATACGCGCCCTGCCCAGACTGCGGCGGGGCCCGCTACAACCCGGCGACGCTCGAAGTGACGTACCGGGGAAGGAACATCGCCCAGGTGCTCGACCTCACGGTGGAGTCGGCGGCGGACTTCTTCGCGGACACCCCGCTCGTGGCCCGCAGTCTCACCACCCTCCTCGACGTCGGCCTCGGCTACCTCCGCCTCGGCCAGCCCGCGACCGAGCTCTCCGGCGGCGAGGCCCAGCGCGTCAAGCTCGCCAGCGAACTCCAGCGCGTGCGCGGCGCCCACACCCTGTACCTCCTCGACGAACCCACCACCGGTCTCCACCCGGCCGACGTCGAGGTCCTGATGCGCCAACTGCACGGTCTCGTCGACGCCGGCCACACGGTGATCGTCGTCGAGCACGACATGTCGGTCGTGGCGGGCGCGGACTGGGTGATCGACCTGGGCCCGGGCGGCGGCGACGCGGGCGGCCGGATCGTGGCGACGGGCGTACCGGGAGCCGTGGCCGAGGCGGAGGGCAGCACCACGGGGCCCTACCTGGCACGGGCGCTGGGCAAGGACTCCTGATTCCGCCGGTCCGGCGAAGGAGAGGGTCCCCGAAACCCGCTCTCACAGGACCGCGGCCCTGCGACCGTCAGCCGCCCGCGTGCTCCGCCGTCCGCCCGTGGCACGCCCGCGACTGGGCCGCCCGGGCCAGGGAGCGGCGGTCCGGGTGACTGCCCGGAGGGATCGGGTCCGGGACCTCCACCTCGGCCATCAGTCCCCGTGCCGACACCACCCGGCACACCGAGGTCAGCAGCGAATCGTCGCCGATGAAGGCGGGGGCCGTGCTGGACCCGCCGTCGACGAGCCGGTAGCGCAGGCTCACCGGCTGGACGGGCACCCCGGCGTCCAGAGCCGCCTGGAACACCGCCCGGCGGAAGTGCCCCTGGGCGCGGCCGCACCAGGTGCTCCCCTCGGGGAAGACGGCGACCGCCGCGCCGGCGCGCAGCGCGTCGGCGATCCGGGCAACCGTGTCCGGAAGGGCCCGCAGCCGGTCCCTCTCGATGAACAGCGCGCCGCTGCGGGCGGTCAGCCAACCCGCCACGGGCCACCGCCGGATCTCGGACTTGGCGAGCATCCGCGCGGGTCGGACGGCGGCCAGCAGCGGGATGTCCAGCCAGGAGATGTGGTTGGCCACCAGCAGCACCCCGCCCGTGGGCGTGGCGGCGCCGGACAGGCGGACCCGGACCCCCGAGACCCGCACCACCGCCCGGCACCACCACCTGACCGCGCCGGCCGGGATCAGCCGGCCGGCCGGCAGCAGCGCGATCCCGGCGAGCAGGACCGCCGCGACCGCGAGGAACCGCAGCACGGCACGGGGTACGGCCGTGGCGGATCCCACCCGCTCCACGCACGTCCCCGGGGTGCAGGGCGCGCTGGGCAGCCAGACGCTCATCAGGCCGGGACGAGCGAGAGGAAGTGCCGCAGGTACCGGGCGTTGACCCGGCGCATCGACAGCAGCACATACATGTCGGCGACCCCGAAGTCCGGGTCGTGGGCGGGCTGTCCGCACACCCAGGCGCCGAGCCGCAGGTAGCCGCGCAGCAGCGGGGGGAGTTCGGTGTGCGCGGCGGGCGTCCCCTCCGCGGGCTCCCAGGGCAGCAGGGGCCGTACCCGGAACTCCTCGGGAGCCAGGTACTTGGTGCGCACCCGGTCCCAGGTGCCGGCCGCGAGCGCGCCGCCGTCGGCGAGCGGGACGGAGCAGCAGCCGGCCAGCCAGTCGTGGCCGCGGTCCACCATGTAGCGGGCGATCCCGGCCCAGATGAGTCCGATGACGGCCCCGTCGCGGTGGTCGGGGTGCACACAGGAACGGCCGACCTCGACGAGCCCCGGGCGGATCGCGTCGAGCGGCGCGAGGTCGAACTCGCCCTCGGAGTACAGGCGTCCGGCCACCGCGGCACGCTCCGGGGGCAGCAGCCGGTAGGTGCCGACGACCTGGCCGGTGACGGTGTCGCGGACGAGCAGGTGGTCGCAGTAGGCGTCGAAGCCGTCCACGTCGAGGCCGGGTTCCGGGGTGGACAGGAGGGCGCCCATCTCGCCGGAGAACACGTCGTGCCGCAGCCGCTGCGCGGCCCGTACGTCGTCCTCGTCGCGGGCCAGCGTGACGGTGTACCGGGTGGGGGCGACGCTCTGCGGGGGACGGTCGAGGGTGGAAACGCCGGTCATGGCACTCTCCAGGTCACAGGCGGAGGCGGCGAGCGGTGCCGCTGTCCCTGTTCTCCCGACGCCGGTTGGCGTGTACGTGACCGGTTCCCAGAGTGCGGATGTGCGCTGGCTGAACGGCTCGGGCAAGGTGTCCGGGGCCTCCGACTCCGCCGACCGGCCGGTGTCGGGCCGGTGGCCGGAGGGAGCGGACACCCTCGCTCAACCTTGATGGGGCCGGACCTGAGCACCACGTCCGACCCCATCCGTCCGCACCTTGTCGGCGAACGTCTCTCAGCGCTTCGCGACCTTCCGGGTCGCCCGCAGCCACTCCTTGTTCATGCTGGTGATGGAGACCAGCGGAATTCCCTTGGGGCAGGCGGTCGCGCATTCACCGGCCAGCGTGCAGCCGCCGAAGCCCTCCTCGTCCATCTGCTCCACCATGTCGAGGACCCTGGTCTCCCGCTCCGGCGCCCCCTGCGGCAGCACGTTCAGATGGTTCACCTTGGCCGAGGTGAACAGCATCGCCGCCCCGTTGGGACAGGCGGCCACACACGCCCCGCACCCGATGCACTCGGCGTGCTCGAAGGCGAAGTCGGCGTCGGGCTTGGGCACCGGCGTGGCGTGGGCCTCGGGAGCCGCACCCGTGGGCGCCGTGATGTACCCGCCGGCCTGGATGATCCGGTCGAAGGCCGACCGGTCCACGACCAGGTCCTTGATCACCGGGAAGGCGGACGCCCGCCACGGCTCGATGTCGATCGTGTCGCCGTCGGAGAAGGACCGCATGTGCAGCTGACAGGTGGTCGTCCGCTCGGGTCCGTGCGCGTCGCCGTTGATGACGAGCGAGCACGCGCCGCAGATGCCCTCACGGCAGTCGTGGTCGAAGGCCACCGGGTCCTCACCGCGCAGGATGAGCTCCTCGTTGAGGGTGTCCAGCATCTCCAGGAAGGACATGTCGGACGAGATGCCGTCCACCTCGTACGTGGACATGGCGCCGTCGGCGTCGGCGTTCTTCTGCCGCCAGACGCGCAGGGTGAGCTTCATGCGTAGCTCCGCTGAGTGGGGTGGACGTACTCGAAGACCAGGTCTTCCTTGTGCAGGACGGGAGCCTCGCCGGTGCCGGTGAACTCCCAGGCCGCCGCATAGGCGAACTCCTCGTCCCGGCGGGCGGCCTCACCGTCGGGGGTCTGGGACTCCTCGCGGAAGTGGCCGCCGCAGGACTCGGCGCGGTGCAGCGCGTCGAGGCACATCAGCTCGGCGAGCTCCAGGTAGTCGACGATGCGGTTCGCCTTCTCCAGCGACTGGTTGAACTCCTCGCCGGTGCCCGGCACCTTGATGCGCCGCCAGAACTCCTCACGGATCTGCGGGATGCGCTCCAGCGCCTTGCGCAGTCCCGAGTCGGTGCGGGCCATCCCGCAGAACTCCCACATGAGTTCGCCGAGTTCACGGTGGAAGGAGTCGGGCGTACGGTCGCCGTCGACGGCGAGGAGCAGGTGGAGCCGGTCCTCGGTCTCCGCCAACACCTCCTGCACGGCGGGGTGTTCGTCGGTCACCGTGTCCTGGTGCGGGTTGCGGGCGAGGTAGTCGTTGATGGTCGCCGGCAGCACGAAGTAGCCGTCGGCCAGGCCCTGCATCAGCGCGGAGGCGCCGAGGCGGTTGGCGCCGTGGTCGGAGAAGTTGGCCTCGCCGATCGCGAACAGGCCGGGGACGGTGGTCTGCAGGTCGTAGTCGACCCACAGTCCGCCCATCGTGTAGTGCACGGCGGGATAGATCCGCATCGGCACCTCGTACGGATCCTCGTCGGTGATCCGCTGGTACATGTCGAAGAGGTTGCCGTACTTCGCCTCGACGGCCTCGCGCCCCATCCGCTGGATGGCGTCGGCGAAGTCGAGGTAGACGCCCTGTCCGCCGGGACCGACCCCGCGCCCCTCGTCGCAGACGTTCTTCGCGGCGCGGGAGGCGATGTCGCGCGGGACCAGGTTGCCGAAGGACGGGTAGATGCGCTCCAGGTAGTAGTCGCGCTCGTCCTCGGGGATCCGGTTCGGCGGACGGGTGTCGCCCTTGGCCTTCGGCACCCAGATCCGGCCGTCGTTGCGCAGCGACTCGCTCATCAGCGTGAGCTTGGACTGGTGGTCGCCGGTGCGCGGGATGCAGGTCGGGTGGATCTGGGTGAAGCAGGGATTCGCGAAGTGGGCACCTCGTCGGTGGGCTCGCCAGATGGCGGTGGCGTTGGAGTTCATGGCGTTCGTCGACAGGTAGAAGACGTTGCCGTAGCCGCCGGAGGCCAGCACCACCGCGTCCGCGAAGTAGGTGTCGATGCGCCCGGTGACGAGGTCCCGGGCCACGATCCCGCGGGCCCGTCCGTCGACGACGATCAGGTCGAGCATCTCGGTGCGCGGGTGCATCTCGATGTTCCCGGCGGCGATCTGCCTGCTGAGGGCCTGGTAGGCGCCGAGCAGCAACTGCTGACCCGTCTGTCCGCGGGCGTAGAAGGTCCGGGAGACCTGCACGCCGCCGAAGGAGCGGGTGTCGAGCAGGCCGCCGTACTCCCGCGCGAAGGGCACGCCCTGCGCCACGCACTGGTCGATGATCTCGACCGAGATCTGCGCCAGGCGGTGCACGTTGGACTCGCGCGCCCTGAAGTCCCCGCCCTTGACGGTGTCGTAGAAGAGGCGGTGGATCGAGTCGCCGTCGTTGCGGTAGTTCTTGGCCGCGTTGATGCCGCCCTGAGCGGCGATGGAGTGGGCGCGGCGCGGGGAGTCCTGGTAGCAGAACTGGACGACGTGGTAGCCCTGTTCGGCGAGCGTGGCGCCCGCGGAGCCGCCCGCGAGACCGGTACCCACGACGATCACCGTGTGCTTGCGGCGGTTGGCGGGGTTGACCAGCTTGGCCTCGAACCTGCGGGTGTCCCACCGCTCGTTGACGGGCCCGGCGGGCGCCTTGCCGTCGGTCAGCGGCGCACCGGTCGTGTAGTCGACGTAGGTCATGTTCAGCTCACCACTCCGGTCATGACACCCACGGGTACGGCGATGAAGCCGGCCGTGAGCAGCAGTGCGAGGACATTGGCGACGGCCTTGAGGGCGCGGTCGCGGGTGCGGCTGCCGATGCCGAGGGTCTGCGCGGCGCTCCAGAAGCCGTGCCGGACGTGCAGGCCGAGGGCGAGCATCGCGACGATGTAGATGACGTTGCCGTACCAGGTGGAGAAGGTGTCCACGACGTTCTGGTACGGGTGGCCCTCCTGGAAGCCGCCGGAGTGCACGGTCCCGGTCGTCAGGTCGAGGAGGTGCCACACGATGAACAGGCCGAGGACGATGCCGCCCCAGCGCATGGTGCGGGTCGCGTAACTCGCCCGTGGCTTCTTGTGGACGTACTTGCCGGGGCGCGCCCGGATGTCGCGGCGGCTGAGCTGGTACGCCGAGACCGCGTGCGCGACGACGGCGACCACCAGCACGATCCGGATGAGCCAGAGCGTCCACTCGTAGTGCACGAAGGGTTCGCCGACCGTGCGCAGCCAGTGCGCGTAGTGGTTGAACTCGCCCGCCCCGAAGAAGATCTTCAGATTGCCGATCATATGGACGACCAGGTACAGCAGCATGATCAGGCCGCTGACGGCCATCACGGTCTTCTTGCCGACGGAGCTGTCCCAGACCGTGCGTGCGAGGGACGGCCGTCGGTCCGTCCGCGTTGCCAGAGCCATGGGTCAAGACGCTAGAGCCCGGGCCCCCGATCGGTCCAAGACATGGTCCGGCTTGATTCCATAGGGAACGGCTATCGTACGAGGATGCAGTTCCAGCAGCTCCAGTACTTCGTGGCGGTCGCCGAGACCCGGCACTTCACCCGCGCCGCCGACCTGGTCCACGTGGCGCAGCCGTCCCTGTCCCAGCAGATCAAGGCGCTGGAGCGGGAGCTCGGGGCGGACCTCTTCCTGCGGGCGCGCGGCAACATCACCCTCACCGACGCGGGCGAGGCCCTGCTGCCGCTGGCCCGTCGCATCCTGGCCGACGCGGACACGGCCCGGCACGAGGTGCAGGAGCTGGTGCAGCTGCGCAGCGGCCGGGTCCGGCTGGGCGCGACCCCGAGCCTGTGCACCGGTCTCCTGCCGGACGTGCTGCGCGCCTTCCACGACCGCTATCCCGGCATCCGGCTGATGATCGAGGAGGGCGGCTCACACGATCTCGTACGGCTGCTCGCGCGCGGCGCCCTCGACCTGGCCCTGGTGGTCCTCCCGCTGCCGTCGCCGTCCCCGGCGCTGACGACGGTGGAGCTGCTGCGCGAGGACCTGGTCGTCGTCTCCTCGCCGGAGGTGCCCGCGCCCGGCGGTCCGGGCCGCCGTACGGTACGCGTCGCCGACCTGGAGAGCGAGCCGCTGGTGATGTTCCGGCACGGCTACGACCTGCGCGAACTGACCGTGGCCGCGTGCCGTGCCGAGGGGTTCGAGCCGGACTTCGCGGTGGAGGGCGGGGAGATGGACGCGGTCCTCGGCTTCGTGCGGGCGGGGTTGGGCGTGGCCGTCGTACCGCGGATGGTCGCCACGCGCTCGGGACGGGGGCTGCGGGTCACCCCGCTGGCCCGGCCCGGACTGCGCCGGACGATCGCGTTGGCGCACCGCAGCGATGTGGCTCCGCCGCGGGCGGCACGGGAGTTGCAGCGGATGCTGTTGGAGCGCTGAGCGGTCGTAGCATGAGGTTTTCTCGGACGGGGGTGGGCGGGATGAAGCGGCGGATCGTCGCGGTGGGCGCGGCACTGCTGGTGCTGGTGGGGTGCGCGGGGAACACCGCGTCCGGCGGGCCGAAGAGACCGGCGGTCTCGTCGTCGTCCGGCGCCTCGGGGCCGACGGCGGAGATGACCTCGATGTCCGTCTCGGGCCCGTGGCGGGCGTGGGCGGCGTCCCTCTCCAGCCGGGAGGCCCACGGCAGCTGCGGCGCGACGGCGCACCAGGTGGTGTGCGCGACCGACTCCGGTGGATTCGTGGGGCGTTCGCGGGCCGACGGCCGTGTCACCTGGACCGTGCCCGCGGGCGACCGCGGCAAGAGCGCCGGACTGCTCGTCGACGCGGCCGCCGAACGGGCCGTGACCGGGGTCGCGGGCAGGCTCCGCGCGGCGAACCTGCGCACGGGTGCGCAGGCGTGGACCCGTCGACTGCCCACCGGCCGCGCCTACTTGGCCCTCGGCGCCGCGGACGGGATCGTCTACGCTCTGCACGCACCGGATCCCTTCACCGGCACCGCCGCCGTCCTCGACGCCGTGCGCGCGTCCGACGGCACGCCCCTGTGGCACCGGTCCGTCGGCTGGAGCACGGGCGAACCCCTGGCCGCCTTCGGGGGCCGTGTCTACACGGCCGACGGCACCCGCGTCACCGCCCGCGACGCCCGCACCGGCGCCACCGTGGCGACCAGCCCGACGGGCGTCGAGTGCCCGCACCTCGTCACCGGGGGCCGCTACCTGGTCTGCACCGGCAGCCCGTTCTCCGCCGGGGACACCTTCCCGCCCATGCGCCGACTGGATCCGGCGTCCCTGAGGCCGCTGCCGACCCCGCGGAACACGATCAACAAGCCCGTGCACGGTGTGATTTCCGACGACGGGATCCTGGTGCTGTACGAGGCCGGCGCCGAGGACACCAGCGCGGGCGACTGGTTCGCGTACGACCTCAAGAATGACCGCAGACTGTGGAGCACGTACGCCACCGAGGCGGACGCCACCGTGACCGCCGGCCGGTTCGTGACCTTCACCCCCGTCAACGACCGCACCACGCGGGGCCGCGTGATCACGATCGACCTGCACGCCGGCCCGAAGGGGACCGGGGCCGCCGCGCCCCGCATGTCCCCGGCCTACGCACAGACCAGGGGCGGCGAACACCCCGTGGTCGTCGTGCCGGGCGGGGACACGGGCCATGTCCTCGTCATGGCCCGTACCCACGGTTCCCTGCGCTCACTGCCGCTGCCCTAGGACCGCGGCAGGACTCAGCCCGTCGCGTCCACCAGCGCGAGCTGGTGCAGCCGGTCCGGCGGGCCCGGGCGGGCGTAGTACCAGCCCTGGGCCGTGTCGCAGCCCAGTATCCGCAACTGCTCGGCCTGGGCCCCGGTTTCGACGCCCTCGACCGTCACCGCCAGGTTCAGACCGTGGGCGAGCGAGACGATCCCCTCGACGATCTTGAGGTCGACCGGGTCGGCGGGGAACTGCTGCATGCTCTGCGTGAAGGAGCGGTCCAGCTTCAGGACGCTGACCGGGAGACGGCGCAGGTTCGCCAGGTTCGAGTAGCCGGTGCCGAAGTCGTCCAGGGCGATGTCCACGCCCATCTCGGCGAGCCGGCGCAGTGGTTTGAGCAGGTCGTCGTCGGCGCCGATGAGGGCCGACTCCGTGACTTCGAGGCAGAGCGCGTCCGGTTCGACGCCGGCGCGCTCCAGGATGTCCACCGTGTCCTGGACCAGGCCGGGGTGGGTGAGCTGGCAGGGCGAGAGGTTGACGTTGATGCGGAGCGGGTCGCCCGCCACGTCCTGCCCGTAGCGTTCTCGCCACTCGCGGGCCTGGCGCACCGACTGCTCCAGGACCCAGCGGCCGAGCGGCACGATCAGCCCGGTGTGCTCGGCGAGCGGAATGAACCGGTCGGGGCCGAGGACGCCGTGCTGCGGGTGCAGCCAGCGCACCAGCGCCTCGGCGCCCCGCACGCTGCCGTCCCCGAGGTGCACCAGCGGCTGGTACTCGATGAAGAACTCGCCCCGGTCCAGGGCCGCGGGCAGCTGGGTGGTCAATCCGTGCCGGGTGATGGCGCGGGCGTCGGCCTCCGGATCGGCCAGCTCGAAGCGGTTGCCGCCCGCCGACTTGGCCCGGTACATCGTGATGTCGGCGCTGCGCAGCACCTCCGCGGGCCCCCGCTCCC
The DNA here is from genome assembly GCF_000383615.1 of Streptomyces canus 299MFChir4.1. Lineage (GTDB taxonomy): Bacteria > Actinomycetota > Actinomycetes > Streptomycetales > Streptomycetaceae > Streptomyces > Streptomyces canus_C. The sequence continues at coordinate 385,332 of NZ_KB911583.1, read as the reverse complement.
CCGCCGGGCCCTCGACGATGCCGATGCTGCCGCGCACGGTCAGTTCCCGGCCGTCGATACGGACCGGGGCGAGCAGCACGTTCATGATGCGCGCCGCGAGGTCGTCGACCTCTCTCTCGGTGTCGGGGCCGGTGGTCAGCGCCACGAACTCGTCACCGCCGAGGCGGGCGACCATCTCACCCGGCGCGGTCGCGCAGGACTGGAGCCGGTCGGCGACCTCGACGAGCAGCCGGTCGCCGGCCGCGTGGCCGAGGCTGTCGTTGATGGTCTTGAAGCCGTCGAGGTCGAGGTAGCACAGGCCGAACCGCTGGCCCTCGCCCGCGCTGAGCGCCTTCTCCAGGCGCTCGAAGAACAGGGTGCGGTTGGGCAGCCCGGTGAGGGCGTCGTGGGTGGCCTCGTAGCGCAGCCGGAGGTTGAGCAGCCGGCGCTCGGTGGTGTCCTCCATGAGGGCCAGCTGGTACTGCGGGGCACCGTCGGCGTCGCGCAGCAGGGAGACCGTCAGGTTGGTCCACAGGACGGTTCCGTCGGGGCGGGAGAATGCCTTTTCGAGGTGGTAGTGCTCGCGCTCGCCGCGGACGAGTTCGTCGTAGAGCGTCCAGGTCTGCGGCGCGTCCTCGGGGTGGGTCCACTCCTGGACCTTGCGGCCGCGCATGGTCTGGTCGGTGATGCCGAACATGCGCAGCAGGGCGCCGTTGACCTGGAGGACGTTGCCGTCCAGGTCGGCGATGCCGATCCCTATGGCCGCGCCCTCGAACACCGCCCGGAAGCGCGCCTCGGTCGCGTGCAGCGCCTGTGCCACCACGCCCTGCGCCTGCAGGGCGGCCTGCGCGATGGCCTCCTGCTCGGTCAGCGTCCGCTCGCGCAGCGCGTGGGCGAACCCGGCGGCCATGGCGTGCTGCAGACGCGAGGACCGGGACCGCAGGTCCTCGCGGTCGCCGTCGCCGCCGCAGTAGAGCACCAGATAGGCGTCGACGCAGTCCAGGGAACGGGTCAGCGCCTCCGGATCCGTGCAGTGCGCGTCGACGAGGGCGGCGCCCACCGCCCGGCCCTCGTCCGTGTCGACGGCCCTGGCCGCGAGTGCCTCGCTCAACCGGCGGGCCAGCGGCAGCAGTTGTTCCTCGAACTCCGGCCGGGTCGCGGACGTCGACGTCACCGGGAACACGGCCCGGCTCCAGATCGTCGCGAACCGGCGCAGTCTGTCCTCCGGCCCGTCCGGCTCGGCGATCACGCGGAACGCCCCACGCCGGCGAACCCGGAGAAAGCCCACGGATCCTCGTCCTCGGGGTTCCAGGTCGCCGACTCGGGCCGCCACCGCGGCGGCGACACCAGTCCCGGTTCCACCATGTCGTACCCCTCGAAGAACCGCGCGATCTCGTCGCGCGAGCGCATGATCAGCGGGTTGCGAATGTCCTTGTACACGTCCACCGCGCCTTCGGTCCGCTCCGGCGGAAGCGGGATTCCCTCGACCGAGGCGTGGGTGAGCACCAGCAGGCTGCCGGGCGCGAGCGCGTCGCGCAGCTCGGCCACCGCTCCGTACGGGTCGTCCGCGTCTTCCACGAAGTGCAGTATGGCAACGAGAAGCAGCGCCACCGGCCGGTTCAGGTCGATCAGGCGCTGGACCTCGGGATTCGCAAGGATCTCCTGGGGCTTACGGAGGTCCGCCGCGACGACGCCCGCGTCCGGGTTGCCCTCCAGGACCTTCTGGCTGTGCGCGACGGCCACCGGGTCGTGGTCCACGTAGACGACACGGGCGCCGGGGCGGGCGCTCTGGGCCACCTCGTGGACGTTGCCGAAGGTCGGGATGCCGGAACCGATGTCCAGGAACTGGGTGATGCCCTCGTCGGCGGCGAACCGAACCGCCCGCCGCAGGAACGCCCGGTTCGCCTGCATGGTCTTCGGCAGCCCCGGCGCGAACTCCATGACCCTGCGGGCCGCCTCCCGGTCGGCCTCGAAGTTGTGCGAACCGCCCAGGTAGAAGTCGTAGATACGCGCCACGCTCGGCACCGAGATGTCGATGCTCCGGGGAGCCCAGGCGGGACGCTCCATGTATCTCTCCAAGGCGTAGGCGATCCGGTGTTCGAGCTGAGGCTACTGATCGCCCGCCAATGGAGCGAGCAGAAACGGAAATTGACCGTCCGTTCCCGGTCACTGCCTGCGGCACGTGCCGCTTGGAGGTTGCTGCGGATCGCCTACGAAGCATAGGCACCTCACTACGGAGAGTCGCGGAACGGGCGCCGAATCGCGGGGAGTTGAGGGGAATGACGGCAAACCGGTCCGACCCCTCCGTGCGGCGCGGAGGGGTCGGACCGGTGGAGCGGTGAGGCCGGTGTCACTTGTCGGAGACGCCGACCATCTCTCCGTTGGGGCGGACGGCGTACCAGGTGCCGCCGACGCCCTGGCCGTTGGTGTCGCCGGGCTGCTTGTCGGCCGCGAAGGTGTAGATGGGCGAGCAGTTGACCGTCTGCTGCGCGACGCCGTCGGAACGGGTGAAGCTCATCAGGCCCTTCTTCTGGACGCCCTTGGTGTCGTTCGCCGAAACGGGCGCGACGGCCGGCCACTTCTCCAGGCAGGCACCGGTGCAGTTGGAGACGGGCTTGGGCCAGGCCTTGTCCTTGGCGAAGCGGTAGACCGTCATGCCGTTCTTGTCGACGACGATCTCGCCCAGCTTGGGGTCGTTGCGCGTCGACAGTCCGGGCAGGCTGGCGACCGACGCCTTCTTGCCGTTGGGCGCCAGCGCGTACCACTTGCCGCCCACGCCCTGACCGGTCAGGTCGCCGGCCTTGGTGTCCTTGGCGTAGCGGTAGGCCGGCCAGCCGCCGATGGTCAGCTGCTTGGTGCCGTCGGCCCGGGTCACCTCACCGAGCAGCGCCTTGTCGATGCCGGCCCCGGCCGAGGCGTCGTCCGCGGGCACCGGCGGCCAGGCCGTCGCACAGTCGCCGTTGCAGTTCGACTTCGGCGGCTCGGCGGTGTCCTCGTCGAATCGGTAGAGGCTGAGACCGGTGGCATCGGTCAGCACGTCCCCGAGCTCGGGGTTCGCGGACACCTGCAACTTGCCGGCCGAGGCGGACTGGGCTCCCAGATTTCCCTGACCGATCGCGGTCGAGCTCGCGGTGGGGCTGGGGCTGGTGTCGGTGCCGAGACCGGAGCCGACACCGCCGTAACCGCCCGCCGCCGCCGTGGCGCCGACGTTCTGGCTGCCCACCGACGAGGTGCCGCCTTCCTGACCGCACGCCGTCGTCAGTGCCAGCACCGCCGCGGCGCTTGCCACGAGTGAGGCGCTCCGCCAGGAGGTCTTCATCGTCAACTCCCCATAATTCCAAAGGGTGTTGCAGCGCCCTGCTGCGCCGCCGCACGACCATGAGTACGCACCGGACCAGGGGTTGTGTTCACCCGTCCCGCAAATTTCTTTTCGGAGGCCGTGACCACACCCGTCTCAAACCGCACAGAGGTACGCCTCGCCGGACGGGCGATCGCTCAGGATTCAAACATTGGGCGACCTTTTATCCCTCCTTCGGAGCAATCTCTTCGCGCCCGCGCGTGATACGGCGCGACAGGCCTCATGATCTCCGTCGTGCATCGACCCGAATCACCCCAATCCGCCACCGCCATACGCGCGTTGGCCCTGCTGGCCTTGACGTGGGCGCTCATCGGTCCCACGGCGGGGGTGGCCGAGGCGGATGCCTGCGCCTACGCCTCGGTCGGTCCCGGCGGCGCCGAGGTGGTGGCGGTCGCCGGAAACCTCACCTGGCCCACTCTCCCGCCCTGCCCGAAGCCGACACCCACGCCCACGCCCACCCCCACCCCCCCAGAGCCCCCTTGCACGCCGACACCCTCACCCGACCCGACCCCGAAGCCGCCTCCGACGCACAAGCCGCCGAAGCCCAGGCCCACCCCGAAGCCGAAGCCACCGGCTCCCGCACCCTCGCCACCCGCACCGGCACCTCGGCCGGCGCCCCCGCGGGCGCGGCCGGCACCGCCTCCCGCACCCGCACCGACCCCTACTCCCACCCCGACCCCGACCCCGACACGGACGCCGCCGCCCAAGCCCGCCCCGGCCCCCTCCGCACCTCCGGTGATCTACCCGGCCTACCACCACGCGAAGGCGCCCGACCGGCGCACCCACAGCACGACCTCGCCCGTGATCTACGTCCTGCTCATCACCGCGCCCGCGGTGGTCGCCGTGGCCGCCCTGCGGCCCCGCTAGTGCCGATCCTGGAGGCATCCCTTGCCGGAATGGCTTGTTCTCATCCTCGCGATGCTGGCCGCGTGCGCGGTGGTGGTCGCCATCACCCTCATCCGCCACAAGGCGGCGCCCGTGGACGAGGATCCCAGCGAGACCCCGGACGTCATCGAGTACATGACGATGTGGATCGGGGTCGTGTACGCCATCGTCCTGGGTCTGGCCATCGCGGGCGTGTGGGAGGCCCGCAGCGCGGCCCAGGACCACGTCCAGGCGGAGGCCCAGGCGCTGCACGAGATCTCGGAGCGGGTCCAGGTCTACCCGGCCGACGCCCGTGACCGCATTCGGGCCGATGTCAACGCCTACGTCGGACACGTCGTCACGACCGAGTGGAAGGAGATGGCCGATCACCGCCGCATGACCGAGAAGGGCACCGAACTCCTCGACCGGATCCGCACGGACGTCACCTCCTACGAACCGAAGGACGACTTCGAGGCCCAGGCCTACCAGCCGCTCGTCGACCAGGTGGCCGCCGTGGACCAGGCCCGCAACGCCCGCGCGGACTCGGTCGAGCCCACCATGCCCGGGGTGGTCTGGTTCGGCCTGCTGGGCGGCGGCGTCGTCACCATCGGGATGGTCTTCGCGCTGCAGATCCGGCGTACGACCCGCGAGCTGGTCCTGGCCGGCCTGTTCTCCGCGCTGATCGCCTTCCTGCTCTTCCTGATCTGGGACTTCGACGCCCCCTACAGCCGTGGCATCACGGCGTCGGCCGAGCCGTTCCTCGCCCTCTTCCCGGGCGTCAGCGGCTGACGGCCGCTCACCGCGGGTACCGCTCAAGGGGGACGTCCGGTGTCCGACACGCCGCCGGTGTCCCCTGAGCGGCCCACACGCGTGACCCATTCGGAGTGACAGAGATCGCGCAGACGTACACCTGTTCCTAGCGTTTCGGTCATCGAGGTGCATTTTCGGCACAGGCGGAACAGGTCCGCAGCTGCTCCTCGGGGACCGGAGGAACCACCATGCGCGCGATACGCGTCGCTTCGGCCGCACTGCTGGGCGTGACCGCCCTGGCCTTGTCCGCACCGGCCGCCGTGGCGAAGGGCGACAACGACATCACCCCCTTCGGCTTCAGCGTCCTGCCCTCGACCATCGCCCCGGGCGGACAGGTGGCGCTGCTGCTGGAACGGGACCACGGCGGCTGCACGGGCTCGGCGACCGTCACCTCGGGGGTGTTCGACACCATCACCATCCCGCCGCGCAAGAGCCAGGCGACGGTCGTGGTCGACCGGGACGCCAGACCCGGTGCGGTCTACCGGGTGACGTTCAGCTGCGACGGCGTGAGCGGCTCGACGGGGCTGACCATCGCCGGCGGCCGCCCGGTCGGTCCCACACCGGTGCCGCTCAACCCCGACCGGGGGGTGCGGGCCGGTGAGGGCGGCAGCTTCGCCGGGTTCGACGTCAAGGAGCTCGGCATGGGCGCGCTGCTGATCACGGGCTCGGTCGGGGCGGCGTACTACTTCTCCCGTCGGCGCGCCCGGCAGGGCGGCGCCTGACGGCACTTGCGGCCGTACGTGACGCGGACCTCCGTCCCGGTTCCTCTCGGAGTCCGGGGCGAAGGTCCGCGTCAGGTGGGGCGGTGCGTCTCCGAAGGGGCGGAGATCAGATGTGCTTCTCGGTCCGTCGGCGCATCCAGAACACCCCGCCGCCGATGACGGCCAGGGCCACCAGACCGCCGCCGATGGCCATGTCGGTCGGCGTGGCCCCGCTGGAGCTGCTGCCGCCGAGACCACCGCGGACCCCGCCGATGACCGTGAAGGCCGTGGGGTTGATCACGGTGCCGTTGCCGCAGACGACGCTGATGCTGTGCGATCCCGTGGCCGCGTTCCGGTTGACCGTGGCGCGCCCCGTCGCCAGGTTGTTGGTACCCGTGGTCAGCCTGATCGTCCGGAACGCGTCCGAGCTCGCGGTGGCGTTGCCGGTGCAGTTGTTGACGGTGATGGTCAGTTGTCCACCCCGGGCGATGACGTTGGGAAGGGCGACGACATTGCTCGGGCTCAGGTTCATGCCGTCCCGCGCGACGGCCGCCGGGGCGGCGAGTTGGAGCACGGCGACCGCGGCGCCGGCGGCCGCCAGGGCACGAGTAGTACGCATGTGAATCCTCCGCGGGAGACGCCCCGGGAACGGTCCCCGGTGGATCGGCGAGAAAACGCCTCCCAGAAATACCCTCAGACGCCTTGCACGGGCCCGCATTTCGACAATGGTCCGTCCTGGTGAGTGGACACGCCGAACAAAAAGCGCACAATCGGATATCTTCGCAGGTCACGGACCGTCAGAAAATTCCTGTTCACGGCAACTCGGATGGCGCACCACCCGCGTTCGGGGGCCACCCGTTCGCCGCTGACCCGTCGCCGGTTGCGTGTTCGGGACTTAGCGTTCTCGTATGCGCGAATGACGCGGCGACGGCCGCGTCGAGAGGGGAAGTCAATGTCTGCGTCCGAGCTGGCCGGGCTGGCCGAAGAGGAGGAGCAGCGGAAGAAGCGCGCTCCCTGGGGCGTGATAGCGCTTGTTCTGCTGACCGGTCTCGCGCTCATCCGGAACGGTTCGGGGGAGTTCGACGTCGGGCCGCCGCAGCCCGCGTCGGCGGCCGCCGCGGACAGCCGGGTGCACGGCACCGCCTTCGGCCAGGCCCCCGCTCCCCTGCCGTTCGCGGTGCCCGACCGGGTCTCCATCCCGGCGATCCGGGTCGACGCGCCGATGGTGCCGGTCGGGCTCGACGCGGACGGCTGGGTCGGCGCGCCGCCGCCGGAGGATCCGAACCTGGCCGGCTGGTTCACCGGCGCGGTGTCCCCCGGCGAGAAGGGCACCGCGGTCGTCGTCGGCCATGTCGACAACAAACAGGGCCCCGCGGTGTTCTACGGACTCGGGGCCCTGAAGAAGGGAAATCGCGTCGAGGTCAGGCGCAAGGACGGAAAGACCGCGGTCTTCGAGATCTACGGCATCGAGGTCTTCGAGAAGAGCAATTTCCCCGGTGACCGTGTCTACGGTTCCAAGGGAACCCCCGAATTGCGGGTCATCACCTGCGGGGGCGGTTTCTCCAAGCAGAGCGGCTACGCGGGAAACGTCGTCGCCTTCGCCCGCCTGGTCGAGGTCCGCTGAGCGTTCCCCGACCCGGCGGGCGCATTCCGGCTATACGTACTGCCGTCGCGGGACGGTGATGTGATAGCCGGAATCGATGAGGTGCGGCAGATAGTCGCGCAATGCCCGGACACTCTGGGAGCGGTCGCCCCCGGCGTCGTGCGAGAGCACCACGACGCCGGGGGCGGCGCCGTGCTCCACGGCGCCGACGATGCGTCGGGTGCCCGGGGTGGTCCAGTCGAGGGTGTCGACGCTCCAGGCGAGGGGGTCCATGCCGAGTTCGGCGCCGAGCTGGAACGCGGCCCGGTTCCAGGCGCCGTAGGGAGCGCGGAACCATGCGGGACGCTCGCCGTAGGCGTCCTCGATGACGTCGCTGGTGCGTTCCATCTCGGAGCGGATGCGGGAGCGGCTGAGCCGGGTGAGCAGCGGGTGGGACCAGGTGTGGTTGCCGACGACGTGGCCATCGTCGGCCATCCGGGCCAGCAGGTCCTGGTTGTCGACCGCCATCTCCCCGCACACGAAGAACATCGCGCGGACGTCGTACTCGGCCAGGGTGTCCAGGATGTGCGGGGTGTAGCGGGGATCGGGTCCGTCGTCGAAGGTCAGCACCATGGTCCGGCCGCGTCCGGACACCTTCAGGAACGGCTCGTGGCGTACGAGCGTCTTCCTGGGGGCGGTGGGCGGTGGGCCGTATCCGGTCAGGGGCTGGAGGCGGTAGGCCGAGGGACTGACCGCGCGGTGGGCCGGGGGGCCGGCGGCGGGGAGTGCCGGCCGGACCGGGTCCTCGCCCGTGAGGGCCGCGAGCACTCCGGCCGTGCCGGCGGCCCCGACCGCGGCGGCGCCGGCCAGCAGGGCCCGGCGCCGCGTGAGCATCACCGCCGCCTTGGACGACAGCCGTGTGAGCAACTGATCCTTCGTCATGACTCATCAGTCGCCCGGCAGAGCGCCGACGCACCTCAACAACACCGGTGCGGCGGCACGAATGCACCCGCCCGGCCCAGCGGAGGAGGCCCAGGCGGCATGGCGGGGCGTCAGAAGGACGCCGTACGGGGTCGGTCGGCTTCCGCCCCGGCCTCGTCCCCTCCGTCGAGGCCGGGGGGCCGAGAGCCGCGGCGGGCTTCGGTGGCTGCCCGTTCGCGGCCCGCCCAACGGGTGCCCCATTTCCGCAAAGTTTGCGCACCCCGGGCGACAGGTCCCCGAATGCCGCCCGGACCTGCGGCTTCCGATAGCCTCGCAGCCGTGACGGAACAGCATGCGCACCAGTTCGAGCGGGGCACGGACGGGCCCAAGGTCATCGTCGTCGGCGTGGACGGCTCCGACTCCTCGCTCCGCGCCGCGGCCTACGCCGGAGGCCTGGCCCGGCGCCAGCACGCCCTGCTCGCCGTGGTGTACGTCCAGCCGGTGATCGCCTCGGGTGCCGCGCTCGGCGCTCCGGTCGCCGAGACCACGGACGAGATCGCCGAGGACCTGGTCGCTCAGATCCGGCGCGCCACCGAGCAGAACAAGGGGATATTCGATGTGCGCTGGGAGTTCCACACCTTCCGCGGCGACCCCTACAGCGGGCTGACGAAGGCGGCGGACGAGCTCAAGGCCGACGCGGTGGTCGTCGGTGCCTCGGAGCAGGCCGGCCACCGGATCGTCGGTTCCGTCGCGGTGCGACTGGTCAAGGCGGGGCGGTGGCCGGTGACCGTGGTGCCGTAGCAGATTCTCGAACTGGCGGAGCGTCAGAGCGAGCGCAGGAAGTCCAGCACGATCGCGTTGAACTCCTCGGGCTTCTCCAGGTTGGGAAAGTGCCCGGCGTCCCCGATCGTCACCGAGCGCCCGTCCGGGACCGTCCGCGCGAGCCGCTCGGGCATGTCGATGCCGTCGGCCGCGTCGAGGGCACCGTGGACGGCGAGAACCGGTACGTCGATCTTCGGCACCCGGCTCCAGGGATCGTCGAGCGGGACGAGCCAGTTCGGCTCGCCGGGGGTGTGCTTGGACACGGTGTGCGTCGCCATCTCCCGCACCTGCCGTACGAGGTCGGGGTCGAGGTCGTCCACGGTGCGGTGCGGTCCGGCCACGTTCTTGGCGAAGGCCTCGATCCAGCCGGTGACATCACCGGCGGCCAGCATGCGGGCCGACTCGGCGGCGCGTGCCACCGTCCACGGGTCGGTGTACTCGAACGCGCTGGTCCCGCCTCCGCAGACGGCCAGCGCGCGGACCAGCCCGGGGTGTTCGAGCGCCGTGTCGGTGGCGACCGCGGCGCCCATGCACAGCCCGAGGAGGACCGCGGGCCCCGCGTCGAGGTGGCGCAGCAGGTCGCCGAGGTCGTCGGCCCAGCGGAACGGCCCGCTCGCGTTGGCGGAGAACCCGTGGCCCCGCACATCGGGCGCGACCACGCGGTAACCGGCGGAGACCAGTGCCGGTATCTGGTGGTCGAAGACGCGGTGGTCGAGGTAGCCGGGGTGCACGAGGACCACGAGGTCCCCGGTTCCGGTGTCGCGATAGGCGAGGTCCCCATCGGCGGAGGTGAAGAAACGCAGATCCGAAGCTGCCGCTGCTGTCATCATGACAACCAAGGTGTCATCATTTCCCGTTTTTGACAACCAAGGTGTCATGATGGCCGGGTGAGCGACATGGACAAGCCACTTCCCCCCGACGAACTCGGCCACCGCGTCTCCGAGGTGTTCGACCTGGTCGGCGCGCTCTACCGGCGCGGACTGCGCAAGCTGGAGCAGGACGAGGCGGCCGGAGGGGTGTCCGTCGGCGTGCGTTCCGTCCTCGTCCTGCTGCACAGGTACGGGCCCATGACGGTGCCTCAGATGGCCCGGATCATGGCGCTGACCCGGCAGTTCGTGCAGCGCATGACCAATGAGGCGATGGATCGCGGGTGGGCCGAGGCCACACCCAACCCCGCGCACCAGCGATCCTCGCTGATCCGGATCACCGACGAGGGCGCGGCCGTCATCACCGCGATCCTCGCGCGCGAGCACGCCCTGAACCGGCAAGTGGGCGGCGGCGAGCTGACCGAGGCCGAACTCCGGGCGTGCGTACGCGTGCTGAAGGAAATGCTGCGGACCTTCGACCACGTGGACGTGGACTGACCTACTGCCCCATGGTGAGCCCGTCCTTGGCCGCGCCCCGGCTCAGCACCACCTCACGGATCCGGTCGCGGACACCCTCGACGTCGGCGCCCTGCGCGATCGCCTGGTTGAGGTTGACCACCCGGCCGGCGTCCACGTCGAACATCTGCGGCACGAACTCCGCCTTCGCGACCCGCCAGCGCTCACCCGGCCGGGCGGGCGGGGTGAACGTGAAGCGGCCGAGGGTGGACTGGTTGCCGCGCGGGTCCTGGGCGCCCTCGTGGTTGAACATCTCGCCGGCGATCTGGTCGCCCATGCCGTAGACCACCCAGGTGCCGTTGACCTTCTCGTACGCCTGCGGGACATGGGCGTGGGTGCCGAGGATCAGGTCGACCTCGGGGCGTCCGCCGGTGCGGGCGGCGGTCAGGTCGCGGGCCAGGGCCAGCTGCTGCTCGTCGGGCGCGTCCTGCCATTCGGTGCCCCAGTGCAGCGACACGACCACCACGTCGGCGCCCGCCTTCCGGGCGGCCCGCGCGTCCGCGAGGATCTTGGTCTCGTCCATCAGGTTCACCGCCCAGGGCTGCCCCTGGGGCAGCGGGAAGCCGTTGGTGTCATAGGTGTAGGCGAGGTGGGCGACCTTCGCCGGGCCCGCGCGCAGGACGGTGACCGTGCGCGCCTCACCCTCGGTTCGGGCCGAGCCGGCGTGTCGTACGCCCGCGCGGTCCAGGGCGTCGAGTGTGCGGCGGATGCCTTCGCCGCCGTCGTCGAGGCTGTGGTTGGAGGCGGTGGAGCAGCCGTCGTAGCCGGTGACGGCGAGGGCCTGGGCCACCTCGGGCGGTGACTTGAAGGTCGGATAGCCGGTGTAGTCGCCGTTCGCGCCGTAGACGGTCTCCATGTGACACAGCGCCAGATCGGCGCGGGAGACGACGGAGCGGATTCCGGCCAGCATCGGGCGGAAGTCGTAGCCGCTCCCGCCCGCGTCGAAGCGGGCCCGGTCGATGATCGAACTGTGCGGCAGGACGTCACCGGAGGCGACGAGCGTGAAACCGCGCGGTGCGGCGGCGGACGGGGCGGGACGCCCGGGTGTCGCGTGGTCGTGCGCCTGGCAGGCCGCTCCTCCGGCGAGAAGGACCGTGAGGGCCAGGGCAACCTGCTGTCTGCGTGCAATCATCAGCTCACCCCACTGAGGTCATATTTACTGACGAATAGGTATGAGCTTGTCCGTGTCCGCAAACGGTCCGGACGACTACTTGACCCGTCCGGGGCGGAAGGGACCGTTCACCGAACCGTTCGTCGACGCGATCGACCGTCCGCCGCAGATCCTTGTGCGTGCCCTGTCCCCCGGCCCCGCGCTGAGGTGCCATACGGCCATGACGGCCGGAACCACCCTCACGAACGGGACGACCGCCGAGCACGAGCTCGCCGCACTGCAGCGGGAGCACGGCCGGCCCCTCTTCGCGCTCCTCCTCCGGCTCAGCGACGGCGACCGGCAACGCGCCGAGGACCTCGTGCAGGAGACCCTCGTACGCGCCTGGCAGCATCCCGAGGCGCTGCGTGCCGACGACTTCGAGTCCGTACGGCCCTGGCTGCTGACCGTGGGGCGGCGGCTCGCGATCGACGCGCGGCGGGCCCGGCAGGCGCGTCCCGCCGAGGTCGGCGACGCGGTGCTGGAGAACGCCCGGGTGTGCGCCGACCACGCCGAGCGGGCGGCCGCGGCCCTCGACGTACGCGAGGCTGTGAAGACACTCACTCCGGAGCACCGTGAAGTCCTGGTGCTGGTGTATTTCCAGGGGGCGAGTGTGGCGGAGGCCGCCGAAATCCTGGGGATTCCGCCCGGTACCGTGAAGTCCCGCGCGTACTACGCGCTGCGCGCCCTGCGCCGGGTGCTTCCGGGATACGCGGCCGACCTGCGGTGAAACCAATGGGAAAGTCAAACCTCCGTAAAGTGCCTTGCTGAGGACCCCGGTTGAGTAATCGGCTGTCCCTATCCGTGTTCCGGACCGGGAGCCCGGGGTCGGGCGACGCGCACGCACCGGAGGAAGGCAGGAAGGGATGCTGCACAGAGGTCAAGAGAGCACGGAGGGCACCGGTGGCGGCGAACTCGTCGTCCCCATGGCCTGGTTGTACGCCGAGTACATCGCCGACGAGCTGCTGCGTTCCGGCGATCTGATGCCGCCGACGTCCTTCGAGTTCCGTGCCGGACGGGACGCGCTGGCGCTCACCGTCTTCCTCGCCGACACCGAGGGAGAGCTCTCCGGCATCCAGGTCGTCTCGCAGCTGGAGAACTGGCTGTCCCTGACGGCGTACGACCAGCCGTGGCAGGACTGGGTGTGCGAGCGGATGGCCGCGCTGACCGCCGAGGCGGTCGCCACCGGCGAGCCCGCCGCGGACCTCGAACTCGCGGCCGCCGCCTGGCGCTGGCTGGAGGAGACGGAGCTGCTCGCACCCGACCTGAACGCCGTGCCGGGCGGTGGGGCGGGGGGCGGTGAGGACGAGGGGCCGAAGGTGTGGACACCGGCCTGGCAGCTCGGTCTGCCGCTCGGCCACCTCGCCATCCACCTCTTCTAGATTCCTTTCGATTCGGACCAATCCGCGGGGCCGGCCGCTCCGAATCCCTTGGTCACGATTCTGTCTAGGCCTTGAGTGATTCGGCGGGCTGGTGCGTACCGGTGGGAGCAAGGAGTAACCCCACCCACACCCAACGGCACGAGGTTTCCGCATGAGGTCCTTGGAGAGGCATCGCGACGTCGGCGCGTACGCGCTCGGCGTGCTGGACGAGGCGGAGGCCTTCCGCTTCGAGGACCACCTCATGGAGTGCCCCAAGTGCGCGGCACACGTGACCGAGTTCGGTCCAGTGACCCGTCAGATGATGCTGTACCGCCGGGCGACACCGCGGGTGGTGCACCCGATGGCGCAGCCGGGCCCCCAGCTCCTGAACCGCCTTCTCGGCGAGGTCGCCACCCGCCACCGGGCACGCCGCAGGCGGCTGTTGTACGCGGTGGCCGCCTCGGTGGCCCTGACCGTGGGCGGTTCCAGCCTCGCCATGACGGCGGGCGGCGACACGGTTCGGACCAGCAGCATCGAGGCCACCGACGCCCGCTCCGGCGTGTGGGCCCAGGTCACCACCGAGGACGAGGACTGGGGCACCCAGGTGGAGCTCAAGGTCAAGGACGAGTCCGGACCCCGCGCCTGTCACCTCGTCGCGATCAGCCAGGACGGCAAGGAGGAGACCGTCACCGGCTGGAACGCCACCGGCGACAACACCATGATGGGCAGCTCCACCTTCCACGCCGACCAGATCGACCGCTACGAGGTCAGGACGTCCGGCGGGGAGCATCTGGTGACGCTGGAGCCGAGCTGACGACGTCCGTCACTTGAGCAGTCGCGACAACCGCCGGTCCGCCAGAAGCTTGCCGCCCGTCTGGCAGGTGGGGCAGTACTGGAGGGAGGAGTCGCTGAAGGAGACCTCCCTGATGGTGTCGCCGCAGACCGGGCAGGATTCGCCGGTGCGGCCGTGGACCCGCAGGCCGGACTTCTTCTCCGACTTCAGGCGGCCCGCCGCCACCCCCCTTGAGCGTTCCACCGCTTCGTTGAGGGTCGTGCGCAGTGCCCGGTAGAGGGTCTCCGTCTCCTCGGGGGTCAGCGACGCCGCCAGTTTGAAGGGGGACATGCGTGCCGCGTGCAGGATCTCGTCGCTGTAGGCGTTGCCCACACCGGCGATGAGGGTCTGGTCGCGCAGGGCGCCCTTCAGCTGTCGGCGTTCGTCCTTCAGCAGGGCCGCGAAGCGCGCCCCGTCGAAGTCCTCGGCCAGCGGGTCGGGGCCCAGGCGGGCGATGCCGGGAACCTCCTGAGGGTCCGCCACCACGTACACCGCGAGGCGCTTCTGCGTACCCGCCTCCGTGAGGTCGAAGCCGGCGCCGGTCTCCAGCGCCACCCGGAGGGCGAGCGGGCCCTTGCCTGGGCGGGGCGGGCCGTCGGGGAGGCGGTCCTTCCAGTGCAGCCAGCCCGCGCGGGCCAGATGGGTGACCAGGTGCGGGCCGCCGTCCGTCTCCAGGTCGAGGAACTTGCCGTGGCGGTGCACGGCGACCACCTCGCGGCCCTCGACGGCGGTGAGCGGAGGGTCGTACGTCTTCAGGACGCTGATGGCCACCGGCAGCACGCGCACCATCTCGTGGCCGACCAGGTTCTCGGTCAGGAAGTCCTTGAGCGCTTCCACCTCGGGCAGTTCCGGCATACGTCCAGAGTGCCACCGGGGACCGCTGTGGTCAGCTCAGGTCCGCTCCCCCACGACGAACTCGCACCACACGCACTTCCCGCCGCCCCGCGCCTCCACACCCCACACATCGCTCAGCAGGTCCACCAGGAGCAGGCCCCGGCCCGAGACCCCCGACTCGCCCGCCTCCCGGCGGCGGGGCAGGGCGCTGGAGGAGTCCTCGACCTCGACGCGCATCCGCCGGTCGGAGCCGGTCAGGACCCGCAGGGTGACGATCGCGGAGCCCTCGGTGTGCATCAGGGCGTTGGTGATCAGCTCGTCGGCAACCAGTTCGATCTCGTCGGAGCGCTGCCGCGCGCCCCAGGCGCCGACCGCGGCCCGGATCATGTGCCGGGCCCCGGTGAGGGCCTCGGGGTCGCCGGGCGCCACGTGCTGCTGGAGGCGGCCGCCGGACTGCGGGCTGTCCAGAGCGCGGCGGCGCAGCAGGAGCAGTGCCACGTCGTCGTCGCCTGCGCGTTCCTCGGCCACGTCGATGAGCCGGTCGGCGAGCTCCCACACATCGGCGGGGCCCACGGCGATGAGGCTCATGAGGGTCTGCATGCCCTCGTCGAGGTCGACGCCGGGCTGTTCGACCAGCCCGTCGGTGCACAGCAGCAGGGTGCCCCCGGGGTCGAGCTCCAGGGTGGCGACCGGATAGTCGAGCTGCCCGAACTCGGCGGACAGCCCGAGCGGCAGTCCCCCCTCGACGGTCACCCGGCGGCAGCTCCCGTCGGCGTACCGGACCAGCGGGTCGATGTGGCCCGCGCGGACGACCTGCACGACTCCGGTGGCGAGGTCCGCCTCGGCGTACAGGCAGGTCGCGAAGCGGTCGGTGTCGAGCTCGTGGAGGAAGACGGAGGCCCGGGCCATCACGGTGGCCGGGGTGTGGCCCTCGGCGGCGTAGGCCCGCAGCACGATCCGCAGCTGGCCCATGACGGCGGCGGCGTGGGTGTCGTGGCCCTGGACGTCGCCGATGACGGCACCGACGCGGCCTCCCCCGGAGGGGGTGCCCCCGGGCAGCGGGATCAGGTCGTACCAGTCGCCGCCGATGTCCCGGCGCAGCGAACCCTCGGCGCCGGCGGCCCGGTAGCGGACGGCGACGTCGGCGCCGGGGACGCTCGGGATGGTGCGCGGCAGCATGGCCTGCTGGAGACCGGTGGCGAGGTCCTTCTGCTGCTCGTAGAGCATGGCCCGCTGGAGGCTCTGGGCGATGCTGCTGCCGAGGGCGATGAGGACGTTGCGGTCCTCCGGGGTGAAACCGCGCCGGTCGCTGTAGAGCAGGCCCATGGCGCCGATCGGGCGGGCCTCGGCGATCAGCGGAAGGTAGGCGGCGGAGGTGATGTTGAGGCCCGTGATGTGCGGCCACAGGATCGGGTAGCGGTCCGCGAACTCCTCCGGCGACTCGATGAACCGGGGGGTGAGCGTGCGCACGGCCTCGCTCATCGGGTACGGCTCGTCGATCCGGGTGATGTCGGTGCCGGGCACGAAGCTGCCCGCGGGGCCCTCGGCGATCAGCCGGATGCGGCCCGCCTCGACCAGGCCCATGACCAGGCTGGTGGCGCCGAGGTGGGTGAGTCCGTGGGTGTCCTTGAGGACGTCGATGACGTCCTGGACGGTCCGGGCGTGGGCGAGGGCGGCCGTGGTGAGCTGGACGACGTTGGTCTGCCGGCGCCGGGCCTCGTCCTGGGCGGCCTGCTCCCGGCGGTCCTCCAGCTCGTCCATCTCCTGGGTGGCGTCACGGAGGATCCCGATGATCCGGCGGGGGCGGCCCGTCTCGTCGCGCCGGATGTAGCCCTGGGTGTGGGTCCAGCGCCGGGTGCCGTCACGGCAGCGCAGCCGGAAGTAGGTGCCGTAGTTCTCGCTGCCGTCCTTGATGGCCTGGGCGACCAGGGCGTCCAGCCGGTGCGCCTCGGCCCTCGGGATCCGGACGCCGAGGCTCATCGGGTTGTCGTCGTATTCGTCGGGGCGCAGGTCGAAGACCTCGTGGGCCTGGGCGTCCATGTGGAACAGACCGCTGTCGAGGTCCCAGTCGAAACTGCCCATGCGGTTGAGCGCCAGGATCGGGTCCGGGTGGGCGGGCCAGTCGTCCGGGAGTGACGGGGCGCTCGCTCCCCGATCAACCATGGAGCCACCTTGCCAGGATTTGCCCGATTCTTCGACCGGGAGGCAGGTACTTCCGGCGGCCGTCAGGCACCGAAGACGTCGGTGGGGCTGCCGAAGACCGTGCCGGTGCCGGTCGGGGCGGCGGGCTCGTCGGGGATCAGCCCGCCGCCGTCGGGGAGATCGGGGGTGTCCGGCACGGTCTCGGGGCCGATCCCGGTCCCGGGGTCCGCGGGGACGGTCGTACGAGTGCCGCCCGGCGGGAGGACGGGGGTCCCCGGCCGTTTCGTGGACGGTGGGGTGCCGGTGGCCGGGCAACCCTCGTCGTACGGCTTCGCGGTGGGCGTCGCGGTGGGGCCGGGCGTGACGGTGGCGCCGGGCGTGGCGGTGGCGGTCCGGGTCGGGCAGTCGGGCGCGGGCCGCTGCGGGTCGGCGCCGAAGGGCGTGTCCGGGGACGCGCTGTCGCCCGGGGGCGCCGTCGGGGTCAGCGGTTCCGGCGTCGGCGGGGGTACGGCGTGGTCGTGCCGGCAGTCGTGGTGGATCCGGCGTTCGATCCAGGAGTTGTCGACGAGGTCGATGATCGTGATGTCGGTGACGAGCTGTTCGCTGGGGGCCACCACGATCACCTGCGTGGGCCGGTATCCGGACCACGGCTGCCCGCTGATGACCGCGCCGCCCCGCATCGCCACCGGCGGCGTCAGGGGGTTGCCGCAGGCGCAGCGGACGCGCGGGACGCCCCGGTTGTCGACGAGGACGGCGGTGCCCGCCTGGAGGACCGACTGGAAGCCGCTCGCCCTGCCGCCGCGGTAGCCGTGGTCGGTGACCCGGGTGTCGGCGCGCAGGACGACCGGGGCGAGTCCGCGCAGATAGTCCGGGACCGCGGCCGGGGAGACTCCCGCGACCTGCGCGAACGCGCGCGTCCTGGACGGGTCGGCGGTCAGGTCGCCGATCTGCCGTGGCACGTCGCAGCTGCCGACGCGCTCGGTGCCGCCGTAGAGGCCGGGCGTCCCGCCGGAGACGGTCCGTGGGGCGGTCGGGTCCAGTCGGGGCATGCGGGTGGGGGGCGCCGCCGCGGTCGCCGCCGAGCGGGTGAAGGGACTCGGCCCCTGGGCCCGCGCCGGCTGGAGGAAGAGCTCACCCGTCGCCTCGGCGCTGTTCTCGTCCCCGGCACCGCCGCAGCCGGCGACGAGGAGTGCCGCGGCGAGCGCGCAGGCCGTGACGAGGGTTCTGGTGGGTGTCCGCACCGCGTTCTCCCGTCCGTTCCGAGCAATTCGCCACTATTGTCTGCTTCACTCGCTTGGGTTACGCAAGCGGAAGGGAGGTACACGGAGAGTCACACAGGACCGGCTGGACAATGGAGGCAGGAGAGCACGGCCGTGGACTGGTTCACCGCACCCGACTACTGGCTGAGCCGGCTGGTCTTCCAGCGGGCTCTGGCGGGGCTGTACTTCGTCGCGTTCCTGGCGGCGGCCCTGCAGTTCCGGGCGCTGCTCGGGGAGCGCGGGATGCTGCCGGTCCCGCGTTTCGTGGCGCGGGTGCCCTTCCGGCGGGCGCCGAGCCTCTTCCACCTCCACTACTCGGACCGGTTCTTCGCCCTGTGCGCCTGGACGGGCTGCGCGGTGGCGGTCGCGCTGGCGGCGGGCCTGGACTCCCGGCTGCCGCTGTGGGGCGGGATGCTGCTGTGGCTGGTGCCGTGGCTGCTGTATCTGTCGATCGTCAACGTGGGCCAGACCTGGTACGGCTTCGGCTGGGAGTCCCTGCTGCTGGAGGTCGGCTTCCTCGCGGTGTTCCTCGGCAACGACGAAGTGGCCCCGCCGGTCGTGGTGCTGTTCCTGCTGCGCTGGATCCTGTTCCGGGTCGAGTTCGGCGCGGGGCTCATCAAGATGCGCGGCGACGCCTGCTGGCGCAAGCTCACGTGTCTGGACCACCACCACGAGACCCAGCCGATGCCGGGTCCGCTGAGCTGGTTCTTCCACCATCTGCCGCGGCCTGTGCACCGGGTGGAGGTGGCCGCCAACCACGTCACCCAACTCGCGGTTCCCTTCCTCCTGTTCACCCCGCAGCCGATCGCCACGGCCGCCGCGTCCCTGATGATCGTGACCCAGCTGTGGCTGGTGCTCTCCGGCAACTTCGCCTGGCTGAACTGGATCACCATCGTGCTGGCGGCGTCGGCCCTGCGCCTCCCGGCCGACACACCGGGCCCGTCCGCCGCCCCGCTCTGGTACGAGGTGACGGTCCTCGCCGTCGCCGCGCTCCTCCTCGCCCTCAGCTACCACCCGGTCCGCAACATGATCTCCCGAAGCCAGATCATGAACCGTTCCTTCGACCCGCTCCATCTCGTCAACACCTACGGCGCGTTCGGCAGCGTCAGCCGGATCCGCTACGAGGTGGTGGTCGAGGGCACCGCGGACGACGTGCCCCGCCGGGAGTCCGAGTGGAGGGAGTACGAGTTCAAGGGCAAGCCGGGTGATCCACGGCGCTGGCCGCGCCAGTTCGCGCCCTACCATCTGCGTCTGGACTGGATGATGTGGTTCGCCGCACTGTCCCCCACCTATGCCGGGGCGTGGTTCGGCACGATGGTCGAACGGCTCCTGGAGAACGATCCCGCCACGCTGAGGCTGTTGCGCCGCTCCCCGTTCCCGGCGGACGAGCCGCCCCGCTATGTCCGCGCCGGCCTCTTCCGGTACCGGTACACGACGTGGCGGGAGCTGCGGGAGACGGGGGCGTGCTGGGAGCGGACGTATGTGCGGGAGTATCTGCCACCGACACGGCTGACAGGGACGGTTCAGAGGTCGTAGACGCGAACGGCGGTACCCTCGAAGATCCGGCCGCTGTCGTAGGCACCGACCAGTTCGCGCGCCACGTCCAGGACCTCACCGTAGGTCGCGGCCAGCGTGCACACCGGCCAGTCCGAGCCGAACATCAGACGGTCCGGGCCGAAGGCGTCCAGGACGGTGTCGGCGTACGGGCGCAGGTCGTCGGTCGTCCAGGTCGCGAGGTCCGCCTCGGTGACCATGCCGGAGAGTTTGCAGACGGTGTTGGGCAGGCCGGCGAGGGCGCGGACGTCGGCCGTCCAGGGTTCCAGGGTGCCGGACGCGATGGGCGGCTTGCCCAGGTGGTCCAGGACAAGGGTGAGTTGAGGCAACGACTGGGCCGCCCTGACGCAGGCGGGCAGTTGGTGCGGGAGGACCACCAGGTCGTAGACAAGGCCGGCGTCGGCCACGGCGGTCAGGCCCCGGCGCACGTCCGGCCGCAGCAGCCACTCGGGGTCGGGCTCACCCTGGACCTGGTGGCGGATGCCCTTGAGGTAGGAACCGCCGGGCAGTTCACGCAGGCGGGCCAGCTCGTCACCGACGTCGGGCCGGGTCAGGTCGGTCCAGCCGACCACGCCCGCGATCAGCTCGTGCCCGGCGGCGAGGGCGAGGAACTCGGGGGTCTCCTCGGGCACGGTGACCGTCTGGACGAGGACCGTGCGGTCGACTCCCGCCGCGCGGGCCCGCGGTGCGAGGTCCGCCGTCGTGAAGGTCCGGCGCAGCGGACTGCCCGGGGCGATCCAGTCCTGGTCCCGCACCGACAGGTCCCACACGTGGTGGTGCGCGTCCACGACCGTCACGGCAGTTCCCACACGACGGGCAGGCCGGCGTCGGCGCCCTCGCCGGAGTAGTCGTGCACCACGTCGAGGAGTTCGGCCATGCGGGCCTGCCAGGTGACGTTCACCGGGAGCTTCTCCAGTTCGGCGAGGAGGCGGCCGTAGTCCTGCACTCCAGGACGTGGAAGAGGTCCGTGCCGCTGCGCCAGATCGTCCAGGAGGTGGCCCCGGCGGCGCGGATCGCGTCGGTGAGTGCGACGGGCACCTCGCGGTGGGCGGCCTCGTACTCCTCGACGCGGTCCGCACGGACCTTGGTGTGCAGGGCGACCCTCATGACGGCTCCTCGATGGTCAGGAGGCCGGTGTCGCGCAGTTCCTGCCAGAAGGCAGGCGGTACCGGGGTGGCGAACTGGTCGGCGGCGTCCCGGACTTCGGCCGCGGAGCGGGCGCCCACCAGGACGCTCGCGACGGCCGGGTGGGCGGCGCAGAAGGCGAGGGCGGCGGCCCG
The DNA here is from genome assembly GCF_000383615.1 of Streptomyces canus 299MFChir4.1. Lineage (GTDB taxonomy): Bacteria > Actinomycetota > Actinomycetes > Streptomycetales > Streptomycetaceae > Streptomyces > Streptomyces canus_C. The sequence goes on along the minus strand of NZ_KB911583.1, from coordinate 364,504 downwards.
CAGGCTGATGCCGTGCCGCTCGGCGACCTCCCGCATGCGCAGGGCTCGGTCCAGCAGATCCCCTGGGGCCTGCGCGTAGTTGTACGTCGCCCCCGGCCTCGGGTCCGCCAGCAGACCGGAGTTGAAGGCGCCGCCGACCACCACGGAGACGCCCCGCTCCACGGCGGCGGGCAGCAGTTCGGTGAGCGCGCTCTGGTCGAGCAGGGTGTAGCGCCCGGCGCACAGCACCACGTCGACGTCGGTCTCGCGGACGAAGCGGGTGAGCATCCCGGCCTGGTTCATGCCGGCGCCGATCGCCCCGACGACCCCCTCCGAGCGGAGCTTCTCCAGGGCCGGATAGCCCTCGCGGAAGGCTTCTTCGGCGTGATCGTCGGGGTCGTGGAGGTAGACGACGTCCACGCGGTCGAGGCCGAGCCGTTCGAGGCTGGCTTCGAGGGTGCGTCGTACGCTGTCCGCGCTGAAGTCCCAGACGCGGCGCCGGGTGGCGGGGACCGCGAAGCCGTTGGCGAGGTCGTCGCCACCGTCCGTGGACGGCTCCAGCCGGCGGCCGACCTTCGTGGAGACCGTGAACTCCGGGCGCTGATAGGCGCTCAGGGCCTCGCCCAGCCGGCGTTCCGACAGTCCGAGGCCGTAGTGGGGGGCGCTGTCGAAGTAGCGGATGCCGCTGTCCCAGGCGGCGGTGACCGCCGCGTGGGCCTGTTCGTCGGTCACCTCCGTGAAGAGGTTGCCGATGGCGGCGCCGCCGAAGGCCAGCCCGCTGACCCGGACGGCGCTGCTGCCGAGGGTGCTTGTCACTGGCCCACCGGCCTGAGGCGCAGGCCCTGCATACCGCCGTCGACGGCGAGGGAGGTGCCGGTGGTGGCGCCGGAGAGCGGGCTCGCCAAGTAGGCGATGGCGCCCGCGACCTCGTCGGCCGAGACGAGGCGCCCGGTGGGCTGGCGGGCCTCCAGGGCGGCGCGTTCGGCGGCCGGGTCGGAGGCCTTCGCGAGGAGCCGGCCGATCCACGGAGTGTCCGCGGTGCCGGGGTTGACGCAGTTCACGCGGATGCCCTCGCGGACGTGGTCGGCTGCCATGGCGAGGGTCAGGGAGTACACCGCTCCCTTGCTCGCGCAGTACAGCGCCCGCTGCGGAAGCCCGGCGGTGGCCCCGATCGACGAGGTGTTCACGATCGCCGCGTGCGCGGACTCGCGCAGGTGGGGCAGGGCGGCGCGGGTCACCCGGACCAGGCCGACGACGTTGACGTCCAGGACGCGGTGCCATTCCTCGTCGTCGTTGTCCGCGACGGTGCCCTGGGCGCCGATGCCGGCGTTGTTGACCAGCACGTCCAGTCCGCCGAGGTCGGCGGCGGCCGCGGCGACGGCCGCACGCACCGAGGCGTCGTCGCGGATGTCGGCGCGGTAGGCGAGCAGGGGCTTGTCCACCGAGGACGGGTCCAGGTCGAGGACGGCGACCCGGGCGCCGCGCGCGGCGAGGAGTTCCGCCGTGGCCCGGCCGATACCGGAGGCGCCGCCGGTCACCAGGGCCCTCAGTCCCTCGAAGTCGTTCATGCCGCCTGCCCCTTCTTGCGTGTGTCGTCGGCGAGGTCTTCTGCCCAGAAGGCGCCGTCCGGGAACGTGTACCGCGCGATGGACTCCGGGCGCATGGCGGCCGAGAACCCCGGCCCGCCGGGTGCCTGGTAGTGGCCTTCCCGGATCACCACGGGATCGAGGAAGTGGTCGTGCAGATGGTCGACGTACTCGATGACCCGGTTCTCGGTCGTGCCGGTGACGGCCACGTAGTCGAACATCGAGAGGTGCTGGACGAGTTCGCACAGGCCGACCCCGCCCGCGTGCGGGCAGACCGGCACGCCGAACTTGGCGGCGAGCAGGAGGATGGCGAGGTTCTCGTTGACGCCGCCGACGCGGGCCGCGTCGATCTGGACGACGTCGAGGGCGCCTGCCTGGAGAAGCTGCTTGAAGACGACCCGGTTCTGGACGTGCTCGCCGGTGGCGACCTTGACCGGGGCCACGGCCTTGCGGATCGCCGCGTGGCCGAGGATGTCGTCGGGGCTGGTGGGCTCCTCGATCCAGTACGGGTCGAACTCGGCGAGCGCCTTGGTCCAGCGGATGGCCTCGTCGACGTCCCAGCGCTGGTTGGCGTCGATCGCCATGCGGATGCCGGGTCCGACGACCTGGCGGGCGACGCGGCAGCGCCGTATGTCGTCCGCCAGATCGGCGCCGACCTTGAGCTTGATCTGCCGGAAGCCGTCGGCGACGGCCTCGGCGGCGAGCCGGGTGAGCTTCTCGTCGTCGTAGCCGAGCCAGCCGGCGGAGGTGGTGTACGCCGGGTAGCCGGTCGCGAGGAGCCGCGCGGCCCGCTCGCCGGCCCTCTCCCGTCCCCGGCGCAGGATCTCCAGCGCCTCCTCGGGGGTGAGCGCGTCCGTGAGGTAGCGGAAGTCGATCTGCGCGACCAGCCACTCGGGGTCGGCCTCGGCCAGCAGCCGCCACAGCGGCTTGTCGGCACGCTTGGCGGCCAGGTCCCACACGGCGTTGACGACCGCGCCGATCGCCATGTGCATCACGCCCTTCTCGGGGCCGAGCCAGCGCAGCTGGCTGTCGCCGATCAGGTCGCGGTTCAACGTCCCCGGGTCCGCGCACAGTTCATCGACGGACCGGCCGACCACATGCCCGCGCAGCGCCTCTATCGCGGCGACCTGGACCTCGTTGCCCCGCCCGATGGTGAAGGTGAAACCGTGCCCCTCGTGCCCGTCGGCCGCGTCCGTGCGCAGCACGACGTAGGCCGCCGAGTAGTCGGGGTCCGGGTTCATCGCGTCGGAGCCGTCGAGCTCGCGCGAGGTGGGGAAGCGGATGTCGTAGGTGTCTACCGCGGTGACACGGGCGGGGGTGGAGGACACGGAGTGCCTTTCGGTCGGTGGCGGGGGTCAGTCCTGGGCGCGGCCCGTGGTGACACGGGCGATCATGAGGGCGACCAGGATGATTCCGCCGTAGATGGCCTGGATCCAGAAGGACGGCACCTGGGCGAGCGTGAGCAGGTTCTGGACGACGCCCAGCAGCAGGACGCCGGTCAGGGCGCCGAACATGGTGCCCTTGCCGCCGTCGAGGCTGATGCCGCCGATCACCGCCGCCGCGAACACCGTGAAGATCATGTTCTGGCCCTGGTTGGCGCTGATCGCGCCGACGTAGCCGGTCTGCATGATGCCGCCGACCGAGGCGAGGACACCGGCGACGACGAACACACCGAGCATCACGCGTTCGACGCGGATGCCGGCGGCGCGGGCCGCGTCGGCGTTGCCGCCGATGGCGTACAGGGAGCGGCCGACGCGGTGGTACTTCAGCACGAAGCCGGTGACGGCGAAGGCGACCGCGGCGAGCCACACGGACATCGGGATGTTCAGGAAGGTCGTGGTGGCCAGGGAGTAGAAACTGTCCGGCATGCCGAAGAGGGTCTTGCCCTTGGTCGCGCCGACGAGCAGTCCGCGCAGCACGATCAGCATCGCGAGCGTCACGATGAACGCGTTGAGCTTGAACTTCACGACCAGGACGCCGTTGAAGGCGCCGACCACCGCGCCGACGACGAGGACCGCCAACAGGGCGAGCGCGGGCGGGAGTTCGGTGCCCCAGCCGGACTGGGCGGCGGGCAGGACGAGAAGGGCGCCCACGGCGGGCGCGATGCCGACGACCGACTCCAGGGAGAGGTCGAACTTGCCGGTGATCAGGACGAGCGACTCGGCCAGCACCACCATCGCGAGGGCGGCCGAGGCGCCGAGGATCGAGATCAGGTTGCGCTCGGTGAGGAACGAGTCGTTGACGAACGCGCCGAGCACCATGAGCAGCAACAGGGCGGGCACGAGGGCGAGTTCGCGGGCGCGGCGCAGCAGCACCGTCCGGGCCGAACCGGGGGTTCGGGCGCGTACGGGCGCGAGCGGGCGGGCCTTGGTGTCAGCCATGCTCCACTCCTTCTATGGAGGCGATCAGCTCGTGGTCGCGCCAGCCGGCCGGGTGCTCGGCGACCACGCGGCCGTGGAAGAGGACGAGGACGCGGTCGCAGCGGCGCAGGTCGTCGAGTTCGTCGGAGACGACGAGGACCGCGGTGCCGTCCTCGCGGGCGGTGTCGACGCGGGAGAGCAGGGACTCCTTGGACTTCACGTCGACGCCCGCGGTGGGGTTGATGAGGACCAGCAGGCGGGGGTCGGAGGCGAGGGCGCGGGCCATGACGACCTTCTGCGCGTTGCCTCCGGAGAGGTCGGAGACGGGCTGGTCGGGGCCCTCGGTGTGGATGTCGAGGCGGTCGATCAGCTCGGTGGCGAAGCCGCGTTTGCGGTCGGTGCCGACGAAGCCGTGGCGGCCGAGCCGGTCCAGGACGCTGAGGGTGGCGTTGTCGCCGATGGTCATGCCGAAGACCAGGCCCTGGGCGTGCCGGTCGCGCGGCACGAAGCCGACGCCCGCCTTCAGACTGGCCTGTACGTCGCCGAACGGCAGCGGCCTGCCGTCGAGCCGGGCCGTGCCGCTCGTCGGGGTGTGCAGTCCCGTGAACGTCTCGGCGAGCTCGGTCTTGCCGCTGCCGCTGATGCCGGCGAGTCCGACGACCTCACCGCGGCGCACGGTGAGGTCGACGTCCTCGTAGGCGTCGGAGGTGAGGCCGCGGGCGTCGAGGAGGACGGGGGCGTCGACCTCTGCGGTGCGCACGGCCTGTTCCTGTTCGGCGACGGTCTCGCCGGCCATGGCCTCGATCAGGGCGGCCCGGGGCATGTCGGTGACCGGGGCCGTGGTGATCCAGCGGGCGTCCCTGAGGACCGTCACCGTCTGGCACACCTCGTACACCTCCTGGAGGTGGTGCGAGATGAACAGGAAGGTGACACCGGAGTCCTGGAGCGCGCGCATCCTGCTGAAGAGTCGCTCGATCTCCCGTTTGTCGAGCTGTGCGGTCGGCTCGTCGAGGACGATGAAGCGGGCGCCGAAGCTCAACGCGCGTGCGATCTCCACCATTTGGCGGTCCTCGACCTTGAGGTCGGCGGTGCGCGCCTCCGGGTCGACGCTCACGTCCCAGGTGTCGAGGAGTTCGGCGGCCTCCTTGTGCAGCCTGCGCCAGCTGATGAACCCACGTCGGAGCGGCTGCCGGTTGATGAAGAGGTTCTCGGCGACCGTCAACTCGGGGACGACGGTGGGCTTCTGGTAGACGCAGGCGACCTTGCCGCGCCAGGCGTCCCGGTCGGTGAGCGGGGGCGCCGGCTCGCCGTCGAAGCGGACGGTGCCCTCGTCGGGGGCCTGGAGGCCGGTGAGCACGGTGACGAGGGTGGACTTGCCCGCGCCGTTGCGCCCGACGAGCGCGTGGGACTCGCCGGGCAGGACGGTGAGGCGGCCGTCGGCGAGGGCGGTCGTGGGGCCGTACCGCTTGACGACCCCCTGAGCTTCAACCAGTGGGGTGCTCATTTGACCGTGTTGCCCCACAGCTTGGGGTCGTCGACGTTGTCCTTGGTGACCAGGGGCGCGGGCAGCTGGTCCTCCAGGATGCCGCCGGGCAGCTTGACGATCGTCGAGTCGTGGTCCGTCGGTCCGGGCTTGAAGGTCTTCCCCTCCATCGCCGCCTTGATGTAGTACATGCCGTACTTGGCGTACAGGTCGGCGGGCTGGGAGACGGTGGCGTCGATCTCGCCCTTGCGGATGGCGTCGTACTCCTGCGGGATGCCGTCGTTGGAGACGATCCTGATGTGGCCCGCCTGCCCGGCCTTCTTCAGCATCCCCTTGGACTTCAGGGTCTGCAGGGTCGGCGCGAGGTAGACGCCGCCGGCCTGCATGTAGATGCCCTTGAGGTCGGGGTTGGCGTTCAGGAGGGTGCTCAGCTGGGAGGCGGCCGTGTCGGACTCCCACTTGGCGGGGATCTCCAGCACCTTCAGCTTCGGGAAGTTCTTCTTCACGCAGGCCCGGAAGGCCTCGGAGCGGTCACGGCCGTTGACGGAGGCCAGGTCGCCCATGATCTGCACGACCTTGCCGGAGGGGATCTGCTCCCCGAGGTACTGGCAGGCCTTCTCGCCGTACGACACGTTGTTCGCCCGTACGACCATGGCGACCTTGCCCTTGTCGGGGGCCACGTCGACCGCGACGACCGGGACGCCCTTGCGTTCGGCCTGGTCGAGGCCGGCCTCGATGGCGGCGCTGTCCAGCGGGGCGACGACCAGGCCCTTGACGCCCTGGTTGAGCTCGTTGTTGATGTCGGTGATCTGCTGGGAGGGATCGCTGTTGGAGTTGACCGTCTTCAGCGTGTCCACCCCCTCGGACTTGGCCATCTTGGGCACGTAGTCGTTGTACGACTGCCAGAAGGGCGAGGTCAGCAGCGGCAGGATCACGCCCACCTTGCCGGTCCCGTCACCTCCCGCGCTTCCGGCGCTGCCGGTGTCCTTGGTGCTGCCGCACGCGGCGAGCACGAGCGAGGCGCTCGCGGCCGCGGCCACCGCACCGATGATCCGAATCCTGTTCCGCTTCCCCACTGTCCTGCCGGGCATCTGGCGGCTCCTCGTTGAGCGTCTTCTCGCATGATCGAGCACGAGCGTGTTCGAGCAGATGACGGCATACTTATCAGACCACTCGGCCTTGGCAATACCCTCTGACGGCAGATTTTCCCGTCTTCCGGCCATAGTGGTCCGACCACCTCGACGGTTAGACTGCGGCACATCCGGTGATGTGGAGGAGTGGCGTGGACGAGACAGCCCCGCAGAAGGGCACCGTGCCGCAGCGCGCCATCGAGCAGATCAAGGCGATGATCGGCGAGGGCCGGCTGGAGCCGGGCCAGCGGCTGCCGACCGAGCGTGATCTGGCGGTGCAGCTGGGCATCTCCCGCAGTTCGATGCGGGAGGCGATCCGCGCGCTGACGGTCCTCGGCGTACTGGAGGCGCGGCACGGCTCGGGCATCTACGTCACCCAGCTGGAGGCCGGCGACCTGCTGGAGACCTTCGGCGTGGTCGCCGACCTGTCCCGGGGCCCGCGGCTGGTGGAGCTCCTGGAGGTGCGCCGCATCCTGGAGTCGACGGCGACCGCGCTGGCCGCCGCCCGCATCACGCCCGACCAGCTGGCCGAGGTGGAGAAACACCTCACGGCGATGAACGCCACCGACGACCCGGAGGTGATCCTCGCCCACGACCTGGCCTTCCACCGGGAGATCGCGGTGGCCGCCGGCAACGACACGATGGCGGCGATCCTGGAGGGCCTGTCCTCCCGCACCTTCCGGGCCCGGGTCTGGCGCGGCTATCAGGAGGAGGGCGCCTTCGAGCGCACCCGGCGCGAGCACGCGGCGATCCACCGGGCCCTGGTCGCGCACGACCCGGAGGCGGCCCGGGCGGCGGCCGCCGCGCACGTCGGCGAGGTGGAGGAGTGGCTGCGGGCGCAGCTCGGGGCGTGACCGAGGGGGAGGCCGCGGTTCACGGTGCGAGGGGATCTGCTCATCGGGTGAGGGAGCGGGTCTTCCCGCCCCCTCACCCGGGACTCAGGCCCTGGCGAACCGCAGCGTGACCAGCTCGAACGGCCGCAGCCGCAACGACACTTCGCTCCCCTCGCTGCGCAGCGAGGGCGCGTCGGTCAGCGGTCGCTCCAGCAGATCCGTCGCCGTGACCCCGGCCACCTCGAACCCGGCCGTGAGTGTGGCCCGGACCCGGCCGCCGTGGGCCTCGTGGAAGCGGACCACCACGTCCCCGCTGCCGTCGTCGGCCAGCTTGACCGCGGTGACGACGACGGCGTCCTGGTCGACGGTCACCAGAGGCGCGACCTCCTGGGAACCCCGTACGGACCGCTCCGGCAGATTGATCCGCCACCCCTCCCGCACCGCGTCCCCGATGCCGGCTCCCGGCACCAGCGCGTGCCGGAAGCGGTGGACGCCATGATCGGTCTCCGGGTCGGGGAACCGCGGGGCGCGCAGCAGCGACGCCCGGACCGTGGTGGTCGTACCCCGGTCGCCGTCCGTGCGCACGGTTCGGGTCACGTCGTGGCCGTACGTCGAGTCGTTGACGATCGCCACGCCCCAGCCGGGTTCCTCCAGGTGCACGAAGCGGTGGTTGCAGGCCTCGAACTTCGCCGCCTCCCAGGACGTGTTGGTGTGCGTGGACCGGTGGAAGTGCCCGAACTGCGTCTCCGACGCGTACCGTTCGGCGTGCACGTCGAGCGGGAAGGCGAGCTTCAGGAACTTCTCCGTCTCGTGCCAGTCCACTTCCGTGTCGATGAGCAGCCTGCCCTCGTCCGGAGCCAGGGACAGGATCTGGGTGACGCGGGAGGAGCCGAAGGCGCGGGTGATCCGCACGCCTCCGTCCTCCGCGACCAGCTCGTCCACTTCGGTGAGGTCGGTGACGGTGTTGCGGTAGAACTCGTCCACGTCCCAGGCGTCCCACATGTTCGGGAAGTCCGGGTGGAGTTGGAGAAGGTTGCCCGCCTGCCCCGGTGCGATGGTCTCCCGGTCGGCCTCGATGTCGTACGCGGAGACGACCAGGCCCCGCGCGTCGATCTCGACCCGCAGGACGCCGTTGTCCAGGACGTGGCCGCCGCCGGGGCGCCCGGTCACCGTCGTCCGCCCCGCGACGACCGCGGTTCCGGCGCCGCCCGCCGCGACTCCGCCCCGGCCGTGGGGTGCGGAGTTGAAGAGCAGATCCCGTGTCCCCTCCCCCGCCAGCGCGCGCTGGGCCGCGTCGATCATGCCGTTCAGCTCGACCGCGAGCCGCTCGTACGTGCGCCGCGCCTCCCGGTGCACCCAGGCGATGGAGGACCCCGGCAGGATGTCGTGGAACTGGTGCAGCAGCACGGTCTTCCAGATGCGGTCCAACTCCTCGTACGGGTAGGGGAATCCCGTCCGTACGGCCGCCGTCGCCGCCCACAGCTCGGCCTCGCGCAGGAGGTGCTCGCTGCGGCGGTTGCCCTGCTTGGTCCTCGCCTGGCTGGTGAGGGTGGCGCGGTGGAGTTCGAGGTACAGCTCGCCGACCCAGACGGGCGGTTCGGGGTACTCGGCCTCGGCCTTGGTGAAGAACTCCGCCGGGGTCTCCCAGGCCACGGTCGCCGACCCTTCGAGGTCGCGCAGCCGGGCCGCCTTGGCGATCATCTCCCGGGTGGTGCCGCCGCCCCCGTCACCCCAGCCGGTGGGGGCGAGGGAGTGCCGGGCGACCCCCTTGTCCTTGAAGTTCCGTGCCCCGTGGGCGATTTCGCTGCCCTTCATGGAGCAGTTGTAGGTGTCGACGGGCGGGAAGTGGGTGAAGATCCGTGTTCCGTCGATGCCCTCCCACCGGAAGGTGTGGTGCGGGAACTTGTTCGTCTGCGACCAGGAGATCTTCTGTGTCAGCAGCCACTTGGAACCGGCCGCCTTGATGATCTGGGGCAGTCCGGCCGCGAAGCCGAACGTGTCGGGCAGCCACGCCTCCTCGTTCTCGATGCCGAACTCGTCGAGGAAGAACCGCTTGCCGTGCACGAACTGGCGGGCCATCGCCTCCGAGCCGGGCATGTTGGTGTCCGACTCCACCCACATGCCGCCGGCGGGCACGAACCGCCCGTCGGCCACCGCCTTCTTCACCCGCGCCCACACCTCGGGCCGGTGGTCGCGCACCCAGGCCCACTGCTGGGCCTGGGACATGGCGAACACGAACTCCGGCTCGTCGTCGAGCAGCGCGGTCATGTTGGAGGTGGTCCTGGCGACCTTGCGGACGGTCTCGCGCAGCGGCCACAGCCACGCCGAGTCGATGTGCGCGTGGCCCACGGCACTGATGCGGTGCGCGGAGGGGACGGCGGGCTCGGACAGGACCGTCTCCAGCCGTACGCGGGCCTGCGCCGCCGTGCCGCCCACGTCCTGGAGGTCCAGGGCGTCCAGCGCCCTCTCCACCGCCCGCAGGATCTCCCAGCGGCGCGCCGACTCCACCGGCAGCTCGGCCATCAGCTCGCCGAGCACCTCCAGGTCGAGCACCAGCTGCCACACCGTCTCGTCCAGGACGGCGAGGTCCATGCGTGCCAGCCGGTACTGCGGCTCGCTGCCCGCGGTCTCCTTGTCGCCCAACCGCGTGGGCAGGAAGGGGTGGTAGTCGAGGATGACGGGGTTGGAGGCGGCCTCGATGTGCAGGCGCACCTCCTCGCCGCCCTCGACGGGCGCGCCGATCCGCACCCACTGGTTGCGCGGGTTGAGCCCCTTCACCGGGGTGCCGTCGGGCCGGTAGACCAGGCCCTCGCACTGGAAGCCGGGCATGTTCTCGTCGAAGCCGAGGTCCAGGAGCGCCTCCACGGTCCTCCCGGCCCACTCCTCGGGGACGGTCCCGGTGACGCGGAACCAGCTGGTGCCCCAGGGAGCGCCCCAGCGGGCTCCCACGGCGATGGGCTCCGGCTCGGCGGCCAGGCCCTCGGCGACGGGCACCGGCTCGTCGGGCGCGTGCCACACCGCCACCTCCAGCGGCACGGACTCGGGGTACACGGCGGGGCGGATGCGCTCGTCGAGGACGCGCTTGAGGCGGGCTTCGACCAGGCTGCGGTCGTCATGCATGCGGGGTGCTCTCCAAGGGTCCGGGGGGTTACCAGGGACGGGTCACGGGGTCACCAGGGATGGGTGACGGTCACAGGGTCCGACGAGGTGTACAGCTCCCCCACGGCACGCAGCTCCAACCGTGCCTGCCGCTCGCCCTGTTCGGGCCGGAGGCCGGCGACGAACCAGGCCCGCTGGCAAGTGCCGCCGAGGAAGCGCCGGCTGCCGTCGGGCAGGAGCCGGTGCAGGGTGTAGTGGCGCACGGCGCCGGGTGCGGGGTTCCAGGCCAGACGCAGGTCGCCGCCCGAGGCCGCGGTGACGCGCAGCCCGGAGGGCGGGCAGGGGGTGCGGCGCGTGTCGTACACGGCGAGTCCGCCGAGCCGCCACTTCACCGGCCCGGTGCCGGTGAGCCGTACTCCGAGTGCGTGGACGGACCCGGCGAGGCCGGTGAGCCGTACGGTCGAGGTCCGCCAGCCGTCACCGGTGGTCACCGGGAGAAAGGTGTACGGCGGTGTCGCCCCCGGCGCGCCCGGCTCCGCGGTGGCCACGGCGAGCTCGACGCCCACCTCGCCCTCGTCCGTCCGGTGGGTGAGCTCGACCACCGTGTCACCGCTGATCGGCAGCCGGGCCGTGTACAGGTCCACCGTGACCGGCGCGTCCAGCGCACCGGCCGCGAGCACGCTGCTGCCGCCCCGCCAGGCGTCCGCGAAGTCGAAGGAGACGGCCGGCCGCGATCCGTCCGTCCGCACCACCCACCGCCGCGACGGCAGCCGGTCCTGCAGCCCGAGGTGGTTCCACGCCGTCTCCGACGTGACGGCCCCCTCCTCGTACCACCGCAGCCCGTGGCCGGTGTTGAACACGCTCGCGAACGGCAGCGCGGTGACCGTCGACCGGTCCGCGACCGACACCGCCGGAGCCCGCCAGCCGTCCGTCTCGTCCGGCCGTGAGGGATCGAGGGACACCCCCGTCCAGAAACGGTCGTCGGCCGCGTGGAAGTTCTCCGGTGCCCGCTGGTCCGAGGGCAGGTGGTTGCGGGTCCACTCCGGCCGGTACAGCCCGATCGAGGTCACATGGGCCCGGTCCCGGGGCACGATCGCGTCCCAGTTCTCGGACGTGTTCCAGCCGCCCGCCTCCACGTCCAGGCCCGCCCACAACGCGTAGCGGCTGCGACCCAGTTGCCGGGCCAGCGTGCCCGAGGACGCCAGACCGGCCGCCGTCCACCGGAAGTCGACGAACAGGTCGTCCGCGGTCTCGAAGAACGCCTGGTTGCGGCTGTTCAGCGCGCCCTGCCAGCTCACCGTCCCGTTCACGGTCATCGAGTCGTACCAGGTGACCCGCTGTCCCTTCGCGGCGGAGAGGGACTTCAACTCCCGTACGAATCCGAGCATGTCCGCCCCGAGCGCGGCGTCCCCTCCGCCGGTCTCCGCGTTGACGAACCATCCGTCGAAGCCGTACGCCGTGGCGACCGCGACGAGTTGAGCCGCCAGTGGGTACCGGCCGGCCGCGTCCTTCTGCACCAGGTCACGCGTCCACCGCAGCTGTCCGCCGTAGGCGACCGGCGGCAGGAAGACGTTGCCGAGGACGGGCACGCCGTGGCGGTGGGCCGCGTCCACGATCGGGGCGTTCGGCGCGAGGATCAGCCCTTCGCCGGACGAGCCGCCCCAGAAGACCAGTTCGTCGACGTAGGCCCAGTGCCCGAAGGCGTAGTAGTCGGAGGTCGCCGAGCCCTGCGAGGGGTTGCCCGCCGTGGGCCCGAAGGAGACCAGCGACTGGATGCGGGCCTGGCCCGCGCGTGCCGTCGGGTTCGCGGGCGTCGGGGTGAAGCGGGCGGCGAGCGGCACGGAGGCCGCGTTGAAGGCGAGGTCTGCGTCGTCGGCCGCCCGCCACGCCTTGAGGCTGCGCCAGGTGATGCCGGGGCCGGGGCTGCCGGAGGGCAGGGAGTCCGGGTACCAGTAGGTGGCGTACGGCTGGAGCGCGGTCGCCGTCGCCGCCTTCGCGGGCAGCGCGGGCAGCACCGCCGCCGCGGTCGCGGCGAGCAGAACCGTGCGTCTGGTGGGGTTCACGAGCGGGTGCCTCCTAGTGGTCCTGGTGGGGTGGGAGTACCTGATCGGAGGTGACGACCTCGGTGATCCCGCGCGCGGACAGGTGCTCCCGGTCGGCGGCACGGGTGTCGAGGACGGTGGTGGGGCGGGCGCCGTCCGCGACCAGCCGGAAGTAGGCCTCGTAGACCGGGCCGCCGGGCGCGCACAGCGAGCGGGAGCCGGGGTCGGCGGGGACGACCAGGGCTGTCGTACGCCGTTCCGGAGCGGTGGAGCCGGCGCGTGCCGCCCGCTCCAGCACCCGGGCCGTGTCCTTCGGTTGCCGGTCGTTGGTCAACAGGCCCAGTCCGTACTCCAGTTCGGGGAAGTCGGCCAGGTCCCGGGACACGTCGTGGGAACACCACCAGGTGACGCCCCACAGGTCGGGACAGTCCAGGACGTTGGCCACGGTCGCCTCGGTGAAGGCGGCGGCGTGCTCGGGCGGGACCAGCGGCGCGGGCGCGCCGACCTCCTGGAGCCAGACCGGCCGGTGCGGGTCCTCGGCCCAGGCCTTGCTCAGCTCGACGAGGTAGGCCGCGTGGTGCTCGCTCTGGACGGAGGTGCGGCCGTGGCGCTGGGCGGTGCCGTTGAAGACCCAGGAGTGCACGGCGGTGACAGCGCCGTGGCGGGCGGCCTGGGCGGGGGTGAAGGGCTGGTCGTCCTGGTACCAGGTGGCGTCGTACTCGGCGTGCAGGTGCAGCCGCCCGGGCGCCCCTTCCTCACAGGCGGCCAGCATGCGGGTGAGCCAGGCGTCGATCTGCCCGGACGTGGCCGGGTCGGGGTCGGGATGGGGCGCCGCGGAGAACTGGTTGACCTCGTTGCCGAGGGTCATGCCGAGGAAGGCGGGGCTGTCCGCCAGCGCCGCCGCCAGCGTGCGCAGATAGGCGGCCTGGCCTTCGATGACCTCCGGGTCGGTGAAGAGGTTGCGGCGGTGCCAGGTCCTCGTCCAGGCCGGCAGGAAGTCGAAGCTGCTCAGGTGCCCTTGCAGACCGTCCACGTTGACGTCGAGACCGCGCTCGGCGGCGGCGTCGACGAGCCGTACGAGATCCGTGACGGCACGCTCCCGGATCAGGGTGCGGTTCGGCTGGAAGTACGGCCACAGCGGGAAGACCCGGATGTGGTCGAGGCCCAGGGCGGCGATCGAGTCGAGGTCGGCGCGGACGGCGTCCAGGTCGAAGTCGAGCCAGTGGTGGAACCATCCGACGCTCGGGGTGTAGTTGACGCCGAAGCGCACGGCAGCAGGCATGCGGAGTCCTTGTCAGACGCGGGGCTGGGATTCAGCCCTTCACCGCCCCCTCGCCCACCCCGCGGAAGAAGTACCGCTGGAGGCCGGCGAAGAGGGCGATCAGCGGGGCCACGGCGATGACCGTGCCCGCGGCGACGAGCCGTTCGTCGCCTGCGAAGGTGCCGTGCAGATAGTTGAGGCCGATGGTCAGTGTGAACTTCGACGGGTCGCTCAGCACGATCAGCGGCCACAGGAAGTCGTCCCAGGCGCCCATGAAGGCGAAGATCGCGACGACGGCCACCGTCCCCTTCACCGACGGCAGCGCGATCCGCAGGAACCGCTGCCAGACGTTGGCGCCGTCGACGTAGGCGGCCTCCTCGATCTCGTACGGCAGGTTGAGGAAGGCGTTGCGCATCAGCAGGACGTTCATGGCGCCGACGCAGCCCGGCAGGACCACGCCGACCAGGGTGTTGTTGAGGCCGAGCTCCCGCATGGTGGTGAACTGGGCGATGATGATGCCCTCCACGGGCACGAGCATCGCCAGGACGAAGGCGAGGGTGGCCGCCCGGCGGCCGCGGTAGCGCAGTCGGGCCAGGGCGTAGCCGGCGAGTGCCGAACCGGCGCAGTTGGTCACGACGTTGGCGGTGGCGACCTTCAGCGAGTTGAAGGCGTAGTCCCAGACGGGGATGGTGTCGGCGACCCGCTCGTAGTTGTGCAGGGTCGGATGCCGGGGGAGGAAGGACGGCGGCGAGCTGTAGATGTCCTCCGTGGGGCCCTTGAGCGAGGTCGACAGCTGCCAGAGGAAGGGGCCGATGGTCAGGGCGAGGACGGCGAGCAACAGGACGTATCTCAGCAGCAGTTCGCCCTTACGGACGCGGGTGGTCATGTCTCCGCCCTCCGATCGGCCCGCAGCACGAGCAGCATCAGCGCGACGGTGACGACGAACACGACGACCGAGATCGCGGAGGCGTAGCCGACCCGGCCGGTCAGTCCGGTGCCGGTGCGCTGGACGAGCATCACGAGCGTGGTGTCCTCGCCGGCCGGTCCGCCGCTCGGGCCGGCCATCAGGTAGACCTCGGAGAACACCTTGAAGGCGGCGACCGAGGACAGCGCCCCGACGAGTGCCATCGTCGATCGGACGGCGGGCACCGTCACCGTGACGAACCGCCGGACGGCACCCGCCCCGTCCACCGCGGCGGCCTCGTGCAGCTCACGCGGCACGTTGGCCAGCGCGGCCAGGTAAATGATCATGTAGTAGCCCAGGCCCTTCCACACCGTGACCGCCATGGCGCTCAGCAGGAGCAGCCACTGGTCGCTCAGGAAACCGACCCGGCCGACCCCGACGGCCTCCAACAGCGAGTTGATCAGGCCGCGTTCGTCGAGGAGCCAGACCCAGATGAGTCCGACCACGACGATCGACGCGACGACCGGGGTGTAGAGGGCGGACCGGAAGAAGGTGATGCCGGGGATGTTCTTCTGGACCAGCAGCGCGAGCAGCAGCGGCAGGATCACGAGCGCGGGCACGACTCCGAGGACGTACAGCGTGCTGTTGCGCAGCCCGATCCAGAACATGTCGTCGTGCAGCAGCTCACGGAAGTTCGCGAGGCCGACGAACTCGCCGGGGATCAGGGTGCGCTTGTCGGTGAAGGCGTTGACCAGCGTGGAGACGAACGGGTACAGGATGAACGCGCCGATGATCAGCAGCCCGGGTGCGGCGAGCAGCCAGGGACTCAGCGGCCATTGACGCCGCACCCGGGACACGGTGGGGGACGACGACATGCCTATCCCTGCTGCCGCAGCAGCGTGTCACACGCCTTGACAGCGTTGTCGAGGGCTTCCTCGGGGCTCTCCTTGCCCTGCAACGCCTTGGCGACCTCGTTGCGCAGTGCCGTCTTCATCTGCTCGCTGAACAGCACGGGCGTGTAATTGACCGCGTTCTTCAGGGACTTGGCGGCGGCGATCCGCACCCGTGTCTCGTCCGTCCCGTCCTCCTTGGTGAAGTACGGGTCGTCCAGAGATCCCGCGGTGCTCGGGAAGATCGCGACCTTCTTCGCGAAGGACATCTGGTGCTCGGCGTCGGTGACGTAGTGCGCGAAGGCGACGGAGGCCGCCTTCTTCTTGGTCTGCGCGTTCACCATCACGCCCATCACGTACATGTTGACGTGCCCGGTGCTGGTGATCTGGTCGGTGATGCCGATGTTCTTGTACAGGTTCGGCGCCTGCTTCTTGAAGTTGCCGAGGTCCAGGGCGCTCCCGGGATTCATGGCGACGGCCCCGGTGAGGAATTTCTTGCCGGACGACTCGGGTGTGGCGGTCAGCGCCTGCGGGTCGAGTGCCTTGGCGTCGTACAACTTCTTGTACCTGGTGAGGAGTTCGATGCCCTTGGCGTCGTTGAAGGCGAAGGCGGTGCCCTCGGAGTTCATGAGCGGGACGCCGTAGCGGCCGAAGTCCTCGATGGTGGGCACGTTGGCGAGGGTGGCGACCTTGCCGTCGCTCTTCTTCGCCAGCTCCAGGGCGTCGGTGAAGAGTTCGTCGTACGTCTTCGGCGGCTGGTCGGGGTCCAGTCCGGCCTCCTCGAAGAGCGACTTGTTGTAGAAGAGCGGGCCGGTGTTGAGGTACCAGGGGAAGGCGTACGTGCCGGTCATGCCCGGTATCTGATGGCTGGCCCAGGCGCCGTCCAGGTACTCCCTCCTGTACTGTCCGGCCGCCTTGTCGAGGTCGAGCGCGAGGCCCGCCTTGGCGAGGGGCGCGACCAGGTCCGGGGACACGTTGACGACGTCGGGCAGGGTGCCGCCCGCGGCATCGGCGCTGATCTTGTCGGCATAACCCTCGGCGGGCTGGTCGATCCACTTCACCTCGGTGCCCGGGTACTTCTTCTCGAAGTCGGCGATCAGGCCCTCGAAGTAGTCCTTGAAGTTCGCCCTGAGATTCCAGGTCTGGAAGGTGATGTCACCCTCGATCTTGCCGGAGGCGTCGCTCGAACCGCTGTCGTCGCCGGAGCCGCAGCCGCTCAGCGGCAGGACGACACAGACGGCGGCGGCAGCGAGGGTTCTGCGGGAAATGGGCACGGCGAACCGTTCTCCTTCGCGGCGGAGGTGGCCAACGACGGAGACCCTGCACGCCACTCCACAGGCCCGTCAATGCATCTCGCACAGCTAATGTGTTTAGTGACTAATGCGCATTAGGTTGACGCAGCTGAACCGCATTAGTACATTCTGGGCCCATCGACCGTCGCGGAATTGGGGAAACAGCGTGTCAGGCAAGAGGACCCCGGCCCGCAGGCCCACGATGAAGGACATCGCGCGGCGGGCCGGGGTCTCCCAGAGCGCGGTCTCCTTCGCGCTGAACGGCCGGCCCGGGGTCTCCGAGGACACCCGCGACCGGGTGCGGCAGGTCGCCGAGGAACTCGGCTGGCGCCCCAGCACCGCGGCCCGCGCACTGTCCGGCGAGGGTGCCGCCACGGTCGGCTTCGTCCTGGCCCGCCCCGCCGAGACGCTCGGCGTCGACTCCTTCTTCCTCCAACTCGTCTCGGGGATACAGGAGGTGCTGGCGGAGCGTCATCTCGGGCTGCTGTTCCAGGTGGTGGAGGACATCGAGGACGAGTGCGCGGTGTACCGGCGCTGGTGGGCCGAACACCGGGTGGACGGCGTCCTGGTGGTCGACCCGCGAACCGACGACCCCCGCACCGGGGTTCTCGACGAACTGGGCCTGCCCGGGGTCGTGATCGGCGGCGCCCCCGACGAGCGCCATCCCGGGCTGTCGACCGTCTGGGCGGACGACGCGGGCGCGATGGCCGCGGTCGTGGACGAGCTGTACGCGCTCGGCCACCGGCGGATCGTGCACATCGCGGGCCTGCCGGGGCTCGCCCACACCGAGCGCCGCATCCGCACCCTGCGCGCGGAGGCCGGGCGGCGCGGGCTGACCGGGGTGAAGTCGGTGACCACCGACTACTCCGACGCGGCGGGCGCGGCCGTGACCCGCCGGGTCCTGGAGGCGTCCGCTCCCCCGACCGCGCTGATCTACGACAACGACGTGATGGCCCTCGCCGGAGTAGCCGCCGCGACCGAACTGGGCCAATCGGTCCCCGCGGACGTGTCGGTGGTGGCCTGGGAGGACTCGGCACTGTGCCGCATGGTCAAGCCCTGGCTGTCGGCCCTGTCCCGGGACAGCGTCGAGTTCGGCCGCACGGCGGCCAGGGAACTGACGGCGCTGCTGGACGGGGGGCCGGCGCGGACGGTCCGGGTGCCGGTGCCGCGGTTGATCGTGCGGGACAGCACGGGCGTTGCCCGTGGGGCGCAGCCGCTACGATGAGCAGTCCGTTCCGATCGGGCAGAGGAGCAGGGCAGTTGGGCGAGGAAGCAGATGTGACGGTCCCGGTCGATGTGGACGGGCACAGGATCCTCGTCTCGGTCGGTACGTCGGGAGCTCCGGCCGGATCCGCACTGGCCGAGGAGGAGGAGATCGGCTGGCGGACCCCGCGCCTGGACACCGTGCTCGACAGTCTGACCGCCGTGGCCCGGGCCATGGGCACCCGGCTCCAGCAGACCGGCGCGTCGAGGGCGACGGTGGAGTTCGGCTGCGATGTCTCCCTCGACACGGGCCAGTTGCTGGCCGTGGTCGGCAAGGCGTCCTCGAAGTCGGCGTGGAAGGTGACACTGGAGTGGACCGCTCCGGAAACCGGTGAGTCTCCGGAGTCGTAGCCATGGACGGCTGGAGACATCAGCTGGAGGCCGCCACCGTCGCCCTGGACCTCCTGGACGGGAGCGGCGGCGGCAGTGGCTTCGTCCTCGCCCCCGGAACCGTGGTCACCTGCGCCCATGTGGTCGCCGGGGCCGCCACGGTGCGCGGCCGTATCGTGGCGACCGGGACCGAACTCACCCTGACGCTCGCCGAGGACGCGCTCCATCGGGCGGCGAGCGGCCTCGACATCGCGTTTCTGCGGTTCGAGCCGTCGGCCCTCACCCCTGCGTACGTGCTCACCGCTCCGCACATGGCGTTCGGCGACCGCATGTGGGTCCACGGCCATCCGCGCGGCGACTACCGCGCCGGCCAGTGGGCCGCCCTCGAGTACCAGGGCGACTCCCGGCTGACCTTCGAGGACCCGCTGCCGATGCCCCGCGGCCACGGCACCCCGGTCGGCGAGGGGTTCAGCGGCAGCCCGGTGGTCAACGGGCGCACCGGCGGGGTGTGCGGGATGCTTGCCCGCTCCAACAAGGCCGGCAGCACCCACATGGTCCCGGTCTCCGAGATCCTCTCCCGCTGCCCCGCTCCGACACCACCGGTGCCCTGGCTGGACACACTCACCGACGAGCAGCTGCGGGCCGGGGGGTTCCGGCACCCCGGAGCTCGGTTGCGCGACTACCTCGCGGCCGCGCGGGACACCGCCGACGAGCATCCGTACGCCGCCGTGCTGACGGACGCCCAGGACATACCGCTGTCCACGGTGTACGTCCGCCAGGAGGCGTCGGCGGCCGACGAAGCGCAGGACGACACGGCTCCCCCGGACTCAGACCGCCCTCGCACCGGCCGCTCCCGGCACCCGGGCCGGGACCGGCCGGCCGCCGAGAGCGTCCTCGCCGACGACCGGCACGTGCTGTTCACCGGCGGTGCCGGAACGGGCAAGTCGAGCCTGCTGCGGCGGCTGACCTGCACGGCGGCCTCCGCCTGGCTGGACGACCCCGCGCGGGCGCCCTCGTACATCCCCGTCCGGGTCGGCGCCGACCAGCTTCTGGACCTGCCCTTCCCGGAGGCCCTGGCCCGGGCGGTCGGACGCGATCTGCCCGGTCTGCGGCGCTCACTGCCACCGGCGTTCTTCGAGAGCGCCCCGCTGCCGTCGGTGGACTGGCTGGTCTGCGTCGACGGGCTCGACGAGGTCCTGGACCCGGAAGAGCGCGGCAAGGTCATCCGCCTGGTCCAGAGCTGGGCCCGCGAGCCATATCTGCGCTTCGTCGTCGCCAGCCGCTCCCTGGTCACCGCCGAGATGAACCGGCTGAGCATGCTGCGCCGGTACACGCTGATGGAGTTCGGCGACCGGGAGATCGAGAGTGTCGCCCACGCCTGGTTCACGGCACTGGACGTGCCCGGCGCCGCAGGGCGGGCCACGGAACTGACCGCAGGGCTGCGCCTGGGCCGCCTGTCCGAAGTCGCCCGCAATCCGCTCTACCTGACGATGATCTGCGTGGTCGCCGCCCTGCACGAGCTGCCCCGCAACCCGGCCGAACTCTACGCACGGTTCATCGCCATCCTCCGCGAGAGGGGCTCCGCACGGCTGCGCCGAAGCAGCGGTACCGGTCACGGCGTCACACCCGATCTGCTGGACCGGGTGCACGAGGTGCTGTACGCGGCGGCCGAGGCCCGCCAGAGCGGCGACCCGCGGCCCCTGCTGGACCAGGTGCGGGACCTGCTCGCCGAGCGCCACCCGGACACCTCCGCCGACCGGGACGCGGTCCTCGGCGCCCTCGCCTTCACCGGGCTCGTCCTGCGGCACGGCGAGGACCTGCGTTTCCTCCACCACACGGTTCAGGAGTACCTGGCCGGCTGCTCCCTGGCGGACCGCCTCAACCCCAAAGCGCCGGAAGCCCTCGCCACCGTGCGCGAGGCGATCGCGGCCGAACGCCCCAACCTGGTGCTGTTCATGGCTGCCCGCTGGCGCGAACAGGGCATGTCGCTCGAGGAGTTCCTGCGCACCGTCGTGGACGGCGGCGGCTGGCGCGACCTGCTGCTGTGCGCGACGATCCTGAGTGACGAGCTGGTGGCGGACGAGAAGTTGACCGGGCGGTTCACCCGAGCCGTGATCAAGCTGTCCGGCCGCTCCGTCACCGTGGGCGACCTCGATGTGTCCACCGTGCTGGACCGGCTGTTCGCGGTGCTCGACGGGGCGGGCCTGGCCGGTGTCGTCGCCGATCCCACCGTCCCGCACGGGGTGCGCGTGGAGGCTCTGAAGCACTGTGTGCGCCGAGCCGTCGACGACGCGGCGGGCCTGGCCGCCGCGTTGGCCGACGATCCGGAACTGCCGGGCGGCAGACGGGTCGAGGCGGCCTCTCTGCTGGCGTGGGCGGGCGACGCCGAGGGAGCGTGCCGTCGGCTGAGCGCTCTGGCCGGGGATGCGGGCCACGTCCCCGAGACCCGGCAGGCGGCGGCCGTCGCACTGCTCCGCCTGGACCCTCCCGCGGGGACCGGCGCCCTGTGCGCACTGCTCCGGGCCTCGGAGTTTCCCTACCTGCACGTCGACCGCGTGCTGGACATCCTCCCCGGCCACCTCCCCGAGGCGACACTCGGCGCCCTGGCGGACGCCCTGCACGGCAATCCCGCCCTGGCCGGGGACCCGTACATGACGCGCTATCTGACGGGTGCGCTGCTGGCTCCGGCCCGACCGGAACCCCTCGTCGAACTGTGCAGGGACCCTTCCGTGCCCGTGCATGTGCGGCACAGGGCGATATGGACGCTGCCGGAGGTCGACCAGGAAACGCAGGTCCTGGTCTGCACGCGGGTCGTCGCCTGTCCCGACTCGCCGGAGAGCGCCGTCGGCACGGCGGTGTCCCACATCGACGACGTGGTGCTGGCCGAGCGCGTGGCACGTGACGAACGGCTGAGGGGCTGGACCCGGTTCGACGCCATGGCCCGACTCGCCCGGCTCGGTCGCCGCTCCCTCGCGATGGACTGGGTGGACCGTCTCCTGGCCACCCCCGGGGAACGAGGGAACCTTGTCCACTACCTCCCGCGGGTTCTGCACGGGCTGGGAGAGTCCGCCAGGCTCCGGCAGTTCGTGCTGAGCGTGTTCGACGATCCCACGCTGGCCATCGGGGACCGGATCGGCCCCTTGGAGTTCCTGAGGACCTTCGCGGTCACGGACGACCTGCGCGCCCCTTTGACGCGCATGGCGACGGACACGGGCATCGGGGCCGCGGACCGGCTCGAGGCGGCGGAGGCCCTGCACCAGCTGGACGCGGCGGGCACCGACGACCTGCTCGCCAGATCGCGACGGACCCTGCCCTGCCGGCGGAGGTGCGCCGGGACGCGGCTACGCGTCTGCTCGACACCGGTGACCGCGACGCCGCCTCGGGGTTGCTGCGCCGGGTCGCCGAGGACCCGGGCGGGGGCATGCACGACCGCATCAGAGCCCTCTCGGTCCTGGCCGAAGTGGACGTCCGTGCCGCCTCCGAGACGCTGCACCGTCTCCTCGACGAGGCCGGGCTGCCCGACGAACACCTGTGGCGCCTGCTCGACCTGGCCGACCACCTGGCTCCGGACGCCACGCTGCGCAGGCGCCTGGAAGCGCTGATCGACGACGACTCGCTGCCCACGGAGTCACTGCTGGAATTCGACGGGGGGTCCCATCTGAACCGGTCGGACCTCGCCCCCCGGACCCGCCACGCCCTGACGCGCATCGCGACGGACTCCACGGCCGACCCCTCCGCCCGCGTCCGGGCCGCCGCCGCGTTGGTCGGACTGATCCCGTACCCGCGGTGGCGCACACTGATGGCCGAGGTCAGCCAGGATCCTCTGCACCGCCTGAGCCTGCACGCGACGGCGGGGCTCATGTCCAGCCACACATCCCACTCCACTGCGTGGCAGACCCTTTCCTTCTATGAGGACGACGAGGGCACAGCCGTCCCGGCAGGCGCCCTGGCCGGGGCCGATCTCGCCGCTTCCCTCACCCGATGGGTCGGCCTCGTCGAGGAACGGCGGCCGGAGGCGCTCACGCGGTTGAGGGAACTGTCGAGCCTGCTGCGCTTCGTCAACCCCTCCCGCCATGTCGAGGACATGCTTCTCTCCTGGGCCCGGGACGACACGGCCGCCCTCCAGGACCGGTGCGCGGCGGCCGCGACCGCGGGCGGCAACCTCGACGAGCCCTGGTTCGCTCTGGCCTCCGACGCCGAGACACCGCCTGAACTGCGCGTCGCGGTCTGCGCACACCTCCCGGCGAGCGGCGCGCTGAACCGCGTTCCCGTGACGCGCGCCCTGGCCACCGACCCTGCCCAACCCGTCGAGGTCCGCACTCGGGCCGCCGCGCTGCTCGCCGAGGACCTGGGCGAGGAAGGCCGACGCATCCTGCGGTCGCTCTCCGGTCCTGAGACCACCGACATCGAAGCGCATCTCGCGGTGGCCGCGGCATGGACGAAGCTGGACGTCGGAGCCGAGGCCGAGGCCGCCTGCCGCCGGGTGGTGGACTGTGAAGGGGTGCCCGCCCGGTACCGCGTCCTGGCCGCGGCCGCGCTGATGAGATGGCGTACCGCCCGCGGCCGGGCGAAGGAGGTGCTCCGTACGGTGCTCGCCGACCGGACCGCGCCCGTCCCGGTACGGATCGAGGCGGCCGAGAAGCTGACGGCCGGTGGTGAAAGCGCCGAGTCGCATCTGGGCCTGCTGCGCCTGGCTCTCGAAATCGGCCCCGGCCACGAGGAGCGCTCCCGCGTCCTCGCCCTCCTCCCCCGCGACCTGCGCGGGTGTGTGCCGGACGCCGGGGGGACGACGTGAGCGAGCTGACGCCGGGGCCGCGTGCGAGAGGCACCCGCGCCGAGTGCCCCGCCGGGCAGACGAGCCGGGCGAGGGCGGCCTCGGAAGGGCCGCCGGGCAGGGCCTGGTAGACGATGATCACCGGGTGCGCGAACCGCTTGAGCTCGTCACGGGCGGGCCGTACGTCGTGCCGGGCCCACAACCGGCGGAACTCCTCGTCCGCCTCCAGCTAGGCCACCAGCCGCTCGGTCCCGGGGTCGTGGGGGAGTCGGCCTCGGCCCGCAGGGCGGCCGCGGTCTGCGCGGCGGTCTCCGGCCGGTCCGGGAAGAACCGGCGGGCTTCCGGTCCGAGGAACATCTCCCGAGCCACGTTGCGGCCCGGCTCGTACATCGCGGCGAGCGCGCGGGCCGGCTTGTTGGCGGCCAGCACCTCGCCCAGCACGTTGTCGTGGTCGTCGACAACGCGGGCTTACGGTCTGTTCGGCGTGGCCGAGGAGACCACCGAGGAACAAGCCCGCGCCCAGCTGGACACGAACGTGCTCGGCCCGCTGTGGGTGACCCAGGCGGCACTGCCGGTCCTGCTCGCCCAGGAGGTCGGACCGCTCGGCCTCCGCGTCACGATCGTCGAACCATGCCCGTACGGCACCGACTGGTCCGGTTCCTCCGCGGTGCACACCGACCCCCTCGCCGCCTGCGAACCGATCCGCGAGGCCCGCAGGGCCGGTGCCGCCGCCCGAGCCCCGCAGGATCCCCGGGCCACCGCCGACGCACCCCGAACCGCCCCTGCGGCTCGTCCTCGGCACCTACCCCTGTCCGGTCGTCGAGGCCGCCTACCGGCAGCGGCTGGACACCTGGAACGCCCGACGGCCCCTGGCGTCCCGGGCCTGACCGGCGGGGTGCCGGGCCCGGTACGGGAGGTCAGGTCCCGCGTCGGGCCCCCACCGGACCCCGGTCAGACCCTGGAGCGGTACAGACCGACCTCCTTGATCCGTACGGTACTTCGGGCCTGCTGGACCCTCAAACGCCACCGCCGGGCCCGTACCGGAGCCGCGAGCAGCAGGATGCGGCTCGCGCCGATCGTCCCGGCGGCCGCGACCTGGGTCCAGGCCCCGTCGCGGAAGGCCTCGACGACGCAGCGCTCCACCTGCTGACCGTGCCGGATGTCCTCGGCGAGGCGGATGCGGTCGACCTCCTGCTCGCGGCCCAGGTCCAGCGTGACGCGATCCGGGGTCACGGTCCTCGGGGCACCCTGGGCCAGATCGCGGGGCAGTTCACGTTCGAGGCGCTCACGGAACTCGCGCAGCCGGACGACGTCCGTGTCGTGCAGCAGGCCGTCCGTGTCCGGCGGGACGTTGAGCAGCAGTACCGCGTTGCGGCCCACCGACCCGAAGAAGATCTCCGTCAAGTAGTCGACGGACTTGGGCTGTTGGTCGGCGTGGTAGAACCACCCGTCCCGGATGGAGACATCGCACTCGGCGGGCCACCACTGGAGGTAGTCCGTCGCGGGCCGCGCCTTCATCAGGGCCGCGCGGCTGCCCTCGTCTGGGGTGTCGTACGACAGCGCCCAGTCGGTGCGGCCGTATTGATTCTCCTTGACCGGGACGACACTCCACTCGTCCTCGCGCGCGATACCGCTCTCGTTGCCGACCCAGCGCAGGTCGGGGCCGGTGACGGCGATCGCCGCGTCCGGAGCGAGGGCGCGGACCAGGGTGTACCAGCTGTCCCAGTCGTAGCTCTCGACCTTGTCGGGCGGGATGTGTCCCTGGGCGCCGTCGAACCACACCTCGTCGACGGGCCCGTACTCGGTGAGCACCTCGTACAGCGTGTTGAGCATGTGGGCGCCGTAGTCGGTCGCGGGGAGGGTGAAGGAGCGGTCCGGCGTACGGTCGTCGCCCGCCACGAGGGTCGGGATCGTGCGCGGGGAGCGGGCGCTGCCGTTGGCGTAGACGCCGTGGAGGTACTGGTTCTCGTCGGCGGGCGAGAGGTAGACGCCGACCTTGAGTTGGTGCCGTCGCATCGAGTCGGCGAAGGAGCGCAGCACGTCGCCCCGGCCGTCCCGCCAACTGCTCGACGCCACGGTGTGGTCGGTGTAGCGGGAGGGGTAGAGCACGAAGCCGTCGTGGTGCTTGACCGTGAGGATGGCCAGCTTGAAGCCGCCGTCCTTCAGCGCCGCCGCCCACTGGTCGGTGTCGAGCCCGGTCGGCTGGAAGACGTCCGGGTCCTCGTCGCCGGTGCCCCACTCCAGGCCGGTGAAGGTGTTCACGCCGAAGTGCAGGAACGCGGTCCGCTCCAGGCGCTGCCAGGCGATCTGCCGTGCGGTGGGCCGGACTTGGGATGCCTTGCGCACCAGGTCGGTCTCGCTGTCGTCAGGCGAGACGGGGATGCGGTAGAAGCGGTCACCGTCCACGGCGACGGCCGGACCCGGAATGCCGGTCACGGCAAGGCCGGCCGCTGCGGTGACGAAGAGGCGTCTGGAGACGGTCATGGGGGCTCCTCAGCTCAAGTGCCAGACTGCGGGCGTGCGTTGGTCGGCCGGGTACTGCACGATCCGGCCCTCGTCCGTGACGGTGAGCGCCATCCGGGTGATCGCGTTGACGAGTCGGTAGCCGCCCGCCACCGGCTCCGGCTCCGGCTCCGGCTCCCAGCGCTGCAGGGTGCTCGCCGCGTCGCAGGTGTCCCAGGTCGCCTCGACGCCGGGCTGGAGCGGCACGTTGAGCGTGAGCTTGCCGCCGCTGATCGCGAGGCAGCCGGCCGCCGACCGGAGGGTCACATAGCCGTCCGGCGTGCGCTGCACCGAGGCCGTGAAGGACCGCCCGAAGGTGTACGTCCCGTCCGCCAACGCCACCCGGGTCAGATCCCGCCAACCGGGCGCGTGCCCGACAGCGGTACCGCGTGCCACGAACTCCGCGTAGGTCGCGTCGGGATGCGGATCGCCCCAGGTGGCCTCGGCTACGTGCCGTAGGGCGGGCCAGAGCCGTACGGCGACCTCGTTCTCGGTCTCACCACGCCCGTTGTCCGGCCACAGGCTGATCTTCGCTCCGGTGACACCCCGGGAGGAGGCCAGCTTCTCGCCCTCGAAGCCGCGCGGGTCCCAACTCTGGTCGTAGAGCGACTCGGTGTCGCTGTGGAAGCCGCCGCGGATCAGGTAGAGGGAGTAGGCGGAGTTCATCACCGAGTAGCCCTGCGCGATGAGCGCGCTGGGTTTCACCGCCACGTTCAGCCAGTGCTCGACCGTGGTGTCGGTCTTCACCGGTACGGTGTTGGCGCCGGTCAGCCCGTCGTTCCAGACGCGCAGCCGGACGCCCTTGCTCGCCGCGTGGTCGTGGACGCGGTTGACGAAGTCGGCGAAGGCGTCCTGCGGGGTGGCGTCCGGACCGTACTTCTCCCGGGCGTAGTTCAGGATCTGCGGGTACTTCGCGAAGTCGGAGCCGAGCATGTACTCGTCGGCGCCCATGTGCCAGGACTTCGCCGTGAAGACCTGGGCGTACTCGTCCATCAGACTCGTGTAGTAGTCGAAGGCCGCCCGCTGGGTGATGTCGAGGCGTGAGGGCTGCTTGTCGCCGTCGGAGTCGGTGAGCTGGAGGTCCGGGCGGTTCTCGATCCACGGGTCGATGTGCCCCGGGGAGTTGATCTCGGGGATGATCTCGACGTGGTACCGGTCGCCGAGTGCGACGAGCTGCCGTATCTCGTCCTTGGTGTAGTAGCCCCAGGTGTTTGCCTCGGGGTGGGCGTCGCTCTTGACTTTCAGCTCCACGAGCAGCTGGTTGAGCTTGTTGTACGCCATCTCGCGGACGAGGTTCTCCAGCCAGGGCAGCGAGATGTGGATGTAGCAGGCGCACACGCCCACACCGCGCTCCTTGTAGCGCGGCACGTCGACCGTGCGTCCGGCGGGGATCCGGTCGCCCTGCGCGAGCAGCTGGAGCAGGGTCCGTGTGCCGTAGAAAGCGCCGGCCTCGGTCGCCCCGGTGATGGACAGGGTTGTGCCGACGTGGAGTTCGTAGCCCTCGGCGCCGAGGGGGGTCCGGGAGGGACTGACGTCGACAACGATGTCACCGGTCCTGGCTCCACCGCGCACAACGGGGACCCGGCCGTGGCCGGCCGCCCGCAGATCGCCGGCCAGCGTGTCGGCGACCCGGCGTTCGGCCGGGCCGTCCGCGATCAGCCGGGCCCCGGGCCGATAGACGTAGGCGCCGGACTCCGGGGTCCAGCGGGTCAGGGCGGGCACGGTCAGGGCAGGCACGCCGACCGGCGCCCGCTGGTCCGTGCGGGCGACCGCCGGAACGGGTGCCAGGAGCAGCGCCAGCAGCGCGACGACGGCTGCTGCTGCTGCGGCGGCGGCGAATCCCAGCCGTTTCCTCATGAGCGACTCCCTATTCATCGGATGGCTGATACTTGAGGTCGCCACATGCACTGTCAACGGTGCGGAAGCAGCGGAGAGTTGAGCCAGAGATCGGATGACCTGCTGGTCGACGCCCCTCCCCAACCTCACCCGTCGCGAAAAGTCCAAGAACACCGGTCCGAATGTCCAAGCGCGAGCGCTCTCGACGTGACGTCCGCCTACGGGCAGAGTTCTCCCTACGTACTCGCGAGTAGCCCCGAGGAGCGCACGTGACCAGCTGGGTCGGCCGTACCGCCGCCGAGATCGCCGCCGCCGTCCGCGAGAAGCGGGCCACGCCCCGGGAGGTGGTGGCCGAGCACCTCGCCCGGATCGAGAAGCTCGACGGGCGGATCGGGGCGTTCCGGGTGGTCCGCGCCGAGGCGGCACTGGCGGAGGCCGACGAGGTGGGCTCCCGGGGCGATCTCGGTGAACTGCCCCTGGCCGGTGTGCCGGTGGCCGTCAAGGACAACCTCGCGGTGCGCGGCGAGACCAATCGCGTCGGCTCCGCCGCGACACCGGACACGCCCGCCGAGGCCGACCATGAGGTCGTGGCCCGGCTGCGGGCCGCGGGCGCGGTGGTCGTGGGGCTGACGAACGTGCCGGAGCTGTGTGTCTTCGGCACCACCGAGGGCGTGCACGGCACCTCCCGCAACCCCTGGGACACCTCGCGCACGGCGGGCGGCTCGTCCGGTGGCAGCGCGGCCGCGGTCGCCGCGGGCCTGGTCCCGATCGCCCTCGGCAACGACGGCATGGGCTCCCTGCGCATCCCTGCGGCCAACTGCGGGCTCGTCACACTGAAGCCCGGGTCGGGAGTGGTACCGGCCGGCATCAGTGACGGCGACTGGTTCGGCATGTCCGAGAACGGCCCCCTCGCGACCACGGTCGAGGACACCCGCCTGCTGCTTTCGGTCATCGCCGGCACCGAGTTCGTACGACGGGACACTCCCGCAACGCTCGACATCGCCATGTCTCTGCGCAGCCCGCTCGCCGGAGTCACGATCAGCGCGCCGTACGCGAACGCGGTCCGCGAGGCGGCCGGACTGCTGATCAAGGCGGGGCATCAGGTGCGGCGCGCCGACCCGCCGTACCCGCTGTCGCTGGGCGTCACTTCGCTGGCCACCTGGACCGCGGGTACCGCGGTGGACGCCCAGGGACTCGACCCCCGTCTCCTGGCCCGGCGCACCCGGGTGCACGCGGCGATCGGCCGGCGCTTCGTCAAGGCCGTGCGGACGGGCAAGGCCCGGGAGGAACTGCGCGAGCGCCTGGAGCCGTTCTTCGCCGAGCACGATGTCCTGCTGCTTCCGGCGCTGGCCCGCCGCTCTCCCAAGGCCGAGGCCTGGCACGAGCGGGGGTGGCTGCGCAACGTCCTGGCCAACACCAACTACTCGCCGCTGACCCCGCCGTGGAACCTCACCGGCTGGCCGGCCGTGTCGGTCCCGCTCGGCACCCTGTCCTCGGGCGCCCCCACCGCCGTACAGCTGGTGGCGCGGCCCGGGTCCGAAGCGGTGCTGCTGGAGGTCGCGGAGGAGCTGGAGCGGCGGCAGCCGTGGCGGCGGACGGCGCCGCTCGACTGAACTCCTACCCCTGGAGGGCCTTGTACATGATGTGCAGGCCGACCCGTCCGTGCCGGGGGTGTTCGAAGGCGTCCGGCACGGTGCCGAGGATCGTGAAGCCGAGCGAGGTCCACAGCTTCACTGCTGGGTTGGTCTCCACCACGGCGTTGAACACCATGCCCCGGTAGCCGTCGGCCGCGGCGGCGGCCAGGATGTGCTCGGCCAGGGCGCGGCCGTAGCCCCGGCCGCCCCGGTCGGGGTCGACCATGAAGGCGGCGTTGGCGATCCGGGCGGCGGGGCCGCCGTAGTTGGGGGTGACGTAGGCCGAGGCGACGAGAGCGCCGCTTTCGTCCTCGACGACGTACACGCGCTTGGCCGGGTTCATCCACAGGGCGCGGGCGGCTTCTTCGGAGGTGCCGGGGTCCCAGGCGTAGGTCTCGCCCGCGGCCACGATCCGGTGCCAGAACGGCCAGATCCGTGGCCAGTCCTCGGCCACGGCTTGTCTGATCAGCATGGGCGTGAGTTTCGCACGCCCATGCCGTCGGCGATCGCGAAGGTCCTGCGGTCAGTCCACGCTGGGCAGGATGTGG
The DNA here is from genome assembly GCF_000383615.1 of Streptomyces canus 299MFChir4.1. Classification (GTDB taxonomy): domain Bacteria; phylum Actinomycetota; class Actinomycetes; order Streptomycetales; family Streptomycetaceae; genus Streptomyces; species Streptomyces canus_C. The sequence continues at coordinate 334,758 of NZ_KB911583.1, read as the reverse complement.
GGTTCGGCCAGGTCGTCCTCGTAACCCGCGAGACGGATGGGGGCGGAGCGCGCCCACACGTCGAGGCTGCCGATGTCTCCGGGCCGTCGGCCCGCGCGCTCCGGGCGTTCCTTGGGGCGCTGTTCGCGATTCGTCTTCTCCGGTGTCACCGCGCACTCCTTATGTGTCGGGCTCACCCTCGGGACGGGTACCTGTCCAACCTACGGTCCGGTGCCTGGACGTCCGCTCGGGTCTGGGTCGAGATCGGGTTCGGACGCGGTGGCGCCGGCAACTCAGGTGAGAGCAGGCCATGGTGAACGGCTTGTCCCGGGACGGACTGTGGGTGTGGGTGGGACCCCGTACTGCCGTCCGTCGGCTACAGATTAACCAGATGAGCGGGGGGCCGCTCGATAGGGGCTGAAAACAAGGTGTAACCATTGCAATTCACTTTGACTTCTCCGCCTGTTTTACGCCTGATTTGTCACTTGATACGCCTTTCTGAAGTCACCCGTTCGGCCTACGGATCGACCGGCCCTCCGAGCCGTCGGGGTCGCGCAGTTCAAGTCCCGTTGGCCGATTCGCAAGGCGCCCATGTTCTGCTGACCCATGGCAACGGTCCGGCCGGCGGGAGGTCTGACGTATGGAACTGCGCAGTGTCGACGAGCTGATGGATCTGCTGCACGCCTGCGGCAGCGAACAGGCCCTGCGGACCGCCGCGCTGCTGCGCCGCGGCCGGCCCGCCGACAAGGAACTCCAGGTGGCAGGCCTGGTGATGGACACCGGCCAGGCGGCCGAGGTCGTCCGCACCCTGCTCGGCGAACGGGTCTACCGCCTGGTGTGCCATCATGGCTCCGCCACCGACGACGAACTGCTGCGCCTGGCGGCCGAGGAGAGCCTGACGGCCCGGTTCGACGCCGGTGTCCTGGAGGACTGGCGCGCCGTCCTGGAGCTGGTCGCGGCACGCAACTCCCGCCTGGAGACTGTTGACTGACGGGCCGTCATGAGACGGTACGGCGATGACGGCGTCGTACGGACTGCACGGCAGGGCCGCCCTCGTGACGGGCGGCACCCGCGGGATCGGGCACGAGGTCGCCCGGCAACTCGCCGACGCCGGCGCACTGGTGTGCGTCACGGCCAGGGACCGGGAGGACGTCCTGCGGACCGCCGCCGAGCTCGGTGGCGTCGGACTCGCGGGCAGCGTCGCCGATCCGGCCCATCCACGCGCCCTCGTGGACCTCGCCCTGCGCGAGTTCGGCCGCCTCGACATCGTGGTCAACAACGCGGCGACGAATCAGCCGTACGGCCCCCTCGTGGACGTGGATCCGCACGCCTGGCGCGAGGCCTTCACCGTCAATGTCGAGGCACCGCTGCGGCTGGTGCAGGCCGCCTGGCGGGGATGGATGCGGGAGCACGGCGGGTCGGTGGTCAACGTCTGCACCGAGGGCGCCGGGCACGTGGGCCCGAACGTCGGCGCGTACGGCACCAGCAAGGCGGCGCTGCTTCACCTCACCCAGCAGCTGGCGGGCGAGCTGGCACCGACAGTGCGGGTCAACTCCGTCTCGCCCGGTCTCGTACGGACGGAGATGGCCCGGTTCGTGTGGGAGAAGGGTCCCGTCGAGCTGCCGCTGGGGCGTATCGGCGAGCCCGGGGACATCGCGCGGGCCGTGGTGTGGCTCGTGTCCGACGCGGCCGAGTGGATCACCGGGGCCGACCTCCTGGTGGACGGGGGCACCCGGGTGCGGGCGGCGCACCCGGGTGGGTACGCCGTGCACGACCGGCTGCGGTCGTACGCCCCGCCGCCCTCCTGACAAGGTCACGGGAACAGGGCGATGCCCATGAGGACGATCAGGCACACGAAGACGACGAGCGCGATCATGCCCCAGGTCCAGGGGTGCCTGAGCGGGTCGGAGGCACCGCCTCGGGGCCGGTCCTCGGGGAGCTCGCGGTGGACCGGACGGTCACTCGCGTAGAACTCCTCGTCGGTCGGGTAGTGATTGCGCGGATCGTTGAAGGCACGCGGGTCGATGCTGTGTGGACGTGGCATGACAACTCCTGGCGGGAACGCTCAGGGCCCCCGAGTTCCCCTTCGGCGGCGGCCCACACGCCGGGCCACCGCCGAAGCTCAGGTCCGCGGGCTCACCACTTGCCGGGCGCGTAGTCCTTCAGGAAGACCCCGTACACGTCCTCGCCGTCCTCGCCGCGCACGATCGGGTCGTAGACGCGGGCCGCGCCGTCGACCAGGTCGAGGGGGGCGTGGAAGCCCTCCTCGGCGAGGCGGAGCTTGTCGTAGTGCGGGCGCTCGTCGGTGATCCAGCCGGTGTCGACCGAGGTCATGAGGATGCCGTCGGTCTGGAACATCTCCTGGGCGCTGGTCCGCGTGACCATGTTCATGGCGGCCTTGGCGGCGTTGGTGTTGGGGTGGCCCGCGCCCTTGTAGCCGCGGCCGAAGACGCCTTCCATCGCGGAGACGTTCACGACGTAGGACCGGCCGCTCCTGGCCTTCTTCGCGGCGTCGGCCATGGCCGGGCGCAGTGCGCTGATCAGGATGAACGGTGCCGTGTAGTTGCACAGCTGGGTCTCGAGGAGCTCCACCGGGGAGATCTGCTCGATGGTCTGGACCCATGTGTTGCTGTCGACGACGTCGGGGACGAGGCCGCCCGCGTCGATGGCGGTGCCGTCGAGGTGCCGGGCCACGCTGGCGTTGCCCGCGACCAGGGCGAGGTCGACGACCTGCTGGGCGTCGATGCCGGAGATCCCGGCGGGCAGCGAGGCGAGCCCGTCGACCGCGCCGGAGCCGAAGGCGCCGATGACGTGGTGGGCGGGGAGTTCACCGGCGGGCAGCGGGGCGCTCTCGCCGTCGACCAGGGCGGCGTAGGCGGAGGGCAGCCGGCGTACGGTCTGCGTCGCGTTGTTGACGAGGATGTCGAGCGGGCCCGCCCCGGCGACCTGCTCGGCGAGAGCCACGGCCTGCGCCGGGTCGCGCAGATCGATGCCGACGACCTCCAGGCGGTGCAGCCAGTCCCCGGAGTCGTCCATGGCCTTGAACCGGCGGATGGCGTCCTTCGGGAACCGGGTGGTGATCGTCGTGTGCGCGCCGTCCCGCAGCAGCCTCAGCGCGATGTACATGCCGATCTTGGCGCGGCCGCCGGTGAGCAGGGCCCGCTTGCCGGTGAGGTCGGCGCGGGCGTCGCGCTTGCCGCGGTTCAGGCGGGCGCAGTCCGGACAGAGCTGGTGGTAGAAGTAGTCGACCTCGACGAACCGGGTCTTGCAGGTGTAGCAGGAGCGCGGGCGCTGGAGTATCCCCGCGATCCTGCCCTCCTCGGTGACCGAGGACGGCAGGATGCCTTCGGTCTCGTCGTCGATGCGCTGGGCGGAGCCGGTCGCCGTGGCTTCCGTGACCGCCTTGTCGTGGGCGGTCTTGGCGGCCCGGCGCTCCTGCCTGCGGCGCTGCTTCACCTGGCGGTAGACCCCGGCGGTGGCCCGGCGCACGGCGATCGCGTGGGGGTGGTCCACCTCCAGCTTGTCGAGCTCGTCGAGCACGCTCAGGCAGACGGCCAGCCGCTCCGGGTCGATGCCGGGGCCGTATACGACCTCGTCACCGGGCTCGCGCACGACCTCGTCCATGGCCGTCGCCGAACCGTCCTCTGTCACCGTCATCGCGCTGCCGCTTCCCTGGGTCACCCGTGCGGCGCTGTGCCGCGTCCGCTTGTCGAACGCGGAATTTTACTTCAGCGCCGGGGTCCACCCGCAAACCGGAAACGATCAAGAACCGCAGGCGACCAGCAGCTCCTTCACCTCCTCGGTCAAGGATCGAGCCAGCAGGTCCAGGTCGGGCACCGCTTCCGCGTCGGCGACCAGGCCGTAGTGGACCTGTCCCCGGTACGTCGAGATGGCGACCGCGAGGGACTGGCCGCGGGCGAGCGGGGCGAAGGGGTAGACCTCGGCGACCGGGTTGCCGCCCAGCCTCAGGCCGACGCCGGGCAGCGGGACACTGGTGACGAGGATGTCGAACCACAGCCGGGCGCCCTGACCGGCCAGGGGTCCGCCGAGGCGGTGGCCGAGGGCCGGGACGTGGTCGGCGAGCAGGGCGACCGCTCCGGCGCCCCGGTTGGGGCCCGCGTCCTTGTTGCGGTCCATGGCCGTGCGGACCGTGTCGAGGCGGCCCAGCGGGTCGGGGTCGTCGACCGGGAGCCTCATCAGATACCCGGAGAGCCGGTTGCCCTGCGGATGCGCGGTGCGCGGGCGGCGCCTGGAGACGGGGATCAGGGCCCGGGGTGCCACGCCCTCGCTGCCGTCACCGCGCTCGTCCAGCCAGCGGCGCAGGGCGCCCGCGACGACCGCGATCAGGACGTCGTTGACGGTGCCGCCCCGGCTCTTGCGGACGTGGTGCACGTCGTCGAGGTCGACGACGACTCCGGCGGTGCGCCGGGTACCGCTCGGCTCGGAGGTGAGCGCGGTGCTGGAGCGCACACCCATGGAGGACAGGACGACGGAGGCGCCGATGTCGAGGGCGCGCCCCAGATCGGAGACGGCGCCCCGGACGAGCCCGGGCAGCTTGCGCACATCCGGGAGCGCGCTCTTCGCGGGCTCCTCGGGGCGTGGCCTGCGTGCGGGCAGGTCCATGGGGTCCAGGACGGCGGCGGCGAGCGTCAGGGCCCGCAGTCCGTCGGCCAGGGCGTGGTGGAACTTGAAGAGCACGGCGAAGGAGACGCCGTCCTCGCCCGGCACCACGTGCGCCTCCCAGGGCGGCCGCTCACGGTCCAGCGGCCGCTGCATGAGCCGGCCGGCCTCGGCGTGGAAGTCCGCGGTCGGGGCGTGCAGCAGGACGTGCCGGAGCGGGTCGAAGTCGGGGTCGGGGACACGGGCGGCTCCCCCGAAGGCGTACGGGAAGCCGAGCGGCCACACGTCCCGGATCCGCATCCGCAGGCCGGGGACCGCGGCCGCCCGGCCCGCGAGCAGGTCGGCCGCATGGGCGCCCGCGGTGGGCGAGTGCGCCGTGAAGACGCCGAGCGCTCCCAGGTGCATCGGGTGCTCGGCGGACTCCATGTTCCAGAACGCCAGGTCGAGAGGGGCCAGCAGGTCAGAAGTCAATGGCTTGCCTCGCGTCGACAACGGGTGGGCCAGCAGTCAATCGCTCCACAGCGATTACGGTCAAGTACGATCAAGCTACGCACAGTTAACAGCAGATTAAGTCCCGCCCCTCGCGAAAGGGGCGGGACACATGGTGCGGATGGGATCAATCGAGGGTTCTCAACACCCTGCCGGAGTCGTCCGGGACGCGTCCCGGATGAGGCCCTGGTGTGCGGCCCTGACCCGTTCGACGTCCGGTTTCAGGACCTTGCGGTCGTAGGTGAGCAGCCCGTTCAGCTCACCCTCGACGTCCGAGATCTGGGTGTAGACGGCCGCGTTGCCGCCGCGGCAGGCCAGCGCCCGTACCTCGTCGAGTCTGGACAGATAGTCGTCGGTGTAGGTCGCCGGATCGACGTCGACGTACGACTGCTGGACCGACCACGCGTGTCCGGGCACCGCCAGGCCGAGCCCGCCGTACTCGCCGCTGACCAGGGCACGTCTGCCGTCCGGGTGGGGTGGCAGAGCGGGACTGGGATAGCCGTGCTCGTCCATGATGTCGCCGGCGTTGCCGTCGGCGCCGAGGTTGAGCCCCGACTGGTTGTTGACCAGGCGGGTCGGGTCCCAGGCCTTGGCCTGCTCGGCGATCCGGCCGACGTCGTACTGCCCCCAGCCCTCGTTGAAGGTCACCCACATGACGACCGACGGACTGCTGATGTGTTCGTCGATCATCTGTTTCATCTCGCGCTCGTACTCCGCGCGGGCGGTGGGGCTCGGATTCACCCCCGCGGTCATGGCGGGCATGTCCTGCCACACCATCAGGCCCAGCCGGTCGGCCCAGTAGAACCAGCGGTCGGGCTCGACCTTGATGTGCTTGCGCACGGCGTTGAAGCCGAGCCGCTTGTGCACCCTCAGGTCGTACGCGAGGGCCTCGTCGGTGGGTGCGGTGTGCAGCCCGTCGGGCCAGAAGCCCTGGTCGAGGGTGGCCATCATGAAGACCGGCTGACCATTGAGGACCGTGCGCGGGGTGCCGTTCACGTTCTCGACGGCGATGGAGCGCATCCCGAAGTAGCCGCCGACGCGGTCGGCGCCGACGGTCACCTTCAGGTCGTACAGGAACGGGTCGTCGGGCGACCACAGGCGCGGCTTCTCGATGGTCAGGGTCAGTGGCTCACCGGTCCGGCCGCGGGCCGTGGCGACCTTCCGCTTGCCGTCGTACGCCGTCGCCGCGACCGGTACGCCGTCGCGGACGCCCTGTGCCTCGACCGTCAGACGGTTGGTGGAGACGTCCGGGGTGAGCTTGAGGGAGTCGACGTGGTCGCGGGCGACGGGCTCCATCCAGACGGTCTGCCAGATGCCGGAGGACGGGGTGTACCAGATGCCGCTCGGGTCGAGACGCTGCTTGCCGAGGGGCGGGTTCTCCCCGTCGGCCGCGTCGGTGGGGTCGTACACGCCGACGATCAGTTCCTGGGTACGGCCGGGCTTCAGCGCGTCGCTGATGTCGGCGCTGAACTTGTCGTAGCCGCCGGTGTGTTCGGCGACCCTGGTCCCGTTGACGTACACCTCGGACCGCCAGTCGACCGCCCCGAAGTTGAGCCGCAGGCGCTTGCCGGAGCCGATGTGCCAGTCGGCCGGGACGGTGAAGGTGCGGCGGTACCACATGCGGTCCTCGTGCCGTTCCAGACCCGAGAGCTGGGACTCGACCGGGTAGGGGACGAGGATGCGCTCGGCGAGGGTGCGGCCGACCGGCGGCTGTTCGCCCGCCTCGGCGGCGGCGAACTGCCAGCGCCCGTTGAGGTTCTGCCACTCGTCACGGGTCAACTGCGGTCGCGGGTACTCGGGATGGGCGTTGCCGGGGCCCACCTGGTCGGCCCACTTGGTGCGCAGCTCGTATGTCGAGCGGTTGGGGCCGCTGCTCCAGAAGGCGTTGACAACGTTGCCGTCGGCGCTGGTGAGCCCGCCTTCGCCGTCGTAGCGGAGGTCGGCGGTGCCGCGCGCGGTGCCGGCCTTGTTGCCCACGACGGGTTCGGCGAGGGCGACGAGCAGCGCACGGGGGTCCCGCGGGTCCTGTTTCGCCGCGCCCAGGGGCCACTTGGCGCCGCCGATCACGGCCTGGAGGTGGTCGGTGAGACCGGCCGGAGGTGCCGCGAGCGGCTGGGCGAAGTCGAGCTTCAGGGTGCGGCCGGTGCCGAGGACGGTGGTCGCGATCGGGCCGTCGTAGTCGTAGCCGTCGGGGAGCCGGAACGCCCACTGCGGTACGGCCTCCTTGGTGCCGCCGGGCGGTACCCAGCGCAGGTGGAGATTGGAGCCGCCGTAGTGCTCGAAGTACTCGACCTTGATGTCGTAGGACTGTCCGGCGGTCAACTCGACGGGCTGCGCCGTCTGTTCGCGGTTCCAGTCGTCGACCCAGTGGTCGATGAGGAGCTGCCCGCCGATCCACAGACGGAAGCCGTTGTCGCCGATGACGGAGAAGGTGTGGGGGCCGGAGGCCGTCGGGACGAGCCTGCCCGTCCAGCGGACACTGATGTCGTCCGAGCGGCCGGTCGCGGCGGCGAGCCGGGGTTCGAGGGTGTCGAAGTCGAGGTTCGGGTCGAAGGTGGTGGCCTTGAGCTCGTGGAAGTCGAAGGCGCCGGGGGCGGACTGGGTGTAGTACTCGCCCTTGAGTCCGCGGGCCTCGACGGGATCGTCGGCCACGGCGGGTACCGCGGTCAGACCGGCGAGCCCGAGGAGGGCGGCGACCAGTAAGGCCAGCCGGTCTCTGAGGCGGGTGAGGTGCCTGCTGTGCACAGAAGCCTCCATAACAACGTTGTCATGGGCAGGAATTGGCATGACAACACGGATTCCGGCTTCCGTCCAGGGACATGACAAGTGTCCGCGTGCTGTCCACGGACAGCACGCGGACAATGGGCACAAGAACCCTCCCCTGCCGGAAGAAGGCGACGGAGATGCCGAAGGTTTCCCGCGACACGACCACCCAGGGCGGCGACTACGGGGTGGTTGTCGACCGCTCCGAGGAGTTCGGCGACTACACGGTCGACTTCCTGACCTTCCGCGAGGACGTGGACCACCGGCCCCTGCTCAAGGGGCTGCCCGACGACCGCTGCCAGTGCCCGCACTGGGGCTACGTCTTCAGGGGTGAACTGACCTTCCACTTCGCGGACCACGACGAGATCTACCACGAGGGCGACGCCTTCTACGCGCCCGCGGGGCATGTGCCGGTCCACACCGCGCCGGGCAGCGAATACCTCCAGATCAGCCCCTCGGACGAGCTCCGCAGGACCAGCGAGGTGATCATGAAAAACCTCGGTGCCCTGGGGGAACCGGACTGACCCGCAGCCCGGCTACGACACCAGCTGCCCCTTCCCGAGGGCGATCACCCCGCCCTTGGACACCGTGTACAGCTCCGCGTCCCGCTCCGGGTTCACGCCGATCGTGGCGCCCGGCGGGACCTCGGTGTTCTTGTCGAGGACGGCGCCGCGGACCACCGCGCCCCGTCCTATCTTGACGTTGTCGTGCAGCACCGACCCCTGGACGACGGCCCCCGGGTCGACCAGGACGCCCGGTGAGAGCACGGACCGGGAGACCTGGCCGCGGATCAGGCAGCCCGCGCTGATGATGGACTCGCTGGCTATGCCGCCCGCGTTGAAACGGGCCGGGGACAGCTGGCCGGAGTGGGTGTAGACGGGCCACTGCCGGTTGTAGAGGTTGAAGGCGGGGCGCTCGGCGATCAGGTCCATGTGGGCGTCGTAGTAGGCGTCCAGGGTGCCGACGTCCCGCCAGTAGCCGCGGTCGCGGGTGGTCTCGCCGGGCACGTGGTTGGCGCTGAAGTCGTAGAGCTGGGCCTCACCGCGGTCGGTGAGCTGCGGGAGGATCGAACCGCCCATGTCGTGGACGGAGTGCTCGTCCTCGGAGTCCCGCTGGAGCGCCTCGATCAGGGCCTTGGTGGTGAAGATGTAGTTGCCCATCGAGGCGAACACGGTCTCCGGGTCGTCCGCGAGACCGGGCGGGTCGGCCGGCTTCTCCAGGAAACGTTCCACCGTGAGGCCGTCCGAGCCCGGGGAGATCACCCCGAACGACGGGGACTCGGAGCGCGGGACGCGGATGCCGGCCACCGTGACGCCCGCGCCGGACTCGATGTGCTGCGCGAGCATCTGGCGCGGGTCCATGCGGTACACGTGGTCGGCGCCGAACACCGCCACGTACTCGGGGCGCTCGTCGTAGATCAGGTTCAGGGACTGCAGGATCGCGTCCGCGCTGCCCAGGTACCAGCGCGGTCCGAGGCGCTGCTGGGCGGGCACCGGCGTGATGTAGTTGCCGAGCAGGCTCGACATCCGCCAGGTGGTGGTGATGTGCCGGTCAAGCGAGTGCGACTTGTACTGCGTGAGCACGCAGATGCGCAGGATGTCACCGTTGACCAGGTTGGACAGGACGAAGTCGACCAGCCGGTACGTTCCCCCGAAGGTGACCGCGGGTTTGGCGCGATCCGTGGTCAGGGGCATCAGGCGTTTGCCTTCTCCGCCCGCGAGTACGATGCCGAGCACCGAAGGTCCGCCACGACGCATGGCCGCTCCCCTCACCTGGTTTGTGACCCATGCTTGCCCTTGTCAGAGGCTCGCTACGCCTGTTTGACGATCTCCTCGTACAGCCGGACCGTGCGCCGCGCGACGGCGTCCCAGCCGAACTCGTCGACCGCGCGCTCCCGTCCCGCCTCGCCCATCCGCCGTGCCGTGGCCGGATCGCCGATCACTGAGTCGAGTGCCCCCGCGAGGGCCGTCTCGAACCCGTCGTCCGCGGTCACGAGCAGTCCGGTTCTGCCGTCGTCCACGACTTCGGGGATACCGCCGACGCGCGAGGCCACCACGGGAGTCCCGCAGGCCATGGCCTCCAGGTTGACAATGCCGAGCGGTTCGTACACCGAGGGGCAGACGAACACCGCGGCATGGGTGAGCAGCTGGATCACCTCGGGGCGCGGCAGCATCTGCGGGATCCAGTGCACGCCCTCGCGGACCCGGCTCAGCTCCTCGAAGAGCTCGCGGAACTCCCGGTCGATCTCCGGAGTGTCCGGCGCGCCGGCGCACAGCACGACCTGCGCGGCCGGGTCGATGTCCCGGACCGCGCGCATCAGATGGGGCACCCCCTTCTGACGGGTGATCCGGCCGACGAACAGCACGAACGGGCGGTCCCGGTCCAGGCCGATGCGGTCCAGTACCTCGGTGCCGTGGTCGGGCCGGTACAGGGCGGTGTCGATGCCGTTGTGCACGATGTGGACCTTGGCCGGATCCAGTGCCGGATAGCAGCCGAGGATGTCCTCGCGCATGGCTCCCGACACGGCGATCACCGCGTCGGCGGTCTCGATCGCGGTGCGCTCGGCCCAGCTCGACAGCGCGTACCCGCCGCCGAGCTGCTCGGCCTTCCAGGGGCGCAGGGGTTCCAGGGAGTGGGCGGTCATCACGTGCGGGATGCCGTGCAGCAGCTTGCCGAAGTGGCCGGCGAGGTTGGCGTACCAGGTGTGCGAGTGGACGAGCTCACGGCCTTCGAGGCCCGCGGCCATGGCGAGGTCCACGGAGAACGTGCGCAGCGCGTCGTTGGCGGTGTCCAGTGCGGACCAGGGCCGGTGCCGTACGACGCCGTCCGCCCTGCCCTCGCCCCAGCAGTGCACATCCAGGTCGACTAGGGACCTCAACTCCCGGGCGAGGAACTCGACATGGACACCCGCACCGCCGTACACATCCGGCGGGTACTCCCGGGTCAGCAGGCCCACACGCACCCGGAACCCCCTGTCTTCGCGGCTGGTCGGCTTTCATGGTCACCCAGATGCGCCGCGCGGGGAAGAGCGCGGGGCTCGTGTGAAGCAACAGTCACCGCACACGCCACCCCCCGGCAACCGGTAGTACAGACAGCAGCTGCGGCGGCGGAGCGTAGTGCCGTCGAGCGTGCCGGCGAGCAGGGGGTGGGCGAGGAGCCCTGCCGTGAGGTCGCGGGTGCGCGCGGAGACGTCCGGGCGCCGTTCCAGCAGCTGACGGGCGGCGCCCGCGAGCGCCGATCCGGCGTTGCCCCACAGCAGTCCGACGGCCGGCCGGTACTCGGCGTGCAGCGCCGCCGCCAGCGGTTCGAGATGGCCGTGCAGCACGACGTCGGCGACGGTGACGGCATCGCCCGGCAACGACTCGACGCCCTCCAGCCACAGGTCGTCGGGGGCGCTCGCGTCGGGGTCCCAGTGCAGGCGGTGCGGCGCGAGATCGGGGATCCGGCCGTACAGGACCGCGCAGCCGAGCGCCACCGACCACAGCCGGGCCGCGAGGCCCTGGTGGGCGATGGAGGCCGCGATCCGGGGCTCGGGGGCCCGCAGGGCCTCGGCGACCTTCCGGACCCGGAAAGTCAGCGTATTTCGGTAAACATCCGACCCCTGTTTCTCGTAGACTTGTGCGAGGGTCGGCAGCGCCGGGCTCGGTGCGCCGGGAGTGCCGCCGATCGTCCGTAGTACGAAGAAGGCGCCGAGCGGTCGCAGTGCCGCGAGTTCCGGGTCCAGGTCCACGACCAGCAGTAGTACCAGGACCCGTAGGGGTACCCAGCAGGGGCCCTCCACCCCGTGTCACCCGCCCTGGGGAGGACACGGACCCATTCGTACTCCATCGGCAGTAGGACCCATTGCCTGCTCAGGTACGACGACGGGAAGAATTTTTCCGGGCATCGTGTTGGTCATGGAAGACGACCGATCGTCGCGCCGGGCAGCCAGCCCGCGCCTCACGCAGAGGAGCAGCTCATGAGTGCCCTCGCGTTGTCCGTGCTCCTCTCGCTCGTCTCCGCCGTCGCCTACGCGGGCGGAGCGATCGTGCAGGAGCAGGTCGCCGTGTCGCACCCCGACGAGCACTACGCTCCGCTGCGCCGGCCGGGCTGGTGGGCCGCTGTCGCGCTGAACGGCCTGGGCGGACTCCTGCACGTGGTGGCGCTCGCCTACGGTCCGCTCAGCCTGGTCCAGCCGCTGGGCGCCCTGACGATCGTCTTCGCGCTGCCGATGGCCGCGCTGTTCGTGGGCCGCAGGGCCGGGGCCACCGCCTGGCGGGGCGCGATCATGGCGACGGTGGGTCTGGCCGGTCTGCTCTCCCTGGTGGGCGCCTCCGACGCGCAGTCCCTGAGCACGGCCCAGCGGGTCTTCGCCGGGCTGGTGACGGCCGCCGCGGTGGTCGCGCTGATGATCGCGGGCCGGGCCGCGCACCGGCACCCGGTCGTGCGCAGCGTGCTGCTCGCGACCGCGTCCGGCATAGCGTTCGGGATGTCCTCCGTGTTCACCAAGACGGTCGCCGTCGACTGGACCGGCGGCGTCACCGCGGCGGACCTGCCCGCGCTGGCCGCGATCGGCGTCCTGGCCACGGCCGGACTGATGCTGTCGCAGGCCTCCTACCGCGGCGCGGGCCTCGCGGCCCCGCTGGCGACCCTGACGGTCGTGAACCCGGTGGTGGCGGCGGCCGTCGGCATCACGATGTTCGGCGAAACCTTCCGCTACGGCACCACCGGCACCGCGCTCGCCCTGAGCTGCGGGGTGGTGGCGGCGGGCGGCCTGATCCTGCTGACCACGGAGCGCATCCAGCGCACCCACGCCGAGCCGACGGCGGCCGCGGCCCTGGACGACGGGGACGCGTTCGTCCCGGCACCCGCCGAGGAACCGGCCGACGCTCTCGTGCGCGAGGGCGTGCTCGTCGAGCAGGTCGCCGCCCTGCGCGAGGAACTGCTCGTACCGGCCCCCGCCACGCCTGAGGCGGTGCCGGGTCACGGCCCGGCGGCCCGCCCGTCCGACGAGTTCCTGCCCCCGGGCGATGAGCCGCCGGCGTACTACGGCCCCTTCTACGGTGCCGCGTACATCCCGATGCCGGTCCTCGACCGGCATCGGTCGCGGGTCAAATCCTGACGCCGCCGGCCCTGAGATAGGCCAACGGGTCGATGTCGCTGCCGAAGCCGGGCCCCGTCCGCACCTCGAAGTGCAGATGCGGGCCCGAGCTGTTGCCGGTGGAGCCCGAACGGCCGATGCGCTGCCCGCCGCCCACGCTCTGCCCGGCCTTCACGGAGATCGCGGACAGGTGGCCGTACTGCGTGTAGCGGCCGTCGGCGTGCCGGATCACCACCTGGTAGCCGAAGGAGCCGCCCCATCCCGAGGCGACGACCTTCCCGGCCGCGACCGCCTTCACGGACGTCCCGGTGGGCACCGGGAAGTCGACGCCGGTGTGGTAGCCCTTCGACCAGGCGGAACCCGCCTTGCGGTACGGGGTGCCCAGGGAGGCGTTCACGGGGGCGATCAGGCCGGTGTCCGCGGCCTTCTCGGACTTCTCGGGCTTCTCGGTCCTCTTCCGGGTGTCGGAGGAGGTCTTCTTCGCCGGGGCGTGGTGCGTGGTGGTGGGCGTGGCGGCGGTGGCGTGCAGTTTCAGCCGCTGTCCGGGCAGGATCAGGTCGGGGTCGGCGCCGACGGTCTCGCGGTTGGCGGCGTACAGCCCCCGCCAGCCGCCCCGGACCTTCTGGGCGTCGGCGATCCCGGAGAGCGAGTCGCCGTGGACCACCGTGTACATCTCGGCCCTGCCGGCCCGCGACTGGGGAGTGGTCTGCGGCTGGACGTCCCGCACGGAGGACGTCTTCACGGACGTCTTCTCGGACGTCTTCACGGACGTCTTCTCGGTGCGGGGGTGGACGTCCGGGGTGGAACCCCCGCGGGTGAGCCCGGCCCGCCCCGAGCACGCCGGCCAGGCGCCCGGCCCCTGTCCGTCCAGCACCTTCTCCGCCACGGCGATCTGCTGGTCCTTGGTGGCCAGATCCGCGCGGGCCGCGTACCGGGTGCCGCCGTACGCCTCCCAGGTGGAGCGGGTGAACTGGAGGCCGCCGTAGTAGCCGTTGCCGGTGTTGATGCTCCAGTTGCTGCTGGACTCACACGCGGCGACCTTGTTCCAGGTGGCCATGTCGGCCGCGTGGGCGGTGCCGGTGCCGATGAGCGGGACCGCGATGCCGACACCACCCGCGGTGACGGTGAGCGAGGCGCGGTTGATCCTGTTCGGCTGATACCGGCGATGCCGGCCGCGTACGGCCATGGAGGCCTCCCCCTAGACATGCGTCATGCGTCAGGAGGGGCAAAAGTAAGCGCCGCGAACAGGCCATGACAAGACGGCAACCAGCCGCGTAGGGGCGTGCGTCGGACCCGCGTCTCCCGCTGAACGCAACGAGGCGCCCGAACCGTATCCCTGGTGTGCGGACAGTCCCCCGACAAGCCAGGATGACCGGTGGACGATACTGACAAGCACAACGGGCAGCGATAGACGACCTACGCGATCCACGGGATCTTTTGGGAGCAGGCGGTATGAGCAACACAGCGCAGATCGGTGTCACGGGCCTCGCGGTCATGGGCCGCAACCTGGCCCGCAACTTCGCCCGCAACGGCTATACGGTCGCTCTGCACAACCGGACCGCGTCGCGCACGCACGCCCTGGTCGAGGAGTTCGGGAGCGAGGGCGACTTCATCGCGGCCGAGACGGCGAAGGAGTTCGTGGCGGCCCTGGAGCGGCCGCGCCGTCTGGTCATCATGGTGAAGGCCGGTGAGCCGACCGACGCGGTGATCCAGGAGTTCGCACCGCTGCTGGAGCCGGGCGACATGATCATCGACGGCGGCAACGCGCACTTCGCCGACACCCGGCGCCGGGAGCGCGAACTGCGCGAGCAGGGCATCCACTTCGTCGGCATGGGCGTCTCCGGCGGCGAGGAGGGCGCGCTCAACGGCCCGAGCATCATGCCGGGCGGCCCGAAGGAGTCGTACGACTCTCTCGGCCCGATGCTGGAGAAGATCTCCGCGAAGGCGGCGGACGGGGCGCCCTGTGTCACACACGTCGGTCCCGACGGAGCCGGGCACTTCGTGAAGATGGTCCACAACGGCATCGAGTACGCCGACATGCAACTGATCGGTGAGGCGTACCAGTTGCTGCGGGACGTGGCCGGGTACTCCCCCGCCCAGATCGCCGACATCTTCCGCACCTGGAACACCGGCCGCCTGGACTCGTACCTGATCGAGATCACGGCCGAGGTGCTCTCCCACGTGGACGCGGCGACGGGCAAGCCGTTCGTGGACGTGGTGGTGGACCAGGCCGAGCAGAAGGGCACCGGCCGCTGGACCGTCCAGATCGCCCTCGACCTGGGCGTCCCGGTCTCGGGCATCGCGGAGGCGGTCTTCGCCCGCTCCCTGTCCGGCCACGCGGAGCTGCGGGAGGCGTCCCGCTCTCTCGCCGGGCCCAAGGCAACCCCGCTGTCGGAGTCCGAGGCGGGCGCCTTCGCGGACCGCGTCGAGCAGGCGCTGTACGCCTCGAAGATCGTGTCGTACACGCAGGGCTTCCACGAGATCGCGGCCGCCCGTGAGGAGTACGACTGGGACATCGACCTGGGCGCCGTCTCCGCGATCTGGCGCGGTGGCTGCATCATCCGCGCTGCCTTCCTCGACCGCATCCGTTCCGCGTACGACACCCGCGCGGACCTGCCGAGCCTGCTCTCCGACGACACCTTCGCGCAGGAGATCGCCTCGGCGCAGGACGACTGGCGTGACGTGATCATCGCGGCGACGCGGCAGGGAGTGCCGGTGCCCGGATTCTCCGCGGCGCTGGCCTACTACGACGCCCTGCGCGCCGAGCGGCTGCCGGCCGCGCTCACGCAGGGGCAGCGGGACTTCTTCGGTGCGCACACGTACCGGCGCACGGACCGGGACGGCTCGTTCCACACGCTGTGGGGCGGGGACCGGTCCGAGGTGACCGGCTAGGCATGACGCTCGCGAGGAGGGGCCGCGCTGTTGAGCGGCCCCTCCTTTCCCGTTCGGCCTGATCTCGCGGTGGGCGTCGGTCGGGCGGCACGGCTAGGCGTCAGCACGCGTGGAGGAGGGCCGCCGTGGGGCGGCCCTCCTCCTTCGTGTTCAGCCGGTTCTCGCGGCGCGCGCCGGTCGGGCGGCATGGTCCTGCCGTGGCGGCGCGGGCGGCGGCGAATTCCGGGTCGGCTTTGCCGCGGTCAGCTGAGCGGCGGCCCTGGTTCCGGGTTCGGGACCGGCTCCGGGCCCGGCGGGATCGGTGACGGGTCGGGAGTCGGGGTCGGATTCGGAGGTTCCGGGGGCGGGCCCGGTGTAGGGACGGGGCCTGGGCCGGGCCCTGGGCCCGGAGTGGGACCGGGCGGGACGGGGTCGGGGTACGGGTTGGTCATCGGGTCCTCCAGCCAGTCGGTCGACGTCGGCTCTGGACTACTCCCCGCGTACCCGCAAGGCTTCCCGCCAGTCACCCACCCGCGTGATGAGCAAGGTCCGGGTGGGGGTGTGGGGCGTGCGGCTCGGGGGGCTTGGCGTAGGGCGACGAGGGCTTGGAGAGCGGCGGCGACGGCAGCGGTGCCTGAGGCGGGCTTCGGCGCTGTGGTGCGCGGCACTGTGGGAGGGCTTCGGCGCTGTGGTGCGCGGCACTGTGGGAGGGCTTCGGCGCTGTGGTGCGCGGCACCGGGCTGATCACGCCGGCGAATGGACTCGGCATGTCGCCCCGGTGTGCCGCACCCTGAGTGCCGCACCCTGAGTGCCGCACCCTGAGTGCCGCACCCGCAGGAAGGCTTCCCCGCCGTAGCAGCACCGGTCTGAATCCGCCGCCCCACTAACTCGGCATGACGCCCCGGTGTGCGCATTCGAGGGTCGACTGCCGCCGTGCATACGGCACGGGCCTCAACACGCCCCCCGCGAACCCGGCATGACGCCCCGGTGTGCCACACCCGGCGGGAGTCTTGCTGACGCGGCAGCCGATCACGCCGCCGCTCGAACTCGGCATGGCGCCGGGACACCGCACCGCTCCGGCCGCGTCTCTTGCTGTTCGGCCGGCGGCGGCCACAGGGCCGGCGCCGGTGTCGCCGGGGTCAGAAGCCCTCGGGGTGGGCCGCCAGCCACCGCTTCGCCGCGTGGAGGAGTTCCGGGGCAGCGGCAGGGGCCTCGTCCGGGTGGCGTTCGGCCCACTTGACGACGTAGGGGCACAGCGGGGCGACCGGGATGCCCTCCGCCGTCGCGATGCCGTAGAGCTCGCGGGCCAGGGAGCCCGCGATGCCCTGTCCCTCATGGGCCGGTTCCACGATGGTGTGGACCGGGACCAGGGCGCGCTCGGGCGATTCGAGGACGAAGTACTGGATGTGGCCCACGACTTCACCTCCCCCGGAACCGAACGCCTCCAGGCGTCCTGCCTGTCGGTCGTCACGGATCTCAATGTCGCTCATGGGCACGCTCCTGGTCCGAAGGTCGTCGAAGCAGCTGGGTCAGGCCGACACCGCCTGCGGGCTGCGCTCCTGATCCGAGCCCGGAACCGGCTCGGACGGGTCGGCCCCGAGGGCGACGATGCGGTTGTCGGCGTCCACGTGCACGACCCTCGGTTCGAGTGCCCGCGCCTCGGCGTCGGTCACTTGAGCGTAACTGATGATGATCACCAGGTCGCCGGGGTGGACGAGATGGGCGGCGGCACCGTTGATCCCGACCACTCCCGAGCCTCGCTCGCCCTCGATGACGTACGTCTCCAACCGGGCGCCGTTGGTGATGTCGACGATATGGACGAGCTCACCGGGCAGCAGATCGGCCGCATCGAGCAGATCCGCGTCGATGGTCACCGATCCCACGTAGTGCAGGTCGGCCTGGGTGACGGTGGCTCGGTGGATCTTGGACTTGAACAGGGTACGAAGCATTCAGCACTCCCGAAATTCGCTCCCTGCCTGCTTTTTGCAGGTCAAGGGCTGTTATTCAAGGCTAACAGCGGCTCACTCGCCGGTGGGCACCGAGTAGCCGTCGTCCGATGCACGCTGACCGCTTGCTGAGTTTTCTGACACCTCGCCAGCCAAGGGCCCAAGGCCGCTCCACAGCGATTCCGTCGCACTCTCAAGCAACAATTGAGATCAGAATACGGATCTCGGTGCCGCAAGCGCAGCGAGATCTGCATCACGTCTCACGTCGGCGGAGCAGGGAAGTGACGGAACCGGCACCGGGATTCCGTCGGGCGGCATGCCCGTCACACACGTCATATCGGCTCTTCGGTTGCCTGGCCCGAGCAGAAGCGCCGTACGAGTTGGTGCGGTTTGACCGTCGCCACTGGGCGTTTCAGGTCTTGACATCGGTCACCGGCTACGGCACGAAGGTGCTGGTGTTCTGGTCGATCCGGAGTGGGTGGCCGAGGGGCGGTGCGGCGCGCTGCGGGAGGTCGAGGCGTTCGCAGACGCGGCAGCCCGGGCCGACGGGGGTTGGTCGCGGCGGAGTCGGTGAGGTCGAGGCCATCGGAGCCGCGTAGTCGACCAGGGTGATCGGCAGGGGCTCCGAGACCGGAAGCCTTGCACGCTCGGCCGCGGTCTCCGTTGGCCGGTCCCGGTCGCCCCGCCCTCGCAGGATCGCCTCCCGGTTGTCCTTGCCGGTCTCCCGGTGGCGGGTGCGCTGGTGCGTCGTGCCGATTCCCGGGGTGATCGCGGGCGAGCCGGATGTGGCCGGACAACTCACGGCAGGCGCGCGACGCACGGCCACGTACCCGAGGGGATGAGCGCCGAGGAAGTCTTCGCCGAATGCCGGGCGGCCATATCCCGGCGGCGGGATGACCGTTGGCGCCATCACGCCTCTGGAAGGCTTCGAAGGGCCGGTGCCGTCCCTGGCGGGCACATCGGGCGGATCCAGCAGGCCGAGCGCGCCGGCTTCGCCTCGGTGTGGGGCCGTGACGTGCCGCTGCTGGACCCGAGCTTCGGGGACTCCGGGCAGGTCTTCGACCCGTCGGTGTACCTGGGGCGGTTCAGTGCCCGCACCACAGCGATCACACTGGGGACCGCCGGCAGCGTCATGCCCCTGCGGCATCCCTTGCACACCGCCAAGGCGGCCGCCTCGGTGGACCAGCAGTCAGGCACCCCGCAGTCACCCGGCGGATTCGAGGGCCTGGGAGAAGTCCGTTCCGAGCTGCGACATCAGGTCGTTGAACTCCTTCTCGCTGATCGCCTCCCGGAGCAAGGCCAGTACGGTCCGCACGCCCCTGTCGGCTTCCTCCTCCTTGAGCATGGTGCGTTCGGCCACGCGCCGCACGCTGTCGTAGTGGCCGAAACGCTCGATGCGGTCCGTGGTTCCCCGGCGCACCGCCTCCGCGAGGCCCTTTGGGAGCTCGATGATCAGGTCCCTGGCTTCCCCGGGGCTCAGCCTGTGGGCCAGCGTCTCAAGCGTGGCCCAGGTCAGGTCGGCCGCCTCCTGCCGGCTCAGTCCGGTGCGCTCGGCGACGGTATGTGCGAATTCCTGCTCATCCATGCGTCGTCCTCCTTGGCTGCCGTGGTGCGACAAATGGTGCGGACCCCAGCAAGCCTGCCACGCCGCCCCGGCCCGCGCCCTCGCACGGACGCGGGTGACCACGACCACCCACACCTTTGGCGCCTCCGCGCTCCATGGTGTGCAGGGCCTCGCCGGCCAGGTTGATCTCGTCGTATTGCACACAGGCAATGAGCCACGCCATGAGAGCGCCGACGTAGCCGAACTTCGACCGCGAACGGTGGGGCAGCCCCAGCTGCGGGCCTGGGCCGCGAACGGTGGGAGGGACCAGATGAGGTTGCCGCCCTCGGTGAGGCCGATCGGTTCCCAGTGCCGGTGCGGCGCTCAAGTGTTCGCATGGAGGACCCAGGTGCCACAGCTTGCCGTGGCATGGGACGAATCAGCACGTGTGAGCGGGTCCGGGCGGGGAAACCCGAGGTGCCCCGACTCCAGGGAGGCGTCATGGACGCCCATGTCACTGCCCAGGGAAGCCCCATCGCCACGGTCAACCCGTACACCGGTGAAAGGGTTCGTGAGTTCGCGGCGCTGAGCACGGAAGACGTAGGGCGCGCGATAGACGCGGCGCACTGTAGCTTTCCGAACTGGCGTGCCCGGTCGACGGCCGACCGGGGAGCCCTCGTGAACCGCGCCGGCCGGCTCATGAGGGAGCGCAAGGAGGAACTGGCGCACCTCCTGACCCTTGAGGTCGGCAAGCTGATCAACTCGAGCCGTGCGGAGGTCGACCTCGCGTCCGACATCCTCACCTACTACGGCGAGCACGGCCCCGAGCTGCTGGAAGAACGGCCCCTGCCGGTGCCCGAGGGCACGGCCGTGCTGGTGAACGAGCCGGTCGGCGTCCTTCTCGGTGTGATGCCCTGGAACTTCCCGCTGTATCAGGTCGTCCGATTCGCGGGTCCGAACCTCGTCCTCGGCAACACGATCCTGCTCAAGCACGCGAGCAGCTGCCCCCAGTCCGCCCTGGCAATCGAGCAGCTGTTCACGGATGCGGGTGTGCCGAGCGGGGTCTACACCAATCTCTTCGTGCGGGGCAGAGACGTCGGGAAAATCATCGATGACTCTCGTGTGCAGGGAGCGTCACTGACCGGAAGCGAGCGGGCGGGCGTGAGCTTGGGCGAGATCGCCGGCCGCAATGTCAAGAAGTCCGTCCTCGAGCTGGGTGGCAGTGATCCCTTCGTCGTGCTGGACGGTCACAACCTAGAGCGCACCGTGTACGCCGCGTTCCTCGGCCGGATGGGCAACACCGGGCAGTGTTGCGTTGCGGCCAAGCGCTTCATCGTCCTTGCCGACGTCTACGACGCCTTCCTCACCGGGCTGCGTGACCGGATGAGCGAGGTGCAACCGGGAGATCCGGTCGACCCCGCCACCACGCTCGGCCCGCTGTCCTCCGAGGCCGCGGCCGAACTCCTGATGGAGCAGGTCCGTGACGCGGTGGACAAGGGAGCCACGGTGGTGCTGGGCGGCGGGCGGCCCGACCTGCCGGGTGCCTTCGTCGAGCCGACCCTTCTCACCGACGTCACACCGGACATGCGGGCCTACCGGGAAGAGCTCTTCGGCCCCGTCGCCACGGTCTACCGGGTCGCCGACGAGGACGAGGCCGTGGCACTGGCCAACACCTCCCCCTACGGCCTGGGAGGCGCGGTCTTCGCCGCCGACCCGGAACGTGCTCGCGGAGTCGCGGACCGGCTGGAGGCGGGCATGGTATGGATCAACCACCCGACCGCGTCCCGACCGGAGCTGCCCTTCGGCGGCATCAAGCGCTCCGGGTACGGGCGCGAACTCGGCGACGTGGGCATCGTGGAATTCGCGAACCGCAAGCTCGTGCGCTACGTGGACGCCGACGCCCCGATCGAAGAAGTGCTGGGCTGACCTACGAACCGGTCGACCGCGCTCTCCATGGCGGGCCGGGTGCGGGAGCGGGAGCGGGAGCGGGACAGGCTGCGTTCGAGCGGCTGCAGCAGCGGCTCGCCGGACGCGGGACGACTCCCCCAGGCACCGCGGGGAATGGCCGGCGCACTTCACGGCCTGAGACCTGACCTGGTCGACCGAGGCGATGACCTGACCGGCCGGCCGTTCGGGCGGCGCTGGAGGCGTCGTTCGCGCACCGCGGACTGGCGGCGCCTGACGTTGACGCCGGATTGGCCGGCGTGGACGGCGGCCGGGGTGGAGGGGTTGTGCTTCAAGCGGCCGAGGAGTGGACACGGTCCCCAGCGCGATCCGGGGCATCGTCGGGCCGCCCTGCGGATGCCGGGACGGCCGACCGAAGCGGTCCTCGACCAGCGCGGGAAGTCCAGTGAGCCCGTGCGGTCCGCGGGTGACGG
Source organism: Streptomyces canus 299MFChir4.1 (assembly GCF_000383615.1). Taxonomy (GTDB): domain Bacteria; phylum Actinomycetota; class Actinomycetes; order Streptomycetales; family Streptomycetaceae; genus Streptomyces; species Streptomyces canus_C. Next base: position 313,089 of record NZ_KB911583.1, on the reverse strand, counting down.
CTTCCTCGCCGCCACCCGAGGCAGCGGCGTCGGCCATGAGCGCGTGAACGGCTCGCTCGTAGCCCAGCTCAGCCGCGGTCCCTTCTCTCGTACTCGTGGGGCGACCGGACCTGTGCATTCCTGACTCGCCAGACGCAGGCGTGGAGCCACCCTGTTCGTCACCCTGGGGAGTGCTCGAGACTCCCCGTGCGCACCGGTAGGAACCCGGTGTGGGCCACCTGGTGCGGCCCCTGCCGCATGGTCAGCCCCGCGCCCTCGGACGGGTCGCCCGCGACCTCGCCGGCGGATCAGGGCGAGACGCTCGTCGGCAAGGCCGGCGCGGCACCGCGCACATCCTGCGTTCGTGGGTCGAGCAGGCGATGGCGGCCGGCGAACCACTGCAGGAGGGTGAACACGATGGACCACCGCGGCAGCCCCCGGAAGCGCGGAAGAGAACTGCATTTCCCAGGTGCGAACCATGAGCTCCTCTACCGAAGCAGGCACGTTCGCCCGGCCGGTCCGCCCCGCCGGGTGAAGAAGGCGGCCTGCCGCGAACCCACGAGGAGACGGGGATGAAGGGCGACGGTCATGCCCTGCGGAGCCACCGCAGGGGCGGAACAACGGAGCGGCGCCTCGGGTGGGCCCACGATCCGCTGACTGAATTCGGCGAACTGGTCACTCAGATGAGCGGATTGCTTCGAGTCCACGGTGGGGCGGCGCCGCGTCCGCCGCCGCGAGGACCCCCACTCGCGGACGTCACAGAGACCGACGACGCCTGCGAGGTCGGGACCTGACTCCCTGGGGTCAAGGGCAAAGGACGTCGACGTCGAGGCCAACGGACAGGACCTGGTGGTCAACGGAGAGATCAAGGAAAAGGAGCGCAAGGGCGTCCTGCGCCACGGCACCCGCCGGACCGGTGCCTTCGAGTACCGGCTGAGACTGCCCGGAGAGGTGGACGCCGAGAAGGTCCCAACGGCTATGTCGGCCGATGTGCTCACGGTCACCGTCCCCGAGGCGGAGGTCAGCAAGCCCCGTCACATGGATCAGAGCCATGAGGTGACCGAAACGGGTTTCTCCTCTTTCGACACCATGGTCCACGAAGTGACCGTTCGGCCTCTCCGGACGATGAAGAACACATCCCGAGCCGGGAGGAACGATGCGGAACCGGACACTGAGCAAGATCGGCACACAGCTGTTGCGTCTGCGCCACGACTCGTCGCAGAGCTCACAGGACCGGGCGGCGCCGGCCGGCTACGGACTGGACCACAGGCAGGTCGCCGAATTCGTCGCCGGCACCCTGGACGCGGAGGGCGAGGCGGCGCTCGCCCATCAGGTGGCGCGGCTGCTGCCCTTCCACTGGACCTGGCCCCACCGGGTCGCGGAGGCGATGTCGCGGATCACGGACCACTTCGGTGATCAGCGTGAGCTGATGGCCTGGCTGGATCGGCACCCCGGCCTGCCACGGCTGGTGGCCCGCCTGTACGTCTTCATGGGCCTCCTCGACCAATACAGCGCGGTGCCCGCGGTCGTGACCGCGATGCGTGAGTACCGGGAGCGGACACCGTATCCGCCGGGCCTGGAGCCCTACCTGGTGCCTGCCACCGATGACGACACGCTCGCGAGCATTGCTTTCAAGGTCGAGAAACTGCTCGCCGAGGAACGGACCCGGGAGGCCGTCGAACTGGCACTGGCCACTGCGGCATGGCTGCAGCAGATCGCGCCGCGCGCCCGCGAACTCGCTCCTGAGGTCGGCGACTTGGACGAGCTGATGGGGCAGGCGCGGCAGGACATCCGGGCGGCAGCAGCCGACATCTGAGCGCGACTGTTTCGATGGGGCGGTGAACGGCATGACGGTGAAACTGAACGCGAGGGCGTTCAACCACGCAAGGAAACTGACCGAAGAGGGCCGGATCGTCCTGGACGACCGGGACGAGTGGAGCGAGCACCGGCCTTCGGCAGCGGACGAGAATGCCTACCTCGAGGAGCACGGATTCCACGAGTACGCCAGGTGGTACCTGGGCATCGATGACGAGATGGGCGAGGAGACCAAGGGCCGGTACAAGTTCCCCTACGGCGATTTCGATCGCGCCCACCGCTGCGGTGTGCTCTCTGCCGAGGTACGCGCCGCACAGCAGAAATACGCGGACATCGAGAACGCCGCCGCGCACCTGCACGGACTGCTGGACGGCAGGCGGGCCGGGAACCGGTGACAGCGCCGGAAAAAGTGCACCCTCACCCGGCCCCCGGCGACGGGTCGTCCAGTAGCGCTGGGCGTCGCGGGGAGTGTTGTGATCGGCGGCGGGGCCGCTGCGGTGCCCGGAGCCGTCCTCATCGCCGGGTCAACCCGACCGTCATGAATCACGACTGCCGCGACCGGTGCCGGATCGGCCGTGACCGCCAGAGAGCCGCGCAACGCGACTACGACGGCCCCGGCACCTTCGCTCACAACTGCTTCGAGGGCCGGGTGTGAGTCATGACCCGCACCCGGGCGACGGCGGAATGCGGCGTCAGCCGCCGGCCACGGCGCGCACCGCCTCCTCGACCGGGGTGGACCCGCTGATCAGCTCGAGAATGCGCCCGGCGGTCCTGGGCTCGTGGAACAGGGCGGCGAGCACCGCGGCCACGTCGTCGCGCGGCACTTGGCCGCGGTCGGTGTGCTCGGCGAGCGTGACGCGGCCGCTGCCGGGGTCGTCGGTCAGAAGCCCCGGGCGCAGAATCGTCCAGTCCAGTCCCGGACGGGAGGCGATGTCGGCGTCCGCCTCCGCCTTGGCCTTCAGGTAGGCGGCGAACACCGGGTCGGTGCCGGGCGGCGGTGGGCTGTCCACACCCATCGCGGAGATCACCAGGAAGCGGCGCACCCCGGCGCGCTCGGCCGCGTCGGCAAGGAGGATGGCCGCGTTCCGGTCCACCGTCTGCTTGCGGGCCGCGCCGCTGCCGGGTCCGGCGCCTGCGGCGAACAGTGCCGCGTCGGCGCCGCCGAGGTGGCCGGCCACCTCGTCCACCGAGGCGCGCTCCAGATCGCACACCACCGGTTCCGCGCCGTCCGCGCGCAGGTCGTCGGCGTGGTCCGGGTTGCGGATCAGCCCTGTGACGTTGTCGCCGCGCGCCGAGAGCAGCCGGGTCAGCCGGCGCGCGATCTTTCCGTGTCCACCCGCGATCACAAAGTGCATGGGGTCATTCAGTCACAGGCAACCGCTCACGCCGGGCTGCGGGACTGCCGCGGCAGGTCGGGTCCCCCGGTTGCCGCAAAGTCGTCGTACTCGCGCACCGCGCTGGTGCGCGAGACCACCCGGCCACCGGGTCGCGCCGCAGGTGCCCGGGGATTCGGGATCGCGATTGTGTCGTCAGGAGCGCGCGAGCCGGGCCGCGAGATAGGGCGCGGTGGCGCTGCGGCGGACCCTCGCCACCTTGGCCGGCGGCCCCGCCGCGACCACCCGACCGCCCGCGTCGCCGCCGCCCGGCCCGAGGTCGACGACCCAGTCGGCGGTGGCGATCGTGTCCAGGTCGTGCTCGACGAGGACGACCGTGTTGCCGGCGTCGACGAGCCGGTGCAGCTGTCGCAGCAGCAGCGCGATGTCCGAGGGGTGCAGCCCGGCCGTCGGCTCGTCGAGAAGGTAGAGCGCGTGCCCGCGGCGGGCTCGCTGCAGTTCGGTCGCCAGTTTGATGCGTTGCGCCTCACCGCCGCTGAGTTCCGTCGCGGGCTGGCCCAGCCTCAGGTACCCCAGTCCCACCTCGCGCAACGTCTCCAGACTGCGGGAGGCGGCCGGGACGGCGGAGAGGAACTTGGCGGCGGCGTCGACGGACAGCGCCAGTACTTCCGCGATGTTCTTGCCCTGGTAGGTGACTTCCAGCGTTTCGGCGTTGTACCGGGCGCCGTGGCAGGTCGGGCACGGCGCGTAGGTGCCGGGCAGGAACAGCAGTTCCACCGCGACGAACCCCTCGCCCTGGCAGGTCTCGCAGCGCCCTTCGGGCACGTTGAAGGAGAAGCGCCCGGCCGAGTAGCCGCGCGCCCTGGCCTCGTCCGTCGCCGCGTACAGCTTGCGCACCGCGTCGAACATCCCCGTGTACGTGGCCAGGTTGGACCGGGGAGTCCGGCCGATGGGCCGTTGGTCGACCAGGACCAGCCGGTCGAACGACTCGACCCCCGACGCGTCCTGGACGTCGATCTCCAGCTGCGCCTCGTCGGGTTCCTCGGGTGCGAGTCCGAGGTGGCCGCGGACGACCTCGGCGAGCACCTGCGTCACCAGCGTCGACTTCCCGGAACCGGACACGCCCGTCACCGCCGTCAGTACGCAGAGCGGTACGTCGACGGACACGTCGCGCAGATTGTGGCGGGAGACGCCGCTCAGGTGCAGCCAGCCGTGCGGTGTGCGCGGGCGGTGGTCGAGCGGCTGGGCGCGCCCGAACAGGTACTGGCTCGTGGCCGACTCCTCCACCCGCTCAAGACCGGCGACCGGGCCGCTGTACAGCACGCGTCCGCCGCCCTCGCCCGCGCCGGGGCCGATGTCGACCACCCAGTCCGCCCGCCGTACGACGTCCATGTCGTGCTCCACGACGAACAGCGAGTTGCCCGCCGCCTTGAGGCGGTCCAGCACGTCCAGCAGCGGTTCCGCGTCAGCCGGGTGCAGGCCCGCGGAGGGTTCGTCGAGGACGTAGACGACGCCGAACAGCCCCGAGCGCAGCTGGGTGGCGATCCGCAGGCGCTGCGCCTCGCCGGGCGACAGGGTCGTGGAGCGGCGCCCGAGGCTGAGATATCCGAGGCCCAGGTCGAGCAGTACGTCGATCCGCGCGATCAGATCGCCGCAGATCCGGACCGCGACCTCGGTCGTCTCCCCGGATCGGGCGGTCGACGTGGTGGCGTCGGCCTCGGACCGCCCGGCGATGGGCCGCAGCAGCTCCACGACCTCGGTGAGCGGCATCGCGTTGATCTCGGCGATGGAACGTCCGGCGAAGGTCACGGCGAGCGCCTCGGGCCGCAGTCCGCTGCCGTGACACTCGGGGCAGGGCACACTCCTGACGAACCGGAGCGCCCGTTCGCGCATCTTCTCGCTCTTGGAGTCGGCGAGGACGTGCATGACGTGCTTGCGGGCGCTCCAGAACTTGCCCTGGTAGCCGTAGTCGATGCGGTCCTCCTCCGGCTCGATGTACACGGAGGGCTGCTCGTCCGTGTACAGCAGCCAGTCCCGGTCCTTCTTCCTGAGCCTGCGCCACGGTCGGTCGATGTCGATCCCCAGGCCGTTCACGACACTGCGCAGGTTGGCGCCCTGCCAGGCGCCCGGCCAGGCGGCGATCGCCCCCTCGCGGATGCTCAGCGAGGGATCCGGGACGAGCAGGTCCTCGGCGACGTCGTGCACGACGCCCAGTCCGTGGCAGTTCGGGCAGGCGCCGGCCGCGGTGTTGGGTGAGAACGACTCGGCTTCCAGCCGTGCGGCCCCGGGCGGATAGGTGCCGGCGCGGGAGTACAGGATGCGCAGCAGATTGGACAGCGTGGTGATGGTGCCGACAGTCGAGCGCGAGCTGGGCGACCCGCGTCGCTGCTGCAGGGCGACGGCCGGTGGCAGTCCGGTGATCTCCTGCACGTGCGGTGCGCCGACCTGTTGCAACAGCCGTCGGGCGTACGGTGCCACGGACTCGAAGTAGCGCCGCTGGGCCTCCGCGTAGAGCGTGCCGAAGGCCAGCGAGGACTTGCCCGAACCGGAGACGCCGGTGAAGGCGACCATCGCGTCCCGCGGAACGTCGACATCGATATTCCGCAGGTTGTTCTCGCCGGCGCCCCGGACATGCACGAAGGGGTCGGTCGCGTCCTCGTTCACCGTTCCTGAGTACCCGATCGCGCCGGAAACCGCGCGACGGACGCCGTCAACCGGGCCATCGTTCGGCTGAAGCCCTATGAAGCCCCCCGCCGCGAGGCGACCGCCCTTCGCCCCCCTCTCGATCGGCCTCGCCATTGCGCAGGCCGCAACCCACCATCATGACGATCTCAACCGCCCGTACGGCGGCATTCATCAACCGCGTGGCCGAAGGCCGGGTCGTCGACGGGACCGTCTGACTGACGCCCTGCCGGACTGTCTTCCGGTTGTTCTGTCCGGCCGCCGCGACCTGTTCTCTTGGCTTCGGCCGGGCGGAACGTGACCTGACAGCGCGTCTGTGTGTTTGCCGCCGTCACGGTGCCGGCGGCAGCGAGGTGGCGGCCAAGGCCCGTAGTGCGGCGACCGGTTTGCGCAGTCCGTAGGCGACCGCCGTCGACGTTCCGTCGGCATGGCTCCAGGTCAGCAGTGCGCGTCCGTCGGCCACGCTGCCCTGCACCGTGCTCGGTTCACCGAGGAGCGGCAGACGGCCGACGATCTTGACGGTGAGACCGGCGACCTCGGTCCAGAAGTAGTCGTCCTGCGCTGATCCCGGCGGAGGAAGACCGAGTGCCGAGGCCGCCGCGGTCCTGGCCTGGGCGACGGCGTTGGACCAGAAGGGCGCACGCCGGTCGGGCTGTGTGCCGTGGCCGCGAAGGTAGGTGACGTCACCGGCGGCGAACACGCCGGGCACGGTGGTGGCGCAGGCATCGTCAATGCCGACGCCGAGGCGGCCGGCGAGGCCGGTTCCCGTCAGCCAGCCGACGCACGGTACTTCTCCGGCGCAGGTGACCACCAGGTCCGCGGTGAGTTCGGTGCCGTCCGGAAGCGCCACGCCGCCCACGGGGTCACCGGTCAGGGTGGCGAAGCCGGTGGCCTGTACGAAGCGGATGCCGTGTGCTGCGGCACGTGCGGTGATCTCGGCGGACAGGTGGTCGCCGAGGATGCGTTCCAGCGGCCGGTCGGTGTCCACGACGGTCACCGGGATGCCGCGGGCGGCGCAGGCGCTGGCCACCTCCATGCCGAGGAAACCGGCGCCGAGCACGAGCGCCGAACCGGCGTCCGCCAGGCGGGCGCGGAGCAGGCGGGCGTCCTCCAGGGTGCGCAGGACGAGTTCGCCCCGCTGTCCGGGGGCGGCGAGCCGGCGGGCCTCCGCGCCGGTGGCGACGATCAGCGCGTCGTAGTCGATCCGGCGGCCGTCGGCGGTTGTGACGGTGCGCCGGCGGGTGTCGGCGGCGACGGCGGGCGAGCGGATGATGTCGGCGTCGAGGCCGTCGAGGGCCAGGCCCAGGGTCTGGTCGGCGGATGGGTCCTTCAGGACCACCTTGGACAGGGGCGGGCGGGAGTACGCGCCGTGCTCCTCGGCACCGATCAGTGTGACCGGTCCGGTGTGGCCGAGGGTGCGCAGGTGGCGTGCGGCGGTGGTGCCGGCGAGTGACTCGCCGACGATGAGCACCGGGCGGGGTGCGGTCACGACAGGACTCGCAGGGCGGCGACCGGGCAGGCGTTGACGGCCGCGCGGGCGGCAGGCTGACGCTCGCCGGGGACGTCGGTGCCCTCGAAGCGGTAGGTGAGTTCGGCGTCGTCGTCCAGGCTGAAGATGTCAGGGGCCTGGTCGGCGCACAGGCCGTGGCCTTCGCAGCGTGGATAGTCGACGGAGATCTTCATGGTGTTTTCCTCAGCTGTCCTCGAACGGGCGAGCGGCGGGTTCAGGCGGGGATGAGTTCGAGCGGCAGGCGCTCAAGGCGGTGGATGACGTTGTTCAGGGCCCACTCGGGTACACCTGTCACCTCGATGCGGTCGACCCGTTCGACCAGGGCGCGCAGGATCGCGGAGGTCTCCATGCGGGCCAGGCCCTGGCCGGCGCAGCCGTGGGTGCCCTGCCCGAAGCCGAGTTGACGGGCGGCGTCGCGGCGGATGTCGAAGGTGTCCGGGTCGTCCCACTCGAGCGGGTCGCGGTTGGCGGAGCCGTAGAGGACCAGCACCCGGGAGCCCTTGGGGAGAGCGATGCCGGCGAGTTCCGTGTCGTGGGCGGCGGTCCGCGAGAAGGCCCGGATCGGAGATTCGTAGCGGACGACCTCGTTGACCGCTTTCGGGACGAGGTCCGGGTTCGCCTTCAACAGGCGCCACTGTTCGGGGTGAAGGGCGAACAAATACAGGGCACTTGAGATGGCGCTGATGGTGGTGTCCAGGGAGGGCGCCAGGTAGTCGATCATCATGGTGGCGCACTCCGCGGGCATGATCTGGCCCTCGTCGGCGGCGCGCAGCAGGTCGTGGCCCATGCTGCCGTCCAACGCGGACCGGTCGCGCACGACACCGCGCGCGTAGCGCAGCATGCCGAGGGACGCGGGAAGCGTGCGCGCCGCCTGGCAGTTGAGCGGGCCCAGGGCGTCGAAGGTGGCGCCTGCCCAGCGCAGCAGGTGCTCACGGCCCTGACGGGGCCAGCCAACCAGGTCGGGGACGACGGACATCGGCAGCGCCGTGGCGACCTCGACGGCATCGACCGTCCGGCGGGCCACGGCGTCCTCGACAACGGCGGCGGACTGCTGGTCGACGGTGTCCTTCATCGTGCGCAGCGCCCGGGGAGTAAGGCGGTGCGCGAGGAGGGAACGGCGGCGAGCGTGGTCCTCACCGTCGCTGAACAGGGTGGTGCCCTGGCCCACGCGGTTGGCGACGGGGTTGAGGGCGACGCCACCGGAAGAGACGAAGGTGTCGTCGTCCAGCAGCACTTGCTTGCACTCGGCATAGCGCGGCAGGGCGTAGACCTTTTGCTTGCTCAGCCACACCACGGGGCCGAGTTCACGCAGTGCGGCGTAGTGCGGATAGGTGTCGCGGATGGCCGACGCCGAATACAGGTCGGGGTGGTAGACGGGGATCTCCGTACGCATGGGCATGAGGAGCCCTCCTGAAGGAGCCGTGAGAGAGCGGAGGATGACGGTGCGCGGGGGGCGGGCGGGTCCATGGACGGCTGGCGGAGCGCAGCCTGGGTGGTGCTCGCTCCTCATCCGTCTACACACAAACGGGCGGCGTCAGCCCGACAGCTTCGTAATGATGAAATACTCAAGCTTGATGGAATGAAGCGTCAAGGGTTACGGCGGAATTAAAACGATGAAACCATCAGAACTGCCGATACTCACAGACAGCGGTGTCGGTGAGGTAACGGCCTCCGACGGGGATGACGTCCGGGACGACACAGTCCGGACGCAGCGGGACGACCTCCGCCCGGCCGAAACGTGGCCCTCACGACCTCGACGACGGCGGGACGTCGAGGCGGGTGCGCCGTCCGGCTTACGGATCGGAACCCGAAGTCGCCCCCCTGGCATGGGTGCTCGCGGCGGGAATATGATGGATTCATCAGGACTGCGATCGCCATCGCCCGGCGGTTACAATCGGCGCATGTCTACGTCAGCCCCACCCAGCAACCGGTTCGAGCGGCGCCGCGCCGAGACCCGCAGGGCTCTCGTGCGAGCGGCCCGGCAGATACTCGCCGAAACCGGGGACACCAGCGCCAGCATCCAGGCGATCGCCGAGCGCGCCGACGTGGGCTTCGGCTCCTTCTACAACCACTTCGACTCCAAGACGGAGCTGTTCGAGGCGGCGGTGGTGGACGCCATGGAAGAGTACGGCCAGAGCTTCGACGAGCGCCTTGCGGGCATCGACGACCCTGCGGAACTCGTCGCGGCGGGCTTCCGACTCAGCGCCCTCATGGCCGACTCGCACCCCGAGCTGATGCAGGTCCTGCGCCGCCGCGGCCTCGGCCACATCCACTCGGACAACGGCCTGGTCCGGCGAGCCCTGCGCGACATCGAGGCGGGCCTCACGTCCGGCCGCTTCACCCCCCTCGATCCAGTGGTCGCCCTGACCGCACTGGGCGGCACCCTGCTGGCTCTGGTGGAGATGAGATTCGCCCGCCCCGACCTGGACGGTGACAAGGCCGCGGTGAACCTCGCCGAGATGGTCCTGCGCATGCTGGGCGTCCCACCGGACGACGCCCATGAGGTCGCCCGGCGCCCCCTCCCCGCACCCACCTCACCGGCCACCCCCGCGCGGCCCACCGGAAGCTGACCGACGGGCCGGGGAAGGCGCCCGGTCGCCTCCCGCTCAGCGGTGTGGGCTGGTAGGCACAGCCCTCTGCAACGTTCCGCGGTGTCAGGACCCTGCGAACGTCCTTGCAGGCGATGCGGTGTGCGGCCGCCGCCGGGAAACGCGGGCACTCCAGCCGACGGCACCGTGGTCGTCAGCGGCTTCGCCTCCTAGCAGTCGTCGTCAGCCAGCCGCTCCCCCGCAGACACCATTCCCCAAGGGCGTCGCCACGCCCGGGCCGAAGACCCGACTCTTACGGCTGGTAGGCCGGAGCGGGGCGCCCGCCCGCCACGCTCCGCAGGGTGCCGGGGCAGACCTTTATGGCTTACCCCGCGGAGCGCCCGATCGCCAGAACCTGGCCAAGCTGGAGGCGCACGCCCTCCTCACGGCACTTCTGGCACGGGTGCGCCGGTTCGAGATCGGCAAGCCCGAGTTCATCGTGAACAACACCCTGCACGGGCTGAGCAGGCTTCCCTGCCGGATCGTCACCTGAGCGTGCCGCACGGCCGAACGATCCATTATGACCACCTCAAACGGCTGCACCCACTACGAACTGGCCGGCCCCGAGGACGGCGACCTGGTCGTGGTGTCAGCCGGCCAGCGAACCCGAAGGGGCCGGGCCGAGGCCGGAGCTATTCCTTCCTCTCGGCGAGAGTCAAGAGGTGCTCGCCGGTCAGACGCAGTACTTCACGACTGTCCTCGCCGTTGCGGTCGACCAGCCAGCAAAGGATGAGGCCGTCCAACACCGCGTTGAGATAGCGCGCAAGGACCGGTACAGGAACAGTCCAACGGATCCCCTCGGCCTCGGCGGCCTCCATGAGGAGCCCCTGATGGACTTCCAGGTAACTCTGGTACTGCCGACGAGCCAGTTCCTCGAAGCCGGCCTGCCGCAAGGCGTAATGCGTGAGTTCATAGGTCACCTGGTGCTCTCCTGGGCCGCGTTCCACACCGTCCCAGAACGCGCCCAGGCTCTTGGAGACCCTCAGACCGAGGTCGCCACCCTCCTGGAGGGCATTCCGCGCCGCGTCGGCACTTCTGGCGGTGAAGCGAGTGAGGACCTCCTGCAGGAGTTCTTCCCGGGAGCTGAAGCAGTAATGGAAAACGCCCAACGGCATCTTCGCTTCGTTGACGATCGCGCGCGTTGTCGCTTTCGTCACTCCGTCGCGGACCATGACTCGGAACGCCGCCGCAATCAGCTCTTCCCGTCGGTCCTTTGCCGCCATACGAGCCATGCGGTTCGTTTTCCCCTGTGAGTCGAGACGCCTGCTCACACGCAGTGTAGCGCAGCGTCTTGGACGAGCGACCAACATGCGGCTGAGGGTGAGCGGCGGTCGAGTCCGGCCGGGAAGCGTCATCGGATGCTTCCCGCACAGGTCGCGTCGCAGTACCGGAGCCGTCTGGGGATCCGGCAGTTCGCACACGGCCTTGCAGCGATCAGGCCCGGACAGCAACACCCCGATGCAGCCGCTACCGACGGCGCCTCGACGAGACTGCTGGACAAAGCCAAGAGGATGAGCGGACGCATTTCCCCCGGGGTGCGGCCCGGCTCCGGAAGATGGGCGACTTCGGCGATCGTCAGATGCCGGGAGCTTGGATCGGCGAGCACCTGTCGAGCCCTGTCGAGCCGCTGTTCGAGTATGTACCGGGAGGGGCTCACCCCGGTTGGTCGGAAGATACGGCCGAGGTGCCGCGCGGACACGCCGATCGCCTCGGCGACCCGCCCCGCGCTCAACCCGGGGTCGGCAAGATGGCGGGCGACGCGGAGCCGCCGCCGTGCCGCCGCGAGCGTACGGACGAGGTCCAGCACGGTGGCCTGGGTGCTGATCGGGTTGGCGCCGCCCCGCCCCGTGACACATTCGGCCAGAACCGCCTCCAGAGCAGAAGCCCGGACACCTCGTCGGTCGCCCATTGCGCGGTGAACACATCTCGGGGATGTTCACCAGCAGCTGACGCATGGGAGAGGGGAACCCGAACAGACAGGGCCGCCGCGTCTGTCAGCAGTGTGTGCGCGCCCCTCGGCTTTTCGGTGTGCGGCCGCCGCGAGCCAACGCCTACCCGCTGGGCGCCACACATCAGTCGCGTCGGTGATCAGCGCCGAGCGGCAGGGCGCTCCCACTCGGAAGGTCCCCGGGCAGTCCCGTGGTTCGGGCCGCCCGCGCTTTTTACGTCGAGTGCACAAGTCGCGGCGCCCGCCCGCATGGTGACGGCGTACACGCACTGCAGTTTGCACCAGCTGATTACTCCGGGTTTCGGTCTGTTCTTCATCGGCCCTGTTGCGCACCCGTCGCGAGCAGTCCGTTGACCACGAGCGTCGCCAGCGCCTCCGCCGTATCCGTCAAGTGCCGAGACGAGGCGGGCTCGGGCCTGCCCAGGCGCCGCTCCAGAGGGCCGTCCACCATGCCCGAGACGGGCGGAATGACGGCGAAGAACAGCACGTCCATCGGGACGGGCGCCATGCGTCCGGAGGCGACGAGCCTCTCGATGCTGGGCGCCATGAGCTGAAGAGTGGGAACGATGTGCCGCTCGTACAGGTAGTCCAATCGTTCGGTGTCCCGGGACGACTCGTCGACGAGGATGCGTCCGATCAACGGAGTGTCCGCCGCGGCACGACCCCTGCCTGGGCGTTTCCGTCGTTCCCGGGTGGGGACTCGGCGGTCGTGGTGGCGTACGGAGCGGAGCAGCGCGTGCGGGTGCCGGCTGTGCGGGCGCGTTGGCTGCGGCAGACATTCGTGCACTGGCCCTTCCGGCCGGAGGCCGTGCAGTCCCTCCTGCCGCCGGAGCTGACCGTGGACGAGTACGACGGGGCCGCCTGGGTGGGATTCACTCCGTTCGTCATGGCGGACGTGCGCCCCGCGGGCCTCCCCGCCTCGGTGCGCGGGCTCCCGTCGTTCGCGGAGACCAACCTGCGGACCTACGCGCGACGCGAGGACGGGCGGGACGGGATCTGGTTCCTGTCCATCGAGGTGGCCTGCCCGCTGATGCTGGCGGCTCGTGCCGTCGGGGCGCCGTACCACCTGGGGCACCTGCGGGTGGCCACCGACGGCGCCACCGTCTCGTACGCGGGAGCGCGAGGGGCGCGCGGTGTGTCGTACCGGCTGCGCGTCCGTCCCGGCGACCCCCTTCAGCCGACCGAGCGGGACGTGTGGCTGACCTCGCGGTGGCGCGCGTACACGCGACGCCTCGGGCGTCTCTGGGAGACACCGGTGGAACACGAACCCTGGCCGCTGGCCGGTGCGGCCGTCGACGGGCTGGAGGAGACGCTGACCACCGCGGCGGGCCTGCCGGCCCCGCTCGACGGGCCCGTCGTGCACTTCTCCCCCGGGGTCGAGCACGTCCGGCTTGGGGTCTCCCGGACCTCTTCCCCATGAGCGGGCCGCCGGGCACGCGGTCCCACGGCGGGCGGCTGCGCTTCGACGGCTGGATCGCCGGCCTGGGCACGGCCTCCGGGACCCGGGTCGTGCTGGGGCACTGGCCCCGGTCGCCGTTCGGGCCGTTCAGCGACGTGATGCTGGAGCGGCCGGACGGCGAACGGCTGCTGCTCGCTCCCACCCGGGAGACGGCGGATTTCGTCAGCGGCACCTATGTCTTCGACACCGTGCGCGTCCTCCCGGTCGGCGTGCGCGTCACCGGTGACACCTGGAGGGTCATGGCAGGACCGCTCGACCTGCGTTTCACCGCGGGCCGCCGACGGCTTCTGGGGCTGCTGCTGTGCGCGGTGCCCGGCGTGCTCGCCCGGCAGCCGGCCTGGTGCGCGCTCACGGCCCTACCCGCCTCCGTGCTGCTGCCCGGCGTGCGCACCCGTGGCAGTGCGCGGGCGGGCCGCCGGGAGTGGTACGGAGCCCGGGACCTGCGGCCCGTCCACGCGGTGTCGGGGCGCTTCGAAGGCGTCGACCTCGGTCCGGCGGCACCGGTCGTCCCGCCCGTGCGCTTCGGGTTCGGGTCCGTACCGAGGCAGCCATCCCTCACCCGCGTCACCACAACCGTGGGCCTGACCCCGGAGTGACGACATCCGGGCAGGAGCACCCGGACGTCCGCGCGAGGCGCGGACCCATGAGCAGGACGAGCACTCGGTCAGCCGTGGCGGGCCCCGGAGCCCTCGGATTCGGGCCCGGGCCCGCCGGATCGGCCTCGGCGCCGCCCTGACCTCGCCGGCCGCGACCTGGTCCAGGCGCCGACGGGGCGGATCCGGCCGACGTTCGGGACAAAATGGTTGACCGGCCCGGCCGGGGCACTCGGAGACCGTCACCGGACTCGGCAGCCGGAGGGAATCATGAACACGACGGCACCGACCTCGCCCGACGGTCCGACGCGGCAGAGACGGCTGGTGATCTATCTCAACGACCACCTGGCCGGCGCGACGGCGGGCGTCGAACTCGCCGGTCGTATGGCTCAGGAGCACCGTGGCTCGCCCTACGGCGAGCCTCTGGAGAGCCTCAGGAAGGAGATCGCCCAGGACCGGCAGGCCCTGGTACGCCTCCTCGCCGACCTCGACGTCCCGGTGCGGCGCTACAAGACGTACGGGGCGTGGCTGGGCGAGAAGGTCGCGCGGATGAAGCCCAACGGCCGCCTGCTGCGCCGCTCCGGCCTGGCCCTGCTGGTCGAGCTCGAAGCGCTGCGGCTGGGAGCACAGGGCAAGGCCTCGCTGTGGCGCGGGCTGCTCGCCGCGTCGGCACAGGACTCGCGCCTGGACGCCGACCGGCTGGAGGAGCTGCTGCGCAGGGCCGTGCGGCAGATCAAGACGTTGGACGCGCTGCACGCGCGGGCCGCCACGGAGCTGCTGTTTCCGGCGAGGCGTCCGGACTCCGCGTCGGCGCCCGCGGCGGGGGCCGGCCCGACGACCTGAACTGCCGGTCCGCGCCCTGCAAGGCGGGGTGCCACGGGCGGCGCGTGGGTGCTTGCCCTGGCGGCTGAGGCGGACCTCGCGCGTCTGGCCGATTCCGTTTCTCCACATCCTTCACCGCGGTCACCCGCTGCCCCTCGTTGTCCGGGACAACCGCTGAACCGTCGAGCCGGCCTGCCCGCCCGCCGGGCCGATGGGCGCGAGCCTGGGGCTGACGATCGTCGTCAGCCGCCATCAGCTGGAGCCCGGCGACCGGCTGCTGCTGTACACCGACGGCATCGTCGAAGCCCGTGATGCCGAGGGGCGGCGGTTCGGCCATGAGCGGTTCACCGACTTCATCGTCCGCCACCGCTCCGGCCGCCAGACACTGCACGAGACCCTGGGCCGGCTGATGCACGCGGTCCTCGACCACCACTCCGGCCGTCTGGACGACGACGCCACCGTCCTGCTGACCGAATGGCGTGCGGGCCACCAGCACCGGCTCACGCCCTGACCCGGGGTCCGAGGCGGCCGTACGCCTAGGCCACGGCCTCGCCCGCCGCCGCGATCTCCGGCATCCCGCCGCCGTCCTGTGCGGTGAACTGGGTCCGGTAGAGCTCCGCGTACCGGCCGTCGAGGGCGAGGAGTTCCTCGTGGGTGCCCCGCTCCACGATCTGCCCGTCCTCGACCACCAGGATCAGGTCGGCCGTGCGGATCGTGGACAGGCGGTGGGCGATCACGATGGCCGTCCTGCCCTCCAGCGCCTCGGCGAGCGCCTCCTGGACGGCGGCCTCCGAGGTGTTGTCCAGGTGGGCGGTGGCCTCGTCGAGGATGACGACCCGCTGGCGCGCCAGCAGCAGCCGGGCGATGGTCATGCGCTGGCGTTCACCGCCGGAGAGCCGGTAGCCGCGCTCGCCGACCACGGTGTCGAGGCCGTCGGGAAGGGACCGTACGAGAGTGTCGAGGCGGGAGCGGCGCAGGGCGTCCCACAGTTCCGTCTCGCTCGCCTCGGGGCGGGCCAGGAGCAGGTTCGCGCGGACGGTGTCGTGGAAGAGGTGGCCGTCCTGGGTGACCATGCCGAGAGTGGCGCGCAGGGAGCCGGCGGTCAGGTCGCGGACGTCGACGCCACCGATGCGTACGGCGCCCTCGTCGACGTCGTAGAGGCGCGGCAGCAGTTGCGCGACGGTCGACTTTCCGGCGCCGGAGGAGCCGACGAGGGCGATGGTCTGGCCCGGTTCGGCGCGGAAGGAGACGCCGTGCAGGACCTCGGCGCCGCCGCGGGTGTCGAGGGAGGCGACTTCCTCCAGGGAGGCGAGGGAGACCTTGTCGGCGGAGGGGTAGCCGAAGCGGACGTCCTCGAACTCGACGGCGACCGGTCCTTCGGGAACCTCACGGGCGTCCGGCTTCTCCGCGATCAGCGGCTTCAGGTCGAGCACCTCGAAGACCCGCTCGAAGCTGACCAGCGCACTCATCACCTCGACACGGGCGCCGGCCAGGGCGGTGAGCGGGGCGTACATACGGGTCAGGAGCAGGGCGAGGGAGACCACGGCACCGGGTTCCAGGCTGCCGCGCAGGGCGAACCAGCCGCCGAGGCCGTAGACCAGGGCGAGGGCGAGGGCGGAGACCAGGGTCAGGGCAGTGATGAACACCGACTGGGCGGTCGCCGTGCGCACGCCGATGTCGGCCACCTGACGGGCGCGGGCCGCGAACTCCACGGACTCCTGCTCGGGGCGGCCGAAGAGCTTGACGAGGGTGGCGCCGGGTGCGGAGAAGCGCTCGGTCATGCGGGTGCCCATGGCCGCGTTCAGAGTGGCCGCCTCCCGCTGCATCCGGGCCATCCTGCTGCCCATGCGCCGGGCCGGGATCACGAACAGCGGGAGCAGCACGAGCGCGAGCAGGGTGATCTGCCAGGACAGGGTGAGCATCACCACAAGGGTCAGCAGCAGGGTGACCAGGTTGCTGACCACGCCGGACAGGGTGTTGCTGAAGGCGCGCTGGGCGCCGATGACGTCGTTGTTGAGACGGGAGACGAGCGCTCCCGTACGGGTACGTGTGAAGAACGCGACGGGCATGCGCTGCACATGATCGAACACGGCCGTGCGCAGATCGAGGATGAGCCCCTCCCCGAGCGAGGCCGACAGGCGTCGGGCGAGGATGCCGAGCGCCGCCTCGGCGACCGCGATCAGGGCGATGAGCAGGGCGAGGCGTACGACCTTGCTCTCGTCGTCGCCCGACACGATCGCGTCCACGACGTTCCCGGCCAGTACGGGCGTGGCCACGGCGAGCAGCGCGGTCGCCACCCCGAGCACGACGAAACGGGCGATTCGGGTACGGTGCGGGCGGGCGAAGGCGCCGATGCGGCGCAGTGTCGCGCGGGCGAACGGGCGACGTTCCTGCTCGGCGTTCATGACACTGTGCAGCTGTGTCCACGCTGTGGTCTCCATGCTCATGGGAGAGAACTTAGAACCTCAAGCGTTGTCGAGGTCAACGCCCGCACCTCAACAGCCCGACCGAAGGACTCGATGACCGCACGTAAGACCCTGGCCCCGCTTCCGCAACCCGCCGTTGGCGCGGCGGGGAAACCCTCTCCGGGTGTGACAGCGGTAGAACTCCCCCAGGGACGCCCTCTCCAGCGCCTCCCCGTCCGCCGTATCCGCCAGATCCTGTGTCTGGTCCCGCTCCTGCTGGTCACCGTCGTGGCGGTCCGGCACCGTTCCGTGCTCGTCGAGGGCTTCGGTCACCTGCGCAACGCCGAGTGGCCATGGCTCGCGGCCGCGACCGGCACCACCTGTCTGACCTGGGTGGCCGCCTCCTTCACCCGGCAGGGCGCCGTGGTGGCGCGACTGCCCCGGCGGCGACTGCTGGCCACCCAGTTCGCGGCGGGCGCGGCCAACCATCTGCTGCCGACGGGCCTCGGCGCCGGGGCGGTCAACCTGCGGTTCATGACCGTGTGCGGGGTTCCGCTCGCCCGCTCCTCGGCCGCGCTGGCCCTGTATCTGCTGGCGGAGTCGGTCGGCCGGCTCGCCCTGCTGACCGTGCTCTTCGTGGCCTTCCCGGAGGCGCTGCGGTTCGGCGCGCTGCTGCCCGACACGGCGGCGGGTCCGCTGTTGCTGGGCCTGGGCGCCGTACTGGTGACGGCCGTGGGTGTCCTCGCCGGTGTCCGCCGGGTGCGGACGGCGGTGGGCTCCTTCCTGCGGACCGCCCTGTGCGAGGCCCGCTCGGTGCACGCCATGCCGTCCCGGGCGTTCGCCCTGTGGGGCGGTTCGCTCGCCTTCCCGGCCCTCCAGGCGGCCGGTTTCGCCGCGGTGGGGCAGGCGCTGGGGCTGCCGGTGGCGCCCGTGCACATGGCCGTCGCGTATCTGGCAGCGACCTGCGCGGTGGCCCTGGTGCCCACGCCGGGCGGGGTCGGCTCGGTGGAGGCGGCCCTGGTGGTGGCGCTGGTGGCGGCGGGCGGTCCAGTGGCCGTGTCCACGGCGGTGGTGCTCGCCTTCCGGATCATCACGGTCTGGGTGCCGCTGGTGCCGGGGGCGCTGACGCTGGGTGCGCTGGTGCGGTTGAAGGTGATCTGACCGGCGGCCGGGTCGTTCACCGACCGCTCAGCGTCACCCGCACAGGGCCGCCCTCGGGATCGACCAGGTGGGTCCACCGTGCGCTCAGGACGAGGGGCCGGTACGGAAGTGCCCTGGCCAGGCGTTGGCGGTACAGCGTGCGGCCGTCCTGGGTGACCTGGAGGAGCGGGCGGGTCAAGGGGGCCGTCGTGCGCAGGATGTACGGCAGACCGTGCGGGAGACCGCTCTCGGCCGGGGCCGGGGTGACCCGGTTCGGGACGATCCAGCGCAGGGGCGGTGCCACCGCCAGGGGGACGCCGTCCTGGTGTTCGACTCCGGCCAGCGCCTCCAGCACGGCACCGGCCGCCTGCGCCCCCTCGCGGGTCGCGATCGCCGCGCTCTCCACGGGGTGCAGCACACTGCCGGCCGCGAACACGCCGGGCCGTGAGGTGCGCAGCGACCCGTCGACGGCCGGGCCCAGGGTGCCGGTGTCCAGGGTCAGGCCGCCGCGCCGGGCGAGTTCGTGATCGGGCACGAAGTCGCCGGTGAACACGACGGTGTCGCAGGGCAGTGCGGCCGTCCTGCCGTCACGGTGCCGTACGCGGACGCCCGACAGCCGTGCGTGTCCGAGGAGTTCGGTGACCGTGGTGCCGGTGAGGAGCGGAATCCCTTGCCGGAGGCGGGCGTCGGCGGCGCGGCTGGGTGTGGTCCGGGCGCGGGGCAGGTCCGTGAGCATGGCGACGACCACCGCTCCGGCGGCCCGTACGGTGGCGGCGGCCGCGTAGGAGACGTCCTCCGCGCCGACCACGACCGCGCGCTCCCCGATGTGCTGTTGGTGGAGGTGCACGGCCTGCTGGAGTTCGCCCGTGGTGAGGACTCCGGCGGGGCGGGTGCCGGGGACGAGCCGTGCGGAACGCGGGCGTTCGCGGGCGCCCGTGGCCAGGACGACCGCCCGCGCCCGGATCGTCTCCGGTCCGGCCGGGCCGACGGTGTGCAGCGACAGCGGGCCGGCCCAGTCGAGGGCGGTGACTCCGGTGCGTACGACGGCCCCGGCGCGCTCGGCGGCCGTGACGAGGAGTCGGGCGTAGGCGGGCCCGGTCAGGGGCCGCGACCAGCTGCCGTAACCGCCGTGAGCACAGTGCCGGGGCACTCCCCCGGCCTGCTGTTCCCGGTCCAGGACCTCGACCCGGCCCACCTGCGCGTCCGCCAACCGAGCGGCAGCCGTGAGCCCGGCGGGCCCGGCACCGACGATCAGGACGTCGACGTGGCGTACGGCGGTCATGGGCGGGTCCTCTCGGGGGGGCCGGGGGCCGGGGTTGTCCGCAGGGCGCCGGGGGCTGACCTTGCCCGCACGGCACCGAGGACTGGGCCTCCTCGCGCGGCACCGGAGGCCGGGGTCGTCCGCAGGACACAGGAGGCTGAGCCCGCCCGCACCGCACCGCACCG
>NZ_KB911583.1:0-293299 GCF_000383615.1 Streptomyces canus 299MFChir4.1 | reverse complement strand
CCGCACCGCACCGCACCGAGGACTGGCCCTCCTCCTCGCGCGGCACCGAAGGCCGGAGTCGCCCGCGACACACAGGACGCTGAGCCCGCCCGCACGGCACCGGAAGCTGGGCCCGGTCGCAGGACACACAGAACCCGGGCCCGCCCGCACCGCACCAGAAGCCGGGCCCGATCCGCAGCACACATAGAACCCAGGCCCGCCCGCGCGAAGCCGTAGGCCGCCGCCCACGCCCCGCCCAAGGGCGGATATCGCCGCGCGGCGCCCAAGGCCGGGCCTGCGGGGCGCCAGGGGCCGTACCTGCCCGCACGGCACCATAGGACAGGCCCACCCGCGCCGTGTCCAAGACCGGAATTCCCCGCTCGCCACGCAAAGCCAGGCCTGGCCAGGCCCCGCCCAAGACCGAACATCCCCGTGCGCCGCCCAAGGCGAGCCCTGCCTGCGGGGCGCCCGGGGCCAGGCCTGCCCACGCCTCGTCGCCCGAGACCGGCCATCCCGCGCACCGCCGAAAGCCAACGTTCCCCCGTCCCCACCCCCGCGAACACCGCCCACCCCCCGCTCACTTCCGCGCCCCCTCGAACAACTCCCGCACGGCGGCCCCGCAGTAGAACCCCTGGCACCGACCCGCCCGGGCCCGGGTCCGGCGGCGTAGGCCGTCGAGGCCGGCCGGGGGGATCGTGGCGGTGAGGGCGTCGCGGATTTCGCCGCGGGTCACGCGCTCGCAGTGGCAGACGAGGGTGCCGTACTCCGGGTCGGCGGCGATGAGTTCGGGGCGCTGGTAGGGACGTGGGAAGGCCTCGCCGAGGTTGGGCATGCGGATCGGGTCCAGTTCCGTGGCGGGGCCGAGGGCGAGGCCGGCCCCGGCGAGCAGGTCCGTCACGTGCGCGGCGATGGCGAGCGACGCGGTCAGTCCGGTCGAGCGGATGCCGCCGACGGTGACGTACGCCCGCTCGGGATGGGCCGAGATGCGGTAGTCCTCGTGCTCGGTGGCGGCGCGCAGGCCCGCGTAGACGGCGGTGACCTCCTCGTCGAGCAGGCCGGGCAGGATACGGCGGCCCTTGTCGCGCAGCCCCTCCAGACCCTCGGCGGTGGAGACGGTGGCCCGCTTGTCGTCGAGGTCCTCGGCGGTGGGGCCGAGGAGGACGTTGCCGTACACGGTGGGGGCGACCAGGACGCCCTTGCCGAGTGCGGTGGGTACCGGCAGGAGAATGTGCCGTACGAGGTCGCGGGCGAACTTGTCGAAGACGAGGAGCTGGCCGCGGCGCGGGGTGACGGTGAAGTCGTCGTGGCCGAGGGCGCGGTCGAGGGCGTCGGCGTGCAGACCGGCGGCGTTGACGAGCCAACGGGTTCGCAGGGTGCCACGTGAGGTCGTCAGGTGGTGCGTGCCGTCCGGATGACTCGCCCGCTCCACCCGGGTGTTGAGGTGCAGGTCGACTCCGTGCCGGACGGCCTGGGTGGCGTACGCCAGGTTCGTGGTCCAGGGGCAGATGATGCTCTCGCCGGGCACGTGCAGGGCGCCCAGCGCCCCGGGGCCGAGGTGCGGCTCGCGGTCGTAGAGCTCAGCGGGGCCGATCAGGCGGGTGTCCGTGCAGTCGTTGCGCTCGGCCTTCTCCGCCAGCCGGGGCAGCGCGGCGAGTTGCTCCTCGTCCCAGGCGACGAGGAGGGCGCCGACGGGTTCCACGGGGATGCCGGCCGCTGCCGCGTACGCGGCGAGCAGCCGCGCGCCCTCGCGGACCAGGCGGGCCTCCAGGAAGCCGGGGGTGGCGTCGAAACCGGTGTGCAGGATGGCGGTGTTGGCCTTCGAGGAGCCCTGTCCCACGTCGTCCTCCGCCTCGACGAGCGCGATGCGCAGGTGCGGGTGGTGGGCGAGGCTCCGGGCGATCGCGCTGCCGACGACCCCGGCGCCGACGACCGCGATGTCGTAGGGCGGCGAGGGCAACGGCCCGCGCCGGGTGACCGCGCCGTGCGCAGGGGCCGTCATGCGGGGGTGCCGCCCGGGAAGGAGCACGGCAGCGCCGTGAAGGGGCGCGGGGTACGGCATGACCAGCCACGACGGCCGCCCCGCCGCGGACGGCCGAGCGCGTATCGCATCCCCTTCATGCGTCCGCCCCTTCGAGCAGCGCGTTCACCGCGGCCCGGAACGCGGCCAGCCGCTCCGCCGCCTCCTCGGACGACACCCGCGGTTCGTACACCGCGGCGGGCTTCCAGTGGGGCAGGGCGTCCGTCACCTCCAGGCCGGGTTCCGCGCCGAGGCGGGCCAGGGTGCCCACGCCCAGCGCCGTCGCGTCCGGCAGTGCCGACACCTCCACGGGGCGTTGCAGCAGGTCCGCCTGGGTCTGCATGAGGAGGGTGGAGTGGGTGAGGCCGCCGTCGACGCGCAGTGCGCCCAGCGGCGCGCCGAGTTCCGTGGCGGCGGCCTCGGCGAGCAGGGCGACCTGTGCCGCCAGCCCTTCGCACAGTGCTCGCACCAGCTGCCCGGGGCCGGTGTCGAGGCCGAGGCCGGTGAGGGAGCCCCGCAGGTCGCCCCGCCACCACGGGGCCGCGAGTCCGGCGAGGGCCGGGACGAAGGTGACCCCTCCGCTGTCGGGCACCGCACCGCCCACCGCGTCGAGGTCGGCGGCGCCCTTGATGACGCCCAGGTCGGTGAGCCAGCGGACCGCGGACGCGGCCGTGTAGACCTGGCCGTCGAGGCAGTAATCGGTCCGCCCGCCGAGCTGCCAGGCCACACAGCTCACCAGTCCCGCATCACCGCGCCGGGGCACGGACCCGGTGTGCGCGAGCAGGAACGCCCCTGTTCCGTAGGTGCACTTGGCGCCTCCGGGTGCCGTGACGCGCTGGGCGAGCAGGGCGGCCTGCTGGTCCACGGCCAGACCGGTGAGCGGGATCTCCGGGCCGAACGCCGTTGTCACGCCGACCGGTCCGGCGTTGTCGACGACCTCGGGGAGCCGTTCGTCCGCGAGGCCGTACAGGTCGAGGGCGCGCCGGGACCACTGCGGGCGGTCCAGGTCGAGAAGCTGGGTGCGGCCGGCGGTGGCGGCGTCCGTGACGAAGGCGCCGGTGAGCCGGTGGACGAGCCAGGCGTCAGTGGTGGTGACGACGCCCTCCCGGGTGAGGTGCCGTCGTATCCAGGCCATCTTGGGAGCGGCGAAGTACGGGTCGAGCGGAAGTCCGGTCAGCGCACGCAACTCGTCTGCGCACCAGGAGAGTTCGGAGCACACGGACTCGGCCCGCCGGTCCTGCCACACGAGTGCGTCGGTGAGGGGCCGGCCCGTCGCCGGGTCCCAGGCGAGCACGGTCTCGCCCTGGTTGGCGAGGCCCAGCGCGACCACCGCCTCACCCCCCTCGGCCAGCGCCCGCGAACCGGCCTCGAGCACCGAGTCGTACAGCTGCGCGGGGTCGGCCTCGACGCGTCCGGCGGGCAGGTGGCGGGGGCGCACCTCGGCGAATCCGGTACCGATGACCCCGCGTTCGGGACAGATCACCAGGGCCTTGGTACCGGACGTGCCCTGATCGACGGCGAGCACCGGACCGGTCATCACGTCCCTCCCTGAGTGATCACGGTCCGACAGCCTGCCGCCGCCGTCCGCACCGCGTCAAGGCACCCCCCACCAGCGGTTACTCGACCGCGTTGACTGGCCGATCACCAGTCAACTCCCTTGTCCTGAAAAGAAGTTCTGAATGATCGAGAAGTGGTGTGCGGGGCGAATCCCCGCCCCTATAGTGACCGCCGACCAACGCGATCTCCTCAACCGCCGCCCCGAGGAGGGCTGTTGTTACTCCACCCTGCCGTTCTGCCCGGTCCCGCGTCCGGGGCGGGAAGGTGATGGCCAGAGAAGGAGCGCGCCCCGTATACGATCCCGCCGGCCATGACCCGGAGCTGCGCGCGGCCCTCCAGGAGGTCCGCGCCGGGCGCTGGATGTCGATGCGCACCCTGCTGGAGCGGACCACGTCCTGGTGGCAGTGGACCCAGCGCACCCAGGTGCTGGCCGCGGCGGCCGCGGGGACCGACGTGGTGCGGACCTGGCTCACCGAGGAGCCCGGCAGCGTGCCGGCCACGGTGATGCGGGCCCGGGTCGCCGTGGAACGCGCGCTGCGGGCCCGGCGCGAGCGGCACCGCCGTACGCACGAACTGTGGATCGAGGCCTGGGACGTCAGCCGGACCGCCGCCCGGGTCGCGGCCCACGACCCGGTGCCCTGGGTGTGCCTGCTGGCGCTGGCCCAGCTGGACCACCGGCTGCTGTGGGAGGAGCACCGGGCCGAGCCGCCCGGGCCGATGCTGCCGCCGGGCCCGTGGGGGCTGCTGGCCGAGGCCGGCAAGCGGGACCCGTACAACCGCGAGGCCCACCACCGGATGCTCCAGTTCCTGTACGCGCGGGCGGCCTCGGGGCGGCTGGCGGAGGCGGTCGGCTTCGCGCACTGGGCCGCCGCGTCCGCCCCGCCGGGGTCCGCACTGCACGTCCTGCCGCTGTACGTACGGGTCGAGCGCTACCGGCGCGGTGCCGGGCACAGTGCCGCGCTCGACCTGCACTGGGTGGCCGAGGACGCCATCCGGGAGGCGGACCGGGCGCACGACGCCTGGTTCGCGCGGGCTCCCGCCGAGGAGCGCACCCCGCTCGACCTCAACCACCTCGCCCACGCCCTGTGGGGCGCGCTGCGGTTCGAGGAGGCGACCGAGGTGTTCGACGCCCTCGGCCCGTACTACACGCCCCTGCCGTGGTCCTACCGCGCCGACCCGGGCGGCGAACGGGGCCAGGGCGTACCGGTCTTCCTCCACGCGCGGGCGCGCAGCCGGTCCGCGGCGCGCGGCCCCGACGTCTGACATCCGCACGGTTCCCGTCCCTTCCACGGAGGTCTCCGTATGTCGTCCGAACCGTCGATATCCCCGGAAGTCCCGCAGCCCGACGAGGAGCAGCGACTGCGCGAACTCGGCTACCGGCCCGTCCTCGCCCGGCGCATGGGCGGCTTCGGGAACTTCGCGATCAGCTTCTCGGTGATCTCGATCCTGTCCGGCTGCATGACCCTGTACGGCTTCGGCATGGGCGCGGGCGGCCCCGCGGTGATGCTGTGGGGCTGGGCCGGCGTCGGCCTCTTCGTGCTGTGCGTGGGACTCGCGCTGGCCGAGGTCACCAGCGCGTATCCGACGTCCGGCGCCCTGTACTACATGGCGGACCGGCTCGGCGGCCGGCGCTGGGGCTGGTACACGGGCTGGCTGAACCTGCTCGGGTTGCTCGGCGCGATCGCCGGGATCGACTACGGCGCCGCCCTGTTCGCGGGTGCGTTCGCCAACCTCCAGTGGGGCTTCGAGCCGACCCCCGGCAGGACCATGCTGATCTTCGTGGCGATCCTGTTGCTGCACGCCGTGCTGAACCTGTTCGGCGTCCGGCTGGTCTCCGTGCTCAACTCGATCAGCGTGTGGTGGCACCTGGCCGGTGTGGCGGTGATCGTCGGCGCCCTGTGGATCGTCCCGGACAGCCACCGGTCGCCGTCGTTCGTGTTCACGGAGTTCGTCAACGACACCGGCTGGCACAACCCGGTCTACGTGGCGGCGATCGGCCTGCTGCTCGCGCAGTACACCTTCTCCGGCTACGACGCCTCCGCGCACCTGTCCGAGGAGACCTCCAACGCCTCGGTGTCGGCGGCCAAGGGCATCGTGCGGGCGATCTGGGTGTCGTGGATCGCCGGGTTCGTGCTGCTCGCGGGGCTCACCTTCGCGATCCAGGACTACGACGCCACGCGGGCCAGCGCGACCGGGGTGCCGCCGGCCCAGATCCTGCTCGACGGTCTCGGCACCGACGGCGCGAGCGCGCTGCTCGTCGTGGTGATCGTGGCGCAGCTGTTCTGCGGCAACGCCGAGGTGGCCGCGGCCAGCCGGATGGTGTTCGCGTTC
The DNA here is from genome assembly GCF_000383615.1 of Streptomyces canus 299MFChir4.1. Classification (GTDB taxonomy): domain Bacteria; phylum Actinomycetota; class Actinomycetes; order Streptomycetales; family Streptomycetaceae; genus Streptomyces; species Streptomyces canus_C. The sequence goes on along the minus strand of NZ_KB911583.1, from coordinate 287,415 downwards.
AGCCGGGACAAGGCCCTGCCGGGGTCCGCGCTCTGGCGGAAGGTCAGCGCCCGCACCCAGACGCCGGTCGCCGCCGTGTGGCTGGCGGTCGTGGTCGCCGGTGTGCTCGCCGTGCCCTCGCTCTACTCCGCGACCGCGTACGGCGCGGTGACCGCGATCAACGTCATCGGCATCACACCCGCGTACGCCATTCCCGTGTTCCTGCGGCTGCGCGCGGGGAGTCGTTTTCAGCCGGGTCCGTGGAGCCTGGGCAGGTGGAGCAAGCCCATCGGATGGACGGCCGTGGTGTGGGTGGCCTGTGTGACGGTGCTGTTCTGCCTGCCGCAGTCCTCGCCGGTGACGGTGGACACGATGAACTACGCCTCCGTGGCCCTGGCCGTCGTCCTGCTTCTCGCCACGGTGTGGTGGTTCGTGGCCCGGCGTTCGTACGGAACGCCCACGACGGCCGCGTACTCGGACCGGGAGCAGGCCGAACTCGCCGAGGGCATCGTCTGAAACCCGGCGATCCGGCCCCCTGCCCGGTACGAACTCCCGTGTCGGATACGGCAGGATGAGCGGTCGCGTCGGCCACGGAACCTTCACACGGCCGACGCGATCGCACATCCCGCAATTTCGAACAGGTGGCAACGTGACGGCATTTCAACGGGATCTCACCATGGACGACATGGTCGGCGCCGGCATCGCCGTGGTCGCCGGTCTGGTGGCGGCCTTCCTGCTGCGCATGCTGCTCAAGTGGCTGGGCAAGCACGCGGACCGCACCAAGTGGGGCGGCGACGACGTTCTTGTGGCCGCGCTGCGGACGGTGGTCCCCTCGGCGGCGATCGCGGGCGGCATCGCCGTCGCCGCGGCGGCGATGCCGCTGACCAAGGGTGTCCAGCGCACGGTCAACCAGGTGCTGACCGTACTGCTGATCTTCGTCGTCACGGTGGCGGCGGCCCGGCTGGTCGCGGGGCTCGTGCGGACGGTCACCACGTCCCGCTCCGGAGTCGCCGGATCGGCCACGATCTTCGTCAACATCACCCGGGTGCTGGTCATGGCGATCGGCTTCCTGGTCGTGCTCCAGACCCTCGGCATCTCCATAGCGCCGATGCTCACCGCCCTGGGCGTCGGCGGTCTCGCGGTCGCGCTGGCCCTCCAGGACACGCTCGCCAACCTTTTCGCGGGCATCCACATCCTCGCCTCCAAGACGGTCCAGCCCGGTGACTACATCCGGCTGGCCAGCGGCGAGGAGGGGTATGTCGAGGACATCAACTGGCGTCAGACGACGGTCCGCGCGCTCTCCAACAACCTGATCGTCGTCCCCAACGGTGAGCTCGCCAAGACGAACATGACCAACTTCATGCGTCCCGAGCAGCAGTTGACGATCCTGGTCCAGGTCGGGGTGGCGTACGACAGCGATCTGGACCATGTCGAGCGGGTCACCTGCGAGGTCGTCACCGACGTCATGACGCGGATCGAGGGCGCGGTCCCGGAGCACGAACCGCTGGTCCGCTTCCACACCTTCGGCGACTCGCGCATCGGCTTCACGGTCATCCTGGGCGTCGGTGAGTTCAGCGACCAGTTCCGCATCAAGCACGAGTTCATCAAGCAGCTGCACAAGCGCTACCGCGAGGAGGGCATCCGGATCCCGGCGCCGACGCGGACCGTGGCCCTCCAGCAGGGCTCGGTGTCGATTCCGCACCAGCGCGGCGGGGAGACGGTCATCGAGCCGGGCGAGATTTCCGCCGCCCGGCTCGACTAGGTCGTGCCGTTCGTAGCGGACCGACCTTGAGGAACGGCGCACCCGGGCCGGCTCCTGCGGGGGCGACGATCGGGTGCCCCCCGCACGGTCGGGGCCGGGGCCGCGCCCGGGCCACCGCGACGCCGTGGCCGCGCGGGCTCGGAGTGATCGGGAGCACCGGCCCCGCCGTGGTCGGCTACAGGGTGGCCGAGTTGTCGTGCGGGGCGCTCGGTCGGCTCTGCGGCTGCCGCAGGGCCGAACTCACCGGCGTCACCGTCCAGTCCGGGTGACCGGGCATCCTTGGGGTCTTCGTCCCGAGGAGCCAGTCGCCCAGGAAGCCGGACTGGTCGACGCCGGAGACCTCGGAGGCGACGGCGATGTAGTCGGCGGTCGACGCCGAGGCGTTGCGGAAGCGCTCCAGGAAGGTGGACTCGATCGCGGCGAAGACGCTCTCGCCGACCTGTTGGCGCAGCGCGTAGAGCACGAGGACGCCGCCGAGGTAGCGCTGGCTGTCGAAGAGGTTGGCCTCGTTCGGGGCGGCGACCGGGCCGGAGGTCCTGCGCCACTGGTCGCCGCGCGCGTACGTGTCCTTCATGCGGGCTTCCATGGTCGTCAGGCCGAGGGAGTCGGCCCAGCCGCGCTCGTAGCGGTACAGCAGCCCGTAGAAGTCGGCGTGGCCCTCGTTGAGCCACAGGTCGGACCAGGTCGCCGGGCTCACGCTGTTGCCGAAGTAGGAGTGGACCAGCTCGTGCATCATGTGCGAGCCGATGCTCTTCTCCGCCTGGAGCAGGAAGTTCGGCTTGTACAGGGTGAGGGTCTGGGTCTCCAGGCCCGTGAAGTCGAAGGCGTTCGAGGCGTCGTTGTTGCAGGGCAGCAGGCCGTACGTCTCGAAGGGGAAGGCGCCGAGCCGCTGCTCGATCCAGCTGACCAGGTTCGGGGTGAGGGCGAGCGCGGGCTCCAGGGCGGCGGCCCGGGCGCTCGGGACGACGTCCCTGAGCGGGAGTCCGTGCGGCCCCTGCCGGTCCTTGATCACGTAGTCGCCGACGGTGATCTGCACGAGCTCCGTGGCGATCGGCTCCCGGGACCGGTAGCAGTACGCGGTCCGGCCGTCGCCGAGGTCCTCGGTGCTCACCAGCCGGCCGCTCGCGACCCCCTTGAGACCCGCCGGGACCGTGACGCGGAACGCGAAGTCGGCCTTGTCCGAGGGGTGGTCGTTGCACGGGAAGACGGTGTGCGCCGCGTTGGGCTGGGGGCAGACCGCGAAACCGTCCGGGGTGGGCACCCAGGCGGTGGGGGCGAGGACGGCGCGCGGGTCCACCGTGTACGTCACGCTCACGGTCGCCGTGGTCTGCGCGGCCAGCGGGGCGGCGGGGGTGATCCGCAGCTTCTGGCCGGCCTGCTCCCGGGCGGCCTGGACACCGTCGAGCAGCACCTCGTGCACGTCGAGGCCCAGCGCGTCCAGGGAGAGGCGGCTCAGCTCCCGGGTGGTGGTGAGCGTCAGGGTCGCCGTCGCGTCGACGAGCCGGGTCGAGGCGTCGTACGCGAAGTCGAGGTCGTACGAGGAGACGCGGTAGCCGTCGTTGCCGAGGCCCGGGAAGACGGGATCCCCGAGGGTCTCCGGGCCAGGGGTGCCGGTCTCCGGGCCAGGGGTGCCGGTCTCCGGGCCAGGGGTGCCGGTCTCCGGGTCCGCGTGCGCCGGGGCGGCCACGGACAGGGCCGCCACGGTGCCGAGCAGAGCTGCCGGTGCCGTCACTCTGGTGCGATATCTCATGGTCTGCTTTCCCTCGGGCGGCCGGGTGGTCGGGTCCGGCCGTCGGATGACTGCGATCAACGTGCATGACCACAAGATCAGACGCTTCGGTTGCCCGAGGGGATGTACGGGATCTTCGCCGGCAGTCGGGGACCGCTGTCGAGGACCGCTGTCGAGACCGGGGCGGTCACGAGATATCTTGATGTCGAGCAATGTTGCAGACGTGGAGCGGAGCACCCGGTGACTGACTCGACCATCATCTATACGCACACTGACGAGGCCCCGGCCCTGGCGACGTATTCCTTCCTGCCGGTGGTCCAGGCGTACGCCTCGCAGGCGGGTGTCTCCGTGGAGACCCGGGACATCTCGCTGGCCGGGCGGATCATCGCCGTGTTCCCGGAGTACCTGACCGAGGACCAGCGGATCCCGGACGCCCTGCACGAGCTGGGCGAGCTGGCGAAGACGCCCGAGGCCAACATCATCAAGCTGCCGAACATCTCGGCGTCGATCCCGCAGCTCAAGGCCGCCGTCGCCGAGCTGCAGGCCCAGGGCTACGCGCTGCCGGACTACCCGGACGACCCCAAGACCGACGAGGAGCGGGACATCCAGGCCCGCTACGACAAGGTCAAGGGCTCCGCCGTGAACCCGGTCCTGCGTGAGGGCAACTCCGACCGCCGCGCCCCCGCCTCGGTCAAGAACTACGCCAAGAACCACCCGCACCGCATGGGCGCCTGGTCGTCGGACTCCAAGACCAACGTGGCGACCATGGGCGTGGACGACTTCCGCTCCACCGAGAAGTCCGTCGTGATCTCCGAGGCCGGCTCGCTGCGGATCGAGCTGGTCGGCGACGACGGCTCCACCACGGTCCTGCGCGAGTCGGTACCGGTCCTCGAGGGCGAGGTCGTCGACGCCTCGGTGCTGCACGTGGCCCCGCTGCGGGAGTTCCTCACCGCGCAGATCGCCCGCGCCAAGGCCGAGGACGTCCTGTTCTCCGTGCACCTCAAGGCCACGATGATGAAGGTCTCGGACCCGATCATCTTCGGTCACGTGGTGCGCGCGTTCTTCCCGAAGACCTTCGCGCAGTACGGCCCGACGCTCGCCGCGGCCGGCCTGACCCCGAACGACGGTCTGGGCGGCATCTACAAGGGCCTGGAGTCCCTGTCCGAGGGTGCCGAGATCAAGGCGTCCTTCGACGCCGAGCTCGCCGAGGGCCCGGCTCTCGCGATGGTCGACTCCGACAAGGGCATCACCAACCTGCACGTGCCGTCCGACGTGATCGTGGACGCCTCGATGCCGGCCATGATCCGCACCTCGGGTCACATGTGGGGCCCGGACGGCCAGGAGGCCGACACCCTCGCGGTCCTGCCGGACTCGTCGTACGCCGGTGTCTACCAGGCCGTGATCGAGGACTGCCGTGCCAACGGCGCCTACGACCCCTCGACCATGGGCTCGGTGCCGAACGTCGGCCTGATGGCGCAGAAGGCCGAGGAGTACGGCTCCCACGACAAGACCTTCGAGATCCAGACCACCGGCACCGTCCGCCTGGTCGACCAGGACGGCAACGCCGTCATCGAGCAGACGGTCTCCGCCGGCGACATCTTCCGCGCCTGCCAGACCAAGGACGCCCCGATCCGCGACTGGGTGAAGCTGGCCGTCACCCGCGCCCGCGCCACCGGCAACCCGGCCGTGTTCTGGCTGGACGAGACCCGCGCGCACGACGCCAACCTGATCGCCAAGGTCAACACCTACCTCGCGGAGCACGACACCGAGGGCCTGGACATCCGGATCCTCAACCCGGTCGAGGCGACCAAGCTGTCGGTGGAGCGCATCCGCCGCGGCGAGGACACGATCTCCGTGACGGGCAACGTCCTGCGTGACTACCTCACCGACCTCTTCCCCATCCTGGAGCTGGGCACCAGCGCCAAGATGCTGTCGGTCGTCCCGCTGATGGCGGGCGGCGGTCTGTTCGAGACGGGCGCCGGCGGTTCCGCGCCGAAGCACGTCCAGCAGCTGGTCAAGGAGAACTACCTGCGCTGGGACTCCCTCGGTGAGTTCTTCGCGCTGGTTCCCTCCCTGGAGCAGTACGCCGACTTCACGGGCAACTCCCGCGCGAAGGTCCTGGCCGACACCCTGGACCGCGCCACGGCGACCTTCCTCAACGAGGACAAGTCCCCGACCCGTCGGGTCGGCGGCATCGACAACCGCGGCAGCCACTTCTACCTGTCCCTGTACTGGGCCCAGGAGCTGGCCGCGCAAACCGACGACGCGGACCTGGCGAAGGCCTTCGCCCCGCTCGCCGAGACGCTCGCCGCGAACGAGCAGAAGATCGTCGAGGAGCTCAACGCCGTCCAGGGCAAGCCGGCCGAGATCGGCGGCTACTACCAGCCGGACCCGGCCCTGGCCGCGAAGGTCATGCGCCCGTCGACGACGTGGAACGAGACCCTGGCGTCCCTGAGCTGACGCCAGCCCCTATGGGCAAGCTGCCTGTCCTCCGCCCCGGTCGGCTTCGGTCCGACCGGGGCGGATGCGGTCCGACCGGGGCGGATGCGGTCCCGAGGGGGTCGGGGCAGGTCGCGTACGGCGGCGGGTCGTACAGGGGACGTGCCCGTCGTGGCAAAGGTGACTAAGGGCGCCGCTGTGGCGCAGGCCGTCTGCACCCCCCCAGGGGCGCAGGGAACTGCGCGACCAGCCACGACGGCCCCGCACCCGCCCGCCAACAGGACCCGGCACCCCCCTAGGCGCCCGGCCCAAGCCCAGCACAGCGCAACTCACCAGTCCCGCGTGGCGATCAGTTCCTCCACATCCGCGGTCTCGAAGCCGTAGATGCGTGCGATGAACCAGAACTCCTCGGCTATCTCCTCGCGGGCCACCGTCTCGATGTCGAAGTCGTCGTCCTGGAGGTCGTTGAACTCCTCTGTGGCCGCCTGCGTCAGGACGTACAGCGCGGCCAGGTCGGCGGGCCGCTCGGCCTCGATGCGGGCGCACAGGCGCAGCAGGATCTCCTTGCCCCGGTCCACCGCACGGTCGGGGTACCAGCCGTCCCGGGACAGCGCGTCGAGGAACGGGTGGGCTCTCACCTGCTGGTCGCTGATGTTCATGCTGAGATGGTGCAGCACGCCACCGACAACGCCCCGGGAGCTGCCGTATGCCCTCGTTCGACCTCGTGCCCGGCGCCGGGGAATCACCCGTGATCCTTCATGTGCCGCACTCCTCCCGGGAGATACCGGACGACGTACGGGCCGGGATCGTGCTGGACGACGCCGCGTTGGAGCGGGAGCTCGACCACATCGTCGACGCGCACACCGCGGAACTCGCCGAGGAGGCGGCCCGGCTGGCCCGGCTGACCCCGTGGCGGTTCGTGAACCGGCTTTCGCGGCTGGTCGTCGATCCCGAGCGGTTCCCGGACGAGCGGGAGGAGATGCTCGCCGTCGGGATGGGGGCCGTGTACACGAGGACCACGGGGCGGGAGGAACTGCGGCCCGCGGACACCGACCCCGAGCCGCTGATCGCCCGCTGCTTCCGGCCGTACGCCCGGGCGATGACCGACGCCGTGGCCGAGCGGCTGGCCGTCGCCGGGCGGGCCGTCGTCATCGACGTGCACTCCTACCCCAGCGCGCCGCTGCCCTACGAGCTGCACGGCGCGGGGCCGCGGCCACCGGTCTGCCTCGGTACCGATTCCTTCCACACGCCACCCGAACTCCTCGCCGCGGCACGGGAGGCGTTCGGGGAGGTCGGGCTGGACAGTCCGTTCAGCGGGACGTACGTGCCGCTGGAGTTCTACGGCCGCGAACCCCGGGTGAGCGCCCTGATGGTGGAGATCCGGCGGGACACGTACATGACGGAACCGGGCGGCCCCGCCGGGCCGGGGCTCCACAAGCTCGCGCAGGCACTCGCCACTCTCGTGGACGCCGTGGTCTGACCCCGCCCGGAGCACCCTTCAGACGGTCATCCAGTCGGTGACGACGACTCCTTCGCCGGTCCTCAGCCGTAGCGCGAAGGGACCGGCGGGGGACGCCTCGTAGGTGAAGCGGCCCATGTCGTCGGTCGTGAGCGGCGAGCCCGCCTGCGGACCGCTGAGCACCTCGATCCGGGCCGACTGGGGCGGCAGCACCTGTCCCATGAGGCCCTGCGGGGTGAGCTCGACGTCGACCGTCACCTCGCCCGCGTGGAAGGTCAGCATCCGCGGCGCCCCCGTCGCTCCCCTCACCGGCAGGGCGTCCACCACCGAGTCGAAGGCGAGTTCGGCGATCCGGCTGTCCAGGTCGTGCAGCGCGAACGCCTCCACGGCGATCTGCCGCAGGGCGGGCGGTACGGGGTCCAGGATGGCCGTCGCCTGCCGGAGCTCCTCCTCCAGCAGTTCGAGGGCGAACTCCTCGTCCGGCAGCGCCTCTTCGTCGAAGACGGCGTCGAGGTCGTCGTTCATGTCGCTCATACCGCCCCCCGGGCTTCGAGCCGCGCCCGCAGCCGCCTGAGGCAGCGCTGGCGCAGTGGTCCGATACTGCCCACCGCGATGCCCAGAGCGGCGGACACCTCCTGGTAGCCGGGCTTCGGCGAGGCCATCAGGATGCGCAGCAACTGCCGGCAGCGCTCGCCGAGTTCCTCGAGCTCCTGCCACAGGTGCCGGACGCGCTCGCTCTGGGCGGCGGCCTCCTCGGAGTCGATGAACGACTGCTCGGGCGTCAGGTCCTCGCTGATCCGGTCGAGGAGCCGCGGATCGTCCGTGACGGTCAGCCGCCTCAGGCCCTTGAGCACCTTCAGGCACTCGTGGCGTGCCGTGCTCGCCAGCCAGGACTTGGCCTTGTCCGGTTCGCGGATGCGCCCGAGGTGCTGGGCGAAGCGGAACCACACGGTCTGGTACACCTCGTGCGCGTCGGCGTCGGAGAGCCGGTGCGCGCGCACCACCGCCCACACCAGTGGGCTCAGCCCTTCCACGAGCGCCTTCCAGGCCGCCGCGTCACCGTCGACGGCGGACTGGACCAGCGCACCGACATCTGCTCGGTCCACGGTCCCACCCCTCGTGTACGGCAAGTCATCGTACGCCGTGGAAGGGGGCACTCCGGCCCTCATGCGCCGACCGGGCGCTGCACGACGGGCACCGGGCGCCAGCCGGCCGGCTTCAGCGCCGGTACGTGCGCCCCGCGCACTTCGGCGAACTGCGTGTTCGCGGCGAGCAGTTGCTGCCGGGCGGCGCGCGGGTCGGTCTCCTTGTTCGCGGTCATGTGGGCGGCGACCAGACCTGCCACGACCGGCGTCGCGAAGGAGGTGCCGCTCCAGTGCGCGTACCCCTCGAACATCACCTGGTCCGGCTTGGCGGTGCTGCCGTCCTCGCTCAACACGCCGACGTGGGAAGGGGACTGACAGGTGCACACGTAGGTGAAGCCGTACCGGCATGCCTCGTAGGTGGAGTGCTGGTAGAGGTAGGGCACCGGTGCGTCGAAGCCGGTGAGGGCGCTGGTGAGGCGCTCGCCGGGAGCGTAGACGTTCACCCAGGAGCCGTGGTTGCTGAAGCAGGCGCCGAACTCGCCGTCGCCGCGCAGCGCGCCGACCGACAGGACGACGCCCTGGTACTCGGGCAGGTCGGCGTAGGCGGCGGGCCAGAAGGGGGTGGCGCTGGCGTTGTTGCCGGCCGCGGCGACCAACAGGGTGCCGTGGGCGCGCAGTTCCTGCATGAAGGCGTCCAGGCCGAGCAGTCCGTCGGGGCGGCCGTTGGAGGTGCCCGCGGAGAGGCTGATGATGTCGGGCCAGCCGTCGGCGACCGCCTCGAAGAGCTTCTCGCCGAGCTCGGACTCCAGGATGGCGCCCGCGTCGTTGAGGGTGTTGCGGACGGTGATGTCGGTGTTGGGCGCGACGGCCGCGAGGACACCGGCGATGAACGTGCCGTGGCCGACGTACTGGAGGAGGTTGCCGGCCGCGTCGGTCTCGGTGCCGTGCAGGTCGCCCTCGACATGGGCGAGCAGCGGGACGAGCGCGTGGTCGTGGGTGAGGCCGTTGTCGACGACCAGGACTCCCACGGAGGTGTCGGGGTCATAACCCGCTTCCGCGGGGGCCGGGTTGGTGCCCTGGCTGAGCGCGGCGGGCACGGGCTCGTCGCCGGGGCAGGAGTTGACCGCGATCGACACCACGTGGTTGCGGCTGACCAGGCGGTGTCCGGCGCGTCCCTCGCGCTCGCTCATGGCGCGCAGGGCGTGAGTGACGGCACGGTCGCCGCGCCGGTCGCCGTGGCCCGGGTCGCCGACCTTGATGCGGGTGATGCCCGAGCGGTTGGTCTCGGGGCTGTCCCGCTGCACGTAGTCGCCGGTCAGACCGGTCGCCTCGGTGAAGTGGGTGCGGACGGTCTCCTCGACGAGTGCCGCCTCGCGGCCGTCGCGGGCCAGGACCACGCCCTTCTCGTAGATGAACTCCGAGGCGTCGTCGGGTCCGAGGGCCAGCGGGACGTCGGGCATGGAGCGCTGGATCTGGTCGAACTGCTCGTGGAATCGCTGAGGTGCCATGGCGTGTCCTCCCACTGAGGCGGCGGTCGTCAGTCAGAGCCGCGGGTCCGGTGATTGATACAGCGCCAAACCTGTGTGGCCTGCTACCTGGGCCACTACCATCCATGGAGTGACAGCGGGAAGCGACTCGGTTCTCGAAATGCTGCCGATGGTGTTCGCCGCGCCCAACCAGGCGCTGGCGAGGGCAGAGGAAGTACTCGGCTCGGATCCCTCACCGCTGCACGCCTCCGTCGCCCACCAGGTCATCGGCATCTGGCAGCGCGACTGGGGCGACATGCGGCTCGCCCTGGACCATCTGCGCCGGGCCCGCGACCTCGCGGCCCGCTCGGAGTCCGCGGACCGGGAGGCGGACGTACTGGCCGCGCTCGGGGTGGCACTGGTGCACGCGGGGCGCACCCGGCAGGGGCTCGCGGCACTGGAGCGCGGTGTCGAGGTCAGCAGCGGCCACACCCGCGCGCGCGTCCTGTTCCGGCGGGCCTACGCCTCGTGGGTGCTCGGGCATCACCGGGCGGCGCTGGAGGACGTACGGCGGGCGGTTCCGGTGCTGCGGCAGGCGGACGACGTGATCTGGACGGCGCGGGCGCTGACCCTGCGGGCCACCGTGCATCTGGCGCTCGGGGCGGTGGAGCGGGCGGACGCCGACTTCACGGCGGCGGAGGCGTTGTGGGACACCACGGGCCAGGAGCACGACAAGGCCGACGCGGTGGAGAGCCGGGGGCTCGCCGCCTACCGGTCGGGGGACATTCCCGCCGCGCTGCGGCTGCTCGACGAGGCGCAGGAGCGGTACGCCAAGCTCGGCACGCCGACGTTCATGCTCACCGTCCGGCGCTGCGAGGTGCTGATGGCCGCGGGGCTCGCTCCGGAGGCGCTCGCGGAGGCGGACGCGGCGATCAAGGTCCTCGACGGCATCGGCGGACAGTCCACCCTCAAGGCGGAACTGCTGCTCGCCGCCGCGCGGGCGGCCCGGCACGCGGGGGACGCGCACACCGCGATCGCGCGCGCCGACATGGCGGTACGGCTGTTCGCCGGGCAGCGGCGCACCTGGTGGGAGACGCATGCCAGGCTGGTGCTGATCGAGGCCCGGGTCGCCGCCGGGCGCGGCTCGGGCCGGCTGGTCGCGGACGCGGCGGCGGTCGCCGACCGGCTGGCCTCCTTCGGCGCGCCCGCCGCCCCGGAGGCCTCGCTGCTGGCGGGCCGGATCGCGCTCGGCCTGGGGTGGCGGGAGGATGCCCGACGGCACCTGGAGGTGGCGGCCCGCAGCCGGCGCAGCGGGCCGCCGCTGGCGCGGATGACGGGATGGGCCGCGCAGGCGCTGTGGGCGCGGGCCGCGGGCTCCGACCGGCGGGTGCTGGAAGCCTGTCGCCGCGGCCTGGACGTCCTCGACGCTCACCGTACGACCCTGGGCGCCTCGGAGCTGCGGGCGCGGGCCACCGCGCAGGGCGCCGAGCTCGCCGGGCTCGCCGCGCGGGCCTCGCTCGCGTCGGGCGGGCCGCGACGGCTGCTGGTGTGGAGCGAACGCTGGCGGGCCACCGTGCTGTCCGCGCCGCCGACCCGCCCGCCGGCCGACCCGGCGCTGCTCAGCGACCTCACCGCCTTCCGGGAGATAGCGGCACGCGCGGAGGGGTCCCGGATGGAGGGCCGGCCGGTGCCGACGCTGGAGCGTGAACAGCGGCGCCTGGAACGCGAGATCCGCTCCCGGACCCTCCATATGCGCGGCGACGCTCCTGGCGACGGCTACCGGTTCGACCCCGGCAGGCTGCTCGAACGGCTCGGTGACGACGTCCGGCTGGTCGAACTCGCCGTGCTCGACGGCCGGGTCCAGGTGCTGCTGTGCGCGCAGGGCCGGGTACGGCGGTTCGAGGGCGGGCTGCTCGCCGACGCCGAGCGGGAGGCGGAGCACGTCCAGGCGGGGCTCAGGCGACTGGCCCACCCGGGGGCGGAGGCTCGGCTTCCGGTGGTGGAGGCGGCCGGGCGGCGGCTGGAGGAGCTGCTGCTCGGGCCGGCCGCGGCGCAACTCGGGTCCGGCCCGGTCGTGGTGGTGCCGCCGGGGCGGCTGCACCAGGTGCCGTGGGCGCTGCTGCCCTCGCTGCGGGAGCGGGTGTTCAGCGTGTCGCCGTCGGCGAGCAGCTGGCTGCGGGCGAGGGAGACCGCGCCGCCGCCGAGCGGACGCCAGGTGCTCGTCCGCGGACCGGGGCTCGCGACCGGGGGCGCCGAGGTGCCCGAACTGGCCGGGCGGCACGGCTCCGCGACGGTCTTGGAGTACGACGACGCGCGCGTGCCGCGGGTGCTGGAGGAGCTGGACGGGGCGGCGCTGGCGCACATCGCCGCGCACGGCACGTTCCGTGCGGACAGCCCGCTGTTCTCGTCGCTGCGGATGGCCGACGGGCCGCTCATCGTCCACGACTTCGAGCGCCTGGACCGCAGTCCGTACCGGATCATCCTGTCCTGCTGCGACACGGCCCGGTTCGCCTCGGTCGGCGCGGACGAGCTGCTCGGCCTGGTCACCGCGCTGCTGCCGCTGGGCACGGCGGGAGTGGTGGCGTGCAGCGCGCCGGTCAACGACGAGGCGGTGGTGCCGCTGATGCTCACGCTGCACAAGGGGCTCGGTGCGGGGGCGTCCATGGCGGAGGCGCTACGCGACGCGCGGGCCTCGCTGCCGGGGGACTCGGTGCATCAGGCGACGGGGTGGGCGTTCTCGGCGTTCGGGGCGGCGTGAGCCGCGCCACGGCGGTGTGTGGGGCGGCCTGACCCCTCCCCCGAATACTGGGGGTCAGACCGCCCCGGTCCGGGGTTCGGCTCAGGCCGGCTGTGCCTCCGGCAGCTCCACCAGGCACGGCAGGGCGTCGCGGTCGCTCGCGCCGAGGCGGGCGTACGCGCTGTAGAGGTGGTTGCCGACCGTACGGACGGACAGGGTGAGTTTCTCCGCGATCTGGCGGTTGCTCAGTCCGGCGGCCGCGAGGGTGACGATCTGCCGCTGGCGGGCGGTGAGTTCGCCGAGGACCAGCCCGGACAGGGCCGGGGTGCGGGCGCCCTGACAACGGCGGGCCAGGGCGACGGCGCGGGTGCGTGAGGTGCGGGCCGCTCCAGGGTCGCGGTGCGCTTGCGAGGCCTGGGCGTACGCCTCCGCCGCGAAGAGCAGGAAACCGCGCTCCTCCAGTGCCTGGGCCGCACCGTCGAGGGCGAGCCCGTCGCCCCGGGCGAGCGCGTCGGCGTGCGCGGCGAAGACTCCGGTCAGCCTGCCGACGGCCCGGTCGGGCGCGCCGAGGCGCACGGCGTCGTACGGCTCCGCACCGACCGCGTCGAGAGCCGCGTCGAGATCACCGCGGGCGGCGGCCCACCAGGTGGCTGCGCCGGCTGAGGGGACTGTAGGGGTCGTGGGTCGGGGGGTGCCGGAGCCGGCGGCGGGCCGAGCGGGTCGACCAGCTGGTCCGGCCGATGGGTCCGAAGGGCGGTTGGCACCGGCGTCCCTTCGGCAGCCGGCGGAGCCGAGATCTCCGGGTCCGGCGTCTGCCGAGGCGGCGGGCGATCGACGGTCGTCGGCACCCGCGTGCGTCACCACCGGCACCGGGTCGGCTGTCTGCGGAACCACGGACGCCGGATCGCCCGCCTCGGTGACCACCGACTCCGAGTCACCCGGCTGCGCCACCACCGGCCCCGGATCGCCCGACTGTGCCGTCGCCAAGGTGAGTTCGAGGCCGCAGGGCAGGTCACCGGAGGTGGCTCGCAGACCCTCCCTCGCCCAGGACGCGGCCTCCCGCAGTTCGCCGCGCAGGCGGGCGAAGCGGGCTCGTACGGCGGCGTGCGGGGCCGGGATGCCGACACCCTCGCTCACCAGCCACTCCCCCACCGGTGCCGGCACGGTCCGTACGTCCGTCTCGGCGATCGCCCGGGTCAGCGTGGCCGTCTCGGTCTCCAGCGCGGCCGTGCGGTCGGACGGGGTGGGGGCGAGGCGGCGGGCCCTGAGGCGTCCGGCCGCTGCCCGCAGCACCGGCCCGTGGAGGGGGTGGGCGAGGCGGGCGGTGCCGTGGTCGTCGACGTGGACCAGGCCGTCGCCCTCCAGGGCTTCGAGCGCGGCAAGGTCGAGCGTGTCGGCGTCCGCGGGGAGCGGCTCGCAGAACGCCAGGCGGTCCAGGGTCTCGCGCTCACCGGGACCCGTGCGGTCGAGGAGGTCCCCGGCGCGTTCGCGCACGGTCGCGGTGACCGGCACCGGTCCCCGCCACTCCCACTCGGCCGAGTCCGCGACGCGCTCCAGGAGCCCCTGCTCGCGCACCGCTCCCACGAGTTCGCGCAACAGTCGCAGATCGCCCTGGCAGAGGCGGTACAGCCGGTTGACGGTCAGGGCCTCCAGGCCGCCCGCACCGGCCGCGAGCAACCGCGCGGTCTCCTCGCGCGGCAGCGGCTCCAGGGCGAGGCGCGGCAGCAGTTCACCGGTCCACAGTCGGGAGACCGCGCCCGGCGCCCGCGTTCCGTCGGTGGCGACGACCAGGAGCCGGGTGCGGCCGTGCACGGCGAGCTGGTGGACCAGGGCGGCCGAGGCGTCGTCGAGCAGATGGGCGTCGTCGACCAGCAACATCCGTACCCCTGACAGCAGTTGGACCGCGCGATGCAGGGACACGGTCTCCGGGAGGAGGTGTGCGAAGGCGGCGAACGGGAGGCCGCGGGTCTCGGGCGTACCCGCGGCCCTGGCGCAGTCGGTGCCGCGCACGGCCTCCGTGACCAGTCGGGTCTTGCCGCGCCCCGCCGGTCCGGTCACCACGATGCCGTGCCGGCCTCCCGCCACCGACCCGCGGACCAGGTCGAGTTCCTCCTCGCGCCCGGTGAACGGCCAGGGCAGCTCAAGGGTCTTCGCGTCCCGTTCGAATGTCGTCACGGAAGCTAGAGCAGCGCTACTCAGTCCTGATACAGGGGGACTTGAGTAGCCCCCGACTCAGGCGGTCCGGGACGCCCGACGGCACGCTGAACCCCATGACCGCACGCTACTGCTCCCTCGCGCAGCAGTCGGCTCCGGCGTTCGCGCCGGGACTGGCCGCCGAGCGGCTGAGTGCGCTCATCGGCGGCAGCCGGATGTGGGTCAACAGCACGGTCCTGCACTACTGCTTCTTCGACGGCGATACCGACGGGTCGGTCATCCCGGTTCCGGGGACCGGTCAGTCCCGCCGGGTGTCGTGGGTGGGGGACGAGAAGCAGCGGGACGTGGTGCGCGAGTGTTTCCAGGAGTGGCAGGACCTCGGGATCGGGGTGAGGTTCGCCGAGGTCGGCGACCGTTCGGAGGCCGAGCTGCGCATCGGGTTCCAGATCGGCGACGGCTCCTGGTCGACCGTGGGCAAGGACGCGCTCCTCGTCGGTCTGAACGAACGCACCATGAACTTCGGCTGGGACCTGACCGCGCCCGGGGAGCGCGGGACGGCGCTGCACGAGATCGGGCACGCGCTGGGCATGCTGCACGAGCACCAGAGTCCGTTCGCCGGCATCCACTGGGACGACGAGGCCGTCTACGCCGACCTGGCGGGCCCGCCGAACTTCTGGAGCCGGGAACGGACCAGCTTCAACATCCTGCGCAAGCTGGACCCGGACGAGGTCAACGGCTCCGTCTGGGACCCGCAGTCGATCATGGAGTATCCCTTCGAGGCGGGGCTCATCCTGGAGCCGGAGCAGTACCGTGCGGGCCTCAACCCGCCCGGCTCGCTGTCGGCCGCCGACAAGGAGTACGTCCTGCGCTGGTACCCGCCGGCCCAGCCGAGCCGGCCGCCGGCGCTGGTGCCCTTCCGGTCCGCGCCGCTCGGGCTCGGCCCGGGTGAGCAGGCCGACTTCACCGTGGAACCGCCGGAGACCCGCGAGTACACCGTGGGCACCTTCGGCGACGGCGACAGCGTGGTCGTGGTCTTCGAGGAGCGGGACGGGGAACCCCGCTATCTCTCCGGCCGGGACGACGGAGGCACTCCGCACAACGCCGTGATTAGGGCCCGTCTCGTGAAGGGCCGCCGCTACTTCGTCCGTGTACGCCTGTACTCCGCGTGGGGTTCGGGGGAAACCGCGGTCATGTGCTGGTGACAGCACGACAGGCCGCACGGGCGAGGCTGGACCACTGTCCGGCGCCGGGGGAATGGCCGGAAGTACGTAGCCTTCGGGGGAAGGTAGTGCTTAGGGGCACCGAGATACGTACCCGGCCTGCCGGGTCCGCTGCACGGGGGTGGCAGCGGACCCGGCTTAATCGTTGATCAGGGGTTTTCAGTCGGCGGTGACTTCGTTGACGAGGTCGAGGATGTCTCCGAGGCGGCCACGCATCCGCTCGACGAGGAGGATGAGGCCGGCCGCGTCCAGGCGTCCGAGGTCCTGCGCGCGTGCGTCTTCAAGGTCGCGGCGGGCGAATTCGATTCGCGTCTTCTGCCCCTCGGTGAGGTGCCCATGTGTAGGAGCATGCTCGTGCGTCATTTGTCACCTGATACGTGCGGTGGGCGGAACGGGTGCCTGAGGGGTGCTGTAATCGTTTGCCTACACTGCGTGCGTTGACAATAGGCCAAAGATCACATCATCCGAACGGGTGTTTTATTCACCTGGGGCTTGCGCGACACCAGACTCCTTGATCTAAAAATGCCTGGTTTACCGTGCTGACTCGCGATCATGTACCCCAGAAGCGTGGGCGGGGTGCCCGATCACCCTGACGACGCCTGGCTCGCGGACCGACTCCGCACCATCGCTGACCGCATCCGCCTCGAACGCAAGCGGCAGAACCGCACCCAGGAATGGCTGTACCTGACGGCCGGCGTCAGCAGGTGGGCTGTCCAAGACGCCGAGTCAGGACTCGGCAACCCAACGACGCGGACGCTCCTGCGAATTGCCCGCGCTCTGGACGTCCCGCTGTCCACACTGCTTGAGAGGGAAGATTGACCCGCCGCCGGCGCTGGTCTCCGACACCGGCGGCGGGCCGTGGCCGCTCCCGCGGGGGAGCACGAGCGGCCGTTCATCCCTCCCGTACCGGCTCGTCGGCGCGCGACGCGAGAGAGGTCAGGGTCCGCCTGCGCGGGCACCGGCCACGGTGCGCGTACACCGTGATACCAGCGCCTGAGGCAGAGGAGTGGTCGTGCTGAATCTGCTGCTCGTCCGGGTAGATGCGGGCGCTGCATCGGGCGCAGTACTTCACCGGTACTCCCTCATCAGCCGTCGCAGCGTGAGCCCGGTCTCGCAAGCGGAGGCATCGTCGACGCACTGCTCGCACAACGGCGCGTGGTCATGCAGGGCGGCCAGCGCCGCGGTCTGGACGCAGCGGTGGTGGGCGCGCGGGAACCAGCGCATCCCAGGGTCGCGGCCGTCTAGGGGACTCAGGTGCTCGCCGAGGTCGACTGCCGTCTCCGGGGTGAGTGGGGTGTCGTCGGGGCACCAGACGCAGCTGGCGCCTCGCGTCTGCGCGTCCGCCAGGCCGTCCAGGTCGGGGAGTGTGAGCAAGGCGAGTGCCTCGCGGGAGTCGACTGTGCTGTCCGTGCGCGTGCTCATGCGGACCGCCCTGCTCGCTCGCTGTCTTCCAGGGCGGCCCGCAGGGCGGCGGGGTCGGTGATCCATCCGTCGTCGCCCGGGCAGACCCGCCAGTGTGGATCGCGGCCGTGAGTGCGTCGAGGTGGAGGGATCGCCACGGTCGCGCCTGCGCCGAGAGCGCGTGTGCCGGCCACCTCCCACCGGGCGGCCGTGCCGACCGGGGTGAAGAAGTAGAGGAGCTTGGTGAGCGGGTCGTCGACGACGGCCCCGCAGCGTGAGCCGAGGATCGCAACGGCCGGAACTCCGACGGCGCGCGGTACGCGGATGGCGTCCCAGTCGTGCCCGGCGTCCTCCAGGGTGCAGCCTGCGGCGGACGGTAAACGCGTGGGTGGCATCGGTACTCCTCGGACGCCTTGTGGATCAGGTGCGTACAAGGGTGGCCCTGCAATTGCACGGCGCCGAGGACTCTGAGAGGTCTTTTCGGTGCCGGAAACAGGACTTTCGTGCGCCCGGGAGGGTGGCCGCTGGCCAATTGGAGGACTCGGGGCGACACTTGCGGCAGCGCTCAACCAGGAGGTGCAGCAGTGGCACGCCCCGCAGGGAATTTCCGCCTTAAGGCCGCCCGCCTCGCGGCCGGTTACCACTCTCAGCAGGCCCTCGCCGACGCCCTCAAGGTCGGCGTCCGGCAGGTCCGCCGGTGGGAATCCGACGCCCCGCCCTTGCCTCAGCCTGAGGTAGGACAGGCTCTCACACGCCTCCTCGGCCAGGAGCTGGAAGCGCTCGGATTCACCCCGCCCGGGGGCGCCGCCGCCGGGCCCGCACGGCGCACCGTGCTCGCCGCGGCCGGAGGACTCGCCGCCGTCCCCACCCAGGCCGTCGCCGTACAGCCCGCGACCGCGGCCGACGACTACGCGGCCGTCACCCGCTCGCACCGGCGGCTGTACTGGTCCGTCGCGCCGGCGACCCTGCACCCGGCCGCGCTCGCGCACGCCACCTTTGGCTGCGCCCTTCTGCCGGAAGCTGTCGGCCAGACCCGGCAGCGCATCGCCGCGGCCCTCGCCGAGACCTGGCTCCTCGCCGGACGCATCGAGTTCTTCGACATGCGGGAGGCCGACCGTGCGCAGCAGACCCTGCTGCGTGCCTTGCAAGCCGCAGGCGAAGCCGACGATCCCCTGCTCGGGGCTGCAATCCTCGCGCACACCGCGTTCATTCCCGGGTGGGCCGGTGACCGGGAAGCGGCGGTCGAGCGAATGGTGGCCGCGCGGACCTACGCCCGGCGCGGGCCGGCGTCGGCTGAGCTGCTGGCGTGGCTGGACGCCGTCGAGGCCGAGTGCGAGACCCGGTGCGGGAACGCGCGCACGGCCCTGCACTTGATCCGGCACGCGGAGGATGTCCTCGCCGCGGGCAGTGAGCACGAGTCGCCTGAGTGGCTCGACTGGTTTACCCCGGTACGGCTGGCCGCCTTCAAGGGGAACACCGAGCTGCGCGCTCGCCACCTCCCGCAGGCCCGGGAGACGCTGCTTGGGGTGCTGGAGGCGCTCGACCCGGCCGAGGAGAAACAGCGCACGGTCGTCCTTGGAGACCTCGCTGCTGTCGAGGCGGCGGCCGGTGATCCGGAAGCGGCGTGCGGGTACGCGCTGCGGGCGCTCGATCAGCTGGAGCGGACGTGGTACGCGATGGGCATGGACCGTGTGCGGGAGGTGCGGCGCACGCTGGCGCCGCACCAGCACGAGCAGTGCGTGCGCGACCTCGACGACCGGCTGTATGGCTGGTCGACGACGGTGAGCGCGCTCAGCCGTTGAACTCGGCGATCCTGCCGGGCAGTTCCAGGAGGCTCTCGACCCTGAAGGTCGGGAGCTTCTCGGCTTCCTCGGTCCGCCACTGGATGGTTGCCCACGGGCCGCGGTGCACGAGAGCGCTGTGCATGCCTGCGGCGACGGCCGGGCGGAGGTCGTTGTCGACGCGGTCGCCGACGTAGAGGATCTCGTTGGTGGCGAACGGGGTGACCTCGGCGACCCGCTCGAAGAAGAGTGGGTCGGGCTTGCTGGCGCCCCAGTCGTCCGAGGTGCCGATCAGGTCGACGTCGTCGGTGAACAGCTCGCGCAGTAGCCCTCCTGCCCGGACCGTCTGGTTGCCCGCGATGCCCAGCCACAGCCCGTCCGCCCGCAGCTGGCGCAGGGCCGGGCGTACGTCGGCGTAGAGGTCTTCCTCGCCGAACCACTCCGGCTGACCAGCCGCGGCCCGCTTCTCCCGCTCCTTGTAGAGGTCGAAGCCGGGCCGGAACTCCTGGAACACCTCGCGGTAGTCCCTCCCTTGAGCGATGACCGCGCCGAACATCGAGTGGAAGGTGTGGCGCGGTACGCCGAGCCAGTCGGCCCATGTGCCGTACTCGCGGGTCTCGTCTACGAGGCACTCACCAACATCGAAGATCACAGCTCGAATCATGCGGGCAGGGTATCGGGCGCCGTGAGTCATCTGGATTGGCGGCCGCCGGCATGAGTGAATCGCCGCTGCGATCTCTAGACTTGGGGGTATGTCCCCCAGCCTCCCGAGCCCGGGCTCGGTGCGCCCTGCTGCCGTGGTGAACGAGGACATCCGGCAGCTTGCGAGACGTGCGTGGGGGCGGCCGTTCACGGATGAGGAACGGGCCCGGTATGAGCTGCTGGTGGTGGAGTGGACGGTTGCGGACCGGGCCGAAGTCGTGAAGGCGGCCTGAGCTAAGCGGCCTGCCGTCGCTGCGTCACACCCCACAGAGCCAGCAGCGCTACACCCTGCTGCTTCCCCGGGGCGTCCCCCGGCTGCGACGCGTCATCCTTCCGGCAGACCAAGGCGTCCGGATCCCAGGACGGGGCCTGCCACGAATAGCCGTCAGGGCAGGACTGCCCCGCTGGCCCTGCTGGCCCCTGCTCGCCGCGCTCACCCTGGGGCCCCTGTGGACCAGGAACGGTCGAGTCTGCCCCTGGCTCCCCCTGAGGCCCTTGCGGGCCGGGCACCGTGGAGTCCGCACCAGGCTGCCCCGGAGCACCCGACGCCCCCGGCGCGGGCGTGATCGTCGGGGCAGCCTGGCCGGGCTCACCCTCGGGTCCCCGCGGCCCCGGGATCGGCACAGGTACTTCCGCCCGGGCGGGCAGATTGGCCACGGCCTTCGTCGGGTCGGGTGCCACCGGGGTAGCGCCTTCCGCCTTCACCTGCTCCCGCAGCGCCCGCACGTCCCCCGCGAGCGTCGACACCGCCGTCCCCCGCAGATCCGCTTCCTTCGCAGCGGCCGCATACCGCTGGTCCTGCTCGCGGTCCTGCGCGTCGATGCGGTGCCACAGCACCAGGGAGATCCCGAACAGAGCGACGAGGGCGCACACGACCGCGAGGCCGCGCCAGTGCAAGACGATCGTGCGCTCTGTCCGGGTCATGGCGGGATGGTTCCTCCGAGTCGGGTGACCTCGATCTCCAGCTGAGTGATGCGGATGAGATCGCTGCGTCGCTGTAGTTGCAGGGAGACGACTTCGGTCTGCGCAGCAGCCAGTTCGGTCGTCTTACGGCCGAGCTCCTCTTGGAGCTGGTCGGTCATGGAGTTGAAGCGGGACAGTCTGTTCTCGCCGCGCTTGCCGATGTACGCCACCACCGCGGTGGACAGCACCCCTACGCTCGCGAGGACTGTGCCGATGGTGGTGGCGTCCAAGCGGGGCTCCTACTCGGCTGCGTGCTGTGGTGTGCCGGTCGACGTGGCCCGCTCGATCCCGGGCGCGATCCCGGACGGCTTCCACAGGGTGTGGTAGGTCGTACCGATGACGATGACCGCGATGAGGATGGAGCTCACGATGGTGCGGCCGTTGAAGTCGCCGTTGAAGTAGGCGGTTCCGAGGCCGACGATGGCGGCGACGACCAGGGCGAAGATCGCCTTGACCGCTCCGGACCATCTGGGCTGGTTGACGATGGCGATGATGGGCGGCAGGACGACGGCGAGCGCCGCAGCCCAGAGTTCCGCATCAGAGAGAGGCATGATCGTTCCCTTTCGGTTCAGGCGACCACGGTGAACAGGCCAGTCCTGTCACCGAGCTTGGCCAGCGAGGCGCCGCCGGGGATCCCGTTGGCGTCGGCGCCCGTGTATCCGAGGTGGCGCTGCCAGCGGGCGTACGCGTCGACCGTCCGCGACCCGAACGAGCCGTCCCCCGCGTAGGTCTTCGACAGGTAGCCGACCTGCACCAGCGCCGCCTCGGTCAGGTTCACCCCCGCCATGTATGTGACGTGGCCCTGCCTGGCGCCCGGGTCGGCCTTCGCCGCGCTCACGAGCCGCGACAGATCCACGCGCGGCTTCGACGGCGTCGGCTTCGGCGTCGACGTTGCGGTCTTCGTCAACTGCTTCCGCACATCAGCCCGGAACACGTCCATGTCGAACGACGGGTCGATCTTCCCCGGCTGGCACTCCTTGTGCCCCGCCACCGACCGCTCCGACCAGCCATGCGCCCGACACAGCGCAGCCGCCCACAACACCGCCTGCCGGTACTGCTCGGCCGGATACGGGTCCGCCCCGTCACCACGGTTCTCGATCTCCAGCCCGTACAGCGAGTCGTTCCCGTCCGCGTTCGCCTCGTTGTCCTTCGGCAGCGGCGACGACTCGGACCGCAACGCGGCAATCACGTCCGCGTCCACCAGGCCGGCATGGTTCGCTCGGCCCGCCGACAGCATCCACAAGCCCTCCGTTTTGCCGAGCCAGTTGTGGCACAGCGGGCCGGGCAAGTCCGGTCTTCCGTTGAAGCAGATCTCCTTGTCGCCGTGTCCGGCGGTGTGGTGGATCAGCACCCCGTACACCGGGCCGAAGGTCTTGCCGGTCTCGTCGTCCCGCTCGTGGGTGCGCCAGCCCGCATGCTCGTGCACGCTCAGGCCTTCGGCCTTCAGTACCGCCAGCAGCCGGTCCGCACTCAGTGGTGTAGCCATCGCACTCTCCTCAGACGATCGTTATGACCTGCTCGAACTTCCGCTTCACCACCGACTCCACCCCCGCCACCCCAGCCAAGGCATCGCGGACCGCGTTCACGATGACCATCTCCGACACCACCTGGCCCTCCTGGTCGATCGACCCGATCGATACCGCCACCACCGGCATCCCTTCCGAATTCCTGGCCGTGACCTGGTAGTTCGCCATCCGCGTCTCCTAAGCGATGCGCTGCAACCGCAGCCACGAGTCCGTGTACAACGTCACCGGCGACGCGTCCGAGACCAGCTGAGCCCAGTCGCACGAGTACGTGCCGGCCGTCGAGCCGACGCGGAGGATCCCGCCGAGGGTGAGGGTCAGGGGCGTGATCCCGGTGCCGAGCGTGCCGAACGAGCGGGCCGCGGTGATGTCGTTGGTTTCCATGCGGGCCGGGTAGCCGCGCCCGCCCTGCGTGTCCAACTGCGCGGCACCGGCCGCCGAGAACGTGATCACCGGGGAATGTCCGGCGCCCCAGCAGTACCACTCGCCGAGGGACCCGGACGGGGCGGACCAGTCGATGTTGAGGTCTGCGGCGGCCGGGCCGTCGTATTTGATCCAGCCGTCCATGGCGTACACGGCGCCCGCTTCGACGTCGAACTGGAGGTGGGGGTCGGCGCTTGCGGACGTGGTTGCGGCCCGCTGGGTGTCGCTCGTCTTGCGGGCGAACAGGGGCAACATGCTGCGGAGCAGGGCGCCGTTGATCCGCTGGCCGCCTGAGAGGGTGGGGTATTGCTCGGCCACAGCGTCCTCCTTACAGGGCGATGATCGTGGGGTAGGCGAGCCGGATGTCTTCGCCGGCCACCTGGGCTTTCGAGACGCCGTTGACCGCCCGGGTCACGGTCATCGTCTGAACGTTCGTCAACTGGAAGTTGTCCACCGACACGGTCACCGGCAAAAGGTTCGTGTTCGCCGAGTCGAGAATCGACCGCACCCCCACCGCCCCCGGCGCCTGCAGCGAATCGTCCGTCGCCGTCGCATGCCATGCCCCCGGCTCCACCCCGCCGCGCGGCCACGCCTTCGCGTACAGGCTCGTCCCGACGACCCGGAGGCGGAGCGTGAAGTAGGCGGCCGCAGCATGAGTGAGCTCCGTCGCCGTGACCGTGGCAAGGTCCGACTGCGTGCCGCCCACCCGCTTCTGCAACACCACCTGCACAGCCTGCGTCGTCGTGAACGTCAGCCGGGCATAGTAAATGTTGCTGGCGTCGATGAAGCGGGCGACCAGGCCGGTGTACTGGCTGCCCCCCGTCGCCAGGGCGCTCGTCGCGAAGTCGGCCCGCAGGTCCACATCCGCCGCGGGCGCGGTGACGGTGTCGTAGTAGGAGGCGTTCACTGCGGCCAGCGAGTGCGTGGCCTCGGTGCCGGTCGTGGCCCGGCCCGCAGCGACGCCGCCGGTCTGTGTCCACGCCTGCCCCGTGTCCGTGGTTCCCCAACTGTTCGCGGTGACGCGGGTGAACGTGTCTGAGACGTATGGCGTGACTGCGGTGACCGTCATGACCTCCCCGCCGGCCCGGACCGTGAACGGCAGGTCCGCCGCGTCGGTCGACCAGAGCATGGTGTTCGTCCCGGAGGGGATGACGTCGATGCTTGTCGCGCCGGCGGACACCGCGGAGACGAGCTCGCTGCCGTCGATGTCGATGCGGGCGCCCGCACTGTCGAGGTAGCCGATGCCGTTGTACGGCGACGATGGCGCGCAGGTGAAGGTGAGCCGGTGCTGGAGCTTGGTGATGGTCTCCTCGATACCGAGGAGTAGCTGGTCGATGGTGTCGGGTGCGCACCATGGGGTGGGCGGGCTGGTGATCTGGACGCGGTCGCCGAGGCGCAGGCTGAGGATCGCCCGCCGCATGTCGGGGGTGATGGACGGGTGGGCGAGGTTCACGCTGATCTGCGGGTGCCGCTCTTCGTCGACTGTGCCTAGGTGGACGCGCCACGCTGCGTGGTCGAGGAGGGTCGCCTGGTCGTTGTGGGCGAGGTTGAGGGTGAGCCCGTTGGACTCGCCGTACTTGCCGACCGTCGCCGTCCCGAGTGGGCCGTCCGTCTCCTCGAAGGTCGCCGACACCCCGTTCACGGTGACGGTCAGGATGTTCTGCGTCAGCCGGTCATCCTCGGTAGGCGTCGGCGTCTCAGACAGGTTGAACCCGGGGTACGACAGGACCAGCGCCGCATCCTGCGCGTACAGCGATGCCCGCGTGCGATAGCCGAGGCCGAGGACGGCCCGCGACTCGTACAGCAGCCCGCCGTCCGCCAGACACGACTCCTGCACCAACGCGAGCAGGTTGGCCTTGCCCTGCGCGCCGAGCTGCACGGTGTCGTCGAGGTCGCCGACCCAGTCGACCGCCACCCCCTCCTCGCCGCACAGCCGCTGGATGCGGCGCCCGGCCGTCTCCCCGATCGGGTTGAGGCGCACGCCGAGCGCATCGATCGCCGTGATCGCGGTCTCCACCGTGACGTGACCGACCGCAACACCCGGCAGAGTTGCAGTGCCCGCCGCACCGGACACCGCACGCGACGCGGGCCCGAACTGCACCCGTGTGACCCGGGTCAGCTGGGTCAGCGCGACCGTGTCCGACACCGTGTACGTCTGGAGGGTCCTGACGTCCTTCAGGCGCAGCGTGCGGGTGATGCTCGTCCCCGCCTCCTGCAGCTCGACGCTGACGTACAGGAGGCGTCCGCGGACATCGAGATCGTGGGGCAGCTCCGCACCCAGGACGGTGCCGTCGGAGGCGCAGGTACGGATCGTCAGGCTGCGGGTGGCCGTGTCGTAGAACACCTCCCAGAACTGGGAGGACCCGGCGCTGTAGTCAAGCTGATCGATCGCCACCAACACCTTGCCCAGCGACAGACCGGCCGCCGGAATGTAGGCGAGGAAACGGACCTGCGTGGCCGTCGGGTCGTCGTACTTGGGGACGCCGCCAGACAGGGTCGCGCTGGTCAAATCAGGCAACGGGTCGGACGCGTTGAACCCGTCATAGCTCGCAAGGCCAAGAGTGCCGGTCCACGTCATCGGCGAGCCAGTCGTCAGCGCCGACGCCAGCGACGTCGCCCCGGTCGCATCCTCGCACGGCCAGTAGGCCACCAGCCCCGCCGGAGCCGGGTCGGTGATGGCCTGGTAGATGACCGAGCGTTCCGGGGCCGGGCCTTGGGCGAGGCGCTGCATGGGGCCGGCCACAGTGACGTCGACCCACACATCGGTACCGGTGGAGTCCCAGCCGCGTGCCCAGTCCGAGATCTCACCCCAGATCCTGTAGGACTTCCCGCCGAGGCCGTCCGGCACGCTGATCCGCATGGGGGTGTTGCGCCCGATGAGCCCGTAGTACGGGCCGCTGGGGTTGCGGGGGCTGAAGCGGCCGTCGGTGTTCTTCAGCTGCAGCGTGGCGGTGGCGCGTTCGGTCTGGGAGCCCTCGCCGCCGGTGATGCCGTAGGTGATGCGGATCTGCCCGTTGTCGTCGCGGACGAGGACGTACCCGGCCGCGCTCAGGTCGATCCACTGCCCAGCGACGAGAAGTTCGACGGTGACCGCCGCGCCGGTGGAGGCTTCCCCGGACGCGCCGAGGGGACCGGCGACGGCGCCCATACGCCGCTGCCAGCCCATCGTCCGAGCTGCAACACTCCCTGCCACGATCCGCCCCTACTCGTCGAAGCAAACCCAGCACGTGAGGTTCACGGCGCTTCCATAGGTGGCACGCACGCGCAGGAACTTGGAGACCGCCACGTTCGGGCGCTCGTCCGGCATCCACTGCCACGAATAGCAAACGCCACCTGCCGACGAAGACCCCGGAGCCACCTGGACGACGTCGAAGATGCGGCTCGCGGTCGTCGTCCCTTCGGCCGTCGCCGTGTAGCCCGTAGCCGTCGTGCCCAGCGTTAGAAGAGATGCCGGGGCGTTCGGGTCCAGCGGCTGCACGCCCGCCGCCACATGGGCCGTCACGGTCGCCGCCACATCCGTCTGGATCAACTCCACCACGCCAGCGCTCGACGGCCCTGCGTCCGTGCTGTAGCCCCACGAGATCAGCTGGATCTGCCTCGTGGATGGTGTGGCCAGCTGCAGCATGGTCTTGATGCTTGTGCCTGTCGTGACCTTCGCCGTCGCGGCCGTGGTGGCCATCGCAGCGTTAAACACTTTGTAGCGATGCACAGTTGTCTCCTACCTGCCGCGTGGCGGCTTCAACGTTGCTTCGATCCCGCCGCGGTCCCGGACCGCCTTGCGCAGTTCATCCACCAGGAAGTTGGAGTACCTGCCGCTGTCGCCCGCCCGGATCTCCAGCACGACCGTCACCTCCTGCCGGCCGCCAGCAGGCGCCGCGTACGACCGGCCGCCACGCTGCGGCGTAGTGAGCATCGACGCCCACGGCGCCTGAGCCTGCGCCACCTTCCGCCGCGAATCCGGACCCGACCACACCCGCGACCCCACCGGCAGCTGCAACAACTCCGGCTCGTGCTCACCCACCCACGTCAACCCGCCCCGGATACCACCCGACGCCGCAGCGCCGACGATCCCGCCCGCAGCCTTCTTCCCAAACGCCCGCTCGACGAGCCGCTCCATGCCCTTAGCCAAGTGATCCATCGCCTTGACCAACCTGTCCTGCTGCGCCCCCAGCTTCTTCACCAGCGCGTCCTGCGCCTTGATCTGCCCCGCATACACGGCATCCGCCGTCGTCTTCCCCGCAGACGCCGCAGCCGAAGTGATCTGCTTCTGCAGGTCGTTGACCGAAGAGATCTCCGACGACGACGCCCCCAACAGAGCCCCCGCCGTCTCCAGGCCACCGCCCTCAATGCCGGCCTCGCCGATCTGCTGAATCAGATCCGACCGCAGACCCTTCCCCTTCAGCTGCTTCAAGGCGCTGGCGAACGCCGTCGCCTTGTCCCGCGACGCGGTCAGCCCGGCCATCACCGACGACGTCGTCACCAGGCCGTCACCGGACGCACCCTTGGTGATGCTCGCCGACGACAGGACACCGCCCCGGACCGACGAGGCCAGCTGGGAAGCCGCGCCCTTGAGGTCGTTGAGCTTGGACTTCGCCGACTCCAGGCTCTTGGAGACGGAGTTGAGCTGCTTCTCCCAGCGGATGAGGCCGTTGCCCCACATGTCGAGATTCCTGAGCAGGGTGCGTTCCGTTGACCCGTGGGTGGCCTTCTGGATGATGCCCCGCCACTGATTCAGTGAGTTGACCAGCGCGCTCAGGCTGTCGGGCTTCGCGAAAGCCGACCCGAACTCCGAGCGTCCGTATCCGGCGAACTGGCCGAAGCGGGAGACCGTCAGATCGCCCCTCGCCGAGCGGCGCGCCTCGGCCTCAGCCTTCGTCACACCGCCCTTGGC
Source organism: Streptomyces canus 299MFChir4.1 (assembly GCF_000383615.1). Lineage (GTDB taxonomy): Bacteria > Actinomycetota > Actinomycetes > Streptomycetales > Streptomycetaceae > Streptomyces > Streptomyces canus_C. The sequence continues at coordinate 259,701 of NZ_KB911583.1, read as the reverse complement.
GTACCACTGCACGCTCCCACCGAGGATGCCGACAGTCTCCGCCGCGATCTGCCGGGACCGGCCCCGCTTGCTCGTAGCCAGCGGAATGTACGCCTCGCCGCCCGTCTCCGGCTCCGCCCACACCCTGATCGGGCCGCCTGAGGCGATCTGCGCCTGGTGGTCTTCCATGCCGCCGTCGGCGAAGTGCCGGAAGATGTTGCCGTTGTTGCTGAATGGCATCAGCTTCTTCGCGTTGTTCACGGCCCGCTGTACGACGTTCACGTACGACGTGCCGACCACCTTGCCCCGGATGGCGTTGACCGCCCCCCAGAAGCCGCTCGTGTTCGCTGCGACCGGCCCGTACTTCTTCGGGATTTTCGCGGCCTTCACCGCGCCGAGGACACTGAAGAACGATCCAGCGTCTGCACCCAGCTTCGCCCTGGCCTGCTTCTTGTCGAACGAGGCGAGGTCACCCTTCGCCTTCGCTACCGCCGCCTCAGCCACCCGCTTGTCCGCAGTCAGCTTCGCCCGCCGCTCCTTCGTCAGGGCCGGGTCCTTCAGCTGCTCCTTGAGGTAGGCGAGGTTCTCCACGGCCTCGTCCACGTTCATCTTCAGCTTCGCCCGGCCAAGCCGCGGCACGGTCTCACCGACGAAACTGTCGATGTCCCCGCCGACCTTGTCCAAGCCGGTGCGCGCGCCGGCCGCGAAGTCGTCGAAGTTCTCGTTCCACTCCTTGAACTTGTCGCCCAAACCGGGGATCCCGCCGAACGCCGTCGCGAGCCCGCTGACCATGATGTCGATGCCGGTCAGGATGCCTTCCGTGACCGTACGGAACGCTGTATAGAGGGTGGGCAGCGTGGAAATCCCGGTCGTGACGAAGTCGGTGATCGCCTCACCCGCGTCGTAGAACGCCTTCCGGATCTGCCCCTGATTGGCCTTCACCCAGTCCGACAGGCCCGTGAAACCGTCGAGGTTGTCCAGGTTGATGCCCGCGAGGGAGGCCAGGGACTCCAGCAGGGCGCCCCCCAGATTCGAGGCGAGGCTAGCCGCAGCATCCGCTGCTATCGGCAGGACCACGTTCAGGGCACGGAACCCGTCCGCCAGGAGATCACCCAGCGGCTTCAGCAGCGGCATCAGGCCCTGGAAGGCGCGGGCCACGATCTCGACGCCCTTGCCGACCGTGATGAGCATTTCGCCGAGGAGCGGCCCGAAGGCGTCCGCGAACGATCCGGAGATCTTCCCCAGGGACGGCAGGAGGCTGTCGTTGAGGAGGTAGGCGAGGCCGTCGATGACGTCGGAGGCGCCGCTGATGCCCTGCTCCAGGCCTTCGAACATGCCAGGCAGCCCAGTGTCCAGCAGGCCGCCGAACAGGTTTTGGAAGGCGTCCAGGCTGGGCTGCGACTTGGTGCCGAAGTCGAGGAACGACTGAGTGAAGTCACCGAGTGAGCCGGAGAGGTCCTCGAAAAACTTTGACCCCATCTTCACGTTCGTCATCAGCGACGACTTGAAGGCGGGACTGTCGGCGAACTTCGCTGCTTTCTCCGCGATCCGGCCGAACGTGTCACCCCCGGTCTTGATCGCCGGGTTGAGGTCCTTCATCGCCCCCTTGAGGGTGTCCATGGCCTTCGCGGTGTGCGGCAGGATCGCTTTCTCCGCGGTCTTCCGCCACTCCTCGAACGGGGCCTTCAACTCCTTCGCCTGCTTCTTCAGCCCGCCCATCGCCAGCGCGGCAGGCCCGGCCACGGCAGCCAGGCCCACGAGCATTGGCGCCGCCGCCCCGACCGCCGGGAGCACCGCGGTACCCAGCGCCGCCCCGATGCCGATCAGCTGCCCGGTGAGGCCGCCGCCGCTCTTGCCGAGAGACTGGCCGGCGGTGGACGCCGAGGACGAGACGTCGCCGAGCCGGTCGCCGAGAGTGGTCAGCGATCCGCCGGCCTGGTTGGCGTTGCGCTGTAGCTGGTTGATGTTGCGGTTGACGGAGTTGAAGCCGGGGCCGGTGAGGTCACGGACATTCACGGTGATCGTTACGTCGTCAGCCATCGTCGGCCCCTCCTTCCGCTACGTCGGGTGTGCCCAGCCGCTCGATGGCGACCAGACGCATCAGCTCGGTGCTCTCCTCCAGCAGGGAGGTGAGTGTGTAGCCGGGGAACCGCTCCAGCAGGCCGAGCAGGTGTCGGGCCCGGGTCAGCTCGCCAGGCTCGGTGACAGTGCTTCCATCGGCACGGATGCCACCAGGGACGGCTCGCCAGAGGGCGAGCTCGGCGCCAAAGGGTCAGCGTCGTGGACCCCCGTCAGCGACTGGATCCAAGCCATCTTCAGCGCTGTGACGAGGCTGGTGTCGACCTGGCGCAGGCCCTCGCGGGTGGCGGGGATCGGCTCGTCGTTGTCGTCGGTGAAGTTCCAGCTGACGAGGCGCTTCGCCATCTCCTCGACTGCGCTGTCGTCGTCGCTTTCGATGACGGCTTCCCACTCGCCGAGGCTCATGTGGCGGATGCGGGCCTCGGCGCCGTGGTACGGGTGGTCCGGGGAAAAGTCGATGCGCACGGTGCGCGGGGCTGCGTTGAATCCCATGGTCATCTCTCTTGGTGCGGACGGGTGGCGCTGTTGGTCTGTCGGCCGGTGATCATGACCAGGTAGGTACGACGCCATCGGCAAGGGCACCCGGTGCACTCCACGTAAGTTCGCCGGAGTCGGCGCGGGTCAGCTGGTAGTCGGAGAACAGGAGTTCGCCCGCGAGGGTGACGCCGTTGACGGTGTTCGTGCAGGTGCGGGCCACGCTGGTGGACGGCACGGTGCGGAACACCAGGTGCGCGCCGGTCGCGTTGAAGACGCCGTTGTAGGTGACGGACATGTCAGCGAGGAGCAGCAGCCGCTCGTTCGCGCTCTTGTCGACGCCCGTGGTGTCCTGCACACCCCTGGGGGTGGCCATCTGCCAGTTCGTGACGTCGTTACGGATGTCCGTCGGCGTGCCCGCAGAGGTATCGACAGAGAGTGTGGTTTGGCCCAACCCGGACGCTTTGCTCATGGCTCAGTTCCCTTCTGTTGCGGTGCTGGCCCGGGCGGGCAGCTCCTCGACCCACTTGGCTTCGCGCGCCCGGTCGGGGGCGAGAGAGCCGAACATCTTGCGGATGCCGTCGTCGACCCAGCCCCAGTGGAAGTGCGTGGGGTGGGTGATCGAGTGGTTGATCCAGTCGGCGACGAGCTTCACTTCGTGCACCCGCTTGCCACCGTCCGCCAGCCCGTACAGGCGGTCGCTAGGGGCCGTGATCAGCAGGGTGAAGCTTGCCGGTCCCAGCGCCTGCCGCCGGGAGCCTGAGCGCGTGGGGATCACGTGGACCGCGCGCGGTGTGCTGGCCTCGACGGTGTCGTACTCGCCGGTGACGTCGACTCCGTCGATGACCAGCCGCAGCTTCGGATCGCTCATGCCGTCACCCCTTCGCGATCTCGTCGGCGATCGCCTGCTGATGCGTGGCGAAGTCCTCAACCCAGTTGCCTGGGTTCTGGTGGAGCCGGGCCTTCGTACCGCGCGGGTTCCCCCGCCAGTCCCCGTCCCGGACGACGTACAGCGGCGGCCGGTCCACCCGCACCCGATGCAGCGACTGCTGCAGGCACGGCGTACCGGGCTCGAACTTGAGGTAGGTCTCACCCTCGGCGACCTGCTGCACCGTGTACTTCCGCCCGGAGTGCTGCACCGCGTGCAACACCTGCGGCGCCAGGCCCTCCACACGGACCTGGAAGCCGCCCGCGTAGTACTGGCAGTTCGCCTCCGCGCACGTCGCGGGCCGCCAATGCGTCGCAAGCGGCGACCGCATCTCGTACGTCTTGTACGCCTCCGGGCCCGCAACGGGCTGGATCCGGGTCAGCTGGACGCTCATCAGAAGACCACCGTCGTTTCGTTCTTGACGACGTTCACCGCGAACGCCAGCGAGGTGAAGCCGCCCGTCGTCACTGTGGCCGCGCGCAGGTATCGGCGCAGCGTCGCCGTCGGCCCGAGGGCGATCCGCTCAGCGAGCGGCGTACCGCCGGTGATCTGAGTGAAGGAGAAGCCGGCCACGTCGGCGAAAGTCACGTTGTCGGCGCTGTCCTGGATTTTCACCGTGACGTCCGTGCCGACGAAGCTGAAGGCCTGCAAGTAGGCCTGCCCGCCGAACGACGCCGACGCTGCGGTGTCGATGCCCGTGCCGTTCGTGGCCGCCGTGTCAGTGCGGATCCCCGCAGTGAGCTGCTGGCCCCACTCGATGCCGTAGCCGTTGGACTGCCCCGACACGGCGAAGGTGAGCATGCCGTCGTCGGCGCGGCTGCCGTCATAGTTGACCTGTTTGCCCACCAGGCTGGCGGCAGCGTCACCAAGCGCCGTGCCACGGCAGTACGTCAGGATCACGTCCGCGCGCGGCAGAGCGGCCAGCTTCTCGTGCGTTCCGCCCGTGACCGCAACGTGGTTGTGGAAGGCGGTGAACTCGATCTGCCCGGAGCGCAGTCCGCCTTGCCGCTCGTAGGCGCTCTTGTTGATGCCGGTGAAGTTCAGCAGCGCGGGTCCGCCGCCGATACCGCCGAGCTGCTGAATGTCGCCGGAGGCGTCGAAGCCTGCGATGTACAGGTTGTCGCCGAGCCCGCTGGATTTCATGGCACCTGCTCCCAGAGGTCCGAAACGATGAGGGGAAGGGTGATCGTGAGCACCCGGTATTCCGCGCCGGCCTCAGCGAGATAGCCCGCCCGCGCCGACAGGGGATCCCCGTAGGTCCCGAGGAGGTCGACCTCCTGCACCAGGTCCCCGAGTGTGAAGTCGCCGCTGTAGGCAGCCATCAGCGCGTCGAGCGCGGTCATGAGGTCCGGGTCGATCGCATCGGCTGGCTGCTGCACCATCGACGAGTACAGGCGCACGAACAGCACCAGCCGAGCCGTTGACGATCGCAGGCCGGAGCCGCCGCGGGCCGGGCCGATCTGCTCGACCCACACGGCCGCGGTGATCCCCGAGATGGGCGGGGACATGGGCTCGTGGCCGTTGACCTGAGCGAAGTACCCGGACGCCAGGGCGTGCGACTCGACTGCGCTGAGGATGGTGCGGATGTCGAGGGCCATGTCAGATCAGCCCCCGAGATCGGTAGCGGGCCAGCAGGTCGCGGGCGATCTGCGGAGCCTTGCGGTCCAGGAGCGGCTTGGTGCGGCGGAACGTGAAGTAGCCGGGGAAGCGGGTCACCGGGCTGTTGCGGGACCCTGTGCCCTCCAGCCACGGCCCGTAGATCACACCCCCGTCGTGGACCTCGTAGCCGGACCCGGCCCGGTCCACGCTGATCCGCGACTGGTAGTAGCCCGTCGGGTGGCGAAGGACCTGCCGCAGGCGCTGCTGGACCATCCGCTCGCCCTCACGCGCCACCTGATACTCGACGTCGTCCGCATAGTCGTGCAGAGCCCGCCCGGCCCGCCCGGTAGCCCACGGACCGGAAGCTGAGGAGTTGACACGCACGTCGAAGCCCGGCATCACACGCTCCTCGTCCGGGCCTTGCGGCCGTGCGCGTTGTAGACCTGCTCCCGCAGCCCGTCCAGCGACAGCGTCTCCAGCGCAGACGACTTGCTGCCCGAGGACGCCTTGGCGGTCCGCGCATACCCGGCCTGCTCCTGCAAGATCCGGTTGATGGCTTCGCCGACCGTCAGGTCGTGAACGAGGCCGGGCGGATCCCAGCGCTGCACGACGGAGGCGTCGCCGTGGGCAGCCGCCGTCGTGCCGAGCGCGCCACGGCGCACGGTGAGGGTGCGGGCCGCGTAGATGTCCGCGCCGAGGCTGTGGGCGGCGAGGACGCTGCCGTCCCACGCCCGCTGCACCGTCAACTGGTTGCCTGCGATGTCGACGATGAGCATGCGCTCGCTGTCGATGAGGAGGGTCTCGTCGACCGTGAACTGGGTGCCGTCGGTGACGGTGAGGGTGACGCTGTTGGCCTGCGCGGTCAGCCCGGAGCCGCCGACGTTCTGCCCGGTGTCGAGCATCTGGCGGCCGGTGACGAGCATGCGCTCGGAGTCGACGCGCAGGACGCTGCCGACACCAAGCTCAGCGGACGCGGCCGCGTTGACGGTGACGGCGGTCTCGCTGTCGTCGAGGGCCTCGGCAAGGGCGCCCACCGCAGTTTCGGTGTTGCGGTAGCCCCACAGGCCGGTAATGGCCACGGCCCGCTGGTGGGTGTCGCCGGACGACCAGGCCGCACTGGAGCCCAGGTTGACTTCGATGCGGCTGAACGGGGGCCCGGTACGGATCGGCTCCAACAGGATGCTCGCCGTGTCGAGGACCTCGCCCCCGGACGTGGCCGCGGTGAGGGAGATCAGCTGGCTGTCGTCGAGCCAGATCCGCCACGACGGCCGGTACTGCGAGTCCGGCCAGTCGAAGTACCGGGTGGCGACGACGGGGGCGAACTTACGGTGACACAGGTCCTCGACGCTGCGGGACGCGGACTCCAGGACGCGGTCGATCTGCCGCGAGTTGCGGGCTGTCGTCTTCACGTCGAGGGCGCGCATCACGTCCTCGCGGGTCGCGAACCACACGCCGTCCGTGGACGTGTTCGCGTCCTCTGCGGACGCCGGCGCGGTGACGGTGACCGTCTCCGTCGCAGTGACCGGGCTGCCGGTCTTAAGGCCTGTCCAGGTGGCGAGGTAGGCGCCCGGGGTGAGCGTGGACGCGGGCGTCCAGGCGTAGCCGTAGGAGCCGATCGCAGGGTGGGTGACGCCGCTGCTGGTCGCGGCGAGGGCCGTTGCGCCGGTGGCAACGCTGGTCACCGTGATGGTCGGAGTGGCGTCGAGATCGGTGAGTGAGCCGCCCACGAAGTCGTAGAACTGGGCAAGGAGCACTACCTGCTGCCCTGCGATTACGTCAGTCATCGTGCCCCCTCTCAGAAATAGCTGGTGATGATCGCGATGCCTGCGGCGCCGTTCCCGCCCGCACCGGAGTTGCTGCCGTTGACCGAGGCACCGCCCCCGCCACCACCGCCCCCGTACAGGCCACCGTTGGCCCCCGACTGGCCCACGCCCGTCGTCGACCCGGCCCCGCCTCCGCCGCCCGCCCCGGCCAGGCCACTGTTCGCGGCGACATCCGTGCCAGCGGTCGGGCTGGAGCCGCCCGCAACACCGGCGCTGCCACCGGAGTTCGTCGAGTTCGCTCCGCCCGATCCGCCGTTGTTCGCGGTGTTCCCGGACGAGACCCCGCCGCCCGCACCGCCGCCAGAGCCCGCGAGGACGCCGGGGCTGCCGTTGGACCCGGTCCCGCCCGATGTGGACGCTGCAGCGCCGGTCACGCCGGTGACGGTGCCGACACCGTTGGAGCCGCCCGTGCCGGTGGTGGCGGTACCGCCCGCACCTCCGCCGCTGGTGCCGACGCGGGCGTAGGTGCCGAAGCTGGTGGCGCCGCCGGAGCTTCCGGTCGCGCCGTCGGTGTCGTCCGTGGTGCGGGCCGCCGCGCCTGCGCCGCCGGTGCCGACGGTGACGGCGACTGTGGACGTCAGCGTGGAGGCTTGGAGGGTGGCGTGGAAGGCGGGGGCGCCTGCGCCTGCTCCGCCGCCGCAGCGGACGGTGCCTGCGGCTCCTCGCCTGCCGGATCCTCCGCCGCCTCCGCCACCGACGAGGTGGACGAGGACCGTTACCGCGCCGGTTGGTTTGGTCCAGGTGCCGTTCGCGGTGAAGACCTGCACGTCGGGGGCGCGGAACCGGCTGTCGTCGCCCGCCGCGACCTTGCCCGCTGTGGTGCCGAAGTCGACAGCCAGGGTGCGGTCTGCGGCCAAGGTGCCGCCGCCGGTCAGACCGGTCCCCGCGAGGACCTGCCGTGAGGCGGGTACGCGGGCGCCGACCTGGGTGTCGACGTAGGCCTTGGGTGCGGCGGTGAAGTCGGTGTCGGGGGAGGTGTCGGGCAGCACGAGTTCGCCGGTCATGGTGTCGCCCGCGCGGTTGACTTTGCGGGTGTCGCCGGTGGTGCTGGTGTAGCCGGTTGCCGTCATGCTGCCCTCCTCCCTCGAACTCGCCCTGTTGTGGATTTACTTGTCAGCGGAGCCGGTCTCCGACGTGCCCTCCTCCGGGCCGCCATCCGTCCCAGCGGCAGAAGAGCTCCCCGTCCGGCCCTTGCGAGAGCGGTTCGCCGTCGTTCGGGCAGGCGATGGGGCCTCGGTCTCGCTCGTCTCGGGCGAGGTCGGCTCCTTCTCGGAGGATGTCGAGGAGCTCGTACCAGCTGATACGTCCTCACCCTCTTCCGGCTCGTCAGCGGCCGCATTGGATGCGCCGCCGTGAACGGTGATCTTCGCCATGTCGTCCTCCTCCGGGGGCTGAGCCCGTTCGTCGACGCGCACCGTCGACCCGCACTCCGGGCACTTCGGTGCGCCCACCGAGTACTTGGTCGTGCACTCCGCGCACTCCCACACGGCCACGTCAGGCGCCCATGGCGGGCAGGTTCGCCGGGGCGCGGCCCGCGCCGAGATCCCGCTGAATCGCGGTCACCGCACCGGCGCCCGTGCTGGTGAGCTTCACGTACTTGTAGGTGTCGGACAGCGACGTGCCCTCCACCTCGACGACGGCCGCATTCTGCGTCGCCGCAGCAGCGGTGACCATCGTGGCCGCGGCCGCCTGCGTGCGCCGAGTCCACGCGTCCGTGCCGTTGCCGGTGTTCGTGTGGTACTCGGTGATGATCGCGAGGTTCTGCGCGCCGGTACCGGAGGAGTCCTTCGCCTCCTGCAGCGTGTAGGTGTCCCCGACCGCGCCGGTGAGGAAGCACGAGAAGGTGACGCCAGCTGCGGCGCCCTTCAGGGCGATCCACACGCCGTCGGCCGCGGGGGTGACGTTGATGATCCTGCCGAGCGCCTTCTGCGACATCGGGTGTTCCTTTCGTCTGGAGTCCGGTCCGGGGCGACACTGCCGGCCCGGTGATAGCCGGCCGCAGGGTGTAAATGCCGCGGCCGGCCAGGGCGGTTACGCGGCGAGCTCGATGAACGGGGAGAGCTTGTTGGTGCTGCCGTTCTGGGGGGTGATCGCGGACTGGATCCACGGCCGTCCGTCGACGCGCTGGATGATGCGGAAGGTGGTCTTGTCGGCGCCGAACTTGTAGTCCGTCGAGGAGTCGGCGGTCATGATCTGCCGGTCACCGACGAGGTAGTAGCTGAGGTCGACGAATGCGAGATCGCCGCGGGTGCCGAGCGTTCCAGCCTTCTCGGTGATGATCAGCGGCCGGCCGAAGATGCTCATCGGCATGCCCGCCGCAGCGTTGACGACGAAGACGCTGTTGCCGCCGGTGCCGACGGTGAGGCTCATCTGGAGGAGCTGCGGCAGGGCGTCGGGGGCGCACATCCACACTGCGCGCGACAGCGACGAGGGCAGCATCTGCGCGAACATGTTGACGACATCGGTGTACTTGATCTGGCTGGCAGTGGTGCGGGTCACCGCGATCGCGGCCGGGTTGCCTGCGCCACGGAAGCCAAGAGGCTCGCCGGTGCCGGACCCTGTCTGGAACTTCGCGTCCTCCTCGAAGGCGAGTGCCTTCGGCCACAGCGTCTCGATGAGGGACGAGAAGCTGCTGATGCTGTCCTGGAGGAGCTCGTTCGGCACCGCGCTGAGGCCGGTGAGCTTCTTCGCGTCGAGGGTGACGCGGCCGAACTTCGGGTTGGAGTCCTGGAGGTCGGCGCCTTCCTCACCCCAGTAGGCGACCATGCCGCCGAACACCGATCCGTTGTTCGTGGTGGTGTCGATCATCGGGAACGGGACCCGGGCCGACTCCATCGGGACGACCGTGGCGAGCGGCCGGACCACCGACTCTTCGAGGGCGAGCTGGAGAAGCTGGCTCCGAAGCGTCTCCGGGACGAGGAACCCGCCGTCCGCCGGGGACACGGACGATGCGGCGTTCCGCAGCGCATCGAGCTTCTCGGCGTCGGCCCGGGTGTTCTTGTGCCAGATGTTGCGGACGTAGTCGATGCTGTCCGCGAACAGGCTGTCGACCTGCGCGCCGACGGCGTTCTGGTTGTGGGCGGTGCCCTTCCGGTGCGAGGTGAGCATGCCGCCGCCACGCTTGGCCTGCGGGTCGAGGTCGAGGCGGCGGATGCCGTCCTTGGCGTCCTTGTCCATGCCGTTCTCGCGCATCATCTGCGCGAACACCCGCTGCGTCTCCTCGGCGACGAGCCGGTTGAGGTCGGTGCCCTCGCCCTGGAGTGCCTCGCCGTAGGCGGTGATGAACTCGGTCAGGGACTCGCGGGAGGCCATAACCTCCTTCAGCTTGCCGCCGTCGGCGAGCATCTCCGCCAGTTCCGCCGAGTTGCGCGGGATGGTCATCGTGGGTGCCACAGTTGCCTCCTTCAGGCCGTCGCCGCGCTGGACGACGTGTCGGGCTCGATCAGGTTGGTGACGAGCGCCGACCAGGCGTCGTCCTGGGTGAGGTGGGCGGTCAGGGCCGCCCACCCGTCTTCGGGTTCGGCGGCCGGCTGCTCCGGCTCGGCGACTGCGACAGGCTCGGGTGCAGGCGCCTCGACCACCACGTCCTCGACGGCCGCTTCGGGCTCGGTATTCCGGCCCGCGGCCATCTCACGGAAGGCGGCCAGCACCTGCTCACCGACCGCGTCGCCGACGTTGAAGGTGAGGGTGACCTGCTCGGGCTGCGGCTCGGCCGGGGTGGGCCCGGTGTAGCCGTAGGCGGCGAGGTCGAACGGCCGGGCCATGTCCGGCTCGTCCTCCTCGACAGGCTCCTCGACAGGGTCGGCGGCCTTCGGGGCGGCGATCGCCGCGTCTGCGAGCCCGTTGTCGACGGCGTCCTCGGGGAGGTACCAGGTTTCGGCGCGCATGCGGGCCCGCCACTCGTCGCGGGTGCCGCCGGCCCGGGCGGCGTAGGCGTCGGCGATGTTGTCGGAGATCAGGTCGAGGAGCTCGGCCATCTCCTCCATGTCGCTGGCGTTGCCCATGCACAGCCCGGACGCGTCGTGGATCATCAGCATGCTGTTCGGGGCCATCTCGATGCGGTCCCCGGCCATCGCGATCACCGAGGCGATCGAGGCGGCGATGCTGTCGACCTGCACCGTCACCAAAGCGGGGTGCGCGCGCAGGGCGTTGGCGATGGCGATGCCCTCGAACACCGACCCGCCCGGCGAGTTGATGCGCACGCGCATCCGGGGGGCGGTGATGCCGCGGAGTTCGGCGACGAGGTCGTCGGCGGTGCGCCCCCACCAGCCGCCGATCTCGTCGTACAGCATGACCTCGGCCTCGTCAGAGTCTGCGGCGTTGGTGATGCGATACCAGTCGCGGGCCTGCACGCCGAGCTGCTCGCGCTGCTTCTCGGCGCGCTCTCGCTGGCTCGCGGCGAACGCGGCCGCCCGTCCGGGCATGACGATGTTCACGGCGTGGCCTCCTCGGCGGGCGGGGTCCAGCCGAGCCGGACCAGCAGATCCTTCGTCGCGTCCGGCATCCACACATCCACCTCGGCATGCGTCGACACGTCCTCGATGACGAGGTCGAGTCGCGCCGTCGCCACAGGAGAGCTGTCCACGCTCAGCGACAGACTGCGCAGCGCGGGCGCGATGTCCTGGCCGTCGAGTTCGGCGGTCCAGCCTGGGCCGTCGGTCCGCTTGCCGATGCGCAGGGCGTGCGGCTTGCCGCTCATTCGTCGTCCTCCGTCTTCCGCCGCTTGACGACCTTGCAGCGGCAGTCGTTGCCGTACTCCGCACCCACGCAGTGCACGTAGCCGGAGCCGCCCGGGTAGTCCTTGTAGGCCTGCGCCCGGTTCTTGTAGGTCTGGCCGTCGTTGTCCCGGCACGGCTGACAGGTGTTGTCGTCCAACTCCGCGACAGCCACCCAACGCTGCGCGCCCTCAACCTCCGGCACGCCACCCTCCACAAGGGCGGCCACCAGCTCCGGCCACGACCCCTCAGGCTCGCCCTCTACCGGCCCCGAAGCCGCACGCCGGCCCCGCTGAGGCATCGACACCGGGGCAGGCACGTTCGTGTCCAGCCCGGCCCCGGCCCGGTTGAGAATGTCCCGCGCCTCATCCCACGTGATGACCACGCCAACACCCAGATAGATCGACTGGATCATGTCGCCGAGCTCACGCGGGCTGATCGTTCCGTCGCCGCCCATGCCCGGCGCCGGCGCCATCTCCGGCAGGCCAACCGCCGAGAGGATCCCTTCCGGCGCCCACAGGTTGGCGTCGGCGAGGGCCTTCGCCGCGTTCGCGCGGGCCGTGAGCGTGGCCGCCTCGGTCTCCGCGTCCGCAGGGACCGGGTTCTCGTAGTCGAACTCCAGACCCTCCGCCGTCGGCCCGTACATCGGCAGTAGCTCGTTGTTCAGCGCGCCCTTGATGCGCTCCAGGCGGGGGATCGTCAGCTGCTCCGCGAACCAGGCCTTCGCCGCCTCCGCGGTCGCGCGGTTGACGTCGTCGAGGTCACCGATCGCGAACTTCGGGATGCCGTAGGCCTCACGGATCGCCGCGCTCGTTGCGCCGCGCAGCTCCACGAACTGCATGTCCCGCTGGCTGATGGTGCGGTCGGCCCACTTCGCGCCGTACTCGACGATGGCGACCTTGTGCGCGTTGCCGACGCCCTTGTGCTGCTCGGCCCACCGCTCGCGCATCTCGTCGAACTCGTGGTCCTGCAAGTGCACGGGGACCTCGATGATCCCGCCGGGCTGCGCGCTGTTGAGGAAGAACGCCCGTGACCACTCCGCCGCGTACCGGGCGGTGTCCAAGTCCGGGAGGATCGACAGCACCGGGGAGAGCCCGCGGTACGGGTCCAACGGGTTCGGTCGGCGGAGTTGGATGACCTCGTCGAGTTCGAGGGGGATCTGCTCGCCGTCGGGGCTGGTGTACACCCAGCCCTTCAGGAACGTCTCCCGGTCCGGCTGGGGGGTCATGCGGTCGGGGCGGACGGGCCACATCTCCAGCGGCAGTTTGATGCCGGGGGCGCGGGCGATGACCCATTCGGTTTCGCCGGTGAGGTCGTAGTGCTGGGTGGATGCCTCGACGAATTCTTGCCTGGGCATGAACTTGTTGGGCCGGTTCCACAGGTCCAGGGCCGCGTGGGAGGTGACCTCGACGCGGTCTTCGGGCCGTCCGGACTTGGCCTTGCGGTAGAGCTTCCAGTCGACCTGTGCGGTGGCGTTGCTGGTGCGGTCGACGATGGAGAAGAGGGTGCCGGTCGCGGTCATGGCCCGCATCTGGGCTTCGGCGTCGCGCCGGGAGCCGAAGAGGCCTCCGCTGTAGGTCTGGGAGCGGCCTACGAGGGGGACGGGGAGGTTGGTGGCGGCCGTGCCAGCGCGGTTGAGGATCGCGCCGAGGAGGGTTCTGGCCACCTACCCCTCCCCTCACTGTTTGCCGCTGTAGCACCGCCAGTTCAGGACGAAGCAGCTGATTCCAGCTGCGGCGACGCCAGCGATCAGGTTCCACAACATGGCGGAACCCGACAACAGCATAAGGCCAGTCGCATCAAGTACAACCGGCATACCTCTATTCAATCCCTGTAGCCACCTGCGCACAGGTACCTTCCGAACCTTCACAGCCGCCCCGCCCTCCATCAGACCTGATTGTGGGAACCCTACGAAAGCCAGCGCACCGACGGGCGCGCGCCCAGATCCCGCTCCGCGACCATGTACCGCATCCCGTCCATCCCGTGGTCGTTCTCCTTCACCGGCTCTTCCTTCAGCCCCGCCTTGTTGCCCGGCTTTACCGCCCACACGTAGCCCGTGATCTCCTCCTCCGTGCACGCCGGCTTCTTCGCCGCGTCCAGGTCGGCGTCCCGCTCGACGAGTGCGCCCCGCAGGATGAACAGCCGCGGCCTGCCATCCCCTGCGGGCTTCAGGCGGGACTGCACGGCCTGAAGTCCGGGGCTCACAGCCTTGTTCGCGGCCGTCGTCCGCAGCTGGAGGTGCTTCTCCAGCGTGGCCCGGTCCTCGGCGTCGTGGTCGCAGATCACGCCGCGGGGCTGCGGCTCCCGCCACTGCCCAGACGGCCACACCATCAGCTCGCGCGCCTGGACGGCCATGTCCTCCACCAGGCGGCGCGTGTGGTACAGCTCGCGGTACAGGAACAGCCGGCCGTCGCCGTCCTCGGCCCACCACTGCATGACCATCGGGTTGGTGTAGCCGAAGTCCACGGTGATCCACCGCGTCCAGGAGGCGGGGATCGTGAACGGGTCGATGAGGTGGACGGCCTCGTCGAAGCCCTCGTAGATGAGGCCCTCGGCGGCGGCCCAGATCCCGTCACGGAGGCGGAGTTTGCGGACGCCGGTGAGCGCGTCGAGCTTCTTGAAGTACTCCCGGCCGACGTCGGTGAAGGTGCCGTCAGCGTTGACGTAGGCCGGGTTGTCGACATGCCGGGAGAGCAGCATGCGAGCCGTGCCCTGGTCGCAGCGCTGCTTGATCCAGTGCGCGGGGTGGGCGGGGTTGCAGGCGCCCATCTGCTGCTGCCACGACAGCTTGCCGTTGCGGAGGCGGGTGCCGATGGCTTCCCAGTCGTCGATGGTGAGCTCGGTGGCTTCGTCGGCGAAGACCATGTCGTACTCGGCCGACATGATCTTCTCGGGTTTATCCATCCCGCCGACGTCGATCTTCGCGCCGTTCGAGTACCGGTAGCCGGGCGCCTCCCGCACCGACCCGCCGAACCAGCGGACGATGCCGCGCGCGAGAGCGTCCGCGGCGACCTTCTTGTCGTAGGTGACGAGGGTCGTGGAGCCGAGGGACACCGCGGTCTTACGGACGATGAGGAAGCGGGCGTCCGGGTTGTGCAGGGCGGTCAAGTGCAGCCGGAACAGCGACGCGAGGCTCTTCCCGGTGCCGGCCGGGCCCGCCATGAAGACCTCGGAGTCGCGGGCCTTGAAGAGGTCTCGTGCTGCGCCGCGGGGTTCGTACCGGACGATGGCGTCCTGGTCGAGGGCGGTCGTCACGTGAGGTCCGCGGTGTCGACGCCGACGACCTCGTAGCGGACGGACCCGGACACGGCGACTTGCTGAGGCTGGTCGACGCCGAGGAGCTTGCGGTACGACTCGTTGATGGCGCGCATCTCCCTGATCGCGGCGAGCTTGGGGCCGTCATCGACCAGGGGCCTCTCCGTGCCGTCCTCGTCAGGCATGGTGATGACCTTGCCGTGGGAGACCACCACGTGATCGCGTTCCAGGACCTCCATCGCCGCGACGAACATGTTGTCCAACTGCGCAGCCTGCGATGCGACGAGCTCGGCGCCAGCCTGGCGGAGTACGGCCTGGCGGCACTTTTGGATGGCGCGCCAGGCGTTGCCCTTGTCGCTGTAGCCGAGTTGGTCCGCGATCTGTTGGTAGGTCATGCGGGGGTTGGCGGCTTTGAGGCGTGCGGCGGAGGCGGCGCGTTCGTCTTGGGTGATGGTGCTGGCGAATTGGTTGCTGGCGTCCCGGGGCTGGCCGGGCGGTTGTGGCTCGGCCGGCACCGGCTGTGTGGCGTCGTTACCGGTTGTCATGGTGTGATGGTAACGAGGTGGGCGTGCCGGTGGTTGGGTGCGCGCATGGCTGAGGGCCCACTCCCGGGCGGCGGGGGTGGGCCCTTCGGCGTGTGCGGGGTCAGGTGAGCTGCACGGCCGTGATCAGCGGGTGGGGTTCGAGGGCGACCCAGTCGCAGCCGCCGTGGGCGTGGACCGCGCCGGACTCTTCGTCCTGCCACGCGTTGTCGAGGTCGAAGGGGATGCGCTTGGCGGCCTCGACGAACGGGCCCTTCGCGGCGTCCTTCGAGGCGTAGACGCCGAGGACTTCGCCTCCTTCGTGGTCTTCTCCGGTGGACAAGACCCAGACGATCGGACCGGTGGCAGTTTCGCGGGCGGCGGCGAGTTCGGCGGTCTGGAAGTTCGGGCATTGCACGTGGTGTCCGTCGGTCGAGAAGCAGATGGCGCACGCGGTCATGTGGTTCATCCTGTCGTGTCGGTCGGTCACGCGGCGGGGGTGTGGTCGGGGCAGTAGTCCCGGCCTTCGACGTCGCTCCATCCGTCAGCGGCGAGGGAGCGGCGGTGGTCGGCGGCTTCCTTCTCGCGGGGCGTGGGCTGGAAGGCGGCGCGGAGGGAGTACTCAGGGCAGTCGTCGTGGGCGCAGCGGATGGTGTGGGCCATGAAGGGCTCCGATCAGGTCAGGTGTTGCGGCTGTCGATTTCGTCGCTGATCCGGTCGGCCAGGTCGGCGTGGAACTCGATCACGGAGTCGCTGCAGAAGCTGGGGTCGGTCAGTTGCAGGCAGGCGGCGCGTTCCTCGTGGAGTCCGAGGGTGGAGATGTTGGCGAGGGTCTCGGAGGGGAGCATGGCGGGATCCTTCCGGGTCAGGCCGCGAGCAGCATGCGGGCGGCGAGCTGGTGGTAGCACCGCGAGCCCTTGATTCCGGCGGGGCAGGAGCAGGCGGTGGGCGCGGTCCGATAGGTCTCGGTGCCGTCGGTGCTGACGGCGATGAAGATGACGCTGCGGAGGGGGATGATCGCGCCGTCTTCGATGAGTTCGCGGGCGCTGGTGATCTGGTGGGGCTTGTAGTCGGCGAGGTCGACCTGGGCGCGGCGGATGTGGCGGGCGCAGGTGGGGCCGTAGCCGGTGGCCTGGCTCTTGGCGCTGGTGAGGGTGCGGCCGCAGCGGAGGCAGTTGGTGTGGTGGGTGTTCTGCATGGCTGCCTCCGTGGTGCGGTGTTCCCGACTGGCTATGCCCAGTAGACTAGGCCTAGCGCATGAGGCATGTCAAGTAGACTAGGCCTACTCGATTAGGCATACTGGGGTCATGGTCACCCGAGACGACGTCACCAAGATCCGCCACGACTACGAGGACACCGTCGCCGAGGCGGAGCGCATCCGCGCCATCGCCCTGGCCGAGGCGGCGGACGAGATGCCGCAGAAGGACATCATCGAAGCCACCGGCTACAGCCGAGAGACCGTCAGGCGCCTGATCGCCGAAGGACGCCAGCTCGCCAAGGAGGCAACCGCATGAGCAGTGCGGCACCACCCTCAGGGACGACCCGCTATCTGTGTCCCCTCGAATGCGGGTGGCACCACGACGTGCCGCCGCCCAGCCTCGACCGCATCACCGAGCTCGGCGCGACTGCCGACCCTGCCGTCTCCGATGCCCACGAGGCGATCAACTCCGTCGCCCGCGACGCGTACCTCCGTGAGGCCACCCAGACGGAGACGGCACTTCGTGAGCACCTCGGCACGCACACGACGGAGCAGTTCGTGCGCGTCATCCACGGCCTGCGCGTGGAGGTCCAGCAGCTGCGGGGCGCGGGCCCGGTGCGCCCGGACGAGGAGCCCACATGAGGCGCGCCTGGTTCCAAGACGACGACGGCACCTACCGCCGCAACTGCCCACTCATCATGGCCGAACAGGACCAGCTGCTGAACATGCTGCTCCCGTGGCGCTACCGCGCACTGAAACGGGAGTGGCGGCAGGCATGGCGTCACGGCGTGATCCGCTCAGACACGATCGGCCGTCGCGACCACGTGGTTACGGCGGCTCCGTTCCGTGAGGCGTACCCGGACAAGCCGGGGCTGTGGAGCCTGGACGAGGAACGAACGGCATGAGGCGCGCCCTCACCGCCACCCGGGAAGCGGCCGGGCAGGCGTACGGATACGTCCGCTGGTGCTTCCCGAAGGGCCACCTCTGGACAGGGCGTAGCGACGAGCACCCCGACTGGAAGGGCGTCTGCGTCACCTGCGGCAAGGTCGCACCCCCGCGCCCGAGCTGGCGCCGCTTCATCCTCATGGGCGACTGCGTGCCCAGCGAGTAGCCCACCGCATGACGAAGGCCCCGCCCGGGGTACTGGGCGGGGCCTTGTCGTGGTGAACAGCAGCGCCCCGACACCTTGGGAGAGCGGAGCGCCGCCGCCGAAGCAACCGCTGGCGGATGTGACCGTTCGCAGCTCCGGATCACCCGCTACGCGCTGCGACGCGTAGGCGCCCCCGCGATCGCTTCGGCCTCCGACCGTAGACGCCACCCACCCGGAACACCAGACCCCGGACGAGGGACGTCTCCGGCTACTTCACCAACCACTCCGCCGGCTCATCCAACGAATCCGGCGAGTACAACACCCGCTCCGGCCGCCCCAACTCCGGCACCTGAAACGCGATGTTCCCCCGCACGCAGTCCCCGACCTTCACCTTCGCATCCATCGGATACAACGGCTGCGGCAGCTCCCCAGCATTCGTCCCTGCCGCCTCCACACGCGCCCCATCCGCATACGCGAGCGACCACACGAGCGGACTGACCCCGAACCCGTCCGTGCCCGTGTTGCACACCTTCACCTCCACCGCGGCCCACTTCTGACCCGACGACAGCATCTCCGGCACGCCCTTGATCCCGGTGTCCTGGTACTTCAGCACAGCCGCAGTGAACTTGGCGTCCGAGGTGCTGATGTTCGCCGTGTCGCCGACCTTCAGCGTCTCCTGGCTGGCCGTGGGGCTTGGGCTCGGCGACGTTTCGGCGGCCTGTGTGGTGCTCGCCTTCGACACGGCGGGCTCGTCGCTGCTGCCGGAGGAGCAGGCGGTGGCTCCGGTGAGGAGCAGGGCAGCGGTGAGCAGGGTGGTGGTGTGGCGCATGGTCCCCCCAAGGATGTGACAGTTGGGGCGGATCGTAGCCGCCGGCACCGACAGCAGGCCCGGGGAACGGCGAAGGCTCCACCGACGGGGGGATGCGGTGGAGCCTTCATCAGGGGCATCCGTGGCGCTCGAACCTCGGCTGCATGGCCAGTGTGGCACGGCACGTCAGGTGAAGAGGCGTACTACAGCTTCCGCGAGGATGAGCAGCACGAGCCCGATCAGTAGCACTCGCGTGTCCACGTACCGGCCGTCCGGGTCCCGCGTGCTTCCCGGCACCCGCTCGATCGCCTCACCGGCCGGCACGAGGCCGCCGTGCTCGTCGTCGCGGTGCTGCTGCCTGCAGGCTTCGGCGTCGGCCCGGGTGGGCTGTGGTCTGCTCGCGGCACGGCAGGTGCGGCAGCGGTACACGTACGGCATCAGGCGCTCCGCGGCGGGATGGCATCGGTAAGCGCCTGGGCTGCTGCGGCGGCGACGCGTGCGGGATCGGACCGCTTCGCTTCCGAGCGACGCCTGAGGCAGGCGAACAGCGCCCACACTGCCAGCACGACGAGCGCGTGCACGCAGATCATCAGCAGGGGCTGAGCGAAGTACGAGCGGAAGAGGCCGGGTGCCTCGGCGGGCGAGAGCCTGGGGAACACCTCGCGACGGGCCAAGCGGTCAAAACCTACGACCCACAGATAGGTGCCCAGCAAGGGCAGGACAACCCAGTACCGGATGGGTCGTCGGCGTGGGGATGCAGGCGCTGCGGCAACAAGGTCTGCCACGTGTTGGGCGAAATGGGGAGCATTGAAGAGCCGATGCCCGTCGTGGATGTGCTGTGTGATGAGCTTTTCTTCGAGGGCCCCCAGTCGGCCCTCTGGTGCGCTGGCGATCTGCGTGATGACGGGAGCCAGTTGCTGCATGCGCAGAGTGCCGATCCATACCTGCATGGCCGGGTTGGTAGGCGACGAAAGGTGTCCGGCGAGTCGCTCGCTGAGCGTCTTCGTGGTCTTGCCGACGTATCGGATGGTGCCGTCGCGCGGATCGGTGAGGGTGTACACGGCTCCGGTCATGGCGTTCGCGGGCCTCTCTTGGTGTGTAGCTGGCCCCTGTAGCTGGGGCGTAGTCCAGGTGTGGTTTCGCAGGTCACGCAGGGTGTAGTTCAGACTCCGGCGGGTCTTGGCCTTCACGGTCGGGGAGAGGCTCGGGAAGGGGTGGAAGGTCGTCTCGGTGGATGCCCACGGTGACACCCAGGCCGCGCACGCGGACGCGGTTTTTGACGGGGAAGCGGTGCTGTTCCAGGTGGGTCCGGAGCGTGGTCACGTCGAGGTTCTCGAACATGCCGTGTGCTTGGGCGTGGTCGAGGAGGTCGCGGAGGTGGACGCCTTGCCGGTCGCCGATCTGTTGCCAGATCCATTCGAGGGTGGCCGTGTAGACGTCCTGCTGGGGGGTGCCGGTCGGTTGGTCGGCGGTCGGCTCGGGTTCTGCGGCGGCGGGGGGCGCCACCCACCAGGCGGCTGCGCACCAGGCGACGACCGCTGCGGGGATGGCGAAGCGGGCGATGTGGGGGGCGTGCCAGCAGCCGTATCCGGCGACGTAGGCGCCGAGGGCGAGGGCGCCGAGGCTTTCCTGGAAGCTGAGGCGTTCCCGGAGCGCTGACCATGCCCGGGCGGCGAGCACGACGGATCCGGTCCACAGGGTGGTGCCCGCCCCCGCGAATGCGAGGACGGGCCGGATTTCATCCCTGAGCCAGGCGGGGAGGAGCCTCTCCCCTACCCTTTTAACGATCTTCATCAGGTGGCCCCGATCGCTTGCGCACCCGTCAGAATGAGGGCCTGTGGGAGGCCCCAGATGCCCCCGGCCTGCGCCCACACCCCGGCCGCGATGATCCCCGTGAGCGCGGCCTTCCCCGGGGACAACTCCCGGAAGTACATGAGGCAGGCGAGCAGCAGGCTCACGGCGCCGAGGCCCGCGGTGCCAAACCCGCCGCCGGTGAACACCGAGGCGAATGCGTCACTGAGGTTCCTCCCGACCACCCAGATCGATCCGGCGACCATGTAGAACGTGCCGGCTGCCACGCCGACCCATTGGGCCTGGTCAGAGGTGAGGCGCTTGCGGATGCGGGACTTCTTCCCTCCACCGCCCCCGCCGGCGGCTGCAGGGCCCGCCCCTCCGCCTCCCTTGGGGTCGCGGATGCCGGTCCACAGGATCAGGGTGAGGACGAGGGCGATACCACCCGCCCCGACGCTGCCGAGGATCTTCCCGCCCTCGATGCCGACGGCCGCAGCGGGGGCGGCGATGATGCTGGTGTGCACGGATATCTCCTGGTCAGTGGGCTGCGGGTGCCCAGAGGGCGAGTGCGAGGACGGCGGTAGCGAGGGGGATGCGGGCAGCCCAGGCGATGCCGGGCCACCAGTGGCGGGTGCGCCGGTCCCACACGTGCGCGATCAGCAGGGTCGCGACGACGCCGAGGACGACGCCCGCGCCGATGCCCTCGCTTTGGCCGCAGTCGTGGAGGGCCCACGCGAACTGGTCGTACAGGCCGAGGCCCCATCCGGCGCCGGCCGCGCTGGCGTTGTAGAGGCCGGCGCGGGTGCGGTCGCTGAGCGCGGCGGGCGCCCGGTCGCGGACGCGGTGGACGATCGCGGGGGTGTGGGGGCGCGGCCAGTAGCCGGGTTGGGGTTCGAACCGGCCAGCCCGGGCGGGCGCGTCGTCGTCCGGCTCGTCCTCGTCCTCGTCTTCGTCGAGGAACGGGTCAGACTTCGGCGCCCACCAGTCCTCCGCCGGTACGGGCGGGGGCGCGTCGGGGCCCACGCCGTGCTGCTTGAGGATCGCCTTCATGCGGAGCTCGTCGCCCCCCTGCTCGGTGCCGCTCATGCGTATCCCCCCTTGGACCGGGTCCTGGCGCGCTCCCGGCGTACCGCCGCGGCGACGCTGTCCTTGTTCGCGTCGGGCCGGGCAGCCATCACGCCTCGGATCGCGTCCGCGTTGTTCGGGTGGTTCGCGATCTGCTCGCGAACGAGATCGGCGATGCTCGGCTGGTCGGGATCGGCGTTCGGCCTGTTCAACGGGCTGTTCGCCAGGTGTTCGCTCGGCTTGTTCGCGAGCATGCTCGGGGCGTTCGGAGGCTGCTCGCCCTGCTCGCCGATCACGTTGTTCGGCTGCTCGGCGCTCCCCGCGGTGAGGGCGAGTGGGGTACGCCGGTTCAGCTCGGCGCGCTTGTGGATGCGCTCCAGGGTGACCTCGAAGTCGGCGTCATCGCGGGCGAGGGTGGTGCGGGCCTCGGCGCGGATGCGGGCGATCTCGGCGTCCGCGCGGGCGTCGTGCAGCTGCGCCTTGTAGGACGACTCACGGATCACCGCGTCGATCTCGGCCTGCTGCTCCGGGGTGGGGGCGGTGGTGTCCTTCATTGCGGCGAGTGCGAACGCCCACACGATCTTCCCGACGGCGACGACGAACGGCCCGGCGACAGCCTGGGCGCGGCCGCCGACCTGGTGGCCGTGGATGACGAGGAGGAGGGCGACGCCGACGGCGATGAGCCAGCCCGCGAGGGTGGGTGCCCAGCGACGGCCGGCGAGGGTGACGCCCTTGTATTCGGCCCACAGGACGGTGATCCAGCCGATGTCTCCGGCGAGGGCGACGGAGAGGCCGAACTTGCCGGAGTGCATGAGGTCGGTGATGGCGTACCCGGACCAGGCCAGTGAGAGCACGGCGAGGGCTACGGCGCCGTAGAGGATGGGCGGGCGTTCGGTCTTCACGGTGCTCTCCTGGGAGCGGGAAGGGCCGCCCTGGTGGGGCGGCTGACGCGGGCTGGGTCAGGCTCCGTGCGGGACGGCGAAGAGGTTGGCGTTGGCGTGCCGGCGCAGGACGATGGCGCGCGCGTGCCAGTCATTCACCGCGTCGGCGATCGGGTCCTCGAAGGCGAACCACTCGGTGCGGCCGATCCTCAGCTCGGAGAACCGGGCGTGCAGCTCGTCTTCCTTCCGACGGTCGCCGGGCACGCAGGCAATGACGTTGCGCGGCGCAAGCGCGAGCGCACGAACGCGGTTGCGGAGGTGGGTGGTCGTGCCGATCTTCACGCGGTTGCCGTTGAGGATGAAGTAGACGACGTTCTCGTGGCCGCGGTCCGGGATGTGCAGCGGCCTGTATCCGGTCTCTTCGTCGAAGTTGCCGATGGCGAAGGCGACGTCGTTCACCGCTCGGCGCACTTCTGCTCGACGAGCTCGGCGGCCCGGTTCCAGTCGACGCTGCTGTCTCCGGCGCCTTGCTGCATCTGTTCGGCCGCCCATTCGGGTCCGCCCACCGCGATACCGAGACACATGGCGTCTTTGTCGTCCTTGGTCTGCTGTTCCCAGGAGAGGTCGACTACGAGTTCGGTCATGTCGTCGGTGAGGGTGGGCTGTTCGACGGGGTCGGGCTGGCTGGTGACGGTGACCGTCGGGTCCGGCTCGGGGGTGCTGGTGGTGCAGGCGGTAAGGGCGCACGCGGTGAGTGCGAGGGCTGCGATCAGGCGGAGTCTCATGGGCTGCTTTCGTGGAAGGGGGCCGGCCCCGCGCGCCGTGGGGGAACGGAGTCGCGCGGGGCCGGCCGATCGGGGGTGGGTCAGGTGGAGCGGAACCAGCCAGTGGGTTTGCCGTTGCCGCGTTGGCGGTCGCTGTCTTCCCAGCGCTGGCCTTGGCGGGCGGCCTTGGCGGCTTTGGTCTGGTGCCGTTCGCGGCGCTTGCGGGCGGCTTCGTCGCTGGCGCTTTCTCGGCCTGCGTACCGCTCTGCGGCGAGTTGGTGGTCGTTGCCGCCGAACAGCCAGGAGAGTCGGCCCATCAGTGGTCACCGTCGCTTTCGGCGGTGGCGCGGATGCCGGTTGCGCCCCAGCCGTTGGCGTAGTCGGTGGCGGCGCGGGAGTGGAGTTCGGCTGCCGTGGCGGTCGCGTCGTCGGCGACGGGGGTGGTCGGCTGCTCGCTCATCGGGTCGCCTCCGGGTCGCCGTAGTTCTCGGGGAGTCCGTGGCGTCGCAGCCATTCGCTCTCGTAGTCGTTGCGGCCGACCGCTTCGAAGGTGGCGCGGGCGTCGTTGACCTCGTCGTCGGTCATCTGGGTGGAGGTTTTGTTCGCCCAGGTTTTGCCGGTGAGGTCGGGCCAGGGGGCTGCCGATCCGCTCATGCGTTGGCCCCTTGCTTCGGGAAGGGGTTGGCGGCGAGGTGCTTGGTGAGGGCGCGCCCGGCCTTGGCTTGGGCGGGGTGGCGGAGGGTTCCGCAGAGGCCGCAGTTGCGGGGGTCGTGCTTCGGGGTGTGCTGATCGCTAGGCTTCACGTGCCTGCCTCTTCGTCACGGTTGAAGGTGGGCGGCCCCGGCCCATCAGGAGTGGCGACTCCGGGCCGGGGCCTTGTTGTTGATCACGGAAGGGCAGTTGCTCCCGTCCGTTGTATGGGGACCGTACAGCGTTGTATGGTCCCCATGCAAGAGAGTCGGGGCGTGCCGCTTCCAGCCGGGAAGAGAGGAGCGGGCGTGGACGACGCGAACGAGGAGGTGCAGCGGGTGTCAGACGCCCTTGAAGCCGTCGACGGCATCGCGGATCTGGAAGAGCGCGTGCGTGCGAGAAACCAGGTACTCGCGCTTCAGGCCACGCGGGTGAAGGACTGGCATGCGGAGCGGCGCGACCTCGTGCTCGCGATGCGTGCCGAGGATCCGCCGGTCCCGATCCGGACGATCGCCGCGCGGTTGGAGATGTCGGCGGGCGTGGTGCAGGACATCATCCGTGGGCACACCGGCTCGTGGAAGAACCGAGAGAAGCGGCCGGAGGCTGAGTCGGATGGATGAGCTGGTGCGGTGGTTGGGCGAGCAGTTCGACGAGGACGAGCGGATCGCGCGGGCAGCACCGCCTGGGCCGTGGCTCGGAACGGACGCAGAGGATGTCGGCGCCTGGTCTGTGTATGACCCGGAGTGGCTGATCGCTTCAGCGACGGTCTACACCCACAACCAGCCGATGGGCGGGAAGCGCGGGCCCGGGTATATCGACGCCTCGGCGACCACAGCCCACATCGCGGAGTGGGATCCGGCTCGGGTGCTGGCCGAGATCGACGCGAAGCGGGATCTGCTCGTCTTCGCCAAGGGCATCCACGACCACCACGAGACGTTCACGACCGGCGTCTACGCCCGGCTGGAGAAGACGCTGCGCCTGTACGCGCTGGCCTACAAGGAGAGGCCCGGCTACCGCGAGGAGTGGCGGCCGTAGCCTGCTCGCGCCGAAGCCCCGCCTCGATGGATGAGGCGGGGCTTCTTCGTGCCCGGAGCCGTCGGGCGGAGTAGCGCGGCCCGGGGGCGCCAGAGCAGTGAAGCCAACGGGCAGCAATCCGATCGTACGACAGGCGTTCAGCTGGCGTTGGTGGGCGGGTTGTTCGGGGTTGTTCGCGCCGGTTGTTCGGCGGGCGGCCGGATGGCTTCGCGGAGTTCGACGAGCCGTGCATCCCACCAGCGGTTGATCAACACGCCGAGAGGCGGGGGTCCGGCTTTCACCCACTGCTCGTAGAGGGCGGTGACCGGCGCGGTGGACTTCCCCCGGTGCATGAGGTCGTCGGCTGCGCATGGGTTGGGGCAGTCGAGGCGGGAGCAGGTGACGTAGCCGCCGGAGCCGAGGAAGAGACTGCTGCCGTTGCAGGCGGGGCAACGGCCTTGGACGAGCGGGTGCGCGGCGGCGGCCGGGGCGGTGGATGCGGGTTGCTCGGTCACGGGGTGGGCTCCTCGTCGAGGGCGCGGATGGTCGGGCAGGGGTGCGGTACCGAGTAGTCGGGGTAGTCGCCGGCGGAGCAGTGTTCGCAGTCGCCGGTGTGCTCGTTGCGGCGGTGGAGGGTGCGGGTGTGGGCGATGGCGGCTTCGGCCCGCATGAGCCGGCCCGTGATCCCGTCGTCCGCGTACACGTGGGCGCCGGTCCAGGGTGAGGCCACGGTCACGGTGCCGTCGGTCCAGCCGATGAGCCACCATCCGGGCTGGGGGTGGGCGTGCCCGTCGGGGGTGGCGACGGTGAGCTGGTTGTTGTCGAACCAGTACTGGTGGAGGTCGAGCCAGGCGGGGACGGTGCCGCCATCCCAGACGTGTTTGTGGACGGGGCGCAGGTCGGTCACTGGCCGTTCCTGTCGTGGAGGCCGAGGGCGTGGCGGACCCCGGGGTAGCGGTCGTTGGCGAAACTCTGGCGCTGGATCTGGAAGTCGACCGGCAGCCCGGTGCGCTGGCGGGCGAGCTCACTGATCGCCGCGCAGAGGAGACTCCACAGCCCGTCCGGGAACTGTCCGGGTTCGACGGGCGGGAACAGGTGATCAAACTCCTCATCGGGCAGGATCAGGCGGACGTCGACGTCCCGCCACTGCTTGCCGACGGCGGCTGTGCCGACGAGGTAGGGCAGGTGGCCGAAGGCGTCGTTGATCTCGCGGCCGAAGGCGTCGAGGTGGAGGGCGGCGGGCATGCCGACGCCGACCATGGGACGGGGCTGGTCGGTCATAGGTACTCCCGGGGCGGCTCGATGTCGGTGATCGTGTGCAGCTGGATCGCGGTGAGGCCTTGGCCTCGCAGGTCGCGGAGGCGCGGGTCGTCGGGTTCGAGGTCCCAGTCGTCCCAGCAGGGGTCGCAGTCGGGCGGGGCGGTCACGGTCGGGCCTTCCGCTCACCGCGCGGGATCGCGGCCAGTTCCCGTACCCGCGTCAGCCGTTCGGGATCGGCGCCGAACGATCGGTGCCGCGTGCAGCGGGCGCACTGCCCGTAGGTGTCGTGCTCCAGCACCGGCTGTTCGCACACGCACGTCGAGTGCGCCCGTTCGATTGCCGAGCAGTCGCGGTGGAACAGTCCCTTCTCGCCCCGCCACCAGCGGGCGCGCGGCCCGTCCCACTGGTGGGACACGTTGACCGCGTCACCCTTCACCGAGGGGCCTCCGCACCAGGCGCAGCGGGTGAGGAGTCGGCGCCGGAGGTGCTGGAGCGGGCTGACCTGGATCTTCCAGTGGCGGATGTGCCACTGCCAGCGCATGCCACGGCAGGTGGTGTCGTCGTAGCCGGACGGGTCGCGGTGCCAGACGGTGATCATGCACGGCCAGTAGAGGCCACGTCCGGCAAGGACCATGTACGGGTCGCCGATGCGCCAGCGGATCCCGTCGCGGGCGGCTTGCTTGGTGCGCCAGTCCGCGATCTCGGGCCAGGGGCGTCGGATTTCGAAGGCGACGGTCAGCGGGTCATGCATGCGGCTTCCTTGTCGGTTCGGGCCCACGTGGGGCCGTTTCGCGGGCACAGGCGGGCTTCAGTCCTCGCGCTCCCACGTGGTTCCGTTGTCGTCGTCGTGGTCTTCTTCGTGGCCGGGTTCGAGCTGGCAGGAGATCTCGTGGCCGACGGAGTTGTGGGCCATCTCGCCGCAGACCGGTCCGGTTCGGCGCGGTCCGCTGTCCAGTTGATCAAGGAGTCGTTCGCGGGCTTCGCGGGCACGGCGCTTCTCCCAGCCTTGGCGTGCGCCTCGGGCGCGGTTGGCTTTGGTGATGGGGTCGTTCTTCCGGGCGAGGCGGAGCAGTTCGCGGGCTGCGCGGCGCTGGTCGGCCATCTGCTGGGCTGCTGCGCCGAGCGCGGTGAACAGGTCACCCATGGCGTCACCGCGTCGCGCCGGGTCGTGCATGGCGCGGTCCATATTGATCACGGCCTGCTCGACGTCCATGGATTCCGGCTTGTCGGTCATTGGACACCTCAGTACTGGTCGGGCTGTGGTTGGATGCGAGGCGGGGCGCCCCCGATATCAGCGGGGGCGCCCCGTCGGCTTCACGCGGCGGACTCCGTAGTCGTTGGCGGCTCCCTCAGCAGGGACTCCAGCGCCTCGCGGTGGGTGGTCACGGCGTAGCGGAGCAGGTCTTCAACGCGCTGGCCGTATGGCTGCGGGGAGTACCACAGCTCAAGGTTCTCCAGGCGGTTGTCATCGCGGACACCGTTGACGTGGTGCACGTTCTCGGTCTTGAGGAGCGGGCGTCCAAGATGCCGCTCCATCACGAAACGGTGCTCGCTGACTGCGCGTCCGTCTTCCAGTCTGATCATCACGTACCCCTGACTCGTGATGTACCGATCGCCGGGGCGTCGCCTCGTGTTCGTCTCTGACCAGTGAGCCGCGCAGTAGCCCAGCGACTGTCCGTCCCTGTTCCGCTTCACCTGCTCCGAACACTGATCGTTCTTGCAGACCTTGGGGTCCCTCCTTGGCTTAGGGACTCGCAGGGTGGCGTTGTAGTGCGCGCTGCAATACCCCATCCCGCGATCACGTCGGTCGCGCTTTACCGGCTCGTCACAACCC
Source organism: Streptomyces canus 299MFChir4.1 (assembly GCF_000383615.1). Classification (GTDB taxonomy): domain Bacteria; phylum Actinomycetota; class Actinomycetes; order Streptomycetales; family Streptomycetaceae; genus Streptomyces; species Streptomyces canus_C. Next base: position 231,933 of record NZ_KB911583.1, on the reverse strand, counting down.
TCGGTTTTGCAGATCTTCTTTGCGGCCACGCTTGCCAAACCTCCACTTTGGAGTAGTTGAACTACTCCAATCCTAGCAGTAGACGACCTACTCAAAGGCGCTATCTTGGGAAGATGGAGATCCCCGGCTACCTCACGTCTGACCAGGTCGCGGCACGTCTCGGCATCAACCGGCAGAGCGTCTACAACCTCGTCAACCGGGTCGCCGACTTCCCGAAGCCCGAGAAGATCGGCCGCGCCTCGGTCTGGCCCGAGGCCGCCGTCGACGAGTGGCGGGCCCGGCACCCGAAGCGCTCGAAGCCGCAGAAGCCCGCCTGAGCGTCTCGCGCGACGCTGGACGTAAATCCGTGCGCCGAGCCAGCCGCGAGCCCAGGACGGCCCCACGGAGCGCCGCCGCGCGCCCCGCAGCGGCCACGGCTGCCCTTGGTGCCCGCACAGGAGTCCCGCGACCGCGACCGTCACGACGGCGATAGCGGCGGCAGTCACGACTGCCTCGCCTCGGTCGCGAACTCGATGACGATCTCCTCGTCGCGGACGTGGAACCGGAGCGCGCCCCCGGACAGGGCCTCGCCGACGGGGATGCCGTGTGCCTCTCGGTACGCGACCTGTGCCGCCGTCCACGCCTTGCCGATCTCCTCGGAGGTCGCGCCCCAGGGTTCGGCGGCGGGGATGATCCAGCGGCGGATGGTGCGGGTGACGGTCTCGGACGTGTATTCAGCCACGGCTCGGCTCCCCGCACTCCGGCCCGCAGAACGCGTGCTCGCCCTCAGCGTGGGCCTGCTCGCGTTCATGGTTGGTGCAGGGCTCACCGGCCTCGGCGTCGCACCGATCGGGCGCGGGCCCGCACGGCGTCTCGTCCTGTCCCGCCCCGGCAGCAGACACCACAACGGCGGGGGCGGTCAGCGTGTGGTCGGTCGTCCCGGGCCGGGCGTCGGGCACGTCCCAGGGCTCGGGTTCGCCGGAACAGCCGGATACCGCGCACGAGTGCTCGCCCTCGTCGTTCCCGGGTTGCGGCTCGCCACCCAACCGGCGCAGCTCGGCGACCTGGGCCTCGATCTCGGCCGCGCGCTTGTCGAGGGCCGCACCCTCACGGCGAAGTCGATCGGCTTCACGGGTCAAGGCGTCCCAGTCGGCCGCCGACGGCAGCACGGCCAGCACCGCGTCGACCATCTCGTCGGCCTCCGAGTCCAGGCTTCCGGCGGCGTCGGGCCCCATCAGCGCCTCGGCGATGCGGTCGCGGAGGGTGGCGGCAGACGACACGACCGGCACGGCAGGATCCGACCCCATCACGCGGTCGATGACGGCGAGGGTGTCGCGGGCCTGGTCGATGGCCTGCACCCGCGCGGACGCTGCGACGGTCATCTCACATAGGCGGCGGACCTCCGTAAGCGCTGCAGCCGTCCTGTCTTCCGCCTGCCCGGTGGCGAGTGCGGGTAGGGCGGTGCGGATCTTGTCGCGGAGTTCGCAGCCCGCGCACGCGAGGCCGGCGGCAAGGTTGTCGTGCCGGGCCACGGAGCCGTGCAGGGCGGACAGGTAGCGCTCGGCGTCGCGAAGCAGGCGGGCGGTGTCGGTGGTGGGGTCGGGCATGGTGCGACTCCTCGCGGTCGTAGGGTTCGGGGCGGGCCGGCCGCACGCGATAGCAGCGCGTGCGGCCGTGCTCGTGGTCATGCGGGCTGGTCGGAGAACAGGTCGAGACGGTCACCGAGCGGACGGTTCGCCCACAGCACCTCGGTGCGCGTCTTGTCGCCGTTGCCGTTGTTGGCCATGGCCGCGGTTTCGTAGACGTGCCAGCCGTCGAACAGCTCGTCGTACAGCGGGCTGTGGTAGCCGGACAGGACGACCGCGGCCCGGCACCCGGTCAGTGCGGCCGCAAGCTCCCGATGGTCGGCCTCGGCCTTCATCTCGTGCCCGTAGTGCGCGCTGTTGCGGGTGCTGGCCAGGTATGGCGGATCGACGTACAGGACGGCTTCCGGCTCGGCTCCGTACTTGGCGATCAGGTCGACCGCTGGCAGGCACTCCAGCGACACGCGGGCCAGGCGCTCCGCCACCGGGGCGAGCCGATCGAGGTAGGCGTCGATGTAGGCCGGCATGGAGACGCCGTTATTGGGGCCGATGATCCGCCGCCAGCCGGTACGCCGCGATTCCAGGCCGTTGGAGCGGGCCTGGGTGAGGCGCACCCAGACGCGGCGGGCGATCTCGATGTCGTCGTCGGCTGCTTCGAACGCGCCGTCGAGTTCGGCGAGGCTGTGCGGGGTGAGGGTGCAGGCGCGGGCGAGTTCGATGGGCTGGTCGCGCAGGACCCGCCAGAACGTCATCAGGTCGCGGTTGAGGTCGTTGATGGTCTCAATCTTCGACGGCGGCTTGGCGAGCAGCACCGACAGAGAGCCGCCGAACGGTTCCACGTAGTGGGCGTGGCCGGGCAGCAGGCTGACGATCCACGGAGCGACGCGCTGCTTGCTGCCGAAGTACGGGACGGGTGACTTCACGGGTGTTCCTTTCGGGGTGGCTGGCCGGCAGACCGGTCAGGCGGTGGCGGGGGTCAGTCGTGGGGGCCAGCGAGGTCTTCGCGAAGGACGGCGGCGCGCGACGCTTCGAGTTCCAGCCAGTAGGGCTCGCCCTCTGGTCCGGACAGCAGGACGATCACGGAGTCGTCGTCGCCCCACATCACGTCGTTCAGGCCCCACCGGAGGCGAGTGGGGTTCTCGGCGGACGCGAGGTCTTCGGTGCGCTGCTCCAACTCGGCACGCAGGCGGCGGACCTCGGCGACCAGCGCGGGCACGTCCTCCCCCAGCACGGCCTCAGCGTCCTCCAGCGCTTCCTGCTCGGACAGCGGCGAGTAGCAGTTGATCCAGCCGGACAGGGCGGCGTGTCGGCTCTTGGCGAGGGCCTCCAGGTCGGTGAGCTGCTGTTCGGTGAGCGGGGTGTGGGTCACGGGGTTCCTTTCGGGGTGCTGGCCGGCAGACCGGTCAGGCGGTGCGGTCGGTGGTGAGGCCGAGGAGAGCGGCGAGCCGTTCGTGTCCGGCCGCAGTGGCTTCGGTGGAGGCGCGCAGCTTCGCGACGGCCCGGCGCAGGCGGCGGACGGTCCGCGCCCTGTTGGCGATCAGGAGGTCGATCAAGGCTTCGGGATCGCAGCGGTCGAGCTGCTGCCGGAGCCGGGTCAGTTCCTCATCGGGTGTGGTCATGTCGGGCCTTTCTGGGTTGTTTCGTCGTGGTTGTCACGCGTGCGGCGGCTGTAACCGGGTGACGGTCTGGTTGCGGTGGGTGGTGTTGTCCCGAGTGCGTTGTCAGGCGGCGGGGTCGGTGATCGCGAGCTGTCCGGTGGCTTCGATGGCGGCTCGGCGTGTGGCTGCTGCGGTGTGGCGGTGGTGGTCGCGGTCGTAGTGGAGGTGGCAGCCCTGGCACATGGCGCGGAGGTTGGTCTCGTCGCAGTTCTCGGGGGTGTGGTCGAGGTGGGCGACGGTGAGGACGACCTTCGAGCCGGTGCCGTAGGCGGTGCCGCCGTTGTGGTTGGGGCAGCGGCCGGTGTGTGTGCCGCGTCCGCATTCGCCGTGGCATTCGCAGCGGCCGGCGGCGCGGACGGTGCGGATGTGGAGGCTGATGGTCTTCCAGTTGGCCGGGTAGCGGTGGCGGTTCTCGGGGCGGATGGGCATGGGGGCTCCTTTCAGGCGGCGTCGTGGGGTTTGTCGGTGGCGGGGTTGCAGCGTGTTGAGTGGTCTGCTGCGGGGTTGGTGGCCACGAACGTCTTGACGTCGGTGCTCCCGGTGGCGCGTTTGTGGGCGCCGCAGCGGGTGCAGAGGTAGTCGGCGGTGGGGGTTTGTCCGCGGTCGAGGCCGTGGATGTGGAGGCCTCCGATCCAGCCGCTCATGAAGCCAGGGCCTTCGTCGTGCCGGTGCGGCGTAGCCGGTTGTCGGCGTCCGTGTTCGCCTGGCGGCAGGCCGCGTCGATCGGCTCACCGCGCTTCACGTGCCGCGTGTACGCGGACCGGGTGCCGCACGGTGCGAGGAGTCGCCCGCTCTCGGAGTACGCGGCTGCCGACTTGGAGGCCTGCTCGCGCCGCTGGTTCCGCTCCTGCTGGTCCGCGAGATGCGAGGCCAGTACGCAGCCCTCCCGCTCGCAGGTGCGTCGCACGATCCCTTCGGCGGGCCGGCCGCGGTCGAGACGGAATGCGATCTGCGCGGGCGTGTGGTAGGCGCCGTCGCAGTAGACGGGGATGGCGCCGGTCCAGGCGACATGCCCGTCTTTGAGGTGGACGGTGCGTTCGTCGTATAGGGACTGGAAGGTCCGCGGGCGCGGCTCCTCGTCAGTGGTGTTGAGGGGTTTGATGCCGCGGCGGCGCAGGATCTTGCGGCGCTCTTTCTCGGAGAGGCCGCCCCATGTGCCGTACGGCTCCCGGTTGTCCAGTGCCCACTGTCCGCACTGGTCCATGACGGGGCAGCGACGGCAGACGGCCTTGGCTTCCTCGATGCCGGTGTCGCTGGTCTCGTACATGGCGTCGGGGTTGGCAGTGCAGGGTGCACTGGGGCGGCTGCCACGGGGACTGATCCGGATCATGCCGTACCCCCGAAGATCGCCTTGTACAGGGAGTTCGTGTGCTCTCGCATCGGCCGGTCTTGCAGGCAGCGGCCGGCCACGCAGCGCTCCACGGTGCAGCTGGGGGTGACGTTGCCGATCGGGCCGCGGCCGTGCTGCAGGCGGAAGGAGAAGGGGCGGGCGTAGTGGTGCTGCCCTTGGTGAACGAAGAACGGGGCACGGTTCTTGAGCGGGCCGGCCCACTGAAGGTGGCCGCCGTCGATGGGGCGCGTGTACTGGGCGAACGCAGCCTCAGGCGTGGTCGGCAGGACTCGGCAGGTTTTGGGCGCGGGCAGGCCGAGGGCTTCGCGGGTGCGCTGCACGGTGAGAGGCGAGCAGCGGAGCTCGCGGCAGATGTGGGCTTGTGGCATCCCGGCCAAGAGGAGTTCGGCGATGTCGTCGCGGATCTTCATCGGGCGATCACCGCCTGCTGCTTGGTGGGCCACTGGAACGCGGCGTGCTGCGCGGGGGTGAGTTCCTGGATGACGAGGGTGAGTTGGCTGCCCTTGACGACGGGTCCGATGCGCATGTCGGGTCCGACGAGGCGGGTGTGGTCGTCGTCTTCGAGGACGCCCGCGTCGACGAGCCCGTCGACGGCGGCCTTGAAGGATGGGTAGAAGTTCGCGGGGTCGATGCGGCGGCGGGACCCGGGGTGGAGGACTCCGAGGATGTACGCCCGTTCCAGGACGTAGTCGGGGGTGGCCGCGGCGAGCGCTGCTCGCATGTGCTCGTTCTCCGAGCAGGCGGTGTGGGCGGCGGAGCGGAGTCGGCTGGTGAGGTCCGCGCGGACGCGGTGGTGGATGCGCTGGTTGGCGCTCATGAGCTTCAGCCCTGGGGGGAGGTCCAGGGTGAAGAGGCGGGGTGGTGTGGTCACAGCAGCGTCTCCTGTACGGGTTGGGGCGGGCATTGGTGGTCGCGGACGACGGGGTGTTTCGGGGGGCCTGCGCGGATGTGGAAGTGGGTTCGCCAGGTGAGGCGCCGTACTCCGAGGGCGTTGGTTGTCAGGTGCCAGGTGAGGCGGCCTTCGAGGCGGGCGAGGAGTTCGGCGGTGGTGTCGAGGGGTTCCGGGTCGGCGATCACGTCGAGGGCGGCGACGCGGCCGGCGCGGGCGCGTAGGACGGGGCAGTGACAGCGCGGGCAGGTGCCTTCGCGGATACGGTCACTGGCTTGGTCGATGCGTTCAGCAAGCCATTTCGGCTGGTCAGAGCGGGTCATGGGTGGCTCCTGCTGTGTGTGGTGCCGGTGGGGCAGTGACAGCAGTGACCGATCAGGGGGTTTCTCAGGTTGAACACCTTGCGTGCGCGTGGGGCTGGAACTAGGGATTTACGGTCACTGCGGTCACTGTGCGAGCGTTGTTGCAGGTCAGATGCGGTTTTTGACAGTGACCGTAGGGTCATCGAAACGGTCACGTATCGGTCACTGCTGTCACTGAGGGCGGTGATCACTCGTCGCGCTCCTCGTCCTCGGGGTGGGCAAGGAGTGCGACGCCCACGTAGAAGCGGCGCCCGTTGGAACGGGTCTGCTCGATGCCGAAGCGGGTGCGCAGCTCTCGGCCGAACACCTGCGGCTTCAGCGGGGTCTCGCCTTCGGCGCGGCACCAGTCGTCGTATGCGGCGCGAAGCTTGGCGGTGTTGATCGCAACGTGGTTGCCGCCGCCGAGGTGGCAGCAGTCCGCCATGAAGCGGGCAAGGGAGTCCTCTTCCTCCGCGTAGGTCTCCGTGAACGCCATGACCGTGCCGGGCTCGCGCAGCCCCTTGTCGAAGACATCGACGGCGCCCGCGATGATCCAGGCGAGGATCCCGGGGCCTTCCTCCTCGGCGAGGATCCGGGCGAGGTTCTCGATCTTTCTCTCTGGCGGGACGCTGCGGGTGAAGGGGATGAGGCGCAGGCGCCGCCAGAACGAGTCGCCGCCGGCCTTCACCGCGGGGAGGTGGTTGCCCATCAGCCACAGGTGGTGGGTGGGTTCGAAGGTGAAGTGGTCTTGGCGCATGAACCGTGCGGTGAGCGCGTCGCCGCCGGTGAGGAGCTTCATCTTGGCCTCGTCGAAGCGCGCGTCCTGGTTGACCTCGGAGACGACGACGAGGCGGAGGCCCTGGAGGCGGGCGACTTCGGTCTCGTGCTGCTGCTGCCCGGCCATGAGGAATGTGTTCGGCGCGGTGGCCGCGTAGTCCCCGAGGAGCATGCGCAGGAGGTCGAGGAACACGGACTTGCCGTTGCCGCCGGGCCCGTTGAGGAACGGGAGGATGTGGAAGCGGGTGTCGCCGCTGGCGGAGTATCCGGCGAGGCGCTGCACGAAGGCGGCGATGTCGGAGTGTTCGCCGAAGGTGTCGGCGAGGAACTGTGCGAAGCGGGGTGTGGGCAGGGTTGCGTCGGGGGCGACGCTGGTGGTGCGGGTGTGCATGGCGGCCGGGTCTGGGGGGCTGATCTGCCCGGTGGTGAGGTCGACGGTGCCGGCGGGGGTGTTCAGGTGGAGGGGGTGCGCGTCGAGGGTTTCCATGAGGGCGACGGCGCGGGGGTCGGTCTGGGCCATGGTGACCATGGCGCTGATGCCGGATTGGGAGAGGCTGCGGGCGCGGTGTTTGGCTTCGCCTTCCCCGTTGGGCAGTGCGCGGGCGATGGTGCGGGCCATTTCGCGGACGAGGCCTGCGTCGTCCCACTCCCAGCGGTGTCCGTTCCAGTGGAGCCACTTGCCGCGCTGGGGGACGTAGCGGATTTCGGCTTCGTGTTCGTCGATGAGGCGGAGGGCGTTCCCGTCGTCGGTGCGGGTGTAGGTGCCCGGCCCGGTGTCGGCGGTGGGGTGGGGGTGGACGTTGAGGGCGGCTGTCCCGTCGGTGGGCGCGGCGGGGCTGCTCGGCACCGCGGTGAGGTGCCGGACGGGCTCGGGCGCGGGCTGGCCGAAGCCTTGGCGGCGCAGGGCGCTCGCGGCCGCGGAGTGGTTTCCCCCGTGGTTGAGAAGGGCGTAGGCACCGGCCTTGGTGTAGGGGACTTCGGGGGTGAATTCGGTGCTGGTGGTGAAGACGTAAAGGCGGTCGCGGTCCGCGGCTCGGCCGGTGGTGGCGGAGGGCTCGCGGCCGTCTTTCCCGGGGCGCTGCCAGTAGGAGGTCTGTCCGGAGACGAACATCAGCTTCCACCCGTGCGGGGTGAGGATGTCGGCCCATGAGGTCTTCGCGTCGAAGTCGTCCAGCGGGGTGATTCCGCCCTCGCCGATTTCGCCGCCACCCGAGGAGAAGAGGAACGCTGCGGCCTCGTCGAGGGGCTCGGCCATCACTTTCGAGGCGCCTGGAAAGTGATCGGGCGTCTCGTCCGAGGGGACGGCGTCGATCATGCGGCAGATCGCGTGGACTGACTGGTGTTCCTCCGCGGTGAGGACGGGCATGGTGTCGGGGCCGCCGGCGAGGAGTTCGTAGGGCTGGCCGGAGGGGTGGACGGGCCCGTGCGAGGGTGCGGTGACGACGAAGCCGCCTTCGCCGCGGGTTTCGATGAGGCCGCGGAGGATCTTCTTGTTCGGGTGCTTCTTCTTCAGCTCGATCTCGTCCGCGGTGTACTCGTCTTCGCGGGCGAGCCGGGAGGCAAGCTTCGTGTTTCCGGGGACGGGCATCCCGTGGACGCGGTAGTGGAAGTGGAGTCCGCCGGAGGGGCTGCGGTCGAGCCATCCGGTGGCGATGCGCTGCCAGAGTTCGCCGAGCCCGGATCCGAGGAAGATTTCGGCGAGTTGGTTGAGGACGCCTTCGTCCACGGCGCGGCCTTCGAGTTCGAGCATTTCGAGTCCGCCGGAGACGGCGCCGCAGATGATGCCGATCCCGGGGTGCCCGTTGGCGAACCAGGCGTGCAGCTGCTCTTCGCTGACCCGCTCGGACTGGAAGGTCTTCCATGAACCCCGCGGGTGTTTGCTTCCGTCCGCTCGGACGGCGACCACCGAGCAGCCGGCCGCGTGCAGCTGCAGCGCTGCGGCCAGGGTGTCGGGTGTGGTGTCGCTCAACGGGGGGCTCCTTGGTCGTGTGGTGCTGGCAAGGCCCGTTGCCTGGCGTTGCACCAGGGCCGTCGGCGTGGGCACCGAGACGGGCGGAAAGAGAGGAGAGGGGTCAGACCGGGGTGCCGTTGAGGATCGGCGTGTCGACGCCCTCACCGATGGCCGTCAGGACGTCGGCGAACGCGGCCTTGGCGCGCTCCTCGGGCTGCTCCAACTTGAATCCGAGGGCGAGTTGGCCACGGTCGATGCGGTACTTGAAGCGCGCGGTCATCGAGTAGGCGTCGGCGCCCTCGAACGGCGGTACAGCGATCTTGAATGTCTCGGGGATCTGCAGCTCGCCCTTCGCGCCGGCGGTGCCCTTGGTCTCCTCGACGTAGGAGAACTTCCGCTCGCCAGACTGGAGTCGGCTGCTCGACTGGAACTCGGCCTTCGTCGTCGCCTTGATGGACTGCGCGATCTCCAGCATGGTCGCGGCGTCGGGCTCGACGAGGTATGGCAGTTGGTCCTCGAGGAAGTTCGCGAAGGCGTCCTGGTCGACGAACTTGTCGTCGAGGGCGAGCCACTGCTGCCAGGCCTTGGTGCGGCGCAGGCCGAGAACGAGACGGTGGTCGCCGAAGTCAGGCTCGTCGGCGGAGTGGGCGTTGAGGACGGCGGTGACAGACAGGGCCTCGACGTCGCTGTAGACCTCGGTGGCGTCGCCCTTGTGCTTGGCGTAGTAGACGAGGAAGGACGCGGCGTCTCGGACGGTTGTGATGCCGGTCTTCCTCGCGAGGGCCCCGGTGTACTCGGGCCCGGTGAGGTCGAACTTTTTGACGTCGCCGTTGGCGGTGGCGACGAGGTAAATGCCGCCGGGCTCGACGTCTTGCGCCTTGAGTGCCTGCTGCGCAAGGGCGGCGACGGCCTGGACGCTGGTGTCGGTGTCGGTCACTTCTGGATGTCCTTGATCTCGTTGCGGGTGGTGGGCAGGTCGCGGACGTCAAACGCAGACGTCTGGCGCGGGTCATTGCGGGTGGCGTGACCGTGGCCATCGACGAAGTAGATGGAGGGCGGTGCGGTCGCCTTCGGGGCCTTGAGGACGCTGTCGATGGAGATCGCGACCGGTGCCCCGTCCATGCCCCCCTTGGGGGGTTCGACGGTCACGGTGAGGGTGAGCGTGCCCTTCTTGCCGTGCTCCTGTACGGCGGCGAGGAGCTGGTGGAACTCCTCGCTGGCCTGCTCGTGGGCTTCGCCGCGGGAGTGCTGGACGAAGAAGGCGGCGAACTCCGCGGGCTGGGCTTCAGTGCTCATGTGCAGTTCCTGTCTCGGTGGGTTGGCCCCGCCCGCGGCCACTGCCAGGGGGGAAGTAGCGAATGGCCGCGAGCGGGTGCTGGTGGGGTGGCGGCTAGAACGCGGGCACGTCACCCGGGTTGGCGGGCGCGGGAGCCATGGCCTGCTGGCCCGCGGCCTGCTGCTGTGCGAGGAGCGCCGCAGTGGCCGGGTTGGCCATGGCCGCCTGCAGCTGCTCCGGAGTGAGCCCGGGCACCGAGGCGGCCGGCGCCGGGGCGGGTACCGCGTACTGCTGCTGCGGGGCGGCCTGGGGCGCGGCCTGGGGCGCGGTACCCGGGTCCGGGGTGTGCAGCGCGTTCGTCGCCGCGGGCACGTACTGCGCGATGTACTGCTTCGGCGGGCTCATGCCCGCGCCCTTGGACTGCCCGTCGTGGGTGTACTTGACGGTGAGGGTGCCGCCGATTTCGAGGCCGCGTGCTCCGGACTGCGTGACCGCGTCGGCGATCACGTTCTTCATCTGGCCCTTGACGAAGATCCGGCGGCGCCCGTCGTCCTCCTCGATGGCGGGGTCGCGCTCCTCGGTCTGCACGGTGACGACGAGCTGGAGCATCGGGTTGCCGTCGCTCCAGAACTTGAGGGACTGGTCCTTGATGTCGCGCTGCTGCTCGACCTTCGGCTTCTCGGTGATTCGTCCGCTGACGGTGGTGCCCGCGGTGGGGAACTTCGCGGTCGGCGCGCCGCCACCGCCCATGAGGAAGGCGTCGGCGTCGGGGAAGGCCTGCGGCTGCTGCTGAGTTGTCATCTGCTTCTGCTCCTGCTGTGTGTTGAGTTACGCCGACTGCTTGTGAGTGGCGGGTCTGTGGGTGTGGTCAGGCGATGAGGGCTTGAAGGGAGGCCCCCGGGTTCGAGGACTGCACTCCGGGGCATCCCTGGGAGAGGTCGCTGCTGCCCGGCTTGAGGTAGGCGCAGAAGCGGCAGTTGGGCTTCTCGGGGATGGCGAACTGCTGCCAGCGCTCCGGGTGCGATTCCGGGTCGAGAGCCATGACCTGGTCGCGGATGCGGTCCAGACGAGCCAGCGCGTCCAGCGCGATCTGGCGGTTGTACGCCTCGCTCCACACGTGGACTTTGAGCTCGTGGTATCGGGCGATGAAGACGATGACGACGCGGTCGACGTGCTCGCCGGCGTTCTCCTGGCCGAGCCCGTACAGGTGGGCCTGGATGCGGTACTTCTCGCCGGGGCCCTGGCGCCGGTACTTGTCGTGCGAGCTGGCGCCGACGAGTTTCCAGTCGAGGTTGGCGCGGATCAGTCGGTCGTACAGGTCTGCACTCCCTGTGAGACGCGCGGTCTCGATGGGGCTGTCGCGGACCGTGACGCGGGTCTCGACCTTGTAGCGGGTGCCGCCGAGGGCCTCGTTGCGGGCTTCGAAGCGCTCGCCGATCCACAGGTGGAATCCGGTGCCGATGATCGCGGCGATCGGGTCGCGGGCGTCGTTGCTTTCGGGCCAGTCGAGGATCTTGTAGGCGAGTTGGCGTTCGCACGGTTCGCCGACCTCGGACGGGCCGATGGCTTTCTGCATGGTCCGTGCGCTGTTGGCGTCCGCGTCGATGATGAACTGGCCGATGCGTTCGGCGAGGGTTTGGCTGAACTCGTCGTTCCCGGTGGCGATCACGCGGGGTCTCCGTTCTGTTGTTCGTCGCGGATGGCCTGCCGGAACCTGTCGAGGCTGGCGTCCAGGTCTGAGCCCTCGTAGGCGGGCGCCTCGAACAGGAGCCGGAGTTCGCGGATCTCAGCGACCTCGTCTTCCGGGAGCTGGCCCGGTGCCAGTGATGTCCCGGGCGGCAGTTCGACCCACTCCGCGGCGTCCGAGTCCCAGACACGCTGTCCGGGCTGGCGTGCACCCCAGAGGAGCCGGTCGCGCTCGGACTCCGTGCGCCGAGCTCGCCGCACCTGCAGATAGGTAGCGGGGATACCAACGGCGATGACGAGGATGACGACGAGGACGAGTTCCGTGGTGGTGGTCATCAGACCTGCACCTCCGTCATGACGTGGCGCTCCCACAAACTGGCGAACACGTCGTCGCGGAACTTGTCCGGCGTGACCATGCCGAGGGGCTTGCCGCACTGGCACCAGCCGTAGAACTCGCAGTCGCCGTACTCGACGATCAGGGCGTGTCCGCCAGTGAGGAGGGTTGGGAACTCGGGGTCGCCCAATCCGGTGGGGGTGCGGGGTTCCTTGTCTGCCTGTTCGACGAGGTGGCGGGCTCCGGCGTCGTCGTAGCCGGCGGCGCGGAGGGCGGTGAGGATGTCGTCTCGTGCGGTCACTGGTTGTCCCCCGTGGTGGTGTCGGTGATGTCGGTCCAGCCGTCGGCGTACTCCGCAGGCGAGTAGTCGCCGGAGCTCCAGCCCGCCCCGTGGTAGCGGACCCAGCCGACGGCCGATGGTTCGCCCGTCACGGGGTGGGCGCCGACGGCGTCGCAGCGGAAGAGGAGGTGCAGGGGCGCGTACTCGTAGGTGCGCCCGGCCTCGAAGAACGTGGCGGGCAGCATCCGCAGGTTGTCTGGGCGGATCGCGCCGCGTTCGACCTTCGAGGCGAGCAGCCACACCGGCGTCTCCTCGCGGGCCTTCTTCACCAGCCAGGCGACGACGTCCGCCTTGGGCAGCAAGTCGGCCTCGGCAAGGACCTCAGCCCGGTGGGCGTCGCCGGGGCTCGGCCGCTCCACGGAGGCCAGCTCGTACGTCTCGGCGAGGACGTCCTCCGCGATCGGGTAAAACTCGCCAAGCACCCCGCACACCACGCGCTGGCCGGTCTTCACGAGCACCCACGTGGAGTGCAGTGCGTCGAAGACCTTGCCCGTGAACTCCGAGGTGAGGCCCTTGCCCGGGTCGACGGGGACGAACAGGCCACCGGTGAAGGCGGTCAGCTCGTCGAGGTTGTCGCCGGTCCACTCGATGGTGTCGACCTCGACGGGGAGCTTGCGGTAGCGGACGATGCTCATACCGCACCGCCCGGGGCCTGCTCGCCGCTGGTGATGTTGCGGATCGTGCGGATGTCCGCCTCGTGTGCCGACAGTTGCAGCGTCCAACGCCCGTCGACCTCAGCGTGGAACTTGATGCGGGCGCCCTCGGAGTCCGAGGCGAACTGGCCGTCGCCGATGGCCGCGACCCGCATGCGCAGGGTGTCGTGGGAGACCTGGTGGGCGATGACCTTCTCGATGTGTCCGGACTGCCAGGTGATCTCGTAGACCTGGTGCGGGACGTTCTCGTAGCGGCTCATGCGGCGGCACCGCCCTCACGCTGAGCCGGGATGACGATCTGAGGCCGCAGCACCGCAGCCCCCAGCCGGTCCGCCAGCGCAGCCAGCGCACGACCCCGGATCGGAATCTCGTGACCCACCCGCTCCGCGAGTTTCTCCACGAGGAGCTGCTCCGGCTCCCACCCGTCGTGGTCGCGGGCCATGGCCCGGTCCTCGACGATCTCCATGAGGAGGTCGAGGAGTTCGGGGTCGTCGGCGATCGTCTCGATCACGTAGACGAAGTAGTCCTCGAAGTCGAGGAGCAGGCCGTCGGGGATTCGGCGGGTGCCGATCCGCATGGGCTCGGTGATCGCGGGGCGACGGAACAGGCGGTGGATCGCGAGTCGGATGCGGTTCATCGGGTGGCTCCGTTCGGCCGGGTGGCGAGGAGGATGAGGAGAGCGGCCAGATCCCGGCCGGTTTCGCGGGCGAGGTACGCCGTATGCCGCACGACGTGCACGACGGGGGCCAGCTCGTGACGAGCGGAACCGACAGCCCGGTTGAGGTCGTGGCCCGCGTTCACGGCGGCCTGCCACAGCGGGGACTCGGAACGGGCCAGCTTCGGACGCGGGTCGAAGTCGGCGAGGTCCGCGTCGACGAACACGAAGTACGGGACCGACAGGCCGCCGTACACGGCCACCGCGAGGGACACCATCTCCGCCCACTCGGCGGGGCTATGGGCTTGGTAGCTCACTGGGCACCCGCCTCAGGCAGATCCCGGCCCACCCGGTACGCGTGATGCGTAACCGCGTAGTGCTCGCCCTCCACCGACTTCGGGATCAGCCCCGCCTCGCCAGCCAGCCGGTGGGCCGTCCGCCGCCACGCCGCGCGCTCCGACTCCAACTCCGCGACCCGGGCCCGCAAACGGTCCACCTCGGCCAGCAGCACCACATCGGTGGCCTCCGGGTCCTCCGCCCACTCCCGCGACAGAGTGCACCGCTGGCACATCTCACGCTTCGGGTACTGCGACGGCCCCCACACGTGCAGCGGCCGGTCGTCCTCCGACTCGAACTGAGCGGCCTCACAGTGGGTCCGCTCCCGCCGGATCAGCTCGATTCGGGGGTCAACGCTCAGGGGCTGCGGCGCCGTGCCCACCGGCACCGGCAACACACGCGCCGACCCGACAATCCCGTGCTCCGCCAACTCCGCCAACGTCGCCATCACGAACTCCGGGCACTTACACGAACCCTCGACCGCGTACAAGCCGCGACCGTCCGACGTCACCGCGCGCCGCTCCCAGCACACGCCATCCCTCGTGTTCACGACCAGCGGGTCGTGCGACACCGGGGCGCTCACAGCGACACCGCCACAGCAGCAGGCAGGACCACGGCCACCTCGACCGGAACGTCACGCCACACCGTCTTCAGCACGTGCCGGCGCACCCGCTGCCCACGCAACTCGAAGGTGTCCGCCGCCGCCCGCACGCTGCCGCCGAGGACCTCGGCGTACGCCGACAGCGACTCCATGCCGCCGTAGAGGCTCCCGTGCAAGTCCGGGATGATCGAGCCGATCGACCAACCGGCCTCAGGCAGGTCGGGGTGCTCCTGGAGGAGCTGCACCAGCGCGGTTGCCGCGCTGAGCTGGGTAGAGTTACTGGTCACGGGGACCTCTCTTTCGTTCTGGTGATGGGGTCGCCGAGTCGGGGGCTGCTCGGGCCTGGCAGTCGGAGCGGCCCTTCGGCGTGGATTTGGATCAGGCGGCGTCGGCCGCAGGCCGGACGTCAGGAGCCGGCCGGGGCGCCGGAATCTCGCCCGCGGGATTCGTCATGATTCGGCGGAGCTCTTCGACGAGTTCGTCGCTCGGCTCGGGGGCTGCTTTCACCCGGGCGTGGATCTCGGCGACGGTCTCGGGGCCGAGGATCGCGAGGCGTTCTTCGCGGGTCATGCGACCGCCTCGGCGGTCTGTTCTTCCTCGTCAGGCACCCGGTCCATGAGGGTGCGAATGTCGAGGTCGTACGCATCTGCGATCCGAAGCGCAGAGATCAAGTCAAGTTGCGACTCTTCACGGAAGATGCGGTACGCGCTACTGACGGCGATGCCGGTGGTCGTAGCGACGCTGTAGGGGGTTTTGTCGCCGTGCTGCGCGGCGATGGCGCGGAGCCGGGTGACGTTGAGTCGGTACACGTGTGTAGGCCTCCCTTCGCAGGTGGCGAGGCAAGTTTCCCTGTCGAGGGAAACTCTCCCACACGCATTCCCTCCCTAGCAAGGGAATGCCCTGTTGAGGGAAGGATGATTTTTCGTGCGAACATGCGTTCGAGTACGCATGTGGCCTGCGTTAATGCAGGTCAGTGGCCGAATGGCGACTTTCCCTGGAGAGGGAAGCAGTGACTATTCCCTCCCCAGGGAAGTAAAGTTTCAGGACATGACGGATGCCCCCACCACGCGGGAAGAGAAGTTCTTCGCGCTCGTCTACCCGGCCCTCGTAGAGCATGGGTACACGGCCTACCGCGGCCAGCAGCGCCTGGTCGCCGACACAGGCATGAACAAGAGCACGGCCTCGCGGCTCATCAACCGCGAGGGGATTCCCCATGTCCAGTTCTTCGCTTCGCTCGCAAACGTGCTCCGTCTCGACCTGCTTGACCTCCTTGAGGCAGCAGAAATTCTGCCCCCCGGCTACCGGCAGTCTCAACAGACACTGTCCGAAACTAAACAGTCACAGGTAGGGTCTGGATCTATCACTCCGGAGGAGGCGGCGGACCAACTGGGCTTTGAAGGCCTGGACCGGTTCATGTTCCTCGCCATGGTGGACAAGCTCAAGAATCCTCAGGCTGAAGACGAGGACGCCAACCCCGGAGGCACGGCAGCACAGATGTAAACCCCGGGGGTGTGCACATGAGGTCCACGGCCAACAGCAGGACGGCCACCGCACAAGCCACAGGCGTCCTGATCGCAGGAATCGCCTCGACCGCCTACAGCGCATACCACAACCACTTGGCAGGCTCCATCACAGGAGCCTGCCTCGTCATTTCAGCACTCACCTGGGTCTCCCTCATCCGCATAAAGCAGTGGGTCACCAACACCAGCAACGAGCGCCGAACCCTCGCCGAGGCCACCCGCGCCGCCGACGAGGAACGCAACCGCTACGTCGCCGCGCAGGCCGCGGCAGAGATCGAGCACAGCCGGCGCCAGCAGGACCTCGCCGCGGAGAGGGCCAGCATCGAGGCCCGCCTCACCGCCGAACGCGCAAAGATGCGCCGAGACTTCGAAGACGAGCGGGCACAGATCATGAGGGACGCCTTCCGTACCGGCGTCGAGATGGAACGTGCCGGCATGCTCAAGCCCGACGCGCCTCAGATCGGCAATCTCATTCAGTTCCCGAAGGACCTTCCGACCCAACAGCGGGAGCGTTCGCGGGAGCACGGAGTGGTCGGTCCCTGAAACCCGGCTCCCCCACAAACGACAGCGTGATCCGTCCCGGCTCCAGACGTTGAATCCCTGGCCTGGACGCCTTCCACAAGCGCACGGTCACCACCTTCCTGATGACCTCCCGCTTCTGTTCCATCGTCAAGCCCGCGACACCTGGCCGCCCCTCCCCCTCCGGCACCCCGTTCCACACCACGTCCGGGTCGGGCGCGCCGATGAGTGCCAGCAGCACAGGAGGAACCCCGGTCACTGTCCGGAGCGTCTTCCGCTCCGCCTCCAGCTTGGGCGACAGGCTCCGCTCCATAGACGCGAACGCTGACGAGGACAGCTTGAAGCGGCCCGTCTCCTCGTCGAACTCCTCGGACAACGCCTTCGCCTCGGCCAGCTGCTCCTCGTAGGCGTTGATGCGGCGCTGCGCAGCCGACACCTTCTCCTGGACGTTGTCCCCGCTGGGCACGAGAGCGGAAGTGGCCCGGCCCTTGTCCGTGAACCAGGCGATGACCGCCTCCTCGACGTAGGAGTCGATGACGTCCTCACGGATGACGGTGTCGCGCTTCTCCGAACAGTGCAGCGCCGACCGCCCCTTCGTGCTGCTTGGCCGCGCCTTCAGCAGAGCATGATCACCGCAGGGCCCGCAGAGCCCGATGAGCGACAGGAGATGCACAGGCGCCGACCCGCGCTGCGTACGCCGGCCCGAGTCGGTCAGCCGGGCCGTGACCCGGTTGAACATGGCACGGCCCTCCGGGGTCTCCAGGCCGCGGATCGGGGGCCAGGTCGCCTTTTTCCAGTTGCCTCGGTTCTTCCGCTCCCCCAGGTAGGCGCGGTTGAGGAGCATGAGCCGGACGTTCTGTGCCGTCCACGGGTAGCCGAACGGGCGGGCTGCATCCTCTTCGCTGTTGAGCCACTTGACCAGAGAGCCCACCGAGCGGCCCTGGTCGATGTGCACCAGCGCGCGGTAGACGTACTGCCCCGTCTTCGGGTGCTCGTACTGCCGGACGCACCGCAGCTGCCCGTTGACCGTCTCGTAGTCGCGGGTGTAGCCGAAGAGCAGCCGCCCGTGCGGGTCACCGGCATCCGCGGTGCGGGCGGCAGTGCGTAGGTTTCGGTCGCGGATGTCGTCAGCTTCAGCCTCCGCGTCGATGGCGTGCTGGGCAGTGGCCTTCCGGTCGTCGCTGCGGCTGAGGTCGTAGACGGTGCCCTTGTAGCAGAGCAGCACTCCGGAGCTCATGCAGGCGGCGCGGAGGCGTACGTAGGCTTCGAGGTCTCTGTAGTAGCGGGAGGCTTCGTAGGCGACGACGATGCGAATGACTCCTTGGGTGGGGGGTGTGTCTTCGATGGTTTCGAGGAGTTCCTCGAAGTCGTCGCGGGCCTGCTTGGCGTGACGGGAGGCGGACAGGCCGGTGTCTTTGAACTCCTCGGCGACGTGCCAGTTGTACTCGCGGCAGAGGGTGCGGCCCCATCCGAGCTGGTCTGCGACGCTGTCTCCGCGTTTGTTGGGGTCGCGGGAGGCCCGACCGTAGAGCAGTGCCTCGAACCGTGTGTTCGGGAAGACGAGGTGCAGGTACGAGGGGTCAAAGGCCATGGGTGGAGCCTACTCCTGGCCGGGTACCCTTAACTGCAATATCGGGGGAGGGAGACGTACTTCCGGCCACACGGCGTTCAGCGGGAGTCCCCGGTGAAAGAGTGGGGGCATGCTGATCGTCATCGGTGGCCTCCCCGCCACCGGCAAGACCACCCTTTCCCGGCTCCTGGCGTCCAGGACGAACGGCGTTCATCTGCGGGTCGACACCATCGAGCAGGCGATCGTCCGCTCCGGATTGGCGCGGCATCCCGTGGGCCCGGTGGGCTATGTCGTGGGGTACGCCCTCGCCGAGGAGCACCTGCGGCAGGGGCTCACCGTGATCGCCGAGTCGGTCAATCCGCTGGCCGTGACGCGCGACGCCTGGCGCGACGCCGCCGTACGGGCCGGTGCGCCCGTCCTGGAGGTGGAGGTCGTCTGCTCCGACCCGGACGAGCACCGGCGCCGCGCGCGTTCACGTTCGGTGGACATCCCCGACCTGCCGCTGCCCGACTGGGTGCAGATCGCCGGGCGGGACTACGAGCCGTGGAACCGGGATCGCCTGGTCGTCGACACCGCCGGTCAGGAGCCGGAGAACTCGCTGGCCCCGCTGATCGACGCGGTCCTCACAGCTCGCGCGTGAAGACGACGCGGTCGTGGCCGGGGCCGTCGTAGTCCTCCACCACTCGGTCGCAGAAGCCGAGGCTGCGGTGGAAGGCGATGGAGCCCTCGTTGGTGACCGAGGTGATCGCCTTGAGGCGGGCCGCTCCCTGACGGCGGGCGGTCTCGGTGAAGGCCTCGTAGAGGGTACGGCCGAGACCGGTGCCGCGGGTGTCGTCGCGGGTGGCGATCAGGTGGACATATCCGGTGCGGTCGGGGGTGACGAATCCCAGGAGGTAGCCACGGATGCCGTCCTCGGCTCTGGCGACCAGGCAAGTAACGGGCGTGGTCCTCCAACACCTGGTGGAGGACGGTACGGACCGACACCTCCAGCTCCGCCGCTAGGTGACGAGCCGTCATCTGCCTGCGGGACTGGAGGCGGAGCAGGAGGGACAGCAGCCGGTCCGCACGCATCGGGCGATCACCTCATCGGCGTATGCCTGACGGCCGTATACCTGACAAAGGATGTCAGCCATACGGTCGTAGCGTCACCTGTGAAGCCCCCGATCAGCAAGGAGACAGCACGTGATCACCGGATACGTCATCGGCGAGAGCCTTCGGCCCGGCGCGGCGTTCGGGCCGCGCGGACTGCGGTTGCGGAAGGTCAGCAGGGTCGAGATCGACGGGGCGAGTGACGCGCAGCCGCCGGTGTGGACGCTCGTCGAGTGGGAGACCGACAGCGAGGACGTCGGTGCGCTCGCGGACACGCTGGCCTCGGCGCTGGAGCCGGAGAACGGCTGGTACGCCGACTTCACGGCCGGGGACGAGCGCGTGGTCGTCTTCGCGGGCAAGGTGTTCCGCTATCGGCGCGGCGACGAGACGGGCCGCGCCGAAGCGGTGGCGTACGGGCGGTCGGTGGGGACGCCCGGGCATCAGCTGGACTGGGAGGAGTGACCTCGTTTCACGACGCCACCCGCTGCTCGTCCTGGACGTCGTCGGGGTGGGCGAGGCCCAGGTGGTGGCGGAGGGTCGGGCCCTCGTAGTCGGTGCGGAAGACGCCCTGTTCCTGGAGGAGCGGGACGACCTTGTCGGCGAAGGCGTCGAGGCCGGTCGGGGTGATGTGCGGGACGAGGATGAAGCCGTCGCTCGCGTCGGCCTGCACAAACTCGTTGATGGTGCGGGCGATCGTCTCCGGTGAGCCGATGAAGTTCTGCCGGTTGCCCGTGTGGATGACCAGGTCGCGGATCGACCAGTTGTTGGCGGCGGCCAGCTCGCGCCATTCACGGGCGGTGGCCAGCGGGTCCCGGTACATGCGGACCTGGGCGCGCCCCTTGGAGATGTGGTCGTCGCTGACGTCCGGGTCGATGTCGGGGAGCGGACCTTCGGGGTCGTAGGAGGACAGGTCCCGGTTCCAGACGAACTCCAGGTGCTTGAGGGCGGTGGCCCCGCTGACCTGCTGGCGTCGGACGATCCGCGCCAGCTCCTCGGCCTCGGCGTCGGTGTCCGCGAGCGCGAAGGAGGCGGCGGGCAGGATCAGCAACTGGTCATGCCTGCGGCCGTACCTGGCGAGGCGGTTCTTGACGTCGGTGTAGAAGGCCTGGCCCTCGGTGAGGGTGGCGTACCGGCTGAAGATGGCGTCGGCGGAGGAGGCGGCGAACTCGCGGCCCTCCTCGGAGTCGCCGGCCTGGAAGATCACCGGGCGGCCCTGCGGGGAGCGCGGGACGTTGAACTGGCCGTGGATGTCGAAGTGTTGACCGGTGTGCACGAAGGAGCCGGCCTTCGCGTCCCGCAGGAACACACCCGAGGCCTGGTCGGCGAGGATCTCGTCGCCGTGCCAGGAGTCGAAGAGCTCCTGGGTGGTGGCGAGGAACTCCTTGGCGCGTGAGTAGCGCTCCGCCTGCGGCAGGAAGCCGCCGCGGCGGAAGTTCTCACCGGTGAAGGCGTCCCAGGAGGTGACCACGTTCCAGGCGGAGCGGCCCCCGGAGAGGTGGTCGAGACTGGCGAACTGGCGGGCCACCTCGTACGGCTCGTTGAACGTGGAGTTGATGGTGCCGGTCAGGCCGAGGTGTTCGGTGACGGCGGCGAGCGCGGCGAGGATCGTGAAGGTGTCGGGGCGGCCGACGACGTCCAAGTCGTAAATCTTTCCGCCCTGTTCACGGAGCCTGAGTCCCTCGGCGAGGAACAGGAAGTCGAACTTGGCGCGTTCGGCGGTCCGCGCGAAGTGCGCGAAGGAGCTGAACTCGATATGGCTGCCGGCCTCGGGGGCGCTCCACACGGTGGTGTTGTTGACGCCCGGGAAATGCGCGGCCAGGTGGATCTGCTTCAGCGGCTTGCTGCTCATGTCGGTGCGGGTCCTTCCGGCTTCAGACGGCGGCGTAGCGGTTGGCGGGGCGGGCGAGACCCAGCAGGCCGCGCAGGGTGTCGGCCTCGTAGGCGGTGCGGAAGGCGCCCCGGCGCTGGAGTTCGGGGACCAGGCCGCGGGTGATCGCCGGGAGGTCGTGGCCGAGGACGGCGGGCCGCAGCCGGAAGCCGGTGATCCCGGCCACCTGGAACTCGCCCAGCAGATCGGCGAGTTGGGTCGGAGAGCCGGTGAAGACGCGGGCATCGCTCGTGTACGGCTCGCCCGCGAGCGCGTCGAGACGGTCCCGGCGGGCGGCGGCCGCCGCCGGGTCGTCGTCGAGGAAGACGACCAGGTCGCCGAAGACATGGAGGAGGGCGTCGGCCCGCCCGGCCGTCTCCTGCTCGGCGCGGATCTCGGCGACGATCGCGCGGGCCTGGTCGACGTCGTGCGGGGTGACGTAACCGACGTCCGCCTGACGGGCGATGAGCCGGTAGGGGACGGTCTGGTGGCCGAGTGCGGTGACGAGGGGCTGGCCTTGCGGCGGGCGCGGGGTGATGGAGGGGCCCTTGACGCTGAAGTGCTGTCCCTCGAAGTCGATGTAGTGCAGCTTGTCCCGGTCGATGAAGCGGCCGGTGGCGGCGTGGCGGATCTCGGCGTCGTCCTCCCAGCTGTCCCAGAGCCGGCGGACGGCCTCCACATGGTCGGCGGCCTCGTCGAACAGGTCGGTGACGAGTTCCTGGGCCTCGGGGCTGTCGTATGCCTCGATCGGGGAGATGGTGCGGCGGCCGAAGTGCGCGGCCTCGTTGGGGCGTGCGGTGATCTGGACGCGCAGGCCCGCCCGGCCGGTGCTGACGTAGTCGAGGGTCGCGATGGCCTTGGAGATGTGGAACGGCTCCGTGTGGGTGGCCACCACGGTCGGGACCAGGCCTATGTGCCGGGTGAGCGGGGCGATGCGCGAGGCGATGAGAACGGCGTCGAGCCGGCCGCGGACCTGGTCGGTGCGCTCGTCCGGGTCCAGGAAGTGGCTGGACTGCGGGCCGAGTCCGTCCTCGATGGTGACGAAGTCGAGCAGGCCGCGCTCCGCCTCGGCGACCAGGTCGGCCCAGTATCCGGCGGTGAACAGCTCACGGGGCCGGGCGGCCGGCTCGCGCCAGGAGGCGGGGTGCCAGCCGGTGCCGTCGAGGGCGACGGCAAGATGCAGCGAAGACGAAGGGGACACGGGTAAGTGCCTTCCTGGAGATCCGTACGAGAGGGCCGGCCCGCAAAGGCGCGGGACGCGGCGGCTGGGGCAGCAGACGGGTCAGGAACAACAGAGCGCGGTGGACACGCGCTGGAGATCGATGTGCGCCCGGGAGTGGAGGTGGGCGGAGCGGAGTGTGCGGATCACGCCCGTCACCTCCTCCTTCTGGGTGCGCGAGGGCACCCGGCAGATCTCGTCGTGAGTCACAACGCGGTGGCTTCGCGGGTTGTTCCTGGACTGCGGACCAGCAGGATGGGCGAGCGGCGGCGCAGGGTGAAGCCGATCGACTCGTAGAGCCGGATCGCCTGCGTGTTGTCCGATGCCGCGTGCAGGAACGGGGTGTCGCCGCGCTCCCGGATCCCGGCGGCGACCGCGCGGACCAGCCGGGTGGCCAGGCCCCGGCCCCGGTGGGCCGGGTCGGTGCAGACCGCGCTGATCTCGGTCCAGCCGGGCGGGCGCAGCCGCTCGCCGGCGAGGGCGATCAGGCGTCCCCGATCCCGGATGCCGAGGTAGGTGCCGAGGTCCATGGTCCGCTTGAGGAAGGGGCCCGGCCTGGTGCGGGCGACGAGGTCCAGGATCTCGGGCACGTCGTCGGGGCCGAGCCGTACCGTCTCAGGGGCGGGCTCGGCCCGTAGAGCGGTGTCGACGAGTTGGACGCCGACTCCCCCGCCGACGATCTCCCACCCGTCCGGGACGTGCTCGACGGGCTTGATCCGTACGGTGGTTCCGGGGCCGACGAGGGTGTGCAGGTCGTCCCAGGCCGCCGGATCGCCGGGATCGGCGAGGGCGGCGAAGGCGTAGACGTCCGCCGGGTAGCGGGCGGCACGGCCGACGCGTTCGGCGAGGTGGGCGTGGGGGCCGGTGAGGGCGGCCCATACGGCGTTGTCGAGGACGGAGATGTCGGGTGCGCTGGGTCTCAGGCAGGCTCCGCCTCCGCGGAGTTCGGTCTGCTGGGCCATGGAGGCGGAGTCCTTTCCCAAGTCAACGGATGTGCGTGCCAGGCTTTCTGATCAGTGATCAGGAGTTGTCGAGCGGCAGCCCGGGCGGGTTGACCTCCGACTTGGAGACGGCGTCGTTGGAGAGGTTCCACGCGGCGAGCCACTTGGCGTACTGGCCGTTGTCGATCAGGTGGTTGATCGCGTCGGCGAGGGGCTTCGCGAGGCCGCTGTCCTTCTTGGCGGTCGCGGCGATCAGGCCCTGGAGCGTCTCGCCGGCACCGGAGTACTGGCCCGCGATGCGGGTCGCGTTGGGTGTGCCCGCCGTCTGGGTGACGTGGTAGGAGGAGTTGGGGCTGGGGCCCAGGTAGGCGTCGATCTTGCCGCTGCCCAGGGCCAGGTAGATGCTGGGGCTGTCCTGGAAGTACTTGATGGTCAGCTTCTTGCCCTCCTTCTTCAGCTTGGCCTGCCACTCCAGCAGGATCCGCTCCTGGTTGGTGCCGGCGCCCACCGAGACGGTCTTGCCCGCCAGGGCCTCGTAGTCACCGTCGAAGGTCCACTTCGACGTCTTGAGCGTCTCGAAGGCGAGGTCGTCCTTGCGGTAGGAGGCGAACTCGTACTTCTGCTTGCGCTCCTCGGTGTCGGTGATGTTGGAGAAGCCGACGTTCACCTTGCCGCTGTCGATGCCGACGAAGAGGTTCTCCCAGGTGAAGCGCTTGACCTCGGGCTCGAGTCCGAGGACGGCGGCGACCAGGCGGGCCAGGTCGGTCTCGGAGCCGGTGAGGGTCTTCTGGTCGCTGCCCACGAAGCCCAGCGGCGGGGAACCGGAGGGCAGGGTGCCGGACCCGATGACGAGCTTGCCGCTCTTCTTGACGGCGTCGGGCAGTTCCGCGCTGATGGCCTTCACCTCGGCGACCTTGAGGGTGGTCTCCTTGGCGGCGCCGTTGGAGAGCCGGCCCACGGTGACGGTGCCGGCGCTGTCGGTCGTCCTGGTGGCGGCGTCGCTGTCACCACCGCAGGCGGCGAGCCCGCCGGCGAGGGCGGTGACGGTGGTCGCCGCGGTGAGGCCGCGTATCAGGCTGCGTCGGGAGAGGTGGGTGCGCATGACTGTCCTTGTCGATCGGGAGGGGCAAAAAAAGGGGCTCAGAGGACCTTGCTGAGGAAGTCCCGGGTCCGCTCGTGCCGCGGCCGGTCCAGGACCTCGGAGGGTGGGCCCTGCTCGACGACGCGTCCGCCGTCGAGGAAGACGACCCGGTCGGCGATCTCACGGGCGAAGCCGATCTCGTGGGTGACGATGACAAGCGTGGTGCCGCTGGTCGCCAAGTCCTTGATCACCGCGAGGACTTCGCCGACGAGTTCCGGGTCGAGAGCGGAGGTCGGCTCGTCGAAGAGGATGACGCCCGGACGCAGGGCGAGCGCGCGGGCGATGGCCACGCGCTGCTGCTGGCCGCCCGACAACTGCCGCGGATAGGCACCGGTCTTGTCGCCAAGTCCGACCCTGCCGAGGAGTTCACGGGCCAGCTCCTGGGCGGCCGCCTTGCCGAGCTTGCCGGTCGCCACCGGGGCGGCGGCCACGTTGTCGAGGACGGTCAGGTGCGGGAAGAGGTTGAAGTTCTGGAAGACGAACCCGATCCGGCCGCGCTGGGCCAGGATGGCGCGCTCGCTGAGCTCCTTCAGCCGGCCGCCCTGCCGGCGGACGCCGATCAGCTCGCCGTTGACGCTGACGTGGCCGATCTCCGGCTTCTCCAGGTGGTTGACGACCCTGAGCAGGGTGGACTTCCCGGACCCCGACGGGCCGAGGATGACGGTGACCTCGCCGGGGCGCACGGTCAGGTCGACGCCGTCCAGGACGCGATGGGGGCCGTACCACTTGTGCACGCCGTGCACCTCGACGGCTGCCGCGGTCATACGGCGGCCTCCCTGCGGATGCGGGCGCGCAGGTCGGTGAGACCGGCCCGAAGTTTCTGGAGCGGGGTCGGCGGCAGGGAGCGGGTGGCGCCCCGGGCGTAGTACCGCTCGACGTAGAACTGGACGACCGAGACGGCGCTGGTCAGGGTCAGGTACCAGACGGTGGCGACCAGCAGCAGGGGCACGATGTCGCCGGGGTAGGTGGCGCCCATGGACTGCACGGTGCCGAACAGGTCGAGCAGTGAGACGTAGAAGACCAGCGAGGTGCTCTTGACGAGGCCGATGAGCTGGTTGACGTAGTTCGGGGTGATGGAGCGCAGCGCCTGCGGAAAGACGATTCTGCGGAACTGGTAGCTCTTCGGGAGACCGAGGGCGGCGGCCGCCTCGTGCTGGCCCTGGTCGACGGAGAGGATGCCGCCGCGGACGACCTCGGCCGCGTAGGCGGCCTCGTTGAGGCTGAGGCCGATGACGGCGATGGCCATGTCGGTGGCGAGCCGTGACTCGTCGAAGCTGAAGAAGGCCGGCCCGAAGGGCACACCGACGCTCAACGTCTTGTACAGGGCCGAGAAGTTGTAGAGGAAGAGCAGGACGACGATCAGCGGTATGGAGCGCAGGGCCCAGACATAGGTCCAGCTCACCGCCCGGAGCACCGGGCTCTTCGAGAGCCTGGCCAGGGCGAGGAGGATCCCGCCCAGGAGCCCCAACACCGCACTGTAGGCGGTGACTTCGAGGGTGATGAGGAGCCCGTCGAGGACGGTCGGCCGCAGGAACCAGTAGCCGAAGCGGTCCCACTGGTAGAACGGGTTGGTCGCCAGACCGTGGACGAACTGGGCCGCAACGACCAGGACGACGGCGGTGGCGATCCAGCGGCCGGGCCGCCGAAGCGGCAGAACTCGCTGCGGGGCGGGTGGTACTGACGGTACGTCGGTTGGCGGCGGCGCCTCGGTGACGGAGACGGCGGCGCCTGGGGGTTCACTCATGAGGGGGCTCCGGCGGGAGTCGGGATACCCCTGGGACACGGCGGACACGGCGTACTACAGACGCGGGACGTGACGCACGGGAACCGGGGCGGGGCGGGCGACGGCACACCGCGAGCGCGGTGTTCGTCAGGAACGCGGGGGCTGCGGAGGCGGTACGTCAGCCTCGACAGCGGGCACGGCCCGGTGCGGTACACAGTGCGCTGCTCACGCGGAGCAGGTCGACGGCCCGGTCGGCGACGAGCGAGTCGCCGTACGGCCGAACGCAGCCCGGAGAACGGCGGGCGGCCGTCCTGGGAGCTGCGTACATGTCGGTCACCGTCGCTGTTCTCGGGGGTCTCGCGGGACCCTTGTGGACCTGTGGCTGCAACAGGCCCTGGTGGGACCCGTAGTTAAGGCAGTCGTCCGAACCGGTGTCAATGCCGGTCCATCAGATGGAACGCTCAGGACGTGCGGGCGGTGTGCGCGGCCCAGTCCAGAATCTGTACGGCGGCCCCGGCGGCCTCCAGACCGCGGCAGTGGGCGTGGTGCCGGCGGGCGATGCCGTCGAGGTCGAGGTGGGTGCCGAAGGCCGGGTGGGCGGTCAGGCGGCGGGCGTAGGCCCACAGGGTGGGGTGGTCGGCGATGCGCTGCACCGCGCCGGCGTCGAGGTGGTCGCGGTGCACGGTGTCGAGTTGCACCAGCGCGACCCACAACTCGACGTCGGCGGCGGTGAGGTGATCCCTGATCAGATACGAGCGTCCCACCAGCCAGCGCTCCAGTGAGCCCAGGGTGTCCAGCAGCCGTTCCAGGGCGGCGGCCCGGTCCACGTCGCCGCCGCCCGCCGAACCGGCCTGCTGCGCGGCCTCGGCGATGGCCCGGCCCATCCGCTCGGCGGCCTCGGTCTCCGACTCCGCTCCGCAGGGGTACAGCGCCGGACGGCCGCCGCCGAAGTGCCGGGCGAGGTCGCGGGTGATGTCGGCGGCGTGGGTGCTGACGATCCGTCCCGACCAGTCGTCGCTGAGCACCGGCGCGACGGCCGCGCCGGAGTACCGGTGCGCGCTGGCCTCGTACAGCGGGCGCAGCGCGGAATGCCCGCCGTCCGGACAGTCGGGGACCGGGTCCAGGAAGGTCACGGGACAGACGTCGTCGAGGCCGAGCAGACTGTGCGCGACGGCGATGCGCAGACCGTCCGCACAGGCGGCGGTCAGGTGGAGCCGGTAGCGGCGCGGCACGGCGTAGTGCCCGCTGCGCGCGTCCTGTCCGATGCGGCCCCGGAACGCGGGGACGGGGTGGGTGGCGGGGACATGGGCGAGCGATGTGACGGACATGGGTCTCCCCGGGGTGTCGGTGCGCAGACGTACGCGCGGCGGAAGCGTCGTCGGGCCGGAAGCGAGGGGCAGGACAGGAGGGGGCGGCCGTGGCCGGGCTCAGCCCAGGGGCCTGATCGCGCTGCAGACGCGCTGCAGGTCGATATGCCGGCGGGAGGTCAGAAGAGGCGAAGGCCGCGGTGTACGGCTCTCTCGGCCGACGGCCGGTTCCACGCGCCCCATGTTTCCCTACCTGTTCACTAGGATTCCCATCTGGAGTGTCGATCGCGTCCGGGCGCACGTCAAGGGGGCGTCCACGGGATGGGCAGGGCGGAGCGGGACACCGCCGCCCTGGTCAGTGCGACTCGCGGCTGACCTCCGAGCCGCTGGAACCGACGAGGAAGTCCAGGTCCGCGCCCTTGTCGGCCTGTTGGACGTGGTCCACGTACAGCCGCTCCCAGCCCCGCCTCGGGTTGGCGAAGCCCTCGACGGTGGCCGCGTTCGGGGTGCGGGCGGCGAGTTCGTCGGCGGGCACCTCCAGGTCGATGCGGCGGGCCTCGACGTCGAGGCTGATGACATCACCGGTCCGCACGAGGGCGAGCGGGCCGCCCGCCGCCGCCTCCGGTGCCACGTGCAGGACGACCGTGCCGTACGCGGTGCCGCTCATCCGGCCGTCGCAGACGCGGACCATGTCCCGCACGCCCTGCTCCAGCAGCTTGGTGGGCAGCGGCATGTTGGCGACCTCGGGCATGCCCGGATAGCCCTGCGGGCCGCAGCCGCGCAGGACCAGGACGGAGTCGGCGTCTACGTCCAGGTCCGGGTCGTCGACGCGGGCATGGAAGTCCTCGATGCTGTCGAAGACGACCGCCCGGCCCCGGTGGCGCAGCAGATGCGCCGAGGCGGCCGCGGGTTTGATCAGGGCCCCGTCGGGGGCGAGGCTGCCGCGCAGGACGGCGATGCCGCCCTCCTCGACGAGCGGGCGGGCCCGGGTCCTGATCACCTCGGCGTCCCAGATCGGGGCGTCGGCGAGGTGGTCCACCAGGGGCCTCCCCGTCACGGCGAGCGCGTCGGGGTCCAGGAGGTCGGCGACCTCGCGCAGCACGGCGAGCAGGCCGCCGGCCCGGTGGAAGTCCTCCATGAGGAAGCGTCCGGCGGGCTGCAGGTCCACCAGGACCGGCACCCGGGAGCCGATGCGGTCGAAGTCGTCCAGGGTCAGTTCGATGCCCAACCGGCCCGCGATGGCGAGGAGATGGACGACCGCGTTGGTGGAGCCGCCGATCGCGGCCAGCGCCACGATCGCGTTGTGGAAGGACCCCTTGGTCAGGAAGGTGCTCGGGCGGCGGTCGGCGGCCACCAGCTCCACCGCGAGCCGGCCGGTGCCGTGCGCGGCCTCCAGCAGCCTGCTGTCCGGCGCCGGGGTACCGGCCACCCCGGGGACGACCGTGCCCAGCGCCTCGGCGACCAGCGCCATGGTGGAGGCGGTCCCCATGGTGTTGCAGTGCCCGCGGCTGCGGATCATCGACGACTCGGAGCGGGTGAACTGCTCCTGGGACAGGGTCCCGGCGCGGACCTCCTCCGACAGCCGCCACACGTCCGTGCCGCAGCCCAGCGGGGTGCCGCGGAAGGTGCCGGTCAGCATGGGCCCGCCGGGCACGACCACGGCGGGCAGGTCCACGGAGGCGGCGGCCATCAGCAGCGAGGGGATCGTCTTGTCGCAGCCGCCCAGCAGGACCACGCCGTCCAGGGGGTTGGCGCGCAGCATCTCCTCCGTGGCCATCGCCGCCATGTTGCGCCAGAGCATCGCCGTGGGCCGCACGTTGGTCTCGCCCAGCGACACCACGGGCAGGTCGAGAGGGACGCCGCCCGCCTCGTGGACGCCGTCGCGCACGGACCTGGCCACCTCGTCCAGGTGGGCGTTGCACGGGGTGAGGTCGGAGGCGGTGTTGGCGATGGCGATCTGGGGCCGGCCGGTGAAGGCGTCGGCGGGGGCGCCCCGGCGCATCCAGGCCCGGTGGATGTAGGCGTTGCGGTCCTGTCCCGCGTACCACTGCGCGCTGCGAAGGTTCATCGCTGGGGCTCTTTCCGGTATTCGGTACGGCGGTCTACTATCCGGAACGCGATGCAGCATACGCAGCGACTCCCCACTTCGACAGCCCCCGTCACGGACCGCGCGGAGGGCGATCGTCTGGTGGGGTCGGACCGGGTGCTCGCCGTGCTCAAGGAGCTGGCCCGGCATCCGGACGGCGTGGCGCTCGACGAGCTCACCCGGACGATCGGCAGCCCCAAGCCGACCGTGCACCGGGCCCTGGCCGCCTTGCGCCGGGCCGGTCTGGCCGGTCAGGACCCGGGCGGGCGCTATCTGCTCGGCGACGAGTTCCTGCGGATGGCCTTCGCCCATCACGAGGCCCGCCCCGAACACGTGCGGGTGCGGCCGCTGTTGGAGGAGCTGGCCGCCCGGTTCGGCGAGACGGCCCACTACGCCGTCCTGGACGGCCGCGAGGTCGTCTACCGTGCCAAGGTCGACCCTCCCACCGGTGCCGTGCGGCTGACCTCCACGGTCGGCGGCCGCAACCCCGCCCACGCGACCGGCGTCGGAAAGGTGCTGCTCGCCCACGAGTTGGGCACCCTCGACGCCGTACGGCGATGGATCGGCGAGGTGCCCCCGGCCCGCCCGACGCCCCGAACCCTGTGCACGGCCGAGGAGTTGCACCGCGAGCTGCGGGCCACGCGCGAGCGGGGCTACGCCCTGGACGACCAGGAGAACGAGCCCGGCGTCAACTGCCTCGCCCTGCCCGTGTACGGGACGTCGCTCACGGCCCCGTCCGGGGCGGTGAGCGTCAGCGCCCTGGCGTACCGGACTCCCGTGCGAACGCTGGTCGAGGCCGTGGAGGAGATCCGTGACGCCCTCGGACCCCTGAAGGAGCCTCTCCGGTGAACGTCCCCTCGGCAGCGGGGCGGCGGATGCGCGCCTTCGTCCTGACCTCCCCCGGCGAGTTCGCGGTCCGGGAGGTGCCCGCGCCGGTCGCCGCTCCCGGTGAGGTCGTCGTCGACGTCGAGCGGGTCGGCGTGTGCGGCACCGATCTGGAGTTCTTCACCGGTGCCATGACCTATCTGCACCAGGGACACGCCGGCTATCCGATGCGGCTGGGCCACGAGTGGGCGGGCCGGGTGCGTGCGGTGGGTGCCGGGGTCGCACCCGGGTGGGTCGGGCGCCGGGTCATGGGTGACACGATGCTCGGCTGCGGGTCCTGCCGACGCTGCCGGCGCGGACTGCAGCATGTGTGCGAGAAGCGGGAGGAGGTGGGCATCCGGGGCGGCCGCGCGGGCGCCCTGGCCGAACAACTCGCCGTCCCGACAAGCTCGTTGCACGCGCTCCCCGACTCGGTGGACGCGGTGCTCGGCGCCCTCGTCGAGCCGGGCGGCAACGCCCTGCGGGCCGCGCGGGCCACCGGAGCGGGGCCCGGCGACCGGGTCCTGGTGCTGGGGCCGGGCACCATCGGCCTGCTGGTCGCGCTGTTCGTCCGGGCCGCCGGGGCGGAGGTCCACCTGATGGGCGCCACCGAGAACTCCCTCGCCTTCGCGCGCTCACTGGGCTTCCCGCACGCCTGGCGCGAGGACACGCTGCCTGACCTGCCGTTCGACGCGGTCGTCGACGCCACCAACGCGGTCCATCTGCCCGCGCTGGCCCAGGAACTGGTCGAACCTGGCGGGCGGCTCGTGTACATCGGGCTGGCCGGCGAGCCCAGCAGGATCGACACCCGCGCGCTCGTCCTCAAGGACGTGACGGCGGTCGGCGTCCTGTCGGCCTCCCCCGGGCTCGACGCCACCATCAAGGCGTACGCCGAGCAGGTCGTCGACCCGAGGCCGCTCGTGGCCGCGACCGTCGCGCTGGACGCGATCGGACCCGTACTCGCGGGGGAACGTCCGCCCGGGGCCGGTCCGGGGCCGAAGATCCACGTCGACCCCCGCCCGGTCTGAGACGCGGTGGTCAGACTCGGTCCGTCAGCGACACCGTGGACACGTTCGACGATCGGACATCCTCGACGCAACGAAGGGTTCAGCCCGGTGGACTTCAAGGTGCGGCCGACCGCCCAGGTCGACGGGACGGCGGCGATCGGCGCGGGGACGACGGTCTGGGATCTGGCCCAGATCCGCGAGGACGCCCGGCTGGGCAGCGGGTGCGTCGTCGGCCGGGGCGCCTACGTCGGCCCGGGAGTGCGGATCGGCGACAACGTGAAGCTCCAGAACTACGCGCTGGTCTACGAACCCGCCGTGCTCGGCGACGGGGTGTTCGTCGGCCCGGCCGCGGTCCTCACCAACGACTGCTTCCCCCGCTCGGTCGACCCGGAGGGCAGGCTCAAACGCGGCGGCGACTGGGAGGCCGTGGCGGTGGAGGTGGCCGAAGGGGCGTCCCTCGGCGCCCGTTCGGTGTGTGTGGCCCCGGTGCGGATCGGCCGCTGGGCACTGGTCGCGGCGGGCGCCGTGGTGACCGAGGACGTCCCGGACTTCGCGTTGGTGGCCGGTGTTCCCGCGCGGCGGATCGGCTGGGTCGGCCGGGTCGGCGTGCGGCTGGTCCGGCGGGACGGCGAGCCCGACGGCTGGGAGTGCCCGGAGTCGGGTGCGCTGTACGACGAGAGGGACGGTCACCTCGTCGAGCGCGCATGACGCCCAGTGGTGATGTTGCCGATGTCACGGACCGGCCACGGCTGCCCGCACCTTCCGATAACGTGTCGTCCGTGCTCACGGCGGACAAGAAAGGCATCGCAAATCGACCGAACACGGTGGGAGGGTGACCGGCCGGCCGACGACCGCGGTGCTGCCCTCGCCGCTGCGCGCGCGGCTCGGGCTGGTCGCGGTCCTCGCCGCGCTGGTGGTCGCCGGGCTCGCTGTCCTGTATGCCGGCCACAGCCGACCCGGTGCGGTGGACAGCTGGATCGTCCCGCCGACGGCGGACAGCGTACGGCCGCCGTTGCGGTACGCCGCTGAGACCCTGGACTTCCTCGGGGAACCCGCGGGATCGGCCATGGTGGTCCTAGCGGCCGTGACGGGCTGCCTGCTGCTGGGGCGTCCTCGCGCGGGCGTCCTCATGGTGGCCGGCGCCGGCCTCGCCGTGGGAACGGCGACGCTGCTCAAGCACCTGGTGGGACGCACCATCCACGGCCCCGACAACCTGTCCTACCCGAGCGGCCACACCGCCTTCTTCACGGCGCTCGCCTTCGCCGCGGCGCTGCTCGCGACCGACCGGCTCGGCCTCGGCGTCACGGCCGGCACGTCACTCGTGCTCGCCGCGGCGCTGGTCGCCGGCGCCACGATGGGATGGGCGCAGGTCGCCCTGGGCGCGCACTATCCGACCGACGTCCTCGGCGGCTGGTGCACCGCGCTGGCGGTGACACCGGCGACATCCTGGCTGGTCGACCGGATCGCCGACCGGTTGGCCGACGCCGGTCCGCGGGCGCGCCACTGACGTCTCCTCACGCCAGGCGACGGAACACGGGCTTCACCGGTCGTCCGCCCACCCAGGGCGTGGGGTCGGCGGCGTCCAGTGCCTTCCGGTACACCGCACAGGCCTGGGCCACCACGTCGACGGTGTGATCGATGTCGGCGTCGCTGAGCGCGCTGCTCACCACGAACGACGGGGCCAGCACCCCGCCCGCGAGGAGCCGGCGCAGGAACAGGGTGCGGTACTCCTGCGACGGCTGCCCGTTCTCGTCGAGGGTGGCGAAGACCAGGTTGCTGGCCCGGCCCCGGACGACGACGTGCTCGCCCACGCCCATGCCGGCCGCCGCGTCGCGGACACCGGCGGCCAGCCGCTCGCCGAGGGCGTGCAGCCGCGCGGTGACGCCCTCCTCGGTGTAGACGGTCTGCACGGCCATCGCGGCGGCCAGGGAATGCGTCTCGGCGCCGTGCGTGGTGGACAGCAGGAACACCCGTTCGCCGGAGTGGCGCAGCCCGCCCCGTTCCATCAGCTCGCGCCGCCCGGCCAGTGCGGAGACGGCGAATCCGTTGCCCAGCGCCTTGCCGAACGTGGAGAGGTCGGGGACCACGCCGTACAGCCCCTGGGCGCCCGCCTCGGACCAGCGGAAGCCGGTGATCATCTCGTCGAAGATCAGGACGCAGCCGTGCCGGTCGGCCAGTTCGCGCAGGCCGGCGAGATACCCGGGCGGCGGCTCGGTGTGGGTGGCGGGTTCGAGGATCAGACAGGCGACCTCGTCCTGGTACCGGGTGAGCAGCTCCTCCGTGGCGGC
This sequence comes from Streptomyces canus 299MFChir4.1, assembly GCF_000383615.1. Lineage (GTDB taxonomy): Bacteria > Actinomycetota > Actinomycetes > Streptomycetales > Streptomycetaceae > Streptomyces > Streptomyces canus_C. The sequence goes on along the minus strand of NZ_KB911583.1, from coordinate 198,382 downwards.
CAGATCCCCGTAGGGGAACGCCACGGTGAGCTCGTTGGTCGCCGACGGAATGCCGGCGGACATCGGTGTGGTGCCGATGAACCAGTCGTCGGTGGAGAAGAACGGATGGTCGGCGCAGAGGGCCACCCGCGGGCGCCCGGTGGCGGCGCGGGCGAGGCGTACCGCGGCGGTGGTGGCGTCGGAACCGTTCTTCGCGAACTTCACCATCTCGGCGGTCGGCACCGTGGCGAGGAATCGTTCCGCGGCTTCGGCCTCCACGATGGACGGCCGGACGAAGTTGCTGCCGCGGTCGATCTCCCGCCGCACCGCCTCCGTGACCCGTGGGTGGGCGTGTCCGAGGCTGACCGACCGCAGGCCGGAGCCGTACTCGATGTACCGGTTGCCGTCGACGTCCCACACGTGGGCTCCGCGGCCGTGGCTGATGACCGGGGCCAGGTCCTCGGGGTACTGGTCGTCACCCTTGGCGTAGGTGTGGGCGCCGCCGGGGATCAGGGCGTGCAGCCGTTCGTTGGCCGCACGCGACCGGGGCAGTTGGAATTCTTCGCTGTGCAAGCCGACTTCACCTTTCCGTGTGCTTGAGGACCTCGGCGAGGCTCGGTGCCTCCCGGTCCCGCTGGGACATCGATGTGACCGGCAGCGGCCAGGGAATGGCGAGTTCCGGGTCGTCGAAGGCGATCGTCACGTCCTCGGACGGATCGTGCTCACGGTCGATACGGTAAGAGGTATCTGCGATTTCGGTAAGAGCCTGGAAGCCGTGGGCGCATCCCGCCGGGATGTACACCGTCTTCTGCGTCTCGCCCGACAGCTCGAAGAAGGCCCGGTTCCGGTACGTCGGCGAGTCCGGCCGCAGGTCCACGACGACGTCGAAGATCTGCCCGTACGAGCACCGCACCAGCTTGGCCTCGCCGGCGCCGGAGCGCAGGTGCAGGCCGCGCAGCACGCCCCGGACCGAGCGGGACACGCTGTCCTGGACGAAGGCGTGCGGGTCGAGGCCCACCGAGCGGACCACGTCGACGTCGAAGGTGCGGCAGAAGAAGCCTCGTTCGTCGGAGTGCGGTGTCGGCTCGAACAGGTACGCGCCGGCGATCTCCGGGACTTCGGTCGCTTTCATCGGGCCTTCCGCGGGACGTGGGCGTGGGAGTTCGCCGGGAACAGGGTCGTGGTCAAGGCGGTGAACTGCTGGGCGAGTTGCTCTGCGGCGACCCGGTTTCGCTCGGCGAGAGTCCGCCGTACCTCCACCGCGTGCTTCTCCAGGTCCCGGAACTGTTGGAGCAGCCGGTCGGCGTCGACCTCGCGTGCCGGGTGGCAGTACGCGCCGAGGCCCATCCGGTGCATGAGCGCATCGCTCTTCGCCGCATAAGACAGGGCGAGCACGGGCGTTCCGGTCTTCAGCGCGCAGATCAGGTTGTGGTAGCGGACGGCCACCACGGTGTCGGCGGCCGCCATCTCGTTCATCAGGTCGGCCAGTGAGGCCGGTTCGGCCGCGGTGACCAGCGGTGAGTCCACGGCGTCGAGGATCGCGGCGACCACCGACAGATCGCACTGGTCGCCGGTGAGCAGCCGGACCGGTCTGCCCTCCTCGACCAGCGCGCGGACGAACGTGATCGTCCCGTCGAGGTAGCGCCGGTATATCTCCTCGGCCCGGGCGCGGTCGTCGTTGCCGCCGTGGAAGTCCATGACGCCGAGGCAGACGGGACCCGGTGTGCCGACGGGCGCGCCGGCCTGCGGCGCCGGCAGGGCGAACGCGAGGTCGGGGTAGATCTCGTCGCGCGAGGTGTCCACGCCCATCGCGCGCATCGCGTCGCGGGACTGCTCGTCCCGGTAGGACCGGTACGCGGCGAGCCGTGCCGACCAGCGCACCAGGGCCCGGGTCGGCCGGCTCCTGATCCCGGCGGCGCCGACGCTGACCAGCGCGACCCTGGTGCCCAGCAGCCGTCCGCTCGCGCAGAGCAGGAACAGCGAGTACGGGAAGCCCCACGGCCGCAGCGGCAGGGTGGCCTCAAGCACGCCCATGCCCGGCACGATCACCACGTCGTGCCGGCGTACCCAGGCGGCGGTGCGGTAGGCGTCGACGAGTTTGCCGAGTCCCTTCGACACGATCGCGCTCGCCCGGGACGCGGTCCGGTACTCCGCGCGGTTCCAGTGCATCCGTGTCGCGGGGATCCCGAACGTGGCCGTCACCGCCTCGGGGCCGCCGCACAGCGCGTCCACGCTCGCGTCCGGATGCTCGGCTCGGAGGTAGCCGAGGACGGCTTCCAGCGACCCGTCGTTGCCGAGGTTGCCGGAGCCGAGCAGGCCGAACACCCCGACGCGTACCGGGGTTTCGTCCGCCGATGTCATGCCCGCCTCTCCTCTCGGCCGGCGACGAGGTCGTCCACGGAGACGGTCAGCTTGGCCGGGTCGACCGGGGCGCGGTCCTCGACCCGCTCGCCGGCGCCGGGCCGGGCCCGGCTGGTCATCCAGGCGGCAAGATGGCGGTAGCACTCGCGCCGGTCGGCCGGGGACAGCGGGGCCCGGTGGATCGCCGAGACGAAGCCCCAGACGTACTCGGCGAGCAGCCGGGGCGTCGGGTGCAGCAGGCCGGCCCGGCGCGGGTCCAGGTTGACGCACCGGGACCGCTTGGACGGGTTCGCCCGCTCGGCACGGGTGGGGTGGTCGCGGCGGAAGTACAGGAGCTCCGGCACCTGGTGGAAGCGTCCGTGGAGGGCGATCTCGGCGACGTACGTGCGGTCCGCGTGGTGGTAGCTGTCCATCGGCTTCACCCGGCGCAGCGCGTCGGTCCGCATCACCCCGTAGAAGTCGTCGCCACCGGGCTCGAACAGCAGACTGCGGAAGCGGTCCGGTGCGTGCGGCGAGTCGGTGGCCAGCGTGTAGTCGTAGGGGACCTTCACCTGGCCGTCGCCGTCGATGACCGCCTGGTCGGTGTGGGCGAGGATCACGTCCGGCCGCTCGTCCAGGGCCTCGATGCAGCGCCGCAGCAGGTCGCGGCCGTAGAGGTCGTCGTGCGAGGCCCACTTGAACAATTCGCCGCGGGCCTCGTCGAGCACACGGTTGTGGTTCGGTGTGGCGCCGATGTTCCGGGGCAGCCGCAGATACCGGATGCGAGAGTCCTGCGCGAGGTACTTGCGGCAGATCTCCTCGGTCCCGTCGGTCGAGGCGTTGTCGGAGATGACCAGTTCGAAGTCCTCGTAGGTCTGGCCGAGCAGCGCGTCGAGCGACTCGGCCAGGTACTCCTCGCCGTTGTACACGGGCAGGCCGATGCTCAGCCTGGGTCGGTCGGTCATGAGGTCCTCACTTCGGGAACGGAGTCGTGGTGGCGTTCGCGCAGGGCGGACCGCAGCTGGAGCCACCACACGGCCGAGCCGCTGACGGTCGCGGCGGCGACGCCCCAGGCGGAGCCGACCGTGCCGGCCAGGGCCGCCCCACCGAGCCCGCCGCCGACATAGAAGGCGGAGGCGAACAGCTGGCAGCGCAGGCTGCGCCGGGCGGCGCCGAGAGCGCGCAGTCCGGCCGCCGCGCCGGTGCCGAGGCCCGCGCCCGCGACGCTGAAGGTGATCGGCAGGATGAGATGCGAGGAGGAGTGCCAGACGCTACCGAGCAGCAGGTCGCCGAGCCGGTTCGGCAGCAGCAGCAACGAGCCGCCCCACAGCAGGGCGGCGACGGCCTGTCCGCCGCCCAGCAGGAGACAGAACGTGCCCAGGCGGTGCGGGGACTGCCGCAGCACCCGTGCCGCCTCCGGGACGGTGACCAGCGACAGTCCCATCAGTACGGCGAGGAAGGGGCCCATCAACAGCTCCGCGCCCCGTACCGCCCCCACCGCGCCCAGACCGACGATCGCGCCGAGACCGTAGGCCCGCAGCTGACTCGCGCCGCTGAGGCTGACGTTCTCGACCAGGTACCGGTAGCCGAGGTCGCGCTGCTCACCCAGCCATCCGCGCGCCTTCGCCATCCGGGGCCGGATGCCGGACTGATAGCAGCCGTACGCGGCGGCCACCGCGGCGGACGCGCCCCAGGCCAGCACGAAGGCACCCACGGTGTCCACGTGGGCCGCCGCCACCATCGCCGGGACGAGCGCCACGCACCACACCACGTCGTTGACGAAGGCCTTGCGCCCGTTGCCCGCGGCGAAGAACGAGAACCGCCAGGCGTCCTGGAGCAGCAGCCCCGGCAGCATGACGCCCAAACAGAGGAACGCGGACCCCAACCGGCCGCCGAGACCCGCTCCGGCCACCAGGGACACCACACCCACGGCGCCACCGACCGTGAGTGCCGTACCCGTCGAACGGGCCACCGCCCCCCGCCAGGTCGCCTCCGGCACACCGCTGAAACGCACCACGAGCGGGTCGGTGGACAGGCCGCGCGAGACGTTCAGCACCACGCCGTAGGTGACCCAGGCCAGGCTGAACACGCCGAACGCGGTCACCCCCAGCGAGCGGGCCACGTAGATGCCCACCGCGAAGTTGGAGATGCTGGAGGCCGCCTGGTCGGCCAGTCCCCAGGACAGCCGGCCGAGGAGGGCCCGTTTGGCGGATCCGGCCCGTGGCGCCGCTGTCGGCGGATTCTCCCCCTCGACGGGCATCGACGTCATGTCTTGATCAGTCCTGCCTCGTGCAGTGCGCCGGCCGCGCCGGCGACGGTGTCGAAGGGCAGCCCGGACCGCTCGGCGACGTCCAGCAGATCGTGCTCTCCGTCGGAGATGTTGAGCACCCAGAGCATGGCCATCTGGGCCTGCTTGGTGTCGCTGCGGCCGCCGAGCGCGTCGTACAACCCCCGTCGGCCCAGCTGCGGTTCGCCGTAGGGGCTGAGGTTGAGGTACCGCCGGTTGCGGTCGAGGACGGCGAACGCCTCGCGGCAGACCGCGAGGGTGTCGGCCATCGCCTCCGGGGAGACGAAGTCCAGGTTGTCCGCCGAGGTGTGGTACTCGGGGTAGCCCGCGTACGGGGTCCGGGTGAGCGAGCCGACGCCGAGGTCGAAGCCGGGCGAGCAGTACTGCCGCTCGTCGTAGCCGTACGGAGTGAACTCGACGACGCCGTGCGGGCGTTCGGAATCGGTCAGCACATGCCGCATCACCCGGTCGATCTCCGCGTCGCCGCGCCTGCTCTGCTTGTACGTCAGTCGGCCCCGGTCGCCGGCGCAGGCCAGCACGACGCCGTGCTTGACCCGTTCCACCCGCTCCCTGTTGCGGGCCAGCCACGTGATCGCGCCGATGGTGCCGGGCGCGAAGATGAAGCGGTAGGTGTAGTACGGCGTCCGCTCCGCCAGCTCCCGCGCCAGGAACGTCGCCACCGCCACGCCGGCCATGTTGTCGTTGGCCAGCGAAGGGTGGCAGACGTGGCAGGAGACGATCACCTCGTCGGGGACCTGCCCGGGGACCACGTGCTCGGCGTAGGTGAGATGACCGTCGGCGAGCGTGGAGTCGATGCGCACCTCGTACTCGCCGTCCGGCATCGCGTCCAGGGTGTCCTGGGCCAGGCAGAACCCCCACTCCGGCTTGTAGTAGCTGGTGCGGTACGGCACCCAGGACGGGTGGTCCGGCAGCGTGTGCAGGTGTGCGCGCAGTTCGGCCAGCGGCATGGTCCGCGCCACCGGCACGCTGTAGCCGAGCACGTGCAGGCTGGACGCGGCGAAGTCGACGACCCGGTTGCCGGCGGGGTCGGCGATGTACGCGTCCCGGATGTTCCACTCCTGCGGCACCGTCCAGTCGAGCACCTGCGTCCCGGTCGGCACCTCGTGGACCTGAAGCGGAATGTACTCACCGACGATGTCCAGGGTGGCGCGCACCCCGTCGCCGGTGATGCTGCGGCACAACGGGTACAGCCGCTCCACCAGCGCGTGCATCTCGTCGCCGGCCGAGGTCGTCGGCTGTTCGCCGTCCGCGGTCATCCGCGCCACCGCAGGGTGTCGTCGACGGTGCCGGCGTCGGACGCCGCGCGCAGCACGGCCAGGCGGGTGAAGCGCTGGTCGAAGGCCTCCTTGGTCAGCCCGAACTTCTGGTAGGCGTCGGCGAGTTCGAGGGCGCCGCGCTTGACCGTCCACTCGATGTCGAAGCCGGGGATCGCGGCGCGGAACCGGGAGAAGTCCACGCGGTAGGACCGCGGGTCGGCCCCGTTCTCCCCGGTGATCCTCACCTTGGAGCCGGGCACCGCCTCGGCGACCTGCTCGGCGATCTCGGCGACCGTGACGTTGTTGATCTCGCTGCCGATGTTGAACGCCCGGTCGTGCACCGCTTCCCGCGGCGCGGTCAGCGCGGCGGTGAAGGCCCGCGCGATGTCGACGGCGTGCACCAGCGGGCGCCAGGGTGTGCCGTCGGACATCACCAGTACCTCGCCGGACAGCAGCGCGTGGCCCACCAGGTTGTTCAGCACGATGTCGGCGCGCAGCCGGGGCGAGAAACCGAAGGCCGTGGCGTTGCGCATGAACACCGGGGTGAAGTCGCCGTCGGCCAGCTCGTGCAGGTCGTCCTCGACCCGCACCTTGGACTCCGCGTACGGCGTCACCGGGCGCAGCGGGGCGTCCTCGCCCACCAGGTCCTCGCCGCCGGCGGCGCCGTACACCGAGCAGGTCGACGCGTACAGGAAGCGCCCCACTCCGGCGTCACGGGCCAGCCGGGCGAGGTGTACCGACGCGTGGTGGTTGATGTCGTAGGTGAGTTCCGGTGCCAGTGATCCCAGCGGGTCGTTGGAGAGCGCGGCCAGGTGGATGACGGCGTCGACCCCGGCCACGTGTTCGGCCGTGACGTCGCGCAGGTCCACCCGGTGCCCCGGCGGGTCCGCGGGTGTCTCGCCGAGGACGGAGTCGGCGAACAGGCCGGCGTCGAGGCCGACGACCTCGTGCCCGGCGGCGGCGAGGACCGGGGCCATGACGGTTCCCAGGTAGCCCTGGTGTCCGGTGAGCAGTACGCGCATGGGTTCAACCCCCCAGGTTGAGCGTGAGTTTGGTGACGGCGAACGCTTCGGCGTATCGCTCGTGGCATTCGATGCCGCGGATTCGCGCGAGGCCGAGGAAGGCCTCCCGGTCGTACCAGGGCCGGTGCCGCTGCGAGGCGTAGTGCTCCTGCAGCAGCCGCACCTTCTGTTCGGCGATCTCCGTCGACAGAGGCTGGTACGCCGCCATGCGGCCGAGGTCGCCGTCCCACTTGACGATCTCGTAGCCGAGCACGAGGTGGTCGCGGAAGGCGGTGGGTATCAGCTGCGCCAGGCCGCGGTGGTCCTGGTGGGCGTCGTCGGTGCGCGGGGCGAGGATCAGGTCCGGGTCGGTCTGCGCGCGCAGTTCCTCGACCGCGGCCTTGGCCTCGTCCCAGTGCACGGGCAGTCGGCCGTCCGGAAGCTTGTGCACGGTCAGCCGCAGGTCGGCGCCGGGGCAGAAGGCGGCGAGCGCGGCCTCCTCCTCCTGCTCCCGCTCGCCGCCACCGCCGGAGAGCACCAGTGCGTCGACGCGGATGCCCGGCCGCGCACGGCACAGCGTCAGCAGCGTGCCGCCTGCGCCGATGGCGATGTCGTCGCAGTGCGCGCCCACCGCGACGATCCGGTCCGGGCGCCCGGCCGCGAGCCGGATCACGCTCCCACCCCGGCGTTGTCGCGTTCCCACACGGCCCACGGGCGCTCGCCCCGGGCGTATGCCTCGTCGAGCGCGGCGCGCTCCTTCACGGTGTCGGTCGGCTTCCAGAAGCCGCGGTGCTGGTGGGCCACCAGGCGGCCCTGCTTCGCGAGCTGGCCGCAGCCGTCGGCCACCAGGTCACCGTTCTCCGGTATGTGGTCGAAGACCTCCTGGCGGAGCACGAAGTAGCCGCCGTTCTCCCACAGCGGCATGTCGCTCACCGCGGTGATACCCCCCACCAGGCCGTCCTCGCCCAACTCCACGCAGTGGAAGGAGGATTGGGGCGGCACCACCATCATCGACGCACCGGCGTCGCGCTGCGCGAACTTCTCGATCATCTCGGGCAGCGGGGCGTCGGTGAGCACGTCGGCGTAGTTGGCGAGGAACATCTCGTCGCCGTCCAGGTGGTGCCGGACCCGGCGCAGCCGCTCCCCGATCGGTGACTCGATGCCGGTCTGCGCGAACGTGATCGTCCAGTCGGCTATGTCGGTGGACAGCAGCTCGGTCTGTCCCTTGCGCAGCACGAAGTCGTTGGACGTCGTCTCCTCGTAGTTGAGGAAGAAGTCCTTGATGTGGTGGGCCCCGTACCCGAGGCACAGGATGAACTCCGTGTGCCCGAAGTGCGCGTAGTAGCGCATGACGTGCCAGATCAGCGGTCTGGGGCCGACCATCGCCATCGGCTTGGGCACGTCGTCGGAGGTTCCGTTGCGCATCCGCATGCCGTAACCGCCGCAGAACAGAACGACCTTCATGCTGTGACCTTTCGCGACGCGACCTCGACGATGCTCATTTCCGGGATGGGAAAGACCAGCCGGCCGCCCCAGTCGTGCACGAAGGACAGCTGCTCGACCAGCTCGGCCCGCAGGTTCCATGGGAGGACGAGCACGTAGTCCGGCTTGTCGGCGGCTATCTGTTCGGGCGCCAGGATCGGGATACGGGTGCCCGGCGTGAACCTGCCGTGCTTGTAGGGGTTGCGGTCGACCGTGTACGCGAGCAGGTCGGGCCGGATGCCGCAGTGGTTGAGCAGGGTGTTGCCCTTGCCCGGGGCGCCGTAGCCGACGACCGTCTCGCCGCGCTCGGCCGCCTCGATGAGGAACTTCAGGAGGTCCCGGCGCACCTTGGCCACCCGGGCGGAGAACTCGGCGTACCCGGACAGCTCCTGCAACCCGGCGGCCTTCTCCCGGGCCAGCACGTCGGCCACCTGCTGCGACGGCTCGCCGGCCACCTCGGCCGGCCGGGCCCACAGCCGGATGGAGCCGCCGTGCGTGGGCAGCAACTCGACGTCCACGAGCGTCAGTCCGCCGCTCGCGAGGGCCCGGATCGCGGAGGCGACCGTGTAGTACTGGAAGTGCTCGTGGTAGATCGTGTCGTACTGGTTCTCCTCGATCAGGGTCAGCAGGTGCTGCACCTCGATGGAGACCCAGCCGTCGTCGGCGACGAGGGCGCGCAGGCCCTGGGTGAAGCCGACCACGTCCGGGATGTGCGCGTACACGTTGTTGGCCACGACCAGGTTCGCCGGGCCGTGCTCGGCGCGGACGGCCGAGCCGGTGTCCGGGCTCAGGAACTCCGTGAGCGTGGGCACGCCCGCGTCGCGCGCCGCGGCGCCGACGTTCACCGAGGGCTCGATGCCGAGGCAGCGGATCCCCCGGTCCACCACGTGCTTCAGCAGGTACCCGTCGTTGCTCGCGACCTCGACCACGAAGGCGTCGGAGCCCTCGGCGCCGAGACCCACGCGCGCCACGGCGTCGGCGACGAACGTGCGCGCGTGCTCCACCCAGGAGGTCGAGAACGAGGAGAAGTACGCGTACTCCTTGAACGTCTCCTCCGGCGTGATCAGCGGTGGGATCTGCGCGAGCCAGCAGTCGGTGCAGACCCGCAGGTGCAGCGGGTACGCGGGCTCCGGCTGGTCGAGTTGGTCCGCGGCGAGAAAGCTCTCGCACGGTGGCGTCGCCCCGAGGTCGACGACGCTCGCCATCGCCTCCGAGCCGCACAGTCGGCATCGTGTCATCTGTTGTCCCCATCCCCCCTGCTCGCGCGGGTGTCCCCGCCGCGAGTCCGTGCTGACCGCCCCGCGATCACGGAGCGGTACTCGTCAACCAGACGGTCAAGGCCGACCGTCGGGCTGAAACCCTTTTCGTAACGGCGCCGGGCCGCCTCGCCCATCTCCCGGTTGCCGGCCGGCTCGCCCGCGATCCGGCGTATGCAGGACGAGAGCGAGGCGGACTCGCCCGGCTCGTGCAGCAGCCCGGTCACCCCGTCCTCGACGAGTTCGACGAAGGCGCCGTGCCCGGCCGCGACGACCGGTACCCCGGCCGCCATCGCCTCCACGACCACCAGGCCGAACGCCTCCAGCCACGTCGAGGGAGCCACCACGGCGACCGACCGCGCGATGGCCTTCTGGCACTCCGCCGTGTCGTACAGGCCGACGTACCGCACGTCGTCCCGGCCCGCCGCCCAGGCGGTGACCGCTGCCTCCAGTGGTCCCGTGCCGGCGATCACGAGCGGTACTCCCACACCGCCGCTCGCCGCGATCTCGTCCCACGCGGCCATGAGCAGCCGTACGCCCTTGGCCTCCGCGAGCCGGCCGAGATAGAGCACATGCTCGCCGGCGTCCGTTCGGCGCGCGTCCGGGTCGGGCACGAAGTTGTGCTTCACCGCCAGCCGTTCGGCCGGCATCCCGGCACCCACGAGGACGTCACGCTGCGCCGCGGAGATGCAGAAGAAGCGCTCCACGCCGGACCACCACCGCCGCCGGTTGGCCGACAGGCTGACCGCGAGCGGCACGGTCGCGAGGCGGGAGTCGCGGTAGCAGCCGTGCCGGACGGCGGGCAGTGGCGTCGACCCGACGCAGTCGGTGCACGGCCGGCCGTCCCGCTGCAGGGTGCCGGGCGGGCAGACCTGGGTGTAGTTGTGCAGCGTCGCCACGGCGGGCACGCCGGCGTCGGCGCAGGCGGCGAGCACCGCGGGCGACAGGAGCGGGAAGACGTTGTGCACGTGGACGATGTCCGGCCGCTCGGTGCGGAGCCGGGTGGCGAGTTCGGTGCGGACCGCCGGGTTCCACGGCACCCGCAGGGGCACCGCGACCTTGGCGAGGAGGGACATGGCGCCGATGTCGTCGCTGCGCCGCTCGAACGTCTCGACCCGGTGGCCGCCCTCGCGCAGCAGCTCCACCTCCTGGTCGACGACCTTGTTCTCGCCGCTCGGCTGCGCCGAGCCGTAACGGTTGTGCACCACGAGGATGTGCATGCTCACCTCACCTCCGATCTCTTGGCCCAGCGCGGGACGCGTTGTCGGGGGACGACGGGCGTCGCGAGGGGGCCGGCCGCGGCAGGTGCCGCCAACAGCGAGACGGCCAGGGCCAGATGCAGCAGATACGGCGAGGCGTCGCCGAGACCGGCCTCGGTGTACGACGCGATCGCGCAGTAGCTGATCAGGAAGATCGCGCAGGCCCGCTGCAGCGACGGTGGCCGCAGCAGCGCGACGCCGCCCAGCACGATGATGATCGCCGCGACGAGGGTGACGCCGATCAGGCCCTGCTCGTTGTAGACGGCCAGCCAGCTGTTGTCGATCGGCAGACCGCCGAACGACTTGTCGCCCAGACCCACGCCGAACCACTTCTCCCCGGTCGACCGGGGCGCGGCCAGCAGGGCGTCCCAGACCTTGGCGCGACCGGTGAGGCTGGAGAAGTTGTCCTTGCTCTGGCCGCGCAGGAACCACGCCTGCAGTGCGCCGGCGAATCCCACCGCGGCCACCGTGGCGCACACCACCGCCCAGGTGAAGAAGCGGCGGGCCGCGGCGCTGGTGAGCAGGAGCGAGCCGATCGCCAGCACCAGCCCGAGGAGCAGGCCGAGCGTAGCCGTCCGGGTATGGGTCAGGGCGAGCAGGACGAGGGACGGCACGATGACCACCGCCGCGCTGGTCCTGTCGGTCCGGCCACCCAGGAGGAGCAGCACGGTGAGCCCGATGATCACCGCGGCGTACTGGCCGATCTGCGGCGGGGTGAGCGGCCACAGCGCGCCGACCAGCCGCCCGCCGTAGAGCTCGGGCAGGGCCGCGCCCGGTGAGACGACCAGGCCGAGGGCCACCGATCCGAGCACCGCGTAGTACATCCGGATGTGGTGCCGTACGAACGTCAGGCTGCCGTCCCACCAGCGGCTGAGCAGCCACAGCGTGCCGACGAAGAGCGCCAGTCTGAAGCAGCGGAACAGCGCGCCGAACCCGGACTCCAGGTGAGCACTGGAGATCACGCTCGTCACCAGCAGCAGGGTCAGCAGGAACACGTACGCGCCGGCTCGGATGCGCAGCCGGGCATTGACCGCGAGTGCCAGCGTGAACGCGAGAACCAGCGCGCCCATGGTGACCATCTGGATGAGGGAGCGGGGCAACGGGACGATGGTCTTCGCCCCGGCGGAGCCGAGCGTGTTGAGGACCAGCAGCCCCCAGACCACCCCGACGATCTTCGGCGTGCGCTCTGCCTCCATCTCAACCACCGGCCCGGGCGACGAGGGTGCTGCCCGCGTCCTGCTGGTTCGGCATGCCCTGCCAGCGCTCGAACGCGAGCAAGCTGCTCGGGTCGTGGACGACGAACTGCCATGGTCCGACGTAGACGTTGTCGTGCCAGCGGTTGTGCTGCTTCTGCGTGATCGCGTCGGCCACCTTCTCGCCCTTGTACGGCGACCAGTCCGGATAGGTGCCGTAATTGGACAGCACCGCCATCCGGTCGCATTTCGTCGTGCACTTGAGGACGGACTTGTCCAGCACGAAGCGGTTGTCGTGGATGTCCACCCGCTGGGCCTTCCACCGGCAGTCCGCGTAGAGCGGCGCCTTGGCGATCGCCGGCTTCGCGCAGCTGCCGGCCTTCTTCACCAGCAACGTGCAGTCACCGGACGAGGTGTTGGCCGGGCTGTTGCAGAACCGGTCGGCGTTCTCCCAGAGGGTGATTCCGGACCAGTTGTTCTCCAGCAGGTTCCGATAGATCTCGATCTTGTCGGTGCGGGCCTTGATCCGAGGTTCCCCGCCCGACTCGGACAGGTAGAGGGTCGCGAACGGGAAACTGTCACCCTTGTCGGCCGCCTTGCGGCCCTCGACCCAGTTGTTCCGCCGAATCGTGTTGTTCCGGATGATCGCGTTGTAGCTGATCTCGTAGATCAGCGCGGCACCGTCGTTGGCCTCGATCACGTTGTTCTCGATAAGGAAGTCGTTGTTGTTGGTGTCCGCCCACAACCCGGTTCCCCGGTTGTCGTGCACCCAGTTCCCGCGTACGTCGGCGCCGTCGACGGCCCAGAACTTGATGCCGCCGGTGCAGCCGCAGCCCGGCTTGCGCCGCTCCCAGTCGCCGGTGTTGTTGCCCACGATCTCGTTGCCCTCGACCACCAGGCCGGTGATACGGCCGTTGCCCTTGTACGCGTTCATGCCGTACTGGCCGTTGTTCCGCAGGCAGCTGGCGCGGACCTGCTGGTGGGCACCGGCCATCAGCCCGGCACCGGAGTTGTCCTGGATCGTCGCGTCCTCGATGACCCACCCGTCGGCCGAGTCGTGGTTGACCACGCCCTCGTCCGACGGCGCCGCGAAGCGCTGCACGGTCAGGTAGCGCAGGGTGACGTCGGGAGCGCTGCCGCTGAACGCGTACTGGTTCTTCTTCCCGCCGTCGAGCACCGCGCCCGGTGCGCCGAGGTAGCGGTCCCCCTTCTTGGGAACGACCTGGGCGTAGCGGTCCGGGTCGAGCCTGTGCTTGCCCGGTCGGAGCCAGAACGTGGTGTTCGGGGGGTTGCTCTTGGTCTTGGCCGCCAGGTCACCGACCTTCGCGGGGTCGACCGTGACCGCACCCGCCGGTGCCTTGGCCGGCCCGGCCGCGGGGTTGGCGCACACCCGGGCCAGGGAATCGGACCGGGCCCCGGACGTGGTCGGCGCGGCGGTCGGTTTCGCGTCGGCTTCCGGCGTGCCGCTGTCACAGCCGGTCGCCGCCAGCAGGGCCAGCGTCAGCGGTACCGCCGCCAACGCCCAGGGCCGCCTCTTGATCCCCACGCGCCCCCCTAGCCGCGGAACCTGAGCACGGTGGTGAAACCCTCCGCGCCGTCGGTGGAGCCGGTGCCGATCAGGGTGGTGGCGGGTTCCTTGCGTCCGAATCCGGCGGAGTACCAGCCCAGCGGCGGCTCGCTCTCGCCGCGGTGCGCCTGCCAGGACAGGTGCGCGGGCAGGTCGAGTACGGCGGAGCGGTCCTCGCCGTCGCGGGTCCAGGTGAGCTGTGCCCGGTTCCCGACCAGGTCGGCGGTGATCGCCGGGCCGAGGTGGAACGCCAGGCGTGCCTCCCGGCGCGGACCGCGCACCTCGTCCACGATCCTCAACTCCCGCGTCTCGGCAGCCAGTTCCACCTGCCGTCGGTGCACATTCCCCTGGTAGCCGTCGTGTTCGGCGCTCCAGCGGGCCGTTTCCGCCGTCAGGACCCGGCTCTGCGCATGCCGGGTCCACAGGAACGGGCCGCCGGAGACGGACTGGTCACCGCCGTCCAGCTGGAGGGTGTTGTGGCCGAGGGTCGACCGGAAGTACTGCCGCCACTCGGGCTGCCCGTGGTAGCAGTACGTCCCCGGGTCGGCGAGCACGTCGACCCCGTCGTGCCGGACCTCCACGGACAGCGCGTCCGCGTGGGCGTGCGCGGCGATGGACAGGAAGCCGTGCGGACCACCGTCGCACCGGCACCAGATCTCCTCCGGACCGCGCAGGATCGTCATGCCCGCGTCGGCGAAGTGGGCCGGCCTGTGCGCCGGGCGGGACACGGCCGGTCCGGTTCCGTTTTTCGCGTACGGCTTGATGAGCGCGGCCAGCAGCGGGGTGCGCACATCGGTGGCGGTCACCTCGGGCCACCAGTCGAGCCGGCCGAACACGGCGTCCCCGGTGGCCAGCAGCGAGGCCCAGCGGTCGGTGCCCGCGCCGTCCACGATCAAACCGTGCCCGTCGTCCGCGTCCCCCTGACGCGGCGGCCGCAGCCGGTTGTCCACGACGGCCGCGAGCGCGTCGGTCATGCGCAGCAGCACCAGGCGGACGGTCGCGGGGACCGGCACCGCGGCGGCCTCCGCCTCGGCCAGCGCGGCCAGGCAGAGCTCCAGGACCAGACCGTGGTACTCGGTGGCCAGCTCGCGGTTGAGGCCGGAGCCGTAGGTGTTGCCGCGCAGTTGCCGGTCCAGCGAGCGCAGTGCGCCGGCTCGCCAGCTCGTCGAGGCGGGGAACCAGTCGAACGCGCAGGAAGCGGCGAACTGACCGGCGGTCTCGGCGATGACGTGGTTGTTCGCCGAGGAGCCCCGGCTGGGGAAGGCGGCGAGCCAGCGCTGGTGGTGCCAGATCTGGTTCCGCGCCACCGGGTTTTCCTCGAACAGGTCGGCCGCGCCCGGCCAGCCGTCGAGCAGTCGGCGGACCCACACCCAGGACAGCAGCCGGATGCCCAGCTCGATGCCGCTGAGCCAATGGACGCCGCGCAGCGGGGGGTTGGCCTCCCACCACGACCGCAGGTGCTCGGCCACGCGCTCGGCGTACCGCTCGTTCCCGGTGATCGCGTAGGCGGCCGCGAGCTGGGTGAGGTACTGGTGCCGGGACGGCTCCCAGATCTGCTTGATGTCCCCGACCGCGTCCTCGCTGCGGTACGGCACGTCGAAGGCGTAGCCGGAGGGAGCCCGGCGCCCGGTCTTGGGGTCGAACCACCAGTCCGGGGCGGCCAGGTCGTCGCGGACCACGCCGAAGAACTCGGCGTGCCCGTCCATGAGCAGGTCCGCCTCGGCGACGAGACGCTTCGCGGCGTCCGGGGGTACGGCGGCGATCGTGCCGGCGGGCAGCACCGCGGTGAACCGGGCGCCGGTCACGTTCGGGCAGTCGGGCGGCGTCGCCCGCCAGCGCCGTCTGCGCAGGGTGTCGCCCACCCGGCCCGCGACCTCCTGCGGCCCCATCCGGGACAGCCGCCGGAGGTACCAGCCCACGCTCATCGTCATCAGGGCCTCGCCAACGTCACCGGCACGCCACCGGCCAGGCCGGCCTGCACGGCGAGGGTGGCCGCCGTGGTGGCGACCAGCGACTCCAGCGGCACCGGCATCGGCCCGCCGGTGCGCACCGCCTTGATGAACGCGGCCAGTTCGGCGTTCTGGCCCTTGTCCCGGGCCTTGGGCAGCCGCGAACTGACCCACTTCTTACGGCCGTACACCGAGGCCCGTACGAAGTCGTCGAGCCGCAGCGCGCGGCCGTCCGCGACCAGGTCCAGCGTCTCCTTGGGGAAGCCGGACGGGCCGGTGGTGACGTAACCGATGGTGGCGGTGGAACCGTCCGGGTAGCGCAGCACGACCTGGAGGTCCTCGTTGCCGGACGAAGCGGTCGCGTACACCGAGACCGGGTCGGCGTCGAGCAGCCAGCTCGCCGTGTCGATGAAGTGTCCGCCCTCGCCCACGAACCGCGAGCCCTCGGAGCCCTGCTGGAGGTACCAGCTGCCGTGGTCGAGGCGTCCCGCGTTGACCAGGTAGCGCAGGTGCGCCGGACCGCTCCGGGCGCCGAAGTGGTTCCTGGCCTCCTGAAGCAGCGGCGCGAAGCGGCGGTTGAAGCCCACCTGGAGCCGGTCGTTGCCGGACTCCTGCACCGCCGCGAGCACGCCGGACAGCTCGTCCTCGGTGAGGGCCAGGGGCTTCTCCACGAACACGGTCTTGCCGGCCAGCAGTGCCTGGCGCGTCAGTTCGGCGTGCGAGCTGTGCCGGGTGACCACGAACACCGCGTCGATGGACTTGTCGCCGAGCACGGCGTCGAGGTCGGTGGTCGCCTCGGCGAAGCCGAACTTGCGCTGCGCGTTGGCGCCGGACAGCGACGTCGTGGTGACGACGGTCGACAGCTCGACGCCCTCGCGCCGGGCGAGGTGCGGCAGCAGCATCGACGTCGCGTAGTTGCCGGCGCCGATGAACGCCAGCTTCACCGGCGTTTTGGCGGCGCGGGCCGGAGCCGCCTTCACCTCCGCCGTGGGCACGGCGACCGCGGGAGCCTTCGCCTCCTCCGCTTCCCCCGCCTGTTCGGGGTACCGGAACAGCGCGGTGACGGCCTTCAGCTCGCCGTCCTTCAGACGCCGGTAGGTCTCGACGGCGTCGTCGAAGTCGGCGACGTGGGAGATCAGGGGTTCCACGTCGACCTTGCCGCGGGCGGCGAGGTCGAGGAAGCAGGCCAGGTTGCGGCGCTCGGTCCAGCGGACGTAGCCGATCGGGTAGTCACGGCCCTGAAGCTCGTACTCCGGGTCGTACCGGCCGGGGCCGTACGAGCGGGAGAACCGGACGTCGAGTTCCTTCTCGTAGTACGCGTTCCACGGCAGGTCCAGGCGGCACTTGCCGATGTCGACGACCCGTCCGCGGTCCCGGGCCAGCTTGGCGGCCAGCTCGACGGGCTGGTTGCTGCCGCCGCCGGCGGCCAGGTACACCTGGTCCACGCCGTGTCCGTCGGTGAGTTCGGCGACGGCGTTCTCCACGGCGGCGGAGGCGGGGTCGCCGCAGGCCGCGGCGCCCAGGCGCTCGGCCAGCTCGCAGCGCGCCGGGTCGGGGTCGGCGCCGACGACGCGGACTCCCGCGGCGGCCAGGAGCTGCACCACCAGCTGGCCGATCAGCCCGAGGCCGATGACCAGGGCCACTTCGCCGAGCTGCGGCTCGCCCTGGCGGACGCCCTGCATGGCGATCGACCCGACGGTGCCGAAGGCCGCGTGCTGCGGCGCGAGGCCGTCCGGCACCGGGACGTAGAGGTTCTTCGGCACCCAGTTGAGCTCGGCGTGCAACGCGTGCTCGTTGCCGGCGCAGGCCACCAGGTCGCCGACCTTCACGTCGTCGATCCCGGCGCCGACCTCCTCGACCACCCCGCACAACGAGTAGCCCAGCGGTGTGTAGGAGTCCAGCTTGCCCATCACCTTGCGGTACGTGGCGGGCACCCCGTTGGTGGCCACGCTCTGCATGACCTTGGCCACCTGGTCGGGGCGGGAGCGGGCCTTGCCCAGCATCGACATGCCGGCCTCGGACACCTTCATGAGCTCGGTCCCCGTGGAGATCAGCGAGAAGGCACTGCGGACCAGCACACCGCCCGGCTTGCACCCCGGCACCGGCACGTCGAGCACCGCCAGCTCGCCGCTCTTGTAGTTCTGTACGACCTGTTTCACCGAAGTCCCCTGATTCCTAAGCCGTTTGCCGAGTGCTCTGGCCGGACCCGGAGGTCGCGTCGCGGTACCAGTACTCGAGGGTCAGCACATGCCACAGATGCTTGGAGAAGTCCTGCTGCCCGGCGGCGTCCTCGGCGACCATCCGCGCCAGCGCGTCCCTGCGCAGGAACCCGGAACGCACGAGCTCGCCGTCGTTGACCACCTCGCGCACCAGCGGTGCCAGATCCCGGCTCATCCATGCCCGCAGCGGGGCGCTGAACAGGCCCTTGGGCCGGTAGACGATCTCCCGGGGCAGGATCGAGGTGGCCGCCTCCTTGAGGACGGCCTTGCCCTGCCGCCCGGCGATCTTGCGGTCGCCGGGCACCGCGAACGCCGCCTTGACCACCTCGACGTCCACGTACGGCACCCGCACCTCGGTAGACGCGGCCATGCTGGACCGGTCCGTGTAGGCGAGGTTGAGGCCCGGCAGGAACATCCGGGCGTCCGCCAGGCACATGCGGTTGACGAAGTCGTCGAGCTCGTTGTCCTCGTAGATGTCGGCATGCTCGGTCACCACGTCATCGACCGTCCCCGCCAGGTCCGGATCGATCAGGGCGAGCAGGTCGTCCTGGTCGTACATGGTGTAACTGCGCCGGAACGCGGTCTCCTCCGGCAGATCGGCGAAGGAGAGGAACCGCTTCGCGAAGCGAACCGACCTGAGCCCCCGGCGGGACGTGGCGACCGGCAGCCGGTCCACGGCCGCGGACAGCCCGCGCCGCAGGGGTCGCGGGACGCGCTGGTAGCGCAGTGCGAGCAGGTTGGCCAGGTGTTTGCGGTACCCGGCGAACAGCTCGTCGGCGCCCATCCCCGAGAGCATCACCTTGACGCCGGCCTCCCGGGCGGCCTGGCAGATCAGGTAGGTGTTGATCGCGGCGGGGTCGCCGATGGGCTCGTCCAGGTGGTACGTCATCTGCGGCAGCAGGTCGAGCACGTTCGGGGCGATCTCGATCTCGTGGAGGTCGACGCCGAACCGCTCGGCCACCTGCCGGGCGTAGCGCAGGTCGTCGGGCATCGCCTCGAACTTGGCGTCCTCCGCGCGGAATCCGATCGTGTAGGCGGAGATCCCGGGATGGTCGCGGGCCGCGAGCGCGGTCAGGTAGCTGGAGTCGAGCCCGCCGGACAGGAAGGTCGCCACGGGTACGTCGGAGAGCAGGTGCTGCCGGGTCGACTCCTCGATGATGGCCGCCAGGTCTGGCAGTTCGCCGCTCCGGGCCCGCTCCTGGCCCTCGGCGGCGACATCCTTCAGGTTCCAGAACCGGCCGCGCTCCACCCGGCCGTCGGGGCTGCACCGCAGCCAGCTGCCCGGCGGCAGCTTCTCCGCCTCGCGGAACGCGCACCGCGAGTCCGGTACCCAGTAGTAGAGCAGCGAGGCCACCAGTGCCGCGTGGTCCACCTCCAGCTTGCCGCCGGTCGCGCCGGCGAGCGCCTTGAGCTCGGAGGCGAACACCAGGCCCCCGCCGCGCTGGAGCAGGAACAGCGGCTTGATGCCCAACTGGTCGCGGACCAGGACCAGTTCGCCGGTGCGCTCGTCGAAGACGCCGAACGCGAACATCCCGCGCAGCCGGGGCAGACAGTCCGTGCCCCAGCGCCGCCAGGCCTCAAGGAGGACCTCGGTGTCGGAGGTACCGCGGAAGCCCACCCCGGCGGCCGCCAGCTCGGCACGCAGCTCGGGCGCGTTGTACAGCTCGCCGTTGTACGTCAGGACGAGGCCGTCCTTGGCCATCGGCTGGGCGCCGGTCTCGGACAGGTCGATGATGGACAGCCGGCGGTGCCCGAGGTGCACCTCGCCGTCACCGACGGGGTGGCTGTACCGGCCCGACCCGTCCGGGCCGCGGTGGGCGAGGGTGTCGGTGAGCCGGTCGGTCACGATCTTGCCGTCCGGCCATCGGTAAGTCCCTGCGATGCCACACATGTCCTACCGCACCTCCTGGTCGCTGTCCGGGACTCGTGCGGCCCACATCGGCTGTCGTTCCGTCTTCACCTGGCCTGTCCCGTTCTGCCGGGCCGTCCGCTCGCTGTGCCCCCGCAGCGCGACGTGCAGCCCGTCCCAGAGCGTGCCGTCGGTCCGGTCCCGCGGATCGGGGTCGATCAGCACCACACCGACCACCGCGATGCGCTGGTCCGCGAGTTGCCGCGCCACGGTGTGCAGCCATGCGGCGCTGCCGTGGCCGGCACGTACGACGAGAACAGTCTGGGTACCGAGGTACCGAAGGTCGGTCCACGCGGTGCCGGGTGCCACCGAGCCGACGCCGAGCAGGCGCCCTTGGTCCGGCAGGGTCGTGGCCTGCTGACCGCTGACCACGCTGGGATCCCCGGGCCTCGGGCGGCGGCCGGAGAGCTCCGAGCCCGGCAGACCGTCGACGACGGCCACGGGCCCGTCGGCCGCCAGTGCCCTGGCGACGTCCAGGGCGATCGCGCTCGTGCTGCGCGCACAGCCCAGTTCCAGCATCGACAGCTGTTCCGCGGAGCCGCGCGCCGTGCGGGCCAGGGACGCGGTGAGCCGTTCGCGTGCCAGCCGGGTCCGTCGGCGCTGCCACGGCCTGCCCGACCGGCGGGGCAGCTCCGAGATGACCGAGGCCCCCAGGTTCGCCGCGATGTCCCGGCGCAGCACGGGGCGGTCCGCGACCACCACACCGACCGCGGCCAGCGCGAGCCCGAGGAAGAGCCCGAGGACGAGCCCGATCACGGAGTCGGTGGCAGCGGCCTTGGGCAGGGAGTGCCGTACCGCGCTCGGGTCGTCCACGATCTGCGTGCCGGCGACTACCGCGGGCGTGCCGGTGCGGGCCTCGGCGGCGCGCTGATCGAAGTCGGAGATCCGCGAGTTGAGTTCGGCCCGGCGGGCGTAGAGCGACTCGATGCTCGCCGCCCCCGTCGTCTCGCCTGCCGTGGCGCGGTCGTTGATCTCCTGGTTGACCGTGGCGAGCTCGTCGCGCGTGCGGTCACGCTGGTCGAGCAGGGCCTTGGACTCGGCCTGAGCGGTTGCCTTCATCCGCTGCACGTGGTCCGCGACGAACGCGTCGGCCAGCGCCTTGGCCCTGGCCACCGCCTGCGCGTCGTCGTCGCCGGTCACCTCGATCTGCAGCAGGTTGTTGGTCAGGCCGGTGCCCCGGTAGTCCTTCATGAAGTCCTCAGGTTTTTCCGGGGACTTGAGGGACTTCAGGGCCGCGTCGGCGATACGCGTGGTCTGCAGCAGCGCGACGTCGGTGCGGATCAGCGTTCCGGTGTCGTTCGGCTGGTCCTCCGCGTGGGCGACCAGCACCTTGGTCGTCGCGCTCGGCGGCGGCGGCATCAGGACCGCCACTGCCGCGCCGGCCAGGAAGCCCAGGACCGCCATGGCGCACCACAGGCGGCGGCGCCTGCGCACCGCCACCACCAGCGCCTGAAGGTCCAGGAGCGGGGTGGCGGCCGACTCCGGTGAAGTCGTGTTGGTCGTCACGCCCGACCTCCCGTCGCGCGGCCGGGAACCGCGAACGTGAGAGTGGCGTCGTCCGGCGGGTCGGCGGCGGAACGCGCGGGGCCGGCCTGGACCGGGCCCGCGACGACGACGCCCACGACCTCGTGCCGGCCGTCCGCGCACGCCTCGGCGATGCCGGCGAGCTCCTCCGTGGTCCAGGTGTTCGCGCTGAGGACCACCACGGCACCGTTCTCCGTTCCTCGGTCCGGCACGATCGGCCGGTCCACCGACACCTCCACCACACGCAGCACGGGATCGTTCTTGGCCTCGGCCAGGAGCTGCCCAGCGGCCCGGCGGGCGATCTCGTCGCCGTCCGGTACGACGAGCAGCAGCCGTCGGGGAGCCGGCAGTTGCTCCTGGAGGCGGGCGCACACCCGCCGGTAACGGAGCCGTCTGCCGGCCTCGTCGCCGGACTTCTGCAGGGCCGGTACGTCCCATCGGGTGTCGGCGCCGAGGAGCCGGCGGATCCGGGCTCGCCGGCCGCCGCCTTCCGTCCCGTGCGCGGGCCATTCACCGGGCACGTCCACGGCGCCCAGCGGCGTCGAGCCCAGTGCCGCGGCGATCTCGGGTTCGGTGCGCAGCCTGCGGTTCATCCGCGCGGCGACGAGATGGCCGACGAGCGCGAGCAGGAAGAACACCAGCGCCCCGCCCACGATGAGCTGCGTCCTCGTCGGCGGCGCCTCACCAGTGGGCCTGGCGGCCTGCCCCATGACGACCATGCCTGACTTGTTGGTCGACGGGTCGGCCTCTTGCAGCTTCTTCATGGCCGCCTCCAGCGAGGTGCGCAGGTTCTCGAGCGCCGTGCGGGACTGGACGCTCTCCACGGTCTGGCCCGGATCGGCGGCCTTGGCCAGGTCGGAGATGCGCCGGTTGGTCTCCGCCACCTGCTTGCGCAGCGCCTCGGTCCGCGTGACCACTGAGGCGTCGGTGCCGCTGCCCGCGACCTCCGCGGCGAACTGCACGAACTGCTGGGCCACCCCGTCGGCGAGCTGCTGCGCGCGCTCCGGGGTGTCGGCCGTACCGGAGATCGTGATGATGTTCCCGTCACCGGCCTTGGCGCTCACGTGGTCCCGCAGCTCGGAGCGGCTGACGTCGGACCAGTGCAGAGCGTCGGCCGTACGGTCGACCACGGTCAGACTGGTGGCGATGTCGACCTGGGTGAGCAGCTCTCGCTCCTCCCACACCCCTGGCAGCAGTACCGGCGCCGACGCGCTGTATCGGGGCGGGAACACCAGCACCGAGGTGCCGTAACCGAACAGGGCGCCCACCACGGCGAGGACGGCCAGAAGCCGCCACCGCCGACGGAGTATCCGCCCGATCGTGACGAGGCGGATGGTGTCTTCGTTCAACTGCGCTGCCTCTTCTTCCTTGTGCGCACCGGACCGCTCGCCGACACCGCATCGCGGTCCCGGCACGCGGCGGCATAGGCGGCGAGCAGCGACGCCTGCGAGTTGCGCCAGGAAAGCTGCCCGCCGATTCGCTCCTGGCCGATCTTGCCCATCCGGGCCCGCTTGTCCGGATCGTCCAGCAGTTCCGTGATGAGCTCGGCGAACTGGGCCTCGTCGTTGGCCGGCGCGTAGACGGCGGCGTCACCGGCTGAGACGCGCGCCTCCTTCAGGTCGAAGGAGACGATCGGCCGGCCCATCGCCATGTACTCAAGGACCTTGTTCATGGTCGACACGTCGTTGAGCGGATTGCGCGGGTCGGGAGACAGGCACACGTCCGCGGTGGACAGGTAGCGCAGCAGGTCGGCGTCCGGGATGCGCCCGGTGAACTGCACCTGCTCGGTGAGCCCGAGCTGCCGGGACAGCTCCACCATCGCGTCGAAGGCGTCGCCGGAGCCGACGAACACCGCGTGCCAGTCGGTCCGCCCGAGCTCGTCGCGCAGCTTGGCGAGGGCGCGCAGGGCGTAGTCGACGCCGTCCTGCGGACCCATGACGCCCAGGTAGCACAGCAGGTGGGGCTTGCCGCGCTTCAACTCCGGCTCGGGCGGCACCGGTTGGAACCGCTCGATCTGGGGCGCGCTGCGCACCACGAAGACGTCCTCCGGCCGCTTGCCGCCACGGCTCACCGCGACGTCCCGGTAGCTCTCGTTCGTGGCGAGCACCACGTCCGCGGCCCGGTAGGTCCGCCGTTCCACGGCGCACACGGCGCGGTAGAGCAGGTCTTTGCCGCGGTCGAACCGGGAGAGGTACAGCTCGGGCACCAGGTCGTGCTGGTCGAAGACGAACCGTGCGCCGCGCCGCCGCAGCCAACGGGCCGACAGGAACAGCAGGTCGGGCGGGTTGCAGGCGTGCACCACGTGGACCGGGCCGACCTTGCGGGCCAGCCGGGCCGTGTGCCAGAGCGCCGATCCGTACTCCTTGAGGTAGCCGGCCGGTCCTCCGGTGGCGGCGCGCAACGGGTAGCGGTGGATGCGCACGCCGTCGATCACCACCTCCGGCTCCGTGTCCCGCTTCTCCCCCTGAGGACAGATGACGTGCACTTCCCAGCCCGCGTCGCGCAGCGTCGCGCACTCCTGCCACACCCGTCGGTCGAACGGCACCGACAGGTTCTCCACCAGGATCAGCGCGCGCCGGCCCGAGCCGTCGCCGCTGACTTCGTTACCAAGCAAGGCCCATGTATCCCGGTTCGGTCCGGCGCGTCTCGGCGTCGGGAAGGCGGATGAGGTCGACGATCACCGGGCCGCCGCCATGAGGCAGGGCCGCGAGGACGGCCGGGTCTTTGGTCCCGACCAAGCACACCTCGGCATGGTCGAGCACCTCCTCGACGGAGTCCGCGAGCAGCTGCGCGAGGTGCGGCAGCCGGGTCTCGATGTACTCGCGGTTCGCGCCGATCAGCCGGGACAGGCTCACGTTGGCGTCGTGGATCCGCAGGTCGTACCCCTTGCCGTGGAGGCGCTCCGCCAGCTCGACGAGCGGACTCTCCCGGAGGTCGTCGGTGCCGGGCTTGAAGGACAGCCCGAACAGGCCCACCCGGCGCTTGCCGGTGCGCTCCACCAGGTCCACCGCACGCTGCAGATGGTCGGAGTTGGAGGCCAGCACGTGGGAGAGGATGGGCACCGAGACGTCGGCCCGCTGCGCCGCGTGGACCAGGCTGCGCAGGTCCTTGGGCAGGCAGGAGCCGCCGAAGGCGAAGCCGGGCCGCAGGTAGGCGGGGCTGATGTTCAGCTTGCGGTCGGCCAGGAACACGTCCATCACCTGGTGCGAGTCCACCCCGAGCGCCTGGCACACCGCGCCCAGCTCGTTCGCGAAGCCGATCTTGAGGCCGTGGAACGCGTTGTCCGCGTACTTGATCGCCTCGGCCGTCGGTACCGGCACCCGGAACACCTCGCCGGGCAGGCCCTCGTACAGCGCCGCCACCACGTCGCCGCTGGCCGGGTCGAGCTCGCCGATGACCGTCTTGGGCGGGTCGAAGAAGTCCCGCACGCTGGTGCCCTCGCGCAGGAACTCCGGGTTGACCGCGACCCCGACGTCCACGCCGGCGGTGCCGCCGATGTTCTTCTCCAGGATCGGTACCAGGAGGTTCAGGCAGGTGCCCGGGAGCATGGTGCTGCGGAACACCACGGTGTGCCGCCCGCCCCGCTCGGCCAGGGCGGCGCCGATCTCCTCGGTGACCCGCTCCAAGTAGGTGGTGCACAGACTGCCGTTGGGCTCCGAGGGGGTGCCCACGCAGATCAGCGACACCTCGCTGTCCATGATCGCCTCACGGACGTCGGTGGTGGCGCGCAGCGCTCCCTTCCGCACGACCTCCGCGGTGAGTTCGCCGATCCGCTCCTCGACCACCGGGGCCTTGCCGTCGTTGACCAGGTCGACCTTCACCTGGTTGACGTCCACGCCGATGACCTCGTGCCCCATGCCGGCCAGGCACGCGGCCGACACGCAGCCCACGTAGCCGAGCCCGAACACGCTGATTCTCATGACCCGTTCCTCCCCCCAGGCAGGCCCTTGTGGCCTGCTGTCTGCCCGCCGTCCGGACGGCGCCCCCCGCACATCAGTAGGCCCCCTGGCCGTAGAGCACCGCGCGCAGCGTCTTCCACAAGATCACCGCGTCCAGGGCCAGCGACCAGTCCTCCACGTACCGCAGGTCGAGGCGGACGGCCTCCTCCCACGGCAGGTCACTGCGTCCGCTGATCTGCCACAGGCCGGTGAGGCCGGGCTTGACCAGCAGCCGCCGCCGGATGTCCGGGCCGTACGCGGCGGACTCCTCCGGCAGCGGAGGGCGCGGACCGACGAGCGACATCGATCCGGTGAGTACGTTGAACAGCTGCGGGAGTTCGTCGAGCGAGTACCGGCGCAGCACGGTGCCGACCCGGGTCACCCGCGGATCCCGGCGCATCTTGAACAGCAGCCCCGCGCCCTCGTTGCGGTCGGCCAGCTCGGCACGTGCCAGGTCGGCCCCTACGACCATGGTGCGGAACTTGAGGATGGTGAACTCCCGGCCGTCCTTGCCGACCCTGCGCTGGCGGTAGAACGCCCCGCCCCGGCTGTCCGTCACCACGAGCAGTGCGACGAAGAGCATCAGCGGCGCGAACAGGATCAGCAGGATCGCCGAGCCCAACCGGTCGGCGACCGCCTTGATCGCCCGGCGGCCCCCGGTGAACGTCGGCATGCTGACCCGCAGCAGCGGGATCCCGAGCACGGCGTCGACGTGCAGCCGCGGTCCGGCCACCTCCATCAGTACCGGGGCCACGACCATCTCGGCATCGCTGCCCTCGAGGTTCCAGGCCAGCCGCTGCAGCCGGTTCGGTGTCCAGTACGGGTCCGGTGTGATCGCGACGACCCGATAGCCGTCGTGCTCCACGTACTTGGCGACATCCGTCAGCTGGCCGAGGACCGGCACTCCGTCCAGTTCGTCTCCGTCTAGCCCGCGGCCTTCCGTCGTGCACACCCCGTCCACCCGCCATCCGAGATGCGGGAACTTGCGGGTGCGGCTGATCAGGTCGCGCACGGTGGCCGGGCTCCCGGCGGCGAGCACCGGTCTCAGACACTGCCCTTCCTTGCGCTGTTTGTGCAGCCCTAGGCGGAGCAGATACCGCGCGCTCATGGTGACGAGCGCGATCGCGGGGATCGCGACGAAGATCCAGAGTTTGATGTTGCGCGAGGTGAGGGCGATCCCGCCGAGCGCCAGCACGACGGTCGCCGCGAACAGCGAGCGCCCCAGCCGGCGGAATTCCTCGGCACCCTGGCCGAGCACGGCCGGAGCCCAGGCGCGGCTCACCGCGAACGCTCCCAGCACCAGCAGCTCGGTGCCGAATGCCAGTATTCCCCACTTCTCATGCCAGTTGGCCGCGTCCCGGGCCCCGAAGAACTCGCCGATCGCCGCCACCACGAAGGCGGTGGTCACGGTGTCGCTGGTGATCACGGTACGGCGGTACCGCTGCTCCCAGTCGTTCACCGACTGGCCGATCGCCCCGTCCGTCAGACGCTCGTGCGTCGACGGAAGGGGCCCGACTATTCCCCCCTCCCGCACAGAACCCCCCCGGTCCCCAGTGGTACGACGTGGTTGCCGGACATCGTTCCTCCCCCCGGGAGGCCCCCGCCTCCCGCCACGTTCCTCGCAGGACCCCCCGCCCTGCGCCGCGCGCTGTTCCTTTTGCGGGAGGCACTACCCCTCGCATATGACATGCCTAGGTCAACATTGTGTAAAGAACTGACCTAGGAAGCAGCAGACTTAGACGCTTCGCCAGACTTTCGAGCCGTTCAGGAACCCGCTGAAACCTCGGATGCCCCCTGCACCCGAAGCCCCCCTCGGGTTCCAAGAACCCATCACCCCCGAGCCTGGCGCCGAGACGTTTCTGCTCGATATCCGCAGCACCAGACCCATAGATCACTATTTGTCGCCCCGTGTCCCACCATGGGCAGCAAGGTCAATCTAGACCATCGAGACCCGTCTGCAAGGGGGCATGTGTGGAATATGTGCTTACGATTTGGAGATGGGGGTAGGTGAGACAGCTTCACCGTAGGTGTTTCGGCCATGAGGCGGGCCTCCTGCGCCAACGGGAGTCTCCGTGACAGGACGGCGTCCCACGGGGTGACCGCCGGTCCGGGCGGCACCCCGCGCAGGACGCCCCCGTTCAGTGCAACTCGGCCTCCACCGGGTCGTCTTCGAGGAATCCCCCCGACTGGTGGTGCCACAGCTTGGCGTACGGCCCGTCCAGCGCGAGCAGTTCCTGATGGCTGCCCTGCTCCACGATCCGCCCGCGGTCGAGGACGACGAGCTGGTCCATGCCCGCGACCGTGCTCAGCCGGTGCGCCACCACGAGCGCCGTCCGTCCCTCCATGAGCCGCCACAGCGCCTCCTGGACCAGGATCTCGCTCTCCGAGTCCAGCGCACTGGTCGCCTCGTCGAGCAGCAGGATCGGCGCGTCGCGCAGGATCGCCCGGGCGAGGGCCACGCGCTGGCGCTGTCCGCCGGACAGCTTGACGCCGCGCTCGCCCACGAGGGTGTCGAAGCCCTCCGGCAGCGCGTCGGCGAACTCCGTGACGTGGGCCGCCTCGGCCGCGCGGCGGATCTCGGCCTCGGTGGCGTCCGGCCGGGCGAAGGCGATGTTGTCCCGCAGCGTGCGGTGGAACATCGCCGGGTCCTGCGGGACGTAGGCCATCAGACTGCGCAGGTCGGTCTGGCGCAGCCGGCTGATGTCCTGTCCTCCGATCAGGATCCGGCCGCCGTCGATGTCCTGCATCCGCAGCAGCAGCCGGGTGAGGGTGGTCTTGCCGCCGCCGGACCGGCCGACGAGCCCCACCTTCGTCCCGCCGGGCACGACCAGGTCGAGCCCCTCGAAGAGCCGCTCGGCGCCCGCGTGGGCGAAGTTCACCCGCTCGAAGCGGACTTCGGCGGCTCCGGGCAGCAGCGGCTCGGGCGACGGCGGGTCGAGCACGGTCGGCGGGGTCAGCAGCAGTTCGGTGAACTGAGCGGCCTCCGTCATCGAGCTCTCCAGGCGACGGTAGATCTGGTTGAACTCGAACATGATCCGGGTCGCGTTGGAGTAGTAGGTGAAGGCGACCACGACCGCCTCGACGCCGTGCTCGCCTCCGCCGAGGGCGACCGCGAGCAGCAGCCCCAGGGCGTTGGTCAGCACGGACATCGGCGCGACGAAGGTGTCGATGCGCAGATTGCCGTAGTCCCAGGACCTGAGCATGAGCCGGCGTGAGACCGCGACGCGGGAGCGGTGCTCGGCGGCTTCGCGGGCCTCGGCGCCGAACGCCCGGACGGTGTCCATGTTCATCAGGCTGTCGGCGACGTGCCCGGACACCCGCGCGACCGCCGCCTCGCGCTCGGCGACCAGGGCCTGGCGGCGCCGGATGAGGGGCGCCGCGCACAGCGCCGTCACGACGATCATCGTCAGCAGCCCTACGACGAGCAGGGGTTCGTAGTGCCACAGCACCACCGAGCCGAACAGCAGCGGCACGACGTTGCCCACGACCTGGAACGCCAGCGTGTCGACGAACGGCTCGAAACGGGTGGCGAAGCTCAGGACGCGCTTGGTCAGTGACCCGGCGAAGTTGTCGTGGAAGAACGTGGCGTCCTTGGCGAACAGTTCGTCCATCCCGATCACGTACAGGTGCTCGATGCCGAGGGCGTCGAGACGGTTCATACAGTGCAGGGCGACCCGCCACAGCGCTTCCGCGAGCAGCAGGACACCGGCGAAACCCAGGACGTACGGCAGTGCCGACCCGGCGGTCAGTTCGGCGCCGTCGGCGATGTCGCCGGCGAGCCTGGCGACGATGAGCGGGGCGATGTAGTTGAGACCGATGCCGCCCAGCGCGAACAGCAGCATGGCGGGAGCCGTCAGCCGGCGAAGCCGGGCCAACTCCCGTCCGTAGTAACGAAGTGCGAGGAGCACCGCGCCTCGGCGCGGTGTGATTTTTTCCAGCTCAGGCGTCTGCATCCTAACCCTGTGTGTATGGGGAGTAGCGGTCCGAGTTCGGCAGTGTCCCGCGGCGGCCACCTCGCGGTCCATGCGTTTTTCGGCAGGTCACACCCATCGAGAAACGTCAAATCTCAAGTGACGCAAGGGGATTGACGTAGAAAGCGCTTGCCACCTACGGTCCCCCGAATGGGTATGCAGCGAAGATTCGGGTGGGCCTCGCTCGCCGCGGCGACCACCATGGCACTGGCGGCGGGTGTGACCGCGGCACCCGCCGCCCACTCCGCGGACGATCCCGCGCAGATCGTGGTCGACGGGAGTGACGTACGCGCCGACAACGTGAACGGCCTGACCTACAAGGGCCTCGGTCTGCTCAGCTGCAACAGCACGAGCAATCTGCTGATGGACTACAAGGCGGAGCACCCCGACCGTTACTGGCAGCTCGTCAGGGTCCTGTTCGGCGGGCGGAACCCGCTGATCAACCACGTCAAGATCGAGATGGGTTCGGACACCAACACGTCGACCGGTTCCGACCCCGCGACCATGCGCACCGCGGACGAACTCGCCGACGCGTCCCGCTCCCCCGGCTTCCAACTGGCCGCCGACGCCAAGACGGTGAATCCGCGGCTCAAGGTCTCGATCCTGCGCTGGGTCATGCCCCAGTGGGTCCAGACCGAGTGGAACAAGGGCACCGGCACCGACGAGATGTACAAGTGGTATAAGGAGACGATCCTCGACGCGTACCAGAAGTACGGGTACATGGTCGACTACGTCGATCCGGACACCAACGAGACCACGAAACCCGACCTCTCCTTCGTCAAGTGGTACAAGAACGCGCTGGCGAACGACACCGAATTCACCGACTCCCGCTACGGCCTGACGTCTCGTCAGCAACGGGCGGCCGCGAAGGCGTACCGCGCCATCAAGATCGTCGCCTCGGACGAGAACACCACGAAGAACATCGGTCCGGCGCTGCTCACGGACACCGAACTCTTCGGCGCGGTCAACGCGGTGGGCTACCACTACACCACCGAGGACCGGCTCGACGGCACCCCCGACAGCGCCACCTACCGTCCGTACTCGAAGCTGGCGACCGGTGACAACGCCCTTGGCCAGGACAAGGAGGTCTGGTACAGCGAGGGCGTCGGCTCGTTCGGCTGGACGGACTACCGCGTCAACAACACCGAGGGTCCGGGCGGCGCGAGCACCGGGATCGGCGGTGTGCAGAGCGCGCTCGACATCGCCAACCGCTCCGTGAAGAGCTACGCCAACTCCAAGCGGACGCACTACATCTTCCAGCCGGCGATCGGGGCCTTCTACGAGGGCGCCCAGTACAGCCACAAGGAGCTGGTCAGCGCCCGCGACCCGTGGTCCGGGAGCATCCACTACGACGCCGCCGTGTACGTGATGCAGCACTTCACCCAGTTCGCGAGGACCGGCTGGGAGAACGACACCAACACGGCCGGCATCTGGCGCACCGTGCCGGAGGCGAGCCACAGCGGGGTGAGCGGCACCGAGAACGTCGACGGCTCGAACGGCGCGCCCAGCTACCTGACACTCGCCGACCCGCGGAAGAAGGACTTCTCCACGATCGCCGTCAACGACAGCGACCGCACGAAGACGTACCGGATCAAGGCCGAGCACCTGGACCTGGGCGACGATCCCACCATGGAGGTCTGGGAGACCCGCGCGGCGGACCCCGGCCAGGCCTACGACGCGAACTTCAAGCACCTCGCCGCCGAACTCCGCCCCGACGGCGACGGCTTCTACACCTACACGGTCAAGCCGCGCTCGATCGTCACGTTCACCACGCTCGACCGCAGCCACGACAAGGCGACCACCCAGCGCCTGCCCCGGGCCGGGGCCCGTACGGTGCTCGACACCGACGCGACCGGCAAGAGGCACAACACCCGCGACTCCGTCCTGTACGCCGATGACTTCGGGTACGAGGAGGAGGGCCGGGTCCAGGTCGGCACCGACAACGGGGCCCGCAAGGTGTCCCGGTCGTACCTAGAGTCCCGGGGCAACCAGCCCCGTTACCTGGTCGACCAGACCGGCGCGTGGGAGGTCGGCAAGGACGCCGACGGCGGCTACGCGCTGTACCAGTACCTGGACCAGTCCATGAAGGACACCGGCGCCTGGAACCGGAACACCCCCAACACCACGGTCGGCGACTTCCGTTGGGAGAACTACCGGGCCTCGGTCGACGTCTCCTTCCCCGACCCGCAGGGCGGCCTCGCCACCCTGGGCGTACGCCAGCAGAAGGGCATGGCGGCGACCGACGCGGCGTACAGCGTCGGGATCGGCCCGGACGGGAACTGGACCTTCTACCGGTACGGCACGGCGCTGCGGACCGGAACGGTCACCGCGTCCGCCGGCTACCGTCTCGCCGTCGAGACCAAGGGCGCGACCGTGACCGCGTACGTCGACGGACAGGCCGTCGCCGGCTACCAGGACCCGGCGCCCGTGAGCGAGGGGCGCGTCAAGCTCGGCACCGACTTCCACCGGACCGCGTTCGACAACCTGAGGGTCGAGAAGGTCGCCGGATACAGCCCGTACGCCACCACGCTGACCGACAACATGGACAGTTCGGTCGCCTACGACGGCACCTGGAGCCGGAACGCCTCCCTCGGCGACGCGATGAACTGGTACCGGTCGACGTCGACCAGCACCACCGCCGGCGCGACCGTGACCGTGCCGTTCCGCGGCACGGGCATCGACGTCATCGGCGGCAACGACGCGAGTGCCGTCCTCGATGTCCTGGTGGACGGCCGGCTCGTCGCCCGGAACGCGCGGACCACCGCCACCGACAAGCGCCAGGCGACGTACTCACTGCGCGGCCTGCCCGACGGCAGGCACACGGTGACGTTCACGCTGAAGTCCGGGAAGC
The DNA here is from genome assembly GCF_000383615.1 of Streptomyces canus 299MFChir4.1. Lineage (GTDB taxonomy): Bacteria > Actinomycetota > Actinomycetes > Streptomycetales > Streptomycetaceae > Streptomyces > Streptomyces canus_C. The sequence goes on along the minus strand of NZ_KB911583.1, from coordinate 166,380 downwards.
TCGTCCTCGACGCCTTCACCGCGATCTCGGGCGACGTGGACGGGCCGGTCGACACCACCCCGGTCCGGGCCGCTCTGGACGCGGTGGGCTCCCCGGACCGGACCGACTACACGGCCGACTCCTGGGCCCTCTTCGCCACCGCCCGCACGGCTGCCAGGGCCGCGGTGTCCGGGCAGCGGGGCCTCGACGCCCTCGGGGTCGAACAGCTCGCGAACAGGCTGGGCGACGCCCATGACGGGCTGGTGCGCAAGGAGGTCTGACCGCTGCGAGCGGCTCCCGTACGGCATCGGGCCGGGTGCGGTGCACCCGGCCCGGTCCGTCGGCCGGAACCGTCGAGCACAACGGTCAGAACGAAGCGAAGGAGTCGTCGCGCCGGACCACGCACAGGGCCCAGATGACGAATCCGGAGAACGCGATCATCACGACCGACCACACCGGGTAGTACGGCAGGTCGAGGAAGTTCTCGATGATGATGAGTCCGGCGATGGCCACCCCGGTCACCCGCGCCCAGGTCGCCGCGCGGAAGAGCCCGAGGCTCACCAGCACGCCGATCACTCCCAGGGCGAGGTGGATCCAGCCCCAGCTGGTCAGGTCGAACTGGAAGACGTAGTTGCGCGTCGTGACGAAGACGTCGTCCTCGGCGATGGCCATGATGCCCCGGAAGATGTCGAGCACTCCGGCGAGCATCAGCATGACGGCCGCGAAGACCATCGTCCCGGAGGCCCAGCCCTGCTTGGCCGTGGACCGGTGTGCGGTGTGTGTGGCGGTCATCCTTACCCCTCGTTTCGATCGGTCGGCGTGCTCAGCGCCGGGAGGTGGCGGTGACGTCGGCGGATGTCCCCGACCCGTGGCCGCTCAGGACCAGCTCCTTCGCCCGGGCGAACTCCGCGTCCGTGATGTCGCCCTTGGCCCGGATCTCCGAGAGCTTGGCGAGTTCGTCGGCGCTGCTGCCGCCGCCCTTGGCGGTCTCACGGATGTACGAGTCGAAGGCCTGCTGCTGTGACCGCGCCTGGGCGACCTCACGACGGCCCATGTGCTTGCCGCGGGCGATGACGTAGACGAAGACGCCCAGGAAGGGCAGGACGATCGTGAACACCAGCCAGCCGGCCTTGGCCCAGCCGCTCATGGCGTCGTCCCGGAAGATGTCGACGACGACCCGGAAGAGCAGGACGAACCACATGATCCACAGGAAGAACCACAGCATGGACCAGAAGACGCTCAGCAGCGGATAGTCGTACGCGAGGTACGTGGACGCACTCATGTCAGTCTCCTCCGTCCGGGGCCTTCGCCCGGCCGCCTGTCTGCCGTCCTCAGCGTGCCCACGGCAAGAAGCGGGCGCTTCACCCGGCGCGGGTGAGCGGGCACCCCGGCCGGGTCGGTTGTCGGAGCACGGCCCAGCAGAACGCGGGCTGTGCGGTGCCGGGTTCCGTCTCAGACGTCCGCCGGTGCCTCCTGGCGGTCCGTGAGGCCCGACCTGCGCAGCGCGGCCCGCCAGGCGAGGGCGAGCACGAGCTCGAACAGGCCGAGCAGGACGAGCCACAGGCCGAGCAGCCGGGTCAGCGCACGGGCCGACTCGGCCGGCAGGGCCAGCACCACGATCCCGGCGACGATGCCGATCACCGCCACGCCCACCACGAAGGCACGGTGCGGCAGGTCCTCGGTGGCGATCGCCGTGTAGAGGGTGAGGATCCCGGACACCAGCCAGACCACTCCGACGATCAGGGAGAGCGCGGCGATGGTCTGGAGCGGATTGCGCAGACACAGCACCCCGGCAAGGACGTAGAGCACGGCGATGAGCAGACCGGGGAGCCGTTCGCCGGACGTGCCCCGGGCGAAGACGGCGACGAACCGGAACGCTCCGGTCACGAGCAGGTACAGGCCGATGAGGACGGCGAGGACCTGCAGGGTCTCGTCCGGCCAGACCAGCACGAGGACGCCCGGCACGAGCGTGGCGATCGCGGACCCGAGGATCCAGGTCCAGGAACGGCCGAGCCGCCCCAGTACGTCCGCGCCGCCGGCCATGCGATCGGAGGCGCCGCCGTAGGGGTCGCGCTCCGGTGCGGTGGGCGGTGCCGATCCACGCGGCACGGTCATGGTTCCTCCTCGCCCCGTCGGATGGGTCGTCCCAGCACCGCCCGGGCGGTACGGAGGCCCTCACGCGGCCCAGCGTCCCGCGCACGGTCCACGGCCGGGTCACCCGTCACGGGTGATCCGCGCCACGGGCCGTGCCAGTGGGCCGGGAACCGAGGTGGGCGCCGGTCGTGATGCCGGTCCTCGTCATCGCTGCCGCCCGGCGAACAGGCGGCGGTCGGCACCGGCGTCCGTGCCCGTGCACCTCTTTCGGGCATCGCCCGGCCGGAGGCCATGGACCCGGGCCTGCTCGGGCTGTTGGCCCGGCTGTTCGGTTCCTCGTCGGCCGGGGCCCACGCCCGCTCCGGCGATCCCATGGCCATCGCCGCCTGCCTGGGCGCCGGTGAGCCTCGGGGCGGGCCACGCCCGCTCAGTCGTCGGGCATCCGCCGCATCTCCACCACGCGCAGGCCCAGCGACTGGCAACGGGCCAGCAGACCGAACAGCTGCGCCTCGTCGACGACGGAGCCGAACAGGACGGTCTGCCCGGACATGACCACGTGTTCCAGCTCGGGAAAGGCTTCGGTCAGGATGTCCGACATGTGTCCGTCGATGCGGATCTCGTAACGCATGGGCTGTACTCCCGCGGGCTGCCGGGAAGGCTGTCTGTGCCCTGTTCTGCGATGGTCCCCTCGGAGCCTGCCCGGCGGCCTCACCCTGCGAAGGTGATCCGCCCTCCGTCGGCTCCGCCGGCCCGGTCAGTGCTTCAGGAACACCTTGAAGGAGATGATCAGCAGGCCGAGCAGAAGGTTGACCGAGGCGGTGACGGCGACCAGCCGCCAGGTGGCGTGAGCACGACGGGCCGCGGCCACGGACCACGCCACCTGCCCGGCCACCGCGACGGAGAGCGCCAGCCACAGGGCGCCCTGCACGTCCAGGCCCAGCAGCGGGCTGACGGCCACCGCCACGGCCGGCGGTACGGCGGCCTTGACGATCGGCCACTCCTCACGGCACGCGTGGAAGACGACGTGACGGTCGAGCGGCTGCTGTGCCAGCCGCGCGCCGAACAGCTGGGCGTGCACATGGGCGATCCAGAACGCCACCCCGGTGAGCAGCAACAACACCACCAGTTCCAGGCGCGGGAACGAGCCCAGGGCGCCGGCGCCGATCACCACGGAGGCCGCGAGCATGGATCCGTAGACGCCGCCGGTGTAGTCGGCGCGGGCCCGGCGCTCGCTGTCGGTCCCGCGAACCGTCGGGTGGTCGGTCGTGGACATCGGTGCTCCCTGTGGATCAGCTCGCCGGCCCGGCCGACGGGGCCGGTGCCGCGGTCTTCCCCCGGGCTCCGGTACGGCTCTTCCCGCCGCCCGGGAGGTTCGGTGTGACGAGGAAACTGGCCAGCGTGACGCCGCCGGTGGCGAGGATCGCGGCCTTGAGACCGTCGAGCTGCGCGGAGGCGTAGGAGTCCGCGATGGCGTCGACCTCGGAGGGCGGCAGGCCGGCGTCCGCCGCCGCGGAGCGCACCTGGTCGGTGGTGACGAAGGAGATGCCGGACTCGAGGGCCACACCGGTCTGCGTGCGGGCCTCCTCGGAGAGCCGTGGATCGTCCTCGACCTGGGCGGTGAAGGCATGCGCCAGCGCACCGAGGAGGATCGACCCGATCAGTGCCGTGCCCAGCGCGGAGCCCAGGTTCTGCGCCGTGAACTGAAGACCGCCGACCTCGCTGCGCTCCTCCTCGCCGACGCTGGACTGGACGACGTTGCCCAGCTGCGAGGCGAGCAGGCCGGTGCCCACGCCCACCAGGGCCATGGCTCCGGCGAACTGCGCGTCGTCGATGACGGGGTCGATGGTGGCGAGCAGCCACACGACGGCGACCGCCAGGGTGGCGAGGGCCAGCCGGACGATCCTGCGCGGTCCGACGGCCCGTCCCAGCGAGGAGGCGAGCAGGGAGGCCACGAGCATGGTGATGGACACCGGCAGCAGACGAAGTCCCGTCTCGAACGCGTCGAAGCCCTGCACGACCTGCAGGTACAGCGGGATCACGAAGAACAGGCCCAGCAGGATGAGGTTCTGGCCCAGCAGGGTCATCAGACCGGAGCGCAGAGCCGGGCGTTCCAGCAGGGGCAGGTGCACGAGAGGGTCGGCACCCCGGGCGTCGCGCCGCCGCTCCCAGCGGACGAAGAGGGCGAGGACCGCCACTCCGGCACCGACGACGAAGAGAGTCGGGGAGAACCCCAGGACGGTGAAGGGCGGGTTGCGGGGCGAGACCCAGCCCCAGGTGCTGCTCTGCAGCACACCGAGCACACCCAGTCCCAGCCCGGCGGCCGACAGCACGGCACCGACTCCGTCGAGACGGGGATGTGGCCCGGTGGGGCGGGACTCGGTGATCACCCGTCGGCAGCACAGCACGGCCACGACGACCACGACCTCCCCCGCGAAGACCAGCCGCCATGTGAGATAGGTGGTCACCCAGCCGCCGAGAAGCGGCCCGACCGCGATCCCCGCGCCGGCGAGGCCGCCGATGACACCGTAGGCGACGGCCCGGTCCGGCCCGCGATACGACTCCGCGACCAGGGCGGCCATGGCGGGCAGCACCATGGCGGCGCCGAGCCCCTCGATGACGGACCAGCCGAGGGCGAGGACCCACACGGTGGGGGCCAGCGCGGTCAGGGCCGAACCCGTGCCGTACACCATCAGTCCGAGGAAGAAGAGGCGGCGCCGACCCAGGATGTCGCCGAGCCTGCCGCCGATGACCATGAACGCGGCCATGACCAGCGCGTACAGGGTGATGACGGCCTGGATGGTGGTGACCTCGGTGTCGAAGTCCTCGACCAGCTGGCTGATCGACACGTTCATGACCGAGGTGTCCAGGACCATCAGGAACTGAGCCGTCCCCAGGACGATCAGTGCGCGCCATCGCCTCATGGTGACCACCTCGCCAAGTCGGTTCGCGGCGGCAGTGGAGGCGGCCGCTCCTCCATGTCAGCGCAGCGGGGCGGCCGGCGCCTCACCCGCCGCGGGCGACCTGGAGTGTCCTCACAGGAGCCGCATGTCCCGTGCGCGGTGCACCGCCTCGCTGCGGCGGTTCACGGCCAGCTTCCGGTACAGGCTCTTGAGGTGGGTCTTCACCGTGTTCACCGAGAGGTACAGGTCCACGGCGATTTCCTCCGTCGACATCATCTGCGCCAGCCGTTGCAGGACGTCGCGCTCGCGCTCGCTCAGCTCCTGCACGACGATCGGCGCGGGGCGCGGGCCGGCCGCGCCCGGTCCGTTGCCGGATACGGGGCCGGGCACGAGCCATTCGGCGGCCAGTGACCGCAGGGGCGCCGTGGCCAGCAGCGGCCTGATCCAGCGCCCGGCGTCGAGGAAGGGGCGGCGCAGCCGTTCGCGCCGGGCGAGCAGAAGGGCCTGCGCGACGAACCTGCGGGCTGTCTCGGTGTCACCCGCCACCTGTGCGGCCTGAGCTCTCACCAGCGCCGCCCGCACGGTCACCGCGGGCCCCGGCCGGCTCTCGGCGGGCACGCTGTCGAGAAGGTCGATCGCGGCGCGCGTCCTGCCCGCGGCGAGCTGGATGCGCGCGGCTTCCACCGTCCAGGTCGGCTGGTCGTCCGGCAGGTGCCGGAGCACTTCGGCGGCCGTCTCGGACCGCCCCTCGGCCAGATGGACGGCGGAGGTGACCAGCCGCTCCAGGCTGTCCGCCCAGGGTGAGGCGACGGCGGTGTTCAGGGCCGGGGTCACCGACTCCATGGCCGCTCGCGCGTTGCCCCGTGCCAGGTGGAGCCGGGACGTGGCGATCGCCCGCCCGGCGGCCTTCACCGGGTCCTGGGTGTCGAGGTCGAGCTCGTCGGCCTCGTCGAGGAGGGCCTGGGCCCGGCCCAGTTCGTGGCGGTCGACCGCCACGGCGGCCAGCACCAGCCGTTCGATGCCGGAGCCGGCGGGCTGCGGAAGGCTGAACCGCTCCGTCTCGGTCATCGCCGCGAGGGCCTGGTGCTCGGCCCTGCCGGGCCAGCCGTCCAGGTAGTCGATCAACGCCAGGTGGCCCATCGACTCCTCTCGGGGCAGCACCGTCAGGATCCCGCCGGGACAGTCGGCCGCCTCGGACAGCGCGGCCCTCGCGTCCTCGTAGCGTCCGGCCCACAGACGAGTGGAGCCCAGATGGGTCAGCAGCAGGGCGGACAGTTCGGGGTGTTTGTCCAGGAGGTGCGGGGGGACATCCTGCCGTACCTCGTCGGCGGTCTCGGCGGCCTGTTCGGCCCGTGCGGGAGAACCGGTCAGCCGGGCGGCCACCGCCTCCAGGAAGGCCCAGCTCAGCTGGGCGGCCGCCGGATCTTCCGTTTCGGCCGACAGCCATGCCTCGACGTGGTGCAGGTGGGCCACACCCCGGTCGAGCTCGCTGTGGGCGAGATCGCGAGCCGCCCGGACGAGCTCGGTCGCGGGGCCCGTGGCCTCGGGCCCCATCCGGGAGAACAGCTCGTTCAGGTCGTCGGAGCGCAGACCGGTGAAGAACTGTCCGATCGCGAGGTCGTCGACGACAGCGGCGGCGGTGAAGCCCCAGTCGTCGGCGGCGGCTCCGTGGGCGAGTGCCTCCGGAAGGGCGCCGCGGCGCCGCATCCACTGGGCCGCCGACCGGTGCAGATCGGGTTCGAGACCGGGGTGGCGCACCCGGAGATGGGTCTGGAGTATCTCGCCGAACAACGGATGCAGGCGGTACCACCCCTGTCCCAGCTGTTCGACGAAGGCGTTGTCGCGGTGCAGCTCGGCCAGGATGAGTGCGGCATCGGTCCGGTGGGTCAGCCGGTTCACCAGGTCGGGACAGAAGCGGTCCAGGACGCTGACGCGCAGCAGCAGGTCCTGCGTCGCCGGCGGCTGGCGTCTGAGCACCTCCGCCAGCAGGAAGTCGGCGACCGTGCTGTGGTCTGCCTCGAACTCCTTGAGGTACCTCTCCGGGTCCGGGCTCTCCTGCGCGGCCAGGGCGCACAGCCGCAGCCCGGCGGCCCAGCCGCGGGTGCGCTCCACGAGGGAGCGCACCGCGTCGGCGGGCAGGCTGAGTCCGTGCAGTTCCAGGAGCGCCGCGGCCTCCTCGGGGTTCAGGGCGAGCTCGGCGTCACGGATCTCCGTCAGGGTTCCGGCGGCTCGGTAGCGGTGCAGGGAGAGCATCGGTTCGTTGCGGGTGACGAGGATCAGACGCAGCCCGGATCCGGCGTGCTGCAGCACGAACTCCAGCTGCTCCGCCACCTCGGACGCGCTCACCCGGTCGAACTCGTCGAGCACGACGATCGGGGCCGGGTCGCGTCCGACCAGGTCCTCGGCGATCTCCGACAGCACCTTGCGGCTCACCCGGTTCGGGTCCGCCGGGCAGTGGACCCGGTCGGACAGCGGAGTGCCACAGGCGCTGAGAGCCTGGAGGAAGTACGCCCAGAACGTGCCGGGGCGCTGTTTCTCCGCCTCGACGGTGAGCCAGGCGACAGGCCGGTCGAGGTTCGCGGTCCAGTCGGCGACCAACAGGGTCTTCCCCGCGCCGGCCGAACCGTTCACCATGGTCAGCGGCGTCCGGAGGCCCTCTGCCAGGTGCTGGGTCAGGCGTCGGCGGGGCAGGAACGTGGCGGGCCTGGACGGCACCGCGAATCGTGTACGCAAGAACGGGTCCCCGAGCGGATCCACCCGGCCTGCGGCCGGATGCGCGGTGTTCCTGTCACCTGTGACCACGGCGCTCACCACCATGTCTCGGCAGGTCATGGGCAGCGCTCCCACGCACTCAGTTTTCCACGCTTCCCGAACATTCACCCGTCGCAGGGCAGCCCGGGTGAGCTCGGGCCCACGCGAAAAAGGGCCTCGCGGGCTGTTGCCCGCGAAGCCCTTCGTACCGTCGGGACGACAGGATTTGAACCTGCGACCCCTTGACCCCCAGTCAAGTGCGCTACCAAGCTGCGCCACGTCCCGGCCGCGATCGCCACGGGTGTTCCGTGTGATCGCGCAGCTAAACCCTACCCCACGCACGCGGCCGGACCGACTGGCGGGACATCAGCCCCGGGTGGCCGCGGTCTCGCGGACCTCCGTGGTGTCCGTGACGACCCGGCGCACGGTCCGCCGTACCGGAACCAGCAGGGCGGCCAGCGCCGCCGCCAGGCACAGCACGGCCAGCAGCGAGAAGCCGTGCGTGTAGCCGGACTCGTGGGGCAGCCCGGAGGGCTGGAGGTGACCGGTGACCAGGACGCTGGTGACCGCCGCGCCGATGGAGCCGCCGATGGTGCGGATGTTGGCGTTCATGCCGGTCGCGGCGCCGGTCTGGTCGGCCGGGACGCTGCCCACGATCAGGTTGGCCATGGAGGCGAAGGCGAGCCCGATGCCCAGGCCGAACAGGCCCGCGACGACGGCGATCTGCCACTGCTCGTCGTGCCACAGGGCGAGGAACCCGCAGGCCACCGCGCCCAGCGCGGCACCGGTCACCAGCAGGGACTTGGCGCCGACGACCGGCTCCAGCCGGCCGCTGAGCACCCCGGAGAGGAACATCGCCACCAGCATCGGCAGCATGAGCAGCCCGGCCGCGGTGACGCTCGCGCCGAAGCCGTACCCGGCGGACGACGGCGTCTGCACGAAGCCCGGCAGGAAGGACCAGATCGAGTACATCCCGGCGCCGAAGAGCAGCGCGGCGGTGTTGGTGGTCCAGACGGCGGGCAGGCGCATCACCTTCAGGTCGATCAGCGGGGTGCGGGAGCGGGCCTCGGAGTACAGCCACAGCGCGAACAGCGCGACGGCCGCGGCGAACAGGCCGAGCACCCGGGCCGAGCCCCAGCCCCACTTGCCGGCCTGGCTGAGCGGCAGCAGCAGCGCGACCAGCCACGCGGACAGCAGGACCGCGCCCGGCCAGTTGACGTTCCCCTGCGCCCTGTTGGGCGACTCGGGCACATACCGTACGGCGATCAGCGTCGCGGCGATCACGATGGCGACCGGGATCCAGAACAGCCAGCGGTAGTCGAGCGCGGACACGATGGGGCCCGCGGCGACGATGCCGACGCCACCTCCGGCGGCGATCACGGCGGACAGGTTGCTGATGGAGCCGCTCACCTCGGACGCGGCGAACTCGTCCCGGATGATGCCGAAGGAGAGCGGGAACAGGGCACCGCCGACGCCCTGCACGACCCGGGCGACGATCAGCACACCGATGCTCGGCGCGAGCGCGGCCAGGAGACAGCCGACGGCCACGGTCACGAGGACGGCGACGAGTGTGCGCTTCTTGCCGATCAGGTCGCCGACCCGGCCGAGGATCGGCGTGAAGACCGAGGCGGACAGCAGATACGCGGTCATCACCCAGGTCACGGTGGACTGCGAGGTGTGCAGCGCGTGCTGGACGGTCGGCAGGGCCGGCGCGATCAGCGACTGCAGCATGGAGAACACGCCCGCACCGGCCGCGAGGACGGCGAAGGTGAGGCGGGTGGACTTGCGGGGCATGAAGAGCCTCTCCGAACGAACGGGGTGCGGCCGGGGCCTCTTGGGAAGCGGTCGCGGAAAGGAGGATGGGGCACCTCGACTGGTAAAGTGGAGGTACGCCTCCACTCTAGCGGAGGCAACCCTCCGCTTCAACCCGTACCGGAGGTGCACCTCCGTTTCAGCCCCGGGAGGCAGCCGTGACCGCCCCGTCGTTCCCCATCAGCGAGATCGTCGCGTCCCGCAGACCGCACCGGAAGGACGCCGCCCGCAACTACGACGCCCTGCTGGCCGCGGCCCGCGAGGCGTTCGCGGAGCACGGCGCGGAGGCGTCCCTGGAGGACATCGCACGGCGCGCGGGCGTGGGCATCGGCACCCTGTACCGGAACTTCCCCACCCGCCGCCATCTCTTCGAGAGCGTCTACGCGGACGAGGTGAACACCCTCGTACGCGTCGCCCAGGAGGTCGCGGAGCAGGAGCCCTGGGAGGCGCTGACAGCCTGGCTCGACCGGTTCGCCGGCTACATGGTGACCAAGCGGGCGGTCCGCGAGGCGCTCAACGACGAGTCGGAGATCTTCACGGCCTGCCGGGACTCGATGTACGCGGCGGGCGGGCCGTTGTTCGCGCGGGCGCAGGAGGCGGGCCAGGTGCGGCGGGACATGGACTTCGTGGATCTGCTGCGGATGGTCTCGGGGATCACCGCGACGGCCTTCGACGACGACGCCCAGCGCGACCGGGTGTTGTCGATCGCGCTGGACGGGGTGCGGGTGTCGCACTGAGCGGAGGGCGCCCGGGCCGACGCCACCGCAGACAAGCCTGGCGGGTCAGTGCGCCGCGACCAGCTCCCGCTCGCTGCCGCTGGGCGTCCGCTTCGCGGTGCGCAGGGCGGCGATGCCGATGAAGACCATGGACGACAGGCCGGCGACGGCGAAGGCGGTGAAGCCCCGGTCGCCGTTGCCCGACGCGAGCAGCCGGCCGCCGAGCCACGGGCCGAAGACGGCGCCGAAGCGGCCCATGCCGGAGGTCCAGCCGACGGCGGTGGCGCGGTTGTCCGCGGCGGAGCGGATCGAGACCGTGGCGTAGATCATCGTCTGGGCGCTGTTGAGGAAGACGCCGGTGAAGGAAGACGACGATCATCGTGACGGTCATCGGCATGTGGACGCCGAGCAGGAAGACGCCCGCGGCGGTGAGCCCGAACCAGAGCGCCGAGACGCGCGGGGCGCCGAAGCGGTCGGCGGCCCGGCCCGCGACCAGCATGCCCACGATGCCGCCGAGGTTGAAGACGACCACGAAGGACAGCGCGGAGCCCAGTTCGTAGCCCTCGGCGCGCATCAGGGTCGGCAGCCAGGTGGCGACGCCGTACACGAGGAGCAGGCCGCCGAAGGAGGCCGCCCAGTAGAGCAGGGTCTGGATCCACTCGTTCCCGCGGAAGAGGGCCGCCAGGCTGGTCCAGCGGTCCCCGGCGCCGCCGGTCCTCGCGGCGGGCACCTCGACGTCGTAGCGCTCGGCCAGGGCCCTGGCCTCCTCACCGCGGCCCTTGGCGACCAGGAAGCTCGGCGACTCGGGCAGCAGCTTCGCCAGCACCGGGGCGAAGAGCAGCGGGAGGACGCAGACCCAGAACGCGGCACGCCAGCCGACCGGGTCGATGAGCCACTTGGCCACATAGGCGGAGAGGATGCCGCCCGCGTGGTGGGCGGTCATCAGCAGGCCGATGACGAGGGCGCCGCGGCCGCGCGGGGCGTAGTCGGAGACCATGCTGATCGCGGTCGCCAGCAGTCCGCCGAGGCCGACGCCCGCCAGGGTCCGGCCGAGGCCGAAGACGGCCACGCTCTCCGACACCGCGCACAGGCCGGAGGCCAGGGAGAAGAGGGTCACACAGGCGACCATCAGCCGCTTGCGGCCGATCCGGTCGGCGATCGTGCCGGCGACGAGGGCGCCGACCAGCATGCCGAAGTGGCGTAGCTGCCGAGGTCACCGGCCTGGCCCGCGGTGAGACCGAAGGTCCTGGTCTCCAGCAGGTGGGGCAGCACCGAGCCGTAGATGAACATGTCGAGCCCGTCGAAGAGCACGGCCAGCCAGCACAGGCCGACGACCAGGAGGGCCAGTCTGCTGCCGCGGGCGGACAGAGCCGACCCTGGAGTGTCAACGCTTTTGTCAACAATCTCATCGACAATTCAGGGACGGCTCGGAACAGCGCGGCTCAGGCCACCGGCGGCGTCCCGTGCGTATGGAACGACTCAATGGTCTTCAGACCCCAGGCCTGCCCCTTCCTCCGCTCCTCCTCGGTCCAGGTGACGAGCGGCCAGTCGGGCGCGAGCACCAGCCGGGTGAGCGGGTTGCACAGCTCGATGCGGTTGCCGCCGGGCTCGTAGACGTACAGGAAGAACGTCTGCTGGATGGCGTGCTTGTGCGGGCCGGTCTCGATGAACACGCCCGTGTCGATGGCGAGATCGGCCGCGCGCAGGACATCCTCGCGGGTGTCGGTCGCGAAGGCGATGTGATGCAGCCGCCCCTCGCTGCCGGTCCAGTCCGAGGTGTAGACGACGTCGTACGACTTGTTCGTGTACGTCAGCCAGCGCGCCGCGATCTTCCCGCTGTCCAGCCGGATCTGCTCGGTGGGCCGGGCGCCGAGCACGTTCTGCTGGAACTCGGCATTGGCGAGCACGTCGGCCGCGAGGAAGTTGATGTGGTCCAACCGCCGTACGCCGACTCCCCTGTTGGGCTTGGCCTGCGGCTGGTTCTTCAGGGCGGGTTTCAGATCGTCGGGGGCCCGGTAGTGCTCGCTCTCCCAGTAGAGGGCGTGCTCGTGCCGGTCCGGGTCGGTGGTGACGTAGAGCTTGCCGAGACCGGGTTCGTCCTCGACCCAGGTGCCGGTGCCGCCGGACTCCTCAACTGCCTTGATACGGCGGTGAAGGGCCTCCTCGCTGGAGGTGCGCAGGGCGAGCCGGCCGAGACCGGGCTGTTCGCGGGCGGTGAGGACGAGGCTGTGGTGCTCGTAGTCGTCGTAGGTCCGCAGATAAACCGTGTCGCCGTCCTGGCCGTTGACCGTCAGGCCGAGGAAGTCGGTGAAGAAGGCGACGCTGGCGTCCAGGTCCGGGGTGAAGAGCTGGGTGTGGCCGATGTGGGCGATGTCGCCGAGCGGTGGAGTCATCGGTGACCTCCTGTGGGTCGGTGGGCGGCCCGGGGGAAGACGGTGCCGTCGAAGATCTTGCGGGCCGTGCGGACCACGGCGGTACGGCGGGCGGAGGGCAGGCCGTCGGGTGTGGTGGCCAGGCTGCTTTCGATGTCCAGGAATCCCGTGGGGTGTTCTATGCGGACGCGCTCGCTCCCGGGATCGATCATCGCGAGCTCGGCGCCCACGCTGCCGTCGATCCGCAGGCCCGCGGCCACACTCGCGGCACCGAGGACCCCGATGGAGGTGTGGCAGCGCACGGGGATGAAGGTGCGGGTGCTGACCGCGCCGCCGTCGCGCGGCGGGGCGAGCAGCGTGAGCTTGGGCACGGTGGCGTCGGACACGTCACCGAGGCCCATCAGGCGACCTGCCGCCAGGCGGATGGTGCGCAGGCGATCCGTCAGGGCGACGTCCTCCTCCAGGTCCCGGGGCAGCTCGTAGCCGGTGACCTGGAGGGAGGTCGCCGGGATGAGGACGGTCGGCATGCCGTTGTCCACGCAGGTCACCTCGACGCCGTCGATGACGTCGACGGCGCTGCCGGTGGGGAGCAGCTTCCCGGCGCCCGGCGGGAACTCGATCGCCACCGGCGCCGCCGTCCCGGGCACGCCCGAGATCTGCGCGTCCCCCGTGTAGTCCACGCGGCCCCCGGGGGTCGGGAAGGTCGCCGTGGCGCGGTCGCCGGAGTTGACCATGCGGATCCGGACGGAGGTCCGCCGCTCCCCCGCCGGGACGAGTCCGCGCTCGACGGCGAACGGGCCGACGCCGGCGAGGATGTTCCCGCAGTTCTGACGGGCGCTCACCTCGGGTCTGTCGACGACGACTTGGAGGAACAGGTAGTCGACGTCGGCCTCGGGGTGGGCGGACGGTGAGATCACGGCGACTTTGCTGGTGAGCGGGTGCGCGCCGCCCAGGCCGTCGATCTGCCGCTCGTCCGGGCTGCCCATGATGCGCAGCAACAGGTCGTCGCGCAGGGCGGGTTCGGCGGGCAGGTCGCCGGCGAGGAAGTAGGCGCCCTTGGAAGTGCCGCCCCGCATCAGCATGCAGGGCACCTCCTCGGGCAGCGGGGTCACGACCGCTGCCCCGTGTACTCCTCGTAGGACCTGTACTCGACGCCGAGGTTCTTCAGCGTCTCGCGCAACCCGTAGCGGTCCAGGCCCAGTTGGCCGTCGAGGAAGGCGGCCCGGGTGGCGGCCTCCTTGGCCTCGCGGGCCTCGGACCGCTGCACCGTCCCGGCCACGCGCTCACGCGGGACGACCACGACACCGTCGTCGTCGGCCAGGATCACGTCGCCCGGGTTGATCACCTGGCCGTCGATGGCGAGCGGCACGTTGACCGAGCCGCCGGTGGCCTTGACGGTGCCCTGCGAGGAGACCGCGCGGGACCAGGCCGCGAAGCCCATGTCACGCAGCTCCTGGGTGTCGCGGATACCGGTGTTGGTGACGACCCCGCGCACCCCGCGCCGCTTCAGAGCGGTCGCGAACAGCTCGCCGAACAGGCCGTCCGTGCACGGGGATGTGGTGGTGACGACCAGGACGTCGCCCTCGCCGCACTGCTCGACGGCCGCGTGGATCATGAGGTTGTCGCCGGGCCAGCTCAGCACGGTGACCGCGGTGCCCGCGACTCGTACGCCCTGCTGGACGGGGCGAATTCGCGGCCCCAGCAGGCCCGTTCGGCCCATCGCCTCACTTACGGTGGCCACGCCGTACCGCGCGAGCGCGTCGACGTCCTTCAGGTCCGCCTTCGGCGGGTTGGTGACGATCACGCCGCTCATGCCAGCTCCTTCGCGATCTGCGGAAAGGGGCGCATGTACGCCTCGGCCATGGTCTTGTGGGCCAGCCCCAGGTTCGGCCCCGCGTTGCGCTTGAACTGGACGCCCCGGCGTACGGCGAGGTCGGTGTAGTAGTCCCATAGATGCTGCTGGGCGCCGAGGCACTCCATGGCCTTGCGCTTGGTCTCCCAGACCTCGGTGATGTCGAGGAGGACCTCGGGCCTGAAGCCGCTCATCTCGGGCTGGTGGGGCTCGAAGTAGAAGACCGGCGGGGCGCCGATGATCTCGCCCTCGCCCGGGTAGCCGACGGCCTGCGCGAGGATCCGGGCCTCCAGCGCCATGCGGTTCGCGGCCGGGTGGTCGCCGTTGTACGGGTCCTCGACCGGGTGGGTGAGCACGACGTCGGGCTGGACGGCCCGGTAGACCACGACGAGCTGGTCGGTCAACTCGGCGGTGGCGACCAGCGGGTAGTCGCCGGCGTCGAAGAAACGGACCTCGGCGCCGAGAGTGGCGGCGGCGCGCTCGGCCTCGTCACGGCGTATCGCCTTGATCTCGTCGAGCTGCCTGCCCTCGCGCCAGGCCTTCGCGGACTCCGCGCGCTCGCCGAAGGTCAGACAGGCGACACTGACCTTCTCGCCCCGGGAGGCGGCCAGGGCGATGGCGCCGCCCGCCCGCCACACGAAGTCCCCGGCATGCGCGGTGATCACCAGTGTCGAACGTGGAGTGGCGGGCGCGCCGGACTGCGTCATTGCTGAAATCTCCTTGCAGTGGACAGGTTCGCGCCCGCCTCACGCGGCTCAGTCGCGCAACGCCTCGATCACACCGGCGAGGTGGGCGCGGACGGCCTTCTCGGCCGCCTGCGGGTCCCTGGACCTGATCGTCTCGATCATCGCCAGATGCTCGTTCAGGGAGTGCTGCGGGCGGCCCGGCCTCAGCGCCAACTGGAAGCGGTGCCGCACCAGTTGGGCGTTGAGCCGCTCCAGTAGATCCACGGCGGTCCGCTGGCCGGAGAACTCCCGCACCTTGGTGTGCAGTTCCTGGTTGAGCTCGGAGTAGGTCACCGGCTCACCGTCGGCCACGGCCTTGGTCATCGCCGTGCCCAGCTCGGTCAGCTCGGCGAGCTGCTCGTCGCTGGCCAGGGTCGCCGCCTTGGCCGCGCACAGCCCTTCGAGGACCATGCGGCACTCGGTGATGGCGACCGCCTCCTCGACGGTCACCACCCGCACCCGGGAACCCCGGTTGCGGATCCTCTCGACGAGGCCCTGGCCCTCCAGATCGATGAGTGCGGCCCGGATGCTGGCCCGTGTCACACCGAACTGCTCGGCGAGCTCGTTCTCCACCAGCCGCTGCGCCGGTGCCATCTCGCCGTGCAGGATCGCCTGCCGCAGCTGCGCGAAGGCGTGCTGCTTGGCCTGCTCCCCGGTGCTCGGACGGGCTTCCTTCGGCATCGTTGCCCTCCCTGAGTGAGTGCCTGTCGAACCTAAATCTAGCCAAACAAGATTGTCAACAATTTTGTCCGCGCTGGGTCGCGTTCAGGTGCGCGGCGCGTCGTCGGCGCCGGAGGGCGAGCGTGTGCCGGGCGGACGCCGACCAGGCGAACCCGATGCGCCGACGGCAGGCGACACCGCAGGTGCCGGTCGACGGCGGTCGGCGCCAAGGCGCGAGCCGGGGCCCAGGCACCGGCCCGAGCGGCCGTCACCCCCCACAAGGGCCGCTCGGCGTCACGGGTGGCTATCCCCGCTCGGCGCGACGGCAAGGCTCCTCCACAGCCGGACCCCCGCCCCACCGCCGTCCCACACGCCCTACTTGATCACCGC
Source organism: Streptomyces canus 299MFChir4.1 (assembly GCF_000383615.1). GTDB lineage: Bacteria > Actinomycetota > Actinomycetes > Streptomycetales > Streptomycetaceae > Streptomyces > Streptomyces canus_C. The sequence continues at coordinate 150,129 of NZ_KB911583.1, read as the reverse complement.
GTTCGCCACCACGACCACCACGCCCAGCATCGCGTCCCCCGCCCCGATGCCGATCGCGGCCGCCCACGAGCGGTGGGACCAGCGGGCCGTGACCAGGCCGAGGGTGAACAGGAGGGTGAGGTTGAGGGCGAAGGCCGGGTACTCGACGCCCTTCGCGGGCCACCAGCCCCAGCCGGCGCCCACCAGGACGAAGGCCGTGGGCAGGACGGCCGCGACCAGGGGCCACTCGTCGGCCAGCGTGCGCAGGGCGTCCCAGCGGCGGTGCGGGGCGCGCTCGGCGATGTAGTGGGCGTAGCCGTGCGCGAGGGCGGAGGCGAGGGCGGTGACCAGGAGCCACGCGGCGTCGTAGCGGCGGCTGTCCCGGGAGGTGTGCCCGTACTGGGTGAGAGCGGCGACCATGGAGCAGGCCAGGACCGAGCCGTAGACGCCGCCGAACAGGACGGCCTCGCGGGTGTCGTGCTGGTGCGGCCGGGCCGCGGCAGCCTCGGAGTCGGCCATGCCCTCCACCATCACCCGGGCCGCGAGGTGCCGCCAGTTCACGACGGAGTGTCCTCCCGCCTGCGCCGGCACCGCACACACTGTCGGCGGACGGGGCGGGAACGATCTCGCTAGGGTCGCCTCATGGACCACAGCTTCGTACTGCACATCCCCGACGCCGAACTCGAATCCGAGCCCCTCGCCCGGGAGCAGATCGTCTCCGGGACGCCCGAGGTGACCGGGAAGGTGGTCTGGGAGTCGCAGGACGGACGTCAGCTCCGGGGCGTCTGGCAGATCACGCCGGGCGTCGTCACCGACACGGAGGCCGACGAACTGTTCGTCGTCATCAGCGGCTCGGCGACCATCGAGGTCGAGGGCGGCCCGACGTTGACCGTGGGGCCCGGCGACATGGCCGTACTGCGCGAGGGCGACCGTACGACGTGGACGGTGCACGAGACGCTGCGCAAGGCGTACGCGATCAACCTCTGACCGCCGTCACTTCCCCTCCGGCGGGCCCGCCGTCGTCCCCCGGACCTCAAGGACCGGCGTCGCGAGATCCGTGCGCCCCGCTCCCCCGCGCCCCTCGAACCGGTCGAGCAGACAGCGGGCCGCGCGGCGGCCGACCTCGTGGCTGGCGTTGTCGACGGTGGTGAGCCAGACGTGGCGCAGCCGGGCGATGCTCGTGTTGTCGTAGCCGACGACGGACAGGTCGCGCGGGACGGTCAGACCCAGTTCCTCGGCGGCCGACACCGCGCCGATCGCGGCGATGTCGTTGAAGGCGAAGACGGCCGTCGGCCGGTCGGGGCGGCTCAGCAACCGGACCGTCGTACGGTAGCCGCCCTCCTCGGTCATGTCGCTCGGCTCGACGACCGCCTCCTCGGCGAGGCCGTGCGCCCGCATCGTCGCCTCGAAGCTGCCCCGGCGCAGCTCACCGACCGCCCCGTACCCCGCGATGTGCGCGATGCGGCGGTGACCGAGGCCGATCAGGTGCTCGGTGACCAGGCGGGCGCCGCGCTCGTCGTCGTTGGCGACCACGTCCACCCCCGGCAGCCCGGGTTCGCGGGCCCCGGCCACGACCACCGGGAGGCGTTCGGCCACCGCCCCGAGCGCGGCGGGGTCGGGCAGCGTGCCGACCACGACCAGGCCGTCCACCCCGAGGTCCAGGAAGGGGCCCGCCGGGTCCTGCCCGGTACGCCGGTTGAGGCGCGCGTCGGCCAGGAGCATGCGCAGGCCGTTGTCGTGGAGCAGGGAGTTGAGGCCGTCGAGCAGGTCGACGAACCACGGGTTGCGCAGGTCGTTCAGGAGGACGCCGACCGTGCGGGTGCGCTGCTCGCTGAGGCTGCGGGCGGCGGCGTTCGGGCGGTAGCCGAGTTCCCGCACGGCCCGCAGCACGGCCTCCCGCTTCTCGGGACGCACCTGGTCGGAGCCCCGCAGCACGAGGGAGACCAGCGACTTCGAGACACCGGCCCGGTCGGCCACATCGCGGATCGTCGGCGCTCTCATGAGTATGGACCGTTCCATGTCGCGCCGCGGGTTGTCAAAGGGTTGACAGCGGGCGAAGACGGCACCCAAGGTGACCTGGACAGATTATGGACCGGTCCAAAGAGGGGCTGTCATGGTGGACACGCTCGGCGTCGCCGTCGTCGGATTCGGCTGGATGGGGCGGGTGCACACCCAGGCGTACGCCCGTGTCCCGCACCACTACCCGCGGCTCCCCCTGCGTCCGGAGCTCGTGACGGTCGCGGAAGACGTGCCGGGGCGGGCCGAGGAGGCCGCCGCGCAGTTCGGGTTCGCCTCGTCGACCCGCGACTGGCGCGAGGTCGCCGCCGATCCCCGCGTCCAGGCGGTCAGCATCACCGCGCCCAACTTCCTGCACCGTGAGATCGGCGTGGCCATGGCCGAGGCCGGCAAGCACCTCTGGATCGAGAAGCCGGTCGGTCTCACCGCCGAGGACGCCCGGGCGGTGGCCGACGCGGCGGCCGGGGCGGGGGTGCAGAGCGCGGTCGGTTTCAACTACCGCAACGCCCCCGCCGTCGAGGCCGCCCGAGAGCTGATCGCCGCCGGGGAGATCGGCGCGGTCACCCATGTCCGCGTCCGGCTCTTCAGCGACTACGCGGCCCACCCGCAGGGCGCCCTGACGTGGCGCTTCGAACGCGAACGCGGCGGCAGCGGAGTGCTCGGCGACCTCGCCTCGCACGGCGCCGACCTGGCCCGCTTCCTCCTCGGTGACATCGCTTCCCTCACGGCCGACACCGCGGTCTTCGTGCCGGAGCGGGCCCGCCCCACCGGCGCCACCGCCGGGCACACCCTCGCCACCGGGGAGCTCGGGCCGGTCGAGAACGAGGACTACGTCAACTGCCTGCTGCGTTTCGCCTCCGGTGCCCGGGGTGTCCTGGAGGCCTGCCGGGTCTCGGTCGGCGAACAGAACAACTACGGCTTCGAGGTGCACGGCACGAAGGGCGCGGTGTTCTGGGACTTCCGCCGCATGGGCGAGCTGGGCATCAGCCGCGGCACCCGCTACCAGGACCAGCCGGTCAGCACGGTGCATGTCGGCCCGGGCGACGGCGAGTTCGGCGCCTTCCAGCCGGGTGCGGCCAACGCCATGGGCTACGACGACTTGAAGGTCGTGGAGGCGTACCGCTTCCTGCGTTCGGTCGCCGAGGGCAGGCCGTACGGGGCCACGCTGCAGGACGCCGTGCACAGCGCGGCCGTACTGGACGCGATGGCGCGGTCCGCGCAGAGCGGTTCCTGGGTGGAGCTGTAGGCGTCCCGGTCCTGTTCAGTACGGCATGTTGTAGGGCGTGACGACCTGGATCGCCGAAGGTGTCGTCGCTCCCGCCGGCGGCAACGCCCCGTGCGCCCGCATCACGATGTGGCACGCCTCCCGCATGTCCTGCCGCAGATCGTGGTGCAGTACGGCCGACAGGCGGTGTTCCCGCAGCAGCCGGTCGTTGTCGTGGTCGAGGTCGTGGGCCACGAAGACCGCGCATTCCCGGCCCAGGTCCTCGAAGGCCCTGAGCGTGGCGATGTTGCCGCCGCCGATCGAGTAGACCGCGCGGATCTCCGGGTCCCGCTCCAGCGCGGCCCTGACGAGGTCGTACTGCGTGGCGTCCAGGCCCTGGCCCTCGGCGATCTCCACCAGCGCCCGCTCGGGGTGCCGGGCGCGCATGGCGCTGCGGAACCCCATCTCGCGCTCCTCCTCGTTGCGGAAGAAGCCGCTGCTGAGGCTGGTGAGGACGTTGCCGGGGCGGTCGCCGAGCCACTGGCCCATGAGGTAGGCGGCGGTCGCTCCCGCGGCCCGGTTGTCGATGCCGACGTAGGCGAGACGTGCCGTGGAGGGCAGGTCGGTGACCAGGGTGACCACGGGGATGCCCGCCTCCGCGAGCCGGCCGACGGCCGCCGTGACCTCGGGGACGTCCGGGGCCTTCAGGATCACTCCCTGGGAGCCGCGCCGGGCTATCCGGTCGAGGGTCTTCGTCAGTTCCGCCACCGGGCCGGTCTCCCGGAAGTGGAAGCGGGAGCGCAGGACGGCGGGGTGCAGCGCGGGCAGCTCGGCCTCCAGGGCGGCGCGGACGGCCGTCGAGAAGCGTTCCGGCGTCTGCATCACTATGTCGATCATGAAGGTGCGGCCGACGAGCCGGACCTGGGTGCGCTGCCGGTCCAGGTCGGTGATGGCCTGACGGACCTCCCGGGCGGTGTTCTCCCGGACCCCTCCCCTGCCGTTCAGGACCCGGTCGACGGTGGCCTCGCTCAGTCCCGCCTGACGTGCGATTTCCCGGATCGGATAGGGGTGGCCCACGCGCCTGCTCCTTGAGGGGTTTTTGATGGCTGCCTGCTGGTTGTTCGACGCCTTTGTCATGACAAGAATGACAGCGCTGAGTCGCCCCTGTCACCGAGAGGACGCCGATGTCCTTCACCGCCGTACACCGCCGCGCCTGGCTGTCCGAGCAGGACTGCGACCTCGGCTCGTTCCGCGCTCTGGTCGAGCGGACGGCCGACCCCGCCGACTATCCTCACGCCTCGGCCGTGGAGCGGAACGTCCTGCTGTACGACACCGGGCGCGTCCTCGGCGCCAAGGACCGCCGGGAGGTGCAGGAGGAGCTGGTGCGGGCCCTGGCCGACGGCCCCGGGGTCGTGGTCTTCCAGGGGGCGTTTCCCGATCCCGCGGTCGTCGACCGGTTCACCGAGGTCTTCGACTCGCTGATCCGCGAGCAGTACGCGGCGGGCACGACCGCGGGCGACCACTTCGCGAAGCCCGGCGCCAACGAGCGGGTGTGGAACGCGCTGGAGAAGGCCGCCCTCTACGACCCGGCGGCGTTCGCCGACTACTACGCCAACCCCGTGATCGCCCTGGCGTCCGAGGCCTGGCTCGGCCCCGGCTACCAGGTCACCTCGCAGGTCAACGTGGTCAACCCGGGCGGGCTCGCGCAGACCGCGCACCGCGACTACCACCTCGGCTTCCTCTCCGACGAGGCCGCCGCGGCGTATCCGGCGCACGTCCACCGGCTCTCCCCCGTGCTCACTCTCCAGGGCGCGGTCGCGCACTGCGACATGCCCGTGGAGTCGGGCCCGACGCTGTACCTGCCGTTCTCGCAGCTGTTCGAGCCCGGGTATCTGGCGTGGCGGCGGCCGGAGTTCCAGGCGTACTTCAAGGAGCACCACGTCCAGCTGCCGCTCGCGAAGGGCGACGCCGTCTTCTTCAACCCGGCGCTGTTCCACGCGGCCGGGACCAACCGCACCACCGAGGTGCGGCGCATGGGCAACCTGCTCCAGGTGTCCTCGGCCTTCGGACGTGCCATGGAGACCGTGGACCGGGAGGCGGTGTCGAACGCCGTCTACCCCGCGCTGCTGCGGCGGAAGGCGGAGGGCGCCGACGCGGAGTGGCTGGACAACGTGATCGCCGCGAGCGCCGAGGGCTACCCCTTCCCCACCAACCTCGACAGCGACCCCCCGGTCGACGGACTCGCCCCGCCCTCCCAGGCGGACCTCGTACGCCGGGCGCTCGCCGAGGGCTGGACCCCGCGGACGCTCCGGGACGAACTACGGGCGGGCGCCGACCGGCGCACCAGCTGAATCACGACTGCTGAAAGGTACCGGCACGTTCATGGGACTTCTCGACGACAAGGTCGTCCTCGTCAACGGCGGCAGCCAGGGGGTCGGTGCCGCCATCGCCCGGGCCGCCGTGCGTGAGGGGGCGGTCGTGGCCGTCACCGGCCGCCGCCCCGAGCCCGGTGAGGCGCTGGTGGCGGAACTGGAGGCGGCCGGCGGCAAGGCGCTGTTCGTCCGCGCCGACCTCGCCGACGCCGAGCAGGCCAAGGCCTCCGTCACCCGGGTCGTGGAGGCGTACGGCCGGGTCGACTGTCTGGTGAACTCCGCCGGGCTCACCTCCCGGGGCACCCTCCTCGACACCACGCCGGAACTGTTCGACCAGCACATCGCGATCAACCTGAAGGCGCCGTTCTTCGCCATGCAGGCGGCGGTGGCGGACATGGTCGGGCGAGGGGCGCCCGGCACGGTCGTCAACATCATCACGTCTTCGGCGCACGGCGGGCAGCCGTTCCTGGCGCCCTATGTGGCCGCGAAGGCCGGCCTGATCGGTCTCACCCGCAACGCGGCGCACGCGCACCGCTGGGACCGGGTGCGGATCAACGGCCTGAACATCGGCTGGACGGCGACCGAGGGCGAGGACGCCACCCAGAAGACCTTCCACGGCGCCGGCGACGACTGGCGTGAGGAGGCCGCGGCCAGGCTGCCGATGGGCAAGCTCGGCCAGCCCGACGAGATCGCCGACTTCGTGGTCCTCCTGCTGTCCGACCGGTCGGGCGTGGTGACCGGATCGGTGATCGACTGGGACCAGAACGTCCTCGGCGGCCTCGACTAGCACCCCCGCACCAACCCTCAAGGAGCTGCACCCCCATGCGTATCGGAATCCTCGGCCTCGGCCGCATCGGCGCCTTCCACGCCGAGACCCTCTCCGGACTCGACGCGGTCGAGTCGCTCGTGCTCACCGACCCGTTCGCCGAGGCCGCCAAGTCCGCCGCGGACCGGTTCGGCGGCGAGGTCGTCGACTCGCCCGAGGCCCTGCTGGCCGCCGGTGTGGACGGCATCGTCATCGCGGCCGCGACGGACGCCCACCCCGGGCTGATCCTGGCCGGTGTCGAGGCCGGCATCCCCGTCTTCTGCGAGAAGCCCGTCGCCAAGCACATGAGCGAGGGCGTCCGCGTCCTCAACGCCGTCCAGGGCAGCGACGTACCGATCCAGATCGGCTACAACCGCCGCTTCGACACCGGTTTCGTCAACGCGCGGGCCGCTGTCCAGGCCGGTGAGCTGGGCAAGCTGCACACCGTGCGCTCGACCACCCTGGACCCGGCCCCGCCGCCGGCCGCGTACGTCGCCGCCTCGGGGGGCATCTTCCGGGACTGCTCGGTGCACGACTTCGACATCATCCGCTGGGTGACCGGCCGCGAGGTCGTCGAGGTGTACGCCGTCGGCGGCAACCGGGGCGCCGAGTACATCAAGGAGGCGGGCGACGCCGACACCACCGGCGCGATCCTCACCCTCGACGACGGCACGATCGCGGTGGTCTCCAACTCCCGTCACAACGCCCGGGGTTACGACGTCCGCATGGAGATCCACGGCTTCACGGACTCCATCGCGGTGGGCTTGGAGGACAAGCTCCCGCTGCGTTCGGTCGAGCCCGGGGTGACCTTCCCGGCGGGCACCCCGCACGACTTCTTCATGGACCGCTTCACCGCGGCCTACCGCGCCGAACTCACCGCGTTCACCGAGGTCGTGGCCGGCACCCGGCCCTCGCCGTGCACCGTCGCGGACGCCCTGGAAGCGGGCTGGATCGCCGAGGCGTGCACGCTGTCCCTGCACGAGCGCCGCCCGGTGACGATCTCCGAGGTCCGCTCCGCCTGAGCCCGCCGCCGTGTCCCGGGCCCCGTGCCCGGGACACGGCGGGGTGAACGCTCCGCCCGCGACGCCCGTTTACGGTCACGTGATCTCTCCGTACGACCATGAGAGCCTGCCACGTCCGACCGACCCAGGAGTCACGAGCATGCAGGAGTTACCCGACACCGCAGGCCCCCGAACCGTGGCCGTCGTGGGCGCGGGACCCAGCGGCCTGGTCTCCGCCGGCGAACTGGAGCGCGCCGGGCACCGGGTGACCGTGCTGGAGGAGCAGGCCACGGTGGCCGGGAAGTGCCAGAGCGTGCACGTCGACGGGCACGCCTTCGATCTCGGCGGCCACATCTGCACCAACAGGTACGAACGGGTCGCTCAGTTGCTGACCGAACTGGACGTGGCGACGGAGCGCACCAGCCGTTACCGCGTCCTCGACGCCGGGGGACGCGCCGTCCGCCAGTCGATGGCGTTCCTGCGCGACGGCTCCCTCCAGCGCTACCGGGCCCTGCGGGAGCGGGAGTTCCCCCGCATCGGCGAACCCGGGCTCGCCCACTCGGCGCGGGCGCTCGCCGCCCCCGTCGCCGACTGGCTCGCCGAGCACGGGCTCCGGTCCATGGCCGAGTCCTTCGGCACCGGATACACGGCGGCCGGGTACGGCCACCTCGACGACGACATCCCGGCGCTGTACTTCGTCAAGTACGCGGAGATGACCGGGCTGTTGGACCCCGGACCCGAACTCCTCGGCCACCCGGGCGACTTCACCGTCGTGGGCGGGTTCGCCACGCTGTGGCGCCGGGTCGCGGAGGAGCTGAAAGACGTGCGGTGCGGGGTGCGTGTGACATCGGTGGAGCGCCGCGAGGACGGGGTGCGGGTGCACACCGACTCGGGCCCGGTCGAGGCGGACGACGTGGTGCTCGCGGTCGCGCCGGACCGGGTCCTGCCGGTCCTGGACGCCACCGACGAGGAGCACGACCTGGCCGCGCGGATCCGCGGCAACGCCTACCACACCACCCTCGCCGCGGCGTCCGGCCTCCCCGAGGACGCCTTCTACTTCCTCGCCGCCCACACCGGGAGCCGCGACACGGCCGGCCACTGCGTCTCGTACCACCACCGCTACCCGGACAGCGAGGTGCGGACCTTCTACTCCTACGGCCGCCCCGACGACGTCACCGCGCTGCTGCGCGAGGACGTCGCGGCCCTCGGCGGACGGCTGGAGGAGGTGCATCTGCGGCGCGAGTGGGCGTTCATGCCGCACTTCGGCAGCGCCGACCTCGCGGCCGGGGCGCTGGACCGGCTCGACGCGCTGCAGGGCCGGCACCGCACTTACCACGTCGGCGGGCTGCCCGCCTTCGAACTCGTCGAGTGCACGGTGGCGCACGCCCAGGACCTCGTGCGCCACCACTTCCCTCCCGTGCGGGGGACACTGACCCGGCAGGGCCACGGCCCAGCCACGACCGAGGAGGAACGGCAGACATGAACGAACCGCTGCGCATCGGAGTCCTGGGAGCCGCGCGGATCAGCGGGGCCTCGCTGTTCGGCCCCGCTCGGGCGACCGGCCACCGGGTCGTGGCGGTGGCCGCGCGCGACCGGGCCCGCGCCGAGGCCTATGCGGCCGAGCACGGTGTGGAGCGAGTGGCGGGGTCGTACGCCGAACTGATCGCCGACCCCGAGGTCGAGGTCGTCTACAACCCGCTCGCCAACGGGCTGCACGGGCCGTGGAACCTCGCGGCGCTCGCCGCCGGCAAGCACGTGCTGAGCGAGAAGCCGTCGGCGAGCAACGCCGAGGAGGCCGCGGAGGTGCGGGATGCAGCCGCGAAGGCCGGGACGGTCTTCATGGAGGCCTTCCACTACCTGTTCCACCCGGTCACCCGGCGTCTGCACGAGGTTCTGGCGAGCGGGGAGATCGGGGAGCTGCGGCACGTGGAGACCATGGTCGCGATCCCGGCTCCGGCGGACTCCGATCCGCGCTGGTCGCTGCCGCTGGCCGGCGGGGCGGTGATGGACCTCGGCTGCTACAGCCTGCACGCACTGCGCGTGCTGGCCCCCTGGGCGGGCGGCGCGCCGCGGCTGGTCTCCGCGCGGGGCGGGGAGCGGGCGGGAGCTCCGGGCGTCGACGAGTGGCTGGACGCGGACCTGGCCTTCCCGGGCGGTGCGACCGGGTCGGCGCGCTGCCACATGGCGTACGACCGGCTGGAGATGAGCTGCCGGATCATCGGTTCGCACGGGGAGGCCTGCGCGCCGAACTTCGTGCTGCCGCACACGGACGACCGTGTCGTGGTGCGCACGGCGGCCGGCGAGCGCACCGAGCGGCTCGGCACCCGCTCGTCGTACACCTACCAGCTGGAGGCCTTCGCGGACCGGGTGCGCGGGGGCGCCCCGCTGCCGCTGGACCCGGACGACGCGGTGGCGACGATGACACTGATCGACACCGCGTACCGGGCGGCCGGATTCGAGCCGAGGCCGCGGTACGTCATGTCCTGAGACCGGTCGAAGGGGCCGGGCCTTGGCGCGGGGTGGAGTCCGGCCGCGGCCTCGTGATACCGGGTGATCCGACAGCAGCTCAGGAAGACCGGAGAGCCGCCCGACCGCCGGGACTGTCCGACCGGTCCGCAGCGGTGGGCCCACGCGTCCGGCGGCCCTTCGGCAACGCTGATCCGGTGGCCGGGCCGTCTCCTGCGGTCGGCACCGGGCCGGAGTCCCGCCGCAGCCTCCGGGTGGGCCGGCAGCGACGTCCGGAGGCCACCTGTCCCTGGGCGTCCGTCCGACCGGCCCGGACCTTGGCCCCGAGCGGACGTCCCGCCGCGCCTCCGTGCGGACCCGCAACACCTCCGGAGGACCACCCCAACCCCCAGCTCCACTCAGCCGGTCCGCCCTAGCCCCCGGCCCGGTCCGCCGTGAAGTCGGGGTCCAGTTCCCCGAGTTCGCGGCGGATGTCCGACTCCCTGTCCTGTTCGCCGAGTTCTCCGAGGACGTCGGCGAGGCAGGTCAACGCCGCGGGCAGGGCGCTCGCGCCGAGTGGCTTGCGGGCCTCGGCCACCGCCTCCACGGCGCAGGCGCGGGCCTCGACCGGGGCGCCGGTGGCGCTGTGGCAGCGGGCGAGGTCCACCAGGAGCCGTACCCGCAGGGGCAGGACGATCTCGGGGACGGCCCACGCGACGGGGCCGCGCAGCGCCTCCCTGGCCTCGGGGCCCACGCCCAGCGCGTCCTTGTAACGCCCCGACGCCCGCAGCCCGCCGACCAGTTCGGCCAGTACGCGCGGCCGCACCAGCTCGACGTGGGACAGCTCCCTGAGCGACATGGCGGCGAGCAGCGCCGCGCACTCCTCGTACACGGCCACGGACTCCTCGGTCCGGCCGACCGCGGCGAGCAGCATCCCGTAGGTGCGCAGCGCGCCGGGCAGACTGCCGAGCGCCCGCTCCCGGCGTTCGGGGCCGGACAGCCCGCGGTACGCCTCCACGCACGCGCGTGCCACGGACACGGCCTCCTCGGTACGGTCGGCTCCCGCGAGGGCCTGTGCCCGCACATCGCCGGCGAACGCGGTCAGCGCCGGGGACGCCTGCGCCCCGGGAACGGCGACCGCGTCGGCCACGCCCGCGCACGCCTCCTCGTACCGGCCGGACAGCAGCAACGCGTGGGCGCGCAGCGCCAGGGCGCGGCCGAGCCCGTCCGCGTCGTCCGTCGCGCGGTAGACCGCGACCGCCTCGTCGGCCCAGGCCAGCCGTCGCGCGGGCGAAGGCGACCGCAGGCCCGCCCAGGAGGGCGTGAGGCAGTACGACAGTGCCGCCCCGAGCAGCGGTCCGCCCCTCTCCGGCGCCAGCCGGGCCGCCGCGCGCGGCAACGGCAGCAGTATCCGTGCGAGTCCCATGACCACCCCCTCGCCGCCCCGCCGAGGACAGCCGCGCCATGGTCGCACAGGGGGTCACGCCGATACCGCGATTCACCGAGTACGTAGCGAGCACGGGGGAACTTCGCCGAACTCGCCCCGTACAGCACGGAATCAGCCGTACAGCGCGGGTCGCTCCGCGAGTTCCACCGGCACCCGGCCGCCCTCGTCCAGCGACCGTACGCCCGCCTCGCACACCGCGGCCGCCGCGTAGCCGTCCCACACGCTGGGGCCGGTGACCTCGCCGCGGCGGGTGGCGTCGACCCAGGCCTGCACCTCGCGGTCGTAGGCGTCGGCGAAGCGTTCGACGAAGTCCTGGGCGATGGTGCCGCCCCAACGTCCCGCCATGTTGGTGACCATGGCGTGGCCGTCGCCGATGCGGGCGGTGCCGCGTTCGCAGACCACCTCGGCCCGGACCTGGTAGCCGAAGCCGCAGTTGACGAAGATCTCCACGTCGGACAGGGCGCCGCCGTCGGTCTCGAAGACGACGAACTGGGGGTCCTGGAGGTCGTCGGGGGCGTTCGCCGACGGGGTCGGGCGCCACACCGTGACCGCCGTGATCTCGTGTCCGAGCAGCCAGCGGGTCACGTCGGTCTCGTGGGCCACGGAGTCGCTGATCAGCATGGAGCTGGTGAAGAAGGGCGGGCTCGCGGCGTTGCGGTGCCGGTTGTGCAGCATGAGCGGCCGCCCCAACTGGCCCGTCCCCAGCAGGGACTTGAGCTTCATGTACTCGGCGTCGTAGCGCCGCATGAAGCCCACCTGGGCACGCCGGTGGCCCAGTTTCTGCTCGGCCTCCACGACCCGCAGCGCGGAGGCCGCGTCGGGGGTGAGCGGCTTCTCGCACAGCACGGGCAGGTCGTGCTCGAAGGCCTGCAGGAGCGCCGCCTCGTGGGCGGGGCCGGGTGAGGCGATCAGGACGGCGTCCACGTCGGCCGCCGCCATCGCGGAGGCGGGATCGGTGTAGGCGGTGCAACCCTCGACGCGGACCGCGATCCGCTTGGCGCGTTCCGCGTCGAGGTCCACGACGGCGCTCACCCGGGCACCGCTGACGACCTCGTGGATACGGCGGACATGGTCGGCGCCCATCTTGCCGGTGCCGATGACGGCGACGCCCAGCGTGGCTCGCTCGGTCATGGTGATCCCTTCAGGCTCCGCAGGACCTCAGGAACTTGCGGGTGCGCACCGCGATCGGCAGCGGCTTGTCCGGCTCGCACGGGTACATGTCCTGCTCGACGATGGCGAACAGCTCCACGCCGAGTTTCTGCGCGGCCACCAGCACCGGCTCCAACTCGGGTACACCGGACGGCGGTTCGCACATCACTCCGCGCCGGACGGCCGGCCCGAACGACACCCCGTCCGCCACGACGTCCGCGAGGACCTCCGGGTCGACCTGCTTGAGGTGCAGATAGCCGATGCGCTCGCCGTACGTCTCGATGAGCTTGACGCTGTCCCCGCCGCAGTAGGCGTAGTGCCCCGTGTCCAGGCAGAGGTTGACGAGCTCGGAGTCCGTCGAGTCCAGGAAGTGCTCGACGTGGTCCTCGGTGTCGAGGTGGGTGTCGGCGTGCGGGTGGACGACGATGTCGAGCCCGTACACCTCCTTCACCTCGTGGCCGAGCCGTTCCATGCCCTTGGTGAGGTGGGCCCACTGCTCGTGGGTCAGCTCGGGCGGCTCCAGGATCTCGGCGGTCTTGTCGTCCCGCCAGAAGGACGGGATGACGACGAGGTGCCGCGCGCCCGTCGCCCGGGTGAGCGCGGCGACCTGGCTGACGCGCTCCCAGGTCTCCTCCCACACCGAGGGACCGCGGTGCAGCCCGGTGAAGACCGTCCCCGCCGAGACCTTGAGGTCGCGCCGCGCGATCTCGTCGGTCAGGCGGGCCGGATCGGTCGGGAGATAGCCGTACGGCCCCAGCTCGATCCAGGAGTAGCCCGCCTCGGCGACCTCGTCCAGGAACCGTTCCCACGGCACCTGGGCCGGGTCGTCGGGGAACCAGACGCCCCAGGAGTCCGGGGCCGAACCGACGCGGATACGGTCGAGTGAGGCCGCCATCTCAGGACGTCCCCTCTCCGGTGGTGGCCGCGGTCAGGTCCCCCTCTTCGGGGAGGGCCTCGGTGTCGACACCGCGGACCTGACTCAACTCGTGCTTCAGGGCCGCGAGTTCGGCGCCGCCGGCCATGTGGTTGGTGAGCTCTTCCAGGGTGATCCGGTCGCGGGGGGCGGACAGTTCCATGGTGCCCAGGCGCAGCACGCTGAAGTGGTCGCCGACCATGTAGGCGTGGTGGGGGTTGTGGGTGATGAAGATGACGCCCAGACCGCGGTCGCGGGCGGCGGCCACGTACTTGAGCACCACGCCGGACTGCTTCACCCCCAGGGCCGCGGTGGGCTCGTCCAGGATCAGGACGCGGGCGCCGAAGTAGACGGCGCGGGCGATGGCCACGCACTGGCGCTGGCCGCCGGAGAGAGTGCCGATGGGCTGTTCGAGGTCGTCCAGGACGATGCCCATCTCGCGCAGCTCGTGGTCGGCGGTCTTCTTCATCCTCTCGATGTCGAGGCGACGGATCGGCCAGGGGCCCTTGGTCATCTCGGAGCCGAGGAAGAAGTTGCGCCACACCGGCATCAGCGGGACGACCGCGAGGTCCTGGTAGACGGTCGCGATGCCCTTGTCGAGGGCTTCACGCGGGGTGCTGAAGCGCACCGGGGTGTCGTCGACGAGGAAGTCGCCCTCGGTGTGCCGGTGCAGGCCGGAGATGATTTTGATGAGGGTGGACTTGCCGGCGCCGTTGTCGCCGAGCACACAGCTGACCTGGCCGGGACGGACCTTCAGGTCCACGCCGTGCAGGGCGCGGATGTTGCCGTAGGACTTGCCGGCGCCGCGCAGCTCCACGATCACCCCGTCCTCGCCGCCGGCGGCGGTGTCGGGGGTGTCGGCGATGATCGCGCCGTGCGGGCCGGTCTCTTCAGTGGTCATAGTGCGTTTACCTCCGGGTCGCGGTGCGGCTGACCCACAGATTGATCATGACGGCGCCCAGCAGCATCACGCCGAGGAAGGCCTTGAACCAGTCCGGGTTCCAGCCGGCGTAGACGATGCCCTGCTGGACCATGCCGAACATGAACGCCCCGAACACCGGCCCGATCGCCGAGCCCGCGCCGCCGGTCAGCAGACAGCCACCGATCACCGCGGCCGAGATGTAGATCAACTCCTGGCCGACGCCCTCGCCGGACTGCACGGTGTTGAAGGAGAACAGGTTGTGCATGCCGACGAACCAGGCGGCGAAGCCGACCAGCATGAACAGGCTGATCTTGGTGAACTTCACCGGGACACCCACGGCCCGGGCGGATTCCTTGTTGCCGCCCACCGCGAAGATCCAGTTGCCGTACTTGGTGCGCAGCAGCACCCAGGTCGCCAGCGCGGCGAAGACGAGCCAGTAGATGATGGTGATCTTGATCTGGACGCCGGCCACTTCGAAGGAGCTCGCGAAGACCTTCTTGGCCTGGTCGAAGCCGTCCATGTTCGAGATGTCGTCGGTGGCGACGTTCCCGGTGACCAGCTTGGTCACCGCCAGGTTCACACCCTGGAGGATCAGGAACGTGCCCAGGGTGATCAGGAAGCTGGGCAGACCGGTCTTGACGACCAGCCAGCCGTTGAGGAACCCGATCGCCAGCGACACCAGCAGCGCCACGAAGACGCCCACCCACACGTTCAGCGTGAGCTGGAAGGCGAACATGCTCGCGGTCAGCGCCGAGGTGATCACCGCGACGCCGGCCGACAGGTCGAACTCGCCGCCGATCATCAGCAGGGCGACCGGCAGCGCCATGATCCCGATCGTCGACGACTGGTAGAGGATGTTCGCCATCGCGCTGCCCTCGCGCACCGGCGGAGCAGCGATCAGGAAGAACACCCACACCGCCACCGCGCCCAGGAACACACCCACCTCGGGGCGCGCCAACAGCCGCAGGGCGAGCGGTCGTTCCGCGGTCCGGCCGTCCTTGGTGTTGCTGGGGCCGGGGGCCGGCGGTGTGGTCACCGCCGGCTCGGCGTGCTGGGTCATACCCATCACCTGGTGCCCTTCGCGGCGAACGCGGCCACCGCGTCGACGTTGGACTTGTCGACGAAGGCCGGGCCGGTCAGCACCGGCTGCTCGCCACCGCCCATGTAGTTGCCGTTGTTCTTGTAGAGCCACAGCGAGTCGATGGCGAGGTAGCCCTGGAGGTAGGGCTGCTGGTCGACGGCGAACTCGATGGTGCCCTTGCTGATGGCGCCCGTCAGGTCCTTGTTGAGGTCGAACGTGGCGATCTTGGCCTTGCTGCCCGCGTCGGACGCCGACTGCACCGCGGTCAGCGCGAAGGGCGCGCCGAGGGTGACGACGTAGTCGATGGACTTGTCCTGGGAGAGCTTGGCGGTGATCGTCGACTTCACGGACGGCATGTCGGTGCCGTTGACGTTCAGCGTCTGGAGCTTGCCGGTGAAGGTCTTCTTCACGCCGTCGCAGCGCTGGGTGAGGCCGATGTTGCCCTGCTCCTGGATGACACAGACGGCGCTCTTGGCGCCGGCCTCGTTCAGCCGCTTGCCGAGTGCCTCGCCGGCCACGGACTCGTCCTGGCCGAAGAACTCCATCAGGCCGAGCTTCTGCCAGTCGCTGACACCGGAGTTGAGGCCGACGACGGGTATGCCGGCCTTCTTCGCCTTGGCCACGACGTCCTTGAGGGCGTCGGGCTTGGCGAGGGTGATCGCGATGCCGTCGACCTTCTGGTCGATGGCGTTCTGGACCAGGTTGGCCTGGTTGGCCGCGCTCGGGTCGGCCGAGTAGACCAGCTTGACGTTGTCCTTGGCGGCGGCGGCCTGGGCGCCCTTGCGGACGATGTCCCAGAAGGTGTCTCCGGGCGACTGGTGGGTGACCAGGGCGATGGTCATCCGGGGGGTGGTGGCCTTGCCCGCGGAGGCGCCGTCCGCGCTCTCCTCGGACTTCTTGCCGCCCGAGCTGCTGGAGCAGCCGGCGAGCGTCAGGGCCGCGGCCGCAGCCAGGGCCACGGCGGGAGCGAATCTCCGCGAACGGGAGAGAGAAGAGCGGTCCATCTTTCCTTGCACCTCACTGTGCGACGGGGAGAACGTCGGGAAAGGGGGCGGGATCTGTGAAAACGCGCCAACTTGCGTTGGGACGGGATCCAACTCCCCTGGCGCGCCCGCTGTCAATACTTTGTTAAGACATCATTTCACGAACAGGTCCGAATGTAAGTACAAACTATTGACAGCGTCGCCCTTCGAGTCCTACACCTGGGATGCAACGGGCCCGGAGGGCCTCGCATCCCCAGTCCGGACCGAGGAGCGTCGCGCATGGTCGAGCCAGTGCAGCAGTTCGACGTGATCAGTATGGGCCGTATCGGAGTTGATCTCCACCCGCACCGACCAGGGGTGCCGCGGGCCCGGGGCGGGTCCTCCGGGAGGTTCCTCGGGGGCTCAGCCGCGGACGTCGCGGTCGCCGCCGCCCGGCTCGGCCGCTCCACCGCGGTCATCAGCCGCACCGGAGCCGATGCCTTCGGCGCGTATCTCCACCAGACCCTCACGGAGTGCGGCGTCGACAACCGCTGGGTGACCCGGGTGGCGGACTCCTCGACACCGGTCTCCGGGGCCCCCGACCTGGAGATACACACGGACGAGCTCGACTACTTCGCCATCCGCGCGGCCCGGATCCTCTGGATCACCGGCACCGGTCTGAGCGCCGAGCCGAGCCGCTCGGCCACGCTCGCCGCGCTCAAGTGCCGCGACAGGTCGGGCACCACGGTCTTCGACCTCGACTGGCGGCCCGCGCTGTGGAACGACACGGCCTGGGCGGACCCCGAGGAGGCCCGGCCGTACTACGCCGAGGCCCTGCGGCACGCGACCGTCGCGGTCGGCGACCTCGACGAGTGCGAGGTCGCCACCGGGGTCCGCGGACCGCACGAGTGCGCCGAGGCCCTGCTGGCGGCGGGCGTGGAACTCGCCGTGGTGAAGCAGGGCCCCAAGGGCGTTCTCGCCGTGCACCGGGACGGCACCACGGCCGCGGTCCCGCCGGTCCCGGTCGAGGTGGTCGACGGCCTCGGCGCGGGCGACGCGTTCGGCGGCGCGCTGTGCCACGGGCTGCTGTCGGGCTGGGAACCGGAACGGACCGTCCGGTACGCGGGCGCGGCCGGCGCGCATGCCGCCGCCCGCCTCGCCGGCTCCGCCGCGATGCCGACACCGGCGGAGGTCGACGGTCTCGTGAACGGCGTCGCGCCGTGACCGGCGGCCCGTGCCCCCGGCCGCTCCACGGCTCCTGACCGGACCAGCCCGTCCCCCGCTCCCCGCCTCCCCGTCTCCCCCCACCTCCCCTCTACACCGCACCGGAGAAGTCCTGATGAGCGCCACCACCCGCCTGACCGTCGCCCAAGCCCTGGTGCGGTTCCTGTCCGTCCAGTACACGGAACGGGACGGCGTACGGCACCGGCTGATCGCCGGGACCTGGGGCATCTTCGGCCACGGCAACGTGGCGGGTATCGGGCAGGCCCTCCTGGAGGCGGGCGAGGACGCGATGCCCTTCCACCAGGGCCGCAACGAGCAGGCGATGGTCCACGCGGCCGTCGGCCACGCCCGCCAGCTCAACCGCCTGTCGGCCCAGGCGGTCACCACGTCGATCGGCCCTGGCGCCACGAACCTGGTCACCGGCGCGGCCCTGGCGACGATCAACCGCCTCCCGGTCCTGCTCCTGCCCGGCGACTACTTCGCCACCCGAGCCGCCGACCCGCTCCTTCAGCAGCTGGAGCACCCCACCGAGGCGGACGTGTCGGTGAACGACACCCTGCGCCCGGTCTCCCGCTGGTTCGACCGCGTCCACCGCCCCGAGGCCCTCGTCCCGTCGGCCCTGCAGGCCATGCGCGTCCTGTCGGACCCGGCCGAGACCGGCGCGGTCACCCTCGCCCTCCCCCAGGACGTGCAGGCGGAGGCGTACGACTGGCCGCAGGAGTTCTTCGCCGAGCGGGTGTGGCGGGTACGGCGGCCCGTGCCGGACCCGGTGGAGCTGGCGGAGGCGGTCAGGGCGATCCGTTCCTCCCGGAGGCCCCTCGTCGTGGCGGGCGGCGGAGTCCACCACAGCGAGGCCGAGGAGGCGCTGAGGACGCTGGTGGACGCCACCGGCATCCCGGTCGCCTCCACCCAGGCGGGCAAGGGCTCCCTGCGCCACGACCACCCCGCCGACGTGGGCGGCGTCGGCCACACCGGCACGGCGGTCGCCGACGAGCTCGCGCGCACCGCGGACCTGGTCATCGGCGTGGGCACGCGCTACTCGGACTTCACCACCGCCTCCGGCACCCTCTTCCAGAACCCGGACGTGCGCTTCCTCAACCTCAACATCACCGCCTTCGACGCCCACAAGCTGGCCGCGCGGACGCTCGTGTGCGATGCCCGGGCGGGTCTGGAGGCGCTGACGTCGGCGCTTGAGGGCCACCGCGTGGACCCGGCGTACGAGGCCGCGTACGGCACCGGCAAGGCGCGCTGGGACCAGGTGGTGGCCCAGGCGTACCGCGCCGCCGACGAGAACGCCGTGCCGACCCAGACCCAGCTGCTCGGCGCGCTGGACGCGGTCGTGGGCGACGAGGACGTGGTGATCAACGCGGCGGGCTCGCTCCCCGGCGACCTGCACAAGCTGTGGCGGGCCCGCAGTCCCCGCCAGTACCACCTGGAGTACGGCTACTCCTGCATGGGCTACGAGATCCCGGCGGCGATCGGGGTCCAGCAGGCGACCCCGGACACCCCGGTGTGGGCGCTGGTCGGCGACGGCACGTATCTGATGATGCCGACGGAACTGGTCACCGCGGTCCAGGAGGGCCTGCCGATCAACCTGGTCCTCATCCAGAACCACGGCTACGCCTCCATCGGGAGCCTGTCGGAGTCGGTGGGCGGCGAGCGCTTCGGCACGGCCTACCGCTACCGGGCCGCCGACGGCACCTTCAGCGGGGCCCCGCTCCCGGTCGACCTGGCCGCCAACGCGGCGAGCCTCGGCATGGACGTCCTGCGCGCCAAGACCGTGCGCGAGCTGCGGGAGGCCCTGGCCACGGCCCGCGCCTCGGACCGTCCCACGTGTGTCTACGTCGAGACGGACACCGCGACCGCGACCGCTCCCCCGGCTCAGGCCTGGTGGGACGTGCCGGTGGCGGAGACGGCCTCGCGGGAGGCGGCGGTGGCGGCGAGGACGGAGTACGACCGTCAGGCGGCCGCCCGACGCACCCACCTGTGACGGCCCGCCCCCGACCCTTTGAGGGAGGTACCCCCATGGCGAAGCCCGGCGACACGCCACGTGCCGCGACCACCCCCGCGCTGGACGCCCTGGACTTCGCCCTGGACCGGGGCAGTCCGGTGCCGCTGTACTACCAGCTCGCCCAGCAGCTGGAGGCGGCCATCGAGCACGGCGCGCTCGCCCCGGGAAACCTCCTGGGCAACGAGATCGACCTGTCGATCCGCCTCGGCCTGTCCCGCCCGACCGTCCGCCAGGCCATCCAGACCCTGGTGGAGAAGGGCCTGCTGGTCCGCCGGCGCGGGGTGGGCACGCAGGTGGTGCACAGCCAGGTCAAGCGCCCCCTGGAACTCAGCAGCCTCTACGACGACCTGGAGGCGGCCGGACAGGGTCCGGCCACGCGGGTCGTGCGCAACGAGACCGTACCGGCCCCCGCCGACGTGGCGGCCGCGCTGTCCCTCCCGGAGGGCAGCCCGGTCACGGTGCTGGAACGCCTGCGCCTGACCCACGGCCAGCCGGTGGCCCTCCTGTGCAACCACCTGCCCACCGACCTCCTCGACCTGGACAGCGACCGACTGGAGTCCACCGGCCTCTACCGCCTGCTGCGCACCGCCGGCGTCACCCTGCACAGCGCCCGCCAGACCATCGGCGCCCGCTCCGCCACCGCCGAGGAGGCCGACCGCCTCGACGAAGAGGAAGGCGCGGCGGTCCTGACCATGCAGCGCACGGCCTACGACGACACCGGCCGCCCGGTGGAGTACGGCAGCCACATCTACCGGGCGTCGCGGTACGCGTTCGACTTCCGGCTGCTGGTCAGGCCGTGAGGCGGAAGGCCTTGACGAAGGCACCCGATCGGGCGCAGAGTCGTACCTATACGTCGTAAACGTACGACGTTCACAGTCTCGCGCCGGAGCTCCCGTCATGGCACGCAGAGAACCTGTTCCGTCGACCGTCCTCGTCACCGGCGGGGCGGGCTTTCTGGGCAGCCACGCCTGTGTGGAGTTCCTCGACCACGGCTACGAGGTCGTCGTGGTGGACAACTACTGCAACAGCAATCCCCAGGCCCTGACCCGGGTGGAGCGCATCGCGGGACGCTTCGTGGGGGCGGTCTACGAGCTGGACATCCGGGACCGGCGGGCGTTGTCGGCGGTGTTCGACCGGCACGCGGTGGACGCGGTGGTGCATTTCGCGGCACTGAAGTCGCTCAGCGGTTCGACTCGGAGGCCCGTCGAGTACTACGACATCAACGTCGGGGGGACCACCGCCCTGTTGCACACCATGCACGAGCACGGGGTGCACCGGCTGGTGTTCTCGTCCACCTGCTCGATCTACGGCAGGCCGACCACGGTCCCGGTCGACGAGTCCGCCCCGGCCCGCCCCACCACCCCGTACTCGGCGTCCAAGTGGCTCTCCGAGCAGATCCTGGCCGATGTGTGCCGCCGTCGCCCCGAGTACACGGTGGCCTGTCTGCGCCACTTCAACCCCGCGGGAGCCCACCCCAGCGGACTGCTCGGCGAGGCCCCGCGGGGCGCGCCCGAGAACCTCATGCCGAACCTGACGCAGGCGGCCGTGGGCGGTCAGGAGCGGCTCCAGATCTTCGGAGACGACTACCCGACCCCCGACGGCACGGCGATCCGCGACTACATCCACGTCCTGGACAGCGTCGAGGCACACCGTCTCGCCCTCGACCACCTGTCCGACGGGCCCGGTATGCGGGTCTACAACGTCGGCCTGGGAGAGGGCCGTTCCGTACTCGACCTGATCAGAGCGTTCGAGCAGGTGTCGGGCAGGACGGTGCCGTACGAGATCGGTCCCCGGCGCCCCGGGGACGTCGCGGAGGTGGTGGCGGACTCGAGTGCGGTGACCCGGGAGTGGGGGTGGCGGCCCGCCCGTGATCTCGCGGACATCTGCCGCGACGCGTGGCGCTTCCAGCTGCTCAGCCCGTACGGCTACGCGGAGTCCGAGCGCCGCCCCAGGCCGACGGACGGGTGAGAACCGGTCGACGACAGGGCGTACGCCGTCTCGACGAGGGCGATGTGACTGAACGCCTGCGGTGCGTTGCCCAGTTGGCGGCCCGCGTCCGGGTCCCACTGCTCGGACAGCAGTCCCACGTCGTTCCGGACGGCGAGGACCCTGTGGAACATCTCCCGTGCCTGCTCGACCTCGCCGGACGCGGCGAGGGCGTCGGCATACCAGAGGGAACACGCCAGGTCGGCCCCCTGAAGACCGCCCCGGATCTCCTGCTCGTCGGGGGTGTACCGCCGCACGAAACCGCCGTCCAGGAGCCCCCGCACGGCCCGTACGGTCTCGCGCACCCGTTCGTCCCGGGCCGGCAGGAAGCCGAGTCTGGGGATCAGCAGGGCGGAGGCGTCCAGCTCCGGTGAACCGTAGGCCTTGACGAACGACCGCCGCACAGGGTCCCAGCCCTTCCGGCACACCTGCCGGTGCACCTGTGTCCGCATGGCCCGCCA
The DNA here is from genome assembly GCF_000383615.1 of Streptomyces canus 299MFChir4.1. Taxonomy (GTDB): domain Bacteria; phylum Actinomycetota; class Actinomycetes; order Streptomycetales; family Streptomycetaceae; genus Streptomyces; species Streptomyces canus_C. The sequence goes on along the minus strand of NZ_KB911583.1, from coordinate 128,151 downwards.
CCGCTGCGACGAACCACTACGGCCGAGCAACTCGCCCATGCGCAGGGCACGGTCGGCCGCCACCCAGGCCATGACCTTGGAGTGCACGAACTGCCGCCGCGGTCCGCGCACCTGCCACAGGCCCTGGTCCGGTTCACGCCAGTGGTCGAGCACGAAGTCCATCATCGCGTCGACCAGGCTCCACACATGGTCCGGCAGGGGGACCCCGACGCGCAGGGACAGGGAGAAGGCGTCCAGGACTTCGCCGTAGACGTCCAACTGGAACTGGTCCACGGCCGAGTTGCCGAACCGGACCGGCCGCGATCCCGCGTAGCCCGCCAGCCATGGCGCCTCGGTCTCCGGGAGCAGCCGCTGCCCGGCCACGCCGTAGACGGTCTGGATCTCGGCGGGGTCGCCCGCCACGGCCCGCGCCAGCCACTCCAGCCAGGCCGTGGCTTCGTCCCGGTAGCCGCTGCGCAGCAGACAGGAGAGTGTCAGAGCCGAGTCGCGCAGCCAGCAGTAGCGGTGGTCCCAGTTGTGCTCCCCGCCGATGGATCCGGGCAACGACGTGGTCGGCGCGGCGACGATGCCGCCCGTCGGGGCATAGGTGAGCGCCTTCAACGTGATCAGGGAGCGCACCACGGCGTCCCGGTAGGGCCCCTCGTAGCGGCACTTGGCGGTCCAGCGGCGCCACAGGTCGACGGTCTCCTTCAGCAGCGCCTCCGCCGGTACGCCCAACGGCGCGGGGGGCTCGGGGAGATGGGAGGGCGACCACACGAGCATCAGGGCCACCCGGTCACCCGCCGCGACCGTGAAGTCGCACTCCATCGGGTCCGTCCGGCCGGGTGCCCCGACCGGCCCGTCGGCGTGCACCCACACCGCGTCCGGCCCGGCGACCGCCACCGTGAAGCCCTGGACCGCGCGGATCCACGGCAGGACCCGTCCCTGATGGAACCGGAGTCTCAGCGTGCTGCGCAGCCGGGTCGTCCCCGACAGTCCGTCGATGATCCGCACGAGGCACGGCCACCGGGTGCGCGGCGGCATGAAGTCCACCACCCGCACCGTGCCGCCTCCGTCGCTCCACTCCGACTCCAGCACCAGGGTGTCCGCCCGGTAGCTCCGCCGCCGCAGCCGGGCACGCGTGCCGACCGGAGCGATCCGCCAGGACCCGTTGCCCTCGGTGCCCAGCAGCGCGGCGAAGCAGGCGGGAGAGTCGAAGCGGGGCAGACACAACCAGTCGACAGAGCCGTCCCTGCCCACCATGGCAGCGGTCTCCAGGTCACCGATGAGGGCGTAGTCCTCGATGGGGGCGCTCAAGGCCGGGGGCGGTTTCTGTCCGTCCTCCATCCGATTCCGCATCACCCATCACCACGAAACCAACATACGTTTACGATGTATACGTACATCATCACCGCCAAGGCCGCAAAGGTCAACCGGGACCGCGGGCGTCAGTCGACCGCTCCCGTCTCGACCGCGTGCCAGCGCGCTCGTAGCTTCGCCCGGTCCAGAACCAGGACGGACTGCCCGCCGATCGTCTCCGACCGCAGGACAGGAGCGGTCGCGAAGTGGACGTCCGAGGCATCCAGGTCCCGCAGCCCGAACACCAGGTCGCGCAGATCGGAGTTGGACATCCTGTCGTCCACGCTCAGCGTGCGGGTGACCGCGTCGAGCGTCCTGGCGGTGCCGAGGGGATCGGTGAGGTCGACCCGGTCCCGTATCCTCCCGATCAGGCCGCGCAGGAACTGCTGCTGACGCGTGATCCGGTCCAGGTCGCCCCGTGGCAGTCCGTAGCGCTGCCCGACGTACGCGAGGGCGTCGGCGCCCCGCAGCACGTGGGGGCCGGCCGTCCAACGGCGGTGCCGGGCGGCGTCGTAGGAGTCCTCGTGAACGGTGACGGTCACGCCGCCGACCGCGTCGGTGAGGGCCTTGAAGCCGTTCCAGTCGATGACGCCGAAATGGTCGACGCGGGTTCCGGCGAAGCGCTCCACCGTGCGGATCATCAGAGGCGGACCGCCCCACGAGAACGCGGCATTGATCTTCGCGGAGCCGTGGCCGGGGACCGGCACCCAGCTGTCCCTCGGGATCGACAGCACATGGACGCCGTGCCCCTCGCCACCGAGATGCACCAGCATCAGCGCGTCACTGCGCTGCGCACCGTACGTCCAGAGCCTCGCGGTCGCGTCGCTGCCGGTGGTGTGCCGCTCGGAACGACTGTCGAGACCCGCGAGCAGAAAGGTCCGACCGCCGTCGTGAGCGGCGGGCCGGGGCGGGCGCGGCCCGGCGGGGAAGGCGTCGGGGATACGGGCCACCTGATCGCCGTAGTGGTCGGTCCCCCACCGGAGGGCACCGGCGCCGAGACCGAACAGAGCGAGCGCCGCGACCATGCCCAGCACCACCAGGACACGGAGGCGGTGACGACGGGGACTCCGGGGAAGGGGGCCCCACCGCGGCCACGGCTGTCGCGCGGACATGAGCACTGTACTCCCGTCCATGCCTCTCGCTATGTACGCTTACGATGTATACGTACACTCTCTGCCCCCCGGTGCGGCGCGTCAACCTCGGGCCCGACGCTCTGCGGGTCCCCCGCTGGCACACAGGGCGGGTATGGGCAAGCATTGATCGTGTACGCGCGCTCGGGGACCAGTTCCGAGGTGTTCAAAGGTGAACCAGCTACTGCGGAGTTGCTGCGTTCCGGCCGCTTCGGTGCGGGTACGGGCGCCGATCGCTTCTGCGCCGGCACTCATGTGCCCCGGCGGCAGGCGGTGGTCACGGCGCCGAAGCGCAGCCACCCGCCCCGCCGGCCGGCCCCCTGGTCCCGGCGGGCAGCAGCACACCGCCCGGACCGCGCTGGTGCTCGGCGGCGCCGAGATCATCGGCAAGCTGTCCATGCTGATCCTCACCGTGGGGGCCGCCCGGATGCTCGGCGTGGCCGACTTCGGCGCGTTCTCCTACGCGTTGGCGATCGGCACGCTCATCGCCGTGGTGCCGCAGTGGGGGTACGACGTGACGGTGATCCAGCGGGCCAGCGCCGAACCGGGGCGGCTGCGCCAGCTGCTCGCCGAACTGCTGGCCATGCGCACCCTGCTCGTCGTCCTGGCCCTGGCGGTGGTGGGCGCACTGTCCGGACTCACGTCGCTCTCCGGGAGCGGGGGCAGCACCGTAGGACTGCTGATCATCGCCGCCGTACTGATCGACACGTACACGGAGGCCTACCGAGCCGCGACCGCCGCACTGCAACGCCAGATCATGATGGCCGTCGTCCATCTGGTGCAGCGGCTGCTGACGGCGGGGGCGGCTCTCCTCGCCCTGGCCACCCACACCGGACTCACCGGACTGGCGGTGGCCTTCTTCGCCGGAACCGCCGTCGGACCGCTGACGGCGGCAGTGCTGATGCGGTGTCACGGACACGCTCCCGATTGGCGGTCCGTGTCCTCGGCCGGACTGGTGGAACTGAACCGGGGCACCTGGGTGATCGGCGTCGCCTCGCTCGTGCTGATGGTGCTCTTCCGGATCGACACGGTGATGATCGCCTGGTTCGCCGGGGACCACGAGGTCGGGATCTACGCCGCCGTCTACCGGCTCCTGGAGACCACCCTGTTCGTCAGCTTCGTCACCGCTCGCACCATCTTCCCCCTGATGGCGAGCGCGCCCGAGCCCACGCGCGTCCGGCGCTACAGCGAACAGGGCCTCAGCATGATGGCCGCCGTGTTCCTGCCCTACATGGTCCTTCTGTGGTGCCGCGGACACGGCATCCTGGACATCCTCTACGGCCCGGAATTCGCCGACCAGGGAACCGCCATGCTGGCCTGGCTCGCTCCCGCCCCGTTCCTCTACGGCGTCTCCTACCTCGCCTCGTACGCCATCGTCGCGGCCGGCCCGACGCCGCGCGCCCTCGCCGGCGCCCTGATCGCCCTGGCGGTGAACATGAGCCTGAACCTGGCTCTCATCCCGCGCTACGGAGGGATCGCGGCCGCGTGCACCACCTCGCTCTCCTACGCGGTCTACGCCGCCGCCCTGATCCTGCTGGGCCGGCCCCGAGCGGGACTGCCCAGGCTGCCGCGGGCCATGCTGCCCTCGGTCGCCGCGTCCGCCGTCGCCTGCGGGCCCCTGCTGGCACCCTGGCCGTTCGTGCCGGCCGTGCTCACCGCGGTGGTCCTGTACGTGCCGTGCTGGCTGCTCGCCACCCGCCGCGTCGACCCGCAGCAGGTGCAGGTCCTCGACAGAATGCTCCGGCGCGGGAGGGTCGTATGAACCGTCCGCTGCACGTCACCGTCGTGGCACCCTACGGGGTCGTCGGCGGCGCCGAACTCTGGCTGCTGTCCCTGCTGGACGTCACCGACCGGCTCGACGTGGACGTCGTCATGCTGGCCGACGGCCCGCTGCGGGAGGAGTTCACGCGGCGCGGCATCCCGTGCGTACTGCGCCCCACCGGCCGCTCCGTCCCGGCCCTGGCCGCCACCGCCGCCTGGCTGCTGCGCCGGTTGCGGGCGCGAACGCCCGATGTGGTCCTCGCCAACGGCGTCAAAGCCGCGACGGTGGCCGCCCCAGCCGCCGCGCTGTGCGGGGTGCCGTGTGTCTGGGCCAAGCACGACCACTCCTACGACGGCCTGCTGACCAGCCTTTTGGCACCGGCGACGGCCGCCTGCATAGGGACCGAGCCCGGGCTGATCGCCGCCTCCCACCACCGGCGCGCCTCGCTCGTTCCGGTGCCCGCGCCGAGCGGAGCAGCCCTGCCCCGTACGGCCGCCCGCGACGCACTGGCCCGGCACGGGATACGTCTCGAGGACGGTGAGCGGCTGCTGCTCACCATCAGCAGGCTGGTCTCCTACAAGGGCGTGGACGACGCGGTCACGGCTCTGGCGCGGCCCGGCGGTGAGCGGTGGCGGCTGGCCGTGGTCGGCCCCGAGGACCCGAGCGACCCTGGTGAGCGACGACGGCTCACCACCCTGGCCGAGGCACTCGGGGTGGCCGAGCGGGTGGACTTCGCCGGCTGGATCCAGGACGCCTGGCGGATCATTCCGGCGGCCGACTGCGTCGCCGTGCTCACCAAGCCGGACGGGACCGGGCCGGGACAGGAGGCGTTCGGCGGAACGGCCATCGAGGCCATGCTGAACGGTGTTCCGGTGATCACCACGGGCCCCGGTTCGGTGGCCGACCGGGTGGCCGGTCCCGCGGAGCCGCCCGGCGGCATCGTCGTGCCGCCCGCGGACCCCGGCATGGTGGCCGACGCGCTGGGCCGGCTGGCGGACTCGGACACCCGGATCTCCATGGGCCGGGCCGGTCTGCGCCGGACCGTCGCCAACCCCGGTCCGCAGGAGTGCGCGGAACTGCTCGCGCAGACGCTGTGCCGGGCGGCACGACTGCCCGGCGCCGGGCTGGTGGGCACGGCACCCGTGTCGGTGGTAGTCACCGTGCTCGACCAGGGCGGAGCGATCGAGCCGTTCATGTCGCTCCTGAGCCGGCTCACCGTCGCCGGTGACGAGATCGTCGTGGTGGACCGTGGCTCCGCCGACGACACCGTGCGCCGCGTCGCTGCCTGGGCGGGCCGGGACGCCCGCGTGCGGTTGGCGGTGCGGCCCGGAGCCAGTCCTGGGGCCGCGCGCAACGCGGGGGTCCGGGAAGCCGCCAACGCCTTGATCGTCTGTGCCGACGCCGAGTGCGCTCCCGGACCGCGGTGGCTGGCGCGGGTGCGGGCGGCGGCCAAGGAACCGGCGGCCGCTCTGCTGGCCGGAGTGTGCCGGGTGACGGGCGAGGGAGCGCTCCACGCGGCCGTGGCCTCGCTGTATCCGCTGCCGGACGAGGTCCGCCGCCGTCCGGGGCCGTGGACCGGGATCCACCGTCTCCTCTTCGGTCCGCGCCTGGGGACGGGCGCCCCGCCCGAAGGGTCGCTCGCCTTCACCCGCGAGATGTGGCAGGCCGTGGGCGGCTTTTCGGAACGCCGTGCGCCGGACACGGACCTGTTGTTCCAGCGAGCGGTGGCAGCGGCCGGGCCGTGGGCGGTCCTGAGGGGACCGGCGGACGCCGACCGGCAGGAGCGGTCGTCGCTGCCGGACGCGGTCCGGAAGGCTTTCCGGCGCGGTGCGGACATCGGACTCCTGGCCGGCGACAGGCAGTTGGCCGTGGCCGTGGTGCGCACGGCCGTGCTCGGGGGTGTGCTGGGCGCGGCACTGAGGCACGGGCACCTGCGGCACGTGGCGGCGGGGACGTTCGGGGCCTGGCTCTCGCTGCCGCTCCACAGGGCGGCGCGCCGCGGCGACCTGGCCGCGCTGCCCGTCGTTCCGCTCGTGGCGGGCACCCTGGCCGCCGCCCGGGCCGCGGGGGGCATCGTCGGGCTGGCGTGCCGTCTGCGGACGGCTCCCCGGCAGGGGACCTCAGATCCGGACCCGGCCCGATGATCCGGGCGATGGGGCTCGACCGCCGTGCCGCGCCGGCCCTCGGCGCCGCCGTCCTGGTCGCGGCGACGGCTGCCTGGGTGGGCGCTCGCAGTACGACCCTGGGCCTCGGCGTCCTCGTGGTGGTGCCCGTGATGGCCGTGCTCACGGCGGCCGGACTGCGGCGACCGGTCCTCGCTGTCGCTGCCTTCGCCCTGCTGCTTCCAGCAGGGAGCATCGGGCTGCCGCTCGCCACGAACGTCGCGCAGATCCTGGCGGTCTGGACCTCCGCGGTCGTGCTCGTGGCTCGCATCGGGGGCCGAGGACGGCGGATCGGCAGATCCGCGGTGCTCGCGGCTTCGACGCTGCTGGTGGTGTCCGCTTTCCTGTCGACGCTCACCAGCGTCGACCTGCGCAACTCACTGCTGCAGACCACGAACTACGCTGCTGGACTGGCTCTCGCCGCGTCCGTCGTCGTGGCGACGGTGCACCGGCGTGACCTACTCGTGCTGGCCATGGCGGTGGTCCTGGGCGGAGCGGTCCTGTCCGGCAGCGTCCTCGTCGACGTCCCGGACCTCCAAGCCCGTTTCGGCTCGACGCTCGTCAGCAACCGGCCCACGGGAATCTTCGCGCAGCCCAACGAACTCGGCCTCTGCACCGCGATGATGCTGTGCTTCGGCCTGGCCATGGCCGTGGTCATGCTGCGCCGCAAACGAGCGGCACTGTGCGCGGTGTGCGGAGTCGCATCGGCGCTGGCGCTGATGGCTCTGCTGCTCAGTCTCTCTCGTGGGGGCTGGATCGGTGCCCTCGCCGGCCTGGCCGTCCTGGTGGCCCTGTTGCCCGGGGCACGCGGACCGTTGCTGATGTCCTTCCTGGTCACGGGCGCGGTCGTGATGGCCCTTCTGCTGGCCGAGTCGGCCACGTCGAACTCCTCGGTGATCGCCGAACGGTTCAGCACGATCTTCACCGGCGAGCGCAGCCCGTTCGACGAGCGGCCGGCGGCCTGGGCCGGGGCTTTTCAGCAGATGGCCCACAGCCCGTTCCTCGGCAGCGGGCCCGCCGCTTTTCCGGCGGCGGCCGCGCACGGCCTCGCCCAGTTCACCGATGTAAGGCAGGTCGTGCACGCCCACATCCTGTATCTCACCGTGGGTGCGGAGCAGGGGGTCCTGGGGATCGCCGCCCTCGCCGTCGCGATCGGCGTCGGAGCGAGGGAGGCCCTGCGCAATCGCCGTGCGGCGGCGACCCTCGCGAACGGCTCCCGGGCGGCCGCCCGCTGGGCTGCTCTCCCGGCGGAGGCCGGCGTCTCCGCCGCGGCGGCCGCGGCGCTGACCGCCGTCATCGCCGAGGGAGCCGTCGACTATCCGCTGCGCAATCCCGTACTGGGGGCGATGACGTGGCTGTTCATCGGTCTGCTCGCGGCATGCGCCCGTACTCGCTCGGCGACGACCGACAGTGACAATGCGAAGGTGGCCGAAATGAAGAGGCTGACAGAGTCGTTGGCAGCCGGCTTCCCGGCGCGGTCCGAGAAGGACGGCCCCGCCGGGAAGCGTCCGCGATCCGTTCCTCCCATGGGGCGAGCGATCCTGGCCGGGCTGCTGGCCGGGGTTGTCGTGCTCGGCGTGGGCCTGATCGTGATCACGGCACAGCCGACTCGCTACGCGGCGACGAGCACCGTTTCGTTCGCACCACGCTCCCAGCCCAATATCAGTGCCGACATCGTCCGGCTGGCCGCGACCAAGTACGCCGTGGTCGCCGGTGCCACGACCACGCTGGATCAGGCGGCCCGCCGCAGCTCCATCGCCATCTCGGACCTGCGGGGCAATCTCTCGGTGGCCGTGCAGCAGGAGACGGCCAACGTGAACGTCACGGTGACGAGTGCGCACGCGGACCAGTCCGCCCGTGCGGCCAACTCGATCGCCGCCGCGGTCGCCAGGGCCAGCGACAACGACAAACTGATCTCGGGGGAGGTGACGGCTCCGGCCGATCCGGCCGCGGCGGAGCACAAGCCCTCGCGAACACTGCTGTTGACCGTCGCGGTCGTCGCGGCCCTCCTGGTCGGGGTGTGGGTGGGCATCGTCGTCCGGTATTCGAGCCGAAGAGCGGCCAGGGAGAAAACTGATGGGTTCTGAACGAGTCCTCATGTACCACGCCGTCGGCACCCGCTCGGCGGCTCATGACCCGCACAACCTCTTCGTGCCGCCCGAGAGCCTGCGCGGACAGCTGCGCGCGCTGCTCGACCGTGGCTGGACCCCGCTGACCCTCGACGCCTATCTCCGCGGCGATTCGCCGAGCCGGAGCGTGCTGCTGACCTTCGACGACGGCTACCAGGCCTTCCTCGACGAGGGCCTGCCCGTGCTGCGGGAACTGGACGTGCCCGCCACCGTCTTCGTGCTCAGCGGTCTGCTCGGTGGGCGGTCCGGCTGGATGCCCGAGATGCCCGACGAGCCACTCGTGGACGCCGACGGCGTACGGCGGTTGGTCGCGGCGGGGCTGGACGTCGAATGCCACGGATGGGACCACAGCCATCTGGCGGGTACCGATCCCGAGACGCTGACCCGCAACGTCACCGACGCCGCGCGGGCGCTGGCCGAGCTCACGGGCCGTACGCCTCGCGCCTACGCGTACCCGTACGGGGACCATGACGCCGCGGCGCGCAGGGCCGTGGCCGAGGCCGGCTTCGAGGTGGCCTTCAGTGTGCACGAGGGAGTCGGACGGTTCGCCGTCCCCCGGGTGGACATCACGTCCATCGACACCGATCTGACGTTCCGCATGAAGACCTGGCGGGCCTATCCCGCCCTGCGGCGGCTATCAGGTCATGCCCCTGCCCTGCGCTCAGGCCTGCACTCCATGATCGGCCGTGCGCCCCGGCGGTGACCCCGACGGTCAGCGGCCCGCGCTCCACTCCCGGTCAGCCGCCTCGTAGACGGCGTACAAGCGCTCCACGACACGCTGCACGCCGTGCTGTTCGCGGATGTGTGCCCGCGCCTGCTTCCCCAGCGCCCGGCAGCCCTCGCGGTCGGCCAGCAGCGTGGCGACCGCGTCGGTCAGCGCCCGGGTGTCCCCGGGCGGCACCAGGCCGGTCCGCATGTGCCCCGGCGGCAGGGACTCCCGGGCTCCCGGGACGTCGCTCACGATCACGGGGCAGGAACAGGCCATGGCTTCCAGTGGAGCCAGGGCCATGCCCTCCCAGCGGGAGGGCAGCACGACGAGATCGGCCGCGAGGTACCAGTCACGGGGGTCGGCCACATCGCCGGCGAAGACGACCGCGGCGGGCGCCCGCTCCTGAAGCGACGCACGGTCGGGCCCGTCACCAACCAGGGCCAGCCGTGCTCGCGGAACCCGTCGTCCGACGCCCGGCCAGGCGGTCAGCAGCAGGTCCTGGCCCTTCTGCCGATGCAGCCGGCCCACGCACACCGCCAGCGGGGCCGACGGTTCGACGCCCAGCCTGGCCCGTGCCGCACTCCGCTCGGCGTCTCCGGCCGCCACGAAGTGCGCGAGGTCCACGCCGTTGGGCACCACCGAGTACCGGGCCCGGACTCCCGCGGCCTCACCGTCCGTGCGCTCCGCCTCGCTGACGCACACCAGCCGGTGTGCCCACCGGGACGCCGCCCGCTCCCAGCGCACCGAGGCCCAGTACAGCGGGCGACCGGGCTCGGCGGCGAAGAACGACCACGCGTGCGGCTGGAAGACGGTGGGGAGACGGCCGCGCAGCGCGAGTCGGCCGGCCAGCCCCGCCTTGGAGCTGTGCAGGTGCACCAGGTCCGGACGGACGGCGGCGACGATCCGCCGCACACCGATCACCTCGGCCGCGGTGGCGGGCCCCGGCGCACTCACGGCCCGCCACTGCATCACCTCGGCTCCCGCCCGGGCGGCCGAAGCCGCCAGCCGGCTGCCCGGAGCACAGGCGACGACCACGCGGTCCCCGCTGCCCCGCTGTCCGCCGACGAGGTCGGTGACCACAGTGGCGACGCCACCCTCGCTGGACTGCGCGAGGTGGAGGACGGTCCGGCCGCGCATGTCACGACCTCCTTGGCACAGGTCATGGGTTTACTTAGTACACGTACACCGTCCTCCGCGCGACCACCGGCGGTCAAGACCCCGAGACCAACGTCTTGACCAGCACCTCTCCGGGCGCAAATATGTATATTTACAACGTACACGTACAGAGCCCGGTCTTCGGCTCCAAGGGGTGCATCCAGATGACGACGCTCAGCACGGCCCGAAAGGACGCGCCCCCGCGATCGCGGCGAGGCACCCCCGACACGCCACGCCGGACCGGCGGATGCCATGTCCCGGTGTTCCCGTTCCTGGCGATGGACGCGCTCGCCGCGCTCACGGCAGGCGTCACTGTCCTGGCGTCCTTCGACCGATGGCTGCTGCCCGCCGTCCTTCCGGCCGCCTGGCTCCTCTCCCTCGCTCTGCAACGGGCCTACGAACAGCACTGTCTGCGGGCCGGGACGGACGAGTTCCACCGCGTGCTCAGCGCGGCGGGACTGATCGCCGTGGCGGCGAGCGTGGTCTGGTGGTTCACGCCCGGAAGCGAAGTACTGCACGACACACTGCTCGCCCTGCCCATCGCCGTGCTGGTCGCTCTACTGCTGCGCGGAGTGCGGCGGTCGCGGATCCGAAGGGGGTGGCGCCTCGGCCGGCGTCTTGAACGTGCGGTGGTGGTCGGTCCCGCCCGTTCCGTCGCGGGGCTGACGGCCGCCCTTCGGCGCGGCACGGTCTGCGAGCTCGACGTCGTCGACGTGCGCCTGACCGACGGGGGAACCGGTGCGGACGCCCCGTCGTCCGGCTGTGTCGACGACACCCTCGAAGCGGTGCGGCGAAGCGGCTGCGATGCGGTGGTCGTCGTCCCAGGGGCCGATCTGGACCCCGGCCAGCTGCGCAGACTGTCCTGGGAGCTCCAGGCCGAGCACGTCGAACTCCTGCTGGCACCGGTGCTGGCGGAGGTGGCGGCCCCCCGGCTCGCCGTGACCCCGGTCGCCGGGCTCCCGCTGATGGAGCTGCACGGCCCCACGCTCTCCCGCCTCCCCCGCGTCCCCAAGGAACTGACGGACCGGCTGCTCGCCGCGGTCGGACTCGTCCTCCTGTCCCCCCTCATGCTGGTCGTCGCCCTGGCCGTACGGCTCGACAGCCCGGGCCCGGTGCTGTTCCGGCATGCCCGGGTCGGGCTGCACGGCCGGGAGTTCACCCTGCTGAAGTTCCGCACGATGTGCCGGGACGCCGAGCAGCGCCGGGCCGGCCTCACCGAACTCAACCAGTACGGCGACGGCGCGTTCTTCAAGATCACCCACGATCCCAGGATCACCCGGGTCGGAGCGCTGCTGCGTCATTGGTCGCTGGACGAACTCCCCCAGCTGCTGAACGTGGTGGGGGGCCAGATGTCGCTCGTCGGCCCGCGCCCACTGCCGCCCGGCGAGGTCGGCGCACTGCCAGAGGAGGTCCGGCGCCACCGGATGCTGGTGAAGCCTGGACTGAGCGGACTGTGGCAGGTGAGCGGCCGCTCCGACCTCCCCCTGGAGGAGCGGATACGGCTCGACATGAGCTATGTGGAGAACTGGTCGACCACGCTCGACCTGCACATCCTGGCGCGTACGCCCGGCGCTGTGGTGCGCGGGACCGGCGCCTACTGACGAACGGACCGAGGCCGCCATGGACCACGACGTACCCGCCCTGCTCGTCAAAGTGGGCCGCTCACCGCAGAACCACGGCTGTCTCGGAGCGCTGCGGAGTCTGGGCAGGGCAGGTGTGCCGGTGTACGCCATGGTCGAGGACCGGTTCACCCCCTGCGCCGTCTCCCGCCATCTCGCCGGCGGGTTCGTCGCGCCCACGACGGGCCTGGAGGACCCCCGCGCACTCGCCTCGACGCTGATCCGTATCGGCCGCGCGATCGGACGCAGGTCGGTCGCCGTACCGACCGACGACGAGTCCGCCGTCCTCCTGGCCGAACACGCCGAACGCCTCGCGGAATGGTTCCTGTTGCCTCCCGTGCCTCCCGGTCTGCCCCGCAGACTGGCAAGCAAGGAGGGGCTCCGCCGCGTCTGCGTCGAGCACGGGGTGCCGACACCCCGTGCGCACGCGCCCACCGACCGGGCACAACTCGTCTTCTTCGCACGGGAGTTGGGCTACCCGGTGGTACTGAAGAACCTGGAGGCGTACACCAGGGTGCGCTCTCCCGTGGTGGGCCACACCACCGTCGCCCACGACGAGGGCGAACTCCTCACCCTCGTGGGGTCGCGCGACAGGCCTTCGGTGCTGATGCAGGAGTACATCCCGCCCTCCCACGCGGAGGACTGGATCACCCACCTCTACTGCGGGGCCCATGGCGCACCAGCCGCCGTGTTCACCGGCTACAAGGTCCGCTCCTGGCCGGTGCGCAGTGGAGCGACGACCCGGGCCTGGGCGTGGGCCAATCCTGGTCTCGCCCGGCTGGCCGCGGACCTGTGCCGTCGGATCGGATACAGCGGCGTGGCCGATCTCGACTGGCGCTACGACAGGCGGGACGACCGGTACAAACTGGTCGACTTCAATCCGCGCGTCGGAGCGCAGTTCCGGCTCTTCGAGGACGGACACGGCGTCGACGTGGTGCGGGCGCTGTACCTGGACCTGACGGGGCAGCGGATCTCCCCCGCCCGACAGGCGTACGGCCGGATGTTCGTCGTGGGTCAACTGGACGTGCTGTCGGCAGCCGTCGGTGCCTGGCAGGAGCGCCGACTCCCGTCGGCGGTGCTGCCCCGGAGCGGAACCGAGCGCGCCTGGCTGAGCTGGGACGACCCCTGGCCGGCGGTCGCCGAGGCCGCCCGCTTCGGCGGCATGGTCGCCCGGCGCGTCACCAGGCCGCTGCGCATCGGGCGAACGCCCGCGTGACGTGACCGCTCATCCCCGCCCGGCCAACCGGTCCCCCACCGCGGCACTGATGCGCCGGGCTCCGAACCCCGCCCCGGAGACGAACCGCAGCAACGGGCCGAACGTCGGGGCGGCGGCCAGCCCGGTGAAGAACAGACCGGGCACCGAAGCCTCCAAGTCCGCCGAGAGGCGCGGAGCACCGGCGGTCGTGACCAGCTCCCGGCGCAGCTCAGGGCTCAGCAACTCAAGCCGGTCGAGGTCGACGCGGTAACCCGTGCCCGCGATCACATGGTCGGCCCGCAAGGTCCACGGACGGCCGTGCGCGTCCTCCAGTTCGAGCTCCGCACCCCCGCCCGCGGCTGGGGCCGCCGCGCGGATGCGGCAGCCGCGCCGCACCGGGAAACATCCCTCGACCCGTTCCCGCAGCCACCAGGCGCCGTAGGGGCCGAGGACGGTCCGCAGGAAATGGGCCCGGACGGGGTCGGGAAGGTGCCGGTAGAGGGCCGGCCCCCTGCTGCACGCGACGAGGGGCCAGCCGTCGCCCAGAAGGGAGTTCGGATACTTCAGCCGTTCCCCCAGCGAGCGCTGCGACGGCCGGTCCAGGCGCGGGGGCGACCCGAAGACCACGGAGGAGGTACGTGCGACGACCATGGGCCGCGCGCCCGCCTCGTACAGCAGAGCGGCGCCCTCCAGCGCCGACTGCCCCGCGCCGACCACGGCCACTTCCTGCCCCTCGAACGGCGACAGGTCACTGTGGTCGGCCGTATGGGAGACGAGCCCGTCCGCCATGAGGGGGGCCAGCACCTCCGGCACGTGGGCGAACTCGACGATCCCGGTGGCCACCACCACGACACGACTGCCGAATTCCTCGCCGGAATCCAGCGTGACGCGAAATCCGCCACCGGAATCCTTTTCGACACGGCGCACCGCCACCCGTTCGAGCTCGGGAACACAGTGCTGCTGAAACCAGACGCCGTACCGGATGAATTCGTCGATGGGCACCGGCTCCCGCTCCCCCCTCGGGGCCCGCCCCTCCGAGAGGGAGAAGTCCGCGAGTCCCCAACCCGGCTCCGGCGCGGAAATCGAGGACGAGAAGGGCGAGGACTTGAGATACATGCCCTGCGGCATATGGCGACGCCAGCCGTCCATGGGCTCGCCGAACACCCGGAAGTGGATCTTGCGGAACTTCAAGTGAGCAGCCACGGCCAAGCCGTACGGCCCGGAGCCGACGACCGTGACGGGCTCTTGCTGTCCTGGGCTCACGATCTGCTCCCCGACAGGTGAATCAGACGAGTGCCGGAACCCCCTCGAACCTCACCGGCATTCTCTCAATCATACCAATTATCAAGAAATGTGGAGGATCTGGAGCGGCCACTCAAGCGCAATGTGAGGCTACGCTTGCTCTGCTGGTTTACCGCGTAAACCCCGGCGGACCCGAAAGGCATGGCATGGCCAAGGACAAGCAGTCGACACCCGGCAGGCGGGCTGCTGATCACGGACGCTACGGTCGGCTGAGCCGCGAGCGGGTGCTGGCCAGCGCCCTGGAGCTGGTGGACCGGGAAGGCCTCTCGGCATTGAGCATGCGCCGCCTGGGTGCCGAGCTCGGCGTGGAGGCGATGGCGCTCTACCGGTACGCGGAGGGCAAGGACGCCTTGCTGGACGGACTGGTCGAGGCGCTGTACCTGGAGTTGGAGGAACGGCTGGCGGCCGAGGCCGAGGCGTCCGCCTGGCGGGCCGAACTGCGGCGGGTCGCGAAGGCGACCTACGAGGTCTGCCTCACGCACCCCCGGGTGGTCCCGTTGCTCACCACCCGCATGCTGGCGGTCCCGCTGGCCCGTCGCCCGCTCGCGGTCCTGAAGGACCACGAGCGGGTGCTGGCCCTGCTCCGGGACGCCGGGTTCGACGACGACGTCGCGGCGGTTGTCTTCCGGGCCTTCAACTCGTGGCTGATCGGCTATGTCTCGGAGGAACTGCGGCCGATGGTGGACAACCCCGAGGAATCGGACCCGGCGTTCCGCCTCGGCCTGCACCGCATGCCGCCCCAGGAACTGCCCAGGCTCAGGGAGTTCGCTCCCGCGCTCAGCGAGCCCAGGGGGCCGGAAGGGCTGGCCGTGGGACTCGATGCGCTGATCGACCGGTTCACCGAGACTCGGTAGTGAACCCCTCAGCCCGCCAGCCGCGCCCGCTGCTCCGTCGTGAGCTCCAGATCCACCGCCGCCAGGTTCTCCTCCAGCTGAGCCACGGACGACACCCCGGCGAGCGGAACAATCGGAAGGCCCGAGCCGAGCTGCCAGGCCAGGACCACCTGGTTGACCGTCGCGCCCGTCTCCTTCGCCACCTCGGTCAGGACCTTCAGGCGGGACGGCGTGCCCGGGTGGGCGAAGTCCGCGGGGAGGCGGTCCGGGTGGGTGTAGGCGCCCTTGAGGAGCGGTGAGTACGCGACCAGGGTGAGGGCGGGCTCCGCGCGCAGGTAGCTCAGCAGGTCCGGGCCCGCGTGGCCGAGGCTGCCGTCGGGGAAGAGGGAGTCCGGGACGTCGGTGCGGGGACGCAGATGGCTGTGGGCGTACTGGAGGACCTCGTAGCCGGGCAGACCGGCCGCAGCGGCCAGGGCTCGGGCCCGCTCCACCCGCCACACCGCGTGGTTGCTCACGCCCAGCAGGCCCACCGTGCCCTCGGCGACCAGTTCGGCGAACCCCTCCACCGTCTCCTGGAGCGGGACCCTGTGGTCCTCTATGTGCGCGTAGAGGAGATCCAGCTTTGCCACACCCAGGCGCTCCCGGCTGCGTTCCGCGGACTCGCGGATCACTTTCGCCGACAGGCCCTCCGCGTTGTCGACGTAGCTCGTGCCGGGGGCCAGCGGACGGGCACCGAGCTTGGTGGCGATGACGATCTCGTCGCCGATGCCGCGGCTGCGCCGCCAGCGGCCGAGCAGTTCCTCGCTCTGGCCGCCCTGGCCGCCGTCCTCCCAGAAGGCGTAGTTGTCGGACGTGTCGATGAAGTTGCCGCCGGCCTCGACATAGCGGTCGAGGACGGCGAAGGAGGTCTCCTCGTCGGTCCGTGAGCCGAACAGCATCGCGCCGAGCGCGAGGACGCTGACCTCTCTGCGGGTCGCCGGGTCGGTGCCGATGGTGCGGTACTTCATGATGTTTTCCTCCCGTGTGTACCCGTCTTCGGGGCACACACGGGAGTCTTCATCTTGAAGCGCACTTCAAGTCAAGGGCGTGCGCGCTTACTTGGCGAACGGGCCTTCCAGCGCCGCCCATTGGAGCAGCATGATGGTCTTGGCGTCGGCGATCTCCCCGGTACGGATCATCTCCAGGGCCCTGCGGAAGGGCAGTTCGAGGATCTCGATGTCCTCGCCCTCCTCGTCGAGACCGCCTCCCTCGTGGGTGCGGGTCGAGGACGCGTACTCGGCGGCGTAGAAACTGACGCGCTCGGTGACCGAACCAGGGCTCATGTAGACGTCGAAGACGTGGCGGACCTCGCCGATGGTGTGCCCGGTCTCCTCGACCACCTCGCGCCGTACCGCGATCTCGGGGTGCTCGTCATCGTCGTCGAGCAGACCGCCCGGGGTCTCGATCAGCAGCCCGTCGGGGTGCCCGTTGACGTACACCGGGTAGCGGAACTGGCGGGTGAGCAGGACGGTTTGGCGTTCCGTGTCGTACAGCAGCATGGTGGCGCCGTTGCCGCGGTCGTGGGTCTCGCGCTGCTGGGTGCTCCAAGTGCCGTCGGCGCGCCGGATGTCGAAGGTCGTGGCCCGCTCGACGTACCAGTGGCTGGACAGCAGTTTCACCTCCCGGACCCTGACACGCGGGTTGCCGGTCAGGTCCAGGCCGGTGCGGTCGAGTCCGGTGCGGCCCCGGCGGTCGGGGATGTCGACGCCCTCGGTCATCGGGCACCCGCCGGACGGGAGGAGAAGGGGGAGAAGCGGGAGGAACAGTGGTGGTGCGAGTTGGTCATGCCCGCTTCTACCATTCCACGCCAGGCCGCGTCGCGTACGGCATCCCTTCCCGGCGGGCCCCACGCTGCCTGGCATGCACCTATGGATCATCAGCCGGGGCCTCGGCTTCGGCCCTGGCGCCGCAGGACCGGGCGCCGAACCCGGGCTCCAGGGCACGGAGAGGTGGCCGGCCATCGTCCGGTACCTCGCCGATCTGCTGGGCCGCTCCGGCGAACTCGGCTACCGCCCCGCGGCATCCACCGCCCCGTACCTGCCCGACAGGGGATCGGGGGGCCGGCGTGAGCCGACAGGCGTGGCGAGGGACAAAGGCTCAGGCGTCGCCAGTCGCCGTACGACACGAAAAGGGCCCCCGCGGGCTCTCGCCCGCGAAGACCCTTCGCACCGTCGGGACGACAGGATTTGAACCTGCGACCCCTTGACCCCCAGTCAAGTGCGCTACCAAGCTGCGCCACGTCCCGGTGCGCTGCCCCGCGGTGCACCGCGGGAACGCGCGTACAGAACTTTACCCCACGTCGGGGGCCGGACCGAAGCCCGCACCGGGCGCGGGACAATCGACGTATGGCCAGTACATCCTCAGGACGGCAGACGGGCGCGCGGGACCGCGACAGCGAGGGGCGGGCGCGCAACGCCCGGCCTCGGGACGGGCTCGGGCGGCCGCTTCCGTACGGTGCCGACGGCGTCGCGCGGCAACCGGAGGGCGTGGTGCGCACTCCGCGGGAGACCGTGGCCGAGGCTCAAGAACTGCTGGACGCGGGGCGTCCGTTCCACGCGCACGAGGTCTTCGAGGACGCCTGGAAGGCGGGACCCGACGAGGAGCGGGCCCTGTGGCGGGGGCTCGCCCAGCTCGCGGTGGGGCTGACCCACGCGGCCCGGGGGAACGTCACGGGTGGCGCGAGGCTGCTGCGGCGCGGCGCCGGGGCCGTGGAGGAGTGGGCCGCGTCGGCTGCGGGGCGGGGGCGGCCGTACGGGATGGATCTGGCCGGGCTCGCCGGGTGGGCACGGCAGCTGGCGGAGGAGGTGGAGCGGGACGGCTCGGCGGTGGACGCACAGGTCCGCAGTCCTCGGCTGCGGGGGTGAGGCGGGGCGGGTGAGGCGGGGCGACGTGAGTGTCCGCACAGCGGTTCCGCGGCCGTGCACCACCGCCACCGGCGCGATCCCCGGACGCGGTGCCGTCGCTGTCGGTGGCGTGCGGCAGACTCGGGGTGTGCGAAAGATTCATGTCATCGGTATCGGCGCGGGCGACCCCGAGCAGCTCACCCTCCAGGCGGTCAGGGCGCTGCGGAGCACGGACGTGTTCTTCGTCCTGGACAAGGGCGAGGTGAAGAGCGACCTCACCCAGCTGCGCCGGGACCTGCTGGACGCGCACATACCGGAGGAGTCGTACCGGCTGGTGGAGGCCCGGGACCCGGAGCGGGACCGCGGTGCGGGCGGCTCCGCCTACTCCCCCGCCGTCGGCGACTGGCGCAGCGCCCGCGCCGACATCTACGAGCGGCTGATCACCGAGGAGCTGGGCGAGGAGGAGAGCGGCGCGTTCCTGGTGTGGGGGGATCCGGCGCTGTACGACAGCACGCTCGGCATCCTGGAGGAGATCCTGGAGCGCGGCTCGGTGTCCTTCGAGTACGACGTCGTGCCCGGCATCAGCAGTGTGTCGGCGCTGGTGGCACGGCATCGCACCGGGCTGAACCGGGTCGCGCGGCCCGTGCAGATCACCACCGGGCGGCGCCTCGCCGAGGGGTTCCCGGAGGGTGTGGACGACGTGGTGGTGATGCTCGACGCCCACCAGGCCTTCCGGGCGTACACCGACCAGGACATCGACATCTACTGGGGCGCCTACATCGGCACGCCGGACGAGATCCTCGCCTCCGGTCCGATCGCCGAGGCCGCGCCCCGGATCGAGCGGTTGCGGGCCGAGGCCAGGGAGCGCAAGGGCTGGATCATGGACACGTATCTGCTGCGCCGCCGTCCGAAGCAGCGGTAGGCACCTGGGGGCACGGCAGGCACCCGGGTGCACGGGGCGGCGCACCCGGTAACACGGCAGGCGCCCGGGCGGACCGCCCCGCACGCACGGATGGCCCGGCGGTGTGATCGGACCCGTGACAGTCGCCGAGGAATCCGCGGAAACCGCCCCGCCCGCCGCCGCCCCGCCACCCGTACTGGACGCGCGCCGCCTCAACGTCGTGGGCCTGCAACCTCGCCCACCTGGACCTGATCAGACGGTTCGTGGCCGCCTCCTTGCGGAAGAGGGCGCCGTGGCACGAGCACGGCCGGAAGATGACCTGCGTCGCGCGGCTGGCCGCCCGGGTCACTCGCGCCAAGAACCTTGACGAGGTGCTCCGCGCGATCGACCGCATGCGGGACCCGTCATCGCGGGTTGACGTCCAGCCACCTCAGCACTCCCGCCACGTCCGGCACCGCCGTCACCCCGTCCGGGAGGGCCGGTCGGCGTACGACCACCACGGGCAGGGACAGTTCGCGGGCTGCCGTGAGTTTGGCGGACGTGGCCGCTCCCCCGCTGTCCTTGGTGACCAGGACGTCGATGCAGTGGTCGTGGAGGAGGGCCGACTCGTCGGCCACCGTGAACGGGCCGCGGGCCAGGAGGACTTCGGTGCGCGGGGGCATGGGCGGCTCGGGCAGTTCCACCGACCGTACGACGAAGTGCAGTGCGGTGAGGTGGGCGAAGGCGGCGAGCTCCATCCGGCCGGTGGTCAGGAACACCCGTCGGCCGAGGCTCGGCAGCAACCGGGCGGCCTCGTCCAGGGAGTCGACCGGATGCCGGCGGTCCCCCGGTACGGGCCGCCAGCCCGGGCGGCGCAGCACCACGGAGGGCACGCCGGTCGCCGCGGCCGCCCGGGCCGCGTGGGCGGTGATGGCGCGTGCGAAGGGATGCGTGGCGTCGATCAGTGCGTCGACCTGCTCCTCCCGCAGCCAGCCGGCCAGCCCCTCCACCCCGCCGAACCCCCCGATCCGTACCTCCCCCGCGACCGTTCCCGGCCGGGTCACCCGCCCCGCGAGAGAGGTGGTGACGCGCCACCCCTGCCGCGACGCGAGCGCGGCGGCCAGTTCGCGGGCCTCGGTGGTGCCGCCGAGGATCAGGATGTGCGGGGACATGGCGGGAAGCGTACGAGGTCGAGGGCGTGCGGCGGCATGGCGGGTGCGCGACTGCGGCCGCCCCCCTCCTCCGGCCGGCAGGACATCCGGGCGCACGACAACGGGCGTTCCCGCCCGTCCGTGGTTATGGTCCCGGCATGGCATCCGTGCGTGCGGTCCTGATCGACATCGACGGAGTTCTCACCGTGTCGTGGGAGCCGCTGCCGGGGGCGGTGGCGGCCTTGCGCGAGGTCCGGGAGGCCGGTTTCGGGGTCGCGCTGGTGACGAACACGACCTCGCGGACCCGGGCGTCGATCGCCGCGGTGCTGGAGGGGGCGGGCTTTCCGGTGCGGGCGGAGGACATTCTCACCGCGCCCGCGGTCACCGCCTCGTATCTGGCCGAACACTTTCCCGGCGCCCGCTGCACACTGCTGAACAGCGGGGACATCGCCGAGGATCTCGCGGGCGTCACGCTGGTCGGCGGCGAGGCCGAGGATGTCGAGGTCGTCGTCCTCGGAGGTGCCGGGCCCGAGTTCGGTTACAGTGCGCTCAACCACGCCTTCGGGCACCTCCAGCGCGGGGCCCGGCTGGTGGCGATGCACCGCAATCTGTACTGGCGTACCGAAGACGGGCTCCAGCTCGACGCCGGGGCCTTCCTGGCCGGCCTGGAGCGGGCCGCCAGGACCGAGGCCGAGGTCACCGGCAAGCCGTCGCCCGCGTTCTTCGAGGCGGCGCTCGACCGGCTCGGGGCCGGGGCGGACGAGGCGCTGATGGTGGGGGACGACATCGAGTCGGACGTGCTGGCGGCCCAGCGCGCCGGGCTCACCGGGGTGCTGGTGAAGACCGGGAAGTACCTCCCGGAGACGCACCGCTCCGCCAGTGGCACGCCCGACCACGTGATCGAGTCCTTCGCGGACCTGCCGGCGCTGCTCGCCGCGTCAGCGGAGGAGTAGCTGTACGCCGCCCACGACCGTCGCCGCGATCACCAGCCGTTCGAAGAGCCGCTGGTTGATCCGGTGCACCGCCCATTTGCCGAGGAACGCGCCGGGGAGGACGAACGCCACGAGGGCCAGGTCGAGCAGCAGCGAGTGGCCGTCGATCAGGCCGAGGCCGACGCTGAAGGGCACCTTGGAGACGTTGACGATCAGGAAGAAGAAGGCCGAGGTGCCGAGG
The DNA here is from genome assembly GCF_000383615.1 of Streptomyces canus 299MFChir4.1. Taxonomy (GTDB): domain Bacteria; phylum Actinomycetota; class Actinomycetes; order Streptomycetales; family Streptomycetaceae; genus Streptomyces; species Streptomyces canus_C. The sequence continues at coordinate 106,731 of NZ_KB911583.1, read as the reverse complement.
AAGCCGAGTTTGCGGAAGCCCGCCGACAGCAGGTACATCGACATCACCGGGCCGCCGGCGTTGGCGACCATGGTGGTGAAGCCGCCGAGGACGCCGTAGGAGCGGGCCTTGATCCTGCCGGTCCGGGTGGCGACGGAGTCGGGTTCCTCCTCCGTGTCGGCCGTGCGGCGGCGCCAGACCGTCACCGCGGCCATGAAGAGGAGGATCGCGCCGATCGACGTGCGGACGATCCCGTCGTCCGCCCACTGCAGGAACAGCGTGCCGGCGACCACGCCGACCGCGACCGCCGGGAACAGCCGCCAGAGAGTGGGCCAGTGGGCGTGCCGTCGGTAGGTGAGCACCGCGAGCACGTCCCCGGCGATCAGGATCGGCAGCAGCGCGCCGGTGGAGGCGCGGGCGGGCAGCACCGCGGCGAAGATCGCGAGGCTGACCGTGTTGGCCCCGCTCACGGCCGTCTTGGAGAAGCCGACGAGCAGGGCCGCGGCGGCGAGCGCGGCGAACTCCCAGACGGAAAGGTGCCAGAGCGTCATCGTGTCCATGCGGAGACCGATGCTAGGTGCAGGTAAGAGATCTTGTAAGTGCCGTCTCGCCGTGTGGTCCTGTTGGCATGCTCGGGCTAGTGCCGCTCCACCAGGACGGCGCTCCCCTGCCCGACGCCCACGCACATCGTGGCAAGACCGCGGGCCGCCCCCGTCCGGCGCATCCGGTGCAGCAGGGTCGTGAGGATGCGGGCGCCCGAGCAGCCGAGCGGGTGGCCCAGCGCGATCGCGCCGCCGGTCGGGTTGACGCGCTCGGGGTCGATGCCGAGCTCGTCGACGCAGGCGAGGGCCTGGGCGGCGAAGGCCTCGTTGAACTCGGCCTCCTCGATGTCTCCGATGCTCCAGTCCACGCGGGCGAGCGCCTTGCGGGTGGCGGGGACGGGGCCGATGCCCATCACGTCGGGGTGGACGCCGGCCGAGGCACCGGCGACGTAGCGGCCCAGGGACTCGAGCCCCAGGTCGTTCAGGGCCTCTTCGCTGACCAGAAGGAGTCCTGCCGCGCCGTCGTTCATGGGGGAGGCGTTGCCCGCCGTGACCGTGCCGCCGGCCCGGAAGACGGGCTTGAGGCGGGCCAGTTTGTCGTAGGAGGTGTCCTCGCGGATGCACTCGTCGCTGTCGACGAGCACGCCGTCGGGGCGCTCCACCGGGAGGATTTCGTCGTCGAAGTGGCCGTTCTTGCGGGCCTCGGCGGCGAGGCGGTGGCTGCGCAGGGCGAACTCGTCCTGGCGTTCGCGCGAGATGCCGTAGCGCGCGGCGACCTCCTCGGCGGTCTCGCCCATGGGCAGCAGTCCGTGGAGTTCCTTCATGGCCGGGTTGACCAGGCGCCAGCCGAGCCGGGTGTCGTGGGTCTCGATCCGGTGCGGGAGGGCCTCGTCGGGGCGGGGCAGCACGAAGGGGGCGCGGCTCATCGACTCGGAGCCGCCCGCGAGCACGATGTCGGCCTCGTCGGCGGCGATGGTGCGGGCCGCGGTCGTCACGGCCTCCAGGCCGGAGGCGCACAGCCGGTTGACGGTGGCGCCGGGTACGGTCTCGGGCAGTCCGGCGAGCAGCGCGGCCATGCGGGCCACGTTGCGGTTGTCCTCGCCGGCCTGGTTGGCGGCGCCCCAGTAGACGTCGTCGACCCGCGCCGGGTCGAGCGCGGGCACGTCGGCGACCAGGGCGCGGATCACGGTCGCGGCGAGGTCGTCGGGGCGTACGGCGGACAGGGCGCCGCGGAGTCTGCCGATGGGGGTGCGGCGGGCGGCCGCGAAGTGGACGGGGCGCACGACTTGACTCCTGACCGTCATGGTCCGGGGGACCTAGAGAATTTAATTAGCACCGCTAGTTTCGGACTATAGCTGGAGGAGACATGGCCGAGCACGTCCTCGCCGGAATTCACGGCACCCTCACCGTCCGCGAGTGGCCGCACCACCGGCCCCGATACGCGGCGCTGCTGGTGCACGGCTATGGCGAGCACATCGGCCGGTACGAGGAACTCGCCGAGGTCCTCGTGGCCCACGGGGCGGCCGTGTTCGGGCCGGATCATGTCGGGCACGGGAGGTCGGCGGGCGAGCGGGTGCTCATCGAGGACTTCGAGGGCGTGGTCACGGAAGTGCACGCGGTGGCGGACCTGGCCCGAGCCACCTGCCCCGGCGTCCCCCTCGTCATGGTCGGGCACTCCATGGGCGGTCTGATCTCCGCCCGCTTCGCCCAGCGGTACGGCACCGAGCTCGCCGCGCTCGTGCTGTCGGGGCCGGTGATCGGCGCCTGGGAGCTGCCCGGGGCGCTGCTCGCCCTGGACGAGATCCCGGACACGCCCATCAGCCCGGCCTCGCTCTCCCGGGACCCCGAGGTGGGCGCCGCGTACCGGGCGGACCCCGTTGTCTGGCACGGGCCGATGAAGCGGCCGACGGTGGAGGCGTTCGCCCGCACCCTGGAGACCGTGTCGCGGGGCGGTGACGTCGGGCCGCTCCCGCTGCTGTGGCTGCACGGCGAGGACGACCGGCTGGTCCCGCTCGCCGGGAGCCGCGTCGGTGTCGAGGGGATCAGGGGCGGGACGTTCACCGAGCGGACCTACGCCGGAGCCCGGCACGAGGTGTTCCACGAGACGAACAAGGCGGAGGTCTTCGCGGACGTGACGGACTTCCTCGACGGGGTGCTCACCGGCTGAGACACCACTGTTTGCACGAGTACGCCCGGGGCACCCGCGCCCCCATGGAGTGGTTGCGTCGAGCGGCCTGTGTGGGCGAGGACCCCGAGTTGTTCTTTCCCGTGGGCACGCAAGGACCCGCGCTGAGGGACACCGCGGCGGCGAAGCGCGTGTGCGCCCGCTGCCCGGTCGCCCCCGAGTGCCTCGATCTGGCGCTCAGCGGTGGGCAGACCTCGGGCGTGTGGGGCGGAACCTGCGAGCAGGAACGCGACGCACTGCTCCGTACCGGCATGGACCATGCCAGAAGGAGGAACACGGTATGACTGTGGTCAGGAGCACCCTGTCCGACTCGGCCCGCGAGACGGCCGGGGAGGCCCTGCAGAGCACCCTGGTGGATCTGATCGGCCTGTCGTTGATCGGAAAGCAGGCGCACTGGAACATCGTGGGCCCGCGTTTCCGGTCCATCCACCTCCAGTTGGACGAGGTGGTGTCGACGGCCCGCTCGTTCTCCGACACGGTGGCGGAGCGCGCCGCGGCCCTGGGAGTGGCGCCCGACGGCCGGCCCGAGACGATCGCGGCCGCCTACACGCTGCCCGGCTCGAAGAGCGGCTGGATCCGGGACGACGAGGTCGTCCGGCTGATCGTGGAGACGCTGGAGGCGGCCATCGGCCGGCTGCGCGAGCGCATCGAGGCCACCGAGAAGGCCGACCCGGTCACTCAGGACCTGCTGATCGGCGTCACCGCCGAGCTGGAGAAGCAGCGCTGGATGTTCGAGGCCGAGAACTGGCCCCGGGACTGACCGGCCGGAAACACCCACGGAAAGGCGCATGCGATGACCGACGCCCTCGAACTCGACGCGCTGTGGGAGGACTTCCACCGCGCGGTGAACATGACCTCACAGGAACTGGCCGCGTGGCTGCGGGTCAGCGACGCCGACGAGTCCTCGGAGCCGCTGCCGGAGCACGCGGGTGAGCCGACCGGGCAGCATGTCCTCGCCATCCTCCAGAAGCGGCGCACGGACCTGACCGACGAGGACATCGACGTCATGTACGAGGTCGTGGACACCGTCGCCGCGGAGGCCGACGTGGAGAAGGAACCCGAGGCCGAGGAGACTCTGCGCAGGCATCGCCTGATGTCCGTCGGACACGACCCGCTCAGGCGGTGACCAGGGCCGAGCGCGTCGTGCGGGAACTCGTCGGCGCGCATGGAAGGACGTACGCCGCGGAGGCGGGCATCACGCTGAAGGACACCCCGCAGCCCCTGTACCGGCTGCTGGTGCTGTCCCTTCTGCTCAGTGCCCGCATCCGCGGCTCCGTCGCGGTCGCCACCGCCCGCCAACTGCACAGGGCGGGACTGCGCGACCCCCGCCGCATGGCCCGGGCCACCTGGCAGGAGCGGGTGGACGCACTGGGCCGCGGCGGTTACCGGCGCTACGACGAACGTACGGCGACCCAACTGGGCGAAGGCGCCGCGCTGTTGACCGAGCGATGGGGCGGCGATCTGCGCCGGCTGCGCGCGGAGGCGGACGGCCGGGTCGCCGAACTGCGGCGCCTGCTCCAGGAGTTCCCCGGTATCGGGCCCGCCGGCGCCGACATCTTCCTGCGCGAGGTGCAGGGTGTCTGGCCGGAGGTCGCGCCCTACCTGGACGGCAGGACACTGGCGGGCGCGCAGCGGCTCGGTCTGCCGAAGGACCCCGACGGGCTGCTGTCCCTCGCCGGCGACGCCCATCCGGACGTCCTGGCCGCCGCGTTGGTGCGGGCGGCGATCGACAGCGAGGTGGCCGAGGACAGCCTCCGCCGTGCCGGGTGACATGGCACACTGCTCGCACATTCTGTCGAGCAGAGGAGCTTTGCGTGACCGGGACCGAGTCGGCCGGCCGGCGGATCGACACGAGCAGGCCGCATCCGGCCCGGGTGTACGACTGGTTCCTCGGCGGGAAGGACAACTACCCCGTCGACGAGGAGCTCGGACGCGCGATCACGGCACAGGGGGACGCTCCCCGGCAGGCACGCGCCAACCGCCGGTTCATGGAGCGGGCCACCCGGGTCGTGGTACGGGAAGCGGGAATCCGCCAGTTCCTCGACATCGGCTCCGGCATCCCCACCGAGCCCAACCTCCACCAGATCGCCCAGTCCGCCGTACCGGACGCCCGGATCGTGTACGTCGACAACGACCCGATCGTCCTGGCCCACGCGGCGGCCCTGCTGCACGGCACCCCGGAGGGGGCGACGCACTACCTCCAGGCGGATGCCCGGGAGCCGCGGCGGATCCTCCAAGGCGCCTCCGCCGTCCTCGACTTCGAGCAGCCCGTCGCGCTGTCCCTGGTCGCGCTGCTGCACTTCATCTCCGACGAGGACGGCGCCCGGGAACTGGTGGACACGCTGGTCGGCGCGCTGGCTCCGGGCAGTTGCCTGGTGCTGTCGGCGATGACGGCGGACTTCGATCCGGAGCGGGTGCACGCGGGCATCGCGGCCTACACGGCCGGCGGGGTCACCCTGGTGGCCCGCTCGCACGACGAGGTGAGCCGTCTCTTCAAGGGACTCGACGTACTGGAGCCGGGGATCGTGTCCCTGTCGCGGTGGCGTCCGGACGCCCGCGAGGAGGGTGACCCCGTGTCGCTGTACGGGGCGGTCGGCATCAAGCGCTGAGCCCGCGGGCCGGACCTCACCCCAGCAGCCATCCGCCGTCCACGCTCAACTCCACCGCGTTGACCGAGCCGTTGCGCAGCAGGAAGTCCACGGCGTCCACCACGTCCGCCACGGTCGCGAGCCGTCCCGTCGGGGTCCTGGCCCGCAGGTCCGCCAGGACCTCCGCCGGCTTGGCCCGCCAGTACGGGCTGTCCCCCACCACCCCGGGATGGATCGCGTTGACCCGGACGGGGGCGAGTTCGACGGCCAGGGAGTGCATCAGCCCCGTCACCCCGGCGTTGACGGTCGCCACCGTCGTCGCTCCCGGGTAGGGCCGCTCCTTGGCCTGTCCGCCGAACAGCACGATGGCGCTGTCGTCGTGCAGCCGGGACCGCAGCGCGTGGACGACGGCGGTGTAGCCGACGAGCTTGAGGGTGACAAGGTGGACGGCGGCGTCGATGTCGTACGCGGTCACCCGGTTCTCGTCGCGGGAGATGCCCGCGACCACCAGGTGGTCGACGGTTCCCACGTCGCCCAGGGCGTCGACGATCCCCTTCGGCCGCGCGAGGTCCAGGGCGAGTCCCCGGGCGCCGATCTCCTTGGCCGCGGTGTCGGTGCGGTGGGCGTCCCGCCCGGTGATCACCACCTCGTCGCCGCGCTCGGCACGCACCCGGGCGAACTCCCTGCCGATGCCCGAGGTTCCCCCGATCACCACCACGCCGCTCATCGGGAAGCCTCCCTCAGGTAGTCCCAGTCCCGGGTGAACCGGTAGGAGTGCCGCACCGGCGGCTGCGGCGCCTGTGTCTCCAGCCAACGCAGCGGCCCCTCACCGGCGTTGGCGAAGCCGTGCACACAACCGGCGCCCGCCCAGGCGCAGTCGCCCGGACCCAGCCGGTACGGCGAACCGTCGAAGACCGCGTCCGCCTCGCCTTCCAGGAACAGGTACGTCTCCTCGAAGGGGTGGTCGTGCGTGCCCGCGACGCCGTCGGGCGCGTACCGCACCATGAACATCGTCGAGGCCACCGCGCCCAGATCGCTGTCGACCATCATCTTCACGGTGATCCCGCTGTAGACGAGCAGCGCGGTCCGCATGCTCGCCGACATCGCGAGCAGGTCCTGGGACTGCTTCCCGGGGTCCATCTGGGCGGGTTCGAAGTGCCCGAAGGACCGGGTGCGCGGGTCGCGGACGTCGACCCGGACGGGCGGACGCACCGGCCACGCGGAGACCGCCTGGGTGTCGTACCCGTACCGGGCCCGCGGTACCGGAGCGAGCATGTCCGCCCAGCGGGCGACGCCGTCCCCGGCGCCGCGCCAGGCGTGCGGGACGCCGGTCGCGAGGAGCCCGTAGTCGCCCTCCTCCAGCAGGTACGCCCCCTCGGGCATATCGAGGACCACAGTCCCGTCGAGGACGTGGAAGCTCTCCTCGTACGAGTGGACATGGGCCGCCACGCTCCCGTCGGGGCGCAGCTCGCACACCCCGAAACCGGTGTGCGAGCTGCCGTCGGCCTCGCCGACCAACTCCCTTCGCCGGTAGCCGTGTTCGTCGTACGACGGCTCAGGGAGGTCGGTGGCCCGGCGCACCAGGTGCCTGGTCACGCCCGGGCCTCCTTCGCGGCCAGCAGCCGGTCGCGGGACTCCTCGACCAGGCGCCGGGCACGCGCCACGTCGGCCGTGAGCCTGCCGTCGCGCTTGCGGACGACGCCGTCGACGATGACCGTCTCCACGTTGGACACGTCCGCGCTCAACGCCACCGCGGCGGCAGCGTCGTGCACCGGGGCCACGTTCAGGGCGGTCGCGTCGATCGCGACGACGTCCGCGCGCTTGCCCGGGGTGAGCGATCCGGTGCGGTCCTCCAGGCCGGCCACGTGGGCGCCGTTGCGGGTGGCGATCTCCAGCATCTGACGTGCCGTCAACATGGTGTCGGGGACCGGGACATCCGCCTGCCAGCTGGCCGCGTTGACGCGGGCGCGCTCGGCGCCGAAGGCCGCGCGGATCTGGGTGAACATGTCGCCGGGCACGGTGGTGACGACGTCGATGCTCAGGGAGGGGCGCAGGCCGTGCTCGATCGCCTTCATCACCGGCGGCCAGCCGTGCCCCATCTGCGTCTCGACCTGCGGCGCGATGGAGACCGTACCGCCGCTGTCGGCGACCAGCCGCCACTCCTCCTCGCTGAAGTAGCAGCAGTGGACGTAGGTGGTGTCGGGGCCGAGCAGTCCGAGGTCGTGGAGCTGCTTGACCATGCCGAAGCGGCCCGCGAGACGCCCCATGGCCACGTGCACGGTGATCGGGATGCCGAGCTCACGGGCGAGGGCCCACTCGGCGGTGACGACGTCGTTGACGCAGAAGCCGGGGCCGCGGGTGGCGAGGGCCAGGGTGAGCAGTGCGTCGTCGGAGTCGGAGGAGAAGTACTCGGTGCGGATCCGGCGTACGTCGTCGCCCGGGATCGCGATCTTGCTCTCGAACCAGTAGTCGGCGAGCGAGGTGTTGGCGCTGCCGTACGCGTACTGGGCACGGATGCCGGTCTCCGCGAGGGCCCGGATCGCCGCGTCCGGGTGCTCGGGCGTGTTGTTGATGTGGGACCAGTCGACGAGCGTGGTGATGCCGGCGTTGAGGCACTCCAGGGCGCCCGCGAGGTTCGCGGCGTAGACGTCCTCGGGGGTGTAGAGGGGTGCGAAGGTGTCGAGGATGTCGACGAAGTAGTCGTCGAGGGTGGCGTCGGGCGCCACGTTCCGGATCGAGGCCTCCCAGGTGTGGCGGTGGGTGTCGACGAAGCCGGGGATCACGATGCGGCCGGTCATGTCGAGGACTTCGGCGTCCGCGCCGATCTCACGGTCCACGGCCGCGATCCTCCCGTCCTCGATGAGGACGTCCCCCCTCGGCAGGTCCCCGATGTCGGGGTCCATGGAGAGCACGTGTCCGGCTCGAAGGAGTGTCCGATGGGTCATCGCGCTTCCTCCTAGGGGGTGTTCAGTACGCGGCGAGACTCCTGACGGCCGCCACGACCTTGTCGACGGTGGGAATGACCTGTTCCTCCAGCGCGTCCGCGAACGGCAGCGGCACGCACTCCCCCGTCACCCGCCGCACCGGCGCGTCCAGCAGCCCGAAACCCTCGTCGGCCACGACGGAGACGAGCGTCGCCCCCCAGCCGCCCTGGTACGGGTTCTCCTCGACGGTCACCAGCCGGGAGGTCCGGCCGAGCGAGGCGAGCACGGTGGCCATGTCGAGCGGCACGAGGGAGCGCAGGTCGACGACCTCGACGCCGATGCCCTCCTGGGCGAGCCGTTCCGCGGCCGTGAGCGCGACCGGCACCATCGAGGCGAGCGCCACCAGCGTCACGTCGGCCCCCTCGCGCACGACGGCCGCGCGCCCCAGGTCGACCACGTGGTCGGGCGGCGGGGGCGGCCCCTTGGTGGCCAGCAGCCCCTTGTGCTCGAAGAACACGACCGGGTCGTCGCTGCGGATGGCCGCCGCCATCATGCCGATGACGTCGGCGGGCGTGGCAGGCGCCGCGATCTTCAGCCCGGGAACGGTCAGCGCCCAGTTCTCCGTGGCCTGCGAGTGCTGGGCGCCGAAACCGAGCCCGCCGCCGTTGGCGGTGCGCACGACGAGGGGCACGGTGACCTGACCACCCGTCATATACCGCACCTTGGGAATCTCGTTGGCGAGGTAGTCCCAGCAACAGGCCAGGAAGTCCGAGAACATGATCTCCGCGACCGGCCTCATGCCGGTCATCGCGGCACCCATCGCCGCGCCCACGATGGCCTGTTCGGAGATCGGCGTGTCCCACACCCGCTCGGACCCGAACTCCTTGTGCAGCCCCGCGGTCGTCTTGAACACCCCGCCGGCCGCGCCGATGTCCTCCCCCAGGCAGACCACGGAGGGATCGCGGCGCATCTCCCGCGCGATGCCCTCGGCGACCGCCTCCCGATAGGTGATCACGTCCGCCATGCCGCACCTCCGTCGGCCCATACGTCGGTGAAGGCCTCGCGGGGATCGGGCGGCGGCGCGTTCTTCGCGGCATCGACCGCCTCCTGTACGACGCTCCGCGCGCGCTCGTCGGCCTCGGTGACCCTCTCCTCGGGCACCCCGGCCTCGACGAGCCGCCCGCGCGCGATGTCCAACGGGTCGTGCTTGAGCCAGCGTTCGACCTCCTCGGCCGGGCGGTAGGTCGCCGGGTCGCTCCGGCTGTGCCCGAAGTGGCGGTAGGTCTCGGCCTCCAGCAGGGCGGGCCCGTCTCCGGCCCGGGCCCGCCGCGCCAGCCGTGCCACCGTCTCCTGGACGGAGACGGCGTCGTTGCCGTCGACGACCTCGCCGGGGATGCCGTAGGCGGGCGCCCGGTCGGCGGCCGGCCGGGGCACCGCGGTGACGTCGGCGATCGGCGTGTACTCCATGTACAGGTTGTTCTCGCAGACGAACAGCACGGGCAGCTTCCACACGGCGGCCAGGTTCAGCGCCTCGTGGAAGGCGCCGATGTTGGTGGCGCCGTCCCCGAAGAAGGCGACCGCGAGCTGTCCGGTGCCGCGCAGCTTCGCCGACCAGGCGGCGCCGACCGCCATGGGAAGGTGGGCGCCGACGATGGCGTAGGAGCCGAGCATGTTCGTGGCTGCCTTGGTGAGGTGCATGGAGCCGCCCTTGGCCCCGCACAACCCCGTTGCCCTGCTCATGAGTTCGGCGAGGCACTCCTCGGGGGTGGCGCCCCGGGCCATCGCGTGGTGGTGGCCGCGATAGGTGGCGAAGACGTAGTCGTCGTCGCGCAGGGCGGCGCTCGCGCCGACGGCGATCGCCTCGTGGCCGGCGGCGAGGTGGGTGGTGCCCTTGACGAGGCCCTGGAGGAACAGGTCGTGGGCGGCCTTCTCGGTACGGCGGATGAGGGCCATCCGCTCGTACAGGGCGAGGAGTGCGGCCGGTTCCATCAGTGCTTCCCGTTGTTGAGATGCGACTGCGACTCACGGCGGGTGTTCAGCTCGCCGCCCACCGTCCAGTACTTGCGGCCCGCGACCAGGAGTTCCTCGGCGGGGAACTTGGTGATGACCTCGCAGCCGTCGGCGGTGACGACCAGTTCCTCCTCGATCCGGGCGGCGGACCAGCCGTCGGCCGCGGGCCAGTAGGTCTCCAGGGCGAACACCATGCCCTCTTCGAGGACTTCGGGGTGGTCGAGGGAGACCAGCCGGCTGAAGACGGGCTTCTCCCAGATCGACAGGCCCACGCCGTGGCCGTACTGGAGGGCGAAGGCGGCGGTCTCGTCGGCGAAACCGAACTCCTCGGCACGCGGCCACACTTGGACGATGTCGGCGGTGGTGGCGCCCGGCCGGACCAGGGAGATCGCCTCGTCCATGTACTCCCGGCAGCGGACGTACGCGTCCCGTTGCGCTCGGGAGGCGCTGCCGACGGCGAAGGTGCGGTAGTAGCAGGTGCGGTAGCCGAGGTGGCTGTGGAGGATGTCGAAGAAGGCGGGGTCGCCGGGGCGGATCAGGCGGTCGCTGTAGACGTGCGGGTGGGGTGAACAGCGTTCCCCCGAGATGGCGTTGACGCCTTCGACGTACTCGCTGCCGAGGTCGTAGAGGACCTTGCTGACCAGGCCGACGCACTCGTTCTCGCGGATGCCGGGGCGGAGGTGGGCGTAGAGCTCCTCGTAGGCCGCGTCGACCATCGCGCAGGCCTGGGCGAGCAGGGAGATCTCGTCGCCGGTCTTGACGCGGCGGGCCTCCAGGAAGACCTGCTGCCCGTCGACCACGTCGATGCCCTCGGCGCGCAGGGCCGCGAGCACGGGCATCTCGGCGACGTCGATGCCGAGCGGTTCGCCGGCGAGGCCGTGGGCGCGCAGTTCGGCGGCGATCTTCGCTGCGACGTCCTCGGCGATCCCGGCGTCCGGGTGGAAGGCGCCGCGCAGGGTGGAGATGCCGGCGCGGGCTCCGGTGGGCGGGCCGTCCTTGCCGTCGTCGTGGTCGAGCCAAGGGTTGAAGAGCTGGTGGTGGCGGGCCGCGGAGCCGAAGTCCCAGACGATCGGTTCGCCGCCGCGGACCAGCAGGGCGAAGCGGATCAGTTTGTCCATCGCCCAGGTGCCGATGTGCGTGGCGGTCATGTAGCGGATGTTCGCGAAGTCGAAGCTGAGCACGGCGCCCAGTTCGGAGCGGTTCAGCGTGTCGTGGAGCCGGGCCAGGCGCTGTCGGCGCAGCCGGTCGAGGTCTACGCGCTCTTCCCAGTCGACGGCATTGGGGCCGTATGTGCGGATCGCCATCGCGACCACCCCCACCATCGAGTCAACGACCGTCCACGGGGAGTGTCAAGTGTCACTGAACGGTTTGGCCGTCACCGAACGGTCCGGCTCGACACGAACCAGACACCCACGGCCGGTTCGTCGCCGTCGTTGCGGTAGCGGTGCGGGGTCGTGGACTCGAAGCTGACGGCGTCGCCGGGGCGCAGGACCTGCTCGTCGAAGCCGAGGGTGAGGACGAGTTCGCCGGAGGTCAGATAGCCGTACTCGGTGCCGGCGTGCCGCATCAGACCGCCCGCACCGGAGGAGGAGCCGCCGGGCCGGTAGGTGACGAGCAGGAAGTCGACGTCCGTGCCGGGGACGTGCCCGAGCCGCTCCCACACGACGCCGGAGTCCAGTTCCAGCAGCTCCCGCTCACCGGGGGTGACCAGGGGGCCTATGCGGCGGCCGGGGTCGGCGGCGAATGCCGCCAGGGCGTGCACGACGGTGGCCGAACCCACCGCCGCGGCGGTCTCCCGGCCCTCGAAGAGCGACTCGACGGAGATCCCGAGAGCCGTGGTGATCGCGTACAGGGTGCTGACCGACGGCTGGCTCTTCCCGGTCTCTATCTGGGAGACCAGGCTCGCGGAGACACCGACCTCGCGGGCCAGAGCACGCAGCCCGAGGCCACGCTCCAGCCGCGCCTGCCGGATGCGGACGCCGACGGGGGGCACGGGGGCAGGGGACACGGGCGGGCTCCTCTCCTGTGCAGCCCCATTGAACAACCCGACCGGCCGCCCGGGAAAGACGCCCGCGTCAACCGGGGCGCGGGCGTGCTCCTCCCCGGAAAGCTCCGGCGCCGCACGAGGGGAGCGTCGCCCGTAGCCCCGGCCGGACGCCCCGCACCCCCGGAGGAGTGCCCCGCGCCCTCCGCAGAAGAGCACCCGCACTCCGGGCCCGGCCCACGCTCCTCGCCAAAGCGGTCCGTACCGCCGCGGCCGGTGACCCACCGGGCTCCCCCCTCGGCCGCCGCACGTCTGCTCCGGTACCTCACCCCGGGCCCGAGGCCGCAGCCGGTCGTCGCGCCCCGCCCCGCCCGGCCACCGAGCCCCTGACCGACCGCGAGCTCGACGTGGTCCGCCCCGTCGCCCTCGGCCGGCACGCGCGGCCGGGGAACCACGTCACCCCTTCTTCTTCGCTCCCAGCACCTCCTCCAGCCGGTCGAACCGCTCGTGCAGGGCATGCAGGGTCTCGGCACCCACCGGGTGCGCACGCTTCTGCTGCCGGGCCACGAACCAGGTGGCGAGTGCCGCCGTGACCATGCCGTACGTCGTGATGCCGACGACCATGACGACCGTGCCGACGACCCGGCCCCACCAGGTCACCGGGTAGAAGTCGCCGTATCCGACGGTCGTCGCCGTCTCGACCGCCCACCACAGGGCCTTCGGGTACGAGGTCAGACTGGCGCCCCGCGCCCCCTCCTCGGCGACGAGCACCGCCCAGGAACCGGTGAGCATCACCAGGAGCAGCACGGCGGTCGCACCGCCCGCCGCCTTCATATGGAGTGAGCGGCCCTCCCGGCCGCGCATCAACTCGACCATCCTGGCGAGGAAACCGGGCAGCATGCTCACTCCTCGAAGGCCGGGGGCGGGGCGGGCGCACGGGGCCAGTGTCGCCGCCGAGCGGGTGTCCGGCACTTCGGACAGGGCGTTCGAGTCGAGGGTTCGCGGGACAAGCTGATCATCGGACGGCACAATGGCGGCAACGGCCGCAGGCACGGAGAACAGGCACGGAGAAGGAGCACTGTCGTGAGCGAGAGCCACACCCCGTCGGGCGCATCGGCGAGGCTGAACACAGGTGTGGCGCACAACGCGCGCGTGTGGAACTACTGGATCGGCGGCAAGGACAACTACGAGGTCGACCAGCGGGTCGGCGACCATGTCGCCGGGATGTTCCCGATCATCCGGGAGATCGCCCGCGCGGACCGCTGGTTCCTGGGCCGCTCGGTGCGCTTCCTCGCCGAGGAGCGGGGCATCCGGCAGTTCCTCGACGTCGGCACGGGGCTGCCGACGGTGGACAACACCCATGAGATCGCCCAGCGCATCGCGCCCAACGCCCGGATCGTCTACGTCGACAACGACCCGATCGTCCTCGTCCACGCCCGCACCCTGCTGACCAGCACACCCGAGGGCGTCACCGACTACATCGACGCCGACGTCCACGACCCGGCCGCCATCCTCGAACGGGCCGCCCAGACCCTGGACTTCAGCAAGCCGGTCGCGGTGATGATGCTCGGCATCCTCAACTTCGTCCTCGACACCGACGAGGCGCGCAGGATCGCGCACGAGATCATGGCCTCGATGCCCGCCGGCAGCCATCTGGCCCTGACCCACCCCACGTTCGACGCCGACCTCGGCGGCGAGGGCCAGATCCCGGCCATGAAGTTCTGGAACGAGAACGCCACTCCGCCGATCACGGCCCGCAGCGGCACGGACATCGCCACCTTCTTCGACGGACTCGATCTCCTCGAACCGGGCCTGGTCTCCTGCTCGCGGTGGCGTGCCGACTCCGACTCCCCGGCCGTGGTACCGCAGTTCGGCGCGGTCGCCGTGAAACCCTGACGCGGGATCCGATCGGCCGAGCCCGTCGTGGAGGACGTATGACCACCCTTGCCGACCCCGTCCCCGGCGGCCGTCCCGGGGACGTGGACCGGGCCACCGCACTGAGCGAGGAGCTGTCCGCGAAGGGCGTGCACGGCGTGGTCCTGGCCTATGTCGACACCGCGGGCATCTGCCGGGTGAAGACCGTCCCGACGGCGAAGCTGCCCTCCGCCGCGGCCTGGGGCGTGGGCATGTCGCCGGTGTTCGACACCTTCCTGGCGAACGACTCCATCATCACCACGGAGACGCTGGGCTCCCCGGACGGTGATCTGCGTCTGTATCCCGATCTGGACCGGCTGGTGGCACTGGCCGGGCAGCCCGGCTGGGCCTGGGCGCCCGTCGACCGGATCACCCAGGAGGGCGAGCGCCATCCCGGCTGCTCCCGCACGGTGCTGCGGCGGATCGTCACCGAGGCGGCCGAACGGCACGGGATCACCTTCGAGGCGGGCATCGAGATCGAGTGGGCGGTGGGCCGGGGCCCGGCGGCGGACGGTGACTTCGTGCCCGCGGTGTCGGGACCGGCGTACGGCGCCACCCGGCAGGTGGAGCTGAGCGACTACGCGGCCGACCTGCTGGCGGCCTGCGCCGCCCAGGGCATCGAGGTCGCACAGCTCCACCCCGAGTACGCGGCCGGGCAGTTCGAGATCTCGACGGGTGCCCTGGACCCGGTGGCGGCGGCCGACGTCAGCGTCCTCGTACGGCAGACGATCCGCGCGGTGGCCCAGCGGCACGGGCTCGCCGTCTCCTTCTCCCCGGCCGTCTTCGCGGAGGGCGTAGGCAACGGCGGCCATCTCCATCTCTCCGCCTGGCGCGAGGGCGTGAACCTGCACTCGGGCGGCACGGGCCGATACGGCATGACGCGCGAGGCCGAGTCGTTCGTCGCGGGTGTCCTCACCCACCTGCACGCGCTGACGGCCCTGACCGCGCCGAGCCCGGCCAGTTATCTGCGCCTCAAGCCCTCCCAGTGGGCCGGGGTGTTCACCGCCTGGGGCCGGGAGACCCGGGAGGCGGCCGTGCGGATCGTGACCGGTACGGCGGGCCTGACCGACCGGGCCGCGAACCTGGAGCTGAAGCCGGCCGACCTGGCCGCCAACCCGTATCTCGCGCTCACCGGGCTGATCGCCGCCGGGCTCGACGGACTGACCTCGGCCATGCCGCTGCCCAGGGAGATCACCGGGGATCCGGCCCTGCTCGCCGCCGACCGGGCCGCCGCCCTGGGCGTCCGCCGGCTGCCGACCTCCCTGTCCCAGGCGGTCCGGGCCTTCCGCGCCGACGAACAGCTGCGGGCCGCGCTGGGTCCGGTCCTCGCCGACGCCGTGGTCGCCGTGCGCTTCGGGGAGAGCGATTCCGTGGCCGACCTGGACGACGAGCAGATCGCGGCCGCGTACCGCTGGAAGTACTGAGCATGAGCGGACGCGTCCACGAGGCCCTCGCCGCCGCCCGGCTGGTGGACCACCACTGCCACGGGGTCGTCACCGACGAACTCGACCGGCCCGCCTTCGAGTCGCTGCTCACCGAGGGCACGGCCTGGCCCGGGATCTCCCCCTTCGACAGCCCCGTCGGCGTGGCGGTCCGGCGCCACTGCGCGCCCCTGCTGGACCTCCCCCGCCACGCGCCGCCCGAGGCCTATCTGGCCCGCCGTGCCGAGCTCGGCCCGCAGGAGGTCAACCGCCGCTTCCTGAGCGCCGCGGGCACGGACGTGTTCTGCGTCGACACCGGGTACACGCCGGACCGCATCACCTCGCCCGGGGAACTGGCCGCCATCGCGGGCGGGTCGGCCTACGAGGTCGTACGGCTGGAAAGCGTCGCGGAGGCGGTGGCGGCGCGGGGCGTGGAGCCGCACGCGTACGCCGACGTGTTCCGGGCGGCCGCTCTGGATGCCGTGGGGCGGCCGGGTGTGGTGGCCGTGAAGTCGGTCGCCGCCTACCGCACCGGCTTCGACCTGGACCCGGCGCGCCCTTCGGAGGCGGAGGTCACCCGCGCCGCCGCCGACTGGCCGATCCCGTTCTCGTACGGCATCTGCTGTGGACCGCCGTGGACCTGGGGCTGCCGCTCCAGCTGCACACCGGGTTCGGCGACAGCGACATCCGGATGCACCGCGTGGATCCCACCCACCTCACGGACTGGCTGCACCTGACCGCGGGCACCGTCCCGGTCCTGCTGCTGCACTGCTGGCCGTACCAGCGGCAGGCCGCCTATCTGGCCGCGGTGTTCGAGCAGGTGTACCTGGACGTGGGCCTCACGCTGCACCATGTCGGCCCCGCGAGGTCCGGGGCGATCCTGGCGGAGGCGCTGGAGATCACGCCGTTCCGCAAGCTGCTGTACAGCTCCGACGCGTACGGTGTGGCCGAATTCCATCTGCTCGGCGCGGTGTCGTTCCGGCAGGGGCTGGCCGCTCTGCTCCAGGAGCGGGTGGACGCCGACGAGCTGAGCCTGCCGGACGCCTTGCGCATCGCGGCCTGGACGAGCGGGGACAACGCCCGCCGTCTCTACGGACTTCCCGCCCCCTCCCCGTCCCCGTCCCCGTCCCACCAGGCGAGCGCGACTGAGCACCCGCCGTCCCCGGAAAGTATGATCTAGCAATGTCTGACTTGACCGATACCACGCCCGGCTGGCTCAGCGCCGACGATCTCGAGCAGGCGCGCGCCCGGATGCCCATCCTGTACGTCGAGGCCGTGCCCGTGCGCGTAGACGACAGCGGCGAAGTCACCAGCGTCGGCCTGCTGCTGCGCATCGGACCCGACGGAACGGTCAGCCGGACTCTGGTCTCCGGCCGCGTTCTGCACCACGAGCGGGTCCGGGACGCCCTGCTGCGTCACCTGGAGAAGGACCTCGGACCCGTGGCCCTGCCCCGGATCCCGCCCTCCCTGCAGCCGTTCACGGTGGCGGAGTACTTCCCCACCCAGGGGGTCACCCCGTACCACGACCCGCGCCAGCACGCCGTCTCCCTTGTCTACGTCGTTCCGGTGAGCGGTGACTGCCAGCCTCGCCAGGACGCCCTGGACCTGGTGTGGTTCAGCCCGCAGGAGGCCCTGTCCCCGGCGGTGGCGAGCGAGATGCCCGGCGGTCACGGGGTGCTGCTCAAGCAGGCACTGGCCCACGTGGGCTGCTCGGTCTGAGGCCCCCGGTCAGTCGGACTCCTTGCGCTGCGTGGTGCCGGGCTCGCCGCCGTCCCGGGTCCACTCGACGACGAGTTCGTCCTTGCTGCCGAAGCGGACGAGGTGGCTGCCGACGACACCCTCCAGCAGATCGAGGTGCTCGGACTCCGTCTCCAGCGTCAGCAGCAGCGCGCCCTCGGTGGCGGTGAGGGAGCCCTTGCCTCCGTTCTGGAAGAGCAGGCTGCCCTCACCGCTGTCCTCGTCCCAGCTGGTCGTGGAGCGGCGGCCCAGGTGCGAGGCGAGCTGCTTGGCGTAGCGGTGCGGGCGGTCGGTGGCGACGTGGGCTTCGGAGTGGGGCACGGGAACTCCCAGGAGTGCGGTGGCGCGGAGCGGACTCGTTGGTGCCGCAACACCGGCCGCCCCGCGCCCATTCCGCGGGCCTCGCACACCGCACGGCAGGGACGGCACCTAGGCGCGGGTCCTGTTCGTCATGGAGAACTCGTCGGCCTCCGCCAGGTCGAAGTCGCCGTGGTCGCTGCCCAGGCCCTGGGCCACCAGTGCCGCCGCGGCGCTGCCCAGGATCGCCGCCTCCCGTGGTGTGCGGTTCAGGCTCATCCCGCGCAGGAAGCCCGCCGAGAAGGCGTCGCCGCAGCCGGTGGTGTCGACGACCTCGACGTCGAAGGCGGGGACCGTCTCCGTGCCCTCGGCGGTGACCAGGAGGGCGCCGTCGCCGCCGCGGGTGACCGCGACCAGGCCCACGCCGCCGGCCAGGAACTTCTTCGCGCCGGTGACGACGTCCTGTTCCTCGCTGAAACCGAGGACCTGGTCCTCGTTGGGGAGCAGGAAGTCGACGTAGGGGAGCAGCGGTTCGATCTGGTCGAAGGTGCCGAGCTCGCCCGGGGCGAGGAGGTCCACCGAGGTGACCACGCCGTGTTCCTTGGCGTGCGCCAGGATGCGGGCGGCGACCTCGGCTCCGATCAGCTCGGGGCCGCCGAGGTGCAGGTGGCTCGCCTCGGCGACCGCCTCCCAGGGCACGTCGTCGAGGCCGTAGGTGATGTTGGCGCCGAGCAGGTGGAGGGTGGGACGGTCGCCGTTGGGGCGGATGGGCAGGACGGTCGCGGAGGTGGAGGTGTCGATACGGCGGACGAGCAGCCCGGTGTCGATGCCCGCCTTGTCGAGGAGCCGCGTGAGCAGGTCGCCCGTCGGGTCGGTGCCGATCGCCCCGGCGGTGCGTACCGAGGCGCCCAGCTTGGCCAGGGTGAGGGCGGTGCCGGCGGCCGTGCCGGCGGCGGTCATGCGGATGTCCTCGACCAGGGTCGCGCCCTGGCCCTCCGGTATCTCCTCGACCGGCCGGACCAGGACGTCCAGCACGTGCACGCCCATGGTGACGACGTTCTGCGCCTTCATCGGGTTCCCTCCTGCGCGGATGGTGCGGATGGTGCGGACTGCGTGGTGCCGTAGTTGCGGGCGAGGGCGGCCTCGATCACCGCGATCTGCTGCTGTTCGTCGAGGACGCGGGGCTGCCCCAGGGCGGCCGCGCGCTGGTAGACACCGCAGGCCCACTCCAGGAGCAGCGCGTGCTCGACCGCCTTGTCGAGGGTCGGGGCGTGGGTGACGGCCCCGTGGTTGGCCATCAGGGCGGCACCCCGGCCCTCCAGCGCGACGAGGACCGACTCGGCGAGTTCCGGGGTGCCGAAGGTCGCGTACGGCGCGACCCGGACGGTGCCGCCGAGGGCCAGCAACTGGTAGTGGACGCAGGGCAGTTCGTCGAGGACAAGGGAGAGCGCCGTGGCCATCGGGGCGTGGGTGTGCACGACGGCGCCGGTGCCGTAACGGCCGTACACGCCGAGGTGGAGGTCCAGTTCCGAGGTCGGCAGCAGGCCGCCGGTCACGATCTCTCCGTCGAGGTCGACGACGGTGACCTGTTCCGGGGTGAGCTCGGCCAGGATCGCGCCGGTCGCGGTGATCGCCACGCGGTCCTCGACGCGGACGCTGACATTTCCCGCCGTACCGATGAGCAGCCCCTCGGCCCCCAGTCGGCGGCAGGCGGCCGCCACGGCGGCCCGCTCCTCGCTCAGCGCCGGGCTTGAGTCGGTCATGCGCGCGACGCTAACCTTAACGTGAAACAAAGTCACGTTCAGGTTCGGGGGTCGTCGCGTGAGGTGGTCACGTGAGTGAGCGGAGGTCGTCGCGTGGCTGAGTCCGCCCCGGACGCCGACCCGGCCGCATGGATCGCCTCCCTGCGCCGCACACCTCAACAGGCCCGTAGCCGGGCCCGGTTGGCCAGGGTGCTGGAAGCCGCGGAGCGCATTCTGGTCGAGGAGGGCGTCGAGTCGCTCACCACGACCCGCATCGCGTCCGAGGCGCGGGTGTCGGTCGGTTCGCTCTACCAGTACCTGCCCGACCGCGGGGCGATCATCGAGGCGCTCGCGGCCGGCTACTTCGCGAAGCTGGAAGCGGCGATGGACGCGCTCGTCGAGGCCGCGGCCGCCGAGCGCTGGGAGGACCCGGTCGGTGTCCTCGTCGACGCGTACGCCGCGATCTACCGCACCGAACACGGCTTCCGCGCCCTGTGGTTCGGCAGCGGGCTGACCGAGCGGACCCGGGCCGCGGACCGCGAGCACAAGCACCGGATGGCCGACGGGATCCGCCGCATCCTGCTCGCGCTGCGGCTCGCCGAGGACGACGAGACGCTCGCCCGCGTCTGCCACGCCGCGATCCTCGCCGCCGACGCCCTCGCGCAGGAGGCCTTCCGCCGGGACACGAAAGGGGACAGCGCGCTGCTGGAGGAGGCGAAGATCCTGTTGCGCGGATACCTCACGGACGTCGCCGCGCGGTACAGACTGTCCTGACGTCGTCGGGACAACGGGGGTCTCATGCAGCTCACCTTCACCGGCCGGGTGATCGAATGGCGCGGCCCGGCCCCGTACTACTTCGTCCCGGTGCCCGGCCAGGAGTCCGCCGACATCGGTGAGGTGGCCCGCGTGGCCACGTACGGGTGGGGCGTGATCCCGGTCGAGGCCCGGATCGGCGAGGTCACCTTCACGACCTCGTTGTTCCCGAAGGACGGCGGCTATCTGCTGCCCCTCAAGAACGCGGTGCGCACACCGGAAGGGCTCGACGCGGGCGACGACGTGCGGGTGGAGATGACGGTCCGCTTCTAGGCCCCGTCGGCTGCCCATCCGGACGCGCCCGCTCTCGCCGCCCGCTCGTGGACGCCCCCGACGCCCCGGTGGTCCTCGCGGCCGCCCGATCACGACGCCGACGTATCGTTCCGCGATGACCGACACCGAGCCCCTGCGGCTGCCCGAGATGCCGTTGCACGATCCGTTCGTCGTCGCGGACGAGGAGACGCGGACGTACTTCCTCTACACGTCCAACGAGCCGTCCGTGTCGGGTGTGCGGGGCGTCGGGACGATGGTCTACCGCAGCCGGGACCTGCGGGACTGGACACGGCCCGTCGTGGTGTTCCGGACGGACGAGCAGGAGGGCATCTGGGCGCGGGACGGCGGCTGGGCGCCGGAGGTGCACGCGTGGGACGGCAGGTACTACCTGTTCACCACCCTGCACGACGAGAACCGGCCGCTGCCGGTGCCGCCCGCCGGGCGCTGGGGCACACCCTTCCAGCTGCCGAACCACGCGCGCGGCACGATCACCGCCGTCTCCGACTCGCTGCTCGGCCCGTTCACCGTCGTCGACCCGTCCGGGCCCACTCCACCCGCCCACCTGATGACGCTCGACGGCACGCTCCACGTCGATCCGGACGGGCAGCCCTGGATGGTGTACGCGCACGAGTGGCTGCAGACCGTCGACGGCACGATGGAGGCGATCCGGCTGGCCCCCGACCTGACCGGGACGGTCGGTGAGCCCGTCTTCCTGTTCAAGGGCTCGGACGCGTACTGGCTCGGCGAGCAGATCCCCGCGGGCGTGCCGCACCAGCTCGCGCCGTACGTCACCGACGGCCCGCAGCTCCACCGCACACCCGACGGCGCGCTCCTCATGCTGTGGTCGACGTACGAGAAGAACAGGGCCGGTGCGGACGGCACCGCCAGCGGCGATTACGTGCAGACCTACGCCGTCTCCAGGTCCGGTGGGCTGACCGGCCCCTGGGAGCAGCGCCGGCCGCTGGTCCGGGAGGACAGCGGACACGGCATGCTGTTCCGGGCCTTCGACGGCAGGCTGCTGATGATCCTCCACCGTCCCTTCGAGAACGCGCGCGGGCATCTGTACGAGATGCGGATCGAGGGTGACGAACTGCGGGTGCTGCGGCGGTGCGAGGAGGGAGAGCTGCCGGGAGGTACGACCACCACCGGGCACTGACCCACCGGTGACCGGCCGGACCTGCCGCCTCAGATGGCCTCGCGGATCGCCTGTTCGAAGCCCTCGACATGGCTGCGGGCGAGCCGCGCCGCCGTGCCGGCGTCGCCGGAGACGATCGCCTCGATCAGCGGGCCGTGCTCCTCGACATGGCCGGCCATGTCGGACAGCCGGTCCACGAACAGGCACCAGATGCGGGTGGCCAGGTTGTCGTGGCGGACGAGGGTGTCCTCCAGGTACGGGTTGTGCGTGGCCGTGTAGATGGCGCGGTGCACCTGGAGGTCCAGGTGCATGAGTTCGGCGGCGTCCCGCCCGGGGGCCCCGGCGGTGTCGAGTTCCCGCCGTAGGGCCGTCAGGTTGGCCCGGTCGGTGGCCGTGGCGCGCCGCGCGGCCTGCGCCGCCGCCAGGGGTTCCAGTTCCTGGCGCACCTCGGAGATGTGTGCCAGGTCGGTGATGTTGACCTCGGTGGCGAAGGTGCCTCGGCGGGGATAGGTCGTGATCAGGCGCTCGTACTGGAGCCGCTTGAGTGCCTCGCGCACCGGTGTGCGGCCGACGCCGAGCGACTGCCCCAGCTGCTCCTCGTTGATCGGCGCGCCGGGCCGGATCTCCAGCATGACCAGCCGGTCCCGGATGGCACGGTACGCGCGCTCGGCGAGCGACAGCTCCTCGATCTCGGTCGCGACCTGCTCCATGGATGCCCCCTTGACCCGTGCGGCGAGCTCCCATACCTTAGCGCACAGGCTGATATATCAGTTGCTCATTAGCTGGCTCTCAGGATGGTGCACCGATGGCAACGAGCACGTCGCCCACCTCGCCGCTCTCCCTCCCCCTCAGCGAACTCGACCCGGACGTAGCCGACGCGCTCGCCGCCGAGCTGCACCGCCAGCAGTCCACACTCGAGATGATCGCCTCCGAGAACTTCGCCCCCGCCGCCGTGATGGAGGCCCAGGGCTCGGTCCTGACCAACAAGTACGCCGAGGGCTACCCGGGCCGCCGCTACTACGGCGGCTGCGAGCACGTCGACGTCGTCGAGCGGCTGGCCATCGCCCGCGTGAAGGAGCTCTTCGGCGCCGAGGCCGCGAACGTCCAGCCGCACTCGGGCGCCCAGGCCAACGCGGCCGCGATGTTCGCGCTGCTGAGCCCCGGCGACACGATCCTCGGCCTGGACCTGGCGCACGGCGGGCACCTGACCCACGGCATGCGCCTCAACTACTCCGGCAAGCTGTACGACGTCGTCCCGTACCACGTGCGCGAGTCGGACCTGCGCGTCGACATGGACGAGGTCGAGCGGCTGGCCCTGGAGCACCGGCCGAAGATGATCGTCGCGGGCTGGTCGGCCTACCCGCGGCAGCTGGACTTCGCCGGGTTCCGGCGGATCGCCGACGCGGTGGGCGCGTACCTGATGGTGGACATGGCGCACTTCGCGGGGCTGGTGGCCGCGGGCCTGCACCCGAACCCGGTGCCGTACGCCGACGTCGTCACGACGACCACCCACAAGACCCTCGGCGGCCCGCGCGGCGGTGTCATCCTCAGCCGCGCCGACCTGGCCAAGAAGATCAACTCGGCGGTCTTCCCCGGTCAGCAGGGCGGTCCGCTGGAGCATGTGATCGCGGCGAAGGCGGTGGCCTTCAAGGTGGCTTCCTCGGATGAGTTCAAGGAACGCCAGCGGCGCACGCTGCGGGGTGCGAAGATCCTCGCCGGCCGGCTGCTGGCCGACGACGTGGCCGAGGCCGGGATCACCGTGCTGACCGGCGGCACCGAGGTCCACCTGATCCTCGTCGACCTGCGCAACTCCGAGCTCGACGGGAAGCAGGCCGAGGACCGGCTGCACCGCATCGGCATCACCGTCAACCGCAACGCCGTGCCCTTCGACCCGCGCCCCCCGATGATCTCCTCGGGCCTGCGGATCGGTACCCCCGCCCTGGCCACCCGCGGCTTCGGCGAGACGGAGTTCCGCGAGGTCGCCGACATCATCGCCGAGGCCCTGAAGCGCGAACGCCCCGAGGACGAACTGCGCGCCCGGGTCGAGAAGCTCGCCGCCGCCTTCCCGCTCTACCACCACCTCGACGGAGGCCCGGCATGACCGCCGAACCGCTGCCGGAGCACCCGGACTTCCTCTGGCGCAACCCCGAGCCGCGCTCCTCGTACGACGTCGTCATCGTCGGCGCGGGAGGTCACGGTCTGGCCACCGCCTACTACCTCGCCAAGAACCACGGCATCACCAACGTGGCCGTCCTGGAGAAGGGCTGGCTCGCGGGCGGCAACATGGCCCGCAACACCACGATCATCCGCTCCAACTACCTGTGGGACGAGAGCGCGGCGATCTACGAGCACGCGCTGAAGCTGTGGGAGCGGCTCCCGGAGGAGCTGGACTACGACTTCCTGTTCAGCCAGCGCGGAGTCCTCAACCTCGCGCACACCCTCCAGGACGTCCGCGAGGGCGTGCGCCGGGTCAACGCCAACCGCCTCAACGGAGTCGACGCCGAGTGGCTGGAGCCGGACGAGGTCGCCAAGGTCTGCCCCATCCTCAACGTCTCGTCCCGCACCCGGTATCCGGTGCTCGGCGCCACCTTCCAGCCCCGGGCCGGCATCGCCAAGCACGACCACGTCGCCTGGGCGCTGGCCCGCCGCGCCGACGAACTGGGCGTGGACCTGATCCAGGGCTGTGAGGTCACCGGTTTCCTCAAGGACGGCGACCGGGTCGTGGGTGTCGACACCAACCGCGGCCGCATCCACGCCGGCCGGGTCGGTCTCGCCGCCGCCGGGCACAGCAGCGTGCTGGCCGAGCGGGCGGGCATCCGGCTGCCGGTGCAGTCCCACCCGCTCCAGGCCCTGGTCTCCGAACTGCACGAGCCGGTGCACCCGACCGTCGTCATGTCGAACCACGTGCACGTCTACGTCTCCCAGGCGCACAAGGGCGAGTTGGTGATGGGCGCCGGCGTCGACTCGTACAACGGTTACGGTCAGCGCGGCTCGTTCCATGTGATCGAGCAGCAGATGGCGGCCGCCGTCGAGCTGTTCCCGGTCTTCGCCAGGGCGCATGTGCTGCGCACCTGGGGCGGCATCGTCGACGTCACCCCGGACGCCTCGCCGATCATCGGCGGCACGCCCGTTGAGAACCTCTACGTCAACTGCGGCTGGGGAACCGGCGGTTTCAAGGCCACTCCGGCGGCCGGCTGGACCTTCGCGCACACCATCGCGACGGGCGAGCCGCACCCGCTGAACGCCCCCTTCGCCCTCGACCGGTTCACGACCGGCGCGTTGATCGACGAGCACGGCGCAGCAGCCGTGGCCCACTGAGGCACTGAGGCTTTGAGGAGAACGCCGTGCTGCTGATCACCTGCCCCTGGTGCGGGCCGCGGAACGAGACGGAGTACCGCTACGGCGGACAGGCCCACGTCCCCCACCCCGAGTCCCCCGCCGACCTCACCGACGAGCAGTGGGCCGAGTACGTCTTCTACCGCGACAACCCCAAGGGCCCCTTCGCGGAACGGTGGATGCACAGCGTCGGCTGCCGCCGCTGGTTCAACGTCCTGCGCGACACCGCCACCCACGAGGTGCTGACCTCGTACCGGCTCGACGAGCCACGCCCCGGAGGGAACCGATGACCGACCAGCGCTTCCGGCTGCCGCGAGGCGGCCGTGTCGACCGCGGCACGCTGCTCCGATTCACCGTCGACGGGCAGGAGCTGACCGGACACCCCGGCGACACGCTCGCCTCGGCGATGCTGGCGAACGGCCTCGTCGAGGCCGCCCCCTCGCTCTACCGCGGCCGCCCGCGCGGCATCGTCTCCGCGGGCGTCGAGGAGCCCAACGCACTGGTCCAGCTGGGCGGTTCGCACTCGGAGGGCATGCTCCCGGCCACGACCGTCGAGCTGTACGACGGTTTGTCCGCCACCACGCTCTCGGGGATGGGCCGGCTCGACCCGACCCCGGATCCCGCCGTCTACGACAAGAAGTACGTCCACACCGACGTCCTGGTCGTCGGCGCCGGTCCGGCGGGCCTCGCGGCGGCCGCGGCTGCCGCCTCCTCCGGTGCCCGCGTCCTCCTCGTCGACGAGCAGCCCGAGCCCGGTGACGGGGAGCGGTCCGAGGAGCTGCGCGCGGCCCTCGACGCCGCCCCCGAGGCCGTCGTCCTGCATCGGACCACGGCTTTCGGGTCGTACGACGACAACTACGTGCTGGCCCTTGAGCGGCGCACCGACCACCTCGGCGCCGACGCCCCCGAAGGCGTCTCGCGGCAGCGGCTGTGGCACATCCGCGCCCGTCAGGTGATCCTGGCGACCGGGGCGCACGAGCGTCCGCTGGTCTTCGCGGGCAACGACCGGCCCGGCGTGATGCTCGCCGGGGCCGTGCACACCTATCTCAACCGGTATGCCGTGACCCCGGGTTCGCGGGCCGTGGTGAGCACGACCAACGACAGCGCCTACGACACGGTCGCCGATCTGCGCAGGGCCGGCGTCGACGTCGCCGCCGTGGTGGACGCCCGCCCCGAACTCTCCGACCGGGCCGCCGAGCTGGTAGCGGCGACGGGGGTGCGGGTCCTGACGGGCAGCGCCGTGGCCGACACCTCGGGCGACCACAGGCTCACCGGCGTCACCGTGCGCGCCCTCGATGCCGAGGGTCGACTCGGCGGTGAAGCCGAGTCGTTCGTCTGCGATCTGCTCGCCGTGTCGGGCGGCTGGAGCCCCGTGGTACATCTGCACAGCCAGCGTCAGGGGCGGTTGCGCTGGGACTCCGACCTGGTCGCGTTCGTTCCGGACGGGGCCGTACGCGATCAGCAGGTCGTGGGGGCGGCCCGGGGGACGTACGACCTCGAAGACTGTCTGGCCGAAGGGGCGCGGGCCGGTGCGCTGGCGGCGACAGCGGCGGGGTTCCCGGTGCCCGTACCGGCCGAACCGGTGCGGCGCGCGCCCGGCCCGACGCGGGCCCTGTGGCTGGTGCCCTCCTCCGAGGGCGAACCGGGCACCTGGGACAGCCACTTCGTCGATCTCCAGCGTGATGTCACGGTCGCCGACGTCTGGCGCTCCACCGGCGCCGGCATGCGCGGCGTCGAGCACGTCAAGCGGTACACCTCGCTCGGCACGGCGAACGACCAGGGCAAGACCTCCGGCGTCAACGCGATCGGGGTGATCGCTGAGGCCCTCGGCGGTTCGCTGGGGGAGATCGGCACCACGGCCTACCGGGCGCCGTACACGCCGATCGCCTTCGCCGCCCTGGCCGGGCGCGAGCGCGGGGACCTGTTCGACCCGGAGCGGACCACGTCGATCCACAGCTGGCATGTGGCGCACGGTGCGAAGTTCGAGGACGTCGGGCAGTGGAAGCGCCCCTGGTACTACCCGCAGGCCGGTGAGGACATGGACGCGGCCGTGGCGCGCGAGTGCCGGGCGGCCCGGGAGGGCGTGGCGTTCATGGACGCCTCCACCCTCGGCAAGATCGAGATCTGGGGCGCGGACGCGGGCGAGTTCCTCAACCGGATCTACACCAACGCCTTCAAGAAGCTGAAGCCCGGCACCGGGCGGTACGGCGTGATGTGCAAGCCCGACGGCATGATCTTCGACGACGGGGTGACGCTGCGCCTCGACGACAACCGCTACTTTATGACCACCACGACCGGCGGCGCCGCGAACGTCCTGGACTGGCTGGAGGAGTGGTCGCAGACCGAGTGGCCCGAACTCGACGTGCACTGCACCTCGGTGACCGAGCAGTGGGCGACGATCGCCGTCGTCGGCCCGCAGTCGCGCGCTGTCCTCGGCCATCTCGCCCCGGACCTCGACCTGTCGAACGAGGCCTTCCCGTTCATGGCCTTCCGCGAGACGACCCTGGCCTCCGGCATCCCGGCCCGTGTCTGCCGGATCTCCTTCTCCGGCGAACTGGCCTACGAGATCAACGTCTCCGCCTGGTACGGGCTCGCGGTCTGGGAGGAGGTGGACGCGGTCGGCCGGCCGTACGGCATCACCCCGTACGGCACCGAGACCATGCACGTCCTGCGGGCCGAGAAGGGTTACATCATCGTCGGCCAGGACACCGACGGGACGGTCACCCCGCAGGACGCGGGCATGAGCTGGGTGGTCTCCAAGCAGAAGGACTTCATCGGCAAGCGGTCCTTCGCCCGCGCCGACACCGCCCGCACCGACCGCAAGCAACTGGTCGGGCTGCTCCCGGCCGACCGCACGACCCGGCTGCCCGAGGGCACCCAACTCGTCGCGCCGGAGGTCGACTTGGGGACGGTACCGGTGCCGATGCTCGGCCACGTCACCTCCAGCTACCACAGTCCGGCCCTCGGCCGCCCGTTCGCCCTCGCCCTCGTGGCCGACGGACAGGCGAGGAAGGGCCAGACCCTGCTCGCCCCGGTGGGCGAGGCCTTGGTGCCCGTCGAGGTGACCGACTTCGTCCTCTACGACCCCGAAGGGACCCGGCGAGATGGCTGAACCGATCATGGCGGGGCCGGTGGCCCTGCGCACCAGCCCCCTGGCCCACCTGGAGGAGCGGATGCGCGCCGGCTCCGTCACCGGCGCGCGGGGCGTCACCCTGACCGAGCTGCCGTTCCTCACGATGGTGAACGTCCGGGTCGACCCCGCGTCCGAGGCGGCCGACCGGATCGGGAGGACGCTGGGGGCACCGCTCCCCCGCCGATGCGGCGACACCGCCGCGAACAACCACCGTACGGCGGTCTGGCTGGGCCCCGACGAGTGGCTCGTGCTCTCCCGGGCCGACGCCGGCGTCGTGACGGCCGAGCTGAGGGAGGCCCTCCAGGGCGACTCCGGCTCGGTGGTGGACGTGTCGGCGAACCGCACCACCCTTGAGCTGAGCGGCCCGTCCGCCCGCGAGGTCCTGGAGAAGGGCTGCCCGCTGGACCTGCATCCCCGCGTCTTCGGCCCCGGCCACGCGGTGTCGACGACGGTCGGCCCCGTCGCGGCACTGCTCTGGCAGACCGACGACACCCCGACCTACCGTCTGCTCCCGCGGTCCTCGTTCGCCGACTACCTGGCGCGCTGGCTGATCGACGCGATGAGCGAGTACGGCCGACCGTAAAAAGGGCCCCCGCAGGCTCTCGCCTGCGAAGACCCTTCGCACCGTCGGGACGACAGGATTTGAACCTGCGACCCCTTGACCCCCAGTCAAGTGCGCTACCAAGCTGCGCCACGTCCCGGTGCCGTCTGACCTGGGGTTTCCCCTGGCCGAACGCGCAGAGAAACCATACCGCACTCGGGTCGGTGGTCGCGCACTCCTTTCTCCGCTTGACCTCAAGTTTGGTGGAGGTTGCACGATCGTCCGCATGACGATCACCGAGGAACGCGGACGGACGGGTCGGCGCCTTCCTCACTCCGCAGGCAGTCCCAGCTCCGGATACGCGTCGAGCAGCCGGGACGGGGCCGCCTGCCGCCAGGAGTCGGCGAGGATGTCGCGCAGTTCGCCCTCGTCCTCGATCGCGGCGAGACGGGCGCGCACCCACGCGAACTGAGCCTCGTGGTCCGCGATCCAGAACTTCCCCGGCTCGGCCAGCACCAGCTCGTCGCGCTCCTCCTTGGGACAGCGCACGGCGATGGAGGTCTCGTCCTCGGGCAGCGTGGCGAACATCTTGCCCGCGACCCGGAACGTGGGCATGCTCCAGGCGATCTTCTCCGTCGTGTCCGGCATGGACAGGGCGACACGGCGTACGTCTTCGGCGTCCGGCATGACAGGCACCGTAGCGGCTGCCTCTGACACTCACCTGGTCGCGGGGGTCGTCCCGAGCCGCTTGTAATAGTGGGTCGTCGGCCGCAGCACCCCGGCGGGATCGGCCGCGTAGTCGGGGATGACGCCGGCCCGGGTCCAGCCGGCGGAGCCGTAGAGCCGTTCGGCGGGGCTGCCGGTCTCGGTGTCCAGGTGGAGCAGGGTGATTCCGGCCGAGCGGGCGGCGTTCTCCGCGGTGCCGAGGAGCCGGCGCCCGAGGCCCTGTCCGCGCGCGTCCCGGTGCACCATCAGCTTGACCAGTTCCGCGCGGTGGCGGGAGTTGGGCTTGTCGGGGAAGGCCAGACTGACGGTGCCGACCGCGCGGCGGCCGTCGTACGCCGCCCACACCGCCAGGTGTCCCGCGGCCACCGCGCCGACGCGCTCCTTCCACCAGGCGACGGCCGCCGCCCGGTCCGTCGCGGCGAGGAACCCGATGGAGGCGCCGCCGTCCACGGTGTCGATCAGCAGGTCGGCCAACCCGTCGACGTCGTTCGCGAGTCGGGCCTCATCAAGTCGGTCGACGATCACGGCAGGACCACCGCCAGCACATACCGCACGGCGCCGGGGCCCGCGCACCGGAACCGCGTCGGCCCCCACACGCGCAGCCGCAGACAGTCCCCGGTGTCGAGGTGGTGCTCGACGTCCTGGGCGGTGACGTCGAGCGCACCCTCCAGGACCCAGACGTGCTGCTCCAGGCCGGGTACGGGCGGCCGGTCGTAGGCGAGGTCGGCTCCGGCGGCGAGCCGTCCCTCGACGAGTTCGCCGCGCAGCCCGGGGTGCGGCGGCGACACGGACCGCCGCACGAACCCCGAGGCCCGGTCCTCCCACACCGGCTGCTCGGCGTCCCGGACCAGCGGCGCGGGCTCGGCCTCGACCTCGACCTCGCTGAGCAGCTGGGACATGGTCCGCCCGTACACCCCGCACAGCCGGTTCAGCAGCGAGGCGGTGGGGCTGATCTCGGCCCGCTCGGCACGGGAGAGGGTGGACTTGCTGACACCGCTGCGCTCGGCCAACTCGCCCAGCGACCACCCGCGTTCGGCCCGCAGCTCGGCGAGCCGGACGCCCAGACGGGTGTCGACCGGGTCGGGCCCGGACTCGTCCTGTTTCACATGCGGGACGTTATCCCAGATGCGGGAAGTCTTGTACCCTCTGCCTCCGAACACCTTTGTTGGGCCCAGCCGGTGGCCGGTTCCCTACCCCTCGGCGACGGCTCGGAGTGCGTCGAGGACCGGGCGGATCAGGGGGTGCTCCTCGGCTCCCCGTCGTACCGCCGCGAAGACCCGGCGCGTCGGGGCCACCCCGTCGACCGGCCGTACGACCACTCCGGCGAGGTCCATCCCGATCAGAGCCGAGCGCGGCACCAGGGCCACTCCCGCGTCCGCGGACGCCAGGGCGACCACCGCGCGGAAGTCGTCCGAGGAGTGCTCCAGGCGTGGCTGGAAACCGGCGTGCTCGCAGGCGAGGACCACCACGTCATGGCAGGGGTTGCCCGGGTAGGGGCCGATCCACGGGTCCTTGGCGAGCTCCGCCAGCGGCACCTCGCCCGCGTCGGCCAGCCGGTGGCTGACCGGGACGACCGCGTCGAAGGGCTCGGCGTACAGCGGCACGTGCGCCAGCCGGGGGTCGTCGGCGGGCGGGGCCCCGCGGTACTCCACCGCGACCGCCACGTCGACCTGCCGGTCAAGGACCATCGGCAGGCTCGCGTCGCCCTCGGCGTCCTGGACGCGGAGGTGGATGCCGGGGGCCGTCGTGGCGAGGCGGGCCACCGCGGGCGCCACGACCAGGGCGATCCCGGTCGCGAAGGAGGCGACGGTGACCGTGCCGGCCGCACCCGAGCTGTAGGCGGCCAGCTCGGCCTCCGCCCGCTCCAGCTGGGCGAGGACCGCGTTGGTGTGGCTGAGCAGGATCTCGCCCGCGGGGGTCAGCCGTACGCCCTTCGCGCCGCGCTCCACCAGACGGTGGCCGGTCTCCTGCTCCAGGGCCGTGAGCTGCTGCGAGACGGCGGAGGGCGTGAGATACAGCGCGGCGGCAGCCGCCGTGACCGTGCGGTGGTCGGCCACCGCACGGAGGATGTGGAGCCGCCGCGCTTCGATCATGGGATCTATTGTCGCAAGAGGTCCGGACTAGGCCGCCAGCTCGGCCCTGGCCGCGACGAAGGCGTCGACCGCGCGGTTCACGTCCTCGGTCGAGTGGGCCGCCGAGAGCTGCACCCTGATGCGCGCCTGCCCCTGGGGGACCACCGGGTACGAGAAGCCGATCACGTACACCCCCCGCTCCAGGAGCAGCTCCGCGAGGCGTCCCGCCTTCGCCGCGTCCCCGATCATCACCGGCGCGATGGCGTGGTCGCCGGGCAGGACGTCGAAGCCCTCCTCGGTCATCCGGCGCCGGAACAGCGCGGTGTTCTCCCGCAGCCGCACCCGCAGGTCGTCCGCCGACTCCAGCAGGTCGAGGACCTTCAGGGAGGCCGCGGCGATCACCGGGGCGAGCGTGTTGGAGAAGAGGTACGGCCGGGAGCGCTGGCGCAGGAGCGCGACGATCTCGGCGCGGGCGGCGACGTAGCCGCCGGAGGCGCCGCCGAGTGCCTTGCCGAGAGTGCCGGTGATGATGTCGACGCGGTCCATGACGCCGTGCAGCTCGGGGGTGCCGCGGCCGCCGGGGCCGACGAAGCCGACCGCGTGGGAGTCGTCGACCATGACCATGGCGTCGTAGCGGTCGGCGAGGTCGCAGATGTCCTTCAGCGGGGCGAGGTAGCCGTCCATGGAGAACACGCCGTCGGTGACGACCAGCTTGCGACGCGCCCCCGCGGCCTCCTTCAACTGCCTTTCCAGATCGGCCAGATCACGGTTGGCGTAGCGGAAGCGGCGGGCCTTGGACAGCCGGATGCCGTCGATGATCGACGCGTGGTTCAGAGCGTCGGAGATCACCGCGTCCTCGGAGCCCAGCAGGGTCTCGAAGACGCCGCCGTTGGCGTCGAAGCAGGAGGAGTACAGGATCGTGTCCTCCTGGCCGAGGAAGGCGGACAGCCGTGCCTCCAGCTCCTTGTGGACCTCCTGCGTGCCGCAGATGAAGCGGACGGAGGCCATGCCGTAGCCCCAGCGGTCCAGGGCCTCGTGGGCGGCGGCGATCACCTCGGGGTGGTCGGCGAGTCCGAGGTAGTTGTTGGCGCAGAAGTTGAGGACCTCGCCGGGGCGGCCGCCCGCGGAGACGTTCACGGTCGCCGACTGCGGGGTGTCGATCACGCGCTCGGGCTTGTGCAGTCCGGCGGCGCGGATCTCGTCGAGGGTGGCGCGCAGGTCGTCGCGCACGGAGTCGAACATCGTCAGTCCCTAGGTCAGTTGGTCCAGTCGAGGATGACCTTGCCGCCGCGGCCGCTCGCCGCGTCGGCGAACGCCGCCTCGAAGTCGCGGTAGCCGTACCGGCCGGTGATCACGGGGGCGAGGTCGAGGCCGCCCTCCAGGAGGACCGACATCGCGTACCAGGTCTCGAACATCTCACGGCCGTAGATGCCCTTGATGGTGATCATGGAGGTGACGATCCGGGCCCAGTCGACCGGGAACTCCGCGGCCGGCAGTCCCAGCATCGCGATCCGGCCGCCGTGTGTCATGTTGGCGATCATGTCGCGCAGGGCCTCCGGCCGCCCGGACATCTCCAGGCCGATGTCGAAGCCCTCGCGCAGCCCCAGCTCCCGCTGCCCGTCGGCGATCCCGGCCTCCGACACGTTCAGCGCGAGACTCACCCCGATCTTGCGGGCCAGCTCCAGGCGCTCCTCGCTGACGTCGGTGACCACGACGTTGCGGGCACCCGCGTGCCGGACGACCGCCGCCGCCATCAGCCCGATCGGCCCGGCGCCGGTGATCAGCACGTCCTCGCCGACCAGTGGGAAGGACAGCGCGGTGTGCACGGCGTTGCCGAACGGGTCGAAGATCGCGGCCACGTCGAGTTCCACGGGAACCCGGTGCACCCACACATTGGCGGCGGGAAGGGCGACGTACTCGGCGAAGGCCCCGTCCCGGCCCACGCCGAGTCCGACCGTGGCCCGGCACAGGTGCCGCCGCCCGGCGAGACAGTTGCGGCACTTGCCGCAGACGAGGTGCCCCTCGCCGCTCACCCGGTCCCCGACCTGGATGTCCGGGACGTCGCGCCCGGTCTCCACGACCTCGCCGACGAACTCGTGTCCGAGCACGAGCGGGGTCCGGATCGCCTGCTGGGCCCAGCCGTCCCAGGACCGGATGTGCAGATCGGTGCCGCAGATACCGGTGCGCAGCACCTTGATCAGTACGTCGCCGGGGCCGACGGCGGGCTCCGGGACGTCCGCGAGCCACAGCCCGGGCTCGGCCTTCTCCTTGACCAGCGCCTTCAAGGTACGGCTCCTGTGATTGCGAGGGGTGGAAACGCCCAGCAATCTGCCGTACGACACCGCCCTGGTCCATCGAGGATTTCTTAAGCGGTGCCACAGCTCCGCTTCACACCCGCGTGGTGCACGGCGGCACCGCCCGTCCACCGCCGCCCCACGGGGGGCACTACTCGATGCGGGAGACCTGATAGTGGCTGATGCGCCAGTCCTCCCCCTCCCGGGTCACGAGAACCGCCAGCTTGACCGCGAGCGCGGGCCGGTCCGTGAACGTGAACTCCACGTCCAGGTAGCCCAGGACGAGGCCGTCCGCGGGTCGCCGTGTCTCAAGGACGCGGTAGGACGCCTTCATGCCGGGCGGCTGGGAGTCGTAGTACTCGGCCACGCCCTGCCGGCCGACGCTGTAGGGGTGCAGCCCCTGGAAGACGGCGTCCTCGGTGAAGAGGGCGGCCACGCGCTCCGGCCGGTGGGCGTCGACACCGGACTTCCATCGGTCGAGGACCTCGCTCAGGATCGCCTTGCCGTCGGTCGAGACGGTCATGTCCACTCCTTGGACGGTGAATTGACGGGTCGTCAGTGTCCGGCGCTCATTCCGCCGTCGACGTGCAGGATCTCGCCGGTGACGAACGGCGCCGTCTCCAGGAAGAGCACCGCGTCGACGATGTCGCTCACTTCCCCCATCCGTCCGACCGGGTGCAGGGCGGCGAGGAACTCATGGGTCTCCTCGGCGTGCATGGGCGTCTTGACGGTGCCGGGCGACACGGCGTTGACGCGGATGCCACGGGTGGCGTACTCGACGGCGAGGGACTTGGTGGCGGACTGCAGGCCGCCCTTGGTCAGCGAGGCCAGCACGGACGGGACCCTGGAGTCCGCGCTGTCGACCAGGCTGGTGGTGACGTTGACGATGTGGCCGCCGCCCTGGGCGAGCAGGTGCGGGACGGCCCGCTGGGTGAGATGGAAGACGCCGGCGACGTTGATGCCCGTCACGGTGGCGTAGTCCTCGGCCGTGTACTCGGTGAACGGCTTGGCGACGAAGACGCCCGCGTTGTTGACCACGGTGTCGATGCGGCCGAACCGCTTCACGGCGGCCGCGACCACGCGCTCCGCGGTCTCCGGGTCGGCGATGTCGCCCTGAACGGTGAGGACGTCGGCGTCGTCGGCGGGTGCGATGGTGCGCGAGGTGGCGACGACGGCGTGTCCGAGCTTGCGGTAGCCCTCGACGAGGGCGGCGCCGATGCCCTGCGAGGCACCGGTGATGATCGCGACCTTCTGGTTCTGTGTGCTCATGGTGGCCTTCTCCGAGTCGGTGACCGGCACTAGACGACCGGTCGACTATGGAGAAGCTAGGCCGGTCCACCGGGAGAGGGAAGGACCGGGTTCCTCCCGTCTGGAAGGCGCTGGCTCCCAGCGCAGGTCAGCCCGGGATCGCGTACGGATCGCCGGCCGGCAGCCAGGCGTCCGGGGCATGGATGCCGAGGTCGCCGACCCCTTCGCACAGCGCGTCCACGACGGCCAGGACACCCGCGCGGTCCTCCGTCTCCCGCCGGACCAGGGACCACGTCCAGTACACCTTCGGCTCGACGATCTCCCGCCGGACCAGGTCCGGCGGGAGCGGACTGGTCTGCCCCTTGGGCGAGTTGACGACCGGGCGGGTGCAGCGGCGCACGTGGTCGAAGAACGCGGGCCCGGTGATCGCGCCGTCGGAGATGCGGACCGTACGGGCGCCGGAGGCCTGTGCGAGTTCCTCGCCGTACACGTTCCAGGACGCCCAGGCGGTGACGTCGTCGTCGATGAGCACATCGGTGTCCCGGGCCCGTACGGCGGGTGCGTCGCCGCTGTCGCCGCCTCTGGACACGGCGTAGAGCCGGTCCGCGCCGATCAGCCGGGCCCGCAGCCCGAGCTTCCTGAGGTCCTCGGTGCGCAGCCAGCAGACGGCGAGGTCCAGGCTGCCGTCGGCGACGCGCGCGGCCTGGGTGTGGGAGGGCGCGACCCAGGCGTCGAGGTGCACCTGGGCCGCCGCTGCCGTACGCGCCGTCAGGTCCGGGGGAAGCCAGTTGACGTATCCGAGCCGCACGGACTGCGAGCCGGACAGCCGGCCGGCCCGGTGTTTGAGGTCGTCGGCGCGGTCCAGCAGGGCGCGGGTGTGCGGGAGAAGGGCGGCACCGGCCGGGGTGAGAGAGACGTTGCGGCGGTCGCGGTCGAACAGCCGGACGCCCAGGTCCCGTTCGAGCGCCTTGATCTGCTGGGAGAGCGAGGGGCCGGCGATGAGCAGCCGCTCGGCGGCCCGGCCGAAGTTCAGCTCCTCGGCGACGGCGACGAAGTACCGCAGCTGGCGCAGTTCCACGGCCGCCATCGTACGCGCGCGCTGGGAGGCTGCGCCTCTCAGCAGCGAGGAAGCCGGTCGTGGCGTCGGCGCAGGTGACGAGCGCAGGATGGGTTCACCGACGACGACAGGAGGGCGCCGTGCGAGAGTTCCTGGTCGAGATCACCACCACCGTTCCCGAGGGCACCGAGCAGGAGGAGGTGGACCGGCGCCGGGCCGCCGAGGCCGTCCGTGCGAAGGAACTGGCGGCGACCGGTCATCTGGCCCGACTGTGGCGCCCGGTGGGCGAGTTGCGCAGCATCGGTGTGTGGCGGGCCGCCGACGAGGAGGAGCTCCATGCGAAGGTGCTCGGCACCCTGCCGCTGCGCCCGTGGATGACCCTCACCGTCACCCCGCTCGAAGCGCATCCCAACGACCCCGGCACGACGTGAGCGCTCCGTCCCCCTGGGGTCATGTCACCCGGGCCGCGGCCGCCCTCGCGGCGGCCATGGGAGTGGGCCGCTTCGTCTACACCCCGATCCTGCCCCTGATGCACACCCAGGCGGGCCTGTCCGCCGGGGCCGGGGCGAACCTGGCCACCGCGAACTACGCCGGCTACCTCGTCGGCGCCCTCGCGGGCATCCTGGCCCCCGTGCTGGTCCGGTCGCGTGCCGTGCTGCGCGCCTGTCTGCTCCTGCTGACCGGCACGCTCGCCGCGATGCCCCTCACCCACAGCACCATTGTCTGGAGCCTGCTGCGACTGGCCGCCGGTGTGGCGAGCGCCCTGGTGTTCGTCGTCGCGGCCGGATCCCTCCTGGACCACCTGAGGGAGCACCCGCCGCACCTGTCCGGCTGGGCGTTCGGCGGGGTGGGCGGCGGCATCGCGCTGTCCGGCCTGCTGGTCCTTGCGGTGCGGCCCGTCGCCGACTGGCGCACCGCCTGGTGGGCCGCCGCCGTCCTCGCCGCGCTGCTCGCCGCCGCCTCGTGGAATCTACGGCCGGAGGAGGCGCCCGTCGCCGTCCCGGGCGGGCGCGGCGCGGGGCCCGGTACGCACCGCTGGTTCGGTGCGCTGTTCGTCAGCTACACGCTGGAGGGCGTGGGCTACATCATCGCCGGGACCTTCCTGGTCGCCGCCGTCGGACAGGGCTCCCCCGGCTGGGTCGGCAGCGGCGCCTGGGTGCTCGTGGGCCTGGCCGCCGTACCGTCCGCGGCGCTGTGGGCCCGGCTGGGCCACCGCTGGTCACGCCCCGGACTGCTGTTCACGGCGCTCGTGGTCCAGGCGGTGGGCATCGCACTGCCCGCCCTGGTCGGCGGTACGGCCGCGGCCCTCGGCTCGGCGGTGCTGTTCGGCGCGACGTTCATCGGCGTCAGCACCCTCGCCCTGGCCGTGGGAGCGCATCTGCGGTTCCCGCGCTCGGTCGCCCTGCTGACCGCCGGGTACTCGGTCGGACAGATCCTGGGCCCGCTGATCGTCGCCCCGCTGCTGCACCACGGCTACCACCGGGCGCTGCTGTCCGCCGCCCTCGTGGTGCTGGCGGCGGCCGCGGCCGCCGGCGTACTGCGGATCGGTTTCCCGCACCACATGGTCGTATCGGGTCACACGGACGTCGATCAGCAGCGAGAATCGACCAGGGACGCCCGGCTCGCCGGGGCCGGCCCCTGAAAACGCACCGCCGCACCCGGCCAACTGACGTGGAGCCTCTGATGACCACCGCACGGGACCTCGCGATCGTCGCCCTCGATGTGACCGCCGGCAAACCGGTGGGGCAGGGCGATCTCTCGCTCGCGCTCGCGGGAGCCGAGGTGTTCGACCTCCTCGACGCCCACGCCCTCGTCCTGGACGGCGACCGCATCCTGCCCAGCGCCCCGTCCCCCACGGGCGACCGCCTGCTGGACGAGGCCGCCGAGACGCTCGTACGGCAGGAGCCGTACGAGTCGGTCGAGGACTGGCTGTGGCGCCGGGGCCGCGGACTGTCCTCGGCCTACGTCGACGACCTGGAGCGGATCGGGCTCACGACCCGGCAGCGCAGCCGCCGGATCACGCTGCGGACCGGGCGCCCGGAGCTGGTCGACTCGGCGGCCCGGCGGGAGGCCGAGGAGCGCTGGGCGGCGGGCGAACCCGTCCTCGTCGCGCTGGCGGCAGCCGCCGGCATCGGCGACGAACCGGCCGGTGAACTCGCCGACGAGACGGCCACCGTGCTGGCCGCGGTCGGGGACGCGGTGATGGAACTGGAGGCCGTACGCCAGCGCAAGGCCATCGAGGACGCCGCGTTCGACAACGTCTGGCGCGGTTACTAGGAGCCGGTGACCCCGAGCAGCGCGCGGCAGTTGTCCCACAGGGGGCTCAGGCGCTCGGGGCTGTTGTAGAGCTTGGCGAACATCACCTGGCCCTCCAGCTGGGCCACCACCGCCCGCGCCGCCTGCCGGGGGTCGGACACGGTGACGTCACCGCGCTCCCGGGCCTCGGCGACGACGGCCTCGACCAGGTCGACCTGCGCCTCGAAGATCTCCTGCAACCGTCCGCGCACGGGCTCGGCGTGGTTGCTCAGCTCCAGGGCGAGGTTCCCGAACAGACAGCCCGCCACCGTGCCGCGGCCCTCCTGGACGGCGCGCTGGCCGGCCTCGGTCTGCTCGAAGAGCGCGCGCAGCCGCCCCAGAGGGTCCGCGTCCGTCCTCAACGCGCTTTCCCAGTCCCGCCGTTGGGCCGCCCAGTGCTCGTCGACGACGGCGAGCGCGAGGGCCTCCTTGGACTCGAAGAAGTAGTAGAAACTGCCTTTCGGCACCCCGGCCGCCTTGCAGATCTCGGCCACGCCCAGCGCCGAGTAGCCGCGCCCCTCGATGAGCGAGCGCGCGGCACCGAGAATCTTCTGCCTGGCGTCACTGGTGCGTCCCACACAGCGAGTGTACGTAGGTACTAGACCGGTCGGCTAGGAAGGAGGCCGTCTCGCCCGTCACAGCACAGGGAGCCCGTCGGCCTCCCGTCGCTCCAGACGCGCGACGAGTTCCGCCGCCGCCGACTTGATGGTCTCCAGGCCGGACTTCCCCCAGGTCCGCGGCTCCACGTCGGCCGCGCACACCGTGCCCAGCACCATCCCCGCGGAGTCGATGAGCGGGGCGCCCAGATAGGAACGGATGCCGAACTCGTCGACGACCGGGTTGCCCGCGAACCGCGGGTAGTCACGGACGTCCTCCAGGACCAGCGCCTTGCGGCGGACGACCACATGGGGGCAGAACCCATGGTCGCGCGCCAGATGACGGCCCAGTTCCGGCTTGGCCTCCTCGCCGTCCGACAGGGGCCGGGCCGCGGGAATCCTGAGACCGGCGAAGAACTGCCGCTCCTCGCCGAGGAAGTTGACCATCGCGTACGGCGCCCCCGTGCGCTCGGCGAGCCGCTCGGCGAAGGCGTCGAGCGCGGGCTCCGGATACTCCCCGAGCCCGAGCAGGCGCAGCCGTCGCGCCCGGTGCGGGGCCTCCTTGTCCTCCGGGGTGAGCAGCAGTCGACCGGCCGGGCGTGGTGGGTCGTAGCTCATGGGCGGCCGTCGCTGTGGACGTCGGTCATATGCGGCTCCGTAACGGTGTGTGCGGGGATCACATGTGGGCGCCGTGGCTCGGCGCGGGCGCCGGGCTGTGGGCGATGAGATGCCGTACGAGGGTGAGCAGGGTCTGCACACCCGAGCTGGAGATCCGCGCGTCGCAGCGCACGATCGGGATCTCCGGCGGGAGGTCGATGGCGGCGCGGACCTCCTCGGGGTCGTAGCGGTACCCCCCGTCGAACTCGTTGATGGCCACGATGAATCCGAGGCCGCGCTGCTCGAAGAAGTCCACGGCCGCGAAGCAGTCCTCCAGTCTGCGGGTGTCGGCGAGGATCACCGCGCCGAGCGCGCCCTCGGAGAGTTCGTCCCACATGAACCAGAAGCGCTCCTGTCCGGGCGTGCCGAACAGGTACAGAACGTGTTCCGGATCGAGGGTGATCCTGCCGAAGTCCATGGCCACCGTCGTCTCGACCTTGTTCTCGATGCCGTCGAGACTGTCGGTCGCGGCGCTGACCGTGGTGAGCAGTTCCTCCGTGCTGAGGGGAGCGATCTCGCTGACCGCGCCCACGAAGGTCGTCTTGCCTACCCCGAACCCTCCCGCCACCAGGATCTTCAGTGCGGTGGGGAAGGGATCAGAGCTGTCGTCGTAGTCCATCGAGCACTGCCTCCAGAAGAGCCCGGTCAGTCGGGTTGTGGGTGAACTCGGGTGGCTTGGTGGTCAGCGCCCCGCAGTCGACGAGGTCGGACAGCAGCACCTTGGTGACCACCGCCGGCAGCCTGAGATGGGCGGCGACCTCGGCGACCGAGACGGGCGCGCGGCACAGGTCGAGCGCCTGCGCGTGCTCGGGGCCGAGGTAGCCGATGGGAGTGGCACCGGTGGCCATCACGTGCGACAGAAGGTCGAACGCGATGGACGGCCGAGTGCGGCCGTTGCTGACCGTGAAGGGCCGCACCAGCCGCCCGGCCGCGTCGTCGAGCCAGGGCCCGTCGCCGACCGCTGCCACGCTCAAGGCCTCATCGCCGGGGATTCGACGGCGTGCTGCCGGGGCGCGGTCACCAGGTAGGGGCGCACGCTCTTGACGAGCATCGCCATCTCGTAGCCGAGCACGGCGGCGTCGGCCTCGCGTCCCGCCAGGACAGCGAGGCAGGTGCCGGAGCCGGCGGTGGTCACGAACAGCAGCGTCGAGTCGAGTTCGACGACGACCTGTCGGACGTCCCCGCCGTCGCCGAAGCGGACGCCCGCGCTGCGGCCGAGGGAGTACAGGCCGGCGGCCAGGGCCGCCATGTGGTCGGCGCTGTCCCCGTCGAGCCCGTGGACCGACTTCACGAGCCCGTCGCAGGACAGCAGGACCGCGCTGCTGGTGTGCGGCACGCGCTGCACGAGGCCGCTCATCAGCCAGTCGAGGTCGGATACATGGCCGGTCGGCGCTTCGCTCGCCATGGTGGATCGACTCCTTGAGGTACGAAGGTCTGCGGGAGCGCTGGGGGGTGGGGTGAACGCGGGGGTGGTCATCCGGCGGGTGCGCTCCCGTCGTGCCGGGGGGTGGTGCGGTCGTGATCGAGGCCGTGCGCCTCGGCTATGTGGGGCCGCTCCATGGGGGGTGCGTCAAGGGTGGTGGCGTCGGTCGTGGGTGCGGCCTCCGTGTGGCTCGCGTCCAGGTCGAAATCGAAGTCGAAGGAGGCGGACGGATGGGGGGACGGGGCAGGGCGGGGCTCCGGAGGGGCGGATGCCGGGGAGCCGATGTCGGTGGGTGCACCTGTGTAGGCGGCGTCCCGCTGCGTACGGCCCCTTGGCGCCGTTTCCGGGTGGGCCGGCGGGGCCTGCTGGGCCGAACCCATGTGGCCGATCTCCCTACGCGGCGACGGCAACGGCAACGGCGGTGACGTGGTCGGTTCACCGCCCTCCGGCTCCAGGTGCTGCTGGGCCTCGGCGAGGCTGATCCCGCGCTGGAAGGCCGCCATCAGTCCCGGGTCGTGGCCGGTGAGGTACTCGGCTTCCTGCCGGGGCGCCGGTCCGCCGCGCAGCTGGGGTGCGATGTGCTCCTGGGCGCGGCGCCGGGGCAGTTGGGGCTTGCCCATGGTGCCGCGCACTGTCCCGGTACGCGGGGTGGGCGGCGCGGTCACATGCTCGGCGACCAGCCGCCGGTCGTCGGGCCTGATCCCGGGCACGGCATCGGCGGGAGTGGGCCGAGCCCCACGGGCCCCGCGCACGGGCAGCGGCGCGGGACGCCCGGAGCGCGCTCCCCCGCCGTTCGGCACGCTCCCACTACCGGGCTGCCGGTCGGTCGCCGTGCCCTTCCCACCGGCCGGGGGCCCGCTTCCGTTCGGCACGCTCCCGCCGTCTCCCGGTACGGCCGAGCCACCGTTCAGGTAGACCCCGCTGCCGCTCCCCAGTGAGTCACCGCCGAGCGCCTGGCTGTCACCACCCGGCGTCCCCAAAGCGCCCTTGGAAAAGGCTCCGCCGCCGACCGGCACGCCTCCGCCGCCGACCGGCGAAGACCCGTCGGACCCGTCGGGCCCGCCCTCACCCGGCAGGTTCTCGCCTTCGTTCGGAACGCTCCCGCCGGTGTTCGGTGTCGCCGAGGCGCTGTTCAGGAAGCGCCAGCCGCCACTGGGCAGAGGCTCGCCGCCGGGCTCATGCCCGCCACCGCTCGACGGGGCCCCGCCGCCGTTCGGCCCGGCCCCGCCGCCGTTCGGCGCGGCCCCGCCGCCGTTCGGCGCGGCCCCGTCGCCGGCCGGTTCACCTCCGCCGGGCGCGCGGCCACTCCCGTTCAGTACCGGCCCATGGCCACCGCGTCCGTGCCGGGCGCCCTGCGGCTCCGCTGCGCCGCCCTGTGCCGTCGGCGCCGCGCTGCCGTTGAGGCCGGGCTCCGTGCCCCGGGGCTCCCGCCGCCGCGGGTCGGCCCCGGGACGCGGCTCCGCGGACGCTCCCCGGTGCCGTGCCTCGTGCCCCGGCCTCGGGTGACCGGGGCCCTGCGGGGACACGGCCGCCCCCGTGGCCTCCGGCGGCCGCGCGCCGACCGCTCCCGGCGCCGAACCCAGCAGCGCCTGCGGCACGACGAGGACCGCCTGGACACCGCCGTAGATGTTGGTCTGGAGCCGGACATGGATCCCGTGCCGCTTCGCGAGCTGCGAGACCACGAACAGCCCGATGCGCCCGTCCGCCAGCAGACTCGCGACGTTGACCTGGTCCGGGTCCGCCAACAGGGCGTTCATCCGGTGCTGTTCGGCGACCGGCATGCCGAGCCCGCGGTCCTCCACCTCGACGGCGAGCCCGGAGGTCACGAGGTTGGCGCGCAGCAGCACCTGGGTGTGCGGCGCCGAGAACACCGTGGCGTTCTCGACCAGTTCGGCGAGCAGATGGATGACGTCGGCGACGGCGTGCCCGCGCAGTGTGCCGTCGATCGGCGGCACGAGCTTGACCCGCGAGTACTGCTCGACCTCGGCGATGGCGGAGCGCAGCACCTCGGTCATCGAGACGGGGTTGCTCCACTGCCGGCGCGAGACGGCACCGCCGAGGACGGCGAGGTTCTCGGCGTGCCGGCGGATACGGGTGGCGAGGTGGTCGACGTGGAAGAGCCCCTTGAGCAGGTCGGGGTCCTCGATCTCGTTCTCCAGCTCGTCGAGGATCGAGATCTCCCGGTGCACGAGCGACTGAAGGCGCCGCGCCAGGTTGACGAAGACCTCCAGTTTCTGTTCGCTGCCTGCCTGGCTGGAGAGCTGGGCGGCCTGGACGACGGCGGTGACGGCCCCGTCGTGGGCGCGGGCCAGGTCGGCGGCGAGCAGGTCGAAGTCGTCGGCGTTCTCGGGCGGACCCGTGCCCGGGCCACGCCCCGGCGGAAGCTCGCCGCGGCGCAGCCCGTCGACCAGGGCCCGCAGGTCGGCCTCGCGGCGCGCGCTGCTGCGGCGCAGCGCGCCCACGCGGTCGCTCACCGATTTCGCGGCGCGGTCGGCCGCGACGGCGGCGATGGCGATGCCCGCGAAGGTGACCGAGACCGCGCCGGCCAGAACACTCCACAGGATGAGGCCGGGTTGTGCCCCGGTGGAGCGCACGGTGAACAGGACGGCCGCGCAGCCGCTGAGGGCGACCGCGATCGGCGGCAGCACGGCCAGCCGCAGCAGTTGCGGCCGTATGTGCGTCTCGGGCAGCGAGGGGGCGGGGCGGGCGACCGGCCGCCCGTGCCGCCCGCCCTCACGGCGGTCTGCGCGTGCGGCCGGTGCGCGGAGGTGAGACATCGGTGTCCTTGTACTGGTCCGTCGGTCCTGTGGGCCGGAGGGCTCCGGGCCGCCCGGCCCGGGTCGGCGGGCTCCGGCGGGTGCCCCCACGG
This sequence comes from Streptomyces canus 299MFChir4.1, assembly GCF_000383615.1. Taxonomy (GTDB): domain Bacteria; phylum Actinomycetota; class Actinomycetes; order Streptomycetales; family Streptomycetaceae; genus Streptomyces; species Streptomyces canus_C. The sequence continues at coordinate 62,940 of NZ_KB911583.1, read as the reverse complement.
GCTTCGGGGCGGGTTGCCGGGCGGCTCGCGCGGCGGCATGGTCATCGGTCACCGGCGCGTCGCCTCCCTCCTCCCCGCGCCTCGGCTGTTCGCCGTGGGCATGCGTCATGGCGTACCGGTCGAGAGAACCGAAGACTTCAACCCCTCGTCGCCCGGCGGACACTCACAGTAGTCGCCAACGCATCATGTGCGAGCGGCAGTTGACAAACTCCTCCGCGGAGCGTCCCGCTCTGGTATGAGGACTCGCACGACAGACCGACAAGCCGACCGGCCCGCCTTACCCGAACGAGTGAATACCGATCAGCCCTGGTCAGAACCGGTCACGCACGACAGACGAGGGCCCAGGCCGTACGCACACCTCGATCGCCGCGCGGACCCGTACCCGGGGTACGACAGGCTCTCCGGCACCCCTCCGGAGCCTTGGCCCAAGCCTTCCGCATCGTCACTGACTGTGTCGGTCCGCCGCGGTGCGGGACCGCCGCGGCCACCGGGCCACGCCTCACCGACATCCGCGCGCATGAGCGCGCCGGAGGCTGTCGCCGATGCGCCCGTACCCGTATCCCGCAGCGCGGGCGAACCGGGCGCAGGGGCGTTCCGGGCGCGGGGGTGCTCCGGGCGCAGTGCTGCCTACGGGACGTGGCCGCTCGCCACGGCAGGCGGCAGTGACACCGGCGGCTCGCTACGCGAGCCGGCGCTCTTCGAACAACCTCGTGGGGCTACGGCCGCCTTCTGGCCGCAGCCCGTCCTCGCCGGACACGGCGTCACGAGGTCGGGTGTTGTCGGTGCAGGGCCCCAAGGCCAGGACGGCCACGGACGTCACCGTGCTCCTGCCAGTGGCCGCCGACCCGACGCGCGCAGTGCGCAAGCCCGGGCAGCGCCCGCTCGACAGTCCTCAGCGGCTCAGAAACACACCGGGCGCCTCGCTGACCCAACCCCGGCCGGCACCGGCACCAACCTCACGTCACACCTCAGCCACCGGCTGCTCCCGATCCTCCACCGCCGTGGGCAACTCGGCCCATCCCCCGGCCGGCGCCCTCGCCACTCCCCGCCACCAGGGATCGACCACCGGCGCCGCCCCCGGCTCGAACGGCTCCCCCGGCCGCGGCGTGGCCATGGCGACCCCGGCCTTGTGGGACAGCAGCATCGTCCGCTCCGCCGGCTCCGCCCAGGGATGCGTCGCGAGGTTGAACGTGCCCCAGTGGATCGGCAGCAGCACCCCTTCCGCCGCGTCCCCGCCCTGGAGGTCCAGATGGGACCGCACCGCCTCATCGGGGGTCATGTGGATGTCGGGCCAGAACTCCGAGTAGGCGCCGAGCTGGATCATCGTGGCGTCGAAGGGCCCGAAGGCCGCGCCGATGTCCTTGAACCCGTCGAAGTACCCGGTGTCACCGCTGTGGTAGATCCGGTGCTCCCCGCCGGCGACGACCCAGGACGCCCACAGCGTGTGCTGGGTGTTCCGCAGTCCCCGTCCGCAGAAGTGCCGGGCCGGGGTGGCCGTCAATGTCAGCCCGGCGACCTGGGTCGACTCGTGCCAGTCCAGCTCGCGCAGCCGGTCCGCGGACACGCCCCAGTGTTCGAGGTGGGACCCCACCCCGAGCGGGACGGCGAAGACGGTGTCCGTCCCGGCCAGTTCCTTGATCGTGGGCATGTCCAGGTGGTCGTAGTGATCGTGGGAGATGACGACCACGTCGACCGGGCCGAGCGCGGCGAGCGGCAGTGGCACGGGGTGCAGCCGCTTGGGCCCGGCGAAGGGGAAGGGGGAGCACCGCTCACCCCAGACGGGGTCGAACAGCACCCGCCGTCCGTCGATCTCGGCGAGCACGCTGGAGTGCCCCATCCAGGTCAGCCGCAGACCGGTGGCAGGGGGCTTGGAGAGGTCGGCGAGGGTCGTGGCGTGCACCGGGATCCGGCCCTCCGGGGCCCGCTGCTGTCGGCCGTCGCTGTCGAAGAAGACCTTGGCGAAGTCGATCGCCGATCCGTCGGGCCGGGTCCTGGCGGTTCCGCCGGGGTTCTGGAAGACACCGTCTTTGTAGTGGGGGGATCTGCGGATGCGCGCCATGCGCTCACCGCTCGGATCCGCTCCGAAGGCCGCGGGCTGCAGCGCGCGGAGCCCGGAGCTCAAGGGACGGAAGCCGGTCACGGTACCTCCAGGTGGAGTTGCTGAGGCATCCATTATGGTCCGCCCCTCTGACAGTGCCGGGGTCTGTCCGGTCACACGGATAAGGACGCCACCGCGGCGGATCACGTTGACAGCGCGCATCCGGCTGCAAATACTGACCCCTCGTTCAGTAGCCGCCCCACCACCGGAGCCCGCGTGACCACCCCTTTGCTGTCGCTCACCTGGACCGACCACGTCACCGGCCGCCAGGGCTTCCTGGTCGTCGACCGGCTGGTACGGGGTGTCGCCAGCGGCGGCCTGCGGATGCGCCCTGGCTGCACGCTGGACGAGGTCGCCGGGCTGGCCCGCGGCATGACCATGAAGGAGGCCCTGCACTACGACCCCGCGGCGCGGTACGTCCCGCTGGGCGGGGCCAAGGGAGGCATCGACTGCGACCCCCGGGACCCGGAGGCGTACGGCCTGCTCGTGCGCTACCTGCGCGCCGTGCGGCCGTATGTCGAGAGCTGCTGGACGACCGGCGAGGACCTCGGTCTCAGTCAGGACCTGGTGGACCGGGCGGCCGCGGAGGCCGGCCTGGTCTCCTCGATCCAGGCGGTCTATCCGCTGCTCGACGACGAGTCCGCGGCCCGGCGGCGGCTCGCGGACGCGTTCGCCGTGGAGGTGGACGGCATCGGACTCGACGAGCTGGCGGGCGGCTGCGGGGTGGCCGAGTCGGCGCTCACGGCCCTGGACGCGGCCGGGGTGCCGTACGCGGGCACGCGCGTGGCCGTGCAGGGCCTCGGCACCATGGGCGGGGCCACGGCCCGCTTCCTCGCGCGCGCGGGGCTCACGGTCGTGGCCGTCGCCGACATCAAGGGCACGATCTTCAACCCGGCGGGGCTCGACGTCGAGGCGCTGCTGGCCGCCAGGGACGCCCACGGCACCGTGGACCGCTCGGCCCTGCGCCGCGCCGACCGTGAACTGCCCGGCGAGGCCTGGCTGTCGCTCGACGTGGACGTACTCGTGCCCGCGGCGGTCTCGTACGCGATCGACACCGGCAACCAGGAGCGGATCCGGGCCCGTTGGATCGTCGAGGCGGCCAACATGCCGGTCCTGCCCGCCGCGGAGGCGCTGCTGGCCGCGCGCGGGGTGACCGTACTGCCCGACGTGGTGGTCAACTCCGGGACGAACGCTTGGTGGTGGTGGACCCTCTTCGGAGACATCGGCCCGGACGCGGACGGGGCCTTCACGCACATACGACGTTCCATGCGCGCCCTGGTCGAGCAGTTGCTGGCGCGCGCGGAGGCGGACGGCACCTCTCCGCGCGCCGCCGCGCACGCGCTGGTCGCCGACCGGTTGCCGGTGATCGCGGAGCGGTTCGGCCGATACCGCTGACCTGGCCCGTCGCGCGGTGCCCCACAGGGGGACGGATTAGGGTGAGCCCGTGGCGAGAGTGCGGTTGACAGTGGCCGAGCGGCGCGAGGAGCTGCTGCGGGCCGCCATCGAGCAGATCGAGGCGCGGGGCGTGGCGGCCGTCAGGATCGCCGACGTGGCCTCGGCGCTCGGGGTGAGCAACGCTCTGGTGCTCTATCACTTCTCCACGAAGGAGAAGCTGGTCGCCGCCGCCTTCACCTACGCCGCCGAGGAGGACCTGGCCCGTCTGCGCAAGCTCCTCGGCCGTCGCACCAGCGCCCTGCGCCGGCTCCGGTCGGCCGTGCGCTGGTACGCCCCGACGGGCCAGGCCAAAGGTTGGCGGCTGTGGATCGAGGGCTGGGCGGTGGCCCTGCGTGAACCGGCCCTCCAGGAGGTCACGCGCGACCTCGACAGACGCTGGAAGGCGGCGCTCACCGAGGTGATCGCCGAGGGCGTGGCCGCGGGCGAGTTCCGCTGCCCGGACCCGGAGGCCACCGCGCTGCGCCTCACCGCCCTTTTGGACGGCCTGGCGGTCCAACTGACGTCCTATGCGGGCGCGGTGGCCAGGTCGCGGGCCCAGGAGTGGGTGGACGAGGCCCTGGCGCGGGAACTCGGGCTGGACGGCACGAGTCCCGCCTAGCGGCGGCTCACGAGCCGGGCCGCCCAGGTGCACTGGTGGACGACCCGACCGCGGACGCCGGGCGACCCCCGCCCCGACCGGCCCCAGGACCGCCTCGGGCTCAAGCCACCTTGGCGATCCGCGTCTTGATGTCGTCCGGCGACAGCACACCCTTGGCGGTGACATGGTCCCCGGAGGACTCCCCCCGCAGCCGGCGTCCGATCCACGGCACCAGGAACTCACGCGCCCAGTGCACGTCATCCCGCCGCACGTCCAGCGGCCCGCGAGGGGGAAGCGGCGGCCAGGGCTGGTCCGGGTCCGCCGGCACCTCAAGGCCCAGCACCTGTCCCGCACGGAGCGCCACACGCGTGTGCCCCTCCGGCGAGAGGTGCAGCCGGTCGCTGTCCCAGGCCCGCCGGTCCTGGATGGTCTTCAGGGACCACAGATCGAGCACCGGGCATCCGTACCGGTCGGCGACGGCCCGCACATGTCCGTTGTACGTGGCGATCTTGCCGCGCAGATGCTTGAGCACGGGCACACCACGGGTGTCGAAGCCGGTCGTCACCATGACCGTGCCGCACGCCTGGGTGAGCCGGGCGATGGCCCGCTCGAAGCGTTCGGCGACCTCGTCGGGGTCGGTGCCGGGCCGGATGATGTCGTTGCCGCCGGCGCAGAACGACACCAGGTCCGGTGCCAGTTCGACGGCCTGCGGAAGCTGGTCCTCGACGATCTGGTCGAGCAGCTTCCCGCGTACGGCGAGATTGCTGTACCTGAAGTCGCCTTCGGGTCGCCGGTCCGCGAGAAGTACCGCGAACCGGTCGGCCCAGCCGACGAACGCCCCGTCAGGGCCGGGGTCGCCGACGCCCTCGGTGAAGCTGTCCCCCACCGCCACGTACGACCCGATCACTGAGCTGCTGTCATTCTTCGAATCGTCTGCCACAGCCGTTCATGATTCACCTTCGAATGTGACCTACGCGACCGTAGGAAGGACTTGACGGGCGGTGAGATAAGCCACTCCTAAAGTGTTGGCCAAACCAGGAATAGCCCTTTCATCAGGAGTGTTGACGCTGCGACCGCCACACCCCGAAGTCACTGATCCGGAAGTGGCTCCAGGTGGTCCGGAACGCGAAGTGCCCGCCCGTATAAGGCTCCGGGTCGGTGTAGTCGAAGACGAGCCGCCCGTTGTTCCACCACTGCACCCTGGAGCCGTCCGAGACAATCCGTACCCGGTTCGGCTGGTTCGCGACCAGCAGCGGCTCGGTGTAGTCGTAGATCAGGGGCCGCACACCGGATTGTCCGACATAGCGGCGCAGCCGTGTCGTGGTGTTGTAGTTGGCGCCGTAGCCGGAGTAGTACGTCCTCAGGTAGTCGTACTCCGCGAGCGCCCCGCCCCGGGGGACGGCGAAGAGGTCGTCGGGAGACCGGACGTCGACCGCGTTCCAGAAGTTGTTCAGGTCGGACACCCGGTCGTTGACCCCGCCCGCGGACACGGGCGTGGCGGTGTACTCCAGGACGTACGGCCCTGCGAGCGGCTGCCTGAACCAGATCGTCGCACCGGCCGGAACGTCGACCTCCAGGATCCCGTGGCGCGCGGTGACCGTGCCGCCCTGCTCCAGTTCGACGGTCCAGCGACCGAGGCCGTGACGGAAGTCGTCGTGAGCGATGAGGCGCCGGTGGTGGGGCGAGGCGCTCGCGGTGGCCGCGGGGGCGAGGGCCCCCAGGGCGGCGCCGGCCGCGAGGGCTCCGAAGGCTCTGCGCGTGGTCGTCATGGGGGACGGTTCCTTCCGGGAAGGGGGTGAACTCCGAAGCCGTTAGAAAGCGCTTGCGCAGCAACGGAGTTCACTGTGCCCTCCCCTCCCCCACCTGTCGACGCCCCGAGTGCGCCTGCCACAAGAACGCAACGAAGCGATCATGAAGGCGCGAACACCCCCGACCGGCATCGCGCTTCCACGGAAACACCGAAGGCCGGACCCGGGGATCGGGGTCCGGCCTTCGGTGGCACAGGGGGGCGTCAGCCGACGGCGACGCCCTTCGAGCGGAGGTAGGCGACCGGGTCCACGTCGGAGCCGTAGTCCGGCGTGGTGCGGATCTCGAAGTGCAGGTGCGGGCCGGTCACATTGCCGGTCGCGCCGGAGAGGCCGATCTGCTGGCCCGCGGTCACGGTCTGGCCGGCCGAGACGGAGAGCTGGGACAGGTGGGCGTACTGCGCGTAGTAGCCGTCGGCCAGCTTGATGACGACCTGGTTGCCGTAGGCGCCGCCCCAGCCCGCGGAGACGACCGTGCCCGCGCCGACGGCCTTGAGCGAGGTGCCGGTCGGGACGACGAAGTCGACGCCGGTGTGGTAGCCGCTGGACCACATGCTGCCCGCGACGCGGTAGCCGGTGCCGATGGTGGCGCCGCTGACCGGGAGGGTGAAGCCGCTGGCACTGGTGGTGGCGGAGCTCTGGGTGGCAGTGGTCGACTTCGACGTCGACTTCTTTGGCTCGGCCTTCTCGGTCCTGGCCGAGGAGGACGAGGAGGACCCGGTCTTCGCCGCGCCCGCCTTCGCCTTCTTGCCGATCGAGAGCTTCAGACCCGGGTGGATCAGTGACGGGTCGTCGCCGATCGCCTGGCGGTTGTCGGCATAGAGCTTCTTCCAGCCCCCGCCCACATGCTGTTCGTCGGCGATCTTCGAGAGATAGTCGCCGGCCCGCACCGAATAGATGCGCACGGTCGAGGTCTTTGCCGTGCCTTTCTTGGCGGCCGCCTTTTCGGCGGACTTCTCAACGGCCTTCTGCGTGACGGGAATCGACTGAACGACCTTTTCCGACACGGACTGCGAGGTGGCGGCGTGCGCGCCGGTGGCCCCCATGAGCGGGAGGGCGAGCGCGGCGCCCCCGGTTCCGGCGATGGCGATCGAGCGGGCGAAGCGCTGGGACTTCGGGCGGCGGTGCTTACCCTTCGCGGGCATGACGAATTCCTCTCCGGCGCCTGCGAGGTGAGCTGTCGGGTGCGGGCTGGAGATGCCCGGCCGCGCCGAGACGCGACTAAACCCCAAGCCTGTTCCGGAGACCGGAACAGGCAGTACTGCCTGTGGGTCCCCCGCTCCTGCCGTACACGGGTAAGTGGTTGTGGGGAATCCGTTCGGCGGCAGGATTGGGCGTCCGACCGGATCGGTGGCGAACGTAAACGAGCAAGACGCAAAGGGACAAGTGAGAGGTTGCGCGGGTATGCGTTTCTCTTGATCCCCCATGAGAATTACCAGTCACCCTGCGTGAATCGGGCGTCCTTCTCTCACCCAAACCCCCTTGATAAACCTGTGAATTACGTGAACATGACGGGCGACGCACCGTCACGGCTATGACGCTCCTCACGTCACGAATTCACAGGAATCCTCATTCCGGAAGGAGTTGGAAGGAAGCTACCAATTCGGACAGAAGCCCTAGATGCGGCGCAGCCGGATAACCGTCGCATCGAGGTCGCCGCGCAACCCGGTACGAAGTCCGTGATGCATCAGTACGACCCCTCGGTGAACTTCGCCCGTTTCGGGGCATTCGTACGACGCTGTCGGGTCGAGCCCGCGCAGCCGCAGCGAGGGGACGGGCTCGCCGTACTTCTGCGCCTGAAGCCAGGCGAGGACGACGGTCTCGTCCCCGCGGACGTACTGCACCGCACTCAGTCCGCCCCGCGGAGGCCGCAGCCTGTAGAGGTCGCCGTGCTGCACCAGCGGCCTGATCTCCTTGTAGAGCTTCACCCAGCGACCGGCTTCGGCGAGCTCCTCCTCGGTCCACTCCGCGAGGTCCCCGCCGACTCCGAGCACCCCGGCCATCGCGCTCACGAACCGGAACCGCAGCGAGCTCACCCGGCCGTTGAGCTGGGTGTTGGGACTGTCGGTGACCCAGGCGGCCATCACGCGCGCGGGATGGATCTGGCTGAAGCCCTCCTGGATGGCGAGCCGGTCGAGCGGGTCGGTGTTGTCCGAGGTCCACACCTGGTCGGTACGGCTGAGCACCCCGAGGTCGATCCGGCCCCCGCCCCCCGAGCAGGACTCGAAGGCCACGCCCGGGTGAGCCGCCCGCAACCGGTCCAACAAGGCGTAGAAGCCGCGCACATGGTCGACCCACAGCCGCTGCGGGTAGGACTCGCCGGGCCAGCCCGCGTCCGTGAAGCAGCGGTTGAAGTCCCACTTCACATAGTCGATCGGGGCCGAGGAGAGCAGGGTGTCGAGCTGCTCCCACAGGTACTCCTGGACGTCCTCCCGCGCGAGGTTCAGCACGAGCTGATTACGGAACTCCGTCCTCTTACGTCCCGTTTGGTACTGCACCCAGTCCGGGTGGGCGCGGTACAGCTCGCTGTCCGGGTTGATCATCTCCGGCTCGACCCAGATGCCGAACTGCATGCCGAGCGCGCGCACGTAGTCGCCGAGCGGCTTGAGGCCGGAGGGGAAGCGGTCGGGGTTGGGCGCCCAGTCACCGAGTCCCGCCCGGTCACTGGTGCGGGCGCCGAACCAGCCGTCGTCGACCACGAACAGCTCGACGCCCATGGCCGCGGCCCGCCGGGCGAGGGTGCCCTGCTGCTCCTCGGAGATGTCGAAGTTCGTGGCCTCCCAGGAGTTGAACAGCACGGGCCGGTCCTGATCCGCGTCCGGGATGACGTACGCCCGCTGGTAGGCGTGCCAGGCACGGCTCGCACCGCCGAAGCCGCCGTCGCTCCAGAGGCCGGCGAAGACCGGGGTCGTGAAGGACTCCCCGGCCGCCAGCCGCAGCAGACCCGAGTCGTCGTAGCCGGCGCCGCCGGTGATCTGCACGCGCGCGTCGGGCAGCTGTGCCACGGCGATCCGCCAGGACCCCGACCAGCCGAGGGCGACACCGTAGACCTCGCCCCGCTCCTCGGTGGCGTCGGTGTCGAGCGCCACCCACGGCAGGTGCTGGTGGCCGGTGTGACCGCGGCGGCTGCCGATGACCTTCTCGCCGTAGGTGAGCGGGGTCCGGGTGAGCAGGGACTCGGCGGCCCAGCGGCCGTGCAGCTGGGACAGCCGCCAGCCGTCCTCGCGGTCGGGCAGGGTCCAGGTGGCGGAGTCGGCGCGCAGCAGCTCGACCGGGGCCGGGTCCTGGTTGTCCAGGGTCACCCAGCGCTCCAGGACGTCGTGGCGCATCCGGTAGTGCAGCGTGATGGTCAGCCCGCCGTCGCGGAACCGCAGCCGCAGCTCGTCGCCCTCGGTGTCGTACGCCTCGAAGCTCCACTCGGTGCCGCGCCGCTCGTCGGTGCGCACGGACAGGGCGGGGCGGGTGAAGCGGGGACCGCCCTCGACGGGGTACTCCTCGCGGCCGTCGAGCGGGGACTCGAAGGGCCAGTACTCGGGCAGCGGACGTACGGCGAGGGCCTCGGCGTCGGCCAGGGCGATCCTCGGGCCCCAGTGCAGGTGCAGCAGCTCGTCCTCGGCGGTGAGGTGCAGGGCGTAACTGCTGGCCGGCCCGGACAGAATCCACGTACGGCCGTTCTCGGCGATCTCCAGCATGGTGCTTCCTCACAGATCCGAACAGGTGCCAACAGGTGCACTCAGGCCCCAACATCATCAAGGGCGGACAGCGCTGGTTGCAACGGCTGTGGACAAGTCATTGCCGGCCCTGTGGACAACTCATTGGCCCAGGAACCCATGTCGTATCGTCGAGGACGTGCCCCGTCGACGAGCCGCGTCGGCGGAGCCCGGCTGGGAGGAGCCCCCGTGACGCAGCAGATCCCGTCGACCGAACCCGAACTGGCAGGTGTCCGCAACTTCCGTGACGTGGGCGGACTGCCGACGGCGGACGGGCGGCGGGTGCGGCACGGAATGCTGTTCCGCAGCGGTCACCTCGCGCACGCGACCGAGGAGGACGCGGCTTTCCTGGCCTCCCTGGGCCTGCACACGATCTTCGACTTCCGCAACGCGGCGGACCAGAAGCTGGAGGGCCCCGACGTCGACCTGCCGGGCGTCACCAATGTGAACCTGCCGCTGAGCGATCCCGCCGAGGGCACCTGGTTCTGGAAGATGGTCCGCGACGGCGATATAGAGCAGCTGCGCGAGCTCCTCGGTGACGGCAAGGCCGCGGAGCGCATGACCAACTCCTACCGCACGATGATCAAGGAGCGCACCGGCGAGCACTCCCAGGTGCTGCGTTCCCTCGCGGAGGACAGCGCGCCCGCCCTCATGCACTGCGCGGCCGGCAAGGACCGCGCGGGCCTGTCCGTCGCCGTGACCCTGCTCGCCCTCGGGGTGGAGCGCGAGGCGATCGTCGCCGACTACCTGGAGTCGAACGCCAAGCACCGCCGCTACAAGGTGCGCCGCACCAGCACCTCCGCCGACGCCTACTCCCCCGAGGTCATGGAGCTGCTCAGCCCCCTGTTCGAGGCGCGCGCCGAGTATCTGGAGGCGGCCTTCGAGACGATCGAGGAGACGTGGGGCGGGGTCGACGCGTATCTCCGAGAGGGCCTCGGCCTGACTCCCGAGATCCGCGAGCGGCTGCGGGAGCGCCTGCTCGAGTGAGCCGTGCGGCCGCTACTGCCCGGCTCCCACCGCGAAGAGGAAGTAGATGAAGGCCGCGAAGACGTGGCCGACGGCGAGGTAGATGATGAGGCGCACCCACAGGGCGCGGGGGAACTTCTCCTCCATGTCACTCATGGCGTCTCTCCAGGGATGGGGCCCAGGCACAGCGTGGCCGTGGGACTCTGCAACAGGGTGTGGACGAACAGGAGCTCGACACCGTCGGGATCCTGGGCGGCGATGCGGTGCGGGGTCAGCGAGTCGAAGTGCGCGCTGTCGCCCGGGCCGAGCCGGTGCGTGGCGTCCCCGAGGCGGAGTCTGAGCCGTCCCTTGAGGACGTACAGCCATTCCTCGCCGGGGTGCACCCGCACGATGTCGCCCTGGGAGCCGTGCGGGACCTGCACGCGCAGGGCCTGCATGCCACGGCCGGCCGCGCCCGCCTGGAAGTAGGTCCAGCCGCCCGCCACGGTCGGTTCCATGTCGGCGGAGCGCACCACGGCGTCCCGCTCCGCGACCGTCTCGCCGAGCAGTTCCGAGACCGTCGTACTGTAGATACGGGCGAGCGCGAGCAGCATCGGCAGCGAGGGCTGGCGCTGTCCGGTCTCCAGCCGCGAGAGATGGGCGGGCGACAGCCCCGCGGCACCGGCCGCGGCCTCCAGAGTGAGGGAGGCGCGACGGCGCAGGGCGCGAAGCTGGGGAGCCACCGAGGGCAGCTCCGTGAAGGCTTCCGGGGAGGTCATACCTCCATTGAGCCGGAGCTTTGCCTCTGCGGCAAATTTCTTGCCTCAGAGGCAAAACCCTTCGGGTCGGGCCGTTACCGGTTGGCCACCGCCTGCTTCACCAGCGTCTTGCCGAAGTCCCACATCAGTCCGCCGCCGCTGTGCGCGTCGTCCATGACCTCCGTGAAGGCGTCCACGAACCGGTCCACCTCCGCCTCTCCGACGACGAGCGGCGGGATGAGCTTGATGACCTCCAGGTGGTCGCCGGAGACCTGGGTGAGGATCCGGTGCCGCTGGAGCAGCGGGACGACGACCATCTGCGCGAACAGGCCCTTGCGCGCGGCCTGGAGCATGGTCCAGCGGCTGCGCAGCTTGAGCGACTTCGGCCTGCCGAACTCGATGCCGATCATCAGACCCCGGCCGCGGACGTCGGCGAGCAGTTCGTACTTGTCGGTCAGGGCTGCGAGCCGGGACCGCAGCAGGTCACCGGTGGCGCGGGCGTTCGCGACGATCTGCTCGTTCTCCATGACCGACAGGACGGCGAGCCCGGCCGCCATCGCCTGGGCGTTTGATCCGAAGCTCGCCGAGTGCACCAGTACCCGGTCCATCGACGAGTAGACCTTCTTGAAGATCCAGTCCTTGCCGAGGGTGGCACCGACCGGGACATAGCCTCCGGAGAGCGCCTTGGCCACGCACACCAGGTCGGGCTCGACGCCGTCCTCGTGCTGGTAGGCGTAGAAGTCCCCGGTCCGCCCGAGCCCGGTCTGCACCTCGTCGGCGATGAGCAGCGCCTTGTGCCTGCGCAGCAGCTCCTGCGCGGTGCGCAGATACCCGGGCGGCGCCTCGTGCACGCCCTTGCCCTGGATCGGCTCGACGACCAGGGCGGCGACGTCCCCCTTCTTCAGCTCCCGGGCCAGGGCGTCGAGATCGCCGAGGGGTACGGCGGTGTCGGGCAGCAGGGGCGCGAATCCGTCCCGGAAACCGGACTCGCCGTTGACCGACAGCGACCCGGTGGTCAGCCCGTGGAAGGCGTGGTCGCAGTACAGGACGCGGGGCCTGCCGGTGGCGTACCGGGCGAACTTCAGCGCGGTCTCCACCGCCTCGGTGCCGCTGTTCCCGAAGAACACCCGGTCCAGGTGCGGGCTGTACGTGAGCAGCTTCTCCGCCAGCAGCCCCGGCAGCGGCTGGCAGTCGAAGCGGGTGAGGTCGGCGAGCGAGGCGTCGAGGACGTCGTGCAGTGCCTTGCGGACGACGGGGTGGTGGCGCCCGAGGCCCATCACCCCGAACCCGGCGAGCATGTCCAGGTAGTCGTTGCCGTCCGCGTCCCAGAAGTAGGCGCCCTCGCCACGCTCGTAGACCTTGTCGAAGCCGATGGTGTGCAGCATGCGCGGGAGCTGGTGGTTCAGGTACCTGCCGTGCAGCTCGTAGCGCTCGGCTCCGCGCTCGGCCAGGAGTCTGCCGAGGTCGAACTCCGTGCTCATTCAGCAGTCTCCTTGACGTCGGCCTGTGCCTTCACGGCCAGGCTCGCGCTGATCCGTCCCGCCACCTCGACCGGCGTCAGACCGATGTCGGCGAGCACCTCGCCCCGCTTGGCGTGCGCGAGGAACTGCTCCGGGATCCCGAACCGCCGTACCGGCACGTCGACCTCGGCGTCCCCGAGCGCCAGCGCCACCGCGGCGCCCACTCCGGAGGCCCGGCTGTTGTCCTCGACCACGGCCACCAGCCGATGCTCCGCCGCGAGGCCCGGCAGCGCGGGATCGACGGGCTTGACCCAACGGGGGTCCACGACCGTGCAGTCGATGCCCCGCGCTTCCAGCAGCTCGGCGGCCTGGAGGCAGACGGGCGCCATCACGCCGACGGCGACGAGAAGCACCTCGGGCCGCTCCCCGCGGTGGAGCACGTCCATGCCGCCCACGTGGTCCACGGCCGGGACCACGGGCCCCACCGACTCCTTCGGGAACCGCACCAGCGTCGGCGCGTCGTCCACGGCGACGGCCTCCCGCAGCTGCGCCCGCAGCTGGCCGGCGTCGCGGGGCGCGGCGATCCTCAGTCCGGGCACGACCTGGAGGATCGACATGTCCCACATGCCGTTGTGGGAGGCCCCGTCCACTCCCGTGACCCCGGCCCGGTCGAGGACGAACGTGACCCCGCACCGGTGCAGGGCGACATCCATCAGGAGCTGGTCGAAGGCCCGGTTCAGGAAGGTGGCGTACACGGCGACGACCGGGTGCAGCCCGCCCGTGGCGAGACCCGCCGCGGAGACCGCCGCGTGCTGCTCGGCGATGCCGACGTCCCACACCCGGTCCGGGAAACGCGCGGCGAACTTCCCGAGCCCCACCGGGTGCAGCATGGCCGCCGTGATCGCCACCACGTCCTCGCGCTCCTCCCCGATCGCGACGATCTCGTCGCCGAACACCGACGTCCAGGAAGGCCCGTTGGACGGCGCGAGCGGCTCGCAGGTGAGGGGGTCCATCACACCGACGGTGTGGAAGTGGTCCTCCTCGTGGGCGAGGGCGGGCTCGTAGCCGCGCCCCTTCTCGGTGAGGCAGTGGATCAGCACCGGCCCGTGGAAACGCTTCGCACGCCGCAGCGCCGACTCGACGGCCCCGATGTCGTGTCCGTCGATCGGGCCGACGTACTTCAGCCCGAGGTCCTCGAACATGCCCTGCGGTGCGAAGGCGTCCTTGAAGCCCTTCTTCGCGCCGTGCAGCGACTCGTAGATGGTGTTGCCGATCACTGGGGTCTTCAGGAGTACGTCCTTGCCCCAGGCGAGCACCTTCTCGTAACTGTCGGTCGTGCGCAGGGTGGCCAGATGGTTGGCGAGGCCGCCGATGGTCGGGGAGTACGACCGCTCGTTGTCGTTGACGACTATGATCAGCGGCCGGTCCTTGGCGGCCGCGATGTTGTTCAGCGCCTCCCAGGCCATGCCGCCGGTGAGCGCGCCGTCGCCGATGACCGCGACGACATGCCCCTTCTCGCCCTGCACCTGGTGGGCTTTGGCGAGCCCGTCGGCCCAACCGAGCGCGGTGGAGGCGTGGCTGTTCTCGACGATGTCGTGCTCGGACTCCTCGCGGGAGGGGTAGCCGGACAGACCGCCCTTGCCGCGCAGCTTGGAGAAGTCCTGACGCCCTGTCAGGATCTTGTGCACATAGCTCTGATGGCCGGTGTCCCACACGATGCGGTCGACCGGCGACTCGAAGACCCGGTGGAGTGCGATGGTCAGTTCCACCACCCCCAGGTTGGGCCCGAGGTGTCCGCCGGTCCTGGCGACCGCGTGCACCAGGAACTCCCTGATCTCCTCGGACAGTTCACCAAGATCCGACTCGGACAGCGCCTTCAGGTCGCGTGGTCCCCGGATGTTCTCCAAGATGGTCACGCTCGGGCCCCCTTCGGTCCGTGCTGTTCAGCTCACGGTGACGGCCGGCTCCCCCGACGCGACGCCGTCCTGCTCCATCTGTTCGGCGATCTTCATCGCCTCCTCGATGAGGGTCTCCACGATCTTCGACTCCGGGACGGTCTTGATGACCTCGCCCTTCACGAAGATCTGTCCCTTGCCGTTGCCGGAGGCGACCCCCAGGTCCGCCTCCCGTGCCTCGCCGGGACCGTTGACCACACACCCCATCACCGCGACCCGCAAAGGCACTTCCATGCCTTCGAGACCCGCCGTGACCTCGTCCGCCAGCTTGTAGACGTCCACCTGCGCGCGCCCGCAGGACGGGCACGAGACGATCTCCAGCCGGCGTTGCCGCAGGTTCAGCGCCTCCAGGATCTGGATGCCGACCTTGACCTCCTCGACGGGCGGGGCGGACAGCGACACCCGGATGGTGTCGCCGATGCCCCTGGACAGCAGCGCCCCGAAGGCCACCGCTGACTTGATCGTCCCCTGGAAGGCGGGCCCGGCCTCCGTGACCCCCAGGTGCAGCGGGTAGTCGCACTGCTCGGCGAGCTGCTGGTAGGCGGCCACCATCACCACGGGGTCGTTGTGCTTGACGGAGATCTTGATGTCCCGGAATCCGTGCTCCTCGAACAACGACGCTTCCCACAGCGCCGATTCGACCAGCGCCTCCGGAGTCGCCCTGCCGTACTTCTGGAGCAGCCGCCGGTCCAGCGACCCGGCGTTGACCCCGATCCGGATCGGCGTGCCGTGGTCATTCGCGGCCCGCGCGATCTCCTTGACCTTGTCGTCGAACTGCTTGATGTTGCCGGGATTGACGCGTACGGCCGCACAGCCCGCCTCGATCGCCGCGAACACGTACTTGGGCTGGAAGTGGATGTCCGCGATCACCGGGATCTGCGACTTGCGGGCGATCGTCGCGAGGGCGTCCGCGTCGTCCTGCGTGGGACAGGCGACACGGACGATCTGGCAGCCGGACGCGGTCAGTTCGGCGATCTGCTGGAGGGTGGCGCCGATGTCGGACGTACGGGTCGTCGTCATCGACTGCACCGACACCGGGGCCCCGCCCCCGACCGCCACCGGCCCGACCTGGATCTGCCGCGACACGCGCCGCTCGGCGATCGGCCGGACCGGTACCTCGGGGACGCCCAAGGGAATGGCGGTCATGGCGCTACTCGCGGTTTCCGGAGACCGTCTCGCGCATGGCGCGCAGCGACTCCTTGAGCGAGCCCATGGTGGCGAGGACGGCCGTGGGCTCGTAGCCGCAGTGCGCCATGCAGTTGGCGCAGCGCGGATCCTTGCCGCGGCCGTACTTGTCCCAGTCGGTCTCCTCGATGAGTTCGCGGTACGTCGGCACGTACCCGTCGCTCATCAGGTAGCAGGGGCGCTGCCAGCCGAACAGGGAGTAGTTCGGGATCGCCCAGGCCGTGCACGGGAAGTCGACCTTGCCCTCCAGGAAGTCCAGGAAGAGCGGGGAGTGGTTGAGCCGCCACTTCTTGCGGTTGCCGCCCGCGAAGGCCTTCTTGAACAGCTCACGGGTCTGCTCCACACCCAGGAAGTGTTCCTGGTCGGGCGCCTTCTCGTAGGCGTAGGCGGGCGAGATCATCATCTCGTCGACCTTGAGGTCGTCGTTGAGGAAGTTGAGCACCTCGATGATGGTCTGCGGGGTGTCGGTGTTGAAGAAGGTCGAGTTGGTGGTGACCCGGAAGCCGCGCCGCTTGGCCTCCTTGATCGCCTCCACCGCCTCGTCGAACACGCCCTCCTTGGCAACGGACTCGTCGTGCCGCTCGCGCAGCCCGTCGATGTGCACGGCGAAGGCGAAGTAGGGGGAGGGCGTGAACTTGTCCATCTTCTTGCGCAGCAGCATGGCGTTGGTGCAGAGGAAGACGTACTTCTTCTTCGCCACCAACTGCCGGACGATCTCATCGATCTGAGGGTGCATCAGCGGCTCACCGCCGGCGATGGACACCATCGGCGCACCGGACTCAAGGACCGCCCCGACGGCCTGCGCCACCGGCATGCGCTGCTTGAGCACGCCCGCCGGATGCTGGATCTTGCCGCAGCCCTCGCACTTGAGGTTGCACGCGAAGAGGGGCTCAAGCTCCACGATCAACGGGAACTTGTCCCGCTTGCGGAGCTTCTGTTCGGCCAAGTATGTAGCGACCTTGATGGACTGACGCAGCGGCATGGCCATCTGGCTCACCTCCTGGGGAGCAGCAAGGAACGGTGCCATTCATAGAAAGCGGGAAGGACGGAACGAAGAACGCGGAAGGCTGATATTCCACCGCGTACCGTGCCGATCCGGACGAGTTCATGTTGTGGAGCGTCCACGACCACCCGGACGGCCGCAACAGGGCGTTCGCCCGCGCGCACGGCGCTCAGGAGCGTGGCCGCGGACTCCATGTCGACCGCGATCGCGCCGGTCGCGAGTAGCGCGGACCGCTCGTGACCTCGGACGACGTGATCGGAGCCGGTGAGGGGTCCGGTGTGCACGGTGCGTCCCGGCACGGCCCGTACCAGCTCCTTGACGAGCAGGTCGGTCTCCATGCAGGGAACGGTTCCGTCCGGGTCCCGGGTCTCCTCGGCGACGACCAGGTCGCCGGGGTGCATCCCGGGGGCGAGGCCCGCGCAGAAGCCGGTGGCCAGCACGGCGGCCCCGGCGAGGGCCGGGTCGGCCAGGCGCCGGGTGACGGACCGCTGCGCCGCCTTGGGGCCCATGCCCGTCCGGAGCAGGGTGACCGGCCCGCCGGCCCCGCCGCGCTCGCCGGTGCGCAGGGCGAGATGCTCGATGCCGAGCGCGCAGGCGATCAGCAGCGGGGCGGTGGCGGGCTGGGTGCTCATCAGAGGGCCTCGGTCCGGGAGAACGGTTCTCCATGGACGTAACGGCCCAGGGCGGTGAGCGGGAAGACCTGCCGGTAGAGGTGGTAGTTGATGGAGAAGTCCCAGGGGAAGCCGGTGCCGGTGAAGTAGGGCTCGTCCCAGGAGCCGTCCGCGAGCTGGGTGCTCACGAGCCACTCGATGCCGCGCTCGACGGCCTTGGAGTCCTTCTCCCCCGCGGCCAGCAGCGCCATCAGCGCCCAGGCCGTCTGCGAGGCCGTGGAGGCGCCGCGGCCGCTCCACTCCTTGACGTACTTGTAGGAGCGCAGGTCCTCGCCCCAGCCGCCGTCGTCGTTCTGCACCTTCTCCAGCCAGGCCACCGCCCGCCGGATCGCCGGGTGCGAGGCGGGCAGTCCGGCGGCCGTCAGGGCGGGCACCACCGACCCGGTGCCGTAGATGTAGTTGACGCCCCAGCGCCCGAACCACGAGCCGTCCGGCTCCTGTTCGGCGAGCAGCCACTCGATGCCGCGCCGGGTGCGCGGGTCGTGGGAGAGCCCCTCGACGGCCAGCATCTCCACCACATGGGCGGTGACATCGGCGGACGGCGGGTCGATGACCTCGCCGAAGTCGCAGAACGGCAGCCGGTTGGGGAAGGGACTGGTGTTGTCGACGTCGAAGGCGCCCCAGGCGCCGTTCTTCGACTGCATCCCGAGGTTCCAGCGCACCCCGCGCCCGATGGCCTTCTCCACCCGCTCGGGGTCGTGGTGCCTGACCCGGCGCAGCGCGAGGACGACCTCGGCGGTGTCGTCGATGTCCGGGTAGTTGTCGTTGTGGAACTCGAACGCCCAGCCGCCCGGCGGGAGCCCGGGCCGCTTGACCGACCAGTCACCGGGCCGCACGATCTCCTCGCCGAGCATCCAGTCCGCGGCCTTGACGAGCTGCGGATGGTCGGCGGGCACGCCGGCGTCGGCGAGCGCGATGGTGGCGAGGCAGGTGTCCCACACCGGCGACTGGCACGCCTCGATCATCCGGGACCCGTCCTCGCGCCAGATGGCGAAGCGGTCCAGCGACTCCAGACCGGCCCGCATGACCGGGTGCTGGAGGTCGTAGCCGAGCAGGTGCAGGGCGATCACCGAGTACACGGCCGGGGGCTGGATGCCGCCCCAGCAGCCGTCGTTCTCCTGCCGTTCGATGATCCAGCGGGCCGCGCTGTTCATCGCGGCTCTGCGGAGTCTGCGCGGGGCGACCTTGCGCAGCTGGTGCATCGCCTTGTCGAGCCGCTGGAAGGCGCCGTCCCAACTCGCCACCGGGGCGAGGGGCTTGGCCGGGTTCGGGTCGGCCGGGTCGGTGTGCAGTTCGTCGAGCGGGAAGGGCGCGGGCCGGACCGGGCGCTTCGCGGAGACGATCGTCAGCGGGACGATGGTCTGGCGGGCCCAGCAGCCGAAGTCGTAGATGTTGAGCGGGACCCACTTGGGGAAGTAGATGAGTTCCGGCGGGAGTTCGGGCAGGTCCTCCCACTTCCACCAGCCGAACAGGGCGAGCCAGATCCGGGTGAACACCCGGGCGGCGGCGATACCGCCCTGGGCACGGATCCAGGCGGAGGCCTTCGCCATGTGCGGGGCGTCCGGGGCGTCGCCGTCCAGGCGCAGGGCTACGTACGCCTCGACGGTGGTGGAGAGTTCGCCGGGCCCGCCGTAGAAGCTGGCCCAGGTACCGTCCTCGCGCTGCTCGCCGCGGATGAACTGGGCGGCGGCCCGGGTGGTCGACTCGTCGCGGATGCCGAGGAACTGACGGAGCAGCAGGTCCTCGGCGTCCATCGTGACGTTGGTCTCCAGGTCGCCTTTCCACCAGCCCTCGGCGTCCTGCCGGGCGAGCAGGTGGTCGGTGGCGCGCTGGACGGCACGCAGGGCGGCTTCTTGTATCCCGGCCGCCACGGGGGTGTCGAGGTGGGTTTCGCTGGCCGCGGCAGCGCGGGGCGGCAGGGCCCCGGTGCTTCCGTCGGTCGTCGCTGTCATGGCTTCCCCTTCGTGCAGTGTGCAGTGTGGTGCTCTGCTGTGGGTCCGCCGTCGGCCGGTGCCTTTCCTTTCCTCGCAGCACCGGCCGGCGACTACGCGAGGGCTATTCGACCGATAGTGATCATCTCTTTCGTACGACGACGAAGTCGGCGAGCGCCGTGAACTGGTCCCGTACCCGGTCGGGCATGTCGACGGCGTTCAGGGCTTCGATGGCGATGGTGTGCTGACGGCGGGCCTCCGCGGCGGTCCACTCGCGGCCTCCGGCCTCCTCGATGAGGGCGGCGCGGGCCGCGAACTCCTCCTCGGAGAAGTTCTCGAAGTCGCTGCTCTTGGCGTCGGCGGCGAGGATCTCGCCGAGCCGGTCGGAGGCGGCACCGCCCGCCGCGAGCGCGGCAACCACGGGCAGGGACTTCTTGCGCTGGCGCAGGTCGCTCCAAGTCTGCTTGCCGGTGGAGACGGGGTCGCCCCAGATGCCGAGGAGGTCGTCGACGGCCTGAAAGGCGAGGCCGAGGTGGTAGCCGTACTTCTCCAGCGTGTCGGCGGTGCGGTCGTCCGCGCCGCCGAGCACGGCGCCGATGGAGCTGGCGCAGGCCAGCAGGGCGCCGGTCTTGTTGCCCTCCATCTCCAGGCACTCCTCGACGCTGACGCGGTCGCGGTGCTCGTAGGAGATGTCCTGCGCCTGGCCGTCGATCAGGGCGCGGGTGGCGGTGGTCAGACGGCGGGTGGCACGGCCGGCCTCGACGGTGCCGAGCTCCAGCAGGACCTCGTTGGCCAGGGCGAACAGGGCGTCGCCGACCAGGATCGCCTGAGCCGGGCCGTGCACCTTCCACACCGTGTCGCGGTGGCGGCGCTGCTCGTCGCCGTCCATCAGGTCGTCGTGCAGCAGCGAGAAGTTGTGGACCAGCTCGACGGCGACCGCGCCGGGGATGCCGGTCTCGGGCGCGGCGCCGGTGACCTCGGCCGAGAGCACGGCGAGCGCGGGGCGCACGGCCTTGCCGCCGTCCCCGTCGGCGGGGTTGCCGTCGGCGTCGATCCAGCCGAAGTGGTAGGCGGAAACGGTGTCCATGGGGGGCGCGAGGCGGTCCACGGCCGCCCTCAGCACCGGAGTGGCCAGGGTCCGGCCGCGCTCCAGGAGCGCGGTCACGTCCACCGCGGACCTCACAGCGGCCGTCTCGGCCGGGGGCACAGTGGGCACAGTCTCTCCTCTTGTTGCGGTACCGGAGGTGCTGGGGCCGGATACGCCGTGCTGGTCGAGCATCACGCGGCCTCCTCGAACTCGAAGAGACGGGCGGGGCGGGGCCGGCCCAGGGCGGCGAGGGCGGCGTCCGCCGCACTGACACCGCTTCGGACCGCACTCTCCATGGTCGCGGGCCACCCTGTGGCGGTCCACGCGCCGGCCAGGTAGAGGCCGGGGGCTTTCGTACGGGCGCCGGGCCGCAGCCGTCCGACGCCGGGGGCCGGGGCGAAGGTCGCCGTGCGCTCCCGGGTCACGAAGAAGTCCTTCACCTCGGCGCCGTGTGCGAGCGGCAGCAGCCGCTCCAACTCGGGCAGATAGCGCTCGCGCAGCGCGGCCACCGGCTCGTCGATCTCGTCATGCGCGGCCGACTGGGACAGGGCGAGGTACTGGCCCTCGCGCAGCCCGGAAGCGTCGGTACGGTCGAAGACCCACTGCACCGGGGTGCCGAGGGCCGCGAGGAACGGCTTGTCGAGAACCTTGCGGTCGTAGACCACATGGACGTTGAGGATCGGCGCGGTGCCGATCTCCCGAAGATTTTCCGGGGCGTCGAGCGCGCCCTCCGGCAGCAGGTCACACGCCTCGTGCTGGGCCACGGCGAGCACGACCGCGTCGGCCCGGAGCGTCTCCCCGGGAACCTGAACGCTCCAAGTGCCGTTCTCGTCAGTAGAGATGGAGGTGACGCGTGTACGGACCTCGGTACGCACGCCCGCGGAGTCGAGCGCCTTGCGGGCGAGCCGGTCATGCAGTTCACCCAGCGGGACGTGCGCCCAGCCGATGTCGGCCGCGCCCGGGTCGGACAGCAGACCGGTCTTGAACACCATCGCGGCGAGCCCCAGCGAGGCGTCGCCCGCGACCGCGTTGAGAGTGGCGACCCCGACCAGGTCCCACAGGGCCTCGACGGCACGCGCCGACTGACCGTGCGCGGCCAGCCAGCTGCCGAAGTCCTGTGCGTCCAGGCTCGGATCGGCGAGGTCGAGACCCTTGAGCGCGAGCGCGGCCCGACCCACCCTGGCCCGCTCGGCGAGCGAGAGATGCGGATAGGTCGCGAGGCTGCGTCCCAGATGCAGGGGTACCGGCAGCGCGTCTCGCCGCAGTCTGCCGAGCCGTCGGCCCGCGGGCCGGGCCAGGTCGAGTACGGGCACGTCGAGACGATCCTGCAGCGGCGCCAGCGCCGTTCCCTCGATGCGGTCGAGGAACCAGCGGTAGGCGGTGCAGCAGCGCAGGTAGACGTGCTGTCCGTTGTCGACGGTCAGTTCGCCGCGCTGGAAGGAGAAGGCGAGCCCGCCCAGGCGTGGCCTGCCTTCGAGCAGGGTGACGCGCACCCCGGCGTCGGCGAGCGCGAGCGCGGCGGTGATGCCGGCGAGCCCGCCGCCGATCACGACGGCGTCCCGTCCGGACCGCTGTCCGTCGGTCATCGCACACCCTCCCCTGCCCGGACGCCGTGGTGCTCGTACGGTGCACGGTCGGCCGTTGCAGTCAGGGACGCCGTCGTCGAGCGGAGGGTTGCGTGCCGCTTTTCTCCGGCGACATCACCTTGGAGCGGATTGTCCACGTCTTCCATCAGGCGCGCCTCCTGACGGTCCGCCGCGTCACATGGCGGGTGTCCAGGCCGGACAGGCCGCGGACGGCGACGTACGCCTTCTCACGCCCGGGCAGCGAGACCCGGCCGCGCAGCACCGCCTCGGGGTCGCGCTCGATGCGGTCGAGCAGGCGGCGGTAGATGCCGGCCATGGCGGCGACACAGGCGCCGCTGCGGCGGTCGAGCATGGGCAGCAGCCGGTAGCCCTCGGCGAAAAGGGCGCGGGCCCGTCGCACTTCGAAGTGCACGAGACCCGCGAAGTCGGCACCCTCCGGTGGTTTCGGCCCCTTGAAGCCGGCCGAGCAGCCGAACTTCGCGAGGTCGTCGGCCGGCAGGTAGATCCGCCCGCCCTCGGCGTCCTCACGGACGTCTCTGAGGATGTTGGTGAGCTGGAGCGCGAGACCGAGCGTGTCGGCGTACTCCGGCGCGCGTTCGGCGGCGCGCGCCCCCGGTTCGGTGCCGAACACGCCGAGCGAGAGGCGCCCGATGGCGCCCGCCACGCAGCGGCAGTACACCTTCAGGTCGTCCCACGTCTCGTAGGTCTCGCCGCGTACGTCCATCAGGACGCCGTCGATCAGTTCGTCCAGGCCGCTCAGCGGGATCGGGAAGGTCTCCGCGGCGTGGGCGAGGGCGACGGCCACCGGATCGGTGTCGTCCTCGTCGACCGAGCCCTCGCGCACCCGGGTCAGCATCGCCCTGGTGTCCTCGAGTCGGGCGGCCTTGACGTCGCCCGCCAGCGCGCCGTCGCCGATGTCGTCGACCCGCCGTGAGAACGCGTAGAGCGCCGACATCGCACGCCGCTTGGACGTCGGCAGCAGCCTGATGCCGTACGCGAAGTTACGGGCCTGCTGTCCGGTCACGGCCTCGCAGTAGCTGTAGGCGGCGAGTACCGGTGCGGACGCGTGTGGTGGTGGCTCCACCGTCCGGATCACCTCTCTCCTCGCAGAGTGACGCCCACCTCGCGCAGCAGCTGGAGCTTGCCGGGCTTGGGCGGGCCGGGAAGTACGTCGTGCTCGGCGGCGGCGATCGCACGGAGCGCCGCCCTTCCCCCCGCCACGAACCCTGCGAGCAGCAGCTTCAGTCTGCCGTGGACGCTACCCACCAGGGGGGCGCCTTCATTCAGGAGTTCGCGGGCGCGTTGTGCCTCGTATGCAACCAGAGCGCGCACCGATGCGCCCGCGGTTTTCGTGGCGAGATCCGCCTCCTGGACATGAAAGCGCTTCATGTCCGCGGCGGGCAGATAGATCCGGTCGCGGCCGAGGTCCTCGGCGACGTCCTGGAGGTGTTCGACGATCTGGAGGGCGGTGCAGATCGCGTCCGAGAGGCGGACCCGCTCGGGGGTCGAGGTGCCGGTGACGGCGAGCACGAGACGGCCTACGGGGTTGGCGGACAGCTCGCAGTAGGCGAGCAGGTCGTCGTAGGTCTCGTAGCGGGTGACGAGCTGGTCCTGGCGGTTGGCGGCGATCAGGCCGAGGAAGGGCTCGGGGGTCAGCGCGCGGCGGCGGACCGTGGGCCGGAGGCGGCGCAGCAACGGGTGGCGGGGCTCTCCGGTGAAGACGCGGTGCAGGTCGGCCTCGAAGGCGTCCAGGAGGAACAGCCGGTCCTCGGCCTGCGCGGGCGACACGCCGAGCAGCCGGGCGTCGGCGCCGCCGGGGGCGAGGTCGCCGTCGCCGATGTCGTCGACGAGGCGCGCGAAGCCGTAGACCGCCATGAGGTCGGCGCGCCAGTCCCTGGGCAGGAAGAAGGGGGCCACGGGGAAGTTCTCCGCCGCGGCCTTGTCGAGCGTTCCGCGCTCCGTCACTCCGGGGCGCGTCGTGCCGGTCTCCGTCATCGCGGCCTGCCCGGGGCGGGGACGGCACGTGCTGCGTTGAGCTGGGGAGTTTCCGTAGCCATCGCCGTCACATCTCCCGTTCTACACCGCCGACCCAATACACACTATTTCGGACACGCCGCCCAGCCGTCCGCACGGCGTCCCAGTGATGGGGTGTCGCGCATTATCGCCCTACTTGCCGCGATTGGGCACCGGTACAGCTTACGTTGTACAACGCGGCAAGGATCGTCGGGGTGTCCTGCACATCACAACAACACACCGATTGGCCCCAAGATTCCTAAGGGGCGCCGAAGTTGACGCTTCCTTTGCAGACGCGCGGCCCCGCCGGAACAGTTCCGGCGGGGCCCGGTCGAGCGGAGCGGTGTTTTTCGTCCGGGGCGCGGTGGACTACTTGCCCGTGAACTTCTCGTACTCCTTGATGACCTCGTCGGTCGGGCCGTCCATGCGCAGCTCGCCGCGCTCCAGCCACAGGACGCGGTTGCAGGTGTCACGGATCGACTTGTTGTTGTGACTGACGAGAAAGACCGTGCCGGCCTCCTTGCGCAGTTCCCGGATGCGTTCCTCGGAGCGCTTCTGGAACTTGCGGTCACCGGTGGCCAGGGCCTCGTCGATCATGAGGACGTCATGGTCCTTGGCCGCGGCGATGGAGAAGCGCAGGCGGGCCGCCATGCCGGAGGAATACGTGCGCATCGGAAGGGTGATGAAGTCGCCCTTCTCGTTGATCCCGGAGAAGTCGACGATCTCCTGGTAGCGCTCCCTGATCTGCTCCCGGGACATGCCCATGGCGAGCCCGCCCAGGATGACGTTGCGCTCGCCGGTCAGGTCGTTCATCAGGGCCGCGTTGACGCCGAGCAGGGAGGGCTGGCCGTGGGTGTAGACGCGGCCGCTCTCGGCGGGCAGCAGGCCGGCGATGGCGCGCAGGAGGGTCGACTTGCCGGAGCCGTTGGAGCCGATCAGGCCGACCGCCTCGCCCTTGTAGGCGACGAAGGAGACGCCCTTGACGGCGTGCACCTTGCGCACACCGCGCGCGGCGTCGTCGGAGCCTCGTTTGAGGATGCGGCTGAGCGCGGCGGTCGCGCTGCCCTTGCCGGTCTTGGCGCCGTTCACGCGGTAGACGATGTGCAGCTCGTCCGCGATGACGGTGGGGATCCGCGCGTCATCGGTGCCCGTGAGGGACTGCGCGTCCCGGGTGTCCTCAGCCACGGCCGTACCTTTCCTCCGCCTTCCAGAAGTACACGAAGCCGCCGAGCGCGAAGAGCGCGGCCCAGCCGCCCGCGGCCGCCCAGACGTGGTCGGGCAGGTTCTCGGCGCCGTACTCGTCGATCAGGGCGAAGCGCATGAGGTCCATGTAGATGGCCGCGGGGTTCCACTGGAGGACCGTGGCGAGCCACTGCGGCTTGTCGGCCAGCATGATCGGGATCGAGAACATCACGCCGGACGCGTACATCCAGGTACGCATCACGAACGGCATGAGCTGTGCCAGGTCGGGGGTCTTGGCGCCCGCGCGGGCCATGATCAGCGCGAGGCCGGTGTTGAAGAGGAACTGGAGGATCAGCACCGGGACGATGAGCGCCCAGGACATGTCCGGGTAGTGGCCGAAGCCGATCGCCACGGCGAACAGCACCACCATCGAGAACAGCAGCTGCTGGAGCTGCTGGAGCGCGAAGGAGATCGGCAGGGAGGCCCGCGGGAAGTGCAGCGCGCGGACCAGACCGAGGTTGCCGGAGATGGCGCGCACGCCCGCCATGACGGAGCTCTGCGTGAAGGTGAACACGAACACACCCGTGACCAGGAACGGGATGTACACGTCCTTCGGCATGCCCCGGCTGGCGTTCAGGATGACGCCGAAGATGAAGAAGTACACGGCCGCGTTCAGCAGCGGGGTCGCCACCTGCCACAGCTGGCCGAGCTTGGCCTGGCTGTACTGGGCGGTCAGCTTCGCCCGCGAGAACGCGAGGATGAAGTGGCGCCGGTCCCAGAGCTGGCGGACGTACTCGACGAGCGAGGGCCTGGCGCCGCTCACGGTCAGGCCGTGGCGGTCGGCGAGCTGTGCCGCCGTGAGGCCCTCGTCTGGCGACACGGGCGCGCTCACCGCGACCATGGCGTCGTGCGTTGTCTCACTCACTGATGGATAGCTTTCCTCTTCGGGATGCTTCGGGATGCGCGGCCTGTACGGGCAGGGCAGGAGCGGGGGCCGTGGTACGTCCCGGCCGCTGTCAGCAACGAGCTTGTCAGATGACCGGGGGCCGGCCCAGCCGGGTCAGGCGCCAGACGGTACGCCACTTCATCGGCCTGCGCGGTCCGCACGGTGTGCTCCAGCCCTCCCGGAAGCCGCCGAACCAGGCCTTCAGGGCGGGCCGCGAGGGGCGGCGCACCAGGGTCAGCAGCATCCAGACACCCAGGTAGACCGGGACCAGGAGCGCGGGCAGGTTGCGGCGGGCGAGCCAGACGCGGTTGCGGGCGACCATGCGGTGGTAGACCGCGTGCCGGGAGGGCGCGGTCGTCGGGTGGTACAGCACCATGTCGGACCGGTAGTCGATCATCCAGCCCGCGTCGAGAGCCCGCCATGCCAGGTCGGTTTCCTCGTGGGCGTAGAAGAACTCGTCCGGGAGGCCGCCGACTTCGGCGAAGACCTGGGTGCGGACGGCGTTGGCGCCACCGAGGAAGGTGGTGACCCGGGAGGAACGCATCGGGTCGGCGGCCCGCAGCCGGGGGACGTGCCGGCGCTGGGTGACCCCGGTGTCGGGGTCGGCGATGCGGAAGCTGACGATGCCGAGCTTCGGGTCGGCCGTGAAGGCCTGGCGGCACAGTTCGGCGGTGTCGTGGTTCGGGAGCAGACCGTCGTCGTCCAGGAAAAGCAATATGTCGACGTCGCGACCGCTGGGGCCGAAGGCCTCGATGCCGACGTTGCGGCCGCCGGGGATGCCGAGGTTCTCGGGCAGCTCGATGGTCCGGACGCCCTCGGGGACGTCCGGGACGGGCGAGCCGTTGCCGACGACGACCACCTGGACCGGGTCGCCGTCCTGCTTGGCGACCGAGTCGAGCAGGGCGCGCAGCTCCTCGGGGCGGTTGCCCATGGTGATGATGACCGCGCCGACCTTCATGCCGGTGCTCACTTCAGCCTGCTGGAGGCGAGGATCGACACGAGGTGCAGCAGGGTCTGGAGCAGGGCGATCCCGGCGAGCACCGCGACACCGAGCCGCGAGAAGAACAGGTCGCCGCGCACCTGGTCCACGACCGCGAGGACGAGGATCAGCAGGGACGCCTCTATGCCGAGGACCAGCCGGTGGAACTTGAGCAGGGAGGCGGCCTTGCGGGCCAGCGCCATGCCGGAGGAGCGCATCTCGGCGGCGGCCTCCTGAACAGGCGGCTTGCCCGTCTGGTGCCGGGCGACCCCCACGAGGTCGGTCTCGGCCTTGATCAGGATCGCGCCGAGCGCGGCCAGGGTGCCGAGGAAGGCCCACAGCCAGTCGATACGGCCGCTGCCGAACAGGTCGGCGGCGCGCAGACCGAAGCCGACGAGCACGGCCGCGTCGGTCAGGTACGCGCCGACGCGGTCCAGGTAGACGCCGTTGAGCGAGTACTGCTTCTTCCAGCGCGCGATCTCGCCGTCGACGCAGTCCAGCAGCAGGTACATCTGGACGCACACCACGCCGAGCACGGCCCCCGGGATCCCCGGCACCAGGAGGGCCGGGGCCGCGAGGACTCCGAAGACGGTCATCAGGTACGTGAGCTGGTTGGGCGTGACCCTGGTGTTCACCAGGTAGCGGTCCACCCGCAGGGACACCTCACGCATGTAGAGGCGTCCCATCCAGTGCTCACCGCTGCGCCGGTCCTTGACCCCTGCGGGGTGGACGACCGGACGGAGTTCAGCTACCGATGGCCTTGACATAGTCGGCGTAGATGTCCTTGATCTGGTCGGTCTTGAGGTCGAGGTGTTCGAGGATGGTGTAGCGGCCGGGGCGGGTCTGCGGAGCGAACTCCACGGCGCGGACGAACTCCGCGGGCGTGAAGCCGATCTCCTCCGGCAGCACCGGAAGTCCGTGCCGGCGCAGTACCTCGGCCATGTACGCCGATTCCTCGTGGGCTCCGCGCAGGTACATCGCGAAGGCCGCGCCCAAACCGCACTGCTCGCCATGGGCGGCGGCACGCTTGGGGTAGAGCAGGTCGAACGCGTGGTTGATCTCGTGGCAGGCGCCGGAGGACGGGCGGGAGTCGCCCGACACCGACATGGCGATACCGGTGAGGACAAGGGCCTCGGCCAGCACCTGGAGGAAGCTGTCGTCGCCGACTCCGCCGGGGTGCCGGAGCACCGCTTCGCCGGCTTGACGGGCCATCGCCGCGGCGAGACCGTCGATCTTCTCGCCGTTGACGCGGTTGGCCAGCTCCCAGTCCGCGACCGCGGAGATGTTGGAGATGACGTCGCCGATGCCGGAACGCACGAAGCGGACGGGGGCCTCACGGATCACGTTGAGGTCGATGACCACGGCGATCGGGTTCGGCACCCCGTACGAGCCGCGGCCGGCGTCGTTGTCGAGGGTCGCGACCGGCGAGCAGAGACCGTCGTGCGCGAGGTTGGTGGCGACGGCGACCAGCGGCAGGCCCACGCGGGCGGCCGCGAACTTCGCGCAGTCGATGATCTTCCCGCCACCGAGGCCGACGATCGCGTCGTAGTGGCCGGCCTTGACGTCGTTCGCCAGCCGGACCGCGTCGTCGATCGTGCCGCCGCCGACCTCGAACCAGGTGGCCCCGGGCAGACTCGGCGCGATCCGCTCGCGCAGCCGGGCGCCCGAGCCGCCGCTGACGGCGACGGCGAGCTTGCCGGACTGCGAGATGCGTTCGTCCGCGAGCACACAGCCAAGGTCGTCGAGAGCACCCGGACGGATGTCCACGACGAGCGGTGAGGGGATCAGCCGGGTCAGTACTGGCACGCGATCTCCCGTCCACGGGCGAGGTCGTCGTGGTTGTCGATCTCCACCCACGGCACGTCGCCGATCGGCGCGACGTCGATGCGGAAGCCGCGGTTCACGAGCTCCTGGTAGCCGTGCTCGTAGAACTGCTGCGGGTCGGTCTCCCAGACCGTCTTCAGCGCGTCGGCGAGTTCGGGGGCGGCGTCGCCCTCGATGAGGGTCACACCGATGTACTCGCCGGTGGCCTCGGCGGGGTCCATCAGCTTGGTGATCCTCGTCATGCCCCGCTCGGGGTCGACGACGACCTTCATCTCCTCGTCGGCGAGGTTCTTCACCGTGTCCAGGGCGAGGATGATCCGCTTGCCCTCGCCGCGGGCGGCGAGCAGCGTCTTCTCGACGGAGACCGGGTGCACGGTGTCGCCGTTGGCGAGGATCACGCCGTCCTTGAGGGCGTCACGGCCGCACCACAGGGAGTAGGCGTTGTTCCACTCCTCGGCCTTGTCGTTGTCGATGAGGGTGAGCTGGAGGCCGTACTTCGCCTCCAGCGCCGCCTTGCGCTCGTACACCGCTTCCTTGCGGTAGCCGACGATGACCGCGACCTCGGTCAGACCGATCTCGGCGAAGTTGCCGAGGGTGAGGTCCAGGACCGTCGGTTCGCCCTCTATGCCCGCGGGGCCCACCGGCACCAGAGCCTTGGGGAGGCTGTCGGTGTAGGGGCGCAGCCGGCGTCCGGCGCCGGCCGCCAGCACGAGGCCGATCATGCGGGTTCTCCTTCGTCGTGTACGGCGGGAGCCCCAGCGGACACCCAGAAGCGGATGCTCTCGACGAGCACCAGCAGGGCCACCACCACGGCCAGGACCGTGAGCGCGACCGTGAACTGCGAAGCGGTGAGCAGCGCGGCCAGGACGGTGACCAGCAAGGTCCGTCCTTCGTGCCCCCCGACGGCGCGCACCAGCCAGGCCGGGGGCGCTCCGGCGTTGCCGCGGATGCGGTACACCGTGTCGTAGTGATGGTAGGCGACGGCGCCCACCAGCCCGAAAGCCGCTGGCAGGGCTCCGTTCACGTCCGCTTTGGCCGCCAGGATCAGGACGGTGCCGTATTCGGCGGCGCGGAAGAGCGGGGGGACGAGCCAGTCGAGGGCGCCCTTGAGGGGGCGGTACAGAGCCTGACCGGCGGCGATCGCGTAGACGACGGCACCGCCGACGGGCGCCCAGGTGTCCCCGGAGGAGAGGGTTGCGGCCAGGATCACCGTGCCCGCCAGCGCCACAGCGGCCCGGGGCCCTCCGAGAGGGGCCCGCGACACACGCGCCAGCAGGCCGGCCAGCGGCCCGTTATCCGCGAGGTCCGCCAGCGCCTGCGCCGCCCGGTCCGTGCGCTGTGCCTTGCGGGTCAGCGAGCGCAGCACCCGGCCCGCCGTGGTGTAGGTCGCCGCGAAGGCGCACCCGACGAGAAGGGCGTAGAAGGTGATCCGCGGTGTCGTGACCGCGGTGAGCACCGCGATCATCGCCCAGCGCTCCCCGATGGGCAGCACGATCATCCGCCGCACCCACACCGTCCAGCCGACGCTGTCGAGCTTGTCCGAAAGGGCGGCCGTGGGGCTGGTGTTGGCCGTCGCGTCGTGGTTGGCCTCGTTGAAGGAGAAGTCGACGACGTGCCGGCAGGTCTGGAGGATCATCGCGCCGAGCGCCAGCGCCCATACGTCGTCGCCGCCCCGGGCCGCGCCGAGGGCGAGGCCGGCGTAGTAGGCGTACTCCTTGGCGCGGTCGAAGGTGGCGTCGAGCCAGGCGCCGAGGGTGGAGTACTGCAGCGAGTAGCGGGCGAGCTGGCCGTCGGTGCAGTCCAGGACGAACGAGGCGATCAGCAGGGCGCCCGCCGCGACGAAGCCGCCGCGGGTGCCGGTGGCCGCGCAGGCCGCCGCGATCAGGGCGGTGACCAGGGACGCGGTGGTGACCTGGTTCGGGGTCAGGCCGCGGCGGGCGCACCAGCGGGCGATGTAGCGGGAGTAGGGGCTGATGAAGTACGTGGTGAAGAAGCCGTCGCGGGACTTCACGGCGGACTTCAGGCGTACGGCCTCGTCGTCGACGTCCGCGACGGCCTGCCGTGCCTCGTTGCGGGCCTGCGGGTCGGCGGGGACGGCGGCGACCAGGCTGCCGAGTTCGGGGCGGTACACCTCGGCGCCGTCCTCGGCCAGCGCCGTGACGATGCGGTCGGGAAGGCTGTCCACGACGACCGCCGTGCCGCCGCCCGCGGAGTTCTCGCGGGCCAGCACGCGGGTGAGGGCCACCCGGCCGTCGGGCTGCGCGGTGACCGCGCCGGGCAGCGCGGCGAGGGAGAAGCGGGGGTCGGTCAGGCCCAGGCGCAGCGCGTGGACGTGGCCGACGAACCGGGCGTCGACGAGGGCGACGCGCTGGTCGCAGGGTGCCTCGGCGACCAGCCGCTCGGCGTCGGCGGCGTCCGCGGCGACCTGCACGTCGAAGCCGAGGGACCGCAGATCACCCTCGATCGACGAACCGGGGACCGGCTGACCGGTGAGGATGGCGGTCGACAACCGAACTCACTCCCTGGGTGCCGACGCGCGGGCGCCGGTCATGTGCACGATGGGGGCGCCCCTTGGCTGGACCAGGCGGGCGGCATGTCGGCAGAGGCTATCGGATGCCAAGAAGGCGGCGTTCACCGCCCGTTAACGGACCGATCAACAGCGTCTCCCCCGGCCTTTGCCGCGATCATCATCGGTGATCCGGGCCCCCGCCCACAAACCGCGCCCCACAGAGCGGACATCAAGGACATCGTGAGGGTCCGGGAGCGTCGGCATAGGGTGGACGACCATGACGTGGCTGATCACCGGCGGTGCCGGGTACATAGGGGCGCATGTGGCGCGGGCCATGACGGGGGCCGGGGAACGGGTGCTCGTCCTGGACGACCTCTCGGCCGGGGTGCCGGCGCGGCTCCCCGCCGACGTGCCGCTGGTCCGGGGCTCCTCGCTGGACGGCGGCCTGCTGAAGCGGGTGCTGGCCGAGCACGCGGTGACGGGTGTGGTGCATCTCGCGGCGCGCAAGCAGGTCGCCGAGTCGGTGGCGCAGCCGACCCGCTACTACCAGGAGAACGTCGGGGGGCTCGCGACCCTCCTGGAGGCGGTCGCGGAGGCCGGGATCGAGCGCTTCCTCTTCTCCTCCTCGGCGGCCGTCTACGGCAACCCCGATGTGGAACTCATCACGGAGGAGACGCCGTGCGCTCCCGTGAACCCCTACGGCGAGACCAAGCTCGCCGGGGAGTGGCTGGTGCGGGCGGCCGGACAGGCCCACGGGATCTCCACCGTCTGCCTGCGCTACTTCAACGTCGCCGGGGCCGCGGCGCCGGAGCTCGCGGACACCGGTGTCTTCAACATCGTGCCCATGGTCTTCGACCGCCTCACCCGCGACGAGGCCCCGCGGATCTTCGGCGACGACTACCCGACGCCGGACGGCACCTGCGTCCGTGACTACATCCATGTGTCCGACCTGGCCGAGGCGCACCTCGCGGCGGCCAGGCGGCTGTCCGAGGGCGGACAGGTCGGCGACCTGACGGTCAACATCGGTCGCGGTGAGGGCGTCTCCGTACGCGAGATGGTCACGGTGATCGGCGAGGTGACCGGAGACCGACGGCCCGCAGTCGTGGAGCCCCGGCGCCCCGGGGACGCGCCCGTGTCGGTGGCCGTGGCCGCCCGGGCCGCCGAGACGCTCGGCTGGAGCGCTCGCCGAGGGGTGCGCGACATGATCGAGTCCGCCTGGCGCGGCTGGCTGCTGCACCACCAGTGAGGCTGCCCTGACCTGCGGTTCGTTTCCGCAGGTCAGGGCACATGACAACGGTGTTCAGTGCCGCGTTGCCCGATACCCCCCGCCCGTAGTTCACTGTGATCCCGGGCGGACTGTCCGGGATCGACGCAGGAGGCGGCTTCCATGGGGGCAGGGCACGACCACGGCCACGCGCACTCGCATGCGCCGGCGGGCGGGACGGCGACCTCGGCGTACGTCGGCAGGCTGCGGGTGGCGTTGTCGATCACGCTCACCGTCATGGTGGTCGAGATCGTCGGAGGCGTCGTCGCGGACTCCCTCGCCCTGGTCGCGGACGCGGCGCACATGGCGACGGACGCGCTGGGCCTCGGCATGGCCCTGCTCGCGATCCACTTCGCGAACCGCCCGCCGACCGGCAACCGCACCTTCGGGTACGCCCGCGCGGAGATCCTCGCCGCCCTCGCGAACTGTCTGCTGCTGCTCGTCGTCGGCGGCTACGTCCTGTACGAGGCGATCCAGCGGTTCGTGACGCCGGCCGACACCGAGGGCGGGCTGACCATCGTGTTCGGTGCGATCGGTCTGGTCGCGAACATGATCTCGCTGACCCTGCTGATGCGCGGCCAGAAGGAGAGCCTCAACGTGCGCGGGGCGTTCCTGGAGGTCGCGGCGGACGCGCTGGGCTCGCTCGCGGTGATCGTCTCGGCCGCGGTGATCCTGACCACGGGCTGGCAGGCCGCCGACCCGATCGCGTCGCTCGTCATCGGCGTGATGATCGTGCCGCGCACCTTCAAACTGCTGCGCGAGACCCTCGACGTGCTGCTGGAGTCGGCGCCCAAGGACGTCGACATGGCGGAGGTGCGCACGCACATCCTGGCCCTGGACGGCGTGGAGGACGTCCACGACCTGCACGCCTGGACGATCACCTCGGGAATGCCGGTGCTGTCCGCCCACGTGGTGGTGCGTTCCGACGTGCTCAGCGCGATCGGCCACGAGAAGATGCTGCACGAGCTCCAGAACTGCCTCGGTGACCATTTCGACGTGGAGCACTGCACCTTCCAACTGGAGCCGGTCGGGCACGCGGAGCACGAGGCGCATCTGTGCCACTGACACACGTGTACGGTGCATGAAACGCCCGTTCTGGCGGAATGCAGCGACCCGGCACACCTTCGCGTCCTCCACCCCACAACCCCGCCCCGAGCGGTTCCCCGCCCGCCGCGCCGGGCACGATCAACTGCCGGGGGTGCCGGATCCGTGCGGCACACTTGGGGCGCGAAGACCGATGTGAAGGATGGGTATGCCGACCACACCTGCCACCACGACGCACACTCCGTCGAACGGCGCCGCGAACGCGATCCTGCTGGAACTGGTCGACGAGCACGGTGTGACGATCGGCACCGCGGAGAAGCTCGCCGCCCACCAGCCGCCGGGACAACTGCACCGCGCCTTCTCGGTGTTCCTCTTCGACGAGCGGGGCCGGCTGCTGCTGCAGCAGCGCGCGCTGGGCAAGTACCACTCCCCCGGCGTGTGGTCCAACACCTGCTGCGGCCACCCCTACCCGGGCGAGGCGCCCTTCGCGGCGGCGGCCCGGCGGACGTACGAGGAACTGGGTGTCTCCCCCTCGCTGCTCGCCGAGGCGGGCACGGTCCGCTACAACCACCCCGACCCCGACTCGGGCCTGGTCGAGCAGGAGTACAACCACCTGTTCGTCGGCATGGTGCAGTCCCCGCTCGGCCCGGACCCGGAGGAGGTCGCCACGACCGCCTTCGTGACCCCGGCCGAGCTGGCGGAGCGGCACGCGAAGGACCCCTTCTCCGCGTGGTTCATGACGGTGCTGGACGCGGCCCGTCCCGCGGTCAGGGAGCTGACGGGCCCGTCCGCCGGCTGGTGAGGAGCCCGCGGGCACTCAGGACACGCGCACGGCCTTGAGCGGCAGGGCGGCCCAGATCACCTTGCCGCCACTGGAGGTGTGCTCGACGTCGCAGACCCCGCCCGCCTCCCGGGTGATCTCGCGGACCAAGAGCAGTCCCCGGCCCCCCTCGCCGCTGTGGTCGGTCTCCAGGGCGGTCGGCCGGTAGGGGTGGTTGTCCTCCACGGACACCCGCACCCACTCCGCGCCCACGGCCACCTCCACGGCGAGCATCGGTGAGAGCAGGGCCGCGTGCCGGACGGCGTTCGTGACGAGCTCGGACACGATCAGCAGGAGGCCCTGGACGAGGTCGTCCGAGACGGGCACCCCCTGGCGGTACAGCAGGTCCCGCACGGCGTGTCGCGCCTGCGGGACCGACGCGTCGACGGCGGGGGCGGTGAACCTCCACACACCCTCGTACGGCAGCGGGTCCGGTGTGCCCCGGTCGAGAGGGTCCGGTTCGTGGGGGTCTTCTCCGCTGTCCGTCGGGCGAGGGCCTGACCCGCGCCCATGGTCGTCCATTCTCCGGTCGCCACCCTTGCGCTCGATTGTCACCACCTGTCGAGTGTTGGCAGCGCACCGCTCCCCTCCGGATGTCTGAACAGAAGTCAGCGCATATCGAGTACCCCTGACCGATTCCGCGCGGAACTATTCGGATGGTGTCGGCTTGGCGACCGCCTCGTGCTGTTCGGTGACCATGCCGACGATCTTTCGTCCGCCGAACCCGGTGGCGATGAGCCCGAGACCGTCGAAGAGCAGGGCGAGCGAGAAGAAGCAGCCGATCACGTACTTGCTGCTGTTCGGCCAGGAGGCCAGCACCAGGATGCCCAGCAGCAGACCGAAGGCGCCCTGCACGAGCGTCCAGCCGAACTGCGGTCCCCGCACCACCAGACTGCCGACCAGCCGGAACACCCCGCCGGTCAGGAAGAGCAGCGCGGCGAACATGGTCAGCGCCGCGGCCGCCGCCTCCGGCCGCCCGATGACGACGACGCCGGCCGCGATGTTGAGTGCGGCGACCACGACACCGAGCCAGAAGAAGCTGGAGCCCCGGGCCTGGACCGCGTGCAGCAGTCCCACGACGCCGCCGATCAGCAGGAGCCAGCCGAACAGGATCATCGAGGTGAGCGTGGCCACCCCGGTGTAGATCAGCCCGACGAGTCCGGCGATCACCAGGATCACACCGAGCGCCGCCAGCCAGCCGAAGTCGCGGCTCAGCTTGGCCGTCTCCGGGTTCTCCGCCTTGTTCACTGCCATGCGGGGCCTCCTCGCGCCGCCGGCCCCTTCTTGATCGTACGGTCGGGGGTACGGCTAGCATCCGACCCATGGAGTACCCGGAACCGCAGCTGCTGCACGCCGTCACGGACTCGATCGCTACCGTCGTGGTCCACCACCCGGCCAAGCGCAATGCCATGACGGCCGCGATGTGGCGGGCGCTGCCGCCGCTGCTGGACACGCTGGCCGCCGATCCGGACGTCCGGGTGCTCGTGCTGACCGGGGAGGGCGGCACGTTTTGCGCGGGCGCCGACATCTCCACGCTGCGCCGGTCGCCCGAGGAGGCGCAGGGGCTCGCGGTGCGGGCCGAGGAGGCCCTCGCCGCGTTTCCGAAGCCGACGCTCGCGGCGGTCCGGGGGCACTGTGTGGGTGGCGGGTCGCAGCTCGCGGCGGCGTGCGACCTGCGGTTCGCCGAGGAGGGCGCACTGTTCGGGGTGACTCCGGCGAAGCTCGGGATCGTGTATCCGGCCTCCTCCACCCGGCGGTTGGTGTCGCTGGTCGGTCCGGCCACCGCCAAGTACCTGTTGTTCTCGGGCGAGTTGATCGACGCGGAGCGGGCACTGCGCACGGGTCTGGTCGACGAGGTACTGCCGGAGGGCGAACTCGCCAAACGCGTCGGGGAGTTCACGCGGCTCCTGGCGTCCCGTTCGCAGCTCACGCAGGCCGCGGCGAAGGAGTTCGCGAACGGCCGCACGGACCGGGACGCGCACTGGAGCGCGCAGATACGGGACAGCGACGACACCTCGGAGGGGGTCGCCGCGTTCCTGGAGCGCCGTCAGCCGCGGTTCACGTGGTCGGTTCCTGGCCGAGGGTGAAACGGCTCCTGGAGCGGAGCCGTTCCACGACGTCCGCGGGTGCCTTCTGCGGGGCCCCGGCGTCGTAGGGCGGCTGCGGGTCGTACTCGATGCCGAGCTGCACGGCCTGGGCGACGAAGTCTCCCGCCGTCCGGCCGATCAGATCGAGCCCCATGTCGATACCGGACGAGACCCCGGCCGCGGTGACGTACTTGCCGTCCACCACGACCCGCTCCCCGGTCGGTTCGACGCCGAACTTCCTCAGTTCGTCGAGGGCCAGCCAGTGCGAGGTGGCCCGGCGGCCTTCGAGGAGGCCCGCCGCCGCGAGCAG
This sequence comes from Streptomyces canus 299MFChir4.1, assembly GCF_000383615.1. Lineage (GTDB taxonomy): Bacteria > Actinomycetota > Actinomycetes > Streptomycetales > Streptomycetaceae > Streptomyces > Streptomyces canus_C. Next base: position 25,736 of record NZ_KB911583.1, on the reverse strand, counting down.
CAGGGAGCCGGTGCACACGGACGTCGTCCAGGTGCTGGTGGCGTCGGCCGTGCGGATCCAGTCCAGGAGAGCCTGGTTGGTCATCTGCGGGGTCTGTCCGGGGCCGCCCGGGACGACCACGATGTCGGGATTCGGCGCCTCGGCGAGGCTCTTGTCGGCGACCAGGGCGAGCCTGCCGTTGTCCGTGCGGACGGGGCCGGTCTCCTCGGCGACGAAGACGACCTCGGAGTCGGGGAGGCGGACGAGGGTCTCGTACGGTCCCACGGCGTCCAGGGCGGTGAAACGGTCGAAGAGGACGATGGCGATCTGCACAGGGGGTCCTTTCAGAGGGCCGGGGTCGGGTGGAAGCGGCGGCGGTACTCGGAGGGGGCCGTGCCGAGGGCTTTGACGAAGGCACGGCGCATCCCCTCGGGTGTGCCGTAGCCGCTGGCGCGGGAGATCTCCTCGATGCCGTCGGAGGTGTCCTCCAGGAGACGGCGGGCGTGTTCGAGCCGGACCCGGTCGACGTACCGGCCGGGCGTCATGCCGGTCTCGGTCCGGAAGGCACGGGCGAAGTGGCGGGGCGAGAGGCGGGCCCGGGCGGCGAGGGCTTCGACGCTCAGGTCGTCGGCGGGGTGCTCGGTGATCCACAGCTGGACCTCGCGCAGCGGCTCGCGCTGGGCGGTCTGGGCGGCGAGCTGGGCGCTGAACTGGGCCTGGTTGCCCGGCCGGCGCAGGAAGACGACCAGGTGGCGGGCGATGGCGAGGGCGGCCTCCCGGCCCAGGTCCTCCTCGACCAGGGCGAGCGCGAGGTCGATGCCCGAGGTGACGCCGGCGGACGTCGACACCTGTCCGTCGCGCACGTAGATCGGGTCGGGGTCCACCTCGACGGCCGGGTGGTCACGGGCCAGCTTGTCGCAGTACGCCCAGTGCGTGGTGACCCGGCGGCCGTCCAGGAGCCCCGCCTCGGCGAGCCGGATGGCGCCGGTGCACACCGAGACCAGGCGCTCGGCCAGGGGTCCGTGTTCGCGCAGCCAGTCGGCGAGGCGCGTGTCGGGGCGCCGGGTGCCCTGGCCACCGGGCACGACGAGGGTGTGCGGGGCGTCGGCCCGCGCGAGGGCTTCGTCCGGTACGACGGTCAGGCCGCTGGAGGTGCGTACGGGAGCGCCGTCCAGCGAGGCCGTGCGGATGCGGTAGGTGCCCGGGGCGAGCTGCTCGGCGCCGGCGAAGACCTCCAACGGGCCGGTGACGTCGAGGCTCTGCACCCCGTCGAAGAGGACTAAGAGAACGGTTCGCTGGGCCATGTCCCCGATTCTTGGGCCGCGGGGCGATGGCGGCAATGACGAGTTCCCCACCTTTTCTGCCCTGCGCGGCCTCCCCGCAGAGGGGATACCAAGCGGTCGGTAACCTGCTCGTCATGACTACTGCCGCCCTGGAACCGCGCGTCGGCCGCCGCTGTCACAACCCCCTCAACTCCCTGCACGCCGCGCACTACTTCTCTCCCGACCTGGGCAAGGAGCTGGCCGCGATCGGTGTCACGCACCCGAGGGCCGTCAACTTCGCGGTGCGGGCCGCCGCGCTGGGACCGGTCGGCCCGGGGGCGGTGACGGCCGCGTTCTACAACTACAAGCACGAGCTGGTCGCCGAGCACGTGCCCGCCGTGTGGCGCACCGCCACGCCCGAACGGGTTCTGGCGGCACGCGTGCGTGCCGTCGACGCGACCCTGCGCCGCCTGCTCGGCGACGAGACCGTGGCCTCGGACGGGATGGCCGAGGCCGCGCGGCTCGCGCTGCGGGCCGCGGAGGGCTGTTCGCGTGCCGCGCGCCCGCTGTACTCCGCGCACGCCGACCTGCCGGTGCCCGAGGAGCCCCACCTGGCGTTCTGGCACGCCGCGACGCTGCTGCGCGAGCACCGGGGCGACGGACATCTGGCCGCCCTGATGTCCGCGGAGCTGGACGGTCTGGAGGCTCTGGTGACCCACACCGCGACCGGCCGGGGCATGACGCCGTCCTGGGTGTTCACCACGCGCGGGTGGACCCGGGAGGAGTGGGACGCGGCCGCCGAACGGCTATGTGGACGCGGACTTCTGGACGCCGACGGTGAGCTCACCGAGCGGGGGCTCGCCCTGCGGGAGGAGATCGAGGCGGAGACGGACCGGCTGGACCGGGCCCCGTACGAGCACCTCGGGCCGGAGGGCGTACGACGGCTGACCGAGCTCGCGGTGGGGTTCGCGCGGAGCGCGGCTGCCGCGGGGGCCTATCCCGCCGACCTGATCGGCAAGCGCTGATCTTTCGGGGCCACGAAGATTGCCCGGCCGCCTCGGAGGTACCCGTTTCTTTCCCGGTCGTCCTGGCCGGGAGAGGAAAGGGGAATGCCCATGTTCCGCGCGATCGCAGACGTCCTGCGCCAGATCGGTGGCGCCATCGCCACCGTGGTGACCCTGCCCTTCCGGGCACTGGCCCGGCTCTTCGGCGGTGCGTCCGGCTCCACGAGCGGCCGCAGGGCCTGACGACCCCGGCCGGATGACCGCGCCCTGATCCCCGACTGTCGGTGCCGCCTGCCACAATTGCCGCGCAACCTCAGTGAGAAGGCGGTACGGGATCGTGACGACACCCGGGTCCAGCGGGTCCAGCAGCGCAGGGTCGATCGAAAGCAGGATCGCCGAGGAGCTCGGCGTACGGGAGCGGCAGGTGAAGGCTGCCGTGGAGCTGCTCGACGGCGGTTCCACGGTTCCCTTCATCGCCCGCTACCGCAAGGAAGCGACCGAGATGCTCGACGACGCGCAGCTGCGCACGCTCGAGGAGCGGTTGCGGTATCTGCGGGAGCTGGAGGAGCGGCGGACGGCGATCCTCGACTCGGTGCGCGAGCAGGGCAAGCTCACCGAGGAGCTTGAGGCGCGGATCCGGGGCGCGGAGACCAAGGCGCGCCTTGAGGACATCTACCTGCCGTTCAAGCCGAAGCGCCGCACCAAGGCGCAGATCGCGCGGGAGGCCGGCCTCGAACCGCTCGCCGAGGGCCTGCTCGGGGACCCGGGTGTCGCTCCGCTCGCCGCGGCCGCCGCGTTCGTCGACGCCGACAAGGGCGTGCCCGACGCGCAGGCCGCGCTCGACGGCGCCCGGGCGATCCTCACCGAGCGCTTCTCGGAGGACGCCGACCTGATCGGCGAGCTCCGCGAGCGCATGTGGGTGCGGGGGCGACTGGCCGCCAAGGTGCGGGACGGCAAGGAGGAGGCGGGCGCCAAGTTCGCCGACTACTTCGACTTCGCCGAGCCCTTCACGAACCTGCCCTCGCACCGCATCCTGGCGATGCTGCGCGGCGAGAAGGAGGAGGTCCTCGACCTCGTCCTGGAGCCCGAGGAGGCCACCGAGGGACCCTCGTCCTACGAGGGCATGGTGGCCCACCGGTTCGGGATCGCCGACCGCGGCCGTCCTGGTGACAAGTGGCTGACGGACACGGTCCGCTGGGCCTGGCGGACCCGCATCCTCGTGCACCTCGGCATCGACCTCAGGCTGCGGCTGCGGACGGCCGCCGAGGACGAGGCGGTCAACGTGTTCGCGGCCAACCTCCGCGACCTGCTGCTCGCCGCCCCGGCCGGCACGCGCGCGACGCTCGGCCTGGACCCCGGCTTCCGTACGGGCGTCAAGGTCGCCGTGGTCGACGCGACCGGCAAAGTCGTCGCCACCGACGTCATCCACCCGCACGTCCCGGCCAACCGGTGGGACGAGGCGATCGCCAAGCTGGCCCGGCTCGCCAAGGAGCACGCGGTCGAGCTGATCGCGATCGGCAACGGCACGGCGTCCCGCGAGACCGACAAGCTCGCCGGGGAACTGATCACCAAGCACCCGGAGCTGAAGCTCACCAAGGTGATGGTGTCCGAGGCGGGCGCCTCCGTGTACTCGGCCTCCGCCTTCGCCTCGCAGGAGCTGCCGGACATGGACGTGTCGCTGCGCGGCGCCGTCTCCATCGCGCGCCGGCTCCAGGACCCGCTGGCCGAGCTGGTGAAGATCGATCCGAAGTCGATCGGTGTCGGCCAGTACCAGCACGACCTGTCCGAGGTGAAGCTGTCGCGCTCCCTGGACGCGGTGGTGGAGGACTGTGTGAACGGCGTGGGGGTCGACGTCAACACCGCGTCCGCCCCGCTGCTCGCCCGGGTCTCCGGCATCACCTCCGGACTGGCGGAGAACATCGTGTCGCACCGCGACGCGAACGGCCCGTTCACGTCCCGCACCCAGCTGAAGAAGGTGGCCCGGCTGGGCCCCAAGGCGTACGAGCAGTGCGCGGGCTTCCTGCGGATCCGCGGCGGCGACGACCCGCTGGACTCCTCCAGCGTCCACCCCGAGGCGTATCCGGTGGTGCGGCGCATGGTGAAGACCGCGGGCCAGGAAGTCGCCTCCCTCATCGGCAACACCGGGGTGCTGCGGTCGCTGAGGCCGCAGGACTTCGTGGACGAGACGTTCGGTCTGCCCACGGTGACCGACATCCTCAAGGAGCTGGAGAAGCCGGGCCGCGACCCGCGGCCCGCCTTCAAGACGGCGACCTTCAAGGAGGGCGTCGAGAAGATCTCCGACCTGTCCGCCGGGATGGTGCTGGAGGGGGTCGTGACCAATGTGGCGGCGTTCGGGGCGTTCATCGACGTCGGTGTCCACCAGGACGGTCTGGCGCATGTCTCCGCGCTGTCGAAGACGTTCGTCAAGGATCCGCGGGATGTGGTGAAGCCCGGTGACATCGTCAAGGTGAAGGTGCTGGAAGTCGACATTCCCCGCAAGCGGATCTCGTTGACGCTGCGGCTCGATGACGAAGCGGCGCCGAAGTCCTCCGGTGGGGAGCGTCGTCAGCCGCAGCGGGGTGGGCAGCCGCCTCAGCAGCGGCAGCAACCTCGTCAGCAGCAGGCACCTGCTCCGGGCAACAGTGCGATGGCTGACGCGTTGCGCAAGGCGGGGCTGCTCAATCCGAAGAACGGCAAGCGCTAGTACAGGTCGTGGGGGGCGCTTCCGGTCCGTTGTGGCTGGTCGCGCCCACGCGGCGGAGCCGCATATCGATACGGCCCCGCGCCCCTAGGGGGTTTCCATCACCTTGCCCGATGAGAGCTCCAGGCGGCGGTTCACCCTTACCGCGTCCAGCATTCTGCGGTCGTGGGTGACCAGGAGCAGGGTGCCCTCGTAGGCGTCGAGCGCGGATTCCAGCTGTTCGATCGCCGGCAGGTCCAGGTGGTTCGTCGGCTCGTCCAGGACCAGGAGGTTGACGCCCCTGCCCTGGAGCAGCGCCAGCGCCGCCCGCGTCCGCTCCCCCGGGGACAACGTCGCCGCCGAGCGCGTGACGTGGTCGGACTTCAGGCCGAACTTGGCCAGCAGGGTGCGGACCTCCGCCGGTTCGGTGTCGGGAACCGCCGCGCAGAAGGCGTCCAGCAGGGACTCCTCGCCGTGGAACAGCTCGCGGGCCTGGTCGACCTCGCCGATCAGGACCCCCGAGCCCAGGGAGGACTGGCCGGAGGTCAGCGGCACCCGGCCCAGCAGGGCGCCGAGCAGGGTGGACTTGCCGGCCCCGTTCGCGCCCGTGACGGCCACCCGGTCCGCCCAGTCGATCTGGAGGGACACCGGGCCGAGGACGAAGTCGCCCTGGCGTACCTCGGCGTCCCGCAGAGTCGCGACGACCGCGCCGGAGCGGGGCGCCGACGCGATCTCCATGCGCAGTTCCCACTCCTTGCGCGGCTCGTCGACGACATCGAGGCGTTCGATCATGCGCTGGGTCTGGCGGGCCTTCGCGGCCTGCTTCTCGCTGGCCTCGCTGCGGAACTTGCGGCCGATCTTGTCGTTGTCGTTGTTCGCCTTGCGGCGCGCGTTCTTCACGCCCTTGTCCATCCACGAGCGCTGCATCTGCGCCCGGTCCTGGAGCGCTGAGCGCTTGTCGGCGTACTCCTCGTAGTCGTCCCGGGCGTGCCGGCGGGCGACCTCGCGCTCCTCCAGGTAGGCCTCGTAGCCGCCGCCGTAGAGGGTGATCTGCTGCTGGGCCAGGTCGAGTTCGAGGACCTTGGTGACCGTGCGGGTGAGGAACTCGCGGTCGTGGCTGACGACCACCGTGCCGGCTCTGAGGCCCTTCACGAACCGCTCCAGGCGCTCCAGGCCGTCCAGGTCGAGGTCGTTGGTCGGCTCGTCGAGGAGGAAGAGGTCGTAGCGGGAGAGCAGCAGGGAGGCGAGGCCCGCTCGTGCCGCCTGGCCGCCCGACAGGGACGTCATCGGCTGGTCCAGGTCGACCGCCAGGCCCAGCGAGTCGGTGACCTCCTCGGCCCGTTCGTCGAGGTCGGCGCCGCCGAGGTCCAGCCAGCGCTCCAGGCTGGTGGCGTAGGCGTCGTCGGCGCCCGGTGCCCCGTCGACCAGGGCCTGGGTCGCCTCGTCCATCACCCGCTGGGCCTCGGCGACTCCGGTGCGACGGGCGAGGAACTCGCGCACGGTCTCCCCCGGGCGCCGCTCCGGCTCCTGCGGCAGGTGCCCGACAGTGGCCGTGGGCGGGGAGAGCCTGAGCTCCCCCTCCTCCGGCGCGACCAGGCCCGCGAGCATCCTGAGCAGCGTGGACTTGCCCGCGCCGTTGGCCCCGACCAGGCCGATCACATCTCCGGGCGCGACGACGAGGTCGAGCCCGCTGAACAGGGAACGGTCGCCGTGGCCGGCGGCGAGGTTCTTGGCGACGAGGGTGGCAGTCATCAGACCGTCGATCCTAATGGCCGTGGTGGGTGCCCGGCGTCCCGGTTCTCAGCGGGCCATCGCCTCCACCAGGACGCTTCCCGAGGTCCGCGCCACCACGAACGCTTCTCCCCGCACCGACTTGGCGTCCAGGGCGATGCGGTGCCGGCCCGCTTCCAGGACGCCGTCGAAGACCTCCTGGGCGTGGGTGCGGTACAGCCGGTCGAGACGGTACGCCGTCAGGCGCACCCGGCACGGCGAGGTGACCTCGACGCCGGCCTCGCCGTCGGCGGCCACCAGCCGGGTCAGCCGGCGCAGTTCCACCGGGCGGCGGTCCAGGGCGTGCTCGATCTGCGCCACGAGCAGAGGGACGATCGGGGCGAGGCCGTCGACGTAGGCCACGTCGACGCCCGCGCGGGCGAAGGAGCGGCGTACGGCGGCACGTTCCTCCTCGGTGACCGCGCGGCCGAAGGCCACGGCGCCGTAACCGCGCAGTTCGTCGGCGTGGACCTCACCGACCTCGCGGGTGATGTCGGCGCCGATGCCGATGGCGCGCAGGGCGGCGGCGAGTTTGGCGAGGACGGCGACGCGGGCGCCGATGAGCAGGACGCGGCGGCGGGAGCCCTCCGAGTCTTCGGCGCCCCGGAGCAGGGAGTCGAGCGCCGTACGGTACTCGGCGCCCTGGAAGCGGAACGGCCCGATGCCGTGGTAGCCGTTGCGCTGGAGGTCCACGGCCTCCGCGGTCTGCCAGGCGAAGTCGCGCCAGATGAAGTCGTCGCCGTCCCGCTCGATGACCGCGGTGACGGCACCGCAGCCGAGGTCCTCGCACTCGGGGCAGCCGTAGATGACGTGCCGGCCGTTCGGAAGCGGGGCGTCCGTCTCACCCAGGAGGCTGCGGACCTGGGCGGTGAAGATCGCGGGTGGGACGTCGGAGGCGAGTGGGGAGACGGCGTCGAGGTCGGAGAGCTGGAAGAGGAGCGGCCGGCCGTCGACGATGAAGTCCAGGAAGTCCCGGTGTACCTGGACGTCACCGTTGGCGAGTACTCCACCGGCACGCATCGCCGGTGCCAGGCCGAAGGTCGCGTATGCGGCAGACATGGTGTGAGTATTCCCGGCTTTGGGCCGGTCTGAGCACGGCATGGGTCATTCCGCTCACGCCGGGCGGCGCGGTCGCTCGACAAGTACCTCGGCGTGCACGAGGAGTTGGCCGCGCGGCCCGGCGTCAGCGGCGTACGCACGGTCGAAGGAGGACCGGTCGGAGAGGGTGTGACCCCCTCCTCCCGACGTGCGCCGTACTCAGCTGTGGTCGTGGCCCAGCGGGTCGCCCTCCGTCTCGGTACCGGGGCCCGGGCCGATCTGGATCCCGAAGTCGCCGTCGTACTTCTTGTGGCCCTCGATCACGGCGAGTTCGACGGCCTCGGAGCCCATCTCGCCGCGCACGATCACCGGGTCCTGGCGCAGATCGCGCATGAGGGCGACGCACATCCCGATCATCACGAGGACGAAGGGCGCGGCGGCCAGGATCGTGAGATTTTGCAGGCCGGTGAGCGCGTCGCCCTGGCCGCTGCCCACGAGCAGCATGATGGCGGCGACCGCTCCGGTGACCACACCCCAGAACACGACGACGAAACGGCCGGGTTCGAGGGCGCCCTTCTGGGAGAGCGTGCCCATCACGATGGACGCGGCGTCGGCTCCGGAGACGAAGAAGATGCCGACCAGGATCATCACGAGCAGGCTGGTGGCGGTGGCGAGGGGGAACTCCTGGAGCACGCCGAACAGCTGGCCCTCCGGGGTCGACTCGCCGGCGAGCGCGCCGCCCTCCTTCAGCTTCATGGCCGTACCGCCGAAGATCGCGAACCAGACGAGGCTGACCGTGCTGGGCACCAGGATGACGCCGCCGACGAACTGCCGGATGGTACGGCCGCGGCTGATGCGGGCGATGAACATGCCGACGAAGGGCGTCCAGGAGATCCACCAGGCCCAGTAGAAGACCGTCCAGCTGCCGAGCCAGTCCGCGACGCCCTTGCCGCCGCTCGCCTCGGTACGGCCGGCGAGCTGGGGCAGATCGCCGAGGTAGGAGAAGACCGAGGTGGGCAGCAGGTCGAGCACGATGATCGTGGGGCCCGCGATGAACACGAACACGGCGAGGACCAGGGCGAGCACCATGTTGGTGTTGGACAGCCACTGGATGCCCCGCTCGATGCCGGAGACGGCCGAGAGCACGAAGGCCAGCGTCAGCACGGCGATGATCGTGACGAGCAGTCCGGTGCTGACGTGGTCCATCCAGTTCAGCTCCTGGAATCCGGAGCCGATCTGGAGGGCGCCGAGGCCGAGGGAGGCCGCGGAGCCGAAGACGGTGGCGATGATCGCGAGGATGTCGATCACCCGGCCCGCGGTGCCGTTCGCGTGCCTCTCCCCGATGAGCGGGGTGAACACGGCACTGATGGTCTGGCGCCGGCGCTTGCGGAAGGTGCTGTAGGCGATACCGAGGCCGACCACCGCGTAGATCGCCCAGGGGTGCAGGGTCCAGTGGAAGAGGGTGGTGGCCATCGCCGTCTCCATGCGTTCACCGGAGTTGGCGGGACTCGTGCCCGGAGGCGGGGTCGTGTAGTGCGAGAGGGGCTCGCTGACGCCGTAGAACATCAGGCCGATGCCCATGCCGGCGCTGAACATCATCGCGACCCAGGAGACGGTCTTGAACTCGGGTTCCTCGCCCTCGGCGCCCAGGTGGATGCGGCCGTAGCGGCTCATCGCGAGCCAGAGGGCGAACACCACGAAACACGAGGCGGCCAGCATGAAGGCCCAGCCGCCGTTGTGGATCAGCCCGCCGAGCATGCTGGTGGAGACGTCCTCCAGCGAGTCGGTCGCCGCCCAGCCCCAGATCACGAAGGCCAGGGTGATGGCGGCGGTGACGCCGAACACCACCCGGTCGGTCCGGTGGCCGAGAATCCCCGCGGCGGGGTCTTCCCGGCCACCTCTCTGCTTCAGGTCTTCAGTCATCTGCGGCACCTTCCCCTGGGGCGGTGGATACGCCGGTTTTCACACAGTTCCCCAGGACCTACCACAGGTGCCGCAGATGGGAGCCGATTCAGCAGGCGGTGTCGGGCTCCCCGACCGTCAGGTGGTACGGAGCGCGTTCGTCGAGAAGCAGCGGGACGAGGGCGCGCAGGGGCTGGCGGAGCGGGACGTACGTGCCCTTCGTCCGCACTCCGTGCAGGGCGAGTTCGTCCTTCACCTCCGTGTACTGGGCGTCGGTGAGCCGGTAGCCGCAGGGCGGGTCCTGGATCACCTCGGCGGGTTCGGGCGGGTCGTTGTCGGCGCCGCCGAGGTAGACCGGGCCGGAGTTGTGGTGGCGGGCTTCCGCGGTGGCCGCCTCGATCTGTCCGCGGCGGTCGTCGGTGTAGCCGAACAGGCCCTTCAGAGCTGCCAGTTGGGAGCTCACCCGGCGCCGGTTGTTGCTCGCCTCGTCCGTGTCCGTCAGGGGCTCGACGCGGCTCTCGATCAGCAGGCCGATCGCGTGCTTGACGCCCGACATGTTGCGCAGGATGCGTTCCTGGCCGTCGCCGGCGACCTGTTTGACCGGGTCGCCGGTGACCGGGTCGGTCCAGATGCCGTACGTGCCGGTCGAGTAGCCGGCCTTCTGGGCGGCCGGCCGTACGTACGCCTTGGACAGGGTCTCCGCCTCGTCGTGGACGGCCCGGTCGGTGTTGAGGTTGCGGGGCCAGAGGTCGAAGAGGTCCTTGTCGTAGTACCGGGGTGTGGCCGAGTACTCGTGCAGGTCGTAGATCACGTCCGGTTGCCGGTCCCGGACGACCTTCGCCATGGCGCGGGCCTCGGCGGTGGCCAGGGCGAGGTGGTCGCGGTTGACGTCGACTCCGTCGCTGTTGCCGCGGGTGTCGGCGGCCCGGCCGTCGGGGTTGGCGGTGGGCACGACCAGCACGGTGGTGCGGTCGAGGAAGCGCCGGGTGCGGGTGTCCTTCGCGTATGCCAGGTCGCGGACCGTGGTGAGACAGGCCTCGCGGCCGGAGGGCTCGTCGCCGTGCTGGCTGCACACGAGGAGCACCTTGTTCGGGGCGTGGCGGGCGCCGACCTGGACGAGCTGGAGCGGGCGGCCCTGTTTCGTCGTACCGATGCGACCGAGGGAGACCCGGCTGCTCGCACGGTCGACCTGGGTGAGGAAGTCCTGTTCCTCGGACTCGCCGGTCCAGCGGGCGCCCGCGGTCTTCTCGAAGCCGGTGCGGGGCGCGGCCTCGGTGGCTTCGGCCGGCGCGGCGATCAGGGATGCGGCCAGGGCCGCCACGCTCGCGGTGACGGCTCGGATCATCGTCCTCCCTCCGGGACGCGGTGCGCGGCGCGCGGTGCCTGCACGCCGTCGAGGGCTGCCGCCCGATGGGGTACGGCGGTCCCGGCGCCCTTCGTGGCGTGCGCGAAGGCGGAGGCGCCGCCGACCAGCGGGACGCGGGCCGAGGTGCGGGCCAGGTCGATCGTCAGGGTGGGCTTGGTGGACGGCGGGTCGATGAGGTCCTTGTCGGTGCCCGCGACGACCAGGGCGAGGCGGTGGCCCGCCGGGACGACGTGGTCCGTGGCGCCGAGGCCGAGGGTGATGGTGTAGGCCTTGCCCGGGGTGAGCGGGACGCCCTTATCGGCGTCGGCGTAGGTGCCGAGGTCGGCCCAGCCGCGGCTGACCACCGTGTAGTCGACGGCGGCCGTCTTCGCCCGGGTCTCCTTGAAGCAGGCGCTGTCACCGGTGGTGCCGGCGCCCCAGCAGGTGCGGTTCGTGAGTGTGGTGATGCCTTCCCCACTGGCCGCGTAGTCGCGGATGGTGTCGGGGCCGAGGTCCACGAGCACGGCGGAGAGGTGGGCCGTGGAGGTGGTCGGGGTCGCCGTGACCGTGACCTTGGAGGGGCCGGACAGGCGGAGGTCCTTGGTGAGGGTGCCGGTCGTGAAGCCCGCCTTGTCGGGGGTGGACGCGTCGATCCGGGCGGCCCAGTCGGTCTCGCTCAGCGCCGGGTCGTCGGTGAAGGTCTCGGTGCCCTTGGCCTTGGTGAGGCCGAGGGTGCCGACGCCCGGCAGGGAGCCCTGGGCGGGGCGCAAGGTGGCCGTCGAAGTGCCGCGCGGGGGCCAGGACTTCGAGGTGACCCACTGGTCGGGGTGGCGTTCGATGTCGGCCATGGGCTCGCGGTCGATGCCGTTGTCGTAGCCGAGGAGTTCGTGGTCGAACCAGCGGTGCAGGGTGTCGACCCATGCCGTGCGCCGGAAGTCGAAGGGGTCGACGTGGCCGGTCTGGGAGAGCCAGATCTTGCGCTCGACGCCGTTCTTCGCGAGGGCGTCCCACCACGGACCGAGGTGCTGGAGACGGACGTTGAGGTCCTGCATGCCGTGCACGAGGAAGACGCTGGCCTTGACCTTCTTGGCGTCCTTCACGTAGTCGCGTTCGGTCCACAGCGGGGTCCGGTCGCCGGTGCGGGGCGCCTGGTCGACGAGTTTCTGCTGGACGGCGGCGCACTTGGCGCGGGCGTCGGGGCTGTCGACGTAGTCGGACAGCCATTCGGGGCCGGAGTCGTAGAGCGGGGCGCCCTGGGAGAAGTAGTAGTCGTACCAGGTGGAGATGGCGCTGATCGGGACGATGGTCTTCAGGCCCTTGACGCCGGTGGCGGCGACGCCGTTGGCGATGGTGCCGTCCCAGCTCTTGCCGATCATGCCGGTTCTGCCGTTGGTCCAGGTGGCTTTGGTCTTCGCGGTGCCGGTGCGGCTCGTGTAGGCCGTGGCCCGGCCGTTCAGCCAGTCGACCACCGCTTTCGCGGACTGGATGTCGGAGCGGCCGCCGACGTCCACACAGCCGTCGGAGCGGTTGGTGCCGGCGAGGTCGACGCCGACGAAGGCGTAGCCGCGGGGCACGAAGTAGTTGTCGTAGAACAGCGGCATCTGGACGACGTCGCCGTTCGCGTCGTACGTCTTCAACTGGCTCTCGTTGCCGCGTCCGCAGCAGGAGTAGTAGGGGCTGGCGTCCATGATGACCGGGACCTTGCGGCCCTTCCGGGCTGCTTCGCGGGGCCGGACGATGTCGACGGCGACGCGGTCGGTCCTTCCGTCGCCGTCACCGTCGAGCCGGGTGTCCACCCAGACGGCCTCGCGGACGGCGTTCTCGTACGAGTAGACCGGTTGGCTGTCCCGCGGGGCCGACTGGGCCTGTGCCTGGGCGGTCGCGGGTGCCAGGAAGGTCGCCAGCAGGGCGGCGGTGGCCGCGGCGGCGGTCGCGAGCGGTCTCCAGGTCATGAAGCGCGTGCGTATCGACATGCGCGGACGGTACTGCGGTCAACTCCCGTGCAAAAGAGGGCCCCTTGAGTCCATGACGACCGAATGGCGATCGTGTGACAGGGGTGGCCGTGGACACATCCAGCTCACAGGTGGTGAATAGGCTGCGAACAGACCTCGTGCCCCTACGACTTGGAGCTTTCGTGCACCGCAGACTCATCGCACCGGGCGCATTCGCGGCGGCCTCCCTGATGCTGGCGATCCCGGCGTCGGCGGCGGGCTTCTCCCCCGGCGCTCCGGGCATCGGCGACCCCTACTACCCGGACTACGGCAACGGCGGATACGACGTCTCCCACTACGACCTGCGGCTGAAGTACCAGCCGGCCACGGACGAACTGGAGGGCACCGCCACCCTCCTTGCCCGCACCACACAGGACCTGTCCCGCTTCGATCTGGACTTTCTCCTCGACGTGAGCGAGGTCCGGGTCAACGGCACGAAGGCGTCGTTCACCACCTCGGGCGAGCACGAGCTGGAGGTCACACCGAAGTCGCCGCTGGCCAAGGGCACTTCCGTGACGGTGGTGGTCCGCTACAGCGGAGTGCCCTCGTCGAAGCAGGCGTACGGCTTCACCAGCTGGCACCGCACTCCGGACGGCGGGGTCGGGGCGAACGAGCCCGAGGCGGCCTGGTGGTGGTTCCCGAGCAACGACCACCCGCTCGACAAGGCCACCTACGACGTGTCGGTCCTGGTGCCGGACGGCAGCCAGGCCATCTCCAACGGCACACTGCAGTCGACGAGTTCACGCCTGGGCTGGACACGCTGGAACTGGCGCTCCGCCAAACCGCAGGCCACCTATCTGGCGACCCTGGCCGTCGGTCGCTTCGACCTCACGACCGGCACGACCGACGGCGGCATTCCGGTCGTCAACGCCTACAGCAAGGACCTCGGTGCCAACTCCGGCGCCGCACGGGCCAGCGTCGAGCGGACCGGGGAGATCGCCGACTGGCTCAGCGGATACTTCGGGCCGTACCCCTTCGACGCGCTCGGCGGCTATGTGCCGAACACGAACACCGGCTACGCGCTGGAGACGCAGACCCGGCCCTTCTACAGCCCGCGGCAGTTCGCGAACGGCTCCAACACCTCCGTGGTCGTGCACGAGTTGGCCCACCAGTGGTACGGCGACATGGTGTCCGTGCACGGCTGGAAGGACATCTGGATCAACGAGGGCTTCGCCCGGTACGCGCAGTGGTTGTGGTCCGAGCACGAGGACGAGGGGACCGCGCAGGAGCTCGCCGACTACGTGTACGCCTCGCATCCGGCCGACGACACGTTCTGGACGGTCAGGCCGGGTGACCCCGGGCCGGAGAACCAGTTCGACCTCGCCGTCTACGACCGGGGCGCGCTGGCCCTTCAGGCGCTGCGGAACGAGATCGGCGACGAGGCGTTCTTCGCGGTGCTGAAGGGCTGGCCGCAGAAGTACGCCTACGGCAACGCGTCGGTCGCCGACTTCCAGAGGTACGCCGAGGAGGTGTCGGGGCAGCCGCTGGCCGCGCTGTTCGACACGTGGCTGTTCCAGCCGTCGAAGCCGGGGGCGCCCGCGGCGCGGGGTGCGGCGATCGCGAGGGCCGCGGAGGCTCCCGTGCAGCCGAAGTCGTGGAAGAGGATCGCCGCGACGAACGAGGTGCACGGTCACTGAGGGTCGAGGGGTGGGGGCGGCCCATCCCTCGACGCCTGTCGAGGTGTGGGCCGCTCCGACCGGTTTGGACTCCGGTGAGCCGCGCTGTCGGAGGTAGACGGAGAGGATGGCCATCGAGGCCACCGCGAGGAGTTCGGACTGCCAGTTCTGCAGGGTGCGGCTCCAGAAGTCCGCGGACCTGATGTACCTGCTCCAGCTCATGGGGGCCTGCAGTTGCCGCAGTTGCTCCTCGTTGTATGCGGCGACGCCGCCGATCGACTGCGCCAGCCAGGAGAAGACGAAGATGGCGCCCATGACCAGCCCGAGGGAGTGGGAGCAGAGCCCCTGGCGCGGTCCGCCGGCGGCAGCCCATCGCGGGGAGTTCCGGTGGGCGTACTTGCCGACCTTCTGATCCTGGTCGGACTCCGTGGTGCGGGATGCCGGAGTCGATCATGTAGCTGTCGGCGTGGGGCAGGGGCAGCTCGGGGACGTACACGATGGTGTCCACCCCGGCCCCGCCCAGCACGAGCACGTCGTCCCGGCTCACGTCAGTCCTCCCCGTGGTCGTAGACGGTGACGGAGAGGCCGCGTTTCGTCAGGCGTTCCACGATGAGCGGCTCGACACGGGCCCATTTCCCGCCGGCCAACCCGCACCCTATCCGTGGCATGTGCACGGACGCGCCCAGTTCCACCGCCTTGTCGGCCAGCCGTCCCAGGGCCTCGTCGATCGCCTCGTAGCGGACCGGAACGCCTTTGCTGCCGCTGCGGATGCCCCGCTGCCCGATCAGGTTGGCCACCCAGACGTACGGCTCGACCTGCACGAACTGCGCGGCGCCCAAGCCGAAGTCGTTCGACGCGCGCGCCCGGTGCCAGGCCCGGTAGGCGGTCTCCGGCTCCGGCCAGCGGCGTGACACCGCCACGACGAAGCCCCGGCCCCAGCCCCCGATGTCGTTGCAGACATGCGCGATCAGCTTGACGCCCTTCACCGACGGAGTGGTGGCATCGCCTCGGATGTACTTGATCTCCCCCATGACGCCACCGTAGAGGCCACCACTGACAGTGGCCTTCGTCAGTCCGTGAACTCGTTCAGTTCGCGGTCCGCGGTCCGTTCCACCCTGCGGCGGATGCCGAACCAGCCGCCCACCAGGAGTACCGCGATCACCGGGATGAGCAGGAGCGTCCTGCGGCCGACCTCGGGGTCGTTCCACATCATGCCCAGGCAGGCCAGGAGGAAGGCGATCGTGGTGATCTCGGTGGCCGGGCTGAACGGGAGCCGGAAGGAGGGGCGGGTGAGCAGGCCCGAACGTGCGTGGCGGACGAAGACCAGGTGGCACACCATGATGATCACCCAGGTGCTGATGACGCCGAGGGAGGCGACGTTCAGGACGATCTCGAAGGCCTGGCTCGGCATGAGGTAGTTCAGGACCACACCGAGGACGCAGACCGCGCAGGTGAGCAGGATGCCGCCGTAGGGGACCTGGCTGCGGTTCATCCGGGCCGTGAACTTCGGGGCCGAGCCCGCCGTCGCCATCGAGCGCAGGATGCGGCCCGTGGAGTACAGCCCGGAGTTCAGCGAGGACATCGCCGCCGTCAGGACGACCAGGTTCATCACGTCACCGGCCGCCGGGACCCCGATCTTCGACAGGACCGTGACGAAGGGGCTCTGGTCGGCCGAGTAGACCGAGCCCGGCAGGAGCAGGGCCAGGAGGACCACCGAGCCCACGTAGAACAGGCCCACCCGCCACATGATCGAGTTCACCGCGCGCGGGACGACCTTCTCCGGCTCCGCCGTCTCGCCCGCCGCGACACCGACCAGTTCGAGGGCGGCGTACGCGAAGATGACGCCCTGCATGACGAGGACGACCGGCATCACGCCGTGCGGGAAGACGCCGCCGTTGTCCGAGATCACCGACACACCGGGCGCCCGACCGCCCACCTCGTGCTGGGTGGCCAGCAGGAAGATGCCGATCAGCATGAAGCCGACGAGCGTGGCGACCTTGATGATCGCGAACCAGAACTCCATCTCGCCGAAGATCTTCACCGAGATCAGGTTCACGGCGAGGACCACGGCCAGCGCGATCAGGGCCAGCGTCCATTGCGGGATGTCGGTGAACAGGCTCCAGTAGTGCGTGTAGAGCGCGATCGCGGTGATGTCGGCGATGCCGGTCGTCGACCAGTTCAGGAAGTACATCCAGCCGGCGACGTACGCACCCTTCTCCCCGAGGAACTCGCGCGCGTACGACACGAAGGAGCCCGAGGAGGGGCGGTACAGGACCAGCTCGCCCAGGGCGCGGACGACGAAGAAGGCGAAGATGCCGCAGACCAGGTAGGCCAGCGCCAGCGCCGGGCCCGCCGTGTGGAGACGTCCTCCGGCCCCCAGGAAGAGACCGGTGCCGATCGCGCCGCCGATGGCGATCATGTTGACGTGGCGGGCCTTGAGGTCCTTGCTGTAGCCGGCGTCGCCCGCGTCGGCGGGCACCTGGGCCACGTCGGTGCGGGAGGCGGCCTGTGCCGAGTGCACGGTGTCCTTGCTCACGGTGGATCCACTCTCTGGTGCGCCCCGGCGGGTCCCGCGCGGGTTTCCGGACGTGCGTCGGCCCCCACCTCCTGGTGACAGGCACAGGCCGAGAGGGCGCATGCCCCGGACACGCCCCCTCACGCGGTGGCGGTCGTCACAGCACGGGGGCGGTCTCACATGATCGGAAAGGGTCTGCCGACCGGGTGTCACAGCAGTGGTGAGACAGCGATACTGCTGCACATGACGACCGACCCCTCCCCCGATGCCGAGGAGCCGACCCTCACCGTCGACGAGCTGGCCGCGCGGGCGGGGGTCACGGTCCGCACGGTCCGCTTCTACGGCACGCGAGGGCTGCTGCCGCCGCCGGTGATCGGTCCGCGCCGGGTCGGCCACTACGGCCGCGAGCACCTCGCGCGTCTCGCGCTGATCGAGGAGCTCCAGCACCAGGGGATGACGCTGGCGGCGATCGAGCGGTACATGCAGCAGCTGCCTGCCGAGCTGAGCGCCCACGACCTCGCGATCCACCGGGCGGTGGTGGCCTCCTGGGCCCCGGACGTCGTGGAGCGGGTGACCCGCGAGGAGCTGCGGCGGCGGGCGGGGCGGGCACTGAGCGACGACGACCTGGAGCGGCTCGCCGCGATGGACGTCGTACGGCGGGACGGCGACGGCTACCGCGTCGACCTGGGCCTGCTCCGGCTCGGCGTCGCGCTGCTCGACGTCCCCCTGTCTCAGGAGGCGATCCTCGCCTCGCGGAAGGTGCTCATCGAGCACTCACGGACCGCCGCGCACGAGTTGTCGCAGCTGTTCCGGGGCGAGGTGGCCCAACGCGACGCGCAGGACGTGAAGTCGTTGTCGGCGCACATGGAACCCCTGGTCGTGCAAGCCCTGTTGACGACCTTTCAGCGGTCCCTGAAGGAGGAACTGCGGGAGTGGACGTCAGAGGTGGGCGGGGCCCCCTGAGGGTGGGGCCCCTGAGGGTGAGGCCCCCTGACGTCCGCACCACCCGGGACGCCGGGAGGGCCGACTCAGCCCGCCCGGCGTTCCCGGCGTTCGCCTCACTCGTCCCCGAAACGGCCCCCGTTCTCCGCCTTCTCGACCAGCAGCGCCGGAGGCGTGAAGCGCTCTCCGTACCGGTCCGCCAGTTCACGCGCGCGTGCCACGAAGCCCGGCAGGCCGACACCTGCCCCGGCGCCGCCCTCGTAGCCGTTGATGTACTGGAGGACACCGCCCGTCCAGCCCGGGAAGCCGATACCGAAGATGGAGCCGATGTTGGCGTCGGCGACCGAGGTGAGGACTCCCTCCTCCAGGAGCTTGACGGTGTCCAGGGCCTCGGCGAAGAGCATGCGTTCCTGCATGTCCCGGAAGGGGATCTCGGTGCCCGGGCGGGTGAAGTGTTCGCGCAGGCCCGGCCACAGGGACGTGCGCCTGCCGTCGTCGCCGTAGTCGTAGAAGCCGCCGCCCCCGCTGCGGCCGGTGCGGCCGAACTCGTCGACCATGCGGTCGATGACCGCCTCGGCGGGGTGGGGCGTCCAGGTGCCGCCCGCCTCCTCCACCGCCTGCTTCGTCTCCTTGCGGATCTTGCGCGGGAGCGTCAGCGTCAGTTCGTCCATCAGGGAGAGGACCTTGGCCGGGTAGCCCGCCTGCGCCGCGGCCTGTTCGATCGACGCGGGCTCGATGCCCTCGCCGACCATCGCGACGCCCTCGTTGAGGAACTGGCCGATCACGCGGGAGGTGAAGAACCCGCGGGAGTCGTTCACCACGATCGGGGTCTTGTTGATCTGCCGCACCAGGTCGAAGGCCCTCGCGAGGGCTTCCTCGCCCGTGCGCTCGCCCTTGATGATCTCGACCAGCGGCATCTTGTCGACCGGTGAGAAGAAGTGCAGGCCGATGAAGTCGGTCTGGCGCTCCACCCCTTCGGCGAGAGCGGTGATGGGAAGCGTCGAGGTGTTGGAGCACAGGAGTGCGTCCGGCTCGACGATGTTTTGGATCTCCTGGAAGACCTTGTGCTTGAGCGCCGTGTCCTCGAAGACGGCCTCGATGACCGCGTCGCAGCCGGCCAGGTCCTGCGGGTCCGCCGTCGGGGTGATGCGGGCCAGGAGCGCGTCCGCCTTCTCCTGCGTCGTACGGCCCCGGGAGACCGCCTTCGCGCAGAGCTTCTCCGAGTAGGCCTTGCCCTTGGCCGCCGCCTGCAGGGACACGTCCTTGAGGACCACGTCGATGCCCGCGCGGGCGCACGAGTACGCGATGCCCGCGCCCATCATCCCGGCGCCGAGCACGGCCACCCTGCGGATCTGGCGGGGTGCCACGCCCTTGGGGCGGTTCGCGCCGGAGTTCACCGCCTGGAGGTCGAAGAAGAACGCCTGGATCATGTTCTTGGACGTCTGGCCGGCGGCCAGTTCGACGAAGTAACGCGCCTCGATGACCTGCGCGGTCTCGAAGTCGACCTGGGCGCCCTCGACCGCGGCCGCGAGGATGTTGCGCGGGGCCGGGTAGGGCGCGCCGTTGGTCTGCTTGCGGAGGTTCGCCGGGAAGGCGGGCAGGTTCGCCGCGAACTTCGGGTGGGCGGGCGTGCCGCCGGGGATGCGGTAGCCGGGCTTGTCCCAGGGCTGCTGGGACTCGGGGTTGGCCTCGATGAACGCGCGGGCCTTGGCGAGGAGTTCGTCCTGTGTGGTGGCCACGTCGTCGACGAGGCCGTTCTGCAGGGCGCGCTGCGGGGCGTACTGCGTGCCCTGCAGCAGCACCTTCAGGAGGGCGTCGGCGATGCCCAGGAGGCGGACGGTGCGGACGACACCGCCGCCGCCCGGCAGCAGGCCCAGGGTGACCTCCGGGCAACCGATCTTGGAGCCGGGCGCGTCGAGGGCGATGCGGTGGTGGCAGGCCAGGGCGATCTCGTAACCGCCGCCGAGGGCCGCTCCGTTGATGGCGGCGACGACCGGCTTGCCCAGGGTCTCGATGCGGCGCAGGTTGCGCTTGATCGCGAGGCCGCCGTCGAAGAGCTCCTGCGCGGTCCCGGGGGTGACCCGGATCAGGTCGCGCAGGTCGCCGCCCGCGAAGAAGGTCTTCTTGGCGGAGGTGATGATGACACCGCGGATGGTGTCCTTCTCGGCCTCCAGGCGGTCGGTGATCACCGCGAGGGAGTCGCGGAACGCCTGGTTCATGGTGTTCGCGGACTGGTTCGGGTCGTCGATGACGAGGGTGACGACGCCGGTGCGGTCCTGTTCCCAGCGGATGGTCGTGGACTGAGTGCTCATGTGGAAGTGCTCCGTGTGATCCGTCGTATCCGTGGGAGGGGGTCAGATGCGCTCGACGATGGTGGCGATGCCCATGCCGCCGCCCACACAGAGCGTCGCGAGGCCGTACCGCTTGTCCTGGCGCTCCAGTTCGTCGATCAGGCTGCCCAGGATCATGGCGCCGGTGGCGCCGAGCGGGTGGCCGAGGGCGATCGCGCCGCCGTTGACGTTGACCTTGTCCAGCGAGAGGCCCATGTCCCTGACGAAGCGCAGGACGACGGCCGCGAAGGCCTCGTTGATCTCGACGAGGTCGATGTCGTCGATGGTCAGCCCGGCCTTGGCGAGCGCCTTGCGGGTGGCGGGCGCGGGGCCGGTGAGCATGATGGTGGGCTCGGAGCCGGAGACCGCGGCGGAGACGATCCGCGCGCGCGGGGTGAGGCCGTAGCGCTCGCCGACCTCCTTGGAGCCGATCGCGACCAGCGAGGCGCCGTCCACGATGCCGGAGGAGTTGCCCGCGTGGTGGACGTGGTCGATCTTCTCGACCCAGTGGTACTTCTGCAGGGCCACGGCGTCGAAGCCGCCCAGGTCACCGATGTCCGCGAAGGACGGCTTGAGCTTGCCCAGGGAGTCGGCGGTGGTGCCGGGGCGCAGGTGCTCGTCGTGGTCGAGGACGGTCAGGCCCGCGCGGTCCTTCACCGGGACCACGGAGCGGTCGAAGCGGCCCTCCTTCCAGGCCGTCGCGGCACGCTCCTGGGAGAGGGCGGCGTACTCGTCGACGTCACGCCGGGAGAATCCCTCGATCGTGGCGATCAGGTCGGCGCCGATGCCCTGCGGCACGAAGTTGACGGCGAGGTTGGTCATCGGGTCGTTGAACCAGGCGCCGCCGTCGGAGGCCATCGGCACCCGGGACATCGACTCGACACCGCCCGCGAGGACCAGATCCTCCCAGCCCGAACGCACCTTGGCGGCGGCCATGTTGACGGCCTCAAGACCCGAGGCACAGAAGCGGTTCTCCTGCACGCCCGCGACCGTGTCCGGCAGTCCGGCGGCGACGGCGGCGATCCGGGCGATGTCGGAGCCCTGGTCGCCGACCGGGCCGACGACACCGAGCACGATGTCGTCGACCGCAGCCGGGTCCAGGTCCGGGAAACGGGCGCGGATCTCGTGGATGAGTCCCACGACCAGGTCGATGGGCTTGGTGCCGTGCAGGGCGCCGTTCGCCTTGCCGCGGCCGCGCGGGGTGCGGATCGCGTCGTACACGTACGCTTC
Organism: Streptomyces canus 299MFChir4.1; assembly: GCF_000383615.1. GTDB lineage: Bacteria > Actinomycetota > Actinomycetes > Streptomycetales > Streptomycetaceae > Streptomyces > Streptomyces canus_C. The sequence continues at coordinate 4,132 of NZ_KB911583.1, read as the reverse complement.
GGTGCTCACGGGGAAGCCTTTCGAATGAGGGTCAGCTCAGCAGGGAACGGCCGATGATCTCTTTCATGATCTCGGTCGTGCCGCCGTAGATGGTCTGGATCCGGCCGTCGGTGAAGGCCCGTGCGACCGGGTACTCGCTCATGTAGCCGTAGCCGCCGTGCAGTTGCAGGCAGCGGTCGGCGACCCGCTTCTGGAGCTCGGTCGCCCACCACTTGGCCATGGAGGCGTGGACGGCGTCCAGTCCTCCGTCGGAGTGGTCCTCGACGCAGCGGTCGACGAACGTCCGCGTGACCGCGCACTCCGTGGCCATCTCGGCTATCTCGAACCGGATGTGCTGCTTGGTGGCGAGCGGCCGGCCGAAGGCCTCGCGCTCCTTGACGTACGCGGTGGTGATCTCCAGGAGGTGTTCGGCGGCGGCGATCGCGGAGACGGCGATGCTCAGGCGCTCCTGGGCGAGGTTGGTCATCAGGTGCGCGAAGGCGCCGTCGCGCTCGCCGAGGAGGTTCTGCTTGGGCACGCGCACGTCGTGGAAGAACAGCTCGGCGGTGTCCTGCGCCTTCTGGCCGATCTTGTCGAGGTTGCGGCCCCGCTCGAAGCCCGCCATGCCGCGCTCGACGACCAGCAGCGACAGCCCGCGGGCCCCGCCCTCGGGGGTGGTCTTCGCGACGACGATCACCAGGTCGGCGATGATCCCGTTGGAGATGAAGGTCTTGGAGCCGTTCAGCACCCAGTGGTCGCCCCGGTCCTCCGCGTGCGTGCGGATGCCCTGGAGGTCGGAGCCCGCGCCGGGCTCGGTCATGGCGATCGCGGTGATCAGCGAGCCGTCGCAGAAGCCGGGCAGCCAGCGGCGCTTCTGCTCCTCGGTGGCGAGGCCGGTGAGGTACGGGCCGATGACGTCGTTGTGCAGGCCCAGGGCGAGTCCGGGGGCGCCGGCGCGCGTGAACTCCTCGGCCAGGACGGTCGCGTAGCGGAAGTCGGTCGTGCCGCCGCCCCCGAACTCCTCGGGCACGGCGAGCCCGAGCAGCCCCTGCTTGCCGGCCGCCCGCCATGCCTCGCGGGAGACGATGCCGTCCTTCTCCCACTGCGCGTAGTACGGCAGGACCTCCCTGGCCAGGAAGGCGCGCACGGTCGCGCGGAAAGCGTCGTGCTCGGGGGCGAAGAGCTGCCGCTTCATTCGGGGCCTTTCCGGAGTTCCTGGCCCTGCACGAGGTCCGGTACGTCCCAGTCGCGTGCCACGTCCGCGGTGTCGGCGCCGTCCCGGGCGGGCCCGGTGCGCACGGCCGTGGGGGTCGCGGAGAAGCGGGGCGCGGGAGCGGGCTGGGTGATGCCACCGTGGTCGGTGAAGGTGCCGCGGGCGGCGAGGTGCGGGTGGTGCGGGGCCTCGCGCAGCGACAGGACGGGGGCCACGCACGCGTCGGTGCCCTCGAAGACGGCCGCCCACTCGTCTCGCGTACGGCTGCGGAAGCGGGCCGCGACCGCCTCGCGCAGGTCGTCCCAGCGGGTCCAGTCCTTGCGGGCGTCCGCGAAGTCCGGGACGCCGAGCAGGTCGAGGAACAGGTCGTAGAACTGCGGCTCCAGCGCGCCGACCGCCATGTACTTCCCGTCGGCGGTCTCGTAGGTGCCGTAGTACGGGCAGCCGCCGTCCAGGAGGTTGGCGCCGCGCCGGTCCTGCCAGCCGCCGGCCGCGGTCATGGCGTGGATCATCGCGGAGAGGTGGGAGGTGCCGTCGACGATGGCGGCGTCGACGACTTGTCCGGTGCCGGTCGCGCGCGCGTGGTGGAGGGCGGCGAGAACGCCGACGACGAGGTACAGGGAGCCGCCCGCGTAGTCGCCGAGGAGATTGGCGGGGACGGCCGGGGGACGGCCCGGTTCGCCGATCATGCCGAGGGTGCCGGTGAGGGCGATGTAGGCGATGTCGTGCCCGGCGCGCTGGGCCAGCGGTCCCTGCTGGCCCCAGCCGGTCATCCGGCCGTAGACGAGGGCGGGATTGCGCGCGTGGCAGTCCTCGGGGCCGACGCCGAGGCGCTCGGCGACACCGGGGCGGTTGCCCTCGATCAGGATGTCGGCGCGGGCGGCGAGGCCGAGCACGCGCGCGGGTCCTTCGGGGGCCTTGAGGTCGACGACGACCGAACGCTTGTTGCGGTTGGTGAGGTCGTGGTCGGGGTCGATCGAGAGGGCGGCGCCGCCGGGACGGGAGACGCGGACGACGTCGGCTCCCAGGTCGGCGAGGAGCATGCCGGCGAACGGGCCCGGCCCGATGCCGGCGAGCTCCACCACGCGCACGCCGGCGAGCGGGCCGTGCCCGGGCGTCGTTGCCGTTGTCATGCAGCCCCCATTGGCGTGACACAACTGATGTAACACCAGTGATGCTAAGAACGTGTTCCAGTGGACACAAGACCTGAGCGAGCAAGCGCTTAGCCAATTATGAGCCGGTCACGGCGGTTCTCCCGCTTCGCCATCCGCATCAACCTCCGGCCCCCTCGACTGGCTCCGCACTCCTCACGCTAGCCTCGGCCACCGACAACGGCGCGTGCGGCGGATCCAGGAGTGTCATGAGCAGGCTGAAAAGATCGGACCGTCCCTACGACATCGTGCTGTTCGGGGCGACGAGTTTCGCGGGCGCGCTCACCGCGCAGTACCTCGCCGCGCACGGCCCGGACGATCTGCGCTGGGCCATCGCCGGCCGCAACGAGGACAAGCTGAGGGCGCTGCGCGAGCGGCTGCCGAAGGGCACCGACGTCGGGGTCCTCACGGCCGACGTGTCGGACCCGGACTCGCTGCGCGCGCTCGCCGAGCACGCGCGCGTGGTCGCCACCACGGTCGGCCCCTACCTGACGTACGGCGAGGAGCTGGTCGCCGCCTGCGCGGACGCGGGGACGGACTACCTCGACCTCTCGGGCGAGCCGGAGTTCGTGGACCTGATGTACGTTCGGCACGACGCACGCGCGCGTGAGACGGGCGCACGGCTGGTGCACGCGTGCGGGTTCGACTCGGTCCCGCACGACCTGGGGGCCTACTTCACGGTCCGGCAGCTGCCGGAGGGCGTTCCGCTCACCGTCGACGGCTTCGTGACCGCGGACGCCATGTTCTCCGGAGGGACCTTCGCCTCCGCTCTCAACCAGTTCGCGCGCGGCCGGCAGATGATCGCCGCCGCCCGGGACCGCGGCCGGCACGAGCCGCGCCTGGTGGGCCGGCGGGCCGCCGCGCCGACCGGCACCCCCCGGTACGCGCAGGAGGTCGGCGCCTGGGCGCTGCCGCTGCCGACCATCGACGCGCAGATCGTCCGGCGCTCCGCGAAGGCCCTGGAGCGCTACGGCCCCGACTTCCGCTACCGCCACTACGCGGCCGTACGGCGGCTGCCGGTCGCGGTGGGCGGGGTCGCGGCCATGGGCGCGCTGTTCGCGGCGGCTCAGGTGCCGCCCGCGCGTCGCTGGCTGTCCGGCCGGGTCAGGCCGGGTGACGGGCCGAGCGCCGAGAAGCGGGCGAAGAGCTGGTTCTCGGTGCGCTTCGTCGGCGAGGGCGGTGGCCGGCGGGTGTTCACCGAGGTCGCGGGCGGCGACCCGGGATACGACGAGACCGCGAAGATGTTCGCCGAGTCGGCGCTGTCCCTGGCCTTCGACGACCTCCCGGAGACGTCCGGTCAGGTCACGCCGGCGGTGGCAATGGGGGAAAGGCTGATCGAGCGGCTGCGACGGGCCGGGATCACCTTCCGGGTGGCGTCGAGCCGGTGAGGCCGCGTCAGAAGGACCAGCCCGCCACGGTGTAGATCATCCCCGCGATCCAGCCGAGCCCCGCGAGCACGCCGAGGACCAGCGCGGCGGTCACGGCACGCTCGACGGGCCGGTTCGGGTCGGCGAGGGGCTTGGGCGAACGGTGGGCCATGCGGTGCGTCGTCATGCGGAACAGCCTGCCGAGCACACCGGGGTGGGCACATCCGTACAGGTACTCAGACCACGTACTCAGTACCGTTCCTAGAGACTGGGCAGGAGTGAGTCCTGTTGCCAGGATTCATGCTCAGCCGAACGCCCCGAACGGTGTTGGGCGTTCTGGTCGCCCGCGTTCGCTCCGCGGTCCGGCGGCACGCATCCGGTGCGTGGTCCGGGAACGGGAGGGCGGGTTTCCTCACGCCCAG
>NZ_KB911582.1:792810-872768 GCF_000383615.1 Streptomyces canus 299MFChir4.1 | reverse complement strand
GGCCGGTGGAACTGCTGAAGCCGCCCTTGTAGACGTAGAGGGTGGCGGAGGAGTTGCCGACGGCCAGGTCGGCCTTGCCGTCGCCGTCGAAGTCGCCGGCGGCCAGGGACAGGCCCCAGTTGTCGTGCGCGGAGACGGCCGGGTCCGGTACGTCGCTCGCCTTGCCGGTGAGGCCGCTCGCCGAACCCCACAGGATCGCGAGGGCGCCGCCGTCGGTGTCGGTGCCGACCTTCTCGTACGGCGAGGCCACGGCGAGGTCGTCGTAGCCGTCGCCGTTGAAGTCGGCGTACGCCGTCGCGCCGCCGAACAGGTCTCCGCTCTCGGCGTTGCCGGGCACGGTACCGGAGTTCTGGCTGAGGACCGAGCGCTTGGCCGAGGTCACGCCGGAGCCGGTGCTGCCGTAGAGGGCGACGACCTGGCCGGCGTTGGCGTGCCCGCTGACGGAGGCGGTGGCGGCCGTGGCCAGGACGTCGCCGATGCCGTCGCCGTTGAAGTCGGCCTTCGCGACCTTGAACGAGTCCGCGGCGGTGGCCGTCGTCGCCGAGACCGTGAGCAGACCGCCCGTCAGCGCGGCAGCGGCGGCCGTCGCGAGGGCGAGTCTGAGGTGCCGGTGGTGCTTCTGGTGCATGCGGGATTCTCCTGCGGCATGCGGGGGACGCCTGGACGGCATCCGCGTCGATGGGGTGCGGACCGTCCGTGTTTGCCTGGTGTTGTCCTCCAGGACACGGACGGTTGGCGATCAGGAGACTTCTGGTGGGGCCCGAGGGTTGTACGGGACGCCGGTGGCTCTTCACCGGCACCGGTCGGGCGTACGACGATGCCCCGCGCCCTTTCCGGAAGGGCGCGGGACATCGTCGTAGGGCGGACAGCCGGTGTGGTGGTCAGCGCACGTCCGGGGGGTCGGGAACTGTTGCTGCTGCACTCAGCAGAAGTGACTTCTGGTGATCGTGGGTGAGTGCCTGTACTGGATGCGGTGGTTCATCTGCGCGCCAGGAGGGTCTGCCGACGGGGGTGTGCTGCCTGCGCTTTCGGGAGGGAACGGGGGTTCGCAGGTCGAATGGGTGACCTTTGCGGATGCTGCTCGTTGACTGCCGTGGACGAGGATCTTCGGCAGAGGGCGGGGTGTACGAGTGGGCGCACTGCGGGAGGTCGCGGCGTTGTTCGTGGTGCCCGGCCCGGCCGGGGTGGCGATCCGGGACCGGCTTCGGGTGTCGGATGCGGACGCGGCGGTTCTCACCGAGGTCGGTGTCTACTTGGGTTCGCTGGCGGCAGGTGATCTCGCGGAGCGGTCCCGGCAGGGGCGGGCTCATGATGCCGCGGGGTGGGCGGTGCGCAAGCGGGAGTTGACGGGGAGGTCGTCGGCTCGGTGGGCGGGCAGTATCACCAAGGCCACGCATGATCAGTGGGCGCTGGCCCGGCGTGGGCAGGCTGCCCACATGGCGTGGCTGCGGGGGCAGATCGCGTCCATCGGGGCGCGGCTGGCCCGGCCCTTGGGTGCCAAGGCCGACAAGCGCGCGGGGCTGGTGCGCGGGTATGCCTCGCGGGGCGAGTGGCATGCCAAGTCCCCCCGCCTGCAGACGCTGAAGGCCCGGCTGGCGGTGGTGGAGGCGGACTGGGCGGCGGGCCGGGTGCGGGTGGTGCGTGGTGGCAAACGCCTCGCGAACACCCGTCACCACCTTGAGGCGGCCGGCCTGGACGAGCAGGCGTGGCGGGAGCGCTGGCGCGCAGAGCGGATGTTCCTGGCCGCCGACGGGGAGTCCGGCAAACGCTTCGGCAACGAGACGATCCGCGTCACCGCCAGTGGACAGGTCTCCCTCAAGCTCCCCGCTCCGCTGGCGCATCTGGCGAACGCGCCGCACGGCCGCTACGTCCTCGACGCGCCGGTGGTGTTCAAGCACCGGGGTCAGGAGTGGCTGGATCGGGTCACCGTCAACCGGGCGGTGGCCTACCGCATCCACCACGACCCGGCACGCGGCCGCTGGTATGTGACCGCGTCCTGGCAGCGCGCCGCCGCCCCGGTCCTGCCGTTGGAGGCGGCGCTGGCGCGGGGGGTGGTGGGGGTGGACATGAACGACGACCACCTCGCCGCCTGGCAGTTGGATGTGCACGGCAACCCGGTCGGCGAGCCGCAGCGCTTCTTCTACGACCTCACCGGCACCGCGGAGCATCGGGACGCGCAGATCCGGCACGCCCTGTCCCGGCTGCTGCACCATGCCCGGCGCTGCGGGGTCGCCGCGATCGCGATCGAGGACCTCGACTTCACCGAGGGCACCAGCCGCGAGAAGCACGGCCGAAACAAGCGTTTCCGCCGCCTCATCTCCCGCTTCCCCACCGCGAAGCTCAGAGCCCGGCTGGCGTCGATGGCCGCCGAGCAGGACGTTGCCGTCGTGGCGGTGGACCCCGCCTACACCAGCCGCTGGGGCGCGCAGCACTGGCAGAAACCGCTGACCAACCCGACTCGTACGATTTCCCGGCACGATGCAGCAAGCATCGCGATCGGGCGACGCGCCCTCGGACATCCGATCCGGCGACGGACGACACCGCCCCACGACGACCAGAGTGATCGTCGTGGGCATCGGACCGTCCAGGCCCGACCGGACACCCGCAGGCGTGAGGAACCCCGCCCCCGTATCCCCGGACCACGGACACGATTCGTGTCACCGGACACGGAGCGAAAGCGGGCGACCAGGACATCCAACACCGTTCGGGGTATCCGCAGTGACCAGATATGGGTCCAAGACTCACTCCTGCTCACTGATTAGGAACGGTCCAGTCGGTAGATCGTCGAGGTGCTGTTCGACTGGCTGCTCTGCGAAGAAGAGCTGCCCGTGGTGTAGTCGCTCGCCTTCACCACCGTGCCGTTCTTCTGCACCCAGCTGGTGATCTCCTGGTTGAGGCTGCTGTTGCCGCCCATGCCACCGCCGCCGAGCTGGATGTAGTGCAACTCGCCCTTCTTCACCAGCTCCTTGAGCCGGGTCAGGGTCATCGCCCGGTCGGTGCCGGTGAAGCCCCACATGGAGATGACGGGCTTGTGGGTGCTGAGGATCAGCTGGCCGGCGCTCTGTGAATTGGACACCGCGAGCAGCCACTTGGCGCCGTCCTGGTGCTTCTCCAGGTACGAGACCAGCGCGCTGTCGACGCTGCCGCCCATGCCGCCGCCACCGCCGGGGCCGCCCCTCGCGGCGCCGGTGCCGGTGCCGGAGCCCGTCCCGCCGGGAGCCGTGCCGCCGCCGGGTACGCCGCCGCCCTGCGGGAGTTCACCGGTGCCGCCACCCGGCTGCATCTGGCCGTTGCCGCCACCGTTGCCGCCGGGGAGTTCCCCGCCCGCCTGGCCGCTGCCCTGTCGGGTGCCGCCCGGCAGCTCGCCGCCGGGGCCACCGCCGCCGAAGCCACCTCGGCCGCCCCCGGGACCGCCTATGCCACCCCCGGTCGACGGACCCGCCGTCGGGTTGGTGCCGCCCATCCCGCCGGTGGTGGCGGAGAAGGCAGGCGAGGCGGCGTACGCCGTCGGGCCCGCGAGGGCCGCCACCAGCGCCGCGGCGACCGACACCCCGAGCAGCCGGAGCCTCGTCCCCGAGGCCGCCGTACGGAAGACGGACAGGCCCACGATCGCGAGGACCATGAGGACGCCGACGACCGGCCACAGCCAGGTGTTCCAGCCGGTGGCCCGGCGCAGCAGCACGATCGCCCAGATGCCGGTGACCGCGAGCCCGGCCGGCAGCACCCAGGACCAGCGGACGTCACCGCTCCGGAAGGCGCGCCACAGCATGACGCCGCCCACGCCGGTCAGCGCCGCGATGCCGGGGGCGAGCGCGGTCGTGTAGTACGGGTGCATGGTGCCCTCGGCCATCGCGAAGGTCAGGTAGTGCAGCACCAGCCAGCCGCCCCACAGGACGAGCGCGGCCCGGGTCAGGTCGGTGCGCGGGGCGCGGCCGCACAGCAGCAGGCCGGCGACGAGCGCCAGGAAGGCGAAGGGGATCAGCCAGGAGATCTGGCCGCCGAGAACCTCGTTGAACATCCGGCCGATGCCCGCGGTGCCGGCGAAGGTGCCGCCCCCGCCGCCCCCGCCGCCTCCGCCGTTGCCCTCGCCGCCGAGGACCCGGCCCAGGCCGTTGTAGCCCATGATCAGGTTCCAGGCGGAGCCGTCGGTCGAACCGCCGATGTAGGGCCGGTCGTCGGCCGGGACGAGGGAGACCGCCGTCGCCCACCAGAAGCTGGAGACCGCCAACGCCGCAGCCGCCAGCGCCAGGTTGACGGCCTTCTTGCGCCAGCCGAGCTTCGAGGCGTACACGTACACGGCGAAGACGGCCGGCAGGGCGATGTAGCCCTGGAGCATCTTGGTGTTGAAGGCGAGCCCGAACAGGACCGCGGAGCCGATCAGCGGCAGCAGCCTGTCGGTGCGCACCGCGCGCAGTGCGAGGGCCGCGCCGCCCACCATGAGCAGCACCAGGATCGTGTCGGGGTTGTTGTCCCGGTTGATCGCGACGGTGATCGGGGTCAGCGCGAGGACGAGAGCGGCGATCGCGGCCGCCGCGTGTCCGAACACCCGCTTCACGGAGGTGTGCAGGATCCAGATCGTGCCGAGGCCGGCCGCGATCTCGGGCAGCATCATCTGCCAGGTGCCGAAGCCGAAGACGCGGCAGGACAGCCCCATGACCATCAGGGCGAACGGCGGCTTGTCGACGGTGAGGAAGTTGCCCGCGTCGAGCGACCCGAAAAACCAGGCCTTCCAGCTCTGCGTACCGCTGTAGACCGCGGCGCTGTAGAAGTTGTTGAGGCTGTTTCCGCTCAGGTTCCAGCCGTACAGGACCCCGGCCAGGACCAGGATCGCGAGCAGTACGGGCAGCGACCAGCGCGGGACCCTGTCCGGGGGCGCCGTGGGCGGGGCCGGGGGCGGCCAGTCGGCGGACACGGTTTCGGTGTGGGGGTGGGGATCGGTGGCAGATGTCACCCGGGCATCGTGCGGAGGCAGCTTGGGTGAGGGCTGTGACTTACCTGGCGCCATCCTGTGAAATTGCCACGCGCCAGGTAACGACTCGCACAACCATTCCCCATGCGTACAACCATTCCCCCGCACCCGAGAGTCAACAGGGCATGACACGGGGGATATCGAGATACACGAAATGGATCGCGACGGGCGCGCTGGCCGCGTGCGTCGCCGCCGCCGCGCCGGCCGCCGCCGCGACCGCACCGGCCGTCAGCTGTACGTCCGCCAAGGCGGGCCTCGCCGACAAACTCAAGCGGGACATCACGTCCGCCCTCGCCAACCGCTCCGGCACCGTCGCCATGGGCCTCTACGACCGTACGACCAAGACCACCTGCACTCTGCGCTCCTCGACCGCCTACGACTCGGCGAGCGTCGTCAAGGTGACGGTCCTCGCCACGCTGCTGTGGGACGCGAAGAAGCACAACAGGTATCTGACCAACACCGAGACCACGCTCGCCAAGGCCATGATCACCAAGTCGGACAACGACGCGACCAGCAAGCTGTGGCGGCAGCTCGGCCTCACCAAGATCAAGGGCTTCCTCACCGCGGCCGGCATGACCCAGACCAAGCCGGGAGCGAACAACTACTGGGGCCTGACCCAGATCACCGTCACCGACGAGCAGAAGCTGCTCAAGCTGGTCACCGCGAAGAACACGGTCCTGAGCGACAACTCGCGTGCCTACATCCTGAAGTTGATGGGCCAGGTCATCTCGTCGCAGCGCTGGGGCACGCCGTACGGCGCCGGGTCGGGCATCGCCTGGCACGTCAAGAACGGCTGGCTCCAGCGCTCCACCCACGGCTGGCGGGTGCACAGCGTCGGCACCTTCACGGGCGGCGGTCATGACTACATGATCACGGTGCTCACACACGGCAACAGCACCATGAACTACGGCATCACCACGATCCAGGGCGTCTCCAAGGTCATCCACCGGGACCTCGCGGCGAGCTGAACCGCTGCGCTGGGCTTGGGCGGCGCGCCTACAGGGGTGCCGGGGCGGGTCGTCGGGCGGCTGCGGGTGTGTTGTGGGTGGTTGCGCAGTTCCCCGCGCCCCTGGGGAGGTGCTGTCACCTGCGTCACGACGGGCCGTTCGCCACCTTGCCCGTCTTCTGTGCGGCGGCAACAGGCCTTCGACCGGGGTGCGGGGCCGGACGTGGACTGCGACCGCGGCTGCGGGTGTGTGGTGGCTGGTCGCGCTTCCGCGGCGGAGCCGCACATCGATACAGCCTCGCGCCCCTGGGGAGGTGCTGTCACCTGCGTCACGACGGGCCGTTCGCCACCTTGCCCGTCTTCTGTGCGGCGGCAACAGGCCTTCGACCGGGGTGCGGGGCCGGACGTGGACTGCGACCGCGGCTGCGGGTGTGTGGTGGCTGGTCGCGCTTCCGCGGCGGAGCCGCACATCGATACGGCCTCGCGCCCCTTGGGGAGGTGCGGTCACCCGCGCCACGACGGGCCCCTCGCCACCTGATCGCCCGTCGGCGCTTCACGGCACGTACTCCCGACGTCACCGGCCCGCCCTACGGTGACGCCCATGCAGCTGAGAACCGTACTCGCGACCACCACCGCGGCCCTGGCGGCGGCGACCTGCCTGACAGGGGCGGGGACCGCCGTCGCCTCGGCCCCGGTGCGCCACGCCTGCTCCCCGTCCGTCTCCCTCGACCGCTTCTCCGACGCGCTCGACAAGACGACATACGACGGCACCTTCGTCGGCAACTTCTCCGCGCTCGCCGTGGACAAGGACGGCTCCCTCGCCGCGCTCTCCGACCGGTCCTCCCTCTTCGGCCTGGACGCGAGGACCCTCGCGCCGGAGTCGGTCGTCCCGCTCGCCGACGAGAAGGGCGCCGCGCTGGACTCCGAGGGGCTGGTGATCGACAAGGACGGCACCCGGCTGATCACCTCAGAGACCGAGCCGTCGATCCGCCGCTACAGCGCCGACGGCAGGATCCTGGACCGCCTCGCCGTCCCGGCCGCGCTCCAGGTGACCCCGGCGGGCCGCGCCACCGCGAACCAGACCTTCGAGGGCCTGACCCTCATGAACGGCGGCCGTACCCTGCTCGCCTCCATGGAGTACGCGCTCTCCGGCGACACGGCCGGAACCGTCCGCTTCCAGACCTGGACCCGGACCAAGAACAACCACTTCAAGCCCACCGCCCAGTACGCCTACCGCACCGACGCCGCCTTCCTCGGCGTCCCCGAGGTCCAGGCCCTCCCCGACGGCCGCCTCCTCGTCCTGGAACGCGGCTTCACCTCCGGCGTCGGCAACACGGTCCGCCTGTACCTGGCCGACCCCCGCCACGCGACGGACACGAGCGGCATCGAGAACCTGACGGGCCAGTCCGGCGTACGGCTGATCAGGAAGACCCTGCTCACGGACATCGCGAGCTGCCCCACCCTGGGCGCCACGGCCGAGCAGCCCCAGCCGAACCCCCTCCTCGACAACATCGAGGGCATGGTGATCACGGGCCACGAGAAGGGCCACGAGACGGGCCGCCTCCAGGTCCTCCTGGTGAGCGACGACAACCAGAACGCGGTGCAGACGACCCGGTTCTACTACCTGAGGGTGCGGGTCTGATCCTCGAAAATGTTGCGGAGGGATGAAATCCGCTTCCGTCCGCGTTGGTGCCTTCCGGTAGATCAGGACGAATGGACGAACCGGAGGGCACCCGCGTGACACCGCAACGGGGATGGGCACGACGACTGGCCGGGTACGCCTGGCGCTACCCCAAGGACGTCGTCCTGGCCCTGGGCTCCTCCCTCGGCGGCATGGCCGTCATGGCGATCGTCCCCCTGATCACCAAGGTGATCATCGACGACGTCGTCGGCGACCACACCAGGGACATGGCCCCCTGGGCGGCAGCCCTCGTCGTGGCCGCCGTCCTCGTCTACGCCTTCACCTACGTTCGCCGCTACTACGGCGGCCGCCTCGCCCTCGACGTCCAGCACGACCTGCGCACGGAGATGTTCGGCACGATCACCCGCCTCGACGGCCGGCGCCAGGACGAGCTGTCCACCGGCCAGGTCGTCGGCCGGGCGACCAGCGACCTCCAGCTGATCCAGGGCCTGCTCTTCATGCTCCCCATGACGATCGGCAACTTCGCCCTCTTCCTGATCTCCCTGGTCGTGATGGCCTGGCTGTCGATCCCGCTCACCCTGGTCGCCCTCGCGGTCGCCCCGGCCCTGTGGTGGATCGCCAAGCACTCCCGCTCCAAGCTGCACCCCGCCACCTGGTACGCCCAGGCCCAGGCCGCCGCCGTCGCGGGCGTGGTCGACGGCGCCGTCAGCGGCGTACGCGTGGTGAAGGGCTTCGGGCAGGAGGACCAGGAGACCGGCAAGCTCAGGGAGGTCGGCCGCCGGCTCTTCGCGGGCCGCCTGCGCACGATCCGCTTCAACTCCAAGTACACCCCGGCGCTCCAGGCCGTCCCCGCCCTCGGCCAGGTCGCGATGCTCGCGCTCGGCGGCTGGCTCGCGGTCCGCGGTCACATCACGCTCGGCACCTTCGTCGCCTTCTCCACCTACCTCGCCCAGCTCGTCGGCCCGGTCCGCATGCTCGCGATGGTCCTCACGGTCGGCCAGCAGGCCCGCGCCGGCACCGAGCGCGTCCTGGAGCTGATCGACACCGAGCCGTACCTGAAGGACGGCGCCAAGGAGCTCCCCGCCGACGCTCCGGCCACCGTCGAGTTCGACGACGTCTCCTTCGGCTACGAGGACGGCCGTAAGGTCCTCGACGGCCTCTCCTTCGAGATCCGCCCCGGCGAGACCCTCGCGGTCGTCGGCTCCTCCGGCTCGGGCAAGTCCACGGTCTCCCTGCTCCTGCCGCGCTTCTACGACGTCACCCACGGAGCCGTCCTCATCGGCGGCCACGACGTCCGCGAGCTCACCCTCGACTCCCTGCGGTCCGCGATCGGCCTGGTCCCCGAGGACTCCTTCCTGTTCTCGGACACGGTCCGCAACAACATCGCCTACGGCCGGCCCGACGCCACGCTCGAAGACGTCGTGAAGGCCGCCCGCGCCGCTCAGGCGGACCGTTTCATCGCCGAGCTCCCCGACGGCTACGACACCACGGTCGGCGAGCACGGCCTCACCCTCTCCGGCGGCCAGCGCCAGCGCGTCGCGCTCGCCCGGGCGATCCTCACCGACCCCCGTCTGCTCGTCCTCGACGACGCCACCTCGGCCGTGGACGCCCAGGTCGAGCACGAGATCCACGAGGCCCTGAAACACGTCATGGAGGGCCGCACCACCCTCCTCATCGCCCACCGCCGCTCCACCCTGAACCTCGCCGACCGCATCGCCGTCCTGGACCACGGCCGCCTCGCCGACGTGGGCACCCACGAGGAGCTGGAGAAGCGCTCCGCGCTCTACCGCCGGCTGCTCACCGACCCCGACGGCCTCGGCGGCGTCTCCCCGGGCCACGCCCAGCCGGTCGCCGTACAGGAGGACACCTCCGTACGCGACGAACTGGACGCCGAGTTCGACGCCGAGCGCGGGGTCACCCCCCGCCTGTGGACCGGCGACCGTGAGCGCAAGGATCTGGCCCTGGCCGGCACTCCGGCCACGCCCGAACTCCTCGCCGAGGTCGACGCGTTGCCCCCGGCGACGGATATCCCCGACATCGATGAGGCCCGCGCGGTCACGCCCGAGGAGTCCTACGGCCTGCGGCGGCTGCTGCGGGGCTTCGGCCGCCCGCTGCTGATCAGCCTGGGCCTGGTAGCCGTGGACGCCGGCATGGGCCTGCTCCTCCCCGTGATGATCCGGCACGGCATCGACGACGGCGTCTCCCGGATGGCAGTCGGGGCGGTCTGGACGGCGACCCTGCTCGCCCTGCTCTCGGTGCTCGTCCAGTGGGCGGCCCAGATCGGCGAGACCCGGATGACCGGCCGCACCGGCGAACGGGTCCTCTACTCCCTCCGCCTGAAGATCTTCGCCCAGCTGCAGCGGCTCGGACTCGACTACTACGAGCGGGAGTTGACCGGCCGGATCATGACGAGGATGACGACGGACGTCGACGCCCTCTCGACCTTCCTGCAGACCGGCCTGGTCACCGCGTTCGTCTCGGTCGTCACCTTCTTCGGCATCCTGGTCGCCCTGCTGGTGATCGACGTACAGCTGGCGCTGGTCGTCTTCGCGACGCTGCCGCCGCTGATCGTCGCCACGTACTTCTTCCGCAAGGCGAGCGTGAAGGCGTACGAACTCGCCCGCGAGCGCGTCTCGGTGGTCAACGCCGACCTCCAGGAGTCGGTGTCGGGGCTGCGGATCGTGCAGGCGTTCCGCCGGGAGCGGGACGGAATGGCGCGGTTCGCGGAACGCAGTGACAGCTACCGTCAGGCCCGTATCCGGGGCCAGTGGCTGATCTCGGTCTACTTCCCCTTCGTCCAGCTGCTGTCCTCGGTGGCCGCCGCGGCCGTGCTGATCTCGGGCGCGGGGCGGGTGGACGCGGCGACCCTGACGACCGGCGCCCTGGTCGCCTACCTCCTCTACATCGACCTGTTCTTCGCCCCGGTCCAGCAGCTCTCCCAGGTCTTCGACGGCTACCAGCAGGCGACCGTCTCCCTGGGCCGCATCCAGGAACTGCTCCAGGAGCCGACGTCCACGAAGGCGGCGAAAGAGCCCCTGGAAGTCCTCTCGCTGCGCGGCGAAGTCGCGTTCGAGGACGTGCGCTTCGCGTACGGGGACGACGAGGAGGCCCTCGGCGGGATCGACTTGAAGATCCCCGCCGGCCAGACGGTCGCCTTCGTCGGCGAGACGGGCGCGGGCAAGTCCACCCTGGTCAAGCTGGTGGCCCGGTTCTACGACCCGACGGGTGGCCGGGTCACGGTCGACGGCACCGACCTGCGCTCCCTGGACCTGACCTCCTACCGTCACCGGCTCGGCGTGGTCCCCCAGGAGGCGTACCTCTTCCAGGGCACGGTCCGCGACGCCATCGCCTACGGCCGCCCGGACGCCACCGACGCCGAGGTCGAGGCGGCGGCCCGCGCGGTCGGCGCCCACGAGATGATCGCCACGCTGGAGGGCGGCTACCTCCACGAGGTCGCCGAGCGCGGCCGCAACCTCTCGGCCGGACAGCGCCAGCTGATCGCACTGGCCCGCGCCGAGCTGGTCGACCCCGACATCCTGCTCCTGGACGAGGCCACGGCGGCCCTGGACCTCGCCACCGAGGCCCAGGTCAACCAGGCCACCGACCGCCTGGCGGGCCGCCGTACGACACTCGTCGTCGCCCACCGCCTCACCACGGCGGCCCGCGCCGACCGGGTCGTGGTCATGGATCACGGCCGGGTGGTGGAGGACGGCACCCACGACGAACTGCTCGCGCTGGAGGGGCGGTACGCCGAGCTGTGGCGGACGTTCGTAGGGGAGCCGGTCGAGGTGTCTCGCTGACGGTCGTGCAACCGTCCGACATACGTTCTGCGTCCGTACACCTGTACGCCCAGAGAGCTGCGGGAGGGACGGCAGTGAAGAGTGGAGCGATACGGCGGCTCGCGACAGGGCTGGCCGTGACGGTGGCGGCCGGGATGCTCGGGGTCGCCGTGCCGGGGCAGGCGCAGGCCGCGGCCACGTCGTGCGAGGGACGCAAGGTCAGATCGTTCCCGTTCTCCACCGGCACGGTGGAGGTCTACAAGCGGCGCGGTTACGTGTGCGCGATCACGCTTCCCCGGCGGCCCGGGGCACGGCAGCACATGATGGTGAGCCTGCGCGCGTACGGCCTGCGGCCGGTCGAGGACTCAGGCACGTACAAGTACCGCGCCGGACCCGTCACCGTGCACGCCGGGCAGCGCAAGGTGTGGTTGAAGGGCGCGGTCGGCCGCGGCAGGTACGACTCGGACGGCTGGATCCGGCTCTGACGCACGGATTTCTCACAGGGTTTTCCCCATCGAGGCGCCATCTCCCCTGGTGCGGACGGCACTTGCGCCGCTAGCGTCCGGCGCACATCTGTACTCACAGGGGAGGGTGCATGCGCAAGGCGCTCAGATGGCTTCTCACGCTGGTCGTGCTCATCGGCACGGTCGGCACGGCGGGGGCGGCCACCGCCGCCGAGCCGGAGGCCCACGGCACCGGTGCCACCACCGACATCAAGGATCAGCTCCTCGCCGTCCCGGGGATGAGCCTGATCGAGGAGAAGCCGTACACCGGTTACCGCTTCTTCGTGCTCAACTACACCCAGCCGGTCGACCACCGGCACCCGTCCAAGGGCACGTTCCAGCAGCGGATCACCGTGCTGCACAAGGACGTGAGCCGGCCGACGGTCTTCTACACCGGCGGCTACAACGTCTCCACCACGCCTCGGCGCAGTGAGCCGACCCAGATCGTGGACGGCAACCAGGTCTCCATGGAGTACCGCTTCTTCACGCCCTCCCGGCCCGACCCGGCCGACTGGACCAAGCTGGACATCTGGCAGGCCGCCAGCGACCAGCACCGCATCTTCAAGGCGCTGAAGAAGATCTACACCAAGAACTGGCTCTCCACGGGCGGCTCCAAGGGCGGCATGACGGCCACGTACTACGAGCGCTTCTACCCGCGGGACATGGACGGCGTCGTCGCCTACGTCGCCCCCAACGACGTGGTGAACAACGAGGACTCGGCCTACGACCGCTTCTTCGAGAAGGTCGGCACCAAGGAGTGCCGCGACCGGCTGAACGCGGTGCAGCGCGAGGCCCTGGTGCGGCGCGAGCCGCTGGAGAAGAAGTACGCCGACTACGCGGCGGCGGAGGGCCTCACCTTCACCACCGTCGGCAGCCTCGACAAGGCCTACGAGGCCGTCGTCCTCGACTACGTCTGGGGCTTCTGGCAGTACAACCTGCTGGCCAACTGCGGTGACGACGAGCTGATCCCGGCGAACGCGAAGACCGCGACCGACGACCAGATCTGGAACTCGATCGACACGATCTCCGGCTTCTCCGCCTACGCCGACCAGGGTCTGGAGACGTACACGCCGTACTACTACCAGGCAGCGACCCAGCTCGGCGCTCCGACGATCAAGTTCCCGCACATCGAGAAGAAGTACATCCGGTACGGCTACCAGCCGCCGCGCAACTTCGTCCCGCGCAGCATCCCGACGAAGTTCCAGCCGTACGCGATGCGGGACGTGGACAGCTGGGTGCGAGGCAACGCCCGCCACATGCTGTACGTCTACGGCCAGAACGACCCGTGGGGCGCGGAGCGGTTCCGCGTCGACAAGGGGGCGAAGGACGCCTATGTGTTCACCGCGCCCGGCATGAACCACGGGGCGAACGTCGCCGGTCTGGTCGCCGACCAGAAGGCGTTCGCGACGGCCAGGATCCTCGCCTGGGCGGGCGTCCCGGCCACCGCCGTCACCGCGGCGAAGCCGCTCGCGAAGTTCGACACGAAGCTGGACGTACGGGACGTGGAGCGCGAGCCCACCCTGCGTCCGTAGTCCGCGCGGCGCGCCCGGCCGGGCTCACAACGGCCGGGCGCAGCCCACCGGCTGAGGACCGCCGAGCTGGACGTACAGGGCCGTCGACAGCGGGCACCTGCTGCGCGCGCCGACCGCATTCACCACCTTGTACTGCGGTTTCCTCGCACCCCCGCCGTCGCACGCGGTCTCTCTGACCTGCCCGCTTCCCGAGCCGTACACGCAGTCGCCGACGATGGTCCGCGGACCGCCCCCGCCGCCGGGGTCGCCGGGATGCGGCGGCTGGAGGTTGCGCATGCAGGCGTAGCCCTGCGGCACCGCCCCGTCGCCGTCCTCGTCGGAGATCTGGCTCTGCTCACTGATGTGCAGCACGAAGTCGGTGGTGGCCGGGCAGGGTGGTCCGTCGGCCGTGGTGCCGTCGTGCCGGGCCACGACCCGTGCCGCCGCCCGCTCGCCGGAGCAGGGCACCTCGGTGAAGCTGGTCTTGCCGAAGGAGCTGCACTCGTCGACCCCGAGGAACACCGCGCCGAAACCGGAGGCCCGGGCCGCGGACGGCGAGACGGCGGCCGTGGCGGCGGGCCCCTTGTCGTTCTCCCCACCGGCCGCCGACTGCGTACACCCCGTCAGCAGGGCGGCCAGCAGCACCGCCAGTACGGACACCACCCCCGTAGAAAATCTGTCGCGCATCACAATCCCCCCGGACTACCCCGCGTCCAGCGTGACCGCCGCGGCGGGGCCACGCCAGACATGTGGGGTCCTTTGCGCCTTTCGGGGGTGATGTACGAGTTGTGAGTCGTACGGGAACTACGTCCCGCGCGCTATCGGCGGTACGACAGCCCGTACCCGACCGGGTACAGCACCTTCGCGGGATCATCCGCCCGCTGCACCGGCACCGGCAGCCTCCCGTGCGGTGCCGCCTTTCCGGCGATCACCCGTGCCACCGCCCGCAGTTCGACGTCGGTCCAGGAGTAGGTTGCCAAGTACGCCGGGACCGCGGGCAGTTGGGCCACGTCGTAGGGATTGCGGATCGCGACGGCCACCACCGGCTTCCCGGTCGCCAGGAGCTGCTCGACGAGCGTCTTCTGGGCCGCGGTGATGTTGTACGTCCCCACGACCACCGCGTCCGCCTGCCGCGCGGCTGCGACGGCCTGGGCGACGACGGCCGCCGAGGGGGCCGTACCGGTCGACAGGGCGGTGGCTGTGAAGCCCAGCTCGGTGAGGGCGGCGGCGAGGACCCCGGTGGGCGGGCCCGTCGTGCCGGACGGGGAGGCGGGGTCGGCGCCCACGACGAGCAGCGTGCGGTGGGTGCGGCGGGACAGGGGCAGCAGCCGCCGCTCATTGACCAGCAGGGTCGTCGTGCGCTCGGCGATCCGGTCGGCGGCGGCGAGGTGGGCCGGGGTGCCGACGGTCCGGGTGACGCCGCCGTGGCTGACGTAGGGCTCCTCGAAGAGCCGCAGCCGGGCCTTGAGCCGCAGGATCCGCAGGACCGACTCGTCCAGCCGCGCCTCGGTGAGCTCTCCGTCCTGTACGGCCTTCAGGACGGCGTTCCACGCCACGTCCAGGGAGGGCGGGTTGAGGAGCTGGTCGACACCGGCCTTGAGGGCGAGGACGGGGACGCGGTCGTCGCCGTACTTCGTGCGGACCCCCTCCATGCCGAGGGAGTCCGTGACCACGACCCCGTCGTAGCCGAGTTCGCCGCGCAGGATGCCGGTGAGGATCGGGTGGGAGAGCGTGGCCGGGTCGCCCGACTCGTCCAGGGCCGGGAACTGGATGTGCGCGGTCATGATCGAGTCGATGCCGGCGCGGATCGCGGCCCGGAACGGGACGGCGTCCAGCTTCTCCCACACCTCCCGGCTGTGGGTGATGACCGGGAAGCCGTAGTGGCTGTCGACCGCGGTGTCCCCGTGTCCCGGGAAGTGCTTGGCGGTCGCGGCGACCCCGGCGCCCTGGTAGCCGGCGACCTCGGCGGCCACGAGCCCGGCGACTTCCTGAGGATCGGAGCCGAAGGAACGGACGCCGATGACCGGGTTGGCCGGGTTGACGTTGACGTCGGCGACGGGGGAGTAGTTCTGCCGGATGCCGATCGCCCTGAGTTCCTGCCCGGCGATACGGCCGAGGGTGCGGGCGTCCTTCCGCGAGCCGTCGGCGCCGATGGCCATGGCACCCGGGAAGAGGGTGGCGGGCTCGCCGACGCGGCAGACGATCCCGTGCTCCTGGTCGGTGGAGATCAGGACCGGCAGGCCGCCCGGCTGGTGCAGCGACGCCTGCTGGATGCCGTTGGAGAGGTCGGCGATCTGGTGCGGATCACGGGTGTTGTGCGCCCAGGTGAAGTAGATGATCCCGCCCACCCGGTACCTGGCGATCATCTCGGCGGCCGTACGGACGCCGATCTCCTTGAGGTTGGCGTCGATGTCGGCCTGGTCGGGGGCGGTGGCGGAGTGGCCGTAGACCCGCATCACGAAGAGCTGGCCGACCTTCTCCTCAAGCGTCATACGGGAGATGAGGGAGCGGAGCCTGTGGTCGTGCTTCTGGTCGTTCGCGTGAGCGGTCCCGCTGAGGGCGAGCGAGGCGGCGGCGCCTGCCGTGGCGGCGAGGACGGTACGTCTGGAGGGCACGTGCGCTCCTTCCGGAGGTGATCCGCTGAAGGAAACTTCCGAGAGGTCACCAATATCCGGGAAGTTTCTGCCAGTCAAGGGAGCGCACAGTAACCAGGGAGGGGCCGCCATCGGCGCAGTTGGAGGGGGGCGCGCCGATGACGGCCTGCTGCCGGCCGCAGTACGGAGGAGAGGGTGTGGTCAGCGTTCGCAGCCAGCAGCGAGGCCGACGCCGTACCGCGGTGACTCTCCGGCAGCTTGCGGGTTGGACGAGCGGGGGCGGGGCGAGGTTCCCGGCTCGGGCCCGATTTCCCCAAGTTGGTGCGGCCGGGACCAACGGGACGGATGAGTCGGCTCATTGGGCCGATCGTGCCTCCGGCGTAGGGTCGGCGCATGAGCCAGTTGCTGCCGCTTCTGACCGTCCTCGCCGGTCTCGCCGTGACCATGGCCCTCCTCGCCCTGCTCGCCCGCCACGTCCGACGCCGCGGGACGGCGGGCGGGGCCCTGCGCGGGGCGCTCGCGGCGCACGACGAGGTGTGGCACGGCACGGCCGCGGACTCGTACTACGAACTCCAGGTGCAGACGGACCGGAAGTCACCGCTGCCGGACGACCGGTGGCGGCGGGGGCCACGCTCCGGGCGTCGCGCCTGAACGGGGTCCATACCGTGGACGTCCGGGCGTCGGAGGCGGTCCTGCGGAGATCATGAGGGGCATGCCCGTCGACACGCCCGCCCCGCGGTCCCCTTCCCTTTCCCTTTCCCTCTCCCTCCCCGGCTCCAAGTCCCTCACCGCCCGCGCCCTGTTCCTGGCCGCCGCGGCCGACGGCGTGACCACCCTCGTGCGCCCCCTGCGCTCGGACGACACGGAAGGCTTCGCCGAGGGCCTGGTGCGGCTCGGCTACCGGGTGGGCCGTGCGCCGGACGTCTGGCGGGTGGACGGCCGCCCGCAGGGACCGGCGGTCGCCGAGGCCGACGTGTACTGCCGTGACGGCGCGACCACCGCCCGCTTCCTGCCCACCCTGGCCGCGGCCGGCCACGGCATGTACCGCTTCGACGCGTCGCCCCAGATGCGCCGGCGTCCGCTGCTGCCGTTGTCACGGGCGCTGCGTGACCTGGGGGTGGACCTGCGGCACGAGGAGGCGGAGGGGCATCATCCGCTGACCGTGCGGGCGGCGGGCGTCGACGGCGGGGAGGTGGTGCTGGACGCGGGCGAGTCCTCCCAGTACCTCACCGCGCTCCTGCTCCTCGGCCCCCTCACCCGGCGGGGCCTGCGCATCCGCGTCACCGACCTGGTGTCGGCGCCGTACGTCGAGATCACCCTCGCGATGATGCGGGCGTTCGGCGTGGAGGCGGCGAGGGAGGGCGACGTCTTCGTGGTCCCGCCGGGCGGCTACCGCGCCACGACCTACGCGATCGAGCCGGACGCGTCCACGGCGAGCTACTTCTTCGCGGCGGCGGCGCTGACCCCGGGCGCCGAGGTGACGGTCCCGGGGCTCGGCACGGGCGCGCTGCAGGGCGACCTCGGCTTCGTGGACGTCCTGCGGCGGATGGGCGCGGAGGTGTCCGTCGGCGCCGACGCCACCACGGTCCGGGGCACCGGCGAACTGCGCGGCCTGACAGTGAACATGCGGGACATCTCCGACACCATGCCGACACTGGCGGCGATCGCCCCCTTCGCCTCCGGCCCGGTCCGCATCGAGGACGTGGCCAACACGCGGGTGAAGGAGTGCGACCGCCTTGAGGCCTGCGCGCGAAACCTGCGGCGGCTGGGCGTGCGGGTGGCCACGGGCCCGGACTGGATCGAGATCCACCCGGGGACCGCGCCTTCGGCCGAGACGCGCATCGAGACGTACGGCGACCACCGCATCGTGATGTCCTTCGCGGTCACCGGCCTCCGGGTGCCGGGAATCTCGTTCGACGACCCCGGGTGCGTACGGAAGACTTTCCCCGGTTTCCACGAGGCGTTCGCGGAGCTGGGCAGAGGCATCGGGGGTTGAACGGGCGTTGGGTTTCCAGCTCGAAGGGCCGGTCCTGGCAGGCGCGTTGGTGCGCCTGGAACCGCTGGACCACGGACACACGGCGGACCTGGCCGCGGCGGCGGAGGAGCACCGCGGAACGTACGCGTACACCTGGGTGCCCAGGGCCCATGAGGTCGGTGACTACGTCGACGCACAGCTCGCGCGGGCGGCGACGGGACGGCTGGCGCCCTACGCGCAGGTGTCGGTGGCGACCGGTCGGGCGGTGGGGGCCACGTCGTTCTGGGAGCCGCGGTGCTGGCGCTCGGACGACCGGCTCGACGCCGTCGAGGTCGGATTCACCTGGCTGGGAGCCTCGGCGCAGGGCACGGGCATCAACGCCGAGGCCAAGCTGCTGCTCTTCCGCCACGCCTTCGACACATGGGGCGTCTCCCGGGTCGACCTGAAGACGGACGCCCGCAACGCCCGCTCACGGGCCGCGATCCAGAGCGTCGGCGCCCGCTTCGAGGGCGTCCTGCGCAACTGGTCCCGCTCCTGGGCGCCCGGGGAGGAGGGACGGCTGCGCGACTCGGCGATCTTCTCCGTCACGGTCCGGGAGTGGCCGGAATGCCGGAGACGACTGGAGGAGCGGGTGGCGGGATTCGTGGCGCGGCGGGGGTAATTGCGTCCCTAGCGCGCTGGTTGATTGCTTGACGGCAACGCCCCGGCACCGTGGCCAGGCATCCATATCCTGACCTGTGGACCTTCGTGCGTTTGAGACCCCGACTCGATCGCACATCTGACATGCGCCTGCCGAGTTGTCACTCAAAAGTGTTGACTTGCTGCAATCGGTGAACTTAGATCTTCAACTTGTAAAGATCTTTTAAGGGGGGTGGCGGGGGCTATGGGGTGGGGTGTGTCGCGCCGTCATGTCGGCGTGCAGAGCAGTTGCCCGGAACGTAGAGGGCATGGCGGAAGGCGGTTCTTTGCCGGCGCGGCGGTGACGGCGTTGCTGGCAGGGCTTCCTGTCCTGGGAGTGCCCGCGCCGGAAGCTCGCGCGGATGCGACGTTGGAGGCTCAGGCCGCTTCGGCGCAGGCGGCCGAGTCCGGTGAGCGGGTCGAGGTGGTGGGCCAGCGCACTGAGTACTCGACGACGTACGCCAACCCCGACGGTCTGACTTTCAAGCTGGTGCAGTCGGCGGTTCCGGTCCGGGCCAGGCTCGGTGACGGTTCGTGGGCGGTGCCGGACGCGACGCTTGTGCGGCGAGCGGACGGTTCGATTGGACCAAAGGCTGCAGTCCTGGGTATTGCCCTGTCTGACGGTGGCGGTGGCGCCGATTTGATGACGCTGGCCGACAACGGGACATCGTTGTCCTTGGGATGGCCTGGGACGCTTCCGAAGCCGGTGCTGGACGGGGCGTCCGCCCTGTATGTGGACGTGTTGCCGGGTGTGGACTTGCGGATGACGGCCACGGCTGAGGGCGTCCGGCAGGTGCTGGTCGTCAAGAACGGGACGGCGGCCGCCAACCCGGCGTTGAAAAAACTCGACTTCTCTCTGAAGACCAAGGGTCTGACCGTTCGCGACGAGGGCGGAAACCTTTCCGCGGTGGACGCCAACGGCAACACGGTCTTCCGCGCCCCGTCCGCGCAGATGTGGGATTCTGCAGGGGACGCGGCCACCCCCTCGTCGGGTACATCACCGGCGAGCACGTCGCGGGCTTCGTTCAGCCTCGCCTCGGCGAACGACATGTCAACGTCGGACGAAGACGAGTCCGGCGAACAGTCGGCAGACCCCACGGAGGGCCCGGGCGATGGCGACGTCTCTGTGAGGCTGCCTGTGTCGGCCGGTACGGAGGCGGTCACGGTGGTACCCGATGCGGGTCTGCTGACCGGTGCGGACACCGTGTACCCGCTGTACATCGACCCGGATGTGTCGTGGGGCGAGTCGGAGCGCACGTTGCTGTCCTCCGACGGGGACACCTTCTACAACTTCTCGGGCGGCGACGACGGCAAGGGCGTCGGGTACTGCGACACCTATGTGACTGGCGGCTACGCCTACTACTGCGGTTCGGGTTACAGGAACCGGATGTATTTCGAGTTCTCGCCGAGTCAGTTGGCGGGCAAGCAGGTGTTGGATGTTACCTTCCGGATCACTGAGCGCTTCTCGATGTCCTGCGTCCCGTCCTGGGTGGACCTGGTGCGCACCGGGAACATCTCGGCGTCCACCAAATGGCCGGGGCCGACGGCGAACTGGGACCTGATGGTCGACCGGTACGTCTCGGCGGGCCGGGGCTCTGCCTGTGACCCGAGTCAGCCGGACAAGGCGATCGAGTTCAACGACAGCTCAACCGAGCCTAACGAGAACCTCACCTCGACGGTGAAGAAGTTCGCGGCCGGTGACATCTCCCGTCTCACTCTGATGCTGAAGGCGCACGACGAGTCCGACCCCAACGGCTGGAAGCGGTTCGACGACGACGCGACCCTGGATGTGGACTTCGTCGGTATTCCCGCCAAGCCCACCGCGATCGGCTTGGTCACGGGCGACGGCACCCAGTGCGAGACCGACCAGAGTGATCCGTTGATCGTCTCGTCCCCCAATCCCCGGTTGACCGCGACCGTGCAGACGGCCAAGGGGGGCGAGAAGGACGCGCTGCTGCGCGCGGCGTTCGACCTCGACAAGTACACCGCCAGCAACAATTCCTGGTCGCAGGCTGTCGATGAGATGGAACGGGCCCACCAGCGGCCACGCCGCTGACAACACACAACTGTTTGCGGACCCTCCGACGCTGACGGACGGCACGCTGTACCGCTATCGGACCTGGACCCGCTCGTACTACAACAGCTACAACAGCCATCTGTCCTCGCCGTCCAACGCCGCTACAGACGACTGGTGTTACTTCAAGGTCGATTCAACTCGTCCGAAGGCCCCCGGTATCGCGGTGGCCACCCCGTACTCCCGTTGCACGGCCAACGCCTGCGCGCCGGGCGGCGGACCGGGCGTCGATGCGTCCTTCACGTTCACTCCGTACTCGGGGGACAAGAACACCGCCTACATGTACAAGTTGTCCACTGACGTCTCCTGGTCGGCCCCGATCCCCGGATCGACCGTGACCAAGGTCATCACTCCATCGGCGCCGGGCACGTACACCATCTTCGTACGTGCCAAGGACACCATCGGCTGGGGTGCCCAGAACGCTATCGATTTCGTGGTCGATGAGGGCCCAGGTCCGGTCGGGCAATGGCATTTCGATGAGCCCAGCGGCGTTGCCGTCGACTCCTCAACCACGGTGACGGCCAACCAGGACAACGCCGCCCTCTCCGCCTCTGGCGCCTCCCGTGACGGACGCGGCCGACGTGGCGTCATCACCAAGGACGCCACCGGCAACGACCTCGAAACCTCGGTGACCGACACCGGGCTCACCCTCGACGGCTCCGCCGGCTACGCGGCGACCTCCGGCGCGGTATTGGAGACCCGGGCCTCGTACACGGTTTCGGCGTGGGCCCGCATCGCCTCGGCCCCGGCCCACAACTACGCCGTTGTCTCGCAGGTGAGCAGCGACGCCACCGCGTCGGGCTTCTCGATCTACTACTCCACCTCCTACAAGGGCTGGATCTTCAACTGGCACTGGCGGGACTCCGCTGGCACTTCCCACATTGTCCGCTCCTACGCCGACCAGACCTCGGTCCCCTTCGGTGTGTGGACCCACCTGGGCGGCGTGTACGACTCGAAGGCCAGGACCATCCAGCTGTACGTCAACGGCAAGCCCCAGGGAGCCCCGGTCGTCCTGGACAGCGGGCAGCCCGCGGCCGCCAACGGAAGCTTCCTGATCGGCAGGACCCTCTACTCGGCTGGAACTCCCACCGACTACTTCGGCGGGCAGATCGACGAGGTCCGGGCCTGGCAGGTCAAGCTCACCGATGACCTGATTTCCACGGACGCACGGCTGATGAACTCCAACGGCTATGCGGGTGCCGAGCTGGTGGCATCCTGGAACCCGGCTGATCACAGCGGCACCACCCTCACGGACAGCGACTCCGGCTACGGCCGCTCGCTCACGCTTTCCGGTGGTGCCAAGTTGGACGGTGAAGGGATCGTCGTCAACGGCCCGGACAGCGCGGCCACGGCCTCCGGGCCGCTGGTGGATGAGACCGGCTCATTCACCGCCACCACCGCCGTCCAGCTGGACGCTGATGCGCTGGTTGCCAAGGGCATCGGCTACACCGCGCAGGTAATCGGACAGAGCAGCGCCGACGGCTCCGCCTGGGGTTTCTGGTACGAGCTGAAGAGCACCGACACCGACCCAGAGACGGACAAGACGATTCCGGTCGGCTTCTGGCACTTCGGCCGCCTCAACGTCGATGGCAGTTTTACTGGCGTCACGTCCAACGCGGCAGCCACGTTCGGCAGTCCGGTGGGAATGACCGGGGTGTACGACGCACAGTCTGGCACGGTCAGCCTCTATCTGGGCCTCAATCAGAACGGTGCCGACACCGCCTACACGGCCGTGGTGGGATCCGGTGACTTCGCGGTCGGCAAAGGGTTCGTGAACTCCGCCTGGGGCCACTACTTGCCCGGATCCATCACCGACATCCAGATCTGGGCCGGTACCATGGCCAGCCAGGATCAGATCGCCAACACCGTCAGGGACTGACCCCGCGCACGGGTCGGGCGGCGGCAGGCACCGCCGCCCGCCCTGCTCTGCCTCTCTTCTGCTGCCGGCACCCGTGGCGAGGGTTGCCACCCGCTCGTGCCACCACTGAGTCTGCTGCGTCGCTGTCTTTATCTCACCGCCGCACTCTCGAGGTTTCCCGATCCTTCTTCACCTGGGGGTTTCGTGCGTACCCGAATACCAGCCCGATGGGCGCCACTCGTGGTGACCCTGTCCCTGGCTTTGACTGTGCCGGTCGCGCTGACGCC
The DNA here is from genome assembly GCF_000383615.1 of Streptomyces canus 299MFChir4.1. Classification (GTDB taxonomy): domain Bacteria; phylum Actinomycetota; class Actinomycetes; order Streptomycetales; family Streptomycetaceae; genus Streptomyces; species Streptomyces canus_C. The sequence goes on along the minus strand of NZ_KB911582.1, from coordinate 849,952 downwards.
CGTGGCGGCTGCCGCCACGAGCGGTGGCCTGGGCAAGCCCGCGGTGGCTGAGCAGCGCGTGAGCAAGGTGCGGGCCGTGACCGGGCTGGGGGCCAAGAAGGCCCGCGCTACGGCCGCCAAGGCTAAGGCGGCCAACGCCGCGCAGGCCAAGCGGGCCTCGGCGGAACAGAAGGCGTCCTGGCCCACGGCTGCCGAGAAGACCGCGCAGATCCCGGAACACGGGAAAGTTAAGGTCACCGCCGGCGGGCTGCCCGTCACAATCACCCGGCCCGGCATGAAGAACGCAGCCTCGGGCGAGGCACGGGTACGCGTCCTGAGCCGTGAGGCCGCCAAGACGGCCGGTATCAAGGGAATTCTGCTCACCGCCGAAGCCGCCGATCCCGGCACGGCCGAGGTGAGTGTCGACTACTCGGCGTTCGCATCAGGGTACGGCGGCGGCTGGTCCGGCCGCCTCCGCCTGGTCCAGCTGCCGGCGTGCGCCCTCACCACGCCGAACAAGGCGGCATGTCGGGTTGAGACTCCGCTCGATTCGAGCAATGACGTCTCCGCCCAGGCCGTGTCGGCCAAGGTAGACCTCGCTTCTGCTTCGTCCACGACCACCACCAGCCTGCAGAGCACATCCCAGGCGTCGGCCGCCACTACGTCCTCGGCCACCGTCCTCGCGCTGACCGCGGCAGCCGGCGAGTCCGCCTCGGGTGCGGGCAACTACGCCGCCTCGCCGCTGTCGTCGTCCTCCACCTGGAATGCGGGAGGTTCCTCCGGCGCATTCACCTGGTCCTATCCACTGAGCACGCCCCCCGCCGCGGCAGGCCCTGCCCCGACCCTGTCGCTGTCGTACGACTCCGGCAGCTCCGACGGCAAGACAGCATCCACGAACAACCAGTCCACGCAGGTCGGCGAGGGCTTCGGCCTCACGTCCTCCTACATCGACCGTTCCTACGGTGCCTGCGATGACGATGGCCAGGACGACAAGTACAACCAGTGCTGGAAGTACGACAACGCCTCCCTGGTCCTCAACGGCAAGTCCAGCGAACTGGTCAAGGACGACACCAACGGCAAGTGGCGGCTGAAAAACGACGACGCCTCCACCGTCACCCACTCCACCGGCGCTGACAACGGCGACAACGATGGTGAGTACTGGACGGTGATCACGGGTGACGGCACGAGGTACGTCTTCGGCCTCAACAAGCTCACCGGTGCCGATACCGAGCAGACCAACTCCGTATGGACCGTGCCAGTCTTCGGTGACGACTCCGGCGAGCCCGGCTACGACCAGGGCGACTCGTTCTCTGGCCGCTCCCTCACCCAAGCCTGGCGTTGGAACCTGGACTACGTCGTAGACCCGCATGGCAATGCGATGACCTACTGGTACACCGCCGAGACCAACTACTACGCCAAGAACGGCGCCGCCACCGCCACTACGGCATACACCCGGGGCGGCTACCTCTCCAAGATCCTTTACGGGCAGAACAAGGACACCCTGTTCAGCGGGGTCACCTCGGACAAGGTCACCTTCTCCTATGACGAGCGCTGCACCGCCTCGGACTGTTCCTCCCTGACGGACGCCACCGCCGACAACTGGCCCGACGTGCCGTACGACTCCGTCTGTGCGAAGGACGCGGACTGTGATGCAAAGAGCCCGTCCTTCTTCACTCGTATGCGCTTGACCGGCATCGACACCTATGCCTGGTCGGCCGCAGCGAGCGCCTTCACCGCCGTCGACTCCTGGACTCTCACCCAGGCGTTTCTCGACGGCGGCGATATCGGGGACACCTCCGACCAGACGCTGGTGCTGAAGTCCATCCGGCACACCGGTAAGAACGGCACGGACATCGCGCTGGACCCGGTGACCTTCGACTACCAGATGCGCGCCAACCGGGTCGACTCCAACTCCGACGACATCCTCCCGCTGACCCGCCCCCGCATCGAGACCGTTACGTCCGAGACCGGCGCGATCACCACCGTCACCTTGTCCGACCCGGAATGCGTGCGCGGCTCCAACATGCCAGCCGCCGAAGACAACGACACCAAGAGCTGCTACCCGACCTACTGGCACATCAACGGCGCCGCCGAGTCGTCGCTCGACTGGTTCCACAAGTACCGCGTGACTGCGGTCGTCTCCTCGGACCCGACCGGCAAGAACCTCGCGGTCGAGCATGCCTACACCTACTCCGACCCGGCCTGGCACTACAACGACGACCCCATGACCCCCGCAGACGAGCGCACCTGGTCCATCTGGCGCGGCTACGGCAAGGTCACCGACATCACCGGCGCCTCCGGCGGCACCCAGTCCAAGACCGTGTCGCTCTACCTGCAGGGCATGAACGGCGACAAACAGAAGAACGGCACAACACGGACCGCGTCCGTCGCCGGCATCGACTTCACCGGCCTGGACGTGGCCGACCAGACCGACAGCGACCCCTACGCCGGCCAGCTGCGCCAGCAGATCACCTACAACGGCTCCACGCCGGTGACAGTCACGGTCAACGACCCCTGGCTGAAGAAGACAGCCACCCAGCACAAGTCGTACGCCGACACCGAGGCGTACTACGTCCGCACCGCGAAGACCTACACCCACACCTACCTCACCGCCGTGGCGAAGTGGCGCACTAGTGCCTCTTCCACCACAGCCTTCGATGACTACGGCATGCCCACCAAGGTCTACGACGAGGGCGACACCTCTGTCACCGGTGACGAGACCTGCACCCGCACCTGGTACGCCCGCAACGACACCCTGGGTATCAACTCCCTCGTCTCCCGCACTCGCACGGTCGGCCAGCCCTGCTCGGTCGCCGAAACCTCCCTGTCGCTGCCGGCCTCTTCCGCCACGCGCGGTGACGTCCTGTCGGACTCCGCCACCGTCTACGACAGCACCACCGCCACCTCCTGGGCCGCCTCGCAGACCCCTACCAAGGGCGAGGTGACCTGGACCGGCCGCGCCTCCGCGTATCCGGTCACGGCCACGAGCGGTGAGCGCGCCCCGAGTTCATGGCAGACGCTCTCCAAGCTGACCTACGACACGCTCGGCCGCGTCGCCACCTCGACCGACGCCGGCAGCAACACCACCACCACGGTCTACACACCCACCGCTGCCGGCCCCCTGACCAAGACCAAGGTCACCAATCCGAAGTCCCAGAACGTCTACACCTACGCCGACTACGCCCGGGGCACACCCACCAAGGTCTACGACGCGAACAACAAGATCACCGAGAGCACCTACGACGCGCTCGGCCGCAAGACCGCCACCTGGCTGCCCAACCGCTCCAGGTCGCTCGAGCAGACCCCCAACTACACCTACGCCTACTCCGTCTCGAAGACCGCACCGTCCTGGATGTCCTCATCGACGCTCAAGGCCGACGGCAGCACGTACAACACCATCTACACTCTCTACGACTCGATGCTGCGCACCCTCCAGACGCAGTCCCCGACGCCCCTCGGGGGCCGGCTGCTGACGGACACCCGCTACGACAGCCGGGGCCTGGCCTACGAGACGTACGCCGACATCTTCGACTCCACGGCAACCCCGTCAGGCAGCTACACGCGCGCGGAGTACGGCGAAGCGCCCAAGCAGACCGAGATCGTCTTCGACGGCGCCGGGCGCCCCACATCCAGCACCCTGCTCGTCTACGGCGTGCAGAAATGGTCCACCACCAGCAGCTACACCGGTGACTCCACCGCCACCAACGCGCGCTCAGGCGGCTCCGCGGTCCGGACCATCACCGACGCGCAGGGTCGTACAGTACAGCGCCGCGAATATGCCGGCGCCTCCCCGGCCGACGCCAGCTACGGGTCTACCGTCGGGGCCGCCTACACCTCCACCGCGTACACCTACACCCGCGACGGCAAGCAAGCCACGATCACTGGCCCCGACAGCACGTGGACGTACACCTACGACCTCTTTGGCCGCCAGATCTCTGCCACCGACCCGGACAAGGGCACCGCAACCACCGGCTACACCAACCTCGACCGGACCTCGTGGACCAAGGACGGCGCGGGCCGCGTCACCGTCTTCGCCTACGACACCCTCGGCCGTACCACCGACACCTGGAGCGCCGCCTCCACCGCCGACCTCACCTCCACTCTGGAAGAACGGGTCGACGCGAACAAGCTCACCCACTACGCCTACGACACCCTGGCCAAGGGCCAGCCGGACTCCTCCACCCGCTATGTCGGAGGAGCCACCGCGAGTGGAAGTGCCTACACCAAGCAGGTCACGGCGTACGACAGCCTCTACCGCGCGACCACCACACAGGTGGTCCTGCCCACCGGCGACGCCTTGGTCAAGTCCGGCGCGGTCCCATCCTCGACGCTGGCCTTCTCGACTTACTACAACATCGACGGCACCCAGCAGTACACATCTGAGCCCGCCGCCGGCGGTCTCAGCGCCGAAACCATCAACACCGACTACAACGGGCTCGGACTGCCCACCGCTGTCAGCGGCACCGCCGGATATCTGCTCGGCGCCAGCTATTCCGCACTCGGCCAGGCCGAACAGCTCACCCTGGGCACATCATCCGCATCCGGCACCAAAAAGGCGTACATCACCAACAAGTACCAGGAGGGCACCGACCGGCTGACCCAATCCATGGTCACCGACCAGACCCACAGCTACCAGGTGCAGGACCTCAACTACACCTACGACGACGCTGGCAACGTCACCGCGATCACTGACCCGGCCACCCTGGGCGGCACAGCAGCCGACAACCAGTGCTTCACCTACGACGGCTACCGCCGCGTGACCAACGCCTGGACCCCGTCCACCGCAGACTGCTCGGCCAGCAATCGCACCAACGCCAACCTCGGTGGCGCCAGCCCGTACTGGACCTCCTACACCTATACCGACGCCGGTCTGCGCAAGACCGAGACCATGCACGCCACCAGCGCCGACACCACCAAGACCTACTGCTACAGCGCCACCAAACCCCACCAGCTAGCGGCCACCACGAGCGGCAATACCTGCACCGGCGTCAGCGCCACGTACGTCTACGACGACACCGGCAACACCACCACCCGCCTCGACAGCACCACCTCCCAGACCCTGATCTGGGACAACGAAAGCCGGCTGAACCAACTGGTGGAGGGCAGCAGCACCACCGGCTACATCTACGACGCCGATGGAAGCCTCCTCATCCGCCGCAACACCGCAGGCGAGACAGTTCTCTACCTCGGCGCCACCGAGGTCCACCTGGACACCAGCACCTCCAAGTACTGGGCCCAGCGCTACTACTCGGCCGGCTCCGCCACCATCGTCGTCCGCAGCAACAAGTCCGGCACGGCGACCCTCTCTTACCTGGCCGCCGACCACCACGGCACATCCAACCTCGCCCTGGACGCCACCACCCAGACCATCACCAAGCGCTACTCCACCCCCTTCGGAGCCTCCCGCACCGGCGGTACGGGAACCTGGCCGGACGACAAGTCCTTCCTCGGCAAGAGCGCCGACTCCTCTTCGGGCCTCACCCACATCGGCGCCCGCGAATACGACCCGGTCCTCGCCCGCTTCATCAGCGTCGACCCCGTTCTCGACACCAGCGACGCCCAGTCCCTCAACGGCTACACCTACACCGACAACAACCCCGTCACCCACAGCGACCCCACGGGCCTGTGCATGGCAGACGTCTGCGGTGTCGGCACCCCCAAGGGGAATGTGGTCGGCGGGCGAAGCGGCATCATCACCACAGGCCCGATCGACCCAAGCAACCCTGGCGCCGGCTCGTGCCACAGCGGTACCTGCTCAGTGACCTACAGCGGTAACGGCACAGCCTCCACCGACAGTTCCGGCAATACCGGCAGCGGACAGCAGGCAGCCCAAAAACCCAACGGGTGCAATGCCTGGGGCGTTTTTAGTGGCATCTGCAAGGGCGTCGGAGAGACCTTCTACGGAGTAGTCAGCAATTTTCCCCACTTGGCTGAGCAGGCTGGCTGGATTTGGGACGGTGACTGCCGCGGCGATGGCGGACCCGGAACTCCCGGCTGCGACTACGGGGCGCAATTCGACAGTTGGATCGCCGAACAAGGCGGTTATGACACTTCAAGCGATGCATACCAAGTCCCTACCGCCCTGGCCGCCATATTCGGGCACACGCCAACTTATGGGAGTAGCAATCGGTTCTTCGCGGGATCGATGGTCGGGCCGACTCGGAAGTCCACTCACTGGGCCGAAGTCACAATTCGGGACTCGGATGGCAAGCTGACCAACGCTTACACCGTTCGAAGTGGAACCCAGACAGCTGAGGAAAAAGCTCTTGGTTTCCCGAAAAGCATGTCGGCGAGCCACACGGAGAATCGAGTGACTCGCATGTCGGGTGCTTCCAGCGAAGTGTCGGGGGACCCGTACGCTAACCTGGCCCTTGTAAAATCGGGCGACACCGTGACCATCCAGGGCACTAACGAAGCGTGCTCTACATGCAAGGGGGCCATGCGTCGAGCGGCAGATGAAACAGGGGCAACCTTTGTGTATGAATGGAAACAACAGACATGGAGTACGAAGTGAGTAGTCCCACTTGGGTCGCGAGGGTCGCGGCCGTAGATGAGAATGTGCTGGATTCCGCTCTCGTCGTGGGGCTCGCCGAGGACGATTCCGGCGAGGGGCGCCAACTCGTTTTCCAGTGCAGCCTGCAGGAACCTGACGAGCAGGAGCAGAGGCTGGGCCAGGACAGCTATTGCGTCCTTAACGAAACGGGTGGAATCGCCTACGGGGGAGTTGAAGTAGTCACTTTTTCACCCGCAAGAGTCTCATTTCGATTCAGCTTGGCCGCGGTCGAGAAGCTCTCCCTGTCTTCGCAAGACTTGATCGTCGGTATCGCTCCCGAAGCGCAAGTGGAGAATTTTCGTACAGAACTGCGCAGAGTTCTCACTTACGGTAACCCTCAGAAGGTGCCGTCTCTGTTGGGATTCTGACGGTTGAGCTCGATCCAGGAGGCTTGAATTCAGTAGCAGGGGACTCTAAGCGGAAAATCCGTGGTTGGTCGGATCGCGAGAAGAGGGCGACCCTCCGCCTCCTGTTAGGAAGTGCTCGTGCAACACCTGCTGAGTGCTTGATCGCAAGGCCCGTCCGCGTGTCGGACGGGCCTTGCGTGTCGCACCAATCAAGGCGGGCGTCTCCCGGGTCGACCTGAAGACGGACGCGCGCAACGCCCGCTCACGGGCCGCGATCCAGAGCGTCGGCGCCCGCTTCGAGGGCGTCCTGCGCAACTGGTCCCGCTCCTGGGCGCCCGGGGAGGACGGACTGCTGCGCGACTCGGCGATCTTCTCCGTCACGGCGGAGGAGTGGCCGCGGTGTCGCGAGCGGCTGGAGGGGCGGGTGGCGGGGTTCTTGGCACGGCGGGGGTAGTGGCGGACTCTGCGTGCGCTCGTTGGATCACGTGCTTCGCGACCAACACCCCCACCGGCCGATCGCCGCCCTACCGGTTTGCGCAACCTGCCACTCCACACAACAGCCCAGAACAAGATCTGGCTGGAGACCGTCCAGATCGCCCTCGACCTGCCGACCTGGATTCCCATGCACGCCCTCAACGGCAAGGCCCGACTCCGGGAACCCCGCCGCCCGCGATTCCGCCTGTTCTCCGCAGCCGCCGAAGCCCGATCGAACAGCAACTTCCAGCCTCTGCGAGAACACCAGCTCAGTCCGGAGCAGTGGAACCCGGCGCCCACCCCAGGCGGCACCCGGGTCCCTGGCCTGCCCTTCACCCGCCACCGAAAATGAAACGGCCCACCGACTCGGTCGGCGGACCGTCATGCAAGATCGAGGCTAGCCCTTCCTCGTGAAGGTGCCGAGACCGCTCGTGTCGAGGTTCTCGACCCGGACCTTGTCGGCGCGTCCGCCGGAGCCGACGGTGAAGGTCACACCGGCGAGGCCGACGGCCATTTCGCCCGTGGTGCGATAGCTGAAGGTGTCACCGTCGTAGTGGGTCAGGACGAACCGTTGCTTCTTGGGCCCGAGCTGCATGGTGAGTTTGTTGCCCTGGGCGCTGACGGTCAACGGGCCGTAGTACGCATTGGCGTATGTCCCGGTGTAGGCGCTGTTTGCCTTGGCCGGTGCGGGCGAGGCCGGGGGCTTGCTGTAGTCGACCTTCGAGTGTTCCCCTTGCAGGGTCTGCTGGAAGATCGACCCGAGGAACTTCAGCCAGTCCACGGTCGGCCCGCCCGTCTGCGCGGTGTCGAGGAACGTGGTGGAGATCGCCTCCGGCACACCAATGGGCTCGCCGTTGGTGAGGACGACGATGCCGAGCTTCTCGGAGGGCAGCAAGGCGACGTTGGTGGCCGCCCCCAGCGCGAAGCCACCGGAGTGGCCGAGCCTCAGCCTGCCCTGGTCGTCGTAGCTCACGTTCCAGCCGAGCCCGTAGAACCCGGTCCTGCCCGCGGGCGAGTGCGGCGGCTCGGAGACCATGTGCGGCACGTGGGTCTCCTCCAGAGCGCCGGCGTCGACGACCTGCCGCCCCTCGAACTTTCCGTTGCCCAATTGCAGGCGCAGCCACTTCGTCATGTCCCGGACCGTGGAGCTGGCCCCGCCCGCCGGGCTCTGGGCGTCCGGGTTGCGCACGTACGCGGCACGCCAGGTGCCGTCGGTCTTCACGTGCAGGACGGCCTTGTTGCCCGCCTTCTCGTAGTCGGCGAACGACGAGCTGGTGGAGTTCATCCCCAGCGGCCGGTACACCTTGTCGGCGGACAGCTTTTCCCAGTTGGTCCCCGCCGCCCGCGCGGTGGCCACGGCGGCTTCGGTCAGCCCGAAGTTGGTGTACGCGTAGTGGGCCCGGAAGGGGGCCAGCGGTTCGTAGCGCAGGTGGTCCAGGATGTAGGAGCGGTCGTAGCCGAGGTTTTCCAGGAGGTCTCCGGCGTGGTCGGGCAGTCCGCTGCGATGCGAGAACAGGTCGGCCAGCGTGACATGGCGGCTGACCCACGGGTCCTTCAGTGCGAAGCCGGGGGTGTACTTGACGACCGGGTCGTCCCACCCGACGGTCTTCTCGCCCACGGCCGCGGCGACCACGGTGGAGGCAAGCGGCTTCGAGACCGAGGCGAGCTGGAAGACCGTGTCCGCTCCGACCTGGTCCTTCGTGCCCACCTTCCGCACGCCGAACCCCTTCAGGTACACCACCTTGTCGTCGTACACCACGCCCACGGCGACTCCGGGCACACCGGTGCGGTGCATGGCGTCCCGTACGACGTCGTCGAGCCGGTTCACCGCCTTCTCGACCTTGGCCGGGGTGAGCTGTGCCGGTGGCTGGGCGGGCGGGACGGTGGGCAGCGGCGACGTCACTCCGGCAGCGGGGCCTGCGACGGTGGTGTCGGCATCGGCCGCGGTACAGCCGGCGGCCAGAGCGGCGACCAGGCCGAGTGCCGCGGCGGAGCGAAGTGAGGGCGGGCATGCGCTGGTGAGTCGGGACATGTCTTCCATGGCAAGCCCTCCCCCGGCGCCTGTCGCGGCCTGGCAGGCCGTTCGGGGGATCAGGCGTGCGACGCTACCCCCCGCCTGAGCACTCCCGTCCTCCTCCATCAGCCCGCCCGACCCGCGTCGGCTACGTCAGGACAGCGCCCGCCATCGACCGCAGGAAGTCGGTCTGGGCTCGCGCGCTGGTGTGCAACTGATCCAGCACCACCTCCAACACCACCTCCACCACCTGCCGTGGGTGGAACGCGACAGGCGCTGGCCCGGACCCGGCGATCACCCCTCGCCCGCAACCGGAACCGCCCGCAACTCCGGTGTGCTCGCCCTGACATACCCCACCGCCGCCACGCACATCAGCCCGCCCGTGATCAGTGCCGTCCCGCCCGAGCTCCAGCCCGCGACCAGGCCGGCGCGCAGGTTGCCCAGGTGCGGGCCCGCCTGGCCGACGATCGTCTCGGCGGCCGTGACCCGGCCCAGCAGTGCGTCGGGGGTGCGGGTCTGGACGATGGTCGTACGGGAGAGGACGGCGAGGGCGTCCGCCGCGCCGGCCAGCGCCAGCATGCCGAGGCCCGCCCACGCACTCGTCGTCAGGCCGAACAGCGCGAGGGCCGCGCCCCAGGTTGCCGACGCGCACAGCATCACCGGGCCGGGGCGGGCCAGGCGGGTGACCGGGCCGGAGAAGACCGTCGCCGCGACACCGCCCACGGCGAGCGCGGACAGGAACAGGCCGAGCGTGCGCGGATCGCCGCCGAAGCGTTCCTCGTTGACCAGCGGGAACAGGCTCACCGGCATGGACAGGACGGTGGCGGCCAGATCGGTCAGCAGCGCGCCGCGCACCACCCGGTGACCGGTCAGGAAGCGCAGCCCGTCCAGGACGCCGTGCAGCCCGGGACGGGACTTCTCGCCCTCGGGCGGCAGCGCGGGCAGCCCGTAGGCGCCGTAGAAGGACATCGAGAAACTCAGGGCGTCCAGGAGGTAGCAGACGCCGATGCCCCACCAGCCGAGCACGACCCCGGCGACGGCCGGACCGACCAGCATCATCGCCTGACCGGTGACCTGCTGGAGCGCGAGACCGGCGGGCACCTGCTCGCGGGGCAGCAGCCGCGGCACGAACACACCGGCCGCGGGCGCTCCGAGCGCGGCGAAGGAGGTCTGCACCGCCACCAGCAGCAGGACGACCATCACCGGCGCGTGCCCGGCGAAGCCCTGCACGGCCAGCAGCAGGGAGCAGACCGCCGAGCCGACCGTGCCGGTGAGGTACACCCGGCGCCGGTCGGCCCGGTCGACCCAGGAACCCGCGAACAGACTGACCCCGGCCATCGGCACCGCCTGCGCGATCCCGACCGCGCCGCTCCAGACCGTGCTGTGGGTCATGTCCCAGACCTGGTACATGACGGTCACCATGGTCATGAAGGTGCCGAGCGTGGACACCGTGCGCCCGAACAGCAGCCGCCGGAAGACCGGTGAGGTGCGCAGCGGCCGTACATCGAGCAACGTACGGCTGAGGCTCATGACACGGGGAGCGGGGGAGGGGCGGGCTGAGGCACCCGGGGACGGTACCGGGCAGGGGCCGCCCCTGCCATCCGGTTATTCGCTGTCAGGCGGAGTCGTTCAGGAGCCTGGCCAGGTGCTCGCGGCCCGCGCCCAGCAGCTCCTCCAGCGGTGCGGCCGCCTCGTACCAGCGCTTCTCGTACTCCCAGCACAGCCAGCCGTCCCAGCCGTGCCGGGACAGGACCTCCACACACTCCGCGAGCGGCAGGACACCGGTGCCGAGCGCGACCGGGGTGGTGTCCGTGGCCGAGGCGATGTCCTTGACCTGCACGTATCCGAGGTGCGGGGCGAGGGCCGCGTAGGTCTCGGAGGGCTGTTCGCCGCCGAGCCAGGTGTGCATGACGTCCCAGAGCGCGCCGACCTGACGGTGGCCGACGGGGCCGAGGACACGGATCGCGTCGGCGGCCGTGCGGTGCGAGTCATGGGTTTCGAGGAGGATGCGTACGTCGAGGTCGCCGGCGTACTCCGCGGCCGTACCGAGCCGCCGGGCGGCCGTGGCGTCGGCCTCCTCGCGGGACTGGTCGGAGGCGGCGCCGGGGAAGACGCGCACGAAGCCGGCGCCGAGGTCGCGGGCGAGGTCCAGGAGGCGGTGGATCTCCTCGATCACGGGTTCGTCGTCGCCGGGGGCGGCCACGCGCGCGTACCCGGCCAGCCCCAGCACCTCCACGCCGGCCGCCTTGAACTCGGCGACCGCGTCGGCCCGTTCGCCGAGCCCGATACCGGGGTGCACCGGCTCCTCCGGATGGGCGCGCAGTTCTACTCCGTGATAGCCGTGCGTGCTCGCGAGCCGCAGCACGTCGGTGAGGGGGAGGCCGGGGACACCGAGGGTGGAGAACGCCAGTTTCATGCGCCCTACTCTCGCCCGGTGACCTCGGTGAGGTCCAGCCGGGCGCCCGGATGAGCCGGGCCGCCTCTCGACCGCTCCCTCACTCTCGCGTGCCCGTCAGCTCCAGTCGCCAGTCCTGCCCGTTCAGGTCCTTGCCGAAGGAGCGGTGGGGTTTCTCGGCGGCCAGGACGAAACCGTGCCGCTGGTAGACGCGGCGGGCGGCGGTGAGGACGTCGTTGGTCCACAGCACCAGGTCGCGGTAGCCGACACCGCGTGCGAAGTCGACGACGGCGGACACCAGCCGGTCCCCGATGCCGAGTCCGCGCGCCTCGGGCTCGACGAGGAGCAGCCGGAGCCGGGCGGTGGCGGGCGCGTCGTCCCGTACGCACATCACGCACCCCACCGGCCGCCCGTCCAGCTCGGCGATCCACACCCGCTCCAGATGCGGATCGTGGTCCTCCGCGAAGTCGGCGACGATCCTCGCGACCAGGGCTTCGTAGTCGGCGTTGAAGCCGTACTCGGCGGCGTAGAGGGCCGCGTTCCGGGCCACGATCCAGCCGAGGTCACCAGGTCCCGGCTCGCGCAGCAGGACGTCCTCGCGGCGGGGAGGGCGGCCGTCGGACAGGAGGGTGCGGACGGTCCGCATCGCCTCGGTGAGCCGGGGCCGGTCGGCGGAGGGGACGGTCGCGAGGAGCGCGCCCACGGACTCGTCGGCGCGCTCGGCGAGCAGCGCGGCGGTCTCCCGGCCGCGCGCGGTGAGCGTGACCCGGCGTCGGCGCGGATCGCGATGCGAGGTGGTGCGCTCGATCAGCCCGTCCTGCTCGAACTTGTTCAGGATCCGGCTCAAGTACCCGGCATCCAGCGAGAGTTCGGTGCGCAGATCGGCCGCGTCGGTGCGCGGCGAGTGGGCGAGCTCGTACAGGACGCGGGACTCGGTGAGCGTGTACGGCGCGTACAGCTGGCGGCTGTAGTCGAGGGCGCCGATGACGTTCGTGTAGAAGCGGTTGAAGGCGCGGACGTCCTGGACGGTCATGGCGGTCGACCCCCGAATGCTTGACTCAGTCAGAGATATCGCTGGACCGAGCGTAGGACGCCGCGCCCGCCGCGGCTACCCCTCGGCGGCGGGCCGGTACACGCACACCTGCACGCCGGTCTTCCCGCTGACGGTCGACACCAGCTCGAACGGCCGCTTCGCCCCGTCCTCCGGGAAGATCGACTTGCCGCCGCCGAGCACCACCGGCATCACGATCAGCTGGAGCTCGTCGACGAGCCCCTCGCTGATCAGGGTGCGGACGAGGGTGGGGCTGCCCATCATCGCCAGCTCGCCGCCCTCGCGCTCGCGCAGCTCACGGATCCGCGCGACGGCCTCGGAGCCGGGGATGCGCTCGGTGTTGTTCCACGTCAGGTCGGAGTCGCCGAGGGTGTCCGTGACGACGTACTTCTTCAGGGAGTTCAGCCGGTCGGCGAACGGGTCCCCGGCACGCTCCGGCCAGGCCCCCGCCATCGTCAGATACGTCCGCCGCCCGTACAGCAGCGCCTCGGCCCGCTCCATCCCCTCGCTGAACGCCGGGCCGAGCACCTCCGGGTCGAAGTACGGGTGCGACCAGCCGCCGTGCGCGAACCCGCCGTCGGTGTCCTCCTCGGGCCCGCCGGGCGCCTGCACGACCCCGTCCAGACTGATGAACTCACTGACGACGATGCGCATGGGACTCACTCCATTTCCTGGCCGGTCGGTTACGGCAGTGCAGACCGGGGTGGGGCGCGGAACTCATCGGTGAGGGGAGCGTACGGCGTCTTCCGGCCACGGGAGGGGACACCCGGGGGGCCCGCCGAATTCCGTTGAACAAAGATCATGCCGCCGAGAGACTGCCCCCATGACCGCACTGGATCCCACGGCCGACCTCCGCCTCTACCTCCAGGACGCCCGCAACGCACTGCTCCTGAAGCTCGACGGCCTCTGCGAGTACGACGTCCGCCGCCCCCTGACGCCGACCGGCACCAACCTCCTGGGGCTGGTCAAGCACCTCACCGGGGCCGAGGCGAGCTACTTCGGCGAGACCTTCGGCCGGCCGCTCCCCGGAGCCCAGCCCCTCTGGATCACCGGCGCCGTTGAACCGAACGCCGACCTGTGGGCGACTCCCGACGAGACCCGCGAGCAGATAGTCGACGGCTACCGCCGGGCCTGCGTCCACGCGGACGAGACCCTCGACACCCTCCCTCTGGACACCCTCGGCCGCGTCCCCGGGCCCCCGCACCCCGAACTCACCCTCCAGCGCATCCTGATCCACATGATCGCCGAGACCCACCGGCACGCCGGCCACGCCGACGTCGTACGCGAACTCGTGGACGGGTCGGTGGGACAGCGGTCGGAGGGGGACAACATGGCACCGGGGGACGGGGACTGGTGGGAGCAGCACCGGAACCGGGTGGAGGAGGCGGCGAGGAAGGCGGCCGGGGGATAGCGGGCTCCCGCCCGGACACCGGCCCAGCCGAACCCCCTGAGGGCGCGGGGAACTGCGCGCCCAGCCCCCACGGCCCAGCACCGATCGGCTCCTTGAGCCCCCGCACCCCTCAACGAACGAGCACCGACCAGCCCCCACGGCTCCAGACCACACCCCCCACCCCCGTCAGCCAAGAAGCAGACCGGCAAGGTCGAGCCCCGCGCCCAGTCAGCCCCGCGGCACCCCCGAAGACCCCCGCACCATCAACTCCCCCCGCACCGTAGCGATCCCCCCGGGCGGCGGCTCCTCCCGACCCATCGCGATCCGGCCCGCCCGCGCCCCCGCCTCCGCCAACGGCAACCGCACCGTCGTCAGCGCGGGCACCGCGTCGATGCTGAACGGCAGATCGTCGAACCCGGCGACGGACACGTCGTCCGGAATCCGCAGCCCCGAATCCCGCAGCGCCGCGCATGCCCCCAGCGCGACGGAGTCGTTCGCCGCCACCACAGCCGTCAGCGAAGGGTCCCGCCGCAGCAGCTCCAGCGTGGCCTCGTACCCGGAGCGCCGGTCGTAGCGGCCGTGCACGGTCCAGCGAGGGTCCTCCTCGATGCCGTGCGCCGCCAGCGCCGCCCGGTGCCCCTCCAGCCGGTGCCGGGTCGTCGTCCGCTCCTCGGGGCCCGCGATGTACCCGAGGCGCCGGTGGCCCAGACCGATGAGGTGCTCGGTCAGCTCGCGCCCTCCGCCCCGGTTGTCGAAGGTCAGCGCGAACGCCCCGGTCTCCGGCGCCGGCGGCCGCCCGCACAGCACGATCCGCGTCCCCGCGTCCGCCAGCTTCCGCAGCTTGGCGGACATCGCGGCCTGGTGCGGCGCGGCCTCCGTCGCCCCGCCCGTCAGGACGACCGCCGCCGCCCGCTGCCGCTGGAGCAGGGTGAGATACGTCAACTCCCGTTCCGGGGAACCCCCGGTGTTGCAGACGACCCCGAGCCGCTCACCGCCCGCGCGCCCGCCCGGCCCCCCGATCTCGGACTGGATCGCACCGGCCATGATCCCGAAGAAGGGGTCGGCGATGTCGTTCACGAGGATGCCGACGAGATCCGAGGTGGCGGCGGCGAGCGAGCTGGCCGGTCCGTTCAGCACGTAGTCCAGCTCGTCCACGGCCCGCAGCACCCGCTCGCGGGTGGACGCGGCCACGGGGTAGTTCCCGTTCAGTACGCGCGACACCGTCGCGGGGGAGACCTGGGCGCGGGCCGCCACGTCCGCCAGGGTCACCGTCATCTCGTCGTCCTCCGGTCGCGCGCCTCGGCGTGCCCTGGCGTGGTGCCCGGGCGTGCCTCAGCGCATCTCAGTCGTACTCCGTCGTACACGCGGGCCCCCACGGCCCGGTTCCGAGCCGACCTTAAGCCCCCCGGTCCCCCTTGTTCGCCCCCTCGAACAACTCACCCCGTACGCGGGCTTGTCCAGACCGCTGGTGAGAGGCTAGCTTCTTCTTGGATAGAAAGCGCTTGCTGTAACGCTCATCAGTAGGGCGTGCGCGGCGCGCACAACCGCGTACGACTCCTATGAAGGGAATGACGTGACACGCAAGACGGTGCGTATCGCCATGAACGGTGTGACGGGGCGCATGGGCTACCGCCAGCACCTCGTCCGCTCGATCCTCGCGATCCGCGAGCAGGGCGGTCTCGACCTCGGCGACGGCAACGTGCTGTGGCCCGAGCCGATCCTCGTGGGCCGCCGTGAGCACGCGCTGAAGGCCCTCGCCGAGCAGCACGGCCTGGACCCGGCGAACATCTCCACCGACGTGGACGCGGTCCTCGCCGACCCGACCGTCGAGATCTACTTCGACGCCCAGGTGACCTCCGCGCGCGAGGAGGCCCTCACGAAGGCGATCGCCGCCGGCAAGCACATCTACACCGAGAAGCCCACCGCCACCGGTCTCGACGGCGCCCTGGAGCTGGCCCGCCTCGCCGAGGCCAAGGGCATCAAGCACGGCGTCGTCCAGGACAAGCTCTTCCTGCCGGGCCTGCTCAAGCTGAAGCGCCTCATCGACGGCGGCTTCTTCGGCCGGATCCTCTCGATCCGCGGCGAGTTCGGCTACTGGGTCTTCGAGGGCGACTGGCAGACCGCCCAGCGCCCGAGCTGGAACTACCGGGCCGAGGACGGCGGTGGCATCGTTGTCGACATGTTCCCGCACTGGGAGTACGTGCTCCACGAGCTCTTCGGCCGGGTGAAGTCCGTGCAGGCCCTCACCGCCACCCACATCCCGCAGCGCTGGGACGAGAACGACAAGCCCTACGACGCCACCGCCGACGACGCCGCCTACGGCATCTTCGAGCTCGACGGCGGCGCCATCGCCCAGATCAACTCCTCCTGGGCCGTCCGCGTCAACCGCGACGAGCTCGTCGAGTTCCAGGTCGACGGCACCGAGGGCTCGGCCGTCGCCGGTCTGCGCAACTGCCGTGTCCAGCACCGCTCCGCCACCCCGAAGCCGGTCTGGAACCCGGACATCCCCGCCACCGAGGTCTTCCGCGACCAGTGGCAGGAGGTCCCGGACAACGCCGAGTTCGACAACGGCTTCAAGGCCCAGTGGGAGCTCTTCCTCAAGCACGTCTACGCCGACGCCCCCTACCAGTGGGACCTCCTCGCCGGTGCCCGCGGTGTCCAGCTCGCCGAACTGGGCCTGAAGTCCTCGGCGGAGGGCCGCCGTCTCGACGTCCCGGAGATCTCGCTGTGACGATCCGACTCCCCGGCTTCCAGGGCGGCTTCAGGGCCTACGAGCCCCGCGAGGAGCCCTTCGCCGCCGCCTCCGGCACCCCCTTCACCTCCCGTACGGTCTTCTCGGCCGCGCACGTCGTCGCCGACCCGTTCGCCGACGCGACGCCGGACTCCCCGGCCGCCGTCGACTGGGACGCCACCCTCGCCTTCCGCCGTCACCTGTGGTCGCACGGGCTCGGGGTCGCCGAAGCCATGGACACCGCCCAGCGCGGGATGGGCCTGGACTGGGCGGGCGCTGCCGAACTGATCCGCCGCAGCGCCGCCGAGGCCAAGTCCGTCGGCGGGCTCATCGCCTGCGGCGTCGGCACCGACCAGCTCACCGGCCCGGCCACCCTGGACGAGGTCCGCGGCGCCTACGAGGAGCAGCTCGCGCTCGTCGAGGAGTCCGGCGCCCAGGCCATCCTGATGGCCTCCCGGGCGCTGGCGGCGGCGGCCGAGGGCCCCGAGGACTACCTGGAGGTCTACGGCCACCTCCTGCGCCAGTCCGCCGAGCCGGTGATCCTGCACTGGCTGGGCCCGATGTTCGACCCGGCGCTTGAGGGCTACTGGGGCTCCAGCGACCTCGACGCGGCCACGGACACGTTCCTCCAGGTCATCGCGGCCCACCCGGACAAGGTCGACGGCATCAAAGTCTCGCTCCTCGAAGCGCAGCGCGAGATCGACATCCGCCGCCGGCTCCCGCAGGGCGTGCGCTGCTACACCGGCGACGACTTCAACTACCCCGAGCTGATCGCGGGCGACGAGCAGGGCTTCTCCCACGCCCTGCTCGGCATCTTCGACCCGCTGGGCCCGCTCGCGGCCGAGGCGGTCCGCGTCCTGGACACCGGTGACGCGAAGGGCTTCCGCGAACTCCTCGACCCCACGGTCGAGTTGTCCCGCCACCTCTTCCAGGCCCCCACCCGCTTCTACAAGACGGGCGTGGTGTTCCTGGCCTGGCTGGCCGGCCACCAGTCGCACTTCACGATGGTCGGCGGCCTCCAGTCGGCCCGCTCCCTCCCGCACTTCGCGCGCGCCTACGAACTCGCCGACGCCCTGGGCCTGTTCCCGGACCCGAAGCTCGCCGAGGAGCGCATGAAGAACCTGCTGTCCCTGTACGGGGTGACCCAGTGACCGACCTGTCCCGCTTCTCCATCAACCAGATGACGGTCAAGCAGCTGTCCCTGCCGGAACTGGTCGACGCCTGCCGTGAACTGGGCATCGGCAGCCTCGGCCTGTGGCGCGAGCCCGTCCGGTCGTACGGCGTCGAGGAGACGGCCAAGCTGGTCCGCGACGCGGGGCTGACCATCACCACCCTGTGCCGCGGCGGCTTCTTCACGGCGATCGACCCGGACGAGCGGGCCGCGGCCCTGGACGACAACCGCCGCGCGGTCGACGAGGCGGCCACCCTCGGCACCGACACGCTCGTCCTGGTCTCCGGCGGCCTCCCGGCCGGTTCGAAGGACCTGCACGGCGCCCGCGAGCGCATCGCGGACGCGCTGTCCGTCCTGGGCCCGTACGCGGAGGAGCACGGGGTGAGGCTGGCCATCGAGCCGCTGCACCCCATGTACGCCGCTGACCGCTGTGTGGTCTCCACGCTCACCCAGGCCCTCGACCTCGCCGAGCGCTTCCCCGCCCGGCAGGTCGGCGTCACGGTGGACACGTACCACATCTGGTGGGACGACCAGGCGCCCGCGCAGATCGCCCGCGCGGGCGCAGGCGGCCGTATCCACACCTTCCAGCTCGCCGACTGGACGACCCCGCTGCCGGAGGGCGTGCTGAACGGCCGCGGGCAGATCGGCGACGGCGCGATCGACATGCGGGAGTGGCAGCGGTACGTCGAGGCGGCCGGGTACACGGGTGCCATCGAGGTCGAGCTGTTCAACGACGCGCTGTGGGCCCGGGACGGGCGCGAGGTCCTCGCGGAGACGGCGGAACGGTTCGTGGCGCACACGGGGTGAAGTGGCCGGACACTTCGAAGGGGCCCGGTCGATGACCGGGCCCCTTCGTTTTTCCCTCCCCGTCAGAACCCCCGCGATCCCCCCGGATCCCCCTCCAAGAGTCCTGATGCCAAGTACGACCCGCGAGGTCGGGAGAGGGTTGTACGGACTCACCGACTTTTTTCCGCACCGCCTTCGCGGAGCCGGCGGTGACAGGCGGTGACGGAGGGAAGCGGCCGAATCCATACGTTGCCCGTGTGACGCCCGAGGCCCCAGGCTGCTGCCTGCCGAGCACGACTTCCGACGCTCCTGGGGGACCGTTCCGTGCTGCGCATCCACTTCACCCCCGATGACCTGACCCGCATCAGGGTGGCGAGTACACCGGACCCGCTCTGGGAGACCGCGTTCAGCCTGCACCGCCTCCAGACCACCCAGGGCCGCTGGGCCTACGCGGACTGGCACCGCAGCACACTGGCCGCGCTCACCGGCACCAGACTGGGCGCCGCCGTGCGCGGACTGCTCATCCCGGTGCTGCCCAGGGCCCGCTACTGGCCCGACTTCCTCACCCCGGCCGAGGGCGCGGACGGCCTGGAGGCCGGGCTGGCCGCTGTCCGGGACACCCCACCCGAACGGGTCGTGCACGAGATGAGCCTGCTGGCCCGGTGCAGCGGCGCTCCCGACTGGGCGCCCGCGCTGGCGGAGCACGAGCTGCGGGACGAACTCGTGCGGGTCCTGCGCGCCTACCACGACACCGTCGTCGCACCCCACCTCGACCGGATGTGCGAGTCGCTCGCCGGGGAGCGTGGCCTGCTCGCCCGTTCGACGCTCAACGGCGGCGTCGGTGACCTGCTCAACGGCCTCTCGCCCGCCATGCGCTGGTGCCCGCCCGTGCTCCACGTCGACTACGTCGAGGACCGCGACCTGTACCTCGACGGGCGGGGCCTGCGCCTCGTCCCCTCCTACTTCTGCTGGAAGGCACCGGTGTCCCTGGCCGACGGCACGCTGAGCCCGGTGCTGGTGTACTCCGTGCTGGACGTCCGGCCACCGGCCCCCGCCGCACCTGACGCCGCTCTCTCCGCGCTGCTGGGCCGAACCAGAGCCGCCGCGCTGCGGGCCGTGGCCCACGGCATGACCACCTCGGAACTGGCCCGCTTCCTGGGCGTGTCCCCGGCCACGGCCACCCACCACACCACGGTGCTGCGCGACGCCGGTCTGAGCACGAGCCGGCGCCTGCAGAACACCGTGCTGCACACCCTCACCCCGCTCGGCGCGGCGATGCTGCGCCGCCCGGCCCCGGCCGAGCGCGCCGGGGCGGCGGTGCCGAGCGACTTTTAGTCAACGGCCCTCAGCACCACAGGCACCGTCCGGCTCATGGACCCCGGCAGCCCCACCCGCCGCACCGGAGCGACGGACTCCGCTGTCCCGCCTGCGACTTTCGAGACTGTTCGAAGGTCGTGGTCCTAACCGGCCCGCGCTGCGACTGTTTCCGGCGGCACCACCACTCACCGGAAGAGGAGATCCCAGCATGCCGAACAGAGACCGCAGCCGCCGGGCCGTCGTCGCAGGAGCACTCGTGTTCGTCTCCGCCGCGACCGGCCTGGTGCTCGCCCCCGCCGCCTCCGCGGCCCCCCAGGCCTGCACCCCCTCGTCGCTGGTCACCGGCGAGTACGAGAGCCAGGGCACCGTCCGCTACAAGTCCGCCACCAGCTCCTGCGGCGACCTCAACCTGACCTACTCGTTCAACACCACGTCCCGCACCTACGACTACTACGCGGGCCGGCTGCGCCGCTCCGACGGCACCTGGTTCACCTGCGCCAAGCGCTACGTCCAGGCCTACGACGGCAACCACAGCGTCAACGACTCCACGTACTGGCTGTGCACCGACGTCAACGACAACACGCCGTTCAGCGTGTCCAGCCTCCTCGAGGGCAACGACAACGTCACCATCACCCACTGACCTCGACTCCCGGTCCCGGGGTGCCGCGTCCGCGCGGCACCCCGGCCGGCGGAAGGACGGACGTGAACCGGACCAGCCTCGCCCGTACCGCGGCCGCCGCGGCCGCCGCCCTGCTCACCGCCGCGTGCGGCACGGCGGCCGGCTCGTCCGGGCAGGGGCCGAGCACACCGCCCGCGCCCACGACGGCCGCGGCCCCCGCGCGGGTCACCCACGCCCTCCCCGAGGACCCGGTGCGCATGGTGCTCCCGGTGACCGGTGCCGAGAGCCGCTGGACCCAGGGCCTGGACGTCTTCGGACAGCAGGTGGCACGCACCGCAGCCGCCGACTGCGCCCGCGAGGAGAGGACCGCGCTGCCCGAGGAGGTCCCGCTCGCCTTCATCTCGTACGCCGAACTGCCCGACCTCGCCTTCCTCGGCCGCCACGGATTCGGACACGGCACCGAAGTCCCCCCGCCCGCACCCGCGCCCACGTCGGCCGCCGGTACGACCGCGCCCCGGCCCGCCGGCCCCGCGCAGATCCGCCGCTGCCGTGCCGGGGGAGAGGCCGCCGCCAAGGCGGTACGCGAGGTCTACCTGCCGTTGCAGCGGGCCTGGTTCGGCGAACTCTCCGCCGCGCGCCGCGCCCCGGCCGCGACCCGGGCCCTGGACGGGCTGCCCGGCTGTCTCGCCCAGCGGGGCTACCGGGTCCGCGACGAGAACGCCTTCTTCGCCCTCGTCGACTCCCGCCTGATGAACGCCCCCGCGGCCGACTACGCGCGCGTGGACAGCGCCCTCGGCAGCGCCTACGCCACTTGCATGCGCCCGGTCGAGGCCGCACGGGAGCCGGTCCGGCGAGAGCTGCGCGAGCGGTTCCTCACGGACCACGCCGAGGAGATCCGCGAGCTGCGCGCCGCTCTCGTACCGGCCCTGCGCCGCGCCGAGAGGACGTACGGCCTACGGCTCGCCTTCCCGGCGCCCTGAGCCGGCCGACGTCAGAAGAACACCCCGCACCTGAGCAGCACATTCGCGTACGGCCGTGCCTCGCCCGTGCGCACGACCAGCCGCGCGCCCGCCGAGAGCACCTTGAGCTCCTCGTGGGAGACCAGGCGCAGTGCGGGGAGGCGGGCGTCCAGCAGCTCCGCGGCCGCCGGGTTGGCGTCCCGCACCTCCGCGGCCGCCGTGCCCCCCTCCACGACCAGCTCGGCGAGCAGCCCGTCCAGGACCTCCGCGAAGGACGGCACCCCGGCCCGGAAGGCCAGGTCCACCACGCGCGGCCCGTCGGGGATCGGCATGCCGGCGTCGCACACCAGCACCCCGTCCCCGTGCCCCAGCTCGGCCAGCGCGCCGGAGAGCTGACGGTTGAGTATTCCGGCCTTCTTCACGGCGTCCCGACCTCCTCCGCGGTGGGGAAGGAGTCCTGCGCACCCTTCCGGGTCACCGCGACCGCCCCGACCCGGGACGCGTACGCGGCCGCCTCCGCCAGTCCGGCACCGGACCCCAGCCGGAACGCCAGCGCCGCCGTGAAGGCGTCCCCCGCGCCTGTCGTGTCCACTGCGTCCACCTTCACCGCCGCCACCCGTGTCACGCCCGCGGACGAGGACGCCACGAGAGACCCCTCCGCACCCAGCGTCACGACCACCGACCGCGGCCCCTTCGCGAGCAGCAGCCGCGCCCAGTCCTCCGGCTCGTCGCTCACGCACGCGTCCCCGAGGATCACCTTCGCCTCGTGCTCGTTGACGATCAGCGGATCACAGGCGGCCAGGATCTCGGTGGGCAGCGGCCGCGGCGGCGACGGGTTCAGCACGAACCGGCTGTCCGGCGACAGGTTCCGTACGACCTCCACGACCGTCTCCAGCGGGATCTCCAGCTGGGTCGACACCACCCGGGAGGCGTGGAAGAGGCTGACCGCGGCCCGCACGTCCCCCGGCGTCAGACGCCCGTTGGCGCCCGGCGAGACCACGATGCTGTTGTCCCCCGACGGGTCGACGGTGATCAGCGCGACCCCCGTGGGCGCCCCGCCCACCAGCACTCCCACCGTGTCGACCCCGGCCGCCCGCTGCGAGTCGAGCAGCAGCCGGCCGTGTCCGTCGTCGCCCACGCGGGCCAGCAACGCCGTACGCGCGCCCAACCGGGCCGCCGCGACCGCCTGGTTGGCGCCCTTGCCCCCCGGGTGCACGGCCAGGTCCGAGCCGAGCACGGTCTCGCCGGCCCCCGGCCGTCGTTCCACGCCGATCACCAGGTCGGCGTTGGCCGACCCTACGACCAGAAGGTCGTAGTCGTACATGAATGACTCCCCTAGTCAGTGACGCGGGGCGGGCGGTCGAATCTACCGCCCGCCCTTACGCCGTCGTCAGCCCGTGAAACCGGCCACGTTCTCCTTCGTGACCACCTTCACCGGCACCTTGATCGTCTCCTCGACCTTCTTGCCCTGAAGGGCCTTGAGCGCGTTGTCCACCGCGATTTTGCCGAGTTGGGAGGGCTGTTGTGCCACGGATGCGAAGAGCGTGCCGTTCTTCACCGCGTTCAGGCCGTCCGGAGTGCCGTCGAAGCCGACCACCGAGACCGACGCGCCGGCCTTGGAGCCCAGCGCCTTGATCGCGCCGAGCGCCATCTCGTCGTTGGCGGCGATGACACCCTGGACGTCCGGGTGGGCCTGGAGCAGGTTCGACATCACGTCGAGGCCCTTGGTGCGGTCGAAGTCGGCGGGCTGCTGCGCGACGACCTGGATGCCCGGGTACGCCTTGAGTCCGTTGGCGAAACCCTCGGCGCGCTCACGGGCCGCGGACGTGCCCGCCTGGCCCTGGAGGATCACGATCTTGCCCTTGCCGCCGAGCCTCTCGCCGATGGTCTTGGCGGCCAGCTCGCCCCCGGCCACGTTGTCGGAGGCCACCAGGGCGTCCACCGACGCCTTGTTGACGCCCCGGTCCACTGCGATCACCGGGATCTTCGCCGTGTCGGCGGCCTTCACCGAGTTGCTCGCCGCGTCCGAGTCCACCGGGTTGACGATGATCGCGCCGAGGCTCGAACTGGTGAAGTTCTGGAGCTGGTTGGCCTGCTGGGAGGCGTCGTTCTGGGCGTCCGTGACGGTCAGGTCCACGCCCAGCTTCTTCGCCTCGGCCTGGGCGCCCGCCCTGATCTGCACGAAGAAGGGGTTGTTGAGGGTCGACAGCGACAGGCCCACCTTCGGGTTCGCCGTCGAGGACGAGTCGTTGTGCAGGAAGGAGGTCGCGCCGACGATCGCCACGGTGACCACGGCCGCGAGACCGTACGTCGTCGCCTGGCGCCCCTTGCCGCCCTGCGGGGCACCGGCCACCGGGGTCGCCCCGGCCTTGCGGCGCAGGGTGTCCAGGAGCACCGCCAGCGCGATGACGACACCGATGACGACCTGCTGCCAGAACGCGGACACGTTGAGCAGGTTGAGGCCGTTGCGCAGTACCGCCAGGATCAGCGCGCCGATCAGCGTCCCGGACGCCTTTCCGGTGCCGCCCGCGAGCGAGGCGCCGCCGATGACGACGGCGGCGATCGCGTCCAGCTCGTAGCCGTCGGCGGCCTGCGGCTGCGCCGAGGACAGCCGGGCGGCGAGCACGACACCCGCGACGGCCGCGAACACGCCGGAGAAGGCGTAGATGGCGAGCTTCTGCTTCTTCACGCGGAGACCGGAGAGGCGGGCCGCCTCCTCGTTGCCGCCGATCGCGTACATGGAGCGGCCGATGTACGTCCGTCCCAGCACGAAGGCCGCGAGGAGCCCCATGACGACCATCACGAGGACGGGCACCGGCAGCCAGCCGCCGAGCGTGTCACCGAGGTGCGAGACGGAGTCGGGGAAGGCGATCGGAGAGCCCTCGGAGATCACCAGCGACAGACCGCGGGCCACCGAGAGCATCGCCAAGGTGGCGATGAACGGGGGCAGTTTGCCGTACGCGATCAGGAAGCCGTTGACGAGACCGGCCGCGATGCCGGTGACGACGGCGAGGACGACGGCTATGAAGACCGGCACCCCGTGCTGCGTCGCGCTCCAGGCGAGCACGGTGGCCGACAGGGCCGCGACCGAACCCACCGACAGGTCGATGCCCGCCGAGACGATCACGAAGGTCACACCGAAGGCGAGGATGGCGGTCACGGCCGCCTGGACGCCGACGTTGAGCAGGTTGTCGGTGGTCAGGAAGTCGCCGGACAGCGCCGACATGGCGATGACGAGGACGATCAGCGCGGTCAGCGCGCCGTTGTCGAGCAGGAGACGGCGCAGGCCACCCGCGCTCGCCCCGCTCCTGAGCGTGTCAGTGGCCACCACGGGCCTCCTTCTCGGTCTTGACGGTGTTCGTACTGACGGCGAGTGCCATCACGGAGTCCTGTGTGGCCTCGTCGGCATCGAGTTCGCCGGCGATCCGGCCCTGGGCCATCACCAGCACCCGGTCGCTCATGCCGAGCACCTCGGGCAGATCGCTGGAGATCATCAGGACGGCGGCACCGGCCGCGGTGAGTTCGTTGATGAGCTGGTAGATCTCGACCTTGGCGCCGACGTCGATCCCGCGCGTGGGCTCGTCGAGGATCAGCACCTTGGTGTCGGCCAGCAGCCACTTGCCGATGACGACCTTCTGCTGGTTGCCGCCGGACAGCGTCCGCACGTGCTGGTGCAGGCCCGCCATCCGCACCCCGAGCTGCTCGGCGATCCGGGCGGCGGCCTCCCGCTGCCCCTTGAGGTCGACGAGCCCCGCCCGCGCGCGGGCCCGCATGGTCACCAGACCCAGGTTCTCCTCGACGGTCTGGTCGAGCACCAGCCCCTGGCCCTTGCGGTCCTCGGGGATGAGGCCGATCCCGGCCGACATGGCCGCGCCCACGTCATGGCCCCTGAGGGCGGTCCCGGCGACCTTCACGCTTCCCTTGTCGTACGGGTCCGCGCCGAACACGGCCCGCACGACCTCGGTACGACCGGCTCCGACCAGCCCGGCGATGCCGACCACCTCACCGGCGTGCACCTCGAAGCCGATGTCGTGGAAGACGCCGTCCCGGGTGAGGCCCTCGACCTTGAGCAGGGCCGCCCCGGTGTCGCCGCGCTCGCGGGGGTACTGCTGCTCGATCGACCGCCCCACCATCAGGCGTACGAGCTCGTCCTCGGGCGTGGTGGCGGGCACCTGCCCGACCGACTTCCCGTCCCGGATGACCGTGACCCGGTCGCCCAGCGCGGCGATCTCCTCCAGGTGGTGCGTGATGAAGACGATGCCGACGCCGTCCTCGCGCAGGGTGCGCACGATCGCGAAGAGCTTGTCGACCTCCCCGGAGGTGAGCACCGCGGTCGGCTCGTCCATGATCAGTACGCGCGCGTTCAGCGAGAGCGCCTTGGCGATCTCGACCATCTGGAGCCGGGCGATACCGAGTTCGCGGACCCGCGCGCGGGGCGAGACGTTGACACCGACGCGCTTGAGCAGCACCTCGGCGTCGGCCTCCATCCGCTTCCGGTCGATCATCCCGAGGCGGCGCGGCTGCCGGCCCAGGAAGATGTTCTCGGCGACCGTCAGGTCGGGGACGAGGTTGAACTCCTGGTAGATCGTGGCGATGCCCAGCCGCTCGGCGTCCTGCGCCCCGCGGATGCGCACCTCCTCGCCGTCCACCAGGACGCGGCCCTCGTCGGGGTGGTAGGAGCCCGACAGCATCTTGATCAGCGTGCTCTTGCCGGCGCCGTTCTCGCCGAGCAGTACATGCACCTCGCCCCGGCGCAGGTCGAAGTCGACGCCGTCGAGCGCGACCACTCCGGGGAAGGACTTCCGTATGCCCTCGATGCGCAGCAACTCGTCCTCGTTGCTCACGACGTGCTCCTTTGCACAGGGTTGGGGTTCTCACCGCACGAGCGGCGGACGACCAGTCGGGCGGGCAGGGTGACCGACTCCGGCGGCCGCCCCTCGATGCGGTCGACGAGCGCGCGCACGGCGGCCCGTCCCAGGTCGCCCGTGGGCTGGGCGATCGCGGTGATCGGCGGATCGGTGTGCACGAACCACGGGATGTCGTCGAACGCGGCCAGGGCGAGGTCCTCCGGCACGCGCAGCCCACGCGCGCGTACGGCGTCCAGCGCGCCGAGTGCCATCAGGTTGTCGGCCGCGAAGACGACCTCGGGCGGCTCCGGCAGGTCGAGGAAGCCCTCGGTGACCCGCCGCCCGCTCTCGGCCTGGAAGTCGCCCTGCCCTATGTAGGCCTCGGGCAGCTCCAGGCCGTACGCCTGGAGGGCCTCGCGGAAGGCCGCCACGCGCTCCTGGCCCGTCGTGGTGGCGGCGGGCCCGGCGATGATGGCGAGTCTGCGGTGCCCGAGCCCGTGCAGATGCGCGACGAGATCGCGCACGGCGGCCCGCCCGTCGGCCCTGACCACCGGCACGGCCACGCCCGGGATCCACCGGTCCACGAACACCATCGGCGTCCCCGCGCGCACGGCGTCCAGCATCAGCGGGGAACCGCCGTCGGTGGGGGAGACCAGGAGGCCGTCGATCCGCCGGTCCAGCAGGTTCCGTACGTGGTGATCCTGCAGATCGGGGCGTTCGTCGGCGTTCCCGATGATCACGCTGTAGCCCAGCGCGCGGGCCTCCTCCTCGACGGAGCGGGCCAGCTCGCCGAAGTAGGGGTTCAGCACGTCGCTGATGACCAGGCCGAGGGTGTGGGTCTGGTCGGTGCGCAGGGAGCGGGCGACGGCGTTCGGGCGGTAGCCCAGGGTCTCGACGGCGGCCAGCACGCGGGTGCGTGCGTCCGCGCTGACCGACGGATGGTCGTTGAGGACACGCGACACCGTGGCGACGGATACCCCCGCCTCGGCAGCGACGTCCTTGATGCTCGCCATCGCCGCTCCACCTCCTTGTGGAATCGATTACACGGCTTCCTGTACCGAGGATTGGAATCGATTCCACGGGAGGTTGGCAAGACCCGAGACCGGATCGTGACGTTCAGCTACCGGTGAGTTCCGCGACCTCCGCGACCTCCGCGAGGGCCCGGCGCGCGGTGGCTTCGTGGTGCGGCGAGCCCCAGACCCGGGCGACCCGCGCGGCCAGGGCGTAGGCGCCGGCCGCGAGCCGCTGCTCGCTCCCCGAGGAACCGGTACAGGTCCGCGAGGGCGTGCGCGAGGGGCCGGGTGGCGCAGGCCCCGCCCGGCGTGCCGGCGAACTGCTCCCGCAACGGCAGCGGCGATGCGATCAGCGACCCCGCCGTGTCCCGGTCGTCCGGCAGCACCGCGAGTTCGGCGCGGTGGTCGAGCTCCATGCCGCACAGATGGTCGGTCACCGGCCGTGCGGGAAAGGGCACCGCAGCGGCCTCGTCCAGGCGTCCCAGCCGGGCCAGGACGAGGGCGTGCGCCACCGCGACCGGGGTGCCGACGGACTCGTACACCTCGCGGACGGCCGGTTCCAGCTCGGCCTCCCGGCGCTGGGCACGGCAGCCGTACAGCCGCGCCTGTCTCTCCCGGCCCATGAGGCGGTTGATGGACTGGTACTACCTGCGGCTCCTCATCACCGTCACCCCGGACCAGGCGATCGTGCGGTCCGCCGCACCACCACCCGCCCCCGAGGCGCCCGCCCCGTCGCCGCCGCCGCTCGGAGCGGGCCGGCTCGCCCGGTACGACACCGCTGTCCTGGCCGCCCGGGACCCCTCCGGAGCCCCCGTGTCGGCCCGCACCCGCCCGGTGCCGACGGCCGTTGGCTTCCTGGTGACGCCGCCGGACGACTGCGCGGTGCCCCCGGGCCCCGCCTCGCTGCTGGTGCACTGCCACGACGAGCGGCTCAACAGCATGCGCAACGCGCTGGTCCGGGGCGGCCGACCCGGACGGACGACGGCTGGCTGCTGGCCCCCGAGAAGGTGCTGGAGCCCATGGGCTCGGGCGGCCGAGCGACGCGATACGGGTCCTGCGCCGCACCCGGCGCGCAATGGACCGGTATCTGGAGCGCCGGGGCCTGTCCCGGCCGCCGGTGCGGTGGGACCGCTTCCGCGCCCTCCAGGCACCCACCGCCCGGCCCGGCCAGGCGCCGTTGGAGTCGGTGATGCGCTCCCCGCACCACTGAGGGATGCGCGGATTGCCGAGCGCGACTGCCGGCTGTCAGACCCCGCATGTAGCGTCGGATCATGACCGATCAGGCGGGGGCCTCCACGGGTGAACGACGACTGGCCGTACTCGAAGGCGTACTGGAGCGCATCACGTACGCCAACGAGGACAACGGCTACACGGTCGCCCGCGTCGACACCGGCAGAGGCGGCGGCGACCTCCTCACCGTCGTCGGCGCGCTGCTCGGTGCCCAGGTGGGGGAGTCCCTGCGGATGGAGGGGCGGTGGGGCTCCCACCCGCAGTACGGCAAGCAGTTCACCGTCGAGAACTACACGACCGTCCTGCCCGCCACCGTCCAGGGCATCCGCCGCTATCTCGGATCGGGGCTCGTCAAGGGCATCGGGCCGGTCTTCGCCGACCGCATCACCCAGCACTTCGGCGTGGACACCCTGAAGATCATCGAGGAGGAGCCGAAGCGGCTCGTCGAGGTCCCCGGCCTCGGACCCAAGCGCACCAAGAAGATCGCCGACGCCTGGGAGGAGCAGAAGGCGATCAAGGAGGTCATGCTCTTCCTCCAGACCGTCGAGGTGTCCACCTCCATCGCCGTGCGCATCTACAAGAAGTACGGCGACGCCTCGATCTCCGTCGTGAAGAACCAGCCCTACCGGCTCGCCTCCGACGTCTGGGGCATCGGCTTTCTCACCGCCGACAAGATCGCGCAGTCCGTCGGCATCCCGCATGACAGCCCGGAGCGCGTCAAGGCGGGCCTCCAGTACGCCCTTTCGCAGTCCACCGACCAGGGCCACTGCTACCTCCCCGAGGAACAGCTGATCGCCGACGCGGTCAAGCTCCTCCAGGTCGACACCGGCCTGGTCATCGAGTGCCTCGCCGAACTCGCCCTGCCCGACGAGGACTCGGGCGATCCAGGCGTCGTGCGCGAGAAGGTCCCGGGCCCTGACGGCCATGAGGTCACCGCCATCTACCTGGTCCCCTTCCATCGGGCCGAACTCTCCCTCTCCGCCCAGCTGTTGCGCCTGCTGCGCACCGACCAGGACCGGATGCCGGACTTCCGTGACGTGGCCTGGGGCAAGGCGCTGGCCTGGCTGAAGTCCCGTACCGGCACCGAGCTCGCGCCCGAGCAGGAGGCCGCCGTCAAGCTCGCGCTGACCGAGAAGGTCGCGGTGCTCACCGGCGGCCCCGGCTGCGGCAAGTCCTTCACCGTGCGCTCGATCGTGGAGCTCGCCCGCGCCAAGAAGGCCAAGATCGTCCTGGCCGCCCCGACCGGGCGCGCCGCCAAGCGTCTCGCCGAGCTCACCGGCGCCGAGGCCTCCACCGTCCACCGGCTCCTGGAGCTGAAGCCCGGCGGCGACGCGGCCTACGACAAGGACCGCCCGCTCGACGCAGACCTGGTGGTTATCGACGAGGCCTCCATGCTGGACCTGCTGCTCGCCAACAAGCTGGTGAAGGCGGTGCCTCCGGGCGCGCACCTGCTGTTCGTCGGGGACGTCGACCAGCTGCCCAGCGTCGGCGCGGGGGAGGTCCTCAGGGATCTGCTCGCCGAGGGCGGCCCGGTCCCCGCGGTGCGCCTCACGCGCGTGTTCCGCCAGGCCCAGCAGTCCGGTGTCGTCACCAACGCGCACCGGATCAACGCCGGGCGGCACCCCGTCACCGAGGGCATGAAGGACTTCTTCCTCTTCGTCGAGGACGACACCGAGGAGGTCGGCCGGCTCACCGTGGACGTGGCGGCCCGTCGGATTCCGGCCAAATTCGGCCTCGACCCGCGCCGGGACGTCCAGGTGCTCGCCCCCAAGCACAGGGGCCCCGCGGGCGCCGGCACCCTCAACGGCCTGCTCCAGCAGGCCATCACGCCGGGCCGCCCCGACCTCGCCGAGAAGCGGTTCGGCGGCCGGGTCTTCCGGGTCGGCGACAAGGTCACCCAGATTCGCAACAATTACGAGAAGGGCGCCAACGGAGTCTTCAACGGCACCGTGGGCGTGGTCACCTCGCTCGACCCCGTCGACCAGCGCCTGACCGTGCTGACGGACGAGGACGAGGAGGTGCCGTACGAGTTCGATGAACTGGACGAACTGGCCCACGCGTACGCGGTGACCATCCACCGTTCCCAGGGCAGCGAGTATCCGGCCGTGGTGATCCCGGTGACCACCAGCGCCTGGATGATGCTCCAGCGGAACCTGCTGTACACGGCGGTCACCCGGGCGAAGAAGCTCGTCGTCCTGGTCGGTTCGCGCAAGGCCATCGGTCAGGCGGTGCGCACGGTGTCCGCGGGACGGCGGTGCACGGCGCTGGACTTCCGGCTCGCGGGCCGGTGACGAGCGTCAATGGTGAGGCAACACAAAAAATGATCGATCAAATGAGTCACGTGGATCACAGAGCCCTTCCGGAAGCGGCTGGAGAGGGGCAGGATGAGCAAGTTGGCGGCACTCAGTGCCGCCGATACGCCCAACGGCCGACCCCGAGTGCACTCTCCTGCGCCAAATGGGGGATGGTAGAGACAATCAGGGCAACCTCGAAGAAGAGGCACAACGTCGGTGAGGGATGACGTGAGCGACAACTCTGTAGTAGTGCGGTACGGCGATGGCGAGTACACCTACCCGGTGATCGACAGCACCGTCGGCGACAAGGGCTTCGACATCGGGAAGCTCCGCGCCCAGACCGGTCTGGTCACCCTGGACAGCGGCTACGGCAACACCGCCGCCTATAAATCCGCCATCACCTAT
Organism: Streptomyces canus 299MFChir4.1; assembly: GCF_000383615.1. Lineage (GTDB taxonomy): Bacteria > Actinomycetota > Actinomycetes > Streptomycetales > Streptomycetaceae > Streptomyces > Streptomyces canus_C. Next base: position 818,377 of record NZ_KB911582.1, on the reverse strand, counting down.
CTCGACGGCGAGGCCGGCATCCTCCGGTACCGCGGCTACCCGATCGAGCAGCTGGCCGAGCGCTCCACGTTCCTGGAGGTCGCGTACCTCCTGATCAACGGTGAGCTTCCGACCGTCGACGAGCTCTCGGTGTTCAAGAACGACATCACGCAGCACACCCTGCTGCACGAGGACGTCAAGAACTTCTACCGGGGCTTCCCGCGCGACGCCCACCCGATGGCCATGCTGTCGTCGGTCGTCTCCGCGCTGTCCACGTTCTACCAGGACAGCCACAACCCCTTCGACGAGAAGCAGCGCAACCTCTCGACGATCCGCCTGCTCGCCAAGCTTCCGACGATCGCGGCGTACGCGTACAAGAAGTCGATCGGTCACCCGTTCGTCTACCCGCGCAACGACCTCGGTTACGTCGAGAACTTCCTCCGTATGACCTTCTCGGTCCCGGCGCAGGAGTACGAGCCCGACCCGGTCGTGGTCTCCGCCCTCGACAAGCTGCTCATCCTGCACGCGGACCACGAGCAGAACTGTTCGACCTCCACGGTCCGCCTCGTCGGCTCGTCCCAGGCGAACATGTTCGCGTCGATCTCCGCGGGCATCAACGCGCTGTGGGGCCCGCTGCACGGCGGCGCCAACCAGTCCGTGCTGGAGATGCTGGAGGGCATCCAGGCCTCCGGCGGTGACGTCGACTCCTTCATCCGCAAGGTGAAGAACAAGGAGGAGGGCGTCCGGCTGATGGGCTTCGGCCACCGGGTCTACAAGAACTTCGACCCGCGCGCGAAGATCATCAAGGCTGCCGCGCACGACGTCCTGTCGGCCCTCGGCAAGTCCGACGAGCTGCTGGACATCGCGCTCAAGCTGGAGGAGCACGCGCTCTCCGACGACTACTTCGTCTCGCGCAGCCTCTACCCGAACGTCGACTTCTACACGGGCCTGATCTACCGCGCCATGGGCTTCCCGACCGAGATGTTCACGGTCCTGTTCGCCCTCGGCCGCCTCCCGGGCTGGATCGCCCAGTGGCACGAGATGATCAAGGAGCCCGGGTCCCGCATCGGCCGCCCGCGCCAGATCTACACGGGCGTGGTCGAGCGTGACTTCGTCCCGGTCGAGCAGCGCTGACAGACGCCGGTGCCGGGGCTGACCTGTTTTTTCAGGGGCGCGGGGAACTGCGCGACCAGCCCCCACCGGCGGGTGGCCGGGCGACGAGCTGAAGCTTCACGAACCCCCGGCTGAATCCGCCAAGCGAAAGGCGCCCTGGCGACGGTCCCCCCACGGGCCGGCGTCCAGGGCGCCTTCCCATGTCCCGGTGCGGATTCCCCCCACGGGATCCGGCCGGGCGTCTGAGAGACCAGCGCCTGAATCGCTGTCTTTCCGGTCTTGCTGTTTGAGCAGAACGAGCAGAACTCCTCGTACTACTCCAGTGTGCGGCCTGCCGGGACAGCGCACGGTCGGGAGGGCCGCTCAAAGCTTCCCTAAGTGCGTGCCCCGGCAACGCAGCTCCGAGGAAGTCCCCCAAGACATCCTCAGACGTCAGTCGGCGCCCCCCAAGACGCTGCCTGACATCGCCAACTTAGACCTTCGAACCCCTTCGATGGTTACGTTCGCATCACTGTGATCTGCGTCTCTTGCAAATGTCCGTTAGATACGCAAGAGCCCGGATGTAGCGATCGGGACCCAAGCGTAAGGACGATGCACGAGTCTTGTGAAGAGCTTATGTGAGCGTGGCTCCGGACTCCAGAGGGGCCCGTCAAAGGAATCCTCAACGAAAGGTCCGCAGCCGCAGGCTGTTGGTCACCACGAACACCGAGGAGAACGCCATCGCCGCCCCCGCGATCATCGGGTTCAGCAACCCGGCCGCGGCCAGCGGCAGCGCGGCCACGTTGTAGCCGAAGGCCCACACGAGATTGCCCTTGATCGTCGCCAGGGTGCGCCGGGAGAGCCGGATCGCGTCCGCGGCCACCCGCAGGTCCCCGCGCACCAGCGTCAGGTCCCCCGCCTCGATCGCCGCGTCGGTCCCGGTCCCCATGGCGAGTCCCAGGTCGGCGGCGGCGAGCGCGGCCGCGTCGTTGACGCCGTCGCCGACCATCGCGACGACCCGCCCCCGGCCCTGAAGCCGCCGTACGGCGTCGACCTTGTCCTCGGGCAGCACCTCGGCGATCACCTCGTCGATCCCGACCGCCCGGGCCACCGCCTCGGCCACCGTCCGGTTGTCCCCGGTCAGCAGTACCGGCGTGAGCCCCAGCGCCCGCAGTGACCGCACCGCCTCCGCACTGGTCTCCTTGACCGCGTCGGCGACGGCCAGGACGCCGCGTGCCACACCGTCCCACCCGACGACGACAGCCGTACGACCGTCCCGCTCGGCCTCCTCCTTCGCCCGGGCCAGCTCGGCGGGCAGCACGTCGAACAGCCGTCCCACGGCCACCTCGCGGCCCTCCACACGGCCGCGTACGCCCTTCCCGGGGACGTTCTCGAACCGCTCGGCCTCCGGCAGCGGTCCGACCCGCTCCTCGGCGCCCAGGGCGACCGCCCGGGCCACGGGATGCTCGGAGGCGTGCTCCAGGGCGCCCGCGAGCCGCAGCACCTGCTTCTCGTCGGCGTCCTGGACGACGTACACCTCGTGAAGCGTCATGCGGCCGGTGGTGACCGTGCCGGTCTTGTCCAGGACGACGGTGTCGACGCGCCGCGTGGACTCCAGGACCTCGGGCCCCTTGATGAGGATGCCGAGCTGGGCGCCGCGCCCGGTGCCGACCATGAGCGCGGTCGGCGTGGCCAGGCCCAGCGCGCACGGGCAGGCGATGATCAGCACGGCGACGGCCGCGGTGAACGCGGCGACGGTGTCCCCGGTGATGCCGAGCCAGGCCCCGAAGGTGGCCGCCGCGATGAGGAGGACGGCCGGCACGAAGACCGCGGAGACCCGGTCGGCCAGCCGCTGCACCTGCGCCTTGCCGTTCTGCGCGTCCTCCACCAGCTTCGCCATCCGCGCGAGCCGCGTGTCGGCCCCGATCCGGGTCGCCGCCACGACGATCCGTCCGCCGGTGTTGACGGTCGCGCCGGTGACGGCGTCCCCGACACCGACGTCCACCGGCACCGACTCGCCGGTCAGCATCGAGGCGTCCACCGCCGAGGCGCCCTCGACCACGGTGCCGTCGGTCGCGATCTTCTCGCCGGGCCGTACGACGAACCGGTCCCCGACGGCCAGCCGCTCCGCCGGGATCCGCACCTCGCGCCCGTCCCGCAGCACACTGACGTCCTTGGCCCCGAGCTCCATCAGGGCCCTGAGGGCCGCCCCCGCGTGGCGTTTGGCGCGGGCCTCCAGGTAGCGGCCGAGCAGGATGAAGGCGGTGACGCCCGCGGCCACTTCGAGATAGATCGTCGAGGCACCGTCCATGCCGCCGGCGGTGAGCTCGAACCGCTCCCGCATGCCCGGCATCCCCGCGTCACCGAAGAACAGGGCCCACAGCGACCAGCCGAAGGCGGCGAGGGTCCCGACCGAGACGAGGGTGTCCATGGTGGCCGCGCCGTGCCGGGTGTTCGTCCAGGCGGCCTGGTGGAAGGGCCACGCACCCCAGACGACGACGGGCGAGGCGAGGGTGAGCGCGAGCCACTGCCAGTTGTCGAACTGGAGGGCGGGGACCATGGAGAGCGCGATGACGGGGACGGCCAGCGCGACGGAGACGAACAGCCGCTGCCGCAGGACGGCGAGCTCGGGGTCCGTGTCGTCGGGCCGCTGTACCGCGGGTGCCGGCTCCTGCGCCGTGTAGCCCGTCTTCACGACGGTCGCGATCAGATCGGCGACCTCGACCCCCGCGGGGTGGACGACCTTCGCCCTCTCGGTCGCGTAGTTGACCGTGGCGGTGACGCCGTCCATCCGGTTGAGCTTCTTCTCGACCCGGGCGGCACAGGACGCACAGGTCATCCCGCCGATGACGAGCTCGACCTCGGACACGGGTGCTATCGGGGCCGTGGTGGACATGTTCACTGCTCCCAGGGCGATCAGGCCTTGCCGACGAACTCGAAGCCGGCCTCGTCCACCGCGGCCCGCACGGCTTCCTCGTCCAGCGGCTCCGCCGACACGACCGTCACCTCACCGGTGGACGCGACCGCCTTCACGGAGCTGACCCCCGCGATCTCGGAGATCTCACCGGAAACGGAACCCTCGCAGTGCCCGCAGCTCATCCCGCTCACCTTGTAGACGGCGGTGACGGAACCCGGGGTATCGGTCTGGGCGGTCATGTCGTTCTCCTCATGGAGGCGTGTGGGGTTACTGCATCACACCCTATACCCCTAGGGGGTATTTCTCCAAGAGCCGCCGTGACTGCCACGATGTACCGGCAGACGAGAACGGCGAGGGAGACGCGGATGCGAGCGGTTGTCTTCGACCAGTACGGCGGACCCGCACAGGTACGGGACGTGCCCGACCCCCGCCCGGCGGACCACGGAGTGGTCGTCCGCGTGAAGGCCACGGGCCTGTGCAGAAGCGACTGGCACGGCTGGCAGGGCCACGACCCGGACATCACCCTCCCGCACGTGCCGGGTCATGAACTCGCGGGTGTGGTGGAGGCGGTCGGCCCCCGGGTGGGCACCTGGCGCCCCGGTGACCGGGTGACCGTCCCCTTCGTCTGCGCCTGCGGCACCTGCGCGTCCTGTGCGAGGGGCGACCACCAGGTCTGCGAGCGCCAGACCCAGCCCGGCTTCACCCACTGGGGCTCGTTCGCCCAGTACGTGGCGTTGGACCACGCCGACGTGAACCTCGTGGCCGTACCGCAGGACATGTCCTTCGCCACGGCCGCCTCCCTGGGCTGCCGTTTCGCCACGGCGTTCAGGGCGGTCGTGCAGCAGGGGCGGGCCACCGCGGGGGAGTGGGTCGCGGTGCACGGCTGCGGCGGCGTGGGCCTGTCCGCGGTGATGATCGCGGCGGCCTAGGGAGCCCGCGTGGTGGCTGTGGACGTGTCTGCCCAGGCCCTGGCCCTGGCGAGGAAGTTCGGTGCGGCGGAGTGCGTGGACGCGACCGGTGTGCGGGACACCGCGGCGGCGATCCGCGAGCTGACCGGCGGGGGCGCCCAGGTCTCCCTGGACGCCCTCGGTTCCCCGGCCACCTGCGCGGCCTCCGTCGACTGCCTGCGCCGGCGCGGCCGCCACATCCAGGTCGGGCTGCTGCCCTCGCCGGACGGGACGACCCCGGTCCCCATGGCCCGTGCGATCGCCCTGGAGCTCGAACTCCTCGGCAGTCACGGCATGGCCGCCCACACCTACCCGCCGATGCTGGAGCTGGTCGGGTCGGGAGTGCTGCGACCGGATCTGCTGGTCACCTCCACGATCACCCTGGACGCGGCCCCGGACGCCCTCGCGGCGATGGGCACGGCCCCCGGAGCGGGGGTGACGGTCATCGAGCCGTGGGCCTGAGGGCGGTCCACTCGCGGTCGAGGAGGCCCATGACCACCCGGTCCACCCACGCGCCGTCCCGCGGATCGGCCCCCGCCGCACCCCCTCGACCGTGAAGCCGGCCTCCTCGTAGACCGACGACGAGGCGGGGGCCTCGGTGCCCGGCCCGCGTCCACGGCCCCCGGGCCCGATGGGCGTGCGGAAGGTGCGGCTGCGGGCGGCGGGGTCCCCCTCGTACAGGACGACCTCGCCGATCGGTTTCCCGGTGGCGCGGTCGGTGACGGCGCGGCCCGTGACTTTCGGCGGCCCGGCACCCCCGCCCCCGCACGAGTCGGCCTCAGTCCTCTCTCCGCCCCCGGTTCCCCGGCCGGGACGCGACCCACGCGCGCACGGTGTCCGCGTACCAGAAGGGCTTGCCGCCCTCGACATGGTCGGGCGGCGGCAGCAGCCCGTGCTTGCGGTACGACCGCACGGTGTCCGGCTGCACACGGATGTGCGCCGCGATCTCCTTGTACGACCAGAGCCTTCGGTCGGTCATGTGGGGCACCTCCTCGCGCGCACCGCGGCGGCGGCCGGGAACGGCCGTCGGGGGTACCGGGCGCTGCGCTGGCGATCACAAAGCCTGCGCCTCGTGAACGACCCGTGGTGACCGTCGGTCAGGGGTTGTGCGCCGGGTGTGACGGGGATCTGGCGTACACGGGACATGTGTGACACGGAAGGGGAGTTCGTGACAGAGGTGACGCAAAGGCGCACGCGGGCGTGCGGGCGTGGCGCGTTGACTTACGGCGCGAGGTCATGGCTGCCCGTGGCGCGAGTGGGCCGGACCCGCTGCGTCGGGCCGGCCCACCGGCTCCCCCGGCCGTCCCCCCGGATCAACCGGTCGGACGCGCACAGCGTGCAGTCGGCCGGGGCTGTCGGTCTTGGAGAAAGCCGCACTTCTCCCCGGTCCCCCTCAGGTGAGGACCAGGCTCGTCGCCTCGCCGTCCATCCGGTCCCCGGGCGGGGCGGCGGCGAACGGCAGCCGCCGGGCCGTGGTGAACTCCCGCGGCGTACACCCGGTCATCGCCTTGAACTCGCCGCTCAGATGGGCCTGATCGTAGTACCCGCAGGCCGCCGCGGTCTCCGCCTGTCCGTGCCCCGCGGTGAGCAGCCGCCGCGCGCGCTGCAGCCGCAGCACCCGCGCCGCCGCCTTGGGCCCCAGCCCGATCTGCTCCCGGAACCGGTTCTCCAGCTGCCGCACGCTCCACCCCACCTCCTCGGCGAGCCGCCGCACCGGCATGGCCCCGCCCGTCCGCACGAGCTCCGACCAGGCCCGCACCAACCGGGCCGAAGACGGCGTACCGGCGTCCCACCACCGCGCGAACACCTCGTCCAGCAGCTGGAACCGTGCCTCCCACGAGGGCAACGCGGCCAGCGCGGCGGAGAGTTCACCGACGCGCCGGTCCAGGGCGTGAGGGAGTGCGTCGGGATCGACGGTGCGGTTGGCGAGCTCGTACTGAGGGGTGCCGAAGAGGGTGAACGCGGCCCAGGGGGCCAGCATCACCTCGACACCGGAGAGTCGGCCGCCGTGCTCCCCGACGGCGGGAGTGGTGGTGGGCCCGCAGAAGACGGACACGAGGGTGTCGGGCGGCCGCCCCGCGCGCGTGATCCGCACGGGGTGCTCGAACCCCAGCAGCAGGGTCGCGGCCCCGACAGGTGTCTCGAGCCGCCGCCGGGGCCGGTCCATGGCGAGCCGGACCCCGCGATAACTCAACACCCCGGGCCGCAGCCGGGGATGGGGCGAGCCGAGGGCGAACTCCCAGAACCCACCGGACCCACGCCCGGTACGGACCAACACCATCCCCCCAGCTTTTCAGCGAAAGGGGCTCACCAACACCCTTTTACGCCCCGCAGGACCTCAAGAACGCCCGGGTCCGCTGAGCGATCGGCAGCGGCTTGTCCGGCTCGCACGGGTACATGTCCTGCTCGACGATCGCGAACAGATCCACGTCCAGCTTCTGGGCGGCCTCCAGGACAGGGCCGAGCGCCGGCACACCCGAAGGCGGCTCGCACATCACGCCCTGCGCCACCGCGGGACCGAACGGCGTCCCCTTGGCCCGCACCTCGGCCAGGATCGCCGGGTCCACCTGCTTGAGGTGCAGATACCCGATCCGCGACCCGTAGGTCTCGATCAGCTTGACGCTGTCCCCGCCGCAGTAGGCGTAGTGCCCGGTGTCCAGGCACAGCGACACCAGGCCGGAGTCGGTGGCGTCCAGGAACCGGACCACGTTCTCCTCGCTGTCGATGTGGGTGTCGGCGTGCGGGTGGACGACGATCTGAAGGCCGTACTCCTCCTTCACCCGCTGCCCCAGCCGCTCGGTGAGCGAGCCGAGGTTGCGCCACTGCTCGGGCGTGAGCGTGTCGGGCTCCAGCACCTCACCCGTCTTGTCGTCCCGCCAGAACGACGGGATGACGACCAGGTGCCCGGCGCCCATCGCCTGCGCGAGCACCGCGTTGTCCGCGACATGCGCCCAGGTCTTCTCCCACACGGCCTCACCGTGGTGCAGGCCGGTGAAGACGGTGCCGGCGGACACCTTCAGGCCACGCCGGGAGACCTCCTCGGTGAGGACCGCGGGGTCGGTCGGCAGGTACCCGTACGGACCCAGCTCGATCCACTCGTAACCGGAGTCCGCGACCTCGTCGAGGAAACGCTGCCAGGGGACCTGCTGGGGATCGTCGGGGAACCACACACCCCAGGAGTCGGGGGCCGACCCGATCCGGATGCGGGACAGTGAGGGCAGAGGCGCGGGCGCTGTCATGCCGGTCAGCTTCGGTTCGGACAGCAAGCGCTGTCAAGGTCTCGTCCGAATGTCTGGACAAAACATTGACAGGGCTCGCCGTCCGGGGCTACAAACGCTCGGGAGAGCCGACGCAGGTACGAAGGGAAGCCGATGGGGTACGACCTGATCACCATGGGGCGGATCGGTGTGGACCTGTATCCACTCCAGACCGGTGTCCCGCTGCCGCAGGTGACGTCCTTCGGCAAGTTCCTCGGGGGCTCGGCGACGAACGTCGCGGTCGCCGCCTCCCGCCTGGGACGGCGCACCGCGGTGATCACCCGCACCGGCGACGACCCCTTCGGCACCTATCTGCACGGGGCCCTCCAGGGCTTCGGCGTGGACGACCGCTGGGTCACCCCGGTCCCGGGCCTGCCGACCCCGGTCACCTTCTGCGAGGTCTTTCCGCCGGACGACTTCCCGCTGTACTTCTACCGGCAGCCCAAGGCCCCGGATCTGGAGATCGACGCCCACGAGCTGGACCTCGACGCGATCCGCGAGGCGAGCGTCTTCTGGGTCACCGGCACCGGACTGAGCGAGGAGCCCAGCCGTACGGCGACCCTGGCGGCCCTCGCCCACCGTGACAAGGCGGGCCTCACCGTCTTCGACCTGGACTGGCGGCCCATGTTCTGGAAGGACCCGGAGGCCGCCCGCCCCTTCTACGCCGAAGCCCTCAAGCACACCACCGTCGCCGTCGGAAACCTCGACGAGGTGGAGGTCGCCACCGGAGTGCGCACGCCCCGCGAGGCGGCCCAGGCGCTGCTGGACGCCGGTGTCGAGCTCGCGGTCGTCAAGCAGGGCCCCAAGGGCGTCCTCGCCGTCGACAGCAAGGGCAACGAGGCCGAGGTCCCGCCCCTGCCCGTGAACGTCCTCAACGGCCTCGGCGCCGGTGACGCCTTCGGCGGCTCCCTGTGCCACGGCCTCCTCGCCGGCTGGGACCTGGAGAAGATCATGCGGCACGCCAACGCGGCCGGCGCCATCGTCGCCTCCCGCCTCGAGTGCAGCTCGGCGATGCCGACGGTCACCGAGATCGAGGACGCGGTCGCGGCGGGAGCGGTCAAGTGAGCGGGCGCAAGCGCGGTCAGGCCGCCGACGAGACGTACGACACGGGCTGCCTCGGCATGACCGCGACGCCTGGCACGACCCCCGCCCCGGCCGTCGACATCACCGAACTCGTGCGCCTGCGCGCCGAACGCCCCGAGGCGATCGCCGAGGCGGCGGCCCGCCGTACCCGCAGGCCGCTGCTGAACGGCAGCGGCCGACTGATGATCGTCGCCGCCGACCACCCCGCCCGGGGCGCGCTCGGCGTCGGCGGCAACCGCATGGCCATGGCCAACCGAGCCGACCTGCTCGAACGCCTCTGCCTCGCGCTGTCCCGCCCCGGCGTCGACGGCGTCCTCGCCACCGCAGACATCCTGGACGACCTGCTGCTGCTCGGCGCCCTCGACGGCAAGGTCGTCATGGGCTCCATGAACCGCGGCGGCCTCCAGGGCGCGAGCTTCGAACTCGACGACCGCTTCACCGGCCACCGCCCCGAGGACATGGAGCGCCTCGGCTTCGACGCCGGCAAGCTGCTCCTGCGCATCGACTACGACGACCCGGGCTCCCTGACCACCATGGAGTCCACGGCCCGCGCCATCGACGACATGGCCGCACGCCGGCTCCCCGTCTTCGTCGAGCCGTTCATCAGCGGCCGTACCACCGAGGGCAAGGTCAGGAACGACCTGTCCGCCGAGGCCGTCACCAAGTCGATCGCCATCGCCTCCGGCCTGGGCGGCAGTTCGGCCTACACCTGGCTCAAGGTCCCGGTCTGCGACAACCCCGACGACATGGGCGAGGTCATGGCCGCCTCCACGCTGCCCGCCGTGCTGCTGGGCGGCGAGGTCGGCGACGACCAGGACGGCGCGTACGAGAAGTGGCGCGGCGCCCTCCAACTGCCCACCGTGCGCGGCCTGGTGGTCGGCCGCTCGCTGCTGTATCCGGCGGACGGCGACGTGGCCGCCGCCGTGGACACCGCCGTAGGACTGCTGTGAGGGCCGCCGCATGACACAGAACGAGCTGTACGTCCCCAAGGGTGCCTCGACCAACGCCCAGTACACCGTGGACATCGACCCCAAGCGGGCCGGCTGGACCCACAGCAGCCTGCGGATCGTCGAGCTGGCAGCCGGCGGCACGCACACCTTCACCACGGGTGACAGCGAGTGGATCGTGCTTCCGCTGGAAGGCGGCTGTACCGTCCGCACAGGTACCGAAGAGTTCCAACTCCTGGGCCGGGAAAGCGTGTTCGCCGGAGTCTCGGACTTCGCGTACGTGCCCCGGGACGCCCAGGCATCGATCGCCTCCGGCGCGGGAGGCCGCTTCGCCCTGGCAGGAGCGAAGTGCGAGCGACGACTCCCCGCCCGCTACGGCCCCGCGCCGGAGGTCCCCGTCGAAGACCGCGGCAGCGGCACCCAGTTGCGGCACGTCCGCAACTTCGCCTCCGCCGACGCCTTCGACTGCGACAAGCTCATCGCCGTCGAGGTGGTCACCCCCGGCGGCAACTGGTCCTCGTACCCGCCGCACAAGCACGACGAGCACCGGCCCGGTGCGGAAGCCGAGTTGGAGGAGATCTACTACTTCGAGATCGACGGCCCGAACGGTTTCGGCTATCAGCGCGTATCTCCCTCCCGTGAGGGCGGATCCGACGTCCTCGCCGAGGTCCGCTCCGGCGACGCCGTCCTCGTCCCCGACGGATGGCACGGCCCGTCCGTCGCCCAGCCCGGCCACGACATGTACTACCTCAACGTCATGGCGGGACCGGGTGAGACGCGGGAGTGGCGGATCTGCTTCCACCCGGACCACACGGAGGGGTACCGATGACCACCCGCCTGACTGTCGCACAAGCACTGGTCCGCTTCCTGGCCGCCCAGTACACCGAACGCGACGGCGTACGACAGCGGTTGATCTCCGCGACCTGGGGCATCTTCGGCCACGGCAATGTCGCGGGCCTCGGCCAGGCGCTCGTCGAGTACGGCACCGTGCCCAGTGGGGGGACACCCCCCACGCCCCCCGTCATGCCCTTCCACCAGGGCCGCAACGAGCAGTCCATGGTGCACGCGGCCGTCGGCTACGCGCGCCAGTCGAACCGCCTCTCCACGCACGCGGTCACGACCTCCATCGGCCCGGGCGCCACCAACCTGGTGACGGGCGCGGCCCTCGCGACCATCAATCACCTCCCCGTCCTGCTCCTGCCGGGCGACATCTTCGCCACCCGCGTCGCCGACCCGGTCCTCCAGCAGCTCGAAGTCCCGTACGCCGGTGACATATCGGTCAACGACTGTCTGCGCCCGGTGTCGAAGTACTTCGACCGCGTCACCCGCCCGGAGGCCCTGATCCCGGCCGCCCTCCAGGCGATGCGCGTCCTCACCGACCCCGTCGAGACCGGCGCCGTGACCCTCGCCCTCCCGCAGGACGTCCAGGCCGAGGCGTACGACTGGCCGGACGAGTTCTTCGCCGAGCGCACCTGGGTCGTACGACGTCCGGGCGCCGACCCGACCGAACTCGCCGAAGCAGTCCACGCGATCCGCAACGCCCAGCGCCCCCTCCTCGTCGCCGGAGGCGGAGTCCACCACAGCCGCGCCGAGGAGGCCCTCGCCGAGTTCGCGGACGCCACCGGCATCCCGGTCGCCTCCACCCAGGCCGGCAAGGGCTCCCTGCGCCACGACCACCCCCAGGACGTCGGCGGCGTCGGCCACACCGGCACCGCCACCGCCAACGAACTCGCCCGCCAGGCCGACCTGGTGATCGGCGTCGGCACCCGGTACACCGACTTCACGACGGCCTCCGGCACCCTCTTCGCGGGCGACGGCGTCCGCTTCCTCAACCTCAACATCGCGCCCTACGACGGCCACAAGCTCGCCGGGACACCGCTGGTCGCGGACGCCCGCAGCGGTCTGACGGAGCTCACCGAGGCACTCCAGCTGCACGCGCACCGTGTCCCGGACGTGTACGTCGACGAGTACACGCTCGACAAGGAGCGCTGGGAGCAGCGCGTCGACGCCTGCTACGAGGCCGACGAGCCCGACATCAGGCCGACCCAGCCGCAGGTCCTCGGCGCTCTGGACGCGCTCGTGGACGAGTCCGACGTGATCATCAACGCGGCCGGCTCCCTCCCCGGCGACCTGCACAAGCTGTGGCGCGCCCGGTCGAGGGACCAGTACCACCTGGAGTACGGCTACTCCTGCATGGGCTACGAGATCCCGGCCGCGATCGGTGTGAAGATGGCCGCTCCCGACCGCAACGTCTGGGCGCTGGTCGGCGACGGAACGTACCTGATGATGCCGACGGAGATCGTCACGGCCGTACAGGAGGGCATCGCGATCAAGCTCCTCCTGATCCAGAACCACGGCTACGCCTCCATCGGCGGCCTGTCCGAGTCGGTCGGCGGCGAACGGTTCGGCACGGCGTACCGCTTCCAGTCCGACGACGGCACCTACACGGGCGCTCCGCTGCCGGTGGACCTGGCCGCCAACGTGGCCAGCCTCGGCATGCGTGTGCTGCGCGCGAAGACCGTACGGGACCTGCGCGCCGCCCTCGAAGAGGCGCGGGCCGCCGACACTCCCACATGTGTCTACGTCGAGACGGAAACGGCAGACACAGTGTCGGGCGCGCCTCCGGCGCAGGCCTGGTGGGATGTTCCTGTGGCCGAGACCGCGACGCGCGCGTCCGCGGTGAAGGCCCGTGAGCTGTACGAACGGCACGTCTCAACCCGACGCCGCCATCTGTGAAAAGGAGTACTCGGTCATGACGAAGATCGTCAACCACTGGATCGGCGGCAAGACCGTCGAGGGCGCGTCGGGGAACTACGGGCCGGTCACCGACCCGGCGACCGGCGCGGTCACCACCAAGGTCGCGTTCGCGTCGGTCGACGAGGTCGACGCCGCCGTGGGCGCCGCGAAGGACGCGTTCCAGACCTGGGGCACCTCCTCGCTCGCCAAGCGCACCACGATCCTGTTCCGCTTCCGGGCGCTCCTTGAGGCGAACCGGGACGCGATCGCCGAGCTGATCACCGCCGAGCACGGCAAGGTGCACTCGGACGCGCTCGGCGAGGTCGCGCGCGGTCTGGAGATCGTGGACCTGGCGTGCGGGATCACCGTGCAGCTCAAGGGTGAACTGTCGACCGAGGTCGCCAGCCGCGTGGACGTGGCGTCCATCCGCCAGCCGCTCGGTGTCGTCGCGGGCATCACGCCGTTCAACTTCCCGGCCATGGTGCCGATGTGGATGTTCCCGATCGCCATCGCGACCGGCAACACCTTCGTGCTGAAGCCGTCCGAGAAGGACCCCTCGGCCTCGATCAAGATCGCCGAGCTGCTCGCCGAGGCGGGCCTGCCCGACGGCGTGTTCAACGTCGTCCACGGCGACAAGGTGGCCGTCGACCGGCTCCTGGAGCACCCGGACGTCAAGGCCGTCTCCTTCGTCGGCTCGACCCCGATCGCCCGCTACATCCACACCACCGCCTCCGCCAACGGCAAGCGCGTCCAGGCCCTGGGCGGCGCCAAGAACCACATGCTGGTCCTGCCGGACGCCGACCTGGACGCGGCCGCCGACGCCGCCGTCTCGGCCGCCTACGGCTCCGCGGGCGAGCGCTGCATGGCCATCTCCGCGGTCGTCGCGGTCGGTGCCGTCGGCGACACGCTGGTCGAGAAGATCCGCGAGCGCGCCGAGAAGATCAAGATCGGCCCGGGCAACGACCCGGCCTCCGAGATGGGCCCGCTCATCACGAAGGTGCACCGCGACAAGGTGGCCTCCTACGTCGAGGGTGCGGCCGCCGAGGGCTGCGAGGTCGTCCTGGACGGCACCGGGCACACGGTGGAGGGCTTCGACGACGGCCACTGGATCGGCATCTCCCTCCTCGACAAGGTCCCCACCACCGCCAAGGCCTACCAGGACGAGATCTTCGGTCCGGTCCTGAGCGTGCTGCGCGTCGACACCTACGAGGAGGGCCTGGCGCTGATCAACGCCTCCCCCTTCGGCAACGGCACCGCGATCTTCACCCGGGACGGCGGCGCCGCCCGCCGCTTCCAGCTGGAGGTCGAGGCCGGCATGGTCGGCGTGAACGTCCCGATCCCGGTCCCCGTCGGCTACCACTCCTTCGGCGGCTGGAAGGACAGCCTCTTCGGCGACCACCACATCTACGGCAACGACGGCACGCACTTCTACACCCGCGGCAAGGTCGTCACCACCCGCTGGCCCGACCCGGCCGACGCCCCCACCGGCGTGGATCTGGGCTTCCCGCGCAACCACTGAGGTTTTTTCCCGGCGGTGTCCTGCGGTTCCCGCAGGACACCGAAGCGCGGCAGTGACGGCCAGTTTCTGACGTAAACGGCAACTAAATGGCCCTCCAGCTACGAAATCCGTAGCAGGAGGGCCATTGACGTGCTGGTTTCGTCGGGGTTGCATGCAGCACCATGACCGACACCCTCCGCCCCGCCGACACCGTCGTCGCCCAGGCACCGGAGCACGGCCACGCCAAGCTCAACCGTTCCATCGGCGTGGTCGGCGGCACCCTCCTCACCCTGTCGTGCGTCACCCCGGCCTCGACCCTCTTCGTGGTCGTCCCCGACCTCTTCGGCTCGCTCGGCACCGCCACCGCCCTGACGATCGCCATCGGCTCCCTGCTCTGCATCGCCGTGGCGTTCTGCTACTCGGAGCTGGGCACCCTCATCCCCAGCGCGGGCGGTGAGTACGCCATCGTCTCGACGCTGGCGGGACGACTCGCGGGCTGGCTCGTCTTCGTGCTCTCCCTCCTGGTCGTCATGATCGTCCCGCCGGTGATCGCGATGGGCACGGCGGACTACCTGGCCCCGGTGATCCACCTCGACCCCTCCCTGGCGGGCGCCGGAGTCATGCTCCTGGCCACCCTCGCCGGCCTCCTCGACCTGCGCGCCAACGCGTGGATCACCGGCGTCTTCCTGGTCCTGGAGGTGATCGCGGCGGCCGTGGTGGCGCTGCTGGGCTTCACTCACGCGGTACGCGGCCCGAGCAGCCTCCTGTCCCTGCAGGTGGCGGACGCGCACGGCGGCACGGACCCGGTGACGGCCATGCTCGTGGTCTCCGGTCTGGCCATCGCCCTCTTCGTCACCCAGGGATTCTCGACCGCCGTCTACCTCTCGGAGGAACTGGAGAACCCCCGCCGCAACGTGGCCCGCACGGTCCTGGCCACCCTCGCCATCTCCACCGTGATCATCCTGGTGCCGGTGGCCGCGATCACCCTGGGCGCCTCCGACCTGACCGAACTGACCGGCGGCGACATCAGCACCATGGTCACGGCCTGGTCCAACTCCGCGGTCGGCACCTTCGTCAGCCTGTGCGTCGCCCTCGCGATCATCAACGCCGGCATCGTCATGGTCATCCAGAACTCCCGCGTCCTCTTCGCCTCGGCACGGGACAAGGCCTGGCCCTCCCCGGTCAACACCGTCTTCGCCAAGCTCGGCCGCTTCGGCTCCCCGTGGGTCGCCACCCTTGCGGTGGGCATCCCGGGAGCGGCCCTGTGCTTCGTGAACCTGGACACGTTGTACGGCGTCACCGGCGTCTCGGTGACGGGCATGTACCTGCTGGTCGCGGTGGCGGCCCTTCTCTCCCGCCGCCCCCACCACAAGCACACCCCGGCCTGGCGCATGCCGCTCTGGCCGGCCATGCCGATCCTCCTGATAGCGGTACTGGCCTACATCCTGACCCAGCAGGAGACGGAGTACTTGGTATGGACGGGAGGGATCACGGCAGCGGCCACTATCTACTGGGCCCTCTACCTCCGCCCCCGCCGGGACACCAGGTGGCTGGTCTCAATTCCGCAGGACTGATCGCCCCTTGATCGCCCCGCAGGGGCGAAAAGGGGCGCGGGGCTGTATCGATTTGCGGCTCCGCCGCGTGGGCGCGACCAGCCACAACGGCGCAGCAGACGGCCAAAAGCAGGACCCCCCGAGCTCGTAGCCGTACCGCACCTGCTGTACACCACGCACCCCCATCCACCCCCAGGATGGCCCCGAGTTCAGCCCCCAGTAGATAAGTCCCCGACAGCTTCACCCCGTACCGTTGAATCATGGATCTTCGACGCCTCCGGAGGCCACGGTGGATCGCCGCCGCGGCCTCCGTCGTCGTGCTCGCCGCCGCCGGGACATGGACGGCCGCCGCTTCAGACGACCCACCCCCGGTGCACCGCGCGGACCAGATCATGGCGATCGACGGCGTCCGCATCGACACCTCGTACTTCACGACGAACGGCACCGGAAGGCGCCCCGCGGTCCTCCTGGGCCACGGCTTCGGCGGCAGCAAGAACGACGTACGCCAACAGGCACAGGACCTCGCGAGAGACGGCTACGCGGTCCTGACCTGGTCGGCGCGAGGCTTCGGCAAGTCGACGGGCAAGGTCGGCCTCAACGACCCGAAGGGCGAGGTCGCCGACGTCTCCCGGCTCATCGACTGGCTCGCGAAGCAGCCCCAGGTCGAGCTCGACAAGCCCGGCGACCCCAGGGTCGGCGTGGCGGGCGCGAGCTACGGCGGCGCGATCTCCCTCCTCGCCGCCGGCCACGACGACCGCGTGGACGCGATCGCCCCGTCGATCACGTACTGGAACCTCTCGGACGCCCTCTTCCCGAACGGCGTCTTCAAGAAGCTGTGGGCCGGCATCTTCGTCAACTCGGCGGGCGGCTGCGCCAAGTTCGAGCCGCAGATCTGCGCGATGTACCAGCGGGTGGCCCAGTCCGGCGTCCCGGACGCGCAGGCCGAGAAGATACTGGAGGAGCGCTCCCCGTCTGCCGTCGCCAAGGACATCAAGGTCCCCACCCTCCTCGTCCAGGGCCAGACGGACTCCCTCTTCCCCCTGAACCAGGCCGACGCCGCCGCGAAGGCGATCCGCGCCAACGGCGCCCCCGTCGACGTCGACTGGATCGCGGGCGGCCATGACGGCGGCGACCTGGAGACGAGCCGTGTCCAGTCCCGCGTGACGCACTGGTTCGACCGCTATCTCAAGGACGACAAGAGCGCCGGCACCGGCCCCGCCTTCCGTGTCACCCGCACCCTCGGCACCGACACCGGCGACGGCGAGACCCGCCTCACCGGCGTCACCGCCGACACCTACCCGGGCCTGGAGGGCGACGACCACAGGATCGCCCTGACCGGCCGTGAGCAGGACTTCGCCAACCCGGCCGGAGCCAGTCCGCCCGCCGTCTCGGCTCTCCCCGGCCTCGGCGGGGGCGGCCTCTCCCAGCTCTCCTCCCTCGGCGTCGGCGTCTCCCTCGACTTCCCGGGCCAGTACGCCGCCTTCGAGTCGGCCCCGGTCAGGGACGACCTCCAGATCACCGGCTCGCCCACCGTCACCGTCCACGTGAAGTCGACGACCGACGCCGCGGTCCTCTTCGCCAAGCTGTACGACGTCGGCGCGAACGGCCGGCAGACGCTGCCCTCCCAACTCGTCGAGCCCATCAGGGGCGAGGGAGCCAAGGCCGGCAAGGACGTCACGATCACCCTCCCGGCGATCGACCACGACATCGAGGACGGTCACCGCCTCCGCCTGGTCCTCGCCTCCACGGACCTCGGCTACGCCTCACCGACGGCCCCGGCGACGTACAGCGTCTCCCTGAAGAGCGACCTGAACGTCCCGACCGCCCTCAGCGAGAAGAACGCCCAGGCCCCCCTGCCCGCCTGGGTCTGGTGGCTCCCGCTGGCCGGCGCCGTGCTCGCCCTGATCCTCGTGGTGACGGGCCGCCGCCGTACGACCGCCCCCGCCGCCCCCGAGCCCGAGCTGGCCGAAGTCCCCCTGCAGATCACCGGCTTGAGCAAGCGGTACGCCAAGTCCGCCGACCGTTACGCGGTCCGCGACCTGTCCTTCCGCGTCGAGAAGGGCCAGGTCCTCGGCCTGCTCGGCCCGAACGGCGCGGGCAAGACCACCACCCTGCGCATGCTGATGGGCCTGATCAGGCCGGACGGCGGCGAGGTACGCGTCTTCGGCCACGCGATCGCGCCCGGCGCCCCCGTGCTCTCCCGTGTCGGCGCCTTCGTCGAGGGCGCGGGCTTCCTCCCGCACCTGTCGGGCCGGGAGAACCTGGAGCTGTACTGGCGGGCCACCGGCCGCCCGCCCGAGGACGCCCATCTGGAGGAGGCGCTGGAGATCGCCGGTCTCGGCGACGCGCTGGCCCGCGCGGTGCGCACCTACTCCCAGGGCATGCGCCAGCGCCTGGCCATCGCCCAGGCCATGCTGGGCCTGCCGGACCTGCTCATCCTCGACGAACCGACCAACGGTCTCGACCCGCCGCAGATCCGCGAGATGCGCGAGGTGATGATCCGCTACGCGGCGGCCGGCCGCACGGTCATCGTCTCCAGCCACCTCCTCTCGGAGGTCGAGCAGTCCTGCACCCACCTCGTCGTCATGGACCACGGCAAGCTGGTCCAGGCCGGCCCGGTCGCCGAGATCGTCGGCTCCGGCGACACCCTCCTGGTCGGCACGGCCGTACCGGTCGAGGAGCCCCTGGCCGAGAAGGTCGCGGCCCTGCCGGGCGTGGCATCGGCGCTCACCACCGACGACGGTCTCCTCGTACGACTCGACACGGACGGCAGCGCGGCACGCCTGGTCGCCGACCTCGTCCGGCTGGAGGTCCCCGTGGAGACGGTGGGGCCCCACCGCCGCCTCGAAGACGCCTTCCTCACCCTGATCGGAGACTCCGCATGAGCAGCAGCACGCTGACCGGGCGCGCGGAGGTCGCCGACGGCTACCGCGCCGGCCGTACGCTGCCGATACGGGTCGAGCTGGTACGGCAGTTGAAGCGCCGCCGCACCCTCGTCATGTTCGGCATCCTGGTCGCCCTGCCCTTCGTCCTGCTGATCGCCTTCCAGCTGGGCGGCGGACCGGGCTCGGGCAACACCCGCGTCAACCTGATGGACACCGCGACGGTGTCCGGGGCCAACTTCGCCGCGGTGAACCTGTTCGCCTCCGCGGGCTTCCTGCTGATCATCCCCGTGGCGCTGTTCTGCGGGGACACGGTCGCCTCGGAGGCCGGCTGGTCCTCCCTGCGCTACCTGCTGGCGGCACCCGTTCCGAGGGCCCGCCTGCTGTGGTCGAAGCTCGTCGTCGGCCTCGCTCTCAGCCTGGCCGCGATGCTCCTGCTCCCGCTGGTCGCACTCGCGGTCGGCACGGCGGCCTACGGCTGGGGCCCGCTCCAGCTCCCCACCGGCGGCGCACTGGAACCCGGGACCGCGGCCCAGCGTCTGCTGATCACGGTGGCCTACATCTTCGTCTCCCAACTCGTCACCGCCGCCCTGGCGTTCTGGCTCTCCACCCGCACCGACGCACCGCTCGGCGCGGTCGGCGGCGCCGTCGGCCTGACCATCGTCGGCAATGTGCTGGACCAGGTGACGGCCCTCGGCGACTGGCGCGACTTCCTCCCCTCGCACTGGCAGTACGCGTGGCTGGACGCCGTACAGCCGAAGGTGCAGTGGTCCGACATGATCCAGGGCACCTCCCTGTCGATAACGCTCGCTCTGGTGCTGTTCGCCCTGGCCTTCCGGGGTTTCGCCCGCAAGGACGTGGTCTCCTAGGTCAACGGAAGATCTCCCACCGGTCTCGACGGCCCGTCTCCGTGCCCCCTTCGATACCCATCCGCAACGCTCCGTAGCGCACATTCCGGCCCCCCGGCCCGTCACAGTCGCAGAAGCCGACGTCAACAGGCCCAGGGGGTACGGACGATGGAGCGACAGCGGACACGACAGGTGATGCTCGCCCTCGCACTGGCGGGCGGCCTGCTGCTCACCGGATGCGGCGGGGGTGACGAAGGAAGCAAGAGCAGCGCGGACGGAGCGAGGGGCGGCTCGAACGCCCCGGCCTTCCCCGCCCCGAACCAGCCCCAGGGCGAGCAGAACTCCGAGGAGTCCCGCGGCGACTACGTCACCCCGTCCCCGGACTACCTCTCCACCTTCGCCCTCGACGTCGACACCGCCTCCTACGGCTACGCCCGCCGCACCCTCGCCGAGGGCCGCCGCCCCGACCCCTCGACGATCCGCCCCGAGGAGTTCGTCAACAGCTTCCGCCAGGACTACGACCGCCCCGACGGCAACGGCTTCACGGTCACCGTCGACGGCGCCCGCACCGACAAGGACGACTGGTCCCTGGTCCGGGTGGGCCTGGCCACCAGGAGCGCCGAGGAGCACACGGACGAACGCCCGCCCGCCGCCCTCACCTTCGTCATCGACATCTCCGGCTCGATGGCCGAACCCGGCCGCCTCGACCTCGCCCAGCGCTCCCTCGACACCATGACGGAACGGCTGCGCGACGACGACTCGGTCGCCCTCGTCACCTTCAGCGACCGGGCCGAGACGGTCCTGCCGATGACCCGCCTCGGCGACCACCGCCACCGGATCCGCGAGGCGATCGACAGCCTGGAGCCGACGTACTCCACCAACCTCGGCGCGGGCGTCGAGACCGGCTACCGGACGGCCGTCGAGGGCCTGCGCGAGGGTGCCACCAACCGGGTCGTCCTGATCTCCGACGCCCTCGCCAACGACGGCGAGACCGACCCCGACGCCATCCTCGACCGCATCGACACCGCCCGCCGCGAGCACGGCATCACCCTCTTCGGCGTCGGTGTCGGCAGCGACTACGGCGACGCCCTCATGGAACGCCTCGCCGACAAGGGCGACGGCCACACCGTCTACGTCTCCGGCGACGACGCCGAGAAGGTCTTCTGCGAACAGCTCCCGCAGAACATCGACCTGACCGCCCGCGACGCCAAGGCCCAGGTCGCCTTCGACCCCGAGACCGTCGCCTCCTTCCGCCTGGTCGGCTACGACGACCGCCGCGTCGCCGACGACGACTTCCGCGACGACCGCGTGGACGGCGGCGAGGTCGGCCCCGGCCACACGGTCACCGCGCTCTACGCGGTACGCACCCGCCCCGGCGCCGACGGCCACCTCGCCACCGCCACCGTCCGCTGGCAGGACCCCAGGACCCGGGCCCCGCACGAGAAGTCGGCCGGGCTGGAGACCTTCGACGACTCGCTGCGCGACGCGAACCCCCGCTTCCAGGTCGACGCGGTGGCCGCCTACTTCGCCGACGCCCTGCGCGACACCTACGACGACGACCGGCTGCCGGGCCGACCGTCCCTGAACGAACTCGCCGACTGGGCGGACACGTTGGGGGACCGCACCGAGGACAGCGCGGTACGGCAGCTCGCCGGTACCATCCGCGAGGCACGCCACCTCGCGGACTGAGGCCCGACCCATTGACCTTTCCTTACTTGCGAGTAAGTTGACCACCCAGTCGGAGCCGACCGGGGAGCCACGATGGGCGTACGCAAGGACCTGAAGCGCGCGAAACAGCGCACCGACCTGGCGACTCGCACCACGGTCGAGGTCATCAGGGGCGAGGACGGTGCCGTACGAGAGGCACGGACACCGCCCCTCGCCCCGCGCCCGACGACCGGCAGCATCGCCGACCTCCCCTTCACCAACGCGGCAGAGACCCCCGACACCGTGGTGCTGCGCCGCCGGGAGACGACAGGCTGGCGCCCGGTCACCGCCCGGGAATTCGCCGACGAAGTCACCGCCGTGGCCAAGGGGTTGATCGCCGAAGGCCTCGAACCGGGCGGCCGGGTCGCGGTGATGTCCCGCACCCGCTACGAGTGGACGGTGCTGGACTTCGCGATCTGGGCGGCCGGCGGCCAGACGGTCCCCGTCTACGCCACCTCATCGGCCGAGCAGGTGGAGTGGATCGTCCGGGACTCCGGCGTGCGCCACTTCTTCGTGGAGACCGACGACAACCTGGCCACCGCGACCGCCGCCGACCACCCCTCGCCCGACTTCGTGCGCTACTTCCAGATCGACAGCCACGACCTGGCCGCCCTCAAGAGCAAGGGGCTCGGCGTCCCCGACGAGGAGGTCACCAAGCGCCGGGCCGCCCTGAGCCCCGACACCATCGCCACCGTCTGCTACACCTCCGGCACCACCGGCCGCCCCAAGGGCTGCGTCCTCACCCACGCCAACCTGCACGCCGAGGCCGCCAACACCGTCGAACTGCTCCACCCCATCTTCAAGGAGGTCACCGACCAGACCGCCTCCACCCTGCTCTTCCTCCCGCTCGCCCACATCATGGGCCGCACCCTCCAGATCGCCTGTCTGATGGCCCGCATCGAGATCGGCCACTGCCCGAGCATCAAGCCCGACGAACTGCGGCCCGCGCTCAAGGAGTTCCGCCCGACCTTCCTCGTCGGCGTCCCGTACCTCTTCGAGAAGATCCACGCCACCGGCCGCGCCACCGCCGAGAAGCTGGGCCGCGCCGCCTCCTTCGACCGCGCCCACCGCATCGGCGTCCGCTTCGGCGAGGCGTACCTGGACAAGTTCCTGGGCCAGGGCAAAGGGCCGGGCCCCGGCCTCTACGCCGCCTGGGGCCTGTACGACCTGCTGGTCTACCGCCGTATCCGCAAGGAACTCGGCGGCCGCATGCGCTACGCCATCAGCGGCGGCTCCCCCCTGGACCGCGAACTCAACCTGTTCTTCTCCGCGGCCGGGATCATCATCTACGAGGGCTACGGCCTCACCGAGACCAGCGCCGCCGCCACCGTCGTCCCGCCCCTCGGCCCCCGCCCCGGCACGGTCGGACAGCCGGTTCCCGGCACCGCGATCCGCATCGCCGACGACGGCGAGGTCCTCATCAAGGGCGGGATCGTCTTCGGCGCCTACTGGAACAACCCCGAGGCCACCGACGCCGTCCTGAAGGACGAGTGGTTCGCCACCGGCGACCTGGGCGCCCTCGACGAGGACGGCTATCTCACCATCACCGGCCGCAAGAAGGACCTCCTCGTCACCTCCGGCGGCAAGAACGTCTCCCCGGCCGTCCTGGAGGACCGCCTGCGCAGCCGGGCCCCAATCGGCCAGTGCCTGGTCGTCGGCGACAACCGTCCCTTCGTCGCCGCCCTGATCACCCTCGACCCCGAGGCGATGACCCACTGGCTGTCGGTGCGGGGGCTGCCCGCCGACACCCCGCACTCCGCACTCGTCGAGGACGAACGGCTGCGCGCCGACATCCAGAAGGCCGTCGACCACGCCAACGCGGCCGTCTCCCGCGCCGAGTCGATCCGCGCCTTCCGGCTGGTCGAGGGGGAGTTCACCGAGGACAACGGCATGCTCACCCCGTCCCTGAAGGTCAAGCGGCACGTGGTGACTGCGGCCTACGCCGAGGAGGTCGAGGCGCTGTACCGGCGCTGACACGCCGAAGGGGCCGCCGAGATGCTCGGCGGCCCCTTCGGCCTCGACCGGTGAAGCCCGGAATCAGTCGTCGGACTTCTTGTCGGCGGACTCCTGGGCGGTGGACAGGATCGACACGTCCTCCAGCAGGTGGGCCAGCGCACCGTCCCGCTTGGCCTGGGTCGAGTTCTCGGCGCACTGCTGGGTCTGCTGGTCCGACAGGATCGGCACGTCCTGGACGTTGACGACCTGAAGCACACCGATGGGCAGGTCGCTGACAGCGAGGCAGGGCTTGTTGAAGGACCCCTGGATCAGCGCCATCTGCGGGCTCATGTTCCCGTAGGTGCTCGAATTGCCGAAGCTCTGCCAAGAACCGTTGCCGTTCGCCGCGGTCGGTCCCTGGTCGTTGCCGATCGCGAGTGCCTGCGGAGCCGCGGCGGCGGAGGCACCCACGGCTGACGCGGCGATCGCCGCGGTGGCAACAATCTTCTTGATCACTGGCCAGTCCTTTCTGAGGAAGCCCCGTGGACCGGAGCGTTCTGGCTAACTGCGCGCCCGCGACGAGGTTTCTCCCGTTCACTCCGACGGCCGATAGCGGCGGGCGGTCGAGAGCCTCGCCGGAACCCTGGTGGCCGAGGGGCGCCCAAGTCGGCGACAGGGCCAATGGAGTGAACGCCCGCAACCATTCCTCACGTGCCGGGTTGATGTGGCCGTAGGGCATTGTGTCGCTACGAGGAAAGGAACGCGAAGTGCTTAAGAAGGCAATGGCCGCCGCGGCGGCCGCCGCTTCTGTCGTTGGAATGTCGGTGGCGGCAGCTCCGACGGCGCTTGCCATCGGCAACGACAACGGACCGACCGTGCAGAACGGTAACGGCGCCACGTCGTCGTTCGGCAATTCGGCGACCAAGGGTGACATGAGCCCCCAGCTCTCGCTGGTCCAGGGCACGCTCAACAAGCCGTGCCTCGGCCTGAGCGACACCAACGTCGGCGTCCTGCAGATCGTCAACGTCCAGGACGTGCCGATCCTGTCGGACCAGCTGACCCAGCAGTGCTCCGACAACTCGACCCAGTCCAAGCGGGACGGCGCGCTGTCGCACGTTCTCGAGGACCTGTCGGTTCTGTCGTCCGCCACCGAGGACTAAGGCGAATCCGACCGACCGGGCGGCCCGTGGCATTGTCTACGGGCCGTCCGGGTTTTTTGCGTGGGCCTTTCCCCGCCTGGTCGAGGGTGAAATGAGTGACGGCACAGGGCAATCGAGTGAATTCACCCGCGCCACGCGTTCGGTAGTTTCTCCATCGGCTATCCCTCGTTCTACAGCCTGCAGGTCATGGCGCGAGCCGCTCCGTCTGTGCTCGCTCGGTCACACGCCGACAAAGGGGCATGACCGCAGAGAAGGGAAATCTCATGAAGAAGACCGCCGCTGTCGCCGCGGGCGTGATCATGGCCTTCGGCGTGGCCGCCCCGGCCTTCGCGGACGCCGGAGCCGAGGGTGCCGCCATCGGTTCCCCCGGCTTCCTCTCGGGCAACGTGGTCCAGGTCCCCATCCACGTGCCGATCAACGTGTGCGGGAACACGGTCAACGTCATCGGTGCGCTGAACCCGGCGTTCGGCAACGTGTGCGTGAACGACTGACCACGTAACACCTCAGCCGTACCGGCTGTCCTGGCCGGCCTTGGACCGCTCGATTCCGTCCGAGGCCGGCTTTTCCCACTTCTACAAGCAGGAAGACAACGAGATTGCGACAGACCCTGAGTAGGGGAATGGTCGCGGCCGCCGCCGCGACAAGCATTCTGTCCCTGTGCAGCAGCCCTGTCCTCGCCGACACGCACGCGAGCGGCGTCGCCACGGATTCGGCCGGCGTCCTGTCCGGCGACAGTGTGGCGGCGCCCGTCGACATCCCCGTCAACGCCTGCGGCGACTCCGTCGACGTGGTCGCCGCGCTCAACCCTGCGTTCGGCAACTCCTGTGCCGTAAAGCCGAGTTCGGGCAGACACGGTTCCCGTAGCGCGTCGCACGGCGACGATTCGGGTTACGGCGACGACTCCGGGCAGGAGGGGGGCGGCGGGTACGGCGACAATCCCGGGCACGAGGAGGGCGGCGGCTACGGCGACCACACGCCTCCACCGGGCGATCACCACACGCCTCCGCCTGGTGGGCACCACACGCC
>NZ_KB911582.1:528424-792455 GCF_000383615.1 Streptomyces canus 299MFChir4.1 | reverse complement strand
GACCACACGCCGCCTCCTGGTGGGGACCACACTCCTCCGCCCGGTGGCGAGAACAGTCCGCCTTCCGGTGGCCACCACATGCCCCCGCCCCAGCTGCCCCACACCGGTGCCGAGGCCATGCTGGCCGCATCGGGTGTCAGCGCCGCGATGATCGTGGGTGGGGTTGTCCTGTACCGCCGGGGCCGAGCCGCCTCCCGCCGATAGTGCGCCGGGTGCCGGACAGTCGACGTCCGGCACCCGCGGCCCGGTACGAGCGGCACGAGCCCCCGCTCGGCCCGCGTCAGCCGCGCGCGCCCGCCGGTGCCCCGCTGCGCCCCCGCCTCCCCGGCGCCGGCACCGCCGCTCCCACGTCTCCGGCCCGCAGCCGGCGCCGCACTCCCCGGACCAAGGTCTCCGCCGTGTAGGCCGCCCCCTGCACGAACCGCATCGCCGGGCCGAAGCCCGGGGCGGTGATCAGGCCGGCCAGGAAGAGGCCGGGGTGGGAGGACTCGAAGGCGGAGGTCACCCGGGGTGAACCAGCCGCGGTCCGCGTAAGGGCGGTGCGCAGCTCGGGATCGAGGAGGGTCAGACGGTCACAGGTGGCTGTGAAGCCCGTGGCCGCGATGACGTGTTCGGTTTCCAGGGGCGCGAGGAGCCCGGGAACTTCGCCACCTGTCCGGTGCACCACCTCCAGCCGTACCCCGGCCCCGTCCCTCACCGATCGTGCCGCCGCGACCTCGTGAGCGGGCAGGACCTCCACCGCTCCCTCGACCCGGTCCCTCACCCACCACGCGCCCGCCGGGCCGAGTGCCGTCGCGGCGACGCGGGCCCGGGTCGGCTCCGGCAGGCGATGGAAGAGGCCGGGGCGTTCGGAGTAGAACCAGTTGCGCCAGCCGCAGCCCAGGCCGCTGTGCGGGGCGCGGGCCGACTGCCACCAGGGGCGTTCCCACGGCGGTGGCACGTCGTTCCAGAACAGGTGGTCGGCGCGCACCAGCACCCGTACCCGCGTGCCCTGTTCGGCGAGGAGTGCCGCGGTCTCCAGGGCCGCCTGGCCGCCGCCGACGACCGTCACGTCCCGGCCGCGGAAGCGGGTGAGGTCGTGGTGGTGGCTGCTGTGCGAGACGAGGGACGGGGGCAGGTCGCGCAGGGCCGGCGGGATCTCGGTGAAGGGGATCACACCGACCGCCAGGGCGACCGTACGGGCGTGCACGGACTGGCCGTCCTCCGTGACCGCCTCGAAGCCGCCGGGACAGGGGGTCACCCGGGTCACCGTGCGTTCGTCGGCCTCGGGCGCGGCGTTGCGCGCGAACCACAGGCCGTACTCGGCGAACGTCTCCACCGGGAGGGGCTCCCCGTGCCGGGCCGCCACCCCCCGCTCCGCGCAGTACCGGTCCAGCTGCCAACGGCCGTGCGGATCCGAGAGGTTGGAGGCCCAGGGCTCCGACTTGAGGAACATGCCGCGGGGCATGTGGTCGCGCCAGGACGCCATGGGCCTGCCGAAGACGCGCAGCCGCAGCCCGGCGGCCGCGGCGTGGGACGCGATGGACAGGCCGTAGGGCCCGGCGCCCACCACCAGCAGGTCGTACATCAGCAACTGCTCGCCTTCTCGTCGCAGACGTTGTCGGAGGCGACCTCGGACAGATCGTGGGACAGGGCGTGGGGCAACTCGGTGGGCAGTCCGGCGGCGGAGGCGGTCGGTGCCGCCTGGTGCCCGGCGGGTGCGGGGGTCCGCGCCGAGGCCGCGGTGGCCGCCCCTCGTACACGATCCAGCAGCCGGCCCGACACATGGCGCGCCCACAGGCCCCACAGCGCCTGCCCGGGTCCGAGGTCGTCCCGTGCGTTCCAGGCCAGTTCGCGGCCGGCGGGAGGGGCGGGCCGCAGCGCGGTCAGCGGCGCGTAGTTCTCCACCACGAACTCCCGCCCCGGCAGCGGCACCCCGTCCGGCAGCGGACGGTGGGTCAGGTCGAGGTGCAGGGCGCGTACGACGTCCAGCCCGGCGGAGTCGGTGAACAGCCGGAACTGCGCTCCGGGGCGCGGGTTGAAGTCGAGCAGGTGATAGCGCCCCGTCGCGCCGCAGCGGCGGAAGTCGAGGTCGAAGATGCCGCGGTAGCCCAGCTCGCCCGCCAGCCGCTCGGCGAGCAACTGGACCTGCGCGTTGGGTGCCCAGCGGCCCACCGCCGTCAGTCCGGCGCCGCGCGGCCAGGCCCGTGTCTTGACGCCGGGACCACCGCCGCACACGGCCCCGGACCGGTCGGCGTACCCGTGGAAGAACCAGTCCCGGTCCGGGCCCGGGGGCAGGAACGCCTGCAGCAGGAGTCGGCTGCCGGCCTCCCCGGTGCGCAGGTACAGGTCCCGCGCCTCCTGCGCCGAGCGGACCACGGTGGTGCTGCGCAGCCCGGCCCCCGCGGGCACGAGCCAGGGCCTGCTCCACTTGGCGACCACCGGGAGCCCCAGTCCCCGGGCAGCGCTCGCGGCGTGCTCGGCGCTCTCCGGGACGACCGTCTCCGGATGAGGCACGCCCGCCGCCGCGCACACCTCGGCCAGTTGCGTCTTGTCGGCCACACGTTCGGGCAGCGTGCCCGGCTGCTGGGGCAGCAGATAGGCGGGGGCCAGTTCCTCACGCAGCCGGCCCACCGCGATGCCGCTCGCGTCGTCCATCGGGATCAGCACGGCCGGACGCGCGACGCCGGTCGCGATCCGGCGCAATGCGACAGCGATGTCACCGAGAGAGGCGCCGGGCGGCGGCGGGGGGTGGATCTGGCGTACAAATCGGGATCGCCGTACCGGACTTCCGGTGGAGTCCGCGACGAGATGGACCTGGACCCCCGCCCTGCCGAGTGAGCGTACGGCCCCCAGTGTTCCGTGGTGAAAGGGATTGCGGTCGATCCGCAGCAGGACGGCGGGAACTCGGGTGTCGAGCAGCGACACGGGCATCTTCCTTCGGGTGGTTTCACTCGGGCGGGCGATCGGTGCACTCGAAAGCCGTAACCACGGTGGCGTTGGTCATATTGATGTGACTGAGTGTCAGTTATCGGAGAGAAAGGAGCAGGCATGTCCTCACAGCAGCGAGGGGCCCGTTCCCGACGACTGGCGGTCACCGCGGCGGCGGTCGCCGCGTCGGTCGTCCTGGCGTCGGGTCCCGGTTTCGCCGCGGGGACGGCGCGGGTCGCCGATCCTCCCGCTCCGACACCGACGGTCGCCCCGCCGGTCCCCGCCTCGCCGGTCCCCGCGCCGGCGGTCACCCCGCCGATCCCGACGATCCCGCCGGTCCCGGTCCCGCCGATCCCACCGGTGAAGAGCACTCCCGCCTTCGGCGCCTACCTCGACTACGGCCCCAGCGGCGTGGCCCGCATCGCCGAGCTCAGCAACTGGCTGGGCGGTGCCGAGCTGCGCGTCGGGCACACCTATCTGCCCGGCGACCGCTGGACCAACATCGAGGGCCGGCACGGCTTCCTCGACGTGTGGGCGGACTGGCGTACCCGGCAGGCCGACCGGTTGCTGGTCCTCAACGTGCCCATGATGGAGCGCAACGAGGAGAACGTCTCCGACTCCGAGGTACGGCTGCTGCTGCGCCGGGGCGTCGCCGGGGAGTTCGACCGCCACTTCCGCGCGCTCGCCGAGCGGCTGGTCGAGCTGAAGGTGCCGGACACGGTCGTCGTCCTCGGCTGGGAGATGAACGGCACCACGTACACCCACCGCTGCGGACCCGACCCGGAGGCGTGGAAGACGTACTGGAAAAGGATCGTCACCACGATGCGCGCGGTGCCGGGCCAGAAGTTCCGTTTCGACTTCGCTCCGAGCCGCGGCCGGGACGCCGTTCCCTGGACGGAGTGCTACCCCGGGGACGACACGGTCGACATCGTCGGAATGGATTCGTACGACCAGCCCAGCGGACTGTCGTTCGAGCAGCAGGTGAAGGAGCCGTACGGCCTCCAGGCCCAGGTGGATTTCGCGAAGGCGCACGGAAAGGCCATCTCCTATCCGGAATGGGGGCTCTTCCGCAACGGTGACAATTCCGCGTACATGCGGGGCATGCTCGCGTGGATGGACACGCACAAGCCGCTGTACAACACGCTGACGGACTACTGTCCGCACGGTGTCTGGCAGTGCGCCGACAACCCCAGGTCCTCCCAGGTCTACCGGTCCGTGCTCTCCGGCCGCACCGAGAATCCGACCCCGGAGCCGACCAAGCCCGGCGGGACCACCGCACCGACGACTCCGGCCACACCGACGACTCCGGCCGTTCCCACCGCACCGGTCACGCCCGTGCCCCCGCCCAACTGCTCGCCGCTGCAACTGGGCGACTGGGTCGAGTACTGGCTCGGCGGGAAGCTGTGCCTGCGCTTCGACTGGTGGTCGCGCAGCCGGTGAACCCCAGGCGGCGGCGGGTCGGTCACGGCCCGTCGCCACCGCGCTCCCTCCACCGTCGCACCAGTTCCTTGCCCCGCTGCCGGGCGGCCACGTCGCACAGCGTCGCCGACAGCAGCGGGGCGGTGCGTCGCCGGGCAAGCAACAGCCGCTGGTTGACGACCGGTTCGGGACGCCAGTGGTGCTTGTACGGCTCGTCGCCGCGCAGCAGGCTCAGCGTGCCGCGGCCGCCGGCACGGGTGTGCTCCGCACACGCGTCCAGCAGCATCACCGCGACATCCGCCTTGCACTCCCGCAGCCGCGGATGGGCGCCGTAGAGATAGCCGCCCGCCAGCCGTCGCGACAGCAGCGTCAGGTCCACCGCCACCACGTCCTCGCCGAGCCGGAACTCGGTGACCACGGCGTCCCCCGAGCGCACCATCGGCCCGACCGAGCGCACCAGGTGGTCGCAGAACCGCGTGCGCAGATGCTCCGACGTCACCTTCCGCCCCTGCCACTGGAGCCGGTGCAGCTCCAGCAGCCGCCGCAGCGCCGAGTCGACCTCCTCCGGCCGCACCACCTGACGTTCGACGCCGAGCGCGGTCAGCTTGCGCAGCTTGGCCCGCACCCGCTGGGCCTTCGCCGAGGGCAGTCGGGCGACCAGTTGGTCCATCGGCACGGCCGGCAGCTCCAGGCACAGTGAGTCGCTGACCCGGCGGCGCGGGCCGTGCCAGCGGTCGTAGATCCGCTCGGCCGCGCCCCCGGGCCGTACCTCGCGGAAGTCGATCAGCGCGGTGCGGGCCACCGAGGCGAGCCCCTCGGTGAGGGCGGTGACCGCCTCCTCGCCGCGCTCGTCGTCCAGCAGCACGTCCCCGTAGTCGGAGATCGCCCCGCCGAGCGGTACCAGTGTCGGCACCGGACGGCGCACCCGCATCAGCGGGGCGACGGCGACGAGTTCACGCCCGTCGCGGACCAGCAGGAGGCGCAGCCGGCCGCGGCTGCCGTAGGAGAGCCACCACGAGTGCAGCCAGGCGTGGCTCTGGAACGGGGTCGCCGCCGCGCATCTGCCGTACAACTGGTGCCAGTCCGGGGCGAGTCCGGCGAACGCGGTGTCGTCGGTGACGAGTTCTACGGTGTACTTCACAGCTGTCCGTGGACGTCGGCGGCGGTGGCCGGGCTCGGCACGGACGGCGGCCGTACGGGTTCGCCCGTGGCCCGGCGCGGCCGGACCAGCAGCACAAGCCCGCCGAGCAGACCGCCCGCGCTCGCCCCCACCAGACCCGTCACCGCCGGGGACGCCGAGGACGGCGCCCCGGGACGGGTGGCGCGGGCGAACTGCCGGAGCTCGACGTGGGTGTCGGCCCGGGAGTCGTTCGCGTGCCGGGTCAGCGCGCGCGAGACGGCGTTGGCCATGTCGGCGGCGAGGTCCGGGCGCGCGGAGGTCGCCGTGATCGCGACCATCGGGGCGTCCGGCGAGGTCGCCGTCTGCACGCTCGACTCCAGCGTCCGCACCGGCACACCCGCCCACACCTGCGCGTCCCCGAGCACCGCGAGCTGCGTGGCGACCCTGCCGTAGGCCTGCGCGAAGCCCAGCGCGGTCGCGGAGTCGGACCTGTCGGTCGGCACCGCGACGACATAGCTGGTCGCCGTGTACGTCGGCGTCCTGACCAGGCCGTACGTGCCGCCGATCAGACCGCCGGCGAGGACACCGGCAGCGAGCAGGGACCAGGCCGGCAGCGACCTCGCGCGGGTGAGGGCGGGGGTCGGGCGGCGGGGGCCGGTGGGATTCTCGGTCATGAGGAACTGACTCCGTGAGGTGACGAGGGCGAGGAGTGGGCGGCCGCGTAGACGTCCATGAGCCGCGCGGCGCTGCGGGCGATGCTGTAGTGGTGGGCGGCGTCGGGCGCGGTGCGCGCGAGGGGGCCCTCGGCGCGGGCCGCCACCAGCGCCCGGGCGAACGCGTCGGGGCCCCCGGTCACGCGGCGCGCGGCCGGCGCGGAGTGCGCGGGCAGGTCCTCGACCGCAGGACAGGCGGCGTAGCGGACCGGCAGCCCGGCGGCGAGGCCCTCCACGACGGCCAGCCCGAACGCCTCCTCGGGGCACGGCGAGGCGAGCAGATCCATCGCGGAGGTGAGCGAAGGGAGGTCGGGACCGGGGGAGCCGTCGGATACGCAGGGGCGCTCGCCGGTGAACAGGACGCGGTCCGCCACCCCGGCCGCGTGCGCGGTGCGCCGCAGGACGTGCTCCTCGGGGCCGCCACCGACCAGCAACAGCCAGAAGTCGTCGGGGAGTTGGGCGAGGGCATGGATGAGTACGTCGAACCGCTTGGCCGCCGTGAGCCGGCCGATGCCGCCGACGACGTACGCGGTCTCCGGCAGTCCGAGTCGTTGGCGGGTGCGCAGCCGCTGTGCCGGGTCGAAGCGGAAGCGGTCCAGGTCGATGCCGTTCGGGACGACCGCGATCCGCGGGGCGGGCACCCCCCAGCGCCTGAGCCGGTCGGCGACCGTGGGGGAGACGGCGACGGTGGCGTGGCCGAGCCGCTCGCTGGCCAGGTACAGCGCCCGGACACCCGAGGTGAGCCTGCGCCCCTCCATCTGAGAGTCGCCGAGCGAGTGTTCGGTGGCCACCACCGCCCGGACGCCCGCGAGGCGCGCGGCGAGCCGGCCGTAGACACAGGCCCGGTAGAGGTGGGTGTGCACGAGGTCGTAGCGGCCCCGGCGGATGAGCCGGACCAGACGCGGCAGCGCGGCCAGGTCGCGGTTGCCGGCCATGCCGAGGTGCGTGACCCGCACCCCGTCCGCGGCGAGCCCGTCGGCGACCGCGCCCGGGTTGGTGAGCGTCACGACCTCGCAGTCGACGGGCAAGTGGCCCAGCAGGAGCCGCAGTTGCTGCTCGGCGCCGCCGACGCCGAGGCCGGTGATGATGTGCAGGGCCCTCATGTCACAGACCCTCCACGGGACGGCGCCGCAGCCGGTGCAGCCGGTATTTGAGGAACAGGCGTACGGCGTCGTCCTTCTGTCCGACGTGGACGCGGGGGAGGGCGAACGGGCCGGTGAGCGGGCCGGGGTCGATGGCGCAGGCGTAGCGGTACCCGGCGCCCCGCACGGCCTCGACGGTCCGCCGGTCGACCGTGCCGTAGGGGTAGCAGAAGCCGTCCACCGGCGCGTCGAGCAGGTCCTCCAGCGCGGCCCGGCTCTCCACGACCTCGGCCTTCAGCCTGAGGTCGTCCGCAGCCGTCAGGTCGAGGTGCGTCAGCCCGTGCGAGCCGATCTCGATGCCAGCCCGGGCCGCCTGCCGGATGCCGTCCGCCGTCAGGAGCGGCTTGCGCGGTCCCAGCGGGTCCCAGGCGTTGTCACCGCCGAGCCGGCCCGGCAGTACGAAGAGGGTGGCGCCGAAGTCCAGCCGGCGCAGCACCGGCAGAGCGTGGTCGACGAAGTCCGCGTACCCGTCGTCGAAGGTGAGCCCCGCCAGCCGCCGGCCCTCGCCGCGCGCGCGTGCGGCCAGCAGTTCGGTCATGGACACGCCCCGCACACCCCGCACGGCGAGCCATCTCAGCTGCCGTTCCAGCCGGTCGGGAGTGACGGTGATGCGGTACGGGTCGTCCGGGCAGTCCGTCACCGAGTGGTACATCGCCACCCAGGGAGCGGGGCCGGGGCGGGGCGCCGTGCGGGTGCCGGCGGAGTCAACGGCCATGCGTGAGCCTTCGGGTGATGGTACGGGCGCCGGCCCGTACGGAACGGAGGGCGGGTGCGAAGCCCTGGGCGCCCAGGGCCAGGCCGAGCAGCACGAACACGGCGGCCACGGTCGCCGTCCCCGCCAGGAGTCCCGGCAGCTCACCCGCCCGGCTCGCGACGAGCCAGCCCGTCGGCGTCGCGACCGCGGCCGCGCACACCGGCCGGCTCAGCTCCGCGAGTACCTGCCGGGTGCGCACGGGGATGCCGCGTGGGACGCCCCGGTACGTCGTCCCCATGCCGGCGAGCAGCAGCGACGCCGTCACGGTGATCCCGGCGGCGTTGGCGGCGGCGATTCCGGACACGCCCCAGGGGCCCACCGCCCAGGCGCCGGACGACGAGGTGACGAGGATGCCCGCGGCCATCGCGCAGACGGGGTACCAGGTGGGACGACCCGCCGAGAAGTACGAGCGGATCAGCACGCCGACCAGGGTCTGACCGAGCAGCCCGAGGGCGTACACGCGCATCACACCCGCTGTGGCCGCCGTGTCCCCGGCGGTGAACGCGCCGCGCTGGAAGAGGAGTTCGATGATCTGCGGGGCGCACGCGATCACCGTGGCCGCGCCGAGCAGCACCATGCAGGCGGCCAGCGCCAGGTCCCGCTCCACACGGGTGCGGGCCCGCTCGGTGTCGCCGTCGGCCAGGGCCCGAGCGACCACCGGGAAGGTGACCGTGCACAGCATCAGCGACAGGGTCATCGGGATCTGGGCCACCTTCTGCGCGTAGTTCAGGTGCGAGATGGCCCCGGCGGGGAGGGCGGAGGCGAGGAAGCGTTCGACGAGGACCTGGGACTGCCGGCACAGCGCGAAGAGCAGGAGGGGGGCGACGAGTGCCAGGGTCACCGTCCGGTCCGGCGTCTCGGCGGGCTCTTCCCGGCGCACCGCGGTGTGGCGCAACTGCCGCCACACCGCGGGCAGTTGGACCGCCACCATGAGGGCACCGCCGGCCGCGACACCCACGGCGGCCGACCGCACCCCCCAGTCGCCGCCCAGCACGAACATCGCCGAGATGATGCCGGCGTTGTACGCGACGTAGATCGCGCCCGGCATCAGGAACCGCCGGTGTGCCCGGAGCGCCGCGCTGCAGTACCCGGCGAGCCCGAAGCTCAGCACACAGGTCGCGGTGAGCCGGGTGCAGTCCACGGCCAGGGCGGTGTCGGGCAGGCCCGGCGCCAGCGCGTCGACCAGGTAGGGGGCGGTGGCGACGATCAGTGCGGACGCGGCGACGAAGACCAGGGTCAGGCGGGGCAGGGTGGCGGCGACGAGGGCCCGTACCGGGTCGCCGGGGACACCCCGGGCACGCCGGGCCAGGGCCAGGCTGAACGCCGGGATCAGCACGAAGGCCAGCCCGTCCTCGATGAGCAGCGTGGCCGCGAACTCCGGCACGGTCCACGCCACCAGGAAGGCGTCCGTCCCGCTGCCGGCCCCGAACAACCGCGCCAGCGACTGATCCCGCACCAGCCCGAGCAACGCCCCGGCGACGGACAGGGCGGCGGTGACGGCGGTGGCCTTGGCGAGGAACCGGCGGGATACGGCGGGGAGTTCGGGAACACGGCTGGGCAGGTCGGCGGCGCCGCGGGCCGGGGGGACGGGAAGCGGGGCGTCGGCGAGGTCGCGGGCGGGGGTGGAGCTGGAGCCGGACGAGGAGGCGAGGCTGGGGGCGGAGCCGGAGCCGGAGTCGGTGGGCCCGGAGAGGAGGCCGGGGGATCCCGAAGCTGGGCCGGGGGAGGAGCCCGAGGCGGCCGGTCCGGAAGCTCGGCCGAGGCCGGAGCCCGCCCCGGTCGACCCGGAGGCATGCGGAGGCGTCACCGTCATCGTGTTCCGGCCTCCTCCGCCTCGCCGGCGGCCCCGGCCCGTACCGTCGCGGAACCGCTTCCGGCCCGCGCCGCCACGGCACCGCTGCCGACCAGCGCCCACCACGCCACCACCCCGAAGCACACCGCCGTCAGTACCGTCGAGGGGCCGCCGATGTCCGCGTACGCGAAGTCCGTCAGCTGCCACACCAGCAGCCCGCAGCCGACGAGCGCGCAGTCGAGCCCCTGCCCGGACCCGCGCGCCCGCACCAGCCCCCGCAGTCCGCACACCAGCAGCGCCAGCCAGCCGCCCGCGAGGGCGAGCACGCCGATCAGGCCCTGTTCGGCGAGCACGAGGAGGTACATGTTGTGCGGGGACAGCAGCGGCTGCCGGCGGAAGGCCGCACCCGCGCCCTCCGTGTCACTGCCGGCGGACAGCGCCAGCGAGGCATGCGCGTCCCGCTGCTCGGGGAAGCCCTTCAACCCCACGCCGGTCAGCGGCTGTTCGCGCCACATGCCGACGGCGGCCGCCCACATGGTGTACCGGTCGGTCACGGACTGGTCGGGGGCGTCGGTGACCTGCGTGATGCTGCTGATCCGCTCCTGCAGCTGCGCCGAACCGACCCCGAACCCGCCCACCAGGACCACGCCGACGGCGGCCACCACGGCCCCCACCACCAGCGCCCGCCGCAGCCCGGCCAGCACCAGCTGCACCGAGCAGGTCACGGCCGTCGCGATCCACGCGCCCCGGCTGAAGGACAGCGCGAGCGGCAGGAGCAGCGCGAGCGCGCACCCGGCGGCGACCGCCCGCTGCCGTACGGACGCCCGTCCGAGCGCCAGCCCGAGCGCGCACACCAGCCCGAAGGAGACGACGGTCGCCATCCCCATCACGTCCGCCGCCCCGAAGGTGCCGACGGCCCGGATGTCCGCCCCCTGGTAGGAGGCGCCGGTCCCGGTCGCGTACTGGTGCACACCGATCGCGCCCTGCCACCCGGCGAGGGCCACCAACGACCAGGCCAGCAACCGGAAGTCACGCCGGTCCCGGACCAGCAGCAGCACCGCCGCCGGGACGACCACGAAGACCTGGAGGTAGCGGCCCATACCGGTGAGCCCCGCCACCGGCGAGGACGCGCCCACCGCGGCGACCGCCAGAGCGGCCACCGGCAGGCCGAACACGACGGCCGCCGTCCGCGACAGGGGCCGCCGCCGCT
This sequence comes from Streptomyces canus 299MFChir4.1, assembly GCF_000383615.1. Taxonomy (GTDB): domain Bacteria; phylum Actinomycetota; class Actinomycetes; order Streptomycetales; family Streptomycetaceae; genus Streptomyces; species Streptomyces canus_C. Next base: position 781,395 of record NZ_KB911582.1, on the reverse strand, counting down.
CCCGCAGCAGACGGATCACGCAGTACAGCACCACCAGTCCGGAGACCGCGTCGGCCGGCCCCGCACCGCTCTCGGCGCTCGGCGACACCGGCAGCGCCAGCAGGGCGACCACGGCCACCACCGGCAGCACGGGAGAGAACTCCCGTACCCGCGGCAGGCTCAGGGCGAGACTCATGCGCGCTCAGCTCCCCGTCGGACGCACGAGCGCGGCCGCGGTGCGCAGCAGGATGCAGATGTCCTGCCACAGCGACCAGTTGTCGATGTACGCGTTGTCGAACCGGCAGCGGTCCTCGATCGAGGTGTCACCGCGCAGGCCGTTGATCTGGGCGAGCCCGGTGATGCCGGTCCGCATCCGGTGACGCGCCGCGTAACCGGGGTAGGTCTGGCTGAACTTGGCGACGAAGTACGGGCGTTCGGGCCGCGGGCCGACCAGGCTCATGTCGCCCCACAGGACGTTCCACAGCTGGAGCAGTTCGTCCAGCGAGGTGCGCCGCAGGAAGCGGCACAGCCACGGCATCTGGTGCTCGTTCGCCACGCTCCAGCGCGTCGCCGCCTCGTGCGCGTCGACCGGCCGGTGGGTGCGGAACTTCAGCAGCGTGAACGGCTTCCCGTCCTTGCCGATCCGCTCCTGCCGGAACACCACGCCCGGCCCGCCGCTCAGCCGCAGCGCCACCGCGCACACCAGCAACAACGGGCTGACCAGCAACAGCAGCGCCCCGGACACGGCCACGTCCAGCGCCCGCTTCCCGGCGCTGCCCCGCCGCCGCGACCCCACCACCAGACGCCGGCAGGAGAACCCGGCGAGCTGCTCCCGCATCTCGTACGACGGCGACTCCGCATCGATCTCCCACACCGTGCAGCCCGACTCCGCGAGCGCCCGCAGCAGCGGCCCCTGCCGGGACCGTACGGACGGATGCACGGTCAGGACCTCCCGTACGCCGTTCTGGATGAGCGCCCGCTCGACCTCCTCGCCGGTCGTCAGCACGGGCAGCCCCTCGCCGCCGTCGGGCTGCTCGGTCACGACTCCCACCGGCCGTACCCCGCAGCCCGGATGGCGCAGGACGGCGGCGGCCACGCGCTGCGCGGTCGCCGCCGGGCCGATGACGAGGGCGGCGCGCGGCCGGGTGAGCCGGGCGAGGCGCTGGCGTCGGCGCACGGTGCCGCGGCCCGCGCAGGCCGTCACCGACTGGAGCAGGAAGCCGACGAGCAGGGTGGTCGCGGGCAGCGCCCGGTCCGCGTCGTACGAGGCCACCGCGGCGGCGACGAGCAGCCAGGCCACCGCGATCCTGGCGCAGACGGCAGGCAGTTCGTCGAGGACCCCGGCCACCTGGCGGGGCGGGTGCGGGCGCAGCAGCATCGACGCGGCCACCAGCAGCGCCACGAGCAGCGGCCGCCCCTGGGCACCGCTGAACGCGAGCGTCCCCACGAGGCCGGCGACGAGGTCCGCGGTGAGCAGCGGGACCGGGGAGGCGGGGCGTGCCGGGGGCCGGCGGGCGGGGAACCGGAATCCCGCTCCGGGGCCGCGCGGCGGCATGATCGAGACGGATGAGAATCCGAGGTCCCGGGCCTGTCCGCCGGGGGAGGGGACGGTGCTTTCCGCGGTCACGAGTGGATGGGCTCCCTGTACTCGGTGGGCGCGACGCGCGCGGCGGGCTCGGCGTCGAGCAGGTCGCGGTACAGGCCCGCCACCGCCTCGGACGTGCGCCGCACGTCATGGGTGGACAGGACGTGACGGCGCCCCTGGTGGCCGAGCGACTCGCGCAGCGGCGGGTCGAGCAGCAGTGCGGCGACGGCGTCGGCCAGAGCCGCCGGGTTCTGCGGGGGCACCAGGCAGCGCGGCGCGAGCGCGGGCGGCAGGCTCTCCCGGGCGCCGTCCACGTCCGTCATCACCACGGGCCGCCCGCAGGCCATCGCCTCCAGCGGGGCGAGCGCCATGCCCTCCCAGCGCGACGGCAGGACGACCAGATCGGCGGCCCGGTACCAGGGCACGGCATCGGCGACGGCCCCCGCGAAGAGCACGGACTCCGGGGCCCGTTCGCGCAGCTCGTCCCCCTCCGGTCCGTCCCCGACCAGCACGAGCCGGGCGTCCGGCACCCGCCGCAGCACCGCGTCCCACGCCCGCAGCAGGACGTCCTGCCCCTTCTGCCGGCACAGCCGCCCCACGCACACCACGAGCGGCGCCGCCGGATCGACCCCGGGAAGCAGCCCCGGCCGTACGGTGTCCGCGGGGGCGGGACGGAAGCGTTCGGTGTCGATCCCGTTGGGGATCACGCTCCACCGGCCCGCGATCCCGGCCCGCAGTCCGGTCCGGCGCTCCGCCTCGCTGACGCACACCGTCCGCGCGGACCAGCGCGCTCCACGCCGCTCCCAGCCGAGCGCGAGGGCGGCGGTGACGCCACCGACCGCCTCGAACGACCAGGCGTGCGGCTGGAACACGGTCGGGATCCGTCCCCGCACGGCGATCCGCCCGGCCAGTCCGGCCTTCGCGCTGTGCGCGTGCACCAGATCCGGCCGCACCTCCTCGATCACCCGGGCGAGCCGCCGTGTCTCGCCGACGAGTGCGGGACCCGGGGAGCGGGTCGCCTCCCACCGCCGTACGTCCGCGCCCAGGTCCCGCAGGCCCGCGGTGAGGGGCCCCTGCGGGCAGGCGACCGTGACATGCAGGCCGGCGGCGACCTGGGCCCGCACCAGGTCCGTCACCACCCGGGCGACCCCGCCGTCCACGGGTTGCGTGAGGTGCAGGACCCGCGGCCTGGGGTCGGTTGCTGACTGCTGCATTGCGCGGTTTCCTCGCTCACGGACGGGCTCGGGACGGGCCGGAACGCGCCCTAGTGCCGGGCGTCGACGTCGACGAAGAGCGCACCGGCCCACGCCGCGTCCCGCTGGGAAACGAGCCGGAAGGCCAGGTGGTCACCGCCGCGCCGCAGGGCGTTTCCGAGTTCGAACACGTCCGAGTCGTAACCGAGGGTGTGCGCGTACCCGGGCACACGCTCCGGCGCGGACGCCCCCGCCTCGGAGATCGTCGAGTTCAGTACGTCGCCCCGGGGGTCGGCGGGACCGGAGAGCACGGTGTTCGAACCGCGGCCGGTCGAAACGGTGAACGAATCACCCGTACGGCCGCGGTCGCCGTCGTACGCGACGAGCCCCACCCGGCCGGTGCCGTTCCTCGCCAGGCGCAGCCCGCCCACGCGGATCTCCTGGGCGCTACCGGAGTTCAGGGCGTCGAAGCCGTCCCAGACGGCCAGGTGCCGCAGCGGCTGGGCCGGGTTCGCGTAGGCCACCATCAGCGTCCAGCCGCCCCACGCCCCGGCCGTCGACCTGCCCATCGCCACGTTGACCTGCGCCACCGTGTACAGGCCCGAGCCGCTGTCCCTGACCAGCTTCGTGACGTCCGCCGAGGCCTGGAAGGCGTCCGCGCCGTGGGCCACCCGGTGGCCCACGACGGTGTCCGCGAGGAGGGCCTTGTACTGGCCCCCGGGCTCGGCGATCAGCACGCGCCCGTCGTCCTTCGGCGGCTTCTGCTCGCCCACCCGCAGGTTGCCGCCCCAGTACAGCCGCGCGTACGTCACCCGCGAGCCCTCGGGCAGCCGGACCTCGGCGCGGGAGGAGTTGTAGGTGTTGGGGTCGCGGTCCACGTCGACGTAGAACATGTCGAAGTCGCCGTTGACCCCCTTCCCGCCCGCGCGTACGGCCGGGCAGGCGGACACGGCCTGCGGGCCGGTGGCGCGGCAGCTGATGGAGGTGTTGGCCGCGCGCACGATGCCGCCGTGCTGGGTCGCGCGGTACCGCTCCGTGAAGGGGAGCCGCTGCGCCTGCGCGGCCGGCATCGCCGCCTGGGCGCAGACCGGCGTGCACAGGGCCGCCAGGGAGAGCGCGCCCGCCATCGCACGGCGCAGCAGTGGACCCGGGGAATTACGCATGACCGGCGTTGCCCTTTCGGGAAAGTACGGCGCCCCGTGCGTGCGACGTGCTGTCTGTGGGGGCCTCGGAAGGTCCGCAACTCTAGCCACGATCCGGACGATTAATGGCAAATCAGTCAACCGTGTCGGAATCGTGCAGCCGAGGCCCCGGTAGATCACTCCATTGGCCGCACAACCCGCGTGGGCGCCGCGCGTTGACACAACGCCGGGCATCCCGCCCGGGTGTTTTGTGTCAACCCCCAAGGAGCAACTCTCCATGTCGCGTATCGCGAAGGGCCTGGCCCTGACCTCCGTTGCCGCCGCGGCCGTCGCCGGTGGTGCGGGCATCGCCGTCGCCGACAGTGGCGCGCAGGCTGCCGCCGCTCACTCCCCGGGTGTGCTGTCGGGCAACGTCGTCCAGGTTCCGGTTCACGTTCCGGTCAACGTCTGCGGCAACACCGTCGACATCATCGCCCTGCTGAACCCGGCGTTCGGCAACCAGTGCGTGAACGACTGACGTTCACACGTCATGCCGTCGGCCGGCCGCCCTCCCGTGTTCCTGCGCGGGAGTGCGGCCGGTCTGCGCTGCCCCGAACGGGGGACGTGGGGCCATCGACCGGTTGCGGGGCGCGATGGGTGAATTCACGGTGGGCACAGATCCGATGCTCATCGAAAGGAACACCCATGCGTGGTCTGCCCGCACGGCGTATCGCGTCCACCGCGCTCTGCGCCGCCCTCCTGGTCGCCGCGACCGGTCCGGCCGCCGTCGCCGACCCGGCCCGGGAGCACACCCGTGCGGCCTCCCGTGCGCCCCTCCCCGACGCGGACACGCTCCTCGCCCAGGTCGAGAGCCTCAGTGACCTCGGCGGCGTCCTCACCCCGGTCACCGACCTGCTGAACTCCGTCCTCAAGGCCGACAGCGGCCAACTCTCCGCCGACGAGGCGACCAAGCTCGGCACCGCCGTGCAGGACGCCATCGCCAAGGTCACCACGACAGCGCCGACGACCCCCGTCACGCCCGCGGCCCCCGCCCCGGCCGGCACGTTGCCCGCGCCCACGAGGAGCGGTGGCGACACCGTGGCGGCCCCAACCGACGTCATCGGCGACGCGCTGGCCGCGCTGCAGAAGGCGATCGACGAGCTGATCAAGGCGGTGACCTCGGGCGACGCAGCTCAGGTGACCACGGCGGTCACCAACTCGGTGGCGAGCCTCGTCAACACCGTCGCCGCGACGCTGCTGGGCGGCAAGCTGCCCGCACCGAGCCTGCCCGGCCTGCCGACGGCAGGTCTGTCGAGCTAGGCCCATTTCATATGAGGACTCATAGGAGGAGTTTCCGCTCCGGTCGCAACTCGTTGGGCACGGCGTCAGAATTCCCTCTGGCGACATGAGTTGCCGAAGAAAGGAACACGATGAAGTCCCTGAAGGCCGCTGCTGTCGTTGCCGGTTCCCTGGTCCTCGCCGGTGCCGCAGCGCCCGCGTTCGCCTACAACAGCGCCGACCTCACGCCCACCAGCCTCAACGGCGCCGTGAACGCGCTCACCAGGGGTCCCATCGACGTGATGCCCCTGCAGCACCAGTCGGACGCGCTCGACACCGAGAACAAGGACTCCGTGCTCAACACCGTGAAGGGTGCGACCCGGGACCTGAACAACGATGGCGGAATTGTCGGCGTTCTTCCCGTCGGCGGCTGAATCCGCTTTTCCCGGAACCGGAGCTGTCCGGGAAAAGGGCCGATTCCGTGGTGGCCGTCCAGGGCCACGGGATCGGCCCTTCGCTGTTCGAGCCCGTCCCTCGTTCGTGTGGACGGACGGCGGCCCGTCGCCCGCTCGGGTGAGAACGGTCGGCGGCCCTCCGGAGCGTCGCTATGGTCGCCCGGTGACCTCAACCTCAAGCGAAACCCGGCCCCTGCGCTCCGCCGACCTGGGCACCGTAGTCGTACTTCCCTGGAGCGGGGAGAACGCCGACGGCATCGACATCCCCCACCTCCTGGTCTGCTCCCTCGGGAACACCGAGGGCGGTCCGGAGGCGACGTCCGCGGCGGTCGAGCGGCTGCTGACGGACAACGGCCTGCCGGTCGGACGGGAGTTGGTCGACGGCATCGCCAGGCCCAGTCTCCCGGTCGGGCTGCTCGTCGTCGCGGGTCAGGCCGTCCTCACCATGCCGCGGCTCAGCGTCCAGTGCACCGTTCCGCCGGAGTGGCTGGAGGCGGTCGAGGCACGCGGCTTCGCCTACCTGATCTTCACCACCCGCGCCTGGACCGAGGCCGAGCCGGGCGAGTCCGTCGATCCGGCGGCGCTCGCCGAGTTCGTCAACGCCGACGAGACCCTGGACGCCGCCGCGCACATCGTGCTGCCGGCCCGCAGCCTGCGCGCCTGACGCCGTGGCCACCCCGGGACAGCACCCGCCAGAACCGGCGGGCGCGGGCCGTGCCTTCGCCCTGCTGCTGGTGATCACGGGCGCGGCCGGGCTGCTGGCCTCCTGGGTGATCACGCTCGACAAGTTCAAGCTGCTGGAGGACCCGGACTTCACCCCCGGGTGCAGCCTCAACCCGGTGGTGTCCTGCGGCAGCGTCATGGAGAGCGACCAGGCCTCGGCCTTCGGGTTCCCCAACCCGATGCTGGGCCTGGTCGCCTACGGCATCGTGATCTGCGTCGGCATGAGCCTGCTCGCGGGCGCCCGCCTGCCCCGCTGGTACTGGCTGCTCTTCGGTGCCGGCTGCCTGTTCGGCGTCGGGTTCGTGTCGTGGCTGCAGTTCCAGTCGCTGTACCGGATCAACGCGCTGTGCCTGTGGTGCTGTCTGGCGTGGGCCGCCACGATCCTGTTGTTCTGGTACGTCGCCTCGCACGCCGTACGCCATCGGTTCCTGCCCGCGCCCGCCCCGCTGCGGACGTTCCTCGACGAGTTCACCTGGGTGCCCCCGGTGCTGCACATCGGGATCGTCGGAATGCTGGTCCTGACCCGCTGGTGGGACTTCTGGACGAGCTGACCGGGCGCTGTCGGTTCGTCGTACTACTGCGGCACCCGGGGGATTCTTGCGCTGGTGACCGCCCCAGCATCGTTACGCGGTAAGGACGTTGAGCCCCCGAACCCTGAAAGGGACCGCACCTGCCATGAAGTCGACCCCCCGAACCCTTGCCGCCGTCGTCACCGGCGTCGCGGCCGCCATGGGCGCTGCCGCCGCGCCCGCCGCCGCGGTCGGCACGGTCCCCGTCCCGGTGCCGCTGGATGCCGCCGAGAAGACCCTCCACATGGAGCTGCCCAGCCTGAGCGGCGAGATCCCGCTGCCGAGGCCGGGCAAGCCGGACGGCCCGCAGTTCGTCGAGGGCCGGCTCCTCCCCGCGCGGACCCTGCCGCAGCTGCCGATCACCGGCGGCCTGCCCGGCGCGGGCATGCGCGCGCCCGTGCCCCACGTCCTCGGAACGGACTTCGACCACGTCGGTGTCGGCGTACCCGTCTCCGACCTGCGCACCCTGTCGCCCGGCCTGAGCGTGGACGCCCCGCTGACGCGGCCGAACCCCGACCACATGGGCCTGCCCGACACGAAGCTCCCGCAGGTCGGCATCCTCGCCCCGGTCCTGCAGACGGTGCCCGGCGCGGACCTGGGCATGGGACCGGGCCTGTAGGACCGCGCCGACGCGGCGAACTCTGCACAGGGGCCCGGGGGCCGGGGCCCGGGGGCCGGGGGCCGGGCAGCGGCACCCGGGCCCGCCGGCTCTCCGGGACGGCCCGGACCGCGGGAGTGACCACGGGGGCCCTCGGGCGGTTACCGCTGTGTACATCGGAACCGGACGAGGAGTGCACGATGGTCGTCAGCGTGGGTGGGGGAGTGGCGAGCGCCGAAACGGGGGCGGTGAGACCCGGGCCGGTGCGCACCGCGCGGCGGGACGCGCTGCGCGGGCTGCTCGTCACGGCCGTGGCCCTGGCGCTGGCCCCCGTCGTCGCGGCCTCCCGGCCGGTGCGCCGGGCCGCGCGACCCGCGGACCTGGCCGACGAGTTCGACGAGACCCACCGCGGCCGGCGCATCCGCGGCTCGCGGATGACCGCCGCCGGGCGCCCCGTCGCCGCTGCCCCGTGGCACGTCACCGTGGACGGCCGACCGCTGCACCTCATGCGCCGCGCCGACGGCAGCTGGCTGAGCATGATCGACCACTACCGCTCGTACCCGACCCCGCTGGAGGCGGCCCGCGCGGCCGTCGACGAACTGGGGCCGGGACAGCGGCCGCGCGACACGACCACGGCCGACCACGCGCACATGGGGGGACACCATGGTGTACACGCGTAAGGACGTCAGCACCCTGACCGCCGCCGAGAAGCGGCGGTTCGTGCAGGCGATGCTGGAGCTGAAACGGCGCGGTGAGTACGACGAGTTCGTGCGCACGCATATCCAGTACTACGTCTCCGACGGCGAGGACGGTCTGCGGACGGCTCACATGGCGCCCTCCTTCCTGCCCTGGCACCGCCGCTTCCTGCTGGACCTGGAGCGGGCGCTGCGCCGCGTGGACTCGTCGGTGACGGTGCCGTACTGGGACTGGACCCGGGACCGTACGACAACGTCCGCGCCCTGGACCAAGGACCTCCTCGGCGGCAACGGGCGGCGCTCGGACCGCCAGGTGATGACCGGGCCGTTCGCCTACGCGAGCGGCAACTGGACCCTCACGGAGGGCGTCACCGACGGGGAGTTCCTCACCCGGGACCTCGGGCGCGCCGCAGCCCCCCTCGCGCTGCCGACCAAAACCGAGCTGGAGGGGGCGCTCGCCGACCCCGTCTACGACGTCTCCCCGTGGAACTCGACAGTGACCAAGGGCTTCCGCAACAAGCTGGAAGGGTGGGGCAGCGGCCGGGGCAGTGCCGCCTGGCGCAACCACAACCGGGTGCACCGCTGGGTCGGCGGGGCCATGGTCGGCGGCGCGTCCGTCAACGACCCCGTCTTCTGGATGCACCACGCCTTCATCGACCTGTGCTGGTACCGCTGGCAGCGGCGGCACGGCGGCGCCCGCTATCAGCCCGCGAGGCCGCCCGGCCCGGCGAGCGACCAGTACGAGCGGGTCGTGGCCCGGCACGAGAAGTTGCCGCCATGGGACGTGACGCCGGATCAGCTGGAGGACGTCAGCGGGATCTACCGGTACGGCTGAGGACCGGGCAGAGAGGGGAACGGGGACCGGGGACAGGGGACCGGGCAAGGGAAGAGCCCCGGCGCTCGAGGTGCCGGGGCTCTGGTGCGCGTACGGACGATCAGCCGCCGTAGCCGCCGTGCCCACCCGGGCCCGGGTTGCCCTTGTGGCTGTCGCTGACGTTGGCGCAGCTGTTGCCGAAGGCCGGGTTCAGCAGACCGATCACGTTGACGGTGTTCCCGCACACGTTGACCGGGATGTGGATCGGGACCTGGACGACGTTGCCGGACAGGACGCCAGGCGAACCGACGGCGGCGCCGTCCGCACCCGCGTCCGCCAGGGCCAGGCCGGCGCCACCGATGACCACGGCACCGGTGCCGAGGGCGACACCTGCTGCCTTCGCGATGCGAGACATCACGTTCTCCTTCTGATCGGTAAGTGCGGCGGCAGGACGAGCCGTCGCACTTCCCGTTCAACGCGAAGGCTCACTCCTGGTAACGGCGTTCATGTGCGGATCACCCTTCTTGAGGCGGAGGGCCGTCTACCGCACATCTCAGGGGAGCCGTCGTACGGGGGCACCCGCCAGGTATGCCTCGATGTTCTCGACGGCCTGGCCGTAGTAGGTCGCGTAGTTGGCGCGCGAGACATAGCCGAGGTGCGGGGTGGCGAGCAGGCGCGGTGCCGTGCGCATGGGGTGGTCGGCGGGGAGGGGCTCGGTGTCGAAGACGTCGACGCCCGCTCCGGCGATCCGTCCTTCGTGCAGGGCGGCGAGGAGCGCGTCCTGGTCGACGATCGCCGCGCGCGAGGTGTTGACCAGGTAGGCGGTGGGCTTGAGGAGAGCGAGTTCGGCGGGGCCGAGCAGGCCTCGGGTGCGGTCGCCGAGGGCGAGGTGGACGGAGACGAAGTCGCTCTCGGCCAGCAGCTGCTCCTTGGATCCGGCCAGGTGCACGCCCACCTCGTCGGCGCGCTCCCGGGTGAGGTTCTGGCTCCAGGCGCTGACTTCCATCCCGAAGGCGAGCCCTACCTGCGCCACCCGGCCGCCGATCTTCCCGAGGCCGAGCAGTCCGAGCCGGCGGCCGTGCAGGTCGGCGCCGACGGTGGACTGCCAGGGGCCGTTGGCGCGCAGGGAGTTGCTCTCCTCGACGATCCCGCGGGCGAGGCCCAGCAGCAGCGCCCAGGTCAGCTCGACCGGCGGGGCCGACGAACTCGCCGTACCGCAGACGGTGACGCCGTGCGCCTCGGCGGCCGCGTAGTCGATGACGGAGTTGCGCATGCCGGAGGCGATGAGCAGCTTGAGTTGGGGCAGGCGGGCGATGAGGGAGGCCGGGAAGGGGACGCGCTCGCGCAGGGTGACCACGATGTCGGCGTCGGCGAGAGCGGCGGCCAGGGCGTCCTCGTCGGTGAAGTGGGTGGCGTGGGACACGACGTCGACCCGGTCCGCGAGCGGTGACCAGTCGGCGAAGTCGCCCGCCGCCCGCTGGAAGTCGTCGAGCACGGCACAGCGCAGACGCATGTCGGTCCTTCCCCTGCTTGATCCGGTTCTTGGTCCGGTACCTGGTCCGGGTGCCTGGTCCGGTCAGGGTGATCGACTTTACGCCGCCGCACTGTCAGTGCCGCGCCGTGCGTAGTAGTCGCGCATGAGCTCGGTCGCCCAGGCGGGCTGGTCCGTGGGGCCTGCGGACCGAACTCGGGCAGGTGGGGCTTGATGTCGAGGCCGTCGGTGCGCAGCAGCAGGCAGCGGGAGACGCCGATGCACGCGGTCGAAGTGATAGACGACCTCCAGGTGGGAGAAGCGGTCCGGCCCGGCGAGCGCCTAGGGCCCGAAGCGGCCCGCGTCCAGCCGTGTGACGGCGGTCTCCTTGCCCCCGTCACCGGCCCCCTTCGTTGCCCGGACTCGCGCTCGCACTGCCCCGGGGCGCCTGGCCGCATACGGCCGCGCGGGGCGGACATGAAAAAACCCTCTGCCCGAACCGCGTGGTCAGAAGGTGTTTGCGCCCCCGGCAGGACTCGAACCTGCGGCCAAGCGCTTAGAAGGCGCCTGCTCTATCCACTGAGCTACGGGGGCCGGGTGTGGTGGCCTCTGTCTTGGGTGCCCGGGTGTGGGCCGTTCCGTGACGTTGCCGGGGACAAGGATAGGGCTCCCACGACCTTGTCCCTGTTGCTTCGCCTCCGTGGCTCGATGTGGAGGTTCAGTGAAGCGGTCCTGATAATCGCAGGCAGGTACGAATCGTGCATCGCTTTTGGCGCCTCGCGCACCGGGTGTTGTGCACTCGTTATGCCTGGACTGTGCCTGCGTCCCAGTCATCCCTTCCGCCCCTTGTGTCCGGTCGGCGCGCAGACATGGCCATATGCTTCAGAATTCCCCCAAAATTGGGCATTCTTCACATGTGGTGACCTTGGACGTACGGCCTCAGCTGCTCGACGCACTCTCCGCCCTGCGCGACCGTGTCGCCGCCGCACGCTTCCCGCTGCCCCTGGCGGGGGCCCCACGCGCGCGTGCCAACCGCGACGAACTGCTCGCCCAGCTCGACGACTATCTGGTGCCCCGGTTGAGGGACCCCGAAGCGCCGTTGCTGGCCGTGGTGGGCGGTTCCACCGGGGCTGGCAAGTCGACCCTCGTCAACTCCCTTGTGGGGCGGCGGGTGAGCGAGGCGGGCGTGCTGCGGCCGACCACCCGGACGCCGGTGCTGGTCTGCCATCCGGAGGACCATCACTGGTTCAGCGGAATGCGCGTACTGCCCGACCTCACGCGCGTGTGGGTGCCCCACCACGAGCCGGGCGACGAACTCCTGCTGCCCGGCGAGAACCCCGCGCGCGTGCTGCGCGTCGAGACCGCCGACACCCTCCCGCCGGGCCTCGCGCTCCTGGACGCGCCCGACGTCGACTCCCTGGTGGCCGACAACCGCACGCTCGCCGCCGAACTGATCTGCGCCGCCGACGTCTGGATCATGGTCACCACGGCCGCCCGCTACGCCGACGCCGTCCCCTGGCATCTCCTGCGCACCGCCAAGGAGTACGACGCCACCCTCGTGACCGTCCTCGACCGGGTGCCGCATCAGGTCGTCTCCGAGGTCTCGCGGCAGTACGGCGCCCTGCTCACCAAGGCGGGCCTCGGCGACGTGCCCCGCTTCACGGTGCCGGAACTGCCCGAGTCGGCCTGGGGCGGCGGGCTGTTGCCGGCCACCGCCGTGGCATCGCTGCGGACCTGGCTCGTCCACCAGGTGCAGGACCCCGCGGCCCGGCAGCACGCCGTCGCCCGTACGGCCCACGGTGTCCTCGCCTCCCTCAAGTCCCGGATGCCCGAGCTGGCCGGAGCGGCCGCCGCCCAGTACGCGGCCGCGCTGCGGCTCACCAACGCCGTCGAAGGGGCGTACGACAGCGAGTACGCGCGCGTGCGGGGGCGGCTCCAGGCCGGCGCGGTGCTCGCCGGTGACGCCCTCAAGCGCTGGCGGGCCTTCCCCCTCGACTGCACCGCCGCAGAGCTCCTGGACGCCCTGGTGGAGAGCCTGGCCGCACTCCTGCTGTGCGCGGTCACCGCCGCCAACGAGCGCGTCGACGAGGCCTGGCGGCGCGAACCGGCCGCGGCCGCGCCGGAACTGACGAACCGCGATCCGACCGCGGAGAGCGCCGAACACCGGATCGGGATGGCCGTACGGCGCTGGCGGCGGGAGCTGGAGGAGTACGCCGAGGAGGAGATCCGCGACCTCGACCGCGGGGTCGCGCCCGACCCGGAGACGGTCGCAGCCCTCGTCGCCACCGCGCTGCTGGGCGGACGTCGGGCACGGGTCGCCGGTGAGGGGCTCGCCGAACGGATCGGCGCCCACGGGGCCCTGCGACTGCGCGACCGGGGCGGACGGCTGCTCGCCGAGCACCTCGACCGGGTCGTGCACACCGAACGCGAGCGCCGGCTCGCCCCGCTCGACGCCCTCGACGTACACCCCGAACCCCAGGCCGAACTCATCGCCGCGCTGTCCGTACTGCAGAAGGAGAGGTGACCGATGACCGCCGTCACGGATCAGGACCACACGGAGCAGACGGGGGACGCCGGATCGGAGAACGGGGAGGGACCGGTCGAGGAACCCGTGGGGAGCGACGCGGACATGGGCGGGAAGGACGGGCACGCGCGCGTGGAGAGTGCGCAGAGCGGTCCCGCGCGGACGGAGGCGGGGCCGGGGCGCGCGCGGGAGGAGGCTGCACACGCGCGCGGAGAGGCCGTGGAGCACCCCGGCGAACCGGCCGACGCCGACTCCGCGGGAGGCTGGGACGACGGGCTCATCGCACGTCGGGTCACCGCCGAGACCGAGCAGGCCGCCGCATTGGAGGTCCGTGGGCCCAACGCCCCGCCCGCGGCCCCGCTCGCGTACGACGCCCCCCTGCGCTCCCGTCTGGACGCGCTGCGGGAGCTCGTAGGGCTCTCGCGGGCCCGGCTCGACAGCCGGACGCTCGCCGAGGCCGGCCAGGTCCTGGACGAGGCGGCCGCCCGGCGCAGGCTCTCCGGGCAGCACACCGTCGTCGCCATCGCCGGCGCGACGGGCAGCGGCAAGTCGCAGCTGTTCAACACGCTCGCCGGAGTGGCCATCTCGGAGACCGGGGTGCGCCGGCCGACCACGGCCGCGCCGATCGCGTGCAGCTGGAGCGACGGTTCGGCGAGTCTCATCGAACGGCTCAACATCCCGCCCCGGTTGCGGCGGCGCCCGCTGCAGAGCGCCGAGTCGGAGGCACAGTTGCGCGGGCTCGTCCTGATCGACCTGCCCGACCACGACTCGGCGGCCGTCCAGCACCGCGAGCACGTGGACCGGATCCTGGCTCTCGTCGACGCCGTCATCTGGGTCGTCGACCCCGAGAAGTACGCCGACGCGATGCTGCACGAGCGCTATCTGCGCCCCATGGCGGGCCACGCGGAGGTCATGTTCGTCGTCCTCAACCAGATCGACCGGCTGCCCGGGGAGGCCGCCGAGCAGGTCCTCGACGATCTGCGGCGGCTGCTGGACGAGGACGGGATCGCCCTCGGGGAGTACGGCGAACCGGGCGCGACCGTGCTCGCGCTGTCGGCGCTCACCGGGGACGGCATCGGTGAACTGCGGGAGGCGCTCGGTCAGTTCGTGACGGAGCGCGGGGCTCCGGCGCGGCGGATCGCGGCCGACGTGGACGCGGCGGCCTGGCGGCTGCGGCCCGTCTACGCGACGGGCCGGCGCACCGGGCTGAGCGAGGAGGCGCGCGAGGACTTCGCCGCCCGGCTCGCGGACGCGGTCGGCGCCACCGCTGCGGGCGAGGCGGCCGAACGCGCCTGGCTGCGCAACGCCAACCGCGCGTGCGGGACGCCCTGGCTGCGGCTGTGGCGGTGGTACCAGGACCGGAGCGAACCCGCCACGGGCCGGCTGCCGTTGCGCGCCCAGCCCGACGAGGAGGCGACCGCGCGGCAGCGTGTCGAGCAGGCCGTACGGACGCTCGCCGACCGGGCCTCGGCGGGACTGCCCGCGCCGTGGGCGCAGGCGGTGCGCGAGGCGGCCGTACGCGGCTCCCAGGGGCTGCCCGAGGCGCTGGACCAGCTGACGGCCCGGGCCGGGCTGCCGCCGGGCCGTCCGCCGCGTCCGGGCTGGTGGCCGGTGGCCGTGCTGGCGCAGGCGTCCATGACGCTCCTTCAAGTCGTCGGCGGGCTCTGGCTGGTGGGTCAGATCGTCGGGGTCATGGCGCCGAACCTGGGGGTTCCGGTGCTGCTGATGGTGGCCGGCATCATCGGCGGTCCGCTCGTCGAGTGGAGCTGCCGGATGGCGGCGCGCGGGCCCGCGCGCCGGTACGGCGTGGAGGCGGAACGGCGGTTGCGGGAGGCGGCGTCCGGGTGCGGGCGGGCGCGGGTGCTGGATCCTGTCGCGGCGGAGCTGCTGCGTTACCGGGAGGTCCGGGAGCAGTACGGCAGGGTCGTCGGGGTGTGACGGCCGGCCCTGTGGAGCGGGTCCCTCGTTCGGGTGGCGGAGTTTTCCACAACCCGTGGACGGTCCACAGGGCGCAGCGGGCTCGGCCCGGCGGAGGCAGTCTGGCTTCGCGGCGATCGCGGTGACGCGGTCGGTGCGCAGACAGCAGCGGCCGTACGGGACGGGCCCGTACGCATGTCCGGGAGGATTTCCAGCGATGAACGAGACCATGATCTGCGCGGTGGGCAACGTGGCGACACAGCCGGTGTACCGGGAGTTGGCGACGGGTGCGTCGGTGCGGTTCCGGCTGGCGGCGACGGCGCGGTATCTGGACCGCGAGAAGAACGAATGGACGGACGGGCACACCAACTTCTTCACGGTGTGGGCCAATCGCCAGCTCGCCACCAACGTGGCGGGGTCGATCAACGTGGGCGATCCGGTGGTCGTCCAGGGCCGGTTGAAGGTGCGTTCGGAGATGCGCGAGGGGCAGCCGGCCTGGACCTCGGCCGACATCGACGCGGTGGCGATCGGCCATGACCTCGCGCGCGGCACCTCGGCCTTCCGGCGCACCCAGCGACCGGAGAACACCGTCGCGGGGTCGTCCACGCAGCCGGAGCCCGCCTGGGAGACACCGCCGGGCGAGACCGCGGACCGACAGCAACCCGTCGCGGTGACGTGACATGACGTGACGTCAGCGGGGAGAGGGGGCCGGGCCGGCGGCGCGGTGGCTCCGCCCGAAGCGCCGCCCTGACCGAAGTGCGGCTTATCCGCGAATACGTTCCGGATAGCTCCGGTCGATTTGTCGATAATCCATACGGGTGGAAGGCCGTGGCGATAACGATTCCGAGTCGGATCGATCTTCCGACCGCATCCCCGGGAAGAGGGGGGCGGCCGCGTCCCTAGGATGCCGAACACAGCTCCCGGGGCTACTGATTCTGCTGGTGGGACCGCCTGCCCGCTCGACAACGGGTCCTGCTCGAAGGGGAATTCCGTGTTTTCTGCGTTCTCTGCGCTGTCCGTGCGCGGACGGGGGGCGGCTCGCCTCGCGGCCGTCACGTTCGTCTCCGGCCTGCTCGCCGCCGGTGCGGCAGTGGTCGCCGCCGGTACGGCGTCGGCGGACGAGGCGGCGCAGAACCAGAGAGGGGCGACGGCCACCATAGGAGGCCTGAAGACCTACGGTGACGCGGTGATACACGGGACCGACCGTGATCTCCAGGTGTCCGCCGGGCTGTTCGAGATGTCCGTCGAGGGCGGCGGAACCCTCCAGACGTACTGCGTGGACCTCTACAACCCCACGCAGAAGGACGCCAAGTACCACGAGACCGACTGGAGCGGCAGCTCGCTGGGCGCCAACAAGGGTGCGGGCAAGATCCGTTGGATCCTGGAGAACTCCTACCCCCAGGTCAACGATCTCGCGGCGCTCGCCGCCAAGGCCGGGATCGCCGCGGGACTGACCGAGCAGGACGCGGCGGCCGGCACCCAGGTGGCGATCTGGCGTTACTCGGACGGCGCGGACGTCGACGCCGCCGACCCGCGGGCCGAGAAGCTCGCGGACTACCTGGAGAAGAGCGCCCGTGACAGCGCGGAGCCGGCGGCGTCGCTGATGCTCGACCCGCCCGCGGTCTCCGGCCACCCCGGCGAGCTGCTCGGCCCGGTGACGGTGCACACCAACGCGGCCGGTGCCACGGTCACCCCGCCGGCGGACGCGGCCACGAGCGGCGTACGGATCGTCGGCAAGGACGGCAGGCCGGTGACCTCCGCGAGCAACGGGAGCGAGCTCTACTTCGACGTCCCCGAGGACGCGGCGGCCGGCTCGGCAGACCTCACCGTGCAGGCCTCGACCACCGTGCCGGTCGGCCGTGCGTTCGCCTCAGAGAGCCGGAGCCAGACCCAGATCCTCGCCGGCTCCAGCGAGTCGACGGTCTCGGCCACGGCAAGCGCGACCTGGGCGAAGGAGGGTGCCGTACCGGCCCTCTCCGCGGTGCGGAACTGCACCGAGGGCGGCCTGGACATCACGGCGGTCAACAAGGGCGACGAGGAGTTCGCGTTCGAGCTGATGGGCACGGAGTACGCCATCGCGGCGGGCGAGTCCCGCACCGTGACGGTCCCGCTCCAGGAGGACCAGGCGTACGACTTCACGATCACCGGTCCCGACGGATTCGCCAAGCGCTTCACCGGCGTCCTCGACTGCCGCACCCGCAGCAGCGAGACCGGCGCCACGACCCAGACCCTCAGCGAGCCCAGCCCCGCCACGGTGGCCCTCCCCACCACCGACGTCAACCTCGCCGAGACGGGCGGCTCCGCCACCACCCCGCTGATCGCCGGTACCGCTATCGCCCTGGTCGTGATCGGGGGCGCCGCCCTGGTCCTCACCGGCAGGAAGCAGAACCGGCCGCAGGACTGACCGGGCGCGTCGGCGACGGGCAGAATGACGTCATGACCAAGTCATCCGCATCGCCGGCACGTCACCCCTCATCCGACTCGGTGCTGTCCCTGTGGTCCCAGGACTCGGTGCTGTCGATCGGCTCGGTGGGCTCGGTGCTGTCCATCGGTTCCGTGGGCTCGGCCCTGTCGGTCGGCTCGATCGGCAGCGCCCTGTCCGTGGGCTCGATCGGTTCGGCCCTGTCCCTGATCTCGGCGGGCTCGTGGCTGAGCACCGGGTCGCTGCTGTCGGCCCAGTCGAGGTGGTCGGTGCTGTCGTGGCGCTCGTCCCAGGGGCTGATGCGGTCCGCGGGGGTGGCGGGGGCGGTGGCTGTGGGGGCGGCTGTGTTGCTGGCGGTGCGCAGGGCGGGCGACTGATCCGGCGCGCCGGTCAGGAGGCCGACGTGGCCGCGGGACTGTTCTGAGGCGTTGTGGTGCCGGTCGAGCGGGGAAGGGGCGGCGTTGAGGGCCGGCCGTGGACTCCGGCGATCTCGTCGTGCACGCCCGCCGCGATGGCGAGGCGGGACGGCAAGTGATCTTCGATCGGTCCTCGGCGCGGGCGCGCGCCGCCTCTGCGGCGCGGCCTGCCCCCTGTCTGCGCCCGGCTGGCCGCGCCCGGCGGCGTGCTGCGTGCGTGGCAGAGGAGGGAAACCCCACTATGGCTGGGGCGGCTGGGCCGTCCCTGGGCCGTGCGAGGGTGCCCGAGACCGACCAACGACGACCGACAGTGACAGTCGAGCTACCGTCGCCGACGGCGAACCCCCAGGTCACAGCCCCCCGACCAAACGGGTTACCACCCAAGGCTGGACCTCAGGCAAGATGGGGTGTATCTGCCCACTGCCAGATTTCAAGCTGCCGGACGGTTTCTCTTGGCTGAGTACATCTACACCATGCGCAAGACGCGCAAGGCAATCGGCGACAAGGTCATCCTTGACGACGTCTCGCTGAACTTCCTGCCTGGCGCGAAGATCGGTGTGGTCGGCCCGAACGGTGCCGGTAAGTCGACCATCCTGAAGATCATGGCGGGGCTGGAGCAGCCGTCGAACGGCGATGCCTTCCTGTCGCCGGGTTACACCGTGGGGATCCTGCTGCAGGAGCCGCCGCTGAACGAGGAGAAGAACGTCCTGGAGAACGTCCAGGAAGGCGTCTCCGAGGTCAAGGGCAAGCTCGACCGGTTCAACGAGATCGCCGAGCTCATGGCCACGGACTACTCCGACGCGCTGCTCGACGAGATGGGCAAGCTGCAGGAGGAGCTCGACCACGCCAACGCGTGGGACCTCGACGCTCAGCTGGAGCAGGCCATGGACGCGCTCGGGTGCCCGCCCGGCGACTGGGCCGTCACCAACCTCTCCGGTGGTGAGCGCCGCCGCGTGGCGCTGTGCAAGCTGCTGCTGGAGGCTCCTGACCTGCTGCTTCTCGACGAGCCCACCAACCACCTCGACGCCGAGTCGGTCAACTGGCTGGAGCAGCACCTCGCGAAGTACGACGGCACCATCGTGGCCGTGACCCACGACCGGTACTTCCTGGACAACGTCGCCGGCTGGATCTGCGAGGTCGACCGCGGCCGCCTGCACGGCTACGAGGGCAACTACTCCAAGTACCTGGAGACCAAGCAGACCCGTCTCAAGGTCGAGGGTGCGAAGGACGCCAAGCGCGCCAAGCGCCTCAAGGAAGAGCTGGAGTGGGTGCGGTCCAACGCCAAGGGGCGTCAGGCCAAGTCCAAGGCCCGTCTCGCGCGGTACGAGGAGATGGCCGCCGAGGCCGACAAGATGCGGAAGCTGGACTTCGAGGAGATCCAGATCCCGCCGGGCCCGCGGCTCGGCAGCATCGTCGTCGAGGTCAACAACCTCACCAAGGGCTTCGGCGACAAGGTCCTGATCGACGACCTGAGCTTCACGCTCCCGCGCAACGGCATCGTCGGCGTCATCGGCCCCAACGGCGCCGGCAAGACCACGCTCTTCAAGATGATCCAGGGCCTGGAGGAGCCGGACTCCGGCACCATCAAGGTCGGCGACACGGTCAAGATCTCGTACGTCGACCAGAGCCGCGCGAACATCGACCCGAAGAAGACGCTGTGGGCGGTCGTCTCCGACGAGCTCGACTACATCAACGTCGGTCAGGTCGAGATGCCGAGCCGGGCCTATGTCTCGGCCTTCGGCTTCAAGGGCCCGGACCAGCAGAAGCCGGCCGGTGTGCTCTCCGGCGGTGAGCGCAACCGACTGAACCTCGCGCTCACCCTCAAGCAGGGCGGCAACCTCCTGCTCCTCGACGAGCCGACCAACGACCTCGACGTCGAGACCCTCGGCTCGCTGGAGAACGCGCTCCTCGAGTTCCCGGGTGCGGCCGTGGTCGTCTCCCACGACCGGTGGTTCCTGGACCGGGTCGCCACTCACATCCTCGCCTACGAGGGTGACTCCAAGTGGTTCTGGTTCGAGGGCAACTTCGAGTCGTACGAGAAGAACAAGATCGAGCGGCTCGGCCCGGACGCGGCGCGTCCGCACCGCGCCACCTACAAGAAGCTGACCCGGGGCTGATCGATCTTGCGTCACCTCTACCGCTGCCCGCTGCGCTGGTCCGACATGGATGCCTACGGCCATGTCAACAACGCCGTCTTCATCCGCTATCTGGAGGAAGCCCGGATCGACTTCCTCTTCCGGCCGGAGAAGGACTTCAAGCAGGGATCGGTGGTGGCGCGCCACGAGATCGACTACAAGCGGCAGCTCGTCCACCGGCACCACCCGGTCGACATCGAGCTGTGGGTCTCGCAGATCAGGGCGGCGTCCTTCACCATCTCCTACGAGGTGAAGGACGACGACCTGGTCTACGTACGGGCCTCGACGGTGGTCGTGCCGTTCGACTTCGAGGCGCAGCGGCCGCGCCGGATCACCGCCGAGGAACGGGAGTTCCTGGAGGGGTACCGGGACGACGACAAGGACGAGGCCGTCGCCGCATGACGGTGCTCCATCTCGCCGACGAGTCGGAGGCGGCCGACCTGGCCGCCTTCCTCTCCCGGCTGCTCCACTACGACCGCTCGGCCGCGGTACGCCTCCAGGGCACCGGCACGGCGCTCGCCGTCTTCGGGCGGCCGCCGTCCTTCGAGGTGCTGGCGATCCGGGCGGTGCGCCTCGCCAAGCCGTACGAGAACGGGCTCGACGTCACGCTCGACGTGACCGTGTCCGCCGGTGAGTTCCTGGAATCCCTCGACGAGGCCGCGGGTACGGCCGTCGTGCCGGCGGCGGTGACCGGGCCGCCGTGGGCCGGGGTGCTGCCGCCGCGTGGCGGGTGGCGGGCGGTGACCGGGCTGCCGGAGCCGCAGGCACTGCGGGCGCTCGTCCACTCCGGGGTCGCCGAATTCCGTTCCCGTACCGAGGAGTTGGACTCCGAGGCGCGTACCCGGGCCGAACTCGACCGGATCGGCCGGGAGATCTGGTCCCGGACCGTGGCGGACACCGGGTTGCCCGTGCGGGCCGTGCACGCCGCCCAGTCGCTGGGATTCCTGCGGCCCGGCGCGGAGTTGGCGCTCCTCTCGTCGGGGGCGTGGCTGCGGCTGCGTACGCCGTACGGCTCGATCGCCGTACGGCAAGGGGGACTTGGGATGCTCGGCGTCACCGTGCGCTGAGTGCCCGTCAGTCCCGGTCGCTGTCGTCCGGCCATACGCCGATGTGGTCGGGCTCCAGTTCCAGCGCGACCCTGTCCCGCATGTCCAGCGCCTCGGTGTACTCCTTCGGGAGCTGGAGGCGGCCCGCGCGGTCGAGCATCGCGTACTCCCTCGCCACCAGGGTCTCGTGGCCCGTCGTCGCGTCCACCTCGCTGCGGCGCAAAACCTCCGTGGAGGTGCGGCCGTCCCTGATGGCCACCGTACGGCGGACCTCTCCCGCCACCGCCTGGTCGTGGGTGACGATGACGATCGTCGTGCCGAGCTGTTCGTTGGCGGTGCGGAACGCGGCGAAGATCTGTTCCGCGGTGTGGGAGTCGAGTTCGCCCGTCGGTTCGTCGGCCAGCAGGACCGCCGGGCTGTTGGCCAACGCCACCGCTATCGCCACGCGTTGCTGCTGGCCGCCCGACATCTGGTGGGGGCGGCGGTTGCGGCAGTCGGCGACCTCCAGCAACTCCAGGAGTTCCAGGGCGCGTTCGGTGTGGGCGCGGCGGGGGGTCCGGGAGCCGGAGAGCTGGATGGGGAGGGTGATGTTCTGGGCAGCGGTGAGGTAGGGCAGCAGGTTGCGGGAGGTCTGCTGCCAGACGAAGCCGACCGTCTTGCGCCGGTAGGCCAGGCGGTCCTTCGCGGTCATGGCGAGGAGGTCGTGGCCCGCGACCCTGGCGGCGCCGGCGGTGGGGGTGTCCAGGCCCGCGAGGATGTTCATGAGGGTGGACTTGCCGCTGCCGGACGCGCCCACCAGAGCCAGGAGTTCGCCCTCTCGGACCAGCAGGTCGAGGCCCTGCAGCGCCTGGACCTCCACGCCGTCCGTGGTGAAGACGCGGACGAGCCGGTCGCAGGTGATCAGGGCGTCGTGGCCGTAGGTGGGGCGGGAGCGGGCCTCGGTCGCCCTGCGGGCGAGGTCGGTGAGAGTGGGGTTCGTGGTCACTGGCCGTCTCCTGTGGGGGCGCCTGTGGATGTGCCGCGCTGTGCCGTCGGACGAGTGCCGCCGCTCTCCTCGGGCGGGGAGCCGCCGTAGTGGCTCGACCGGCCGTGGCTGGGGCTGGGGCGGGTGAAGTTGTTCCTCGGGTGGGTGCTGGTTTCTGCGGGCGGGGGGCTGGCGTAGTGGCTTGACCGGCCGTGGCTGGGGCGGGTGAAGTTGCTTATCGGGTGGGTGCGGGTCTCCGCGGGCGGGGAGCCGCCGTAGTGGCTCGACCGGCCGCGACCGGGGCTGAGGCCGGCGAAGTCGCTCATCTCGCGTCCCCCGCTCTCAACTCCCGCACCGAGCCCCGTCTGCCCGACCACCACGCCTGGCCGATCCCCATCGCCACCGCCAGCAGCAGCACGGCCGCCGCCGGTACCGCCAGGGAGAGGGCGTCCGTGCGCAACTCCGCTCCGGCCGCGTCGGGTTCGGCCGTGGCGAGGGCGATGGCCGTCAGGTCGATGCCGGGGGACAGCAGGCGGATGGTGGCCCAGCCCGTGAGGGTGCCGCCCAGGGCGGCCAGGATCGCCTGGGGCAGGGACTCCAGGACCAGCAGGCGGCGGCCTCCCGCCCGGGTCAGGCCCATCGTGCGGAGGCGGGCCAGCAGGGCCGTGCGTTCGGGGGCCGTGCGCAGGAGGGCCAGGAGGAGGGCCAGGACCGCGTATCCGGTGCCGGCCGCCACCGCCGTGGCGTAGACGCCTTCCGCGCCGGTCTGGAGAGGGGAGTCGGCGTAGCGCTTCCGTTCCTCGGACCTCAGGTGCACGGCCGCCGCCTTGGGGGCCGCCTTCCGCAGCGCGGCCCCGTCCAGGCCCTTCCCCGTCAGCAGCAGGGTCGTCGGCCGCGCCAGCGCCGGGCTCAGTGCCTCGCGGTTCACGATCAGGAAGTCCGGGCCCGGCACCGCCGGCGTGCGGTCCAGGACGGTGGTGATGCGGACGGTGAGCGAGCTGCCGTCCGGGAGGAGGACCGGGAAGGGACGGGTGCCGTACGTCCGGGCGGTGGCCGTGGAGGCCAGGGCCGGGGTCGTGCCGCCAGAGGGCCCGTCCGGCAAGCGGGCCGCCTCGAAGGCGCCGATGTCCGTCCGGGACGACAGGGCCGCGTAGTCCGCGGGGCGCACCCCGGCCAGCGGCAGCGACTGGGCTCCGTTCTCCGGCTTCGCGTCGGAGACGACGCTCACCGCGGACAGGTCGCTCACCCCCGGTGACCTGCGCAGCCGCTCCGGCAGTCCCGTCGGGAGCGGTGTCGCCGTCTCCACGCGCGCGTCGGCGCCGACCGCGAGGAGGGACGCGTGGTCGCGGGCCTCCTGCACGCCCGCGAGGACCGAGCCGCCGAAGGCCGCCGTGGTCAGGGCGGTCAGCAGGGCGAGGAGGGGCAGGACGGCGGAGGCCGAGGTGCGGCCCGCGCGGGCCAGGGACAGATGGGCGAGGGCACCGCGCAGGCGGGCGGCCGGGCGGGCCAGGCCGCGCAGCGGAAGCGGGTACAGGCGGACCAGGAGCAGGGCGGCGATCACGCCCACCAGCACCGGTGCCAGGGAGACGAGGTCGTCGGAAGCGCCCGACGTGCCGCGCCGGCGCAGCGACTCCACCGCCGCGGCCGCCAGCACCAGCAGGGTCAGCTCGGCGACCGTACGGCGCCGGGACGGTCGTACGGCGGAGATGTCCTCGCGGCCGGTGTGGACGCGGACCACGCGGTGGGCGGCCGCCGCGCGCAGGGGGAGGGCCGCGCAGGTGACGGCGGTGACCGCCACGGCGGCCGCCATCGCGTACCGGAAGCGGCCCTCGGGGACCGCGACCAGCGCGGCGGCCAGACCCAGGGCGCCCGCCGGGACGGCGATGACCGCCGTCTCGGCGAACAGGCGGGCCGTCAGGCCCCGCAGGGAGGCGCCCCGGGCCCGCAGCAGGGCGAGTTCGCTGCGGCGGCGGTCGGCGGTGAGTCCGCCCGCCATCAGGAGCACGACGGCGGCGACCGTGCCGGTGCCGACCGCGGCGACCGCGACCAGCGGGGCGATCGACTCGCGGGACCGGTCGTAGGCGATGAGTACCTCGTCGAGGTCGGTGAGGATCTCGGTCCGGCCGGTGATCTGCGTCAGCTCGGTCACCGGACCGTCGATCTTCAGGCGCACCTTCCGCAGCACCGGACCGGCCTCCAGGGAGGCGAGCGCGGACCGCAGGGCCGGGATGTCGCGGGCCCGGAGTGTCTTCTCGGAGGGCGCCAACTGCCAGTAGCGTTCCGGGCGTCCCGGGGTGGCCAGCAGGACCGGGGCCCCCTCGGGATCGATGAGCAGGGCGCCGAGCCAGTGCATGTCCACGGACGGCGCGGGCTCGCGGACCAGGGCCGGGGTGCGCAGGATGGACACGGTGGACCAGTAGGCGCCCTTGGGGTCGTGCGGGGTGACGAGGCCCGTGATCCGGACGGGGAGGGTGCGGCCGGTGGCGGGCAGGTGGATCACCGAACCGACCTTGATGTGGAGGGACTTGGCGGTCTCCACGGTGACCGCGGCCTCCAGCTCCGGTGCCGCGGCGGTCACGTCCTCGTCCGCGCGCGGCAGCCGTCCCCGGGCGATCGAGGCATGGGCGCCGAGGCCCGCCTGGGCGACCAGGGTCACCTCCGCGGGCTTGCCGGTCGGCCTCGGCAGCCACGGGTCCGGCACCGGGATGTCCAGGGTCGTGCGCACGCCGTACGTCGACTGGCCCGGGTCGAGGACGAGCGCGCGCGGGACCTCGGCGCGGACCTCGGCGTACTGCCGGGCCAGCAGGCGGGGGCGCAGGACCTCCTCCCGCTCGTGGGGCGTGAGCATCACGGACGGCGGCGGGGCGTGCACCTCGACGCTGGTCCGGTCGGGGCGGGCCCGCTCGGCGGCCCGGCGCAGTCCGGAGTCCTCGTAGCGGTCGACCCCCCGGGGGAACGCGGCCGCGAGGCACGCCGTGAGCGCGACCAGCAGGGCGAGCCAGAAGGCGGTGCCGGGCGCGGTCCGCAGCCGGGTGCGCACCCAGGGCACGGTCTGGCCGGAGACCTCCGGCTCGGTCTTCCGGAAGAACCTCACCTCACTCACCCCCCTCACGCAGCGCCCGCGCCGGATCCGCCCGCCGCAGCGCCAGCGCCGCCGTCACCAGGAGCGGGACGACGGCCACCGCCGCCAGCAGCGCGGCCGCCTGCGGGAGCGGGAGCTGGACCAGGACTCGCGGGACCGGTCTGGTCGCCTCGTCCGTCAGCACGATCAGCGGCACCACCGCCCGGGTCAACGCCGTGCCCAGCAGCGCGCCCACCAGCAGCGCGAGCACCACCAGGACGCCCTGTTCCACGGCGACCGCGCGGGCCAGCCGGCGCCTCGGGGCCCCCAGGGCGCGCAGTACGGCGAACTCGGCGCCGCGCTCCCGCAGCGACCCCGCCGCGCTCACCGCGAACCCGACCGCGGCCAGCGCCGCCGCCACCGCGGACGCCGCGGCGAACGCGGCCTCGGGGCCCGTGCCGAACGGGTCGTCGCGCAGCTGCCCGGCGAGTTCGTCCCGTACCACGACCTGCGCGGGGTCCATGTCGGGCCGGGCCCGCAGCGCCGCCGCGACCCTGTCCGACGCGCCCGGCTCCGTCGACAGCCACCATTCGGTCGGCTCCACAGCGCGGCCGGACTCCTCCTGCAACTCCCGGTTCACGGTCCGCAGATCGATCAACAGGGCCCCGCCGTCGTCCGAGACGGTGGGCAACTCCCGTATAGCGCGCACGATCCGCACCGGTACCGTCTCTCCGTTCAGCGGCACGTCCAGGCTGTCCCCGACGGCCGCGCCCGTCGAGGCGAGGAAGCTCTCGGTGGCGACGGCCTTGATCCCGACGGCCTTCGGCTGCGGTGCCTTGAGACGGACCGTCAGCGACCCCGAGCTCCAGACGTCGTCCCCCGGGATGAACCCGGTGCCGTAGTCCACGCTCAGCCCCCCGGGTCCCGAACTCAGGCGCGGTGTGGTGGGTTTGGTCTTGGGGTCCGGTGTGGAACCCACCCCGTCGGTCCGCGAGCCGGCCCCCCAGTCGGTCGGCGACGCGAGCCGCCGTACCGTCCCTTCGGTGTCCGTGGTCGTCAACTCGGTGACGGTGAGGCGCTGTCGGTCGGCCTTGCCGCTCGGGACGGTGACGACCAGTTCCAGGGTGGTGAGGGTCAGCGGGCCCCCGGACACATAGACGTCCAGCGGGTGGGGCCGGCCGTCGGCGGAGAGTTGGCCGGCCGGGAGCCGGTAGGGGGTGCCGTAGGCGTCCACCAGGGTGACGGCGACCTGTCCCGTCGTGCTCGGGACGGAGCTGCGCAGGGTCGCCGTCAGCCGTAGCCGGGCCGTGTCCGTGGGCACCTTCACCCCCGCGACCGCGCCGTTGGGGCCCAGACCCCGGAGGAAGGGTCCGGAGTGCAGGTCGGGACGGATCAGCATGGTGGCGCGCGAGGTGTCCAGTGCCAGCACGGTCGCCGACCGGCTGCCGGACAGGGGCAGTTCGGACCGGGCGGCGGGGGCGGTCTGCCGTACGCCCGCGACGGCCGCGTACTGCTCGGTGCGGCCGGGACCCGCGTTCCCGGGGGCGAGCACCCGCACCGGTGCGCCGGCCCGGAAGTCCGCCTGGTCGGACTGCGAACGGTTCCAGGAGGCGGCCTGTCCGATCGCCAGCATGCCCAGCGCCATCGCGAGGACCAGCAGCAGCACCGGGCCCGCCCCGCGCATGGGGCGGCGGGCGATCTGCCAGCCCGCCAGGGCCGCGGTCAGCCCGCGCCCGCCGGTCGCCCGGTGTTCGGCGAGCCGGGCCAGCGGCGGCAGCAGCCGCAGCGTCAGGACGGTCCCGGCCAGCAGCGCGAGCGCGGGCGCCGCCACCAGCAGCGGATCCACACCCAGCGTGCCGGAGGTGTCGTCGGACACGGCTCCGGAGGTCTGACGGCTGAGCTGGAAGTACGCCACCCCGGCCACGGCCAGCAGCCCCAGGTCCGCCCCCGAGCGCACCGCACCGGGCAGCGCCCGGGCCCGGCCGCGCGCGAACGACGAGGTCAGCGCGGGCAGGGTCACCGCCAGCGCACACCCGAACGCCACCGCCCCCGCCACCAGCCACACCGCGGGCCGCCCGCCCGACGGCACCTCCAGGTGCAGCCCGATCCGGGCCAGCGGTCCCCGCCCGGCCAGCATCCGGGTCAGGGGAGCCGCCAGCAGCGGCGCGGACAGCAGCGCGGGCACCGCGAGCAGTGCCCCCTCCAGGGCGGCGAGGCCCGCGATCCGGGCCCGCGAGGAGCCGCGGGCCAGCAGCAGTCGGCTCTCGCCGGTGCGCTCGCTGCTCAGCAGCCCCGCCACCAGCAGCAGCGCGCAGCCCGCGAGGAGCACCAGTTGCAGGGCGACGATCAGCAGGGTCGAGCGGGAGACGAGCAGGGAGCGGTCGGTGCGGTCGAGGACCTCGGGCAGCGAGGTCGAGGCGGTCGTGGCACCGCCGAGGGAGGACTCCTTGCGCAGCGCCGCGTTCCCCGCGACGGCCGACTTCCGCAGCACGTCCGAGCGCGCGGTCGTCACCGTGGCGAAGTCGGCCCTGGCCACCCACCCCGACGTCCCGACGCTCACCCTCCCGTCGGTCAGGACCGCGGGATCGGCGAGCAAGGGGCCGTACGTCGTGAAGTCGAGCTTGTTGATGCCCCGCCCGTGCAGGTCGTCGAGGAGCCAGTACGAGTCGTCCGTGCGGACCGGCCGGTACAGGCCGGTCACCGTGACCCGCACCGCCGGGCCGCGCAGCCGGTCGGCCAGGGTGAAACGGGCGCCGGGGCCGAGGTGGAGGGCGCGGGCGGCGGTCTGCGGGAGCGCCACCTCGACCAGCCCCCCGGCCGGCCGGGGCAGCCGCCCCGCGACCAGCCGCAGCCGGCTGCGGTCCAGGGCCGCGAAGTGGGTCAGGTCCGGGTCCCCGGACCGCGCCGACTCGGGCTGCAGCGAGCGCGGCAGCGCGTACGGGCCGGACCGCAGGAACGTCCGCACGCTCACCGGCAGTCCGTCGAAGGTCTGCCGCGCCACCTTGCGTACGGCGGTGTCGGCGGCCTTACGGCGGTCCTCGGGTACGTCGGCCTTGACGACCAGCACGGTGTCGGCGGCGTTGCGCGGGTCGTCGAGGGAGTGGCGCAGGGCCGCGTCACCGATCGCGCCGGAGTAGGCGGTCAGGGTCGCGAGGACCGCCGTGGTGAGCAGGACCGTGAGCAACGCGGCGGCGATCAGCAGCCGGTGCGCCCGCGCACGCAGGAACACGAAACGCGCGATTCCCCCGAACCCCGTCACCCGGCCCCCCGCCGTGTCGTGCCAGATCTCCGGCGAGGATGTCAGAGGGGACGGTCACGGGTAAGCGCTTGTAGCCCGGGCTTGACCGGATTGTGACCGCAATCCGGTCCCGCGTGACCGGAATCCGGCAATCAGTGACCGGCAGTCACTGAGGGGTGATCAGTCGGCGGAGATCAGTCGCCGGTCATCACTCTGCGGTGTTCACCATCGAAGCGGCCGCGTACGTCAGGTAGTTCCACAGCTGTGTCTCGTGCTCCTCGGACAGGCCGAGTTCGTCGACGGCGTCCCGCATGTGCCGCAGCCACGCGTCGTGCGCCTCACGGTTGACGACGAAGGGAGCGTGCCGCATGCGCAGCCGGGGGTGACCGCGGTTGTCGCTGTACGTGGTGGGGCCGCCCCAGTACTGCATCAGGAACAGCGTGAGGCGCTCCTCGGCCGGGCCGAGGTCCTCCTCGGGGTACATGGGCCGCAGGATGGGGTCCTCGGCCACCCCCTCGTAGAAACGGTGGACGAGGCGGCGGAAGGTCTCCTCCCCGCCGACCTGCTCGTAGAAGGTCTGCGTCTGAAGCGTGCCGCGCCGGATCTCTTTCACGTCAACCATGGTCTCAGACGGGGTGGACCAGGACTCAAGGCTTAGGACCTCCTGCGCGCAGGGTGCAGAGTGGAGGTATGGGCGCGCACGCTCTCGACAGGGACCTCGCCGAACTCGCCGCCGCCGCGCGGGCCGCGCTGGTGCGGGAGATCGACGCGAGCGGGGCCTGGGCCGCCGACCCGGGATGGCGGGCGGCCTTCGAGGCGGTGCCCCGGCACCTGTTCGTGCCCTACTACTACGTCGGCGGTGGGGGTCCCCCCGCTCGAGCGCATTCGAGAGTGGGGGAGGGCGGCTACGAGCGGCGCTGGGGCGAGAGCCCGGACCCGCGCACCCGGGAGAAGTGGGTCCGCGGGGCCTACGCCGACGCCCCGCTGGCCACCCGGCTGCGCGACGGCGAACTGGTCTCCTCCAGCAGCCAGCCCTCGCTGATGGCGATGATGCTGGCCGAGCTGCGGGTACGGGACGGCGACCGGGTCCTGGAGATCGGCGCCGGCACCGGCTACAACGCGGCCCTGCTCGCACACCGGCTCGGCGACGACCGCGTCACCACCGTCGACCTGGAAGCGGAGATCACCGAGGCGGCGCGCAGGCATCTGGCCGCCGCCGGGTACCACCCCGTCGTCGTCACCGGCGACGGCGCGCGCGGGGTGCCCGAACGCGCCCCCTTCGACCGGATCATCGCCACCTGCACCCTGGCCTCGGTCCCGACCGCCTGGCTCGCCCAGTGCCGCCCCGGGGCACGCATCCTGAGCCCGCTCGCCACCGGCCTGATCGTCCTGACCGTGCGGGACGCCGGGCACGCCGAGGGGCGGTTCCTGCACACGCCCGCCTACTTCGTGCCGTTGCGTGGCGCGGACCGGCCGGACGAGGGGCCCGCCGACCTGGACGCTCTTCCGCGCCGGGCCCGGGAGAGCGAGCTGTTCCGGTTCCTGCTGGCCCTGACCCGCGGCAGCCTCGAACCGCGGGAGGCGTACGAGCTGTGGGAGCGGGAGGGGCAGCCGCGCCGTGAGCGGTACGGCATCACGGTCAGCGGGGACCGGGAGTGGGCGTGGCTGGACGACCCGGAGGGACCGTGTACGTGGCCCCTCCGGTGACGTGCCGTTCTCAGCCGTGACGGCTAACCGCGGCGGATCGTGATCGTCGTCCAGGCGCCGACATGCACCCGGTCGCCGTCCTGGAGCGGCACCGGCACGAACGGCGTGATGGGCTCCTCGGCGCCGTTGACCGTGGTGCCGTTCGTCGAGTTCTGGTCGACGACCGCCCAGGAGCCGTCCGGCTGCTGGACCAGCACCGCGTGCTGGTGCGAGACGCCCGGGTCCTCCGGCGGCACCGACAGGTCGACGTCGGGGGTGTCACCGGTGGAGTGCCGGCGGCGGCCGATGGTGAGCTGGTTGCCGGTGAGGGTGCGCTGCTGCTCGGGGGAGTACGCGGGCAGGTTCAGGCCCGCGGCCTCGGGACCGGAGCGCTGCATCATCGCCATGAAGTAGTCGCGGTCCGGACCGATGGTCGCCGTCCAGGTCGCCGGCTGCTGCGGGAAGGACGGGCCGGGGGGTGCGGGCGGGGCCTGGGTGGCGCCGGGCTGCGGGTAGCCGTAGCCGCCGGGACCGGGGTTGTTGCCGGGACCACCGGGACCTCCGGGGGCGGTGGAGGACGGCGGGGAGATGACCCAGTCGTCGGCGCCGCCGCCACCGAAGGGCGCACCGCCCTGCTGGGGCCGGTTGGTCTCCTGCGGGAAGGCGGGCGGGGCCGAGGCGCCCTGCGCCTGGAAGCCCTGCGGGGCACCGCTCGTGCCGCCGGGGCCGGCGGGCGGGGTCGGGCCCGGGGGCGGCGGGACCGGGCGGGAGGGGTCCGCACCGAAGTGCGGCGGACCGCCGGGACCACCCGGGCCGGGGCGGGACGGGTCACCGGGGAAGCCCTGCGGGGCACCGGGGCCGCCCGGGCCGGGCTGGGTGGGCGGGCCGCCGAAGCCCTGGGGGCCGCCGGGACCGGAAGGCGCCTGGGGCGAGCCGGGCTGCGGGTAGCCGTAACCGCCGGGGCCACCAGGACCGGACTGATTGGGGAAACCGGAAGGACCGGGGCCACCGGGGCCACCGGGTCCGCCGGGGCCGTTCGGGTAACCGGAGGGGTTGGGTGCACCGGGACGTCCGGGGTCACCCGGGAAGCCCTGCTGACCACCGGGGCCGGACTGACCGGGACCGCCGGGGTAACCGGGACCGCCGGGGTAACCGGACGGGCCGGGACCGCCGGGCGCGCCAGGGCCGCCCGGGAAACCGGAAGGACCGGAGGAACCAGGGCCGCCGGGACCACCCGGGCCGGGGCGGGACGGGTCACCGGGGAAGCCCTGCAGACCACCAGGACCGCCAGGACCACCACCGGGACCGCCCGGACCCGAGCGGCCCGACGGCTCCGAGCCGAAGGGGATCGGTTCTGCGGGGCGGTTCACCTGGGACGGGCGCGAGCCCTGGTACTCGTACGAGTCACCGCCGCCGCCGAAGGACGGACCGGGTCCCGCCTGCTGCTGGAAGTGCGAGGGCGGGCCGCCGGAGCCGGCCGGCGGGCGCGGGGCGGCCGGGGTGTACGAGGTCGCCGTGTTCGTCAGGAAGTTCCACCGGCACTCCTCGCAGAAGGGCGCACCGCCCTCACGGGGCGTACGGCACTGCGGGCAGAGCTCCGGTTCGGGGTCCGGTACGGAGGACAGAGGGGGACGTCCCCCGGGCTGGCCCCCGGGACCGCCGGGCGGCGGGAAGCCGTAGCCGCCTCCACCCGGACCGGGCGGCGGCGGAGGGGGTGGAGGTACGGCACCGGCCATGCGGTGACCGCAGACCTCGCACCAGTCGTCGGAACCCGACTGGTGTCCGTTCGGGCAGGTCGGCATGTCGGCGCTTCCCCCTCTCGGATCAGGGAACTTCTACGTCGGAAACTGTCTACTTCTTTACACGAACAGTCTTTGTCGACCGGGTCTCGAGAGTCATCTCGTCGGCCTCCTCGACCTTCGCCTTCAGTCGCACAGTACCTGT
Source organism: Streptomyces canus 299MFChir4.1 (assembly GCF_000383615.1). Lineage (GTDB taxonomy): Bacteria > Actinomycetota > Actinomycetes > Streptomycetales > Streptomycetaceae > Streptomyces > Streptomyces canus_C. Next base: position 749,561 of record NZ_KB911582.1, on the reverse strand, counting down.
CGTGGCATCGACCACGTCGACCACCTTCGAAAGGAGTTTCGCAGTATCGGCGTTCCCGGAGTCGCTCGCGAGCTGAACGGCCCGGCCCAGTTTGGCCGTTGCTCCATCGATATCGCCCGCTTTGCGGAGATCGAGCCCTTGTTGGATGGCCTGTGCCAGTTCGGCCTGGCCGGTGTAGTGGGCGACCTGGGGGTTGATCGACGTCGAGGCGACCATGTCGTCGGTCCACACGGCCCTGACGAGACCCTGTGCGCCCAGGTTCTGCGGGGTGCCGTCGGGCTGCGGGACGACCAGCGAGACCCGGGCGGCGAGCATCTCCTGGCCGATGTTCGCGGCCGGGACCTCGACGCAGACGTGGTAGTCACGGGACTCGTCTCCCCAGGAGCCGGTGGGGTAGTCCCCGGCCCGCGGACCGGCCTCGGTGCGGCGGTCGGTGAGCTCCTCGACGGTGGGCGCGACCTGCTTGACGAACTTGATGGTGGTGCCCACCGGAGTCCACACGCGCAGGGCGACGTCCGCGACCTCCTTGCCCATGGCCGTCTCCATCATCTGCGTGAAGTCGGCGGCGAGGGCGGCCGGGTCGGCGACGATGTCGGCGGTCCCGAGCAGGGCGGAGGCGATCCCTGTGACTTCTTTCACTTCCCAGTCGGTGCCCACGCCCCGGGCGTCGCAGGTGAAACGCCCCGCGCAGGAGTCGAGGGAGGCCTTGAGGTCCTCCGGCGCCTCGTGCTCGTTGCGCCCGTCGGTGAGCAGGATGCCGTGGCGGATGGCGACGTCCGCCGAGGACAGCAGGCGGTCGGCGAGGCGCAGCCAGGTCCCGATGGCCGTACCGCCGCCCGCGCTGAGCCTGCGCAGGGCCTGTTTGGCCTGGTCGCGGGTGGTGGCGTCGGCGACCGCGAGGCGACCGTCCCCCGGATACACCTCCTTGGCCACGTGGGTGCCGCCGATCACCGCGAAGTGCACACCGTCGCGCAGGGTGTCGATCGCGGCGGCCGTGGCGTCGCGGGCGTTGCGCATCTTGGTCGGCGGGTAGTCCATGGAGCCCGAGCAGTCGACCATGATCGCGACCGCGGCCGAGGGGCCCTGTCCCGCCGACCAGAGGTGCGGGGCACCGACCGAGCTTCCGATCGTGCCGCCGCCGGTCGAGGTCACCGTGACGATCGCGTTGACCTCGCGGCCGCCCTCGGGCAGGTACTCGTTCTGGTAGACGTCCATCGCGAACTGCGGCACGTTCGACTTCGAGAAATTGGCCATGCCTACTCAAATCCCCCTCGCGAACCCCACATCCATGGGGCGATGACTGATCGCGGACCGGTCCCCTCCGGTCCGCCGAGGCCTCCCCGTGTACGGCCTCAGGCCGATCCTGCCCCCTGCACGGGGGTCGGGAACGGCACGACGGCCACTGTTACGTTGTCGTGGCCCCCGCCGTCCAGAGCGTGACCGACCAGTACCCGGGCGGTGTGCAGCGGGCGCGCGGCGGCGTCGGCCGGCACGGCCTGGGCCATCTCGTCGGCCGCCTCCGCGTAGTTCCACAGACCGTCGGTGCACACCACCACCACACCAGGCCGGTCCGGCTTGAAGGAAGCGGTGTGCGGGTCGAGTTCGTAGGCGTCCGCGCCGAGCCAGCCGGTGATCGCGTGGGCGCGCTCGTCGGCGTACGCCTCGGCCTCGTTCATCAGGCCCGCGGCGACCATCTGCGCGGCCCAGGAGTCGTCCTCGGTGAGCCGGGCCGGGGGTGAACTGCGGTCCGTGGGCACCCAGTAGACGCGGCTGTCGCCGACCCAGCCGACGACCAGCAGGCTCGGGGTGACGACCGAGCCGACGATCGTGCACGCGGGGGCGTTCTGGTGCGGCTGGTGCTCGCGGGCCGTGGCGGGTTCCCCGGCGAGCGAGTTGACCGCGCGGGAGGCGGCGACGATCGCCTCGTGCAGGGCCTGCTGGGGGTGGGTGCCCTGCGGCAGCGCGGCCAGCAGCGCGTCGGCCGCGGCCCGTGAGGCGGCCAGGGAGGCGTCGTCGGGTCGGGTCGCGGAGGACACGCCGTCGCAGACGACCGCGAAGGTCGCCGGTGAGCCGTCGGGCAGCACGCTGGTGCCGAGGGTGAAGGCGTCCTCGTTGCGGTGGTGGCGCAGGCCGCGGTCGCTGACGGCGGCGATCGGACCGAGTTCCTGCTCCATGTGGTCGCGCTCACGCGGCTGGGCGTGCCCGCAGTTCTCGCAGTAGCCGTCGTCGTCGACGCGGCCCGCGCGGCAGGCCACGCACACCTTGGTTCCTTCGGCAGGGGTGGCCGGTCCGGCCACGCGCGGGTCCGGTGCCTGCAGGGGGTACTCGTCGGGCTCCGGCGGCCGGTCGAAGCGCACGCCGGAGGCGGGGGAGACCGGCGACCCGAGCACCGGCCCCGACGGGGGCGGCACCGGCGGCAGTTCGTGCTCGCCCGACGCGGAGGCCCGCAGGTCGGTCGGCAGGTGGAGCTCCGCCGGGGGGTGCGGGGCCTGCGGCCAGGGGCCGCCCGGGGGTGCGCCGTTCAGGGCGACGGTCGGGCTGTCGTCCGGCCGTGCCGGGACGGCGGACAGGTCGTATCCGCACGCACCGCAGAAACGGTCGCCCGACTCGACGGGTTCCTCGCAGCTCGGGCACCTCGAAAGGGCGGTCTGCTGGGGCATCTGCGACATCAACTACACCCACGTCCGGGGGCGGTAACGGTTGGCTCGTTCCACCAGGTAGATCCTCTCCTCGCCGCCCTGCGCGAGCCGGGCCAGCGCGCGGTACGAACGCTCCAGGCCGAAGCGCAGTCCTCGCTCGTCCAGTCCGCTGCCGAGCAGTGCCCGTGCCCCGGTGGCGGGGGCGACGGAGTCCTGGCCACCGGAGAGTATCCAGTCCAGGGCCGCGCCCAGCACCTCGGCCGACAACTGCTCGCGACGCGCCGGATCCAGTCCGTACGCGTCCAGCGCCTCGACCTGCCCGGCGGCGGCGGTCAGGTCGTCCAGGAAGGGTACGTCGCCCGCGGTCGCGGCGCGGCCACGCAGCCGCGCGCGGACGGCCGCCACCCGGGCACCGGTGTAGTGGATGGAGGACTCCGGCACCGACTCCAGCGTCCGCACCGCGCTACGGCGGTCCCCGGTCGCCAGTTGCACGCGCGCGAGGCCGAACGCGGCGCTCACATAGCTGGGGTCGGTCGACCAGACCAGGCGGTAGTACTCGGCGGCGTTGTCGAGCTGGCCGAGCACCTCCGCGCACAGGCCGAGGGCGAGCTTGGGGGCGGGTTCGCCGGGGAAGGCGTCGTAGATCGCGTCGAAGGCGAGCGCGGCGGCCTCGTGGTCGCCGGTCACCAGGGCGGCCACGCCCCGGTACCAGACCACCCGCCAGTCGTCGGGCCGTTCGTCCTCAAGGCGGCGCAGCGCCTCGTCCGCGGTGTGCGCGTCGCCGTTCTCCAGCCAGGCGCGGACCTGCCTGAGCCGTGACTCCGCCGACGGGGCCGGCGCGGCCGCGAGGGCACCGAGCAGCTCGGCGGGCGCGGTGGTCATGAGCCCGGCGAGGAAGCCGGCGTTGGGGTCGGAGGGGTCGACGTGGGGGACGGGAAGCGCGAGGGAGGCGACGGGAGCGTTGACCGGCTTGACGAGAGTCTGAGGGGTACCGAGGGCTCCGCCGCCCGGGCGCTCGGCACCCGCGCTGCCCGCATTGGCGGTCTTACGGGCAGGCAGCACCCGTCCCCCGAGGCGCGACACCTCCCCGTCCAGCTTCGGGAACAACTCCGTGTCCGTGACCCGCACTTCGGGGCCGAAGAGGGTCGACAGGGCGGGTCTGGCGCGGCCCGTCTGCAGCGAGACGACCTCGCGCAGGACACCCGTCAGCTGTTCCGACATCTCCTGCGCGGAGGCGAAACGGCGGGCCGGGTCGGGGTCGGTCGCGCGGACCAGCAGCCGGTAGAAGGACTCGTACCGGCGGAAGACCTCGATGTTGTCGGGGTCGGGGAGCGAGTCGACGAAGACGTTGGTGTAGCCCTGGAAGTCGAAGGTCAGCACGGCCAGGGTGCGGCCGACCGTGTACAGGTCGGAGGCGACCGAGGGGCCCACGTCCGCGACCTCCGGCGCCTGGTAGCCCACCGTGCCGTAGATGGCCGACTCCTCGTCGTCCATCCTGCGCACCGCGCCCATGTCGATCAGCTTGAGCTGGTCCTCGGTCTGGATCGCGTTGTCGACCTTGAAGTCGCAGTACAGGAGGTTGCGGCTGTGCAGGTGACCGAGCGCCTCCAGGGCCTCGATGCCGTAGGCGCACGCCTGCTCCACCGGCAGCGGGTCCCGCTTGCCGTCGGCCGAACGGCGGCCGTTGGCGATCTCCTTCAGCGACTTGCCGCCGACGTACTCCATGACGATGTAGCCGTCGAGCGAGCCGGTGCGCTGGTCGAGGTGCTCCACGAAGTTGTAGATCCGCACGATGTTGGCGTGCTCGATCTCCGCGAGGAAGCGCCGCTCGGAGATCGCGGCGGCCATCGCGTCCTGGTCGCCGGTGTCCAGCAGGCCCTTGAGGACCACCCAGCGGTCGGACACCGCGCGGTCCACGGCGAGATAGACCCAGCCCAGACCGCCGTGCGCGAGGCAGCCCGCGACCTCGTACTGGCCGTGCACGATGTCGCCGGACTTCAGCTTCGGGACGAACGAGTACGGGTGGCCGCACTTGGTGCAGAAGCCCTCCGTGCGTCCCTTGTGGTCCCCGCGTGAGCGTCCCACCGGGGCACCGCAGTCGGAGCGCGAGCAGAACCGCTTGCGCTCGGGCACCTCGGGATTCTCCAGGACCATCACGCGCGGGTCGGGCCGCGGCACCCCGGGCACCTCGACGAGCCCCGCGCCGAGCCGGCCGCGCCCGGTCGAACCGGCGGTCGAGCCGGAGCCGCGCACCGACACCGAACGGCCCGTGGACTTCCCGGAGACCGAGCGCGAGAGCCGTCCCGACACCGAGCGCCGTGACTTCGACGAGTGCGAGGACGTCCGCGCGGAACCGCGGCCGGTGGCGGGCGCGCTGCCGCTGTCCTGCGAGTCCCTGCCGCCGGCGGTGCCGCTGGGCACCGAGCCGGCCCGGCCGCTGCCCCCGACGACCGGCGCCAGGCCGCAGGTGTCGCAGTACAGCTCGCCGCCGCCCATGTCCTCGTACGTCCCGTCGCAGCCGGGCCGCTGGCAGGGCTGCTGTTCCTGACTCATGACGACGACTCCCCCCTACGGTCCTCGGGCCCGCTCTGCGGCACCCGTGGGGCGCCCAGCACTTCGGCGACCGCGTGCTGGTAGCGCAGCACGGTCTGTTCGGCGACCCGCAGGTCGCAGGGCGCGCTCCACAGCATCCGCCGGGCCGCGTCGTACCGCTCGATCAGGAACGGGTCCTCGGCCAGGCCGTGCCGGGCGACCTTCGCCTTGTACGCGTCGAGCCTGCCCCGCAGCTCCGCGCGGACCGCGAGCGGGGCGGTGACCGCGGTCAACGACTCACGGGCGCGCAGCAGTTCGTCCTCCGCCTTCTGCTCCAGGGACTCCAGGAGCGGGGACAGGCGGTGCCACTGGGCGTGTCTGCGGTACTCGGCGGCTGTCGCCAGCTGCTCCTGGAGCGCGGTCGGCGGTCCGCTGACGACCGGGACCTCGGTGGCCGCGATCTTCGCGAGGACCTCGCCGCGCGCGATGCGGGCCTCGGCGAGCGTGCGGTCCGCGCGGGAGAGCACGTCCCGCAGCTTGACCAGCCGGGCCTCGGCGTCCTGCCGGACCGTGAGCACCGCGTCGATCTCCCGGCGCACGTCCTCCAGGGCGCGCGCCTCACGGTCGTACGCCGTGGTGTCCGGCTTGCCGCCGCCGGGGGCCGAACTGCCCGGCGTGGGCTGCCAGAAGGCGAGCGGGTCGGAGATCACCTGCTCGCGCAGCGAGGTGAGGGTGCGGGTGATGCGCTCCAGGTCGTCCCCGGACGGGTGCTCCCCGGGGCGTACGCCGACGGAGTGCGCGAGCCGGCGGGTGCGCTGGAGTTCGGCGGACAACAGGTCTATCCGGGCGGGCAGTGCGGACCAGACCGCGTCGGCGGCGACGACCATGTCCAGGCTCGTCGCGTACAGCTCGTTCATCCGCTCCACGAGCGTCACCAGCGAGAACCGCTCGCTGAGTTTGCCCGAATTGCCGTGCAGGGTGGGCGCGTTGGCCGTGGCGGTCGCCGAGCCCGCGACCGTGACCGACTCGCCGCGCAGCAGCTCGGTCAGCTCCACCAGGTCCTCGCGGCTGGACCAGCGGCGGCGGGAGCGGATCTCACGGGCGGAGTGCAGCGCGTCCGCGTACGCGTCGAAGTACGCCCACAGCAGGGTGATCGACGCGTCGGCGGACTCCCAGCGCTCCTTGGTGACCCCGGTGAGCTCGGCGCCTTCCAGGAGCCTGCGGCCCGCGTGGTCCTGAAGGGCGAGGAGCGAGGTCTCGATCGCCTCGTGCTCCGCGCCGAGCCGCGCCAGCGCACGGTCCACCTCGTCCCGGTCCATCACCGGCCCAGGGGGTCCCGTGACGCCCATCGATCACCTCTCGCTGCTGAAGGGTTGCTGGGTGGTTGTCTGATTGTGACGGTGCGTCAGCTCTTGCGCAGGTACTTCGGTGGCGGCGGCTCCGACTTCGCCGAGCTCTCGTTCAGTGTGGCCGACAGCCACCTGTCGTACGACGCCTGCCAGCCGTCGGTGGTGTCCTTGCGGTAGTCCACCAGGATCTGGTTGACCCGGCGTACCAGATCGTCGGCGTCGCTCTTCATCGCCACGCCGTAGTACTCGGTGGTGAAGGGCGAGCCCTTCAGTTCGACCGTGGGGTCCTGGGCGGCCTGGCTCGCGGCGAGCGCGCCGTCGGTGACCACGGCGTCGACCTCACCGAGCTGGAGCCTGACGAGACAGTCGAGTTGACTGGGGACGGTGGTCCTGAGGTCCGCGGAGGCGACGAGCCTCCCCGCCTTCTTGTCCTCGTCCAGCTGGCTGAAGGCGGTCGAACCCTCAGCCGTGCAGATCTTCTTGTGCGCCAGTGTGCCGTCGTAGCCCTTGATGCCCGAGGACTTGGGGGCGAGGACCTGCTGGCCGGTCTTGAAGTACGGCGCGGAGAACGCCACGTCGGCCAGGCGCTTGCAGTTGATCGTCATCGTGCGCACGACCATGTCGACCCGGCCCTTCTGGATGGCCGGGATGCGCTGGTTGGTGGGGATCGCCTTGAACTGCACGGCGTTCGGGTCACCGAGGATGTCCTGCGCGATCCGGTGCACCAGGTCGATGTCGAAGCCCTCCAGGTCGGCCTGCGGTCCGCCGTTGGGGTTGCGGTAGCCCCAGCGGTAGCTGTTCTGGTCGACGCCGACGATCAGCTTGCGCTTCGCGCCCTCGCGGGCCTTGATCTTGTCTATCGTCGTGCCGTCCGCGCTCGACGGGGACAGTGTCTGCTCCTCCGGGTGCGTCTTGATCGCCGGGTTGTCGCACGGGTTGTCGTCCGCCGCCTGCTCGGCACGGGTCAGGCCCGGGCCGCCGGTGGCCGCGGCGCCGTCGCCGCTCGACCGGGTCAGCGGCAGCAGCAGCACGAAGGCGAACGCCAGGGCGCAGACGGCGGCCATCGCCCCGACACCGCCCCAGCCCTTGAGGCCGGTCCGCACCCGTCCACGCATCCGCATCGTCGCGCCCCCTCTCACCGGTACTCCGACAGCCTGCGCCCGATGCCCAGCACCGCGCCGGCCGCGCCCAGGACGGCCAGCACGGCGGCGCCCGCCGACAGGCCGGTCATCGCGCCAAGACCGTCCCCGGCCGAGCGCCGGAACTCGGCCTCCTCGTGCGTCAGGGCCTTGGCGAGGTTGTCGTCGACGCTGTCGAAGCACTCGCCCGTGGCGCCCTTGGGTCCTATGACCCGCAGCAGTGCCTCTTCGTAGTTGCCGTTGTCGTCCTGCTCGCGGGCCGCGCTGTGGCGCTGCTTCCACACCGCCATGTTGCCCTCGGCCGCGGTCACCGGCTGCTTGCCGCTGCTGTCGTCGGCGAGCTTCGACGCCTGGGCCAGGCCCTTGCCGAGGGTGTCCATGTCCTTGTCGAAGTCGTAGTCGTAGGCGTCGTAGGTGACGTCCACGCCCTGGGCGTTCTTCTTGGTGACCGTCTCGGCGCCGCGGGCCACGAGCGTGAGGTTCTCGTTGCCGCGCGCCTTCAGGGAGGCGATCCGGGCGTCGTGCAGGACGTTGAGCGAGCGCACTCCGTGGTCGTAGGAGTCGTTGAGGCCCGCGCGCGCGACGGTGTGCCCGACGACCAGCCACAGCAGCACCACGGTCGCCGTCGCGGTGGCCGCGACCAGGCCGTGGTTGAGGACCCGGTTGGTGCGCCGGTAGTTGCGGTGCTGGGCCCAGGCGAGCCCGGCGAGCGCCAGGACGCCGAGACCGATCGCGGCCCACGGGTAGGGCGTGGCGTCGGCGTAGTCGGCGCGCAGCCGCTGGTTCTCGCTCGTGTAGAGGTTCTGCGCCTTCGGGAGCATCTGGTCCTGCATCTTCTCGTTGGCGTAGCGCAGATACGCGCCGCCGACCGGGAAGCCCTGACGGTTGTACGTACGGGCCCGCTCCACGAGGCCCTTGTACTCCGGCAGCAGGGTGTTGAGCTCGGCCACGGTCCTCGCGGCGGGGGAGTCCGGGTCGGAGTTCGAGGCCGCCCTGACCAGACCGGCCGCGGCCAGGTCGATGTCCTTCTCGTACAGCTCGCGGGAATGGGCCGTCTCCTGGCCGCCGGCGAGGAAGGCGCTGGAGGCCGCGGTGTTGGCGTCGGCCAGGTAGCGGTAGATGTCGGCGGCGGCGCTGCTGAGCGGCTGGCTCTTGTGCAGCACGTCGTCCGCGGCGGCGGCCCGGTCGTTGGTCTGCCAGGCGGTCACCGTGCCGAAGAGGACGACGAGCAGGGCGAGCGCCGCACCGATGATGCGCAGCCGGCCCGGCTCGGTGGTGGCGGCCGCGCGCAGCTGGTCGAAACCCTCCGCGAAGGCCGTACGACGAGCGGGTGCCCGGTCCGGCGCGGTGGCCGGCGGGGGTGCCTGCGGGGCCGGGGCCGCAGGGCCCGGCTGCGGCGGCACGGCCGGCATCGTGGGCACCCCGGAACCCGGTGGCGCCGCACTGCTCTTCGGCGGGTGTGTCACTGTTTGACCTCCCCCATGGTCATCCCTCGCCGCAAGTATCGCTGCCGGGACCGACATCCGCACCGGGCTTCACTCGATCTTGATCGGATCGCAGCGGAGCGCCCGTCGGCGGCTCCGCGTTCTGCACCACCCCTTGCCCATGAATACGCCCCCGGAATCGGTTCGGTTCCCCCCCTGGGGCGCGTAGGGTCGCCGTCGTGCGCGGGGTGCGAGTGGTGATGATCGGCGGAACGTCGAATACCGGTAAGTCCACGGTGGCGGGAGCGGTCGCCGAACGCCTCGGCTGCACGCAGCGCTCGACGGACCTGCTGGCGAGACACCCGGGGCGGCCCTGGCGCACGCCGGAGCGGGAGGTGCCGCCGCGTGTGGCCGACCACTACGCGACGCTCGGCGTCGACGAGTTGATCGAGTCGGTCCTGGCCCACTACGAGCGGCTCTGGCCCCGCATCGAGGAGTTGGTCGAGGCGCACGCCGGCGGACCCGGCCTGGTCCTGGAGGGCTCCGCGCTGTGGCCGGAGCGGGTCGCCACGCTGGACGCCCCGCACACGGCCGCCGTATGGCTCACCGCCGGCGAGGACGTCGTACGCGCCCGGATCCGTGCGGGCGGGCGCTACGACGAGGCGTCCGAGGAGGAGCGCGCGCTGATGGACAAGTTCCTGGCCCGGAGCGTGCGGTACCAGGAGCTCATGGTGGAGGCCGTCGACCGGCTGGGACTGCCCCGCGTCGACGTCGGAAACGGCATGACCGTCTCCGAGGTGGCCGACGCGGTGCTCGCTCAGGCCTCGTAGTAGGCCCGCACCCTCTCCTGCACCTGCGGGGACGCCCCCGCCCGGTCCAGGCCGAGGAGCGCGGCGCCCAGGACCGGACGCGCCGTCACCACCTGGGGCACGGCCTTCGGGGCGCGGGCCGCCAGGAGTTCGCGCACCCCGTCGTCGAGTCGGGGGTGCCGGGCGGCCAGGACGCTGCCGCCGAGCAGGACCGGGGTCTCCTCGTCGAGGAGGTCGAGGCGGGTCAGGGCCACCGTCGCCATGGACACCACCTCGTCGGCGAGGCGGTCGACGAGCGAGCGGGCCACGGGGTCCCCGGCGGCGGCCGCGGCGAAGAGCACCGGGGTCAGTTCGTGGCGGCGGGCCGGGGCGATCTCCTCCAGGTGCAGGGCCTCGATGAGGGCGTACATGGACGCCAGCCCGAAGTGCCGCGGGAGCACCCGCGCGAGGTCGGTGTCGACGCCCCGCCCGTCCTCCGCGCGGGCGGCGTGCCACAGGGCCTCCTCGGCGAGGCCCCAGCCGCCGCCCCAGTCGCCGGAGATCCGGCCGAGCGCGGGGAAGCGTGCGGTACGGCCGTCGGGGCGCATGCCGACGCAGTTGATGCCCGCGCCGCACACCACGGCGACCCCGCGCGGTTCGGTGATCCCGGCCCGCAGGATCGCGAAGGTGTCGTTGCGGACCTCCACGTCCGCTCCCCACGCGCGCGTGTGCAGCGCGGCGGCCAACTGCCGCTCCTCGACCGGGAAGTCGGCGTTGGCGAGGCACGCCGAGACGTGCTCCACGGAGCTCACCCCGGCGGCGGCGAAGGCCCGCCCGACCGCGTCGGCGACGGTGTCCACCGCCGCCTCGACGCCCACCACCGGCGGCCGGAACCCGCCGCCGCGGGCCGTGGCGAGGACGTCTCCGTCGGCCGCCACGACCGCGACATCGGTCTTGCTGTTGCCCGCGTCGACGGCGAGGACGCATGCGGTCAGGCCCACGCGAGATGCTCCCGGTTGTGTGCGATCAGTCGGTCGGTGAGGCCCTCGGCGTACGCGTACTGGCCGACGAGGGGATGCGCGAGCAGCGCCTTGAAGACCCGGTCCCGGCCGCCCCGCAGAGCCGCCGCCAGCGCCAGGTCCTCGTACGCCGTCACCTGTGCCATCAGCCCCGCGAACAGCGGGTCCACGGCCGGCACCGCCAGCGGGGTGGGCCCGTTGGGACCCACCGCCGCCTGCACCTCGATCACCGCGTCGCCGGGCAGGAAGGGCAGCGTGCCCCGGTTCAGGGTGTTGACCACCTGGTAGGGGCTGCCGCCCCCGCCGAGCAGTCCGGCGGCGAGGTCCACGGCCGCCTCCGAGTAGTAGGCGCCGCCCCGCTTCGCGAGCAGCTCCGGCTTCTCGTCCAGGGCCGGATCGCCGTACATCTGGAGCAACTCACGTTCCATGGCCGCCACTTCGGCGGCTCGGGACGGCTTGGTGCCGAGCTCCCGTACGACCTCGTCGTGCGCGTAGAAGTAGCGCAGGTAGTACGACGGGACCACGCCGAGGCGGTCGAGGAGCGGGCGCGGCAGGTGCAGGTCGGCGGCGATCGTGTCGCCATGCCCGGTGAGCAGCTTGGGCAGGACGTCCTCGCCCTCGGGCCCGCCGAGCCGTACCCCGGTCTCCCAGGTGAGGTGGTTGAGGCCCACGTGGTCGAGGTGGACGTCGGCGGGCGTGACGCCGAGCAGTCCGGCGAACTTCCGCTGGAAGCCGATCGCCACGTTGCACAGCCCGACCGCCTTGTGCCCGGCCTGCAGCAGGGCGCGGGTGACGATCCCGACCGGGTTGGTGAAGTCGATGATCCAGGCGTGCGGGTTGGTCCGGCGGACCCGTTCGGCGATGTCGAGGACCACCGGGACCGTGCGCAGCGCCTTGGCGAGGCCTCCGGCACCGGTCGTCTCCTGGCCGACGCAGCCGCACTCCAGCGGCCAGGTCTCGTCCTGCTGACGAGCGGCCTGGCCGCCGACGCGGAGTTGCAGGAGCACGGCGTCGGCGCCGTCCACGCCCGCGTCCAGGTCGGACGTGGTGACGATACGACCGTCGTGGCCCTGCTTGGCGAAGATGCGCCGGGCGAGACCGCCGACCAGCTCCAGGCGCTCGGCGGCCGGGTCGACGAGGACGAGTTCCTCGACGGGCAGGGTGTCGCGCAGGCGGGCGAAGCCGTCGATGAGTTCGGGGGTGTAGGTCGAGCCGCCGCCGACCACGGTGAGTTTCACTGAAGGTTGCCTCGCTTCCGGGCGTGGGGAGCGGTGATCATCGGCCGGGGGACCGGGGGTTGCCCCCGGGGAGATGTCGCATACGTGGTTAACCCTTCACTCCGGTCAGCGTGACGCCCTCGACGAACGCCTTCTGCGCGAAGAAGAACACGAGGATCACGGGGGCCATGACCAGCACGGTCGCGGCCATGGTGAGGTTCCAGTCGGTGTGGTGCATGCCCTTGAAGGACTCCAGGCCGTAGCTCAGCGTCCAGGCGTTCTGGTTCTCCGAGGCGTAGATCTGCGGGCCGAAGTAGTCGTTCCAGGCGTAGAAGAACTGGAACAGGGCCACGGCCGCGATCCCGGGCTTCGCCATGGGGACGACGACCTTCAGCAGGGTGCGCAGATCGCCGCAGCCGTCGACCTTGGCCGCGTCCACGTACTCGTTGGGGATCGTCATCAGGAACTGCCTGAGCAGGAAGATCGAGAACGCGTCCCCGAACGCCATCGGGATGATCAGCGGCCACAGGGTGCCGGACAGTCCGAGCTGCTTCGCCCAGAACAGGTACATCGGGATGATGACCACCTGGGGCGGCAGCATCATCATCGAGATGACCAGCATCAGGGAGAGATTGCGGCCCCGGAAGCGGAACTTGGCGAGCGCGTACGCCACCGGGATCGACGACACGACCGTAAGGACTGTTCCCAGTCCCGCGTAGACCAGCGTGTTGCGCCACCAGGTCAGGAAACCCGGGGTGTCGAAGACGCGCTTGTAGTTGCCCCACTCCCAGGTGTGCGGGATCAGATCGCGGCTGAGGGCCTGGGTGTCGCTCATCAGCGAGGTCAGGAACACGAACACGAAGGGGAGGGTGAAGAAGAGCGCGGCGGCGATGCCGAGCGAGTGGATCGCCACCCACTCCAGCAGGGCCTTGCGGCGGGCGGTGCGCTCGGCGGGCGAGGCCGGCGTCTTCAACTCCACCGGCCGGTCCAGTACTTGGGTCATGGTCAGTCACCTGCCTGGATGAGACCGCCCCGGCGCCGCATCAGGAACGCGGTGAACACCATCGACAGGGCGAAGAGGACGAGGGCGACGACACACGCGGAGCCGTAGTCGAAGCGCTGGAAGCCGAGGTTGTAGACGAGCTGGGGAAGGGTCAGCGTCGACTTGTCCGGGTAACCGGGCTCGAACTGCGTGCCCGCGCCCTGGATCACCCCCGAGGCGACCTTCCCCGCGATGAGCGGCTGTGTGTAGTACTGCATCGTCTGGATCACACCGGTGACCACGGCGAACATCACGATCGGCGAGATGTTGGGAAGGGTGACGAACCGGAACCGCTGCCACGCCGAGGCCCCGTCCAGCTCGGCGGCCTCGTACTGCTCCTGCGGCACATCCAGCAGCGCGGCCATGAAGATGACCATCAGGTCGCCGATGCCCCACAGGGCGAGCAGGGTGAGGGCCGGCTTCGACCAGGTGGGGTCGTTGAACCAGCCGGGGGCCGGGATGCCGACCTTCTCCAGGATCGAGTTGACCGGTCCCGTACCGGGGTTGAGCAGGAAGGCGAAGGCCATGGTGGCGGCGACGGGCGGGGCCAGGTAGGGGAGGTAGAACAGTGTCCGGAAGACCCCCGTGCCCGTCTTGATCTTCGTGATGAGCAGACCGACCCCGAGGCCGAAGACGACCCGGAGGGACACCATCACCACGACCAGCCACAGGGTGTTGCGCAGGGCGGGCCAGAAGAAGGGGTAGTGCTCGAAGACGTAGGTCCAGTTCTTCGTCCCGCTCCAGGTCGGCGGCTTGAAGCCGTCGTAGTGCATGAACGAGAAGTAGACGGTCGACAGCAGCGGATAGGCGAAGAAGACCGTGAAGCCGATCAGCCAGGGTGACATGAAGGCGGCCGTGCGAAGCGCCGACCTGCGGCGCTTCGACGCCAGAGTGACGGTACTCATCGCTACTTCGCCTGCGCGATGTCCGTGTCGATCTGCTTGGCCGCGGCGGCGAGGCCCTTCTTGAGGTCGGTGACCTTGCCGCTCTCGTAGTCGTAGCCGAGCTCCTGGACGGTGGTGAGGTAGACACCGCCGTTGATCGAGGAGGGGGCGGTCGTCGAGTTCGGGTTCGCGGCGATGTCGAGGAAGGTCTTGAAGCGCGGGTCGTACTTCAGCTTCGGGGACTTCAGGGCCGCGAGCGTCGAGGGCACGTTGTGGATGGCGTTGGAGAAGCCGACCACCGCGTCCGTGTCCGTGGTGATGTACTTCAGGAACTCCCAGGCCGCGTTCTGCTTGGTGCTGTTGGCGGCGATGCCGGCGATGGTGCCGGTGATGTATCCCTTGCCGTACTGGTCGGCCTGGTCGTCGGGGACGGGCAGCGGGGCGACGCCGATGTCGAAGCCGGGCTTGGCGTCCACGGCCATGCCGAGCCGCCACTCGCCGTCGAGCTGCATGGCGACCTGGCCGGTCTGGAAGGGGTGCTTGGGGCCCCACTCGTCGCCGAGTCCCGCGCGGTACCTCTCCAGCTTCCGGTAGCCGCCGAGGTCGTCGACGAGCTTCTTCTGGAGGGTGAAGGCGGCGGCGACGGCCGGGTCGGTGGCGACCGTGGACTTGCCCGCCTTGTCGAAGTAGGTGGGCGAGAACTGGCCCATGTAGTGCTCGGTGGTGGTCTCCCAGCCGTGGTAGTCCGGCATGAACCCGAGCTGCTTGTACGAGTCGCCCTGGGCGATCGTCAGCTTCTTGGCGTCGGCCTCGAACTCGGTCCAGGTCTTCGGCGGCGCGGTGATGCCGGCCTTCTCGAAGGCGGTCTTGTTGTAGTAGAGCCCGTAGGCGTCGCCCAGGAGCGGCGCGGCACAGCGGTCGCCGTCGAACTGCGTGTACTGGTTCATCGCGGCCGGGAAGGTGGTGTCCGGGTCGATCGACGACTTCTTGAAGAACGGGTTGAGGTCGACCAGCGCCCCCGAGGAGCAGAACTTGCCGACGTTGTTCGTGGTGAACGACGAGATGACGTCCGGGGCCTTGCCGCCGCCCGTGCGCAGCGCCTGGTTGATCTTGTCGTCGGTCATGTTGCCGACGACGTTGACGTGGATGTTGGGGTGCGCCTTCTCGAAGCCGGCGACGAGTGCCTTCACCCCCGCCACCTCGGAGTCCGCGCTCCAGGCGTGCCAGAAGTTGATGGTGGTCTCCTTCGACGCGTCGTCGTCGGCGCCGGAGGAGGACTGGCCGGTACAGGCGGTGGTGACGAGCACGGCGGACACGGTCAGGGCAAACGCCGCTTTTCGGGCGGACGAGGGTATGGCGGAGGAGAGGGCTGTGCGCATGACGGGGTCTCCCAGGGACGGGCGGTGAGATGAGGGTGTGGGGGAGTACGGGGGTCAGCGCGAGGTGTCGAAGACCTCGTCGCGGGTGGCCGCCAGCGCGCTCTCCAGCGCGCCGCGCAGCACGGGGTGTTCATGGACGGCGCCGACGACCAGCCGGGGTCGGGAGGCTGCCAGTTCCTCCAGCTCGGCCTGGACGAGGGCGCGCAGGGTGTCGCCGCCGGCGGTGAGCGAGGCACCGCTGAGGACGACGAGTTCGGGGTCGAGGACGGAGACGAGGGAGGCGAGACCGGTGGCCAGACGGGTGGCGTAGGTCTCCAGGAGCAGCCGGCCCAGGACGGTGTCCTCGGTGGCGGCCCGCTCGACGAGGGCGGCGGCGACGTCGGCGTACGGTCCCGAGGGGATGTCCGTCATGCCGAGCTCACGGGCGAGCTGGGGGATGGCCTGGGAACCGGCGAGCTCCTGATAGCCGCCGCTGTTGGCCTTGGTCACCTGCCGCACCAGAGGCGCTCCGGGAACCGGCAGGAAACCCACCTCTCCCGCGCCGCCGGTCCAGCCGCGGTGCAGCCGTCCGCCGAGGACCAGGGCGGCACCGAGGCCGCCCTCGTTCCACAGCAGCACGAAGTCCTCGTGTCCGCGGGCCGCCCCCAGCCGCTGTTCGGCCACGGCGACGAGGTTGACGTCGTTCTCGTACTCGACCGGCATCGGCAGCGCGGCGGCGAGTTCGTCGAGGAGGGTCGGGGTGTGCCAGCCGGGGAGGTGGGAGGCGTAGCGCAGCCGGCCCGTGCCCGGGTCGAAGGCGCCCGGGGTGCCGATGACGAGCCGGTGGACGTCGCCGCGGGCGAGCCCCGCCGCCTTCACCGCGCCGTCGAGGGCGTCGGTGACCTGCCGTACGACGGGCTGGGCGGGTCGGCGTCCCGGGGTCGGCAGTTCGAAGGAGCCCACCTCGCGGCCGGTGATGTCGGCGACCGAGGCGAGGATCCGCTCGGGGGTGACGTCGAGCCCGGCGGCGTACGCGGCGCTCGGGTCGACCTCGTAGAGCTGGGCGTTGGGGCCCGGCCTGCCCTCGCTGGTGCCGGTGGCGAGGACGAGCCCCGAGGCCTCCAGGCGGGCCAGGAGCTGGGACGCGGTCGGCTTGGAGAGGCCGGTGAGCTTGCCGATCCGCGTACGGGAAAGGGGGCCGTGCTCCAGCAGGAGGTCGAGCGCGGCACGGTCGTTCATGGCGCGGAGTGTGCGTGGTGTGCCTGCCATGGGTGCCCCTCTCCGTGACTGCCGGACGACTGTACTGTCCGGTGACTGTTAGGAAGGTTTCCTATCGGATGCACGGAACATAGGTCTGGACCACCCTTCCGTCAAGAGGGGAACGACAAACCGCCCCCGCAGGAAACGGAGTCGTTACCTGCGGGGGCGGTCTCGCGGGAGGGGCGCCCTACTTCGGCGTCGGGCGCTGGGCCGGGGTCGACACGAGCGGGGAGGCCGCCGCGTGCTGCGGGGAGTCGGAGTTGGAGAAGACCGACGGGGCCGCGACCGTAGCGGCCGGGTCGTCGGGCTCCCCGTCGGCGGGGACGGTCGCGCCGCCGACGATGCGGATGTCCGCCGCGTCGAAGGCGCGCTTGATGCGCCAGCGCAGCTCGCGCTCGACCGTGAGGGACTTGCCGGGCATCGTCTTGGCGGAGACCCGCACGACCATGGAGTCCAGCAGGACGCTGTCCAGGCCGAGGACCTCGATCGGGCTCCACAGGAGCTCGTTCCAGGGCTCTTCCTTGCTCATCTTCTCGGCGACCTCGCCCAGCACCCGCTTGACCTTGTCGAGGTCCTCGGAGGCCCTCACGGTCACGTCGACGCCGGCCGTCGCCCAGCCCTGGGAGAGGTTGCCGATGCGCTTGACCTCGCCGTTGCGGACGTACCAGATCTCACCGCTGTCACCGCGCAGCTTGGTCACCCGGAGGCCGACCTCGATGACCTCGCCGGAGGCCACGCCCGCGTCGATGGTGTCGCCCACGCCGTACTGGTCCTCCAGGATCATGAAGACCCCGGAGAGGAAGTCCGTGACGAGGTTGCGGGCGCCGAAACCGATCGCCACACCCGCGACACCGGCCGACGCCAGCAGCGGGGCCAGGTTGATCTCGAAGGCACCGAGGATCATCAGGGCCGCGGTGCCCAGGATGGCGAAGCTGGCCACCGAACGCAGCACCGAGCCGATCGCCTGGGAGCGCTGGTGACGGCGCTCGTTGTTGACGAGCAGACCGCCGATAGAGGTGCCGTCGACCGCCTGGGCGGTGCGGTTCATCCGGTCGATCAGCTTGGTGATGGCCCGCCGCACGACCATTCTCAGCACCCCGGCGATCACCAGGATCAGCAGGACCCGCAGACCGATCGCCAGCCAGGTCGACCAGTTCTGCTCCACCCAGCTCGCGGCGTTGGTCGCGCTCTCCTGGGCGTCCTGGAGACTCGGCACGGCCGGCGTCGACGTCTCCGAGGGGGACGGTGACGGCGACGGACTCGCGGCCAGTAGGACGGCGGACAAGGACACGGCAGGTACCTCCAGGTGCTGCGTCTGCCTTCCGGTACGGCGGTCAAGGTCACGAAAAGGTCACCGGTAAAGCAGGCTCACCACACTAGCGGTGCATCGTGTGTGGATCGTTGCAATGTTCGGGGGACAGACGGCTCTCACCTGGGGATGAAGAAAGGTGTGGTCGAAAACACTCCCAGCCCGTTACCGGGACATGGTGGCGTTTCTCCCGGCCGAGAGGGGAGACTGACCTCAGTTCGTCCCGGCGCGAGCCACGCGCCGCCGACGCCCAAGGAGGCATCCGTGCCGCATGTCCTGGTACTCAACGCGTCGTACGAGCCCCTCGGCGTCGTACCGCTCCGCCGCGCGCTCGTCCTCGTCCTGGAGAACAAAGCGGTCTCCCTTGAGGAATCCGGCGCCTTCATGCACAGCGCGACCGTCACAGTCCCCGCACCCAGCGTGGTCCGGCTCAAGCGATTCGTCCGGGTTCCCTATCGGGGGCCCGTTCCTCTCACCCGCAGGGCGCTCTTCGCCCGCGACGGGGGCCGGTGCATGTACTGCGGTGGCGTCGCAACCAGCGTCGACCACGTCATCCCGCGCAGCCGCGGGGGCAAGCACGTCTGGGACAACGTGGTGGCGTCCTGCCGCCGGTGCAACCACGTGAAGGCCGACCGACATCTGTTCGAAATCGGCTGGCGGCTGCGCCACAAACCCGCTCCGCCCACCGGTCTGGCCTGGCGCATCATCGGCACCGGCCACAGGGACCCGCGCTGGCTGCCGTACTTGCAACCGTACGGCGCGGAGGACGCCATGGCCCGGATCGACGGCATCTCAGCCTGACGACGATCCGGGCCTTCGTGTTGCCGCACACGGCGGCTCGGATCCGGTCCCGGAGGTCCCCCGTGCCTCCGGGACCGGAAGAGCAGCGCGTCAGCTGTGCCTGAGTTCCGCCGGGCGGACCGAGCGGCGCAGCAGCGGCAGAGAGGTGGCGGCGGCCAGCAGACAGGCCGCGTACACCGCGAGCGGGACCAGGAGAGCGGCGTACGGCAGGACCGTGCCCGACCGGTGCGAGGCCAGCGAGGCGTACCAGAAGCCGATCGCCGTACCGCCCACGCCCGCCACCGCGACCGCGGGAGCCAGCGGCAGCGCGGTCTCCAGGAGCAGCGCCCTGGCCAGTACCCGTTGGGGCACCCCGGCGGCGACCTGGGCGGCCAGGCCCCGGCGTCGGGTGGCGAGTGACTCCACGGTGCCCACGGCGAGCCCCGTCAAGGTCAGAGCGAGGGCGACGAGGATCGCGGCGGCCGTCAGGTCGATGCCGGTCGTGTAGTACCCCAGGTCCGTCGACAGCGTCCCCTCGCGGCGCATGGTGTGCAGGGTCTCCAGCAGTACCTGGCGCACGCCCACGAAGCCCGCCCCCACGACCGTCACCAGCAGCACCGCGGCATGCGTGCGGGCCGCCGCCCACGGGTCCTCCCGCAGCCGCTCGGCCGCGATCAGCAGCGCCGGGCTCTGGGCGCGGGACGCCAGGACCCCGCCCAGCCGCCGGGCCGCCGTACCGGCCAGGGACACCGTCGCGGCCCCGACGAGCAGGACGACGACGAACAGCGCGGGCGGGCCGAGGGCGAGGCGGACCGGGCCGCCGGTGAACGTCGACAGGCCGAGGAGCAGCCCCGCGACCCCGAGCAGCGCGCTCACCGCCCGCAGGGCCCGCCCCGGACCCCACACGGGCCGTACCCGCCGCACCCAGCCCAGCGGTGAGGCCACCACGTGTCGCAGCGACAGCACGCTCACGGCCGCGCCCAGCACCGGTACGGCCACGGCGACCAGGGCGAACCCGGCCCAGGCGAGCGCGGTGGGCCGGGCCCACAGGTGCAGCAGCAGCGGCACGCCGGGGGCCGTGGCGGTCAGCGAGCCCGCCAGGCAGGCCGGTCCCGACTCCAGTGCCGCGATCCGCCGCACCTGCCACGCACCGGCCCCCGCCAGCCGCAGCGCGGCCAGCCGCCGGTCCCGGTGCACCGCGCCGATGCGCGCGCACTGCCCGAGGAACCCGAGCACCGGCACGAGCAGCAGCGCCATGACGACACTCACGTTCCGCCGGTCGCTCGCGGAGTCGAGCAGTCCGTCCCCGAAGGACACGGAGTAGTACCCGTCCAGGGAGTTCAGCGCGACGATCGCCAGCCCGATCCCCGTCGCGAGCGCCGCCCCGCCGGCAGTGAGCCCGATCCGCCACCACTCCCGCCGGTCGGAACCGCGGGTCAGCAGCCAGGCCATCCGCAGATCGGCACCCAGACGTGCCTTCGGACCGGCGCTCATGCCGTCACTCCGACCGGAACGACGGCCCCGTCGGCCATCCGCACCTCGCGGTCCGCGTACGCGGCCACCTGGGCGTCATGGGTGATCAGCAGGACCGCGGTGCCCGACTCGCGGGCCGTGTGGACCAGGGCAGTCATGACCTGCTCGCTCGCCAGGGAGTCCAGCGCGCCGGTCGGCTCGTCCGCGAAGACGATCTTCGGTCCGGTGATCAGGGCGCGGGCCAGCGCGGTCCGCTGGGCCTGGCCGCCGCTCATCTCGCCGGGCCGCAGCCCGGCCTGGCCGCGCACTCCGAAACGCTCCAGCCACTCCCCGGCCCGCGTGTGGGCGTCGGCGCGGGTCAGGCCCGCGAGCAGCAGAGGCAGCGCCACGTTGTCGACCGCCGTCAGCTCGGGGATGAGCTGCCCGAACTGGAAGACCACGCCGAACTCCGTGCGGCGCAGCTCGCTCAGCCGCTTCTCGGGCAGGCGGTCGAGGCGCTCGCCGCCGTAGGACACCGAACCCTCGTCCGGCCCGGCGATCCCGGCAAGGCAGTGCAGCAGCGTCGACTTCCCGCTGCCGCTGGTGCCGGTGACGGCGAGGATCTCGCCGGCGTCCAGCCGGACCGAGGCGCCGCGCAGGGCCTCCGTCGGGCCGTACGCCTTGACGAGCCCCCGCCCTTCGAGAAGTGGCACCGTGATGTCCCCCTTGGTGTTCATGCCGAGTCGACCTCCGCGGTCAAAGTGGTGAGCCGGGCCGCCGTGGTGGTCATCCAGCGGAGATCGGCGTCGAGGTGGTTGAGGGCGTAGTCCGCCGAGAGCACGGTCGCGAGGTCGGCCCCCTTGGCGGTCTTGACCGCCGTGAGCTCCCGCATCCGCGCCATGTGGGCTGCGCGCTGGGCCCGCAGATAGGTGTCCGGGTCGCCGCCGGACAGGATCGAGACGACGACCTTGGCGAAGATCTCGTTGGTCACGAAGGGCGCGGGCGGGGCGATCTGCCCGGCCCACTCGGCCAGTTCACGCGCGCCGGCCTCCGTCGAGCGGTACCTGGTGCGCTCGGGGCCGCCGTCGGAGTCCGTGCCCTCGACCTCGGCGAGACCGTCCCGGACCAGGCGCTGGAGGGTCGTGTAGACCTGCCCGTAGGCCAGTGGACGGGCCTCGGGGAAACGTTCGTCGTGGCGTCGCTTGAGGTCGTAGCCATGGCTCGGCCCTCCGGCGAGCAGCCCCAGCAGGATGTGGCGGATGCTCATGGCGATCAGTATGCATCACGTACATGTACTGAGTGAATAGTGATCAGCCGAGATGGTGTTCCACGGACGGCCGGGGGACGATCGGTGGACGGGAGTGACGGAGCAACGGAACATGACGAAAAGCACGTTCTCCCCTCTGGTACGTCTGTCGTCGCGTCCTGTGGGTAGGGCTGCGGTAACCCCCGTCGTCGTACTCGACAAGGAGGCCCCCGTGGCCGCATCGGCACCCCTTCTGCTCCCGGCCCTGTCCAAACCCGAGGCGCCCGCTGAGTACTTCTGTGTCTTCAGCGCCGAGGGCGCCTGCTCCGAGACCCCGCTCACCAGCGAACCACCCCTGCCCGACGCCGAGCCCCTCACCAGCGAGCCGCCGCTCGCCGACGCCGCCGCCCTGACCAGCGAGTCCGACGCATACCTGGAGCCGTAGATGGTGGCGCCCCCCGGTCCGGAGCTGTCCCGGCTCGCCGAGTCGTACGGCATCGCCACGTCCTACCGACCCTCCCCGGACCGTACGGTCGCCGCCTCCGCCACCGCCGTCACCCTGACCCTGGCCGCCCTCGGAGTCGACGCCGGCGACCCGGCCGCCGCCCTCGCGGCCCGGGAACGCGAACTGCGCGCGCGCCTGCTGCCGCCCACGGTGGTGTGCTGGAGCGGCAGCCCGCCCGCCTTCGTCGCCGACCTGCCCGAGGGCACCCGGCTGCACATCACCACCGAACAGGGAGAGACCCGTGCCGCCGCCGACCAACTCCCGCCCGGCGTCCACCGGTTGACCGCCGCCGCGCCCGACGGCCGCACCGCCGACGCCCACCTGATCGTGGCCCCGCCGCGCCTGCCCGCGCCGCCCGGGCGGTCGTACGGCCTCCTCGTCCAGCTCTACTCCCTGCTCTCGCACCGCTCCTGGGGCATGGGCGACCTCGGCGACCTCGCCGAACTGACCTCCTGGGCGGGGCGTGCGCTCGGCGCCGGCTTCGTCCAGGTCAACCCGCTGCACGCGGCCGTGCCCGGTGCCCCCACCGACCCGTCCCCCTACCGGCCGTCCTCGCGCCGCTTCCCCGACCCGGTGCACCTGCGGATCGAGGACATCCCCGAGTACGCCCAGATCGCCGACTCCGAGCGGCTGCGGGCCCTGCGCGAGCGGGCCGGTCGGCTGCGGGAATCCGTGCTGGAGAAGGGCGTGCTGATCGACCGGGACGCGGTGTGGGAGCTGAAGCGGGAGGCGCTCGAACTCGTCCGCGAGGTCCCGCTCGGGCCCGGCCGCCGCGCCGCCTACGCCGACTATCTCGCCGAGGGCGGCCAGGCGCTGGAGGACCACGCGACCTGGTGCGCGCTGGCCGAGGCGCACGGCTCGGACTGGCGCGGCTGGCCCCCCGGCCTGCGCGACCCGCGCTCCGCCGAGACGGCCCGCGCCCGCGGTGAGCTGATGGACCGCGTCGACTTCTTCAGCCGCCTCGCCTGGCTCACCGAGAGCCAGCTCGGCGCGGCCCAGCGCACCGCGCGGGAGGCGGGCATGCCGGTGGGCGTCGTCCACGACCTCGCGGTGGGCGTCCATCCCGAGGGCGCGGACGCGTGGGCCCAGCAGGCGTACTTCGCGGCCGGGATGTCCGTGGGAGCGCCTCCGGACGCCTTCAACGCCCGCGGCCAGGACTGGGGCCTGCCGCCGTGGCGCCCGGACCGGCTGGCGGAGTCCGGCTACGCGCCGTACCGGCAGCTGCTGCGGGCCCTCTTCCGTTACGCCGGCGCGCTGCGCATCGACCACGTCATGGGCCTGTTCCGGCTGTGGTGGGTCCCGCAGGGGCAGCCACCGACGGAGGGCACCTACGTCCGCTACGACGCGGAGGCGATGCTCGCCGTGCTCGTCCTGGAGGCCTCGCGGGCCGGGGCGCTGGTGATCGGCGAGGACCTCGGCACGGTCGAGCCCGGTGTGCGGGAGGCGCTGCGCGAGCGGGGAGTGCTGGGGACGTCGGTGCTGTGGTTCGAGCGGGACTGGGAGGGCGACGGACGCCCGCTGCCGCCCGAGCGGTGGCGCGCGGACTGTCTGGCGACGGCGACCACGCACGACCTGCCGCCCACCGCCTCACGACTCACCGGCGAACACGTCGAACTCCGCGACGGGCTCGGCCTGCTGACCCGGCCGCTGGACGAGGAACGCGCTGAGGCCGCCGCGGACACGGGGGAGTGGCTGGAGCTGCTGGCCCGGCTCGGGCTGCTGCACGGCACCGGCGGCGGCGCCGACCCCTCCACCGAGGAGGCCCAGATCCAGGCCGTGCACCGGTACCTGCTGAACACTCCGGCCCGCATGGTCGGGATCTGGCTGCCGGACACGGTGGGGGACCGCCGGCCGCAGAACCTGCCGGGGACGTGGGACCAGTATCCGAACTGGCGGCTGCCGATCGCGGACGGGGAGGGGCGGGCGATGACGCTGGAGGACCTGGCGGCCTCGGCCCGCCTGCACGCCTTGGTGGAGGTGCTGCGGGCACCGTAGGGGCGGGCGCCCACGGACCGGGGGCGCCTCATACGGCACCCCGGACGCGCGGCCCGAACCGCCGTTGGATACTTTGACTCCGTGGACAAGAAGAACGCCCTGCGCGCCGGCGCCCTGGTGGCCGGTACGACGCTGATGATGCTGCTCATGTCGTCCCCCGCCTCCGCGCTGACCCGCGACGACGGCGACGACCCCGGCACGGGCCTGAGCGTCATCGAGACGCTGGGCCTCTTCGTCGTGGCCCCGCTCGTGCTGTTCGGGGTCATCGCCGGTCTGGTGATGGTCCTGGACAAGTCCAAGGAAGAGCACCGGGTGACCAGCCGCAACATCAGGACCAAGCCCGCCGAGGCCGAGGCCAAGGCCGGCTCGAAGGCCTGACCCCACCCCTTCCGGGGCGCCGAGCTCGGCTTTCTCCGGGCGTCGGCCTTGCCTTGTCGAGACCGCTGAGCTCGGCGTCTCGGGGCGCTGAGCTTGCCTTCCGGGGCCGGTGATAGGCGCTGGCCTCGGCTTTTCCCGGGGCGCTGAGCGCGCCTTTCTCGGGGCGCAGGCTTCGTCTTTCCGGGGCGCCGGTCCCGCCGTACGTACGCGCGTCAGCTGTATCAGCCGTACGTGGGCGAGGCCGGCGCCCCGGCGCGTGCTCAGGGGCTCGGCGCGGTGAGGTAGCGCTGCACCGTGGGCGCCAGCCAGGCCACGATCTCCTCGCGCGCCAGCGCCACGGTCGGCGGGAACCGCAGGACGTACCGGGTCAGCGCGAGCCCCAGCAATTGCGTGGCAGCCAGCGCGGCCCGCGCGGGAGCCTGCTCCGGGTCCGGACACACCCGCAGGGCCACCGGCATCACCTGGTCCCGGAAGATGCCCTGCATCCGCTCCGCCCCCGCCTGATTGGTCGCGCCGACCCGCAGCAGCGCGGTGAGCACCTCGTTCTCCTCCCAGAGGTCGAGGAAGTGCGACACGAGTGCGCGGCCGATGTCGTGCCGGGGCAGTGAGCCGGGCTCCGGCAGTCTCAGGTCCACGGAGACGGCCGCCGCGAACAGGCCCTCCTTGTTGCCGTAGTAGCGCATCACCATGGACGGATCGATGCGCGCGTCCTTGGCGATGGCGCGGATGGTGGCCCGCTCGTAGCCGTCGGCGGCGAAGCGCTCGCGGGCCGCGGCGAGGATCGCGTCGCGGGTGTCGTCGGAGCGGCGGCGGGGTGTTTCGTTCATGCTGACAATCGTAGGTCAACAACTGTTGGCCAACAAGTGTTGACGCTGTGCCGGGGTGGCGCTACCTTCGTCAACAAGTGTTGGCAAACAAGTGTTGGCAACAGGAGGCCACCATGAACGGCACCCCCACCGTGATCGTCGTCGGTTCCGGCCCCACCGGGCTGCTGCTGGCCGGTGACCTGGCCACCGCCGGCGTCCCCGTCACCGTCGTCGAGAGGCGCCCGCACCGGATCAGCAACCTCTCCCGCGCCTTCGTCCTGCACGCCCGCACCCTCGAACAGCTCGATGCCCGCGGTCTCGCCGACGGCCTGGAGGCGGCAGGACAGCGCCTGGACAAGCTGGGCCTGTTCGGCGACCTGACCATCGGCCTGGACACCCTCCCTTCCCGTTTCCACCACCTCCTGGTCCTGCCGCAGTACGAGGTCGAGAAGGTCCTGGAGCGGCGGGCGGTGGAGGCGGGCGTCGACTTCCGGTACGAGACCGAGGTGGCGGGTCTGTCCCAGGACGAGAACGGCGTGACGGTGCAGGTGAGGGGGCCGGACGGGGTCCTGGAGCCGCTGCGCGCCGAGTACCTCGTGGGGGCCGACGGCATGCGCAGCGCCGTACGCGACGCGATCGGGCTGCCCTTCCCCGGCCGTTCGGTGATCCGCTCGGTGGTCCTGGCGGACGTCCGCCTCGCCGAGCAGCCCGAGACCCTGCTCACCGTCAACGCCGTGGGTGACGCCTTCGCCTTCATCGCCCCCTTCGGCGACGGCTACCACCGGGTCATCGCGTGGAACCGCGCCCGCGACCTCCCCGACAGCGAGCCCCTCGACCTCGACGAGATCAAGGAGGTCACCCGTCTCGCCCTGGGCCGCGACTTCGGGATGCACGACGCCCGCTGGATGTCCCGCTTCCACAGCGACGAACGCCAGGCCCCCGCCTACCGGGTGGGCCGGGTCTTCCTGGCCGGCGACGCCGCCCATGTCCACACCCCGGCCGGCGGCCAGGGCATGAACACCGGCCTCCAGGACGCGGCGAACCTGAGCTGGAAGCTGGCCCAGGTGGCGGGCGGTCACGCGGGCCCCGAACTCCTGGACACCTACCAGTCCGAACGCCACCCCGTCGGCAAGGCCGTCCTCCGCAGCAGCGGCGGCATCGTCCGCCTCGCGATGGCCAAGCGTCCCTGGGAACTGGCCCTGCGCGCCGCCCTCACCACCGCCCTCGACCACGTCGGCCCGGCCCGCCGCCGCATGCTCGGCCAACTCACCGGCATCGGCTACCGGTACGCAGCCCCCCGCGGCTCCCACCCCCTGACCGGCACCCGCGTCCCCGACGTGTCCCTCGCGGAAGGCGGCCGCCTCTACGAGTCCCTGCGCGGCGGCAGGTTCGTCCTGATCACCCCCCAGCCGGAGGCCTACGGCGACTGGGGCGCCCACAAGGACCGCCTCGCCGTGGAGCGCTGGGCGACCTCCCGCCGTACGACCGTCCTGGTGCGGCCCGACGGGTACGTGGCGTGGGCGGCGGACGAGGCGGACACCGGGGTGGTGGGGGCGGAGCTGGCCGCCCGGGTGGGCCGTTAGTGCTCTGAGTCCTGGGTGCCCGCGAGCAACGTCCGCAACAGGTCGGCCAGTTGGTCGGCCTGTTCGTCGTCGAGGGGGGACAGGGCCGCCGTCTGGGCGGCCAGGCCCGCTGCCACCGCCTCGTCGATGACGGCCAGCCCCTTCTCCGTCAGGGTCACCTGGAGGCCCCGGCGGTCGTGGGGGTCGGGGGAGCGGCGCAGGAGGGCGGCGCGTTCCAGTTTGTCGAGGCGGCCCGTCATGCCGCCGGTCGTGAGCATCAGGGTCGAGGAGAGCTGGCGAGGGGAGAGGGTGTAGGGCTCGCCGGCGCGGCGGAGGGTGGCGAGGACGTCGAACTCGCCGCGGGAGATGCCGTAGGGGGCGTACACCTTCTCCACGCGGTCGCCCATGGCGCGGGAGAGGCGGTAGATGCGCCCGAAGACCTCCATGGCCCTGGTGTCGAGGTCGGGCCGCACGGTTGCCCACTGCTCGATGATCGCGTCGACGGCGTCCTTGCGCTGTGCACTCATGCTCCGAGTATCCGCAGGCTTCGGCTCGCCCGCAAGAAAGTGGCTTGCGGAAAAGTAGCTCAGGAGTAAGCTACTTTCTCGTAAGCCAGTAGAGAGGGAGTCATGAGGAAGCCGACCACCAACCGCCCCGCCACCATCCTTCTCACCGCCCTCGCCCCCGTCTCCTGGGGCACCACCTACGCCGTCACCACCGAGTTCCTCCCCGCCGACCGGCCGCTGTTCACCGGCATGATGCGTGCGCTGCCCGCGGGGCTCGTGCTGCTCGGCCTCGCCCGGGTGCTGCCGCGCGGTGTCTGGTGGGGGAAGGCGGCCGTGCTCGGGGCGCTGAACATCGGGGCCTTCTTCCCGCTGCTGTTCCTGTCGGCGTACCGGCTGCCGGGCGGGATGGCCGCGGTGGTCGGCTCGGTGGGACCGCTGATCGTCCTCGGGCTGTCGGCCGCCCTGCTGGGGCAGCGGCCCACCGCCCGGAGTGTGCTCACCGGACTCGTCGCCGCGTTCGGCGTCAGCCTGGTCGTGCTCAAGACGGCCGGGGCACTCGACGCCGTCGGTGCGCTCGCGGCGCTCGCGGCCACCGCCTCCATGTCCGCCGGTACCGTGCTGACCAAGCGCTGGGGCCGCCCCGAGGGCGTCGGCCCGCTCGCCCTCACCGCCTGGCAGCTCACCGCGGGCGGCCTGCTCATCGCGCCGCTCGCCCTCCTCGTCGAGGGCGCCCCGCCCGCGCTCGACGGGCGCGCGGTCGGCGGCTACCTCTACCTCGCGCTGGCGAACACGGCGGTGGCGTACTGGCTCTGGTTCCGCGGCATCGGCCGCCTGACCGCCACCCAGGTCACCTTCCTCGGCCCGCTGTCCCCGCTGACCGCCGCGGTCGTCGGCTGGGCGGCCCTCGGCCAGACGCTGACGCCGGTGCAGTTGGCGGGGATGGTGCTGGCTTTCGGTGCGACGGTGGTGGGGCAGTTGGGGGTGCGGCGGCCTGCCCGGTCGGCGTTCGGTTCTGGCGGGCGGGAGCATGGCGAGGTGTCTGCGGATCTGCGGTTTCTTCTGGCGCGCCGGTAGCTGGGGCAGGCGCTGACGTCGGTGCAGTTGGCGGGGATGGTGCTGGCTTTCGGTGCGACGGTGGTGGGGCAGTTGGGGGTGCGGCGGCCCGTCCGGTCGGCGTTCGGTTCTGGCGGGCGGGAGCGCCGCGAGGTGTCTGCGGACCGGGTGCTTCCGACGCCCCGCCGATAGCGGGCCCACGCGCCGCGGGGGCGTTGTAACGTCACTCCGACACCGTCACTCCGATACCGCGTTACGAAACTCCCGGAGGCGCACGTGGCCACAGACGTCTGCGCGGTGTGCGGGAAGCCGCTCGCCGCGCGAGCCGGCCGCACCGGACGCGGCTCCGTCTACTGTTCCGCCGCCTGCCGGCAGAAGGCCTACCGGGAACGGCGGCAGCCCCAGGGCCTCACCGTGCAGGGCCTCATCGACGACATCGGGCGCCGGGCGGGGCAGCTGGCGCCGCAGCCCGTGGACGCCCTCTACTCGACCGTCACCGAACTGTCGGAATCGGTCGCGCGGTTGAGGCGGGTGGCCCGTACGGTGCGCGACACCACCCAGGCCGCCGCCGGGGATTCCGTCACAGCCGACCCCGTTACGCAACTCCCCGAAGCCGCCCCCGTCACGCACCTCACCGAAACGGAGTTCGGCGCCCTCACCGAGCAGTACCGCCGCGAGATCCAGGTGCACTGCTACCGCA
Organism: Streptomyces canus 299MFChir4.1; assembly: GCF_000383615.1. Classification (GTDB taxonomy): domain Bacteria; phylum Actinomycetota; class Actinomycetes; order Streptomycetales; family Streptomycetaceae; genus Streptomyces; species Streptomyces canus_C. The sequence goes on along the minus strand of NZ_KB911582.1, from coordinate 720,618 downwards.
TGACGGGGTCCTACGACGAGTCCGAGGACCTGGTGCAGGAGACCTTCCTGCGGGCCTGGCGGGCGCGGGACGGATTTCAGGGGCGGGCGAGCGCGCGGACCTGGCTGTACCGGATCGCCACCAACACCAGCCTGGATCTGCTGAGGCGGACCGCGCGCCGCCCGCAGCGGTACGAACCGGTGCCGGGGATGAACCACGGCGAGGGGGAACCGCCCAGCCGCATCACCTGGTTGCAGCCCTACCCGGACGACGAGACGCCCCTCACCGAGGAGCACGAGCAGCCCGAGTCGGCCGCGGTCTCCCGCGAGACCCTGGAGCTCGTCCTCCTCGCCGCGATCCAGCATCTGCCCCCGCGCCAACGGGCCGCGCTCGTCCTGCGCGACGCCCTCGGGATGACCGCCGCCGAGACCGCCGAGGCCCTGGAGACCAGCGTGGCCTCCGTCAACAGCGCACTCCAGCGGGCCCGGCCCACCCTGCGCGCACACCTGCCCCGGGAGCGCTCGGACTGGCGGGCCACCGTGCCCACGGAGGCCCAACAGGCCGTACTGGACCGGTACATGGCCGCCGTCGGACGCCTCGACTTCGCGGCGATGGCCGAGCTGCTCACCGAGGACGTCACCCTCACCATGCCGCCGAACCCGTTCTGGTTTGTCGGCCGGGACGCCATCATCGACTTCGTGCGGGTCAGCCTCGATCCCGCCTCCCCGATGTTCCTCGGGCACTGGCGCAGCCTGCCCACCCGGGCCAACGGCCAGCAGGCGGCGGCGCACTACGTCCGCAGGCCGGATACGAGCGTCTACCGGGCCCAGGTCCTTGACGTCCTGCGTTTCACCGACCACGGCCACGGCGACCGCATCGCGGAGATCACCTCCTTCGAGCCGCACCTCTTCCCCGCGTTCGGACTGCCCCTGCGGCTGTGACCGGCCGATGAGCAGCGAAACGACCGACGAGCGGCGACCGACCCACGAGCGGCGACCGATGAGCATCCGCGGAGCCGTACGTCTGCATGGATGTCACGTACGCACCACTTCGAAGGAGTCACCATGCTGCTCACCGACAAGACCGCGATCGTCTACGGCGCCGGCGGTTCCATCGGCGGGGCCGTCGCCCGGGCCTTCGCCGGGCAGGGCGCGAGGGTCCACCTCGTCGGCCGTACCCGCACGACCCTGGAGGCGGTGGCCGCCGACATCAAGGACGCCGAGGTCGCCGTCGTGGACGCGCTGGACGAGGCGGCCGTGGAGGCGCACGCCGAGCAGGTCGGGGACATCGACATCTCGATCAACCTGGTCACGCGCGGCGATGTGCAGGGCGCGCCGCTGACCGACATGGCGGTCGACGACTTCATGAGGCCGGTCGCCGACGGCCTGCGGGCCAACTTCCTCACCGCCCGCGCCGCCGGACGCCGGATGGCCGCGCGCGGCTCGGGTGTGATCCTCGCCCTCAACAGCGGTTCCGCGCACGGCAGTCCGATGATGGGCGGCACAGGTCCGGCGGACGGGGCGATCGACACGCTCGTGCGCAACCTGGCCATCGAGCTCGGGCCACGCGGGGTGCGGGCGGTGGGCCTGTGGGCGGCCGGGGTGCCGGAGACGTTCACCGTGGAGAAGCTCTCCGCGGTCAACCCGGCGATCGACGAGAGCGCCGTCCAGGGCATCGTCGACCAGCTCGCCGGGATGCGCATGACCCGCCGCAACCCCACGCTCGCCGAGATCGCCGCCACCGCGGTGTTCCTCGCCTCCGACCAGGCGGGCGGCATCACCGGCACGTTCGTCAACGTGACGGGCGGGATGGTGTCCGTCTGATCCGACGGCCCCGCCACCAGGTGCGCAGCCACAGGGCGTGCAGGCCGCCGAGCGTGACGACGACGGCGATCCCGTCCAGCCGGTCCCAAGTCGACTCCGCGGCGACCGACTTGGCCACCGCGCGGGCGAGGAGCGTGACGTCCGCGGGCAGGGTGACGGCGGCGAAGAAGGCGAGACACAGCGTGGTGCCGACGACCAGCACCACGCTGTAGGCGCGGACGGCCCGTCGTTCGTGCGCGGGCAGTCCGAGGCTGGGGTCCGGCTCGTCGGTACGACGGCTCCGGCGCCGCAGCAGCCGCCGGGCCCGGTACCTCGTGTACGCCGCCCCGTCCCCGAACAGGTCGCGGCAGCGGGTCAGGTCCTGGAGGACGAAGTACAGGTCGGTGCGCATGAAGACCATGAGCTGGAAGGGCAGGGGGAGCAGCGCGAGCAGGGTCACGGCGGCGAGGACGCGGCGGGGTGTGCCGGTGGTCGCGCCCGCGGCGAGGGCGGCCAGGGACGCGGCCGTGAGGTTGGTCGCGATGCCGGCGAGGTAGGCGGTCAACCGGTGGCGGCGCGGGGCGAGTTCGATCCCGCTGATGTCCGTCTGCATCACCAGGAACTGCAGCCGCGTGCCGAGCCGTATCCGCCCCGCCACCCCGGTCGCGCGGGCGGTCAGCAGATGGGCGCACTCGTGGAGCAGCAGCAGGCTCCAGCCGACGGCCGCGCCCAGGGCGACGACCGCGCTGCCGTGCGCGCTCCACAGCAGGGTCCGGTAGTCGAGCGGCACGGGGGGCCGGGTGAACAGGGTGACCGCGATCAGGGCGGCGAGGGCCACGGGAACGGCGGGGCTGAGCAGCCAGCGCACCTGAGGGGGCCGTATCCACGCCAACGTCGGGGCCGGGGGCGGCTCCTGGTCGATCGCGCGGCCGTCGACCTCCGCCACGAACCCGAGTCCCAGCAGGGCCTCCACGAAGTCCGGTACGTCGATGTCGTCGCCGGTCCGGGTGCGGAGCCGTTCGCCGACCTCGGCCGGGGGCAGGCCCTGGTCGAGCAGATCGAGGGCCTGCTTGCCCACCTCCGGCAGGGCGACGAACCGGCCGGTGGCCCTGCGGCCCACGATCCACTCGTCACCGTCGGGGCGGGAGTCCAGCGCGTGCAGCCGTACCCGGTTCACGCACGCTCCCCGCACGCCGGGCAGTCCAGGTGGCGGGGGGTGCGCTGGTGGACGGGGTCGCCGGGGAGCATGAGGTTCACCCCGAAGCGGAAGCCCGGCTCCATCGCGGGGATCCCGGTCAGCAGGGCGAGGGCGGCATGTGCGAGCAGTGCTCCCGAGAGCCCGGCGGTGACGGCACTCGCCGGGTTCCACGGCATCCGCGGTGAGGCGGTCTCCGGGTCCTGCCCGGGCCCGAGCCGCAGATCGCGCCGGGCGAACTCCCCGTCCCGCAGGCATTCCCAGCAGGCCCCCTGACCGGGCACGTACACCCCGGCGGTCACGAGAGGCCCCCGGTATCCGGCGTCGACCCACGGCAGCCCGGCCGCCAGACAGGCCCGGTTGGTCCACCGGCGGATCGCGTCGGGGCGGTCGGCGGCGAGGACGAGGAGGTCGTAGGGGGAGGAGGACGCCGGCCGCGCGAGCGTCTGCGGGCCGGCTTCGGTCGCGGCGGGCGGCTCGGCCTCGGTGCCGGCGGGCGCGCAGGTATGTCCGGGGCCCGCGTCAAGGCTCCGGTGGCCCCCGCCGCCGGAGCCCCGGCCGGTGGCCCCCGGCGGTCGTGCCGGGCATGGCAGCCGTTCCGCCCGCCGTGGTCCGGCCAGCAGCTCCGTCAACTCCTCCTGGCCCGACACCTCCCTCCGCTCCCCGGTCACCGTCACGTCCGAGTTGAGCGCCCGCAGGGTTGCCACCGCCGCCTCCACCTTCGGCCGGCCGAGGTCGGACTCGCGGTACAGGGGCTGGCGGTTGAGGTTGGAGAGTTCGACCACGTCCGGGTCGACGCAGTGGAGGTGGCCCACGCCGGAGGCGACCAGGGCCTGGGCCGCGTGGCCGCCCGTGCCGCCGACTCCGATCAGCAGGACCCGGGCCGCGCGCAGGCGGAGCTGGGCGTCCCAGGGGCTGGCGCGAGGGGTGAGGTCCATCCAGCGGAGCAGCGGGACGCCCCGGCTGTAGCGGTCCTGTTCGCGGGACGGCACCGGCACGGGCGCCTCCGCGTCGTCCACGAAACCGGCGGCCAGCAGGTCCGCCATCGCCTGGCGGGCGTCCGCGCCGGACAGCTCCGGGTGCCCGCGCAGGACCTCGGCGACCACCTCCGACGGCCCCCGCGTCCCGTCCATCGCCTCGACGAGCGTCCACACCCAGCCCTGCGGGTCCGCGATCTCCGCGCCGATGCCGTGGATCACGCTGCCGACGCGCACGTTGCCGTCGACCGTGCGGTAGGCGCGGTGCTCGGGCTTGATCCGGGGCCGCCGGAACGCCTCGACCGTCACCGCCGCCGCCTCCGTCATCAGGGCCCCCTGCCCGTCACACGTACACCTCCTTGACACTCTGACTCCCTCGGCACAGCCTTGACAAGAGCGGTCAGCGATCGCTTCGGAAAGGTCAAATCCTGTACGAAGACGAGGAGTTGAGATGCCGACAAAGATCGTGATCCGCCCCTTGGACAAGAAGGAGACCACGGGGGACAGCGGTGGCAACGGCGGCAGCTGAGAGGAGCTCACATGCCGTCAAGATCGTGATTCGCCCGCTGGACAAGAAAGAGACCACTGGGGACAGTAATTCCCAGGGTGCTTGATCTGATCACCAGCGTGGGAGGACCGGCGTGCGGACTTCGCTCTATCCGGCAGTCGACGAACTGGAGCGAAGGGCCCGCACGCTGGTCCGCGCCGCCCCCGGCCTGCTGCGGCTGAGCCAGGTCGGACAGAGCCGGGCCGGGCGCCCGCTGTGGCTGCTGTCCGCCGGGCACGGCGAGCGCCACATCCTCGCCGTCGCGGGCGCGCACGCCAACGAACCCGTGGGCGGCGCCTCGGCGTTGCGGCTCGCCGCCCTGTTCGCCCGCAGGCCCCGGCTGCTCGAACCCCTCGGCTGCACCTGGCACTTCCTGCTCTGCCTCGACCCCGACGGGGCGCACCTCGCGCACGGCTGGCAGCCGGAGGAGCCGGAGCCCTCGCTGACGGAGTGTCACCGGCACTTCTACCGGCCCGCGTTCGCCCGTCAGCCGGAGTCGCTGCCCGTGCCTCCCGGGAAACCGCTCCCCGAGTCGGCCGCGCTCGTCCGGCTCCTCGACGAGTTGCGGCCCGTCGCCCAGTTCACCCTGCACGGCATCGAGTTCGGCGGTGCCTTCGTGATGATGACGCGGGCGCTGCCCGGCGCCGCGGCCGCCTTCCGTGAGACCGCCGCGCACCTGCGCGTCCCGGTCGACCGGCACCCCGTCGACGGCCCCGACTGGCGGCTCGACGCGCCCGGCGTCCTGGTGCTGCCCGACGGCCACGGCGAGGGCGAACGCGACCCGAGCGGGTACGTCGCCGAGAGTACCTGGCTCCATCCGCGCCGCCATGGCACCCTGACCACCCTGATCGAGACCCCCGCCTGGGCCGTGCCCTCGGTGAGCGACGCCCGGCCGGTCACCGACCCGGACCGCGAGGCCGCCCGGCTGGGGGAGGTGCTGCTGGGCCGCACCCGGGAACTCGCGGCCGTCCTCGGGACACGGATCGACACGGCCGTACCGGAGGATCTGGCGCCGCTGCGGGTCGCCGCACGGGAGCTCCTCGACGTGGCGCCGTCGATCGTCGCGAGCTGGGCGGCGGAGGAACCCGGTCGGTTCCACGGCCACTTCGCCAGCCGGGGGATCTCCGCCCGCCGTATCCCGCTCAGGGTGGCGGCGATGGCGAGCCGCGCCCTGGCCCGCACCGACCCCCGGACCGTCGAGATCCTCGACGACCTGGTGCGCGAGTGGAGCCAGGAGCTGGAGAAGACGTACGACCTGCGATGGGTGCCGGTGGCCGCGCAGACCGGGCTGCACGTGCGGACGATGCTGAACACGGCCCGGCTGGTGTGCGCGGGTGGTTGAAGCGGGCCCGCGCTGGACTCGGTCCGCGCTGGACTCGGTCCGCCTGCGCATGCGGACGATGGTGAGCACGGCCCGGGCGGTGCGTCGGGACGCCTGCACCCCCGGCACTGCCTGCACGGGGCGGGAGGTGGACGACCGGAGCCGTCCGCCTCCCGCCGGGTCCTACTGGTCCGCCAGCGAGTCCGCCGCCTGTGCCTTCAGCGCGCGCTCCACGCCCGCGCGGGACTCGGAGACGAGCCGGCGCAGGGCCGCGTTCGGCTCCGCCGCGGCCAGCCAGGCGTCCGTCCGGTCCAGGGTCTCCCGGGAGACCTGGAGCGAGGGATAGAGGCCGACCGCGATCTGCTGGGCGATCTCGTGCGAGCGGGACTCCCAGATGTCCTTGATCACCTCGAAGTACCGGTCCGTGTACGGCGCCAGCAGCTCGCGCTGGTCGGTCTGGACGAAGCCGCCGATGACGGCCTCCTGGACGGCGTTGGGCAGCTTGTCGGACTCGACGACCTGCGCCCAGGCCTCCGCCTTCGCCTCCGCGGTCGGCCGCGAGGCACGGGCGGTCGCCGCGTGGCGCTCACCCGCCGCGGTCCTGTCCCGCTCGTACTCGGCGGCGATCTCCGACTCGTCGTAGCGGCCAACGGAGGCCAGCCGCTGCACGAACGCCCAGCGCAGCTCGGTGTCGACGGCCAGGCCCTCGATGACCTGGGAGCCGTCGAGCAGCCCCTCCAGGAGGTCCAGCTGCTCCGGCGTACGGGCCGTCGCCGCGAACGCCCGCGCCCACGCCAGCTGGTGGTCGCTGCCGGCCGCCGCGGACCGCAGGTGGGCCAGCGTGGCGTCGGTCCAGCGGGTCAGCAGGGCCTCGCGGGCGGTGGGGGCGGCATACAGCTCGATCGCCAGCTTCACCTGCCGGTGCAGCGACTGCACGACACCGATGTCGGACTCCTTGCCGATACCGGAGAGGACGAGGGAGAGGTAGTCGCGGGTCGCGAGTTCCGCGTCCCGCGTCATGTCCCACGCCGACGCCCAGCACAGCGCGCGCGGCAGCGACGACTCGAAGTCGCCCAGGTGCTCGGTCACGAAGGCCAGCGACTGCTCGTCGAGGCGGACCTTGGCGTACGACAGGTCGTCGTCGTTGAGGAGCACGACCGCCGGACGGCGCTTGCCGACCAGCTGCGGTACGGCCGTCAGCTCGCCGTCGACGTCCAGCTCCACGCGCTCGTCGCGCACCAGCTTGCCGCTGTCGTCGTCGAGTTCGTACAGGCCGACGGCGATGCGGTGCGGCCGGAGGGTCGGCTCGCCCTTCGCGCCGGCGGGGAGCGCCGGGGCCTCCTGGCGGATGGCGAAGGAGGTGATGACACCGTTGCCGTCCGTCTCGATCTCCGGGCGCAGGATGTTGATGCCGGCCGTCTGCAGCCACTTCTGCGACCAGGTGCCGAGGTCCCGGCCGGAGGTCTCCTCCAGCGCGCCCAGCAGGTCGGACAGCCGGGTGTTGCCGAACGCGTGGCGCTTGAAGTACGCCTGCACCCCGCCGAAGAACTCGTCCATGCCGACGTAGGCGACGAGCTGCTTGAGAACGGAGGCACCCTTGGCGTACGTGATGCCGTCGAAGTTGACCAGCACGTCGTCCAGGTCGCGGATCTCCGCCATGATCGGGTGCGTCGACGGCAGCTGGTCCTGGCGGTACGCCCACGTCTTCATGGAGTTGGCGAAGGTGGTCCAGGAGTGCGGCCACCGGCTGTCCGGGGCGTACGCCTGGCAGGCGATGGAGGTGTAGGTGGCGAACGACTCGTTCAGCCACAGGTCGTTCCACCACTCCATGGTCACGAGGTCGCCGAACCACATGTGGGCCAGCTCGTGCAGGATGGTCTCGGCGCGCATCTCGTACGCGGCGTCGGTCACCTTGGACCGGAAGACGTACTGGTCGCGGATGGTGACGGCACCCGCGTTCTCCATCGCGCCCGCGTTGAACTCGGGCACGAACAGCTGGTCGTACTTCTTGAACGGGTACGCGTAGTCGAACTTCTCCTGGAACCACTCGAAGCCCTGCCGGGTCACCTCGAAGATGGCGTCCGAGTCGAGGTGCTCGGCGAGCGAGGGACGACAGTAGATGCCCAGCGGCACGGACTGGCCGTCCTTCTCGTACACGCTGTGCACGGAGTGGTACGGGCCGACGATCAGGGCCGTGATGTACGACGAGATCCGCGGGGTCGGCTCGAAGACCCAGACGTCGTCCTTCGGCTCCGGAGTCGGGGAGTTGGAGATGACCGTCCAGCCGGTCGGCGCCTTCACGGTGAACTGGAAGGTGGCCTTCAGGTCCGGCTGCTCGAAGGAGGCGAACACGCGGCGGGCGTCCGGCACCTCGAACTGCGTGTAGAGGTACGCCTGCTCGTCGACCGGGTCGACGAAGCGGTGCAGGCCCTCACCGGTGTTGGTGTACGCGGCGTCGGCGACGACCCGCAGGATGTTGCGGCCCTCCAGCAGGCCGGGCAGCGCGATCCGGGAGTCCTTGAAGACCTCCGCCGGGTCGAGCGGGTCCCCGTTCAGCGTGACCTCGTGAACGGTGGGAGCGACGAGGTCGATGAAGGACTCCGCCCCGTTCTCGGCCACGTCGAAGCGCACCGTGGTCACGGACCGGTAGGTACCGCCCTCCTGCGCGCCGGAGAGGTCGAGATCGATCTCGTAGGACTCGACGCTCAGCAGCTTCGCCCGCTGCTGAGCTTCGTCGCGAGTCAGGTTTGTGCCAGGCACGCGGTCATCTCCTCGTTATGTGTAGGTTCGGCGGTTCGGTCATCCTTCCACGAACTGTCTCCCACGGATCGGGGGATTACCCTGCGGATTCGGGACGCCCCGTCCGATTCCCGCCGGTCATCCGTGTTCGGCCGCGCCAGCCTGGTCCCATGACGACCTACACCGCACGGCCCGTGGACTCCGCCGCCCTCAAGGAACTCCGCACCGCCGACGACGCCGGCCGCCCCCTGGCCCCCTTCCCGGACGAGGAGGGCGGTGCCCCGCTCCGCTGCTGTCTGCGCCGCAGTCGGCCCGGTGAGCGGATCGCGCTCGTCTCCTACGCGCCCCTGCGCCGCTGGGCGGCCGGGACCGGTGCCGAGCCCGGGGCGTACGACGAGCAGGGGCCCGTGTTCATCCACGCCGACGAGTGCGCGGGTCCTGACGGGCGCGACGGGTACCCCTTCGCCAACGCGCACCGGACCGTCCGCCGCTACTCCGCCGACGGGCGCATCCTCGGCGGCGAGCTGGTCGAGGCTCTCGGCGACGACGCCTTCCGAAACGCGTTCGACGACCCGTCCGTGGCGCTCGTCCACGTCCGGGCCGTCGAGTACGGCTGTTTCCTCTATGAGGTGCGCAGACCGTAGGGCGCCCGTCCGGAGTCGGGCCGGCCGCGTCGGCCCCACCGGCCGCCCGGGACGCCTGGCGTGCAGGGGCGTACGGCTCCCGCGCGGCCCGGCAGCCGGGCACACGGTGCACCGCGTCGCGCTCTGGGGCCTTGTGCGAGGACGCCGCCTCGACTCGCGCCGACGGTCCTGCGCGGGAGTACCCAGGCGATGTGCTTGCCCCGGCGTCAGACGCCCGTTTCCGGCAGCCGGGCGCACGCCGCACCGCGTCGCGCTCCGGGTCCTTGCGGAAGGCGCCGTCTCGGCCCGCGCGGCCCGGCCGAGGCGCACCGACGGTCCTGCGCGGGGGCACCCCGGCGATGTGCTTGCCCCGGCGGCAGACGCCCGTTTCCGGCAGCCGGGCGCACCCCGCACCGCGTCGCGCTCCGGGTCCTTGCGGAAGGCGCCGTCTCGGCCCGCGCGGCCCGGCCGGGGCGCGCCGACGGTATTGCGCGGGGGCACCCCGGCGACGCGCTCGCCCCGGCAGGCAGGTGCCGTTTCCGGCAGCCCGCCCGATGAGTCCGACAGGCGTCAGCCCTTGAGCTCCGCCGCCACCAGCTCCGCGATCTGGACCGCGTTCAGCGCGGCGCCCTTGCGGAGGTTGTCGTTGGAGATGAACAGGGCCAGGCCGTTGTCGACCGTCTCGTCGCGGCGGATGCGGCCGACGAAGGAGGCGTCCTGGCCGGCGGCCTGCAGCGGGGTCGGGATGTCCGAGAGGGTGACGCCGGGGGCGCCCGCCAGGATTTCCGTCGCGCGCTCCGGGGAGATCGGGCGGGCGAAGCGGGCGTTGACCTGGAGGGAGTGCCCGGAGAAGACCGGGACGCGCACACAGGTGCCGGAGACCTTCAGCTCGGGGAGCTCGAGGATCTTGCGGGACTCGTTGCGGAGCTTCTGCTCCTCGTCGGTCTCGTTCAGGCCGTCCTCGACGAGGTTGCCCGCGAAGGGGAGAACGTTGAAGGCGATGGGGCGCTTGTAGACCTGCGGCTCGGGGAAGTCGACCGCCCCGCCGTCGTGGGTCAGCTTGTCCGCGTCGGCGGCGACCTTCTGCACCTGGCCGTGCAGCTCCGCCACGCCCGCGAGGCCCGAGCCGGACACCGCCTGGTAGGTGGTGGCGATCAGCGTCTCAAGGCCCGCCTCCGTGTCCAGCACCTTCAGGACCGGCATCGCGGCCATGGTGGTGCAGTTCGGGTTGGCGATGATGCCCTTGGGGCGGTCCGCGATCGCGTGCGGGTTCACCTCGGAGACGACCAGGGGGACCTCGGGGTCCTTGCGCCAGGCGGAGGAGTTGTCGATCACGACCGCGCCCTGCGAGGCGACCTTCTCGGCCAGCGCCTTCGAGGTCGCGCCGCCCGCCGAGAACAGCACGATGTCCAGGCCGGTGTAGTCGGCCGTCGCCGCGTCCTCCACCGTCACGCCGTCCAGGACCGAGCCCGCCGAGCGCGCGGAGGCGAACAGGCGCAGCTCCGTGACCGGGAAGTTCCGCTCCTTGAGGATCCCGCGCATGACCGTGCCGACCTGTCCGGTGGCTCCGACGATTCCTACCTTCACGACGACTCCTTCTACATGGCGGGTGCGTGGCCTGGACGTTTCCATCATGCGGCTCCTACCGGCCGGTGTGTCCAATCCTTTGCCCGAGGGATGGGACACCATGCGGGTCAGGGGTGCAGTTCGAGGGTCCACTCGCCGAGGCACCGGACGTGGAGGATCGATATGTGGTATAGGCCGGAAGAAGCGGTGAGTTTCCGGTGCGGGAAGAGGTTTTCGTCCAGTTCGAGGACATGGATCAGGGCCGTCCCGACGACCACCAGCCCGGCCTCGGGGCCGGTGTGACGTACGACTCCCTATCAGCCACGCGGCGTCCGCGCGCTCAGCACGGGGACCGCGCTGAGCGAGACCGGCTCCAGACGCCACTTCGTGTCCTCGGCGGCACGGACGGTGAGGAAGCAGCCGCCGCCGGGGTCGACCCACACCGGCCCGAGGGTGGGGCGCCGCCGGCCGGTGTGTCGGCGATGGTCGTCGACTGGCCGTAGGGATGGTTCAGGGACCACGCGCTCAGGTGCTCGTCGTCGCCGCGCGAGGTCGGGCCGGTGAACAGCGGCGCCTGCTCCTCGGGCAGGTCGTGTCCCCCGTTATGGTGTAGCCGATCACGGTCCGTCGCCTCCGCTTCGAGGCCGTCCGGTACATGCCGCTGCGGTTCGTCGCGCGATCGCCGCTGGTCCCGGCCCGGCGAGCCCCAATAAGGTCTCCGGCTGGGGCGATTCGGGCCGCGACCTGCAGATTCCCCCGACTTGATCGCCTACACCACTCGGCGGGACGCCATCCTCGGGCAGCAGCAGCAGCCGCGTCCAGCCGCCGGCGCAAACGTGTGTGCTCATGATCGCTGGCGGGGGTGGTAGTGGCGGGATGTGCGGGCAGGTGTACGGACCTCGCTCATACGGTCGTTTCCCAGTAGGGGTGCATCACCGGAACAACGGCACGGGTGGGAGGTGAGGACATGGCGGCCAGGGCTGCATCAGGCGATGAGGGGGGCGGGGCATGCCCGCTTCGCCCACCGGTTGCGGGTGTCGGCCACGCCCGGGCGGCGCTGAGCGTGGAGCGGGGGGCGGTGCCGGTGGATCTGGAATGAGGCCGTAGCCCGGTCGAAGGCCGTTCACCGGCACAACGTCGCGCATCCGCAGGACAAGCAGACATGCGGTCCGGCCCAGCTGGACTAAGCGCTCACCCGGGCACGGGCCACAACTCCATGGCTGCGGGTGGGAAGTTCGGTGCCGCAGCAACAGATCATCCGGGACTTCGCCGAGTCCCGCACCAAGGCGCTCAAGGACGTGACGGAGCGGCTGCCGATGCGGCAGCCGGCCAGGATGCCAGGCTTCAAAAACAATTCCGGGAATCGGGCCGAACGTTTCCGCCCGGACCGGCGTCATAGAGGAAACGCGGCGAGGAGAGGGGGAGCCGTGCTGCGCAGAAAGGCCCGCCGCGGCCAGCGGGACGGCGTCCATGACGGGCCCGACGACCCGCTCGACGCGGCCCAGGAACGTCGGGTACGAGCCGTGCTCGCGCTCGGCGGTGTACCGCAGGCGGACCTGCCGGACGGGGTGCAGCAGGTCCGCCTGCGGTTGCTGGAGCGGGCGGCCAAGGGGTACGAGGCGCCGCGCGACGTCTCCGCGTGGGCGGCCGTGGTCGCCTCCAACCTCGCCATGGACTGGCACCGCGCCAAGCGCCGGCAGGAGCGCATCGGCGAACGCCTCGCCTCCCTGCGCCAGTTGGAACACCCCTCCGGCGAGGACACCAGCGTGCTCTCGCTCGCCGTCGCCCAGGGACTGGACGAGCTGCCCGACCAGCAGCGCCAGGTCCTCGTCCTGCGTTTCTACGCCGATCTACCGGTGCGGGACATCGCCCAGGAACTCGGCGTCCCGGAGGGCACGGTCAAGAGCAGGCTGCACACGGCGGTCCGCGCGCTGCGCGCCCGTCTGCACGAGGACGAGGTGGTGTGACATGACCGCCGAACACCGGGACGTCGACGCGCTGTTGGCGGCGCTGACCGGCGAAACGCTGCCCGACGAGGCGGACGACGCCCTTCGCGCCGAACACCGCGAGGCCACCGCCGACATCGCCCTGCTGCGCGAGCAACTGGGCCTCATCGCAGACGCGTTGGCGCAGGAGCCGCGCCCCGCGCCACGACCCGCTCCGGTACGTCCCGCACGGGCCCGGCGCTGGGCCCCCCGGATCGCCTACGGCACCCTCGCCGTCGCCGCGGTGGCCTCCGTGGTCACCGGGCTCGGCTGGCTGATCGCGACGGGCGGCAACGACAGCGCGGACGCCGGCAGCAGCGCCAGCGACAAGTCCCAGGTGGACGCCGATGCCGCCCGCTTCGGCAGCCCGCACTATCTCGCTTGCACCCGCCTGGTCGTCGAGGGCAAGGTCACCTCGGTCGAACGCCTCTCGGACCAGGTGCAGTTGCGGATCACCGTGGACGTGGTCCGCTACTACAAGCAGGACGTGAAGGGCCCGAAACAGCTGACGTACGTCGTCGACGACACCTTCGTCGACGGCCTGCGCAAGGGCGACCCGGTGCTGTTCGGGGTCCTGCAGGGCGATGCCGTGCCCGACCACTGGGTGGTCGGGGAGCAGCAGGTCACCCGTGAACGGGCCTGGATCCAGGCCTCGCTGCCGGAGTCACGGCGGCTCACCTGCGGATGAGGATCGAACGATCTGCGATGTTCCCACGTCATAGGAGAGACACGGGTGACGGATGAGGGAGAACGCGGGTGCAGATCAGGGGACCTGGCGGCACGGAGGCAGGCGCGGACCCGCTGGACGCGGCGCAGGCCGACCGGGTCCGCGCCGTCCTGGCTCTCGGCGGGGTCCCTCAGGACGACCTCCAGGACGGGCTCCAACAGGTGCGGCTGCGTTTGCTGGAACGCCGGGCCCGCGGCGACGACCCGCCGCGTGACCTGGGCGCCTGGGCCGCGGTGGTGGCCTCGAACCTCGCGGTGGACTGGCACCGCGCCAAACACCGGCAGGAGCGCGTCAGCGAGCGGCTCTCCCTGCTCGGTACGCCGGACGAACGCGTCCGGGACGACACGGAGAACAGCCTCCAGGCGCTCGCCGTCGCCGAAGGGCTCGACGCCTTGCCGGGCGCGCAGCGACAGGTCCTGATCCTGCGCTATTACGCGGATCTCTCGGTCCCGCAGATCGCCGAACAGCTCGGGATCCCCTTGGGAACGGTCAAGAGCAGGCTGTACGCCGCGGCGAAGCACCTGCGTGACCGGCTGCACGTGGAAGAGACGGTGTGACGGTGGAGAAGCACGACGAGCTGATGGCGGTCCTGCTGGGCGAACCCGCACCCCGGCCGGGGCCGGACGGCACGCGGGAGACACAGGGGTACGGGGCGGCGGAACGGGACATGGCCGCCGTACGGGAGCAGCTTCGGCGGATCGGGGACGGGCTGGCCCGTGCGGCCGCGGAGCGGTGTGCGCCCGAGGAGGTGCCGACAGCCGTGTCCATGCCGGAGTCCGTCCCCATGCCGGAACCCGTCCCCGTGCGTCGGTGGTGGCGTGGGCGTCTGGGGCTCGTGGCTCTCGCGGCGGCCGTGGCCGTTGCGTCGCTGGGGACGGGGGCGGCGTATCTCGTCGCCCACAACGGGGTCGAGGGCGATGGGCCCCAGGCCCTGCTCACCGTCGAGGGGCTCATCGCCTGCTCCAGCACGGTCGTCGAGGGCACGGTGGAAAGGGTCGAGGCGGCGGGCGGCGACGACCGGTACCGGGTGGTGCTGGACGTGGAGCGTTACTACAAGCCGGCGAGCGGGGAGCGGTCGATCACCTTCGTCGACCAGGGTGCGAACGTACCGGCGTACTACCGGAGCGGGGCTCGCATGCTGGTCCTGGTCTCCAGTCTGCCGGGCGAGGGGCCCGACACCTACCGCGCGGGCGATCCGTCGTACGCCGAGGACCGGACCGGTGCCGCCCAGGACGCCCTGGAGGAGGGGCGCCTGCGGATCGAGCGGGCGCTGCCCGCCGCGCGGGGTCTGACCTGCGAGGGCGGGGCCTGACACCCGCGGATGGAGAACGGAGAGGGGCGGGCGTTCCATGGGAACGCCCGCCCCCTTTAATGCCGTACAGCCGTTACGGCGTGACCTTCTCGATCGTCACGCTGCCGATGCCCGCGGCCGTGCCAAGGGCGTTGACCAGCTGGACCTGGCCGAAGAACTCACGGCCCTCCGGAGCGGCCGCCAGGGCGGTGACGTTCGCGGAGACGTTCGTCGAGTCGCCGGTGCCGAGCTTGACGGCTGCGGTGTCGTCGACGGTGACGGTGCCCAGGGCGCCGGAGAAGAACACGTCCTGGTAGTCGTACGCGGTGGAACCGGAGGGGACCGAGTAGCCGATGACCGAGATGGTGTAGGTGCCGGCGGCCGGGTCGGCGACCGAGACGGCCTCCTCCGAGTCGCCGTCGGCCGAGGTGCCGGCCTCGCTGCCGTCGGGGGCGTAGACGACCAGGTCGAGGTCGGCGGCCGCGTCGGAGACGTTGCCGATGACCACGTCGAGCGACTTGGCGCCCGCGGGCACCTCGACCGTGGTGGTCTGGGTGGCACCCTCGGCGATGGACGGGCGGGCCGACTTGGCCGAACCGAGCGGACCGCCGACGAGCTTGCCGTCGAGGGCGGCGAAGTTGTTCGTCACCTTCCAGGAGGCGGTGGCCGGGGTGCCGACCTTGGCCTCGGGGACGGTCACGGTCTCCGGGTCGAAGACCGCGCCGTAGACGGCGACGTCCAGCTTGTACGGGTTGTCGAGCAGCGGCGACGTACGGCGCGACTCGACCTCGATCTCCCAGACACCGGCCTGCGGGTCCGCGTACGAACGCACGTCGGGCTTGCAGCCGTTGCCGTCGAGGTAGTTGTTGTAGCAGTACGGGGTGCCGGTGTTGTCGACCGGGACGCCGTAGGGGTGGATGGCGATGAAGCGGGTCTGGCTCTTGTCCTTGAGCCCGCCGATCGCGACCTCGAGGGACTTGGCGCCCTCGGGGACGGTCACGAAGTACGACTGCGTGCTGTTGCGCTGGACGGTGTTCGACGCGGTGTAGGTGTACTTCACCGGCGCCGAGACCACGACCGTGGTCAGGATCTGCTGGTCGAGACCCTCGGTCCTCGGGTCGTCGACGACCAGGATCGCGCTCTTGAGGCCGGCGGACTTCGGCTGCGCCTGGACCTTGACGGTCACCGGCTGGTTCAGCGGGAGCCGGATGTCGTCCTTGCCGAGGATGCGGAAGCTGTCACCCGCATTGTTGTCGAAGTACAGCTCGTGGCGGAGCGCCTTGTCCGCGCCGGACGTACGGGTGATGGTGACGTCGTACGTCTTCTTCTGGCCGGCCTTCAGGCCGCCCTCACGGTCGTAGATGCCGGTGCCGAAGCCAGGCGTCTTCAGGAACTGGTCGATCGCGGTGTCGACCGGCGCCTTGACGGTGTACTCGTGGGCGGTCGCGCCGTCCTTGATCGCGTCCCAGGCGTCCACGATGTTGATGAGGCCCGCGCCCTCCTCGTACGCCTGCACACCCTTGATGTGGTCGGCGGTCGAGGTCAGGGCGGTGCGCAGGTTCGCCGGGGTGAGCGTGATGCCCTTCTGCTTCGCGGCGGAGAGCAGCAGCGCCGAGGCGCCCGCGGCCTGCGGGGAGGCCATCGAGGTGCCCTGGAGCATCGAGTAGCCGGCCGGCAGCGTGTAGCCCGCCTCGGCGACCGGGGAGCCCGGCAGCCAGGTCTGCGTGGTGTTGATGGCCGCACCGGGGGCGGACAGGGTGGGCGTGAAGCCGCCGTCCTCACGCGGACCGCGCGAGGAGAAGGGCATCATCGCGTACTTCTTCTCCACGGCCGAGCCGTAGTTGGCGGCCCAGGTCGCCTTGGAGATGGTCGCGCCGACGGAGATGACCTTGTCGGCCAGGCCCGGGTCACCGATGGTGTTCGCGCCGGGGCCGGAGTTGCCCGCGGAGATCACCAGCTGGACGCCGTAGGTGTCGATGAGGCGCGTGTAGAGCTCGGCGCGCGCGTTGTTGCCGTCGTTGAGCGCGGGCAGGCCGCCGATGGACATGTTGACGATGTCGACGCCGCGCTTGGTGACGAGGTCGATCATGCCCTCGGTGAGCGCGACGTTGGTGCAGCCGCCGGACCAGGTGCAGGCACGGGACGAGACGATCTTCGCGCCCGGGGCCGCGCCGTTCATCTTCCCGCCGAACAGGCCGTTGGCGGAGGTGATGCCGGCGACGTGGGTGCCGTGCTCGGACTCGATGACGCCGATGTTGACGTAGTCGGCCTTGCTGCCCGCGGCGTCGTAGACGACGTCCTTGCGGATCTCGACGACGAACGGCTGGCGCTCGGCGACGTCGGTCGACGGGTCGTCAGTGCCGAAGTACCCGATCTGGTAGCCGTCCTTGTACGGCTTCATCGGGGTGTCGTCGGAGAAGTCGTTGTTGTTGTTCAGGTCGACCCGGACGGTTCCGGCGGCCGCGTCGTAGAGGACGCCCCAGACGTCGGTGGTGTCGCCGTCGCGGTTGGCGTCGCCCTTGGCGTCACCGCCGGTGGTGGCCGACTCGCGGAACAGGTTGAACTGGTAGGAGCCCGCCGGGGCCTTCCAGGTGGCGCCCGCGATGGTGAAGGTCGGGCCGCTGACGGGGTTGTTCATCCGCCGCCAGGTGGCGTCACCGTCGGAGACCGGGTCGGTCGACGTCACCCAGTCGACGATCTTCCGCTCACCGGTGGTGGTCTTCTGCAGGGCCGGGTGGCCGAGGTCCACACCCGAGTCCAGGATGCCGATCGTGACGCCGCGGCCGTCCGCCTTCGGGTGCTCCTGCACGAAGTCGACGGCGCCCGTCTCGAAGGACGGGTTGTACGGGTTCTCGGCGGGCGTCTTCGCGCTCGGGGCCGGGTAGGTCTTCGCGGCCTTGTGCGCGGCGCCCTTGGCGGTGTCGGCGCTCGGCGTCGGGTCGTCCAGCGGGATGTCCTGCTTGACGTCGATGCCGTGCACGGAGGAGAGCTTCGCGGCGGCGGCGATGGCCGAGTCCGCCTTCGCGGTGGGGACGGTGGCCCGGACGTAACCGAGCTTGTCGTACGTGAGGCCCACCAGGCCGCCCTTGACCGCGTCCAGCTCCTCGGCGACCTGCTCGGTCTTGCCGGGGGCGGTGGCGACCATCAGCGTGATGTTCTTGACGCCGTCGGCCTTGGCCTCGGCGAGCGCGTCGGCGTCGTCCGAACCGAGCTTCTCGTCGGCGGACTTCAGGCCCGGGTCCGACGCCGCGGGGGTGGTCCCCGTGTCCGCGGAGAAGGCCATGGGTATCGGCCCCGCCGCGGAGAGCGCGGCGACCAGTCCGGCGGCCGCGGCTATGCGCGCCACACGTCTCGCGCCCGATATCGGGGCGCTCTGGGGGGTGAGGGTCATCGGCATCCCTTGTGAGTAAAGGAACGAGCAGGCGTGTGACCGGGACCGATCGGTCCTGGCCACGGTGATCCGGATTACGACCCCGGATGAGCGCCCAGCTTTACCCATGGGAAGGATGTTTAGGGAGAGTTGACCGAATCGATATGGGTGTATGGGGAAAACCCGCGATGACCTTTAGGGGCATCGGTGAAGATGCGTGTGAAAGCGGGCGTTTCGCCCTACGAGCCCTTGGGGCGGTCTTTTCAGGCGTCCTTGGTGCGCGCGTAATGGCGGGACGCCTTCGCGCGGTTGCCGCAGGTCGCCATCGAGCACCAGCGCCGGGTGCCGTTCCTCGACGTGTCGAGGAAGTGGAGCACGCACGACTCGTGGGCGCATGACCGGATCCGGTCCGGCGCGGTGCTGAGCAGCTCCAGGTAGTTGCGGGCGGCGAGCCAGGCGGGCGCCCAGTCGGGGTCGCCCAACTCGGGTCGCTCGACCGGGCCCTGGGGGGTGAGCGTGACCCGCACCCGCCCGTGCTCCAGCACCGCGTCGACCAGGGAGGCTGCCTCCTCCAGTGACCCGTCCACCGCCGTGCGCAGAGCCTCCCTGGCCTGCCGGACATGCCGCAGCATCCTGCCGTCCGGGGTGTGGTCACCGCTCAGCCCGGCCGAGTCGAGCCACACCCCGAGCCCGTCGACGTCGGCGAGGAGGTCCTGGAGGGTCCCCTCGCTCATCCACCGCGTGTTGAGCAGATCGAGTGCGAGCGGCTCGCCGGTGAGCGGGCGGGGATCGCGGGGCGCGGGCATGCGGGGCTCCCTTCCGTGCTAACCGGTCAAGCGTACGTGACTGGTTGCACTCGCCGCTTCTAACCCTTAAAGTCACTCACAAGGGTTAACCATGCGGGTTGGCCAAGCTGAAGGGGACAGCCGTGACCTTGCGCACCGGCCACATCGGCCTGAACGTCACCGACCTCGACCGTTCGCTCGCCTTCTACCGGGACGTCCTCGGCTTCACGCTGATCGCCGAGGGCAAGGAGGAAGGCCGCCGGTACGCCTTCCTCGGCGACGGCGAGATCCTCGTCCTCACCCTCTGGCAGCAGGCGGAGCAGCTCTACGGACCCGACCGCGCGGGTCTGCACCACCTTGCCTTCGAGGCGGACTCGATCGAGCGGGTCAGGGAGTACGAGGAGGCACTGAGGGCGTACGGCGCGGACTTCGCCCACGAGGGCGTGGTCGCCCACCGCGAGGGCGCGGGCTCGGGCGGCATCTTCTTCCACGACCCCGACGGCACCCGCCTGGAGATCTCCGTGCCGAGCGGCGCCGAGGAGGCCCCGGCACCCTCCGGCACCGCCCCGACCTGCGGGTTCTTCTAATCATGGGCGTCTATCACGAGGGCTCGCGGGCCGTGCAGGACCGGGTGGGGGTGCGCGAGCAGGCCGATCACGTGGGCCGCTCGGTCGGCCAGGGCATCCGGGACGTCGCCGCGGCGTTCCTGGAACTCCAGCCACTGCTGGTCGTCGGCGCCGCGGCCCCCTCGACCGGGCGGGTCTGGGCGTCCCCGCTCAGCGGGGCGCCGGGTTTCGTGAGGGCGGCGGGCCCGCACCGCGTCTCGGTCACCGGCGACTGGCTGCCGTCCGACCCCCTCGCGACGGCATTCGCCACCCCCGGCACGCCCGTCGGCACGATCGCCCTCGACCCCCGCACCCGCCGCCGTATGCGCCTCAACGGCCGACTCGGGCCCACGGCACGGGGGTTCGCGATCGAGGCCGACCAGGTCTTCGCGAACTGCCCGAAGTACCTTCAGCGGAGGGAGTCGTACGAGATCGTGGCGGACCGCCGACCGGGCGAACCCCGACGCACCGCCGAACTGAGCCCCGAGCAGGCCGAGTTCGTCACCGCCGCCGACACCTTCTTCCTGGCCTCCGTGCACCATGGCGGGGCCGACATCAGTCACCGGGGCGGCAACCCCGGTTTCGTGCGCGTCGATTCGCCGGGCGAGCTGAGCTGGCGCGACTACCCGGGCAACTCGATGTTCCTCACCCTCGGCAACCTCGCCGCGGACCCCCGGGCCGGCCTGCTGTTCCTCGACTGGACCAGCGGCACGGCACTCCAGCTGACCGGCGAGGCGCACACCGAGTACGGCGAGGACCGCAGGGTCCGCTTCCGCGTACGGGAGGTGGTCGAGACCCCCTCGGCGATCCCCCTGCGCTGGTCCGCGCCCGAATACTCACCGGCCAATCCGGTACCGGCGGGCTAACTTGCCCGTATGCGCAAGAAGTTGAGGGTGGCGGCCTACGCCATATGCGTCCGTGACGAACAGATCCTGCTCGCCCGCTGGCTCAACGACGGCCTGCCGGAGTGGACGTTGCCCGGCGGCGGTATGGAGCACGGCGAGGACCCCCACGACACCGTGCTGCGGGAGGTGGCGGAGGAGACGGGATACCGCGTCGAGGTCACCGGCATGCTCGGGGTCCGGTCGGTGCGCTTCCCGTCCCGGAGCCGCTTCGGCCGCACGGTCGAGCGCCACCACGTGGGGCTCATGTACGAGGCCCGGGTCATCGGAGGCGAGTTGCGGTACGAGGTCGGCGGCTCCACCGACATGGCCGCATGGCACGACCTGGACGCGGTACCCGCGCTGAAGCGCGTGTCCATGGTCGACTTCGGCCTGCGGCTGTGGCGGGAGCGGCCGGTGGGCGGGCGGCCCGTGGAATAGGTGTCGTACCCCGCAAGATGAACACGGAGTGACCGCCCCCGGGCCGTTCGACGAGCGCTCCTGAACGCGCAGGGTGGCCCAAGATCCACGTACGGTGATCGGCGTTGCGCGTTGCCGTCTCGTTCACGCGCAGGTCATTCCCGGTGCCAAGCATCCAGAGCGAGCGGGTTGTTCGCGAACGCGATCACCCCGCGACCACTGCCGACGCAGTTCGCACTCGGGGAGATCGCGCCATGTCGCGCACACGCTCTGTCGCCAGCACCACGCAGGCGGTCCACCGTCGCACCGTCCTCGCCGCCGCAGGTGCGGTCGCCGTCTCCGCGGGCGTCGGCTACGCCCTGCGGCCCACCGACAGCCAGGCCGCCACGACCACCGGTACCGCCGAGGCACCCGTGGCGCAGACCGTCCACAAGGCCGCCGTCCCGGTCGAGGTCCCCCTCGCCCCGTACACCCGCGGCACCACCGTCGCCTCCGTCGCCGCCCCGCGCACGAGCTCCGGCTACCGGCGCCTGGGTAACGGTCCCGGCTGGAGCCGCAAGGTGCGCGCCGAGCTCGCCGCCCCGAAGTCCGGGCGGGCCGGCCGGCGTACCTCCCTGGCCGCGTTCGTGCAGTTCACGGACCTGCACCTGATGGACGGCCAGCACCCGATGCGGCTGGAGTACCTGCGATCGACCGACGTGCACGCCTGGCGGCCCCAGGAGGCGCTCACCGTGCCCGGCGCGATCTCGCTCGTCGAGCGGGTCAACGCGCTGCGCGGCGGCCCCGTCACCGGCGCCCCGCTCCAGTTCGCCATGACGACCGGCGACAACACGGACAACAACTCCCGCCACGAGCTGGACTGGTTCCTCACCGTCATGAGCGGCGGCCGGATCACCCCCAACTCCGGGGACCCGCGCCACTACGAGGGCGTCCAGAACAGCGGCCTCAAGCAGTACTGGCAGCCCGACTCGACCACCCGCGACCAGGACAAGCAGCTCGGCTTCCCGCAGCTGCACGGCTATCTCGCCGCCGCGATACGGGAGGTGAACAGCCCTGGCCTCTCGATCCCCTGGTACTCCACGGTCGGCAACCACGACAGCCTGCCGCTCGGCTGCTACGGCCACGGCGACTCCTGGCTCGCCGAGTACGCCGTCGGCGGCAAGAAGCTGATGTCGCTGCCCGCGTCCGAGGCGAAGAAGCTCCAGGACATGATCCGCAAGGCCAACGACCCGCAGGGCCACCACTTCCGCGACCTGCTCAAGGCGCACGCCCGGAACATGCGCTCGGTCACCCCCGACGAGCGGCGCGCCCCCTACACCGCCCGCGACTACCTCACGGCCCACCTCGACCCCGCGTACCGGGGCGTGGGCCCGGTCGGCCATGGCTACTCGACCGCCAACCTCGACGCGGGCACCCAGTACTACAGCTTCCGCATCGCCGACGACGTCGTGGGCATCAGCCTCGACACCACCGACCCGGGCGGCCACTACCAGGGGTCCATCGGCACCAAGCAGCTGCGCTGGCTGGACCGGACGCTGCGGGAGAACAAGGACTCCTTCGTCGTCGTCTTCAGCCACCACACCAGCGACTCGATGGACAACCTCCGCCGGGACCCGGCCCACCCGGACGAGCGGCGCTACGGCGGCGGAGACGTGGTCGCCCTCCTGGCCAGCCACAGCAACGTCCTCGCCTGGGTCAACGGTCACATCCACCGCAATGTGATCAAGGCCCACTCGGCCCCCGACGGCCGCTCCTTCTGGGAGATCTCCACCGCCTCCCACATCGACTTCCCGCACCTCGCCCGGGTCATCGAGCTGGCCGACAACAAGGACGGCACGATCTCGATCTTCACCACCCTCGTCGAGTCCGCGGCCCCCCACCGCACCGACTTCACCGACCTCTCCCAGACCGGCCTCGCGGCCCTCTACCGCGAACTCGCCTACAACGCCCCCGGCTCCAGCGACAAGCTCGGCGGCGCCTCGGGGGACCGGAACACGGAGCTGGTCCTCAAGAAGGGGTCAACTGCCCATCGCTAAAGCGCCGGGCTTGCACAACGGGCGTCACTGGCGGTGATGGTGCGTTCGAAGGCGACCTTGCTCACCCGGCTCGCGGCCTCGTCGCAGGCGTGCAGGGTCGCTTCGAGTGCCGCTGCCTGCTCGGGCGTCGGCAGCAGTCTGACCTGCACCACGAACTTCACGAGCACCGAACGTGCACACCCGCACGAGACGCCACCGCATGTTCGAGATCGATCACCCGATCGAGCGACGAGCCGCCCTATGTCGTCGGTCTCCGCCGGACGTGACACACGGCGGCTCCGCGGCGCGTCCTCAATGATGCGATTCCTCTCGTGCGTGAACGCCGGGGGGCCTCGCAAGAATTAGCTGAATCCCGCCCAACCGGCCGGACCGGCCTCAACCTTCCCCTCCCGGCGGGGGTCTCTCCCGCCGATCACGCCGACCGGGCGTGCCTGAACAGGGGGAAGACATGACCGTACGTACGACGGTGGTGGTCGGGGCGACTGCCGTGGCACTCACGACCGGCCTCGCCGCCCCGGCGATGGCGGCCGGGTCCGACACTCATGCGGCCACCCGGCAGGCCGTCCGCGCCGCGGTGAAGGACGGGGTGCCCGGGGTGACGCTCACCGCGAGGGACGGCCGCGGCACCTGGTCGACCACCGCCGGGGTGGGCAATATCAGGACACATGCCCCGCGCGAGGCGGACGACCGCTACCGCGTCGGCTCCATCACCAAGACCTTCGTCTCCACCGTGCTGCTCCAACTGGAGGCGGAGGGACGGCTGTCGCTCGACGACACGGTGGAGAAGTGGCTGCCCGGCGTGGTCCGCGGCAACGGCCACGACGGCAGCCGGATCACCCTCCGGCAGCTCCTCAACCACACGAGCGGGATCTTCAACTACACCGCCGACGAGACGTTCGGGCGCACGTACTTCCTCAAGGACGGCTTCTTCAAGCACCGTTACGACACCCAGAGCCCCGGACAGCTCGTCGCGGTCGCCATGGCCCACAAGCCGGACTTCGCGCCGGGCACCTCCTGGAACTACTCCAACACCAACTACGTACTGGCGGGCATGGTGATCCAGGAGGTCACCGGTCGCTCGTACGGCGAGGAGATCCGGCACCGGATCATCGACCCGCTGCGCCTGACCGCCACCTCGGTCCCGGGCACCCGCGTCACCGTGCCCCGGCCCAGCAGCCGGGCCTACTCCAAGCTGGCGGAGACGGCGACGGGACCGACGTACGACGTCACCGTGCTGAACCCCTCGCTGGCCTCCTCGGCGGGCGAGATGATCTCCGACTCGGCCGACCTGGACCGCTTCTACTCGGCCCTGCTGAAGGGCAGGCTGCTCCCGCCGAAGCAGCTGAAGGAGATGAAGACCACGGTGCCCGTCGAGGGGCTCCCGAACGCCGGCTACGGCCTCGGTCTCATGGACCGGAAGCTCAGCTGCGGAGTGCACGTCTGGGGTCACAACGGCGGCATCCACGGCTCCTCCTCCGTGGCCGTGACCACCGCCGACGGCCGGCACTCCCTCGCCTTCAACTACAACGGCGACTGGTCGGGAGACACCGACACGGTGGTCGAGGCGGAGTTCTGCGGCGAGTAGGCGCGCCGACTCGGACACGAAGCACGCAGTTCATCCGGACGTAATGTCCGTACCGCCTCATATCGGCTAACCCGCACTTCACGGGGATGGCTCGATTTGTGTGCAAGGCGGGTGGTCGTGTGCGTACGGGACGCGAGCTGCGAGTGCTGTCGGTCTACGAGGGTTTCTTCTCCGGTGGGGCCCGGATCGTGCACAGCGACATCGTTCTGGGTCTCACCGAGGGCGGCCAGCACCATCGGGTGCTGAGCCTGTACGGCGAGGTGCACCGGGAGGCGACCCGGCAGCGGATGACGGACGACACCTGCTACCGGGCGCTCACCGCGGCCGGGGTGGGCGTCACCTCTCTCGACCGCACCTTCCGCGGCACCGGCGTTTCGGCCGACTTCACCGGTCCGGAGCTGGCCGAAACGGCCCGGGCGACGGCCGGCGCGGACGTCGTCCTGTCCCTGAAGGAACAGCCGCTGGGGCTGCTGAACCAGGCGGGGCTGCCGCGGCGCCCGGTGGTGGTCTGTCTGCACCGCTCCGACCCGGAGAACCAGGGCCACGCCCTCGACGAGCTGAAGGCCGCCATCGCCGACGGCACGGTCGTGGCCTGCGTCTGCTGCGCCGAGTCGACGAGGGACGCGTACCGGGCCGCCGGGATCCCCGCCGAGCTCCTCCATGTGATCCCCAACGGCGTCGACCTCTTCCGCTTCCGCCCGGACGCGGCCCGCCGCCTCGCGCTCCGCACGGAACTCGGCATCGACCAGGCGGCCCCCGTGGTCGTCTTCGCCGCCCGCTACGACGCGATGAAGAACGTCCCCCTGCTGCTCGCCGCCGCCCGTGCCTGGCTCGGCCGGGTTCCCGACGGGCAGGTGCTGATGTGCGGGGCGGGCATGACGGCGGCGAACCCCGGGCTCACCACGGACATCGCGACGGCGTTCCGAGGGGCCCCGGCCCTCGCGGACCGTGGGCTGCGTCTGCTGGGTGTCCGGCGCGACATGGAGACGCTGTACGCCGCCTCGGACGTCGTCGCCCTCACCTCCGCCTGGGGCGAAGCCGCCCCGCTGTGCCTGATCGAGGGCATGATGTGCGGCGCGGTCCCGGTGGCGACCGATGTCGGCGACAGCGCGGCGATCGTGGCGGGGCGCGGTTTGATCACGGCCCCGGACCCGGAGGAGATCGCGGCGGCCTGGTCCCGGGCGGCGGATGCCCGAACCGACCTCGCCCCGGCCCTCGCGGCGAGCCGCGAACGCTTCAGCCGTACGAGGATGATCGCGTCGTACGCGGCCCTGCTGGACCGAGCCGCCGCGGGCGTCGCCCGTCCCGCGCTGCCCGACCCCCTCTAGCGGCCGCGGGCGCGCGACGCGAGGAGGGGCCCCGGCTCCCCAGTGCCGTGGCCCCTCCTCTCCCCTCCTGGTCCCGCCCCGGTCCGTCACTACCGGGGCAGCACCACGACATACGCGGCGGGATCTCGGTCGCCGGAGGCCATCAGGGCCGTACGGACCACCGTCGCCTGCTGTTCCATCGCGTCCCGGAGCTTGCGCGGGGTGATGTGGACGACCGTGATGCCGAGCCGCTCCAGGTGCTCGCGCTTGCGGGCGTACTCGGACCAGAGCGCGTCCTCGTCCTGACGGGGAGCGCGGGTGTCCAGCTCCACCGCGACCGCCTGCTCCGGCCAGTACGCGTCCAGGCCGCCCAGGTGCGGGCCGCCCGGCAGCCTCAGGTCGACGTTCCACACCGGGTCGGGGAGGCCGTACTCCTCGACCATGCGGTACAGGCGGTCCTCCGCGATGGCGCGGCCCTCGGCGAGCAGGGAGTCCACCGCGTCCACCACGTGCGGGCGGCTCAGCAGCTTGGCGTTGTTCAACTCCCGGACGACCGCGGCCGGTTCGCAGTGCCCGCCGCGCACCGCCTCCGTCAGCAGCCGGCGTACCGCGCCCGCGTCCGTCAGTTCGGTGACCGCGTCGGCGAGGGCGCGCGGCACCGGGGCGACCGGGAGGCCGGTGACCTGTTCGGCGGCGGGGAGCGCCGAGGTGCGGACGATCCGCGCGCCGCCCGTCGAGCGCAGCCGCCGCATCCTCGGGACCAGGACGTCGATCCGGTCCAGGGAGAGCAGCGTCGGGGTCGAGCTGAAGCCGTGCAGGGTCAGCGCCGCCAGGCCGGTGATCATCGCATCCGCGTACACGGGGCGGTGCGGCTCCTCCGCGCCCGGCTGCGTCGGGACCCCGGCGCTCTGCTCCCGTGACGCGTACATCAGCACCGCGTGCAGCCGCTCCTCGCTGGTCGGCGGGCCCGGGTGGAGCAGGAAGACACCCGGGAGGATCTGCTGCCAGGGGCCGCCGGGCCGGCACTGCTCGTTGGCCTCGGCGACCGAGACGCCGGTCGCGCGCAGCCGGCCGGCCGTCACGACACGGCGCTGCACCTCGGAGAGGTGACGCAGGGGGCGGGGGGAGAGCGGGGGGACCGGGGTGTTGTGGTTCATGCAGCGGAGGTTCCCGCCTCAGGACCGCCCGCTAACCGCTGTTACACGCCCGTCGACAAATATGGACAAGGCAGTACTAAAGGACGGGTGTTCGGGTGCCGAGTAGGGAGCGAAAACCCCTGGTCCATTCGGGTGGGACCAGGGGTTACGGCTCCTATTGACCGTATTTCGTAACGGCTACCGGACGCCCAAGCTCAGGCCAAAGGTCATGCGGTGTTGACGGGGTCGACGGCGCTGCCGGCCCCCGCGTCGCACTCCTGCCCCCGCAGCGCCCGCGCCAGATCGTCCCGCCCCTCCAGCACCAGCCTGCGCAGCGCCGGCGCCGCGTCCTCGTGGGCCGCGAGCCACGCGTCGGCCGCGTCGAGCGTGGCCCGCGAGTCCTGGAGGGAGGGGAACAGCCCCGAGACGATGTTCATCGCGATCTGGATCGACCGGTCCTTCCAGACCCGCTCGATCGCCGCGAAGTACTTCTGCGTGTACGGCTCCAGCAGGGTCCGCTGGGACGGCTGCTCGAACCCCGCGATCGTCGCCTCGACCAGCGCGTTGGAGAGCGCGTCGGACTCCACGACCTGCGCCCACGCCTGCGCCTTGACGGCCTCGGAGGGCCGGGCGGCCAGGCAGCGGACCTGGTGGCGCTTGCCGGAAGCGGTGTCGTCGCGGGCCAGCTCGGCGGCCAGCGCCTTCTCGTCGGCGACCCCCCACACGGCCAGCGGCTGCAGGAACGCCCACCGCAGCTCCTGGTCGACGTCCAGCCCCTCGATGACCGCCGTGCCGTCCAGCAGGCCCTGCAACAGGTCGAAGGCGGCCGGGCCCGCGGCCGTCCGCGCGAAGAACCGCGCCCAGGCCAGCTGCTGCTCGCTGCCCGGCTCGGCGGCGAGCAGCTCCCGCTCGGCCCCCTCGGCGAGCAGCCCCGCGCCCGTGTCCCGCCAGTCCGGCGCCACGTAGTGCACGAGCGCCGACTCGGCCCACGCGTGCAGCATTTGCAGGACGCCGATGTCGGACTCGCGGCCCGCGAAGCGCAGCACGATGTCCACGAACTCCCTGGCCGGGAGCAGCGCGTCCCGCGTCATGTTCCACAGCGCCGACCAGCACAGGGCGCGGGCCAGCGGGTCGGTGAGGTCGCCGAGCCCCGCCTTCAGGGTCTCCAGGGAGCCCGCGTCGAAGCGGGTCTTGCAGTACGTCAGGTCGTCGTCGTTGACCAGCACGAGCTCCGGCACCTCGGCACCGGCCAGCTCCGCCACGACCGTACGCGGCCCGTCGACGTCCGCCTCGGCACGCGCGTACCGCTCCAGAGCCCCTTCGGGCGTACGGCGGTACAGCCCGACCGCGACCCGGTGCGGCCGCAGCTCCGGGTGGTCCGCCGGGGCAAGGGCAGCCGCCTCCTGCACGACCGCCAGCTCGTCGATGCGCTCCTCGGGGCTCAGCAGCACCTGCGGGGTGAGGGAGTTGACCCCGGCCGTCTGGAGCCAGGACCGCGCCCACGCGCTCATGTCCCGGCCGCTGGTCTCCTCCAGGACCGACAGCAGGTCACCGAGCCGTGTGTTGCCGTACGCGTGCCGCTTGAAGTAGCGCCGCGCGCCCTCCAGGAACGCGTCCTGGCCGACGTACGCGACGAGCTGCTTCAGTACGGAGGCGCCCTTGGCGTACGTGATGCCGTCGAAGTTGAGCTTGGCGTCCTGGAGGTCGCGGATGTCGGCGGTGATGGGGTGCGTGGAGGGCAGCTGGTCGGCGCGGTAGGCCCAGGCCTTGCGGCGGTTGGCGAAGGTGATCCAGGCGTCGGTGAAGCGGGTCGCGCCGACGTTGGCGAAGGTGCCCATGAAGTCCGCGAAGGACTCCTTCAGCCACAGGTCGTCCCACCACACCATGGTGACCAGGTCGCCGAACCACATGTGCGCCATCTCGTGCAGGATGACGTTGGCCCGGCCCTCGTAGGACGCCCGGGTGACCTTGCCCCGGAAGATGTACTCCTCGCGGAAGGTCACGAGCCCCGGGTTCTCCATCGCGCCGAGGTTGTACTCGGGCACGAACGCCTGGTCGTACTTCCCGAAGGGGTACGGGTAGTCGAAGTGCTCGTGGAAGAAGTCCAGGCCCTGCTTGGTGACGAGGAAGACGTCGTCGGAGTCGAA
Organism: Streptomyces canus 299MFChir4.1; assembly: GCF_000383615.1. Lineage (GTDB taxonomy): Bacteria > Actinomycetota > Actinomycetes > Streptomycetales > Streptomycetaceae > Streptomyces > Streptomyces canus_C. The sequence continues at coordinate 691,594 of NZ_KB911582.1, read as the reverse complement.
GTGGGGGGCGAGCCCCTTGCGGCACAGGGCGCCGAGGGGGATCTCCAGGCGCGTGCCGTCCTCCAGGACCCGCTCGTAGGAGTCCTTCACGTAGTGGTAGGGACCGGCCACCACACACGTGATGTACGTCGAGATCGGCTTGGTCTCCGCGAACCGCCAGACCCCGTCGTGCTCCGAACCGACGCCGTTGCTCCACACCGTCCAGCCCTCCGGCGCCCGCACCTCGAAGCGGAAGGGCGCCTTGAGGTCCGGCTGCTCGAAGTTCGCGAAGACGCGGCGGGAGTCGGCCGGCTCGTACTGGGTGTAGAGGTAGACCTCGCCGTCCTCGGGGTCGACGAAGCGGTGCATGCCCTCGCCGGTGCGGGAGTAGGCGCACCGGGCGTCCACGATCAGTTCGTTCTCGGCGGCCAGGTCCTCCAGGGCGATCCGGGAGCCGTCGAAGACCTCGCCGGGGTCCAGGTCCCGGCCGTTCAGCGAGAGTGCCGTGACGCTCGGTGCGATCAGGTCCGCGAAGCTCGTGGCCCCCGGCTCGTTGCACCGGAAGCGGATCGTGGTGACCGACCGGAAGGTGCGCGGACCGTCCCCGGCCTCGTCCCCGACGGCCGAGCGCAGGTCGAGGGACACCTCGTACCCGTCGACGGACAGCAGGGCGGCCCGCTCCCGGGCCTCGTCACGGGACAGATTCTCACCGGGCACGGGCGATGCTCCCTCGGATGGTGTTCAGCATGCGGACAGGCCCGATCCTGCCATGTGCCCCTGACATCGGTCAGCCGGGAATGGGGTGGGCGGCGACCGGTGTTGCGGGTTGAAACGAACACTTCTCTAGGAGACTCATGTCCGAGACCGCGAGCGCCTCCGGCAAGACCCCCGTCGACTTCTGGTTCGACCCGCTGTGCCCCTGGGCCTGGATGACCTCCCGCTGGGTCCTGGAGGTGGAGAAGGTCCGGGACATCGAGGTGCGCTGGCACATCATGAGCCTGGCGGTGCTGAACGAACCGAAGATCGACGAACTGCCCGAGGAGTACCGCGAACTCCTTGAGACCAAGGCCTGGCAGCCGATCCGGGTGGTCACCGCGGCCTGGCAGAAGCACGGCTCCGACATCCTCGGCCCGCTGTACACCGCGCTCGGCACCCGTATCCACAACGAGGGCCAGGGCCCGACGCGCGAGGCCGTCGAGGGCGCCCTGGCGGACGTCGGCCTGCCCGCCGACCTGATCGAGTACTTCGACCAGAAGGACTTCGAGTTCGACGCCGAGCTGCGCGCCTCCCACAAGGAGGGCATCGACAAGGTCGGCCAGGACGTCGGCACCCCGGTCATCGCGGTCCCCGGTTCCGACGGCGAGCAGATCGCCTTCTTCGGCCCGGTCGTCACCCCGGCCCCCAAGGGCGAGGAGGCCGGCCGCCTGTGGGACGGCACGGTGGCGGTCGCCTCGGTCCCGGGCTTCTACGAGATCAAGCGCACCCGCACCAAGGGCCCCGACTTCAGCAACCTGTAGTCACTTCTCCGGCTCGGGAAAGGACCCCCCGTCCTTCTGGTCCCCGCGCCGCTGATACCGCAGACACCCTTCACGAGCACACCGGAAGTACGAGCCCAGGCGGGTGTGCCTGGGCTTGTGCTCCCGGACGAACTTCTGCTCGTCCTCAGTGAGCGCACGAAACTCCTGAAGACTCCCGCCGCAATTCGAGCACCGCATGAACACCGTGAACTGCAACCCCCTTAGGGGCGCGGGGAACTGCGCGACCAGCCACGACGAGACCCGCAGCTAACGTCCGGCCGCCCCCCGAGCCACATCCAACCGCACCAAATGTTCCTGGAACCCCTTGGCGTAATACGCGGAACGTCCCGGATCCGGCTCAACAACGTCCGTAGGTTCGGTCCACACTCCCGCGTCAAGAGAAACCCCGTACCGCTCGGCCGCAGCCAGCACCGCCCCCCGGGCCCCCACCTCCCCCTCCACAACCCTGAGCGGCCGCCCGAGGACATCGGCGAGCAACTTCATCCAGGCAGGGCTCCGGGTCCCCCCGCCGCACACCGCGAGAGCGCCCGTCAGCCCCGCCGCCTCCAGACAGTGCCGAGCCGCGTACCCGATCCCCTCACAGGTCGCCCGGATCAGATCGGCAGGCGTCGTCTCCAGTGAGACCCCGCTCAGCTCGGCCCGCAGATGGGGCTCGACAAACGGAGCCCGCTCCCCGGAGGGAGCGAAGTACGGCAGCACCCGCACCCCGTGCGCCCCCGGCGGAGTCGACGCCAGCAGCTCGTCCACCTCCGCGTGCGTGACGCCCGTCGTCGAGAGCACCCAGTCCAGCGCGGCGGTCCCGACCATCGCCGGCATCGCCCGCAGCCGGTGCCCGTGCCGGTCGGTGGAGATGTACAGGCCGGCCGGCTCACCGCTCAGATCGAGCTCGGTCGTGGCGACCAGCGCGGCGAGACAGGTCCCCACGATCAGGAGACCGTCCCCGGGCTCGGTGACCCCGGCCCCCAGCGCACAGGCCGGCAGGTCGTACGGCCCGTTCGAGAGCCGTGTCCCGGACGGCAGCCCTTCCCGAGCCTCGCCCGTGGTGATCGGGTCCCCGACGGGCGGCAGCAGCCGCCGGCGATGGGTGAGCCCCAACAGCTCCACCACCCGGTTGTCGTACGACCGGGTCCGCGGGTCGAGGAAGGGCATGGACGCGTCCGACACGTCCGTCGTCGCCCGCGCGGCCCCCGTGAGCCGCTGGAAGACCATGTCCTTGCAGTACACGGCGGCCGCGGCGGCGTCCAGAGACTTCGGGTCGTACCGGTCCAGCCAGGCCAGCAAGGGTCCCGGCGAGCCCGGGAACATCGCGCCGCCGGTCCGCCGGAACACCGTCTCGAACGTGCCGTCCGCGAGCCACTGGTCGAGCAGTTCGTGCGCCCGCCCGTCCATCCAGGACATCGCCGACCGCACCGGCCGCCCTTCCCCGTCGACCAGCCACACCCCGTCGCCCTGTCCGGTCAGCCCGGCCAGCTCCACCGGCTCCGGCACCCGCCCGGTCAGCTTGCCGAGGACGTCGACGACGGCGCCGTAGACCTCGTCCATGTCCTGCTCGACGAACCCGCCGTGCAGGGAGAGCTCCACCGGGCGTGACTCGACGGCCAGTTGACGGCCCCCGCCGTCGAAGGCGGCGGCCTTGACGACGGACGTGCCCACATCGATACCGACGTACATACGGATTCCCTCCTACGCCCTCCTGCGACCGACCACGACCGTCACGTCAAGCAGTGCGCCAACCGCTCCCCCCGAGCCCAGCGGCCCACCTCGGCCGCCGCGATCCTCGCCGCCTTCTCGGCCACCGCGCGGCTCGCCCCGCCGAGGTGCGGGGTCAGGACGACCCGGTCGGCCAGGGCGCGCAGCCGGGAGTCCGTGGGCAGCGGCTCGTGCTCGTAGGTGTCGAGGGCCGCCGCCGACACCCGGCCGGCTTCGAGGGCGTCGCACAGGGCGCCCTCGTCGATCAGGGGGCCGCGGGCCACGTTCACCACGACCGCCCCCTCGGGCAGCAGGGCCAGCTCGCGGGCGCCGATCAGGCCGCGGGTCTCGGCGGTCAGACGGGCGTGCAGAGTGATGACCCGGGAGCGGGTGAGGAGCTGGTCGAGGGAGGACACGCGCAGCCCGTGGATCTCGCCGCGCACATAGGGGTCGTACACCATCACCTGCGCCCCGAAGGCGCACAGCACGCGGGCGACCCGGCTGCCGACGGCGCCGTAGCCGACGAGTCCCACGGGCAGGTCCTCCAGCTCCAGGCCGCTGTGCTCGTACGTGTAGTAGGCGGCGCCGCCCTCCCAACTGCCCTGTCCGGCAAGGAGGTCGTGGGCCTGCGGGATGCGGCGCACGGCGGCCAGCAGCATGCCGACGGTGAACTCCGCGGTGGCGGCGGCGTTGCGGCCGGGCGCGAAGCACACCCGCACGTCACGGGCCTTGGCCGCGTCGAGGTTCACGTTGACCGGGCCGCCCCGGCACACGACGACCAGCCGCAGGCTGCCGGCGGCGTTCAGCACCCGCTCGGTGACCGGGCCCATCTGGGTGACGAGGACCTCCGCGCCGTCCAGCGCCTCGATCAGCTCGTCCTCTGCGTCGCTCGCCTCCGTCACCTCCGAGACGGGCCCGAAGGGCTCCAGGGGCCAGCCGAGCGTCACCTCCTTCGTCTGCGCGCTGATGCCGCCCAGCTCGGCCTCGACGGCCCCGGCGATCAGCCCCGGCAGGACGAAGTGGTCGCCGGCCGCCACGACACGTACGGGATCGGTCCTCTGGGTCATCGTCGACCTCCGGATCGTCGCTTCACTGAGACGATGTTGAGCCGCGAGTCCCGGGTACGCATAGACCCCGTGCGGGTGGGAGGCTCCGATGACAGGGATGACGGACGAGAACGAGACGGCGTGGCTGGGGATCGACCTCGGCACCCAGAGCGTGCGCGCGCTGGCGGTCACGGCCGACGGAACCGTGCTGGGACGGGGTTCCGCCCCGCTCGGCGGCATGCGCGAGGGCGTGCGGCACGAGCAGGATCCGGGGGAGTGGTGGGAGGCGGTGCGCACGGCGTCCCGTTCCGCGCTTCTCACCCTGTCGGGTGTACGGATCGGCGGACTCGCTGTGTGCGGGACGTCGGGGACGGTCCTGCTGACCGACCCGGAGGGCCGGCCGACGAGCCCGGCGCTCATGTACGACGACGCACGCGCGGCGGGTGAGGCGGCCGGGCTGCGGGAGGCGGGGCTGGCCGTCCAGGACACGTGGGCGCTGCCGAAGGCGCTGTGGCTGGCGCGGGAGTACGGCGGCCGGGGCGGCCGGGTCACCCACCAACCCGATGTCGTCACCGCCCACCTGATCGGCAGCCCGGTGCCCACCGACTCCAGCCACGCGCTCAAGACGGGCTACGACGTCGAGCGCGGCGCCTGGCCGGAAGTCGCCCTGGACCTTCCCGAGGTCGTCCTGCCCGGCACCCGGCTCGGCGAGGTCTGCGCGGCCGCCGCGGAGGCGACCGGCATCCCGGCCGGCACGCCCGTCGTCGCCGGGATGACCGACGGCTGCGCGGCCCAGATCGCCGCGGGTGCCCTGCGCCACGGTTCCTGGAACTCGGTGCTCGGCACCACCCTGGTACTGAAGGGGGCCACCCCGGACCCGGTGCGGGACCCGAGCGGTGTGGTCTACAACCACCGCGCGCCGGGCGGCACCTGGCTGCCCGGCGGGGCGTCGAGCGTGGGCGCCGGGGCGCTCCCGACGGACCTGGACCCCGGGGCCATGGACGAACGGGCGGCCGCGTACGAGCCGTCCGGCGCGGTGGCCTACCCGCTGGTGTCGCGGGGGGAGCGGTTCCCCTTCCGCGCGCCGGACGCCACCGCCCTCCTCCTCGGCACCCCCGCCGACGACGCCGACCGCTGGGCCGGGCTCCTCCAGGGCGTCGGGTTCGCGGAACGCCTCTGCCTCGACTACCTGCACCACCTGGGCGCCCCGCTCGACGGCCCCCTCACCTTCACCGGCGGCGCGGCCCGCAGCCCCTACTGGAACCAGCTCCGCGCCGACATCCTCGGCCGCCCGGCCCGCGTACCCGAACAGACCGAACCGGCCCTGGGAATGGCGGCGTTGGCGGCCCACGGCGTCACCGGGAAGCCCTTGCCGGACCTCGCGGAGCGCATGGTCCGCGTCCGCACGACGCTTGTACCGAACCTTGAGCGCACCACTCTCTTCGCCGAGCCATACGCCCGCCTCGTCGACGAACTCACGAACAGGGGCTGGCTCCCGGCCCCGGTAGCTGCACTCGCACACCACCGACTGAACTGAGAAACCAGCTTGGACACCCACCTGCTCAGGGGCGCGGGGAACTGCGCGACCAGCCACGACGGCGCCGCACTCGAAGACGGGACCCAGACATGAGCACCACCCTCCTACTGACCCGCCACGGCCAAACCATCTGGCACGCCGAGAACCGCTACGCGGGCGTGAGCGACATCGGCCTCACCGACGAGGGCCGGGAACAGGCGCAGGCGCTTGGGCGCTGGGCCGCCGCACACCGTCCCGACGCGATCTGGACGTCCAACCTGTCGCGGGCGATCGCCACCGCCGAACCCGCCGCGCGCGCCCTGGGTGTGACACCGCACCGCGAACCCGGCCTCAGGGAGTGCGACTTCGGGGTGGTGGAGGGCCGTACCCTCGCGGAGTTCGCGGCTGAAGTCCCCGACGCGGCCGAGGCGTTCCGCGCGGATCCCGTGACGTATCCCTTCCCCGGCGCGGAAGATCCCCTGAAAGCGGCCGCCCGCGGCACCGCGGCCCTGCGCCGCATCGCCGCCGCCCACCCCGGCGAGCGCGTCCTCGTCGTAGCCCACAACACCCTGCTCCGGCTGACGCTGTGCGCGCTGCTGTCGATCCCGCTCAGGGAGTACCGCAGAGTGTTCCCGCGGTTGCGCAACGCGGCGATCACCGAACTCCGCCTCGACAAGCACGGATCCGCCGCACTTCTCTCCCTCAATGTGCCGTGCGAGCAGGACCGGTCGTAGCACGATAGGAACATGACGGAGATCGACACCTCGGTGCCGCATTCGGCCCGGATCTGGAACTACTGGCTCGGCGGCAAGGACAACTACCCCGTCGACGAAGCGGCCGGCGACGCCTACACGGCCGTCTTCCCCGGCATCGTCACGATCGCCCGCAGCAGCCGCGCCTTTCTCGGCCGCAGCATCCGGTACCTCGTCGAGGAGGCGGGCGTCCGCCAGTTCCTGGACGTCGGCACCGGGCTGCCCACGGTCGACAACACCCACGAGGTCGCCCAGCGCAGCGCCCCCGAATCGAAGATCGTCTACGTCGACAACGACCCGCTGGTCCTCGCCCACGCCCGCGCCCTGCTCACCTCCACCCCGGAGGGCGAGACGGCGTACGAGGACCTGACGCTCTACGAGCCGGAGAAGATCCTGGAGGCCGCCTCCCGGACCCTCGACCTCACCCGCCCCACGGCCCTGATCCTCAGCGGCATCCTCGGCCATGTCGGCGACTACGACCTGGCCCGCGAACTGGTCGGCCGGCTGGTGGCGGGCCTGCCCTCCGGCAGCTACCTGTGCATCAACGACGGCTCCCGCGGCACCGACCCGGACTACGAGCACGCCCAGGACGCCTACAACGAGACCGGCGCGGTGCCCTACTTCCTGCGTCCGGTGGACAAGATCGAGGCGTTCTTCGAGGGACTGGAGCTGGTGGACCCGGGCGTGGTGTCGGTCCCGCTGTGGCGCCCGGACGGCGACACCGTCCCGGCCCCGATCGGCCAGCACGGCGGCCTGGCCCGCAAGGCCTGACCGAACCCGGGAAGCCCCCGCGAGTCACGTCCTCGCGGGGGCTTCCGCCCGCCGGCCGGCGCGCGCCTTCTGCCACGCGTGTCCCGCACCCGCCAGGACCAGAGTCAGGCCGCCCGTCCAGTACAGCTGCACCCGCGTGGCAGGCTCCCGGGCCATCAGGACGAGGATCGCCGCCATGCCGGCCAGGGCGACCCAGGTCAGGTACGGGAAGGCCCACATGCGCACGGTCAGTCGCTCGGCGGCCTCGCGTTCCAGCGCGCGGCGCAGCCGCAGCTGGGATACGGCGATGAAGGCCCAGACGACCAGGATGACCGCGCCGATCATGTTGAGGAGCCACGAGAAGACGTCGTCGGGGCGCCAGTGGCTGAGGACCACGCAGACGAAGCCGAAGACGCTGGAGGCGAGGACCGCGAGGCGGGGGACACCGCCGTGGACGCGGCCCAGGGCGCCGGGGCCGAGGCCCCGCTCGACCAGGGAGTAGGCGATGCGGGAGGAGCCGTAGACGTTGGCGTTCATCGCGGAGAGGAGGGCGACGAGGACGACCACGTTCATGAGCCGGCCCGCTCCCGGGATGCCCAGTTCGTCGAGGGCGGCGACGTACGGCCCCTTCTCCACGACCGCCCGCGCGTCCCACGGGACCAGGGTGACGATGACCGCCATCGAGCCGACGTAGAACAGCGCGATGCGCCACATCGCGGTACGGACCGCGCTCGCCACCCCGCGCACCGGGTCCTCGGACTCGGCGGCCGCGATGGTGACCGTCTCCAGGCCGCCGTACGCGAAGACGGAGGCGAGCAGGCCGACGACCAGGCCCTCGCCGCCGCCCGGGAAGAAGCCCCCTCGGCCGGTGAGGTTCGCGGTGCCCGGCGCGTCCGTACCGGGCAGGACGCCGGCGATCGCCAGCACTCCGAGGATCAGGAACAGGGCGATCGCGGCCACCTTGAGGGCCGCGAACCAGAACTCGAACTCGCCGAAGTTCTTCACCGCGGCCAGGTTCGTGCCGCAGAAGACCAGCATGAACAGGGCCACCCAGGCCCACTCGGGGGTCCCCGGGAGCCAGCCGGTCACGATCTTCGCGGCGCCGATGCCCTCCAGGCCCACGGCCGTGCACAGCAGGATCCAGAAGGACCAGCCGACGGTGAAGCCCGCCCAGGGGCCGAACGCCCGCTCGGCGTGCGCGGAGAAGGAGCCGGAGGAGGGGTGTGCGGCCGACAGCTCGCCGAGCATCCGCATCACCAGCATCACGAGGAGGCCGGAGAGCGTGTAGGCGAGGACGATCGACGGGCCGGCGGCGGCGATCCCCGCGCCGGAGCCGACGAACAGTCCGGCGCCGATCACCCCGCCGAGGGCGATCATCGACAGGTGGCGCTGCTTGAGGCCGTGGGTCAGGGAGGCGTCGGACCCTTGTGGGGTCTTGACGGTGGTGCTGGGCATGGGCGGGTTCGTCCAGTGCGTGAGACGGGCGAAAACGCCCACAGTCTGGGCGGTCTCCCCTGGTCAGAGGGGAGACCGCCCACGATGCGGACCCGTCCGGGACGGACGGTGACTACGCGGCTACGGCCGTGTAGTGCGAGGCGTCCCCCTGGATCGGGTAACTCTCCTTGCCCTCGATGCCCACCGGGACGTCCCCGGCGACGGTCACCCGGTGCAGCCGGCGCGGCAGACCGTCGTAGTTGTCGACGGCGTAGTGCTGGGTGATCCGGTTGTCGAACAGGACGAGCTGGTTCTCCGACCAGCGGTGGCGCAGCAGGTTCTCCGGGCGGGTGACGTAGGACTGGAGCAGGTCGAGGAGCTTGCGGGACTCACCCGTCGACAGGCCGACGATCCGCTGCGCGAACCCGCCGATGAACAGCCCCCGTTCACCGGTCAGCGGGTGGACGCGGACCACGGGGTGGGCCGTGCGGAACTTGATCGAGGTGAACTGGGCGCGCCGGGCGGCCTGTTCCTCGTCCAGCGTCTCCTCCGGTACGGCGTAGTCGTAGTCGTTGGTGTGCTCGGCCCACAGGTCGTCGGCGAGGCGCCTGAGGGGTTCCGGCAGATCCCGGTAGGCGGCCGCCGAGTTGGCGATCAGGGTCTCGCCGCCGTACGGCGGGATCGTCAGGCTGCGCAGGGTGCTGGCCTGGGGCGGGTTGAGGACGAAGGTGACATCGGTGTGCCAGTGGTTGGCCGCACGGCCTCCCTCGCTGTCGACGGGCAGGACGTTCGGGGCGCCGTCGACGGCGGGCACGGTCGGATGGGCGGTGGTGAGTTCGCCGAAGTGCCGGGCGAAGGCCTGCTGGCCCTCGTCGTCGAGGTGCACGTCGCTGAAGACCAGCGCCTTGTGGGTGTTGAGGGCGTCACGGAGAGCCGTGGCCGTCTCCTCGTCGAGCGGCTTGGCGAGGTCGACGCCGAAGACCTGGGCGCCGATGTTCGCGGTGACCTTGCGGATCTCGATACCGGACATGGGAAGGGTCCTTCCTAGACGTAGGCGGGCTGGACGTGCTGGTTGGCGGGGCGGGGAAGGCCGTAGCGCTCCCGCAGGGTCCGGCGCGGGCCGTATTCCGTGCGGAGCAGGCCGCGGCCGCGCAGGATCGGGACGACGTGGTCGACGAAGGCGTCCAGACCCGAGGGGAGCACCGCGGGCATGATGTTGAAGCCGTCGGCGGCGCCCTGCGTGAACCACGTCTCGATGGCGTCGGCGACCTGCTCGGGTGTGCCGGCGAAGGTGAGGTGACCGCGCCCGCCGCCGAGCCGTCCGATCAGCTGCCGCACGGTGAGCCGGTCGCGCCGGGCCAGCTCCACGACCAGCGTGTAGCGGCTCTTGGCACCCTCGACGGCGGACTCGGGCGGCAGGTCGGCGGGCAGCTGTCTGTCCAACTCCAGTGTGTCTGCGGGCAGTTGCAGCAGTCGCTCAAGGTTCGCCACGCCGTGCCGGTGCACGATGTGGTCCTCCAGTTCCTGTTCCCTCGCGAGCGCCTCGGCCTCGGTGGCGCCGATGACGGGGACGATTCCGGGCAGCACCTTGATGTGCTCGGGGTCGCGACCCGCTCTTGAGGTCCGTGCCTTGAGGTCGGCGTAGAAGGCCCGCGCGTCCTCGATGGTCTGCTGGGCGGTGAACACGGCCTCCGCGTACCGGGACGCGAAGTCCTTGCCGTCCTCACTGGAACCCGCCTGTACGAGCAGCGGGTAACCCTGGGGCGTGCGGGGCACGTTGAGGGCGCCCTCCACGCTGAAGTACGTCCCCCGGTGGCGGGGCGGGTGGATCTTCGCGTCGTCGCCCCAGACGCCGGCCGCCTTGTCGCCGACGATCGCGTCGTCCTCCCAGCTGTCCCAGAGCTTGAGGGCCACGTCGAGGAACTCGGCGGCTCTCGCGTACCGCTCGGCGTGCGCGGGCTCCGCGTCCAGACCGAAGTTGCGGGCGGCCTCCGCGCCGGCCGTGGTGACGATGTTCCAGCCCGCCCGGCCGCCGCTGATGATGTCCAGCGAGGCGAACTTCCGGGCCAGGTTGTAGGGCGAGTTGTAGGACGTGGAGGCGGTCGCGATCAGTCCGATGTGCTCGGTGGCCGTCGCCAGCGCGGTCAGCAGGGTGAGGGGTTCCAGCGCACCGGCGGGCCGCTGGGCGAGGCTGCTCCACAGCTGCGGTCCGTCGGCGAGGAAGAGCGAGTCGAAGGTCCCGCGCTCCGCGATCCGGGCGAGGTGGACGTAGTGGTTGAGGGAGACGTGCGCGAAGGGGTCGCTCTCGGGCAGCCGCCAGGAGGCCTCGTGGTGGCCGGTGGTCATCAGGAACGCGTTGAGGTGGAGCCGTCGTGCGGTCATGCGTGGTCCTCCGTGACGCCGAGCGCGGTCAGCAGTCGTTCGCGGTACTCGCCCAGCAGGGGATCCCGGTAGGAACGCGGGTGCGGACGGTCGATGGTCAGGTCGAGGCCGATACGGCCCTCTTCGAGTACGAGCACCCGGTCGGCGAGCACGATCGCCTCGTCCACGTCGTGGGTGACGAGCAGGACGGACGGCTGGTGGCGTTTCCACAGCTCCCGCAGCAGCGCGTGCATCCTGATGCGCGTCAACGCGTCGAGGGCGCCGAACGGCTCGTCGGCCAGCAGGAGTTCGGGTTCACGGACCAGCGAGCGGGCGAGAGCTGCGCGCTGGGCCTCGCCGCCGGACAGTTCGTTGGGCCAGGCGCGTTCGCGGCCGGCGAGACCCACCTCGGCCAGTGCCTCCCGTCCCCTGTCCTCGCCGTCGGTGCCCAGCAGGACGTTGTCCAGCACCCGTCGCCAGGGCAGCAGCCGGGAGTCCTGGAAGACCACGGACACCCGTTCGGGGGCGGTCAGCTGCCCGCTGCCCACCACCTCGTGGTCCAGCCCTGCCACCGCCCGCAGCAGCGTGCTCTTGCCGGAGCCGCTGTGCCCGAGCAGGGCGACGAACTGGCCGGCCGGGATGTCGAGGTCGACGCCGTCGAGGACCGTACGCCCGCCGAACGACCGGGTCAGGCCCCGCAGTCGTACGGCCGGCCGGGTCAGCTGCTCAGTGTGCGGCGCCATGACAGCACCCTCCGTTCGACGAGTCGGGCCGCGCTGTCGGAGACCAGGCCGAAGACGCCGTAGACCACGAGACCGACGAGGATCACATCGCTCTGGCCGTAGTTCTGGGCCTGGAACATCAGGTAGCCCAGTCCGCTGGTGGCGTTGATCTGCTCCAGGACGACCAGGCCCAGCCAGGAGCCGGTGACACCGAGCCGGAGTCCCACGAAGAATCCGGGCAGCGCGCCGGGGATGACGATCTGCCGTACGAAGGCGAACCTCGAAAGGCCCTGGACCTCGGCGAGTTCGACGTAGCGGTGGTCGATGCCGGCCAGGGCGGCATGGGTGTTCAGATAGATCGGGATGTAGACGACGATCGCGATGATGGCGACCTTGAAGGACTCGCCGATGCCCAGCCAGAGGATGAACAGCGGGATCAGACCGAGGGTGGGGATCGCCCGGTTGAGGTTCACCGTCCCGTCGATCAGCGCCTCGCCGGTCCGGCTGAGCCCGGCCGCCAGGGCCAGCAGGACACCGGCCCCCAGACCGATCGCGAAGCCGGAGGCGGCCCGCCCGAGCGAGGTCAGGATGTCGGTGGGCAGCGTTCCGGCGGTCCACAGATGGGCGCCGGTCCGCACCACCGTCCAGGGCGCCGGGACCGCGGCCGGATCGAGGCGTCCCGCGGCGGAGGCGGCGGCCCACAGGGCGAGCAGGAGGACCGGCCCGACGAGCCGGGCCGCGGGCAGTCGCCGGCCGGGGGAGAGCCGGCGGCGCCTGCGGACCTCTGTGCTCACCTCGGGGGCGGCGACGGCGACCGTCGTGGTCACGGCGCTCACCGCTGGTACTCCGCCGGTACGGACTTCGCGGCGATGCCCTCGAAGCGGTGGTCGAACAGCTCGCCCACGTCGAACTTCTTTACGAAGCCGCCCTCCGCCAGCAGATCCGCGGTCTCCTGCTCCCACTTGATCGCCTCGTCCCAACTCGGCGGGAACAGCGGCTTGTTGGCGAGCGCGGTGACGGACTTCGCCTGGGCGGCGGTGAGGTTCTGCGTCTTGACGTAGAACTCCTCGTTCCAGATGTCGGGGTGCTCGTACGTCCACACCTGGCCCTTGGCCCAGTACGGGATGTAGGCGGCGACCGCGGCGGCCTTCGCGCGGTCGCCCAGCACGGAGGTCGGCGCCCACAGCAGGTTGAGCAGGTCGACCACGTCGGTGGTGATGGCGTGGGCGCCCTTGGCCTCGTACTGCTGGAGGTAGGCGGGCGCCTGGCTGTTGGCGAGCGGGGCCACGTCCACCTGGCCGGACTGCAGGGCCGTGAGGAACTGGTTGCTGGTGAGCGGGACCAGCCTCACCTCGTCGTAGGCGAGCCCGGCCTTCTTCAACGCCCGCAGCAGGACCACTCCTTGGGCCTGCCCCTGCGAGAACGCGAGCTTCTTCCCCTTGAAGTCCTCGACCGTGCGGATGTCGCTGCCGGGCTTGGTGGCGAAGAGGTAGTTCGGCTTGCGGGTGATGTTGATCGCGACGATCTTCGCGTCGAATCCCTGGAAATGCGCCTGGATCGGCGGGATTCCCGCGTTGTTGGCGACGTCGAGGGAGCCGGAACGGAAGGCGTTGATGACATCCGGGCCGGCGCTGATATTGGCCCAGCTCGTCACCTTGAACGGAGGATCACCCAACCTGCCGAGTTTCAGTTGTAGTTGCTGGGTGCCGGAGTACGAGGCGATCTTCAGGCTCGTGCCGGCCGGGACCTTGGCGGCGAGCGGGGCGGACAGGTCGTCCTCGCCGGCCGCGGCGGCACTGCTGCCCGCGCAGCCGCTGAGGCCGGCGACACCGGCCGCGGCGCCGAGGACCGAGGAGAGGAAGAGCCGCCGGTCGATGCCGGACGTGCGGGAATAGGGCATGGGAGAACTCCCTTAATCAGTGCAGGAGAAAGTCACGCAGAAATGCGTTCAAGCAGGGGAAATGAGCGCGTCACACGGGGCAACGTGTCAGCAACAAAGGGTGCGACAGTGCAGGTTCGGGCTCATGAACAGGATGTTCGCGGTCCCGGGGAACCTCTGTCAACATTCGGAGTTTCTGAATTAAATAACCTCAGGTGACGCGGCCAACGGATCTCGGTACAGCACGTCGAGCGCCACCGAACCACCCGCCACGGCAAGGACGGAATCCGGGAAACTCGACGGGATGACGGAAGCCGCGCGGTCGTCACCGACACCCTCGCGCAGGGCGCGGAGGCAGTCCTCCCGGTGCAGGATGCCGAGCTCGGTCACCACGACCGTCTCCGGGTTCAGCACGTCGAGGAGCAGCCGCACCGCCCGCCCCACGGCGCCCGCCCGCTCGGTCAGCAGCCGTGCCGCCACCGGGTCGCCCGCGGCCGCCGCCGCGACCACGTGCATCGGGTTCACGCCCTCGACGATCCCCGCCCGCCGGGCCCGTCGGCACAGCGTCCGCTCGCTCAGCTCGGCCTGCAGGCATCCGGTCCGCCCGCAGTCGCAGGGCTCGGTGCCGCCCGGCACCGGGAGATGGGCGATCGCGCCCGCCTGGGAGCGCGGCCCGTGATGCACCTCGTCGTTGGTGGCGAACGCCGAGTCCACCACATTGCCGACGAACAGGTGCAGCACGCTCCGGCTGCCGCGCGCCCGCCCGAACAGCCGCTCCGCGTTGACCAACGCCCGCGCGTGGCCGTCCACATGGACGGGCAGGCCGGTCCGGGCGCCGAGCACGTCCCGCACCGGCACCTCGTGCCAGCCCAGCAGGGGGTGCTCGACGACGGTCCCGGAGTCCCGGTCCACCCAGCCGCCGGCCGCGAAGCCGACACCCAGGCAGCGCAGCCGCGGGGACCGGGCGAGGAGCGCGGCGAGCCCGTCGGCGGCCCGCGCCAGGATCGCGTCGGCGCCGCCACCGCCACCGCCACGGGCACCGCCACCGGCGCCGTCGGTCCCGGCGTGCCGGAGCTCCTGTACGGCCACCACCCGGCCGCGCAGATCGAGCAGCGCCACGGTCGTATAGGGGACGGCCACATGGACCCCGCCCACGACGAACCGTGACTCGTCGAGGTCCAGGGGCACATGGGGCCGGCCCACACCCTGGGAGCGCCGGGGCGTCTCGGACTCCCGGATCAGGCCGAGTTCGGTGAAGCGCGAGCAGTAGTCCGTCACGGACGCCGGGGACAGCCCGGTCAGCCGGGCGATGGTGCTGCGCGCCACAGGACCGTGCTCCAGCACGGACCGCAGGACGACGCTGGCGCTCGTCCGGCGCCGGGCGGTGGAAGGGACAGGGACCGGGGGTGCCGCGGTGCGGGGCATGGAAGACCGTCCTCGGTAACGGGGGCCGACACGTCTCGGAGGGTGAGGCGGGCCGGGACCCGTCTCACACCGGACGGCGACAGACAGCCGTGCCCACGCGTCGCAGATCGACGTGGCGACGCGACGAGAAGTACCGGGACTGGGCGACCATGCCTGGAAGGGTAGGTCAGGAATGGTGAATCCGACCAGACCACTAGGGTTCGTTTGGTGATTCCCCACAGCCGTGGGAACAGGGCCTCTGTCGCCCCGGCCACCTCACCTCAGTGACATGGGTCACGCCGGACCGGGTGTAACCCACACTCTTTGTCCGGAGCCCACCAAGCCCCTGTTCCCGGCTTTGTCGACCGTTGACGGTGATCGGCCGGAGGGCGCCGGGATAGCGTCACCGTGTTCCCCTGTCGTTCACACCCGCGGAGTCCCCATGAGCACCGCCGTCGCCCCCGTCCGCACCGGCCAGGTCCTCGCCGACCTGATCCCCGTCTCCCGCGTCCGGGACGTCGCGCTCGTGGTGGGCGGCGCCGCGCTCACCGGCCTCGCCGCGCAGCTCTCGGTGCCCGTGCCGGGCTCCCCGGTGCCGGTGACCGGCCAGACCTTCGCCGCGCTGCTCGTCGGCACGACCCTCGGCGCCCGCCGCGGTGTCGCCTCCCTCGCCCTGTACGCGCTGGCCGGCCTCGCCGGGCTCCCGTGGTTCGCCCAGGGCACCTCCGGGTTCTCCGTCTCCTTCGGCTACATCCTCGGCATGATCCTGGCCTCCGCCGCCGTCGGCGCCCTGGCCCGCCGCGGCGCCGACCGGAACGTGTGGCGGACGGCGGGTGCCATGCTGGTCGGCGAGGCGATCATCTACGCGGTCGGCGTCCCGTACCTCGCCTACGCCGCCGACATGTCGCTGTCCGCCGCCGTCGCGGCCGGCCTCACGCCCTTCCTGCTCGGCGACGCCCTCAAGGCGGCCCTCGCGATGGGCGTGCTGCCCACCGCCTGGAAGCTCGTCAAGCGCTGACGTCCCTCCTGAAGAGGCTCGCCGGGTCGTACCGCGACTCCAACTCGGCGAGCCTCTCGCGTGTTTCGGCGTCGTACAGCCCTTCGGTCCGGTCCCCGGCCCCGAAGGCGAAGTTGACGGTACGGCCGAGAGTGACGGGCGCGAGGAGATCGAAGGCCGGGTCCAGCAGCGCACGCGCCTGCTCACGCCCGCCGCCGGTCAACAGCCGTAGCAGGAAACGCCCTTCGCGGTACGGCACCGAGTTCGGCGCCGGCCGCGCCAGCGCCCCGCCCAGGTGGTTGAGCTGTACGACGACCATGGATCCGGAGCCGGGCCCCGTCCGTGCGAGCAGCTCACCGGCCCGCTCCACGTCCAGTTCGCCGAGCACCGCGCTGTCCCCGTAGTAGCTGTGCGGGGTATCGGGGTCGCTGTGGATGGTGCGGCTCTCGGCATACGGCATCTCGCGCAGGGAGTCCGCCGGAACCGGGCCGAACTCCCGCAGCGGGGCGAGGAGTCGATCCCCGTCGGTGCCGGTGTACGCGACCCGGACCGAGACGACGTACCGCCCGCGCAGGTGCGGCGGCAGCGCCGGGAGGTCCGGATACGGTACGGCGGCGAAGGACGAGGTCAGCGTGTCCGGTACGGTCCTGGTCCACTCCTCGTACGCCCGCAGCAGGGCCGTCGGATCGACCGCGCGGCCGTCGAAGGCGAGCGAACCGCCGTAGAGCCTCCGCACGGGGACGAGTCCGATCTCCAGCTCGGTGACGACCCCGAGGCGGTGACCGCCGCCGAGAAGGCCCCAGTACAGCTCGTCCCCCTCGGTGACCTGCCGCAGCCGGCCGTCCCCGGTGACCACGTCGAGGGAGCGGACGTGGTCTGCGGCATAGCCGAACTCCCTTGCCAGGATGCCGAGTCCGCCGCCCAGCGTGTACGACACGGCACCGACGCCCGGTGCGGAACCGTTGAGCGGAGCGAGCCCGTACGGCGCGGCGGCCTCGACCACCTGCCCCCAGCGGACACCCGCCTGGACACGGGCGGTACGGGTCCCGGGATCGATGGTCACCCGGTCCAGGTGCCGGGTGCTGATGAGCGCGCCGCCCTCCACCGCGCCGGGCAGTCCGTGTCCGGTGGCCAGCACGGTCACCGGCAGGCGCGCGTCGGCCGCGCGGCGCACGGCGGCGACCACGTCGTCCGGGGAGCGGACCGGGAACACGAGGTCGGGGCGCAGGGCGAACCCGGTCTGGAAACTGGTGACTTCGTCGTGGATCGAGCTGTTCATGCCGGACATGCTGGAGGCATAACCTGACAGCTTCCGTCAGGTTATGCCTCCAGCCGGTCTTTCGCAGGTTTTCTGCCGGTCTCCGCCGGTTCCCCCCTCCGGATCAGACGGTGCGCCGCGGCCGCCGCTGCGACCACCACAGCCCGGCCATGCCCGCCGCCATCAGCGAGGCGCCCGCGGCCCCGAGCGGCAGCAGTTCACGCTCCGCGCCGGTCTTCGGCAACTCGCTCGGGGCGTCCCCGCCCGGTGCCACCGGCTTGTTGTCGGTGCCCAGGAGCAGCGGGGTGGCCGGGGCGTTCGGCGACGGGTTCGTCGTACCGAACGGAACCGGGCCCTGCTGCCAGAACGTCTTCTTCCCGTCGCCGGTCTGCACCGGCAGACAGATCTTTCCGGTCTTCTTGAGATCGAATGTGGCGTCGACGGCGTACGACTTCGACTTACCGGCCGCGAGATTGTCGATGGGGCAGACGAAACCGCTGTTCGAGCCCTCCGGCAGATCCTTTTCTTCCATCGGAGAGCAGCCTTGAACGTTTTTGACCGTCATGCCGTCGAAACCGACGACCAAGAGCCTGATTTTTCCGCTGTCCTTGCTCCCGTCGTTCTTCACGCCGGCCGTGAGGTCGGTCTTCTGCGAGCTGTTGTCGACGGAGATCTTCTCCGGCAGTGTCGTCGTCAGCTTCACCCCGGCCGGCGCCTCGTCAACGGCCTTTCCCCCCTTGCTGCTGGCGGGTCCCTCGTCCGCGCTCGCGGTGAAGGAAAAGATCATCACCGTCGAGAAAGATGCCGCGACCAGCGATCCTGCAATGGTCGTCATACGACGAGAACTCATGTTCGCCCCCCTTGGCTGCGCCTGAATTCGCAGTACTTGAAGAGGTACCACAAGATTTCTCCGCACTATGCTGGTACGGCGCGAAGTGTGACCATTGTGTTCCACTCGGGACATCGTTGAGGGGGTGCAGCGGATTGCCGGGGAATACGGGAGACACGGGAAATGCGAGGCGCGGCGGAGTACCAGGGCTTCTGGTGACAGGGCGCTATCGCCTGGTCGAGAGTATCGGCCAGGGGGGAATGGGGCGGGTGTGGCGGGCCGCCGACGAAATGCTCGACCGGCAGGTCGCGGTCAAGGAGATGCGGATCGACGGCCTCGACGCGGAGGACACCCGCACCCGCCGTGAACGGACCCTGCGCGAGGCCAGGGCCACGGCCCGGATCGACCACCCCAACGTCGTACGGGTCTACGACGTCGTGGACGAGGGCGAACGCCTGTGGATCGTCATGGAGTTGGTCAAGGGCCGCTCCCTGGAACGGATGACCGTGGAGGACGGCCCGCTCGGCCCACGCGAGACGGCGCTCCTCGGCCTGGGGCTGGTGCGGGCCCTGCGCCAGGTCCACGCGCGGGGCGTCCTGCACCGGGACATCAAGCCCGGGAACGTCCTGGTGGAGTCCGGCGACCGCACCGGCCGCCGGATCGTGCTGACGGACTTCGGCATCGCCGCGATGCAGGACGCCAAGGCGCTCACCATGGTCGGCATGCTTGTCGGCTCCCCCGACTACATGGCCCCCGAGCGGGTCTCCGGCCGCCCGCAGGGCCCCCCGTCGGACATCTGGTCCCTCGGCGCGACCCTGTGCGCGGCCCTGGGCGGCCGCTCCCCCTTCTCCCGCGACACCACCCTGGCCACGCTGCACGCCGTCCTCTACGAGGAGCCGGAACTCCCCGCGGCTGCGGGCCCGTTGACGGACATCCTCACGGCCCTGCTGGAGAAGGACCCCTCGATACGCCCGAGCCTGGACGAGGCGGAATCGGCCCTGCACACGGTGGCGTTCCCGGCGCCTACGCCGACTTTGCGGATGGAGGCGGGGGAAGACGTCGGGGTGGGGGGACAGGGGGAGCAGGGGGAGTCGGATGGAGATGCCGGTGGGGCTGGTGACGAGTGGGAGGTCGAGGAGCGGGGGGCTGGATCCGGCGCCGGGACTTGGACCGGCCCGGGGCGGGAGGCGTCGGCTGGAGGACAGGGGGACTCTGCGCGGGTGGCGGAGTCCGGACAGGCTGACGGGGCGCGGCGGTCGGAGGCGGCACCGGAATCGACATCGCAGCGAGCGGGAACCTCTGCACCGGCGTGGGTCCAGGGAGAGCTGAGGGACCCCAGGGATCCGAGGGGGCCGGAAGCTTCCGAGACGGCGGGGGCTTCAGGGGTTGTGGGGGGACCCGGTGCGCCGGACGGCTCGGGAACACCGGACTCGCCTGGAGCCCCGAGCGACGTGCGGGAAGACGCGCCGGACGTGTCGGTGTCGCCGGACGCGGCAACTCCGCCGGAGGCGTCGGGTACTCCACCGGGGCCGCCCAGCGGGTCAACGGACACGTCGGATGCCGAACCGGGCTCGTCGGAAGCCCCGCCGGCGCGGCGGACAGAGCAGGGGCCGCCCACACCGGCCGACCTGGACACGCGGGTCGTACGGGCGGTACGGGATCCGCGGGTGCCGGAGCCGGAGACCGAGGCGGCTACGGGTGAGCCTGCCGAGGTGGAGGATGCGGTGCCGGGCCTCTCGGGTGCGGGTGGCGCCCCGGCGGAATCTCGCTCTGTGGCCGAGGGTGTGGAGCCGTCGGATGCCGTGCCTCCCGGGCGTGGGTCTTCGGGTGCGGGTGGTGCCGGGAGTTCGGGCTCGGCGGTTGACGGGTCTGGGTCTGGGGCCGAGGGTGCGGAGCCGTCGGGTGCTGTGTTGCCTGGGCGTGGGTTTTCGGGGGCAGGTGTTGCCGGAGGCTCGGGCTCAGCGTCGGCGGAGTCCGGGTTTGTGGTCGGGGGTGTGGAGCCGTCGGATGCCGTACCGCCTGGGCATGGGCCCTCGGAGGCGGGTCTCGCCGGAGATTCGGGCTCGTCGTTCGACGGCGCTCGGTCTGCCGCCCAGGGGACGGAGCCCTCGGATGCCGTGGCCTCCGAGCACAGGGCATCGGACGTGGCGGGGTTCGGGGGCTCGGCCCCGGGCGTGGCCGGAGTGGAGGGCTCGGCTCCGGACGGGACGGGATCATTGGCCTCGCCCCCGGACGGCACGGGAGCAGAGCGCACGCCCCCGGAGGCGGCAGACGCGGTCGGCGAGGCCGTAGCCGCGAACTCCGAACTCGGCGTCCCTGCTGAGCCGTTCGAGCCGTCGGCCGACCATCGCGCCAGTGCCTCCACCGAGGCTGTCTCAGAGGAGCGTTCGGAGGTTCGGTCGGAGACGCCGCCCGGGAACTCCGGGGGAGCCGTACTCCGGGCAGGTGCCACCACGACCAGTACGCCCCTCGCGAGCGCTCCCACCCAGGACTCCCTCGCGGCGGGCGTCCCCACGGAGCACTTCCCGATGCCGGACGCGCCGACCCGGGACACCCCCACGCGCGCGGCCTCCGCTCCCACCCGTGTCGGTCCGGTACCGCCGACCCACCGTCGGCCCCACCACCCCGACCTCGCCCGTCCCGCCCCCACATCGGGGTCGCGAGGTACCGCCGACCCCGGCTCCGGCAGCGACGAACCCGCCGCCGGCCCCCGTACCGATCCCGGTGCCCCCGCACAACCCCGCCCCGGCCGGGACCCCGATCCCGACCCCGCCCTGATCCTGGGCCCCCACCCGCACCGCATACCCCCGGGCGAACTCCTCGGCCCCCGCAGGGGTCGGCGCCGGACCGCCCTGGTCGCCGCCGGAAGCATGGTCGCCGCGGGTGCCGTCGTCGTCGCGATCATCCTCGCCACGACGTCCGGCGCACCCGGTGACGACAAGGCGGGCAGCTCCACGTCCGCCTCCGCCTCCGCTTCCTCCTCTGCACCCGGCGCCTCCACCCCCGGGGGCACCCCGTCCTCCACCGTCGAGGGCACCGCCCGCCCCCGTTCGCTCCCGCCCGGCGCACACGAGGAGGCCGGCGGATTCGCGTGGAAGACCCCCACCGGCTGGCGGCGGGACGTGAAGACGGGAGCCGAGGTCCACTACACCTCGCCGGACGGACAGCAGGAGCTCGCGGCCAAGTCCTCCCTCGCCCGAGGGGACCTGATGGAGACCTGGAGGACCTCCGAGCAGAACGCCCACCAGGGCCAGGACTACCGCAAGATCCGCCTGGAGGAGACGACGTTCCGCGATCACCCCGCCGTCGTCTGGGAGTACACCTTCACCCTCGGCGGCGTCCCCTGGCACGCCCAACTGCTCGGCTTCAACGTGGGCGACAAGTCGTACCAGATCAACACCTGGTACCAGCCGGACATCGAGACACAGGCCCTCAAGACATACGAGAGTGTGAAAGACAGCTTCACCGTCCTGTGAGCACACACGGGAAACGCACACGAAAAGGGCCCCGCGGCACACGCCACGGGGCCCTGCTCACACATCCGTTCAGACGGAGACCTTGTCCGTCACGTCACCCGTCCGCGCGGCACCCGCCCGCCCGCGTCCGACCTTCTCCTTCACCACGGCGATGATCAGCACCACCGCCGCGACGAGCAGCGACAACAGCACGGTCTCCCGCCCGTCGTGCTCCGTGTCGGTCAGCATGTAGCCGAGGACGAACACGATCAGCGCGGCCGTCGCCCAGGTCAGATACGGGTACAGCCACATCTTCACGACCAGCTTCTCCGGCGCCTCGGCCTGGATGATCTTCCGCATCCGCAGCTGCGAGAAGCAGATGACCAGCCACACGAACAGGGCGACCGCACCGGAGGAGTTGACGAGGAAGAGGAAGATCTTGTCGGGGGAGAGGTAGTTGAAGAACACGGCGACGAAGCCGAACACCACCGACGCGAGGATCGCGGCCATCGGCACACCCCGGCCGTTGACCCGCGCGAACGCCTTCGGCGCGTCTCCCCGCTCGCCGAGCGAGAAGGCCATCCGGGAGGCGGTGTAGAGGCCGGAGTTGAGGCAGGACAACACCGAGGTCAGCACGATGAAGTTCATGATCTGACCGGCGTGCGCGATCCCGAGGGAGTCGAGCGCGGCGACGTAGGAACCGGTGTCCTGGATGGACTTGGAGTCCCACGGGATCAGGGTGACGACGACGAAGATGGATCCCAGGTAGAAGACCGCGATGCGCCAGATGATGCTGTTGGTCGACTTGGTCACGGCCCGCTGCGGGTCCTCCGACTCACCGGCCGCGAGGGTGGCGATCTCGCTGCCCATGAAGGAGAAGACGACGAGCAGGACGCCGGTGAGGATGGCGCCGGGGCCGTGCGGCAGGAAGCCGCCGTGGTCGGTGAGGTTGGAGAGCCCCGCCTGGTCGGCGTCGACACCCGGCAGGACGCCGAACACGGCGAGCAGGCCGATGACGATGAACGCGCCGATGGCGACGACCTTGATCCCGGCGAACCAGAACTCGAACTCGCCGTAGGACCCCACGGAGACCAGGTTGGTGGCGGTCAGCACCACCATCACGATCAGCGCCCACCCCCACTGCGGTACGGCGGGTATCCACCCTTCGAGGATCTTGGCACCGGCGGTCGCCTCGACGGCGAGCACGACGACCCAGAAGAACCAGTACAGCCAGCCGATGGAGAAACCGGCCCAGCGCCCGAGCGCGCGGTCGGCGTGCGCCGAGAAGGAGCCGGAGTTCGGGTTCGCGGCGGACATCTCTCCGAGCATCCGCATCACGAGAACGACCAGCGTGCCGACGAGGGCGTACGACAGCAGGATGCCGGGTCCGGCGGTGGCGATACCGGAGCTGGAGCCCACGAAAAGGCCCGCTCCGATGACACCGCCGATGGCGATCATCGAGAGGTGACGGTTCTTGAGTCCGGCTTGGAGACCAGTCATACGGGGAATTCCTTCGTGCCGGGTGTGGGGGCTCCCGTACGAGCGGTGTACGGGCCGGTCCAGTGAATCGGAGGCAAAGAAATTCGTGAACCTTTGAATCCAGATCGTTACTTGAGGTTTCCTTGAGGATCCATTGCCGGGTTCACTGTTTTCTTGGCCGACACCCGGGGCTGCTGCCCTGAAACAGCCGTGTCACACTCATCTCATGCGCGTGTATCTCGGCTCCGACCATGCGGGCTTCGAACTCAAGAACCACCTCGTCGACTGGCTCAAGGCGGCCGGCCACGACGTGGTCGACTGCGGCCCCCACATCTATGACGCCCAGGACGACTACCCGCCGTTCTGCCTCCGCGCCGCCGAGCGCACCGCCGCCGACGCCGGCTCCCTCGGCATCGTGATCGGCGGCTCCGGCAACGGCGAGCAGATCGCCGCGAACAAGGTCAAGGGCGTCCGGGCGGCCCTCGCCTGGAGCGAGGAGACCGCGTCGCTGGGCCGCCAGCACAACAACGCCAACGTCGTCGCGGTCGGCGCCCGCATGCACTCCGCGGAGGAGGCGACGAAGTTCGTCGAGACCTTCCTCGCCACCCCGTTCTCCGGTGACGAGCGCCACCAGCGCCGCATCGACATGCTCTCCGCCTACGAGACGACGGGCGACCTGCCGGAGATCCCGGCGCATCACCCGCAGCAGTAGCCGCCGGCGGCGGGGCGGCCGGGCGGCGGGGTTCGCTGTCGGGTGCGGGTCCGGTGCGGGCTGGTCGCGCAGTTCCCCGCGCCCCTGGAGGGAGCGGAGCCCCCTGCGGGGTCGAAGGGGCAGCGCCCCTGGAGGATGGGACGGGCAGGGGCGGCGGGGGCGAGAAAGACCCGGCGCTCACCCCCGACACGCACAAGAGGAGCCACCGTGCCTGAGGGGCACACGATCCACCGACTGGCACAGGACTACGCCGAAGCCTTCACCGGCACGGAACCCCGCGTCACCAGCCCCCAGGGCAAGTTCTCCGACGCCGCCGCCCTCCTCACCGGTTCCGAACTCACCCAGACCGAGGCCCACGGCAAACACCTCTTCCTCGGCTTCCGGGACACCGACTGGGTCCATATCCACCTCGGCCTCTTCGGCAAGGTCGCCTTCGGTCCGGCCCCCGCACCCCCGCCCACCGACACGGTCCGCCTCCGCCTCGCGAACACCGAGGCGTACGTCGACCTGCGCGGTCCCACGACCTGCGCCCTGATCACCCCCGCCGAGAAGCAGTCGATACACGACCGCCTCGGCCCGGACCCCCTGCGCGAGGACGCCGACCCGCACGCCGCGTACCGGCGGATCTCCCGCAGCCGTACGACGATCGCCGCCCTGCTGATGGACCAGAAGGTCATCGCGGGCGTGGGCAACGTCTACCGCGCGGAGGTCCTCTTCCGGCACCGCGTCGACCCGTACCGCGCGGGCAAGGACATCACCCCCGCCGAGTGGGACGCGATCTGGGCCGACCTCGTCGAGCTCATGCGCGAGGGCGTGCGGAACAACCGCATCGACACCGTCCGCCCCGAGCACACCCCGGAGGCGATGGGCCGTCCGCCCCGCGTCGACGACCACGGCGGCGAGGTCTACGTGTACCGCAGGGCCACCCTGCCCTGTCACATCTGTGGCGGCGAGATCCGCACCGCCGATCTCGCCGCCCGCAACCTCTTCTGGTGCCCGGCCTGCCAGAAACCCTGAGGGCCGCCCTGAGGGCAGCCCTGACGGCCGTCGCCTAGAAGCCGTGCGGCAGCCAGGGCGCCACCGCCGACCCGAACCCCACCGCCGCCTCGGCCAGCGCCCCGTGCCGCACCTCGCGCACCAGCCCGGCCCCCGCCAGCGCGGCGAGGCTCACGCCGCCGAGATAGGCCGCTCCCAACTCCCGTACGGACAGGACGAGATCGGCCGCCTCCGTCGTACGCTCGCACGACGCGCCCTTCGCGTCCCCGCTGAGCCGCCAACGCCCGGTGTTCCAGGGGCAGAAGGCGTCCTCGACCTCCAACACCACGTCCACCGGCGTCTGATAGGTCCGCGCCTCCAGCGCGGCCCCCACGTCCACCAGTCGCACATGCAGCGAGTCCCGCACCAGCAGCGAGCAGCGGCGGACGTCGGAGACCAGGTACTGCCAGGCCTCGTCGACCGGCCGCCGCCGGGCGTCGATCCGTGAGGTGAGGTCGAGGTCGAACAGGAACCGCCACAGCGCGCCGTGCGTGGCCGGATCCAGCGCCTCCAGGTCGGAGACCACCACCGTGCCCTTGGGTCCGGCCGGCTCCCAGTCCGCCTTGACCCGGTACCGCACGAAGCCGACGACCTCCCCGTCCCGCTCCGCGACCACGCACTGCAGCGGCGAGGCACCGCCCCGCTCGCTCTCCGGGTCGAGCAGCCACAGCCGCTCCCAGCCCGGGATCCGGGCGACCATCCCGGGCCGCCGGGGCACGAGCCGGGCGTACACCGCCTCGCACGCGTCGAGCACGTCGGCGGGCGCCGCGTACCGCAGCCGTACGTCGTCGGTGCCGGGCGGCACGGACAGTCGTACCCGGGTCGTGTCGATGTCGACGTTGACGTGGTAGGTGCCCACGCCGTACCCGAACCGGCCGTAGATCACCGGCTCGGAGGCGGTGAGCACGGCCAGCGGCTCGCCCCAGGACCGCACGTCGTCCAGCTGGCGGCGCATCATCGAGGTCAGCACCCCGCGCCGCCGGTGCGTGCCGGCCACGCCGACCATGGTGACGCCGGCCGCGGGCACGGAGGCGCCGCCCGGCACGGTCAGCCGGAAGCCGAACGCCCCCGCCGTCCCCACGCACTGCTCGCCGTCCCAGACGCCGATGGAGCGGTCGTGCTCGGTGAGCTCACGCCACAGCTCCCGCTCCTCGGCCGACTCCGGAACCCCGCCGAAGGCGCGGATCAGGCTGTCGTACCACTTGGCCCAGTCGTCCTGCCGAAGCACCCGCAAGTCTGTCCCCATGAACCATGCCTACCAGGGTGTTGCGGGAGGGGCGAGGGAATTACGCCGGGTCCGCCGTGAGCCGGGGCGGGTACGGCCCTTGAACCGCTGTGAAGTTGGACCTCGCACGGGGGACAAGTCGTACCTCCTGTGCCAAGCAGGGGGTTCGGCGGATAAGGTCCCGAACTAATGGCAGCAGGACGAGAGCGGCGCGCGGAAGCCGAGACGTTCACGGCCCGGTTGAGGATGCAGTGGCACCGGGTCCGCGTCGGCCTGCGCAGAAGCGCCGTGGACTACTTCCGCGGCGACGGCTCGGACTGGGTCGCGCTCGCCGGTCTGCTCCTGACCGTCCCGATGATCACGGCCGTCACCTTGATGAACTCGGTGTGGTGCTCACCGGCCGCGCTGGTCCTGCCCATCGTCGCCGGCGGCCTGCTGCTGCGCCCGGCGAGCCTGCTCGGCCTGTACGCGGCGGCCGCGACCGCCCTGATCGTGGAGTCGGTGCAGCTGGGGCCGTACACCGAGGGACCGTCCCGGGTCACCCCGGGGGTGGTCCTGGTCGTGGCCGCCTGCGGCTTCTTCGGCCTGCTGATCGCCCAGTTCCGCAGCCGGGTCGGGGTGCCCTGGCGGCGCGGCGGCACCATGCTGTTCGACCTGCGCGAACGCATCCGGGTGCAGAGCAAGCTGCCGCACCTGCCACAGGGCTGGCACCGGGAGATGGCACTGCGTCCCGCGGGCGGGCAGTCCTTCTCCGGCGACTTCGTGGTCGCGGCCCGTACGAACGGCGGCCGGACGATGGAGGTCGTCCTGACGGACGTCTCCGGCAAGGGCATGGACGCGGGATCGCGCGCCCTGCTGCTGTCCGGGGCGTTCGGCGGCCTGCTGGGTTCGCTGCCCCCGCACGCCTTCCTGCCCGCCGCGAACGGCTATCTGCTCCGCCAGGACTGGGACGAGGGCTTCGCGACCTCCATCCACCTGGTCCTGGACCTCGACTCCGGCGACTACGAGCTCTACTCGGCCGGTCATCCGCCGGGACTTCAGCTCAGCGCGGGCAGCGGCCGCTGGGAGGAGAAGGCCGCGGAGGGTCCGCTCCTCGGGGTCTACGACGGTGCCCAGTTCGACCCGGTCAAGGGATCACTCCGTCCCGGCGACGTCCTGATGCTCTTCACCGACGGTCTGGTGGAGACGTCCGACCGCGACATAGTCGAGGGCATCGACCGGCTGACGGGGGAGGCCGACCGGTATGTGGCCGGCGGCTTCCACGGCGCCGCCTGGCACCTCATCGAGGCGGTGGCGAAGGACGTCAACGACGACCGGGCACTGCTGCTGATCTGCCGCGAGGGCCCCACGGCTCAGGCGATGCCGCGCTAGGCAAGGTGGAGCACAACCGCGCACACCCTCACGGCACTCGGCACCGTCCTCGACCGCGCCGACTACACCACCGCCCAGTCCGTCGACCGTGAGCTCAACGCCTGGGCCAACGCAGTGATGGCGGCCGTACTCGGCGGCTTCGCGGCCGTCGCCGCCGTCAACACCCTGGTGATGACCGTCCTGGACCGCCGCCGCGAACTCGGCACCCTCCGCCTCATCGGCTCCACCCGCCGCCAGGTGCTGCGCATGATCCGCTGGGAGGCCCTCCTGGTCGCCCTCGCCGGAATCGTCCTCGGCACGGCCATCGCGCTCGCCACCCTCGTCCCGATGATGAACGGGCTGACGGGGGAGGGGCCGTACATACCGCCGCTCGTCTACGGCGCCTTCGCGGGCACGATCATCGCGCTCGGCCTCACCGCGGCCGGCCTCCCGGCCCGCGCGGCGCTGCGGCGCGACACACTGGAGGAATGACCGACGAGTTGACCCTGGCCGAGGTCGAGGCCCTCGCCCGCGCCGCACACGAGGGCCAGACCGACAAGGCCGGCCGGCCCTACGCCGAACACCTGCGGGCCGTCGCCGAGGGCGTACGCGCGCGGGGCGGCGACGACGACCAGATCGCGGCGGCCTGGCTGCACGACGCCGTCGAGGACGACGCGCTGTCCCCACGGTGGCTCGACGAGGCCGCGCTGAGCCGCCGTACGAAGGACATCGTGCTCGCCGTCACCAAGCGGGCCGGAGAGCCGCCCGAGGCGTACGCCGGGCGCATTCTGGCGACCCCGGGCGCGTTGCTGGTGAAAGAAGCCGACCTGGCGCACAACGCGGACCCGGCGCGCCTGGCGGTCCTCGACGAGGCGACCCGCACACGACTGACCGAGAAGTACGCGGGAATGCGTGCTCTTCTCGGTCTGAGCCGCGGGTCCGTCTAGACGCCGGCCTTCTCGCGAGGCGCAGCCTTCTGCTCGCGCGCCGGGGCCACGGCGGGAGCGTCCTTCTTGAACGCCCAGTTCATGTCGGGCTCCATCACGCACCGGAAGACCCGGCGCACCGGCGCGGTGCACAGCAGGGTGACGGCGAGCGCCGCCAGGGCGCTCACGAAGAGCTCACCGGCCGGCCAGTGCAGCCAGGCGTGGTCGAACCAGCCCGCGAAACCGGCGCCCTTGATCAGGAAACCGTGCAGCAGATAGCCGTACAGCGTGCCCGCGCCGAGCGCGGTGAACCACATGCGCCGGCCCGGCACCCAGGCGAAGAAACAGGCCGTCAGCAGCAGCGAACTGCCGAACATGGCCAGCACCATGACCGGGCCCGTCCACCAGGGCGCGCCCATCTCCTGGACGGCGTTGCGGTGGTAGAACCAGTCGGTGTCCATGCGCGGCACCGCCCACCAGCCGACCACGAGGGCGGCCGCGAACACCGGCACCGCCGCGATCCGCACCGAGCGCCGGCGCACCATCCGGAAGTGCTCGGGCTTCATGACCAGGCCCAGCACGAAGTACGGCAGGAACTGCAGCACCCGCTGGAGATCCAGGTCGTCGCCGATGTCCGGGGTCACGGAGGCCAGCATCGCGATGCCGAGCGCGAGCGGCAGCGGCCACCGCACCAGCTTCCAGATCGGTGTGGTCAGCCGCCAGATGAACAGCGCCACCAGGAACCAGGTCAGGAACCACGGATCGAGGAGGCTGATCTCCATGCCGGGGTCGTGGTCGGCGTACCGCTTGAAGAGCGAATAGCCCGTCTCGAAGACGATGTACGGCACCGCGACGCCGGTGACGAGCCGCTTCAGCCGGTCCGGGCGCATGTCGAAACTGCGCGAGAAGAAGCCGGAGATGACGATGAACGCCGGCATGTGGAACGAGTACACGACCGTGTACACGCCCTCCAGAATCCGGCTGTCGCCCTTGAGCGGCTCCCAGGAGTGCGCGACGGCCACCAGGACGATCGCCAGGTACTTGGCGTTGTCGAAGAAGGCGTCGCGCTGTCTGCCGGGCGGCACGGGCTGCGGGCTCTCGGGCGAGCGCGGACGGGGGACGGCGTCGGCGGCGGCTGGAAACATCTGAGGCACCCTAGCCCCGGCTGTGTGTTTCCGTAAATCCAGCCGTCTCGTGGCCGGTTGTTCACTTCTGAGCCGTCTTCAACAGGCCTGTATTGTCAGCATTAATCCCCCTGAAATGCCGCATAACCATGGCTGTCGCACAACTGTGTCGATGCTTCGGATTCCCTGCGGACGGAATGTGCGGACACGGTGACCGGAGACCGAAAGGAACCGGCCAGGGGGTGCGGCGCGTGTATCGGCATGGCCAAACGTTGCCTCACCGGCCGCATATGCGGGCCGTGTTGGTGGCACGATGGTTCTGGCGGGGGTCGCGGGGTCGCGTCCCCGGGCCGGGAGAGCGGGACCGACCGAGGGTGTGATCAGTTGTGGCCATTTCGCTGTCAGTGGTGCTGCTGTTGGGGATCATCCTGGTGGTGTTGATGCGGGGAGGCTCCATCAAGGCCGGCCCCGCCGTAGTCGCGGTGCTCTTCGGATTCTTCCTCGCCTCCACCGGCATGGCCGACGACATCCAACGCTTCCTGGACTCGATAGCGGAGACCATCAACTCGATCCAGTTCTAGCCCCGCGACACGGGGCGGACACGCCGAAAGACCTCCGGCCCGATCCCCTGGGGGACCGGGCCGGAGGCCTACTCGGAGCGGGCGACGGGAATCGAACCCGCGTAGCTGGTTGGGAAGATCGCGTATGCGGCTCGCCGCTGACCTGCTAGGCGCTTGCCCGGTGTGTCCCGTCCGATCGGGCACGGCAGGGGCACGAATGCCCGCCGGCTACCAGCTCTTCGTGATGAGCGCTGCGACGATCGGGGAGACCGCCGCTGCCAGGCTCGTCACGTCGCGGAGCACCTGAGGCCACCGCGGCAGCCGCGGCGACGTCTCACTTGCGCTTCGCGCATGCTCGTAGCTACAGTCCACAGCGCATTGGGCATGGTGGTGCCATGTCCGATGGGGAACGGTGGAGTCGTGCTTCTCAGGCACCTGGCCGCCTTCCTTGGAGCCATCGGGCGCTTGCCCACTTTCCAGGGTCAGCAAGCGTTCCGTTGGCGTGCCGTTGTTCTGTTTTGGCGCGACGACGCCCGAGCGCCGTCGTTGTCCAACTGGCCATGGTGTGGGTGCTGTTCCGCACCCACGCAGGTCAGAAGGTTGCGCGAACGCTGCCCCAACACCGCTGTCGTGCACGCAAGTCGCAGTCTGCCGCACTCCCGCCCGGAACGGCAACTTCCTAGGTCGGCGGGGCCTTCTGCCTGAGATTTTAAATTCTTTCCCCTCCTTAAAGGTGCCCTTCCTTTGAATCGAAGGCGATATGCTTTCGTTGGGGGTGGAGGGCTACGCACTCATCGGAGACATGCGCACCCGCGCCCTGATCGGCCGAGATGACGCACGGGCCTGGCTGTGCCTCGGGTCGGGGCGAAGCCGCCGGGCCCGCGGATCCCCCGAATGGGCCTGGGGACGATTCCGCAGACTCTTGACGTCGGGCGGCCTGTGAGCCGGCCTCGCGCTCTATGGCTCGCCCCCCTGAGGGACGCACATCATGCTGTGAGCCGGCACGACGAGGTCGCCTGGAAGCGGATCGATTCCACGGGCCCGTACGGCCACGATCTCGGTCGTGATGCGGGACGGGTCCGGCAGCTTCATCAGGCGCCAGCGGAAGGGCTCTGGGACGTCCTTGGCGGGCATCTCCACCGCGGCGAGCCTGACCCATCGGTCGTAGGTGGTCGGATAGATACGCACAAATGCGCTGCATCTAGGGCAAGTCGGAGGCTCGATCCATGACACGTCGTCGGGATCCGGGTCCGGCCTTGGTGGAGCGGTGGCGCCGTCGGCCACGGCCATCTCGTTGGCGAAGACGTTCCAGCACGCTTCGCAGAACCTGGCCATGAGATCGATCCGCCCGCGCCCGCGCACGGTGGGGCTCGTCACCCCGCAGCGATGACACACGTGCGTGTCACGATCCCTTATCGCCCCCATGTGTTCGAGTGTGAGCGAATGCGACTGGATCGGAGTAGGTCGCGATTTGGACGTATTCGACGATCAAGGGTACAGATGGCCATCCAGGTCCAGTATGAGATCGATCTGGGCGGGCGCCCTGAGGCGTCACCCCTCGAAAAGTGACGGGCTCGCCGGCCTCCGAGTGGGTACGATCCGCCTGGCCATGAGTCGTTTAGCGGCCAAAGACGTCGCGCTCGGGTTCGCCCCGACGCGGAAACCCCGGTTCGAATCCGGGCCGTGGCCACCTTCGACACCGTCCCGCTCGGCCCGTGCCGGCCTCTCATCTCGATGCGACCTGCGGGCGGGGCGGTCGCTGAGGTCTGCTCGGCAGGTCAGTCGGCCGTGGGAGGCTGGTGGCGGACGGCTACGGTTGCCGTGGTTGCTGTACTTCCTTGCTGTACAGCGCGCTTCGCCGCCGCCTTCTGGACATGAGCCTCACGCCGCAGCCGACGCTCATAGTCCGCGATCTGTAGGGGTACGGGCCTGCTAGTCATAGCTCGGATAAGCCGCTCATACTCCCGATCCACCAAGAAAGGGCCGTTCCCGCCGAGTCGGCCCCAGGGCCAGGGCCAGGGCCCAAGGGGCACTTGGTCTGCGCTGGGGTGAGTTGGTCGGGCTGCGCCGCCGGGACGTCGACCTCGACCATCGGGCCGTCCGTGTCCGCCGGGCCGTCGCCGAACTCAACAACGGCCAGCGGGAGATCAAGGCGCCCAAGAGTGCGGCGGGCAAACGCACCGTGGCGATTCCGGCCGCGATTGTCCCGGAGATCCGCGCACACCTGGACGTCTACGCCGAACACGGCGCCGACGGTCGGGTGTTTGCACAAGGCGTGTTCGATCGCTGGGATCAAGGGCCTACGCGTCCATGACCTTCGGCACACGGGCAACACCCTCGCCGCGTCGACCGGGGCCAGCACGCGGGAGCTGATGTCGCGCATGGGCCACAGCACCGTCCGCGCCGCGCTGATCTACCAGCACGCGAGCGCTGACCGTGACCGGCTGATCGCGGATGCTGTGAGCGGTCTCTTCAACCAGGCCCGCAAGAAGTCCTCGAAGCCGAAAAAGGCCAAGAAGAAGCAAGATCGAAAGTCCGCATGCAGAGCTGAACGGCTCGGGAAATGAGCGAAGGCCCAGGGGTAGTAAATTTACTACCTGACCTGGGCCTTCGTCGTTCAGAGCGGGCGACGGGAATCGAACCCGCGTAGCTAGTTTGGAAGACTAGGGCTCTACCATTGAGCTACGCCCGCACAGCACGCGCCGCGGTCAGGTGACCGACGGCACGAAGGCATCGTACCGGGTCGTCACCCCTCGCCGCACATCCCTTCCGTCCGACTCACGGACAGACCTGCGCGCGACGCGTGCCCCCCTCGCGCCACACCGGCCACACCCGCCCCCGCCCCCGGCCCGCGCACGAAAGGGCGCCCCGGCCGTTGGGCCGACGTGCGGGGGATCCGAGGCGAGACGTGTCGCCGGCGGCGTGCGCCACGTCCGTGGAAGCGGTTTGTCACCGGATCGTGTGCGGTCGGCCCGCGGGTCGTGCCGTGGGACCTCGTGCGGGTCCGGAGGCTGATGCCGTCCAAGGTCCGGCCCCCGCGGGGCGGCCTCCGGGCCTGGGTGTCCGTGTCTGCGCCCGCCGTGGCCGAGCGGCGGGCGTGCGACGCGCCCGCCGCGAAGTGAAGTACGCAACCGCGTCCGCCCGCCGTCCGTCGGTGCCGGGGCGGCCGCCCGCGGCGCGTGTCGTTCGGGTTCGTTTCGTCGGGTCCGCACGGCTCGGAGGCTGCTCAGGTGGGCGGTGTCAGGCCGTTCCCGAGCCGCGGCCAGGGAAATGCGGCAGCCCCGCTGCCTGCGGGCATGTACCCTACGTGTCGCACCAGACGGGGTGTGGCGCAGCTTGGTAGCGCGTCCGCTTTGGGAGCGGAAGGCCGTGGGTTCAAATCCCGCCACCCCGACCACCTGCGCGATCAGCTCGCGTGACCGAGTCCGTGATCGCCTTTGGGGCGTGTCGCCGCTGCCGTTACTATGCAAGCTGCACGCCCGTGTGCCTCATCCTCTGGATCTCCACTGGAAGTCCTCCGGGCGGCGAATCCGCCGGAGCCGCTCTGGCTCCGGCAGAAACCAAGAAGTCAGCCCCCAAGGAGACCGAACCGTGAAGAGCGCCGTGGAGACCCTGAACCCGACTCGGGTTCGGCTCAGCATCGAGGTGCCCTTCGAGGAGCTCAAGGACAGCCTCGACGCGGCGTACAAGAAGATCAACCAGCAGGTCACGGTGAAGGGCTTCCGGAAGGGCAAGATCCCGGCCCGCGTCATCGACCAGCGGTTCGGCCGCGGTGCGGTGCTGGAGGAGGCCGTCAACGACGCGCTTCCCAAGTTCTACACCGAGGCGGTCAACGAGGCCGAGATCGACGTCCTCGGCCAGCCCGAGGTCGACATCACCGAGCTGAAGGACGGCGAGACGCTGAACTTCACCGCCGAGGTCGACGTCCGCCCCGCCATCGAGATCCCGGACTACTCCGGCATCGAGGTCGAGGTCGACGCGGTCGAGGTCAGCGACGAGGACGTCGACAAGGCCGTGACCGAGCTCCGTGAGCGCTTCGCCTCGACGTCCCCCGTCGAGCGCGCCGCCGAGGACGGCGACGTCGTCACCATCGACCTGGAGGCCAAGGTCGACGGCGAGGTGCTGGAGGACGGCGTCGCCAGCGGCGTCTCCTACACCATCGGCTCCGGCGAGCTGCTGGACGGCATCGACGACGCCGTGAAGGGCCTGGAGGCCGGTGGCGAGGCCACCTTCGCCTCCGAGCTCAAGGGCGGCTCCGCGGCCGGCAAGGAGGCCGAGGTCACCGTCAAGGTCACCCAGGTCGCCGCCCGCGAACTGCCCGAGCTGGACGACGAGTTCGCGCAGCTCGCCTCGGAGTTCGACACCCTCGACGAGCTGAAGGCCGACAGCCGCAAGCGCCTCGAGAACATGAAGCAGTACGACCAGGCCACCCAGGCCCAGGAGCGCGTCCTGGAGAAGCTCCTGGAGCTCGTCGAGGTGCCCGTCCCCGAGAAGCTCCTCGAGGACGAGATCAACACCCGCAAGCACAACCTGGAGCACCACCAGCTCGGCCAGATGGGCCTCGACCTCGAGAAGTACCTCGAGATCCAGGGCAAGACGGTCGAGGAGTTCGACACCGAGACCAAGGAAGCCGCGGTCAAGGGCATCAAGACCCAGTTCGTGCTCGACGAGCTCGTCAAGCGCGAGAAGCTGAACGTCAACCAGGAGGAGCTCACCGAGCACCTCATGCGCCGTGCCGCCTCCTCCGGCATGTCCCCCGACCAGTTCGCCCAGGCGGTCGTCGAGGGCGGTCAGGTCCCGCTCCTCGTCGGCGAGGTCGCCCGCGGCAAGGCCCTGGCCGTCGTGGTCGAGGCCGCCACGGTCAAGGACACCAACGGCGAGGTCATCGACCTGGACGACGACGAGGACGAGACGGCCGAGACGGTCGAGGCCGCCTCCGAGGAGACCCCGGCCGAGGCCGAGGAGAAGACCGAGGGCTGAGCCCACGGCATCTCGAACGCCGTAGCACGTCGGCGGACGCTGTACGAAGGGCCCCGGAGACGCATGTCTCCGGGGCCCTTCCGGCATGGGGCCCGAGGACCCGGCCCAGGGCGCCGCGAACCGCGCGGCGAGCCGCGAATCGCCCGCGCCCGGCACCGAACCGGCGATACCACGGCGCTACGCCCCCGGCGAACACCCCCCTTACCGGGATTCCCCAAGGGGACCAGCGCGTTAGGGTCCATGAGTACCAGGGCAGGGAAGTTTCTCGAACTGCCCAGCCCCCGGACGGGAACACGTGAGACGGCCCCGGCGCCGTCGTAAGACGAGCAGGTGGATACGTGACGAATCTGATGCCCTCAGCCGCCGGCGAGCCTTCCATCGGTGGTGGCCTCGGCGACCAGGTCTACAACCGGCTGCTCAACGAGCGGATCATCTTCCTCGGCCAGCCGGTCGACGACGACATCGCGAACAAGATCACCGCACAGCTTCTGCTCCTTGCCGCGGCCGACCCCGACAAGGACATCAACCTCTACATCAACAGCCCCGGCGGCTCGATCACGGCCGGCATGGCGATCTACGACACCATGCAGTTCATCAAGAACGACGTGATGACGATCGCCATGGGCCTCGCCGCCTCCATGGGCCAGTTCCTGCTCAGCGCGGGTACCCCGGGCAAGCGGTTCGCCCTCCCGAACGCCGAGATCCTGATCCACCAGCCCTCCGCCGGTCTGGCCGGTTCGGCCTCCGACATCAAGATCCACGCCGAGCGGCTGCTGCACACCAAGAAGCGCATGGCCGAGCTCACGGCCCAGCACACGGGGCAGACCGTCGAGCAGGTCACCCGTGACTCGGACCGCGACCGCTGGTTCGACCCCGAGGAGGCCAAGGAGTACGGCCTCATCGACGACGTCATCAGCACGGCCGCCGGTATCCCGGGCGGCGGCGGCACCGGGGCCTGAGCCCCGTAGAGCCCCCCAGCCGACCGTCACAGCCCCTAGGAGACAGACAGTGAACGACTTCCCCGGCAGCGGCCTCTACGCCCGCACCGAGGCCGAGTACACCGGCCCGCGCGCCGAGTCCCGCTATGTGATCCCCCGCTTCGTCGAGCGCACCTCGCAGGGCATCCGCGAGTACGACCCGTACGCGAAGCTCTTCGAGGAGCGCGTGATCTTCCTCGGCGTGCAGATCGACGACGCCTCGGCCAACGACGTCATGGCGCAGCTGCTGTGCCTGGAGTCGATGGACCCCGACCGGGACATCTCGGTCTACATCAACAGCCCCGGTGGCTCCTTCACCGCGCTGACCGCCATCTACGACACGATGCAGTTCGTGAAGCCCGACGTCCAGACGGTCTGCATGGGTCAGGCGGCCTCCGCCGCGGCGATCCTGCTGGCCGCCGGTACGCCCGGCAAGCGCATGGCGCTGCCCAACGCGCGGGTGCTGATCCACCAGCCGTACAGCGAGACCGGTCGCGGTCAGGTCTCCGACCTGGAAATCGCCGCCAACGAGATCCTCCGGATGCGCGCGCAGCTGGAAGACCTGCTGGCCAAGCACTCCACCACGCCGATCGAGAAGATCCGCGAGGACATCGAGCGCGACAAGATCCTGACGGCCGACGACGCCCTGGCGTACGGCCTGATCGACCAGATCATCTCCACCCGGAAGATGAACAACGCCGCCGTCCGCTGACGCGGCCCCGTAGGATATGCCGCCCCTTGGCACAGTGCACGTCAAAGTGAACCCTGCCAAGGGGGGCCCGAACGGGGGGCCCGGCAAGGTACCGTCGGACATAAGGCAGCACCAGGAGCCGCTGGACCTAGGCGTCTCCCAGGCGAAGGGGAAGCACACCGTGGCACGCATCGGTGACGGCGGCGATCTGCTCAAGTGCTCGTTCTGCGGCAAGAGCCAGAAGCAGGTCAAGAAGCTCATCGCAGGGCCTGGTGTGTACATCTGCGACGAGTGCATCGATCTCTGCAACGAGATCATCGAGGAGGAACTCGCGGAGACGAGCGAGGTGCGCTGGGAGGAACTGCCCAAGCCCCGCGAGATCTACGAGTTCCTGGAGGGTTACGTGGTGGGCCAGGAGTCGGCCAAGAAGGCCCTCTCCGTGGCGGTGTACAACCACTACAAGCGCGTCCAGGCCGGCGAGAACGGCGGCGGCAGCAGCCGTGACGACGCGATCGAGCTGGCGAAGTCCAACATCCTCCTGCTGGGCCCCACGGGCTCCGGCAAGACGCTCCTCGCCCAGACCCTCGCCCGCATGCTGAACGTCCCGTTCGCGATCGCGGACGCGACGGCGCTCACCGAGGCGGGCTACGTCGGCGAGGACGTCGAGAACATCCTGCTCAAGCTGATCCAGGCGGCCGACTACGACGTCAAGAAGGCCGAGACCGGGATCATCTACATCGACGAGATCGACAAGGTCGCGCGGAAGAGTGAAAACCCGTCGATCACTCGGGACGTGAGCGGCGAGGGCGTGCAGCAGGCCCTGCTGAAGATCCTTGAGGGCACCACCGCCTCGGTCCCGCCGCAGGGCGGACGCAAGCACCCGCACCAGGAGTTCATCCAGATCGACACGACGAACGTCCTGTTCATCGTGGGCGGTGCCTTCGCGGGCCTGGAGAAGCTCATCGAGTCCCGGGCGGGAGCCAAGGGCATCGGCTTCGGGGCGACGATCCGCTCCAAGCGCGAGCTGGAGGCCAAGGACCAGTTCGAGGACGTCATGCCCGAGGACCTGGTCAAGTTCGGCATGATCCCCGAGTTCATCGGCCGCCTCCCCGTCATCACCTCCGTCCACAACCTGGACCGTGAGGCCCTCCTCCAGATCCTGGTCGAGCCGCGCAACGCGCTGGTGAAGCAGTACCAGCGCCTCTTCGAACTCGACGGCGTGGAGCTGGACTTCGAGCGCGAGGCACTGGAGGCCATCGCCGACCAGGCCATCCTCCGCCAGACCGGCGCGCGCGGCCTGCGCGCCATCATGGAAGAGGTCCTCCAGGGCGTCATGTACGAGATCCCGTCCCGCAAGGACGTGGCCCGCGTCGTCATCACGGCGGACGTCGTCCACTCCAACGTGAACCCGACGCTCATCCCGAGGGACGCGCGCGGGCGGGGTTCGGGCGAGCAGAAGACGGCGTAGCCGTCCCGGACATGCGAAGGGGCCCCGGTCAACCGACCGGGGCCCCTTCGGTGTTGAGCGGGCGGGCGTCAGGCCTTGACGCGCACGTCGTCGCGGAGCTTCGCCGTCAGTGCGGCCGCGTCCTCCATGGAGGTGCTCTTGCCCGCGGCCAGGCCGGCCAGGTCGAACGACAGCACATAGGTGACGGTGCTGTGATCGGCCCAGACGCAGAACGGCATCGTCACGGTCTGCCCCGACTCGGTGGTCTTGATCTCCTGGCACTTCAGGACGCCGTTCTTGAAACCGGCGGGCGTGAACTCCTTGGGACTGCCGACGAGTTCGCCCTCGGAGGAGCTCTTCGATGCCTCCGACTTCGTCTGGGCGAACATCGCGTCGATGACCTTCTCCGGGTCGTCGATGCTGCCGTACACACCAGCGAACGTCAGGTTCTTCGAGGTCAGACCGGAACCCGCCGTGTAACTCGCGCTGACGTCCTTCGGGTTGTCCACACCCCAGGACTCCGCGTCCTTGATGTCGTCGTCGGTCATCCCCGCGGCCGCGGAGTCGGACCCCTTCTTGTACTCCCCGCCGAGGACGGTCGCAGGCGCGGTCAGCGTGTGCGCCCCGTCGTCCGCGATGTCGGACCCGCCGCCCCCGTTCCCGCCCCCGCCGATCACCAGATACGCCCCGACCCCGATCGCGGCCACGACCGCCACCGCGCCGACGACGATGCCGATCTTCTTGCCGGTGCCGCCGCCCGGCGGCGGGGGCTGCGGGACGCCGTAGGGGGCCTGGCCGTACGGCGGCTGCTGGCCGTACGGGGCCTGCTGACCGTAGGGAGCCTGCGGCTGGCCGTACGGCGGGGTCTGCGGAGGAACGCCACCCTGCTGCGGGTAGCCGTAGCCCGGCTGCGGAGGCTGTCCCGGCTGCTGGGGCGGCGGTGCCTGCTGGGGGTACCCGTAGCCGGGCTGGGGCGCCTGCGGCGGCTGGCCGTAGGGGCCCGGCTGGCCGTACGGCCCGGGCTGCGGCTGCTGCCCGGGCTGCTGGGGCTGCCCGTACGGGCCCGGCTGGTTGTGACTCATCTCTGGGTTCCCCTCCAGATGCTTATGTGTTCCCGACATCCTGGCTCAGGCACAGGCGGCACACCGCATCGGGGCCCCCACCGTTACAGAACAAACGCGTTTCGGGACACGCCCGGGACACCCCTAAACTGACCCCGTGACCGAGAACGCTCAGCAGCAGCCCACAGCGCCCAGCACCGAACTGCCGACCCAGTACGCGCCGGCCGAGGTAGAGGGGCCGCTGTACGAGCGCTGGGTGGACAAGGGTTACTTCACTCCCGACGCGAAGAGCGACAAACCCCCGTACACCATCGTCATCCCGCCGCCGAACGTCACCGGCAGCCTGCACCTCGGGCACGCCTTCCAGCACACCCTCATGGACGCCCTCACGCGCCGCAAGCGCATGCAGGGCTACGAGGCGCTGTGGCTGCCGGGCATGGACCACGCCGGTATCGCGACCCAGAACAAGGTCGAGCAGCAGCTCGCCGAGGAGGGCAAGTCCCGCCACGACCTGGGCCGTGAGGAGTTCGTCGAGCGCGTCTGGCAGTGGAAGGAGGAGTACGGCGGCCGGATCCTCGGCCAGATGCGGCGCCTCGGTGACGGCGTCGACTGGAGCCGTGAGCGCTTCACGATGGACGAGGGCCTGTCCAAGGCCGTCCTCACCATCTTCAAGCGACTCTACGAGGACGAGCTGATCTACCGCGCCGAGCGCATCATCAACTGGTGCCCGCGCTG
This sequence comes from Streptomyces canus 299MFChir4.1, assembly GCF_000383615.1. Taxonomy (GTDB): domain Bacteria; phylum Actinomycetota; class Actinomycetes; order Streptomycetales; family Streptomycetaceae; genus Streptomyces; species Streptomyces canus_C. The sequence goes on along the minus strand of NZ_KB911582.1, from coordinate 651,683 downwards.
TCTGACGGCCATCTCCGACATCGAGGTGGAATACCAGGAGGACGCGGGCGAGTTGGTCTCCATCCGCTACGGCGAGGGCGAGGACAGCCTCGTCGTCGCGACCACGCGCGCGGAGACGATGCTCGGTGACACGGCCGTCGCCGTCCACCCCGACGACGAGCGCTACCAGCACCTCATCGGCAAGCGGATCAAGCTCCCGCTCACCGACCGCACCATCCCGGTCGTCGCCGACACCCACGTCGACCCCGAGTTCGGCACCGGCGCGGTCAAGGTGACCCCGGCGCACGACCCGAACGACTTCGAGATCGGCCGCCGCCACGACCTGCCGTCCCTGACGATCATGGACGAGCACGGCGTCATCACGGTCCACGGCCCCTTCGTCGGCCTGGACCGCTACGAGGCCCGCTCGGCGGTCGTCGGCGCCCTCAAGGAGCAGGGCCGGATCGTCGCCGAGAAGCGCCCCTACATGCACTCCGTCGGCCACTGCTCGCGCTGCAAGACCACGGTCGAGCCGCGTCTTTCCCTGCAGTGGTGGGTCAAGGTCGGCCCGCTCGCCAAGGCCGCCGGTGACGCGGTCCGCGACGGCCGCGTCAAGATCCACCCCGAGGACATGTCGAAGCGCTACTTCGACTGGGTCGACAACATGCACGACTGGTGCATCTCGCGCCAGCTGTGGTGGGGCCACCGCATCCCGATCTGGTACGGCCCCGACGGCGAGGTCGTCTGCGTCGGACCCGACGAGGAGCCGCCCGGTACGGAGGCCGAGGGCTGGACCCAGGACTCCGATGTCCTGGACACCTGGTTCTCCTCCGGCCTGTGGCCGTTCTCCACGCTCGGCTGGCCCGAACAGACCGAGGACCTGCGGAAGTTCTATCCGACCGACGTCCTGCTGACCGGCCACGACATCATCTTCTTCTGGGTCGCCCGGATGATGATGTTCGGCCTCTACGCCATGGACGGCCAGGCCCCCTTCCACACCATCGCGCTGACCGGCCTGGTCCGCGACGAGTTCGGCAAGAAGATGTCGAAGTCGAACCCCAACGCGGTCGACCCGCTGGTCTGGATGGACGCCTACGGCTCCGACGCCGTGCGCTTCACCCTCGCCAACGGTGCCAACCCGGGCGCGGACGTGCCGATCGGCGAGGACTGGGTCAAGGCCTCCCGGAACTTCACCAACAAGCTCTGGAACGCCACCCGCTTCGCCCTGATGAACGGCGCCACGGTCGAGGGCCCGCTGCCGGACGCCTCCGAGATGTCGGCGACGGACCGCTGGATCCTGTCACGGCTCAACACGACGGTCGCCCAGGTCGACGCGTACTACGACGACTACCAGTTCGCCAAACTCGCCGACGCGCTCTACCACTTCGCGTGGGACGAGGTCTTCGACTGGTACGTCGAGCTGTCGAAGACGACCTTCTTCGCGGGCGGCGAGCAGGCCAGGGTCTCCGGCCGGGTCCTCGGCGAGGTCCTCGACGTGACGCTGCGGCTGCTGCACCCGGTCATCCCGTTCGTCACGGACGCCCTGTGGACCACCCTCACCGGTGGCGAGTCCCTGGTCGTCGGCGAGTGGCCGGCCGACAGCGGCTTCCGCGACAAGGCCGCCGAACTCGAGATCGAGCTGGTCCAGCGGGTCGTCACCGAGGTCCGCCGGTTCCGCAAGGACCAGGGCCTCAAGGACGGCCAGAAGGTCCCGGCCCGCCTGGAGCTCACCGGCACCCCCCTCGCCGCCCACGAGGCCGCCATCCGCCAGCTCCTGCGCCTTCAGCCGGAGGGCGAGGCCTTCGCGGCCACGGCGACCCTCCCGGTCGCCGGTGCCACGGTCGCGCTGGACCTCTCCGGCACGATCGACGTGGCGGCGGAGCGCAAGCGCCTCGCGAAGGACCTGGCGGCGGCGGAGAAGGAGAAGGCCCAGGCCAACGCCAAGCTCGGCAACGAAGCGTTCCTCGCGAAGGCCCCGGACAACGTGGTGGACAAGATCCGCGGCCGCCTGGCCAAGGCGGACGAGGACATCAAGAGGATCCAGGCCCAGCTGGACGGCCTGCCTCAGCAGTAGCCCACCAAGGGCGCGGGGAACTGCGCGACCAGCCACAAACCTCCCCGCGCCCGCCAGGCGGCACCAGCCACCCCACACCGAAGGCACTCTGTCAGTTCGCCTCCGTAGACTGGCCCCGTGAGTGACAGCGACCCCTTCGACGAGATCATCGCGAACGAGACCGACCGCGATCCGGATCTCGCGGTCATCGAGGCCGGCAGCCGCACCCTGCGCACCCAGGGCGCCCCGCCGGAGGCCGACGTGCCCGCACGCCCAGAGGACCCCGAGGTCGACAAGGCTTTGCGCGAGGTCGAGGCGGAGCTCGCCACCCGCTGGGGCGAGACCAAGCTGGAGCCCTCCGTCAGCCGCATCAGCGCCCTGATGGACGTCCTCGGCGAGCCGCAGCGGTCGTACCCCTCGATCCACATCACGGGGACGAACGGCAAGACCTCGACGGCCCGCATGATCGAGGCCCTTCTGGGCGCCTTCGAACTGCGCACGGGCCGCTACACCAGCCCCCACGTCCAGTCGGTCACCGAGCGCATCAGCCTGGACGGCGCCCCGATCTCCGCCGAGCGGTTCATCGAGACGTACGAGGACATCAAGCCGTACGTCGAGATGGTCGACGGGCAGCAGCAGTACCGGCTGTCCTTCTTCGAGGTGCTGACCGGCATGGCGTACGCCGCCTTCGCGGACGCGCCCGTCGACGTGGCCGTCGTCGAAGTCGGCATGGGCGGCTCCTGGGACGCCACCAACGTCATCGACGGCGATGTCGCCGTGGTCACCCCCATCGACCTGGACCACACCGACCGGCTCGGCGAGACCCCCGGGGAGATCGCGGTCGAGAAGGCCGGGATCATCAAGCAGGACGCGGTCGTCGTCCTGGCCCAGCAGCCGGTCGACGCGGCGCAGGTCCTGCTGAAGAAGGCCGTCGAGGTGGACGCGACCGTCGCGCGCGAGGGGCTGGAGTTCGGGGTCGTCTCCCGGCAGGTCGCCGTCGGCGGGCAGCTGCTGACCCTGCGCGGCCTCGGCGGTGAGTACGAAGAGGTGTACCTGCCGCTGCACGGCCCGTACCAGGCGCACAACGCGGCGGTGGCGCTCGCCGCCGTGGAGGCGTTCTTCGGCGTGGGTGCCCAGCGCCCGGACCGCCTCGACATCGACACCGTCCGCAAGGCCTTCGCGGCCGTCTCCGCCCCGGGCCGCCTCGAAGTCGTACGGCGTTCCCCGACCGTCGTCCTGGACGCCGCCCACAACCCGGCGGGCGCCCGCGCCACCGCCGAGGCGGTCGGCGAGGCCTTCGACTTCAGCCGGCTGATCGGTGTGGTCGGCGCGAGCGGCGACAAGAACGTGCGGGGGCTCCTGGAGGCCTTCGAGCCGATCTTCGCCGAGGTCGTGATCACCCAGAACTCCAGTCACCGCGCGATGGAGGCCGACGAGCTCGCCGCGATCGCCGTCGAGGTGTTCGGCGAGGAGCGCGTGCAGGTCGAGCCGCGGCTGCCGGACGCGCTGGAGGAGGCGATCACGCTGGCCGAGGAGGACGGCGAGTTCGCGGGCGGCGGTGTGCTGGTCACCGGGTCGGTCATCACGGTCGGCGAGGCCCGGCTGCTGCTCGGAAGGGGCTGACCACCCGCCATGCGTACGCTCTGTGCATCGACCCTCATCGGCGAGTTCTTCGTCGTCGGCTTCGCCGCCCTGGTCGCGATGAAGGACCCCGACCTGGCCGGCTCCACGGTGTGGACGGTCAGCGGGATCGCCATGTTCCTGTGTCTCGCGCTGTGCGGAATGGTGACCCGGCCCGGCGGCATCGCCCTCGGCTGGGCGCTCCAGATCGCCCTTATCGCCTCCGGCTTCGTCATCCCGACCATGTTCTTCATGGGGGCGATCTTCGCCGCGCTGTGGTGGGCCTCCGTGCACTACGGCCGGAAGATCGACGAGGCGAAGGCGAGATTCGCCGCCCAGGCCGATCAGGCCGATCAGGCCGCCCCGGCCACCCAGGCGGGCTCCACTACACCTGACGCTGTGTGACGAGCGCGCCGACACGCCCTGTAATCTCGTCCCACCGCACATGTCAGCAGGCAAGGAGCCCCTCGTGAGCCAGCGCACCCTCGTCCTCCTCAAGCCCGACGCCGTCCGTCGTGGCCTGACCGGCGAGATCATCAGCCGTATCGAGCGCAAGGCCGGCTGGCAGATCACCGCGCTGGAGCTGCGCACCCTGGACCAGGACACCCTGGAGCAGCACTACGGCGAGCACAAGGGCAAGCCCTTCTACGAGCCGCTGGTGGAGTTCATGGCCTCCGGCCCCGTCGTCGCGCTGATCGTCGAGGGCGAGCGGGTCATCGAGGGCGTACGCCAACTGGCGGGTCCGACCGACCCGATCGCCGCCGCGCCCGGCTCCATCCGGGGGGACTTCGGCGTCATCGTCCGGGAGAACCTCATCCACGCCTCCGACTCGGAGGAGTCCGCCGAGCGCGAGGTGAAGATCTTCTTCCCCGGGCGCGCATAGGTCCCGTGCGTAGGTTTGGTGGCAGTTTCTGAGGGGGCGTCAGCCCGCTCTTGCGTCTGACCTGGGGCGGCCGGACATTTTCGGCCGTCCCTCGGCATATGCGTGCCGATCGGGGGAACGAGTGCCCCCTATGGACCGTCTCCACAAGCGAGGCGGCGTTTGATCTGCTGACAATGGCGAAGACCCTCGCGCAGTGTTCGTGCAGGCGCGTCTACGATGGAAGCCTTCACGTCACAGCACCCACTTCGCCGACCTGAAATGCCCTCAAAAGCTCCCAGGAAGGCCAGACGAATCCTGATGGGGAACTCAATGTCGTTCATCGGCCGTGACATGGCTGTCGACCTCGGGACCGCCAACACGCTGGTGTACGTCAGGGGTCGCGGGATCGTACTCAACGAGCCGTCCGTCGTCGCGATCAACACGAACACCGGTGGAATCCTGGCTGTCGGCGCCGAAGCGAAGAAGATGATCGGGCGGACCCCCGGCAACATCGTTGCCGTGCGGCCGCTGAAGGACGGCGTGATCGCCGACTTCGAGATCACCGAGCGGATGCTGCGCTACTTCATCCTGAAGATCCACAAGCGGCGGTATCTCGCGAGGCCGCGCGTCGTCGTGTGTGTCCCCTCGGGCATCACCGGCGTCGAGCGCCGCGCCGTCATCGAGGCGTCGTCCCAGGCCGGCGCCCGCCAGGTGCACATCATCGAGGAGCCCATGGCGGCCGCCATCGGATCCGGCCTGCCGGTCCACGAGGCCACGGGCAACATGGTGGTGGACATCGGCGGCGGCACCACGGAGGTCGCGGTCATCTCGCTCGGCGGCATCGTCACCGCCCAGTCCATCCGCGTCGCGGGCGACGAGCTGGACAACGCGATCATCCAGCACATCAAGAAGGAGTACTCGCTCCTCCTGGGTGAGCGGACGGCCGAACAGATCAAGATCACGATCGGTTCGGCGTACGACCTCGACGCTGACGAACACACCGAAATCCGCGGCCGGGACCTCGTCTCCGGGCTGCCCAAGACCGTCGTCATCTCGGCCGCCGAAGTGCGCAAGGCGATCGAGGAGCCCGTCAACGCCATCGTCGACGCCGTCAAGACGACCCTCGACAAGTGCCCGCCGGAGCTCTCCGGCGACATCATGGACCGCGGCATCGTCCTCACCGGCGGCGGTGCCCTGCTGCGCGGGCTCGACGAGCGGCTGCGCCGGGAGACCGGCATGCCGATCCATATCGCCGAGGACCCGCTGGACAGCGTGGCGCTCGGCTCGGGGAAGTGCGTCGAGGAATTCGAGGCGCTCCAGCAGGTGCTGGACGCCCAGCCGCGCAGATGACGTAACTCTTCGATTCCGCCGTACGGGATGATCTCCTCTCGTGCGGCGGATCGTTGATATCGAGGCATAAGCTCCCATAAACGCAACTTCAATAAGAAGGGCACGGCCGCCGCACGTGAGGGACACACGAGAGAGCCGGCTGCTCCTGGTGCTGCTGATCGCCGTCGCGTTCGCGCTGATCACGGTGGACATCCGTGGCGGGGAGGACTCGCCGGTCGACGGTGCCCGCCAAGGCGCGGCCGCACTGTTCGGCCCCATCGAGAACGGTGTGTCCTCCGCGGTCGACCCGGTCGGCAACGCCGTCTCCGCCATCCGTGACTCCGGCGAGCGGCACGACCGGCTCGCCGAGCTGGAGAAGGAGAACGCCGCCCTCAAGGCCAGGCTCGGCAGCGACGACCGCAACTCCAGCCGGCTCAAGCAGCTCGACAAGATGCTGAAGATCGCCGGCGAGGGCCAGTACGGCATCAAGGGCGCCCAGGTCATCGCCATAGGAGCGGCCCAGGGCTTCTCCTGGACCATCACCGTGGACGTCGGCGCCAACGACGGCATCCGGCGCGACATGACCGTCCTCAACGGCGACGGACTGGTCGGCCGCGTCACCACCGTCGGCCCCAACACCGCCACCGTGCTTCTCGCCAACGACCCCGACTTCACCGTCGGCACCCGCATGGAGGCCGGCGACGAGCTCGGCTTCGCCTCCGGACAGGGCGACCGCCCGCTGCGCGTCGAACTCCTCAACGGCAAGGCCGAGGTGAAGAAGGGCGACCGCCTGGTCACCTTCGGCTCCCAGGCCGACAAGCCGTTCGTGCCCGGCGTCCCGGTCGGCGTGGTCTCCCGCGTCGACCCCTCCAGCGGCGACCTCACCCGCACCCTGTACGTCACGCCGTACGTCAGCTACAGCAAGCTCGACATCGTCGGCATCGTCGTCCAGGTCCCGAAGAAGGATCCGCGCGACACGGTGCTGCCGGCGAAACCGAAGCCGACGCCCACGCCGACCGTGACGGTCACCGTCACCCCGTCCGCCAATGCGCCGGTCGGCGGCCAGATCCAGCAAGAGCAGTAGGAGCTGTAGTCATGCGCGTCAACCGGATCCTGCTGTCCTCCGCCCTGATCGTGGTCGCCCTGGTCCTCCAGGTGAGCGTCCTCGCCCGCCTCCACCTCCCGGGCGCCGTCCCCGACCTGCTGCTCCTGACCGTCCTCGGCCTGGCTCTCGTCTACGGCCATGTCGGCGGCGCCCTCGTCGGCTTCTGCGCCGGTCTCCTCGCCGACCTCGCCCCGCCCGCCGACCACGCCGCCGGGCGGTACGCCCTGGTGCTGTGCGTCATCGGCTACCTCGCCGGGCTCGCCAAACCGGAGAACGGCAGACTCAAGTCGGCCACCGGCCCCATGGTCGTCGTGGTCGCGGCCGCCATCGGCACCACCCTGCTGTACGCCGGGGTCGGCGCCCTCGTCGGCGACACCGCCGCCCGTCATGTGGGCCTGCCCAGCCTGCTGTTCACCGCCGCCCTGTACGACCTGCTGCTCGCCCCGTTCGTCGTCCCCGGCATCATGGCGCTCGCCCGCCGCGCCGACAACGACCCGCTCGCCGAGGCCGGTTCCGCGGCCAAGTCGGCCGACATCTCCTCGGGCTGGCTCTCCTCGGGCACGGGTCTGAAGATCGGCGGCCAGCGCGGCGGCCTCGGCAGCCTGAAGACCAAGGCGCGCACCCGTACCGCGCGGGTGGGCCGCATCAAGGGGGTCAAGCGGCTGTGACCCCGCGCGAGTCGGCGGACCGCGTTCACAGGTTCGCCGGATATGACACAGACACACACTGAGAGGGGGCGGCAGCCGCAGTGACCAATATCCCCGAGACCGGACGGACCCCACGGGTCCAGATCCGACTCGTCGTCATCCAGATCCTCGTGCTGTCCCTCCTCGGCACCCTCGGCGGCCGCCTCTGGTACCTCCAGATCCGCGAGGGCGACGCGTACGCCAAGGAAGCCTCCGGGAACCACGTCCAGCAGGTCGTCGAGCCCGCCGTGCGCGGCTCGATCCTGGACGCCCGCGGAGTGGCCCTGGCGGACAACGAGACCCGGCTCGTGGTCTCCGCCTCCCGCACCGACCTGCTGAAGATGAAGGACGACGGCAAGGCCGTCCTCACCAAGCTGGCCAAGGTCCTCGGCATGTCCGCCAAGGACGTCATGCTCAAGGTCCGGCTCTGCGACGCGAAGACACCCCAGCCCTGCTGGAACGGCTCGCCGTACCAGCCCATCCCCATCACCGACGAGGCCACCCCCAAGCAGGCCCTGCAGATCCGCGAGCGCGCCGAGGACTTCCCCGGCATCAGCGCCGAGCCGCAGGCCGTGCGCCGCTACGCCGCCCCCGGCAAGGCCAACACCGCCCAGGTCCTCGGCTACCTCTCCCCGGTCACCGACGAGGAGATCACCAAGGCCCAGGACACCGACTCGCCCTATCTGCGCTCCGACCAGGTCGGCCGCTCGGGCCTTGAGCGCCAGTACGACAAGGAGCTGCGCGGCAAGGCGGGCGTCACCCGCTACGAGGTCGACAACCTCGGCCGCGTCATCGGCCAGGCCGAGGCCGACGAGGCCCAGCCCGGCGCCAACCTCGTCACCAGCATCGACGCCCGCGTCCAGCGGGTCGCCGAGTACGAGCTGAACCAGGCGATGAAGATCGCCCGCCAGCAGTTCGACAAGATCACAGGCGAGAACTACAAGGCCGACTCGGGCGCCGTCGTCGTGATGGAGGCCAAGACCGGCCGGATCGTCGCGATGGCGTCCGCCCCGACCTACGACCCGAACGTCTGGGTCGGCGGTATCTCCGCCAAGGACTACAAGAAGCTCACCGGCAAGAACTCCGACTACCCGCTGCTCAACAGGGCCATACAGGGTCAGTCCGCACCCGGTTCCACGTTCAAGGTGGTCTCCACGGCCGCCGCGGTCGAGGCCGGCTACGAGTGGGACGGCGGCTACCCCTGCACCAGCTCGTACTCGGTGGGCGGCCAGGTCTTCAAGAACTTCGAGGGCGAGAGCTTCGGCCCCATCTCCCTCGGCCGCGCCCTGGAGGTCTCCTGCGACACGGTCTTCTACGGCCTCGCCGACCGGGAGTGGAAGAAGGACGGCGGCATCAACCCCAAGAAGGGCGAGCCGAAGGACTACTTCTACAAGGCCGCCCACCAGTTCGGCCTCGGCAAGGTGACCGGCCTCGACCTCCCCAACGAGGTCACCGGCCGCGTCCCCGACCGCCAGTGGAAGGAGTCGTACTGGAAGGCCAACAAGGACGCGTGGTGCAGGACCGGCAAGAAGGACGGCACCTACGTCGAGAAGATCGCGTACGAGAACTGCCTCGAAGGCAACAAGATGCGCGAGGGTGACTCCATCAACTACTCCATCGGCCAGGGCGACACCCTCGTCACCCCGATCCAGGAGGCCAGGATCTACGGAGCGCTCGCCAACGGCGGGACCATGTACCAGCCGAGCATCGGCAAAGCGATCATCAGCGCCGACGGCAAGACCGTCCAGGAGATCAAGCCCAAGCCGACCGGCAGGCTTCCGGTCAGCCAGGCCACCCTCAAGGGCATGGACGCCGCCCTGGAAGGCGTCGTCACCCGCGGTACGGCCGCCTGGAAGTTCGGCGGTTGGCCGCAGGACAAGATCCCGCTGCACGCCAAGACCGGCACCGCCGAGGTCTACGGAAAGCAGACCACGTCCTGGCTGGCCACGTACTCCAAGGACTACACGGTCGTCATGACGATCGCGCAGGCCGGTACCGGCTCCGGCGCCTCGGGTGAGGCCGTGCGCAAGATCTACAACGCCATGTACGGCGTCTCGGCGGACGGCACCATCAACAAGAAGAACGCGCTCCTGCCGAGCCCGCAGACGAGCCTGCCGAAGGTCCAGACCGACGGGACCATCAAGTCCCCGAAGATCTCCAAGGACCCGGCCAAGGATCAGCGGGCGAGCCAGGACGCCACGCCCCAGCCGGACGAGACACAGCAGGGCGCGACCGTGAACACGCCGACCAACGGGAACCGTGACACCCGCAGGCGGCGCCGCAGGAGGGGGAGCCGGAGGATGCTCACATGACCGGGGCGAACAGCTTCCAGGTCTCCGGATACGGCCCCGCACGCGCGGGCTGGACCCGGCTGCTGGCCCGCGACTCGCTCGCCCGCCGGCTGGACTGGCCGATACTGTTCTCGGCCCTCGCCCTGTCCCTGATCGGCTCGATCCTGGTCTTCTCGGCGACCCGCAACCGCACCGAGATCAACCAGGGCGACCCGTACTTCTTCCTGATCCGCCACCTCATGAACACCGGCATCGGGTTCGCCCTGATGATCGGCACGGTGTGGGTCGGCCACCGCACCCTGCGCACCGCCGTGCCCCTGCTGTACGGAGCCTCGGTCTTCCTGCTCCTGCTGGTCCTCACCCCGCTGGGCTCCACGGTCAACGGTGCCCACTCCTGGATCGTGCTCGGCGGCGGCTTCTCCCTCCAGCCCTCGGAGTTCGTGAAGATCACGATCATCCTCGGCATGGCCATGCTCCTAGCGGCCCGGGTCGACGCCGGCGACAAGCCCTACCCCGACCACCGCACCGTGCTGCAGGCCCTGGGCCTGGCCGCCGTCCCGATGCTGATCGTGATGCTCATGCCCGACCTCGGGTCGGTCATGGTCATGGTCATCATCGTGCTCGGTGTGCTGCTCGCCTCCGGCGCCTCCAACCGCTGGGTCTTCGGGCTCCTCGGCGCGGGGACGCTCGGCGCGCTCGCCGTCTGGCAGCTCGGGGTGCTCGACGAGTACCAGATCGCCCGCTTCGCCGCCTTCGCCAACCCGAGCCTGGACCCGGCGGGCGTCGGCTACAACACCAACCAGGCCCGGATCGCCATCGGTTCGGGCGGACTGACCGGCGCCGGGCTCTTCCACGGCTCGCAGACCACGGGCCAGTTCGTGCCGGAGCAGCAGACCGACTTCGTCTTCACCGTCGCCGGCGAGGAACTGGGCTTCGTCGGCGCGGGCCTGATCATCGTCCTGCTCGGGGTCGTCCTGTGGCGGGCCTGCCGGATCGCCCGCGAGACGACCGAGTTGTACGGCACCATCGTGGCCGCCGGGATCGTCGCCTGGTTCGCCTTCCAGTCCTTCGAGAACATCGGCATGACCCTCGGGATCATGCCGGTCACCGGCCTGCCACTGCCGTTCGTCTCGTACGGCGGATCCTCGATGTTCGCGGTGTGGGTGGCGGTGGGGCTGTTGCAGTCGATCAAGGTGCAGCGGCCGATGTCGGCCTAGGCGGGGGTGGTCCGGGTGGCCGCGGCCCCTGCCGGAACCGGGGGCCGAGCACTAGATTTGAATCATGGCGGACATCAAGCGGGAGATCGAACGCAAGTATGAGTCCGACGACAGCGGCCTGCCCGATCTGACCGGAGTCGCCGGGGTCGAGGCCGTCGTGGACAAGGGTGTCGCACACCTGGACGCCACCTACTACGACACGGCCGACGAACGCCTCATGGCGTCCTCGGTCACCCTGCGCCGCCGCACGGGTGGCTCGGACGCGGGCTGGCACCTGAAGCTCCCCGTCTCCGAGGGGGTGCGCGACGAGATCCGGGCACCCCTCTCCGACACCCTCCCCGACGAACTGGCCGCACTGGTCCGCTCCCGCGTCAGGGGCGTCGAGCTGCTGCCCGTGGTCCGGCTGCGTTCGGACCGCGACGTGCGCCACCTCCTCGACGCCGACGGCCGGCTCCTCGCCGAGGTCAGCGTGGACGCCGTGCACGCCGAGCGGCTCAGCGGCGGCGTCGGCGACGCACAGTGGACCGAGATCGAGGTGGAGCTCGCCGACGGCGGCGAACCGGCCTTCCTCGACAAGGTGGAGAAGCGGCTGCGCAAATCGGGCGTACGGCCGTCCGGGTCCTCCTCGAAGCTGGCCCGGGCCCTCGCGGAGACCGCGCCCAAGAAGAAGCTCCCGGTCACCGGTGACCCGGTGACCGCCGGCGACCACGTCCTCGCCTACGTCCGCACCCAGCGGGACGCGATCGTCGAACTCGACCCGGCCGTCCGCCAGGACGCCGAGGACTCCGTGCACAGCATGCGCGTCGCCACCCGCCGACTGCGCGGCACCCTCAAGTCGTACGGCAAGGTCCTCGACCGGGCCGTCACCGACCCGATCGGCGACGAACTGAAGTGGCTGGCCGGCGAGCTGGGCGTGGACCGGGACCGCGAAGTGCTCAGCGAGCGCCTGTCGGCCGCCCTCGACGAGGTGCCCGCGACGTTGGTCTCGGGGCCCGTGGCCGAACGCCTGAACACCTGGTCGGGGGACAGCCCGGGCGGGGCGAGCGCGCGCCTGATCGGGGTGCTGGACTCCCGCCGCCATCTCGCCCTGCTCGACGCCCTGGACACGCTGATCGCCGACCCGCCGCTGCTGAAGGCGGCCGGGAAGAAACCCCACAAGGTGATCGCCAAGGCCGTGCGGAAGGACTTCCGCAAGGTCTCCGGGCTCGTCGGGTACGCCCTGGAGCTGGAGCCCGGCACCGACCGGGACGTGGCGATCCACGAGGCCCGCAAGAAGACCAAGCGCACCCGCTACGTCGCCGAGGCGGCCCGCCCGGTCCTCGGCGATCCGGCCAAGACCGTCGTCAAGTCCATGAAGGCGCTCCAGAACCTGCTGGGGGAGCACCAGGACAGCGTGATGGCCCGGCAGACCCTGCGCGAGCTGTCCGCGGTCGCCCACGCGGCGGGGGAGAGCGCCTTCACATACGGGCTGCTGTACGGGCGCGAGGAGCAGCGGGCGGCGGCGGTGGAGGCGGAGCTGCCCGGCTTCTGGGACGGGATCAAGAGCGAGGCGGACGCCCTCTGACCTTCCGGGCGTACGGGGGGTGGCCGCGGCCGCGTTAGGCTAGATGGTCACCCCTGTCCGTCCATGGAAGTGCGAGATGTCAGCCGAAACCGCCGCGTCGGTGTTCCCGCAGCTCGAAGCTCTGCTCCCGCATGTGCAGAAGCCGATCCAGTACGTCGGCGGTGAGCTCAACTCGACCGTCAAGCCGTGGGAGTCCTGCGACGTCCGCTGGGCACTGATGTACCCGGACGCGTACGAGGTGGGACTGCCCAACCAGGGCGTCATGATCCTCTACGAGGTCCTGAACGAGCAGGAGGGCGTCCTCGCCGAGCGCACGTACAGCGTGTGGCCGGACCTGGAGGCGCTGATGCGGGAGCACCGGGTCCCGCAGTTCACGGTGGACAGCCACCGGCCGGTGGGCGCCTTCGACGTGTTCGGCCTGTCCTTCTCCACGGAGCTGGGCTACACCAACATGCTGACGGCGCTGGACCTGGCGGGCATCCCGCTGGAGTCCAAGGACCGTACGCTCGACGACCCGATCGTCCTGGCCGGCGGCCACGCGGCCTTCAACCCCGAGCCGATCGCGGACTTCATCGACGCGGCGATCATCGGCGACGGCGAGCAGGCCGTGCTCGACATGACGAAGATCATCCGCGAGTGGAAGGCGGAGGGCCGGCCCGGCGGCCGCGAGGAGGTCCTCTTCCGCCTCGCGAAGACCGGCTCGGTGTACATCCCGGCGTTCTACGACGTCGAGTACCTCCCGGACGGCCGTATCGCCCGTGTCGTACCCAACAAGTCGGGCGTCCCGTGGCGCGTGTCCAAGCACACCGTCATGGACCTGGACGAGTGGCCGTACCCCAAGCAGCCCCTGGTCCCGCTCGCCGAGACGGTCCACGAACGCATGTCCGTGGAGATCTTCCGCGGCTGCACCCGCGGCTGCCGCTTCTGCCAGGCGGGCATGATCACCCGCCCGGTCCGCGAGCGCTCCATCACGGGCATCGGCGACATGGTCGAGAAGGGCCTGAAGGCGACGGGCTTCGAGGAGGTGGGCCTTCTCTCCCTGTCCTCGGCGGACCACACGGAGATCGGCGACATCGCGAAGGGCCTGGCGGACCGGTACGAGGAGGACAAGATCGGCCTGTCCCTCCCCTCCACCCGCGTGGACGCCTTCAACGTCGACCTGGCGAACGAACTGACCCGCAACGGCCGCCGCTCCGGCCTGACCTTCGCCCCCGAGGGCGGCTCGGAGCGCATGCGCAAGGTCATCAACAAGATGGTCTCGGAAGAGGACCTGATCAGGACCGTCTCCACGGCGTACGGCAACGGCTGGCGCCAGGTGAAGCTGTACTTCATGTGCGGCCTGCCCACGGAGACCGACGAAGACGTCCTCCAGATCGCCGACATGGCGACCAAGGTGATCGCCGAGGGCCGCAAGGTCTCCGGCCAGAACGACATCCGCTGCACGGTCTCGATCGGCGGCTTCGTCCCCAAGCCCCACACCCCCTTCCAGTGGGCCCCGCAGCTCTCGGCCGAGGAGACGGACGCCCGCCTGGCCAAGCTCCGCGACAAGATCCGCGGCGACAAGAAGTACGGCCGCTCGATCGGCTTCCGCTACCACGACGGCAAGCCGGGCATCGTGGAAGGCCTGCTGTCCCGCGGCGACCGCCGTATCGGCGCCGTGATCCGCGCCGTCTACGAGGACGGCGGCCGCTTCGACGGCTGGCGCGAGCACTTCTCCTACGACCGCTGGATGGCCTGCGCCGACAAGACGCTGCCCGCCTTCGGCGTGGACGTCGACTGGTACACGACCCGCGAGAAGACGTACGAGGAAGTCCTCCCCTGGGACCACCTCGACTCCGGCCTCGACAAGGACTGGCTCTGGGAGGACTGGCAGGACGCCCTCGACGAGACGGAGGTCGAGGACTGCCGGTGGACGCCTTGCTTCGACTGCGGGGTGTGTCCGCAGATGGACACGGCCATCCAAATCGGCCCGACCGGGAAGAAGTTGCTTCCGCTGACGGTCAAGAACGCTGCTCCGGCGCCGGCTTCGAGTGGTCACACGCACTGACGTGAGTGAGGCGTTGCGGCGCATTGTGGATGCCCTGGGGGACGGCAGCGAGGAGGAGACGGCTGCTGTCTTGAGGGCACTTGGTGCGGAGAGGGTCGGCGGTTGTCCGTTCCGAGGTGGCGTGGGTCTGAGGGGGTGCCAGTCGAGGAGAGTCCCGTACTCGGCAGGTGTCGCCTGAGTGGATGCTCTCGGTTCGCGACGTGTCGCTTGGCTTCCTAGCGTGGCGATATCCGCTACGGAGGAGGCGCCATGGCAGCGAGCGAGCCGTCTGGGGGCAGTTCTCGGTGGGGAAGCCCGGGTCAGGCCTCTCCCCCTCCCGGGCAGTGGACCTCACCCCCTGGGCCGCCGCAGAAGAAGCGACGGGGCCGTGGCTGTCTCTGGGGGTGCGCAGGCGCTCTGGCCGCGGTGGTCGTCATTGTCATCGTGGTGCTGGTGATCGCGTCGGGGGACAAGGACGAGGGCACCACCTCTGCGCCAAGTACGAGTCCCACCGCGAAGAAGCAGCAGGGGCGGACACAGGAGCCGGAGGGGGAACGAGCCGACCTCGTCAGCTTCAGGCTCGACGACCGCTCGCAAGCCGGCATCACCGACATCTGGCTCGTTTGGACGATCAAGAACAGCAGCAGCGCGAAGTCCGACTACTCCTGGGACTGGGAAGCGGTCGACGCCGACGGCACTCGCGTGGGGGACGGTTCGGAGTTCGAGACCAACGTGCAACCCGGCCAGACGGCGCGGGGTGAGTTCTTCACGACGCTCAAGAGCGTGAAGGGCATCAAGCTGAACGTCACCAGCTTTGACCGGACTGCCAGCTACTGAGGGCGTGGGCAGTGCCTGCGCCGGTTCAACTGGCCACGAGCGGTGGCCTTCCTGGAGACCGCGCGCTCGACATCGCCCTCTTCGCGCTGCACGCCGGCGGCCGCGTTCGGGGGTTCATCGTCGCTGTTGCGGAGGGTCGGCCCTGTGGATCACGGTGACACGTCCCGAAGCTGGTGTTGGGACTGGATCGGTCCGCGCATCAGCCGCCTCGGGGGATTCGTTCCGGACGAGGACCGTTCACCTCGGAGATGCGCCGCGGGCAGTGGCCTGACCCGGGCGTTCGGCAGCGGGCTGTCCGCGCCTGGACGGGCGGTACCCCCCTCGCCGCGAACGGGCGATCACCTTTCCCGGGTGATGCCGACGACGCCGTGCCGGGATCTCCTGAAGGTGCATCGCACCACCGCCCGGAAAGGAAAACGAACCATGGCGGAAGTCAAGACAGGGGCAGAGGGCGTCGCCGCCCTCGCTGAAGCCGACGCTCCTGTGTTCGAGACGCTCGTCCAGATGACCCTCGACACCTTCGAGCGGTCGGGACTGGACCAGGAGACGTATCTGTTGGCACGCATCGCGGCCCTGGTGGCCATGGATGCGTCCGCGCCCTCCTACCTCCTCAACATCGGCACCGCCGCGGAAATCGGCGTGCCATTGGAGAGGATCCAGGGCACGCTCGTGGCGATCGCCCCCGTGGTGGGCAGCGCCCGGGTGGTTTCCGCGGCCCGCGCCATCGGCGAGGCCTTCGGGCTTGGACTCAGCGCCGACGACGAGTAGCCCCCACCAACCGCAGCGGCCCGTGAGCGCCTGCTTCTGAGCAGGACTCACGGCGTCGCGGCACCAGCCTCAGGGCGACGACGACTCCTGTGGTTCATCCGGGTGCCGGGCCAGGCCACCCGAAATACTCACGCGTCGGACGCGGAGTGCCAGGCATCCATGCCCGCTCGGGAGGCCTCCTTGGCCTTCTGCCACTTCATGGCCGCCTGCTGGGAGGGAGGCACGTCCATGTTGCGGATCATGCGCTTGCCCGCCTTGACCGCGGCGAATGCCATAACGGCCATGCCGGCGCCGGACAGGAGGGCCCCGGCCGCGGTGAGTACGGCACCCATCGTGACGAGCCGGTTGTCGATCTGGAACGTGTGCTCGGGCTGGTGGTGCAAGTTCATTTCTCCAGCATTCACTGGAGGGGGCAACATCGCATTCCGAGCAAGGGGTCGCACCATGTCAGGTTCCCTGGTCTGTGAACCCGAGCGGCCCTCATGGCGTCGGTGCCTCGGTCAGGGGCAGCTGGTGGGTGATGACCCGGGCGGGATCGATCTTGCCCTGCGGAGTGCACTGGCCCAGCCGAGGCCACGTACGAGCCGGTCGTGCCTGAAGGCGGAGGCGGGAGGCGGAACGGGTGTCGTCGTCATGGGCGCTCCCCACCTGGGGTCAGAGAAAGGGAAGGCGGATTGCTCGGGTGAAAGGGTGAAAGGGTGACTGGCGTACGGCGGTCGACGCCGGGGCGGCTCCGGTCTGTCCGTGGGCACGCGCAGGCTGGGCGACGGGTCAGCTGTTCGTCCGACCCGGCCGGGACTCGGGCGATCGCCGCCGCCCAGGTGTGACGGGAGGTCAGGTGACCGACGGCCCGTCCACCCCCGACCGAAGCCGGGGGTGGACGTGACCGGTCGGTCGGCCCGGTCCGGGGGAGCGGACCCGCCGACGTCTCCGGTCGCCTTACTTCTTGTGGCCGTTGCCCCGTCCGTTGGGATGCAGGACCACCTTGGTCCAGCCCTCGTCGCGGGCGTCGAAGTGCTCGTAGGCGGTGGGGGCCTCGTCCAGACCGAGCTCGTGGGAGACGACGAAGCTCGGCTTCGCCTTCCCTCCGGCGATCAGGTCCCGCAGTGCCCGGTTGTACCTCTTCACGGGCGCCTGCCCGGTGCCCATGCGCTGGCCCTTGAACCACATCAGTCCGAAGTCGATCGGGACCTTGCCCTGGGCCTCCAGCTCCCCCTGGGCCTCCTTGCCGCCGGGGTCCTGCGGCAGGAACACGCCCACCACGCCGATGTCGCCCGTGAACCTGACCGAGTCGATGAGGCCGTTGAGGGTGAGGCTGGCGTCCTCGTGGCCCTCGGGGTCGTGTGCCTGGTAGCCGACGCATTCACAGCCGTTGTCGGCGCCCAGACCGAGGGTCGCCTCCTTGACGACCTCCGCCGGGTTCTGCTCGGCGGTGTTGATGGGGATGGCCCCGATCTCCTCCGCCTTGCGCAGTCGGTCGGGCTGGTGGTCGGCCACCCAGACGCGGCCGGCGCCCTTGAGGAGGGCGGAGTAGGTCGCCATCAGCCCAACGGGACCGGCCCCGAAGACGATCGTCTGGTCGCCCGGTTTGACGTTGGCCATCTCGGTGGCGTGATAGCCGGTGGGGAAGATGTCGGCAAGCATCACGTAGTCGGTCTGCCGCTCGGCGGCGTCCTCGCCCAGGCGCAGCGCGTTGAAGTCGCCGTAGGGCACGCGCAGCAGTTCTGCCTGGCCGCCCTGGTAGGGGCCCATGTCGGCGAATCCGTAGGCGGCTCCGGCGAGCGCCGGTTCCGGCTGCATGGTCAGGCAGTAGTTGGTCAGACCTCGCTCGCACTGCTTGCAGAAGCCGCAGGCGATGTTGAAGGGCAGGACGACGTACTCACCGACCTGAACCTTACGGACGGCCGAGCCGACCTCGACGACCTGGCCCATGTTCTCGTGTCCCAAGGTACGGCCGGACTCGAACGAAGTGCGGCCCTCGTACATGTGCAGGTCCGAACCGCAGATGTTGGTGGTGGTGATCTTTACGATGATGTCGCAGGGATGCTCGATCTTCGCGTCCGGTACGTCCTTCACTGTGACCGTTCGCGGACCTTCATATACCGCTGCTTTCATGATGACTTCCCTCGGTGCCGCGGCATGACGGCTGCACGGCGGTGATGGGACGCACAAAGAGCCTGACTCTCGGAAGTGCTGGGACGGGGGCGTGGCTCCGGCACGTCTCTGCGGGCCGTTCACCCGGATCAGGCGGAACAGTGGTTCGGGCCGTCGGCCCGCCAGGCCGACCTTCAGCGCTCCGACGGCGTTTGGTGCGGGTCCCCATCGACCTTCGGCACGAAACGACCTTTTTGCGATCGATCAGCTGATTTCCTACAGCCGAGTCAGCACACGAGCACACCGATGCCCGCGGCGTGCTCAGTGCCTCGGACAGGCTCCAGGGGTGGAGTTCACGGTGGCGATCGCTTCGGGGCGACCCGCGTGACCGGGCCCCTCTCGTCGGCTGTCCTGGGACCACCAGTGCCCAGGATGCCCACGGGGTAGCGGCGGCGCCCCGATGCTACGGCTAGGGGAGTTGGGGCTGGAACGGGTGGAGCACGTCCTCGCCCGGCTGGACGATGCCGTAGCTGCTCTCGGGTACTTCGTTCCAGGCGCCGGGCAGGTCGCCCAAGGGCTCGGAGACGACCAGGCGGGTCTCTTCCCCGGCGTCTCGGAGGAAGGCGGCGTCCGGGTGGAGGGCGCGCAGGGAGTCCACCCGGGTGCTGTAGAAGAGGGACCGCGACGCGCCCTCGCTGGAGTAGCGGAAGGCCCACAGGCGGTCGCCGTCGGCGAGGGCGACGGTCATCTGGAGGGGGTGGGGGACGCCGTGTCTGCGTGCCGTCTCCTCCACCAGGCCGGCCATGCGGGCCACGGCACCCGGCGGGTCCTCGGTGAGGCCGAAGGTCAGGGACAGGTAGAACATCAGCTCGGAGTCGGTGGAGCCCTCCATCTCGGGGTAGAGGGCCGGGTCGACGGCCAGGGCCAGGTCGCGTCTGAGCCGATGGAACTCGTTGATCATGCCGTTGTGCATCCACAGCCAGCGGTCCCTGCGGAAGGGGTGGCAGTTGGTCTGCTGGACGGCTGTTCCGGTCGTCGCCCTGATGTGGGCGAAGAACAGACCGGAGCGGACGTGGTGAGCGACTTCCTGAAGGTTCCGGTTGTTCCAGGCGGGGCCCACGTCCCGTAGCACCGCCGGTGTGGTGAGCTCCTGTGCGTACCAGCCGACGCCGAAGCCGTCGCCGTTGGTGGTCTCCACCCCCATGCGGGAGTGCAGGCTCTGGTCGATCAGGTTGTGGCGAGGCTCGAACAGGACGTGGCTGAGAAGGACGGGCGTACCTGAGTAGGCGATCCAGCGGCACATGGGCGCACTCACCTTCCTCGCGCGAAGGGCGGCGTCACTCCTGCCATCAGTATGGACCGCCCGGGCGAGGGGAGCAGGGCGTGGCGCCCCCGCCCGGGGGCGGGCTCAGCGACCGTCGACCGTGTTCGGGCCGTAGAGCGCCGCGATGTCCTTGGACGTGGCCCAGCGGCTGTAGGTGGGGGACTGGGGCCAGCCTTCGGGGGAGTCCTGCCATTCCTCCTGGCGGCCGTAGGGGAGGAGGTCGATCAGGGCGAAGGTGTGGCTGAGCTGTTCGGTGCCGCGGCCGTTGGTGTGCCAGGTGCGGTGGACGGTGTCGCCGTCCCGCAGGAAGACATTGACCGCGAATCCTCCGTCGGGCGGTGCGCCGACGTCGGTCCCGAAGGGGCTGTTCGCGGTGGAGTACCACGGCATTTTGTTGCCGACCCGCTCCTTGTAGGCGAGCGCTTCCTCGATCGGGCCCTGGGTGACGATCACGAAGCGTGCGTCGTAGTTGTCCAGGAACTCCAGGCGGGTGTACTGCGAGGTGAAGCCGGTGCAGCCCGGGCACTGCCACTCCTGGCCGGCGAACCACATGTGGTGGTAGACGATCAGCTGGCTCTTGCCTTCGAAGACGTCCGCCAGGCGGACCGGGCCGTCCTCGCCCTCCAGTGTGTAGTCGGGCATCTCGACCATCGGGAGGCGACGGCGTTCGGCCGCGACGGCGTCGAGCTCGCGCGTCGCGGCCTTCTCCCGGGCTCGCAGTTCCTCGAGTCGGTGCTCCCACGTCGCGGCGTCGACGACGGGAGGCAGTGCGTGTGCGGTCATGGGTCCCTCACAGAGTGCGTACGCGGCTTTCTCCTGTGCGGGGGCAGACCCTGTGGGGCTTCGGAATTCATCGGTCGATTTACCGGTCGATTTACCGGTCGATTCACCGGTCGATTCACCGGTCGATTCACCGGTGGAAAGAGACAAGAGGTGAGGGGGAGGGCCGTTGACGGCCTGGCCCCGCCCCTCGGCATCTCGCTGCTCCCACCCGCTACTTGCTCACGGCGAAGCGCATCAGGGCCAGTTCGTCGCCCTGCTTGATCTTTCCGGTGGTGTTGATGACCTCGAGCTTCCAGGTGGTGCCGACCCGGACCGCCTTGGCGACCGCGCAGCCGTTGTCCGTGGTCAGCATGCTCGGCCAGATGTCGGCGACCTGCTGGGAGCTGCCGCCGGTGGCGTCGTAGACCTTGAAGCTGATGTTGCGGGCCTTCTGGAAGGAGCTGCCCTTCTTGTAGGCGGCGGCGACGAACACGATCGAGGTGATGTGCGGCGGGATTTTCGCGAACTCGACGGTGACCGTCTCGTCGTCGCCGTCCCCGTGGCCGGTCTGGTTGTCGCCGCTGTGGAGCAGGGAGCCGTTGCCTATGGGGTCGAGCGAGTCGAGGCCCGCCAGGCGCACCGGGTCGCCGTCGTGCATGGCGATGGCGATCAGGTCGAGGTCCGTGCCGCTCTTGCGGCGGAGTTTGCCGATCACCCCGCCACTGGCACCCGCGGTGGGGTCCCAGGAGACCCCTATGGACAGATGGGTCACGCCGTCCAGGTCGGCGGGGCCGTCTTCCTTCGTAAGCGTAATCATGGGGACATAGTGCACGGGCTCTCACGGCGGCCGGCACCGCGGGCCCGCGCAAATCCGTGGCCGGGCGGGCCGCGGTCTCGCCATCATGGGGTGATGCCGCAGCTGACCGTGCCCGACGTCCGGTTCCACGCCTCCTACCTCGACGCCGTACGCGAGTTCACCGAAGCGGGCCAGGACCCGGCCGTCCTGGAGAGCGGGTGGATCGGACGGGACACGGAGGTGTTGCGGGAGCCCGCGGGGTTCGCGGCCTTCGTGGACATGCTGCGCGCGGAGACGCGGCGGCCGCGCCGGCCGGACTGGGTGCCGATGACGAACCTCTGGTACGTCGAGGGCGACACCTTCCTCGGCAGGCTCTCGATACGGCACCGGCTCACCCCGCACCTGCTGGAACTCGGCGGCCACATCGGGTACGTGGTCCGACCCGGCGCCCGGCGACGGGGACACGCCACCGCCATGCTCGCGGCCGCCCTGCCCGTCTGCCGTCAACTCGGCGTCGACCGGGCCCTGGTGACCTGTGACGCCACCAACACCGCGTCTCGTAAGGTGATCGAGGCCAATGGCGGAGAATTCGAGGACCGGCGCGGCTTAAAGCTGCGGTACTGGATCCGTACGGGGAACTGAGGCGTCTACGTCGTTATGGACCTGGAGAAGCAGCCCGCGCCGCAGGCGCCCCCGCCCGAGGGATGTCTGACGGTGGCGATTCGTATCCCGGTACGCATCGTGGTGCTCGTGCTGGTCGTGCCCGTGCGGCTCGTGTGGGACGCGCTCGTGGTGGTGGGGCGCTTCCTGCGGGACAGCGTGCTGCGGCCGCTGTGGCGGGCGTTGGTCGTCTGGCCCTGCGTGGCCCTGTGGCGATACCTGGTCGTGCCGCTCGCCAAGGCGGTCGGGTGGCTCGGCAAGGTGCTCCTCGTCGTCCCTCTGGCGTGGCTGTACCGGTATGTGCTGACGCCGGTCGGGCACGGCATCGCCTGGACCGTGCGGGGAGTGGGTGCCGGCCTGACGTGGCTGTACGCGCGCGTGCTCACTCCGGTCGGGCACGGCATCGTGTGGCTCCTCAAGGGCCTTGGCGCAGGCCTCGTCTGGATCTTCACAGTGATCGGGCACGGCATCGCGGCCGTCGTGCGGGGGATCGCGTGGGTCCTGCGGGGCATCGCGGCCGGGCTGACGTGGGTGTACACGCGCATGTTCACTCCGGTCGGGCACGGGATCGTATGGCTCCTCAAGGGCGTCGGAGCCGTACTCGCCTGGATCTTCACGCCGGTGGGGCGCGCGATCGTCTGGTGCGCCAGGGGGCTCGCGTGGCTGGCGGGCGCCGTCGTCACCGGTATCGGTGTCGGCCTGTACTGGATCGCCCGGATCCTGCTCGTGCTGCCCGCCGTCGCCCTGTGGCGCTGGATCCTCGCGCCTGTGGGAAGAGCCCTCGCCGTCGTCGGCCGGGAGGTGTGGGACGCGCTCGGGCACGCCTGGCGGATCGCCGGGCACATCTCCCTCGCCGTCGGCCGGTTCCTCGGGACCCTCTTCCGGTGGGTCTTCGTCGAGCCGGTGCGCTGGGTGTACCGCGAGATCCTGACCCCCGTCGGACACGTGATCCGGGACACGGTGCTGCGTCCCGTCGCCGAGGCCGCGCGCAGTGTGGGCCGGATCACCCGGGCCACGCTCGCCTCCGCCCGGGAGTCCGTACGGCAGACCCGGGCCGACGTCCGCCGGATGCTCTTCGGCGCGGACGCGGACACCCGTGAGCGTGAGCCGGTGGCCCGGCGGGAACCGACGGCCGCCGACACACGTACTCTTGGTAGTAGTACGACCGCACTCACGAAGGACTGAGCGACACTGGGCAAGCGACAGCCCGAAGGCCCGCCGCCCGCACCGGCGGTGCAGCGCATCCGACTGCGCTACACCAAGCGCGGCCGCCTCCGGTTCACCAGCCACCGTGACTTCCAGCGTGCCTTCGAGCGTGCGCTGCGCCGTGCCGAGGTGCCCATGGCGTACTCGGCGGGGTTCACGCCGCATCCGAAGGTGTCGTACGCCAATGCCGCACCCACCGGCACGGGCAGTGAGGCGGAGTACCTGGAGATCGCGCTCACGCAGGCGCGCGACCCGGAGAAGCTGCGGCTCCTCCTCGACGAGTCGCTGCCCGCCGGGCTGGACGTCGTCGACGCGGTCGAGGCCCGCACCTCGGGACTCGCCGACCGGCTCACCGCTTCCGTGTGGGAGCTCAGGCTGGACGGCGTGGACCCGGCCGAGGTCGGGCGCGCGGTCGCCGCGTTCAACGCCGCCGAGGCGGTCGAGGTCCAGCGCACCACCAAGAACGGCCTGAGGACCTTCGACGCCCGCCCCGCGGTCGTACAACTTGAAACGCACAGTGAACCTGCTGATAGGCCGACCGAGCAGCCCTGTGCGATACTGCGGCTGGTTGTTCGGCACGTGACGCCTGCCGTACGACCCGACGACGTCCTGTCCGGTCTCCGCGCCGTGGCCGACCTGGCGCCGCCGGTCCCCGCAGCGGTGACCAGGCTGGCGCAGGGGCTGCTCGATGAAGAGACCGGCACGGTGACCGACCCGCTCGCGCCCGACCGCGAGGCAGCCGAGGCCCACTCAAAGGCCGAACCGACTGCCGCCGCGAAGGCGCCGGCGTAAGGAAGGTCCCGCGAAGGACGGGCGTCGTAGCGCAGCCCTCGGACTCGGGAGCCACCTGGGTCGGGCAGTGCACTGACCACAAGACTTTCGCCAGGCCGTACCCAACAAGGGCGTACGGAACCGGCGAGACAGGACACAGAGAGCTCCCGTGCGGCGCCCGCGCCCCGGACGGCGGCACCGCGCATCGCGCGAGCCGCGGACGTCACCGGCATCTTCGCCGGACCAGGCGCGGCGCCCGGGAGCCTGACGGGAGACAAGCCCGCATGCTCGAACCGACCGAACCCATCGAGGGTTCCGAACAGAACACTCCGAGCGACACCCTGCCGCCGCGTCGTCGGCGCCGTGCCGCCTCCAGGCCGGCGGGACCGCCGGTCGCCGCCGCCCCGGGCGGCGAGGAGGTCGTCGCTCCGGCCATACCGGTTGCGGAGGCCGATGACCTCGTCACGGACGAGGAGGAGAAGCTCGACGAGAACGTCGAGAACACCCAGAGCCCTGAGGCGCAGGAGCCGGCCGAGGCCGCCGCGCCCGCCGGGCGTCCGCGTCGGCGTGCGACGCGCCGGGCGTCCGCCCCCGTCGGGGCGCCCGCGGCGACCGAGGCCGCCGAGGCCGCCGAGACCGTGGTGCCCGCGGTGGCCGCCGAGGCGCCCGCCGAGACCGCGGCCGCGGACAGCGCGCCCGCCGTCGAGGACGCGGCTCCGCCCGCCGGGCGTACCCGTCGGCGCGCGACCCGTCGGGTGTCCGCGCCCGCCGGTGAGGCCGCAGCCGCTGAGGCCGCCGAGACCGTGGTGCCCGTGGTGACCGCCGAGACGCCTGCCGTGGCCGAGAGCGCCGACGAGGCGCCCGCTGCCGAGACCGCCGCGCCCGCCGGGCGTACGCGCCGCCGTGCCTCGCGCCGCGCCGCCGCGCCCGCCGGTGCTCCGGAGGCCGCGGAGCCCGTGG
This sequence comes from Streptomyces canus 299MFChir4.1, assembly GCF_000383615.1. Lineage (GTDB taxonomy): Bacteria > Actinomycetota > Actinomycetes > Streptomycetales > Streptomycetaceae > Streptomyces > Streptomyces canus_C. The sequence goes on along the minus strand of NZ_KB911582.1, from coordinate 626,773 downwards.
CCGCGGCGCCTGCCGCCGTCGAGGTCGCCGAGACCGTCGAGCCGGTGGCCGCGCAAGCGCCCGCCGAGAGCGCCGATGCCGAGGACGCGAGCCCGCGTCGTACCCGCCGCCGTGCCACGCGCCGAGTCTCCGCGCCTGCCGGTGCCCCCGAGGGCGAGGCCGTCGAGGCCACGCCGTCCGAGCCGGTTGCCGAGGTCCCCGCCGTGCAGGAACCCGCCGCTGAGGCCCCCACCGAGGAAGCCCCCGTCGAGGAGGCCGCCCCGCGTCGTGGCCGTCGCCGGTCCGTCCGCCAGGCCGCCACCGGGTTCTCCGAGCCCGCGCGGCGCGGTGCCGCTGCCGGTGCCGAGGAGGAGGACGGGTCGTCGCGTCGGCCCGCGCGGCCCGCGGTCGCCGTGTTCCAGGCGCCCGTCTTCACCGAGCCGCAGTTCCAGACCCCGCAGCGGGCCGCCGCCGAGGCCGCCGCGGAGGCGGAGGCCGGGGACAGCGAGCCGGACGAGTCCGTCGTCGAGCCGGTCGAGGAGATCGCCGAGGAGCAGACCGGGTCGCGGCGCCGCCGCCGGCGCCGGGGTGCCGGTGACGAGCCCGAGGTACGGGAGACCGCCGCCGAGACCGTCGTGGAGGAAGAGGAGACGGACGAGGCCGCCGAGGACTCCGCCGACGCGGACGACACCGAGGAGCCCGGGTCGCGGCGTCGCCGTCGGCGCGGTGGCCGTCGCCGTCGCCGCGGCGAGTCCGCCGAGGCCTCTGACGAGGCCGCGGAGGACTCCGACGAGCCCGCCGAGGACAGCGGGCGGGCCGCGCAGGACGAGGACGACGCCGAGCACGACGACGAGGACGACGAGGACGCCCGTTCGGACGAGTCCGGCGGCTCCAGTTCCAGCAGCCGTCGCCGCCGTCGCCGCAGGCGCCGGGCCGGTGACTCGACCGCCGAAACCGAGCCCGGTGACGGCGACCCCGAGCGGACCGTCGTCAAGGTGCGCGAGCCGCGCGCGAAGGCCGAGCCGTCCGACGAGGTGCAGTCCATCAAGGGCTCGACCCGTCTGGAGGCCAAGAAGCAGCGCCGCCGTGAGGGCCGCGAGCAGGGGCGTCGCCGCGTCCCGATCATCACCGAGGCCGAGTTCCTGGCCCGCCGCGAGGCCGTCGAGCGCGTGATGGTCGTCCGGCAGAGCGGTGAGCGCACCCAGATCGGCGTCCTTGAGGACGGTGTGCTCGTCGAGCACTACGTCAACAAGGAGCAGGCCACCTCGTACGTCGGCAACGTGTACCTGGGCAAGGTCCAGAACGTGCTGCCGTCGATGGAGGCCGCCTTCATCGACATCGGCAAGGGCCGCAACGCGGTGCTGTACGCCGGTGAGGTCAACTTCGAGGCGCTCGGCATGGCCAACGGGCCGCGCCGCATCGAGTCCGCGCTCAAGTCCGGCCAGCCCGTGCTCGTCCAGGTGACGAAGGACCCGATCGGGCACAAGGGCGCGCGTCTGACCAGCCAGGTCTCCCTCCCGGGCCGCTACCTGGTGTACGTCCCCGAGGGCTCCATGACCGGCATCAGCCGCAAGCTGCCCGACACCGAGCGCGCGCGTCTGAAGACCATCCTCAAGAGGATCGTCCCCGAGGACGCGGGCGTCATCGTGCGCACCGCCGCCGAGGGCGCGAGCGAGGACGAGCTGCGCCGCGATGTCGAGCGGCTGCAGGGTCAGTGGCAGGACATCCAGAAGAAGGCCAAGAGCGGCAACGCCCCCACGCTGCTCTACGGCGAGCCGGACATGACCGTCCGGGTCGTCCGCGACATCTTCAACGAGGACTTCTCCAAGGTCGTCGTGAGCGGTGACGAGGGCTGGCAGACCATCCACGGATACGTCTCGCACGTCGCGCCCGACCTCGCCGACCGGCTCCAGAGGTGGACCTCCGAGGTCGACGTCTTCGCCACGTACCGGATCGACGAGCAGCTCGCCAAGGCGCTGGACCGCAAGGTCTGGCTGCCCAGTGGCGGTTCGCTGGTGATCGACCGGACCGAGGCGATGGTCGTCGTCGACGTCAACACCGGCAAGTTCACCGGCCAGGGCGGCAACCTGGAGGAGACGGTCACCAGGAACAACCTGGAGGCGGCCGAGGAGATCGTGCGTCAGCTCAGGCTGCGCGACCTCGGCGGCATCATCGTCATCGACTTCATCGACATGGTCCTGGAGTCCAACCGGGACCTGGTGCTCAGGCGTCTGCTGGAGTGCCTGGGCCGGGACCGGACCAAGCACCAGGTCGCCGAGGTCACCTCGCTGGGCCTGGTCCAGATGACCCGCAAGCGGGTCGGACAGGGCCTGCTGGAGTCCTTCTCGGAGACCTGCGTCCACTGCAACGGCCGCGGTGTCATCGTCCACATGGAGCAGCCGACCTCCGCCGGTGGCGGCGGCAAGCGCAAGAAGCGCGGGCGCGGCGGCGACGGGCACGAGCACACGCACGAGCACACCCACGAGGCCGCGGCCGCCCTGGAGGCGCCGGAGGACATCGAGGTCGAGACCGAGGCGGAGCTCGCCGCCGAGGTGGCCGAGCCGATCGCCCTCACGCCCACCGAGTTCGCCCCCGACGAGGAGCTGTACAGCAGCGTCGCCGAGGCGGAGGCCGCGGCCACGCGCGGACGTGGCCGTCGCAGGGCGGGCCGCCGGGCGTCCGCTCCGGCCGGTGCCCCGCGGGGCGGGGCGCGGAGGTCGGGTGGCGCCGAGGCGCCGGCCGACCAGGAGAGCCAGGTCTCCGAGGACGTCGAGGTCCCGACCGCTCAGGCCGTACCGGCCGAGGCGGAGATCGCGCGTCCGGTGCAGCCGGAGACGGCCGCCGAGGCCCAGGCCGAGCCGGTCGCCGCGGAGGACCCCGTCGTGGAGGCCGCGGCTGCGAGCGAGCCCGCCGCTGCCGACGAGGCCGCTCCCCAGGGCCGTACGCGTCGCAGGGCCACCCGCAGGGCGTCGGCTCCGGCCGGTTCCCCGGCGGGTGCCGAGGCGGCCGTGGTGACGGTCGCCGAGGCCGCGCCGGTGGTCGAGGCACAGGCCGAGGAGGCCCCGCCGACCGCGTCGGCCGAGCCCGAGGCCGTCACCGAGAGCGCCGCCCCGGCCCGTCCGCGCCGCCGTGCCGTCCGCAAGGCCACCGCGCCCACCGCGTCCGAGGAGGCGGCCGTCGTGGTCGTGCCGTCGGCCGAGGCGCCGGTCGACGCGCAGGAGGCCGCCGAAGAGGCGGCTCCGGCCAAGAAGACGGCCCGCAAGACGGCCAAGAAGGCCACGGCGAAGAAGGCCGCGACCAAGAAGACCGCCGCCAAGAAGACGGTCGCGAAGAAGACCGCCGCCAAGAAGACGACCGCGAAGAAGGCGGCGTCGAAGAAGACGGTGGCGGCCGAGCAGCAGTCGCCGCAGTCCGTGTCGACCCCGGCCGACGAGTCCTGACGCACGGGCACCGCACAATTTCAGCCGTCTGAAGATCGAAATCCGCTCCCGGTTCGACGGGGGCGGATTTCGTGATTCTGTGGGTATTGCGTCCGACGGAAAGTTGTCAACCGGTGATCGATCATGTGAATGGCCGGTGAATCCCGGTCCTGTCCCCAGGGTTATGATGTGAGCCGAGATTGACGCTTAAATTAGACAAATAGGGACTTTCGTGAAGGCTCTCGTGCTCTCCGGGGGAGCGGGCACCCGCCTCCGCCCGATCACCCACACCTCCGCCAAGCAGTTGGTGCCGGTCGCCAACAAGCCGGTGCTGTTCTACGGCCTGGAGGCGATCGCCGAGGCCGGGATCAGCGAGGTCGGCATCGTCGTCGGCGACACCGCGGACGAGATCCGCGCGGCGGTCGGTGACGGCTCCCAGTTCGGGATCAAGGTCACCTACATCCCGCAGGACGCGCCGCTGGGCCTCGCCCACGCCGTCCTCATCGCGCAGGAGTTCCTCGGTGACGAGGACTTCGTCATGTACCTCGGCGACAACTTCATCGTCGGTGGCATCACCGGTCTGGTGGACGAGTTCCGCGCCGAGCGGCCCGAGGCGCAGATCCTGCTGACCCGCGTCCCCAACCCCACCTCCTTCGGTGTCGCCGAACTCGACGGTGAGGGCCGCGTGGTGGGCCTGGAGGAGAAGCCGAAGCAGCCCAAGAGCGACCTGGCACTCGTCGGTGTCTACCTCTTCACCCCGGCCATTCACGAGGCCGTCCGCTCCATCGAGCCGTCCTGGCGCGGCGAGCTGGAGATCACCCACGCGATCCAGTGGCTGATCGACCAGAAGCGTGACGTCCGCTCCACGGCCATCTCCGGCTACTGGAAGGACACCGGCAACGTCACCGACATGCTGGAGGTCAACCGGTCGGTCCTGGAGACCGTCGATCCGGTGAACGAGGGCACGGTCGACGAGAGCAGCGAGATCATCGGCCGGGTCCGCATCGAGGCGGGTGCCAGCGTCAGTGGCAGCCGGATCGTCGGGCCTGCCATCATCGGTGCCGGCACGGTGGTCAACGACGCCTACATCGGTCCGTTCACGTCCGTCTCCGAGGACTGCCGGATCGAGGACAGCGAAATCGAGTACTCCATCGTGCTGCGCGGCTCGTCCGTGACCGGCGTGCGCCGCGTGGAGGCCTCGCTCATCGGACGTGACGTCGAGGTCACGCCCGCGCCCCGTAACCCCAAGGCACACCGGCTCGTGCTCGGTGATCACAGCAAGGTGCAGATCTCTTCATGACCACTCGGATTCTGGTGACCGGCGGTGCCGGCTTCATCGGCTCGCACTACGTCCGTACCGTGCTCGGCCCCGAGGGACCCGGTGACGTCTCGGTCACCGTCCTCGACAAGCTGACCTACGCGGGCAACCCGGCCAACCTCGACGAGGTGCGCGAGCACCCCGGATTCGCCTTCGTGCAGGGCGACATCTGCGACCCCGAGCTGGTCGGCAAGCTGATGGCCGAGCACGACCAGGTGGTGCACTTCGCCGCCGAGTCGCACGTCGACCGTTCCATCGACGGGGGCGCCGAGTTCGTGCGCACCAACGTGGTCGGCACCCACACCCTCATCGACGCGGCCCACCGCGCGGGCATCAAGACCTTCGTGCACATCTCCACCGACGAGGTCTACGGCTCGATCGACGAGGGTTCCTGGCCCGAGACGCACCCGCTGGAGCCCAACTCGCCGTACTCCTCGGCGAAGGCGTCCAGCGACCTGATCGCGCTGTCGTACCACCGCACCCACGGCCTGGACGTGCGCGTGACCCGCTGCTCCAACAACTACGGGCACCACCACTTCCCCGAGAAGGTCATCCCGCTCTTCGTGACCAACCTCCTCGACGGCAAGAAGGTCCCGCTGTACGGCGACGGCGGCAACGTCCGCGACTGGCTGCACATCGACGACCACGTCCAGGGCATCGAGCTGGTGCGCACCAAGGGCCGCGCGGGCGAGGTCTACAACATCGGCGGCGGCACCGAGCTCTCCAACAAGGAGCTCACCGGGCTGCTGCTGAAGGCGTGCGGCGCCGACTGGGAGACCAGCGTCGAGTACGTCGAGGACCGCAAGGGCCACGACCGCCGCTACTCCGTCGACTGCACGAAGATCCGCGAGGAGCTCGGCTACGAGCCCCGCAAGAGCTTCGAGCAGGGCCTCGCCGAGACCGTGCAGTGGTACCGCGACAACCGCGCCTGGTGGGAGCCGCTGAAGGAGCGGGCCGCGCTGTGACCGACAACCGCACCTGGCTGGTCACGGGCGCGGGCGGCATGCTGGGCCAGGATGTCCTGGCCCGGCTGGCCCAGTCGGGGGAGCGGTTCGTCGCCCTCGACCGCAAGGCGCTGGACCTCACCGACGCCGACGCCGTGAGCGCGGCTCTCGAAGAGCACCGGCCCGCCGTGGTCGTCAACTGCGCCGCCTGGACCGCCGTCGACGACGCCGAGACCCGTGAGGACGAGGCGCTCGCCATCAACGGCGACGGGCCGCGCAATCTCGCCGATGCCTGCGCCCGCACCGGCGCCGTCCTGCTGCACGTCTCCACGGACTACGTGTTCGCCGGGGACGCCACCACGCCGTACGCCGAGGACGCGCCCACCGCCCCCCGCAGCGCCTACGGCCGCACCAAGCTGGCCGGCGAGAAGGCGGTCCTGGCGACCGAGCGCGGCTACGTCGTGCGCACCGCCTGGCTCTACGGCACCGGCGGCCCCAACTTCGTCAAGACGATGATCAAGCTGGAGGGCGTCAAGGACACCCTGGACGTCGTCGACGACCAGCGTGGCCAGCCCACCTGGAGCGCCGATCTCGCGGGCCTCCTGGTCGAGTTGGGCCTCGGCGCCCTGGCCGGCACCGCCCCGGCCGGCGTCTACCACGGCACCAACTCCGGCGAGACCACCTGGCACGGCTTCACCCAGGAGATCTTCCGGCTGCTCGGCACCGACCCGGACCGGGTCCGCCCCACCACCAGCGCCGCGTTCGTACGCCCCGCCCCCCGTCCCGCCTACAGCGTCCTCGGCCACGGCCGGTTCGCCGAGGCCGGCATCGAGCCGCTGCGCGACTGGCGCACGGCTCTCACCGAGGCCTTCCCGGAGATCCACCGGGTCCATCTGAAGGAGAACACGGCGTGACGGTCAAGGTCAGCGTCGTCATCGCGGTCTACAACCCCGGCAAGTACGTCGAGGACTGCATCACGGGCCTGCTCCGGCAGAGCCTGACCCCGGACGAGTTCGAGGTCTTCTTCGTCAACGACGGGTCCACCGACGAGACGCCGGCCCGCCTGGACCAGCTCGCCGCCGAGCACCCGCACTTCCACGTCATCCACCAGGAGTCCTCCGGCTGGTCGGGCAGGCCCCGCAACACCGGCATCGAGGCCGCCCAGGGCGAGTACGTCATGTTCGTCGACCACGACGACTGGCTCGGCGACGAGGCCCTTGAGCGGATGTACGACTACGGCAAGGCCAATGAGGCCGATGTGGTCGTCGGGAAGATGGCGGGCATCGGACGCCCGGTCCCGCAGGAGCTGTTCCGGGTCAACCGGCCGCGCGCCACCGTCGCCGACGCGCCGCTGATCGACAGCCTCACCCCGCACAAGATGTTCCGGCGGGAGTTCCTCAACGAGCACGGGATCCGCTTCAAGGAGGGTCGCCGCCGCCTTGAGGACCACGTCTTCGTCGTGGAGACCTATCTGCGCGCGAAGAACGTCTCCGTCCTCGGCGACTACCTGTGCTACTACCACATCACCCGTGACGACGGCTCCAACGCCGGCTTCCAGCGCTTCGACCCGGTCGGCTACTTCGGCAACCTGCGCGAGGCCCTCGACGTCGTCGAGTCGCTGACCGAGCCCGGTGCGCTGCGCGACAAGCTGTTCAGCCGCTGGCTGCGCAACGAGATGGTCGAGCGGCTGCGCGGCAAGCGCCTCCTCAAGCTCCCCGAGGACTACGCCGAGGAGCTGTACACCGAGATCCACAAGGTGGTCACCGAGCGCTTCGGGCCCGGTGTCGTCGCCCGCCTCGGCCTCACCCAGAAGGTGGTCGCGGGGCTGGTCTTCGCCGACCGCTACCAGGACATCCGCGCACTCGCCGAGTGGGAGGCCGGGATCAAGCCGACCGGCGAACTCACCTCGCTGGAGTGGCAGGACGGCATCCTGAAGGTCGGCTTCGACTCCGAACTGCACATCGGCGACGAGCCGATGACCTTCCGTCAGGACGGCGCGCGCCGGCTGCTCGGTCTGCCGCTGTCCGACGAGGCCCTCAAGGCACTCGACGACCAGGGCATCAAGCTGGACGCCCCGCTCGCCAAGAGCGATGTGGACCTGGTGGTCCGGCACCGCGAGGACGCCCGGCAGTTCTACCTGCCCGTGAAGAGCGAGCTGCACGAGATCGCGGCCGGGGACGGGGTCTTCCGCCAGCGGATCTCCGCCCGCGCCGAGCTCGACCCCGAGACCGCGGCCTCCGGCGCCCCGCTCGACAAGGGCATCTGGGACCTGCACCTCAGGATCAAGTCCTGCGGCTGGAGCAAGGAGACCCGGCTCGGCGCGGTGCGCGGCGAGGACGTCGAGACCGGCCGCCTGGCCGCCCTCACCGGCGAGTCCCAGCGGCTCGTCCTGCCGTACTGGACCGACGGACCGGGCAACCTCTCGCTCGACGTCGACCAGCACACGAACAAGCTGGAGGGCGAGGCGGTCGCCTTCATGCCGCCCGCCGAGGGAACCGTCGAGGGCTCGGCCGTACGGCTGCCCCTGCCGCTGCACCTCGCCGCGACCGGCGGAGACACCGTTCAGCTGCGCTTCGAGCGCAAGAACGTCGGCAAGTACCCGGCCGACGCCACGCTGGACGGCCGTATCGCCACCGCCACGCTGCCGCTGGAGAAGCTCACCGGCATGCGCTGGGCGGTCCGGGTCGGGGTGCCCTCCGCGGCCCGCGGTGAGCGCAAGTGGACCCGGCTCCCCGTCGATGTCGTGGTGGACGCCGACGGCGCCGCCAAGGTGATCGACCGGCACACGCCGTCCGCCACGAAGAAGGCCGCTCCGAGCGCCCCCAAGAAGAAGGCCGCCGCGCCGCGCCCGCTGTGGCGCCGGGCCGCCGGGCGCATCAAGCGCGCCCTGACCAACCAGAAGAAGGGCTGAGACCCCCGATGCGACCCCTTTCCATCTCCGGTGCCTGGGTGTTCGAGCCGAAGGTCTTCCCCGACGGCCGGGGCAGCTTCCACGAGTGGTTCAAGGCCCCCGTCTTCGCGGAGGCCGCCGGACACTCGCTCGGGCTGGCCCAGGCCAACATGTCGGTCTCCAGCCGGGGCACCCTGCGCGGCATCCACTTCGCCGACGTGCCGCCCGGGCAGGCCAAGTACGTCAAGTGCGTGCGCGGCGCGATCCTCGACGTGATCGTGGACATCCGGGTGGGCTCGCCCACATTCGGCCAGTGGGAGATCGTCCGCCTCGACGACCAGGACCACCACGCCGTCTACCTCTCGGAGGGACTCGGCCACGGGTTCATGGCGCTCACCGACGACGCCACCGTGGTCTACCTCTGCTCGGAGGGCTACGCGCCCGAGCGTGAGCACGGCATCCACCCGCTCGACCCGGAGATCGGCATCGAGTGGCCCGACGGGGTCGCCCCGCTGCTCTCGCCCAAGGACGAGCAGGCGCCCACCCTGGCCGAGGCCCGTGAGCAGGGGCTGCTGCCCTCCTACGAGGAGTGCGTGGCGTACCGGGAGAGCCTCGGCTCCTGACGCGTGGGTTTGAACGCGACGGGGCCCGGTTTGACCCGTTCGGCCGCGGCCCCGTAACCTAGACCGTCGGCGTGTCCACTGGTGACACGCCACATCCCCGTAAACCTCTTCCTCTCGGGTCGCTGTTCTGGCCGGGAGAGGCCGCTCGTTCTGCCGGGCGGCTGGACTGCGGGGGTGCCGTTCCCGAGCGAGAGAGTGAGATCCGCGTGTACGCCATCGTGCGCAGCGGTGGTCGCCAGCACAAGGTTGCTGTCGGCGACATCGTTGAGGTTGACAAGATTTCCACTGCCAAGGTTGGCGACACGGTCGAGCTCTCGACCCTGCTCGTTGTCGACGGCGACGCTGTGACCAGCGACCCGTGGGTCCTGGCCGGCATCAAGGTCCAGGCCGAGGTCGTGGACCACCACAAGGGCGTCAAGATCGACATCCTTCGCTACAAGAACAAGACCGGCTACCGCCGTCGTCAGGGCCACCGCCAGCAGTACACGGCGATCAAGGTCACTGAGATCCCCGCGGCTGCGAAGTAAGGGACTGAGGAGAGATGGCACACAAGAAGGGCGCATCGTCCACCCGTAACGGTCGTGACTCCAACGCTCAGCGCCTCGGCGTGAAGCGCTTCGGTGGTCAGGTCGTCAACGCGGGCGAGATCCTGGTCCGCCAGCGCGGTACCCACTTCCACCCGGGTGCGGGCGTCGGCCGTGGCGGCGACGACACGCTGTTCGCGCTGAACGCCGGTGCGGTGGAGTTCGGTACCCACCGTGGCCGCAAGGTCGTGAACATCGTTCCGGTCGCCTGACGCTTCAGGCAGCTGATCGGAAGCTTTCGCGAGGCGGACCTCACTTCCCTGGTGGGAAGGCGGGTCCGCCTTTCGCGTGTTACTGAAGTAGTACTCGTACCGTTTTTGGAGGCACCGAACCATGACCACCTTCGTGGACCGCGTCGAACTGCATGTCGCCGCGGGTAACGGAGGTCACGGCTGTGCCTCCGTCCACCGGGAGAAGTTCAAGCCGCTCGGCGGTCCCGACGGCGGAAACGGCGGACGGGGCGGCGACGTCATCCTGACCGTCGACCAGTCCGTCACCACGCTGCTCGACTACCACCACTCCCCGCACCGCAAGGCCACCAACGGCAAGCCCGGTGAGGGCGGCAACCGCTCCGGCAAGGACGGCCAGGACCTGGTCCTGCCGGTGCCGGACGGCACCGTCGTCCTCGACCGGCAGGGCAACGTCCTCGCCGACCTGGTCGGGCACGGCACGTCGTACGTCGCCGCCCAGGGCGGCCGCGGCGGTCTCGGCAACGCGGCGCTGGCCTCCGCCCGCCGCAAGGCCCCCGGGTTCGCGCTGCTCGGCGTGCCCGGCGACCTCCAGGACATCGTCCTGGAGCTCAAGACGGTCGCCGATGTGGCACTGGTCGGCTACCCGAGCGCGGGCAAGTCCTCGCTGATCTCGGTGCTGAGCGCGGCCAAGCCGAAGATCGCCGACTACCCCTTCACCACGCTGGTCCCGAACCTGGGCGTGGTCACCGCGGGCGACACCGTCTACACCATCGCGGACGTGCCGGGCCTGATCCCGGGCGCCAGCCAGGGCAAGGGCCTCGGCCTGGAGTTCCTGCGGCACGTGGAGCGCTGCAGCGTCCTCGTGCACGTCCTGGACACCGCCACGCTGGAGTCCGACCGCGACCCGGTCTCCGACCTCGACATCATCGAGGCGGAGCTCAAGGAGTACGGCGGCCTCGGCAACCGTCCCCGCATCGTCGTCCTGAACAAGATCGACGTACCGGACGGCAAGGACCTCGCCGAGATGGTGCGGCCCGATCTGGAGGCGCGCGGCTACCGCGTCTTCGAGGTGTCCGCCGTCGCCCACATGGGGCTGAAGGAGCTCTCCTTCGCGCTCGCCGACCTGGTCGGCACGGCGCGGGCCGCCAGGCCCAAGGAGGAGGCGACCCGGATCGTCATCCGGCCCAAGGCCGTGGACGACGCGGGCTTCAGCGTGGTCCGCGAGGAGGACGGGCTGTTCCGGGTGCGCGGCGAGAAGCCGGAGCGCTGGGTGCGGCAGACCGACTTCAGCAACGACGAGGCCGTCGGCTACCTCGCCGACCGCCTCAACCGCCTCGGTGTGGAACAGGAGTTGATGAAGGCGGGCGCCCGTTCGGGCGACGGCGTCGCCATCGGCCCCGAGGACAACGCCGTCGTCTTCGACTGGGAGCCGACCGTCATGGCCGGCGCCGAGATGCTCGGCCGGCGCGGCGAGGACCACCGCTTCGAGGAGCCCCGGCCCGCCGCCCAGCGCCGACGCGACAAGCAGGCCGAACGGGACGAGGCGGCCCAGGAGTTCGACGACTTCGAACCCTTCTGAGTGAACGCCGGGTGACGTCCCGTCATCCCTGAGGACAACCAACCGCCCTTCCTGTGAGTCGTACGGAGCAATCCGTACGACCGTCACAGGAGGGACGCGGCATGCGCGTACAACGAAGAGGATGGCGCACGGCACTCGCCGTCGTCCTGGCGGTCGGCGGTGCGGTCGCCCTGCCCGCCACCGCGGGGGCCGCGGCCGCCCCTCACCAGGTGCGGGACGACTTCAACGGGGACGGCTACGCGGACCTCGCGGTGGCCGCGCCCGACGGGACCGTCGCGGGGCGGGCGAAGGCCGGTTTCGTCGGCGTGCTGTACGGCTCGGCGAGCGGCCTGAAGTCCTCGACGAAGCAGGTGTTCAGCCAGAACACGGCGGGCGTCCCGGGCGGTTCCGAGGCGGGCGACCGCTTCGGCAGCGCGCTCACCACCGCCGACCTGGACCGGGACGGGTACACCGACCTGATCGTGGGCGTGGGCGGCGAGGACAGGGGCTCGGGCCGGGTGCAGGTCGTCTGGGGCGGTGCACGCGGTCTGGCGGGCGGTGCCACCCTCGCCTCCGGTGCGGCCGGCCAAGGGCTCGGCGCCCAGGGCCACCTCGCTGCGGCCGACGTCGACGGGGACGGCGCGACCGATCTGCTGACGGCGGTGGACCGGTACGGCCTGGTGGCGACCGGCGGCCCCTTCACCCGCTCCGGCTCCGCCACCGGGAAGCGCCAGGTGGTGAAGGACAGGTACGACAGCCGCGTCCTCGACCTCGACGTCGGCGACCTCAACGGCGACGGGATCACCGACGTCGTTGCCGCCCAGACCGGCACCGACACCTTCGACTCCCGGCGGATCGCGTACTGGTGGGGCACCAAGGACGGCCTCACGCCCTGGACCCTGGTCTGGGACATCGACGGCGCCGCGCTCCAGGGCGGCGAGAACCTCGCGGTCGGGGACGTGAACCGGGACGGCTACGCCGACATCGTGGTGGGCCGGGCCGTCGACGGCTACGAGAGCGACCACGACGCCTACCGGGCCAAGGGCGGCCGGGTCACCTGGATACCCGGCACCTCGGGCGCTCCCGACGGAGTGGCGGAGCAGGCCGTCAACCAGGACAGCCCCGGCGTCCCCGGCACCGCCGAGAAGGGCGACCGCTTCGGCACCGACGTGCAACTCGCGGACGTCGACGGGGACGGCTTCCTCGACGTGGTCACCGGCGTGCCCGGCGAGGACCTGGGCCCCGCCACCGCACCGAACTCCGTCAAGGACGCCGGCGCGGTCGTCGTGCTGAGCGGCCGGGCCGACGGGCTGACCGGAGTGGGCTCCCACCAGGTGGTCACGCAGGACAGTCCGGGGGTCCCGGGGGCCACCGAGAAGGGCGACGCCTTCGGCGGAGCCGTCCATGTGGGTGACGCGAACGGCGACGGACTGGCCGACGTCGCGGTCGGCGCGCCCGGCGAGAACGCTGGTGCGGGGTCCGTGTGGTCCTTCCGGTCCCGGGGCCAGTACGTCGTCTCGCCCGGTGGGGTGCCGATTCCGGCCACCATCCTGGGGCCTGACGGCACGTTCACCTTCGGCCACACCCTCCTCGGCACCACCGCGGCGAAGGCCCGTCTGGGCTCGGAATTCGCCAACTAGAAACCAAAAGATCGTCAGTCGGCAGTGTCCTGAAGGCCGTTGCGCCGGGATCACGTTCATCATGTGATACCCGAGTCGCAACGGCTCTTCTGTTGTCTACCTATTTGTCATGCACGCGAACACTCTGGTTCAACGCACGGATCACCCCGAAGCGTGAGCTTCCAGGGTGCCCAAGAGGTCAGCGACGTAAGGGAGTTCGCCCATGTACGGAGCAGCATCACCCGGCCGACGCCGCTTTCTGACCGCCGGTGCCGCCGTGCTCGGCGCCGCCGCCTCCGCCCAGCTGTGGCTGCCGGGGACCGCGCGAGCGGCGGAGCCCCCGCTGCCCGACGGAGTGTTCAGCCTCGGCGTGGCCTCCGGCGACCCGCTGCCGGACGGCATCGTGCTGTGGACCCGGCTCGCCCCCGATCCGCTGAACGGCGGAGGCATGCCCGACCGGGTGGTGCCGGTCGAATGGGAGCTCGCCGAGGACCAGCGCTTCAGAAAGGTGGTCCGCCGCGGCACCGCCCAGGCCCTGCCCGCGTACGGACACAGCGTCCACGTCGACGTACGGGGACTGCGCGCGGGCCGTACGTACTGGTACCGCTTCCGCGCCGACGGCCAGCTCTCGCGCACCGGCCGCACCCGCACCGCCCCCGCCCCGCACAGCTCCGGCGGCAGCCTCCGGGTCGCGCTCGCCTCCTGCCAGAACTGGCAGAACGGCTACTTCACTCCGTACGCCGACATGCTCGACCAGGACCCGGACGTCGTGCTGTTCGTCGGCGACTACATCTACGAGTCGGCGCCGTCGTCGGCGGGCCCGCGCCGGCACGAGGGCACGGGGGAGCCGTACACCCTCGCGCAGTACCGCAACCGGTACGCCCAGTACCGCACCGACCCGGACCTCGCCGAGATCCACGCGAGCACGCCCTGGGTGGTCACCTTCGACGACCACGAGGTCGACAACGACTGGGCGGGGGAGATCCCGCAGGACCCCGACAAGCAGCCCCACGACACCTTCGTAAACCGGATCACGGCGGCCTTCCAGGCGTACTACGAGCACATGCCGGTGCGCGCCACCGCCGTCCCGAACGGCCCGCACATCCAGATGTACCGGCGCCTGGAGTTCGGCCGGCTGGTCCGGCTGAACGTGCTCGACACCCGCCAGTTCCGCAGCGACCAGGTCACCAGCCAGGCCGCCGCACAGGATCCCTCGCTCACCATGCTCGGCGCCGAGCAGAAGCAGTGGCTCCTGGACGGGCTGCACGGCTCACCGGCCCGCTGGAACCTCATCGCCTCGCAGATCATGATGGCCGAGACCGACATCCTGCCCGGCGAGGGCAAGCTCTGGTACTACGACGCCTGGGACGGCTACCAGGTCGAACGCAACGCCCTCCTGGAGGAGTTCAGGAGCGTGCGCAACCCGGTCGTGCTCTCCGGGGACCGCCATCTGACGATGATCAGCGACCTCAAGGTGGACTACGCCGACCCGTCCTCCCGGGTCGTCGGCGCCGAGTTCGTCGGTACGTCCATCTCCAGCAACGGCGACCAGGACCAGGCCGCCTTCCACGCCCAGTGGGACCCGCTGATGGCGGACAACCCGCACTGGAAGTTCATCGACGCCCACCGCGGCTACCACCTCTTCGACATCGACCGGTACGGCATCGACGCGCAGGTCAGGGCCGTGGACACGGTGGTCAGGCCGGAGGCGACGGCGAGCACGCTGGCGCAGCTGCGGGTGGACGCGGGCAAGCCGGGGGTACGGCCCGCGTGAGCGCGGGTCGCCTGAGAGGGGCGTGCTCCTCAGCACAGTCCCACGCTCCTCTCAGGTGACACTCAGGCACTTCTCTTACCGTCCTCCGACTATGGAGACGGACTGTACGAGAGACGACCTTCCGGTGAACGGCGTGACCGCTCCGCTGCCCGTCGGCACGCGCCTGCTGCACATCGGCCCCCACAAGACCGGCACGACCGCCGTCCAGGGCGCGCTGTTCGCGGCGAAGGCCCAGCTGCCCGAGCACGGCGTGGTCTTCCCGGCGCGCAGCAGGCACCCCATGGAAGCCGCCCTGGCCGCGTGCGCGAGGCCCGCGATGATGGGCGACACCGCGCCCACCGAGAAGCACTGGACGCGGCTGCTGGAACAGATCGGGGCAACCGGCGCGATGACCTCGGTGATCAGCAGCGAGTTCTTCGCCGACGCCGAGGACGACGACACGGTCGCGCGGATCGTCGAGCAGCTCGGCGGGGACCGCTCGCACGTGCTGGTCACACTGCGTCCGCTGGTGCGGATCATGCCCTCGCAGTGGCAGCAGTACGTGCAGAACGGCCTGCGCATGGGCTACGAGGACTGGCTCACCCACATGCTGCGGAAGGCGCCGTACGAGCAGCCCAACCCCACCTTCTGGCGCCGCCACCGGCACGACCGGCTCGTGGCGCGCTGGATGCGGGCGGTCGGTCCCGAGCGGATCACCGTCCTCGTGGTCGACGACCGCGACCGTGGTGGTCTGCTGCGCACTTTCGAACAGCTCCTCGGGCTTCCCGAGAATCTCCTCCAGCCCGTCCCGGACGCCGCGAATCGTTCTCTTACTCTCGCCGAGACCGAAATGCTGCGGAATCTTAACAAGCAATTCCGTGGCAATGGACTGCCCGACGAGTTGTATTCCAGGCTCGTTCGCAACGGCGCCGTCATGCATATGAAGAACGCGTGCAGTCCCTCGCCCGAGGACGTGAAGATCCTCACTCCGAAGTGGGCCGTGGAAGCCGCTGCCGGGATCGGTGCCGAGATGGCCCGGAACATCGCGGACACGGGCGTGCGGATGGTCGGTGACCCAGGTCTCCTGTCCGCCGTACCGAAGGCGCCCGCGCCGGCCGGGATCCCCGCGCCGCGGATCTCCCCGGAGGTGGCGGCCCAGGCGCTTTACGGGGCGCTCGCCTCGGCGGCCAAGGCGCGTACGGTGCATCAGACGTCGTCGAAGGAGCTGATGCGGGTACTGGGACACCGGTGCCTGAAGAAGCTGCGCCGGCGCTGAACTCCCGCACGGTCGTCGTTACCGGCAGTGCAAGATGAATGACAGGTAGCGCGTACATATGCAGTGAACGGCGGTCACCTTGCACAGCGGTAACCGCAAGTGGGACCATTTCCCCGTTCCCTGTCGCCCCGAGGTAGGTCTTCTGTGTCCCAGCACATCGCCAAGCCCCGTACCACCGCAGTGATCCTGGCCGGTGGTACCGGTCAGCGCGTGGGTCTCTCGATCCCCAAGCAGCTGCTGAAGATCGCCGGCAAGGCAGTCATCGAGCACACCCTGACCACCTTTGAGAAGGCCGACTCCATCGACGACATCATCGTCCTGATGGCGCCCGGCTACGTGCCCGACATAGAGAAGATCGTCGCCAAGGCCGGGTTCACGAAGGTCAAGAAGATCATCGAGGGTGGCTCCACCCGGAACGAGACCACCGAGCGCGCCATCGAGGCCCTCGGCGAGGGCCTGGCCGAGGGCGAGGACCTCAACGTCCTGTTCCACGACGCCGTACGCCCGCTGCTCTCGCGGCGCGTGATCGACGACTGCGTGGTCGCCCTCGAGCGCTACCAGGCCGTCGACGTCGCGATCCCGTCCGCGGACACGATCATCGTCACGCGCAAGCACGGCGACGACGGCGAGTTCATCACCGAGATCCCGGACCGCTCCCGGCTGCGCCGCGGCCAGACCCCGCAGGCCTTCAAGCTGTCCACCATCAAGCGCGCCTACGAGGTCGCCTCCGGTGACCCCAACTTCCAGGCCACGGACGACTGTTCGGTCGTGCTCAAGTACCTGCCGGACGTGCCGATCCACGTCGTCGCGGGTGACGAGTACAACATGAAGGTCACCCAGCCCGTCGACGTCTTCATCGCCGACAAGCTCTTCCAGCTCGCCTCGACCGCCGCTCCCGAGCAGGTCAGCGACGATGCCTACCGCGAGCTGCTCACCGGCAGGACCATCGTCGTCTTCGGCGGCTCCTACGGCATCGGCAAGGACATCGGCGAGCTCGCCGAGGCCTACGGCGCCAAGGTGTACGCGCTGGGCCGCTCCACCACCGGCACCCACGTCGAGAACCCGGAGGAGGTCGACGACGCGCTGTCCAAGGCGTACGCCGAGACCGGGCGCATCGACTACGTCGTCAACACCGCGGGCGTGCTGCGCATCGGCAAGCTGGCGGAGACCGACAACGCCACCATCGAGGAGGCGCTGAAGGTCAACTACCTGGCCCCGGTGCAGATCGCGCGCTCCTCGTACAAGTACCTGGCGGAGACCAAGGGCCAGCTGCTGCTGTACACCTCCAGCAGCTACACCCGCGGCCGCGCCGAGTACAGCCTGTACTCCTCGACCAAGGCGGCGATGGTCAACCTCACGCAGGCCCTGTCCGACGAATGGGCGGGTGATGGCGTCCGGGTGAACTGCATCAACCCCGAGCGCACCGCCACGCCCATGCGCACCAAGGCCTTCGGGCAGGAGCCCGCGGGCAGCCTGCTGTCCTCCGAGGCGGTGGCCCGCACCTCGCTCGACGTGCTGCTCTCCGAGTTGACCGGGCATGTCATCGACGTCCGCCAGCAGGACCCGACGGCCTCCGCGGGCCAGGCCTCCGGCTTCGAGGCCGCGCTGGCGAGTGTCCTGGACCGTCAGGACGGCGTGGCATAATCAGGGACAATTAGTTTTCGGTAAATTCAGGCCTCTGTGGCTGCCCGTTCCTGGCGCATTCACAGGGGCCTGAAGCCTTAAGCACCGTTAATTCGTAAACAACCGGCATCCCTCCCAGAGCAGGTTTTCAGTGATAAGCACTGCTATTCGCGTCGCCCGGGTGGGCAGCGCGGCCGAGCTGGCCGCGGCGGTCCTCATGCTGGCGGGTTTCCCCGCCATAATGGTGGCCGCGCTCATCCCGAGCGTCCCCGCCTTCGCGGCCGCGACCGCGGTCACGTACCTTGCGGACCACTATCTGCACCGCCAGGGCAGTTATCTGATCAACCGCCTCAGCAAGGTGCGCGCCGGACTGTCGATCCGCTTCCTGATCAGACAGCTCCTGCTGATCCTGCTGCTGGCCCGGCTCGACCTCTCCAACAACCTGATCTTCTACGGCGCCACCGCCTGCTTCATCGCGTTCTACGGCCTCCAGGCCCCGCACGGCGCGCTGGTCACCCTGATCCGCAACCGCCGCCGGCTCCCGGTCGCCACCCGCAACGTCGACCTGGCCTCCCGCATCCGCATCCCGGACGCCCCGCCGCTGGGCCTGCTGAACCGGTCGGCCGAGAAGATGCTCCACCTCGACCTCGCGGCCGTGGTCGGCATACTCGTCGCCGCCGCGATGGACGCGGCGCTGCCGGGCTTCATCGGCATCGGCGTGACGATAGTGCTCGGCTCCCTGTACGTCCTCGCGCTGATGCCGTACGTGCGGGGCAAGAAGGTCCCGCCGAACGCCGACAAGGTGCTCGCCAAGGTCGACGAATGGCTGCGCGACTACCAGCCGGAGACGGTGCTCTACTTCTCCGGCTCCAAGGACTCCGTCTACCAGGTCAACATGTGGCTGGAGACCATGGAGCAGCTGGACTCCCGGCCGCTGATCATCCTGCGGGAGCGCGTCATCCTGCAGAACCTCGCGCCCACCACGGTCCCCGTCATCTGCGTGCCCGGAGGGGTGCATCTGATGAACATGGACCTGTCCACGGTGCGCGTCGCGCTGTACGCGGCGAACGTCGGCAAGAACATCCACCTGCTGCGCGTGCCCACCATGAAGCACGTCTTCATCGGCCACGGCGACAGCGACAAGCTGGCGAGCGTCAACCCGTTCAGCAAGGCGTACGACGAGGTGTGGGTGGCCGGCCGGGCCGGCCGCGACCGCTACGCCATCGCCGATGTCGGTGTGCGCGACGAGGACATCGTCGAGGTGGGCCGCCCGCAGCTGGCGCCGATCCAGAACGGGCAGGGCGTGCCCGAGGGTCCCCGCGGCGGAGCCGCTGACGGATCCTGCCCGACCGTGCTCTACGCGCCCACCTGGGAGGGCTGGGACGGCAACCCGGGCAACACCTCGCTGATGCTGGCCGGCGAGAACATCGTGAAGAAGCTGCTGAAGGCCGACCCGCCGGTCCGTGTCCTCTACAAGCCGCACCCCTTCACCGGCACGGTTCTGCCCAAGGCGGGCGCCGCGCACCAGAAGGTCACCGCACTGATCGAGAAGGCCGCCGCCGAGCGCGCCACGGACCCCCGCTTCCAGGCCGACGCGACCGTGTCGGCCGCGGCCAAGGCCGAGCTCGCCCGCATCGAGGCGCGGCTCGCCGTCCTGGTCGGCAGCGGCGGCGAGAAGGGCGACGAGGCCGAGGCCACCCGTGACGGTGTGGTCGACGTGGCCAAGTACGAGGAGATCGCGCGGCTGCGCGGCGAGTGGAACGACGCGTACTGGCGTGCCTTCCCGGTGTGGGAGCACCGGGTGGTCACGGGCGCCGAACCGCGGCTCTACGACTGCTTCAACGTCTCCGACGCGATGGTCTCCGACATCTCCAGCGTGGTCTCCGACTTCATCGCGAGCGGCAAGCCGTACGCGGTCACGGACTCCGCGGAGCTGGGCGTGGAGGAGTTCAAGCGGCAGAACACCGCGGTGCGGGCCGCCACGATCCTGTCCAACAAGGCCACCGAGCTGGGTGAGCTGCTGGACGCGGTCCGCGACCCGGCGGCCGATCTGCTGGCCGAGGACCGGGTGGAGCTCAAGCAGTACCTGCTCGGACCGGACGAGCCCACGTCCATCGAGCAGTTCAACACCGCGGTCGCCAACCTCGCGATCAAGGCCGAGGCGCGCAATGTCGGCCAGGAGTCACGGGCGGCGGCCTCCGCGGCGGAGGCCGAGGCCACGACCAAGGCCTGACCTCCCCTTCGTAAAGAAAGGGCCCGGTTTTCGGGGGTGATCCCGAAAACCGGGCCCTTCCTGCGTATCCCTGGGCGTCGGAACAACCCACCGCGCCGAGGGGGAACAGTGTCCCTTGCCCAGCCTGATGTGACCGTGGTCATCGGGGCCTACGAGGCGATGCCGTACCTGGTCGACTGCCTGGCCTCCGTCGAGGCGCAGACGATCGGCCACGCCCGCGTCGAGGTCATCGCGGTCGACGACGGCTCGGCGGACGGCACCGGCGAGTACCTGGAGGAGTTCGCCGCGCGCACGTCCCTCGACGTCACGGTGATCCGGCAGGACAACTCCGGCGGCCCCAGCGGCCCGCGCAACGTCGGTCTGGGAAAGGCGACCGGGCGGTACGTCTTCTTCCTCGACGCCGACGACCGGCTCGGCCCCGAGGCCCTGGAGCGGATGGTCGCGATGGCAGACCGCAACGGCACGGACGTCGTCCTCGGCCGGGTCGAGGGCGTCAACCGCAAGCCGCCGACGTCGATGTGGGGGCAGACCCTGGAGCGCACCGACGTGTTCTCCTCCAACATCAAGTTCACGCTGAGCGCGCAGAAGCTGTTCCGCCGCGCGTTCCTCGAACGGCACAGCATGCGCTTCGACGAGTCCCTGTGGACCGGTGAGGACGCCCTGTTCACCATGGAGGCTTATCTGCGGGCCGACGGCGTCTCCGTGATCGCCGACCACACCTGCTACTACCTGGTGGGCCGCGAGGACGGCAAGCACGTCACCAGGACCGGCAGCCACACTCTGCGCTTCGACTCCGCGCGCGCCCTGATGAACCTGATAGCCGACATGGTCCCGGCGGGCGCGAGACGCGACGCACTGATGGTCCGGCCCTTCCTCGTCACCCTGCTCCCGCAGTTCGGTCCGAAGTTCCTGAAGGACGGCGAGGCGGTGCGCCAGGAGAAGCTGGAGCTGGCGAAGCCCCTGGTGGACGCCTACTGGACGGGCGAGGTGGCCCACCGTCTCCGCGTCCACGAACGTCTGCGGCTCCAGCTGGTGGCGATGGGCCGCCCGGACCTCCTGGTGGAGGTCCTGGAGTTCATGAGGGCGAAGAAGACCCCTCAGCCGGTGCTGGAGAAGGGCGGCCGCCGGGTGTATTTCGCCTACCCGTTCTTCCGCGACGGGCCGACGGGCCTGCCCGACTCCGTCTACCTGGCCGAGCCGCGCGAGGCCAGGGAGGTGCCGGGCTACCGGGAGGTCGGCGTCGACCAGCTGCTGCGGCGGGCGGTCCGCAAGGCGCGCCGGGCTCTCACCCCGGCGGCCTGAGCGTCCCCGAGGCGCACACCGTCTCCTCGTCCCGCCGCTGCCCCGGCAGCCTGCGCCCCCGGGCCACCGCGCTCAACGCCTGAACGGCCCTGTCGAACCGTTCCTGCGCACTCGGCTCGTCCGGCCCCAGCAACCGCCGCTTCAGCTCGGCGCGGGCGCCCCCGCCGCGTCCGGCGTCAGCGCGGTCGCCGCCCCCGCCGTGGGGAAGGCCGCACGGAACGCGGTCTCGCTCAACCCGCCGGTGTTGGCCACGGCGTACGGCTTCCCGCTCGCCAGGAAGTCGCTGACCACGCTGGACACATCGCTGATCAGCAGGTCGGCCCGGTTGAAGCAGCCGTACAGCGCGGGCCGGACGTCGGTCACGACCTGGTGCTCCCACTCCGGCAGCGAGGCCCAGTACGCCCGCTCCCAGGCCGCCGTCGCCCGGACCACCGCCTCGGCACGGCCCGCCTCCGGCGTGGACTGCAGCAGCATCCGCTCGACCGAGTCCGCGGCGGTCCGGAAGGTCGCGATGGTGAGCCGGTCCAACTCCTCGGTCCTGCGCGAGAGTTCACCGTCGTCGACGGGCAGCCGTACCCCCGGGTCCGCCAGCAGCGCCCGCACGAGGTTCTCGCCCGCCTCGATCACCGACGTGTTGCCGGGTTGCCGTCCCAGCCCTCCCAGGTCGGGGCGTACAGCACGGTCGTGCCTTGCCGGGCGGGGAGGTGCGGTGCGGAGGTGCGTCAGGCGAGCGGGGCCAGCAGGTCCTCGGCGCGTTCCGCCGTCGACCGGTCGGCCAGGTCGTTGACGGCCGCGTTGAACCGCTCCATGGAGGTCGGACGGTCCGGGCCCAGCACGTACTCCTTGAGCGTGCGGCGCCGCGCGGCCATGGGGTCGTGCAGGGGCTCGCGGACCGAGCGCAGGATCTCCGGCAGCCGGGTGCAGGCCCGGTCGAGCAGATAGGCGCCGCCCGCGGTGGTGTAGGCGGCCCGGAACTCCTCGTCGGGCAGGTCCTGGGCGTTGGTCAGGACGTACGGCTTGAGGCTGGCCACGAAGTCGGCGACCACCGAGGAGACGTCGCTGACGAGGAGGTCCGCCTGGTTGAAGCACTCGTACAGGGTGGGGAGCTGTTCGAGGATCACGTGGTGCCGGGCGCCGCTCCGGCTCGCCCAGAAGATCCGGTGCCACTCGTCCCGCAGCTCCTGCCACTCGGCCGCGCCGTCCCCGTCCGGGACCCGCGCGTCCCGCACCTGCTGGGCGTCGTCGCCCTCGTGGCGGCCGGACATCTCGTCCAGCCGGGCCCGGATCTCCTGGAGCCGGGCTCCGGCGGCCTCCGAGGCCTCCGCGCCCTTCTTCTCGTCGCCCCGCAGCAGCTCCCTGATGGTCCGGTCCGCGGCGGCCGCCTCGGGCGAGCGCTTGCCGGTGAGGGGGTGCGGCTTGTAGATGATCCGCACGTCCTCCGCGAGGAGCCCCTCGATCAGGGGTACGCCCATCGTGATCAGGGAGGTGTGGCAGTCGTCGTCGCTCCAGCCCTCCCAGGTGGGCGCGTAGAGGACGACGGGCACCGGGCCGGGGACGTGCTCGGCGTGCGAGCGGACCGGGGCCAGCTGCGGGCGGCCCACCTCGACGATGGCCTCGTCACTGATGGCGTGCCGCACCCTCTGATAGCGGTCCCGGCCCGCCTTTCCGGCCACCCAGATCTCGTCGTACACCTTGCTGACCCGGTTGCTGCTGGCGAGCTTGTCGCTGTCGCCGTGGCCGATGAAGACGTGCTTGGCCTCGGCGACCCGCAGCATGTGGACGTTCTTGCCGGCGTTGCCGGGGTAGAGCACGACCTGGACGCCGGACAGGTCCAGCTCGGCCAGGTCGTCGGCCTTGGGCACGCAGACCACGGGGATACGGGTGCGGGCGAGGAAGCGGAACGAGGCCCGCTCGCGCAGGACGATCACCGGGCGCCGGTCGAGCTGCTCCAGCGTCTCGATCCACATGTTGACCTGGTACATGAAGTCCCGGGACACCGCGGCGAAGCTGAAGTACAGGGCAACCTCGGGCCGGTACGCGGCCAGTTGGCGGTTGACCCCGTCGATCACCGCGTCCCGGCCGGGCATCCGGCGGACCGCGCGGAACTGTCCCAGCAGGGCCGCCAGGGCGACCGAGGCGGCGCCGATGGTCAGCGCGTAGCCGGCGTAGGCGGCATACCAGGTTCCGGTGGCCAGCGCGGCGATCAGTCCCGCGTGAGCCGGCAGGTCGAGGTGGAGCAGCTTGCGCAGGAAACGCCGATAGAGCCAGGCGGGCGGCCGTTCGGGTATGTCGATCCCGCTCATGTCGAGATTGCGCACGACCACCGGGAGTACGCGCCGCCTGCGGATCGCGTGATGCAGCGCCGAATACATCATCACCAGCAGGACATGGGCGCTGAGGACGGCGAGCCCGGTGATCAGCACCGCGTCCGGTGCGTCCGTCCGGTCGGCCAGGGCGAGCAGCATCACCGTCCGTACGGCGAACCGCATCGTGCGGCTGAGCTGCAGGGTCGCCAGGCGGCGGACGAAGCCCGGGGCCTTCGTGTGCAGTGCCTCGTCGGCCAGATACGTCACGGCCCACGCCGCCGTGAACCCCCATAGCGACGGCAGCAGCGCCAGGACGGGGAGCGCCGCGAAACCGGCGGCGAAAAGGATCACCAGGAGAAGTTCGGTTTTCCCGCGAACGCGCAGGACGGCGCACAGCCGACGGATGTTCATGGCCAGTTCGACACGGGTGGATGACTGAAGGTTGTACATCCGGATGTCAGAAAGAATTCACTTCCGATTAATGGGAGGGTGTACTTCCGCTTTTCTCGGAACGGGAACCGGACGGCTCCCCGAAGGCGTCCGGTATCGGGTCCGGGGATCGGACGGATGCGCGTCGCCGCGTCCCCTTCGCGTACATTGCGGGCGAGGTACCCACAGTGGCGCGAGGGGACAGGACACAAGGTGGCAGGGGCAAGGCAGGCCGTGGGCGAGGCCCGCAGAATCGTCGTCAAGGTCGGTTCCTCGTCGCTGACCACCGCCGCCGGCGGCCTCGACGCCGACCGGGTCGACGCGCTCGTCGACGTCCTCGCCAAGAGCCGCAGCGGAGGAGAGAAGGAGATCGTCCTCGTCTCCTCCGGAGCCATCGCCGCCGGACTCGCCCCGCTGGGCCTGCGCCGCCGCCCCCGGGACCTCGCCCGCCAGCAGGCCGCCGCCAGCGTCGGCCAGGGCCTGCTCGTCGCCCGCTACACCGCCTCCTTCGCCCGCTACGGCGTCCGCGTCGGCCAGATCCTGCTGACCAGCGACGACATGAGCCGCCGCGCCCACCACCGCAACGCCTCCCGCACCCTCGACAAGCTCCTGGCGATGGGCGCCCTGCCGATCGTCAACGAGAACGACACCGTCGCCACCGACGAGATCCGCTTCGGCGACAACGACCGGCTGGCGGCCCTGGTGGCCCATCTGGTCCACGCCGACCTGCTCGTCCTGCTCTCCGACATCGACGGCGTCTACGACGGAGACCCGAGCAAGCCCGGGACCTCGCGGATAGCCGAAGTGCGCGGTCCCGAGGACCTGGCGGGCGTCGAGATCGGCAGCGCCGGCAAGGCGGGCGTCGGCACCGGCGGCATGGTCACCAAGGTCGAGGCGGCCCGGATCGCGGCCGCCGCCGGCATCCCCGTGGTGCTGACCAGCGCGGTCCACGCGGCCGAGGCGCTGTCCGGCGGTGACACCGGCACCTACTTCCACCCCGCGGGCAAGCGCTCCGCCGACCGGCTGCTGTGGCTCCAGCACGCCTCCACCCCGCAGGGCGCGCTGATCCTGGACGACGGCGCGGTGAAGGCGGTCGTCGACCGCCGCACCTCGCTGCTGCCGGCCGGGATCGCTGGCGTCGAGGGCGAGTTCGTCGCGGGCGACCCGGTCGAACTGCGCGACGGCACCGGGCACGCCGTGGCCCGCGGGCTCGTCAACTTCGACGCCAAGGAGATCCCGCGGCTCCTCGGCCGCTCCACCCGGGAGCTGGCGCGCGAACTGGGGCCGGCCTACGAGCGGGAGGTCGTCCACCGGGACGATCTGGTGATCCTGCACCCTTGAGGGCCGCCCGATGCCTCGCGGGGCCGGTGTGCCCGAAAACGGGGTGAACGCCCTGCCAAGAGCGTCGCCCTGAGGTGGACGTTCCGCAAAACCGCCCCACGAGCCCTTGCGGCCTGCTCAACTTTGTCCCAGGGACACATTCCGCCCGACCCCGTGGGTCGACGTGTGCATGAAGGAGGCCGTCGTGAGACGAGTGCGCCCTGGGGCGGCCGCGTCCCGCGCTGGTGCGGCGGCTTCCCGCGGCGGCTCCGGTCCGTCCGCGGGGACCGTGGCCCGGACGGCCGGCGGCTCCTCGGCCCCGGCCGCGGACGAGGCCGGGGGCCCGGCCACACGGGCGGCCGGTGAGGAGCGGGCCCTGACGAGCGTCGCGGCCGGCGACCGGTACCGGGGCGAGGAGCCCCAGGACCTGCCGCGCCTGTGGCACGTCACCCTCAGCGTCTCCGGCGACGAGGCCCCGCTGAAAGAGGTCCGGCGCGCCCTCGAACAGCTCGCCCACGACCACCCCTTCCTGCTGACCAGCCGCTACGCCAACGACCACGCGGAGATCCGCTACTGGGAGGAGGCCCGCGACCTGCACGACGCGGCCGCCGTCGCCCTGCGCCTGTGGGGCGAGCACCGGCAGACCGCGGGACTGCCGCCCTGGGAGATCGTCGGCCTGGAGGTCATCGACCGCCAGACCTACCACCAGCGCATCGCCGAGGGGTACGGCCCGCCCCCCGCCTCACCGGTCGGAGCCCACCCGTTCTGATCCCGGCCCCGTGACGGTGTCCCTTTGATCCCGTCTCGCGCTGTGGAACAAGCGGTGGACGCCCCCTGTGGGCGCACTACCCTTCCGTTATGACCTCGCTCTCGCCGTACGACTCCATGACCCCGGTCGTCCAGGCCGCCTACCGGGCCAAGGCCGCCGCCGCCGACCTCGCCCCGCTGCCCCGGGCCGAGAAGGACGACGCGCTGCTCGCCATCGCGGACGCCCTCGAGGTCCGTACGAGCGAGATCGTCGAGGCCAACGCCAAGGACATCGCCAAGGCCCGCGAGGCCGGCACCAGTGAGTCGATCATCGACCGGCTGACCCTCACCCCGGAGCGGGTGCGCGCCATCGCCTCCGACGTCCGGGACGTCGTGGCGCTGCCAGACCCGGTGGGCGAGGTCGTGCGCGGCTCGACCCTGCCGAACGGCATCGACCTGCGCCAGGTCCGCGTCCCGCTCGGCGTGGTCGGCATCATCTACGAGGCCCGCCCGAACGTCACGGTCGACGCCGCCGCCCTGTGCCTGAAGTCCGGCAACGCCGTCCTGCTGCGCGGCTCGGCCTCCGCGTACGAGTCGAACACCGCCCTCGTACGGGTCCTGCGCGACGCCGTGGGCGGCGCCGGACTCCCCGCCGACGCCGTCCAGCTCGTGCCCGGCCAGTCCCGGGAGAGCGTGCAGGAGCTGATGCGCGCCCGCGGCCTGGTCGACGTGCTCATCCCGCGCGGCGGCGCCTCGCTGATCCAGACCGTCGTGACGGAGTCGATCGTCCCCGTCATCGAGACCGGCACCGGCAACTGCCACGTCTACGTCGACGCCCAGGCCGACCTCGACATGGCGATCGACATCCTGATCAACTCCAAGGCCCAGCGGGTCAGCGTCTGCAACGCCGCCGAGACCCTCCTGGTCCACCAGGACATCGCCCCCGAGTTCCTGCCGCGCGCCCTGGACGCCCTCGCCGAGGCCGGGGTGACCGTCCACGCCGACCCGCGCGTGCTGGCGTACGCGAAGGACACCAAGGCGACCGTCGTCGAGGCCACCCTGGAGGACTGGGACACCGAGTACCTCTCCTACGACATCGCCGCCGCCGTCGTCGACTCGCTCGACAAGGCCGTCGAGCACATCCGGCTGTGGACCTCCGGCCACACCGAGGCCATCGTCACCACCTCCCAGCAGGCCGCCCGCCGCTTCACCCAGCTGGTCGACTCCACGACCGTCGCGGTCAACGCCTCCACCCGCTTCACCGACGGCGGCCAGTTCGGCTTCGGCGCGGAGATCGGGATCTCCACCCAGAAGCTGCACGCGCGGGGTCCGATGGGACTGCCGGAGCTCACCAGTACGAAGTACATCGTCACCGGCGACGGTCACATCCGCCGCTGAGCCGGGGCGCCAGGGGGCGCGCGGTCAGGGCATATGCATCCGGCAGGCGCCCCGGCCCGCTTCCGTGTCGCACGAGAGGTGTCTCACAGGGCGGATGAATTTCCGTACCGTCTGCCCAAATTGACCCCCCAGGTCTACTCTGGATTCGTGCCGGAGGACGTGGGGGGCACGCCGTTCCCTGACGGCTGGGAGCCCGACGACGACCACGACCGCGGGGTGTCGGACGAAGAGTTCGCCTCCGTGGTCTTCGACGAGGCCTTCGTACGGGCGGCCGTGGTGCACGAGCCGACCGCCGTCGAGCGCCTCCTGGCCGCGGCCCAGGCGAGAGCGGAGGCCTCCGAGGCCGAGGCCCGCCGCGCCCGCCCCAGAGCCGAGCGGTACGACGACGGCTACGGACCCGGCGGTTTCGGCCATGATCGCGAACTCGACGACCTGGAGGACACCGAGATCCTCGAAGGCCGCTACGGCGCCCCCGGGACGTACGGCAAACAGGTCCGCTGGCACCGCCCCGTCGCCTGGATGCTCGCCCTCGTGATGGGCATCGGCATGGTCGCGCTGGCTTTCACGGCGGTCTACCGGGGCTCCTCCTCCGGCAGCCGGGACCGGGTTCCGCCGCCCGCCTCGACCGGTCTGGAGCAGGGGAGCACGGTGACGCCCTCGGCGTCCGCCGACTACTCCCAGCCAGCCGCCTCCGCGGTCCCGCGAACTCCCTGACGATCCTGGTGAGAACCTGTCAGAACTTGTCGCACGGCGGGGCGTTTACCCGAGCTCCCCGAGACCTACCCTGAAGATATGGGAGGGCCAGGAGACCCACCTGAGGGGACACCCGAGGGCGGCCCCGTGGGTGGTGAGGACGAGTACCGATCCGTCGTCTTCGACGAGTCGTTCGTCCGCGCTGCCCGCCTTCAGGAGTACTCCGCGCAGGAGCGCATGTCCGACCACGCGCCCGCCGTCCGCCGCCGCCCGCCACTGCGCCGGGGACTGTCCCGGCAGGCGCTGATCCTGTTCCTGCTGATCGCCGTCGCCTTCGGCACCGCGATCTACATGGGTGTACGACACCCCTACCAGAACGCCGCGATCCGGCAGCCCGTCGAACCCCTGCGGATGACGGTCATCCCGCTGGCCCCCGAGGGCAGGGTCCCGGGGCACGCCGACGCCGAGTACCTGTACGCGCACAGCCCCGCCGCCCAGTTCCGCGTCGGCGCCGAGGGCATCCCGCTGCCCGCCTCCCGGCGCACCGCGCACTTCTCCGACAGCCAGGTCGTGTCCGCGCTGACCACCGCCAAGGATTACCTCGTGCGGTCCTCGCTCGACCCGGACGTCCTCGCCGGCGCCCAGGTCCGCTCCGTGCGCGTGCTCCTGGACACGGACCAACTCGACCAGTTCGACCAGAGTTTCGCCCACCCCGCCGCCGACGGGCGGCACGCGCCGACCGGCTGGCTGGTGCGCTTCGACCCCGCCGAGGCGCGGCTGGCCGACGGCAGGATCCGGGTGCAGGGGAGTCTCCAGGCCGCCGAGACCGACTCGTCGACGCTGGAGGTCACCGCGGACCACACGTTCGTGTACGCGCTGCGGGCCGCCGGCGCGGGCGCGGTCGCCAAGGGCGAGGTGTCGCTGTTCACCGTCCGGCGTGAGCTGCACTTCCGCTTCAACCGGGATGACCTGCGGATGCACACGGCCCAGCTGGTCGTGTCGTACGTCCAGGCCGGCCCGCTGTCCTGCGTGGAGGACTCCACGAACCGGCTGCACCCGCTGCTGGCCGGGCAGACCGCGAAGGCCGGCGGACCGGCCGGGACCGATCCCTACGCGACCGGCAGTGCCACGGCACTCTGCGGGTCGCTGGCCACCAGCGCGCAGCCGAAGGTGTGACCCGTGGGCACGAGGCCGTTCGCCGGCTGCGACCGTCGGGGCTGAGCGCGCCCACGCGGCGGAGCCGCGCATCCACGGCCCCGCACTCCTGTACGGAGCCGCGCATCGACACGGCCCCGCGCTCCTGTACGGAGTCTCAGCCCTCCTCGTTGTCCCGCGGCGGGTCCGTCGGGGGCTCGCCGTCCCGGGCTGCCGAGTTCGTGAAGCCGCCGAAACCCCTGCGCACCCTGCCGCCGAGGTCGCCCGCCCCGCCCGCGATGTCGCTGACCAGCTTCATCAGGGGGTCCTTGGAGCTCTTGACGTTGGTCGCGTAGCTCGCCGCCGACTCGCGGAAGGAGTCCGTGACCGAGGTGTCCTTGTCCTCCGTGCGGCGCGGGTAGTGGCCGTCCATGATCCGCTGGTAGTCGCGGGACTCGGCCCACTTCTTCAGCTCGGCAGCCCGCACGGTGGTGAAGGGGTGGGAGCGCGGCAGGACGTTCAGGATCTTCAGCACGGAGTCGCGCAGGTCACCGCCGGCCTCGTACTCCTCGGCCTGCTTCAGGAACGCGTCCACGTTCATCTCGTGCAGATGGTGACCGCCGGCCAGCTTCATCAGGCCGCGCATCGAGGCCCGCAGGTCCTGGCCGACCAGGAGGCCCGCCCGGTCCGCCGACAGCTCCGACTTGCGGAACCACTCGCGCAGCGCGGTCACGATCGCCATGATCGCCAGGTTGCCCAGCGGGATCCACGCGACCCTGAGGGCGAGACTGGTCAGGAACAGCAGGATGGTCCGGTAGACCGAGTGGCCGGACAGGGCGTGGCCCACCTCGTGGCCGACGACCGCCCGCATCTCCTCCTCGTCGAGCAGATCGACCAGACCCGTGGTGACCACGATGATCGGCTCGTCCAGGCCGATGCACATCGCGTTCGGCTGCGGGTCCTGGGTGACGTACATCGGCGGGACCTTCTCCAGGTCCAGGATGTAACAGGCGTCCCGCAGCATGTCGTTGAGGTACGCGAACTGCTGGTCGGAGACGCGCACCGAGTCGGACAGGAACAGCAGCCGCAGGCTCCGCTCGGGGAGCAGAGCGCTGAGTGCCTTGAAGACCGTGTCGAATCCGCTCAGCTTGCGCAGCGCCACCAGGGCGGAACGGTCGGCGGGGTGCTCGTAGGCACGCGAGGAGATACCCGGGAAACGCCTGCGCTGCCTGCTCGGCACGTGCTCGTGACCGTTGTTCTGATGGCCGTCGTCGGACATGTCTTCCCCCATGTGCGTCTTTGGCTGTGCCTCTTCGGCCTCTGTGATCCTTTGCGGACCCTTGTGAGGCCCTTTGCGCCCCCGAAGCAGAGCCCAGCCTAGGCGGAGATAGCGTGGACCGGCAGTACAGCGAAGGAGTCCACGTCATGGAGCACACCCGGGCCGCCTGGCTCACCGAGGCCGCGAGCGCCGCCGAGCAGCAAGGGTCCGGAAATCTGCTCCGGGTGGTACTGGTCGTGATGTTCCTGGGCTGTGCGTTCACCGCGTGGTTCGTGCTGAGGGGGTACAAGCGGAAGGACGACTGAGGAAGGGCGAAGGTTCCCCCGGTCCTGCGGGCGGCCCCCAATGGTGGAGTCGGCGTGATCGCCCTCACCGGGCCCGCATACGATGGACCGACGTCTTTATCCCGCCCACCGGATAGGTCCTGCCGAAGATGAGCTTCCACAGCACCGCTGCCCAGTTGGCCACCCTCGCCGCAGAGGGCGAGCACGGCGGCAACCACGAGAGCCTCGACCCCCTGGTGACCGGCGGCGCCGCGTTCCTCATCCTGCTGCTCCTGCTGTGGATCACCACCCGTTTCAACCGCGACCGCTGAGGCACCGAGCGCCCAAAGCGGGGCACTCCGGGCCTGCGCCGGCCGGGGTCCTCAGGACGGGCCGGTAGGGTCTGCACGCATGGGAGAGCAGGACATGCCTACCGGCCCGGGCAACAGCCCGTCGAACCCCGGCAAGCGCCGCATCGGTGTCATGGGCGGAACGTTCGACCCGATCCACCACGGGCACCTCGTGGCGGCCAGCGAGGTCGCCGCGCAGTTCCACCTGGACGAGGTGGTGTTCGTACCGACGGGCCAGCCGTGGCAGAAGACCCACCGCAACGTTTCCCCGGCCGAGGACCGCTATCTGATGACGGTCATCGCGACCGCCGAGAACCCGCAGTTCTCGGTCAGCCGCATCGACATCGACCGTGGTGGCCCGACCTACACCACGGACACCCTGCGCGACCTCAAGGCCCTCAACCCCGACACCGACCTCTTCTTCATCACGGGCGCGGACGCCCTCGGCCAGATCCTCACCTGGCGGGACGCGGAAGAGCTCTTCTCCCTCGCGCACTTCATCGGAGTCACCCGGCCCGGCCACACCCTGGCCGACCCCGGGCTCCCCGAGGGCGGCGTCTCGCTCGTCGAGGTCCCCGCCCTCGCCATCTCCTCCACCGACTGCCGGGCGAGAGTCGCCAAGGGCGACCCCGTCTGGTACCTGGTGCCGGACGGAGTCGTGCGTTACATCGACAAGCGCGAGCTGTACCGCGGCGAGTGAGCCGAGAGGGGCACCGGTGAACGACCGATACGACGCGGGCTACGGCGACGACCAGGAGAACCAGTACACGATCGTCGGCTACGACGACTACGGCCGGCCGGTGTACCAGCAGGTCCCGCCGCAACAGGCCCCGCAACAGCAGGCCCAGCAGCAGTACGACCCCTACGCCCAGCAGGGCTACGGCTACGACCCGTACGCCACGGGCCGACAGCAAGCCGCGCCGTACGACACGGGTTCCCAGAACCCCGTCCCGCCCTACGACCCCTACGGCGCCGGCGACACCGGTCAGCAGGCGCCCGTGCCGCCCTACGACCCGTACACCGACGGGGGCCGGCAGGGCGGCGGTCCGGCCACGCCGTACGACCCGTACGGCCGGGCCGCCGCGAGCGGCGGGCAGCCCCGGGTCGCCGAGCAGACCGCCTACATCCCGCAGCAGGGCGGGCCGGCCGGGGGGACACAGGCCGGACAGGCCTACCGCCCCGCGGGCGACGAGGGTCCCGTCGGAGCGGGCGGTGCCGGTGCGGGCCATGCCGGCGCGGAGGCCGCAGACGGGGACGAACGGCAGTACCACACCGCGCAGTTCGCGTTCGTCGAGGAGCCCGACACGGACTCCGAGGACGTCATCGACTGGCTCAACTTCACCGAGAACCGCACCGAGCGCCGCGAGGAGGCCAAGCGCCGCGCCCGCAGCCGGCTCGTCGCCCTCGTCGTCGTCCTCGCCCTGGTAGCGGCCGGCGGAGTCGGCTACCTCTGGTACGCCGGGAAGCTGCCCGGCCTGTCGGACACAAAGAGCAAGAAGGGCACCACGATCGCGGCGAGCGCCCAGAACCGCGACGTGATCGTCGTCCATCTGCACAACACCACCAAGGGCGGCACCTCCACGGCGCTGCTCGTCGACAACACCACCACCAAGCAGGGCACCACCGTCCTGATCCCCAACTCCCTCAACCTGACGGCCGACGACGGCTCCACGACGACCCTCGCCAAGTCCGTCGACGACGACGGCTCCTCCGGGACCGTCGACTCCCTCGACACCGTCCTCGGCACCGACATCGAGGGCACCTGGCGCCTGGACACGCCCTATCTGCAGAACCTGGTCGACCTCGTCGGCGACATCGACGTCGACACCAACGCCGCCGTACCCGATCCGGCCGCCACGAAGAAGGGTCAGGCGCCCCTGGTGAGCAAGGGGAAGGACCAGACGCTCAGCGGCAAGATGGCCGTCGCCTACGCCACCTACCGTGCCTCCGGCGAGGCGCAGAACGCCCAGCTGGAGCGGTTCGGCCAGGTCCTCCAGGGCGTCCTGCGCAAGCTGTCCTCCGACCCGGCGGCAGCGACCACCACCGTGCAGACCCTGGCCCAGATCCTCGACCCGTCCCTCACGGACAAGGACCTCGGCACCTTCCTCGCCAAGCTCGCCGACCTCGCCAAGAGCGGTGACTACAAGACCGCCCTGCTGCCCGTCCAGCAGGACGGCACCCTGAGCGCGGAGGCCGGCGCGAGTGTCGTCAAGGACGTCCTCGGCGGCAAGGCGAAGAGCCCCGACAAGGACGCGGCGGTGAGCGTCTCGGTCCAGAACGCCACCGGCACCAGGGACAACACCGAGAAGGCCCGCGTCGTCCTCCTCAACGGCGGCTTCACCTTCGTCGACGGCGGCACGCCCGCCTCGGCCCGGACCAGCTCCAAGGTCGTCTACGCCGACCCCGCCGACAAGGCGAACGCCACCGAGGTCGCCAAGACCCTCGGCCTGCCCACCAGCGCCGTCGGCAAGGGCACGATCGCATCGGGCGCCGACGTCTCCGTGGTCCTCGGCCAGGACTACACGCCGGACTCCTCGTCCTAGGCCCTGCTCCGGACCGCCGACACCACCCCATGTGCTCTCCGGCAGCACGTGGGGTGGTGTCGGCGGTCCGTGAGACCCTTGATGTCAACCGACCGACGACCGAAAGCCTTGTAGTGACCGCCACTGACCGTTCTCTCGAGCTCGTCAACACCGCCGCGCAGGCGGCCGCCGACAAGCTCGCCCACGATGTGATCGCCTACGACGTCAGCGACGTCCTCTCGATCACCGACGCCTTCCTGCTGGCGTCCGCACCCAACGACCGCCAGGTCAAGTCCATCGTCGACGAGATCGAGGAGCGGCTCTCGAAGGAGCTCGGCGCCAAGCCGGTGCGCCGCGAGGGCGACCGTGAGGCCCGCTGGGTCCTGCTCGACTACGTGGACATCGTCGTCCATGTCCAGCACAGCGAGGAGCGCGTCTTCTACGCCCTGGAGCGGCTGTGGAAGGACTGCCCCGAGCTGGAGCTGCCGGCCGACGCCAAGGCGACCCGCGGCAAGGCGCAGGAGCACGCCGAGCTCCGGGCCGAGGAGGACGACACCGAGTTCGGGGAGCCGCGTTGACCGCTCCCGCCGACCGCAAGGGCCGGGGCCGCCGCGTCATCCTGTGGCGGCACGGCCAGACCTCCTGGAACGTGGAGCGCCGCTTCCAGGGCACCACGGACGTCGAGCTCACCGAGACCGGCGTCGGCCAGGCCCGCCGCGCCGCCCGGCTGCTGGCCTCCCTCCAGCCCGACGCGATCGTCGCCTCCGACCTCCAGCGGGCCGCGAACACCGCCGCCGAGCTCGCCGCGCTCACCGGCCTGGAGGTGGCCCACGACGAGGGCCTGCGCGAGACCTACGCGGGCGTCTGGCAGGGGCTGACGCACGAGGAGATCATCGCCCGGTACGGCGAGGAGTACGCCGCGTGGAAGCGCGGTGAGCCGGTCCGCCGCGGTGGCGGTGAACTGGAGACCGAGGTGGCCGACCGCGCCGCCCCCGTCGTGCTCCGGCACACCGAGAAGCTCCCCGAGGACGGCACGCTCGTCGTGGTCAGCCACGGCGGCACGATCCGCACCACCATCGGCCGGCTGCTCGGCCTGGACTCCCGGCACTGGGAGAGCCTTGGCGGCCTCTCCAACTGCTGCTGGTCCGTCCTAGGCCAGGGCGCCCGCGGCTGGCGTCTCCTGGAACACAACGCGGGAACCCTCCCGGAGCCGGTGCTCGGCGACGACGACTGAGGGCTCCGGGAGGGCTCCGGACCGGATTTCACTTTCCGGCAGGTCGCAGGCTAAAGTTCTTCTTGTTCGCCCCGCGGAGCGGGGGGAACGTCCGGGGCTATAGCTCAGTTGGTAGAGCGCCTGCATGGCATGCAGGAGGTCAGGAGTTCAATTCTCCTTAGCTCCACAGATCGACACTCTGCGAGTTGTCGAAGATCGGTCGATGAGGATCCCGTCTCCTTCAGGAGGCGGGATCCTCTGTGTGTCCGCTCCGCGAGCTCCCTGCCCCGCCGGCTCACCGGGGCACACTGTTCTTGAACCGACTTGAGTCACTGGGCCCCTCTGAGGCGTATACCTCTCCGGAGGCGCTGTGAGCGTGCATGTTCGCGCTGGCCGGGACCGCCACGGTGGGCGCCGTGTCCGGACTGGTACTCAGGCGTCGCTGACCGTATTGGTCCGGCCGTGGCAGAATCAAACGGCCGGAAGGGGGCGCGGCCCGACGGGAGGGAGTAGTGATGCCTGCGAGCATCCTCGCGGAGGTCCGCCACCTCCGCGAAGCGGCGTCGACAAGGGACACGACGGTCCGCCTCATCTGCCCTTCCTGCGGTTCCGTCCACGTGGCCCAAGTACTCGGCGACAACGGCGGGGTCTCCTACGTGTGCACGGCCTGCGGCCACAGCTGGAGCTGATCGATGGGTGCACACAGGCGAAAATGCGACTGGTGCGGCAGCGGGACGCCGATCGTGCGGGACATGGAGCCGGTCAATCCCGACTACCAGTACTGGTGCGAGGAGTGCGCGCGGGCGCTGATCATAAAAGGCGACCCCATCGAGACGTACCGCGAACTGGAGGGTGAGCCGATCTACGGCCGTCTCCTCGAAGAACACTGCACGCTGAAGCGGTTCTACTCGTTCGTGACCGCGTGACGTCGTCCCTGCTGCCCGCAGGGAAACGATTTGGTGTTCCACCCGGTGGACCGTGTAATGTTGGCGTCGCCGCCAGGGAAACCGGGCGGAGCGCAGCACGGGGCTATAGCTCAGTTGGTAGAGCACCTGCATGGCATGCAGGGGGTCAGGAGTTCAAATCTCCTTAGCTCCACAAAGATCCCGCCAGATCATTCGATCCGGCGGGATTGTTGCGTTTCCAGGGGGAGTTGTTCGCATACGACGAAGGGGGCCGCCCGATCGCGGCCCGATCCCGGGCGGCCCCCTTCGTGACGTCGGCTCAGCGGCCCAGCGCACGCCTT
Organism: Streptomyces canus 299MFChir4.1; assembly: GCF_000383615.1. Taxonomy (GTDB): domain Bacteria; phylum Actinomycetota; class Actinomycetes; order Streptomycetales; family Streptomycetaceae; genus Streptomyces; species Streptomyces canus_C. The sequence goes on along the minus strand of NZ_KB911582.1, from coordinate 590,561 downwards.
CCGCGACCCTGGGAGAGGACCGGCAGGTTGCGGGCGGGACCCTTGTCGCGCGGGCTCTCCTCCTCCAGGCGCAGGGCGAGCGCGGGGCAGCGACGTACCGCGCGTAGTGCCTTCGCCTCGGCGTAGCGCGGCACCTGGGCCTGGGCGACCGTCGGGAACCCGTCGGCGCCGAGCTCGAAGACCTCCGGGAGGATGTCGGCGCACAGGCCGTGGCCCCGGCACAGCGTCCAGTCGACGTAGATCTTCTGACGGCTGGGGCCGTTCTCCTCGGCCTCGCCGCCGCCCGGGAGGCCCGTCGGCATCTTGCCGCCCTCGAAGAGCGGCAGAACGCCCTCCACAGGCCGTCCGCAGCCGTTGCCGAGCACATGCGCGGCCAGGTCGTCCGTGAACGCCTTGATGGTCGACTCCAGGAACATCGCGGAGCCGTCCGGGTGCGAGCACGCACCGCGCCGCTTCACGTTCTTGGCGACCTGCTTGAGCGCCTCCAGGGCGGCCGGACCGCCGCCGTTGAGGATGTCCTCCATGCCGCGCGCGGCGGCCGGCAGACCGAGGTAGCAGGGGCCGCACTGGCCCGCGCTCTCCTCGGCCAGCCACTGCGCCACCCGCAGCGACTCGCCCAGCGGACAGGTCTCCTGAGTGATCGGCAGGATCGCGCCGGCGCCGAGCGCCCCGCCCACCGCGTCCAGGGAGTTGCGGGAGACGATCGCCTCGTTGACGGTCGCCGCGTCGATCCACTTGCCGTGGTAGCCGCCGGTCAGCACGCCCTGCGGGACCGGCGGGGCGCCGGCCAACTGCAGGACGTAGCGCAGCGGTACGCCCGTGGGGACCTCGATCACCATGGGGCGCGCGACGGCGCCGGAGACCGTGAGCATGACGGTGCCCGGCTCGTCGTACAGACCGGTGTTGCCGTAGCGCTCCGGACCGATGCGGGCGGCGATCGCCAGCTGTGCGAAGGTCTCGGCGTTGGACAGCAGGGTCGGGGCGCCGCCGACGCCGTTCTGCGAGGCGCTGACCTTGCGGCCGGGCGGGATGGCCGGGCCGCCGTCGATGGAACGGATCAGCGAGGCCGCCGCTCCGGTAACCATGCGGACGGGATTGCGCTGCACGCGTGCGCGTAGCGCCGATCTGCGGCCGTTGCTGAGCCCGCGCTCGGCGAGGGCGGCCTCCATGGAGCGCTGGGTGGACTCCCGTGTGACCCCTATCACGAGCGTGCGGGCACCCAGGGCTTCGGCGGCCAGGAGGGCGCCGTCCAGGATGAGGTGCGGGGCACGGTTGATGAGCACCGTGTCCTTGCGGCAGGCGGGTTCGTCCTCGCTGCCGTTGACGACGACGACCGGCCGCACACCGCGCTTGATCGCCGCTTCGGCGACCGAGCGCAGCTTCTTGTGGAAGGGGAAGCCGGCACCGCCGCGCCCCTTCAGGTTGATGGCTTCGGAGAGCTTCGCGAGTTGCTCGCCGCCCATGGGTTCGAGCGGCCCGTGCACCTTCAGGTGCATGGGCAGGTCAAGTCGTTCGACAAGGTCGAAGCCCGACGTGAGTTGGGGAAGACCGACCACGCGGACTTCTGGTACGTCGGGCAGGGCCTCGTTCACCTATAGCCTCCGGAAGGCGTGTTCCAAGGTTCGCCCGATCCCGGTGAGTCGAAGTCGTACGACTGACCGGGCGTTGGATCAGTGGCGGGACCGCTGTTGTACGTGTCGTTCGGGTTGTACGTGCCGTACAGGGTGTTTGTCTCACCGGTGTCGCGTACATCACCCGAGAGATAGCTGGCCGTGCCCGAATTACCGCCATAGGTCGGGATGTTGTACCCCGTGTCCTGGAGCGGGTCGTAGGCCGAGGGGGGTGCTTCGCCGACCGGCGGCGGGGAGGGCACCGGCCAGCTGCCGGAGGTGCTGCCGCCGGGGTCCATGCGCGCGATGGGGTCGGTGGCGGCCTGCATGTCCATCGGCATGTCCATGCGAGCGGTCTGGCCGGTGTCGAAGGGCTGCTGTGCGCCCGGTGACATGGCGCGATAGGCGGCGGCGAACCCGCTGCCCGCCGGTTCCGGGGCCGGTGGGGCCTGGTAGGCGGGGATGGAGCCGGTCTGGGACAGGCCCTCGTAGCCCGGCAGGGCGGACTCCGAGCGCCGACCGGCGGACTCGGGTGCCCTGCGGCTCTCGCGGCCCGGTGCGGCGCTCTCCGCGGCCCTCCTGGCCCGGCTGGCCTCCAGCTCCTCGCGGCCCGGTCGCTCCTCGGCGCCCAGGAGCATGGCGACCCGGTCGGTGATCTTGCGCTTGAACGGGCGCGGTGCCGAGCGCAGGGCGAGGGCCGCTATGACGCCGAGCACGCAGAGCGCGTACATGTAGGTGAAGATCGGGGCCTTCACCGCGCGGCCCGCGTACAGGCCGTGGATCAGCCCGGCGCACCAGGCCGGGTAGGCCAGCATGTGCATCGCGCGCCAGCGGGCCGCGACCGGCGCCGGGGACGCGAACCGGTTGCGCAGGGCGCCGGTGATGCCGACGAAGATCATGAGCTGGCCGGCCAGCGTGCCGAGACCTATGAGGCCTCCGCTGCTGCTGAAGCCGAGCCCGAACGGGATGAACGCGGCGATCCACGTCGTGTGGTCGAGGGTCAGTTTGATGCCGATGTGCAGCAGAAGGAACGAGATCGAGCCCACGGCGGTGATCCGGTGCACGCCCTGGGCGACGATCCGCTGCCGGGTGTTGAGGATCAACCGGTCCTGCGCGACCAGCCCCCAGATCACGGAGCAGGTGAGGAGGACAAGCGTCACCACGCCCGCCCCGAAGTTGAGGAAGTCCTGGAGCCAGACACCTCCGTACACCACGACCAGAGGGATGGCCAGCAGGAAGACGGCCGTCGCCACCCCGTAGGCCGACCGGCCCGTCCTGGGGAGCGTGCTGCTGTTACTGCGAGGGTTCATGGGGGCAACTCCGAGCGGTTCGGGAAGGCGGTCCCGCTGCCGCACTCTAAGTGGCGCCATACCGATGGGTACGGCGTTTGAGTTATTGCGTTGTTATCAAACGGCCGTGGGGCTGTTGCGATGCCCCTTAGTAACTGTTACGCGAAGTAATCATTGACCTTGGTTCGGTTCCTGTCGGATCGGACGGTGCGCTCGACTGCGGCGGCGAGTGCGGCACCCGGTGCCAAAGAGGCATACGTAAGTTCGTCGCGGCTTGCTCAACGGCTGCGGTACTCTGACGCCATGCGTGCCGTACGCCTTCTGCTTAGCGAGCCGCGCTGATCAGTCCCGACCACCGGTGAAGACGTGGTCGGAATCGGCGCGGCGTCCCCTCCTGTGCGAGGGGTTTTTTCATTTGGTGGATGTAGCAGCCGGATGACACAGCCGCTGGCAGAGACGATCGATGGAGCTTTGAGGACCATGAGCGAGACGAACCCCGCAGCCCCCGCCGAGGTGGCCGCGCCGCACCGCTACACGGCCGCCGTCGCGGCCGAGATCGAGGCACGCTGGCAGGACTTCTGGGACACCGACGGCACCTACGCGGCACCCAACCCCAAGGGTGACCTGGCGGGTGACCCCGAGCTGGTCGCCAAGCCCAAGAAGTTCATCATGGACATGTTCCCCTATCCCTCGGGCGCGGGCCTGCACGTCGGCCACCCGCTGGGCTACATCGCCACCGACGTCTTCGCCCGCTTCCAGCGGATGACCGGCCACAACGTCCTGCACACCCTGGGCTTCGACGCCTTCGGCCTGCCCGCCGAGCAGCACGCCGTGCAGACCGGCGAGCACCCCCGGGTCACCACCGAGGCCGCCATCAACAACATGAAGTCCCAGCTGCGCCGGCTGGGCCTGGGCCACGACAAGCGCCGGTCGTTCGCCACGATCGACCCGGACTACTACAAGTGGACCCAGTGGATCTTCCTGCAGATCTTCAACTCCTGGTACGACGACCAGGCGAAGAAGGCCCGCCCGATCTCCGAGCTGGTCGCCGCGTTCGAGTCCGGTGAGCGCGCGGTTCCCGGGGGCCGCTCCTGGGCCGCCCTGTCCGCCGCCGAGCGTGCCGACGTCCTGGGCGAGTACCGCCTGGCGTACGCCTCCGAAGCGCCCGTCAACTGGTGCCCGGGCCTGGGCACCGTGCTGGCCAACGAGGAGGTCACCGCCGACGGCCGCTCCGAGCGCGGCAACTTCCCGGTCTTCAAGGCCAAGCTGCGCCAGTGGAACATGCGGATCACCGCCTACGCCGACCGTCTCCTGGACGACCTGAACGAGCTGGACTGGCCCGAGGCCATCAAGCTGCAGCAGCGCAACTGGATCGGCCGCTCCGAGGGCGCCCGCGTCGACTTCCCGATCGACGGCGAGGCGATCACGGTCTTCACCACGCGCCAGGACACCCTGTTCGGCGCGACCTACATGGTGCTGGCCCCCGAACACCCGCTGGTGGAGAAGTTCACCCCGGCCGCCTGGCCCGAGGGCACGCACGACGTGTGGACCGGCGGTCACGCCACCCCGGCCGAGGCCGTCGCCGCCTACCGCGCGCAGGCCGCCTCCAAGTCGGACGTCGAGCGCCAGGCCGAGGCCAAGGACAAGACCGGCGTCTTCACCGGCGCGTTCGCGACCAACCCGGTCAACGGCGAGCAGATCCCCGTCTTCATCGCCGACTACGTCCTGATGGGCTACGGCACCGGCGCGATCATGGCCGTACCGGCGCACGACACGCGTGACTTCGCCTTCGCGCGCGCCTTCGAGCTGCCGATCCGCTGCGTGGTCGAGCCCAGCGACGGCCGGGGCACCGACGCCTCCACCTGGGACGACGCCTTCGCCTCGTACGACGCCAAGATCGTGAACTCGCACGGCGCGGACATCTCCCTGGACGGCCTGGGCGTGACCGAGGCCAAGGCGCGCATCACCGAGTGGCTGCAGAGCAAGGGCATCGGCGAGGGCACCGTCAACTTCCGGCTGCGCGACTGGCTGTTCAGCCGCCAGCGCTACTGGGGCGAGCCCTTCCCGATCGTCTACGACGAGGACGGCATCGCCCACTCGCTGCCCGAGTCGATGCTGCCGCTGGAGCTGCCCGAGGTCGAGGACTACTCGCCGCGCACCTTCGACCCGGACGACGCGGACACCGAGCCCGAGACGCCGCTGTCGCGCAACGAGGACTGGGTCAACGTCACGCTGGACCTGGGCGACGGCCGCGGTCCGCGCCGGTACCGCCGTGAGACCAACACCATGCCCAACTGGGCCGGTTCCTGCTGGTACGAACTGCGCTACCTGGACCCGCACAACAGCGAGCAGCTGGTCGACCCCGAGATCGAGCGCTACTGGATGGGCCCGCGCGAGGGACAGCCGCACGGCGGTGTCGACCTGTACGTCGGCGGCGCCGAGCACGCCGTGCTGCACCTGCTGTACGCGCGCTTCTGGTCCAAGGTCCTGTTCGACCTGGGGCACGTCTCGTCGGCCGAGCCCTTCCACAAGCTGTTCAACCAGGGCATGATCCAGGCCTTCGTCTACCGCGACAGCCGGGGCTTCCCGGTGCCGGCCACCGAGGTCGAGGAGCGCGACGGCCAGTTCTTCTATGCGGGCGAGCAGGTCAAGCGCGAGCTGGGCAAGATGGGCAAGTCCCTGAAGAACGCCGTCACCCCCGAGGCGATCTGCGAGGAGTACGGCGCCGACACCCTGCGCCTGTACGAGATGGCGATGGGCCCGCTGGACGTCTCCCGACCGTGGGACACGCGCGCGGTGGTCGGACAGTACCGCCTGCTGCAGCGGCTGTGGCGCAACATCGTCGACGAGGCCACCGGAGAGGTGACCGTCGTCGACGCCGAGCCCGACGAGACCACGCTGCGGGCCCTGCACAAGGCGATCGACGGGGTGCGCCAGGACCTGGAGGGGCTGCGCTTCAACACGGCCATCGCCAAGGTCACGGAGCTGAACAACCACCTGACCAAGGCGGGCGGCCCGGTCGCGCGCCCGGTCGCCGAGGCGCTGGTGCTGCTGATCACGCCGCTGGCCCCGCACATCGCCGAGGAGCTGTGGCGCAGGCTGGGCCACACCGGCTCGGTCGTCCACCAGGACTTCCCGGTCGCCGACCCGCGGTACGTCGTGGACGAGACCGTGACCTGCGTGGTCCAGGTCAAGGGCAAGGTCAAGGCCCGCCTGGAGGTCTCGCCTGCCATCTCCGACGACGAGCTGGAGAAGGTCGCGCTGGCCGACGAGAAGGTCGTGGCGGCGCTGGACGGAGCGGGCATCCGCAAGGTGATCGTGCGGGCGCCGAAGCTCGTGAACATCGTTCCGGCGTAGTGCCTGGCCGGCGCCGTGCGCCGGATTTCGTCTCGGCCCCCTAGGGGGTGCGTGAGGGCAGGTTCGGGGTTCCCGCGGAACTCCGGGCCTGCCCGTTGCGTTTACCGTGGAAGAGCGGCGCGGGCAGTGCCGCGCCGGTCGGAGGAGGAGCGTTGTGGAAGCAGTGATCGCGATCGTGGCCCTGCTTTTCGTGCTCTTCGTGGCTCTCGGCGCCTACGCCACGGTGAAGGTGGTCGGTGCCGCCAAGCGCGGAGTGGACCGCACCATCACCCAGGCCCGGCGCACGGTCGAGGACCACACTCTGCGCGCCAAGTCCTTCGCCCAGCTCGGCCCGGCGGGCGAGCTGGCCCAGCTCCGGCTCAAGCTGCGCACCTCGATGCGGGCGACCCAGGACGCGCTCCACGCGGGCGCGGCCGGGGACGAGTCCCTGAAGGAGTCCCTCGGCCTCTTCCAGCGGCTCAGCGCGCACGGCCACGAGCTGGACGGCGAACTCAAGCGCCTGGAGTCCGAGCCCGACCGTGCGAAGCTCGCCGAGCGCCTGCCGGACCTGCGGGAGCGCACCGAGCGCATCACACAGTCGGCCGACTCCCTGCGCTGGGCGGCACGCGACCGCGCCCACCGCTTCGCCGGCGACGACCTGGACACCCTGAGCGCGCAGATCGACGTCGAGTCGGGCGCCCTGCGGCACTGGACGAAGACAGAGCCCGCCGCGACACCGCCCCCGTGGCCCGAGGCCCCCGCGGCCGACGCCGGCCCCGGGCAGCAGACCTGGCCCGAGACGCCCCGCTCCCGCACCGCCGAGGAACCGACGCGGCCCGCCATCACCCCTCCGGGCCCGCGCCCCACCTACCCCTGGCAGAAGAAACCCCGTCCCGAGAGCACGACTTGATCCCCGCACGGCAGCCCTGGGTGTCAGGGGCCGGGCTGCCACCCGGACGCAACGGCAGGTAACCTCCAGCTCATGTCCCGCCATGTCGCGATCGTCACGGATTCAACGGCCTACCTGCCGCAGGGGACGATGGAGCGGCACGGCATCACAGCGGTACCCCTGACCGTGGTCCTCGGTGACCGGGCGCTGGAAGAGGGCACCGAGATCACCGCACGGTCGCTGGCCCAGGCGCTCCAGAAGCGACGCCCCGTCACCACCTCGCGACCCAGCCCGCAAACCTTCGCGGAGCACTACCGCAAGGTCGCCGAGTCCGGCGCGACCGGCATCGTCTCGCTGCATCTGTCCGCCGAACTCTCCGGCACCTATGACGCCGCGGCCATGGCGGCACGTGAGGCGCCGGTGCCGGTGCACGTCGTCGACACCGGCATGATCGCCATGGCTCTCGGGTTCTGCGCGCTCGCCGCCGCCGAGACCGCGGAGACGGGCGGCACGATGGACGAGGCCGTCACGGCCGCGGAGAAGCGGGCCGCGGGCACGTCCGCCTACTTCTACGTCGACACCCTCGACTATCTGCGCCGCGGAGGCCGGATCGGGGCCGCGCAGGCCCTCCTCGGTTCCGCGCTCGCCGTCAAGCCCCTGCTGAAGCTCGTCGGCGGGCGGATCGAGCCCCTGGAGAAGGTGCGGACGGCGTCCAAGGCCATCGCCCGCCTGGAGGAGATCGCCGCGGACCGGGCCGGCAGCGGACCGGTCGACATCGCCGTCCACCATCTGTCGGCCCCCGACCGGGCGTCGGCCCTCGCGGACCGCCTCCGGGCGCGGGTGACCGGACTTGCCGACCTGCATGTGAGCGAGGTCGGGGCGGTGATCGGGGCGCACACGGGCCCCGGGCTGCTGGGGGTCGTGGTCTCGCCGCGGTGACTTGGGGCGCCAGGTCATGCGTTGGGTGGATTTGCGGGTCTTGGATTTGTGGGTCCGTCACTCGTTCGGGTGGCGGGGTTTTCCACAACCGGTGGGTAATCCCCGGGAATTGACCAAGATCATCGCGAGAGCGCGGACGTGTCCGATCCTCGGCGCATGGCACTTCGATCACGCTCACGTACAGCGACGGCGACCAGCGGGCCGGGCCGCGGTCCCCTCTCCGACGGACGCTCCCGGCACCGTCGACCGTCGGCCACCCGGGGCAGGGGCAGGGGCAGGGTCCGGCATCGGCATGCCGCCTCGGCGGACGAACTCCAGCGGCGGGCGGAGGTGCTCTTCGCCGAACGGGCGGGGGAGCGTAGGGACTCGGGCAAGGGACCGCCGTCGGATCGGTTGGATCGGTCGCGTCAGCCGGGTGTGGACGACGGGGAGGTGGAGGTCGGTTCGGAGCGGCTGGAGGCTGTCGGGGCTGTCGATGTCGCCGAGTCCGTCGACGTGGCTGAGGCCGGGTCGGCCTCCGAATCGGTCGGGTACGTGGAGAGGGCTCCTCGGTGGGTGGGTGCTGCCGAGGAGGGCCGGGGGGATGGTGGTTCCGCGGAGGGGGTTCGGCCTGACGACGGTCCTCGGGAAGAGGGTTGGCTGGACGCCGACAGGAGTAGTGGCGGCTGGCGGGGCAGCGCCGACGGGAGCGGGGACTGGCGGGAACGGGTCGGGCTGGCTCTGCGGGAGCGGATGCCGGTGTGGCTGCAGACGCGGTGCGGGCTGGAGCGGCGGAACGTGGTCGCGCTCTCGGTACTGCTGGTCGTGGCCGCGGTGTTCGCCCTCCAGCATTTCTGGACGGGCCGGACGCAGTCCGTCCAGGCGCCCGAAGTGGTGCGCGCGGCGGCCCCGTTCTCGCAGAGCGGTACGGAGAGCGGGCAGACCGGAGTAGGTGGACGGCGACGTGCGGCCGAGGCGGCCGTCCCGGGCGGGGTCTCGAACGCGGCCGGTGCGCCCGGAGCCGAGATCGTCGTGGACGTCGGTGGAAAGGTCCGCGAGCCCGGGATCCAGCGGTTGCCGGCCGGTTCGAGGGTCGCCGACGCGTTGAAGGCGGCCGGTGGTGTGCGCCCGGGCACGAACACCGACACGCTCAACCGCGCGCGCTTCCTCGTGGACGGCGAGCAGGTGCTCGTCGGCGGCCCGCCCGCACCCGCACCCCCGCCGGGCACGGGCGGTCCCGCCGGTACGGCGGCGGCTCCCGTCTCCTTGAACACGGCCACCGTGGACCAGCTCGACACCCTGCCCGGGGTCGGCCCCGTGCTGGCCCAGCACATCGTCGACTACCGCACCCGGCACGGCGGCTTCCGTTCGGTGGACGAACTGCGTGAGGTCAACGGCATCGGCGACCGCCGCTTCGCCGATCTGCGGAATCTCGTACGGCCATGAGGGACGACTCGCGGGCCGGGCGGAGGAGTGAGGACGAGGCGCGGGCACGGGCAGCCGTGCACGCCGTCTCAGGGAAGCGGCTCGGGGACGCTCACCCGCGGCAGGAAGGGCCTACGGATCTGCGGCTGGTACCGGCGGCGCTCGCGGCCTGGGGCACGGCCGCCGTGACCCTGGACGCGTCCCCGGGGTGGGCGATGGGGGTGGTCGCGGGCTGTCTGGGGCTCGCCTGCGTGCTGTTGGCGGGACGTTGGGGCAGGGTGCGGGGCCTCGGTGGGGGCGGCCGGGTGCCCGTCGCCGCCGTGCTGCTCTGTGTCGCGGCGGCCGCCGCCTCCGCCGCTCTGCACGGAGCCGATCTGCGGCGGGGGCCGGTGCCCGCGCTGGCCCGGCAGTACGCCACCGTGACCGCCGAGGTCCAGGTGACCTCCGACCCCCGGCTGACCCGCCCCCGGATCACGGGGGACCACGCGGCTCCGACCGCAGTCGTCATCGGCGCCGACGTCCGGCGGGTGGAGACGGCGGACGGGAGGGCGGTGGCGACACGTGCGCCGGTGCTGTTGATCGTCGACGCCCGCGCGGGGGCCGACTCGGGCACACAGGTGGGGGCCGCCGGTCGTCCCGGGAGCGGCGGGGTGACGTCCGGCCCGACGCCCGCCGTGGAGGGTCCCGCTCGATCGCCCTGGCTCGGGTTGTTGCCGTCCACGCGGGTGCGGGTCACCGCGCGTGCCGCGCCGGCGCTGATGGGGGGTGACCGGGTCGCGGCCGTACTGCGGGTGCGGGACCGGGGAGGGCCCGAGGTCGTGGCGGAGGCGTCGGGGACGCAGCGGTTCGCGGGGCGGTTGCGGGCAGGGTTGCGGCAAGCCACCGACGGGTTGCCGGCGGATGCCCGGGCCCTGTTGCCGGGGCTGGTCGTCGGGGACACGGCGCGGATCACTCCCGAGTTGGACGAGGCATTCAAGGAGACCGACCTCGCGCACACGCTCGCCGTCTCCGGCAGCAACCTCACGATCCTGCTCGCCCTGCTCATCGGACCGCCCGGACTCGCCCCACTCGTCGAGCGACGGGGACTGGCGCCCCGCCTCGGGGTGTCGCTGCGGGCGACCGCACTGCTCGGCGGCGGGCTCACACTGGGATTCGTCGTGGTGTGCCGACCGGACCCGAGCGTGCTGCGAGCCGCGGCCTGCGGAGCCGTCGCACTGCTCGCCCTCGCGACCGGACGCCGCAGATCACTGATCCCGGCGCTGGCGACGGCCGTACTGCTGCTGGTGCTGTACGACCCGTGGCTGGCCCGCAGTTACGGCTTCCTGCTCTCCGTGCTGGCCACCGGGGCCCTGCTGGCGCTCGCGCCGCGCTGGAGCCTGGCGTTGCGCCGACGCCGGGTGCCGCCGCGGTTGGCCGAGGCGTGGGCCGCTGCTGCCGCCGCGCAGGCTCTGTGCGCGCCGGTGGTCGCCGTGCTGTCGGCGCGGGTGAGCCTGGTGGCGGTGCCGTGCAATCTGCTCGTGGAGTTCGCGGTCGCCCCGGCCACGGTGCTGGGCTTCGCGGCGCTGGCGACGGCACCCGTGGCGATGCCGGTGGCCAAGGTGCTGGCCTGGTGCGCGAGTTGGCCCGCCGGGTGGATCGCGGACGTCGCCCGGACCGGGGCGTCGCTGCCCGGCGGGGGAGTGGACTGGCCGGGCAGCTGGACGGGGGCGGCGCTGCTCGCTCTCCTCACCGGGATCCTGCTGCTCGTCGGGCGGCGGTTGCTGAGACATCCCTGGTGGTGTGCGGGCTGCGCGCTGGTGTTCGTGCTGGCGGTCGTGCAGCCGCCACCGCTGGCCCGGGTGATCACGGGGTGGCCACCGCCGGGCTGGCGGCTGGCGATGTGCGACGTGGGCCAGGGCGACGCGATGGTGCTGGCGGCCGGTGAGGCCACGGGCGTGGTCGTGGACGCCGGACCCGATCCGGCTCTCGTCGACGGCTGTCTGCGCACGCTCGGCATCACCAAGGTGCCGCTCGTGGTGCTGACCCACTTCCACGCCGACCATGTGGCGGGGCTGGCCGGGGTGCTGCGGGGCCGTTCGGTGGGGGCGATCGAGACGACGGGACTGGAGGAACCGGTGGACCAGGCCGAGTCCGTACGGCGGGAGGCGGCGGCCCGGCGCATCCCGGTGACGCGTGCCGTGGCCGGGGAGGAGCGGCGTACGGGGGCCCTGGCCTGGGAGGTGCTGTGGCCGCCGGGGAATCCGGCGGTGCCGGCGTCGGACGGGCCCAACGACGCCAGCGTCACGCTGCTCGTACGGTCGGCCGGGCTGCGCTTCCTCCTGCTCGGTGACCTCGAACCCCCCGCGCAGCAGGAGCTGTTGAGATCACCTGCGGGTGCGCGGCTGGCCGGGGTGGACGTCCTCAAGGTCGCTCACCATGGTTCGGCCTACCAGGACCCCGAGCTGATACGCCGGGCCGCCCCGCGGCTCGCGCTCATCTCCGTCGGCGCCGACAACTCCTACGGCCACCCGGCTCCCGGTACGGTCGCCGCGCTGCGGGCCGGGGGAGCGGTGGTGCTGCGGACGGACCGGGACGGGGCGCTGGCGGTCGCCGGGAGGGGCGGCCGAAACGATGGTGGCGCGGACAGCCATGACGCTGAGGGTGGCGCGGGCGGTGGGGAGCTGTGGGTGGCGCGAGACTGGAGGCATGAATCCCACACAGGTTGACGCATATCTCCGCCGCCTGGGAGTCCAGCACCCGGCGTGGCCCACGGTGGAGGTCCTGCGGGAACTGCATCTGCGCCATCTGCAGACCGTGCCCTTCGAGAACCTGTCGGTGCACCTCGGCGAGGAGATCGTGCTGGAGGAGGAGCGGCTGGTGGAGAAGGTGGTGGGCGCCCGGAGGGGAGGGTTCTGTTACGAACTGAACGGGGCGTTCGGGGCGTTGCTGGCCGCGCTCGGCTTCGATGTCACGCTGTTCGCGGGCCGGGTGTACGGCGACGAGGGGCGGCTCGGGATCCCGTACGACCATCTCGCGCTGCGGGTACGGACGGTGGACGGAGGCGAGTGGCTGGCCGACGTCGGGTTCGGGGCGCACAGTCACTACCCGCTGGCGTTCGGGGCGCGGGGTGAGCAGGAGGACCCCGGGGGCACCTTCCGGATCGTCGAGGCGGGACCCGACGCGGCGGGGGTGCGGAGCGGGGACGGTGCGGTGAAGAAGGGAGGGGGTGACGCCGCGGATCTGGATGTCGTCGTGGGCGGCAGGAGTCAGTACCGGCTGGAGGTGAGGCCCCGGGTGCTCGGTGACTTCGTGGCCGGGGCCTGGTGGCACAGCACCTCGCCGGCCTCGCACTTCACGCAGTCCCTGGTGTGTTCGAGGGTGACGGAGGACGGCGGGCGGATCACGCTCAGCGGGCGCGTCTTCAAGGTGACAGCTGCCGACGGTGCGCGGGAGGAACGGGAGTTGGAGACGGACGAGGAGGTGCTGGAGGTGTACCGGAAGAAGTTTGGTATGGAGCTCGGCCGGGTGCCGACGGTGCGGAAGGCAGGCCGTCACGGCTGATCCGGTCCGGTTTCCGAGCCCGGCGGTAGTGCGGATTCCGGGCTGGGGCCCGCCGCCTGGAAAATGGTGCCGTGAGTGATGTGAGACATGTGCTGGTGCTGCCCGATCGAGATGCCGCGGAGGAGGTCGTGGAGGCGCTCTCGGAGCGGTTCGGGGTGGATGAGGAGCCGCAGGTCGTTCGGGACGCGTTGGCGGGGGAGGACGACGCGGAGGACGCGCAGTGGCTGGTGGTGCTGCGGGACGCGGCGGGGCGGTTGGATCCCAAGGAACTGGAGGAGTTCGTGGGGGAGTGGGACGGGTGGCGGGAGGAGCCGTGATGCGGCGGTCCGGGAGGCACCGGAGCCCGCGGCAACGGCGCTGTCAGTGCCCCGTGCCATGCTGTACGCGATGGCCAAGAAGACTGCTCATGACGACCTCCTCGCCCCTGTGACCCTTGCCGTGGGGCAGGAGGAGCTGCTGCTCGACCGGGCTGTGCAGGAGGTGGTCGCCGCTGCTCGGGCCGCTGACGCGGACACGGACGTGCGGGATCTGACCTCGGACCAGTTGCAGCCGGGGACCCTTGCCGAGTTGACCAGTCCGTCGTTGTTCGCGGAGCGCAAGGTCGTGGTCGTGCGCAACGCGCAGGATCTGTCCGCCGACACCGTCAAGGACGTGAAGGCGTATCTCGGGGCGCCCGCCGAGGAGATCACCCTCGTGTTGCTGCACGCGGGGGCGGCGAAGGGCAAGGCGCTGCTCGACGCCGCGCGGAAGGCGGGGGCGCGCGAGGTCGCCTGCCCGAAGATGACCAAGCCGGCGGACCGGCTGGCCTTCGTGCGGCAGGAGTTCCGGGCGACCGGGCGGTCCGCCACGCCTGAAGCGTGTCAGGCGCTGGTCGACGCGATCGGGAGCGATCTGCGGGAGTTGGCGTCCGCCGTGTCGCAGCTGGTCGCCGATGTCGAGGGGACGATCGACGAGGCCGTCGTGGGGCGGTACTACACCGGGCGGGCCGAGGCTTCCAGCTTCACCGTCGCCGACCGGGCCGTGGAGGGGCGGGCCGCGGAGGCGTTGGAGGCGTTGCGGTGGTCGTTGTCGACCGGGGTCGCACCGGTCATGATCACCAGTGCGCTGGCGCAGGGCGTGCGGGCCATCGGGAAGCTGTCGTCGGCTCGGGGCGGCCGGCCCGCGGATCTGGCGCGTGAACTGGGCATGCCGCCGTGGAAGATCGACCGGGTGCGGCAGCAGATGCGCGGATGGACGCCGGACGGTGTCGCCGACGCGCTGCGGGCCGTGGCCGAGGCGGACGCCGGGGTGAAGGGCGGAGGGGACGATCCCGAGTACGCCCTGGAGAAGGCCGTCGTGGCGATCGCTCGGGCGGCCCGGTCCCGGGGACGGGGTTAGCGGCGCGAGCCGGAGCCCGCCTGTGCGTGCCTGTGTTTGGACGGGGGCGCGCCGTCGGGGGTGACCCGTGGTGGCGTATTGCAGTAGTCCGCCTGCGCCGTTCGTCGTGGCCGGCCGCGCGGTTCCCCGCGCCCTCTCGGGCGCGGAAGTGGCTCCCCCCGCTCCCCGGGAGGACAATCGTTCCTGTCAGCCGAACATCGCCGGACAGCGGAGAGGTGGCGGTCGTCATGGCTGAACATCCGCACGCAGTGCTCATTCGTAAGGGGTACGAGGCGTTCTCCCGAGGGGATATGGACACCCTGCGGGAGCTGATCGCGAAGGACGCCACGCATCACGTGCCCGGTAGTCATCCCCTTTCGGGGGACTACAAGGGGCAGGACGCGATCATCGACATGTATCAGAAGCTCGGGGAGGAGACCGGCGGGTCGATGCGTCTGGAGATGCTCGGGATCGCCGTCGACGGGCGTGGGCACGCCGTCGGGATGAGCCGGGTGACGGCCGAGCGGCGGGGCAAGCACCTGGACGACACCGGATGCATCGTCTTCCGCATCGTCGGGGACAAGGTCACCGACCTCGACGAGTGTCTTGAGGACATCGACAAGAGCAATGAGTTCTGGGCGGAGTGAGCACACGGACACCGCAGGACACAGGACGCAGGACGCATGACGAGGACCCCGGTCATCCCGCCCTGGGGAAGGGCGAGCGCACCGGGGTCCTCGGTTCAAGCTGTCGGAGTCACGCCCGCGTGGCGAACGCAGGCCGCGCGTGGCTCCTGGGAGCCGGTCGGGAGCGGATGAGAGAGGGCCCGCTCTGGGTCCTTCCGGCGGTTCGGCCCCGTGGAACGGGACCGGTCAGATCAGAGAAGTAAGGCTTAGAGACCCGCGACCTTCGAAGCAAGCGCCGACTTCTTGTTGGCGGCCTGGTTCTTGTGGATGACGCCCTTGGAGACGGCCTTGTCGAGCGCGCGCGCAGCAGCGCGGTTCAGCTCGGTGGCCTTCTCGACGTCACCCGCGGCAGCGGCCTCGCGGGCCTTGCGGATCGCGGTCTTCAGGGAGGACTTGACGGCCTTGTTGCGCAGCCGGGCCTTCTCGTTGGTCTTGATCCGCTTGATCTGGGACTTGATGTTCGCCACGAATGAGCCTCTACAGGTTCAGGCACGGAGCCAGGAGGATTCCGAGCAGAAGAGCAAGGAAGACCCCGGTCCCGCACCAGGTGATTTCTTGGAGTTGTGCCTCGTGCTGAGAGGGCAGGAGACACAGCCACCCAGACTACCAGCGGCCCCGCGAGTGGCCCAAACCGGTCGCCGGTCCCCGCCCGTGGGACCATGGAGGCTACGTATCGATCCGACCCGAGACCGCAGACACTGCGGACGCCTCAAGAATCAGGACCCTGCGTGCCCGCGATCCCCAGCCACGTGCCCGAGCCGAGCCGTACCGACCCGGCTCTGATCCGCAATTTCTGCATCATCGCGCACATCGACCACGGCAAGTCCACGCTCGCCGACCGGATGCTCCAGCTGACCGGCGTGGTCGAGCAGCGCCAGATGCGTGCTCAGTACCTCGACCGCATGGACATCGAGCGTGAGCGCGGAATCACGATCAAGTCGCAGGCCGTGCGGCTGCCCTGGGCCCCGAACACGGGCCCCGACCAGGGCAGCACGCACATCCTCAACATGATCGACACTCCGGGGCACGTCGACTTCACCTACGAGGTCTCGCGGTCGCTCGCCGCCTGCGAGGGGACCGTCCTCCTCGTCGACGCCGCCCAGGGCATCGAGGCCCAGACCCTCGCCAACCTCTACCTGGCGATGGAGAACGACCTCAAGATCATCCCCGTACTGAACAAGATCGACCTGCCGGCCGCCCAGCCGGAGAAGTTCTCCGAGGAGCTCGCCAACCTCATCGGCTGCGACCCCGAGGACGTGCTCAAGGTCTCCGCCAAGACCGGTGTGGGTGTCGACGCCCTGCTCGACAGGGTCGTACGGGAGATTCCGGCGCCCGTCGGCGTCAAGGACGCCCCGGCCCGCGCGATGATCTTCGACTCGGTCTACGACTCCTACCGCGGTGTCGTGACGTACGTCCGTGTCATCGACGGCCAGCTCAGCAAGCGCGAGCGCATCAAGATGATGTCGACGGGCGCCACGCACGAGCTGTTGGAGATCGGGACGAACTCGCCGGAGATGCTGTCCGCCGACGGCCTCGGGGTCGGCGAGGTGGGCTATCTGATCACCGGTGTGAAGGACGTCCGCCAGTCCAAGGTCGGTGACACCGTCACCAGCCAGCAGAAGGGGGCCACGGAGGCGCTCGGGGGGTACAAGGACCCGAAGCCCATGGTCTTCTCCGGTCTGTATCCGCTGGACGGCTCCGACTACCCAGAGCTGCGCGAGGCCCTCGACAAGCTCCAGCTCAACGACGCCGCACTGGTCTACGAGCCGGAGACGTCCGCCGCGCTGGGGTTCGGCTTCCGTGTCGGCTTCCTCGGGCTGCTGCACCTTGACGTGATCCGCGAGCGTCTGGAGCGCGAGTTCGGGCTCGACCTCATCGCCACCGCGCCCAACGTGGTCTACCGGGTCCTCATGGAGGACGGCACCGAGCACGTCGTCACCAACCCGAGCGAGTTCCCCGAGGGCAAGATCAACGAGGTGTACGAGCCCGTCGTACGCGCCACGATCCTCGCGCCCACCGAGTTCATCGGCTCGATCATGGAGCTGTGCCAGACCCGGCGCGGCACCCTGCTCGGCATGGACTACCTCTCCGAGGACCGGGTCGAGATCCGCTACACGCTCCCCCTCGCGGAGATCGTCTTCGACTTCTTCGACCAGCTGAAGTCGAAGACGCGCGGCTACGCCTCGCTGGACTACGAGCCCACCGGCGAGCAGACCTCCAGCCTGGTCAAGGTCGACATCCTGCTGCACGGCGACAAGGTGGACGCGTTCTCCGCGATCACCCACAAGGACGCGGCCTACGCCTACGGGGTGCGGCTCGTCGCCAAGCTGCGCGAGCTCATCCCGCGGCAGGCCTTCGAGGTGCCCATCCAGGCCGCCATCGGCTCCCGGGTCATCGCCCGCGAGACCATCCGCGCCATCCGCAAGGACGTCCTCGCCAAGTGCTACGGCGGTGACATCTCCCGTAAGCGGAAGCTGCTCGAGAAGCAGAAGGAAGGCAAGAAGCGGATGAAGATGGTGGGTTCCGTGGAGGTTCCGCAGGAGGCCTTCATCGCGGTGCTCTCCAGCGATGACAGCGCGGGGTCGGGCAAGGGCAAGAAGTAACCGCGGGTAACACCCGGTTACCCGTCGAATCGGATGGAAAGGGGTCCGTCGTGCGAAAGTGCGGCGGGCCCCTACGCGTGCGTAACGTCGCGCTCTGTAGGAAGTGACAGGCCGCCGCCCCTTACGAACGGGTCGGCCGCGCTTTACTCTGATCTCTGCTCGATAGTTACTCGCGAGTTAAACAACAGCCGCAAACCTGAGAGCCAGCCGCACTGTCGCGGGCCCGGAGGATGTCGTGAGCGACACACAGACACTGATCGAGAACCGCCCGCCGAGTGTGGCGACCCTCTTCCTGGAGCGCGTTGCGAACACACCGGACGCCGAGGCGTACCGCTACCCGGTGCCGACGGCCTCCGGCCAGGGCCCGGACGAGTGGAAGTCGCTCACCTGGGCACAGGCCGCGGAGCGGGTGCACGCCATCGCGGCCGGGCTGATCGAGCTGGGGGTGCAGCCCGAGCAGCGGGTCGCCCTCGCCTCCTCGACGCGTCTCGACTGGATCCTCGCGGACCTCGGCATCATGTGCGCCGGTGCCGCCACGACCACGGTCTACCCGCAGACCAACGCCGACGAGTCGGCGTTCATCCTCTCCGACTCCGAGAGCCGGGTGCTGATCGCGGAGGACGCGGCCCAGCTCGCCAAGGCGGTCGAGAAGCGCGGTGAGCTGCCCACGCTCACCCAGGTCGTGGTGATCGACCCGGCAGGCGTGGAGACCAGCGACTTCGTGCTCACGCTCACCGAGCTGGAGGCCCGGGGCGCCGCCCGCCTGGAGAAGGACCCCGACCTGATCAAGGAGCGGGTCGGCGCGATCACCAGCGACCAGCTCGCGACGCTGATCTACACCTCCGGCACCACCGGCCGTCCCAAGGGCGTGCGCCTGCCGCACGACAACTGGTCCTACATGGCCAAGGCGATCGCCGCGACCGGGCTGGTCAGCGCCGACGACGTGCAGTACCTGTGGCTGCCGCTCGCCCACGTCTTCGGCAAGGTGCTCACCTCCGGGCAGATCGAGGTCGGTCACGTCACCGCCGTGGACGGCCGCGTCGACAAGATCATCGAGAATCTGCCGATCGTGCAGCCGACGTACATGGCGGCCGTTCCGCGCATCTTCGAGAAGGTCTACAACGGGGTCGCGGCGAAGGCCCGTGCGGGCGGCGGCGCCAAGTACAAGATCTTCCAGTGGGCCGCCGAGGTGGGCCGGGAGTACGCCAAGGCCACCCAGGACAACTTCCGGCGCACCGGGGTCGCCTCGGCGCCCTTCGGGCTGAGCGCCAAGCACAAGGTGGCCGACGCGCTGGTCTTCGCGAAGATCCGGGAGGCGTTCGGCGGGAACCTGCGGGCGTGTGTCTCCGGGTCCGCCGCGCTCGCCCCCGAGATCGGCTACTTCTTCGCGGGCGCCGGCATCCACATCCTGGAGGGCTACGGCCTCACGGAGTCCTCCGCGGCCTCCTTCGTGAACCCGGGCGAGGCCTACCGCACCGGTACGGTCGGCAAGCCGCTGCCCGGCACGGAGGTCCGCATCGCGGACGACGGGGAGATCCTGCTGCGGGGCCCGGGGATCATGGAGGGCTACCACGGCCTGCCCGAGAAGACCGCCGAGGTCCTTGAGGCCGACGGGTGGTTCCACACCGGGGACATCGGCGAGCTGTCGCCCGACGGGTACCTGCGGATCACCGACCGCAAGAAGGACCTCATCAAGACGTCCGGCGGCAAGTACATCGCGCCCGCCGAGGTCGAGGGGCAGTTCAAGGCGGTGTGCCCGTACGTGTCCAACATCCTGGTGCACGGGGCGGACCGGAACTTCTGTACGGCGCTCATCGCGCTGGACGAGGTCTCGATCCTCGAGTGGGCCAAGGAGAACGGGCTCGAAGGGAAGTCGTACGCGGAGGTCGTCGCCGCGCCCGTCACCGTGTCCATGGTCGAGGGGTATGTGAAGCAGCTCAACGAGGGGCTTCAGCGGTGGCAGACGATCAAGAAGTTCCGGTTGCTGCCGCGGGACCTCGACGTGGAGCACGGTGAGATCACGCCGAGTCTGAAGCTGAAGCGGCCTGTCGTTGAGCGGGAGTACAAGCACCTCATCGAGGAGATGTACGCGGGCTCTCGCGAGGCGTAGCGCGTGAGCGGAGGGGTGGCGGGGACTGCTTGGCGGCTTGCGGTTCGCCGTGGCTTGTCGCGCCCACGCGGCGGAGCCGAAAATCGACACGGCCCCGCGCCCCTGAAGGCAGACAGTCAGCGCTTCTCGAGCAGGCTCCGTAGTTCCTTCACCTGGACGCGCTGAGCTTCCGTCAACTCGTCCTCCAGGGCCGCCAGTCGCCTGCCCACCTCCTGGTAATCGGCACGCTGGCGCGCCAGCAGGCGCTCCAACTGCTGGTTCTTTCTGTGGAGTTCCAGGAACACGCTGACCTTCGCGCGGAGCACCCACGGGTCGAAGGGCTTGGTCAGATAGTCCGCCGCGCCCGTCGCGTAGCCGCGGAAGGCGTAACCCGAGTCGTCGTCCGTGCCGGTGAGGAAGATGATCGGGACGTCCTTCGTCTGGTCCAGGCGTTTGATGTTCGCCGCCGTCTCGAAGCCGTCCATGCCCGGCATGCGCACGTCCAGGAGGACCAGCGCGAACCGGCGGCGGAGCAGGGCCTTCATCGCCTCCTCGCCCGAACGGGCGCGGACCAGTGGTTCGTTGAGGGATCCCAGGACCGCCTCCAGCGCGATCAGGTTGTCCTCCATGTCGTCGACCAGGAGGATCCCGGCACCGTCGTCGGTCCTTGCCTCAGCGTTCATCTGACTGCCTCATTCAGTCGTCGGTGGGCGGTACCACCGCCTCCTCGGCGTCGGTCCGCTCCCGCGTCGCAGCGCCCTCGGGGTCGAGGAGGGCGCATACGACGGTCAGCAGCTGGTCGACGTCCACCGGCTTGGGTACGTAGTCGTTGGCGCCGCGCGCGATCGACTTCTCACGGTCTCCGGGCATGGCCTTCGCGGTGAGCGCGACGATGGGCAGGCCGGTCCAGCGCTGGGTGCGGCGGATGGCGGCGATGGTCTCGTAGCCGTCCATCTCCGGCATCATGATGTCCATCAGGACGAGTTCGACGTCCGGGTTGCGCTCCAGGGTCTCGATGCCCTCGCGGCCGTTCTCCGCGTACAGGACCGGCATGCCGACGCGGCCCAGCACATGGGTGAGGGCGAAGACGTTGCGGATGTCGTCGTCGACGATCAGCACCCGCCGCCCGGACAGCACCTGGCCCGCCCGGCCCGACGTCCACGCCTCCAGCTTGGTGGGCGCAGGCCACGAGTCCTCAGCGTCGTGGGCGGTCGGATACGGCTCGGTGGACAGGTCCTCCGGGGCCGGCAGGGGGTCGTCCTCGGTGGTCGGTCCGGTCGCCGAGTGGCCGGGGCTGACGACGGGGACGTAGAGGGTGAACGTGGAGCCCTTGCCGGGTTCGCTCTCCGCGACGATACGGCCGCCCAGCAGGCCCGCGATCTCCCGGCTGATGGACAGGCCGAGCCCGGTGCCGCCGTACTTGCGGTTGGTCGTGCCGTCGGCCTGCTGGAACGCCTCGAAGATCACCGGGAGTTTCTCCCGCGCGATCCCGATGCCGGTGTCGGACACCGCGAAGGCGACCACGTCGTCGCTGTCGCGGACGTATCGGTGGTCGGGATCCTTGAATCGGCTCACACGCAGCTCGACCCGGCCCGAGGCGGTGAACTTGATCGCGTTGGAGAGCAGGTTGCGCAGGATCTGCTGGAGGCGCTGTTCGTCCGAGTACATCTCGCGCGGCACGTCCTCGCCGACCGCCACCTCGAAGGCGAGCCCCCGGTCCAGGGTGAGCGGGCGGAAGGTGGCGTGGACGTAGTCGAGGAGCTTGATGAGCGGCAGCTTCTTGGGGCGTACGTCCATCCGGCCGGCCTCGATCTTCGACAGGTCCAGGATGTCGTTGATCAGCTGGAGCAGGTCGGAGCCCGAGCGGTGGATCGTCGTCGCGAACTGCACCTCCTGGTCGGAGAGATGGCCGTCCGGGTTGTCGGAGAGCAGTCTGGCGAGGATCAGCAGGGAGTTCAGCGGCGTGCGCAGCTCGTGCGACATGTTCGCCAGGAACTCCGACTTGTACTGCGAGGAGGTCGCCAGCAGGGCTGCCTTCTCCTCCAGTTCGGCGTTCGAGCGCTGCAACTCCGCCTGCTGCATCTGGAGTTCGTCCGAGCGCTCCTGGAGCTGCATCGCCAGGCGCTGGGACTCGCCGAGCAGGGACTCGGTGCGGGAGTTGGCGATGATGGTGTTGATGGCGACGCCGATGGTGTTCACGAACTGGTCGAAGAAGGCCAGGTGGACGTCGGAGAAGCGGGAGAAGGACGCGAGTTCGATGACGCCGAGGAGCTTGTCCTCGAAGAGGATCGGAATGATGACGACACTGCTCGGGGCCGCCTCGCCCAGCCCGCTGTTGATCTTGATGTAGTCCGGCGGTGCCTCCTCCACCAGGATCCGCTTCTTCTCGCGGGCCGCCTGGCGGACGAGCCCGTGGACCGGCATGCCGCCCGTGTCGACGGTCGCGCCCTGCGCCGAGCCGTAGCCCGCGATGAACGCCAGTCCCTTTGCAGGAACGGTTGTGCGCAAGGAGGCGCCGTCCTCGTCCGGGTCGGCCAGGAAGAACGCCCCGTACTGGGCGTTCACCAGCGGGGTCAGCTCGCGCAGGATCAGGTCGGCGACCTCCATCAGGTCCCGGTGGCCCTGCATCAGCGCGGCCAGGCGGGCCAGGTTGGACTCCAGCCAGTCCTTCGCGCGGGTCGTCTCGCGGAGGTTGGCCACCATCAGGTTGATGTTGTCCTTCAGCTCGGTGACCTCGCCCTGGGTCTCCACGGTGATGGAGCGGGACATGTCGCCCTGGGCCACCGCGGAGGCGACCTCGGCGATCGCGCGGACCTGGGTGGTCAGGTTCAGGGCGAGTTCGTTCACGTTGGTCGTCAGCCGCTTCCAGGTGCCGTACACGCCCTCGACCCGTGCCTGGCCGCCCAGTTGGCCTTCGGAGCCCACCTCCCGGGCCACGCGGGTGACCTCGGAGGAGAAGGAGGACAGCGTGTCGACCATGGTGTTGATGGCGGTCTTGAGCTCCAGGATCTCGCCGCGCGCGTCCACGTCGATCTTCTTGGACAGGTCGCCGTTGGCCACGGCCGTCGTCACCTGGGCGATGTTGCGGACCTGGGACGTCAGGTTGTCGGCCATGTAGTTGACGTTGTCGGTCAGGTCCCGCCACACCCCGGAGACGCCGAGGACCTGGGCCCGCCCGCCGAGCCGGCCGTCGGTGCCGACCTCGCGGGCCACCCGGGTCACCTCGTCGGCGAAGGCGCGCAGCTGCTCCACCATCGTGTTGACGGTGTCCTTCAGTTCGAGGATCTCGCCGCGGGCGTCGACCGTGATCTTCTTGGAGAGGTCGCCGTTGGCGACGGCGGTCGTCACCTGGGCGATGTTCCGGACCTGGGAGGTCAGGTTCAGGGCCATGAAGTTGACGTTGTCGGTGAGGTCCTTCCAGACGCCCGACACACCTCGCACCTGCGCCTGGCCACCGAGGTTGCCCTCGGTGCCGACCTCGCGGGCCACGCGGGTGACCTCGTCGGCGAAGGCGGAGAGCTGGTCGACCATGGTGTTGATGGTCGACTTCAGCTCCAGGATCTCGCCCTTCGCCTCGACCGTGATCTTCTTGCCGAGGTCGCCCTGGGCCACCGCCGTCGACACCAGCGCGATGTTGCGGACCTGCGAGGTCAGGTTGTCCGCCATGAAGTTGACGTTGTCGGTCAGGTCCTTCCAGACGCCCGACACACCCCGCACCTGGGCCCGCCCGCCGAGGTTGCCCTCGGTACCGACCTCGCGGGCCACGCGGGTGACCTCGTCGGCGAAGGCCGAGAGCTGGTCGACCATGGTGTTGATCGTGGACTTCAGCTCCAGGATCTCGCCCTGCGCGTCCACGGTGATCTTCTGACTCAGGTCGCCGTTGGCCACGGCGGTCGTCACCTGGGCGATGTTCCGGACCTGCGAAGTCAGGTTCGACGCCATGAAGTTGACGTTGTCCGTGAGGTCCTTCCAGACCCCGGACACCCCGCGCACCTGGGCCCGGCCGCCCAACTGCCCCTCGGTGCCGACCTCGCGGGCCACGCGCGTGACCTCGTCGGCGAAGGCCGAGAGTTGGTCGACCATCGTGTTCACGGTCAGCTTCAGTTCGAGCAGCTCGCCCGTCGCCTCGACCGTCACCGTGCGGGTCAGGTCGCCGCGGGCCACCGCCGTGGTCACCAGGGCGATGTCCCGGACCTGGGCGGTCAGCCGCGAGGCCATGGTGTTCACCGCCTCGGTCACATCGCGCCAACTGCCCGACAGGCCGGTCACCTTGGCCCGCCCCCCGAGCCGGCCCTCGGTGCCGACCTCGCGGGCCACCCGGGTCACCTCGCCGGTGAACAGGGAGAGCTGGTCGACCATCTTGTTCACGGCCCGGCCGAGGCGCCGCAGATCACCGCGCAGCTGCCGGTTGCCGTCGTGCAGGTCGACCCGCTGGGTCAGATCACCGCCGGCCACCGCGTCCAGGACCCGGGTCGCGTTGGCGGCCGGGGCCACCAGGGCGTCGAGCAGCTGGTTCACGTCGTCGACCCGGGAGGTCCACGTGCCCTGCCCGGGGCTGGGGGACAGCCGTTCGTCCAGTCGGCCGTGCCGCACCAGCTCCCGCTTCACCCGGTTGACCTCGCCGGTGAAGTGGACGTTGCGGTCCACCAACTGGTTGAAGACGGCCGTCAGTTCGGCCACGATCCCGTCCCCGGACTCCGGCATCCGGCGGAAGTCGCCGTCCCGGGCAGCGGTCATCGCGGCGAGCAGGGGACGCAGATCCGATGCTCGAATCCGGTCGGCATTGTGTCCTTCTTCGAGCACACGCGTACCACTGTTCTCACTCATGGCGGCCCACTTCGGTAACTCGGCGCTTATGGGCGTGGCCAGTCTGTCACTCTGTCCGCATCGACTGAGGTGTATTCGTCCGAACTGCTCGGGGAGACGGACATGGGGGCCATTCCTGTGCAACGGGAGTCCGTTGCCCACGCGTCCGATCCGCCCGCGCGCGGTGACGACGCGCTCCCGCACGCCCCGGCGCACGCCCACGCCACCCTCCCCGGCGGTCCGCTCGCCCCGGGCTCGGCCCGGGCCCTGATACGGGCGGCGGTCGCCGAGTGGGCCGAACTCGCCCTGCCCGGCGCCGAGTTCCTGAGCGACCGGCAGGCCGACGACGCCGTGGTCGTGGTCAGCGAGCTCGTCACCAACGCCGTCGTGCACGCGGGCACCGACATCGAGCTGGACTGCCGCCTGGAGGCGCACACCGGAGCGCTCGTCGTCGAGGTCCTCGACCACCACCCCTCGCGCGCCCCCCGTGACGGTGACCTCGAACCCGCGTACGGAACACCGGAGCACGGGCGTGGGCTGCGTCTGGTCGCCGCCCTCGCCGAGACCTGGGGCATCACCTACCGCACCGGCGCCAAGACCGTGTGGGCGCAGCTGCCTGCCGGAGGGAAGGACGCCCTCGACGGGATCCAGGCGTACGCCGGGGAGCAGGCGCACGAGCGGGGTCTGCGGGTCGCCGGGATGCTCGCCCCGGTGCCACCCCCGTCCCGGCCCCCGGCCGCGCCCGAGCCCGCGTCCCCCGGTGAGCCCGACCGGGACTGGCTCAACCGCGGTGCGCTGTCCTTCCTCGCCGAGGCCTCCGACCTGCTCGCCGGGCAGCTCGACGAGAACCTGGTCGCCGCGCTCGCCGGCCAGCTGATCGTGCCGCGGCTGGCCGACTGGTGCGCGGTGTGGCTGGAGGACGAGGTCGCCGGACGCTGGGGGTCCCCTCGTCCGGGTGAGGTCCGGAGCGGCGGGACGGCCTGGGGCGAGAGCGGTGTGTCCGGGCCCCGGCTGGCCCGGGTGTGGCACTCCTCCGAGAACCGGATCGAGGATCTGCGGCAGGCGCTGGAGAAGGAGCCGCCGGGCTCGTCGGGGCCGGAGCATCCCGGGCCCGTGCGGTTCCCCTGGCCCGGCGAGGCGCTCGGCCCGCACGGCACCCACGGCTCCGCGCTCGCCTACCGCCTCACCGCAGGCGGCCGCCCGCTGGGCTCCCTGGTCATCGGCCGGGCCGGGCTGGTGTCCTTCCCCGACGAGATCACCGGGCTCGTCGAGGACCTCAGCCGCCGGGTCGCGCTCGCCATCGGCGCGGCCCGCCAGTACGCCCGCCAGGCCACCATCAGCGCGGTGCTCCAGCGCGGTCTGCTGCCCGGCGCGGTCGCCGAGATCCCCGGCGTGCGCAGCGCCCTGGTGTACGAGCCGTGCGACAAGGGCGGACCCAGCGGCGACTTCTACGACCTCTTCCCGGCCGGCGACGGCCGCTGGTGCTTCGCCGTCGGCGACGTCCAGGGCAAGGGCCCCGAGGCCGCCGTGGTGATCGGTCTCGCACGGCCCTGGCTCCGGCTGCTGGCCCGCGAGGGCTACCGCGTCGCCGACGTACTGGACCGCCTCAACCAGCTCCTCCTCGACGACGCGACGGAGGCCGCCGACGCGGCCGCACGAGCCCTGGCGGCCGCGGGCGGACGCCCCACGCACCCCGGCGACGGCCCGCAGACCCGCTTCCTGTCCCTCCTGTACGGCGAGCTCGCGCCCTTCGACGGCGGAGTGCGCTGCACCCTCGCCTCCGCCGGACATCCGCTGCCGCTGCTGCTCGGAGCGGGCGGCGAGGTCCGTACGGCCGCGCGGCCGCAGACCCTGCTCGGGGTCGTCGAGGACGAGACGTACACCAGTGAGACCTTCGAGCTGCGGTCCGGCGACAGCCTGCTGTGCGTCACCGACGGGGTGACCGAGCGGCGCAGCGGCCCCCGGCAGTTCGACGACGAGGACGGGCTCGCGGAGGCGTTCGCCGGGTGCGCCGGACTGGACGCCGAACTGATCGCGGAGCGGATCAGGCGGCTGGTGCACGACTTCGGGGCACGGCCGCCGGAGGACGATCTGGCCCTGCTGGTCCTGCAGGCGGAATAGGTGTCCGCGGGGTGCTGGACAATGGAGGACATGCCTTCCGCACTCCCCGACGGCGAACCCGTCCCCGACGACGGCTCGCTCCCCGCGTCCGCGCTCGCCGGGTCCGCCGACCGCCCCCTCGGCTTCTACCTGCATGTGCCGTACTGCGCGACCCGCTGCGGCTACTGCGACTTCAACACCTACACCGCGACCGAGCTGCGCGGTTCGGGCGGGGTGCTGGCGTCCCGCGACAACTACGCCGAGACGCTGATCGACGAGATCCGCCTGGCGCGGAAGGTCCTCGGCGACGACCCGCGCCCGGTCCGCACGGTGTTCGTCGGGGGCGGCACGCCGACCCTCCTGGCCGCCGGGGATCTCGTACGGATGCTGGGGGCGATCCGTGACGAGTTCGGGCTGGCCGCGGACGCGGAGGTGACCACCGAGGCGAACCCGGAGTCGGTGGACCCGGCCTATCTGGCCGCGCTGCGGGAGGGCGGCTTCAACCGGGTGTCCTTCGGGATGCAGAGCGCGCGCCAGCATGTCCTGAAAGTGCTGGACCGCACGCACACCCCGGGCCGGCCGGAGGCGTGTGTCGCGGAGGCCAGGGCGGCGGGCTTCGACCATGTGAACCTCGACCTGATCTACGGCACACCCGGCGAGTCCGACGACGACTGGCGGGCGTCCCTGGAGGCGGCGATCGGGGCCGGACCGGATCATGTGTCGGCGTACGCGCTGATCGTCGAGGAGGGCACGCAGCTCGCTCGCCGTATCCGTCGGGGCGAGGTCCCGATGACCGACGACGACGAGCACGCGGACCGGTATCTGATCGCGGACGAGGCTCTGTCCTCGGCCGGATTCGACTGGTACGAGGTGTCGAACTGGGCGACCTCGGAAGCGGGCCGGTGCCTGCACAACGAGCTGTACTGGCGCGGGGCGGACTGGTGGGGGGCCGGTCCCGGGGCGCACTCGCACGTGGGCGGGGTGCGGTGGTGGAACGTGAAGCATCCCGGGGCGTACGCGGCCGCGCTGGCCTCCGGCAGGTCCCCGGGCGCCGGACGCGAGCTGCTGTCGGACGAGGACCGGCGGGTCGAGCGGATTCTGCTGGAGCTGCGGCTTCGGGAGGGGGTGCCGTTGTCATTGCTGCGCGAGGAGGGGCTGAGCGCTTCTCGCCGGGCACGGGGAGAGGGCCTGCTCGAAGACCGGCCCTATGAGGGGGGGCGGGCCGTGCTGACGCTTCGGGGGCGGTTGCTGGCGGATGCGGTGGTGCGGGACCTGGTGGACTGAGGGCGGCTGGGACCTGCCCAGGGGCGCGGGACTGTATCGATTTGCGGCTCCGCCGCGCGGCGCGACCAGCCCCCACCGGCCCGCGGACGTACGACCCGCCCGCACACTCACGGCGCGGTGACGAAGTCGATCAGCTCCTCCACCCGCCCCAGCAGCTCCGGCTCCAGGTCCCGGTAGGACCCCACCCGCTTCAGGATCGCCTGCCACACCGCGCCCGTGTTCTCCGACGGCCAGCCCAGGGCCTTGCACACGCCCGTCTTCCAGTCCTGGCCGTGCGGGACGCGGGGCCACGCCTCGATGCCCAGGGACGACGGCTTCACCGCCTCCCAGATGTCGATGTACGGGTGACCGACGACCAGGGCGTGTTCGCTGGTCACCTCCTGGGCGATGCGCCACTCCTTCGTGCCGGGCAGCAGGTGGTCCACCAGGACTCCCAGCCGCGCGTCCGGACCCGGCGCGAACTCGGCCACGATCGACGGCAGGTCGTCCACGCCCTCCAGGTACTCCACGACCACGCCCTCGATGCGCAGGTCGTCGCCCCAGACCTTCTCCACCAGTTCCGCGTCGTGCCGGCCCTCGACATAGATCCGGCCGGCGCGGGCCACGCGTGCGCGTGCGCCGGGCACGGCCACCGAGCCGGAAGCGGTACGGGACGGCCGTACGGGCGCCTGTGACGAGGGCCGCACCAGGGTCACCACCCGGCCCTCCAGGAGGAAACCGCGGGGCTCCAGCGGGAACACCCGGTGCTTGCCGAAGCGGTCCTCCAGGGTCACCGTGCCCGCCTCGCAGCGGATCACCGCGCCGCAGAAACCGGTGCCCGGCTCCTCGACCACCAGACCGGGCTCGGCGGGCACCTCCGGCACCGGCTTGGGCTTCTTCCACGGAGGGGTCAGGTCGGCGGAGTACTGGCGCATTCGGATGACGATAGGAGAACCGGCCCGGGGATCACCACGACACGCCGAAACGGGCGGCCAGCGCGTCGCGCTGCGCCCGCACGAACGCCGCGTCCACCACCGCTCCGTGACCGGGCACGTACAGCGCGTCCTCGCCGCCCAGGTCGAGGAGCCGGTCCAGCGCGGCCGGCCAGTGCTGCGGTACGGCGTCCGGGCCCGCCTGCGGTTCCCCCGACTCCTCGACCAGGTCGCCGCAGAAGACGACCTCCGGGGTGCCGGGCACCAGGACGGCGAGGTCGTGGGCCGTGTGGCCGGGGCCGACGTTCGCCAGCAGGACCTGGCGGCCACCGCCGAGGTCGAGCGTCCACTCGCCCGAGACGTGGTGCCGAGGGGAGACGAGGGCGTCTACCGCCTCGTCGGCCACCGCCGCGTCCAGTCCGTTGCGCACCGCGTCCGCCCGCAGCTCCGCCCGCCCGAGCCGCCCCGCCAGCACCGTCTCCACGCCCACCGCGCCGAACACCTCCGCCCCCGCGAAGGCCGCCGCCCCGAAGACATGGTCGAAGTGGGGGTGGGTGAGCGCGAGATGGGTCACATGCCGGCCGGCCAGTTCCCCGGCCTGCGCGCGCAGACGGGCACCCTCCACGAGGCCCGAGCCCGCGTCGACCAACAGGGCCATGCCCTCGCCGATCACCAGGCCCGCCGTACAGTCCCAGCCGGGCAGCCGGCACCGCCCCACCCCGGTCGCGACCCGCTCCCACCCGAGCTCTTCCCAAGTCACCGTCATACGGCGACGCTAGCCCTACAACCCGTCACGCCGGGACCAGCCTTGCCCAGGGACTACCCCACCGCCGTACACTGGCCCGGGAGCGCTGGCACTCGGACGGACAGAGTGCCAAGGGAACGACGACCTCTGGAGGTGTGCGCGATGCTGAGTGAACGCAGGCTTCAGGTGTTGCGCGCGATCGTCCAGGACTACGTCGGCACCGAGGAGCCGGTCGGGTCGAAGGCCCTGACCGAGCGGCACAACCTCGGAGTCTCCCCGGCGACCGTCCGCAACGACATGGCGGTCTTGGAGGACGAGGGGTTCATCGCCCAGCCGCACACCAGCGCCGGGCGGATCCCCACCGACAAGGGCTACCGGCTGTTCGTCGACAAACTGGCGGGCGTCAAGCCGATGACCGCGCCCGAGCGGCGCGCGATCCAGAACTTCCTCGACGGCGCCGTGGACCTCGACGACGTCGTGGCCCGGACCGTGCGGCTGCTCGCGCAGCTCACCCGGCAGGTCGCCGTCGTGCAGTACCCGTCCCTCACCCGCTCGACCGTGCGGCACGTGGAGCTGCTCTCGCTCGCCCCGGCGCGCGTGATGCTCGTGCTGATCACGGACACCGGCCGGGTCGAGCAGCGCATGGTCGACTGCCCGGCACCCTTCGGGGAGGCCTCGCTCGCCGATCTGCGGGCGCGGCTCAACAGCCGGATCGCCGGGCGGCGGTTCGCCGATGTGCCGCAGCTCGTCGAGGACCTGCCCGAAGGCTTCGACGTCGAGGACCGGGGTACGGTCTCGACAGTGCTCTCCACTCTCCTGGAGACGCTCGTCGAGGAGAACGAGGAGCGGCTGATGATCGGCGGCACCGCCAATCTCACCCGCTTCGGACATGACTTTCCCCTCACGATCCGGCCCGTCCTGGAAGCTTTGGAGGAGCAGGTCGTCCTCCTCAAGCTCCTTGGTGAGGCCGGAGATTCGGGCATGACCGTACGTATTGGTCATGAGAACGCCTACGAGGGACTCAACTCCACTTCGGTGGTGTCGGTCGGCTACGGTTCGGGCGGCGAGGCAGTCGCCAAGCTCGGCGTGGTCGGACCGACCCGCATGGATTACCCGGGAACGATGGGAGCGGTACGCGCAGTGGCACGGTACGTCGGACAGATCCTGGCGGAGTCGTAAGTGGCCACGGACTACTACGCCGTTCTCGGCGTGCGCCGCGACGCGTCGCAGGATGAGATCAAGAAGGCGTTCCGTCGGCTCGCGCGCGAGCTGCACCCGGACGTCAACCCGGATCCGAAGACCCAGGAGCGGTTCAAGGAGATCAACGCCGCTTACGAGGTGTTGTCGGACCCGCAGAAGAAGCAGGTCTACGACCTCGGCGGCGACCCGCTCTCGCAGGCCGGCGGCGGTGGCGCGGGCGGCTTCGGGGCCGGTGGGTTCGGGAACTTCTCGGACATCATGGACGCGTTCTTCGGTACGGCCTCGCAGCGGGGGCCGCGCTCGCGCACCCGGCGCGGCCAGGACGCGATGATCCGGCTGGAGATCGAGCTCGACGAGGCGGCCTTCGGCACCACGAAGGACATCCAGGTCGACACGGCGATCGTCTGCACCACCTGTAGTGGTGAGGGCGCGGCGCCGGGGACCTCGGCGCAGACGTGCGACATGTGCCGCGGCCGCGGCGAGGTGTCGCAGGTGACGCGGTCCTTCCTGGGCCAGGTCATGACGTCCCGCCCGTGCCCGCAGTGCCAGGGCTTCGGCACCGTGGTCCCCACCCCGTGCCCGGAGTGCGCCGGCGACGGCCGGGTCCGCTCGCGCCGCACGCTGACCGTGAAGATCCCGGCCGGTGTGGACAACGGCACGCGGATCCAGCTCGCGGGTGAGGGCGAGGTCGGCCCCGGTGGCGGCCCCGCCGGTGACCTGTACGTCGAGATCCACGAACTCCCGCACTCGCAGTTCCAGCGCCGGGGCGACGACCTGCACTGCACGGTCACCCTCCCGATGACGGCGGCGTCGCTCGGCACGAAGGTGCCGCTGGAGACGCTGGACGGCATGGAGGAGGTCGACATCCGCCCGGGCACCCAGTCCGGCCAGTCGATCCCGCTGCACAGCCGGGGCGTCACCCACCTGCGCGGCGGCGGCCGCGGCGACCTCATCGTCCATGTCGAGGTCCAGACCCCCACCAAGCTGGACCCGGAACAGGAACGCCTGCTCCGCGAGCTGGCCAAGCTCCGCGGCGAGGAACGGCCCACGGGGCAGTTCCAGCCGGGGCAGCAGGGGCTGTTCTCGCGGTTGAAGGATGCGTTCAACGGGCGTACGTGAGCTGTGGGACGGCTGCCGGGGGTCCGGGGGTCGTCCCCCGGGCAGACACAGTCAGCCGGGGCAGCAGGGGCTGTTCTCGCGGTTGAAGGATGCGTTCAACGGGCGTACCTGAGCGGTGCGAAGGTCGGATTCGGACTTGTTCGGAGGACGTGACAACATGCCGTCATGTCCTCCGCACTGACCGATCTCTTCCCTCATCCGATCGTGCAGGCCCCCATGGCGGGCGGCGTCTCCGTGCCGCGGCTCGCCGCCGCCGTGTCCGATGCGGGCGGGCTCGGATTCCTCGCCGCCGGGTACAAGACGGCCGACGGGATGTACCAGGAGATCAAGCAGCTGCGCGGGCTGACCGGGCGCCCCTTCGGGGTGAACCTCTTCATGCCGCAGCCCGAGTATGCCGACTTCGCGGCCGTCGAGGTCTACGCCCACCAGCTGGCCGGCGAGGCCACCTGGTACGAGACCGAGCTCGGCGACCCCGACAGCGGCCGTGACGACGGGTACGACGCCAAGCTCGCCGTACTCCTCGACAACCCCGTGCCGGTCGTCTCCTTCCACTTCGGCATCCCGAGCAGCGACGCCCTGGAGTCGCTGCGCCGCGCGGGGATCTTCACCCTGGTCACCGCGACCACCCCCGAAGAGGCCCTGGCCGTGCAGTACGCGGGCGCCGACGCGGTCATCGCGCAGGGCATCGAGGCCGGCGGACACCAGGGCACCCACCGCGACCTCCCCGAGCAGGACGGCTCGGGCCTCGGGCTGCTCTCCCTGGTCGCGCAGATCCGTGAGACGGTCGGCCTCCCGATCGTCGCCGCCGGCGGCATCATGCGCGGCAGCCAGATCGCCGCCGTCCTCGCCGCCGGCGCGAGCGCGGCCCAGCTCGGCACGGCGTTCCTCGCCGCGCCCGAGTCCGGCGCCCACGACGTGCACAAGCAGGCGCTGACCAACCCCCTCTACGTCCGCACCGAGTTGACCCGCGCCTTCTCCGGCCGGCCGGCCCGTGGCCTGGTCAACCGTTTCCTGCGCGAGCACGGACCGTATGCCCCCGCCGCCTACCCCGAGGTCCACCACCTCACCGCCCCGCTCAGGAAGGCCGCCGCCAAGGCCAAGGACGCCCAGGGCATGGCGCTGTGGGCGGGGCAGGGGCACCGGTTGGCACGCGAACTGCCCGCGGGGCAGCTCGTGGAGATACTCGCGGCCGAACTCGACGCGGCCAGGACAGCGTTGTCAGGCAAGGGGGACCTGCGATGACCGCACCGGTGTTCGTGGTCGAGCACTTCGACGCGGGCGGCGGCGGACGCTACGTTCTCGACGGCCCCGAAGGCCGCCACGCCGTCTCCGTGAAGCGGCTCCAGCCCGGCGAGGACGTCATCCTCACCGACGGCGCCGGGCGCTGGGCCGACTGCGTGGTGCTCGGCACCGAGGGCAAGGACCGGCTGATCGTCCAGCTGGACTCGGTCAGCGAGGAACCCCGGGCGCAGCCCCGCATCACCGTCGTCCAGGCCCTTCCCAAGGGCGACCGCGGTGAACTCGCCGTCGAGACCATGACCGAGGTCGGCGTCGACGCCGTCGTGCCGTGGCAGGCGGCCCGCTGCATCACCCAGTGGAAGGGTGAGCGGGGTCTGAAGGCGCTCGGCAAGTGGCGGGCCACCGCCCGCGAGGCCGGCAAGCAGTCCCGCCGGATCCGCTTCCCTCAGATCGCGGACGCGGCAACCACCAAGCAGGTTGCCGCACTTCTCGCCAAAGCCGACTTCGCCGCCGTGCTCCACTCCGACTTCGAACGCGGCAGCGAACCGCTGGCCACCGCCGAACTCCCCGACGAGGGCGAGATCGTGCTGGTCGTGGGCCCCGAAGGAGGCGTCGCCAAGGACGAGTTGGCGCTCTTCGAGGAGGCCGGTGCCCGCACCTACGTCCTCGGGCCCACCGTGCTGCGTACCTCGACCGCCGGAACCGCGGCGACCGCCCTGCTCCTTGGCCGCACCGGCCGCTGGTCCTGACCCCTGGAGGGACGGCTGTGGAACTCGCCCAAGTGCGCCTGCTCGTCACCGACTTCGCCGCCTGCTACCGCTTCTACGCCGAGGTCCTCGGCCTGAAGCCGCAGTCGGGGGCGAAGGACGGGCCGTACGAGAAGTTCAGCCCCGCCACCGGCTCGGCGGGCATCGCCCTCCAGGACCGGTCGATGATGGCGGAGGTCCTCGGCGAACTGGGCGGCACGGCCACCGGCCACCGCTCCCTGGTCGTGCTGCGCGTCGACGACCTGGACACCTACTGCGAGCAGATCGCGTCCCGCGGAGCCACCCTGCTGCACGGCCCGTCCCCCCTGACGGACCGCATGCGCGTCGCCCACCTCAAGGACCCGGAGGGCAACCTGGTGGAACTCCAGGAGTGGCTGCTGCTGCGCGGCTGAGCACCGCGTCGAACAGGTCCCAGCCGTCCAACTCCCCGCCTCCTGGCAGAAGTCCGCGGTCCGTCCCCTCGTCGACGAGACGGCGTACGGTACCGGGCTCGTTCAGGGTGAGCGCCCTGCCGGGGCCGGTCGCCACGAAGCCGTCGTGCGCGTAGCAGCAGGAGATGCCCCGGCCGTCGCCCTGCCGGAAGACGATCCGGGTGCGGACCCCGTCGAGGATCAGGTGGAGCACGTCGCGGCAGGCGTCACCGTCCCGATGCTTGTGCCGCAGGCTCCACAGGTAGGTCCGGTCGCCCACGACGAGCTTTCTCACCGCACCGTCCCTACGCATCCGCCCACCGTAACCCGACCGGCGCACAGGTGGCTGTATGCGCCCTACCCTCCGGGACGGGACAGTGGCAGGCTGCCCTCCATGGTGGCGTTGAGACGGAACTGGCGTCGGCCGCGCGGGGTGCGAGTGGCGGGTGCGGTCGGGGGTGTGGTGCTGGCCGTGGGCGGGGTCGCCGCGTGTGATCCGACCGGCGCGGTCAGCTCCGCGACCGTCTCGTACACCACCGACCAGTTGGTCACCAAGGAGCTGAACCGGCAGAAGGCCGACGTGAGTTGGCTGACCTGCACGGCCTCGTACGATGACGGCGACCGGACGCCGAGCGCGTCCGTGAACACCGTCGCCACCGTGAACTGCGAGGGCAAGACGCGGGACGGCAAGGACATCACCGCCAAGGGCAAGGTGACCCGGACCGTCAGCGGCGCGTGTGTGCGCGGGGACCTCACCGCCACCGTGGGCGGCAGGCAGTGGCTCCACGTCGACGGGCTCGGCGACTGCAACGCCACACCCACCCCGCGGGTCGACAACCCCGGGCAGCCCGGCCCCACCGTCACCGTGACCGTCACCAAGACCATCTGGTGCCAGAACGACCCGCAGTGCTGGCCCGACGGCAAGTGATCGAAACCTCTGTGCACGAGCACCGCCCGTGCGTAGGGTAATCGGGTGACACAGCCTGCGACGTCTGCATATCTCCGGTTTCCGCACCTGCGGGGCGAGTTGGTGGCCTTCACCGCCGAGGACGACGTGTGGCTCGCGCCGCTCGACGGCGGACGCGCCTGGCGGGTCAGCGCGGACAACGTCCCGGTCACCCACCCCCGGATCTCGCCCGACGGCACCACCGTCGCCTGGACCTCCGCCCGCGACGGCGCCCCCGAGGTGCACATCGCGCCGGTCGACGGCGGCCCGGGCCGAAGGCTGACCCACTGGGGCAGCGCACGCACTCAGGTGCGCGGCTGGACCCCGGACGGCGAGGTCCTCGCGATCACCACCCACGGCCAGGCGAGCCTGCGCCGCAGCTGGGCCCGGACCGTCCCGCTCGACGGCGGCCCCGGCACCACCCTGCCGTACGGCCCCGTCGGCCATGTCGCCCACGGTCCCGCGACCGTGATCCTCTCCGCGCCCATGGGCCGGGAGGCCGCCTGGTGGAAGCGGTACCGGGGCGGCACGGCCGGGAAGCTGTGGATCGACCGAGAGGGCGACGGCGAGTTCGTACGGCTGCATGAGGACCTGGACGGAAACCTGGAGTACCCCGTGTGGGCGGGCGACCGGATCGCCTTCCTCTCCGACCACGAGGGCACCGGAGCCGTCTACTCCTCGCTCGCCGACGGCTCCGACCTGCGCCGGCACACCCCGCTCGACGGCTACTACGCCCGGCACGCGGCCGGCGACGGGACCCGGGTCGTCTACACCTCCGCCGGAGAGCTGTGGATCCTCGACGACCTCGACGGCGCCGAAGCGCGCCGCCTTGAGGTCCGGCTCGGCGGACAGCGCGCCGACCGGCAGCCGTTCCCGGTGGACGCCTCCCGCTGGTTCGGCTCGGCCGCCCCCGACCACACCGCACGCGGCAGCGCGGTCGCCGTGCGCGGCGCCGTCCACTGGGTCACCCACCGTTCGGGCCCGGCCCGCGCGCTCGCCGACGAACCCGGCGTCCGGGCCCGGCTGCCCCGCACCTTCCGCACCGAGGGCGAGGAGTGGGTCGTCTGGGTGACGGACGCGGAGGGCGACGACGCCCTGGAGTTCGCGCCCGCCACCGGACTCGCCCCCGGCGCCACCCCGCGCCGCCTCGCCGCGGGCCGCCTCGGCCGGGTCCTCGGGCTCGCCATGGCCCCCGACGGCAGCCGGGCCGCGGTCGCCGCGCACGACGGCCGCGTCCTGCTCGTCGAGCGGGAGACCGGCGAGGTCCGCGAGGTCGACCGCAGCGAGGACGGCGACGTACGGGGACTGACCTTCTCGCCCGACTCGGCCTGGCTCGCCTGGTCGCACCCCGGCCCCGACCCGCTCTGCCAGCTCCGCCTCGCCAACACCACCGACCTGTCGGTCACCGAGGCGACCCCGCTGCGCTTCCAGGACTACGCCCCCGCCTTCACCCTCGACGGCAAGCACCTGGCCTTCCTCTCCAACCGCTCCTTCGACCCGGTCTACGACGAGCACGTCTTCGACCTCGCCTTCGTGGTCGGCGACCGCCCGCACCTGATCACCCTGGCCGCGACCACCCCGTCGCCCTTCGGCCCGCAGCGGCACGGCAGGCCCTTCGAGGCCCCCGACAAGGACGAGACCCCCGACAGCGAGGGCACCCCGACCACCCGTATCGACCTCGAAGGCCTCGCCGACCGGATCGTGCCCTTCCCGGTGGAGGCCGGCCGCTACTCCAACCTGCGCGCGGCCAAGGACGGCGTGCTGTGGCTGCGCCACCCCGTCCAGGGCGTCCTCGGCTCCTCCCGGGCCACCCCGGACGACCCCGACCCGAAGACCGACCTCCAGCGCTACGACCTCGCCCAGCAGCGCCTCGAACACCTCGCCGCCGACGCCGACCACTTCGCCGTCAGCGGCGACGGCAAGCGGGTCCTGCTGTGGACCGACGGCCGGCTGAAGGTCGTACCGAGCGACCGCCGCGCCTCGAACGACGACGACAGCGACACGAACATCTCCGTCGACCTCGGCCGCATCCGCCAGACGGTCGACCCCTCGGCCGAGTGGCGGCAGATGTACGAGGAGACCGGCCGCATCATGCGGGACCACTTCTGGCGCCCTGACATGAGCGGTGTCGACTGGACCGGCGTCCTCGACCGCTACCGCCCGGTCCTGGACCGCCTGGCCACCCACGACGACCTCGTCGACCTCCTGTGGGAGGTGCACGGCGAACTCGGCACCTCCCACGCCTACGTCACCCCCCGCGGCGGCCACGGTCACGGCCCCCGGCAGGGTCTGCTCGGCGCCGACATCTCCCGCCACGACGACGGCCCCCAGGGGTCGCCGCAGTGGCGCATCGACCGCATCCTGCCGACCGAGACCTCCGACCCCGCCGCCCGGTCCCCGCTCGCCGCACCGGGCGTGGCGGTGCGCGCCGGGGACGCGATCGTCGCGGTGGGCGGCCGGCCGGTCGACCCGGTCACCGGCCCCGGCCCGCTCCTCGTCGGCACCGCGGGCAAACCGGTCGAGCTCACCGTCTCCCCCTCCGGCGGCGGCGACCTCCGGCACGCCGTGGTCGTCCCCGTCGCCGACGAGGAGCCCCTGCGCTACCACGCCTGGGTCGCCGACCGGCGCGCCTACGTCCACGAGAAGTCGGGGGGTCGGCTGGGGTATCTGCACGTCCCGGACATGCAGGCCCCGGGCTGGGCGCAGATCCACCG
This sequence comes from Streptomyces canus 299MFChir4.1, assembly GCF_000383615.1. Lineage (GTDB taxonomy): Bacteria > Actinomycetota > Actinomycetes > Streptomycetales > Streptomycetaceae > Streptomyces > Streptomyces canus_C. The sequence continues at coordinate 552,579 of NZ_KB911582.1, read as the reverse complement.
CGACCTGCGCGTCGAGGTGGCCCGCGAGGGCCTGGTCGTCGACGTCCGCGAGAACCGGGGCGGCCACACCTCGCAGCTGGTCGTCGAGAAGCTGGCCCGCAAAATCGTCGGCTGGGCGCTGCCGCGGGGGATGCGCGCGTACAGCTACCCGAGGGACGCGCCGCGCGGGCCCGTCGTCGCCGTGGCCAACGAGTTCTCCGGCTCGGACGGCGACATCGTCAACGCGGCGATCAAGGCGCTGGGCATCGGCCCGGTCGTCGGCACCCGCACATGGGGCGGGGTCATCGGCATCGACAGCCGCTACCGCCTGGTCGACGGCACGCTGATCACCCAGCCGAAGTACGCGTTCTGGCTGGAGGGGTACGAGTGGGGCGTCGAGAACCACGGCGTCGACCCGGACGTGGAGGTCCTGCAGCGGCCGCAGGACTACGCGGCGGGCCGGGACGCCCAGCTGGACGAGGCGGTGCGGATCGCTCTGGAGGCGCTGGAGTCCAGTCCGGCGAAGATTCCGCCGACGCTGCCTCGTTAAGATGCCTCAGGACCTCTACGGAAGGAACGACATGGCAGGGGAACCCCAGGACGACTGCCTGTTCTGCAAGATCGTCGCAGGTCAGATCCCGGCGACCATCATCCGCGAGACAGACACCACCCTCGCCTTCCGGGACATCAACCCGCAGGCCCCCACCCATGTTCTGGTGATCCCCAAGGCCCACCACAAGAACGCCGCCGAACTCGCCGCCGCCGCACCCGAACTCGCCGCCGACGTCCTGCGCGAGACCCGGGCCGTCGCGGAGGACGAGAAGCTGGAGAGCTACCGCACCGTGTTCAACACCGGCAGCGGCGCCGGCCAGACCGTCTGGCACGCCCACGCCCATGTGCTCGGCGGCCGCGGCCTCCACTGGCCCCCCGGATAACCCACCGTGTCCGTACGTGAGTTGGTCGTCCTCGGCACAGCCAGCCAGGTCCCGACCAGGCACCGCAACCACAACGGCTACCTGCTGCGCTGGGACGGTGAGGGCCTCCTGTTCGACCCCGGCGAGGGCACCCAGCGCCAGATGCTGCGTGCCGGGGTCGCCGCCCACGACCTCCATCGGATCTGTGTCACCCACTTCCACGGCGACCACTCCCTCGGCCTCGCGGGCGTGATCCAGCGCATCAACCTCGACCGGGTCCCGCACGAGGTCACCGCCCACTACCCGAAGTCGGGGCAGCGCTTCTTCGACCGCCTGCGGTACGCGACGGCGTACCGGGAGACGGTCCGGCTCACCGAGGCACCGGTCGCGGCCGACGGGGTGCTCGCGCGGACCGACGGCTACACGCTGGAAGCCCGCAAGCTCTCCCACCCCGTCGAGTCCTACGGCTACCGCCTCACCGAACCCGACGGCCGCCGCATGCTCCCGGACCGCCTCGCCGCGCACGGCATCAAGGGGCCCGACGTGGGACGGCTCCAGCGAGAGGGCTCCCTGAACGGCGTCTCCCTCGACGACGTCAGCGAGGTCCGCCACGGCCAGCGGTTCGCGTTCGTCATGGACACCCGCCTCTGCGACGGCGTCCACGCCCTCGCGGACGGCTGCGACCTGCTCGTCATCGAGTCGACCTTCCTCGACGAGGACGAGCAACTCGCCGTCGAGCACGGCCACCTGACCGCCGGCCAGGCGGCCACCGTCGCCCGCGAGGCCGGCGTACGGCACCTCGTGCTCACCCACTTCAGCCAGCGCTACGCCGAGCCGGCGGAGTTCGAACGGCAGGCGCGGGCGGCCGGGTACGAGGGCGAGCTGACCGTGGCCCACGACCTCCTGAGGGTCCCGGTTCCGAAACGGCGGTAAAGCGGCCGTACGATGCTTTGATGTCCCTCCCCAAAGCTGAACTGCACCTGCACATCGAAGGCGCCCTGGAGCCGGAGCTGGCTTTCGAGCTGGCCGCGCGCAATGGCGTCGAGCTGCCGTACGCCTCCACGGACGAGCTCCGCAAGGCGTACGACTTCGAGGATCTTCAGTCCTTTCTGAACCTGTACTACGAGCTCATGGCCGTGCTGCGCACCGAGCGGGACTTCGAGGACCTGGCGAACGCGTATCTCGCCCGGGCCGCGGCGCAGGGGGTGCGGCACGCGGAGATCTTCTTCGACCCGCAGGCGCACCTCGCGCGGGGCGTGGAGATGGGCACGGTGGTGGAGGGGTTGTGGCGGGCGCTGGGCAGCAGTGCGCGCAACCATGGCGTCTCGACGCAGCTGATCATGTGCTTCCTGCGGGACGAGTCCGCGGAGTCCGCGCTGGAGACCCTTGAGGCGGCCAAGCCGTATCTCGACCGGATCGTCGGCGTCGGGCTCGACTCCGCCGAGGTGGGACATCCCCCGGTGAAGTTCCGCGAGGTGTACGAGGCCGCCGCGGCGCTCGGGCTGCGACGCGTGGCGCACGCCGGGGAGGAGGGGCCGCCGGAGTACATCGTCGAGGCGCTGGACGTGCTCGGGGTGGAGCGGATCGACCACGGGCTGCGGTGCGTGGAGTCGCCGGAGCTGGTGGCGCGGCTGGTGCGGGACCGGATTCCGCTGACCCTGTGCCCCTTGTCCAACGTACGGCTGCGGACGGTGGACGTGCTCGGTGATCATCCGTTGCCCGCGATGTTGGAAGCCGGGTTGATGTGCACCGTGAACTCCGACGACCCGGCTTATTTCGGGGGCTACGCGGGGGACAACTTCGAGGCCGTTCAGCAGGCTCTGGGGCTGGGTGAGGAGCGGTTGCGGGAGCTCGCCCGCAACTCCTTCCTCGCGTCCTTCCTGGAGCACGACGAGGAGTTGCGGGCTCGGTATCTTGCGGAAGTTGATGCGTACGAGTTCTGAGGTGCGTTGTCGGGTGCGGGCCGGTGGGGGCTGGTCGCGCAGTTCCCCGCGCCCCTAAAAGCCCCTTAAGCAGCCGTTGCTTTGTCGTACACGTGGGCTTCCACCTGGATTTCCACCACCGGCAAGGTCCGGCGCCCGGCGCCCAGTGCCACCACCGTCATCGGTACGGCGATCAGCAGCAGGCCCGCTGCCAGGACCGTGCCCATCACGGAGAAGCCGGCCTGGGCTGACAACAGGCTTCCCGTCAGCGGACCCGCCGCCGTGCCCAGTGAGGAGGCCGAGCCGACCAGGACCGCCCAGCGGCCGCGGGGGTCCAGGGAGGCGGCCAGGCCGATGACGTACGACAGGACGATCGGGTAGAGCGTGTTCCACGCGATCTCACCCGTCGCGAAGGACGTCAGGTCGGTCGCGGAGGCGCTGAGGGTGATGCAGGCGGCGATGAGGACCGTGCCGCCGCCGATGGGGAGCGCGCGGCCCAGCCGGGGGCCGAGGGCGCCCGCGCCGACGACACCCAGCAGGCCCGCGCCCAGCGCGATGGCGAAGACCGCGCCGACCGTCGCCTCGGAGAGGTGGGCCTGGGTGAGGCCGATGCGGCCGCTGACGCCCCAGAGGGCGTTCTGGGCGAGGGACCAGCACAGGAGGGTCGCGGCGAGGAGGAGACCGGCGCGCGGATGGGGGAGCGGGGTGCGGGTCTCCCGGCTCCGGGCGGGGGCCGTGCGCAGCGGGAGACGGTTCGTCAGGGGCCAGACCGCCAGCGCGGTGAGGGCGATCGCCGCGAGCGGCTGGCCGTGGCCGGGGCCCAGGTGGGGGACGGTCAGGTAGACGGCGCCGGCGAGCGCGGAGACGCCGAGCAGGCCGACCGTGGTGGCGCGGTGCGGGTCCGGCTGGGCGGCGATGCCGGTGGCGGCCACCGCCGTCGACATACCGGATCCGAAGCCGCCGACCAGGGCCCCCACGACGACCGCGGGGACGGCGTGGGTGAGTGCGGCGCCGCCGTAGCCGAGGACGGCGAGGGTGAGGCCGATGCGGGCGAGGGTGCGGGGGCCGACGCGGTCGACGCGGGCGGCGAGCAGGAAGCCTGCCGCCGCTGAACTCAGCAGCAGCGCGCTGCCGACGGCACCCGCCTCGGTGGCGGTGAGCGGAAGCCCCGAGTCGAGTCTGCCGACGGTGGTCGGCAGCAGGTAGGGGGCGAGGTACCCGGCCGTGAAAAGGGCAATGAGGGGCCAGGGCAGGGTGGAGCGACGGGCGAACACGGGCGTTCCCAGGGCATGCGAAAGAAGCGGCTCGAAAAGGGGGTTGGGCGCAGGCCGTCGACGGACAGGAACGCGCGAAGAATTTGTATCAAGCACGCGGTTGCGGAAGAAGAGCGGGGTGCGTGATGTGGATCACGTTTCGTTTGGGGTGAGGGAAGCCGGGTAAAAGTGCGCCCTCTGTGGCCGCCTCTAACGCCAGCTGGGGGCGCCCCCCGCGCCCGGTGCCGTCGCCTCGATCTTGCCCCTGATCTCGCGCATCACCGTGATGATCTGCTGTTCGTGGTCCGGCGTCAGGCGGGCGACCGGGACCGAGCAGCTGATGGCGTCCTGGGCGGGGGAGTCGTAGCGCAGGGCGAAGCCGATGCCGACGATGCCGAGGACGCCCTCCTCCCGGTCGATCGAGTAGCCACGGGCGCGGACCTCGGCGAGGTCGGTCAGCAGGGAGTCGCGGGTGGTGTGGGAGTTCGGGGTGAGTGCCTCGTACGGCCCCTCGGGGAGCCTCTCGTCGGGCCACTCGGCCAGCAGCGCCTTGCCCAGCGCGCCGACGTGCGCGGGCAGCCGGCGGCCGACCCTGCTGATGGTCCGCAGGTACTCGTGCGACTCCCGCGTCGCCAGATAGGCCACGTCCCGGCCGTCGAGCCGGCCCAGGTGGATCGTCTCGCCCAGTGCCTGGGACGCCTCGTCGAGGTACGGCCGTACGGCCCGGACGCGCGGGTCGGAGTCCAGGTAGCTGGTGCCGGTGAGCAGGGCGTGGATGCCGATGCCGTAGAGCGAGCCGGTGATGTCGGTGCGGACCCAGCCGCGCGAGATCAGGGTCTGGAGCAACGCGTACATCGAGCTGCGCGGCACGCCCAGCTCGTCCGCGAGTTCCTGGAGCCGGGCCGGGCGGTCGCCGCGCGCGGCCAGCAGTTCGAGGAGTTCGACGGTGCGGGCCGCCGACTTCACCTCGCGGACACCACCGGTCTCTGACATGCGCCGATGGTAATCGGCCGGCCAAACCGCGCGTGGCCCCATTGACGGACGGGATTCGCCTATCTAATCTCCATCTTCATACGTAGATAACGTCTACATGGGGAGATGGGTGAGGGTGACCCTCGACCCGGACACGGCCCGACGACTGCGGGACGGCATGGCACAGGGTGTGCTGTCGTTCCCGCTCACGAGCTTCCACGACGACGGCACCCTCGACCCCGACGGCTTCCGCGCCCATGTCGCCGCCCAGATCGCCACCGGTCCCGGCGCGGTCTTCCCGGCCTGCGGCACCGGCGAGTTCTTCTCGCTGGACGAGGACGAGTACCGGCAGGTCGTCACCATCGCCGTCGAGGAGGCCGGCGGGCGCGTGCCCGTCGTCGCCGGGATCGGCTACGGCTGGGCGCAGGCCGTACGTTTCGCCCGGATCGCCGAGGAGGCGGGAGCGGACGCGCTGCTGGTCCTCCCGCACTACCTGGTCGCCGCCCCGCAGGACGGCCTGGTCGCCCAGCTGGAGCAGATCGCGGCGCGGACACGGCTGCCGCTCATCGCCTACCAGCGCGGTCAGGTCGCCTTCGGCGTGGACGCGTTCAGGCGGGTCGCCGCGATCGACGGCGTCATCGGGCTCAAGGACGGGCACAGCGACCTCGACCGGCTCCAGCGCCTGACCCTCGCCGCCCCCGAGGACTTCCTGTTCTTCAACGGCGCCTCCACCGCCGAGATCCAGGCCCGCGCCTACGCCACCGTCGGCGTCCCCGCCTACTCCTCGGCCGTCCACGCCTTCGCCCCCGAGATCGCGAACGCCTTCTTCACCGCCCTGCGCGACGGCGACGACGGGACCGTGGAGAAGCTGCTGCGCGACTTCTACGTCCCGCTCGTCGAACTCCGGGACCGGGTGCCCGGGTACGCGGTGTCGCTGGTGAAGGCGGCGGCGCGGTTGCGGGGGCGGCCGGTGGGGCCCGTACGCGCACCGCTCACCGACCCGTCGGACGCCGACCTGGCGGCCCTGCGCCCGCTGTTGACCACCGGTCTCGACCTCGTAGGAGCCGCGCTGTGAACCTCACGATCACCGATGTCCGCCTCACGCCGATCCTCGTCGCCGATCCGCCGCTGCTGAACACGCAGGGCGTGCACCAGCCGTACACGCCCCGGCTGATCGTCGAGGTGGAGACCGCGGACGGGGTCGTGGGGGTCGGGGAGACGTACGGCGACACCAAGTACCTGGAGCTGGCCCGGCCGTTCGCCGCGAAGCTGCTCGGACGCCAGGTCGGGGACCTGAACGGGCTGTTCACGGTCGCGGACCAGATGGCGGTCGACTCCTCCCGGGTCTTTGGACAGGTCGACGTCGGTGGGCTGCGGGGCGTGCAGACCGCCGACAAGCTACGGCTGTCCGTCGTCTCCGGGTTCGAGGTGGCCTGTCTCGACGCGCTGGGCAAGGCGCTCGGGCTGCCGGTGCACGCCCTGCTCGGGGGCAAGGTGCGGGACGCGGTCGAGTACAGCGCGTACCTGTTCTACAAGTGGGCCGCTCATCCGGAGGGCGTGGCCTGCGAGAAGGACGACTGGGGGGCGGCCCTCGATCCCGCGGGGGTGGTGGAACAGGCCCGGCTGTTCACGGAGCGGTACGGCTTCAGGTCCTTCAAGCTCAAGGGCGGGGTCTTTCCGCCGGACGAGGAGATCGCCGCGGTCAGGGCTCTTGCCGGGGCGTTCCCCGGGCATCCCCTGCGGCTCGACCCCAACGGGGCCTGGAGCGTGGCGACTTCGCTGAGGGTCGCCGAGGAGCTCGGGGACGTCCTGGAGTATCTGGAGGACCCGGCGCTGGGGACCGTGGCCATGGCCGAGGTGTCCGCCGGGACCGATGTCCCGCTGGCCACCAACATGTGTGTGACGACCTTCGCGGAGATCAAGGAGGCGTTCGCCCGGGATGCCGTGCAGGTGGTGCTCTCCGACCACCACTACTGGGGCGGGCTGCGCAACACCCAGCAACTCGCCGCGATCTGCCGGACGTTCGGGGTGGGGGTGTCCATGCACTCCAACACGCATCTGGGGATCTCGCTGGCCGCGATGACGCAGGTGGCGTCCACCGTGCCGAATCTCCACCACGCCTGTGACTCGCACTATCCGTGGCAGTCGGAGGACGTGCTGACCGAGCGGCTGGTCTTCGAGGACGGGGCCGTGCGGGTCTCCGACGCGCCCGGGCTCGGTGTCGAACTCGACCGGGAGAAGGCGGAGTTCCTGCATCGGCGGTGGCTGGATGACGACGGTTCGCTGCGGGAGCGGGACGATGCCGCGGCCATGCGGGTGGCCGAGCCGGGGTGGGTCACGCCGAGCGTGCCTCGCTGGTAGGACGGGGGCTTTCCCGCCCCGCCGCCCCTGCCCTCCCGTGCCCGCTGGGGGCTGCGCCCCAGACCCCGCTGCGGCCCTGGAGGGGCTTCGTCCTCAAACACCGGACGGGCCCGATTGCCCGGCCCGGTGCTCGGAGGCCTGACGTGGGCGACGGCCTGTTGTCGGTGGTGTGGTGCAGACTGGCCTGATCGGCACCACGCGCAGGGAGCTCACCGTGATCGCGTCCAACGGGAAGGGACCGTCGTACAACGGGAAGGCCGGGCAGTGCCAGGCCCAGGTCGATCCCCTGGCCGCCGTGCGCACACCCGGTGATCCGCCCTGGGACGTCTATCTCACCGGCACCGTCTTCCTCGACATCGTCTTCACCGGGCTCGGCACCGCCCCCGTGCGCGGCACCGAGTCCTGGGCCCGCGGCATGGGGTCGAGCCCCGGCGGCGTCGCGAACATGGCGACGGCCCTGGCCCGGCTCGGGCTGCGCACCTCGCTGGCCGCGGCCTTCGGCGACGACCACTACGGCGAGTACTGCTGGGACGCCCTGGAGCAGGGCGAGGGCATCGACCTCTCCCCGTCGCGCAGGGTTCCCGGCTGGCACTCCCCGGTCACCGTGTCGATGGCCTACGAGGGAGAGCGCACCATGGTCTCCCACGGCCACGAGCCGCCCCCCGAGGCCGTGCTCGTCCAAGAGGGCGCGCCGGACTGCCCCCCACGCGCGCGTGCGGCCGTGGCCTCGCTGGAGCCGGGGAAGCGCGCCCCCTGGATCGCCCAGGCAGCGGGCAAGGGCACCCGCATCTTCGCCGACGTCGGCTGGGACGAGACCGGCGCCTGGGACCTGGCCGGCCTCCCCGACCTCGCCCACTGCGAGGCCTTCCTGCCGAACGCGGAGGAGGCGATGCGCTACACCGGCGCCACCTGCCCCCGCGAGGCCGCCCACGCGCTCACCGAGCACGTGCCGCTCGCCGTGGTCACCCTCGGCGCGGAGGGCGCGTACGCGGTGGACCGGCGTACCGGGGAGGCCGCCGAGGTCCCGGCGATCGAGGTCGAGGCGCTCGACCCCACCGGCGCCGGGGACGTCTTCGTGGCCGGCTTCGTCACCGGCACCCTCGCGGGCTGGCCGCTGGCGGACCGGCTGGCCTTCGCCGGCCTGACCGCCGCGCTCTCGGTCCAGGAGTTCGGCGGCTCCCTGTCCGCGCCGGGCTGGTCCGAGATCGGCGCCTGGTGGCGCAAGGTCCAGTCCGTCGCCTCCCAGGACCGCGCCGCCCTGCACAGGTACGCCTTCCTGGCGGACCTGATCCCGGAGGAGACCGCCCCGGGCTGGCCCCTGCGGCGAGCGGTGCCGACGATCGGCTTCGGCAGATCGGCCTGAGCCCACGGGGGCCGCGGCCGCGCCGTGGGCCGGGTGGGGGTGCCCCGGGCCCATCGGGACCGCCGCCATGGGTGCCCGTCGAGCCGGCCGGGACCGTCAGTGCTGGTCAGTGCTGGTCCGCCCGCTCCAGCACCGACACCACCTGTTCCCGGACCACCTCGCGAGCCGCGGCCGGCAGCGCCCCGATCGTCGTACCGCTCAACACGCCGAGCACGCTGTCCGGGCCCGCGTCGCAGGGCACGCTCTCGCTCAGGAAGTCGTAGCCGTCGCGGACGGCGACGCGCAGCACGGGGCGGTCGCCCGGGTGCACGGCGGTGGCGACGACCAGGGGCGGCGGCCCGCCCGGGGCCTCGGCCACCTTGCGGTAGCCGCTGACCAGCGGATCGTTCCAGTGCAGGCTCAGCAGCAGCGGCTTCTTGGCGATCAGTTCGGCGAGGTCGGCCTCGAACGGCCCCTCCGCCGCGAGCACCCGCGCCCGGGCGCCCAGGACGAGTGCCGCGGGCAGCAGACAGCGCAGGGTGCTGCCGACGATGTTCCCGCCGACCGTGGCGGTCCGGCGCACGGCCCCGGTGCCGACGCCGGCCGCGGCCCGGTGGAGTACCTCCGGCACCCGTTCGTCGATCCGGTGCAGCAGGACCGCCGCCCCGAGCTCCCCCGCCCCGAGGACGTTCGCCTCCGGCACCTCGCGCAGCGACACCGCCTGCTCGGGGAAGCCGTCGCGCTGCCAGGCGGCCCACACGAGCGTGGCGCCGCCGACGGGTGTCGCTCCGTCGGTCAGGCACTTCTGGGCCTCGGGCAGGGAGGTGGGCAGACGCAACAGCACGGTCTTCCTGCTTTCTCCGGACGGACTCCGTGGCCGCCGCCGCTCGCGAGGTCTTCGAACACACGTGGTAGCGAGCGCATTCTCCCCTGGGGTGCGGGGGGAGCGTGCAGGGCTCATCGCTGCATCGAGGGCGCCCTCTTCGTCGAAAAGCCCTACGGCGTTGTCAGTGCACCGTCGTACTCTTGAACCGCGAGGCCGCCTCCAGTTGTGCGGCCGTGACGAGGAGGAACCGCAGGCCTTGAGCGCCGGCCCATGACTCAGACACCGACAGGTCACAGCCCCGCGCAGGGGCAGGCGAGAGCACAGTTCACCGTCCCCGCCCAGCACCCCATGGTCTCGGTCCTGGGGTCCGGCGACTCGCTCCTGCGCGTGATCGAGAAGGCCTTCCCGGCGGCCGACATCCATGTCCGGGGCAATGAGATCAGCGCTACGGGCGCGGCGGCCGACGTCGCCCTCGTGCAGCGCCTGTTCGACGAGATGATGCTGGTGCTCCGCACCGGACAGCCGATGACGGAGGACGCAGTGGAACGCTCGATCGCCATGCTGCGAGCGAGCGAGAACGGGACGAGCGACGGCCAGGAGACCCCGGCCGAAGTACTCACACAGAACATCCTGTCCTCGCGCGGCCGCACCATCCGCCCCAAGACCCTCAACCAGAAGCGGTACGTCGACGCGATCGACAAGCACACGATCGTCTTCGGCATCGGCCCCGCCGGTACCGGCAAGACCTACCTCGCCATGGCCAAGGCGGTGCAGGCCCTCCAGTCCAAGCAGGTCAACCGCATCATCCTGACCCGCCCGGCGGTGGAGGCGGGGGAGCGGCTCGGATTCCTCCCGGGCACGCTCTACGAGAAGATCGACCCCTACCTGCGCCCGCTGTACGACGCCCTGCACGACATGCTGGACCCGGACTCGATCCCGCGGCTGATGGCGGCCGGGACGATCGAGGTGGCGCCCCTCGCGTATATGCGAGGCAGGACCCTTAATGATGCTTTTATCATCCTGGACGAGGCCCAGAACACCTCCCCCGAGCAGATGAAGATGTTCCTCACCCGCCTCGGCTTCGACTCGAAGATCGTGATCACGGGTGACGTGACGCAGGTCGACCTGCCCAACGGCACCAAGTCAGGTCTGCGCCAGGTCCAGGACATCCTGGAGGGCCTCGACGACGTGCACTTCTCCCGCCTGTCGTCCCAGGACGTCGTACGGCACAAGCTGGTCGGCCGTATCGTCGACGCGTACGAGAAGTACGACAGCGAGAACGGTACGGAGAACGGCACCCACAAGGGCGGCCGGAACAAGCGGAAGTAGACAAGCCAGCACCATGTCGATCGACGTCAACAACGAGTCCGGAACCGAGGTCGACGTGCAGGCGATCCTCGACATCGCCCGCTACGCGCTCGCACGGATGCGCATCCACCCGCTCTCCGAGCTCTCGGTGATCGTCGTGGACACCGACGCCATGGAGCAGCTGCACATCCAGTGGATGGACCTGCCGGGGCCCACCGACGTCATGTCGTTCCCGATGGACGAGCTCAGGCCGCCCAGCAAGGACGACGACGAGCCCCCGCAGGGCCTCCTCGGCGACATCGTGCTGTGTCCCGAGGTCGCCAAGAGGCAGGGCGAGGAGGCCGAGACGCAGCACTCCATGGACGAGGAGCTCCAGCTCCTCACCGTCCACGGCGTGCTGCACCTGCTCGGCTACGACCACGAGGAGCCGGACGAGAAGGCCGAGATGTTCGGCCTCCAGGCGGCCATCGTGGACGGCTGGCGGCAGGAGAAGGGTCTGACCGGCCCGTCCCCCGCGCCGACCGTCTCATGAGCCTGCCCCTCGTCTCCGGCGCGATCGCCCTGGTCGTCGTCGCCTGGCTCGCCGCCTGCGCGGAGGCGGGCCTCGCGCGCGTTTCCAGCTTCCGCGCCGAGGAAGCCGTACGCAACGGCCGGCGGGGCAGCGCCAAGCTCGCGCAGATCGCCGCCGACCCGACCCGCTACCTCAACGTGGCGCTGCTGGTGCGTGTCGCCTGCGAGATGGCGGCGGCCGCCCTGGTCACCTACGCCTGCCTCCAGGAGTTCCCGGGCACCACCCGCGCCCTGCTGGTCGCGATCGGCGTCATGGTGCTCGTGTCGTACGTCGCCGTCGGCGTCTCCCCGCGCACCATCGGGCGTCAGCATCCGCTCAACACGGCGACCGCGGCCGCGTACATCCTGCTCCCGCTGGCGCGGATCATGGGCCCGATCCCGTCGTTGCTGATCCTCATCGGCAACGCGCTCACCCCGGGCAAGGGCTTCCGCCGGGGCCCGTTCGCCTCCGAGGCGGAGCTGCGCGCGCTGGTCGACCTCGCCGAGAAGGAGTCCCTGATCGAGGACGAGGAGCGCCGCATGGTGCACTCGGTCTTCGAGCTGGGCGACACGCTGGTGCGGGAGGTCATGGTCCCGCGGACCGACCTGGTCGTCATCGAGCGCTACAAGACGATCCGTCAGGCGCTGACCCTCGCGCTGCGCTCGGGTTTCTCGCGCATCCCGGTGTCCGGGGAGAGCGAGGACGACATCGTCGGGATCGTGTACCTGAAGGACCTGGTCCGCAAGACGCACATCAGCCGGGACGCGGAGAGCGAGCTGGTGTCCACGGCCATGCGGCCCGCCGCCTTCGTGCCCGACACCAAGAACGCCGGTGACCTGCTGCGCGAGATGCAGCAGGACCGCAACCACGTCGCCGTCGTCATCGACGAGTACGGCGGCACGGCCGGCATCGTCACCATCGAGGACATCCTTGAGGAGATCGTCGGCGAGATCACCGACGAGTACGACCGTGAACTGCCGCCGGTGGAGGACCTCGGCGACGAACGCCACCGGGTCACGGCCCGCCTCGACATCACCGACCTCGGCGAGCTGTACGGGCTCGACGAGTACGACGACGAGGACGTGGAGACCGTCGGCGGACTGCTGGCGAAGGCGCTGGGCCGTGTCCCCATCGCCGGGGCGTCCGCGGTCGTCGAGCTTCCGGACGGGCGTGAACTGCGCCTGACCGCGGAGGCCGCCGCCGGGCGCCGGAACAAGATCGTGACGGTCCTGGTGGAGCCGGTGAGTGCTCTCGAATCCGCCGCGGAGGAGAAGGAGTCCGAGTGACCCCCAAGGAGCTGCGAGCCCTCTGTCTGTCCTTCAACGCGGTGGTGGAGGACTTTCCGTTCAACCCCGAGACCTCGGTCTTCAAGGTGCTGGGCAAGCTCTTCGCCCTGACGAACCTGGACGCGCGGCCCCTGACGGTCAATCTCAAGTGCGACCCCGAGGACGCGATCCGGCTGCGCGCCGACCATCCCGGTCTGATCGTCCCCGGCTACCACATGAACAAGCGCCACTGGAACACCGTCACGGCCGACGGCGAACTCCCGGACCGTGTGGTCCGGGAGCTCGTGGAGGACTCGTACGACCTGGTGGTGGCGGGACTTCCGCGGGCGGAGCGGCTACGCCTCGACCGGGCGTGAACGATCCCCAGGATGGCGGCTTGCAGCGCTCGCCAAGGCCCGGAAGTCGCGGCAGAATGGATAGTTCAGTGGTCCTCGACAGGCCCCACTCCGTGTAGGCCGACCAAGCGCACTCGGAGTGGAACCTGCTTCCTACGGCGACCGCTTTACGTGGCCCCGGCTCTTTTCAGTCGGGGTCACGTTCTGTCACACGTGGCGGACTACCTCTTCGACGATCTGTTGGATCAGGACGATGAGGGTGATCCACGGGATGGCTGTCGCCACCCGTTCGTGCCATGTGCTGCGGCGCCCGTCCGGCTCTGTGGCCATGGGGCCGTTCCTCCTTCCCGGTGGTTCCACACCCGTTGTGGATACCGCGGCAATCCACAGACGTTGGTGTTACGGAGGGAAGGCATCGGTCGAGGCCGGGTCGGCGTCAACGTGGGCTCCGCGTGGCTAACCTCCCCGAAAGAGACGAGAGTTGACGGTTCTACAGGCCGACAACGCGCCTAGAAGCCAGCGTAGCCCGCGTAGAGTCGGGTGAACAGTCCCTATCTGCTTGACCGCATCACGGCGCGTCCGATCCGGGAGTCCGCTAACAGCTATATAGCATCCCGGGAGTTCGCGCGCTGCGGAATCGCCCTCCACCTGGGATGATCAACATGGCGCATTGAGTGAGTCCTCGGTTGGAGAAGTGTCGATGAGTAACCATCTAATCTGCTATGTTGCAACCCGAATGGTCCATTTGGGGGTAGGGTGATCATGAGTGCGCCCAGTGCGGCACTCCAGCGGCTGCGGCTTCGTACGGAACTCCGCAAGGCGCGGACCAGGGCCGGCCTGACGCAGCGCCAGGTGGCGGCGAAGATGGAGTGGAGCTCGTCCAAGCTGATCCGGATCGAGGCGGGCGAGGTCGGAATCTCCGTCAACGACCTCCGGCCCCTGCTCGCCGCCTACGGCATCACCGAGTCCCGCAGGGTTGAGCCACTCCTCGACCTCGCCAGGAACAGCCGGAAGATGCCGTTCTCGGAGTATCGGGACCTCTTCGGCAAGGAATTCCTGCAGTACCTGGCGTTCGAGTCGTCGGCGTCGATCATCCGGCAGTTCAACTCGCTTCAACTGCCCGGCCTGCTGCAGACGGAGGAGTACGGGCGCGCCATCATGCGCTCCTACAGCACCAGCGTGGCGGAAGAGACCCTCGACCGGTACATCGAGGCACGGCTCCTGCGTCAGGAACTCCTGATGTCCGACGAGGGTTCGCAGTTGTTCTTCATCCTCGACGAGTCGGTGGTCCGTCGGCAGGTGGGCGGCCGTGGCGTGATGCGCGCCCAGTTGGAACGGTTGGCGGAGCTTGCCGTCCGGCCGCGGATCAGCGTCCTGATCCTGCCGTTCAGTGCCGGAGCGCATGCCGGTATGCAGGGCCCCTTCACCCACTTCGAGTTCGAGGCCGACGAGATGCCGGACTCGATGTATGTGGAGAACCCCCGAGGCGACTCCTACACCAGCAGTGATCCCGAGGAGACCGGCCGCTATCTGGAGCGGTTCTGGGATCTGGAGGATCTGTGCATCAAAGAAGGGGTGCCCGACCTGCTGCGCCGGATGGCGGGACGGCTGGAGGAGGGCAGTGACGACCTGACGGCGCTGCTGGGCCACGCGGACGGCGCGCAGAACCAGTAACTCCGCTTGTCGGCGCGGATGTTGGCGGGAAACGTCTCATCCGCATTCGTATGAGCCACCGCTATTCTGGAAGAGGTGCTGCGTGTCCACACCCAGGTTGGAGGGACAGCGTGGGTGGCTCATGGTCGTGGCGCAAGAGCAGGGCGAGTGGGCAGCCCAACCAGGACTGCGTCGAGGTCGCCTGGACGGGTGAGTCGGTGCTGGTCCGCGACTCCAACGCCCGCCGGGGCCCCGTCCTCGCCTTCACTCCCGCCGCCTGGCAGCACTTCCTGAGCGCACTGCCGTCCCCGCGGAACGAGCCCGAGGCCCGCCTCTGAGTCCAGGAGGCGGGCCTGCCTGCAGCCGTCACCGGCTTTCAGGCACGGCGGGTGCGCAGGCCCTGGCCGACCAGCACCGCCGCCACCAGCACGATCGCCGTGTCCAGTGCGAGGACCGTGTGGACGCCGGACATCAGGTCGTCCGAAGTGGTGGCGAGGACGCCGAGCAGCGGGATGCCGACGGTGATGCCGATCTGCTGGGTGGAGGTGACCAGGCCGGTGGCCAGGCCCTGCTCCTCGTCCGGGACACCGGAGGTCACGGTGACGCCGTACGAGATGATCGCGCCGAGGTGGCACATGCTGGCCAGGGAGACGGCGGCGGTGGCGAGCCAGACGGACCAGCTCCCGGTGTCCAGGCCCAGCAGGGCGGCGATCAGTGCGCCCTGGCCGACGAGTGAGCCGACCAGCGTGCGGCGCGGGCCGAAGCGGCCGATGACCCTCGGGGCGTAGGTGCCGGCCACCGCCGAGAGGACGCCCTGGACACCGAAGACCAGGCCGGTCTCGAAGGCGGACAGGTGCAGGACCTCCTGGAGGTAGAGGGTCAGCACGAAGACGACCGTCGACATCATCGAGAAGGTGACGAGACCGCCGATGTTGCCCCACGCCACCGTGCGGCGGCGCAGCATGGGCAGGGACACCAGGGGTCGGGCGCTACGGGACTCGACCTTGACGAAGGCGGCGAGGAGAAGCAGGCCCGCGATCAGGCCGGCGACGACGTCCGGACGGCCGAAGCCCTGGTCGGCGGCGGTCGACAGGGCGTAGATGAGGGCGAGCAGCCCGCCGGTGACCGTGATCGCGCCGGGCACGTCCAGGCGCGGGCGGTCCGGGACGGGGGTACCTCCCATGCCCTTGAGGCTATGGGGGAGGGACTCCGGCAGCAGGGCGGGGGCCAGCGGGAGCACGATCAGGGCGAACAGGGTGAGCAGGCCCATCGTGGAGCGCCAGCCGAGGGTGTCGGTGAGGGTGCCGCCGGCCACCATGCCGACGGTGAAGCCGAGCGAGAGCAGGGTGCCGGAGATGCCCAGGGCGCGGTCGCGGGCGGGGCCCTCGGGGAAGGTCGTGGTCAGCAGGGACATGCCGGTCGGCACGATCGCCGCGGCGCCGAGGCCCTGGAGGGCGCGTCCGGCGAGGAAGGAGGCCGGGTCCCAGGCGAGGGTCGCGAGCAGGGAGGCCGCGCCGAACAGGGCGAGACCGGACAGGAAGAGCCTCCTGCGGCCGTACAGGTCGCCCATGCGGCCGAACAGGAGCAGGAAGCCGCCGGACGGGAGGGCGAACGCCGTGACCGCCCACTGCAGGGCGGAGGGGCTCATGCCGAGGTCGGCGCCGAGGACGGGCAGGGCGACGTTCAGGACGGAGAAGTCCAGCGCGACCATGAACTGGGCGGCGCACAGGACGAACAGGACGAGCTTGTCGCGCGTCGACAGCCGGGGGGTGTCGAGCGAATCGGGGAGGGGGTTTGTGGTGTCGATCGCCATGGGCAAGAGCCTGCGGGCACCGGAATAGCCGTGGGGAGCCGCAAGTTGTGCTGGTGGTGGCACCACCAGGCAACAACGAGGGGGATGCGTTCGTGCCCGAGGTCGTACCCAAGAGTGAGCGGCATCGTGAACTGCGGGAGTTTCTGATGAGCCGGCGGGCCCGGGTCTCGCCCGCCGAGGCAGGGCTGCCGGACGGCGGGGCGCGGCGGCGGACGCCGGGGCTGCGGCGCGAGGAGGTCGCCGTGCTGGCCGGGGTGGGTGCCTCCTGGTACCAGTGGCTGGAGCAGGGGCGGGACATCTCGGTGTCGCCGCAGGTCCTCGACTCCGTCGGGCGGGTGCTGCGGCTCAGCAACGCCGAGCGGCGGCATCTGTACGTGCTCGCCGGGCTGAACCCGCCCGCGCCGGAACCGGCGGCCGACCACGGCTGCGAGGGGCTGCGGCGGCTGATCGACGCGTGGATGCCGTATCCGGCGCACATCATGGACGCGTACTACAACTGCGTGCTGTACAACGACGCCGCCGGCTGGGTGCTCGGCATGCGGCCGGAGAACACCCAGAACTGCCTCGTCGACTTCTTCACCGACCCGCTGTACCGGTCGCGATCGCACAGCTGGGAACAGAACGCGCGTACCGTCGTCGCCCAGTTCCGGGCGGCCGCCTCGGCGCGGCCCGAGGACGAGGGGTTCCAGGACGTGCTGGCCCGGGTGCGGTCGGCGAGCGCCGAGTTCACCGAGCTGTGGGAGTGGCGGGACATCGAGGACGCCGGCGTCATCCGCAAGGAACTCGACCATCCGCTGGTCGGACTGCTGTGCGTGGAGTCCACGGCGATGCGGGTACCGGCCCGCCCCGACCTGACGGTCGTCCTGCACACCCCGCTGGACGAGGCCCGCACCGCGGCCAAACTGGAGTGGCTGGCGTCACCGGAGGGGCGGCGGGGGGCGATGTATCCGGTGGCGGGGTGACGCGCCCGGCGACGGGCGTGCCCTCGCGGCGGGCGGCGCCGCCGGAGGTGGCCGATGTTGATGTGTTCGGGATGCCGGTAGCCGCGGGCGGGGCCCGGGGGCGGAGCGTGCCTCCCGTCGTTGCCGGTGTCCCGCTTTCGTGGCGGACGGCCCGCCGGGGGCCGTGGCTCCGTGACCCCCGTGAGGTCGGCGGCGCGGGTTCGGTTCGTATGCTCCTGTCATGACCGACAACAGTGCGCTTGACCCCGAGGACCGCAAGATCGTCACCCTGGCGCGTTCGGCGCGGGCCCGTAACGGGGTGCCCGAGGGGGCGGCCGTACGGGACGAGACCGGGCGGACGTATGTGGCCGGGACCGTCGAGCTGGCGTCGCTGAAGCTGAGCGCGCTGCAGACCGCGGTGGCCATGGCCGTGGCCTCGGGGGCGAAGTCCCTGGAGGCGGCGGCCGTGGTGACAGAGGCGGAATCGGCCTCCGAGCAGGACCGGGCCGCCGTCCGGGATCTGGGCGGGCCGCGGACTCCGGTGCTGGTGGCGGGGGTCGACGGCACCGTGCGCGAGACCGTGACCGCCGGCTGATACTCCGGGTAACAGTTGGCCGGAATTCCGGCTTGCCGTCCCTCGTCCCACGCGCATCAATGGAACCGGAAATTCCGACGGACCGTCAGATTCCAGCTCGCGCGGCGTCCCGCACCACGCCCCGTGAAGCCCGGCCGTCCGTCGGGATGCACCCCCCGTCCATCCCCACATGGCAGTCCCCACCACGGGAAGGGAACCGGATTCCATGAAAGGCAAGCGCATACGTACGGGTGCGGCACTGGCGGTCGGCACGCTCGCGGCCGTCGGGCTCGCGTTCGCGCCCACCGCCCTGGCCGTCACCCCGGACACGGCGACCATCGACGCGGACTGCGGCCTCTACGGCAGCGGCCAGGCGACCCTCACCGCCACCCAGGACGGCACGGCGGCCACCGTCACCGTCACCTCGGCGATCAACGCTCCGCTCGCGCTCTCCGAGGACTCGATCACCTCGACCCTCACCTTCGTGAACGCGAACGGCGGCACCACCACCTTCACCGGCACGGAGAACCCCGCCATCGCGGCCGGTGACCCCGTCACCGTCGGACCGCTCAACGGAACCGTTGGGTCCGGCGACAGCCTGGAGTCGTACGGCGGTTCACTCCAGATCGTCGTCTTCGGGATCACCGTGACCTGCACGGCGACCGGTCCGCAGGCTCCGGGCCCGTTCGTCTTCGACTGACCTCCGGCGCCCGTCCTCGGAGCAAGTCCCTTGGTTGCCGCAGAAACTGACATCTCGTCAGGTTTCTGCGGCAACTCCATTGACTTCTCACGCCATCCACACATCAATGCCCCCTGTCGGCGCAGGACTTCAGGAGCTTCCGGAGGGGGCACATCCATGGGTTCGACGACTCGAAGACGCCGTCTGGCGTCCTTTGTCGGGGCGACCGCACTCGCGGTCACCGCGGGTGGCGCACTGGCCTGTCCGGCCGGTGCCGCCACCGACGTGGACTTCGCCACGCACTGCATCCCGCCCGCGGTCGCGGGCATCCCGCCGATCGACGGCACCACGACGGCCAGGGTCGCCGTGGACAACACCAGCCCCAAGGTGGGCGACACCGTCACCGTGACCTACACGGTGGTCAAACCGGCCGCCAGCAACCCCACGGCCATCGCGCTGCCGGCCGACATCATGACGCCGACCGGCAAGGTCGCCCTCGGCGGCGCCCAGACCGGCGCCGTGACGGTCGCCGGACCGAAGAAGAACGACCCGGTGCCGGGCAACGGCGCCTTCCCGTCGTTCTCGATGACCGGCACCTTCAAGGTCACCTCGCCCGGCGCGATCACGCTCTCGCCCGGCGACTACAACATCCACACCAGCTACATCCTCGAACTCGACACACCCTGCACGGTGATCACCCCGCCCGCCCCGGTCTCCGAGACGGTCACCGCGACGGACGCGAACCCCGTCAACGAGCGGGACATCGCGCTGGGTTCGGCCTCCGGCAAGCCCGGTGCGAGCGTCACCGTCACCGGCAGCAAGTTCACCCCGGGCGCGACGGTCACCCTGGCCGGGCGGTCCGGCGCCGCCCAGACCGCGGACACCGCCACCGCCACCGCCAACTCCTCGGGCGCCTTCAGCGGCTCGCTCGTCGTCAACGACAAGACGACGACCGGTGTCGTGGCGTACGAGGGCAGCGCGTGGAGCGACGCCAAGGGCGCCGGACCGAAGGCGTACGTCGTCATCGACGACACCCCCGTCCCGGCCGGCAGCCAGAAGGTCACCACCACCGTCAAGGCGGGCGCGCTGTCCATGTCCCAGGCCGGGGACTCCGTCAGCCTCTCGGCGGTGGACTACGGCAAGGGCGGGGCCTCGACCGGCAACCTGAACAAGGTGACCGTCCAGGACTTCCGCGGCGGACCCGCCGGCTGGTCCCTCACCGGCAAGGTCACCGACTTCACCGGAGCCGGCGCCAAGATCGACGCCGGCGCGCTGAGCTGGAGCCCCACCTGTGCCACCAAGGCGGGCAGCCCGAGCACCTGCCAGGCCGGTTCCGCCGGCGCGGTCGGATCCTCGGGAGCGACGCTCGCGTCCACGCCCAACTCCGCGCTCACGGGCGGTGAGTTCACCGTGGACGCCGGGCTCTCCCTGAACGTGCCGGCGTTCACGCCGGTGGGCACGTACTCCGGCGTTCTCACCCTCACGCTCAGCTGACCGTACGGGCGCCCGCACCCGCCCGTCCGCCTCCTTGGGGGTCCGCACCCATGCGCAAGCTGTACGTCCTCCTCCTGAACCTGTTCCTGGCCACGGCCGCCGCGCCAGCGCCAGCGCACGCCGCCGACAACGGCAGCTGGTCCGTGTATCCCGCCGCCTCCCGGATCGCCGCACGGCCCTACTTCTACCTCTCCGCCGATCCCGGGCAGGCCATCGACGACAAGGTGGTCGTCAGCAACAGGACCGGTCGGCCCCTGACCTTCCGGCTCTACGCCGCCGACGCGTACAACACCGCCCGCGACGGCGGTTTCGCCGTGCGCACGGTCGCGGAGAAGCAGCGCGGGGTGGGGGCCTGGGCGAGGCCCGCGAAGACCCGGGTGACCGTCCCCGCGCACGGCAGGGTCACCGTGCCGTTCACGCTGTCGGTGCCCGAGGGTGCCGAACCGGGCGACCACCCCGGCGCGTTGGTGGCACTGGACGAACGGATCGACAAGGGCGACGGAGCGGTGGCGCTCGGCGTGCAGCGGGCCGTCGCCGCGAGGGTCTATCTGCGGGTGGGCGGACCGACCGTCCCGGCGATCGCCGTCGAGGACGTCCGTGTCAGCCATCACCAGCCGCTGGTACCGGGGCTCGGGGACAGCGGGGCGACGATCTCCTACACCCTGCGCAACACCGGCAACGTCACCCTGAACCCGAAGGTCGAGCTGCGGGCGACGGGGTTGTTCGGCCGGACGTTGCTCGCGCGTGAGCTCGTGAAGATTCCCGGTGAGTTGCTGCCCGGGCAACGGGTACGGCTCAGTGAGCCATGGCGCGGGGCGCCGCAACTCGACTGGGGCGACGTGAAGTTGACGGCGAGTGCGAAGGACACGCGGGAGTCGGCGAGTGCGGGTTTCTTCGCGCTGCCGTGGCTGGTCGCGGCGGTGCTCGGGGCGGGGGTCGCCGTGGGGGTGGTGCTGTTCGTCAGGACACGGCGGGCACGGACACCGGTCGTCTAGTCCCGGCCCAGGGCGCGGCGGAGAACACCCTTCTTCGCCGCGGGGCGCTGGGCGGGCGGGGGTTCCTTCGAGGCGACCAGCTCGTCTCGGAGGTCCGGAACACGAGGTGGCCGTACCTCGGCGCACCCCTCGTTCGCCTCGACGAGGACGTACCAGTCACCCATGACGCCCCCCTCAGAGCGCGTCCGGACCGCGCTCGCCCGTCCGTACCCGTACGACCGTCTCCACCGGGAGCGCCCACACCTTGCCGTCGCCGATCTTGCCCGTCCGGGCGGCCTTGACGATCGTGTCGATGACCATGTCCGCGTCGGCGTCGTCCACGACGACCTCGATGCGGACCTTGGGGACCAGGTCGACCCGGTACTCTGCGCCGCGGTACACCTCGGTGTGGCCGCGCTGACGGCCGTACCCGCTGGCCTCGGTCGCGGTCAGACCGTGGACGCCGATCTCCTGGAGCGCGGTCTTGACCTCGTCGAGACGGTACGGCTTGACGATCGCGGTGATGAGCTTCATGCCTGGGTCTTGACCTTCTGGGCGGAGGGGACGGCGGACGCGCTGACCGGGGCACCGTGGCCCAGGACGCCGTGATCGTATGCGGTCTCGGCGTGCACCGTAAGGTCCAGGCCGGTGTGCTCGTGCTCCTCGTCGGCCCGGAAGCCCAGCGTCCTGTCGATCAGCTTCCCGATGCCGTACGTCACCAGGAAGGCGTACGCCCCCACGGCGGCCACGGCCACCAGCTGCTTGCCGAGCTGGGCGAGTCCGCCGCCGTACAGCAGCCCCTCTGTGCCGCCGGTCATCTCCTTCACGGCGAACACGCCGATCAGCAGCGTGCCGATGACTCCGCCGACCAGGTGGACACCCACGACGTCCAGCGAGTCGTCGTAGTTCAGCCTGAACTTCCAGCCCACCGCGTACGAGCAGACGACACCGGCGGCCAGGCCGACGACGAGCGCGCCGAGGAGGGAGACCGAGCCGCAGGACGGGGTGATCGCGACCAGGCCCGCGACCGCGCCGGACGCGGCGCCGAGCGTGGTGGGGTGGCCGTCGCGCCTCTGCTCGACGAAGAGCCAGCCGAGCAGGCCGGTGCAGCCGGCGGCGAGGGTGTTGAGGAAGGCGGCGGCGGCGAGGCCGTTGGCGCCGAGGGCGGAACCCGCGTTGAAGCCGAACCAGCCGAACCAGAGCAGGCCCGCGCCCAGGACGACCATGGGGAGGTTGTGCGGGCGCATGGCGTCCTTCTTGAAGCCCAGGCGCGGACCGAGGACCAGCGCGAGGGCGAGACCGGAGGCACCGGAGGTGATCTCGACCGGCAGACCGCCCGCGAAGTCGAGCGCGCCGAGCTTGTCCAAAACCCAGCCGCCCGGGCCCCACACCCAGTGGGCGACGGGAACGTATACGAGCAGCGCCCAGACCGGGACGAACACCAGCCACGCCCCGAACTTCGCCCGGTCCGCGATCGCACCGCTGATCAGCGCGGCCGTGATGATCGCGAAGGTGAGCTGGAAGGTGGCGAAGAGGAGGGTGGGGACGGTGCCGTGGACGCTGTCGGGGCCGAGGCCGCTCATGCCGGCGTGCTTCAGGTCGCCGATCAGGCCACCGAAGGTGTCGTCACCGAAGGCGAGGGAGTAGCCGGCGGTCAGCCACACCACCGTGACCAGGGCGATCGACACGAAGCTCATCATCAGCATGTTGAGGACGCTCTTCGTGCGGACCATGCCGCCGTAGAAGAGGGCGAGCCCCGGGGTCATCAGCAGGACGAGGGCGGTGGCGGCGAGCAGCCAGGCGGTGTCACCGGTGTCGATGCCTTGCGCGGCGAGGGACATGGAGATCTCCAACGAGGTGGGGGCTCGTCAGAGGGTCACGGGTGTGCGTTTCCGGCTGTGCACGGGGGTGTTTCCGGTGTGTTTCATTGCGGTGGGGTTTCCGGATGCTCACGGTCCGGACGGTGCTCGGGCGCTTGTGCGGCGGGGCTCTGTGGATCAGGGAGAATGGGGCGCATGAGCGTTCGCAGTCAGTCATCCGAGCCGTCGGCCTCGTCACAGGCACCCCACCGCGCCGGCTTCGCCTGCTTCGTGGGCCGCCCCAACGCGGGCAAGTCCACCCTTACGAACGCTCTGGTCGGCCACAAGGTGGCGATCACCGCCAACCAGCCGCAGACGACGCGCCACACGGTGCGCGGGATCGTGCACCGGGAGGATGCCCAGCTGATCCTGGTCGACACCCCAGGGCTCCACAAGCCGCGCACGCTGCTGGGCGAGCGGCTGAACGACGTCGTCCGCACCACGTGGGCCGAGGTCGACGTGATCGGGTTCTGTCTGCCGGCGAACGAGAAGCTCGGGCCCGGTGACCGTTTCATCGCGAAGGAACTCGCGGGGATCAAGAAGTCCCCGAAGGTCGCGATCATCACGAAGACGGACCTCGTCGACTCCAAGACGCTCGCCGAGCAGCTGATCGCCGTCGACCAGCTCGGCAAGGAGCTGGGCATCGAGTGGGCGGAGATCGTCCCGGTGTCGGCGACCGCGAACAAGCAGGTCGACCTGCTGGCGGACCTGCTGATCCCGATGCTTCCCGAGGGCCCGGCGC
The DNA here is from genome assembly GCF_000383615.1 of Streptomyces canus 299MFChir4.1. Lineage (GTDB taxonomy): Bacteria > Actinomycetota > Actinomycetes > Streptomycetales > Streptomycetaceae > Streptomyces > Streptomyces canus_C. The sequence continues at coordinate 528,802 of NZ_KB911582.1, read as the reverse complement.
TCTACCCCGAGGGCGACCTCACGGACGAGCCCGAACAGGTCATGATCGCCGAGCTGATCCGCGAGGCCGCGCTGGAGGGTGTCCGCGACGAGCTCCCGCACTCCATCGCGGTGGTCGTCGAGGAGATGATCCCCCGCGAGGACCGCCCCGCCGACAAGCCCCTCCTCGACATCCACGCCTTCGTCTACATCGAGCGCCCCAGCCAGAAGGGCATCATCATCGGCCCCAAGGGCAAGCGCCTGAAGGAGGTCGGCATCAAGAGCCGCAAGCAGATCGAGGCGCTCTTGGGCACACCGGTCTTCCTCGACCTGCACGTCAAGGTGGCGAAGGACTGGCAGCGGGATCCTCGGCAGTTGCGGAAGTTGGGGTTCTGAGCGG
>NZ_KB911582.1:514954-528289 GCF_000383615.1 Streptomyces canus 299MFChir4.1 | reverse complement strand
GCGAGGTCGGGGTGGTGTTGGGCGCGCCGGCCGGGCGGCGGTAGCCGCGAGTTGATGCAGCCTCGACCTGCACGTCAAGGTGGCGAAGGACTGGCGGCGGGATCCCCGGCAGTTGCGAAAGCTGGGGTTCTAGGAGCTTTTGGGGGCCTCCTCCTGCGGGGTCAGGTCTTGCAGGCCCACCACTCTCAGCAGTTGCAGTCGTTCGTACGCCTCCGTCCCCGGGCGGGCCGTGTGGACGACCAGGAGGTGGTGGTGTTCGTGGCTGACCATGACCTCGCAGTCGAGTTCCAGCAGTCCCACCACGGGGTGCACGAAGCGTTTCGTCGCCTTGTCGCGCTGGGACACCTCGTGCTCGTCCCACAGGCGCGCGAACTCCTGGCTGGCCGACCGGAGTTCGGCGACCAGCGAGGCCGGTTCCGGGTCGTCGGGGCGGGCCGCGGTCACCGCGCGCAGGGTGGCCACCTGGGTGCGCGCGTGGTCCGCCAGGTCCTCCTCGGGGAACAGTGTGCGCGCGGCCGGGTCCAGGAAGAAGCGGCGGACCAGGTTGCGGTCGCGGGGCGGGCGGGCCATCACGTCCCCCACCAGGGCCCTGGCCATCGCGTTCTGCGCCAGCATCTCGCCGCAGTCGTTCACCACCTGCGCCGGAGTGTCGTGCAGCCGGTCCAGGATCAGCAGCAGCCCCGGCCGGACATGCGCCGACCCCGTCTCGCGGCGCGGGGGCTCCTCGCCCACCAGATGGAACAGATGGTCCTGCTCCACGGCGGTCAGGCGCAGCGCGCGGGCCAGCGCCGTCAGCATCTGACGGGAGGGGCGGGGGCCGCGGGACTGCTCCAGGCGCGTGTAGTAGTCCACGGACATCCCCGCCAGCTGGGCCACCTCCTCGCGGCGCAGCCCGGGAGTGCGGCGCCGGGCGCCCGGCGCCAGACCCACGTCGGACGGGTTCAGCCGGGCGCGGCCGCGGCGCAGGAAGTCGGCGAGTTCGGCTCGGTTCACCCCTCCAGCGTGCGGCACCCCGCCCGGCTTATCCAGGGACTGCCGATCCCCTGATCAAGAGGTCTCTCCCGGTGCCCGCGCCGCCGTCCCACGCTGGTGGGGACGAAAGGGAGCAGAACATGCTGACGTTGGTCACAGGTACGACAGGACAGGTCGGCCGGCGCTTCGTGCCGAGGCTGCTGGCGCAGTCCCGGCCCGGGGAGCGGGTACGGGTGCTGGTGCGGGACGCGGCCCGAGGTGAGCCGTTCGCCGAACTCGGTGCCGAGGTCGTCGTAGGAGATCTGCGGGACACCGAGGCGCTCGGCAAGGCCGTCGCCGGGGTGGACGCGGTCGTGAACGTCGCCGCGGCCTTCCGGGGAGTGCCGGACGAGGAGGCGCGGGCCGTCAACCTGGACGCGGCCGTGGAGCTGGGCCGTGCCGCGGTGGCCTCGGGCGTTCGACGGTTCGTGCAGGTCAGCACCGGTCTGGTGTACGGCACCGGGCGGGGGCGGCCGCTCACCGAGGACGACGAGAGCCGGCCCGGCGGGGCGATGTGGGGCGCCTATCCCGAGTCCAAGGCGGAGGCCGAGCGGCAGTTGCTCGCGATGGAGGGCATGGATGTGCGCGTCGGGCGGCTGCCGTTCGTCTACGGCGAGGGGGACCCGCATCTCGCCCAGTCCCTGATGTGGGCGAAGACCTGGGCGGCGAATCAGCGGCTCCAGGTGGGACACCACGTGGATGTGGCCCAGGGGTTGTCGCGGATTCTGCATGCGCCGGGGATCGCGGGGCGGGTGTACAACATCGCCGACGATGCGCCGGTGACGGCGGTGGAGTTCTATCAGCTCAACGGGGTGGAGATTCCGGCCGAGTTGTACGAGCGGACTGATCCGGATCCGTGGCTGGCGATCACGTCCACGGAGCGGATTCGGCGGGAGCTGGGGTATCGGCCGGTGTATCCGTCGGTTTATGCGGCTCGGGAGGCGGGAGCGCTCTAGAAAACAGGCCGGTCGTCGCCTGCGGGGCGGTGGGGGCTGGTCGCGCCCACGCGGCGGAGCCGCACATCGATACAGCCCCGCGCCCCTGACAGCATCTAGTCAACGCTTCTTATACGGCCGACCAGGACCGCTCCCGCCAAGCCCACGAACGCCGCCACCCCGTACAGCACCCGGTATCCCCCCAGGTGCGTCACGATGGGTGCCGCCAACGCCGGGGCCGCCACCTGGGGCAGGGAGTTCGCCACGTTGATGATGCCGAGGTCCTTGCCCCGGTCCGGGGCCTTCGGCAGTACGTCCGTCATCAGGGCGAAGTCGACCGACATGAAAACCCCGAGGCCCACGCCGAGCAGCGCTGCCACGATGATCGCGCTCGGCCAGGTCTGCCACAGCGCGAGCAGGGCCGTCGCCACCGCCATGAGGACGCCGGACCACCGGACGAACGGCTTGCGGCGGCCCACGCGGTCGGACCAGACGCCGCCCACCACCACCGTGGCCAGCAGTGCCACGCTGTCGACCGCCGTGAGGATCAGTACGCCCTGCTCGGGGTCGTCGTGGTGGAGACGGTCCCGCAGGTAGTACAGCAGGTACAGGATCACCAGCGCGTTGCTGAGGTTGATCAGGAAGCGGGTCACCCAGGCCCAGGCGAAGTCGGGGTAGCGACGCGGGCTGAGCCAGAAGCCGCGCGCGAACGACCGCCAGGACCAAGCCGGTTGGTCCGTGGCCGCCAGCCGGAGGTCCTGGTGGCGCAGCACGTACGGCAGCACCCCCGCCAGCGTGAACACCGCGCAGGCCGCATAGCCCGCCGCGATCCCGCCCGTCGCGGTCGCCAGGCCCGTGCCGACGACCGCGCCGAGGATCTGCGCAGCCCCGATCCAGCCGCCGACCGCGCCCCGCTGGAGGCGTGGCACCCGGTCCGGCACGGCCGCCGTGACCGCCGCGAAGGCCGCGTTCAGGGTCAGCTGGACCAGACACCAGCCGAATGTCATGAGCCACAGGCCGCCCGCCCCGGCGAGCACCAGCAGCGACAGCGCGCCGCCCGCCGCACCGGCCACGATCCACGGGCTGCGGCGGCCCCAGCGGGCCGTGGTGCGGTCCGACAGCGCGCCGAAGAACGGGTTCGCCGCCAGCGACACCACCGCGCCCACCCCGGTCACCCAGGCCAGCAACGTCTCCTTGGACATGCCGCTGCCGGGCGCGAAGTCCTCCGCCTGCCGGGCCAGCAGGATCTGCAACGGGCCGTACCAGCCCACCCAGATCGCCACGTTGGCCAGCGACAGGGAGGCCGTCCAGCCCTTGCCGACCCGGTCGACGGGCTCCGAGAGAGCCGTGCTCACCTCTGGGCCCGGAGCAGGTCCCGGTACCACGCGTACGACGCCTTCGGGGTCCTGGCCAGCGTCTCGAAGTCCACGTGCACCAGGCCGAACCTGCGCGCGTACCCCTCCGCCCACTCGAAGTTGTCCATCAGCGACCACACGAAGTACCCGCGCACGTCCACGCCCGCCTCGACCGCCCGGTGCAGGGCGCGGACGTGGCCGTCCAGGTAGGCGATCCGGTCCTGGTCGTCGACGCCCTCGTACGAGCAGCCGTTCTCGGTGATGACGACGGGCGGGAGCCGGTCGCCGTAGCGTTCGTGGAAGGTGGTGAGGAGTTCCTTGAGCCCCTCGGGGACCACCGGCCAGCCGAAGTCCGTCACCGGGACGTCCTCGATCTCCTGGACGGAGAAGGGGAGTTCGGCCGGGATCGTCAGTCCGCCGAACTCGATGTCCTCGCCCTGCGGGGCGCCGACGCGGGTCGGGGCGTAGTAGTTGACGCCGTAGAAGTCGAGCGGCTCGGAGATGACCTTGAGGTCGGCGGCCACGTCACCCGGCATCAAGTCGCCCAGCCCCGAGGGGTATTCGCCCAGGAGGACCGGCTCCGCGAACAGGCGGTTCAGCAGGAGGTCGTAGAAGTCCGCCGCCTCCAGGTCCGGTTGCTCCTGGGAGGCCGGCCAGGTCGGGCCGTGCGAGTTGGCGATCCCGACGTCCGTGGCGCCGGCCGCGCGCAGCGCCTGTACGGCCAGGCCGTGGCCCAGGAGCTGGTGGTGGGCGGCGGGCAGCGCGTCGAACATCAGCTGCTTGCCAGGGGCGTGGGCGCCGAGCGCGTGGCCGAACAGGGTGTGTTCGGCGGGCTCGTTGAGCGTGATCCACTTCTGGACGCGGTCGCCGAGGCGGTCGGCCACCAGGGACACGTACTCGGCGAAGCGGGACGCGGTGTCCCGGTTCAGCCAGCCGCCCTCCTCCTGGAGAGTCACCGGCAGGTCCCAGTGGAACAGCGTCGGGACCGGACGGACGCCCGCGGCCACCAGTTCGTCCACGAGACGGTCGTAGAAGTCGAGGCCGCCCTCGGAGCGCACCCGTGGCCAGGAGACCGAGAAGCGGTACGCGTCCACCCCCAGGCCGGCCAGCAGGGACACGTCCTCGCGGTAGCGGTGGTAGTGGTCGCAGGCCACCGCCGCCGTCGAGCCGTCCTTCACCCGTCCCGGTTCGGCCGTGAAGGTGTCCCACACGGACTGCTCGCGCTCGTCCGCCGCGCCCTCGATCTGATGGGCCGAGGTCGAGACGCCCCACAGGAAGCCGGCCGGGAAGCGAGGGATCGCATGCTCTTCAGTCGCCATGCGCCGGATCATGGGTACCGGCGGGTAGGGAAGTCAACGGGCAGGCGTGAACAAGCAGTTACGCACCTTCTTTGAGTACCTTCGAGATCAGCTTCCGCTGCTCCTCCGTCAGCCGGGGATCGGAGGCGTAGACCGTTCTGCCGTCCACGGTGATCTCGTAGTTGAAGCCGTCCGGAACCCCGATCGGCGGGGTGCCCCGGCCGGCGGCGACCGCCTTCTCGGCCAGGGCCTGCCATTCGTGGGCATCGGGCCGCCCGGAGGTCTCGACCTCCTTGTGCCGCTCGATGCCCGCGAACCCGCCCGTGCGCCGTACCTGAATACGCATGGGTCCCTGTCTAGTACGGACTCACAGGATCCGCACCCCGACCTGCTCCCAGGCCTTGGAGACGGCCTGGAGTTCGTCGCCCTCGTTGTAGCGGGCCTTCGCCGCCGCGACCGTGAGCTTCGCGAAGTCGGTGAACAGGGCCCGGTCGGAGAGCTCGCCGCCGGTCAGGACGTCGTACCAGATCTGTCCCGCCTTCTCCCAGGCGTGGCCGCCGAGGGCGCTCGCGACCAGGTAGAACGCGTGGTTGGGGATGCCGGAGTTGATGTGCACGCCGCCGTTGTCGCGGCCGGTGCGGACGTAGTCGTCCATGGTCGCCGGCTGCGGGTCCTTGCCGAGCACGTCGTCGTCGTAGGCGCTGCCCGGCTCCTTCATGGAGCGCAGGGCCTTGCCGGAGACGCTGGGCGCGAGCAGGCCCGCGCCGATCAGCCAGTCGGCCTCGGCGGCGGTCTGGCCGAGGGTGTACTGCTTGATGAGCGAGCCGAAGACGTCGGACATCGACTCGTTGAGGGCGCCCGACTGGCCGTAGTAGGTGAGGTTCGCCGTGTACTGCGTGACGCCGTGGGTGAGTTCGTGGCCGATGACGTCGATCGGGATGGTGAAGTCGAGGAAGATCTCGCCGTCGCCGTCGCCGAACACCATCTGCTCGCCGTTCCAGAAGGCGTTGTTGTAGTTCTCGTCGAAGTGGACGGTCGCGTCGAGCGGGAGGCCGTCGCCGTCGATCGAGTGGCGGCTGTAGGCCTTCAGGTAGAGGTCGAAGGTGGCGCCGAGACCGGCGTAGGCGCGGTTGGCGGTGGCGTCCTGGCCGGGCTCTGAGCCCTCGGCGCGGACCTTCGTGCCCGGCAGGCCGGTCGTGTGCCCGGCGTCGTAGATCGTGCGCAGCGGCTGGTCGGACGGTGCCTTCGTCTGCGGCGCCGCGGCGAGGGAGAACTCGGTCGTCACCCGTCGTTTGCCGCGGAGCTCGCTGTCGCGGACCAGGGTGCGCTGGGCGGGGCCGGACAGTGCGGGGTCCTCGTTGCGGGCCAGCTTGTCGAGGACGTGTGGTGGTACGACCGTGCAGAAGACGGGCTCGAAGCCCCCGTTTGTCGTCATGTGCGGCACCCTTGCACTGAGTCATGAGCGTGTCACTAGTCGCAACCATGATTGGTGAAATATGCGGACACAGAGGCGCACGCTCCGTGACGAAGTGGTATGGCGCACTTTTTGCCCGATTCGCCCCTCGGGTCCCGCATACTGATACGGCGCCCCGCACGGGGAGCGGCTCCGCTAGCATGCTGCGCATCATGCGTTTCGGGCTGCTTCTTCTTAGCTGCCGCGGCGAGGGCCTGTAGTCCAGGTCGACTCCCTCCCCGCGGAGCTTCGTGTTGCGTGTCGGCCGTCCTTTCCGGACATCCCTAGGAGCCCCGCAATCATGGCGAACCGCCAGCAGCCCAGTTCCATGCCGATCCACAAGTACGGCCAGTACGAGCAGGTCGACATCCCGGACCGCACCTGGCCGAACAAGCGGATCACCGTCGCTCCCCGCTGGCTCTCCACCGACCTGCGTGACGGCAACCAGGCCCTGATCGACCCGATGTCGCCCGAGCGCAAGCGCCGGATGTTCGACCAGCTGGTCAAGATGGGCTACAAGGAGATCGAGGTCGGCTTCCCGGCGTCGGGCCAGACGGACTTCGATTTCGTGCGGTCGATCGTCGAGGAGCCGGGCGCGATCCCGGACGACGTCACCATCTCCGTACTGACCCAGGCCCGCGAGGACCTGATCGAGCGGACCGTCGAGTCACTCAAGGGCGCCAAGCGCGCCACGGTCCACCTGTACAACGCGACCGCGCCGGTCTTCCGCCGGGTCGTCTTCCGGGGCTCCAAGGACGACATCAAGCAGATCGCCGTCGACGGCACCCGTCTGGTCATGGAGTACGCGGAGAAGCTGCTGGGCCCGGAGACGGAGTTCGGCTACCAGTACAGCCCCGAGATCTTCACCGACACCGAGCTGGACTTCGCGCTGGAGGTCTGCGAGGCGGTGATGGACGTCTACCAGCCGGGTCCGGGCCGCGAGATCATCCTCAACCTGCCCGCCACGGTGGAGCGTTCGACCCCCTCCACGCACGCGGACCGCTTCGAGTGGATGCACCGCAACCTCTCCCGCCGCGAGTACGTGTGCATCTCGATCCACCCGCACAACGACCGCGGTACCGCCGTCGCCGCCGCCGAGCTGGCGCTGATGGCCGGCGCCGACCGCGTCGAGGGCTGTCTGTTCGGACAGGGCGAGCGCACCGGCAACGTCGACCTGGTCACCCTGGGCATGAACCTGTTCTCGCAGGGCGTCGACCCGCAGATCGACTTCTCCGACATCGACGAGATCCGTCGTACGTGGGAGTACTGCAACCAGATGGAGGTCCACCCGCGCCACCCGTACGTGGGCGACCTGGTCTACACGTCCTTCTCCGGCTCCCACCAGGACGCCATCAAGAAGGGCTTCGACGCGATGGAGGCCGACGCGGCCGCCAAGGGTGTCACGGTCGACGACATCGAGTGGGCGGTGCCGTACCTGCCGATCGACCCCAAGGACGTCGGCCGCTCCTACGAGGCCGTGATCCGGGTCAACTCCCAGTCCGGCAAGGGCGGTATCGCGTACGTCCTGAAGAACGACCACAAGCTGGACCTGCCGCGCCGGATGCAGATCGAGTTCTCCAAGCTCATCCAGGCCAAGACGGACGCCGAGGGCGGCGAGGTCAAGGGCTCCGACATCTGGGCGGTCTTCCAGGACGAGTACCTGCCGAACCCCGAGAACCCGTGGGGCCGTATCCAGGTCAAGAACGGCCAGTCGACGACCGACACGGACGGCGTGGACACCCTGAAGGTGGAGGCCACGGTCGACGGCGTCGACACGGTCCTGACCGGCAGCGGCAACGGTCCGATCTCGGCCTTCTTCGACGCGCTGGCCAAGGTCGGCATCGACGCCCGGCTGCTGGACTACCAGGAGCACACGATGAGCGAGGGTGCCTCCGCGCAGGCCGCCTCCTACATCGAATGCGCGATCGACGGCAAGGTTCTGTGGGGAATCGGGATCGACGCGAACACGACGCGTGCGTCCCTGAAGGCGGTCGTCTCGGCCGTCAACCGGGCCGCTCGATAATCACTCTGACCGGCGGTTTCGGGGCCTTGGTCGCTGTATACGGCGATCAAGGCCCCGTCGTTTATCGGCCACCGGAGGGTGAAGGTCACGAGCAGGTCTCGTCAGGGGTACTGACTCCGCCTGCCTCATGTGGCTAACATCACGCAAGCGCGGCGATGTTGCCGCGGGGTTACGCGGAGGTGTGACGTGCTGCCAGGACGGGGACGAAACGGCCGTGCTGCCAGGCCTGCGCGCCTCCTGGGCACCCGTACCGCGTGGACGACCGTCGGCGACGGCGAGTTCTTCTGCCCCGGCTGCGGGGGCGACCGCAACTTCCAGCGCCTGACCGGCCGCCGCCGCTTCACGCTGCTCGGCGTCCCGGTCCTGCCGCGCGGCGACACCGGCCCCGTGGTGGAATGCGCGGCCTGCCGACGCCACTTCGGCACGGACGTCCTCGACCACCCCACCACGACCCGCTTCTCGGCGATGCTCCGCGACGCCGTCCACACGGTCGCGCTCGCTGTCCTCGCGGCGGGCGGCACCTGCTCGCGCACCTCCCTGGAGACCGCGGCCGCAACGGTCCGGGCGGCGGGCTTCGACGACTGCACGGAGGACCAGCTGGAAACCCTGGTCGAGGCCCTCGCCGAGGACACCGGCCGGGTCTACGACCGCCCCTGCGGAGCCGGTCTCGCCATAGAGCTCCACGAGGCCCTCGACCCGCTCGCCCCCCATCTCGCCCCGGCGGGCCGCGAGTCGATCCTCCTCCAGGCGGCCCGCATCGCCCTCGCGGACGGCCCGTACACCCCGGCGGAACGCGACGCCCTGACGACGGTCGGCACGGCCCTGACGATCTGCGCGGACGACGTGACCAGGCTCCTCGCGGCGGCCCGCACGCCGTCCTGATATCCCGTTCCGATGGCCGCGGGCCGGTCCTCCTCCGGGCGGCCGGTGCACCCCCTGGGGGAGGGGGGAGAGCGGGATGTCCTCGCCACGGTGGGCTCGGCCCTGACGACGTGACCAGGCTGCTCGCGGCCGCCCGGACGCCGTCCTGATACTCCCCGGGGAGTAGTGCGCGCCCCGGGCCACCCCTGGCAGTACCTTCCGACTCGCCCTCCCGCCCGACGAACAGCGGCCCCTGTGCCGGGAGTCTGGAAACCGAACCAGACGTCCGACCGGAGGGAGGCCCGTCGATGGGGGCCGCAAAGATGAGTGCACGGCGACGGCGTGCCGTGCCCTGGCTGGTGCTGGGGTTGTGGATCGTCGTGCTGGTGGCCGTGTCGCCGTTCGCGTCGAAGCTCGCGGACGTGCAGCGGGACCGGGCCGTGGACTACCTGCCGGCGAGCGCGGACTCGACACAGGTCGCGAAGATCCAGGAACGGCTGCCCGGGGGCGAGGCCACGCAGATGGTCGTCGTCTACCACCGGGACGGCGGGCTGACGGCGGCCGACAAGGCGACCGCCGCCGGGCAGATCGGGCGGATCGCGGACGCGCACACGCTCACCGCCGAGCCGCGGGGCATTGCCTCCAAGGACGGGACCACCGTGATGTATCCCGTCGCCAGCACCGAGCCGGGCACGGACGAGAAGGCCCGCGACCGCCTCGTCAACGACGTGCGGGACATCGCGAAGGGCGAGGACGGTCTCGGCGTCGAGGTCGGCGGGGAAGGAGCCCTCGCCACCGATGCCGGCGAGGTCTACGACTCGCTCGGCGGACCGCTGCTCTACACCACCGCCGCGGTCGTCGCCCTGCTGCTGATCGTCATCTACCGCAGTCCGCTGCTGTGGCTGGTGCCGCTCGGGGTCGCCGGCATGTCGGAGTTCCTGGCCCGGGCCGTCGCCTACGGGCTCAACCAGGGGTTCGGCACCTCCGTCACCGGGCAGAGCGGCGGCATCATGACCATCCTGGTGTTCGGCGCCGGGACCGACTACGCGCTGCTGCTCGTCTCCCGGTACCGGGAGGAGCTGCGGCGGACCGAGCGGCCCTACGACGCGATGGCGGCCGCGCTGAAGGGCTGCGGACCCGCCGTGGTCGCCTCCTCCGGGACCGTGGCCGCGGGCCTGCTGTGTCTGCTCGCCGCCGACCTCAACAGCAGCCGCGGCATGGGCCCGCTGGGGACGGTCGGGGTGCTGGTCGCGCTCGCCGCGATGATGACGCTGCTGCCCGCGGTCCTCGTGCTGCTCGGCCGCCGGGTGTTCTGGCCGCTCGTACCGCGCTACGGCAGCACCCCCAAGGTCCGCCGGTCGCTGTTCGCCGCGATGGGCAGCTCGGCCGGGCGGCGGCCGCTCACCGTGCTGGCCGGCGGGGCCGTACTGCTCGGGGCGCTCGCACTGGGCGTGCTCAACCTGCCCGGCAGCCTCAAGCAGGAGGACTCCTTCACCAGCAAGCCCGACGCGGTGGCCGCCATGGGGACGCTCGCCGAGGCCTATCCGGAGCGGGGCACCCAGCCCGTCACCGTCATCACCCCGGCCGACCGTGCCGACGCCACCCTCGCCACGGTCCGCGGCACCCAGGGCGTCGACAGTGCGCGGAAGGAACGTACCGGAGACGGCTGGACCGAGATCTCCGTCACCGCCAAAGACGCTCCCCAGTCCGCCGGGGAGACCGCGACCATCAAGGCCCTGCGTGCCGAGCTCGACGGCTCCTACGTCGGCGGGCCCAGCGCCCAGCAGCTCGACCTCAAGGACACCAACAGCCGTGACCGGATGATCGTCGTGCCGATCGTCCTCGTCTCCGTGCTGCTCATCCTCGTCGTCCTGCTGCGGTCCCTCGTCGCGCCCCTGCTCCTGGTGGCCGCCGTGGTCGCCGTGTGGGCCGCGGCCCTCGGCATCGGCGGACTGGTCTTCGGGCCGGTGTTCGGCTTCGAGGGCACCGATCCCGGACTCGGGCTGCTGTCCTTCGTCTTCCTGGTCGCCCTCGGCGTCGACTACGGCATCTTCCTGATGCACCGCATGCGCGAGGAGTCCCTGGCCGGCGCCGAACCGGTCACCGCCGCCCTCACCGCGCTGCGGACCACGGGCGGGGTCATCGCCTCCGCCGGACTCGTCCTCGCGGCCACCTTCGCGGTGCTCACCAACATGCCGCTGGTCCAACTCGTCGAGCTGGGCTTCGTGATCGCGGTGGGCGTGCTCCTCGACACCTTCCTCGTGCGGACCTACCTGGTCACCAGCGCGGCCGTCGCGCTGCGGCGGAAAGTGTGGTGGCCGGGGGCGCTGTCCCGGGAGCCCGAGCCGCCCGTACGGGCCGAGCGCCAGCCGGAACCCGTGTGACGAGGTCGTTCCCGGGCGCCCTTCCCTCCTGGAAGGGCGCCTTCCGGCCCGACGTCCCGGAAGATGACACCGTGCAGGAGACCACGAGACCCCGGCTGGGCGAGCGGATCATGACGGCGGTCAACCGCGACCCGCGGACCGCCCCGCACGGCACCCGCAACGACGCGCTGCTCGCCGTCGTGCTGGCGGTGGCGGCCGTGTGCGTCGGCCTGCTCAGCGACGAGGCCCGCCGCCCGGACGCCCTCGGGTGGACGCTGCTGCTGGCCGTCCATGTGCCGATCGTGTGGCGGCGGCGCCACCCGTTGCTCGTGCTGGCCGCGCTGGTGGCGCTGATCGTGCCGTACCACGCCCTCCAGTACAACCACCTCGCCCCCACCCCGGTCGCCTACGTCGCCCTCTACACGGTCGCCGTCACCGGCCGCCCCCTGCGGACCATCCTGACGGGCGCCACGGTCCTCGCTATCTCCCTGAGTGTGATGCTCACCGTCAGCACCCACCAGGCCCTCGAACTGCTGCGGATCTCCGGCTGGATCATCGCCGTCCTCTTCTGCGGCATCGACGTCCGCTACTACCGCCAGTACGTCTCCGCCATCGTCGAGCGCGCCGTCCGCGCCGAACGGACCCGCGAGGAGGAGGCCCGCCGCCGGGTCGCCGAGGAACGTCTGCGCATCGCCCGCGACCTGCACGACCTGCTCGCCCACAGCATCACCCTGATCGGTGTGCAGACCTCCGTCGCCGCGCACGTCCTGGCCGCCGACCCCGAGCGCCTGGACCGGGAGACGGTCGCCAAGGCCCTCGACGACATCGCCGGGACCTGCCGCACCGCACGCGGCGAACTCCGTACGACGCTGGAGGTGCTGCGCGAACACGGTCCCCAGGACACCCGCGGCCCGCTGCCCGGCCTGGACGGCCTGCCCGACCTCGTCGCGGCGGCACGGCTCGCGGGTGCCCGCGTCGAACAGGACCTGCGCGTCCGCACCGACCCGCCGCCCGCCGTGGGCGCCGCCGCCTACCGGATCGTCCAGGAGGCGCTCACCAACGCGGTCCGGCACGCGGGACCCGAACCCGCCGTACGCCTCAGGCTGTACGACGAACCGGGCGCCCTGCGGGTGTCGGTGACCGACGACGGCACCGGGCCCGTCCCGGGCGGCAGCCCCGGCTTCGGACTGGTCGGCATGCGCGAGCGGGCCCGCAGCGTCGGTGGCACACTCGACGCCGGACCACGCCCGGACGGCGGGTTCGAGGTGACGGCGGCGCTGCCGCTCGCCGTGGGGGAGGGAACCGTATGACCATCCGCGTACTGCTCGCCGACGACCAGACCCTGGTGCGGGCCGCGTTCGCCATGCTCGTCGAGTCGGCGCGGGACATGGAGGTCGTGGGAGAGGCGGGCAGCGGGCGGGAGGCCGTGGGCGCGGCCCGGAAGGTGCGGCCCGACCTGGTGGTGATGGACATCCGCATGCCCGATCTCGACGGTATCGAGGCGACCCGGCTCATCGCGGCCGACGAGGCGCTGGCCGGGGTGCGGGTGCTGGTCCTGACCACCTACGACACCGACGAGAACATCGTCGAGGCGCTGCGCGCGGGGGCCTCCGGCTTCCTGGTGAAGGACACCCGGCCGGCCGACCTCCTCGACGCCATCCGCACGGTGGCGGCCGGCGAGGCGCTGCTGTCCCCGGGACCGACGGCACGGCTGATCGAGCGGTTCCTGCGCAGCCCGTCGGTACCGGTGGCGGGCGGTGGGCCCGAGTGCCTCTCCGACCGGGAGCGCGAGGTGCTGGCCCTGGTCGCGCGGGGCCTGAACAACACGGAGATCGCCGAGACGCTGGGCCTGAGCCCGCTCACCGCGAAGACCCACGTCAGCCGGATCATGGGGAAGCTGGGCGCGCGGGACCGGGCCCAACTGGTCATCGTGGCCTACGAGTCGGGGACCGTGACACCGGGGACCCGGTAGGGGCTCAGAGCAGCCCGGCCCCGGCCAGGAGCGCGCCCACCCGCTCGATCTCCGCCGCAGGCAA
>NZ_KB911582.1:145270-514572 GCF_000383615.1 Streptomyces canus 299MFChir4.1 | reverse complement strand
ACGGCGCCCACCTGCTCGACGTCCGTCGTCGGCAATGGCACCTGCGGTTCCGCCGTCGGCGGGTGGTTGATCACGCTCCGGTCTATGGGTCGGGATTGTGACGCCCGAGAGCCGGTAGGGCTCAGAGGAGCCCGGCCGCGGCCAGGCGCGCGCCCACCCGCTCGATCTCCGTCGGCGACAACGGCACCTGCGGTTCCGCCGTCAGCGGGCAGTCGATCACGCCCCGCAGATGCAGGGCCGCCTTGAACGCGCCCAGCGCCGACGAGGACGCGCCCATGCGGGCCGGGTCGCCCACGCCCACCATGCCGAACAGGGCACACAGCCGCTCCTGTTCGGCCCGGGCCGCGTCCAGGTCGCCCGTGCGGCACAGGCGGTCGAGACGGACGTACCCCTCGGGGTCGACGTTGGCGAGACCGGGCACCGCCCCGTCCGCGCCGACCGCGAGGGCCGCGTCGATGATGAGTTCGGAGCCGGTCAGCGCGCTGAAGCCGGTGATGCCGGGGTGGGCGCGGGCGCCGGAGACGACCGCGCGGAAGCCGGCGAGGTCGCCGCTGGAGTCCTTGAGACCGGCCAGCACGCCCTCGGCCGCCAGGTCCAGGACCACGTCCGCGGGGAGCTTGGTGTGGACACCGCTCGGCAGGTCGTACGCGATGACCGGGACCGGGCTGCCGGCCGCGACCAGCCGGTAGTGGCGGGCGATCTCCCGCGGATGGGTGCTCGTGTAGAAGGGCGCCGTGACGACGACCGCGTCGGCGCCGGCCGCCGTGACGGCCCGCACATGGTCCAGGACCCGGGCCGTGGTCATGTCGATCACCCCGGCCAGTACGGGCAGTCGGCCCCCGACGTGCCCGGTCACCGTCTCCACCACGAGTCTGCGCTGGGCGTCGGTCAGAAAGGCCGCCTCGGACGTCGTACCGAGGACGAACAGGCCGTGCACCCCGCCCGCGACCAGATGGTCGACGAGCCTGAGCAGCGAGGGGACGTCCACCTCGCGGTCCGGTGTCAGGGGCGTGCAGACGGGCGGGACGACTCCGGTCAGCGGGGCGGGAAGGATCATCGGGGCTCCTCGGGATCGGCCTCCACTGATCTTCCCTCAAAGGGTGAGGGGGGCGCCGACCCCTGTACGGCGCCCCCCTGCCCCGAGCCGTCCGTCCTGCTACTGCACCTGCTGGTACGTCGTGTCCTCGTCGGAGTCGTAGATCAGCTTGCCGCCCTGGTCGTAGCCCTTGATGTGCGGGTTCCTGGTGACCTGTTCGGTCAGGGTGCCGGAGGCGACGAACCAGCCATGGTCGAGGACCGCCTCCCTGTCGGCGCCGCCGTAGGAGACGGTCACCTTGGCCACCGTCGGTTCGACCGTGCCGATGAAGCCCCAGCTGAACGGCAGTTTCCAGTGGCCCTTGTCCATGAAGGACTGCTGGTAGAGCTTGTTGCCGTTGATGTCGGCCAGCACGGGCGGCGAGTCCGGCTGCCGGTCGCTGCCGACGCCGGTGTTGAGTCCGGAGGCCTCGCCGTCCTTGATGTTGCAGATCAGCCGGGTCTCCTTCGGCTTCTCCTTCACGGCGACCACGAACATGCCGTCACCGGGCGAGTTGGAGTCACCGGTGCTGTTCAGCGCGAGGATGATCCGGTACTCGTCGGCCTTGCCGAGGTCCGTGGAGGCGATGCCGCCGTGGGCCACCCGGTCCCGGTCCCAGGCGAGGCACTTGTCGAGCCCGTCCGCTGCCTGTTCCAGCGTGATCCCGTCCCGGAGCTGCCCCGCCGTGGCCGGCCCCGCGGGCCCGCTGGGCGTGGGGGACGGGGTCGGTGTCGGCGTGGCGCTCGCCGAGGCCGTGGGTGTCGTCGCCGTGTCGGCCGTGCCCGTCCCGCCGCCGCCCACCGCGAACGCCCCCACCGGCACCGCGGCCAGCGTCACCAGGACCGCCCCGGCCACCGCCACCCGCCGACGCCGCTCGACCACGCCCTGGCGGCGGATCTGCGGATACGGCACCGGCGAGGGCCGGATCGCGTACGCGTCCTCGGAGAGCAGATCCCGCAGTTGCTCCTCGAAGTCCCGCTCCTCGAAGTCCCGCTCCTCTTCCTCACTCATTTCGTGCCTCCCTGCGGGGTGCGGTCCATGACCTGCGCGAGCCCCGGATACGTACGCAACTTCGCCAGCGCCTTGGACGCCTGGCTCTTGACCGTGCCCTGTGAGCAGCCGAGCACCTCGGCGGCCTCCGCCTCCGACAGGTCCTCCCAGTAGCGCATGACGACCACGGCCCGCTGCCTGGGCGGCAGTTGGGCCAGGGCGGCCATCAGCACCCCGCGTTCGTCGACCCGGGCCACGGCCTCGTCGCGGCCCGCCCGCTCCGGCGGCGCGTCGGTCAACGACTCCTTCACGCGCCGCTTGCGGAAGCGGTCGCTGTTGCAGGTGACCAGCATCCGCCGGACATACGCCTCCGGGTTGTCGCTGCCCGACACGCGCCGCCAGGAGCGGTACGCCTTCGCCAGCGCCGTCTGCGTCAGGTCCTCGGCGTGATGCGCGTCGCCGGTGAGCAGATAGGCGGTCCGCACGAGGTGCGACCACCTGGCTCTGACGAATTCCTGGAACCGGTCCTCTTGTTCGGCCTGCATCTGGCACCCTCCCTCGCCCACCAGACCACGAGGGGGGCCGATTCGGTTGCCCGAGCGTCGATGACGGGTTCGAATGGGATCGTGAAGGGGTGGGACGAACACGACCCGGGCGTGCTGCGGCTGCCGTCCGGACGCCTGGTGCGGGGCCGCGGCCTGCGGTACGCGCTGGACCCGGCGGCGCCGACACCGTCGTACGGCGTCTATCTGCTCGGCGACGGCCCGCCGGAGGTCCCCTGGGCCTCCCGCTGGGTCCGCTGGCCGGACTTCCGGCTGCCGGCGGACCGCGGGGAGGCCCGTGACGTCCTCGTCGACGCCTGGGAACGGTCGGTCGCCGAACGGGTCGAGATCGCCTGCGGCGGTGGCCGGGGCCGCACAGGAACGGCCCTGGCCTGTCTGGCGGTTCTGGACGGCGTGCCCCCGCGGGAGGCGGTCGCCTACGTGCGCGAGCACTACCACCCGCGGGCGGTGGAGACCCCGTGGCAGCGGCGGTACGTCCGGCGGTTCTGAGCGGTCAGCCCAGCGCGTCGGCGACCACCGCGGCCGCGTCGGCGACCAGGGCGTCGTCCCGCACGGCATCCTGCGCGGGCATCGTCGACAGCACCGACAGGACGATCGGGTCGCCGGCGTCGGTCCAGGTGACGCCCACGTCGTTGGCGGTGCCGTAGGAGCCGCTGCCCGTCTTGTCGGCGATGGTCCATGACTTGGGCAGGCCCGCGTGGAAGCGGTTGACGCTGGTCGTGTTGTTGAGCAGCCAGTGCGTGAGCAGCCGCCGGTCCCGCCGGTTCAGCGCGTCGCCGAGGACCAGCCGGCCGTAGGTGCGGCCGATGGCGTACGGGCTCGTCGTGTCCGTGCGCCGCCACGGCTCGGCGGTGTTGAGCTCGGGTTCCCAGCGGTCGAGGCGGGTGACCCGGTCGCCGAGGGAGCGGGCGAAGCGGGTGATCGCGGTGGGGCCGCCGAGTTCGCGCAGCAGGAGGTTGCCGGCCGTGTTGTCGCTGTAGGTGATGGCGACGTCGGCGAGCTCGGCGATGGTCATGCCCTCGGCGAGGTGTGCCGCCGTCCGGTCGGAGCCCGGGATCACCAGGTCGGCCTCGGTGTAATGGATGCGGCGGGCCAGCACCTCGCCGTCGCGGTCCAGGTCGCGCAGGACGGCGGCGGCCGCGAGGGCCTTGAACACGGAGCACATCGGGAAGAGCTCGTCGGCGCGGTGGCGGACGGACCGCCCGGTCGTGACGTGGTGGGCGAAGACGCCGAGCCGGGCGTCGTACCGCTTCTCCAGCGCGCGCAGCCGGGCGGTGACGTCGTGTTCGGCGGCGGACGCGGTCGTGGCGGTCGCGCCGGTCAGTAAGGCGGCCGAGCCGGCGGCCAGGAGGGTGCGGCGAGACGGTTTTCCGGAGCCTAAGATCTTGCTCTCCTTCGTTGGGGGACAGAGACCGATCTCTTCCATGATCGACGCGGGTGGTCATCCCTTGGTTGCGCCGCCGTAGACCATCGAGGGACGGACAGGACCGCCCGTGGCCGACACAGTGGCGGCATGGAGAAGACAACGGGGATCAACCGCGCGCAGTTCCTGGCGGGAGCCGCAGGGGCCGGGGCCGCGCTGCTCCTGCCGGCGGCCCGCGCGGAAGCGGGCGCCCGGCAGCACGGGCTCAGGCGCCACGGCGTCGTCTACACCGTCGGCGAGGGGGAGACCCCCGCCACCGCCTGGAACGCCGCCCGGATGCGCGGCGACATCCGGGCCATCCGCGACGACCTGCACGTCGACACCGTCGACGTCACCGGCGACGGCGTCGAACGCCTCACCGCCACCGCCGCCGAGGCGGCCGAACGCGGACTGCACGTCTGGCTCCAGCCGACCCTCGGCGACGTCCCGCAGCGGGACATCCTCGACCACCTGGCGGAGTGCGGCCGGTTCGCGGAGCGGCTGCGCCGGCAGGGCGCGAGCGTCGAACTCAGCGTGGGCTGCGAGTTCTGGCTGTTCGTGCCGGGGATCCTGCCGGGGGACACGGTCCTGGAGCGGGTCGAGAACCGCATGAAGGGCCATTTCGACCCGGTGAGGATGCAGCGCGAGCTGGACCGCTTCACCGCGAGGGCGGCCAAGGTGGGCCGCTCGGTCTTCCACGGCCGCCTCAGCTACGCCGCCGCCCAGGACGACGAGGTCGACTGGAACCTGTTCGACGTGGTCGGCATCGACTACTACTCGTACTTCCGTCAACCACGGGACTACGTACGTGAGTTGAGGCAGTACCTGCGCTGGGGCAAGCCCGTCGCCATCACCGAGTTCGGCACCTGCACCTTCGTCGGCGCCCCCGAGGCGGGCGGCATGGGCTGGGACATCGTCGACTACGACAAGGACCCGCCGGAGATCAAGGGGAACGTCGTCCGCAGCGAGCACACCCAGGCCGTGTATCTCACCCAGCTCCTCGACGTCTTCGAGTCGATGGGTCTCTACGCGGCGATGGCCTTCGAGTTCCTCACCGCCGACGCCCCGCACCGCCCCGGCGACCCGCGCCACGACCTCGACATGGCGAGCTACGGCATCGCCAAGGCGATCAGGGACCGCCCGGACGACCCGCGTTCGGACTGGCACTGGGAACCGAAGGAGGCGTTCCACGCGCTGGCCCGCCGGTACGGACGGTGCGCTCATCCGCAGTAGAGGTCCTTGGCGGGCCGCTTGCCGGTGGCCAGGAAGCGGGACACGGCCGCGTCGCCGCACGCGGTGCCGTTGTCGAGGTAGGCGTCATGGCCGGTGGAGTCGTTGGTGACCATCACGGCACGCCGGCCGAGCGCCTCACGGAGCTTGAGGGCACCGCTGAGCGGGGTGGCGGGATCCCTTTCGTTCTGCACCATCAGGATGTTGGACGGACCCTGGCCGGAGACGTGCACCGGCGCCTCCTTCGGCTCCCACGGCCAGGAGGGGCACGCCATCGCGTTCCGCGGCATGCCCCCGGTCAGCGGGAACTCGGCACGGCTCTTGGCCACGCCCTCGCGGTACACCTCAGGGTCGCTCGGCCAGTCCACGTCGTTGCAGATGGTGGCGGCGGCGACCGCGGTGACGTTCTGGAGGACGGCCTCGGGCGGTCCCGCCGGGGCGGGCGGCACCGTGCCCTTCTCGGCGGCGAGGACCAACTTGGCGAGGGCCGGATAGTCGTCCGGGTCGTAGAAGGAGTCGAGCATCGACTGGCGCAGGACGTTGCCGTTCAGCTCCTCGGGGTTGGCGCACGGCCAGGGGATCGGCTCGCGGTCGAGGCGGGCGGCGAGCTTCAGGAACAGGGGCCGGACCTCGGCGGCCGTGTCGGCGAGACGGTCCGGGTTGCCGGGCGCGGAAGCCCACTTGGCGAACTCCGGGAAGTTGTCCTCGGCGCCCCGCTCGAACGCGGCGAGCCAGGCACGCTCGGCGAGGACGGGGTCCGGGTTGTCGTTGCTGTCCAGGACGACACGGTCGGTGCGCCCCGGGAACAACTGGAGGTAGGCGTCGGTGACGTAGGTGCCGTACGACACGCCCCACGCGGAGACCTTGCGCTCGCCGAGCGCGGCCCGCACACGGTCGAGGTCACGGGCCTCGTTCAGGGTGCTGATGTGCCGGATCAGCTCGCCGCCGTTGCGCGCGCAGGCCTCGGAGACCCGCTTCCCAGCGGCCATGTTCGCGTCGACCGAGCCGTCCGCGGCGGGCCAGGGCAACAGGGCCGTGCGGGCCAGGTCCCGGTGTTCGAGCCCGCAGTCGACGGCAGTCGAGGGCGCCATCCCGCGCGGCGCGAAGCCGATCAGGTCGTAGGCGTCCCGCACCTTCCGCGGCAGCCTCTGCCCCTTGCCCGACGGGTCGTTCATGCTGTCGCCGCCGGGCCCGCCGGGAATCAGCAGCAGGGCACCGCGCCGGGCTTCCGGATTCTCGCTGCGGATACGGGAGACGGCGATCTCGATCTTCGGGCCGTCCGGGTCGGCGTAGTCCATGGGCACGGAGACGGTCGCGCACCGCTGGCGCGGATCGAGGCCGCTGCCCTCGCACTTGGTCCATTTGAGTGCCGGGGTGCGGGAGTCGGCGGAGGCGGACAGCGGGGTCAGGGCCCCGAAGACGACGCCGGAGGCGGCGGCGATCAGGGCGAGGCTCTTCATCATCTGCTTCATGCGAGGAGCTTCGCGGAGTGAGCGGCCCGACCCCATCCGGTCAACTGCCGTATCACCAGGGGGGTTTACCCCCGGGGGACTACTTAAGGAGCCCGAGGAAGTGGGTCCAGGTGTCGGTGGGGAAGCGGAGGACGGGGCTGTCTGCGCCGAGCTTGGAGTCACGGACGGGGACGAGGTCGGGCGTGTCGGCGACCTCTACGCAGTTGCCACCGTCGCCGTTGCTGTAGCTGCTGCTGCGCCAGTGGGCGTTGCTCAGGTCGTACTCGTGCATCGTCTGAAGTCCTCAGCTGCCGATCGGATCAGGGCAAGGGACGCCTTCGGCGACAACGCGGCACCCCTGAGCAGATCGTAAGCTCGGTGTGCCTGCTTCACCACTGGCGGACCGTCAAGGAGGTTCCCCGAAAACGACGTCTCTGTATAGGCGGTCGGAGGGGCGTCGTCGAACTCCATGAGCCTGAGCGAGCCGTTGTACGCGGAGGCTCCGGCCGAGAACGGCAGCACCTGCAGCAGCACCTTGCGTTCCTCGGCCATGGCGACCATGTGCTCCATTGCCTGAGCCGCGATCTCGGGCCCACCGACGGGGACGCGGAGCACGGTCTCGTGCACGATCACGCAGTACATCGGCCTTGTGGCGTCCTTGAGGAGCTGGGACCGCTCCATACGGGCAGCGACCCTGTCGGCGATGAGCTCGTCCGTGGCGAGCGGGTGTGTCGCCAGCACGAGGGCTCGCGCGTATGCCGGTGTTTGCAGAAGGCCCGGTACAACCGTTGGCTCGAAGTCCCAGACGGTCCTCGCCAACCCTTCCAACTCCGCCGCCTGCGCGAAGTAATCCGCATACCGCTTGTCATCGATGAGCTTCCTGCACAACCGCTCGAAGATACCGTCGGTTTGTAGAACCGCGTCGATCCTCTGGGAGATATCCAGCTGCGGTTTTCGAAAGGCCTGCTCGAACTGCCCGATATAAGCGCCGGAGACGAAGACGCGTGACCCCAGCTCAGCCTGGGTCATCCCGACCTCCTCCCGCTGCCGCCGCAGTTCCGTTCCGAAGAACTCCCATGCCGCCTGCCGTGAACCATTGGCCATGGCCAACCCCCTTGTTCAGCTTTGCACTTGTAGTGCACAGACTCCTGCCGAGTGTAGGGAAAAAAGACCACGGTGGAGCAGGGAAGAGTGAAACCCGAAAAAGGCGGGGAGTTCGATGAAATCGGAGTCAGGAGGGAATCGGTGACGAAAATGCCCGTGGGTTCTTACGTCGTGGACACCCGTACCGGGAGGTCCGGCGTCGTGATGGGGCATGAGGGGCCGTACGTCCAACTCAGACCGTACGGCGGCGGCAGGGAGTGGGACGCGGTACCGGACGCCCTGCGGGAAGCCACCCCGGCGGAGGGCGTAGTCGCGGACGCCGACGAGCACGGTTCCGCGTAGGCGAGAATGGGCTCATGAGTCTGTTCCGCTACGACGGCACCGTGCCGCGCCCCCCGCGCGGGGGTGTGCGATGAGTCTCTTCCGGGACGACGGGGTCGTGCTGCGGACGCAGAAGCTGGGGGAGGCCGACCGGATCATCACGCTGCTCACGCGGGGTCACGGGCGGGTACGGGCCGTGGCGAGGGGCGTGCGCCGCACCAAGTCCAAGTTCGGCGCCCGCCTCGAACCCTTCTCCCACGTCGACGTGCAGTTCTTCGCGCGGGGGAGCGAGCTCATCGGGCGCGGCCTGCCGCTGTGCACACAGAGCGAGACCATCGCTCCGTACGGTGGCGGGATCGTCTCCGACTACGCCCGGTACACCGCCGGGACGGCCATGCTGGAGACCGCCGAGCGGTTCACCGACCACGAGGGCGAGCCGGCCGTCCAGCAGTACCTGCTGCTGGTCGGCGCCCTGCGCACCCTCGCCCGGGGTGAGCACGCGCCCCACCTGGTCCTCGACGCCTTCCTGCTCCGCTCCCTGGCGGTCAACGGCTACGCCCCCAGCTTCAGCGACTGCGCGCGCTGCGGCATGACCGGCCCGAACCGCTTCTTCTCCGTGGCCGCGGGAGGCTCGGTCTGCGTGGACTGCCGGGTGCCCGGCAGCGTCGTACCGTCGCCGCAGACCCTGGAACTCCTCGCCGCGCTGCTTACGGGAGACTGGGAGACCGCGGACGCGAGCGAGCCGCGGTACGTCAGGGAGGGCAGCGGGCTGGTGTCGGCCTACCTGCACTGGCACATGGAGCGCGGGCTGCGCTCACTTCGGTACGTGGAAAAGTCGTAGACCACCACAGTCGTAGACCACCACAGTCGTAGAGCACCACTGAGGAGACGAGAAGCACCATGGCCGTAAACGGGATCCTGGGGCGCCGGCGGCGCGAGTACAGGGCGCCGGAGCCGCACCCGTCCGGTGCCCGCGCGCCGAAGCTCCCCGGTGAGCTGATCCCCGAGCATGTGGCGATCGTCATGGACGGCAACGGGCGGTGGGCCAAGGAGCGCGGGCTGCCCAGGACCGAAGGGCACAAGGTCGGCGCCGAGCGGGTCCTGGACGTGCTCCAGGGCGCCATCGAGGCCGGCGTGAAGAACATCTCGCTGTACGCCTTCTCCACCGAGAACTGGAAGCGCTCGCCCGACGAGGTCCGCTTCCTCATGAACTTCAACCGGGACTTCATCCGCAAGACCCGCGACCAGCTCGACGAGCTCGGTATCCGGGTGCGCTGGGTGGGCCGGATGCCCAAGCTGTGGAAGTCCGTCGCCAAGGAGCTCCAGGTCGCCCAGGAGCAGACCAAGGGCAACGACAAGCTGACCCTGTACTTCTGCATGAACTACGGCGGCCGTGCCGAGATCGCGGATGCCGCGCAGGCGCTCGCCGAGGACGTGAGGGCGGGCCGCCTCGACCCGTCCAAGGTCAACGAGAAGACCCTCGCGAAGTACCTGTACTACCCGGACATGCCCGACGTGGACCTGTTCCTGCGGCCCAGCGGCGAGCAGCGCACCTCCAACTACCTGCTCTGGCAGAGCGCGTACGCCGAGATGGTCTTCCAGGACGTCCTGTGGCCCGACTTCGACCGCCGTGACCTGTGGCGGGCGTGCGTCGAGTTCGCCTCCCGGGACCGCCGCTTCGGCGGGGCCGTCCCGAACGAGGAGCTGCTCGCCATGGAGGAAGCGATGAAGGGCGACCCGGAGGCCTGAGCCTCCGGACCGCCCTCGTCGCTCAGAGGATCAGCTCGTCGTCACCGCAGTGTCGTCGATCACGAAGCTCGTCTGGAGCGAGGAGTCCTCGACACCGGTGAACTTCAGGGCGACCGTCTGACCGGCGAAGCCCGACAGGCTGAAGGACTTCTGGACGTACCCGGAGGCCGCGTTCAGGTTCGAGTACGTGGCCAGGGTCGTCGAACCGGCGGTCACCGTCAGCTTGTCGTACTGCGTGCTGGTGGTGGTCTCCGCGGTGTCGACGTGCAGATAGAAGGTGAACGTCGTCCCCGTGCAGCCGCTCGGGATCGTCACCGACTGGGAGAGCGTGTCGGTGTGGGTGGAGCCGTAGCCGTCCAGCCAGGCCTTGTAGGAGCCGGTGCGGGCGGCTTCGCCGGTGTCGTTGGTGATGACACCGCTGGACGCGCTCCAGGTCGTGCTGCCCGACTCGAAGCCCTGGTTGCCCAGCAGTTGCGCGGAGGTGCAGGTGCCGCCGCCGGTCGAGCTGACCGTCCAGGTGAAGGACGCCGTCCCGGTGGCTCCGGTGCTGTCGGTGACCGTGACCGTGGTGCTGTAGCTGCCGGCCGTGGTCGGGGTGCCGGATATCAGCCCCGTGGAGCTGCTGATCGAGAGGCCGGCGGGCAGCCCGGAGGCCGCGTAGGTCAGTGCGCCGCTGTTGGTGCTGCTCGCGCTGA
This sequence comes from Streptomyces canus 299MFChir4.1, assembly GCF_000383615.1. Taxonomy (GTDB): domain Bacteria; phylum Actinomycetota; class Actinomycetes; order Streptomycetales; family Streptomycetaceae; genus Streptomyces; species Streptomyces canus_C. Next base: position 503,992 of record NZ_KB911582.1, on the reverse strand, counting down.
CCTGGAGGCTCACGGCCGTCCCGACCTTGGCGGACTGGCTGCCCGGGTTGGTCACCGTCACGCCGGTCGACGGCACGGTGATGTGGCTGCCGACGTTGATGCCCGCGAAGGCGTTGCCGACCCCGGCGTACTGCGCGGAGCTGGTGCCGTAGAGGGCGGCCGCCGCGTTGAGGGCGGCGGTGCGGGCCCCGGCGTAGTTGGTGCTCGACGTCATGTACGTCGTCAGCGCCTTGTACCAGATCTGCAGGGCGGCGGCCCGGCCGATCCCGGCGACGGCGACCCCGTCCGAGGTCGGGCTGTTGTAGGTCACGCCGTTGATGGTCTTGGTGCCGCTGCCCTCGGAGAGCAGGTAGAACATGTGGTTCGCGGGTCCGGACGAGTAGTGCACGTCGAGGTTGCCGACGCCCGAGTACCAGCTGTCCGCCGAGCCGCCGTCCTTGCTGGGCTTGTCCATGTACCGCAGCGGCGTGCCGTCGCCGTTGATGTCGATCTTCTCGCCGATGAGGTAGTCGCCGACGTCGGAGGAGTTGTTGGCGTAGAACTCCACGCCGGTGCCGAAGATGTCGGAGGTTGCCTCGTTGAGCCCGCCGGACTCACCGGTGTAGTTGAGCCCTGCCGTGTTCGAGGTGACCCCGTGGCTCATCTCGTGCCCCGCCACGTCCAGCGAGGTCAGCGCGTGGGTGTTGCCGGTGCCGTCGCCGTACGTCATGCAGAAGCAGTCGTCGTCCCAGAAGGCGTTGACGTACGCCGAGCTGTAGTGGACACGGCTGTAGGCGGCGACCCCGTTGTTCTTGATGCCGCTGCGGCCGAAGGTGTTCTTGTAGAAGTCCCAGGTCTCCTGGGCGCCGTAGTGGGCGTCCACCCCGGCGGTCTGGGTGTTGGAGCCGGAGCCCGTGCCCCACACGTCGTCCGCGTCCGTCATCAGCGTGCCGGTGCCCGAGGTGCCGTTGTTGAGGCTGTACGTCTTGTGGCCGCCGCGGGTGGTGTCGTACAGCTGGTACGTCGAACCGGACAGCGTGGTGTTCATGCTGACCGTGCCGCTGTACTGGCTGTTGCCGGTGCCGGTCTCGACGCCCTCGAAGCGGGAGAGCTCGGCGCCGGTGCCGGCGTCGGTGATGACGTGCAGCTTGCTGGGCGTGCCGTCGTCCTGGAAGCCGGAGACCACTGTCTCCCAGGCGAGCTTCGGCGTGCCCGAGCCCGCCCAGATCACCTTGCGGGCGCTCTGCGCGGCGGGGCTCTCGGCCTTGAGCGCCTTGGCGGTCCTCAGCGCCTTGGACTCGGCGGCCGCCTTGCCGAACGTGGCGGTCGTCGACTTCACCGAGACGGTACGGCGGTTGTTGTTGAAGGTGGTGCTGAGCGTGCCCGTGGCCTGGGCGGCCGGGGGCGTGTGCACGACCAGGTCGCCGCCGAGGACGGGCAGGCCGTCGTAGGTGCGCTCGTAGCGGGTGTGCAGGGTGCCGTCGTTGTCCTTGACGACGTCCTTGACGACCAGCTTCTCCTTGGCACCGAGGCCGAGGGAGCCGGCGGTCGCGGCGGCCCTGCCGGACGCGCTCTTGATCAGCGCGGTGCGCTGGGCGGGGGAGAGCTTGGCCTCCAAGCCCCCGGTGCGCAGGGGGCTTGGGTGAGGGGCGGCGGGCTTCGCGGCGGCGGGCACCGTCTGGACGCCTACGGCGAGGAGGGACGCGGCGGCCACCAGGGACGCGGCGACGGCTGATCTTCGTGGGGAGGGTCTCACTCGTACTCCTACTGCTCCTACTGCGACGACGGGGTGGAGGTGCCGTGCGGGGACTGCGTCAGAGCTGGAGGGAGCGTGGCACGTTGTTCGGGCCATGTCATGCAAAGGAGAAGGAGCCAAGGGTTATCCCTCGGCTCCGCTGTGTGTTCCTTGTGGGTGTCAGGCCTGGGCTGCCGCGCAGTCCGCGCAGGTGCCGAAGATCTCCACGGTGTGCGCCACGTTGACGTATCCGTGCTCGGCGGCGATCGCGTCGGCCCACTTCTCGACGGCCGGGCCCTCGACCTCCACGGCCTTGCCGCAGACCCGGCAGACCAGGTGGTGATGGTGGTCGCCGGTGGAGCAGCGGCGGTACACGGACTCGCCGTCGGAGGTGCGCAGGACGTCGACCTCGCCCGCGTCGGCGAGGTTCTGGAGGGTGCGGTAGACCGTGGTCAGACCGACGGCGTCGCCCTTGTGCTTGAGCATGTCGTGCAGTTCCTGGGCGCTGCGGAACTCGTCGACCTCGTCGAGGGCCGCCGCCACGGCGGCCCGCTGCCGGGTCGCGCGGCCCTTCACGGGCGGTCCTGCGGTCGTCACGGGTTCCTCCTTCGTTCGGCGCCTGCCGGGCCATTGTGCCAGCCCGGCCTGTGCCGGGTCAGACGCCGACCGGGCCGTCCGCCTGCCGACTGGCCGGAATCGCGCACTCGGCGGGGTCCGGGGCGGGTTGCGCGGCGGCGGCCGCCCGGGCCCGTCGCCTGGCCAGTGGGGTGGCCAGCCCCGTCAGCACGATGAACGCCCCGATGGTCAGCAGCACGATCGTCGCACCGGGCGGCACGTCCTGGTAGTACGAGGTCACGGTGCCGCCGGTCGTCACCGTCACGCCGATCGCCACCGCGATCGCGAAGGTGGCCGCGAAGCTCCGGGTGAGCTGCTGCGCCGCCGCCACCGGCACCACCATCAGCGCGCTGACCAGCAGCAGTCCGACCACGCGCATCGCCACGGTCACCGTCACGGCGGCCGTGACCGCGGTCAGCAGGTTGAGCGCGCGCACCGGGAGACCGGTGACCCGCGCGAACTCCTCGTCCTGGCTGACCGCGAAGAGCTGCCGGCGCAGGCCGAGGGTGACGAGTACCACGAACGCGGCCAGCACGCAGATCGCGGTCACGTCGGACTGGCTCACTGTCGACAGGGAGCCGAACAGGTACGACGTCAGGTTGGCGTTGGAGCCGCCGGGCGCGAGGTTGATGAGCAGCACGCCGCCGGCCATACCGCCGTAGAAGAGCATCGCGAGGGCGATGTCCCCCCGCGTCTTGCCGTACCAGCGGATCAGCTCCATGAGGACCGCGCCGAGAACCGAGACGAGGGTGGCCATCCACACCGGCGACCAGGAGAGCAGGAAGCCGAGGCCGACGCCGGTCAACGCCACATGGCCGATTCCGTCGCCCATGAGGGCCTGGCGGCGCTGGACGAGGTAGATGCCGACGGCGGGGGCGGTGATGCCGACCAGGACGGCGGCGAGCAGGGCCCGCTGCATGAAGGCGTAGTCGAGGAAGTCCATCAGCTCAGCAGTCCTGTGCGCATCGGCTCGTGGTCGGGGGAGTGGGGGTGGACGTGGTCGTGTCCCGGCAGGGCGTGCTGGCCGACCGCGCGCGGGGGAGGACCGTCGTGCTGGACACAGCCGTCACGCAGGACGACCGCCCGGTCGATCAGGGGCTCCAGCGGGCCCAGTTCGTGCAGCACGAGCAGGACCGTGGTGCCCTGGGCCACCTGGTCCTTCAGGGTCCGCGCCAGCACCTCCTGGCTGGCCAGGTCCACGCCCGCCATCGGCTCGTCCATGATCAGGAGTTCGGGTTCGGCGGCGAGTGCGCGGGCGATCAGCACCCGCTGGTGCTGGCCGCCGGAGAGGGCGTTCACGGAGTCCTTGGCCCGGTCCGCCATGCCGACCAGCTCCAGGGCCCGGCGTACGGCCTCGTGGTCGGCCTTGCGGAGCATGCCGAAGCGGGCGCGGGAAAGCCGGCCCGAGGAGACGATCTCGGTGACGGTCGCGGGGACGCCGCCCGCGGCGGTGGTGCGCTGCGGGACGTACCCGACCCGCGCCCAGTCCCGGAAGCGCCCGCGCGGGGTGCCGAAGAGCTCGATCTGCCCGGCGGACACGGGCACTTGGCCGATGATCGTGCGGATCGCGGTGGACTTGCCGGAGCCGTTGGCGCCGAGCAGCGCGACGACCTCACCGCGGTGCACGGTGAGGTCGATGCCGCGCAGAACGGGCCGCGAGCCCAGGTCGGCGCGGACTCCGCGCAGCGTGATGACGGACTCGCTCATGCCGTCCTCCGGTGTCATTTCGCTCCCAGGGCGCCCTGCAGCGCCTTCAGGTTGGCTTCCTGGACCGAGAAGTAGTCCTTGCCGCGGGACTTGGCGGTGATGCCCTCGATCGGGTCGAGGACGTCCGTCTTCAGCCCGGCGTCGGAGGCGATGGTCTTCGCGGTCTTGTCGCTGACGAGCGTCTCGTAGAACACGGTCGTGACGCCGTCGGCCTTCGCCATCCTCTCAAGGTCCTTGACGCGGTCGGCGCTCGGCTCCGACTCGGGGTCGAGACCGTTGATGGCCTCCTCGGTGAGGCCGTAGCGCTCGGCGAGGTAGCCGAAGGCGGCGTGGGTGGTGATGAAGACCTTGGTGTCGGTGTTCTTCAGACCGTTCTCGAACTTCGTGTTCAGGGCGTCGAGCTTCTTCACCAGGGCCGCCGTGTTGGCCTTGTAGGTGGCCGCGTGGTCCGGGTCGGCCTTCTCGAAGGCGGTGCCGACGCCCTTGGCGACCTCCGCGTACTTCACCGGGTCGAGCCAGATGTGGGGGTCCTCGCCGCCGGCTTCCTCGCCGTGTGCGTCGTCGTCGTGCTCGGCAGCGTGGCCGCCGACCTCGTTGCCGTGCTTCTCCAGCGAGGTGAGGGACGAGGCGTCGATCTTGGTCTTGATCTCGGACTGGTTCACCGCGTCGTCCACGGAGGGCTGGAGGTTCTTGAGGTAGAGCACCGCGTCGGACTCCTGGAGCTGCGCGGTCTGCTTGGCGCTGATCTCCAGGTCGTGCGGCTCCTGGCCGGGCTCGGTCAGGCTGGTGACGTGCACCTGGTCCCCGCCTATCTGCTCGGCGAGGAAGGCCATCGGGTAGAAGGACGCGACGACGTCGAACTTGCCGGTGTCCCCCGCGGCGGCGCTGTCGGTGGAGCACGCGGAGAGGGCGGAGAGGGCGCCTGCGGCGGCGACCAGGGGTATGAGGCGTCGTCGTACGTTCATGACAGTCATTTTCATCAAATATGGAAACCGTTGTCAACAAAGTCCGGGTCCCGAACCGATTTGATACCGGGGGTGGCAGCGCCGGTAACCTGAGGCATTCGCCCGCCCGCCTCCCGACCACCACCCCCCACCGAGGCGCTTCGCGCCGCCCCTCCCCAATGTCCATTCGTCATGAAGAGAGCACCGTGGCCGCCGACAAGATCGACACCATCGTCAGCCTGAGCAAGCGCCGGGGCTTCGTTTTCCCCTGTAGTGAGATCTACGGAGGCCAGAAGGCCGCCTGGGACTACGGACCGCTGGGTGTCGAGCTCAAGGAGAACCTGAAGCGTCAGTGGTGGCGTTACATGGTGACGTCCCGCGAGGACGTGGTCGGTCTCGACTCGTCCGTGATCCTGGCCCCCGAGGTCTGGGTCGCCTCCGGTCACGTGGCCACCTTCACCGACCCGCTGACCGAGTGCACCTCCTGCCACAAGCGGTTCCGCGCGGACCACCTGGAGGAGGCCTACGAGGCCAAGAAGGGGCACGCCCCGGAGCACGGCCTCGCCGACGTGAACTGCCCCAACTGCGGCAACAAGGGCCAGTTCACCGAGCCCAAGCAGTTCTCGGGTCTGCTCTCCACCCACCTCGGCCCGACCCAGGACTCCGGCTCCGTGGCCTACCTGCGTCCCGAGACCGCGCAGGGAATCTTCACCAACTTCGCCCAGGTGCAGGTCGCTTCGCGCAAGAAGCCGCCGTTCGGCATCGCGCAGATGGGCAAGTCCTTCCGCAACGAGATCACGCCCGGCAACTTCATCTTCCGCACCCGCGAGTTCGAGCAGATGGAGATGGAGTTCTTCGTCAAGCCGGGCGAGGACGAGAAGTGGCAGGAGTACTGGATGGAGCAGCGCTGGAACTGGTACACCGGCCTCGGTCTCCGCGAGGAGAACATGCGCTGGTACGACCACCCGGCGGAGAAGCTCTCCCACTACTCCAAGCGCACCGCCGACATCGAGTACCGCTTCCAGTTCGGCGGCAACGAGTGGGGTGAGCTGGAGGGTGTGGCCAACCGCACCGACTACGACCTCACCGCCCACTCCAAGGCCTCCGGCCAGGACCTCTTCTTCTACGACCAGGAGGCCGGCGAGCGCTGGACGCCGTACGTCATCGAGCCCGCGGCCGGTGTCGGCCGCGCGATGCTGGCGTTCCTGCTCGACGCCTACATCGAGGACGAGGCGCCCAACGCCAAGGGCAAGCTGGAGAAGCGCACGGTGCTGCGCCTCGACCACCGCCTCGCCCCGGTGAAGGTCGCGGTCCTGCCGCTGTCCCGCAACGCCGAGCTGTCCCCGAAGGCCAAGGGCCTCGCCCAGGCGCTGCGCCAGAACTGGAACATCGAGTTCGACGACGCCGGCGCGATCGGCCGCCGTTACCGGCGTCAGGACGAGATCGGCACGCCGTACTGCGTGACGGTCGACTTCGACACCCTCGACGACAACGCGGTGACGGTCCGCGAGCGCGACTCCATGAAGCAGGAGCGCGTCTCCCTCGACCAGATCGAGGGGTACCTGGCCGGGCGCCTGCTCGGCTGCTGACGTCCGCCTCGCTCCAGGCCCGCCCTCCGGCCGACCCTGTCGGCCGGAGGGCGGGCGTTTTCGTCAGATCGCCACGTCCACGTAGAGCGCGGCGTGGTCCGATGCCTCGTCGATCTTCGTCTTGACGGTGTTGAAGTGGTTCGAGTGGGCGAAGATGCCCCGCGTCTCCAGGCCCACGTTCTGCACCTTCTCCCACAGCGCGGGCGACAGCATGATGTAGTCGAGCTTGTCGCGTTCCCGCTTGCAGGTGCCGTGGGTGCCGTGGTCGTCGCCCTGGTAGGAGGGGTGACTCATCACATCGCGCAGGCCGGCGTCCAGCAGCGTTTCGACCGGCTTGCTGTCCGGGGTGTCGTTGAGGTCTCCGGCGACCACGACGTTCGGGGTGCGCTCCAGCGCGGCCCGGTAGATCTCCGCGACCCGCTCGGCCTGGTGCAGGCGCAGCTCCGGGTCGTCGTTGAACTTGCTCTTGAGGTGGTTTCCGAGGATCACCAGGCTCTCCTGGTCGAGCTGGATCTCGTACTCGGGACAGTCACGGCTGAACAGGTGCTTCGTCGGGTCTTCCGGGTCCGGATCGAAGAGGTGCGGACGGACGGATGTGACCGGGAAGCGGCTGAGGATCCCGATGTCGATGCCCCGCGGGTCGTTGCCGTCGATCAGCAGATCGACGGGGTACGGCTGCCAGCCCAGGCCCAGAACCTGCTCGTTGAAGCGGTCCAGGGTGAGCCGGTCCTCGACCTCGGGCGTCAGGAGGACTTCGGCGTTCACCTCTCTGATGACCCGCCCGGTGTTGCTGACCGCGGCCATGTCCAGGTCGTCCTGGCCGAGTTCGGCCCAGCCGGCCCACTTCCCCCGGCCGCCGGCGAGGATCGGCAGCTCTGTCGGCTCTGTCCCCGGAGGGGGCGTGTCGAAGAGCCCGCTCTTCTTCCCGGGACGGTTCTGGTTGACGTAGATCAGCGGCGGGTTCTCGGGGTCGCTGCTGTACGCCCGGTGCTTCAGGATGAGCTCCGAGATCTTCCGCTTGTCCTCGTCGGTGTACGTCTCCTTGTCCAGGAGAGCGACCAAGGTGTCGAAATCGTCGAGGACGTTCTTGCGCTCCGTCGCGCCCGAAAGGCGGAACACGGAGGGACGACGGAAGAGGTTCTCGGTGTTGAACGTGCCGATACGGACGGCCATCGCGGCCTCCCTGGGCGGCGCTGGATCACCGCGCGGCCGACGGCAGGCGCCGCCGGGATGACTGCACGCCGACAGCCTCTATTCTCCGGGCTGCTGTGAAGCGTGTCGAACGGAACGGCGGACCGGACATTGGTCCCGTTGCCCGGTGGGCGATTGGCCCTGTATCCCGGTCCACGGCGACGACAGGGTGGCCCGCATGAGCCTCGCCTTTCTCCTCACCACCCTGGTCGTGGTCGCCACTCCCGGCACCGGGGTCGTCTACACGCTCGCCGCCGGTCTCTCCCGCGGTCCGCGCGCGAGCGTCGTCGCCGCGTTCGCCTGCACCCTCGGGATCGTGCCGCACGTCCTGGCCACCGTCACCGGGCTCGCCGCGCTGCTGAACGCCAGTGCCGTGGCCTTCCAGGCGGTCAAGTGCGCCGGGGTCGCCTACCTCCTGTACATGGCCTGGGCGACCGTGCGGGACAAGGAGGTCATCGACGTCGACCAGGACGGCGCGCCCCGGTCCGCGGGCCGCGTGATCGTCCGAGGAGTGCTGATCAACCTCCTCAACCCGAAGCTGACGATCTTCTTCCTCGCCTTCCTGCCGCAGTTCGTGGATCCGGGCGAGCCGCGGGCGCTGCCCCGGATGCTGGCCCTGAGCGGGGTCTTCATGCTGGCGACCTTCGTGGTCTTCGCGGGGTACGGGGTGCTCGCCGCCTCGGTCCGCAGCCATGTGATCGCACGGCCGCGGGTGATGGCCTGGCTGCGGCGGGGTTTCGCGGGGTCGTTCGTGCTGCTCGGGGCCAAGCTGGCCACCACTGACGGGTGATCGATGCGCCGGTGACGAATGACAGATGACAGATATTGAAATCTGTCATCTGTCATGGCAGGGTGGACGGCATGACGATGCCAACCCGAACCCTCGGAACCACCGGCCCCCAGGTCTCCGCCCTCGGCCTCGGCTGCATGGGCATGTCCGGCATGTACGGCGACACGGACCGCGCCGAGTCGATCGCGACCCTCCACGCAGCCCTGGAGGCCGGTGTCACCCTGCTGGACACCGGCGACTTCTACGGCATGGGCCACAACGAACTGCTGATCAGCGAGGCACTGCGCACCGCGCCGGCCGCCCTGCGCGAGAACGCGCTGCTCAGCGTGAAGTTCGGCGCCCTGCGCGACCCGGACGGCGGCTGGTCCGGCTTCGACGGCCGCCCCGGCGCGGTGAAGAACTTCGCCGCGTACTCCCTCCAGCGCCTCGGCGTCGACCACATCGACGTCTACCGTCCCTCCCGGCTCGACCCGCAGGTGCCGATCGAGGAGACCGTCGGCGCGATCGCCGAACTGGTCGAGAAGGGCTGGGTCCGGCACATCGGGCTCAGCGAGGTCGGCGCCGACACCATCCGCCGGGCCGCCGCCACCGCCCCCATCGCCGACCTCCAGATCGAGTACGCGCTCATATCCCGGAGCCCCGAGCGGGAGATCCTGCCCACCCTGCGCGAACTGGGCATCTCCGTCACCGCGTACGGAGTGCTCTCCCGTGGACTGATCTCCGGCCACCTCACGGCCGACCGGCCACTCGCCGCGAACGACTTCCGGGCCCACTCGCCCCGCTTCCAGGGCGACAACCTCCGGCACAACCTCGCGCTGGTCGAGTCGCTGCGCAAGATCGCCGAACAGAAGGGCGTCACGGTCGCGCAGATCGCCATCGCCTGGGTGGCCTCCCGGGGCGACGACATCGTGCCGCTGGTCGGCGCGAGGACCCGCGAACGGCTCGCCGAGGCCCTGGGCGCCCTGGACGTGACCCTGGAGCCCGCCGACCTCGCCGCCATCGAGGACGCCGTACCCGCGGACGCGGCGGCCGGCGAGCGGTACGCGAAGCCGCTGATGGCCATGCTCGACAGCGAGCGGTGAGCACCGGCCCGGGTACCGCCCGGACATGCCGCGCGTTCACGGTGCGGTGGAGGCCGGCGTGGTCGGCGTCAGTCGTGGGTGCGGGCTGGGCGGGGGTGCGGTGGGAGCAGGTGGAGCGTTGATTCGCCCCCGGGTACGGTCTGGGCCATGTCCTCGACTCCGCAGATTCTGACCGCCGAGCGCATCCTCGAAGCCACCGAGGAGGTGCTGCGCCGCCACGGCCCGGCCAAGGCCACCGTGGTCGACGTGGCACGCGCGCTCGGCGTCAGCCATGGCAGCGTCTACCGGCACTTCCGGACCAAGGCGGCGCTGCGGGAGGCGGTGACGAAGCGGTGGCTGGACCGGACGACGAGCGTGCTGGCCGCGATCGCCGCGCAGGACCGTGATCCGGAGGCCCGGCTGCGGGACTGGCTCGCCGCGCTCTTCGAGGCCAAGCGCCGCAAGGCGGGCGACGATCCGGAGCTGTTCGCCACGTACACGGTCCTGACCGGCGAGAACGTCGGTGCGGTCATCGAGCACCTCACCGACCTCACCGGCCAACTCACCCGCGTCGTCCAGGACGGCGTCGACGCGGGCACCTTCACCGTCGCCGACCCGGCCGTCACGGCCCGGGCCCTCTTCCAGGCCACCGGCCGCTTCCACGACCCCGGTTACGCCGGGGAGTGGGAGAAGCCGGGCGCGCAGGAGGAGTTCACGGCGCTGCTGGACCTGCTGGTACGGGGCGTCAAGGCCTGACCACCGCCACCCCCGCTACGACGTCGACGGTTCCACCGTCGCCTGGTGCGCCTCCGCCAGGTGCTCCTCCGCCTTCAGCCAGGGCAGGAACTGCGCTCCCTTGTGCCAGCCGCAGGTGTCACATCTGATCGTGCGTTGCGCGCCCTTGCGCTGCACCTGGACGACATGTTCGCGGCCGTGCCGGTCCCAGCGGCTCACCTTGCTCGTGCCGATCTGCACCATCTGCCTCGCCTCCGGCTAGGAGTGTGCAGCAAGAACAACATCAACAGCAGTATCTTCACGGGGCGTTCGCCGGGACTTGAGCCCGGTCGGGTCCGGTCAGTCGATCGTGCGCGGCAGCCGCAGGCTCAGGACGCCGGTCAGGGCCACCCCGGCCAGCTGGACCAGGAGCGTCGTCACCAGGGCGTCCCGCATGCCCATGCCCGGCACCAGGGCGAGGAAGAGGCTGCCCAGCGTGGCCACGCCCAGGGCCAGGGAGGCCTGCTGGGTGGTGACCATCACGCCACTGCCCACACCGGCCCGCGCGGGCGGCACCTCGGACAGGACGATCCGGAAGACCACGGGCAGCTGGAGCGCCTGGCCCACTCCGGCGATCGCGCCGCCGGGCAGGAGGGGCAGCAGACCGAGGTCCGGCCAGGAGGAACGGGCCGCCAGGATCATCAGGCCCAGGCCGACCCCCTGGATCAGCGCAAGCCCGCGGTCACCACCCGGGTGCCGAAGCGCGAGATCAGCCGCGGCCCGGCGATCGACGTGAACAGGAACGTCACCGCGAGCGGGACCAGCGCGAAACCCGCCTGGACGGGGCTGCGGCCAGCCCCCTCCTGAAGGGCCACCGCGATCACGAACATGAACCCGGCGAAGCCCATCGAGAAGGGCAGGATCAGCAGCAGGCCCCGGCGCAGCGACACCCCGCCATCCAGCAGTGCCGCCCGAGGACCGCAACTGCATGATCCTCTCCTACACCAACGACGACTGGCTCCTCGATCATCCACCTGCCGGAGGCGCAGCGCCTGATGGCCGCCCGCTTCCGCGCCACCATGGCCGGCCACCTCGCCGAGCCCGGCCGTCAGATGCTCCGGAAGCGGCTGCGCGCCGAGTCCCCGGAGTTCCGCGAGGTCTGGGACCGGCACGAGGTCATCGAACACCGGGGCCGCCGCAAGGAGTTCCTGAACCGCTACGTCGGCCATGTCAGCGTCGACCACACCGACCTGTGGCTCGGTCCCGAGGCGGGCCCGCGCATGGTGACCTACGCCCCCGCGGACGAGGAGTCCCGGCGACGGCTGGAGCGGCTGCACGCGATCGCCCTGGAGAGGACGCCGCCCGCGCGGACGTGAGCGAGGCTCGCAACGTCGTCGCCGTGGGGGATGACCGTCCGGAGTGGGGGAACTCGGGCGGTCCGAACAGAACCCCCCACATGCGAGGCGAGTCATGGCCGAGCAGAAGTCGTCGCAGCAGGTAGCAGGATCACCGGCACCGTCACCGTCGTCGACGCAGGGGCTTCCGCAGCCGTTGCGGGCGGCCGTGTCGGTCCTGGGGAAGGTGCCCGGGGCCGGGACGGTGGGCCGGGTGGCCGGCGGAGCGCTGGACCGGGTCGGGGCGGTGTCCCCCCGCGGCCGGCGGCTCGCGGTGTACGCCGGGGCCGGGGTGCTCGGTGTCGCGGGCGTCGTCGAATGGCCCGTCGCGGTCACCGGGGCGGCGGTGGCGTGGCTGACCCGGCCGAGGCCGGGGGAGCGGGAGGAGCCGGACGACGAAACCCGGCCCACCCCCCGGGTGCTGGCCTCGTCCCACGGCACCCCTGGCACCGCGTCCCACCAGGCGTCCGGGGCACCCTCCTCCGCGTCGCGCACACCCTCCGACAGGCTCCCTCCGCACGAGACGGCCGCACCGGCCGGCCCACGCGGCCCCGGGGGCTCCACCGCGCGCCGTGCCCGCTCCGGCGACTGAGGACGAACGATGAACCGAGGACTCACGACAGCCGCCGCGGGCCTCGTCCTGGCCGGCCCGCGCCTGCTCGCCCGGGGTACGCCCGCCGCGGTCGGCGCGGCCGCCGGAGCGGTGGCCGGAACGGCACGGGCCGGGGTACGCACCGCGGACTTCGCGGCCCGCACCACGAGGGCCGCCCGGGCGGCCCTCCCGGGAGCGTCCCCGCACTGGCGAGCGGGCCACCGGGTGCACATGGCGCTGCGCGCCGAGACGGACGGAACGGCCGGAGCGGAGGGAGGGGACGGTCGGGAGCACCGCGCCCGCTCCGCCCCCACCGAACACCGCGCCCGCCGTCTCGTCACCGCCCTCGCCGAGCACCCCGACATCGCGCTGGCCTACTGGGACGAGGGCCTCGGACGGCTCGTCGTGACCGCGGTGGAGGGTGTGGCCACCGAGCGCGTCGAGCAGCGGGTCGCGGCGCTGGCCGAGCGGTACGGCCTGGTGGCGGACGACCAGGACGTCGAGGAGCTCGCCCATCCCGGTGACCCCGGCTCGGTGCGGACCGCCGCCCTGGCGCTCGCCGCCGACGCCGTCGGAGCCGTCGCCGCGGTCACCGGGTCCGCGCTGCGGCTGCCCGCCTCGCCGCGGCCGGTGACCGCGGTGACGATGCTGCTGCGGGAGAACCCCCGCTTCAGAGGCCGGCTGCGGGAGCGACTCGGGAGCGCGCGGACGGACGTGGCGCTGGCCGCCGTGAACGCCGCCGTGCACGGTGCCGGCCAGAGCCCCACCTCCCTGCTGCTCGACGGCACCCTGCGCACCTGCCAGCTCGCCGAGGCCCTGGTCCGGACGGCCGCCTTCGAGACGGTCCACGACGACCTCTGCGTCCCCGACCGGGTCAGCGTGCCCGCCGACCAGGCCCTGCGCCCGCCCCCGCGCCCCTCGCCCGCCCAGGAGTACGCGGGCCACGCCTCGGCCGGCAGCCTCGGCGGCGCCGTCGCCGCGCTCCTCGTCAAACACGACGTGACCGAGGCCGCCGAGGCCGTCCTCGCGGGCTCCCCCAAGGCCGCGCGCTACGGCCCCGCCGCCTTCCACGCGGTACTGAGCGCGACCCTGTCGCGCTCCGGCGTCCTGGTGCGCGAGCCGGACCGGCTGCGGCAGCTGGAGACCGTCGGCACCGTCCTCCTGCACCCGAGCGCCCTGCGCACCCCGGGCGCGGGCGCCGACGCCTGGGCCGAGCCGGTGCTGGACGCGGCCCGCCGCGCCGGACTCCGGGTCGTCGTCCTGGACGACCCCGCGCTGGCCGACTTCACCGGCCTCGCCGACCAAGTCATGGACGCGGGGCGGCCGTTGCGGGACATCGTCGACCAACTCCGCGATGGCGAAGGCGGTGTACTCACCGTCGCACGCCCCCAGGACGCCGACGTCGTCGCCGGACTCCTCCGCGGCGACGTGGCCGTCTCCCTCACCGACGGCGGCAGCGCGGTCGCCTGGGGCGCCGACGTCCTCGCCCCGCACGGACTGCCCGACGTCTGGCGGCTGTTGACCGCCGTACCGGCGGCCCGCGCGGTCGGCCACCGCTCCCAGACCCTGGCCCGCTCGGGCGCCGCCCTGTCCGGACTCCTCGTCGCCGTCGGCGAGTCGGGCCGCGGCCGACGTCGTACGGCCATCCCCGGCCTCCGGCACGCACCCGTCGACGCGGCCGCGGCTGTCGCCCTGTTCACCGGCACCCGCGCCGCCCTGCGGGTGGCCGCCACGAGCCTCCCGCACCCGCGTCCCCGGGTGGCCTGGCACGCCCTGCACCCGGACGACGTACGCGACCGGCTGGAACAGGAGGCACCCCCGGAACCGACGCTCGTCGAGCAGACGACCGCACGGGTCCGCACCGCCGCCGACGCCGTCGTACGACTTCCCGTGCTGTCCCCCGCCAGGTGGTCGGCGCAGCTCGCCCGGGCCGTGCGCGGCGAGCTGGACGACCCGCTCACCCCCGTCCTGGCGGTCGGCTCGGCCGCGTCGGCGATCCTCGGGTCCGCGATGGACGCCCTGCTGGTGGTCGGCGCCCTCGACCTGAACGCGCTCGTCGGCGGCCTGCAGCGGCTGCGCGCCGAGCGGGCCCTGTCGGGGCTGCTGGCCCAGCAGAAGCAGAAGGCCCGGGTCGCCGAGGGGGACGCGGAACCGCACGTCGTCGACGCCGCCAGGCTGAGCCCCGGGGACGTCATCGAGCTCGCGCTGGACGACGTCGTGCCCGCCGACGCCCGGCTGCTGTGGGAGGACGGTCTGGAGGTCGACGAGTCCGCGCTGACCGGTGAGTCCCTGCCGGTGGGCAAGCGCACCGACCCGAGCCCCCGCGCCCCCGTCGCCGAACGGCACTGCATGGTCTTCGAGGGGACGACCGTGGTGGCCGGGAACGCCCGCGCGGTCGTCGTCGACACCGGCGACCGCACCGAGGCCGCCCGCGCCGTCGCGCTCGCCGCCCGTACCCCGGCCGCCGCCGGAGTCCAGGCCCGGCTCCAGGAACTCACCCGCAAGGCACTGCCGTTGACGATGGCGGGCGGCGCCGCCGTCACCGGGCTCGCCCTGGTGCGCGGCACACCCCTGCGCCAGGCGGTCAGCGGCGGGGTCGCGGTCGCGGTGGCCGCCGTACCGGAAGGGCTGCCGCTGGTGGCCACGGTCGCGCAGCTGGCGGCCGCCCGCCGGCTCAGCGCGCACGGCGTCCTGGTCCGCGCCCCGCGCACCCTCGAAGCCCTGGGCCGCATGGACACCATCTGCTTCGACAAGACCGGCACCCTCACCGAGAACCGGCTGCGCCTGGTCCGGGTCAGCGACGTGGACGGCACGGTCCACACCCCGGACGAGCCCGACGCGGACGGCCCGCTGCGCATCGCGGCCCGCGCCTGTCCCCAGCTCGACGGCGACTCCGGGCAGCGTCCGGCGCACGCCACCGACGAGGCCGTCCTGGACGCGGCCGCGCCCGACGAGGAGTGGACCCAGCTGGAGGGCCTTCCCTTCGAGGCCGGCCGCGGTTACGCCGCCGCCGTCGGACACCCCGGCGACGGCTCCCCGGTACTGGTCCTCAAGGGCGCCCCGGAGACCGTCCTGCCCGCCTGCGCCGACCTCCCCGCCGACGCCTCCGCCCGGGCCCAGTCGCTGGCCCGCGACGGCCTGCGCGTCCTGGCGGTCGCCCGGCGTCCGCTCGACGGCGACGGAGATGGCAACGGCAACGGCAACGACGGCGACCGGAGGGCCGTACTCGAAGAGCCTCTGCGGGACCTGGAGTTCGTGGGCCTGCTGGCCCTCGCCGACGTGGCCCGGGACACCTCCCCGGACCTGGTGCACGGACTGCGCGAGGCGGGCGTACGGCCGGTCGTGCTGACCGGCGACCACCCGCAGACCGCCCACGCCATCGCCACCGACCTCGGCTGGCCCGAGGACGCCACGGTCGTCACCGGCGACGAACTGGCCGCCGCCGACCGCTCGGCCCGCTCCCGGATGCTGCGCGACGCCGATGTCGTGGCCCGGGTCGCGCCCGAGCAGAAGCTCCAGGTCGTCGAGGCCCTCAGGGACGCGGGCCGGGTCGTCGGCATGGTCGGCGACGGCGCCAACGACGCGGCCGCCATCCGGGCCGCCGACATCGGCGTCGGCATCAACGCCCGCGGCTCGGCCGCCGCCCGCAACGCCGCCGACCTCGTCCTCACCGGCGACGACCTCACCGTCCTCATCGAGGCCGTCCGCGAGGGCCGCGCCCTGTGGCACTCCGTCGCCGACGCCATCGCCATCCTGATCGGCGGCAACGCGGGCGAGGTGGGCTTCGGCATCCTCGGCACCCTCCTGTCGGGCGCGGCACCCCTGTCCACCCGCCAGATGCTCCTGGTGAACCTCTTCACCGACCTTTTCCCGGCGATGGCCGTGGCCGTGACACCGACGGAGAAACCCACGGAGGCGGGGGACGAGCCCTCGGTCGACACGGTCCTGGGCGCCGCTCTGACCCGTCAGATCCGCGACCGCGCGATCACCACCTGCCTGGGCGCCACCGTGGCCTGGCTGATCGGCCGCTTCACCCCGGGCACGGCCCGCCGCTCGACGACGATGGCCCTGTGCGCGGTGGTGGGCACGCAGTTGGCCCAGACCCTCGCGGACCGCCGGGAGAGTCCGCTGGTCCGCGTGACGTCCCTGGGTTCGGCGGCGGTCCTGTTCGCGGTGGTGGAGACACCGGGCGTCAGCCAACTGCTCGGCTGCACACCGCTGGGACCAATGGCGTGGGCTGGGGTCGGGGCGGCGATCGGGCTGGCGGTGGCGGGTCAGAGGTTTCTGCCTGGACTGGAGCGAACGGTACTGAGTCACCTGCGCTGAGTTGACCCACCCAGGGGCGCGGGAAGCCCCACCGGCCGTCAGGCGCAAAACTACGCGCTGACCCCCGCCGCCTCGCGAACCTCCGCCGACTCCAGCCGCTCAGCCGTCCGCTCAGCGGAACGCCGGGCCCACGGCCCAGTGGTCACCGCCCCCAAAATCAGCACAGCGACCCCGCACCCGGCCAGAATCCACCACCCCGGCACCGCGGCGGACACGAACGCGTCCTTGTACGACGACGAACCGACCCCCGAGGCCAGCACCGCCCCGACCACCGCGACCCCGAGCGTCTGCCCGAGCTGGCGGCTGGTGGAGGCGACGGCCGCCGCGACCCCGGCCTGGGCGCGCGGCATCCCGGAGACCGCGGTGTTCGTGATCGGCGCGTTGACGAACCCGAAGCCGATCCCGAACAACAGGTACCCGAGCAACAGCGTCACGTCGGACGTCTCCGCGTCGAAGGCCGCGAAGAGCACCCCGCTCACCGTCATGGCGACCCCCGCGACCACCAACGGCAACCTCGGCCCCCGGCTCCCCACCAGCCGCCCGGCGAGGGGCGCGCACAGGAACATCGGCACCGCCATCGGCAGCATCCACAGGCCCGCGTGCAGCGCGTCCAGCCCCCGGACGTTCTGGAGGTACAGCGTCGACAGGAACAGGAACCCGCCAAGACCCGCGAACGCGCTGATCGCGATCACCGTGGCCCCGCTGAAGGGTGCGGACCCGAAGAACCGCAGGCCGATGAGGGGCTCGTCACGCCGGGGCTCGTACCAGAGGAGCCCGGCCAGCGCGAGGACGGTCACGACGGCGAAGGGCAGGACGTACGACAACCCCGAGGCCGGCGCCTCGATGATCGCGTACGTCAGCGAGCCGAACAGCGCGATCACCAGGAGCTGTCCGACCGGGTCGGGGCGGCGGGCCTTGGGCGCCCGGGACTCGGGGACGTACCGCAGGGTGAGCAGGAGGGCCGCGAGGCCCACCGGCAGGTTGACCCAGAAGATGGAGCGCCAGCCGACCGAGTCCACGAGCACCCCGCCGACCAGCGGTCCCGCGGCCATCGAGATGCCGATGACCGCGCCCCACACGCCGATCGCCCGCGCCCGCTCGCGCGGGTCGGTGAAGGTGTTGGTGATGATCGACATCGCGACCGGGTTGAGCATCGAACCGCCGACCGCCTGCACCATCCGGAAGGCGACCAGCGCCTCCAGGTTCGGCGCGGCGGAGCACAGTGCGGAGCCGATCGTGAAGACGACCAGGCCCGCCAGGAAGACGCGCTTACGGCCGATCCGGTCGGCCGTGGAGCCGGCCAGCATCAGCAGGGAGGCGAGGACCAGGGTGTACGCGTCGATCGTCCACTGGAGGCCCGCGGTGCTCGCGTCCAGGCCCCGCTGCATGGCGGGCAGGGCGACATTGAGGGCCGTGGTGTCGAGGCTCACGATCAGGAGGCTCATACAGCAGATCGCGAGGACCAGCATGCGTCGGCGATGGCTGAGCTCGGGCATGCGCTTCATCGTACGCCGATTTCAATAGTACGTCTAACTAATGGTTAGTGCATGATCGTGCACGATCCGTGCCGGCCGCCGCGAGGGATGCGTGACAATGGGGGAATGCAGATCGGTCCGCACCCCGTCCAGCCCCCCGTCGTCCTCGCCCCCATGGCCGGGATCACCAACGCGCCCTTTCGCACGCTGTGCAGGGAGTTCAGTGGCGGCAAGGGCCTGTTCGTCAGCGAGATGATCACGACTCGGGCGCTGGTCGAACGCAACGAGAAGACCATGCAGCTGATCCACTTCGACGAGAGCGAGAAGCCGCGCTCGATCCAGCTGTACGGCGTCGACCCGGCCACCGTCGGCAAGGCCGTCCGCATGATCGCGGAGGAGGACCTCGCCGACCACATCGACCTGAACTTCGGCTGCCCGGTCCCCAAGGTCACCCGCAAGGGCGGTGGCTCGGCGCTGCCGTTCAAGCGCCCGCTGCTGCGGGCGATCCTGCGGGAGGCCGTGAGCGGGGCGGGGGATCTGCCCGTCACGATGAAGATGCGCAAGGGCATCGACGACGATCACCTCACGTATCTGGACGCGGGGCGGATCGCGGTCGAGGAGGGCGTGACGGCGATCGCGCTCCATGGGCGGACGGCCGCGCAGCATTACGGCGGCACGGCGGACTGGTCCGCGATCGCCCGCCTGAAGGAGCACGTCCCGGAGATTCCCGTGCTCGGCAACGGGGACATCTGGTCGGCGTCGGACGCGCTGCGAATGGTGCGGGAGACGGGGTGCGACGGGGTGGTCGTGGGGCGGGGCTGCCTTGGCCGGCCGTGGCTGTTCGCGGACCTCGTGGCGGCGTTCGAGGGGCGTACGGACGACATCGCGCGGCCTTCGCTGCGGGAGGTGGCCGACGTCATGGTCCGGCACGCCACGCTGCTGGGGGAGTGGATCGGGGACGAGTCGCGTGGGGTGATCGACTTCCGTAAGCATGTGGCCTGGTACCTGAAGGGGTTCGCGGTCGGCAGCGAGATGCGCAAGCGGCTTGCGATCACGTCGTCGCTGTCCGAACTCCGGTCGGGGCTGGATGAGTTGGACCTTGACCAGCCATGGCCGACGGGGGCGGACGGGCCGCGTGGGCGTACGTCGGGCAACAATCGGGTGGTGCTGCCTGATGGGTGGCTGAAGGATCCGTATGACTGTGCGGGGGTTGGGGAGGACGCGGAGTTGGAGACGTCGGGGGGCTGAGGGTGCGGGTGCGGGTTGGTGGGGGCGGGCGTTTTTGCGCAGTTCCCCGCGCCCCTGGTGCCTGCGGCGCAGCTGCGGCTCCGGTGGGGGCTTGGGTAGCGCGTGGGGTGTCCGTCCTCGGTCCGGCGGCTCGGTTCCTTTGAGTAGTGCTCGGTGACGGACGCCGGCCGCTGCGGGCGGACACCCCCACCCCGTCCCCTGCGCGCCGTACGCGTCTAAAGGTGCGTCCACCTGTCCCACCTAGGGGCGCGGGGAACTTCGCGACCAGCCACGACGGACCCGCACTCGCTCGACAACCTGACCCGGCACCCCATAGGCGCCGGGCTCAAGCCCAGCGCAGCGTCACCCCTTCGACGGGTGCGGAGTTGAGCCGTACGCCCTCAGGAAGCGGTCTCGGAAGGAGCTCATTTTCCAGACGGGGGCGTTGTGGGCCGGCTTGAGGCCGTCTGTCCAGTTCCAGGACGTGATCTTGTCGAGGACCTTGGGATCCTTGGCGACGATGGAGATCGGCACGTCACGGCTGGCGTTCTCGCCGCTGACCCGGGCGATCGGCTGGTGGTCGCCGAGGAAGACGAGGACCGTGTCGTCGTTGCCGTAGCGCTCCAGCCACTGGGTCAGTGAAGTGACCGAGTAGGAGATGGACTTGCCGTACTCCTGCTTGGAGCGGGTGGGGTCGGCGATGATGTCGGATGCTTTGTTGCCCGCCTTCTGGATGGCCTTGAAGACCGAGCCGTCGCCGAGGTCGTTCCAGTCGACCGTCTTCGGGATGGGGGCCCAGGGCTGGTGGCTGGAGGTCAGGATGATCTCGGACATCAGCGGCTTGTCGCGCTTCTTGCCGTGGATCCGCTTCTGGTAGGCCTCCAGGGCGTACTGGTCGGGCATGGTCGACCAGCTGAACTTGGGGCCCTGGTAGCCGAGTTGGAAGGCGTTGTAGACCTTGTCGAGGCCGTAGTACTTCTGTTCCGGCCAGCCCTTCTGGACGCCCGGCATCACCCCGACCGTGTCCCAGGCGCCGGTCTTCCTGAAGGCCTTGGTGAGGCTGAGGTGGTCGCTGGCCATGACCGTGCGGTAGCGCTGCTGGTTGTCGATCCAGAGGCCGGAGAGGGTCGTCGAGTGGCCGAGCCAGCTGCTGCCGCCGTACGTCGCCGAGGTGAGCCACCCGCTCTTCGCGTGGAAGCCGGCCTTCGCGAGGGCCGCGGTGCTCGTGTCGAGGGTCTTGTCGACGCCGGGCGCGATGCCCGGGTCCTCGACGGCGCTGCGCCCGTAGCTCTCGATGAAGGTGAAGATCATGTCCTTGCCGCGCAGGTCGGGCACCAGCTGGGCGCCCGGCGTGTTCCCGAAGGCGTCGACCTTGGCCACCTTCTGGAAATCCGCCTCGTCCCGCACGGTGTACACCACCCGTTTCGCCTGGAGCGCGGTGAGCGCGGCGGTGTGTTCGGAGGCCAGCGGGATGCCGAGGACCTGGAGGCCGAGGGCGGAACAGGTGACCCAGACGGTGGCGGCGAGGAGGGTGCCGCGGGTGGCCGCCCGGCGGTCCAGGACCAGCAGGCCGCTCAGCCGGACCATCGCCAGCGTCATGACGGCCAGGACCAGGAGCACCAGGACGACCACGCCGATCACGGCCGCGACCGCCACGGCCCCGCCCATCGAGTCCGCGACGTACGACTGCGCGTCGTCGAGCAGCTCCCAGTCGAGGACGGGGTTGAAGGGCCGCCCGAGGTAGTCGTTGAAGCCCATGTCGAGCAGGTTCAGGATCGTCATCACCCCGAGCCCCGCGCCGGACACCACGGCCACCACCAGCCGCGGCCGGCGCGGCAGCGCGAGCATCACGGCCGCCCCGATGATCGCCTCGGCCGGAATCCGCACGAACGCCCGCGGCTGCAGGTAGGCGATCTTGTTCGGCAGGAGCAGGGCCCCGAGGACGAGCACGGCGGCGAGGATGTTCAGGGCCCAGCGCACGTTCCGTACGGCGGTGGGGTGGGCCTCCCGCCACCGGACGAACCTCGCGCGCGGGGACTGCTGGTCCGTGTCGGCCGCCTCGACCTCGGGTGACGTGCTCTCTGCAAGGGTCTCGGACACCCGAGGGTCCTTCCGTACGGTCCGTGGTGGAAGGCGGACCCGATATGGGGTCTCGGATCCGCCACAGTCCCGTACGGCTCGCCTCGAGCCACAGTTCACCGGCCAGAGCAAACACCGGGCAAACGCCTGGCCAACAGGTCCACCCCTCCGATCAGGCGCCGCCGACCGCCGTCAGCAAGGCGAGAGGGGCCGCCGCGGACCGCGACTCCCGCACGCACGCGTGCGGATACGGCACCGGCTCGCCGTGGGACTCCCGCCCGTACCCCGCCAGCACCTCCGGCAACCGGTGCCCGGTCGCCGTCGCCGCGTCCACCAGCCCGTGCGCCACCGCCCGCGCCTCGTCGTGCAGGCCGTAGCGGGCGAGCCCCAGCGTGATCAGCGCGTTGTCGTGCGGCCAGACCGAGCCCCGGTGGTAGGAGAGCGGGTGGTAGGCCGGCTGGCCGGAGGCCAGGGTGCGTACGCCCCAGCCGGAGAAGAAGTCCGGCTCCAGCAGGCGCCGGCCCACCAGCTCGCCGTACTCCTTGTCGAGCAGCCCGGACCACAGCAGATGTCCTGCGTCGGATGCCAGCGCGTCGACCTGGCCGCCCTCTCCGTCCAGTGCGAGGGCCGGGAAGGAGCGGTCCGGCATCCAGAAGTCCCGCTGGAAGCGGTCCCGCAGATCCGCCGCGGCCTGTTCGAGGAGGGCCGCGTACGTCTCGTCCCCCCACACCGTGCGGGCGACCCACGCGGTCCGGCGCAGCGCGTCGTACGCGTAGCCCTGGGCGCCCGCCGCCATCACCGGGCCGCTCGGGCGGGTCCCGTCGGCGCCGCAGATCGAGCCTGGGGAGTCCTTCCAGTTCTGGTTGGCGAGGCCGCCCTGGTCGGCGCGGTAGACGAGGTAGCCGCGCGAGGTGAGGCCGCCGTGGTCGAGCATCCAGCCGATCGCGGCGCGGGCGTGGGACTCCAGGCGCCGGGCGAGGGAGGCGTCCCCGGTCTGTTCCACATAGGCGCCGAGCAGGACGAGGAACAGCGGGGTCGCGTCGACCGAGCCGTAGTAGCGGCCGTACGGCACCTGCTCGAAGTGCGCGAGCTCCCCGTGCCGCACCTCGTGCACGATCTTGCCGGGCTGGGCCACGGAGGCCGCGCCGACCTCGGTGGCCTGGGTCGCGGCGAGCGCGGGCAGGGTCGCGGCGGCCAGCTGGGGGCGGTAGGGGAGGGCGAAGAGCGCGGTGAGGAGGGCGTCGCGGCCGAGGAGGGTGAGGAACCAGGGGGCTCCGGCGGCCGGCACGCGCAGCTCCTCGCCGTCCGGGCCGGTCGCCGGGACCTGGAGCGAGGCGAGGTCGGCGAGACCGCGGGCGCAGGCGGCGGCCAGCTCGGGCCAGCCGGTCGGGAAGGCCACGCCCTCCACGAACTCGCCCTCCATCGCGAGGAGTTGACGGTTCAGGGCGGCGGGGGAGCTCGGTACCCGGCGGGTCCGCCGGTCGCCGTGCGGGCGGGCCATCACGCGCAGGGTCAGCTCGGCCGTGCCGTGCGGCTCCAGATCGAGCTTCCACACCAGGCGCCTGGCTCCGGTGCCCGTCTCCTCGACGCCGTCCGGGGCGGGGTCGGCCGTCACCGTCGTACAGGAACGCCATTCGCGGCGCTGATAGCCGAACTCCACGCCGTCGTCGAGGACTTCGCGGGTGCGGGTCGCGCCGGTCTTCGTGTAGGTGCGGTGGTCGGAGCGGAGTTCGAACTGGTCGGTGAAGTCGGCGTCCGCGGTGATCGCGAGCCGGACCGTCGTCGGTACCGGCCGGTTGCTGGTGATCCGGAGGGATTCGACGAACGAGCCGTCCCCCGCCGCCTGTTCGCGGAAGAGGGTGTGCGCGGGGGGTTCCTGGCGGCCGCCTCGCGGGACGAGGACACAGCGCGCGGTGTCGCCGTCGGCCACCGGCGACAGGGCCTCCGGTACCGCGCCGTCGACCGTGAGCTGCCAGCGGCTCAGGTGCCGGGCGTCGCGGACGAACAACCCGTCCGGGGAACTGCCGGCGCTCCGGACGCCGCTGATGTCGCCGCTGTCCCCCACGGCAGCGAACGTCCCGCCGTGCACGAGCAGATGATGCCGGTCCGTCATCGCCGGTTCCCTCCCTTGAGTTCCATGTCCGCCGTGACTGTGGTGTCGCTGTGCAGCAGGTCGAGCGCGAGCGCGGCGGTCCAGCTGAAGCCGGTCGCCCCGCAGGCCTCGCCGGTGTACGGGTCGACGTACTCCGCGAAGTCGGTCTTCTCGGCGAGTTCGAGGACCGACTGCCGCAGGGCGTCGGCCTGTGGGAGCTCCCCCTGGGTGCGCAGCCCTCGCTCCACGAGCCAGGCGGTGTTGAACCAGGCCGGGCCGCGCCAGTAGCGGTGCGGGTCGAAGGCCTCGCCGAGGAGGTCGTAGCTGGGCAGGAGGCGGGTGGTGGTACCGAGGCCGAAGTGGGGGCCGGACGCGGTGTGCAGGAGGGTTGAGACGATGGCCCGCGGGAGGCCGGGGAGGAGGAGCGGGACGAGGCCGGAGACACCGCGCTCGGGGATCAGGGCGCCGCGGCCGTCCGGGGCGGGGGCCCTGAGGTCCCGGCACAGGAACATCCCGCTCGCCGGGTCCCACAGCCGCTCCACCAGAGCCTCCGTGAGCCGCTCCGCGCGCGCGTGCCGGGCCGTGCCGGGTGCGCCCAGTTCGGCGGCGATCCGGGCGAGGGCGTGCTCGGAGGCGATGAGCAGGGCGTTGAAGGCGGGGTCCTCGACGGCGAACCCGCCGGTGCCGGCACCCCGACCCCCGCCCGGCCCATCCCTGTACCCGGCGTCCCGGTAGTCCGTCGCGAGGCGCACGTACCGTCCGTAGTCCAGGTCCGTCGGCCGGTCCTCGGCCGCCCCGTGGTCGAGGTCGGCGCGGCGGAAGGAGCGGGCCGGGGCCGGGGTGACACGGGAGAGCGGGAGGTCCCAGGCGGGGCTGTTGTCCATACCCTGTTCCCAGGGGTGCACGACGGACGCGAGGCCGCCGCCGCCCAGGTCCCGGCGGTGCAGGAGATAGCGGTGCCAGGCGGCCAGACGGGGGTACACCCGGGCGAGGAAGCCGCGCGACCGGGACAGACCGGGGTCGGCGCGGTGGACCAGCCACGCGGCCAGCGCGTGGACCGGTGGCTGCACGATGCCGGACGTCTGTACGGTGCGCGGGGCGCCCGCCGTGCGCCCCGCGGTGGAGGAGCGCCAGAAGTCGGGGCTCGGGAAGTAGGCGTCGAGCGGTACGGAGGGGTTGAAGACGATGTGCGGGACACGCCCGTCGCCCCACTGGGCGGTCAGCAGGGTCTCCAGCTCCGTCTGCGCCCGCAGCGGCGAGAGGTGGCGCAGGCCGATCGCGATGAATGCGGAGTCCCAGGACCACTGGTGCGGGTACAGACCGCGCGAGGGCACCGTGGAGGCGCCGGTCCAGTTGCCCTCCAGCACCCTCGCCGCCCCCACGTGCAGGGAAGGCGGCGAACCCGGCGGATCGTATGCGATCGAGCGCTCCGCGGAACGGCTGATGAGCTGGGCAGTGCGATCCACTCGGGGCTCCCCGAAAGACGTGTGGCTGACCGGTTCGGTCAGGGCTACCGTAGGGTTACGTCTATTTAACACGCAAAACTCAATATGTAATGCAGAGTTGGGAAACACAAGGGGGTGCGCATGGGTGGACGGAGTCAGACCGGCGCCGGAGATCTGCTCGAACTGGTGCGCAGCGGGCGAGCCGTCACGCGCGGCGCGCTCCAGCAGGCCACCGGACTGTCCCGGGCGACCGTCGGCCAGCGCCTCGACCGGCTCTTCCGCGCGGGCTGGCTGCGCGAGGGCGCCGGAGGCCCCGTGGACTCCCCGCTGGGCGGCCGCCCCTCCATCACCCTGGAGTTCGACGACGCCCACGCCGTGGTCCTCGCCGCCGACCTGGAGACCCGCCACGCGCGCGCGGCCGTGCTCTCCCTGACCGGCGAGATCCTCGCCGAGCACAGCGGCACCCTGGTGATCGAGGACGGCCCGGACGCGGTGCTCGGCGAGCTGGGCCACTGGTTCGCCGAACTGCTGGAGAAGGCGGGGCGGCGGGCGGCGGAGGTCTGCGGGATCGGGCTCGCCGTGCCGGGCCCGGTCGACCTGGAGAGCGGCCGGGTGGTCCAGCCGCCGATCATGCCCGGCTGGGACGGCTACGACATACGAGGCCGCCTCGCCAGAGCCTTCACCGAGCACACCGGCGCGGGCCCGGTCCCGGTGCTCGTCGACAACGACGCCAACCTCATGGCGTACGGCGAACAGCGCACCTCCCACCCCGACTGCTCGGCGTTCGTGCTGGTCAAGGTCTCGACCGGCATCGGCGCCGGAGTCGTGGTCGACGGCTCGGTCTACCGGGGCATCGACGGCGGCGCGGGCGACCTCGGCCACATCCGGGTGCCGGCCGGCGCGGAGGCGCTGTGCCGGTGCGGGTCCTACGGCTGCCTCGCCGCCGTCGCGAGCGGAGGTGCCGTGGCCCGTCGGCTGGCGGCGGCCGGGGTGCCCGCGGCCTCGGGCTCGGACGTGCGGGACCTGCTGGCGTCCGGGCATCCCGAGGCGGCGGCGCTCGCGCGGGAGGCGGGGCGGCACGTCGGGGACGTCCTCGCGACCGTGGTGACCCTGCTGAACCCCGGGGTCCTGATGATCGCCGGGGATTTGGCCGGAACTCCCTTCCTCACCGGTGTCCGGGAGCTGCTGTACCAGCGGGCGCTGCCGCGCTCCACCGCCGGCCTGGAGGTCGTGACCTCGCGGCTGGGGGAGCGGGCCGGGCTGGTCGGGGCGGGTGCGCTGGTCGTGGAGTGTCTGTACGCGCCCGAGCGGGTCGAGGAGCGGTTGCTGGCCATGGGCGTATGACGTCCGTGTTGCGGTCCCGATACTCGTCCGCATGGTGAAATCCGGTGCGCTGTGGCAGCGTGATTCTCGCCACGCTTGATAGGGGTCGCGCTCGAATGAGCGGATCTTGGGCGACTGCACTTCTCCAAGGGGTGGCACTGAGTGCCACCCCTTGATCGTTCATCGATCGAAATCAGGCGTGCCGCCTGCCGCTCAGATGAGCGATTCTGGCGGCTTGCGAGGGTTATTGCGTTCAAGAAGTGAAAACATCGGGCCCGTGTCGCTTGCCAAGCTTTGACTTTCGATCCGCTGGCGGACGGCTGGTTACGGGCGTATGACGCCCGAGTAGACGTACCCAGACGCCTTCGATCTGGGTATGTTCCTCGCCGTCAGGGCAGCCACCGCGTCCTCGAGGGAGTCGAGACCCGTGTCGGAAAACAAAGAACCCCACGTAGCGAAGTTCGTCTACGACTTCACCGAGGGAAACAAGGACCTCAAGGACCTCCTGGGTGGCAAGGGCGCGAACCTCGCCGAGATGACCAACCTGGGACTCCCCGTTCCCCCCGGCTTCACCATCACGACCGAAGCCTGCAAGGTCTACCTGGAGAGCGGCGAGGAGCCGGCGGCACTGCGTGACGAGGTGAGTGCGCACCTCGACGCGCTGGAGCAGCGCATGGGCAAGAAGCTCGGCCAGGCCGACGACCCGCTGCTCGTCTCGGTCCGCTCGGGCGCGAAGTTCTCCATGCCGGGAATGATGGACACGGTCCTGAACATCGGCCTCTCCGACAAGTCGGTCCAGGGTCTCGCCCAGCAGGCCGGCGACGACCGCTTCGCCTGGGACTCCTACCGGCGCCTCATCCAGATGTTCGGCAAGACCGTCCTCGGCGTCGACGGCGACCTCTTCGAGGAGGCTCTGGAGAAGGCCAAGGAGGCCAAGAAGGTCTCGGTCGACACCGACCTGGAGGCCGCCGACCTCAAGAAGCTCGTCACCGCCTTCAAGAAGATCGTCAAGAAGGAGGCGGGCCGGGACTTCCCGCAGGACGCGCGCGAGCAGATGGACCTCGCCATCCACGCGGTCTTCGACTCCTGGAACACCGACCGCGCCAAGCTCTACCGCCGCCAGGAGCGCATCCCCGGCGACCTGGGCACCGCGGTCAATGTCTGCTCGATGGTCTTCGGCAACCTCGGCCCCGACTCCGGCACCGGCGTCGCCTTCACCCGCGACCCCGCCTCCGGCCACCAGGGCGTCTACGGCGACTACCTCCAGAACGCGCAGGGCGAGGACGTCGTCGCGGGCATCCGCAACACCGTCCCGCTCGCGGAGCTGGAGCAGATCGACAAGAAGTCGTACGACCAGCTGATGCAGATCATGGAGACGCTGGAGAACCACTACAAGGACCTCTGCGACATCGAGTTCACCATCGAGCGCGGTCAGCTGTGGATGCTCCAGACCCGGGTCGGCAAGCGCACGGCGGGCGCGGCCTTCCGGATCGCGACCCAGCTCGTCGACCAGGGCCTGATCGACGAGGCAGAGGCGCTCCAGCGCGTCACCGGCGCCCAGCTGGCCCAGCTGATGTTCCCGCGCTTCGACGAGAACACCAAGGTCGCGCAGGTCGGCCGGGGCATCGCGGCCTCGCCGGGCGCGGCCGTCGGCAAGGCGGTCTTCGACTCGTACACGGCCGTCAAGTGGTCCCGTTCGGGCGAGAAGGTCATCCTGGTCCGCCGGGAGACCAACCCCGACGACCTGGACGGCATGATCGCGGCCGAGGGCATCCTGACCTCCCGGGGCGGCAAGACCTCCCACGCGGCCGTCGTAGCGCGCGGCATGGGCAAGACCTGTGTCTGCGGCGCCGAGGAGCTGGAGGTCGACACCAAGCGGCGCCGGATGACGGTTCCGGGCGGGCACGTGGTGGAGGAGGGCGACCTGATCTCCATCGACGGGTCGTCCGGGAAGGTCTACCTGGGCGAGGTTCCGGTCGTCCCGTCTCCCGTCGTGGAGTACTTCGAGGGCCGGATGCACGCGGGCGCCAACGACGCCGACGAGCTGGTCGAGGCCGTGCACCGGATCATGGCGTTCGCGGACCGCAAGCGCCGGCTGCGGGTCCGTGCCAACGCGGACAACGCCGAGGACGCGCTGCGGGCCCGTCGCTTCGGCGCGCAGGGCATCGGCCTGTGCCGGACCGAGCACATGTTCCTCGGTGACCGCCGTGAGCTGGTCGAGCGGCTCATCCTGGCCGACACAGAGGACGAGCGCGAGGAGTCGCTGAAGGCGCTGCTCCCGCTCCAGAAGAAGGACTTCGTGGAGCTGTTCTCGGCGATGGACGGCCTTCCGGTGACGGTCCGCCTCCTGGACCCGCCGCTGCACGAGTTCCTCCCCGACATCACCGAGCTGTCGGTCCGCGTGGCCCTCGCGGAGTCCCGCCAGGAGCCGCACGAGAACGAGCTGCGTCTCCTGCAGGCCGTGCACCGCCTGCACGAGCAGAACCCGATGCTGGGCCTGCGCGGAGTGCGCCTCGGTCTGGTCATCCCCGGCCTGTTCACCATGCAGGTCCGGGCGATCGCGGAGGCCGCGGCCGAGCGCAAGAACGCCAAGGGCGACCCGCGCGCGGAGATCATGATCCCGCTCGTCGGCACCGTCCAGGAACTGGAGATCGTCCGCGAGGAGGCCGACCAGGTCGTCGCGGAGGTCGAGGCGGCGACGGGCGTGGAGCTGAAGCTGTCGATCGGCACGATGATCGAGCTGCCGCGCGCCGCGCTGACCGCCGGGCAGATCGCGGAGGCGGCGGAGTTCTTCTCCTTCGGCACGAACGACCTCACCCAGACGGTGTGGGGCTTCAGCCGGGACGACGTGGAGGCCTCCTTCTTCACCGCCTACCTGGAGAAGGGCATCTTCGGGGTGTCGCCGTTCGAGACGATCGACAAGGACGGCGTCGGCTCCCTGGTGAAGCTGGCCGCGGAGGCGGGGCGCAGGACCCGCCCGGAGCTCAAGCTCGGCGTCTGCGGCGAGCACGGCGGCGACCCGGAGTCGGTCCACTTCTTCCACGAGGTGGGTCTGGACTACGTCTCCTGCTCCCCGTTCCGCATCCCGGTCGCCCGACTTGAGGCGGGGCGCGCGGCGATCACGGCGAACGGAAGCGACCACCGGTAGGCCTCCGACGGCTACGGCTACGGCTACGGCTACGGTCACGGCCACGGCCATGGGAACCCCGGAACCGCCGTCCGTCCCCGACCCTCACCCGATGGGCGGCGGTTCCGGAGCACGAAGAGAGGGCGGCACCCTGTGCGGGGGGTGCCGCCCTCTCGTGCATCAGCTGTCAGGCGCGTTCCGGCTCCTCTGGCTCTTCTGTGGCCGCGGCCCTGTCGCGACGGCGGCCCAGCACGGTGCATCCCACGATCACCAAGCCGATGGTGATGATCCGCGCGGCCTGGTAGTAGCCGGCCGCCAGTTCCTCCGGGGTGCCGGGCAGCCGGAAATAGACCCACGCGGCCGCGAGAGCCCCGAAGACGATCAGTGCGATGGCCCCCCACGTCCCGAGGTCGGCCCACCAGGGCCCCGGGTCGTAACCCCGCTCGTCGGTGTGCTCGATGTCCTTGCCGGTCACGGTCTGTTCTCCTGGGCGTGCGGGGATGGTCGCGCGGGAAGACGTGGGCGGGGCCCGGGAGGTTCATCGGACCACCCGCGCTGCGGATGTCGAGAACGTGTCGTCGGCTCCGTCCCAGGGGCATCGGCGGCCACCACCGGCCGCATCGGGAAGAGGGAGAGACCGGCATGGCGATTCAGCGGATGGACAACGTCGGCATCGTCGTCGAGGACCTGGACGCCGCTGTCGCGTTCTTCGTGGAACTCGGTATGGAGCTGGAGGGCAGGGCCGAGGTCGAGGGCCCTGTCGCCGACCAGTGCACCGGACTCGACGGCGTCCACTGCGACATCGCGATGGTCCGGACCCCGGACGGTCACAGCCGGCTCGAGCTGGCGAAGTACCGCAGCCCCGCGGCGATCGGCACCGAGCCGCGCAACCGGCCGCACAACATCCTGGGCACGCACCGCGTCATGTTCGCCGTCGACGACCTTGAGGACACCGTCGCCCGTCTGCGCCCTCACGGCGCCGCACTCCTCGGCGGGATCGCCCGGTTCGAGGACAGTTACCTGCTCTGCTACGTCCGCGGTCCGGAGGGCGTCATCGTCGGACTGGCCGAGCGGCTGAGCTGAGCACGAAGGGGGCCGGGCCGTGCTGCGCGGACCCCGGGAGGGCCCGCGCCTCAGCGCTCGGCGCGGCGCCTGCGGGCCGACGCCACCAGCGCACCGCCGGTGAGCAGGACGGCCGAGCCGGCGGCCGCGAGGTACACGGTGGTGTCGCCACCGCCGCCGGTCTCGGCGAGGCGCGTGCCCTTCTTGCCGGTGTCCTCGGCCGGTGCCGCCGCCTGGTCGTCGTGGGCCTTGAAGTCCGCGGGCGGCCGGTCGCAGCCGATGCCGTCGCCGTCCCGGTCGAGATGGCTGCCGTAGTGCTCGTCGCCCTCGGGGATGTTCGCGTATCCGGCGGCGTACGCCTCGGTGCAGTTCTCGAACGGGTGGTCACCGTCGTGTGCCGAGGCGGCGCCCGGCAGCACGGCCAGCGCCAGCGCGGCGACGACGATGGCGCCGGGCTTGCGGAGCAGGTTCACAGCAGGTCCCTCCAGGTTCATGGTGATATCCGTGCGCGTGATCAAGAAGTGGCGATCAGCCGGATATGAGGTGACGAACCTAGTGAGGCGCGGATGCGCTGTCGGCGACATGAGAAACCCGTGATGCGAACGTGACGTGACCGGAGGGTAACTCTCCGCAAGTCCGAGTCGGCGGCGGCGCGAGCTGGGTGAATCCGGCCGGCCGCGCTCGTACGCTGGATCCACCCCGTCTGCGGAGGGAGCCCCGCCATGTCAGGCTGGAGTGCCCAGGACGTCCCCGACCAGAGCGGACGCGTTGCCGTCGTCACCGGGGCCAACAGTGGCATCGGGTACGTCACCGCGCGGGAACTCGCCCGTCGGGGCGCCCGCGTGCTGCTCGCCTGTCGGAGCGAGACGCGAGGCGTCGGGGCCCGGGACCGGCTGGTCGGCGAAGTGCCGGGGGCGGACACGGAGTTCGACCGGCTGGACCTCGGGGACCTGGCCTCCGTACGGGAGTTCGCGACGACGTATCCCTACGACCGCCTCGACCTGCTGGTCAACAACGCGGGCGTGATGGCGCTGCCGTACGGCACGACCGCGGACGGGTTCGAGACGCAGTTCGGGGTGAACCACCTGGGCCACTTCGCGCTGACCGGCCTGCTGCTGCCGACGATCCTCGCGACCCCCGCCGCCCGCGTCGTGGCCGTCTCCAGCACGGCGCACGCGTTGGCCAACATCGACATCGACGACCTCAACAGCGAGCGCCGCTACCGGCGTTGGGTCGCCTACGCCCGCTCCAAGACCGCCAACCTGCTCTTCGTCCATGAACTGGCCCGCAGGCTGGCGGCCCACGGCGCGGACGTGACCGCCGTGGCGGCGCACCCCGGGTACGCGGCCACCAACCTGCAGACGGCGGGAGCGAAGATGGCCGGGCGCAGGGCAGCGGAACGCTTCATGCGGGTCGGCAACCGCTTCTTCGCCCAGTCCGCCGAGGCGGGCGCCCTCCCCACCCTCTACGCGGCCACCGCCCCCGAGGTGCCGCCCGACTCCTTCACCGGCCCGTCCCTGGCGGGGTGGCGCGGGCCCCCGGCCTCCTCCTGGCGGGCCCCCTGGACCCGCGACGACCGGGCGGCCTCACTCCTTTGGGCCGCCTCGGAGGAGCTCACGGGGGTGGCGTACGGCGTCCTGAAGGTCTGACACCTGAGTCCCTGCGGTCCCCTCGGCCCCCGGCCCCTCAGTCCGTCCGGCCGGTCACCGCCACCGTCACGCCCAGGCCGATCATGGTCAGTCCGCCGACCCCGCCCACCGCGGAGAGGCGGCGCGGTGAGCGGGCGAACCAGCCCCGCGCGGTCGCCGCGACCAGCCCCCACACGGCGTCGGAGACCAGCGCGATGACGTTGAACACCAGCCCGAGCAGCAGCATCTGCGCGGCCACCCCGCCCTGGCCGCGGTCCACGAACTGCGGCAGTACCGCGGCGAAGAACACGATCGTCTTGGGGTTGGTCACACCGACCGCGAACCCCTCCCAGAACGTACGCAGACCGCCGTGCCCCGCCGCGGCCGCCGACACGTCCTCGGCGAACGCCGCGCGCAGCGACCCGCGCCCGCGCCACGCCTTGACGCCCAGGTACACGAGGTAGGCGGCACCGGCGAGCTTCAGCGTGGTGAAGACCAGTACCGAGCGCTCCACGACCGAGCCGACCCCGAACGCCACGGCGAGGACCAGGACGTAGGCGCCGACCGTGTTCCCGGCCACCGTGGTCAGGGCGGCACGCCGGCCCTGTGCGAGCGCCCGGCCGATCACGAACAGCACGCTGGGTCCGGGGACCACGATCAGCAGGAACGACATGGCCGCGAAGGCGAGGAGACGGTCGGTGGGAACCATGCCCCCATGCAAGCACCTGGCCCTTTCCCTCTCCAGCCGATTTTCGTCGGCGCACGCTCAGGCCGTCGCCCCGCTGTCCACCACCAGATCGGTGCCCACCATCGGGGAGGCGTCGTCCGAGGCCAGGTACAGGACGGCGGCGATCTCGGACGTGGCCGAGACCCGGCCCAGGGGGAGGGTGGCCTTCGCGCGGAAATCTCGTTACGCGGCCCGCACCTCGTACGTGGCGATCCGCACCGACTCGTCGTCCAGGCACTGCCCGGTCTCCAGGTCGAACCGCTGCTTCAGCAGGGGCGAGGCCACGAACGGGCGCCCCTGGTGGCTGCCGGTCAGGCCGCGGGAAAGGACCGCCGCGCCGCCGAAGGGGTCGCGGTTGTCGACGGCGTACAGATGGCCCGCGCGGTCGCGGAACAGGGCCGCCTGCCGTCCGTCGGGCAGCAGGGCCGCCACCCCCCGGCCGGGGAGCAGCCGGGCCAGCTCGCAGACCGCGAACCAGTCGCCGTTCAGCTGGAGTTCGACCTTCAGGTCGGTGGTCTCGGGTGCCAGGGTCATCGCTGGGCGCTTCCTTCCAGGGGACGGTGGCCGATGGTCAGCAGCGGCAGGTCGGGCTTGATCTGCTCGCGCTCGGGGACGAAGCCGACGACCGGGTCGGGGGTGTCCGGGGCGTTCACGAAGGACACGAACCGGGCGAGCTTCTCGGGGTCGTTGATGGTGGTCGCCCATTCGTCGGCGTAGTGCGCCACGTGGGCCGTCATCAGGGACTCCAGCTCCTCGCAGATGCCGAGGGAGTCCTCCACGACCACGTCACGGACGTGGTCCAGGCCGCCGGGGATGCGCTCCAGCCAGGTCGAGGTGCGCTCCAGGCGGTCCGCGGTGCGGATGTAGAACATGAGGAACCGGTCGATGAGCTTGATCAGTTCGGCGTCGGTGAGGTCCTGGGCGAGCAGGTCCGCGTGGCGCGGGGTCGCGCCGCCGTTGCCGCCGACGTAGAGGTTCCAGCCGTTGGAGGTGGCGATGACGCCGAAGTCCTTCGACTGGGCCTCGGCGCACTCGCGGGCGCAGCCGGAGACCGCCGACTTGAGCTTGTGGGGCGACCTGAGCCCCCGGTAGCGCAGCTCCAGGTCGATCGCCATGCGGACCGAGTCCTGGACGCCGTAGCGGCACCAGGTCTGGCCGACGCAGGACTTCACCGTGCGCAGGGACTTGCCGTAGGCGTGCCCGGACTCGAAGCCGGCGTCCACCAGCCGGGTCCAGATGAGGGGCAGTTGTTCGACGCGGGCGCCGAACATGTCGATCCGCTGACCGCCGGTGATCTTCGTGTAGAGGCCGAAGTCGCGGGCGATCTCGCCGATCACGATGAGGCCCTCGGGGGTGATCTCACCGCCGGGGATGCGCGGGACGACCGAGTAGGAGCCGTTCTTCTGGATGTTGGCGAGGAAGTGGTCGTTGGAGTCCTGCAGGGCCGCCTGCTCGCCGTCCAGGACGTAGCCGCTCGCGCCGATCGTCGGGGCGAGGGAGGCGATGACCGAGCCGACGGCCGGCTTGCAGACCTCGCAGCCGTCGCCGCCCCGGGCGCCGTCGCGGCCGTAGCGGTCCAGCAGGTCCTGGTAGGTGTTGATGCGCAGGGCGAGGACGATCTCGTACAGCTCCTCGCGGGTCTGCGAGAAGCAGCCGCACAGGCCCTTGTCGACCTCGACGCCGGACGCCTCCAGCTCGGAGGTGACCAGCTGGCCCAGCACCTTGACGCAACTGCCGCACGTGGTACCGGCCTTGGTGCACTTCTTCACCTCGGGCACGGTGGTGCAATGGTGCTCGGTGACGGCCCCGCGGATCGTGCCCTTGCGGACGTTGTTGCAGGAGCAGATGATCGCGTCGTCCGGCAGCGCGGTCGGGCCGAGCTGGACCGACTCCCCGGCACCGGCCGGCAGCACCAGCGACTCGGGCTTGACCGGCGGCACCGAACCGGTGAACGCCTTCAGCGTGCCGTACGCCTCCGCGTCGCCGACCAGGATGCCGCCGAGCAGCGTGCCGTCCCGGCCGATGACCAGCTTCTTGTACAGGCCCGCGCGGGAGTCGGAGTAGACGACGTCCAGGCAGTCCGCGGTGGCGCCGTGCGCGTCACCGAAGGAGGCCACGTCCACGCCGAGCAGCTTCAGCTTGGTGGACAGGTCGGCGCCCAGGAAGGCGGCCTCGTCGGAGGCGATGGTCGCCGCCGCCGTCTCGGCCTGCTCGTAACCCGGGGCCACCAGGCCGTACACCCGGCCGTCGGCGGCCAGCGCGCACTCGCCGATCGCGAACACGTGCGGGTCGGCGACCGTACGGCACTGCTCGTCGACGGTGATGCCGCCGCGCTCGCCGACCGTCAGACCGCAGTCGCGGGCCAACTGGTCGCGGGGGCGGACACCGGCGCTGAACACCACCAGGTCGGTGGCGAGTTCGCTGCCGTCGGACAGCTTCATGCCGGTGACGGCGCCGTCCTCGCCGACCACGATCTCCTGCGTGCCGACGCCCGTGTGGACGCTCAGGCCCATCTCCTCGATGGTGCGCAGCAGCGCCGCGCCACCGCCGTCGTCGACCTGCACCGGCATCAGCCGGGGCGCGAACTCCACGATGTGGGAGGTCAGTCCGAGCCCCTTCAGGGCACCGGCCGCCTCCAGACCGAGCAGTCCGCCGCCGACCACCGCGCCGGTGGTGCGGGTCTTCGCGTACTCCTCGATGGCGAGGAGGTCCTCGATCGTGCGGTAGACGAAACAGCCCTCGGCGTCCTTGTTCGGGACCGGCGGCACGAAGGGGTAGGAGCCGGTGGCGAGGACGAGGGTCTCGTACGCGAACACCTGCCCGGACTTCGCGGTGACCTTCTTCGCCTCGCGGTCGATCGTCACGGCCGGGTCGCCGACGTACAGCTCGATGCCGTGCGTGTCGATGAACTCCATGTCCGTCAGGGAGAGTTCCTCGGGCGTCTTCCCCGAGAAATACGAGGTGAGCGCGACGCGGTCGTACGCGGGACGCGGCTCCTCGCACAGCACGACCACGCGGTGCGTGGCGGTCATGCCCCGCTCGGCGAGGGCTTCGAGGAAGCGCTGGCCGACCATGCCGTGGCCGACGAGGACGATCGTGGGGGTGGCCTCCGTGGCCTCCGGGGTGGCGGTCATCAGGAGCCTCCATCGTTGGTGAGCAGGTGGAGCAGCGGGCCGCCTGCGGGGAGCGGCTCTGCTCCCTCCCAGGCGCGGGCGAGCGCGCCGACCGTGCCGAGTTCGCCGACGAGGACCCCGCCGACCAGGCGGTCGTCGCGGACGACGACCTTGCGGTAGGTGCCGCGGGTGGCGTCCGCGAGCTGGACGACGTCGTCGCCCGGGAGCGCCTCGGTCTCGCCGAACGCGGCCAGGTCGAAGGCGGTCTGCCCGGCGAGCGTGAGCCGGGTCAGCGAACGGGTGCCGGTGTAGCGGGCGTTCGTCCTTCCGGCCAGCAACTCGGCAAGGACATCTGCCTGTTCGAGTGCCGGGGTGGCGAGGCCGTAGACGTTGCCGTCGTGCTGGGCGCAGTCGCCGATGGCGTGGATGTGCGGGTCGGACGTGCGCAGTTCGTCGTCCACGACGATGCCCTTGCGCACCTCCAGGCCCGCGGTCTGCGCGAGACCGACACGCGGGTGGACCCCGCAGGCCAGGACCACGATCTCGGCGTCCAGGGCGTAACCGTCGGCCATCTCGACCGAGCGGACCGCGCCGCCGACACAGCGCACGTCCCGCACGCGCAGGTCGGTGTGGACCTCGACGCCGAGGTCCCCGAGGTGGCGCCGGACGAGCTTGGACGCGCTCGGGTCGAGCTGGCGCTCCATCAGCCGCTCGGACTGCTGGGCCAGCATGACCTGGGCACCGCGCTGGGCGAGCGCGCGGGCCGCGGAGACCCCGAGGAGCCCGCCGCCGATCACGACGGCCTTCACTCCCGGCCGGACCGCCGCGGACAGACCCAGGCAGTCGTCCATGGTGCGGAAGGCGTGGACGCCCTCCGGCAGCACGTGGTCGGGGGTGAACAGGCCGCGCAGCGGCGGCAGGACGGGGTTGGAGCCGGTGGCCAGGACCAGCGTGTCGTAGGCGATCTTCGAACCGTCCGCGTACTCGACGGTCCGTGCCCCGCGGTCGATGCCGGTGACCCGGGCACGGGTCAGCGCGGCCGGCGCCGGGAGCGCGATCACGTCGGGGGTGTACCGCCCGGCCAGCACCTCGGCGAGGAGCACCCGGTTGTACGGGCGGTGCTCCTCCTCGCCGATCAGCGTCACGGGCGTGCCGAGCTCTCCGAGCCGCCGGGCGAGCCGGACGCCCGCGAGCCCGGCGCCGATCACCACCACACGCGTATTCGAGGTCATGTTCAGGAGCGTGCGTTGCGGGTGTTACCCGACCGCATCACCTCTGTTTCCCGCGAGGAACGCTGCCCTCAGCTGGGACCGGGGGCGGGTGTGAGGGTTCGGCAGGGGCGTCGGGGGCGCGCTGTGAGGACGCGGGCCCCGGGCACCGCCCAGGTGGGTGCAACCTGCACGGACGCCGTCCCGCGGGGTCACGAGCATGCCCGACATGTTCGCTGACCATGGCCGCCGGCCCGCGCCTCACCGCGTACGGGGCCGACCGGGTGGACGCCGTGGCCGGCGGCCCGGGCCTCGGCACACCTTTCGGGTCCGGCCCCCGCGCCGGACGCGAATATTGCGTACGACCAGTGACTCCCCTGACGTTACGGTGGCGCCGTGACGACTCAGGTGATCGTGCTCAACGGCGGTTCCAGCTCCGGCAAGTCCGGCATCGTGCGGTGTCTTCAGGCGGTCCTGCCGGACCCGTGGCTGGCCTTCGGGATCGACGGGTTCGTCGAGTCGCTGCCCGCCGCGCTCCAGTCCTCCGGCTCGGGCATCGAGTTCGCGGCGGACGGCGGCGTGAGCGTCGGGGAGGAGTTCACGCGTCTGGAGGCGGCCTGGCGGGCGGGGGTCGCGGCGACGGCCTGGGCGGGCGCCCGGGTGATCGTCGACGACGTGTTCCTGGGCGGTACGCACTCGCAGGAACGGTGGCGCAAGACGCTGGACGGACTCGACGTGCTGTGGGTCGGCGTGCGCTGCGAGCCCGCCGTCGCCGCGGGCCGCGAGATCGTCCGGGGCGACCGGGCCCGGGGGATGGCCGAGAAGCAGGCGGAGATCGTCCACCAGGGAGTGGTCTACGACATCGAGGTCGACACCACCCGCACCGAGGCCCTGGACTGCGCGCGCACCATCGCCGAGGCGGTTGTCAGCGGCTCCCCGTGAGGTGCGCGAACACCACCACGTTGCCCCGGTACCCGGTCGAGGGCGAGTAGCCGCCACCGCAGGTGATCACCCGCAGCTCGGGCCTCTTCGCGGCCCCGTACACCTTCTCGTCGGGGAAGTTCTTCGCGTCGTACACCTCGACCGCGTCCACCGTGAACACCGCGACGCTTCCGTCGCGCCGGTCCACCTCGATCGCGCTGCCCTTGCGCAGGGCACCGAGGTCGTAGAAGACGGCGGGGCCCTCGGCGTTGTCGACATGTCCGGCGAGGATCGCGGTGCCCGTCTCACCGGGGACGGTACCCGCCTCGTACCAGCCGGCGAGGTTCTTCTTCGCGGCCGGCGGCACATCGAGGCTGCCGCCCGCGGTGAGGGCCAGGGCCATCAGGGGCGCGTCCACACGGATCGCGGGGATGCGGACGCGGTCGGGCGGGGACGGCGGCAGCGCGGGCGCGGCGGCCCGCCCGCTGTCGCCCGCCGTGTGCGCCTGGGCGGCGGACGGCTGCGGCGGGGCGTGCGTCTCGGCGCCGCTGCGCAGCAGCCACGCGCCGGTGCACAGGGCCACCACGGTGACGCCCGCTATGGCGGTGTTGCCGAAGCTGCGGTTGCGCACAGGTACCTCCTCTACGGCCGGACTGCCCGTCCCCCTCCGGGCCGCGAGGGGCGTCGGACCCGGAGGGGGAGGGGACATGCGGTACCGGCGGACGGACAGCGGAGGGTGTCCGTCAGATCCCGTCGCCTCTCGCCCGGCGATGCAGGAGCCAGGTACCGCCCGCGGCGGCGACGGCGAGAGCCGCCACGCCGGCCGCGGTCTGTACGGGATCGGGGCCCAGAGCGCCACCGACCCCCGTCTTGACACTTCCTCTGGGATGCACGGGCTGACGCTGGGACGTCAGCGTGACCACCAGGTCACCGGTCACCCGCCGGCCGCCCTCCGCGCAGGTGGCGACGATCTCGTACGTCCCCGGCTGCGCGCTCGGCGGCACCCGGAACTGCCCGATCGCGTCACCCTCGTGCGTGCTGGGCGCCAGCGTGAAGGCGCCCGCGCCCACCGCGCTGGCGTCCCCCGCCGCCGTGCCGCCGTCCCCGCACGCCGCCGTGTTCACGGTGACCTGCCCACCCGGCACCACGGAGGACGGGAACACCTCCAGCCCGTCCGTGTCCCCGGCGTACGCGGGCGCGCAGACGAGACCCGCGGCGGCGACGGCGAGCGCGCTGCCGGTCAGCAGGCGGGTGGTGGGGCGCATGGTGCTCCTTCGAGCTCTCGGGTGAGTCCCTGTGCCTTCGAGGTAAGTGGCAGTGGGCCGAGCCCGCTTCCTGAGGGGGCGTCAGAATTGCGGTGAACGGGTGTCAGATCGCTGTACCACGCGCCGGGTCGGCCGGAGTTTCAGCAGGTCATCGGCGTACGGCGGGCAGGTGGCGGAAGCGAACCCGAAGGACGCGGGGCGCGGGTGTGAACGGGTGACCCCCGGGTCCGCGATCCGTGCTTGACCTCAACTTCGGTCGAGGTACCAGGCTGTCCTTCATGCAGTCAGACACCGCACCTCTCAAGGTCACCCTGGTCATCGGCAGCAACCGCCACGGCCGCTTCGGTCCCGTCGTGGCCGACTGGCTCCTCGACCGCCTCCGCGACCGGGAGGACCTGGTCCCGGACGTCGTGGACGTGGCCGGGGCCGACCTGCCCATGTCCATGGCCCCGACCCCCGAGACGACCGCCGCCCTCGCCTCGGTGACCCCCAAGCTCGCCTCGGCGGACGCGTTCGTCGTCCTCACCCCCGAGTACAACCACTCCTACCCGGCCGGCCTGAAGAACCTGGTCGACTGGCACTTCACGGAGTGGCAGGCCAAGCCGGTGGCCCTCGTCTCCTACGGCGGCATCTCCGGCGGCCTGCGCGCCGTGGAGCACCTCCGCCAGGTCTTCGCCGAACTCCACGCCGTGACGGTCCGGGACACCGTGAGTTTCCACAACGCGGGAGGCTCCTTCGCCGACGGCCGCCTGAAGGACCCCTCGGGCCCGGACGCGGCGGCGAAGACGATGCTGGACCAGTTGGTGTGGTGGGGGAGGGTGCTGAGGGAGGGCAGGGCGGCGATGCCCTACGCCCGGTGAGGTGCCCGTGCCCGGCTTCTCGGACTACCGTGAAGCGATGGGCATGGAACAGCGCATCACCCTGATCACCCTGGGCGTCTCGGACCTCGCCCGCTCCAAGGCCTTCTACGAGGCCCTGGGCTGGCGCGGCCAGGAGGTCGAGGAGACGGTCTTCTTCCAGGCGGGCGGCCTCGGCCTGGTCCTGTGGAGCCGGGACAAGCTCGCGAAGGACTGCGGACTGGAGCCGGGGCCGGCGCACGGCTTCGGGGGTATCGCCCTCGCGCACAACGTCCGCTCGCGGGCGGAGGTCGACGCCCTCCTCACGACCGTGGCGGAGGCGGGCGGCACCGTCACCAAACCGGCCGCGGTGAACGAGATCGGCTTCTACTCCAGCGCCTTCACGGACCCGGACGGCCACGCCTGGGAGCTGGCGTTCAACCCGGGCTTCCCGCTGGCGGAGGACGGCACGGTGACGCTGCCGGACTTCGGCTAGGTCCCCTGGGCGCACCCCGCCAACCGACTCAGGACCGCGTCAGCCCTGTGAACCGGAGAACTCCTCGGCGAGCGCGCGATGACGCTCGGCGGCCCGCCTGGCGTCGGCGGGGGTGACGGGCGACCCCGGCACGCCAGGCACGTCATCCGGTCGGTCGCGGCGAGGTCATGGCGCGGCACCCGCAGCCCGCACCCGGTGGTGACGGTGCTCGGCAGGTCCCCGGCCAGGCCGAATGTGGCCGCGAGCATGGTGCGCACGGCGGCCTCGCCGCGGACCACGTATACCTCGACATGGATGTGCGGGTCGACCTCGCCCACGGGTACGGCCGCCCCGGAACCCCGAGGCAGCCGTGTCGCGCATCCGGTGTGCGGTGGACGTCAGTTCACGTTCACCGCGCTCCAGGCCGCCGCCACCGCGTTGTACTCGGTGCTGCCCGCGCCGTACAGGTCCTTCGCCGCGTTCAGGGTGGCCGTGCGCGCTCCCGCGTAGTTCGTGGAGGACGTCATGTAGACCGTCAGCGCCCGGTACCAGATGGCGCCCAGCTTGTCGCGGCCGATGCCGGTGACCGTGGAGCCGTTGGAGGTGGGGGAGTTGTAGCTGACGCCGTTGACGGTCTTGGCGCCGCTGCCCTCCGCCAGCAGGTACGCGAAGTGGTTGGCGACGCCGGAGGAGTAGTGGACGTCCAGGTTGCCGACCGAACTGCTCCAGGAGTCGGCGGAGTTGCCGTCCTTGGAGGGCTTGTCCATGTAGCGCAGGGCGTCGCGGCCGAAGCCGGAGCGGACGATCTTCTCGCCGATCAGGTAGTCGCCGGTGTCCGAGGAGTTGCCCGCGTAGAACTCCACCAGCGTGCCGAAGATGTCGGAGGTCGCCTCGTTGAGCCCGCCCGACTCGCCCGAGTACGTCAGCGCAGCCGTCTTCGACGTCACGCCGTGGGACATCTCGTGGCCCGCCACGTCCAGCGACACCAGCGGGCCGAGCTGCGTCCCGTCACCGTCGCCGTACGTCATGCAGAAGCAACTGTCGTCCCAGAAGGCGTTGTTGTACTTGTTCCCGTAGTGGACGCGGTTGTACGAGCCCTTGCCGTCCCCGCCGATGCCGTTCCGCCCGTGGACGTTCTTGTAGTAGTCCCAGGTGACGTCGGTGCCGTACTGCGCGTCCACCGCCGCCGTGGCCCGGTCCGCACTCGCCCCCGTGCCCCAGTGGTTGTCGGCGTCGGTGAACAGGGTCGCGGGCGCCCGGCTGATGCAGATGTTCAGGAAGCACAGGTCGGTCTTGTTGGCCGCGTCGCCCGTGTACGTGTTCCCGCGCGTCGCGTCCTTGAGCTGGTACGTCGACCCCGACTGCGTCGTCTCCAGCCCAACTGTGCCGCTGTACAGCGACTTCCCGTCGCCGGCCGCCTGCTCGACGCTGTCCCACGCGTCGATCTGCGCACCCGTGCGGGCGTCCGTGAGGACGGTGCGCGCGACCGGGTTGCCGAGCCCGTCCTGCGCCGCGGCATCGGTCTGCCAGGCCAGCTTCGGCGCCCCGTGCAGCGCGTCGACGACCAGCCGCGGCTTGGCCGTCAGCTTCTTCAGCGTCTCGCCGAGGTTGGCGGCCTTGAGGGCGTTCGCCGCGAGGTCGGCCGCCTTCGGGGCGGACAGGACCGGGGTGACGCTGGAGAGGGATATCGCGCTCCTCGTGGCGCGCGAGGAGCTCTTGTACGCCCCGCCCGGGGTCAGGTGGACGACGAAGTCACCGCCCAGCACGGGCAGTTGGCGGTACGTGCGGTCGTAGCGGACGTGCTGGGTGCCGTCGGGGTCGACGATCACGTCCCGGACCTTCGTGTGCTGCGCCGAGCCGAGCCCCAGCGCCGAGGCGTGGTCGGCCAGGACCGACGCGGCGTTCTCGAGCGCGGTGGCCCTGGTGGGTCTGGCCGCCGCACCGGCGGCGGGGGAGAGGGCGGCGGCCAGCAAAGTGGCGGCGGTGGCGGCGACTCCGGCAGTGGCGAGACGACGGGAACGGGCACCTCGGACGTACGGCCGTATCCGACTCATCGGTCTCCTCTGAAAGGCGCCAATGGGGCGCGTGGGGGTGGCGCGGACGTTGACCAAGATTTAAGAGGCCATGACAAGCCGTGTCCATACCGCGTCACGTGCAGGTATGTGAGAGGAGAGAATCGTTTCTGTGACCCCCGCGAGACTCCCCTTCTTCGTCTACGGCACCCTCCGCCCCGGCGAGGCCAACCACGACCTGTTCCTGCGTGGCCGCCTCCGCTCCGAGGAGCCGGGCCGACTCGCCGGCGCGCTGCTGTACGCCGGTCCCGGCTACCCGTACGCCGTCGAGGGGGCCGGCGGAACGGTCGCGGGGGAACTTGTCACCCCGCGCGCCGATGCCTACGCCGAACTGCTCGCCGCCCTCGACGAGTTGGAGGAGTACCGGCCCGGGGACCCGCGCAACCTGTACGAACGGGTCGCCCGCGAGGTGATCCGCACCGCCGACGGCACGCCCGTGCGCGCCTGGGTCTATGTGGCGGCACCATCCGTCGCCGCCCGCCTGCGCGCCCGCGGCAGGCTCATCGGGAGCGGCGACTGGCTGCTCGGGCGACCTACCGCTCGACCGTCTCCACCCGCACCGCGCACGCCTTGAACTCCGGCATCCGTGACGTCGGGTCGAGGGCCGGGTTGGTGAGGGTGTTGGCGCGGCCCTCGCCGTACCAGTGGAAGGGCATGAAGACCGTGTCCGGGCGGATGCCGAGCGTGATGCGGGCCGGTGCCACGGCCCGCCCGCGCCGCGAGACCACGGCCACCGGGTCGCCCTCGGCCGCCCCCAGCCGCTCCGCGAGCCGCGGGTGCAGCTCCACGAACGGGCCCGGCGCGGCGGCGTTCAGCTCGTCCACCCGGCGGGTCTGTGCGCCGGACTGGTACTGGGCCACGACCCGGCCGGTCGTCAGCAGCACCGGGTACTCCTCGTCGGGCTCCTCGGCGATCGCCCGGTGCGAGACGGGGACGAAGCGGGCGCGGCCGTCGGGGGTGGCGAAGCGGTCCAGGAAGAGGCGTGCGGTGCCGGGGTGCACGTCCTCAGCACCGGCCGGTACGTCCTTCTCCGGCATCGGGCAGGGCCAGAACACCCCGT
This sequence comes from Streptomyces canus 299MFChir4.1, assembly GCF_000383615.1. Taxonomy (GTDB): domain Bacteria; phylum Actinomycetota; class Actinomycetes; order Streptomycetales; family Streptomycetaceae; genus Streptomyces; species Streptomyces canus_C. The sequence continues at coordinate 460,220 of NZ_KB911582.1, read as the reverse complement.
TCTCCTCCGCCAGTCGACGGTAGGTGATCCCGGAGTAGTCGGCCGGACCGCCCGCGCTCGCCCGGCGCAGCTCCTCGAAGACCTCCTCGGGGTCGGTCGGGAAGCCCTTCTCCACGCCGAGGCGGTCGGCGAGTTCGTGCATGACCTCCAGGTCGCCGCGGATGCCGTCCGGCGGGGTGATCGCCTGCCGGCGCAGCAGCACCCGACCCTCCAGGTTGGTCGTCGTGCCCGTCTCCTCGGCCCACTGGGTGACCGGCAGGACCACGTCCGCGAGGGCGGCCGTCTCCGACAGGACGACGTCACAGACGGCAAGGAAGTCGAGGGACCTGATGCGCTCCTCGACGTGCGCGGCGTGCGGCGCCGACACCACCGGGTTGGAGCCCATCAGCAGCAGCGATTTGATGTCCGTGCCGAGCGCGTCGAGCAACTCGTAGGCGCTGCGCCCCGGTCCGGGCAGCGAGTCGGGGTCCACGCCCCACACCTCGGCGACATGCGCCCGCGCCGCCGGGTCGTCCAGCTTGCGGTAGCCGGGCAACTGGTCGGCCTTCTGGCCGTGTTCGCGCCCGCCCTGCCCGTTGCCCTGCCCGGTCAGACAGCCGTACCCGCTGAACGGCCGTCCCGCCCGTCCGGTCGCCAGGCACAGGTTGATCCACGCGCTCACCGTGTCGGTGCCCTTGGACTGCTGCTCGGGCCCGCGCGCGGTGAGCACCATCGCGGACTCGGGCTCGCAGAACAGCCGTACGGTCTCCCGCAGTTGGGGTACCGGCACGCCGGTGATCCGTTCCACGTACTCCGGCCAGTGGGCCATCGCGGCGGCCCGCGCGTCCTCCCAGCCGGCCGTGCGCTCGGCGATGTACGCCTCGTCCGTGCGGCCTTCCGCCACCACCAGGTGCAGCAGCCCGAGCGCGAGAGCCAGGTCCGTGCCGGGGCGGGGCATCAGATGCAGGTCGGCCTGTTCGGCGGTCCTGGTGCGGCGCGGGTCGACGACGATCAACGTGCCGCCGTTCTCGCGCAGTTCGGTGAAGAACCGCAAGGACGGCGGCATGGTCTCGGCGGGATTCGAGCCGACCAGGATCACACAGCCGGACTTCGGGATGTCCTCCAGCGGGAACGGCAGCCCGCGGTCCAGGCCGAAGGCCTTCATGCCGCCGGCCGCCGCGGACGACATGCAGAAGCGCCCGTTGTAGTCGATCTGCGAGGTGCCGAGGACGACCCGGGCGAACTTGCCGAGCGTGTACGCCTTCTCGTTGGTGAGGCCGCCCCCGCCGAAGACCCCGCACGCGTCCGGGCCATGCTCCGTGCGCGTGCGGGACAACTCCCCGGCTATCCGGTCCAGCGCCTCGTCCCAGGTCGCGGGCACCAGCGTGCCCCCGGAGCGCACCAACGGGGAGGTCAGGCGCACCCGGGACGAGAGCACCGCGGGCGCCGTACGGCCCTTGCCGCACAGCGCGCCCCGGTTCACCGGGAAATCCGCGCGCTCGCTCACCTCGACGGTCCCGTCCGGAGCGGGGGTCAGGTTCATGCCGCACTGCAGGGCGCAGTACGGGCAGTGTGTGGGCGTCGCGGAGTTCGGCATGCTCCTCAGCGTGCGTCGGCCGTGTTACGCCGGGGACGGCTCCGTGTTACGCCGCCGCGACGGCGACCTCCCCCGTGACACCCCGCGGCGGTGAGGAACTCGCCCCGTGCGGACGCCGAGCACCCGCTTGCTCAGCGGCCCGAGGCCAGCGCGTCCCGCACTCCGGTCTCCTTCGGCCCCAGGAACCGCGGGTCGGGCCGCACCGTCACGTCCAGCGCCGCCTTCGCCGCCGCGAAGATCTCCCGGCTGCCGCCGTAGTACCAGGTGGCGTCATGCCTGGCGTCGACGCCGACGCCGTACGAGGTGACTCCCGCCGCCTGACAGAGGGCGACCGCGCGCCGGATGTGGAACCCCTGGCTGATCAGCACGGCCCGGTGCACGCCGAAGATCTTCCTGGCCCGGACGCAGGAGTCCCAGGTGTCGAAGCCGGCGTAGTCGCTGACGATCCGGGTGTCCGGGACGCCGTGCCGGGTCAGGTACGCGCGCATGGCGTCGGGCTCGTCGTAGTCCTCGCGGCTGTTGTCGCCGGTGACGAGGACGACCTCGATCCGGTTCTCCCGGTACAGCTTCGCCGCCGCGTCGAGCCGGTGCGCGAGATACGGCGACGGCTCGCCGTCCCACAGCCCGGCACCGAAGACGACGGCCACCTCGGTGCGCGGCACGTCGGCCGTCGTCCGCAGCCGGTCGCCCGTCACGACGTACATCCAGGTCGACGGCAGCAGTGCCAGCACACACCCCGCCATCACGGCCTGCACGAGCCTGCGCCGCCCGGCACGCGTGCGTGGCAGGCGCGGTCCGCGCAGTCCACGTACCCTCCGCAGTCGCATCGGACGACCCCTCTCGGTCGGTTGTTCGACAAGCAGAGACGTGCCGTCCGGCCGATCGGTTCGTCCGCCGACGCGTGACCAGGCTCACTCCCGAGAGTGAATTGCCAGGTCATGGCACCTCACATCCTGCTGCGCGCCCGCGTGAACCGTTGGAAAGGACGCGTCATTGCCAGGAAACGGGGAGGCAACTTCCGGCCGCGACCATCGATCCATGAACCGGATCAGCAGCCAGCCCCGTCTCGTCTCCCTCGACGACAGGCGCCGCGCCGAGCCGCCCGCGCTCGTCCTGGTGGCCCACGGCAGCCGTGACCCGCGCACCCTGAAGACGGTTCACGAACTCCTCGACCAGGTCCGCGCCCAGCGCCCCGACCTGCCGGTGCGCCTGGGCCACATCGAGCTCAACGAGCCGCTGCTCCCGGACACGCTGGCGAAGCTCGGCGACGCCGAGGCGGTCCTGGTCCCGCTCCTCCTCTCCCGCGGCTACCACGTGAAGCGCGACATCCCGGAGATGGCGGCGGCCTCCCCGGCACGCACGCGCGTGGCGGCCCCGCTCGGCCCGCACCCCTTCCTGGTGGACACCCTCCACGCCCGCCTCGTCGAGGCGGGCTGGCCCACGCGGACGGACGAGGAGATGCGGCGGGAGAGCGCCGTGGTCCTGGCGGCGGCCGGCTCCCGCGACCCGGAGTCGGCACTCGACATCCGCCGCACGGCAAAGCTGCTGGCGGACCGACTGGGAGTCCCGGTGGTGCCGGCCTACGCCTCCGCGGCGACCCCGACGGTCGACACGGCGATCCGCGCACTGACGGCAAGGGGCCGCCACAGGATCGCGGTGGCGTCGTACTTCACGGCACCGGGCCTGTTCGCCAGGCAGTGCGCGCAGAAGGCCCCGTGGGTGGCGGCGGCCCCGCTCGGCACCCACCCGGCCATGGCCGACCTGATCATCCACCGCTACGACCAGGTGGCCCACCCGAGGGGCGCGGAGACCTGCGCGACCAGCCACGAACTGCCCGCACTCGCCGGATGACAGCACCCGGCGGACGGACCGGCGAATTGTCAGTCGCTGCCCGTACTGTCGAGACATGCCGTACGACCCGCAGTCAACCGAACGCTGGGCCCCAGAACCCGACAAGCGCCCCGGCCGCACCGCCTTCCAGCGCGACCGCGCCCGCATCCTCCACTCGGCCGCCCTCAGAAGGCTCGCCGGCAAGACACAGGTCGTCACACCGGGAACCCTCAGCCAGGCGTGGGACGCCAGCCCCCGCACCCGTCTCACCCACTCCCTGGAATGCGCCCAGGTGGGCCGGGAACTCGGCTCGGCCCTCGGCTGCGACCCCGACCTGGTGGAGGCCGCCTGTCTCGCCCACGACCTCGGCCACCCTCCCTTCGGCCACAACGGCGAACAGGCACTCAACGAGTTCGCCGACGACTGCGGCGGCTTCGAGGGCAACGCCCAGTCCCTGCGGCTCCTGACCCGACTCGAACCCAAGCGCTTCACCGAAGAGGGTTCGGTGGGGCTGAACCTCACCAGGGCCACCCTCGACGCGGCCACCAAATACCCCTGGCCCCGCGGAGCGCAGGCGTCCCAGAAGTTCGGCGTCTACGAGGACGACCGCCCCGTCTTCGACTGGATCCGCAAGGACGCCCCGGGCACCCGCACCACCTTCGAGGCCCAGGTCATGGACTGGTCCGACGATGTGGCCTACTCGGTCCACGACGTCGAGGACGGACTGCACGCGGGCCACATCGACCCCAACTGCCTGCACGCCGAACCGGAACGCCGGGCGGTCTTCGACGTCGCTCTCGGGAGGTACGTCCCCGAGGACACCGACCCCGCCGAACTCGCCGCCGCACTGGACCGGCTCCAGGAGGAACCCTGGTGGCCGCACGGCTACGACGGCTCGGCCGTCGCGCAGGCCCGCCTCAAGGACGCCACCAGCCAGCTCATCGGCCGCTTCTGCCTGTCCGCCGAGGCCGCCACCCGCGCGCGCTACGGCACCGGGAGACTCACGAGGTACGACGCCGAACTCGTCGTACCGCACGAGACCCGCCTGGAGTGCGCGGTCCTCAAGGCCGTCGCCGACCGGTACGTCATGCAGCGCGCCGAGCAGGAGCGGCTGCGGGCCGACCAGCGGATCGTCGTCGCCGAACTGGCCGAGGCGCTCACCGTCCGCGCCCCGGACGGACTCGACCCCCAGTTCCGCGCGCTGTTCGACCGGGCGCCCGACGACCGGGGGCGCAAGCGGGTGATCGTCGACCAGATCGGGTCCCTCACCGACGCGTCCGCGCGTTCGCTTCACGCACGTCTCACGGGTCACCTGTGATGCTTGCGGGGTACAAGTTGTGCGGAGGAGACGGGAGTGACATGAAACGAGTCCGAATGTGACCCTCCGTGGCCTGATCGGGCCACTCCCTCTTCCCCCATCACACTCCGTGCGGGACGCTCCCATGTGGCGGCACGCTTACGAGGAGGAACCAAGTGGTCGACGCGGATCAGACTTTTGTCATCGTGGGAGGAGGTCTCGCCGGTGCGAAGGCGGCCGAGACGCTCCGGACGGAGGGCTTCACCGGCCGCGTGATACTGATCTGCGACGAACGCGACCACCCCTATGAGCGCCCGCCGCTCTCCAAGGGCTACCTCCTCGGCAAGGAGGAGCGCGACAGCGTCTTCGTGCACGAGCCCGCCTGGTACGCGCGCAACGACATCGAGCTGCACCTCGGCGAGACCGTGGACGCCATCGACCGTACGGCGAAGACGGTCCGCTTCGGCGAGGACGGCACCGCGGTCCGCTACGACAAGCTGCTGCTCGCCACCGGCGCCGAACCCCGCCGTCTGGACATCCCGGGGACCGACCTCGCGGGCGTCCACCACCTGCGTCGCCTCGCCCACGCCGAGCGCCTCAAGGGCGTCCTGGCCGCCCTCGGGAGGGACAACGGCCACCTGGTGATCGCCGGCGCCGGCTGGATCGGTCTGGAGGTCGCGGCGGCGGCCCGGGAGTACGGCGCCGAGGTCACCGTCGTCGCCTCCTCGTCCACCCCGCTGTACTCGGTGCTCGGCCCCGAGCTCGGCAACGTCTTCGCGGAGCTGCACCGCGAGCACGGCGTCCGCTTCCACTTCGGGGCGCGACTGACGGAGATCATCGGGCAGGACGGCATGGTCCTCGCGGCCCGCACCGACGACGGCGAGGAGCACCCCGCGCACGACGTCCTCGCGGCGGTCGGCGCGGCCCCCCGCGTCGCCCTCGCGGAGGCGGCCGGGCTGGAACTCGCGGACCGGGCGCACGGCGGCGGCATCGCCGTGGACGGACAACTGCGCACCTCCGACCCGGACATCTACGCGGCCGGCGACGTGGCCTCCTTCCACCACGCCCTTTTCGGCAACCGGCTGCGGGTCGAGCACTGGGCCAACGCCCTCAACGGCGGCCCGGCGGCGGCGCGCGCGATGCTGGGCCGCGAGGTGACGTACGACCGGGTGCCCTACTTCTTCTCCGACCAGTACGACCTGGGGATGGAGTACAGCGGCTGGGCGCCCCCCGGCTCGTACGACGAAGTGGTGATCCGGGGAGACGCCGGGAAGCGGGAGTTCATCGCCTTCTGGGTGAAGCAGGGCCGTGTGCTGGCCGGGATGAACGTCAACGTGTGGGACGTCACGGAGCCGATCCAGGCACTGATCCGCTCCGGGGCTCAGGTGGACACGGAGGCGCTGGCGGACCCCCACGTTCCACTCGTCAGCCTCGTCCCGTAGGTGTCAGTACCTCCCCGTAGACTTCACGCGTGGCAGGACGGATCAACGACGAGGACGTGAAGGCGGTACGGGACGCGGTCCCGATCGACGCCGTCGTGTCCGAGTACCTCCAGCTGCGCAACGCGGGCGGTGGCAACCTCAAGGGCCTGTGCCCCTTCCACGACGAGAAGTCGCCGTCCTTCCAGGTCAGTCCGAGCAAGGGTCTCTTCCACTGCTTCGGCTGCCAGGAGGGCGGCGACACCATCACGTTCGTGATGAAGGTCGACCACCTCACCTTCTCCGAGTCGGTCGAGCGCCTGGCCGCCCAGGCCGGCATCACGCTGCGGTACGAGGAGGGCGGCTACAACCCCTCCCACCAGCGCGGCGAGCGCATCCGCCTGGTCGAGGCCCACAAGATCGCCGCCGACTGGTACATGGAGCAGCTGGCCACCAGCCCGGAGGCCGACACCGGCCGCCAGTTCCTCGCCGAGCGCGGCTTCGACCAGGCCGCCGCCGCGCACTTCTCCGTCGGGTACAGCCCCCAGGGCTGGGACCACCTCACCCGCTTCCTGCGCGGCAAGGGCTTCAGCGACAAGGAGATCCTGCTCTCCGGTCTCGCCCAGGAGGGCCGCCGCGGCCCCATCGACCGCTTCCGCGGCCGCCTGATGTGGCCCATCCGCGACATCGGCGGCGACGTCGTCGGCTTCGGCGCGCGCAAGCTCTACGAGGCGGACAACGGACCCAAGTACCTCAACACGCCCGACACGGCGATCTACCGCAAGTCCCAGGTCCTCTACGGCATCGACCTCGCGAAGAAGGACATCGCCAAGGCGTCCCGCGCGGTCGTCGTCGAGGGCTACACCGACGTCATGGCCTGCCACCTCGCCGGCGTCACCACCGCCATCGCCACCTGCGGCACGGCCTTCGGCGGCGACCACATCAAGATCCTGCGCCGGCTGCTGATGGACAACGGCTCGGCCCGCGTGATCTTCACCTTCGACGGCGACGCGGCCGGCCAGAAGGCGGCCCTGCGCGCCTTCGAGGACGACCAGAAGTTCGCCGCCGAGACCTACATCGCGATCGCCCCCGACGGCATGGACCCCTGCGAGCTGCGCCTGGCCAAGGGCGACGAGGCGGTCGCCGACCTGGTCGAACCCCGCACCCCGCTCTTCGAGTTCGCGCTGCGCCAGATCGTCGTCCGCTACGACCTCGACACCCCCGCCGGCCGCGCCGCCGCCCTGGACGAGGCCGCCCCGATCGTCGCCCGCATCAAGAACAGCGGCGCCCAGCACGAGGTCGCCGTCCAGCTCGCCGGCATGCTCGGCATCCTCGACACCCAGTTCGTGGTCAAGCGGGTGGCCCAGCTGGCCCGGTGGGCCCGCGACCGCGGCGGCAAGGGCCCGGCCCCCTCGGGACGCGGTCCGCAGCAGCCGTCGTACGACGGAGCGCACCGCCCCGCCGTCTCCGGCCCGGCCCTCACCCTGCGCAACCCCGTCTACGCCACCGAGCGCGAGCTGCTCAAACTCGCGCTCCAGCGCCCCGAGCTGGTCTCCCCGGCCTTCGACGCGTACGGCATCGACGAGTTCACCGCTCCGCCCTACGCGGCCGTACGCCAGGCCATCATGGACGCGGGCGGCGCGGAGTACGGCGTCCAGGACTCCCAGGACTACCTCGTCCGGGTCCGCGAGGCCGCCCCCGACGACACGGTCCGCGCGATGGTCACGGAGCTGGCCGTCGAGGCGATCATGCGCAAGACGGTCGACGAGAACTACGCGGGCGACCAGCTGGTCACGGTCCGCCGCCGCGCCGTCGACCGCCGCATCCAGGAGATCCAGGGCACCCTGGTCCGCCTCGGCAGCGGCGGCGACCCGGCCCACCTGGCCGCCGTGCAGAACGAACTGTGGGTCCTCCAGCAGTACGGCCAGGCACTGCGGGAGCATGGGGCCGCCGCCCTCTAGCGACGCGTACGGCGGAGTAACTGCGCGGTCACGACCCGATTGCAAAAAGTCACCGCACGCCCCTCGTGGCGGCGACGCGTCGTACTCCACACTGGGTTCCGGTGCCTGAGTCCTCGGAGCGCGGCCGATCCGTCCCCAGCGGGTCCCAGACCCCCGCGGTTCCGCTCATCGCGTACGGGACGGACAGCGGCGAGGCCGCCGACTCCGCCCCCGAAGTACCGCTGCCGCCCTCCCTGGCAGCGATCATCCTGGAGGTCGCCCCCGTGCAGACCCAGACCCTCGCACAGACCGAGAACAGTACCGACGACACGACAGAGCAGGACGCCGAGCCCGACGTTCTCGTCGCGGTGCCCCCGCAGAACCGTGTCGCGCACCACCCCGAGGCGGAGCCGGACGCCCCGCCCGCGGAAGCCCTGGAGCACGTGGAGACCGAGCCGGCCGAACCGCCCGAGCCGCCCCGCGGCCGAGTCGACACCGGCGGCCCGTCCTCGGACCTGTTCCGCCAGTACCTGCGGGAGATCGGCCGCATCCCGCTGCTCACCGCGGCCGAGGAGGTCGACCTCGCCCGCCGGGTCGAGGCCGGCCTGTTCGCCGAGGAGAAACTGCTCAACACTCCCGATCTGGACAGCCAGTTGGCGCTCGACCTGGACCGGCTGGTCGTTCTGGGCCGGATGGCCAAGCGCCGCCTCATCGAGGCGAACCTGCGGCTCGTCGTGTCCGTCGCGAAACGGTACGTCGGCCGCGGCCTGACCATGCTCGACCTGGTGCAGGAAGGCAACCTGGGCCTGATCCGGGCGGTCGAGAAGTTCGACTACGCCCGCGGCTACAAGTTCTCCACCTACGCCACCTGGTGGATCCGCCAGGCCATGTCCCGGGCCCTCGCCGACCAGGCCCGGACGATCCGAGTCCCGGTCCACGTCGTCGAGTTGATCAACCGGGTCGTCCGCGTCCAGCGCCGCATGCTCCAGGAACGCGGCTACGAACCGACCCCGGAAGAGGTCGCGGCCCACCTCGACCTCGCCCCGGAGCGCGTCAGCGAGGTCCTGCGCCTGGCCCAGGAACCGGTGTCCCTGCACGCCCCGGTGGGCGAGGAGGACGACGTCGCCCTCGGTGACCTCATCGAGGACGGCGACGCGGCCTCTCCGGTCGAGTCGGCGGCGTTCCTGCTGCTCAGGGAGCACCTGGAAGCGGTGCTGTCCACTCTGGGCGAGCGTGAACGCAAGGTGGTCCAACTCCGGTACGGACTGGCCGACGGCCGGGCCCGCACGCTGGAGGAGATCGGCCGCATCTTCGGCGTCACACGGGAACGGATTCGCCAGATCGAGTCGAAGACGCTCAACAAGCTGCGGGACCACGCCTTCGCGGACCAGCTGAGGGGATACCTGGACTGAGGAAGGGGTCGTTTCCCGACGACCCCTTCCCGCTAGTCCACTTCCGCCACCGCCTGCGCGAACTGCGCCTTGTACAGGCGCGCGTACGCCCCGTCGGCCTCCAACAGGTCCGTGTGCGTGCCCTGTTCGACGATCGATCCGTTCTCCATGACGAGGATCGTGTCCGCGTCCCGGATCGTCGACAGACGGTGCGCGATGACGAACGAGGTGCGGCCGTGCGCCAGTTTGGCCATCGCCTTCTGGATCAGGACCTCGGTACGGGTGTCCACCGAACTCGTCGCCTCGTCGAGGACCAGGATCACCGGGTCCGACAGGAACGCCCGGGCGATGGTGATGAGCTGCTTCTCGCCCGCGCTCACCCCGCTGCCCTCGTCGTCGATCACGGTGTCGTAGCCCTCGGGCAGGGTCCGGATGAACCGGTCCGCGTGGGCCGCCCGGGCCGCCTCCTCGATCTCGCCCGGGGTGACCTCGCGTGCGGCGCCGTACGCGATGTTCTCCGCGATCGTGCCGCCGAACAGCCAGGTGTCCTGGAGCACCATGCCGATCCCGGCGCGCAGGTCGTCCCGGGACATCGTCGAGATGTCCACGCCGTCGAGGGTGATCCGGCCGCCCGAGACCTCGTAGAACCGCATGAGCAGGTTGACCAGGGTGGTCTTCCCGGCTCCCGTCGGGCCGACGATCGCGACCGTGTGCCCGGGTTCGACCTTCAGGGAGAGGTCGTCGATGAGCGGCTTGTCGGGGTCGTAGCGGAAGGAGACGTGCTCCAGGGCGACCCGCCCGCGCAGTTCCTCCGGCTTCGCGCTCGGGACCGGGTCGGCCTCCTGCTCCTCCGCGTCGAGGAGTTCGAAGATCCGCTCGGCCGAGGCGACACCCGACTGCACGAGGTTCGCCATCGACGCGACCTGCGTCAGCGGCATCGAGAACTGCCGGGAGTACTGGATGAAGGCCTGCACGTCACCGATGGACAGGGAGCCGGTCGCGACCCGCAGCCCGCCCACGACCGCCACCAGCACGTAGTTGAGGTTCGAGACGAACATCATCAGCGGCTGCATGACCCCGCTGTTGAACTGCGCCTTGAACCCGGCCTCGTACAGCGCCTCGTTCTGCTCGGCGAACTGCGCCGCCGACTCGTCCTGGCGGCCGAACACCTTCACCAGGGTGTGCCCGGTGTACATCTCCTCGATGTGGGCGTTGAGCTTGCCGGTGGAGCGCCACTGCTGCACGAAGTGCGGCTGCGAGCGCTTGCCCACGCGCGTGGCGACGACGAACGACAGCGGGACGGTGACCAGCGCGACCAGGGCCAGCAGCCAGGACACCCAGAACATCATCGCGAGCACACCGATGATGGTGAGCAGCGAGTTGATCAGCTGGCCCATCGACTGCTGGAGGGTCTGGCCGATGTTGTCGATGTCGTTCGTGGCGCGGGACAGGACCTCGCCGCGCTGGCGCTTGTCGAAGTACGACAGCGGCAGCCGCGACATCTTCGTCTGCACGTCCTCGCGCATCCGGAACATCGTGCGGTTGACGGTCCGGTTGACCAGCCGTGTCGCTACCGCCATCAGTAGCCCCGCGACGAGGAACACCCCGACCGCGAAGAGCAGCACATGCCCCACGGCGGTGAAGTCGATGCCCTCGCCGGGGGTGAAGTCGGTGCTGCGGAGCATGTCGGCGACCTGACCCTCGCCGCGCTCCCGCATCCCCGCGAGGACCTCTTCCTTGCTGGCGCCGGCGGGCATCTGTCGGCCGATGATGCCCGCGAAGACCAGGTCGGTGGCCTCGCCGAGGATCTTCGGCCCGGCCACGTTGAGGCCGACGCTCACCACGACGCAGCACAGCATCGCGTAGAGGGTGAGCCGCTCCGGTTTGAACCGGGCGAGCAGCCGCCTGCCGGACACCTTGAAGTCGATCGACCGGGTCTCGGGACCGCCGCCCGCCATCATGCGCCCCATGGGCCCGGCCATCAGGCAGCCTCCGCTTCCGTGAGCTGGGAGAGCACGATCTCCCGGTAGGTCTCGTTGTCCGCCATCAGCGCGCGGTGGGTGCCGGTGCCGACGACCCGGCCCTCGTCGAGGACGACGATCCGGTCGGCGTCGCGGATGGTGGCCACCCGCTGGGCGACGATCACGACGGTCGCCTCCGCGGTCTCCTCGGCGAGCGCCGCGCGCAGGGCCGCGTCGGTCGCGTAGTCGAGGGCGGAGAAGGAGTCGTCGAAGAGATAGATCTCCGGGCGCTGCACGAGCGTGCGCGCGATGGCGAGCCGCTGGCGCTGACCGCCGGAGACGTTGCTGCCGCCCTGGGCGATGGGGGAGTCGAGCCCGTTCTCCAGCCGCTCGACGAAGTCCTTGGCCTGCGCCACCTCCAGCGCGTGCCACAGCTCCTCGTCCGTGGCGTCCGGATTGCCGTAGCGCAGGTTCGTGGCGACCGTGCCCGCGAAGAGATACGGCTTCTGCGGCACGAGCCCGACGGTCTTGGCCAGCAGCTTCGGATCGATGGTCGACACCTCGGTGCCGTCGACGAGCACCTCGCCGTCGGTCGCGTCGAACAGCCGGGGGACGAGCCCCAGCAGGGTGGACTTGCCGCTGCCGGTCGAGCCGATCACGGCGGTCACCTCGCCGGGCCGGGCCACCAGGTCGATCGCCTTCAGCACCGGCTCCTCGGCGCCCGGGTAGCGGAAGCCCGCACCGCGCAACTCCAGATGCCCGTGCCGCCGCAGCTCGCGCACGGGAGCGACGGGCGGGACCACGCTCGACGAGGTGTCAAGGACCTCCTGGATGCGCTCGGCGCACACCTCCGCGCGCGGCACCATCATGAACATGAAGGTGGCCATCATCACGGACATGACGATCTGCATCAGATAGGCGAGGAACGCGGTCAGATCACCGATCTGCATCCCGCCGCTGTCGATCCGGTGGGCACCGAACCACACCACCGCGATCGACGACAGGTTCACCGTCGTCATGACCACGGGGAACATCAGCGCGAGTAGGTTGCCGGTCTTGAGGGAGATCTCCGTCAGGTCGGTGTTCGCCTTACGGAAGCGGCCCTCCTCGTACTCGTCCCGGACGAACGCCCGGATGACCCGGTTGCCGCTGATCTGCTCGCGCAGCACCCGGTTCACGGTGTCGAGGCGCACCTGCATGGACCGGAACAGCGGCCGCAGCCGCCGTACGATCAACGTCACGCAGATGCCCAGCGTCGGCACCACGGCCACCAGCACGGCGGACAGCGGCACGTCCAGACCGAGCGCCAGCACGATGCCGCCGACACACATGATGGGCGCCGACACCAGCAGGGTGAACGTCATCAGGGCCAGCATCTGGACCTGCTGCACGTCATTGGTCGTACGGGTGATCAGCGTGGGCGCACCGAAGTGGCCCACCTCGCGCGCCGAGAACGACTGCACCCGGTCGAAGACCGCCGCCCGCATGTCCCGGCCGAGCGCGGCGGCGGTCCGGGCGCCGTAGAACACGGCCCCGATGTTGCACACCACCTGCACCAGCGAGATGCCGATCATCAGAGCGCCGAAGCTCAGGATGTAGCCGGTGTCGCCGTTCACGACACCGTTGTCGATGATGTCCGCGTTGAGCGTGGGCAGGTAGAGGGTGGCGCAGGTCTGGAGGAACTGCAGCAGCACCAGGAGGGCGATGGGTTTCTTGTAGGGCCTGAGATAGGTCCGCAGAAGTCGTATGAGCACGCTACGTCTCTCGGAGTCGGCGACGGGGCGAGTGGTTGCCCCTGGCCCCTATCGTCGGACACTCCACCCGCGTTACCTCAACCGATTAAGCCGAGAGCAGTGCTTCGTACAACCCTACGGGTCGCCGTCGGGCGCGCTCATACCGGTGTCTTACCTTCCGGATCCGTGTCTAGCGGAACGCGCCAGGATACGTCTGCTCCCGCACCGACACGTACTGCTGCCGCACCGCCTGCCCCACCGCCAGCTCCTCGCCCGGCTCCAGGACCTGTCCGGCCGGGCCCTGCCACATCGGCGGGGTGCGCGGGTCGAGGGTGCCCTGCGACACCCCGAGCGCCCACGCCGCCTGCCGGGCGGCACCGATCGCCGCGTAGTCCGCAGGCTGCGGCACGACGACCTGCGCGCCGAACAGCGCGGGCGCGGCGGCCTGTACGGCGGACAGCTCGGCGGCGGCCCCCAGCAGGAAGACCCGCCGCACCTCGACCCCTCGGCCGCGCAGCACATCGAGCGCGTCGGCGAGCCCGCACAGCATCCCCTCGAACGCGGCCCGCGCCAGGTGCTCCGGCTTCATCGACTCCCGCCTGAGCCCGCTGAGCGTCCCCGCGGTGTGCGGCAGGTTCGGCGTCCGCTCGCCTTCCAGATAGGGCAGCAGTACGAGCCCGTGGGCGCCCGGTGTCGACTTCATCGCCAGGTCCGACAGGCTCTCCAGATCACCGAGGCCGAGCATCTCGGCGGCCCCGCGCAGAGTCCGTACGGCGTTCAGGGTGGTCACGACGGGCAGGTGCATGCCGGTCGCGTCGGCCAGGGAGGTGATCATCCCGGTGTTGTCGACGAGCGCCTCGTGGTGCACGGCCATCACGGACCCGGACGCGCCCAGCGACACGACGGCGTCCCCGAGCCCGATCCCGAGACCGAAGGCGGCGGCCATGGTCTCGCCGGTCCCCGCGGAGATCAGCAGCCCCTCCGGGGTCGTACCGGCCGCGTCCGCCGGGCCGATCACCTCGGGGAGCATCGCCTGGTGGCCGAGGGCCAGCTCGACGAGGTCTGCGCGGTAGGCGCCGGTCGCGGCGGACCAGTAGCCGGTGCCGGAGGCGCCACCGCGGTCGGTGGTCCGTCTCACCGGGCGGCCGAGCAGCTGCCACACCAGCCAGTCGTGCGCCTGGAGGAGAACGGCGGTGCGCAGGGCGGCGTCGGGTTCGGTCTTGTTCAGCCAGCGCAGCTTGGTCACGGGCTGCGCGGCCTGCGGCACACACCCCACCGCCTGCGCCCACGCCTCGCGCCCGCCGAGCGCGTCGACGAGGTCGGCCGCGGCGACCTGCGCGCGCTTGTCGCCGCCGACCATGGCGGGGCGCACGGTGTTGCCCTGGGCGTCGAGGGGCACGACGGCGTTCTGCTGCGAGGACACGCCGATGGCCTGTACGCCCTCCAGGAGACCGCCACCGGCGGCTTCGCCGAGGGAGAGGAGCCACGCCTGGGGGTCGACGTCGGATGGACGGCCCTCGACCGGGTGGGGCGCGTACCCCTGTTTGAGCACGGCACCGCTGTCGGCGTCGCAGACGACGATGCGAGTGAATTCGGGCGAGCTGTCCAACCCGGCGACTATCCCCATGGCGGAAATTCTATGGGCGTAGCGTCGCAACGGTGCGCCCAGTCGCGCGGGCGCGGGACCGGTGCCTCCGGTCCCGCGCCCGCGTGTGGGTTGTGTCACGCCTGATTCAGGTGGGGCTCGTGCCCCAGTCGTCCTCGGCGGTGCCGTTGGTGTTGCGATCCCGCAGCGAGCGCACCCGCTGGGACACGGACTCCGGCACTCGGTCGCCCACCTTGTCACTGACCACGTGGTACGCCTTGCCGGCGAACTGGCGGCCCTGCTGGGCCGCGGTCTCCGCGGTGTTGCGGACGGCGGGGTTCTGGGCGACCTGACGGGCGGATTTCTTCAACTGCTCGTAGCGCTCGCGCCCGGCACGGGTGCCCAGCACGTAACCCAGAGTCAGTCCGACCACGAACGTGAGCTTGTAGCGCATGGCGGCCACCCTTCCTTGCGAGGTCTCCGGTGCGACGTCGGTGTCGGTATCGGTGTTGCTATCGGTGTCTGTATCGGTGTCAGGGGAACCGATTGGCGGAGCACCCCCCTGCTTGCGCTAATGTATGTGTCGCAGCGAGCGCCCGCCCCCTGGCGAATACCCAGGGAGGTACGTTCGATGCAACGAGGCAATCCTCCGTAGCTCAATTGGCAGAGCAGCCGGCTGTTAACCGGCAGGTTACTGGTTCGAGTCCAGTCGGGGGAGCTTCGATCTTCCGTAGCTCAATTGGCAGAGCAGCCGGCTGTTAACCGGCAGGTTACTGGTTCGAGTCCAGTCGGGAGAGCAGGACGAAGGAGGGCCCCCGGCGGGGTCCTTTTTCATGTCCGGCGGAACTGCGCAGGTCACAGGGGAGTCTTCAAGGGCATGCGAAGTCGCCCCTGCGAAGCAGGAGATCGTATGAGCGGCTATGCTGCGGCAGACGGCGCGCACACATGTACGCGACACGCCGCTATGGGGCGGTAGCTCAGCCGGTTAGAGCAGCGGACTCATAATCCGTCGGCCGTGGGTTCGAGTCCCACCCGCCCCACCTGTGCAGGTCGCTGACCTGCGGAAACGTCCCATCGTGGGTGCGGATTCAGGGCGTTGGTCTACGGGGCGGAATCCGCTGCTCGTGACTTCAACTCTGGGGTTGTAGGCGTTAGTTCGAATCGCTGTGACCTGCTCTGATGTCATGGCTTTGGCGTTGGGTATGCCTCCGCGACTGACGTTTTCGAGGGCCTGGACGCCTGATTCTGGACGTTGGCTGGACGCGAGGGATCACAAGTGCCCTCTGGTGATCTTCGAGTCGGCCTTCTGCCCGGGTGGCGTGTGGGTGCCGTAGACCGCGGGAGGGGCTGCCCGAGGCGAGCGCCTGGACTACGGCCCGTACAGGAAACGGCCCAGTGCGTCATTGCCTTGTCGGGTCGGGGCACCGCCAAGTAGCCGACGCATCCGATGGCGGCGGCCGTCCAGGCGAGAGTGCGGGGCCGTGTCATCCAGCGCCGCTCCGAGAGGACGGTGATGTGCGCTGTCCAGAAGGCGTACCCCGCCCAGAGCGCCGGAGGGGCAGCGAAGGTCGCCAGGAAGGGCCTCAAGTGCTGTGAACTGCGACGATGCAGGGACCGGAGATCGGCGAACCGTGACGAAACCGTGTTCAGGGGACGCGAGGTTCAGGACGGGGGCGTCGCTCGCCGGTCTGGGCTTCTGCCAGTCCTCCTTGTGTCTTGTCGAGTATCAGATTCTCTGAGAAAATCAGGTCATGAAGACGATGACCGCTACCGAAGCGTCACGGAACTTCGCCTCCGTGCTGGACAGCGCGGAACGCGGGGAAACCATCGTGATCACACGTGGAGGCAAGCGTCTGGCTGTGCTCGGCCCGGCACCCAAGGCCACGGGGCGGGCGGTCAAGGATGCTCTTCTGCGTCATGTCGGCACGCTCGACGATGCCTTCGAGGATGACGTCACCGCCACCCGTGACCTGCTGACGCTGGACGATCCGTGGAACGACTGATCCTGGACACCGGCGTGTTGATCGCGATCGAGCGCCGCAAAGTCTCCCTCGATCAGGTGCTGGCCGACGACGACGACCCGGCGATCGCCGCCATCACGGCGGCGGAGCTGCTCCAGGGCGTGGAACTGGCGGACGACACCAACCGGGTCGCCCGCCAGTCCTTCGTCGACACTGTCCTCGCCACCATCCCGGTCGAGGAATACACCCTGGATGTGGCTCGCGCGCACGCGCGGCTGCTCGCCCACGTCCGCAGAGCCGGCCAACCTCGGGGCGCGCACGACCTGATCATCGCGGCCACCGCGCTGACCACGGCCCGCGCGGTGGTCACCCACGACAAGCGGGCACGCTTCGACGACCTTCCCGGCGTTCGGGTGCGTCAGTTGTGACGAGTCCTGGACGACAGGCTGTTGAGAGGCGGCTGGGAGTTCCCGGCATCAGCAGCGTGAAGAACCGGACCGAGGCCTGGGACCACGCGGGCCCGCGAAGAAACCCGCAGTTCGACGACGGCTCCCAGGCCGACGAAGAACTCACCGAGTACGTACCGGGCTCCAGCTTCGCCTACCAGATCACCGGCTTCACCAACGCCCTCTCCAGCCTCGCGGCCGGAATCCGGGGCGAGTTCGACGTCAACCCCGACGGTGACGGCACACTCAGCCGCTGGACCTACGAGTTCAAGCCGCTGCCCGGCCGCCGCTGGATCCTCGCTGGCCCCTTCGCCCCGCTCTGGCGCCGCTACATGGTGGCCGCCCTCGCCGGTGCGTCCACGTCATCGAAACAGCGGAGAGTGAGCAGACGCAGCTCCGGACCGGGTGACGGCCACATCTCCGCGGGCTCCAGCTCACGTACGAACCCACCCAACAGAAGTCAGTGCTGTCGGGGGCAGCGGATCGCCGTCCTGCGCTGACGGTGCGGCCGGAATCGGCGTCGAAGCCGACAACGACGGAACATGGGACCGTCCAGGAGCCGGGGGCAACAGCGTGAGCCGCGAGAATCCCCACCCCGCTTATTCCTCAGACCAGGACGGCCCGCCGGAACCTGGGTTCGGGCGGGCCGTCGGGGAGGTCAGGGGGCAGGGATCAGCACAGACAAGGATCCGTACCTGAGCCCAGGCCGGAGACGCCCCGGTCCGTCAGCGCGCCCGCGTAGGCTTGCACCTCGTCCACGTCGCCGTGCAGGTACTCGCCCCAGCCGTCGTCGGACATCGCCCGGCCGATCTGGAGGGCACCGCTGCTGTGCCAGCCGTTGGCGAGGCTCGCGATCGCCTGGGCATTGGTGTGGCCGTCGAGGTAGAGCTTGATCGTGTCGGTGGCGTCGTCGTAGACCACGGCGAGGCGATGGCCTTGGCCCTCGCCTCCGTCCGCGCCCACGATCTGGGACACCACCTTCTCGGGGGCTCCGACCTCGTCCTTCTCCGGCATCACCAGTTGCCAGGTGTGCGTAGACGGCTCGTAGCGCACCTTGAAGGCGTCGGTGTGCTCGCCGGCCTGCGAGAGCACGGTCATCGGGTGGGCGGGCTCGGAGTCCGCGAGGCGAACGACGACGCCGAGAGTGAGACTGTCCCCGGTGTCCACGACGGGCCCGTCAGCAGCGGCGTACCCGCTCTCGCCGTCCAGCACCAGATGCCCGTCACCGACGAGTGGCGGCGGCACGTAGGTGCAGTCCGGGTCGATCTCCGGGATGCAGGAACTGTCGGATCCCCGGTAGATCGAGGCCCCCGCGCCGAGCCGCAGCGGCGCGCCGTCCGATTGCTCGGGGCTCACCCCGTCCGTCGCGTTCTCCAGCGACCAGTGGCCGAGCAACTTCGGCTTACGTTGCGCAAGTTCGGCCACCTCGTCCGGTACCACGACACGGTCGTGAACCTGTACGTCACCGATGCCCCCGTGCCACAGGTCCTCATAGCCGGCAGTCCTGAGGGCGCGCCCGATCTGGAAAGCGCCGGCCGCCTCGGCGGGAGTCGCGTCGGCGGCGGTGCCGGCCTCGTGGCCGTTGACGTACAGCCGCGCCTTTCCGGTCTCGGCGTCGTACAGCCCCAGCAGATGGGCCCACTCGCCGGTCTCGGGGGCGCCGCCGGACACCTGTGCGCCGCCGATCGCGAACGACCAGGCGGCCCCGGAGTCCTGGTGGCGCAGCCCGAGGTCGAAGCCGGGCTCCTCGCCGGCATCCTGGCTGACGACGGTCATGTTCCGGTCGGTTTCGGCGGGTCGTACCCACGCGCTCACCGCGAAGGTCTTACGGATGTCGGTCACCGAGGTGTCCGGGGTGAGGAAGGCGTGGCTGCTGCCGTCGAGACCGACCGTGGAGGTGGCCGTGCTGCCTGTGGGCGCCGGGCCGCCGAAGGTCACGCCGATCCCGGCGCGGGCGGCGGTGCCGGTCTCGGCGGCGGCCGAGGCGGAGCCCGCCGGGTCGTCCAGCTTCCAGCGGGCGACGGGACCACGGCCGGCCTTCACGTTGAAGTCGTAGCGCGACTCCCCGCTGATTCGGCCCGACCTGTCGATCGCTTGGACCGCCAGCGACTTGGGTCCCGCGGAGAGCGGCAGGTACGGAATGGTCACGGCCGCGCCCGGCCGCTCCGCGGAGACGGTGTCGTAAGGGCCGCCCATGAAGCCGTACTTGTACGACACCACGTCGTCGGAAGGCGAGTCCATGGTGAAGTGGCCATAGACGCCCACTCCGTCCACCCAGAACACGTCCTCCGGGTTGTGCCGGTGCTGTGGGTCCTGCGGGACCTGCTGAACGTCACGGGCCCCAAGTACGGCTGCGGCGTGGGCGTCTGCCGTGCCTGTACGAGCCATCTCGACGGCGAGGAGATCCAGCCCTGTGTCGTGCGGGTCGCGGACTGCGCGGACCGCGAGGTCACCACGATCGAAGGCCTGGCCGACGGCGACGGGCTGCACCCCGTGCAGCAGGCATGGCTCGAACGCGATGTCGCGCAGTGCGGCTTCTGCCAGCCGGGCCAGATCATGGCCGCGGTGGCCCTGCTGAAGAAGACGCCCCACCCGACCGACGCCGACATCGACGCCATCGAGAACGTCTGCCGCTGCGGTACGTACTCCCGGATCCGCGAAGCGATCAAGAAGGCCGCGGCGCACGGCTGACGGTCGGCCATGGACGTCAGTCCGTCTTCGTCGGCGGTGAGGAATGCGGGGAGAGGGCCTGTTCGGCCCAGATCGTCTTGCCGGTGTACGTCTGGCGCGTGCCCCAGCCCTGGGTGAGCTGAGCGACGAGGAGCAGGCCGCGGCCGCCTTCGTCGGAGATGCGTGCGCGGCGCAGATGGGGGGTGGTGTTGCTGCCGTCGGAGACTTCGCAGATGAGGTGGCGGTCGCGGATGAGCCGGAGCTGGATGGGGGCGCCGCCGTAACGGATGGCGTTGGTGACCAGTTCGCTGACGACGAGTTCGGTGACGAAGGCGGCCTCGTCCAGGCCCCAGGCGACCAGCTGCCGTACGGCGTTCTTACGGGCCTCGGCGACCGCCGCGGGATCGGGCGGCACGTCCCAGGTGGCGACATGGGCCGTGTCCAGGGCGCGGGTACGGGCCATCAGCAGCGCCACGTCGTCGGCGGGGTGGTCCGGCAGAAGGGTCTGGAGCACGCTGTCGCAGGCGCTCTCCAAGGACGGCGACGGTCGGGCCAGCACCTTGCGCAGGGCGTCGAGACCTTCGTCGATGTCGCGGCCGCGGGCCTCGATGAGGCCGTCGGTGTACAGCGCGAGGACGCTTCCCTCGGCCAGCTCGATCTCGGTGACCTCGAAGGGCAGGCCGCCAAGGCCCAGCGGCGGGCCCGCGGGGACGTCGGGGAACACCACGGCGCCGTCCGGGGTCGCCAGCGCGGGTACCGGGTGGCCCGCGCGAGCCATGGCGCAGCGCCGGGAGACCGGGTCGTAGACGGCGTACAGGCAGGTCGCGCCGATGTCGCCGACGATGCCGTCCGCGCTTTCGGCCTCGGTGGACAGGTGGATGACCATGTCGTCCAGGTGGGTCAGCAGCTCGTCGGGCGGGAGGTCGACATCGGCAAGGGTGCGCACGGCGGTACGCAGTCGGCCCATGGCGGCGGAGGCCTGGATGCCGTGGCCGACGACGTCGCCGACGACGAGCGCGACCCGGGCGCCGGACAGCGGGATCACGTCGAACCAGTCGCCGCCGACGCCGGCTTGCGCGCTGGCGGGGAGATAGCGGGAGGCGACGTCCACGGCGGCCTGCGGGGGCAGCCGCTGCGGCAGGAGACTGCTCTGCAGAGTGAGGGAGGTGCGGCGCTCGCGGCTGTAGCGGCGGGCGTTGTCGATGCAGACGGCGGCCCTGGCGGTGATCTCCTCGCCCAGGAGCAGGTCGTCCTGCTCGAAGGGTTCCGGGTGCCGGTGGCGGGAGAACGTGGCCACGCCGAGGGTGATGCCGCGGGCGCGCATCGGCACGGCCAGCACGGAGTGGAAGCCGTAGCGTCGCATCCGCTCGGCCCGGTCAGGGGTCTGGCTCGCCACCCGGTCCATCGCGGAAGCCGTCACGTTCTCGATCAGCGGCCGGCCGGTGGTCAGGCACCTGGCCGCGGTCGAATCGTCCGGGTACGCGGCCACTGTTCCGCGCTCCACCACGACCTCGGGGCAGCCCTCCAGGACGGACTGGTAGGCGACCCGGCGCAGCATGACGGGGCTGGGCGGCGGGCCGGCGCGCGGGTCGTCGCCGCCCTCGATGGCGGGAAGCAGGTCGACGGTGACGAAGTCCGCCAGTTGGGGGATGGCCACGTCGGCGAGTTCCTGCGCGGTCCGGGCGAGGTCCAGGGTGCTGCCGATGCGGATGCTGGCCTCGTTGAGCAGGGCCAGGCGCCCTCGGGCCAGGTGCTCCTCGGTCACGTCGTACGCGGAGAGGAGCACTCCGCGTATCGTTCCCTCGGCGTCCCGCACGGGGGTGAGCAACGTCGTCCAGACGCTCTCGCTCTCATGGCCCGACAGGTGCAGGGACTGCTGCAGATGCTGCTCTTCGCCGGTCTCCAGGGCCCGCCGCATGCACCGTTCCGTCCGGTCGCTCTCCGGGTCGAGCACGATCTCCGACACGCGCAGCCCCTGCATCGCCGCTTCGGGCAGCCCGATCACCCGCTCCATGTCCGCGTTCGCCCGCCGCAGCCGCAGGCCGGTGTCGTAGAGCGCCGTCGTGAACGGGGACCGGGTGAACGCCCACATCACCAGCCCGTCGTCGTGGAGCGGTGACGCCGGCCGGGCCAGGGGGGAGACCAGGAGCCACTCGCCGTCCTCGTTCCCGCCGTCGGGTTCGCGGCGGTGGGCCAGCAGGTTCACCGCGAGGTGGTGGCCGTCCCGGTGCAGGAGAGTCGCGGTGCCGTTCCACCTCGGCAGCGTTCTCAGGGCGCGAAGCGTCTCGTCGGGCGGCTCCCGTGCGAGCAATGATGCCGCGGGCCGGCCGATGACCTCCGTGGACGGGTATCCGAGCAGCCGCCGCGCCCCCTCGCTCCACCCGGTCACGATGCCGTTCGAGTCCACGCCGGCTCCGGCCGTGGCCGACTCGTCGATGGGATCGTCCGGCCGCCACGCCGCCCGGTCGTCGTCGGCGGCGTCAGAACCCGTCATCGCGTTCATCGGCCCTCACTTCGGTCTTTCCACCGTGCGTCCCGGCCCGGCCACGAGCAACCCAGGGGGAATGGGCGGCCATATATGCTCGATAAGGGCATAAACCTAAAAGATAGACCAATGTATCGGGTCTGGAGGGTCGGGCCATGACCGTCACCGACGAGGAGACGTGGCCGGACGCGGCTGAATGGACCGGGAAGATCTACAGCGGCGGTTGGCGGCGGTCCGAGGGCGGTGTCCAGCCGGTGCACGAACCCGCCACGGGGGAGCGGCTGGCCGAGGTGGGTGTGGCAGCACCCGCGGATGTCGCCCGGGCCGGGACCCAGGCCGCCCGAGCCCAGCGGGCCTGGGCCGGGACGGCACCCCAGGAGCGCGCCGAGGTCCTGCTCCGCGCCGCCAGGGCGCTGCGCGAGAACCGCGGGGCGATACGCGAGTGGATCGTCAGGGAGTCCGGAGGCGTCCCGGCGAAGGGCGACTACGAGATCGCGGCCGGACTCAGTCAGCTTGCGCAGGCCGCCGGCCTCGCGTCGCTGCCCCACGGCGAGATCCTGAGCCCGTCGGCACCCGCCCGGACCAGTTACGCATGGCGGGTCCCCCTGGGTGTGGTCGGCGTCATCAACCCCTGGAACGCCCCCCTGCTGTTCGCCATGCGGGCCCTGGCGCCCGCACTCGTGCTGGGCAACGCCGTTCTGCTCAAGCCCGATCCCCACACACCGGTGTCCGGCGGTGTCGTCGTGGCGCGGCTGTTCGAGGAGGCCGGACTGCCCGAGGGGCTGCTCCACATCCTGCCCGGAGGCATCGGCACCGGTGAGGCCGTGGTGGCCGATCCCCTTGTCGCCATGGTCGTTTTCACCGGCTCCACCGAGGCGGGACGGGCGGTCGCCCGCGCCGCGG
Organism: Streptomyces canus 299MFChir4.1; assembly: GCF_000383615.1. Classification (GTDB taxonomy): domain Bacteria; phylum Actinomycetota; class Actinomycetes; order Streptomycetales; family Streptomycetaceae; genus Streptomyces; species Streptomyces canus_C. Next base: position 437,024 of record NZ_KB911582.1, on the reverse strand, counting down.
GTGACGGGCTCAAGCGGGTGGCGCTGGAACTGGGCGGCAAGAACTCGATCGTCGTGCTCGACGACGCGGACATCGACTCCGCCGCGGCAGCCGGGGCGATGAGCTCCTTCGGCTATCAGGGGCAGGCCTGCGTCGCCGCCGGACGTCATCTGGTGCACGCCGACATAGTGGAGCCCTATACGGAGGCGCTGCTCAGACAGGCAGACGAGCTGCGGGTCGGCGACCCGCGCGAGGAGGGCGTGGCCCTCGGTCCGGTGATCAGCGAGCGCCAGGCCGCGCGGATCGAACGCATCGTGGACGAGAGCGTGGCCGCCGGCGCCCGGGTCCTGGCGGGCGGACGCCGCGACGGGCTGTTCTACCCGCCCACCGTCCTGGACCGCGTCGAGCGGACCATGCCCGCCTTCACCGAGGAGATCTTCGGGCCGGTCGCTCCCGTCGTCACGTTCCGTACCGACCATGAGGCCGTCGAGATCGCCAACGACACCGCATACGGCCTGACGGCGGCCGTGCACTCCGGTTCGACGCCGAGGGCCGCGGTCATCGCCGAGCAGCTGCGCACCGGCATGGTGCACCTCAACGACGTCTGCGCCAAGGACGCCGCGAACGCCCCCTTCGGCGGGATGGGAGCGTCGGGCAACGGCTCCCGCATCGGCGGCACCGCCAATCTGGAGCAGTTCACCCAGTGGCGCTGGATGACGGTCCTGGGTTCCGGGTGATCCGGCCGCCCGGCTCGGCGGTGCAGGTGCGGAGTACCGGAGCGCGGCGCCTCAGCGCCCCCCGGCGACCGCCGCACTGTCACGCAGGAAGCCCGCGAAGGCCTCGGCGGCCGGGGTCAGGGCGTGGTCGCTCATGCGGACCAGGAGGATGCGGCGCACCGGGGCGGGGGGCAGGAGGGGCAGGACGCTGACGCCTCGTCGGATGCCCTCCAGGGCCAGGGTGGGGGCGAGGGCGACGCCGATGCCGGCGGCGACCATGGCCTGGGCCTCCTGGTAGTCGTGGGCCTCATAGGCGATCTGCGGTTCGAAACCGGCCGTGCGGCAGCTGCGGGCGAGGGCCTCGGCCACCGGGTGATGGTCGGCGCGGGTGATCCAGGAGTCTTCGGCGAAGTCGGCGAGGGCGGCCGAGGAGCGACCGGCGAGGGGGTGGTCCTCGCCGACGAGGAGTGCCGGAGGGTCGTCGGCGAGCGAGGTGACGACGATGTCCTCGCGGTCGATGCGGTTCCAGTCGTAGTCCCACATCAGGGACATCTCGATCTCGCGGTTCTCCAGCATCGCCCACAGCCCCGCGATACGGGCGCTGCGCACGGTCAGTCGTACGTCGGGGTGCGTCTGCCGGAAGGCGATCACGGCCCGGGGGAGGAGGGAGGCGCCGACGGTGGGGAAGGTGCCGACCCGGAGTGTGCCCGCACGCAGTCCCGCGAAGTCGGCGAGTTCGTTCTCCGCGGCCGTCAGTTCACGCTCGATCCGCTCTCCCCGCTCGGCCAGCGCTCGCCCCGCGTCGGTGAGGGTGACGCCCCGAGCGTGACGCTCAAGCAGGGGTTGTCCGGCTTCCGCCTCCAGTCGGCTGACCTGCTGCGACACCGCTGACGGCGTGTAGTTGAGGGCGCGTGCGGTCGCCGTCACCGAGCCCCGGCGGGCGACCTCGGTGAAGAGCAGAATGCGCCGGACGTCCAGCATCCCGCCACCTCCAGCGTTTAGTTCAAGTTAATACCCATGCAGATTTCCGAGATTGTACTTCACGCTTTCCGCGCCCACTGTGGATCGCACCCCCGCGGAAGTGCCGTCGGGGTTTCCACGAGGAGACCGTTGTGTTGCGTCTGCAGGGCGAGATGATCCGCGGAGGTACCAGCAAGTGCTGGATCTTCGACCACCACGACGTGGTGGCCACCGGCGTGGACGTCGACACCCTCCTGCTCGCCGCCTACAACGCCGCCGACCCCCGCCAGATCGATGGCGTCGGCGGTGCCTCCTCCACCACCTCCAAGGCGGCGGTCGTCCGGACCTCGACGAAGCCGGACGTCGATGTCGAGTACGCCTTCGCGCAGGTCGGCATCGGCGACGAGCAGGTGGAGTGGACCAGCAACTGCGGCAACTGCGCCACCGCCGTCGCCCTGTACGCCGTCCACAACGGGCTGGTGCCTCTCGCGTCGGACTCGACCACGGTGCGGATGCTCAACGTCAACACCGGCGCCCGGCTCAGCGGCACCATCCCCACCCTGGGACGGGTCGCCCCCGACGCGGGAACGGCCCAGGTGCCGGGCACCGCCGCGCTCGGCGTGCCGGTACTCCTCGGCTTCGAGGACCCCGCGGGTACGTCGACGGGCCGGGCCCTGCCGACCGGCCACGCCGTGGACACGCTGACCGGGCCCACCGGCACCGTCGAGGCGTCCCTGGTCGATGCCGGCGCCCCGGCGGCGCTGTTCGAGGCCAAGGCGTTCGGACTCGACGGCACCGAGTCCCTCGCCGACTTCGCCAAGGCGGTGCCCGCCCTCACCGTGCTGCGCCGGCAGGCCGCCCTGGCCATGGGACTGGTCCGGGAGAGCGACCCCGTCAGCCATGCCGTCCCGAAGGTCGGAGTGGTCGCCCGCCCTGTCGCCTACCGCACCACCGATGGCACCCTCGTCCCACAGGACGCGTACGACCTGGCCGTCCGCATGGTCTCCATGCACGCACCCCACCCGGCGATCGGCCTCACCTCGGCCGTCGCCCTGGCCACCGCTGCCACCATCCCCGGCACCCTCGCCCACCGCGTCGCCCGGCAGACCGCCGACGGGACGCTGCGCCTGGGCACCCCGGCCGGCATCGTCACCGCCCGAGCCGTCCCCACGGCGGAGGGCGCCTCCCCCACGGTGCTGCTGCACCGCGCCGCCCGCCGCATCGCCCGAGCCGAACTCCTCGTTCCCGTCCTGGAAGGACGCCCCGTATGAGCCGCAACGACGCTGCCCCGGGTACCGGCAACGCTCCCCCGAGCCGCCTGCGCAGGCTGCTGTCCCTGCTGTACGTCCAGTGCCTGATCGGCGTCCTGGCCGGGGCCGCCACAGGCTGGCTGTGGCCGTCGTTCGGAGCCGATCTCAAACCCCTGGGCGACGGGTTCATCGCCCTGGTGCGCATGATGATCGCGCCCGTCATCTTCTGTACCGTCGTCCACGGCATCGCCTCCATGGGCAACGCGCGTGCCGTCGGCCGGGTCAGTCTCAAGGCGTTGATCTACTTCGAGGTCCTGACGACCGTCGCCATGGTGATCGGGCTGGTCGTCGTGAACGTCGTCCAGCCGGGCAGCGGGCTGCACGTCGATCCCTCGACCCTGTCGACCGAGGGGCTGCCGCCGGAGGCGACCGCGAGCCACGAGAGCCTCTCCGCGTTCCTGCTCGCCATGATCCCGGACACCCTGCTCAGCGCGCTGACCGGCCACGAGATCCTGCCCGTGCTGCTGATCTCGGTGCTGTTCGGCTTCGGCCTGAACGCCGCCGGCGAGGCGGGGGCCGGGATCACCCAGGGCATCGAGAAGCTCTCCAGGGTGCTGTTCACGCTCATCCGCTGGATCATGCGGCTGGCCCCGATCGGCGCCTTCGGCTCCATGGCCTTCACCATCGGCAACTACGGCCTGGACACCCTGCGCCACCTGGCCCTGCTGGTCGGCTCGTTCTGGCTCACCGCGCTGTTCTTCGTCCTGGTCGTGCTCGGCGCCGTGATGCGCGTCAACGGCCTGCGCCTGCTGCCCTTCCTCCGCTACATCAAGGAGGAGCTGCTGATCGTCCTGGGCACATCGTCCTCCGAGCCGGTGCTGCCGCGTCTGATGGCCAAGCTCCAGCACGCGGGCGCCTCGAAGCCGGTCGTCGGGATCACGCTGCCCGCCGGGTACTCGTTCAACCTCGACGGCACCGCCATCTACCTGACCATGGGCTCGGTCTTCCTCGCCCAGGCCCTCGGCATCGACCTCAGCCTCACCCAGCAGCTGTCCATGCTGGCCATCATGCTGCTCACCTCCAAGGGCGCGGCCGGTGTCACCGGCTCCGGGTTCATCGCCCTGGCGGCCACCCTCAGCGCCGTACCGCACGTGCCCGTCGCCGCCCTGGCACTGATCTTCGGCATCGATCGCTTCATGTCCGAGGCCCGAGCCCTGACCAGCGTGGTCGGCAACAGCGTCGCCACGCTCGCGGTGGCCAAGTGGGAGGGACAGCTGGACGAGGAGCGCGCCAAGGCCGTCCTGCGCGGCGACCTCCCGTTCACCGCCGCGCCCGAGGACGACCACGCCCCCGAGGCGCAGGCAGAACCGACGCCGGACGCGAACCCCGAGGATGCCGAGGAGCCCGACCCGAGGGTGGCGCCAGGGGCGGACCGGGAGCCGGTGCCCGCGGCCGGCTGACACACCTCTCACAGCCGGTCCGGAGCACGTGCTCCGGACCGGCCCCGGTCTCGGTGTCAGCCCTCACTCAGGCCATGCCGCCGGGCCGGTCAGGACCCTGCGCGGACAGCGGAGGTGCGCCTCGCTGATCTCCCGGGTGGTGGAGTTCGGACGGGCCCTCGCGCAGCGCGGCCACGTCGTCGTGGCGGGCTTGGGCAGCAGCTGCACGCCGCACTCGGCGAGAAGCTCCTCGCGGGAGCGCAGTCCCCTTACGCGCGGTCGCAGCGCGTCGTCGGCGACGCCGGACGCACATGTGAAAAAGTCCGGGCGGCAGGGCAGTCGAACCCCCTTCCCCACCCGTCTTTACAGGGGAACGAGGGAGGGCACATTGAACGCCGACGAGGAACGCCAGTTCCGCGAGTTCGTGGCGGCGCGGTCGAGATCGCTGCTGCACACGGCCTACCTGCTGACCGGGGACTGGGAGCAGGGCCGGGACCTGCTCCAGACCGCGCTCGCCGCCACCGCTCGGCGCTGGTCGAAGCTGCGGGACCGGGAGCAGCCGGAGATCTATGTGCGCCGGGCGCTCTACCACGCCCAGGTGGACCGCTTCCGACTGCTCAGCTGGGGACGGGAGACGGCCACCGACACCCTGCCGGACCAGCCGTCGGAGCAGGCCACCGACTGGGCCGACACCGTGGTCCAGCGGCAGGACATCATGGCAGCACTGCGGCGGCTGCCCAAGCGCCAGCGGGCGGTGATCGTGCTGCGCTACTTCGAGGACCGGCCGGACGAGGAGATCGCCGCGATTCTGGGCGTCGCCCAGGGAACGGTCCGCAGCCAGACCCACAAGGCGCTCACCTCCCTGCGCACCTCCCTGTCCACTGCCTCCGGAAGGGGCGTCGTCGCATGAACGACTCGACCGAACACCCGCTGCGCGACGCCCTGCACGCCCACGTCCGGGAGAGCGGCGGCGACGCCGCCGGTGCCCGGCTGGCCGGACTCGCCGACGGCGCCTTGCGGATCGCCCGGCGGCGGCAGCGGCTGGTCCGCGCCGGGGCCGGTGTCGCCGTCGCCGCCGCGGTCGCCACCGCCTGGGTGGCCGTCCCGGACGGTACGACCCCGCGCGGGCACGTGGTGCAGCCCGCGGCAGGGGACAGCACCGGGAAGGCGGCCCTGATGTCCCTCCTGCCGGTCACCTCGTCCACGGAGCGCGCCTGCGCCCCCGGCAGCGGCGGCTACACCGTTCCCGCGAGCGCGACCCACCCGGAGCTCTGCGTCCGGACCGACCGGGCCAAGGGCATGACCGACGTCCGGGTCGCCTCCGCCAAGGCGGTCAAGAGCAGTATCGACGGCGCCTGGCAGGTCGAGGTGACCCTCGACTCCGCCGACCGGGCCCGTTTCGCCGCCCTCACCGGCTCCATCGCCTCGGCCCCGGCTCCGCGCAACGAATTCGCCATCGTCATCGACGGCAAGCTGTGGGGCAACCCCTACGTGAACCGCTCGATCACCGGCGGCCGTCTGGAGATCGTCGGCTCCTTCGTCGGGGACCTCACCAGCGCCGCCGTCCACGACCTCGCCCACCGGCTGGACCCCGGCACCTGACGCCCTACGTCTCGGAGAGCTCCGCGCGCAGGGTGTCGCGCAGGCGGCGCAGGTCGTCCGCGGGGCGGCCCAGGCCGTTGAGGCGCAGCCGGGCCGCCTCGGTGCGATCGACGGGGCGGACGGTGAAGGCCAGGTTCAGCGAGGCGCGCAGCATCCACAGGTCGTAGGCGAGCAGCCGGGCCGCGCGGGCCTGCGCCGCCACCAGGTCCGGGTCGGTGGTGCCCACGTCCTGGAGCCGGGCGCGCAGCCGGTGCAGGGCGATGCTCTGCTGCCCGCAGTCCCGGGCCGACCCGCGGGACACCGGGCCGGGCTCGCCGCACGCGGCGACCGCCTCGTCGGCCGGCCGCTGCGCGGCCACCGCTTCGTCCAGTACGGCGACGAGCGCCCTCAACTGGTCCGGCCGCGACGGGCCGGCGGGGGCCGGGCGGCGGCACAGCAGGGGGCGCAGGAGGGGCCGTACAACCGCCGGCCACCGTACAACCGCCAGCAGCCATCGTGCGGCTCGGGGCGCGGGCACCTCCGGAGCTGTGCCTGTGCGCATGGCCCCTCCTGGCGTCCGTGGTGTCCGTGCCGACCGGGCCTCGCCGACAGGCCCTCGCGGGTGCGGAGGACCGGCTTCCGACCGCCGCGTTCCTCCAGTGTGCGCCTCGAGCGCGGCCGGGTGTTCCCGCGCGTCCTGCCCGACAAGGCTTGATCGGGCGTTCTCGCGGGTAGTTGTCCTCCCCCGGGAGTAGCGGGAGGCGGTGCGGTCGTCCCGGGGAGGCAGGGCAGGTGCCTCCGTGGGCACGATGTGCGGGCGGGTCTCGAGGACGAGGCTGGTTCGTGTCGGGGAACAGGAATCCAGGCCCGAGGAGGGCGCCATGAACCGCCAGATCCGTGTTCGTGTCAGCCGTCGGCCCTCGTCGTCCCGTGACACCCGGCAGCCCGAGATCGACCGCAGGACTCCGTCGGGACGACTGCTGCCGTACTGACGCCGCAACGGCCCACGACCGCCGGTCAGTTCAGGCAGCGGTCGATCGCCGTCCGCAGCGCTCGGCGCAGTTCGGGCGACGGCAGCGGGCCACCGCCCTCCGCACCGGCCGTGACCACCGCGGCGACCGTGCGCAGTTTGGTGTTGGAGAGCTGGGAGGCCTCCCGCAGGACGTTCCACGCCTGGTCCGAGGAGCAGGCGTGAGTGGCCATCAGGACCCCGCGCGCCTGGTCGATGACCGGGCGGGTGGCGATCGCCTGCCGGAGCTGCTCGACCTCCGTGCGCAGCAGGTCCAGCTGCCGGGTGCGCTCCAGGACCACCGTGCAGGGCACGGGCTCCCGGCGCGTCCCGGGGCCGTGCAGGGGATCGTCGGGGTCCAGACCGGCCATCTCCAGGACGCGGCGCGCCTGTTCGGCCCAGCCGGTCGCCGCCACCCGTACGCGACAGCGGCGGCCGTAGGTGTCGAGAACTTCCAGGAACTGCAGTCCGGCCGTGTCCATGAAGGTGACGCCCGTCATGTCCAGGTCGACCCGGTCGATGTCCTCCGGCAGCCGGGCCAGGGTCCTGCCCAGGGCGTCCGCGCAGCCGTGGATCAGCTCGCCGCGGACGACGAGCACGGCCCTGCCCCCGTCCACACTGCTGTCGATGGCCAGGGTGTCCAGCCGCCCCGCGAGCGAAGTGTTCGTCGCTGAACTCATGTCCGCCTCGCTGCTCCCCACAGTCGTCACGACGTTGAGTCACCGATCGCCGCCGGACTCCGGCCCGGCCCAGGGGTGTGGCTGTGCGGGATCCGGCGGTGCTGGAATGCGCCTGCCCGGCCCCTCGGGGAGTACACCCGGCCCGGTGGGGCGTGACGGGCGCGCACAGGGGGTAAACGCGGTCTCATCCAGGTCTTGACAGGAGACGTTTCGGGAGGGGACACGTATCGGAGGGGAGAGAGGCGGGACGACAGTGGGGAGTGGGTGTGAAGGTCCGGTACAACGCGCCGCGGCGCCGCCTTCCGGCGTGCGGGAACAGGGTCACGCCGTGGTGAGCGCTGTGGCCGAGACGCCTGATCCGTTCGTGCATCCCGCGCTGTTCTACCGCGACGAGCGGGAGTACCTGGCCGCAGTGGTGCCGTTCGTGCACAAGGCGGTCGCCGCCGGGGAACCGGTCGCCGTGGCCGTGCCCACCGAGAACCTGCGGCTGCTGAAGGCGGAGATCGGCGCCGAGGAGGACGTACGGTTCCTCGACATGCGCGAGGCCGGGCGCAACCCCGGCCGGATCATCCCGGGGGTGCTGCGCGCCTTCGCCGACGCCCAGCCGCCCGGCACCCGGGTGCGGATCGTCGGCGAACCGATCTGGGCCGGCCGTTCGGCCGTCGAGTACCCCGCCTGCGTCCAGCACGAGGCGCTGATCAACGCCGCCTTCCAGGGCCGCCCGGTCACCATCCTGTGCCCCTACGACACCCGGCGCCTCGACCCCCAGGTCGTCGCCGACGCCCGCGCCACCCACCCCGTGGTCGTCGACGCCGGCTCCGGGCGGGAGGAGGAGAGCGGACGGTACGACTTCGAGGCCGTGCACGCCCGCTACAACGCCCCGCTGCCACCGGCCCCGGACGTGGCCGCCCACGCCTTCGTCGCCGATGTGCTCGGCGAGATCCGGCACTTCGCGTCCGACGCGGCCGAGCGGTTCGGGCTCCAGCGGCCCCGGCTCGACGACCTGGCGCTGACCGTCGCCGAGCTGACCACCAACAGCGTGGTGCACGGCGGCGGTTCGGGGCTGCTGCGGGTCTGGGCCGAGGACGGGCACGTGGTGTGCGAGGTCCGCGACCAGGGACACCTCACCGACCCGCTGGCCGGTCGCCGGCCGCCCTCCCGGGACCAGTTCGGCGGCCGCGGCCTCCTCATCGTCAACCTCGTCGCCGACCTCGTGCGCGTGCACACCGGGCCGAAGGGCACGACGGTCCGATGCTGGTTCGCCGTCTGACCCGCCGAGGCCCGCCCGCCACGACCTGCGCTCACCCGCGTGTTCGTTCGCCGTACGCCCCGCGGGCAGGATTCGGGCAGCGTGGCCCGGTCAAGGCCTCGGTGGGGGTCTCGGGGGATCCGCACGGACGCCCCGTGTTCCTCAGGCTGGTTCGCTTCGGGATGTGACGGTATGCAGTCGGGTTCGGCAGTTTTGGACCCTGCAAGCGTCAGCCGCGTTGTGCCCCGCTCGGCCACAGCACGGTCACCGGGACCCCCGTCCTGCGCGCGTAGGCCACCACGTCGCCGGTGCCCCCCAGCCCCCGCGCCGGACGGCCGTCCCACACGGCGATCAGACGGTCGCAGTGGTCGACGATCCAGCGGCCCGCCGCGAAGTACGCCTCCTCGTGCGTCGGTTCGGGCGGCAGCTCCACGCGGTGCGCGCAGGCGCGCAGGATCCTGCGGTACCCGGCGCGTGCCACGTCGTCGTCGAGGTGGGCCTCGTACTCCATGCCCGGGATCACCGCCGTCACCGGGACACCACTGTCCAGGGCGATGTCCGCGAACAGCTGGTCGGCCCCGGCCGCGAGACAGGTGAGGGCCTCCAGGGAGCCGCCGCCGAGGTGCCCGCGCATCCCCGCCCGCACGACCGGCAGGACCTGGCCCGGGATGGAGCGGTGCCCCGTCACGCCGATCCGGGTGACCGTGGTGAGAGCCGGTCCGGTCACGGTGGGAGAGGTCCCGGCCTCTCGGGTCGTCGCGGTTCCGCTCGTCACGAAAGAGCCTCCCACAGCCGTCGGTGACTACACCGTAACTCCGTCGGCGGGGAGCACACAGGGGCGCACCCGGTCACACCGGGCTCGCCGGACGACGTCCACTCGGCCCCGCCGCCCCCGACTGCCGCTCACTGCCGCCGACTTGACCGCGTCCAGCGGGTCAGCATGAAGCCAGGGTCCACCAGACCTGTGTGCGACTGTCGTGTCCGAAAGTCGTTTAGCGCACGCAGCGCCGGGAGATGGATGTGGCGACCTCATCCCCGCTCGGCGTGGGCGCCGACGTCCCAAGGCAGACTGCTCCCGAGAGCTCGTCGTGACACAGGCAGGGGTTGGACGCATGGTCGGACAGGAACGCGCGGAGGCCACCCGGTCGGCCATCCTCGACGGGGCGGCCCGCGCCTTCGACGCCGAGGGCTACCACGGGACGTCGCTCGGGGACATCGTCAAGGAGGCCGGAGTGACGAAGGCCGCGCTGTACTTCCACTTCGGTTCGAAGGAGGAGCTCGCCCAGGCCCTCGTCGACGAGCAGTTCTCCGCCCTGGAGTCGGTCACGGACACGGGCAGACCCGGAGTGCAGACCGTCATCGACATCGTGCACTCCATGGCCCGGCGGCTGCTGGCGGACGTCCGGGTGCGGGCCGGCATCCGCCTGGTCATCGACCAGAGCTCCAAGGCGGGCATCGTCAGCGAGCCGTACACCCGGTGGATCGAGCTCTTCCGGGAGTGCCTCGTCCAGGCCCAGCGGCGCGGGGACGTGAAGGCGGACCTCGACCCCGGACGGGTGGCCCGGCTGGTCGTCGGCTCCTGGACCGGACTGCAGCTCAGCTCCCAAGTCCTCAGCGGGCGTGCCGACCTGACCGAGGAGACCACCCTCATGTGGGAGATGCTGCTGCCGAGCATCGTGCCGCCGCGACGGCTGGAACGGTTCCACCCCGAGGGCACGGCCCGGGTGCCCGAGATGGTCTGAGGGGGCCCACAGGGGCGACCCTCAGGTGGCCAGGGGGTCGAGGGACAGCGGCTCGATCCGGCCCTCCAGCATGTACCCCAGCCCCTGTACGGCGCAGACGTCGGGCCGCTCGGCGATGTGCACCGGCATCCCGGTGGCGTGCCGCAGCATCTGGTCGAGCCCGGGAAGCAGCGCGGAACCGCCGACCATCATGATGCCGCGGTCGGCGAGGTCGGCCACCAGGTCGGGCGGGCAGTTGCGCAGCACCCGGCCGATGCCGTCGAGCACGGCGGTCAGCGGGGTCTCGATCGCGTCCCGCACGGCGGCGGTGTCGACCTGCACGGAACGGGCCAGTCCGGTGGCGACGTCCCGGCCGTGGATCTCGGTGGAGGCGGGGCCCTGCGGGGTGAGGCCGTTGCCGGAGAGGGCGAGCTGGAGCGGTCGTACGGACTGACTGGGCAGCATCAGCTCGTGCTCGTGACGCAGGTGCTGGACGATCGCGTGATCGACGGCCTCGCCGCCGACCGGGACGCGCTCGGCCGTCACGATCGACCCGAGGGAGAGCACGGCGACCTGGGTGGCGGCGGCCCCGCACACCATGATCATGGTGGCCTCGGGCCGCTCGACGGGCAGTCCGCAGCCGACGGCGGCCGCGATGAGGGTGTCCACCAGCTCCACGCGCCGCGCCCCGAGCCCCACGAGGGTCTCGATCGCCGCGCGCTGGGCCAGCGGGTCGGCGTCGTGCGGGGTGCAGGCGGCCGCCCGCAGCCGGGGCTTGCGGCGCAGGTTGCGGCGGATCTTGTCGCCGAGCAGATGGCGCAGCATGCGCTGGGCCATCTCGATGTCGACGACGGTGCCGCCGGAGACGGGCCGTACGACACGGATGTAGTCGGGGGTGCGGCCCGTCATCTTCTCGGCGAACTCGCCGACCGCGATCAGCGCGCCGGTACGGGTGTTCACGGCGGCGGCCGACGGCTGGTCGACGACGAGCCCGGCCCCCTTCACGTACACCCGCGTCCTCGCCGCGCCCAGGTCGACGGCGAAGTGGCAGCGGCGCAGCTGCTCCAGACTGGCGGTCATGGAGGTCCTCCCGAGAGCACAGACCGTGGGGGCGCGCCGGGTGGCGGGCTTAGTGGCATCGTGCGGGGGCGGGGGAGGGGGCGCCTCTATTAGGGGGCCGGGCGGGGTGCCGCTGAATGGGGGTTTCTGCCGTCGGGAGGCGCGACCACCCCGAGCTCCACCAGGTCCTGCGGCCGGATCCGCAGCTGATCCGCCGTCGGCTCGACCTCCTCCGGCGCCCGCTTCAGGATCGCCGCCGCCAGTTCCGGCGCGATCACGGAGAAGTAGCTGTCCGGCGTGGCGTACGTGTTTCCGGGCGCCGCCAGGGCCAACGCGCCGCCGGAGCCGCCCTCGCCGATGAGCAGGGACGTGATCGGGGTGCGGGCGGAGGCGACCGCGGTGAACAGGTCGGCGACGGCCGCTCCCACGCCCTGGCGCTCGGCCTCCGCGTCGTTGGCCGCGCCCGGGGTGTCCACCAGCGTGAGCACCGGGATGCCGAGGCGGTCCGCGAGACGGATCAGACGGGTGGCGGTGCGGTAGCCGGCGGGGCGGGTGGCTGTGCCGGTCTGGGCGGCGTAGGCGACGGTACGGCCCCCGTGCTCCCCGAAGCCGCACAGCATGCCCGGGTCGGTGCCCCCGCAGCGGTCGCCGGAGACGGCCGCACGGTGGGTGAAGTAGGCGTCCAGGTACGCCTGCGCACGGGGCCGCTGCGGAGAACGGGCCCTGCGGACCGCGTCCCACCCGGTGGCGGGCAGGTCGGCCGTGCCGAGCGGGGCCGGGACGGGAGCGGGTGCGGGTGCCGTGTCGGGGGTACGACCGTCCGCTGTCTCGTCGCCGGTTCCGCCCGACGGCCTCGCGAGCAGCCGCAGCCACAGTCCGAGCGTCTCCCGCAGCTCCTGCGGCCGTACGACCGCGTCCGCCGCCCCCGCCGCCACCTGAGCGTCCGCCGTGTACGCCGTCGGGTCCGCGTCCGGGGGGCGGACCCGGGAGCCAGCGAAGCCCACCTGGGCGCCCGGGAGGGCGAGGACCACGTCGGCGCCCGCGCCCAGGGTGGCCCAGCCGCCGCCCGTCGTGGGATCGCGCAGTACCGCGATCTGGGGCAGGCCCGCCGCCCTGGTGAGCGCCGACTGGCGTGCCACGCGCTGGAGTTGGGACAGGGCGAGCATGCCCTCCTGCATACGGCTGCCCCCCGTGGCCACCAACGGGACGACCGGAAGGCGGTGTTCGCGGGCGTACGTGTACGCCGCCTCCAGACGGTCCCCGGTGCGTTCGCCCAGCGAGCCGCCGAGGAAACCGAACTCGAAGGCCATCAGGACGGCTCGGGTGCCCTCGACGTGCGCGGTGCCGCAGACGACCGACTCCTGCTCGCCGGTGCGCTCGGCGGCGCGGGCGCGCGAGGCGTCGTAGCCCTGCCAGGAGAGCGGCCCGTCCGGCTTCGACTGCCGTTCGGGGTACGGGATTTCGCGGAAGTCGTCGGCGAGCAGGGCGGCCATCTCGCGTGCGGACAGGCGCTCAGCCATGCAGCGCCCGCTTCATGATCTTCCCCATGTCGTTGCGGGGGAGGGCGGTGAGGTGGTGGACGACCCTGGGGCGCTTGTGCGGGGCCAGGCGGCGGGCCACGTGGTCCGCCAACTCGTCCAGCCGCGGCGGCGCTTGGGGGTCCGCCGGGACGATCCACGCCACGATCCGCTCGCCCAGGTCCGGGTCCGGCTCCCCGGTCACCGCCGCCTCCCGCACCCCCGGGTGCTCAAGCAGCGCGTTCTCGATCTCGCCCGCCCCGATCTTGTAACCGCCGCTCTTGATCAGGTCGGTGGCCTTCCGGCCGACGATCCGGACGTACCCGTCCCCGTCCCGCACCGCCATGTCCCCCGTACGGAACCAGCCGTCCGCCGTGAACGCGGCCGCCGTCGCGTCCGGCCGGTTGAGGTACTCGGTGAACAGGTTCGGGCCGCGCACCTGGATCTCGCCCACCGTCTCGCCGTCGTACGCCGTGATCGGCGCCCCGTCCTCCTCCACCAGCCGCAGCTCCACACCCGGCAGCGGTGTGCCCACGGTCCCGGCACGCGGCTCGCCGTCCGCGCGCACGCTGGTGTTCATGAGGGTCTCCGTCATGCCGTAGCGCTCCACGACCCGCCGGCCGGTCGCGGCCGTGATGCGCTCGTGGTCGTGCACCGGCAGTGCCGCCGAACCGGACACGAGGAGACGGGCACCGGCCAGTGCCTTCACCAACTCCGGGTCCGCCGCCAGGGTCTCGGCGATGCGGTGGTACATCGTGGGGACGCCGAAGAGCATGGTCGCGCCGTCGTTCAGCTCGCGGGCCACACCGTCCGTGCTGAAACGGCCCAGGTGACGGACCGAGCCGCCGCGGCGCAGCGGGCCGAGGACGCCGATGACCAGACCGTGCACATGGAACAGGGGCAGAGCGTGCGCGAGGACGTCCGCCGAGGTCCACTGCCAGGCGTCGGCGAGGGCGTCCAGGGTGGTGGCGACGGCCCGGCGGGGGAGCACGGCACCCTTCGGGGGGCCGGTGGTGCCGGAGGTGTAGACGACGAGGGCGGGGTCGCCGTCCTGCGCCCCGCTGTCGGGGGCGGGGTGGCCGGTGGCGTGCGCGTCGACGTCGACGCGCTCCAGACCCCCCACCGCTGACGGGAGTTCGGCACCGGGCGCGGCGAGCAGCAGGCCCGGCGCGCTGTCGGCCAGGATGTGCCCGAGCTCCTTCTCGCCGGACTTCGGGTTGAGCGGCACCGCGGCGACACCGGCCTCCAGGGCCGCCACCACGGCCACCGCGGTCTCCAGTTCCGGCGTCGCCCAGACGGCCACGCGGTCGTGCCGCGCGAGACGGGCCGCCAGGGTGCCGGTCGCGGCGGCGAGTTGCGCGTAGGTGAGCGAGCGGTCACCGAACCGCAGGGCGGGACGGTCCGCCGCGGCGCCCCTGAGGGCCGGGAAGAGAGAGGTCACGCTTCACAACTCCTGACTTGTTGTCGCCTGTCGTTCCTACCCGAACCCCGGCACGACCATCACCAGCCACACCACCGCGGGCACCACCGCGACCACGATGCCCCCGTAGATCATCAACTGCCGGAAGAAACGCTCGCGGTCCACGTCCGGCGCCGCGGCCAGCACCAGCGCCCCGTTCGTCGAGAACGGGCTCACGTCCACGACCGTCGCCGACACCGCCAGCGCCGCCACCATCCCGACCGCCCCGATCTCGCCCTGCGCGAGGAACGGTACGGCGAGAGGGATCAGCGCGCCCATGATCCCCACGGACGAGGCGAACGCGGAGACGATCGCCCCGATGTAGCACAGCAGTACGGCGGCCAGCAGCGGGACGCCGATGCCGCCGACGCCCTCACCGGCCCACTTGATGGTGCCCATCTGGTCCAGCACGCCGACGTAGGTGAGGACACCGCAGATCAGCAGCACCGTGGTCCAGGCGATCTGTCCGACCGCCGTGCGGCTGTCCTGGGGCCAGGCGGCGCTCAGGATCACCGCGAGGGTGATCGAGGTGAGCCCGGCGTCGAGGTCGAAGGCGAGGACGGCGACGACCAGGGCGACCAGGGCGGTGAGGGTCGCGACACGAGCGGGGGTGAGGCGGGTGGCGCCGGGGGCCTCTTCGGGGCGGGTGGCCACCTCGGTGCCGGAGAGCGCGGTGCCGGAGGAAGGCGCCGTGCCGGAGGAGGGCGCCGCGCCCGAGGAGGGAGCCGTGCCGGTGCCGTCGGCCGACGCGTCACGCCGGTCCGGTGCGTCACGCCGGTCCGGGGTGCCGGCGGCCCCGTTCGCCTCGTCCAGCGGTACCGCCCCCTGCGCCCACAGCTTCAGCCCGCCGAACAGCACGAACATCACGCCCGCGATGACGAGGTTGACGCCGAGCGAGGCCAGGAAGAGGAACACCTCGTTGCCCGGGAGGTGTTCGCGCTCGACGATGCCGTTGACGATCGTGCCGTAGATGCTGATCGGCGAGAAGCCGCCGCCCTGGGCGCCGTGCACCACCATCGCGCCCATCAGCAACGGGCTGATCCCGTACCGCGCGGCGAAGCTCAGCGCGATCGGCGCGACGATCGCGACCGCGGCCGGGCTGACCGCGCCGATCGCCGTCAGCGCGCCGGTGAGCGCGAACATCACCCACGGGATCAGCGCCACCCGCCCGCGCACGAGCCGGATGGACGCGTGGACCAGCCAGTCCGTGGTGCCGTTGGCCCGTGCGATGGCGAACAGGTACGTCACGCCGACGAGGACGACGAACAGGTCGCCGGGGAAGCCGGCGAAGATGCCGTCCGCGTCGAGGTCGGCGACCAGCTCGCCCACCGCGAAGGCGGCGGCGAAGGCGAGGGCGCCCATGTTGACGGAACGGGTGGTGGCGATGACGAACACCACGACGAGGACGAGGATCGAGATGAGTTCGGGGGACATACGGGCTCCCGTCGTTGGGCCCCGGAGCGGTTGGGCGGATGAGTGGCTCACTGGCTAATTGGCTCAGCCACTCGTCCAATGGGGGATGGGTGGACAGCGTGGTGCGGTCCGTACCGTACGTCAAGAGCGCGCACGCAATTGGCTCAGCCACTTGTCCAATTGACCGCCTATGGGGGTGTTACGCTCCCGACGAACGAGAGGGGGACCCGTGACCGACGCCCTGCGCCCCATGACCAAGCCACGCCTCTACGAACAGGTGCTGGACCGGCTGCGCCAGTACGTCGCCGAGGCAGGGCTCCGGGCCGGCGACCGGATCCCGCCCGAACGTGATCTCGCCACCCGTCTCGGCGTCAGCCGGGCCTCCGTGAAGCAGGCCATCGTCGTGCTGGAGGTCCAGGGCCTCGTCGAGGCGCGGCGCGGCGGCGGGACGTATCTCGTGAGGGACAGCCTCGACGTCGAGCCCGTCGAGAAGATGGTCGAGCGGCGCCGGCGCCTGCCCGACGTGCTCGACGCCCGCGAGGCCCTGGAGACCAAGCTCGCCGAACTGGCCGCCGAGCGCCGCACCGACGAGGACCTGGTCGCCATGCGCACGGCGCTGGCCAAGATGGCCGGGGAGATCGAGGACGGGGCTCATGGCATCGAGGGCGACCGCCTGTTCCACGCGGCGGTCACCGCGGCCGCGCACAGCAGCCTGCTCGCGGAGTTCATGCGCTCCATCGCCGACCAGATCGCCGAGAGCCGCACCGAGTCGCTGCGCCAGCCGCACCGCCCCGAGCGCTCCCTCGCCCAGCACCGGGCGATCCTCGACGCGATCGCCCTCCAGCGCCCGGGCCAGGCGGCCACGGCGATGCGCCGCCATGTCCGTACGGTGGCGAAGGTACGGCTGCTGGACTGGGAGCCGGAGGACGACGAATAGCGGACTCGCGCGGGGCCCGGGAGCCGCCCGCCCTACCGCCCGGCGGCCGCCAGCACCGCCTCCACGACCGGCCGCAGCGACCCGGGATGCAGGAACAGGAAGAGGTTCGGCTCGACCAGCTCCAGTTCCATGACCCGCGGCTGCCCGTCCTCCCCGTCGACGAGGTCCACGCGCGCGTACAGCAGCTCCGGCGCGTCCGGTACGGCGGCCAGGGCGCGCTCGGCGACGGCCTGTTCGGCCGGGGTCGGCGTCCAGGGCTCCAGGCCCGGGTGGGCGACCTTCGCCGCGTCGAAGGCCGTACCGGGAGCGAGGACGGCCCGCTTGCGGCTCGCGTGCAGCAGCCGGCCCCCGAAGAACTGCAGCGCCCGCTCACCGGCCGCGTCGATGCCCCGCATGTACGGCTGCACCATCGCGGTCAGCCCCTCCGCGTGCATGCGCTCCAGCTGCCGTACCGCGCTCTCGCGCTGCCCGGGCGTGTACCGCGCCGCGTAGCGCGCGCCCGCCCCGGACGTCGGCTTGACGACGTACTCGTGGTCGTCGGGCAGGTCGGCCGGGCCGCCGGGCGCGAGATAGCGGGTCGGCACCACCGGAACGCCCGCCTCCGCGAGCTCTCCGAGGTACCGCTTGTCGGTGTTCCAGCGCACGACCTCCGCCGGATTGGCGAGCCGCGTCGCCTTGCCGCAGCGCTCCGCCCACGCCACGAACTCGGCCGCCCGCCAGCTGTAGTCCCAGGTGGAGCGGATGACGGCCAGGTCGTACCCGGCCCAGTCGACCTCCCCGTCGTCCCAGAACACGGCCTGCGCGTCGGCCCCTGCCTCGCGCAGCGCCGCCACCAGCACGGGCAGATCGGCGTCCTTGCTGGGCTCGGGCCGGGGGTCGTAGGTGACGAGGGCGATTCGGGGCACGGCGGATTCCTTTCCCATACAGCTCGACCAGCAGGCTAACCACGGCGGACGCAACCGCGGCAACCGCTTTGCCTCTCCACGACAAGCTGGAGCTGCCGCGTCCCGCACGTGTCGGGACGCGGCGCCGGGCGGTCAGCGCACGGTCAGTCTCTGCAGCAGCCCCCAGGTGAACTCGGCCACCACCTCGCGTCGTACGCCCTCCTCGTCCGGGGCCGTGAACGCCAGGCCCCAGCGGGTCGGGGCCGTGCCCTCCAGGGGGCGGGCCGGGGAGAACGCACGGGCCGCCTCGTCGACCGTGCAGGACCAGGGGGCGAGGTCGGCGAGGGTGTGGAGGCCGGGGCCCGCCGCTCCGGGGGCGCGGATCAGCCACTCGTTCCAGACCGCGCCGGTCGGGGAGAGGAGGACCTCGAAGCGGAGGTCGGGCCAGAGCGGGACGGGCCAGAGCCAGGCCTCGCACTCCAGGTCGCCCACCGCGCGGGTCAGGACGGTCTCCGGGGCGCCGAGGACCGAGCGGTACCGGGACGCGGCGGCGCGGGCCCGCGGGGAGCGGACCATCGCCTGCCAGCGCTTGTTGGCCTCGCGCATGTCCGCGATCGAGGCGCCCAGGGTGCGTCTGGCGCCCTCCACAAGGTCGGGGTTGTGGTCGGCCATGCGGCGCAGCAGGACCAACTGGAAGTCATGGACGGTGAAGGGGCTGGCCGGGAGGTTTCCGGAGGGCATGGTCCCCATCGTCCCCCACCGCACTGACACTGGGCCGGCGCCCGTCGGGGAGGAACAGCACCGAGTTGATGTACCGCGGGCGGCGGAGGAAGGGCAGGACCCGGCGGAGCAGGCCCTGGCTGACGACGTACGAGGCCGTCTCCTGGTGGGCCTCCAGGGGGAAGCCGGACAGCGGGACCCAGGTGGCGCGGGGCAGCACCCAGCCGTCGTAGCCGAGGAGGGACAAGTAGGTCACCACAGGCGCGATCGGCTGGATCCGGGACTCCAGTTCGACGAAGAGCGCGGGCCGGTCGCGCGCGAGGATTCCCGTCGCCCCGCGCAGCACCGCCAGCTCGCTCCCGTCCACGTCGATCTTGATGAAACCGACGTCCTTCAGGCCCAGTTCGTCCAGCGTGACGCAGCGGACGTCCAGCGCGCGGCCGTGGATGTCGCGCCGGACCAGGGAGGACACCCCGCGGTCGCCCTCGTCGCCGGGCGGCAGCCACAGCCGGGCGATGCCCGGGCGGTCCGCGGCGGCGGCCTGGACGACCTGGACGTTCGCGGGGGCCGCCGAGGTCAGCAGTCGGGCCAGGTGGGGGACCGGCTCGACGGTCACCACCTGCCGCGCCCGCCCGGCCAGCCGGCGCGTCCACGGCCCGTACCAGCCGCCCACGTCCACCGCCGTCCGGCAGTCCGCCGGGCACAGCTCGGCCAGCCGCGCCAGCTCCGGCTCGAAGCGCGGGTACACGGCCCGGGCCGCCGCCGCGACGAGGCGGGTGGGCAGATGGGGGGCAACTCTCGCCGCCCAGGTGCGAGCCGGTCCGGTCATGGGGTCGCCCCGGGAGTCCGCGGGGAACCTCCGGCGCAGCGCAGCAGCAGATCCTCGTGCTCGTCGTCCGTCACCTGCTCACCGGAGGACGGCAGCAGCTGCGGGATGCCGTCGACGATCGGGTAACGGCGGTGCAGCCGGGGGTTGTAGAGGGCCTCGTCCGGCGGTACGAGGTGCAGCGGGCCCTTGTCGAGCGGGCAGGCCAGGATCTGCAGCAGCGGGTCGTCGGGGTTCATGGGGGCGTCAACTCCTTGGCACCGATGGGGGGCTGGGGCGCCGGATCGTGCTTGGGCATGCTGAGCAGTACGGCGACGGCGAGCACCGTGCCCGCGAGGCGCAGCGCGAGCCGCAGCGGATCGTGGGGCAGGGACTCGCCGAACGAGAGCGTGCCGAGCACCGCGGTGTACAGACAGGTCACCGTCGTGCACACCGGCACGATCAGCGAGGCCCGGCAGCGCTGCAGCGCCGCCTGCGACATCACCAGACCGAACGCTCCGGTGAACAACAGGAGATACGGATACGGAGAGGCCAACAGCTCAACTACCGCGCCACCAAGCCCACTTGACGTCAGATAGCTCGACACGCCCTTGATCGCGAGCGAGCTGACCCCGTACAGCAGGCCCACCGCCACGCCGTACTCGACGCCGGTCGTCGGCATGCGGTGCCGGTGTCGGGTGCGCCGCTCGGCGGACCCGTACAGCCACACGCCCGCCGCCAGCGACGGCACGCACACCAGCAGGATCAGCTGGTACGGGGCGTCCCGGCTGACCCGGTCCGAGCCCTCCTTCAGGGACAGCACCACCATGAGGAGCGCGACGAGGATGGCGCCCAGCGCGTACCGTTCCCGCCCGGTCGTCTCCTCGCCCAGGAGCCGCGCCGACAGCAGCACCAGCAGCACCAGACCGGAGACGAAGATGCCCTGCGCGGCCGCGATCGGCAGCGTCCGGTACACCGCCAGCTGTGCCCCGAACCCGGCCGCGAGTGACAAGGAGCCGCCGATCCAGAGCGGGCTTCTGAGCACCAGCCCGAGCAGCCGGGCCGGTTGCCGGATCGACACCTCCGGCAGGGCGGTCAACGCCCGTTTCTCCAGCACGAATCCGACGCTGTACAGGGTGTTCGCCAACAGGGCCGCCGCCACTCCCCACCACATGGTCCACGCCCCCTACGTCTTGCGCGCGTGCAGCAGCAGGATCGACGCGAGTGAGGGTCTGGCACACGCCAGCCGGTCCAGTACGCGCAGCGGACGCGGCACACCGTGGAAGGGCGCCCCCGCCAGCCGTACCACCTCGAAGCCGGCCGCCGCGACGAACTCCCGCAGCGCACGCGCCGTGTACAGCCGCAGATGCCCCACGACCTCCCGCCCCGGCCGCCCGTGGATGGCCCGCAGACTCACCTCCGAGAACACCGGCTGGACGCCGGCCAGCAGCAGGCCGCGGTTGTACCAGGCGGCCAGGTTCGGAGTGGACAGCATGAGGTGGCCTCCCGGGCGAAGGATGCGACGGATCTCGTCCAGCGCTGCGTCGGGGTCGACGAGATGCTCGACGACCTCGCTGAACAGCACGGCGTCGACCGAGGCGTCCCTGAACGGCAGCCCCGTGTCGCCGAGTTCACCGCGGATGGCGTACGACAGTCTGCTGCGGGCGCGTTGGAGGGCGTCCTGGGACCAGTCGACGCCGACGATGCGGTGACCGGTGAGGAGCGGGGCGGCGGTGGCGGCCGCGGAGCCGTCGCCGCAGCCGATGTCCAGGACGGTACGCGGCGCTGTTCCGGCGGTGCCGAGGGCCGCGGCCAGCATGCGGGCCTGGCGCAGGGAGCGGGGCGCGCCGGAGGCGACCGGGACGGCCGGGTCCTCGTAGAAGTCCCTGAGGCCGCCGCGGCGCGGGGGCGCGGTGGTGTTCACGGGGCCACCTCCGTGGTGTGCAGGTAGTGCTCGAACAGGTCCCGCAGATGGGCGCCGTCACCGTGCCCGAGCAGGGCCCGCGACCAGCGCAGGGCGAGGTGCAGGCGGCCCGCGGTCGAAGCGGTCGTGACGGTGAGGCCGCGGGGCATCCGCGCGGGCGCCGAGAACCACACGGCGTGCGCGCGGCCCGCCTCCTCGCCGAAGTCCAGGGGGTACGGGATGCGGCCGATGTTGCTGAGGAGGGTGGTGGAGGTCCAGGGGGCAGCCGCTCTGCGCAGGCCGCGGGTGAGGGCGGCGCGCCAGGTCACCGGGGTGACCGGAGCCGTGAGGACGCCTGCGCCGTGGCCGAGTTGGGGGCGGCTGAGGGATTTGAGGGCGCGGGTTCGTTGTGCGGTGCGGCGCAGGAGGTCGGGCATGTCTTCGGGTTTGCGTACCAACTCCGCTGGTGAAAACGGGACTTCGACCAGTCGGGTGCCGTTTCCTATCGGCATCGTCATGTCCCTGGGGCGGTCGTCCACGGGCATGGTGATGCGAAGGGGGCGGGGGGTTTCTCCGTGTTCCCTGTTCCAGTGGGCGATCGTCAGGGCCGTGGCGACCATGAGCTGGTCGTTGACCGTGTAGGGGGAGCCCTTGGGGCGGTGGGGGAGGGGGAGTTCGGTGACGAGGAGGCCGTTGCCGGGGGAGGTCTCGGGGGTGCCTTGCGCTACGCGGGCGGGGCGGGTCCAGTTGGAGGGGGTGTTCTCGGGGGGTGCGGGGGGTTCTTGTGGGCGGGTGGGTGCGGGTGCCGGGGAGTTGTCCCTGCCGCCGTAGATCTCTGCTGCTGTGGCGAGTATGCGGAGGCAGGCGGGGCCGTCCAGAGCTGTGTGGTTGATGGTGAGGAAGAGGACGGTTGTGTTTTGGGTGCGGCTTGGTGGGGGCTTGTCGCGCAGTTCCCCGCGCCCCTGAAGAGGTGGGTGCAGGCCGACTATGTCCGTTGCCTCGCTGCCTTCCGCCGGGCCCGCTCCTTCCACCACCTCCAGACGGATCGGTGGGGACAGGGTCAGGGGAGGTGCCTCCTCCAAGGCCCTTGTCCTCGCGTCCCGCAAGGCATCCCGGCCCGGCGTCGGGAAGCTCACCACCTCGACATCCGGCTCCGCCGTCAGCTCCCACTCGTAGCGGCGGCGGTACCAGCCCCCCGGGGCCTCCCGCATCAGGATCCGTGGATGCCGGTGCAGAGCTTCCGTGAACGCCTTCCTCAGGCGCGCGGGGTCGAGCCGTCCCGGCAGATGCACCTCGATGTGGACCGTCTCCGGTTCCTCCTCCTGGAGGCAGTGGCGGGAGACCTCGTCGACCACCGGGAACGGGATGCGTGTCGGTGGGGTCATGCCGGTTCCGCCCTCCCCTTGTTCACCTCGACCGGCGGCAGTTGCTGTGTCGGTGCCTCGGAGTCGGGGGGCGCCTCGGTCTCACCGTCCCGCACACTCACCAGCGCCGCGAACAAGCCGATCAGTGCCAGCAGTTGGGCCACGTGGCCGAATGCCCCGTGCGACGCGCCCACCGGCTCACCCGCCCCCACCGCCGCGGCGATCCCCGCGCCCGCCAGGGCAACGAAGGCGATCGGCACCAGCAGACCGTGCCGCCTGGACGCGAGGAGCGCCAGTGCCGGGACCAGCAGGGCGAACCAGCCCGCGATGACCACGCCCACCAGGGTGAGCGCCACCACGCCGAGCCACACGCCCGGCGCCGGAGGCACCGGCTGCGGTTCGTCGGGGTTCGGGGAGCGCCTGCGCCACAGCACCAGGCCCACCAGGACCGCCAGGGCGACCCCGCTGCCGATCAGCGCGCCGTCGTACGTCGTCGCCGGCTCGTACGACAGCTTCACCGTGCCGCCGGCCCCCGCGGGGACGCGCCAGCCCTGCTGCCAGCCGTCGAGCCGCAGCGGGGAGAGCGACTTGCCGTTCAGCGTCGCTTTCCAGCCGTCGTTGTAGTTCTCGTACGTCGTGAGGTACGAGGCGGCGCCCGACCCCACGGTCACCTCGCGCCGGTCGCCCAGCCAGTCCCGTATCCGCAACTCCCTGGTGAGGGAGGTGGGTTCGGGGACCGTGCCGCGGGTCAGGGTGATGTCGGTCAGGGCGAGCGGCCCGGCGTCGCCGCCCTCGACGACGTGCTCACCGGAGGGGAGGGACAACTCGGCGTCCGACCGGCCCGACTGACAGAGCGTCACGGTCAGCTCACGCCGGTCCGTCAGGTCGCGGATCAGGCCCGACACGCCCGTCTCGTACAGCTTCCCGTCGATCGCCAGCACCGGGCCCTTGCCGCACGGCAGTGCGAACTTCCGGTCGGCCTTCGGCTGCGGGGTCCGGTACTGGTCGAGGGCCGGGATGTACGCCTCCGTCAGCCCCACCGGGAGCTGGAGGTCCTCGTCGGCGACCGGGTTGTGCAGGACCAGCGGGGCCGTCTTGGTGATCGTGATGTCGAGGCGGTCGGTCGTGATCGCGGGGAAGCGCACCGCGCCGTTCTCGTCGACCCCGGCGACCGTCGCGCCGTCGGGCGAGGTGATGTCCACCTCGGTGGGACGGGTGGAGAGGCCGCCCGCGGGCGCCAGCACGATCTCGGATATGGGCTGTTTGCCGTTCCAGCTGAGGTGGATCGTGGGGCGGTCGCCGGCGATCCAGGCGGTCGTGAGGTCGCCGTCGGTGAGGTTGCGGGCGGACAGGCCCGTGCCGAGGGCGGCCGTGGAGTCCGCGGTCGCGGTGATGCGGTCGCGCTGGTCGGGGGCGACCTCGTACAGCAGCCTGTCGAGTTCCTCCCCGGTCACCGGCACCGCGCTCGCCTTCACCGCGTACGTGCCCGCGGCCTCCGTGGTGAAGCGGCGGTGCAGTCCGGCCTCGGTGCCGGTCGGGGAGATCCCGGCCGGGTCGGGGACCCGGTGCAGGGAGACCACCTCGGCTGCCGAGTCCGCGCCGTCGGCGTCGGTCGGCACCCGCAGCAGCCGGGTCACCTGCACGTCCGGCAGGGCGATCTCGGAGAACCCGGCACCGGCGAGACCGGTCCGCCGTGCCACCGAGTCGACGATGGTGAGCTTCATCCAACTCGTCGCCCCGGGCGGGGCCTTGATGCTCTGCGTCGAGCCGTCGGCCCGCAGGAAGCTGGTCCGCGACCCCCGCTCCGTCTCCACCCGCACCTCGGTGGCCGCCGACCGCACGCTCTCCTGCGGCAACGGCGTGACCTTGAACGACGAGGGCATGTCGTACGCGGGATCGGACAGCCCGATCCGCAGCCACTGCCCGTCCGGCGAGCCCGCGACGCCCTCCGCCCAGGCGGTGTCCGGGTTGCCGTCGAAGGCGTTGACCGGGTCGAACTGCGGGAGGTGGAACAGCCAGTTGCCGTACGAGGACGCCGTCACCGAGCGGGCGCCGCGCAGTTCCGCCACCGTCTGGTGCGCCTGGCCCGTCGTCGGCAGGATCTGGTGCGGTTTCTCCCCGGCGTCCTGCGCGGCCCCGGAGGCATTGCGCTCCTCGCCGGTGTACGTGTACGAGGTGTTCGCGTTGACGAGACCGAAGCGGGTGTCCGCGCGCCGCAGTCCGTCACCGACGATCTGGATCGGCGGGGTGCCGAGCCCGGGGTGGTTGTCACCGGTCAACACCGTCGCCCTGCCCCGCAGTTCGGTGGCCAGCGGGAGCAGTGACTCGGGACCGCCGGACACCTGCGCGGTGTCGGCGACCGGCAGCAGGCCGGCCTGTCCGGGCCGGGGCACGTCCTCGCCCGCCGGACGGTAGATCTCCACCGCCCGCTGCCTCGGGTACAGCCCCTCGATCTGGAGCGGGGTGTCGTTCGCGATCTTCCCGCCCGTCATGAGCGGCCCGAGGCCCGTCACCCGCTCGTAGCCGGACTGTTCGAGAGCCCGCTTGACGACCGAGGACGACACGGCGCCGATCTGGTCGGGGTCGAGGTCGTTGCGGACGACGACGTAGTAGACCCCGGCCCGGCTCAGGTAGTCCGCGAGGCCCGGGATCTCGCCGCCGGTCATCAGCGCCTGCTCGACCGCGTCCGTGGTGCGCCGGTTGCCGGGGGTGCCGAAGGGGACGTAGTCCCGCTGCGCCCAGCGGGACTCGGCGAGGACGTCGAGGGGCTGGTCGATGGGGGAGCCCCAGGTGTAAATGCCGTGCGCGGTCGCGGGGACGACCAGGGCGCGCGAGTCGGGGGAGTACTTGTCCAGCCAGTCGGCCGTGGTGTGCCAGTACTTGGGCAGCTCCTGGAAGGAACCCGGGTTCAGGATCGAGCCGTTGAGATACGGCCACATCAGCCCGGGCAGGATCAGGACGGCCGCGACGAGCGGGGCGTACCGGCGGCCCCTGATCTCTCTCGCCCCGCGCGGCTCGGCGGCCACGCCCACCAGATGGGCGAGGCCGAGGACCAGGGCGAGGGCCAGCCCCGGCTGGAACTTGTAGATGTTGCGGAAGGGGGCGAGACCGCCGTTCAGCCAGTCCTGCACCAGCCCGTGGAAGGGGGCGCCGAACGCGCCGCCGTACCCCGCGAGCAGCACCAGGACGGCCGTCAGCACGGTCAGCACCAGCCACCGGCGCTCCGGCATGTCCCGGCGCGCCAGGCCCGCGAGGCCGAGTCCGGCCGCGAACGCCGAGCAGAGGATCACGATCACCGAGGAGGCCACGGTCCAGCCGGCCGGCAGCCACGCCTCCCCCAGGTGCAGATAGGCGACCCAGTTCCCGGCCCCGCGCAGGGCCTCCGTCGCCGACATCGTCTCGGTCGTGGTGTGCGCGCTCTCGACGTACGGCAGGAAGTTCTCGCCGTAGAGGCCGAGCAGCAGCAGCGGGATCACCCACCAGGCCGTCGCCAGGATCACTCCCGGCACCCACCAGGCGATCAGCTTGCGCTGCCGTGGTCCCGGCGGCCGGGACAGGAGGTACAGCCCGACCGGGAGCAGACAGGCCAGGGTCGAGGCCGCGTTCACCCCGCCCATGAACGGGACGACCAGCGCCGAGCGCAGGGCGGCGATCCGGGCGCTCAGGCGCTCGTTCGTCAGCGGCAGCAGCACCCAGGGCAGGAAGGCGCCGGGCAGCGCGGCGGCGGAGGTCGAGCCGACGACGATGGTGAAGGTCGGCCACAGCGCGTACGTGACGGCGGCGAGCAGCCTGCCCGGTCCGTTGCCGACGCGCAGCCGCTCGGCCAGCCGCAGCGCGCCCCAGAAGGCGACCGACACGATCAGCGACAGCCACAGCCGCTCCACCAGCCACACCGGCAACTGGAGGGCGTGGCCAAGCCAGTAGAACGGCAGCATCGGCCACAGATAGCCGACGTACTGGTCCTGGATGCCGCCGAAGGAGCCCTGGTCGTGCCACAGCTGCCCGAGGTCGCCGAGGAACCGTCCGGGGTCCGTGGTGACGCCCAGCTTGGTGTCGAAGGTCTGCCGGCCCGGGTGCACCACCAGGAACAGCACGAAGACCACGGCCCAGAACCCCAGCAGCCAGCTCCGCGACCGCGGACCCTCCGGGGGGCCCGACATGAGCGCGGTGCTGGGGACGGCTGCCGGAGGAGGGGCCTGGACCGTGGACGTCGTCATGGTGGACACCGCCGGAGGATGAGGAGGAGGTTCCAGGTGGCGATCTCGCGGAGGCCGGGAGCCCGCACGACGGTCTCCGCGAGGAAGGGCCAGTAGCGGGAGCGCGCCGAGACGACCGTGACGTCGTCGCGGGCACGCACCTGCCGCAGGGTCGGGCCGATGTGCACGGCGAACAGGTTCTCGCCGAGCGTGTGCTTGGGGGCCTTCCCGGTACGGCGCCGATAGCGGGCGTGGGCCCGCTCGGCACCCAGGTAGTGCCAGGGAGCCCACTCGTGACCGCCCCACGGGGACAGCCAGTTGGTGAACGACACGTAGATCAGCCCACCGGGCCGGGTCACCCGGACGAGCTCGCTGAGGAAGGTCTCCGGATCGGCCACGTGCTCAAGGACGTTGGAGGAGAAGGTGACGTCGGCGGCCGCGTCCCGCAGGGGGAGCAGGTAGCCGTCAGCGATCACCGTGGAGTCGGGCGGTTTCTCGCCCAGCTCGCGCGCGTCCGGTTCGAAGAGGAACGCGTCGGCGCCGCGCCGCCGGAACTCCTCGGTGAAGTACCCGCTCCCGCCGCCGACGTCCACGACGGTACGGCCGGCGACCGGACCGTCGTAGGCCTCGACCTGGTCCACGGCGTCGCGGGCGAGCAGCGCGTAGCAGGACTCGGGGTCGTCCTGCTCCCGCAGGAAGGCCCGGAAGAGAGCCAGGGAGCGGCGGAGGGAGGGATCCTTCGCCCGGGTCCGCGTCACGGTCCCCAGCCCCTCACCGCCTCGGCGGCCACGGCCCGGAACTGTCTGACCGTCCGATGCCAGCGATACCGGGCCGCCCGGTCCTGAGCGGCCTTGCCCATCAGCTCACGGCGGTGCCCCGACAGGGTGAGCGTGCACCAGGCGGCGGCGAACGAGGACTCGCCCCGCGCGAGGACACCCGTCTCCCCGTCCACGACGGAATCCCGCAATCCGGGCACATCGAAGGCGATGGTCGGCGTCTTGCGGGTCGCGGCCTCGGTCACCACAAGACCCCACCCCTCCACGGCCGAGGGATGGAGCAGCAACCACGCCTCGCACAGCAGCCGGTGCTTCTCGGCCTCGGAGACATGGCCGGTGAACTCCACGCCGGGACCGGCGAGTTGCTCCAGCCGGGAGCGCTCGGGGCCGTCCCCGACGATCACCAGTCGGCCTCCGGTCACCGGTCGCACCCGCTCCCAGAGTCTCAGCAGCAGGTCGATGCGCTTGTATTCGACCAGCCGGCCCACGGCCACGAAGAGCGGTTCCGGTGAGCGGCGAACCAGGGGTTCCGGTTCCTCGACCCCGTTGTGCACGACCCGGATGCGGTCCCGCTCGACCCCGATCGCCCGCAGGGCCTGGGCTGTCGAGGGGGACACGGCGACCAGCAGACTCCGGTGCCGGGCCGCCGCACCGGCCAGCGCCCAGTGTTCGAGTCTTCGGCCGATCCGGGCGGCCGGGGCCAGCGGGCCGCCGAACCGCATCTTCCACAGGTCGGTGTGCACGTGGTTGACCAGGCACAGGGTGGGGCCGTGGTGCCACAGAGGTGCGAGGTACGGCATGCCGTTGCAGACCTCGACCAGCAGGTCGGTCTCGCCGACCTGGCGGGCGAAGGCCGTACGGGCGCGCAGGTAGTGGCCGAACTCGCCGCCCGCCGACACGACGCGGTAGTCCCGGTAGGAGGCCGGCCCGCCGCACAGCAGGGTCACCTGGTGGCCGAGCCGGGTCAGTCCGTCGGCGAGCCGGTCGACGAGGAGCTCGGAGCCGCCGGCGGCCGGGTTGTCGAGGTCACGGTGGGCGAGAAAAACGATTCGGCGCGGGGGTGGGGGGAGCGCCGAGGGGTGGTGCGGGCCGTGCGATGAGGGTTGCCACTGCGACGCCTGGGGGGACGTGCGCAGCGGGTGGGGCACGTGCTGGGGCATGGGTGCTCCAACTCGTCTCAGGGTGCGGAACTCAGCAGTGTCTTTCGGGCTGTTGTGGGGGGACTGAGTGCTTCCTAGGAGGAGGGTGTGGACGGGTTGTGCTCGGGTGGGGTGGCACAGTTTTCGCCCACCGGTACGCCGTGGCTACTCACGCACGTGACAATTTCGGGGCTTATTAGAGCTGACGTCCAGTCACATCGTGAGGACGGGCTGGGGCGTACCGCTCATATCGGTGGACTCGGGGCGCCTGCGTCCCCGTACCACCAAAACGCCTCCCACGGCAGCCAGCACGAATCCAGCCACAGCCGCCCCGATCGGCAACGTCTCGCCCACCGCTCGCAGTTGGCCGCTGTCCCGCTTCGCGAGGCGTACGGCGTCCTTCTGGGTCGCGGTGGTGAACGCGATCTTTTCGCTGTCGAGCAGCACGACCGCGTCCTTCTTCGCCCCGGGCGCCCGCAGGGTGCGCTTGGGGCCCACCTGCGCGTAGACCACCCGGCCGGTGCGCTGGTCGACGACCAGCTCGATGCCGTGGTTGGAGTACCACTCCTCGGCCAGCACCTGCGGCCGGTCGGGCTCGTCCACGATCGTGCCCGGCACCAGCCGTGTCCCGACCTTCGCCGGGGCGACCGTGCCGGTGAACCGGTAACCCGTGTACCCCTGAACCTTCTTCGTACCCTGGTAACGCAAGGTCAGCGTGGAACCCAGGGAGTTGTCCCACCACTGGTAGGAGCGTCGCTGCACGTCGAAGGGGAACTTCAGATAGGCCTCGCCCTCGATGTACGGCTTCTCGCCGCAGCAGTGCACCGGCTTGGTGGTCCTGCGATCCATGACCCAGCGGTGCGGGACGAACTCCAGCGCGTCGTGCGGGTCGGCGGCCGGCAGCGACTTGTCGGTGTCGACGGTGGTGGTGACGTCCCACACCGCGGCCCGGCCGCTGCGCTCGCTGTCCTCGACGTCGCCGCGCACCCGCTGGGTGACGGTGATCCGCTGGTCGGGGACGGTCTTCACCTGCTCGGTGTCGAAGACGCTGCCCGTACCGCGGTAGACGGCGGTCTGGTCGATGTTGATCGGATTCACGGCTGCCCGTGGGGCCACGTACCACGCGAGCAACGGCGCCAGTACCAGCAAAAACGTGCCGAGTCCCAGCAGAACCAGGGAGATTGGAGAGGCTGTACGGCGCATCCGGACACTCCAGGGGCGTGAGATGACGGAGTTCGGGCCGCTCTGGGCCCTGTCGTCCCACTCCCGTCGTCCGCCCGTAGGGCGGGCCGAGCGGCGTCTGGCGCGTGCAGCTGCAAGGCGGAGGAGGGCGTCGACGCGGAGCGTCGGCAACCGACGACAACGCCGCAGATGGGCGTGCCAGGCGTCGCTCGGCAGGCGGGAGTGTGACGACAGGGCCCTTGGGCCGGAGACCGTAGGCGTATCGGCACGGGGTGTCAACGGCGTGCCAATGTCTTGACGGATTGTCAATGTGCTGTCGACACTGGGTCGACAGGCAGGGTGGATACCGGGTGGGTTCCGGGTGGGGACGTACGCCGGACCGAGCCGCTCGAGAGAGGCTGCCCCTGCGATGTCCAGACTGCTCGCCGCCGCACTGACCGTCGTGGTCGCCGCCCTGCTCGCCCTCGGTGCCGCGCTCGGCATCGTCGCGCTGCTTGAGGCGACGCCCGAGCAGCCCAACACACCCTTGATCACCTACGAGCAGACGGACCAGGGGAGCTGACCCGTGGCCGCCCGCCCGGCAGCAGTGGACGCCCGCTCGGCCTGGCATGACGTCCCCCGCCTCCAGGTCCGTCAGTTCGCGGCCATCGCCATGTCCGAGGCGCCGGCCCTCGCGGAGGAGATCCTGCGCGAGATCCGCCGCGAGTACCCCCATCTGCCGGTCGTCCTGGACGACTCCGGCGAACCGATGGCCCTGGTCGGCATCCGCCGCGCGATCGAGGTCTTCGTCCAGCATCTGGAGACGGCGGAGGGCCGCCCGACGGTCCCACCGGGCGTCTTCCAGGAGTTCGGCCGCGGCGAGGGCCTGAACGGCCGCAGTCTCGACTCCCTCCAGGCGATCTACCGCATGGGCGTACGCCTGGCCTGGCGCCGTTTCGCCGACATCGGCCAGCGCGTCGAGATCCCGCCGCCCGCGATGTACGAGCTGGTGGACGCGGGCTACGAGTACCTGGACGGCCTGGTCGACCAGTCGGTGCGGGGCTACGCGGAGGCCGCGGCCCGCCAGGCGGGCGAGCGGCTGCGCCTCCAGCGCCGACTGATGGAGTTACTGCTGGCCGAACGCCATCGGGGCGACCCGGCGGACGCGCTGACGGAACGCGCCGCCCGCATCGGCTGGCCCCTCCCGAAGAAGGTGGCGGTCGGCGTCCTGCTCCGCCCGGCCCGCGAGGCGGTACCCCCCGCGGTGGGCCAGGGAGTCCTCCTGGACATGGACTACGAACAGCCCCGCATGGTCGTCCCGGAACCGGACGCCGCGGGCCGCCCTGAGCTCCTGCACCGGGCCCTGACCGGCTGGGCGGGCGCGATCGGCCCCCCGGTCCCCCTCGCCGACGCGGCCAAGTCGCTGCGCTGGGCCGAGGCGGCCGTACGCCTGATGGAACGCGACCTGCTCCCCGCCGGGGACGTCCTGTACTGCACCGAGCACACCGAGGCCCTGGTCCTCCTGCAGCCCGAGGAACTCATCGACGACCTGGCCCGGCGCTGCCTGGCCCCCCTGCGCCACTGCGGTCCCACCCACGGCCGCCGCCTCGCGGAAACCCTGCTCGCCTGGCTGGAGACACGGGGCGGGGCCCCGGAGGTGGCGGCCCGCCTGGGCGTCCACCCCCAGACCGTCCGCTACCGCCTCCGCCAGATCCGCGAACTGTGGGGCGACGAGATCGACGACCCGGACCGCCGCTTCGAACTGGAGCTGGTGCTGCGTGCGCGGCGGTTGCGGGGGGAGTTGGCGTGAGGGGCGGACCGCCGCCCCGGGGACTCACACCCCCGCCCGCTCCCTGGCCCCCGTTCGCCGGGCCGCGGGAGCGTCCAGGTGGACCATCACCGTGGAGTGGAAGCGGTGCACGGCGTCGTCCACGCTGCGGATGAAGCTGGACTCGGCGTTGCCGCGGCTGTTCCCCATGTTCTTGAAGAGGGACAGACGGAAACCGGTGATGGCCGCACCTCCCTTCGGCAGCATGTCCGCCGGTTCGGGGCGCAGCCGCTCCAGCGTGCCCCGGGGGCCTCCCGTCCCGCCCTCTACCAGGGTTTCGACATGCAGGTCCGCCGGTGCCTCGGCGAGACGGCGGACCAGACGCTTGACCCAGGTCAGGGGGTAGCCCTGCTCGGGCGCGGGGAACTCGATCGAGGTGCGCAGTCTGCCGGTACGCAGATCGGCGCCGATCGTGAGCAGGCCGGGTGCCTGCTCGACGCGAAGCTCCGCCTGAAGCCGGCCTTCCGTACAGAGCCGGTCGGCGAGCTGCATTCGGCGGGCCTCGGGGTCGGTGCCGCGCCGGGCGCGCTGGGCGGGCAGCACCTTCTGCCCGAGTTCGCCGCCGAGCCTGAGGCACACCTGGCGGACGAGCCGCTCCCAGCTCTCGACCACTTCGAGGGCGCGGGGGTCGCCCTGGCACAGGGTCTCGTCGCTGATGCCGTTGCGCACCGGTACCCAGGCCGAGCCCATGTTCTGGAAACCGTGGCAACCGGAGTTCTCGTGCTGGAGATAGTGCAGCAGCTCCTGGAGCAGCCAGGTCCGTGCCGCGTTCCCGACGCCCTCGTGCCGGATCAGCATCTGCGCCTGATGGGCCACTTCGGCCCAGGACAGGTGCCACAGCGCCACCTGGTGCTTGCGCCGTCGGTCGATCCTGACGTCGACCAGGGGACTGCCCTCCAGCGCCACGTCGTTCGACAGCGTGATCACGGCCTCGTAGCCACGCCGGGCGGCGATGTCCATATAGGCCTGCACCTGGTCGGCCTTGAGGGGGTTGCCGTTGGTCTTCGTCTCGACGAGAGCCGTCCACAGCTTGCCGGCCCGCTCGATACGGATCACCCCGTCGGGGCGCCGGGGGGTGTCACCGTGCGGCAGGGAGACCTCGGTGAACGTCTCCATACGGCCCGACGGTGCCCCGAACGCGGCGGTGAGCCGTCTGCCGAACCGCGGAACCTGGGTCATCACCGACAGCAGGACCGAGGTGGCGCGCATCTCCCGGTCCCGGTCGCTCTTGAGCGCGGAGACCGGAAAGAGCCTGGCGGGCTTCCAGGAGTCGTTCTCCGCCAGCGACTTCGGTGGCGTGCTGGGCGGTGCGGCGCGCTTCTTGGCGGTGCGGGGCCGGGCAGCCGGTCTGCGTGCTCCGGCCTCGTCGCCGGATCGGCGGGGAGCCGGAACGGCGTCCAGCGCGCCCGACGGATCCGGCTCCGGAGCCCCGCCCGGCGCCACTGCGACCGGCCGGCCGTTCACAGCCGGCTCCGGAGCGGCCGTGACCGCCATGTCGTCCACGACCTCGACGGCCGTCTCCGCGTCGTCGTCGACGTCCACCCCGAAGTCCGTGGCGAGGCCCGCCAGCCCCGAGTCGTACCCCTGGCCGACGGCTCGGAACTTCCATTCGTCGCCGCGCCGGTACAGCTCGCCGAAGATGATCGCGCTGACCGTTCCCGCGTCGCCGACGGTGAAGCGGAGGAGGGTCTCGCCGACCGCGTCGGAGAGGGTGACGCGGAGGTCGTCCAGCTCGCCGAAGTGGGCGCCCTCGTAGCGGCTCGCGGCCACCACCATGCGGTCGACCTCGGGCGGGACCGCGGTCAGGTCGAAGCCGATCCGGTCTTCGTTCCCGTCCTCCGTGGGTGTCTTGTCCAGCAGGTGCACGCTTCCGTCGGCGGCCACCGGGTTGTTGTAGAAGTAGAAGTCCGCGTCGCTGCGGACCTTGCCGTCCCGGCCCAGCAGTAAGACGGACACATCAGCGTCCCCGTCCCCCGCCGGACTGCTCCAGCCCAGGCTCACGATCACCGAACCGGCGTTCTCACTCAGGGCCGACAGGGCAGTGTTCGACCCTTTGATCATTTCAAGCACGAGATCCCCCCCTGGATCACATCCCCCGGACACACCACGCAATGTGACGTGTCGCACACGAACACAGTAGTACCGGCAGCTCACACCGGTGTCCTTCCTGCGGAAACAGGCCGGAGGGGGAGTTCGGGACGCGCCTGACCATTGCCGGAGGAAACAGCATGTCGCTAGCCTGTGTTCGTCATGCCGATCGTCTGTTGAAATTTCGAACGCAGACGCCTTAGACGCAAAGGGAGGGGGCCGGTTGTGGGACGCCTCGTACCTGCCGTGACCCGGGCTCTCGACATTCTCGAGCTCTTCCTCGACGGAGACGGGACGCTCTCCGCCCCCGACATCGTGCGCAGGCTCCAGCTGCCGCGCACCACCGTGCACGAGCTGGTGACCACTCTCGCCGCCCGGTCGTACATCGTCCAGGTCCCGGGACAGCCGGGACGCTACCGGCTCGGGGTGCGGCCCTACCAGCTCGGCAGCCGGTACGCCGAGCAGCTCGACCTCGCCGCCGAGGGCCAGCAGGTCGCCCGGTCCGTCGCCGAGACCTGTGACGAGACCGTGCACGTGGCGATCCTGGAGGGCACCGACGTCATCTACATCGCCAAGGTCGACTCGACGCACGCGGTGCGGATGGTGTCGGCCGCCGGCCGGCGGCTGCCCGCGCACTGCACCTCCGTCGGCAAGATGCTCCTCGCCTCCCTCCCCGAGCCGCAGCTCGCCTCCCGTATCCCGGAGGACACTCCGCTCGTCGGCATGACCCCCAACAGCATCACCGACCCCGCGGCCCTGCGCGAGGCCCTCGACGAGATCCGGCAGCGCGGGGTCGCCGTCGAGAACCGGGAGTCCAACCCGGACGTGTCCTGCGTCGCCGCCCCGGTACGCGACCGCACCGGGCAGGTCGTCGCCGCGCTCTCCATCTCCGTGCCGATGATCCGCTGGAGCGACGACCGCCGCGGCGAGCTGGAGCAGCTGGCCGCCAAGGGCGCCGCCGAACTGTCCGAGCGCCTCGGCCACCGGAGTGTGGGATGACCCGCTACACGAAGTTCGACGTCGCCGTACGCGCCGAGGCCACCCTCGGCGAGGGGCCCACCTGGGACGGCGAGAAGCTGCTGTGGATCGACATCCTCGGCGCCCGGCTGCACAGCTACGACCCCGTCTCCGGGCAGCGCACGGTCCGCGTCCTCGACCAGCACATCGGCGCCGTCAAGCCGCGCGCCGACGGCGGACTGGTCCTCAACCTGCGGGACGGCGTGGCCCTGCTGGACCCCGACGGCTCCTTCCGCTGGCTCGACCACGAGCCCGTCCCCGGCCGCCGGGCCAACGACGCCGCCGTCGCCCCCGACGGTTCGCTGTGGGCCGGCACCATGCGCTACGACGAAGCACCGGGCGGCGGCACCCTGTCCCGGGTCACCGGTGACGGCACGCACCGGACCGTCCTCGACGACGTGGCCGTCAGCAATGGCACCGGCTGGAGCCCGGACGGCCGGCTCATGTACTACGTCGACTCGCCCACCCGCCGCGTCGACGTCTTCGACCACGAGAACGGGCACATCTCCGGCCGCCGGACCCTCGTCGAGATCGAGGACGGCGCCGGGTTCCCCGACGGGCTCACCGTCGACGCCGACGGGTGCGTGTGGGTCGCGCTGTGGGACGGGGGAGCGGTCCGCCGCTACACGCCCGACGGCGGGCTGGACCGGGTGATCACCCTCCCTGCCCCGCGCGTCACCGCGTGCGCGTTCGGCGGCCCGGACCTGACCGACCTGTACATCACCACGGCCCGGGTGGGCCTGGACGCCCCGCACCCGGTGGCGGGCTCCCTGCTGGTGGTGCCGGGCGCGGGCAAGGGCGTGCGGCAGCCGTCGTTCGCGGGCTGAGGGACGGTTACTGAAGGCCCGCCTTCTTCAACTCCTCATCGGTCAGCGGCGGTTCGGCCAACGCCGGTATCGACGGCCCCCGCACCGCCGCCAGCAGCACAGCCGGCGTCAGCAGTACCTCCGCCCGCCGCTCCAGCGAGGTCACGTCGGTGACCCGGCGGGCGATCCGGCCGTTCCCGGTGGCCGTGCGCATGAGACGCGAGACGTACGCGGCCACGAGCCGGTCCCGGGCCGTCGGGCCGGTCTCCGTCGCCCCGGGATAGAAGACGTCCTGTCCGGTGGCCAGGTCCCACGCGGCCCCCACCGGCCGGGCCACCGCCCGCTGCACCCGGCGGGACAGCCCGGCCGCCCCGAACCCGTGCCGCCGTGTCAGGTCCCGCAGGATCAGCGCGCTCTGGGCGCCGACGGCCAGACCGTGCCCGTAGACCGGGTTGTACGCGGCCAACGCGTCGCCGAGCACCGTGAAGTGCTCCGGCCAGGCCGCCGCCCGCTCGTAGAAGTTCCGCCGGTTGACGGTCGTACGGGTGAAGGCGACCTCGGACAGCGGCTCGGCGCGGGCGAGCAGGTCGCCGATCAGCGGATGTCTGAGCTCCTCGCGGGCGAAGCGTACGAAGTCCTCGCCCGAGGCGTCGGCGGCGGTCGGCTCGCCGCCGCGGGTGCCGTTGAGGGTGACGATCCAGCGGCCGTCCTCGATCGGCAGCAGGAAGCCCGAGCGGCCGGGGCCTGGCTCGCGGGTGTCGGGCTGGACGCTGACGACGGGGAAGCCGTCGCGGGCCTGTTCGGGTGCGAGGTAGAGGCGGCTCGCGTACGCCAGGCCCGAGTCGACCTCGCGGCGCTCCGGCGCGGGCAGCCCGAGGTCCGCCAGCCAACGGGGCGTTCCGGAGGACCGCCCGGTCGCGTCCACGACCGTCCCCGCCTCGATGGTCCGTTCG
The DNA here is from genome assembly GCF_000383615.1 of Streptomyces canus 299MFChir4.1. Classification (GTDB taxonomy): domain Bacteria; phylum Actinomycetota; class Actinomycetes; order Streptomycetales; family Streptomycetaceae; genus Streptomyces; species Streptomyces canus_C. The sequence goes on along the minus strand of NZ_KB911582.1, from coordinate 400,415 downwards.
CGGCCGTCGGCCTCCCGCACCCGGACCCCGGTGACGGCCGCCGCGCCGCCCACCAGCCCCAGTGCCTCCGCGCCGCCGAGCACCTCGACCCGTTCGTCGGCGAGGACCCGTGCCCGGATCGTGGCGTCCAGCAGATCCCGGCCGGCCAGGATCACGTGGTGGGATTCGGGCCAGCGCCGGAACCAGCCGTGGGCCGAGTGGACGACCATGTCGGTGGTGACCGGCGCCCGGCGTGCCCCGGCGTCCAGGAGCGCGGCGGTGATGCCCGGCAGCAGCTCCTCCATCGCCCGTACCCCGCCGGACCACAGCATGTGGGCGTGCCGGGCCTGCGGCAGCCCCTTGCGCGGGGCCGGGCCCTCGGGCAGTTCGTCGCGCTCCACCACGACCACCCGGTCGGCGAGGCCCGTCAGCGCGGCCGCCGCGAGCATGCCGGTGTGCGATCCCCCGAGGACGACGGCGACTCGGGCGGGGGAGGGGCTTTCAGTCATGCGTGGACATGCTCTCTGCCGGGACGGTCGCGCGGGCGCGTACCGCCTTGATCTCGTCGGGGCTGCGCAGGACCTCGGACACGGCCGCGATCTCCTGGAGCAGGTACGTGGTGTCGGGGTCGCCGTCGCCCTCGGTGTCCGGCGCCCGCCGCCCCGCCTCGACGGCGTCCAGGATGGTCACGGCGGCGGCGAGGGCCTGGGCCCGGCCGCGCTCGAAACCGAGGGCGAGCGCGGTGTCGTAGGCCCGCACGCGCAGGTCCTCGTCGATGAACCGGGACAGCTGGAGCAGCGCGTCGCGGATGAAGGTCTCGCGGCGGATCAGCCGCATCTCGGCGGTGGCGCGCAGGGCGAGCGGCTCGCGGCTGCCCGCGACGGTCCGCATCAGCCGGGACAGGGACCTGAGGTCGCGGTGGCGACGGCGGACCAGCCAGCGCTCGTGGAGGTACTGGCCGGCGTGCGGGACGATGAAGCCGATCGCGACCAGGGTGGCGGCGACGCAGGCGGCGGCCGGGGCGATGTTGGTGTTCAGCCAATCCAGGTCGTGCCCGGTCCAGCGGGCCACGACGGCGGTGAGCTTGGCCGCGCTGAAGAGCAGGTTCGTCGCGAAGCCGATCCCGAGGAACCGCAGTCCCCAGCGCAGCCAGGCGTCGAGGCCGGCGGTGCGGATCCAGTTCCACACCAGCCCGGACGTGATCAGGCTGGCCACGGTGTGCGCGAGCAGGTAGAGCAGGATCAGCTCGCGCATGAACGGCGTGCCGGCGTAGTAGGTGTCCAGGTCCCGGATCCGCTCCACGGGGACGTCGGCGAGGGCGAACAGCACCCACATCACGACGACCACGGCCGCGTACACCCAGATCACCCAGCGGGTCGCCCGCCGGGTCCGGGCGTGGTGCTCGGTGCGGCCGTCGCGCCAGTGCACGACGAGCAGCAGCCAGGACGCGCACAGCGCGGTGAGCAGCGAGTACACCCAGGGCGCGGCGATGTTCGGGACGCCGGTGACCCGGTTCGTCCAGGCGATGGTGCTCGGGGCCGCGAACAGGAACACCGCGCAGGCGAACAGCAGCAGGCCGCCCACGGCCCGCAGCAGCGGGTCCCGCCACAGTTTGACGATGCTGGGCAGCTTGATCGCCAGGGCCGCTCCGAGGACCAGGCCCGGCAGCCAGTAGGGGATGCTCAGACCGGTGAGGGACCCGACCGTCCCCGCGGTCAGGTGGGGGTGTGTCACCGCGCTCCGCCTCCGCGGTAGCCGAGGGTTCTCTGGACCGTGTCGGGCCGGGCACCGGAGCCGCGGCCCGAGACGAACGGCCGGAACGCCGCCGCCAGCCGGTGCCCGAAGTCGTCCGCCTCGGCCTCGTCCGCCGCCCGGGAGCCGTCGCGGGCGGCCACGGTCAGGGCGACGGAGTCCCAGCCGGGCCGCCTGGCCAGCGCGTCCGCCGCGGCCGCGTGGTGGTGGGCATGGCCGGCGTGCAGGTGCCACAACTCATGGCCCAGGATGACCAGTTGCTGCATCTCCTCGGCCCGCTCCTCGACGATGACGAGGTCGAAGTCCTCGAACTCCACCCACAGTCCGGTCACCGCGATCTCGTCGGGGAACCGTTCGAAACGCAGGTCGACGGGGCGGCCGCCGCGGCGGGCGCTCATCTCCTGGCACAGGGCCCGGCACAGCTCGGGCAGGTCGGCCGGGGGACGGGGTCTGGCCCGGACCGCGGCGGTGAGGTGGGAGACCAGATCGCGCATGGCCGAGGTCGCACGGGTGCGTCGTAGCGCCGAGGCGATCCGGGCCGCACTCCTGCGCGCACCCGCGATGTCCATCCCACCCCCTGAACTCTCCCGCCGCCTTAGGACGGGCTGTTCGAGACTACGCGCCCTGTCCGGTCCCGTCACGCGATCGGATTTTGCTGCGTACCCCATTGACTAGAAAGCGCTTCCTGCCTACGGTCCCGTTCGAAGTTACGGGCGCAATTCGAGATCTCGAACAGATGGGGCAGGGAATGGGACGACCTGACCTGAGCCGCAGGCATCTTCTCTCCGCGGCCGGCGGACTGAGCGTCGCCGCGAGCTTCGGCTTCGCGGCCCTCGGCACCGGGGCCGACGCGCTCGCCTCCGGGGCGGACACCCGGGTGCGCTACTGGAACCTCTTCAGCGGCGGCGACGGCGCCAACATGATCGCGATGCTGGACGCCTTCCGAAAGGCCCACCCGGACATCGACGTGAAGGACTCCACCCTCCAGTGGGGCAACCCCTTCTACACCAAGCTCGCCATGGCGGCCGCGGGCAACCGCGCCCCCGACCTCGGCGTCATGCACATGGGCCGGGTCACCGGCTTCTCACCGGGCCGCCTCCTCGACCCCTGGGACGTCGACCTGCTCGCCAAGTACGGCGTACGCGAACAGGACTACAACCCCGCGCTGTGGAAGCGCGGCGTCATCGACGGCAAGCTCTACGCCCTCCCGCTCGACATCCACGTCCAGCTCTGCTTCTACCGCAGGGACGTGCTGAAGAAGGCCGGCCTGCTCGGCGACGACGGCCGGATGGTCCCGGTCACCTCCACCGACGAGTGGTTCGACGTCCTGAAGAAGGCCAAGGCGGCCCAGAAGAAAGGGCTCCAGACCATCGGCCTGTGGACCAACGACCAGAACTTCCAGTGGTGGTTCTTCGTCGCCTTCTACACCCAGCTCGGCGGCACGTGGTTCAACGACGACAACACCGAGGTCCTCTTCGACCCCGACAAGGCCACCCAGGTCCTGGAGTTCCTGCGCAGGCACGTCACCGACGGGTACGTCATCCCCGGCGCCCCCACCGGCGAACAGTTCATCAACGGCGCCCCCTTCACCTGGGAGGGCAACTGGTCCGTGCCGGTGTTCTCCGGCGCGAAGCTCGACTACGGCGCGACCCCGCTGCCGCCCGTGTTCGGCAGACAGGCCACCCACGCCGAGTCGCACGCCTTCGTCCTGCCGCACCAGGCGGGCCGCGGCGGCGCCACCGATGAGGGCGCCCACGAACTCGCCGCGTACGTCGTCACGCACGCCCTCCAGTGGGCGGCCGGCGGTCACATCCCCGCGTACACGCCGACGCTGTCCACGGCCGCGTACAAGAAGCTCACCCCGCAGAACGAGTACGTGAGCGCCATGGACCACCAGGCCACCGAGCCGAAGGTGTGGTTCGCGGGCTCCACCGGGGTGCTCGCCCAGGACCTCGGACCGGTCGTCGTCTCCTCGACGATGGGCTCCGCCAAGCCGGCCTCGGTCGCGCGGACGATGAAGAAGCACCTCACCCGACTCCTCGCCGCCAAGAACCCGATGGACGGCAGGACCGCCGCGCGGGGAGATGCGGTCGCATGACGACCAGCGCTCACATGACGACCGGAGCCGTCGCCGCACCGGCCCGCGCCAGGACCGCGACCGCCGTCGCGACGGTGCGCCGCAGGCAGGGCTTCCAGCACGGGGGCTGGTTCGTCGCCCCCTTCCTGGCGCTCTTCGTGCTGTTCGTGATCTGGCCGCTGCTGCGCGGCGTCTGGCTCAGCTTCACGGACGCCAACATCTCCGGCGACGGCGCGAGCTTCGTCGGCCTCGACAACTACCGCGAGGCCCTGAACGACCGGGCGATGTGGGACGCGCTCGGCCACAGCGCGTACTTCACGCTGCTGGTCGTCCCGTGCATCACGGTCCTCGCCTTCCTGCTCGCGATGCTGGCCCACCACATCGAGCGCGGCAAGTGGCTGTGGCGGCTGTGCTTCTTCGTGCCGTTCCTGCTGCCCTCGACGGTCGCCGCCAACATGTTCCAGTGGCTGTTCACCCAGGGCATCGGCCTGATCAACGAGACCTTCGGGCTCGACACACCCTGGCTGACCGACAAGTCGTACGCGATGCTCGCCATCGTCATCGAGACCCTGTGGTGGACCGTCGGCTTCAGCTTCCTGCTCTACCTCGCCGCCCTCCAGGGCATCCCCGGCCACCTCTACGAGGCCGCGAAGCTGGACGGCGCGAACGCCTGGCACCGCATGGTCCACATCACGCTGCCGATGCTGCGCAACATCACCGGCCTGGTGATCGCGCTCCAGATCCTCGCCTCGCTCCAGCTCTTCGACCAGGCCGTCGTGATGATGGACTTCGGACCGGGTCCTGAGGTCAGCACCCGCTCCTTCGTCCAGTACACCCTCGAACAGGGCTTCACCAGCTACCGGGTGGGCTACGCCTCCGCGATGTCCATCATCTTCTTCGTGATCATCGCAGTCGTCGCGCTGGCGCGGATGTGGCTGCTGCGCAACCGTGAGGAGAGCGGCCGATGACCACCGCCGTGCAGGTCCGCAGGAGCCCCCGTCCCCGTAAGCCCTGGACGCCCGGCCAGGTCGTCCTCACGCTGCTCGGCGTGGCCGTCTCCGCCGTCTTCGTCGCACCGATCGCGGCCGCGCTGTTCACCTCCCTCAAGTCCGAGGCGGAGGCGGCCGAGATCCCGCCGCACTGGCTGCCGAAGGTCTGGACGGGACAGGCGTGGAAGGCGCTGTGGGAGACCGGCAACATCACCGACTGGTTCATCAACTCCCTGGTGGTGTCGGTCTGCGTCACCTCCGTCGTGCTGACGGTCAGCGCCCTCGCCGGATACGGCTTCGCCCGCACGGAGTTCCGCGGCAAGAGCGTCCTGATGGGCATCGTCATGTCGGGCCTGATGATCTCCCCGGCGGTCCTGGGAGTGCCCCTCTTCACGACGGTCCAGCAGATGGGGATGGTCGACACGCACTGGGGCATGATCCTTCCCCAGTGCGCGCCTGCCGCGATGGTCTACATCCTCTACAAGTTCTTCCAGGGCGTCCCGCGCGAGCTGGAGGAGGCCGCGTTCATCGACGGCGCGGGCCGCTGGCGGGTCTTCTTCACCATCGTGGTCCCCCTGGCGAGGCCTTCCTTGGCGGCGGTCGGGATCTTCACCTTCATCGCCTCCTGGAACAACTTCCTGTGGCCCTACATGGTGACCAACAACCCCGACCTGATGACCATGCCGAACGGCATCGCGACCGTCATGAACTCCTACGGCATCCAGTGGGCCCAACTCATGGCCGGCGGCCTCATGGCGGGCCTCCCCCTGATCATCGTGTTCGTCTTCTTCCAACGCCAGATCGTGGCGGGGGTGGCCCATACGGGGCTGGCGGGCCAGTGACACGACCACGGTATGGGGTGCAGCCGGAGGCCGGGCGGGACTCGGTGGTGGTCCCGACGGGGTCTGCAGGGCGGTCGCTTCCTTGCAGTCGGCGGGGGGACATGGCCGCACCGGTCGTATGCGGTCCCCGTGGGCCGGCCTTCCCGTCACGGTGCGGAGCGGGGCTGCGCAGGGGCCGGGACCTCGTGGTCCGTCGGCATGGGTGGTTCTCCGCGGACGTCGAGAAGGCGGTGCGCGACAGCGGGATCCGCCCGGGTCGGTGGCGGTCGGGCGGTCATCTCCGCGCAGTCACCCGGACGGCAGCGCCACACCGACCTCACCCGGCCCCGGCGGGCCACCATACTGTAGGGAGCTCCAGTTGAAGCGACTCAGACTTGCCACCGTCCTGGCCGCCGCCCTCATCGCACTTCTGCCGACCACGGCCCAGGCGGACACCGGCTATCCCGACCCGCTCCCGATCAGTGGGCAGCAGATCATCCACGATCCGGCCGTGATCGCCCTCAAGTCCGGTGGCTACGTGGCCTATTCGACCGGTGGTGTGATCGGGGCCCGGCTGTCCGGGGATCTCAGGCACTGGACCGACGCGGGGAACGCCTTCGCCGAGGCGCCCAGTTGGTGGTTCGAGTACAACGACACCGGTGACCCCTGGGCGCCGGACATCTCCTACCGGGCAGGCCGGTACTGGCTGTACTACGCCGTCTCGTCCTGGGGCACCAACCACTCCGCGATCGGCGTGGCCACCTCCCCGTCCGGCCTCCCCGGCACCTGGACCGACCACGGCAAGGTCTTCGCCTCCGGGACCGCCGACTCCTGGAACGCCATCGACCCGGCGATCGTCCGCGCGGACGGCAGGCTGTGGATGGCGTTCGGCTCGTACTGGACCGGCATCCGCATGGTCGAGCTCAGCCCGGTCACCGGGAAGGCCCTCCCCGGGGCCCGCGTCCACCACCTGGCCACCCGCCCCGACGCCCCGTACGCGGTCGAGGGCCCGTCCATCGTGCGGCACGGCCGCTACTACTACCTCTTCGCGTCCTACGACGCCTGTTGTGCGGGAGCGGACTCCACCTACAAGATCAGGGTGGGCAGATCGACGGCGATCACCGGCCCGTACACGGACAGCACGGGCAAGCCCCTGCTGGAGGGCGGCGGCGACGTGCTGCTGGCAGGACACGGGAGGTACATCGGCACCGGAGGCGAGTCGGTCTTCCGCACCCGCGGCCAGGACTGGCTGGCCTACCACTACTACGACGCAGAGGACAACGGCACACCGAAGCTCGGGCTGAACCGCCTGAGCTGGACAAAGGACGGCTGGCCCGAGGTCTTCTAGGGGCGCGGGGAACTGCGCGACCAGCCACGAACCACCTGCAGACGAGACTGAAACCGGAAGGCCAAGATGAGCACCGCCCGTTTTACCCTCGACCCCGCCTTCACCGTCGGCCACGTGAACCCCCGCCTCTTCGGCAGCTTCGTGGAACACCTCGGCCGCTGCGTCTACACCGGCATCTTCGAGCCGACCCACCCCACGGCCGACGCCGAAGGCCTCCGCACCGACGTCCTGGACCTCGTCCGCGAACTCGGCGTCACCGCCATCCGCTACCCCGGCGGCAACTTCGTCTCGGGCTACAAGTGGGAGGACAGCGTCGGCCCGGTGGAGGACCGCCCCCGCCGCCTCGACCTCGCCTGGCGCTCCACCGAGACCAACCGCTTCGGTCTCTCCGAGTACATCGCCTTCCTGAAGAAGGTCGGCCCCCAGGCCGAGCCGATGATGGCCCTCAACCTCGGAACCCGCGGAGTCGCCGAGGCCCTCGAACTCCTGGAGTACGCCAACCACCCATCCGGCACCGCCCTCTCCGACCTCCGCGCCGCCCACGGCGACAAGGACCCCTTCGGCATCAACCTCTGGTGCCTGGGCAACGAGATGGACGGCCCCTGGCAGACCGGCCACAAGACGGCGACGGAGTACGGCCGGATCGCCGCCGAGACGGCCCGCGCGATGCGCCAGATCGACCCGGGCGTCGAACTCGTCGCCTGCGGCTCCTCCAGCCAGTCCATGCCCACGTTCGCCGAGTGGGAGGCGACGGTCCTCGCCGAGACGTACGACCTCGTCGACCACATCTCCCTGCACGCCTACTACCAGCCCGAGAACGGCGACGTCGACTCCTTCCTGGCCTCCGCCGTCGACATGGAGTCCTTCATCGAGAACGTGGTCGCCACCGCCGACCACATCGGCGCGAAGCTCAAGTCGAAGAAGAAGATCAACCTCTCCTTCGACGAGTGGAACGTCTGGTACATCTCGGAGTGGCACGAGATCGAGAACTCCGGCGCGCGGGACTGGGCGGAGGCCCCCCGTCTCCTGGAGGACAACTACAGCGTCCTGGACGCGGTCGTCTTCGGTTCCCTCCTCATCGCCCTGCTGCGGCACGCGGACCGGGTCACCGTCGCCTGTCTCGCCCAGCTGGTCAACGTGATCGCCCCGATCATGACCGAGCCGGGCGGCCCGGCCTGGCGTCAGACGACGTTCTTCCCGTTCGCCCAGGCCTCGCGGTTCGGCCGCGGCGAGGTCCTCGACGTACGGGTCGACTCGCCGACGTACGAGACGAAGAAGTACGGCGAGACGGACCTCCTGCACGCCACCGCCGTGCGCGCCGAGGACGGGTCGGTCACCGTGTTCGCCGTCAACCGCAGCCGGTCGCAGTCCCTGCCCCTCGAAGTAGCCCTGAACGGGCTGGACTTGACGAGCGTGGTCGAGCACAGCGTCCTCGCCGACGCAGACCCGGACGCCCGCAACACCCTCGACGAGCCCGAGCGGGTCGCCCCGCACGCGGCCGAGGGCACCGCGCTGACGGACGGCACCCTCACCGCCGTACTGGAGCCGCTGTCCTGGAACGTGATCCGGCTGGGCTGAGCAGGGTCCCCGAGGGCGTCAGCAGGTTTCGCGCAGGAACCCGTCGGCGCCCTCGGGCACGACGTCCTCGTCCCGGCGCACCACGCTGAGGGTGCTGCTCCAGCCGGCGCACGCCGTGGTCAGACCCTTCTTCGTGTACTCGACCACCAGGACGTGGTCGTCGAAGGCGTCGGCGAACGTGCCGCACTCGTCGTACTCCGCGCACTCCTCCGCGATGGCGAAGTCCAGGCCCGGCAAGGCGCGGTCGGAGACGAGCTCCGCGGTGTTCTTCTGCGCGACCGCCAGCCCCTTGGCATGGGCGTGCGTCACCAGCAGCTTCATCAGGGCCTCGGCCTGGGCGGCCTTGAGATACGACGGGAAGCGGGTGAAGGAGTCGTAGTTGTCGGGCTCCACGGCCTGGTAGGCCTTGGCCGCGCAGGCGTCGATCCAGGTGTCCAAGCGGGCGGCGACGCGCTCGCGCTTGGCGGCCGTACGGATGTCCAGGACGGCCTCGTCCCAGTCCTTGTCGTAGACGGTCTTCCCGTCGGCGCCGCGCAGCAGCAGGTCGGCGTCCCAGTCGCTCTCCTCGCCCGACTCCGCCTGGAAGGCGTTGATGTTGCAGATGTTGTAGAGCCCCGGCGCGGGCGCGTCCTCGTAGCCGCGGCTCACCACCCGGACACCGGCCGCGGGAGGGTACGCGCCGCCGATCTGGTAGTCCCAGGGCACGTGCCGGGGCGGGAGTGTCACGGATACGGGCGAGGTGGACGACGTCGGCTCGGGCGGTGACGGTGCCGCGCTGTCCTTGTCCGACCCGGCCCACACCGCCGCGATGCCCAGCCCGGTGACGGCCAGGGCCGTGACGAGAGCGACGAGGAGGCGCCGCCGGAGCCCCCGTCGCGAGACCGGGTGTCCGGTCGCCGTGGAGTCGGACGGTCCGGGCGGCACCGGTGCGGCTGGGGCCGCGGGCGCCCCGGTGTCCGGCAACGCCCTTAGCAGCTCCTGCAGTTCACCGAGTTCCGGCCGGGCCGCCGGGTCCTTGTCCAGGCAGCGTTCGGCGATGCCGCGCAGCGGTTCCGCGACCCCGTCCAGGGCCGGCGGCTCGTGCATCACCTGGTATCCCGTCAGATACGGGCTGCTGCCGTCGAACGGGCGGCTGCCGGTGGCCGCGTAGACCAGCAGGGACCCGAGGGAGAAGACATCCGAGGCCCCGGTGACCTCGCGCGGCGCGGCGAACTGCTCCGGGGACATGAAGGGCGGGGTGCCGATCAGCCGCCCGGTCATGGTGAGCGCCTCGTTGTCGACGGCGTAGGAGATGCCGAAGTCGATGACCCGGGGCCCGTCCTCGGCCATCAGGACGTTGCTCGGCTTCAGGTCACGGTGCACCATGCCGACCCGGTGGATGTCCCGCAGCGCCTCGACGAGGCCCAGCGCGAGCACCCGCAGCGCGCTTCCGTGCAGCGGGCCGTCCTGGGCCACGACGTCCGCGAGGGTGCGGCCCGGGACGTACAGGGTGGCCATCCACGGCTGCGGGGCGTCCGGGTCCGCGTCCACCACCGGAGCCGTGAACGCCCCGCTCACCCGGCGGGCCGCCGCGACCTCCTGCCGGAAGCGAGTGCGGAACTCCTCGTCCAGCGCGTGCGCGGGGTGCACGAGCTTGACCGCGACCCGCCGCCCGGAGTCCGAGCGGCCCAGGTAGACGACCCCCATGCCACCGCTGCCGAGCCGGTCGACCAGCGTGTAGCCGCCGATGGACTCCGGATCGCCGGGGCTCAGCGGCATCGCGGGACACCCTTTCCGAGTACGGGTGGTCGAAAGTTCAAGGACATCAGGCTAGCGGCCGGGGGAATCCACCGGCGTGACCGGTACACCTCCGGCCGAAGTCCCCAGCAGCCTCAGCCGTACGTCCCCGGGCCCGGACTCCGTCGTCCCGTCGGACAGCACCGCAAGGGCCAGGGTGTTGGTGCCGCGGGTGCGCAGGATGCCGTTGGGGAGGACGAAGGTGTGCTGCGGGCCCACGTCGTTGACGTACTGGCCCATGTTCCAGCCGTTGAGGAAGATCTGCACGCGGTAGGCGCGCTTCGGGTCGTCGTCGAGGTCGAGGCCGACGGAGGCGTCGATGCCGGCGTCCACGGCGAGCCGGAACGTCGTCCGGTACCAGGTGACCCCCTGGCGCCGGTCGGCGCGCGGCAACTGCGTGTCCTCCCAGTGCTCTTCGGCGAATCCCGGCAGATGCCAGCCCTTGCGCTCCCCGTACAGTCCGCCGTTGTTGAGCGGCCCGCGCACCGGGTCGGGTGCCGTCTCGCCCTGGATACGCCAACTCGCCTTCGGAGAGCCGCCCTTGAAGCCGACGGCCGTCAGTCCCCGGGCCGCCTTGTGGGAGTCGGTGGACCCGCCGTCCATGTCGTGCGCCATCCGCCGGACCAGGACGGACAGGACGCGGGGCGCCCGCCCGGTGGGTGGCGGCGTGTCGAAGGTGGCCGTCGCCGTCCAACTGCCCTTGCGCGCGGTGCCCTTGTCCGGCACCGGCATCCGGTGCGTGCCCAGCGGCTCACCGTCCAGCCACGCCATCAGCAGCCCCTGCGTGCCCGTGCTGTAGGACAGGGACACCGACTCAAGCTCGTCCGCGTCCGTCAGGCGCCCCCGGTACCAGACGTCGCCGTAGTGGAAGCCGTAGTCGTCGGCGAACAGGACCGGCTGCCCTTTCGGGACCGGGGTGATGCTGTACGAGCTCGTGCGGTCGGCGGTGGTCCAGCCGGAGTCGTCGTAGTCCGGGGCGGACTCGAAGTTCTCGGTACGGCGCCGCCAGCCGCCCAGCGCGGGCAGGCGCACCTCGCCCACGGCGGGGACGGGAAGCTGCCCGGGCGTGGCCGGCATGTCGGCCCGCAGACTGCCCATGGGGGTGGCGGAGGTGCGCAGCGGGCGCCCGTTCCAGGTGATCCGGCCCATCCCGCGCGGCCCCCACACCTCCATGCCCGTGCCCTCGACCGTGTCACCGGTGAGATGGGCGGTCGCGCCGTCCAGGGTGACCCCGCGCACCAGCGACGGACCGTACACCAGCACCGGACCGGTCGGGGTGTCCACCGGGAACAGCCGCAGCGAGCCGGGGTCGTCGGCGAAGACCAGCAGCAGCGGGTTGTCGCTGCCGCCGCCCTCGATCCGCACCCGGGCCAGGCCGCCGACACCCATCGGCGCCGTGATCCTGAGGACCCCGAGGTCGTAGTTCCACGCGGGTTCCGCGTCGCCCCGGGTGACCAGCGGCTCCTCCGGGCACTCGATGAGGACCTGGGCCATCTCGCCGTGCGGGGCCGTGAACACGGCGACGTCCATCCGCCCGACCTTCAGGCACATCATGGGCTGCGCGGTGGCGAACCTGAGCGTGCGCCCGCCCAACTGGAGCCCCGCGGCGAGCAGTCGGGCGTCATGGGCGGCGACGGTGAACGCCACGTCGATCCCGGCGTCCGGGACGGTCGTCGTGATCGGCGCGTCGGTGTCGTTGCGCACGACGTACACATGGGAGCCGGTGTCCGGGTTGGTCAGGTGGTACACCTTCAGCCGCTCGTCCGCGGCCCGCACCGCGTCGGCCCGGTCCAGCTTGGCGAAGTCCGGCACGGTCCGCAGGAGATGGCCGAGCTGGTGCGTGGGGGCCAGCTTCGGCGTCTGCCTGCGCGCCTCGTCGATCGCCGCCCCGTAGTCGTACGACGTGTAGACCTGCGGCGCGGGCAGCCAGCCCCACGAGGTGCCGCCGAAGGTCATGTAGACGTTGTGCACGGTGATGCCGTTGGCGAGGTTGGTGAGCTGGAAGCGCCGCTCGTAGGCCGCGTCCCGGGTCCGCCGCGCCTCGGCGTACCCCTTGCCGTCGAACGTGGCCCCGCCCCACGAGTCGAACCAGCCCCCGCCGAACTCCGGCATGAACCCGGGCGTCCGGGGACTGGCCGTGGCTCCGCCCTTCAGCCCGCCCTCACCGAAGTCCCCCCAGTCGGGCGGCACTTCGGACGGCAAGGGGTACCCGTCGAAGCCGTAGAGCCAACCGCGCTCCTCGCCACCGGTGTTGAAGGAGCCGGGGGTCCAATGACCGTTCCTGCCCCTGTCGTTGTGGAAGAGCGGGACGTTGATCCCGTCGGCGCGCACCTTCTTGTACAGGTGGGACATGTAGTCGCGGCCGAGGGGCTCGTCGACGAAGGCGTCGTACTCGTTCTCGATCTGGTAGAGCAGGACCGTGCCCGTGCCCCTGGTGAACAGGTGCCGGGCGGCGATGGCGTTCACCTCGGTCAGCCACTCGTCGACGTACGACAGATAGGCCGGGTCGGAGGTGCGGGCCCGGCCCGCGGTCGCCGCCAGCCAACCCGGGAAGCCGCCGCCGTCGACCTCGGCGTTGATGTACGGGCCCGGGCGCAGGATCACATACAGACCGGTCTCGGTGGCCGTGCGCAGGAACAGGTCGAGGTCACGGACGCCGGTGAAGTCGTACTGGCCGGGGCCGGGGGAGTGGTAGTTCCAGGCCACGTACACACTCACCGCGTTGAAGCCGTGGGCGCGCATCTTCTGCAGGACGTCCCGCCACAGCGACGGGCTCGGCAGCCGGAAGGGGTGCATCTCGCCGGACCACAGCACCAGGCGCCGGCCGTCGACCAGCAGCGAGTGCTTGTCGTAGCCGACCTTGTGGCGCGCCCGGTCGGCGGCGGGCGCGCCGGGCGCGGGGCCGGTGGGCACGCTGTGGGAGGCGTAGGCCCGGGTGGTCTCCCCACCACTGCCGCTCAGCGCGAAGCCGAGCGCCGTGGTGCCGGCGAGGGCGCTGAATGTACGTCTGCTCAGCTCCAAGGGAGCGCCTCCTGGTCGTGCCGCGCTAGCGCCAGTCCGTCCGTGGGTGTGGTTGGTGTGCCTATTGTGGCGTGGCCATTGTCTCTGCCCGAACGCCGCACAATTGTCGTATGAGGATCTCTGCACGGGCGGACTACGCGGTACGGGCGGTGCTGGAGCTTGCCGTGAGGCAGGGCACGGAACCGGTGAAGGCCGAGGCCATCGCCGCGGTCCAGGACATTCCGCACAAGTTCCTGGAGGGGATCCTCGGCGACCTCAGGCGCGGCGGCATCGTCGACAGCAGGCGGGGCGGAGGCGGCGGTTACCGGCTCGCGCGCGAGGCCTCGGCCATCACGGTCGCGGACGTCATCCGCACGGTCGACGGGCCGATCGTGTCGGTGCGCGGTGAGCGGCCCACCGGTCTGGAGTACACGGGGTCCGCACAGCCCCTGCTCCCGCTGTGGATCGCCCTGCGGGCCAACGTCCGCAAGATCCTGGAGGGCGTGACCATCGCCGACATCGCGGGCGACGCGCTCCCCGAGCCGGTGCAACGGCTCGCGGCCGAACCGGCCGCCTGGGAGAACCCCTGACCCACCCCGCAGGAGACCCTTCAGCGGTCAACTTCCTCTGCTTACACGTGAGTTCGGACATAAGCCGAATGGCTGGAGTTCGCCCTGGCGGTGTCACAGGGCGCTCCCTACGATTCGATCGCCGCGGTGCTTCACAGAAACCACACAGGTTCTCCACGCTTCAACTTCAGCGCAGAGGAGAGACCCCCCATGGCAAGTGGACTTCTTCTGGGCGGTGCCGTCACCGCTCTCGTGGCCGCGGCGGTGCCCGCGCACAACCCGTCCGGCGGGTTCACCGACCCGCCCCCGGACAAGATCGTCATCGACGTCGCCACGGTGAACGGCTCCGGCTGCCCCGCGGGCACGGCGGCCGTCGCCGTCTCCGAGGACAACACCGCCTTCACGGTGACCTACAGCGACTACCTCGCCCAGGTCGGCGGCAACTCCGACCCCACGGCGTTCCGCAAGAACTGCCAGCTCAACCTGCTCGTCCATGTCCCGCAGGGCTTCACGTACGCCATCGCCGAGGCGGACTACCGGGGCTTCGCCTCGCTCCAGGCCGGCGCGAGCGGCGTCCAGCGGGCCTCGTACTACTTCCAGGGCTCCTCGCAGACGGCCGCCAAGACCCACACCTTCCCCGGCGCCTACAACGACAACTGGCAGGCGACCGACACCACCGACTGGGCCCAACTGGTCTGGGCCCCCTGTGGAGTCCAGCGCAACTTCAACATCAACACGGAGGTCCGCGTGAACGCGGGCACCTCCTCGCCGTCCAAGGTCAGCTTCATGACGATGGACTCGACCGACGGCGACATCAGCACCGTCTACCACATGGCGTGGAAGGCGTGCCCCGGCAAGTGAGGCTCCGCTCCCAGCAGGTCACGCCCGCCGCCCTCAGGGGCGGCGGGCGGTTCGGGTCCTGGCGTCAGCTCCTCTCGACGCCGAGGGTCAGGGTGCCGGAGTAGCCGGCCGAGGGGCCGCTGCCGAGGGCGGCCAGGGTCGGCAGGCCGGACGCGGCGCCGCCGTCGTCGTAGATCCCGTCCTGGGCGAGGGTGGTGCGGGTGACCGTGTTGGCCGAGTACGGCGAGAGCCTGCCGACCTTGGCGGTGATCGTCTCGTCGAAGAAGAGCTGGCCGGTGTGGAGTTCGGTGCCGCCGGTGAAGGAGCCGTCCGGGGTGAGCGTGACGCCGACGTGCACCTTCACGTGGATGTGCACGCAGCGGCCCCGGTACCAGCCCGGGTAGACCGTGGTGATGCGGGCGACGCCGCCGGCGTCGGTGAGGACGCCGCCGCGCAGGAAGGTGCCGCTGTCGGGCTCGTTGTGGCCGTTGTTGCCCACGTAGCCGGAGTACTCGCCGAGCGCGTCGCAGTGCCAGATCTCCACGAGGGCGTCGCTGATCGTGGCGCAGGTGTCGTTGTCGACGACGGTGAGGGCGAGTTTGAGCGGGAAGCCGGTCTTGCCCTCGGTGATGTCGGAGCGGACGTACTGGCCGTCGAGGTAGTAGGGGCCTTCGGTCATCTCCCTGGTGAGGGTGCAGACCGCGGCGGCGGCCACGGGTGCGGTGTCGGCTGTGGTGTCGGGGGCCGCCTGGGTACCGGGCGCGGCGGCACCCACGGCGAGGGTGACGGCCGTGGCCCCGGTGGCGACGAGGACGGTCCGTCGGCCGATGGTGTCTTTCGTGGGGGTGTCTGTCATGGACACGGCACCTTAAGAGGTGTTGCTGTTGATGGGCTGCCAGTTCGGCAAAGTGAGGGACCGTCAAGTTTCCTGCGAGACAGGTTGCGGTGTTCCTCGTGGTGGGCGGGCTACTGTAACGGGGCGTATGCCGACAAGGAGGGTAAATGGGGCTTACCGTGCGGGTCGAACGGCGCATCGCGGAGGACTTCCCCGGCCGCGAGGGCGAGGTGGTGGGCGATCTCCTCACCGAGCTGGTCAACCACCTCACCGACCGGGGCGACCAGGAGGACAAGGAACGGATCGCCGCCGCGACGCTGCTGTGCGGACAGGGCCGGGTGGACCGGCTCCTGGACGCGGTCCAGCTGGCCAAGGAGGACTGGCGGGACGTGCTGGTGGGGGCGGGGCTGGCGGAGGCGGGGTGGAGGGAGCGGTTGGAGGCGGACTTCGGTCCGGCGGTCGCCTCCGGCTGAGGCGGCGGTGCGGGCCCCGCGGTGGCCGCCGAACCTCCGGGTTCGGGGCGACTGCGGGGCCGCGCGCTGCTCGGGGGCCGGGTCGGGTCGGGCTGGGCAGGGTCGGTGCCGGTGTCGGTGTCGGTGTCGGTGTCGAGCGTCCACGTTGCTGCCGTGCAGTGGAGGGCCCGCTTAAACCGGTTCGCCGGTCGTCGCACCGCCGGGTACGTTCGGCCCATGTGCTACCACGCCGGGAAGGCATACAAGCTGCACTACGCGTGCGTGCCCTGCCGTGTCGCGTTCAAGCGGCATCCCGGTCCCGGCGGGCATCGGTGCCCCCGCTGCTCCACTCCGATGAACTGCGCCGGGCGTGACTTCGCGGCGCCTCGGCGGCGGGACGTGAAGGCCTGGAGTGTGGTGGCGGCCGTTCTCGCCGCCGGTCTGCGTTACGAGGGACGTGAGCCCTGCGGCTGTGGCAGGGAGCCCGAGTCCCGCCCCCGCACCCGGGCTCAGCTACGGGCGCGGCGGGTCGCGGCGGCCCGAAGCGGGGCTCCTCTGGCCGAAGTGCTGGGGCGTCGGGACCCGGAGGTTCCCGAAGACCCCGCCCGGCGCCCCTGACCGCTTACCCCTCGGGTAATCGACCCCGGTTCGGCGTGCGTGCCAGGCTCATCCCTGTACGGAGCCCTACCGACCGGGAGGACACCATGACCGCCTACGCCATAGCCCACCTGCGGGAAGCCGTGCCGCACCCCGAGATCGCCGAGTACATCGAGCGCATCACCGCCACCTTCGAGCCGTACGGCGGACGCTTCCTCGTGCATGGCGCGCGGCACGAGGTGAAGGAGGGCGGCTGGCCCGGGCACGTCGTGGTGATCGGGTTTCCCGGGATCGCCGAGGCGCGGGCCTGGTGGGATTCCGCCGGGTACCAGGAGATCGCGCCACTGCGCTCGCGGCACATCGAGGGCGACATCATCCTGGTCGAGGGCGTTCCCGAGGGCTACGACCCTGCGGTCACCGCGAAGGCGATGCGGGACGCGCTCACGTCGTGAGGGGCGGTGGTGTTCCCCGACTCCCGTGACCTACGGGGCTGTTGGATACTGGGGCGACTGGCGTACGGAAGGGGGAGGTTCGCGTGCCGGACGGACGTGAAGTGGACCAGGCGGAGTTGCTGGGCGTCGCGAAGGACGAGGAGCGGGCCCGTAGCCTGCTCCGCGCGCTGCGCACCCTGAGCTCCGGGCCGGATCCGAAGCTGCGGGAGATGGCGACCGGGGTGCTGCGCGGCGACCTCACCGCCGAACAGGCCTTCACGGACCCGGAGTACACCGCCGCCCTGTTCTCCGGCGCCGACAAGATCCGGCGTGCGGGGGAGCTGCGTACCGACGCCGAGGCTCGCGAGGCGGGCGAGCGTTTCGGTGCGTGGCAGGAGGCGCGGAGCACCGAGGACGAGCGCGGTGACGGGGGCGAGGGCCAGGGCACGCCACCGTCCGAGACGACGCCCCGTCCGGCACCTCAGCGGCCGTCGGGGCCCTGGCGGCACCCCGGTGCGGGCGGGCCGGGCGGCCTGGGCGGCCCCCGCCCGGCAGGCCCCTTCGACCGCGGCTGAGCACCGGGCCTGTCCTGCCCCGTTCCGGCCCTCGCCGAGCGGTGCCGCCACCCCCTCGCCGGGGCTTTTCGGACGCCGCTGAACTTCGGGGCTCGTGTGGCGCTGCTGGCGTTTCGGGGTGGGCTGGGGCTGGGGCTGGGCTCGGGCCTGCGGTCGCGTGCCGCCTTTGCCCCGCGTCCTCGCGGCCGCGGCTGGGCGACGTTCCCTTCCGGTGCGGCCTGCGTGGCGGGGTGTCTGTCGTTGGACTTGGGCCTGCGGTCGGGTGTCACCCGCTTCTTGGGCCTCCGCGGCCTCCGCTGGATTTCGGGGCTCGTGTGGCGCTGCTGGCGTTTCGGGGTGGGCTGGGGCTGGGCTCGGGCCTGCGGTCGAGTGCCGCCTTAGCCCCGCGTCCTCGCGGGCGCGGCTGAGCGACGTTCCCTTCCGGTGCGGCCTGTGTCGAGGGGTGTCTGTCGCTGGGCTTGGGCCTGCGGTCGGGTGTCACCCACTTCTTGGGGCTCCGTTGAACTCCGGGGCTCGTCTGGCGCTGCCGGCGTTTTTCGGGGTGGGCTCGGGACTGCGGTCGCGTGGCACCTCCGCCCCAGGCTCTCGTAGCCGTGGCCGAACCGCGGGCCCTGTTCACCTCCGTCCGCATCTCGCTGAACTCGGGACCCGGTCAAGCGCTGCCCTCCCCTGGGGCACCTGCGGCCACCCGCTGAACCCCGCCCGGCCCGGGGCCAGCGCCGCCCCACGCCCGCCCCGGGCTCCCCTTCCTCCGTCGTCGAACACCCCTCCCCATCACCGAACTCAGCCGCCGAACGCCGGCTCAGCACCCGGCCGCCCCTCAACGAGCAACCCGCCCACCCCACTTCGCCCCGCCCCGCCAGCAGACCCCCTCCGCCCAGAACACCACCCCCGCCCACACCCCCAGCAAATCCCGCCCCCCGTAGTAAAGTTCGGCCGTCGTACGCGTGACCTGAAATGGTCCTGCCAAGACAAAGGGGGAACGAGCATGGGGGTCGTGCTGCCCGACGAGGCGGCCTGGGTGTTGGACCTCATCGGGGTCGAGTGGCCCAACGTCGACGAGGACGACTACCGGGACATGGCCGACGGCCTGCGTTCCTTCGCCTCCCAGATGCGGGAGGGCAAGGACGCCACGGCGAGCGTCGTGAGGGAGTTCCTGGAGGGCAACGAGGGCATCGCGACCGCGGCCTTCCAGCAGCACTGGGGCAAGGTCAGCGACGTACACCTGGAACGGCTCGGTGAAGCCGCCGACCTCGGGGCGACGGCCCTGGACGGCGCCGCGATCGCCGTGGCCGGAGCCAAGGTGGCCGCCATCGTCCAACTCGGCATCCTCGCCGCCGAGATCATCGCCGCCCAGGCCGCCGCGCCCTTCACGCTCGGGCTCTCCGAGGTCGGCGCGCTCGGTGCCACCCAGGCCACCCGCCTGATCGTGCGGCGGCTGCTGAAGGAGGCCGAGCACCTCCTCATGGAGGAGCTCATGTCCGTCGCCATGGGCCCGGTCTACTCCGCGCTCGGCAACATGGCCACCGACCTCGTCCTCCAGCTCGGCGCCAACGCCGTGGGACTGCAGGACGGTTACAGCCCCGGCAAGACCCTGCACGCGGGCAGCGAGGGCTTGTCCGAGGGGCTGGACGCCGTCACGGGAGCCGACGGCACCACCGGGACCTTCACCGGCAAGGGAGGCGCCGCGTGAGCGACACCGTCCGCAGCGACAAGGACCTCCACGACCGGCTCGCCGACCGGATCACCTCCCAGGCCGACGAGCACGAGTCCGGCGCCCGCCCCCACCTGCGCCGCAGCCGCGCGGGGCTGAACCGCACCCGGGGCAAGGGCGCCCTCGCGGCGGCCGTCGAGACCGGGGCCGAGAAGATCCTCAAGGCCATCGAGGAGGCCGAGGACCAGCTCCACAAGCACCTGCAGGACGTGTCCAAGGGCGTGCGGGCGATGGGCGACAACCACGCGCGCAACGACAAGAACATCGAGACGATGCTGCAGAGCATCGTCAAGCGTTCCCGCGACCAGGACACGGTCCGTGACGGCGGCGGGATCGGCAAGGACCGGCCGGACACGACGAAGGACCCGCACACCGTCACCCTGGAGTGGAAGCCCGGCATGCCCAAGCAGGCCTTCGAGCGGAAGGCGCGGGCCCTTCAGCGGTTGGGGGAAGAGGGAAAGCTCTTCAAGTTCAAGGGCAGGACCAAGGACTACCGTGACTCGAAGATCACAGCTGACTACAAGGGCGCGCTGACCGCCCTGATCCTCAGGAACAACAAGGACGACCCCGACTTTGCCAGGGAGGCCGCGGAGGCCGCCCGTAACATGTCGCCCGACCACGTCCACGAGCTGCAGACCGGTGGTCCGGACGCGTGGCGTAACCTGCGGATGCTTGACCGGGTCACGAACCAGGACATCGGGTGGAACCAGATACGCCCGCAGATCAAGGATCTACCGGACGGCAATCCGATCAACATCGACATCAAATGGTGGCCAGATGACTAGCGCGAGCCATGCGCCGTCCCGTCTGATCGCGACGGTGGACGCCCTGCGGTTGGCACTGTTGGAGAGCCCGGACCTGCTCGGGTTCACGCTCGGTGGGACGATCGACGAGGAGACGGCCGCCGCCGCGGAGGCCGAAGGGGTGCCGCGGGCGTTCCTGGACTTCTGCCGGGTGCTGAACGGCGTGGGCTGCGGGCCGTCCGTGCAGCTCTTCAGCCTGGCGGAAGCCGAGGAGCACCAGTTCTACTGCGAGCCGGTGGTCGACTCCCCGCTGCCGCTGTCCCCCGAGAAGCTCTACTGTGTCGGGATGATCCAGGAGGCCCCAGTCTTCGTCGACCGCGCGAGCGGCGACCTCCTCGGAGCCATTGAAGAAGGCCCGGACTGGCCCGACGCGGAGCGCTTCGAGCAGCTCGCGCCCGGGCTGGGGGCGTTCTTCCTGGAGCGGTTGGTCGCTCCCGACGAGTACGCCCGGCTCGCTCTGATCGACGACGAGTTGCTGGAGTACGACGATTGGCTGAAGCTGCTGCGCCGAGCCGGTCTGACCGGCTGAGGCAGGACGAAGGGAAAGCAGAGGACGCATGGCCACCCATGACGAGATGACGGAGCTGTTCGGCGCGGACCGCGTGGTCACGCTGGACCGTGCCGTCGCCGAGGAGCGCGGACTGTCCGAGGCCGACGCCGAGGTGCTGTGCGAGGTCGGTGTGCCCGTCTTCGTCGACGTGCTGTTCACCCTCGACACCGCCGAGGAGGGACCCGATCCCTTCACCGTGGTGCCGGTGGCCGCGGGCGGCGAGGAGACCCACATCCTCGTCCTGGGTGGCCCCACCGACGACCCGGCGATGCGGTACTGCCTCGACATGGACCGCGGCTACGTCATCCTCATGTCCTTCGACGCGGAGCCGCGCGCCGAGATCGTCAACCGCACCCTCGCCGACCTCGTCGAGTTCCTGTACCGCTTCGCCCTGCGCGCCAAGCACCTGGAACAGGCCGCACCCCAGGACCGCGCCCCGTACACCGACAAGCTCGTCGAGTACCTCAAGGCCCGCGACCCCTACGCGTTCGCCCAGCCGGACAGCTGGTGGTCGATGGTCTTCGAGCAGGTCGGCTGAGTCCCACGACGCGCGCACCCGGGATTCCCGCAGCCCCGCATCGAGGGCGTCGGGCCACTGGGTGTGCGGGTGGTGCCCGGCGTGCCCCGAGCGAGTCAGCGCGACCCCGGGGGTGCCGCCCCGTGTGGCGAGCAGCGCGGCGCCACCTTGTCACTCCGGGGGGGGCATCAACAGCCGCCGACGGCTGCCTGAGCACCGTCGTCCCACACCGTCACCTGTACGGCTGCCACGGAACCCCTCACCACTGAGGCGAGCGCGGGCCATTGACGCGCAAGGGGTTCGATTCTACGGTCCCGTCCGAAGCTCTGATCGGTGATCGGCATATCGAACATCCCCCCACCCGCATCCTGCGAAGGAGCGTCCCCGTGCGCCGCACCTCACTCCTGGCCGTCCCCGTGGCCTTCCTGCTGGCCCTGATCCCGGGCACGGCCTCCGCGTACCCCAACCCCGGCACCGTCACCGGTGCCACCACCATCCACGACCCGACGATGATCCGTACCTCGGCGGGCCGTTACCTGCTGTACGGCACCGGCGGCGGCCTCGGCTACCGCACCTCCACCGACCGGATCGCGTTCACGGCCGGCAGCGACGCCTTCTCCGCCAAGCCGGGCTGGTGGTCGTCGTACGCCACCGAGGCCTGGGCGCCCGACATCTCCTACCAGCGCGGCAAGTACCTGCTGTACTACGCCGTCTCGACCTTCGGCTCCAACAAGTCCGCCATCGGCCTGGCCACGTCGAGCACCGGCCTGCCCGGCTCCTGGAGCGACCAGGGCACCGTGTACACCTCCACCACCTCCAGCGACTACAACGCCATCGACCCGAACCTGTTCGTCGACGGCGACGGCAAGTGGTGGCTGTCCTTCGGCAGTTGGTGGACCGGCCTGAAGATGATCCAGCTCAACCCGGCCACCGGCAAGCAGCTCTCCTCCAACTCCACCCGCTACTCGATCGCCTCCCGCCCCACCGGGACCAAGGCCGTCGAAGCGCCGTACATCGTGAAGCGAAACGGCTACTACTACCTCTTCGCGTCCTACGACACCTGCTGCGCCGGCACCAGTTCGACCTACAAGGTCAAGGTCGGCCGCGCCACCAGCGTCACCGGGCCGTACGTCGACAAGAACGGCGTCTCGATGATGAACAACGGCGGCACCCCGGTCCTGGAGTCGCACGGCCGCTACATCGGCCCCGGCGGCCAGTCGATCATGAACGACTCCGACGGCGACCTGATCGTCTACCACTACTACGACGGCAACGACAACGGCACACCCAAGCTCGGCGTCAACCTGCTGAACTGGAGCACGGGTTGGCCGGTCGCGTACTGATCAGTCGAACACGCGGAGGCCGCTCAACCGGTCTGCCCCATGCCCGCCGCGTTGGGCCAGCTCTGAGCGTTGGGCCAGCCGGTGGCGGGGGCTTGGGACAGCTCCTGCGGAGCCCCCGGCGCCGGGGCGGTCATGCCGCGCACCTGTGCGGCGGTGAGTCCGCCACGGGCCGGCACCCCAGGAGGGGTCGGCGCGAAGGGCGCCGGAGCCGGAGGCGGCACCGGCGTCGGCATCTGGGCAGCGGCGGGAGCGGGGGCAGGGGCAGGCGCGGGCATCGGGGTCGGCGTCGGCATCTGGGCCGGCATCGGCATCCCCGCACCCATGGAGCCCATGGAAGCGGCCGGCCCCATCGGCGCCGCCGCGGCCACCGCCACCGGCTGGGCGACCGGCATCGGCATGCCGACGCCTCCGCCCATCCCCCCACCGCCGACGGCCATCGCCGCGAGGTCCTGCATGCCGGCCCCGTTGGTCTGGCCGACGAGCCGGTCCACTGCCGCCGTACCCGAGCTGTAGCTGGTCCCTTGAGCGAGCTCGGGCACGGCGGCTCCCCTCCTGGTCCCGTAGAGCACCTGTTCCAGGCCGGACACCAGGCGTCGCACATCCACCTGGGGGCGCACCACGAGCCGCAGGAAGCGGCTGGAAGAACCGATCTTGTTGCCGCACTCGCGGACGAGGATGCGGTGCTCGGTGAGCATCCGGTCCCGGACCACGGTGCCCTCGGCGCCCACGGGCAGGCGCACGAAGAGGAAGTTCCCCTGGGAGGGGTAGACGGTCAGGCCGGGCAGCGCGGCGAGCTGGCTCGCCATGTCGAGACGGTCCCGGCGGACCTGGTGGAGGCTCTGCGCGTACTCGGCGCCGTGCTCCTTGAGCATGAACACCACGTACTCGGCGAAGGCGTTGAGGTTCCACTTCGGCAGCATCGAGCGGACCCGGCCCGCGAGGGAGGGGTTGGCGACCATGTAGCCGAAGCGGATGCCGTGCAGGCCGAAGTTCTTGCCGAGGCTGCGCAGGACGATGACGTTCGGCCGGAGCATCGCCTCCTGGACCACCGAGGGCTCCTGCTCGGCGTCCGCGAACTCCAGAAACGACTCGTCGATGACGATGAGGTCCAGGTCGGCCATGGCGTCCATGAACTGCACGAGCGCGTGCTTGTGGAGGAAGCCGCCGTCGGGGTTGTTCGGATTGCAGATGACCGCTGCCCGCGTGCCCCGGGTGCGTATGAAGTCGGCGTACTGCGCGAGGTCCAGGGCGAATCCGCTGGACTCCTGGAGCGGGAACATGTCGACCCGCTTGCCGGTCTCCATCGGCTGGTCGGTCCAGCGGCCGAAGGTGGGGACCGGGACGGCGAGGGACTCGCGGACCAGCAGGTGGTCGATCCAGGTGATCAGTTCGGTCGAGCCGTTGCCCATCGCCACGGCCTGCGGCGGGAGCTGGAGCAGGTTGCACAGCTCGGCGGTGATCGTGTCGGCGCTGCTGGGGTAGTAGGTGATGATGTCCTTCAGCCGCGCGGCCATGGTGTCCATCATCGCCGGGGTGGGAAAGTAGGGATTGCAGGGGATACAGAAGTCCACCGGCCCCGTCCCGTCTCCGCCTTCGCGCGCCAGCGCCGCCATGGACGGGCTGTGCGCAGAAGTGCTGCGGAACAACGAGGTGACGTTGTCGGCCATCGAACCTCCGTATGGGGCGGACCCGGCGGGGACGACCGGGTCCGTCGTCATTGGGTGGCCCGCGCGGGGGAGCACGGGCCGCCCTTACATACGGATGTCCGCGTGGCGCTGTTCAACGGGTGTGAAAGAAGTGTGAGTTCGGGAACCATGGGCCCGAATCCGGCATCAGGCCAGGTCAGGCACCGAACGAGTGGATCGTCGTGGACCGGTGTGTCTGGCCAGGACGCAGCACCGTCGAAGGGAACGACGGGTGGTTCGGCGAGTCCGGGAAGTGCTGCGTCTCCAGGCACAGGGCGTCGCCCTGGCGGTAGGTGTGACCGCCGGTGCCGGTGAGGGTGCCGTCGAGGAAGTTGCCCGAGTAGAACTGCAGGCCCGGCTCGACGGTGGAGATCTTGAGCGTGCGGCCCGAGGAGGGGTCGCGCAGGGTCGCCACGTGCTCGGGCTTCGCCGTGATGCCCTTGTCGAGCACCCAGTTGTGGTCGTAGCCCTCGGCGAGGATCTGCTGCGGGTGGCCGGCGCGGATGTCCCGGCCGACCGGCTTGCCCTTGCGGAAGTCGAAGGGCGTGCCCCCGACCTTCGCCGGCTCACCGGTGGGGATCAGACCCGAGTCGGTGGGCGTGTAGCGGGAGGCGGCGATGTGCAGCTCGTGGTCCTCGATGGTGCCGGTGCCCTCGCCGCCGAGGTTCCAGTACACGTGGTTGGTCAGGTTGACCACGGTGGCCTTGTCGGTGGTGGCCGTGTAGTCGATCCGCCAGTCGCCGTGGTGGGTGAGGGTGTACGTCACCTTCACCTTGAGGGTGCCCGGGTAGCCCATCTCGCCGTCGACGGAGGTGCAGTACAGGTGCAGGCCGGCGTCGGAGCCCTTGGTGAACGGCTCTACGTCCCACACCCGCTTGTCGAAGCCCTGGGTGCCGCCGTGCAGGCTGTTGACCCCGTCGTTGACGGAGAGCTGGTAGCTCTTGCCGTCCAGGGTGAACCGGCCCTTGGCGATGCGGTTGCCGTACCGGCCGATCAGCGCGCCGAAGTACGGGCTGGAGGCGACGTAGTCCTCGACGCGGTCGAAGCCGAGGCAGACGTTCGCGTACCGGCCGTCTCGGTCGGGGACCTCCAGGGACTGCACGATCCCGCCGTAGGACAGGACCTTCAGCCGGGTGCCGCCGTTCTCCAGCGACCAGCGGTGGATTTCGGTCCCGTCGGCGAGCCTGCCGAAGAGCGTTTTCACCGGTCTGTCCTCTCCTCCCATGGGAAGGGCCCCGCCGTCCGGCGGGGCCCGATCCGGTCGGCCCGGTCTACGAGCCGACCCTGCGCTTGTTCCACACGTCGAAGCCGACCGCCGCCAACAGGGCCAGGCCCTTGATGACCTGCTGCCAGTCGGTGCCGACGCTGAGGAGGTTCATGCCGTTGTTCAGCACACCGAGGACGAGACCGCCGATGATCGCGCCGAGGACGGTTCCCACGCCGCCGCTCATGGACGCGCCACCGATGAACGACGAGGCGATCGCCTCGAGTTCGAAGTTCAGGCCCGCCTTCGGGGAGGCCGCGTTCAGGCGGGCCGCGACCACCAGACCCGCCAGGGCCGCGAGCACGCCCATGTTCAGGAAGACAAGGAAGGTGACCTTCTTGTCCTTGACGCCGGACAGCTTCGCGGCCGGCAGGTTGCCGCCGATCGCGTAGATGTGCCGGCCGAAGACCGCGTTGCGCATGACGTAGCCGTAGCCGACCACCAGCACACCGAGGACGAGCAGGATGATCGGCGCGCCCTGGTAGCTGGCGAGCAGCATCGTGACCGCGAGGACCGCGGCGGCGATCGCGACGAGCTTGAGCAGGAAGGCGTTCCTGGGCAGCACGTCCAGCGCGAACTCCTGCTGGCGCTTGCGGTCGCGGATCTCCTGGTAGACCACGAAGGCCAGCAGCGCGAAGCCCAGCAGCAGGGTGATGTTGTGGTAGTTGGTGTTCGGGCCGACCTCGGGCAGGAAGCCGTTGCCGAGCTTCTGCAGACCGTTCGGGAACGGGCCGAGGGTCTGGCCCTCCAGGAGGATCTCCGTCAGACCGCGGAAGAGCAGCATGCCCGCCAGGGTGACGATGAACGACGGTATGCCGAGATACGCGATCAGATAGCCCTGGACCGAGCCCGCGACCGCGCCCACCACCAGGGTCAGCACCAGCGCGACCGGCCAGGGCACGTCGTGCTGCACGGTCAGCACGGCGGCGAAGGCGCCCACGAACGCGGTCAGCGAACCGACCGACAGGTCGATGTGCCCCGCGATGATCACCAGCATCATGCCGATCGCGAGGATCAGGATGTAGCTGTTCTGGAGCACCAGGTTGGAGACGTTGCGCGGCAGCAGCAGGTCGCCGTCGGTCCACACCGCGAACAGCGCGACGATCAGGCCGAGCGCGATCAGCATGCCGTACTGGCGCATGTTGCGGCGCAGCCCGTTCAGCATCAGCTGGAGCAGGCCCTCGCCGGAGGACGACCCCCCGCCCTTGCCCGGCGGCGCCGCGGCCGGAACCTTCGTCACATCGGTGCTCATCGCGTTACCTCTTTGTCCTTCGTCATCTGGCGCATCAGCACTTCCTGCGTGGCCTCGGCCCGCGGGACCTCACCCGTGAGCCGTCCGGCGGCCATGGTGTAGATGCGGTCGCACATGCCGAGCAGCTCCGGCAGCTCGGAGGAGATGAAGACGACCGCCTTGCCCTCGGCGGCCAGCTGGTCGATGACCGTGTAGATCTCGTACTTGGCGCCCACGTCGATGCCGCGCGTGGGCTCGTCCAGGATCAGCACCTCGGGACCAGCGAAGATCCACTTGCTGAGGACGACCTTCTGCTGGTTGCCGCCGGACAGCCTGCCCACGGTCTCGAAGACGGTGGGCGCCTTGATGTTCATGGACTTGCGGAAGCGCTCGGCGACCTTGCGCTCTTCGTGCTCGTCGACGACACCGCGCCTCGCGACCTTGTTCAGGGCGGTCAGCGAGATGTTGCGGTTGATGTTGTCGATGAGATTGAGGCCGTAGTGCTTGCGGTCCTCGGTGACGTAGGCGATGCCGTGCTCGACCGCCTCCGCGACGGACTTCGTACGGATCTCCTTGCCGTCCTTGAAGACCTGGCCGTCCGCGTGCCGGCCGTAGGTGCGCCCGAACACGCTCATCGCGAGCTCGGTGCGGCCCGCGCCCATCAGGCCCGCGATACCGACGATCTCTCCGCGCCGCACATGGATCGACACGTCGTCGACGACCTTGCGCTGCTGGTCGACCGGGTGGTGGACGGTCCAGTTGCGGATCTCCAGCGCCGGGGCCGCGTCCGTCTCGCCCTCGTACGGCGTGCGGTCGGGGAACCGGTGATCGAGGTCACGGCCGACCATGCCCGAGATGATCCGGTCCTCGGTGGTCTCCGGGGCCTTCACGTCGAGGGTCTCGATCGACTTCCCGTCGCGGAGGATCGTCACCGAGTCGGCGACCTTGCGGATCTCGTTGAGCTTGTGGGAAATGATGATCGAGGTGATGCCCTGCTTCTTCAACTCCAGGATGAGATCCAGGAGTTTGCCGCTGTCCTCGTCGTTCAGAGCCGCGGTCGGCTCGTCGAGGATGAGCAGCTTCACCTTCTTGGAGAGCGCCTTCGCGATCTCCACCAGCTGCTGCTTGCCCACACCGATGTCGGTGATCCGGGTCTCCGGATGGTCGCTCAGACCCACCCGGCGCAGCAGCTCGGTGGCGTGCTTCAGCGTCTCGTTCCAGTTGATGAACCCGCCCGAGGCGTGTTCGTTGCCGAGGAAGATGTTCTCCGCGATCGACAGGAACGGCACCAGGGCCAGTTCCTGATGGATGATCACGATGCCGTGCTGCTCGCTCGCCCGGATGTCCTTGAAGGAGACGACCTCTCCTTCGAAGAGGATGTCGCCCTCGTACGTGCCGTGCGGATGGACGCCGGAGAGCACCTTCATCAAGGTGGACTTCCCGGCGCCGTTCTCACCGCAGATGGCATGGACCTCGCCCTGACGGACGGTCAGAGTGACGTCCGACAGCGCTTTGACGCCGGGAAAGGTCTTGACGATCGAGCGCATTTCCAGGACGGGTCCCGCCATGGTCGTGCCTTTCAATCAGGGGGATGGGCCGACAGGGAGGTGGCTCGACTAGTTGAGCTCGCTCGCCTTGTAGTAGCCCGTGTCGACCAGTTCCTTGGTGTAGTTGGTCTTGTCGACGCTCACCGGCTGCAGCAGGTAGGCGGGGACCACCTTGGAGCCGTTGTCGTACGTCTTGGTGTCGTTGACCTCGGGCTTCTTGCCGTTGAGGACGTCGTCCGCCATGTTCGCGGCGACCTTGGCGAGCTTGCGGATGTCCTTGTAGACCGTCTGCGTCTGCTGGCCCGCGATGATCGACTTCACCGAGGCGAGCTCGGCGTCCTGGCCGGTGATGACCGGGAGCGGCTTGCTCGCGGAGCCGTAGCCGTCCGACTTCAGCGCGGCGATGATGCCGATGGAGATGCCGTCGTACGGCGACAGGACCGCGTCGACCTTGGCGCTGCCGTACGTCGAGGTGAGGATGTCCTCCATGCGCTTCTGGGCGGTGGCGCCGTCCCAGCGCAGGGTGGTGGCCTGGGTCATCTTGGTCTGGCCGGACTTGACCACGAGCTTCTTGCTGTCGATGTACGGCTGGAGCACGCTCATCGCGCCACCGAAGAAGTACTTGGTGTTGTTGTCGTCGTTGGAGCCGGCGAACAGCTCGATGTTGAAGGGGCCCTTGCCGCTCTTCAGACCCAGCTTGTCGACGATGTAGGTGGCCTGGAGCCGGCCGACCTTCTCGTTGTCGAAGGAAGCGTAGTAGTCGACGTTCGGCGTGCCGAGGATCAGACGGTCGTAGGCGATGACCGGGATCTTGGCGTCCTTGGCCTGCTGGAGCACGTTGTTGAGCGACTTGTTGTCGATCGCCGCGACGATCAGGCCCTTGACGCCCTGCGTGATCAGGTTCTCGATCTGCGAGACCTGCTGGTCCGGGTCGTCCTCGCCGTAGACCAGCTTGGTCTTGTAGCCCTTGGCCTGGAGTTCCTTGACGACGTTGTTGCCGTCGGCGATCCAGCGCTCGGAGGACTTGGTCGGCATCGCGATGCCGATGGTGCCTCCCTTGGCGCTGCCGGTGGACTCCTCGCTGCCGCCCTTGCTGTCCTGGCCGCAGGCCGAGAGGGTCAGGGCGAGCGAGGCGGCGCCGGCTATGGCGGTGAGGGCGGCTCGACGAGTACGCATGATCATCATCCTTGATGTCGGGAGGCCGGGTGCGGTCCGGCGGTGCGGGTGCCTGGAGGCAGTGCGGAGGGACCGGGAAGGGTCGAGGTCGTGTCGGAGTCTGTTCGACTGCGTGGGCTTTTGTGAAGGGGCGTTGTCCGGAACGTTATGCAGGCGTTTCGAACCGCTTCAGCGCGCCCGGCAGCCGGGAGCCGAGCGGCGCCATGTCGCCGTCCGCCCCGTGCCGTGCGAGCAGGTCCAGGGCGAGCCGGCCACGCCGCACTCTCTCCTTGGCGGTCGACAGCGTGAGATCGCGCATGTGGTGCCCGTACGGGTAGATCCCGGGAGCCTTCGACAGGCCGAACTTCAGATAGAGCGGTGCGCCGCGCCGGATCAGCTCGGCGACCTCGTACATCCGCACATAGCCGCCGAGATCGTCGGGGGCCTCGATGTACATGTCCATGGGGGCGGCCGACACCCGGCGGATCTCGGTGAGGTGATCGAGGGTCAGGTCGCTGGGCACGTTGATCGAGTCGCCGCCGAGGTTCTCGTACACGGCGTACGCGGTCGGGTTCACCGGCCCGATCAGCGCCGACACCTTGAGCGTCGTGTCGGCCGGGATGATCCCGGCGACCCGGGCCCGGTGCAGGGTCCACAGCACCCCCTCGTCGGCGACGAGCAGGCACTTCACACCCAGCTCGGTGGCGCGGACGGCATCCTCGACGCAGCCGGCGACCGCGTCGTGCCCGCGGGCGCGCAGCCCGCCGCCTCGGGAGTCGGTGCGGGTGGAGCCGCCGATGTCCCAGGTGCCGCGGGGGCCGGTGAACAGGCAGAGCTCGATGTCACGTTCGGCGGTCGCCTCCACCATCTCGGTGATCTCGGCGTCGCTGAGCATCCACACGCCCGAGCCCTGGCTGACCCGGTGGATCGGCACATCGAGCCGCGAGGACTCCTTGAGGACCACGCCGAGGGCCTCGGGACCCTCCACGGAGGGCACTTCGGTGCGCCAGCGGCCGCCACCGGGGAATGCGTGCGGGGAGGCGTCGGAGGGGGCGAGGGCAGGCGCGCTCAGGCCGAGCGCAGCGAGCGCCTGCTCACCGGGTCGTCGGGCCGCGCTGGCGGTGGTCTCGGTCACTGTCTGTCCTTCATGTTTGATATTTCGGACGAGGGTCGCGGCTCTGGATGCGCAAGGTTCTGGATCTGCAAGGCTTTGGTGGTGCGCCGGTACGAAGTCGTCGGGTACCGCGTACCGGCGCACGGCTCAGGGGTGTGTCACGGCCGCAGGAGGACCTTCCCGACCTTCGGATCGCCGGATCCCGCCAGGTCGATGGCCTGCGAGAACTGGTCCAGTGGCAGCTCGTGCGTGACGAGCGGCGCCGGATCGAGCAGCCCGGCCCCGAAGACCCGCACCGTGTGCGCCCAGGCCGCGGGCGGTGCCCCGAACACGGTGTGCACCTCCAGCTGCCGTACGACGAGATCGGTGGGGTCGAGTCCGTCGGCGCCCGCGGCCGGGATGCCGGTGAGGACGAGCCGGCCGCCACGTCTGAGCAGCGAGGCGGCGGTGGTGGCGGCGGACGCGGACCCGGCGGTCTCGATGACGACGTCGAAGTCGTCCGGCAGCTCCTGGTCCCGGGTGCGGAAATCGGTGGCGCCGAAGGCCGTGGCGAGCTCCGCGCGGTCCCTGCGAGTGCCCACCACCAGCAGCTCCGAGGGCGAGCCCGCCCTCAGGAACTGGACGCCGAACATCCCGAGCGTGCCCGTACCCACGACGGCGACCCGCTCGCCGGGCCGTGCGTTCGCCTTGAGCGCGGCGGCGGCGATACAGGCCGCGGGCTCCAGGAGCGCCGCCGCCGTCAGGTCGGCATCGTCCGAGAGGGCGTGCAGCAGCCGGGCCGGCAGAGTGAGCGTGGTGGCCATGGCGCCGGGCTGGGTGAAGCCCGTCTCCTCGTAGCCGGCCGTGCACAACGTTGTCTCGCCCACGTGGCAGCGGTCGCAGACCTGGCAGTTCCTGAAGCCCTCGCCCACCACTTTGCGGCCGACGAGGGAGGCCGGCACCCCGGAGCCCACCGCCTCGACCGTGCCGGACCACTCGTGGCCGGGCGTGAGCGGGTAACGGACGTACCCCTCGGGCCGGTTGCCCTGGTAGACCTCGCGATCGCTGCCGCAGATCCCGACGGCGTGGACGCGGACGAGCGCCTCCCCGGCGGCGGGCTCACGAGGGATGTGCTCGACCAGCCTGTGCTCGCCGGGCGCCTCGACGACGACGGCATTCCTCACTGCTGGGTGCCCTTCGGCTTGCGCTGCTCCCAGCCCTCGGCCCACAGGTCGAACCGGGCCTGCTGCTGCGGGAATTCGGCAGCGGCGTCGACGTCGAGCTCGACTCCGAGGCCCGGCGCGTCCGAGAGATGAAAGTACCCGTCGACGACCTGTGGAGCGCCCTTGACGACCTTCTTGATGTCGGCGTCGGCGAAGTCGTTGAAGTGTTCCAGGATCTTGAAGTTCGGCGAGGTGAAGCCGACTTGGAGAGAGGCCGCGGTCAGGACCGGTCCGCCCACGTTGTGCGGAGCCACGAGCATGTAGTGGGTCTCGGCGGTCGCGGCCAGCTTCCGGGTCTCCCAGATGCCTCCGATGTGGCCGACGTCGGGCTGGATGATGTCCACGGCCTGGCTCTCGAAGAGCTCACGGAACTCGATGCGGTCGTGGATCCGCTCACCGGTGGCGACCGGGATGTCGACCTTCGCGGCGACCTTCTCCAGTGCCTTGAGGTTCTCGGGCGGGCAGGGCTCCTCCAGCCAGGCGGGCTTGAAGGGGGCGAGGTCCTTGGCCAGCCGTACGGCGGTGGAGGGGGAGAAGCGGCCGTGCATCTCCAGCATCAGCTCGGCGTCCGGACCGATGGCGTCCCGGACGGCCTCGATGAGGGAGACGGCGTAGAGGGACTGCTCGTGGTCGAGCTCGAAGTGCCCGGTGCCGAAGGGGTCGATCTTGAGCGCACGGTACCCGCGCTCCATGACTCCCCGGGCGGCCTTGTGGTACGCCTCGGGCGTCCGCTCCGTCGTGTACCACCCGTTGGCGTACGCCTTGACCTTGTCGGTCACCTTGCCGCCGAGGAGCTGCCAGACCGGCACGCCGAGCGCCTTGCCCTTGATGTCCCAACAGGCCATCTCGATCACGGCGATTCCGGACATCACGATCTCGCCGGCCCGGCCGTAGTCGCCGTACTTCATTCGCTTGACGAGGTCCTCGGCAGCGAACGGGTCCGACCCGAGAATGTGGTTGGCCTCTGCCTCGTGCAGATAGCCGAGCAGTGCGTCGGTGTGCCCCAGCATGCGCGTCTCGCCCACGCCGGTGAGCCCCTCGTCCGTGTGCACCTGGACGTAGGTCAGGTTGCGCCATGGCGTTCCGACCACATGCGTGCTGATTCCCGTGATACGCACGTCAGCTACTCCCTAGGCTTTCTGCTTGTTCGAAATTTCGGCCCACGTTCGAAATGCTGGCTCGACGGTAAGGACGACGTGGTCGGAGTGTCAATGGGTCGGGTGGTCGAACAAGAAACGTTTTCGATGTGACGGCCAGTTACCCACGGGTTCCGCCGTAGGTGTCCATGTCGGCCTTGTGGGTGAACCCGTGTCCGACGAGAGGTTCGGCCGTCCGGCCCCGCGCCGTCGTCCCGCCGTACGGGCGGTGCAGGTGGGGATCGTGGATCCTCGGGCGGTGTCCGCGGGGCGATGTGCGGACGTCCCGGACCGCGCGTCCGCGCCGCCGGACCGGACCCGCGGCAGGGGCGAGACGCGCCGCCCCGATCCGCCGCCCCACCAACTCCTGCCATCGGTCGCGTTATTGAACCGTGACGACTTCCCGTTGCAGGACCCTTGACCGCTGGGAATTGTTAGCGCTCACAATGACCTCCGCATTCATCGATCGATGCCTGCCGGCATCCAGGGGGGTACGAGCGACGTGTCGGCGGTGCTTCCACTCGTTCCACCTGCCCGTTGTCGCGGGAATGTGCGCTATCCCGGTCTGACCCCGGCTGCGCGCAACCGTCCGCACCACAGGTCCCGTCTGTCAGCGATCGCCAAGGAGGTGCGGCCGTGAACCACTTGCAGCTTCGGCCGCCCACCATGGCCGACGTGGCCCGTCTGGCCGGAGTGTCCCACCAGACGGTCTCCCGTGTCCTGGGGGATCACCCCAATGTGCGGGAGGCGACGCGGGCCAAGGTGCTGCACGCGATCGAGGAGATGGGTTACCGCCGCAACTCCTCCGCGCGGGCCCTCGCGACCAGACGCACCCGGACCCTGGGTGTGGTCTCGGCCAACACCACGCTCTACGGGCCGGCCAGCACGCTGTTCGCCCTGGAGGAGGCGGCGCGTGCCGAGGGGTACACCGTCTCGACCGTCAGTCTGCGCAAGTTGGTGGTGGAGACGCTGTCCGAAGCCCTGGACCACCTCAGCGAGGGCGGGGTGGAGGGGGTGATCGCCCTCGCCCCCCAGCGGTCGGCGGCCGAGGCTCTCGCCGAACTCCGGCACCCCTTCCCGGTGGTGGCCGTGGGCACCGGGTCCGGAGCCGAGATCCCCAGCGTCAACGTGGACCAGCAACTGGGTGCGCGGCTGGCCACCGGTCATCTGCTGGCCGCCGGCCATCGCACGGTCTGGCATCTCGCCGGGCCCGAGGACTGGCAGGAGGCGGTCGACCGGACCGTCGGCTGGCGGTCGGCCCTCGAAGCGGTGGGGGTCGAGCCGCCGACACCGCTGCGGGGGGACTGGAGTCCGCTGTCGGGCTACCGTGCGGGCCAGGAACTGGCCGGCTGGGTGGGCCGCGGACTGACCGCGGTCTTCGTCGCCAACGACCAGATGGCGCTGGGGGTGTTGCGGGCACTGCGCGAAGCGGGGGTGCGCACTCCCCAGGACGTCGCGGTGGTCGGCTTCGACGACATCCCGGAATCGGAGTACTTCGCCCCGCCGCTCACCACCGTCCGCCAGGATTTCGCGGCGGTGGGCCAGCGGAGCATCTCCCTGCTGCTCGATCTGATCGAGGGCCGGTCCCCCTCCGGGACCCAGGGAATCTTCATCGAACCCCAGCTCGTCGTCCGTGCCAGTACGTTTCCGCACGGGCCTCAATCGGGGGACGCTCTCGACTGACGCGGCGCCAGCGGTCACATTCGCACACCAGTGTGATCGATATTTCGAATAGTGATCGACAGGCTGGACGCAGTGGGGTCGGTCCATCAAGTACCAGGGCTCAACGAGTACCGGCGGTCCGTTCCCGGACCGGCTCTTCAAAGGAGAAGAAACATGCTCAACAGGAGAAACTTCCTCACCGCCGCGGTCGGCGTCGCGGCCGCGGGCACCCTGGCGGCTTGCGCCAAGGAGGACAAGGGGTCCACCGGCACCTCCTCCGGCGGCAGCAAGACGATCACCCTCGGCTTCTCCCAGGTCGGCTCCGAGAGCGGCTGGCGCAGCGCCAACACCGACTCGGTGAAGGCCGCGGCCAAGGAGGCGGG
This sequence comes from Streptomyces canus 299MFChir4.1, assembly GCF_000383615.1. Classification (GTDB taxonomy): domain Bacteria; phylum Actinomycetota; class Actinomycetes; order Streptomycetales; family Streptomycetaceae; genus Streptomyces; species Streptomyces canus_C. Next base: position 365,490 of record NZ_KB911582.1, on the reverse strand, counting down.
GTACAACCTGAAGTTCTCCGACGCCCAGCAGAAGCAGGAGAACCAGATCTCCGCCATCCGCAGCTACATCGCGCAGAAGGTGGACGTCATCGCCTTCTCCCCGGTGGTCGTCACCGGCTGGGACGCGGTGCTCAAGGAGGCCAAGGCGGCGAAGATCCCGGTGGTTCTCACCGACCGCTCCGTGGAGACCTCCGACGACTCCCTCTACGTGACCCTGGTCGGCTCCGACTTCACCGACGAGGGCCGCCGCGCCGGCAAGATCCTGGAGAAGGTGCTGGAGAAGGCCGGCCACAAGGGCCCGGTGAAGATCGCCCAGCTGGAGGGCACCACCGGCGCCGCCCCGGCGATCGAGCGCGCCAAGGGCTTCAAGGAGGTCATGGACGCCGACCACAAGGACGACTGGAAGATCGTCGTCAGCCAGACCGGTGACTTCACCCGCGCCGGCGGCAAGCAGGTCATGGCGGCCTTCCTCCAGTCCAACCCGGACATCAACGTCCTGTTCGCGCACAACGACGACATGGCCATCGGCGCCATCCAGTCCATCGAGGCGGCGGGCAAGAAGCCCGGCAAGGACATCCTGATCGTCTCGATCGACGGCGTGAAGGACGGCTTCGTCGCCATGTCCGAGGGCAAGATCAACGCCATCGTGGAGTGCAACCCGCTGCTCGGCCCCCAGCTGATGGAGGTCGTGAAGACGGTCCACGACGGCGGCTCGGTCGAGCGCTGGATCAAGACCAAGGAGGGCGACTTCATGCAGGACCAGGCCAAGGCCGCCCTCCCGACCCGCAAGTACTGACCGACCGCACCCACCGGCGGGGAGCCTTCGGCCGGCCGAGAACGCCTCGGCCGGAAAGGCTCCCCGCAGGCCGGGCCCGCAGCGGGCCTGAACCGATTCCACGAGGAGCGCTGCCATGGCAGAGCCGCAGCCCGTCCTGGAGATGACGGGCATAGTCAAAGAGTTTCCGGGGGTAAGGGCTCTGTCGGGCGTCGACTTCCGCCTCTTCCCCGGCGAGATACACGCCCTGATGGGCGAGAACGGGGCCGGAAAGTCCACCCTGATCAAGGTGCTGACCGGGGTCTACACCCTGGACGGCGGCACCGTCACCCTCGACGGCAAGGCCGTGCGGATCGACAGCCCGCTCCAGGCGCAGCACGCCGGCATCAGCACGGTCTACCAGGAGGTCAACCTCTGCCCCAACCTGTCGGTGGCGGAGAACATCTTCATCGGGCGGGAACCGATCCGCGCGGGCCGCATCCAGTGGAAGCGCATGCGCAGCGAGGCGGCGAAGCTCGTCGACCGTCTCGGCCTCGACATCGACGTCACCGCGCCCCTGTCCTCGTACCCGTTGGCGGTGCAGCAACTGGTGGCGATCGTACGGTCGGTGGGCACCGGAGACAGTGACGGCGAGGGCTCCGGAACCAAGGTCCTGGTCCTGGACGAACCGACGTCCAGCCTCGACCGCGACGAGGTCCTCGAACTGTTCCGCCTGATGCGGCAGTTGAGGGACGAGGGCGTCGCGATCCTGTTCGTGTCGCACTTCCTCGACCAGATCTACGAGATCTGCGACCGCATGACCGTCCTGCGCAACGGCACCCTGGTCGGCGAGCACATGGTCCGCGACCTCGACCAGGTCGGGCTGATCGAGCTGATGATCGGCAAGGCCCTGGACCAGCTGGAGGAGCTCCACGACCAGCAACTGCACGCGGACGTCGGCGAGTCACTGCTGAAGGCGCAAGGCCTCGGCAGGAACGGCGGTATCGCCCCCTTCGACCTGGAGATCAAGAAGGGCGAGGTCGTGGGCCTCGCCGGTCTGCTCGGTTCCGGCCGTACCGAACTGGCCCGGCTGCTCTTCGGCGCCGACCAGCCGGACAGCGGCACGCTGGCCGTCGGCGGAGAGGCGGTCTCGATGAGCGCCCCGAACGACGCCATCGGCGCCGGTATCGCGTTCTGCTCGGAGAACCGCAAGACCGAGGGCCTGGTCCCCGACCTGACGGTGCGGGAGAACATCATCCTCGCGCTCCAGGCGGCCCGCGGCTGGACCCGGCCCATTCCTGCGGCACAGCGCGACGAACTCGTCGCCAAGTACATCAAGGCGCTGGACATCCGGCCCGCCAACCCGGAGGCCAGGGTCGGCCAGTTGAGCGGCGGAAACCAGCAGAAGGTGCTCCTCGCCCGCTGGCTCATCACCCAGCCGAAGCTGCTGATCCTGGACGAGCCGACCCGCGGCATCGACATCGGCGCCAAGACGGAGATCCAGAAGCTGGTGGTCTCCCTCTCCGAGGACGGCATGTCCGTGCTGTACATCGCCGCCGAGCTGGAGGAGGTGCTCCGGCTCAGCCACACCATCGGAGTGCTGCGCGACCGCAAGCTGGTGGCGCAGCTCACCAACGGGCCCGAGATCACCACCAGCAAGATCCTCGAGACCATCGCGAGCGGAGAACACCAGTGACCACCTCCTCCCGCTGGCGAGCACTGACGCGCCATCACCTGTTCTGGCCGGTCGCGGTCCTGGTTGCCCTGGTGCTCGTCAATGTCCCCTTCACCCCCGACTTCTTCGCGATCCACATGACGAACGGCCACCTCTACGGCAGCCTCGTCTCCATCGTGCTGTTCGGCTCGCCCCTCATCCTGGTGGCGGTCGGCATGACCCTGGTCATCGCCACCGGCGGCATCGACCTGTCCGTCGGCGCCGTGGTCGCCATCACCGGGGCCCTGACCTGCTCGTACATCAGCGACCAGGCCGACCAGGGCGCCCTGTCCGGCGTGCTGCTCGCGATGGGCCTGGGCCTGGTCGCGGCGGTCGTGTGCGGCCTGTGGAACGGCTTCCTGGTCGCCCGGATGGGCATCCAGCCCATCATCGCGACCCTCATCATCATGGTGGCGGGCCGAGGCGTGGCCCAGCTGATCACCGACGGCCAGATCATCACCATCAACAGCGACCCGTACCAGCTGATCGGCGGCGGCTACTGGCTGACGCTGCCCTTCTCCATCTTCGTGGTGGCGGCCGTCGTGGCCGTCACCGTGGCGCTGACCCGCCGTACGGCCCTCGGCCTGCTCGTCGAGGCGGTCGGCGGCAACGCCGAGGCCAGCCGCCTGGTGGGCATCAGGTCCCGCCGTATCAAGATCATGGTGTACGTGTTCTGCGCCCTGTGCGCCGGTATCGCGGGCCTGATGATCAGCTCCAACACCTCGGCGGCCGACGGCAACAACGCCGGCCTGTGGATCGAGCTCGACGCGATCCTCGCCGTGGTGATCGGCGGCACCTCACTGCTGGGCGGCCGGTTCTCCATCGGCGGCACGGTGATCGGGGCCCTCGTCATCCAGACCCTGACCACCACGATCTACACCATCGGCGTACCGACCCAGACCAACCTGGTGTTCAAGGCGGCCGTCGTCATCGTCGTCTGCCTGCTCCAGTCCCCGAAGTTCCGCGCCAAGGTCTTCGGCGCCCGCGCCCGCGCCGCCGCTCCGGCCCAGCCCGCCGCGGAGCCCGAGGCCGCTCCCAAGATGGAGGTGTCGTGATGAGTGCGACCACCCGGACCCCCACGACGCCGGAGAGCCGCACCACGACCAGGTCCGCGCGCCTGCTGGGCGACCGGCGGCTGCCCGTCCTGGTCACGGCCGGTCTGTTCCTCGCGATGTACGTCGCCGGCCTCAGCCGCTACCAGAACTACGGCTTCGGCGAGCCCCAGGTGTTCCTCAACCTGTTCATCGACAACGGATACCTGCTGGTCGCCGCCGTCGGTGCCACCTTCGTCATCATGTCCGGCGGCATCGACCTGTCCGTGGGCTCCGTGATCGGCTTCACCACCATGCTCACGGCCTGGCTGGTGGAGGACGTGGGGCTGCCCCTGCTCCTGGTCATCCCGATCTCCCTGGGCGTGGGCGCGTTCGGTGGCTTCCTCATGGGCTACGTGATCCACAACTTCGAGATCCAGCCCTTCATCGTGACGCTCGCCGGCCTCTTCCTCTTCCGGGGTCTGTGCCTGGTGATCAGCAAGGAGTCGATCGCCATCACCGACTCGGCCGTGAGCAGCCTGGCCGAGACACGGATATCGCTGGGTGCGGGAGACCTGTCGATCGGTGCCGTCGTGGCTCTGGTCGTCCTGGCCGCCGCCTTCTACGTCCTGCACTACACGCGCTTCGGGCGCCGGGTGTACGCCATCGGCGGCAACGAGCAGTCAGCCCTGCTGATGGGTCTTCCGCTGGGACGTACGAAGATCGCGGTCTACACGATGAGCGGCTTCTGCTCCGCGCTCGCCGGCCTCCTCTTCGTGCTCTACATCCAGTCCGGTGACCCGTTGCACGCCGTGGGCATGGAACTCGACGCGATCGCCGCGGTGGTCATCGGCGGCACCCTGCTGACGGGCGGCTCGGGCTACGTCCTGGGCACCCTCTTCGGGGTCCTCGTCCTGGGCCTGATCAAGAGCATCATCCAGTTCGAGGGCACGCTCAGCTCCTGGTGGACGAAGATCGCCACCGGTGTGCTGCTCTGCGCGTTCATCCTGATCCAACGGGTCATGACGACCCGTAAGAAGACCTGAGCCGAGGGGGACGCGGACCGTTCCGGCGTTCTTCGCAAGTCGGTTTGCGCGCGATGCGGCGGATCATCCTCAATCCGCCGCGCCGGAACGGCCGGTCCCCACAGAACCTTCACCAAGGAACCTGGGAATCGCGCCCGCAGGGCACTTAATCTTCCCGCGACATGGACTATTGCGACCCGTGCCGACGGCACCTCAACGGCGCCCTCGCCTGCCCGGGGTGCGGCACCTCGATCGAAGCACTGCGCGCGTACACACCCCACGTACCGACCCAGGCCCAGCCCCAGGAGCCTCCGGTGGCCCCGGCCTACGCGGCGTACGCGGTCGAGGGGCAGTACGGCGACGCTTCCCTCGCGGGGGACGCCCACGCGGGTGTGTACGGCGGCCACGGGATGGCCGGGGCGTACGGCATGGATGCGACTTCTCAGTACGGCGGAGGTGGCGACGAGGTCACGCCGTACGGCGGAGGCGGGCACGCCCCCACCTCGTACGGCCCCGGTGACGGGGGCGGGGCGGGGTACGGCGGCGACGCCCAGGGCGGCGTGGCCTACGGCGGGGACGGTCGCGTGGCCGCCCCTCGCGCGGACGATCCGGCGGGTGGTGGGTCGGCGGAGACCGGGGCGGGCTACGTCTCGACCGGGGCCGACACCGGCTCCGGCACGGGTCTTGAGGGAGACGCCGTCGGCGTCGACCGCGATGCGAGCGGCAGCGTGGCCGAGGGTACGGCGGAGCCGACCGGTGGCCGGGCCTCGCGGCGGCGCGCGCGTGGCCGTGGTGCGGAGAGCGTCGACGGTCCCGCCCCCTCCGCGGAATCCGAGGACGCCCTCGCCGACGAGTACGACGAGGGCGACCCCGACGACCCCAGCGGCGGAGCCAGCCGCCGCGATCGCAAAGCGGCAGCGCACCGTCGGCGTCGACGCCGAACCCTGCTGATCGCCGCCGGTTTCGTGCTCGCGGCCGGTGGTCTGAGTCTCGCGGAGCTGGGCATGGACGCCCCGGGATCCTCCCCCAAGCCGGCCGCGGCGGGCGGGGAGTCGGCCGAGGGCGGCGCCTCCCCGGAGGCGAGCGCGTCGGCGTCGAGGAAGACCGACTCCGGCGGAACCGTTCCCTCGGACTCGGCTTCCCCGTCGACCTCCGCGTCCCCGTCGCCCTCCGCGTCCAAGAGCGAGGACGCCGACGCGAGCAAGAGCCCCGACACCCAGTCGGCGACCGGCAAGCCACCCGCGTCGCCCCCCGCCGCCACGCCCACGTCCACTAGCGGCGGCTCGGCCCCCACGGCCACCCCCACCACCGCGGCCCCGAGCCCGGACCCGTCCCCTTCGGAGTGCGACCGCTTCCTGTGGTGGTGCACGTAGGGGCTTCGCCGGTGGGACGTCGGGGCGGTCGTCGCCGACCGCGCCCGATCGCCGGGCAACCGGCGTCCGTCGCCGCGGATGCCGGTTCGACCGAGTGGGCCCGCGCCGGGGATCGTCTACCCGGCGGAGGGGACCGGCCCCGCTCACGGTCAGTGAGGGCGAACGCATCCCCGACCTCGTGCGAAGGGCTGTCGGCCGCCCGCCCCCGTCACGCGTCCCGCATCCGCCGCAACAGGTCCCGCAGTGACTCCCGCTCCTGCGGGGACAGCCCCGCCAGCGGCTCGCGCGCGAACCGCAACCCCTCGCGCAGCTCCCGGGCCACCTGCAGCCCCGCCTCCGTCGCCGCCGCCACCTTGACCCGGCGGTCCGCGGGATCGGGGCGCCGCTCCACCAGTGCGCGGGCCTCAAGGCGGTCCACTATCCCGGTGACGTTCGACGGCTCGCACTTCAGTTTCTGGGCCAGTTTGCGCATGGGCAGCGGCTCCAGGGACAGCAGACTCAACAGCCGCGCCTGCGCTCCGGTGAGGGCGTGCTCCGCGGCCGCGTCCTCGTAGTCCGAGTAGAAGCGGGCCACCACGTCCCCGATGAGCTCCACGACTTCCATCGTCAGCGCGTCGGGCCGGGTCTTGTGAGGAGTGGGCATACGCTCAGGATACCCCTTTACTTGACAACCTGAAATATTCAGGAGCATGGTTGTTTAAGGCACTGAAGTAAATGGAAAGGTCGCAGGCATCATGATCAACCGCGAATGGCACCTCGTCTCCCGCCCGGTCGGCTGGCCCAAGCCCGAGGACTTCGCCCTGGTCGAAACCGAGGTCCCGACCCCCGCTGAGGGCCAGATCCTGGTCCGCAACAAGTACCTCTCCGTCGACCCGTACATGCGGGGCCGCATGAGTGCCGCGAAGTCGTACGCCGCGCCCTTCGAGCTCGGCAAGGTCATGCAGGGCGGTGCGGTCGGTGAGGTCGTGGAGTCCAACGCCGAGGGCATCGCCGTGGGCGACCACGTCCTGCACTTCTTCGGCTGGCGCGAGTACGCGGTCATGGACGCGAAGCACGCCGTCAAGGTGGACGCCGACGCGGCCCCCCTCTCGACGTACCTCGGTGTCCTCGGTATGACCGGTCTCACCGCCTACGCCGGCCTCCTGCGCACCGCCTCCTTCAAGGAGGGCGACTCGGTCTTCGTCTCCGGTGCCGCGGGTGCCGTCGGCAGCCAGGTCGGCCAGATCGCCAAGCTCAAGGGCGCCTCCCGGGTCATCGGCTCGGCCGGCTCCGACGAGAAGGTCAAGCTGCTCGTCGAGGAGTACGGCTTCGACGCGGCCTTCAACTACAAGAACGGCAAGGTCAGCGACCAGCTCCGCGAGGCCGCCCCGGACGGTGTCGACGTCTACTTCGACAACGTCGGCGGCGACCACCTGGAGGCCGCCATCGGCTCCCTCAACCTGCGCGGCCGGATCGCGATCTGCGGCATGATCTCGGTGTACAACAACACCGAGCCCGCCCCGGGCCCGCGCAACCTCGCCCGTCTGATCCAGACCCGCGGCCGCATCGAGGGCTTCCTGGTGGGCGACCACTACGACCTCCAGCCTGAGTTCGTCTCCGAGGTCGGCCCGTGGGTGGCGTCCGGGAAGCTGAAGTACCGCGAGACGGTCGTCGAGGGCATCGAGAACACCCTGGAGGCGTTCCTCGGGGTCCTGCGCGGCGACAACACCGGAAAGATGATCGTCAAGCTCTGACATCTTCAAGAGGTTTCCGTCATGCGGTAACTTCTTTCCGAATCCCGCCGTCGATCGTGGGCGCGAGTCGCGGTGGACCGAGGAGGAAGACAACCGCATGCCGGAAATCCAGCAGTCCGACGTCCTGTACACCGCCGTCGCCACCGCAGAGAACGGTCGCGACGGCCGGGTCGCCACCGACGACGGCAGGCTCGACGTGGTCGTCGGCCCGCCCAGGGAAATGGGCGGCAGCGGCAACGGCACCAACCCGGAACAGCTCTTCGCCGCCGGGTACAGCGCCTGCTTCCAGGGCGCCCTCGGTGTCGTCGCCCGCCAGGAGAAGGCCGACATCTCCGGCTCGACGGTCACCGCGAAGGTCGGCATAGGCAGGAACGCCGACGGCTTCGGCCTGATCGTCGAGATCTCGGCGACCGTCCCGAACGTCGACCCGCAGACCGCCCGGGCCCTCCTTGAGAAGGCCCACCAGGTCTGCCCGTACTCGAAGGCGACCCGCGGGAACATCTCCGTGACGCTCGCCTGACGGAGCTCGTTGGTCGTACGAGGCAGGGCCCGCACTCCTGGACGTGGGGTGCGGGCCCTGTCCTTCTCACACCGCGAGAGCCGCCCGGTGCACGGCCCTCACGAACCGCTCGTTCTCCGGCGCGGCCCCTCCCGGGAACGCCATCCGGCGGCGGGTGTAGCCGTAGGCGAGACCGCTGCGGGGGTCGGCGAAGGCCTGGGAGCCGCCCGCGCCGCTGTGGCCGAAGGAACCGGCGCCCAGGAACGGGTGCCACATGTCGGCCGTGGCCTGGAAGCCCAGGCCGTAGGACTTGTGGGCGCGGGCCACCAGGTCGTAACCGGCGGAGTGGATCTGGCCCACCTCCGCGATCGTGTCCGGCTTCAACAGGGGCGGCCGGTCGGCCACTTCGCTGATCGCCGCCGCGTACATCCCGGCCAGGCCCCGCGCGGCCGCCACCCCACCCGCCGACGCCGGCCCTTTCGCGCGTACGGCACGGGAGTTGGCGTAGTCCACCAGGTCACCCGGGTCCGGCACCTGCTGGTTGAAGGCGATCGCGGCCAGGGTGTGCGGGCCCGTCGGTGTCGCGTCCAGCAGGGCCTGCTGCGTGGCCGTCGGCACCATCGGCTGCACCGAGCGGTAGCGGGGCTCCAGGGACTCGGGCAGCCCCAGATGGAAGTCCAGCCCGTACGGGGCCCGGATCCGCTCCTCGTACACCTCCTGGAGCGTCCGGCCCGTGGCCCGCCGTACGATCTCGCCGGTGAGCGCGCCGATCACGAGCGCGTGGTAGCCGAAGGCCGTGCCGGGGCGCCAGAACGGTTTCTGGTCCGCGAGCCGTTCCGCCACCGCCCGGTCGTCCGACAGCTCCTGCGCGGTGAAACCGCCGTCCAGCCCGACCACCCCGGCCCGATGCGCCAGCAGATCCCGCAGGGGCAGTTGCCCCTTGCCCTCGGCGCCGAACTCCGGCCAGTAGTAGGTCACTTTGCGGTCCAGTTCCAGCGTGCCCTCCTGGACGAGGAGCGCCACCACCAGATGCGCGGCCCCCTTGGTCGACGAGAACACGCCGTACAGGGAGTCCGGTCCGACACCCTCACCGGCCCACAGGTCGACGACCCGCTTGCCGTGCACGTAGGCGCTCAACTGCCCCTCGTAGTCGGGCCGTTCCCCTGCCACGAAAGCGGCGAACTCCTCGCGCACCGGCTCGAAGCCGTCCGCGACGGTGCCGTGGATCTCCTGCGTCATCCGCTCTCCTCAACCTCAGCCGCTGCTCGCGTGCGCCATGGTGAACAATGCCCGCCCGACCTGGGCGAACTCCCCCTTCGGGTGATCCCGGAAGAGCGGCTCGGTGCCGAACAGGACGGCTCGCGGGGCACTGACGACCGATGCCCGCCCGGCCGCGGCGGCGGGACCGCCCGAGCCGTCCGACAGGGGCCGCCAGTGCCCGGAGACCAGCGGATTCCCGGTGGTGTACGACTGCTCGACCCGCACCCCCGGTCCGAGGTCGGTGAACCACACCGGCGCGTAGACGAACCCGTGATCCGGGGCCCCGGCCGTCACCGAGCCCGAATTCACCACGCGCACCACGCCGTTGGCGTCCCCGTTGCCCTCCACCGGCTTCGCGGCCAGCAGCCCCGTGTCCGCGCCCAGCGCGGCCCCGACGGCCCCGCGCCCGACGAGCCCGTGCCCGGCGCCCAGGAACGCGTCCAGGGCCGTACGGGCCCCGCTGGTGAGGGCGTCGCGGTCCAGCCCCGCCGACACGAACAGCACGTCCACCGACGACCAGTCGAAGCCGGCGTTCAGGACAGCCGTCGAGACCGGCGTGACCTCGAGGTTCATCTCCCGCAGCGCGAACAGCTCGCCGGGGGTCACGGCGGCGGCCACGCGGGTGCGACGGAGCTCGGTCGTGCCCTTGTGCCTCGTCGCGTCGAAGACCACGTCGTGGGTGCGAGCGGCTTCCACGGCGAGGGCCCGCGCCGAGGCGGGCACGATCGCACCGCCGTCGGCGGCCCGCCGTACCGGAACGCCCTGCTGGAGAAGCGAGTTGAGCGCCGCGATCTCCTGGGGGTCGGTCAGCCGCAGCCGCAGGTCGCCGCGCGGGGCCACCCGGCCGACGTGCGCGACGGCCCGGACGGGCGTCAGGGGAGCACCGGGCAGGCTCCCGGACGTCACCGGTGCGACCGGCGCGCCCCACAGCCGTCCCAGGCTCCAGCCCGAGATGTCGTACATCACGGAGACCTTGTCGCTGATGTCCCGGCCGTCCGCGAGCAGCACGTTCGCCAGGCCCCGCTTGGGCTGGCGCATGTCGACGACGTACGAGCCCTTCGGGTACGTCCGTCCGCCCAGCCGGACGGCACGGTTCGCGCGCCCGACGCGGACGTCGTTGGCGAGGAGATGGCCGACGAGACGGGCCGCGGCCGTCGAGCCCGCCGGAATCACGTACGCGCGCGGGAAGTCGGTGGTGTACACGTCCTCGGGCCCGATCCCCGGCACCCCGGGGACCGTCTCCTTCGACACCTGTACCTGAGCGGCCCCCGCCGCCCCGCGCCGGAAGATCTCGATCTGGTCGGCGATCAGCGACGTCCGCCGCTCCCGCACGAAGTCGAGCGTCGCCGTGACGGCCGCCCCCGCGACGGCCGTGTTGATCGCGGACCGGCGCCGCAGCTCCGCCACGGGCAGGCTGTCGTAGAGGGAGTTGTTGACGGCCAGCGGGATCTCCACCGTGTGCGCGGCGACCGCGCCGTGGAAGGCCGCGTACTGCGGGGTGAAGATCGGCGGCCAGTCGTCCCAGCCCTCCTCCTGGTCCCGGAAGGGGATCTGCGCGGGCTCGACACCGTCCTTCGCGGGCGTGTAGCCGAGGCCGTTGACGGCGGCCTCCATGCCGAGCGCGTTGGCGTAGGTGTTCTTCAGGAAGAGGTCGTACTCGTAGTTCTCGCCGTGCGGGGGAGTGGTGGGCTCGATGAGCGTGCCGTTGACGTAACCGTGCAGGTCGAGCATGGCGGCCGGCTGCTTGTCGATCTCGATCTGCCGCATCGCCCGCGTCTCGGGCTGCGAGGCGGTCACGAAATCCCGGTTCAGGTCGAAGCCGTTGGCGTTCGCCCGGGTTCCGGCGATCCGGCCGTCGGGGTTGGCGGTGATGTTGAAGTACAGCCGCGAGTGGGCGAGCAGGTCCTTCGTACGCGCGTCCCGGGCCGTCGCGAGCCGCTCGATGATCTTCAGGGAGGCGTCCGTGCCCTCCCACTCGTTGCCGTGGATGTTGTTGTTGAAGAACACCGGCGCCTTGTAACCCGCCGTGATCTCCCGGGACTTGGCGGCGGTCGCGGGCGCGTTCTCGATGAGCTCGCGCATCCGCTCCTGGGCGCGGGTCCGGGCGGGGGTCTCCGGGGCGGTCACGGTGACGAGGTAGAGCCGGTGCCCGCCCGCCGAACGCCCGGCGACCTCGACGCTCACCCGGTCGCCCAGCCGCTGGAGGGCGTTCAGCTTCGGTGCGATCGCGTGGTACGGAGTGAGACCCAACTTGAGCGATTTGTCAGCCGGGTTCACGGGGGCGGGGGTGAGGACCTGCTCACGGGGATAGCCGCGGGTGGTGTCGGTGAAGCCGGTGGTCGGGGCGGTGAGCGACCGTCGGGCGGCGCTCTCCGGGGCCCGGGCCGGACCCTGGTCCCGGGCGCTCTCGCGGGTGGGGGGCTCGGGGTCCGCGGTCGCGCTGTTCGGGGTGAGCAGCAGTGCGCTCGTGAGGGCGATGAGCAGGACGGGTCTCGCAGGAACGGTTCTCGTGGTGGGCACGCGTACCTCCTGAGGGGCTTCCTGAGATCGGTACGGCGAGATGTACCTGTTCGACTCAACCGCAACAAGAGGGAGTTCGTGGCGCGGATGCCCCGGATGGCGCAACTCGGGTGTCCGGACCGGGTGTCCGGACCGGACCTGCGGCCGTGTCCGCGGGCCCGAGGGTCACCCGATAGGGTGCGGGACATGCGTGATCTCGGGGCGGGCTTCCACTATCTCCTGAAGGGCCAGCGGTGGGTGGCCCGGCACGGCAAGCAGTACGGCTTCGGACTGGTCCCGGGCCTGATCACCCTGGTGCTGTACGTGGGCGCTCTGGTGGCCCTGGCGACCTGGGGCGAGGACGCGGTGTCCTGGGCGACCCCCTTCTCCGACGACTGGTCGAGCCCGTGGCGGGGCCTGTTCCGGGGCTTCCTCACCGTTGTCCTGTTCGCGTTGGCCCTCCTCCTGGCGGTCGTGACCTTCACGGCGGTCACCCTCCTCATCGGCCAGCCCTTCTACGAGAACCTCTCCGAGAAGGTCGACCGGGACGTCTCCCCGGACGGCACGGCCCCCGAGTCCGGTCTGCCGCTGTGGCGCGAGCTGTGGATCTCGGCGAGGGACAGCCTGCGTATCGTCGTCCGGGCCCTGCTGTGGGCGGTCCTGCTCTTCGCCCTGGGCTTCGTCCCGGTCGTCGGCCAGACGGTCGTCCCGGTGATCGGCTTCTTCGTCACCGGCTTCTTCCTCACCGAGGAACTCACCGCGGTCGCGTTGCAGCGCCGAGGCGTCGACCTCCGGGCCCGCCTCACCCTGCTCCGCTCCCGCAAGACCCTCGTCTGGGGCTTCGGCACCCCCCTCGGCCTGTCCTTCCTGGTCCCCTTCGTCGCGGTGTTCCTGATGCCGGGCGCGGTGGCGGGGGCCACGCTGATGGCACGGGAACTGCTGGGGGAGGAGACCCGGGACGGGGCCGAGGAGCCGGAGGGGTCCGACGAGTCCGACGGTGAGCCCGTCTCCGGTTAGCTCGGAACCTGAGACGACGGTCCGCCCGGCGACGGTCCCTCGCCGAGTCCCCGGTGGCGGAGCGGGACACTCAGATGATCGGGTACGCCTACGCGGCCCGGATGCCGACCCTCTTCGCGGGCGGCACGGTCTCGAAATCCTCGAACTCGCCGTGGACACGCCCCAGCGCGGCGGTACCGGCTCCCGGCTCGTCCGGGCCATGCAGGACCGCGCGCGGCACGCCCAGGACGTGGAGATCACCGTGCCGACGCGCAGGGCCGCCGACTTCTACCGCCGCCTGGATTTCACCGAGGCGGCGACCTACCTCAAGTGGCCTTCTCCACCGCCACCACCAGAATCGCCCGCACCTGCGCGATGATGTCCAGCCGGTTGCGCACGAACCCCGGGTCGGTCACCGTCCCTGTCGCCGGATCCGTGTTCCCTGCCCCGAACTCCAGCACAGGCGTGTGCACATGGCCGCCCGGCAGTACGCCGTGCAGCCCCAGCCGGTCCCGCAGCAGCGTGGCCCGGTACGCGATCTCGTTGGAGAGGTAGTCCCCGCCGCCCCCGGCCCGTGCCGTGGACCCCGGGCTCGGTCCGTCCGGGCGGACGACGGGCTCGGTCCCTCCCGCCGGGATCTCGGTCACGCTCGTGTGGTCGTAGACGGGGAAGCGCCCGGTGTCCGCGTCCACGATCGCCTTGTACGGCAGCGTCGTCGTGGTCCATTGCGGCTGCGAGCCCGGATCGGTGACCGGAACCGTGCCCGTCACCCCGACGTTGTCGTTGTCCGCGAACCCGCCCCGCCAGGCGCCGTTGGTCCGCTCGACGTCGAACCGCCCCACCCGTCCCTGACTCACGGTCGTGAAGAGATCCACCCGCTTCAGATACGGCCTCAGCGCCTGTTCCACGGTCTGGTCCGTGAAGTCCTGCCACCGCACCGGGAACACGACGGTCTCCACCCGCGCCGGCCCGTCCGCCGTCTCGATCACCGTCCCGTCGAGCGCGAGCGCACTCGCCCCGGACGGATTCGAGATCCGTATGTCCCGATCCAGCGTGAACGGATCGAACCCGGTGACGAGCACCCGCTTCAGCCGCTCACCGGCCGGATACCGCACGGCCGTCTGCCCCCGCGAGGTCCGCTCCAACTCGTCCAGCAAGGTAGCGCGTTGCCCGTCCGACAGCCCGAACGACGGCTCCCAGGCCCGCACCTCACGCGTCATCCCCAACCGCGCCCAGTACAGGGGCCGGTCGTCGTCCCGGCTCAGATCCCCACCGGCCGGCCCCCGCCCCTGCGCGCGGTCCACCGCCCGCTTCCACAGCGCTGACCCCTGCCGTACGACGACCTTCCGCGCCTCACCGTAGGAGCGCGCCGACCCGAGCGCCCGCGCGAAGCACGTTGATACGGCGTCGAATCCGGACCGTTCGAGGATCTCCCGCGGCACGGCCTGGTCGAGCCGCCGCTCCTCCACCGTGGGCGAGGGTGCGGTCGCGGCCGCCGCCGGGCTCGCGGGGGCCACCGGGCCCGCCAGCAGGGCCAGTCCGAGGATGCCGATCCGAACACGTAGGGATGTCAAGGGAGTTCAGGTCCTTCCGTCGCTGTGGGGCGCGAGTGGTACCGGACGACGGCAGTATCGCGTGCGGGAAGTGGTCTACGCCATGGGTGGCGAGGTGCGCGGAATCCGCCCCGCCGCCTCCCGCAGCGCCTCCACGAACGCCTCCACGGCCGGCGTGACAGACCGCCCTCGCGGTGTCGCCGCGTACACCGCCCGCGCCGGAGCGCCCTCGTCGAGCACCGGGAGCAGCACGACGTCCGGCCGTACGGACTCCGCGGCGAGCGCCGGGACCAGCGTCACCCCGAGCCCGGCGGCGACGTAGCCCTGCTTGGCGGTCCACTCGCCGACGACATGCGCGATCCGCGGCCGGAAACCCTGCCGCAGGGCCGCGTCGAGAAGCGTCCCCTCGGGCCGCGGGCTCCCGGAGATCCAGTCGGCGTCCGCGAGCCGCCCGAGCCGCACCGGCCCGCCGCCCTCGTCCACCAGCGGATGCCCGGCCGGGACGGCGACGTACAGCGACTCGTCGAGCAGATGGCTCAGTTCGTACGCCGACAGGGGCGCCCCGCCGGTCGTGGAGACGATCGCGAGATCCAGCCGCCCCTCGGTGAGCCGGTCCAGCAACGACGGCGTGAGCCCCTCCTCGCGGGAGACCCGCACGCCCGGACGGCGGGTGCGGAAGGTGCCGAGGGCGTGCGGGACCAGGGCCGCGTCCGCCGTGGGGAACGCCCCGAACCGCAGCCGCCCGCCCACCCCTTCACGCAGCGCCGCCAGCTCGCGCGCGGCCCCGTGCAGCGCCCCGGTGACGGTCTGCGCGTGCGGCACGAGCACCCGCCCCGCCTCCGTCAGCCGCACCCCCTGGGCAGCCGGTCGAACAGCGGCGACCCGCCCAACGCCCCCTCCAGCGCGGCGATCTGCCGGGACACCGCCGACTGCGTCCAGCCCAGCGTGCGCGCGGCCACGGTGAACGACTCGTGCCGGGCGACCTCCAGGAAGACCCGCAGCCACACGGTGGCGAGGTCGGGAGGAAGAGCCTTGCGATGCGAATTCGGCATGACCGCCATGCTGGACATTCGCTTGTCGCATCGCAAGGCCGGACCTGGCGTCGACGGCATGCAGATCACCCTGGACAACCCCGCCGGCGCGCCCCAGCCTTTGAGCCCCTACTACTCCCAGGTCGCCCGCGTCGAACAGGCCGACGGCAGCGCCCTGTTGTTCGTCTCCGGGCAGATCGCCGAGGGCACCACGCTCGCCGAACAGTCCCGGGGCGTCTTCGAGACCCTCACCGCGCTGCTGGCGGCGCACGGCGCGAGCCTGGCCGACATCATCAACATCCGCACCTACCTCACGGACATCTCCGAGTTGGAGCAGTACGGCGCCGTACGACGGGAGTTCCTCACCGGCACCCCGCCCACCAGCATGACCTTCGAGGTGCCCCGGCTCTTCCGGCCCGAGGCGCGGATCGAGATCGAAGTCGTGGCGGCGGTGCCGGCGAGCGGGTGATACTGCCGCCCATGAAGGCAGCCAACCTGGGCGTTCTCTTCCTGGTCGAGCTCGGTGCCCTGGCGGGTGCCGCCTACTGGGGGTTCACCCGGGACGTCGGCGCGCCCTGGCTGCTCGGCCTCGCCGCACCGGCCGTACTCGTCGCCCTGTGGGCGCTGTTCGGCTCGCCGCGCGCGAAGTACAAGGCGAGTGGGGCCGGTCGCGTCGGCTTCGAGCTGCTCTGGTTCGGGGCGGGCGCCGTCGCCCTGTTCGCCGCCGGGGCCCACGTCTGGGCGTTCGCCCTCGCCGTCGTCTGTCTGCTCAGCAAGACACTCGCTGTCGTCCGGAAGCAGTGACCCTCACTCCACCGTCTCGCCCAGCAGCCGCAGGAAGTCCCGGAACGCGCCCGGCATGTCCACCGACTCCGGGTCCAGCAGCCACTGGTACTGGAGTCCGTCCATGACCGCGACCAGCAGCGGCGCGGTGCGTTCCGGGCTCAGCCCGTTGGGGAGGCGGTCGCCGTACTCCGTGCGGAGGGCCACCGCCATCGACGCGCGCACCCGGCTGTAGCGGTCGGTGAAGTACTCCCGTGCCGGATGCCCCTCCGTGACGCTCTCGCCGAGCAGCGCCGAGAAGGTCTGGATGATGCCGGGCCGCATCGCGTTGTACTCGACGAGCGAGGCGAGCAGGTCGACGCGCCAGCTGCCGTTCGGCACCGCGTCCCACCTGTCCCGCTCCTCCAGGACCGCGACCAGCAGCGCGTCCTTCGTCGGGAAGTGGTGCAGCAGCCCCTGCTGGGTCAGCCCGACCCGCTCGGCCACCGCGGCGAGGCTCGCCCCCCGGTAGCCGCGCTCGGCGATGACCTCCAGGGCCGCCCGGATGATCTCGGCCCGGCGTTCCCCGCTTCTGGTCCTGGCGCTCATGGCGTCACCGTACGACATGCCACCCAGCTGAAAATAACGGCAAGATGACGAAACCTACCGCTCGCCAGGTAATCGGGGCACGATGAGAGGACCGCACGGACTTCAACGAGGAGGCACCGCCATGGCGGCACCCGAGGGACCCGAGGGCACCACCCCCGCCGACCAGGCCCGTGAGGCGGCCGTCGAGGCGGCACTCGCCGCGCTCGACCTCGACGCGAAGGCGGCGCTCCTGGCCGGCCAGGACATGTGGACCCTGCCCGCGTTTCCCGAGATCGGCCTGGCCTCCTTGGTCATGTCCGACGGCCCGATCGGCGTCCGGGGCGTGCGCTGGAGCGCCGACGACCCGTCGATCGCCCTGCCCTCCCCGACCGCGCTGGCCGCCACCTGGGACCCCGCCCTCGCCCGCAGGGCCGGCCGGCTGCTCGCCCAGGAGGCCCGCCGCAAGGGCGTCCACGTCCTGCTCGCCCCCACCGTCAACCTCCACCGCTCCCCGCTCGGCGGCCGGCACTTCGAGGCCTACAGCGAGGACCCGTACCTGACGGGACGGATCGGTGCCGGGTACGTCACCGGCGTCCAGGAGGGCGGGGTCGGCACCACCGTCAAGCACTTCGTCGCCAACGACGCCGAGACCGACCGCTTCACGGTGAACAACCTGGTCTCCGAACGCGCCCTGCGCGAGCTCTACTTGGCGCCCTTCGAGCACATCGTCGAGAACGCCCACCCGTGGGGCATCATGACCGCCTACAACACGGTCAACGGCACGACGATGACCGAGCACCACCGCCTCGTCAACGAAGTCCTGCGCGGGGAATGGGGCTTCGACGGCTACAACGTCTCCGACTGGATGGCCGCCCGCTCCACCAAGGGCGCCATCGAGGGCGGCCTCGACGTCGCCATGCCCGGCCCGACGACCGTCTACGGCGAAGCCCTCGCCCGGGCCGTGCGGGACGGCGAGGTCGAGGAGAGCGCGGTCGACACCGCCGTACGCAATGTGCTGCGGCTCGCCGCCCGCGTCGGCATCCTGGACGGCGCCGAACCCGTCGTCACCGACCTCCCGGACACCGTCGACGGCACCGGGCTGGCCCGCGAGATCGCCCGCCGCGCCTTCGTCCTGGTCCGCAACCAGGGGGCGCTGCCGCTGAAGGCCGGCACGGTCGCCCTCATCGGCGCCGCCGCCAGGGACGCCCGGGTCCTCGGCGGCGGCTCCGCCACCGTCTTCCCGGACCGTGTCGTCTCCCCGCTCGACGGCCTCAGCGCCGCCCTCCCCGAGGGCACCCTCACCTACGTCGTGGGCGCCGACCCCAACACCGAACTCTCCGTGGCCGACAAGGGGTTCAGCCTCACAGCGGTCTGCCGTGACCCGGCCGGAGAGGTCATCGGCACGGCCTCCGCCCCCAACGGCCACATCCAGTGGATGGGTTCGGACCTGCCCGAGGGCGTCACCCGCGACCGCCTGCACACCGTCGAGCTGACCGGCACCTTCACCCCGCGCGAGAGCGGCGCCCACACCTTCGGCATCAAGGGACTCGGCCCCTTCAAACTGGTCGTCGACGGTACGACGTACTACGACGACGTCCAGAGCACCGACAGCGACGACCCCTTCATCACCTTCTTCGGCGCCCCCGAGCCCCGCGCCCGGGTCGAACTGACCGCGGGCGAGCCGGTCGAGATCTCCCTGACCTACGTCGTCGTCCTCCCCGAGGACATCCCGATGAAGGTCATCGCCTTCACCCTCGCCCACCAGGACCCCCAGCGCGACCCCGACGAACTGATCGCCGAGGCCGTCGAGGCCGCCCGCGCCGCCGACACCGCAGTCGTCGTGGTCGCCACCACCGAGCGCGTCGAGTCCGAGGGCTACGACCGCCGGGACCTGACCCTGCCCGGCCGGCAGGACGAACTGGTCCGCGCGGTGGCCGCCGCCAACCCGAACACCGTCGTGATCGTCAACTCCGGCTCCCCGGTGGAGCTGCCCTGGCGCGAGGACGTCGCCGCCGTCCTGCTCGGCTGGTTCCCCGGCCAGGAAGGCGGCGCGGCCCTCGCCGACGTCCTGACCGGCGCCCACGAGCCCGGCGGCCGCCTCCCCACCACCTGGGGCACCCTGGCCGACGCCCCGGTCACCCGGGTCACTCCGCAGGGCGGCGAACTCCCTTACGACGAGGGTGTGTTCATCGGATACGCGGCCTGGGAGAAGGAGGGCCGCACCCCGGCCTACCCCTTCGGCCACGGCCTGGGCTACACCGACTGGACCTACGAGTCCGTCGAGGTCCGCGGCACCACCGTCCGGGTCCGGCTGCGCAACTCCGGTGCACGCCCGGGCCGGGAGGTCGTCCAGGTCTACCTGGCACCCGCCGAACCCGACGCCGAGCGTCCGGCCCGCCGGCTCGCCGGGTTCGCGGGGGCCGAGGCCGGCCCCGGCGAGAGCGTCGAGGTCACCGTGGAAATCCCGCGCCGGGCCTTCGAGATCTGGGACGAGAAGACCTCATCGTGGGTGTATGTGAAGGGTTCGTACGAAATCCAGGTGGGGCGCTCGATCGGGGACCGCAGGGTCACCGCGACGATTAACGTCTCATCGTAGAGGGCAGAGCCCTCACACAAGCAGCCCCGGCCCGGGACCTGACCCCTGGGCCGGGGCTCGTTCGTGCTCAGCGCGTACCGAAGCCGTACACCGTCTGCGACCGGTACACCTCGCCCGGCCGCAGCACCGTGCTCGGGAACTCCGCTCGGTTCGGGGAGTCGGGGAAGTGCTGGGTCTCCAGCGCGACGCCGTCGCCGGGCGCGAAGGGCTCGGGCAGATGGTCGGCGGTGTACAGCTGGAGTCCCGGCTCGGTGGTCGCCACCGTCAGCACCCGCCCGGACGCGGGGTCGTACAACTCGGCGACCTCGACGGCCTGTTCGGTGATCCCCTTGTCGAGCACGAAGTTGTGGTCGTAGCCCGCACCGACTTTGCGCCCCTGACGGAAGTCGAACCGGGTGCCCGCGACCTCCTCGACCCCCGTCGGGATCAGATCCGCGTCGACCGGGGTGAACCGCGAGGCGTCGATCCGCAGCTCGTGCCCGCCCGCGTTCCCGGAACCGGCCAGGTTGAAGTAGCTGTGGTTGGTCAGGTTGACGACGGTCGGCGCGTCGGTGACCGCCTCGTACGAGATCCGCAGCGCACCCGACTCGTCAAGGCTGTACGTCCCCGAGACCTCAAGACGCCCGGGGAAGCCCTCCTCGCCGTGCGGGCTGACCCGGCTCAACCGCACCCCGTGCGTACCGGCCGGCTCCATGTCCCACACCCGTTTGTCGAAGCCGCGCTCACCGCCGTGCAGGGAGTTCGGCGCGTTGTTGGGTGCGAGCGCGTACGTGGCCCCGTCCAGTTCGAAGCGGCCGCCCGCGATCCGGTTCGCGTACCGCCCGACGAGGGCACCGAGATACGGACCGGAGTGCTCCAGATACCCCTCGAGACCGGCGAAGCCCAGCACCACGTCCGCCGTCCGGCCGTCCCGGTCCGGGACCTCGACCGACTGCACGATCCCGCCGTACGACAGGATCCGCACCCGGACGCCCGCGCGCTCCAGGGTCCAGCGGTGCACCGGTGTGCCGTCGGAAAGTGTGGCGAAGAGTTCGTTCATGTGCGGAACTTTAGGACACGGACCTGACCTTGCGGTATGCGATCTCCGCCAGCCGCGCCTGTCCGTTCACACTCGGGTGGAACCAGTCCCAGTGGCTGAGCTGGTCGGTGCCGAACCGGTAGTCGTACACCGCGCCCCCGTCGTACCGGCACCGCTGGTCCTTGGCGCACACCTGCCTCAGCACGGTGTTGTAGGACTCCACCCGCTCCTGCACGGTGTCCCGACGCTCGGTCGCCGCCGCGTCCAGGGCGTCCGCGTCGGCCAGCATCGACGGGCACACCCCCAGCTTCCACACCTGCTTGCCCAGCGGATTGCCACGGCCCTGGGACCACAGCCGCTTGAGGTTCGGCACGCTCGCCACGTACACCTGCGCCTTGGGCGCCCGCTTGCGCAGCACGACGAGCGCGTCCTCGAAGCCGGCGCGGAAGTCGGACACCGACGTCATCGCCGCCGTGGAGTCCCGGCAGGCGTCGTTGGCGCCCACCATCACGGTGACCAGCGCCGGTGTGCGCGAGGCGGCCTGTGCCATCTGCGTGGGCAGGTCGGCCATCCGCGCACCGGACACCGCGTAGTTCCAGCTCCGCTCGGCCGCCTTCGCCCGCCCCAGCAGCCGGACGGCGAGGGAGTCGACCTGGGTGCTGCCGCCGGTGGCCCAGGACACGTCGGGGCAGTCCTTGAGGATTCCGCAGGCGTCGAAGCCGCGGGTGATGGAGTCGCCGACGGCGGCGATCGACGCCGGGCTGCTGTCCCACGCCGGAGTCGGCTTCGGTGAGGGCTTGGGCTTCTGGGTGGGAGCCGCCGAGTCACCGCCCACGGCGTCGCAGCCGGCGAGGCCGACAAGAGCCGCCGTCAGAACGGCGACGACGGCCCGCGAGCGGTGGCCCTGCTTCCGCATCCGTGGTGTTCCCCTCGTGAAATGGTGGTCCGCTCATAACAACGCACGAGAGTTCCCGGTGGCCCCGAGGGAACGATCGACACCCGTACTAGCGTCCTGCCGGGTGAATGGCGGGCGTTTCGGGGCATCGGGACCGACGGTACGTCACACTCCTTGCGCCGCCGCACGGTAGCCTCGCCATCAACGTGGCCGGTCGGCATCGCCGCCCTGCCGGCCAGCAAGACCTGTCCCGCTCTGCCCGGAGGTCCCGGTGACGACACGTGGAGTTCTGTACGTGCACTCCGCGCCGCGCGCGCTGTGCCCGCACGTCGAGTGGGCCGTCGCCGGGGTGCTCGGCACGCGCGTCAACCTCGACTGGATCCGGCAGCCGGCCGCGCCGGGCACCTGGCGCTCGGAGTTCTCCTGGAAGGGTGAGGTGGGCACCGCGTCCAAGCTCGCCTCCGCCCTCAGAGGCTGGCACCTGCTGCGCTTCGAGGTCACGGCCGAGCCCTGCCCCACCGCGGAGGGCGAGCGCTACAGCTGCACCCCTGAACTCGGCATCTTCCACGCCGTCACCGGTATCCACGGCGACATCCTGATCCCGGAGGACCGCCTGCGCGCGGCCCTGACCCGCTCCCAGCGCGGGGAGACGGACCTGGAGGCCGAGCTGGCCAAGCTCCTCGGCAAGCCCTGGGACGACGAGTTGGAGCCGTTCCGGTACGCGGGCGAGGGCGCCCCGGTCCGCTGGCTGCACCAGGTCGTCTGAGCCTTCCGTACAACTGAGGGGCCCCCACCGACCGGTGGGGGCCCCTCAGTTGCGTACAGGCGATTCTCAGACCGTGCGGAACGCCAGTACCACGTTGTGCCCGCCGAACCCGAACGAGTCGTTCAGCGCGGCGATACGGCCCTCCACGGGCAGCTTGCGCGCCTCACCGCGGACGACGTCGGCGTTGGCCTCCGCCTCCGGGTCGAGGTTCTCGACGTTGATGGTCGGCGGAGCCACCCGGTGGTAGAGGGCGAGGACGGTCGCGACCGTCTCCACGCCGCCCGCGCCACCGAGCAGGTGACCTGTCATCGACTTGGTGGCGGACACGGCGAAGTGGTCGGCGTCGTCGCCGAACACCTTGCGCAGCGCCTTGAGCTCGGCGATGTCACCAGCCGGGGTGGACGTGGCGTGCGCGTTGACGTGCACGATCTCCGCCGGGTTCAGGTCGGTGTTGTCGAGCAGGTGCTGCAGGGCGGCCGAGATGCCCCGGCCTTCCGGCTCGGGCTGCACGATGTCGTGGGCGTCGGCGGAGATGCCCTGCCCGACCGCCTCGGCGTACACCCGCGCGCCGCGCTTGGCGGCGTGCTCCGCGGACTCCAGGACGACGACACCGGCGCCCTCGCCGAGGACGAAGCCGTCCCGGGCGATGTCGTAGGGACGCGAGGCGCCCTCGGGGTTCTCGTTGTTCTTGGACATCGCCATCATGTTGCCGAACGCGGCGATGGGCAGCGGGTGGATCGCCGCCTCCGTGCCACCCGCGACGACGACGTCGGCGCGGCCGGTGCGGATCATCTCGATGGCGTAGCCGATGGCCTCGGCGCCCGAGGCGCAGGCGGAGACCGGCGTGTGCACGCCCGCACGGGCGCCCACCAGCAGGCCCACGTTGGCCGAGGGGCCGTTCGGCATCAGCATGGGAACGGTGTGCGGGGAGACGCGGCGGACGCCCTTCTCCTTCAGCACGTCGTACTGGTCGAGGAGGGTCGTCACGCCACCGATGCCGGAGGCGATGACGGCGCCGAGGCGGTCCGGGTCGACCTTCTGGTCCTCACCGGCCTTGCCCTCGAAGCCCGCGTCGGCCCACGCCTCCTTGGCGGCGACCAGCGCGAACTGCGCCGAACGGTCGAGGCGCCGGGCCTGCGGCCGCGGAATGACCTCGGTCGGCTCCACGGCGACGGGCGCCGCGATACGGACCGCCTGGTCGGCGGCCCACTCCTGCTCCAGGGGCTTGACGCCGGACTTGCCGGCGACGAGACCCTCCCAGGTAGAGGCTGCGTCGCCACCCAGCGGTGTGGTTGCGCCGATACCGGTGACGACCACGGTGCGATTGGTCGGGCTCACGGGAAATCTTTCTCCAACGGTACGAGGATTAAGCGGCGCCACCGCCGGGTGGCGGGGCCGGTCAGCGTCCGACCCAAGCAGTGGCTCAGGCCTGGTGCTTGAGGATGTAGTCGGTGGCGTCGCCGACCGTCTTGAGGTTCTTGACGTCGTCGTCCGGGATCTTGACGTCGAAGCGCTCTTCGGCGGCGACGACGACCTCGACCATGGACAGCGAGTCGACGTCCAGGTCGTCGGTGAAGGACTTGTCCAGCTGGACGTCCTCAACCGGGATGCCGGCGATCTCGTTCACGATGTCGGCGAGACCGGCGACGATCTCTTCCTGAGTGGCGGCCATGGGGGCGCTCCTTCGTTTTCTTGATCAGAGGGTTGGCAGTGCTTCCCGTCCCGGACCGGTCGGTCCGGCACGGAGTGCCTAGGGGAGGGTAACGACAGTGGCGGCGTAGACGAGACCCGCCCCGAATCCGATGACGAGCGCGGTGTCGCCGCTCTTCGCCTCACCGGTCGCCAGAAGCCGCTCCATAGCGAGCGGGATCGAGGCGGCCGAGGTGTTGCCGGTGGTGCGCACGTCACGCGCGACCGTGACGTGCTCCGGCAGCTTCAGCGTCTTCACCATCGAGTCGATGATCCGCTCGTTGGCCTGGTGCGGAATGAAGACGTCCAGGTCGCTCGGGCTGATCCCGGCCGCGTCCAGCGCCTGCTGGGCGACCTTCGCCATCTCGAACACGGCCCAGCGGAACACCGCCTGGCCCTCCTGCGTGATCGCGGGGAACTTGCCCGTGGAGTCGTACTCGGTCCACGCCACGGTCTGCTTGATCGTCTCGGACTTGTCGCCCTCGGAGCCCCAGACCGTGGGGCCGATGGCGGGTTCCGCGGACGGACCGACCACGACCGCGCCGGCACCGTCGCCGAACAGGAAGGCGGTGGCCCGGTCCTCGAGGTCGGTGAGGTCGGACAGCCGCTCCACGCCGATGACGAGGACGTACTCCGCCGAGCCCTCGACGATCATGCCCTTGGCGAGGGTGAGGCCGTAGCCGAAGCCCGCGCAGCCCGCCGAGATGTCGAAGGCGGCGGCCTTGTTCGTGCCCAGCTTGTCGGCGATCTCCGTCGCCACGGCCGGGGTCTGCTTGAAGTGCGAGACCGTCGAGACGATCACGCCGCCGATCTGCTCGGCGGAGATCCCGGCGTCGGCGATCGCCTTGCCGGACGCCTCGATCGACATCGCGGCGACGGTCTCCTCGGCGTTCGCCCAGTGGCGGGTCTGGATGCCGGAGCGCGAGCGGATCCACTCGTCGGACGAGTCGATCGTCTCGAGGATCACCTCGTTCGGCACGACCCGGGTCGGGCGGTAGCCGCCGACACCGAGGATGCGCGCGTACGGGGCGCCCTTGCTGGGCTTGATCTTCGACATGCTCTCGTGCTCCTTCTCAGGCACTGTGCTCGGCGATGAGCTCGCGAGCAGCGTCGAGGTCGTCGGGGGTCTTCAGGGCCAGCGTCTTCACGCCGGGCAGCGCGCGCTTGGCGAGGCCGACCAGCGTGCCGCCGGGGGAGACCTCGATGAACGCGGTGACGCCGAGCTTCTTGAACGTCTCCATGCACAGGTCCCAGCGGACCGGGTTGGCGACCTGGCCGACCAGCCGCTCCAGCACCTCGGCGCCGGTGGCGACGGTCTGCCCGTCCTTGTTCGAGACGTACGTGAGCGTCGGGTCGGCCGGCGTCAGGTCGGCGGCGGCCTTGGCCAGGGCGTCGACCGCGGGGGCCATGTGGTGCGTGTGGAAGGCGCCGGCGACCTTCAGCGGGACGACCTTGCGGACGCCCTCGGGCTTGTCGTCGTTCAGGACGGCGAGCTGCTCCAGCGTGCCCGCGGCCACGATCTGCCCGGCGCCGTTGACGTTCGCCGGGGTCAGACCCAGCTTCTCCAGGTGCGCGACGGAGACCTCGGGGTCGCCGCCGAGCAGCGCCGACATGCCGGTCTCCGTGATCGCGGCGGCGTCGGCCATGGCCAGACCCCGCTTGCGTACGAGGGTGAGGGCGGCGACGTCGTCCAGCACGCCCGCGAAGGCCGCGGCGGTGATCTCACCGACGCTGTGCCCGGCGACGGCGCCCGGGGCGATCGTGGCCGTGTCACCGAGTGCCGAGGCGGACAGGATCCCGGCCGCGACCAGCAGCGGCTGGGCCACCGAGGTGTCGCGGATGGCGTCCGCGTCGGCCTGTGTGCCGTAGTGGGCGAGGTCCAGTCCGATGGCGTCGGACCACGCGGCGACGCGGTCCGCGGCACCGGGGAGTTCGAGCCAGGGGGTCAGGAAGCCGGGCGTCTGGGCGCCCTGGCCGGGAGCGACGAGTACGAGCACTCTCACACTCTCTCTTGAGGGCGGCCCAAGCCGCCCGTGGGGACAGGGACGAAGAACACGAGGGGGTTTTGTGGGCCCCCGACAAAAGCCTAGGGCTGGAGATCTCCGTCGGCCAGACGCCCCAGGATGAGCGCGATGCGCAGGGTGAACGCCGAACGTACGTCGGAGGGCGACCAGCCGGTGACGTCAGTCACACGTCGAAGCCGGTAGCGCACGGTGTTGGGATGCACGAAGAGCATCCGGGCCGCGCCCTCCAGACTGGACGCCTGTTCGAGGTAGACAGAGAGCGTTTCCAGGAGCGCGGAACCGGCCTCTTCCAGCGGTCTGTAGATCTCCTCCACCAACTGCTCGCGCGCACTGGGATCACCGGCCATCGCGCGTTCCGGAAGCAGGTCGTCCGCCAGCACCGGACGCGGGGCGTCCTGCCAGGCGGAACACGCCTTGAGCCCGGCGGCGGCCGCCTGCGCGGAGCGGGTCGCGGCGAGCAGATCGGGTACCACGGGCCCGGCGACCACGGGTCCGGCCGCATAGGGCCCGATCAGCGACTTGGCCACGGCGAGCGGGTTGTCGCTGCCGCCCGCGATCACCACGAGCCGGGCCCCGAGCACCCCGGTCAGCACCTGGAGCTTGGCGTGCCGGGCGGCCCGCCGGATGGCCTCGACCGTCAGTTCCGAGTCACCGTCGGGAGCGGTGCCGAGCACGACACACACATGCTCGGGCGCGTTCCACCCCAGGGCCGCCGCCCTGCTCACGGCCCCTTCGTCGGCCTCCCCGCTGAGCACCGCGTTCACCACGAGCGACTCCAGCCGGGCGTCCCAGGCACCGCGTGCCTCGGCGGCCTGGGCGTAGACCTGCGCGGTGGCGAAGGCGATCTCGCGGGCGTACACGAGCAGGGCCTCACGCAGCACGGACTCGTCACCGGGGGCGGCGACCTCGTCGATCGCGCTCTCCATGACCTCGATGGTGGTGCGCACCATCTCCACGGTCTGCCGCAGTGTGATGGCCCGGGTCAGCTCACGGGGAGCGGTCCCGAACACATCGGTGGAGATGGCCTGCGGGGCGTCCGGACGCCGGAACCACTCCGTGAAGGCCGCGATACCGGCCTGGGCGACCAGCCCGATCCAGGAACGGTTCTCCGGGGGCATCGCCCGGTACCACGGCAGCGTCTCGTCCATGCGCGTGATGGCCTGCTGGGCGAGCGACCCGGACGACTTCTCCAGCCGCCTCAGGGTCGCGGCATGAGCATGGGGGGCGCGTGCGGCGGGGTCGGACTTGCGGTGTTCGGGTTCGGGCACGGGGACAAGACTGCCTTATCCGGACGTCAGTGCGCGCCGCCGGGTACCGCCCGAGACCCCACGGGCGGCCCGCCCTGGCACTACCGTGGTGCCGTGACGGACGTACGGCGCGCCGCGGAGCGCTACCCAGGCGGGGATCCCGGGACCGGAATCGAGTCGTGGCACGCCTTCTCGTTCGGGCCGCACTACGACCCCGACAACCTCCGGTTCGGCGCGCTGATCGCCTGCAACGAGGAGCGGCTGCTGCCCGGGGCCGGGTTCGACGAACATCCGCACAGCCACACCGAGATCGTGACGTGGGTGGTCGAGGGGGAGCTGACGCACCGGGACTCCACCGGGCACGAGACGGTCGTACGGCCCGGTGACGTCCAGCGGCTGAGCGCCGCCGCGGGCGTCCGGCACGTCGAGCGCAACGACGCCGAGACCCCGCTGACCTTCGTGCAGACCTGGCTGGCACCCCTGGAGCCCGGCGGCGAGCCGTCGTACGAGATAGTCCGCGGGATCGCCGACTCGACGCCGTACGCGATCCCGGAGGCGGGCGCGATGCTGCACGTACGGCGGCTCGGCGCGGGGGAGCGGACGGCGGTGCCGGACGGGCGCCACCTGTACGTCCATGTCGTGCGGGGGGAAGTGCGGCTGGACGGCGAGGAGTTGGGAGCCGGTGACGCGGCCCGGGTCACCGAGGCCAAGGAGCTGGACCTGGTGGCGGTGACCCCGGCCGAACTGCTGGTGTGGGAGATGTCCTAGAGCTCGGCCAGGACGGCGTCGGTGAACGCCGGCCACGCCTCGACCGCCCACGGCCCGAACGCGCGGTCCGTCAGCGCCACGCAGGCCGCCCGCGCGTCCGGGTCGATCCACAGGAAGGTGCCGGACTGGCCGAAGTGCCCGAAGGTGCGAGGGGACGAGGAACTCCCCGTCCAGTGCGGGGACTTGCCGTCGCGGATCTCGAACCCGAGGCCCCAGTCGTTGGGGTTCTGGTGGCCGTAGCCGGGCAGGACGCCCTTCGTGCCCGGGTACTGGACCGTCATCGCCTCCGCGACCGTGCGCGGGTCCAGCAGCCGGGGCGCCTGCACCTCCGCCGCGAACCGGAGAAGATCCCCGACCGTGGACACGCCGTCCTTCGCGGGGGAGCCCTCCAGGGACGTCGACGTCATGCCCAGCGGCTCCAGGACCGCCTGCCGCAGATACTCCGCGAACGGGATGTCCGTGGCCTTGGCGAGGTGGTCCCCGAGCTGCTCGAACCCGGCGTTCGAATACAGCCGCCGCTCCCCGGGCGGGGCGGTGACCCGGTGCTCGTCGAAGGCCAGCCCCGAGGTGTGCGCGAGCAGGTGCCGCACCGTCGATCCGCTCGGCCCGGCCGGCTCGTCGAGCTCGACCGCTCCCTCCTCGTACGCGACGAGGACGGCGTACGCGGCGAGCGGCTTGGTGACCGAGGCCAGCGGGAAGCGGTGGCCGGTCGGACCGTGGGTGCCGAGGACCGTGCCGTCGGCCCGGACCACCCCCGCCGCAGCGGTGGGAACCGGCCAGTTCTCGATCAACGCGAGGCTCTGCAAGGACATGCCGTCGAGCGTAAGCGGCTCAGAGCTTCAGAATCATCGTGGGGTCCGGCTTGTGCACGAAGCCGAGCGAGACGTAGAGCGACTCGGCCTCCGGGGACGCGGTCAGCATGACCTGCCCGGCGCCCCGCTCGCGGAACCACGCCAGCAGTTCGTCCATGCACGCGCGCGCGTACCCGCGCCGGCGCGCCTGCGGGTCGGTGGCGACGCTGAAGACGTACCCGGCCAGCCCGTGCGGATTGCCCGCCTTGCCGATCCGGTAGTCGACCGTCCCGACCACCAGCGCGCCCAGCGCCCCCGGCCGGTCCGGGTGGTCGACGACGAAGGCGGCGAAGTCCCCGTCGGCCTCGCCCAGCTTCCGCCGCAGCGACGGCAGCGCCTCGGCGTGCCACGCTGTGGAGGCGTCCCCGCCGGGCAGAGCGTCGATCATCACCTGGCGCAGACGCAGCACTTCCTCGGCGTCCTCGGTCGTGGCACGGCGTACGAGACTCATGGTCCGCACGCTAGCGACCGCACCTGTGGCGCGTCCTGCCGATTTCTTACCGGTACCGCTTGCTTGGAGTGCACTCCAAGGCCATAGCGTTGAAGCCATGACGGTGATGGAGACCACGAGTACCAGGACCGACAGCTGTGCCGCTCCGCCGCACCCGCACCGGCGTCCGAACGGCCAGGACAGCTACACGATCAGCGAGGTCGTCGCCTTCACCGGGCTGACCGCGCACACCCTGCGCTGGTACGAGCGCATCGGCCTGATGCCGCACATCGACCGCTCGCACACCGGCCAGCGCCGCTACAGCAACCGTGACCTCGACTGGCTCGCCTTCGTCGGCAAGCTCCGGCTCACCGGCATGCCGGTCGCCGACATGGTGCGCTACGCGGAACTGGTGCGGGAGGGCGACCAGACGTTCGGCGACCGCTTCAAGCTCCTTGAGGCGACCCGCCGGGACGTGCTGGCCCGGATCGCGGAGCTCCAGGACACCCTCGCCGTGCTCGACCACAAGATCAGTTTCTATGCCGAGGCCGGCAGCGCCGACTGGGAGAAGGAGAAGGCAGGATGACCGACAGCAGGATCCCCACCGCACGACTGGGCGAGACCGGCCCTGAGGTCGGCGTCCAGGGGCTCGGCTGCATGGGCATGAGCTTCGCGTACGGCCCCGTGGACGCGGAGGCGTCCCGGGCCACCCTGGAGCGCGCCCTGGAGCTCGGCATCACGCTCTACGACACGGCGGACGCCTACGGCCGGGGGGAGAACGAGAAGTTCCTGTCCCCGTTCTTCAAGGCCCACCGCGACGAGGTCGTGATCGCCACCAAGTTCGCCCTGTCCATACCGCCGGACGACCCGACCAGGCGGATCATCCGCAACGACCCGCCCTACATCCGCCAGGCGGTCGAGGCGAGCCTGAAGCGCCTGGACGTCGACGCGATCGACCTCTACTACATGCACCGGCGCGATGTGAACGTGCCGATCGAGGAGTCCGTCGGCACCATGGCCGAGCTGGTTCGCGAGGGCAAGGTCAAGCACCTGGGCCTGAGCGAGGTCACCGCGGCGGAGCTGCGCGCGGCCCAGGCCGTCCACCCCATCGCCGCCGTGCAGTCGGAGTGGTCCCTGTTCAGCCGGGACATCGAGGCCCAGGTGGTCCCGGCCGCCCGTGAACTCGGCGTCACCCTCGTCCCGTACTCCCCGCTCGGCCGCGGCTTCCTCACCGGCTCGTTCACCAACGCCGACAAGGACCTCACGGCCGACGACTTCCGCCGCCAGCAGCCCCGCTTCACCGGCGACAACGCGGCGGCGAACGCGGCCCTGCTGGAGCCGGTCCGCACGGTCGCCGAGGCCCATGGGGTCTCCCTGGGCCAGATCGCGCTCGCCTGGGTCCAGCAGCAGACGACGGTCCACGACCTGCCGGTGATCCCGATCCCGGGCACCCGCAAGCCGAGCAGGGTCGAGGAGAACGCGGCGGCGACGGGCATCGAGCTCACGAAGGAGGAGCTGGAGCTGCTGGAGCCGATCGCGGGCCAGGTGGCGGGCGACCGGTACGCGGACATGCGGTTCTCGTCAGCGGGCCGCGAGTGAATCGTCGTCAGGGGCGCGGGGAACGGCGCGACTAGGGCCTGTTGGGAAAGTGGCCTCGTCGCCCGGAGGGCGGCCGCGCGGCGTTCGGTGCGTGCTCTCGGCGCGCCGGCCGGAAGCCCTCGTGCTGGGCGTACTCGGGCTTTCGGGCGGTGCGGCGAGTGGGGGTCCCCCCTCCGGGGGAGCGTGCCGGGCGTCGCGCGGCAGAGGCCACTTTCGCAACAGGCCCTAGCCCCCGCCGTCCCGCACCCGACAACGAACCTCACAGCTCCGCCAGCAACTCCGCCTTCTTCACGGAGAACTCCTCGTCGGTGACCAGGCCGGCCTGGTGCAGTTCTCCGAGGTGGCGGATGCGCTCGGCGATGTCGGCGGGGTCCCGGCGCGGCGCGGTCGCGGCCGGGACCGCCGCCGCGGGCCCTCGTCGCCGTACGGCCGCGAGGACCGCCGCCGCGAACGGCAGGGACTCATGGACCGGCCCGTACCCGAGCCCGAACACCACGGCCGCCGGATCCTGGTCCGCCTGCACCGGGCCCGGCTCGCCGCGGAGCAACCGCAGATGCCCCTCGAAGACCTCCGGCGACCGCCACTCGACACCCGTCAGCTCGGAGACCGGAAAATTCTGGTCGCCGGCCTTCCACTTCGCCGAGGACGCCCCTGTCCAGAACCAGCGGAAGCGCACGGTACTGCCGTCGAAGCTCGCCTTGCCGTCGTACGCCTTGAACTGCAACGGCACCTCGGGCGCGGGTACCAGGAATCGTTCCGCCGGCTCGTCGTCCTCCTTCAGGAGGGCGCGCAGCTCGTCCGTGTAGTACTCGGCGAGCGTCTCCTTGTCGGCCGGCAGCACCAGCCGGTAGGGGTCGCAGCCTTCCTTCAGCTGCCCCGCCGCCGCCTCCATGAGCGGGTCCGCCCCGGGCCGCGGCTCGGCGTGCAGCACCACCGTGCCCCGCTTGCCGGGAGTCAGCGTCACCCCGGAGATCGCCTCCAGCGGGATCCGTCGTTCCCCGAGCGCCTGGAAGAGCTTCGGTGTGCGAATCCCCCTTTCGTAGCGGATGAGCACGGAGTCGGACTCGAACTCCCAGGCGGCATGAAATCCGGCCAGTACGTCACCCATGCGGGTCATCGTATTCGGCACGAGCTGCTTCGTCCCTCCTCGCGCAGACCGCACTTCCTGCGGCCTCTACGCGCGTCCGGCCGTGGCCGTGCCGGACAAACCGGCGCGACAGGCTTCGTCCTCGTGGGCGCACTGCACCGAGCGGTACGCGCCAATGCCGATCTCGGCGAAGTTGAACAGGCTCTCCGTTCCGGGCTCGAAGTAACCGGCGTGACCGTCCGCACCCTGCGCGGACAGCACGCGCGCGCCGAACGCGGAGGACACCGGGTCGGCGCCGTGGCCGAGCCCGCCCACCTCCAGGTACGGCACGTCCTGGATCCAGTCGTCGGCGTCCCGCATCGCCCACACCCGTGCGGTGGTGCGCAGATGGGCGGCGTTGGAGACCCGCATCCCGGGGCTGCCGGCCACCGCGATGTCGGCCACCCGGCCGGGCAGCTTGTGCGCGGCCACCCCGCACACCACCGAGCCGTAGCTGTGGCAGAACAGGGAGACGGGCGAGGTGCCGGGCAGCGCCCGCACCAGTGCGTTCAGCCGGACGGCGCCGTTCTCGGCGCGCATCGCGGTGGCCGAGTCGATGCCGAGTCCTGCGGGTGCCGTGTAGTCCGCCCAGGCGATCACCGCCGTACGCGTGGCCGGGCTCGCCTTCCGCTCGGCCCGGTAGAGGGCCTGGGCCATGCCGACCGGCGCGGAGTAACTGCGATTCGTGCGCTGGAAGGTGAGCACGTCGGTGTCGACGCCGGGCACGACGACGGAGACCCGCTCTGCCGAGCCGAGGTCGCCGAAGACCTCGGCGACCCGGCCGGAGCCGTCGGGGTCGAAGGCGAGGATGTGGCGCTCCGGGGCGGTCAGCGCCTCGAAGCGGTGCATACGGCGGCCCGCCTCCTGCTGACCGGCCGGCGTGAGCCGGGCGTCGTGCATGCGGGTGCGCTCGACGGCACGGGCCTGGAGGAGCGCGAGGCGGTTGGCCTGGTAGCGCAGGGCGACGGGGGCGCCGTTCATGTTGCCGACCGCGAGCGGGTAGCGCTGGGCGAGGCGGACCCGCTCCTGGGAGCCGAGCGCGGCGAAGAAGCGTGTGAGCTGGGCGGGGCCGGTGTCCGGGTCGGGCAGCCGGTGCCCGTGGAGGCGGCCGTGCGCCCAGGACTCGAGCGAGGCCTGGAGCGGACCGGCCTCCCGCTGGTTGCGCAGGGCGGTCCAGCCGGTGGTCGCCAGCATCACGAACACCACGGCCAGCGCGAGCAGTGCGCGCCAGACGTTGAGTTGCGGGGAGGTGTCGAAGGAAGTCACTGAAAGGACACACTAGGAGAACGGGACGGTCTCGGGTTAATCGAGTGACGGGTATCACGTTTTGGTGTAGGGGACCCACGTGCCGGTCAGCGCGGGACCCAGCAGTTCGAGGTGGGAGACCGTCAGCGCGCGCATCGCCTCCAGGCTGAACTCCCCGTCGGTCGACCACTGCCGTTCCGTCACCCGCATCACTCCGCTGAAGACGGCCACCAGCAGCCTGGGCCGCGGGTCGGTGGCCGCGTCGAGGCCCTCGCGCTCGGCCAGCACCCGGGTGAGCACCTCCTCGACCTCGGCCGAGCGCCGCAGATGCGCGGCGAGCAGTACGGGCGTCGACTCGATCACCCGGTACATGCCGAGGAACCGCTCCACCGGCACGACCGACTCGACGACCTCGTGCAGCGTGTCCCACCCCTGGAGCACGGCCTGGCGCAGCGCCTCCAGCGGGGGTTCGTGCGGCGGACGCGCGCGTACGGAGTCGACGAAGTTGCTCACCGTCATCGCGTCCAGGGCGAGCGCCGCGTCCTCCTTGCCGGCGAAGTAGCGGAAGAAGGTGCGCTGCGAGACCCCGACGGCGTCGGCGATGTCGTCGACGGTCGTCTGCTCGTAGCCCCGGGTGGTGAACAGCTCGATCGCCACCCGCAGCAGTGCCTCCCGGGTGCGCTGTTTCTTGCGTTCGCGCAGTGTGTCCATTGGTGTCAGTTACCGACTTGTGAATTGGTTTGTCAATTGTCAGCGGCTGTCACTAGCCTCGAACACATGACTAGTCAGACCACCATCGACACGACGGGGCCGGGGGACCGGGCGTCACAGTCCCCGTCGGATCAGCCGGCCGCCTCGGGACTGCGCGGCCACCCTTGGCTCACCCTGCTGACCGTGGCCGTCGGGGTCATGATGGTGGCCCTCGACGGCACCATCGTGGCCATCGCCAACCCGGCCATCCAGGCCGACCTCAAGGCGAGCTTCGCGGACGTCCAGTGGATCACCAACGGCTACTTCCTCGCGCTGGCGGTCGCCCTGATCACCGCCGGCAAGCTCGGTGACCGCTTCGGCCACCGCCAGACCTTCCTGATCGGCGTCGTCGGCTTCGCCGCCGCCTCGGGCGCGATCGGACTGTCCAGCAGCATCGCCGCGGTCGTCACCTTCCGTGTCCTGCAGGGCCTGTTCGGCGCCCTGCTGATGCCGGCCGCGCTCGGTCTGCTGCGGGCCACCTTCCCGGCCGAGAAGCTCAACATGGCCATCGGCATCTGGGGCATGGTCATCGGCGCCTCCACCGCCGGCGGCCCGATCCTCGGCGGTGTCCTGGTCGAACACGTCAACTGGCAGTCGGTGTTCTTCATCAACGTGCCGGTGGGTGTCCTCGCCCTCGTCCTCGGGGTGCTGATCCTCCTCGACCACCGCGCCGAGAACGCCCCGCGCTCCTTCGACCTCCTGGGCATAGCCCTGCTGTCCGCCGCCATGTTCTGCCTGGTGTGGGCGCTCATCAAGGCCCCGACCTGGGGCTGGGGCGACGGACTGACCTGGACCTTCATCGTCGCCTCCGTCGTGGGCTTCGGGCTGTTCGCCCTCTGGGAGACGAAGGTCAAGGAGCCGCTGATCCCGCTCGGGCTGTTCCGCTCGGTGGCGCTCTCCGCGGGTGTGGTCCTCATGGTCCTCATGGCGATCGCGTTCTTGGGCGGCCTGTTCTTCGTGACCTTCTACCTCCAGAACGTGCACGGCATGAGCCCGATCGACGCCGGTCTCCATCTGCTCCCGCTGACCGGGATGTTGATCGTCGGCTCCCCGCTCGCGGGTGTGCTGATCACCAAGCTCGGCCCCCGCATCCCGCTGGCCGGCGGTATGGCGTCCGTCGCGATCGCCATGTTCGGGATGTCCACGCTGGATACGGGCACCGGCAGCGCGGTCATGTCCCTGTGGTTCGTGCTCCTCGGCCTCGGCCTCGCGCCGGTGATGGTCGGTGCCACCGAGGTCATCGTGGGCAACGCGCCCATGGAGCTCTCCGGTGTGGCCGGCGGTCTCCAGCAGGCCGCGATGCAGATCGGCGGCAGCCTCGGTACGGCCGTCCTCGGCGCCGTGATGGCCTCCAAGGTGGACGGCGACCTCGCGGGCAACTGGAAGGACGCGGGTCTGCCGGCGCTGACGCCGGCCCAGCTGGACCAGGCGTCGGAGGCGGTCCAGGTGGGCGTGGCCCCGGTCGCCAAGGGGACCCCGCCGGAGATCGTCGCGAAGATCACCGATGTCGCCCACGACACCTTCATCTCCGGCATGAGCCTCGCGTCCCTGGTCGCCGCGGGAGTCGCCGCGTTCGCGGTCCTCGTCGCCCTGCTCACCAAGCGCGGCGTGAACGCGGAGGCGGGTGCGGGCGTCGGCCACATCTGACGCCTGACGAGACGTCAGCGAACTTCGCCTATCAGGGTGAAGAGGCTAAAGATTTCTCGCCTCCGGTACGCGCCGCAGGTCACAGTAAGTCAAGCCCTCCGCACGGCACGCTCGTACGCCGCGGAGGGCGGACGGCGCTGCGGCGCGCTGCCGGAGGGGGGCGGCGCGCCGCAAGGCCGGAGGATTAACCCCGGGGACCGGGGTACTCGCATCGTTGAACCCGAGACGAACCCAACCAACCAAGGGTGTCAGGGAGTTGATGATGGCGGGCTTCGGACACGGAACGCGCAGGTACCCCCGATCACGTGGCCGGACGTGGTCACGGACCGGGCCGGATCGCGCGACGCTCGGAATCATCGGAGTCATCTGCGCGATCGCGGGTTTCTTCGTACTGGGCATCATCCTCGGCCCCGTCGCGATCGTCTGCGGCTGGCTTGCCATGGGCCGCACCTGGTCGGGCGGAAGTCGTGCCTGGCCTGCTCTGGTCGCCTTCGTACTGGGCGCCATCGACACGCTCCTGGCGATCATCTGGCTCGTCGGAGCGGCCTCCCCGGGCAGCGGGTTGTTCTGACCCGGGGCGCGTGAGGGAAGGGCCCCCGGTGGGACGACCGGGGGCCCGCCCATGTCTGCCGACGGCTGCGCGGCTCCCGGGACGCCAGGTGGTCACGGACCGGGCCGGCCCGCGCGGCGCTCGGAATCATCTCCGGGGTGCTGGGGGTGCTGGGGGTGCGCCCAGAGGGGCCGGTGTGTGCGCGATCGCGGGCCCGCCTCATGTCTACCGACGGCTGTACGGCTCCGGGACGGTTCTCCGGAGGGGCCGGTATCCGTGCGATCGCCGGTTTCTTCGTGCCGGCTTCATCCTCGGCCCGGTCGCGATCATCGCCGGGGGTGGGGGTCTGGGGGTGCACCCAGAGGGGTCGGTGTCTGCGCGATCGCGGGCTTCTTCCTGCCGGCTTCATCCTCGGCCCGTCGCGATCATCTGCGGGCGGCTCGCGATGGGCCGCCTCCGTCCCGGGGCCCGTCATCCGTCTGCGGGGTCGCCCCCGGGGTGGGTGCCCGAGTCGGCCGCGCCCTCCGTGGAGGCCCCGTCAGCCCCCGACGGACGTCTTGCGCAGGGCCGCCACCTCGGCTCGTAGCGCGCGGACCTCCTCCGTCAGGGCTCTGATCGCCTCCGTTTGCTCGCGTTCCTCCACGTCGTCCTTCTCGAAGCGCTCGATGAACCACGCGGCGATGTTCGCGGTCACCACACCCAGCAGGGCGATGCCGGACAGCATGAGCCCGACCGCGATCATGCGGCCCAGGCCGGTCGTCGGGGCGTGGTCGCCGTAGCCCACGGTCGTCATGGTCGTGAAGGACCACCACACCGCGTCACCCAGTGTGCGGATGTTCCCGTTCGGGGAGTCCCGCTCCACCGAGAGCACGGCCAGCGAGCCGAACATCAGCAGCCCGACGACCGCCCCGCCGACGTACGTCGTCACCCTGATCTGCGAGGCCATCCGCGCCCGCCGCCCCACCAGCAGCAGCGTGGAGACGAGCCGCAGCAGGCGCAGGGGCTGTATGAGCGGCACCACCACGGCGCACAGGTCCATCCAGTGCTGCCGTACGAATCCGCGGCGGTCCCGGGAGAGCGACAACCGCATGAGGTAGTCGACGGCGAACACCCCCCACACCACCCACTCGACCACCGTGCACGCCGCCGTCAGCGAATGCCCCGCCGAGGTGTCCACGATCGGCACGGCGTAGGCGACGGCGAACAGCACCGCGAGCGCCAGAAGGGGCCGCTGGGTGTGCTGTTCCCAACGAGTCTGCGCCGACTGTTCCTTCATGTCCGCATCGTAGAGAAACGGTAAAGGGGCAGGGCGTGGCAGGCGCCCTGAAGGGGCGCGGGGAACTGCGCGACCAGCCCCCACGCACCCGCAGCCGGAGAACTACGCGTCGCCTCCAGCCGCCCCGGGGTCAGCCGCCGAGACATCCAGCAACTGGTACCGGTCGATCGCCTGCTTCAGCACCGACCGGTCCACCTTGCCCTCCCGCGCCAGCTCCGTCAGCACGCCCACCACGATCGACTGCGCGTCGATGTGGAAGAACCGCCGCGCCGCACCCCGGGTGTCCGCGAAGCCGAACCCGTCGGCGCCCAGCGACTGGTACGTGCCCGGCACCCACCGCGCGATCTGGTCGGGAACCGACCGCATCCAGTCGGAGACGGCCACGAACGGACCCTGCGCCCCGGCCAGCTTCCGCGTCACGTACGGCACCCGCTGCTCCTCCTCCGGGTGCAGCAGGTTGTACTCCTCGCAGGCCACGGCCTCGCGCCGCAGTTCGTTCCAGGAGGTCGCCGACCAGACGTCCGCCTTGACGTCCCAGTCCTCGGCGAGGATCTTCTGCGCCTCGACCGCCCACGGCACGGCCACACCGGACGCCATGATCTGCGCCGGGATCGACCCCGAGACGCCCTCGCTGAAGCGGTAGACGCCCTTGAGGATGCCCTCGGCGTCCACGTTCTCCGGCTCGGCCGGGTGCTGGATGGGCTCGTTGTAGACGGTGAGGTAGTAGAAGACGTCCTCGCTGTCCGGGCCGTACATCCGGCGCAGACCGTCCTGCACGATGTGCGCGATCTCGAACCCGAACGCCGGGTCGTACGCCACACAGCCCGGGTTGGTCGAGGCGAGCAGCTGCGAGTGGCCGTCCGCGTGCTGGAGCCCCTCACCGGTCAGCGTCGTACGGCCCGCGGTCGCACCCAGCACGAATCCGCGCGCCAGCTGGTCGGCCATCTGCCAGAACTGGTCGCCGGTGCGCTGGAAACCGAACATCGAGTAGAAGACGTAGACCGGGATCAAGGGCTCGCCGTGCGTGGCGTAGGCCGAACCCGCCGCGATGAGGGAGGCCGTGCAGCCCGCCTCGGAGATGCCGTCGTGCAGCATCTGACCCGTCGGCGACTCCTTGTACGCGAGCAGCAGCTCCCGGTCGACCGACTCGTACTGCTGGCCGAGCGGGTTGTAGATCTTCGCGCTCGGGAAGAACGAGTCCATGCCGAAGGTGCGGTACTCGTCCGGCGCGATCAGGACGAACCTCTTGCCGAGCTCCTTGTCCCGCATGAGGTCTTTGAGCAGTCGTACGAAGGCCATGGTGGTGGCGATCGACTGCTGCCCGGAGCCCTTCTTCACGGTCGCGTACGTCTTGTCCTCGGGCAGTGCGAGCGGCTTCGCGCGCACGACACGCGTCGGGACGTATCCGCCGAGACTCTTGCGGCGGTCGTGCATGTACTGGATCTCTTCCGAGTTCGGGCCCGGGTGGAAGTACGGCGGGGCGCCGCTCTCCAGCTCCTTGTCGGAGATCGGCAGGTGCAGCCGGTCGCGGAAGCCCTTGAGGTCGTCGACCGTCAGCTTCTTCATCTGGTGCGTGGCGTTGCGGCCCTCGAAGTTCGGGCCCAGCGTCCAGCCCTTGACCGTCTTGGCGAGGATGACCGTCGGCTGGCCCGTGTGCTCCACGGCCGCCTTGAACGCCGCGTAGATCTTCTTGTGGTCGTGACCGCCGCGGCCCAGGTGCAGGATCTGGTCGTCGGTCATGCCCTCGACCATGGCGCGCAGCCGCTGGTCGTCACCGAAGAAGTGCTCGCGGATGTAGGCCCCGGACTCGGTGGCGTAGGTCTGGAACTGGCCGTCCGGGGTGGTGTTCATCCGGTTGACCAGGATGCCGTCGCGGTCCTGTGCGAGCAGTGGGTCCCAGGTCCGGTCCCAGATCAGCTTGATGACGTTCCAGCCGGCGCCCCGGAAGACCGACTCCAGCTCCTGGATGACCTTGCCGTTGCCGCGCACCGGGCCGTCGAGGCGCTGGAGGTTGCAGTTGACGACGAAGGTCAGGTTGTCCAGGCCCTCACGGGCGGCGATGGTGAGCTGGCCGAGCGACTCGGGCTCGTCCATCTCGCCGTCGCCGAGGAACGCCCACACATGGGACTTGCTCGTGTCGGCGATCCCGCGCGCGTGCATATAGCGGTTCATCCGCGCCTGGTAGATCGCGCCGATCGGGCCGAGGCCCATCGACACGGTCGGGAACTCCCAGAAATCCGGCATGAGGCGCGGGTGCGGGTACGAGGACAGCCCGTGCGGCGCCTTCGACTTCTCCTGGCGGAACCCGTCGAGGTTGTCCTCGCTGAGGCGGTCGAGCAGGAACGCACGTGCGTAGATGCCCGGGGAGGCGTGGCCCTGGAAGAAGACCTGGTCGCCGCCGTCGCCCTCGTCCTTGCCGCGGAAGAAGTGGTTGAAGCCGACGTCGTAGAGGGACGCGGAGGACGCGAAGGTGGCGATGTGCCCGCCGACGCCGATCCCGGGACGCTGGGCGCGCGAGACCATCACGGCCGCGTTCCACCGGGTGGCGTTCAGGATCTTGCGCTCGATCTCCTCGTTGCCCGGGAAGAACGGCTCCGCCCTGGTCGGGATGGTGTTCACGTAGTCCGTGCTGCGCATCTCGGGCACGGCCACGCGCTTCTCGCGGGCCCGCTCGATGAGCCGCAGCATCAGGTAGCGGGCCCGTTCCCGGCCGCGCTCGTCCACGGCGGCGTCGAGGGAGTCGAGCCACTCCTGGGTTTCCTCGGGATCGAAGTCAGGAACCTGACTCGGAAGGCCGCCAATGATGATCGGGTTGCGATCGGATCCGGAAGCCACGCTGTTCCTTACCTGTCAGAGGGCCGTATTTCCGTATGTCTGCACCGCTCCCCATCGTGTACCTCGGGGGGCCAAACGTCATCTCTACTCCGGGGTAACCCGAGGGTCCGCAGCCGGGTATGGTTCCCAAACACGCAAAGAGGGCAGAAAGGTGTGGCATGCGTCACGACGTGAGCGCGATGATGTGCCAGGAGTTGGGCGACACGTTCCGGAACGTCACCGTTTCGGCGGTCTGAAACGCCGGGTACTTGCGCGATCCGCCCCGCCCGTGTGGACTACGGCCAATGCTTCGCGCACGCGCGTGGCTGAGACATACCCAAAGACAAGATCAGGAGGCAACCCGTGAGCGCGACCGCGGACCACGCGGAGACGAGCCCTGCCGTGAGGCTGGGGTTCCAGCCCGAGCAGGTGGTCCAGGAGATCGGCTACGACGACGACGTAGACCAGGAACTCCGCGAGGCCATCGAGCAAGTCATCGGCAGCGACCTTGTGGACGAGGATTACGACGACGTCGCCGATGCCGTGGTGCTCTGGTTCCGTGACGAGGACGGCGACCTGACCGATGTGCTGGTGGACGCCACCACGTACATCGAGGAGGGCGGCTCGATCTTGTTGCTGACGCCGAAGACCGGCCGAGACGGCTACGTGGAGCCGAGTGACATCTCCGAAGCCGCGACGACGGCAGGCCTGTCCGCCTCCAAGAGCGTCAGCGTGGGCAAGGACTGGAGTGGCAGCCGGCTGGTGACGCCCAAGGCGGCCAAGTCCAAGAAGTAGCCCTGCAGGACCGGACGGGCCGGCGCGACCGGCCCGTCCGCTTTCCTGCCGTGATCGCTGCGTAGGGTGGGCCTGTCACTCGAACAGCCCCCCGAAGGGACATCCACGCGATGGCGATCCAGGTCGGCGAAAAGGCCCCCGACTTCGAGCTCAAGGACAACCACGGCCGGACCGTGAAGCTGTCCGACTTCCGCGGCGCCCAGAACGTCGTGCTGCTCTTCTACCCCTTCGCCTTCACCGGCGTCTGCACCGGTGAGCTGTGCGAGCTGCGTGACAACCTGCCGCAGTTCTCCGACCGCGACACCCAGCTGCTCGCCGTCTCCAACGACTCCATCCACACCCTGCGCGTCTTCGCCGAGCAGGAGGGCCTGGAGTACCCGCTGCTCAGCGACTTCTGGCCGCACGGCGAGGTCTCCCGGGCCTACGGCGTCTTCGCCGAGGACAAGGGCTGCGCGGTGCGCGGCACCTTCGTCATCGACAAGGAGGGCGTGGTCCGCTGGACCGTCGTCAACGCCCTGCCGGACGCCCGCGACCTGAACGAGTACGTGAAGGCGCTCGACACCCTGTGATTGTTCGCCTCCAGGGACTGCGTGTGCGGGGAACCCGTCACTAGGATCGAAACGTTGATCCGGCAGCATCAGAAACAGCAACCTATGGAGGACTCGTGGGAGTCAGCCTCAGCAAGGGCGGCAACGTATCGCTGACCAAGGAGGCCCCGGGCCTGACCGCGGTCATCGTCGGTCTGGGGTGGGACGTCCGCACCACGACCGGCACCGACTTCGACCTGGACGCCAGCGCGCTGCTGCTGAACGCGGCCGGCAAGGTCGCCAGCGACGCGAACTTCGTCTTCTTCAACAACCTCAAGAGCGCGGACGGCTCGGTCGAGCACACCGGTGACAACATCACCGGTGAGGGAGAGGGCGACGACGAGCAGATCAAGGTCAACCTCGCCGCCGTCCCGGCCGACGTCGACAAGATCGTGTTCCCGGTCTCGATCTACGACGCCGAGAACCGCCAGCAGTCCTTCGGCCAGGTGCGCAACGCGTTCATCCGCGTCGTGAACCAGGCCGGCGAGGCGGAGATCGCGCGCTACGACCTCTCCGAGGACGCCTCCACCGAGACGGCCATGGTCTTCGGCGAGCTCTACCGCAACGGCGCGGAGTGGAAGTTCCGCGCCATCGGCCAGGGCTACGCCTCGGGCCTGCGCGGTATCGCCCAGGACTTCGGAGTCAACGTCTAGGACCCGTCCACCGGGCAGGTCCTCGGACCTGCCCCGGCCCTCTTCGTCCGGCGCCGCACGGTTTGCGTGCGGCGCCGGACGTGCAGGAACAGCACAGAAACACACTCTCGGGGAGGGAACAGCACATGGGCGTCACGCTCGCCAAGGGAGGGAACGTCTCCCTGTCCAAGGCCGCCCCCAACCTCACCCAGGTGATGGTCGGACTCGGCTGGGACGCGCGCTCCACCACCGGAGCCGACTTCGACCTCGACGCCAGCGCCCTGATGTGCAGCAGCGGGCGGGTCCTGGGTGACGAGTACTTCGTCTTCTACAACCAGCTCAAGAGCCCGGACGGCTCGGTCGAGCACACCGGTGACAACCTCACCGGTGAGGGCGAGGGCGACGACGAGTCGATCCTGGTCGACCTCTCCCAGGTGCCGGACCGGTGCGACAAGATCGTCTTCCCGGTGTCGATCCACGACGCCGACAACCGCGGCCAGACCTTCGGCCAGGTCAGCAATGCCTTCATCCGGGTGGTCAACCAGGCCGACGGCCAGGAACTGGCCCGCTACGACCTCTCCGAGGACGCCTCCACCGAGACCGCGATGATCTTCGGCGAGCTCTACCGCCACCAGGGCGAGTGGAAGTTCAGAGCGGTGGGACAGGGGTACGCCTCGGGCCTGAGGGGCATCGCCCTCGACTTCGGGGTCAACGTCTCGTAACGCGATATGAGCAAAAGCCGGGGCCGGGTCGGGCTTCGGAGGTGCCCGACTACACTTCGCTTCAAAGTTTCGTAAAGCCGAGTGCGGCACGAGGGAATCCCGTGCACGTACGGATTGGGTAGCCAGTGGTTGTCAAAACCTTCGGCTGGTCGTTCGCGGTCACCGCGCTCGGCTTGGTCGCTGCGGTCCTCTACGGGGGGTGGGAGGGCTTCGGTGTCGTGGCGATCCTCTCCATCCTCGAGATCTCGCTGTCGTTCGACAACGCGGTGGTCAACGCCGGAATCCTGAAGAAGATGAACGCCTTCTGGCAGCGCATCTTCCTCACGGTCGGCGTCCTGATCGCCGTGTTCGGCATGCGGCTGGTCTTCCCGGTCGTGATCGTCGCGATCAGCGCCAAGATGGGGCCCATCGAGGCGGTCGACCTCGCGCTCAACAACAAGGACCAATACCAGGAGCTGGTCACCGACGCGCACCCGGCGATCGCCGCGTTCGGTGGCATGTTCCTGCTGATGATCTTCCTGGACTTCATCTTCGAGGACCGGGACATCCAGTGGCTGCGCTGGATCGAGCGGCCGCTCGCCAAGCTCGGCAAGGTCGACATGCTGTCGGTCTGCATCGCGCTGGTCGTCCTGCTGGTCACCGCCTTTACCTTCGCGACCCACGCCCACCAGCACGGCGGAGCGCATGTCGACAAGGCGCAGACCGTCCTGATCTCCGGTATCGCGGGCCTGATCACCTACATGGTGGTCGGCGGACTCTCCGGCTACTTCGAGGACAAGCTCGAAGAGGACGAGGAACGCGAGCACGAGGAGGAGGAACGGGCCGAGCGCGAGGGCGAGTCCAAGTCGGCGGTCCTGATGGCCGGCAAGGCCGCGTTCTTCATGTTCCTGTACCTGGAGGTCCTCGACGCCTCCTTCTCCTTCGACGGCGTGATCGGCGCGTTCGCCATCACCAACGACATCGTCCTGATGGCGCTGGGCCTGGGCATCGGCGCGATGTACGTCCGGTCCCTGACCGTGTACCTGGTCCGCCAGGGCACCCTCGACGACTACGTCTACCTGGAGCACGGCGCGCACTACGCGATCGGCGCCCTCGCCGTGATCCTCATGGTCACCATCCAGTACGAGATCCACGAGATCATCACCGGCCTCGTCGGGGTCCTCCTGATCGGCTGGTCCTTCCTGTCCTCCGTACGCCGCAACAGGGCGCTCGCGGCCGCGGAGGGAAAAGCCGCGGGCTCGGACGAGAAGACTGAGGTCTCGTCCGG
The DNA here is from genome assembly GCF_000383615.1 of Streptomyces canus 299MFChir4.1. Taxonomy (GTDB): domain Bacteria; phylum Actinomycetota; class Actinomycetes; order Streptomycetales; family Streptomycetaceae; genus Streptomyces; species Streptomyces canus_C. The sequence continues at coordinate 321,378 of NZ_KB911582.1, read as the reverse complement.
GGTGTGACACCCTTCCTGGTGAGGAACGCTCTGAGCGGGGCGGCCGGCCTCCGGCCGCCCCGCCGGTTTTCTCCAAAGTGAACATGGGGGCGGGAATGGGCTTCTTGGACGGACTCCGGGGCGGCCGCGAGGTCGACTTCGACTCGGGCAGCGCGGCCAGCAACGCCATCGAACTGACCAAGCGGCACAACCGGGTCTCGCTCACCAAGCAGGGCGCGGCGACCGGGAACCTGCGCGTCAACCTGACCTGGCGGATGCGGACCTCCGACATCGGGGGCTCCCAGCGGGAATCGCTGCTGCGGCACCCCTTCAAGGCGCTCAGGCCGCCGGAGGTCCTCGGGCACAGCCAGAGCATGGTCAACGTCGACCTCGACCTCGGCTGCCTGTACGAGCTGGCCGACGGCACCAAGGGGGTCGTCCAGCCCCTCGGCGGCCTGCTGGGAGACGTCAACGCGCCGCCGTACGTGAAGCTCAGCGGGGACGACCGGTTCGGCTCGGCGTCCGGCGAGACGATGTACGTCAACCTCGACCACCGGGACCAGATCAAGCGGCTGCTGGTCTTCGTGTACATCTACGACCAGACGCCGGCGTTCGACCGTACGCACGCCATCGTGACGCTGTACCCGAGCAACGGGCCGCGCATCGAGATAGGCCTCGACGAGCGGCACCCTCAGGCCCGGTCCTGCGCCGTCGTGATGATCGAGAACGTCAAGGACGAGCTCATCGTGCGGCGCGAGGTGCAGTTCGTGTACGGGTTCCAGGGCGAGCTGGACCGGTTGTACGGCTGGGGGTTGCAGTGGGGGCGGGGATACAAGTCGAAGGCGGACCGGTGAGCGCCCCTACCGCCCGATGAACTGCGGCCCCTGGGGAGGCATGCGGAACTCCGCGCCCGCGGGGACCGCGGGCGGCACCGGGTGCGGGTAGCCGTAACCGGACGCCGCTGCCACGGGGGCCGTGGCCGGGGTCGGCGACTGGGGGTAGCCGTAGGCCGCCTGGGTGGGGACCGAGGAGGCCGACTGGGTCGGCTGCTCCGGGGGGAGCGGGAACGACGTCGGCTCGGGCTGGGACGGGGGCTCCGCGGAGTCTGACTCGTCCACCACGATGCCGTAGTCCGTGGCCAGGCCCTGCAGACCCTCCAGATAGCCCTCGCCCAGGGCGCGGAACTTCCAGCCCTCGCCGCGGCGGTACAGCTCGCCGCAGATCAGGGCCGTCTCCCTGCCCGTCTCCGGCTTGATGTCGAAGGAGACCAGCGGCTCGCCGTCGGCGACCGAGGCGTCGTACAGCAGGATGCACAGGCCCTGCACCCGGCCGAAGGTGGCGTCCTCGGCGGACGTGTCGTCCGTCGAGGCGACCAGGAGAATCTGGCTGACGCCGGGCTCGACACCGGCGAGATCTGTCTGGATCGTGTCGGTGGGGCCCTCGGCGACGCGTTTCTTGCCGAGAAGCCAGACCTTCCCGGAGGGATGCCGGGGCTGGTTGTAGAAGACGAAGTCCTCGTCGGACCGCACACGGCCGTCGGGGCCGAGGAGCAGCGCCGAGGCGTCGACGACCGGGACCCCCTGCCCGGGCGCCCAGCGCAGCACGGCGCGTACCGTGGTGGCTTCCAGCGGGACGTTCGACCCCTTCAGCATGGCGTGCGTCATGCGGTCATCCTGCCCTCTCGGTCCTGATCACGACAACGCGGGGGTGCGCGACACCGGTTCGTCTCGTACCGGTGTCGACACGGCCGTGCTTGTCTGCGTTACCTGAAATTCATGCCCGGTGGGAACCTCGGACATGGGTACCTACGTACTATTACCGGCCACCTGCGCACCCTTTACAGGCGGCGCAGCTACCACGGGGGAGTCATATGCGTCATTTCGGGCACATCGCCCCTGAGGTGCGTCAGCGCCTCTTCCACCAGGAGCCGTGCGAGTTCACCGCGGACTCCCCGGCCCGGCTGCTCTCCGCGGCCCTGGGCGCCACGCTCTACAGTCCGGCCACGCGGCCGCGGCTCGCCGACGACATCGTCAAGCAGACCGGACGCGGCGTGGTCTCTATGGTGCTGTGCCTGGAAGACTCGATCGGTGACGAGGACGTCGCCGAGGGTGAGGAGAACCTGGTCCGGCAGTTCACGGACCTGGCGGAGCGCCGGGTGGATCTCCCGCTGCTCTTCATCCGGGTCCGCGCCCCCGAGCAGATCCCCGATCTCGTGTGCCGGCTCGGTCCCGCGGTCCGGCTGCTGTCCGGATTCGTGCTTCCGAAGTTCACCGAGGAGCGCGGCATCCCCTTCCTGGAGGCCCTTTCCGCCGCCGAGGTCGCGAGCGGGCACCGGCTGTTCGCGATGCCGGTGCTGGAGTCGCCGGAGCTGCTCTACCGGGAGACGCGCGTAGAGACCCTGGAGGGCATCGCCCGCGCGGTCGACAAGTACCGTGAGCGGGTCCTGGCCCTCCGGCTCGGCGTCACCGACTTCTGCTCCTCCTACGGCCTGCGCCGCGCCCCCGACATGACCGCCTGGGACGTCCAGATCGTCGCCTCCGTGATCGCCGACGTGGTGAACATGCTGGGCCGCGCCGACGGCACCGGGTTCACCGTGACCGGGCCGGTCTGGGAGTACTTCCGGGTCCAGGAGCGCATGTTCAAGCCGCAGCTGCGCCGCAGCCCCTTCCTGGAGGGCCAGGCCGAGGAACTGCGCGAGGCGCTCATCGAGCACGCCATGGACGGCCTGCTGCGCGAGATCACCCTCGACCAGGCCAACGGCCTGCTCGGCAAGACCTGCATCCACCCCTCCCATGTACTGCCCGTGCACGCGCTGTCCGTGGTCAGCCACGAGGAATTCAGCGACGCGCAGGACATCCTGCGCCCCGAGCGGGGCGGCGGCGGGGTGCTGAGATCGCAGTACACGAACAAGATGAACGAAGTGAAGCCGCATCGCGCCTGGGCCGAGCGGACCCTGCTGCGCGCAGAGGTCTTCGGGGTGGCCAACGAGGACATCGGCTTCGTGGAGCTGCTCGCCGCCGGAATCTCCGGCTGATCATTTCGTGGACACCAAGGGACGCATGAACAAGGCAGTGAACGACGGGACGCCGGGCGGGGTCTGGTCGGGGACGTGGGTCGCCGACCGGCTCGGCGTCGAACTCGTGGGCGACGACCGGCTCACCGACCTGCTGGGACTGGCACTGCGCCGCAACCCCAAGCGGGCCCATCTGCTGGTCTCCCACGTGCTGGGCAAGCACGTCCCGCAGTCGCCCTCGGTCGTCTACGGCCATGGCTTCGCACTGGGCCGCCGGGTGCGCGACCTGCTGGGCGACGAGGAGGCGGCCCGGGCGGTCGTCCTCGGCTACGCGGAGACGGCGACGGGCCTCGGCCACTCCGTCGCCGACGGCATCGCCCTCGCCCCCTACCTCCACTCCACCCGCCGCCCGGTCCCCGGCGTGGCCCCCGCGGGCGGCTTCGAGGAATCCCACTCCCACGCCACGAGCCATCTGCTCCTCCCGGAGGACCCCGCGCTCCTGGCCGGCGAGGGGCCCCTGGTCCTGGTCGACGACGAGTTCTCGACGGGCAACACGGTCCTGAACACGATCAGGGATCTGCACGACCGGTACCCGCGGGAGCGGTACGTGGTGGTCGCGTTGGTCGACATGCGTTCGGAGGCGGACGCGGGGCGATTGGAGGCTTTCGCGCGGGAGATAGACGCGCGGGTCGACCTGGTGGCGGCGGCCTCGGGCAGCGTGAGACTGCCGGAGGGCGTGTTGGAGAAGGGGCAGGACCTTGTAACGAGGTATGAGGATGCCAACTCAGGGGCGCGGGGAACTGCGCGACCAGCCCCCACCCGCCCGCACCCGGCAATCCACCGTACAGACCTGTCGTGGCCCCGAGACCTCCCCGACGGCGGCCGCCACGGCTTCACCCCGGCACACCGAATACGCCTGGAGTCCGCGCTCCCCGCCATGGCCGCAAGGCTCGCCGAGGCGCTGCCGCAAGACGCGCACCGCGTGCACATCCTCGGCTTCGAAGAGCTGATGTACGCCCCCCTCAGGCTCGCCCGCGAGCTCGAACAGGTCGCTGAAGGCGTCGGCGTGACCTACTCCACGACCACCCGCTCACCCGTCCTGGCCGTGGACGACCCGGGATACGCGATCCGCACGCGTCTCACCTTCCCCGCCCACGACAACCCGGCCGACGGCCCTGGCGAGCGCTACGCCTACAACGTCGCCGGCGCCGATTTCGACGCGGTGGTCGTGGTCGTCGACTCCACCGCCGACACCCCCGAACTGCACGCCCCCGACGGCCTCCTGGCGCGGCTCGCCGAGCACACCCCGCACGTCACCCTCGCGGTCGTCCCCAGCTACACCCCCGAAAGGCCCCCCATGCCCCCCGAGCCCCTCCGCGGCCCCGCCTTCTCCTCCTACGCCCCGGAGGACGTCGGCTGGCTGCTCCAGGACCTCTCGGACGTCACCCTGGAGGCGCCGACCGAGGAGCGCGAGGAGGCCATCCAGAGCGGCGGCGCGCACTACGCGGAGTCGCTGCCGATGGAGTACCAGCCGAGCGACCAGTACCAGGAGCTGTTCCGGACGGCCCTCGGGGAGTCCTCGGCGAGGCTCGCCCAGGCCGTCGGCGCGGTCACGGAGATCGTGCTCCAGGAGCGCTCGCCCCGCCCGGTCCTCGTCTCGCTCGCCCGCGCCGGCACCCCCGTCGGCGTCCTGATGCGCCGCTGGGCGCAGTTCCGCCACGGTCTCGACCTGCCGCACTACGCCGTCTCGATCGTCCGCGGCCGCGGCATCGACGCCAACGCCCTGCGCTGGCTGGCCGACCACCACGACCCGGCCGACGTCGTCTTCGTCGACGGCTGGACCGGCAAGGGCGCGATCACCCGTGAACTGACGGAAGCGGTGCGGAAGTTCGAGGCCGAGGGGGGCGCCCCGGGCTTCGACCCGGAGATCGCCGTACTCGCCGACCCGGGCTCGTGCGTGCGGACGTACGGCACCCGTGAGGACTTCCTCATCCCCTCCGCCTGCCTCAACTCCACGGTGTCGGGCCTGATCTCGCGCACGGTGCTGCGCGCGGACCTGGTCGGCCCGGACGACTTCCACGGCGCGAAGTTCTACCGCGAACTCGCGGGCGCGGACGTGTCGGTGGACTTCCTGGACGCCGTCGCCGCCCGTTTCCCCGAGGTCGTGGACGCCGTTGACGCCACCGTGAAGGAACTGCTGGCCGGCGACCGCGAGCCCACCTGGGAGGGCTGGGCCGCCGTCGAGCGCATCAGCGAGGAGTACGGCATCCACGACGTCAACCTCGTCAAGCCGGGCGTCGGCGAGACCACCAGGGTGCTGCTGCGCCGGGTGCCCTGGAAGATCCTGGCCAGGGCAGGCGCGGGCGCGGACCTGGACCACGTACGCCTGTTGGCCGAGCAGAGAGGTGTCCCGGTGGAAGAGGTCGCCGAACTCCCGTACACCTGCGTGGGGTTGATCCACCCCAAGTACACGCGGGGTGCGACGGGTGCCGACGGCAAGGCGGTGTCGGTCTGATGGCCGCCCAGGCTCCGGTGCTGGTCGCGAGCGACCTCGACCGTACGCTCATCTACTCCGCCGCCGCCCTCGCGCTGACCATGCCGGACGCGCGGGCGCCCCGGCTGCTCTGTGTCGAGGTGCACGAGAGCAGGCCGCTGTCGTACATGACGGAGACCGCGGCCGGACTGCTCTGCGAGCTCGGGGACGAGGCGGTCTTCGTGCCGACGACCACGCGCACCCGCAAGCAGTACCAGCGCATCAACCTGCCCGGCCCGCCGCCCGCTTACGCGATCTGCGCGAACGGCGGCCACCTGCTGGTCGACGGCGTCACCGACCTCGACTGGCACGAACGGGTCACCGCCCGCCTCGCCGACGAGTGCGCCTCGCTGGCCGAGATCAGCGCGCACCTCCAGGCCACGGCCGACCCCTTGTGGCTGCGCAAGCACCGAATCGCCGAGGACCTCTTCGCCTACCTCGTCGTCGAGCGCGAACTGCTGCCCGAGGAATGGGTGAAGGAGCTCGCGGTGTGGGCCGAGAGCCGCGGTTGGACGGTCTCCCTCCAGGGCCGCAAGATCTACGCCGTCCCCAAGCCGCTCACCAAGAGCGCGGCCGTGCGCGAGGTGGCCCGGCGTACCGGGGCCGCCCTGACGCTGGCCGCGGGCGACTCGCTGCTCGACACCGACCTGCTCCTCGCGGCCGACCGGGGCTGGCGGCCGGGGCACGGAGAGCTGGCGGACGAGAACTGGACCGCTCCGGCGATCAGCGCGCTGCCGGAGCGGGGAGTGCTGGCGGGGGAGCGGATCCTGCGGGAGCTGCTCAGGACGGCTCGGACGCCTCAGTAGACGAGGGCCGCCGCAGCAGTCGTACGGCGACGAACGCCACGACCGCGAGCGCGGCGGCCACAAGGACGACCTTCGAGTACGCGGACACGACGTCGGTGACCTGGGTCCAGTTGGCGCCCAGGGCGTGGCCCGCGAGGACGAACGCCGTGTTCCACAGGGCGCTGCCCAGCGTGGTGAGCGTCAGGAACACCGGCAGCGGCAAGCGCTCGACGCCGGCCGGGATCGAGACGAGGCTGCGGAAGACCGGGACCATCCGGCCGAAGAACACCGCCTTGGTGCCGTGCCGCAGGAACCAGGCCTCGGTCCTCTCGATGTCCGCGACCCTGACGAGGGGCAGCCGCGCCGCGAGTGCCACCGTGCGGTCCCGGCCGAGGAGCGCGCCGACGCCGTAGAGCGCGAGGGCGCCGATCACCGAGCCCGCCGTCGTCCACAGCAGCACGGCGACCAGGCTCATCCGGCCGGCGCTCACCGCGAAGCCCGCGAGCGGCAGGATCGCCTCGCTCGGGATGGGCGGGAAGAGGTTCTCCAGGGCGATGGCGACCCCGGCGCCGGGCGCGCCGAGGGCGTCCATGAGGCCGTTGACCCAGTCGATGGCTGACATGGGCCCACGCTAGGGACGCGGACTTGAAGGCAGCCTGAAGAAGCGTCCGTACGGCGGTCAGCCGCAGCAACCGCCGCCGCAGCATCCTCCGCCGCCGCCCGCCTGGGGGGCCGGCGCCGAAGCGGACGCCGAGCCGCCCACCGCCACCGTCGACAGCAGCTTCACGGTGTCGTCGTGGCCGGCCGGGCAGTCGGCCGGGGCGGAGGACTCGGCCATGGGGCGGCTGAGTTCGAAGGTGTCGCCGCAGGTCCGGCAGCGGTATTCGTAGCGAGGCATGAGCACAGGTTAACCGGCGCTCCGACAGGCATGTCCGAAATCTGATCATTGTCTGGTTAGCATGCGGGGGTTCTCTGCCGGCGATCAACCGCGGGAGGAGCCCCCTTGGCTTCGCGACACCACCCCGAACTGCGCGCCGCCGCACGGCACTTGGGCCGACGGCGGTTTCTCACGGTCACCGCGGCGGCCGCCGCCCTCGCGTTCAGCGCCGACCTGCCGGCCCGGGGTGCCTCCGGCTCCCGCGAACTCGACGCGGCGCGCATCGGCAGTGATCCGTTCACGCTCGGCGTCGCCTCAGGGGACCCGCTGCCCGACTCCGTGCTGCTGTGGACCCGGCTCGCCCCCGCCCCGTTCCAGCCCGACGGCGGTCTGCCCCAGCAATCCGTCGTCGTCCAGTGGGAGCTGGCCTCCGACAAGAGCTTCGGCACCCCCGTCCGCAGTGGTACGGCCGTCGCCTATCCGGAGTACCACCACACCCTGCACGTCGACGTCGACGGCCTCGATTCCGACCGGGTCTACTACTACCGGTTCAAGGCCGGCACCTGGATCAGCGAGACGGGCCGTACCCGCACGGCACCGGCCACCACGGCCGCCGCCGCGTCCCTCTCCTACGCCGCCGTCTCCTGCCAGGCCTACTTCGACGGCTACTACACGGCGCACCGCCACCTCTCCCAGGACGACGTCGACGTGGTCCTGCACCTCGGCGACTACCTGTACGAGTACGCCGTCACCTCCGCGGGCGGCCACCGCGCCTACACCGACCGGAAGCTGCCCGACCTCTTCAACCGCGAGGCCATGACCCTGGAGGACTACCGGCTGCGCTACGCCCTCTACAAGAGCGACCCGGACCTCAGGGCGGTCCACGCGGCGCACCCCTTCGTCGTCACCTGGGACGACCACGAGGTCGAGAACAACTACGCGGGCGCCGTCAGCGAGAACGACGACCCGCCGGAGGACTTCCTGCTGCGCCGCGCCGCCGCCTACCGGGCCTACTGGGAGAACCAGCCGCTGCGCGCCGCACAACTGCCGAACGGCCCCGACGCCCGGCTCTACCGCCGGCTCCAGTGGGGCACGCTCGCCCAGTTCGACGTCCTCGACACCCGGCAGTACCGCGCCGACCAGGTGTACGCGGACACCACGCACTCCGGCGGCCCCCTGCAGGACGACCCGGCGCGCACCATCACCGGGGCGGCGCAGGAGAGCTGGCTGATCGACGGCTGGCGCGCCTCGCAGGCCCTGTGGAACGTGATGCCGCAACAGGTCTGCTTCTCGCAGCGCAAACTCGACCTCACCGCGGCACCCAAGATGTCCATGGACGCCTGGGACGGCTACCGGGCCTCGCGCCGCAGGATCCTCGACGGCGCGAAAGCGGCCGGGGTCGAGAACCTGGTGGTGATGACCGGGGACCTGCACGCCGCGTACGCCTTCGACATCAAGGACGACTTCGACGACCCGGCCTCCCGGACCCTCGGCACGGAGTTCACCGCCACGTCGGTCGCGAGCGGCCGGGACGGCGCCGAGAAACCCTCCACGTGGGACACGTATCTCAAGGCCAACCCGCATCTGAAGTTCTACGACGGGCGGCGCGGCTATGTGCGGGTCACCCTCGACCGGCAGAAGGCGCGGGCCGACTTCAGGACCGTGTCCGCCGTGACGACCCCGGGGGCGCCGGTCTCGACCGCCGCGTCCTTCGTGACGGAGGCGGGCGACCCCGGCCTCAAGCCTGTCTGACGTACCCGGTGCGGCGGCCCGGCGGCATCACCTGCTCCGCCGGGCGGCCCCCTCTTGTCGTCCGATGCGCGGAACGACCGGGAAACGGACATCCCTTGAGTCGTTTTCGGCAAAGCCTAGGCATTCGAGATGTTTTGTACCCGACCTGAGGAGACGCCTGATGGTCCACAGATCCGCTTCAGCCGCCTGTGCCGCATTGACGGTACTCGGCGCACTCGTGCTCACGGGGCTGCCCGCGGCCGCGGCCGTCGAGCCCCCCGCGCCGACGCCGGCACCCTCCGCCGCCGAGACGCTGGGCGCGAACAGCCCCTCACCCGTGGTCCTGCGGGCCATGGAGCGCGATCTGCGCCTGACCGAGGCCCAGGCCAGGACCCGCCTGGTGAACGAGGCCGAGGCGGGCACGCGCGCCGGCCGGCTCCAGAACGCGCTGGGCAAGCGCTTCGCGGGAGCGTGGGTGAACGGCCCCACCTCCGCCGCCCTGACGGTCGCGAGCACCGACGTCGCGGACACCCCGGCCATCGAGGCCGGCGGCGCGCGGGCCGTGGTCGTCGCCACCCCGCTGGCGGACCTGAAGGCGGCCAAGACCAAGCTGGACCGTGCCGTGACCGGCAAGGGCCTCCAGACGCCGGTCCGGTACGTCGACGTACGGACCAACCGGGTGACGCTGCAGGCGACGAGCCGCGCCGCCGCGGACACGCTCATCGAGGCCGCCGGCGTCGACAGCGCGCTCGTGGACGTCAAGGTGTCGGCCGACCAGCCGCGCGCCCTCTACGACATCAAGGGGGGTGACGCCTTCTACATCGACGACACGTTCCGCTGTTCCGTGGGCTTCGGCGTCACCAAGGGCGACCAGCAGGGGTTCGCCACAGCCGGCCACTGCGGGCAGGCGGGATCGAAGACCACCGGGTACAACCAGGTCGCCCAGGGCACCTTCGAGGCGTCCGTCTTCCCCGGGCAGGACATGTCGTGGGTGGGCGTCAACAGCGACTGGACCGCGACCTCCGCCGTCAAGGGCGAGGGCGGCCAGGACGTGCAGACGGCCGGCTCGGTGCAGGCCCTGGTGGGCGCCGCGGTGTGCCGGTCCGGTTCCACCACGGGCTGGCACTGCGGCATGATCCAGCAGCACGACACCAGCGTCACCTACGCCGAGGGCACCGTCGACGGCGTGACCCGTACGACGGTGTGCGCGGAGCCGGGTGACTCCGGCGGCTCCTACATCTCGGGAGTCCAGGCCCAGGGCGTCACCTCCGGGGGCTCCGGCGACTGCACGCGCGGCGGCACGACCTTCTACCAGCCGATCAACCCGGTGCTCAGCACCTACGGCCTCACGTTGAAGACCAGCACGAGCGGGAGCGGCACATCCGCCCCCGAGGACGGCCAGGAGGGTTCCTGGGCCGCGGGCCGGGTGTACGAGGTCGGGGAGCGGGTGACCCTCGACGGCGTCGCGTACGAGTGCCTGCAGCCCCATCAGGCGCAGACCGGCTGGCAGCCCGCCCTCGCTCCGGGCCTGTGGCAGCGCGTCTGAGGACGGGCTGACAGCGCGGCGCGGGGGCAGGGTCTGCGGGCCCTGCCCCCGCGCCGTGCCGTGAAGTCGCCGACGCCCCGCTACATCTCGGCCAGCAGCGCGTACGCGGTCGGCACGAAGGCGTCGCGGACGCGGAAGCGGCGGGTGCACATGGCGGCCAGCGCCGTCCCGGTGTCCGGCCGGAAGCCCAGGAAGGCCTGCTGACCGAGGGTCGCCCCGCCGTGGAAGTACATCGGACCGTGCTCCGTGGGGTGCCGGAACCAGGCCACCGTGTGCACGTGCCGGTGCCCGAGCCCGCGCCGTAGCACCGGGCGGCGGACCGCGCGCAGGGCTCCGGTCAGGGTCCGGTCCGCGGGATCCAGATGCGCTTCCAGAAACGTGAGCAGGTCGTGCGGGGTCGCCCGGACGGCACCGGCCGCCTGGAAGCCGCCGACGGTCAGCGGGGGCACGGGCGTCGTGCCGTCCTTGCGGTGCCCGGTGGCTTCGGTGTCCGGGGAGCCCGGGAGGAGGGTGGTCTCCCTCAGCCCGAGCGGGCCCAGCACCTGACCGGTCAGCAGCTCGTCCCACGGGGTGGCGGTCGCCGCCGCCAGGGCGTGGCCGAGGACGGCGACACCGAAGTTGGAGTAGTGCCAGCGGGTGCCCGGCCTGCGGTGCCTCCGATGGCGCAGGAAGGCGTCGACCACGCGCTCGGCGGGATAGCGGGCGTAGGGGTTGGTGCGCCACTCCGGCAGCGCCCGGACGAAGAAGTCGGGGGGCAGGCCGGGCAGACCGGAGGTGTGGGTGATCAGGTGGGCGAGGGTGACGGGGTGCTCGCCGGGCCGCCGGGCCGGGTCCGGTCGCCGGGCGGGATCCAGCAGGGCGGCGGCCGGCTCGCCGGCGGACAGCAGGCCCGTGTGGGTCAGGTGGGCCAGCAGCAGTCCGGTGAACGTCTTGGAGGCCGAACCCATCTCGTAGCGCAGCTGCTCGCGGGGCACGGGCGGGGGAGGTGCGGTGCCTCCGGTGCGCACGGTGCGGCGACCGTGCCGGGACAGGGCGAACACGACGTCGGGCGCGTCCACGGCGGCGACGGCCGCGTCGAGCCGCCGCCGTACCCTCTCGTCGTCCTCCGCCTGCGGGACGCCGGGCGGGAGTACGTCGATGAGGTCGAGCGGACCGCCCGGCCAGGGGAGTGCGCCGGCTGTCATGACGGGGTGCGCACCAGGTGCGTCAGGGCGCGGGACGTGGCCAGTACGGAGGCGAAGGCGGCGACCAGCGTCGGGTGGTAGACGATGTCGAAGACCTCGTCGGGCTCGCCCTGCGGCATGGTGCGCACGGCGGGCATCGCGCCGTCCGGCTGCTGGGCGGCGGCGAACCCCTCCCAGGCCCGCTCGTCGAACGTGGGGTGGGGCAGACAGGCGTCGACGACGAGCAGCTCTCCGAGCAGGTCCCAGCGTTGCAGGTCGAGCCAGTCGTCCAGCCAGACCGGAAGCCAGGTCGCGAGGTAGTCGGCGACCTCGGCCGGCAGACCTTCGGGCTTCTCTCCCCAGTCGGTGAGATGGAAGACGGTGTGGGTGATGTCGTAGGCGATGTGCCCCTCCACCGTCCAGGGTTCGGGTGCGCGCCCCAGCCAGGTCGCGCCGACGAGGTCGGCTTCCGGCGGCCGGGGAGGCAGGCCGAAGCGGCGCTGGAAGGCGGACAGGCCGAGGCGGCGGACCGGTGACATCTCCAGGGCGGCGAAGCTGTCCAGCCGTTGGTTGAGCCGGAAGGCCCGCTCGGTCTCGGGGCTGCTGTAGCCCAGCTCCTTGAACGGCAGGTACACCTCGAAGGGGATCGGCGAGATGGGTTCGGTGTGCTGGCCGCGCACCAGCATCCGGCCGCCGTCCAGCGTGTGGCACCAGGCGTGGTCGATCAACTGCCGTGCCAGTGCGGCCTGTCGGGACCCGGCCACGCCTTCGCGGAACAACACCTTGCAGATCAGGGCCAGTTCGCCGACCGGTTTGAAGCGTTCCAGGAAGCCGACCTCCGGGTCGACGTCCAACTCCAACCGGAATCCGTCGCGGTGGGCGTGCAGCCATTCCAGGGCGCCGACCCCGACCTGGTGGATGAGGCGTGTGTGGGTCATCCCGGCACTCCCTGTCCGCCGCTCACCGCGTCCGCCTCCGCGTCGTCCTCGGCCGCCTCGCGCAGCCGGCTCACGGTCAGCACGGCGGCGAAGGCCGTCATCAGCGTCGAGTGGTAGCAGTCGACGAAGGCGGGCGCGGTCGTACGGCTGCCTGGTCCGCCGACCTCCGGGACGAAGCCGGAGTCGTCCTGGGCCGTCGAGAGCCTTGCCCACGCTTCCTGGAGCAGGGCGCGCTCCGGCGGACCGGGCAGGCTGCTCGCCACGGCCAGCAGTTCGCAGCTCAGGTCCCACTGCTCGTCCTCCAGACAGGTGTCGAGCCAGGGCGGGAGCCAGTGCCGGAGGTAGGCCGCGACCGGCGGGGGCACGGCCCGCGGGGTCAGGCCCCAGTCGGTGAGATGGAAGATCACATGGGTCAGCGTGTAGCCGGCGGCCAGCTCGAACGTCCACGGCTCAGGCAGGCCGGCGAGCCAGGTGCGGTCCAGCGCCCGCGCCATGTCCCCGTGCTCCGGGATGCCGCTGCGGCGCTCGGAGTTGAGCACACTCATGCGCCGGTTCGGTTCCTGCTCCGTCACGTGCCAGCCGCGGGTGCGGGCCACCGTCGCGGTGGCGCGCTCGTAGCCTTCGTGGCGCAGGCCGGCCGACGCGAAGGCCGCGTACACCTCCAGCGGATAGGTCGCGAAGGGTTCGAGGCGCTGCAACTCCGTGAACAGGGCGCCACGCCCGGTCTGGTGCCATGCGAACGACAGCAGGTCGGACGCCGTCACGTGGAGCGGGTCGGCAGGATCGGTGTGCCGTCGTACTGAGACGCACACCTGGGCCAGCTCCCCGAGGGGCTTCCAGGTGGTGTTCACGTTGCCGTGCTCGGCGAGCGCGTCGTCGCCGAGCGCGAATCCGTGGCGGTGGGCGGACACCCAGGTCAACGCGGCCTCGGCCAGGTCCCGGATCTCGTGCGTCGCCCGGACCCCTGGGGTCGACCGGAACCCGGGGGGCACCCCGGCCTCGGGCGCCGTCACACCAGCACTCCGGTCCGCATCAGTTGGGCGGCCTCGACCTGGAGCGCCACCCGGGCGTCCTCGCCGCCCATCTGCGCCACGAACTCCAGCCCGGTGTCCAGGCCCAGTGTCCGCGGCACGTCGTCCAGGAGGACCAGCCAGCGTCCCGCTCCGGCTGCCTGGAGCCAGTCGCGGCGGCGGACCGCCCGGACGAATCCCCGGGCGACGTCGAGGGGACGGCGGCGTGCCGCACGGGCCACCGCGCAGTCCTCGCCGGGCAGCGCGAGCGCGGCGAGCACGGCGAGTTGGTGGGTCAGGAACTGCCATGGCGCGTCGTCGAGCCAGGCCGCCCCCGGTTCGGTGTCATCGCCCCATGCGCCGTCGAGGGACGCGTCCAGCCGCAGGAGCGCCCGCCTCATGGCCCAGTAACTCCACACCGACGTGGGAGCGGCTTGGACGGGAGGCGGATAGGCGTGCACGGCTTTGCCGAACACGGTGAGGTCGTCCGGTGCGGGGGGCGGGCAGCGCAGCAGGACGCTCGGCAGGACGACATCGGCGCCCACCACCCGTACGGCGGCGAGGGACGGGTCGGCGGTCGTCCCGGGGCCCTGCCCCTCGGCGACCGTGCCTGCGAGTCGGAAGCGGTCTCCGCTCCGAAGAGCGGAGACCAGTTCCGACGTGAGGCCCTGCACCGCGCCCGCCAGACGGGTCGAAGTGCCTGACTGCTCCATTCGGATTCTCCCGTCAGCCCTTCTTCGGCCGTGGCGTCGGAGGCGACAGCAGGAGGTTGCTCGACGAGGACGTCAGAGCAAGCGCCGCGCACTGGCGGCTGTCGCGGTAGACCCCGTCGGCCTCGACGGGGTCGAGAGCCGCTTCGACGTCGGTGCCGGGAACCTCGGTGAGGTCCTCGAGCTGGAATTCGGTGGAGGACATACCACCATCTCCTTTGCGAGAGATCTGCGGGTCTCAGTACATGTCACCGCATTGGGGCGATCTATGCAAAAAAGGGTGATTTGTCTAGTTCGTGCGGGATTCAATTGCCTGCTCGCGAGTAGTTGACGAGCAGTTCTAGTGCGCGCCGCCGCGCTCCTCACGGATCTGCGCGACCACCCGGGCCACCGTCTGCCGTACCGCTTCCGTCTCGGTGAGGAAGTGCCAGTAGTCGGGGTGGCGGCCCTCCAGGGTGGCGATCGCCCGGTCCAGGCGGGCCACCGAGTCGTCCAGGGGGCGTGCGTGCCGTGGATCGGGGGTGGTGCGGCCGGTCATGGCGAGGCGCTGGGCGTCGCGCAGGGCGAAGCGGGTGCGGTCGATCTCCTGCTGGGGGTCCTTCTGCACGGCGTTCAGCCGGCGCAGCCGGTCGCCTGCGGCGGACACGGACTCGTCGGTGGTGTTGAGCAGGGCGCGGACCGTGGAGAGCAGCGAGGTGGCGTCCGGCCAGCGCTGTTCGTCGCGGGCGACGCGGGCCTCGCGGAGCTTCTGCTCGGCTTGCCGGACGCTCTCCGCGGCCTGGTCCGGCACGTGTTGGAGGTCCTGCCAGCAGGCGGCGGTGAACCGGCGGCGCAGTTCGCTCAGGACCGGGTCGACCTGGCCCGCGCGCGTGGTCAGGGCCTCGGCGCGGGTGCGCAGGGAGACCAGCCGGTGGTCGATCTCCGCGGCCCGCTCCGGCAGTCGCTCGGCCTCGACCCGGATCGACTCGGCCTCCCGCGCGACCAGTTCGGCGCGCTCCAGGGTCTGCGCCACGCCGTGCTGCCCGGCACCCTGGTTCAGCTTGGTCAGTTCGGGTCCGAGGGTGGCGAGCCGGGCGGCGAGGTCGTCCGCCTTCAGCCCCGACTCCCGTACCGCGTCAAGGGCGTTGGAGGCGGCCAGCAGCCCCTGCCGGGCCCGTTCCACGGCCGGGGCGAGGCGGGCGAGCCGGGTCTCGGCCTTGTCGAGCAGCGGGCCTAGGCTGTCGCCGAACCGGTCCAGCTCCTTCTTGACGTTGCCGAGCTCGTCCTTGGCCCGGGTGAGCTCGGTACGTGCGTGTGCGGCGACCGAGGCCTCCAGGTCGTCCCGGTCGAGGTCATGGGCGTCCACGGCCTCGATGTAGTGGCGGCTGGCCTCGTCGATGCGTCCGCTGATCGCCTGGAAGTCGGCGACCGCCCGCCGGGCGGCGGGGGAGTCGTCGACCGCGGTGATGGTCTCTATCGAGATCCGCAGATCCCGCTGGGCGGTGTCCAGTTCGTAGAACGCGGCCGCGGCGGCGTCCTTCGCGGCCTGTGCCTCGGCCCGCTGGCTCTCCGCGCGCCCGCCGAACCAGCGCCGGGTGCCGCCGCCGGCGAACGCGGCCGGCAGCGCGAGGGCGGCGAGCAGGGGCAGACCGACGAGCGTGAGGGTGTCCCTGAGCGCCCGGCGGTGTGCGCGCGGCACCGACGACGACGAGTACGACTGCGATGGTGTCGCCGTCACATCCCTCTCCCGTGCTGTGTTCGTCCTGGCGGTGCCCGGTGTCATTCTCCCACCGGTAAGGGACGAACACACGGGCCGGTCAGTTCGCGGTTCGCACTGTGATCTTCCCGTCTCCGCTCTGGGCGGACACGAAGTGGTCGCTGGAGTCGGAGCGGGGCACGGACACGTCGACCCCGCCGTCACCGGACTTCGTGTCGACGCGGTAGGTGGCCTTCGGCAGCTCGACGGTCACGGAGCCGTCGCCGCTGCGGGTCTCCACCCGCTCCGGTACAGCGCCCAGTTCGAGGTGGAGCGAGCCGTCCCCGGTACGGGCGGTGACCCGGCGGGAGGTGACCTGGGCGCGCATCGACCCGTCGCCGGTGCGCAGCTCCAGCGGCCCGCTGGAGTCGGTGACCCGCACGGAACCGTCACCGGTGCTGATGCTCAGCGGCCGGGTGAAACCCCGGGCCCGGACGCTGCCGTCGCCGTCCACGACCTTCACGCTGATGTCCCGGGGCACCTCGATGCGGTGCTTGGCCGCGCAGTCGGCCACGACACCGCTGCACTTCATCCGCAGCACCAGCCGGTCGTCCTTCATCGACCAGGTCACCTCGGGGTCCTTGCCGACGGCGACGGTCCCCTGGAACCAGCGGGTGACCTCGATCGTGCCCGCCTTGTTCGCATCGGCGGCGACGATCTCCAGCGCCGAGTCGTCGGAGTCGACGGTCAGGGTGCGGCCCTGGAGGGCGAAGGACTCGTGATCGGGGGTCTTGTCGTCCCCGGCGGAGGCGCCGCAGGCGGTGGCCCCCGCGACGACGAGCGCGAGGATCCCGGCCGCGGCGGCGGCACGTGCGGGAACGGAACGGACCATGTCGATCTCCCCCTGATCTAGCCCTGGGCGGGCGGGCGCGGGCAGTCCGCGACCTTGCTTCGACCCTAGGGACCGGGGCCCGGGCGGGGGATCCGGGCCGCTCCCGGATCGGGGGTGGGGTTTTCCCCCGTACCGACCCTGATCGCGCCGGTCCCGCGGGTAAGGGTTTGCAGGGCAGGGCCCCGGGCAAGGTAGGCTGTCGACTCGTCTCGGGTGCGTAGCTCAGGGGTAGAGCGCCTGCCTTACAAGCAGGATGTCGGCGGTTCGAAACCGTCCGCGCCCACATCACGAAGGACCCCGGCCGTCTCGGCCGGGGTCCTTCGTCGTTCAGCCCGCTTCCTGCTTGCGGGACGCTTGCTTCAGCTCGGTCCGGGCGTCGACGCGGTCCGGGGTCTCCACTTCCCTCCAGAAGCGGTGGGTGGTGACGAAGACCGCGAGTTCGTGCTCACGCTGCCGGAGCTTCTCCACCTCGGCCTGTTCGTCGGGGGTCCAGCCGGGGGAGGCGGGGCGCTCCACCTTCCGCCAGCCGTTGTCGTCGCTGAAGCCGTCCAGCGGCGCGACCGACCAGGGGAGCCGCTTGAGCAGGGCCGACAGCTCGGCCCGGACCTGATGCAGCTCCTCCTGACCGGCGAGGAGGTCACTCGGAAAGTCATAGGTCTCAGCCACAAGACAATGCTACGCCTGTTCGATTTTGGGTGGCGAGTGGCTTCAGGCGGTTCATGCGAACGGGTGTGACCGGGCACTCCAGTTGGCCAGTGCGAGCATCTTCATTCGTCGGCCTCCGCCACGGTGGGGCTTCCCACAGCGATCCGCTGCACGAGCTCGTCGACCTGACCCGCGATGATCATCCTTCGGCGCTCCAGCAGACTTCGGTAGACGCACAGTGATACGGCTTCTCCCCTGGACGCCGCCTGGGTCAGTGCGAAGCGGGCCTCGACCTCCAATGCCAGGTAGGCCCTGCGGCGTGCGTGAGCCGCTTGCTGATGCACCTCCGGTTTCAGGAAGGCGATGGCGGCGCTCAGCCCCGCGCTGACCAGTGCCAGTACTGCCGCTGGGACACGGGCGTCTGCTGAAGCGAGCCCCGTTGCGCCCGAGATCCCGGCGAGCACGGCGGCCGGCAGTCCGAGCGCGGCGTGGGCGAACCGCCAGAACCGCCGGCGGAAGCGGTTCTTGCGGGCTTGTTCTGCGCACTCTGCCTGAAGGTCGGCGACCTGATTCCCCACGATGTCGTCTGCCATGCAGCGAGCCTGCCACCTGGCCCCCGTCCGAACGGTCCATCGTCATGGTGATCGCCGCTCTGCGGCTGCCGTGGCGCTCGGAGCGGCCAACCGCAGCGCTCAATCGCACCGGGCGGCGACCGGCTGGTCCCGTACACATCAGTCGGACGTCCGGCCGGCGTGTTCCGCGGGTTCCGGAAGGGTCCGTCCCAGGCGGGCGAGCGGGGACAGGGCCATCACCACCGGCGACAGCAGCATGCCCGCGACCGTCACCAGCAGGCTGGTGCGCAACCCCCACTCCTGCGCGAGGTATCCGCCGAGCACGGAGCCGAGCGGGGTCAGGCCCATGCCGACGAACGTGATCGTGGCGGCCGCGCGGCCCTGCATCCCGTCCGGGGTGACCGCCTGCCGGACGGCCATCACCGTGACGTTCACCAGTTGGCCGCCCGCCCCGAACACGAAGCCGACCGCGAGGAGCGCGGCGACCGTCGTCGCCGAGGAGCCGTGCAGCGCGGGCACCCATATGAACGCGCCGTCGCCGAGTGCCGCCGCGGACACGAGCACCGCACCATGACCGAACCGGCCCGGCAGACGGGCGGCGAGCAGCGATCCCAGGAGCGCGCCCGGCCCCGTCGCCGCGAGCGACAGCCCGACGACGGTGCCCGACAGATGCAGTTCCCGCGGCAGGAAGAGCAGATGGACGGTCATCAGCGCGGCGAAGGAGAACTGGAAGGCCGCCGAGGCCAGGCACACGGTCCGCAGCGAGGCGTCGCCGACGACGAAACGCAGGCCCTCGAGAATGCGTCGTCCGGTGCGAGCAGGCCGCCGCTCCGGGAGTTCAGGGAGTTCCGGGAGTTCCGGGACCGCTTCGCTCCGCCGGATCCGTCGGATCGACAGGAACGACAGCGTGAAGAAGACCGCGCCGACGGCGGCGGCGACCGACGCCGAAAGCCATGACACCAGCGCCCCGCCGAGGGCGGGACCGCCGATCTGCGCCGCGGACCGGCTGCCCTCCAGCGCGCTGTTGCCCCGCACCAGCTGATCGCGTTTCACCAGCCGCACGAGAGACGACTGGTAGGCGACGTCGAAGAACACGGACAGGACGCCGACGGCGAAGACGACCACGAACAGCGCGGGCAGACCGAGCCGGCCGAGGAACCCGGCCAGGGCGGCGGCGCCCAGGGCCAGGGCCCGGCCGACGTCCGACAGCACCATCACCGTACGGGTCCGCCACCGGTCCACCCACGCGCCGACGAAGAGCGAGAGCAGCAGGATCGGCGCCTGCCCCACCGCTCGCAGGGCGCCCAACTCGCCGGCACCGGCGTCGAGGGTCAGGACGGCGAAGAGCGGCAGCACCAAAAGCCTTGTGTGTTCGCCGAGTTGAGAGGCCGTCTGGCCCACCCAGAGGCTACGGAAGTCGCCGTCCCGCCACAGACTCGACGGGACGGATCGATCGGATCGATCGGAATCGGGTACAGCGGAAGAGGAGGACGGCACGGGGATCCTCGGATCGAAAGCCGGCGGTGCCGCACCGTCGAGGGCAGCACGCGATGACAGGCCGGAGGGCCTACGACGTCACAGCGCGCTCGGAATACCGACCATGTCCTCGCTCCTCCCGGGTCGCTCCCCGACCCCGCACATTAGCCGGACCATGCGGGGTCGGGAACTGTTGCCGGTTTGCCCAGCATGAGTGACCTCGGTGAGCGTGGGTGAGTGTCCGTGCTGGATGCGCATGTTCCGTTGTGCGTCATGAGAGTCTCCTCCGGCGTGGGATGTTCTGTGGTCCTTTGCTGTTGGGAGGGGAACGGGAGTTCCTGGGGCGAATGGGTGACCTTCTCCGTGGCTGCTCGTTGACTGCCGTGACAGGGGTCTTCGACCTGGCGGGAGGGGGAGCGGGTGGGCGGGTTGCGGGAGTTGGCGGCGTCGTTCGTGGCGCCCGGTCCGGCTGGGGTGGCTGTTCGGGACCGGCTGAGGGTGTCTGCGCTGGATGCGGCGGTGCTGGCCGAGGTCGGGGTGTTCCTGGGTTCGCTGGCGGCCGGTGATCTCGCGGAGCGGTCCCGACAGGGGCTGGGTCATGATGCGCCGTCCTGGGCGGTGCGCAAAAGGTCACTGACGGGGAAGTCGTCGGCGCGCTGGGCGGGCAGCATCACCAAGGCCAGCCATGACCAGTGGGCGCTGGCCAGGCGCGGGCAGGCCGCCCACATGGCCTGGCTGCGAGGGCAGATCACGTCCATCGAGGCGCGGCTGGCCCGGCCGCTGGGCGCCAAGGGGGACAAGCGGGAGGGGCTGGTGCGCGGTTATGGGAGCCGGGCGGAGTGGCATGCCAAGTCCCGCCGCCTGCACGCCTTGAAGGACCGGCTCGCGGTGGTGGAGGCGGACTGGGCGGCGGGCCGGGTACGGGTGGCGCGGGGCGGCAAACGCCTCGCGAACACCCGCCACCACCTTGAGGCGGCCGGCCTGGACGAGCAGGCGTGGCGGGAGCGCTGGCGGGCGGTGCGCATGTTCCTGGCCGCCGACGGGGAGTCGGGCAAGCGCTTCGGCAACGAGACGATCCGCGTCACCGACACCGGCCGACTCTCGGTCAAGCTCCCGGCTCCGCTGACCCGCCTGGCCAACGCACCGCACGGCCGCTACGTCCTCGACGCCACCGTACGGTTCCAACACCGGGGGCAGGAGTGGCGTGATCGGGTCACCGCGAACCGGGCAGTGGCCTACCGCATCCACCGCGACACGGCACGCGGCCGCTGGTATGTCACCGCGTCCTGGCAGCGCGCCGCCGCCCCCACCCTGCCGTTGGAAGCGGCGCTTGCCCGGGGGGTGGTGGGAGTGGACATGAACGACGACCACCTCGCCGCCTGGCACCTCGATGTGCACGGTAACCCCATCGGCGAGCCGCAGCGCTTCTTCTACGACCTGACCGGCAGCAGCGGGCACCGGGACGCGCAGATCCGGCACGCGCTGAGCAGGCTGCTGCACCACGCCCGCCGATGCGGGGCCGCCGCGATCGCCATCGAAGACCTCGACTTCAGCGACGGCACCAGCCGCGAGAAGCACGGCCGCAACAAACCTTTCCGCCGCCTCATCTCCCGCTTCCCCACTGCGAAGCTCAAGGCCCGGCTGGTGTCGATGGCCGCCGAGCAGGACATCGCCGTCGTCGCGGTCGACCCCGCCTACACCAGCCGCTGGGGGGCCCGGCACTGGCAGCAGCCGCTCTCCACGGCAACCCGCAAGATTTCCCGGCACGATGCGGCGAGCATCGCGATCGGGCGACGCGCCCTCGGACATCCGATCCGGCGACGGACGACACCGCCCCCGCCCCACCAGAGTGATGGTGCGGGGCATCGGATCGTCCAGGCCCGACCGGAGATTGGTCGGCGCGAGGGAACCCGCCCCCTTGTTCCCGGACCGCGCACGGGATGCGCGCCGCCGGGCCGTGGAGCGAAAGCGGGCGACCAGTGTGCCCAACACCGTTCGGGGCACACGGCTGAGCACGGGTTCTGGCAACAGGACTCACTCCCGCTCAGTCTTTAGGAACGGTAGTGGGAGGTCGATCAGACCCTGTGGAGGAATCAGTGTCGAGAAGGAGCCGAGGATGACCGACGACGCTTACCTGTTCCTGCTCGACGACGCGTCCGCGCGGCTCGGCGTGGCCCCCGCCGCAGTCGGCGAGCTCGCGTGCATGGAGACTCCCGCGGTCCGCGCGTGGCTGGATGCCCAGGGTTCCACGCCGACCTCCCCGCACCTGCGTCTGCTGCCGCCGGAGGAGACCGCCGCCGTGCCCGAGGGGGCCGAACGGCTGCCCGTGCCGCTGAGCGACGAGGAACTGAGCCGGGTCCGCCACCACCTGGCCCCGGAGTCCCTCGCCGGGGTCGAGGAGGAGCTGCTCGCCTACCGCGACACCGCGGACGGCCGGGACGGCCTGATCGGACGCGCCCTGGCCGCCGGCGTGCCACCGCACCGCGTCGTCGAACTGACCGGCGTGGACCCCGCGACCGTCACCGCCGCCGCGCAGGGCTGACGCCGAGACCGCCGTACGGCCTCACGCACCCGGACCAGGATCCGGTTGCACGGCCGACTCGATGCCGGCGCGGGCCGCCTCCAGCTGGGCTGCGAACGCGATGCCGAGGAACAGCGCGACAGCGGTGAGGTTCGCCCACAGCAGCAGGGCGATGAAGGCCGTGAGCGGCCCGTACACCGCGCCGAACGCACCGCTCTCCTCGACGTACAGCGCGAGCAGCCAGGTGGCCGACACCCACAGCAGCAGATGCACCGCCGAGCCGAAGGCCAGCCAGGTGTAACCGGGCTGCACGCGACGCGGCGACCAGCGGAAGATCACGGCGGAGGCCACCCAGGCCAGCGCGAGCCCCACCGGCAGGTCCAGCACACTCCACCAGCGCGGTCCGCCGCCCTCCCGGCCCGCGGACTCGGCCACCGCGTCGCCCACGGCCTCGCCGGCGACCAGCACGACGAACCCCAGCACCAGGGGCAGACCGGCGGCGATCGCGAGCACGATCCCGCGCGCGTACTTGCGCGGGAAGGGACGGTCGCGCTCGATGCCGTAGATCCGGTTCGCGCCACGTTCGATCTGGCCCATGGCCGAGGCGAGGTTCAGCAGGGCGAAGCCCAGGCCGAGCCACAGGGCGAGCGTGCTCCACACACTGCCGTGCGCGGTGCGCCGGGTGCCGTCGAAGGCGTCCTCGACGATGTCGGCGCTCGCGCCCGGCACGATCCGGCCCAGCGTGAGCTCGATGATCCGGCCCACGCCCTCCGTGTGCACCGACGTGGCAAGCCCGACCAGCGCCACCGTGCACGGCACCAGCCCGAGGACCACCTGGAAGGCGAGGGCCCGGGCGTTGGTGAAGCCGTCGGCGTAACGGAACCGGGCGAAGGAGTCGGCCAGCAGCCGCAGGCCGCCGTAGTGGCGCAGGGCGGTGAACGCCTCGTCTCCGGAGAGCTCGTCCCCGATCATGTCCCGGGTCTGCGGGACGCGGACGGCGGTACCCATGGCGTGGACGCTCCTTGCTCGGACGGCTGGTCCCTGTGCGATTGCCCCGAGAACCGGGTTGTCAGCGCCGCCCGCCGAACTCCCACGCGTGGACCTCCACGGCCGCGTACCGCTCCGCGGTCAGCACGGCTCGGGCCCGGTCCGGGTCCGGGGCACGGACCAGGGCCGCCGTGCCCAGCCAGGCGGTGGCGTCGTCGGAGAGCAGGGGACCGTAGGCGATCAGGTCGTCCCTTCCCGGCGGCACGGCGAGATCGACGGCCTCGCCCGTGCCGAGACCGAGTACCAGATACCGGTCGTCACCGGTCCGCCCGCCGGGGAAGTCCCACATGGTGCGGCCCAGCAGGTTGCGCCAGCGACGCAGCAGCACGTCCCGGTACGCGCCGGCCTGGTAGTTGGGCTCGTCGAACGCGAACGCGCGCGCCGCGGCGGCGTCGGGCAGATCGACGATGTGCACGCTGCCGGTCGGTGTCTCCCCGTCGGCGCCGAACGTCGGCCCACGGGCGATCAGTTCGTCCGCGAACCGGTCCATGTAGGACCAGTGCGCCTCCGTCAGCTCCTCCCGCAGGGGCAGCGAGCCGGGCCGGTCACGGTGGTAGCAGAAGAACTCCATGGCCCCAGAGCCTTGTCGATCTACGTCGGCATCTCAATGACATGTGGCCCGGGAGCGCCCGCGCGCCGAAATCGTCGTAGAGCCACTTGGTTCACCGCTCTGGCCCCCCGGTCGTGAACATCGGCCCCGCTTTCGTCCAAGCGTCGTCGGTGCTTTGTCCATGGACCGGGCCCCGGCCGGGAGGCGAGGGTCGGTTCATGGACGCGGATCTTGAGGAGTGCCGTGCATAGCCCGGCGGCCGAACGGCGACGGATGCCAAGCGGGCTGCTCGCGCTGGCCGTCGGCGGGTTCGGCATCGGGCTGACCGAGTTCCTGGTCGCGGGCCTGCTGCCGCAGGTGGCGTCGAGTTTCGCGGTGTCCGAGGCGGCCGCGGGCCGGCTGATCTCCGGATACGCGCTGAGCGTCGCGGTCGGCGCGATCGTCCTGACCGCGGCGACCGCACGGCTGCCCCGCAAACAGGTTCTGGTCGGCCTGGTGGTCCTGTTCGTCCTCGGCAACCTGCTGTCCGCGATCGCGCCGAGCTACCCGGTGATGCTGTGGGGGCGGATCGTCGCGGCCCTGTGCCACGGTTCGTTCTTCGGCATCGGCTCCCTGGTCGCGCGCAGCCTGGTCGCGCCGGAGCGCAAGTCCCGCGCGGTGGCCGTCATGTTCGCCGGGCTGACCGTCGCGAACGTGCTCGGCGTGCCCTTCGGCGCGCTGGTGGGGGAGCGCTGGGGCTGGCGGGCCGCGTTCTGGGCGGTCACCGCGGTCGGCCTGCTCGCGCTCGCGGGGATCATCGCGTGCGTGCCGGGCCGCACCGTTACGACACCGACGACGGAACCGGCGCCTCCCACCGGCCTGCGCGCCCAGCTCGGCGCGTTCCGGTCCGGGCAGGTCTGGCTCACCCTGGTCGCCACCGCGCTCGGCTACGGCGGGATGTTCGGCGCGTTCAGCTACATCGCCTACACGTTCACCGAGGTCGGCGGCTTCTCCTCGGCGGATGTCGCCTGGCTGCTCATGGTGTACGGCGTCGGCCTGGTCGTCGGGAACATGGTCGGCGGTCGGGCCGCCGACCACGACCGCGACCGTACGCTGCTCCTCGCTTTGGCCGGTCTCACCGTCACCCTGGCCGTGTTCGGACTGCTCGCCGAGAGCGCCACGGCGTCGGTGGTGCTGGTGTTCCTGATGGGCGTGTTCGGGTTCGCCGGCGTGCCCGGCATGATCACCCGCGTCACCGACCACGCGCAGGGCGCCGCGCTGGCCGCGGGCGCCAACGTGTCCGCGTCCAACATCGGCAACGCCCTGGGGGCCTGGGCCGGAGGCCTCGCCATCACCGCGGGTCTCGGCTACACCGCACCGCTCTACGTCGGCGCGGGCATGGTGCTCACCGCCGTCGCCGTCATGGCCGTGGCCGCGCGTGGAGCAGGGCCGGCCGCTCGGCAGAACCGCGAGTCGGCGCTCCGGCGATGACTTCCGCGCGCGGGGCCGGTCTCAAGGAGGACGAGGAGCGCCGTGAGAAAGGAACAGCCATGGAGAACCTTCAGCACGCGCACGCGCATACGCAGACGACTTCGGTGGCGGACATGGCACCGCAGACCGCCGCGGGCAAGGTGCTCTGGCACTTCACGATGTCGTTGGACGGGTTCGTGGCCGGTCCCGGGCACGCGATGGACTGGATGACGGGGTTCTCGTTCCGGCCCGGCCTCGTCGAGGAGTACGCCGCGACCACCGGGGCCGTGCTGGGCGGCCGGGACGGCTGGGACGCCTTCCCCGACGCCGGTGCCGTCTACGGAGGCGCGTGGAAGGGTCCGCTGTTCGTCCTCACGCACCACCCCGAGGACGCGCCGCCCGCCACCGGGGTGACCTTCTTGAGCTGCGACATCGCCGAGGCCGTCCGGATCGCCCTGGAAGCCGCCGGCGGCAAGAACGTGGAGGTCTTCTCGCCCACGATCGGCCGGCAGCTCCTCGAGCGCGGGCTGATCGACGAGATCGATCTGCACATCGTGCCCGTCCTGCTCGGCGACGGCATCCGGCTGTTCGACCACCCCGGCGGCGCTCCCGTCCGCCTCGAACGCCACGACGGCGGCGACCGCACGGCCGCGGTGAACGTGCGCTACCGCCCGCTCGCGACCGACCCCAGCCACTCGGTCAGGTGACGGCCGACCTCCTCCGGGCGTTCCTGCTGGATCCAGTGGCCGCAGCCGTCGAGGAGGTGGGCGGCACGCAGACCGGGCAGCGTGGTGGGGAAGGCGTCGATGGCGTCGGACAGCCAGGTGGTGGAGGCGTCCAGGGTGCCGCCCAGGAAGAGCGAGGGCTGTCGGATCGGCGCGCCCGCGTAGGCGGCCAGGTCCTTCCAGTCCCGGTCCATCGCGCGGTAGCGGTTCAGGGCACCGGTCAGTCCCGTGCGCTCGAACTCCCCGGCGTAGACGTCGAGATCGTCCTCGGTGAGCCAGGCCGGGAGGCGGCCGGCGGGGAAGCGGTCGCGCAACTGCCCGCCGGGTGCGACGAAGTGCGGGTCGGCGGCCGGGAGGTGGGCGTCTGCGGTGGGCATCGTGTCGGCCGAGAGCGCGGCGTAGAAGCCGGCCAGCCAGCCGCGTACATCCGGCTCGATCTCCCGCTCGGCCCGGCCGGGCTCCTGGAAGTAGGAGACGTAGAACTCCTCCTCCCCGCCGATCCCGGCGAAGACCTCGCTGGGGCGGGGGCCGCCGGGCGGGGTGTACGGCACGCTCAGCAGGGCGACGGCGTGGAAGACCTCCGGCCGGAGCAGCGCCGAGTGCGCGGCGATCGTCGCGCCCCAGTCGTGCCCGGCGACCACCGCGGAACGCTCGCCGAGCGCCTCCACCACGGCCGCGTTGTCCTCCACCAGCTCGGTCATCCGGTACGCCGACACCGCCTCCGGCTTCGAGGAACGGCCGTATCCGCGCACGTCCACGGCGACCGCGCGGTATCCGGCCGCCGCCAGCACCGGCAACTGGTGCCGCCACGAGTACCAGGACTCCGGGAAGCCGTGCAGCAGCAGGACGAGGGGCCCGGTGCCCTGTTCCACGAGGTGGATCCGGCCAGCGGGACCGGGGACCAGACGGTGGGTGAGGTGTGCCATGCGTCCTCCGTACGTACGGATACGGGCCACGACGAGCATGCGGGGCGGCGACGGGGTCGCGCGAGGTTTGTTGCCGGTTCGGCAAATCCGCAGGTCGGAGGCGTTGTCAGACCCTGCGCCTACGGTGGTCGGCATGGATACGGAGCAGGTGCGGCTGGTGCCCTGGGCGGAGGGCGACTTCTGGCTGCTGGAGCGGACCAACAGCCCCGAGATGACCGACCACTTGGGCGGGCCGGAGAGCGAGGAGAAGCTCGTCGACCGGCATCGGCGGTACGTCGAGTTGTCGTCGGGGCGGATGTACCGCGTCACGCTGGCGGAGGGCGGGGAGACCGTCGGCTCGGTGGGGTTCTGGGAGCGCGAGTGGCAGGACTCGCTGATATGGGAGACCGGTTGGGGGATCCTGCCGGAGTTCCAGGGACGGGGACTGGCCGCGCGGGCGGCCCGCGCCGTGGTGGCGGAGGCACGGGCCACCGGCGGACACCGGTATCTGCACGCGTTCCCGAGCGTGGAGCACACCGCGTCGAACGGCGTCTGCCGCCGGGCGGGCTTCACGCTGCTCGGCCAGGCCGAGTTCGAGTACCCGAAGGGGCACTGGATCACGTCGAACGACTGGCGGTTCGACCTGACCGGCGGGGACGACGGCTGAGAGTGCGCGCAGGGACGGCCGGTGACGGGTCGGGCGGTGACGGGTCGGGCTGGCCGTCAGTGGCCGGCGTCCGCCAGTTCCCCGACCACCCGGGTCGCGACGGGTACCTTCACCCCGTGCCGGTCCGCCGCGCGCAGCAACGCCCCACCGATCGCGTCCAGTTCGAGGGGGCGGCCCGCCTCCGCGTCGCGCTGCATCGACGACTTCGTGCCGGGCGGGAAGGCGTCGTAGCGGGCGAGGGCCTGGGCGGGGTCGGCGGGTCCGCCGCAGGCCGCGCTGACCGCGGCGGTCTCCTCGACCAGGGCCGTCAGTTCATCGCGGTGACGGGTGCGTACCTCGCCGAGGGGGAGGGCGTGCAGGGTGGTGAGGAGGGCGAAGGGGGCGAGGAAGGACATCTTGGCCCACAGGGCGGCCGTCTCGTCGTCCAGGACGCGGGTCGTGGGGCCGGCCGCGGCCAGGACGGAGGCCAGGGCGTCCAGGCGTTCGCGGGGCACGCCGTCGCCGGTCAGGTCGAGTTCGGCGAAGGGACTGCCGTGCTCGATGACGCCCGGCGCGACCCTCGTCGACTCGACCCGGATCACCGCGGGGGCGACCCGGTCCGGGCGGTAGCGGGCGCGCAGGGTCGCCGGGTGCTCGACACCGTTCAGGAGGGGGACGGCCAGGCCGTCGCCCAGGGCGGAGGGCGGGACGCGGTCGAGGGCGGAGTGCAGGGAGGTGTGCTTGACGGCGATCACGCAGGCGTCGACCGGTTCGCGCAGCTCGGTGTCGGCCTCGACGGGGGTCGTGAAGTCGCCGAAGGTGCCGCTGCGGACCTTGATGCCGGCCGTGCGCAGGGTGTCCGCCGTGTCGTCGCCGGCCAGGCAGATCACCCGGTGTCCGGCGCGGGCCAGAAGGGCGGCGAGGAGGCCGCCGGTGCCGCCCGGGCCCAGGACGGCCACGGTGCGTTTGTGGTGCGCGGAGTCGTGCGCCATGTCGGGTTGTTCCTCTCGTCGGTCGGCCCCGGGACCGGTGGCCGCCTCGGCGAGATCATGGCATTCGGAACGGGCGGGCGGAAGCGCCGATCTGCTCGGGGAGGGGTGAAAGCTGCTACAGATTCTCTAGTCATTCATAGTCACTTCTAGTCGTGCATCTCGATTATTTTGGCCTTGTGAAGCTTTCGGAGTGGGCGCGGCAGCAGGGTGTGAGCTACCAGACCGCCTGGCGATGGGTGAAGGACGGGAAGATGCCCGTTCCGGTCCGCCAGGCGCCGTCCGGGACGTGGCTGGTTGCTGAGCCAGCTCCGGCCGTCTCTGCGGCCTCGGGGCGGGTGGTGGCGTACTGCCGTGTCTCGTCGGCCGACCAGAAGGCGGACTTGGATCGGCAGGCGTCACGGGTGGTGGACGGGGCGAACGGGCTTGGCCTGCCCGTCGCCGAGGTCGTCACCGAGGTCGGGTCGGGATTGAACGGGCGGCGCCGCAAGCTGCACCGCCTGCTGTCCGATCCGCAGGCGGCTGTGATCGTGGTCGAGCATCGTGACCGGCTGGCCCGGTTCGGTGTCGAGCATTTGGAGGCCGCCCTGTCTGCGTCCGGGCGGCGCCTGGTCGTCCTCGACCCCACGGATACCGTCGATGATCTAGTGCGCGACATCACCGAGGTGCTCACCTCGATGTGCGTCCGCTTGTATGGGCGTCGGGCCGCGAAGATCCGGGCAGCTCGCGCGGTGGCCGTGGCGATGGCCGAGGACGCCGGATGAAGAAGTTCCGGCCGCAGCCCGGGTTCGTGGTGCGGGCGTTCCGGTTCGCACTGGACCCCAATGCCGCCCAGGAGGCCGCATTGCGCTCGCACTGCGGCGCCGCCCGTGCCGCGTACAACTGGGCTGTCGCGTGGGTTGAAGCGTCGTGGTGGCAGCGCCGCGCGGAGGAGTCGTACGGCGTCTCGGAGGCTGGGCTGACGCAATGGCGGCCGTGGTCGCTGCCCTCCCTGCGGAAGGCGTTCAACGCGGCCAAGCACACCGACTCGCGGTTCGTCGCCTGGTGGGAGGAGAACTCCAAGGAGGCGTACTCCACCGGCCTCGCGAACGCCGCCGCAGCGTTCGACAACTACGCGAAGTCCAAGCGCGGACAGCGCAAGGGCAAGCGAGTCGGCATGCCGCGTTTCAAGTCGAAGCGGAAGGCACGCCTGTCCTGCCGCTTCACGACCGGCGTGATGCGTGTTGATACCGACGGCCGGCATGTGACGCTGCCCCGGCTCGGCGCGATCCGCACCCACGAGCCCACCGCGGGGCTCCTCGGCCGCGTCGAGGCCGGGACCGCCCGCATCCTGTCCGCCACAGTCCGGCACGAACGCGGACGCTGGTTCGTGTCCTTCCAGACCGAGGTGAAGTGCGGCCTGGAACGCGTGGCGCGGCCGGACACGGCGGCCGGGATCGATCTCGGGGTGAAGACCCTCGGGGTCATCGCCGACAGCACGGGCGAGATCCGCACCGTGCCCAACCCCGGGCACTACGACCGGGCGCGCAAGCAGCTGCGCCGCGCCTCCCGGATCGTGTCCCGCCGTCAGGGCCCTGACCGGCGCACCGGGCAGAAGCCGTCGAAGCGGTGGGAGAAGGCGAACGCCGCACGCAACAAAGTGCATCACCGGGTGGCGAACCTCCGCGAAGACTCCCTGCACAAGCTCACCACCGCGGTGGCCGCCGAGTACGGCACGATCGTGGTGGAAGACCTCAACGTCGCCGGGATGCTCCGCAACCGGCGCCTTGCCCGCCGGATCGCCGACGCCGGATTCGGCGAGATCCGCCGCCAGCTCGACTACAAGACCCGCCAGCGCCACGCCACCCGCCTCGTGGTCGCCGACCGCTGGTACCCCTCCTCCAAGACCTGTTCCAGGTGCGGCGCGGTGAAAGCCAAACTGCCGCTGCACATCCGGATCTACGAGTGCGACGCCTGCCACCTGGTCATCGACCGGGACGACAACGCCGCACTCAATCTCGCCGCTCTCGCGGCAGTCGTAGTAACTGGTACCGGAGTGGCCGGAGACCAGGACACCGCCCCGGCGGTGTCGAAGCCTCGCGGAGCCGACCAGAAGACCCGCGCCACCCGCCCCCGCCGCAAGGCGAGCGCGGGGCGGGCAGGTGGCGCAACCCTGCCGCACCAGCGGCAGACAGAAACGAGAGACCGTACTCAAGCCGAGCCGTTGACGCTCTGGTGATGTGACGGACCTTCCGGGCAGAAATACCCGGAATACTGAGACCTGACTACGGTCTCAGTAACGGAGACTGTCGGTATGTGCCGCAGTATCAAGACGCTTCGTCCGCCTGTGTTGCCCGAGGAGGCGACGGAGGAGGAGATCCGGGCCGCCGCGCTCCAGTACGTGCGCAAGGTGTCCGGCTTCCGGGCCCCCGCCGCCCACAACCGTGAGGTCTTCGAACGGGCGGTGGAGGTGATCGCGGAGGCGACGGCGGAACTGCTGGCGGACCTGGAAGTCAGGGGAACGGCCCGCCGCGAGGCGGGGTGACCCGGGCGGCTCCAGCCGCGAGCAGCGCCGGGTGAGGCGGGCTGCCCCGGGCGGGTGCCGACCGGGACAGCGCCTGTTGGTGCCATGGCTTGCGGCGCGCGGGGCTGTGTCCCTGCGGGGCGACGGTCCGTAGCCGATGTACGTCCTGCGGTCGCCGGTCGGTTGCTGCTGCGGCTCGACCTGGGGTCGTCTCGTTGCGCGGGACGGCCGGCCCGTAGCCGTCGCGCGTCCTGCGGGTGCGGGGGTGTGCCGTTGCGCGGGGTCACCAGTCCCTGACCGACGTCCGTCCCGCCGTCGCCGGTCGGGTCCCGCTTCAGCTTGACCTACCTGCTGCCGGGGCCGTGCCGTTGTGTGGCCCCACCGGCCCGTAGCCCGGGTCCGTCCTGCGGTCGCCGGTCGGCTGCTGCTTCAGCTTGGCCTGCGTGCGGGCGCAGGGCCGTGTCGCTGCGCGGCTCCAGTAGCCCCCGGCCGACCTGCCCCCAGCGTCGTCGACGCCGTCAGCCCGCCTCCGCCTGTCCCGGTCGTGGGCGCATCACGAACGCCGCCACCGCCCCCGCCCCGAACAGCGCCGCCACCGACACCCCCGTCGCCAGCCAGGTCGCGCCCAGCAAGTGGGCGCCGAAGTAGCCGAGGGCCACGCTGTACGCCGCCCAGGAGAGGCCCGCGAGGGCGGACCAGGGGAGGAAGTCACGGGCTCGGCGGTGGGCGGTGCCGGCCAGGAGGGAGACGACCGAGCGGCCGGCTGGGGCGAAGCGGGCGAGGACCACCAGGGCCCCGCCGCCCGCGGAGAGCGCGTCGCCGAGACGTTCCTGCGCGGTGGTGAGTCGACGCGAGCGGGCGATCGCGCGGTCGAGGCGGGCGCCGCCCCGGAAGGCGAGGCGGTACGCCGCCAGGTCGCCCAGCACGGAGGCGGTCGTCGCGCAGAGGATCAGGGCCATCACGTCCGGGACCCGTCCGGTCGCCGCACTGCCCGCCGCCGCGGCCGTAGCGGCCGTGATGACCAGCACCCCGCTGGGCAGCAGCGGCACGAACACGTCGAGGAGCACCGACAGCGCGACCATGGCGTAGATCCATGGACTGCCGGTCACTGACCCCAGGCTCTCCAACACCGCGACTCCCCGTGATTCCCCCGTAGACAGCCATACAGCGTACGCGTGGGCAGTGACAGGAGATTCACGGGGGGCTCATGAGATGAGCGCGGCATGTTCACCCGGCTGCCGCGTCCGCACCGGACACGCCGGTGCCCTCCCCACGGACGCGGGGAGGGCACCGTACGTGATCGCCTCAGACGGCCACCGGCTCGGCCGCCCGCTTTCGTTCCGGCGTCGAGCGCTTCGCCAACAGCCGGTCCAGGCCGAACGCGCCGGACCCGGTGAAGACCAGCAGCAGGAAGGCCCAGCTGAACATCGCCGCGGCCTCGCCGCCGTTCTCCATGGGCCACAGGGCCATCGGCTGGTGCACCTTGAAGTACGCGTACGCCATGGATCCCGCGGCGAGGAGCGCGGCGACGCGGGTGCCGAGACCCAGCAGCACGAGGCTGCCGCAGACGAGCTGGATCACGGCGGCGTACCAGCCGGGCCAGCTGCCCGCTTCGAGGGTGCCGCCGGTGCCCGAGGCACCGCCGAGGACACCGAAGAGGGAGGCGGTGCCGTGACAGAGGAAGAGCAGGCCGACGACGATGCGGTACAGGCCGAGGGCGTATGGCTGGGCGCTGTTCAGGCGTCCGGTCATGTGGGGGACTCCTTCGGTCGGGTCGGTCCCACCGGGGCTCGCCCCAGGGGGATGGGACCGAGTCGGCCCTCCACGTTAGGGGCCCCTCTTTGATGCTTGCTAGTTCAACATTTGGCCATCGGTACGCCCCTCTCATCCCTTCCGTTGCACCCGCAGTCGCACGTGGAACCGCTCCCACGCTTCTCATCAGCGACCGAAAGTGTGTCCGAATCCAGCGGGCTTGACGGTGTATCAGATGTCGTGCCTGGCGAGCGGGGACGCCTCGCGTCCGCTCCCGCCGGTGAGTTCGGACTCCGAGATCGTCACCAGCCGGGTCCCGCCCTCGCCCGACTCCCGCGCGTGGTCCAGCCGCAGCCGCGCCGAACGCCCGCTCAGCGTCAGCGTCATGAGCTGGTTGCCGAACCAGGGACCGTCCGTGTGCCGCCAGGAGACCGGCGGACGCGCACAGCGTCCGTGCCGGGCGAGCCCCCTCCCGAGCGCCCGCGCCGTCGCGCTCCAGCCGAAGCGGAAGCCGAACCGGATGTAGGAGGGCACGGAGTTGTGGACGGGGGAACAGGTGAGCTGGAGGACGCGGGCGTCCGGTCCGCCCGAGCGCCACTTCGGCTCGGCCACGTACGCGTGGTGCACGTCCCCCGACAGCACCAGCACCGTCGCCGGCGCCTCGGGACCCGAACCCACCTCGGCGATCAGGTCCGCCAGAGCCGTGAAGGAGTCGGGGAACGCCGCCCAGTGCTCCAGATCCGCCTTGCGCCGCAGGTTCTCCCCGAACCGGGCCCAGCGCGCCCCGCGCTCCCCCCGGCACAGTGCGGCGTCCCACGCCTCGGCGTCGTGCACCAGATGCGGCAGCAGCCAGGGCAGCGAGGTGCCGATCAGGAGATGGTCGTAGGAGGAGCGCTCCGCGAGCGCCTGTTCGCGCAGCCACTCCGCCTCGCCGGGGTCCAGCATCGACCGGTTGTCCTCGTCGAGGACGCGGGCCGCGCGGGAGTCCACCATGAGCAGCCGCACCCGGCCGAAGTCGCGCCGGTAACTCCAGCGCACGGAGGCCGCGTCGGCCTCGGCCCGGCAGGCGAAGGCGCGCAACTCGTCGGTTCCGTCGGGGGATCGGCGTACGGCGGCGTAGAGCGGGTCGGCGGCCAGCTCGGCCGGGGGGAGGTTGCCCAGGTGCTGGTAGACCCAGTACGACATCAACCCGCTCAGCAGCCGCTCCCGCCACCAGGAGAGGGTGCGCATGTCCTCGACCCAGGCGGCGGAGGTGTTCCAGTCGTCGATGACGTCGTGGTCGTCGAAGATCATGCAGCTGGGCACGGTGGACAGCAGCCAGCGCACCTCGGGGTCGAGCCAGGACTCGTAGTAGAGGTGGGTGTACTCCTCGTAGTCCGCCACCTGGTTGCCCGGCGGGTCGCTCAGGTCGCGGCGGGCGGCCAGCCAGCTCTGGGTGGCCGGGGAGGTCTCGTCGGCATAGACCTGGTCGCCCAGGAGGACGAGGACGTCCGGCCGCTCGCCCTCCGGATCGGCGGCGATCCGGGACGCGAGGGTGTCCAGGGCGTCGGGGCCCACGGGGTCGTGCTCGCCGTCCGGGGGCGCGGCCCAGCGGCAGGAGCCGAAGGCGACGCGGACGGGCGCCTCCTCGGTGGGCGTGTGGATCACCGAGGGCGGGAAGGGCGAGTCCGGCAGCGGCCACACGCGGGTGCCGTCCAGAAACACCTCGTACGACCGCTCCGTGCCCGGGGTGAGGCCGTCGACCGGCACCAGGGCGTAGTAGTGGCCCGCGATCTGGAAGGTGGGCGCCTCGCCACCGGTGCCGTCCGAGCAGCGCACCTCGGCGGTGCACGGGCGGCTCGTCTCGACCCACACGGTCGCGGACGAGCCGTCCACGTACCTGAGCAGTGGTCCCACCCGCAGATCCGTCACGTGATCCTCCTCCGTCGCCCCGTACGGTACGGAACGACGGAGGTCCGCGGCGAGGTTCCGTTACGGAATCGTCAGCAGTTGGCGAGGTAGCTCGTCAGCGCGCTCTTCTCCGCGGAGTCGACGGAGAGGTCGTAGTAGTACTTCACCTGGACCCAGGCGCGGACGTAGGTGCAGCGGTACGAGGTGACCGACGGCATCCAGGTCGCCGGGTCCTGGTCGCTCTTGGACTGGTTCACGTTGTCCGTGACGGCGATGAGCTGGGGGCGGGTGACGTCGTTGGCGAAGGCCTGGCGCTGGGCGGTGGTCCAGGCGCCGGCGCCGGAGTCCCAGGCCTCGGCGAGCGGGACCAGGTGGTCGATGTCGAGGTCGGACGCGGCGGTCCAGGTGGCGCCGTCGTACGGGGAGTACCAGCTGCCGCTGGTGGCGGTGCAGGCGGAGTTGGTGACGACGTTCGAGCCGTCCCGCTTCAGGATGTACTCACGGGTGTTGCAGGTGCCGCTGATGGTGATCCAGGTCGGGAACAGGTCCCGGCTGTAGCCGGTGCGGTTCTCGGTCGCCACGGTGAGCGAGGCGAGGTAGGTGCGGGCGGTGGCCGCGCTGACCGGGGTGGGGAGGGCGGCGGAGGCGGTCGGGCCGTTGAGAACCGCGACGGAGGCTATGAGCGCGGTGAGCGCGCCGAGTATGCTCAGCCGTCGACGCGCGTAGAACTTCGGCATGCGAACTCCCTTGGGGGGCGGGGGTGTTGGAGCGCGGGCGTTCGAATGCTCGCGGCTCCGTGTTGCGGGGAGATGTGTGTACGGTGAGAAGTTAATGACGCGTACATGACACGACAAGATGTGCGGCGAAAAGATGTGCGGCGAAACGATCACGTACGATGGATGGCGTTGAAGGGGAGTAGCTCTTCGCCGGACCGTCGACATACTGCTCAGCTCGTCTGAGCCGGCGCCCGGAGGCAGGTCTTCAGGGATCGGCCAGCGAGACCTTCGGCCAGTAGTGCACTGACTGTGTGCTGCCGTGCCGAGGCGTCGTTTCGCAGGAACACTCTCGGTGGGGCAGCCCCCGACCGATTGAGGACCCTTGATCAGCTTCACCGTGACGGCCGTCGTCTTCGGCGTCGTCTTCCTCGCCGAACTGCCCGACAAGACCGCGCTCGCCGGCCTCGTCCTCGGCACCCGCTACCGCGCCTCCTATGTCTTCGCGGGCGTCGCCGCCGCCTTCGCGCTGCATGTCGCGCTCGCCGTCGCGGCCGGCAGTGTGCTCACCCTGCTGCCGCAGCAGATCGTGCAGGCGGTGACGGGTGTGCTCTTCCTGGGGGGCGCGGCCGTACTGCTCCTGAAGAAGGACGACGGTGACGAGGAGATCCGCAACCCGGCGGACCAGTCCTTCTGGAAGGTCGCCGGGGCCGGGTTCATGCTCATCC
This sequence comes from Streptomyces canus 299MFChir4.1, assembly GCF_000383615.1. Classification (GTDB taxonomy): domain Bacteria; phylum Actinomycetota; class Actinomycetes; order Streptomycetales; family Streptomycetaceae; genus Streptomyces; species Streptomyces canus_C. The sequence goes on along the minus strand of NZ_KB911582.1, from coordinate 285,415 downwards.
TGGTCGCCGAGTTCGGGGACCTGACCCAGATCATGACGGCGAACCTCGCGGCCCGGTATGACGACCCGCTCTCCGTCGGCCTCGGGGCGGTGCTCGCGCTGTGGGCGGTGGCCGGGCTCGGCATCGTCGGCGGAAAGGCCCTGATGAAGCGGGTCCCGCTGAATCTGATCACCAAGGTCGCGGCGCTGCTGATGCTGGCGCTCGGGCTGTGGAGCCTGTGGGAGGCCGTGGCCGGCTGAGCTGAACGGCGGCTGAACTGTTACGGGCGTTCTCCGGTGGGTGGTGGCGAGAACCGGCCCGATTTTGTACCGTGGAGAAACAAAGTGGCCTCCGCTCGTTTTCCCTGACCGGCGGGCGGGGGCCGCCTTGTCCCTCCGGGGGGTGCGGAGACGACACCTCCGAAGCCCCACGTCCCACGTCCTGGAGCTGCCGATGACGGCCACCGCCGCCCCCACCGTGCTCACCGCCCGCGCCCTCCTGCTCGACATGGACGGCACCCTCGTCAACTCCGACGCAGTCGTCGAACGCATCTGGCGCCGCTGGGCCGACCGCCACGGGCTGGACGGCGACGAGGTCATGAAGGTCGTCCACGGCCGCCAGGGGCACGCCTCGATGGCGGTTCTGCTGCCCGACCGGCCCATGGAACAGAACCTCGCGGACAACGCGCGCATGCTCGCGGAGGAGACCGCGGACACGGACGGGGTGGTGGAGATACCGGGGGCGCCGGAGTTCCTGGCCTCCCTGCGAGGACTGCCCCACGCGCTGGTGACCTCGGCCGACGTGCCGCTGTCCACGGCCCGGATGGCGGCCGCGGGGCTGGAACTGCCCGATGTCCGTGTCACCGCGGAGTCGGTCGGCGCCAGCAAGCCGGACCCCGAGGGATTCCTCAAGGGGGCGGCGGAGCTGGGCGTGGCACCGGCGGAGTGCGTGGTCTTCGAGGACTCCGGGGCGGGGATCGCGGCCGGAAAGGCGGCGGGGATGGCCGTGGTGGGGGTCGGCCCGAGGGCCGGTACGCACGGCCCGGACGTCGTGGTGCGGGACCTGACGCAGGTGCGGGTGGAGGCGCAGCCGGACGGCACGCTCCGGATCCACGTGGGTTGAGAGCTCTCGGGGGTGCGGGACAGGCGCGGCCCGCGCCTGTCCCGCACCCGCACAACCGCCTTACGGTTGCCTCGTCTCCGACTCCAGCCGCTCACGCGTGACCAGGTCGTACACCCCGTGCTCCGCCACCTGGATCCCCCGCTGCCACTGATACGCGGCGACCGCGTCCTCGACCCCCTCGTTGTAGTGCCCGGCCGCCTTGCGCGAGTACAGCCCGACCTGGGTGAGCCGCAGTTCGAGCTCGACCACCTCCGCCCCCTCGGACCCCCGCCGCAGAACCGGTGGAGTCGCCTCGTGCGCCGCGTCGGACCCGGCCGCCGGATTCGTCGCGTCGGACGCCGTCGGGGTCGCCGAGGGCTCGGCCGACCGGGACGGGCTCGGGGAGGCGCTGGACCTCGACGGGGACGGGGAGGCCGACGGGCTCGCGCTCGCCGTGACGGACGGCGGTGCGGAGGACGGCCGTAAGGACGCCGTGGCCGTGGACGGGGGTGCCGACGCCGCGGTCGTCGTCGCGTCCGGGACCGCCGGCCGTACGTCCTGCGGTGCCGCCTCGTCCCGCGACGGCGGCTCGTACGCGAACAGCCCACTGGCGAGACCGGCCGCGGCGACCACGGCCACGACCGCCCCGGCGGAGGCGAGCAGGACGGTACGGCGTCGGGTGCGGCGCGGATGGGCGGCCGCGGTCGAGGCGTGCGCGGAGGCGTCCCGCTCCGCCTCGAACAGGCTCAGATCCGTGGGGCTCGGGGCGGCCGGTGGCGGTAGCGGTGTCGGCACGCGCAGCGGCATCGTGGCGTCCGGCGCGGGCACCCTCGGCACCGGTGCGGTCTCGTCGTCCAGTTCCACGTACGGCCGTATGCGCAGCGGATCGAAGTCCTCCGCCGCGGCCGCCTCCGCCGTACGCGTGTCCCGCAGCGCGTCCGACGCGCGCCGGGTGCACCCGCAGGACGGGGTGTTGTCCGCCCCTCTCGGTGCCCCGCACTCCGGGCACCGATGGCCGTTCGACTCCGCCATGTGTTCGTCCCTCCCCTCACAAACTCCAGAGATTATGCAGAACCCCTCCACAGCCGACTTTCGGAAGCCCCCGGAATATCGGCTTCCAATGGGACTCAACAGGCCGTAAGCGGTCACACCGACCACGATGGGGGGGGGTAACGAGAGTCTCAGGAGGTCTTCATGGCCGCGGACGCGCACGGTACGACGGAGGATGTGCGGGACACGAGGGAGCACCACGTGTCCGGCAACGTCCTCGTCTCGATCGGTGCCCTGCTGCTCGGCATGCTGCTCGCCGCGCTGGACCAGACGATCGTGTCCACCGCGCTGCCCACCATCGTCAGCGACCTCGGTGGCTTGCAGCATCTGTCCTGGGTCGTGACGGCGTATCTGCTGGCGTCCACGGCGGCGACACCGCTGTGGGGCAAGCTCGGTGACCAGTACGGGCGCAAGCGGCTGTTCCAGACCGCGATCGTGATCTTCCTGATCGGCTCCGCGTTGTGCGGCATGGCCCAGGACATGACCCAGCTGATCGCCTTCCGGGCTCTGCAGGGGCTCGGCGGCGGCGGGCTGATGGTGCTGTCGATGGCGATCGTCGGCGATCTCGTCACACCGCGCGAACGAGGCCGCTACCAGGGGCTGTTCGGAGCGGTGTTCGGGGCGACGAGCGTGCTCGGACCCTTGCTGGGCGGGCTGTTCACCGAGCATCTGAGCTGGCGGTGGGTGTTCTACGTCAACCTTCCGGTCGGTGTGGTCGCGCTGACCGTGATCGCCGTGGTGCTGCGGATCCCCCGCAAGTCGACCAAGCACGTCATCGACTACCTGGGGACCTTCCTCATCGCCGCCGTCGCCACCTGTCTGGTGCTGGTGGCCTCGCTGGGCGGCAGCACCTGGGGATGGGGATCGCCCCAGATCGTCGGGCTCGCGGTGCTGGGGGTACTGCTGGCCGTCGTGTTCGTGGGGGTCGAACGGCGGGCCGCCGAGCCCGTGCTGCCGCTGAAGCTGTTCCGGGTGCGGACCTTCACCCTGTCCGCCGTCATCAGCTTCATCGTCGGGTTCGCGATGTTCGGGGCCATGACCTATCTGCCCACCTTCCTCCAGGTGGTGCACGGAGTCTCACCGACCATGTCCGGTGTGCACATGCTGCCCATGGTGTTCGGGCTGCTGTTCTCCTCGACCCTGTCCGGGCAGATCGTCAGCCGTACCGGGCGGTGGAAAGTGTTCCCGGTGGCCGGGACCGCGGTCACCACGCTGGGGCTGCTGCTCCTGCACCGGCTCGACGAGAGCAGTTCCACCTGGGTGATGAGCGTCTACTTCTGTGTGTTCGGGCTGGGGCTCGGGCTGGTCATGCAGGTGCTGGTGCTCATCGTGCAGAACGCCGTCTCCTACGAGGACCTCGGCGTCGCCACATCCGGCGCGACCTTCTTCCGGTCCATCGGGGCGTCCTTCGGCGTCGCCATCTTCGGTACGGTCTTCGCGAACCGGCTCGGGGACAAACTGGCCGAGGCCCTGCACGGGGCCCAACTGCCGCCCGGGGTCTCGGTGTCCGGGATCGAGGCCGACTCCCGGGGGCTCGCGGAGCTGCCGGGCTCGCTCAGGCCCGAGGTGCTGCACGCGTACGCCTCGTCGATCACCGACGTGTTCCTCTACGCGGCGCCCGTCGCGTTCCTCGGGTTCGTGCTCGCCTGGTTCCTCAAGGAGGACCCGCTGCGGGGGTCGGTCACGGCACCCGACGTCACCGAGACGCTGGCCAGCAACCCCGTGGAACGGTCGTCGTACGACGAGGTGTGCCGGGCGCTGTCGGTGCTCGGGACCCGGGAGGGGCGGCGCGAGGTCTACCGGGACATCACCGCGCGGGCCGGGTACGACCTGCTGCCCGCGTCGAGCTGGCTGGTGCTGCGGATCCGGAAGTACGGGTGGGTGGAGCCGGCGCTGCTCGCCGAGCGCACGTCCGTGCCGCTGGGCGTGATCATCGAGGGGGCGCGGCAGGTGGAGGAACGGGGGCTGGGGACACGGCGGGGGCTTGATCTGTTGCTCACCGAGCCGGGGGAGGAGGTTGCCGCGCGGCTCGCGGCGGCTCGGGAGGCGTCGCTCGGGGAGCTGCTGGGGGACTGGTGGGGGCCCGATCGGCCCACCGATCTTGTGCGGCTGGTGAAGGATCTGAATGACGAATTGTGTGGGTCGGATCGTGAGCAGCCGTATGCCACCGGCGGTTGAGCGGTGTCTGGTGCGGGTTGGTGGGGGCGGGCGTTTTGCGCAGTTCCCCGCGCCCCTGGTGCCTGCGGCGCAGCTGCGGCTCCGGTGGGGGCTTGGGTAGCGCGTGGGGTGTGGTTTGGGGTCGGGGCCGGGGTGGGGGGTATCCGTCCTCGGTCCGGCGGCTCGGTTCCTTTGAGTAGGGCTCTGTAACGGACGCCGGCCGCTGCGGGCGGACACCCCCCACCCCGTCCCCTGCCCGCCGTACGCGGCTTGCGGGCCGTCGTGGCTACAAGGGCTTTGCCAGGGTGTGGTCCGCGTAGATGTCGTCGCTGTAGGGCTCTGTCTCCGCGTAGCCGAGCCTCGCGTACAGGGTCAGGGCCTCGGCCAGGTCCTTGCGGGTTTCCAGGACCAGGCGGGTCGCGCCCAGGGCTCGGGCCGCGGACTCCGCCGCTGCGACGAGGAGGGGTGCGCCGCCCTTGCCGCGCAGTTCCTCGCGCAGGTAGACCCGGGTGAGCTCGGCGCTTCCGTCGGGGCGCAGGCGTATACCGGCTGTGCCGGCCGGTTCCCCCGCGTATCTGGCCACCAGCAACTGGCCTGTCGGAGGGGTCAGTTCGCTTCCGGTCTGTTTCGCCACCTCCCTCTCCAGCTCGGCCGGGTCCGTTCTGCGGTTCTCGTGGAGGAGGTAATAGCGGTCGCTGACCTCTGTGTAGTAGGCGCGCCAGAGTTCCGCTGCCGTGGGGGAGGCGGGATGTTCCGGAGTGATGGTCCAGGTCATGGCTGGATTGTCGCGTACACATATGCGGAGACGGTTTGAATATAGGGTTCAGGGCAACCCGGCAGACATGTCAACAGGCCTGATCATCGCTCTGATCGTGATCGTGGCGGCCGTCCTCGTTGTGGCGGCCGTCCTGACCCTGCGTGGCCGGGGCTCGCAGCACGGCCGGGGCCTGAAGCGGCGCTTCGGGCCCGAATACGACCGTGCCGTGGCCCGGCACAACGGGGACGAGAAGGCCGCCGAGCGCGAACTCGCCGAACGCGTGGAGCGGCATGGATCCCTGCGCGAGCAGCCACTCGAACCGGCGGAGCGTCAGCGGTACGAGGACCGCTGGACGGCCGCCCAGGAACGCTTCGTCGACTCTCCTCGGGAGGCCGTCGCCGAGGCGGACCGGCTGCTCGCCGAGCTCGCCAAGGCCCGGGGCTTCCCGGACGGCGGGCAGTACGAGGAACAGTTCAACGCGCTGTCCGTGCACCACGCGGACCATGTGCACGGCTACCGGCGGGTACACGTGGTGGCGAGTGCCCGGCAGGACGGCGACGGGCGCACGGACACGGAGGACATGCGCGCGGCCATGGTCGAGGCACGGGCCCTCTTCGAGGACCTTGTCGGCCCGGCGCGGCGCCGCGAGGAGTCCCGTACACCCACCGGCGAGTCCCATGCGCGCGCCGGTCAGCCCCGCGACGGTCGCGACGACAGCCGGGGACATCTGCCGTGGGCATTCAACAGGCGTCACGCGAAGGGGAGTTGAGCTGACATGACGGATGCCACGAGCAGGCCGGGGGCCGAGGGTGCCCGGGGTGAGGGGCGGACCGGCAGGGGTACGGGCGACGACCCCGCGGGTTCGCACAGCCCCCTGGTGACCCCCACCGGGAGCGAGGCTCCCGAACTGGACCAGGAGGGACGTCCGGCGGGCACCACCGGCGCCGAGCGGCGTGGTGACGAGAGCGGCTTCGGCGGGGACTCCGTCGTCGGCCGTGACAAGGCGTTCGGCCGCGGGACCGGTTCCGCCGACGCCGTCGGCGGTGTCGGTACGGGTGTGGGCGGGGGCACTGGCCGTGAAGGCCACGCCGGTCGTCATGAGGCCCGGCTGCTGCCGCACGACGAGTGCGACAAGCTCAGCGCGCGGCTCCAGCACGCCGTCGCCGGGTTCGTCGACGAACCCCGGTCCGCCGTCGAGGAGGCCGACCACGTGCTGGAGGAGGCCGCCGCCCGGTTCGCCGATGCCGTGAAGCAGCGTCGGCGCACCCTGCGCAACTCCTGGCAGACCGGCGACGGCGGCCAGAACAAGGCCGTGAGCGCCGGCGACACCGAGCAACTGCGGCTGGCGCTGCGGGACTATCGCGAGCTGACGGAGCGGCTGTTGCACAGCTGACGTCCCGTCCGTCCGTACGACCGGCCTGTCGCCCGAAGTCGGGGGGCGGGCCGGTCTTGCGTGCCTTGTGCCGGACACCGCCGTGCCGGGCGATTTATCATGCGGCGGCGGCGAGCCGACGTGGTTGCCGCGCAAGGACCTTCCAGGAGGAGCGCACGTGCTCGAACTCACCATGGCCGTCGTCACCGCGGCGGAGGAGGGTGCCACGGCCGGAATGCAGATGGCCGACGCGCCCAGTGACCCGGGCACCGTGCTGCGGGTGGGCCGGGACAAGTCCGTGTGCCGGCTCGCGACCCCCGACGACTGGCTGTTCGTCTCCCGGGTGCACCTGGAGTTCCTGTGCGGGCCCGAGGGTGTCTGGCAGGTGACCTGGCTCCAGGGCTCGCAGCCCGATCCCTCGTCCGAGGTGCAACTGGTGGCCGGGGCCTACGCGCAGCCGCTGGTCTACGGCGGCTCCGTGACGCTGCCCCGGGGCGGCAACGGCGAGATCGTCATCCGCGACCGCACCGCCCCGCGCAGTGTCAACGTCGGGTTCTACCACGAGGTTTGATCGTCAAAGGGTTACGGCAGTACGCGCGCCAGCGCGAAGCCGTCGTAGCCCTTGCTGCCCACCGTCTGGATCGCCGTGGAACTCAACCTCGGGTGCTGTCCCATCAGTTCGAGCGCGGTGCGGGTGCCCCGGACGTCGGGGGCGGGGTTGTCGGGGTCGGCCACCCGGCCGCCCCGTACGACGTTGTCCACCACGATCAGGCTGCCCGGGCCGGTGAGTTTGAGGGCCCACTCCACGTAGTGCGGGTTGTTGGCCTTGTCGGCGTCGATGAAGACCAGGTCGAAGGGGGGCGGGTTCTCGTCGGCCAGCCGGGGGAGGGACTCCAGGGCGGGGCCGACGCGTACCTCGACGACCTTGTCGAGGCCCGCGCGGGCGAGGTTGCGGTTCGCGACCTCGGCGTTCTTCGGGCTGTACTCCAGCGAGACCAGGCGGCCGTCGGCGGGCAGTGCGCGGGCCAGCCAGATCGTGCTGTAGCCGCCGAGCGTGCCGAGCTCCAGGATCGTGCGGGCGCCCTGGATCTGGGCCAGGAGCTGGAGGAGCTTGCCCTGCGGCGCCGTGACGGCGATGGCCGGGAGACCGGCGGCCTCGCTGTCGCGCAAGGCCGCCCGGAGTGCTTCGTCCTCCGGGGCGAGGTGGGCGGTGAAGTAGTCGTCGACGTCGTCCCAGAACTGCGACTCGCTCATACACCTATGCCTTTCATATGCCTAGTTAGGTCAGCTAACTAGTTGCGCTAATGAATATAGGCGTGCTCCCGACTCCTGTCAGGGGAATTACCGCTGAGCCGGTGAGCCGGGCAGCGGACGGCCCGCCGACTCCGTCATGAACCACACGGCCACACCGCCGACGACGGCCGCGGCCATCATGTAGTAGGCGGGCATCATCATGTTCCCGGTCGCGCCGATCAGCGCGGTCACCACCAGCGGGGTCGTACCGCCGAAGAGGGACACCGAGACGTTGAAGCCGACCGACAGGGAGCCGTAGCGCACCCGGGTCGGGAAGAGCGCCGGGAGGGCCGACGGCATCGCCGCCGTGAAGCACACCAGGAGCAGGCCCAGCGCGCCCATGCCGAGCGCGATCGCGAACAGGCTGCCCTGGCGGATCAGCAGCAGGGCCGGGACGGACAGGAGCAGGAAGCCCGCGCAGCCGGCGGCGATCACCGGGCGGCGGCCGATCCGGTCGCTCAGGGCGCCCGCGAAGGGCTGGACGACCATCATCAGGGCCATCACGGCGAGGACGACCAGCAGGCCGTGCGTCTCGTCGTACTTGAGCTCGCTGGTCAGATAGCTCGGCATGTACGACAGCAGCATGTAGTCGGTGACGTTGAAGACCAGGACCAGGCCCACGCACAGCAGCAGGGCCTGCCACTGGCCGGTGATCATCTCGCGCAGCGGGACCTTCCGGCGGGCGGACTCGGCCTTCTCGGTCTCGGCCGTGAACGCCGGGGTCTCCTCCAGGCGCAGCCGCAGATAGAGGCCGATGACGCCCATCGGGCCCGCGATCAGGAACGGGATCCGCCAGCCCCAGGACACCAGGTCCTCGGTGGACAGCAGGGCCGTCATCAGCGTGACCAGGCCCGCGCCGGCGATGTATCCGGCGAGCGTGCCGAACTCCAGCCAGCTGCCGAGGAAGCCGCGCTTCTTGTCGGGGGAGTACTCGGCGATGAAGGTGGACGCGCCCGCGTACTCGCCGCCGGTCGAGAAGCCCTGGACCAGGCGGGCGGCCAGGAGCAGCAGCGGGGCGCCGACGCCGATCGTGGCGTACGACGGGATCAGGCCGATGGCGAAGGTGCCGGCCGCCATCATGATCATGGTCACGGCGAGGACCTTCTGGCGGCCCACGCGGTCGCCCAGCGGGCCGAAGACCAGGCCGCCGAGGGGGCGGACCAGGAAGGCCGCGGCGAAGGCGCCGAACGTCGACAGGAGCTGGGCGGTGGGATTGCCGGACGGGAAGAAGACCTTGCCCAGCGTGACGGCGATGTAGCTGTAGACCCCGAAGTCGAACCACTCCATGGCGTTGCCCAGCGCGGCGGCCTTCACGGCACGCTTCACGAGGGCCGGGTCGACGGCCACGGCCTCGGAGGCGCCGGGGTCGTGAGGGGTGCGGACGGGGTGAGAGAGGGCGGAGGCACTCGGCAAAACTTCGCTCGCCTGCCTTTCGACGGGGACAAGGGCAAAAAGCGACCATAGGCGGACTTGCCGGGCTTACGTGCCGCGCGGGTCCGGTCGCGGAGCGTACATAAACGTGCCGTATGCAGGTACCCCGTGCCTGGTCGGCAAGGCGCCTTCCCCGAGCGCATGTGATCCATCTCGCGTCCAGCTGCGCGATGGCCGCCGGGGCGGACTATCGTCATTCGGACAAAACGAAGCGGACGTCAGGTGAAGCCGGGGTGGCCTGCGTCCTTCTTCACGGACGCATGGCACGAACGGGACGAGAGGCCGACGCGGCGTGGCGAATGCGGAGCACAGTGGGACCACCGAGGTCCAGGCGCGGGTGCGTGCGGCCAGGCTCGCCCTGTGGCTGGTGGCGGCCGTCCTCGCCCTGCGCGAGGTGGCCGTGGTCCTGCGTACCCCCAGAGGTGAGCGGCTGACGGACCTGGAGACCTGGGTCGGCCCGGACGGTGTCCTGCATGTGAAGGGGTCGCTGTACGACTCGACGCAGTTCACCGGTACCCCGTTCGGGGGACTTGTCCTGAAGCCGCTCACCCGCGCCGCCGAACAGGCGCTCGGCTGGGGCTGGACCTTCGGCACCCTGCTCCTGGTCGTCGCCCTCGGTCTCGTCGCCGCCCGCGCGCTGCCCCAGCCGGTCGGCCGCCGCACCTCGCTGCTCGCCGCGCCGGTCGCGATCAGCCTCCTGATGCTGTCGCTGCCCGTGCGCAACACGCTCTACCTCGGGCAGACCAGCATCATCCCGGTCCTGCTGGTCCTCGTCGCCTGCTTCGCCGTCCGCGGTGAGCGGGTCAGCGGTCTGCTCATCGGGCTCGCCGCCGCCCTCCAGCCCGCGGTCCTGCTCTTCGCGGCCCTGCTCTGGTTCACCGGCCGCCGCCGGGGCGCCCTCACCGCGGCCGCGGCCTTCGCCGCCGGCACCGCGCTCGCCTGGGCCGCGCTGCCGCACGACTCGTACACCTACTGGGTGCACCACATCGCGGGCACCGGTCTCGGTGGTCCCGCCGACGACCTCGCCAACCAGTCCCTGCACGGCCTGCTGCTGCGCCTGGGCGTGGCAGGACCGCTGGAGATCACCCTCTTCCTGGCGCTCGGCGCGGCCGTCGCCGCGCTGGGCGTGCGCCGGGCCGTGCGCTACGCCCGCGACGGCCAGCTGCTGCTCGCCGTCGCGATCACCGGCTGCGCGGCGATCGCGGTCTCGCCGACCACCTGGCAGCACCAGCTGCTGTGGGTGCTGCTCGCGGTCGTCGGGCGGGTCGGCAAGCGGGCCTCCGACCGGTACGTGTGGCCCGTCGCCGTCGTCGTGGTGATGACCCTGCCGACGAAGATGCTGCTGCCGCACATCGCGACGCTGTACCCCCTGCGGGACAACATGGTGCTGCTGGCCGCGCTCGCCGCCGCCACGGCGATCCCCTTCCTGTCGCGCACCTCGCCGTACTACCGGACACCGATCCCCACGCAGTACGCCCCTCAGGTGCCCGCCCGGTTCCGGCACGTGCCGCTGCTGCCGTTCCTGCGGCGGGTGCTGACGCGTCCGAACCTGCTCCTCGAACTCCTGCTGATCCGGGTCACGTACGCCGCCTACCAGCAGGTCAGACTCGCGGCGACCGGCGGCAGCAGCTCCGCGGGGCGGGCCACCGCCGAGCAGCACGGGCAGCAGGTCCTCGATCTGGAGCGGCTGCTGCACATCGACATCGAGCACTGGGCCAACCACGCGGTCGTCAAGGTCGACTGGCTGCGGAACTTCTTCGACCAGTACTACGAGTCCTTCCACTTCGTGGTCCCGCTGAGCGTGCTGGCCGTTCTGTACTGGCGGCGCCCGGTGGACTACCGGTGGGCCCGGGCCTCGCTCGGGTTCGCGACGCTGCTGGCCCTCGTCGGGTTCTGGCTCTATCCGCTCGCCCCGCCACGGCTGATGCCGGCGCTCGGAGTCATCGACACCGTGCACGGCGTGCAGGACTTCTCCAAGCCGGACTACGGGACCCTGACCGCGCTGACCAACCAGTACGCGGCGATGCCCTCGCTGCACTTCGGGTGGTCGCTGTGGTGCGGGGTCGTCATCGCGATCATCGCGCCCCGGTGGTGGATGAAGGGGCTCGGACTGCTGCACCCGCTGTTCACCGTCTCGGCGATCGTGGCCACGGGGAACCACTGGGTGCTGGACGCGGTGGGTGGGGCGGCCGTTGTCGCCGGCGGGTTCGGGTTGTCGTATCTGTTCCAGGGGCCGCGGGCTCGGGTGGTGCGTGTGGCGGCGGAGGCCGATGAGGAGCGGGCGCTCGTGAAGCGGTGAGTCCCCCGCCCCCGAGGGGTGCTGCCGGATGACAGTGACGGTTCGGCGCGGTGCAATGGGCTCGTGGAACCGGAGCTGGCCGAAGGGCGGGACGCCGGGCGGCGGCAGGCCTGGAGTGAGGCCCATGCGCTGCTCGGGGCCGCCGACGCCGTACGGCCGCTCGATGCCGGGGACGTCGAAGCGCTGGCCGAGGCCGCGGACATGCTGGGGCACGGGGACGCGACGATCGTGCTGCTGCGGCGGGCCTTCAGCGCGTACGCCGAGGAAGGCGCCGTGGGTGCGGCTCTGCGGTGTGCCTACTGGTTGTGCAAGGGGCTGGCCCGGGGTGGGGAGTTCGCGCAGTCGGGAGCCTGGCTGGGGCGGGCCCGACGGCTGGCGCAGAGCGATCCCGGCTGTCAGGAGTGCGCCTATCTGCTCATGCTGGAGGCCGAGCTGCACTTCCGGGCCGGTGAGCACGGGCCGATGACCGACGTCGCCCGGCGGCTGGCCGATGCCGTTGGGCCAGGGGCGGACGCCGATCTCGTGGCCGGCACGGCGATGACGCTGGGACTCGCCCTGGTGAGCAACGGGGAGACCGCGGCGGGGCTCGCCCAGCTGGACGAGGCGATGGTGGCGGTGGCCGAAGGGGCGATGTCGGCCCGGATGACCGGGATGGTCTACTGCGTCGTCATCGGCACCTGCCAGGACCTCCAGGAACTGCGCCGCGCCCAGGAGTGGAGCGAGGCCCTCGCCGAGTGGTGCGCCGCCCAGCCCGACTTCTCCGGCGCCTACCGGGGACTGTGCCGGGTGCACCGGGCGGCCCTCCTCCAGCTCGGCGGCGACTGGCGAGCGGATCGGCGACTGCTGGCGGGAGCGGTGGGACTCGCTGCGGCTGTTCAGCCCCGCCCGCTTCGACGGGCTGCCGGGACTGTCGTACCCCGGGGACGGCTGGGCGTTCCCGACCCGGGCCGAGTTCGCCGACTACCTCCAGGCGTACGCGGCCTGGGCGGAGCTGCCGGTGCGGACCGGGGTGCGGGTGCGGAGGCTGTCGTACGACGGGACACGGTATGTCGTCGAGACGGACGGGGCACCGGCGTACACAGCCGACAACGTGGTGATCGCGGCCGGATACGACCGGCTGCCCAAGGTGCCGGACTTCGCGGCCGAACTCGACCCGGAAGTACGGCAGTTGCCTGCCGTCTCCTACCGCGGTCCGGGTCAGCTGCTCGACGGGCCGGTGCTGGTCGTCGGGGCCGGGAACTCGGGGGCGGACATCGCGCTGGAGCTGTCGGCGTCGCGGCGCGTCCTGCTGTCCGGGCCGCATCCGGGGCAGATCCCCTGGCGGATCGAGCGGCGGGTGTCCCGGGCGCTGACACCAGTGCTGTTCTTCCTCTTCCGGCACGTGTTCACCGTACGGACGCCGATGGGGCGGAAGACGCGGCCCAGGGTGCTCGCGCACAGCGCGCCGCTGATCCGGGTCAAGTCGAGGGACCTGAAGGCGGCCGGGGTGGAGCGGGTGGCGCGTACGGCCGGAGTGCGCGACGGACGGGTGGAGTTGGCCGACGGCACCCGGCCAAAAGGGGCCAACGTGCTGTGGTGCACCGGGTTCCGGCCGGACGTCTCGTGGATCGACCTGGACGTGTTCGACGGGGACGGGGAGCCGGTGCAGCGGCGCGGGGTCGTCGAGGGGCGGTCGGGGCTGTATTTCGTGGGGCGGCTGTTCCAGTACGCGATGGCCTCGTCGATGATCCAGGGCGTGGGGCGGGACGCGGAGTTCGTCGTGCGGCATCTGGCGGGGCGGACCGGCCGGGCCTCCGTGGCGGAACGGGCCGACAGCTCGCGGAAGCCGTCGGCCCGCAGCGCCGGAACAGGGGTCAGCCCAGCGTGACCCGCAGCTCCTTGACGCCGTTGACCCACGCCGAGCGCAGGCGGCGTGGGTCGCCGGTCGCGCGGAGGTTCGGCATGGCGTCGGCGATGGCGTTGAAGATCAGGTCGATCTCCAGGATCGCCAGGGACTTGCCGAGGCAGTAGTGCGGGCCTCCGCCGCCGAAGCCGAGGTGTGGGTTGGGATCGCGGGTGATGTCGAAGACGTCCGGGTTCTCGAAGACCTCGGGGTCGTGATTGGCGGCGGCGTAGAAGATGCCCACCCGGTCGCCCTTCTTGATCTGCTTGCCGCCGAGTTCCGTGTCCTGGGTGGCGGTGCGCTGGAAGGCGTTGACCGGGGCCGCCCAGCGGACGATCTCCTCCGCCGCCGTCGAGGGGCGCTCGGCCTTGTACAGCTCCCACTGGTCGGGGTGCGTGAGGAAGGCGTGCATGCCGTGGGTGATGGCGTTGCGGGTCGTCTCGTTGCCCGCCACCGCCAGCATCAGCACGAAGAAGCCGAACTCGTCGGAGTTGAGGTTGCCCTCGTCCTCCGCGGCCACCAGGGTCGTGACGATGTCCTTGGCCGGGCACTGCTTGCGGTCGGCCGCCATGTTCATCGCGTAGGCGATGACCTCCATGGCCGACTCCTGGCCGACCTGCTCGCTGATCGCGTACTCCGGATCGTCGTACGAGATCATCTTGTTGGACCAGTCGAAGATCTTCGCCCGGTCGTCCTGCGGGATGCCGATGAGCTCGGCGATGGCCTGCAGGGGCAGTTCGCAGGCGACCTGGGTGACGAAGTCGAAGGAGCCGCCGGGCAGGGCGGACGCGCTCTCGACGATCGCGTGGGCGCGGTTGCGCAGGCGTTCCTCCAGGGCGCGGATGGCCCGCGGGGTGAACACCCGTTGGACGATTCCGCGGACCCTGGTGTGCTCCGGCGGGTCCATGTTGAGCAGGATCAGCCGCTGCGCGTCGATCGCGTCGCGCTCGATGCGTTCGTTGAAGCGGATGATCGCCGTGTTGAGGTACGACGAGAAGATCTCCGGGTGCGTGGAGACGTACTTGACGTCCGCGTGCCGGGTGACCGCCCAGTACCCCTCGTCCTGGAAGCCGGCGACATTGCCCGGCTGGGGGATCCAGCGCACCGGTTCGGCCCGGCGCAGTTCGGCGAACTCCGGCAGCGGTACGCGGCTTTGCAGTAGATCGGGGTCGGTGAAGTCGAACCCGTCGGGAAGCGCTGGACACGACATCGGCAACTCACTCCAGCCGTTGGACAACTTTCTGACGGCCCATCAGGAACAGAGCTGCCGTGAAGGTAGTAACGGGTTCTACAAGAGGCAAGGGCTAAGGAGCCGCCAATTGTGTGCACGACCCTTGCGGTGGCGGGCGGCTCGTCAGCAGACTGCAAAGCAGCGCGAAGTAGAACACGTACTAGTTCTGCGTGTGTTCCGTGTTCTACGGAAGTTCCATGGATCCGTTCGGAGGAGAGGACCCGCACCCATGGCCGCCGAACCCGTGATCGTCGAAGCCGTCCGTACCCCCATCGGCAGGCGCGGCGGCGCGCTCGCCAATCTGCATCCCGCCTATCTGCTGGGCGAGACCTACCGAGAACTCCTCGGCCGTGCCGGCATCCCCGCCGACGCGGTGGAACAGATCGTCGGCGGCACGGTCACCCACGCCGGCGAGCAGTCCATGAACCCCGCGCGCACCGCCTGGCTGACCGTCGGGCTGCCGTACGAGACCGCTGCGACGACGGTCGACTGCCAGTGCGGCTCCTCGCAGCAGGCCTCCCACATGGTCGCCAACATGGTCGCGGCCGGGGTCATCGACGTCGGCATCAGCTGCGGTGTCGAGGCGATGTCCCGGGTGCCGCTGGGCTCGGGATCGAAGCACGGGCCGGGCAAACCCTTCCCGGACGAGTGGAACGTCGACCTGCCCAACCAGTTCGAGGCGGCCGAACGGATCGCGCGGCGCCGGGGGTTGACCCGCGAGAACGTCGACTCGCTCGGCCTGATCTCCCAGGAGCGGGCGGCCATCGCCTGGGCCGAGGAGCGCTTCAAGCGGGAGACGTTCGCCGTCCAGGTACCGACCACCGAGGACGAACAGCGGGCCGGGCAGGGCATGTGGCGGCTCGTCGACCGGGACGAGGGGCTGCGCGACACGTCCATGGAGGCGCTGGCGGGCCTGAAGCCGGTCATGCCGACGGCGATCCACACGGCGGGCAACTCGTCCCAGATCAGCGACGGCGCCGCGGCGATCATGTGGGCGTCCAAGCGGATGGCGCGAGCGCTGAAGCTGAGGCCGCGGGCCCGCATCGTGGCACAGGCGCTGGTCGGTGCCGACCCGCACTTCCACCTCGACGGTCCCGTCGACGCGACCCGCGCGGTCCTCGGCAAGGCGGGCATGTCCCTCAAGGACATCGACCTCGTCGAGATCAACGAGGCTTTCGCATCCGTGGTGTTGAGCTGGGCCCAGGTCTTCGAACAGGACCTGGAGAAGGTCAACGTCAACGGCGGCGCGATCGCGCTCGGGCACCCGGTGGGGGCCACCGGGGCCCGGCTCATCACGACGGCCCTGCATGAACTGGAGCGCACGGACAAGGAGTTCGCGCTGATCACGATGTGCGCGGGCGGGGCGCTGGCGACGGGGACGATCATCCAGCGGCTGTAGGCGTCCAGTCGAGGAGGGTGAGGGTCTCGCGGTGCCGCGTCTCAGTCGATGTGTCCGAGGCGCTCGACCCCCGCTCTCGCCTCCGCCGCGTACGCCGTGTCGCCGAACGCCGTGTACAGGTCGCGGGCCCGGACGAAGAGCTCGCGGGCCTCGGCGGGGTCGCCGCAGTGCTCCAGGGCCGTGGCGAGGCCGAGGGAGGTGTGGGCGCGCAGACGGTCGATGCCGGCGTGGTCGAGGGGGGTGCCGACGGTCCGGAAGGTCTCCGCAGCCTCGGACCAGCGTTCCAGGGCCAGCAGATCCCGGGCCGTCTCGCAGCGCAGCAGCGCCTCGACGAACTCGTTCAGGCCGGGCACGTCCCCGGGCCGGGTGCCGAGCAGGGCCCGGTGCAGGGCCAGTGCCTCCTCGGCGTGGCCTGACTCGCGCAGGGCGGTGCCGAGGACGCGTTGGGAGACGGCCTTGCCGGTGGAGTCCCCGGTGGTGTCGAAGAGGTGGGTGGCCCGGGCGGCCGCCTCCGCCGCCTCCGCGGGCCGGCCCTGGCCCATGCAGGCCCCGCTGATGTACGACCACGCCCAGGCCTGCTGGTCCAGGTCACCGGTCTCCGAGGCCAACTCCAGTGCCTGGCGGGCGAGTTGCTCGGCCTCCTCGAACCGGCTCGCGCCGACCGAGTGGGCCCAGGCGAGACAGTTGAGCTGGTGGGCCCCGGCCGCCCGGTCCCCGAGGGCGGCGGCTGACCGGGCACCGTGGGAGAAGAGGGTCCGCCACTCGGGCCACAGGCACCAGCGGTCGGAGAACCAGTACAGGGTGCGCGAGGCGTGCAGGATCTCCTGGTGCCGGTCCGCCGCGAACATCAGGGGCAGGGCGCCCGCCCAGTTGGAGCGCTCGGCGGTGAGCCACTCCTCCGCCTCCTCGGCGGACCCGGGGGTGACGGGGGCGGGTTCGCCCGGCCAGGGCTCCGGCGCGCCGGGTGCCTCGAACCGGCGGCCCGCGGCGGAGGCCGACCGCAACAGCCAGTCCGCCATGCGCCGCCGCACCTCCCGGGTCACCGACTCCGGTTCCTCGGCGCCGAGTTGCTCCCGCGCGAAGAGCCGTACGAGATCGTGCGGGGCGTACCGGCCGGGCGTGGACTCCTCCAGCAGGCCCCGGTCGACCAGCAGGTCGAGGGAGTCCTCGGTGGTGAGTGGATCCTCGTCGGTCAGTACGGCGGCGAGGTCGGGGCCGGTGTCGTGGCCGGGTGCGAGGGAGAGTCGGCGCAGCAACAGCCGGTGCGGCTGGGTGAGTTGGCCGTAGGAGAGGGTCAGGGCGCTGCGTACGGCGAGGTCGCCCGCGACCAGTCCGCTCAGCCTGCCTCCCTCGTCGGCGAGTTGGCCCACCAGGTGGGCCGGGGTCCAACTGGGGCGGCTGGAGAGACGGTTGCCGACGATCCGCAGGGCCAGGGGGAGATGCCCGCACAGCTCGGTCAGCCGGGTGACCGACTCGGACTGCCCGTGGACGCGCGGGGTGCCCAGGATCCGCTCCAGGAGCGTCGCCGACTCGCCGCCGCTGAGCCCGCCGAGCCGGATCCGCCGTACCCCTTCGAGACCGGCCAGCGGACGCCTGCTGGTGACCAGCACCAGACTGCCTTCGGCGTCCGGCAGCAGCGGTCTGGTCTGCGCCTCGTCGGCCGCGTCGTCGAGGACGACCAGGGCGCGGCGGGTGGCGAGCGTGGCCCGGTAGGCGGCCTCGCGGGCCGCGGGGTCGACCGGTATCCGATCCGGCGGGAGACCGAGCGCCGTCAGTAGGAGGACCAGTGCCTCGTCGGCCGGCAGCGGGGAGTCGCTCATGCCGTGCAGCTGGACGCAGACACAGCCGTCCGGGAAGGAGCCGGAAAGGCGGCGCAGCGCTTCCGCGGCGAGCGTGGTCTTGCCCTGTCCGCCCGGCCCGAAGAGCACCACGGCACGCGTACGGGTGCCGGTGCCCAGGGACTCCAGCTCCGCAAGCTCCTGCTCCCGGCCGGTGAAGTCCGGGACGGTCCGCAGGAGATACGGCGGTGTCGGCGCCCCGCCGCGTTCCCGGCCGGCGTCGGCCAGTCGCTGCAGGCGCTCGCGCTGCTCGTCGTCGAGCCCGAGGGCCGCGGCGAGGGCGTCGACGGTACGGCGCTGCGGCCCGCGGCTGCGACCGCGCTCCAGGTCACCGAGCGCGCGGACGCTGACTCCGGAGGCCTCGGAGAGCTCCTCCAGGGTCAGCCGGGCAGCCCGGCGCAGGGAGCGGAGGGTGCCGCCGAAGGGGGTCGAGGGAGGAGAAGTGTGCCTGGTCATCAGGACAATTAGAACAGCGCTTCCTACTTCCGCCTGTGTTTCTGCCTGGCGCGAACCGGCCGCCGCTGGTGAGCTGGACTCCCCGTCCAAGGAGGAAGAACCGACATGCCGTACATCACCGTTGGCGCGGAGAACAGCGCGCCGATCGAGCTCTACTACGAGGACCACGGCACCGGACAGCCCGTCGTGCTGATCCACGGCTACCCGCTCGACGGCCACTCGTGGGAGAAGCAGCTCCCCGCGCTGCTCGAGGCCGGCCACCGGGTCATCACCTACGACCGCCGCGGCTTCGGCCGCTCCTCGCAGCCCACCACCGGCTACGACTACGACACCTTCGCCGCCGACCTCGACAAGGTCCTCACCACCCTGGACCTGACCGACGCGGTCCTCGTCGGCTTCTCGATGGGCACCGGCGAGGTGGGCCGCTACCTGGGCACCTACGGCTCGGGCCGGGTCGCGAAGGCGGCCTTCCTGGCCTCCCTGGAGCCCTTCCTGCTGAAGACCGACGACAACCCGACGGGCGTGGACCAGTCGGTGTTCGACGGAATCCTGGAGGCCGTGACGAAGGACCGTTACGCCTACTTCGACGCCTTCTACCAGGACTTCTACAACCTGGACGAGACGCTCGGCAGCCGGATCAGCGAAGCGGCCGTCCGGGGCAGCTGGAACGTGGCGGCGGGTGCCTCGGCGCACGCCTCGGTGGTCTGCGTGCCGACCTGGATCACCGACTTCCGGGCCGACGTGGCGAAGATCGACGTACCGGCGCTGATCCTGCACGGCACCGGCGACCGCATCCTGCCGATCGACGCGACCGGACGGCCGTTCCACGCGCTGCTGCCGTCCGCCGAGTACGTCGAGATCGAGGGCGCGCCGCACGGGCTGCTGTGGACCCACGCGGAGGAGGTCACCTCGGCGCTGCTGGCCTTCCTGGCCAAGTAGCTCCTGGTAGCTCCAGAAAAAGGGGTCACTCGCGCCCCGACGCGGTCACCGCGAGCAGGGCCACCAGCCCCGCCGCGACGGCCAGCGGAATCCCGAGGCCGTGGTGGAGCACCAGCCACGCGCCGATCCCGGCCCCGGCGACCATCGCGACCACGGACGCCGTGCGCCGGGGGGAGCGGGTGCCGGGGCCGCCGCCGGCCCGGGAGTCGGCTGCGAGGCCGGTCAGCGTCATGGTCAGCACGGTCGTCGTCAGGTCAGGGACGCCGAGCTTGCGGACCGTGGCGTTGCGCAGGCCCATGGCGAACGCCGTGACGGCGATGAGGGTGTAGGCGGTGGCCGTGGCGCCGGGCGCGGCGAAGGCGACCACGGCCGAGATCCCCAGAAGCACCGCCTCGGCGCCGAGCGTGAGGCAGGCCCAGGTGCGGCGGGAGCCGGAGCCGAGCCGTACGGCGACCCGGCCACCCGCGATCGCGCCCACCAGGAAGGACACCAGCGAGGTCAGCGTGTGCTCCACCGAGAAGCCGGGGGCCCCGGCCGCGGCGAATCCGAGCACCACCACGTTGCCGGTCATGTTCGCGGTGAAGACGTGTTCGAGGCCGAGATAGCTGACGGCGTCGATCAGTCCGCTGACCACCGTCAGCCCCAGCAGCACGACCACCAGGCGCAGCCCGCGCGCCTCGGGATCGCGGGCTGCCTGCGTGTCGGCGCCGCTCTGTTCGCTCATCGGGTCTCCGGACGGCCGGACGGTCGGGGTGCACCCAAGTCCACCACGGATGCGGGGGACTCTCGGATGTCGGGGGTGACCTGCGCGTCCGTAGCGTCGAGGACATGAGTGACGACACGCGCACATCTCATGGACAGCGGGCGGGCCGGCGCACGCGGAGGGGACTCGCCGCGGCGGCGGCCCTGCTGCTCGCCGGGCTCGCGGTGGCCCCGGTGGCAGCGGCCGCAGGCGAGCGGACGCAGCAGACCCGACGCGGTGACCTGGTCGCCGTCACGCCGGTCGCCGACCGGGACGCCGGGCAGGTCAGGTCGTTCCTGAGCGGGTGGGACGTCGACGCCGACGGGGTGCGGTACGGCTTACGGGCGTACCGGCTGACGTACCGGACCGTCGACCCGTACGGCGAACCCACCACCGCGACCGGGCTGCTGACGCTGCCCAAGCGCGGCGGCCACCGCCTCGACCTGGTCTCCGACACCCACGGCACGATGGTCGACCGCGACTACGCGCCCTCGGTGAGCGAGGACTTCGGGCGGGTGCCGTCGTACGTCAACGCGGCCGCGGGCCGCGCGGTCGCCGCCCCCGACTACCTCGGTCTCGGCAAGGGGCCGGGTCCGCATCCGTACATGGACACCGCCTCGTCCGTGACCGCCTCAGTCGACATGCTGCGCGCGGCGCGGACGGCCGCGGAACGGCTCGGCCGCCCGCTGACCGGCGCGGTGTACGCGACGGGCTTCTCGCAGGGCGGCCAGGTCGCGATGGCGCTCGGGAAGGCCCTTCGGGCGGGCGCCGACCGGCACTTCCGGCTGGTGGCCCTCGCACCGGTCAGCGGCCCGTACGACCTGGAGGGCCAGGAGATGCCCGCGCTGTTCGACGGCCGGGTCAACGACACCAGCGGGGTGCTGTACATCGCGTACTGGCTGGTCGCCCAGAGCCGCCTGCACCCCCTCTACAAGGACGCGTCCGAGGCCTTCCGCGCGCCGTACGCGAGCCGGGTGGAGAGCCTGCTCGACGGGAGTCACGAGCAGGAGGACGTCGTCAGGGGACTCGCGCCCTCGGTGAAACAGCTGCTCACGCCCGCCTTCTACCAGCGGCTGCGGCACCCGTCCGGCGCCGTGCTGGAGGCCATGCGGACCGCAGACCACACCTGCGACTGGAAGCCGGACGTGCCGGTACGGCTGTACGCAGCCGCCGGGGACACCGACGTGCCCCTCGGCAACACCCGGACATGCGCCCGCACCCTCGCAGGTCAGGGAGCGAGGGTGCGGGTGGTCGATCAGGGGGCCGTGGACCACTTCGGGTCGGTCCTGGTGTCGGCCCCCCAGGTGGTGCGGTTCTTCGACGGCGTACGGCCGTGACCGCGCGGCGGCTCAGTACCAGCCGTTGGCCTGCCAGAAGGCCCAGGCGGCGGTCGGGCTGCCGTAGCGGGAGTTCATGTAGTCCAGGCCCCACTTGATCTGGGTCTTGGCGTTGGTCTTCCAGTCGGAGCCGGCGGAGGCCATCTTGGAGCCGGGCAGGGCCTGGACCAGGCCGTAGGCGCCGGAGGAGGAGTTGGTGGCGTTGACGTCCCAGCCGCTCTCGTGCTCGACGATCCTGCTGAACGCGTTGTACTGCGCGGCGTTCGGGATCATCTTGTGCGCGATGGCCTTGGCCTGGGCGGAGGAGTTGGTCGTGGCCGCCTGGGCCGGCGCCGCGGTCAGGACCAGGCCGGCGGTGGCGGCGGCCATCGCGACGGTGGTGATGGCCTTCTTCGGGGAAGCGATGCGGCGGGCGAAGCGGGAGACGGACACGAGGAACCTTTTCTTCGGGGACGGTGGTGTCGCTCGCTGCCCGGGGGACATGCGTCGGCGCCGAGGCCCGTGGGCTTGTCGGCGCCGTGCGACGTCGTCCACAGAAACAGGCTCGGACGGCGTCCGCAATGACCCCTTTTACTAGTTGTGGTCGAATCGCCGGGAAAGGCAGCCTATGTGATCCGGCTCTCAAAGCGCAGGTCAGAGGGCGTGCGCGATGGGCGTTATGTCGGAAATGTTCCTACTGTTCCCCTTAGTAGGTGAGCTGGGTCATGTGGGGCGCTTCACCGCTCGGGCGCCTCGAATGTGACCTGGGCCTCGAAGGCCGCGCGGCGGGTGGCCCGGCGCAGCGCCCTGAGGAGGGCCGGCCCGAGGGTGAGCGTCAGGACCACGGTCACCACGGCCCGCCCGAGGTCCCAGCCGACGGACGTGGCCAGGCAGTACGCGACGAATCGGGCCAGGTTGGCGGGGACACCGGCGTGCGGGTCGAAGGCGATGTCCGAGGCGAGGGCGCCCAGGAAGGGCCAGCCGGCCATGTTCATGGCCGTGCCGTAGGCGAAGGCGGCGAAGAAGCCGTAGGCGGCCAGAAGCCGGACCTCCGTTCGGCCCCGCGCGCGGGCGGGCACCGGCAGCAGGCCCGCGCCCATCGTGAACCAGCCCATCGCCAGCATCTGGAACGGCATCCACGGCCCCACCCCGCCTGTGAGCAGGGCGGACGCGAACATCGTGACGTTGCCGAGCGCGAAGCCGAAGCCCGGGCCGAGGACGCGGCCGCTGAGCACCATCAGGAAGAACATCGGCTCGATGCCCGCGGTGCCCGCGCCGATCGGCCGGAGCGCGGCGCCGGTCGCGGCGAGCACGCCGAGCATCGCCACCGCCTTGGGGCCCAGCCCCGACTCCGCTAGCGCCGCGGCGACCACCGCGACGAGGAGGACCAGCAGCCCGGCGAAGAGCCAGGGGGCGTCCTGGGCGTGAGCGCCGACCTGGGAGGCGGGCGGGGCGAGGAAGGGCCAGCCGAAGGCGGCGACACCCACGGCGCTGACCAGGGTGAGGGTGAGGACGGAGCGGGGGCCGAGGTGGACGGCTCGGGTCCTGACGGGAGTCCGGGGCACGACGGGGTCGCGGGTCGTGACGGGGTCCCGGGTCATGACAGGGCCTTCCGCACCTCGGCGACGGTGAGCCAGCGCTGTGGGGCGAGGATCTTGCTGACCTGCGGGGCGAAGGAGGGGGAGGACGTGATGACGTCCGTCGCCGGGCCGTCGGCGATCACCTCGCCCTCGGCCAGCAGGATCACCCGGTGGGCGAGCTCGGCGGCGAGTTCCACGTCATGGGTGGCCAGCATGATCGCGTGACCGGCGGCGGCGAGTTCTCCGAGCAGGCGGACGAGACGGGCCTTCGCCGCGTAGTCCAGGCCTCGGGTCGGCTCGTCGAGGAGCAGCAGCGGCGGCCGGGCGGTCAGGACCACGGCGAGGGCGAGCGCGAGGCGCTGGCCTTCGGACAGGTCGCGGGGGTGGGTGTCGTCGGTCACGCCCGGGAGCAGGTCGGTGACGAGAGCGCGGCAGGTGCCGGGGGCCGCGTGGGCGTCGGTGTCGGCGGCCCGGCACTCGGCGGCGACCGTGTCGGCGTAGAGGAGGTCGCGGGGTTCCTGGGGGACGAGCCCGACTCGGCGGACGAGGTCGCGCGGGGTGATGCGGTGGGGCTCGGCGCCGCCGACCTGGACGGTCCCGGCGGAGGGCGCCACGAGACCGACCAAGGTGTTGAGGAGCGTGGACTTTCCGGCGCCGTTGCGGCCCATGAGGGCGATGGTCTCGCCGGGGGTGATGGTGAGGTCGATGTGGCGCAGGGCCTGGACGTGGGCTCGGCGGACGGAGAGGGCGGTGACGTCGGCGAGGTTTGGTGCCGCCTGTGGGGTGGAGCGGTTGCGGAACGCCCGCCTTCGGCGGGGCGTTCCGGGGTTCCCACCCGCACCACCCGTTTCGCTTTCGTGGTCGGGTGCGGGTGGCCCCGGTGGGGCGGTCCCGCCGTCGGCGGCCGCGGGTGCGTTGTCCGTCGGTACATGTACGGCCAGCCGCTCCCTCAGGTCCCCCGCCCGGCGGCGGGCGTCGCGCACCGTCAGAGGCAGCGGGGTCCAGCCCGCCAGGCGGCCCAGGTCCACCACCGGGGGGTACACCGGGGACACGGCCATCATCTCGGCCGGTGTGCCCACCCGCAGGGGTGCGCCCGGGGCCGGCAGGAGGGCCACCTGGTCGGCGTACTGGATGACGCGTTCCAGGCGGTGTTCGGCCATGAGGACCGTGGTGCCCAGGTCGTGGACCAGACGCTGGAGGACGGCCAGGACCTCCTCCGCCGCCGCGGGGTCCAGGGCCGAGGTCGGTTCGTCCAGGACCAGGACCTCGGGGTGCGGGGTGAGGACCGAGCCGATCGCCACGCGCTGCTGCTGGCCCCCGGAGAGCGTGGCCAGCGGGCGGTCGCGCAGCGGAGCCAGGCCCAGCAGGTCCAGGGTCTCCTCCACCCGGCGGCGCATCACCGCCGGCGGCAGGCCCAACGACTCCATTCCGTAGGCGAGTTCGTCCTCCACGGAGTCCGTCACGAAGTGGGACAGCGGGTCCTGGCCCACCGTGCCGACCACGTCGGCCAGTTCGCGGGGTTTGTGGGTGCGGGTGTCGCGGCCGGCCACCGTGACCCGGCCGCGCAGGGTGCCGCCGGTGAAGTGCGGGACGAGCCCGCCGACCGCGCCGAGGACCGTGGACTTGCCCACCCCCGACGGGCCCACGAGCAGGACGAGTTCACCCTCGGGCACCTCGAAGTCGATGCCCTGGACGGTCGGTTCGGACGCGCCGTCGTAGGTCACGGAGACATCCTCGAAGCGGATCACGACGACGGCTCCTTGGGGGCGGGGGCGAGGAAGGCCGGCAGCAGGCCCACGAGGACCGCCGCGGCCGGCCACAGGGGGAGGACGGGGGCGACGAGCGGCACCACGCCGGGGTGCAGGGCGACCGGGTCGGCGACGCTCGCGAGGAACATCGCCGCCGCCACGGCCGCGCCGGAACCGGCGACCAGGAGGGACCGGGTGGTCCAGAGGTCAGGGCGGTATCGGGTGCGCGGGGTGCGGCGGCCGCCCAGACGCAGACCCGCGAGGGCGGCGGCGAGCCCGGCGAGGAGCACGGGGACGCCGTACGTGCCGCCCTCGGCGGTGAGGAGTCCGTACGTTCCCGCGCAGACGCCGAGCAGGCCGCCGAGGGTGAGCGCGGTGGTCGTACGGCGGACGCGAGGCGGGACCTCGGCGGTACGGCCGTAACCGCGGGCGTCCATGGCAGCGGCCAGGGCGACCGAGCGTTCCAACGCGCCCTCCAGGACCGGGAGTCCGACCTGGAGGAGACCGCGGATGCCGGTGTCCGGGCGGCCCCGGAGGCGGCGGGCGGCGCGCAGGCGTTGCACGTCGGCGATGAGATGAGGGGCGAAGGTGAGGGCCACCACCACGGCCACGCCGAGTTCGTACAGGGCGCCGGGCAGGGACTTGAGGAGCCGGTGGGGGTTGGCGAGGGCGTTCGCCGCGCCGACGCAGACGAGGAGGGTGGCCAGTTTCAGGCCGTCGTAGAGCGCGAAGACGAGGGCCTCCGCGGTGAGCCTGCCACCCAGGCGGATGCCCTGGGACCAGTCGGGCAGGGGGAGTTCGGGGAGGGTGACGAGCACATGGGTGCCGGGGATGGGGGAGCCGAGGACGACCGCGAAGAGGAGGCGGACGAGGAGCACGGCGAGGGCGAGCCTGAGGAACGCGGTGTAGGAGCGGGACCAAGGGGTCGGGCGGCGGCAGGTCGCCACCACGTAGGCGGAGACGACGACGAGGAGGGCGAGGAGGAGGGGGTTGGTGGTGCGGGTGGCCGCGATCCCGAGGGAGAGGGCCCAGAGCCACCAGGCGCCGGGGTGCAGGGACTCGGACCGGACAGAGGAGCTACGGGGCATTCCTGCGCCGCCTCGTCTGCCACACCGCAGCCGCACCCAGCAGGACGATCGCCGCCAGACCCGCGAACAGGCCCACGGACGGACCGGAGTCCGACGCGCTCTTCTTCGCGGCGGTCCCCTTCTCGGCGTTCTCCGCGTGCTCCGCGACCGGCTCCCCGCACCCCGTCTCCGGATACCCCGACACCGCGCACAACAGGGCGTTCGTGCCGTACCGGAGGGGTTCGGCGACCGACGCCAGGGCCTCCGCCGTGCTCGCGTCCCGGGGGACCGACGCGCACTCCGTGCGGGCCGCCGGGGGTGTCTCGCCGGACGGGGCGTCCGCGGCCGTACCGAAGTCGAGGACCAGGGCCACTCGTTTACGGCCTTCCCGCGCGGGCGTGTCCGCACAGATCCCCGTGAACGACGCCGACCCGCGGGGCTTCGTCGCGTCCGACGAGTCCTCGCTCACCGCGAAGCGGAAGCCCTGGACGTCTCCGTCGGAGGGGACCGCGGTCGAGGGGCCCTGGGTGGCGTAGGACCAGGTCGTGCCGGTGCGGTCCCAGAAGGACCAGTAGCGGTACCCGGTGGCGTGGGCCGGGCTCACGGTGGCCAGGAGGACGCCCGCCACGAGGGAGAGGAGGACCGCCCGTCGGATCACGGCCGCTTCCTCTTGTTGCGGCTGCTGAGCAGGAAGCCGATGCCCGCGCCGGCCGCGAGACCCGCGCCGATCATCCACCACACGGAGCTGTCGGAGTCGTCCTGGGACGCGGTGACCGGCGCCGGTCCCGTCGCGGTGAGCTCCTTCACCAGGTCCGTGCCGCCGAAGTCGCCCGGGTCGGCGCCGCTCGCCTCGGCGGCGAGGATCAGCTGGGCGTACGCCGCCGGGCCGCTCTGCGCGGCCCACTTCGCGGAGTTCCGCTCCAGCCACGCCAGCGGCCTCCGCGCGGCCTCGGGACCGCCCTGCGCTGCGAGGGCTACGGCCGCGTCCGCCGTGTTGCCGTAGTCGGGCTGGTCCTCGGCGCCGGGGAGGACGGACTTCAGGTAGCCGTCCTTCGCGACCGCCTCGGCGAGGAAGGAGGCTCCGTTGGCCGCGGCCCGCGCAGGGGTGAGGTCCGGGGCGTCGGCGCAGGTGGTCTCCCTGCCGGTGTCGGCCCGCGCCGTCACGAAGTTCGTTCCGCGCCCGGCGACGACCGCCGCCGCCGTCGCGTCCGCGTTGGCCCTGAGCTTGCCCTTCTTGTCCGGCTGGTAGGCGAAGGCGCCCCCGTCGGCACAGGGCAGGGACAGCTTCAGCAGGGCGTCGTAGGGCGACTTCCCGCCGTTGCGGATCGTCGAGACGCGGGTGTGCTGGGTGATGAGCGCGCCGATCACCACCGACGTCGAGTTGGCGTCGCTGGCCCCGCCGGGGGCGAAGCCCCAGCCGCCGTCCTTGTTCTGGACGGACTTCAGCCAGGCCACCGCCTTCGTGACCGCGCTGCCGTGCCCGCCGACCACGGACAGGGCCTGGGCGGCGACAGCCGTGCTGTTGGTGTCGACCATCAGCTTGGCGTCGCAGGCCTTGGCCGGGTTCGCGCGGAACGCCGGGAACGCACCGCTCGGGCACTGCTGTCCGGCGAGCCAGTCGACGGCCTCGGCGGCGGGCTCCGCGTGCGCTCGGTACAGGGCGATCAGTGCGAGCGACTGCCGCCATACCCCGTCGTACGTGGGGTCGCTGCTGCCGTACAGCCCCGAGGGCAGGGACGGCGACGGGGACGGCGAGGCGGCGACGGCGGGCGTGGCCGTGCCGATCACGACGGTGGCGGCCAGGACCGCGGCGCTGCGGCGGACGTTCATGATCGGCGGATGCCCTTCTCCCTGCGGAGAGCCGGGCAGCACGGGAGGACCCCGGGCGGCTCGGCTCCGTATACCTCGACGGTGCCGCACACCGGCCGGTTGCCGATGCACGCGAGCCGGTCACGAACCGTGCGGGGCAGTCCGGCTCACCGCCCCGGGGGGTGGCTCACGGTGGGGGCACCTCCCAGGCCCTTAGGGCACTGGGGGAGGGTCAGCGCCGGAATTGCACCGGCTTTCCCCGTACGGGTGTGATACGACCTGGCTACTGTACTCGCCCGTAGGGAAGCGCCCGAGGGCCGCCCGTGATGCGACGGCGACGCCCCTCGTCCAGATCAGACCGCCACGTACGTCACCGGATCGCTCCCCGTCACCGCCTCCGCGTGCCCCAGCTTCACCAGCCGCCGCAGATGCGCCTCGGCCTCCGAGACCGCGATGTTCCGTGATCCGTAGGGGATCTGGTCCCAGGGCCGGTTCCACTCCATGCGCACGGCGAGCTGCCAGGGGGTGAGGGGCTCGGCGAGGAGGGAGCGCAGGTCGGTGAGGCGTTCCTCGTGGTGGGCCAGCAACTCCCGCACCCGGGCGCCCGCGTCGGTGAAGACGTACTGGTGGGCGGGGAGGACCTCGGCGGGGGCGAGCCGGCCGACGCGTTCCAGGGAGTCGAGGTAGTCGCCGAGGGGGTCGGTCACGGTGGCGTCGTCGGGGTCCTCGTACAGGCCGATGTGCGGGGTGATCTCGGGGAGCAGATGATCGCCGGAGAACAGCCGTCCGTGGCCCGGCAGCCGGGCCGGGTGCTCCTCCTCCAGGTGCAGGCAGACATGGCCCGGCGTGTGTCCCGGGGTCCAGATCGCGCGGAGTCTGCGGCCGCGGAGGTCGAGGAGTTCGCCGGGGACGATCTCGCGGTCGGGCAACGCGGGGGAGAAGCCCGGGAGTTCACGGCGGCGCGCGGTGCGCAGGGGTGCCACGTGCTCCTCGGGGGCGCCGGCGGCCTCCAGCTTGGCCGTCATGTAGGTGAACCAGCGCTCGGCCCGGGTCTCCCGCGTGCGCCGCACGATCGCGGAGTCCGCCGCGTGCATCGCGATCCAGGCACCGGAGGCCTCCCGCACCTTGCCGGAGAGGCCGTGGTGGTCGGGGTGGTGGTGGGTGATGACCACGCCGTGGATCTCGCCGACGTCGGTCCCGCACGCGGTCAGCCCCTCGGCGAGGGTGCCCCAGGAGTCCGGGTCGTCCCAGCCGGTGTCGACCAGCACCGGCCCCCGGTCGGTGTCGACGACGTACACGAGCGTGTGGCCGAGGGGGTTGTCGGGGATGGGCACCTGGATGGACCGGACGCCACCGCCGTGGTCGTGCACCTGCGCCATGAGTTCCCCAATCACCGCGTTCCCAGCACTATAACTAGAACGGGTTTCGACGGTAGCCCGAGGTCACCAACAGCCGTGGTGCGCGGCCCGTGGACTCCTCGGAGGGGAACTGGTATCAGTTCCGTATCTGATGGTTCGTCAGCAAGCCGCCCTGGGAGGCGTTCGCCATGGCCGAGCTCGTGGAACACGGACAGCTGTTCATCGGCGGGGAGTTGACCGACCCCCTGGGTGAGGACGTCATCGAGGTGATCTCCCCGCACACCCAGGAGGTCATCGGACGAGTGCCGCACGCCTCGCGCGCGGACGTGGACGCGGCGGTCGCCGCCGCCCGCACCGCCTTCGACGAGGGGCCCTGGCCGCGGATGTCCCTCGACGAGCGCATCGAGGTCGTCACCCGCATCAAGGACGCCATCGCGATACGGCACGAGGAGATCGCCCGCGTGATCTCCTCCGAGAACGGCTCGCCGTACTCCTGGAGCGTCCTCGCGCAGGCCCTCGGCGCGATGATGGTCTGGGACTCCGCGATCACGGTCGCCCGGAACTTCACCTACGAGGAGCAGCGCGACGGAGTCCTCGGCCGCATCCTCGTGCGCCGCGAGCCGGTAGGGGTCGTGGCGGCCGTAGTCCCTTGGAACGTCCCGCAGTTCGTCGCCGCCGCCAAGCTCGCGCCCGCGCTGCTCACCGGCTGCACGGTGGTGCTCAAGCCGTCGCCCGAGTCGCCGCTGGACGCCTACATCCTGGCCGAGATCACCAAGGAGGCCGGGCTGCCCGAGGGTGTCCTGTCCATCCTCCCGGCCGACCGCGAGGTCAGTGAGTACCTGGTCGGGCACCCGGGGATCGACAAGGTCTCCTTCACCGGGTCGGTGGGCGCGGGCAAGCGCGTGATGGAGGTCGCCGCCCGCAACCTCACGCGCGTGACGCTGGAGTTGGGCGGCAAGTCGGCGGCCGTGGTCCTGCCGGACGCGGACGTCGAGGCGGCCGTCGCCGGGATCGTCCCGTCCGCCTGGATGAACAACGGACAGGCCTGCGTGGCCCAGACCCGCATCCTGCTGCCCCGCTCCCGCTACGACGAGTTCGCCGAGGCCCTTGCCGCGGCGGCGAGTTCACTGGTCGTCGGCGACCCGCTCGACCCCGCCACCCAGGTCGGCCCCCTGGTCGCCGAACGCCAGCAGCGCCGCAACCTCGACTACATCAGGATCGGCCAGGAGGAGGGCGCCAAGATCCTCACCGGCGGCGGGCGCCCGGCCGGCCTGGACCGCGGCTGGTACGTCGAACCGACGCTCTTCGGGGACGTCGACAACTCGATGCGGATCGCGCGCGAGGAGATCTTCGGCCCGGTGATCTGCCTGCTTCCCTATGGCGACGAGTCCGAGGCCGTGAAGATCGCCAACGACTCGGACTACGGCCTCTCCGGCAGCGTGTGGACGGCCGACGTCGAGCGCGGGATCGAGGTGGCCCGCCAGGTCCGTACCGGCACCTACTCCGTCAACACCTTCAGCCTCGACATGCTCGGCCCGTTCGGCGGCTACAAGAACTCCGGCCTGGGAAGGGAGTTCGGTCCGGAGGGATACGGCGAGTACCTGGAGCACAAGATGATCCATCTTCCGGCCGGCTGGGAGGCGTGAGCGGCGATGGGAGACCGCTGGCTCGTCGAGGTCGACCGCTCCCTGTGCATCGGCTCCGCGCAGTGCGTGCACGCCGCCCCCGAGGGCTTCCGCCTGGACACCGCCCGTCAGTCCCACCCTGCCGACCCGGAGACCGACGCCAACGAGAAGGTCCTGGCGGCGGCGGAGAACTGCCCGGTGGAGGCCATCATGATCAGGCTGCTGGGGAGCGGGGAGTCGGTGTTCCCGCCGGAGGAGTAGGGCCCGGGAAAAACACGGTTTGAGAGGTTTCATTCCCGGACGTGCGTTCTATTCTGGACGTAGGCCTACGAGACGAGTGAGGGAGTCCAACCGGAGTAGCCGACTCGGGCGAGATGCGAAGGTTTCCGCCGGGGCCGACGTCGACGGTCGGGCTGAGAGGCCGGAGAGCAGCGGGAAGACTCGACGGCGACCTCCAGGACCTGATCCGGACCATGCCGGCGAAGGGAACCCGTCTCGTAGGTCATTCCTTGTGGCCGTCGGTTGGAGGCGGGGAGGGGTGGTTGGGCCCGGGTTCGAGCGGGTCCGGGGGCCCGGGCGGGGCTGGGCTGGGTTCGGCGAGGGCCGGGGTCCGGGCGGGCCTGGGGTTCGGGCGGGGCGGGTTCGGTCAGGACCGTGCCGGGTTCGGTGGGAGCCCGGTGCCGGTGGGACTGGTTCGTGCGGGGCCGGGTTCGGTGGGACCCCGGTTCAAGCGGGCCCGGTTTTCCCGGCACCGCGGTTCGGGCGGGCCCGGTTTTCCCGGCGCCGCGGTTCGGGCGGGCTCGGTTTCCTCGGGACTGTGGTTCGGAGGGGCCGGTTTTTGTGCGGGGCCGGGTTCGGTGGGACCCCGGTTCCGGCGGGCTTGGTTCTTTCGGGACCCTGGTTCCGGCAGGACCGGTTTCCTCGGGACCGCGGTTCGGGCGGGTTCGGCGGGACCCTGGTTCCGGCAGGACCGATTTCCTCGGGACCGCGGTTCGGGCGGGCTCGGCGGGACCCCGGTTCGGGCGGGGCCTGTTTTCTCAGGGCCGCGGTTCGGTGAGGTCGATCAGGCGGCACACCGTCTCGATGTCGATCTTCACCTGGGCGATGGAGGCGCGGCCCGAGAGCCAGGTGATCAGCGCCGAGTGCCAGGTGTGCTCGATGACGCGGACCGCGGAGAGCTGCTCGGGCGTCGGGTCCGCGAGGCCCATGGCGTCCAGGATGATCAACGTGGTCTGGTGGGAGACCTGGTCGACCTCCGGGCTCACGCTGCGGTCCGCGAAGGTCAGCGCGCGGACCATCGCGTCGGCCAGGTGCGGTTCACGCTGGAGGGCGCGGAAGGCCCGCATCAGGGTCTCCGCGACCCGCTCGGCGGCCGTCTCGCCCTGCGGCGGCTTCTTGCGGAGCGTGCCGTGCATGTGTTCCAGCTGGTCCTGCATGGTGGCGACCAGCAGGTGGATCTTGGAGGGGAAGTAACGGTAGAGGGTGCCGAGCGCCACCTGTGAGGACTCCGCGACCTCCCGCATCTGCACCGCGTCGAACCCGCCCCGGCTCGCCAACTGCGCGCTCGCGTGCAGGATGCGGCGGCGCCGGGCCTCCTGCCGCTCGGTCAGCGCCGGCGCGTCGGGTCGTGCGGTACTGGCTTCCACTCCGGCCGACTTGGCCACCTTGTCCACCTTGGGTTCCGTGACGGTCCGTGAGGGCTCGCGATCACACAGCATGGCAGGGTGCCGGGCCGTGGCGCGGTCGCGGCGTTCGTGGCGTGAATCACCTGATCCACCGCTCACAGGACCCCTACCTGCCGGTAGATTCAGAGCCTCCTGAACGATCAAGTCTGAAACTTGTTCTAGATTACCGTCTCGTCGTAATCTCGCGGGACAGTGCAGGCAGAAGGGGGCCCAGAGTGACCGCTGAGGCCAGTCAGGCCGGGCCCTCGAAGGACCCGGCCGCCGACGGCGAGCGACCGCTCCGTATCGCGCTCCTCACCTACAAAGGGAACCCGTTCTGCGGCGGGCAGGGCGTCTATGTACGGCACCTCTCGCGTGAACTGGCCCGCCTCGGCCACCGCGTCGAGGTCATCGGCTCCCAGCCCTACCCGGTCCTCGACCCGGGCTACGACGGCCTGAGCCTGACCGAGCTGCCGAGCCTGGACCTCTACCGCTCCCCGGACCCCTTCCGCACCCCGCGGCGCGACGAGTTCCGGGACTGGATCGACGCCCTCGAAGTCGCCACGATGTGGACCGGCGGCTTCCCTGAGCCGCTGACCTTCTCCCTGCGGGCCCGACGCCATCTCCGGGCCCGCAGCGGTGAGTTCGACGTGATCCACGACAACCAGACCCTCGGCTACGGCCTGTTGGGCGACGTGGGCGCGCCGCTGGTGACCACCATCCACCACCCCATCACCGTGGACCGGCAGTTGGAGCTGGACGCGGCCGAGAGCTGGCAGCAGCGGCTGTCCAAGCGCCGCTGGTACTCCTTCACGCGCATGCAGAAGCGGGTGGCCCGCCGGCTGCCGTCCGTGCTCACCGTCTCCGGCACCTCGCGGCAGGAGATCGTCGACCACCTCGGCGTCCGCGACGACCGCATCCACGTCGTCCACATCGGCGCCGACACCGACCAGTTCTCGCCGGATCCGTCGGTCCCCGTGGTCCCGGGCCGGATCGTCACCACCTCCAGCGCGGACGTCCCCCTCAAGGGCCTGGTCTTCCTCGTCGAGGCACTGGCGAAGGTGCGCACGGAACACCCCGGGGCCCACGTGGTCGTCGTGGGCAAGCGGCCCACGGAGGGCCCGGTCGCCGCCGCGATCGAGCGCTACGGCCTCGAAGGTGCCGTCGAGTTCGTCAAGGGCATCTCGGACGCCGAACTGGTGGACCTGGTCCGCTCGGCGGAGGTCGCCTGCGTGCCGTCGCTCTACGAGGGCTTCTCCCTGCCGGCCGCCGAGGCCATGGCGACCGGCACCCCGCTGGTCGCCACCACGGGCGGCGCGATCCCCGAGGTCGCCGGCCGCGACGGCGAGACCTGCCTCGCGGTACCGCCGGGCGACTCCGGCGCCCTGGCGGTGGCGCTGAGCCGACTGCTGGGCGACCCGGACCTGCGGGCACGGCTCGGGGCGGCGGGACGCGAGCGCGTCCTCGCCCGCTTCACCTGGGCACGCGCCGCCGAGGGAACGGTCACCAGATACCGAGAGGCGATGGCCGACGCCCCGACAGGCACAGGTGCCGACACCGCCCCGGCGCCCCCGGCGCCCTCGAACGGCGCCATGTCCGCCGTCGCCTCCTCGAAGACCGCTGCCCCCGCAGCCCCCACCACTGACACCGGTCTCTATCCCGAAAGCAGGGCCACGTGCTGACCGTCGACTTCTCCAGGTTCCCGCTCGCGCCGGGTGACCGCGTCCTGGACCTCGGGTGCGGGGCCGGCCGGCACGCCTTCGAGTGCTACCGGCGCGGCGCGCAGGTCGTGGCCCTGGACCAGAACGCCGACGAGATCCGCGAGGTCGCCAAGTGGTTCGCGGCGATGAAGGAGGCCGGGGAGGCCCCCGAGGGTGCCACCGCGACGGCGATGGAGGGCGACGCGCTGGCCCTCCCCTTCCCCGACGAGTCCTTCGACGTCGTGATCATCTCCGAGGTGATGGAGCACATCCCCGACGACAAGGGCGTACTCGCCGAGATGGTCCGGGTGTTGAAGCCCGGCGGCCGGATCGCCGTCACCGTCCCGCGCTACGGCCCCGAGAAGGTCTGCTGGGCCCTGTCCGACGCTTACCACGAGGTCGAGGGCGGCCACATCCGCATCTACAAGGCGGACGAACTGCTCGCGAAGATACGCGAGGCCGGCCTGAAGCCCTACGGCACCCACCACGCGCACGCCCTGCACTCCCCGTACTGGTGGCTGAAGTGCGCCTTCGGCGTCGACAACGACAAGGCGCTGCCGGTGCAGGCGTACCACAAGCTGCTGGTCTGGGACATCATGAAGAAACCGCTGGCCACCCGGGTCGCCGAGCAGGCGCTGAACCCGCTGATCGGCAAGAGCTTCGTGGCCTACGCGACCAAGCCGCACCTCCCCCGGGTGGACGCCAAGTGACGACCCCCCGGACAGAACACCTCGTCCTGCCCGGGGTCCTCACCGCCGAGCAGGCCGCCGCGACCGTCGCAGGCATCCTGGCCGTGCAGCGGGAGGACGGGGCGATCCCGTGGTTCCGCGGGCACCACCTCGACCCGTGGGACCACACCGAGGCCGCGATGGCCCTGGACGCGGCGGGCGAGCACGAGGCGGCCGAGCGCGCCTACGAGTGGCTCGCACGGCACCAGAACGAGGACGGTTCCTGGTACGCCGCGTACCAGGACGGGCACTTCGCGGACGTCACCGACCGCGGGCGCGAGACCAACTTCGTCGCCTACGTAGCCGTAGGAGTCTGGCACCACTACCTTTCCACCGGCGACGACACGTTCCTCGACCGGATGTGGCCGACGGTGTACGCGGCGATGGAGTTCGTCCTGGAACTCCAGCAGCCCGGCGGGCAGATCGGGTGGAAGCGGGAGGACGACGGCAGGCCCGTCACCGACGGGCTGCTCACCGGCTCCTCCTCCATCCACCACGCGCTGCGGTGCGCGCTCGCGATCGCCGAACAGCGCGAAGAGCCGCAGCCCGACTGGGAGTTGGCGGTCGGCGCGGTGCGGCACGCGATCCGCCGGCACCCCGAACGCTTCCTCGACAAGGACCGCTACTCCATGGACTGGTACTACCCGGTCCTGGGCGGGGCGTTGACCGGTGCGGAGGCCAAGTCCCGTATCGAGGACGGCTGGGAGCGGTTCGTCGTACCCGGTCTCGGCGTCCGCTGTGTCGTCCCCAACCCGTGGGTCACGGGCGGGGAGTCGGCCGAACTCGCGCTGGCCCTGTGGGTCATGGGCGAGTCCGACCGGGCCCTGGAGATCCTCCAGTCGATCCAGCATCTGCGGGACGCGGACAGCGGCCTGTACTGGACCGGGTACGTGTTCGAGGACGGGGCGGTGTGGCCACAGGAGCTGACCACCTGGACCGCCGGGTCACTGCTGCTCGCCGTCGCCGCGCTGGGCGGCCACGAGGCCACCTGCGCGGTGTTCGCCGGAGATCGTCTGCCACTGGGGCTGGATCCGGACCGCTGCGCCTGAGGCCGCGCGGTCCGGTCTCGCCCTGCAGGGGCGCGGGGAACTGCGCGACCAGCCACGACGGCGCCGCAGACGATGACGGCACCCCAGCGGCACCCCCAAGCGGAGCGCTCAGTGGCGGTGGGCCCGGTTGGCGATGGCGTGGCCCACGAACAGGTAGACCACCGCTGCCAGGCCGTAGCCCGCGACGACCCGGGCCCAGGCCTCGTCGAAGGTGAAGAGGTCGTAGGACCAGCCGGCGAGCCAGCGAGCGGCATCGTGGATGAACTGCACGAAGTCGTTCGCACGGTTGGCGTCCAGCAGGTACATCAGGATCCACAGGCCCAGGATGAGGGCCATGATGTCGGCGACGACCGCTATGACCGTCCCGGCTGAATTGGCACCACGGCGCGTATGAGTGGACATGGTGTTCGAATGGCCGCGATTTCTCCGGCGAAACCTGGCGTCACGCGTTGAGCTCCGCCAGCACCCGCAGCGACTGCCGGTCCGGGGCCAGTGCCAGCAGGTCCGTCACCGGACCCTTGCGCCACGACTCCAGCCGCTCCGCGATGCGTTCGCGCGGGCCGACCAGGGAGATCTCGTCGGCGAACGCGTCCGGCACGGCGAGCACGGCCTCCTCGCGACGGCCTTCGAGGAACAGCCGCTGGATCCTGCGGGCTTCGTCCTCGTATCCCATACGGGCCATCAGGTCGGCGTGGAAGTTGCGGGCCGCGTGGCCCATCCCGCCGATGTAGAAGCCGAGCATCGTCTTGACCGGCAGCAGCCCCTCGGCCACGTCGTCGCAGACCCGCACCTGGGCCATGGGGGCGACGAGGAAGCCCTCCGGGGCCTCGGCGAGCGCGTCCCCGTAGACCTCGGGCCGGTTCGGCGACCAGTACAGCGGCAGCCAGCCGTCGGCGATCCGGGTGGTCTGGGCGACGTTCTTCGGACCCTCGGCGCCCAGCAGGATCGGCAGATCGGCGCGCAGGGGATGGGTGATCGGCTTCAGCGCCTTGCCGAGCCCGGTGCCGTCCGGGCCCTGGTAGGGATGCGAGTGGAAGCGGCCGTTCACCTCGACCGGCGCCTCACGTCTCAGCACCTGCCGTACGACGTCGACGTACTCCCGGGTCGCGGTCAGCGGCGACTTGGGGAACGGACGGCCGTACCAGCCCTCGACGACCTGCGGCCCGGACAGTCCGAGCCCGAGCATGACCCGCCCGCCGGAGAGATGGTCCAGGGTGAGGGCGTGCATGGCGGTCGTGGTCGGCGACCGGGCCGCCATCTGCGCAACCGCCGTACCCAGCCCGATCGTTGACGTCCGCGCCGCGATCCAGGTGAGCGGGGTGAAAGCGTCCGAACCCCACGACTCGGCCGTCCACACCGAGTGATAGCCGAGCCGCTCCGCCTCCTGGGCCAGCGGCACATGGTCGGGGGAGGGGCCACGGCCCCAGTAGCCGAGCGCAAGGCCGAGTCGCACGACGCCTCCTGACGGACTGTCAGTTCTCCGGTGGCCGCTCGCGAATGTACGGCAACGGCCCCCCGCCCGGAAGGGCGAGGGGCCGTCCTACGACCTGGAAGGGCTCAGCCGCGCTGGATGCCGCTGGTGTCCTGGAGCACGCCACGGCGGCCGTCCTGCGTCTGGGCGACCAGAGCCGGACCGCGCTGCTCGACCGCCAGGTACCAGGTACCCGGCGCGAGTTCGGCGATCGGCGTCGGCGAACCGTCCTCCGCGAACAGCGGACGCGGCACCGGCACCGCGAACCAGAACGGCGAGAACTCCGCGGCCGGCGGCTGCGGGGCCTGCGCCTGGGGCTGCGGCTGGGCGCCGAAGGGCTGCCCCGGCTGCGGCTGACCGCCGTACGGCTGCTGTCCCTGCTGCTGGGGCTGGGCGCCCGGGTAGCCGTAACCACCGGGCGGCTGGGCGCCGTAGGGCTGCGGCTGGGGCGGCTTGGGGGCCGGGACGAGGCCGGCCTGGAGGGCGGGGACGAGCGGGGTGGCGACGGCGGCCGCGGCCATGACCAGGGTGGCGACGAGAGCGAGGATCAGGCCGACCCCGGCGCTGACGGTGTCCGAACTGGAGCCGTAGTCCGCGGCGCTCAGCGGGTCGAAGACGTTCCCGAGCGCGCTCCAGGCGGCGAAGACCGTGAACGCGGTGCCGACCTGGCCGAGGTCGAGGCCCGCCACCTTGGGGAGTTGGGACAGGTTGCGTGACACGACGACGAGGGCGGCGCCGATGATGCCCGCGAGAACAACCCCCATCACGACCGGACCGCTCGCCCATGCACTGGGCAGGTCCGCGTCGTCGGAGACTCCGTCGACCGAGTACAGATCAAGGAACGACGCGATGAACAGCAACACCGCTGCACCGATCACCACGCCGTCGCCTCGAGTGAGGGAGCGGATATTCACTTCAAGTCCTTCGTAGGTCGTCTCGTCGTCGGTAGACCCTATCGTCCGGCCGGGCGGAGCGTACGACGGGATCCGTGCCCAGATCGTCACCCGTGCAGGAAACTCACGATTCCCTCAGAGATTCCCTGCGCGGCCTTCTGGCGCCAGGCCGCGCTCGTGAGCAGGGCCGCGTCCCTGCTGTCGCGCATGTTGGCGCATTCGATGAACACCTTGGGAACCTTTGACAGGTTGAGGCCGCCCAGGTCCGTGCGGGTGTCGAGGCCGGTGCCGTGGCCGACATAGTTGGAGGGGGCGGTGTGCGTCGCGCGTCCGAAGTCGTGCGCGATGCGCTTGCCGAGTTCGGCGGACGGGGCGACGATCCGGCGGGTGTCGGCGATGCCCTTGTGGACGCGGCCGGGAAGGATCACGTGGTAGCCGCGCTGCCCGGCGCCCGCGCCGTCCGCGTGGATCGACACCACGGCGTCGGCCTTCGCCAGGTTGCCGATCCTGGCCCGCTCGTCCACACAGGGGCCGTAGGGCCGGTCGCCGTCCTGCGTCAGCTTCACCCTCGCGCCCCGCCGCTCCAGCAGGGTGCGCAGCCGGTGGGCGACGTCGAGGGTGAACTTGGCCTCCGCGTAACCGGAGTTGGTCGACGTCCCCGTCGTGTCGCACTCCTTGCGGTTCGTACCGATGTCCACCTTGCGGTTGATCTCGGCCGTGTGCCGGAAGTTGGTGAGGTTGTGCCCGGGGTCGATGACGACGACCTTGCCCCGGAGCGAGCCGAGCGGCTTCTTGTCCTCGGCGGTGGTGGAGGAGACGGTCGGCGGAGCGCTCGCCCGCGGACTCGCGGCGGCCGCCGTCCCGTTGCCGTCGGCCGCTCCGCTCACACCTCCGTAGACCAGCCACCCGATCAGGGCGCCCGGCACGAGCACGGCGAGGGCGACGGCCAGCGGGCGGCGCCGGGGGCGGCGGGGCTGGGGGGAACCGAATTCAGGGCCTGCGTACGACACGTCTGCGACTCTAACCTTGCTCCCGGGTCCCCGCCCGCGTCCGGCGCAGCACCCGCAGCGAGTCGGTCGCGGAAACCTCCGTGAAGGCGCCGGAGTCGAGGGCCCGGAGGTAGATCCGGTAGGGCGCCTGACCGGTGAACTCGTCCTCGGGCTCGGGGAACACGTCATGGATGACGAGCAGCCCGCCCTCGGCCAGGTGCGGGGCCCAGCCCTCGTAGTCGGCGTTCGCGTGCTCGTCGGTGTGGCCGCCGTCGATGAAGACCAGGCCGAGAGGGGACCCCCAGATCTTGGCGATCTGGGGAGAGCGTCCGACCAGGGCGACCACGTGCTCCTCCAGGCCGGCCCGGTGGAAGGTCCTGCGGAAGGTGGGCAGCGTGTCCATCAGCCCGAGCTCGGGATCGACGGTCTCCGGGTCGTGGTACTCCCACCCGGGCTGCTGCTCCTCGCTGCCCCGGTGGTGATCGACGGTCAGCGCGGTGACGCCGGCCTCGCGGGCGGCGTCGGCCAGCAGGATCGCGGACCGGCCGCAGTACGTACCGACCTCCAGGAGCGGCAGCCCGAGCCGCCCGGCGTCCAGAGCGGCCTCGTAGAGCGCCAGCCCCTCACCCAGGGGCATGAACCCCTTCGCGCCCTCGAAAGCGGCGAGAACCTCGGGCTTGGGAGCCACGGCCATGGCGATTCCTTCCAGTCGTCCGGTACGGGCAGCCTAAGGGGGAGGGGGTGTCGCAGTGGTGGGCGGCTCGGTGATCGGTTGCGGAGTGCGGGGCGGTCGGCCGTGTGCGGGGGATACGGCCCCCGCGCACCCCCGACGCACCGCACCCCCGTCCTCGGTCCGGGACGGGGGTGCGGTGTGGGTCGGGGCGGTCAGGCCGTGACCGTCTCGCCCGGCAGGGCCAGGTCGAGGTCGATCGCGCGGTCGTCGCCCGCGTGGGTGGCCGAGGAGGCCAGGGGGCCGTGGCCGGTGGCGCGGGCGGCGAGGACGTAGGCGCCCTGGGCGGGGACGGTGAGGACGTATGTGCCGTCGTCACCGGACAGGGTTGCCCCCGCCTGCCGCCCCCGCCGATCGATCAACGTGACCTTGGCCCGGGGGACCGGCGTGCCCGCGGAGTCGAGGACCCGGCCACGGAAGCCCCTCAGCATCTCGTCGGCCTGCTCGATTCCGGCGTCCTCCTCGCTGCTCGCACGCAGCTGCGGCGCACGGTTCGGCTTCGGCAGGAACAGCGCC
This sequence comes from Streptomyces canus 299MFChir4.1, assembly GCF_000383615.1. Taxonomy (GTDB): domain Bacteria; phylum Actinomycetota; class Actinomycetes; order Streptomycetales; family Streptomycetaceae; genus Streptomyces; species Streptomyces canus_C. Next base: position 245,246 of record NZ_KB911582.1, on the reverse strand, counting down.
ATCAGCAGTCCGACGGCCACCGCACCGGTCGCGATGAGGAAGGACACCCGGAACCCGTGCATGGTCGGAACGGCGACGCCCCCGACGTCGTTCGCCGTGTTCGCCAGCACCATCCCGATCACGGCGCTCGACACGGACGTACCGATGGAGCGCATCAGCGTGTTGAGGCCGTTCGCCGCACCCGTCTCCGACGCGGGCACCGCGCCGACGATCAGCGCGGGAAGAGAGGAGTACGCGAGACCGATGCCCGCGCCCAGCACCACCGCGATGACCAGGCTCTGCCAGGCCGCGCTCATGAGGCCCAGGCCGGCGCCGTAGCCGATCGCGATGATCACCATGCCGAGGATGAGGGTGACCTTGGGGCCGTACTTCGCCGACAGCCGGGCGTACACGGGCGCGGTCAACATCATCGTCAGGCCCAGCGGAGCGACCAGGAGTCCCGCGACGACCATCGACTGGCCGAGGCCGTAGCCGGTCGCCTTCGGGAGCTGGAGGAGCTGGGGAAGGACGAGCGAGACGACGTAGAAGGAGACACCGACCATGATCGACGCCAGGTTGGTGAAGAGGACCGCAGGGCGGGCCGTGGTGCGCAGGTCGACCAGGGGGGCCTTGACCCGCAGCTCCATGAAGCCCCACAGGAGGAGGACGACCGCGGCGGCGGCGAAGAGGCCGAGCGTGGTGCCCGAGGTCCAGCCCCAGTCGCTGCCCTTGGTGATCGGGAGGAGGAAGAGTACGAGACCCGTGGAGAGGCCGATCGCGCCCAGGACGTCGAAGGTGCCCTCCGCGCGCGCGGGGGACTCCGGTACGACGAGGAGGGTCAGGGCGATCGAGAGGGCGCCGAGGCCCGCGGCGACGTAGAAGAGGGCGTGCCAGTCGGCGTGCTGGGCGATCAGGGCGGCGAGGGGGAGGGCGAGTCCGCCGCCGACGCCGATCGAGGAGCTCATCAGGGCCATGGCCGAGCCGAGCTTCTCGCGGGGCAGCATGTCGCGCATCAGGCCGATGCCGAGGGGGATCGCGCCTATGGCGAAGCCCTGGAGCGTGCGGCCAGCGATCATCGTGAGCAGATCGCTGGTGAGGGCGCTGACCAGGGAGCCCACGACCATCACGGCGAGGCTGACGATGAGCATGCGGCGCTTGCCGTACAGGTCGCCGAGGCGGCCCATGATCGGGGTGGCGATGGCGCCCGAGAGCAGGGTGGACGTCAGGACCCAGGTGGCGTTGCTGGGCTCTGTGTTCAGCAGCTGCGGCAGGTCCTTGATGACCGGGACGAGCAGGGTCTGCATCACCGCGACCACGATGCCCGCGAAGGCGAGCACCGGGACGACAGCGCCGGACGCTCTCCGGGTGGGCTGGTCTGTCGGCGTGTGCGTCATGTGAGGGAGGCCTCCGGGCCTGGAAGATCGGCTTACGTGCAGCTTGAACTACGTATGCCTGGGCAACTATTCCGATGCTTCGGCGTACTAACGATTTCTTTATGTTCTCTTGGGGAAGTCGGAGCGGATTGAGACCATGACCGTCATGCTCGAAGCCGCTGACGGCACCCGCAGACCCCCTCGTGTCCGCTCCACGCCTCCCGCCTGACTGGTGGTGGTGCTGGCGTGCGCGGGCCAGTTCCTGGTCGTCCTCGACGTGTCGGTCGTCAACGTGGCGCTGCCCTCCATCCGCGCCGACCTGGGCATGAGCGCGTCGGGCCGGTCGACGATGACCTCGGACGGCGGCTACGTCACCTCGATCATGGGTCCCGGGATCCTGATGATGCTGGGCGCGGGTCTCGCCTCGACCCCGCTCGCCTCGCTGGCCACGTCGGGGGCGGCACCGGGGGAGGCCGGGCTGGTGTCGGGGATGGTCAACACCTCGCGCACGATGGGCGGTTCGCTCGGGCTCGCGGTCCTGTCGACGCTGGCGGCGGCCCGGACGGGGGGTGCGGACTCCCCCGAGGCGCTGACGGAGGGGTACGCGCTGGCGTTCCGGGTGGGGACGGGCGTGCTGGCCGGGGCGGTCGTGCTGATGCTGGTGTGGCTGCCGAGGAAAATCCCGGCCGGGTGAGGCAACGGTCCGGGCCGCTCATGGACTCCTTTATTCATCTAGGAGGTGCCCATGGGGGATCGGAAACAGGCTCGGGACGAGGAGTTCCAGAGCTTTGTCATCGGCCGCTGGCCGCGGCTGATGCGGACGGCATTTCTCCTCACGGGGGAGCAGCACGCCGCGGAGGACCTGGTCCAGTCGACCCTCGAACAGGTCTATGTGGCCTGGCGCAGGGTCGGCTCGGCGGACGATCCGGAGGCGTACGTACGGCGCGTGATGATCAACGCGCACGCGCGCAGGCACCGCAGGCGGCTCAGGGAGTTCCTGGCACGGGGGGACGACTCGGGTCTGGTGCGCGAGGTCGCCGACACCGGTGACCGCATCGCCCAGGCCGACGACCGCAGCGCCCTGATGACGGCGCTGGCCCAGCTGCCGCCGCGACAGCGGGAGGCGGTGGTCCTGCGGTACTGGGAGGACCTGACCGAGACCCAGACGGCCGAGGCGATGGGCTGCTCGGTCGGCTCGGTGAAGAGCAACGCGGCCAAGGGGATCGCGAAACTTCGCGCCATACCCGGACTGGCCGACATGGTGACCCAGGGAGGGCGGAAGTGATGAGCGCGGACCGGGAGAAGAGCCACGACATGAGTGACAGCGACATCGCCCTCCTGCTGGCCGACGCCGCCGACGAGGTCGAGATCGGCATAGCCCCCTACGAGTCGGTGCTCCGCGGCGGTCGCAGGCGCCGGGCCCGCCGCTGGGCGGTGGCCGCTGCCACGGCACTGGTCCTCGCCGGCTCCTCGGCGACGCTCGCGGTGGCGGGGCTGCCGGGCGGGGACGGCGGGCAGGCGGCGACCCGGCCGTCGGTCGCGGCCGACGCCGACCCGTCCAGGGTGGTGCGCACCACCCTGGCGAGCGGCACCGACCAGGGCACCAGGTGGCGGGTCCTGATCGACGTGTGGCCGGCCCCGCGGGACGAGCGGCAGGCGGAGTCCCAGCGCTCCGCCATGGCGAAGCGGGGCGAGACCCCGCCGGACGCCCACAGGGCCTCCGACCTGATCGGCAAGGTCACCTACTTCGTCTACCGCGGTTACGGCGCCCGGACGACGAAGGTCATGGAGAACACGGTCCCCGAGTCGGACGCCATGACCGGCACGGACCTCATGTCCGGTTCGCTCCCGCTCCAGCCCGACGACAAGGCGGACGTGCGTCTCGTCATCGGCTACGTCGCCAGGACCGCCCAGCGCGTCAACTGCGTCTGGACCAACGAGACGGCGACCGTGGTGGGCAGGGCCCGCACCGGCACCGGCACCGACGTCCAGGCGATCCGCCGGGTCGAGGGCTCCCCCTACGACTGGTTCGTGTGCCTGGCGCCGAAGGGGACGCAGTACAAGTCGGCGGAGGTGGTCGAGTAGGGCACGGCCCGCCTCACAGCCACCCCTGCTGCCGGGCCGCCCGTACCGCCTCCATCCGGTTGCGGGTGCCGGTCTTGCCGATGGCGGCGGAGAGGTAGTTGCGGACGGTGGACTCGGAGAGGTGGAGCCTGTCGGCGATGTCGGCCACCGTCGCGCCGTCCGTGGAGGCCCTGAGGACATCGCACTCACGGGCGGTGAGCGGGCTCGGGCCGGCACTGAGGGCGGCCGCGGCGAGGGCGGGATCGATCACGGTCTCGCCGGTCAGCACCCGGCGGATCGAGGCGGCCAGCTCCTCGACGGGACCGTCCTTGACGAGGAAACCCGCGGCACCCGCCTCCATGGCCCGGCGCAGGTAACCAGGTCTTCCGAAGGTGGTCAGGATCAGCACCCGGCAGTCCGGCGCCTGGTCGCGCAGTTCGGCGGCGGCCTCCAGACCGCTCATCCCCGGCAGCTCGATGTCGAGCAGCGCCACGTCGGGGCGGTGCGTGAGGACCGCGTCCACGATCGCGTCCCCCGCCGCGACCTGGGCCACGACCTGGATGTCCGGTTCCATCCCGAGCAGCAGCGCGAGCGCCCCCCGCATCATCTGCTGGTCCTCGGCGAGCAACACGCGGATGGACCTGGCGGGCCGGTGGTCCCGGGGCATCTCGTTCACGGCCCAAGGGTAGGGCGCGGGGCGGGAGGCGGAGGAGGTGCGACTGTGTTGCGCCGACGCGCCTGATCCTTGAGAACTGGAGAGTGGACCGGGGGAGCGGAGGAATGGACCGCAGCACCGGCGGAGCCGGGGGACGGGCCGGTGGAGCGGGCGGGCCGACCGGCGGTGTGGGCGGCTCTGTGCGGTGTCATCGGGCAGCTTCGCCGATCCGGGACTCGCTCACGGTGGCCGCCGGGTTCCCGGGTCGGGCCGGAGCCTCGGACCCCGCAGGTTCCTCCGACTCGACCGGCAACTCGGCCTGCACCACGAATCCGCCCCGTGGCCCCGGCCCGGCCTCCAGCCACCCACCGGCCGCGGACAGCCGCTCCGCGAGCCCCTTGAGACCGGTGCCGCCGATGCCCGGCGTTGCCACCGCCGGTACCGGTACCGGTGCCGTGCCCGCGCCGGTCCGGGTGGTCGATTCCGTGCCGTCGCTCCCGGCGACGGGCGTCTCCCCAGCCGGTGCCCGACCGTCGTCCCAGACGCGCAGCCGTACCCGTTCCGCAGAGCCCCGCACGGAGATCTCGCAGCGCTCCGCCCCGCTGTGCCGTACCGCGTTGGTCACCGCCTCGCGGACCACCCACCCCAGTAGTGCCTCGGTCCGGGCGGAGAGCGGGGGGCCGGAGCGGTGGACCACGGGCTCGATCCCCGCGGCGCGCAGAGCAGAGGTGGCCCGGTCCAGGTCCGTGCTGAGGCTGCCCTCGCGGTAGCCGGTGACCGCCTCACGGATCTCGGTGAGCGCCTGGCGGCCGACCGACTCGATGTCGCAGACCTGCACGAGAGCCGCGTCCAGGTCGCGTGGGGCGAGGCGCCGGGCCGCCTCCGACTTCACCACGATCACCGACAGCGTGTGCCCGAGCAGGTCGTGCAGATCGCGGGAGAAGCGCAGCCGCTCCTCCTCGACCGCGCGCCGGGCCAGTTCCTCGCGGGCCTCCCGCAACTGCCGTACCGCTTCGGAGAGGGACATGATCGCGGCCGTCACCATCGTGGAGATCCATGTGGCGTACGCGGTGTCGAGTCCGCCCCAGCCGTCACGGAAGACGGAGGCCGCGCCGGCCACGACGGTCACGACCGCACTCACCCACCGCAGGTGCGGCAGCCGCACGACCGCGCCCGTCGCGAGCCCGAACAGGGGGAAGAACAGCAGCCAGTTGCCGCCGTACCCCATCGCCAGACCGCAGGTGACCAATCCCAACAGCCCCAGCGCCACCCGTGTGGAGACCGCTTCCCGGGTCTCCTTGCGGAAGGCGCGGAAGGCGACGTAGATGTAGAGCGAGTTGAACGTGAACAGCCCGAGGCCGCCGATCCAGGGGTTCGAGGCCTCGCCCTGGAAGAGGTTGGAGAAGGCGCCCATCCCCATCAGGAGCCAGGGCAGCAGACCGAACCCGCTGCCCAGGCCGGCTTTCGTGGGGACCTCCCCGGCCTGCTGCGCCGCCTTGTACTCGGCGTTGAGGCGCCGCTTGTTCGCCTCGTAGGACCGCTGGTGCTTCCGCGCCTCGCGGACCCCCTCGCGGATCTCGTCCACGCGGCACGAGAGCTTGTGCGACCAGAACATGACCGTTCCTCCGCTCAGAGGTGCCCGGCGTGCCGCCGGTACGACAGGACAGCGTACGAACCCGCTCGTGTCTCCTGTTGCCATACCGACGACGCTACGTATCGCGGACTCCGCGCGGCAGATGTGCGTGTACGGACTTGGGCAGTACAAATGTCACGGTGCCGGCACCCGGGCGGGTCCGCCTGACACTCCACCTGACACCCCGTCAGGAGCCTTCACAAGTGCGTTGTGCTCGGCTATACAGAGGGCGCCGGACTGGAACGCGTTCTAGATCGGCCCGCGACGACCTCGGTGCGGCCGACGGTGCGGACGGCCGTACCGAGGTCTTGACCGAGCCCCTGTCAGGAGCCGTATGCCCATCGACGCAGCCAAGGCCCTCGCCGCCGAACCCCGGACCGGCGAGATCTCCTGGAACTCCAAGGACGTCCAGCTCTACCACCTCGGCATCGGGGCGGGCTCGCATCCCGACAAACCCAGCCCCGCCACCGACCCCGACGAACTGCGCTACACCCTCGAGTCCCGGCTGCACGTCCTGCCGAGCTTCGCCACGGTCGCGGGCTCGGGATCGCCGGGAGTGATCGGCGGCCTGTCCATGCCCGGCATCGAGGTCGATCTGGCCAAGGTCCTGCACGGCGGTCAGTCACTGGTCATCCACCGCCCCCTTCCCGCCCAGGGCACCGCGACCGCCACCCACCGCATCGCCGCCGTGTACGACAAGGGCAAGGCGGCCGTTCTGGTCATGCGGACCGAAGTGGCGGACGCCGAGGGCCCGTTGTGGACGAACGACGCCCAGATCTTCGTGCGCGGAGAGGGCGGCTGGGGCGGCGACCGGGGCCCCTCAGCCCGCCTCGATCCCCCCGCCGGTGAGCCCGACCGGACGGTCGAGCGGCCCATCCGCGAGGACCAGGCCCTGCTCTACCGCCTCTCCGGCGACTGGAACCCGCTGCACGCCGACCCGGAGTTCGCGAAGGTCGCCGGGTTCGAACGGCCCATCCTGCACGGGCTGTGCACCTACGGCATCACGCTCAAGGCGGTCGTCGACACACTGCTCGGCGGGGACGTGACCCGTGTGCGGTCGTACGTGACCCGGTTCGCCGGGGTCGTGTACCCGGGGGAGACCCTGCGGATCCGTATGTGGCACACACCGCAGTCCACCAGGGTCGCCGTCAGCGCCGTGGAGCGCGACGACGCACCCGTCCTCGCCGACACCGTCGTCGAACACTCCTGAACCCACAACGCCGTACGAGGGGAGCCGCACCATGCGCGCAGCCGTACTGCACGAGATCGGCCAGGAAAAGCTCGAAGTCCTCGAGGACGTCGAGGCGGTGGGCTTCGGACCCGGCAGGGTGCGGATCCGGATACGGGCCACCGGCCTGTGTCATTCGGACCTGTCCGCGATGGCCGGGGTCCTCCCGCAGCCGGCGCCCTTCGTGCCCGGACACGAAGGCGCGGGCGAGATCGTCGAAGTCGGTGAGGGCGTCAGCCACTTGAAGGCGGGCGACCGGGTCGTCGTCTGCTGGCTGCCCGCCTGCGGTGCCTGTCCCGCCTGCAAGCGCGGGCAGACCGAGCTGTGTCTGGCCGGGTTCATGAACGCGGGCACCCCCAACTTCCGGCGCCCCGGCGGGGACGTGTTCGGTTTCGCGGGCACCGGCACCTTCGCCGAGGAGGTCGTCGTCGACGCGGGCTGCGCGGTGCCGATACCCGACGACGTGCCCTTCGACATCGCGGCGCTGATCGGCTGCGGGGTCACCACCGGACTGGGGGCCGCGCTCAACACCGCGGACGTGGAGGCCGGTTCGTCGGTCGCCGTCATAGGCTGCGGCGGCGTCGGCATCTCCGCCATCCAGGGTGCCCGCCTCAAGGGCGCCGCCGAGATCGTCGCCGTCGACCCGGTCGCCTCGCGCCGCGAGGCCGCCCTGGGGTTCGGGGCCACCCGGGCCGTCTCCCCGGACGAACTCGCCGACGCCAAGCAGCAGGTGACCGCGGGCGAGGGCTTCGACTACGTCTTCGAGGTCGTCGGCAAGTCGGCGACCGCGAGGACGGCGTACGAGACCACCCGGCGCGGTGGCACCCTGGTGGTCGTCGGCGCGGGCGCCATGGACGACAACCTCCAGCTCAACATGTTCGAGCTGTTCTTCGACGAGAAGCGCATCCTGCCCTCCCTGTACGGCGGCGGGGACGTGCTGCGCTCCTACGAGCGGACCATCGCCCTGTGGCGGGCCGGCCGCATCGACCTGGACGGTCTGATCACCCACCGGGTGTCGCTGAGCGAGATCAACGAGGCGCTGGACCAGATGCGCACGGGGAGTTCACTCCGTACCTGCATCGAGATCTGAGGTCCCCGTATGACACAGACAGGGACTCAGGCAGGGGCACAACCAGGTGTGCGGCCGGGGGCGCGACCGGGGGCGCGGCCGCTCGATGGGCTCGCGGCGATCGTCACCGGCGCCGGCCGGGGGCTCGGCAGGGCGGAGGCGCTGGAGCTGGCCCGGCTCGGCGCCGCCGTCGTGGTCAACGACTTCGGGCAACCGGGCCGGGACGGTTCCGGCGAGGCCTCCGCGGGCCCCGCCGAGCAGGTCGCCGACGAGATCAGAGCCGCGGGCGGACAGGCCGTCGCCCACACCGGGGACGTGGCCGACCACCAACAGGCGCGTGAACTCACGGAGTTGGCTATCGCCGAATTCGGCAAGCTCGACATCCTCGTCAACAACGCGGGCATCCTGCGCGACCGCATGGTCTTCTCCATGACCGAGGGCGAATGGGACGCGGTGATCCGGGTCCACCTCAAGGGCCACTTCAACACGACCCGGTTCGCGGCCGCGCACTGGCGGGAGCGGTCCAAGGCGGCGGGCGGGCCGGTCTACGGCCGGATCGTGAACACCTCCTCGGAGGCGTTCCTCGCCGGGTCCGCGGGGCAGCCCAACTACGCGGCGGCCAAGGGCGGGATCGTCGGACTCACCACCTCGACGGCCCTCGCGCTCGCCAAGTACGGCGTGACCGCCAACGCCATCTGCCCGCGTGCCCGCACCCGGATGACCGAGGACGTCTTCGCCGGCCTGGAGCAGCCCGAGTCGGGGCTCGATCCCCTCGCCCCCGAGCATGTCGCCCCGCTCGTCGGCTACTTGGCCTCACCCGCCGCAGAGCGTGTCAACGGCCAGCTGCTCGTCGTGCACGGAGGAATGGTCGTCGTGGTCGAACGGCCGCGGGTACAGGCCAAGTTCGACAGCAAGCAGGACACGTTCACCTACGACGAACTGGACGCGCTGCTCACCCCGCACTACGCGCGGCGGCCGGCCGGGGAGACCTTCGCGGCGGCCGAAGTCCTGGGGCTCAAACGGGAGTAGACGCGAAGCGGCCCGCTCCCCGGACGAGGAGCGGGCCGTGTGTCGCCGTCTGACCTCAGGCCGCGGCCTCGGTCTGCTCGACCGACTTGCGGTGACGGCCACGCGGGGCCGTGTCGCTGTCCTGGACCGAGACCGGACCCCGGTGCTTACCGTGGCCCGTGGACTCCTGGACGTCGGCAGTCGACTGGTTCGTGCTGGCGTCGCTCATGGAAGTAATTCACCCCGTCAACATGATCTTTCTTACAGCGGGGCGAGTTTAACCGGCACACCACAGGGCCAATCCAGGCGGCCGGGCCAACCGGCACTACTTCGTTACAAGATTGCCCAACGGGGCTTGCTGCAAGGGCACAGGACGGGCCACGACCGGTTCCGGAGGGTCCGGTTCGGGCGCCCCCGCGAGCTTCCCGCCGCCGCCCTCCGAACCCTCCGGGCCCGCGTCCCCCGCCCCCGTTGCCCCCGTTCCCCCCGGACCCTCCGCTTCCCCTGCGGGGGCCCCGCTCCCCGGGGCTGCCGCCCACCGCGCCACCCCGCACGGCGTGTCCGCCGTGGCGTACGGCAGGAGCAGCTCCCCGGCCTCGGTCCACAGCCCGGCCCCCGCCAGCCACCCGCCGGGCGCCGGAAGATGCTGGACCTGCCGGGCGGCGGGCCGCCACACGCCCACCCAGCTGCCCATCGGCCCGTCGACGCGCAGCGCCACCCCGCAGCTCTCCGGCACCAGCACCTGCCCCGGCTGGATCGCGAACGGTGTCAGTGCGCAGTCCGGCACCCGCAGGCACTCCGGGAAGCGCACCGGCAGCGTGCTGCCCAGCACCCCCCAGCCCAGCCGCGGCCGCCCCGGCGACGGCGCGTCCGAGGAGATCAGCAGCAGCCCGCTGTCCGGGTCGGCCAGCAGCAGCCGGTCGTCACTGCCGTCGGCGATCTGCAGCAGCGGCGACACCTCCCCGCCCCGCTCCAGATCGACCACGACCGCCTTGGTCCGCCCGTCCGTCTCCCGGTCCAGGGCCAGCATCCGCCCGGATCGGTCCAGCCACACCCCGCCCGAGCAGCGCCCCGGGACCTGCGCGACGTGCTCCGGCCCGAAGGCGCCGCCCGCCACCAGCCACACGGCACTGGAGCGCGGGCCCACGGCGAGGGCGTACGCCTTCTCGCCGCCCGGCGCCGGCGGCAGCAGCCGTAGGACGGTCCCCTCGTCCGGGCACTCGACCGCGCCCAGCGGCAGCTCGCCGGTCCGGGGCGCGGTCGGGTAGAGCAGCGAGAAGGCGTGCCGCCCGTCCGCGAACCGCCTGATCAGCACCCGCCCGTCGCCCATGGGCTGCACCTCGGTGCCGGGCTCCTCGGGCTGGTTGCCGGGCAGCGGCACCGCGTAGGGCTCGGGGCCGTCCAGGGTCCAGCGCTCCGGGAACCAGGAGTCGCCGTCGCGGGCGAGGCGGGCCGCGTAGGAGCCGTCGACGGTGATCACGCATGCGGTGCGCGGGATCCCGCCGTCCTCGGTGATCACGTACTCGGTCCGCGGTCTGGACGATCCCTCGCCGTCCTCGGTGATCACGCGCTCAGTCCGCGGTGTGTCCCCGTCCTCGGTGATAGCGCGCTCCGTCCGCGAGGTCCCCCCGTCCCCGTTCTCCCCGTTCTCCCCGTTCTCCCCGTTCTCCTCGTTCGCCGCCGCGGGTTCGATGGCACAGGCCGTCATCGTCCGGTCACCTCCGGTCACGAAACTAGTTTTCGCACGCACGGGCGTGGGACGGGCAGGCTTCTCCTTCACACAAAGGGGTGGCACAGGAACGATTCGCCTGAGGAAACCGGGGCGACTGTGCTCGACGGGGCACGGGTTCCCGGGGCCCGGGTTCCGTCGGCCGACGGCACAGGTTCAGCCGGACAGACCAGGCAGGTAGCCTTTCCCCGTGCCCCGTCTGTCTGAAGTCATCGCCGCGCTGGAGAACCTGTGGCCCGCCGAGCGGGCCGAGTCCTGGGACGCGGTCGGTACCGTCGTGGGCGAACCCGACCAGGAGGTCGCGCGGGTCCTCTTCGCCGTGGACCCGGTCCAGGAGATCGTCGACGAGGCGGTGAAGCTGGGCGCGGACCTGCTGGTCACCCACCACCCCCTCTATCTGCGCGGTACGACGACCGTGGCGGCCTCGCACTACAAGGGCCGGGTCGTCCACACCCTCATCAAGAACGACATCGCGCTGCACGTGGCCCACACCAACGCGGACAGCGCCGACCCGGGCGTCTCGGACGCCCTCGCGGGCGCGCTCGACCTCCGTGTCGTACGGCCGTTGGTGCCGGACCCGACGGACCCGGAAGGGCGCCGGGGGCTTGGCCGTGTGTGCGAGCTCGACCCCCCGACGACCGTCCGTGAACTCGCCGCGCGGGCCGCCGAACGCCTGCCGGCCACCGCTCAGGGCATCCGGGTCGCCGGCGATCCCGAGGCCATCGTCCGCACGGTCGCCGTCAGCGGCGGTTCCGGCGACAGCCTCTTCGACCAGGTGCGCGCGGCCGGTGTCGACGCCTTCCTCACCGCGGACCTGCGCCACCACCCGGTCGCGGAGTTCATCGCGGCTCGCGCCCACAGTCCTCTCGCGCTGCTCGACGCGGCGCACTGGGCCACCGAGTGGCCCTGGTGCGAGCTGGCCGCCGCCCAGCTCGACGAGATCTCCGACCGCCACGGCTGGAACCTGCGTGTGCACGTCTCCAAGACGGTCACCGACCCCTGGACCAGCCACTCCCCTTCACCTGGAGCCCCCAACTGAACGCCGCGCCCGCCGACCAGATCCGCCTCCTCGACGTCCAGGCCCTCGACGTCCGCCTCCAGCAGCTCACCCACAAGCGCAGGTCGCTGCCCGAGCACGCCGAGATCGAGTCGCTCACCAAGGACGCCACCCAGCTGCGCGACCTGCTCGTGGCCGCCCAGACCGAGGAGAGCGACACCGCCCGCGAGCAGACCAAGGCCGAGCAGGACGTGGACCAGGTGCGTCAGCGCGCCGCCCGCGACCAGCAGCGCCTGGACTCCGGAGCCGTGACCTCGCCCAAGGACCTGGAGAACCTCCAGCGCGAGCTCACCTCCCTCGCCAAGCGCCAGGGCGACCTGGAGGACGTCGTCCTAGAGGTCATGGAGCGTCTGGAGTCCGCACAGGAGCGGGTGGCCGAGCTGACCGGACGCGTCTCCTCCGTCCAGTCGAAGATCGAGGACGCCACCGCCCGCCGGGACGCGGCCTTCGAGACCCTCGACGGCGAGATCGCCTCCGTGACCAAGGAGCGCGAGGTCATCGCCGCCTCCGTCCCCGCCGACCTCCTCAAGCTCTACGAGAAGCTCCGCGAGCAGCAGGGCGGCATCGGCGCGGCCAAGCTGTACCAGCGCACCTGCCAGGGCTGCCGCCAGGAGCTGTCCATCACGGACTTCAACGAGGTCCGCGCGGCCGCGCCCGACACCGTGGTGCGCTGCGAGAACTGCCGTCGCATCCTGGTGCGCACGTCCGACTCCGGCCTGTAAGAGGCGTCGGGCGTGCGGGAGTTCATCGTCGAGGCCGACGGCGGCTCGCGGGGCAACCCCGGGCCGGCCGGCTACGGCTGCGTGGTGCTGGACGCGGTGACGGGGGAGACGCTGGTCGAGGCGTACGAGTACCTCGGCGTCGTCACCAACAACGTGGCCGAGTACCGGGGGCTGCTGGCGGGCCTGCGCGCCGCGCACGACCTGGACCCCACGGCCCGTGTCCACGTCCGCATGGACTCCAAGCTCGTCGTCGAGCAGATGTCGGGGCGCTGGAAGATCAAGCACCCCGACATGAAGCCGCTCGCCCTGGAGGCGGGGCGGGTGTTTCCGCCGGGGCGGGTGACGTACGAGTGGATCCCGCGCGAGCAGAACAAGCGGGCGGACCGGCTGGCGAACGAGGCGATGGATTCGGGGGCGTCGGCGAGTTCGGTGCGGCAGCTGCCCGCTGACGAGGCGGAGGCCGATGTGGCTGACGTACGTGCCGCCCAGGCCGAGGCCGACGTGCGTGCCGCGAAGGCCGTGGCAAGCCCCGGCTGGGCCCCGGCCGACATGGGCGCGCCCGCCACCTTCGTGCTCCTGCGGCACGGGGAGACGCCCTTGACCCCGCAGAAGCGGTTCTCGGGCAGCGGCGGCACCGATCCGTCCCTGTCCGACATCGGCAGGGAACAGGCCAGGAGGGCCGCCGAAGCCCTGGCCGAGCGAGGCACGATCCAGCACATCCTCACCTCGCCCCTGACCCGTACCCGGCAGACCGCCCAGGCCGTGGCCGACCGGCTCGGTCTTGAGGTCACCGTCGAGGACGGCCTGATCGAGACCGACTTCGGCGCCTGGGAGGGCCTCACCTTCGGCGAGGTGCGCGAGCGCTACCCGGACGACCTCACCACCTGGCTGTCCGACCCGGAGGCCGAACCCACCGGCGGCGGCGAGAGCTTCGCGGCCACGGCGACCCGGATCGCCGCGACCAGGGACAAGCTCGTCGCGGCGTACGCGGGCCGCACGGTCCTGCTCGTCACGCACGTCACCCCGATCAAGACGTTCGTACGCCTGGCCCTCGGCGCCCCGCCCGAGTCCCTGTTCCGCATGGAACTCTCGGCGGCGTCCATGTCGGTGGTCGCGTACTACGCCGACGGCAACGCGAGCGTGCGGCTCCTCAACGACACGTCACACCTGCGGCCGTAGGCCGGAAAGTCCGGACGCCTCCCGGGCCAGCGCCTCCACCCGCCCCCAGTCGCGCGCGGCGATCGCGTCGGTGGGCAGCATCCAAGTGCCGCCCACACAACCGACGTTGGGCAGGGAGAGGTACTCGGGGGCGTTACCGGGCCCGATCCCGCCCGTCGGACAGAACCGCGCTTGCGGCAGCGGCCCGGCGAGGGACTTCAGATACGCCGTACCGCCCGCCGCCTCCGCCGGGAAGAACTTCATCTCCCGCACCCCCCGCTCCAGCAGCGCCACGACCTCCGAGGCCGTGGACACCCCCGGCAGGAACGGCACCCCGGACCCCCGCATCGCCTCCAGGAGTACGTCCGTCCAGCCCGGGCTGACGAGGAAGCGCGCACCCGCCGCCACCGACTCCCGCACCTGCCCGGGCGTGATGACGGTCCCGGCCCCGACCACCGCGTCCGGCACCTCCTCGGCGATCGCCCGGATCGCGTCCGGCGCGGCCGGTGTCCGCAGCGTCACCTCGATCGCGGGCAGCCCGCCGGCGACCAGGGCGCGCGCGAGCGGTACGGCGTCGGAGGCGTCCTGGAGCACGACCACGGGGACGACGGGCGCGAGGTCGAGCAGCGAGGCGTGCGGCGAGGCATGTTGCGAGGCATGCGAGGGGGAGGCCATGGCGTCATCGTGCCGAAGCACTGCGATACACGCAATGACCGTTGCACCCTCTGCAACCTGAGACGGTCAGTGGACCTCGTCCACCAGCACATCCAGCGCCCACGCCTGCCCGGCCTTCGCGGGAGCCTCGGCCTCCACCACGTACCCGAGCTCCCGCAGCGCCTCGACCAGCTCGGCCGGCCCCTTGGGGGAGACCCCGGCCGACAGCAGACTGCGCACCATCCGCCCCTTCGTCGCCTTGTTGAAGTGGCTGACGACCTTCCGGGTCGGCGCGTGCAGCACCCGTACGGTCGCCGTCCGTCCCGCGACCTCACCCTTCGGCTTCCACGCGGCCGCGTAGGCGGAGGACCGCAGATCGAGCACGAGGCCCTTCCCGGCGGCTTCGTCGACGACGGCGGCCATCGGCGTCCGCCAGTGCGTGCCCAGCGCCCCGATCCCGGGCAGCCGCACCCCCATCGAGCAGCGGTACGACGGAATCCGGTCGGTCACCCGGACCGCGCCCCACAGCCCCGAGAACACGAGCAGCGAACGCCCCGCACGCCTCTTCGCGGCCGCGTCGAGGGAAGCCAGGTCGAGGGCGTCGTAGAGGACACCCGTGTAGATCTCTCCGGCGGGCCGCGCCCCCGCGGTCCTGAGCTCGACGTTCTTGGCGACTTCGCCGCGCAGCCCCTCGCTCAGCCCGAGCACCTCGCGCGCCTTCTCCTCGTCGGCGGCGCACAGCTCGACGAGCGCGTCGAGGACGGCCTCCCGGCTCTCGTTGAGCCCCGGCAGCGACAGCGACTCCAGCTTCAGCGGGGCGCCACGACCGGAGGACGCCTTGCCTTCGGAGGGAGGCAGCAGGACCAGCACGGAACATCTCCTTCTGTTGAGCTCCGGACAGCGTACGGGGCCCGATCTGCTTACCCTCGCTGTATGCCCCGCCGCCGCATACGTGTGACCGACGTCCCGCTACGGGCCGCCTTCGCCGCCCTGCGCACCGAACTCGGCGTGCCCTCGGACTTCCCGCCCGAGGCGACGGCGGAGGCGGAACGGGTGCCCGACCTGAAGGGGTACGAGGACGCCACCGACCTCCCCCTCTTCACCATCGACCCGCCCGCCTCCACCGACCTCGACCAGGCGATGCACCTCTCCCGGCGGGGCACCGGCTACCGCCTCCGGTACGCCATCGCGGACGTCGCCGCCTTCGTGGTCCCCGGATCGGCGCTGGACACGGAGACGCACCGGCGGGTGATGACCCTGTACTTCCCGGACACCCGCATCCCGCTCCATCCGCCGGCGCTCAGCGAGGGCGCCGCGAGCCTCCTCCCGGACCAGATCCGCCCGGCCGCGCTGTGGACGATCGACCTCGACGCGGACGGCCGTACGACCGCCACCGACGTCCGCCGGGCCCTGGTCCGCAGCCGGGCCAGGCTCGACTACGAGGGCGTGCAGCGGGCGGTCGACTCGGGTACGGCCGAGGAGCCGCTGTTTCTGCTGAGCGAGGTCGGTGCGCTCCGTGAGCGACTGGAGATCGAGCGCGGCGGAATCTCCTTGCGGGTCCCCGAGCAGGAGATCGTCGAGCGGAACGGCACGTACGAGCTCACGTACCGCGCTCCGCTGCCCGCCGACGGCTGGAACGCCCAGATCTCCCTGCTCACGGGTATGGCGGCGGCGGAGTTGATGCTCGCGTACGGCACGGGAGTGCTCCGCACCCTCCCCGCCGCCCCCGATGGCGCGGTGGGTCGCCTCCGCCGTACGGCGCTCGCCCTCCACATCGACTGGCCGCACCATGTGTCGTACGCGGCGCTGATCCGCTCCCTGGACCCGGGGATCCCGTCCCATGCGGCCTTCCTCCAGGAGTGCACGACGCTGCTGCGGGGCGCCGGTTACACCGTCTTCCGCGACGGCGCCCTGCCCTCCCTCACCACCCACGCGGCGGTCGCCGCCCCGTACGCCCACTGCACGGCACCACTGCGGCGCCTGGTCGACCGGTACGCGTCCGAGATCTGCCTGGCGGCGGCCGCGGGGGAGCCGGTGCCGGAGTGGGTGCTCGCCGCTTTCGACGCGCTGCCTAGCGAGATGTCCGAGGGCGGCCACCGTGCGGCCACGGTGGAACGGGCTTGCGTCGACCTCGTCGAGGCGGCGGTGCTGAAGGACCGGGTGGGGGAGGTGTTCGACGGCTGCGTGGTGGACGTCGACGAACACCGGCCGACGGTGGGGACCGTGCAGTTGGAGACACCGGCGGTGATCGGCCGGATCGACGGGGAGGGGCTGTCGCTGGGCGAGCGGCTGCGGGTGAAGGTCGTGCGGTCGGATCCGAGGATGCCTCCGGGGGCCGCGAAGGTGCGCTTCACGCCCGCCTGAAGGTGCATGACGACGGCGCTGAGCGTGTGCCACGATCGAGGCAACGGTTCCCGATCTCTCGGACAGGTGATCTTGCGATGTCCCAGTCTGGCGAGCGACAGGAGGAGGGGCGTGACATGAGTGCCGTGGCCCATGAGCCGCTCACGCCGGCTGAGGGACTGCTGGAGATCTTCCTGGCCCTCGACACCCCGGAGGGTTTCCGGGCTGAACTGATCGAGGGGGAAATCGTTGTGACGCCGCCGCCGGACGGGGAGCACGAGAAGTGCATCAGCCGGATTGTGCGGCAAGTGATCAAGCATTCGCGCACCGAGATGGACTTCTCCGGGAACAAGGGCCTGAAGCTGAGAAGCGGCGAGGCATGTCCGAAGAATCATGTGGTCCCGGACGTCACGCTCGCCCCTCTTGACCTCGACCTTTTCGCGAGTGCCGACTCCTGGATGCCCTGCGATGGAGTCGCCATGGTCCTTGAGGTGACGTCTACGAAACCCAAGGCTGACCGCGAGGCCAAGCGCCGCTGCTACGCCCGCGGCGGCATCCCGCTCTACCTGCTCGTCGACCGAGAGGCCTCGTCGGTCACCCTGTTCAGTGTCCCGGAGAAGGACGACTACCGGGAACACTGCACCCGTTCGTTCGGCAAGCCGATCACTCTGCCCGCCCCGTTCGCCTTCGACCTGGAGACCGCGGACTTTCTCTGAGTGCTAGGGCGTTGGACCCTCTGTGCTCTGAGCTCTGAGCAAGACGGACAGGGGGACGGACCGTGGCGGAACAGGCACTGTGGACGAGAACACGGCTGGGCCGCTGCGGCCCCCCGCTGGACCTCCTGACCGCCCGCTTCGACCGCCACGTCTACGCCTCGCACACGCACGAGCAGTTCAGCATCGGCATCTGCGTGGGCGGCTCCGAGGTCATCGACTACCGAGGCGACCACCTCCGCCCGGGCCCGGGCTCCATCGTCGTACTGGCCCCCGGCGAGATGCACACAGGCCGTCCCGCAGCGCCCGACGGCGGCTACGCCTACCGCGCCCTGTACCCCGACCCCTCCCTCCTCACCGAAGGCACCCTCGGCTGCGGTCTCCCGTACTTCCCCGAGCCCCTCCTCGACGACCCCGCGCTCGCCACCGCACTCAGCCGCGCCCACGCCGAACTGAGCGCCTGCCCGGACCCGTTGGAGACCGAGTCCCGTCTCCCGTGGCTGTTCACGGCCCTCGCGTGCCGCCACTCCACGGCCCGCGCGACGCACGACATGGTGCCGGGCGCCGCCCACATCGCCCACGCGGTGCGGGACCGCCTGGCCGACGACCTCCTGGAGCCCCCTTCCCTGGCTCTGCTCGCCGCCGAACAGGGCCTGTCCCGCTACCAACTCCTCAGAGCCTTCCGTACGACGATGGGGATGCCGCCGTACGCCTGGCTGGCGCAGTACCGGGTGCACCGGGCCCGCGGACTGCTGGAGTCGGGACTCAAGCCGGCCGAGGTCGCGGGCCTGGTGGGCTTCGCGGATCAGGCGCACCTGACCCGCTGGTTCCGGCGGGTCCTGGGGGTCACCCCGGCGGCGTACCGCAACAGCGTTCAAGACGCCCGCCGCTGACGTGGCGAACATGGCCGCATGACTGCGCGCGGCTGGTTCCTGTTCTCCCTGATGGGAGTGGTCTGGGGCATCCCCTACCTGCTGATCAAGGTGGCGGTGGATGCCCCGCTGTCCCCGTCGATGGTGGTGTTCACGCGCTGTGCGCTGGGCGCGGCCCTGCTCCTTCCCTTCGCGGTACGGCAGGGGGGCCTGCCCGCCACCGTTCGCACCCACTGGCGCCCGATGCTGGCCTTCGCGTGCATCGAGATCATCGGCCCCTGGTGGACCTTGACCGACGCGGAACGCCACCTGTCCAGCTCGACAGCGGGCCTGCTGATCGCGGGCGTTCCGATCGTGGGAGTGGCCCTGGCCCGCTTCTTCGGCGAAACGGAGAGACTGGGAGTGCGGCGCGTCGTCGGGCTCGGCCTGGGCCTGGCCGGCGTAGGAGTCCTTACGGTCCCCCACCTGACCGGCGGCGACGCCCGCTCCCTGGCCGAGGTGCTGATAACGGTGATCGGCTACGCGACGGCCCCTCTGATCGCCGCTCGCTACCTGAAGGACGTCCCGACCCTCCAGCTCATCGCCCCCTGCCTGGCCCTCGCGGCCCTGGTCTACGCCCCGGCGGCGGCGATGACCTGGCCGTCGGCGATGCCCTCCGCCTCGGTCCTGGCCGCGCTGGCCACCCTGGGCGTGGTCTGCACCGCGGTCGCCTTCGTGGCCTTCCTGGAGCTGATCAAGGAGGCTGGTCCGACGAGGGCGACGGTGTTCACGTACGTCAATCCGGCGGTGGCGGTGGCAGCGGGCGCGATCTTCCTGTCCGAGCCACTGACGGCGGCCATCGTGGCGGCCTTCACCCTGATCCTGGCGGGCTCGGTACTGGCGACCGCCTCCGGTCAGGGGGCCGTCACCCGCCCGGTAACATGGTCGACACGGCAGACGAGCCGGGCGGACGGCCGCGTGAAGTCCCTCAGGGGGCTTCCCGAGGAACGTCCGGGCTCCACAGGGCAGGGTGATGGCTAACGGCCACCCGGGGTGACCCGCGGGAAAGTGCCACAGAAAACAAACCGCCGGGGACTTCGGTCCTCGGTAAGGGTGAAACGGCGGTGTAAGAGACCACCAGTGCCCAGGGCGACCTGAGCAGCTAGGTAAACCCCACCCGGAGCAAGGTCAAAAGGAAACACCCAGGTGTTTCTGCGCGGACGTTCGAGGGCTGCCCGCCCGAGTCCGTGGGTAGACCGCACGAGGCCGACGGCAACGTCGACCCTAGATGGATGGCCGTCTCCCCGGCCGCCGCGAGGCGACCGGGCGACAGAACCCGGCGTACAGCCCGACTCGTCTGCCGCCACCTGCGGCTTTGCCTGGGATGGGGCCTCTGATCTGGGACGGAGGCTCTTTCCGATCTCTCGAAGGCTTGCAGCGTTAGGCGGAGGGAAGTCCCTCAAAAGTCCTAAGATCATCGAACTCCCTGCAGGACTCGGTACTCCGGCGGACTCACTGGCTCCATGCTCCGAAGGCCCGCCCTGGTTTTGCGGCCGGAGGGCGCCCCTTCGGTGAGGTCCGCAGCTGTTTCCGTCGGCGGGCATATCGGCTAGGACATCGGGTGCTCCTGTCGCTCATCGCGTGGCGCTGACCACCCCGGCAGACGACAGCACGAGCGAGATGCGGATGCTGTCTGCATCCGACAGCAGCGCCGACTTCCGTTTCTGACGCCCCTTCTCAATCTCGTCTTCCGAACCGGGGCCCTGCGCGAGGCCCGCGAGGGGTGCCCTGTGCTGCGCGCGCATGAACAGGGGACCAGGGCGCTGCGTCGGTGGTACGCCCGGTTCTGTTCGTCGGACACGCGCGTCGGCCCGACCGGTGATCGGCTCAGGGCCGCGCCGCCCTGATCCATGCGCTCGCATGCCTAGGGTCCGCCTGGGTATCCACGCCGAGGACGTGGATGGTGCCGAGCCGCCCCCGCGGGCCGCCCACCTGGAGGACGCGGTGGGTGTGCCCCTCTGACCGAGGGTGGATGATCACACCGCACGGATCACCGCTGGGGGCGTACCCCGCGCTGTACGTGAGGAGTTGGTGGACGTCGTCGGCGCTGACGCCATGGCGGTCGTATCGCTTGTACTTGGCGTCCACCGGCAGCAGGGCGCGTTGCGAGGTGCCGGGCAGGGGGAGGCTGAGCAGCAGATCGGGACGGAAGGTCGAGGCGTTTCGGAGGTCCCCGCGGACAGTGATGGCCGTGTCACCGCCGCTCGGGACGGCACGGCCACCCAGGGAGATGCCGGCTTCGGTGCCGAGCCGTCGAACGACGGCCTCCCACAGGGCGGGCATGGCCAGCAGGAGGCCAACTGCCGTGTTGCCCCGGTCGGCGAGCAGGTCGGTCACGCCTCCGCGGTTCAGGAGCAGTCGCGCCCACGTATGGGCGGCGCGGTAGCGGGAGTTCAGGCGCGTGTACGGGATCCGGTCCAGGGCGCGGAGGGCCGCGGCTGGGGTTGCAGGACCCGGGAACGCGCCCATGATGCCGTGCAGGTCGCGTGCCAGGTCCGGACTGGCTGTCAGAACGAGTGTGGCCTTCAAGGCAGTTGCCAGGACACGGTTGTCCCAGATATCCGCCTCGCGGTCGAAGGTGCGTATGTGCAGCCGATCGAGTTGGCCGTATCGGCGGATCGCCTGGGCGGCGACATCGAGGCGACCTCGGAGCACCGGTTCGACGCCGTCGTGTCGGACGTAGTCACGGCGGAGCCCCTCGCGGACCAGTTGTTCGCACTGTTGCAGCAGGGCGGCGGCGACGAGGTCGGCGTAGCCGTCCGGCCTGGTGGCCCAACTTCGTGTGGAAGCCGGGACGGGGGCGGGCGCGTCCAAGGCGTAGGTGAGCCAGCTCATGAGCCGCTCGCCCGGAATGGCGAACTTGGGTTCGATGACCACACGGACGCGGTCCAGGACCAGGACCCCGACGGTCGCCACGGCCTTGAGCCGCCATCCCGACCGGTCCGGGGCCAAGGTGAGGTGACGCCCGGCTTCGAGGGCGCGCAGGCGCTCGACGTCCCGGGGAGTGAGCTGGCCGCTATTGAGCGGGACGGACTGGTACTCGCCGAGACGGATCTCGGCTCGGTCAGGCATCGGGGCCCGGCTCGCCGCTGGTGAACTCGGTCGCCAGGGCGGCGGCCAGGTCCTGCGCGGGATGTGCTTCGCCGCGCTGCCGCCCCTGATACTGCCCAGGTTCGGCGTGCCGAACTCGATCATCCGGCAGTACGTCGTCCCCGAACGGGAAGGGTCCAGACCCAGCGCGTAGCGCTCCAGCGGCAGGCGCGCCCACTCCTCCAAGGGGAACTGTCCGAGCACCTGCTTGCGCTCGTCCGCCGCCGAAGCCTCGTCCTCGGCCACAGCGCTCCGGTCGAACCCTGCCGCAGTCGTCCACACGTCCAACCCGTCGGTCATGGCGTCATCCTGCCGGATCACCGGGCGCCGGGGCGACGGGGTACGTTCCGCGAGGTCTGGGAGCGATCAAGGGCCCCCGGTGGATGGGTTGTTGGCCGTTGGTTGTCCGTTGAGCGATTGATGGTCCAGACCCCAGGGATAGGCCCATGCTGCCCGGTGATTGCTCGCGACCGTAACGCGGCCGCGTCAGGGCGACCGAGAGTAGGGCCGCATCGACGGATCACTCGCGAGCACCGGGAACCCGGACTAGCGTGGTCCGAGGGCGCCAGGGGCGTAAGGGGCGGGAGCCCTCCGCGACCTCGAAACCCTGTCGTTGTCCCTCGCCACCGCCCAGGTAACCTCTAACCCGTCGTCATCGCGGCCCGACGGGCTTCCGCTCCACCTCGGTGGAGTCTTGAAGGACATGCCCCCACCCGCACGAGTCATTTCGTGCTGCCCGGGGGAAGTCCTTGCTGTTCCGCGCGTCTGCGAAAACGGTCGCCGCCATGGCGCTCGACAGTTCGCTCTACCTCCACCTCACCGAGCAGTTCGCCCACATGCACGGCTATCGGCCCAACTCCTCGGAGGCGCGGTCCTGGGAACGGAGCATTCCCGCGCTGACCGCCGCGCTCAATGAAGCGGGTCTCGGTGACGTCGAGGTCATGCTGGAGTACGCGCTCCCGATGAACAGCAAGCGAGCCGACGCGGTCCTCGCCGGAATACACCCACGCACGGGCGACCCCTCCTATGTCGTGGTGGAGCTCAAGCAATGGAGCGATGTCGTCCCCGATGAGGACGACCCGGTCCTTTGCCACGTCCCTTCCTATACTCAGCCGGTCCTCAACCCCATCGAGCAGGTGCGCCGCTACTGCGAATACCTCGTCAACTTCAACGGCGCTGTCGCCGGACACCCGGAGCGGGTCGGGGGAGTGGCTTTACTGCACAACGCAACCGAGTTCGATGTGGGTGCACTGCGCGAGATCGAGTCCGACGAGTGGGGCCAGTTGTTCGCGGGTGACACCCGTGGTGGGTTCATCGACTACCTTCGTGCCCGGCTCAGCCCTGAGCATCCGGGCGCCGCAGCCGCCGACGCGCTGCTCGCGGGCAAGACGGTCCCGTCGAAGCAGCTGATGGCGGTCGCCGCTCAGGAAGTCCGTGAGAGGGAGCAGTTCGTGCTCCTCGACGAACAGCAAGTCGCCTACCGCAAGGTGCTCAACGCGGTACGCAAGGCCCAGCGGTCCGACCACAAGGAAGTCGTGGTCATCACCGGTGGTCCTGGCACCGGCAAGAGCGTGATCGCGCTGTCCCTGCTCGGTGAGTTGTACCGGCGGGGCATCCCGGCCCTGCATGCGACCGGGTCGCAGTCCTTCACCAAGACGATGCGCAAGGTCGCGGGTGCCAGGAAGCGCGAAGTGCAGGAGCTCTTCAAGTACTTCAACAGCTTCATGGCGACGGAGAAGAACAGCCTGGACGTCCTGGTCTGCGACGAGGCGCACCGCGTCCGTGAGACATCTGCCAACCGGTACACACCGGCCGCGCACCGGACCGGCAAGCGGCAAATCGACGAACTGATAGACGTGGCCAAAGTGCCCGTCTTCCTGCTCGACGAGCACCAGGTCGTGCGCCCGGGTGAGATGGGCACGGTGGAAGACATCCGAGCTGCAGCGGCACGCAGGGGGCTGAACTGCCCCGTCGTCAGGCTTGAGAGCCAGTTCCGCTGCGGCGGGAGCGACGCCTATCTGCGCTGGGTGGTGCGGCTCCTGGGCCTGGAGCCGGGCGGCCCGGTCGTGTGGGACCCCGATGACCGCATGCAACTCCTTTTGGCTGAGAGCCCGGAGGAGATGGAGAGCTTCCTGGACGGCCGCCGCGGTCAGAACTACAGTGCTCGCATGTCCGCTGGCTACTGCTGGCCCTGGTCCCCGGAACCCAAGCCGGGACAGCCCCTGCCGGACGACGTGAGGATCGGCGACTGGGCGCGCCCCTGGAACCTGCGCGGCGACCGCTCCGTCTCCGGCGCACCGCCGTCCGCCCTGTGGGCCACGGACCCGGCGGGCTTCGGCCAGATCGGCTGCGTCTACACCGCTCAGGGCTTCGAGTACGACTGGTCCGGCGTCATCATCGGCCCCGACTTGGTGTGGCGCGGCGACCGATGGGTGACGGATCGAACGGCGTCCAAGGACCCGGTATTCAAGCGCTCGACACCGGACGCCGACGTGGACCGTCTGATCCGCAACACGTACAAGGTGCTCCTGACCCGCGGAATGGTAGGCACGGTCCTCTACTCCACGGACCGGGAGACGCAGGAGAAGCTACGGGAGCTGGTGGGTGCTGTGCGGCGCGTGGCCGTCACGGCGTGAGCGCCCAGCCTGAAATCCGCAGCTTTTTCGCCAACTTACCGCTGACAAGCCGCGAGTTGGCGGCAGGAGCACGCGTGAGCTACCGCGCTCCCTAAGATCACCCGTACCAATTGCGGCCCGACGGGCTTCCTCTACGCGAGGACACGCCCCCACCCGCACGAGTCACTCGTGCCCTGGGGGAACCACCTCGTGTCCATGCTCCTGCTGAGGCTGTCTGCGCAGGACCTGCTCACTCTGAACTCAAGGCGGCGGATGCTACCGCATCTCGCCGCCAGATACCGGTACTTCCGAGGGCGCGACGTGTCCGATACCGAACGGGAGGCATGGGCCGAGAGCCTGGTCGAGTTGGCTGAAGACCTGGTCGAGGCGGAGCGGGGCAACGTCGAGATGGTCGTCGAGTGCGCGGCGACGGTCGACGAACCGAAGAAGGGGGAGCCGCCCCTCATTGACGTGGTGCTTGTCGGGCGACACCCCGAGACGCGTCTGCCGTCGTTCCAACTCGTCGAGCTGAAGAGATGGTCAATGGTGACGCGGGTGGAAGCTGCCACCGCGGAGCTCGTGAGGGTGCCGGGATACAAGAAGCCCAAGAAGCACCCTGCGTTGCAACTCAGGCACACATACCAACTGTTCACTGGAGACCAGGGACCGCTGCGCGGCATCACGGTCGAATGCGGCGGATTCGCGTACCTGCACAATGCCACCGACGACTCGGTTCGACCGCTGCTCGATACGTTGGCGCCGACTGGAGCCTATGAGCGTGTGTACACCCAGGACAGTCGTGGCCTGCTCCTTGCGGACCTGCGTCGGCATTTCGCGGAGGACGGCGGGGCTTCGGAGGCCGAGCAACTCCTGCGGTTCATGAACCTGCGCAACACGCCGCTTCTCGACGCGATGATCAGATCTCGCGGAGAGGACACGGTGTTCACCCTGCGGGGGCAGCAGAAGAGAGTGGCGGCGAGTGTTCTGCAGCGGGCCGCCCTGGTTCTCGGCAATCCCGATGAGCCTGCTCCGCCGCCGGACGACGGACGCGCGGTGTTCATCGTGACGGGTGGTGCAGGTACCGGGAAGAGCGCGGTGGGGCTACAGCTCAGGGCCGATTTCGAGGCAGCTGGCCATACGGTGAAGTACGCCAGCGGCAGCCGTGCCTTCAACGGGGCGCTCCAGGAGCAGGTGGGCTACACCGACAAGGAGTTCAGGAAGAGGTTCGCCTATTTCAGCCACTTCGTGACGCCTCCGGACCCTCCCTTGGACGTCCTCATCTGCGACGAGGCGCATCGCGTGAGAGAGCGAACCATCGACATGTACCAACGAGAAGAGAAGTCGGGCAAACAGCCTCAGGTGGACGATCTGCTCGATGCCTCGCGCCTCACGGTGTTCTTTCTCGACGAGAGCCAGTCTGTGCGCCCCAAGGAAGTCGGAACGGCGAGCCTGATTGAGGGAGCTGCAAGAGCGCGGGGAATCACTCCACTCCGCTATGGGCTCAGGGAGGAATGGCGCTGCGGGGGAAGCGACGCCTACATCCGCTGGGTGCGGGCTGTCCTCGACATCGAGGCAGGAACCACCGAGTGGACCCCCGACGGTTTGATGCATGTCGAAGTGGCAGACAGTCCAGAGGAACTCGAGTACATCATCAGGACCGAGGCGGAGGCGGGAGCGACAGCTCGGATGGTGGCCGGCTTCTGCTGGCCGTGGACCGAACCGGTAGGAAAGGGGAAGGCCGCTCGCCTGGAGGCAGACGTGCGGATCGGAGACTGGCACCGACCGTGGAACGCTAAAGGCGACTCCTTCCGAGAGAACGGAGCGGTGCCCCCGTCCACGAAATGGTCAGTGCACCCGTATGGCATCAACCAGATCGGCTGCGTCTACACGGCTCAGGGCCTTGAGTGGGACTGGTGCGGGGTGATCCTCGGCGACGACATGGTGAGACGCGGCGACCGCTGGGTCTACCGCAAGGGGCAGTGGCGTGAGGACCCGGAAAGCAAGGTCAAACGCGTCAAAGTGCCCGGTTCATTCGACATGAAGCTCCGTGAGGGGAAGGGAAGCGAGGAAGAAAAAGAGGAGGAGTTCGCGCGATGTGTTCGGCACGCGTACCACGTGCTCATGACCAGGGCGAGCCGGGCGACGGTGCTGTACTCCACGGATGAGGAGACACAGGTGTATCTCAAGAGCCGCGTAGGTGACGTGCAGATACACGGCCTGCGGCCCACTTGGGAAAACCTCCCTGCCGAGGCGCGGATACCGCATCTCCCCAGCCCGAAGAGGAAGGGCCACGACACCACTCCCGGGCAGGAACTGCTCTTCTGACGGATCCTCGTGATGGCGGAAGCCAGACAGGCTGAAGAGTGGCGGGCTCGCCGGGCCCGCCACATGCCTGCCTCAGATGAGGTGGCGCGCTGCCACCGCTAGTGCCTCCAACACGAGGCTGGAGATCACACCCGCGGCGGCGCCGGCCAGGATCTCGCGGATCCAGGGACGACGCGCAGGCTTGTACTCGACCGGTTCCATAAAGGCCCACTCCATGGTGTGAGTTCGGAATGGTAGGACCGCCCTACCGGGCATCCGCCCCATTCGTCACTCACGGGCCAGTGGACTGGACCGTGGACTCCGCCTCGTACCCTCCGGGAAGGTGCGCAGCAGTAAAAGCCTATCTCACAGGGCACACCCCCGATCGGGCCAACGGCCCGGCATCCGATTGGAGTTAGAGGTTGAGACCGGTCCAGACGGTCTTCCCCGCAGGCAGTGGGAGCGGACACCGTCTTCGACGGCCGCCGCCTGCCCGTCCACCTTGGGAGCAAGCCAAACGGATGCTGCCTGTCAGTGGGGCGCGGTAAGGTCGACCAGGGATTTTGGCCCGGAAGGGCGTGAGGAGACAGCGGAGGTCGAACGGTGACGGCAGGAGGCCCGCGCCCGGTGCCCAAGCCGGCACCGCCGCGTCCGGTGCAGCAATGGTTCCAGGACCGGCCCTCCCCGTACCCCTGGGAGCAGGACGCTCTCGACCACGTACGTCGCCTGATGCCGGCCGCTGAGCCGTATCGGGCCTGGGCCACGTTCTCCTTCACCGCGCAGTCGGGCCGTATCAACGAGTGCGACCTGCTGATCGCGGTGCCGGCTGGCCTCTACCTCGTCGAGATCAAGAGCCATCCAGGGCGACTGGAGAACAGCGGATCGACCTGGAACTTCCGAGGTTCCGACCGCACCCGGACGATCAACAACCCACTCCACTTCAACGACGCCAAGTCGAAGGACCTCAAGAGCAGGCTCCTGTGGGCGGCGCGCAAGCTGGGCATCCCGGAACGGTCGGTGCCGCGTGTGGAACCGGCGATCTTCCTCTCGGCTCCGGACCTCGAGAGCCATCTTGACGATGTCCAAAGAGTCAAGGTTTACGGGCGCGACGACCGCCCCACCGGTCTGAAGCGCATCTGGCAGGACTTCCTCGGGCTGCCGCCGGACCGCCCCGACCGTCGCATCACGCCCGACTTCTCTCGGGACGCGCTGCCGCGTCTGCTGAAGGCCATCGGCGTGCAGCAGTCCACGGCCCATCTCCGGTTCGGCGACGCCTGGAAACTGCAGCCGCATCCCCTGGACCGCGGGCAGTCCTGGGAGGACCGCCTGGCAACGCGCGACGACGGACTTGTGCAGGAGGAGGGCCGCGTCCGCATTTACCTGGTCGGCCACATGGCCACTGAGGCGGCGAAGAAGTCGACCGATCGCGCGGCCCGCCGTGAGTACCAGGTACTCCAGGGCATCACGCACCGCGGGATCGTCGAGGCCGTCGAGATCCGGGAGCACCAGGGCGGGCCGGCGATCCTCTTCCGCCACAAGCACACGGACCTGCGCCTCGACCAGTACCTGGCGACCTACGGTGGCAAGCTCACCCCCGAGATCCGCCTCGACCTCGTACGGCAGCTCGCCGAAGCGGTCCGCTACGCGCACAATCGCGCCCTCTACCACCGGGCCCTGGCGGCCAGTTCCGTCTACGTCTCCTTCCGCTCCGACGGGACGCGCCCCGAACTGCGCATCACCGACTGGCAGACAGCGGCCCGAGACTTCGACAGCAATGCCACCTTCTTCCGGTCCATCGGCGGTTCGGCGCTCGACGCGGCTCTGATCGAGGACGCGGCCCGCCTCTATCTCGCCCCCGAGACCGACCAGCCGTACGCCGATCCGGCCGACCTGGACATGTTCGGGCTCGGCGCGGTCGCGTACCTGATCCTCACCGGTCAGCCTCCCGCCACCCAGCGAAGTGCCCTGAGCGAGCGCCTGCGCACCGACTCGGGCCTGCATCTGTACGCGGTCGCCGACGGCTTCTCGGACGCGCTCGACGAGCTGGTCTTCAAGGCGACCCGCTCCGACGTCAACGAACGCCTCGGCTCCGCCGAAGAGTTCCTCGACCTGCTGGACAGGGCGGAGCGCGCCAGCGTGCTGCCCGAGGCACCCACCGCCATCGGCGTCGACCCGCTGGAGGCACTGCCCGGCCAGTCGCTCGACACGGAATGGTCCGTACGGCGTGTCCTCGGCACCGGCGCCACGGCCCGCGCCCTTCTCGTGGAGCGCGCGGTCGAGGACGAGGACGGCGACGTACAGATCGACGAGTGGGTCTTCAAGGTCGCGCTGGACGAGCAGAAGGCGGAACGGCTGCGTGCCGAGGCGGGCGTCCTCAAGGAGGTCGGCGGCGGCGCGATCGTGCAGCTGCGGGGCGAGGGGCTGCGCGAGATCGCTGGACGGACCGTCCTGCAGCTCGAGTATGCAGGTGAGCAGTCCCTGGGCGCCCGGCTGCGGGGCAAGGGCAAGCTGACGTACCACGAGCTGGAGCGCTTCGGCGATGACCTGTTCAGGGCGATGGACCAGCTGGCCGCCAACGGAGTCCTGCACCGTGACCTGAAGCCCGACAACTTCGGCATCCACCACAGCAAGGACCGGATCTGGCGTCTGAAGCTGTTCGACTTCTCCCTCGCCGACGCCTCGGAGCGTGACATCAAGGCGGGCACGCGCGGCTACCTGGACCCGTTCCTCGGCTCCATGCGCCGGCCGTACTACGACGACCACGCCGAGCGGTACGCGGCGGCCGTCACCCTGCACGAGATGGCCGGCGGAGAGCGCCCCATGTGGGGCGACGGACAGGTGGACCCGCTCACCAACGAGTCTGCCGAACTGTACGTCGCGTCAGAGCTGTTCGAGCCAGCTCTCAATGACGGCCTCACGTCCTTCTTCCGACGGGCGCTGCACCGCGACACCGAGCAACGCTTCGACACGCTGCGGCAGATGCACGACGAGTGGCGCGAGGTGTTCCGGGCGGCCGACGCGACTAAGCCGGCCACCACCCCCGCCACGGTCGGTACTCAGGCCGAGGACGCCGAGGAGGCCCGCGACGCCGCCGCGGAGGCCGCGGACGCCGAGACCCTGCTGGAGGCCGCAGGCCTGTCGCCCCGTGCCGTGTCCGTGGCGCACGGGCTGGGCGCCACCAACGTGGGGGAGCTGCTCAACGTCCAGCCGTACGCGATCTCGAAGGCGCGGGGCGCTGGGGCGCTGGTACGCAAGGAGCTCAATCGGCGTCGCAAGCAGTGGGCGGTCGCGCTTCGGCAGCCCAGTGGCGCTGATGTCCGACCGGCTTTGCCGGCCGCGCGTACGGACGGCGATTCCGAGCCGGACGGGCCGCTGGTCCTGTCGATAGACGACATGGCCGCCCGGCTCACCCCTGAGCCTGGTCGCAAGGGTTCCCACCGTGCGCCCGTGGTCCGGCTCACGCTGGGCCTGCCGCCCGAGGAGGGCGGGCTGTCGCCGTTGGGCCCCTGGCCGGTCCAGGCACGCATCGCCGACCATCTCAAGATCAAGCAGCCACCGGTCTCCCGTCATCACCGCATCGAAATCAAGCAGTGGGCCGAGGCGGACTGGCTGGGGCGGGTGCGCGACGAGCTCGTCGAGATCGTGACGGCGGCCGGGCGGGTCATGACCGCCCAGGAGGCCGCAGCCGAGCTGCGCGTCCGGCACGGTGCGGGCGACGACACGCCCGAACGCACGCTCGCGAGGGCGCTGGCCGTCGTACGGGCCGCCACCGAGGCCGAGTTGTGGGACGGCGAGGGCGCGGAGCAGCACGAGCCGCGACTGGCCGTGCACCGGCGAGGCGACACCGTACTGATCGCGGGGGAGTCGCTGCCCGGGACAGACGACCCCAGCCCCCGCGAACTGGCCGACTATGCGGCCGAGTTGGGGACGGAGGCGGAGCGTCTGGCGCGTCAGGAGCCGCTGCCGGGGCGGGCTGCGGTGATCCGCGACCTGCGTGCGGTGCCCGCCCCGGAGGGCTTCGCACCGCTCGCGGACACTCGGCTGGTAGCCCTCGCAGCCGCAGTCGCAGTCGGGACCGAGGTCACTCCCCGTCTTGAGCTGTATCCGCGTGACCTCAGCCTGGACCGCGCCCTGCGGGTCTCGCAGGCGGGGGCGGGGGTACGACGGGACCGTGGCATCACCGTCGCCGAGCTGCTGGCGAGGCTGCGTGCCCGCTTCCCGGTGCTCGACGCCCTCTCCGGGGAGCGGGAGCCGACGTACGTCGAGCTGGAGGACCCCCTCAGGGAGGCGCGCTTCGAGCTTCGGTACGACACCAAGCTGGAGCGGTTCTTCCCGCCGGCCCTGGAGTCGGTCGGCCAGTGGACGTCCACCGGGACGGGCACCAGCTACCTGTCACCCGGGCGCGGCGTCCCGGCGGTCGCGGAGGTGGACGGGGATCCGCATGCCGCCACCCGTGCCAGGCTCGCGTCCAGCGTGCAGCGTGGTGGCTTCCTCGCGCTGACGGTGAAGGGCAGCCGGCTGCCGGGTGCGGCCGAGGCGGTGGCCGCGGCGTTCCCCGTCGAAGGTGTCGACCTGGGGCGGGAGTTCCTCGCCGAGTTCCGTGCGCTGGCGGCGGCGAAGGGGCAGGACTGGGAGAAGGTCCTGCGCGCCGATGCGAGCTCCGCGCCAGGGCAGATCAAACGGGGGCTCGCCTCGTTCGTACGTGCGGTGTGGGTGCGCCTGGAGGCCGTCCTGCTGGAGCGGGCCGCGGCGCCGCGTACGGTCCTCTTCCTGCATGACGCGGGACTGCTCGCCCGGTACTGGGCCGAGGGCGGCCACGACCTCCTGGTCCGGCTGCAGACGGCGGCCCGCCGACCGGCCGACGACCCGCATGGGCTGTGGCTGCTCTGCCCCGTGGACACGCGGACGCAGGTCCCGCACCTGGACGGGCGGACGGTCGAGGTGATCGGCGGGGACGGGGAACGGGCGTACCTCGACGGCGACTTCCTGGCGGCGGTGGCAGTGGCGGCGGCCTAGACCCGCGCCCACCACCAAGGGCGAGCGCAGGGCCCAGCCGGTCGTCAGTGGGCGCGCCTGGAAACGCCGCCCTTGCGGCCGATGCCGAAGGCCAGGCGGTAGACGTCGGGGATGTCGACCGCGTAGTCGCGCAGGTCGGTGGCGCCCGCCGCACGTCGTGTCATCACGCCGAGCCTTTCCAACTCGTCGATCAGCTCACGGTG
The DNA here is from genome assembly GCF_000383615.1 of Streptomyces canus 299MFChir4.1. Lineage (GTDB taxonomy): Bacteria > Actinomycetota > Actinomycetes > Streptomycetales > Streptomycetaceae > Streptomyces > Streptomyces canus_C. The sequence continues at coordinate 213,722 of NZ_KB911582.1, read as the reverse complement.
GTTGTCGACGTCCTCGGGGCCGCTGCCCTGCGAGCCGTTCGCCAGGACCTCGCGCAGTTTCCCGGTGAGGGAGGCGTCCCGCCAGTAGGCGAGGACCACGGACGGCTGCATCGGCACCTGGCCGCCCCGTAGTTGCTCGACGGCGACCGCGGCCCAGCGAATGTCCTCCGTGATCTCGTCCACGCGGATCTGGGAAGCGGTACTCACGGACGCCCGGATGGCGTCGTAGTGGAGGGCGTGCTCGTGCGTAGGATGCCGGTCCCGGGTGATTGTCGCCGCAGTGGAGACGGCCTGCAGCAGGGTGCGCGGGCTCACCTGGCCCCGGCCGTCCTGAAGGTGGTTGGGAAGCCAGGTGTACGTGTGGCCGCGGCGGTGGCTCGTGCCCATGTACTGGCCGGCCATCGTGACGAACAGATCGTGCTGGCGCTTCGGAGTGGCGATGACGTCGACGGGGGCGATGAACCGGCCTTCGCCCTCCCTGTTCCAACTGCCGGTCCACGCCCGGAACTTCTCCGCCTCGGGACTCGGGTGATTGCCGAGCTGGTGGTAGAGCAGGCCGTACAGGTTCTCCGTGGTCCAGGTCAGGTCGGTCGCGTTTGCGCCCAGTTTCGAGGCGTCGGGGAAGTGCATGGGGGCGCTTTCGTACATGTCCGGACGGACGAAGATCTTCGCCCGGATCGCGCTGGTGCTCATGCGGAGGTCGAGTGCCACCTCGAAGAGGCCGGACACCAGGCGGTCGACGAGCTGTCGGTCGTTGTGGAGGTGCTCCAGGGCGTCGAAGATCAGCAGGCGGGTACGGCCGCTCTTGCGGGCCTCCTGGTCGATCGTCCACAGGGCGCGTTCGTAGGACTCCATGTGGTCGGCGACCCAGCGGACGCGCTTGTCCCAGCCTTCGATGCGCAGGATCTCCGGGGCCTGGAGTCCCGTCAGGACGACGGCGGACCAGAGGTGCTGAGGTGTGACTCGGGGATCCTCCAGCAGCCTGCTGATGACGTTCTTGCTGGGGTGGTGCAGGTTGGGCTCGCCGCCCTTCGCGTGGCCCGTGGCGACCGTCATCCGTTCCAGCCGGGGCATCATGTACGAGGCCGCCGCGATCTCGCGCATCCGGTCGTCGCTCAGAACCTTGGTCCACACGGTCTTACCGGAGCCGCGTGCGCCGCGCACCACCGTCACGTCGGGGTCCAGCGCGCGTCGGTGGCTCGACGGAGTGAAAAGCCGTGTGACGTCGGGGCTCACGGTGTCGGCGTCGAAGGCGCTGCCGGGGGCGGTGGCGAGCAGTGTCCGGTACTCGTCGGTGGACAGCGCGTCCGTCATGACAGCTCCTCGCTCGGGAAGACGAGTTGTTCGACCTCTTTGAGGAACCTCTTGTACGCGGCCTCCACGAAGGGCAGTTCGGGCCAGTCGCGGTCTTGGAGCGGGTCGAGGCCGATCAGGTCGTGGCTGAAGAGGATCGGGATGGGCGTGTGCGGGGCCTGGTCGTCCTCCAGGGCCGGGTGGTACGCCTCCAGGTCCGCGCCCTCCGCGTCGTCGTAGAGCGTGTCGGCGAACATCTTCTGGGCGTTGTCGCGGAGCTTGTGCAGGCGCTGTATGTCCCCGGCGGACCGGAACATGGCGGCCACGATACGGAGGCGCTCGCGCAGGTCGACGGCTCGGTCCGGGTGCTGCTTCCACTGGGAGAGCAGCATGCCGTAGCCGTACCAGGTGGACGGGTTGTCGACCGCGAAGAGCAGGGAGAGCCCGCTGAGCTGGGTGAGGGTGACGGCGGCGATGTCGTGAATGCCGGCCCGGCTGTCGAGCAGGACCACGTCTGGCTGCCGCGAAATCCCGGCCACCTGCGCCTCGCAGGCGGCGATGGCCTCCTCCAGCCGCACGCAGAACGGCTTGGGTGCGCCGCCCGGTTCGGCGGGCGGGAGGTCGCTGTAGATGCGGTTCAGCTTCGCGAGGTAGTCGTAGTCGCCGCGGGGGCGGCCTCCGGCGGGTGCCAGCCAGATCTCGCCATTGCCCTGGGAGGGCACGAAGAAAGAGCTCTGGGTGACGAGGTCCAGCCCTTCGGCGTTGCCGACGCCGGCTTCGACCAGGTGGTCGACAATGCCGTGATCGGGTAGTTCGTCGAAGCTGTGCAGGAGCGAGGAGACTCCCGGGGACTCCAGGTCGAGGTCGACGACGAGGACGCAGCGGCCCTTCTCGGCGAAGTGTCGGGCGAGGACGGCCGTGGCGGTGGAGCGCCCGACGCCGCCCTTGAACCCGTACAGAGCGACGCGCCGCTCTCGCACCTCGGGCTGCGGCGAAGCGCCCGGTGCGGTCTCCCGGGCCCAGTCTGCGCCCACGACGGTCCGTTCGAGTACGGCGACCCGGCCGCGGCTTCCCGGCTCGCCCCCGTCCTGCACGATGAGTTCGGGCGAGGCGAAGAACATCTCCGGTGCGAACATCGTGGACGCGGCCTGGACGGGTTGGGCGCCTGCGAAGGCCTGGGTGTCGCGTCGGAACTCCTCCGCGAGCGACGCCAGTTCCTCGGCCGACATCGGCTCGTCCTCGTCGTCGAGGAGGAGCGACGCGCGTCCGAACAGGTCGCGTACGAGGACGGTGTCCCTGCCGGTCTCGGCGGCTCGGTGGGCGTGGCCCAGGGCAGCGGTCCACGCGGCGTCGAATCGGGTGGGGTTCATGGGGTGGGCGCCTGCTTTTCCACTTCGGCTGCGTCTTCTGCTTCTGCTTGGGCTACTTCGCCTGTTGGTAGGCGGCGATGACGGTACGGGCCGCGGCGAGGTGACGTTTCACGCGCTGCTCAGATATCTGGCCGCTGTCACGGTAACGGTGGGCCACGTCCCACTCGTCGGCGGATTCGCGGAAGGGATTCTGCTGGGGGAGCTGGGCGAGCACGGTGGCGCCATGGTGGCCGTTGGCGAGAAGGAGGAGTTGGTCCCACACATACGGCAGGTGACCGTGCTGGGATTCCTTCCAGGCCTTGTCCGCCTGTCTCTGGCTCTGTGTCGGTCTGTTCCTGATCGTCGGGCTGTAGGGAATCCCGAGCGGGGTGTCCTGTACGGAACCGAAGAAGTCGAGGAGCATCGCCTTGATGGCGCACTCCGCGGCGATCCCGGCGAGATGGTCGGCGGAGCCGAAGAGCGGGGGCGACTTGGCGAGTTGCGTTGCCGCGTCGTAGTGGCAGCGGCCCACCTCTAAGAAAGCGTGCTGGTGGGCGGGTGCGGGTGCCGGCGTGGAGGCCGCGGGTGCCGGGGCCGTGGGTGTGTTCGGGGCCGCCGGGACCGGAGGAGGTGTCTGAGCCGTCACGGTGATCACCTTAGCGGCGTGATCATGGCAGATGAGAGTACTTTGCGATGACTCCTGCGGGATCTGTTGCGGTCGACGGTGCTGGCAGGATTGGGATGCGAAACCGTATAGCGATGTGCGGTGGGTGACGTGGTGCTGCGAGAGGGATGCGAAGAGTGACGGTCACGGGCCAGGATGCGCGGGCGGGGCTGGACCAGGCGGCGCTGCTGAAGGATCTGCGGCGGCAGGTCGTTGTTCTTGAGGACGATCTGCGTGCGCGCAGTGAGTCCGAGGACGAGTACCGAGTCCGGCTGGAATCCGAGTACCGGCGGGCCCGGGAGGCGCAGCGTACGGCGGCGACGTACGGCGCGTGGCGGGACGAGCGGGTGACTCAGGCTGCCGTTGCGTGGGTGCTGGCCTGTGTCTTCGTACGGTTCTGTGAGGATCACGAGCTGATCGAGGCACCGTTCATCGCCGGGCCGGGGGAGCGGTTGGTTGAGGCGGAGGAGCGGCATGAGGCGCACTTCCGGGAGCATCCTGATCACAACGACCGGGACTGGTTGATTGAGGCGTTCGAGTATCTTGCGGGGGCCCATGAGACGGTGGCCGGTCTCTTCGACCAGGCGCACAATCCGCTGTGGGAGCTGATGCCGAGCTATGAGACCGCGACGGATATGTTGCGGTTCTGGCGGCGGTGGGATGCGGACGGACGGATCGTTTACGACTTCTCGTATCTGGACTGGGATACGCGGTTCCTTGGTGACCTGTACCAGGACCTGAGCGACCATGCCCGGAAGACGTACGCCCTGTTGCAGACGCCGGAGTTCGTCGAGGAGTTCATCCTCGATCTGACGCTGGAGCCGGCCATCGCGGAGTTCGGGCTGGATCCCATGGTGGAGGGGCCGGGGGGCGTTGAGCGACGGGGGCTGCGGACGATCGACCCTGCGTGCGGGTCAGGGCACTTTCTACTGGGGATCTTCGAGCGGCTCGTCGAGAAGTGGCGGGAGGCGGAGCCGGGCGCGGACGAGTGGTCGGTGGTGCGGAGGGCTCTGGAGTCCGTCCACGGGTGCGACAAGAATCCGTTTGCGGTGAGTATCGCTCGGTTCCGGCTGCTGGTTGCGGCTATTCGGGCTGCGGGGGCCGAGCGGTTGGCGGATGCGCCGGTGTTTCCCATCAATGTGGCGGTGGGGGATTCGTTGCTGCATGGGCGGGATGCGGCGGGTATTCAGACGGACTTGGGTACGTTGTTTGCTGAGGTGGAGGGGGACGGCTCTGAGGGTGGGGGCGCCTTTGTTTACTCTACGGAGGATGTGGGGGAGTTCGCTCGGCGGGTGGATCTGCTGGGGCGGGGGTCGTATCACGTTGTGGTGGGGAATCCGCCTTACATCACCGTGAAGGACAAGCAGGAGAACGAGAATTATCGGGCGGCGTATGACGCTTGCTCGGGGAAGTATGCCTTGTCTGTTCCGTTCGCGCAGAGATTGTTCGAGTTGGCTGTGAAGGGCATGGGTGGCAGTCGGGGTGGTGGTGGCTTCGTGGGTCAGATCACCTCGAATTCCTTCATGAAACGGGAGTTCGGCAAGAAGCTCATCGAGGTTGTCTTCCGCGAGCGGATTGAGCTATCGCATGTGATCGACACGTCGGGAGCGTTTATTCCTGGACATGGGACGCCGACCGTGATTCTAGTGGGGCGGAATCGGGTGCCGAACCCTGAGCGGGCTGTTCGGGCGGTGCTGGGTGTTAGAGGGGAGCCATCACAGCCCGACGTTCCGGCAGAGGCGGCTGTTTGGCGGGCGATTGTTGAGCAAGTGGGCAAGCCCGGGAGCGAGTCGGAGTGGGTGTCGGTGGAGGATGCCTCGGCTGGCAGCTTTGGTGCACATCCCTGGTCGGTGAGCGGTGGCGGAGCGGGTGAACTGCTAGAGCGACTTGAGAGGGTCGCCGTGCGGAAACTTGGTGCCATCGCGGAGTCCGCTGGTATTAGCTCTGTGACGGGAGAGGATGACCTATTTCTGCTACCTACGGACGGTGCCGCAAGACGCTTGGCCGTAGTGCAGACGAGGCCGATGATTACGGGTGACGTAATCCGGGATTTCACGGCGCGGAGTGAGGTGGACGCGATCTGGGTGTATGGCGAAGATTTCGAGACGCTCTCTCTGGCGGATATCGGGACCACCGCACGGGTTCTCTCGATCTATCGAACGGCCATCTCTCATAGGCGGCGTTTTGGTGTGCCGATGTTGGAACGTGGCATGTCTTGGTATGAGTGGCAGGAGCTGTACCCGAGCAAACTGCGGACGCCGTTGTCGATTATCTTTGCGTTTGTCGCGACTCACAATCACTTCGTGCTAGACCGGGGCGGGAATGTATTCAAGCAGTCAGCGCCAGTGATCAAGCTGCCAGAAGGAGCGGGAGAGGATGAGCACCTGAAGCTGATGGGTGTGCTCAACTCTTCGACCGGTTGTTTCTGGATGAAGCAGGTGTGCCACGACAAGGGGAACCGTGGAGAGGGAGGGGGCATTACTAGTGCCGGGTGGGAGCGATTTTTTGAGTTCACGGGAACGAAGCTTCAGGAGTTCCCGCTGCCTGAGCGACTGCCGCTCCACATCGGACGCGTACTTGACACCCTGGCCCAGGAGTTGGCCGAATGCGAAGTCTCCGCTGTCCGCGAGGCGAGCGCCCCTACTCGCGAAGTTCTTGACGACGCTCACATCGAGAGCATCCGCATCCGCCAGCGCATGATTGCCCTCCAGGAAGAGCTGGACTGGCAGGTGTACGGTCTATACGGACTGCTGTCTGAGGCCGACCTGGCGCGGACCACCGCGCCGGAGCCCGAGCCCGATATCGTGCCCGAAGTGCACCTTGGGGAGCGGGCGTTCGAGATGGTGCTGGCGCGGAAGCGTGCGCGTGGTGAGGTCGACACCGCGTGGTTCGAGCGACACGGGTCGACGCCCATCACCGAGATTCCACGCTACTGGCCCGATTGGTACCGAGACATCGTGCAGGCCCGTATCGACATCATCGAGCGGCGCAAGGATATTGGGCTCATCGAACGGCCCGAATGCAAGCGGCGGTGGTCCGTCGAGCCCTGGGAGAAGAAGGAGAAGGCCGCCCTGCGCACCTGGTTGCTGGACCGGTGTGAGGATCCCGCGCTGTGGTTCAGCCTGCGTGAGGGTGTGAAGCAGCCTCGTCCGCTTACCGTCAACCAGCTTGCGGATGCACTGAGTTCCGATCCCGACTTCAACGCCGTTGCCGCGCTGTACGCCTCCGATCACCTCAACAAGCCCGACCTCCCGCTCGGGCAGGTGCTCGCCGATGTCGTCTCCGACGAGCATGTGCCGTTCCTCGCCGCCATGCGGTACAAGGACTCCGGCCTCCGTAAGCGTGAGGATTGGGAAGACGTCTGGGAGAAGCAACGGGAGGAGGACCGGACCGGGCAGCAGCTCGCTGTCCCCGTACCGCCGAAGTATTCGTCCGCCGACTTCCTCAAATCCTCCTACTGGTCTAACCGCGGCAAACTCGACGTGCCCAAGGAGCGGTTCATCTCCTATCTGGAAGCTGGGCCCGACGCCGACCCGACCGTGCTGCTCGGGTGGGCCGGGTGGGATCACAAGGATCAGGCCCAAGCACTCATCAATCTCATCGAGGATCGGACGGAGCAGAGCGGTTGGGACACCGAGCGGCTCACCCCGTTGCTTGCCGGGCTGTATGAGGTCATGCCCTGGGTGCGGCAGTGGCATGGTGAGTACGACGCCGAGTGGGAGTCCGTGCCGGCGGAGGACTGCGATGCATTCCTCGACGAGCAGCTGGGCAAGCATCGGCTCAGCGCGACGGAACTCAAGGCCTGGCGGCCAGTGAAGCGGACGCGGGGGCGTAAGGCTGCCGCTTCGAAGAAGGCGAGTGCTCCGGAGCAGCCCGCCCTCGACATCGAGTAGGCAAAACGCAACAGTGGGGGCGACCGGATCCGTTAACTCCAGGCGTCCCCACTGACATTGGGGCTGATTCAGACTCGGGCGTCAGTCGCATAGCCGACGAACTTCGACCAAGCGGTCGGTGAGAGGGCAAGCTCTTCGCCCTCTTTCTGCTTGGAGTCGCGGACGTGGACGGCTCCGGCCATGGCGACCTCAACACAGTTGTCGCCCTGTGTCCCGCTGTAGCTGCTCTTGAACCAAGTCAGCTCGGTGGTGCTCATAGCGCTCCTCGCATCTCCTTCAACAGGCCCACGGTCGCCTCGTGGCTGAGGGCCTGCGACCGCATCTTGCCATAGCGCTGAAGGAGGGCGCTGGTGTCTTTCGAGCTGGTGATGAGGGCACTTCCCTGCTGGCCCTCGAAGTAGCCGAACCACTGGTTCTCCGGAGACTCCGCCAGGTACATGGGGCCGTCGAGACCCGCGTGATCCTCCTGGCGCAGAGGCATGATCTGAAGCTGAACGTTGCGGAGTTCGGTCTGCTTGAGCAAGTAGTCGATGAGGATGCCGGTAACTTCGTCACCGCCTGTCCGGCGTTCGAGCAGCGCCTGCTCGATGATGAAGCTGAAGGCGACGTTCTGCTTCTCGGACAGGATGCGCTGTCGTCCGAGCCGTGCCTCGACCTGCCGTTCAAGTTGTTCATCAGTCAGCGGAGGCAAACTGTTGAGGAAGACCGCCCGCGCGTACGCCTCCGGCTGTAACAACCCAGGAATAGCCCGGCACTCGTACGCGTACAGCGAGATCGCCTCCTCCTCGATCCCCGCCCACTGCACGAACCACGACGCCAGCCCCTGCCTCCGCGTCAGATGCCGGGCCGCCGCCTTGAGTACCCTCGGCGCCTCAAGGACCACCCCCGCCCGCTCGATAAACCTCCCCGACGGGAACCGTTTCCCCTGCTCCAGCTTGGCCACCGCATGTACCGAGTAGCGCACCAGCGGCGCGAACTCCTCCTGTGTCAGCCCCGCTTCCTCCCGCAACGCCTTCAGGACCGCGCCGAAGCTCTTGAGGCCGTCCGACACTTCCGGTTCACTGCTCGCGACGCCGTCCAACACGCCCGGCCCACCTCCCACGTACCCCACCGGGACATCAACCCACTCATGGTTACGAGGCGTCACCCACCCTGTCCACTCAGTGAACCCACCCAGCCGCGGCTGTACCAGTGTCGTGCCTGTTGAGGCGCTCTCCCTCCCACGACGCTGGACCGCATGACCGCACCTCAGGCCCAACCAGCCGTCACCGTACGTATGTTCTTCCAGCAGCTCAGCGCTACCCGGCGCGGTGCCCGCCTCGCCCGCCACCTCGCCACGCGCCAACTCGACGTCTGGGGGCTCCCGTTCGGCTCGGCCCTCTCCGACGCGGTAGCCCTCGTCGTCGCCGAGCTGGCATCCAACGCCGTACTCCACGCACGCGTACCGGGCCGGGACTTCGCCCTCCGCCTTGAGCACCGTACGGACGCGCTCCGCATCGAGGTCGCCGATACCGGAGGCGACCGCCCTGTCGCCGCACCACCGATGACCCCGGACGCGGCGGCCGACCACGGCCGTGGCCTCGTCATCGTCGACGCCCTCGCCTCCCGTTGGGGCGTCAGTGACCGCCCAGGACCCGGCAAGGTCGTCTGGGCCGAGATCGACCTCCCCTGAGAACTGAGAACACCACCAGCAACCGTCACGGCATCGGAACCGCTGGCGGGCTCGCCCGCTGCCAGTAGTGCAGCACCGGAGGATGCGCGACCTCGTCCCCGAGATCGGAGGTCAGCAGGTGATGCCGGGCGACCGCGTCGTCGACGATCTGCCGCCACCACTCCAGCCGGTCCCCGCCCGCATCGGCCGAGATCAACTCGTCGTGCAGCGCGTACAGCTCACACGTGTTGTGCCACTGAGACTCCCTCACATCGGCGTTGCTCTCGCTGAAGCGCGACAACTCGGCGCCCTCGCACACCGGGCACCCGCACGTCCACGGATCCACGCGCGTGAACCAGTTTTGGAGCACCTCCACCCGGTGGTACTTCAGCAGTTCGCGGACGAGCACCACCGGATACGGCCGCCAGCCCCGGCCCTTGCGGCGCGGGTCCATGCCGTGGCGGAGCATGGCGGTGACCCCCACCGCCGTGCCCAGCGCCCCGTGCGCCAGCGCGTCGAAAGCCGCCAGGTCCGTGCGCCACAGGAGCAGACGCGGGCACGACCGGCAAAGCACGCGCAGGCCCTCGGCCACGCCCACGCGCTCCAACGGGTCCTTGTAGTGCTGCATGATCAGCGCCACGGGGTGCCGACTGGCCCGTACCGCCTCCACCAGGTGCAGCAGCGACTCGTCCCGCAGCCAGCGGCAGCTGCACGGCAGCAGGACGACCGTGTCTGTCCGCTGCAGCCGGTTGGCCTGAGTGATCACCGCACGCAGGACGCGGGCGTCGCCGTCCTCGTCCGGTGGTATGAAGCAGGTCGGGGTCACCGCGAACGCCGCCTTGTTGGCCAGCTGGCCGTTCAGGACCTCCTCCAGGCCGGAGAAGTCGAGCGCGTGCCAGCCGTCGGCCGCCTGATAACCGAAGGGCCGGTCGACGGTCGCGACCCGGTGCTCGTGGCCGCCGTAGTCGACGGCCACAACCGTGTCCGGGTAGCTGTTGCGTATGTTCCGGCATCTCACCGCCGCATCGACACCTGTGAGAAGCAAGCCTCCGGCGTTTCCGTCGATGTGTGGCAGCAGGCCGATCGCCGACCTGTCGTTCACCATGATCAGTAACCGGTCGCGCAGTAAGCCCTCGATCCCGTCGCCCCCCATGGGGTCCCCCTCACGGTCATGAAGCACATCCCGCTGTTCATGAGTGTCGGAGCCGGTCGAAAAGGAGCGCAAGACGGTCGTATGCGGTCGTAAGCGGTTCTCGGCCAGGTCGTCAGCAGGGCCGCACTCAGGCGAATGTCACAGTGAGGTGCTCATCTGTTGCGTTCCGCGACGATTTCGCCCGCGTGGGTCGCTCAACGTGACACTCGCGTCACGGAACTTGCGTCTGGCCAGGCGCAAGGCATCGCAAGACTGGCAAGATTGGATGTCGCGCGCGAGATCAGCGCGCTCCGACTGCTGCCGAGCGAGGGAACGAGAGCCGGATGCCCACCAGCGAGCTCTTCCTGAAGGATGTCATCGACATCAAGGAAGACGTCCATGCCGGCGATTTCAAGGTCGAGCTGTCCGGTGGGTTCACCGAAACCGATGCCCGCGTCGCCGAGTACGTGGTCACCGAGCAGCTGCAGGGGGCCTTCCGGAGCGCGCTCGGGCTGGTCGGGGCGGCGGTCAGGTCCGGGAACTCGCACGCCGCCTACCTGCACGGATCGTTCGGTGCCGGTAAGAGCCACTTCCTGACCGTGCTGCACGCCGTCCTGAACAACAACGCGGCGGCCCGCTCCAAGCCCCGGCTCCAGGAGGTCATCGCCGAGCACGACGACTGGCTGCGCGACAGCCGGTTCCTCATGGTGCCGTACCACCTCGTGGGCTCCACGGACCTCGACTCGGCCATCCTCGGCGGGTACGTGCACGCGGTGCGCTCTCAGCACTCGGACAAGCCGACCCCCGCCGTCTACCGGGCCGACTCCGCGCTCGTGGACGCGCGCAGGCAGCGGGAGTTCCTCGCCGACGACGCGAAGTTCGTGCAGTGGCTCGGTGACGGTGCCGCCGCGGTGTCGCCGGGCGGTGGTGTCGGCGGCGCGGACAGCGATGACGACGACCTCGACCTGCTCGACGCGGACGACGCGGCCCCGGCCGCGGGCAGCTGGACCTCCGCCGACCTGAACCGCGCCTTCGACGCGCCCGCCGGAGACCCGTACCGCGAGGCACTCGTGTCCGCGCTGCTCTCCGGGCCCATGGCTGCGTACGCGCAAGGAGCCCGCGGCGACAAGGACGCCTTCGTGCCGCTGGAGAACGGGCTGTCCGTCATCTCCCGGCACGCCAAGTCCCTCAACTACGACGGCATCGTGCTGTTCCTCGACGAGCTGATCCTCTGGCTTCAGGCACACATGGGCGAGCAGGACTTCGTACGCGACCAGGTGCAGCGGCTGGTCAAGCTGATCGAGTCCGGGGACACCGACCGGCCCGTGCCGATCGTCTCCTTCATCTCGCGTCAGCGCGACCTGTCGCAGCTCATCGGCTCCGACGTGGCCGGCGCCGAGGTGCAGAACCTGGAGCAGCAGATCGAGTACCTGGCCGGGCGCGTCGACGTCGTCAACCTGGAGGACAGCAACCTCGTCGAGATCATCAAGCGCCGTGTGCTGGAGCCGAAACCCGGGATGGAGTCGGCCCGCGACGAGGCGTTCACGCTCGTCGAGTCGTCCAAGGACGAGGTCCGGCAGGTGCTGCTCGACGCGCACGGGCGGACCTCGGCGAGCTGGGACGACTTCCGCACCCTGTACCCGCTGTCGCCCGCGCTGCTCAACGTCCTCGTGGACCTCTCCGGAGCGCTGCAGCGCGAACGCACCGGTCTGAAGCTCGTCCAGGAGCTGCTTCGGCGCCGTCGTGATGACCTGAAGATGGGGGAGCTGATCCCGATCGGCGACCTGTGGGACGTCATAGCGTCGGGGACCGGCGAGGCGTTCACCGCCAAGCTGCGCCGGGAGTCCGAGATCGCGCACCGCTTCCACGCGCGCGTGCGAGCCCATCTGCTGGAGAAGTACGGGTCCGTTGACGATCCGCGCTACCGGCGGGACGACCGGCTCGTCAAAACGCTCTTGCTCGGCGCGCTCGCGCCCAATGTGCCGGCTCTGGCACGGCTGACCGGTGGACGGCTCGCCGCGCTCAACCACGGCACGATCCGGGCGCGGGTGGGGTCGGCCGGATCGATCGCGGTGAAGGCGCTGCGCGACCTCCAGGCCCAGGGGTTCGGAGAGCTGAGGAGCGAGGGCGACGCCGACCCGGTGTTCCATCTGCACCTGTCCGACCTGGACGTCGAGCCGCTGCTCGAAGAGGTCCAGGGGGTCGCGGACAAGGTCGGGCAGCGGCGGCAGTGGGTCAAGGACCAGCTGTGGGAGGCCTTCGGCATCCGGGACACCCAGGCGTTCGTGTGCGAGCGCGAGATCGTCTGGCGGGGTACCAAGCGCACCGCTGAGTTTGTCTTCGGGAACGTACGCGATCCGCATCTGCCCGACGAGCAGTTCGAACCGCAGATGGACGGCAACATCCGTTTCGTACTGGACTACCCCTTCGACGAGCCCCAGCGCTCGCCCATTGAGGACGTTCAGCGGATCGAAAACCTGAAGCGGTCGGGGCGGACCGGTAGCACCATCGTCTGGCTGCCCGACTTCTTCTCCGAGCAGCGGGCCCGGCAGCTCGGACGGCTCCTGAAGATCAACTATCTGCTGGAACGGGACCGGCTAGACGACGTCACGGCCACCCGCTCGACCGAGGAACGGATCCAGATCCGCCACCAGCTCAAGGCGCAGAGCGACAACCTCACGACCCAACTCTCCGCCGTTCTGGAGCAGTTGTACGGGATCAGTAAGGCGGAGGCCGCCAACGTCGGAGCCGAGGTTCCGGCGGATCAGCACCTGTGGTCGCTGCGGCCCGGTTTCACGCGGAAGAAGCCCGAGCCGGGGGTCGGCTTCGAGAAGAACCTCTACGCCCTGGCCGACGAGATGTTCGCCGTGCTCTACCCGAAGCACCCCGACTTCGATCCCGCCCTCACCCGCAAGCCGGTCACCCTGCGCGAGCTGAAGACGGCGCTCGAATGGATCGGCCGGGCGATGGAGAGCGGCGAGCGCCGGGTCGTCGTCGACAGCCACCAGCTGGCCGTGGTGAAGAAGATCGTGCACCCGCTAGGGCTGGGCGAGGTACACGACGGTCCGCTGAACGTCAGCCGCGACTGGCGGCTGCGGATCAACCAGAAGGCCGCCGACGGCCACGCCGGGACGGACCTGTCCGTCGAGGACATCCGCAAGTGGATCGGTCAGCTCGGGTTCACGGGCCTGGAGAAGAACGTCAGCAACCTGATCATCGCGACGTACGCGCTGCTCGACGACCGAACGTGGGTGTACCAGACCTCGCCGCTGCAGCAGGCGCCGGAGCTGGAGCGGATCGGCCCCGGCTACGGTCTGCGCGCCGTCGAGAAGCCGACCGACGAGGAGTTCGCGACCGCGCGTGAACGGGCCGGCAGGATCTTCGGGGTTGCCGTACCGCCTGCGCTCATCGCGCTGAACGTCGCCAAACTCGCCACCGGCGTAAAGGAAGTGGCCGAAAGGCACCGGGACGCCGTGAGCGGGGTCCGGTCCGTGCTGCAGAGGCGGGCCGAGGAGCTGGGACTGCGAGGTCCGCAGGGAGCGGACGCTCCACGGATGAAGTCCATGAAGGCCGCGGCCGACCTGGTGGCCCGGCTCGCCCGCAGTGAAGATACGGCCGTGGTGGTACGCGAGCTCGCGGCGGTGGCCTACGACGTGACCGACCCGGAGATCGGGGCGGCCCTCAAGCAGGCGCCCGATGTGCTGGCCGCGCTCGACGACACCAACTGGAAGCTTCTCGACAGTGTGCGCGGCTTCGCCGGGCGGGACGACAGCGTGGGGGACCGGGCGGCGCGGCTGATCCGCGTCGTCGAGGAGACGGCGAACGACCACGAGCAGGCCCGTTCGCTCGTCCCGGTGCTCGACCAGCTCCAGGACCGGGCGCTGGCCCTCATCAACGACGTGGCACGCCTGGCGCAGGTGGCCCAACCGGTGGCACCACTACCGCAGCCGACCGCGGACGACGTCAGCCTCACGGAACACGGGCAGCCGGTCGTCCAGTCGGGGCCTGGCGTGACGGAGGGTGCGCCCCAGCGGTCCGACGGTGGCGAGCGGACTGTCGACGTACCTGCTCAGGACGTACGACCGGGTGCTCCGCATGTCGTCGAGCCCACTCGGCTCGAAGCAACTCTCGCCGCCACAGTCGCCGATGTGGAGGGGGAGATCAGGTCGTACCTCGCTGCCCATCCGGGCACGCGCATCCAGGTCATCTGGCGTCCCGTGCCCGCGGACGACCAAGAGGCCGGTCACTGATGGCCGCTCTGCCCCAGGTGGGCCGCCGCACCATCGAGGCCCTGCTCGCCACGCACGCCTCCGGGCTCGGAGACCGGCGGCTCGTCCTGGTACACGGGCGCTACACGGCCGGCGCGCCCGAGGAGTTCACCGTGCGGACTGGGGAGGAGACGCGGCGAGTCCGCGTCAGCCACCAGGCGTCCGTCCTGGGCATCCTGGAGGAGTGGACGAGGCACCGGGAAGAGGCGGCCGGTGCGGACCTCCTCGTCGTCACCACCGGCGTCGATGACGGTCAGATCGGCTGGGACCTGCGCGGGCAGGCGGTACGGCGGCAGACGCTCACGGTGGAGAACGCTGAGATCGTCATGCAGCGCTTCGGCGCTGCCGGACTCGACCCACGCATGTACGACGAAGGCTGGCTGCTGGAGGCGCTGCTCGACGCCGAGCCCTCCCAGGGCTGGAAGCGTGCGGGCTCCGTCCTGACGCGGGACGCGGCCCTGCGCGCGCTGGTCGTGGCGCGACTCGGGCTGGGCAACGGCGATGGCGAGGCGGGCCCGGCGGCAGGGACTGTCGTCGATCTGGACGCACTTCTCACGTGGTCCCGTACTCCCGCGGGGCCCCTGCGCTTCGCGGAGCTGGACAAGACCGAACGGGACGAGCTGAAGAAGTGGCTCGGTGAGACCGCCGGCCCGGCGGCACCGGTTCTGATGTCCCTGGCGGAGACCGGGCGCGGACAGGACGCGATGCCGCTCGGTCTGCTGGGAGCGGTCCTGCGCGATCCGGCAGTGAGCCCGGACGTGGTGCTCGCCGTGGGCGGGCTGTTCGGGCAGGTGATGCCGCGCCGGACCGAGCTGCAGTCCTTCACCGAGGCCGTTGAAGGCGCCCTCATCCGCTGGATCGGAGAGGCCCGGCACAACGCCGAAGCCCGGACGCGAGTCTTTGCCGTCCTCAACCGCGCCGACCAGCTCGCCGAGAGCGCCGGACTCACCACGGCCGTCGAATCCAACCGCTTCCTGCCGTCCAGCTTCACGGCCCAACTGCGGCAGGTGGCGGCAGCGTCCCGCACCTCCCCGGCAGCGGGGGAAGCGGCCCTGGCCGAGCTGAACGCGCATATGCTGGCCCGGCTGAACCCGGAACGCGTCGGCGTGGCCGAGATGGCCGTACGGGTCGCCCGCTGGCTGGCTTTGCCGCGCCCGGCCGTGGCGTCGGTGGCGGCCGGAGTCCGGGACCAGGCGGGGGACTGGGGCTGGGCGGACCGGGCGCTCGCGGTGCTGTGGGCGGGAGACCCCGAGGGGGACGCCGTCACAGGCGAGGACCTCAGTGCTCTGTACGAGGCGGCCCGAGAGCGGCGCGAGCGGCTGGACGAGGAGTTCGCGCGGA
The DNA here is from genome assembly GCF_000383615.1 of Streptomyces canus 299MFChir4.1. GTDB lineage: Bacteria > Actinomycetota > Actinomycetes > Streptomycetales > Streptomycetaceae > Streptomyces > Streptomyces canus_C. The sequence goes on along the minus strand of NZ_KB911582.1, from coordinate 198,131 downwards.
GGCTGGTGTCCTGGGCGCCAAATGCCACCGCTCTCCATCCCGGCGGCTGCCTGGTCGTCGAGAACGTGCTGGCCGAAGCGGTCAGGCCGCTGGCCGGCGACACGGCTCCCCTCGTCCTGATACTGGACGGCATGAGCTGTGCGGTCGCGGCCCAGCTCGGCGAGGAGGTCGAGCGCGAGGGCTGGACCGAGGTCGTGCCCAGCGAGGCGGTCTCGGCGGATGCGCCGCAGCGGATGGCCGCGGTGTCCATGCTCCCCTCGGTCACAGAGGTCAGCCGCGCGTCCCTGCTCACCGGTACGGCCGTCAAGGGCGGGCAGACGAAGGAGAGTTCGGGCTTCGCTGCCTTCTGGAGGCAGCGGCGACTCGATGCTCTGCTCTTCCACAAGGCCGGGATAGAGGGAGGGGCGGGCAGGTTCCTCTCCGAGGAAATCATGGCCGCGCTGGCCTCGGAGGCAGTGGTCGGCGTCGTGCTGAACACCATCGACGACGCCCTGGACAAGGGACAGCAGGGGCGGCGTACCCAGTGGAGTCTGGGTGACGTCACATACCTGCGGGAATTGCTGTCGGCGGCCAAGGGGTACGGGCGCCCGGTTGTGCTCGTCGCGGATCATGGGCATGTGCTGGAGCGCGGTGCGAGTGAAGGACCCGTGGGGGACGAGGGCGAGGGGCCCGGCTCGGCCCGATGGCGTACGGGCGCGGCGAAGGACGGCGAGGTCCAGCTGTCCGGGCCCCGCGTACTGGAGGGCGGCGGCACTATCGTCGCGCCCTGGCGGGAGGACATCCGCTACACCGGCCGCCGGGCTGGTTACCACGGTGGAGCCTCGCTCGCGGAGGTCACCGTGCCGCTGCTCGTCCTGGTGCCTGACCGCGACCTGGTGCCGAGGGGGTGGGAGGTCTTGCCTCGGGAGCAGGCCGTCCCGCAATGGTGGGCTCCTCGCAAGGGTGGGCGGCCCGAGGACGTTGCCATGCAAGAGGCACCGCGGAAGCCGAAGCGAGGGAAGCCGAAGGAGCAGCCGGCCGGCGAGGGGCTCTTCGCGGCCGACGACCTTCTGGCACCTGCCGCCGACGGAGCCGCCCCCGCCACCCTGGGCGAGCGCGTAGTCGCCAGCGAGGTGTACGAGGCGCAAAAGGAGTACGTACGCAAGGCCCCCGAGAGCAAGGTCGTGGCGGCCGTCATCGACGCGCTGGCCGGGGCGGGGGGCACCATGTCACCGGCCGCCCTCGCCGGGGCCATCTCGGCGACCGGTCGGGTGCGGCGCAACATCGACGGGTTCATCGCCACCCTGCAGAGGCTGCTCAACATCGAGGGCTACCCAGTCCTCGGCTTCATCGACGCCGGGCACACGGTGAAACTCGATCTGACCCTGCTGCGCGACCAGTTCTTCCCGAAGGAGAAAACGTGACGTCGTCGCCCGACGTGAGCGCGGTCCGGCGGCGGGAAGTCGTCGACGCACTGCGCCGGGGCACCGTGCCGCACTCAGGGCTCGACCTCTTCGCGGTCGGCCTCGACCGGTTCACCAGTGCCCTCGACGAGGATGTGGCCACGGTGGCGCGGGGCGGAGCCGCCTTCCACGCCATCCGTGGCGAGTACGGATCCGGCAAGACCTTCTTCGCACGCTGGCTCGCCGAACGGGCCAAGCGCGCCGGGCTCGCCACGGCTGAGGTCCAGATCTCCGAGACGGAGACACCTCTGCACCGGCTGGAGACGGTGTACCGACGGCTCACCGAGCGGCTGTCCACGGCGACCCACCAGCCCAGTGCGCTGCGAGCGATCGTCGATTCCTGGTTCTACACGTTGGAGGAGGAGGTCCTCGACAACGGGGACGTGGACGAGGAGGACGAAGCGGCGCTGGGTGAAGCTGTCGACGCGCTGATGGAGCGTCGGCTCGCCGAAGTGGCCCGCACCACACCGGCGTTCGCCGCGGCCCTGCGTGGATACCGGCGCGCGGTCGCGGCCGACGACGCGGCGACCGCGGAAGCCCTCATCGCCTGGCTCGGCGGTCAGAAGTCCGTCGCCGCATCAGCACGCCGGGCCGCCGGGGTGCGGGGCGACCTCGACCACTTCGCGGCACTCGGCTTCCTCCAGGGTTTGCTCACCGTGCTGCGGGACTGCGGCCACCCCGGTCTGCTGCTCGTCCTCGACGAGATCGAGACCCTTCAGCGGGTGCGCGGTGACGTACGGGAGAAGGGCCTCAACGCACTGCGGCAGCTCCTCGACGAGATCGACGCGGGACGCTTCCCAGGGCTGTTCCTCGTCATCACGGGGACACCGGCCTTCTACGACGGTCAGCAGGGCGCGCAGCGGCTCCCGCCACTCGCGCAGCGGCTGGCGACCGACTTCACCACCGACCCGCGCTTCGACTCCCCGCGAGCCGTCCAACTGCGACTTGCGGGCTTCGACCTGGAACGACTCGGCGAGTTGGGCAGGCGCGTGCGCGACCTGTACGCGGGCGCCGCCCGGCATCCGGAACGAGTCGAGCAGCAGGTGGACGATGCGTATCTCATGGAACTCGCCACAGCCGTGACCGGCGGACTCGGGGGCAAGGTCGGGGTCGCACCCCGTGTCTTCCTGCGCAAACTCGTCGCCGATGTGCTCGACCGGGTGGACGAGTTCCAGGACTTCGATCCACGCAAGCACTACGCGCTCACCATCACGGACGGCGAGCTGACCGAAGTGGAACGCAACGCGGCGGCCGCACGCGCGGAAGACATCGACCTGGAGATGCCGTGAGCGGTATCGACGACCTCGAACCCGCGCTGGTCCACCACGTCGTCAACACGCTCGGCTGGCCCGGACTGCGCCCCCTCCAGGAAGAGGCCATCGGGCCGCTGCTCGCGGGCGACGACGCGATCCTTCTCGCGCCCACCGCCGGAGGCAAGACGGAGGCCGCGTCGTTCCCACTGCTGTCGAAGATGGTGCAGCAGAAGTGGTCGGGGACGTCCGTCCTCTACATGTGTCCGCTCAAGGCGCTGCTGAACAACCTGCTGCCCCGGCTGGAGACGTACACCTCGTGGCTCGGGCGCACGGCCGCCCTATGGCACGGGGACGTCACCTCCGGCGCGAGGAAGCGGATCTTGGCCGCGCGGCCCGACGTCCTGCTGACCACGCCGGAGTCGCTGGAGGCGATGCTGGTGAGCGCCAACGTCGACCACACCTCCTTCTTCTCCGGATTGCGCACCGTGGTGGTCGACGAGGTGCACGCCTTCGCCGGGGACGACCGGGGCTGGCATCTGCTGGCCGTCCTGGAACGGCTACAGCGTGTCGTCGGACATCCCATTCAACGAGTCGGGCTGTCCGCGACGGTGGGAAACCCGCACGAGCTGCTGCTGTGGCTGCAGGGATCCGGAGCGGGCAGGCAGCCGTCCGCGGTGGTGGCACCGCACCTCGCCGACCCGAAGCCGAAGACATCGGCAGCGGCGTCGACGGCCCCGACGGACATCCAGCTGGACTACGTGGGATCCGTCGACAATGCCGCCACCATGATCGCGGCCCTGCACCGCGGCGAGAAACGGCTCGTCTTCTGCGAGTCCCGCAGGCTCGTCGAGGAACTGGGCGAGAAACTGCGCGCCAAGGGCGTGACGACCTTCCTCTCCCACGCCTCTCTCTCCGTCGACGAACGCCGTCGCGCGGAACAGGCCTTCGCCGAGGCCCGTGACTGCGTGATCGTCTCCACGAGCACCCTCGAACTCGGCATCGACGTCGGGGACCTGGACCGGGTCATCCAGATCGACGCTCCGCTCACCGTCGCCTCCTTCCTGCAACGGCTGGGCCGCACCGGACGCAGGCCCGGAACGTCACGCAACTGCCTGTTTCTCGCGCTGGATCGCGACGGACTGCTCGGAGCGGCGGCTCTTCTCATGCAATGGTCGCGCGGCTGGGTGGAGCCCGTCATCGCCCCGCCGGAGCCGCGGCACATCGTGGCTCAGCAGCTTCTCGCGCTGTGCCTGCAGGAACCGCGGGTCGGGGACCGCCTCTGGCAGGAGTGGTGGAACGGCCTCGGCCCGTTCGGCCAGTCCGCCGAGCCGATCGTCCGTCACCTGGTCGACAACGGCTACCTGGACCAGGACGGCGGACTCCTGTTCATCGGCCCCGAAGCCGAACGGCGTTTCGGTCACCGGCACTTCATGAACCTCACGGCCGTGTTCACCGCACCTCCGCAGTTCACCGTGCTCCAAGGCCGCAAGGAGATCGGCAGGACGGATCCGAGTCTGCTCACCGAACGGATCGACGGACCACGGCGGTTGCTCCTGGCCGGGCGGAGCTGGCAGGTCACGTACATCGACTGGAAGCGAAAGCGGTGCTTCGTCGAACCCGTCGACGGCGGCGGCAGAGCGAAGTGGAGTGGCGCCAGACTCGACTTCGGCATCTCCTTCGAACTCACGCGCGCAGTACGAGAAGTGCTCCTCGGCGCGAACCCGCCGGTGGACCTCACGGCGCGTGCGGAGAAGTACCTGGCCGAAGCACGGGAGCACTTCATGGAAGAGGTGCATCCAGGAGGCACGGTGATCATTCGTGGCTCAGGTGGATACGTGAGGTGGTGGACATGGGCCGGGCATCGGGCGAACGCCACGCTCGCAGCGACGCTTGCCGAGGTCGCCGTGCCTGCCCAGCAGATCAACGACTGCTGGATCCGCCTGCGTGAGGACCTCACCCCCAATGATTGGAAAGAGGCTTCGGTAGCCGCCCCAGACCACCTGTGCCTGCCGGAGGTCGACGAGCGGGCGGTCAAAGGACTGAAGTTCGCGGACGCACTGCCACCTAGGCTCGCCGAATCGACGCTGGCGAGGCGGCTGGCGGACCTGCAGTCGGCAGCGCAGGTGCTCTCCGAACCTGTGCGCTTCGTTGTGCGCCCATGATGAGTAGCTGGTCCCCTCGTGCAGTTGCGTCATGCCCAGCGACGGTTGATCAACGTACTCTTTGCCGAGAGCATCCGTTTTCGACCCAGCGTACGAGCAGAGCTCCCGGTGGCTGCCCCCGCCAGCGTTTGTCACCGCAGGTCGGCCATCGCGTGCGCGAAGCGGGGGACCATCCTTCACGAGCAGCGTGGCGGGCGGCCACTCACCTCCTGCGCTGCACATCCAGTTCACAAGAGATGACCGCCTCTCGCGCCCGCTGAACTACACGAGCGCCGGCACCTCGGCCCGAGACGCCGGATGAATCAGCGACCGCAGCTTCTCGCGGGTCTCCGAGTCCGTCGAGTACAGGACTGGCCCGACCATTCCCCGCGTCAGCAGCACCTTGTACGTGTTGCGGCTGAGCCGGTCGACGTCGTCGTCCGGAGTGGACTTCGTGAAAGACGGGTCCTTCGACGCAGAGCGGTCCACGACCCAGCGGTCCGTGCGCCAGACCAGGTCGGGGCCGATGATCACGCCGGACCAGTCGTACTCGAAGCCCTGCGCGGTGTAGACGCAGCCGACCTGGCCGAAGCCGGCCGGGTCGGTGGCCCAGAGGGGGGCGGGCAGGTGGAGTCTCGGTCGCCGAGCGCCGCCCGTCCAGCGACCTCGTGTCCAGCACCGCGTCAGCCAGCGCCTGCCCCGTCTTGGTGGCAATCCGCCCCGGCTGTTGTCGAGGCGGGCCCGCGCTCGAGGACGACGAGATCAAAGCGACGCTGCCTCTGCAGTGTGGGCCCATAGGCGGCGGTTGCAGGCTCTCAGTTTCGGGTGAACTCAAGCAGCGTCTTGCTGTGCGTCAGGCTCCCTCCAGCCGCATACCGCACTACTCCGGTGTGTCACCCGACGTCAGGTCTGCGGGTCGCCGGTTCGGCGCGATGGTTCGGCGGTGGCTGCGAGGAGGGCGGCGTCGTCGTCGACCCGGTCGGGGGTGTTCAGGAGTTCCAGGGCCTGTTCGGTGATCCGCTGGGGGTCGGAGCGGGCGGCGGCGGGCAGGGCGTCGCAGGTCTGGCGCAGGGTTGTCAGGCCGTCGTCCAGGGACAGGGAGCGGTTCTCCACCAGGCCGTCGGTGTAGAGGAGCAGGCCGGTGCCGGGTGGGAACTCCACCTCGTGGTCGACCGGGGTGCTGCCCAGTCCCAGCGGCAGTTCCGGGGGCAGCTCCAGGTAGGCGGTGTCGGCGGCTAGCAGCAGGGGCGGCAGGTGCCCGCTGGCGGCGTAGCACAGGCGGTGGCGGTGTGGGTCGTAGACCGTGTAGAGGCAGGTGGCGAAGCGTTCGGTGGTGAGCGACTGCAGGTAGGCGTCCAGCCTGGTCAGCACCTGGGCCGGGCCGGCGCCTTCCAGGGCGAGGCTGTGCAGGGCGGAGCGGAGTTGGCCCATCAGCGTGGCGGCTTCCACGTCGTGGCCCATGACGTCGCCGATGGCCAGCCCCACGGCGCCGTCGGGCAGGGCGAGAACGTCGTACCAGTCGCCGCCGACCTCGGCGCCGCGGTTGCTGGCCCGATAGTGGGTGGCCAGGCGCATTCCGGGCACCTGGGGCAGGCGGTGGGGCAGCAGGGCGCGCTGCAGGGTCAGGGCGAGGCGGCGCTCGTTGTGGTACCGGATGGCGTTGTCGTAGGCCAGGGCCAGGCGGTGGGCGAGGTTCTCCAGATACTTGTGTTCGACCGCGGAATAGCCGCCGGTGTGCCGGACCAGTACCAGGGCCCCCAGCGTCTGGTCATGGGCGTGCAGCGGCAGGGCCAGCACGCCGGCGGGCGCCGGGTGCGGGCCGACCGGGGCCGGGGCGGTGCCGTTGATCGCGCGGGTGGCGGCGGTGGCCAGGGCCTCGTCGGCGAGAAGGGGGGTGCCGGCGATGTACGGCGGGGGCGACTGCGCCGGGGCGGGTGCCGCAGGGGTGAGGTGGACGCTGATCTGGTCGGCGAAGTCGGGCAGCAGGATCTCACCGGTGGTCCGCAGTATCCGGTCCGGGTCGAGGGTGGCGGCCAGCCGCAGGCCCGCGTCTGCCAGGGAGGCCAGCACGGCCAGCTGGTTGCGGGTCTCGGTCAGGGCCTGTTCGCGCAGCCGGGACAGTTCCAACCCGGTGCGGACACGCGCCAGCAGCTGGCGCGCGGAGAAGGGTTTGGCCAGGTAGTCGTCGGCGCCGGCGTGCCGGCCCTGCACGGATTCCTCCTCGCCGGCGCGGGCGGTGAGCAGGACGATGGGCAGGCGGGCGGTGCGCGGATCGGCGCGCAGCGCCCGGACCAGCTCGAAGCCGTCCATGTGGGGCATCATCACGTCGCTGAGCACCAGCTCCACAGGCTGCGCCAGGGCCATCTCCAGGGCGGCCAGGCCGTCGGCGGCGAGCAGCACGTCGTAGTCGGGCCGCAGGAGCTGGGTGAGGTAGGCGCGCATGTCGGCGTTGTCGTCGACGACCAGCAGGCGGGCCCGTTGGGGGCGGTCGGTTTCGTGCGGGCTGGGGTCGTGGAGGGTCTCGCGGGTCGCGGCGGCGTGCGGGGCGCGTGCCGCCGAGGTGTTCGCGGCGGGGACGGGCTCGGCCGCCAGCCAGCCCAGCGCCTCGTCCACATAGGCCGCGGTACGGCTGGGGCGGCCCCCTCCCCTTTCCCTGGGGAGGTCCACGGGGGGTCCGGCGTCGGCCGCGGGTGGGGGTGGGGGTGGGCGGGGCGGCTGGGCGGAGGCGAAGGGGAGGTTCACGGTGAAGGTGGTGCCCTGGCCGAGGAGGCTGTCCACGCCGACGGTGCCGCCGTGCGCCTCCACCAGATCCTTCACCAGCACCAGGCCGAGGCCACTGCCCTCGTGGGAGCGGGAGCGGGCGCCGCGGACCCTGTGGAAGCGCTCGAACAGGCGCGGCAGCTCGTCAGCGGAGATGCCGGTGCCGGTGTCGGTCACGGTCAGCCTGGCCCGGTCGCCGACCGCGGCCACCCGCACCTGGGCGCCGCCGGTGAAGGTGAACTTCAGGGCGTTGCTGAGCAGGTTGAGGATGATCTTCTCCCACATCTCCCGGTCCAGGGGCACCGGCTTGGGCAGCGGCGGGCAGTCCACCTCCAGCGTCAGCCCTGCCGCCTCGAAGGCGGACCGGAACACTCCGGCCAGCTCGGCCGTGGCACTGGCGAGGTCGACCGGCTCAAGGGTGGGGCGCGTCTGCCCGGCCTCGGCCCGGGCGACGTCCAGGAGGGTGTTGACCTGCTTCAGCAGACGCAGGGCGCCGCGCTCGGCCAGCTCCAGCTGCTTGTGCCGCTCGGGCCGGTCCTCGTCGGCCAGGGCCTGCTGGAGCGGGCCCAGGAGCAGGGTGAGCGGGGTGCGGAACTCGTGGCTGACGTTGGCGAAGAAGGCGGTCTTGGCCCGGTCGAGCTCGGCCAGCGCCTCTGCCCGCCTGCGCTGCTCTTCGTGCGCGAGCGCGGCCGACAGGGCCCCGGCCACAGCTGAGGCGAGCACCTCCAGGAAGTCGTGGTAGGCCCCGGCCGGGGGGAAGCAGGGGTTGATGCCCACCACCAGCACGCCCTCCACCTGGCCCGCGGCGTGCAGCGGAAGGGCCAGCGCCTGCTCGACCGGGAGCCGGGAGGCCGCGGCGTGCTGCCCGGCCATGCTGCCGCCGTTGAACGCGGCGGCCGGCAGCGTGGCCGGCGTACCGTCCGCGACCACCTGCGCCAGCCGGGCCGCCGCCTCCGGCCCGTCGGCCGCACTCAGCGAGCCGCTCTCGGGCGCCGACCGCAGCCCGGTGGAGGCCGCCGGCCGCTGCATCCCTGGCTCGGAGGCCAGGTACAGGCCCAGAAACGGGATCTCGTCGGGGTAGGAGGCCGCCACCTCGGCGACCACGCGGGCGACCTCGCCCGGAGTGGGCAGCCCGGCCGTGCGCGTGCCGGTCTCGCTCAGCAGGCGCAGCCGGCGCTCGCCCAGTACCCGGCCGGTCGTCTCGGTGAGGATCTGCAGTACGCCGCCGGCGGTGCCGTCATCCAGCAGCACGGGCTGGAAGGCGGAGTCGAAGTAGCACTGCTCCAAAAAGCCGTGGCGCTCCATGATGAGCAGCTCATCCGGGACCAGCAGGGGCTTGCGGGAGTCGGTCACATAGTGGAAGTGGGAGCTCACGGGGTGGGCCCAGACCTCGGGGAATATCTCCTTGTAGGGTCTGCCGAGCGCCCAGGGGTGTTTGGCGCCGACAATCGGTGTGGAGCCCAGGTTGTACAGCGTGGCGAATTCAGACCCCCAGTACAGAGCCATCCCATGCTCAGAGGTGAGCATGAGGCTCAGGGTTTCCACCAGGGGGCCGGGCCAGGAGACGGGGGGCCCGAGCGGCGTCGCCGCCCAGTCGATCCCTGACAGAAGCTCGCCGAACGCGCCGCCGTCGGCGAACACCCGGGCCGCCGCGGTGCGCGGGTCATCGCGCCGGGTCATCGATCTTCCTCCTGGCGCCTGTGTGATCCGCCCGCGCCTCCCAAGGCTGCCGACGGCCACTCGCTGCGGGCCTCCCGGGCAGATCGGACGCCGGATCCGACAGCTCCCACGTCGCTGTTACCCGAATTGCCCATTTGAAACTATTAAAACCCCATTTGCTCAGCAGCCTACGCCTGTAACCCCACGCCGACGGCGGTGCTCGTCGACCAGCGGTCCCTGCGGCCGGCCGACGCGGTCGGCGTCGAAGGGCAAGGCGGGGACCGCGCGAAGAGATGGTCGAGGTGTTTGATTTGCCTGGAGTTCACCACGATCAGGTGAATCCATCCGGTTTGAGGAAACCGTTCGATGTCTGTGCAAGTCACATACCTTGCACTGCACCACATATGCCCCAGGGGGGACCATGAGCCAGCAGCAGTACCCGCGGCTGTCTCGGTCTCGTCGGTCTCTTCGTTCTGATCGCTCTCATCGGTGCTGTCGCGAGTGGCGGCTCCAGCTCGAACGACTCCACGAGGGGCGACGACACGAAGACCGGTGGTTCCACGGCCGGTGGCTTCAAGTCCGGGGGCTTCAAGGCTGGTGGTTCCCCGTCGAAGGGCCACGAGGCGGCGGACGCCGCCGAAGGCAGTGATGACAAGGCCGAAAAGAAGACCGGCAAGAAGGTCGTGATCTTCAAAGTGTGGGGCACCGCGCCCGCGGGCGCCCTCGGGCCGCTCAACATCACCTACGGGTCCGACTCGGACAACCGCGACGGCGCCTTCGAGAACGGCAAGTTCGAGGCCACCCTGCCTCTTGACGACGACGCAATGTACTTCAGCGTCACGGCACAGCTCCAGGGGTCCGGTGACATCCACTGCTCCGTCACGGTCGGCGGGAAGACGAAGAAGGCCCACGCGGCCGGCGACTACAACATCTGTATGGCCCAGCTCAGTTCGGGTCTGCTGGGAGGGTGGAACTGAGGATGGTCGACAGCTCTGCGCAACCGCCCGCCTTCCCGCCGCCCGAGGTGCCGACTCCACCGAGGAGGCTCTGCACCAGCGCGATCGTCACCACAGGCGGTGTCGCCGTGCGATCCACGAGCGACGACGACAAACCGGCCGGCGTCGCGGCATCGAGCGTCCCGGACGCGGACGCCGTCAGCCCCGTCATGGAGCCGGACCCGGAACCGACGTACGTCGAGGTCGACGCTGACGGTTTCTCGAACGACCTGCGCACCGCAAGCGCGACAGTGCTTCGGGTCAGCGGGCTGCAACATGACCGTGGAACCGGAGATCACCTATCTGGGCAGCAGTGGGGATCTGTGACCAGTCCGGGCCGGTGATCCAGACCGCCGAGCTGATGAAGCAGACCAGACTCAGCTACAGGCCGTCACTGGTCAGCACCGCTTCGGCGGGCACGGTGCTCTCCGTGGAGATCACCAACGTCCGGCCGGGCTGAGGCGATACAGGGATCGGGATCGGGCAAGGTCAGTTCCAGGGCCGTGACCGAGAGCGGTGGCGCATGCCCCCACCGCCACCCTGAGCGCCACGGCAGGCGGCAACGCACACCAGGGCACCAAGATCACGGCTGTCCAATAAGTCGGCGCCAACCGCCAGGCCAGTGCGGCTGCTTCGGACCTTCGGCGCACATCGTCTCCTACGGCTCCTACGGCTCCTACGGCTCCTACGGCTCCTACGATTCCGACGCCCAGACGTGCCTGGCCAGCCGTTGGATGGAGTCTTTGCCCTTGCGGGTGATCCGCGGCGTGATTCCACGAGCGGTCCGCTCAGTGAGCTCGGGCGGCTCCCCGGGGCGTCGCGGTTTCGTCCAGCCAGGAGTCCCGATCTCGTACCCTTCGCCGCTGTCGGAAGAGATCTCTACAGGCCCGGCATACAGCCCGACTTGTCTGTCCACTCGGCACGGCGAGGCTCAAGCGCTTTCCATCTGTATCTACCCCGCAATCAGGAGGTCGGAGTGATCCGGAAATCTTCGGCGGAGCGGTCAATCATGCCGCGAGGTGGAATTCTTCTTTCCGCTTATTTGAGTGTGCGGACCGAGTGTGCCATTTCACACACTCAAGGGTTCGATCCCGGTGTCCTTGGGGGTGGGCGGCTTGGGGGCTGGCGCTGCGGGGGCCTTGGCAGGTGCGCCCACCTGCGCAGGAGCGGAAGCAGGAGCATCGAAATGATGATATATCACCTCATGTATGCCAGCGTCCCGGCTCCTGGCCAAGTGTTCCTACCGGCAACCGGAAATTCACAATCGGCGTACCCGATTTTACTAAGTGCTGGTGGAGTTCCATGACGGCACTATCTAAAGGAGTGCCCGCGCCGCACTTGGATAATCTTCAGCGCTCAAGCATGTCTCGAGGTGGGCTTGAGAGGTCCTGGCGTCCGGTCGGGTAAAAAGGCATTGTTGCCTCTGCGGGATCGACGGGTAATTGGTTGAAATCGAATCGATTCCGCATCGACGGGGAGCAAGACAACTGTGGACGGGGGAAAAGATCGTGGTCACGATCAATGTGCTAGGACAATTGGAGGTCATCGCGGGTGGGCGCGACCTGGCGCCGACCGCGCCGCGGGTCAAGGCGGTGCTGGCGCTGCTGGCGCTCAACGCGAACCGGGTGGTCAGCACCGACACCCTGTTCGCCGAGCTGTGGGACGACCGGCCGCCGCGGAGTGCGGCCACCACGCTGCAGACCTACGTCTACCAGTTGCGCCGGATCCTGGACTCCATACCGCAGGGTGACCGGCGCTGCGACATCGTCACCAAGGCGCCGGGTTACGTCCTGCGCACCGGTGGGACCGACGCCGAGCGCTTCCTGACCGTGGCCGAGCAGGGCCGTTGTCTGTGGCGGCAGGGTCATGTCGCGGAGGCGGCCGAGCGGTTGCGGCAGGCACTCGGCCTGTGGCGCGGGCATGCGCTGGCCGACATCAACCTGGGGCCGGAGCTGACGATCCACCGGGCGCACCTGTGCGAACTGCGGCTGCGCGTACTGGAGTTGCGCATCCAGGCGGACGCCCGGCTCGGTCGGCACCAAGAACTCATCCCCGAACTGCGGTCGTTGGTCGCGGAGCACCGGCTCAACGAGCGGCTGCACGCCCAGCTGATCGACTCACTGCGCGCCGCGGGCTACCGCGCCGAGGCGTTGCGGGCGTACCAGGACCTGCGCAGGGTGCTCAAGTCCGAGCTCGGCCTGGAACCGGCCCCGGACGTGCAGCGGCTTCAGGCCGAGGTGCTCAAAGGGGCGCACGGCGGCTCCGTGACCACCCTGCTGCGCACCGGCTGAACCAGCGGGCACCTACCCGACACCCGACCTCAACACCCCACAACCGACAACCAGGGACGGAGCCTTGCTCCGTCCCTGGCCGGTACGCGGCTGCCCGGGGCGGTCGCGCCATGCCGCCCCGGCTGTTCCGGAGTGGTGACGTAGCCATCGTTCTGTGAGGAGAACCCTGGCCATGACCCGTGATCCATCCCTGCCCTTCTCGGGCGAACCGCAAGACGATCCACCCCACTTCCGCAGCGCCGCCCGTGCCGTGATCACCTACGGGCTGCTGGTCCTCGTACCGCTGGCGCTGGCGCTGCTGCTGTTGAGGTACGGCGTCGATCACCCGGCGAAGGAGATCACCGGCGCGACGAAGGTGAGCGAGCCGGCCGATCTGGTCGGGCAGGTGCTGGTGGCCGGGGCCGTCGTGGTCGCGGCCGCGGGGGTGCTGGGGCTGGCGGCTCGCGCGGTCGGGCAGTCGCCGGTCGTCGGGGAGATCCTGGCCGGCCTGCTGCTCGGGCCGTCGGTGTTCGGGGAGTTGGCGCCCGGTCTCTCCAAGGAGGTGTTCCCCGCGGCGGTGACGCCGATCATGAACAACCTGGCGCAGGTCGGCGTCGTCTTCTTCATGTTCCTGATCGGGCTTGAGATGCCGCTGACGATGCTGCGCAGGCTCGGCGGCAAGGTGCTCTCCGCGGGGCACGCGGCGCTCGCGGTGCCGTTCCTGCTGGGCATGTTGGCCGCGTTGCGACTGCGCGACGAATATCAGCCCGACGGAGTGCAGACCGGGCCGTTCCTGCTGTTCGTGGCGCTGTCGGTGTCGGTCACGGCGTTCCCGGTGCTGGCCCGGATCCTCGCCGACCGCGGCCTGATAGGCACCCGGCTCGGTGCGATGGGCCTGGCCATGGCCGGTGTCGGTGACGTCACCGCCTGGTGTGCGCTGGGCGTGGTGGTCGCCGAGGTGCGCAGCGACTCGCCGCTGGGCGTCCTGGTCGCCGTGGCCGAGGTGCTGGCCTTCACCCTGGTGCTGTGGTTCGCGGTGCGCCCGGCGCTGGCGCAGGTGCTGCGGGTGCTGGAGAGCCGGCACAGCGGGGCGCTGCCGGTCGGCACCCTGATCACCTTCTTCGTACTGATCTGCGCCGTGACCACCAATGTGCTCGGCGTGCACGCGATCTTCGGCGCCTTCCTGGCGGGTGTGGTGATGCCGCGCTCCTCCCGGACCGTGCGGGACTTCGCGCACCGGACCGAGGGCCTGGCGCTGTGGCTGCTGCTGCCGTTCTTCTTCGCCGCGGTGGGTCTGCAGACCCGGCTGCAGTCGGTGTTCTCGCTCTCGGCGCTCGGCGTGCTGGCCCTGGTGCTGCTGGTGGCGGTGGCCGGCAAGATCGGCGGGACGTTCGCGGCGGCCCGGCTGGCCGGTGAGGGCAACCGGGAGTCGCTGGGGCTCGGCGTGATGATGAACTGCCGCGGCCTGACCGAGCTGGTGGTGCTCAACGTCGGTCTGTCGCTGGGGGTGATCGACTCCCGGCTGTTCGCGGTGCTGGTGGTGATGACCCTGGTGACCACCGTGGCGACCGACCCCATGCTGCGTCTGCTGCGGCTCGACCGGCTCTCGCACCCCTCTGGAGGCGGCTTGCTCCCGGTCGAAGCCCCCACCCAGGCTCAGGGAACGGCCGGGACACGTCAGCCATGAGAAGCCCGCGAGGAACGAGCAAGGGAAACGGGGGACCCGATGAGTGATCACGACATAACAAGTCCGATGAGTCCGACGACTCCTACGAGTCCGATGCGCCGGAGCGTCGACACACTGCACGACCTCAAGCAGCTCGTCCTGGACGGGCCCAGTCCTGCCGCAACCGAACGGCAGCACGCCAAAGGGAAACTGACGGCGCGTGAGCGGATCGAGGTACTCCTCGACAAGGGCTCCTTCCAGGAGGTCGAGGCGCTGCGGCGGCACCGGGCCACCGGATTCGGGCTGGAGGGCAACCGTCCGCACACCGATGGTGTGATCACCGGGTGGGGGACGGTGGAGGGCCGCACGGTGTTCGTGTACGCCCACGACTTCCGGCTGTTCGGCGGTGCGCTGGGTGAGGCGCACGCCCAGAAGATCCACAAGATCATGGACCTGGCGATCGCCGCGGGCGCCCCGCTGGTGTCGCTGAACGACGGTGCCGGCGCCCGGATCCAGGAGGGTGTCTCCGCGCTGGCCGGCTACGGCGGGATCTTCCAGCGCAACACGCGCGCCTCCGGGGTGATCCCGCAGATCTCCGTGATGCTCGGCCCGTGCGCGGGCGGCGCGGCCTACTCGCCGGCGCTGACCGACTTCGTCTTCATGGTCCGCGAGACCTCCCAGATGTTCATCACCGGGCCGGACGTCGTCCAGGCCGTCACCGGCGAGAAGATCACCCAGAACGGCCTCGGCGGCGCCGATGTGCACGCGGAGCTGTCGGGCGTGGCGCACTTCGTCTACGACGACGAGCAGACGTGTCTTGAGGAGGTGCGCTATCTGCTGTCGCTGCTGCCGCAGAACAACCGGGAGCAACCGCCGGCGGTGTTCACCGAGGACCCGGCCGACCGGCGCGGCGAGGCGCTGTACGAGCTGGTGCCCAGCGACGGGAACCGCCCCTACGACATGCGGGCGGTGATCGAGGAACTGGTCGACGACGGGGTGCACCTCGAAGTGCACGAGCGCTGGGCGACCAACGTGATCTGCACCCTGGCACGGCTCGGCGGGCGGGCTGTGGGCATCGTCGCCAACCAGCCGCGCTCACTGGCCGGGGTGCTGGACATCGACAGTTCGCAGAAGGCCGCCGGGTTCGTGCAGACCTGTGACTCCTTCAACATCCCGATCGTCACCCTGGTCGACGTGCCGGGCTTCCTGCCGGGCGTCGACCAGGAGCACGACGGCATCATCCGGCACGGCGCCAAGCTGCTGTACGCCTACTGCAACGCGACGGTGCCACGGATCTCCGTGGTGCTGCGCAAGGCGTACGGCGGTGCCTACATCGTGCTGGACTCGCGTTCCATCGGCGCGGACCTGGCGCTGGCCTGGCCGACCAACGAGATCGCCGTGATGGGTGCCGACGGCGCGGCCAACGTGATCTTCCGGCGGGAGATCGCCGCCGCCGAGGACCCGGAGGCGGTACGCAGGGCACGCACCGAGGAGTACCGGGCCGAGCTGATGCACCCGTATTACGCCGCAGAGCGCGGCCTGGTGGACGACGTCATCGACCCGGCCGAAACCCGGGCCGTACTCGTTCGCGGCCTGGAGATGCTCGCCACCAAGCACGCCGACCTGCCGATGCGCAAGCACGGCAACCCGCCCCAGTGACCGGGTCCGCCGCCGAGGAGCGGCCCGTGGTGCGGATCGTGCGTGGGCGGCCGACACCGGAGGAGGTGGCGGCGGTGACTGCGGCGCTGGTGGCGATGGCCGCGGCCCGAAATGCCGGGGGGGAGCGGTCGATGCCGTCCGGGCCCGGCGCCGCGCGGTGGTATCGCTGGGAGCGTACGGCCGGGTTCCGGCCGGGGCACAGCTGGCATCTGGCCCGGTGACCCGGGGGCGCCGCCGTGGGGCTGACTGTGTCGCGGGCCGTGCGTGGGCGGCTGGCGTCCGAGGAGACGGTGGCGTTGCTGGCGGTCGTGGTGGCCCGCGCTGCTGAGGAGCGGTCGAGTCCGTCCGGGCCCGGCAGGGCTCGCTGGTATCGCTGGGACGCACTGCCGGGTTCTGGTCCGGGCACAGTTGGCGTCTTGCCCGGTGATCGGGCCCGCCGTCGAGGAGCGGCCCGTGGTGCGGGCCGTGCGTGGGCAGGCGGAGCTGGAGGACACGGTGGCGTTGCTGGCGGTTGTGGTGGCCCGCGCTGCTGAGGAGCGGTCGAGTCCGTCCGGGCCCGGCAGGGCTCGCTGGTAGCGCTCCGCCGGGTTCCGGGCCGGGCACAGTTGGCATCTGGCCCGGTGACCGTGGGGCGGCCTGTGTTGAGGGTCGGGGCCGTCCGGGCTAGGTGCTGCCCGCCGGTGCCGCCGGGAGCGCACCGCTGCGTTCCGGCCCGGGTACAGCCGGCGGCCGGCCCGGTGATCTGGGGCGCTTCGAGTGGCCGTCGAGCGGGCCGGACGACAGTGGCCGTATGGCAGCTTTCACCGGTGCACCGAGACTCGAAGAGATCGCCGACGGGGTCCACGCCTTCCTGCAGCCCGACGGCGGCTGGTGCCTCAACAACGCGGGGCTGGTGGTCGACGGCGGCACCGCGCTGCTGATCGACACCGCCGCCACCGAGGCCCGGGCCAGACGGTTGCGCGAGCTGGTCGCGGGCAGCGCGCCGCAGCCCCCGCGGCTGCTCGTCAACACTCACTCGCACGGCGACCACAGCTTCGGCAACCACCTCTTCCCGGAAGCGGTCGTGGTGGCCGCCGAACGGACCCGGCAGGAGGCGATCCGTACCGGACTGCACCTCACCAGCCTGTGGCCCGACGTGGACTGGGGCGCGGTCGAACCGGCCGCGCCCCAGGTCACGTTCGCGGATGAGCTCACGCTCCACATCGGTGAGCAGGAGGTCCTGCTGCGCGCCTTCGGCCCCGCGCACAGTTCTTGCGACACGGTGGTGTGGCTGCCGCAGCGCCGGGTGCTGTTCGCCGGCGACCTGGTGATGAACGCGGTCACCCCGTTCGTCCTGACCGGCTCGGTCAGCGGGCTGCGCGACGCGGTGGCCCGGCTGCGCGCGCTCGACGCGGTAACCGTGGTGCCCGGGCACGGCCCGGTCGGCGGCCCGGAGTTGCTGGAGACCACCGAGCGCTACCTCGCCTGGCTGCTGGACGTGGCCAAGGCCGGCCTCGCCGAGGGTCTTGACCCGCTGGAGGCGGCCCGCGCCGCCGACCTCGGCGAGTTCGCCGACTTCCTGGACACCGAACGGCTGGTGCCCAACCTGTACCGCGCCTACGGCGAACTCCGCGGCGGACGCCCGGAGGACTTCGCGGCCATCGACGAGATGGTCCGCGGCATGGCGGAGCTGCACGGCGGATTCCCCGCCTGCCACGCCTGACGCCACGACTTCCCTCGCATTCACGCCCGACGACACGACGTTTCCCACGGGGAGAGGACTCACCAGTGAGCACAAACGACGAGAGCGGCCCGGTCACCCTGATCGCGGTGCTCGAAGCGCCGGTCGACAACACCGAGGAATTCATCGCGGGTTGGCGCACCCACCTGGAGCTGCTGCGCACCGCGCCCGGCTTCCGCGGTGCCCGCCTGCACAAGGCCCTGCGCGCCGACCACCGCTTCCCGCTGGTCGCGGTCGCCGACTGGGCGAGCACCGCGGACCTCGCCGCCGCGGCGGCCGGCGAGCGGGGCGGCCCGGGCGCGGAGAAGTACGCCAGGACCGTCCACCGCGGGGTCTACCGCGTGATCGGCGAGGTCGCGTCCGGGCAGCGGGCGGACGGTGCGGGCGTGACCATGGTCAACGCCTTCGAGCTGCCGGACGAGCGGGTCGAGGAGTTCCTGGGAGCCTGGCGGCCCCGGGCCGAGCGGGCCAGTGAGTCCCCGGGCTTCGTCGACTTCCGGATGCACCAGGCGATCGGCGAGGCCTCGCTGCCCCTGGTGAACGTCGCCCACTACGCGAGCGTCGAGGCATGGAAGGCGCTCCAGGCCGACCCGGAGTTCCAGGCCCGCAAGGCCGTCAACCCGCCGTACGCCACCGCCAATCCGGGCCTGTTCGAGGTCGTCGCCGAGGTGGCCGCAGAGGGGGAGTGACGCACCGGACGACCGCTTCCACGCGGGCTTGAGCGGGCCCCGAGAGCGCCCGCACAGACTTCTTGACGACTTGTTACCAGCAGGAGGAGCGATGGTGGATCAGGCTACGACCGATGTGGTGATCCTCGGCGGCGGGCTCGCGGGTCTCACGCTCGCGGTCCAGCTCAAGA
This sequence comes from Streptomyces canus 299MFChir4.1, assembly GCF_000383615.1. GTDB lineage: Bacteria > Actinomycetota > Actinomycetes > Streptomycetales > Streptomycetaceae > Streptomyces > Streptomyces canus_C. The sequence goes on along the minus strand of NZ_KB911582.1, from coordinate 179,707 downwards.
ACGCCCGGCCGGAGACGGACGTGGTGATCCTCGACAAACGGCAGGGCCTGGCGCCGGAGGCGGCGTTCAAGGTCGGCGAGTCGACGGTGCCGGCGGGCGCGCACTACTTCGCACAGACCGTCGGGATGAAGGAGCACCTGGAGAAGTTCCACCTGAAGAAGAACGGGCTGCGGTTCTTCCAGCCCGCGGGCGGCAACCAGGACCTCACCCGGCGGATCGAGCTCGGCCCGCGGGAGTTCCCCGCCCACGACAACTACCAGATCGACCGCGGCCGGTTCGAGAACGAGCTGACCCGGATGGCGCTCGACGCCGGCGCGGACCTGCGCCAGGGCGCCGCGATCACCGACGTGGAACTGCGCGAGGGCGACCAGGACCACACGGTGACGTACACCCAGGGCGGCGAGCAGCGGACGATCGCCGCCCGCTGGCTGGTCGACGCGGCCGGCCGCGCGCACTTCGTCCAGCGGAAGCTTGGCCTCGCCCGCGAGGTGGCGCACACCATCAACGCCTCCTGGTTCCGCCTCACCGGCGGCATCGACCTGGAGGAGTGGGGCAAGGACGACCCGGGGTGGATGGAGCGGATGAACCGCCCCGGCATCCGCAAGTTCTCCACCAACCACCTGATGGGCGAGGGCTACTGGGTGTGGCTGATCCCGCTGGGCTCGGACCACATCTCGGTCGGCGTCTGCGCGGACCCGCGGGTCCACCCGTACGAGGGGATCCAGACCTTCGAGAAGGTCCAGGAGTGGCTGCGCGTCAACGAGCCGCAGCTGGCCGAGGTGGTCGACGGCCGCACCGGCGACGTCGCGGACTTCATCAGCCTGAAGGACTTCGCCTTCGGCACCGAGCGGGTGTACTCGCCGGACCGCTGGATGCTGGTCGGCGAGGCCGGCGCCTTCGCGGACGCCTTCTACTCGCCCGGCTCGGACATGATCGGCTACGGCAACAGCGTCACCACCGACCTGGTCACCCGGGACTTCGCGGGCGAGGACATCACCGAGCGGCTGGAGTTCTACAACGAACTCCACCTGCGCACCTTCCAGTTCGTGCTCTCCAAGGTCGAGGACCACTACCCGGCCTTCGGCAACCCCGCGGTGATGGTGCCGAAGCTGTGCTGGGACGCCATGCTCAACCACGTCGGCGTGGTGCTGACCTTCGTCAAGGACCGCTTCCTGGACTACGGGTTCATGAAGCGCGTACGCGGCGACCTCGAGAAGCTGTTCACGCTCAACGACCGTGTCCAGCAGGTCTTCCGCGACTGGAACGAGCTGGAGAAGGTCGTCACCGACGGCCCGGCGGCCGCCTATGTGCCGGCCAAGGCGATCAAGGACAGCCACGCCACCCTGGTCGTCGACTACACCGACGACGAACTGGCCGCCGAGCTCGCCCGGGACGTCCGGGTCGCCGAGGCGCTGGCGGTCGCCGTCCTGCACCGGGCCGCCCGCAAACTCGACGCCGGCCTGGACCCGGAGGCGCCCGTCAACCCGTACGCGATCAGCCTGCGTCCCGACGACTGGCAGCGCGACGGTCTGTACACCGGGCCGGTGCTGCTGACCCTGGCCCGGGCCGAGGAGATCTCCGAGGGCAGCCAGGGCCTGTTCGTGGACCCGCTGCTCGACGGTGCGGCATGAGCGAGCACCGCGCGGCGAGTGTGCTGCAGCAGGAGCCGGCCCTGGTGGACCCGCAGGCGTTCCGCAGCGTCTGCGCCCACTGGGCCACCGGCGTCACCGTGATCACCACCGGCAGTGCCGAGCGGACGGTGGGACTGACGGTGAACTCCTTCACCTCGGTCTCGCTCGACCCGGCCCTGATCCTGGTCTGCATCCACAACGACTCGGGCGAACTGCCGCTCTTCCGGCGGACCGGCGCCTTCGCGGTGAACATCCTGGCCGCCGACCAGGAGGAGCTGTGCCGGTCCTTCGCGAGCCGGCACACCCGGCACACCGTCGAGGCCGACACCCGGCCGGGGATCAGCGGTGTGCCGGTGCTGTCCGACGCGCTGGCCTATCTGGAGTGCCGGATCGACCGCGAGGTGGACGGCGGCGACCACGTGATCGTCATCGGCGAGGTGATCGACCTGGCCGTGCAGCGCGAGGAGGGGCCGTTGACCTTCTTCCGCAACACCTTCCACCGGCTGCCGGCCGCCTCCTGAGCACCGATTAGTGAGGAGAAGACAGATGCCCACCGCCGGGATGCCCACCGCCCCAGCAGCCGTCGCGCCAACTGTGACACCAACCACCGGGTTGTCCACCGCCGCGACCGCCCTCGCACCCGTCGCCGGCCGCCGTGCCGAGGCCGCCGAACGGGCCCGCGACGTCGATCCCGCCGTACTGCGGCAGATCGTCCGGGCGGGATTCGCCCGGCACTTCGCCCCCGCGGCCGTCGGCGGCACCGCCGGTTCCTTCACCGAACTGGTGGAGGCGGTCGAGGTGATCGCCGAGGAGTGCCCGGCCAGTTCCTGGTGCGCCTCGCTGATCGCCTCGATCGCCCGGATGGCGGGGGCGTTCCTGCCCGAACAGGGCCAGGCTGAGGTGTGGGCGGCCGGCCCGGACGCGGTGCTTGTGGGGTCGGTGACGCCGTTCGGTACGGCCGTGCCGGCGCCCGGCGGCTGGCTGGTGAGCGGCCGCTGGCCGTACATCAGCGGAGTCTCCCACTCGGACTGGGCGCTGATGTGCGGCCTGGTGGAGACCGGGACGGGCAGTGAGGCGCGGCTGTTCGCGCTGCCGCGCTCCGCGTACCGCGTCGAGGACACCTGGCACAGCGTCGGCATGGCCGCCACCGGCAGCAACACCCTGGTCCTCGACGAGGTGTTCGTGCCCGAGCACCTCTCCTTCGACCGGGCCGACCTGTTCGCCGGGCGCACCAGCGAGGCCTGGGGCGGGGTGGCGGCGGCCTGCCACCGGGCCCCGCTCCAGGCGGTCAACGGCCTGATGTTCGCCGCACCGGCGGTCGGCGCCGCGCTCGGCATGGTCCGCACCTTCTCGGCGTACTTCGCGGAGAAGGTCGGCAACGCCCCGCACCTGCCCGGCACCACGGGGGTGCAGGGCGTACGAGCTTCCGCCGAGCAGGCGTTGGCCCGCTCGGCAGGTGAAGTGGACGCGGCCCGGCTGCTGTTGGGGCGGGCCGCCCGGCTGGCCGACGAGGGCGGCGTCGCCGGCCCGCTGGAAGCCACCCGCAACCTGCGGGACTGCGCCCTCGCGGTCGACCTTTCGGTGGCGGCGGTGGACCGTCTGTTCCGTCAGTCCGGCACCCGGGGGCAGGCGGTCTCCGGCCCGATGCAGCGGCTGTGGCGGGATGTCACCGCCATCTCCACCCATGTGGCGCTGCAGTTCGAGCCGGCCGCCCGCGGCTGGGTCGACCAGGTGCTCAAGGTCTGACTGCCGCACAGCCTGTAATGCCCGGGTGCCGGGACCTCGACCGAGGTCCCGGCACCCGGGCATTACAGGTGGAAGGGGCCGATCAGTAGTTGCCGAGGCCGCCGCAGACGTTCAGCGCCTGCGCGGTGACCGCCGCGGCGCCCGGGGAGATCAGGTAGGAGACCATCGCGGCCACCTCGCTCGGCTCCACATAGCGGCCGAGCGGCACCCGGGTGGTGATCCGGCTGTGCGCCTCCTGCTCGTCCACGCCCCAGATGCCGGCGTAGTGCTCACGGACCCGCTCAGCCATCGGGGTCTCCACGAAGCCTGGGCAGACCGCGTTGACGGTGATGCCCGTCCTGGCCAGCTCCAGGCCCAGCGACTTGGAGAAACCGACCACGCCGTGCTTGGAGGCGGTGTACGGCGCCGCGTGCACGACTCCCTGCTTGCCGCCGGTGGAGGCGATGTTGATGATGCGTCCGGTGCCGCGCTCCAGCATGCCGCCGCCGGTCAGCGCGGCCTTGGTGACGAGGAAGACGCTGTTCAGGTTGGTGTCGATGACGTCGAACCACAGCTCGTCGGGCACCTCGGCGGTGGCGCCGCCGCCCGGCCGGCCGGCGTTGTTGACCAGCACGTCGAGCCGCCCGTACCGCTCGACGACGGCGGCGACCAGCGCCCGCACCTGCTCGGGCGAGGTGACGTCACAGGTGCTGCCGTCGACGTCGAGGCCTTCGGCGCGCAGCTCGGCGAGGGTGTCCTTGAGGGTCTTGTCGGTACGGGCGCACAGGTAGACGGCGTGGCCCTGGCGGGCCAGGGTGCGGGCGATCTCGTGGCCGATGCCGCTGGTGGCACCGGTGACCAGCGCGACCCGGCGCTCGGTGGCGGTGGAAGTCGATGTGTCCATGCACCCCACGGTCGCCGCCCCGACTCGCGCCCCGGTCGAGCCCTGCTCCAGCCCCGGGACGGCCCCGTGCCCGGCAAGCGGGGCTGCCGCGTCTCCTTCAGGACCTCCGCCGCCCTCGCGTCGCGCACGAGGTTCCGGCCTCGCGCGGCCGGTGCCTCGGTGTGCGCCTGCGCGGGTTTCTTCGGGGCGAGGGTGGTGGTGGTCGTGGGGGGTGTTCGTTTTGGCGTCAGGTTCGAGGTCCTGGCCTCGTGCGGTCGGTGCCTTGGTGTGCGCCTGCACCGGTCTCTTCGGGGCGACGGTGGTGGTCGTGGGGGACGTCCTGGCGTCGCGCACGAGGTCCCGGCCTCGCGCGGCCGGCGCCTCGGCGTGCGCCTGCGTGGGTTTCTTCGGGGCGAGGGTGGTGGTCGTGGGGGGTGTTTGTCCTGGCGTCGGGCTCGACGTCTCAGCCTCGCGCGGTCGGTGCCTCGGTGCCTCTGTGTGCTCCCGCCGGTCGCTGCAAGGCGAGCGGGGTGATGGTGGGGGGTGTTTGTCCTGGCGTTGGGCTCGACGTCTCAGCCTCGCGCGGTCGGTGCCTCGGTGCCTCGGTGTGCGCCCGCCGCCGGTCGCTGCAAGGCGAGCGGGGTGATGGTGGGGAGTGTTCGTCCTGGCGTTGGGCTCGAGGTCCCGGCCTCGCCTGGCCGGTGCATCGGCGAGCGCCCGCCTCAGTCGCTTCGACGCGACCGTGGTGATCGCGGGGCCGTTTGTTCTCGCGTCGCGCACGAGGTACCAGCCTCGTCCCTCGCGCGGGCGGCGCTCCAGCCGAGCGCCCACCCCAGCCCCTTCGTGGCCCCGTGGTGATCGCGGGGGCGTTGAGCCGGTCTCGACCGGGGCTCTTGGACGCGATTGAAGACTGAGCGCAACAACGGTCGGGTGAAGGGGTTCGAGGAGATGGAGTCGACCGGCGTCAGCGCCGAGTTGTACGCAGAGGTTCTTCAGTACTACGCGCGCCAGATGCAGGCGCTGGACGCGGGCAAGGTGGAGGAGTACGCCGACACGTTCACCGACGACGCGGTCTTCGGCCACACGCCCGGCCGGGAGCCCGCCCGCACCCGGGCCGGCATCCTGTCCGACCTCTACGAGGTGCGCGAGCGGTTGGCCGCGGACCCGCAGCAGCGGCGCCACCTGTTCACGATGGTCGACGTCGAGCAGCCGGCCGACGGCCGGCTCCGCAGCACCTGCTACGCGCTGGTGCTGACCACCCGCCCCGGCGACGGCCCCGAGATGGTCCGCAGCTGCGTGGTGCGCGATGTCCTGGTCCGCGAGGACGGGCGGCTGCGCAACCAGGAGCGGCTCGTCGACCACGACGGTTTCTGAGAGAGAGGGGGTTGTGATGAGCCGACGAGTGGTCATCACCGGTATCGGCGTACGCGCCCCGGGCGGCCGGGGCACCAAGGAGTTCTGGGATCTGCTCACCGCGGGCCGCACCGCGACCCGGCGGATCAGCTTCTTCGACCCGTCGCCGTACCGGTCGCAGATCGCCGGCGAGGCGGACTTCGACCCGGTGTGGGAGGGGTTGAGCCAGCGGGAGATCCGCCGCATGGACCGGGCGACCCAGTTCGCCGTGGTCTGCGCCCAGGAGGCCGTGCAGGACAGCGGCCTGGACTTCGCGGGCATCGACCCGGCGCGCATCGGCGTCACCCTGGGCAGTGCGGTGGCCGCCGCGACCAGCCTGGAGCGCGAGTACCTGGTGCTGTCCGACTCCGGCCGCAACTGGCTGGTGGACAGCGAGGAGTGGCTGTCGCCGCACATGTTCGACTACCTGGCGCCGAGCGTGATGCCGGCCGAGGTGGCGTGGAAGGTGGGCGCGGAGGGGCCGGTGTCGCTGGTCTCCAACGGCTGCACCTCCGGCCTGGACGCCGTGGGGCACGCCCTTCAGCTGATCCAGGAGGGCTCCGCCGACGTCATCGTGGCGGGCGCGACCGACACCCCGATCACCCCGATCGTGGTGGCCTGCTTCGACGCGATCAAGGCGACCACCGCCCGCAACGACGAACCGGAGACCGCCTCCCGCCCGTTCGACCGGTCCCGCACCGGGTTCGTGCTCGCCGAGGGCGCCGCGGTGTTCGTACTGGAGACGCTGGAGTCGGCCCGGCGCCGCGGCGCTCCGATCTACGCCGAGGTCACCGGCTACGGCACCCGCTGCAACGCGTACCACATGACCGGACTCAAGCAGGACGGCCGGGAGATGGCCGAGGCGATCCGGGTCGCCATGGACCAGGCCCGTATCGACCCGACCGCCGTGGACTACATCAACGCCCACGGCTCCGGCACCAAGCAGAACGACCGGCACGAGACCGCAGCGGTCAAGCGCGCCCTCGGCGACCACGCGTACCGCACCCCGGTCAGCTCGATCAAGTCCATGGTCGGCCACTCGCTGGGCGCCATCGGCTCGGTGGAGATCGCCGCCTGCGCCCTCGCCATCAAGAACGGCGTGGTGCCGCCCACCGCCAACCTGCACGAGGCCGACCCCGAGTGCGACCTCGACTACGTACCGCTGACCGCGCGCGAACGGGACGTGCGGACCGTGCTGACGGTCGGCAGCGGCTTCGGCGGCTTCCAGACCGCGATGGTGTTGCAGCGCCCGACGGGGGAGAGGGAATGACCAGGACCGTAGTCACCGGGATCGGCGCGCTCGCCGCCAACGGCCTCGGCACCCAGGAGTACTGGGCCGCCACCCGGGAAGGCCGGCACGGGCTCGGTGCGCTCACCCGCTTCGACGTGGCGAAGTACCCGGCCACACTGGCGGGCGAGATCCGCGGCTTCGAGGCCGCCGACCACCTGCCGGACCGGCTGCTCCCGCAGACCGACGTCTCCACCCGGTACGCGCTGGTCGCCGCCGGCTGGGCGCTGGAGGACGCCAAGGTAGACCCGGCCAGCCTGGTCGACTACGACATGGGCGTGGTCACCGCCAACGCGCTCGGCGGCTTCGAGTTCACCCACCGGGAGTTCCACAAACTGTGGACCGAAGGCCCGCAGACGGTCAGCGTCTACGAGTCCTTCGCCTGGTTCTACGCGGTGAACGCCGGCCAGATCTCCATCCGGCACGGCATGCGCGGCCCCTCCAGCGCCCTGGTCACCGAGCAGGCCGGCGGCCTGGACGCCCTCGGCCACGCCCGGCGCACCGTGCGCCGGGGCACCCCGCTGGTGGTCGCGGGCGGCGTGGACTCCGCGCTGGACCCGTGGGGCTGGGCCTCGCAGATCGCGGGCGGCCGGCTGTGCACCGGCACCGACCCGGACCGCGCCTACCTGCCCTTCGACCGGGACGCCGACGGTTACGTCCCCGGCGAGGGCGGCGCGCTGCTGGTACTGGAGGACGCCGAGGCGGCACTGCGCCGCGGCGCCCCGGACATCCTCGGCGAGATCGCCGGCTACGCCAGCGGCTTCGACCCCGCGCCGGGCTCCGGCCGGCCCCCGGCGCTGCGCCGCACGATCGAGGCGGCGCTCGCCGACGCCGGGGTGACGGCAGGCCAGGTCGACGTCGTCTTCGCCGACGCGGTCGGGGTGCCCGAGCTCGACCGGGCGGAGGCGGCCGCGCTGGGCGAGGTGTTCGGCCCGGGCGCGGTGCCGGTGACCGCACCGAAGGCCGCGTCCGGCCGCACCTATGCGGGCGGCGGCTCGCTGGACGTCGCCACCGCGCTCCTTTCGATCCGCGACGGCGTGATCCCGCCGACCGCCGGCACCCGCGAGGTGCCCGCCGAGTACGGCATCGACCTGGTCCGCGACCGGGCCCGGGAGGCGAACGTGCGCACCGCGCTCGTGGTCGCCCGCGGTCTGTGGGGCTTCAACTCGGCCGTCGTCGTCCGTGCCTGGGCCCCCGACGCCACCAACGACCTTTCCTGAGGAGACAGTTGTGAACATCACCGTGGACGAGATCCGCCGTATCATCATCGCCAGCGCGGGCGCCCCCGAGTCCGCCTCCGCCGAGGCCGACTTCGCCGACACCTCCTTCGACGAGCTCGGCTACGAGTCGCTGGCCCTCATGGAGACCGCCTCCGCGATCGAGCGCGAGTTCGGCGTGTCGGTGCCGGACGAGCTGCTCTTCGAGGCCCGCACCCCGCGCGATCTGGCCGAGCTGGTCCGCTCCGCGAAGGAGGCCGCGGCCGCATGAGCCCGCTCACCCGACAGATGGAGCACAGCCGGGTGGTGCGCGCCCCCGCCGACCGGCTGTACGCGCTGGTCGCGGACGTGAGCCGCTGGCCGGTGCTGCTCGGGCCGTGCGTCCGGGCACGGCAGATCGAGCGGCACGGCGCCGACGAGCGGATCGAGCTGTGGGCGCAGACCAACGGCAAGGTGGCGACCTGGACCTCCCGCCGCACCCTGGACCCGCGGACCCTGCGCATCTCCTTCCGGCAGGACCGCTCCACCGCGCCCGTCGCCTCGATGTCCGGCGACTGGTCCTTCCACCCGGCCGACGACGGCCGGACCCGGATCGTGCTGACCCACACCTTCACCGCCGTCGACGACGACCCCCAGGCGCTGGAGTGGATCGCGCAGGCGGTGGACCGCAACAGCGTCGAGGAGCTGGCCTCCATCGGCGAGTTCGCCGAACTCCCGTACCCGCCCGAGCGGTTGGTCCTGTCCTTCAGTGACCGGATGGAGGAGCCCGGCCTGGACCCGGCCGACGTCTACGACTTCGTGCACCGGTCGGACCTGTGGCCCGAGCGGCTGCCGCACGTCGGCCGGGTCGAGCTCACCGAGGACCCGGCGGGAGTGCAGTGGATGGAGATGGACACCGTCACCTCCGACGGCCACACCCACACCACCGCCTCGATCCGGCTGTGCGTACCGGGCGAGTCGATCTCCTACAAGCAGACCGTACTGCCCGCCCTGCTGTCCGGGCACAGCGGTCTGTGGGAGTTCGAGAAGTCGGCGGCCGGCACCGCGATCGTCTCGCACCACACCGTGGCCATCGACCCGGCCGCCGTGCAGCGGGTGCTCGGCGCGGGCACCACCCTCGACCAGGCGTGCGCCCACGTCCGCGACACCCTGGGTGCCAACAGCCGCGCCACCATGGGGGCGGCCTGCGCGTACGCGGCAACGGTGGTGCGGCGCCCATGACCTCGACGCCGAAGCTGGTCGGCCTCGCGCTGTCACCGGACACCGGGGCCGACCGGGTGTGCATGGTCGCGGGCGAACGCTCGCTGACCCGGCGCCAGGTCCGCAACGAGGTGGCCCGCACCCAGGCGGCCCTCCTCGACCGCGGCCTGACCCCCGGCCGGCGGGTGCTGGCGCTGCTCGACCACGGGCCGGAGGCGGTGTTCTTCCTCGCCGCGGCCAGCTCGCTCGGCCTGCGGCTGCTGATGCCCTACGGCCTCCAAGCGGCGGCGCTGCCCGAGTGGCTGGCCATCGCGGACGCCGCCGAACCCGACGTGGTGCTGCACTTCAAGCGCGACCGGGCCGGTCTGGACGTACTGCGCGAGCGCTGCGCCACCGTGGTGGAGCTGCCGTTCCCCACCGGCGAGGCACCCGAGGCGGAGGGGGAGGTGGAGGTGCTCCACCCCGAACCGGTGGAGCACTTCCTGATGCTGTTCACCAGCGGCACCACCGGCAAGCCGAAGGCGATCAGCATCAACGAGGCGCACATCGTCACCAGGATCGGCTGGGTCACCCGGACCATGGGCTACGGCCCGACCGCCCGGATCTTCATGACCGGCCTGATGAACAACACCACCGGCGTGATCAACTCCTTCGGCGCGCTGCTGCACGACGCCACCGTGGTCTTCCCCGAGACCCCGGACCCCGCGCAGTGGCCGGCCCAGGTGGCCCGCCACCGGGCCACCCACCTGGCGCTGCGCCCGGTCGCGCTCAAGCAGTTCGTGACCGCCGCGGCCACCGGCGAGGACGACCTGTCCTGCCTGCGGGTGGTCTCCTACGGCGGGGCGGCCGTCCCCCGGGCGGTGCTGGAGCAGGGCCGCGCACTGCTGCGCTGCGACTGGATCCAGGGCTACGGACTGACCGAGACCTACGGCCCGTTCTGCTTCCTGGCGGAGCAGGGCCACGCCGAGGCCCGCTACCTCAAGCACGTCTACTGCATCGGCCGGCCCGACGACTCCCTGACGGTGCGTCTGGAGCCGGTGACCGGCCACCCTGACGGCGTCGGCGAGATCTGCGTTCGGGGCGACTCGGTGATGGAGGGCTACGTGGACGTCGCCACCGGTGTCCTCCAGCCGGTCGGCGAGTGGCTGCGCACCGGCGACCTCGCCGAGTGGAGCCCCGACGGCGACCTGGTCCTCAAGGGCCGGCTCGCCGGTGTGCTGCTCAGCGAGAACGGCCACCGCATCTACCCCGAGGAGATCGAGGCGGTGCTCGCGGACACCCCCGGCGCGGACGAGGTGGTGCTCGTCGGCCTCCCGAACCCCGACGGCCCGCACGAACTGCCGGTCGCCTGCCTGTGCGGCCCGGTCGGCGAGCGCGGCGAGGAGGAGCTGCGCGAGCTCGTCACCGCCGAACTGCGTCGCGCGCTGGCACCGGAGAAGTGGCCCGACCGGATCTGGGCCACCCCGCAGCCGTTCGCCCGCAGCGCCAACGGGAAGATCATGCGCGGCGAGGTGGCCGCGGCCGTCGACCCGGCCCGGGTCGTACTGCTGAAGGGCGGCTCCGATGAGTGAGCACACGGAGATGAGCGGGCGCAAGGAGATGAGCGAGCCCACCGAGCTGAGTGAGCCCACGGAGCGCCTTCGGGTCCCCGAGCACATGTACCGCGCGCTCGGCTACCTCTTCCCGCGGCTGATGTTCCTCAACGCGCGCTACGCCCCGCAGGTGCACTGGGGCGACATCGCGGCCGCGCTCGACGGCTTCCCCGTCGACGACCTGGACCTCGCCTCCGCCGGGTTCTGGAACCACTGGCGCGAGCGCTGGACCGACCGGGCGGAGAGCTACACCGCCCTCGCCGAGGCGTCCGGCACGGTGGCCGGGCGCAGCCGCGCGCTGCGCGGTGCCGCGGCGGCCTACCACTGGGCGGAGTTCCAGTACTTCGACGACCGGACCGTCAAACAGCGGCTGCGGCAGCGCATCCGGGACTGCTTCCTGGGAAGTCTGGCGGGCACCGACCTCGACGTCACCGAGGGATCGTTGCCCGGCACCGGTGCGGGCTACTGGGTGCTGCGCACCGAGGCGATGCGCGCGTCGGGCGAGCCGCTGCCCGCGGTGGTGCTCTCCAACGGCCTGGACTCCGCCACCGAGGTCGAGGTGGTGGCGTTGGCAGAGGCCTACCTGGAGCGCGGGATCGCCGCGGTGCTCTTCGAGGGACCGGGCCAGGGGCTGCGGCTGGGCCGCACCCCGGTACTGGCGGAGATGGAGCCCGTGGTCGCCGAGCTGCTGGACGCGCTGCGCACCGAGCCGGGGATCGACGCCGACCGGCTGGCCTTCGCGGGCATCAGCTTCGGCGGCTACCTGGCGCTGCGGGTGGCCCGGGGGCTCGGGGAGCACTTCCGATGCGTCGTCAACTTCGGCGGCGGGCCGGTGATCGCCAAGTTCGACGGCCTGCCGCGTCGGCTCAAGGACAACTTCCGGTTCGCCTTCGGCGCCGAGCCGGGTGCCGACCTGCAACCGCGCTTCGACGAGCTGGCGATCGAGCCCGGCGCCGCGCCGGCCACCGAGGTGCTGAGCATCTGCGGCGCGCTGGACGACATCTTCCCGATCGAGGGGCTGTACGACCTCGACCGGGCGTGGTCGGGGCGGCACTCGCTCGAGGTGCACCCCAGGGAGGCCCACACCAGCCTCAACCTGATCAACTCCTACACCCTGCGTACCGCGGACCTGGTCGCCGAGCGGCTGGCCGACGGCGTCTGACCGGCCGCCCCCCCAGGGGCCCGTCCGCCGGAGGCACCGGCGGACGGGCCCTCGGCGTCGGTCAGCGGCTCTCCGCGAGCGCGCCCTCGGACGTGAGCAGCCCGGGGTGCAGATCCCCGGCGAGTCCGGCGTGTGCGAAGACCCGCTTGAGCAGGGTGACGAAGATCCGCGCCTCCTCCGGCTCCAGTCCGCCGAGCAGCCGGGTCTCGAAGCCGCTGATGAGGGACTCGGCCTCGGTGTGCAGCTCGCGGCCGGCCGGGAGCACATGGACGGCGTGGGCACGGCGGTCGGTGGGGTGGCGGCGGCGCTCCACCAGGCCGCGCCGCTCCAGCTCGTCGACCAGGCCGACCATCACGTTGCGGTGCACGTTCAACGGTCCGGCGAGCTGGTGCTGACTGAGGCCGTCCTGGTCGATCAGCAGGTCGAGCAGGCCGAACTGGCGGGGGTGGATGCCCAGAGGGGCGAGCACGCCGACGAGCTGCTCCTGCACATGGGCGCTGAGGTGGGTCATCACGCAGGCGGGGTGGTCGAACATCGATGGGGTACTCACGCTCGCCATAATACCTCCGAGTAATTATCACCTTGAGGGATAGTCACTAGAAGTGCATACTTGCTTCGTGACCCAAGACATCTCCGCATCTGTTCCCGCCGCCCCGCCGCAGGAAGCCGCGGGTGGCACCGCACCCGACCCGAAGCGCCGCCTGGCCTTCGCCGTCGTCCTGATCGCCGGATTCATGGACCTGGTCGACACGACGATCGTCAACGTCACCGTCCCGAGCATCCAGCGCGACCTGCACGCCGACTACGCCCAGATCGAGTGGGTCATCGCGGCGTATGTGCTCTCCTTCGCCGCCCTGCTGATCCTCAGCGGCAGGCTCGGCGACATCTTCGGACGCAAGCGCGTCTTCCTGATCGGCATGGCCGCCTTCACCGTCGCCTCGCTGCTGTGCGGTGTCGCGGTCAACCCGGAAATGCTGATCGTGTCCCGGTTCGTGCAGGGCGCCGCGGCAGGCTTGATGGTCACGCAGATCCTGGCGATCCTGCACGTGATCTTCCCGCCGAGCGAGCGGGGCAAGGCGGTCGCCGTGTTCGGCGCGGTCACCGGCTCCTCCGCGGTCTTCGGCCTCGCCCTCGGCGGCGTCGTCGTGCAGTGGAACCTCTTCGGCTGGGAATGGCGCCCGATCTTCCTGGTCAACGTCCCCGTCGGGATCGCGGCGCTGATCGCCGGCGCCCTGGTGATCCGCGAGTCCCGTGCCCCGCAGCGCCCCAAGCTCGACCTGCTCGGCATGCCGCTGGCCCTCGCCGCCGTGGCCCTGCTCGTCTACCCGCTCACCGAGGGCCGCCGCCTGGGCTGGCCGGCCTGGACCTACGGCATGATCGCCGGCGCCCTGGTGCTGCTCGCCGTCTTCCTCGCCTACGAGAAGCGCCGCTTCGCCAAGGTCGGCTCCGCGCTGGTCGAGTTCGGGGTGTTCCGCTCCCGCTCGTTCTCCATCGGCATGGCGGTGTGGTTCCTGTTCTGGATCGCGGTCGGCGGATTCTTCTTCGTCTGGACGCTCTTCCTCCAGCAGGGCCTCGGCTGGACGCCGATGCACGCAGGCCTGACCGCCGCCACCTTCGCCATCGGCGTGGGCATCGGCGCGGGCAACGCCCCCGACAAGCTGGTCCCCAAGTTCGGCCGCAACGTCCTGGTGGCCGGTGGCATCGTCAACGCGATCGGCTTCGTGGCCTTCTCCGTCCTGGTCGCCCACTACGGCCACAGCCTCGCGTCCTGGCAGATCATCCCGGTGCACATCGTCTCCGGCGTCGGCTTCGGCCTGATCGTCGCGCCGACCCTGGACCTGCTGCTCGGCCAGGTCCCCGGCGAACAGGCGGGCAACGCCTCCGGTCTGCTGAACACCGTCCAGCAGCTCGGAATGGCGCTCGGTGTCGCACTGACCGGCGTCATCTTCTTCGCCCAGGTCGCGGGCGCGTCCGGCGACGCGGCCGACGAGGCCGCCCCGACGCTGAAGTCCGCGCTCAGCAGTGCCGGCGCCACCTCCCAGGACCAGCTGCTCGCCGACTTCCGCAGCTGCGTGCGGAAGCGCGCCGACTCGGTCGACCCGAGCGAGGTCCCGGCCGACTGCCGTAAGAACGACCCGAAGGTCGCCGCCGCCTTCGGCGGGGCCATCGCCCGCGCGGACTCGGTCAGTTACTCCTCCGCGTTCCGTACCGTCCTGCTGCTGGACGCCGGCATCCTGGTGATCGCCGCCGCCGGCTTCCTGACCCTGCCCAAGCACTCGCGGCCCGCCGACGCGGCCGCCGAGAGCCCCGAGCCCGCCGAGGTGACAGCATGAGCAACGAGAAGAACGTCCTGGTCCTCGGCCGTGAGCGGCACCTGGTCGACGCCTCCACCGACATCATCGAGGCCGGCGGCTTCAGCGTGGTCGGCGTGACCCGTGACGAGGAGGCGCTCTCCCTGCTGGACACGGGCCGGTTCATCGCCGTCCTGGTCGGCAGCGGCGTCGAGTGGGAGTCCCGTCCGCCGGTGCGCGAGCACGCCGCTCCGCACGGCACCGTGGTGCTGGAGGCGCGGCGCGTCCCGATGCAGACCGTCCAGGAGCACGTCCAACACGTGATCGTCCCGAAGCTGCAGCAGATCGCCTGACCGCCACCGCACCAGGGCCCCGGATCCGACCTCCCCCGACGGATCCGGGGCCCGGCCACGTCCTGACCCGGCACGGCACGGCACGCTCACTCCACGACCGCCAGCGCCCGGTCCGCCTCGTTGAGCCACCGGCCCCCGTCCTCCGAGCACGTCACGACGTCCTCGACCCGCACCCCGAACCGCCCCGGCAGCCGCACCCCCGACCCGATCGAGAAGCACATGCCGGGCACGAGGCAGGTCGCGTCGGTCCCGGTGAGGTACGGCGGCTCGTGCGGGCGGACTCCGATGCCCTGGCCGGTGCCCTCGGTGGCGTACTCGCCGTAGCCCGCGTCCTCGATCACCCGGCGTGCCCTGCGGTCGATCTCCTGGCAGGTCGCACCCGGTGCCACCGCCTCGAAGGCCGTCCGCTGGGCCGTACGGACGGTGTCGTGGACCGCTTGTTCCTCCTCCGTCGGTTCGCCCACATGGAGCGTGCGGGTCGTGTGCGAGCTGTAGCCGCCCCTCAGGCCGCCGAAGGCCAGGACCACCATGTCGCCCTTCTTGAGCGTCCGTTCACCCGTCCTGTGATGCGGATCCGCGCTGTTGCGGCCGGACGCCACCGCAGTGAGGACCTCGCTGTGGCCGTGTGCGCGCAGCAGACGGGCCAGGTCGGCGGCCACGTCCGTCTCACGCCGGCCGGTGAAGCGGACGGACAGGATCTCCTCGTACGCCGCGTCCGCCGCCGCTCCCGCCGCCGCGAGGCGGGCCACCTCGTGGTCGTCCTTCACCGCGTGCAGAAGCGGGAGTACGACGGACAGCGGGCGGTAGGTGGTGAGCGGCAGGGCCTCCTGGAGGCCGAGGAGGTGTACGGCCCAGGTGGTGTCGGAGACGCCGTAGCGGCCGTTGGGCAGGAGGAGGCCGGTGGCCGCCGCGTACGGGTCCTGGCCGTCGCGCCAGTCGGAGATGCGGACGGCGTCCGCGCCCGGAGTCGCCTCCGCGTCGGGGCGTTCCAGGGACGGGACCAGCAGACGGGGTTCCGAGCCCGGGGCGAGGACGAGGAGGGTGAGGCGCTCCGTCGTCGCGGTGGGCCGGTGGCCGCACAGCCGGACCAGGTCGGGGCCGGGGGTGATGAGCAGTCCTGCCAGACCGGCTCCGGACGCCTCCCTGACCGCCCTGGCCATACGAGCCGCGTAGTCCTGTTCCGTGAAAGGGGCGGGAAAAGGGGCGGGGGTGTCGTTCATGAGGCTCCTCCGACCGCTGCCGTCGTCCGGTTCATCCTCGGAGGAGCGGGGTGCGGGGAGCCCGGGGGCGTAGGCCGACCGGGTGACGGAGTCAGCCGGGCCCGTGCTCCAGCGAACGTTCCGTCACTCGGCTCAGATGGCGGTGGAAGACCTCCCGCGTGTCCGGCGTCAGCGTGCGCAGGGCCACCAGCGCCGTGATCACCACGTCGCACAGCTCGCCCTGCACGTCCTCCCAGGTGTGGCTGACGCCCTTGCGGGGGTTCTGGCCGATCGCCCCGATGACGGCCTCGGAGACCTCGCCGACCTCCTCGGAGAGCTTCAGCATGCGCAGGAGGAGGCCCTCACGGCCGCTCACCGGCTGATCCGACTCCAGCCAGGTCCACAGGGCGTCGACCGACTTCCAGAGGTCGGGGGAGGGCGTGCCGTGATCACTCATGGGGAGGAGCTTGCCACGGCGTGCCGTCCCGCTCGCCTACTCCCCGAACAAGGCCTCTTCCTCCGCGAACAGCGACGCCTGCCCGTCGTCGTCCCCTCGCTCCTTCTCCCGCAGCCGCCGATTGCGCGCCCCCACGACCAGCGTCGTCGCCAGCGCCGTCGCGCCGAGGGCCAGCGGCACCATCCAGCCCCGGTTCACCGTGTGACCGAGGGCGTGGTCCAGGGAGAGGCGTCCCGGGCCCGTCACCGCGAGACCCGCCGCCGTGAGGCCCAGGGTGGCCGCGTACTCGTAGCCGCCGCCCGCGTTGAAGAAGCCGTTGGGCGCGTGCACCGCGGCCGCGCCGGCCATCGCGCCGGCCGCCGCCGCACCCGCGGCCGGGGTCGCGAGGCCCAGGGCCAGCAGAGTGCCGCCGCCCGCCTCGGCAAGGCCCGCCGCGGTGGCGCTCGCCTTGCCCGGCGCGTAGCCGACGGACTCCATGAACTGGCCGGTTCCCTCCAGGCCGCCGCCGCCGAACCAGCCGAACAGTTTCTGCGCGCCGTGGGCGGCCAGCACACCCCCGGTTCCCAGCCGGAGCAGCAGCAGGCCCAGATCACGTCGGTCGTATGCGGTCACGATGACTCCCAGCACAAGAAGTGGAACGAGACCCCCCTCGCGTTTCCACCGTCGCACCGCTCACACCTGCCCGGGACACTCGCGCGGCCGTTCGGGTGGCGGGCCCGGGGGAGCGGTGTGAGTCTGACGGGCATGACGATTCAGACCGCCCGACTCAGCGACCCGGCCGTCCGCGCCTTCGTCTCCGCCGTCAACGCCCATGACCGCGAGGCCCTCCTGGCCCTGCTCGCGCCCGGCGCGACCATGGCGGACGACGGCAGCGACCGTGACCTCGAGGAGTGGGTCGACCGGGAGATCTTCACCTCCCACGGTCATCTCGACGTCGACAACGAGTCCAACGGCGGCCGTTCCCTCCTCGCCCACTACCGCAACGACGCGTGGGGCGAGATGCGCACCCGCTGGGACTTCACGGTCGGGGAGGACGGCAGGATCTCCCGCTTCGAGACCGGCCAGGCCTGAACCCCGGAAAACCGGGGCGCGGAAAGCCCTTGCCCTGAAGCGCACTCCAACTCCTAACGTTCCTGGGCATGGAGATCACACGCACCCCCGGCCGCTCCGGCATCGACATCAGCGCGCTCGGCTTCGGCTGCTGGGCGATCGGCGGCGAATGGCAGGCCGCCGACGGGCAGCCGCTCGGCTGGGGCAAGGTCGACGACGAGGAGTCCGTACGGGCGGTCCGGCGCGCCCTCGACCTGGGCATCACCTTCTTCGACACCGCGGACACCTACGGTGCCGGGCACAGCGAACGCGTCCTGGGCCGTGCCCTCGGCAAGCGCCGGGACGACGTCGTCCTCGCCACCAAGTGGGGCAACGTCTTCGACGAGGACACCCGCACCCTCACCGGCTCCGACCACACCCCCGAGTACGCCCGCCGTGCCCTGACCGCGTCCCTGCAACGCCTGGACACCGACCGCATCGACCTCTACCAGCTCCACCTCTCCGACCTCGACCCGGCGCTCGCGGCCGAACTGAGGGACCTGTGCGAGGAGTTCGTGCGCGAGGGGCTCATCCGCGCCTACGCCTGGAGCACCGACGACCCGGCCCGTGCCGCGCTGTTCGCCGAGGGGGAGCACTGCGCGGCCGTACAGCACGCGCTCAACGTGATGCAGGACGCGCCCGAAATGCTGGCCCTGTGCGAGGAGTCGGGGCTCGCGAGCATCAACCGCAGCCCGCTCGCCATGGGGTTGCTGGCCGGCAAGCGTCAAGGGCCCAAGGACGCCGGCGACATCCGCAGCAGGCCCCCGGCCTGGCTGCAGGGCTTCGGTGACGGCGCGTCCGCCGACCCCCAGTGGCTGGCCCGCATCGACGCGCTGAAGGAGATCCTCACGAGCGACGGCCGTACGCTCGCCCAGGGCGCCCTGGGCTGGATCTGGGCCCGCAGCCCACGCACGGTGCCGATCCCGGGCTTCCGGTCGGTGGCCCAGGCCGAGCAGAACGCGGGCGCGATCGAGAAGGGGCCGCTCACCGCCGACCAGTTGACCGAGATCAACAGGCTTATCGCACGGTGAACGGCCCCGCCTGGCGCGGCGACTACCCCTGAGTCAACGACTGTTCGGTCAAAGCGATCTGACCCGCCCTGATCGTCGCCAGCCGTGGCGCCCGCCGGGCGATCGACGAGTCATGGGTGACCATGACGAACGTCAACCCGTACTCGTGCCACAGCCCTTCCAGCAACGCCATGATCTCGTCCCGCATCGACTCGTCGAGGTTGCCGGTCGGCTCGTCGGCGAGCAGCACCTTCGGT
The DNA here is from genome assembly GCF_000383615.1 of Streptomyces canus 299MFChir4.1. Lineage (GTDB taxonomy): Bacteria > Actinomycetota > Actinomycetes > Streptomycetales > Streptomycetaceae > Streptomyces > Streptomyces canus_C. The sequence continues at coordinate 160,961 of NZ_KB911582.1, read as the reverse complement.
TTCTTGACCAGCGCCCGCGCGATGGCCACCCGCTGCTGCTGCCCACCGGACAGCTCGGCCGGCGCGTGGGTGAGCCGCTCGCCGAGACCGACCGAGCGCAGCGCCTGCGCCGCCCGTTCACGGCGTTCGGCGGGCTTGACGCCGAGCGGGACCAGCGCCGTCTCCACGTTCTCCTGCGCCGTCAGTGTCGGGATGAGGTTGAACGACTGGAAGATGATGCCGATCTTCTCCGCCCGCAGCCGGGTCAGCCTGGCCTCGCTGATCTTCGCGAGGTCGACACCGTCCAGCTCGACGCTGCCCTCGGTGGGGCGGTCCAGTCCGCCGATCATCTGGAGCAGCGTGGACTTGCCGCCGCCGGTGGGGCCCTGGATGACCAGCTGGTCGCCGTCCTCGATGGTCAGGTCGACGCCGCGCAGCGCCTCGACCGTCTCCTTGCCGCGCGTGTAGCGCTTGGTGACGCCCGTGAGTCTGTACATGTGAACTCCGTGGAGAGGAAGAGTGGGGTGGTACGACAGCGCGGGCGCTGTCACGACACGCTGCGCAGCGCGTCCGCCGGCCGCATCCGGGACGCCCGCCAGCCGCCCAACGCCCCGGCGATCAGACCGCCGGTCACCGCGAGGCCCACGGCGAGCGCGATGGCGGTCATCGAGACCGGCGCGGACAGCGCGATCTCCATGGTGTTCTGCGCGGACTGCTGTCCGGGGCCGCCACCGCCCGGACCGCCGCCCATGCCGCCACCGCCGGTGCTGCCGAGCTGAGCGGTCAGCTTGGGGCTGATCGCGGTCACGGTGTACGCGGCCGCGAGGCCGAGTCCGATGCCGAGGGCGCCACCGAGCAGGCCGTTCACGATCGACTCGCCGACGACCTGCCGGGTGACCCGGCGGCTCGGCCAGCCGAGCGCCTTCAGGGTGCCGAACTCCCGTACCCGGCGCGAGACCGCCGAGGAGGTCAGCAGCGCGGCCACCAGGAAGGCGGCGACGAGCACGGCGACGGAGAGCCACTTGCCGACGCCGGCCGCGAGGTCGGAGGCGGTGGACAGCGAGCCGGACACCGTCTCCGCGAGGTCGGCGGAGGTCGTGACGGTCGTACCCGGGATGTTCTTCTGGATCGCCGCCTTGACGGAGTCGATCTGCTGCGAGTCGGTCGCCTTGACGTAGATCGTGGTGACCTGGTTCTTGGCGTCGGCCAGCGTCTGGGCCTGCTTCAGCGGCAGGTAGACGTCGGTGGTGGACTCGCTGCTGTCGGGCGTCGCGATGCCGATGACCGTGTACTTGGTGCCGGAGATCTTGAGGGTCTTGCCGACCTTGAGCGAGTTCTCCTTGGCGTACGACTTGCTGACGACCGCGACCTTCGCGTCGGTCTGCGCGGCGGTGAAGGTCTTGCCGGTGCTGATCTTCGAGCCGGCCAGCGGCCCGAGCATCTGGTCGGTGACGTCCACACCGGCGACGGAGTAGGAGTTCACGTCGAAGTTGGCGCCGCCGCCCTGGACCTGGGGAGCGGCGGTGCTGTTACCGCCGTTGCCGCCCGGACCGCTGTTCCCGCCGCTTCCACCGGAACTCTGCGCCTTGCCCTGGGTGAAGGAGCCGTCGACCTTGGTGACGTTCAGGGTCAGCGCGCCCACCGCGCTCGCCACGCCCTTCTGCTGGGCGACCTTCGTGACCACACTGGACGCCAGGGCCTGGCCGCCCTGGGTCATCACGCGGTCGGAGCTCTGTGTGTCGTCGCTGTCGTTGGAGTTGGCGTCGAACTGGAAGTTCGGTCTGCCCGAACTTCCGGACGTCGGGGCCGACCTGGCCTTGGTGACGGTCATGTCGGTGCCGAGGCCGTACAGCGACTTCAGGACCTTGTCCTGAGCCTGAGTCATGCCGGCCGACACCGAGTTGACGGTGATGACCAGCGCGATACCGAGCGCCAGACCCAGAGCGATGACCAGGGCCGCCTTCTTGCGCCGGCCCAGCTCGCGCTTGAGATAGATGCCAAACATCCCGTTCCTCGAAGGTTCTTGGCGCCCGCTGTGGGCGCGCCCTCAAGGTAGGGACGAAGGATTGCGGGGCCGTGAGGAAGGGATGTGCGCAGGCTGGGAAGGGATGTGCGCGAGCTGAGAATGTGCGCGGCGGCCGTCCACGGACCGGTGCGTACCTCGCGGTCCCACGCGAGATCCACCCCCACCCGGTCCATGGACGGCCGCCGCGCTCCCCCCTCGGGTGAGGTCGACGGAACGCCACCCCCCAAGTGTGAAGCTCTTGTGGAGGGCGCGTGATGAGCATAAGCCTCCGACCGGCCGCGAAGGGGGTGGAATCACATATTCCGATTGTGCAAATAGGTTGCTCAGCCACGTCCCACGTACGGCATCGCCGTCGCCAGTACGGTCGCGAACTGCACGTTCGCCTCCAGCGGCAGCTCCGCCATGTGCCGCACCGTGCGCGCCACGTCGGCCACGTCCATCACCGGTTCCGGCACGACCTCCCCGTTGGCCTGGAGGACTCCGGCCCGCATGCCCGCGGTCATGTCGGTCGCCGCGTTCCCGATGTCGATCTGCCCGACCGCGATGCCGTACGGCCGCCCGTCCAGCGACAGCGACTTGGTGAGGCCGGTGAGAGCGTGCTTGGTCGCGGTGTAGGCGACGGAGTGCGGCCGGGGGGTGTGCGCCGAGATCGAGCCGTTGTTGATGATCCGCCCGCCCCGCGGGTCCTGCTCCTTCATCTGCCGGTACGCCGCCTGCGCGCACAGGAACGCCCCGTTGAGGTTGGTGTCCACCACGTGCCGCCACGCCTCGTACGGCAGCTCCTCCACCGGCACCCCGCCGGGCCCGAAGGTCCCCGCGTTGTTGAACAGCAGATCCACCCGCCCGAACCGCTCCACGGTGGCGGCGAACAGCGCGGCCACGTCCTCGGGGAGCGAGACGTCCGTCCGTACGGCGAGAGCGGCGCCCTCGGGCACGAGGGCCGCCGTCTCCTCCAGCGTCTCGGTCCGCCGCCCGGCCAGCGCCACCGACCAGCCCGTCCGCAGCAGTTCCACGGCGACCGCGCGGCCGATCCCGGAGCCCGCGCCGGTCACCACGGCGGTCTTCACGTTCTTGGTGTCCATGAACCCGCAGCGTAGGTGAGGCAGGGGCTCAGACAGGGGCTCAGGCAGGGGTTCACGCAGGGGTGAGGAGCTCTCCCGGGTAGCGCACACCGATCCGGTCCCGTACCGCGTCCAGGGTCCGCATCACCGCGAGGGTGCCCTCCAGCGGCACCAGCGGAGACTCCGTCTCACCGGCCCGCAGCGCGCGCATCACCTCGCGGGCCTCGTGCTTGAGGCTGTTGCGGGGCCCGTCGGCCGGGTCGGCGACGAACTCCTCGGGGTCGCGCCCGTCGCGGTGCAGGACGAAACGGTCCGGGTGGAAGAAGCCGTTCGGGATGTCGATCCGGCCCAGCGAGCCGGTGACCGACGCGATCGTGGCGGTGCCGCCGGTCAGCGAGCAGTGCAGGGAGGCGAGCGCCCCGCTGTCCCAGGACAGCAGCGCGCCCGTCTGGAGGTCGACGCCCTCCTCGGAGAGCACCGCCTTCGCCGTGACGTCCGAGGGCTCCCCGAGCAGCAGATGCGCGAACGACACCGGGTACACCCCGAGGTCGAGCAGCGCGCCCCCGCCCTGGGCCGGGTCCCGCAGCCGGTGCGAGGGCGGGAAGGGCCCGGCGAGCCCGAAGTCGGCCTGCACGGTGCGCACTTCACCGATCGCGCCGTCGTCGACGAGGGCCTTGAGCCGCCTGACCAGCGGGTTGCAGTACATCCACATGGCCTCCATGAGGAAGCGCCCGTGGTCCTTCGCGAGCCCGACCAGTTCCTCGGCCTCGCGGGTGTTCAGCGTGAACGCCTTCTCGCACAGGACATTGCGTCCGGCGGTCAGACACAGCCCGGCGGCCGCGCGATGCGCCGCGTGCGGGGTGGCGACGTACACGACATCGATGTCCGCGTCCTCGGCGAGGGCGCCCCACTCGCCGTACGCCCGCTCGATCCCGAACCGTTCCGCGAACGCCTTCGCCGAGGCCTCGGACCGGGAGGCCACCGCGACCACCTCCGCGTCCGGCAGATCCACCAGGTCCGCGGTGAACGCCGCCGCGATCCCGCCCGTCGCCAGAATTCCCCAGCGCACGCTCTGCTCCGTCATTCCGGCTCCACCCTCGCTCACCTGACCGTCGCCACCCTGTACGAGCTGAGAGCATAGGTGGCGGACCAATAGGAGAGGGAGGGGCACATGCCCGAGCACGGGGCACCGACACCGCGCCTGGAGCAGCAGACGACCGCGGCCGGCACGGAACCGTCCACCGCCGCCGTGCGCCGTACCGGCCTGCTCATCACTGTGCTCCTCGGCGGCCTCACCGCCACGCCCCCGCTGGCGATGGACATGTACCTGCCGTCGCTGCCGGAGGTCACCGACTCCCTGGACGCGCCGGCCGCGACCGTCCAGCTCACCCTCACCGCCTGTCTGCTCGGCATGGCGCTCGGTCAGCTGGTGGTCGGCCCGATGAGCGACCGCTGGGGCCGCAGGCGCCCGCTGCTGGCCGGTCTTGTCGTGTACGTCGTCGCCACCGCGCTGTGTGCCGTCGCGCCGAACGTGGAGTTCCTGGTCGGCTTCCGGCTGGTGCAGGGTCTCGCGGGCGCCGCGGGCATAGTGATCGCCCGGGCGGTGGTCCGGGACCTGTACGACGGCGTGGCGATGGCCCGGTTCTTCTCCACCCTCATGCTGATCGGCGGGGTCGCGCCCGTCGTGGCGCCGCTGATCGGCGGGCAGATCCTGCGGGTGACGCAGTGGCGGGGCGTGTTCGTGGTCCTGACGGCCATCGGGGCGCTGCTCGCCGTCCTGGTGTGGGCGAGGCTCCCCGAGACCCTGCCCACCGCCGAGCGGCACACCGGCGGCGTCGCCGACGCCCTGCACTCCATGCGACGGCTCCTCGCCGACCTGCCGTTCACCGGCTACATGCTCGCCGGAGGCTTTGCCTTCGCCGCGCTGTTCGCCTACATCTCGGCGTCCCCGTTCGTGGTCCAGGAGATCTACGGCGCGTCCCCGCAGACGTTCAGCCTGCTGTTCGGCGTGAACTCGGTCGGCCTGGTCGTGGTCGGCCAGATCAACGGCAAGGTGCTGGTGGGCAGGGTCGGGCTGGACCGGGTCCTGGGCGTGGCCCTGCTGACCGTGACGGCGGCTGCCGCGGCTCTGCTGCTGATGACGACCGGGGTCTTCGGCGAGGTGGGCCTGTTCCCCGTCGCCGCCAGTTTCTTCGTCCTGATGTCCGCGATGGGTGTCACCCTGCCCAACGCCCAGTCCCTGGCCCTGCTGCGCACCAAGCACTCCGCCGGGTCCGCGTCCGCCCTCCTCGGCACGACCTCCTTCCTGATCGGCGCGGTCGCCTCGGCGCTGGTGGGGGTGGCGGGAGAGGACACGGCGGTCCCGATGGCGGTCGTCCAGTTGGCGGCAGGACTGGTAGCGCTCCTGTGTTTCATGGCAATGTGCCGTCCCTGGAACAAGCGTGCGACTACGGAGGGGGCGGAGAGCTGAGCGCACCGAGACTGCGCACCGACACACCGGAACGGGCCGGGCTCGACCCTGGGGAACTCCGGCATCTCGTCCGTGACTTCCGCACCCTCACCACCGGCAACCGCCCCTGGGCCCCCGGCGCCGTCCTCGTCGCGGGGCGCGGCCCGGTGATCGCCGTGGAGGAGGCCTCGGGCTGGGCCGTCCGCTACGCCTCCTACGACCCCGAAGCCGACGCGGGCGTGGAACTGCCCCCCGGGGCGCGCGTCCCCGTCCGGACGGACACCCCCTTCGACCTGGCGTCCCTCACCAAACTGTTCACGGCCGTGGCGGCGGTGCAGCAGATCGAGCGCGGCACGCTGGGCATCGACGCGCGGGTGGGCGCCTACCTGCCCGACTTCACGGCGGCCGTGACCCACGGGATCACCGTCCGTGAGCTGCTCACCCACACCTCGGGACTGCGCCCCGAACTCCCGCTCCACGACTGCGACACCGACGAGGACCGTCTGGACCTGCTGCGCGCCGAGCCGCCCGTCGGGGTCCCCGGCACCTACACCTACTCCGACCTCAACCCGCTTCTCCTCCAGCACGTCCTCGAACGCATCACCGGCCGCCCCCTCGACGTCCTCGTCCACGACGGCATCACCCGCCCCCTCGGGATGACGTCCACCCGCTTCGGCCCCTGTCCGGGGGCGGCGGCCACGGAGGATCAGCGCCGGCCGTGGGCCAAGGCGGACCGGGGGATGCTGCGGGGCGTGGTCCACGACGAGAACGCGTGGGCGCTGGGCGGGGTGGCGGGCCACGCGGGCCTCTTCTCGACCGCCCGCGACCTCGCGATCTTCTGCCGGGCCCTGCTGGCGGGCGGCGCGTACGGCCCCGCCCGCATCCTCGGCCCGGACTTCGTGGAGCTGCTGCTGACCCCGCCCGGGCTGGGCTTCGCCATCGACCAGAAGTGGTTCATGGGGGAGCTGGCGGGCCGGGGAGCGGCGGGCCACACGGGCTTCACGGGCACGTCACTGGTCCTGGACCCGGCGACGGACACGTTCGTGGTGCTCCTGGCCAACACGGTGCACCCGAGGAGACGCCCCCCGGAAAACCGCCCACGAGCGGAGGCGGCGACACGGGTGGCGCGGGCAGTGCGGGGGGCGTGACCTCCGGTCCGTCTGCGGGGGCCTCTTGCGGGGGCTTGTGAGGCGTACCCGCGCGGGGGTGTGGGGGTGCGGTTTCGGTTCCGTTTGCGAGTGCTCTTTGCGGGGGCTTGTGAGGCGTACCGGCGCGGGGGTGTGGAGGCGTGGCTTCGGGTCCGTCCGTAGGCGTCCCTGGGGGCCCGTGAGGCCCACCCCGCCGTGAGCGGTGCGGGTGGCGCGGGCTCCCGCCCCGTCCGCAGGCGCCCCGCACGCCGCGAGCCCAGCACCGTGGGCCCCCGCAGGAGGCCCACCTTGCGGGTGGCGTGGGCTTCCGGCCCAGCCGTAGGTGGCCCCCAACCATCCGCGAGCGCAGCCCGGTGGCCCTCCGTGGGGAATGCGCGAGGCCAGCACCGTGGGCCCCCGCAGGAGGCCCACCTTGCGGGTGGCGTGGGCTTCCGGCCCAGCCGTAGGTGGCCCCCCAACCATCCGCGAGCGCAGCCCGGTGGCCCTCCGTGGGGAATGCGTGAGGCCAGCTCCGTAAGCCTCCGAAGGGAACCCGCGAGGCCCACCCACCCCGCGGGTGGCGTGGGCTTCCGGCCCAGCCGTAGGTGGCCCCCAACCATCCGCGATCCCAGCCCGGTGGCCCGCCGTGGGTAATGCGTGAGGCCAGCCCCGTAAGCCTCCGCAGGGAACCCGCGAGGCCTCCTGCGGGTGGCGTGGGCTTCCGCCGCATCCGCAGGCGGCCTCCCAACCGTCGCGAGCCCAGCCCGGTGGCCCGCCGCGCGGAATGCGCGAGCCCAGCCCCCGTAAGCCCCCGCAGGGAACCCGTGAGGCCCCCCGCGGGTGGCGTGGGCTTCGGCCCCGTCCGTAGGCGCCCCGCACGCCACCCGCGAGCGAAGCCCCGTGGGGCCCGCAGGGAACCCGCGAGCCCAGGCCCCGCACGCCCGCGCAGGGAACCCGCGAGCCCAGCCCCGTAAGCCCCCGCACGCCACCCGCGAGCCCAGCCCCGCACGCCCCCGCAGGGAACCCGCGAGGGTCGTCCCCACGCCCGCCGCCCCTAGAATCACCGGGTGACCGCCCCCGTGCCCCCGGCCGAGACCCTCCGCAGCGCCCTCGCCGCCCTCCTCGACGGCCTCCCTCCGAAGCGGGCCGCCCAGGCGGTGGACCGGCTGATCGCCACCTATCGCGGAGCCACCCCCACCGACACCCCGATCCTGCGCGACCGCGCGGACGTGGCCGCCTATGCCGCCTACCGCATGCCCGCCACCTTCGAGGCGGTCCACGCGGCCCTGGAGGCACTCGCCGAGGCCGTCCCCGACTGGACCCCCGCCGACCACACCGATGTCGGCGGCGGCACCGGCGCCGCGACCTGGGCGGTCACCGCCACCTGGCCGGGCGACCGGGCGGTCACCGTCCTCGACTGGTCCGACCCCGCGCTCGCCCTCGGCCGCGAGATCGCCGCCGCCCACCCAACCCTGAAGCACACCCGCTGGCAGCGCGCCAGGATCGGCCAGGACCTCGCCCTGCCGGCGACCGACCTGGTCACCGTCTCGTACGTCCTCAACGAACTCACCCCGGCCGACCGCACCGCCCTCGTGGACACCGCGGCGGCGTCGGCGCAGGCGGTCGTGATCGTCGAGGCCGGGACCCCCGCCGGGTACGCCCGTGTCATCGAGGCCCGCGACCGCCTGATCGCCGCCGGTTTCCGGGTCGCCGCGCCCTGCCCGCACAGCGCCGCCTGCCCGATCGTCCCCGGCGAGGACTGGTGCCACTTCTCGGCGCGGGTCAGCCGCTCCTCCCTCCACCGACAGGTCAAGGGCGGCTCGCTGCCGTACGAGGACGAGAAGTTCAGCTACGTCGCGGCCACCCGGCTCCCCGCCACCCCGGTGCCCGCCCGGGTGATCCGCCGCCCCCAGATCCGCAAGGGCCAGGTCCTCCTCGACCTCTGCGAACCCGACGAGCAGGTGGCCCGGCGTACGGTCACCAAGCGCCACGGGGACCTGTACAAGGCGGCGAGGGACGCGGCCTGGGGCGACGGCTGGCCCCCGGCGGACAGGTCCTGAGCCAGTCCTAGGCCCGATCCACCGGGGGCGGCGGTCACGTCGACGCTTCCCCCGCCCCGTCCGCCTCCCGCTTCTCCTGGAGTTTCCGCAGCAGCTCGCGCTTGTGTGCCTGCGGGTCCCGCGCGCCGCCGATCCGGCCGTCGCGGTTGCCTCCGCGCAGCGCCTTGCGGCCGATGTTGCTGCGAGTGCCGCCCACTCCGAGCATGCCGCCCTTTCCACCTCGCGCCATGACCTGCCCCTTTCCCTCACCCAACACGTGACGAGACGTATCGTCTCACTCAACACCTCCTCACTCTCCGGCGAGACGCACCGTCTTGTCAACCTGATAGGTTCGGCCCATGGCCACCCAGAACCCCAAGCAGTCCGCCCCCGACACCACCCGGCGCAGTGAGAGGTCCCGTCGCGCCATCTACGACGCAGCTCTCGACCTCGTCGTGGAGGCCGGCTACCCGAAGACCACGATCGAGGGGATCGCCGCCCGCGCGGGGGTCGGCAAGCAGACGATCTACCGCTGGTGGTCTTCGAAGGCGGAGGTGCTGATGGAGGCGTTCCTCGACCTCAGCGCGCAGGCGGCACGGGAGGCCGGCCCCGAGGAGACGTACGCCATTGCGGACACCGGCGACCTCGCCGCCGACCTCAAGGCCGTACTGCGGCTCACCGTGGACCAGCTCAAGGACCCCCGCTTCGAAGCCCCCTCCCGGGCCCTGGCGGCAGAGGGCGTCGTCGACGAGAAGGTCGGCCGGACCTTCGTGGCCAAGCTCCTCGAACCCTCGCTCCAGCTGTACGTCGACCGGGTGCGCGCCGCTCAGGAGGCCGGCCAGGTGCGCCCCGAGATCGACCCGCGCATCGCCCTCGAACTCTGGGTGTCCCCCCTCGCCCAGCGCTGGCTCCAGCACACCGGCCCGATCAGCTACGACTACACCGACACCCTCGTCGACTACGCCCTCCACGGCATCGCACCCCGCTGACCCGTACACGGTCAACGGGCATTGCTTCCGAACCCCTCATATCCGCTCAGGGCCCCCCGGAGCAGAGGAAGGTGGGACCATGAGGCATGCTGTTTGGCACGACAGCGAGGCGAGGGTGGTAGATGAGCGCGGAGTCGGGGGGCCTGACCGGCCTGCAGGGCAAACTCTCCCAGTGGCTGCGCGGACGCCGGCCGAAGGAGGCCGCCGCCGGGGACGACGGCGGCCGTGAAGCCCTGCTGCTGGCCGCCGCCTCAGCGGGACTCCCGCTCGCGCCCGCCGCGCATCCCGCCCCTGGATACCGCTGTTCCTGCGACCGGGTCGGCTGTCCCACACCCGCCCGGCACCCGGTGTCCTTCGCCTGGCAGACCCAGTCGACCACCGACCGCGCCCAGATCGAGCGCTGGGCCCGGCACCAGCCGCAGGCCAACTTCATCACCGCGACCGGCATGGTCCACGACGTCCTGGACGTCCCCCTGGAGGCCGGCCGGGAGGCCCTGGAGCGGCTTCTGGACTCCGGCATCGAGGTCGGCCCGGTCGCCGAGAGCGACGACGGGCGGCTGCTCTTCTTCACCCTCACCCGCGGCACCCCCGAGGACGAGGACGAGTGGTGGCCGTGCGAACTGGACTGCCACCCCGAGACGGCGGACGAACACCCCGGCCTGCGGTGGCACTGCCGCGGCTCCTACGTCCTCGTACCGCCGGCCCGGCTGCCCGGCGACCAGGCCGTGCACTGGGTCCGCGGCCTCGAACACCCGCTGCCCGACCCGCTCAGCCTCCTGGAAGTCCTCACCGACGTCTGCTCCCGCCACGTCGGCGAGGAGCCGGACCACACGAGCGCGGCCTGGCCCCTGCGCCGGTGACAGCCGGTAGCAGCCGTTGGCACACGGGCCGTGGCCGGTGCCTACGGGCTGCCTACGAGCCCTTCGCGGACGTCAGTCCCTGGATCCGCCCGATCACGTCGACCTGCCGGCCGCCCGCGCCCTTCGGCGGGTCGAGCGCCACCTCGTTGGAGACGAACTCCATCATCAGCGACTGCTTGATCTCGCCGGTCGTGAGCGCGAGCACGGCGGCACCGGGATCCGGCACCGACGTACCGGAGGCGGCCGTCTCCTTCACGTAGTGGTGCGTGGCGAAGAAGACCAGCGCCCCGCCGTCCGTCGTGCGCAACGCCAGCGGCGCGTAGGCGTCGTTGGCCAGCGGCTCGTCGATGTACTGGGTGGCCAGCCCCGGCCGGATGGCGCCCTTCGCCCGGTCCGCCCGCCACACGCTGGTGTGCGAGCCGTCCGCGAAGCCGTCCCCGCCGCTCTTCAGATAGTTCGTGTAGTCCTTGCTCAGGTTCCCGGGCTCGGTGGCCAGACCGGTCGAGTCCGCGGGGACCGCTTCGGCCCAGCCGTCCGCGTCCTTCTTGAACTGCGGCACCTTGCCCTCGGCCACCAGCGTCAGATACGCCACCTGGAACGGCTCGTTCATGCCGTCGCGGGTGAACACGAACAGCCAGCGCGCGGTGCCGCCCTTGTTGCCGGCCGCGTCGGCGACGAACCAGCGCGGCCAGCCCGCCTTCTTCGGGATCGTGTACGTCACGTCCGACAGCTTCAGCGGGGTGTGCGAGGCGTTGCCGCTCGGGCTGTTGGCCTTGCCGGCCTTCAACCGTGCCGCGTCGATGGCACCGAGCGCGCCGGTGACATGGGCGGCGTCCAGCGAGCTGTCGTACGCCTTGTCGGCCGCGTTGTACGCGTTCGTGAACTGCTGGAGCGCCTTGGCGGCCTCCGCCTTGGTGGTCGCGGGCAGCACCTCCCGCTCGCCGTGCACCACCATGCATCCGCTCGCCGTCAACGACAAAACGGTCACAGAGGCTGCTATCAGTGCGCTCCGGTCAAGCCTGCGGAGCCTTAGAGGGCCGCGATCCCTGCTCATCAGGTGCCTTCACCTTCCCCTTCCCGGAGGCGAACCCTACCGGGGCGAGGAACAGCGCGAGCGTCGGGATCAAGTACAGCAGCCACACCGTGACCTGAAGGACGGTCGGGTCCGGCTGGAAGTTGAACACGCCCTTGAGGAGCGTGCCGTACCAGCTGTCGGGCGGGATGGTGTCGCTGATGTCGAAGGCATTGTCGTTCAGGCCGGGCAGCCAGCTCGCCTCCTGGAGGTCGTGGAAACCGTACGCCAGCACACCCGCGGCCACGACGACCAGCATCCCGCCGGTCCAGGTGAAGAACTTGGAGAGGTTGATGCGCAGGGCGCCGCGGTAGAACAGCCAGCCCAGGACGATCGCCGTGAGGATGCCCAGGGCCGCCCCGATCAGCGGGCGCGGGGTGCCGTCGCCGGCCGCGTGCACCGAGGTCCACACGAACAGGGAGGTCTCCAGGCCCTCGCGGCCGACGGCGAGGAACGCGGTGGCGACCAGCGCGCCCGTGCCGATCTGGAGGGCGGCGTCCAACTTGTCGTGCAGCTCGGACTTCAGGTGCCGGGCGGTGCGCCGCATCCAGAAGACCATCCACGTCACCAGGCCGACCGCGATGACCGACAGGGAGCCGCCGAGCGCCTCCTGTGCCTCGAACGTCAGCTCCTGCGAGCCGAATTCGAGTGCGCAGCCGAAGCCGAGGGCGAGCGCGACCGCGACGCCGATGCCCATCCAGATGGGCCTCAGGGCGTCCCGGCGGCCCGTCTTCACCAGGTAGGCGATGAGGATGCAGACGACGAGAGAGGCCTCCAGGCCCTCGCGCAGACCGATCAGGTAGTTGGAGAACACGGGTCAGGCCTCCTTGGAGAACAGCGTGCGGCCCCACCAGTCGTCCTTGTCGCGGACGCCGGGCGGGACGGCGAAGACCGCTGAACCCACGTGCTGGATGTACTCGTTGAGCGCGTCGGTGGCCAGATGACGCTGGATACGGATGAAGCCCTCCCTGACGTCCTTCATGTAGGCCAGGAAGAACAGCCCGGCGTCCAGCCGGCCGAGACCGTCCGTGCCGTCGGTGAAGGAGTAGCCGCGGCGCAGGATCGTCGCCCCGCCGTTGGAGTCGGGGTGCGCGAGCCGGACGTGCGCGTCGGGCTTCATCGCCGGCAGGAACGGCTTGTCGCGCTCCTTGGCCTTGCCGACCGGGGCGCCCTCACCCTTGTCGCGGCCGAAGACGTCCTCCTGCTCCTGCAGCGAGGTGCGGTCCCAGGTCTCGATGTGCATACGGATGCGGCGGGCGACGAGGTAGGAGCCGCCGTGCATCCACGGGGCGTCCTTGGCGTCCTTGGCGGAGTCCGCCCACACGAACTTCTCCAGGCGGTCCGTCTCCGTGCCCGCGATGTTGCGGGTGCCGTCCTTGAAGCCCATCAGGTTGCGCGGGGTCTGCGCGTCGGGCGTGGTCGAGGACGTCTTGCCGAAGCCGAGCTGCGACCACCTGATGACGACCTTGCCGAAGCCGATCCGGGCGAGGTTGCGGATCGCGTGCACGGCGACCTGCGGGTCGTCCGCGCAGGCCTGGACGCACAGGTCGCCGCCGCTGCGGTTCTTGTCGAGGTTGTCCCCGGCGAACTGGGGGAGGTCGACGAGTGCCTCGGGCCGCTGGTCGGCCAGGTCGAACTTCCCGAAGAGGGAAGGACCGAAGCCGATCGTCAGCGTCAGCCGCGAGGGCTTGAGCCCGAGCGCCTCCCCGGTGTCGTCCGGCGGCGCCTCGGCGAGACCGCCGTACGCCCCTTCCCCGACGGCCTTGCCCGCGGTCAACCGGCGGGCCGCGGCCGTCCAGTCCTTGAGCATCTGCACGAACTCGGCGCGGTCCTCGGTCGTCACGTCGAACGCGGCGAAGTGCAGCCGGTCCTGCACGGGCGTGGCGATACCGGCCTGGTGGGCGCCGTGGAACTCCACGGCGGCACCGGCCTCGGCGGCGGTCGGGGTGAGGTCGTCCCCGGTGCGGGTCATCGCGACCGCGCCGCCGGCCGCGGCGGCACCGAGCGCGAGCCCGGCCCCGCCCCAGCCGATGAGCGCGCGGCGCGAGGGCGTCGACTCGTGGGTCGTGTCCGTCATGACCCCGGCCTCAGGCGGACTTGGTGACGACGGCGGCGGCGAGCTTGGACAGCGGTTCCGCGAGCGCGTTCACACCGTCCGACAGCTGCTTGCGATCGGCGTCGCCGACCTTGTCGTACGAGGTGAAGTCGTACGACGACTTGTCCGCGCGGTACTTGTCCAGCAGCGTGTTCAGCGCCGCGAACTGCTTGTCGAGCTCGGTGACCAGGGCCGCGTTGTGCTCCTTGGCGACCGGCTTCAGCAGCTCGTACGACTTCTCGGCGCCCTCGACGTTGGCCTTGAAGTCGACGAGGTCGGTGTGCGAGTAGCGCTCCTCCTCGCCGGTGACCTTGCCGGTGGCGACCTCGTCGAGGAGTTCCTTGGCGCCGTTGGCCATGGAGGTCGGGGTGATGTCCGCCTTGCCGACCCGGTTCTGCCAGTCGGTGAGGTCGGTGATCAGCTGGTCGGCGAGGGTCTTGTCCTCGGCGGTGATCTTCTTGTCCTGCCAGAGGGATTTCTCCAGGCGGTGCCAGCCGGTCCACTTCTGGCCGTCCTCCAGGCCGTCCGCCCGCACGTCGACCTTCGGGTCGATGTCCCCGAAGGACTCCGCCACCGGCTCGGTGCGCTCCCAGCCGATCCGGGAGGGGGCGTAGGCCTTCTTGGCCGCCTCCAGGTCACCGGCCTTGACGGCGGCGGCGAAGGTCTTCGCCAGCGGCAGGGTCGCGTCGGCCTGCTCCTGCGCGTACTGGCGGTACGAGGCGACGGCGGCGTCGAGGCGCGGGTCGCGCTTGGCCGCGGTCCCGCCGGTGACCTTGACCTCCTGGCGGATGCCGTCGCCCTTCATGCCGGGCTTGCAGGCGATCGTGTAGGTACCGGCCTTCACCTCGGCCGTGACCTTCTGCTTGGTGCCCGGGCCGATGTTCTCGCGCTCGGTGACGATCCGGTCGTCCGGGAAGAGGACGTAGACCTCGGTGACCTTGGAGCCCTTGTTCTCGATCGCCAGCTCCAGGTGGCCGGCCGGGAACTCCTTCTTGGAGACCTCGCACTTGCTGTCCGTGGCGGTCACGTCGATCACGCGGTCGCTGTCGCCGGAGCTTCCCTTCTCCGTGCACCCCGTGACGGCGGTCAGTGCCGCCACGGCGGTGGCGGTGACGACGGACAGTCTGGCGGCTCGCATGCGGGCTCCTGGTGCGGACGTTGAACATCACGTGACGGGTGTCACATGTTTGGTGAGGCTGACCTAAGTTATCTGAGGCTTACCTGAGTGATATCGCGGGATGGCTCAAAACAGACACCAAGGGAAGGTCAAGGGACGGTCAAAGCTTCTGCTCGGGGGTCACGGTCGGGGTGCCGTGCGCGGGCGCGACAGCATCTCGCCCCGCTGGTCACGAACCTGCGAGAGCGGCCGCCGAAGAAGGTCCACCCGCCGGCCCGTCGCCCCCGACACAGCCGGCGCACAGGATCACGCCCCGGCGCGCGAAGGCGGCGACTACCCCAGGCCCGTGCCGCACCACGATCACCGCGTCACCGGCGTGCGCCCTTCCCCGCCGGCTCGCGGCTGAGGACATGCCCCGCCCCGTGGGGCTCGCCGACGGTGCCGCCCGCCGTTTCCCGCTGGGGCGGAGCAGGGGGCATGCCTGCCCCGCCGTGTTCGCCGGCCGTGTTGCGTCCCGGCTCCCGCCTCTCGGGCGTGCGCCCTTTCCTGGCGGCCGGTAGTAGGGGGCGTGTCTCGCCCCCGTCGGGCTCGCCGGCCGTACTGCGCCCCCGCTGTCGTCTCTCGGGTGCGCCTTTCCTGGTGGCTCGGAGCAGGGGGTGTGCCTGCCCCGCCGGGCTCGCCCGATCGTGTCGCGTCCCGGCCGCCGTGTCTCCGGCCGCCGTGTTTCCGGCGTGCGCCCTTCCCTGGCGGTCCGCATCGCGGGACCTGTCTCGCCCCGTCGGGCTCGCCGACGGTGCTGTGTCCCGGCCGCTGCGTCTGCGGTGTGCGCCCTTCCCGGTGGTCCGCAGTGGGGGTGTGCCTGCCCCGTCGGGCTCGC
>NZ_KB911582.1:114450-145115 GCF_000383615.1 Streptomyces canus 299MFChir4.1 | reverse complement strand
GTCTGCGGTGTGCGCCCTTCCCGGTGGTCCGCAGTGGGGGTGTGCCTGCCCCGTCGGGCTCGCCGACCGCACCGCGTTCCGGCTGCCGTGTCTCCGGTGTGCGCCCTTTCCCGGTGGCCCGCAGCAGAGGACATGCGCCCGCCCCCCTCGCCCGGCCCGTACAACCCGTCCCGTGGCGGTCCTCCCCGGATGCTTGAATTCCCCCGTGACTGACTACGACGTGCTGCGCGTCTTCTGTGCGCCGAACGGTGGCTACGGCAATGAGCTGGGGGTCGTCCGTGAGGGGTCCGTGATGCCGGACCGGGACGAGCGACAGGCGTTCGCCGCGAAACTCGGGTTCAGCGAGACCGTGTTCGTCGACGATCCCGAGCGGGGCGTCATCGACATCTACACGCCCTCCGTACGGCTGGCCTTCGCCGGATACCCGTGTGTCGGGGCCGCCTGGCTGCTCGACGTGCCCGAGCTCGTCACGCCCGCCGGGGTCGTCGGTACCCGGCTGGACGGGGAGTTCAGCTGGATCGAGGCGCGGGCCGAGTGGGCGGCGCCCCGGACCTTGCGGCAGTACGGCAGCGCCGCCGAGGTGGACGATCTGGCCGTCCCGGCGCCGGGGGCGTGGATCTACGCCTGGGCCTGGGAGGACGAGGCCGCCGGACGGATCCGGGCCCGTGGCTTTCCCGGCCGGGGTGACGGTGTCGAGGAGGACGAGGCCACCGGTGCCGCCGCTCTCCAGCTCACCGCCGAACTGGGGCGAGCCCTGAACATCGTCCAGGGCGCCGGCTCCCAGATCCTCACCGCCCCGCAGCCCGGGGGATGGGTCGAGGTGGGAGGACGGGTCTTCCTGGAGCGCTGAGCCTCGCGCGGACAGCGGGGGGAGGGGGCCCTGTCGGTAGAAATGTCCAAGAAAGGACCCGTCCCCCAGGGGACGGGTCCAGGACCTGCTACGGCAGCGTCAGGATCTCCGCCCCCGTCTCCGTCACCACCAGCGTGTGCTCGAACTGCGCCGTCCGCCTGCGGTCCTTCGTGACGACCGTCCAGCCGTCGTCCCACATGTCGTACTCGTGCGTCCCGAGCGTCAGCATCGGCTCGATCGTGAACGTCATGCCGGGCTGGATGACCGTCGTCGCGTGCGGGCTGTCGTAGTGCGGGATGATCAGGCCGCTGTGGAACGAGGAGTTGATGCCGTGGCCCGTGAAGTCCCGGACGACTCCGTAGCCGAAGCGCTTGGCGTACGACTCGATCACACGGCCGATGATGTTGATCTGGCGGCCCGGCTTGACGGCCTTGATCGCCCGGTCCAGGGACTCCCGGGTCCGCTCGACCAGCAGACGGCTCTCCTCGTCGACGTCACCCACCAGGTACGTCGCGTTGTTGTCGCCGTGCACCCCGCCGATGTACGCCGTCACGTCGAGGTTGATGATGTCGCCGTCCCGGAGCACGGTGGAGTCCGGGATGCCGTGGCAGATCACCTCGTTGAGGCTCGTGCACAGCGACTTCGGGAAACCCCGGTAGCCGAGCGTCGACGGGTAGGCGCCGTGGTCGCACATGTACTCGTGCGCCACCTTGTCCAGTTCGTCGGTGGTCACCCCGGGAGCGATCAGCTTCGCGGCCTCCGCCATCGCCCGCGCCGCGATACGGCCGGCGATCCGCATCGCCTCGATCGTCTCCGGGGTCTGCACCTCCGGACCCGTGTACGGCGTCGGCGCGGGCTTGCCGACGTACTCGGGGCGCCGGATGTTTCCGGGCACGGAACGGATGGGGGACAGCTCCCCGGGCACGAGCAGCGACTGGCCAGACATGCCGACGAGTCTATCCAGCGGCTATGGGGGAACATGACGGTGGCGAGAGGAGCAGGTCATGCCCTTGTTCAAGAAGCGTGCGGTCGGCAAGCCGGGCGAGTGGTTCTACTGCCTGGAGCACAAGACGGTCGAGGAAGGGCCCGAGTGCCCGGCCAAGGACCGCATGGGGCCGTACGCGACCCGGAAGGAAGCGGAGCAGGCGATGGAGCTGGCGCGCGAGCGCAACCTCGAGTGGGAGAACGACCCCAAGTGGCACGACGCCCCCGCGAGCAGCGAAGACAGCTGATCACGCCTCCATGGGGGTCGGCGCGGCTGCCTCGCGTTGCTTGCGCAGCCGCGTCGCGTGCTCGTTCGTGCGCACGTCGTACGACATCAGCCTCGGCAGGCACAGGGCCAGCAGGCCCACGGCGCCCGCACACAGCAGACCGCCGGACCAGACCGACGTCCGCACGCCCCACCACGCGGCGAAACCGCCGGCCCTGACCTGGCCGACGGTCGGGCCCACCGAGTACGACAGCAGCTCGATCCCGGCGAGCCGCCCGCGCAGCTCGTCCGGGATCGTCTGGTTCCACATGGCCCCGCGGAAGATCCCGCTGACCATGTCGCAGCCGCCGGCCACGGTCAGGAACAGCAGCACCAGCCATACGTCGTCCATGACCCCGGCCGCCGCGATCGCCACGCCCCACAGGGCCGCCGACAGCACCACCATCCGGCCGTGCCGGTGGACCCGGGACGTCCAGCCGCTCATGAGGCTCACCAGCAGGGCGCCGAGCGGGATGCTCGCGTACATCAGACCCAGCGACCACCGCGCGTCCAGTTCGTCCGCGAGGAACGGCAGCAGGGCCAGCGGCATCGCCAGGAACATCGCGGCGAGGTCGACGGCGTAGGTGCCGAGGAGTTCCTTGCGGCTCCAGGCGTACCGGGCGCCCTCCGCGATGGCCCTCAACGACGGCTTGGCGGCCTCGTGGGAGGCGGGCGAGGACGCGATCCGCGCGACGAGGACGACGGAGACGGCGAAGGTCAGCAGGTCCGCGCCGTACGCCCAGCCCAGGCCCGCGTAGGCCACCACCACGCCCGCCAGCGCCGGGCCCGCGACCCCGCCCACCGTCCAGCGGAAGGAGTTCAGCGAGGCCGCCGCCGGGAGGTGGTCGTGGGCCACGATCCGGGGCCACAGGGAGTCGAGCGCGGGACGCTGCACCGAGACCAGGGCGGAGGACAGGGCGGCGACGACGTACAGCGGCCAGACGGCGGGGTGCGGGAACAGCGCGTTGAGCAGCAGGGCCGCGCTCAGCAGACCCTGCCCCACCTCGGTCCACACGATCAGCTTCCGCTTGTCCCAGGCATCCGCGAGCGCGCCGCCGTACAGGCCGAAGACGAGGAGCGGGATCAGCTCCACGGCCCCGATCGCGCCCACCGCCGCCGCCGAGCCCGTCAGGTCCTTCAGCTGGACCGGCAGGGCCACGAAGGTCAGGAAGCTGCCGAAGTTCGAGATCAGCCCCGAGTACCACAGCCGCCGGAAGTCCCGGGAGGCCCGCCAGGGGGCGAGGTCGGGGAGCATCGCGCGCAGGCCGGAAGGGGGTGCGGGGGCGTCGTCGGTCACGAGCCGCCATGGTCGGGGGAGGCCTCCCGGTCCGCAACTGCTTTTCCGCGGCTACCAGCGGGCCGGAGGCGGTGCCGTCAGCTGGTCGGCCAGTCTCGACAGCCGGTCCCGGAAGCGCCGCCGGCCCCGGGGCGTGGGGACGGCGTTCTCCCCGGCCGCCGCGCTCACCAGGTGCTGCACGGTGTCCAGATCGAGGTCCGTGCCCTCCGGCACGGCCAGTGACTCGTGGGCCATCGCGGCGAGTCCGTCCTCACCGGGGCCGAGCGAGAGGACCGTCGCGCCGGCCCGCCGGGCGTCATGGACCTGCTCCAGAAGCGGGGCGCCCGGCCGGTCCGGGGACACCACCAGCAGGGTCTCGCCGCGCCGGGCCGCCGCGAGCCGGCCCGGCCCGACCGACAGATGCGCGGGGTCGGAGGGGCGCGCGTCGTGGCGTACGAGAGTGGGGGCCAGCTCCGGTGTGCCCGACCAGGCGGCCTCGTCGACCAGGTGGGCCGCCAGATGCCACGGTTCGTACTCCGGCGTGCCGACCAGGAGCAGTCCGCCGCCGTGCGAGACCACCGAGCCGCGCAGCACGCCCGCGAAGCGTCGCGTGGCTCCCAACCACTCGGTCCCGGCGAGCACTTCGCGCAGCAGCGCGACCCGTACGGCGTCCATGGGGCCGCATCCTGCCGCACCCGGGCGGGCGCGACCCGCGGTTCACCCCGGATTCGCCCGAACCGGGCAGGGCTCGGGCCGGCCGCCGGCGTTCGCCGCCGGGTCGCCGCCGGTCCGTGAACCCGCTCACCCGACCGGCCGGGACGGGCGGGGCGCACGTAAAGTCGGCGCCATGACCTCTAGCGACAGTGCTGCACAGAAGGCTCCCGCCAAGGACCCGTGGGACCTTCCCGACGTCTCCGGGCTCGTCGTCGGCGTCCTCGGCGGGACCGGGCCGCAGGGCAAGGGCCTCGCCTACCGGCTCGCCCGCGCCGGGCAGAAGGTGATCATCGGCTCCCGCGCCGCCGACCGCGCGCAGGCCGCCGCCGAGGAACTCGGGCACGGGGTCGAGGGCGCCGACAACGCCGAGACCGCGCGCCGCAGTGACATCGTGATCGTCGCCGTGCCGTGGGACGGCCACGGCAAGACCCTGGAGTCGCTGCGCGAGGAACTCGTCGGCAAGCTCGTCGTCGACTGCGTCAACCCGCTCGGCTTCGACAAGAAGGGCGCCTACGCGCTGAAGCCGGAGGAGGGAAGCGCCGCCGAGCAGGCCGCTTCCCTGTTGCCGGACTCGCGGGTCACCGCCGCCTTCCACCATCTGTCGGCCGTGCTGCTCCAGGACCCGCAGGTCGAGGAGATCGACACCGACGTCATGGTGCTCGGCGAGGAGCGGGCCGACGTGGAGATCGTGCAGGCGCTGGCCGGCCGTATCCCCGGCATGCGCGGCATCTTCGCGGGCCGGCTGCGCAACGCCCACCAGGTGGAGTCGCTGGTCGCCAACCTGATCTCGGTGAACCGGCGGTACAAGGCCCACGCGGGGCTGCGGGTCACGGACGTCTGAGCCGATGGGGGACACTGGACGCCGTAGCGCAGCAGTGTCCCCCTGACAGGAGCCCGTGGAAATGCCCCGCCTAGCCCTCTACGCCCTCGCCGTCTGCCTCCTCGCCGTGGCGGCGGCGGTCGTCTCCTTCGCACAGGGCAGCTGGCTCGGGGTCGTGTGGGTGCTGCTTGCCGGGCTCTCCTCCAACATGTGCTGGTACTACTTCAAGCGGGGCCGGGTCACTCAGGTCCAGAAGCGGTAGAGGCTCCAGCCGAACGAGGCCTCCCCGGGGTCGACCTGGAGTCCGCGCAGGACCGCGTCGACCAGGTCGAAGAACACGCTGTTGACCTGCGGCACCCACAGCAGCGCGAACACGAACAGCAGGCCGAAGGGCGCGAACGGTTCGATCTGGCGCTTGATGCCGCGGGAGAGCCAGGGCTCGATCACGCCGTAGCCGTCCAGGCCGGGGACCGGCAGGAAGTTCAGGATCGCGGCCGAGACCTGGAGCAGGGCGAGGAAGGCCAGCGCGAAGCGGAACTCCAGCGGGACCCCGTCGAGGGCGTCCAGCCAGAACGGGGCCGTGCAGGCGATCGCGAACAGGACGTTCGTCAGCGGGCCCGCCGCCGAGATCAGGCTGTGCCGCCAGCGGCCGCGGATCCGGTCGCGCTCGATGAACACCGCGCCGCCGGGCAGGCCGATGCCGCCCATGATCACGAAGATGACGGGGAGCACGATGCTGAGCAGGGCATGGGTGTATTTCAGAGGGTTCAGCGTGAGGTAGCCCTTGGCGCCGATGGTGATGTCGCCGCTGTGCAGGGCGGTGCGGGCGTGCGCGTACTCGTGCAGGCACAGGGAGACGATCCAGGCGCCGGTCACGAACAGGAACACGGCGACGCCGGGCTTCTCGGCGAAGCCGGTCCAGGTGGCCCAGCCCGTCACCGCCGTCACGGCGCAGATCCCGAGGAAGACGGGGCTGATCCGCCGGTCGCTGTGGCGGGTGGTGGCGGTGGTCATGGGGCTCCCTGGACTGGACACGCGCGCGGTGGGACTGCCCGACGGTACCGGGCACAGGGGAAAACGTCTTGGGGTGGGGCGGGGGTTCCACCTGCTGGTCCTTGAAGTCGGTTGAGTGAGCGTAACCATGCATGAGTGAGTGTCGTTGTCAGAGCGTGAATCTGACGGAATGGGCGAAGACGCAGGGCGTGCATCCGCAGACCGCGTATCGCTGGTTCCGTGAGGGGACGTTGCCGGTACCGGCTCAGCGGGTCGGGCCACGCACGATCCTGGTGAACATCGACGCGAACACCACACCCGAGGCCATCGGCGGTCTGGGCCTGTATGCCCGCGTGTCCTCACACGATCAGAAGACCGATCTGGAACGCCAGGTCGCTCGCCTGTCGGCGTGGGCGGCGCAGGCCGGTCACCGAGTCGTTCGTGTCGAGGCGGAGATCGCTTCCGGGATGAACGGCTGCCGGTCCAAGGCCCGGCGTCTGCTGGCCGACCCGAACGTGACCACCGTGGTGGTGGAGCACAAGGACCGGCTCGGCCGGATGAACGTCGAGCTTGTCGAGGCCGCCTTGTCCGCAATGAGCCGTCGCCTGCTGGTCCTGGATGACGGTGAGGTCGAAGACGACCTGGTGCGGGACATGGTGGAGGTGCTGACCTGGTTCTGCGCCCGCCTGTACGGTCGCAGGTCGGCGAAGAACCGCGCCCGCAAGGCACTGGAAGCCGCCGAACATGGCTGACCTCCGCCCGATTGCCACGCCGTTCGTGGCTCTCGGCCCGTCCGGTGTTGCGATCCGGGCCCGGCTGAAGGACCTCACGTCCGAGGATGAGAAGGTTCTGCGCTTGGTGGGTGCGCACCTTGGCTCGCTCGCCTCGAAGGACCTCAAAGCGCGTTGCGCGGACGGCCTGGAGCACTCCACCGAGTCATGGGCGGCCCGTAAGCGGGACCTGACAGCCGAGTCGTCGTCCAGGTGGGCCGGGTCGATCACAAGGGCCACGCATGACCAGTGGGCGCTCGCCCGGCGCGGCCAGGCCGCGCACGTGCAGTCTCTCGAAGCCGGTATCACGACGATCCGGCACCGGCTGTCGCTGCCGGTCGGTCACCAGGGCACGAAGCGGGCTCCGGGCGGCTACCGCTCCGCGCACGAGTGGTTTCACAAGACACGACGGCTGCATGTGCTGGAGGACCGGCTCGAGAAGGTTCGGGCCGACCGAGAAGCGGGCCGGGTGCATGTCGTGCGTGGCGGCAAACGTCTGCTGGGCACCCGTCACCACCTCGCCACGGCGCAGCTCACCAGGGCCGGGTGGCGTGAGCGGTGGGAAGCCGAGCGCTGGTTCCTCCAGGCGGACGGCGAGTCGGGGAAAAGGTTCGGCAACGAGACGGTCCGTATCACGCCCGAGGGCGAAATATCGATCAAGCTCCCGACCCCGCTCGCCGACCTGGCGAACGCCAGGCACGGCCGGTACGTACTAGCTGCGAAGGTACGGTTCCGGCACCGGGGGCAGGAGTGGGCCGACCGCGTGGAAGCCAACCGGGCCGTGGCCTACCGCATCCACTACGACACGGGACGCGGACGCTGGTACACGGACGCCACCTGGCAGATCTCACCTGCCAGGACCCTCCCGCTCGAAGCCGTTCTTGCCGATGGCGTGATCGGCGTGGACACCAACGCCGACCACCTCGCCGCATGGCGCCTGGACACGCACGGCAACCCGGTCGGCCGGCCGCGCCGGTTCTTCTACGACCTGTCCGGCAACGCCCAGCACCGCGATGCCCAGTTACGGCACGCCCTCACACGGCTGCTGAACTGGGCCAAGACTTGCGGCGTCAAGGCAATCGCGGTCGAAGACCTCGACTTCCAGGCCGAGAAAACCAGAGAGAAGCACGGGCGCAAGCGTCGATTCCGGCAGCTCATCTCCGGCATGCCGACCGGCAGGCTCCGCGCCCGGCTGACTTCCATGGCCGACGCCACAGGTATCACGATCATCGCCGTGGACCCGGCCTACACCAGCAAGTGGGGCGCACAGCACTGGCAAAAACCGATGGCGGGCCCCACCCGTAGGACCACCCGGCACGATGCGGCGAGCATCGCGATCGGACGACGCGCCCAGGGACACCCGATCCGGCGACGGACGACACCGCCCCGTGCACACCAGAGCGATGTGCACGGGCATCGGACCGTCCAGGCCGACCGGCGTGCCCCTGGGCGCGAGGAAACCCGCCCCCGCTTCCCCGGACCACGGACACGATCCGTGCCGCCGGACGCGGCGAGTACGCGGGCGACCAGGACATCCAAAACCGTTCGGGGTGTCCGCAGTGACCAGTTATGGGTCCAAGACTCACTCCTGCTCACTGATTAGGAACGGTTCCATGGAAGGCTGGGGACATGGGGCTCTGGCACGTGTTCTACGCGGACTGGCAGATGGAGTGTTGCGGTACGCCCTTCTCGGTGGGGGAGGAGGTGGGCTGGCCGCTGCTGCTCCACGCCCCGGACGACGTGCTCGGCGGCGGCTGGGACCACCACCTCAGCGAGCTCTCCGGGCCGGTGGAACAGCGTGCCGTGCGGGTGCTGCGGGACGGGAGCGGCCTGGTCGTGGGGGTGGCGGAACATGTGCCGGTGCCGAAGGACTCTCGGGGGTTCGTCGGGCTGCTCACCGTCGAGACGCACGGCGGGCGCCTGCCCGAGGTGCGGGGACGGGTGCGGAGGGTGCAGGTCGTGACACAGGAGTACGGCAGGACGGAGCCGGGTTCGCGGACCTGGGAGCCGGTGCCGGGGCGACGGTCGCTGCGGTCTGTGGACGCGTGCCCGAAGTGGTTCGAGGGCGGTGGGGGTGAGCGGTCCGAGGCGGGGGTCCTGGCCACGCTGGAGGTCCCGGGCGGGGCGTGAGCCTTCCGGCGGTCGGCCTCTTGTGGGGGGCCTCGGCAGGGCACCCGGCCGGGGCGGACCTGCCTCGGCAATCGGGCCGACTCCGGCACTGCGGCCGGCCTCGGCAATTCCGATCAGCCCCGGCAGTCCGGTCGGCTTCGGCAGCCCGGCAATCCGGCAGCCGGCACCCAAGCCGGCCCCGGCGCTCCAGTCGACCTCTTGCTGCCGGAGCCCCGTCACCCGTCCCGCCCCCGGCACATCGACCGACCTCGGCACAGCCTCGGCAACCCGGCAGGCCAACCAGCACTCTGGCCGACCTCGGCGCTCCAGCCGGCCACCCGACACCCCGCTCCCTGAACCCCGTGACCCGTCCCGCCCCCGCCACGCCGACCGGCCCCGGCAGCCTCGGCAACCCGGCAAGCCAACCTGCACCCCGACCGGCCCCGGCGTTCCAGCCGCCCACCCGACACCCCGCCCCCGGAACCCCGTGACCCGTCCCGCCCCCGGCAGAGACAATGGACCCCGTGCGCTATCGCATCCTCGGCACCACGCAAGCACTCCGCTCCGACGGTACGGCCGTCCCGGTCGGCGGGACGCGCCTGCGTGCGTTGCTGACCGTGCTCGCTCTGCGGCCCGGCCGGACCGTCCCGGTGAGCCTCCTGGTGGACGAGGTGTGGGACGGTGACCCGCCCGCCGACGCGACGGGCGCGGTGCAGGCGCTGGTGGGGCGGCTGCGGCGGGCGCTCGGCGCGGACGCCGTGGCATCCGTGGACGGCGGTTACCGGCTGACGGCCACGCCGGACGACATCGACCTGCACCGGTTCGAGCGGCTCGCGGGCGACGGCATGCGGGCGCTGGCCGACGGCGACCCCGCGAAGGCGGCCGTGGTCCTGGACGACGCCCTCGTCCTGTGGCGGGGCCCGGCGCTGGCCGATCTGCCCGACCGCACCGCCGAGGCGACCCGCGCCGAGGCCCGCCGGCTCGACGCCCTGCGCGCCCGTCACGCCGCCGCCCTCGCCCTCGGCCAGGCCGACCAGTCCCTCCCCGAACTGACCGCCCTCTGCGACACCCACCCCCTCGACGAACCCCTCCAGTGCCTCCGCCTGCGCGCCCTGCGCGACACGGGCCGCACGGCGGAGGCACTGGCCGCCTACGAGTCCGTACGACAACTGCTCGCGGACCGGCTGGGGGCCGACCCCGGGGCCGAACTGCGGGCTCTGCACGGGGAGTTGCTGCGACCGGAGCCGTCCCGCCGGGACTGGGGGACGGGTGGGCCCGCTGGTGGCGCCCGCGAGCAGACCCCGGCCGCGCAGACCCCGGCCGCGCAGGCCCCCGCGGCGGAGGGAACCCCGGCTCACACCACCGCACCCCCGCCCGCCGGCAACCTCCGCGCCCGGCTCACCTCCTTCGTCGGCCGGGAAGCCGACATCGATGCCATCCGGGGCGACCTCGCGACCGCGCGGCTGGTCACACTGCTCGGGCCGGGCGGGGCCGGGAAGACGCGGCTCTCGCAGGAGGCGGCCGAGGCCGTGGGGGACGTGGTGCGGGACGGGGTGTGGCTGGCGGAGCTCGCGCCGGTCGACGACCCGGACGCGGTGCCCGAGGCCGTGCTCACCGCCGTCGGGGCCCGCGAGACCGTGCTGTACGGCGCCGGTGCCGCCGAGGCGATGCGCGCCGCGGGCAGCGAGCGGCTCGACGAACCCGTCGAGCGGCTCGCCGAGCATTGCGGCCGGCGCAGCATGCTGCTGATCCTCGACAACTGCGAGCACGTGGTCGACGCGGCCGCCCGGCTGGCGGAACGGCTCCTGGAGCGCTGCCCGGGGCTGACCATCCTGGCCACCAGTCGTGAACCCCTCGGCGTGCCGGGGGAGTTGCTGCGTCCCG
Source organism: Streptomyces canus 299MFChir4.1 (assembly GCF_000383615.1). GTDB lineage: Bacteria > Actinomycetota > Actinomycetes > Streptomycetales > Streptomycetaceae > Streptomyces > Streptomyces canus_C. The sequence continues at coordinate 134,450 of NZ_KB911582.1, read as the reverse complement.
TGGAGCCCCTGCCCGAGCCGGTCGCGCTGCGGCTGCTCGCCGACCGGGGCGCCTCGGCCCGGCCCGGGTTCCGGGTGGACGCCGACGAGGAGACCGCGGCGGCCTGCGCGGAGATCTGCCGGCGCCTCGACGGGCTGCCCCTGGGAATCGAGCTCGCCGCCGCCCGGCTGCGGATGCTGACCCCTCGTCAGATCGCCGACCGGCTCGACGACCGGTTCCGGCTGCTCACCTCCGGCAGCCGTACCGTCCTGCCCCGCCAGCAGACCCTCAGGGCTGTCGTCGACTGGTCCTGGGACCTGCTCGACGAGGAGGAACGGGACGTCCTGCGGCGCCTTTCGGTGTTCGCCGGCGGCTGCGACCTGGCCGCCGCCGAGGCGGTCTGCGGCCCCGGCGCGCTGGACGCGCTCGGTTCGCTCGTCGACAAGTCCCTGGTGGTGGCGGCCCCTTCGGGGGACGGCGAGATGCGCTACCGGCTCCTGGAGACCGTCGCCGAATACGCCGGCGAGCGCCTCGACGAGGCGGACGGGGCCCGCGCCGACGCCGAGCGCGCGCATCTGACGTACTATCGCGAACTCGCCCGCGTCACCGACCCGTTGCTGCGCGGCGCCGGCCAACTCGGCGCCATCGAGCGCCTGGAGCGCGAGTACGAGAACCTGCGCACCGCGCTGCGCCGGGTCGTGGCCGACCGCGACGAGCAGGAAGGGCTGTGCCTGGTCCTGTCGCTGGCCTGGTACTGGCAGATGCGCGACCTGCGCATCGAGGCCCGCAACTGGTCCCGCGAGGTGCAGGGCCTCGGTCCCGACCCCTTCACCGAGCCGGTCCGCCCCGCCGCACCGGTGTGGGAGCGCTGCACGGACACCCCGCCGCCGTGGACCGGCGAGGTTCTGGAGGAGGCCAGGCGCGGCGCCCATCTCATCCATCTCGCCTGCATGGACACGGAGTTGGACGCCTGGCAGAACCAGCACGCGCAGGCGAAGCTGCGGTCCATCGCCGCCACCTACGAGCCCGGAATGGCACAGACCTGCCGGATGCCGGGCTCCCTGTGGTTCTTCGCCATCATGCTCACCGGGGACATGGACCGGCTGCGGGACGTCATCAGGGCGACCGTCGACACCTGCCGGGCCACCCCGGGCTACGAGTGGGAGCTCGCCGCCGCCCTCCAGTGGCGGGCCAATCTGCTCGCCAACCGCTCCGACTGGGCCGGCGACGCCATCCAGGACGCCGAGGAGGCGCTGGCGATCTACGAGCGGCTCGGCGACGTGTGGGGAACCGCCGAGGCGCTCTCCGCGCGCGCCGAGGCCCATGAGCGCAAGGGCGAGTGGCGGGCGGCCGCCGACGACTACGAGCGGGCGATCGTGCGGGCCGAACAGCTCGGTGCCCGCGCCCAGAAGTCCGTGCTCAACGCCCGCCTCGGCAGCGCGCTGCTGGAGACGGGGGAGGCCGAGCGCGGCGAACTCCTGCTGCGCGAGGTGATCGCCGACCAGGAGGGCGCGCGCAACGAGGCGATGCCCGCCTCCCGGATGTTCCTGGCCGGCTGGCTCGGCCTGACCGGCCGCATCCCCGAGGCGCGTGAACAACTCCGCCTGCTGCGAGAGCAGTTCGGCATCGCCCACTTCGTCATCTTCGACGCCTTCATCCTCGGCTCGGAGGCCTGGCTGGAGGCCCTGGACGGCTGCTACGAGGAGTGTCTGCGGCTGACCCGCCGGGCACTGGAGAAGTCCGAGGACCCGCTGGCCCTGACCATCGCCCCCCATATGCGCACCATGTACCTGCACACCGCCGCGCTCGCCCTCGCCGGGGCCGACGGAGGTGCCCGTGCCCGCGACGGCGCCCGCTGCCTCAGGGTCGGGGACGCGCTGCTGCCCGTCGATCACGCCCCGACGACCATCGAGCGCACCATGCGGGCCGGGGCCGAGCGCGACCTGCGCGCGGTGCTGGGCGACGCGGCCTACGACACGGCGTACGCGGAGGGCGACGGCCTCTCCGTGGAGGAGGCCGCCGCCCTGGTGTGACGCGCACCGACGCCTGGGCGTCCAGGCCGGTCAGGCCGGTCAGTTCTTCGTGCGGAACTTGTGGATGGCGTACGGGGCCGCCACCGCGGTGATCGCCGCCGACCAGCCGAGCGTGACCCACAGGTCGTGCGCGACCGGACCGCCCACCATCAGTCCGCGGGCCGCGTCGGCGAGCGTGGACAGCGGGTTGTAGTCGGTGAAGTGCTGGAGCCAGCCCGGCATCGAGTTCGTCGGCGCGAAGATCGACGAGCCGAACTGGAGCGGGAACAGCACCAGGAAGCCCATCGCCTGCACGGACTGCGCGTTCTTCAGGATCACGCCCAGGGTGAGGAACACCCACATGATCGAGGAGGCGAACACGGCGGACAGACCGACCGCCGCGAACAGACCGCCCCAGTGGTGGATGTCGAAGCCCACCAGAACGGCGACGATCATCAGCACGGTGGTCGCGAACAGCATCCGCAGCAGTTCCACCGAGATCTTCGCGAACAGCACCGAGCCGCGCCCGATCGGAAGCGACCGGAAACGGTCCATGACACCGGAGTTGAAGTCCTGGCTGAAGCCGGTGCCGACGCCCTGGGACAGGGTCATGCTCATCATCGCGATCATGCCCGGGATGACGTACTGGACGTATCCGTCCTGCCCGCCGCCCAGGGCCTGGCCGATCGAGCCGCCGAAGACGTAGACGAACAGCAGGGTGAAGACGACCGGCATCAGGATGGCGTCGAACATCGACTCCGGGTCCTGGCGGATCCAGAGCAGGTTGCGTCGGATGAGGGCGCCGGTGTGGCGCAGATGGCCGCGCAGCGGAATCCGGGCGTCGGCGTCGATCGGGGTTGCGGTTGCGGTTGCGGCGCTCATACGGCGACCTCCTCGCGGGTGTCGGTGGGGACGGTGTCCTGCGGGGCACTGGCGCGGTGGCCGGTGAGGGACAGGAACACCTCGTCCAGGCTGGGCAGTTCGGTGGTGATGGAGGAGAGCGTGATGCCGCGCGCGGTGACCGCGCCGACCACGGCGGTCAGCTGCTCGTCGCTGAGGATCGGGACGATGACGGCGCCGCTCTCGGTGTCCACGGTGGAGGTGGCGAGCCCGGTGATGCCGAGCTCGTCGATCCACCCGGCGAGCGGCTGGAGCTCCAGCGGATCCACGGGCCGTACCCGCAGCGAGCGTCCGCCGACCTTCGCCTTGAGCTCCTCGATGGCGCCGGCGGCGATGACCTTGCCGTGGTCCACGACGGTCAGCTCGGAGGCGAGCTGCTCGGCCTCCTCCATGTACTGGGTGGTCAGCAGGACGGTGACCCCGCCCCCGACCATCCGCTTGACCTCGTCCCACACCTCGTTGCGGGTGCGGGGGTCGAGACCGGTGGTGGGCTCGTCCAGGAAGAGCACCTGGGGCCGCCCGATCATCGAGGCGGCGAGGTCGAGCCGCCGCCGCATACCGCCCGAGTAGGTGCTCGCCGGCCGCTTCGCGGCATCCGTCAGTGAGAACCGCTCAAGCAGCTCGTCGGCCCGGGTGCGGGCCTCCTTGCGGGGCAGGTCGAGCAGCCGCCCGATCATGTACAGGTTCTCCCAGCCCGGCAGCTTCTCGTCCACCGAGGCGTACTGCCCGGTGAGCCCGATCACCCGCCGCAGCTGGCGGGGCTGGCGCACGGCGTCGTAACCGGCGACGGTGGCCTGCCCGGCGTCGGGGGTGATGAGGGTGGACAGAATGCGTACGAGGGTGGTCTTACCGGCGCCGTTCGGCCCGAGCACACCCATCACGGTGCCCTCGCGCACATCCAGGTCGACGCCGTCCAGCGCCTTGGTCTCGCCGTAGTGCTTGACCAGCCCCCGCACGGAAACGGCGGAGTCCCCGCTCTTGGGGTTCTTGTCGATTCGCGTCATACCGAGGACAGTGCCAGCCCCCACCGACAAACCACCGACAGGCCGCCTACAGGGAACTACAGGCCGCCGACAGACCGAAAAGAAGGGGCGCCCGGTGTTCACCGGACGCCCCCCTCGTCGTACGACCGCTCAGTACCGCACGGCCTCCGCCTGCTCCGGCACATGCGAGGCGACCACGCGCTCCCGGCCGGCCGGGGCGCCCACGCGCCGCCGGTCCACGATCGCCGCCACCGTCGCGACGCCGAGGCCGAGGACGGCCAGGGCGGCGCCCGTCAGGGCCGGGGAGGTCGCGCCGAGGCCCGCGGCCAGGGCGAGGCCGCCGATCCAGGCGCCGCCGGCGTTGGCGAGGTTGAAGGCGGCCTGGTTGGCGGAGGAGGCCAGGGAGGGGGCGGCCGAGGCCTTCTCCATGACCATCAGCTGGAGCGGGGAGCCGGTGACGAAGGCCGCCGTGCCCAGCAGCACGACCGCCGTCGCCGCGGTCCACTGCGTCGACATCAGGACCGGGAACAGGGCCAGGACGACGACCAGCGAGGTCAGGCCGCAGAACAGGGTGCCGCGCAGCGAGTGGTCGGCGAGGCGTCCGCCGATCAGGTTGCCGGCCGTCGCGCCCACGCCGAACAGGGCGAGCAGCAGCGTCACGCTGGAGTCGGCGTAGCCGGCCGCGTCCGTGAGCATCGGCGTGATGTAGCTGTACGCGGAGAACAGCGCGCCGAAGCCCGCGACCGTGGTGCCGAGGGCGAGCCAGACGGGCACCGACTTCAGGGCGACCAGTTCGCGGCGCAGGCCCACCGCCGGGGCGTGCGCGTGGTCGTGCGGGATGAGGAGCGCCAGGGAGACTATCGCCGCCAGGCCGATCGCGCTGACGCCGAGGAAGGTCGCCCGCCAGCCCAGGTGCTGGCCCATGAGGGTGGCGACGGGGACGCCCGCGATGTTGGCGAGGGTCAGGCCGAGGAACATCAGGGAGACCGAGCGGGCCTTGCGTTCCGGTGCCACCATGCCGGTGGCGACGACCGCGCCCACCCCGAAGAAGGCACCGTGCGGCAGACCGCTCAGGAAGCGGGCCGCGAGCAGCCAGTGCTCGCCGGGGGCGAGGGCGGAGAGCGCGTTGCCGGCCACGAACAGTCCCATCAGGCCGATGAGGACCTTGCGACGGGACATCCGGGCGGTGACCGCGGCGAGCAGCGGGGCGCCGATCACCACGCCCAGCGCGTACGCCGAGACCAGGTGGCCCGCGGTGGGGATGGAGATGCCCAGGTCGTCCGCGACATCGGGCAGCAGGCCCATCATCACGAATTCGGTGGTGCCGAGACCAAAAGCGCCGACGGCCAGAGCGAGCAGGGCCAAGGGCATGAAGAGCCGAGCCTTTCAGGGGAGAGCGGAGTTCGGTACGAGTGTATGTTCAAGTGCGGAACAAACGCGCCCGGGCCCGCTATTCCAAAGGCCTCCGCGGGTTACGAAGAGGTGGTGAGGCTCACTCGGGCCGCCACCGGCAGATGGTCGCTGCCGGTCTCGGGCAGGGTCCACGAACGCACCGGCTTCACGCCCTGCACCATGATCTGGTCGATCCGTGCCATCGGGAACGACGCCGGCCAGCTGAACCCGAAGCCGCTGCCCGCCGCGCCCTGCGTGGAGCGCATCTGGGAGGTGACGGCGTTGAGCGCGCGGTCGTTCATCGTGCCGTTGAGGTCGCCGAGCAGGATCTTGCGGGGGAGCCTGTCGTCGGCGATGGCCTCGCCCAGCGCGTCGGCGCTCTTGTCGCGCTGCCGGGCGGTGAACCCGGCCTCCATCTTCACCCGGACGGACGGCAGGTGGGCGACGTAGACCGCGACCTGACCGTCCGGGGCGGTCACCGTGGCCCGCATGGCCCGGGTCCAGCCCAGCTTGATGTCGACGGCCTTCACGCCGGTCAGCGGGTCCTTGCTCCACAGCCCCACGGTGCCCTCGACCGCGTGGTACCGGTACGTCGACGCCAGTGCCTTCTCGTACACCGGCACCGCCGAGGCGGTCAGCTCCTCCAGGGCCACCACGTCCGCGCCGGAGGCGGCCACGTCCCGGGCGGTGCCGGACGGGTCGGCGTTGTCGGCGTTGACGTTGTGGGTGGCCACCGTGAGGTCGCCGCCGGTGGCGGACTTGACGGAGAGCAGCCCGCCGAAGAGGTTCAGCCACACGGCCGCCGGCAGCAGCACCGCGATCAGCGCGATCGCGGACCTGCGGAGGAAACCGAGCAGGAGCAGCACCGGCACGAACAGGCCGAGCCAGGGCAGGAAGGTCTCCGTGAGACTGCCGAGGTTGCCGATCTTGTTCGGGATCTGCGCGTGCATCAGCATCACCAGGGCGACGAGCACCGCGAGGACGGCCAGCACGGCACCGCGGCGCCAGACGCGGCGGTCACCGCGCCAGCCGGAGAGCGGACGGCCGAGCAGGCGCCGGAACCGGTCTCTGCGGCGCTCGGGTCCCGAGCCGCCGTCCGCCGTCTCCGTCACGTATGCCTGCTGCGCCATACCGTCGCCTCACTACCTGCCGTGCACACCGTTCGCCCCGTTGCCGCGGGGTGTCAGAACCCCGTACGACCCTAGGGGATGATCGGCTTCCACCTCGTCGTCCCATGACGACCGTACGGGGGCGATGACGTACAAGTCGCCTTTCCGAGTTCCTCGTCCAGGGGGTGAAAGCGCCCTCTGTGACGAAACGCGCACACTAGGAACTGACGGGGCGTAGGCCTTCGAGGACGGTGTCGACGATCTGTTCGGACAGGCCCTCCGGCAGGGCGGCGTTGGGCTGCATGATGGTGCGGAACAGCATGGGTCCGATGATCAGGTCGTTGAGCAGCTCGACGTCGATGTCCGTGCGCAGCTCGCCGTTGGCCTGTCCCCGGCGCAGGATGTCGACCTGCTTGCGGCGCCGGGGCGCGACGACGATCGCGTGGTACGCGTCCCAGACCCTCGGACTGCTCTTCATCTGGGCGAAGACACTGTGCAGCAGCGCCGAGGACCGGGTCATCAGCCCGCGCTGCCGCAACTGCTCCAGCAGGGCCACGAGATCGTCGCGCATCGAGGTGCCGGGCAGTTCCGCGTCCGGCGGCTCGGCGGTGCGCACGACGTCGACGAAGAGCTCCTCCTTGCCGTTCCAGCGGCGGTAGATGGTGGCCTTGCCGACGCCCGCGGTCCGGGCGATGCGCTCGATGGACAGCTCGGCGAGCGGCACGCCGTCCTCCAGCAGCGTGATGACGGCCTCGATGATGGACCGCTCCACGGCCTCGCTGCGGGGCCGGCCCCGCACGGCCCCCGTCTGCCTGGACTGACTCTCGGCGAGGCCGCTCACGTCGCTGGGTCCTCTCTGTGCGTATGAAGTGATTATCCCTGCTCTATGGCGGTGCGGGGGAGCGGTGTCCGGCCGTCGCCGGCCGGGCACCGCCGCGCCGGTTCACTCGCCCGCGGGAACCAACTCCTGTTCCTCCTGGCCCGGCTGACGTTCCGCCGGGCGCCCCGGCAGGTAGAGCGCCACCACGAGGGCGCCGACCAGGGCCACGCCCGCTCCCCACAGCGCGGTGACGTGCATCGCGTGCAGGAAGGCGTCGTTGGCCGGGCCGACCAGGGCGTCGCCCCGGGGGCCGAGCTTCGCGGCGACGCCGAGCGTGGCCTCGATGGACTCGCCCGCGGTGTGCCGTACGCCCGGCGGAACCGCCCCGAGGTGGGACTCGATGCCGCTGCGGTAGGCCGTGGAGAGCACCGAACCGAGGACGGCGATGCCGAGCGCGCCACCGACCTGCCGGAAGGTGTTGCTGAGCGCGGACGCGGAGCCGGCCTTCTCGCGCGGCAGGGCCTGCATGATGACGACACTGGTCGGCGTCATGATGTGCGCCATGCCGGTGCCCATGAGGAAGAAGATCACCTCAAGGAGCCAGATCGGCGTGTCCGCCTCCAGCGCGGCGAACGCGCACAGCATCGCGGCGATCAGCAGCATGCCCCCGGTGGTCGTCGCCCGGTTGCCGAAGCGGTCGACGACCAGCCGGGCACGCGGCGCGAAGATCAGCTGCGCGGCGGCGAGCGGCAGCATCAGCAGACCGGTCTGCAGCGGCGAGTAGCCCCGCACGCTCTGGGTGTAGAAGACCGAGAAGAAGGTCACGCCCATCAGCGCGAAGAACACCAGCCCTATGGCGCCGATCGCGGCCGAGAACACCTTGTTCTTGAAGTAGGTGACGTCGATCGACGGGTGGTCGCTGCGCTTCTCGAAGACCACGAAGGCGACGAGCACGGCGAGACCGGCACCGATGGTGGCCAGTACGGTCGCGTCGGTGAAGTCGGCGAGCTGGCCGCCCTTGATGATGCCGTAGACGAGCAGGACCAGTCCGATGACGGACAGCACGACACCGACGGGGTCGATCCGGCCCGGGTTCGGGTCGCGGGAGTCCGGCACCAGCCACAGCATCAGCCCGAGGGCGAGCACCACGATCGGCACGTTGATGAGGAAGACCGAGCCCCACCAGAAGTGGTCGAGGAGCACTCCGCCGGTGATCGGCCCGATGGCGATGGCGAGACCGACGCCGCCCGCCCAGATGCCGATGGCCTTGGGCTGCTCCTCGCGCTCGAAGACGTTCATCAGGACCGCGAGCGTGGCCGGCATGACGAACGCCGCGCCGAGGCCCATCAGCGCGCGGAAGGCGATCAGCTGGTCCGGCGAGCCGGAGAACGCGGCGAGGGCGGAACCGGCACCGAACACGACCAGGCCGCCCAGCAGCACCTTCTTGCGGCCGAGCCGGTCGCCGAGCAGGCCCGCGGTGAACAGGAGCCCGGCGAAGACCAGGGTGTAGGCGTTGATCGCCCACTCCAGCTCGCTCTGGGTGGCGCCCAGGCCGGTCGGCGCGGGGGTCGAGATCGTCTTGATCGCGACGTTCAGGATCGAGTTGTCGAGCACCACGATCAGCAGGCTCAGCATCAGTACGCCGAGGATCGCCCAGCGGCGCCGGTGCACCGCCTCCGGTACCCGGGAGTCAGGGGCTGCGGTAGTCATGCGTCGAGAATAGCCCCATTACGATACGGCACCGTCTCGTATCGTTAATTATTTACCCAGCTCTTACTCACCCGGGTGCCCGCCCGAGCCGTGCCTGAACGGTCACACCGACCACCTCTGGCCCTGACTGGCACGAGGTGCCACCATGGAGGTGGTCCGGGGACGCCGTGAGGGCGCCTCGAGATGACGTAAGGAGCCGTTGCAATGACGCAGCTTTCGGCTGCCCACTCCAAGCCCTCCGACGGCAGCAAGGCGCTGTACGGGGGGAAGGGCACGCGCCGCATCACGGTCCGGGACATCGCCCTCGCCAAGGAACGCGGCGAGAAGTGGCCCATGCTCACCGCCTACGACGCGACGACCGCCGCCGTCTTCGACGAGGCCGGCATCCCCGTGCTGCTCGTCGGTGACTCGGCGGGCAACTGCCATCTCGGGTACGAGACCACCGTGCCCGTCACCATGGACGAGATGACCATGCTGTCGGCGGCCGTCGTACGGGGCACCTCGCGCGCCCTGATCGTCGGCGACCTGCCCTTCGGCTCGTACCAGGAGGGCCCGGTGCAGGCGCTGCGCTCGGCGACCCGGCTGGTCAAGGAGGCGGGCGTCGGCGCCGTGAAGCTGGAGGGCGGCGAGCGCTCCCACGAGCAGATCCGCCTGCTCGTCGAGTCCGGCATCCCGGTCATGGCCCACATCGGTCTGACCCCCCAGTCCGTCAACGCCATGGGCTACCGCGTCCAGGGCCGCGGCGAGGAGGCGGCCCAGCAGCTGCTGCGCGACGCGAAGGCCGTCCAGGACGCGGGCGCGTTCGCCGTCGTCCTGGAGCTGGTCCCGGCGGAGCTCGCGGCCGAGGTCACCCGGGTCCTGCACATCCCGACGGTCGGCATCGGCGCGGGCCCCGAGACCGACGCGCAGGTCCTCGTCTGGACCGACATGCTCGGCCTCACCGGCGGGCGGGTCCCGAAGTTCGTCAAGCAGTACGCCAACCTGCGCGAGGTGATGTCCGGCGCGGTCAAGGCCTTCGCGGAGGACGTCGTCGGCGGAACGTTCCCGCTGGAGGAGCACTCCGTCCACTAGGGCCGACGGCCCGTCAGAGCCACAGCGGCACCACAGCGCCCCGCCGATCTTCCCCCGTCGGCGGGGCGCTCTCCTCCACGGCCTGGTGCGAACGTGGCCTCTGCCGCGCGACGCCCGGCACGCCGAGAGCACGCACCGAACGCCGCGCGGCCGCGCACCGGGCGACGAGGCCACCTTCCCAACAGGCCCTAGTCGAACCGCTCCAGATCCCGCAGCCAGGCCCGCGCCGAACTGTCCGACGGTGCCCGCCAGTCGCCGCGCGGCGACAGCGAACCGCCCGCCGACACCTTCGGCCCGTTCGGCATGGCCGAGCGCTTGAACTGCGCGAACGCGAAGAAGCGCTTGCAGAACACCTCCAGCCACCGCCGGATCTCCGGCAGGTCGTACGTCACGCGCTTGGCCTCGGGGAAGTTCGGTGGCCAGTCACCGGTCTTCTCGTCGTGCCAGGCGTGCCACGCCAGGAAGGCGATCTTCGACGGCCGGAAGCCGTAGCGCAGGACGTGGAAGAGCGTGAAGTCGTGCAGCGCGTACGGACCGATCTTGGACTCGGTGGACTGCAACTCCTCACCCGGCACCAGCTCCGGGCTGATCTCGGTGTCGAGGATCGCGGCGAGGATGTCACCGGTCTCCTCGTCGAACTGCTCGCTGCTGATGACCCAGCGGATCAGATGCTGCATCAGCGTCTTCGGCACGCCCGAGTTGACGTTGTAGTGGCTCATCTGGTCGCCCACGCCGTACGTGGACCAGCCGAGCGCCAGCTCGGAGAGGTCGCCGGTGCCGAGCACGATGCCACCGCGCTGGTTGGCCAGCCGGAACAGGTAGTCGGTGCGCAGGCCCGCCTGGACGTTCTCAAAGGTGACGTCGTACACCGGCTCGCCGGAGGCGAAGGGATGGCCCATCTCCTGGAGCATCAGCCGCGCGGTCGGCGTGATGTCCAGCTCGGACGCGGTGACGCCGAGGGCCCGCATCAGCTTGTGGGCGTTGCCCTTGGTGTGGTCGCTGGTGGCGAAGCCGGGCAGCGTCCAGGCCAGGATGTCGCTGCGCGGGCGGCCCGCGCGGTCCATCGCGCGGGCGGCGACGATCAGCGCGTGGGTGGAGTCCAGACCGCCGGAGACACCGATGACCACCTTCGGGCCGCCGATCGCCGCGAGCCGCTGCTGGAGCCCGGCGACCTGGATGTTGTAGGCCTCGTAGCAGTCCTGGGCGAGCCGCTCGGCGTCGGCCGGCACGAACGGGAAGCGCTCCAGACGGCGTTTGAGACCCAGGTCGCCCGCGGGCGGGTCGAGTTCGAAGGACACCGTCCGGAAGTCACCGGTGCGCGTCCGATGGGTCCGCCGGTTCTCGTCGAACGTGCCCATCCGCATCCGCTCCTGCCGCAGCAGGTCCAGGTCGACGTCGGCCACCGCGTACTCGTCGCCCAGCGGGAAGCGCTCGGTCTCGGCCAGCAGCACGCCGTTCTCGTAGACCATGGCCTGGCCGTCCCAGGACAGGTCGGTGGTCGACTCGCCGAGCCCGGCCGCCGCGTAGACGTACGCGGCGAGGCAGCGCGAGGACGCGGAGCGGCACAGCAGCTTGCGGTCCTCGGCCCGGCCGACCGTGATCGGGCTGCCGGAGAGGTTGACCAGCACGGTCGCGCCGGCGAGGGCGGCCTCCGCGCTGGGCGGCACCGGCACCCACATGTCCTCGCAGATCTCCGCGTGCAGCACGAGGCCGGGGACGTCGGCGGCCTCGAACAGCAGGTCCACGCCGAACGGCACGCTCGCACCGCCGACCCGGATCGACCCGCCGCGCTCGTCGGCGCCGTCGCCGATCTGCCGACGCTCGTAGAACTCACGGTAGTTGGGCGGGTACGACTTCGGTACGACACCGAGGACCCGGCCGCGGTGCACGATCACCGCGCAGTTGTAGACCCGGTTGCGGTGGCGCAGCGGGGCCCCGACGACCAGCACCGGGAGCAGGTCGGCCGACCCGGCGACCACCTCCCCGAGCGCCTTCTCGACCTCGTCGAGCAGCGCGTCCTGGAGAAGCAGGTCCTCGATGGAGTAGCCGCACAGCCCCAGCTCCGGGAAGACGGCGACCGCGACCCCCTCCTCGGAGCACCGGCGCGCGTGACGCAGTACCGCTTCGGCGTTGGCGGGCGGGTCCGCGATGACGGTGTGCCCCGTACACGCCGCGACGCGTGCGAACCCGTGCTGATAGATGGACCAGAAGTTCGAGGCAGTCACAGGATCAGTGTAATCGTCAGAGCGACGCTATAGGAGTTGAGGGGGGCCGGACCCTACGCTTGCCCTCTATAAGCGGCATGAACGGCATGAGAGGCATCGCAGGCATGAGCGGTTCAAGCGGTGACAGCCCGGACCGTACGGCGGGATGGGGCTGGTTCCTTGCCTGGCTCCTCGTGGGAGCGTGCGGCGGCATCGGCCTCGCGGCGCTCCTGACGGTGGGCGCGGTCTTCGTCGTACTCGCGGTGGCGGCGGCGGTGTTGCTGCTCCGCAAGGGGCCTCGACACGCTGTCGTGGGCGCCGTCTCGGGGCTGGCTCTGCCGCTGTTCTACCTCGCCTACCTGAACCGGGGCGGTCCGGGAGAGGTGTGCCACGCGGTGACCGGCGGGCAGAGCTGCACCGAGGAGTACACGCCGGTGCCGTTCCTCGTCGCCGGGGCTCTCCTGCTGGCAGTGGGGCTCGTGCTGCACGCGATGGCCGGCCGCCACGGGAGCACGGACCCCATGGCGCGAAGGTAGGCGGGACACGCGCCGGGGCCCGGCCCCGAAGGTTCTCGCCTTCGGGACCGGGCCCCTGTGGGACGTACGTCCGGTCAGTGCCGGCCGAACGACCGCACGTAACCGTTCGCGGGCGTACCCACGCCCGTCACGTCGTCGTAGCCCTTGACCGCGGACAGCGAGCTGTCCTTGCCGAGGCTGCGGACCGAGGTGCTCAACCCACCACTGGCGTCAGAGCCGTTGACGAAGTCGATGCGCGCCACCGCGAGTCCGGAGCCCGTCGGGTTGTCCGTGACGTCGTGGTACACGCGGGACCCGTACTTGGAGTAGATCGACGGGTTGGCGAACCCGAGCGCCTTGCCGCCGCTCGCCTGCTGCGCCAGCGCCTGCACTGCCGCGATCACCGGCGAGGCCAGCGAGGTGCCGCCGATGCGGTACTCGCTGTACTGCTGCGAGCCGTCGGGGAAGGTCTGCGTCTGACCCACCAGGAAACCGGTGTTCGGGTCGGCGATCGCGGAGATGTCCGGGACGACACGGTTGCCGGCGGCGTTGTTGGCCGTGGCGAGCGCGTTCGGGACGACACCCTTCTGGTAGAAGGGCTCGGCGACCGTCTTGCTGGTGCCGCCGCCCGCGCCCGAGGTGAACGCGCCGGGGAAGTTGGTCCAGCTCTTGCCGTCCGCGGACAGCGCGGCCTTCTCGGTGCCCCAGCCGGTCTCCCACAGGTACTTGTCGCCCTTGCCGACGGCGAGGGAGGTACCGCCGACCGCCGTCACCCACGCCGAGTTGGCCGGGGTGTCGACCTGCTTCGTACCGGTGTTGGCGACCTCGTCGCCGTTGTCTCCGGAGGAGAAGTAGAAGCCGATGCCCTCGACCGCGCCGAACTGGAAGACCTGGTCGTAGGCGGCCGCGAGGTCCGGCGTCTGGTTGGCCTCGATGTCGCCCCAGGAGTTGGAGACGATGTCGGCCAGGTGGTTGTCGACGACCTTGCTGAGCGAGTCGAGCAGATCGTCGTCGTAACAGGACGCGGCACCCACGTACGTGATGTTCGCGTCCGGCGCCACCGCGTGCACGGCCTCGACGTCGAGGGTCTCCTCGCCGTACCAGCCGGCCGCCCCGCACTCCTCGGTCTTCGTGTAGTTCTTCGGCAGGACCTGCTTGAGCTGGCCGCTGTTGTAGGCGGCGTCGCCGTTCTTCTTCGCGTAGGTGGCAGCGTCGAAGGCGATGGTCGGGGAGGCGTAGGCGTCGGTGATGGCGACGCGCACTCCCTTGCCGGTGTACGTGCCCGCGCCGTAGGCGGCGCGCAGCTGCTTGCCGGTGTAGCCCTTGATCGCGTACGGGATCTTCGAGCCGTACGCCTCGGGCAGCGTGCTCGCGATTTTCGAGCCGTAGTACGAGGAGAACGGCCCGGAGTTCTTGAACACGGCGTCAGGCGGCGGCAGTTGTTCCTTGCTGCTGGCCTTGTGCGGCGCGTTGTCCAGGCCGGTGACGGTCAGGACGGCACCGTCGAGGCCGGCCGGCGCGGAGGCGGCCTTGGCCGGGGCGCGGTAGGTCTTCGAGCCCTTGACGTAGTTGTGCAGCTGGGTACCGAAGGCCTTCTCGGCGGCGGCCACGTCACCGGTGACGGAGACGTAGTGCTGCGAGACGCCGGTGACCTTCAGGCCCGCCGACTCCAGCCAGGACTTCACCGCGGCGACCTGCGCCTTGGTCGCGCCGAAGCGGGCCTGTGCCTGCTTCGCGCTCAGGTACCGGCCGTACGAGGCCGAGGTCGGGTCGGACACCGACTTCGCGTAGGCGGCGAGGCCGGCGGCGTCCTTGCCGGCGAGGTAGACCCGGGCGGAGACCTGGGAACTGTCCGAGGTGGCGCCCTTGTCGGCCTTGGCCGTGGCCCACGCGGGCTTGGTCCCCGCCAGCGTGTCACGGTTCGGGCTGTCCGCGGCGTGGGCCGCGGGTATACCGAGCGCCAGCGCGCCCGCGAGCATCGGCAGTGTCGCCGCCATGCTCACCCCGGCGCGGAGTTTGGCGCGGTTGGATCTCATGGAACCCCCTGGATGCGGTTCGTCGCGAGTGATCACTCGACGGTGTGGCCACTCTTGCGACGAACCGTTCATGCGAGGGGAATGCGCATGCCAAGAAGAACCCAATTAACCTAATGGAAAAGGCTAATTCGAGGGTTAACCCTCTATCATCGCGGCTTCGCGCCCCGCTCCTTGAGCATCGACGCCATCAGGTCGATCTCCGAGCGCTGCGCGGCGACCATCCCCTGTGCGAGCCGCTTCTCCACACCGACCTCGCACTTGTCCACGCAGCCCTTCGCCATGTGGATACCGCCCTGGTGATGGTCCGTCATCAACTGGAGATAGAAGATCTCGGCCTGCTTGCCGTTCAGCGTGCCCAGCTTCTTCATCTCGCTGTCGGTCGCCATGCCCGGCATCAGCGAGCCCTCACCGGCCGACGGCATGTCACCCATGCCCATCCACGTCATCGGCGGATCCGCCGACACCTTCGGCAGCCCCCACAGATCCAGCCAGCCCAGCAGCATGCCGCGCTGGTTGGCCTGCGTCTGCGCGATGTCGTAGGCGAGCCGCCGCACCTCGACGTCCTTGGTGCGGTCGCGCACGATGTACGACATCTCGACGGCCTGCTGGTGGTGCACGGCCATGTCGCGCGCGAAACCGGCGTCCGCGGACCCGGCTGCCGGGGTGCCGCCCGATCCGTCGTCCTCGGCCACGGCGTAGGTGATCGCGCCGGCCGCGACGAGCACGCCCGCCACGGCCACGGCCACTCCCGCGAACCTCACTGCCCCAGACCGCCCGTGCACGCCGCGCCCGGCTCGGGCGTCTGCTCGCCCTGCACGAACTTCTCGAAGAACTTGTCGACGTTCGGGTCCTTCGCCCCCGTCACGGTCCGCTGGTGGCCCCACGCCGACAGCATGATCGGGTCCTTCTGCGTGTCGTCCGGACTCATCAGCGTGTACGGCGTCTTCTTCACCTTCGCCGCGAGCGCGTCCACGTCGGCCTTCTGGGCCTTGCTGGTGTACGTCACCCAGACCGCGCCGTGCTCCAGCGAGTGCACGGCGTTCATGTTGTTGAGCGCCTTGGTGTAGACGTCACCGTTGCAGTTCATCCAGACCTGGTTGTGGTCGCCGCCGACCGGGGGCTCCATCGGGTAGCTCACGGTCTTGACGACGTGGTTGCGGCCCAGCGTGCCCTTCCAGGTCCGCACACCGTCCGAGCCCGTGACGAAGTGCCCCTTGCCGTTGCCCTTGCCGTCGGCCGCCGTGCTGTCGTCGGACTGCGACTGCACCAGCACGATGGCGCCGGCGACCAGACCGGCGACGACGACCGCGCTGGCGGCGATGGTGAGGATCCGGTTGCGGCGCTCCCGGGACTGCTCGGCGCGCCGCATCTCCTCTATGCGCGCCTTGCGTGCCGTGGCGGTGCTCTTCTTGGCGGAACCCATGAGGTGTGTCCTTCTGGGGGAAAGGGGCGGGACGGATGGTGACGAGCGGTCCGCTGATCGTAGTGGGGCCGGGGTGGTTGCTCGTAGGGCGCCCACAGGAAACCGGGGCGTGCGGTGAGACGGGGTGGGCCGGGCATTACGTATGTCAGTCCGAGCAGGCAAGATGGGCGGCAGAGCAGTACATCCACCGGACGTGAGGCGTTCACTCCCGGGTCGCCGGGACGATCAAGGTCGGCAACGCGTACGAAACGCTGTTGTGGTGTGATGCTCAGGTGCCCGACCGCCTCCTGCGGGACACGGAGACAGGCGGCCTGACCAGCAAGGATGGGGAAGCGGAAGATGGACAAGCAGCAGGAGTTCGTGCTCCGGACCTTGGAGGAGCGCGACATCCGGTTCGTACGCCTGTGGTTCACGGACGTGCTGGGCTTCCTCAAGTCCGTCGCGGTGGCCCCGGCAGAGCTCGAACAGGCCTTCGATGAGGGCATCGGCTTCGACGGATCGGCGATCGAGGGATTCGCCCGCGTATACGAGTCCGACATGATCGCCAAGCCGGACCCGTCGACCTTCCAGGTCCTGCCCTGGCGCGCCGAGGCCCCCGGCACGGCCCGGATGTTCTGCGACATCCTCATGCCGGACGGCAGCCCGTCCTTCGCGGACCCGCGCTACGTCCTCAAGCGCGCCCTGGCCCGCACCTCCGACCTGGGCTTCACCTTCTACACCCACCCGGAGATCGAGTTCTTCCTTCTGAAGGACCGCCCGCTGGACGGCTCACGCCCGACCCCGGCCGACAACTCCGGCTACTTCGACCACACCCCGCAGAACATCGGCATGGACTTCCGCCGCCAGGCGATCACCATGCTGGAGTCGATGGGCATCTCGGTCGAGTTCTCCCACCACGAGGGCGCCCCCGGCCAGCAGGAGATCGACCTCCGCTACGCGGACGCGCTCTCCACGGCCGACAACATCATGACGTTCCGCCTGGTCATGAAGCAGGTGGCGCTGGAGCAGGGCGTCCAGGCGACGTTCATGCCGAAGCCGTTCTCGGAGCACCCGGGAAGCGGCATGCACACCCACTTGTCGTTGTTCGAAGGCGACCGCAACGCGTTCTACGAGTCCGGCTCGGAGTACCAGCTCTCCAAGGTCGGCCGCTCCTTCATCGCGGGCCTGCTGAAGCACGCGGCGGAGATCTCCGCGGTCACCAACCAGTGGGTCAACTCCTACAAGCGCATCTGGGGCGGCACCGAGCGCACCGCCGGCGCCGGCGGCGAGGCCCCCTCCTACATCTGCTGGGGCCACAACAACCGCTCCGCCCTGGTCCGCGTCCCGATGTACAAGCCCGGCAAGACCGGCTCGGCCCGCATCGAGGTCCGCTCCCTCGACTCCGGCGCCAACCCCTACCTCGCCTACGCCCTCCTCCTGGCCGCCGGCCTCAAGGGCATCGAGGAGGGCTACGAGCTCCCGCCGGGCGCCGAGGACGACGTCTGGGCCCTGTCCAACTCCGAGCGCCGCGCCATGGGCATCGAGCCCCTGCCCCAGAACCTGGGCGAGGCCCTCACCCTGATGGAGCGCAGCGACCTGGTCGCGGAGACGCTGGGCGAGCACGTCTTCGACTTCTTCCTGCGCAACAAGCGGCAGGAGTGGGAGGAGTACCGCAGCGAGGTCACGGCCTTCGAGCTGCGGAAGAACCTGCCGGTGCTGTAGGGGCGGGTCAGAGCGGGTTTCCCGCTGTTCGACCAAGTGGGGCCGACGGTCACGGACCGTCGGCCTCACCGTGTCCTGCCGGCGCGGGAAGCCGCTCAGCGCCGCGTCTCGTACCTGGTCAGGACCACTCCGCCGGGACACGTCCGCGTCTCCACCAGGTTCAGGTTCACCCAGCTGTCCAGCGCGGTGAAGAACGGCGTGCCGCCGCCCACCAGGACCGGATGGGTGGCGATCACGTACTCGTCGATCAGACCGGCGCGCAGGGCCGCCCCGGCGAGCGTCGCGCCGCCGATGGTCATCGGGCCGCCGTCCTCGGCCTTGAGCCGGGTGATCTCGGCGATCGCGTCGCCCGTGACCAGGCGGGTGTTCCAGTCGACCTTGTCGATCGTCGAGGAGAACACCACCTTCGGCGTGTCCCGCCAGTTCCGCGCGAACGCGATCTGCGCCGGGGTGGCGCCCGGCTGCTGATCGCCGGTCGGCCAGTAGGAGCTCATCGCCTCCCACAGCTTGCGCCCGTACAGCGACAGGGCACTCGCCTGCTCGTGGTCGAGCCACCACTGGAACAGTTCGTGGCTCGACGGTCCGCTCCAACCGATGTCGTCGCCGGCCGCGGCGATGTAGCCGTCCAGTGTGAGGTTCATGCCGTAGATCAGTTTCCGCATGTCATCGCCCCCTCAAGGGCGACTACTGTTCTGCCAGTTTCGACAGAACCTTGTGCAGCGGCTCCGTCTCCCTGCGCTTGTACTCCTGGATCGCCCATCCGTTGCCGTCCGGGTCCTTGAAGTACATGAAGGTGGCGCCGTCCTGCGGGGCGAACTGGACCGGTTCGCTGACGTCCAGGCCGCGGGCGGTGAGTTCCTCGTACGCCGCCTTCGCGTCCGTCACGCACAGTTGCATGCCGTGGTACGTCCCCGGCTGCGGGGCTCCGGTCGGGACCTGGAGGCCGTCCACCAGGGCGATGGAACAGCCCGAGCCGGGCGGGGTCAGCTGGCAGATGCGGACGCCCTCCATCACCTCGCCGTCCAGATCCACGTGGAAACCGACCTTGTCGCGGTAGAACTCCTTGGCGCGGTCGACGTCCGTGACCGGCAGCAGGATGACTTCGAGGCTCATGTCCATGGCGTGACTCCCTTGTCGACGTCAGTACAGAGGGCCGTTCCGGGCCGTTCTCAGAAGCGCCACCGCGTCTGGCTGAACGGCTGTCCCTTACCGAAGCCGAAAACCGTGCGCGGCGCCACCGCATATACAACGGCGTGTCCCGGGCCGTGATGGAAGTAGCCGTCCCGCACCTCGAAGTGCCAGAAGTCGCCGTACTTCGCCTCCCAGGCGGCGGCCAGCTCGCGCAGCCTCGCGTCGTCGGAGACCCGCACCGCCTCGCCCTCCACCACCAGGTCGTAGCCCATGTCCCAGATGTTGGTGCCGGTCGTCAGCGTCACGTGCGGGTTGCGCGCGAGGTTCTTCGCCTTGCGCTCCTCGGGGCCGGTGCAGAAGTGCAGCGCCCCATGAACCCACACGGCCGGCAACGGCGTGACGTGCGGGCGCCCGTCCGGCCGTACCGTCGAGATCCAGAACAACTCGGCGGAGGCCATCAGCGACTCCGCGTGGGCCCAGGCGTGCGCCGTCGCGTCCGGGTCGCTGTAGCGCGCGTCGAGGTGGGTCTCGGGTTCCTTCTCGGTCATCACATCGCCTCCGGCTCGGGGAACACCCGGCCCACCGCGGCGGTCCGGCTCGGACACTCCCAGTCTGCCCAAGGCGTACCCCGAATGCGGGAGGAGAAGACGATCCGCTCGGGGACGGGGACGGGGACGGGGACGGGGACGGGGACGGGGACGGGGACGGCGGCGGCGGGGACGGGACGGAGACGGGCCACGGTCCGGCCGGAGCCCGCCCCCTCCCACCTCGCCCACCCCCGACCCCGGCCTCGCGTCCGCCCTGCGCCCTACCCGAGGGCCTCCGTCCGCGTGTCCTGCGCCCTACCCCCGGCCCCGGCCTCCGTCCGCGTGCGCCCTACGCCCCGCTGCCGCCCGGGCCTCGCCCCTGCCTGACCCCCCCGTGTGGGTTCTGCGTCCCACGCTCGCCCAGGCCCTCGCCCGTGCCTCACTTCCCGGGCCCGGCTCCGTGTGGGTTCTGCGTCCCACGCTCGCC
>NZ_KB911582.1:114050-114440 GCF_000383615.1 Streptomyces canus 299MFChir4.1 | reverse complement strand
GCCTCACTTCCCGGGCCCGGCTCCGTGTGGGTTCTGCGTCCCACGCTCGCCCAGGCCCTCGCCCGTGCCTCACTTCCCGGGCCCGGCTCCGTGTGCGTCCTGCGTCCCACTCCCGTCCAGGCCCTCGCCTGTGCCTCACCCCCGAGGCCCAGCCCCGCGTGCGCCCTGAGCCCACTCCCGCCTAGGGCCCGCCGCCCGTGCCTCACCCCCGGGCCCAGCCCCGTGACTGCCCTGCGCCCCACCCCCACTCCAGACCCCACCCCCACTCCATACCCCTCCCCAACCCCGACCCCGACCCCGGCCCCGTGTCTGCCCTGCACCCCGCTCCCGCCCGAGGCTCCCGCCCGCGCCCTGCTACCGGGTCCGGCCCGCGCGTACACCCTGCGCCCT
>NZ_KB911582.1:39977-113770 GCF_000383615.1 Streptomyces canus 299MFChir4.1 | reverse complement strand
CCCCAGCGCCCGGCGCCCGCCGAGGCCTCCCGCGCCCCAGCCCCGGGTCCGACCACGCGTCCACCCTGCGCCCCGCCCTCACTCCAGACCCCGCCACCCCCCCCCCCCCGCCTCCAACCCCGCGCCCCCTCGAGTCCGCCGCTCCCGCCCCGGGACCGGGCCCGCCCCGGGACCGGGCCCGCCCCGAAATCCCCCCACCCGCTCCCCGGCGCTGATCGCCCGCTCTCCGGATAGGCTCGATCGACACGACCTGGATCGGACAGGAGGCCGGGATGACGGCGGCGCCGGGGCGCAGGAGCAGTACCTTCACGCGGCTGCTGCGGCACGGTTTCACCGATCCGTCGGGCGCCGAGCGGCTGTTGGAGAGCGCGGAGCTGAGCGCCGTACGCGATGACCCGGTGCTGCTGGAGGCGCTCGGCGCGACGGCCGATCCCGATCTCGCGCTGCTGGGTCTGGTACGGCTCCTGGAGGCGCAGCCCGACCGGGAACTGCTCGACACGGTGATAGCGGCGAAGCCCTTCCGCGACCGGCTGCTCGGGGTGCTAGGCGCGTCCGCCGCGCTCGCCGAGCATCTCGCCCGGCACCCCGCCGACTGGCAGGCCCTCGTCACCTACGAGCCCCGCGACCTGCACCCCGGCGTCGAGGAGTTCGAACGCGGGCTCGCCGAGGCCACCGACCCCGTCGCCCTGCGCGTCGCCTACCGGCGCTGTCTGCTGTCGATCGCCGCCCGTGACGTGTGCGGAACCACCGACCTCGCCGAAACCGCCGCCGAGCTCGCCGACCTCGCCACCGCCACCCTGCGCGCCGCGCTCGCCATAGCGCGGGCGGCCGCACCCGAGGACGCCGCGCTGTGCCGGCTCGCGGTGATCGCGATGGGCAAGTGCGGGGGCCACGAGCTGAACTACGTCTCCGACGTGGACGTGATCTTTGTCGGTGAAGCCGTCGACGGGGCCGACGAGGGCAAGGCCCTGCGCGCCGCGACCAAGCTCGCCTCGCACATGATGCGGGTGTGCTCGGAGACGACCGTCGAGGGCTCCATCTGGCCCGTCGACGCCAATCTGCGCCCCGAGGGCAGAAACGGTCCGCTGGTGCGCACCCTCTCCAGCCACCTCGCCTACTACCAGCGCTGGGCCAAGACCTGGGAGTTCCAGGCGCTCCTCAAGGCCCGCCCGGTCGCCGGCGACCTGGAGCTGGGCGAGGAGTACGTCGCCGCCCTCGAACCCCTCGTCTGGAAGGCCGCCGAGCGCGAGAACTTCGTCGCCGACGTGCAGAAGATGCGCCGCCGGGTCGTGGAGAACATCCCCGTCGCCGAGCTCGACCGTCAGCTCAAGCTCGGCCCCGGCGGGCTCCGGGACGTCGAATTCGCCGTACAGCTCCTCCAGTTGGTGCACGGCCGTGAGGACGGCTCCCTGCGCAGCGGCACCACCCTCAACGCCCTGCAGGCCCTCGCCGCCGGCGGCTACGTCGGCCGGGCCGACGCCGCCCAGCTCGACGACGCCTACCGCTTCCTGCGCTCCATGGAACACCGCATCCAGCTCTACCGGCTGCGCCGCACCCACCTCGTCCCCGAGGACGAGGCCGACCTGCGGCGCCTCGGCCGCTCCCTCGGCCTGCGCGCCGACCCGGTGACCGAGCTGAACCGCGAGTGGAAGCGGCACGCCTCCGTCGTACGACGACTGCACGAGAAGCTGTTCTACCGGCCGCTGCTGGACGCGGTGGCCCAACTCGGGCCCGGCGACATCAGGTTGAGCCCGGGGGCGGCGCGGGAACGGCTGGTCGCGCTCGGGTACGCCGACCCCGCCTCCGCCCTCAGGCACCTGGAGGCGCTCGCCTCCGGCATCACCCGCAAGGCCGCCATCCAGCGAACTCTCCTTCCGGTCCTGCTGGGTTGGTTCGCCGAGTCGGCCGACCCGGACGCCGGACTGCTCAACTTCCGCAAGGTGTCGGACGCGTTGGGCAAGACGCCCTGGTATCTGCGGCTGCTGAGGGACGAGGGCGCCGCCGCCGAGAACCTCGCGCGCGTGCTGTCCGCCGGGCGCCTCGCCCCGGACCTGCTGATGCGCGCGCCCGAAGCCGTGGCGCTCCTCGGGGACGGCGACGGCGGCGGCCTCGCTCGCCGCGAGCGGGCCGGTCTGGAGCAGGAGATACTCGCCGCGGTCGGCCGCGCCGAGGGCGCCGTGCAGGGCGTCACGGCGGCCCGTGGAGTCCGGCGCCGCGAACTCTTCCGTACGGCCGCCGCGGACATCGTCGGCTCCTACGGCACCGAGACCCAGCCCGCCGAACCGGACCAGGGCGCCCTGGTGGAGCGCGTCGGCGCCGCCGTGTCCGACCTGACCGCGGCGACCCTCGCCGGCACCCTGCGCGCGGTCGTGCGGGAGGGCTGGGGCGACACCCTGCCCACCCGGTTCGCCGTCATCGGCATGGGCCGCTTCGGCGGCCACGAACTCGGCTACGGCTCCGACGCGGACGTCCTGTTCGTCCATGAACCCCGCGAGGGCGTCGACGAGCGGGAGGCCTCCCAGGCCGCCAACAAGGTCGTCTCCGAGATGCGCCGCCTGCTCCAGCTCCCGAGCGCCGACCCCCCGCTGCTCATCGACGCCGACCTGCGCCCCGAGGGCAAGTCAGGACCGCTGGTGCGCACCCTGACCTCGTACGCGGCCTATTACCGCCGCTGGTCGCTCGTCTGGGAGGCGCAGGCGCTGCTGCGGGCCGAACCGGTCGCCGGGGACGAGGAGTTGGGCCGACGTTTCGTCGAGCTCATCGCCCCCCTGCGCTATCCGGAGGCCGGTCTCGGCGACGACGCCGTACGCGAGATCCGGCGGCTGAAGGCGCGCATGGAGTCCGAGCGGATGCCCCGCGGCGCCGACCCGAAACTGCACACCAAGCTCGGGCCCGGCGGCCTGTCGGACGTCGAATGGACCGTCCAGCTGCTCCAGATGCGGCACGGGGCCCAGGTGCCGGGGCTGCGCACGACCCGTACCCGCGCGGCCCTCGTCGCCGCGCGGGACGCCGGGTTCATCGCCGCGGACGACGCCCAGGTCCTCGACGAGGCGTGGGTGCTGGCGACCCGGGTGCGCAACGCGGTGATGCTGGTGCGGGGGCGGGCCGGGGACACGTTTCCGACCGAGGCGCGCGAACTCTCCGCCGTGGGCCGTTACCTGGGGTACGGGCCGGGGCACGCGGGGGACATGCTGGAGGACTACCGACGGACGGCCCGGCGCGCCCGGGGCGTGGTGGAGGAGTTGTTCTACGGGGGGTAGGGGGCTGGTCCAGGGGGGTAAGGGGCGCGCTCCCGGCCTGCGGGCGGGCCGGACAGGCCCTAGGTCGGCCCTAGGCCCTGGTGCGCAGCGGCTCGCCCTTGTCCGGCACGGCTTTCGTCGGCCGTGCGTAGGGCACCTTCGGCAGCGCGTACGGCAGCGCCCCGTACCAGAGCCACGCCACCGTGTAGCCGAACATCAGGCACAGGACGCCGCCGACCGCGTCGAGCCAGAAGTGGTTGGCCGTGGCCACGATGACCAGGAGCGTCGCCGCCGGGTAGACGAGGCCCAGGACGCGCACCCACGGCACCGACGCCAGCGCGAAGATCGTCAGGCCGCACCACAGGGACCAGCCGATGTGCATGGACGGCATCGCGGCGTACTGGTTGGACATCTGCTTCAGGTCGCCGGAGGCCATCGAGCCCCACGTCTGGTGGACCACGACGGTGTCGACGAAGTCGCCGCCGATCATCAACCGCGGGGGCGCGAGCGGATACAGGTAGTAACCGACCAGTGCCACACCCGTGGTCGCGAACAGCACCAGCCGGGTCGCCGCGTAGCGGCCGGGATGGCTGCGGTAGAGCCAGACCAGGACGCCCAGTGTCACGATGAAGTGCAGCGTCGCGTAGTAGTAGTTCATCCCGACGACGAGCCAAGCCACCGAGTTCACCGCGTGGTTGACGGACTCCTCGACCGCGATGCCGAGGTGGTGCTCCATCCGCCAGATCCAGTCGGCGTTGCGCAGCGCCTCCGCCTTCTGCTCCGGCACCGCGTTGCGGATCTGCGAGTACGTCCAGTAACTCACCGCGATCAGCAGGATCTCGAACCACAGGCGAGGCCGGCGCGGGGTCCGCAGCCGGCCCAGGAAACCCGGCCGGTCCGCGGCCGTGAGGGAGTCAGGAGCGGCCGCATTCCCGCGGTCGTCCAGACTGGTCACGGTCGAGTCACCCATAGAGACAAAGTCTGCCAGAAACGCCTTACCCCACCGATCATCCTCCGGTCGGGTTCGGGTCGCATGTCCTACGACGGGAAGACTGTCCCGTTCTCCTACCGACGCACGGCGGAAAGCCCGGTTTCTCCACCCTGAGAACGACCGCGTTCCCCAGGGGCCGAAGCCGTCGAACCCCGTACCACCAGCTCGGGCATGAACACGAACTCGCTGTGCGGGGCGGGCGTTCCGCCGATCTCCTCCAGCAGGGTCCGCACCGCCGCCTGTCCCATGGCCGGCACCGGCTTGCGGACCGTCGTCAGCGGCGGGTCGGTGAAGGCGATCAGCGGGGAGTCGTCGAACCCCACGACCGACACGTCCCGGGGGACTTCCAGCCCCCGCTGCCGGGCCGCCCGTATCGCACCCAGCGCCATCATGTCGCTCGCGCACACCACCGCCGTGCAGTCACGGTCGATGAGGGCCGTCGCGGCCGCCTGACCACCCTCCAGGGTGTAGAGCGAGTGCTGGACGAGGTCCGCCTCGACGGTCGCCGCCGGCAGACCGAGCAGGTCCTGCATGGTGCGCACGAAGCCCTCGATCTTGCGCTGGACCGGCACGAAACGCTTCGGGCCGAGCGCGAGGCCGATCCGCGTGTGCCCCAGCGACACCAGATGGGTCACCGCCAGCGCCATGGCCGCGCGGTCGTCGGGGGAGATGAACGGCGCCTGCACCTTCGGCGAGAAACCGTCCACGAGCACGTACGGCACGCCCTGCGCCCGCAACTGCTCGTAGCGCTGCATGTCCGCCGAGGTGTCCGCGTGCAGCCCGGAGACGAAGATGATGCCCGCCACGCCCCGGTCGACGAGCATCTCGGTGAGCTCGTCCTCCGTGGAGCCGCCCGGGGTCTGGGTGGCGAGGACCGGCGTGTAGCCCTGCCGGGTCAGCGCCTGGCCGATCACCTGGGCCAGGGCCGGGAAGATCGGGTTCTCCAGCTCAGGGGTGATCAGACCCACCAGGCCCTCGCTGCGCTGCCGCAGTCGCACCGGCCGTTCGTAGCCCAGCACGTCGAGTGCGGCCAGCACGGACTGGCGGGTGGTGGCGGCGACACCCGGCTTCCCGTTGAGGACGCGGCTGACGGTCGCTTCGCTCACCCCCGCCTGAGCAGCGATGTCGGCTAGCCGTGTGGTCACGGCACCGGACTGTACCGGCCGTATCGTCATCGCGGTCCCTCTGTTCTCGTCGGTGCCCCTTGTCCCGTAAGGGGATGATTCCCGTCCGGGAGGAGGATGGCAAGAGCTTGCAGAGTCTTGCACAACCCGTAGTCGTCCCGCTCAGCCCCGTAAAACAAGGGTCTCGTGACGGTCGACAAGGGGTCACGACGGGGTAACTTCCGCAGCCTCTTGCACTTTTTTTCTGCAAGGTCTTTCGCAAGTCTTGCATCGCTGTTACGTTCCCACTCGCCCGGCGGCCGCAACGGCGCAGTCGGCAGACAGGGACGGCAGACGGGGCCTGTCCCTGCATCTCACGGGCTTTCACCCTCAAGGAGAACTCATGCGGCGTGGCATAGCAGCCACCGCGCTGGTGGCGTCTTTCGCCCTCGCGGCGACGGCCTGCGGCGGAAGCGACAGCGGCGACAAGGCCGACGGTCCGGTCACCATCACCTGGTGGGACACCTCCAACGCCACCAATGAGGCGCCGACGTACAAGGCCCTGATCAAGGACTTCGAGGCCGCCAACAAGGACGTCAAGGTCAAGTACGTCAACGTCCCGTTCGACCAGGCGCAGAACAAGTTCGACACCGCGGCCGGCGCGAGCGGCGCCCCGGACGTGCTGCGCTCCGACGTCGGCTGGACCCCCGCCTTCGCCAAGAAGGGCTACTTCCTGCCGCTCGACGGCACCGAGGCCCTCGCCGACCAGGCCAAGTTCAAGCCGAACCTGATCGAGCAGGCCCAGTACGACGGCAAGACCTACGGCGTCCCCTTCGTCACCGACACCCTCGCCCTGGTCTACAACAAGCAGCTCTTCGAGAAGGCCGGCGTCGAGGCCCCCAAGACCTGGGACGACCTGAAGACCGCCGCCGCCACGATCAAGGCGAAGACCGGTGTCGACGGCTACTGGGGCTCCACCGCGGCCTACTACGCCCAGCCGTTCCTCTTCGGCGAGGGCACCGACACCGTCGACGCCTCCGCCAAGAAGATCACCGTGAACTCGGCCGCCGCCAAGAAGGGCTACGGCACCTGGCTGAGCCTCTTCTCCGGCAAGGGCCTGCACAAGGCCGACACCACCGCCGACGCCTACGCCCACATCCAGGACGCGTTCGTCAACGGCAAGGTCGCCGCGATCGTCCAGGGCCCGTGGGAGATCACCAACTTCTACAAGGGCTCCGCGTTCTCGGACAAGTCCAACCTCGGCATCACCACCGTCCCGGCCGGTTCCACCGGCAAGGCGGGCGCCCCGACCGGCGGCCACAACCTCTCGGTCTACGCCGGTTCGGACTCCGCCCACCAGAAGGCGGCCGAGAAGTTCGTGGGCTTCATGACCTCCGCGAAGTCGCAGACGCAGATCGCGCTGAAGAACTCCACGCTGCCCACCCGCGACGACGCCTACACCGCCGAGGTCAAGGCCGACCCGGGCATCGCCGGCTACCAGACGGTCCTCGCCTCCGCCCAGCCGCGTGTGGCGCTGCCGGAGTACAGCTCCCTGCTGACGCCGCTGGACACCGAGCTGCTCAAGATCGCCGGTGGCAAGGAGTCCCTGGACAAGGGCCTGGGCAACGCCGAGACCGCCATCGCCAAGCTGGTGCCGGACTTCAGCAAGTGAGCCCGCGTGGCCGCCGGATCTCCCGGACATCGGGGGGAGGGATCCGGCGGCCACCGGCCTGCGCCCGGCGGCCCGCGTCGCCCAGCCACTTCTCAGAGCCGCAGAACTTCCAGAAGGTGTCGAACATGACAGTCGCCATCGACCGCGCCACCGGCAAACGCCACGGTGACCGCGCGCCGCGGCCCGGGCTGGGCCAACGCCTGAGGCACGGCTACCAGAAACACTGGTACGCCTACGCGATGATCGCCCCGGTGGCGGTCGTCCTCGGTGTCCTCGTGCTCTACCCCCTGGTCTACGGCGTCTACCTCACGCTCACCGACGCCAACAGCCTCAACACGGCCCGCACGATCGGCGTCAACCACATCGACGCCACCTACAAGTTCATCGGCCTGCACAACTACGCAGACATCCTGTGGGGCGACACGGCCTACGACCGCTTCTGGTCGCACTTCATCTGGACCGTCGTCTGGACGGCCCTGTGCGTCGCCCTGCACTACTGCATCGGGCTCGGCCTCGCCCTGCTGCTCAACCAGAAGCTGCGCGGCCGCACGCTGTACCGCCTGATCCTGGTGCTGCCCTGGGCCGTACCGACCTTCGTCACCGTCTTCGGCTGGCGCTTCATGCTCGCCGACGGCGGCGTCATCAACATGGCCCTGGACGCGCTGCACCTGCCGAGTCCGTCATGGCTGGAGGACACCTTCTGGCAGCGGTTCGCCGCGATCATGGTCAACACCTGGTGCGGAGTGCCGTTCATGATGGTCTCGCTGCTCGGCGGACTCCAGTCCATCGACGCCTCGCTGTACGAGGCCGCCGAGATGGACGGCGCGAGCGCCTGGCAGCGGTTCCGGTACGTCACCCTCCCGGGCCTCAGAAGCGTCAGCTCCACCGTCGTCCTGCTCGGCATCATCTGGACGTTCAACCAGTTCGCGGTGATCTTCCTGCTGTTCGGCAAAACCGCGCCGGACGCGCAGATCCTCGTCACCTGGGCGTGGAACCTGGGCTTCGGACAGCAGCCGCGTGACTTCGCGCAGTCGGCGGCGTACGGCATCCTGCTGCTGGCCATCCTGATCGTCTTCACCTCCTTCTACCGCCGCTGGCTGAACCGCAATGACCAGCAGCTCGCGATCTGAGGCAGGAGTTCCCATGAGTACGACCACTGTCGAGACCTCCGCCGCGGTGTCCGAGGCCGGCCCCGCACCGGCACCCGGCCGGATCCGCCGCCGCGGTGACAAGAGCCTCGCCGGCTCCCTCGCCTCGCACGGCCTGCTGATCCTCGCGAGCCTGATCGCGCTGTTCCCGATCGTCTGGCTGGTCTTCCTGTCCCTCGGCCCGGACACCGACGACTACCTCCACCCGGGCGGCATCTGGAAGAAGATGACGCTCGACAACTACTCGTTCGTCCTCCAGCACACCGAGTTCTTCAGCTGGCTCAAGAGCTCGCTGATCGTCTCGCTCGGCACCACGGTGATCGGTGTGCTGATCGCCGCGACCACCGGGTACGCCGTGTCCCGGATGCGCTTTCCGGGTTACCGGAAGTTCATGTGGGTGCTCCTGGTCACCCAGATGTTCCCGGTGGCCGTACTCATGGTGCCGATGTACCAGATGCTGTCGGACCTCCAGCTCATCGACAGCTATCTTGGGCTCGTCCTCGTGTACTGCTCGACGGCGGTGCCGTACTGCGCCTGGCTGCTCAAGGGCTACTTCGACACCATCCCGTTCGAGATCGACGAGGCCGGACGCGTCGACGGGCTGACCCCCTTCGGCACGTTCGCGCGGCTGATCCTGCCGCTCGCCAAGCCGGGGCTCGCGGTCGCCGCGTTCTACAGCTTCCTCACGGCCTTCGGTGAGGTCGCGTTCGCCTCGACGTTCATGCTGTCCGACACGAAGTACACCTTCGCGGTCGGGCTCCAGAGCTTCGTGAGCGAGCACGACGCCCAGCGGAACCTGATGGCGGCGACGGCGGTGCTGATCGCGATACCGGTGTCGGTGTTCTTCTACCTGGTGCAGAAGAACCTGGTGACCGGGCTGACCGCGGGCGGCACGAAGGGCTGACCACCGGTTGAGCCGCGAAGGCCGTCAGTTGTCTGCGGCGCCGTCGTGGCTGATCGCGCCCACGCGGCGGTAGCCGCACATCCAACACCGCCCCGCGCCCCTGTGGGGGCAAGCCCCCACACCCCCATACCCGAGGCGGCCGCAGTGTCCATCCGACCCCGCTGTCACTGCGGCCGCCTCGTCACCCTCATACCTTTGACCTGATGAACCCGTTACCCATCAAGGACGCCATGAGCCAGCAGCACTCCGCCCTCGCCCCGGCCCCCCACCCCGCCGAAGCCAAGCGCGGCGACTGGTGGCGGGACGCGGTGATCTACCAGGTCTATCCGCGCAGCTTCGCCGACAGCAACGGCGACGGCATGGGCGACCTGGAAGGCATCCGCACCCGACTGCCGTACCTGCGCGACCTCGGCGTGGACGCCGTGTGGCTCAGCCCCTTCTACGCCTCCCCGCAGGCCGACGCCGGCTACGACGTGGCCGACTACCGGGCCGTGGACCCCATGTTCGGCAACCTCCTGGACGCCGACGCCCTGATCCGTGACGCCCGCGGGCTGGGACTCAGGATCATCGTCGACCTGGTGCCCAACCACTCCTCCGACCAGCACGAGTGGTTCAAGCGGGCGGTCGCCGAGGGCCCCGGATCGCCCCTGCGGGACCGCTACCACTTCCGCCCCGGCAAGGGCGAGAACGGCGAACTCCCGCCCAACGACTGGGAGTCCATCTTCGGCGGCCCCGCCTGGACGCGGGTCGAGGACGGGGAGTGGTACCTCCACCTCTTCGCCCCCGAGCAGCCCGACTTCAACTGGGACCACCCGGCCGTCGGCGACGAGTTCCGCTCCATCCTGCGCTTCTGGCTGGACATGGGTGTGGACGGCTTCCGCATCGACGTGGCCCACGGCCTGGTGAAGGCGGAGGGGCTTCCCGACCTTGGATCCCACGACCAGGTCAAGCTTCTGGGCAACGATGTCATGCCGTTCTTCGACCAGGACGGTGTCCACGAGATCTACCGCCAGTGGCGGCTGATCCTCGACGAGTACTCGGGCGAGCGCATCTTCGTCGCCGAGGCCTGGACCCCGACCGTCGAGCGCACCGCGCACTACGTCCGGCCCGACGAGCTCCACCAGGCGTTCAACTTCCAGTACCTGAGCACCGCCTGGGACGCCGAGGAGCTGCGCGGGGTCATCGACCGCACGCTGGAGGCGATGCGCCCGGTCGGCGCCCCGGCCACCTGGGTGCTCTCCAACCACGACGTCACCCGCCACGCCACCCGCTTCGCCAACCCGCCCGGCCTCGGCACCCAGATCCGCACGGCGGGGGACCGGGAGCTGGGTCTGCGCCGCGCCCGCGCCGCCACGCTGCTCATGCTGGCGCTGCCCGGGTCGGCGTACATCTACCAGGGCGAGGAGCTCGGCCTCCCGGACGTCGTCGACCTCGCCGACGAGGACCGCCAGGACCCGGCGTACTTCCGCGGCGCGGGCCAGGACGGCTTCCGCGACGGCTGCCGGGTGCCGATCCCGTGGACGCGCGAGGGATCGTCGTACGGCTTCGGCGCGGGCGGCAGCTGGCTGCCCCAGCCGCCGGAGTGGGCGGAGCTGAGCGTGGAGGCGCAGACCGGCGACCCCGACTCCACCCTGGAGCTGTACCGCACGGCCCTCGCCGTCCGCCGCGCCCAGCCCGGCCTGGGTGCCGGCGACGCGGTCGAGTGGCTGCGCGCGCCCGAGGGCGTTCTCGCCTTCCGCCGCGGCGAGTTCGTCTGCGTCGCCAACACCGGTGGCGAGTCGGTGACGACTCCGGCGTACGGCCGTGTGCTGCTCGCCAGCGGGGAGGTCGCCGAGGTCGACGGGGACGCGAAGGTGCCGGCCGACACGACCGTGTGGTGGACGACGGCCTGAGGACGGACAGGGATCACCGGGCCCCGGGAGGGCCCGGTGATTTCTTTTTGCCGGGCGTGTCGATCGGCGGGAGCCGCGTTCGACGCTTGGGTGGAAGGGCGCAACCGCGCCCCTTACCCGAGGAGACATCATGCAGATCCGCGCCCGCCTGAGCATGAGCGCCGACGGCTATGTGACCACCCCGAGCGGCTGGCCCGCGCTGACCGCCGACCCGGCGTTCGT
This sequence comes from Streptomyces canus 299MFChir4.1, assembly GCF_000383615.1. Lineage (GTDB taxonomy): Bacteria > Actinomycetota > Actinomycetes > Streptomycetales > Streptomycetaceae > Streptomyces > Streptomyces canus_C. The sequence goes on along the minus strand of NZ_KB911582.1, from coordinate 102,599 downwards.
CTCCGGCCAGAGCCACGGCATCCGGGAGTTCCTGGCCGACTGCGAGGCCGCGCTCATGGGCCGTACGACCTTCGAGCCCGCCCTGAACAACAGCCGCTGGCCGTGGCCCGACCTGGACGTGTTCGTCCTCGGCTCGCAGCGCCCGGAGGGCACCCCCGACCACGTCACCACCGACAGCGACCCGGCCCGCCTCCTTGAGAAGATCCGCGCCGCCAACCGGGGCGGCGACGTCCACCTCATCGGCGGCCCGCGGACCATCGCGACCTTCCACGCGCTCGGCGCACTGGACCGCCTCGAACTGGTCGTGCTGCCCATGCTGTTCGGCGGCGGCACCCAGCTCACCCCGGCGCTCGGCCCCGAGACCGGACTGACCTTCCAGAGCCAACGGGCCCTGCCCGGCGGGTCGGTGGAGATCGTCTACTCCTGCGGGGAGAGCCGGGGGGACCTTCCGGACAAGCCGGCCAGCCAGCGCTGAGCCGCCGTGCGGGACAGCGTGTGAAAGTTCTTGCCGTTACTTTCTCAACTCTTGCTGTAAACATTTCAACAGCGGTACGTTCTCGCCGGCGCCGGGCAAAGACGCCCGGCCGTCGCGTAAGGAGAACCCCCACGTGATACCGAGAAGCTCCGCAAGGGTCACCGCCGCCGCAGCGGCCACCGTGCTCGCCACCGCGGTGGCCGTCCTCACCCCCACCGCCGCCCAGGCCTCCCCACCGGGCGGCAAGGACGTCACCGCAGTCCTCTTCGAGTGGAACTTCGCCTCCGTCGCCAAGGAGTGCACCAACACCCTCGGCCCCGCAGGCTACGGCTACGTCCAGGTCTCCCCGCCCGCCGAGCACATCCAGGGCTCGCAGTGGTGGACCTCGTACCAGCCGGTCAGCTACAAGATCGCGGGGCGGCTCGGCGACCGGACGGCCTTCCAGAACATGGTCAACACGTGCCACGCGGCCGGTGTGAAGGTCGTCGTCGACACCGTCGTCAACCACATGTCCGCGGGCAGCGGCACCGGTACCGGCGGATCGTCGTACTCGAAGTACAACTACCCCGGCCTGTACTCCTCCTACGACTTCGACGACTGCACGTCCCAGATCAGCAACTACCAGGACCGCTGGAACGTCCAGCACTGCGAACTCGTCGGCCTCGCCGACCTGGACACGGGGGAGGAGTACGTCCGCAAGACCATCGCCGGATACATGAACGACCTCCTCGCCCTCGGCGTCGACGGCTTCCGCATCGACGCGGCCAAGCACATCGACACAGCCGACCTCGCCAACATCAAGTCACGCCTCAGCAACCCGTCGGTGTACTGGAAGCAGGAGGTCATCTACGGCAGCGGAGAGGCCGTCCAGCCCACCGAGTACACCGGCAACGGGGACGTCCAGGAGTTCCGTTACGCCTACGACCTCAAGCGCGTCTTCAACAACGAGAACCTCGCCTACCTGAAGAACTACGGCGAGGGCTGGGGCTACATGAACAGCTCGGTGTCCGGCGTCTTCGTCGACAACCACGACACCGAGCGCAACGGCTCCACCCTGAACTACAAGGACGGCGCCAACTACACGCTCGCCAACGTCTTCATGCTCGCCTACCCGTACGGCGCCCCGGACATCAACTCCGGTTACGAGTGGTCCGACAAGGACGCGGGGCCGCCGAACAACGGCTCTGTGAACGCCTGTTGGCAGGACGGCTGGAAGTGCCAGCACGCCTGGCCGGAGATCCTCCGCATGATCGCCTTCCGCAACGCCGTCCGCGGTGAGTCGGTCACCAACTGGTGGGACAACGGCGGCGACGCGATCGCCTTCGGGCGCGGCGCCAAAGGGTACGTCGCCATCAACCACGAGTCGAGCGGCCTGAGCCGCACCTACCAGACCTCGCTGCCCGCCGGGACGTACTGCAACGTGGAGAGCAACACGAGCGTGACGGTCGGCTCCAACGGCCAGTTCACCGCCACCCTCGGCGCCAACACGGCGCTCGCGATCTACGCGGGCAAGTCCAGCTGCTGACCCGCCCCAAGCCGCCCCTGTGCCGGCTCTCCGCGCCGACGCAGGGGCGGTCGTCCGAGTATCTCGATGTACACGATCCGGCCGTTCACCACGTCGAGGATCAGATCCCCTGACGAGGGCAGCAGCGGCACACAGCGATGGCCCGGACCGTACGGCCGGCCCGGAGGATGGGCCGCCGTCCGGATGCTCTGGCAGAAGTCGTCGCGGCAGCTGCACGCGCCGACCAGCCGGACGTCCCGTACGCAGACGGCCAACTCGCGTTCCCCTTCCGCTTCCAGGAGGGCGACCAGTTCGTCGATCAGTTCCGGGTGGATCTCGCGCACTAGGAGCGGCACACCGTTCGTGAAAGTTCTTGCCGGTCGTTTCATGACTCTTGCTGTAAACCTTGCGGCGGCGATACGGTCACGCGGGGTCGGACCCGCAGAGCCGTACATCGCAAGGAGTCCACGTCTGTGATACCGAGATGGCCGGTGCCGTCCAGGCGCCGCACCACGCATGCCGGACGGGTCGCCGCGGTCACCGCGACCGCGCTGGCCGCAGCGCTCGTCCAGCCGCTGTCCGCCCGGGCGGACACCCCGCCGCCCCCGCCCTCCGACGCGAAGCTCGCCGCAGAACCGGCCCGGCACGACGACACCCGTGAGCAGTTCTACTTCGTCCTGCCGGACCGTTTCGCCAACGGCGACACCGGCAACGACAAGGGCGGCCTGACGGGCACGCGCCTCAGCACCGGCTACGACCCCACCGACAAGGGCTTCTACCAGGGCGGCGACCTCAAGGGCCTGACCAAGAAGCTCGACTACATCAAGGGGCTCGGCACCACCGCAATCTGGATGGCGCCGATCTTCAAGAACCGGCCCGTGCAGGGGACGGGGAGCAACGCCTCCGCCGGCTATCACGGGTACTGGATCACGGACTTCACCCAGGTCGACCCGCACTTCGGCACCAACAAGGACCTGGAAACCCTCATCTCCAAGGCCCACGCCAAGGGCATGAAGGTCTTCTTCGACGTCATCACCAACCACACCGCCGACATAGTCGACTATGAAGAGAAGTCCTACGACTACCTCTCCAAGGGCGCGTTCCCGTATCTGACGAAAGACGGCGAGCCGTTCGACGACGCGGACTACGCAGGAACGGGTGACTTCCCGGGGGTCGACGCCGACTCCTTCCCGCGCACACCCACGGTCACCAGCAGGAGCGCCAAGGTCCCGTCCTGGCTCAACGACCCGACGATGTACCACAACCGTGGCGACTCCACGTTCGCTGGTGAGTCGTCCTCCTACGGCGACTTCTCCGGCCTCGACGACCTGTGGACCGAGCGTCCCGAGGTCGTCTCCGGCATGGAGAAGATCTACCAGCGCTGGGTCAGGGCCTTCGACATCGACGGCTTCCGGATCGACACCGTGAAGCACGTGAACATGGATTTCTGGACCCAGTGGGCCACGGCCCTCGACGCCTACGCGGCCAAGCAGGGCCGCAAGGACTTCTTCATGTTCGGCGAGGTCTACTCCGCCGACACGTCGATCACCTCGCCGTACGTCACCCAGGGCCGTCTCGACGCCACGCTGGACTTCCCCTTCCAGGAGGCGGCACGGCAGTACGCCTCCCAGGGCGGCAGTGCGCAGAAGCTCGCGGGCGTCTTCGGCGACGACTACAAGTACACGACCGACAAGGCCAACGCCTACGAGCAGGTCACCTTCCTCGGCAACCACGACATGGGCCGCATCGGGTACTTCCTGAACCAGGACAACCCCAAGGCCGGCGACGCCGAACTGCTCGCCAAGGACAAGCTCGCCAACGAGCTGATGTTCCTCAGCCGCGGCAACCCCGTCGTCTACTACGGCGACGAACAGGGCTTCACCGGCGCCGGCGGCGACAAGGACGCCCGCCAGACGATGTTCGCGTCCAGGACCGCGGACTACCTGGACGACGACGAGATCGGCACCGACCGCACGCACGCGAGCGACGCGTACGACACCGGTGCCCCGCTCTACCGGCAGATCGCGGAACTGGCGGGGCTCCGCAAGGCCAACCCGGCGCTGACCGACGGAGCCCAGCAGGAGCGGTACGCGGCCGACGGGGCCGGGGTCTACGCCTTCTCCCGCACCGACGCGAAGACCGGCCGGGAGTACGTCGTCGCCTTCAACAACGCGGGCGAGGCCAAGTCGGCGACGTTCGCGACCGGATCGGCGAGCATGGCGTTCAAGGGGATCTACGGGGGTGCCTCAAGCGTTACCTCCGACGCCGACAAGAAGATCACCGTCACCGTTCCCGCCGGTTCGGCGATCGTCCTCAAGGCAGCCGGAAAGCTCGCCGCGCCCGCCACGAAGCCGACGCTCACCCTCAAGGCCCCGGCCCCCGGCGCCACCGGCACCGTCGAGCTCACCGCCGACGTGCAGGGCGGACAGCTCAACCGGGTCGTCTTCGCGGCGCAGACCGGCAACGGCAAGTGGCAGACCCTCGGCTCCGCCGACCACGCCCCCTACAAGGTCACCCAGACCATCGGCAAGGACACTCCGGCAGGACCCGCCCTGCGCTACAAGGCGGTTGTCGTCGACTCGACGGGACGCACCGCGTCAGCGTCAGCGGAGTCCGTGACCGGCACCCCGCCCGCCGCGGAGACCCCCACCGCCTCCTCCCGCGACTACGCGGTCGTCCACTACAAGCGTGCCGACGGCGACTACGCCGACTGGGGCCTGTACGCCTGGGGCGACCTCGCCGACGGCGAGTCCACCACCTGGCCGAACAGTCATCCCTTCGTCGGCCGGGACGCGTACGGCGCCTTCGCCTACGTCAAGCTGAAGCCCGGTGCCTCCAGCGTCGGCTTCCTCGTCATCGACAAGGACGGCAACAAGGACGTCTCCACCGACCGCACGATCGACGTCACCAAGACCGGTGAGGTCTGGATCGAGCAGGGCAAGACGGACGTCCTGACCGAGAAGCCGGACTATCCGGCGCAGGACAAGACCAAGGCCGTCCTTCACTACCACCGCGCCGACGGCGACTACGACGGCTGGGGGCTGCACGTCTGGACGGGCGCCGCGAACCCCACCGACTGGTCGAAGCCGCTGGAGCCGGTGCGGACCGACGCCTACGGCACGGTCTACGAGGTACCCCTCAACGGCGGTGCCACGAGCCTCAGTTACATCATCCACAAGGGCGACGCAAAGGACCTGCCGTCTGACCAGTCGCTCGACCTCACGGCGAACGGCCACGAGGTGTGGCTGCTGAACGGTCAGGAGAAGTACCTCCTCCCGCAGCCCGCCGGGTCCGCCGCCGCGCTCGACCTGACCACCTCCAAGGCGGTCTGGATCGACCGGAACACGGTCGCCTGGAACGGCTCCGACGCCGCCGCCTCCACCCAGCTCCTCTACAGCCGTGACGGCTCGATCGCGGTCAAGGACTCCACGCTGACCAGCGGCGACGAGCGCTGGCTGCGGCTGACCAAGACGAGCCTCACCGACGCCCAGAAGGAGAAGTTCCCGCACCTGAAGGCGTACACCGCTTGGACCGTCGACCCCCGTGACCGCGACCGGGTCCGTCAGGCCCTCAGCGGTCAGGTCGTCGCCTCCCAACGGGCCGCGAACGGCGCCGTCCTCGCGGCGACCGGCGTCCAGATCGCCGGCGTCCTCGACGACCTGTACGCGGATGCGGCGAGGAAGGCGGATCTCGGGCCGACGTTCAGCAAGGGACGCCCGACGCTCTCGGTCTGGGCGCCGACCGCGCAGTCCGTGCAGCTGGAACTCGGCGGCTCCACTGTCGCCATGAAGCGCGACCCGAAGACCGGCGTCTGGTCCGTCACCGGTCCGAAGTCCTGGAGGGGCAAGGAGTACCGGTACCTCGTGAAGGTCTGGGCGCCCAGCGTCCAGAAGCTCGTAACCAACAAGGTCACCGATCCCTACTCGGTCGCCCTGACCACCGACTCCGAGCGCAGCCTCGTCGTCGACCTCGACGACAAGTCCCTGGCCCCGTCGGGCTGGACGTCGTACACCAAGCCGAAGGCCACCCCGCTCAAGGACGCGCAGATCCAGGAGCTGCACATCCGGGACTTCTCGATCGCCGACAAGACGGCGGAGCACCCCGGTACGTACCTGGCCTTCACCGACAAGAACAGCGACGGCTCCGAGCACCTGCGTGAGCTGGCGAAGTCGGGCACGTCGTACGTGCACCTGCTGCCCGCCTTCGACATCGCGACCATCCCCGAGAAGAAGTCCGACCAGGCGACCCCCGACTGCCACCTCGCCTCCTACCCGGCCGACTCCGACCGGCAGCAGGAGTGCGTCGCGAAGACCGCCGCGAAGGACGCCTTCAACTGGGGCTACGACCCGTACCACTACACGGTCCCTGAGGGTTCGTACGCCACCGACCCGGACGGCACCGAGCGCACGGTCGAGTTCCGCAAGATGGTCAAGGCGCTCAACGGTGACGGTCTGCGGGTCGTCATGGACGTCGTCTACAACCACACCGCGGCCAGCGGTCAGGCGGACACCAGCGTCCTCGACAAGGTCGTCCCGGGTTACTACCAGCGCCTCCTCGCCGACGGCTCGGTCGCCAACAGCACCTGCTGCGCCAACACCGCGACCGAGAACGCCATGATGGGCAAGCTGGTCGTGGACTCCCTCGTCACCTGGGCCAGGGAGTACAAGGTCGACGGCTTCCGCTTCGACCTGATGGGCCACCACCCCAAGGCCAACATCCTGGCCGTGCGCAAGGCCCTCGACGCGCTCACCCTCAAGAAGGACGGCGTCGACGGCAAGAAGATTATCCTCTACGGCGAGGGCTGGAACTTCGGCGAGGTCGCCGACGACGCCCGCTTCGTGCAGGCCACGCAGAAGAACATGGCCGGGACCGGGATCGCGACCTTCTCCGACCGCGCCCGTGACGCCGTACGCGGCGGCGGCCCCTTCGACGAGGACCCCGGCGTCCAGGGCTTCGCGTCCGGGCTGTACACGGACCCCAACACCTCCACGGCGAACGGGACCGAGGCGCAGCAGAAGGCCCGTCTGCTCCACTACCAGGACCTCATCAAGGTGGGCCTGTCCGGCAACCTCAAGCAGTTCGCCTTCACCGACACCGACGGCAAGGAGGTCACGGGCGCCCAGGTCGACTACAACGGGCAGCCCGCCGGATACGCGGACGCGCCCGGCGACGCCCTCGCCTACGCCGACGCGCACGACAACGAGTCGCTGTTCGACGCGCTGACGTACAAACTGCCCGTCGGCACCAGCGCCTCCGACCGGGCCCGGATGCAGGTCCTCGCCCTGGCCACGGCCGCCCTCTCGCAGGGCCCGGCGCTCTCCCAGGCGGGCACCGACCTGCTGCGCTCCAAGTCCCTGGACCGCAACTCCTTCGACAGCGGCGACTGGTTCAACGCGATCCACTGGAACTGCCGGGACGGCAACGGCTTCGGCCGCGGACTGCCCATGGCGGCCGACAACGCCTCCAAGTGGCCGTACGCCAAACCGCTGTTGAGCTCGGTGAAGATCGGTTGCGCGCAGATCGAGGGGGCGTCGGCCGCGTACCGGGACCTGCTGAGGATCCGTACGACGGAGAAGGCGTTCTCGCTCGGCACGGCGGAGCAGGTGCGGTCGCGGCTGTCCTTCCCGCTGTCCGGCAAGGACGAGACGCCCGGTGTGATCACGATGGAACTCGGTGATCTCGTCGTCGTCTTCAACGCGACGCCGAAGACACAGAGCCAGCGGGTCGACGCCCTGGCCGGAAGCACCTACCGGCTGCACCCCGTGCAGCGGGCAGGGGCGGACTCTACCGTCAAGGAGGCGTCCTACGCGAAGGAATCCGGTACGTTCGCCGTTCCGGCACGGACCGTGGCTGTTTTCATCCGCCATCTCTAGCTGAACGCATTACCTTGGTGGAGCAGACCCCGAACCCCGGTCTGCTCCACCGGTGTTGCCCGAGGGCTGACAGATGGATGCAAGAGGCAAGCTGACAGGCACGACCGTGATGGTCGTGGATGACATGGAGGCCAGCCGGTACGCCATGGGCAGCGTGCTGAGCCGCGCGGGCCACCGGGTCGTACCGGTCGCCACCGGCGGCGAGGCCCTGGCCGAACTCGACACCCGGCTGCTCAAGGGCACCCTGCCGGACGTGGCGCTGGTCGACGTGGGGCTGCCCGACATGAGCGGCTTCGACCTGTGCCGACTGTTCAAGGAGCGTCCGCACACGGCCGGGATGCCCGTCGTGCACTTCTCGGCCGCGGCCTCGCCCCCGGCCGACCTCTGCCAGGGCCTGGACGGGGGCGTCGAGGCCTATCTGAAGGTGCCCGCCGAGCCCCTGGAGATCGAGGCGGTGGTCCGGGCCGCCGTACGCAACGCGCAACTGCGGGCCGGCGACCGGGCGCTCGTACGACGGCTCACCCTGCTCTCCGAGACGATCGTCACCATCCAGTCGGCACGCACCCTTCAGGAACTGTCCGACGCGGCCGCCGAGGGGGTCTCGCGGCTCACCGGAACCCCGGCCGCGGTCTTCGTCCTCGACCAGGACGACCAGCTCTACCGCGGCCTGTCCCGCGACCGCATCCCCGTCGCACTGCCCGACGAGGCCGCCGACCGGGCCGTCAGCACTCTGCTGCGCCGGCTCACCCGGGGGCAGGCCGGAGTGCAGCTCACCACCGTGCCGGCGCCGCTGTGGCCCGCCGGGTTCTTCCGGCCCGGGGTCCAGCACGACGCCCGCCTCGCGCTCGTCGTCAGCCAGGACGGCCGGGCCCCGGTGTGCCTGGCCGCGCCCGCGCGCGGGATGCGCAGGGTGGGTCTTGAGGGCGAGGCCCTGCTGGCCCAGCTGGCGCAGGCCACCGCGCTGGCCGCCGAGCCGCTGCTCATGTACAAGGTCGAGCGGCATGTCGCCCTCACCCTCCAGCACAGCTTCCTGCCCCAGCCGCACCGGCTGCCCGACCTGCCGGGCATCGACGTCGTGGTCCGCTACGTCCCCGCCTCCCGGCAGACCGAGATCGGCGGCGACTTCTACGCCGCGCTGCGCGTGGACGAGGGCGTGCTGACCGCGGTCGGCGACGTCGTCGGGCACTCGCTGGACGCGGCGACCGTCATGGTCGAACTCCGGCACGCGCTACGCGCCTACGCGGTCGACGAGAGCGACCCCGCCGTGCTCGCCGAGCGCCTCGACCGGACCCTGCGGCGCTACCACCCCGACACCACGGCCACCGTCTGCCTGGCCCTGATCGACCCGGACACCGGGCGCACCCGGATCGCCAACGCCGGTCACATCCCGCCGCTGATCGTCCGCGACCACGGCACCGCCGACTACGCCGAGGCGGCCGGTCCGCTGCTCGGGATCGGCCTGCCCCATCCGCCGGCCACCGAGCTGTTCCTCGAACCCACCGACCGGCTCCTCATGGTCACCGACGGCCTGATCGAGACCCGCGGCACCGACCTCACGGCCTCCCTGGAACACCTGCGCGCGGCCTCCGCGGGTGCCCTGCCCGGACTGGACGCGCTGTGCGACACCCTCCTGGACACCTTCGGCCACGACCGGGAGGACGACATCGCCATGCTGGCACTGCGGCTAGGGTGACCTGTGCCGTCGTAGAACAGGAGTGCCCATGCCGCAGATCACGATCGAACGCTCCCCGTATCTCGACCATGTCGACTGGGAGGAGTTCGCCCTGGCGCTGCACCCGGTCGTCGTCGAGACGGCGGCCGCGAAGCTGGAGGCGTGCAAGACCCGGGTGCTGCGCACCGAGGACGAGGCGGTCGGCGGCGAGAAGGTGAACCACGCGATCGTGAACGTCACGATCGCCCTGCTCGCCGGACGGTCCGAGGAGACCAAGGCGAAGCTGACCGAGGCCGTCGTGGAACTGCTGCGCAAGCACGTCGGACCCGCGGACGGTGTCACCGTGCACCTCTCCGCAGAGGTGCGCGACCTGGACGCCTCCTACACCAAGGCCGTGCTCTAGGAGGCCAGCGTGATCAGCCGGGCGGCGAGGTCGGTGAACGGGCCGTCGTGCGGCTCGTCCCTGAGCATCTGCCGCAGCAGCGCGGTCATCTCCTCGTCGTAGGCCGCGCTCACGGCGGCCAGCGCGGCGAAGTCGTGCACGAGCTGGATCTCCAGCTCGGCACGCGGGATACGGCGGCCGTCCAGCCAGATCAGGGCCGTCGACTCGACGAGCGAGATCCAGGAGCGGATGAGCAGCTCCAGGCGCGCGGGCGGCTCCGTCACCTTCAGATGCGACAGGATCTGCTCGTAGGCGACCTGCCGTACGGAGTCGATGAGCGCGTTCGTCGCCGAGACGTGGCTCATCGAGTGGGCTCCGCCCGCGGACACGGCGGGCCCGCCGCGCATCAACGCCGAGAAACCCGGCCCGTGTTCGTCCACGAAGTCGAAGAACCGGCGCATCACCCGCAGCAGCCGCCCGCCCAGCGAGCCCTGGTGCGGTTCCTCGAAGCGGCTCGCGAGATCCTCCGCCGCCCGCTTCAACGCGGCTTCGTACAGGCTGAGTTTGCCGGGGAAGTAGTGGTAGACCAGCGGTCGCGAGATACCGGCCGCCGACGCTATCTCGTCGATGGAGACCTCGTCGGGCGAGCGGCGGGCGAACAGTTCGAGGGCGACGCCGATCAACTGCTGACGCCGTTCCTCGACTCCCATTCTTCGACGGACCCCGGTTGTCATACGAACACCTTACCGATCGAATCCGGCCCGGAACGGTCCGGTCCGGCCAGCGGTGTTCACATGTCCGGCACCGGCTCTCTACCGGAGCCCGCTGACCGCCCGCCCGTCCTCCAGGGTCCCCTTCAGCTCGGCCTGGCCCCCCTGCTCGGCCTTCACCGCCAGCAGGTTGCCCCGGGTGGAACCCGTCACCCCGCCCGTCGCACTGATCGACGACGTCCCCCGGCTGCCCGCCGCCAGCAGGTACCAGGAGCCGGTCCCGGACTTCCACAGCACCCCGGCCAGCACCTGCGGATCCTTCGCCCCGCACGCCGGCACGTTCTCGGCCTTCGCCGCGACCGCCCCGTAGGTCGAGCCGGGCGTGTGGAACTGGGCCAGCACCCGCTCCCCGCCGCCCTGCCAGGTCTCGGCACGGGTGCACACCCAGTCGGCCGCCCCGCCCGTGTCGGGCAGCGGCTGCGACGCGTACGCCCAGGCGTTCACACTGCGCACGCCCGAGGAGCGCATCGCACCGAGTGAGCAGGCGTACGGCGCCCAGGCGCGCAGCGCCCCCGCTCCGGAGGCGTCCTTCACGGACCCGGGACGCCCCGTGGTGAGGCGGGCCGGCACCAGTTCGCCCAGGTCGGTCAGCAGCCGGGTGCCGGAGGCGTCCGTCAGCTGGAGCACGTTCCAGGAGGTGCAGGCGCCGCTCTGCGCCGGGCCCGCCATGGGCGCGGTGGCGCCGCCGGTGAGCGTGAGATCCATGACACCGGAACTCGGCTTCAGCAGGTCCCGCTCGGCGGCCTTCGTCACCCAAGGAGCCGTCAGATAACGGATGTTGCCATCGGCCCGGCCCAGTACGACCGCGCCCGCCCCGGCCCGGTCCGCGCCGTCGACCCGGGCGAAGTCGAGGGCGGCGCCCTTGGTGCCGTCCCGCGGCTCGGCGTAGCGGACGATGCGCAGACCGTCGTAGAGGAGCACCACGCGCGCGTTGTCGACGGTCCCGGCGTACAGGAGCTGCGGCGGGCCGGAGGGGCCGCCCGAGGGGGTGCCGGGGGTCGCGGAGACCTGGACGCTCTCGCCGGGGCGGGCCCAGACCGCGAGCGCGCGGCGCAGCAGGGCGCGGTCGCCGGTGAGGTCGCCGCGCGCGGGCCACACGGAGAAGTCGGTGCGCGCCGAGGACTCCCACGCGGCGGCCGGGACCTTGAGCAGCAGGGCCGGGTTCAGGGCGGCCCGGGCGGCGGGGTTCTGCGCGTAGGGGGGCGCGGCGGCGCCGTCGGGGCCCCAGCCATCGCCGGGCATGCCGAGCAGCGCCCCGCACACGGCGACGGCCGCAGCGGCGGCGAGCGCGGCCTTCATGTGCTGCCTGCGACGCATCAGGTCGGTGGGGCGGGCCTGGAGCGAACAGGGGTCGAACTCGGGGGAGTCGAGGAGGGCGTACGCGTCCTCGGCACCGGCGGCCTCGTCGAGCGCAGCGTCCACGTCGGCCACGCCCGCCGCCGTCAGCAGCTCCCGTACGTCACCTTCGGGAAGCTTCTCCAGACCGCGCAGGACACAGGCGGCGCGGGCCGGTCCGGACATGGCCGACAGCCGCTGGTCCAGGGCGAGTTCGTCGGCGCCGCCGGAGCGCGGGAAGAGCCTGAGGCCCCACACCTGGGGGAGCAGTGGCGGGAGCTGGGAGCGCTTGGGCCACGCCCGGCGCCTGAGCGGCAGGCCGGCCTCCAGCGCCGTACGCACCACCTGGAGGCGGACGAAGGCGTAGCCGGGGTCCCCCTCGCGGCCGGCCGACTGGGCCGGGATCACGGGCGCCGCCGTGCGGCCCCGCGGCAGGGCACGCTGGGTGAGGGCGTGCGCGGTCAGGACCCGCCGGCCCCGGCCGAGGCCCGGCGGCAGTACCAGATAGGCGATCCTGACCAGCCGGGGGTAGTGCTCGACGAGCGCGGCCTCGGCCTGCTCGACATCGACGACGGGGTCGGCGGCGGAGCCGGAGGCGGGTGCGGGGCGCGGGGCGACATCCTGTGACTGCACGTTCAGCAGAACGAGCGAATCGTTGGTTGGTCACCGCCGCCCGGGCGAATCAGCCCTCCGGGTCGACCAAGGCACGCGCGTAGTTGGCCATCGACCGCTGGTAGCGCGGCAGATGGGGGGCGAGGGCGCCCAGGACCAGCGAGAGCCCCTCACGGTCGCGGCCGAGGCTGGACAGGCACAACGCGAGCGTGGCGCGTACCGCGTCGTCCAACTCGTCCGACGGGGCGTCCAGTTCGGGGGTGAGCAGCTTGACGCCCTCCTCCGCCTGCCCGATGTTCCGCAGGGAGCTCGACAGCTGGATCTTGGCGCGCCGCCCCTTGTATCCGGACAGCCCGTTCGCGATGGCCTCCCGGTACAGCGGGGCCGCCTTGTCGGAGTGCCCCGTCGAGTCCCACGCGCAGGCCCGCTCGAACGGATCGAGCGGACTGCCGTCCGGCAGCTCGGCCACGAGCGCGTCGATCACGGCCCGGAACTCGGCCGCCCGCTCTTCCGGATACTCGTCGAAGGTCGCCCAGGCGGCGTCGACCCGCTTCTCCCAGTCATCGTTCACCGGCTCACTTTCGCACAGCCGTACCCGTGACAACATCAGGATTTGAGCGTCCCGCGCTCCGCAGCCGTATGGGAGGAGACGGACCCCCGCCGGGGCCCGTCCGACGTGACCCCGTGACCGGAGGAACAGATGAGGTTGACCCGACCGATGCTCGCGCTGACCGGCGCGGCCGCGGTGCTGGCGCTCGCGGGCTGCGGATCCGGCGGTGACGCGAAGGCCGTCGCCGCGGTGCCGTCCGCGGCCACCGGGAGTCTGGAGCACCTGGCCGCCGAGGTGAAGTGCACGCCCAACATCCAGATCGACGCCGACGAGCTGCGCCAGGCCGTGTGCAAGAAGTCCAAGGACGCCGACGGCAAGTTCATCCTCGCCACCTTCGCCACCGACCGCGGCCAGCGCGAGTGGATCAACGGCGCCAAGGACTACGGCGGTCACTTCCTGGTCGGCCGCAAGTGGGTCGCCGTCGGTGACACCACCAAGACGGTGACGGTGCTGCGCAAGACGCTGGGCGGGGACATCGAGGAGGGCACGGACCACTCGAAGATGGGTGCCACGCACTCGGCCCACTGAGGACGCGAACACGCGAAAGCCGGCGGTGAGAGATTCTCACCGCCGGCTTTCTCAGTGCGTCACTGGCACTTCTTGCCGGTGTTGATGCAGTTGACCATCTTGTTCATCGTGTTCTGGGAGAAGAAGTTGATGAAGTCGTTGTGGTCGGTGATCGGCTTGTGCAGGTTCTCCGGGAAGGTGTCCACCGCGTAGGGGTTGACCACCGTGCCGTTCTGCAGCTTCGGGGCCGGGACGTTGTACACGAGCCGGACCTGGAGCTGCGGGATCGCCTTGAAGCCGTTGGCGCAGGAGCCGTCCGCCGCGGCGAAGGCCACGTGCGTGCGGTGGTTGGCGCTGTCGATGTTCTGACCGTCCCAGCAGCTCTGGAAGTTGGTCGTGCGCACCACCTGGCTGCCCTGCGGGCAGATCGGGTACTTGTCGTGCAGCTGCACCTTGTTCTCGAAGCCGGTGCAGGACCAGTTCACGTTGGCGTTGGCGTTGCCGTTGACGAAGGCCTTGGCGTCACCGGTGATGATGCGCAGGGCGGTCGGCATCGCGACGACGTTGCCCTTCTTGTTGCCGACGAACTTGATCTGCGCCTGGGAGGCCTGCAGGATCTTGCCGACGTTGCCTTCCTTGCCACCGCCGTCGTTGTTCTGGTCGAAGTCCTGCGTGCCGTTCTGCAGACGCAGCACCGGCCAGAAGTACGAGGACTTGTCGCCCTGGTTCTGGCAGGTGGACTGTGCCGCCGCCAGCTCCTGGTCGCTCGCGAAGGCGTCGTTGCTCTGGTTGCCGACGTAGTCGTGCAGGTGGTGGGCGCCGTTGGCGACACCGGGAGCCACGATCACGTTGTCCGTGTTGTGGTTCTTGTTCGCGTTGGTGCCGCACTTCGTGGTGAAGCTGCCCCGCGAGCCCGAGTTGCCGTTGGCCTTCAGGCCGTTGGCCCCCACGCCGAGCTGGGCGTTGCCCTGGACCTTGGTGATGTCCACGAAGTCGGCCGCGACCGGGCCGTTGCCGCCCTGTCCGCCGTTGCCCTGCTGCTGGCCGCCGTTCTGCTGACCACCGTTCTGCTGGCCGCCGTTGTTCTGCTGGCCACCGTTCTGCTGCTGGCCACCATTTTGCTGCTGGCCGCCGTTCTGCTGCTGACCACCGTTCTGCTGCTGACCACCGTTCTGCTGCTGGCCACCGCCGGCGTTGGTCTGCGGGGCCGCGGCCTGCGTCGTGCAGGCTGCCAACTGGCTGAGTGAGGTGTTGAACTGACCCCCGACCCGCTGGATGTCGATGCGGATCCGGTCGATCGTGGCCGCCCGCTTCTCCTTCAGGGGACCGACGATGGCGTTCTGGACGAAGCCCGAGTCATTCGCCTGAGCCTGCCGCGTCGAGGCGAGCCTGGCGTACGCCTCGGTGATCTGCTTGTCCAGGTTGGCCAGCTCCGTGGCCACCCCCTGACGCGCGTTCTGAGGCACGTTCGTCAGCTTCTGACCGACGTCGGGGCACGAGATGGTCGCGACCTGCGCGGCGGCGGCCTTGGTCTGGTTCTGGGACCAGCCGTTGTTGTTCGACTCGTGCGCCGAAGCGTAGAAGTTCGCCCAGATCAGCCCGCCCCCACCGAGCGCTAGGGCCGCCGACGCGGCTATGGCCTTCGTGGCCATCGACGAGCGGCGTTTACGTGTATTGCGTCCCATGGAACTCCTCTGACTTCCTTTTCCGGGCCATCGAGGCGCCCGACAGGAGTGAAGCGGCGCCCTCCCATACGCAGGGGGCCCCATGGGTGTTCAGCCGTCCCACAAACAAATCAGAGGTTTACCGGGACCCGGGGCGACAACAGCCGCTTGAGCAGCAGGAGTTACAGAGAATGAGGGTCTGCTCACCGGCCCCGGTCCAGGAACGCGAGCACTGCCAGAACGCGGCGATTGTCATCGTCCGACACCTCTAGGCCCAGTTTGGCGAAGATGTTGGCGGTGTGCTTGGCAATGGCCCGTTCTGTCACGACGAGCTTGCCGGCGATCGCCGCGTTCGACCGCCCCTGCGCCATCAGCTCCAGCACCTCCCGCTCGCGGGGCGTGATCCGGGCGAGCGGCTGGTCGTCGGCCGCCCGCCGGGCCAGCAGCTGTCGGATCACCTGCGGGTCCATCGCCGTGCCGCCCGCCGCGACCCGCCGTACGGCGTCCACGAACTGCTCGGCGTCGAACACCCGGTCCTTGAGCAGATACCCCACCCCGCCGCTGCCGTCGGCCAGCAGCTCGCGCGCGTACAGCTGCTCCACGTGCTGCGAGAGCACCAGCACCGGCAGCCCGGGTCTGTCCCGCCGGGCGTTCAGGGCGCACTGCAGCCCCTCGTCGGTGTGCGTCGGCGGCAGCCGTACGTCGACCACCGCGACGTCCGGTTCCAGCTCGGCCAGCGCGCGGGCCAGCGCGGGCCCGCTCTCGACGGCCGCGGCGATCTCGAAGCCGTGTGCCTCCAGGAGTCGTACGAGACCGTCGCGCAGCAGGAAGAGGTCTTCGGCCAGGACTACACGCAAGGGATCTCCATGGTGACCATGGTGGGGCCGCCCGCGGGCGAGCTGACGGCCAGGACGCCGTCGAATGTACCCAGCCGCCGCTCGACTCCGGCCAGGCCCGAACCGGCCCCGATCACCGCGCCGCCCCGGCCGTTGTCGGTGACGGTGATCCGCAGCATCCCCGCCCCTTCTTTCACGTGCCCTTCTTTCACGTGATGCAGGTCGATCCAGATCCGGTCGGCGCCCGAGTGCTTGACCGCGTTGGTGAGCGCCTCGCTGACGGCGAAGTAGGCGGCGGACTCCACGGGAGCGTCCGCCCGGCCCGGCAGATCCACGATCACCTCGGTCGGGACCGGCATCCTGAGCGCCAACGCCCTGACCGCGTCGCCCAGTCCGCGCTCGGCCAGGACCGGCGGATGGATGCCGCGCACCAGGTCGCGCAGTTCGGTGAGCGCGTCCGCGGAGGACTGGCGGGCCTGCGCGAGGAGCCGCTTGGCCTGCGCGGGGTCCTTGTCGAGGAGCATCTCGATGGTGCCGAGGTCCATGCCCATGGCGACCAGACGGGCCTGCGCCCCGTCGTGCAGGTCCCGCTCGATGCGCCGCAGTTCGGCCGCGGAGGTGTCCACCGCGTCCCGCCGGGTCTCGGTGAGGACGCGGACGCGCTCGGCCAACTCGCCCTGTCCGGCGCCGAGTACGGCCCGGGTGAGCCGGAAGTGGAGGGTCAGCAGACGGGGCGCGAGCGGGGTGAGGGCCAGCAGGGCGATGCCCAGGGCGCCCGCGGCGAGAGCGGAGGTCTGGTCGGCGACGCGCACGAAGCCGTACCAGTAGCCACCCGTCTCCGCGAGCGGCCGCCACAGCCCGGCCGCGACCGCGAGTCCCTCCAGCGGGTAGAAGACGAGCGCCGCCGACAGCAGCGCCGTCACGAACCCCGCCGTCATGTCCACCTGGAGCCACCGCAGATCCCGCCAGGTCGCCGGGTCGCGCAGCATCGCGTAGGTGCGGGCCCAGGCGTGGGCGTTCTCCGGTATCGGCCGGTACGCCGACGGGATCCGCACCCCGTACCACTCGGCCGCGAGCACCCGCCGCCAGTCCGCGAAGGCGCGCACGCCCGTCAGCACCCAGGGGGTCGTGAAGGCCCCGATCCCGACCGGGACGAGGCAGATGGACACCAGGCTGAGCGTGAATCCGAGCAGCGCCCCCGGCAGCGTCACCAGCGCCAGTGCGAGCCCCCGCACGGCCGCGAGCCCGATGCCCCGCGCCCTCGTACCCCAGCTGCCGTTCCGCGTCTCCATGGTCATACGGCCAGTCTGGTCGAGCAGGCGACGCGGGTCACTGGGCCTGGCCGCCCGGTCGGAAAGTGGTGCCAGGTACACCCCTGCTACGCGCGCGTACCCCTTTCGGCGCGCTCACACCGTGAATCGCGCCACAACATCGCCAGGTAACACGGGGTTCACATTCGAGCAATGACCGGGAAATCGCCTGTTGACAGGCTCGCGGGCACCAAGTGGCGGCGTTTCAGTGCCGCAGCGCCGCAGCACCCGCAGTGCGTAGACACATCCCCGAAGGAAGTGGCCCGTGACCTTCAAGGCTGAGTACATCTGGATCGACGGCACCCAGCCGACGGCCAAGCTCCGTTCCAAGACGAAGATCCTTGCGGACGACGCCAAGGGCGCGGAGCTGCCGATCTGGGGGTTCGACGGGTCCTCCACGAACCAGGCCGAGGGCCACTCCTCGGACCGTGTCCTCAAGCCGGTCTTCTCCTGCCCCGACCCGATCCGCGGCGGCGACGACATCCTCGTCATGTGCGAGGTCCTCAACATCGACATGACGCCGCACGAGTCCAACACCCGTGCGGCGCTGGTCGAGGTCGCCGAGAAGTTCGCCGCCCAGGAGCCGATCTTCGGCATCGAGCAGGAGTACACGTTCTTCAAGGACGGCTACCCCCTCGGCTTCCCCAAGGGCGGCTTCCCGGCCCCGCAGGGCGGCTACTACTGCGGTGTCGGCGCGGACGAGATCTTCGGCCGTGACGTCGTCGAGGCGCACCTCGACAACTGCCTCAAGGCGGGTCTCGCGATCTCCGGCATCAACGCCGAGGTCATGCCCGGCCAGTGGGAGTTCCAGGTCGGCCCGGTCTCCCCGCTGGAGGTCTCCGACCACCTGTGGGTGGCCCGCTGGCTGCTCTACCGCACCGCCGAGGACTTCGGCGTCGCCGCGACCCTGGACCCGAAGCCGGTGAAGGGCGACTGGAACGGCGCGGGCGCGCACACCAACTTCTCCACCAAGGCGATGCGCGAGGGCTACGACGCGATCATCACCGCAGCCGAGTCGCTGGGCGAGGGCTCCAAGCCGCTCGACCACGTCAAGAACTACGGCGCCGGCATCGACGACCGCCTGACCGGCCTGCACGAGACCGCCCCGTGGAACGAGTACTCCTACGGCGTCTCCAACCGCGGCGCCTCGGTCCGTATCCCGTGGCAGGTCGAGAAGGACGGCAAGGGCTACATCGAGGACCGCCGTCCCAACGCCAACGTCGACCCCTACGTCGTCACGCGCCTGATCGTCGACACCTGCTGCTCCGCGCTGGAGAAGGCCGGCCAGGTCTGATCCCCGCCGCTGCTCCCCGAGGGGCGTCCACCGGCCACGGTGGGCGCCCCTCGGCGCTGTGCCACACCGATTTCACGTCAGGGAAGTGTCCGAGCAGTGAGAGGAGACTCCTGCTGCGGGCCGGTGTCTGCTTCAATGGGTTCATGGCCAGCTTCCAGAAGATCACCGCGACGGGTCGCCATGACCTTGAGCCCTTCTGGCCCTCCCGTCAGCACCACGACTTCGACCGGGTGTGTTGCCGCGCGACGAACGCGCCGGCCCTCTAAAGCCGTACACCCCGGCCTTCGGCCAGCGCGCAGACGTACGTCCTCCGACGATCCTCTCGCGCGAAAGAGCTGACCTCATGGCGACCACTCGTTCCCTCTCCACCGCCACCCTCCCCACCCCGTCCGAGAACGGCGCACGGCACCGGCTGCGAGCCGTCGGCCCGGACGAGGTACCGCACGTGGCGGAGTTCCTTCCGCCGGGCGCCACCTGGCTGCCCGCTCCCCAGCACACCCTTCCCACCCTGCCGGGCCAGCCCCCGATGATCGGCTACCTGGTGCTCGTCCCGGCCGACCAGCACCCGCCCTTCCCGCCGGAGCCGAAGGCCACGGACGCCGGCGACGCCCTCGTGCGGATCGACACCGTGCAGCGCACCGCCGAGGTGAACGGCAGGGAACTCGACCTCACCTACCTGGAGTTCGAGCTCCTCGCCCACCTTGTCCAGCACCCCCACCGGGTGCACACCCGCGACCAGCTGGTCACCACGGTCTGGGGCTACGGCCACGTGGGCGACGGCCGTACCGTCGACGTCCACATCGCCCGGCTGCGCCGCAAGCTGGGCGCGGACTTCCGGGGCGCGATCCAGACCGTGCGGCGGGTCGGCTACAAGTACACCCCGCCGACCGGCGACTGACCCTCTGCCCACGGCAGATCCGGGTTCCCCCGTGCCGCCCGGGCGGGCACAGTCACCGGCATGAGACTTCTTCTGCTGGGTGGTACGGAGTTCGTCGGGCGGGCCGTCGCCGAGGCGGCCCTGGAGCACGGCTGGGACGTGACCGTCTTCCACCGGGGACGGCACGCGCCCGTGGCCGGGGTGGGGTCGCTGCACGGCGACCGCACCGCGCCCGACGGCCTCACCGCTCTGGCCGACGGGGGCCCCTGGGATCTGATCGTGGACACCTGGTCGGCGGAGCCCCGCGCGGTCCGGGACACGGCACGGCTGCTGCGGGACCGCGCCGACCGGTACGCGTACGTGTCGAGCTGCTCGGTGTACACCTGGCCGCAGCCGGCCGGGTACACGGAGGACGCGCCTGTCGTCGAGGGCGCCTCGGCCGACGCGGACCAGACCGACTACGCCCGGGACAAACGGGGCGGTGAACTGGCCGTCCTGGACGCCTTCGGCGCGGACCGTTCCCTCCTCGTCCGGGCCGGACTGATCCTCGGCCCGTACGAGAACATCGGCCGCCTGCCGTGGTGGCTGGGCCGTATCGCCCGCGGCGGCCGGGTCCTCGCCCCGGGACCACGGGACCTTCCCCTCCAGTACGTCGACGTCCGCGACCTGGCCCAGTGGACGCTGGGCGCCGCGGACGCCGGCCTCTACAACCTGGTCAGTCCGCGCGGCCACACCACCATGGGCGAACTCCTCGACGCGTGCGTAACCGTGACCGGCTCGAAGGCCGAGCTGTGCTGGACCGACCCGGACACCGTCCGCGCCGCGGGCATCGCCCCCTGGACCGGCCTGCCGGTGTGGGTCCCGCCGGACACCGACCTGCACACCACCCTCCACGGCGCGGACACCTCCCGGGCAGCCGCCGCGGGCCTGCGCTGCCGTCCCGTCACCGAGACGGTGGCCGACACCTGGCACTGGCTGCGGGAGACCGGCGGGGTGGCCCCGCAGCGCCCGGACCGCCCGGTGCTGGGCGTCGACGAGGAGACGGAGGCGAAGGCGCTCGCGGCTGGAGAGCGCGGCTGAGATGCGGGTCCCGGGTGGGGGCCGGGTGGTGGGGGGTGGTGGGGGGTGGGGTGCCCTGGGCCGCCGCTTCCTGGGTTGGCGGTGCAGTGCCCGGACCGCCCGGTGCTGGGCGTCGACGAGGAGACGGAGGCGAAGGCGCTCGCGGCTGGAGAGCGCGGCTGAGATGCGGGTCCCGGGTGGGGGCCCGGTGGCGAGAGGTCAGGTTCCCTCGGCCGCCGCCTCCCGCACCCCCGTCAGGAACCCCCGGATCGCCGCCCGTTCCCCCTCGTCGTACGCCTGGAGCAGTTCCACCGCCCGCCCGATCAGCGGGCCGAAGAAGGCCTGGCCCAGTTCCACCGCGCGTTCGTCCACCTCGACGACCACCTTGCGCCGGTCCTCCCGCCCCCGCACCCGCCGCACATGACCGGCCCGCTCCAGCCGGTCGATCAGCGAGGTCGTCCCGGCCGAGTTGAGCCCGAGCTCCGCGCCGAGCCGTCCCGCCGTCATCTCCTCGCCCGCGCGGGAGGCGTCCATGAGGGCGATCAAGGCGCGTACGTCCGTCGGGTGCATGGCGTTGCGCTGCGCGAACCGGGCGCTGTGCAGGCCGAGTTCGACGGTCACCGCACGCAGCAGATGGACGATCTCCCTCTCGGGTCCCTGGGACGGCATGTGCAACCTCCCACTACTATCTCGCTCATCGAGTATCTCGCTGGACGAGATAATACGGGAGGGATCGATGGGCCGATACGACGGCGACGCGTTCGAAGCCGCCTACGACAGGGTGCTGACCAAGTGGCCCGCCGGCCGGGAGGCAATCCAGGTGCCCACCGCGTTCGGCGCGACGTACGTCACCGCGTGCGGCCCGGCCGACGCGCCCCCACTCGTCCTGCTGCCCGGCGGCGGGGGAGCGACCTCCGCGTCCTGGTACGCCCAGGCCGCGCCCCTCGTCCGCACCCGCCGCATCCTCGCCGTCGACCTGGTCGGCGCCCCGGGCCGCAGCGCACCGGCCGCCGGCCGTCACCCCCGTACGGTCGCCGACCTGGCCGCCTGGCTGGACGCCCTCCTCGACGGACTCGGCGTCACCCGGGCCGACTTCGGCGGGCACTCCTACGGCGCCTGGATCGCCCTGCACTACGCCCTGCGCGCCCCCGACCGGATTCGCCGCCTGTTCCTCCTGGACCCGACCCAGTGCTTCGCCGGGTTCAAGGCGGCGTATCTGCTGCACGCCCTGCCGATGCTGCTGCGCCCCACGCCGGCCCGCGTGCGCGCGTTCCTGGAGTGGGAGACCGGGGGAGCCGCCCCGGCGGACGAGACGGGTGGAGCCCGCCTGGATCCCGACTGGCTCCGCCTCCAGGAGGCCGCCGCCGGCTTCCCCGCCGCCCGGCCGGTCACCGGCCCGCGCCCCGCCCCGGACGCACTGCGCGCCCTGAAAACGCCGGTCCTGCTGCTCGTGGCCGCGAACAGCAGGACCCATGACGCCTACGAGGTGGCGGTCCGGGCGGGCGGACTGCTGCCGCGGGCGGAGATCGACGTGGTCCCCGGTGTCTCCCACCATGCGCTGCCGCAGTCCGCACCTCCCGAACTCGCCCACCGCCTCAGCGAGTTCCTAGCGGAACGCTCCGAATGACCTCACCCCACCTTCTCGATCACGGCCCGGCGGATGAGGAACTTGCCGGGCTCCCGTACCTGTTCGAAGGCCGCGTTGTTGAGCAGCGCACAGCTGCCGGAGACCGAAGTCACCTTCACCGTCGTGGACTTGTTGTTGTCCAGGTTGGTGACCTTCAGCGTCGTACCGGCCGGGAACTGGTTGCTGGACGCGGCGGGCGCACCGGCCTCACCGGACAGCGTGACGGTCGAGCCCTTGCACACCTGCTGCCCGGAGGCGGCGTTCCCGGGGGCGGCGTTCCCGGTCGAGGGGGTCTGGGAGGCGGCGGGCGCTGACGGGGGCGCGGCTTGCGAGGGCTGTCCCGCGGCGGCCTGGGAGCCCTGAGCCGACTCCCCGACCACACAACCGGACGCCTTCTGCTGCACCCTGATCTGCGCGATCACCGCTTCCCGGTTGGCGATCCGGGCCGCCGACTGCGCGTCGGGTTGGGCCCGTTGCCCCTCGATGAAGCGCTGGTTGTTGCCGAGCGCGGTGGCGAGACCCTGGCAGACCGTCGACTCCGCCGCCGTCTGCGGAGTCGCGGCGTTCGAGGTGCTGGCCATCGCGAAGGCCCCACCACCCGCGACCGCCGCCGCGCTCACCAGCAGCGCGATCTTCTTCTTCGTACCGAGCGTTCTCCTGCGCGACATTCGCGACTCCTGAGAGTTGGGGAGCGTACGCCGCTATGTACGAGATACCGAACGAAGTTACTCAGTGGTCGCAGGAGGCGGGTGACGTAACCTGCGTCACATCCGGCTACTTCCTGGACAGAGCGTCCTGGACGGCGTCATCGGTACGGGCGACCACCGCCGAGCCGTCGTCCGCCGTGATGATCGGACGCTGGATGAGCTTGGGGTGCGCGGCGAGCGCGGCGATCCAGCGGTCGCGCGAACTGTCGTCCCGGGCCCAGTCCTTGAGGCCGAGCTCCTTGGCGGCGGCCTCCTGGGTGCGGGTGATGTCCCACGGTTCGAGGCCGAGCCGGTCGAGCACCCCGCGGATCTCGTCCTCGCTCGGGACGTCCTCCAGATAGCGGCGGACGGTGTACTCGGCCCCCTCCGCGTCGAGCAGGCTGATCGCGCTGCGGCACTTCGAACAGGCCGGATTGATCCAGATCTCCATGGCACTCACGGTACGCGAAAACCCGTTGTCCACCTGCGTCACAGCACCCCCGAAAGCCCTTGTGGCCAGGGGCTTTTGTCAGTGGCGGGCGGTAGAATAAAACCAGTGTTCGAGGGCGTCGCCGGACTCCCCGGCCGTCGTCCTTACCGCGACAGGAGGATGCCTGTGCCCGCTGCCGCACTGAAGCCGAAGCCGTTCCCGACCCAGTCCACCGCGAAGCACCCCGTGCTGCTCGACCTGCCGTACACCCCCGTGGAGAAGCGCCCGTTGCCGCCGGGCCGTCCCCGCGAGTGGTATGTCACCCACAACCGCCGCCTCAAGGCGATGCGGCTCGCGATCGCCCTGCTCGACTCCGGCGTCTACGTGCCGAACCAGGCCCGCAACGAGACGATCCGGGACGCGGCGGAGATGATCGGCGTCCACCCACCGTCGGACACGACGTGCCACATGGTGCGGGCGCTGATGCGCTACTCGCGGTAGGCCGTGGCGCCGGGTGCCCTCCTGTTCCACGGGCGCCCGGCGTTCCGGTCAGCCCGCGGGTTCGGCCAGTTCCTTCTCCAGCGGGGTCCGGAACCGGGGCCGCACCCGAGTCGCCCCCACCCACTCCCGCAACCGGGTGGCCTCCACCGCGATGGCCGCCTCCGCCTCGCGCCCCACGCCCTCGGTGTCCAGCAACCGCCAGACGATCTCCCCGTCGGGCCGCTGACCCCAACCGCCCACCACCCGGCCGTTCCACCACACCGTCGGCCCCACGTTGCCGCTGCGGTCGAACAGGGCGGGCCGCAGGGCGGGCGCCAGATACCAGTCCCGCTGCTGCCAGCCCATCGCCGTCGGATCGAGTCCGGGAAGCAGTGCGGCCCAGGGCTCCACGGGCTCCGCGACCGGACCGTCGTCACCGTCCACGACGTGGGCCGGGCCCTCGTCGACGGTCACCGGCACCGCACGGATCGCCGTGAGAGCGCGGCGCACCTCCGTCACCTTCCAGCCCGTCCACCACTTCAGGTCCGCCTCCGTGGCCGGGCCGCACACCGCGAGCCAGCGCCGCAGCAACTCCGCCTGGGCCCCGGCCGCATCGAGCTCGGGATGCGGCGGCGCCACCGCCCAGCGGAACTGCGAGGACATCCAGGTGCCGAGCGGCCGCCCGCGCACCACCTTGCCCTCCACCCCGAGCACTCTCAGCAGACGGCTCACGACGGTGTGGACGCCCTCGTAGCTCTTCCCTGCCGCGTACACGAACTGCTCCCGCAGCCGCGGCTCGTCCTCGGTGAGCTCCGACGCCGTCGCCTGCCCGCGCCGGGCGAGCGCGGCCAGCGCCGACTCCTCGACCTCCTTCAGCCAGACCGCGTCCGGGGCACCCGCCTTCGCCATGTCCTTGATGAGCGCGGCCCGTTCCCGTGCGGCGACCGTGAGACCGGTCGAGGCGTGCACGACCGCGGTGAGCTCGGTCGGGAACGCGAACACGGTGTGCCGCATGCCGTGCATCCGCACCAGGGACCGGTCCTCGTACAACGCCCGCTCGGTCTCGGCGACGGTCCGCGCCGGATCCACGAGCCGCGCGCCGACCGCCAGGTACACGGTCGCCGGGTCGGACCCGTGCAGCGCGACCAGCGCGTCGGCCACCTCCTCGGGACTCCCCACGCGGGCGCCGCCCGCCAGCTGATGGCGCAGCGCCAGCCGAGCCCGCCGCTCCTCCACCCCGATGTACCGCTCCCCGTCACCCATGGGCCCATCTTGACGCAGGCCACTGACAACGCGCCCGACAGGAGCACCGGGACGGCGCGACCAGCCACGACGGCCGCAGACGAACGACGGCACATGGCCGCATGTCCGGACGGCACATCGCCGCACATCCAACGGAGCGCGGGTCACCCGATTGCCGTATCCGGCATGCGCACCATCCCCCTCCAGCCCTTCACTGCGAGGAGGAGGTGAAGGACACCGGCGACCAGGAGGCGAGCGTGACGCAGAGACACGGCCCATGAGCATCCCCGGCACTCCACAGGACCGCGGTCGCGCGGCCCGCAAACGCGTCCCCCGCTCCGCCCACGCCGGCTGGATCCCCTCCGCCGACCGCCCCGACCCCGTCGCCGTACTGGAACGACAAGGCCGCGACCGCCTCACGGAACTGCTGCCGATCCGGTACGGCAGGATGTCCTCCTCCCCCTTCTCCTTCCTGCGCGGCGCGGCCGCCGTGATGGCCGCCGACCTCGCCGCCCAGCCCCACACCGGCCTCACCGTGCAGCTCTGCGGAGACGCCCATCTGCTCAACTTCGGTCTGTACGCCTCCCCGGAGCGCTCCCTCCTCTTCGACCTCAACGACTTCGACGAGACCTTCCCCGGCCCCTTCGAGTGGGACGTCAAACGGCTCGCCGCGAGCGTCGCCGTGGCCGCCCGCGAGAACGGGCACAGCGAGGACAAGGCCCACCGGGCGGCGGGGGAGGCGGTCACCGCGTACCGCACGGCCATGCGCCGACTGGCCCGCATGGGCGAGCTGGAGGTGTGGTACTCGGACGTCGACGCCGACAGCCTGCTGCCGTTCGTCCGTTCCGGCCACCACCGCCGGCGCGTGGACTCCAGCCTCACCCGCGCCCGCCGCCGCACCAGCCTCCAGGCCCTCGGCAAGCTCACGGAGGTCGTCGACGGCCGCCGCCGCATCATCCACGACCCGCCGCTCCTCGAACCGGCCGGCGGCCCCGACATGGCCGGCCTGCGCAAGATCTTCAGCGACTACCGCTCCACGCTCTCCGACGAACGCCGGCTGCTCCTGGACCGCTACCGCTTCGTCGACGCGGCCCGCAAGGTCGTCGGCGTCGGAAGCGTCGGCATGCGCTGCTTCATCGTGCTGCTGGCCGGACGGGACCTCGACGACCCGCTGTTCCTGCAGCTCAAGGAGGCGCGGACGTCCGTACTGGAGGAACATCTGCCGAACGGCCCCTACGTCCATCCCGGCCGCCGTGTGGTCGTGGGCCAGCGCCTGCTCCAGGCGAGGAGCGACATCTTCCTGGGCTGGATGAGCGGACCGCAGGGGCGGGCCTTCTACTGGCGCCGACTGCGTGACACGAAGGGGTCCGCGGACGTCGCCGGCATGCCCCCGGCCGACCTCAGGGCCTACGCCCGCCTGTGCGGCACCACCCTGGCCCGCGCCCACGCCCGCTCCGGAGACCGCATCGCCATCGCCGCGTACCTGGGCGGCGCCGACACCTTCGACCAGGCGATCGCCGACTTCGCCCTCGCCTACGCGGCCCGCACCACGTCCGACCACGCGGCCCTGTGCGCCGCCATCGCGGCAGGCGTCGTCAGGGCGGCCCCGGGCGAGTGACGGCCCGCGAGCGGCGGCACCGACCCGCGCGCCCAACCGTGTCCGCCCCGTCGGCTCACGTCACCCGTACCGCTCCACCAACTCCCGCACATAGGTCTCCAGCCGTCCGGCCAGCACCTCCGGTGTCAGATCGGGGCGTCCGAGTTCGCGCCACGGCCCGGCGAACTTCGCCGCGTCGGGGCAGTAGGCGAGGGCGTCGAGGAGCCGCCAGTACAAGTGGTCCCGTCCGTCGGCGAGCCGGTGTCCACCGTGCGCCTCGTACCGCTGCCGGAAGGAGAGGCCGTGTTCGGGGCCGTGGAGCAGGGCCAGGGCCGTCGAACAGTGGGCGACGTCGAGGTCGGCGGGTCCCCAGGAGGTCTCCACCCAGTCGACCACCCCGCTGATCCGCAGCTCGGCTCCCGCCCCCGTGAACAGCACGTTCCCGGGGTGGAAGTCCCGGTGCAGGAAGCGGCCCTCGTACGGGGGCGGGTCGCGGCGGATCACGTCCACGGCCCGTTCCCACAGCGGGCCCCGCACGCCTCGCACCTTCTCCGGCCAGGTCCACGCCTGATAGCTGCGCGGCCGCTCCTCGGGAACGACCCGGTGGATCCGCACGAGTTGGGCCGCCAGCAGGTCCAGCCGCTGTTCGAGATCCTCCTCGTCGACCCGGATCCGCCCCGGCAGCCGGGACATCAACAGCGAGGGATGGTCGCAGTGTTCGGCCGTCGCGTCCACGGCGACGGGCGCGGGGGCCGGAACACCTCCGGCGTCGCCGAGCAGTGCAAGGACCGCGGCCTCGCGGTTCAGCAGACCGGGGGCGTGCCGCCGGAAGAACGGCTTCACGAACGACCGCAGGACCAGCTCGGTGCCGTCGTCGAGGGTGAGCCGGCGCATCTGGGAGCTCCAACCTCCCGACAGGCAGCCCGAGTCGACGACCGTACGGCCCTCGGGGAGCTGCTTGGCCACCCAGCCCCGCGTCGCCGTCCACCCGCGGTCGCCGAGTCCGGTCAGCAGCGCGGACACCAACTCCCGCCGCTCGCCCGCGTGATCACGCAGCCGTAGGCCCAACTGATGGTCGGCATCCGGCAGGTCGAGGCGCGTGCACTGGGACCGGGAAGCCAGCGCCTCCTGCACGGCCTCGGTCACCTCCGGCGGGATCACCGCGTCCGTGCCCGGTACCGCGAGCACCGCCCGCCCCTCGTACGCCCGCAGCACGTCGAGCGCAGGGGACCGCCGCCAGCTGTCCGGCCGACGGATGATCTGGCTGAACTCCCCGTCGCCGCGCCCGAACGGCACGTCCCAGGCCTCACCCGCGTACACGGCGGGCGCGCACAGCCCCAGCGCCGCCACCCGCTCGCCGTAGTGCCGGGCGAGGTCCGCCGCCGTCTGCCCGCTCATGCTGAAGCCGACCAGCACCAGCGGCCCGTCCGCCGGGACGTGCGCGTCGATCACGGCGACCGCCTGCTCGAACCGGCGGCGCAGACTCAACTCCCGCAGACCGCCGGAGCTTTCACCATGCCCGGAGAAGTCGAAGGCGAGTGCGCGGATGCCGTGTGCCAGGAACATGTCGAGCAGCGGCAGCAACCGCTCCTTGCTGCCGTTGCCCGCGCCGTGCAGCAGCACGGCGGTGGCCGCGGCCGGACCGCCGCCGTACACCCCGCTGAGGCGTTCACCGTCGTGTGCCTGGACGAAAGGCATGGGTGGGACAGGCTCGGGTGTGACAGGAGAGAGTCCGCTCATCTTCCCATTCACGCACGGCACTTGCGCCCTCCGCGCCGGGCCGCGGGAAAAGGAGATGCACGCCGAGTGAGCGATTCCCTACGCTGGATACGCGTTACGGAGCCTCCCGCCACCTCTTCGCGCAGGGCAGGCATCACCCCGTGCATCGGGGGCTAGTCTTCTACACCACACCCACGCACACGGAGGCCCGTCATGGGCACCATCGTCCTTTCCGGGACCGTCGTCCTGGTCATCCTGGGCTTCGGGAACCACACCTGGTGGCTCGCCGCCGTAGCCCTGCTCTTCGTGTACATGCAGTACGGCCGGGGCGGTGCCTCGGCGTCCTCGTCAGGCGGCTCGTCGGGCTCGTCGGGCGGTTCGTCCGGCGGTGGTTCGGGGGCCGTGCCCGGCAGCTACCGGGCCTATCGCGACCGCCGGGACAAGCAGGCCAGGTGGGACCGCCGGTACCGCCGCGAGCGTCCTCTGGAGTCCCGTCGGCAGACGCGCGAGAGATAGGGCCAGGGGCTCAGAGGCCGGGGGCGCCCCACAGGGGGAACCAGCGGTTCAGGTCCTGCTCGATCCGCAGATCGTTCGTGAGCGCCGCCTTCACCCGCAGCTCCAGCGGGTTGTCGCGCCGCTGTCCCTCGCCGGGGAGCGGCGCGAAAGGGTAGAAGGTGCCGCGCTTGTAGAGGTAGACCAGCGCGAGGGAACGGCCCTCGGTGTCCTGGAACCCGGCGAGCGAGCACAGCAGTTGCGGCCCGAAGCCGTTGACCTCCATCGAACTGTTCACCGCGTGCAGGTCGTTGACCAGCTGAGGCAGCTGGTCCGGGGTGCGCTCGGAGACCAGCCATGAGTAGCCGAACTCGTCCCTGGTGAGCCGCACCGGCGGGCCGTCCCGGTCGGCGTCCGCGTCCAGCAGGGCCTGCACCTCCCGGTGCGTCTGCTCGAAGGCCGCTCCCTCGACCGTGGCGAAGCACACCGCCCCGCGCCCGGTCGGCGTGAAGGAGGCGGCCGCCTCCAGCGTGACGGCCGCCGACGGCAGCGCGAAGAGCTGGTCGAGATCGGGCGCGACGGGCTTCGTGCGCCCGAGCAGGATGTCCAGCAGCCCCATCCTCACTCCGCCTTGCTGTTCCCGGGCGTCGCCGCCTCACCCAACTCCGTCGAGATCCGCCCCAGTTGCTCCAGCCGCTGTTCCAGGGACGGGTGGGTCGAGAAGATCCGCTCGATGCCGGGCTCCTTGCCGGTGGCCGGGGTGAAGTAGAAGGCGTTGAAGGCCTGGGCGGTGCGCAGGTCCTTGGTGGGGATGCGGGCGAGCTCTCCGGAGACCTTGGTGAGCGCGGACGCGAGCGCCGAGGGCCGGCCGGTGAGGTGGGCCGCCGCCCGGTCCGCCGCCAGCTCCCGGTACCGGGACAGCGCCCTGATCAGCAGGAAGCTGAGCGCGTACACGGCCGCCGAGACTCCCATCACGGCGGCGAAGATCACGGCGGTGTTCTGGTCCTTCCGCCCGCCGAACAGCTGACTGTAGAACGCGAACCGCACGATCAGCCCGGCGATCACCCCGAGGAAGGACGCGATGGTGATCACGGCGACGTCCTTGTGCGCCACGTGCGACAGCTCGTGCGCGAGCACACCCTCCAGCTCGGCGGGGTCCAGCCGGTCGAGCAGCCCGGTCGTCACACACACCACGGCGTTGTCCGGGTTGCGGCCGGTGGCGAACGCGTTCGGCATGCCCATCGTGGAGACCGCGACCACGGGCTTGGGCATGTCCGCGAGCGCGCACAACCGGTCGACCACGGCATGCAGTTCGGGATACTCCGAGGGCCCCACGACCCGCCCGCGCATCGCGAACATCGCGATCTTGTCGGAGAACCAGAACTGCGCCACGAACATCACGGCGAGCAGCCCCACCACCATCAGCCAGGACTTCAGCACCACGATCAACGCGACGACGAACGCCACGTACAGCAGTCCGAGCAGGAACATCGTGACCGTCATCCGCACGGTCAGCCGCCGGTCGCTCCGGAAACGACTCCGCATCTGCACCACCCCGCAGTCAGGCACTCGTCCCACCTTTCAGTGTGCACCCGCCGCTGCCCATGAAGCGGTCCCGATCAGCCCTAGGACCAGCAAAGGCTCAGACCTTGATCCCGGCCTCCCCTCAGGCCCTGACCCCCGCCTCCCACTTGAGCCTGTGCACGGTGTACATGTCGAGGAGACGAGCCCGGTCCAGCAGCTCGCCCACCTCCGCCGACCCGCGCGGCACATCGGCCGTGGGACGCCAACGCTGCACGGACTGCCGGGCCCGGTACCGCAGCCGGTCGTCCGGGTCGTCGATCAGTGCGACGGCCGCCCGCAGCCGTACGAGCCCCTCGTGCGCGTCGAGCAGCCGGAACGCGGAGACCCGCACCTGCCGAGGCCGCTCCGGCGCCAGCCGTCGCATCAGCCACCGCTCGTCCAGCACTGGGGCGGAGGGCAGCAGCGCGAGGGCCGCCTCGCGTACGACCCCGGGCGCGGGATCGTCCAGCAGCTCCCGCATCCGCGCTACGTCCGTGACGTCCAGCGCCCTGAGCCCGGCCACGGCCCGGGCCCGCACCGCCGCCACCGCGTGCGAGGTGAGCGCCCGCAACAGTTC
The DNA here is from genome assembly GCF_000383615.1 of Streptomyces canus 299MFChir4.1. Lineage (GTDB taxonomy): Bacteria > Actinomycetota > Actinomycetes > Streptomycetales > Streptomycetaceae > Streptomyces > Streptomyces canus_C. Next base: position 71,406 of record NZ_KB911582.1, on the reverse strand, counting down.
GGCGTCGGCCCGTTCCCCGCACTCCGCGAGCCCGCTCACGGCCCCGGCCGGCAGCGCGGGGCCGCCCGCCCCGCATCGCTCGCGGTACCAGGTGAGCGGATCGTCTCCCGCCTGCCGGAGGACGTACCGGGCACAGGCCCGCACCACCCCGGCCCGGTCCCCGAGATACCCCTCGGCCCGACGGCTCCGCCCGGCCCGCCGCAACGCGGTGACCCCGGCCGCCCGGGCCTGCGCCCCACGGGCACCGAGCAGCGGTTCGAGTACGTCGTCGTAGGCGTCGCGATCCGCTACGGCGCCGGCCTGCCCGCTTGCACCCCTCCGCGCGAGTCCCGCCAGGGCCGCGTCCGCGCACCGGGACTGGATGACCAGGTCGGTGTCCCGGGCGGCGGCGCGGGCGAGCTCGGCGGGGGAGAGGTACCCCTCCTCGATGGCGAGGCGGTAGGCGTATCGCCGCGCGGTCCGGTCGGCGTCGGTGTACAGCGGCGCGAGCGTCTCCCGGGGCGCGGCGCGCAGCAGTCGGGTGGCGAGGTCGGTGACGAAGTCGCCCCGGTCCCGACGCCCGATCCGCAGGATCAGTGGCATCAGCCGTACCGCGGACTCGGCGTCGAGCACCTCCGCCAGCAGCCGCCGGGCGTCCGCACGCACCGGCGGTACCCAGTCGGAGCACCGCACGACCATGAGCGGAAGCAGTTGAGGGAGCGTGGCGGCGCGCTCCAGAGCCGCCGCCCGGATCCTGCCCTGCCGGTGGCACAGCCCGAGCGCGAGCCACCCCGCACTGAGCGGCCGGGCGTCGGAGCCGCCGGTGAGGGCCCCCGGCAGTGTCCGTGCGGCCTCGGTCCTCTCCCAGGCCGGCAGCCAGTCCGGACCCGGAGTGATCTCCCGTACCCCGGCGTCCAGCGCGGTCCAGGCGGCCGGGTCGGCCGTGTCGACCGCCTCCCGCAGCGCTGCCCCCTCAGCGAGGCGCACCGCCGCCGCTGCCCCGTTCCCGCTGTCCCCGCCCATGCCCGCTCCCGGCCTCGATGTGTCCGGAGATCGTAGGCGGCGCAAGCGCGAAACGCCCCGCGATTTGCCTGCTCACCCCCTGTGGGGCGCGGCTAGTACGACGCCCGGAGGTTCGCGTACCCCAGCAGCAGGATGACCACCGCCACACTCCCGAGCACGATCGCCGTCGAGCGCCAGGACGAACGGCGAGGCGTCCGCGGCCCAGGATCGGCGCGGAACGGCTGAGGCTTCGGCGGGTTCTCCTTCCAGCGGGCGGCGAGCATCCGGGCCCGTGCCGAGGGCTCCTTGAACTCGGCCCCGTCGGCCCACCTGAGGTCGAACTCCCGCTCCGTGTCGTCCTGTTCGGGCATCGCCCCTACCCCCGTCACTCTTCTCGAACAGTCGTGCCAGAAACCATACGACGGCGCCCCCGTCCCGAGAAACCGGGACGGGGGCGCCGTAGAACAGCCGTGAGACCGCCGTGGGACGGCCTACGCGTCGATCACACGTCGAAGTACAGCTCGAACTCGTGCGGGTGCGGACGCAGCTGGAGCGGGGCGATCTCGTTCGTCCGCTTGAAGTCGATCCACGTCTCGATCAGGTCCGGCGTGAAGACGTCGCCCTGGAGGAGGAACTCGTGGTCGGCCTCGAGGCGGTCGAGGACGGCCGGGAGGGAGGTCGGGACCTGCGCGACACCCGCGTGCTCCTCGGGAGCCAGCTCGTACAGGTCCTTGTCGATCGGCTCGGCCGGCTCGATCTTGTTCTTGATGCCGTCCAGGCCCGCGAGAAGCAGGGCCGAGAAGGCCAGGTACGGGTTGCCGGAGGAGTCGGGCGCGCGGAACTCGACGCGCTTGGCCTTCGGGTTGGAGCCCGTGATCGGGATACGCATGGCCGCGGAGCGGTTGCGCTGGGAGTAGACGAGGTTGATCGGGGCCTCGAAGCCCGGGACCAGGCGGTGGTACGAGTTCACCGTCGGGTTGGTGAAGGCCAGCAGCGACGGGGCGTGCTTGAGGATGCCGCCGATGTAGTAGCGGGCGGTGTCCGACAGGCCCGCGTAACCGGCCTCGTCGTAGAAGAGCGGCTGGCCACCGGTCCACAGGGACTGGTGGACGTGCATGCCCGAGCCGTTGTCACCGAAGATCGGCTTCGGCATGAAGGTCGCGGTCTTGCCGTTGCGCCAGGCCACGTTCTTCACGATGTACTTGAAGAGCTGGAGGTCGTCGGCCGCGGCGAGCAGCGTGTTGAACTTGTAGTTGATCTCGGCCTGGCCGGCGGTGCCCACCTCGTGGTGCTGGCGCTCGACCTGGAGGCCGGACTTGGCCAGCTCCAGGGAGATCTCGGCACGCAGGTCGGCGAAGTGGTCGACCGGCGGGACCGGGAAGTAGCCGCCCTTGTAGCGGACCTTGTAACCGCGGTTGTCCTCCAGCGCACCGGTGTTCCAGGCGCCCGCCTCGGAGTCGATGTGGTAGAAGGACTCGTTCGCGCCGGTGGCGAAGCGCACGCTGTCGAACACGTAGAACTCGGCCTCGGGGCCGAAGTACGCGGTGTCGGCGATCCCGGTGGAGGCGAGGTAGGCCTCGGCCTTCTTCGCCACGTTCCGCGGGTCACGGCTGTACTGCTCGCCGGTGATCGGGTCGTGGATGAAGAAGTTGATGTTCAGCGTCTTGTCACGGCGGAAGGAGTCGACCCGGGCGGTCGACAGGTCCGCGCGCAGCGCCATGTCGGACTCGTGGATGGCCTGGAAGCCACGGATCGACGAGCCGTCGAACGCGAGCTCCTCGTCCGGGTCGAACGCCTCGACGGGCAGCGTGAAGTGCTGCATGACGCCCGGCAGGTCGCAGAATCGGACGTCGACGAACTTGACGTCCTCGTCCGCGATGAACTTCTTGGCCTCGTCGGCGTTCTGGAACATCCAGCTCCTCCTACTCCCGACCGTTCCTGGACCGGGGTGGTAGTTCGTTCGTGCGGCCAGTGCGGTGGCACACGCTGTCCACGACCCTAGGGACGGGTGGTTTCTCGGGCGTGACCCATTTGTTTCGCACAAGTTAACCGGACATCGTCGGCCCGGCCCCACCTGTCCGTATCCCGAAACGCTGGCAGTACCGTGGACGCGTGGACAAGAGGGATGCAATCGGATCGTGGCTCTCCGGCCCCCGCGCGGCCGCCGAGGATGCCGGTATCGACTTCGGATACCGCGGACAGCAGCTCGGCCTGCCGGAGGAGGGACCGGGGTCGATCGCCCGCCCCGGGCGACGGCTGGGCGCCCTCGCCGTGGACTGGGCGATGAGCGTCCTGATTGCATCCCGGTTGATCACCCAGAGCTACGGCGACCCCTCGACCTCGAACTGGTCGCTGCTCGTCTTCTTCGTGATGGGCGTCCTCACGGTCGGCACCATCGGCTTCACCCCGGGCAAGCGCCTCTTCGGCCTGCGCGTGGTCGCCCTCGACACCGGCCGCGTGAACCCGGCGCGCGCCCTCCTGCGCACGGTCCTGCTCTGCCTCGCCCTCCCGGCCCTGATCTGGGACCGCGACGGCAGGGGCCTGCACGACCGGCTCGCGAAGACCGTGGAAGTGCGGATCTGACGACGTCCTGCGTCTTCTGCGTCCTTGTCGCGTCCTCGTCGCGGCCTTGTCGCGTGCTGACAGTCCCGGCGACGAACATGCGCGGCTACTGACTATTGGTCAGTAGGTTCGGGCTCCTAGCGTCTGGCACCCAAGCAACCCTCCCCCGTTGCGAAGGGACCCTCCGGACCGATGAAGAGCTCCGCCCTTGTCACGGCCCTCGCCGCCCTCACCGCCGCTCTGCTGGGCGGCGGCCTCGTCTCCGCAGCACCGCAGGCCTCTGCCGCGGCCGCCTGCACCGCCGCCGACGCGGACGTCTACGCACCCCCCGCCACCGTCCCCGCCACCCCGGGCACCGTGCTGGCCTGCCGTTCCGTGACGCTGCACCAGGTGCCGGGCACCATCGCCATGTCCGCGTGGAAGGTCCGCTACAGCTCCACCGACAACCAGGGCCGGCCCGTCGCCGTCTCCGGCACCCTCGCCGTCCCCACGGCGCCCTGGACCGGCTCCGGCACCCGCCCCGTCGTCGCCTTCCACCCCGGCACCCTCGGCCTCGGCCCCCAGTGCGCGTTCTCCAAGCAGCTCGCCGGGGCCTACCAGGACGAGTACGAGGGCGACAACATCGCGGCCCTGCTCAAGGCCGGTTACGCCGTCGCCGCCACCGACGGTCCCGGCTACCTCGACGGCCAGACCCACCGTTACGTCGCCGGCACCGACTCCGGCCACGCCCTGCTCGACATCGCCCGCGCCGCCCCCGCCGTACCGGGCAGCGGCCTGTCCCGGCAGGCCCGCGTCGGTCTGTGGGGCTACTCCGAGGGCGGCGCGGCCAGCCTGTGGGCGGCCCAGCTGGCGGCGTCCTACGCACCCGACCTGAACGTGGTCGGGGACGCGTCCGGCGGCATCCCCGGTGATCTGAAGCAGGTGGCGGCCGGGCTCGACGGCAGCGCCTTCGCCGGGTTCCTCGCCGACGCGGCCGTCGGGATCCAGGCCGCCTATCCCACCTTGCCCCTCGACTCGCTCCTCAACGACCAGGGCAAGGAGGCCGTGAAGACCGCCAAGTCCGTGTGCCTGGCCGGCACCGTCACCGCCCTCGCGGGCAAGCGCATCAAGGACCTCACCACGGCCGGACTCAGCCTCGACCAGCTCTACCAGCAGCGCGGCAGTGACGGCCGCACCTGGGGCCAGGTCCTGGACGCCCAGAAACTCGGTGTGAACCTCGGGACCCACAAGATCGCCTTCCCGGTCCTCCAGTACCGTGGCGCCCTCGACGAGGTCATCCCCACCGCCACCGAGGACGCCGTCCGCACCGCCTACTGCGCGGCGGGCGTGAGGACCGGCTGGAAGATCTACGCCGGCGACCATCTGCTCACCGACAACCAGGCCGTCGGCGATGTCGTCTCCTGGCTCGGCGACCGGTTCGCGGGCAGGTCCGCCCAGAACGACTGCTGATCCGCTACGACGATGGGGGCGCCCGGTGTCACACCGGGCGCCCCCATCGTCGTACGAGAAAACTCAGCGGGCCTTGCCGCCGCCCTTCGGCAGCTTCATGCCCTTCGGCATCGGGCCCTTCGGGAGCGGCATGTTGCTCATCAGGTCGCCCATCGCCCGCAGCCGGTCGTTGGTGGCGGTCACCTGGGGGCCGGTCAGCACACGCGGCAGCTTGAGCATCGTGGTCCGCACCTTCTTGAGCGGCACCTGGCCCTCGCCCGTGCCGACGAGGATGTCGTGCACCGGTACGTCCGCGACGATGCGGTTCATCTTCCGCTTCTCGGCGGCCAGCAGGCCCTTGACCCGGTTCGGGTTGCCCTCGGCGACCAGGACGATGCCGGCCTTGCCGACGGCCCGGTGCACCACGTCCTGGCTGCGGTTCATCGCCACCGCGGGGGTGGTCGTCCAGCCCCGGCCGATGTTGTCCAGTACGGCCGCGGCGGCACCCGGCTGGCCCTCCATCTGCCCGAACGCGGCCCGCTCGGCCCGGCGCCCGAAGATGATCGCCGTCCCGAGGAAGGCGAGCAGGAAGCCCAGGATGCCGAGGTAGACCGGGTGGCCGATCAGGAAACCGATGGCGAGAAAGACGCCGAGGATGAGGAGGAAGACACCCGCGAGTACCAGGCCGATCTTCTTGTCGGCCTTGCGGGTCATCTTGTACGTCAGGGCGATCTGCTTCAGTCGCCCGCTGTTCGCGGCATCCGCCGCACTGTCACTTCTCGCCATGCCCCGAAGTCTACGTGGCCCCGCAGACGCCGACGACGGCAGTGTCCGCCCCTCGGAAGGGGAGGGATTCAGGAGCTGACGGTGAAGGTCTGGTCCAGCACGCGCTGCACCTCGACCCGGTCCTTGGCGCGGCGGCGGTCCTCCAGGACGGAGGTCCAGGCGTTGCGACGGGCGGTGCGCTGGCCGCTGCTCATGAGCAGCGACTCGACGGCACGCAGTGCAGTGGAGAAGGACGGAATGGCGGTGGCGCGAACCGGCGCGGCCTGCATGATGGGGGTCCCCCCTCGGGATGGCGGCTCTGGTGAGTGATGCACGGGGTGTACAACCAGGGTCACTGATTGGTGTTACCAGGGCGTGACCGACCGGTCAAACGCCCATGAAGCCCTGATGCTCCGCCCGAAAACACGGACGCGGCCCCGATGACCCCCCTATCTGCGGGGATGTCCGGGACCGCGTCAACCGGCCACTACCGAGCGGTAGTTGCTTGTGCTCGGATTCACACGTTTGGCGTGGCACTCCGTGCCATTCGGGGGATGCTCAGACGGCCTGCGAGGCGACGTACGTGCCCCGCTTCTCCACGGCCATCTGGTAGAGCCGGCCCGCCCGGTAGGAGGACCGGACCAGGGGTCCGGACATCACACCGGAGAAGCCGATCTGCTCGGCCTCCTCCTTCAGCTCCACGAACTCCTGGGGCTTGACCCAGCGCTCCACGGGGTGGTGGCGCACCGAAGGGCGCAGGTACTGCGTGATGGTGACGAGCTCGCAGCCCGCGTCGTGCAGCTGCTGGAGCGCCTCGCTGACCTCCTCGCGGGTCTCGCCCATGCCGAGGATCAGGTTGGACTTGGTCACCAGGCCGAAGTCACGGGCGTCGGTGATGACCTTCAGCGAGCGCTCGTAGCGGAAGCCGGGGCGGATCCGCTTGAAGATCCGAGGGACCGTCTCGACATTGTGCGCGAAGACCTCGGGGCGGGACTCGAAGACCTGCTGGAGCAGCTGCGGCACGGCGTTGAAGTCGGGAGCGAGGAGTTCGACTTTGGTGCGGCCCGCCTCACGAGAAGACGTCTGCTCGTGGATCTGGCGGACCGTCTCGGCGTACAGCCAGGCGCCGCCGTCCTCCAGGTCGTCGCGGGCGACGCCGGTGATGGTGGCGTAGTTGAGGTCCATGGTGACCACGGACTCGCCGACGCGGCGCGGCTCGTCCCGGTCGAGGGCCTCGGGCTTGCCGGTGTCGATCTGGCAGAAGTCGCACCGCCGGGTGCACTGGTCGCCGCCGATGAGGAAGGTCGCCTCGCGGTCCTCCCAGCACTCGTAGATGTTGGGACAGCCGGCTTCCTGGCAGACCGTGTGCAGGCCCTCGCTCTTCACGAGCTTCTGCATGGCGGTGTACTCGGGACCCATTTTCGCCCGGGTCTTGATCCACTCGGGCTTGCGCTCGATGGGGGTCTGAGCGTTGCGGACCTCCAGGCGCAGCATCTTGCGTCCGTCGGGTGCGACTGCGGACACGACCGGCTCCCTAGCGATTGATTCTTCGGCGTTGTTCAGGGTACGCCCGTTGATTTGAAAGTCAGTGGCGGTGTTCAGGCTGCCGGTGTCTTCTCGATCACCCTCGGCTTGAGTTCCGCGCTCTCCAGTACGTCCCGCAGGTGCCGTTCGGCGACGGGCAGCACCTCGTCGATCGTCACGTCCCGGCCGAGCTCGCCGGCGAGGGAGGCGACACCGGCGTCGCGGATGCCGCAGGGGATGATCCGGTCGAACCACTTGTTGTCCGGGTTCACGTTCAGCGCGAAACCGTGCATCGTCACGCCCTTGGCGACGCGGATGCCGATCGCCGCGATCTTGCGGTCCTCGCGGCGCTGCCCGGCGTTGGAGGGGGCGTACTCCGGGCCGTTCATGCGCGGGTCGAACTCCTCGTCCGTGAGCCGGGGGTCGAAGTCCAGGGACAGCCCGCCGATCGCCGGACGCGTCTCGACCGGGTCGCCGAGCACCCACACGCCGCTGCGGCCCTCGACCCGGCTGGTCTCCAGGCCGAACTCCGCGCAGGTGCGGATCAGGGCCTCCTCCAGACGCCGTACGTGCGCCACCACGTCCACCGGTCGCGGGAGCTTCTGGATCGGGTAGCCCACCAGCTGGCCCGGGCCGTGCCAGGTGATCTTGCCGCCGCGGTCCACGTCGACGACCGGGGTGCCGTCCAGGGGGCGTTCGTTGTCCGCGGTGCGCCGGCCCGCCGTATACACAGGGGGGTGTTCGAGCAGCAGGACGGTGTCGGGGATCTGGTCCTCGAACCGCGCCGCGTGCACCCGGCGCTGCTCGTCCCAGGCTTCCCGGTACTCGACCGCGTCCGCACCGAACCCCATGCGGACGAACCGCAACCCACTCACGGCAAGCGCCTCCCTAGAAGGTCGTAAGGCACGAAAGGTGCCTACGCCACTGTACGTCCGGCCCGCGGGCGTCAGCCCTGGGGGCAATCCTCACACGATCGGATGAACGAGCGTCGAAGTGTGCGATCGTCTGCTCACTCTCCGCTACATTCGCGCCGTTCGCAGAGGCCATAAGGGCTGCTCACAGGCAATCCGGGCACCACGTGACCACGTGACGGCCCGAAAGGCAGGAGACCGCACCGCAGATGACGGAACGACCCGCGCAGCGCACTCCCAATCGACAGCTCGCCGCGCTCATCGCAGAAGCGGGGTTCTCCAACGCGGGTCTCGCCCGACGTGTGGACCAGCTCGGTCTCGAACACGGGCTGGATCTCAGATACGACAAGACCTCCGTGACCCGGTGGCTGCGCGGGCAGCAGCCCCGGGGCACCACGCCCGCCCTCATCGCCGAGGTCTTCACCCGCCGGCTCGGGCGCCGGCTCTCCGCGCAGGACCTCGGCCTCGACGCCTGCGCGCCCGTCTACGCCGGGCTGGAGTTCGCCGCCGGACCCGAGGAGGCCGTCGACATCGTCAGCGGGCTGTGGCGCAAGGACTCCGGCAGCCACGCCGAACTCCGCAAGATCGCCTTCACTCCGGCAGGACTGGTCGTGCCCAGCCGCGACTGGCTGATCGGCCGCCCCGACGACAGGGTCGCCCGCGGCGAGCCTCCCCTCCGGGTCCCTGCCCAGGGGCGCCCGGTGGTGCCCCGGCAGCGCGGCCAGGCCGAGCACGGGCCCGGTCAGAAGGTCACCGGGGGCGACATCGCCGCCCTCGGCTCGGTCGGCGACCTCTTCCGCACCCTCGACGACCAGTACGGCGGTGGCCATGCCCGGCAGGCCCTGGTCCGTTACCTGGAGCACGAGTGCGAGCCGATGCTGCGCGGCACATACGGGGAGACCACCGGGCGCAGGCTGTTCGCCGCGGCCGCGGACCTGACCCGGCTCGCGGGCTGGACGTCGTACGACATCGCGGCGCACGGACTCGCCCAGCGGTACTTCGTGCAGGCGCTGCGGCTCGCGCAGGCCGCGGGGGACCGGGCGTACGGGGCGTACGTGCTGGTCACGATGAGCCGGCAGGCCGTGTACCTGGGGCACGGCCGGGAGGCCATCCAGCTGGCGCGAGTGGCCCAGCAGGGCGTCGGCACGACGGCCCCACCGGTCGTCCAGGCGCTGCTGCACTCTGCGGAGGCGCGGGGGCACGGTGTGCTGGGGGAGGTGCGGGCGTGCACGGCGTCCCTGGTCCGCGCGGAGCGGGCCCTGGAGGCGGCCCGTCCCGGCGACGAAGTCCCGCACTGGGCACGGTTCTTCGACGAGGCGCAGCTGGCGGACGAGTTCGGGCACTGCCACCGGGACCTGCAGCAGTTCCGGGCGGCTGCGCAGCACGCCGAGCGCTCGCTTCAGCTGCGTGCGCCGGCGTACGCCCGCAGTCGGTTGTTCTGCCGGGTGGTGCTCGCCTCTGCGAGGCTCGGGCTGGGGGAGTTGGACCAGGCCTGTTCGCTGGCCGCGGAGGCGGCTGGGCAGGCGGCCGAGATGCGGTCGGTGCGGGCGGTGGAGTACGTGCGGGACTTCGAGCGGCGGTTGGAGCCCTATAAGGATGCGGCGCCGGTTCGGAGTTATCGGGACAAGGTGGCTGCTCTTCAGTAGGTAGCTCGCCGTAACTCCGTACCGCCGTATGCCAACTGCGGCTGCGTCGTGGCTTGTCGCGCAGTTCCCCGCGCCCCAAGGGGGCGCGGGGGTGACCGTCAGGCTGCCTGAGCCGTAGGAGTCGGGTCTGCCCTGTGCATCGAGCCCGCTGCTCCCAGGTCCTTCAGGATTGCCGTTGTCGCCCGGTGGGCCGAGTGCAGGGCGCCCTGGACCGTGCTCGTGTCACGGTGGTCGCCGCAGACGTAGAGGCCGGCCAGGAGGCGTACCGGGCGGCGCAGGTCGTGGGGTGCGGGCATGGCCGGGACCGCCTCCCGGGTGTGGTGGACCGCGAGGGTCTCCCAGCGGTGCGTCGGCGTGGCGTACAGGCGGGCCAGGTGGGTGCGTACGGCCGTCTCCAGGTCCGGGGGAGGGGTGCCGAGGACCGTCGAGGAGATCAGGGCCCGGCCCGAAGGGGCCCGGCTCGGGTCGACCTCGCTGATCACCGCCGTGTGGGCCACCGGGCCGCCCCGGTCGGCGTCGAGCAGCAGCACGGAACCCGTGCGGGGCGGGTCGTCCGTCGTGTGGTGGACGACCGTCACCGGGTGGAAGTCCGGTACCCGCAGTCCTGGCAGCAACTGAGCCGCGGCCCCCGCGTCCGTCGCCAGCAGCACCGCCCGGCACCGGATCTCGCCGTGCTCGGCGGTGGTCACCGACGTGGTCGCGACGGACGTGACCCGCACCCCCGTGTGCACGGTCCCCGCCGGCAGCGTCTGCGCGAGCAGCTCCGGAAGCGCCTCCGCGCCTCCTTCCGGAACACACAGCCGCCCGCCCGCGAAGGCCCGCAGCGCGAGGTCGGCGCACCGGCTGGACGTCGTCAGCGCGGGGTCGCACAGCAGCGCGGCGAGCAGCGGACGCAGGAACCCGTCGATCGTGCGCGCGGGCAGCCCCCGGGCCGCGAGCGCCTGCCCGGCGGGCAGTTCGGGACGGGCGAGGAGGCGTTCGACGGGCACGTGGGCGAGCCGGGTGAGCGCGGCACCGAGCCGGGCCTGATCGACGGCACCGCCGAGCGGCGCGGCCCCGCGGGCGACCCGGGACGCGGTTCCCTGACCGGCACCGGGCAGCACCCGGAACGCGGCCCTCCGCGACGCCGCCACCAGCCCCGGTCCCGGCACCCCCCGAGGGGCGCTCGCCAGGGCGCGCACCGCGCGCAGTGCGCCCCTCGCGCTCCGGGCGCCCGCCGGAGCGTCCACCCGGTGGTGGCGCCCGTCGCCGTGCAGCAGGACCCCCGGCGCGAACGGGCGCAGTACGAGCCCGTCGAGTCCCGGTGCCAGCCGCAGTTCGGGATACGCCGTGGACAGCAGCTGTCCGATCCGGTCGAGCCGGAAGCCGTCGATCTTCTCCGTCGACATGCGGCCGCCCACGCAGGGGGCGGCCTCCAATACCGCGACGGTCACTCCTTGGCTGGTCAGTCGATGTGCCGCGGAGAGTCCGGCAACCCCGGCTCCCACGATCACGACGTCCGCCTGGTACGCGGGCTCAAGCACGTGCCCCTCCTCGAGGTTGCGCGGCCGGTGGGGACGTCATGCCCCCAACAGGCTCCGGGGATACCCGAGTTCGGGTCGAGGGTAGGGCTGCGACCGGTCAGGAACAGTCGCGCATCGACAGGGCACGGTCGCACGCCGGTCGCATGTCGTCACAGACGGTCGCCGGGGGCGTCGTACGGCACAGGCGTGCCCGGCGCGTTTCGTCACGCCGCCCGGATCGCCCCCTCGATGTCCGGGAACGCGAACGTGAACCCCGACTCCAGCAACCGCGTCGGCCGCACCCGGGCGCTGCCGAGCACGTCCCCGGCCATCTCGCCGAGCACGGCCCGCAGCACCGGCGCGGGCACGCTGAAGAGCGTCGGCCGGTGCAGCACGCGGCCCATGGCCTCGGTGATCTCACGGTTCGTCAGGGGCTGCGGGGCGGTGAGGTTGAACGGTCCGGACAGCCCGTCGGTCTCCAGGAGGTGGCGGATCGCGGCCACTTCGTCGTGCAGCGCGATGAACGACCAGTACTGCCCACCGTCGCCCATCCGCCCGCCGAGCCCCGCCTGGAACAGCGGGAACAGCTTGCCCCAGGCCCCGCCCCCGCGACCCACCACCAGGCCGGTGCGGGTGAACGCGGTGCGCACGCCGGCCTGTTGCGCGGGCGCGGCCGCCCCCTCCCACTCCACGCACAGCTCGGGCAGGAAGCCCTGGCCGGCGGGCGAGTCCTCGTCGACGACCTGGTCGCCGGTCTCGCCGTAGTACCCCATCGCGCTGCCGTTCACGAAGACCCTGGGCGGCTCGTCCAGGGAGGCGACCGCCTCGGCGAGGGCCCTCGTGCCGTTCACCCGGCTGTCGTGGATCCGGGTCTTGTACGCCTCCGTCCAGCGGCGCGAACCGACGCCCGCCCCGGCGAGGTTGACCACGGCGTCGCACCCGGCGAGGCCGGCCGTGTCGACCCGCCCGGCCTCGGGGTCCCACCGGACCTCGGTGTCGTCCCGAGGCTCCCGGCGCACCAGGCGCAGCACCTCGTGCCCGTCCGCGGTGAGAGAGCGCACCAGGGCCGAGCCGATCAGTCCGGACGCCCCGGCCACCGCGATTCTTGAAAGTTGCATGACCTCATCCTGCCTGGTGGGTGCGTAAAAACGATGTCTGGTTCCGCTACCCGCGCCCCCGTAGGGTGACGGACATGTCCCACCTGTCCATACGCCTCGCCCTCCCCGACGACGAAGAGGAGCTGGCCCGCCTCGACCGTGCCGCCTGGTCGCCCCTGCACGAGGTCCTGCCCGAACAGCGGCCGCCCTACCGGCCGTTCTTCGACGAGCGTCACCTCCCCGGCGACTGCCTGGTCGCCGAGGCCGACCGCCGCATCCTGGGGTACGTCCGTCTCGGTTTCCCCACCGGGCTCGACGCGAACGCCCATGTGCGCCAGATCCAGGGCTTCGTCGTCAGCGCCCAGGCCCGTGGGCGCGGCGTGGGCCGGGCCCTGGTCCGCGCGATCACCGAGGAGGCCCGCCGCCGGGGCGCCCGCCGCCTCACCCTGCGCGTCCTCGGCCACAACACCCCGGCCCGCAGGCTCTACGAGTCCGAGGGCTTCGCGGTCGAGGGCGTGCTGCCGGAGGAGTTCCTGCTGGCGGGGGAGTACGTCGACGACGTGCTCATGGGGCGCCGTCTCTGAGGACCTGGTCGGCCGCGGCGGTCGTACGGCGTCTGCGCACCACGAGGTGGAGCGCGATCCCCGCCACGAGCAGGGAGATCAGGAAGAAGACGGGCACGGGAGCCTCCGGGAAGCCATGCGGAACCGGTACGGGACCGGTGCCGTGCGGGACCGTGGCCCCATCATCCGGGAGGACGCCGCGTCACGACGTGACCAGCTCGCCCGTGTCCACCGGTGAGATGGCGGCCGCCGCCTTCTCGGCGTCGCCCGCGACCTCGTCGGCGGTCAGGACGTAGCCCGTCTCGTCGTCGGAGGTGGAGCGGGCGAAGACCACGCCGTAGACCTTGCCGGAGGTGGTCAGCAGGGGACCACCGGAGTTGCCGGGGCGGACCGTCGAGCGGATCGAGTAGATCTCGCGGGTGACGGTGGCGTCGCTGTAGATGTTCTGCCCGGTCGCCTTCACCCGGTTGGCCACCGTGGCCGCCTGGAGGTTCAGGTCGCCGTCCTGCGGATAGCCCGCGACCACCGCGGAGTCGCCCCGGGAGGCGCCCTCGTCGAAGCGGAGCACCGGGGCGCGGAGATCCGGGACATACAGCACGGCCACGTCCTTGTCGGGGTCGAACAGCACCACCCGCGCCTCGTACGCCTGCCCGACCCCGCCGATCCGGACGTTGGGCTCGTCGATGCCGGCCACCACGTGGGCGTTGGTCATCACGTGCTGCGGCGCGTACACGAAGCCGCTGCCCTCGCGGCCCTGGGTGCCGGAGGCGCCCTCGATCTTGACGGTGCTGAGCTTGGCGGCGTTGGTGGCGGCGGCCGTGACGCTGTCGCCGGTGGGCCTCGCGACCTCGGCCGTCGACTCGTTCTCGAACGGGTTGAAGACCTGCGGGAAGCCCGCCTCGGTGAGCGCGGAGGTGGCCCGGGAGAACCAGGAGGGCGTGGTGTCCGGCATGGCGTCCTGGACGGTGCCGAGCAGGGCGGAGTCCCGGATGGCGGTGGTGACCAGCGGGGACGAGGACGCGCCGAGGACGCTTGCGGCGACCCAGGCCACGATGAGCACGGCCACGGAGTTGGCGGCGGCCCCGCCGGCGCCGTCGGCGACTCTCAGCGGCCCCTGGTCCAGTTCCCTGCGCAGCCTGAGCGCCAGCCGCCCCGCCAGCTCGTGTCCCACGGCTGCCGGGGCCAGCACGGTCAGCACCGCGGTCACCGTCGCGGCGGTGCTCCCCGGTGTCACCAGGTCCATGATCCACGGCAGCACCCACACGCCCACGACCGCGCCGCCGACGAAACCGGCCAGCGAGACGCAGCCGGCCACCAGGCCGCGCCGGTAGCCGGAGGCCGCATAGGCGGCGATCACCAGCAACAGCAGGATGTCGAGCACGTCCACGGAGCCGCCCTTCTCTCTCGGAACCTTCAGTACGCAGGCGAGGCGTCCAGTGATCAGCTACGCGCACGCGTGGCACCGGGAACCGGCCACGCGTGCGTGCACCTGGAAAAACGTCGCGGACCAGGACGATGGTTCCACCGGGTGGCACAGCACACATCGCGGGCGGAGCGGATCCGTCCCACAGTGGGACCATGCGTGTCCGAAGAGCCCGGGGGATGCGAAGGCAGCGGCCGGCCCGAATACGCCCCGCGAGCCGAATCCGGCTCGCGCTGCGAAACCGACTCCCCCGCAGCCACGGCAAGCGACCGCCCCTCGCCCGACCTGCCCCGGCCGCCCCTGCGGCACCTGCGACCCGCGAGCCGGATACCGGCACGGTCAGCTCATCGGGCTCTGCGGCTGTCGAGGAGGGGGCTCCTGGCGGGTCCGTGCCTTCTGCCGGGCCTGCGGATCCTGTCGCTCCGGCGACGTCTGCCGAGCCTGCCGCTGCTGGAGGGGAGGGGGCTCCGCCACCACGCCGTACCCCCCGCGCCCTTTCCCTTCCGCTGGCCTGTGTTCCCGGGCTCGCTGTTGTTCTCGGGCTTGTGCTGTGTGTCAGTGGGATCGAGCGGGCGGTGGACGCCGGGGGTGCCGGGGGCGCCGCGTTGGCACGGCCCGGGGTCGTTTCGCGGGGGGCCGTCAGGCCGCACATCGTGCCGAGGTCGGTGTGGGCCGTCGGCGGGGAGGAGAATTCCACCGCCCGTACCCCGCCGCCCCCCAGTTACGACGACAAGGTGCTCGCGGTCTTCGTGCACCACACCGACTCGCCCAACGACTACGCCTGCGCCGACGCCCCCCGCATCATCCGCTACCTCGCCGCCGGCCAGACAGGCGCCCGGAACTGGGACGACATCGGCTACAACTTCCTCGTCGACCGCTGCGGCACCATCTACGAGGGCCGGGCGGGCGGCGTCGACCGCCCCGTCACCGGCGCCCACACCCTGGGCTTCAACCACCGCACCGCGGGCATCGCCGCCCTCGGCACCTTCACCGCGGGCGTCCGCGTCCCGCGGGCGATGACCGACGCGATCGCCGCCCTGGTGGCCTGGAAACTCGGCCTCGCCGGCGTCGACCCGCGCAGCACCGTCCGCCTCACCTCCAGCAACAGCCTCAGCCGCTACGCCGACGGCACCACCGCGGCGCTGCCCGCCCTCGCGGCCCACGGCGACGCCTACATGACGACCTGCCCCGGTGCCGCCCTGCGCGCCCTGCTGCCGCAGATCAGACAGAAGGCGGCCCACCTCCAGGGCAGGACATGACCCGACGAGCACCGGACGCGTCACCTGCGCCCGAGATACACCCCCAACGCCCGCTGCAGCACCCGCCCCTGGAGCCCCACCGGCCGTTCCCACTCGCCGAGATACTCCACGACCCGGCCCCCCGCCCCCGTCTTGAAGTGGAGCCGGCCCAGCAGCCGGTCCTCGCCGAGGGAGGGAGTGACCGCACGCAGGTCGTACGTCGCGGCGCCGGCCGCTCGCGCATCGCACAGCATCCGCCACAGCAGCGCGCTGCTGGGCCGCAGTTCCCGCCCCCGGCGACCCGACCCGGCGTAGGAGTGCCAGACCCGGGAGCCGACGTTGATCATCAGCGCGGCGGAGAGCACCTCGCCGTCGTGCTCGGCGAGATAGAGCCGCAGCCGGTCGGAGTCCTCCGCGTTCAGGGCCTCCCACATGCGCCGGAAGTAGGCCGGGGGCCGGACCCGGAAACCGTCGCGGGCCGCGGTGGCGGAGTAGAGGCGGTAGAAGTCGGGCAGATCGGCGGCCGTACCCCAGGAGACCCGGACGCCCGCCGACTCGGCCGTGCGCAGGGACTGCTCGAAGTGCGGCGCGAGGGCCGCGCGCAGCTCGTCCACCGAGCGGCCCGCCAGCGGGATGTGACAGCCGTACCGCGGTTGCCCGAGGCCGAAGCCGCTGTCCTCGTCCTGCGCGCACCGCCGCCACCCGAGCCCGCGCAGCCGCTCCCCGGCGTCCAGCGCGAACCCGTCGACACCGGCCGCGGGCAGTTCGCGCACATGGTGGACGTCTGGGTCGGCGAGGCCCGCCGTCACCGTCCCGGCGTCCCAGTGCCGGACGACGACGGGCGGCCCGATCCGCACCGAGAACGCCCCGCGCTTCTCCAGGTGGGCCACCAGGGGATCCAGCAGGCTTTCCGGGCGCGGGCCCAGCCAGTCGATCGTCGGTCCGTCGGGGAGGTAGGCGAGACAGCGCCGGGTGCCGGGCAGTGGCCGGTACAGGACGAGGGCCGTCGCGGTCCTGGTCCCGTCCTCGAACCAGCCGACGCTCTCCGCCAGCCAGTCGGGCTTCACGTCGGCCCACTCGGGGATCTGGAGATGGCTCGCGTCGGGATGCAGCCGCAGGTGGGCGAGGTGTTCCTCGCGCGTGATCTCGCGCACATACGGGCTGGTCATGGGCGGGGTGCTCCTGTTCGGGGCGGCCACGGTACGCCGGGCGTCACGGCAGGGGTCAAGAGCCCGAGCCCTCACAGGTTTCTCGTAGGCGACTCAAGGACCACGCCGAAACAGCCGCCCTATCGTCATGCACACGCACTGACTGGAGGTGGGGAAGAAATGAACAGCAGTCACATGGGCACCAAGAACACCCCGAACGCCACGGAGCGGGCCGGCGGCCGGCTCTGGACCGCCCGCGGCCCCTGGGCGGTCGTCTGCGCCGTCGCGGCCGTGGTCCTCGGTCCGGCCGCCGGCACCGCGTCCGCGCTCGACCAGGCCAACGCGGCCCCGACGCGCCACGCGGTGAAGGCCGACCAGTCGCAGGCGTACATCCCGGCGGACACGACCCGCCGCCGGAACGCGGCGGCCTGACGAGGACCGGCCTGCAAGGGACGGCCTGCAAGGGGTCTGAAGGACGCTCAGCCCCTGAAGCGGTCCCACAACTTGGGATACCGCTCCGCCAGCACCCGGTCGCTCTCCAGGTCGACCGGCGCGCCCAGCGGCTCGGAGGCCGCGGGCGGGATGCCCAGATCGGGCGCGACGGTACCGGTGAGCTGCTCGTAGGCCTCGTCGGCCGCGTAGCCCAGTTCCTCGCCGTCGCCGTCGATCTCCTCGTCGAAGTCGGCCAGCAGGTCGGCGAGCGAGTCGGGGTCGTGCACCCCGCCCTCGTACACCTCGCGGCCCTGGCCGATCAGCCAGCAGCGGAAGAAGTCGAAGGCGTCGTCGCTCGCCCCGTCCAGCAGGACGCAGGCGGCGCCCCACAGGTCCCATGTGTACGCGCGGTTGAAGCGCGCCTCGAAGTGACGGGCGAAGTCGAGGACCATCTCCGGGTCCAGCGCGAGCAGCCGGTCCACCAGCAGGTCGGCCTGCTCCTCGGGGTCGCCCTCGGCGGCCTCGCGGGTGGCGTCCACCAGCTCCCAGAACTCCGTCTCGTCCATCACGGGTCCAGCATCGGGCCTGAAAGGGTGGGGCGCACGTGGAGTGCGGCGGATTGTTATGTCCCGTACAGGCGGCCCAGTCGTCTCGCGTCCTCGGCGAAGCGTGCCCGCAGACTCTCCGGAGCCAGCACTTCCACCTCCGGACCGAGCCCCGCCAGCTGGGTGTGGGCGACCTGTTCGGACTCCACGGGGAGCGTCACCGTCAGCCATCCGTCCTGGTGGGCCGCTTCCGCGGCCGCCAGCGCCTCCCGCGCGGAGGCCGGATCGACCACGTACGGAAGCCGTCGCGCTCCGTCCCCGGACAGCCGTACGACGACCTCGGCCCGCAGGATCGAGCGCGCGAACTGTTCGGCGCGCTCCGCCCAGAAGCCGGGCAGGTCGAACTCCTCGTCGCGCTCGAAACAGGCCTCGCCCGCCGTCACCGCCGTGAAACGGTCGATCCGGTACACCCGGAAGGAACCGCCGTCCCGGACACGCGCGCACAGGTACCAGACGCCCGCCTTGAGCACGAGCCCGTAAGGCTCCAGCTCCCGCTCCACCTCGCCCTCGCGGCCGCGGTAGCGCGCGGTGACCCGTCTGTCGTCCCACACGGCGTCGGCGACGGCGGGCAGCAGCTCGGGGGACTTCGGTTCGGTGAACCAGTTGGGCGCGTCCAGGTGGAAGCGCTGGGCCGACGTACGGGAGGCGTCCCGCAGGGACGGCAGCAGGGCCGCCGAGACCTTCAACCGGGCGGCGGAGGCGGCGTCCTCCAGCCCCATCTCGCGCAGCGCTCCCGGCACTCCGGACAGGAACAGCGCCTCGGCCTCGCTCCGGGCCAGTCCGGTCAGCCGGGTCCGGTACCCGCCGATCAGCCGGTACCCGCCGGCCCGCCCCCGGTCGGCGTAGACCGGGACCCCCGCCTCCGACAGCGCCTGCGCGTCCCGCGTCACCGTCCGCTCCGACACCTCCAGCTCCCGCGCCAGCTCGGCGGCGGTCATGGAGGGCCGGGACTGGAGCAACAGCACCATCTTGATGAGCCGGGCAGCACGCATACGGCCATGATGCCGGGGCCCACTGACAGCGAAGGGGTACGGCCGCAGCCGTACCCCTTCGTCGAATCCTCGAAGCCCGGGCGCTTACAGCCCGTACTTCTCGCGCGCTTCCTTCACCGCCGTCGCCTTGACCTCGCCGCGGCGGGCCAGCTGGGCCAGGGCCGCGACCACGACCGACTCGGCGTCGACGCCGAAGTGGCGGCGGGCACCCTCGCGGGTGTCGGAGAGGCCGAAGCCGTCCGCGCCCAGCGAGGACCAGTCCTGCTCGACCCACTGCGCGATCTGGTCGGGGACCTGGCGCATGTAGTCGGAGACCGCGAGCACCGGGCCCTCGGCGCCGTGCAGCGCCTGACGGACGTACGGGACCCGCTCCTCGCCGCGCAGCAGGCCGGCGTCGGCCTCCAGCGCGTCTCGGCGCAGCTCCGTCCAGGACGTGGCGGACCACACGTCGGACGCCACGCCCCACTCCTCGGTCAGCATCCGCTGTGCCTTCAGCGCCCAGTGGATCGCCGTGCCGGAGCCCAGCAGCTGGATGCGGGGGGCGTTCGCGGCCGGGGAAAGGCCCGCGGACTCCGCCGTGTTGAAGCGGTACAGGCCCTTGACGATGCCCTCGTCGATGCCGAGGCCGGACGGCTTGGCGGGCTGCGGGAGCGGCTCGTTGTAGACCGTCAGGTAGTAGAAGACGTTCGGGTCCTCGCCGGGCGCCGCCTCGCCGTACATGCGGCGGATGCCGTCGCGCACGATCGTGGCGACCTCGTAGGCGAACGCCGGGTCGTACGTCAGTGCCGCCGGGTTCGTCGCCGCGATCACCGGGGAGTGACCGTCCGCGTGCTGGAGGCCCTCGCCCGTCAGCGTCGTACGGCCCGCCGTGGCGCCGACGAGGAAGCCGCGGCCGAGCTGGTCGCCGAGCTGCCACATCTGGTCGGCCGTGCGCTGCCAGCCGAACATCGAGTAGAAGATGTAGAACGGGATCATCGCCTCGCCGTGCGTCGCGTACGACGTCGAAGCGGCGATGAAGTCGGCCATCGAGCCGGCCTCGGTGATCCCCTCGTTGAGGATCTGGCCGTTCTTGGCCTCCTTGTAGTACATCAGCTGGTCGCGGTCGACCGGCTCGTACGTCTGGCCCTTGGGGGAGTAGATCCCGAGCGACGGGAACAGCGACTCCATACCGAAGGTGCGCGCCTCGTCGGGGACGATCGGCACCCAGCGCTTGCCGGTCTCCTTGTCGCGGACCAGGTCCTTGATCAGGCGGACGAAGGCCATCGTCGTCGCCACGTTCTGCGTGCCCGAGCCCTTGTCGAAGGAGGCGAACGCCTTCTCGGCGGGCGCGGGCAGCGGGGCCACCGGGTGCACCCGGCGGGCCGGGGCCGGGCCGCCGAGGGCCGCGCGGCGCTCCTGGAGGTAGCGCACCTCGGGGGAGTCGGCGCCCGGGTGGCCGTAGGGCACCACGCCGTCGACGAAGTCGCTGTCCTTGATGGGCAGTTCGAGAAGGTCGCGCATGGTCTTGAACTCGTCCACCGAGAGCTTCTTCATCTGGTGGTTGGCGTTCTTCGACGCGAAGCCCTCGCCGAGGGTGTGGCCCTTGACCGTCTGGGCCAGGATCACGGTCGGCGCGCCCTTGAACTCGACGGCGGCCTTGTAGGCGGCGTACACCTTGCGCGCCTCGTGGCCACCGCGGGAGAGGTGGAAGCACTCGAGGATCTTGTCGTCGGACAGCAGCTTCGCCATCTCGACGAGCGCCGGGTCCTTGCCGAAGAAGTCCTGGCGGATGTAGGCCGCGTCGCGCGTCTGGTACGTCTGCACCTGCGCGTCCGGTACCTCGCGGAGCCGTCGTACCAGCGCGCCCGTGGTGTCGAGCTGGAAGAGCTCGTCCCAGGCGTTGCCCCACAGCGACTTGACGACGTTCCAGCCGGCGCCGCGGAACTGGGCCTCCAGCTCCTGCACGATCTTGAAGTTCGCGCGGACCGGGCCGTCGAGGCGCTGGAGGTTGCAGTTGATGACGAAGGTCAGGTTGTCGAGGCCCTCGCGGCTCGCGAGTGCGAGTGCCGCCGTGGACTCCGGCTCGTCCATCTCGCCGTCGCCGAGGAACGCCCAGACGTGGGACTGCGAGACGTCCTTGATGCCGCGGGCCGTCAGGTAGCGGTTGAAGCGCGCCTGGTAGATCGCGGAGAGCGGGCCGAGGCCCATCGACACCGTCGGGAACTCCCACAGCCAGGGCAGGCGGCGCGGGTGCGGATACGACGGGAGGCCGTTGCCGCCCGACTCGCGGCGGAAGTTGTCCAGCTGGGACTCGTCGAGCCGGCCGTCGAGGAAGGCGCGGGCGTAGATGCCGGGGGAGGCGTGGCCCTGGATGTAGAGCTGGTCGCCGGACCCGTCGGCCTCCTTGCCCTTGAAGAAGTGGTTGAAGCCGGTCTCGTAGAGCCAGGCCGCGGAGGCGAAGGTGGCGATGTGGCCGCCGACGCCGTATTTGGAGCCGCGGGTGACCATCGCGGCCGCGTTCCAGCGGTTCCACGCGGTGATCTTCCGCTCCATCTCCTCGTCACCGGGCGCGGACGGCTCGGCGGCGGTGGGGATGGTGTTGACGTAGTCGGTTTCGAGGAGCTTCGGCAGCGCGATGCCGTTGCCCTCCGCCCTCTCCAGGGTGCGGCGCATCAGGTACGCGGCACGGTGCGGGCCGGCCGCCTGGGCGACCGCGTCCAGGGAGGCCTGCCATTCGGCGGTCTCCTCGGGGTCCCGGTCGGGGAGCTGGTCGAGCTCACTGGCCTGGATGGCGTGGGGGTCGGTCATGTCGCCGCCTTCCTCAGTCGAAGGGGTTCCCTCAGTCAGGCAGGGTTTCGGGGGTGCCCTTGGTCTTTGGCAGGACAGGGCGGAGGGCCCTGGTAAAGGCCCATCGGCGACTCTAACTCGCTGATCGATGATCGATCAAAGGGTTGAGGGGCAAAACTTCTTGATCACGAGAAAGTAGGCACGGGGTGCCTTCGGCGGAGACACCGGGTGCCTTGATTTCGCAGGGTTTCCGCAGGTGAGCATAGGTGTGCTCGGCTGCGTCAGGCCCTCGGGGCGCATCCCAGGACATGTGCCTTCACGATCTCCGGAATCCGCGGGTCCCGGCGCTTGAAGGCCGCCACCAGCTCCTCGTGCTCCTCCGCGTACGACTGCTGGACGGTCCCCAGCCAGCGGATCGACAGCGCCGTGAAGACCTCGATGCCCAGGCCCTCCCAGGTGTGCAGCAGCACCGAGTTGCCGGCCGCCCGCACCAACTCGCGGTGGAAACCCACGGTGTGCCGCACCTGGCCGGTCCCGTCGGAGTCCCGGTCGGCCTCGTAGAGCGCGGCGACATGCGGTTCGAGCGCCGAGCAGTCCTGCGCCAGCCGCTCCGCCGCCAGCTCCGCCGCGATGGCTTCGAGCCCGGCCCGGACCGGGTAGCTCTCCTCCAGGTCCGCCGCCGTCAGGTTCCGCACCCGTACGCCCTTGTTCGGCGCCGACTCGATCAGCCGCAGCGACTCCAACTCGCGCAGCGCCTCCCGCACCGGCGTCTGGCTGACCTCCAGCTCGGTCGCGATACGACGCTCCACGATCCGCTCGCCCGGCTGCCAGCGCCCGCTGACGATTCCCTCCACGATGTGCTCGCGGATCTGTTCGCGCAGCGAGTGGACGACGGGCGCGGTCATGAGAGCTCCTTAAGGGCGTTTGACGTTTAGACAATAAGGCCGAGGGCCCGTCCGGGAGGGGCGCACGGGGGCGCTTTCATGCAGGTGAGACGAGGCTTACACGCTCCCAGCCGTACGACTTATGTCAAGCCACGGAACCCCACGGCCCTGAGAAGTGTCGCGTCCCTCAAGGGGTTCCCGCACGGGGTGCCTCTTCGCACCGCAGGGGGACGGCATGCACATCGGGGGACGACGGGGACCGGCGATCGGGGCCGTGATCGGCGCGATCGTCGCGGTGGCGGGCTGCGGACAGTCGGCCGCACGGGCGACGGCGGAGACGGCGGAGACGGCACCGAGCAGCGCCGAGGCGATCACCGACATGGCGGGTGCGGCCCCGAGCAGGGGTGCCGCCTGCGTCTTCGGCAAGCCCGACGGGGCGCAGAAGTTCGGCCACGTCGGCTGGGGCTTCAAGGTCCCAGGCACCGGCCGCTGGGTCTACGGCGCCGTCGAGAACCCCAGCGAGAAGCTGTACACCCCGCCGGGCGGCGACATCGGGGCCTGGCACGCCGAGGGGTCGTACGACCGCATGCTCAGCGAGATGTCCACGGACGCGCACTACCCCGGCACGTCGGAGCACCCGTACGGCCGCTACCGCTGCACCAAGTCCTCGACGTACGACGTGAACCGGGCCTGGGCCATGATCAGCAAGGTCGAGGCCCGCGGGTTCCTCGTCGGCGTCGACCCGAGGACCGGCAAGCTCACTTCGCGGGACTGCCTGGACGCCACGTACGACGTCCTGAAGGCGTACCGGACCCGCCATCTGACCCCTGCGCCCAAGCTGTCCATCCCCAATGTGTGGGTGGAGGAACTGTGGGGCTGGTCGGACAAGCAGCTGACGCCCACGTGAGGAAACGCCGGAGCCCCCGCCCGGAAACCGGACGGGGGCACCGTGGAAGCGAAGCCGCTTACAGGCCGAGCTCGACCTCGAACTCGCCCGCCTCCAGGATCGCCTTGACCGCGGTCAGGTAACGGGCCGCGTCGGCGCCGTCCACCAGACGGTGGTCGTAGGAGAGGGTCAGGTAGGTCATGTCGCGGATGCCGATGACCGTGCCCTCCTCGGTCTCGATGGCCGCGGGCCGCTTGACCGTGGCACCGATGCCGAGGATCGCGACCTGGCCCGGCGGCACGATGATCGTGTCGAAGAGCGCACCGCGCGAACCGGTGTTGGAGATGGTGAAGGTCGCGCCGGACAGCTCGTCGGGCGTGATCTTGTTCGCGCGGACCTTGCCCGCGAGCTCCGCCGTGGCCTTGGCGATGCCGGCGATGTTGAGGTCGCCCGCGTGCTTGATGACCGGGGTCATCAGGCCCTTCTCGGAGTCCACCGCGATACCGACGTTCTCGGTGTCGAAGTAGGTGATCGTGCCTTCGCCCTCGTTGATCTTGGCGTTGATCGGCGCGTGCGCCTTCAGCGCCTGGGCCGCCGCCTTGACGAAGAACGGCATCGGGGAGAGCTTGACGCCCTCACGGGCCGCGAACGCGTCCTTGGCACGGGCGCGCAGCTTCATCAGGCGCGTGACGTCGACCTCGACGACCGAGGACAGCTGCGCCTGCTCGTGCAGCGCCTTGACCATGTTGTCGCCGATGACCTTGCGGATGCGCGGCATCTTGACGGTCTGGCCACGGAGGGGAGAGGCCTCCAGCGACGGCGCCTTCTTGGCGGCGGCAGCCGGAGCGGCAGCGGCCGGAGCCGGAGCAGCGGCGGCGGCCTTCGCGGCCTCGGCGGCGGCGATGACGTCCTGCTTGCGGATACGGCCACCGACGCCGGTGCCCTTGACGCCGGCCAGGTCGACGCCGTTCTCGGCGGCGAGCTTGCGCACCAGCGGGGTGACGTAGGCGCCGTCGTCATCGGAGGTCGCGGCGGGAGCCGGGGCCGGGGTGACCGGGGCGGGCGCCGGGGCCGGAGCGGCGGGCGCCGGGTCGGGCGCCGGAGCCGTCTGCTGCTGCGGGGCCGGAGCCGAGGGCGCCTGCGGGGCCGGAGCCGGAGCGGGCGCCGGAGCCGCGGGGGCGGGAGCCGGAGCCTCGGCAGCCGGGGCCGGGGCGGGAGCGGCGGGGGCCTGGGCGGCGGCCGGAGCCGCACCCGGGGCGCCGATGACGGCGAGCTTGGCGCCGACCTCGGCGGTCTCGTCCTCGCCGACCACGATCTCCAGCAGCACACCGGCGACGGGTGCGGGAATCTCGGTGTCGACCTTGTCGGTGGAGACCTCGAGCAGCGGCTCGTCCTCCGCGACCTCCTCGCCGACCTCCTTCAGCCACCGGGTGACGGTGCCCTCGGTGACGGACTCGCCGAGCGCGGGCAGGACGACGTCCGTGCCCTCGGCGGAGCCGCCGCCGGAAGCGGCCTCGGCGGTGGGAGCGGGCGCCGGGGCGGCCTGCTCGGTGGACGGAGCGGCCGCGGCCGGCTCCGGGGCGGGCTCGGCGACCGGCTCGGCGGCCGGGGCCGGGGCAGCGGCCGGGGCGCCGGTGCCGTCGTCGATCACGGCCAGCTCGGCGCCGACCTCGACCGTCTCGTCCTCGGCGACCTTGATGGAGGCCAGGACGCCGGCGGCGGGGGAGGGGATCTCGGTGTCGACCTTGTCGGTCGAGACCTCGAGCAGCGGCTCGTCGGCCTCTACACGCTCACCCTCGGCCTTCAGCCAGCGGGTGACGGTGCCCTCGGTGACGCTCTCGCCGAGCGCCGGAAGGGTTACGGAAACCGCCATGGTTTCGGTTGCTCCTTACGAATTGCGGAAGTCTGAGTCGTCGCTACGACGTGCAGGTGACCGAGGGTCAGTCGTGCGAGTGCAGCGGCTTGCCCGCCAGGGCCAGGTGGGCCTCGCCGAGCGCCTCGCTCTGCGTCGGGTGGGCGTGGATGAGCTGGGCGACCTCGGCCGGCAGCGCTTCCCAGTTGTAGATCAGCTGGGCCTCGCCGACCTGCTCGCCCATGCGGTCGCCGACCATGTGGACGCCGACCACGGCACCGTCCTTCACCTGGACGAGCTTGATCTCGCCGGAGGTGTTCAGGATCTTGCTCTTGCCGTTGCCCGCCAGGTTGTACTTCAGAGCGACGACCTTGTCCGCGCCGTAGATCTCCTTGGCCTTGGCCTCGGTGATGCCCACGGAGGCGACCTCGGGGTGGCAGTACGTCACCCGCGGGACACCGTCGTAGTCGATCGGAACGGTCTTCAGACCGGCCAGACGCTCCGCCACCAGGATGCCCTCGGCGAAGCCGACGTGCGCGAGCTGGAGCGTGGGGACCAGGTCTCCGACGGCGGAGACGGTCGGGACGTTGGTGCGCATGTACTCGTCGACCAGGACGTAGCCGCGGTCCATCGCGACGCCCTGCTCCTCGTAGCCGAGACCGGCGGAGACGGGCCCGCGGCCGACGGCCACCAGCAGCACCTCGGCCTCGAACTCCTTGCCGTCGGCGAGGGTGACCTTGACACCGTCCTGGGTGTACTCGGCCTTCGAGAAGAAGGTGCCCAGGTTGAACTTGATGCCGCGCTTGCGGAACGCGCGCTCAAGAAGCTTGGAGGAGTTCTCGTCCTCAAGGGGGGCGAGGTGCTTGAGGCCCTCGATGATCGTGATGTCCGACCCGAAGGACTTCCACGCGGAGGCGAACTCGACGCCGATGACACCTCCGCCCAGGATGATCGCGGACTTCGGAACGCGGTCCAGCACGAGGGCGTGGTCCGAGGAGATGATCCGGTTGCCGTCGATCTCCAGGCCCGGCAGCGACTTCGGCACGGAGCCGGTCGCGAGGAGCACGTGGCGCCCCTGGATGCGCTGGCCGTTGACATCGACGGAGGTCGGCGACGACAGCCGGCCCTCGCCCTCGATGTAGTGCACCTTCCGGGAGGCGACGAGCCCCTGGAGGCCCTTGTACAGGCCGGCGATCACGCCGTCCTTGTACTTGTGCACCCCGGCGATGTCGATGCCCTCGAAGGTGGCCTTCACACCGAACTGCTCGCTCTCGCGGGCCTGGTCGGCGATCTCGCCCGCGTGCAGCAGGGCCTTGGTGGGGATGCATCCCCGGTGCAGGCAGGTACCGCCGACCTTGTCCTTCTCGATCAGGGCGACGTCAAGCCCCAGCTGCGCCCCGCGCAGGGCCGCGGCGTAACCGCCACTACCACCGCCGAGGATCACTAGGTCGAAAACGGTGCTGGCGTCGTTCGCCACGTCACGTCCTCCATGCATGTGCGCCGTACGCCGGTCTGCAGTGACCGGGCGGCGGCTGGTGTCCGGCCGCTCTTTCTTCGGCCCTGTGGTGGGGGCCCTGTCCTGCCGAGCCCCATCTTCGCACTTGTCGGCCCTGAACGAGACGCCGGGCCGGGGTGTGAGACACCACACGCTCACATGTGAAAGGGGGATGCGGTGAGACACCCAGGGGCGCGGGGCTGTATCGATGTGCGGCTCCGCCGCGCGGGCGCGACCAGCCCCACGCTCACAGGCGGACGAAGGGCCCCGTGACACACCCAGGGGCGCGGGGAACTGCGCGACGAGCCACAACGGACCCGCAGCCGCCCACGCCCCTCGGGAGCCGAGCTCCTAGGCGGGCATCAGCCCAGGTCACCTGAGGCAGTCAACTCGGCCAGCCGCACCAGCGTCCGCACCGCAGACCCCGTCCCGCCCTTCGGCGTGTACCCGAAGGGCCCGCCGTCGTTGAACGCGGGACCCGCGATGTCGAGGTGCGCCCACGGGATCCCCTCGCCCACGAACTCCCGCAGGAAGAGCCCGGCGACAAGCCCGCCGCCCAACCGCTCACCCATGTTCGCGATGTCGGCGGTGGGCGAGTCCATCCCCTTGCGCAGGTGCTCCGGCAGCGGCATGGGCCACGCCGGCTCCCCGACCTCCTCCGCGGCCTCGTGCACCGCCGTACGGAAGGAGTCGTCGTTGGCCATGATCCCGAACGTCCGGCTGCCCAGCGCGAGCATCATCGCGCCGGTCAGCGTCGCCACGTCCACGATCGCGTCCGGCTTCTCCGCCGACGCCGCCCACAGCGCGTCCGCGAGCACGAGCCGGCCCTCGGCGTCGGTGTTGAGCACCTCCACCGTCTTGCCGCTGTACATGCGCAGCACGTCACCGGGCCGCGTGGCGGACCCCGACGGCATGTTCTCGGCGAGCGCCAGCCATCCGGTCACGTTGACCTCAAGGCCGAGCCGGGCGGCCGAGACCACGGCCGCGAACACCGCGGCCGCCCCGCTCATGTCGCACTTCATCGTCTCGTTGTGGCCCGCGGGCTTGAGGGAGATGCCGCCCGAGTCGTAGGTGATGCCCTTGCCGACCAGCGCGAGATGCTTCTTCGCCTTGGACGAGGTGTACGACAGCTTCACCAGCCGCGGCCCCGACGCCGACCCCGCGCCGACGCCGAGGATGCCGCCGTAGCCGCCCTTCTCCAGGGCCTTCACGTCGAGCACCTGCACCTTGAGGCCGTGCTCCTTGCCCGCGGTCTGCACGATCGCGGCGAAGGACTCGGGATTCAGGTCGTTGGGCGGCATGTTGATGAGGTCGCGCGCGCGGTTGAGCTCCTCGGCGACCGCGGTGGCCCGGGCGAGCGCGGCCTTGTACGCGGCGTCCCGCGGCTTGCCGCCCAGCAGCACGGCCTCGGCCAGCGGAGCCTTGCCGTTCTTGGCCTTGGCGGCGCTCTCCGAAGGCGCGGACCCCTTGTAGGCGGTGAAGGAGTACGCCCCGAGCAGCACGCCCTCGGCGACCGCGCCGACGTCGGCGGCATCGCCCAGCGGCAGCACGAACGCGGCCTTCTTCGCGCCGGTCAGCGCGCGGGCGGCGACACCGGCGGCCTTGCGCAGCGCCTCCGGGTCGAAGGCGGAGTCCTTCTCGGGCTCGGCGCCCAGGCCGACCGCCACGACGAGAGGGGCCTTGAGCCCGGAGGGCGCGGGCAGCTTCGTCACCTCGCCCTCGGCCCCGGAGGCACCGAGGGTCTCCAGGACACCGGCGAGCCTGCCGTCGTAGGCCTTGTCCACGGCCTCGGCGCCCGGTGCGACGACCGGGCCCTTCGCGCCCTTGGCGACACCGATCACGATCGCGTCGGCCCGCAGGCCGGGCGCCGCGGAGGTGCTGAGAGTGAGAGCAGTCACGGTGGTGAATTCTCGCTTCCGATGTGAAGTTGCTTGGGTCGAGGGGGGTGGGGTCGACCGGGCCCGACGGCCGACCCTATTTCTTGTCCGGATCCGGATCCCGATCGGGGCCTTCACCCCTGTCGGCGACCACCCGGGACGAGCCTACGCTCGGGTCGGCCGAGCGTACCTCCGGCTACGGCACGCGAGATCATTCCTGGGGTACCCCGTCGCGCCCCTTGGAGTCCGTCCGTTGAAACGCCCCCTGCTCCTCCTCGTCGGCCTGCTCCTCCTGGTGACGGGGTGCACGACCACCCCCGACTCCCCGTCCGCCGACTCCCGTTGGCGACCGCGCCCCGGCATCGCCTGGCAGTGGCAGCTGACCGGCCGCGTCGACACGTCGGTGGACGTGCCGGTGTACGACATCGACGGCTTCGACCAGTCCGCGGCCGTGGTGTCGTCGCTGCACGGCAAGGGCCGCAAGGTCATCTGCTACCTCTCCACGGGCGCGTGGGAGGACTGGCGCCCCGACGCCGGCAGGTTCCCCAAGTCGGTGATCGGGCGCGGCAACGGCTGGGAGGGGGAGCGCTGGCTCGACATCCGCGCGACCGACGTCCTGGAACCGCTGATGGCGGACCGCCTCGACATGTGCCGCGAGAAGGGCTTCGACGCGGTGGAGCCGGACAACATGGACGGCTACAAGAACCGCACGGGCTTCGCACTGACGGCGGCCGACCAGCTCCGCTACAACCGCCTGATCGCGCGACTGGCCCACGAACGCGGCATGTCGGTCGGCCTGAAGAACGACCTCGACCAGATACCGCAGCTGGTGGGCGACTTCGACTTCGCGGTCAACGAGCAGTGCGCGCAGTACGACGAGTGCGGGGACATGGAACCGTTCGTCAAGGCCGGCAAGGCGGTCTTCCACGTCGAGTACGAACTCCCTGTCAGCCGCTTCTGCGCCGAGTCCCGGCGGCTGAAGCTGAGTTCGATGCTGAAGAAGTACGAGCTCGGGGTGTGGCGCGAGGCCTGCTAGAAGTTCATCGACAGGACCACCAGCGCGGTCGTCGCCGCCGTCTCCGCCAGCCCTCCGAACACGTCCCCGGTCACTCCGCCGAAGCGGCGCGTGCAGTGCCGCAGGAGCAGTTCGGCCACCCCCACGGCGGCGGCGACCGCGAAGACCGCGCGGACCATGTCGTACGACCCGAGGAGCGCCCCCGCCCCGGCCGCCCCCAGCGTCACGGCGGCGGCCGTCAGGACCGCGCCCCGGACCGGGACGACCCCCGCCACCGCGGCCCCCAGCCCCTCCGGCCGGGCCGGCGGGACCCCGGTGCGGGCCGCGAGGGTCAGCGCCAGGCGCGCGGCCGTCGCCGAGACCACCGCGGCCGTCGCACCCCGCGCCCATGAGTCGCCGTACATCTGCGACAGCGCGGCCACCTGGGCGAGGAGCACGAGGACGAGGGCGATCACCCCGAACGGGCCGATGTCCGACTGCTTCATGATCCGCAGGGCGTCCTCGGCGGGCTTGCCGCTGCCCAGGCCGTCGGCGGTGTCCGCGAGACCGTCGAGGTGCAGGCCGCGCGTGAGGACCGCCGGTGCGGCGACCGTGGCCACCGCGGCGAGCAGCGCGGAGGCGCCCAGGAACTGGAGCAGGAGCCCCACC
Organism: Streptomyces canus 299MFChir4.1; assembly: GCF_000383615.1. Classification (GTDB taxonomy): domain Bacteria; phylum Actinomycetota; class Actinomycetes; order Streptomycetales; family Streptomycetaceae; genus Streptomyces; species Streptomyces canus_C. The sequence goes on along the minus strand of NZ_KB911582.1, from coordinate 41,166 downwards.
GCCGCCGACAGGCATCCCAGGACCACGCCGACCAGCGGAGCGCACAGCATTCCGCCGCGCGCCGCCTCACGGTCCCAGCGGGTCACCTTCACGGGGAGCACGCTGAGGGTGCCGAAGGCGAAGCGGAGGCCGTTGAGCGGGGGCGGGGTCATGGACACGTCGGCAGGGTAGCCCGGACGCCGTAGCCGCCGGGCGGCCCACCCCTCGCGACCCGACACTGGGTCCATGGGCCACTGGCTGCACCGCAACATCGTCGAACCCGGCAAGCTGCCGCTGCTCCTCGCCCTGACCGCGTTCGTGCTGACCTTCCTGATCACGCGGGTCATCACCCGGCTGATCCGGGCGGGCAAGGGGCCCTTCGGCAACGTCAGTACCGGCGGTGTGCACATCCACCACGTGGTGCCGGGAGTCGTCCTCACCGTCATCGGCGGCTTCGGCGCGGTCGCCAGCGGGCGGCACGGTTTCGGGGCGGGGCTGTGCGCGGTGGTCTTCGGGATGGGCGCGGGTCTGGTGCTGGACGAGTTCGCGCTGATCCTGCATCTCGACGACGTGTACTGGAGCGAGGAGGGGCGCAAGAGCGTCGAGGTCGTCGTCCTCACCGTGGCGCTGGTCGGGCTGGTGCTCGCCGGGTTCTCGCCGTTCGGCGTCGACGACGTGACCACGGGCGAGGCGCAGGACCGCGGCGGCGTCATCACCAGCGTGGTCATCAACTTCCTCTTCGCGATGCTCGTCCTTCTCAAGGGCAAGACCCGGATGGCGATCTTCAGCGTGATCGTCCCGCTCGTCGGCCTGATCGGCCTCATCCGGCTGGCCCGCCCGGGCTCCCCCTGGGCCCGGCGCTTCTACCGCCGCCGCCCGCGCGCCCGAGCCCGGGCCACCCTGCGCTCCTACCGCCACGACAAGCGCTGGTCGGGCCCGCGCCGAAGATTCCAGGACCTGATCGGCGGCAGACCGGACCCGGCACGGCCGGTCGGGCGTTGAGCAGCTCGGCTTTTCTCTCGGCTGGTTGAGCCCACCCGAGGCCTGATGGCCTGGCAGTCGGTCCCCCTGTGGACGCTCGGATGCTGAAGGGGCGAGCGGGGCCTGGTCAGCCGCAGGCGCCTGCCGGGTGCTGGCGGGGTGTGGGGGTGGCGGGTTGCGGGCGTCTGCCGGGTGCTGATCGGGGGCGGGGGTGGCCGGGTACGGTGCG
>NZ_KB911582.1:0-39967 GCF_000383615.1 Streptomyces canus 299MFChir4.1 | reverse complement strand
GGGGGTGGCGGGTTGCGGGCGTCTGCCGGGTGCTGATCGGGGGCGGGGGTGGCCGGGTACGGTGCGTGCGGTCTTGCCGGGTGCTGGCGGGGTGTGGGGGTGGCGGGTTGCGGGCGTCTGCCGGGTGCTGATCGGGGGCGGGGCCTGGTCAGCTGCGGGCGCTTGCGGGGTGCTGGTGTGGCGTGGAGGTAGTGGGGCTGCGGTGTGCCCGCCGATGCTGATCTGGGGCGGGGGTGGCCGGGTACGGTGCGTGCGGTCTTGCCGGGTGCTGATCGGGGGCGGAGGTGGCGGGGCTGCGGGCGTCCGCCGGGTGCTGAGATGGGGCGTGGAGGGCCTGTCGGTCTCAGGGGGCGCCTGGTGGTAGCCCGGAGTCGGCTTCCTCCCGGGGTCGGGCGTGGCGGCGGCGGGCTGCCGAGAGGCCGCACAGGGTCAGCATCGCCGCGATCGCCGCCACGTGTTCCCGGCCGGCGAGGTTCTCCTTCGCCAGCACCTCGACCACCATCGCCGCGATCACGGCACCCGCGGTGACCCGGGCGCCGTAGCGCCAGCCGAGGAAGACGGCGAGGCCCACCACAGCCGCCGACGGGCCGGTGTCGACGACGTGGGCGTCCGAGGCGGGCAGGCCGAGGGGGCTGTCGGGGCCCAGCCAGATGCTTACGCGGGCGTACAGCGTTCCGGCGAGCGTGGCCGCGTAGGCCAGCGTGAGCGTCCGCCACCGGCCCAGACAGATCTCGGCGATCCCGAACACGAACAGGATCTGCGCCAGCGCACCCCACACCGGCAGGTCCAGGGCCGGCACGAACAGGGAGAGCGGGGTGCGGAGCAGAGCGAGCCAGAGAGGGTCCGCGGCGCGCACGGCACCGACGTCCTGGACGAAGTCGTAACCCCACGACTGGTTGTGCACGAAATGCAGCGCCGCCGTCAGACACACGGCCGCAAGGGCCAGGGGGACCGCCCGCCATCGCCGCCGCAGCAGCGGCCCGCGGACGGTGACGTACAGCTCACCCCACTCCGCACGGGCCCAGCGGGCGAGCATCTTCATCCCACGTCCTCATCTGTGCGTGCTCAAGTGCTCCCGGCGCCGCAGCCACCCCGGCAGCCCCGGCACCTCCAGGAACCCCTCCGCGCGGGCGGAGGCGATCCCGATGCGCGGCAGGTCCGCGCTCTTCTCGAAGAGCAGGAACCGCGGCTCCCAGATGGGCCGGTACTTGGCGTTGGCCCGGTACAGGGACTCGATCTGCCACCAGCGGGAGAAGAAGCTGAGCAGCGACCGCCACAGCCGCAGCACCGGCCCGGCGCCAAGACGCGCACCACGTTCGAAGACCGAGCGGAACATCGCGAAGTTGAGCGAGACCTGGGTGATCTGGATCTCCTGGGCCCGGTTGAGCAGCTCGATGACCATGAACTCCATGAGGCCGTTGTCCGCGTCGCGGTCCCGGCGCATGAGGTCGAGGGACAGCCCGTGCGGCCCCCACGGCACGAAGGAGAGCACCGCCTTCAGCTCCCCGTCGGCGTCACTGCACTCCAGCGCCACGCACCGCCCGTCCTCCGGGTCCCCGAGCCGCCCCAGCGCCATGCTGAACCCGCGCTCGGTGGCCCCGTCGCGCCAGTCGTCGGCCCGCCGTACGAGCGCCTCCATCTCCTCGGCGGGGATGTCCTCGTGGCGCCGGATCCGTACCGTGTACCCGGCCCGCCGGACCCGGTTGTACGCCTGCCGGACGGTCCGCATCGCCCGCCCCTCCAGCGTGAACTCGGCGACCTCCACGATCGCCTCGTCACCCAGCTCCAGCGCGTCCAGGCCGTGCCGCGCGTACACCGTCCCGGCGTCCTCGCCCGCGCCCATCACGGCCGGCAGCCACCCGTGCTCCCGCGCCTCGGCGAGCCACGGCTCGATCGCCCCCGGCCAGGCCTCCGGGTCGCCGATCGGATCACCGGACGCCAGGGAGACCCCGCTGACCACCCGGTAGGTCACGGCCGCCTTCCCGGTCGGCGACCAGACGACGCTCTTCTCCCTGCGCAGCGCGAAGTACCCGAGCGAGTCCCGCTCGCCGTGCCGCTCCAGCAGTTCCCGCAGGCACCGCTCGTCGTCCTCGGTGAGCGGGTCGACGGCACGCCGGGAGCGGAAGGCGGCGTAGAAGACGGCGAGGACGAGGACCGTGCTGAGCACGTTGATGGCGACATTGACCCAGTTCGGCGTGAGGATCCCGTCGAAGCGGGAGTCGTCGGCGGCGACCGAGACCAGCCGCAGCGTGCCGTACCACCAGCGCTCGACGAAGGCCGACGACCGCGACGCCTGGTTGGTGACGGTCACCAGCAGCGCGGCCAGCAGCGAGCACACCAGCAGTCCGCCCACGGCCACGGCGGCGGCGAGCCGCGGGTTGGACCGGTCGCCCTTGGCGTAGAACTCCCGCCGCCCGACGAGGAGGGCGACCACGAAGGCGGCGGTGAGGAACAGGGAGATCCAGTTCTGCGCGTACCGCCGGATCTCCGGGAACGCCATCGCGAAGACGAACAGCGCGAGGAACGCCCCCGACAGCACCAGGTTCAGGATCCACGCCGCGCGCTTGCGCCGCCGCATGGTGATCGCGAGGAACGCCGTGAACACCCCGGAGGCGAAGCCCGCCGTCAGCAGATACGGCGTGAAGAGGTCCTGCTGGTTGTGGCGCCGTACGTCCTGCCCCAGCGACACCCACACCGCACTGAGGAAGTTGACGAACGCGACGACCCGCAGGTACCAGACGGCGAACCCGGCGGCCCGCCGCGAGGCGGCGGTGGACCGTGCATCCCGGACAGGTGCGACTCGGACATCTCCCATGAAGGGCGATCATGCCCCTTGCGCCGGCGATTTGGCCGCAAGGGCACCCCCCTGTCCTCGACTACTCCTCGTCGGACGCCTTCTCCGGTTCCTTCTCCTGCGACTCCTCGGAGTCCGCGGGCTTCTCGGGCAGCTCGGCGGCCAGCGCCGCCGCGGCCTGCACCAGCGGCAGCGCGAGCAGTCCGCCCGCGCCCTCCCCGACCGTCACGCCGTGGTCGAGCAGCGGTTCCAGGGCCATCCGGTCCAGCGCCTTCGCCTGCCCCGGCTCACCACTGCTCTGCCCGGCCAGCCACCAGTCCGGCGCCCGGAAGGCGATCCGCTGCCCCACCAGCGCACAGGCGGCCACGACCACCCCGTCCAGCACGACGGGCAGCTTGCGCACCGCGCTCTGCAGCAGGAACCCGGTGATCGCCGCGAGGTCGGCCCCGCCCACCGTCGCCAGCAGCTGCAACTGGTCCCCGAGCACCGGCCGCGCCCGCCGCAGCGCGTCCCGGATCGCCGCGCACTTGCGCATCCACGCGAGGTCGTCGATCCCGGTCCCGCCGCGCCCGGTCACCACGGACGCGTCGGTCCCGCACAGCGCTGCGACCAGCACCCCGGCCGCCGTGGTCCCGCCCACGCTCACATCGCCGAGCACCACGAGATCCGTACCGGAGTCGGCCTCCTCGTCGGCCACCGCGACCCCGGCCCGGAAGGCGGCCTCCGCCTCCTCCGCCGTCAACGCGTCCTCGACATCGATACGACCGCTCCCGCGCCGCACCCGATGCCGTACGACGTCCTGCGGCAGCTCGTCCGGATCGCAGTCCAGCGCCATGTCCACGACCCGCACCGGGACGCCGAGGCGCCGGGCGAGGATCGACACCGGACGGCCGCCCTCCAGGACCTCTCGCACCAACTCCGAGGCACTGCCCGCGGCCCGTCCCGAGACACCCAGTTCGGCGACCCCGTGGTCACCGGCGAACAGCACGACCCGCGGCCGTTCGACCGGCCGTACCGGTACCGCCGACTGCGCCGCCGCCAGCCACTCACCCAGGTCGTCGAGGCGGCCCAGCGCCCCGGGAGGCACGATCTGACGCTCCCGGCGCGCCTCGGCGTCGCGACGCACCCCGCCGTCGGGGCGCTCGATCAGATCGGTGAAGTCGTCGAGATTAAGCGAGCTCATTCGCCGAACAGTACCGGCCCTGATCGAACACGGGGGTGCCGCAGGGCCATGACGTCATTGCACCCGGGATCGGGATCCCATACGTTCCGTTTTGTAGCGAATTGCTGTGCGTCCCCGGGAGACCCCATGTCCGCACCGACCGCCCCTTCCGTACGGCGTCTTCGCTCCACCGCCCGCGCCATACTGCCGTTCCCCGAACCCGAGAGCTGGCTGGACGTGGACACCGGGGACGCGGACTTCCCCGAGGCGGCGCGAACGTTCTTCCCCTACACGGCCTTCGACGGCCTGGACCCCACCCCTCGCGTCCTGCACGCCCAGGCGATCGAGCGCCTGGAGGAGGGCTACCAGGGCCGTCTGACCGACCCGCGGATCGTCGCCCACCTGCGCGCCCGCTACGACGTGGTCAGCCTGCTGAACCGTCGCGCCGACCCCGCGGAACTCCAGGCGGCCCTCGCCGTCCTGCGCCCCGGCGGCCACCTCCTGGTCGAGTCCAGGGACGACCCCCGCCCCGAACTGGAGTCCCGGGGCTGCACCGTCATCGCCACGGCCCGCCGATCCGCGCACGTCCCGGCCCGCCTGACGGCCCGTCTGCCCGGCACCCCCGGGTTGCTGACCTCCACCGCGAGAGCGCTGGACCACACCCTGGCCCTCCTCCTCGCCGGCACCCGTTTCGCGAAGGCCTACCGGGTGATCGCGCGCAAGGAGCCGTCAGCCCCGTAGGACCATCGCCTGTCCCGCCACCACCAGCACCACCTGCTCGCACTCGCCCGCGAACGCCGCGTTCAGCCGCCCCAGTTCGTCCCGGTACCGGCGCCCGGACGCGGTGGCCGGCACGATCCCCGACCCCACCTCGTTCGACACGGCCACCACGGTCCGCCGCGCCTCCCGCACCGCCTCCGTCAACTCCCGCACCCGCGAACGCAGTTCCCGCTCCCCGCCGTCGGCCCACTCCGCGTCGTCCCACGCCCCCACGGCGTCCATCGCGTCCGTCAGCCACAGCGACAGACAGTCGACCAGCAGCGGCGCCCCGTCGTCCTTCAGCAGCGGCACCAGGTCGCAGGTCTCCGTCGTACGCCACGATCCGGGCCGCCGCTCCCGGTGGGCGGCGACCCGGGAGGCCCACTCAGTGTCCCCGTTCCGCGACCCGCCGGTCGCCACGTACAGCACGTCGGGGAACGCCTCAAGGCGCCGCTCGGCCTCCACCGACTTCCCGGACCGCGCCCCGCCCAGCACCAGCGTCCGCCGCGGCACATCCGGTACCTCCTCATAGCCGCCGACGACCAGAGTCGTCCCGTCGGGCACGGCCCGCGCCCCGGCCGCGGCCAGCCTCCGCCGCACCTCGGCGCCGGGCGGCACGTCGTGATCGACATGCACGGCGACGACGTCGGTCGTGGGCCCCGCGGCCCCGACGGCCCGCAGCCGGGCGAGCGCGTCCGGCCGCCGCACGACATCGGCGAGCACCATGTCGTACGACTCCGCCGCCCCCTTCTCCAGCCCCGCCGGCGCGCCCCCGGGCGGCAGGTACAGCACCCGCTGCCCGTCCGGCCCGGTGACGGCGTACCCGGTCCCCGGCGCGTCCATCGGCACGGCCCGCACCCGATGCCCCGTCAACAACGTCAACTCCCGGCCGTCCGGCACCCGCCCCGGCTGCGGAAGACCCGCGGGCACCTCGACGGGGGGCCCGTCATGGGGGTGCGACAGCAGGACCTGCCGTACCCCGGCGAGCGACTGCCCGGCCCGGGCGGCGGCGAAGGCGGCACCGGGGGTGAGATCGAGCAGCAGGATCCCGTCGACGAGCACGGCGGTGGCGGCCCGCGCGTTCTCGCCGAGCGCGGTGGCGCACGCGGCACAGGGACAGAAGGGCCGGGGAAGACCGGCGGGGGCGCCGGTGCCGAGCAGAGTGAGTTCCACGGAACCGATTCTCGCCGGTCCCCGGTGATCCAGCGCGCGCGGAGCCGCTTTCAGGGGCGCGGAGCCGTGCCGATCTGCGGCTCCGCCGCGAGGGCGCGGGCAACCCCCACCGGTCCGCGGCCCGCGAACTACCGCTTAGGGTGCTCTTCGTAACGGATCAAACACGGGAGGCTCACATGGCGACATGGACCTGGCGATTCGAGAAGGCCGACGGTGCGGAGACCCAACCCGCCGTGGAGCCGGAGGAGTTCACCACCCAGGGCGACGCCGAGTCCTGGCTCGGCGAGTACTGGAAGCCCCTGCTCGCCGGCGGCGCGGAACAGGTGCGGCTGTTCGAGGACGCCACCGAGATCTACGGCCCGATGAGCCTGAAGGCGGCAGAGGAAGCGTGACCGGGGTGGGCGAGAGCCACAGCGCGGCCCTCGCCCACCACCGCTACTGCTCGCCCAGCGTCACTTCCACCGTCTTCGCGCTGCCGTCCCGGGTGTAGGTCACGGTGGTCTTCTGACCCGGCTTGTCCGCCGCGAGCGCCTCGGAGAGCGAGGTGATGGTCGTGATCCCGGTGTCGCCCAGCTGCGTGATGACGTCCCCGGGCTCGATGCCCGCCTTGTCCGCGGCCCCGCCGCTCTTCACGTCCACGACCGCGACCCCGGCGGCCCGGGAGGCGGCGTCGACGACCGTACGGCCGGTGATGCCGAGCGCGGCCCGGCCCGAGTCGGTGACCTTGCCGTCCTTGATGATCTGATCGGCGACCTTCTTCACCATCGAGGCGGGGATCGCGAACCCGATCCCGGGCGCCGCGCTGTTCCCGAAGGTGGGGTCGATCGCCGCGAGCGTCGGGATGCCGATGACCTGGCCGTCGAGGTTGACGAGGGCGCCGCCGCTGTTGCCGGGGTTGATGGCCGCGGAGGTCTGCACCATGTTGGCGATGGTCGCCCCGGGCTCGCCCTCGCCGCTGCTCTCGCTGACGGTCCGTCCGGTCGCCGAGACGATGCCCTGGGTCACGCTGGACGACAGACCGAGCGGTGAGCCCATGGCGAGCACGATCTGGCCCACCTGGACTTTTGAGGTGTCCCCGAAGGTCGCCGCCCGCAGCCCGTCCGGCACCTTGTCCAGCTTGATGACGGCTAGATCCTGCTCGGGGTAGGAGGACACGAGCGTCGCGGTCAGCTCGTTCTCGTTGTGCGCCGTCGTCACCTTGAAGGTCTTCTCGTCCCCGACGACATGCGCGTTGGTGACGATGTGCCCCTTGTCGTCGTACACCACCCCGGAGCCCAGATCATTGCTGGCCTGGATCTGCACGACCGACGGCAGAACGTCCTTGATCACCTTCTGGTAGTCGCTCTGCAGATCGCTCGCGGCGGCGGGTGCGGCAGCCTGCGCGGCCTGCGTGGTCGACGTCTTCTTCCGCGCGGAGGAACCGGAGTCGGAGGAACCGGAGTCGGAACACCCGGACAGCAGCACGACCGAACACACGAGCGCCGCCAACGGCAGCCGCAGAGCACAGGTACGCGAAGCATTCATGCCCCGAGTCTCATCTCGGGGCGAAGGCCCGGGCCTGTGCTGTTCGCCCGAACGGGCTCAGCCCCGCACCCCGCACAGGTGCAGCAGCGCGGCGACGCCACGGTACGGATCCGTCCGCCCGGCCCGCTCCTCGCAGGCCAGCAGCGTCTCCATGTCGTCCGGCGTCCCGGTGTCGTCCGCCGCCGTGTCCGTGAACACCCGTACCCCGTACCAGGCCTGGAGCGGCGCCCCGATGCCGGCGAGCGTCGCGGTCAGCGTGCTCAGCCGGTCGGCCCGCACGTCGAGCCCCAGCCGGTTGCGGTACGCCGTGGTGTCGAAGGCCCCCAGCGCGCCGGCCCAGTCCCCGGCCAGCCCCGGCCGCATCGCCAGCGCGTCGGCGTTGCGCACGAGCAGCGACAGCAGCCCGCCCGGTGCCAGCATCCGCGCAAGACCGGCGAGCAGCGGATCCGGCTCCTCGACGTACATGAGCACGCCGTGGCACAGCACCACGTCGAAACTGCCCGGCAGGAAGTGCACCCCGGTGTCCCGGCCGTCGCCCTCGATGATCCGCATCCGCTCCCGGATGCCCTCGGGCTCGGCGGACAGGGCCTCCCGGGCCGCCGCGACCATGGTGGCGTCCCGTTCGAGCCCGGTCACCTGGTGCCCGGCGCGGGCCAGCCGCAGGGCCTGAGTGCCCTGGCCCATCCCCACGTCGAGCACCCGCAGCCGCTGCCCGACCGGGTACCGGCCCACTATCTGCTCGTCGAGCTGCCGGGCCACCAGCTCCTGTCGTACGACATTGCGCAGCCCGCCGAGCTTTCCCAGCCAGGCGTCGGCCGCACCCCCGGAGAAAGACGTCGTACTCAGGGCCGCTCTCCGCGCTTGACCTGCGGCTTCGGCAACCGGAGGCGACGCATCTGGAGGGAGCGCATCAGGGCGTAGGCGACCGCGCCCTTGCGGTTCTGGTCCGGGAAGCGCTCGGCGAGCCGCTTCTTCAGACGGAAACCGGTGAGGATCGAGTCGAGCACGATGAGCACGATCACGACGAGCCACAACAGCAGCGCGATGTTCTGGAGCGCGCCCACCCGCACCAGGCTCAGCACGAGGATGACCACGGCCATCGGCAGGAAGAACTCCGCCACGTTGAACCGCGCGTCGATGGTGTCGCGGGCGAACTTGCGCACCGGGCCCTTGTCCCGCGCGGGCAGGTACCGCTCGTCACCGCCGGCCAGCGCCTGGCGCTGCCTCTCCAGCGCCGAGCGGCGCTCCTCGCGCTGCCTCTTGGCGGCGTCCTTGCGGGTGAGCGACGTGTTGGCGACGCTGCGGCGCTGGGACTGGGCCTCATTGCGCTTCGGCGTGGGCCGGCCCTTGGGGGCCTGCGGGTCGCGGGGCTGCTTGGAGTCGGTCAGCTGCGCCTTGTCGGCGACGGCGGCCTTCTCTTCCTTGGTGGCACGGCTTCGGAACACAAAACCCAAGGGTAAGGGGTGTCCGGGGTTGGACCCCAGCCCGGTGGGGAACGATCCGGCAACACCAGTCGTCATGTAAGGGGACAGAGGGGACGTCCGGTGTCGGTTGCTGACCCTGAAGGTCACCTACTCCTTACGCCGGAGCAAGGGATTGGTCAGTCGTCCTTGGGGATGAGCGCATCCGTCCCGGAACAGTGCGTCAATGGATGCAGGGCCCGTACTGTGGGTTCTGTCGCAGAGCTGGAGCTGGAAGTCCGTCAGAAGGGGGCGCGCGAAGCCCATGAGCGGTGTCATGAAGCGTATGGGGATGATCTTCCGCGCGAAGGCGAACAAGGCCCTTGACCGGGCCGAGGATCCGCGCGAAACCCTCGATTACTCGTACCAGAAACAGCTGGAGCTGCTCCAGAAGGTGCGCCGGGGCGTGGCCGATGTGGCCACCTCCCGCAAGCGCCTGGAACTCCAGCTGAACCAGTTGCAGTCGCAGTCCTCGAAGCTGGAGGACCAGGGCCGCAAGGCGCTCGCGCTCGGCCGTGAGGACCTCGCCCGTGAGGCGCTGTCCCGCCGCGCCGCGCTCCAGCAGCAGGTGACCGACCTGGAGACCCAGCACTCGACGCTGCAGGGCGAGGAGGAGAAGCTCACCCTTGCGGCCCAGCGCCTCCAGGCCAAGGTGGACGCCTTCCGGACCAAGAAGGAGACCATCAAGGCGACCTACACCGCGGCCCAGGCGCAGACCCGGATCGGCGAGGCCTTCTCCGGTATCTCCGAGGAGATGGGCGACGTGGGCCTGGCGATTCAGCGGGCCGAGGACAAGACCGCCCAGCTCCAGGCCCGGGCCGGCGCCATCGACGAACTCCTCGCCTCGGGTGTCCTGGACGACCAGTCCGGCATGCACAAGGACGACATCCAGGCCGAGCTGGACCGGCTCTCCGGTGGTACGGATGTAGAGCTGGAGCTGCAGCGCATGAAGGCGGAGCTGGCTGGGGGTACCTCCCAGGCTATTGGCACTGGGGGAGGCTCCTCGTCGCAGCAGGCCATCGAGGGCGGCACCGGTCAGTCGCAGTCCCAGCAGCCGCAGGACACTCCACGCTTCGACAAGCAGTAGGTCCCACGCCGAGGAGGGCGACATGATCGTACGGATCATGGGGGAGGGGCAGGTGAGGCTGGCCGAGAGCCACCTCGCCGACCTGAACAAGCTGGACGACGAGCTGTTGGCCGAGATGGAGAAGGGCGACGGCCCGGGATTCCGCCGCACTCTCCAGGCCCTCCTCGCCCGTGTCCGGGAACTGGGCGTGCCTCTCCCCGACGACTCCCTGGAACCCTCGGAGCTGATCCTGCCGTCCTCGGACGCGACCTTGGAGGAAGTCCGGGACCTGCTCAGCGACGACGGCCTGATCCCGGGCTGACCCCGCACCGTCCCGGATTCGGGGATGCCCGAGCCGGCCCGGGGCGCTCTGCTCCAGCGCCGTCCCGCCGTGCCGAGCCGTTCCAGGAAGCCCGCCGCCGTCCCCCAGGGGCTCCACGCTTCAGCCCTCCCCGGCCCCCACCCGCTGCCCAGGACCGGCAGGCCCCGGAGCGGTCACCGCGACCCGGGCAGGGGCTCCGGGCTTCTGCCCGCCCCCCGGCCGCACGGCTTCCCGTCCCATGCCTCCGTCCCGCCTCCGAGGACCGGCAGGCTCCGGAGCGGTCACCGCGACCCGGGCAGGGACTCCGGGTGCGCTACCGGGGCAGGGGCTCCGGGCTTCTGCCCGCCCCCCGGCCGCACGGCTTCCCGTCCCATGCCTCCGTCCCGCCTCCGAGGCCCGGCAGGCTCCGGAGCGGTCACCGCGACCCGGGCAGGGACTCCGGGTGCGCTACCGGGGCAGGGGCTCCGGGCTTCTGCCCGCCCCCCGGCCCCCGGTTCCGTCCCATGCCTCCGCCCCGCCTCCGAGGGCCGGCAGGCCCGCCGGAGCCGTCACCGCGGCCCGGCTGCGCGAGGCCGGAAACGTACAGGTGGCCTCCGTTCCGCCCCCGGCAGGGCCCCCGTACTGTTCAAGAGTGAGTCGCCCCCTCGACCGCGCCCGGCACCACCTCAAGGCGCACCCCCTGGCCCTGGACGCCGTCCTCGCGGCGGGCGTGCTCGGCTGCATGGTGGTCGGTTCCTTCGTCCAGCCCCACGACCAGGACGCCGTCAGCTGGAGCATCCGCACCCCTGACCTGCTCAGCCTCGTCCTCATGGCCCTCGCCGCCCTCGCGCTGGTCTTCCGCCGCCGCGCCCCCCTCACCGTCCTGGCCCTCACCGGCACCGCCGCCATCATCGAGTGCGTCACCGGCGACCCCCGCGCGCCCGTCGCCATGGCCGCCGTGATCGCCCTCTACACGGTCGCCTCCACCACCGACCGCCCCACCACCTGGCGCGTCGGCCTGCTCACCATGACCGTGCTCACCGGCGCCGCGATGCTCGCAGGCCCGCTGCCCTGGTACGCCCAGGAGAACCTCGGCATCTTCGCCTGGACCGGCATCGGCGCCACCGCAGGGGACGCCGTCCGCAGCCGCCGCGCCTTCGTCCAGGCCATCAGGGAGCGCGCCGAGAAGGCCGAACGCACCCGTGAGGAGGAGGCCCGGCGCAGGGTCGCCGAGGAGCGTCTGCGCATCGCCCGCGACCTGCACGACGTCGTCGCCCACCACATCGCCCTGGTCAACGTCCAGGCCGGAGTCGCCGCGCACGTCATGGACAAGCGGCCCGACCAGGCCAAGGAAGCCCTCGCCCATGTCCGCGAGGCCAGCCGCTCCGCCCTCAACGAACTCCGCGCCACCGTCGGCCTGCTGCGGCAGTCCGGCGACCCCGAGGCGCCCACCGAACCCGCTCCCGGCCTGGCCCGCCTCGACGAACTCGTCGGCACCTTCCGCAGCGCGGGCCTCCCCGTCGAGGTCGCCCGCGCCGACCACGGCACCACCCTGCCCGCCGCCGTGGACCTGGCCGCCTACCGGGTCATCCAGGAAGCCCTCACGAACGTACGGAAACACGCGGGGGCGGACGCGAAGGCCGAGGTCAGCGTCGTACGCGGCGGCCCCAACGTGGAGATCACGGTCCTCGACGACGGAGCCGGCGACGACGACGACCCGGACAACGGCGGCGGCCACGGCCTGCTCGGCATGCGCGAGCGCGTCACCGCCCTGCGCGGCACCCTCACCACCGGTCCCCGCTACGGAGGCGGTTTCCGCGTCCATGCGATCCTGCCCGTCAAGACCCGCACCGCCGCAGCAAGGGACGAACCGGGGGAGCCCGTATGACGATCCGTGTCCTGCTCGCCGACGACCAGGCGCTGCTGCGCAGCGCCTTCCGGGTGCTCGTCGACTCGGAGCCGGACATGGAGGTGGTCGGCGAGGCGTCCGACGGCGCCGAGGCCGTACGGCTGACCAGGCAGGAGCGCGCCGACGTCGTGCTGATGGACATCCGGATGCCCGGCACGGACGGTCTCGCCGCCACCCGCATGATCAGCGAGGACGCCTCCCTCTCCCATGTCCGGGTGGTCATCCTGACCACCTTCGAGGTCGACGACTACGTCGTGCAGTCCCTGCGCGCCGGCGCCTCCGGCTTCCTCGGCAAGGGCAGCGAACCCGACGAACTCCTCAGCGCCATCCGGGTCGCGGCCGGCGGCGAGGCCCTGCTGTCCCCGGCCGCCACCAAGGGCCTGATCGCCCGCTTCCTCGCCCAGGGCGACGGGGACGACAACGACCCGGTGAGCTCCGAACGCCTCGCCGCCCTCACCGTCCGCGAGCGCGAGGTCCTCGTCCAGGTCGCCGGCGGTCACTCCAACGACGAGATCGCCGAGCGCCTGGAGGTCAGCCCGCTCACCGTCAAGACCCACGTCAACCGGGCCATGGCGAAGCTGGGCGCCCGGGACCGGGCCCAGCTGGTGGTGATCGCGTACGAGTCGGGGCTCGTACGGCCAAGGGTGGAATGACCCCCACGAGGGCCGCGAAAACAATTCTCGCGGTGATGTCGAGAACCCGTGCCCCGCTCCGTCCCCGTGGTGAGAGCGACCAGAATGGCCGCATCGGGACCGAGGAGAGACACCATGGCCAAGTACCTGCTGCTGAAGCACTACCGTGGCGCTCCGGCTCCGGCCAACGACGTGCCCATGGAGCAGTGGACGCCGGAGGAGATCTCCGCGCACGTGCAGTACATGCGGGACTTCGCTGACCGGCTGGTGAAGACCGGGGAGTACGTCGACGGGCAGGCCCTCGCTCCCGAGGGGACCTGGGTGCGGTACGACGGCGAGGGGCGGCCGCCCGTCACCGACGGGCCGTTCGCCGAGACCAAGGACCTCATCGCCGGCTGGATGGTGATCGACGTCGACAGCTACGAGCGGGCCCTGGAGCTGGCCGGGGAGCTGTCGGCCGCCCCCGGCGCCGGCGGGAAGCCGATCCACGAGTGGCTGGAGCTGCGCCCGTTCTACGCGGCCTCGCCCACCGACCCGGAGTGCCACGCCGGTGGATGAGGCGCTGCTCAGAAGCCTCACGCCGGGCGTGCTCACCGTCCTCGTCCGCCGCGGAGCCGACTTCGCGGCGGCCGAGGACGCCGTCCAGGACGCGCTCGTCGAGGCGGTGCGGGTGTGGCCGGACGACCCGCCGCGGGACGCCAAGGGCTGGCTGGTCACCGTGGCCTGGCGCAAGTTCCTCGACGCGACCCGCTCGGACACCGCCCGCCGACGGCGAGAGGGCCGTATCGACGAGGAACCGTTGCCCGGCCCCACGCCCGCCGTGGACGACACCCTCCAGCTCTACTTCCTGTGCGCCCACCCCTCGCTCACCCCGTCCTCCGCCGTCGCCCTCACCCTGCGCGCCGTCGGCGGACTCACCACCCGCCAGATCGCCCAGGCCTACCTCGTGCCCGAGGCGACCATGGCGCAGCGCATCAGCCGGGCCAAGCGCACCGTCTCCGGCGTCCGCTTCGACCAGCCCGGCGATGTCGCCACCGTGCTGCGCGTCCTCTACCTCGTTTTCAACGAGGGCTACTCCGGCGATGTCGACCTCGCCGCCGAGGCCATCCGGCTCACCCGGCAGCTCGCCGCCGCCATCGACCACCCCGAGGTCGCGGGGCTGCTCGCCCTGATGCTGCTCCACCACGCCCGCCGCGCCTCCCGCACCGCCCCCGACGGCGCTCTGGTGCCGCTCGCCGAACAGGACCGCACCCGCTGGGACACCGCGGCGATCGCCGAGGGCGTGCGGATCCTCCAGGCCGCCCTCGCCCGCGACCGGCTGGGCGAGTTCCAGGCCCAGGCCGCCATCGCCGCCCTGCACGCCGACGCCCCCACCGCCGAGGAGACCGACTGGGTGCAGATCGTCGAGTGGTACGACGAACTGGCCCGTCTCACCGACAGTCCGGTCGTCCGCCTCAACCGGGCGGTCGCCGTGGGCGAGGCGGACGGCCCCCGAGCGGGCCTGGCCGCGCTGGCCGCGCTCGATGACTCACTGCCCCGCCACACCGCCGCGGCGGCCTATCTCCACGAACGCGCCGGCGACCTGACGAGCGCGGCCCGCCTGTACGCCGAGGCCGCCCACAAGGCCCCCAACCTCGCCGAACGCGACTACCTGACCCGCCAGGCGGCCCGGCTCAACTCCCTCGGGCGGTACTGACGGAACACGGCGGCGCCTTCCCGGCGGCTCCGGCCACCCCGTTACATATGCTGGTCGCTCGGACTGCCGCACGGGGGAAGGGGATGCGGGCATGCCGCTGCACAAGGACGACCCGAAATCGGTCGGCGGGTACAAGCTGGTCGACCGTCTCGGGTCCGGGGGAATGGGCGTCGTCTACCGGGGCAGAGCCCGCTCCGGGCGCGAGGTCGCGGTGAAGGTCGTGCACGCCCAGTACGCCGAGGACCCCGTCTTCCGCACCCGCTTCCGCCAGGAGATCGACGCCGTCCGCAAGGTGAGCGGTGCCTTCACCGCTCCGGTCGTGGACGCCGACCCCGAGGCGGCGCGGCCGTGGATGGCCACCCAGTACGTGCCCGGCCGCTCGCTCGCCGACCGGATATCCGAGCTCGGCCCGCTCCGAGAGGCCGAACTGCGGCGCCTGGCACTGGGATTGGTGGAGGCCCTGCGGGACATCCACCGCGCCGGTGTCGTGCACCGCGACCTCAAGCCCGCCAACGTCCTGATGGCCGGTGACGGCCCCCGCGTCATCGACTTCGGCATCTCCCGGGCGGCGGAGAACAACCCGCTCACAGAGACCGGCCAGATGATCGGCACCCCGCCCTTCATGTCCCCGGAACAGCTCACCGACGCCCGCACGGTCGGGCCGGCCTCCGACGTCTTCGCGCTCGGTGCCCTGCTGGTGTACACCGTCACGGGCCGGGGTCCGTTCGACGCGGACAGCCCCTACCTCACGGCGTACCAGGTGGTGCACGACGAACCCGTCCTGGACGGCGTACGGGATGAGCTGCGGACGGTCCTGCAGAGCTGTCTGGCCAAGAAGGCCGCGGACCGGCCCGGACTGGACGACGTGGCCCGGGAGCTCGCACGGGTGCTGCCGGAGGAGGAGGCCGCGGACGGCCCGCGGACGGTGACACCGCGCGAGGACCTGCCGGCCCCCTCCGACACCGGGGCCCCGGACCCGAGGTCGGCCACCTCGCCCGGCCGCCGGCGCCGACTGCGCCCGCTGTGGGCGATGACCGCCGCGATCGGCGTGCTGGCCGTCGGGCTGACCTCGTATCTGCTGACCGGCCCGGGACGGACCAACGGCGACGACGAGGGCGGCACGACCCGTGCGAAGACCGCCGCCTCGCGCTGGAAGGCGCTGCCCAGCGGCTGGCAACCCTGGCACACGACGGTGTACGCCACCGCCGAGCGGGGCCTGAAGAAAGGGATCACACTCCTGGACGGAGGGGGTGACAGTGGCCCGGAGTGCCAGATGTACGAGGGCGCCCTCTACTGCGCGGGCGACGCGGTGCTGCCCGTGCGCCTCGACGGTGTCACCGGACGGGTCGACTGGCGCGCCGACGGAATACCCTCCCTCCCCAAGAAGAGGTCGTACTTCTTCTGGCTCCTGGGGGTCACGGACGACGTCATGCTGGTCAAGCAGCAGTACCAACCCGAGGGTGGCGACCTCGTGACCTCCGTCAGCGCACTGGACACCCGGACGGGAAAACGGCTCTGGCACCGCACGGTGGACCTTCGGTCGACCCACGTGTTCGTCTCCGGTGACCTGGTGCTCGTACCGGACACCGGCCGCGGATCGCTGACCGCTCGTTCGGTACGTTCCGGCGCCCAGCGCTGGACGGCACCGCTTCCACCGGGCATGCAGTGCGACCCCGCGCACTCGAACGTGGGCCTCTACCTGGAGTGCAATCCCGGCACCACGGCCGCCAAGGACACCCTGCTCCTGGGGTTCGACCGCTCCGACGGCTCGGTGCGGCGCCTGAAGGTGCCCGATCACTCGACCCTCGTCGGCACGTACGACGGCCGCCTGCTCTACCTCGATGCCGGCGAGGAAGTGCCCGGGCACCTGAGCACCGGTACGAAGGGCCCCTTCTCCCGGATCCGGCTGGTCGACCCGGACACGGGCGCCGCCACGACGACGGAGCCGGCCGAGAAGTTCGAGGGCACCGCGACGACGGTGGACGGCACCCTGTGGTTCACCGGCACCTCCGGCCGGGTGACCGCCGTATCGGTCCGTACCGGCAAGCAGCTGTGGCAGACCCCGACAAGCCTGGAGCAGCCGGGCGGTGTCACCCCCGGCCCGGGAGCACGGGTGGTCTATCTGTCCAGCCCCAGCGGCCGGGTCGCGGCTCTGGACGCCGACAAGGGCACGCTGCTGTGGGAGACCTTGCCGCGCGCCACGTGGGTCAACTCACAGAGCGAGCTGGCGCCCCAGGTGCTGCTCAACAAGGGCGCCCTGATCGTTCCCACACTGGCCGGCGACGTCTTCACCCTCGACCCCGCCCACCCCGAGCGGACCTCCGCGTCGGGGTGAGCGCCTGCGACCACGGTTCTACGGCAGCGCCAGCATCCGCTCCAGGGCCAGCTTCGCGAACGCCTCCGTCTCCTTGTCGACCTCGATCCGGTTGACGAGCGTGCCCTCGGCCAGGGACTCCAGGGTCCAGACCAGGTGGGGCAGGTCGATGCGGTTCATGGTCGAGCAGAAGCAGACCGTCTTGTCGAGAAAGACGATCTCCTTGCCCTCGGGGGCGAAACGGTTCGCGAGGCGTCGTACGAGATTGAGCTCCGTGCCGATCGCCCACTTCGAGCCGGCCGGGGCCGCCTCCAGCGCCTTGATGATGTACTCGGTCGAGCCGACGTAGTCCGCCGCGGCCACGACCTCGTGCTTGCACTCGGGGTGGACGAGGACGTTCACCCCGGGGATGCGGGCGCGGACATCTTCCACGGACTCCAGCGAGAAGCGGCCGTGGACCGAGCAGTGCCCGCGCCACAGGATCATCTTCGCGTCCCGCAGCTGCTCGGCGGTCAGGCCGCCGTTCGGCTTGTGCGGGTTGTAGACGACACAGTCCTCAAGGGACATGCCCATGTCGCGGACCGCGGTGTTGCGCCCGAGGTGCTGATCGGGGAGGAACAGCACCTTTGTTGAATGAGGCTCCCCCTGCTCGAAGGCCCACTCCAGGGCCCGCTTGGCGTTGGACGAGGTGCAGATCAGGCCGCCGTGCTTGCCCGTGAACGCCTTGATGTCCGCCGAGGAGTTCATGTACGACACCGGCACGACCTGCTCGGCTATGCCGGCGTCGGTGAGGGCGTCCCAGCACTCGGCGACCTGCTCGGCCGTCGCCATGTCGGCCATGGAGCAGCCGGCGGCGAGGTCGGGCAGCACGACCTTCTGGGCGTCGGACGTGAGGATGTCCGCGGACTCGGCCATGAAGTGCACACCGCAGAACACGATGTACTCGGCTTCCGGGCGGGCGGCCGCGTCCCGGGCCAGCTTGAAGGAGTCGCCCGTGACGTCGGCGAACTGGATGACCTCGTCACGCTGGTAGTGGTGGCCGAGGACGAACACCTTGTCGCCGAGCTTCTCCTTGGCCGCGCGGGCGCGCTCGACCAGGTCGGGGTCGGACGGCGAGGGCAGATCGCCGGGACACTCGACGCCCCGCTCACTCCTCGGGTCGGCCTCGCGGCCGAGCAGCAACAGGGCGAGCGGAGTCGGCTGTACGTCGAGCTCCGTGGTCTGGGCGGTGGTCACGACACGCACCCTTTCTACTTTTCGTCGAACTGACGTTATCTATCATAACCCGGTTCACGTCACTTTGACGATGGTCATTGCGTCGATGTGACGTGAATCCCGAAGAACGGCGGATGAGCCGTTTTCCGCTTCCCGCCGCGTGTGCGAGCATGAAGAAGGCGCCGAAAAACCGGCGTCCGGCCCGGAATGAATCCGCGGCCTTGCCGGTTGCACCAGTCGGCAAGCAGTCTCCGTACAACCCGGGAGAGATGTAGATGTCCGTATCGGACGAGACCGGCACCGTCACCGACGGCATCATCCTGTCCGACGCCGCCGCGGCGAAGGTCAAGGCCCTGCTCGACCAGGAAGGCCGTGACGACCTGGCCCTGCGCGTCGCCGTTCAGCCCGGCGGCTGCTCCGGCCTGCGTTACCAGCTCTTCTTCGACGAGCGTTCGCTCGACGGCGACGTCATCAAGGACTTCGGTGGCGTCAAGGTCGTCACCGACCGCATGAGCGCCCCGTACCTGGGTGGTGCGTCCATCGACTTCGTGGACACCATCGAGAAGCAGGGCTTCACGATCGACAACCCGAACGCGACCGGCTCCTGCGCCTGCGGCGACTCCTTCAGCTAAGCCCCGGAGTTCGCACCCCGCGCCTCGAGCGACAGAAGGCGGCGGCCCCCTCCGACGGGGCCGCCGCCTTCGCGCGTCTCCGGGACTACCGGGCCCCGGAGGTCTCCGGCAGCCGTGCCCCCGCCTTCTTCAGCGGGATCTCCTTGCCGTCCGAGCCGACGACCTTGCGGTCACCGAGCGGCTCGTCGAGCGGCACGGTCTTCTGCATCTCCTTGGCGATCATGATGCAGACCTTGTCCGGCCACGGGGTGTAGGTCACCGAGACCTTCACCTCGTCCTTGCTCTCGCTCGCCATCGCCGCGTAGTCCCCGCACACCCCGCCCGTGAAGCTCACGGTCAGCTCGTTGCCCTCGGCCGTGTAGCCGTCCACCTCGACGTCCCGCGTCTTCGGCGCGGCGGAGGGCCGGTCGGAGGGCGCGGTGGGGGAGGCGGGGTTGGTCGGCGTCGCGGTCGCCGGGGAGGCGATGTACCGCGGGTCGACCGCCGGATACGTCACCGTGAAGGCGTCCTTCGCGCCCGTCGCCCGCACCTCGAACAACCAGGACGGCACGAGTGCCTGCCGGCCGTCCACGAAGTGCGAGGCCAGCCCGAACACCGCCTTCTCGACGGTGAGCGTGCTCTTCCCCGCCCCACTCGGCTCCCCGCAGGGCGCCTCCAGCCGGTCCTTCAGCGGTACGGGACTGGCGCAGCCGCCGATGCCCATGCGGTGGTCGGCCACGGGCACCTTGTTCAGCAGGCCCAGCGTCTTCTCGGCGCTCAGCACGGGATACGTGTCGCTCTTGACCGGCGCCTTCAACTGGCCGGTGCCGCCGACCACTTCCCCCTGGCCGTTCACGGTGACGCCGGTCGCCCATCCGTACGTGGGCAGCCCGCCCACGACCGGATCGGCGTTCACGATCCGCTGGGCGCCCATGGCCTGGCTCGCGTCCAGCTTCGCGCTGCCCTGGCCGACCGCCTTCAGCACCGGCGCGGCGGCCTTCTCTGCGGCCGCCTCGCTCACCGGAGGGCCGGTGGGGGTCTCGGGCTGCGCTCCGCACACGGTGGCACTGCCGCAGTTGTCCGTGACGGGGGAGTAGCGCTGGAAGGTCCACGCGCCCGGCGCCTGCCGGTTCACCTGGAGACTCGGCCCCGAACCGTCCTTGACCCCGACCCGCCAGACCTGCCCCTGCGCGACCGGCGTCCCCTCGACCCCGAGCGCCCCGGCGAGCCGCGTCACGTCGCCCTTGGTGACCTGCCCCTGGACCCGGTAGACAGGCGCCGAGCCGGGCCCCTCCGGCAGGCTCCCGTCGACGCGATAGGTCGCGCCGTACGGATTCGGCTCCCCGGGTGCGATCCCGTTCCCCCCGCCACCGCTTGCGCCGTAACCGTCGAGTGCGAGAGGCGGCGGAGTGCCGTCACCGGACGCGCCGGAGGCCGTGCCGCCACCGGACCCTCCGGAGGCCCCGGCGGCGAGGTACGCCCCGCCCCCTCCGACCAACAGCACGGCAGCGGCCACGGCGGCAATGGCGACGGGGGACCGATGCCGGGCCGGGCGGGGCGCGTCGGCACCCTCGTGCCGGGGGATCTCGGAGTGGGGGGGAACGGGAGCGGGGCGAGCCTGACCGGCGCCGGCGTCTGTACCGAGGGCTACAGGTGCGTCGGCATCGACATCGCCGTCCGCGCTGGGGCCGCCGGTCGCGTGGCCGTCCGGTTCGGTGGCCGGAGTGGTGTCGGCAGGGGGCTGGGGTTGGTCGAGGCTCGTGGGCTGGTCAGCGGCAGCGGCCTCGGGGGCGGTGAGCTTGTCCCGGTCGGCAGGGGAGTCGGGGTTCGCGGAGCCATCCGGCCCGGCGGCACCGGGACCGGTGTCGGAGGCCGGGGTGGCGTCGGCAGGGGGCTGGGGTTGGTCGAGGCTCGTGGGCTGGTCAGCGGTGGGGGTCTCGGGGGCGGTGAGCTTGTCCCGGTCGGCAGGGGAGTCGGGGCTCGCGGAGCCATCCGGCCCGGCGGCACCCGCTCCCGTGCCGGAGGCCGGGGAGTCGTCCGTGTCGGCGTCGGCGACTCCGCCGGCGTGCCCGGCCGAGGCTTCGGCGCTGCCGGCAGACTTCCCGGCGCTCTCGGCCCCACCGTCCTGATCGGCCCCGCCCTGACCTGCCCCGGCGTGGTTCGTCCCGACGTCGCCGGAGGCCTCGGCAGCGCTCGCTTCACCGACACCGTGCGCTTCCGCGGCGCTCCCGTCCCCGCCGCCGGAGGCCTCGCCGGGGTCGTTGTTGTCGGGTCGCTCGGTGTTCACCGCATCGCTCCTTCTGCTGCGCAACTGTCCCTCGACCCTGACCCGACCCTGTCAAAAAGGTCGGCAAACGGGTCGTATCCCGCATCCCCTTTCCGGGGGACGGCGATGGGACGCAGCGGGGGAGCGCGCGGTTCCCTCGAACGCGCCGACGCACGCGCCGCTGAGTCGGCCGCAGCGACTCAGTCGCCGTACTCCGACATCGCCTCCAGCAGCCGGGCGGACCCCTCGGGAACCTTCACTCCGTGGATCAGCGAGGGGGAGACCGGACGGGCGACGATTCGGTCGGGAACCGTCCAGTGCGGAGCCATCCGGGCACAGTCACCGCGCAGCGAGGCGAGGTCCCCGTCCAGGTCGGCCGGGGCTGAGGCGTACAGCTCAAGGTTCGTCATGACGGAACCGTAAGCACGCCGGAGCCCGCGAAGAAAGATCTACTATCGGGTAGTTTTTCCTGCTTCACCGCACCGTCCGCCGCCTCGCAGTACTCCATACGGACCCGATAGCGTTAACCGTCAACACGCCCTCCCGTCTCCCGCCACCACCCTTCCAACGAGCGCTATCGCGCCCCCCTTCATTTCTCTGGAGAGCCTCGCCGTGCGCATCGCAGTCACCGGCTCCATCGCCACCGACCACCTCATGACCTTCCCCGGCCGCTTCGCCGACCAGTTCGTCGCGGACCAACTGCACACGGTCTCGCTCTCCTTCCTGGTCGACAACCTCGACGTCCGCAGGGGAGGCGTCGGCGCGAACATCGCCTTCGGCATGGGCCAGCTCGGCACGAACCCGATCCTCGTCGGCGCCGCGGGCTTCGACTTCGACGAGTACCGCGCCTGGCTGGACCGGCACGGCGTGGACACCGCGTCCGTCCGGATCTCCGAGACGCTGCACACCGCCCGCTTCGTGTGCACCACCGACGCCGACCACAACCAGATCGGCTCCTTCTACACGGGCGCGATGAGCGAGGCCCGCCAGATCGAGCTCAAGACGGTCGCCGACCGCGTGGACGGCCTCGACCTCGTCCTCATCGGCGCCGACGACCCCGAGGCGATGCTCCGCCACACCGAGGAGTGCCGGTCCCGGGGCATCCCGTTCGCCGCGGACTTCTCCCAGCAGATCGCCCGTATGAACGGTGACGAGATCCGGATCCTGCTGGACGGCGCCACGTACCTCTTCTCCAACGAGTACGAGAAGGGCCTCATCGAGTCCAAGACCGGCTGGTCCGACGCGGAGATCCTCGCGAAGGTGGGCCACCGGGTCACGACGCTCGGCGCGCAGGGCGTGCGGATCGACCGGGTCGGCGAGGAGCCGATCGTCGTCGGCTGCGCGGAGGAGGAGCGCAAGGCCGACCCCACGGGCGTCGGTGACGCGTTCCGCGCCGGTTTCCTGTCGGGGCTCGCCTGGGGTGTCTCCCTGGAGCGGGCGGCCCAGGTGGGCTGCATGCTGGCCACGCTCGTCATCGAGACCGTGGGGACGCAGGAGTACCGGCTGCGTCGGGGTCACTTCATGGAGCGGTTCACCAAGGCGTACGGCGACGAGGCGGCCGAAGAGGTCCGCACCCACCTCAAGTGACCGGCTAGGAGATCCGGCGGACCACGTAAGCGGAACCCTGGTCCGCCGGTTCTTCTCCCACGTACTCCTGCTCCCGCATCTCGCACCACGCGGGGATGTCCAGTCGGGCCGCCTCGTCGTCCGACAGGACCCGGACGGTCCCGCCCACCGGCACCTCGCCGATGACCTTCGCCAACTCGATGACCGGGATCGGGCACCGCTTGCCGAGAGCGTCCACGACCAGCGAGTCCTCGTGGGCGACGGCCGAAGGCGTCGGTGCGCCCAGCTTCTCCCGGACCGCCGCCACCGCCGCCGGCAACACCTCCAGGAACCGGTCGACCTCCTCGGAGACCGCCCCGAACGGCAGCGACACCCGCACATTCCCCTCACTCAGCACCCCCATCGCCTTGAGCACATGGCTCGGCGTCAGCGTGCTGCTCGTGCAGGACGATCCGGAGGAAACGGAGAAACCCGCCCGGTCCAGTTCGTGCAGCAGTGTCTCCCCGTCGACATAGAGACAGGAGAAGGTGACGATCCCCGGCAGCCGCCGCTCGGGATCGCCCACCACGTCCACGTCCGGCACCAGCTGCGGCACGCGCGAGCGGATCCGCGCCGTCAGTTCCCGCAGCCGTACGGCCTCCTGCGCCGCCTCGGCCCGCACCGCCCGCAGCGAGGCCGCCGCCGCGACGATCGCCGGCAGGTTCTCGAAGCCCGGCGCCCGCCCCGACTCCCGCTCGTCGGCCGGTCCCCGGGGTGAGAACCGGACACCTTTTCGTACGGCGAGGAGACCGACCCCGGACGGGCCACCCCACTTGTGCGCGCTTGCGGTCACCAGGGACCAGTCACCCTCGACCGGCCCCCACCCCAGCGACTGAGCCGCGTCCACCAGCAGCGGCACCCCGGCCTCCCGGCACACGGCGGCCACCTCGGCCACCGGCTGAACGGTCCCCACCTCGTGGTTGGCCGACTGGAGACACGCCAGAGCGGTGTCAGGGCGAAGAGCGTCGCCGTACGACCGCGGACTCACCGCCCCCGTACGGTCCACCGGAACCTCGGTCACCTCGAACAGCTCCGCCGAATGCAGTACCGAGGAGTGTTCGACAGCTGACACGATCAGGTGACGTCCGACGCGACGACGTCCGGCAAGCGCCCCCGAGATCCCGTCGTGCACGGCCCGCGTCCCGGACGAGGTGAACGTCAGCTCGTCAGGACGGCATCCCACAGCCTCGGCGGCTGCCTCCCGGGCGGCGTCCAGCAACATCCGAGCCCGCCGCCCTTCCCGATACAACCGAGACGGATCAGCCCACCCTTCATCCAGAGAGGCCAACAGCGCCTGACGGGCAACGGGATGAAGCGGAGCACTGGAAGCAGCGTCGAAATAGGACACACGGCAACGCTAACCCCCTTGGGGGCGCGGGGCTGTGTCGATTGGCGGCTCCGCCGCGGGGCGCGATCAGCCACAAACCGCCCGCCGCCGCCAATCCAGCGAACCCACCGAGTGACTAGGCACCCCTCCCGCTGAACCCCCGGAGGGCGTCGGCTAGGGTTTGGTCCGCATAAACATCCAAACCCCTGCCCGACGCAGGGCGGCGACCGACCACCGAGTAAGGGCAGGCCGCAGCCAATCCGCGCGGGCGAGACTCTCGGGAAGGCGCTACGTGAGTCCCAACGGCTCCGACCGCTCGCCGCGGCGCCCGATGCGGCGGAAGCTGCTGCAGGCAATGATTGCGGGCCTGGTCCTGGCGACCGCCACCGGTTGCTCGTACAACTGGGAAGACTTCCCCCGCCTTGGTATGCCCACCCCGACCACGGAAGAGGCTCCGCGGATCCTCTCCCTGTGGCAGGGCTCCTGGGCTGCCGCGCTCGCCGTCGGCGTGCTGGTGTGGGGTCTGATCATCTGGAGCGCCATCTTCCACCGGCGCAGCCGCACCAAGGTGGAGGTACCTCCGCAGACCCGGTACAACATGCCCATCGAGGCGCTGTACACCGTGGTTCCGCTCGTCATCGTCTCGGTGCTCTTCTACTTCACGGCCCGCGACGAGTCGAAGCTCCTCAGCCTCAAGAAGCAGCCCGACGTCACCATCAACGTCGTCGGCTACCAGTGGAGCTGGGCCTTCAACTACGTCGAGCCCGTCGCGGGTTCCACGGGTGACGCGAAGACCGACAAGAACCTGGACGCGATTCCGACCCGGTTCAAGGACGCCTTCCCGGCGAACGCCGGCGGTGTCTACGACTTCGGGACGCCGGCCACGAAGAACCCGCAGACCGGCAACCCCGGCCCGACCCTCTGGCTCCCCAAGGGCAAGACGGTCCGCTTCGTCCTCACCTCGCGTGACGTCATCCACTCCTTCTGGGTGGTGCCGTTCCTGATGAAGCAGGACGTCATCCCGGGCCACACCAACGCCTTCGAGGTGACCCCCAACAAGGAGGGCACCTTCCTCGGCAAGTGCGCCGAGCTCTGCGGCGTCGACCACTCCCGGATGCTGTTCAACGTGAAGGTCGTCTCCCCCGAGCGCTACGAGCAGCACCTCAAGGACCTCGCGAAGAAGGGGCAGACCGGTTACGTTCCCGCGGGCATCGAGCAGACCGCCCACGAGAAGGACCGGGAGACGACGAACCTGTGAGCATCCTCAACGAACCCCAGGGTGCCGCGGCGGCAGGGTCCCACTACACGGACGAACTGCCGGTCCGGCGCCAGAACCGCGGCAGCGTGGTCATCAAGTGGCTCACCACCACTGACCACAAGACGATCGGGACCATGTACCTGGTCACGTCGTTCGCGTTCTTCCTGATCGGCGGCGTGATGGCGCTCTTCATGCGCGCCGAGCTGGCCCGTCCGGGCCTGCAGATCATGTCGAACGAGCAGTTCAACCAGGCGTTCACGATGCACGGCACGATCATGCTGCTGATGTTCGCGACGCCGCTGTTCGCCGGCTTCACCAACTGGATCATGCCGCTGCAGATCGGCGCGCCCGACGTGGCGTTCCCGCGGCTGAACATGTTCGCCTACTGGCTCTACCTGTTCGGCTCGACGATCGCGGTGGGCGGCTTCCTGACCCCGCAGGGCGCGGCCGACTTCGGCTGGTTCGCGTACTCCCCGCTGTCGGACGCGGTCCGCTCGCCGGGCGTCGGCGCCGACCTGTGGATCATGGGTCTGGCCTTCTCCGGCTTCGGCACGATCCTCGGTGCGGTCAACTTCATCACCACGATCATCTGCATGCGCGCGCCCGGCATGACCATGTTCCGCATGCCGATCTTCGTGTGGAACGTGCTGCTGACCGCGGTGCTGGTCCTGCTCGCCTTCCCCGTCCTCGCCGCCGCGCTGTTCGCGCTGGAGGCGGATCGGAAATTCGGGGCACATGTCTTCGATGCCGCGAACGGCGGAGCGTTGCTCTGGCAACACCTCTTCTGGTTCTTCGGCCATCCAGAGGTGTACATCATCGCCCTGCCGTTCTTCGGCATCATCTCCGAGGTCATCCCGGTCTTCTCCCGCAAGCCGATGTTCGGCTACATGGGTCTGATCGCGGCGACCATCGCGATCGCGGGTCTGTCCGTGACGGTGTGGGCTCACCATATGTACGTCACCGGCGGCGTACTGCTCCCGTTCTTCTCCTTCATGACGTTCCTCATCGCCGTACCGACAGGCGTGAAGTTCTTCAACTGGATCGGAACGATGTGGAAGGGGTCCCTGAGTTTCGAGACCCCGATGCTCTGGGCCACCGGCTTCCTGATCACCTTCACCTTCGGTGGTCTGACCGGTGTCATCCTGGCCTCGCCCCCGATGGACTTCCACGTCTCGGACTCGTACTTCGTGGTGGCGCACTTCCACTACGTCGTCTTCGGCACCGTCGTCTTCGCGATGTTCTCCGGCTTCCACTTCTGGTGGCCGAAGTTCACCGGCAAGATGCTCGACGAGCGTCTCGGCAAGATCACGTTCTGGACGCTGTTCGTCGGCTTCCACGGCACCTTCCTGGTCCAGCACTGGCTGGGCGCCGAGGGCATGCCGCGTCGGTACGCCGACTACTTGGCGGCCGACGGCTTCACCGCCCTGAACACGATCTCGACGATCAGCTCGTTCGTGCTCGGCCTGTCGATCCTGCCGTTCCTCTACAACGTGTGGAAGACGGCCAAGTACGGCAAGCCGGTCGGCGTCGACGACCCGTGGGGCTACGGCCGCTCGCTCGAGTGGGCGACCTCCTGCCCGCCGCCGCGCCACAACTTCCTCACCCTGCCGCGGATCCGCAGCGAATCCCCGGCGTTCGACCTGCACCACCCGGAGATCGCCGCGCTCGACCAGCTCGAGAACGCCGGTCACGGTGAGAAGGCTCTGGCCGGCAACGGCGGCAAGGAGGCCGGGAAGTGAAGATCCAGGGACGGATGTTCTTCTGGCTGAGCATCTTCATCCTCGCCATGGCGATCGTCTATGGCGTGTGGTCGAAGGAGCCGGCCGGTACCACCGCGCTCTTCCTGGCCTTCGGCCTGTCCATCATGATCGGCTTCTACCTGGGCTTCACGGCCAAGCGGGTGGACGCCGGCGCGCAGGACAACAAGGAGGCCGACGTCGCGGACGACGCCGGCGAGGTCGGGTTCTTCAGCCCGCACAGCTGGCAGCCGCTCGCCCTCGGCTTCGGCGGCGCCCTGGCCTTCCTGTCGGTCGCGATCGGCTGGTGGCTGCTGTACTTCTCGGTGCCGGTGATCATGATCGGCCTGTACGGCTGGGTCTTCGAGTACTACCGCGGTGAGAACCGCACCCAGTAGCACGAGCTGAGCTCATCAGGGGCCCGGACACTCCGTCAGGAGCGTCCGGGCTCCTGCGTTTGCCGCAATCCGTATCCCTCGTACGAGTCACCCGGCGTGCCGTTCTTGACGGGGCTTCCTAGCGTGAAGTCATGAACCACGCACCGCGAACCCGCACCGTCGTCAGCTGCACGATGCTGGTGATCGCCCTCGGTATAAGCACCTCCGCCTGCGGGTCCGACGGGAACCCGCTGGCGGCCACGCCGTACGACGCGGCCGACCAGATCGCCTTCAACGCGCCCTCGGGCGACGGCAAGAAGGCCGATCCGGACAAGCCGCTCGAGGTGACCGCCGAGGACGACGACGGCCGCATCACCGACGTCACCGCCACGGACGCCACGGGCCGCTTCCTGGCGGGCGAACTCTCCGCCGACGGCACCCGCTGGCACAGCACCTCCCCGCTGGCCGCGAACGCCCACTACACGGTCCGGGTGAGCACCGAGGACGACGACGGGGCGCCCGGCCGCAAGGTCCTCGACTTCGACACCAGCAGACCTCTCGGCAAGACGCGCCTGAACGTCAGTTTCGGCCCCAAGGCGGGCACGTACGGCGTCGGCCAGCCCATCACCGCCAAGCTGGACAGACCCGTCAAGGACAAGGCGCAGCGGGCCGTCGTCGAGCGCGCCCTCAGGGTGGACTCCACGCCCGCCGCACCGGGCGCCTGGCACTGGGTGGACGACAAGGAACTCCACTACCGGCCCAAGGAGTACTGGCCCGCCCACGCCACGATCCAGGTCCGCAGTGACCTGGAGGGCATCAAGATCGGCGACCGGCTCTGGGGCGGCAAGGCCAAGCCCCTGAAGCTGACCACCGGCGACCGCATCGTCGCCGTGACGGACGCCGCCTCACACTCGATGAAGGTGTACAAGAACGAGGAGGTCATCAAGGAGCTCCCGGTCACCACCGGCAAGCCCGGCTTCGACACCCGCAACGGCGTCAAGGTCGTGCTGGGCAAGGAGTACTTCGTACGTATGCGCGGCACCAGCATCGGGATCGCCGAGGGCTCCTCGGACTCGTACGACCTCCCGGTGTACTACGCCACCCGCGTCACCTGGAGCGGCGAGTACGTGCACGCCGCCCCCTGGTCGGTCGGCTCGCAGGGTTACGCCAATGTCAGCCACGGCTGCACCGGCATGAGCACGGCCAACGCCGAGTGGTTCTTCAACACCGTCCACGAGGGCGACGTGGTCCAGGTCGTCAACTCGGACGGCCACACCATGGAGCCCTTCGGCAACGGCTTCGGCGACTGGAACCTGGACTGGAAGAAATGGCGCGACGGCAGCGCCCTGGTGGCAGGAACCCCGGACGCGCCGAGCGCGGCACAGCAGGCAAGACTGAGGCCGCAGAGCGTCTAGACAGGGAGGCGGTGGACGCCTCAGGGGCGCGGGGAACTGCGCGACCAGCCACAATGGACCCGCAGCCGCCCGCGAAGCGCAGAAACCGAGCTCCTAGGCGCTCAAGGCCTTGCGAGACCGCAGCAAAGAAGCCAGCGCCGCCGCGAACTCCACCGGATCCACCGGATGCGTCACCGCGGCCTCCGCCCGGCTCCACGTCGCCAGCCAGGCATCCTGCGGCCGCCCGATCAGCAGCAGTACCGGCGGGCAGTCGAACACCTCGTCCTTGATCTGCCGGCACAGGCCCATGCCCCCCATCGGCACGGCCTCCCCGTCCAGCACACAGACGTCGATCCCGCCCTTGTCCAGCTCCTTCAGCACCGCCGCAGGCGTGGCGCACTCCAGGAACTCGACCAACGGGACATCGGGAGCCGGTCGACGGCCCGCCGGGAGCCGTACCTGCTCGCGGGTGTTGGAATCGTCGCTGTAGACCAGCACCGTGGCGGTCGGCTGCATTGTTCCTCCGTGACGTCAGCGTCGTAAGGACAGGCCCGTTGGGCCGGATGCTACTCCCTTGAACACCACGTCAACACCGGTATGGAGCAGGGAGACACTCCGAACGGCACCCCCCGGGGTGAGGGCGGGATAAGCGACCGACATAATGTCGGTCGTGGCGACAGCAACGACAGTAGAAACCGGGCACGCGCACCCGTCGGTCAACCGGCCGAACCTCACCAGCGTCGGAACCATCATCTGGCTGAGTTCCGAGCTGATGTTCTTCGCGGCCCTCTTCGCGATGTACTTCACCCTGCGATCGGTGACGGGTCCTGATCACTGGAAAGAGATGGCGCACGCCCTGAACGTTCCGTTCTCGGCGACGAACACCACGATCCTGGTGCTCTCCTCTCTCACCTGCCAGCTGGGCGTTTTCGCCGCCGAGCGAGGTGATGTGAAGAAGCTCCGGGGCTGGTTCATCATCACCTTCATCATGGGCGCGATCTTCATCGGCGGTCAGATCTACGAGTACACCGAGCTGGTGAAGAAGGACGGGATCTCCCTCTCGTCCGATCCGTACGGGTCGGTCTTCTACCTGACCACCGGCTTCCACGGTCTGCACGTGACAGGCGGCCTCATCGCCTTCCTGTTCGTCCTCGGCCGTACGTACGCGGCGAAGCGGTTCACCCACGAACAGGCCACCGCGGCCATCGTCGTGTCCTACTACTGGCACTTCGTCGATGTCGTCTGGATCGGCCTCTTCGCCACGATCTACCTGATCAAGTAGCCGGGCCCGCTCCCGACATCGCAAGCATCGACGCAGAAGATCCTGACACCGGGGTAATCCGTGAAAAAGCTCTCCGCACGACGACGCCACCCGCTGGCGGCGCTCGTCGTCCTACTCCTCGCGCTGGCATGCACCGGGGGGCTGTACGCCGTGTTCGCACCCGCGAGCAAGGCGCAGGCAGATGAAACCGCCCAGTCCCTGGCCATCGACGAGGGCAAGAAGCTCTTCGCCGTAGGCTGCGCCAGTTGCCACGGCGCCGGCGGTCAGGGATCCTCCGACGGCCCGAGCCTCGTGGGCGTGGGCGCCGCGGCCGTCGACTTCCAGGTCGGCACCGGCCGCATGCCGGCCCAGCAGCCGGGCGCGCAGGTTCCGCGCAAGAAGGTCATCTACACGCAGGCCGAGATCGACCAGCTGGCCGCGTACATCTCCTCGCTGGGTGCCGGTCCGTCCGTCCCGACCGAGGCGCAGTACGGCCCCGACGGCGCCGACATCGCCAAGGGCGGCGAGCTGTTCCGTGACAACTGCACCCAGTGCCACAACTTCACCGGCAAGGGTGGCGCGCTGACACACGGCAAGTACGCGCCGAGCCTTGAGGGTGTCGCCCCGAAGCACATCTACGAGGCCATGCAGACCGGCCCGCAGAACATGCCGTCGTTCCCCGACACCACGCTGTCGGAGCAGAACAAGAAGGACATCATCGCGTACCTGAACGCGGTCAACGGCGACGACACCGTGAGCCCCGGCGGCCTTGAGCTGGGCGGTCTCGGCCCGGTCTCCGAAGGCCTGTTCGCCTGGATCTTCGGCCTCGGCGCGCTGATCGCAGTCGCCGTCTGGGTCGCCGCTCGGACCGCAAAGGCCAAGAAGTCATGAGTAGCCAAGACATTCCAGAAGAGAACCTGCCCGCAGAGCAGGACGCGCACGGCGCCGTGGGCGTCGCGGACGAGAAGGACCCGTTCGCGGATCCCGGCCTCCCGCCCCACGAGCACCGGGTGCAGGACATCGACGAGCGGGCCGCCAGGCGGTCCGAGCGCACGGTGGCCATGCTGTTCACGGTGTCGATGCTGTCGACGATCGGATTCATCGCCTCGTACGTGGGCATCCCCCACGACAAGTCGATCTTCGTCTTCCCGATCGGGCACATCAACGCGCTGAACTTCGCGCTGGGTCTGACCCTCGGTCTCGCCCTCTTCGCGATCGGCGCGGGCGCGGTCCACTGGGCCCGCACCCTGATGTCCGACGAGGAGATCGCCGACGAGCGTCACCCGATCGAGGCGCCCCCCGAGGTCAAGGCCAAGGTCATGGCCGACTTCAAGCAGGGTGCCAAGGAGTCGGCGCTCGGCCGTCGCAAGCTGATCCGCAACACGATGTTCGGCGCGCTGGCCCTGTTCCCGCTCTCCGGCGTCGTGCTGCTGCGCGACCTCGGTCCGCTGCCCGGCACCAAGCTCCGCCACACCATGTGGCGCAAGGGCCTCCAGCTCGTCAACGTGAACACCAACGAGCCGCTGCGTCCCTCCGACGTCGCGGTCGGCTCGCTGACCTTCGCCAAGCCCGAGGGCCTGGAGGAGCACGACGAGGAGTTCCAGACCGAGATCGCCAAGGCCGCCCTGATGATCGTCCGCATCCAGCCGGACAACATCAAGGACAAGCGCGAGCTCGAGTGGTCGTACGAGGGAATCGTCGCGTACTCGAAGATCTGCACCCACGTGGGCTGCCCGATCTCCCTGTACGAGCAGCAGACGCACCACGTGCTCTGCCCCTGCCACCAGTCCACCTTCGACCTCTCCGACGGTGCCCGGGTGATCTTCGGCCCCGCCGGTCACGCCCTGCCGCAGCTGCGGATCGGCGTGAACGACCAGGGTTACCTCGAAGCGCTCGGCGACTTCGAGGAGCCCGTCGGTCCTGCATTCTGGGAGCGCGGATGAGCACTACAGAGTCCTCCGAGTCCCGCGCACGCGGGAAGGCGCCGGCCGGCGAGCGCGTCGCCGACTGGGCCGACGGCCGGCTGGGGATCTACTCCCTGGCCAAGTCCAACATGCGCAAGATCTTCCCCGACCACTGGTCGTTCATGCTGGGTGAGGTCTGCCTCTACAGCTTCATCATCATCATCCTCACGGGTGTGTACCTGACGCTGTTCTTCCACCCGTCGATGAATGAGGTGGAGTACCACGGCAGCTACGTCCCGCTGCAGGGACAGCTGATGTCCGAGGCGTTCAACTCGACCATGCACATCTCCTTCGATGTGCGCGGTGGTCTGCTGATCCGGCAGATCCACCACTGGGCGGCGCTGATCTTCCTCGCCGGCATGTTCGTGCACATGATGCGGGTGTTCTTCACGGGCGCGTTCCGCAAGCCGCGTGAGGTCAACTGGCTGTTCGGCTTCCTGCTGTTCGTCCTCGGCATGTTCACCGGCTTCACCGGTTACTCGCTGCCGGACGACCTGCTCTCCGGCACCGGTGTCCGCTTCATGGAGGGCGCGGTCCTGTCCGTGCCGATCGTCGGCACGTACCTGTCGTTCTTCCTGTTCGGCGGGGAGTTCCCGGGCGGCGACTTCGTGGCCCGCTTCTACTCGATCCACGTCCTGCTGCTGCCGGGCATCATGCTCGGCCTGGTCGTCGGCCACCTGATCCTGGTCATTTACCACAAGCACACGCAGTTCGCGGGTCCCGGCAAGACGAACAACAACGTCGTCGGTATGCCGCTGCTGCCGGTCTACATGGCCAAAGCCGGAGGCTTCTTCTTCCTGGTCTTCGGTGTCATCGCGGCGATCGCGGCGATCGCCTCGATCAACCCGATTTGGTCGATGGGCCCCTACCGTCCCGACCAGGTGTCCACGGGTGCCCAGCCGGACTGGTACATGGGCTTCTCCGAGGGCCTGATCCGTGTGATGCCGGGCTGGGAGATCAACTTCTGGGGTCACACGCTCGTCCTGGGCGTGTTCATCCCGCTGGTCATCTTCCCGCTGGTCCTGGTCGCGATCGCGGTCTACCCGTTCGTCGAGTCCTGGGTCACCGGCGACAAGCGCGAGCACCACATCCTGGACCGGCCGCGCAACGCCCCGACGCGCACGGCCTTCGGTGTCGCGTGGATCACCTGGTACATGGTGTTGCTGATCGGTGGTGGAAACGACCTCTGGGCCACCCACTTCCACCTGTCGATCAACGCCATCACCTGGTTCGTGCGGGTCGCGTTCTTCGTCGCCCCGGTCCTCGCGTTCGTCGCCACCAAGCGGATCTGCCTCGGCCTCCAGCGCCGGGACAAGGAGAAGGTGCTGCACGGCCGCGAGTCCGGCATCATCAAGCGCCTGCCGCACGGCGAGTTCATCGAGGTGCACGAGCCGCTGAGCCAGGAGCAGCTGCACACGCTCACGGCGCACGAGCAGTACGAACCGGCGCAGATCGGCCCCGCGGTCGACGAGAACGGCGTCGAGCGCAAGATCAAGGGCACCGAGAAGCTGCGCGCCAAGCTGAGCGAGGCGTACTACGGCGACGAGGCCCAGATCCCCAAGCCGACAGTCGAGGAGTACAAGGAGATCACGAGCGGCCACGGCCACCACTGATCGCTGCTTGTCGCTGCGCTCGCCACGGCGCGGTTGAAAGGACCCCGTCCGAAATCCCGGACGGGGTCCTTTGCCGTGCGGGTGCGGGTGCGGGTGCAGGTGCGGGTGCGGTTCGGTGGGGGCGGGCGTTTTGCGCAGTTCCCGGCGCCCCTGGATGCCTGCGGCGCAGCCGCGGCCTCGGTGGGGGCTTGCGTAGCGCCTGGCTGCGGGCTGTGCCGGGTCCCGTCCGAACGCCGGACGGGGCCCTGCGTCGTGCTGTGGGCTGGATAGGGTGTGGACACACTTTTCTACGACATCTGGAGCGGCCCCATGAGCGCTGTGACCCCCGCTGGAGGCGACACCGCGGCGGGCCGTTCCTGGCCCGAGGTACTGAACGCCCTGCTGTACGGACGGGACCAGAGCGCCGACGCGACGGCGTGGGCCATGGACCGGATCATGCAGGGCGAGGCGACCGACGCGCAGATCGCCGGCTTCGTGGTCGCCCTCAGGGCCAAGGGCGAGACGGTCGAGGAGATCAACGGGCTGGTGCGGACGATGTACGCACACGCCAATGTGATCGAGGTGCCCGGGCGGACCGTGGACATCGTCGGCACCGGCGGCGACGGCGCCAAGACCGTCAACATCTCCACCATGTCGGCGATCGTCGTGGCCGGCACCGGCGCCACGGTCGTCAAGCACGGCAACCGGGCCGCCTCCTCCGCGTCCGGTGCCTCGGACGTCCTGGAGAAGCTCGGCGTCAACCTGGAGCTGACCCCACGGCGGGTGGCCGAGGTGGCCGAGGAGGCCGGGATCACCTTCTGCTTCGCGGTCAAGTTCCACCCGGCGCTGCGTCACGCGGGCGCCGCCCGCGGGCAGTTGGGCATCCGCACGGTGTTCAACATCCTCGGCCCGCTGACCAACCCCGCACGGGTGCGGTCCCAGGCGGTCGGGGTCGCCGATCCGCGCATGGCGCCGGTCGTCGCGGGCGTCTTCGCCGAACGCGGCAACTCCGCCCTCGTCTTCCGCGGCGACGACGGCCTCGACGAGCTGACGACCACGTCGACCTCCCGCGTCTGGATCGTCCGCGACGGCAAGGTCACCGAGGAGAGCTTCGACCCCCGGGACGTCGGCATCGAGCTGGTGCCGGTGGAGGCCCTGCGGGGCGGTGACCCGGCGTACAACGCGGAGGTCGCCAGGAAACTGCTGGACGGCGAGACCGGCCCGGTCCGTGACGCCGTACTCCTGAACTCGGCGGCCGCGCTGGTCGCCCTGGACCCGGGCACCGGGACCCTGGCCGAGCAGCTGCGGGCCGGGATGGGCAAGGCCGCCGAGTCGATCGACTCGGGGTCGGCGAAGCGGACGCTGGAGCGCTGGGTGGCCGCGAGCAACGCGTAGCGGCCGGCAGGGTGTCGTCCCGCGATCCGGACACGGGTTGCGGGACGACGATCACATCGCGTAGGTTTTTTGACCAGGTCATGAGTGACAGTCATGAGGCCCCGGCCGACTGTCCGGCAACCCTCCGTCCGTGGCGGGGTGCCCCGGGTGAAGACCAGGCCGTAGGCAGCGAGGTCTGCGGCAAGCGCGGATCCCTCACGAACCAGGGATCCTGGTCGTTCGAGGAGTCTTCCGTGAGCAAGCGAATGCGATAGGGCGCCGAGCCCCGCCTCCGCACGCCCATCTCACTTTTCTCTTTCCACGGGAGTTCCCCATGTCTGTCTCCACCGCTGCCTCCGCCCAGACCATTTGTTCCCAACTGCCCGTTCTGGGCCGGGATGTCACCGTCCCGCTCGTGACCGGCGGCGAAGTCACCTACGCGGCGCTCGACTACGCGGCCAGCGCGCCGGCCCTCCAGCGGGTGTGGGACGACGTGGCGGCGTACGCGCCCTACTACGGCAGCGTGCACCGGGGGGCCGGTTACCTCTCCCAGCTGTCGACCGATCTGTTCGAGAACGCCCGCAGGACCGTCACCGAGTTCCTCGACTGCCGCGACGACGACCAGCTGATCTTCACCCGGTCGACCACCGACTCGCTCAACCTCCTCGCCGCCGCGCTCCCCGCCGACTGCCAGGTCTTCGTCTTCGAGACGGAGCACCACGCGAGCCTGCTGCCCTGGCAGGACGCCCGGGTCAGCTACCTCGACGCGCCGCGCACCCCGCGGCAGGCCGTCGAGACCCTGGAGAAGGCCCTCGCCGACCGGGACCCCCACGGCCCGGCCCTGGTGTGTGTCACCGGCGCCTCCAACGTCACCGGTGAGCTGTGGCCCGTACGAGAGCTCGCGGCGGCCGCCCACTCCCACGGTGCCCGCATCGTGCTCGACGCGGCCCAGCTCGCCCCGCACCACCCGGTGAGCGTCCGTGACCTCGACGTCGACTGGATCGCCTTCTCCGGCCACAAGCTCTACGCGCCCTTCGGCTCCGGTGTCCTGGCCGGCCGCGCCGACTGGCTGCGGGCCGCCGACCCCTACCTCGCGGGCGGCGGCGCCAGCCGCAAGGTCACCCGGCGCCAGGACGGGGGAGTGGACGTGGAGTGGCACGAGAGCGCCGCGCGGCACGAGGCGGGCTCGCCCAACGTCATCGGCGCCTACTCCATCGCCTCCGCCTGCAAGGCGCTGACCGAGGCCGGCTTCGACAGCCTGGTCGTCCGTGAGCAGCACCTGATCGAGAAGGTCCGCGAAGGGCTGGCCGAGGTCCCCGAGGTCCGCGTCCTGTCCCTCTTCGGCGACGACGCCCCCCGCGTCGGCGTGATCTCCTTCGTCGTCGAGGGCTGGAACAGCTCCCACTTCGCCGCCGCCCTCTCCGCCGAGTACGGCATCGGCGTCCGCGACGGACTCTTCTGCGCCCACCCCCTGGTCCGCACCCTCCTCGGCAGCGACCCGCAGTCCCAGGGCGAGTGCGGTGCCCCCGAGGCCGCGCCGGGCGAGAAGTCCCTCAACGCGATCCGGGTGAGCTTCGGCGCGGGCACGCCGGACGAGCACGTGGAGCGCTTTGTGAAGGCCGTGAAGGAACTGGTCGCGGACGGTGCGAAGTGGACGTACCGCACCGAGGACGGCCGCTGCGTCCCGGCCGTCTGAGGTACGGGCGTCCACCCCGCGCAGGACTGCGCAAATGAACCCTCGGACCTCTCTCCGCGCCGAAGATCTGAACCGGCGCTGTTCCAAAGGTCACCGCACGATCAGGTGACTGTACTGTGTCCCTTTAGGTGAAAGCCTGCCGATCGAAGTCCGGGCGGTTGACTATGCACACGCTGCGCAGTGAGCCGCCGCTGGCCGGGGAAATCACGTACCACAGTTCGTGTCGTCCTTGCCGCCGGTCACGCTTCCGATGGTGCCGCGCCAGGAGACGCATTCACCGGGGGCGTAGAGGTAGATGGGGCCTCCCCAAGTCGTCACGTTGGGTTCGCACCGCTTTCCGAAACGGCGCCGGGACTCAACTGGCTGTGCGGTGCTCGCTCCACGCGTCCCAATGACACGTCCCACCCGCCGCCTGTCCCCTGCAGCATTTGTGAGAAGCGAGCCGGTGCATGAGTGGCAAGTCGGCAACCGATCACCCACGCGCCTCTCGGCATCACATCAGCTGTCGAGGCCGATCGCGAACGCGGCCTCCAGGTCGTGCTGGGAGTATGTTCGAAACGCCACGTGGGTGTCCGTGCCCTCCACGCCCGGGATCTTGCTGATGCTGCCGGGGATCACCTCGGCGAGGTCCTCGTGCTGCTTGACCCGCACCATGGCGATCAGGTCGTACGTGCCTGTGACGGAGAAAACCTCACTCACGGATTCGAGCGCGGCGATCCGCTCCGCAATCTCGGGGATCCGGTCCACGCTGGTTTTGATCAGAACGATTGCTGTGATCACGGCTGGTTCTCTGCTTCCTGCTCCTTGAGCAATACTGCTCGGATCGGATGATTCGCTCTCCGCCCCGCGAGGCTGGAGTCCTGGACCGGCAGTCTGGTCCGTCGGCGATCGGCCCGTTCCTGGATGATCTGCTTCACCCGAGTGTGCGGGGTGTACAGGGTGATGTCGGGGTCACCGTCTCGTTCCAGGACGTTGATCGCTGCCGCGTGGTCTGCCTGCCACACCGCCCCGCACCAGGTGCAGTGAAGCCGGTCCCCTTTACGCGTGCCGAGGATCCGGCAGCAGGGGGCCACTTGTGAGGTGTAGGCCGCGTTGACCAGCGTCAGCGCAGAACCTCTGCGCTCCGACACGCTGTTGAGTGCCTCGGCCGTGACGCCCTTGGTCCAGGCGGCGAGGCGGCGGTTGGTGTTCTTGCCGAGCTTCTTCAGGGAGGTGAAGGACCGAGTCAGGTCTTCGGCGACAACGCTCTTTGCTGCGTTCACCACTTGATGTACGGCGGTGAAGGTCACCGAGCGGACGCGTGCCTCGATGGTGTGGTGACGGCGGTTGCGCTTGGTGGTGCCGAGGTTGTTGGTGGTGATCCGGTCGGCCTTTGCGTAGTCGCCGTCCTTGGCTGCCTTCTCGGCGATAGAGCGGATCTTGGCCCTGCGGCCGTTCTTGATCGTGAGGAAGTCCGAATCCGCCTTGAGTAGGTCCCCCAGCTCTGTGCCGTGGTGGGTGCCTTCGGAGTCGGTGAGAACTTCCGAGTATCCCTTGTCCACACCGATCTTCGCGGTGCCGCATGGCCGCTGCGAGGACCTCAGCGTGGAGGCGTCGACGGCGTAGTGCACCTCGACTCGATTGTCCCGCAGGATGAGCCTCAGCGTGCCTGTAGGAGCGACCTTGGTGTTCAGCGGGATCTTGACCATGCTGCGGCGTTCGAGCCCTGGTACTGCGAGCCAGAGGACCCCGCCCTCATCCGGGGCGTACGTGCGGTACTGGTCGGAGCGGACGATGATCTGGTTCGCGATGTGGTTCCGGCCTCGTCCCCAGTGCTGGCGCATCACGCGGGACAGGTACGGATCAGTAGCCCACTGGTCGCGTTGCAGGGCGGTGAACAGGCGCTTCTGCTCGACCTTGTCGCTGGTGCGTTGCCGTACGGCTTGCCGAACCTTGACCTTTACGGCCTCGCGGCTGGCCTTGATGTCGGCGACCGCATCCCGCACGGTCTCCTTCCAGGCATTTGCCAGAACGCCGAACGCGTCAGCGGTACCGTCTCTCATCCACTCATCGCGGATCGTCCGGTCGGAAACTCCCACGCCGGCGAGGGAGCCGTAGCGACGCCACACCAGCGAACGTACCCGGCCGAGCCGCTCAGCCTGCTCAGCGAGTTGGTCGTACTTGCAGGTGTTGAGGTTCTTGCTATAAGCGATGCGTGTGACCTTCACTGGCCACCACCGAGTTCGGCCTTCAAACTCTTCTCGTAGCCACGCAGACCGTGCAGACGGGACGAGAATGTATGCACGATGGCCAGCAGGTCTTCCACCAACTCCTGCTGCGGGGACAGAGACTCCGCGTTCGCCACCACGATCTCGCAACCGTGACGTTCGGTCAGGTACTCGATGAAGTCGTATCCGAACCGGGCAAGACGGTCTGTGTGTGCGATGACCAGTCGGCTGACCTCCCCGGCCTCGACGCGGTCCATCAGGCGACAGAACTGCGGCCGTCGCAGGTTCATCCCGCCACCGATTTCGCTGACCCACTCGTCCACTGCGATCCCGGCTCCGAGGCAGAACGTCTGCATCGCCCTGACCTGCGAATCCAGGTCGTTCTTCTGCCGTGGCGAAGAGACACGGCAGTACACCACAGTGGACCGCTGTGAGGCATCGAAGCCCGGTTTCAGAGCGCGGAACACATCGGATTCGTCGAAGTATCGCTGCCCGGACGCGGTGCGCTTGACCGCGATCCGGCCCTCGCGTTCCCAACGGCGCACAGTCGAAACCGACCGGCCGATCCGGGCAGCGAACTCCCCAATCCGATAGTTTCTGCTCATGGTGGGAAACAGTAGACAGGAGTGGATAGGAAATCAAATGCGCATGGCATCCCTTGGCGTGTGACCCCCACTCTGGGGCCAGGTCCGTCAGGGAACTGTGCACGGTCTTACGCAGCCGCTGCATCTGCTGCGGGCCATAGGTCCAGCTGTTGCACTCGTCTTGCGTGAGCGGTCGATCGCCGAAGCCGGCAACGCCGATCTCGGTGTCATGCCCGGTGCACCTCACTTGCTGCCGGAGTCAGGCACCGCCCCGCGGTTCCACCACCCGAATCGGACCCACGCAAAGACCAGGCCCAGGCCGAAGCCCACCAGGTGGGCCAGATAGGCCACCCCGGGGCCGTCGGAGGCCCGGCCCGCCGCGAGCCATTGCAGCGCCGCCCAGAACGGCAGGACCACCCAGGCGGGAAAGCGCAGCGGCAGGAAGAACAGGAACGGCAGGAGACTGGTCACCCGGGCCCCGGGGAACAGGAACAGAAACGCGCCAAGGACCGCCGAGATCGCCCCGGAGGCTCCGACCAGGGACTGCGCGGAGTCGGCGTTGGCGGCCGCGTAGCCCAGCAGGGCGAGGTAGCCGCAGCCGACGTAGAACAGGAGGTGTCGGCGTACGGACTTCTCTCCCCGGTCGCGTACGGGTGAACGTCCCCAGTTGTCAGGCCACTTCGGTCTCTCGCTCGATGGCCTGGAGGCGG